>RHDP01000002.1 GCA_003725745.1 Streptomyces sp. I6 | reverse complement strand
ACTGAAGCGATGGATATATGAGCTACTCCTGTGCGCGCGTGTGCGTCATATATAGAAGACTTGAGTCGCTTCAGTCGCTGTTTGCTGCGTCACAGCCTATGCGACCTGTGAGTTCTGCCTGCGATGGGGCGCAGCGACTGTTCCCACCGAGTCGCTGCCCGAAGTCTTGGGTCGCTGAGACATGCTCGATCCGGTCAACCATCGACACGATCGGGGGTTGTCTCCCCGCGCTGCACCTCTCTGGAGCACCTGTTCGCTAAGGTGT
The DNA here is from genome assembly GCA_003725745.1 of Streptomyces sp. I6. Lineage (GTDB taxonomy): Bacteria > Actinomycetota > Actinomycetes > Streptomycetales > Streptomycetaceae > Streptomyces. Next base: position 118,766 of record RHDP01000002.1, on the reverse strand, counting down.
GTCCGTCGTTGAGTCGCTTCGGTCGCTGATAGGGGAGCAAATGCCTGCTGAGCTGGGGTTTTCACTCAGCGACTCACGAAAGCCTGTCTCAGAGGCCTCGATCGCTCGTGCGGCACTGACCGTGGCGCAGTGGTGCGCCCGTCGAGGCTGGCCGGTGCATCCCCTCGCTCACGGTCGCAAGACGCCAGCTGCGAACTGTGACGACTGCAGGCGTCCCGGCCATGTCGCCGCGGGCTGTGCGTGCCTGCCCTCCGGCCGCTGGTGTCATGGTTTCCACGCGGCCACTCTCGACCAGCGACGCATCAACCGATGGTGGACGGCGAACCCTCTTTTCGGAGTCGGCGTGGCCTGCGGCCCCGCAGGGCTGGTCGTCATCGACATCGACGCTCATCAGGCTGAGCCCCCGGATCGGAGTCGCATTCTTCCCGGCATTCCATCTCCGAGAACGTGGACCTCACCGGTCTCGCCAACGGATTCCACACCATCGCCGTTCTGGCGGCCCTGCGGGGAGCTCCCAGCCCCGCGGACGACGAGGGCACACTGCGTGTCAGGACCCCTTCCGGTGGGCTTCACGTCTGGTACAGGGCAGGAGACAACCGTCGCTGGCAGTGCTCCAGCGCTCCAGCGGAAGCCGCGCCCTCGCTTGGCAGGTCGACGTCCGGGCGCACGGTGGCTACATCGTGGCGCCCGGCACGACGACCAGCGCGGGAACGTACGTGCCTGTCGGGAAGTCCGCCAGCCGGCAGTGCTTCCCAGCTGGCTTGCCCAGGAGCTCGAGCGCACGGGCACCTCCCCGGGCCCCACATCCCCGCTCCCGGTCAGTCCCGCCCCGAGCCCAGCAGGCGGTACTGGCGGCTGGTGGCGGCCGTGGTACGGGGGCCACGTACTCGCCGCTGTCTTGGCCCCTGTTCAGGCGTGTGGTCAGGTCGCCGAGGGAGCTGGGTTCACGGACGCCCTCAACCGGGCGGCCTACACGCTCGGCGGGCTCGTAGCAGCAGGCCGTCTCGTCCAGGAGGATGCCGAGCGGGCTCTGGTCGAGACCGCACATTCAGCCCGCCCTGGTCAAGAGCGTCGGGCAGAGCAGATCATCCGTAGCGGTATGGCCGCCGGCCTCAAGCGCCCCTTGCATCCAGGGAGCTGCCGATGACCTCTACCGGCAATGACGATGTCCTGTTCGACTTCGATGCCGCCGCCGTTGCCGCCCAGATCCGTATTCAGGGTGCACTTCCCGTCCCGGCCCAGGGCGGTGAGCCCCCATGGCCGCCGGAGGGGCGACACAGTACGGTCTGCTGCCCGACACCCTGACGGACCGCGGCAACGCGAAGCTGTTCGTGAAGCTGTACGCCAATGACTACCGGCACGTCCCGGGCATCGGGTGGTACCGGTGGGACACCACCCGATGGCAGATCGATGAAGACGACACGGTCGTATGGGCTGCTGGTGACCTTGCCGAGAACATCGCCAGCAGCGACCCGCGAGGGTTGTTCACCGCGCAAGCCCTCCACCAGCACCGACGGCGAGCGCTGTCCACCTCGGGCGTGAACGCGATGCTCACCCAGGCCAAGGCGGCCCCGGGGATGGTCCTCAACGCGGCCCTGCTGGACGCCGATCCGTATGCTCTGTGCACACCTGAGGGCATCGTCGACCTCCGGACCGGGCTGGTGAAGACTCCGGACCCGAACAAGGACTTCCATTCACGCTCCACCACCGTGGGCCCCAGCAGGGCCCACCCCCGCTGGGACCGATTCCTCACCGACACCTTCGGGGGCGACACCGAGGGCAGGGAGATGATCGGTTTCCTGCAGCTGCTTCTCGGCTACTCGGTCACCGGCGACGTCGGAGGACAGGTCCTGCCCTTCCTCTTCGGGGCCGGCAAGAACGGCAAGAGCGTGCTGCTCGACGTGCTGATGAAACTGCTCGGAGACTACGCGGACGCGGCCCCGCCCGGCTTCCTCATGGCCCGCCCCTACGAAGGTCACCCGACGGACCTGGCCGAACTTCACGGCCGACGTGTGATCGTCTGCTCGGAAGTCAAGCACGGAGACAAGTTCGACGAAGCACGAGTCAAACTCCTGACCGGCGGCGACCGCATCAAGGCCCGCCGGATGAGACAGGACTTCTTCAGTTTCCAGCCCACCCACAAGCTGTGGCTGCTCGGCAACCACCGGCCAGAGGTCGGCACCGGAGGCTTTGCTTTCTGGCGCCGAATGCGGCTGATCCCGTTCGAGCGAGTGGTCTCCGACGACCGCAAGATCGACAACCTGGCGGACATTCTCGTGACGGAGGAAGGACCCGGCATTCTGGGCTGGCTCATCGATGGGGCCCGCCGTTACGTCGGAGGGAGAAGGACCTGACGGGCCCCGAACGTGTGCGTATCGCGACAACCGCTTACGCGGAGACCGAGGACCACACGGGCCGATTCTTCGAGGAGTGCTGTGTCATCGGCGGCGAACTGCGAGCGGAGCAGACCGGCTTGTACGCCGCGTACCGGGCATGGTGTCAGAACGAAGGAGCACCCATCATGTCCTCACGCGCGTTCGCCGCGCGCGCACGGGAACTGGTCGGGCTCGCCTCTCCGAAGGAAATGATCCTGTCGAACCAGCGCAAGTACTACCCCGGCATCGGAGTGCTCACTGACGAGGAGAGGCAAGCCAGCGTATGAGCTCCCTGATCACCGAGGACGAGATTCGAGACGAATCCGAGATCATCTGGCTCGAGGACGTCACCCGGCTCGACTACGTCAGGCAAAGCCTTGATCGGCTCCCTACGCGCACCGGCAAGCCTCCGTACCATCGCGACGGACGCATGGTCGGATACGCGCTTCTCGGGCCGATGGCCAAAGCCTCACGATCCTCCGGGACGTTCCGGCGGCGGGTGTTCTGGCTTCTCCCCCACGACCGGGACGCCGCTCCTGAGGGGCTTTACGCCATGGGGGCACCCGCAGAGGCCGTCGACCCCCGAACCATTGCCGCGCGTACCAAGGGCTACAAGACCGAGCGCTCCGAAGGCGGGCCGCCGTCGACGGCGATGCGGGAACTGGGTATAACGCTCCCCAGTGATGGGGCGGGGCGAAGAGGAGTTCCAGCTGGGGAGGCTCGCCACCGAGGTGAGGACGCGGTCGGCGTTCGGTGCGCCGTGCCGTGCAGTGGACTACGACCAGCGCATGCCGAGTGCGGTCAGCTGCTTCACTCGCCGAGGGGACAGCGCGTCGGCGCGCGAACGCTGGTTGCTGATCCAGGTTCCGAGTTTGACCGGGCGCTGCTCCTGGGCACTGCCGTCACCCGCGGAGAGGGTAAGGGTCTCGACGTGCTTGCGGGGGACCTGGAGGTGCCCCTCGCGCTCGTAGTACTGGGTGGCGGCGGCGAGGTTGAGGGTCCACCTGTCCGCGTGCGTGGTGCGCGTCTTCGGCTGTTCACCGGCGGCCTCTGCGGGCTCGATGCCGAGGACCGTCCTCAGCATCCACTGCTGACCGCTGCTGAGCCCGTCCCAGCGTTGGCGCTGTGAGCGTACCCACCGTCCGAGATCCTCGCCGTGGCGGGTGACAATGCCCGGCTCGGTGGGAAGGGTGCCGCCCTCTTCGAGGTGCCGACGGGCAAGGTGGAAGGCGCGCTGCCAGTCGATGGCCCAGGCCGGGCACCAGGAGGGGTCGATCTCCTCCAGTGCGTCCCGGCGCTCCTGGGAGAGTGCGCCGTGTTCGGACTCGACGGGCAGGCCCTCGGCACGGCACTGCTCGATCCGGTCCGCCCGGCGGGCGGCGGCCCGGGCGTTCTTCAGGAAGATGCCCACCCTGTAGCCGTGGTGGGTGGCGTCGGCCGGGGCCAGCAGGTGGTGGCCGTGTTCGGCGGCCCATCCTCGGGCTGCGGTGAGGCCTTGCTCCCAGGCGATGTCGACGTGCGACCAGACCATGCCGAGCTCGTCCAGTTGGCCCACGCGCCCGTCGGTGAGCCGGCCGGCCGCATGGGCGCGGCGGGTGTCGGCGATCCACTGCCCCAGTGGGAACCCGGCCGGTGTGCCGGGCGACACTTCCTGCTCCTCGGTTCCGCCTTCAGGCGGGGGTGCTTCGGCGCCGCTCTCGGGCATGCGGTGGGTGAAGGGCACCCGCAGGTGCCGGTGCTGGCGGAGGTAGCGGACGGCGGCCTCGATGCCGCGCTTCCAGTAGGCGTCCTCAGGGTCGATGACACGGAGTCTGACGAAGGCTGCCAGCAGGGCGGGATCGCGCGGGGTGGAGAACCTCAGCAGTTCCCGAGCCGGAGCGGAGACCTCGGCCGCCACCGTCTCCCCCTCGCCGGCTGACGGCCCCGCGGGCCCCTGCGGGAGGGGTCTGGAGGGGCTGGGAGCCTGTGGCTGGGCGAGCTGTTCGACCACACGGGTATCGTGCGCCCTGAGCGCTTCCAGGAGTTTGGCCAGTCCGCCGTACGCCTTCGAGGTGAGCATGTTCTCGGGGGTCTCGCCCGGGCCGAGGAGCACGGGAACGATGAGCGTGGCGACCTTGCCCTCACCGGGTCGCATCCGCAGCGCGCGCCCGACGGCCTGGACCAGGTCGGGCATGGAGCCGCGGACGTCGCAGAAGTACACGCTGTCGCAGTTTCGGGTGTCGACGCCTTCCCCGAGGACTTTCACCGAACTGAGGAAGGACACGTCGACGGGAGTGCCTTCGGCGGTGGTGCCGTCGGCGAACTCTCCCAGCAGGCGGCGGCGGTGGAGCGGCGCGTGGTCGCCGCACAGCCAGCCGGCCCGGATCGTGGCCGGGTAACGGCCGGAGTCGGTACGACGGAGCCGTCGCGCGACGTCCGGCAGCCCCGTGGCGAACGCCTCTGCCTCCTTCACCTGGTGGTGGAAGACCAGGGTGCGGCGGAGACGCTGCTGGGCGGTGGCCTTCATCAGGGCGGTCTGCAGGGCCATCATGCGGGCACCGCGTACCTGTGCCGAGCGGCCGTCGGCGCTGAGGAGTACTGCCACTTGGAAGCCGGGGTCGGACACGTCGACGCACACGACCTGGTAGGGGGCGCAGACTCCCCGCTCGATCGCCTCCGAGAGTGTCAGGGTGAAGCAGCGGCTACCGAACGGACCGTCGGGGTCGTCCTCCATACTGGCGACCAGCCCGCCCGGCGTGCCCCGGTCCTCTTCGAGCTGCCACAGACGCGGGGTGGCTGTCATGTAGAGGCGGCGCGCGGCGGGGATCCTCCGGTTGTCGTGGACGACGGCCCAGGGCTTGCCGATCCGGCCGGAGGTCCGGTGTGCCTCATCGACCACGATCAGGTCCCAGGCGGGCATTCCGGCGGCGTGCGCGCGCTCCAGCGTGCCGAGCCCGAGCGAGGCGTAGGTCGCGAGCACCGTCACCTTGTCCAGGTGCCGGGTCCACTCGGCGAGTTCGCCGGGGTCCGTGGTGCTGGGAAGGCCGCCTCCGCCGCCCGCAGGGAGGACACCCCGATCTGCGGCCCTCGGCGGCCGCCTTCACGCCATGCGGCGGCCGTCTGGGTGAGCAGGTCGAGGGACGGCACGAGCACCAGGACCCGGCCGGCGCGGAGTTCCTCGGCGCTGCGAGTGGCGACCAGGGTCTTTCCCGAGCCTGTGGCCATGATGACCTGGGTGCGCAGACCGTGTTCGGGCAGTTTCGTGCTCGGGCGTACCTCAAGGGCGCGCAGGACCGCGTCCACCGCCTCGCGCTGGTGCGGGTCCATGGACTTCGTCATGTGCACAGCTTTCGTTTTCCGTGGCGCCATGGGGTGGGTGGAGGTGACCGGGTGTTCAGCCGGTGGCCGATGGCCCGTTTCGGCGGTGCTGCGGGCTTGGTGGGGCGGGGTCGGTGTCCGGCCTGACGGGGCCGGGGCGTGCCGTCGGTTTTGTCCGATCCGGGTCTGTGGTCTCGTCCGGGTGGAGGGCGTCGAGGATGAGGGTGAGGCCGAAGGCGAACTCGTCGGCGTAGTCGTAGCCGGGCTTGAGGGCGTGTTCGGTGGCGAGTTCGGTGAGGTGGGGGTAGGCGCCTGCGGGCGCGTCGCGCAGGATGGCGCCCGCGACCTCTTCCAACTGCGCCGAGCTGCTGAACGGCAGGCTCAACTCCTGGATGACGAACCCGTACAGGTAGCTGTCGATCAGTGAGAAGGCGTGCGCGGCCATCGGGACGGAGAATCCTCCGGCGCGCAGCGCGCCGATGAGGGCGTCGTGGTGGCGCAGGGTAGCGGGGCCGGGGTGGGAGCGGGAATCCATCAGGCCGAGGGCCCAGGGATGGCGCCGGAGTACGTGGCGGGCGGAGAACGCGCGTCGGCGCATTGCGCTCTTCCAGTCCGTGTCGCGCGGCGGCAGGTCGATTTCGCCGAAGACAGCGTCGACCATGCCGTCGAGGATCTCCTCCCTGCCGGCGACGTGGTGGTAGAGCGACATCGCCTCGACGCCCAGTGGTTCGGCGATGGCCCGCATGGTGAGTGCGGCAGCCCCCTTGTCGTCCGCCACCGCCATCGCGGTGCGGATGACGCGCTCGCGGCTGAGAGGGGTGCGCGCCGATGCCCCCCGCCGGCCCTTGCCTCGCTCGCGCACAGGCCCTCCTTTCGCTCCTCTTGACTACCTTACAGCATAAGGTTAGCTTGCCTTACAACATAAGGTTGATGTTCGGTGAAGGGCTGGGCCGATGGGCACGAATCGGGTGAGGAAGGTCTGCATTGTTGGGGCTTCGGGAAAACTCGGGCAGTACATGGTCCGACACGCGCTGGAGCGCGGTTACGAAGTGGTCGGCGTGTGCCGGGAGCGCAGCGTGCCGAAACTGGCCCCGTTCGAAGGGCGGATGACCGTCGTCCCCGGGGCCACGAACGATCCGGAAGTGATCCGGCGGGCGGTCGCCGGATGCGACGGAGTGCTGACGGTGCTGGTGCCCTGGGGAGTTCGGCAGTACGCGTCGGGCACGGCGCAGGCGGTGCTCGACCACGCAGAGCCGGGCGCGCGCCTGGTCTTCTCCTGCGGCTGGCACATCACACGCGACGGCAAGGACACGTACTCACGGACGTTCCTGGCGGCCGTCCGGGTCGCCGCCCTGGTAGGGAGGCTAATCCGCGCCGTCGAGATCGACGACCAGGTGGAGGCGTGCCGCCGCGTGTTCGCCAGTGGCACCCGGTGGACCGTGGTGCGCGGCAGCAGCCTGGAGGAGGGGGAGAGTCAGGGCCTGCCCGTGTGGAGCCGGCACGTGGGCGACCCGGTACTGGCCAGCAATCTGACGCGCCGTGTGGACTTCGCGCTGTTCATGGTGGAGGCGCTCACCGACGACTCGCTCCTCCAGGAGGCCCCGGCGATCGTCGGCCGCCGCACCCCCAGCGCAGTCGCCCACGGCCCCGGTGCCGGTCCCGGCGAGTACGCCTGAGCGGCCTTCGGTTTCGCTCGAAGTCCGAGGCTGAAGGGCCAGGGGGACTCTGGCCGGAGACGTCGCCTGCGCACCGTTCGGTATCAACGCGCGCCCGGCCGCAGTTCCGTGCCGCGTCAGAGGTCGAACTCGACGTAATCGATGTCGGTGAACTCCACGGACAGGCCGGCGGCCCGGCGGCCGCGGTCCTTGAAGTACTCCTCCTGGAGGCCCTCCGCCGCGATGGCCCTCAGCTCCCGGTCGGTGGCCCCCTGGGTCTGGGCGTCGAAGAGGCGCGCGGCGTACGCGGGTGGCAGATGGTGCGTGATGAGCCGGATGCGGGCGTCGTCGGTGCTGCCAGGGGCAGCGGTGAACCCGAACCTGGCGCGGGTCTCGATCACGATGCCCGTCGACGTGGCGGCCTGCTTCCTGGCCCGCTCCCGTACCCGGGGCTGCCAGCGTCGGCGTACCTCCTGGGCGAGGCGGGCGGCGAGTTCCGGGCGGGGCCGCTTGATCTGGTTCTTCACATAGCGCTCGACGGTGCGCTGGGAGATGCCCAGTAGTTCGGCCACCGGCCGGGTCCCCTTGAGCTGCTTGACCAGGTACCGCATCTGTGCCGGTGCGCTCTTCGGTACCGGCCTCGTGGTCTTGTTCGCCACGGCTTGGTCGAGGCTGTCGTCGAACATGCCCATCGCGTTCTACTCCCCCTCGTGGGCGGCGTCGGTGCCCTTGATGTGCTGGGCGGGGTTGTGTCCCGCTTCGAGCATCCGGACGGCCCACATCAGGTCCTGGGTGCCCTCGTGCTTGACCATGCCGGGACTGACCCCGAGGCGGAAGGTGCCGGGCGCGGGCTTGCCGTCCGGCGTGTACGGCAGGACGTCCGGCGGCGAAGGGCCGTCGGACAGGTACACGGCGCAGTCCGACAGCAGGGCGACCGGAACGAGTGCGTCGTCCCCGAGGGCGAGATGCCCGGTGGGAGCGGGTGCGTGCTGTGTGGCGAGCGCTGTCTTGAGGATCTTGCGGTGCATGTTGACGCGTGCGGTGGAGATTACGGCGGCCCGGATGTCGGGGCGCCAGGTAGGGCGTTCCAGGGCGGGCCAGCGCTCTCCGGCCCGGTATCCCGCACCCTGTGGCCGCTCACGCAGCTTGCCGATGCCGCCCTTGACCGTCGCCTTGATGGCGGACAGCACCGCTGCCGTGCCGGGGTCGGCCTGCCGGTGCGTCGCCATCGCGGTCAGGAACTCGACGTCGCCCATCCCGGCCATCACACCGAGGTCGGCCATCGTCGCCCTGTACGCCTCGCTCAACCGCTTGTACCAGGGGTCGAGGTACGGGCCCGACTCCGGCCGCAGCCATGCCTCGACGGGTTCGATCGGCACCGGCAGTTCGTAGGTCGCGACGAGCTCGGCCGCGTACGCGACGGTGGGCGTCGCGTACCAGGCCGGGCCGCCGGGCCGTTCCCCGTGGGGAGTGAAGGGGTTGGGCAGCCGGGGGTCGAGTTCGATACCGGACAGATCGACCAGCCAGGACCCGGGGACCTTTTTGTCGAAGGCGGGCTTCTTCACGTGGACCGGGCCGAAAGGCCCACAACGAGGCGGTTGGCGGCGGCGAGGAAGGCGGTGTTCACGTCGATGCCCACCGCGAACCGGCGCGCGCACTCGGCCCCGGTGAGCAGCTCCGGCTCGCGGATCCAGTCGAAGGCCTCCTCGTCGAGCACCTGATCCGGAGTGCGCTGGTGATGGCGCGGGTACAGGCCGGCGACGATCGGATGCTCTGCCGGCGCCTCCGGTGGCGCCGGATCCACGGCCTCGTACAGGGAGCCGGGCACCGGGCCCGGCACCCACGTCCCCGAGGTCTCGTCGCGTACGGCGCGGGTCGGCGGCCGCAGCGCGGTCATCAGCTCCAGCCCGCACACGGCCGTCGATCCCCGAGGAGTGATGACGCGGGAGGCGTAGGTGCCGAGGACGGCGGCGACGTCCGGGGCGGGCAGCCGGGCGGTGTCGCCCCAGGAGCGTGTGTCGAGCGCGTCCCACGGCAGGACGGCGAACTGCACGCACTGCCGCCGGTCGCCGTCAGCGGGCCGGTAGACCCGAGCCCACGGGCCGAACCCGCGCTTGGTGAGCTTCCACCCCGCCTTGGAGATCTGCTTGACCACCGCGTGGCTCTGTGGCAGCCGCAGGCTCCGCCGGTCCTCAAGCTCCGCTGGCAGCCCGAGTCGTACGGCCGCGGCGGCGGTGACCACGATGAGCGGGTCGGAGTCCCTGCCCGCGCGATGCAGCCGAGCCCCCCGAGCTTCGCCTCGCCCAGGACCCATTCCACGACCTCGACGACGGTCCCGGCCGGGCAGTCCAGCACAAGCCCACCCAGGCAGTACACCGAACCGTCTCCGTCGAGCACCCCCAGCGGGCCGTGCGCAAAACGCGCGTCGGGCGCCTCCGTGGTCGACGCACCCTTCGTGCTCGTCTCCACCCCGGTGGTGCGGCGTGGGGCTGCTGACCGGGCGGGCGCGGTGCTGCCCGCGGGGCGGGACGGTGAGGGAACGGCCGCGGAGCGGGCGGCGTCCGGCGGCGGGGGCGCGGCAGCAGGCGCCCGCGGCGGCTCGGTGCCGCCAGGACCGGGGACAGCAACGTCCTGGGCCGCCGGCTCCGCTCCCGGAGCCGGGTAGCGGGCCGCGAGCCCCTCCAGCAGTCGGGCGTAGGCTGCGCGCTTGGGCGCCCTGGGCTCCGTGCGGCCGGCCTCCCAGCCGCTGACCGCCTCACGGCGGACCTGCAGGACACCGGCCACCTGCTCCTGGCTGAGACCGGCGGCCTCGCGAAGCCGCTTCCGCTCTGCCGGGGCGGGCAGAGGCTCCCTGGAAGCCACCTCCTCCAGCAGGGCGTCGACCGCACCGAACAGCGCGTCCTCATCGCTCGGCACACCACCACCTCCGCTCTGAACGCTACATCAATCGCACGATATATCGCGCATGGATCGCGCAGGTGCGTGCAGGTGCGTGCAGGAAGCTGCCCCAGCCGACCGCGGACGGCCGGCAGCGGTGCCTGCTCACACAGTCCGAGCAGAGCTGAACGACGAGTGAGTGGACTGAAGAAGTAGGAAGAAGTGGGCAGCGCCGGGTTGGGCCCACTCTGCCCAGGGCCGGGGAGAGGCGGCGAGTGGCTGTCGTGCTCCGAGCGAGTGCTCATTACGTCGTAATACTCCGTCGCGCGGGCTCGGCGATCCTCGAGGCGCTATTACGGCGTAATACAGGGGAGGTGCTCCTCCCCGGCTCTCAACGATCCACAAGTTGTGGCTTACTAACGTGTTGACGCAACAGAAGATCTTGAATGTTAGTAAGGTGTCGCGCATGACTTCGTCCTCATCCAGCGACCGGGAGAAGGTCGTCTCCAAGCTGCCAGCCGGGCTGCAGCAGGATCTGAAGATCCGCACAGCACAGCACGGCATCGACATCCAGCATGCGGTCGAGGCGGGCATTACCGCCTGGCGCGGGCTGGGTGCGAACCGGTCCCCCATCGACACCGCCGGCGCCAAGTCGTTCTCCACCTGGCTCCCCCGGGCCAGTGGGAGGCCTTCAAGGGAGACTGCGAAGCTCGCGGTGTCTCCCTCGTCCAGGGCTTGTCCCAGTCCGTGCGGGTGTGGCTCGACAAGAACCCGCCTCCGAACGTGCAGCGCCCTGCGGTCGTCCGGCGCATCATCGTCTGCAACCAAAAGGGAGGCGTCGGTAAGACCGCGGTCACCTCCGGAGCCGGCCAGGCCCTGGCCGAAGGGGCCGACCTGCTCCACCCGGTCCGCATCTCCAAGCACTTCGCCGCCCTCCTCAACGAGGATCAGCCCCGTTCGCCCCTCGACTACGAGGACCTGCCCGGGCCGGGACTCCGGGTGCTGCTGGTCGACTTCGATCCCCAGGGCCATCTGACGAAGCAGACCGGCCACGATCCGCTCCAACTCGACGGCGACAGTCTCACCAAGCACATGGCAGGTGAACCCAAGGGAGATCTTCGCGACCTCATCGTCGAAGTCGACGCTCCTCGCTTCGGCGGCCGTCTCCACCTGCTGCCAGCCTGCACCGACGCGTTCCTGCTGGATGTGAAACTCTCCGGCGTCCGCGCCCGTGAGGCAGCCCTTGAACGCGCCCTGTCCCCCGTCGAGCACTATTACGACGTAATCCTCGTCGACTGCCCACCCAGTCTCGGCCTCAGCATGGACGCCGCCGCCTTCTATGGGCGCCGCCGCCCCGACGAAGACCCCGGCAACTCCGGCGTCCTCGTCGTGGTCCAGGCCGAAGACAGCAGCGCCGACGCCTACGCCCTGCTCACCTCTCAGATCGAGGACCTACGCGGGGACATGGGACTCGAACTCGAATACCTCGGCATCGTCGTCAACCACTACGACGCCCGCCGCGGCTACATCGCCACCTCCTCCCTCGAAGCCTGGATGGCCATAAAGGACCCTCGGGTCGTCGGCGTCATCGGCGACCTGAAGGAGCAGAAGGAAGCCGTCCGCGTGAAGCAGCCCCTGCTCGCCTACGCCCCACGATGCGATCAGGCCGTAGCACTCCGCGCGCTCGCTCGGGAGATCTCGTGAGCAGCAAGGCCGCCAAGCTCGGAGCGGGCGCCTCCTTCCAGCACGCACAACCCATCAGCTCCCGGCGCGCGGCCATCAACGCCGCTACGGCCGCCCCCACGGAAGGCGCACCTCCACCGGTCACCCTTCCTCTCCGCGCCATCAGCCTCAACCCGGACAACCCTCGGACCGAGCTCGGCGATCTGACCGATCTCGCCGGCAGCCTCCGCGACCACGGGCAGAAGCAGGCCATCACCATCATGTCCCGCTTCACCTACCTCGAGGCCAACCCGACCCGTGAACGCGAACTCGAGCCAGGCACCAAGTACGTCGTGATCGACGGAAACTCCCGCCTTGCCGCAGCACGAGAAGCCTCCTTGGAGAGCATCAAGGTGATGCTCGATGACGGCCTCGGCAAGAACCCCGACGAGCTCCTCGAGTCCGCCCTCGTCGCCAACATCCACCGGCAGGACCTCAGCCCGCTCGATGAAGCCAAGGCCCTGCAGCAACTGCTTGGGGTGCACGGCACCCAGGAAGCGCTCGCCGTTCGTCTGCACCGTTCCCAGGGCTGGATCTCGCAGCGGCTCGCCCTGCTCAGCCTCACTCCCGAGCTGAAGCACAAGCTCGAGGCCGGGGAGGAGCGCGCGGACCTGCTGCGCCTCGTGGGCCGGAAGAATCCGGAGGAGCAGGAAGAACACCTACAGCGCCTCAAGGACAGGCGTGCCCAGGAAAAGGCTGACAAGCACGCTGGGGCGAGCGCCCGTCGGAACACCGGCACCGGCTCACCGGCTGCGGAAACCGTCCCCAGGCCGAGTCCTGACGCAGCGCAGAAGCCCGCTGAGCCGACTCATTACGACGTAATAAGGTCTCCCGGCGAGGACTCTGAGGCACCGGGACACGCACCGCCCGTGGCCACCGTGCCCGACCCACGTCCGGCATCGGCTCTCAGCCCACGTCAGGTCAAGATGCCGTGGGCTGACGGCGTCGCCAGTATGGACATCATCTTCGAGAAGGTCAGCGACCGAGAGCGTCACCGGATGGTGGGGCGATACGTGGAGCTGCTCGGTGGCCCCGAGGCGTTCGTTGCTGACCTGGCTGCCGCCACCAGCGCGGAGTTTCTGCAGCAGGTGGTCGACCTCCTCCTGGAGGAGAGGTAGAAGCTCCGTTCCGGTGAGGGCAGGTCATTACGACGTAATAAACCTGCTCTCCGTCCCGGTGCCCCCAGTCCCGGTGGCGCGTGCAGCAGACACTCCACGCGCCACCGGGACGGCGTCGTACAGCCGTCTGCTGTGCCCGGCTGCCGGAGGAGCGTACGGGCGGCAGTCTGCCCAAGTCCGCACGGCTGAAGTAGAGGACTCCGCACGCCCTTTCCTAGCGTCTGGGGTGGCACGGCGAAAGGCGTCGTCCGATACGAACGTGGAGAAGGAGCGCACATGGAGCACCCGTCCGGTATGCACGGTATGGGAAGTGCTGTGTCGTTCGCGGATACCGCGGGCGCTGTCCTCTTCATCGGCTGGGCCGTTGCGATGTGGCTTGCCGTTGCCGTGCTCGCGTATGCGAACCGGGGCCCGGTCCGACCCTGGCTGTACAGGACGGCTGTGGGTGTCATCGGGCTCGGTGTCGTCGGGCAGATCGGTCATTTCCAAGAGCATGTGGCCCAGGCCGCCTACTGGGTCGCCAATCCCTATGCTCCGGCGTGGATGACCCCGTGGGCCCACAGTCTCGCCCGTGGGATGGGGCAGGTGGACATGACCAAGCCCTCGCTCGGCATGGAGATCCTGCACCTCACCGGAAACTTCATCTTCCTCGCAGGACTGGTCGGCATCGTGCAGATCACCCGACGGGTCACCGGACATCTCACGTCCCGCAAGTGGGCCAGGATGGGAGTCTGGATGCAGGGCATCCACGGTCTCGAGCACGTGGTGCTGACGTTGTCCATCGCGCTGGGGGCCAGCCGCGCGATCGGTCTGTCCACCTGGTTCGGCCTGGTAGAGCCAGGACCGGCGCTGGTGACGTACCGGGTGTGGTGGCACTTCGTCGCCAACATGATCGGTTCGGCCATCCTCGCCATCTCGCTCTACCACCTGTGGAAGGAGAAGCGCATGGTCAAGGCTGCCTACGACGAGGCCGGGGCGGAGGAGCCGGCACCCGCCGTGCACGCGCAGCCCGAGCGCGAGCCCGCGCTGGTGGGACGGCCGTAGCGGCGCAGGGCTCGTTCGGTGGGGCTTGGCAAGACGCATGGCTTCTCCTGGCGGTGTTCGGGGGCTCATGTGCCGGCCGGGCCGAGTCTCTCTCCGGGCGGGCGGGCCTCGGACTCCGTGCGGCAACGCCAGCACAGGCCGTGCGGGGCTGGGCGGCCGCAGAGGCCGTTCCGCCCCCGGCATCTGCTGGGGGCCGGAGCGGTGGGTGCGGGTAGGGGCGCGGCTACCGACGGCGTTGCCGTGCGTGTACGGCACTCGGCGCAGAGACCTGCGCCGCCGGGCAGATGGGGGCGCTCGCAGTCGGGACAGCACTCCACGACGCGGGGGACGGCGGCCGGTTGCCGGCCCGGTTTGTGGTGCGCGTCGGCGGAGGGCTTCTCCGCGGCCCGCTCCCGGCGGGCCGCCGCACGTTCGATGACTGCCTCCCGGCAGGCGGCACAGCTCGTGCCCGTTGACCAGAGGACCCCGATTCGCAGTCAGGGTTGGCGCAGCCCCAGCGGGGGAGTGCGACTCCCAGCAGCCAGCGGCCGGGATCCCGGATGTCGGAGACGAGGGTCTGAGCGAGGCGCTGGGTGAGCCGGGCGCGCAGGCGGGAGGGTCCGTAGCCGTCGTCGAGCTGTCTGGCGATCTCCCGTCCGATGCGGCGCTGCACGTAGGTGTTGACCTGGCGGAGCAGGAAGCGCACTGGTTCCAGCACGGCGTTGAGTCGTGGGCTGAAGGTCAGTTGGGGGCCGGGCCAGGCGGTCTGCCCGGTGCGGCGAGCGGTGGACCTGGGGGTGGGACGGTGTTCTCCGCGCGCAGCGCGCGACCACCTTGGGCGTCCACCGGCGCCGGTCTGTCGGTGCGGTCCTTTGCGGCTTCTTCCACCGGTACTTCGCCTACGGCGGGTGACACAGGCACCCCGTCGTTCTCAGGTCGGTCAATCCTTAGGTCTTCCTTATACGCGAGCGATCGCGCATCAGCGTCGGAACCCGATCGGTCATCAAGTGCGGGAGTTGCCGGATGCGGGCCGTTGTGCACGAGGAAGAGATGACGCCCCTGGAAGCCGCCCCGGCGCCATACGCTGATCCAGCCGGCTGTGGCCAGTTCGTCGATGATGCGGCCGGCGGCTTCCGTGGTGAGGGCCTCGCCCGCGCGCGGGCCGGAGTGATGGCGAAGGAAGCCCGCGAGGTCGCGTTCGGCGAGCGGGATCCCCCGTACGACGGCATAGGCGATCACGGCGTATGCGCGCAGCAGGCGGGGCTTCAGCTCTTCGCTGGCGACGACGGGTATCCAGATGAACCGCTCGGTGGACCGCAGGGGCGGACCCGGCGGCATGCCGTGGTTCCGCTGCCGCCGGGCAGGGACCGGCGCTGGCTGTCGGGAAGCTCGACCACGCCGTCGGGGCTGTGGCGCGAAGCTGCGCAAGACCGCGCTGCACGGTGGAGGCGGAGAGCCTGACGTACGAGGCGAGGGTATCGAGGCTTGCTGTGCAGCCCTCGGGGCGCATAGCGAGGGCCTTGACCTTGATATAGACGCTCAGCGCCGCGTCGGAGTAGTGGGGGGACTCCACCAGCCGCATGGGTACCTTCACCTGTCCACGGTGGGTGGAAGCCGTGGCGGAGGGGCTCGTTCCGGACTGAGGACGGCTGGAATTGGTCGGTAAGAAATCGGCATCAATACGGCGATCCGCCCCATCGACATGTACGGGGGCTGGAGAATCGCGGAGGATTGGTTCATCATGATGGGGTCTCCTCTGGGGCGGCATGGGGTCTCGCTTACGGGCGGCATGTCTCTCTGGGACAACGTGCGTTTTTACTCACGGGCAACACGCGCTCTCCTCACGGGCAACGGGCAACATGGGGTTCCACTCACGGGCAACATGATGTCTCTCTGAGGTGGGATGCGGTTGCTCTTTGCATGGGGTCTCTCTCTGGGGTGATAGGTCCTCCTTTCGGTTGACGAACGTGATCCTTTCGATTGATGAACGTGATCCGCTCGGGGGCGTCAGAGGCCGTTTCATGCGGCTTCTTGGTTCCGGAAGAACCGGTAGTAACACGGTTCTGGGGTGGTACCCAGAACGGGCCTTCGCCCGTCGAGTTGCAGCTCGACGGGCGCTGTAAGACTTGGCCTCGCATTCCAGTGGTGGTCGGTCGGCGGCTGTCCCCTCGGGGGCCAGTCGCCAGGGCCTTTACTCCACATCCTCCCTCAATCTCGTTAAGGATCCGGGCCGTTCCTGGATCGGATCCGTTCCGGCTCGTCGTGAACGGGGGAGCGGCCAGCTCAGAAGGAGCCGATCTCCGCTAGTTCTGCACTCGCGTTGAACGCGAAAGAACCCTTCTGGAGAGCGTTGACGCGGATCGTCCGGCGCGCGCCCGTGGGCGAGGGGGCGTCCGTCTCCTCGGCCTCGATCCAGCACGGCTCGTCGAACTCGACGTAGTGGTTGAACGAGACGTCCATGGACACGGGGATCGCGGCGCCGGCCTGCGAAGGCCGGACGGCCTGTCCCGCCTGTCGTACGGACTCCAGGAGCAGCATGCCCGGAACGTGGTCGAGGGCGTGGTCGAAGAGGACCGGATGGCTGGTGTCGACGCGGAGTTGCCAGCGCAGCGGCTCCGCGGCCGGTGAGAGCACGATGTCCTGCTTCCGCAGCCGGCCGACGGCACTGCGCGGTACGGGCTCCGGAGGTTTCGGGGCATTGGCGAAGATCTCGTCGATGTCGCCTCGTCCCGGGCGCAGTCGCTGGTACACGGCAGGTGAGTGGCTGCCGAAGCGGACGCTGGCCATGGCGAGCAGCGAGCCGTTGCGGACGGCCTCCAGGTGCATCGACATCGTCACCGGCAGCGAGCGGTGGTAGCGGATGTCCGAACAGGTCACGTGCAGTTCGACGTCCGCAGGGGTGTCTTCGATGCGCATGGCCTGCGGGTTGACGGCGAACTGCAGACGCGACCAGGACAGTTGGTGACCGAACGGAACCTGGTAAGCGACATGCGTCAGCAGGGTGCTGGACTGCCGTATCGTCTCGCACAGCAGCAGCGGGTCGTACATCCCGTACTCGGGAACGTAGAAGGTGTGGCAGCGGGGCAGCTGCGCTTTGACGGTGAAGGCGTCGTGCCCGGCCCTGTTCCAGTCGGTCAGGAAGACCTCCGACAGAGCCGCCCGGTGCACGTACTCCCTGGCGACGGTCGTGGTGAGTGCCGGTCTTGCCGCGGTGTGCGGCTCTGTGGTTGTCAGCATGCCTCTCCCCTAGGGCGTGCGTAGGTGTTTCCCGATGGCCACTACCGGTGACCGCGGGTTGGGTTTAAAATATCGGTTGTTCTTTTTTTTTGTCGAGAGGGAGCACAAGACCGATGGCCAAACCGCAGCAGGATCGAGCAGTCAAGACGCGGGAGGCCATCATCCTGGGCGCTGCCGAGGTCTTCGACGAATACGGGTTCAGAGGCGCCAGCATCAGCAAGATCATGAAGCGGGCCGGTGTCTCCCAGGGCGCCATGTACTTCCACTTCAAGTCGAAGGAGGACCTCGCGCGCGCCGTGATGACCGCGCAGCCCGACACCGTCGTCCCCCGTCTGGGCGCTGAGGGACTGCAGCGCATCGTGGACATGACGTTCGTGTGGGCCTGGCAGATACAGCGTGACGTCCTCCTCCGCGCGGGCGTCCGGCTCACCAACGAGCAGGACGGGGCCACCGTGCGGGACGCGACGCCGTTCCTGGAATGGGCCAGGATCCTGGAACTCTCCCTGGCGGGGGCTCAGGAGGAGGGCGAACTCAGGGAGTCGGTCGACATCGGTCAGCTCGCCGAGTTCATCGTGGGAGCGTGCACCGGGATGCAGATGTACGCGAACGCCGTGTCCGGGCGCCAGGATCTCCCCGAGCGGACCGTGGCGATGTGGCGGATCCTCCTGCCGGGCATCACGTCCGAGCGGGTCGTGGAGTCCATCGACCTGAACGTGCACCGCTTCGCCTGATCGTCGCATCCCCGTCGGCGCCCCTTCCGGAGAACACCCTCTCGTCCAGTCCACCGTCCGTGACCGACTCAGGAGGCCCTCGTTGCCCCAAGGACTTCGGCAGTTGCGGCTCGCCGCGATAAACATCGACGGCGTGCTGCTCAACGACACCTTCAGCCCGGTTATCCACCGCTTCGTCGTCAGTCGCGGTGGAGCCTACACCGCTGAGGTAGAGCGGCGGGTCTTCTCGCAGCCGCAGCAGGTGGCGAGTGAGTACCTGGCACGCGTGGTGCGCGTGCCGATGACCGGACCGGAGGCCCTGGAGGCGTACTTCGCCGAACGGGTCGCCCACATGAGTGAGCATCCGGTCCGTCTCCTTGACGGCGCGATCGAACTGGTGCGGCGCCTGCGGGGTCTGGGGCTGAGGACGATCTGCTACGGAGGTCTGGGCAGGGAGCACTTCGACCGTTTCCTCGGCGAATGGGCCCACCTCTTCGACGGTCCTGGATACGTCTGCACCAACGACTTCCGTCCGGGCATCACGGAGATCACCTCCGGCGCCTTCGGTCTCGCCGGTGCCCAGGCGGTGTTCATCGACGACGTGGCCCGTGTGGCGGAGAAGGCCAAGGAGCTCGACGTGCCGTTCATCGGACACCCGAGCGACTTCGAGCACGGCTTCCAGCGCGGACTGATGCAGGAGGTGGGTGTACGGCATCTAGCGGACTCGCTGCATCACATCGACGAGGCGATGCTGCGTGCCGTCGATGCGGAGGCCGCAGGCGGGACGGTCTGGAAGCACACGGCTGTCGCGCCGGTCTGAACGGGCCTGGCCTGGCCGCACGCGCGGTTCCTTCTCTCATTCATCAGGGGGCAAGATGTTGAACAAAGGTGCGGAAAGAGAGGCCGGCGGTCTGCTGAGCGGCAAGGTCGCCATGATCACCGGGGCTTCCAGCGGGATCGGGGCAGCGGCGGCCCGGCTGTTCGCCGCGGAGGGGGCGGCGGTCGTCCTCATGGCAAGGCGTGAGGACAGGCTGAAGAAGGTCGCTCATGAGATCGTCGCGAGCGGGGGGCGCGCGCTGGTGGCACCGGGCGACGTCGTCTTCGCCGAGGACGTGGGACGGGTGGTGGGAGCCGCTCTGGATGCCTTCGGACGGCTGGACGTGGCCTTCAACAACGCCGGATGGGGCACGGTGGGCACCGATCTGCACGAAACCGACGACGCCGTGTTCGAGCAGGTGATGGACGTGAACGTGCGGGGACGTGGAACTGCCTGCGCCATCAGCTTCCCGCGATGTTCCCCTCCGGGGCGGGTGCTGTCGTGAACACCGCCAGCACGGCGGGAGTGGTGGCGACGGTGGCGGGCGCACCCTACGTCGCCGCCAAGCACGCGGTGATCGGGATGACGAAGGCCGCCGCGGCCCAGTACGGCGATCGCGGCATCCGGGTCAACTCCCTGGTCGTGGGCAGCACTCGGACGGAACTCATCGACGGGGCGCTGGAGGCCCACCCTCATCTGCAGGACGTGTTCGTCTCGCGCCAGATCCAGAAGCGCATGGCCGCCCCCGAGGAAGTGGCACACGCCGCGCTCTGGCTCAGCAGCCCGCGTGCCTCCTTCGTCACGGGGGCCGCGATGGCCGTGGACGGCGGCCGTACCGCGGTGTAGCGGCACGCCTGACGGGCCGTCGGGCGGACAGTGATCGTCCGCCCGACGGCCCGTCAGTGCGCCTGCGCCTCCTCGGTCGGCGGGTCCGCCCGGTGCCGCACGTCCGATCCCTCGGCGGACACGCCGACGAGCGCGAGATGCCAGACCCGCTTGAGCTGGGCGACGGCGCTCTCGAAGGCAGGGTCCGAGCCGGTCCGGCTACGCAGGTACGCCTCGGCCCCGTTCGTCAGATGCTCCACGAGCGTCGTGACGTCCGCGGGCAGGGCGTCCGTCCGCAGCTGGCCGCTCTCGTACGCCCGGTCGAGCAGCCCGCGGACCGTCGGCAGCCAGGCGTCCGACCAGGCTTCGGTGCCGGGGCGCTCCCGGCCCAGGCGGATGGCGGAGCGCACCGCAGGCTCCTGCTCCATCAGCCGTGCCAGTTCGAGGGTCAGATCGACCACCATGCGCAGCGGCGGCACCGGCTCTGCGGCAAGGAGTTCCAGCGCGGCCAGCGTCACCGACCGCCCTTCCTGCTGCACCGCGTCCGCGAGGTCCACCTTCGACGGAAAGTGGAATGTCACGGCGCCGATGGACATGCCGGCGACCGTGCTGATGCGCGACAGCGACGTCCCGTCGTACCCGTAGCGGTCGAACTCCGCCGCCGCCGCGTCGACCAGCGCCTGGCGCGTGCGCACGGCCCTCTCCTGCTTCACCACACCGTCTCCCGAAGAGGGCTCTCGGCCACCGGACATGCGAGGGTCCTGACCTCGGCCCGTCGGTGCACCGCCGGTGCGTCCCGAGTGGGACTGACGTTCACTCTTCGCTCCAAGACTGTCGCTCCCTTCCTCCGGCCGGCAAGGCGGAGTTGCCCAAGACGTTCCGGATAACGGCAGGTCAGGGGGTGGCCGGCGCCCTTGGCGGGATGCCCTTGGAGGGTCTGCCGGGTGTTTTCGGGGCGGCGGGACGGCGGTCGCCGCCGCGGGTGGCGGGGTCGGACTTGGCGAAGTGCATTCGGCAACTCTCCTGAGTCGCAAAAAAAAGAGGTCGTTCGCTATTATTTTAGCCTGGTCGGCAGCCGCAGGCCGACAGCAGGGGAGGAAACTAGCCATGGGTGCGTATGCTCTGACGGCCACTCGCACATCGCTGCCGGTGTTCGCCGAGAGGATCTTCGAGTGCCTGCCACGGGCCGACCAGCGGCGCTGGGCTCAGGCCTACGTGCAGAGCCTGCTGACGACCTCGGGCAAGAAGTCGGTGCGCCGCCTCGCGGCAGCGATCTCTTCCTCACCCGCCACCTCGCAGTCCCTCCACCAGTTCGTCAACGCCAGCCCCTGGGACTGGATGCCCGTACGGGCGGAGCTCACCAGGTGGGCCGAGCAGCAGATGACCCCGCGCGCCTGGGTGCTCGGACAGGCGGTGCTGCGCAAGCGCGGCGAGCACTCCTGCGGTGTGCACCGCCGGTTCCTGCCCTCCACGGGCCGCTCGGTCACCTGCCAGCTGGGCGTCGGAGTCTTCCTCTCCTCCTACGACCAGGCCGTGCCCGTCGACTGGCGCCTTCTGCTTCCCGGTTCGTGGACCAAGGACCCCGAGCGCCGTGTGCGAACCCGCATACCCGATGAGATCGGCCCCCGCTCCGTCGAGCAGCACGCCCTCGACCTGGTGGACGCGCTCACCGCCGCCAGCCGGACCGCGCCCCTGCCCGTCGTCGCCGACCTGGAGGCGGTCGGCGGAACCAGCGCAGAGGCCCTGGTCCGGGGACTCGCCCTGCGAGGGCGCGACTTCGCCGTCGCCGTCCCGGACACCCTCCAGGTCGCCGTCGGCCGCCATCTGCGACTCCAGCCTCCCCACGGAGGCGACGGGCGGGGCCTGGTGCTCGCCGCCCGAAGCCTCTTCGAGTTCGACGCGGGCACCCTGACCCGGATGGAGAGCGTGGCACCCCGGGACGGACGGGGCCGCCACACCACCGTCATGTCGTGCTTCGTCAGGCTGCCGCGGCGCGGTGGGAACGGCGACCGGATCCACCGCACCTACCGGCTGCTCGCCACCCGGCCCGACAGCGGACGACGGCCCCTCCAGCTGTGGCTGACCAGCCTCACACACGCCCGGACGGACACGCTGCTCGCTCTGACGCGGACGCTCGGGCAGGCGGGGCACTCGGTGCGGGAGATGTCGGACGAGTTCGGTCTGCTCGACTTCGAGGGCCGCTCCTACCCGGGCTGGCACCACCACATGTCACTGGTCTCCGCGGCGTACGCCTACAGCCGCATGGAACGGCGTCCCACCGGGGGAGGTGAGAGGAAGCTCGTCGCCGCATGAGCGGTCCGGCCGAGCCCGCGACGACTTCGCCACATCGAGTTCCTTCACGCAACTCGCCGAGCCCTAGAGTGAGCTCATGCTGAGACACACGTACGCGGGACAGGACTGCAACCTCGCCCGGTCCCTGGAGGTCATCGGCGAGCGCTGGACCCTTCTGATCATCCGGTCGGCGCTGCTCGGCACCACCCGCTTCGACGGGTTCCTCTCCCACCTGGACATCGCCCGCAACGTGCTCGCCAGCCGGCTGGCCCGGCTGGTCGAGCACGGCGTCATGGAACGGGTGCCGTACCAGGACAAGCCCGTGCGGCACGAGTACCGGCTCACCCCCGCGGGCCGCGATCTGACCCGGGCCGTGATCGCCCTGATGCAGTGGGGAGACCGCAATCTGCCGCAGGAGCTGGGGCCGCCGCGCCGCGCCGACCACATCGGCTGCGACGGCCCCGTCCACGTCGAACTTCGCTGCTCCCAGTGCGGGCGCGCCGTGCACGACGAGGAAGTGGACGTGCGCCGCAACCGCTGAACACATCACCGAAGCGCACACGTGAAGATGCCCCCCGCCGCACGGTGCGCCCACGATGGCCCCTCCCGCCGCCGACAGCAGCGGCGCACAAGAGGAGGCGCCCGTGCCCGCACTGGGAGCGCTGCGCAGGCTGATCCTGGCCCCGTCCCTGGACGACGTGAGCTTCGCCGGGCGCGGTTTCCCCGTCGAGCCGAACGAGCGCACACGGCAGCTGGAGGCCGTGCCGCAGGCCGTCGTCGCCGGCTTCGAGTGGGGCATCGAGGACAAGGACCTGGCCACCACCGAGCGCCGGCTCGCGCTCGTCGACCCGCTGAACAGGGGATTCGCCTACGAGGGCGCCACCATGGCCTGCGCCGTCCGCGACGCCATGGGCCCGAACCGGCACCGCACCCGTGACCTGCTGCGGGGCGGCGGCAGACCGCACATCTTCCTCAACTACATCGGCATCGGCTTCGCCATGGCCAAACTGCCCAGACCGCTGTGGGGCAAGCTCGCACCCGATCTGACCGAGCCCGACCTGTACCCGGCGATGAGCTGGCTGTGCGTCGACGGCTACGGCTTCGACCGCGCCTACTTCGACACCGGCACCTGGGTCGCCGGACAGCGCCTGGACACGCCGTACGACTGGGACGGGGACCCCTCGTACTGGCAGCGAGCCTTCGACCAGGGCGTCGGCCGCGCGCTCTGGTTCATACACGGAGGTAACGTCGGCAACGTCTCCGCGGCCGTACGGGCGTTCGCCGTCGACCGGCAGGCGGACCTCTGGAGCGGTGTCGGACTGGCCGCCACCTTCGCCGGCGGCAGCTCGGCCGCGGACCTGTCCGCCCTGCGCGGGGAGGCGGCGGAACTCGCCGGCCACCTCGCCCAGGGCGCGGTCTTCGCAGCCAAGGCACGCCACCACGCCGGATTCGTCCCCGAGCACAGCAGTGCCGCCGTCCACGCGTTCACGGGACTCTCGGCCGACGCCGTCGCGCGACTCGCCGACGACTGCGCCGCCACCGCTCCCGTGAAGGGCGTAGGACCCGCCTACGAGGTATGGAGGCGGGGTGTGCGCACACGACTGACCACCGCAGTTGTTTGAGCACTTACGAAGTAGACGCCCCTCCCGGCCCCCTGGCTAGATTCGATTCGCCGGGCTATTCCAGGGATTCGAGAGGGGCGGTCTTCTGCCGTGTCCAGTGTTTTTGGCGCACTCCGCCGCCGATTGCTCACGCCACCTGTTTCCGAGACGACCATGGAAGTACGCGGATTCCATGTGAAGAGCGCGGAGGCAAAGGCGCGGCTCGAGCACATCGGTGAGGTGTTTCTCAAGGGATACGCGTACGCCGTGGAGGCCGCTTCCCCCGCCGAGGCGGAAGAACTGCTGGAGAACGTCCCGAGAGACATGCGCGGCTTCGCCTACGAGGGCGCCGGCATGGGAGCGGCGGTGTACGACTCGCTGCCGGGGCACGGCGGCCGCCTGGAGGGGCTGCTGACCGGCGAGGGCCGCCACCACGACTACATGATCTACGTCGGTATCGGCTGGGCGATGGCCCGCCTGCCGAAGCCCCTGTGGCCCGACATCCGCACCACCGACCCGCTGCTGCGCTGGCTGGCACTGGACGGCTACGGCTTCCACCAGGCGTACTTCAAGACCGGTGCCTATGTGCGCACCCCGGGGACCCAGCACCCGTTCCGCTGGAACGGCGGGCACAACCACTACACGCTCAACGCCATCGACCAGGGCATAGGCCGCGCTCTGTGGTTCGTCGGCGGCACCGATCCCGAGGTCGTCACCGACCTGATCCGCGCCTATCCCGAGCGGCGCCACGGCGACCTCTACGCGGGCGCCGGACTCGCCTGCGCCTACGCGGGCGGCGTGAGCGAGGACGAGCTCGCGCACTTCGCCGAGAGCGCGGGCCGGCACCGCTGGTCGCTCGCCCAGGGGGCCGCGTTCGCCACCGAGGCGCGCGTCAAGGCGGGCACGGTCATCGACCACACCCACCTGGCGGCCCGTGTCGTGTGCGGCACGACGGCCGAGCGGGCCTCCCGGGTGTGCCGGGACACCCGGCCCCAGGCGCCCGGCGGGGGAGTGGCCCCGGACTACGAGACCTGGCGGCGCGACATCGCCGCAGAACTCGCTTCAGACTCGCTCATCTCGAAAGGTGCCGACCAGTGACGGTCACAAAGAACTGGCTCCGCAGGAATTCACCGGGAATCGTCGCGCTCGCCCTGATGGTGGGCACGTTCTATGCCGTCCGGCTGCCCGAGTCGTCGGCTTTCGAAGTCAACAAACTGGCGAAGAATTTCGCATTCGAGCCGATGTCCATCGCCATGCCCGCCGGATTTCCGAAACAGGAGGTGCGGAAGGTCAACAAGGCATACGAGCACATCGACGCGTGGATCTCCTCGGTCGGCGCCGGTATCGCGGTCAACGACCTCGACGGCGACGGGCTGGCCAACGACCTGTGCGTGAACGACGTGCGGATCGACCAGGCCGTGGTCACCCCGGCGCCGACCCGGAAGGACGCGTACGCGCCGTTCGCACTGGACCCGGCGCCGCTGGGCACCAGCACGACCATGGCGCCGATGGGCTGTATGCCCGGCGACTACAACGAGGACGGCCGCATGGACCTCCTCGTCTACTACTGGGGCCGCACGCCGGTCATCTTCGTGAACAAGGGGGAGAAGGGGGAGCCGCTGACCGCGGCCTCCTTCACGGCCACCGAGCTGCTGCCCGGCAAGCCCGGCAGGACGTACACCGGTCCGCTGTGGAACTCCAACGCGGCCGCGGTCGCCGACTTCGACGGCGACGGCCACAACGACATCTACATCGGCAACTACTTCCCCGACAGCCCCGTCCTGGACCCGTCCAAGGACGGCGACGTCACCATGAACGCGTCGCTGTCGCACGCCCAGAACGGCGGCGGCGGCCACTTCTTCCGGTGGACGCGGGACGGCTACGAGAAGACCGACGGCGCCCTCCCGCAGAGCCTGAACAAGGGCTGGTCGCTCGGCGCCTCCGCCGCCGACCTCGACGGCGACCGGCTGCCGGAGATGTTCCTCGCCCACGACTTCGGCACCTCGGCGCTGCTGTACAACACCTCCACCCCCGGAAAGATCCGGTTCTCCGAGGTCAAGGCCGCGCACAGCGGCACCGTCCCGAAGTCCAAGGAACTGGGCCGCAGCTCCTTCAAGGGCATGGGCGTCGACTTCGGCGACCTGGACCACGACGGCATCTACGACATGTTCGTCAGCAACATCACCACGTCCTTCGGCATCCAGGAGTCGAACTTCGCCTTCCTGAACGACGCCGACTCCCGCTCCGAGCTGCAGGGCCGCTTCAAGAACGGCGAGGCCCCGTACACGGACAGGTCCACCGACCTGAAGCTGGCCTGGTCGGGCTGGGGCTGGGACGTGAAGATGGGCGACTTCGACAACAACGGCGACCTGGAGATCACCCAGGCCCTCGGCTTCGTCAAGGGCAAGAACAACCGCTGGCCGCAGCTGCAGGAACTCGCCACCGCCAACGACGCCCTCGTCCCCAACCCCGTCTGGTGGCCGAACGTCAAGCAGGGTGACGACATCGCCGGCAGCCAGCGCATGCGGTTCTTCGCCAAGGACCCCGGCACCGGCGAGTACCACAACCTCTCCGTGGCCCTCGGCATCGGCGAACCCGTCCCGACCCGGGGCCTGGCCACCGGCGACGTCGACGGCGACGGACGGCTCGACCTGGCGGTCGCCCGCCAGTGGGGCGAGCCGGTCTTCCTGCACAACGTCGCCGACACCACCGGCTCCCACCTGGGCCTGAAGCTCACCCACCCGGACGGAGCGCCCGCGGTCGGCGCGGAGGTCCGCGTCCAACTGCCCGACGGCACCAAGCGCGTCACCCGTATCGACGGCGGCGGCGGCCACTCCGGCAAGCGCAGCACCGACGTCCACATCGGCCTGGGCAAGGACGTCCGGGACTCCGTCCCGGCCGTGATCACCTGGCGCGACCGTACCGGTGAGGTCCACGAGCAGAAGCTGAAGCTCACGCCGGGCTGGCACAGCCTCGAGCTGGGCACCGAGGTCAAGGAGAAGTGACGATGTCCGCAACGAAGACCGCCGCCGCCCCACGGCACAACCCGAAGGTCACGACGGCGCTGCGCCGGTTCGCGATCTCCATCTCCGTGCTCAACATCTTCGGCTACACCGTCCTCGGCTTCGAGCAGCCCTGGACCTGGCCGTTCATCGCGCTGGCGACCGCCTACACCGTCGAGATCGTCCTGGAGCTCTTCGGCGCTCGCGCCGAGGGACGCGCGCCGCGCTTCGCCGGCGGCGGGTTCAAGGGCCTGGTCGAGTTCCTCTTCCCGGCCCACATCACCGCCCTCGCGGTGAACATGCTCACCTACGTCAACGACCTCGTATGGGTCATGGTGTTCGGCGTGATCGTCGCCGTCGGCACCAAGTGGGTGCTGCGCGCCCCGGTCAAGGGCCGGATGCGGCACTTCATGAACCCGTCGAACTTCGGCATCGCCGTCATCCTGCTGCTCTTCCCGTGGGCCTCGATCGCCCCGCCGTACCACTTCACCGAGTACCTCGACGGCGGCTTCGACTGGCTGGTGCCGGCGATCATCATCGTCCTCGGCACGATGCTCAACGCCAAGCTCACCGAGCGCATGTGGCTCATCCTGGGCTGGGTCGGCGTCTTCGCCCTCCAGGCGATCGTCCGCGGCCTGCTGTTCGACACCTCCATACTCGCGGGCCTGGCGATGATGACCGGCGTGGCGTTCGTGCTCTTCACCAACTACATGATCACGGACCCCGGTACGACCCCGTCCTCGAAGTGGGGGCAGATCGCCTTCGGCGGAGGCGTCGCCGCCCTGTACGGCGTGCTGACCGCGATGAGCGTCGCCTACGGCCTGTTCTTCGCCACCGCCCTCGTCTGCGCCATCCGCGGCGCGTTCCTGTGGACCGCCGACATCGTCTCCAGGAAGCGTGCCGAAGAAGCCCTCGCCCTCGCCGCCGTCACCCGGTCCGTCACCCAGGCCGAAGCCGCCGCCGAGACCGGCACCACCACCACCGCCGCCGCGTGCGCGTGCCCCGAGGGCGCCTGCGCCTGCCCCGCCCCGGCCGCGTCCGGGTCCGGGGCCCCGGCGTGCGCGTGCCCCGAGGGCGCCTGCGCCTGCCCCGCCCCGGCGTCGGCCGAGGCCGAGACGAAGAAGGTCCCGGTGCCCGCATGACCAGAATCGCCATCGTCGGCATGGCCTGCCGCTACCCCGACGCCACGAACCCGAACGAGCTGTGGGACAACGCCGTCGCCGGACGGCGTGCGTTCCGCCGCCTGCCCGATGCCCGGATGAACCTGGACGACTACTGGGACGCAGACCCGGCGACCCCGACACCTTCTACGCCCGCAACGCCGCGGTCATCGAGGGCTACGCGTTCGACCGGGTCGCCCACAAGATCGCCGGCAGCACCTTCCGGTCGACCGACCTCACACACTGGCTCGCCCTCGACACCGCCGGCCGTGCGCTCGCCGACGCCGGGTTCCCCGGCGGCGAGGGCCTGCCGCGCGAACGCACCGGCGTCGTCGTCGGCAACACCCTCACCGGCGAGTTCTCCCGCGCCAACGTGATGCGGCTGCGCTGGCCGTACGTCAGGCGGGTGATGGCCGCGGCCCTCAAGAGCCAGGACGACTGGGACGAGTCCCGGATCGCGGACTTCCTCGACGACGTCGAGACCGCGTACAAGGAGCCGTTCCCGGCGATCGACGAGGACACCCTCGCCGGTGGACTCGCCAACACCATCGCCGGCCGGATCTGCAACCACTACGACCTCAACGGCGGCGGCTACACCGTCGACGGCGCCTGCTCCTCCTCGCTGCTGTCGGTGACCACCGCCGGAACCTCGCTGATCAACGGCGACATCGACGTCGCCGTCGCGGGCGGCGTGGACCTGTCGATCGACCCGTTCGAGATCATCGGCTTCGCCAAGACAGGCGCGCTCGCCAAGGGCGAGATGAAGCTGTACGACCGCGGGTCCAACGGCTTCTGGCCGGGCGAGGGCTGCGGGATGATCGTGCTGATGCGGGAGGCGGACGCTCTCGCCGCCGGCCACCGCGTCTACGCGACCATCGCGGGCTGGGGCGTGTCCTCCGACGGCCACGGCGGCATCACCCGCCCCGAGGTCAGCGGCTACCAGCTGGCCCTCGCACGCGCCTACGAGCGGGCCGGGTTCGGCATCGAGACCGTACGGCTCTTCGAAGGCCACGGCACCGGCACCGCCGTCGGCGACGCCACCGAGCTGACCGCCCTCATGGGCGCGCGCCGGGAGGCCGACCCCGACGCCCCGGTCGCGGCCATCACCTCCATCAAGGGCATGATCGGCCACACCAAGGCCGCCGCCGGCGTCGCCGGCCTGATCAAGGCGGCCATGGCCGTCGACAACCAGACCCTCCCACCGGCCATCGGCACGGTCGACCCGCATGAGCTGCTCGCCGACGAGAACGCCAACCTCAAGGCACTGCGCAAGGCCGAGGCCTGGCCCGAGGACGGGCCGCGCCGCGCCGGCATCACCGCCATGGGCTTCGGCGGCATCAACACCCATGTCGTCCTGGACGAGCCCGCCGCCCGGCGGCGCCCGGCGCCCAGCCGCCGCTCCGCCGTCCTGGCCGGCTCGCTGCAGGACTCCGAACTGCTCGTCGTCGACGGCGAGTCGCCGCGCGAGCTGCGTGCCCGGCTCACCGAGGTCGCCGCCTTCGCCGCCCAGGTCTCGTACGGGCAGGTCGCGGACCTGGCCGCCACGCTGCAACGCGAACTGCGCGGCCTGCCGCACCGCGCGGCGGTCGTCGTCTCCTCTCCGGAGGACGCCGAGCGCCGCCTGCTGCACCTGGCCGATCTGCTCGACTCCGGCGAGAGCGCCCACACCGCCGCGGACGGCCGCAGCTTCATGGGACGCACCAACGGCCGCGCCCGGATCGGCTTCCTCTTCCCCGGACAGGGCTCGGGCAGCGGCACCGGCGGAGGCGCGCTGCGCCGCCGCTTCCCCGAGGCCGCCGAGGTCTTCGAGCGGTCCGCCCTGCCCACGACCGGCGACATGGTCGCCACCGACGTGGCACAGCCGCGCATCGCCACCGGTTCGGCCGCCGGGCTGCGCGTGCTGGACTCGCTCCGCCTGGAGGCGACCGTCGCCGTCGGACACAGCCTCGGCGAACTCTCCGCCCTCCACTGGGCCGGCGCCCTGGACGAGGAGACACTGCTCGAGGCGGCCCGGGTCCGCGGGCGGGCCATGGCCGAGCACAGTGCCTCGGGCACGATGGCCTCGCTGAACGCGGAGCCCGAGCGGGCCGAGGAACTCATCGACGGCCTCGGCGTCGTCATCGCCGGCTACAACGGCCCCGAACAGACGGTGGTCGCCGGACCGGTCGCGGACATCGAGGAGGTGCAGCGCCGGGCCGGTCTCGCCGACGTGGCCTGCACCCGCCTCAACGTCTCGCACGCCTTCCACTCGCCGCTCGTCGCCGCATCCGCCGCGTCCTTCGGGGCCTGGCTCGACGGCGTCCGCCCCGGCGATGTCTCGGGCCGGGTCGTCTCCACCGTCACCGGCGGCGAACTGCCCCGTGACGCCGACCTGGCCGGCCTGCTCCGCGAGCAGATCACCGGACCCGTCCGCTTCACCCAGGCGGTGAGCGAGGCGGCCGAGAGCGTCGACCTGTTCGTCGAGGTCGGCCCGGGACGGGTGCTCAGCGGACTCGCCCAGGCCACCACCGGTGTACCCGCCATCGCGCTGAACACCGACGACGAGTCGCTGCGCGGCGTCCTCCAGGTCGCCGGTGCCGCGTTCGTCGCAGGTGCGCCCGTCGCCCTCGAACGGCTCTTCCAGGACCGGCTGATCCGGCCCCTGGAGGTCGGCCAGGAGTTCTCCTTCCTCGCCAGCCCCTGCGAGCACGCGCCGCGCGACACACCGGCCGCGGCCGGGCGCCGGCCGCGCCCTGCCGCGCCGGCGCCCGCCGCGGCCCCGCGGCCCGAGCAGGCCGCACCCGCCGACCGGCCGGGTCCCACCACGGCCACGGCCACCGGTGCTGACGCCGAGCCGTCAGGCGAGGGCGGCGCCGACGTACTCGGTGTGCTGCGCACTCTCGTCGCCGAACGCGCGGAGCTTCCGGCCGATCTCGTCGACCCCGACAGCCGGCTCCTGGACGACCTCCACATGAGCTCGATCACCGTCGGCCAGATCGTCAACCAGGCGGCGTCCCGCCTCGGGATCGCCGCGGCCCAGGTGCCGACCAACTTCGCCACCGCCACCCTGGCCCAGCTGGCCGAGGCGCTGGAGACCCTCATCAGCACCGGTGGCACGCAGGAGCCCACCACCAGCCCCGTGATCGCGGGTGCGGCCACCTGGGCGCGGCCCTTCGCCGTGGACCTCGACGAGCTGGCCCGGCCGCACGCCGCGGCCGGCGGAACCGACGGCGCGTGGGAGCTGTTCGCCCCCGAGGGGCACCCGTTCGCCGAGCGCCTCAGGCAGGCTCTGGCGACGTCCCGGCTGGGCTCGGGCGTCCTGGCCGTCCTGCCCGAGGGCTGCTCCGCGCAGGCGCTGGACCAGGTGCTCGCCGCCGCGAAGAACGCTCTCGCCGGCGGCCGCGAGCGGCGCTTCGTCCTGGTGCAGGACGGCCGCGGTGCCGCGGGTCTGGCCAAGACCCTGCACCTGGAGGCACCGCACCTGCGCACGACCATCGTCCACACTCCGACGAGACAGGACACGGTGGAGCGGGTCGTGGCCGAGGTGGCGGCGACCGGCCGGTTCACCGAGGTCCACTACGACGAGGCCGACGTGCGGCGCGTACCGACGCTGCGGGCCCTGCCGGTGGAGCCGCTGCGCACCGACGCGCCCCTGGACCCCACCGACGTCCTGCTGGTGACCGGCGGCGGCAAGGGCATCTCCGCGGAGTGCGCCCTGGCCATCGCCCTGGACACGGGGGCCAAGCTGGCCGTGCTCGGCCGCTCGGACCCGGCCCAGGACCGCGAACTCGCCGAGAACCTGGGCCGGATGCGCGACAGCGGCGTCACCGTGCACTACGCGCGCGCCGACGTCACAGCGCCGGAGCAGGTCACGGCGGCCGTCGCCGAACTGGAGGCCGAACTCGGCAGGATCACCGGTCTGCTGCACGGCGCCGGCCGCAACGAGCCCGCCCCGCTGACCCAGCTCGGCCCCGAGGACTTCCGGCGGACCTTCGCCCCCAAGGTCGACGGGCTGCGAACGGTTCTGGAGGCGGTGGGAGCCGGCAATCTGAAGCTGCTGGTCGCCTTCGGCAGCATCATCGGCCGGGCGGGCCTGCGCGGCGAGGCGCACTACGCCACCGCCAACGAGTGGCTGGCGGATCTCACCGAGGACGTCGCCCGCAACCACCCGCAGGTCCGTGCCCGGTGCATGGAGTGGTCGGTGTGGTCCGGCGTCGGCATGGGCGAGAAGCTCTCCGTCGTCGAATCGCTGTCCCGCGAGGGCATCACACCGGTCTCCCCGGACCAGGGTGTGAAGATCCTGCTGCGCCTGATCTCGGACCCGGACGCGCCCGTCGTCACGGTCATCAGCGGCCGGACGGAGGGCATCGGCACCGTCCGCCGCGACCTGCCCGCGCTGCCGATGCTGCGCTTCACCGGCACCCCGCTGGTGCGGTACCACGGCGTCGAGCTGGTCACCGAGGTCGAACTGAACGCCGGCAGCGACCCCTACCTGGCCGACCACCTGCTCGACGGCAACCTGCTGCTGCCCGCCGTGATCGGCATGGAGGCCATGGCCCAGGTCGCGTCCGCGGTCACCGGCCGCACCGCGGCCCCGGTCATCGAGGGTGCCAAGTTCCTGCGGCCCATCGTGGTGCCGCCGAACGGCAGCACCCGGATCCGTATCGCGGCGACCGTCACCGGCGCGGACACCGTCGATGTCGCCATCCACGCCGAGGACACCGGCTTCGTCGCCGAACACTTCCGGGCGCGGCTGGTCTACACCGAGGCCCCGGCACCGGACGGACCGCCGCTCCAGGTGCCCGAGGACACCCCGGTCGTCCCCCTGGATCCGGCCACCGACCTGTACGGCAGCGTCCTGTTCCAGGGCGCCCGTTTCCAGCGGCTGCGCCGCTTCCACCGGGCCGCCGCCCGGCACGTCGACGCCGAAGTCGCCGTGCAGCGGAGTCCCGAGGGCTGGTTCGCCGGCTTCCTGCCCGGTGAGCTGCTCCTGGCCGACCCCGGCATGCGCGACTCGCTCATGCACGGCAACCAGGTGTGCGTTCCCGACGCGACGCTGCTGCCCTCGGGTGTGGAGCGGATCCATCCGCTGGGCTCCGGGGAGCACGTTCCCGACCAGCTGCGGTACACCGCGGTCGAGCGCAGCCGGGACGGCGACACCTACGTGTACGACATCGCGGTGCGCGACGGGAACGGCACCGTCGTCGAACGCTGGGACGGCCTGACGCTGCACGCCGTACGGAAGAACGACGGGTCCGGCCCCTGGGTCGCGCCGCTCCTCGGCCCGTACCTGGAGCGCTCACTGGAGGACGTCCTCGGCGGCCGTATCGCGGTCGCCGTCGAACCGCACGGTGACGCTCCCGCAGGTTCGGTAGCGCAGCGCCGGGGCTTCACCTCCGATGCGGCCTCCAGGGCGCTCGGCACCCCGGTCGCGGTCCGGCACCGTCCCGACGGCCGACCGGAGCTCGAGGCGGGCACACACATGTCGATGTCGGCCGCGCACGGTCTGGGGGTCACCCTCAGCGCGGTCTCCGACACCGAGGTGTCCTGCGACATCGAGGCCGTCAGCATGCGCTCGGCCCCGGAGTGGAAGGGCCTCCTCGGCGACCACGCGGCCGTCGCGGAGCTCGTCGCCAGCGAGACGGGCGAGGCGCCCGACACCGCCGCCACGCGGGTGTGGAGCGCCGTGGAGTGCCTGGCCAAGGCCGGGATCATGGCGGGAGCGCCGCTGACGGTGCTGCCGCGCCGCAAGGACGCCTGGGTGGTCTTCGCCGTCGGCGACCTGCGGATCGCGACCTTCGTCACCGCCCTGCGCGACGCCCTCGAGCCCGCCGTCTTCGCCTTTCTCACGCACGCATCGGATCTCACCGAAGGGCGGTCCTAGACCATGGCGGAAGACTACTTCGAGTACCGGCACACGGTGGGCTTCGAGGAGACCAACCTCGTCGGGAACGTGTACTACGTGAACTACCTGCGCTGGCAGGGCCGGTGCCGGGAGCTGTTCCTGCAGCAGAAGGCACCGGACGTGCTCGCCGAGGTGCAAGACGACCTGAAGCTGTTCACGCTGAAGGTGGACTGCGAGTTCTTCGCCGAGATCACCGCCTTCGACGAGCTGTCCATCCGGATGCGGCTGTCCGAACTGGGCCAGACACAGCTGGAGTTCACCTTCGACTACGTCAAGGTGACCGGCGGGGCGGAGGTACTGATCGCCCGCGGCCGGCAGCGGATCGCGTGCATGCGCGGCCCGAACACCAACACCGTGCCCTCCCGTATCCCGGAGGGCCTGGCGCGCGCCCTGGAGCCGTACGCCGCCCGGGGCCGGGTTCTGACGGGGCAGGTGGCATGAGCACCCTGACCGCCGCAGCGCCGAGGGCCGCCGTCGCCGGCGACCCCGCGAGGCTGCGGCGGGCACTGGGGGCCTTCGCCACCGGCGTGACCGTCGTGACGGTCGGCGGGGCCTCGCCGCGGGGCATGACCGCCAACTCCTTCACCTCGGTGTCGCTGGATCCGGCCCTGGTGCTGGTGTGCGTGGGAAACGACGCGGTCATGAACCGCGCCCTCGCCGAGGCCGACACCTTTGCGGTGTCGGTCCTCGGCGCCGGTCAGGAGGACGTGGCCCGGCACTTCGCCGACCGGTCCCGGCCCATGGGCGTCGAGCAGTTCGACGCGGTCGACTGGCTGCCCGGCCGGGCGACCGGCTCCCCGCTGATAGCCGGGGCGGCGGCCCACTTCGAGTGCGTGCGATGGGGTGCGTACGACGGTGGCGACCACACCATCCGTGTCGGACGGGTGATCACCCTGGACGATCTGCCGGAGCGCGACCCGCTGGTGTTCCACCGCGGCCGCTTCCGGCAGCTCGCCGGCCAGGCGCAGGGAGGCGCGGCATGAGCGTCCGTCCACCGGGCCCGCCGGTGTGGGCCCTGCCCGGTCTGCTGCGCAAGCTGGCGGTCGACCGGCTCGGCATGATGCGGGACGCGGCGGCGCTCTCCGACGCCGTACGGGTCTCCATGGGCCCGAAGAAGATGTACATCTTCAACCGGCCCGACTACGCCAAGCACGTGCTGGCGGACAACGCCGCCAACTACCACAAGGGCATCGGCCTCGTGGAGTCCCGCAAGGTACTCGGCGACGGTCTGCTCACCAGCGAGGGCGAGCTGTGGCGCGCCCAGCGGCGCAATGTGCAGCCCGCGTTCAAGCCCGGCCGGATCGCCGCCCAGGCCGGGGCCGTGGCGGAGGAGTCCGCGCGGCTGGTGGAGCTGCTTGCCGCCCGCGCCGGCGCGGGGCCCGTGGACGTGCTGAGGGAGGTGACCGGTCTGACCCTCGGAGTGCTGGGCCGGACCCTGATGGACACGGCCCTCGACCGGTACGACGGCATCGCTCACGCCTTCGAGGCCGTACAGGACCAGGCGATGTTCGACATGGTCACGCAGGGCCTGGTGCCGACCTGGGTGCCGCTGGGGACTCAGCGGCGGTTCCGCAGGGCCCGCCGGGAACTGACCCGGACCGTCACCGGACTCGTCGCCGATCGCAGCGCCCGTATGACCGAAGGCGACGGCGCCGACGACGCGTTCGCCCGGATGATCCTCGCGGCACGGGAGCACGGCGACCCGGCCGCCGGCCGCCGGCTCCTCCAGGAGGAACTGGTCACGCTGCTGCTCGCCGGCCACGAGACGACGGCGAGCACGCTCGGCTGGACCCTGCTGCTGCTCGCCCGCCACCCGCACATCCGCGATCTGGTCCGTGAGGAGGCCCGCTCCGTGCTGGCCGGCGGCCGCGTCCCGGAGGCGGAGGACCTGCACAAGCTCACGTACACGACCCAGGCCGTGCAGGAGGCCATGCGGCTGTATCCGCCGGTGTGGATCCTTCCTCGTGTCGCCCAGAGCGACGACGTGGTCGGCGGGTTCCCGGTTCCGGCCGGCGCCGACGTGCTGATATGCCCGTACACGCTGCACCGCCACCCGGATCTGTGGGAGGAGCCGGAGCGGTACGACCCGGGCCGCTTCGACCCGTCACGGGTCGCGAACCGCCCGCGGTACGCCTACATCCCCTTCGGTGCGGGGCCGCGCTTCTGCGTGGGCAGCAACCTCGGCATGATGGAGGCGGTGTTCGTCACGGCGTTGGTCACCCGGGATCTCGACCTGGCCGTGTTGCCAGGGCACGAGGCGGTCGCCGAGCCGATGATGTCCCTGCGGATGCGCGGGGGACTGCCGATGACGGTCCGTCCGGCGGACTGAGGACGCCGGGACGCACGAGGAAGGAAGAAGGCCGGCCGCGGTGGAAACACCGCGGCCGGCCTTCTTCGTGGCTTCGCATGGGTCCGGGCGTGGTCCCGGTGTGGTGCGCGGCCGTCAGGCGGCGTGGCGCTCCCGGGCGTTGGTCCGCAGGTCGAGCAGGGCCATCAGGACCGGCGGGTCCAGGGACTCCACCGGGCGCAGCGTGATCTCGACGGGCAGCAGCAGGGTGTCGGTGTGCGCGGTGACCGGCCCGTAGCGGCCGACGGACACGACGTCCTCGTCACCGGTGCCCGACGCCAGGTGCTCGTAGCCGTACGGGACCGAGTGGACGAGCACGTACCAGGTGCCGGACGGGATGTCGCGCAGCTCGAAGGAGCCGGGGCCGTCCAGGACGGCGCAGCGCACGGGCTGCCCTGCGGGACGGGCGCGGGGAAGAGGCCGAGGAAGCAGTTGCCCGGGGCGCGGCCTTCGGGAAGGGCGATGCGGCCGCGCAGGGTGTTGCTCGAGGAGATGTCGTCTCCGGTCGGGTCGGTCTCAATGGCGGGCGTGAATCCGCCGAGCTCCCGGAACATGCTCGGAGAAACGCCGACGCATGCTTTGAAGCGCGAGCTGAAAGTGCCCACACTGCTGTATCCGACCTGGCTGCTGATGTCGGCGACGCTGAATCCGGTGTCGACGAGGAGGCGTTTCGCCTCCTGGAGCCGAAGAGCGGACAGAAAGCGGCCGGGAGACGTACCGGTCACGTCTCGGAATGCCCGGGTGAAATGGAACTTGCTGAACATGGCGGTGCGGGCCATGTCGTCAATCGTCAGATCCTGACCGAGATTTGTGTGCATATCCTGGATCACATTGCGGACGGCACGCTCGATGGCGGTGGAGGTCACCGTTTCTCCCTGTCGTTGAGTTGACGATGTCCGGCCTCGTCAGTGCCGGGATTCCGAGGCGGGCCGTGCGGTGGGGGCGGGCGCGATGTCGGTCAGGCGCCTGCTGCTCAGGTCCTCGGCGAACCTGCGCCAGGTCTGCGCGCACTGCAGGGCGAGTTCGGCCACCGTGGCCGTGCAGTGCGGGGGGACGGCGTCGAGCTGCTGCCGCCAGGAGTCGTCCACCAGGAAGTGCGTGTGGAGCCAGCGCAGGAAGTGCCGACCGGTTTCGGAGTGGCGCAGCGACGGGTCCCCGGCGAGGTTGCGCAGCGTCTCCAGCGAGGTCCGGGTCCGTCCGGAGCTTCCCGCGGTCCCGGCCGTCGGCTGCCGCACCGCCGGCCTCATGGGTCTGCCCGGGCCTTGCCTCGTGGAAGGGGCGGGCCGGCCGGTGCCGGGTGGGGCGGTGATGGTCGCGCGGTCCGGGGCGGCCGCGGCACCGCGGCGCTGGTCGGGAACCGGCGACTCGCCGCGCCGCAGGCGCTGCCGCACGTCATGGGCGGTGCCGAGGGACAGCCCGGTCTCCTTGACGATCGCCCGCAGCGGCAGATCCGGCCGGCTTGCCATCAGCCGGGCGGCGTGCAGACGCTCGGTGGTGCGGTCCAGGGGATGCGCCTTGCCGTCGCTCCCTATACGTGTGTTCGACCGTGTCGCATCCTCGGTTGAACTGCGGCGCACGGCGGCGACCGTCTTCGCGTCGAGGCCGGTGTAGGTGGCCACGGCGCGGTCGGACAGGTCCGTGTGCGAGCGCAGGATGCGTGCCGCGGCGGCCTTGCGGTCGCCGACCGTCAGGGGGAGGCCGTGCGCCGTGTTCGCGGACACCGACCGCAGGAAGAGGTCCTCCTCGGGGCCGTCGAAGTAGTGCGCCTCCACGCTGTCCTGGCCGACGAGCGCGGCGGCCGCCACCCGGTGCGAGCCGTCGATGACGCGCATCGTCGGACGGTGGACGAGGATCGGCGGAAGCGAGGCGTAGGTGTCGGCGAGTCGTCGTACATGGCTCTCGTCGACACCGTTCAACCGTGGTGAGTCCGCCGGGAGGAGGGCCGCTATGTGGACCCGGTGAGTGAAGTTCGTGGGCAGTTCCAGGCGCTTGTCCGTGCTCTCCATCTCCACCCCCTGGGTCGGATAGGGCCGCCACTGCGTTCCGCCTCGTATCCGCAGGAGGCCTGGGAACCACGGAACGCGACACGCACCCCAGAATATAACCGGTCGACCGTTTTTCTTTGTGGTCAGGTGGGGGCGATGCTTCGACTTCGCCTGGTTGTGTGGTGCAACTCGCGTTCGGTGAACGCCGCATGTGTTGGTTGTTTGAAAGAACTCAGCAGTTCTACGTTCTTCTCGTCGCCAGCAGGAAGTCCCCACCAACCGCCTGGAGGATGAGTTGACTGCCGTGAGAAGGATCAGAAGGATCCCCGAGCGCAAGGTCGACATCGCAGAAGCCGCCACCGTCACCCTCGAGGCCTACGCGGACACCATCGTGCCGGGGGAGAAGCGCTGGCCCGGAGACCGGGCCGTCGCCGGAGTCAGCACCGGCGGCGGCGCGGTCGCCTGCGGAGCCCTCGACCTGCTCCGCTGGGACGCCACCGGCATCCACGACGGGCTCGAGGACCTGGCGAGCCGGGTCAACGACCATGCCAGGGCGTACGCCGAGAAGACCGGCCGCACGCTCGACGGGACCGTCCCGCCGTTCGTGTCCCTCGACTACGACGACCGCGTCCGGCTCATCGAGGAACTGACGACGCCGGGCCACCCGGAGAAGGACTTCTGGGTCCTGCTCTCCCTCTTCTGCAACATGGCCTTCGACTCCGCCGCCCATCTGCACACCGACGAGTCCATCGAGAACGGCCACCCGGGCCTGGCGGCCATGGGCATCACCGTCCCGGACGCCGACGGACTGTGGCGCTTCCAGGACTTCGGCTACGGCCGCCAGCTCGCCGACCTCCACCCCGACACCACCCACTCCGGGAGCCCAGCATGAGCGGCACGACCGAGAAGACCGACGTCCTGGTCATCGGCAGCGGGTTCGGCGGCGCGATCGCCGCCTACCACCTGGCCGCCGGCGGCGCCAAGGTCACCGTCCTGGAGCGAGGGCCCTGGCTGAAGAACGACGAGTTCGAGCACGACTACAAGCTCGGCTCCTCCTACACCCGGATCTTCGACTTCGTCGTCGGCGACGGCATGAGCGTGCTGGGCGGCAACTGCGTCGGCGGCGGCAGCGTCGTCTACTTCGCCGCCATGCCGCGCGCTCCCAGGTTCGTCTTCGACCGGCACGGCAGTATCGGTCGCCGGATGTGGCCGAAGTCCGTCAGCCGCGAGACCCTCGACCCGTGGTACGACCGGATCGAGGAGTCCCTCTCGGTCAGCAAGCAGGACTGGAGCGACGCCTCCTACGCGGGCGGCCTGTGGGCCGCGGCCTGCAACCACGCCGGACGCACCGCCAACCCGCTCGCCGCGGCCATCGACAACTCCAAGTGCGTCAACTGCAACTTCATGATGGCGGGCTGCCGCTTCGAGGCGAAGCAGTCGCTGACCGTCAACTACCTGCCCGGCGCGCTCGCCCACGGCGCGGAGATCCGCCCGCTGCACGAGGTGCAGTACCTGGAGCGGACCCCCGAGGGCGACTACCGGGTCCACTACAACATCGTCGACGACGAGGACTACCGCCTGCAGAGCGGCTCCGGCGTCATCGAGGCCAAGATCGTCGTGATGGCCGCCGGCGCCGCCGCCACCCCGGTCATCCTGCAGCGCAGCGAGGCCCACCTCGGCACGATGCCGCATGCGGTCGGCCGCTACTTCTCCGGCAACGGAGAACGCCTCAACACCGCCATCCTCAACGAGGACAAGGTCGCCGAGATCCTCGGCCTGAGCCGCGGCGACGGGCAGCTGCCCTACGGCGCCAACGCGATCGGCAAGGGCCCGACCGTGGCGAGCTGGGACAAGCTCGACGGCTCCCTGCCCGAGTACTCCCGCTACTCCCTGGAGCAGCTCTACTTCCCGCCGGGCCTCGGCACCATCCTCGCCCAGGTGCCCGACGCCTCCGGACCGACCTGGTTCGGCAAGGAGAAGAAGGAGATCCTCAAGCACTGGAAGTCCTGGCTGACGATCTTCTGCATGACCGAGGACGACAACGAGGGCGTCTTCGGCCCGCCGCCGGCCACCGGCAACTCCCACCGCATCTCCCAGCAGATGCTCGGCCGCGGCAACCTCTCGTACAAGCCGACCGAGAACACCTGGCACGGATGGAACCAGGCCGACGCCGATGTGAAGGAGATCCTGGAGAAGGACGGCCTCGCCAAGGTGATGCCGTGGACCAACGACCTCGTCGGCGCCTACACCGTGCACCCCCTGGCGTCCTGCCGCATGGGCGACGACCCGCACACCTCGGCTCTCGACGACACCAACGAACTGCGCGGCCACTCCGGCATCTTCGTCACCGACGGATCCGCCGTCCCCGGCGCCCTCACCGTCAACCCGGCCATGACCATCGCCGCCCTCGCCGAGCGCGCCGTGCCGCACATCGTGGCCACCGCCCGGGCCAAGGGCATCGCCGTCACCTACGGCGCCCCCGCCCCCACGGGCTACAAGAGCGGACGCAACGCCGTACTGCCGCTGCTGCGGAAGAAGCAGCTCGCCGGCGTCTGACCAGTGAGTTGCGTCAAAGGACTCAACGGCTCCAGTGAGTTGCATCAAACAATCAACCTCGGACCTACCTTTCGGGAGTGAGCAGGACATGGACACCCTCAACGACGTACTCAAGGCACTGGCCGCCGACATCGACGAGGTCGAGAACCTCGTCCGCGACATCGACGAGGCCGACTGGAGCAAGCCCACCCCGGCCCCCGGCTGGAACGTCGCGGACCAGGTCGCCCATCTGACCTTCATCTTCCGGCTCGCCAAGACGGCCGCCGCCGACCCGGACACCTTCAAGGGCATCGCCGCCTCGGCCTCCCAGAACTTCGACGGAGCCGTCAACGCCGCCCTCCAGCAGTTCAACTGCTTCCCGCCGAACGAACTGCTCGCCCGGTTCCGCAGCGAGGGCGACGCCTCGGTCGAGGCGCTGGCCGCGGTCCCGGAGAACTCGGTGGTGCCGTGGCTGGTCAACCCGCTGCCCCCGGCCGTCCTGGCCTCCGCCGGAATCATGGAGCTCTTCGGTCACGGACAGGACATCGCCGACGCCCTCGGGGTGCGCCGCGAGCCCACCGAGCGCCTTCGCCACCTCGCCCGATTCGCGGTACTGACACGCGACTTCGGATACCTCTCCCGCGGCCTGACCCCGCCGGAGGAGCCGTTCCGCTTCGAGCTCACCACCCCCGCCGGCGAGGTGCTCGCCTTCGGCCCCGAGGACGCCGCGCAGAAGATCACCGGCCCCGTCCACGACTTCTGCCTCCTGGTGACCCGGCGCCGTCACCGCGACGACCTCGCCCTGACCGCCGCCGGCGACGAGGCAGACCGCTGGCTCGACATCGCCCAGGCCTACCGCGGTCCCGCCGGAGAGGGCCGGGCCCCCGGACAGTTCGCCGACCCGTGCTGCGACTGACCCGCCCCCGTGCCGCCGCCGGGCCGCCCGGCGGCCCCCGTCCCCGCCCGGCGGCCCCGGCCGCCCGCGCAGAGCAGAAGCCCACCAGGAGTCACCATGAGCCGCCCCGACTGCGCAGCGTCACCGTGATCGGCTGCGGACTGATCGGCACCTCCCTCGCTCTGCGCCTCACCCGCGCCGGGATCGCCGTCTCCCTCGCCGACCTGGACCCCGCGGCGGTGGCGCTGGGCGCCGGCCGGGGGGCCGGCGCCCCGCTGGCACCGGACGCCCCGCCCGCCGACCTCGTCGTCGTCGCCACCCCGCCGTCCGCCGTCGTGGACGTGCTCTACGAAGCCCAGGCCCGCGGGCTGGGCCGTGCCTACACCGATGTGGCCGCGGCCAAGGGGCTGATCTGGGAGGAGGCCGTGCTGCGCGGCTGCGACCTGCGCGGGTACGTTCCCGGGCACCCGATGGCCGGACGGGGACCGTCCGGCACGGCCGCCGCGGAGCCCGGCCTGTTCGCCGGCCGGCCCTGGATCCTGTGCCCCGGCCCCTCCGTCCACCCCGAGGCCGTGGCCGCGGTCGAGGAACTCGTCTCCCTGTGCGGCGCGGTTCCGCACACGATGCCGCCCGCGGCCCACGACGAGGCCGTCGCCACCGTCTCCCACACCCCGATGCTGGTGGCCGTCGCGCTCGCGGCCCAGCTCGCGGACACCGCTCCCGACGTCCTCGCCCTCGCGGGCGGCGGTCTGCGCGACACCACGCGGATCGCCGCCTCGGACCCCGGCCTGTGGAGCGACATCCTCACCCACAACGCCCCCGCCGTGGCCGCCTCGGTGGAGCGCGTGGCCGCCGATCTCGCCCTGATGGCGTCGGCGTTGAGGGACGGCGGCGACACCTGCTCCGTCTCCGTCGGCGGACTGCTCCTCCAGGGCCGTCGCGGGCGGGCCGCCCTGCTCGACGCCACCGGGTCCCGCAATCCAGGAGATGCCCGCTCCCGGACGCGGGTGTGAAGCTGCCACCGCACCCGCCCCGGTGGGCGGCCCGACGGGAGAGGGAGAGCAGCGCATGAGCACCGATGTGGCGACGGCCGCTGAGACGGTGAGGAAGATCTGGACCGAGGTTCTCGGAGACGCACCCGGGAACGGGTCCGAGGCCACCTTCTTCGAGTCCGGCGGTGAGTCCATCTCCGCCACCCGCCTGGTGATCCGTATCGAGGAGGAACTCGGCGCGGAGATCGAGGTCGGCGACATCTTCGAGGAGGACCCGACCCTCGAGTCCCTCGTCCGCCTCGTCGAGGCCCGTTCCGGCGGCACCAAGGTGACGCCGTGACGGCTGGTCTTCGACGGGTCGCACCCGACAGCGGCCTCGAGGAGGCCGTGGAGATCCTCGAGCGCGACGGAGCGCTGATCGTCGAGGACCTCGCGGACGCCGGCACCCTCAAGGCGCTGTGGGACGACCTGGGCCCCGCCCTCGACGCCCGCGACTACAGCGGCGACTGGTACAACGGGACCCGCACCCGCCGGGTCTCCTCCATCTTCGCCCGGACCAACCGCCTCACCCCGGTGGTGACGCACCCTCTGTTCCTGGGCGCCGCCCGCCGGATCATGCAGCAGCCGGTCCATGTCTGGATCGGCCGGTCCCGTACCGCTCTCGTGCCGACCGTCCAGATCAGCGGCACCCAGGCCATCCAGATCCACCAC
Source organism: Streptomyces sp. I6 (assembly GCA_003725745.1). Taxonomy (GTDB): domain Bacteria; phylum Actinomycetota; class Actinomycetes; order Streptomycetales; family Streptomycetaceae; genus Streptomyces. The sequence continues at coordinate 75,706 of RHDP01000002.1, read as the reverse complement.
GGCCAGGGCAAGCAGCCCCTGCACCGGGACGACGCGCTCCACCTGCGCCGCCACCCCGGCCCCACCAGCCGGGTGCAGCTGATGCTGGCCATGAGCGACTTCACCGCCGACAACGGCGGCACCCTGATGATCCCCGGCAGCCATCACTGGGACGACGAGCGCCCGCCGCGGGCCGAGGAGGCCTTCCCCACCGAGATGCGGGCCGGTTCGGGCCTGATCTGGCTCGGCGGGGTCTACCACGGGGCGGCGCCAACACCACGGACACCCCGCGTACGGGCCTGACCATCGCGCTCGATCTCGGCAACCTCCGCCAGGAGGAGAACCAGTACCTCGCGGTGCCCCGGGAGTCCGTCCTGGCCTACCCGGAGGAGGTGCGACGGCTGCTCGGCTACGACCGCTGCCCGCCCGGCCTCGGCTGGTACGAGATGGACGACCCGTACGTCCTCCTGGACGACGGCGGCCCCGGGCCCCGGCCGGCACCCGTCCCGTAGCACCCCCGGGCACGCCGGCCGGTACGTACCGGCCGGCCCCGCCACTCCGCGGCCGGCACCGACGCCCGTCCCGCCCGGCCCCCCACCACCGAAAACGTCTTCGCGGGAGAACCCATGTCGCTGCAATGCCCCGTCGCACACACCCTCGACACCACGGGCCGGGACATTCACTCCGAGGCCGCGGGCCTGCGCGCCCGAGGACCGGCCGTGCGGGTGGAGCTCCCCGGCGGCGTCCATGCCTGGTCCGTCAACGACTACGCGTCCGTGCGCAGGATCCTGACCGACCCGAAGGTCACCAAGAGCGCCCGCAACCACTGGCCGGACTTCATCGAGGGCCGCGTCCGTCCCGACTGGGAGATGATCAGCTGGGTCGCCATGGACAACATGGTCACCGCCTACGGCAAGGACCACATCCGGCTGCGCCGGCTCGTCGGCAAGGCCTTCACACCCCGCCGCACCCAGGCCGTCCGCCCGCTCATCGAGGGACTCACCAACGGGCTCCTCGACGCGCTGGAGGCCGCCGAGCCCGGTGAGGTCGTCGATCTGCGCGAGCGCTTCGCGTATCCGCTGCCGGCCATGCTCGTCGCCGAGCTGATCGGCATGTCCGAGGAGGCGCGCACCGCCACCGCCAAGGTCATCGACATGATGGTGGACACCACCGTCACCCCCGAGCAGGCCCAGGCGGTCCTGCTCAACTGGCGCGGCGCCATGGAGGAGCTGGTCGCCCACAAGCGCGCCGACCCCGGCGAGGACATCACCAGCGACCTGATCGCGGCCCGCGACGAGGACGGCTCCCGGCTGTCGGAGGCCGAGCTGTGCGACACCATCTTCGCCATCCTCGGAGCCGGCTCGGAGACCACCATCAACTTCTTCGACAACGCCATCACCGCCCTGCTCACCCACCCCGAGCAGCTCGAACTCGTCCGGTCCGGCCGCGCCTCGTGGGACGACGTGATCGACGAGACACTGCGCGTGGAGTCGCCGCTGGCCCACCTGCCGCTGCGGTACGCCGTCGAGGACATCGAGCTGGACGGGGTGACGATTCCCAAGGGCGACCCGATCCTCGTCAACTACAGCGGCGTCGGCCGCGACCCGAAGCTGCACGGCGAGACCGCCGGCGAATTCGACATCACCCGCGCCGACAAGGAGCACCTGTCGTTCGGCCACGGCCCCCACTACTGCCTGGGTGCCGGCGTCGCCCGCCTGGTCGCCACCGTGGGCCTGTCCACCCTGTTCGAGCGCTTCCCCGACCTGTCCCTGGCGGTGCCGGCCGATGAGCTGCAGCCGCTGCCCACGTTCATCATGAACGGCCACCGCGCGCTGCCCGTGCGCCTGGCCGCCCCCGTGCCGGCCGGCGTCGGCGCCCGCTGACCCCGGGCATGGGGAAGAGCGGCGCCCCCGCTTCTGGATCCGGGGGCGCCGCTCTTCGTGTGCGCCGCGGCGGCGCCGGGTGGGTGGGACGCCGCCGCGGACGGATCAGGCGCTGTCGCGCGGGCTGTTCTGGTACGCGGCGAGCAGCCAGGCACCGTCCTGCTTGGCGGCCACCCAGGTGGCGCGTATGGCACGCTCGTCGGCGACGGTGGACTCGCCCGGGGCCAGGACACCGCCCTCGGTGATCACGAGGGCCACGTCCTCACTGAGGAACTTCAGCGCCAGCGGCGCGCCCGTGACCTGCGTGCCCTTGAACGGGCCCTGGAAGGCCGCGGACATGAAGGCCTCGATGTCCGAGCGCCCGCTGCGGTAGACGCCGGGCAGGATCATCGTGCCGTCGGCGGTGAAGACCTGGGCGAAGGCCGCCGCGTCGTGCGCGGCCCAGGCCTCGACGATACGGCCGGGCAGTGCGGCGACGGCCGCCTTGTCCGCGTCGGAGACGGCGGCGCCGGGCGCGGCCGATGGTGCTGCGGTCATGCTGGTCCCCTTGCTGTGCGTTGGTCCGGTCGGATCAGACGTAGAGCGTGTTGGGCTCGAGGCCGCACAGGACCCGCCCGTACAGCTCGGTGTTGGTGTCGGGGTGCATCAGGGCGTGCAGGCTGACGGCCTGGATGTCCCGGGCGATGCGCTGGATCGCCACGTCGCTGTAGATGGAGGAGCCGCCGCTCGCCGAGGCGAGGATGTCCACGGCCTCTTTGGCCAGCTGGATCACCGCGCCCATGTCGGCGCGGGCACGCGCCCGCTCCTCCAGGGTCCACGGCGTGTCCTGCGCGGACTTGGAGTCGACGAGGTCCGCGAGGCGGTGGGCGTGGAACTCGGCCTGATCGATCTTGAGTGTGGCGTTCGCGACCTGGTGGTGGGTGAGCGGGGCCTCGGCCTGGCTCGCGTAGTCCGTGTACGTGATCTTGCGCTCGGGCAGCCGCTCCAGGAACGCCTCCTTGGCGGCGCGCGCCATGCCGAGCACCGCGCCGACCGAGGACGCCGAGGCGACCGGCAGCAGCGGGGCGCGGTGGATCGCGGACTCGGCGTTCGCCTGCGAGGCGCCGCCCTGGCCCTGCATGATGACGCCCAGCGGCAGGACGCGGTCGGCCGGGACGAAGACGTTCTCGGCGACGGTGCTGACACTGCCCGTGCCCCTGAGGCCGGAGGTGTCCCAGTCGTCGGCGATCCGCAGGTCCGACAGCGGCACGAGCGCCATGACCGGCATCGGCTCGCTGTCCGGCTCGATCCGGACGGCGACGACGACCTGCCAGTGGGCGTGCAGCGCACCGCTGATGAAGCCCCACTTGCCGTTGACGACGAGGCCGCCCTCGGTGGGGGAGGCCATCGCGCTCGGGCTCAGCGTGCCGCAGATCCGGACGTCGGGAGTGGAGAACACCTCGTCCTGGACGTGGTCCGGGAACAGGCCGGCCATCCAGGTGGGGATCCAGTACACCGAGGCGGTCCAGCCGGTGGAGCCGTCGGCGCGGCCGATCTCGGCCGCCACGTCGACGAGCGTGCGCGTGTCGGCCTCGTACCCGCCGAAACGGGCGGGCACCCGCATCCGGAAGATTCCGGCGTCTGCCAGGGCATCGATCGAATCGTCGTGAATACGCCGGTTCTGCTCCGACCAGGCTGCATTCTCACGAAGCTGCGGCACGAGTTCGGACGCTCGACGAACAAGCTGTTCCCGCGCAGGAACATCGGTCGTCGTCAGCACCATATCCTCCAAAAGACGTCCCATCCCCGGACGCCGGAAAACGGCCGTCCGCGATACATGACGACGACCCTCCCAGCCGGCTGCGAAGGCCTGCATCTTCAGGATTGCGGGACCGTCCGCGCGGGCCCGCGCGAGGCCCGATGCCGCATCCTGGGAGAAGCCCCGACCGGCCCGGGCTGCGACCATGAGGCGCGCAGCATGTCTTCGAACGCGCCTCGTGGAAGAGGAAGAGGGAAGAAATCCGATGACCGATCGTCAGGATATCCCCGCCGGCCCCGCCGAAGGGCGGCGCAAAACCCGCCCGCTGACCGGTGACGAATATATCGAGAGTCTGCGGGACGACCGGGAGATATACCTCTACGGCGAGCGGGTCAAGGACGTCACCTCCCATCCCGCATTCAGAAATCCGATCCGTATGACGGCGCGGATGTACGACGCCCTGCACGACCCGGCCCAGCGCGGAATCCTCACCAAGCCGACGGACACCGGCAGCGACGGGTACACCCACAGCTTCTTCACCACCCCCTGCAGCGCCGAAGACCTGGTCGCCGACCAGAAGGCCATCGCGGCATGGGCGCGGCTGGGCTACGGCTGGATGGGGCGCAGCCCCGACTACAAGGCCTCGTTCCTCGGCACGCTCGGCGCCAACGCCGACTACTACGCCCCGTACGAGGAGAACGCGCGCCGCTGGTACCGGGAGTCGCAGGAGAAGGTCCTCTTCTGGAACCACGCCATCGTGCACCCCCCGGTCGACCGCGACCGGGCGCCGGACGAGGTGGAAGACGTCTTCATCCACGTCGAGAAGGAGACCGACGCCGGTCTCGTGGTCAGCGGCGCCAAGGTGGTGGCCACCGGCTCCGCCCTGTCCCACTACAACTTCATCGCCCACTTCGGCCTGCCGGTCAAGAAGCGGGAGTTCGCGCTGGTCGCCACCGTGCCCATGGACGCGCCGGGCATGAAGCTGATCTGCCGTCCGTCCTACACCGCCACCGCGGCCGCCATGGGCAGCCCGTTCGACTACCCGCTGTCGTCCCGGCTGGACGAGAACGACACCATTCTCGTCCTGGACAAGGTCCTCATCCCCTGGGAGAACGTCTTCGTCTACGGGCACCTGGGCAAGGTGCAGATGTTCCCCGGCCGGTCCGGCTTCGTGGAGCGCTTCACCTTCCACGGCTGCACCCGCCTCGCCGTGAAGCTGGAGTTCATCGCCGGTCTGCTGATCAAGGCGCTGGAGATCACCGGGACCAAGGACTTCCGCGGGGTACAGAGCCGCGTCGGCGAGGTGCTGGCCTGGCGCAACCTGTTCTGGGGCCTCTCGGACGCCGCCGCCCGCAACCCCGTCGAGTGGAAGAACGGGGCGCTGCTGCCCAATCCGCAGTACGGGATGGCCTACCGCTGGTTCATGCAGATCGGCTACCCGCGGATCAAGGAGATCGTGCAGCAGGACGTCGCCAGCGGCCTGATCTACGTCAACTCCGGCGCCGAGGACTTCAGGAACCCCGATGTGCGGCCGTACCTCGACAAGTTCCTGCGCGGCTCGGGAGGTGTGGAGGCCGTGGACCGGGTGAAGGTGATGAAGCTGCTGTGGGACGCGGTCGGCACCGAGTTCGGGGGCCGGCACGAACTGTACGAGCGAAACTACGCCGGCAACCACGAGAACTCCCGGGTGGAGCTGCTGTTCTCGCAGATGACCTCGGGCCAGGTCGACGGGTACAAGGCCTTCGTGGACGAATGCCTGTCCGAGTACGACCTGGACGGCTGGACCGTGCCGGACCTCGCCTCCTTCGACGAGCTGCGCTCCCGGGTCCGCGGCTCCCTGGCGGACGGCTGAGCGCACCCGGCGGTCCGCCCGCATCCCCGGGGGAGTGCGGGCGGACGGGGGACGGACCGCGAGAGCTCAGGAGGCCGGCTCCAGCGGCGCGTCGGGGGTGGTGACCGTACGGGCCAGGACCCTGACGAACCCGGCGGCGAACTCCCTCATCGTCGCCTCGCGGAACAGGTTGGTGTTGAACCCCAGGTGGCCCAGCATCTCGCCCGACAGGGGGTCGATGTCGAGCTGGAACATCACACCGTCCGGGATGTCGGTGGAGACGTCCTGCGACAGCAGGCGGCGGCGGATCTCGGAGATCCGCAGGTCGCCGGCCTCCTCGCTCTCCAGCGCCGGGAACTGGAACACCTGGAAGGCGACGACACCGAGGTCGTCCGCGGCGAACGAGGCCGCCGAGGCGGGGGCCTCGGCCACCACCTGGCCGAACGGCAGGAAGTTCCCGTACGCCTTCAGGCAGGTGGCGCGGGTGCGCTCCACCACCTCGCGGAAGGTCGCCGCCCCCGACAGGTCGGTGCGCAGCGGGACGAAGTTGAAGAACGCTCCGACGGTGTTCTGGAACCGGGCGGGGCCACGGCCCGAGGCCATCGTCGGTACGGCGACGTCGGTGGCGCCGACCCGCTCGTTGAGGAACACCTTGTAGGCGGCGAGCAGCACCATGAAGGCCGAGCTGCGGGTCTCCTTCGCCACCGCCAGCGCCGCGGAGGTCAGCTCCGCGTCGACCAGGAAGCGGTGCACGGAGGTCGTCTTCGGCACGCCCGCGGACTTCAGGTGGTCGCTGGGAACACCGGTGATGGTCGCCCCGGCGAGCTGCTCGCGCCAGTAGGCGCGGGCCTTGACCTCCGCGGTGGGCGCGTATCGCTCCCGCTCCCAGACGGCGAAGTCGCGGAACGGCGTCGCCTCCGGCAGTTCCCCGGCGTCGTGCCCGCGCCGCCGGGCGTACAGTACGCCGAGGTCGCGGATGATGAGCTGCATGGAGACCTCGTCGGCCGCCGTGTGGTGGACGACCAGGACCAGTACCGCATCCTCCTCGTCGAACCGGCCCAGCACCGCGCGCATCAGCGGCAGTTCCGTGACGCCGTACCGCCCGCCCTCCAGCTCGATGAGCAGCTCCTCGGCGCGGCGGTCGCGCAGGGCCGGGTCCGGCTCGGGGATCTCCCGGACGGCCAGGGACACCGGCAAGGGCGGGCGGATCTCCTGGCGCTGCTCGCCCGGGGTCCGCACGACGGTCGTGCGCAGCGCCTCGTGACGGGCCACGACGTCGTTCAGTGCCCCCTGGAGCGCTTCCGTGTCGATCTTCCCGGTGATCCGCCAGCCGCCGACGATGTTGTAGAGGGGCCCGAAGGGGCCCTCCTCGTCGCCCTGGTCGAACATGCAGAGGAATTCTTGGTTGAAGGAGAGCGGAATACTCATGGGTTCGTCCCAGGTCTTGTGGGGGTCGGGCGTCACTCGCGGCGGGGCGCCTCGGGGCGGCCCCGCCGGAAGCGACCGGGTCGAGGGAGCGCGGGGTTCAGGCCAGCACTGTGCCGGTCTGCTCGGCGGCCCCGAGGAACTCGCCGCGGGAGAGGGCCGCGGCCACCAGTTCGATGTCGTCGGACATGTAGCGGTCGCGGTCGAGCGTGGGCACCAGCGAACGGATCGTGTCGTAGGTCGCCCGGCCGGTCGGGCTGAGTCCGTCGCGGCGGCCGGAGAGGTCGACGGCCTGGGCGGCGGCGAGGAACTCGACGGCGAGGATGCGGGTGTTGTTGGACAGCACGCGGCGGGCGTTGCGGGCGGCGATCAGGCCCATGCTGACCACGTCCTGGTTGTCGCCGTTGGACGGGACGGACTGGGTGGAGGCGGGGCCGATCGTGCGGTTCTCGGCGACCAGGGCGGTGGCCGGGTACTGGGCGCCGGCGAAACCGCTGCTGAGGCCGGGCTCGCCGGCGACGAGGAACTCCGGCAGCCCGTCGCTGAGGTGACGGTTGAGCAGGCGGTTGGTGCGCCGCTCGGAGAAGACACCGAGCTGGGTGAGGGCCAGGACGACGAAGTCCATCGCGAAGGCGATCGGCTGGCCGTGGAAGTTCGCGCCGTGGAAGACCTCCTTGCCGTCGAAGAACAGCGGGTTGTCGTTGGAGGAGTTCAGCTCGGTCTGCAGCTTCTCCGCGGCGTGGTAGAGCGTGTCGCGGACGGCGCCGACCACCTGCGGGATGGCGCGCAGCGTGTACGCCTTCTGCAGGTAGACCTCGGTGCGTGAGACGTCGCCGCCGCCGCGCTGCTCCTCGGCCTGGTGGCGCAGCTCGGCGTGGTCGAGGACCAGACCGCTGCCGGCCAGCAGCGCGCGCATGTTGGCCGCGGTGTCGATCTGGCCCCGGTGCGGGCGGGCGATGTCGTGGCCCTCGGCCTGGAACGGGCTGGTCGATCCGCGCAGCACCTCCAGGACGAGCGCGGTGCCGATCTCGGCCTGGCGCACCTGGTCCAGGGCGCGGCCCACGACCAGGGAGCCGAGGCCGGTCATGGCCGAGGTGCCGTTGATGAGTGCGAGGCCTTCCTTGAAGCGCAGCTGGAGCGGCTCGATACCCTCCTCGCGCAGCACCTGGCCGGTCGGCACCCGCTTGCCGTCCTGGAGGACGTACCCCTCGCCGATCAGGGTGCTGGCGATGTGCGAGAGCGGGGCCAGGTCGCCGCTGGCGCCCAGCGAGCCGATCTCCGGGATGGCCGGGGTGATGCCCCGGTTCAGGTAGAGGGCCAGGCGCTCCAGCAGCTCGGGCCGGACCGCGGAGTAGCCCTTGGAGAGGGCGTTGAGGCGGGCGGCGACAACGGCGCGGGACTCGTCCTGGGCGAAGAGCGGGCCGACGCCGGAGCTGTGACTGCGCACCAGGTTGGTCTGGAGTTCGACCTCCTTGGAGGGGTCGACCAGCATGTAGATCATCTCGCCGTAACCGGTGGTGACGCCGTAGACGGGGGCGCCGTCATGGATGATCTTCTCGAACTGGGCGCGGCTCCGCGCGGCCTTGGCCAGGGCCTCCGGAGCGACGGAGACCTGTGCCAGGTCCTCGGCGACCCGGCGCACCGCCGGGATGTCAAGGTTCTCGCCGTCGAAGCTGACGCTCGACCCGTCCGAGTCGACCGAGAAGCCGGTTTCGAGCATGGTCACGATATTCACCCCATCATGGATTGGATACGTATACAGGTAGGAAGCCGGCGCACGGCGGGCGCCGGAAGGCGCTCAGCGCGGGGGGTGCGCGAGGTCCGCCAGCGCACGGCGGTCGACCTTTCCGCCGGTGTTGTGGGGCAGGCGCGCGAGCGTCACGAACGACACCGGAGGCAGGGCCCTGCCGAACCAGCCGCGCAACGTGGTGCGCCAGGCGCCCGAGGCGTCGGCCGGATCGCCGTCCCCTCCGCCGCTCGGCACCACGTACGCCACCAGCCGCTCCACCAGCCCGTCCGCGGCGGTACGGGCGACCACGGCGCACGCGGCCACCGACGGGTCGGAGCCGAGCGCGGCTTCGATGTCGGTCAGCTCCAGCCGGGTACCGCGGATCTTGACCCGGGAGTCCGCCCGGCCCCGGAACTCCAGCAGGCCGTCCCACCGCCTGCGCCCCAGGTCCCCGCCGCGGTAGCAGGCTCCGCCGACGAGACCCGACCCGGCGGGGCCGGCCACGGGACGGAAGGCCTCGTCGGGCCGCTCGGCACCGACGTAACCGGGGGTGACATACGGGCCGCACACCACGATGCGGCCGGTGACACCCGTGGGGCAGGGCCGGTCGTGCTCGTCGAGGACGAGCACCTGACGGCCCGGGATCGGACGTCCGACCGGGACGAAGCCGTCGCCGGCCGCCCCGCCCACCACGTGCCAGGTGGCCAGAACGGTCTCGGTGGCTCCGTACAGGTTGACCAGCCGGGCGCCGGGCAGCGCGGTGCGCAGGGCATCGGCGAGTTCCCCGTGCAGCGCCTCGCCCGCGAGCAGGAGGTGGCTCAGCGAGGGGAGCCGTACGCCCGTGGTGCCGAGCGCGGCGAGCAGTTCCCGGGCGAAGCTCGGCACCGTCTGGAAGTGGGTGATGTTCTCCGACTCCAGCCAGCCGGCCAGCTTCTCCGGGTGGGCCCGGAGCCGGTCCGGGACCGGGCAGAGGGCGGCACCCGTGGTCAGTGCCGCGAACAGCTCGACCAGCGCGGCGTCGTAGCCGGGCTGGGCCCACTGCGCCACGCGGGACCCGGGCCCGATGCCGAAGGCGCCGGTGAACCAGTCGATGAACTGTGCGAAGGTCCGGTGTGTCTGCGGAATGCCCTTGGGTACGCCGGTCGAGCCGGACGTGTAGGCGATGTAGGCCCACCGGTCGGACGCGGCGCCGTGGAGGCCCGGCGCGGGCGGCGCGGTCGCGCCACCCGCGCCGGGCAGGGCCCGGGCGGGGGAGGCCGGGCCGGTCGGGAAATCCTTCGGGAGCGGGGCGGCGGAGCCGGGGGAGGTACCGAGGTCCGGCAGGGGCAGGGCGTCCAGGTCGAGGACGTGGCCGCCCAGTTCGACGCGGTACCAGGTCGGCAGCGGCGCGGTGGCCTGCTCCCCGGCCACCACCAGGCAGTGCGGGCGCAGCCCGGCAAGGACGGCCTTGACGCGTTCCCCCGAGTCCCGGGCGGCGAGGCCCACCGCGTGGGCGCCCGCGCCGAGGACGCCGAGCAGCGCCGCGGCCTGGCCGGGGCCGTTGGGCAGCCGCAACGCCACCGGCGCGCCCTCGCCGACGCCGAGCGCGCGCAGCGCCTCCGTGATCCCCGCGGCCCGGGCGGTCAACTCGGCGTAGGTGACGGTGCCCTGGGCGGCGTCCAGGGCCGGCGCGCCGGGCGCGGCCAGGGCCGCAGCCCGCACCCGCTCGTGCACGGGCGGCCCGCTGTCAGGCACCGGCACCGTGCCGGTGCCGGTCAGGTCCGCCTCGCGCACGGCCGAGCGGAGCTGCTCGGGCGTCTCCAGAGGGAGGGCGGCCACCGGTGTGCCGGGGTCGGTCAGCGCCGCGTCCAGAAGGGTGCGGAGCTGGCCCAGCAGACCTGGGGCGGCCGCGGAGTCGAAGGGAACGGTCCGGTACTCCAGCGAGCCCGTGAGGCGGTACGCGCCGTCGTGCACCGTGAGGGTGAGGTCCGTGTCGGGCGGGACCCCGCCGGCCCGCAGCCGCCGAACCCGTGCACCGGGCAGCCGGAGCACTGGCTCGGCCGGGTCTTCCACGATGAACGCCGCGTCCACGGGAGCGTCCGGGGCCGGCTCGTGGGCCGCCACGGAGATCTGCCGTACCAGTTCACGGAAGGACGGGTCACAGGGCACGTCGCCGCAGGGCACGTCGATGCCGGACAGGTCGGCGCGGACCGCCGTCCGGCCGCCGTCCGTCCCACGCACGGCCACGACCGGCTGCTGCGTGTCGCGGTGGCGCCCGGTCAGGCAGCAGTACGCGGCCAGCAGGACGTCGGAAGGGGCGGCCCCCTCGGAGGCGGCCAGCGCCTCGACCGCCCCGGCCTGCCCCGTACCCCAGTCGAACGAGGTGACGGCCGGGTTGTCCCCGGTCCCGACCGCGGCCGTGTACGCGGCACCGAGACCGTCGACGAGGGAGGCGAGCCGGTGGCCGCCGGCCGCGAACGCCCGGTTCGCGGCCAGCAGCACGAGGTGTCCGCCATCGGCGGGCCGCGCGACGGTCAGGTGCGCGGCCGGACCGTGTCCGGCGGGGAAGGCGAGGGACGAGGGGTCGGCCCACAGCCGTTCGGCGGCCTGCCAGGGGCCGGGGTCCGTGACGTCGCCGAGCTCCGTGATCCAGCGGGCGTCCCCGCCCGGCCCGGCGGCACCGCCGTCCTGGACGCGGTACCGCGCGGCGACCTCGTGCCAGGCGGCGCGCAGCGCCGGCAGGTCGAGGCCGCCGGTCACGGCGTACGCACGGACCACCTGGGCCGTCTCGGTCACGCCCACTCCCTTCGTCGCAGGCCGGGTGCGGCTCAGTTCGTCGAGACGAGTTCGTCGTCGCGGGACGGTGAGGACGCCCGGGGCGCCGACGGGGCCGTCGCCACCGGGCGGTGGGCGGTGGCGCCCTTCGCGCCGCCGCCGAGCCGGTCCGTGACCGCGCCGCGCACCACGCTCCACAGCACACGCGCGAGGAACGCCGGGCGCATCATGGCGTCGGGCTTGTCGACGAGTCCGGCGCCCCGCATGTACGCGGCGGTGACCTTGCCGTCGTGGACGGCCGCGGTCTGCACCAGCTTCAGGAAGGTCTGCGCAGCCTTGACCTGCTTGGTGCGCTCGCCCTGGACCCCGGGGAAGGTGAGGTCGACGGCGTTGGTCATCTCCCACGGCGGGTCGATGACATCGCGGGCGAGATCGCGGAAGTACTGCGCCGGGATCGGGGTCGCGCCGCTGTGCAGGTGGTCGCGCAGGGTCAGGGCGCCGAGCGCGGCGGCCGTCATGCCCTGGGCGTAGACCGGGTTGAAGGTGGTGACGGCGTCGCCGGTGACCAGCAGGCCCAGCGGGAAGCGGTCCATGTCCTCGTAGTGGCGGCGCAGCGTCGTCGGGAAGCGGAAGGCGACCGGTTCGTCCAGCGGCACGGCGTGCTGCAGCGCGTCGTGGATGTCCGGGACCGCCAGCGACTTCACCCAGGCGTACAGGCCCTCCTGGTCGGTCGGCGGGTGGTCGCCGAGCAGGCCGTACGTGGTCAGCTCCACCCGGCCGCCGTCGGTCTTGGTGAAGATGGCGCCGCGGGGCAGCGCGGGCGAGGCCACCGGGTTGATCGACAGATCGCCGTCGTACGGGTCCGCCAGCAGCTTGTAGTGCTGGGTGACGTAGCCGAGGCCGATCTTCTTACGCTCCTCGACCACCCGCGGGTAGCCGAGTTCCTCCAGCCATACGGGGGTGCGCGAGCCGCGGCCGGTCGCGTCGACCACGAGGTCGGCCTCGATGACCTCCTCGCCGGCCTCCCCGAGCAGGCTCTGGACGCGGACGCCGGTGACCCGGCCGCGGTCCGAGGTCGTCACCAGGCCCAGGATGTCGTGCTGTTCACGGAAGGAGACCCCCGGCAGCGCCGCGGTGCGCCGGCGGATGTGCTTCTCCAGCATGGGGCGGCTCGCGGCCACGCAGGTCAGGCCCGCGACCTCCGGCTTCAGGCGCCGGCCGTTGAAGTACCAGCGCACATGGCCGGCGAGGTCGCCGGTGGGGACGCCGTCCGCGAAGATCTCCTCGGTGATCCCCGGGTACATCTCCTCCATGGCGAGCTGGCCGCGGGCCAGCAGGCCGTTGATGTGCCGGCTCTGGGGGCAGTGCTTGCGCGGCCCTTCCACCCCGACCAGGACGTCGCGGTCCACAATGAGTACGTCGTCATAGGCATCGGCGAGCACTCTGGCCGCGAACAGGCCGGCGATGCTTCCGCCGAGTACCACCGCGCGAGTACCGGTCTTGTCGCCCGACACGGGTACCTCCTCGAAATTCCCCGGTATGGGGTGGAATTCTGGTCTGGTCTGCCATCAGGTGATCGGCTCCAGAGGAGCCGATCGTCGCGCCCCGGCTCACCGCGGCGCATCTCCTGGTGTGCTGCCCCCGGCCCCCGCCCCGTCCGGGCGGGCGGCCGGGGAGCTCAGTGGTCGCCCGCGGCACCGAAGCGGGCGCGCGCGAGTTCGCGGTTGGCGGCGGTGAAGAGGAAGACGGCGATTCCGGCATGGCTCTGCTGCATGGACATGTCGCGCCAGATCCGTTCCATGCGCTCGCCGTTGCGGACGGCACTGGAACCGGCAGTCGGGAAGAGATACCTCTCGACCGCGCGCCAGCTCATCCGCACCGACTCACGGCAGACCGTGGCGACCCGCAGCTCGTGCTCGGGAGTGACGTCCCCCAGAGCGGCGACCTCGTCCCACATCCGGATAGCGCCCAGCAGACCGGCCTCCGCGGAGTGCACCAGACCGGCCGCCTCGCCGTACCAGTACTGGAAGTCGGGATCCTCGAAGCGGGTGACGACGGGCGGGAACATCGTCTGCCGCGACCTCATCAGCTCCTCGTACGCGTCGAGAGCCCCCTTGGCCATGCCGACCGCTAGCGCCGCGTCCTCCAGGATCATGAAGCTCAGCGGACCGCCCCCGTACATCGGGTTGCCGTGCAGGGCGCGCCCCGGGGTGCCGTCGGCGACATTCACCCGGCTGAGGTGGGTGTCCAGGGTGAAGTGGTCCGGGATCAGCGCGTTCTCGATCCGGAGGCCGTGCGAACCGCTGCCCCGCAGACCGAGCTGCGCGCCCCAGTCGTCGAGCCGGCTGAACGTCTCGCGCGGCGCGACGAACAGCAGGGGGCGTACGTCGCCGTCCCCGTCGTCGACCAGGGTGTGGCCCAGGAAGTGCGTGGCGTACGGCGATCCGGAGCAGTAGCGCCAGGTGCCCTCGACCAGCCACCGCCCGTCGGCCGTGCGCCGGCCCGTGCCGCTCGGAGCCACCGTCGCGGGGCACAGGAAGTCGCCGCAGGCGAAGATCTCCGCCTGCGCCCGCTCGTCGAACAGGGCGGCCACCGCGTGTGCGTGGGCGGCGCCCAGACAGTACATCCAGCCCGTCGAGGGGCAGCCCCGGGAAAGGGCGACCACCACACGCATGAAGGTCTCGACGCCGAACTCGTAACCGCCGTAGCGCCGCGGAACGAGGATCCGGTACAGGCCCGCCCTGCGGAACGCCTCATGGGTGTCCTCGGCGTAGAAGCCGCGCTGCTCCGTCTCGGCCTGACGGCCGATCAGCCCGCGGGCGAGCTCCTCGGCCCGGGCCACGACCTCGTCCGGGGTCAGTCCGGGTTCCGGTACCGGGACGGCGGTCCGTTCGGGAGCACTCGCGGTGACGGTCATTGCTGCGCGGTTTCCTTCGCCTTGGAATGAAGCCGCACCGCGGCACAGGGCACCCGCCCATGTCGCGCCGCGCTGCGACCCTGGCCCACGGCCATGGCTCGCAGCGTCGCACCCACCCGCCGACGCGGGCATCTCCTTGATTGCGCAGCGCCGACACGGCACCCGCGAACGGGCGGCGGGTCCGGCGGGCAGGGCCGCCCGCGGCAGGACCGCACGCGGGAAGATGCGGCCCGCGAAGGGGCGGTGCGATCGTCGGACCGCCCGGTCCGTCGAGCCGGCCGCGACGGATCCGCCACCCGACGATCTGGAGTCCCGTTGAGAACCGCGCACCGCACCTGCCCCGTCTGCGACGCCGTCTGCGGACTGCGGATCGAGCTCGACGACGACGGCCGTGTCACCGGCGTCCGCGGCGACGCGGACGACCCGTTCTCCAAGGGCTACGTCTGCCCCAAGGGCGCCAGCCTGGGCCGCATCGACGAGGATCCCGACCGGTTGCGCGTGCCGATGATCCGCACCGGCGACCAGTGGCGCGAGGCCACCTGGGACGAGGCCTTCCGAGCCGTCGAGAAGGGCCTGGCCGGCGTCGTCGAGGACCACGGCCGCCAGTCAGTCGCCGCCTACTTCGGCAACCCGACCTTCCACACCATGGGCGGCATCTTCTACCGCGGCCCGCTCTCGCAGTCCCTGGGCACCACCAACCTCTACAGCGCCGGCACCATCGACCAGATGCCCAAGCACGTCTCCTGCGGTCTCATGTTCGGCAACGCCATGGCGATCTCCGTGCCCGACCTGGACCGCACCGACCACCTGCTGATCATCGGCGCCAACCCGGCCGAGTCGCACGGCTCGCTGTGCGCCGCCCCCGACTTCCCCGGCCGGCTGAAGGCGATCCGGGCGCGCGGTGGCCGGATCGTCGTCGTCGACCCGCGCCGCACCCGCACCGCCGACCTCGCCGACGAGCACGTCTTCGTCCGGCCCGGCACCGACGCCCTGCTGCTGTTCGCCCTGGTCCACACGCTGTTCGCGGAGGACCTCACCACCGTACGCGTCGAGACGGAAGGCCTTGGGGAACTGCGGGCGCACGCCGCCCCTTCACCCCCGACGCCGTGTCCGCCGCGACCGGGGTGCCCGCCGCGACCATCGTCCGGCTCGCGCGCGAACTCGCCTCCGCGCCCACCGCGGCCGTCTACACCCGCATGGGCACCAGCACCGCCGACTTCGGCACCCTCACCCAGTACCTGGTGGACGTGCTCAACACCCTCACCGGCAACCTCGACCGGCCCGGCGGCGTCATGTTCACCCGTCCCGCCACCCTCGAAGTGCCGTGGGGACCGCGCCCCTTCACCTCGGGCCGCTGGCACAGCCGGGTGCGGGGACTGCCGGAGGCCCTCGGGGAACTGCCCGTCGCAACCCTCGCCGACGAGATGGAGACCCCCGGCGAGGGGCAGGTCAGGGCGCTGATCTGCGTGGCCGGGAACCTCGTCCTGTCCGCGCCCAACGGCCCCCGCCTGGGACGGGCCCTCGACGGCCTGGACTTCATGGTCTGCGTCGACCCGTACCTGAACGAGACCACCCGGCGCGCCCACGTCATCCTGCCGCCGCCGCGCATGATGCAGATGCCGCACTACGACCTGCTGCTGCTCACCGTCACCGTGCGCAACTACACCCGGTTCTCGCCACCGGTCCTCCCGCTCGAACCCGGGCAGCTCTCCGAGGCGGAGATCATGGCCCGGCTCTGCCTGATCGCCGCCGGCCAGGGCGCCGACGCCGACCCCGCCGCGGTCGACGAGATGGTGCTCGGCGAGCTCCTCGGCGCCGGGGTCCAGATCCCCGGCTCGCCCTTCGAGGGCATGGAGGCCGCCGAGGCCCGCGCCCTGCTCGACGGCGACAGCGGTCCTGAGCTGATGCTCGACGCGATGCTGCGCCTCGGCCCGTACGGGCTCTCCCTCGCCGAACTGCGCAAGCACCCCCACGGGATCGACCTCGGGCCGCTCGAGCCGCGGCTGAACGAGGTGCTCAGCACGGAGTCGGGGCTCGTCCGGCTCGCCCCCGCCGAGCTGGGCGAGGAGATCGGCCGGCTGCGCGAACGGCTCGCCGCCCCGGCCCCGCCGATGGTCCTCATCGGCAGGCGCCAGCTCCGCTCCAACAACAGCTGGCTGCACAACGTTCCGTCGCTGATGGGCGGCAGCAACCGGTGCACGCTGCACATCCACCCCGACGACCTGGCCCGGCTGGGTCTGGACACCCACGCGAGGGTCGTCTCCGCCACCGGCGACCTGGTCGTGCCCGTCGAGCCCAACGACCGCATCATGCCGGGCGTCGTCAGCCTGCCCCACGGCTGGGGACACGCCGGGTCGGCGCAGCGCACCGCCTCGCTCCACCCGGGTGTGAACGCCAACGCCCTCACCGACGACTCCGTGACCGACGCGCTGTCCGGCAACGCCGTCTTCAACGGTGCCCCGGTCACGGTCGCCCCCGCCCGGCTCCAGCCGGCACCGACGAGACCGCCGCCCCGCAGCGGGTCCTGCTCCCGGTCGTCACGGCCTGAGGCCGCTCCCGTGCTCCGCTCCGATCCCCCGACTGGAGGACCCATGCATCCCGCCCCGGACGACGCCGTCGTCATCGAGGCATGGCTGTCCGAGTTCCCGTTCCCCGACTTTCTGGAGCCGATCCGGGAACGCGCCCGGGAGTTCGAGAAGGCCCACCCCGGCCACCAGATCAACCTCCGCGGCTTCTCCTACCAGGAGCTCCCCGACGCGATCGCCCGGGCGGCGGCCGCGGGCCGTGCCCCCGCGATCGCCACCTACTACGCCGGAGCCTCGCAGCTGGCGCGCGACGCCCGTGCCCAGGACGGCAGCCCGCTCTTCGTCTCCGTGGAGAAGGCCGTCGCCGGACGTACGGAGATCCTCGGCGAGGCGGTCGTCCTCGACGACTTCCTGCCGGGCGTACGCGAGTACTACACCGTCGACGGCGACTTCGCGACGATGCCGCTGACCCTCTCGACCATGCTCCTGTACGCCAACACCACCGTGCTGCGCCGGGCCGGGGTCGCCGCCGCACCCCGGACCTGGGAGGAGACCACGGCCGCGTGCGAGGCCGTCGCCCGCCTCGCCGACGGCCCCCCGCACGGCATCGCCTGGCCCGTGGACGGCAAGTTCCTGCAGCATGCGGTCGCCCAGCAGGGCGCCCTGCTCACCGACGCGGGCAACGGGCGACACGGCCGGGCCACCCGCGTCGACCTGGCCTCCGACGCGGTGAAGGCGTACGTGGACTGGTGGCGCGGCCTGCACCGGGCCGGGCACTACCTGCACACCGGCGTACAGGAGGACTGGGCCGGCACCTTCAGGGCCTTCGCCGACCAGGAGGTGGCCCTGCGGCTGAGCTCGTCCTTCGACGCCAACTACATGGTGCGGGCGGCGGCCGCCGCCGGCTTCGACATCGAGGTCGGTGTCCTGCCCCGCAACGGTGCCCTGCCCTGCGCCGGCAACTGGATCGGCGGGGACTCGCTGTGGCTCGCAGACGGCCTCGACGAGGCGACCCGGGACGGCGCGCTGGCGTTCATGCAGTACCTGAACAGCCCCCGCGCGGCCGCCGCCTGGCACAAGGCCAGCGGCTCCGCCCCGGCGACGTACGGATGTATCGCCCTGCTGGAGGAGGAGGGCTGGTTCGACGCACACCCGCACCACCGGGCCACGAGCGAGCAGCTCGAACTGCGCGTCGGCCCGCCCGAGGCGCACGGTGCGGTGCTGGGCGCGTTCCACGCGGTGCAGATCGTGTTCATGGCCGCGATGGAGGAGATCCTGACCGAGGGCGCCGACCCGGACGCCCGCCTCGCCCGGGCCACCGCCGAGGCCCAGGGGCACCTCGACGCGTACAACGCCTACGCGCTCGGGACCGGCCCGGAGACCCCCGACTGCCTCACGGTCCGCATCTGACCGGCGCGGCTGTTCCGCACGGCGATCGTCATCTTGGGTGGTCAAGTTGAACGTGCCGGTCAGCGGGATCAGAGGCGTGCAGGCATGGTGATCCCCGCCGCTTACAACGCCAGCGCGCCCGCCGCTGGATGACCGGCGAGCGGAGCCCGGAGCACTGGTGGCCGTACACCGCCCAGGTCCTCAACCTGGACCCGGAGTCGATCAACCTTCCCGAGACCGGGCCGGGTGGACTCCTCACGGATACCGTGGCATCAGTCCTATCCCTGGGAAGGAGCGATGTGGACCGCCGGATCTTCATCACCGCGTCCAGCGGATACGCCCTGGCGGCCCTTGGTCTGCCCGACCCCGAGAGCATCATCCGCCGCACCCGCGGTACCCCAGCCGGAGCGGTCCGCGTAGGCAGGGGCGAAGTGGCTGCCGTCAAGCAGATGGTCAAGGCTCTGGGCGACTCCGCTTCCGAACTCGGCGGGGGCCACGCCCGCCATCTGGCCGTGCGCTACCTCACCGAAGACGTCGGCCCTTGGCTGAACGGGCGGTTCACCGCAGCCACCGGCGAGAGCTGTACGCCGCGGCCTCCCAGCTCGTCCACCTGGCCGGATGGATGGCCCAGGACGAGGGCGACACCCCACATCTGCGGGGGCTCGCCCAGGGCTACTACGCGCATGCCTTCCGTCTCGCCGCCGAGGCCGGGGATCCCGAGTTGTCCGCCACTGCCTTGCGGGGACACGCAGTGCAGTGTGTCGAGCTGGGTTTCCGGGCGGAGGTCGTGCAACTCGGCGAAGCCTGTGTCGAGTACGGCGGTCACGTACGCGACGGCCGCGCCGTCGCCTACTACGAGGCCACCCTCGCGAACGCCGCCGCCCAGGACGACGACCGCAGGACGGCCACCCGGCATCTGGGCCTGTCCGAGACGGCGATCGGCAAGCCGACCGCGACCGGCGGCGAGTCCTGGGCGGCTCACTACTCGCCCGGCCGGTGGGCCCACGAGCCCGGGATGATCCTCTCCCGGCTCGGCGATCTCGACGCCGCCGAGGAACACCTCCACCTCGCTCTGGAGATCCACGGTGTGGACCGGCGTCGCACCCGTGCCATCGTCCTGGCCGACCTCGGCGGCGTTCGCCTCCGCCAAGGCGACGTGGACGGTGCCCTCGACACCTGGAGCGACTTCGTCGAGTGTGCCGACGGCATCCAGCCGGTGAAGGTACAGGCCGCTCTGCGAGACACGCGCGTACGGTTGTGCCGCTTCCAGAGCCTGCCCCGGGCCCAGGACCTTCGAGAGCGGGCCAGCCGCATCGACGGCTGACAACCTCCCTCCTCCACCCGGGACGACGCCCACCGGCGCGAGGGCGAACCGTTCTCGGCCCCGCCCGCCCGCTACGCCGCCGCCGTCAGTCCGGCCGCGCGGGAGGAGGGCCGGGCGGGCGCGGCGTAGAGGGCGTCCACGCAGGCCGTCGCGAGGGCGTCCAGGCTGGAGACCGCCGCCGCCGCGGGCAGCCCGGACGCGTCGTAGGCCAGCGGAAGTTCCGTGCACGCGGTCAGCACCGGCAGGCGCTCCTCACGCCACAGCGGGCGGACGGCCGACGCGAGCAGCCGCCCGCCCTCGTCCGTACGGCCCGCCTTGACCAGGACGGCCGCGTGGTGGATCCGCGCCCGGACCGCCGGGCCGGGGACGGCCAGCCGGTAGCCCAGCTCCGCGGCCCGCCGCTGGTAGAGGCCGCTGGCGACGGTACCGGCGGTGGCGGCCAGCCAGCCGCCCTCCGGGCTGAGCGCCATCGCCGCCCGCAGCGTGGCGTCGACGATGTGGACGACGGGGACCGGCAGCTCCGCCCGGATCCGGTCGATGTACACGTGCGCGGTGTTGCACGGCACGGCCAGCAGGTCGGCGCCCCAGCGGGCCAGGGTCGCCAGTCCCTCCCGGATGGCGGGCAGCGGGGCGTCACCGCCCTCCAGCAGTGCGGTGGACCGGTCGGGGACCGACGGGTCCGACAGCATGACGATGCGGGGATGGTGCTGGTCCTCCGCCGCCGGCACCCGGGCGGCGAGCAGCCGCAGGAACTCGGCCGTCGCGGCGGGCCCCATCCCACCGAGCACACCGAGGGTCCCGGCGGGCATCCGGTCCGGATCCGGTCCGGGGTCGGGCCCCGGCTCCGGTTCCGGCTCCGGCCCCGGGGGCATCATGGCGCCGCGGAGTCCGTGGCCGCCGTCAGCCGGCGTGCCACCCGCTCGGGTACCGCGGCGGCAAGCAGCCGGCCCCGCCGGCCGGGCGGGCACCACCAGTCCAGGTGGAGCACCCCCTGCCGGACCACGCCGCTGACCGTCACCGTGTCCCGGCCGGTCCCGGGCAGGACGGTGAAGTCGGCCTCGTCCGCGGCGACGAGCGCGAAGGGGGAGTCCGTCGGCAGCAGCGCGGCGAGGTCGCCGAAGTGCTCGTAGCGGATCAGTGCGGGCGCGCCGGACGACGGGGCCTGTGCCAGGGACCAGCGGCCGATGCCCCGGGGCCCGTCCTCGGCCGTGTGGTCGAGGACCTCGACGCCCGGCTCGTCGCCCAGGTCGGCGAGGACCGCCGACAGTGCCGCGGCCACCCGCGTCGCGCTCGCGGGCGCGCCGCAGTCCACCCGGATCCGTACCGGCTCCCGTGCGTCGGCGTCCGCCGCCGGTGACCGTGCCGGGCCAGGACCCGGCTGGTCGAAGCGATCGGCCGCGCCCGGCGCGACGGCCGCCGCGCGGTGCAGGAACGACTCCGTCGGCGGGAGCGGCGTCTCTCCGCCGGCGGCCCAGAGAGCGGACAGGTCCCGCAGCAGCGTCCGCCAGGAGCGGGTGTCGGCCAGCAGTTCGTGCACGACGAGGAGCAGCCGGGCCGGGAGCGGACCGCGGTCGACCAGGGCCAACTGCAGCAGCGGGCCGTCGGTGAGGCTGATCCGCGACCGCAGCCGGTCCACCGCCGCGCGCAGCAGCCCGGCTTCCGCCGGGGTGTCCCGCCCGGACGCGTCCAGGCGCAGCACGGGAAGGGCACCTGACACCCCGGCGTCGTACTGCTCCCACCCGCCGTCGCGCTCGGCGAACCGCAGCCGCAGCGCCTCGTGGTGCAGCAGCAGCGCCAGCGTCGACCGGCGGGCCAGGGCGGAGTCGGCCGGGGCCTTCGCCTCGAGGAGCAGGGCCCTGCCCTGGCGGCCGGGGGTGTTCCCGGCGCGGGCCAGCACCTGCCGCTGAGCGGGCGTCAGCGGCGTACGGTGCCTGTCGGCTGTGGAGTCGGCGTCGGACGTGGAGACGGTGGTGACCGCGGGCGAGGTCCGCTCCGCCGCCGGGGCACCGGCCCCGGGGCGGACCGTCCCCGCCTCGGGGAGCGGGTAGCCGATCCGCATCAGCATCTTGCGCACCCGCGGGGTCGCGGCCGGCATGCGCAGCTCCTCGTCCGCCTCCGCCCGCTCCAGGTGCCCCAGGCGCACCTCCCAACGGGTGGGCGCCTCGTAGTTGTGGAAGCCGCGCTCACGGGTGTGCACGAGGACACCCGCGTCGTTGATCATGCAGTTGGAGCTGCAGAAGCCGGTGTCGCCCGGCTGTGCCCACAGGTCGGAGCGCTCGTGCAGCAGGGCCCGGATGCCGTCCTTGGTGACGTCGGAGTACCGGTAGTAGTCGACGACCTCGACGGAGTCGACCACCTCGGGGGCGATGTCCCCGCCGGACTGGTGGTAGACGCGGCGGCCCTCCCTCAGACCCGGCTCGATCTCAGCCGGGTCGAAGATGCCCCGACGGTGGAACCAGGACAGCCGCTCGTCCATGATCTGACCGCGCGACAGGCCCGTGACGATGGTCGGGATGCCGAGATCGTGGGCGTGCCGGGTGCTCAGGTCCAGCAGGGAGCGGAAGCATCCGTTGCACACGCTCTTGTGCTGCTGGAGGCTGCGCAGGAAGACCCTGTCCTGGTCGGCGTGGGTGGCGGTGACGTGCTCGATGCCGAGTTCGGAGGTGATGGTCTCCACGTTGCGCAGGGCGGTCCTGGAGATGAACCCGTTGTCGAAGGTGAAGGTCCGCACGCGCAGGCCCAGGTCGATCAGCCGGTACAGGACGTACGAGCTGTCCTTGCCGCCGCTGTAGAGCAGCAGGCAGTCGACGTCGGAGCCGCGCTCCGCGGACCGGGCGCGGACCAGCGAGACGAATCGCTCCACGTCGCCGAAGTAGGCGTCGATCTCGGTCCCGTGGCGCTCGTACATCGTGCACAGGTCGCAGATGCCGGCCGCGTCGAAGGCGATGCCGGGGTAGCGGCCGCTGATCCCGCAGCGGGCGCAGGCCCGCTCGGGGGTGCCGGTGCCGGTCTCGGCCGCGGCGGTGGTCGCAGGAGCGAGGTGCGTGGTCATCGGAGATCCGGTCCCTGGATGGCGAAGAGGTCGTCGAGTGGCGCGTCGGCTGCCAGCAGCTCCTTCTCGACCGCTGCGGCGAGGCTCGCGACCGTCGGCGACAGCAGGAAGTCCCGCAGCGGTACGGTGACCGCGAAGGTCTGGTTCACCAGGGCGAGCAGCGAGACGACGAGCAGCGAGGTGCCGCCCGAGGCGAAGAAGTCGTCGTCCCGGCCGACGCCGGAGACGGGCAGGGTCCGGAGCCACAGCAACGCCACCGTCCGCTCCGTCGTGGTACGGGGCGGCTCGCCTGCGGTGTGGTCCGCGGCGCGGGGCGAGAGGGCGGGCAGCGCACGCCGGTCGATCTTGCCGCTGAGGGTGCGGGGAAGCTCGGCGAGCGGGACGAAACGCGCCGGTACCGCGCTGTCGGGCAGCCGTTCGCGCAGATGGCCGCGCAGCTCCCTGTCGAACGCCTCGGGCACGGTGCCGCCCGGGGCGTCACGGAGTTCCAGGTACGCGCAGAGATGGGCCGCGCCGGCCTCCTCGGCGGCGACCACGGCGGCGTCCGCGACGGCCGGGTGGTCGCGCAGTACGCTCTCGACCCCCTCCAGTTCGACCCGTACCCCGCCGATCTTGACCTGGTGGTCCTTGCGGCCGAGGAACTCCAGGGCGCCGTCGTCGAGCAGACGGCCGTAGTCCCCGGTGCGGTAGACGAGGTCGTCGGGGTCGCCGGTGACCGGGTGGGGCACGAAGGCCCGGGCGGTCTCCTGGGGGCGGCGGTGGTAGCCCAGGGACCGGTGCGGGGTGCGCAGATGGATCTCGCCGACCGTGCCGGGTTCGGCGGGCCGCCCGTGCTCGTCGAGGAGCAGCACCTCCGCGTCCGGGATCGGGCGGCCGACGGGGATCGACGGGCGGGCGAGGTCCTCGCGGGTGACGACGTGGAAGGTCTTCGTCATCGTCGTCTCCGACGGCCCGTACAGGTTCAGCAGCCGGATCCGGTCGCCGTACCGGCCGAAGAGGCGCTCGGCGTCCGAGGGCGCGAGCCGCTCGCCGGAGAGCGCCACGCAGCGCAGCGAGCCGAGCGTGCGGTCCCCGGCGACCGCGGCCGAGACCAGGCCCCGGAACAGCGACGGGACGGTGTGCACCAGGTCGATGCGCTCCTCGTCGGTCCAGCGGGCCAGGGCCGCCGGGTCGAGGACCGTCTCCGGGGGCGGGACGACGATCGTGCCGCCGGTGGTCAGCGGGACGAACAGGTCGCGCAGTACGGCGTCGAAGGAAGGGGAGACCAGTTGGCTGACCCGCCAGCCCGGCTCCACGCCCAGCAGCCCGGTTTCCCACCGGATGTACGGCGCGATGGAGCCGAGCCGGCCCACGATGCCCTTGGGGCGGCCCGTGGTGCCGGAGGTGAAGAAGACGTACGCCGGGTCGTCCGCGCCGGAACGGTGGTGCTCCCGGCGGGCTCCGGGGGAGGCGGCGGGACCGGAGGTGACGGTTCGGGCGGTGGGCGCGGCCTCGGACAGCGCCTGGAGCGCGGCCGGGTCGGCGGGGGAGCCGACGACGGCCCACTCGGGCGCGACCTCGAGGAGCGTCGCCCGCAGCCGGGCGGGCGGGGCGGCCAGGTCCAGGGGGACGAAGACGCCGCCGATCCGCAGGATGCCGATCACGGCGGCGACGAGGTCGCGGCGGTCCTGGACCAGGACGGGGACGAAGGCGCCGGCGCCCGCCCCCGCGGCCTTCAGGGCGTTCGCCACATGTGCGGCGCGCGCGTCCAGTTCCGCGTAGCTGAGGCACCCCTGCGGGGTCTCGACGGCCACCTGGTCCGGCGATCGCCCGATCGTCCTGCCCACCAGGTCGTGGATGGCTTCGAACGTCATCAGTGTTCCTTACGAGTGGTCCGGCAGGGAGAAGGTGTCCAGGAGGATTCCGAAGGTCAGGACGGTGAGCAGCAGGTCGTCGCCGTAGTGGGGATGGACCTCGAAGCCGTCGCCGGTGTAGCGGGCCCGGAGCCTCTCCACGGCCGCCGGGTCGAAGTACCCCTGCCGCCTGATCCGCGCGGGGGAGAGCATGTCGCCGACCCACTCGACGCCGGCGCGCAGCAGCGCCGGACTGCCCGGCGCGCGGAAGCCGAACTTCTCGCGGTCGATGATCTCCGGGGGCACCAGACCCTGCGCGGCCTGCCGCACGACGTACTTCTCACCGAGCGGGTGCACCTTGAGATGGGCCGGGACCTGGGTGGCGAACTCCACGACCTCCCGGTCCAGGAAGGGGTACCGGGCCTCCACCGAGTGGGCCATCGCCATCCGGTCGCCGTGGTCGGAGAGCAGATGGTCCGACAGCCGCAGCCGGAAGTCGAGATAGGAGCGCTGGTCCAGCGGGTCCCGTCCGGCCAGCCGGGCCGGGTCCACGGGCGGCAGGCGCAGGCAGTCCACGTCGCGGAACGCCTCGCGGACCCCCGCGGAGTAGATGCCGAGCTTGGCCTCGCGCCAGGCGTGGTAGCGGCGTTCGTAGAAGAGGCCGGCGTCGCCCCACAGCCGCCGCCGCACGTCGTCCTCCAGCGCGTCCGCCAGGTCGTCGCCGGAGCTGCCGGCGCCGCGGCCCAGCCGGTCGAAGCGGTAGCCGACATAGCCGCCGAAGAGTTCGTCGGCGCCCTCGCCGGTGAGGATCACCGTGGTGCCGCTCTCGCGGACCCGCCGCGCCAGCGCCAGTGAGCAGGTGTTGTACGTCTCCTTCACCGGCGTCTCGGCGTGCAGCACCATCCGGTGCAGGCCCTCGGCGATGTCCGCGGCGGTGAACCGCAGCTCGTGGTGGCGGGATCCGGCCTTCTGGGCCATCAGGCGCTGGTAGCCCGACTCGTCGATCTCCGCGTCGGGGAAGGTGATGGAGAACGAGTCGGCCGGGGGCGCCAGCTCCCCGACGAGACCCGCGATGAGCGAGGAGTCGAGCCCGCCGCTGAGGTAGAAGCCCACCGGCACGTCGGCGTCCAGCCGGCGCCGTACCGCCTCGGTCAGCAACTCGCGCAGCCGCTCGGCGTAGTACGCGTCCGGCCTCGGCGCGAGTTCGCCGGCGCGCGGGTAGTCGAGGTCCCAGTACGGCACCTCCCGTACGGCACCGTCCTCGACGAGCAGGTAGTGGCCGGCGCGCAGGCTGCTGACGCCCTGGAACATGGTCCGGGGGCTGACCAGACCGGGGAAGGTGAGCACCTGGTCGAGGCCGGTCAGGTCCACGGCGCGCCCCACGCCGGGATGCTCCAGCACGGCCTTGGCCTCCGAGCCGAAGACGAAGTGGTCCGCGGTCGTCGCGTAGTGCAGGGGGAGGATGCCGACATGGTCGCGGGCGAGGAAGAGACGGCGCCTCGGCCGGTCGAGGATGGCGAACGCGAACTGCCCGTTCAGCCGGTGCAGCAGCGCGGTGCCCTCCTCCTCGTACAGGTGCACGAGGACCTCGACGTCGCAGTCGGTGCGGAAGCGGTGTCCCCTGCCGACGAGTTCGGCGCGCAACTGGCGGTGGTTGAAGATCTCGCCGTTGCACACCATGACGACGGTGCCGTCCTCGCTGGACATCGGCTGGGTGCCGCCGCCGAGGTCGTTGATGCTCAGACGTCGGAAACCGAGCCCGACGCCGTCCTCGGCGAACGCTCCGTCGGAGTCCGGACCCCGGTGCAGCAGCGTCGCCGTCATGCGCGCGAGCGCCCGGGAGTCCACCCCCACACCGTTGCGCAGGGCCATGGCCCCGGCGATGCCGCACATGTGACGGATCCTCCTTCATCGGACAGCCGAGCACCGGGCAGGGAAGAGCGGGAACGAAGGAAGAACCGGCCGGCGCTCCGGCGCCTGCTCACGGGCTTCCCGCAACAAGTAACACGTGCCCGGGCCGCCGCCACAAGCGAATCCCGGGCGCACCCCGGCCTTGAGCAATCTGGAAGAACGGGCCGGCGCGGGCGAAGCGCACGGCGGGAGAAGACATCCGGAGCACGCCTCGTTCACGCTGGTGGCGGCCCCGGGCCGGGCGGCCCGAGCGGGCCCCCGGCCGCCCGCCCCGATGGAGGAACGACGTGACCGAGACGGACATCCCCGCCTTCGCAGCTGCCACGATCACCGCGGACGACCCGCGGTACCCGAGCCTGGTCCTGGGGACCAACCACCGGTTCCCCGGCCGGCCGGACTACGTCCGGGTGGTGACCACGACCGCGCAGGTGACCGCCGCGGTGACCGAGGCCGTGGCGGCCGGCCGGCGGATATCCGTACGCAGCGGCGGGCACGGCTTCGAGGACCTGGCCACCCACGGCGTCGAGGTCCTCCTCGACATGTCCGAGATGACCGAGGTGCGTTACGACGAGGAGCGGCGCGCCTTCGCCATCGAGGCCGGCGCCACGCTCGGCCACGTCTACCGCGTGCTGTTCAAGGGCTGGGGCGTGACCATCCCGGCCGGCGAGTGCCCCGAGGTCGGGGTCGGCGGGCACATCGTCGGCGGGGGTTACGGCCCGCTGTCCCGCAGCCTCGGCGCGGTGGTGGACTACCTGTACGCGGTGGAGGTCGTCGTGGTCGGCGAGGACGGCGTCGCCCGGGCGATCGTGGCCACCCGCGAGGAGGACGATCCGCACCGCGACCTGTGGTGGGCCCACACCGGGGGCGGCGGCGGCACCTTCGGCGTGGTGACGCGCTACTGGATGCGGGCCCCCGGCGCCGACTCCGACGACCCGGCGGAGCTGCTGCCGAAGGCTCCCGCCGCCTGGCGCAGCGGGACGGCCGTGTGGTCCTGGGAGACGATGACGGAGGAGTCGTTCGCCACCCTCCAGGCGAACTTCGGCGCCTGGTTCGAGCGCAACAGCGACCCCGACTCGCCGTACGCGGCGCTGGCCGGCTTCTTCCACGGCACCCACCGCTCCGGCTTCGGACTGACCGTCGGTGCCCACATGGATGACGCCACCGCGGACGCCGAGCGCCTGATGACCTCGTTCTTCGAGGAGATCACGGCCGGCGTGGATGCCAAGCCGCTCTTCGTCGACCAGCAGGTCAGGCCCTGGCTGTACATGTCGTCCTATCCCGGCTGGGGCGACCCGGGCGACCCGTTCACCCGCCGCATCAAGATCAAGGCCGCGTATCTGCGCAAGGGGTACTCGGCAGCACAGACGGCGGCGCTGTACCGGCATCTGACGGCAGGTGAGGCCAGCCCCGTCCAGCTCATCCTCATCGGATACGGGGGGCGGGTGAACGCCGTCGCCCCGGACGCCACCGCCGCCGCCCAGCGCGACTCGGTCCTGAAGGCCGCGTACATGGCCGTGTGGGGGTCGGAGGCCGAGGACGAGACGAACATCCGGCGGGTGCGGGAGATGTACCGCGAGGTGTACGCGGAGACCGGCGGGGTGCCGGTGCCCAACCACGCCAACGACGGGTCGTACGTGAACTACGCCGACACCGACCTGGCCGACCCGGAGTGGAACACCTCCGGTGTGCCGTGGCACACCCTGTACTTCAAGGACAACTACCCGCGCCTGCAGCGGATCAAGAAGTGCTACGACCCTCGGAACGTGTTCCGCCACGCCCTGTCCGTCGGACTGCCCGGCTGAGGCCGCGCGTGCCGGTGCCCGGACACCGCTCCGAGCGGAGTCCGGGCACCGGTGTTCGACGGGCAGTCAGGCGTCCGCCACGACGGGCAGCACCCGCTCGCCGATCAGATCGATCCCGCGTACCTGGTCCGGACCCTCCAGGATGCCGATCACCCGCGTGACGCCGGCACCGGCGATCGTGCGCAGCGCCCCTGCCAGCTCGTCAGCGGAGGCCGTGTCGTCAGCCGTGAACGGCATGATGCAGGTCTTCTCGATCGCCTCGTAGTCCCGGCCCTCCGCCTCGCAGTGCCGGCGCAGGACCGCCAGCTTGCCGCCCAGGTCGGGGCCCGGGTAGAGGTTGCAGGCGTCCGCGTACCGGGCGACCAGGCGCAGCGTCTTCTTCTCCCCGCCACCGCCGATCATGATCCGGGGCGGGTGAGGTTCTGCGGGACGTTCAGCGGCCGGTCCAGGCGGTAGTGCCGGCCGGTGACGGGTTTCTCACCGCCCCTCTCGCCGTCCCACATGCTCAGACAGATCCGGACGGCCTCCTCGAGCCGCTCGAACCGCTCGGCCACCGGCGGGAAGTCGATGCCGAGGCCGCGCGCCTCCTCCTCGTACCAGCCCGCCCCGATGCCCAGGTCCGCGCGGCCGCCGGAGAGGACGTCGAGCGTGGTGACGGTCTTGGCCAGCAGGCCCGGGGCGCGGAAGTGGACCCCGGCGACCATGGGCATGAGGCGGATGCGACGGGTGTGCGCGGCGATGGTGGCCAGCGTGGTGAAGCACTCCAGCATCGGCTGCTCGGCCCCGCCCATGTGGGGGCCCTGCCAGACGTGGTCGGCGACGCCGATGACGTCGAAGCCGGCGTCGTCGGCGGCGCGGGACATCGCCGCCAGGGTGTCCGCCATGCGCACCGCTCCGCCCTCCCAGGCGTAATCCGCGAATGCCAGACCGAGTTTCATGGCCGATCTCCCAACAAATGCTCGATGACGGTGGGTGGTGGGTGGCGCCCGCGGCGAGGCCGTCGGGCGGGCAACCGAAGAAGTCGGCGGGCAACCGAAGAATAGGGCGGATGCCCTCTCTCCCCGTTCTTCGATCGTGCTCGATGGGGGCGAGCCCGGAGAAGTGGGCAACGCTGTGAAGAGGGCAATCACCGAGATGCGGGGGCAGCGGCTGACGGAAGCATGACGGGATGGACCATCGTGAGCCCGAAGAACCGACGACGCCGGCAGACGGGCGGGCCGGACACCCGGTGTCCGGCCGGCCGAGCCACGCCGCAGGCGCTCATCCCGTACCGCTTCTCGACGAGACGATCGGCGCCAACCTCCAGCGGTCGGTCGCCTCCTTCCCCGACCGGGACGCACTGGTCGACCGTGCCGGCGGCGGCCGCCGCTGGAGCTACGCCGAACTCGACGCGCAGACCGACGCCCTCGCGGCCGGGCTGCTGGACCTGGGCGTCCGCGCGGGCGACCGGATCGGACTGTGGTCCCCCAACAACGCCGAGTGGGTGCTCACCCAGTACGCGGCGGCGAAGATCGGGGCGATCCTGGTCAACATCAACCCCGCGTACCGGACCTACGAGCTGGAATACGTGCTCGGCCACGCCGGTGTCCGGGTGCTGGTGGCCGCACCGACGCTGCGCACCAGCGACGCCGCCGCCATGATCGCCGAGGTCGCGCCGCGCTGCCCCTCCTTGCGCCACACGGTCCTCATCGGCGGCGAGGAGTGGGACTCCCTGATGACCCCGCCCGACGCGTACGGCGCGCGCCGGCTCACCGAGGCCGGGGCCTCGCTCCACCCCGACGACCCGATCAACATCCAGTACACCTCGGGGACGACTGGCTCGCCCAAGGGCGCGACCCTGACGCACCGCAACATCCTCAACAACGGCTTCTTCACCGGCGAGCTGCTGGAGTACACGCAGGCCGACCGCGTCTGCCTGCCCGTTCCCTTCTACCACTGCTTCGGCATGGTGATGGGCACCATCGCGGCGCTCAGCCACGGCGCGTGCGTCGTGATCCCGAGCCCGTCCTTCGACGCCCGCGCGACCCTGGAGGCGGTCGAGGCGGAGCGCTGCACCTCGCTGTACGGCGTGCCCACGATGTTCATCGCCGAGCTCAACCACCCCGACTTCGACTCCTTCGACCTCTCCCGACTGCGGACCGGCATCATGTCCGGCACCCCCTGCCCGGTCGAGGTGATGCGGCAGGTCGTCGACCGGATGCACATGGCGCGGGTGACGATCTGCTACGGCATGACCGAGACCTCCCCCGTGGCCTGCCAGACCCGGCCCGGCGACTCCCTCGAACGCCGGGTGTCCACCGTCGGCCGGGCCGGCCCGCACGTGGAGATCAAGATCGTCGACCCGGAGACCGGGGAGACCGTGCCGCGTGGCACCCAGGGCGAGTTCTGCACCCGCGGATACTCGGTGATGAGCGGCTACTGGCGGCAGCCCGACAAGACCGCCGAGGCCATCGACGAGGACGGCTGGATGCACACCGGGGACCTCGCCGTCATGGACGACGACGGGTACGTCGGCATCACCGGCCGGATCAAGGACATGGTCATCCGGGGCGGCGAGAACATCTACCCGCGCGAGATCGAGGAGTTCCTCCACACCCACCCGGACATCCTCGACGCGCAGGTCGTCGGCGTCCCCGACCCGTACTACGGCGAGGAGCTCATCGCCTGGATCCGCCTGCGGGACGGCGCCGCGCCGATGTCGGCCACCGAACTGTGGGCGTACTGCGCCGGCAGGCTCGCCCACTTCAAGATCCCGCGCTATGTGGCCGTCACCGACTCCTTCCCGATGACCGCCAGCGGCAAGGTCCGCAAGGTCGAACTGCGCGAGCAGAGCGCCGCCCTGATCGCCGACCGCCTCGCCCCGGCCGCCTGACGGCACGCCGCAAGGGGCCCCGCCGGTGCAGGGGCCCCGCCGGCGTACTCCGTAACGGTCAGGCCGCGGCCGGCAGCCCCAGGCCGCGGGCGATGAGCATCCGCTGCACCTCGCTCGTGCCCTCGCCGACCTCCAGCACCTTGGCGTCGCGGTAGAAGCGGGCCACCGGGTAGTCGTTGAGGCAGCCGTAGCCGCCGAAGATCTGCGTCGCGTCCCGGGCGTTGTCCATTGCCGCGCCCGAGGAGACGAGCTTCGCGATCGACGCCTCCTTGCCGAACGGCTCCCCCCGCAGCATCTTCGTCACGGCGTGGTAGTAGGCGAGCCGCGCGCTCTGAGCCCGCACCTCCATGTCCGCGATCCTGAACTGGATCGCCTGGTTGGCGCCGATGCTGCGCCCGAACGCCGCGCGCTCCTTGGCGTGGCGCACGCTCTCGTCGACACAGCCCTGTGCGACGCCCGCGCCCACCGCGGAGATGGCGATCCGGCTCTCGTCCAGCACCGACAGGAACTGGGACAGGCCCCGGCCCTCCCGCCCGAGCAGGTTCCCGGCCGGCACCCGCACATCGGCGAAGGTCAGGCCGCGGGTGTCCGACGAGTTCCAGCCCGCCTTGGAGTACTTCGGCGCGACCTCGAAGCCGGGCGTGCCCGCGGGCACGACGATGGTCGAGGCCTCCTGCCGGCCGTCCGCGCGCACCCCGTCGCAGCCGTGACCGTGACCAGACGGGTGATGTCCGTGCCGGAGTTGGTGATGAACGACTTGGCGCCGTTGATCACCCATGCGTCACCGTCGCGCACGGCGGTCGTGGTGAGAGCGGCGATGTCGGTGCCGCCGCCGGGCTCGGTCAGCCCGAACGCGCTGAGCGCCTCACCGGAGCACAGCCCCGGCATCCAGCGCTCCTTCTGCTCGGGCGTGCCGAAGCGGTGGATCGGCATGGCCCCCAGCGAGACCCCGGCGGAGAGTGTGATCGCGACCGAGGTGTCGACGCGCGCCAGCTCCTCCAGTGCCACGCACAGGGCCAGGAAGTCACGGCCCCCGCCACCGTACTCCCGCTCGAAGGGCAGCCCGAACAGGCCCATCCGGCCCATCTCGGCCACCAGGGTGTACGGGAACTCGTCGCGCTTGTAGAGGTCGCCGATGGCCGGGGCCACGGCGGTGCGCGCGAAGTCCTCCACCCTCTTGCGCAGGACCTCGTACTCCTCGTCGAGCCGGAAGCCGATCACTGTTCTCCTTGGGGTCACGCCCGCGGGGGGGCGAGGGGGAAGACCCGGCCGAAAGGCCGGTCAGCCGGTGGGCGGTGGGCGGTGGGCCGGTCCGGCCGGTCGTCAGGCCGGGACGGAGCCGACGAGGCCGCCGTCGACGACGAACTCCTGGCCGGTGATGTACGCCGCCCGCGGCGAGAGCAGGAACAGCACCGTCTCGGCGATGTCCTGCGGGGTGCCGAGCGTGCCCAGCGCGACCTGGCCGCGGAAGAAGTCGCGGACCTCCTCGACCGGGGCGACGGCGTCGAACATCTCGGTGCGGATGTGGCCCGGGGTGACCGCGTTGACCCGGATGCCGCGCTCGGCCAGGTCCGGGGCGAGGGTCTGCGGCAAGTTGAGCACGGCCGCCTTGCTGGCCGCGTAGACCGAGCCCGGGCCCATCCCGCGGTGCACCAGCCAGGACGCGTTCAGGACCACCGAGGAGCCCTCGGCCAGCAGCGGCAGCGCCTTCTGCACGGTGAAGAACGCGCCCTTGAAGTTGGTGCCGACGACCTGGTCGAATTCCTCCTCGGTCACGTCCGCGGTACGGGCGTTGAGGCCGATGCCGGCGTTGGCGAAGACGCCGTGCAGGCTGCCGAAGCGGGCGCGGACCTGCTCGAAGGCCGCTTCGAGCTCCGCCGGGTGCGCCACGTCCAGGGCTACGGCGAACACCCGGTCGCCGCCGTCCAGCTCCTTGACGGCCCGGTCGAGGCGGTCGGCGTCGCGGCCGGCGATCACCACGTTGGCGCCCTCGTCGAGCAGACGGCGGGCGGTGGCGAAGCCGATGCCGCTGCCGCCGCCGGTGATGAAGTACGTCTTGTTCGCGAAGTCAGTCATGCGGTCAGCGTCGGGGCGGCGCACCGACACGCGCATCTCCCGGATTGCGCATGGCCCCGCGCACCGCTCGGGCCGCCAGGGGCGCGAGCCGCCCGGGCACGGGTGAGCAATCTGGAAGATGCGCCGGGCCCGCGGAGCCGGGGAGGCTGGA
Source organism: Streptomyces sp. I6 (assembly GCA_003725745.1). Classification (GTDB taxonomy): domain Bacteria; phylum Actinomycetota; class Actinomycetes; order Streptomycetales; family Streptomycetaceae; genus Streptomyces. The sequence goes on along the minus strand of RHDP01000002.1, from coordinate 42,516 downwards.
GGTGTGGACACCACGCCTGCGCGCAACGTCGTCGTCGTGGAGTGCACCGGACCACGCAGACAGTCACGCAGTGAAGGAGAGCCCCATGGCTCAGTTCGCGGTTTTCATCTACGAGGCGGAGATCCCCGGTGGTTGGGAGAACGCCCCCAAGGAGCTGCTGGAGGCCCACGAGGCGTTCCCGGGCAAGGTCGAGAAGCTCGGCGCCAAGATCCTCAACGGTCTGGCACTGCAGCCGGCCGGTACCGCCAAGAACGTCCGTGACGGCGCCGTCGGCGACGGGCCGTTCGCCGACACCCGGGAGTCCATCGGCGGCGCCTTCGTGCTGGAGGCCAAGGACCTCGACCACGCCCTCGAGGTCGCCAAGGTCGTCCCCGTCAACGACGGCGGCGTCGAGGTTCGCCCCCTGTTCGACGCTCCCGAGGCGTGACCGTGACGGACACGGCGACCCTGAACGAGATCACCGTCACCCGCGTCCTCGACGCCCCGCGCGCCGCGGTGTACCGCGCGTGGACCGAGCCCGGGCAGTTCGCCCAGTGGTGGGGGCCGCGCGGCTTCACCACCGACCCGTCCACGGTCGAACTCGACGTGCGCGTCGGCGGCACGTGGAAGGCCACCATGGCCGCCGAGGGCATCGGCGAGTTCCCGTTCACGGGCGTCTACCGCGACGTCGTGCCGGACGAGCGTCTCGTGTTCACCCTGGTCGACCCCAATGACGAGAACGTCGCGGCGCGCGCCGAGCGCGGTGAGGCGGAGGAGCTGACCACGGTCACCTTCGCCGACCACGAGGGAGGCACGAAGCTCTCCTTCCAGCAGGTCGGTCAGGTCGAGGCGGAGAAGACCGCGGAGGTCGAGGCGGGCTGGAACAGCTTCCTCGACTGCCTGGCGGACCACCTGTCCGGCGCCTGAGCCGGACGGCGAGCACGACGAGCACGACGAACACGGGGAGCGTGACGATCAGGCGAACACGGGGAGCGGTACGGGTCCTGGGGCCCGGGCCGCTCCCCGTCGCCACTCCCGGCCGTCCGCCGGCGTACCCTCCCCGGTCGCCCCGGCCAACACCGCAATACGCAAGATGCGGCCCCGAAGCGGCCCCCGGAACTCTGGTCCCGTCTCTTCGCTGATCAGGGGGTCGGTCCGGTGGCCATCACCACAACCAGATCTCCCGCGGCCGTCAGCGGCACCCGCACCACCGAGCGCCGGTTCTTCCCGGAACTCGAGGGAATGCGCGGGGTCGCGGCCATGGGAGTGCTCGTCACACACGTCGCGTTCAGCTCCGGCATGGTCGGATTCATGGACAAGGAACCCAACGGGTTCTTCGGCGTCATGCTCCAGCAGCTGCACGTGAGCCTGCCCATCTTCTTCGTGCTCTCCGGCATGCTGCTCTACCGGCCGTTCGCCCTCGCGACGATCGCCGGCACCCGCAAGCCCGAGATCAAGCCGTACTTCTGGCGTCGCGCGCTGCGCACGCTGCCCGCCTACTGGGTGCTGGTCGCCGTCGCGCTGCTCACCCTCAACCGCGAGGCTGTCCACGGCATCTGGCAGGTCGTCAGGCCCGTGCTGCTGCTGCAGGTCTACCAGATCGACGCCCGCCTCGTCGGGCGGGGCCTCGAGCAGACCTGGACCCTGGCGACCGAGGTCGCCTTCTACGCCGCCCTGCCACTGCTCGCCTGGGCGCTGGACAAGTTCGCCCGCCGCACCGCCGACCCGGGCGCACGTGTGCGCCGCATCCTGTGGGGCCTGAGCCCGCTCGTCGTCATCGGCTTCGCCTACGCCGCCTACACCTTCCTGCCCTCCATGGGCGCGTACCCCATCCAGAACGAGTGGCCGCCGAAGTGGCTCGGGTTCATCGCCGTCGGCATGGGCCTCGCCGCCCTGTCCGCGGGTGCGGACGTCGCCCCGAGGAACGTCCCGGCGTTCTACCGCTTCGTCCAGAACAAGCCGGTGTGGTGCTGGGTCCTCGCGGCCTCCGTCTACCTCGTCGCCTGCGTCCGCCCGATCGGCCGGCCCGGCCACGCCGACTACCCGTCGATGGCCGGCGGCATGACGGAGCACTTCCTGTACACCCTCTTCGGCCTGCTCCTCGTCGCCCCGGTGACGGTGCCCAACCCCTCGCGTTTCGTCGTCGCCGTGATGAGCAACCCGGTGATGCGCTTCCTCGGCCGCATCTCCTACGGCCTCTACCTGTGGCACATCGCCGTCATCTACTTCTGGCACGGCAGCCTCTTCGAGGCCGGCGGCTTCCTGGAACTGCTCGCCATCACCCTGGGCGGCTCCGTGGTCCTCGCCACGGCCAGCTACTACCTCGTCGAGAGCCCCGCCATGAGGCTGCGTGAGCGCCTCGGCAAGGCCTCGGCCAAACCCAGCGTCGAGACGATCTCTCCGTGAGCTGGATCCGCACACTGCGGACCGCCTCCCCGGGAGCGGTCCGCCTGGTGTGCCTTCCCCACGCGGGGGGCTCCGCCCACGCCTGGCTCCCGCTGGCCGAGGCGCTCGGACCGGGCGTGGAGGTGCTGGCGGCCCAGTACCCGGGCCGCCACGACCGGCTGGCCGAACCCCCTCTCGGCGACCTGAAGCTGATGGCCGGTCACATCGTCGCCTCGCTGCTTCCACTGCGTGATACGCCGCTGGCCCTGTTCGGGCACAGCCTCGGTGCCGTCCTCGCGTACGAGATCGCCGCCCGGCTGCAGGCGACCGGCCCCGCCCCCCGCCATCTCTTCGCCTCGGCGATGCTCGCGCCCTCGCGACACCGCCACGAAGGCGTGCACCTGCGCGACGACGACGGAATCCTCGCGGAGATCGACCGACTCAGCGGCACGCCGACGCGCTCGCCCGGCGAGGAGACGCTGCTGCGCCTGCTGCTGCCGGCGATCCGCGGCGACTACCGGGCGTTCGAGACGTACACCGACCCGGGGCACGTGCTGTCCTGCCCGGTCACCGTCTTCCTGGGCGACGCCGACCCGCTGGTGCAGGCCCAGGACGCCCGCGCGTGGGCCGAGCACACCACCGGCCCCAGCACCCTGCGGGTGCTGCCCGGCGGCCACTTCTACCTGACCGAGCCCGGGAACACGGCGGAGATCGCCCGTGCGGTGTCCGGGCAGCTCACGGGCCCCACGGAGCCGGCCCGGCATTCCGTGTCCGCCCCACTCTGAGAAAGGACCCCGCACATGACCCACCCCACGACGTCCCCGGCGGTCGCCGACCTCCTCGCCGCCTTCGTGGCGGCCCCGGACGAACGGCTGGAGGAGGAGTTCCTCCGCCTGGCCGGCACGGTGTGGTCGGCCGACGGCCCCGTGGGCGGCGCAGCGGAGCACACCCCCGCCCTCGTGGCGGCGCTGGACGGCGCCGACACCCGGCGCGCCGGCCACCTGGCCGTCCTGCTGGGCCTGCTCGCCGAGTCCGAGTACCGGGAGCACCCGGCCGGCGACGGTCCCGTCCGGACCGCCGTCCACCAGGGCCTGGACCGCTACCTGGAACTCCTCACGGGCAGCGGCGCGGGAACGCCCCTGACCACCGCCCTGCTGTACCTGCTCGCCCACTTCCCCGAGGACCGTGCGCGGATCCTCACCGCGGCCAGCGTCGACGAGCTCCTGCTCGACGAGCACGACCTCACCCGCCTCGAACGCGCCCTGCGCGCGCTCGACCTGGACGACCCCGACCTCGGCCGCTGCTGGCCCTCGCCCGCGGCCTGGAACCTCAACGAGGACGAGCGCGGCTTCGACAAGGCGTCGATCAGGGCGCTCGCCCCCGAGCAGATCATCGCCAACTGGAACAACGACACCCGCACCGTACTGGCCTACGCGGGCATGAAGGCCTACTGGGCCGTGCGCCACGGCGCGGCCCTGGAGACCTCCTACCCCGCCCCCGCCGCCCAGTCCGCCGAGGCCGCCGGCGAACTGGGCCCGCAGGCCTTCGCCCGCCACGCCGACGCCCTGCGCTGCCCCTCCTGCGACGGCGACCTCGACTACACCGACGGCGTCCGATGCGCGGCCTGCGCCACCACCTTCCCCCTCGCCCAGGGCCTGCTGGACCTCTCCCGCGGCGCGACCGGCTCGCAGGCCTCCGAGGAGGACGACACCGCCGACCTGCTGCAGAAGCTCGCCGCTATGCCGAGCATGGGCGTCTACTACGAGACGGTGCTGCGCCCGGCGTTCCTCCGCATCGCCGGACTGAACTGGGACGACGCCGTCACCCCGGCCGACGAGGACGCCTACCTCCTCGCCCGAACCCGGCCCGTCGACGGCCCCGTGCTCGACCTGTGCGCGGGAGCCGGCCGCTGGACCGCCGTCCTGGAGCAGGCCGTCGGCACCGAGCGGCTCATCGCACAGGACCTCGGCCTGCCCATGCTCACCGCCCTGCGCCGGGCCCTGCCCGAGGTGCCCGCCGTCGTGGCCAGCGCCCTCACGCTGCCCTACGGCGACGCCACCTTCGGCGCGGTCAACTGCTGGAACGCCCTGCAGGCCTTCCCCGAGCAGGCCGACATCGCCATCGCCGAGATCGGCCGGGTCCTCAAGCCCGGCGGCACCTTCACCCTGCTGACCTTCCGCTGGGCCGACGACCCCGTGGACCGCTACTTCCAGGGTTCGCACTTCTTCCCGAGCCGCCCCGCCGGCATGCTCCTGTTCGAACTGGACGAGATCGCGAAGTGGCTCGCCGACGCGGGCCTGACGATCCGTGAGCAGTCGGGCACCGGCTCCTTCGTCTTCATCACCGCCGAGCGCACGGCGTAGCACCGCCCGTCCTACGACACGGCCGGCCCGCACCCTCGCCCGGGGAGGCGGGCCGGCCGTACCGGTACCCACCACCTGCGGAGGAACCACCCATGACCACCCTCTACGAGCACCCCGCGGACTCCGCGCGGCGCGGGGAGGCGGCCTATGAGGCGGCCACCCGGGTGTTCAACCTCTTCGCCCCCGTGGCCCCCGCGGCGGCCGTCACCGCGCGCTCCGCCGAGGAGATCCGCGCCGCGATCACCCGCGCCCGCGCCCGGGGGCTGGGGGTGCGGGTGCACGCGACCGGCCACGCCTCCGCGACCGCCCGCCCCATGCGGGACGCGCTGCTCATCCGCACCGAACCGGCCGGCGACGTCGAGATCGACCCGCGGCGCCGGATCGCCAGGATTCCCGCCGGTACCCGCTGGGGCGCGGTCGTCGACGCCGCCGCCCCGTACGGTCTGGCCGCGCCGCACGGCTCCTCGCCGACCGTCGGCGCCGTCGGCTACCTGCTGGGCGGCGGCCTGAGCATGTACGCCCGCCACACCGGCCTGGCCGTCAACAGCGTCCGCGCGGTCGAACTCGTCACGGCCGACGGCGAACAGCGCCGGGTCGACGCGGACAGCGACCCGGAACTCTTCTGGGCGCTCCGCGGAGGCGGCGGCGGATTCGGCGTCGTCACCGCCGTCGAGGTCGCCCTCTTCCCGGTGACGGGCGTCGTCACCGGAGCCGCCTTCTGGCCGGCCGCGCAGGCCGCCCGGCTGCTGCCCCGGTGGCGGGCATGGACCGAGCGGGCCCCCCGCGAGGCGACCACGTCCGTCCGGGTGATGAACCTGCCCAAGCTCCCCGAGGTGCCCGCGGTCCTCAGCGCCGGGCCCGTCCTGTGCCTGGACGGTGTCGTCGTCGCCCCGGGCGGCGACGACCTCGCCGGAGCCCGACGGCAGGCCGGCGAACTGCTCGCCCCGCTGCGCGCGCTCGCCGACCCGCTGATGGACACCTGGCACGAGGCGGGCCCGCTCGCCGTCCCCGAGACGCACATGGACCCGCCCGAGCCGGTTCCCGTCCTCGGCGACCATCTGCTCCTGCGCGAACTCGGCGACGAAGGCGTCGCCGCGTTCCTGCACGCCACCGTGGACCGCCCCCACTCCGCGCTCACCGTCGCCGAGCTGCGCCAGCTCGGCGGCAGCCTGAGTACCCGCGCACCCGGCGCCGGCGCCCTCGGGCACCTGGACGCACGCTTCGCCTACTCCGGTGCCGGCGTACCGGGGTTCGGCGGCCCGGAGGAGGAGATCCGCGCCCACTGCGCGGACGTACGCCGCGCGCTGAGCCCCTGGGACACCGGCCGTACCGCCCCCACGTTCGTCGCAAGCCTCGAACAGCCCCAGGGGCACCTCGACGCCGACGCCGTCCTGGCCGCCGACCGGGTGCGCGCGCGGGTCGACCCCGAGGGACTGTTCCGCGGCGACGTCGCCCCCGGCTGCTCCGCCGCCCGCTGACCCGGGCCGGCCGGCGGCGAAGGGCCGCCGGCCGGCCGCACCCGCCGGTCTCGCGTCGTACACCCACGGCACAGAGCCGGCCGGCGACCTCCGGCCTGGCGGTCACACCCGGCGCGCACGCTTCCCGTGCCGCCGAAACGCCCACGCAGCTGTCGTCGCGCGCCCGCCGGGGTTACGGGACAGAACGCCCGACGCGCCCGGGAATACGCGCCACGACGCGTCCGCCTTCCGGTCGAAGGTCAGCCGGCAGGCTCGGGCTTCCGGGAACGGCGGCCGCCGAACACCCGGTCCTGGCCGCGGCGCGCGGTCCGCTCGATCCACCAGTGGACGAGGAGGAGGTTGCCGACCCAGCCGACCCAGCGGGCCGCCTCCGAGACGTATGTGACGTCGACGGCGACCGGCAGGCTGAAGAGCGCCATGCCGATGACGAAGCCCCAGACGGTCTGGCCCCAGACGATCGCGAAGCTGTACAGCATCCAGCGGCGGTGCTCGGCGTACCGGCCCTGCCGTGCCCGGACCCAGCCGACCACCGAGGTCACCGCCCAGAGGATCCCCGACATCAGCACGGCCACGCTGCCCGGCTTGAAGGCGAATGGGAACAGGGCCAGCGCCAGCAGCGCCGAGGGAAGCGCCCCGCCGAACACGTAGAGCAGACCGCTCCAGCGGTGCACCGCCGGATGCTTGCGGCGCAGCCACGGCCAGAGCTGGAGGACCAGCGTCACCATCGTCACCGCACCGGTCAGCACGTGCGCGGCCAGGATCGTGTAGTGCAGGGGGAACTGCGAGGCGATGTGCGTACGGGACGGGTCCAGTGCCAGGTACGGCGGCAGCTGGTAGAACAGGTAGGCAGCGGCGGCCACGGCCAGCGGGACGATGTAGTTGCGGCCGAACCAGCCCCGGCGGACCGGGCGACCGCTCCGGGTGGACGATCCGGCCGCCGGACCGTCCGCGCGGACCGGCGGGGCTCCTTCGGCCGGGGGTGAGAGGGGTCTTTCTCTGCTCTGGGTCTGAGTCACGGCGGGGCGCTCCCGTTCGGCGGGCGGATGACGGAGGAGACGGATCAGCGCGGGGCGACCACGGTGCCCGTGTGCGGGGGAAGGTCGCCGGCGATCAGTAACCGGTACGTCTCGACGAGGGCCTCCGGCCCGGACCGCCGGGTGATCGAGAGCCACGACCGGGCGTCCTCGACGAGGGCGTTCTCGGCCCGCTGGTAGCGGGTCCGGTAGGCGTCCTCGCCCTCCTTCTCGATGAGCCGCTGTTCCTCGGACGGCGTGAAGAAGATCCACGGCTCGGGAGCGGTCAGTCCCTCCGGCGGTTCGATCTCGGCGCCGGGGTGGGTGTAACCCACGAGCAGCGCGTCCTTCAGCGTGGGGCCGAGCCGCTCGTACACGGAGAACAACCGCCCGGCCTCGCCGGTGAAGTCGACGAGCACGACGGGCTCGGGGACCTCGCCCCAGGCCGGCTCGTCATAGGTGGTCACCATGTCGTAGTGCCCCAGGCCCCGGACGAAGCCGAGGTTGCCCGGGGAGGTCACCCCGAGCGTGGTGATGCCCTCCTGGCGGGACAGCAGTGCGGCCAGTCCCACGGCGGTCTTGCTGGAGGCGCTGGTGATCAGGACGGCGGCCGTGGGGTGCTCGCGTACGAGGAACTCGGCGAGGTTGAAGGACGCCGGGTACAGCGGCTTGAGCAGCAGCCGGTGGTCGTCCCGCGCCTCGTGCTCCCCGACGCGCAGATAGCCGCGGTACCACGGATGCAGGAAGTCGCGCTCGGGCGCGACGTCGTCGAAGCCCCGCTCGGTCGGCTCGGCCGCGAGGGTGACATGCGTCGACAGGGGCAGGAAGCCGAAGTAGCGGGTTCCGACGGAGATCCCGGGGTGGCGTGACTCCTCGACCCGGGCGTAGCCCCAGGTCGGGACGCGACCATAGCCCTCCGGACCGGCGAAGGCGTCGAAGAAGGGGAGCTCGGACTCGCCCAGACGGGCGTAGGTGGCCGTGATGGCGGTCAGGGCGAACCTCTCCGCCGCCAGCCGTACCTCACCCGGACGCAGCGGGGCCGCTGGAGCCTGCCGTGCCTCGGCCGCCGTGAGGTCGTCCCGTCGGACCATCAGATCCCAGTTGTCCTGAACAGGCACGTCCGCCTCCCCATCGTCATCGCCGCGGCGGCCCGGTTCGGCCCGCCCGGGCCATGGTCGGCATCGGGCTGCGCGGGGTGCATCTCCTGGCGTGCGGTCATGGCCCGGTTCTCGCCTGCAGGGCGGCCGGACCACGTATCGGGCAATTTCGAAGATGCCTGGCAAGAGGGGGAGTTGGCACCCTCGCGGGGATCTGATCCGGCCAGACGCACGGGAAAGCGAGCCCCATGACAGACCGACCGAAGAGACCCGGGAGCGGCACCGCCGAAGCGCCGTCCCGGCTTCCTGCGCTGACCGGGATGCGGTTCATCGCCGCCGCGCTGGTCTTCTTCTTCCACGCCAACTACGAGGGCTTCTTCGCCGACCCGGACAGCGCGTCCGTCTTCAAGACGGCCGTCTACCAGGGCGGCTGGACCGGCGTCGGTTTCTTCTTCATCCTCAGCGGTTTCGTCCTCGCCTGGTCGGCACGTGCCGACGACACCGCCCCGGCCTTCCTGCGCCGCCGCTTCTTCAAGATCTACCCGCTCCACCTGCTCACGTTCGTCGTCGCGGCGGTGCTCCTGGTCCAGGTGGCCGGCATGCCCTTCGACGGCGGAACCGCGCTGCTCCAGGTCTTTCTGCTGCAGTCCTGGTCCCCGGACATCTTCGTCCGCGGCAGCTTCAACGGCGTGGCCTGGTCACTCTCCTGCGAACTGCTCTTCTACGCGCTCTTCCCGCTCCTGCTGCGGCTGATCGGCCGTATCCGGCCCGAGCGGCTGTGGGCGGCGGCCGGTGCCGTGGTGGCCCTCGTCTTCGCCCTGCCGTTCTTCGCCCGCTTCCTGCCGGACCAGTCGCCGATCCCGATGGTGGACATCAGCTCAGCGGAGATGTGGTTCGTCTACCAGTTCCCGGCGACCCGGCTCCTCGACTTCGTCTTCGGGATCATCCTGGCGCGCATCGTCGCCGAGGGACGCCGGCTGCCGCTCGGCTTCGGTGGTGCGCTGCTCCTCACCGTCGCCGCGTACGTCGTCGCCCCGTACTTCCCGCCCTCCCACCACCTGGTGGCCATCATGCTCGTTCCGCTCGGCCTGCTCATCGCCGCCGCCGCCCGCGCGGATACGCAAGGCCGCCGCACCTGGTTCTCCGGCCGGGGCATGGTCCGGCTGGGCGAGGTGTCCTTCGCCCTCTACCTCACCCACCAACTCGTCCTCGGCTACGGCCACCGCCTCCTGGGCTTCGGCGAGAGCTGGGGCACGCCGAGGGCCGTCGGCACCCTCGCCCTGCTGTTCGCAGCGACCCTGCTGGTGTCGTGGCTGCTCTTCACGCTGGTCGAGCGCCCGGTGATGCGGCGCTTCGGCACCTCCCGGCGCAGGGCCCGCCGCGTCGTTCAGGTGACGCAGGCGGCGCGGCCGGTCCCGGTGCAGACCGTCGGGAGCGCCGCGCCGGCCGAGGAGCGGCAACCGTCCCTGGTCTGACCCTTCGTACGGTACGTAGCGCCCGCCTCGCGGACGGCGGGGCCGGGCGCTACGCACCATGAGGGGCCGTCAGCCCCCGGAGGCCGTGACGGCGGCCGGTTCGGGGCGCGCGTCAGTGCCGTCCCCGGGCCAGTCCCCGGACTCGGGACCGCCCCCGGACTCGGGACCGGTGGGCTCGTCGTGTGCCGCCCCGCCGAGCGGTGGCACATGGCGCAGCACGCGCGCGACCAGCACGGCCAGGCCCGCCAGAAGGACGGCGGTGAGCGCCACGACCGTGTGCATGCCGGTCGTGAACGCCTCGGCGGCCGGGCCGAGAACCCGCGCGGCGAGCCCCTCCGGCAGCGTACTGGCCGCGGCCACGGCTCCCGCGACGCTCTCCCGGGCGGCGTCCGCCACCCCGGCGGGCAGACCCGCGGGCAGGGCCCCGGCCATCTCGTGGCGGTACACGGCGGTGCCGAGGGTGCCGACGACGGCGATGCCCAGGCCGTAGCCGAACTCGTTGCTGGTCTGGGAGAGCGAGGCGGCCGAACCGGCCTTCTCCGGCGGGGCGGAGCCCACGACCAGGTTGGTGCCGAGCGACACCAGCGGACCGCCGCCGAGCCCGTTCAGCGTCCATCCCACGATCAGCCAGGCGGTCCCGGACGCCGCGTCGGCCTGGAACAGCAGGACGAAGCCGACGACCACCACGGCGAGACCGCCCGCGATGAGATACGCGGGCCTGATCCTGCGGGCCAGGACCGGGGCGAGGGTGATGCCCACGATCGACCCGGCCATGCCCGGCAGCAGCCCGAGCCCGGCCGCCAGCGGGGTCATTCCGTCGACCGCCTGGAAGTACTGAGTGAGGAACAGCATCGTCGTGCCGGTCAGCATGCTGTAGAAGAGCATGCTCACCAGCGCCGTGCTGAAGGAGGCATCGCCGAACAGGGTGAGGTCGAGGAGGGGGTCTTTGAGGGTCTTCTGTCGGCGGACGAAGAGGATGCCGATGAGGATGCCGGTGATGAGGGCGGTGAGGGGGAGGGGTTCGGGTCCTTGGCGGGCGGCTTCCTTGAGTCCGTAGATGAAGGGGAGGACGGCGGCGAGGGAGAGGGCGACGCTGGGGAGGTCGAGGCGGCCGGCGTCGGGTGCTTTGTATTCGGGCAGGAGGGTGGGGCCGAGGATCAGGAGGAGGATCATGACGGGGACGCCGATGAGGAAGACGGAGCCCCACCAGAAGTGGTTGAGGAGTGCGCCGCCTGCGATGGGGCCGACGATGGCGCCGATGGAGAAGCTGCCTGCCCAGATGCCGATGGCGGTGCCCATCTGCTTGGGGTCGCGGAACATGTTGCTGATGAGGGCGAGGGTGGAGGGTGCGAGGGTGGCGCCGGAGATGCCGAGGAGGGTGCGGGCGGCGATGAGCATCTCGGGTGTGGTGGAGAAGGCGGCGAGGAGGGAGGCGAGTCCGAAGACCACGGCGCCGATGAGGAGGAGGCGGCGGCGGCCGATGCGGTCGCCGAGGGTGCCCATGGTGACGAGGAAGCCGCCGACCATGAACCCGTAGATGTCCATGATCCACAGCTGCTGGGTGCTGCTCGCCCCCAGGTCCGAACTCAGCTGAGGCAACGCCAGCAACATGGCGAACACATCGAAGGAGACGAGAAGGGTGGGCAGCGTCAGGATCGCGAGACCCATCCACTCCCGGCGCCCCGCCCGGGGCGCGGTGTCTGTCGTCACGAACTGGTTCCTCTCGGGAAAGGGAAGGAGGCCGCGGCGTCAGCCACGGCCTCCACGGTGTCGTCGAGGTACGGGTCAGCCCGTGGCGGAGGGGACGGGCGCCTCCCGCTCCCCGGACTGCTCCCTGGACTGCTCCCCGGACGGACCGCCGGACGCATCCGGGCCCTGACCGTCGCCGCCCTGCGGGGCGCCGAAGGCGGGAATCTGCCGGAGCAGCGCGATGACGGTGACGACGATGACAGCCATGAGGATCATCGCCGTCAGGCCCACGGCGCTGACCCCGCTGGCGAACGCCCCCCGGGCGGCGGACAGCAGCGCGTCACCCGCGCCGCCGGACAGCCGCGCGGCCTCCGACACGGCGCCCGCGAGGCTCTCCTCGACCGTGGCGACCGCACCGGCGGACAGACCGGCCGGCATCGCGTCGGAGATCTCGTCGCGGTAGACGGCCATCCCCAGGGTGCCGACGACGGCGATGCCCAGGCCGGCGCCGAACTCGTTGCTGGTCTGGGAGAGCGAGGCGGCCGAACCGGCCTTCTCCGGCGGGGCGGAGCCCACGACCAGGTTGGTGCCGAGCGACACCAGCGGACCGCCGCCCAGGCTTGCCAGGGCGAAGCCGGTCATCAGCAGCGCCGGGCTGGAGTCGGCCTCCGCCAGGAAGTACAGCAGGTACCCGGCGATCGAGAGCACCAGGCCGCCCGCGATGAGATACGCGGGCCGGATCGTACGCGCCAGAGCCGGGGCGAGCGACATGCCCGCGATGGACACCACCAGACCCGGCACCAGCGCCAGGCCCGCCTGCAGCGGCGTCAGCCCGGAGACGAGCTGGAAGAACTGACCGAGGAACAGCAGGCTCGCGCCGCCGAGCATGCTGAAGGCCAGCAGGCTGACCAGGGCGCCGCTCAGCGCCTTGTTGGAGAACAGGGTGAGGTCGAGGAGGGGGTCTTTGAGGGTCTTCTGTCGGCGGACGAAGAGGATGCCGATGAGGATGCCGGTGATGAGGGCGGTGAGGGGGAGGGGTTCGGGTCCTTGGCGGGCGGCTTCCTTGAGTCCGTAGATGAAGGGGAGGACGGCGGCGAGGGAGAGGGCGACGCTGGGGAGGTCGAGGCGGCCGGCGTCGGGTGCTTTGTATTCGGGCAGGAGGGTGGGGCCGAGGATCAGGAGGAGGATCATGACGGGGACGCCGATGAGGAAGACGGAGCCCCACCAGAAGTGGTTGAGGAGTGCGCCGCCTGCGATGGGGCCGACGATGGCGCCGATGGAGAAGCTGCCTGCCCAGATGCCGATGGCGGTGCCCATCTGCTTGGGGTCGCGGAACATGTTGCTGATGAGGGCGAGGGTGGAGGGTGCGAGGGTGGCGCCGGAGATGCCGAGGAGGGTGCGGGCGGCGATGAGCATCTCGGGTGTGGTGGAGAAGGCGGCGAGGAGGGAGGCGAGTCCGAAGACCACGGCGCCGATGAGGAGGAGGCGGCGGCGGCCGATGCGGTCGCCGAGGGTGCCCATGGTGACGAGGAAGCCGCCGACCATGAACCCGTAGATGTCCATGATCCACAGCTGCTGGGTGCTGCTCGCCCCCAGGTCCGAACTCAGCTGAGGCAACGCCAGCAACAGCACGAACATGTCGAAGGAGACGAGCGTGGCCGGGAGAGCGAGGATCGCGAGACCCATCCACTCCCGGCGCCCCGCCCGGGGCGTGGTGTCTGTCGTCACGGTCCAGTCCTTTCGTCGTCGGGCTGCCGCTGCCCGTCTGTCTTGATGCGCATGGTTCTGTGGGGTCCCGGACGTCAGCGCGGCTCGTCGGCGGGCGGGATGTTGCTGTTCTGGCGGAAGAGGTTCGTCGGGTCGTACGCGCGCTTGACGGCACGCAGCCGCTCCCAGGTCCCCGCCGGGTACGCCTCCCGGATGCGGGCCTCGCTGTCCTCGGCGAGGAAGTTGACGTACACGCCGGGCACGCCCTTCTGCAGTGCCGCGGTCAGCTCGTCGGCCCAGCGGGTGTGGAGTTCCGCCTCGTCGGGGTTCTGGTACATCGCCGCGACGTTGATGAGGATCTTGCGGTCGCGGTGCGCGAACGCGGTCGCGTCCGCGGGCACCCGGGCCATGGCGCCGCCGAGCACCCGCACCTGGACCGCCGGCATGGCGGCGCTCGAGGAGGCGACACGTTCCAGGACCAGCTTCGCGTCGTCGAGGCCGAAGCTGTCCGTGAGCAGGCTGCGAGCGGCGGCGACCGGGTGGAAGCCCTCCTCCTCCGGCGGGTAGACGCCCGGGAACGGCATCGCCTGCATCATGTCGGCGATCGGCGCGGCCAGCCCGCGGAACGGCGCGAGAGCCGCCTCGGCCGCCTCGCCCTCGCCCGCGTAGACCAGAATGGCCAGGACGATAGGCGTGCCGTGCAGTTCCTCCGGGACGAACGGCATCGGCGGCGACGGCATCACGTTGGCGATCGTGGACAGCTCCTCCGGGGCGTTCTCCGCCGCCTCGACGAAGCCGGCGACGATCTCCGGGGTGGCCGGCAGCAGCAGCAGACCGCCGGTGACGGTGCTCAGCTCGTGCAGCCGGAACCTCAGCCGCGTCACCACACCGAAGTTGCCGCCACCGCCGCGGATCGCCCAGAACAGGTCGGGCTCGTGCTCGGCGTCGACCTGCCGCAGCCGGCCGTCGGCGGTGACCACCTCGGCCGCCAGCAGGTCGTCGATGGTGAGCCCGTACTTGCGGACCAGGTAGCCGATGCCGCCGCCGACGGTGATGCCGCCGATGCCGACACTGCCGGTGTCGCCGAAGCCGGTGACGAGGCCGTGCTCGGCAGCGGTCTTGGAGTACTCGCAGGCGTTCAGGCCCGCTCCGGCCCAGGCCGTGCGCGTCTCGGGGTCGATCTCCAGGTCGCGCAGGGACGACGTGTCGAGCACGATGCCGCCGTCGTTGAGGCAGAACATGCTGTGCCCGCCGCCCTTGACGGCCAGCGGCAGCTCGTCCTCCCGGGCCAGGGCGACGACCCGCGCCACGTCCCCGGCGTCGGCCGGCTGCACGATCACCGCCGGCCGCTGGTCCATCCCGCCCAGGTAGACGGTGCGCGCCTGCTCGTAGTCGGCGTCGCCGGGCACCAGGACCCGGCCGCTTACCAGGGCGCGCAACCGCGCGACCGGCACGGTGCCCCGCTCGATGCCCGTGTTGGTGTCCACCATGAAAGGTCTCCTCATTCGTGCTGCGCCACCGCACGGCGAGCGACCCGGCCATGACAGGCCGTCGGACGCTCCACGTGGGGGGTCAGGGATGTCCACCGCCATCCTGGTTCGCCGACGAGCGGCGACGCATCTTCCGTATTGCTGTCTGCGATACGAACACCGTCGTCAGCGGGGCCTGCGGGCGCAGGCGACGACATAGCCGATCTGGTCCCTGCGGGGCGCGAAGAACCCGCGGTGCAGGCGGGAGAACTCCGCGATGTCCGCCTCGCCGAACTTCCCGGCCACGCCCTCGCGCCGGTCCATCGCGGCCTGGAGGTACTTGCTCTTCATCCCGAACACCCGCGGGCCGCACTGGGTGTACTCCTCCACGTCGAAGCCGGCGGCACGCAGATACGACAGCCACTGCGGGAGGGTGGGCAGCACGGGCAGCTTCAGCGTCGTCATGAACCGCTCCACCCGCTCCGGCTCGGCGCCGGCGTGCTCCAGGCTGAAGTCCGAGAAGGCGAGCCGCCCGCCCGGCCGCAGCACCCGGAACAGCTCCCCGAGCACCTGACCGAGGTCGGGCGCGTTCTGCAGCGACTCCAGGGCCAGGACGGCGTCGAAGGAGCCGTCCTCGAACGGCAGCCCCATGTAGTCGCCGTGCCGGAAGCCGGCCACGTCGGCGAGGCCCGCCGCCACGGCCCGCTCGCGGGCCCGGTCGAGCTCGTACTCGCTCACCGTCACGCCGGTCACCCGCACGCCGTGGTGGCGGGCCAGATACAGCGACGCCTCACCCGAACCGCACCCGGCGTCCAGGACGTGCTCCCCGGGGCGCAGGCCCAGGACGTCGGTGACCTTGCGGGTGATGCGGTGGACGGCCTCGGGCAGCGGGGCGTCGTCGTCGCGGTCGTACCAGTACCACATGTGCAACTGGCCGCCGCGGAGCTCGTCGCCGATGGGCGCCCGCTCGTCGTAGTGCCTTCCGATCTCCGCAGAGCTCGTCACGTCGAGCATGAACCGTCAACTCCCCTCATGGCGCCACACTCTTCGAGCGGCACGGCGGCCCATCCTTCGGCCTTCTCTCGCACGACCGCATCTCTGCCGTTGCTGGTCTGCCGAAGTCGTTCCGGGAGCCGGACGGAGCACGATCGGATAAGGGGCCCGCGGGCCGCCGGTGCCACGATCGGACCGGGCCTTCCGCGCCCGCGGGCGCGGAAGGCCGGTGTGCCGTCCCGCGCACCCGGTGAATCGACGAGGGGAAGACATGCTCAAGCGACGTGTGCTGCTGGGAGCCGGTGGCGTGGTGGCGACCGGTGCCGCCCTGGCCTGGCCCATCCGGGTGGCGAGCCGCCCGGTCGTGACGGCGGCCACGGACGCCCACACCCACCCGGCGTCCGAGCACATCCTGCGCATGGGCAAGGCCGCGATGGCCTCGCCCCGTCAGGCCGCCCAGCCGTTCACCGTGCGCATGCCCGTGCCGCGGGTGGCGGCGCCCGTCCGCAGGACCGCGGACACCGACGTCTACGAACTCGCCCTCCGGCCCGCGCAGGTCGAGATCCTGCCGGGCACGACCACCGCGGCGCTCACCTACGGCGGGACCTTCGTCGGCCCCACCATCAAGGCCAAGACCGGCCGCAAGGTCCAGGTCACGTACGTCAACGGGCTCGACAAGCCCGCCAACGTGCATCTGCACGGCGGCCACGTCCCCCCGGAGAGCGACGGCTACCCGATGGACCTCATCGCCGTCGGCGCCTCGCGCACCTTCGA
This sequence comes from Streptomyces sp. I6, assembly GCA_003725745.1. Taxonomy (GTDB): domain Bacteria; phylum Actinomycetota; class Actinomycetes; order Streptomycetales; family Streptomycetaceae; genus Streptomyces. Next base: position 26,094 of record RHDP01000002.1, on the reverse strand, counting down.
CTACCCCAACCGGCAGGCCGGCTCCACGCTCTGGTACCACGACCACACGCATCATATGGAGGCCGAGCACGTCTACCGCGGCATGCACGGCTTCTACCTCATCGAGGGCCCCCAGGAGCGCCGCCTGGGACTGCCGCGCGGACGCCACGACGTCCCGATCATGCTGCGCGACGCCCACTTCGACGCCACCGGCGGCCTGATCCTCGACGTCGAGCACCCCGAGGCCCGCTCCACCCTGCTGGCCAACGGGCGCCCGCTGCCCTACTTCCCGGTGGACGCGGCCAAGTACCGGCTGCGGCTGCTCAACTCCTCCATCCACAAGATATTCCGGCTCGACCTCGGCGGCGTGGAGATGGTGCAGATCGCCTCGGACGGCGGTCTGCTGCCCGAGCCCGTCCCCCGCACCACGCTCACCCTCGCACCCGCCGAGCGCGCCGAGATCGTCGTCGACTTCGGCAGGCACGCGATCGGCAGCAAGCTCGTCCTCTCCGACGCCAAGGGCCCCGTGATGCGCTTCGACGTCACCCGCCGCGTCCCCGACACCAGCCGTGTCCCCTCCACGCTGCGCACCCTGCCCCCACTGCCCGCCTCCGGGACCACCCGCCGCATGAAGCTCGGCGTCGCCCCCTCCAAGATGGCGTACGCCATCAACGACCTGACCTGGGACGCCGACCGTGTCGACGCCCGGATCACCGAGGGCACCAGCGAGATCTGGGAGATCTACAACGCGGACACCGTGGACTCCGAGTTCGGCGGCATCGACCACACCTTCCATCTGCACCTGGTGCAGTTCCGGGTCCTCGACCGCGACGGCAAGCCCCCGCTGCCGGGCGAGTCGGGATTCAAGGACACCGTGCTGGTACGGCCCGGCGAGCGGATGCGGATCCAGGCCACCTTCACGGGCTGGCCGGGCCGGTACGTCTACCACTGTCACATGCAGGAGCACAACGTCGCCGGGATGATGGCCCAGCTCGAAATCGTCCGGTAGCCGGTCAGTCCGCCCAATGGAGACGTCACCATGACGACGAGGACGATCGTGCGGGCCGTACTGCGGGGCTCACTGCGCGACATCCACCATGTGAAGGCCGTCGCCCCGGGCCGCGCCCGGGGCCTGACCGCCGCCGTGTACACACGGGCCGAGCGGGAGTTCGGGGTGATCGCGCCGCCGCTGGCGCTGCACTCCGCCTCCCCGGGCCCGCTCGCGGCGAGCTGGCTGCTGCTGCGCGAGACCCTGCTGGTCCAGGGCCGGGTCGACCGTGCGGCCAAGGAGGCCGTGGCCACCGAGGTGTCCCGGGCCAACTCCTGCTCGTACTGCGTCGACGTCCACCAGGCCACCGTGGAAACCCTGCCGCCGCCCCCGCCCGGAGCACCGGGCGTCGACGCCGCCGCCTGGCTGCGGGCCGGACCGGGCGACCGCGGCCCGGCCCCCTTCACCGCCGAAGAGGCACCGGAGATCCTCGGGTGGCGCTCACCTTCCACTACCTCAACCGCATGGTCGGTGTCTTCCTCGACGACTCGCCCGTACCCGACCGGGCCCCGACCGGTCTGCGCGGCCCCATCCTGCGCACCGTCGCCCGGACCATGCGCCCCGTCGCAGGCCCCTCGAGGCCGGCGCCGCCCTCGACCTGCTGCCCGCCGCCCCGCTCCCGCCTGAGCTGGCCTGGGCCGCGCCCGACCCGGACGTGGCCCAGGCCCTGGCCCGCGCCCGCGCCGCCGTCGACCGCGCGGCGCACTGGGTGCCCGCGCCGGTCCGCGAGCTGCTGAGCACCCACCTCGACACCTGGGACGGCACCCCGCCCGGCATCAGCCGCGCCTGGCTGGACGCCCCCCTCACCGCCCTGCCTCCGGCCAGTCACCCGGCGGCCCGTCTCACCCTGCTGACCGCGCTCGCCCCCCACCAGGTCACCGGCGCCGACGTCACCGCCTTCCGCGCCCACCATCCCACCGACCGGGAGCTGATCGACCTCACCTCCTGGGCGGCCCTGACGACCGCGGTCACCCTGACGGCCCGGCTGGCCGCACCACCGCGCGCCTGAGGCCCCCTGCGGCCATGACCGGGGGCGTCCCGCCCCGATCGGGGCGGGACGCCCCCGGCGCTGTCCCGCGGACGCCGCGCGTCAGAGCGGCTCGATGCCGCCTTGCTCGCCGATCGCGGTCCGGAACCTGCCCCGTGACACGGCGGCCGCGACGAACTCGCTTTCCTTCTCGCCGCCGTATCGCAGCGCTTGCAGGGGCCATCGCCGCCGCAGCCCTCCTGCCCGTGGCCTCCGCTGCGCCGGCGAGTGCCGAGACGCTGCCGGCGTACGTCTCGTACGTCCAGCAGGACGGTTGGGGCAACACGAAGTACGACGTCCGCTTCGACGGAACCGTCAGCCCAGCCGGCCCCAACCGCTACACGATCGAGGGAGAACTGGACGCCTACTGTTCATCGGGCGCCCTCACCCGCCAATCCGTCACTTTCGGCTACAGGAATTGGAACGGGACCTGGCAGTACAAGGGGGCCTACTGCGATGAGACGCCGTTCCACATCTCCGTGCTCGGCACCCGGCACGACGGCGGCTCAGTGGAAATGGTCGTGGGGGCGACCAGCGGCGTGTTCAACACCTACGACTACGGGAATGTGGAGTTCTACCGGATCGGCTACCGACCGGTGCCCGGCACGCGGTCCGCTGTGCACCGGCGCCGCTCACTCACCCGGCGTTGGGGCTATCCGAAAAGCCGGCTGCGGGCCCAGCGCGGGCCGTCGTCCGCACTGGTGTCCCGGCCCCTGACCTTCCCGGCCCCTGACCTTCCCGGCCCCGGTCGTCCTGGCCCTGACGCGGCAGAAGGGCCAGGGCCGGGAGGTGCTCAGGCCCTGTACCGGGCAGGCCGCCGGCCTCGGCCGCACCGGAAGGCGCCCAGGGCCTGTGGCCGTACCGCCCGGGCCCGCACGGTACGCCCCTTCTGAGTTCCGTCCTCGTACGCCCCGGCAGGGGCGGCCGGCGGGTCTCCTCGCCGCGGGTGAACCTCCCGCGCACGGAGAGGACTTACCGAAAACGCACCGAGGCCCGGACGGCCGTTTTCGGCGCAGGGGCGAGTAGGTATCGTTGCGTCAGACGTCGGGACAGGACTCGGTCGGGAGCCCTGCCCTCTCCGGACGCCGTCGGCCAGCGGACGCGGTGTGCGGACGATCGGTCGTGTGCGGTCCGTCGTATGCGGCTGGTCGGTGCGTCATGTGTGGTCGGTCGTATGTGGTCGGTCGAGACTATCTCGGCATGTCCGTAGGCATGCGGTACCGGGTGACCGCGCATGCGCCCTGCACGGCGAGGATGCGGCAGAGCGCCACGTGGTCGTGCAGATCACCCGTGTCCATGGTCACCAGCGCCCGGCCGCAGCCGCCCGCGCGCAGTTCGGCGAGGGCAGCGGTGAGCAGGGAGAGGCCGATGCCGAGTCCCCGGAAGGCGGGGGCGACGGCGAGTTCGACCACGCGTCCCTCCCCGCCGACGGCCCGTGCCAGGACGTACCCGGCGGGTCGGCCGGACACCTCCAGCAGCAGCGCCACGCCGCCCGCCTCGCGCAGTTCCCGCAGACGGGCGCGGAAGGCACGCGCGTCCCCGGTCCGGGGAGCCGAGGTACGGCTGCGCAGGTGCACCGCGTGCAGAGCGCCGTCGTACACGTCGGCCTCCCGGATGCGCCCCTCCTCGGGCGGCAGCGGCGGCAGCGGCGGTACCGACAGGTCGATGTCGAGCTGCGCCGTCGTGAAGTCGGGGACGAACCCGGCCAGCCTCAGCACCGGCGGAACCACGGGGTCGCCGCTGAGCACCCCGCTGACGGTTAAGGCTAACTGGCTGCCGTGCTGCACGGTGAGCTCGTCGGCCCGGTCCAGCAGGAGGCACATCAGCGCGCGCGCCGCGCTCTCGCCGTGCCGGCCCGCCAGTGCGGTGAGCGTGCCGTCGAGAGTGTCGCCTCGCGGTGTCAGCGACGCCCAGGCGACCACCTCGTCATCGGCTTCGGTCAGGCACCAGTTGTTCATCCCGTACCCGGGAGCGGCGGTGTAGGACAGGACGTCCTCCCGGGTACGCATGGCCCTCCCCGTGATGCTCTTCTCATGGGACCTCACCAGGCGTACCAGGTTGTCCACAGGGACCTCGGCGGCGCTCTTGACGGTGAGCCGTCCGTGCGTGGTCATGAGTTCGTGTCCCCCTTCCCGGTGAGTCGGCTCCGGCGGTCGGGCCGGAGGGTCCGGGACCACCCGTGCCGGGTCGGCGGCACGGGCGAATCGTCGGCGAGCGGAACCCCGGAAGGCAAAACGACTGGGGAGACGAATGCGCTGGAACGGATTCTCACGGGTACTCACAGCGCTCCACCTTTCCCCTTCGACGGTCGCTCACGGTGCCGATCGGGATCCCTGACAACGTGTTCCGGATGCTACTTGCCGCCTCCCCGGTGGGCGTTCTCCGAGAATGCTGTCCCGGTTCGTCCACCTTCCGAAGACCGCACGAACCGGGATGCGCACGAACCGAGATGCGCACGGACCGCCGTGTGGACGACGCTTCCTCACCGAGGCCCGGGCCGAAGGCGGGTGCAAGGGGGTGGTACGCGCATGCACAGCGACGTCATCGAGGCGGAGCCGGCGGCGGCATTCCCACCCGGCCGCGCCCGCCGGCGGAAGCACCCACCAGGACGTCCCGCCACCGCGGACACCCTCGTGCCCGGGCTCGCGGCCGCCGTACTCCGGCACCGGAACGAATTGCTCTCGGTCCTCACCCGCGTCGCCACCGCCCAGGCCGCCACCGACGAAGTCCTCCGGTCGCTGCGCGCCCTGTCCGGCGCCCCGTGGGAACTGCTGCGCAACGCCCCCCGCCGGCTCGGCCGGCTGGCGACGTTCCTGCCGTCCAACAACCTTCTCTACTCCTACGTCCTTTTCGGCGTGATCCCTTCGCTCTACGCCGACGAGGTCCGACTCCGCCCTCGGCGAGGGTGGCGTCCGCAGCCCTGAGCGTGCACGAGATCCTCGAGCCGCACCTGCACGGCCGCGGCGGCGGACGGATCACCATGGCCCCCGCGACACAGCGGGAGTTCCTTGCCGACTGCGCCCGCTCCGATGCCGTGGTCTTCACCGGGCAGCCGGACAACGCCGAGGCGGTCGCCGCGCGCCTTCCCGGCGACACCCTGCTGCTCACCTTCGGATCCGGCCCCAACCCGGTGGTCGCCGGCCCCGGGGCGGACCCCGACGTGGTCTGCCGCGCCGTGCTCGACGCCCGGCTGTACAACGCGGGCCAGGACTGCCTGTGCACCGACATCGTCTTCGTCCACCGCTCGCTCACCCGCGAGGTCGTCCCCCGGCTCGCCGACGCGCTGGCCGCGGTCCCCGTCGGCGACCGTCGCGACCCCGGCACCCGGGTCGCGCCGCTGGTCTACCCCGACGCGGTGGAGGGCGCGGCCCGGTTCCTCACCGGTCACCGCGAGTTCACCGTCCGCGGCGGGCGGGTGGACCCGGCCCGCGGCACCGTGGAGCCGACGCTGCTGCACCTGCCGTGGCGGGAGGCCTTCCACCCGCCGGAGTTCTTCTCCCCGGTCGTCCTCACCATGGAGTACGACGAGCCCCGGCAGCTCACCGGCTGGCTGCACTCCGCCGAGGAGACCGCTCGCGGCATGTACGTCTCCGCCTTCGGTGAACCGGCTCTCGCGGGGGCCGCGCGGGTCGGGACCAGCGTCGTCTGCGAGGAGCGGATCACCTTCGACGTGGAGGACGGCAACCGGCCCTTCGGCGGCTACGGCCCGCGGGCCGGCGCCGTACGCCGCCACGGCACCACCACCGGCCGCCCGCTGCTGCTCTCCGCCGAAGCGGGCGCCGGAGCCCGCCCATGAATCCCCACCCGCGCCCGGTCCGTGAATCCCGCCTCCGCCCGGCCGGTAGCCGACCATCCCCACCGCCCCGAGGAGCACCCGTGACCGACACCCGTCCCTGGCACGTCGCCGCCCTTACCCTCGCCGACGCCGGGTGCGACGTCGTCGTGGGTCTCCCCTCCGACGAGCCCGGGCTGATGGACGCGGCCCGGTCCGTGCCGGGCCTGCGGGTGCTCGGGGTGCGGGACCAGCGGGCCGGGGCCTGCGCGGCGATCGGCCACGCGGCCGTCTCCGGGCGGCCCGCCGTCCTCGCCGTCACCTCCGGCCCGAGCTTCGCCAACGCCCTCACCGGCCTGCTGGAGGCGTCCTCCCTGGGTGCCCCGGTCGTCGTCGTCACCACTCGGGTACCCGTCCTGGGCATCGGCCGCGGCGGCTTCCAGTACACCGACCAGGCGGCCATGGCCGGCCCCCTGACGAAGTGGAACGTCCTCGTGGAGGACCCGCGGCAGCTGACCTGGGCGCTGCGCCGGGCCGTCCACCTCGCGGTCAACGGAGGCCCCGGCGTGGTCCTGGTGGAGATCGCCGACGAGGTGCTGCGAGGCCCTACGCCCGAACACCGCCCCGCGCCGCCCGTACGCCGCCTGCGCTGTGCCGCCGACACCGAGGAGGTGCGCCGGGCTGCCCGGCTGCTCGCCGCGGCCCGGCGGCCCGTCGTCGTCGTCGGCGGCGGCTGCAAGCCCGCCGGCGCGGGCCCCGCCGTGCGGCGCCTGGCCGAGCTGCTGGGCGCGCCCGTCTTCACCACCGCCGCCGGACGAGGCGTCCTCGACGAGGAACACCCCCTGGCCTGCGGCCTGGTGGGCCTCTACACCACACCCCCGGCGGACGGCCTGCTCGCCGATGCCGATGCGGTCCTCGCGATCGGCTCCCGGCTGGAGGAGACCGCCCGCATGGGCTGGGACGCCCTCGCGGAGACGACGCTCGTGCACGTCGACATCGACCCGGCCGCCTTCTACACCGCCCTGGAGCCGGAGGTCGCCCTGCTCGGCGACGCCGCCGTGGTCGCCGGTCAGCTCGCCGCCGAACTGCAGGCGGACCCGCCGGCCGCGACCGGGGCCGGCGCCGCCCGCCTGGCCGAAGTGGCGGCCGTACGCGAGGAGATGCGCACCCGTCACCTGGCGCCCGCCGTCCCGGACGCCCCGGAGGGCCGGGACGGCCGGGAGCTGACCGCTCCCGAGGCGCTGCGCCTGCTCCAAGAGGCGGTCGGACGCGACGCCACCCTCGTCCAGGAGAACGGCCTGCACGACATGTGGGGCTACCACCACCCCGTGGTGTCCGTCGACGCGCGAGCCCGCGTCATCACCCCCGGCGAGCAGACCATGGTCGGCTTCGGGCTGCCCGCCGCCGTCGGCGCGGCGCTCGCGGACCGCTCCCGGCGCACCGTCCTCGTCTGCGGCGACGGCGCGCTCGAGATGGGCCTGGCAGCGCTGCCCACCGCCGTCGAAGAGGGCCTCGGCCTGACCGTCCTCGTCCTGGACAACGGCGGCTACGGCTGGCCCCGCTTCGTGCGCGCCGAGGAGGGGCACCCGACACACTCACCCGCTTCACCGCCCCGGCGCACACCGAGGCCGCCGTCCGCGCGCTCGGCGGCCGCACCGCGCGCTGCACCTCTGCCGAGGACCTCGCCAACGCCCTTGACGACGCCGCCAAGACCCACGCCGAGGGACGCGTCACCGTCCTCACGGTCCCGGTCCGCGACACCGACGTGCCCGTCGGCGTCCGCCGCGTGTTCGCCGCCGCCCCACCCGCGGGGGCCGCGGCGTGACCCGCCGCCCGGGATCACCCCGGCTGCCGCGCCTGACCGTCGACGGGTCGCACGTCCCGCCCTCCCACCTGGCCCGGCTGGTGACCCGTACCGCCCGGGCACTCGCCGCGACCGGAGTCCGGCCCGGCCGGGCCGCCGCGCTCGCCTGCGACCACCCGCTGACCGCCGTCGTCGCCGCGCTTGCCGCCGACGCCGTCGGCGCGCCCCTGCTGCTCGACGGCCCGGCACCCGCCCGCCACATCGCCCCGGCGGCCGTCGTGCGCACCTCCTCCTCCGGGGAGCCCGTCGTCACCGGCACGACCCTGAGACCGCTGGACCTCCCCGAAGAGACCGCGGCCGTCTTCTGGACCTCCGGCAGCTCCGGCCATCCCAAGGCGGTCGCCGTATCCGCCGCCGCCCTCGCCCACCAGGGCCTGGCCACCGCCGCCCGGATGGAGGTCACCGCCGGCGACCGGCTGCTGCTCCCGCTGCCGCTGCGCCACGCCTACGGCCACAGCGTCGTGCGGGTGTGGCGGTCCACCGGCGCGCACCTGTACGCCGAGTCCGGATTCCACCTGCGTGGCGTACTCTCCCGCCTCGCCACCGACGGCATCACCTCGCTGGACGGTGTGCCCACCATGTACCGGATGCTGGCGGCTGAGGCGATCAGGGACCCCGAGGCGGCCCGGCTGCTGGCCGGCCCCCGGATCCGCGGCTGCGGCGGCGACGTCCTCACACCCGCCCTGTACGACGACTTCCTCGCGGCCACAGGCGCGCCCCTGCACGACGGCTACGGGCTCAGCGAGGCCGGGCCGAACGTCGCCCTCAACGCCCCCGGCGACCTGTGTCCCGGCACCGTAGGGCGGCCCCTCGACGGGGTCCGTGCCCGGGTGACCGGTCCCGCCCGCGAGATCGAGATCGACAGCCCGAGCCTGATGCTCGGTTATCTCGACCCGGCCGGCGGCATCCTCGACCGCACCGCGTTCACGCCGGACGGATGGCTGCGCACCGGGGACACCGGCGCACTCACGGCCGACGGACGGCTCACCGTCGGCGGCCGCGTGAAAGAGGTCCTCGTCGTCCACGGCGAGACGGTCGCCCCCACCCTCGTCGAGGACGCGGTGCGCACGGCGGCCGGTGTGGCCGACGCCGCCGTCGTCGGTATCCGCCAGGGCGACCGGGGCGACACCCTGTGGGCGTTCGTGGAGAGCCCGGACGGGGACCGGGCCGCCGTGGCCGGCCGCGTCACCGCCGCGTGCCGCCGCCGGCTCCCGCCGCACGTACGCCCGCGCACCGTCCGCGTCATGACCGCCCTGCCCCGCACCGGGACCGGCAAGCACGATCGCGTACGCCTCCGCGCCTGGGCCACCGCCGACCGCCGGGCGGCGGCCTGACACCTCGCCGCCCGGGCGGCCCCGACCCACCTGCCCGGCGGTATCCGCGGGGGCTCAGGCGACAGCCCCAGCACCGGCGTACGGGCAGCGCTCCGCGCCCTGCCCAGCCACACCGCCTGGGACACCATCTCGACCAGCCGCGCCGCATCGGTACCGGGCTCCGCACCGCCCGCGGACGGCTCCGCCGGCACCTGAGCGACGGCCACCCCCACCGGCGTCGGCCAGCCGCGGAGCGCGTGCCCGACCGTGCGGAGCGTGGTCAGTGTCGAGACCGCGCCCTGCGCGCCGGCGCCCACCGCGACCGTGCCGATCGCGCGCCCCTCCAGATAGGGCAGCGGACCGCCCATGTCGTTGACGTAGTCCAGGGCGTTCTTCAGCAGCCCCGAGACGGACGCGTGGTACGTCGGCGACACCAGGATCACGCCGTCGGCGGAGCGCAGTTCGCCGAGGAGGGCGGCCGCGCCCTCGTGCGTCTCGGCCAGACCCGGCCGGTACGCCGGGAAATCGATCTCCGCACCGGTGAAGACACGTGCCGTTGCGCCCTGTTCGGCACACCGGCGGGCGCACCACTGCGCCACCCGGTCCGAGGTCGATCCCGTGCGCAGCGATCCGCTGATCAGCACGATGTGCGGCGGTCTCATGGCGGTGTCCCCCTTCTCCGTACGGACGGTGGTCGTCGGACCCGGTTGCCCGGTCCGGGCCGGACGCCGGGGCCGGGGCCGTGGCCGCCAGCCGAGTACGTCGGCGAGCGCCGTGTCCTGGCGGCCCACGGACTTCGTCCGCGCCTGGCGCCGGTCCGCGTCCGGGCGGTCCGCGCCCAGGTCGAGAGCGCCCAGACGGCGCGAGGCGAGCACCACCGCAGCCGCCCGGTCCGTCCGCTCCGCCGCGTACGCGACGAGGGCGCCCGGGACCTCGGCGGACGACGCCAGCACCTCGGCGAGCACGGCCGCGTCCTCCAGCGCCATGTTGGCGCCCTGGCCCAGGGCCGGGACCATCGGGTGCGCGGCGTCGCCGAGCAGCACGACCCGTCCGTCCACCCAGCCCGGGACGGGGTCGCGGTCGTGGATGTCGGTGACGACGAGGTCCTCGGGTTCGGCGCCCGCCACCAGGTCGACGACGGGCCCGTACCATCCGTCCAGGGCCTCGAGCAGGGCGCGTTGGGCCCCGGCCGCTCCGAGAGCGGGCCACACCCCGGGCGGAGCGGTGATCTCGGCGGTCCAGTACAGGACGTCCCCGCCGACCGGGGCGATGAGCAGCCGGATGCCGCGACCGTTCACGACATGGCCGCGCTGCCCGAGGACGGAACCGCGGGTGCGCCCCCGCACCGAGGTGTAGCCGCGGTACTGCGGAGGGCCGTCACCCAGCATCCTCGCCCGGACCGCCGAGTGGATGCCGTCCGCACCCACCAGGGCCTCGCTGTCGACCGTCTCCCCGTCCGACAGCTGCACGGTGACCGAGTCGCCGACCGGCGTGTAGTCCGTGACGGCCGTCGCCAGACGCACGGCCGCCCCCGCGGTGAGCGCCTCGTCGAGCAGCACCCGGTGCAGGGCGGAGCGCAGCACGGGGACCTGCGGGGCGCCCAGCGCCTCGGCAACGGCGCCGATCTGCTCCTCGGCGAGCACCGTGCCCTCGGCGTCCATCAGCACGCGGACCTCGCCGGGCCTGGTGACATGCCCGACGGCCCGGATCCGGCCGCCGAGCCGTTCGCTCAACGCGTCAGCGGCCCTCACCCCATTCGAGTAGATCACCAGTCCGGAACCGCCGGATCCGATCCGCCCCGCCCGTTCCACGACGGTGACGTCGATGCCGCGGACGGCCAGGCCCGCGGCCGCCGCGAGCCCTCCGATCCCGCCGCCCGCCACCACCACGGACCGTCTTCTGGCCATGCGTCATCCCTCCCGGCGGCGGCCGCCGCCGTCCGTGTCCTGCCCGCCGCCGCCAGGCGGCCGCCGACACGCCGAAGGCCCCCAGACGGCGTCCCACACGGTCCTGCCGACCCGCGGGGTGCGCTCCACACGGCCGATGAGACGTCCAGCCTTCGTACGCCGGCCAGCCGCACCTGCTCCGCACTTCGTGCGCGGAGGACACCCGCTGAGGGGCGGCGCTCGTCCGCATCGCGGGCGGCATCGCCACCGCGTTGACGTAACCGAAGATCCGGCATATGTCTGCCTGCCTTTCGGTGAGGAGACGACGGATCAGCGTGCCGTCGACGGACAGCGCTCCCCGCTGCTGCCGGGGAAGACGGCGACGACCGTGGCGCCCGCCCGGCGCGGGTGCGCGGTCACGGCACGGCTCGCCCAGGCGGCGGCGCCTGAGGAGACACCGGCCGGCAGTCCGGTGGGGCGCACGATCCCGCGGGCCGTTGCGACGGCCGCCACGTCCGGTACGGCGACGCCCTCGTCCACCAGGGAGATGTCGTAGACGGACAACACCAGCATTCCTTCCCAAACCACAGAAGCCCTGTGCTCCCGTGGCGGGCGGGCCGCGCAGGCATCGGAGCGCGGTACACCCTCCCGCCACGGGAAGGAGACCCGGCAGCGGCCGGACGGGGCCGACCGGGCAGGACGGCGCCGATCACATCACGTGCCGAGATCCACGGCAACAGGCCTCGTCATCGCACGGCGACTTCACCAACTCGGCCCGCGCGGTGGAGAAGCGGGCGCAGGAGAATCGGCCGACGACCACTGGGGCAAGGGCGGCCGTCTCGCCGGCGAACCGCGTTTCCCGTTGGGCCGGCGACCAAGGTGCGCTCCCCGCACCCGAACACCCGGCTGCGGACCGACGCGGCCTCCCCGGCGGACTGACGTGTTCAAGCATCATCGGACCCGCTGCCGCTTCCGACACTCGGCCAAGTCCGCTTGCGGGCCACCGGTGACCGCGGATCTCATGCGCCCCATGACGAAACGCCTGTTCACCTCGGAGTCCGTGACCGAGGGTCATCCGGACAAGATCGCTGACCAGATCAGTGACACCATTCTCGATGCGCTGTTGCGGGAGGACCCGTCTTCGCGGGTTGCCGTGGAGACGTTGATCACTACCGGCCTGGTGCATGTTGCGGGTGAGGTGACGACGAAGGCGTGGGCGGATATTCCCACGTTGGTGCGGGGGAGGGTCCTGGAGATCGGCTATGACTCTTCGAAGAAGGGTTTCGACGGTGCTTCGTGTGGTGTGTCGGTGTCCATCGGTGCGCAGTCGCCGGATATCGCGCAGGGTGTGGACACGGCGTATGAGAACCGGGTCGAGGGTGATGAGGACGAGCTGGATCGGCAGGGTGCGGGCGATCAGGGGTTGATGTTCGGGTATGCGTGTGATGAGACGCCGGAGTTGATGCCGCTGCCGATCCATCTGGCGCACCGGTTGTCCCGGCGGTTGTCGGAGGTGCGGAAGAACGGGACGATTCCGTATCTGCGTCCGGACGGCAAGACTCAGGTGACGATCGAGTACGACGGTGACAAGGCGGTGCGTCTGGACACGGTGGTGGTGTCCTCGCAGCATGCTTCGGATATCGACTTGGACTCGTTGCTGGCGCCGGACATCCGTGAGTTCGTGGTGGAGTTCGTGCTGGGGCAGTTGGTGGAGGACGGCATCAAGCTGGACACCGAGGGCTACCGTCTGCTGGTGAATCCGACGGGTCGGTTCGAGATCGGCGGGCCGATGGGCGATGCGGGTCTGACCGGCAGGAAGATCATCATCGATACCTATGGCGGTATGGCGCGTCATGGGGGTGGGGCGTTCTCGGGGAAGGACCCGTCGAAGGTGGACCGCTCGGCTGCCTATGCGATGCGCTGGGTGGCGAAGAACGTCGTGGCGGCGGGTCTGGCCTCGCGCTGCGAGGTCCAGGTCGCGTACGCGATCGGCAAGGCCGAGCCGGTCGGTCTGTTCGTCGAGACCTTCGGTACCGCCGCGGTCGACGTGGAGAAGATCGAGAACGCCATCGGGGAGGTCTTCGACCTCCGCCCCGCCGCGATCATCCGCGACCTCGACCTCCTGCGGCCCATCTACGCCCAAACCGCCGCCTACGGCCACTTCGGCCGCGAACTCCCCGACTTCACCTGGGAACGCACCGATCGCATCGACGCCCTCCGCGCCGCCGCCGGCCTCGCGTAACCCCGCGGCCGCCACACCGAAAGGAGCCGCCCCGTGTCCCTCACCTCCGTCGAGCCCAAGACCTCCCTCTTTCCGGAGCCCGTCAGCACCGATCGCGCCCGCCACCGCGTCGAGGCGCTCATGGCCGACTTCCGCACCGGCAGCTGGCAGCCGACCCCGCTCGAGCGCCGCATCGCGCACCTGCTGATCACCTCGGCTGCAGGAGACGGCATGCTCACCGCCTGCCGTATCCGCGCCGCCCTGTGGGAGGGAGCCGTCGCGATCACCCAGGAGAACGGCGGTCGCTTCGCCCAGGCCCTCGGCGACCTCGTCCCCGTACTGGACGACCCCCAGCTCGCCGCGCTCGACGTCGTGGATGCGGCGGCCGAACTCATCGCCGCCGCGGCCGGCTCCGCCTGACGTCCACGCCGTTGCGGCCTCACGCGAACGGTCCCGCCGGGGCGCGCCTCTCGCGCGCCGGCAGGGCCCGTTCGCCGTGTTTCTCAGACGGCCCAGGGCGCCATCGGGTACCAGATCACGTCGCGTCGGGCCAGAATCCGCACGTCCCAGTACAGGACCATGAACACGCCCGCGGCGATGAACGCCGCCGCCATCAGCGCCGACGCACGGCTCGGCTTCGCCGACATCCAGCGGTGCAGACGGTCACCGAAGAGCCCGGTGACGAGGAGGAGCAGCACCGCCATGACGACGATGTTGCCGAGAGTCTGGAGTCCGAAAGCCGCCGCACCGTACAGCACGTTGTGGCTCTCGGCCGCGTCCCTGAACAACTGGCGGAACAGCGAGAACGGACGACCGATCAGGAAGGCGCCGATCAGGCAGCCCATGAACACCATCGGCGCGTTCGGGAAACGCGCCGAGACCCGCCGGAGCGGGTCGCGCACGATCCCGAGCGACGCCAGACCCAGATACGTCATGACGAGGCCGATCAGCCCGTAGACCACCATCGCCTGGATGAGGCGCCCCGAGAAACCGGACCCACCGCCCTGACTCTGGTCGAACTGCGGCATGCCGGTACCGGCCAGCGCCACGATCACCCCGTACACGGCCGACACGGCTGTCGCCCCGAGCGCCAGCCAGCCCAGTGGGCGCAGCGCGGCGGCCATCCGTCCCCGCCGCGAGCCGGACTTCCCGGACAGCGGGGCCAGCGCGCTGAACACGGCGACATTGCACGCGGTGAACGTGCCTGCGATACCTGTGGCCAAGGCGAACGCGATGCCCGCCATGACGCCGGCGATGGGAGTGCCCTTGGCCGCGTGACCCAGCAGCGTGTCCGCGACCGTGTCGCCGATGGTCTTGTCGACGAACTGCGCCGACCACACCACGGTCAGAGCGAAGCCGAACAGCGCGCTGACGGCGATGACCGCCGCACGACGGCGCGGCACATGGCCGTTGAAGAAGAACGAGGGTGCGCGGGAGCCGCGGCGCTCGGCTCGCGGCCCCGCGGAGCGGGCCGGGGCGGGGCGGTGCGCTACCTGAGTCATGGGAGTGCCTCTCAGCAGGGCGTGGGGTCGGTGTCATCACACTGGGACGGGCGGCCCGCCGCAGAGGCGCTGTCCCCCACATCACGTGGGAAGAGGCCGTCCGCGCCACTCAGGGAAGTCGGTGCCTACCGGGGGCCGCCGTAGGCGAAGTGGGCGTTTCCTCCGGGCTCGGTCGCGTCGCGCGGCGACGGCTGACCCGGACGCTCGTCGTGCCGTTCTGCGCGGCCGGGTGCCACGGGGTCCGTCTGCCATGCGGCACCTCCCACGTCCGGCAGCGCTGTCTCGAAGCTGCGCCAGACCCACGCCCACGCGGCGACCGCGTGGAAGCGCCTGTGGCCGATGCCCGTACCCACACCGGCCGCGATGCTCTCGCCCGCCACCGCGCTCACCGCCCCGCCGCCTGGGCCGGGCGCGCCGCCGGTTCGGGCGCACCTGCCGGCGTGCCCGCGGGGGTGAGCCGGTAGCGCACCCCGGTCAGCTCCTGCGACAGCTCCCAGAGCCGGACCTGCGCCGACACAT
This sequence comes from Streptomyces sp. I6, assembly GCA_003725745.1. Taxonomy (GTDB): domain Bacteria; phylum Actinomycetota; class Actinomycetes; order Streptomycetales; family Streptomycetaceae; genus Streptomyces. The sequence goes on along the minus strand of RHDP01000002.1, from coordinate 10,963 downwards.
CCAGCGACAACCGGCTCGAGCGCGCCGGCACCGGCGTACCCCGGCTCTCGAAGAGCGCATGCGGGCCGAGGTATGCACCACCCGGCACGAGGCAGTCCGTGGCGGCCCGCAGTGACGGCAAGGCTGCCCGGTCCGGGGGTTGCGCGAGCCACCGCAGGGCCGCACCGGCCACCGGCCGCAGCAGCGCCGGCGCGTCGCCGTGCCACAGACCGGTCGCCGACAGGCCCGGGTGCGCGGCGAGGGAGACAGTGGCCGCGCCCGCCCCGACGAGTCGGCGCTGCAGCTCCCTGGCGAACATCAGATTCGCGAGCTTGGACCGCCCGTATGCCGTCACCGAGCGCCTGCCGCCCGACGAGCGGGCCCGCCCGTCGTCGAAGCCGGCCGTCCCGGCCCGGTGCGCCAGGCTCGCGACGGTGACGACACGGGAGCCCGGCACATGCCGCATCAGGTCCAGCAGCAGGCCGGTGAGAGCGAAATGCCCCAGGTGGTTGACACCGAAGTGGGCCTCGAAGCCGTCCTCGGTGCGCCGGAACGGCGGGAACATCACCCCGGCGTTGTTGACGAGCAGGTCCAGGCGCTCATGCCGGCCCCGTACCTCGGCAGCCGCCTGCCGTACGGAGTCCAGTGAGGCCAGGTCGAGGCGTACTACCTCGGTACGGCAGCCGATGCGGGCCGCGGCGGCAAGGCCCCGTTCGACGCTGCGGCAGGCGAGCACGACATGAGCCCCGCGGGCCGCGAGCACCCGGGCCGTCTCCAGCCCGATCCCTCCGGAGCCCCCGGTGACCAGCGCGGTCCTGCCGCCCTGGTCGGGAACATCTGCCGTGGACCAATCCATGTCGCCTCCTCGTCGCCCGCGCAGACCGGTCCTTCATCGTCGGTACACGCGCACGAGGCAGCCAACTTCCAGAGTGCGGACCCGTCGGCTGCCGGCCGTGCTTCACACCATTGGCCGGTTCGCACACCGCCTCGCTCGTACGGTCAGGGCGTCTGCGTCCCGACCGCCGTCACCGGAGCCGAACACGACGACTCCGGCTGGTTCACCGCCGGCGTTCTTCGGCCGCGACCGGGTCAGGGCCGGTTGTTCTTCCCGTCGAGCCACAGCGCGTCGGAATCATCGCGGTGAGTACCGTCCGAACCGACGTGCTTGTCGGAGATCTTCGCGCCGTTCTTGAAGATGTGCACCAGCGCCATCCCGTGGCCCCGGCCCAGACCGTGGTCCTCCTTCAGCCACTCCAGGACCGGGCCCGCCTTCAGCGTCGGGCCCTCGAAGCCGCGCTCCTTCGCCAGCTCGATGAACTGCCGGGGCGTCAGGCCCGTCTTGTCCTCGATGTTGTCCAGATAAGCCTGAAAGGACATGTGCTCCTCGCATCCCGCTTCGTCCACACGGCCGGGGCCGACCACCCTCAGTGTGCGCGCGCTAAGCCCCGCCAGGGCCCTCGCCCGGTACTCGGCACGACCTAGCCACGTCACGGGGATGTCCAGCCACCCTGCGGCAGAAATCCCAGTGCCACCGGCGGCGGCGGATGGTCCAACGGCACGATGACCTCGGTCGTGCCGCATCTTCTCCTGTGCTCTCACTACGTTCCCTCGTGCGGAGCTGGCACGTGACCTGTTCAGATGTGCCCCACGGCTCCTCGTGCGCCCCATCGGAGACGGGAAGCGAAGAGAATCCCCGCGGCAGGGTGCTGCCAGACGTCGCGGGCAGGATCCCGGCTCCGAGCACACGGTGAAACCGTGCCGAAGGGACGATCCGGAACGAGGGAAACCAGAGATGACGTACGTCGCGATGGTCTACGGCAGCCAGGCCCGAGTGGGATTCCTTCCCGGCCGAGGCGATCGCCAAGCCGTAGAGCCCACCTGCTGGAAATCCTCGGCGACCACACCGCGGCGGCGCCGCCCACCACGAAGCGGCCTGCCTGGCGACCAGCACTCCCGAACAGCGCGACCTCACCGCAAGGGCCTGCCGTCTCGAAGGTCTGGCAGGCCCCTCTTCGACGACCAGCCTGTCAGGATGACACCATGATCGAATCTACTGCTCTGGCGACGTTCCGGAACTGGGCCCGCACCGACGGATCGTTCCTCTCCTCCTGGTCGAAGGATTCTGTGCTGTCCATCGGCTCGGTGGGGTCGGTCCTCTCCATCGGATCCGTGGGATCGGTCCTGTCGATGGGTTCAGTCGGCAGTGTGCTGTCCATCGGTTCAATCGGCTCCGCGCTATCGCTGATCTCGGCCGGATCCTGGCTCAGCACGGGCTCACTCTTGTCCGCCCAGTCGCGCTGGTCGGCGCTCTCTTGGCGTTCCCGAGGCAGCTTCCTGGCGGTTGGCGCTCTGGCCGCATCGGTTGGGGCCACGCTGCTGGTGGAGAGATCGACTGACCGTTCGATAGTGATGGGGCTGGCGAGGCATAAGGCAAATAGCCTGAAGGAGCCCACACCTCAAGGCCTGGCTCGTAGGAGTGTGTGAGCCTGGTGTGCTGCATCACTCGGTGGGACACCATCGCCGCTTGCCGTTGGCGGTGTCGGTCGCGTCGGCTGCTTGGTGTTGGCGGTGTGGAGGTTGATGCGGCGGGTGCCTCGGTGAGTGGACGGGGAAGGGGGTATCGGTGTCGAGGGTGGCGATGTTCTTGCGTGGGGCGTGTGTCCAGCCCGTGAGCCTTTTCCATCTTCACTCTGAGCTGGTCAGATGAAGGGTGAGGATGGCCTGGACGAGGCTGGTGATCCGGGTGGTCGAGCACCGCAGTTTGCGGAGGAGTCGCCAGGACTTGAGGGTGGCGACGGCCTGTTCGACGAGGGCTCGGATCTTCGCGTGGGACCGGTTCACAGCTTGCTGGCCTGCGGAGAGGGTCTCCCACCGTCCCCAGCACGGGGTGCGGACCGTGCCGCCGGCGCCTCGGTATGCCTTGTCGGCCCAGCACGGGATGTCTGCCTCGGTGAGGGCGTCGACGATGCCGTGTTCGCGGGCCGCCCGGATGTCGTGGACGGCGCCGGGCAGGGCCGGTGAGGCCCACAGCAGCCGGCCGAAGGGATCAGCGATGACCTGGACGTTCATCCCGTGCCTCTTGTGCTTGCCGGAGTAGAACGGCCGGTCCGCGGCGATGCGGTCGATCGGCAGGAGCGTGCCGTCCAGGATCAGGTACGCCTTGGCCGAAGCGGTCCGCACCACATCGGTCAGGACCGGGGCGAGAGCGGCCAGGAGCTCGACCGCCTCGGTGACGTAGCGGTAGGCCGTCGTGGTGCCGATGTCGAATCCGGCGGCGAGCTGGGCGTAGGTGTGGCCCATCCGCAGGTGGGCGAGGGTGAGCAGGGCCTGGCGGCCGGCGCTGAGGCGCCGCCACCGGGAGCCGATCGCGCGACGGTGGCGTCGCAGCTGCTGTGCGAGGAAGCGGAGGGCGGAGCTGGACACGTCGACGCCCGACGGGTAGACAAGCACGTGAAGCCTCTGGTGGAGCTGGTTCTCTTGGTCGAAAACCCATCTACCAGGGGCTTCACCATGTTGTCAGCCCAACAGCCGCACTTCAGAACCAGGTTGGAAAAGGCTCCGTGGCTCACAGCTGTGTCCTGGCAGCTGGGTCTTTCTGTGTGGTGGGCGGATGGTGGGTGGGGGTTTCGGCTGCTTGGGTGTCTTGCTATTCGGGGTGGTCGGTGCGGCCGGGGGTGGTGTGCCGGGTATTCCGGTTCCGTGCGATGCGGTGTACGTCGCGCAGGGACTCCGCGAGGCGGGCGATGGCGTAGCGGAGTTGTTCGGGGGTGGCGGAGCGGTCGGACAGCAGGTTGTCGGTGTGGGCGAGGAGATGGGCGGCCATGTTGAGTTGCACGCTTTCGATGTCGTCGGCGAGGCGTGAGACGTAGCCGTGGCCGTCGCCGATGAGGTAGCAGGGCTTGCCCTCGGCCCCGGTCCAGGGGAGCAGGCGAAGTTCCTGCGTGGTGTGAGGGTTCACGCTGCCGCCTTCCGTTTGTGGATGGCGAGCGGGCCGATGTCGACGCGGTGGACGGTGATCCAGAGAGCCCGGCGGCCCGCCCGCTGGCGGGGGGCCTCGGCTTGACGGCGTTCGTGGGGAGGGGGTAGGGGCGGACGAGAGGGCTGTCCTGGCCTCGGTGGTGCGGGGCGGGGGCTCGGGTGGGGCGGGGCGGACTCGGCGGCCGGGGCGCGGGGCTGTGGTCTGCGGCCGGCGGAGGCCACCGGGGCCTCCGGAACGGGTCGATCGGTCCGGCGATGCAGTGCAACACGTTGTCGACTCCTGGTTGGTTGAGGGCCGTGCCCCCGGACTGTTCGTGGGTGGGTGGCAAGGAGGGTCTCGTCATTCGCGCCGGGACTGGTCGCGTGCAGCGTGGGACTTTGTTGCCCTGATCGACTCTGCTGCCGCGGGCGGGTTTTGCGGGCGGGCACCGAGTAGGGGTTCCCGCCGAACGCGACCAAGCGGCCCGGACGGCCGGCGGGCTGATGCCGTGGGCGGCACCGGCCCCGGCCGCGGACGAGTGGGTGGTGCCCCTGCCCGGGTCCTTCCGCACCCTGTGGGGGCGGCTTGTCGCGGGGGAGCACGCCGCGCGAAGCGGTACCGGATCTGTCGCCGACGCCATCGTCACCGCTCACCGCCTCGAAGCGGCCCTGGCCCGGCAGCACGGCTCCCGGCACCCGCACACGGTCGGGTCTGGATGGCGCTGCGCGCCACCACGGTGTGGGCCGGGGACGGTCGAACTCCTCGTCGGGACCGCGCAGCGCCGGCGGGAGGTCAAGGCGCGGCCCGCGGCGGACACCGGCCTACTGATCAGGAACGCGTACGCGGCATGGCGGAAGCTCGCCGAGGAGGATCCCGAATCCGCGCGGGAGGCCGCTGGACAGGTGTTGGCGCTCCTCGTGTTGCTGTCGATCGACCCGGCGTCACCCCCGGGCGAGCGGGACGCAAAGCGCGCCCGCGTTGTCGTCCGCTGGATCGGAAGCGGCGCAGTAGCGTAGCGGCCGGCCTGGTGGTTGAGTCCGAAGGCGGTCTTGCGGGGAAGGGACGATGCCGGTGGACGATGCGCTGGAAGGGAGCTTTGAACGCCTTCCGGATCGCCAGCCCCCCTGCCCCGGAGGAGTCCGGGGCAGGGGGCTGGCTGGGTGAGAAGCCTCAGGGCCTCTTGGCAGGTCGGTCATGCGACGTACCACGTGTACCAAGAGACCCTTCCCTGCTGACATGAGCGTTCCACGGAGAGGGCCGACGCCTCCGAGGACGACGGGTCGTCAGGCTGCCTGCCGAAGGCAGAGAGGTCGGATGCGGCGGGTCAGTCTACTGTGGCGGGCACGGCGTAGGACTTGGTGAACGGCGCCGTCGCCGCGGCCCCCGCCGCTTCCACGTCGTTGGGGGCGAAGTCGACCTTCACCACGAAGTCCGCGCCGTAGGTGGCGCTGTACGTGCCGGTGCCCTTGAATCCCAGCTTCTTGTCGTCCGTCAGGTAGAAGCCGGCCGGCAGCTCAGGGGTGGGTGTGCCCCTCAATGTCTTCTTGCTGCTCTGCGCCTGGTTGATCGTTTCGTAGAGATCAACCGACGACGCACCACTGTGGGTGGGCATCAGGTCTGTCACGCAGGGATTGTTTTGGTTGTTTTGGCATCTCGCCATGGCCATGGGCCCGGAGAATTTGGTGGAAATGTCGACCTCGCCGGTGGCCTTGATCCGCTTCAGGTGGACGTTGACGGTCGCGGTGGTGTGAGGCGGCACCGCGATGTTCTGCTGAGGTGCGGTGTAGGTGTTCGTGGTGGTGGCGGTTTCAGCGGTGGCTTTACTGAAGGAGTAGGTGGTGGTGACGTCGCCGCCCACCGTCACGGCTTTGCTCAGGTTGAACGACGCCGATATCTTGGCGGCGGTGCTGACGCCGTGGGTGACCGTCGTCGTCAAGCTGTCCGTCACGGCCTGGCTGAAGCTCTGGGTGGACAGGGTCAGTGTGGAGTCCGTGGGGTTCTTGAGCGTCGCCGTACCCACATACACGGTTTCCCCTGCACTAATGCTGGGCTCCCCCACCGGTGTCGCGGTCGTTTCAGTGTTCACCAGCTTATCGGTCTGGAAACCGTACCAAGAACCGTCAACGGGGCTCAGGTCAGTGCCCGTCTGTTGCCGCATGAGGTCGCTGAGCGAGACGATCGATGGTTCGGCGGCCGCTGCGGGAGTCGTTCCCAGGGTCGCGACGGTACCGGCCGCGAGAAGCAGAGCGAAAACGCTCTTCGGAACCCTTCTGAACTTCAGATTCAATGTACTGTTCCTTTCATCGTGGGACGAAAACGCCTGGCAGGCCAGATGTGTGCGGCGTATACCATCCGGATCCGCTGCCTTTACACGACTCCTGCGCAGGGCTTCTACTGAGCTTTCACTAGCGCAGGCTGAGCTGGTGTCATGCAGACGGAGCAGGAGCCTGGCATCGCTCCTGTACGAGTTCTTTCTGCAGCGCAACAGGGATCGCCTGTGCACCGGATCAACCGGCGACTTCCCTTAGTCCGGGGAATTGCTCGGCCTTGAGCTGGTCCAGGAGCGCGGCGTCGAGGTTGGTGACGTCGCCTGCCGCCGGCGCTGGTGACGCCGCAGCCGGCAGGACGGGAATTGTGGCGGCCGGCACGCAACCGGCGGCGCGTGGAAGTCGGGACACATTCCCCCCTTGGACGGTCGGGTCTTCGATTGTCACCCGTGTGACATCCCGTATGCCCCGCCATGCCGTGGCGGATTGATAAGGCGTCACCGCCTCCCCGTGAGTAGGGAGGTGGGATCTTGTGCCGAGAGTATAAGCACAGTCAAGGCCAGTTGAGGAAAAGACGGCCGACGCCTTAGGGAAACCTTAGGGTTACTTTTGAGTATCTATTTCTTGCCGACTCTGAAAGGGGAGGATTTCGGTCCTGTTGTCTGCGTATAAAGTCGGCCCTTGCCTGTGGGTCGCCCGGGGGGATCTCACCCCCGGGTACAGGGCGCCAGCGTTCTCGGGTGACGAGACGTCACGGTTGTGCAGTAGCAGGTGTGTTGCCGGTTTCATGGTGTTGGTGAAACGAGACGCGGCCTCGGATGATCAAGGTGTCTGAAGCCGTTGATCACAACCGAAGCCGCGTCCGCATGCCATCCTTCCTGATCTCCATCGTCACCCGCCACCGCGACCGTCTGCCGGACACTTCCGACCAGGACGCCGACCATCTGGGTGGCCTGGCCGATGTCCTGGATCGTCTGCCCGACCCGCGTCGGGTCCGCGGCCTCCGCTACCGGCTCGGGGCCCTGCTGGTGCTGTGCACCACGGCCGTGCTCGCCGGGGCCTCGACCTGGGCCGGCATCGTCCGCTTCGCGCCGGACTCGACCCGGCCCAGCGCGAGCGGATCGGTCTGACCCGGGGCATCCCGCGCACCTGCACGCCGGCCCGCCTGCTCGCCCGCTTCGACGGCGACGCCCTCGACCAGGCCCTGGGCTCCTGGGTGCAGCTCCAGCACCGCGACCCTCTCAGCGGCCCGGCCCTGCAAGACGGCCTGGTCAAGCGGGAGGCTGTCGCAGTGGACGGCAAGGCCCCGCGCGGCTCGCGCACCCGCGACCGCCGCGCGGTCCACCTGCTCGCCGCCTGCCTCCACGGCACCCGCACCGTCATCGCCCAGCGCCAGGTCGACTCCAAAAGCAACGAGATCTCCGCGTTCCGTCCCCTGCTCGAACCTGTGGACCTGACCGACAAGGTCGTCACCTTCGACGCCCTGCTCACCCTGAGGTGCCCCCCGGCGGTGTGGACACTCTGACAATGGATCTTGAAGACCTGAGGAAGGGCTGATCAAGAAGGTAGAGCCGCCTGAAAGGCCGCGGCCGGGGCGGCATCATGAAGTCCATGGACGATTGGTCGAGGGTGCTTGCGGCAGCATCGTCCGCTGGCCGGTCGCTCCAGGATCGGCGTGCTGATTCAGGCTGAGTTCTTCGACTGCGACTCGCGGCCTTGTGTACGCAGTTGCTCGTTGATACGCCGGGCTTCTTCGAGCTGGTCTTCGAGGATGACGATGCGGCAGGCGGACTCGATGGGGGTGCCCTGGTCGACGAGTTCGCGGGCGCGGGCGGCGATGCGCAGCTGGTAGCGAGAGTAGCGGCGGTGGCCGCCTTCGGAGCGCAGCGGGGTGATCAGGAGGTGTTCGCCGAGGGCGCGGAGGAAGGCGGGGGTGGTGCCGAGCATCTCGGCGGCCCGGCCCATGGTGTACGCGGGGTAGTCGTCATCGTCGAGGTTTTCGACGGGACGGGAACTGGCAGGGGGCATAGACCTCTTCTTTCAGGGGACACGTCGGGGGCCCGGGTGCCGTACGGCACCCGGGCCCCGAGCTTTCAACACCATCTACCGGCGAACTGCGCCGGCCTTCTTTGTCCGCAGGTTCCGCCTGGGAGGGCGGGGCTGCGGGGATCGCGGATGCGTGACCGGGGACCACCTTCCAATCCGGGCCTGCGGTACCCAGGCGGACTTGTTCCTCGCCCGGGCGATCCTGATGGCGTCTGCTCCTTTACTTTCGGCTACTCGGTCGTACTGCTGGATAACCGGGTGCTGCTTGCAGCCCCCGTGGGGCGTCCTGTTCGACCTGCGTGCGCGGCAGTTCATCTCTGCCGTGCCCATCTCGACTTCCTGGGTACACCGAAAAAATAACCCCGTGACGAGCCAATGTCTACTGTGACTGCAGCAGATTTTCTTCAGCTTCGATGCGTGTGTTGCCGGTGGCGTAACCCGGTGGACGATCTGCCGCCGGACTTCGAGGGCACCCGGGGCGGAGACTGACTGGGCTGTTGCGGGGCGCCGGGCGGGGTCAGGGGGGAGTGAGGGTGTCGAGCCGGGCGGCGAGGTCGGGGTGGGTGGTGGCCAGGTGGGGGCGGGTGGCGGTCAGGGGGCGATGAGGTCGGCGGGGTCGTTGTGGGCGAGGGCCGCGTGGAGCTCGTTGAGCGGGCTGCGGGCGGCGGGGGGAAGGTCGGTGAGGGCGGTGATCTGGCCGGCGAGGCGGCGCAGGTCGGCCGCATGGCGGCGGGCCCAGATGGCGGTATTGCGGTCGGCGGCGCGGGCCTGGCGGGTGGCGGTGACGCGCTGTTCGCCGGTGGTTCCGGCGGGTCCGGGGCGGCCGCGCAGGTAGCGGCGCTCGGCGGCCTGGCGGCTGGCGACACCCAGGGGAGAGGCGAGGTCGGCCCAGCTCGCGCCCGCCTCGCGGGCGGTTTCGATCAGGCCGGTCTCCCATCCGGCGAGCCGCTCGCGCACCTGCCGTAGCAACATCAGGGATGCCAGCGCTTGCTCCGAGCCCGGCCCGGAGCAGGGGCCGTCAGGGGTCTCGTGCTGGGCTGTGTGCAGGGCGTCGTCTATGGCCTTGAGGGCCGCCGCGGCGGCGAGGAACGACGCCGGGCCGCGGGCGTCGGTGCTGGTTGTGGGCGGCTGGTCTGCTGCGGTCACGGGCACCTCCCTCGGATTGTCATCAGGTCGACGACAGAATGTTTGTCATCCATTGGATGACATGTTACAACGGTGTCAGTGCAGCGCATTGGCAGCAACTGCCCGAACCTGCTGGAGGTTTTTTCACGATGTTGATGCGCACTGACCCCTTCCGTGAGCTGGACCGGCTGGCGCAGCAGCTGATGGGCCCGGGCACTTGGTCAAAGCCGTCGGCGATGCCGATGGACGCCTACCGCGAAGGCGACGAGTACGTGGTGGCCTTCGACCTTCCCGGCGTGACCGCGGACGCGATCGACATCGACGTCGAGCGGAACATGCTGACCGTCAAGGCCGAGCGCAGGCCGGTGGCGAAGGCCGACGATGTGCAGATGGAACTGTCCGAGCGGCCGCTGGGCGTCTTCTCCCGCCAGATCGTGCTCGCCGACACCCTCGACACCGAGCACATCCAGGCCGACTACGACGCGGGCGTGCTCACCCTGCGCATCCCGATCGCCGAGCGTGCCAAGCCCCGCAAGATCTCCATCGGCGTCGGGACCGGCCATAAGGAGATCTCCGGCTGACACCGGCAGCCAGAGGAGTGCCGAGGACGGGCACCTGATCCCCCCCTCGCCCCTGTCCTCCGCACTCCCTTGGCAATCCGAAGAAGGGGCGGCGGCTGAGATGACTCTGCGACGCGAAGCGTTCCTCGACCACGTGAAGGAGCGCGGCGAGTACGGCACGGTGGAGGAAGCGGAGCGGGCGGCTCGTGTGGTGCTCGCCCTGCTCGGCGCGCACTTGGTCGGCGACGTCCGCGCCGAGCTCGCGGCCCGCCTGCCGGAGGAATTCGCCCTGATCCTGCTCAACCCGCTCCAGAGCGCCGAACCGCTGCCGACGGAGCGGTTCGTCCGGGCGACCGCGGCCTGGATCGAGGGCGCCACCGAGCACACCGCGACCTGGGACGTCAGCGCCGTCCTGTCCACAGTCGCCGACACCGCCGGCGACGACCTGCTAGGGCAGATCCTGCTCCAGCTCCCCGCTGGCTACGACCTCCTCTTCGGCCGCCCTAGCCCACCTGACCCCTGCCTCGGTGCCGCACACAGGCGACCCTGATGCGCAATTACCGAGCGTGACGTAACCCTGCCGATCCAGCGTTCGGAGCGCACCGCAGAAGCGGGCATACCTGGCGGAGGTAAGGACCTGGAACGCGGCGCGTGGCCGCCCGCCGGATTGCGCAGCGGAGTCACAGGCACCCACAAAGCTTGACGAAAGGCATGCACCGCAGTGATCACCGACGTGCGCGTACCGCTTGAGCACCAGCAGCAGTACGGGACGGCGTATGAGCAGATGCTGGAGAAGGTCCGCTACGAAGGCGCATACCCCACGCGCGAGAAGGCCGACGAAGCCGTCCGTCTCGTCCTGGGAGGGCTCGGGCGTCAGCTGACCGGCGACGAACGCGTCGACCTGGCCGCCTGCCTGCCCCTGGAGGCCGCACGCGTCCTGACCGCACAGATTCCTGACACGAAGCCGCTGACCGGCTGGGCCTTCGTCAAGGACCTCGCCGCCCGCTCAGGCGCTTCCCTGGCCACCA
>RHDP01000001.1:5187500-6935567 GCA_003725745.1 Streptomyces sp. I6 | reverse complement strand
GGGGTAGTGCTGCAGGCCGACGGCAAAATCGTCGCCGCCGGCTTCAGCACCGCGGGCGGCACCAGCGACTTCGCGCTGGCCCGCTACGACACCAACGGCACCCTCGATGCCGCCTTCGGCACCGGCGGCCTCGTCACCACCGACTTCGGCCCCGGCAGCTTCGACCAGGCTTCCGGGGTGGCGGTACAGGCCGACGGCAAGATCGTCGCCGCCGGCCTCAGCGACACGGGCGGCCTCGGCGACTTCGCCCTGGCCCGCTACAACACCAACGGCACCCTCGATGCCGCCTTCGGCACCGGCGGCCTCGTCACCACCGACTTCGGCGGCAGCACCGACCAGGCTTTCGGAGTGGTGCTGCAGGCCGACGGCAAAATCGTCGCCGCCGGCAGCAGCACCACGGGCGGCACCGACGATTTCGCGCTGGCCCGCTACGACACCAACGGCACCCTCGATGCCACCTTCGGCACCGGCGGCCTCGTCACCACCGACTTCGGCCCCGGCAGCTTCGACCAGGCTTTCGGGGTGGCGGTACAGGCCGACGGCAAGATCGTCGCCGCCGGCCTCAGCGACACGGGCGGCACCGACGACTTCGCCCTGGCCCGCTACGAGAACGGCGCAGCGGTGCCTTCTCTGACTATCGGGAAGCAGCGGATGGGGTCTTTCGTCGAGGGTAGGACGGGTAGCTACGCCATCGGGGTCGGTAACCAGGGTCCCGGTGCGACCGACGGGAGTACGGTCACCGTGCGGGACATCCTGCCGCACGGGCTCACCGCGGTCGCGATCGGGGCCCGGGGTGGGACTGCACACTGGCCACGCTCACCTGCACCCGCAGCGACATCCTGCCGGCCGAGAGCAGCTACCCGCCGATCACCCTCACGGTCTTTGTGCCGTGCAAGCACAAGACCCCGGCCACGGTCGTCAACACCGCCACCGTCACCGGAGGCGGCGACAGCACCACCCACACCGCCACCGACACCACCACCATCAAAACCAGCAAGAAATGCAAGAAGCCGCACAAGCCCGAAAAGCCCGCAAGCCGGGAAAACCGCACCACCCCTCCACATAGACATGACAGTCATGCACAGGCCCTCGTGAGACCGGACAGGAAGCGGTGAACCCGATAACACCCCGACCGCGTGCGGGCACACAGCCCCGCACGCGGTCGGGACCACGGGGCCCCTATCTATCTCGTCAACCCTGACGAGGCTGGTTCATAGGGGTACGTGCTGATTTTTGAAAGCGTCACGGACTCTGATGCGCAATTACCGAGCGTGACGTAACCCTGTCGATCCAGCGTTCGGAGCGCACCGCAGAAGCGGGCATACCGAGCAGAGGTAAGGCCCTGGAACGCGGCGCGTGGCCGCCCGCCGAATTGGGCAGCAGAGTCGTCACGCAAAGCGTGATGTTCCCGGAGGATTGGGCGCCGTGTGGGCAGGCCGGTGGCCCGCTCCGGGGAAGCGCTTCCGGAGCGGGCCGTCTCCTCAGGCGGGTGTCAGACGCAGATGCTGCCGGCGCAGACGTTCACGTTCGTGGGCAGTACGGTCTTGCCGTAGCCGGCGAGGGTGGTGATGGCGGTGGTCTCCAGCGCGCCGATCTGGACGGTGACGGGCGCGTTGACGTTGTTGTCGGCGACGTTGGCCAGCGCGGCCTGGAGGCCGTTGATCTGGGTGCCGTTGAGGGCGCTGATGCCACCGATGTTGATGGTGGTGCCGTTGAGTACGTCGTCGACGGTGATGACGCCGGAGCAGTTCACCCCGATGCTCTGGTTGGCGCAGGTGTACGGGTGCGATGAGGATGCGGACGCGGCCGGGGCGAACAGTCCGCCGGCCAGGACGGCGGCTGCGGCGGCTGCGGCGACGCGAGCGATCTTCGGCACAAGCACTCCTTTCGTCTTCGCCGGGTCACCGGCGAAGGAACCAATAGGCACGGGCACCACCCAGGGAATCCGGCGAGCCCGCAGAAAACCTTTGCAGAGACGCGACCAGGAATTCAGCAAATGCCCGCAACTTCCACACCGGTCATAAGCTTTGTGCTTCATGTGACTATAGAATCGAACAAAAGTTCCATAATGCCGTGCGAATCGCATGCGCATTCGACTTGCGGTGCGCACCAGGGCGAGTGACCGTGATCTTCTGCGGTGATTTCAACGCATCCGGCTCCGACATCGAGCGGGACTTCGTCACGCGGACCGGGTGCTGGAGCCACGTGGAGCGTGTCCTGCTCACCCACGGCCAGGTCCGCGAACGCAACCTGCCCGAGCCGCCGGGAAGGCGGGCGGCCCGCGCCGGCCCGCCTTCGCCGAACAGCACGGGCTCGATCGAACGCACCCCGTCCAGCGGGAAGTCGAGGCCCTCGGCCCGGCCGGGCTCCAGCGCCTGGACCTGGCCGCCGCCGACTACATCGACCACACCGTCCCGGCTGAACGCCTCGCGGAAGAAGAACACCAGCGCAGCCGACTCCACGCCGCCGCCGAGCATGGGACACCTCCGGCGAACCGCAACGCAGCGGAGGAGCCGCGCGGTCCAGGCTGTCTGCGATGAGCCCCATCAGGCCTCCGTTGCGAACGTTGATCGTCTATGGGCTTGTGCGGGCGAGTGCGGGCCGATCTTGGCCCCGGGTGGCGCGGGGCCGCACGGACGGGAGTTGGGCCGCCAGAGCGGCGCACAGGCCGCTTCCTGGGGGTGTGTTCAGGTCTGGTTCATGTCCACGAAGCGGGAGTAGTGGCCCTGGAAGGCGACGGTGATCGTCGCGGTGGGGCCGTTGCGGTGTTTGGCCACGATGAGGTCGGCTTCGCCGGCGCGGGGGGATTCCTTGTCGTAGGCGTCCTCGCGGTGGAGCAGGATCACCAGGTCGGCGTCCTGCTCGATGGAGCCGGACTCGCGCAGGTCGGAGACCATCGGCCGCTTGTCCTGGCGCTGTTCGGGCCCGCGGTTGAGCTGGGAGAGGGCGATGACGGGCACGTTCAGCTCCTTGGCCATCAGCTTGATGTTGCGGGAGATGTCGCTGACCTCCTGCTGCCGGCTTTCGATACGGCCGTGGCTCTGCAGGAGCTGGAGGTAGTCGATGACGACCAGGTCCAGGCCGCCGTTCTGCTGCAGGCGCCGGCACAGGGCCTTGATCTGCGTGAGGGTGTTGACCGTCTCGTCGCTGATGACCAGCGGCGCGGTGCGGATCCGGTCGGAGACACGGGCGACCCGGTTCCAGTCGTCGGGGGTCATGGTGCCGGACCGTAGGTGGTGCAGGCCGACGCGGGCCTCTGCGGAGATCATCCGCATGCCGAGTTCGGTCTTGCTCATCTCCAGGCTGAAGAAGGCGCTGCGGCGGCGGTGCTGGACGGAGGCGGCGCGGACGAAGTCCATCGCGAGGGTGGACTTGCCCATCGCGGGCCGGGCGGCGAGGACGATCATCTGTCCGGGGTGCAAGCCGCCGGTGAGCGAGTCGAGGTCGATGAACCCGGTCGGCAGGCCGAGGGCCTTGCCCTTGCGGCTCTCGATCGTCTCGGCCTCGTCGACCGCGGCCGCGAACACCTCGTCCATGCCGCTGTAGCCCTGGCTCGCGCGGGCGGTGGCCTGGGTGACCTGCGCGAGGTTGACCGAGGCGGCGTCCAGGATGTCGTCGGCGTCGCCCTCGCCCGCGCCGGCCATCAGGGCGATCTCGTGGCCGGTCTGCTGGAGTCGGCGCAGCTTGGCCCGGTCCAGAACGATCGCGGCGTCCTGCACGGACAGGGCGGTGCTGGGGCAGGCCTCGATGAGCTGGGACAGGTAGGTCGCGCCGCCGACGCGCTCGAGGTCGCCGCGCTTGGTCAGCTCGTGAGCCAGGCTGATCGACGTGACGTCGGTGCCGGATGCGTACATCGCCACGATCATGGTCCAGATCGTCTCGTGCGCGGGGGCGTAGAACGCGGCCGCGCCGAGCGGTTCCAGCGCTTCGGCGATCTCCCCGATGGCGTCCTTGGACAGGATCGCCGCGCCGAGGGCGGACTGCTCCGCCGCCCGGTCGTGCGGGACACGGCCGCCCGGCAGGACGGGGCCGGCCTGCTCCTGACCGTGGTCGGCGGCCGTGGGCCTCGAGCTGCAGCTGCTCGGTACGGTGGTCATGCGCACTCCTGATCGCTTCACTGGCTGGTGGGGTGTGCTCGCGGGTCGTCCCCTGCCCGGGACGGCCCGCACTGGTTCTAGACGCCGTCTGCAGCCCAGGCGGCGGCGCTCGCCTCATGCCGTTGCTGCTCGGCCAGCAACTCGCGCTCCTTCTCGCTCGGTCCCGGCCACTCCCGGCGAGCGGCGGCCGCGGCCTCCTCGGCCGCCGCCCCGGCGGCGAGGGCCTGGACGTGCGCGTACACGTCGGCCGGAACCCCGGCCGGAACCTCGGGCGGCACCTCTTCGATCCCGGCCGGGCGGGCCGGCTGCTCCTGCGGGTCGGGCGTGGCCGGGGCGTCCGGCTGCGCCGCGGCCGCAGCGGCGCGGGCGGTGTTGCGGGCCTGCATGATGCACGCGCTGCAGTCGCCGTCGCGGTACCACGGGTGCCGCTCGCACATCCCGGCCCGGGCCTCCCTGCGGGCCGCCGGACGGCGAGTGCGGTCCGGCAGCGTCGCGATCCGCCTGTGCTCCAGCAGCCACAGGTAGTTCTGGCCGCCGCCCGGGTTGCTCATCAGCTGCTGGCGCAGTTCCTCGCCGAACCCCCAGCCGCGTGCGGTCGCCGTTGTGGCGAGCAGCGGCGCCAGGCGGTCCGCGTCGCTGTCGCCGAGCTTCCACGGCCCGGTCAGCGACAGCAGCACCTCCCGCGCCGCCGCCAGGTCGTCCGCCGGGACGTCCGGCACGGCCGGGGCGGTCGGGGCAGGCCTCGCCCCCGCCGCGGACGGCTCGTCGTCGGCCCGCGCGTGCTCGCTGCCCTCATCCAGCGGCAACTGCTGCGACGGAATCCGCGCCGCACCGGCGGCGGCCTCGCCCGGCACCCGCGCCCGGGTAGCGAGGTAACGCGGCAGATCCTCGATCCGCTCCCGCAGCACCGAGGCCGGGTCGGCCGACTTCGCCGCGCGACGGGTCAGCTGCGCGACCAGCGCCGCACCAAACTGCCAGCCCTGCACCGCGACCGCTTCCGCCAGCAACGGCGCCAACACTCCGACGGTCCTCCGCCCACACGCCCAGCGCCCCGGCAACCCCGCAAGGAACTCCCCGCCGCCGCCACTGCCGCCTCACCCACCCGGCCACCCACCCGCCGCGGAGGAGGGATCAAAGGAGGAGGAATCCTCCTCCCTAGAAGGCGGGGCGATTCGCGAGCCGAAGTCGGTAACGCCGCGTGAGGCCCGGACGGTCTTGGCGGACCCGCGCAGGAACACCGTTCGCCGCCGCTGTCTCACCCGTCCAGAGCAATGCCGGGTGCAGTGCGCGACGCAACTCGGTCTGCTTGGTTGTGTGCGGAAGGTCTCTCCGCGATTGTCCGTTCCCGGCCGGCACGGGGATCGCCCTGCGCCGGGAACTGTCGTCCGTCGTACACCAAGGCAGGTAGCGCATGATGTCCTCCCGAGACTCCACAAGCCGGCGCCTACGACGTCGGGTCCTCCGGCGCCGGTCCGGGCATCTGGTCCTCAGGCTTGCCGGAGTGTCCCTGGCCATGGGACTGGTGGCCGCTCCACACGCGGTGGCCGCTCCGGTCGCGGAGGGCAACGGACTCAACCCCGCTGTCTACATCGCCGACACGTTTAACGACCGAGTGGTGAAGGTCCGCCTGGTCGGGGACAGGCAGCGCACGGTGGCTGGTCGTGGACTGGATTTGCCCTACGGAGTGGCGGTCGACCGGCACGGCACGCTCTACATTGCCGACACTCGCCACGACCGCGTGGTGAAGAGATACGGGGGCTCCAGCACCACTGTCGGCACGGGCCTCGACTCCCCTACGGGTCGCGGTCGACCACGACGGAAACGTCTACATTGCCGACACCGGTCATCAGCGCGTCGTCAAGGTCGCCCCCGACGGCATGCAGACCACGGTGATCGACCAGGGGATCACCAGCCCCACCGCGATCGCACCAGCCCCCGACGGATCTCTGTTCGTCAACGACCCCTACAACAACCGCGTCATCAAGGTACCGCCGCACGGGGACAGTTCACGACCGTGCCGGTCGACGGACTGGCCAATCCCGCGGGACTGGCCCTTTGCAGGGACGGCAGCCTGATCGTGGCGGACCCCTACAACGGTACGGTGCACAAAGTCGCTTCCAACGGCGGCCCCCAGAGCACCGTGGGCGCCGGCCTGCAGTTCCCCACCGGCGTAGCCGTCACCCAGGACTGCGACGTCTTCATCGCGGACTTCAACCAGAGCCGGGTCTTCCGGGTCGATGCCGACACGGGCTCCCAGACCGCGATTGCCAACCGACTGTGGGCCCCCTACTCACTCGCCCTCGGCCCCGACCGGCGTGAAGTGGCCACCGGGGGCAAGTGACGCCGCCACACCACGGACCCAGCCGCCCTTTCCGGACCCGGACCGAACCCAAGGTCCGCAAAGGCTGGTCTCTCAGGGGCCGCACCGACGCCCTCCGACAGCCACTTCCACGTCCTGGCCGCTCGGCGGCCGAGGCGCCGGCGTCCACGAAGGATGAAACTGGCATGCCGCACCCCCGCCTCACCCGCATCGCCACGGCGCTGGTGGCGACCGCAGCCGCGCTGCTCGCCACACCAACCCACGCAGCCCCTCCCGATAAGCACGCTCTCCGATACTGCACGGCACGCCAGCACCCGAAACTGGCCGACCGCCTCAACCGGGACATCGCTCGCGCCGTCCAGGGACGCAAATCCACCCTGTCCTTCACCGTCTGGGACTCCGGGACCGGCCTGAGATGCCCTTCTCGGCCCGACGCGCACTACGACTCGGCCAGCACCGTGAAGGTCACCATCATGACCGCCACCCTGCTCAGGGCCCAACAGGAAGGCCGCCCGCTGACGCCGTGGGAGAGGTACAACCTCCGACTCATGATCACGGAGTCGGACAACACGGCCGCCACCAACCTCTACGACAGCCTGGGCATGCCATTCCTCCAGTACACCCTGCGCCGCTGCGGCATGCTCGACACGTTTCTGAACCCCGGCGGTCAATGGGGCCTGACTCAGGTGACCGCCCACGACGAAATGAAGCAACTCGACGTGTACACCGTCAACGACACGGTGCTCTCGCCGAAGAACCAGACCTACGGCCTCCGGCTGATGAACGAGGTGGTGCCCGCACAGCGCTGGGCACGCCCTTCGGCGCTCCCCCGGAGTCGTCGTCCACGTCAAGAACGGATGGCTCCAGCGCGTTACCGAGGCCTGGAGGGTCCACAGCCTGGGCATCTTCACCAGCCGCGAGCGATCCGTTCCCCTGCCGGCCGGCCAGGGGCCGCACCACCACGCCCGCGGGGACAAGGCACCCGGACAGAGGCTGTACCAGATGGCGATCCTCACCGACCAGGACCCTTCGATGTCGTACGGCATCGGAACCATCCAGCGGATCGCCTGGCACGTCCATCGCGACCTCAACGACTACTACGAGGCGACGGGAGGGCCTGTGCCGGAGTACCTGCCCGACTTCGAAGCCGACGAGGTGGGTGACGGGTCCTACCCGCGGCGGACGGCAGAGTCCCCGGACAGTTTGTGGCAGGTTCTGTTGGCCCCACTCCGACATCGAAGTTGGCTCCACTGGGGGTGTGACGGGGACTGGGCGGGAGTCGTCAACCTGGCTCCGACAAGTTGTTTTGGCCCCGCCTCGGACTCTGCTGCGCAATCCGGCGGGCGGCCACGCGCCGCGTTCCAGGGCCTTACCTCCGCCCGGTATGCCCGTTTCTGCTGTGCGCTCCGAACGCTGGATCGGCAGGGATACGTCACGCTCGGTAATTGCGCATCAGGGTCACCTCGATCGGGTGGGTTCCCCGGTCTCGGGAGGGGCTGGGGCGGTAGCGTGAAAGGCATCGGATCCGACATGGCCCCGGGCCCCCGACAGGCTCGAAGGCTCCGCGGATCTCGACCCGTGTCCGATCCGGGACCGCTGGATTCTCGGGTCTTCGAAGTTGAGCGGTGCGGAGGTGTCCGCGGGCTCGGCGAGTGGTGACGCAGCGTGTGCGTAGGCGTTGGTCCTCTGCGTTGCGGAAGCCGAAGGCGCTGCGGGCGATCTCTCGGTTTCGTGTCAGTGCGTCACCTGCGCGAATACCGCCCTGTGGCAGTGAAATCGCCACGGTCTCTCGCACCCATGGCAGTACGCTCCACTCGGGAACCCAACGATGACCTGCGCAAACGCACAGAGTCTCTCTCTGTCTCTCACTTCACTGTCACAGAACCGAGAGATCGCACCTGGTGACCACCGGCGGCGCCGCGGTGGACGAGATCACCCCGGGGTCCCCGTGCACGGCGCAGACGTCGGCCGATGGCTGGCCGCGCTGGGAGTCACCGCGCCCGAGCCCGCAGCCGCGCCGACGGCCGGCGGCCGCGCCGCCTCATGGGAACGCGGCCTCGCCGCGGCCCGCGCCTAACACGCCCGCGAGGGCACGCTGACGGGCGTCTCACGCGGCCACATCGAACACGTCGTCCACGACGGCCAGGATCACGCGGTCAAACTCGGCGTATGGCTCACCAACCAGCGCATGGATTACGCTCGGTCTGGTCAATCGGAAGCACCACCACGCTCCCCGGGGCCGCCCTCTTTGGGGTGCGGTACGCGCGCCGGTCGCCCGTTGGGGTGCCGTCGCCCCGCTACTCGGCCGGGTCCTGGAGGCCGAGCTGCACCGCCACCAAGGCCACCGCGTCAACCACACTCAAACTCTCACCCCCATGCCGACCAGAACGAAGAGAGTCCTCATACCCCACCCGGCACGCGTGACCAGACACGTGCCTGCATCGTTGGCACTGCGCGTGCCAACCTCACGGAGCGCGCCGAGGGTTGGCTCCTGGATCGGGCCCGGCCAGGGAGCCAGCCCCTCTCGCCGACGCCCTATCCGCAAAACGGTGCGGGTAGCGGCTGGATGGTCATATCCATCCCTCTTTCCGGGATATGCGTATGGCGTCGACCCGGCTGCGCGCGACGGTCTTGCGGACGGCCGCGGCCATGGAGTTCCGCACCGTCCCCACGGCAAGATCCAGCTTCCGTGCGATCTCCGACACCGCCGCTCCGTCCGCCGCGAGCTCCAGGACCCGCAGTTCACCGCGAGTGAGCGGCATCTCCCCCAACGGCGGAACGCGTCGGCAAGGGTGGGAGCCACATGCCGTTCACCGCCGGCCACCCGCTCGATGGCCTCGACCAGCCGGCGGGGATCGGCGTCCTTGTCCGCATAGCCTATGGCCCGTTTGGCGAACGCCTCCCGCAGCCGCCTGGGACAGGCCTCGGTCGCCAGGACCACCAGCCCCGCACCGCTCCCGGCGAGCCTCCGCCGCCCCGCCGGCCCGCTGCAGGCCCGGGCAGTCGGCATCCACCACGCACACGTCCGGACGTAACGAGGCCACCGCGGCGGACGCCCCGGACCAGGAAACAGCGCGCACCACCACACCCGGCTCCCGCCCGAGCAGAGCCACAAGCGCGGACCGCACCAGCCTCGAATCATGCACCACCAGCACCCGAACCATCCCGAACCCCCAAGCCCCCGGACCAGACCGCCTGCACCCGACCGACACACCCTTACCGGCCAGAACCGCCCTCAACCCCACCCAGACCTGGACACCGGCACGCAGACCGCGAACAGAAGAGAAGAAGCCGCGCACCCGCCGTAGTTCGCGCTCCAGGAACGCCCGCACGGCCCCGCGGCAGACAAGGATCAGGCGCAACTGATGGGGCTATCTGAGCTTGTTCTTTTACCGCTGGCCTCGAACATTGCCTCGTACAGGCTCGCTCGTCTGGGGATTCACCGGGCACCCTGGCTGGCCGTACTCGTTCGTGGCCGCGCTGGAGACGGGCCGCACCTCGTGGTGCCAACTGCTCGACGCGGTCCGGCTCGGCCCCGACGACGACGTCGCCGAGGTCACCGCCGCCCAGGTCCGCCGTGTTGTCACCGACCTGATCGACGGCGGCCAGTGGGAGGAGGGAGACCCGGACATCCTGGTCGTCTTCGACGCCGGCTACGACGCTCCGCGCATGGCCTACCTCCTCGATGGCCTCCCGGTTGAGGTGCTGGGGAGGATGCGCTCGGACCGGGTGATGCGCCGTCCGACGCCCTCGCTCAAGGAGTACGCCCTGGCCTACCCCCAGGGCGGCAGGCCGCCGAAGCACGGCAAGGAGTTCCGCTTCGCCAGGCCCGACACCTGGGGCGAGCCCGACGCGGAGACCGTGCAGGTCACCGACCGCTACGGCACCGCACAGGCGATGGCCTGGGACCGGATCCATCCTCGCCTCACCACTCGTTCCGCATGGATCGACCACGACGGTGAACTCCCCGTCATCGAAGGCACCCTGATCCGGCTCAAGGTCGACCACCTGCCCGGCGACCGTGAGCCGCTGCCCTTGTGGCTGTGGTCTTCGAAGACCGGCATGGCCGGCGAAGACGTCGATCTGCGATGGCAGGCTTTCCTACGTCGCTTCGACTTGGAACACACCTTCCGCTTTGAGAAACAGACGCTCGGCTGGACGCGTCCCCGGCTCCGTACTCCCGAGGCGGCAGACCGGTGGACATGGATCGTCATCGCCGCGCACACCCAGCTCCGGCTCACCCGGCCCCTCGCCGCAGATCTCCGCCGTCCCTGGGAGAAGCCGGCCGAGCCCGGCCGGCTCACCCCGGCCCGAGTCCGCCGAGGTTGAGGAACATCCGCCCCCACCTGCACAATCCGGCCCCTGCACCCAAACCGTCAACTCCAGTCCCAGGACGTTCACTTGGCTCCAAGAATCGACGGCCCGCCACCCGTTACGACGTGGGCAAAACGACCAGGCGGCCCGAAAGCATCGCGGAGCGCAATCAACTCAAAGCTCGCAAACCATAAAAAACAAGCTGAATCTCCCCACCCTGTGCTCAGGGGTGGGACAGACCTGCTCGCCTTGGTTCCCCACTCGTGTCGGCCCTGAGCTCGGCATGGACACGGCGCACCCCGTACGTTCCCTTGTGCACGGTGTGGACCTCGCGGATCTCCGCGACCAGGGCGTCGTCAGCGGCCTGTCGCTCCGCTCGGGCCTTCGCGCCGTCGATCCACCGGTAGTAGCCCGACCGCGAGACCTGAAGAACCCGGCATGTCCGCTGAACGCCGAAGACCTCGGCGTGGGCAGAGACGAAGCCCCAGCGGTGGGTCTTCACTTCATCTCCTTCGCGAAATACGCCGCCGCCCGCCACAGAATCTCCCGCTCGATTTCCCACTCCGCAGCCGGGCCAGCTCCTCATCCCGGCTCTCTCCAGCCGGCTCGCCATGGCCGTGACGGCGGCCCGCCTGTTCGTCGGCCTGACGCACCCAGCTCCGCTGGACCACCCGCTGCAACACCCGCCGACGGCACTCGGCGAACGGACAGCAGGCACCGATCGCCTACGAACAGCAGTCAGCTACCATGACACTCGCCGCATAACGACACGAACAGGTGTCCACCCTTCGGGGTCAAGGCCCGTGCCGTCCTTCGACGTGGCCCTAGGCGGAACCGGCTGGACACCGAACAGGCTGCACCTTTCGCAAGATCATCTCGGCGTGAAAGAGAGCTCATGAGCAACAGCACGACCACCGCTCCAACCATCGGCCGAAGCCTCCTCGCGGCCGCTTTCGCCACCGCTCTGGTCATCGGACCCGGGGCATCGGCTGCCACCGCGTCCGGCGACGACGGCTGGAAGGGGAGGGCGGGCTCACTCTGAGCACCACGGACAACGCCAGGGTCGACTCCTACCTCGACCGGGCGAAGGCTGCCGAACGGTCGATCAGCGTGGACGTGCGCACCGCCGCGCTCGCGTCGGGCGCGGAGCTGGTCGGCTTCGAGTACCGCCTCAAGTCGCCCGACTCCCTCAAGCGGAAGGTCGCCACCTCCCTAAAGGAACACCCCGAGCACAACATGGACACGGTCCTTCAGGGCTTGGGCGACACCGTCCGCTACACCCTCCAGTGGCCGGAGGGTACTTACACGGACGGCGTTACCGCCGCGTCCACCCTTCTGTCCGCCTGGGGCAACGACTCCACCAGATGGTCCAACACCTGGGGCCCGAGCTGCGGCTACAAGGGCCTCAACACCGGTTGGCGAGCACCCGGCTCCGGGCAACTCTTCGAGGTCCAGTTCCACACCCCCGCCAGCAAGCACGCCCAGGAGGTGACCCACCTCCTGTACGAGGAGCAGCGCCTGCCCTCCACCACCCCGGCCCGGAAGAAGGAGCTCCAGGCACAGCAGGACGCAGTATTCGCTGCCGTGCCCCTGCCGCCAGGTGCCGACCGGCTTGAGGCGTCCCCCGGGAGTGTGGACAGGGAGGGTGTGTCCAGTAGCCGGGTGTGTCCAGTAGCCGGCTGATCCAGTTTTGCAGGGTCAGTGGGCGGCCGGGTTGAGCCGGCCTTCGAAGGCGATCTGGAAAGCGTTCAAGGCGCGCCGTACCACTGACAGTCGCGCTTGATCGCCTTGATGGTCTCCACGGATCCGTAGCGGTCCAAGTCGCAGGCGGTATCGAGGGCCGGGCAGCGGTCACGGAGTTCCTTGAGGACGGTGCGGCTGTCCTCGGTGCGGTTGTCGGGGTGGGTGAGGACGACGGTGGTGACCTCACGGGCCTTGGGCACCGGTGGGCCCGCGTTGGACGGGTTGTTCTGCTTGATGCTGCGGACGAAGCGCCTGACCGTCCTTTCGCTGACCTTCAGGCCGCGTCCGACGAGTTCCTTGTGGAGGTGGTCGGAGCTGGTGCAGCCTTCGTTGAAGCGGGCGAGGAGGTAGGCCGTGTGCTCGTCCAGGACGCTGCGTCGCCCGGTCGGACGGCCGCTGACCAGCTCGTCGGCGGTAGCCGCGCGCATGTACTTGCGCACGGTCTTGGGATCCATCCGGAGCTCGGCGACGATGCCGGAGTGGCTGACGCCCTTGGCCATGAGCGCGTGCACGGCAGCGTGCCGTTGCCGGGTCTGCTGGGTGCGGGTGCCTTCGGGAACGTCGGGCAGCGCGGCCTCCTTCTTCGGTGCCGGGGGTGGTTCCCACTGGGCCCGGAGCCGCTTGACCAGGCGCTCTGTGGCGTCGGCGAGGTTCTGCCAGAGGTGGAATCGGTCCGCTACCTGGGTGGCGGTGCCTGCTCCGCGGTCGGCTCCCTCGGCGTAGCAGGCGGCCCGGTCGCGGCAGATGATCTCGGTGCCGGGGTGGGCGGTGAGCCAGTCGGCCAGGGCGTCGGCGGAGCGTTCGGGCAGCACATCGACGGGGCGTCGCTCTTCCGGATCGATCATGATCGTTCCGTAGTGGTTCCCTTTCTTCAGCGCGAAGTCGTCGACTCCGAGCACGCGGACCGTCTTGACGTCCGGGTCGGGCAGGGTGCGGATCAGCCGTAGTAAGGCGTCCTTCCCGAGGCCGATGGCCTGCAGTTCGGTGAGGCGGGCACCGGCCCGGCCACCGAGCGCGAGGGCGATCTGCTCGCGGACCGTGCGCAGCAGCACGGTGCACCGGCCATGCCGGAACGTCAGGCCGGGTATCTGCTCAGCGAAGGTCCGGCGTTCGCAGTCGGCCCGGTCGCAGAAGAATCGGCGGACCTGCAGGTGAAGCACGGCCTGCTGGTTCGAGATCGCAGTGTCCGAGGGCCTGCGCTCGTACCGGCTGTGCACCCGCGTCGCCGCCACCCCGCACCCGGGGCAGACCGCCGACGCCTCCTTCCCCGAGCCCGGATGCAGACGGTACGTCCAACGACGCGAACGAACTCAACGTGCAGACGCGCGAAGTGCGGGAACAGGACGGCGAGGAGCTCAGCGACAGACACCGGACATGATCACGCCCGAGAAAGATCAACATCTCGGGGATCACGGAACTCGCGACAGAGCCAGCTTGCCACGGCCGCCGTCACGGATGATCTTCAATCATGCAAGGTCCCCAGGGCGCGAGCGTTCTCGGGTGACGAGACGTCACGGTTGTGAAGTGGTAGGCGTGTTGCCGGTTTCATGGTGTTGGTGAAGGCGTGGAAGCCCTGCACCACCTGCGCGACGTGACCCTGCGCGAAGACGCCTCGAAGATCCGCACCGGCAACACGCCACGCGCCATGGCCAGCCTGCGCAACGCCGCCCTCGCGCTCGCTGAACTCGTCGGCTGGCGCAACCACGCCGCCGCAGTCGATCACTACCGGTCACACCCCGACCACGCACTCGACCTGATCAAACCCGCACCGTGAGAAAGCCCGCGCCCTGCAAGGTCCCCTGGGCCGTGACTGTGCTTATACTCTCGGCACAAGATCCCACCTCCCTCCTTGCGGGAGGCGGTGGCGCCTTATCAATCCGCCACGGCATGGCGGGGTATACGGGATGTCACGCGGGTGACAATCGAAGACCCGACCGTCCAAGGGGGGAATGTGTCCCGACTTCCACGCACCGCCGGTTGCGTGCCGGCCGCCGCAATTCCCGTCCTGCCGGCCGCGGCGTCACCAGCGCCGGCGGCAGGCGACGTCACCAACCTCGACGCCGCCCTTCTGGACCAGCTCAAGGCCGAGCAATTCCCCGGACTGAGGGAAGTCGCCGGTTGATCCGGTGCACAGGTGATCCCTGTTGCGCTGCAGAGGAAGCTCGTACATGAGCTTTGCCAGGCTCCTGCTCCGTCTTCGTGACACCACCTCAGCCTGCGCTAGTGAAAGCTCAGTAGAACCCCTGCGCAGGAGTCGCGTAAAGGCAACGGATCCGGATGGCATACGCCGCACGCATCTGGCCATGCCGGGCGTTTTCGTCCCACGATGAAAGGAACAGTACATTGAAGCTGAAGTTCAGAAGGGTTCCGAAGAGCGTTTTCGCTCTGCTTCTTGCGGCCGGTACCGTCGCGACCCTGGGAACGGCTCCCGCGTCGGCCGCCGAACCGTCGATCGTCTCGCTCAACGATGTCCTGAGGGAACAGACGGGCTACCCCGATAGGCACCCGAACGGTCTCTGGTATGGGTTCACGACCAACAAGCTGGTGAGCACTGAATCGACCGTGTCACCGGCGGGGGAGCCCAGCGTAAGTCTCGGGAACACCGTGTATGTGGGTACGTCGACGCTCCAGAACACCACGGACTCCCCGCTGACCCTGTCCACCCAGAGCTTCAGCCAGGCCGTGACGGACAGCTTCACGACGACGGTCACCCACGGCGTCGGCACCTCCTCCAAGATATCGGCGACGTTCAAGCTGAGCGACGTCCTGTCGCTGGGCAGCGAAGTCACCACCACCTACTCCTTCAGTAAAGCCACCGCTGAAACCGCCACCACCACGAACACCTACACCGCGCCTCAGCAGAACATCGTGGTGCCGCCTCACACCACCGCGACCGTCAACGTCAACCTGAAGCAGCTCAAGGCCACCGGCGAGGTCGACCTTTCCACCAAACTCTCCGGGACCACCCAAGTGGCGAGCTGCCACGACGAGGCCTGCACGATAGGCGTCATACCCCTCAATAACACAAAGTTGGATCTCTACGAAACGATCAACCAGGCGCAGAGCAGCAAGAAGACAATGAGGGGCACACCCACCCCTGCGCTGCCGGCCGGCTTCTACCTGACGAACGACAAGAAGCTGGGATTCGAAGGCACCGGCACGTACAGCGCCACCTACGGCGCGGACTTCGACGTGAAGGTCAGCTTCGCCCCCAACGGCGGGGCCGCGGCGGCCAAGAGCGCAGCGGCGGGGGCCGAGGCCACGGCGCCGTTCACCAAGTCCTACACCGTGCCCGCCACAGTAAACTGACCCGCCGCATCCGACCTCGCTGCCTTCGGCAGGCAGCCTGACGACCCGCCGTCCCAGGAGACCGTCGTCCCTCTCGCCGGAACGCTCATGCCAGCAGGGAAGGGTCTCTTGGTACATGTGGTACGTCGCATGACCGACCTGCCAAAAGGCCCTGAGGCTTCTCGCCCCACCCGCCCCCCTGCCCCGGAGGACTCCGGGCAGGGGGACGGGCCAGGGTGTCAAGCCCTGGGTTTCGTGGAGACTGAGTTAGCTGGTTTTCTGGAGTGACGCAGGAGGTTCGGCCGCGAGGTAGTGGGCGGCCTCGTGTTCGGCGGGGGTGATGTGGCCGAGTTCGCCGTGGAGGCGGCGCTGGTTGAACCAGTCGATGTACTCGGCGACCGCGACCTCGACGTCGTTGATGCCGGTCCACGGTCCCTTGTTGCGGATCAGCTCGGCCTTGAACAGGCTGTTGAACGCCTCGGCCAGGGCGTTGTCGTACGAGTCGCCCTTGGAGCCGACCGAGGCCACGGCGGCCTCGTGTTCGAGACGTTCGGTGTAGCGCAGAGCTCGGTATTGGACTCCGCGGTCGGAATGGTGCGTGAGGCCGGTGAGGTCGGCACCGGTGTGCCGGCGGCGCCAGATCGCCATCTCCAGGGCGTCGAGGGCGAGGTTGGTGTAGAGGGAGGTGGCGACCTGCCAGCCGACGACCATGCGGGAGAAGACGTCGATGACGAAGGCGGTGTAGACCCAGCCGGAGAAGGTTCTGATGTAGGTGATGTCCGCGACCCACAGCTGGTTCGGCGCGCTCGCGGTGAACTGCCGCTCGACCAGGTCGGCGGGTCGGTCGGTCTCGGGTGCGGGGCGGGTGGTGCGTGGGCTCTTGGCTCGGATCACCCCGCGCAGGCCGGCCGCGCGCATGAGGCGCTCGACCGTGCAGCGGGCCACCTCGAATCCCTCGCGCAGGAGGGCGGCGTGGACCTTGCGGGCCCCGTAGACGCCGTAGTTGGCCTCGTGGATCCGGCGGATCTCCTTGGTGATCTCCTCGTCTCGCAGGCTGCGGGCCGAGGGCGGGCGGGTGCGGGCGGCGTAGTAGGTGCTCGGCGCGATCGGCGCGTCCGTCTCGGCGAGGACGTCGCAGATCGGCTGGACGCCGAACGTCTCCTTGTACTGGTCGATGTAGGCGACCTTCATCGCAGTGGACGGTCCGTGAAAGTCGGCCCGGGGCGCGGTTCCGGCCTTTCGACCGGCCCGTTTCCCCGGACCGCTTCCCGAACCCGGCGGGCACCTCTCAATGCACCGGGCTCTCCACAAGCCCCGAAATGAGCCGCGTGTTGGATATCCTCATCCCGTGGTGGGCCAGGGAGCCGGAATGATCGAGCCTCGATATCGGTAGCGGGTCGTGCCTACCTTCTCGGGGTCGAACAGCTCCCTGTACTCGCTGGCGGGCCACCATCCGCCGCCGCAATAGCGGCGGCGGAGTTCCTTCCAGGTGGACCGGCGGTGTTTTCGCCGCATCCAACGCCATACCGTCTGCCACGTGTAGTGGCTCAGATAAGCGAAGGTCACGGAAGACACCCCGGGCCGGAAGTAAGCACACCAGCCCCGCAACGCCATATTCAGCCGACGCAACAGATCATCCAACGGCTGATTCACTTCGACCTCTCGGCACAATATCTTGACCTTCCGCTTCACGGCCTGAACGGCCTTCTTCGAGGGGTAGGTATAGACGTAGTGCTGCCTGGTCCCTCTCTTCCGGTGGCGCTGGATGTGCCACCCAAGAAAGTCCAGGCCCTCATCGATGTGGGTGATCAAGGTCTTCTCCGGCGAAAGGCGCAGGCCCATCGTGGACAAGACCTCAGCGATTTCCTCGCGCAGGACCTCGGCATCGGCTTTCGAGCCGAAGACCATCAGGCACCAGTCGTCCGCGTACCTAATAAGACGGTAGTTGGGCAGACCATGGCGGTGCCGTCTGGCACGGTCCACCTTGCTGGCAGCCGGGCCTCCCGGCGCCTGGGCGATGTATTCGTCCAGGACCGACAGTGCCACGTTGCTGAGCAGGGGCGAGAGAACTGACCCTTGTGGGGTTCCGGCGGTGGTTTCCCGTAGTAGACGGTCCTCTCCGAGGATGCCCGACTTGAGGAATGCCTTCACCAGTTCCAGGACGCGTTTATCCCCGACTCGACGCCGCACTCTGTCCATCAGGGCCGAGTGCGAAATCTCATCGAAGCATGCCTTGATGTCTCCCTCCACGATCCACTCGTACTTACGTGGCCGCGAAGCGAGATAGCGCACCTCGGCTACCGCGTCATGAGCCCGGCGATTCGGACGGAACCCGTAGGAACACGGGAGGAAATCCGCCTCGAAAATCGGCTCCAACACCAGTTTCAAAGATGCCTGGACCACCCGGTCGGCGACGGTCGCGATCCCCAGACGGCGAAGCTTCCCGCCTGCCTTCGGAATCATGCGCTCCCGCACCGGCATCGGACGGAAACTACGGTCCTTCAACTGCGACCGCAGTCCGCCGAGAAAATCCCCGACGCCCTGCCCGGCCTCGACGGAACGGGCCGTGCGCCCGTCCACCCCAGCCGTGCGGGCACCCTTGTTACCCCTCACCCGATCCCAGGCCACCAGAAGGAAACCGGGATCGGCAACGAGATTGTAGAGATCGTCGAACCTGCGACGAGAATCATCACGAGCCCAACGGTGCAGCTTGGTCTGGATATTCAGTACCCGTCGCTCCGCCACATATAAGGCGTGCTCCAGTTCGTCGGTATTCACCAGCGAAAACCTCCCGATATTCCAGCAGCCTCGACTGCTGACTTGCTGGCCCCCTTCGCCCTGCGGCCGTCTCTCACGGCCTCCACGGCGGGTCGTCACGCCCGCGACTACTACGGGGCCTCCGCCCCATCCCACGGCCGTCAGCCGGCAACGGACCTGCCCGCCCTCGGGACTGGCTGTCCGGCAGGAGGGCGACCGCGGATGGTTCCCACGTTCACCATGTGATCGATCGGTCAGGGAGGCGCCCAGCTCTACCCCGGCAGCATCGCCACGTCTACGCCGCAGACCTTCGACGTGGCCTCCCCACCGACGGAACTAAACGGCTTCGGAGTTGAAGACCGGCCCGCAAGGCCCGGCCTTCACGCACTGCGCACCGGCCCATATCCACCAGATTTGACCCGGCTTCGCTGTTACGGGGCTTCCACCACTGGTTCGCTCTCGCTACACCTTCTGACCTCGCTGAACGGGCCCGCGCCGTCTGGCAGTTCCAGCACGTCCCGCCGTCGTCGGGGCCGCTTGCCACCCGCACCGGCGTTCCCCGGATCAGGCTGCCCCAAGCTTCGATCAGGCCGCTACGACGGCCCGACGGAAGTGGTCTTTCACCACCTCTCGATCAACATCGCGCCTCGTGGCGCACAGCTCCGCGGCGAAGAAAGCCGAGGCGGACTTCAATATCGCGTTCGCCCGCCGCAGTTCCTTCACCTCCCGCTCCAGCTCCGCGATCCGTGCAGCGTCGGTGCTGGTGGTCCCGGGCACGATGCCCTCGTCCGTCTCGGCCCGCTTGACCCAGCCGCGCAGAGCCTCGGGATGCACGTCCAGCTGGTCGGCGATCCGCTTGATCGCACCGGCCCTGCCGGCGGGGTCCTTGCGGGCCTCGATCGCCAGCCGCGTCGCACGCTCGCGCAGTTCGTCGGGGTACTTACGGGGAGCAGCCATGATCGGCATCCTTCCGGGTCTTCGATGTCTCCATCAAACCCGGGGCGATGCACCGAAACCAGCGGCTACGGACACGTTGGGAAGTGGCCAGAGCGCTTCGCCGAGTTCGCCGGGCAGCGAGGGCGCCCGGGCTCAGGACCCGGTGAGGGAGATCGCCAGGTCCGTGATGTTCAGCGGGAACTGGCCGATGGATGTGGCCTGGCCGGTGAGGACGTTGATGCTGTACAGCGAGGGGGTGCCGGCGCCGTACGGGGTGAGGGTGGCGAAGGCGGCGTTGTCGACCGTCTTCCCGCCGGACAGGGTGCTGTAGATGTCCATGCCGGCGTTGATCCCGGCGTCGATGCCGAGGCTGCCGGTGGGGGCGAGCGTGCCGTTGTTCGCCGGGGACTGGAGGACGACCTGGTCGCTGCTCGTGTTGATGTCGACCAGTGTGGTCCCGGTGGCCGCGTTGAGGTCGTTGTTGGTGTAGGCGGCGGCCGAGACGCCCTTGGTGGTGCCCTCGACGGGCGGGGTGGTGAGGTTCACGTCCTGGATGGTGCTGTGGTCGTTGAGGTTGTGCCGCAGGTTCTGGCCGTTGTCGCTGATCACACGCAGGCGGTCGGCCGCCGGGTTGAAGTCGACGCCGAAGTTGGCGCCGTGCAGCGCGCCGGTTCCTGGACAGGGAGCCCCGGGCGCGGGCCGGACGCTGGAGCACTCGATGTGGCTCCGCCGGACCATCGAACTCAAGTGGAAGCGGTCCGCGACCTGGATGGCGTCGGGGCAGGCGGTGCGTACAGCCTCGGCGTAGCCGCGGGCCCGGTCCCGGCAGACGATCTCTGCTCCGGGGTGTGCTCTCAGCCACGCGGTGACGGTGTCCGCGACCGCGCGTGACGCCGGTCGCCCGCCCTCCGGTGCGGCGAGGGGCGGGCGACCTCGACGGGTCAGCCGCAGCCGACCGTGCCGATGGTCCCCGCGGTCCCTCCGATGGTGCTGACGGACGATCCAGTGCCGACCGTGGAGGCCAGCGACTGCGCGTCCGGGAGCACCTCGATCTCGGGCGTCTCCAGTTCGAGGTGCAGGTCGAGCTCGTTCATGGGTCTCCTCCTTCGCCGTGCCACGCCGGGGCGCGGGCGGGTCGCCTGGTGTCACCGACCGCCCGGACCCCCTTCCCAGGCAGTCAAGCCCCGGCGGCGGATCCGGGACATCACCCACCGCAGGTGAAACGCCGCCTCGGGGTGACTGGGCGGGCGTCTCGAGCGGCAAGACCGGAGCCAGGGTCGGTTCAGCTTCGACGGCGATGCTTCTCGGCACGGGCGCGCTCCACGGCCGCCCGGTGGGTCTCCGGCCCCGTCGGCCTACCAGCCTCGATCCGTACCTGGACTACCTGCGGCAACGCTGGGAGGAAGGCGAGCACACCGCGACGGTGCTGCACCAGGAGCTCGTCGCCAAGGGCTACCACGGTCACTACCAGCGGGTCAAGACGGCCATCGCGCCGCTGCGCCGCGGACTGCCGATCGACACACCGCGAGAGCGACCGCCCTCGCCCCGTCAGGTCGCCCGCTGGATCACCACCGCACCACCCCGGCGCAGCCTGCACGCCACGGAAGCACTCAGGCGGCTGCTCGAGCACTGCCCGGAACTGGACCGAACCCACGACCTGGTGCGTCAGTTCGCCGCCATACTCGACGCCCGCGACGCAGGCAGCCTCGCGGACTGGCTCGAGAAGCTCACAGCCTCCGGCCTGCCGGCGCTGGCCAGCCTGGCCAGGGCCGTCCGCGAGGACCAGTCTGCAGTCGTGCAGGGCATCAGCACCCCGTTCCACTCCGGCGTCGACGAAGGCCGCATCACCGATCTGAAACTCCAGAAGCGACTCATGGCCGGCCACGCCGGACTCCCACTGCTCCGACACCGCGTCATCCTCATGGCCCTGCTCCGACGCCGTCACCCTTGACGGAGCGTCACCTCCGCTTCCTGAACACCATCGACACCGCCGTCCCCAAGGACCTGGACCTGCACTTGGTCCTGGACAACTACGCCACCCACAAGACCGAAGCGGTCAAGAAGTGGCTGCTGCGACACCCCCGCTTCCACCTCCACTTCACCCCCACCTCCGCCTCCTGGCTCAACCTCGTCGAGCGCTGGTTCGCCGAGCTGACCTCCCGCAAACTCCGCCGCTCGGCCCACCGCAGCGTCGTCGAGCTGGAACGCGACATCCGCGGCTGGATCAACGAGTGGAACAAGAACCCCAAGCCGTTCGTGTGGACCAAGACCGCAGACGAGATCCTCGAAACCCTCGCCGCATACTGCACACGAACTAACGACTCAGGACACTAGAGTCCGGATAGGTCCGCCTCCAGGCTGCGCAGGAGCAGGCCCGAAGCGGGTTTCGGTCCGAAGGAAGTCGTCTTGCGCGGCATCATGACTCCCTGGCGGGCGAGAGTGCGGACGAGTTCCTCGCGCACGGGATGCATGATGACGGCGGTGGCCCGGTGGAGCTCGGCCTGGCGCACCGCTTCCTCCGTGTCATGGACGTATGCGATGTCCCGTGAGGTGTCCGGGATCTCCCATACGTGTGGGAGGAGGGTCTCGTGCAGGATCGCGGCGTCCAGCGTGCGCCACGTTTCGGGGCGGTCCTGTCTGACCGTCCGGGACAGGAGCTCCGGATCGGGCCCGTCGAGAAGGTGGAACGTGCCGTCGCCGGCGAGGAGGAAGGCGTTTCCGGCGGTGTTCGCCTCGCCAAGTGCGTGGAGGGCGTCGGGGAGGGAGGTCCGCAGGTGCCGCACACGGAAGAAGGGTGCTGCCTTCGTCAGTGCCGCGGAGACCGGCATGTGGTGCAGGAGGCGGTGGATGGCCCGGACCTGGAGTGGATGGCGTGTCGTGTCCACCAGGAGTACGAGTCCGTGGTCCCAGGGGCTGGGGGCCGTGGTGTGTTCCCGCTGGAGGCGCAGGTAGGTGGCCCAGCGGTGGTGGCCGTCCGCTATGAGCGCTTGACGGTCCGCCAGGTCGACGATGATCTGGGAGAGTTCGGCGGGGCTGGTGATCGCCCAGAGGCGGTGGCTGAAGCCGTCTTCCGTGGTGGTGACCAGCAGGGGCGTGTCGCGGCCGTCCGCTCGATGACGGCCGCGGCGCTGGCGGCTTCCGTGTCGCCGCGGTAGGTGAGGAGCAGGGGTTCCAGGTTGGCGGCTGTGGCGCGCATGAGGGCGGCGCGGTCCTCGACGACGTTGGGCATGACTTCCTCGTGGGGCAGGACCACGCCTTGTGCCGGGGCGGAGAGGGCGAGTGCACCGATGATGCCCCGCTGGAGGAGGTCTCCGCAGGACTGTTCGTACACATAGAGCGCCGGTTCCGGGTCCGGGGCGAGGATGCCAGCGGCGAGCCAGTCGCGCAGGGTCGCCGCGGCCAGTTCATGACGCGCGGCGGCGCTGTCGGCCTGCGGAAGGATGAGCCGCACGATGTTGTGCGGGGCTGCTGACTCCAGGTGCCGCAGACCGTCCGGCCGGGTGACGACGTCGTAGGGCGGTGAGGTCACGGTGGCCAGGTCGCCGACCGCGTCCGAGACGTAGCGAAGGCCGCGCAGCGGGGCCAGTCGCAGGCCCGGCTTCCCTGCCGGTTCGCGGGTGAGGTCTTCGGTGATGCGCCGGGCGGTGCCGGAGAGGGATGTCATGCGGCTCACCTCCTGTGGGTCGGCTGGGCGGGGCGCAGCCCGAAGCAGGTCGGGCAGGCGCAGGACTGCTCCGCCGTTCGTAAGGTGTCGGCGAGGGCTCGGAAGACGAGGGCGGTCGATGTGGCACCCGGGTCCTGGTGGCCGATGCTGCGCAGCCCGAGGTAGGAAGCACGGCCCTTGGCGGCCTGGAGGGGGATGGTGGCGCGCATGCCTGCCTCGGCCGCGCTCGCGGCGGCCTGGGTGGCCGGGCCGAAGCCGGTGGCCGCGGCGCGGCGGAACGCGGCTACGGCTGGTGTGTAGGAATCGACCATGGTCTTGTCGCCCTGTTTGGCGGCACCCAGTACCTGGATGCTCTCGAGGCCTGCCTGCAGGGCGGCGGCGAATTCAGCGGGGTTCACCTCGTCGTTGTCTGGTAATGCTGAGCCCGTGGCGAAGAGGGCGCTGCCGTAGAGAGGGCCCGCGGCGCCCCCTATCTCCGACATGAGGAGTCGGCCTGTCGAGGAAAGGATGCTCGCGGGTGTGCCGGTGAGGTGCAGCCCCTGCGCGATGACGGTGTGGGCTCGGGCGAAGCCGCGGGCGAGGTTGACGCCGTGGTCCGCGTCCCCGATGGCGGCGTCCAGCTCCGTCAGGTGGTCGCGTTCCCGGCTGATGAGCGAGTTGGCGTTGCTCATCCACTCCCGGGCGAGTGTGACGTTCACTGGCTGATCTCTCCTCGTGGGCCGTCGAAGCGTGCTGAGCTGGGGATCACTCGGGGCGAGAGGCTCTCGAACAATGATGGCGCAAGTTCGGTAGTGGTGAACGGTGTTCATCAAAACGCACCGCGAGCATGGCGTCAAGCGTCAACTTGACAGACTCAGGCAGGGCTGAATCCGATCGAGCTTTCCCTATTGCTGAACAGCGTTCGGTTGACTTAGGCTGTGGAAGGCAGGTCGCCGGCGCCACATTCTTCATGGCTCACATGCCACCAGCACAGGCCTTTTCCCGCTGACCGGCCGTGTCTCAGCCACTGGACGAGCCAGGCCGTCCGCGTTGCCGCGAAAGAACGTCCCGGCTCTCCGGACGGTTCGCCCGAACCTCTGCCCGGACGCACCCACGGTCCGTGTCCGTCGCCGTTCTTTTCGTTCCTTCGACGTGAGCTTGGCCAGAAAACGCCGCCCGCCCGCACGTCGGCAGCTTTCCCACAGCCAACCGGCCGCCTCTCCATGACAAGGAAGAAGACTCATGTCGCGCAGACAGTCCACCCGGGGACGGTGGATCGAAGGCTGGAACCCCGAGGACGAGGACTTCTGGGACCGTTCCGGCAAACGCATCGCCCGCCGCAACCTGTGGCTGTCCGTCCTGTCCGAGCACGTCGGCTTCTCGGTATGGAGCATGTGGTCAGTCCTGGTGCTGTTCATGTCACCTGACATCGGGCTCGGCTTCGCACCCGGTGAGAAGTTTCTGCTGGTGATCACGCCGACCCTCGTCGGCGCGCTGTTACGGCTCCCCTACAGCTACGCCGTGACCCGCTTCGGCGGACGCAACTGGACCGTGTTCGCCTCCGCGGTCCTCCTCGTGCCGACGGTGTCCGCCGTCCACTTCGTCCAGCAGCCCGGAACCCCGCTGTGGGTCTTCGTGCTCATCGCCGCCACGGCAGGGTGGGGGGAGGCAACTTCGCCTCCTCCATGACCAACATCACCACCTTCTTCCCGCAGCGCCACCAGGGCTGGGCTCTGGGACTCAACGCCGGGGGCGGCAATCTGGGTGTGGCGGTCGTCCAGTTGCTGGGACTGCTGGTGATCGCCACCGCCGGCGACACCCACCCCTCCTACGTCGCCGCCGCCTACCTCCCCTTGATCGCACTCGTCTCCCTGCTGGCTGCCCTGCGCATGGACAACGTCGACGCGGTGCGCGGGGCGCCGGGCACCCAGCGCGAAGCCGTCCGCCATCGCGGCACCTGGTGGATCTCGCTGCTGTACGTCGGCACGTTCGGGTCGTTCATCGGGTACGGCTTCGCCTTTGGCCTGGTGCTGCAGAGCCAGTTCGGCTCCACGCCGCTCGAAGCCGCCTCCTTCACCTTCCTCGGACCACTGCTGGGGTCGGTGGCCCGGCCACTGGGAGGCCGGATGGCTGACCGGTGGGGCGGCGCCCGGATCACGCTGCTGACGTTCATGGGCATGGCCGGCGGGACGGCGCTCCTGGTCCTCGCCTCGTACACGACGACGTTCGCCCTGTTCGTCACGGGCTTCACCGCATTGTTCGTGCTCAGCGGCATCGGCAGCGGGTCCACCTTCAAGCTGATCCCGGCCCTCTTCGCCAGGAACGCGGAGGATGCGGTCGCGGCGGGCCGCGACGCACGAGTCGAGTTCGAACGTTCGAGAAGGCTGAGCGGCGCTGTGCTCGGCATCGCCGGGGCCGTGGGAGCCCTGGGCGGAGTCGCGATCAACCTGGTCTTCCGTGCCTCGTACAGCGGCCCGGGCAGCAGCGGCACCCCCGCCTTCATCGCGTTCCTCGCCTACTACGCACTGTGCATGGTCGTCGTCGGCACCGTGTTCCTGCCTCGCGAGCGCCGAGAAGCGCAGGAGCCGGCTGCCCTCCCGAAGCACCTTTCGCGCGTCAGCTGAGCCACGAACGCCGATCGGTTTCACCACATGAAAGGAAGTGATGGACGCATGCCTGTCATCTCGGCAGCTCACGATCTGCTGGACAGCGACGTGTACCTCGATCTGCGCTCCAGCCTCGGCATCCCGCTCGTCCTCAAGTGCGAGGGCTTCAACTTCGCCGGATCGATCAAGATGCAGCCGGCCGCCCGGATGGTCGAGGCCGCGCAGCACGACGGCACGCTGGGGCCGGACTCCACGCTCATCGAGTCCTCCTCCGGGAATCTCGGCGTGGCGCTGTCGGTGATAGCCGCGTCGAAGGCGCTGAAGTTCGTCTGCGTGACCGACATCAACTGCAATCCGGCGACCGTCGCTCTGATGCGGGCTCTGGGGACCGAGGTAGTGGTCCTCGACGAGCCCGACCCCGCGGGCGGGTTCCTGGCAGCGCGACGGTCCTACGTGCGACAGCGGTGCGCCGAGGACCCGGGCTACCTGTGGCTCAACCAGTACGAGAACCCGGCCAACTGGATGTCCCACTACGAGACGACTGCCGCGCTGATCGCCAAAGACTTCCCCGATCTCGACACCCTGTTCGTTGGGGCCGGTACCGGGGGCACGCTCATGGGCTGCGCGCGGTACTTCCGCCTCCACCGGCCCCACGTGCGCATCATCGCCGTCGACAGTGTCGGTTCCGTCAGCTTCGCCGGGACCCCGGGACCACGCCACATCCCCGGCCTCGGGGCCGGCGCACCCATGCCGCTGATCGATCCGTCGCTCACGGCCGGCCTGGTGGACGAGGTGATGCGGGTCCACGAGATCGACACGATCCACACCTGCAGGCAGCTGGCGGCCCGGGGCATCCTCCTCGGCGGCTCGTCGGGAACGGTGGTCTCCGCCGCGTCCCAGTGGCTCGCCCAGTACCCCGCCGGCAGTGCCGTCGCGATCGCCCCCGATCTGGGCGAGCGCTACATCAACACCATCTACAACGACGCCTGGGTCAGTGACCACTACGGGCAGGTCGACATCCGCGAACTTCTGGAGAGCATATGAACGAGCAAGTGGGTATCCCCCGGTTCGGGGTGGTGCCGGGCGTGGCCGTGCACCGGGTGCTCGACGGGCAACAGCCCGAAGTCATCAACCTCGTCGAGAAGGCCTACCGCCTGCACGGTGAGGCACAGACCGTCAATCCGCCCTCCTACTTCCTGCGTTTCCCGGACCGACCCTCGGCCCGCATCATCGCGCTGCCGGCCTCGGTCGGCGGTGAGCGGCCCGTGGACGGCATCAAGTGGATCTCCAGCTTCCCCTCCAACCTGGAGCGAGGCATTCCGCGTGCCTCCGCCGTACTGATCCTCAACGATCCGGCCACCGGGTACCCCTACGCGTGCCTGGAGAGCTCCATCATCAGTGCGGTGCGCACCGCCGCGTCCGCCGCGGTGGCGGCTCGGGCCCTGCTTGCGGACCGCCCGCGGCCGCGGCGGATCGGCTTCCTCGGCACCGGGCTCATCGCCCGCTATCTGCACCAGTACCTGTCCACGCTCGGCTGGGAGCCCGAGGAACTCGGCGTGTACGACCTCTCCGACCAGTACGCGCGGGACTTCGCCCGGCATCTGCGGGAGTCCTCCGGGGGCACGCCGGTCCGGAGGTACGAGAGCTCCGAAGAGCTCATCCGGGCCAGCGACGTGGTAGTCCTCGCCACGACGGCGGCACAGCCGCACGTGACCGACCCGGCCTGGTTTGATCACCATCCACTCGTCCTGCACGTCTCGCTGCGCGACCTGAGCAGCGAGATCATCCTCGACAGCGTCAACGTGGTTGACGACGTCGAGCACGTGCTCAAGGCCGACACATCGGTCCACCTGGCCGAACAGAGCACTGGCGGCCGGGACTTCCTCGCCGGAACCCTCTACGACGTGCTCACCGGCCGGCTCGCCGTCCCGGCTGACCGCACCGTGGTCTTCTCCCCGTTCGGCCTGGGCGTGCTGGACATGACCGTGGGTGAGCACGTGTTCCGGCGCGCCGAGGAAGCTGATGAGGTCACGGCCGTCGAGGGGTTCTTCCACGACCTGGCGCGCCATGCCAGCCCCCGGACCGAGGCCGGTTCCCGGTGAGCGCGGCACAGGGCTCCGCCGCACCGGAGCGGGCTTGGGCCGACCTCCCCCTGGCGGCCGGCACGGTGGACCGGGCCAACAACCTGGCGCTGCGCCGCTCCCGCACCCTGGACACCAGCACGGCGCTCCTCGACCACGTCATCCGGCACGCCGAGAACGACCCGGGACGCACGGCCGTGGTCGAAGGCAAGCGCGTCCTCACGTACCGCACCCTGGTCGAGGACGTGGGCGCGGTCCGGAGCCTGCTGCTCGCCCGAGGTATCGGGGCCGGCGACGTCGTGGCGGCGGTCGGCACACGGAGCCTGGAGACCCCCGTGGTCTTCCTGGCCCTGGAGAGCATCGGCGCCTCGTACCTGCCCATCGACCCCGCGTGGCCGGCGGTCCGTGTCCGCGATGTCCTCGGCCGGGCCGCGGCACGGCTGCTGCTCGACTACACCGGAGCCGAGGAGGTGGCCAACGCGGCCCGTTCGGCCGCCGCGTCCGAGAACGTCGCGCTCCTGGTGCTGCCCGACGAGCGCCACTGCCACGAGGTCCCGCGTCGGAACGGGGCCGACCGCTCGTACGAGACCCGCTACACCATCTTCACCTCGGGAACCACCGGGCATCCCAAGGGAGCGACGGTCGAGCACCAGGGCATGCTCAACCACCTCTGGGCCAAGGTGAACGACCTGTCCATGACTTCTCAGGACTCGGTGGCTTTCACGGCGCCGCTGGTGTTCGACATCTCGATCTGGCAGATGCTGTGTCCGCTCCTGATCGGCGGGCGTACCGTGGTGATCAGTGACTCCGCCCTGCGCCTGCCGCGCTGGCTCATCGGTGCTCTGGATGCCGCCGAGGTGAGCGTCGTCGAACTGGTTCCGACCGTCGTGGGCTGGCTGGTCGACGAGGTCCGGCGCACCAAGGGGACGTCGCTCACGTCGCTGCGCCGACTGCTGTCCACCGGTGAGGAACTGCACCCCGGACTCGCCGCCCGTGTCCTGGACACGCTGCCCGGGGTGGCGGTCATCAACGCGTACGGCCCTACGGAATGTTCCGACGACATCACCCACCACGTGGTGACAGAGGCCGATCTCGTGCGGGACCGGATTCCCGTCGGCTCCCCCGTGGACAACACCTCCCTGTATCTGCTGGTGCGGGAGAAGGACTCCTCCTGGCGGGCGGCCGGGCCCGGTGAGACGGGGGAGCTGTTCGTCGGCGGCCTCTGCGTGGGTCTGGGCTATCTCAACGACCCCGAGGTCACCGCACGGGCGTTCTTCCGTGATCCGTTCGATCCGCTGTCCCCGACAGGCCGGCTGTACCGGACCGGTGACCTCGCCAGCTTCGACGCCGGCCTCGTCCATTACTCCGGCCGGAGCGACCGGCAGGTCAAGGTCGCCGGCGTGCGCATGGAGCTCGACGAGATCGAAGCCGTACTCAGCCGCCACCCGGGGTCGAACGGTGTGCGGTGGTCGTCTCGGGGGACGGCGACCACAGCGAACTCGTCGGCCACTACTCCGCACTCGCGCCGGTCTCCGCCGAGGAGCTCCAGAAGTCCCTCGACGCGGTCCTGCCCTCTGCGATGGTGCCGCGGCGCTGGCAGAGGTGGGATGCCCTGCCCCTCACCCAGAACGGGAAGATCGATCACCGGGCGCTCAGGGCAGCCGGTGCGTCTTCCCGGGAAGAGACGTCATGACCACACCGACGGCCAAGGCCACCACCGCCGGGCCAGAGCTCGCGGAAGCTCCGCCCGTGGCGGGCATGAGTCTGCACGAGCGGGCCGCCGCCGTGGCGCAGGCCGCCGAGGAGCACCTGCCCCGCACCGAACGCGAGGCCGCCTTCCCCGAGGAGGCACTGGGCCAGATGCGCCGTACGGGACTGCTCGGGCTGCTCGTGCCCCGCGCGGAGGGAGGGCTCGGCGGGAGCGTCGCCGATCTGGTCGACGTGACCCTCGCCCTCGGCCGTACCGACATGTCGATGGCCATGATCTTCGCGATGCACTGCCAGCAGTCCCAGGCGATCGTGGCGCACGCCCGGTCGCCCCTGCGTGAGCAGCTGCTGGCCCAGCTCGCCGCCGGCGACCTGTACCTGGCGTCGGTGACGACCGAGCCCGGGAAGGGCGGTCACCTCTTCAAGTCCTACGCACAGATGCCGGCCGTCGGCGGGACGCTGGAGATCGACCGGGCCGCCCCGATCGTGACCGGCGGAACTCAGGCGGACGGTTTCCTCATCACCATGCGCAGCCCGTCCGCCACCGCCGACCACCATGTTTCGCTCGTGTACGCGCACCGCGCCCAGCTGGAGGTGCAGGCGTCGGGCGAGTGGAATCCGATGGGTATGCGTTCGAGCCACAGTCTGCCGCTGAGGCTGACGGGAACGATCCCGCTCACCAGGTGATCGGTGAGCACGGGGCTTCCACCGCATCGCCCAGTCCGTTTTCGGGCCGCTGGCTCATCTGGGCTGGTCCGCGGCGTGGCTGGGTACCGCGGCGGGTGCGCTCTCCAGGGTGGTGCGCATGGTGCGTGACCCTGCCGGCCGCAACCGGTTCGACCTCGGCTCGGAACTGCTGCTGACGAGACTGTCGCGGGCCCGGCAGCGGCTCGACACCGTCCACGCCCTCCTGCGGCGCACGCAGCACCTGGTCGAGGTGGAAGCGGATCTGTCCGCGCCGGGCAGCCAGTTGCTGCTGAATTCCCTGAAGATCACGGCTGCCGAGGAATGCCATGCCGCGGTGAACGATCTGATCGATGCCGTCGGTCTGCGTCACGGCTATCTCAAGGACTCGCCGACCGGGCTGGAAAAGGCGCTGCGCGATCTGCGTTCCGCGGCCCTGAACTACAGCAACGACAGGCTGCACCTGGCTGACGGCCAGCTCTGCCTGCTCGATCCGGATGTCAATTTCAGCTGACCTTTCCCATTCCGTTGTGCGAATATCGCCGCACTGTTAGGGTCGAATTAATCGGCCGGAGTGCAAAACTCCCACGAATTCACACGAGGCGCCGAATTCACCGCACTGATTCGATTCGGCCAGCCTTCATCAGAATTCCCTATTCCACATGAGGAACAGCCATGCCCGAAAAGAGCCAGGAAAAGCCTGCCGAGAACTGGACCACCGCACTGCGGTACATCTCAGGACGCAAGATGGCCGAGGAATCGCTGGGCTTCCTCGCCCACATCAGTTCCACGATCCGCAGCACCACCGCACCGGCGGACGTCGTGCCGGCCACGGCCAAGGCGTGTGTGCCGTTCTTCGCCTCCGCCATATCGCTGGACGCGCCGGCCGTGCACGACGAGCCCGTCGTCCAGGCGCCGGACGAATTCGCCGCGGCCCTCTCCCAGGTCCGTGCGCTGGCGGACTCCGCCGACCGGCCCCGGTTCGTGGTCAGCGATCACGAGGGGTTCTCCGAACAGACCGATCCGCAGCTGCTCGAACAGCTGCGGGAGTGGGGGTCGGTTCCGCCGTCGCTCTCGCGCTGGAGTTCCGCGGGGTCCCCGGCGGACGCCTCGTCATCGTGCGCGGCCCGGCACACCGCCGCGGCCCGGTGGGACCGGGCGACCTCGCCCTGGTGTCGGAGGTGGCCGACAGGGTGGCCGCCTTCAACGCCTTCGCCTCCCGACTCCCCTCCGGGGCGAGCCGGTGAACCGCCGCGGAAGGAGGGAGTGGTCATGACGGCCACCTGGGAGGACGTGCGCGACTGGATCCTCAGCCGCAATCCCGACGTCACCGAGCTCGATGCCGAGACCGACATCATCGACACCCGCATCATCAGCTCCCTGCAGTTCGTGGAACTGGTGCTGCATGTCGAGGAGGTGCGCGGAGCCATGCTCGAGTCGGCCGAGATCGACCTCGATGCCTTTCGCACCTTGAAGAGCATCGAAGAGAACTTTCTCCGTCCGGCAGCGGAAGGGGCGGGTTCGCCATGACGCGCAAACCGTCCATCGTCATACAGGGCGACAGAGAACGGGCCGGGGACGCGGTGGTCTTCCTGCCCCGGCGGGCAGCGCCACCTCTCCGTACCTTCCCGTGGGCGGGCGGCTGCCCCCGATCTTCTTGCGGTGCACTGTGAGATGCCGGGCCGCGGAAGACTGGCCGGCGAGCAGCCGGCCGGCACGGTACAGCAGGTCGTGGACCGATGGACGGCGGACCTCTCCCGTGATCTGGCGGGACGTCGCCTGTATCTGTTCGGCCACAGCCTGGGCACCCTGTTCGCCTACGAAATGGCGGGCCGGTTCACGGCCCACCCCGTGTGCGAGGTCGCCGGCCTGCTGATATCCGGGGCCCGGGAGCCGGGGCATGTGCCCCGGTCTCTGATCGCAACCGCCTTTGCCACCGTACGGGCGGAACGCCGCCTCACGGATGAGGAGGGGATGCAGAAGGCGTCCATCTGACGGCCGACCTCCAGATGCGGCGGGAGTACCGGGCAGCGCGGGAACCGGTACGCGCACCCCTGGCACTGCTGTGCGGCAGAGATGACAAATTCGTCCGCCCTGAAGAAATGGCCGAATGGAAGAAATTCGCCACCGGCCCTTTCTTCGGAACGTTTACATTCGACGGCGGACATGATTACTATCTCGCCGGGAAAGACCTTGTGGCTTCCACGATAAGGGAACTCGTGGATCGCATGAATCAAAGTCCGAAAAGAATCAGGAGCGGGAAATGACCATCACCAAGGCACCTTCCACCGACCAGCTCATCGATGTCATCGGCAACAGTTCGGTGGCGATCGCGGTGACCGACGAGGCCGGTGGCGTCATCCTGCACAACAAGGCGCTGTCCCTGCTGATGGGCGGGGAGGCGAGCCACCTGAGTGAGCGGATCAAGGTCGCCGGAGTGACCGACGGTCTGAAGGACCTGCTGGCCACGCTCAAGAAGGAGGGCCGGCTGGAGAACGTCGCGGTGGCCTACCGCAGCACGGACGGCCAGGAACGTTCCGCCCGGGTCAACGCCGTGCGGGTGGAGTCCGGCGGCCAGGTCCGCGTCCACTGGGTGAGCCGCCCCGAGCTGGGCGAGCGCCTCCCGGTGTCCAACACCGCCGCGGAGAACACGGCCGCGTCCGACGCCGCCGCCTGGATCCGCTCGGTCGACGACGCCGAGCA
Organism: Streptomyces sp. I6; assembly: GCA_003725745.1. GTDB lineage: Bacteria > Actinomycetota > Actinomycetes > Streptomycetales > Streptomycetaceae > Streptomyces. Next base: position 6,902,688 of record RHDP01000001.1, on the reverse strand, counting down.
CCCGGCGCTCGCCCCTCCGCGGACAAGGCCGCGGTCATGCGGGAGTTCTACGAGGTGGCGCCGGTCGCCATCCACCTGATCGGCGTCAACGGCGGGGTCATGCACGCCAACCCGGCCGACGTCGCCCTGGTGGAGTACACCGACACCCCGACCAGTACGTGGGACAGCACATCCGCAAGATCTACGAGGACCAGGGCCTGGTCGAGGACTTCCTGTCGCGCTGGGACGAGGATTCGCCGATCATCAACTTCCGCGCGAACTTCGTGACGAAGGACGGTGCTCCGCGACCGGTCCTGATCTTCTCCACGGCGCAGGCCGAGGGCGGAAGCGTCAACAACACCCGGTGCTTCGTCTTCAACGACCCGGAGCCCAGCCGCGCCCGCGACACCATCAGCGCCTTCGGTTGGCCGGCCTAGCAAGTGGGCGGGTGGGGCGCGAGGACGTCCTCGCGCCCCACCCGCCCGTGCCTCCGCCCTGACCGGTACGCCGGCCGGGGCTGACCACCATTGTGAGGAACTGAGGATGGTCAGGACACACTGCCCCTACTGCGCCCTCCAGTGCGGGACCAGACTTGAGGTCTCGTCGAGGGAGGGGGTCACCGTCCAGGCGGACGAGGACTTCCCGGTCAACGCGGGCCGTCTGTGCGCCAAGGGATGGACAGCCCATCGCCTGTTGTCCGATCCGGACCGGTTGACTTTTCCACTGCTGGCTCAGGGATCACACTCCGGCCGTCGGCGGGTCTCCTGGCAGACGGCGCTGGACGACACCGCCACCCGGCTCCGCCGGATCATCGACGAGTCGGGCCCGGATGCGGTGGCCGTCTTCGGCGGCGGCGGGCTGACCAACGAAAAGGCTTATCTGCTGGGCAAGTTCGCCAGGATCGCGCTGGGCACGTCGCAGATCGACTACAACGGCAGATTCTGCATGTCCTCGGCCGCAGCGGCCGGCTCGGCCGCCTTCGGAGTGGACAGGGGCCTTCCCTTCCCGGTCACCGATCTGGCGGCAGCGGACGTGGTCCTGCTCGCCGGGGCCAACGTGGCCGAGACGATGCCTCCGCTGATGCAGCACCTGGAGCGGGCCGATCTCATCGTGATAGATCCCCGGCACTCGGCCACGGCCGAGCGCGCGGCCCTGCACCTGCGCCCGGTGCCGGGCACCGATCTTGCTCTGGCACTGGGGCTCCTGCACGCCGCCGTGACCGACGGCCACCTGGACCGCTCCTACGTCGCCCGCCGGACGACCGGCTTCGAGGAGGCGTGGCGCCGGGCCGCCGAGTGGTGGCCGGAGCGGGTCGAGCGGGTCACGGGCGTTCCCGTGGCGGACCAGTACGTCGCCGTGAGGCTGCTTGCCGCAGCCGAACGCCGCTACGTGTTGACCGGGCGGGGCGCGGAACAGCATTCCAAGGGAACCGACACGGTGGCGGCCTATATCAACCTGGCGCTGGCCCTGGGTATGCCGGGCCGGGAGGGCTCCGGCTACGGATGCCTCACTGGACAGGGCAACGGGCAGGGCGGCCGGGAGCACGGGCAGAAGGCGGATCAGTTGCCCGGCTACCGCAAGATCATGGACCCGGCGGCCCGTGCGCACGTGGCCGGGGTGTGGGGCGTGGACCCGGACGAACTTCCGGGTTCGGGTCCCAGCGGTTACGAACTGCTGGATTCCCTCGGTCGCCCCGGCGGACCCCGCGCTCTGCTGGTGTTCGGTTCGAACCCGGCGGTCTCCGCTCCCGACGCCGGGCGGATCACCGCGCGCCTGGCCTCCCTGGACTTGCTGGTGGTGGCCGATTTCGTCCCTTCGGAGACGGCCCGGATGGCGGATGTCGTCCTGCCGGTCACGCAGTGGGCCGAAGAGGACGGCACGATGACCAACCTCGAGGGGCGAGTGCTTCGCCGCCGCCGTGCTCTCGACCCGCCGGCCGAGGTCCGCAGCGACCTGTGGGTGCTGCGCGAACTCGCCGTCCGCCTCGGGCAGCCGCCCGAGAGGTTCCCCGCCGAGCCCCGCGAGGTCTTCGCCGAACTGAGGCGCGCGTCGGCCGGCGGTCTCGCGGACTACGGCGGCATCGACTTCGACACTCTCGACGCTCCCTTGCACTGGCCCAGCCGCAGCAAGGGCGAGTCCACACCGCGGCTCTTCCTGGACCGCTTCGCCCATGACGACGGGCGTGCCCGCTTCGTCGCGGTGACTCACCGGGACGCCGCGGAGCTCCCCGACGCCGCGTATCCCCTGCACGCCACCACCGGCCGGGTGCTGGCGCAGTACCAGAGCGGCGCCCAGACCAGGCGCGTTCCCGAGCTGGTGACCGCCGCTGGCGAGGCCTTCGTCGAAGTCCACCCGGAGACCGCGCTGCGGGCCAAGGTCCGCGACGGTCATCTGGCCCGGGTCGTCTCCCGCCGGGGCGCGACCGTCGCGCGGGTACGCACGGTGTCCTCCCTGCGCGCCGACACCGTCTTCCTGCCCTTTCACTTTCCCGACGCGGAACGGGCCAACTTGATCACCAACCCCGCCCTGGACCCTACGTCGGGCATGCCGGAGTTCAAGGTGTGCGCAGCGCGTCTGGAACCCGTGGACGACCCCGGCGGCGCGGTAGGTGGTCAGCTGTGAGCCGCCGCATCGTCATCGTCGGAAACGGGCCGGCCGGACACCGTCTGGCCGAACTGCTGTCTGCGCGCGCTCCCGACGCCGACGTCACCATCGTGGGCGAGGAGAGCGTACCGGCGTACAACCGGGTGCTGCTGCCCTCGGTCCTCGCGGGTCGACTGGCCACGCAAGCAACGTACCTCGCACGGCACCCCGAAGGGAGCGTCCGCGTCCTCACCGGGTCCGGGTGGTCTCCGTCGACCGGCACCGGCGGGAGGTGCGTACCGGCGAGGGCATGACCCTCGCCTACGACGACCTGGTCCTGGCGACCGGCGCGGCGTGCTTCCTCCCTCCGCTGCAGGGACTGGTCGAGGAGGACGGGCGTACCTCCAAGGGTGTTGTCGCTCTGCGCACCCTGGCGGACTGTCGGCTTGTCGAGGACCAACTACCCGTGCAGGGCCGCATCGCTGTCCTGGGTGGCGGTGTGCTGGGGCTGGAAGTGGCGCGTGCCCTGACCGAGCGGGGGTACGGCGTCGATGTCGTGCACGGCGGAGCCCATGCGATGGACCGCCAGCTGGGTCCGGCTGCCGGAGCTCTGCTGGCGACGGCTCTGGACGGCCTTCACGTCCGTGTCCTGGCCGGACGCACGGCCACCGCCTGGACCGGTGACCGGCTCGTCCTGAATGACGGTTCCTCGGTCTCGGCCGGCCTGCTGATCGTCTGCGCGGGTGTCGTGCCGGAGACGTCCTTGGCACGTGATGCCGGATTACGGGTCCAACGGGGCGTCGTCGTGGACGAGTACCTGCGCACCAGCGATCCCCACATCCATGCCCTGGGGACTGCGCGGAGGTGCACGACGAGGTCAGCGGGCTCATCGCCCCTGCCTGGGAGCAGGCGGAGGTGCTCGCGGGGGTCCTCACCGGTGAACGACGCGCGTACGCCGGTACCCGCACGATCACCCGGCTCAAGGTCCGCGGTGTCGACCTGGCCGTCATCGGTGCGGGCGAAAGCGAGGTCGCCGGCGCCGAGACGGTCGTCCTCACGGACCCCGCGCGCGGCCAGTACGCCCGGTTGTCGGTGCTGGAGACGCGCGTCGTCGGTGCCGTACTCCTGGGACTGCCGGACTCCGTCGCACAGGTGAGCCGGCTCTACGACTCCGAGGATGCGGCGCCCAACGATCGCCTTGCCCTGCTGATGGGCTGGGCTGTGCCCGGCCCCGCGCAGGACCCGGGCTCCCTGGCCGGTCAGACGGTCATCTGCCGTTGCAGCAACGTCACCAAGAACGATCTCACCACCGCCTGGCTGCGGGGTGCGCGTGCGGAGTCCGACCTGGCCCGCGCCACTCGGGCCACCACGGGCTGCGGGGGTGCCGCGGCTCCGTTCAGGAGATCTGCCGGTGGCTCCGTGCGAAGCACGACCAGCCCGACGCGGACGCCGCGAGCAGCGACGAGGAGCGGGAACCTCCCGTGGACCGCGTCCCACCGCCCCCCGTGCGGCGGAACGACCACCGTGATCCGGTGCCAGAACTTCTGGCCCCCTGACAGCGAAGGACCGACCGTGCCCAAGATTCTGGTGATCTCCGCAAGCCCCTCCTCCACCTCCAGGACGGAACGTCTCGGCGAACTCATGGCGGAACAACTGAATACGCACCCCTGGCATGCGGACCATCTGAAGGTGCGCACCTTGCCTGCGGCACCGCTGCTCGGCGCGGAGGTCGCGCATCCCTCGGTCTCCGCCGCGGTGGAGCAGGTGGCCCAGGCGGACGGAATCGTCCTGGCCACGCCCACGTACAAGGCCAGCTTCTCCGGCCTGTTGAAGACCTTCCTGGACCTGCTCCCACAGTTCGGCTTCTCGGGAAAGGCGGTACTGCCCCTGGCCACCGGAGGCAGTACGGCGCATGTACTGGCTCTCGATTACGCGCTGCGGCCGGTGGCCCACTCACTGGGGGCGCGTCATGTCGTGCAGAGCTTCTTCGTGCTGGACAAGCACTTGGACATCAGCAGCGGGACGCTGCGGATACTGCCGCCGAGTTCCCAGGGGGTGGAGGAGGTGATGGAGCAGTTCCGCAGGGCTTTGCCGGCCCCTTCACGACACCCCGTCACTGCTGATGAACACCGATAACTCGCCGTTGTGGAGGATGACCCTCGCCCCGCAGGAACACCGGCAGTACTCGATCTCGCCCTGTGAGGTCAGATGGGTGGACTCCAGCCGCCAGGAGGGCTGGGGCAGCGTGGCCGAGCACCCTCGGTTGCGCAGCGGGCACACGTCCCGGTCCGGGTTCGTGTCGCGGTCCGTGGGCGGGTGGTCCCGTCCCGGTGCGGAATCCCTTGCGGAAGAACGCGTGGATGACATCAGTTCTTCACCTCCTCAGGGGTGGGAGAGGCGGTCGTCGCGACCGGTCGGCCGGGCATGGCCGGCTCCGCGAGGGTCCGGAACAGCAGCCAGGCCAGCGCCGGGAGAGCGATCAGGGGCATCAGGGCGGTCTGCAGGGACGTGGCGTCGGCCAGGCGTCCGATCAGGGGGCTGAACAGGCCGCCGATGCTGATGGTCAGACCGAGGGTGATGCCGCTGGCGGTGCCGACGCGGTTGGGCAGGTAGTCCTGGCCGAGCGTGACCTGGAGCGAGAAGGGGATGTAGAGCCCGGCGGAGACCAGCGCCACGAACAGGTAGACGGCGGGGCCCGGTACGAAGACGAGTCCTGCCACGGCGAGGACGGTCAGGAGATACGACCAGCGCACGACGGTGACGCGGTCCCAGCGGTCGGCCAGTCTGCCGCCGAGGACGGTGCCGACCGCGCCACCGAGATAGAGCACGAACAGTGCGGCCGTCCCGGCTGCCATGCCACCGCCGGTGCGCACCCGTACATAGAACGAGACGAAGGTGCTGAGGCCGATGAAGACGATCGACCGGCAGACCACCGCGAGAGCCAGCTTCGTGAAGGACGGCCAGTCGTCGTGCCGGGCGGGCGCCGGCTCCGGGGCGCTGGACGTGGCGGCCGTGCGCTCCATCCCGCGCAGGACGGGAAGGCACAGGGCGCTGCCGATCAGGGCGGGAAAGAGGAGCAGAGGGGTGAGCCGCAGGCCGCCGGTTCCCACGACCACGGCGATCAGGACCGGGGCGAAGGCGAAGCCCAGGTTGCCGCCGAGGGAGAACCAGCCCATGGCCGTGTTGCTGCCCTTGCTCGCGATGCGCGCCACGCGGGCGGACTCCGGATGGTAGGCGGCGACGCCGATTCCGCCCACGGCGACGAAGACGAGAGTCAGAGCGTAGGAACCGCTCAGTCCGCTGAGCGCGATGCCCAGACCTCCGACGATCGTGCTCACCGGGAGCAGCCAGGGCATGGCACGCCGGTCGGTGACCACCCCGAACAGGGGTTGCGTCACTGAGGACAGCAGCGATGCGGCGAGCACGATGCCCGAGGCCGCCGCGTAGGTGTACGCGCGTTCGGCCACGAAGAACGGGACCAGGGCAGCTACGGCGCCTTGGTAGACATCGACGCAGGCGTGTCCGACGGACAGCAGTGTGATTGCACGATTCTTTGCCACCGGACCATCGTTGCCCTGGACTCACCGGCGCGCTTCCGATAAAAGGACAAGTAATGCAGAGTATTCGCCACGAGCCGATCGCTCCGACACGCACCCAGTGGGTGGCGGCCGGGGCGGACATCGATGCCCACCGCCATGACGACCACCAGATCATCTACGCCGCCCGCGGCGTTCTGGCCATCACGACGGACATCGGCACATGGATCGCGCCCGCTACCCGGGCGATCTGGGTGCCGGCGGGCACCGTCCACGCGCACCATGCTCATGGGGCGCTCGATCTGTGCCTGGTGGGACTGCCCGCCACGGACAATCCGCTGGGACTGGACGCACCGACCGTGCTGACGGTGAAGCCCCTCCTGCGGGAGCTGATCCTGGCCTACACGCGCGATCCGGACGACGACAGTGCGAAGCGGCACCGGTTGCGGACGGTACTGCTGGACCAGTTGGCGGCCTCCGTGCAGCAAGCGCTGCACCTTCCGACGCCTACGGACGTCCGCCTCAAGGAGATCTGCAACATCCTGCGGGCGAACCCCAGCGAACAGCGGACGCTGGCGGCGCTCAGCAAGGAAGCCGGGGTCAGCGCCCGTACGCTCTCCCGCCTGTTCACCTCCGACCTCGGCATGACCTTCCCCCAGTGGCGCACCCAACTACGCCTCTACCAGGCCCTGGTGCTGCTGGCCGAGGGCGTGCCGGTGACAACGGTGGCGCACCGGTGCGGCTGGTCCTCCGCCAGTGCCTTCATCGATGTCTTCCGCCAGGCCTACGGTCACACTCCGGGCAGACACCGCATGGGCGGCACGAAGACCTGACGCCCCGTGTGGACCGCGACGGCAGCGGCGTACCCCCGGGCCACTTCCAGGTTGGCCAGAGCCCAGCCCGGCGGAGAGGCCGGGCTGTCCCGCAGGCCGAGGTAGTCAGCGTCCAGTGCGCGGCCGAGCCCCGTGCCAATGCCTTTGAGGTACGCCTCCTTCCTCGTCCAGATGCGGGCGAACGTCAGCGCCGGGTCCTGATCCGCAGCGATCTCCGCCGCCTCCGCCGGATGCAGCACACGAGCGAGGGTCCGCGCCCTGGCAGCCTCGGGTACGGGCTCGATGTCCACCCCCAGGGGCCGGGCGGCGATCCCGATGAGCACCGAGTCGCCGCCGTACGAGAGGGAGAAGTGGGTCCGTTCGGCCGGGTCGAGGACGCTCGGCCGCCCCCCTTGCGGCCCGTTTCCCCGCAGGCGGGGTTCGCGGGCGAAGCGGACATCCGCCGCCCGGACGCCGATCCGCTCCCCCAGCAGCCGGCGCAACCAGATGTGTGCGGCGGCGTACCGCACGCCGGTCGCGGGGTTACCGATCCGACGCAGAGTGCGGCGTTCCTCCTCGCTCAGCAGCGTGAGATCGAGGTCCGGTCCGCTCGTCGTGGGCGGCTTCAGCAGCCATATCTCCGCCGCCTCCGTCGCCTCCGTCGCCACCCGGTGGATCACGGCTCGGGGGGTCGTTCGGCGCTCAGGCCGGCGTTGCGGGGAGCACCGAGGTCACGGGAGAGGCTTCGGGCGATCTCGCGTGTCGCGATGGCCCCTTCGTGGTGGGTGAACTCGTCCTGGAAGCGCTCGACCGGGCCGACGAGCGCGACGGCGCCGGCCACCTGGCCGGTGTGGTCGAAGACGGGCGCCGCGACGGAGGCGTCCCCGAGCGTGGACTCCTGGTTGTCCGACGCGTACCCGATCTCGCGTACGCCTCGCAGTTGCTCGTCCAGGACCTCCGGGTCGTCGATGCTCGCCCCGGTCACCCGGGCCAGATCCGAGCCCAGCAGGGCGGCGCGCTGTTCGGGCGGCAGGAACGCCACGATCGCCTTGCCCAAGGCGCAGGTGTTCCACGGGAGGCTGGCTCCGGTCTCCACTGTCTGCACCGTGGTGCCGGGGCGGGAAGCATGGTGGATCACGAGGACCTGCCGGTCCACCATCACCCCGACCCAGACTGCGGATTTCGCGCGGGTGGCGAGGATGTCGGCCCAGGTGACGGCCCTGATCCGCAGCTTGTGGGAGTCCAGGTAGGCGTTACCCAGTGTGACGAGTCCGGGCCCCAACTGGTACTTGCTGGTCTCCGCGTCCTGCGTGACCAAGCCCTCCGACTCCAGGGTGCGCAGCAAGGCATGGGCGGTGGGCTTGGCGACGTTGAGCCGTAGCGCCAGCTCGCTGACTCCGAGCCGTTGCGTGCCGGTCGCCAATTCCTTGAGTACCTGTACCGCTCGGTGCACCGCTTGAACCATGGATTTTCCCCTTGGAAGTCACAGCCGAACACGCCTACTAGATTTCATTAACTGCGGTCACGCAAGACTCTAGCTGTGCGCATTCCTGGAAACAGTATCGTTCGAATATCGTAGCGGTTACGAACAGCGTTCAGTAATGGCGATGCGGCGGCAAGGGAGCGGCAGCGCGCAGAGACTCACCGAACACCGCTCGGAAGCCGAGGGACCCGCCCCGTCACAGCCGTCCCCTGGCTCCAGGCGCGCTTCACGCCTCCGAGGGATCCCCAGGCAGCCCTCCGCACAAAGTTTCGAATGCGGTACGAACATCCGCTTCGGTAGTCCGCCAATTGCTGAACGCCGCGCGCAGCGCCGGAACACCCTCGTACACGGTCGGGGTGAGAAACACACAACCGGCCGCTTTCCTGGCGAGCGCGGTCAGCCGGGCAGTGGTGGGATTCTCGGCAAGAGTGAAGCAGACGACGTTGAGCCGGACCGGAGCCAGCATCCGCAGGCCGGGAGCTCCATCGATGGACGCGGCCAGGGAGCGTGCGCACGCCATGCACCGCTCGACGATCTCCCCGGTGCCCGTCCCGCCCGTAGGCACGGAGCGTGAACCACGCCGCCAGCGCGCGCAACCGCCGGGAGTTCTCCGGTGTCCGATGCACACGGTCGATGCCGTCCCGCTCAGGACCGAGGTAGGCCGCGGTGTTGCGGAAGACCCGGACCTGCAGATCCTGGCGCCGGGTGAACTGCACCGCACTGTCGTAGGGCACGTTCAGCCACTTGTGGAGGTCCACGCAGACCGAGTCGGCGGCATCCATGCCGTCCACAAGGTGGCTTGACGTGGGGGAGAGCGCGGCGAACCCTCCGAAAGCGGCATCCACATGGAGCCAGAAGTCATGCCGGCCGCGCAGCCGCACGATGGCGCGGAGGTCGTCGAAATCACCCGAGTTGACCGTGCCCGCGTTCGCCACCACCACGCACGGGGCGTCCGCCCGCTCCAGGGCCGCTTCCAGCGCGACGGGGTCCACCGCCTCCCTCCCGGCCAGGGTGGGGACCGGGACCAGCGACGCCCTTCCCAGGCCCAGCATCGACAGGCTCTTGGCCACGCTGGAGTGCGGGCTTCCAGACAGCACCCGTACAGCTCCGAGGGCACCCGCTCCCTCTTCGGCGGGAGAGACGCCGAGCCGCTCCCCGAGCCATTCCCGGGCCACGGCGAGACCGACCATGTTGGACATGGTCGCCCCGCTGACCAGGGTCCCTTCCTGGTCGCGGGAGAGCCCGAACAGATCGCGGAGCCAGGAGACCGTCTCACGTTCCAGTCGCTGCCCGGTACCGTCGAGCGAGGAGAAAGAATTCTGGTCCACCGCAGCCGTCAGCCAGTCCCCCGCGAGCGCCGCGGGGGTCACCCCGCCGGTGACGAAACCCCAGTACCGCGGACCCGCGCTCGCCGACAGGCCGGGCTCCCAGCGCTCCACGAAGTCCTGGAGCGCGGCCTGCAGTCCACTCCCCCGCTCGGGAAGCCCTGCCGCCGGCGGGGCCGGTAAAGAGGGAAGAACCTCCCGCTCCTCCACCCCGTCGAGGAAGCCTGTCACGTGCTCCCTCACCGACTGCAAGAGCGAGGGAAGGCGCACCAGATCCGCCGCCAGGTCAGGATGCATGCTGCACTCCGTTCGTCGCAACCAGAAAGAAGTTGGCGCTTGGCGCGTCCCACACCTCCGGCGTCACCGGCTTGGCAGAACCGGGCCGGAGGCCGCCGTACCCAGGCCGGTCCAACCCGCAACCTGTTTCCGCAGCAGTGGAGTTGCCCGACCGTCGGGCATACCGTCTCAGCCCGGCTCGGCACGTGGCAATCGCGACGACCCCGCCCCGCCCTCGAGAACAGCGCCGACCGTAAGGCACTCGACGCGGTGGGCCGCACCGCCGGTCAGCGCTCCGTGGGTCCCTCACCAGCGGCATCTGCCCCCCCGAGGCTGCTATGTCGTGTCAAGCCGCTTGAGCGAGTTCTTCGACGTTGCTGAGTCGGTTCCGGTCAGCGCGCTCAAGGATCTTGAAGATCTGGCGGCAGATGACCCGCTTGAGGCATCGCTGCGCGGGTCACGTCCGCTGGAGTGGTGTATCGACGGCCACTCGGTGATCTCGTCGTTGAGGCTATGCGGTGAGTTGGGTGGGCAGGGTGGTGTCGTCGGTTTCTGACTCGATCGGGTGGAGGCGGGCTTTGGCGAGGAGGTCGAGGCCCATGTAGCGGCGGGCCTCGGTCCATTCGTCGTTCTGCTCGGCGAGGACAGCGCCGACCAGGCGGATGACGGCGGTGCGGTCGGGGAAGATGCCGACGACATCGGTGCGGCGGCGGATCTCCTTGTTCAGTCGTTCCTGCGGATTGTTCGACCAGATCTGCCGCCAGAGCTCCCGCGGGAAGCCGGTGAAGGCCAGGAGGTCGTGTTGGGCGGCGTCCAAGTGGGCTGCCGCCTTGGGAAACTTGGCCTCTAGAGCGTCCAGGACGTGGGCCATCTGGGCGGTCACCGCGTCGGTGTCGGGTTGTTCGAACACAGTCCGCAGGAGGGTCGCCACCCAGGGCTGGGCCGACTTCGGGACCTGGCTCAGGAGATTCCTCGCGTAGTGGGTGCGGCAGCGCTGCCAGGACGCGCCGGGCAGGGTGGCGCCGATCGCGTCGACGAGGCCGGCGTGCGCGTCGGAGACGACGAGCTGGACGCCGGACAAGCCCCGGGCGACGAGCGAGCGCAGGAAGGCGAGCCAGCCCGCGCCGTCCTCGGTGGTCGCGACGTCCAGGCCGAGGATCTCGCGGTGCCCGTCGGCGTTGACGCCCACCGCGACCAGGGCGTGGACGTTGATGATGCGGCCGCCTTCGCGGACCTTCTGGGTGAGGGCGTCGACCCAGACGAAGGTGTAGGGGCCGGCGTCCAGGGGCCGGTTGCGGAAGGCGGTGACCTGCTCGTCGAGGTGCTTGGCCATCGCGCTGACCTGGGACTTCGAGAGCTGGGTGACGCCGAGGGACTCGGCGAGTTTCTCGACTCGGCGGGTGGAGACGCCCAGGAGGTAGGCGGTGGCGACCACCGAGATGAGGGCCTGTTCGGCCCGGCGGCGGCGTTCGAGGAGCCAGTGCGGGAAGTAGCTGCCCTGCCGGAGTTTGGGGACGGCGAGTTCGACGGTGCCGGCTCTCGTGTCCCACTCGCGTGGGCGGTAGCCGTTGCGGTGATTGACGCGGTCGTCGCTGACCTGGCCGTACTCGGCGTTGCAGAGAGTGTCGGCCTCCGCGGACATCAGCGCGTCGGCGAATGTCTTGACCATCGCGCGCAGCAGATCGGGACTCGCCGCGGCGAGGTTGTTCTCGGCGAGGGTGTGCAGGGGCAGACTGTCTGGTGCGGTCATCGTGCTGATCTCCTTCGAAGCTTCGACACTTCGAAGATCAGCCGGTGGCCCAGGACGCAACCCGCTGCGCGTCACGGGAGGTCTGAAGCTTCCCCTTGATCGTGGACACCTGGAGACTGGGACCTGAGGTTCCAGAGGAAGTAGCACCAGGTGGGAAGCAAGTACACGAAGCGGTACACAGAGGAGTTCAAGCGGGACGCGATCGCGCTCGTCGACTCCTCGGGCAAGACGGTCACCGCCATCGCCCGGGAACTCGGCATCAGCTCGGAGTCCCTGCGCGGCTGGTACCGCAAGGCCAAGGCAGGCCAGGGCCAGGAGTGTTGCAAAGTCTCTTGATCTTGTGAGTCCGCTGGTCAGGCGATGCCCAGGAGGTCGAGCGGGCGTGTGAAGGGCTCGTAGGAGGCATGCCGGAGGCCGGCGGCGATGTTGTGGTGTCCGGCAGCGCGGAGCGTGTTGATCGCCAGGTTGCGCAGGGTTGCCATGTTCTCGGGGCCGTAGCCGGTGCGGATCTTCGAGGCGTCCTCGCCGAAGGCGGTGTCACGGACGAAGTGGAGCCGGTTCTCGATGGTCCACTGCGGCCTGGCGAGGCGGCCGAGCCGCTCGGGCGAGGCTTCCTGCGAGGTCAGGTCCGTGATCACGTAGACGGTCTGGCGGCTGCATCTGCCGGTGGCGAGGTCGGTGCGGTGACGCAGGATGCGCGCGGCCTGGGCGGCGTGAGGGAAGTCCAGACCGAGGCCGGTGACGGTGAGGGCCCTGGTGGCGCGGGTCTCCTTGCGGCCGTGGCCCCTCTCGCGGTCGTATCTGCGCGCTGTGCAGTCCTTCCACGGCAGTGACCGCAGCCGGCGGTGTAGTTCGGGCTGGTTGGCCTTGACCACGAGCAGGTAGTGGGCCCTCTTCTCTTCCACCAGGAACCGTGCGTGGTCGCGCTGGGTGTGCAGGGCGTCGGCCGTGACGGTGATGCCGGTCAGGTCGTAGGGCGCCAGCAGGGCGGTGAAGCAGGTGATCTCGTTGGTCTTGCCGGGAACCCCGCAGCTGGGTGACGGTCCGGCCGCCGCCGGTCGTCGCGGCCAGGAAGCGAGCGGCGGGCGAGGTTCCGTGCCGGGAGCCGCGGGCGGTCTTGCCGTCCACGGCCAGGTCATCCAGGCCACGGGCGTCATTGCCGAGACCACCATCGACCTCGTCGGCGCCATCGGACGAGCCGTCCTGAACCAGCCCATGCCCGCCCGCCGACTCCGCCTCAGCCCCCGCGCCGTGAAACGACCCCTGTCCCGATACGCATACAAGAGCCTGCGCGTCGACCGCCGCACCTACAAGGCCACCATCAGCATCGACATCCTGCTGACAGGCCCGATCAGCCCATAACTTCACGGCCTTGCCCCAACGGGGGCGGTCACGCGTCGGCGGTCTCCGTCTGCTGATCCGCCAGTGCTCCCGGGCCGGGCAGAGGGGCGACGTCCCTCGCCGTCAGGTCCTGACCGCAATGGTCGCAGACGTGGCGGATCTCCGCTGTCCCCCCGCAGTCGCGGTGCCGGTACACAACGGGTGCACCGTCCGGAGCCATATGCCTGTCCCCCCACGTGCGTAGAGCCATGAGCACCGGGTACAGGTCCAGCCCCTTCTCGGTCAGCCGGTACTCCTCCCGGGTCCGCCGGGCGTCCCGGTATGCCCGGCGTTCGAGGATCTCCTCCTCGACGAGGGTGCCGAGACGCTGCGAGAGCAGGGTGCGACTGACGCCGAGGCTGGACCTGAAGTCCTCGAAGCGACGGATTCCGAGAAACGCCTGTCGCAGCACGATCAGTGTCCACCGGTCCCCGAGCAGCGCCACGGAGCGGGCGATGGAGCACGGCTCGCTGCCGATGTCTGTGGATCGCATGACCTCGATGCTACCTCTTGCATCCTGAAACAGGACCCAGCTATAACTGAGTTCTGTTTCAGGACTTAGAATGGAGATCGACGTGAAGGTGCACTTCGAGCAGAGCGGTGACGTCGGCCGGATCGTTCTCGACGACGGCCCCCTCAACCTCCTCGGTCCCGAGCTGGTCGCCGACCTCACCGAAGCGGTCACGGCGGCCGAGAAGGCGGTTTCAGCCGACACGCCCATGCGTGCCCTCCTGGTGAGCAGCATCGGCGAGCACTTCTCGGCGGGTGCGGACGTCCGGATCTTCCAGGGGCTCTCCGCCGAGCAGGCGCAGGCGGCCATCCTGGAGAATCTGCCGGTGTTCACCCGCCTCGAGCGGCTTCCGGTGCCCACACTGGCGATGGTCAACGGGCTCTGCCTGGCGGGCGGGATGGAACTGGCCCTGAGTTGCGACATGACGTGGGCTTCCGAGGGTGCCCAGTTCGGCCTGATCGAGGCCACGATCGGCGGATTCCCTTTCGCTGGAGGAGCCCAACGGCTGGCCGCCCGCGCCGGTGTCGCCCGAGCGAGGGAGGCCGTCTATGGCGGGACCGTCTACCCAGCCTCCCGCATGTACGCATGGGGTGTCGTCAACCGCGTTCTTCCCCCGGAGGACTTGGAGGGGAAGGCGGTGCGCTACGTCCAGCGGCTTGCGGCGGGTCCCACGAGGGCCCTCGCCGTCGCCAAACAGCTCATCGGCCTCACCGCGGACAGTGGTGTCGGCACGGCGGACACAGCCATGCCCGCACTCGCCGGCGAGATCGTCGCGTCCCAGGACCTGCAGGAAGGTGCGGCATCGCTCCTGAATCACGGCCCCGGCCACGCGACCTTCACCGGTCGCTGAACCTCCCGTGGAGCAGTCGATGACCCGGATCCGGTCTTCCTCGGCGATCAGAAGGTTGTCGGCGCGCAGGTCGCAGTGGAGCAGCGTGCCGCGGGTCGGTTCGCGCCGGGCCGTCTGGGAGACACCCCCAGCTTCACGAAAATCTTGCCAGGGCCACTCAGACGAGTACGCCGACACGGACCCTGCCTCGCCCCCCAGCACGGCCTGCGCGGTCGGCGCCACCGCCCTCGGCCTGAGCCGGGAGCTGCTGCGCCGCGGCCTCGCGGACGTGGTCGTCGCGGGCGGCGCCGAAGCCCCCGTCACCCCTCCGTACGTCTCCTCTTTCGCTCGGATGCGGGCGCTGTCCCGGCGCCTGAACGACCCGGCGACCGCCTCCCGCCCCTTCAACGCGGACCGCGACGGCTTCGTCCTCGGGAAGGGGCCGGAGTCACGGTCCTGGAGACCGAGGAGCACGCCGCCGCCCGCGATGCCCTCCCGCTGGCCCGGCTCATCGGCTACGGGGCCTCCCGCGGATGCCCACCACGTCACCTCTCCGGACCCGAGGGCCGCGGCGCTCGCGGCGGTAGGCCTGCTCGCCCTGCCCTTCGGCCCGGACCCCGGCACGTGCACCGCCATGTTCGCGGACCCGGACGGCGACTGGCGGCAGCGTCAGGACGACCCCGACGGCACGGACCGAGACGGCTGAGACTGGGGTTGGCACGACAACGACCCGAACGCCCATACCATCCCGCGCCGCACGGTCTGACCGCCGACAGGACACACCCGATGCGGCACAGCACACGCCTCGGGTGCCAGCCAGTGTGCGAACCCGGGCGCCGGTCCCTGCCCGGTCACCCTCACCTCGAAGGCGGTCCAGGAGAGGCCGCACCCGGTGCGCGAGGACCATCAGCAGGCGCATCGTCCGCAGGAGCCCGGACCGCACCGCGGCCGGGAGGCGCGTTGATGTCGGGAAGGTTCACCTGTGGGTATTGATGTTGCATTCGGTGTAAGGTTTTTTATGTGGTACTGAGTGTCATGGTGATGTTGAACGGGAGGCGGGACGCCCGGTGAGTGGAGCACCGCGTACGAACACGAGGGATATCGCCCGGGCGGCCGTGCGGGCCGAGTTGGCCGAGGTGGCCTTCGGCCTGTTCCGGCAGAAGGGCTTCGAGAGCGTCACGGTGAACGACCTGGCCGCTGCGGCGGGGGTGTCCCGCAGCACGTTCCTGCGCTACTTCGGTACCAAGGAGGACGCGGTCCTGAGCGCCTTCGACGCGCATGGCGAGCGGATTGCCGCGGCCCTGCGGGCCCGCCCGGCGGCGGAGGGCGACTGGAGCGCGCTGCGGTCGTCGATGGATGTGGTGGTCGGACCCTACCACCAGGATCCGGAGGGGGCGCTGGCGCTGGCCCGTCTCGTGCGGGAGACTCCCGCCCTGTGCGCACGCCAGCTGGAGAGGCAGCGTACGTGGCACCCGCTGCTGGAGCAGGCCCTCGCCGAGCGGGCGGGTCCCTCCGGGGCCTCGACCCTCGCGCTGTCGGTGAAAGCCGCCGCGGCGCTGGACTGCCTGAACATCGCCGTCGACCACTGGACCGCGTCGGACGGCGCTCTCGACCTCGTCGCACTGCTCGACGGAGCCTTCGCGGCCCTCTCGCCGTGACCGGCCCGGCCCGGCGAGCACTCGGCGGCCATACCCGGGAAGCGTGCGGCCCGCCCGCGCGCGGCGGGTGACGGCCACGGCCGCGCCCACCTCCCCCGGACAGACCGCGCCCCGGGGGGCGATGTCCGGGAAGCCGGTGGTCACCGCCGTCATCGCGAACTGCCCGCGGCCGGCCGCGGGCAGTTCGCGATGACGGTGCGCGGGGGGCGGTCCCGCCGATGTGCCGGAGGCGGGGGGCTCCCCGCGGGGGTCGATCGGTTCGGCCACCGGCGGCGACCGGCCCTGGCGGAGGCCGACGGTGTACTGGAAGTGGGCGGTGGGACCCTCACCGAGGTGCCGGAAAGGCATTCGGCCCGGCGTCCTCGGACGCCAGGCCGACTTCGGTGGGCAGTGCGCGCCTCGGACCGTTCCCCTCACCCGGGGTGATGGCCGCAAGGCCGGTCAGCTGCGCCGAGCGGTCCCACAGGCGCCGGGCGAACTCGGGGTCGGTGGCCTGTGCGTTGCGGGGCTCCTCGCGTTCGAGGCGGTCGAAGTAGGCGCCGTTGACGGCGGCGGCGTTCGGCGCGCCGGCCAGGTGCAGCAGCGGTTCGGCGCCCTCCTCGGGCGTGGACATCATGGCCTTGACCAGGCGTGAACCCATGAACGCCCGCATCATGGCGCTGTCCCGGGCGACGTCGCTGGCGATGGAGCCGGGGTGGAAGGAGGAGGCGGTCACACCCGTGCCCCGGCCTCGGCGGGCGAGTTCCCCGGTGAAGGCGACGGTGGCGAGCTTGGCGGCCGCGTACGCCTCCCGCCAGCGGTAGCGGCCGCGCCTACGGTCGAGGTCGTCCAGGTCCAGGCGCCCCTTGCGGTATTCCACGCTGGCGGTGTTCACCACCCGGGAGCCGTTCGGGGCCTCCGCGAGGCGGTCCAGCAGCAGGTTCGTCAGCAGGAACGGCGCCAGGTGGTTGACCTGGAAGGTCAGCTCGTGGCCGTCGGCACTCTCCTTGCGGCTGGTGAAGAATCCCCCCGCGTTGTTGGCCAGGACGTCGATTCGCGGGTAGCGGGTCAGGAGCTCCCCGGCCAGGCGGCGCACGTCGTCCAGCCGCCCGTAGTCCACGAGGTGGGCCTCGGCGCCGATCTCCGCGGCGACGGCGCCGGTCTTCTGGTGCGATCGGCCGACGACGGCGACCGTCGCCCCGAGTGCCGCGAAGCGCCGTGCCGCCGCGGCACCGATCCCCGAACTCGCGCCGGTGACCACCACCGTGCGGCCGGTGAAGTCGGTCCTCCTGCTGTCGCTCATCCTGCACTCCTCCGGAAACTTCCTCGTGCACCGCATCCCACATCGATGCAACCACGATCCGATGTTGAATTCGCATTTCACTGGTGGAACTGAGTGTCAGTCTAGATATGATGAGTCACGGATGCAAGCGATGGTCGCCGGCGATCCGGGACGCATCCCCGGACCGGCCGCATGCCGGACCTCCCCGCGCCCACCCCGCATCCGGCGACACGCACGTACCAACGGAGAATGGGACGACGACATGCTGACTCTGGGAACGCTCCTGAAGAACAAGCGCGCCGGCGGAACACACCTGGCCTGGCACCAGCCCAACCTGTCCGGCCCCGACACACTCGACCTTCGCAGTGCCGACTTCCTGCACGGCCGAGCGATCCCCGCCGTCCACGCCGGCCGCCGCGCAGGAGGACGGAACCTCTCCCCGGCCCTCGCCTGGACCGGCACCCCCCAGGGGACGGCCCAGCTCCTCCTGGTCGTCGAGGACCCCGACGCCCCCACCAGCAGGCCGTTCGTCCACTGCCTGGCGCTGATCTCCCCCGCACGGCAGGAACTGGCTGCGGGGGCCCTGGACGCGGACGCCGCGGCCGAGGGCGTCCGGGTGCTGCGCTCCGGCATGGGCCGCGGCTACCTCGGACCTCAGCCCCCCAAGGGACACGGCGAGCACCGCTACGCCTTCCAGCTGTTCGCGCTGCGCACCCCCGTCATCTCGGTCCCCGGCCGACCGGACCTGGAGGCGTCCCGGCCACGGGACGTGCTCGACGCGGTGGGCGGCCCCGCTCTCGCGCGCGGCCGCCTCGACGGCGTCTACTCCCGCTGACCCTCCTGCCGGCACCTCCCGTCGGCCTCCCGGAGCGCCGCCTGGGAGGCCGGCCGGCGGGAGGCCGCCGCCCGCCGACCCACTACTGTCGGCGCACAACCGAACGGACGGACCCGGGGCCGGTGGCCGAGCCGGTCGGTGTCGGGCGGGTGCTGCCGGCGCAGCGGTGAGGCAGGCGGGAGGAGGGGGGCGCGTTCGGCGGCGGTGCGGGCCCGTATCTCCTTGAGGCGGCGTTGGACGCGGGCGTGGGTGTACAGGTCGATCGCGTCGGTGAGGTGGTCTCATTCCTCTCCGTCCAGGCCCGCCGGGCGCGGGCCGAGGATGTCGGGGCCCGCGCGGTGCTGGCGCCGGTAGTCGCCGATGGTGGTCAGCGGCCGGGTGCAGGTGCGCTGCCCGTCCTGGGATCGGGTCGAACCCGAGCGGAGGTCGCGGACTGGCTGGTCAGACCGCTTCAGGCACCTCTTCCGGTGCCGGCCTGTGGCGGTGAGCAGCGGTGACTCCGGCCTGGCGCCTCGGCCAGCCGGAACCCGGATCCGAGCGGGAGCAGGGCTTGCTACTGTGCCAGACCTCAGCCCGAGCTTGCGAAACAGGCGCCTTGCGGGTGCGTTTGCCTTGATATCCCAGACACTGGAGCGAGGCGAACTTGCGATCCAGAGGGCATAGCGGGGATGCGCCCGGTGCGTGCAGGCCGCTGCACCCTGGACCGGGCCGCCCCGCGCGGAGGTGCCGGACTGCTTCCCTCAAACGGTATTCCTTCCGGCATGCCGTTTGGCATACTCGAAGCATGGAGGACACCAGCGTCAAGATCGACACAGCGACCCGGGACCGGTTCAAGGCCCTGGCCGCAGAGCGCGGGCTGACCATGCGCGACTACCTCGCCGAGCTCGCCGAGAAGGAGGAGCACGCCAAACTCCTGGACTCGGCCACAGCCGCCTTCCGCAGGGCCATCACCGAGCCCGGCATCGCCGAGGCGTTCGACCGCGACTTCGGCGGGCTCCCGCACAGCACGCGGCAGGCGGCGGCCTGACCCGTGGAGCTGCTGATCGACCACCGGTGGCTCCTGGACCGCCAGGAAGAGCTGCTCGGCAAGGAACTCACCGTCAACGACTTCTCCGTCCTGGCCGCTGCCGCGGCCAGGCACCGGGTCAACACCCCGCGGCTCGGCTACAACCCGGACGCCTACTGGCGCGCCGCCGTGCTGCTCGAGGAGATCGTGCTGCTGCGCCCACTACCCGCCCGCAACGAGTTCTTCGGCTACGGCGTCGCCGTCGCCTACATCCGGGCCTCCGGGCAGACCGTGGAAGCCGCCTACGAGCACTGGCGGGACCTCATCAACGACATCCGCGCACTCCGCCTCGACGTCTACGACATCGCCGACCGCCTGCGCTCCTGGCACATCCTCTGACCCGGCCGCACACGACCTCGCCGCCACAGAGCCGGAACCACACGGGGCGCGGCCGCGCGGCGGCATCGTCACCACGCAGCTTTGCCTATCTCGGGTTTCGGGTCGTCTGAGCAGGTCGGTGGACATCAGGACCTGTCAGGCATGCGAGGCACATATTCGCACTCGGGAGTATCGGCGGCGGCAGGGGGTTTCAGTTCGGCGAACGTGGTGGGTGGATCTGGGTGGCAGGCTATGCCGGGTGAGGGGCGACTGGTTGGGGAAGCTCCGGGTCCGGCGCCGGCGGACCCGGACGGCAGCAACGGCGAGGGGTTAGGGGCGAGCGGACGCGGCCGGTGACCTTGACGACGAGGCTCCGCCGGGGCGCAGGCACCTGGACCGTCTACCAGGCCGAACACCAGCGCCGCAGGGCCCGGCCGCGACTGACCCGGCACACCCTGCCCACCGCCGCCCGTCCGTCCTGCGGCCCCTTGCACATCCTTCTTCCTCCTGGAGCCGTCACACCATGAGCACACCCCCGGCCGCGCCGTCGGCACCGTCCTGGCCGCACTGCGCACACGGCGCGGACCCGGCCACCGATCCCGTCGGCTGCCGCGGCATTTACGTCCCCGGCCACACAGCCTGCCTCGCCCACCTCACCGACACCGACCGCGACACCTACCTGGCGGGCCTGACCCCCGGCGCCCACATCGACCACCGCGGCACCCCGTTCACCAGAGACCTCCCAGGACCGGTGAAAACCTAGACAGGGGGCTGCCCGGCCACAAGCTGGGCAGCCCTTCTCGACGCAGATCGAGAACGACCGCCTCATTCCCGAAGCTGAACACCCCCGGGTTCGGTGAACCGGGCGGACAGCAGACGTCGGCACTACTCCGGGCGCGCCTCCCCTCCGCGCGCTCCAGCCGCTCAGGCGGGCATGGCCGTGGCGGGATTCCCAGACCCCGTCGCTCCAGTCGGGATGTCGCTCCCGGCCGATCGCCCGCCCCTCTCCCACGGCAGCGGCATGAGCACGGACGACCCGGGGGTGCGGTCTTGGGGGAGAGCTTGACCGGCGATGAGGGAGGCGCCCGGCGCGGGGTCGCCGGTCGCCTCGAGTTCGAACCACGTCGTCTTGCCGGTGGCGGTGCGGCAACTCCCCCATCGGTCGGCGAGAGTGTCGAGGAGCCCGGTACCCCGCCCGCCCTCGGCCCAGGCATCCGCCGCGCCGCACGTCGGACCGTCGCTGCTGGTGTCCTCCACCTCGCAGCACAGACGACCGTTGCAGAACAGCAGATTCAGCCGCAGCGGACCGCGAGTGTGGCACACGGCGTTGGTGACCAGTTCACTGACCAGGAGCTCGACCGTCTCCTCCAGACCGTCCAGCTCTCGCAGTTCCCAGGCGGCGAGCTGCGCCACCGCCAGATGCCGCGCCCGGCGGACCGAGACCGGATCCCGTGGCAGAGGCCAGGAGGCCTCTCGCTCGGCAGCCCGTGCGCGGGGGACTCCAGCGGCCGCAAGGGCTGCGTCATACGCGACCAGAGCACCACCTGCCGGGCCCCGAAGGAAGGACGCCGAAGCAACGGATCACACTCGCACACAGGCACCCTCCTCCCCCACCACACCAGCAGGCGAAGGCACACCCGGGCACGGGACGACATCAGGCTGCCGAGGGCGGAAGAGGCCATGGGACCAGTCCTTTCCGAGCCACCGGCACGGCGCCCGGTACGACGGCTAACACACAAGAGAAGAGCAGGCCACGCCGGCCCCGAAGACCGCAGGCCCCACACCACGACCCCGAAAGGCGCGAACGAGACGAAAGAGAGGAGCGAGGCGAACTGACTGTGACGCGCCTCACTTGCATTTCAAACCGTAACGCCCTCTACACTAAAAACAGGCAAAGGGTAAATAGAGGACATGTAAAAGCGTCGGCCCACCACCCACCAAGAACAGCCTCGACCACCACCCGCACCCGACCCGGCCATCACCGCCTGCCTCCACGCCGCCCGCCAAGCCCTCGCCAGCCCGCACCGAGCCCGATCCCTCCATCCGCCACCGGCGGCAGACCACTTCCACCAGCGTGCCGACGCGCCGTCGCCAGGCGCGCAGGGCGGCCAGCTCCTCACCCTCGGCGGCGACGAGCATGTCGCCTCGCTCGTCGGCGTCGACCGCGCTACCCACCGGCGGCCCGAACTGCGCGCGCCCGCACCCGCCGACACCACCGGCCGCGGGCTACTCCCGGTGGAGGAGTGCGCCGACCGGTGGGGCTACGACCTGCTTGGATCCGGCACCGCGCCGTGGGGCAAACGCGTACGGGCCGAACTCAAGGTGAACCGATGACCGCCAGCGAGACCACCGGGACCACCCGACGTGCTCCGCATGTCGAAGACGAAGTGACGGACGGCCGCCCGAACGGCGGCCCACAGCGGTGCTCCCGCACCGCCTGACCATCCGCCAGACTCCTCGCCCCACGACACGGCCACACACCGCCCGACGACGCACCGCGGGGCACGGGGTGTACGCCGCAGGAGTGGATCCGCCGCTCACCCACTGCGATCGCTCATCGGCGCGGGGTGGTACGTCCCATTCGATCTCTACAGGCGGCCTCGCTGTGGCGCGGCCCATCAGCGTCCTTGAAGCGCCCGAGGAGCCATCCTCGGCCCAGTGCCGCATCCTTGCCCGTGTTGCCCACGCACACGCTGTCATTCACGCGGCCGAGCGCCGGCGGCCGCTCCTCTCTGCGTGGCGGAGGGAGCCATTCCGGCACTCGGGTGCCGGCGGGCAAGGAGTCGACATCCTGCGCGAAATACGGGCAAAGACGTCCTATTGAGTGGTACCTGATCGAGCCGTCTGCAGATCGCTGGAAAGCCTACGGAAAGCAGTAAGCGCCATGTACACAGCAGGGATGTTCGGGGTCACGGTGTAGTCGCCGCCGGCGCCCTAGCCAGTACCGGGATGCAGGTGCTGGCCTGGGTGGTAGCCGTTTTCACGCTCATCTTCGCCGGTCTGGCCGTCGTAAAGCTGATCCCGCGCGGGCGGCACTACTGATCCAGGCGCCTTTCTGTCTCTGTCGCCGTGCGTTCGCCCGGGCATGCGCAGAGAGGGGCGGCGGCGACCAGGAGTGCGCGTTTTCGGACTGCGGCACTCCCTCGGTTGTCGGAATCAGCTCGCTCGGGACGGCGTGGCGCGAATTTCGCTTTCTGGGGTCTTCGTAGTCTGCCTGCGCAGCGGCGCCACGCCTTCGGCGAAGGCTGCCCGTCGTCCTCGCTCCCCTGACGTGCGGGTATGCCGTCAGTGGTCATCGGGGCCGAGTCGCCGACCAGGGAGACTCTCGTGAGGCTAGTGGCATTGATCCCCGCCCACAACGAGGCGGGAGGATCTCCGCCTCGCTGCGGTCTCTGCGGGAGCAGTCCCGGCCGCCGGATTCCGTGGTCGTGGTCAGTGACAACAGCACCGACAAGACCGTGGAGCTCGCCTCCGCCGCCGGTGTGCGGGTGATGGAGACCGCCGGCAATACGGCCATGAAGGCCGGCGCCCTCAACCAGGCTCTGGAGCATCTGCTGCCCGATCTTGACGTTGATGACGCGCTCCTCGTGATGGACGCAGACTCGCGGATCGACGCGGACTTCCTCGAGGTCGCGGAAGAGCACCTGCTCTCCGACAGCACGCTCGGCGCCGTGGGCGGGATCTTCTTCGGCGAGTCCGGAGGGGGGCTGCTCGGCCAGCTCCAGCGGAACGAGTTCCTGCGCTACAGCCGCGACATCGAACGCCATCGCGGCCGCGTGATGGTACTAACCGGTACCGCCTCCGTCATCCGGGTGCAGGCGATGCGCGAGGTGGCCGCCGCGCGTGCGAAGCATCTGCCGGGGGTGCCCGGGCAGGTCTACGACACCGCCGCCCTCACGGAGGACAACGAGTTCACGCTCGCCCTCAAGACACTGGGCTGGCGTCTGAGGTCTCCCGCACCGTGCCGCGTCACCACCGAGATCATGACCGGCTGGAACGAGCTGTGGTGGCAGCGGCTGCGCTGGCAGCGCGGCGCCCTGGAGAACCTGCGGCACTACGGGATCACTCGCACCACGCTCCGCTACTGGGGACAGCAGGCCGGGATCGCGATCGGCGCCGTCGCCCTGTCCCTGTACGTGCTGCTGCTGGCGATCACCGCGGTGGTGGGCGGCTGGGCGGTACGGCCGCTGTGGATCACAGTGGGGGTGATCTTCATCGCCGAACGCGTCACCACTGTCTGGAGAGGCGGCTGGCGCGCCAGGGCACTCGCTCTGCCCCTGGTGATCGAGCTGGCCTACGACCTGTTCATCCAGGCCGTCTTCGTTCGCTCGCTGATCGACCTGCTCACCGGCCGCGCCGCCCGATGGCACCGGGCCCAGACGGATCCCGTGTGATCCCGTCGTCGCGCGGGGCGATCGGCGGTGTGCCGCGGACTCCGCACACCGGGCCTGCCGGTACCGCGCAGGCTGGGGCGCACTCGAGCCAGCCAGGTGGTGAGCACGTACCACCCGCGCGGGCGGAGGAGGCGTCCGGGCCCTCGTGTGTGCAGCAGGGGGCAAGGCTTCCGACGAGGGCCTTTACGTACGGCTGCACGGATCACTACGCTACCTAGCGTAGTAGGGCATGTATCAAGCGTGAGCAGAGCGGCATTCTGGACCGGCAGCACCGACCCACGCGGCAGTCCCCACTCCCTGCGCCGCATGCCGTCACCCCGAGACGCTCCCTGTTGAAGACCGCTCTGAATCGACCCACGCGGATGGCCACCGGAACCAGCGAACCGGCCGTCGCCCGCTGCCACAGTGCTTCGCAACGCCAATGCTGCAATGCTGGGACGGGAGACGGCCATGGCCAGCAGTTACTGGTTCAACGTCATGGACTACGGGGCGACCGGCAACGGCTCGACCGACGACACCACGGCGATCCAGACCGCAATCAACGCGGTGCCTGCCTCAGGCGGGACGGTGGTCTTCCCCGCCGGCACTTACAAGATCTCCTCAGCCCTCGTAGTCCGGTCCAACCTCATCCTGCAGGGTGTCAGCGACGGATCGGCGGTGATCTCGCAGAGCAGTACCACCGCCAACGGGCTGAGCGGATCGGACATCACCCGGCTGACCATCCAGGACCTCAGGATCCAGGGACCGGCCAGCGGCAGTGGCAAGGGCATCGTTCTCACCCGCACCTCCAACCCCGCGACGGTTTCGCTGGCGTTCGCACGCCTGACGGTCAGGCACTTCGGCGGTACCGGGATCGACCTGTCCAACCCGATCGTGTCCACGTTCGACAGCGTGACGTCCGCCAACAACGGCAACCACGGCTGGGACATCCGCGGCGTCTCCGGGGAGCCGCCGGGACCAGCTGCTCCTTCGTCTCCTGCTACGCGGACACCATCACCAACGCGGGATTCCGCATCGACACCATGGCCTACTGCTCCTTCGTCAGCTGCGCCGCGGACCACTGCGGCATCGGCTACGAGGTGACCGGCGGGGGCACCCAGGGCATCACCTTCACCGGATGCGGCGCCGAGTCGGCCGTCAACCGGGGCACCGGCTACAACGGCTACAGCTGGAAGATCAACGCCGCGATCGGGGTGGGCCTGTTCAATCCGTTCACCTACGAGAGCCCCAACGTCAGCATCTGGGTCACCGGCGGCGCCAGAGCCGTCAGCATCTTCGGCTTCGCCGAGAACTCCCCCACCGGCTCGGCCGTCAACTCCGTTAAGGTCGACTCCGGCTGCTCGGCCACCCTCGGCGACTTCAGCAACGTCAAACCGCTGTCCCTGGCGGGCTATACCAACATCACCAACGACACAGCGGGAGGTACGGTCGCCGCAGGCTTCGTCTACGGCGCGGGCTCCGCCTACTACGAAGGCAACGTCTCCACCACAGCCTCCCCCACCCAGGCCCAGCACCTCACACGCAAGGACTACGTCGACTCCAAGGTCCTCCCCTCCCCCGTCACCCTCACCGACGCCCCCACCATCGCCACCAACGCATCGCAAGGAAACCTCTTCCGCGTCACCCTCGGCGGCAACAGAACCCTGGGCATCCCCACGAACGCCACCAACGGTCAGCGCATCACCTGGGAACTCATCCAGGACGGCACCGGAAGCCGCACCCTCAACCTCGCCTCGGGATTCGCCCTGGGCACCACGATCTCCTCGGTCACCCTCACCACCACCGCCAACAAACGCGACTTCCTCACCGCCCTCTACAACGCCACCGCCAGCAAGTGGTACGTCATCGACTTCGTCAAAGGCTACTGACCACACACACCCTGCACGACAACAGCGTGCACCACGAATCCGCGACGACCCTGCTCACCCACGACCAGGTCCGCGAACGCGACCTGCCCCTAGTAGGACTTGGTCAGGTCGGTATGGGTGTGGGTATGTCGCGGTGGCAGGTGGGGCAGGCGCCGGTCCAGACGGCGAGGAGTAGCTGCATCTCGCGGATGACCTGGTAGAGGCTCAGGCCGACGCCGTTTCTTTTGGGGCCTGGGCCATGCGTTGGAGGGTGCAGAAGGCGTGGGCGGCGGAGACGAGGGTGACGTGGTGGTGCCATCCGTTCCAGGTGCGGCCCTCGAAGTGGGCTAGCCCAAGGCCTGCTTCATCTCGCGGTAGTCGTGCTCGATGCGCCAGCGGAGCTTGGCCAGCCGCACGAGTGTGGTGAGTGGGGTGTCATTGGGCAGGTTGGAGAGCCAGAACTGCACCGGTTCCGGTTCGGTGGCGGGCCACTCGGCCAGCAGCCAGCACGCGGGCAGTTCCGGGCCGTCGACGGCCTTGCGGATCTCGCGTCCAGCGGGCCGGATCCGTAGCGCCACGAACCGTGAGTACATGCGCTTGAACCCGCTGCGGCCGGTGCCCCGGCGGGAGCCCTCCCGCCACTGCACGGGCCGGGCCGCCTGCTTCCCCGTGGCGATGACCAGCTCCTTCACGCTCTTCGGCGCCTCGGGGTAGGCAGGCTGGGGCGGGCGGCCGCGGCCGCTGTGGGGCGGGGTGTGCGGCGTCGCGCTGTGTGGATGGGCGGTGACGGTGGTCGAGCTGCCCACCACGTAGTGAAGTCCGCGGTCTTCCAGGCCGAGCCGGAAGGCGGCGGTATCTCCGTAGCCGCCGTCGGCCACGACCAGGGGGACATCGACACCCCAGCACCGGGTCTCGTCGATCATGTCCAGGGCCAGCTGCCACTTCTCGACATGGCCCACGTCCGGCGGGATGCCGCACCGCTCGCGGCGGGCCACCTTGCCGGGATCGGCCAGTGGCGAGGCGGGATCCCAGCTCTTGGGGAGGAACAACCGCCAGTCGATCGCCGCCGACGCGGTGTCGGAGGCCAGGTGCAAGGACACGCCCGCCTGGCAGTTGGTGACCTTGCCGGCGGTGCCGGTGTACTGCCGCGACACACAGGCCGATGCGTCGCCGTCCTTGAGGAAGCCCGTGTCATCGATGATCAGCGCGGTCGGTCTGATCGCCGGAGCCATCTTCCATGCGAGGCGGGCCCGCACATGCGCCGGATCCCACGGGCTGGTGGTGATGAAGTGGGCCAGGGCCTGCCGGTTGCCGTCCTCGCCCAGCCGGGCGGCCATCGGCTCCACCGATTTGCGCCGGCCGTCCAGGAGCAGACCCCGCAGATACACCCCGCCCCACCGACGCTGATCCGCCCGCGCGAACGGCTCGAACACATCCGCCGCGAAGTCCTCCAGACGGCACCGGACTTCATCCAACTCCCCAGGTGTCACACCCGGTCAACGACACACCCGGTCAAACGGACACGCCACCGACGAATGAACCTGACCAAGCCCTACTAGCCGCCGGGCAGGCCGACGACCCGCACTGGCCCGCCTTCGCCAAACAGCACGGTCCCGATCGAACGCAACCCGTCCAGTGGGAAGTCGAAACCCTCGACCCGGCCGAGTTCCAGCGCCTGGACCTGGCCGCCGTCGCCGACTACATCGACCACACCGACCCGGCTGAACGCCTCGCGGAAGAAGAACACCAGCGCAGCCGGCTCCGCGCCGCCGCCGAGCAGTGGGACACCTCCGGCGCCGTCTTAGCGCCGTCGTGCGTCCGCTGCGGCGAGGATCGAGGTGACCTAAGCTGAAGGAAGGATCTTCTCGATCCGCAGGGCCGAGGGCGGTCCCCGGTACGAGTGAACCACCGCGCGTGTGGCGCCTGCCGACGGCGGCGTCCCAGAACCGAGCCGGGTCGGCGACCGAGCACGCGACTCCCTCGGGGAACCAGAGGAACGCATGGCAGGCGTGTGTGTGGTCTGCGGGGACGCCGCCTCGCTCGCCACGCGTGCGTCGACGACATCCACGGCTGCGTTCGGGCGCCGGGAGTTCGACAGCGGATGCCGCGAGATGCCGACGGCCTCCGGGCTCTTCCCGACCCGAAGGCCGTGCGGGACGCCGCCCATACGAGACGCTCGGGGTTCACCACGTCATCGATGGGTGAGAAGGCCTGGTTTCTCCCCTACCACCGGGACCGGGGGGCGTCGGGGCGCCGAAGCGAACGCCTGGCGGGCGAGGAGGGAGAAGCCGTGACGGACGGTCGCGGGAATCCCGATGTCGCGATCCGCGCCGCCGGTTTGACGAAGGTCTACCCGGCCTCGGACGTCAAGGCGGTAGACAGGGTGGATCTCCGCATTCGCCGGGGCGAGCTCTTCGGCCTCGTCGGGCCCAACGGGGCGGGCAAGACCACGACCATGGGCATGCTCACCACCCGGGTCCGTCCGACCTCGGGGTCGGCCCGGATCGGGGACCTCGACGTCGTCCGCCACCCTGCCCTCGTCAAGCAGGTGATCGCCGTCGTGTCGCAGCAGAACACGCTCGACCGCATGCTGTCGGTCTGGGAGAACCTCTACTTCCACGGCCTGCTCTTCGGTATGACCCGTCGCCGGTCGCGGGCCGTGACGGACGAGCTTTTGGAGCAGTTCGGCCTCGCGCAGCGCCGTGGTGCCTCGGTGAGCACGCTGTCCGGCGGCCTTGCGCAGCGACTGATGATCGCCCGGGCGGTCTTCCACCGCCCGGCCGTGCTCTTCCTCGACGAGCCGACCGTGGGCCTCGACCCGCAGAGCCGTAACGGGCTGTGGGGCATGCTCACAGGGCTTGCCTCGGAGGGGCAGACGATTCTGCTGACGACCCACAACCTGAGCGAGGCGGAGACTCTGTGCACCAGGGTGGCGATCATGGATCACGGAAGGATCCTGGCCATGGGGACGCCAGACGAGCTGAAGCGGGGCGTCGACAGCGACCGCGTGGTTCTCGTACGGAGCGGCGGCGACCTCGAGGCATTGGCCCGCCACCTCGTCGCGCGGATGGACGGCGTCACCGAGGCACGGGTGGGCGGCGACTCGGTGACTCTGCGCGTCCGGGACGGCCGGCACCTGCAGCAGCGGGTCATGGCCATCTCGAGTGCGCTGGGCCACGAACTGGAGGAGGTGTCTGTGACCGAGGTCAGCCTGGAGGACGTGTACCTCCGCTACACAGCGCCGAAGAGCGGGGACCCATGACCACGCCCCCTCCCCGGGACGAGGCGTGGCTGCGGCCGACCCGGTCGGTCGCAGCCGCAGGCCGCAAGGCCATGCAGGCACTGCTCTGGCGCGATCTGTGCGTACTGGGGAAGAGCTGGGTCGAGTTCCTGGCCCGGACGCTGTTCCAACCGGTCCTCCTGGTCTTCGTGTTCCTCTACGTCTTTCCGGTCATCGGTGAGGGCATAGGGCAGGGAACCGGGCTCCGTGGCGAGGATCTCTTCGCCACCACACTCGTCCCCGGGCTGGTGGCGATGTCGATCGCCTACCAGGGGTTCCAGTCCATCACTTTCCGCATGAGCATGGAGTTCGGCCACACCCGAGAGATTGAGGACCGGGTACAGGCCCCTGCCCTCTCTGGATGGTCCCGGTGGCGCGGATGCTGTCAAGCGCGGCCCAGGGCGCGCTCTCCGCCTGCATCGTCCTTCCCGCGACCCTGCTGGTGCACGCCCCCGGGGTCGAGGTCAGGGTGGCGGAGCACTGGTGGATCATCTGCACGGTCATCCCATTGTCGGCCGTCACCATGGCTTCGCTCGGACTCCTCGTCGGTGCCAGCGTGCAGCCGAGGTCGATGGGGGTCGTCGTCGGCTTCCTGTACCTGCCGATGGTCTTCCTCGGCGGGGTGTACTACCGGTGGACGAGTCTGTCCGCGATCCGGGTGGGCGACTTCCCCTGGCTGCAGGCGCTGACCCTGATCAATCCGCTGACCTACGTGGCAGAAGGAATGCGGGCCGCGTACACCGACACGGCGCACATGCCCTTGTACGTCGTCTACCCCGGTCTCGTCTTGTTTGCCGCCGTCCTGTTGGGGCTCGGTATCCACAGTTTCCGGCAGCGGGTGCTCTCCTGATGCCCATCGGTTGCCCACTTCGACGTCACGGCGGCCCGAGCACGCCCTCCGCAGCTCCGCAATGGGGCCGCTGGCCGGCGCTGTCACGTTGACCGGCGGGTGAGATGATTTCAGGTTGGTCGGGGCGGGAGCGAGCCCGTCCTGGAGAGAACGTCGCCGTCGTACAGGGGCCACCGCTACCCGGCAGAGATCATCGCGCACTGCGTGTGGCTGTACTTCCGCTTCCCGCTCAGCTACCGCGAGGTGGAGGAGCTGATGCTCCAGCGCGAGGTGATCGTCTCCTACCACACCGTGCGCCGCTGGTGTGCGAAGTTCGGCGAGGCATACGCCCGGGTCTGCGGCGCCGCAGACCCGGCCCCGGCGACGAATGGCATCCTGACGAGGTTCAGGCCGGGATGCGGATGACGGTCTTGCCGCGGGCGCCGCCGCGTTCCACTTTGCGCAGGGCGTCGGCGGTCTCGGCGAGGGGGAAGGTCGTCTCCAGCAGAGGCTGGAGCTCGCCGGAGGTCACCAGGTCGGCCAGGTGGGCCAGCTGCTCGCCGTGCGGACGCATGTAGAAGGTGCGGGCGTCGACGTTCCACTCGGCTTTCTTGGCCTCGATGTCGGTGATGGGGACGATCGAGACCAGCGTGCCGCCGGGCTTGAGGACCCGGAAGGAACGGTCCTGGGTCGGCCCGCCGATGGTGTCGAAGACGACGTCGATGCCGGAGAGGATCTCGTCGAACTTCTCGGCACGGTAGTCGACGACCTGGTCGGCGCCCAGCTGGCGGACGAGTTCGGTGCTGTCGGCGCCCGCGGTGGCCACGACCTCGGCACCGAGGTGCTTGGCGAGCTGGACCGCGACGGAGCCCACGCCGCCAGCGCCGCCGTGAATCAGGACGCGGGTGCCCGGCCCGACTTTCGCCTGCTCGGTCAGTGCCTGCCAGGCGGTGAGCCCGACCAGGGGCAGCGAGGCCGCTTCCTCGAACGAGAGGGCCTGTGGCTTGGCGGCGACCAGGGACTGGTCCACCGCGACGTACTCGGCGAAGGCCCCGCCGATGCGAGGGTCGACCCGGGCAAAGACCTCGTCGCCGACGGCGAAGCCTGTCACCTCCGCGCCGGTCTCGGCCACCACGCCCGCGAGTTCGTTGCCAATGATCAGTGGCTGGGTTAGGTCCCCGGCGCGCATGAAGCCCTTGATGATCAGGTGGTCGACCGGGTTGACGCCAGCCGCCCGGGCCTTGATCAGCACGTCGCGCGGGCCGACGGCGGGCGTGGGGACCTCGGTGACCGCCACGGCGTCGTCGATCTGGCCGTACTGGTTGATGACCGCTGCCTTCATGGTGAACTCCTTGATCATGACTCTTGGGCGGTGCCGAGCCTATAGCTGTGGTGCCGTGCCCCGGAACGTGGCGTTGGGGCGGGTCAGGGTGCTGCCAGACGGTGGAGGCCGAGATCGTTCCCTCGGCGACCTTGGTGAGAGTTCGAGGATCAGTTTCGGGCTCTGCGCTCCCTGGAGCACGACCTTGCGATCGAAGATGAAGGTCGGCACGGCGGTGACACCCACGTCCACCGCCTGGGCCGGCTCGGCGCGGACCTCGTCGGTGCCCTCCTGGGAGGCGAGGAAGGCCAGTGCGGCGTCGCGGTCGAGGCCGGCCGCCGCGGCGACGTCCGCGAGGGCGGTGCGGTCCCCGAGGTGCAGTAGTGGGGGTGGTGCTGTCACGTTGTCGTGTGGGTGATCGTCTGACGGTGTGTCGGGGTGTGGTGGGGCCCGGTTTCGGCTCCCGGGTCAGAGCGCGGCGGGCCGGCCGGCCGCTTCGGTGATGCCCTCCAAGAGGGTGGAGCGGAGGGTTATCTCGAATCGGTACCGAGCGGCGGTCAGAAGATTCCGTCGGGGCCGGAAATGAGGCGAGATGCCGCTGAACGCGGACAGGAACCGCTGGGCCGCGGCGGGTGAGCGCAAGTACTTCATCGCGCGTTCCCGCTGTCGCGTCGGCTGGTGGCTGTTCTCGGCCCGGTTGTTCAGCCCCTTGTGGGAGCGGTGCCCGTCGAAGGCCATGAGTGCGCGGTGGGCGATCCCGTAACTCTTCAGCTTGTCGTTGGTCGTGTCCGCTCATGTGGTGTAGCGGGATCAAGGTGAACAGCGCAGGTCGCGGCCACAATCGGCCCGTCCGCGATCACCCTGTGCCTGATGGGCAGTCAGTGTCGATGTCAGCTGCCGCGCACCTCATCCGGCTGACCTCGGGCTACATCGCGACCAAGAACGCGGCGGACGGCTCGCGGCCCCTATTGCTGAAATACTGTCAGAAGCGTTTGGGTGCGGCCGCCCCGATCCGCGCCTTGACCAGGGGCTATGCGTAGATCGCTGTTACACCACTCGGCGGGACACCATCTTGTCGTTTGACCAGAACCCGCGGGATTCGGCACTGCATCCTCATGAGTGCCCGAAGGATAGAACGCCGACAACATGTCAGATGCCGCCTGAAAGACGGGATCCGCACGCGTGTGAGTCGTAGCCGGGGCGAAGCGCCGGCGGCGCAGGGCCTCCGCCTTCTTGGCCTCCTCGCGCAGGCGGCGGGCCCGCACGGTGCGGGTGCGGCGCAGCTCGTCGAGTTGCTCAGGCGTGGCGGCGTCGGCGAGATGGGCGGAGCCCAGGTGACGGCCGGCAAGGTCGCAGACCCCGATCTCATGGCCGTGGTGGGACATGTGCCGGATCCGGACGTGGCGGCCTGCCTGGCCGGCCATCCACGCACCGAGGTAATCCCGGCCCCGCCAGCGCACGCCGTGGCTGCCCAGCTTCCGGACCCGGCCGTCGTCCTCCAGCATCAGCCCCCACAGAGCGGCCTCGGGGATGTTCGAGAGAGATGTGGGGTCGGCCTGCCAAGCCTCGAGATAGGCGCCGGATCGGCCTCGCCATGGGCCTACCCGGTTGATGCGGCAACGCAGCGATTCACCGGGGCGAACGTCGCCTGATGCGGCACTGGGTCACCGGGCACGGGGGCACCTGCCGTCTCTCACAGGGCCCGGTACACCGCCTCGATCAGCGCCGTCTTGCGCGGGTCGTCGGCGATCCGGGGGCCCATGCGGTTCATGACGTACCCCATGGACAGTTCCGTCTCCGGGTCCGCGAGCCCGAAGGAGCCGCCGAAGCCGTCGTGGCCGATTGCGCGGGGGTTCGGTCCGTACGATCTGTTGGAACCGCTCAGCCACAGCCCGAGCGCGATTTCCGTGTCATGGTCGAAGCCCGCGCCGAGGACGAGGTCCCGACAGGGCCCCTGGCCTTCGCGGACCCGCTCGGCGGCGGCGATCGACAGCACCCGGCTGTCGCCGAGCACACCGCCCGAGGCGACGATCCCGTACAGCTCGGCGACCGCGCGGGCCGTACCGTGACCGTTGGCTGCGGGGATCTCGGCGGCCCGCCACCGCGGGCCGTTCGCCTCAGCCGCGCCCACGACCGGATTGGCCGCGGCCGCCAGCGTTACCGGGTCCAACTCCGAGAACATCGCGGCCTGTCCACCGGTGGACGAGGAGGGCGCGTGAACCAGCTCGGCTGCGCGGTGGTGGTCCTTCTCCGGCAGTCCCACGGCGAAGTCGACACCATGCGGCCCCGTCACCGCCTCGCGCAGGAACGCGCCGGGCAGCAGGCCCGTGACACGCCGCACGACCTCGCCGACCAGGAAGCCGAACGTCAACGCGTGATAGCCCGACCTCGTTCCCGGCTCCCACCACGGTTCGGTCGCGGCCAGCCGCGCCACCGTCAGCTCCCAGTCGCAGAGTTCGGCGAACGTGTGGGGCTCGCGGAGTCCGGCGAGGCCGGAGCGGTGCGACAGCAGATGGCGGACGAGGACCGACTCCTTCCCCGCGGCCGCGAACTCCGGCCAATAGGTGGCGACGGGGGCGTCCAGGTCCAGCAGCCCCCGGTCGGCGAGGATGTGCACGCACAGGGCGACCGGCCCCTTCGTCGTCGACCAGACGTTGACCAGGGTGTCCCGCTCCCATGGCCGGGTGCCCGCCGCGTCCGCCCAGCCGCCCCACAGGTCGACGACCGTCCGCCCGCCCACCCGGACGGCGACGGCCGCGCCGAGTTCGCCGCGCTGGACGAAGTTCTCCTCGAAGGCGGCGCGCACCGCGGCGAACCGCGTGTCGCAGTGACCCTGTATGTGTATCCCGGTTTCGGCCATGAGTCCTCCCTGGTTGCTCGTGCCCCTGGTACGGCCGTCGTGCACCGGCCGGTCGCCTCGAACATACCGACCGGTTGGATCGTGAGGAAGTCCAAAGCAGCGGACCTGCAAAGTGAACCTACAAGTCGATCCGCGGTGATCAAAAGGACGCAGCTCCCGAGGTCCTCCGCGGCCCGGCGCGCTCGGGGGCGGCCGCCGCGGCGCAGCCGCCCCGGCCTCGTGGGCGGTGATCGACGGCGCGGTGCGGCCGACAGGTGGTGGGTGTCCTGGATGCTAGGGGGCGAAATCGACACAAACGGAAGAATGGGGATGCTGGTGCGCGACACTCGGGCCTCGGAGCGAAGCGGCGACAGCCCCCCGGGGTTCCATCTCACACTCGTCGCGGCGGGCGCGGCGCTCGGCGGTTTCCTCTTCGGGTACGACAGTGCGGTCATCAACGGGGCCATCACCGGAATCCGGGAGCACTTCGCCGTGGGGGCGGCCGAGACGGGGGTCACCGTCTCATCGGCGCTGCTGGGCGCGGCGGCGGGTTCGGTGGCGGCGGGGTGGGGTGCCGACCGGATGGGGCGTCTGAGAGTCATGCGGATCTCGGCGGTGCTCTTCGCGCTGAGCGGTGTGGGATCGGCGATTCCCGTGAGCATCGAGGTGCTGACCGGCTGGCGGATCGTGGGCGGGGTGGCGATCGGCCTGGCCTCCGCCGTGGCACCGGGCTACATCGCGGAGATCGCGCCGCCTGCCCTGCGGGGTCGGCTGACGTCTTTTCAGCAACTGGCGATCGTGCTGGGCATCGCCACGTCCCAGCTCGCCAACTACGTCATCGCCACGGCGGCCGGCGGCTCCTCCGAGGGGCAGCTCGGGTCGGCCCAGGCATGGCAGTGGATGCTGGCCGTCGAAGCGGCACCGGCGGTGCTCTACGGTCTGGCGACTCTGGTCCTGCCGGAGTCACCCCGCTATCTGATCGCCGCAGGCCGCGAGGACCACGCACGGGCCGTTCTGCAGAGGCTCGAGGGCTCTAGTGTCGATCTCTCCGCCCGGATCGCCGACATCCGACGTGTGATGCAGACCGATCGGAAGCCGCGTCTGAGGGACCTGCGTAACGGCGCCCTGGGGCTGATGCCCGTGGTGTGGGTGGGTATGGGCGCCTCCGTTCTCCAGCAGCTCTTCGGGATCAATGTCATCTTCTACTATTCCTCCGTGCTGTGGGAGTCGGTGGGTATCGACGAGAGCGGCTCCCTGCTGATCAGCCTCTCCACGTCGGTCATCAACATCGTCGGGACGCTGATCGCCATGGCCCTGGTCGACAAGGTCGGGCGCAAGCCGCTGGCCGTCGCGGGGTCCGTCGGCATGGCGATCGGGCTTTCCGTCCTGGCCTGGTCCTTCTCCTTCCTCGCCGAGGACGGCTCGCGCCTGCCGACCGGTCCGGCCGTCGCCGCGCTGATCGCGGCACACTTCTTCGTCCTGTGTTTCGCGTTCTCCTGGGGTGTGGTCGTCTGGGTGCTGCTCAGCGAGATGTTCCCCAACCGGATCAGGGCGATCGCCCTCGCCGTGGGCGTGGCCGCGCAGTGGATCGCGAACTGGGTCGTCACCGTGACCTTTCCGGTGCTGTCCGAGTGGAACCTGTCCGCCACCTATGCGGGGTATGCCTTCTTCGCGGTGGCGTCGATCCCGTTCGTGATCTTTCTGGTGCAGGAAGGCAAGGACCGGACGCTCGAGTCGATGGGATGACCGGGACGGGGTGGGAACCGGCCCTGGACGCCGGGTCACGGCCTGTGGGCGCTGAGCGGGGTCGTTGCCGCCCCGGCCCGAGAAGGCGCCCGGCCCTCGGCAGGTGCCGGTCGGTCGGGGCAGTCGCCGTGCGGGTGCCGACCCGACCGGCACGACCGCCTCGGGGGCTCCTCGCGATGCGGGTGGGGACGCGGGTGGGCAGGTCGGTCGCTGTTCGCGGGGCGGGTGCGCGGGGCGGGTGCGCGGGGCGGGGCTCTCCTCACCGCAGGGCGGCCACGAACTCCGGGAAGTACCCGGCAGAGAATCCGGGGTTCGTGGCCCGGGCGAAACCCGGATCGCCGCGGTACTGGTCCAGCCGGGCCAGGGCCTCGCGGCCGAAGTAGCGGCCCGGACCGGTGGACGCAAGGGTGGGCTCACCGGTCCAGTCGGGATCGGCTGCGACGAGGGGAAGGCAGCGCTCGAACAGCCGGTGGCAGGTCTCCAGTCCGCGGCGCAGCACCACCTGGAAGGGTTCGTCGGGTCCGATCGGGTAGTGGTCGGCCGCGAGTCGGGGACCGGTGTCAACGCCTTCCTCCACCTGGTGGAGTGTCGCGCCGAACTCCCGCTCTCCGTGCAGCATCGCGTGGACCAGGGCCACTTCGGGCAGCCCGCGGTAGGCGGGGAGTGGGCCGTGGTGGATGTTCAGCACGCGCAGCCCGCCGGACAGCAGGAGAGATCGGAAGATCATCCGGTTGTTCAGCGACCAGACGATACCGTCCGTGCCCGCGGCGGCCAGTTCGGCGGCAGCGGTGTTGACGTCCGTCACCTCGAGGAAGGGAGCGTCGGGCCGAACCGCGGGCACGCCGGTGGACGGGCCGCAGACCAGGTCCACCGGCAGGCCGCCGTCGAGCGTGTGCCGTACGGCGCGCCACAGCAGCGCGCCCTCCCCGACGAAGATCACAGCGCGCTCCGCCGTGCCTCGACGACCCGGCCCAGCGTCAGGTTCTCGCTCAGCGGCCCGAGCCGGGACAGGAAAGCGCGCTCCGAGCGGCGCTCGAGCAGCTCTTCGCCGAGTGCGCTCAGCATCTCCAGGACCGCGAGTGAATCGCCGCCCAGCTCGTGGAAGTCGAACGACGGACCGAGGTTCGCGGCGTCACACCGCAGAACACGGGCCCAGATCCCGGCCGTCGTCTCGGTCACATCGAGGCCGGGGGGCGGAATCGCCGCCGGGGACAGGAGTCCCCGATACCGGGGTGTGCGTTCCCGGTGCGGGCTCGGCCTCCGGGAGGGCCGCCCACGCGGCGCCGGCCGCCGACCGCGGGGCGTCCGCGTGCCGAGGCCGTTGGGACTCGTCGAAGGGGTTGGGGAGCGCATTGCGGTCGGTCTTGCCGCTGGCTGTCTCCCAAAACGCGGCAACCGCGCGGACGATCGCCGGCAGCAGGTGCGGGGGCAGGGATCGCCTGAGTTCCGCGCGCGCGGCAGACTCGTCGAAGGCCGGAACGGCCTTCCTCTCGGGTACGACGAAGGCGCACGCGTTCGCCGTGGGTGACGGCCGACAGCAGGTGCACCGTCCTGGTCGCCGCGGTGCGCGAGCCGCGCAGGCTCTTGCCGTCGACGGCGATTGCGCACAGTCCTTCGTCCTGGTCAGGGCGGCTGCAGTGTGCCGCGAGCCACGCCCCACTGCCGCGTCCACTGCGTCACCGTCCACACGTGCCAAGAGCCGGCCAAGCGTGGTCACCCGTGGTGCGGCCCGCAGTCCCAGGCGGTGTCGGAACTCGTCGGGCAGGTAGGCGGCACGCCGCTCGATGGCGGCGAGGGTGGTGGCGCCGGCGAGTACGGCGATCGTGCACCGCGCGAGGATCGGGGCGAGTCGGTAACGGCGGCCCTGCCGACGGCGCGGATCAGTCAGCGCGTCGAGGACGTCGGCGAGGTCCAGCAGGCGGTCGGGATCGTCGGAGATGGAGCCCGCATCGTGGTGGACGTGGCGGGACACAGCGGCGATCAGCAAGGATGGCATCCAGAAGCGGTTCGCTGTGGTGAGGCGTCAGACACCTCCATCATCACGAACCGCTTCCTTCAGTAGATCACCTGCCCACACCCCGACAACTCATCCTCACCCGGCAGTTCAGGACGTCTCGCAACCCGAGAACGCACGAGCCCTGCCTGCGCACCCACGCCGCCCGCTGCCAGGGACAACTCGCCCTCGCGGCGCGACCGCAGCCACCCACCCATCACTCAAGAAGCAACGCACCCTTCACTGGTCACAGGGAAGATGAAGGGCGAATGTGGTACACCTTGAAGCAGAGGTTGGTTCTTTGCGGGAGAACACGGTAAGTGCTGCCGCGATGCTGCAACTCAAGGTCTGTCCCACAGGAGATTCGACAGCACAGTGGGACACCGTGTCGCCACGCCCTGTCGGGGATTTCGGGGACAGTAAACAGTGGCTCGAGAATCCAACCGACACGTCTGGCAAACGGCTGAACGCATGGACTTCACCTCGCGATCGCTAAGTCGCGAGACTGGAGGTTGCCCGAATCGTCGACTAATCCGACTGGTGTGGTAATCGTCGGCGCCTTTAGAGCGGAAACACCTTCCTAAAGTGTTGCCCCGGTAGCCAATAAAAGCTTCCGTCACCGCAAAGGTGGAGCGCTCGTGAAAGTCTTCGCACCCAAGCCCGTCGTGATTCTTACCCTTACCCTCGCCCTTACGCTGGGCGCATCACCTGCTCATGACGAAGCGTCCGGGCATGCAGGGGAAAGTGAGGCGCACTACGCCGCACTCGGCGACTCATACGCATCTGGCGTCGGAGCCGGATCATACATCCCGTCCAGCAGCGAATGTCTCCGTAGCTCGCGTTCCTACGCGTCTCTCTGGGCCGCGGCGCACGGCCCGAAAGAGTTCCAGTTTCTGGCATGCAGCGGTGCGACGGCTACTGACGTGCTGCAGAGTCAGGTGCCCCGAATGTCACGGGCGACCACGCTAGTGACTCTCACCGTCGGAGGGGATGACCTGGATTTCAGCCGGACGGTCCAGTCCTGCTTGCTTCCCGCCAGTACTGATGCAGCCTGCGATCAGGCAATTGACCAAGCAGAACACATTTTGCAGAACGAACTGCCCGAAAAACTACAGCGACTCTACCAAGCTATTGACTCGGCCGCTCCTGAATCCCGTGTCGTGCTTGCGGGATACCCTCACGTGGTCGAAATCGGCACGCCGACGTGCATGGTTGGCACTCCGGCGCGACGGGCTAAGTTCAATGCTGTTACGGACCAGTTGGACGATCTGATCCGGAAGACCGGCAATAAGCAAGGTTTCGCATTCGCCGATGCGCGTCTTCCTTTCGCCGGCCACGGGGTGTGCGCGCGCAGGGGCGTCCCGGAATGGATTAACGCAGAAGTCGAGCCCAGCTTCGCTTCATTTCACCCGAATGTGACAGGTCAGCGCATCGGCTACCTCCCAACCGTCAGTGCCTATATGCGTAAGAATTCCTACTGATCCTCTTTCATCCTGTGCTTGAGGGTGAAATGGGGCTGGTCAGCGGGTGTGGCAGGCGTGATGCGTGCTCGGATCTTGGACAGGGGGTCGGGTGAACGGCGAAGGGCGCGACCGTCCATGATCACGTGATTCCACTCGCATGATCGTGAAGGCCGCACCCGCATGCCATCCTGCCCGACCCTGCCCACGCCGCGCCAACTCGCCGATCAACACGGCCTCGTTCTTGAGGAGCTGTGCACCTCCGAGCGACTGCCGTCGCTGCTGGAGGCGGTCCGGGCCGTCCCCGACCCGCGCACATCGCACCTGGTCACGTACGCCTGGCCGATGCTGCGCGGCCTCGTCGCCTGCGCCACGCTGTGCGGGGTGCGCTCGGTGCGCTGAGTGATCCACTGGGCGAGCGGCCAGGGCGCCGGCACCCCTCGCCGCGCTCGAAGTCCCCGACGGCTCCCCGGAAAAGACTGCCGGTGACCACGACTCTCAACCGCGCGCTCGCCCGGGTGGACGCCGATGCTCTGGACGCCGCCGTCGGCGTCTTCGTGCAGGCCCACACCGCCGACCCACTGGCCGGCGCCGCCGGAGACCCGCCCGTGCTGCAGCCGGCCGCGGACGGCAAGACGGTACGCGGAGCCCGCGACAGCGAGGGCCTGCAGCTCCACCTGCTCGGCGTCTACCAGGTCGCCCCGGGCGTGATGCTCGCCCAGCGCGAGATGCGCCACAAACCGCACGAGACGGTACACCTCAGCACCGTCCTGTCCGCCCAACTGGACGCGCTCGACTGGGACGAGACCTCCAATACGCACATCACCGTGCACCGCACCGAGGAGACCAACGCAGGCCGCCACGAGATCCGCATCGTGCGCGTGCAGCCCCTCACGCCGGGGCAGGTGAACTTCCCGCACGCCACCCGGGCCCTGCTCGTCGAGCGGTACACCCCCGGACGCGGCGACGGAAAGATCCACGCGGACGCCGAACTCGGCATCACCCCGCCCCGTCCACCATCGCCGACACCGCCGTCCTCACCGGCTGCGTGCGCGGCCAGTGGGCCATCGAGGCCCAGCACTTCGTCAGAAGCGTGACCTGAACCGCCCCGACTCGGAGTGAGGATGAAACGGGGCAGGCCCAATATCACGGTGCCGGGCCCGGCGTGACACTCCGCCGCAGCTTGGCGATCATGAACGACAGTTTCTCGGGACGCGTGATCGCGATCC
Source organism: Streptomyces sp. I6 (assembly GCA_003725745.1). GTDB lineage: Bacteria > Actinomycetota > Actinomycetes > Streptomycetales > Streptomycetaceae > Streptomyces. The sequence continues at coordinate 6,862,148 of RHDP01000001.1, read as the reverse complement.
ACGGATAACTAGCTTGCGGTGCATGAATCATGCTGTGTAAGGTACTGCCCATGGAGGAGACGTCGGTTCCACGTGCCCAGTGGCTTCGCGGTGTGCTGGACATGTGCCTGTTGGCCCTGATGGCGCAGGCCCCGGTCTATGGATACGAGATGACCGTCCGGCTCGGTGAGGCAGGTCTGGACGTCGCCGACGGATCGATCTATCCGGCACTGGCACGGTTGCGCAAACGCGGCCTGGTCGAGGTGGAGCGTCGCGCGGGGGCGGCGGTCCCGCGCGGACCTACTACAGGCCGAGCGAAGCCGGTTCGCAGCTGCTTCGATCCTGGAGTCACGACTGGAGCGCTTTCACCGCGAGTGTCGGCTCCATAGTCAAGCCCGTCACACACAAGGAATCAGAACATTGAGTGCGCAAGTCATCCAGGACATCACCTCCCAGGCCCGGAAGACCTGGCGTCGGCTCGGGGTCGACGAAGGGACAGCCTCGGAGATGGCCGAGGAACTGACTGCCGATCTGACCGCTGCAGCGCTCGACGGCCAAGATGCCAGGTCGTACATCGCGGGTGATGTGGAAGTACTGGCCACCTCCTGGGCCGTCGAACGGGGGCTGGTGGCCTCGCGCCGGCGTCTGAAGGAAACGGCACTCGCCGCGGCCAACGGAGCCGCCTTGCCGGCCCTGGCCGCCATGGCCTTCTGGTGGGTGGGCTGGTCCCGGGTACTCGACTGCAGTTTCGAATCTGTGGCGACCATGCCTGACGGGAGCCTACAGCAGGCGCAACAAGTCTGCTCCAATGCCGGGGTTCCCCTGATGTGGGCGGGATGGGTTGTGTGCCTCTTCGCCGCCTTCTTCACGATTCGACTCAGCGTGGCGAGGGCGCTCCGACGCCATCTCGACCCGGCGCGCGAAGCAACCGTACGGAGCCTCACCAGGTCTCTGCCCGCGATCCTGGCGACGGCGGCCTCGCTCGGCTGGGCGGTCGGCGTCCCCTGGGTGGCGTACCTGGATGCCCACGACTTCGGGTTCGGGTACTACAAGCTCATGTACCTCCTCCCCGTGGTGCCGATCGTGATGGTGGGCGCCGTGGTCTCCGGCGCCTGCTGGACACGACACCGGACCTGCCCACCCGTCAAGGCGACGAGCTGACGGGGCCTTCGACCCGGCGCTCTGCCTGTACGCCCATGCTTGGCAAGGTCGGACTGGGACAACGCGCTCGCCGAGTCGTTCTTCGCAACGATCAAACGCGAACTGCTCGGCGGCCGACCGTGGCACAGCAGGGCAGCGGCCCACTCGGCGATCTTCGAATGGACCGAGGGCTGGTACAACATACGCAGGCTGCACAGCAGTCTGGGCTACCGCAGCCCCGCTGACCACGAGACCGCACTCGCGGCCTGACCACCACAACGAGGGTGTCCGCCAAAGCGGAGCAAGCTCAGCCGGGTTGCCCACGAGGGGCGCTCGTCTTCAGGGGGAGTGGCGCGTAGACCAGAGTCAATCGGTTAGCCGCGCCGACGAGCCGGACGAGTTCGATCGCTCGGCCGGTCTCATCCCGTGTGACGCGATCGACTAGGAGTACGGCGGCCCGAGTCCCCACGGCCAGGTTGGCGGACTGTTCGTCGGTCGGAGCGTCTGCGGTGACATGTTCGTCCGCCTGGGCCGGAACGATGCCTGCGTCGGCAAGTGCGCCGAGCGTTCCCCCGGCGATCTTGTCCGGGCTGTCAAGCCCTGCGGCCTCGGCGACGTCGAGTGGGTACCACGCGTCTTGGAGTGCGATCACATCCGCGCCGATCAGGGCCCGACGCCGACGCCGCACCACGAGCGCCCCTGGGGTGAGGCCGAGGAACTCCGCGACGTCCCCCGGAGCGTCGAGGAACTCAGCCGCCGGATTGTCGACCTGCATCCGCCCGTCGAGGCCCTGGTCGGCGGTGGCCATCTCCCATGGGCCGCGAGCCCCGCCCGCTTCGAGGGCATGCTGGAAGCGGCTCAGCGGCAACCGTACCCGGGCGGGCTCGCGGACCACCGTCCCGCGCCCACGCATGGACGTGACCAGGCCCGCTGACTCCAGTTCCTTGTAGGCCCGGTTCACGGTTGCCTTGGAGCCGTCCCCGGCGGCGACCAGTTCCACGATACGCGGCAGCACCGACCCGGGCGGTCGAGTCCCGTCTCGGATCTCCCCGGCCAGCCGGTCGGTCAGCACTTTCCACTTCGGCCTCATCCTCTGCCACTCCTCCCGTCGGGTGCTCTCAGCTGTCCGTCCTTCCTAGGAATGATGGACGGCAAGTCTCTCCGGTCCCGAACTTCGGGGTCAGGGCCTGTGGCGGGCCGGCCCCGGTGGAGCACACCGGGGCCGTGGTCCGCGCGATCAGACTCGGCGGATCCGTACCACCGGGATGTCTCGTTCCGTATTGCGCTGGTACTCCGCGTAGTCGGCGTACACGTCCAGCAAGTGCGGCCAGACGCGCGCCTTCTCCTCGGGACTCAGGGTCTGCGCGTGGGCCTCGAAGCGCTCGTTACCCACCCGCACGTGTACTCCGGAGTACTCGATCAGACTGAGATACCAGGCGGGGTGGGTGTCGTGGCCACCCTTCGAGGCGACGACCAGGTAGTCCTCGCCATCCCTGCCGTATATGAGGACCGTACGGTGCCACTCACCGCTCTTGCGTCCCTTGTAGTCCAGCAGCAGACAGGGCGCGCCTCGCACCTCGGTGGCCTCGGTGCCTCCCGACTCCTCGTAGCGCCTAGCTTGCTGCGCCACCCAGTCCAGTGCACTCATGCGCACATTGCTCGGATCGTAGGAAACCATGATCTCCATGGTAGGGCAGCGCTTGGGCGAGTTCCGGGGGCGGGCGGTTGGTCGGGCCATGACCGGTCGGGGTGCGTAACAGAGCAGGCACAGGCTTCGTGATCATTGGGGTGTCGAAGCTCAACCATCATTGAGGTGGCCCGTGCCCTCGCCAGGCGCGCCCGCCGCCGACGGCTGCGGATCGAGACCACCCGGCCCTGGGCCGACGCCTTCACCACCAGCCGGCAACGCCTCGGCATGCTGCCCGCCGCCCCATGAACCGGGCGCCGCCATCCCGACGAAGACCAGGAAGGAGTGGAGACCCCCGGGGAACCGTGAAAGCCCGACGCAGCCGCAGCGCACGCAAAGATCCCACCAGACACCAACCGGGACGAACAGGATGAATCACCCACCTCGACCGGCAGCGATCACAACGGAAGGATCGAGGCCGACTACAGGGTTGGGGAACTCGCTGGCATGGGAGACCACATGCGGCAGGCGGTCGGCCTTCACCCCCCACACCACCTGGCGGGATGCCCTCCCGGCGGCCCTGTACGCACGCCTTCCATCCGAATGAATTCGACAGGCTCTCGCGCCGCGAGGGCCATGGGGGCGAGCCTCTCGCCCACAGTGATCCCCGTACCGCGCGAATCAGCGCACCCGCTCCCGTACGGAGGAAAGCATGACGATCGCGAACCGTAGTCCACTGCCCGCACTGAGGAGCGCGGCCCTCGTCGTCGGTGCGATCGCGGTCGGCCTGGCCGGCTCCCCGAGCGCCCAGGCCCTGGCTGCGACTCCGGCCCCGGATGATCGTGCCCCCGTCGTCGTCTTCGGTCCCCTCTCCGAACCCGCGCAGCCCTCGTACGCGACCTGCCCGAAGGGCACGACACTCATCGGCGGCGGCTACGAGGCCCTGCCCGTCACCCTCGAGGACCCGCACACCTCCCCGCCTCTGGTGGCCGACATGGTCGACGTCAACACGCCTTCCTTCCTGAGGCCGAACTCGTGGGTGGCAAAGATGCTCCGCGGCCAAGTACACGCCTACGCCCTGTGCGAGCGCCGAAAGCCGAACTGACCGGAGGACTCGACGGTCGGGTGGGCACGGCGAGGTAGCCCCCTGGGCTCGGGCGTGTCCAGGGGGAGCGACATGAATCAGGATCTGACAGAGTTTTCGTCACCGTTGATCGCTCGCCGGGATGAATCAGTCGAGCAGGAAGCGGTGGCGAAGGAGGCGGAAGCCGGCCCGGCCGTACATTTGACGCTTGATCAGTTTCGTCTTGGCGTTGACGCCTTCAACCCCATGGTCGTGGAACGGAAGGGTGAGCCGGTGAATACTCCAGCAGGATCATCACCACCGCAAACGGCGGTGATCCTGCCGTGGTGTCACCCGCGTGGGTGAGTCCGAGGTCGTACAGAGGGGCCACGGGCCGACCCGGACTCTCCGTCGGGCAGCAACAGCACCGATGAACGTCTCGCGATGGTGAACGACGTGATCAAGCCCGCCTACGCGGAGCTGAAGTCCGAATGGCTGTTCCGACAGACCAGGACAGCCACGAGCGGAGGGCGCTCACACGACGAAGGCTGAGCAGACGAGGGTGAGGGCCGGGCGGTCGCGGCACGCCCGGCCCTCTGCCGGAAGAGGCGGGTGAAACATTCAGCAGGGGGTGGCGCGTCGAACAGATGGAGGACGTCGCAAGCGGCACAAGCGACACCATGGAGCATGAAGGGGGAGGGCATGAGATCGGCCCGCGCGGACGAGTTCAGGGACTTCGCGGTCAGCCGCGCCGGACACCTCTACCGCTCCGCTTGCCTACTGACCAGTGGCGACACGCATCTCGCCGAGGACCTCGTGCAGGAGACACTCGGCCGGATGTACGCGATGTGGAGCCGGATCACCCGGATCGACAACCCCGCTGCCTATGCCCAGACCGTCCTCGTACGGACCTTCCTCAGCCACCGCAGGCTGCGCTCCACGGGGGAACGTCCGCTGGCGGAACTGCCCGACACCGCCTCCGGCCACGGCGATGACCCGGCGCTGAGGATCGCGCTGCTCGCCGCGCTGGCGGAGCTCGCGCCCAAGGACCGCGCCGTGGTGGTGCTCCGGTACTGGGAGGACCGCACCGTCGAAGAGACCGCTGACGTGATGCGCGTCAGCTCCGCCGCGGTGCGCACCCGTTCGACCCGGGCCCTGGCCCGGTTGCGTGAGCGGCTGGGCGACAGCCACTCCGAGTTGGTCGCGGCTCTCTAGCCCGTCCGTCGTCCCTTGACCCCTTTTGATGTACGGCCCAGATCAGGAGCTGGTGGTTCCGCATGCCCTTTGAAGACGAACTCGGCAAGGTGCTCCAGAACACCGGGGGCACGTTCACCGCAGACCATCCCGCCCTCGTGGCAGGTGGTCTGACCCGGGGCCGGCGCCGGGTGGCCCGCCGTCGCGCGGGCATCGTGACCGGCAGCACGCTGGCCGTGGCGCTGATCACCACCGGTGGGGTGTATCTGAGCGGTGGCGAACCTACCGACGAGTCCGCGGCAACGCCCACGCCCCCCCGGGACTACAACCACTTCGCGATCACCGCCGAGGAGATCGGCGGCATCCTGGAGAACGCCATGAACAGGTCCGGGATCGTTGTCAAGAAACCCGCTCTGGAGAGTTCGGGCAGCACCGACGCGGCCAGGCCCGCGACCGCGTCCATCGTCTTCGACACCAGCTTCGGCGAGGAGAAGGTCACGCTGTCCGTACGCCGCGCCGACCCGGCGGACGCCGGGGTGAAGAAGCTGCTCGTCTGCCCGGACACGAAGGGCTCACCGTACGAGGAGTGCACCAACCAGCCAGGTGACCGGGCCGTGAAGGGCTACACGGAAGCGGGCAAGGCCGGCGGCGTCAAGAAGTGGGCGGTCACCACGGTCTCCCCGAACGGCTACGTCATCGAGACCAGCACCCAGAACGTGCAGGTGGCGGGTTCTGTCCCACCCCAGGGCCACAACCCGCGCATGAACCCCGGCAAGCTGCGCCATCTGGCGATGTTCGCCGACGGCTCCCTCACCCCCATCGGAGAGGCGAACGCCTTCGGCACGGTGGCGCCGGGCTCCAAGGCCGAACCAGGGGACATCCTGCCCATCCTCAAGTACCTGCTGCCCCCGCGGCTCAAGGTGGGGTCGGAGGGCGCTTCCTCCAGCGCCGAGGGGCACGTCGTGGTGTCGGACGGAAGCGGCGGAGAGACCTATGTCCACGCGACCCGGTGGGCGGGCACCACCATGGAGGACGCCAAGGTGCTGCCCGACGGGACCAGGATCAGCACCCGGAGCCGGCCGGGCAGCAGGCCGGGGGTCATCGAACTGCAGGTCGGCGTGAACCGGGTAAACGGTCTGAGCATGGTTTTCACGGCGTACAACGCCCCGACTCCGAAGTCCGCGAAGCGAGGAGCCGCCCCACTCATCACCCTGGACGAACTCAAGGCCATCGCCCTCAGCAGGACGTGGCTCACGGCCCGTTGACCGACGGCCGTCCGCGAACGGAAGGCCTTCCTCACGCCGTCGGAGTCGCCGCGCCGTCGTATTCGACGGGAGGCTTTCCGGCCGACGCACTCGAACGGCGCGCGGCGGCCATGAGGACCGCGGATACGGCGATGATCAGACCGAGTGCGGTGAATGCGGCCTGGTTTCCGGCGTGAAGGGCCTGGACCTCAGAGGTGGCGGAGCCGGCCGCGATGGTTCGGGTCGCGGCGAGACTGGTCAGGACCGCCATTCCGAACACTCCTCCCATCATTCTGGCGGTTCTCACCAGTCCACTGGCCAGACCCGACTCATGGGCCGGAACTCCCGCCGTGGCGGCCTGCGTGAGCTGTACGAACGTGATCCCCAGTCCGGCGCCGATCAGGAGGGACGGCGCGAGAGCCTCCTGCGCGAACGATCCTTCTCCCGGCGCCCGGCCCAGCCACAGCAGCCCCGCGGCCAGCGTGGCCTGCCCCGCGCGCAGGGTCGTCCGCGGACTCGTGCGCCGCGCCAGCCGGGGCGCCATCGTGCTTCCCGTGACCGCCGCCGCCGACATCGGCACCTGCCACAGCGCCGAGACCCCGGGTTCGTAGCCGAGGACGCGCTGCTGGTACAGGGCGAGAAAGAACAACCCCCCTGTGGCCACCGTGCCCAGCGCGATCATTCCCAAGTCGGCGGCCCCGACCGACCCCGTGGTGAAGATCCGCAGCGGTACCAGCGGGCGGTTGCGGCGCCGGTCGAGGGCGAGGAACACCGCGAGCAGCGCGGCGCCGGCGCCCAGGAGCACCAGTGCCGGTGGTCGGGTCCAGCCCGAGCCCGCGGCCTCGGTCACTCCGTAGGAGAGGGCGACAAGGCCCGCGACGAGCAGGACCGCGCATTCGACGTCGCGGCGGCACAGGCCGCGGCCGACGGGGGCGTCGGCCGGAACGCCCCGTACGCAGGCGAGTACCAGGAGCAGTGAGAGAAGCGCCGTGGCGTGGAAGATGCCCTGCCAGCCCATGGCCTGTGTGAGCAGGCCGCCGAGCACCACACCGGCCCCTCCGCCGAACGCGGCCGCCGCACCCAGCAGCCCCAGGATCCTGCTCCGCTGGGTCCTCGTCGGGGCGAGGGAGATGAGCAAGGAGAGCATCGGGGGTTCCACGAGGGCTATCCCGACTCCCTGCACCGCCCGTGCTGTGATCAGTGTCCCGGCGTCGCCCGCGAAGGCCGCCATCACGGACGCACCGGCGAACAGGGCGAGACCCGCCAGAAGGAGCCTGCGCCGTCCCACGATGTCCGACACGCGTCCGGCCAGCAGGAGCAGGGCCGCCACGGCGAGCACGTAGGCGGATATGACCCACGACAGCCCCACGGACGACAGACCCATCGATTCACCGATGGAGGGCACCGCGATGTTGATGACCGAGGCGCTGAACACCACCAGGAACTGCACGGCGATCAGAGCCACCAGCGACGAGCGCGTCGTCCCTGGTCTCTCATGCCCTCCCTGCTCCCGCTCTTCCCGGCGGCAGGGAGAGCCTGGGCGCCCGGCCGGCCAGGCGTAGCGGCTCATCGCACGTCCTTCTCCTCGTGTGACTGGTCCGGCGGGCCCGCGCCGCATCCGCTGCGTGGCCGGGTCCGCCCGACAGGCACCACCTCAGACTGGCTTTCGTCGTTCGGGCCGGGGTACCACCGATCGTTCGAGCCGCCGGGGAAGAACCCGTCCACCTGTCGGGGGACGGCGTTCGTGTGAAACGTCCGACGGCGGTCGGCAGTGTTGCCCAGCGGACGGCCGGGTATCTCACCGGAACCGGAGGATTGCGGTGGGCGAGACTGGCCGGTGTGAAGAACGGCGGGGAGTGAGCTGCCCCGGGTTTCGCAGAGTCCGGCGATCTTGTTTCGGGCGGTTGCGGCGTCTGCTCCTGGCTGCGGCAGAAGGCTTCCAGCTGTGCCGCCGGCCCCGGCACCCCGGACGAGAAGGACCAGCGCACGCCCCGCCGCGCCGTCGTCGCAGCAGGTGCGTGAAGCGCCGCACCCAAAAGCCCTCCGCGTCCCGCGCTACCGGTCCCGGACCCGCGCGGTTGCCCGGCCCCGTCTGCGGTGGGAGCGTTGTCGGCATCCCCGTTCCGGGGGGCGACGGTGGGACCGGGGGCCGCCCCACCGACGCGCCCGACCGGCGGCCTGCGCTGCGCATGGCCGACCGGGCCGTCTCACGGGACACGCTGCCTGCGCCTCGCGGGAGCGGTATCCACGTGCCTCGCACCTGTCGTCGGGTTCCACGGTGGCACCTTCGCGGGTGTCCGGCGCCGGCCACCCGCGAAGACCGCACGGCGCCGGATCGGTACCCGGCGCCGTCGGGCTGGAGAGGCCTTACGGAGACGGTCTTCCCGCAGAAGGAGTCGCTTGATGCGTATATCCGCCGCGGTGACCGAGGCCAGGGGTGCCGCGTTCACCCTGGACTCGTTGGAACTGGATGAGCCGCGCCCGGCCGAGGTTGTCGTGCGCATGGTGGGATCCGGCATCTGTCACACCGACCTCGCCGTCCGCGACCAGAAGCGCCACATGCCACTGCCGGCCGTGCTCGGGCACGAGGGTGCGGGTGTCGTCGAGGCCGTCGGCGACGGAGTCACCCACGTGGGCCCCGGCGACCACGTGGTGCTCACCTTCAACTCTTGTGGCGGTTGCCGGATGTGCGCACAGGGGCGTCCCTCATACTGTGATCTGCTGGATGCCCACAACTTCGCCGGTCTGCGCGTCGACGGCACCACGCCGCTGCACCGGGAGTCCGGGGACGTGCATGGCGTCTTCTTCGGGCAGTCCGCCTTCGCCACTCACGCGCTGGCCAACGAGCGCAATGTCGTGAAGGTGGACCCGAACGTCCCCCTGGTGCCGCTCGCACCTCTGGGCTGCGGCTTCCAGACCGGCGCCGGGGCGGTGCTCAACTCCCTGAGGCCGTCCGCCGGCAGTACCGTCGTCGTGTTCGGTGCGGGGTCGGTCGGCCTTAGTGCCGTCATGGCCGCGGTTGTCGCCGGCTGCACCACCGTCGTCGCCGTCGACGTCAATGGGCGGCGTCTCGAACTGGCGAGAGAGGTCGGCGCCACACACGTCCACAACGGCACCGAGAGCGACACCGCGTCCTTCCTCCGGGAACTCACCGCCGGCCTGGGCGCCGACTTCACGGTGGACACCACCGGGGCGGCCTCGGTCCTCCGTCAAGCGGTCGACGTCCTCAACCAGGGGGCGTATGCGGTCTGATCGGCGGCTCAGCGCCCGGCACCGAGGTCTCCCTCGACATGCGCACACTGCTCCTGGGCCGGAGCGTGCGCGGCATCATCGAAGGCGACAGCGTGCCGCGCCTGTTCATCCCCAGGCTCGTCGAGCTCTACCGGCAAGGGCGCTGCCCCTTCGACAAGCTGATCGGGACCTACGCCTTCGAAGACATCAACCAGGCGGTCGAGGACATGGAGAAGGGCGCCGTCGTCAAGCCGGTCCTCACCTTCCACCGAGAGCCGCACGCCATGCCTCCGGGCGGCCGGTGAAGGCCGCCCGTCTTCCACAACCTGCGTCGCGCAGGCCGACACGTGACCGAGACCTGCTGCGGCGCCTTCGCCCGGGAAGCACCGGGGCCGGACAGGTCTGCGGGATCCTCAGCCGGCCCGACTCGCCGTGGGTCCGGACGCCCCCGCGGCCAGGCAGGCGCACCCGGCTGCCCCTGACGCCGGCATGTCGGGACGCAGATGACGCCGGACACCGGGGCGGGGTGGCCAGGCGACTCCCAGCGGTCCCGGGATCGTCCCCGGCCGTATCCGCGTGTGACGGGCCGCTCCCGCCGCGCAACGCCGACTGGACGGGATGTCCCGAAATGCTAGGGTGAACAGATGATGGTGTAAATGCCATAGATTGCCACCAGGGGAAGTCTCTTACAGGTTCGAGTAGTGCCGTAGGTCGGTCGACGGCGCACGAGTTTGCGTGGACCGGCAGGGTTCCTGTACCGGTTCCGCGCTGCCCGCGCCGCCGTTCTCGTCGTCCGGCCCGTTCCTCCGCCGGATTCGGGCCTCGATGTGCCCGGCTCCGCGAAAGGAAGCTGACCGTGCCCCCGCCGACATCCAGCGCCATCACCTTGCACGTCAACGGCGAGGACCACGAGCTGGTCGTGGACCACCGCACCAGCCTGCTCGACGCACTGCGGGAACGTCTCGGCCTGACCGGCACCAAGAAGGGCTGCGACCACGGGCAGTGCGGCGCCTGCACGGTCCTCACCGGCGGACGCCGGACGCTGTCCTGCCTGTGCCTGGCGGTGGCGGCCGAGGGGGATGACATCACCACGATCGAGGGCGTGGCCGACGGCGAGCGGCTTCATCCGGTGCAGCAGGCGTTCCTCGATCTCGACGGCTACCAGTGCGGCTACTGCACGCCGGGGCAGATCTGTTCGGCCGTGGCGGTGCTCGACGAGCTGGCCGCGGGCTGGCCGAGCGCCGTCACCGGCGACGTCCACCCCCGGGCGGGGCAGCCGCCGCTGAGCGCCGACGAGATCCGCGAGCGGATGAGCGGCAACCTGTGTCGCTGCGGAGCGTACGCGTCGATCGTCAAGGCCGTCGCACGCGCCGCGGCCCGGCCGGATGGGGAGGACCCGGGACCCGAGGCGGAGGAAGCGGCATGAGGGAGTTCGGCTACCATCGCGCATCCGACTCCGCGGACGCGCTTACGGCACTGGGCGCCCATCCGGACTCACGCTTCCTCGGCGGCGGTACCAACCTCGTCGATCTGATGAAGGCCGGCGTCGAGCGGCCCTCCGTGCTCGTCGACATCCGTCGGCTGCCTCTCGACACGATCGAGGTGACGCCGGACGGCGGCCTCCACATCGGCGCCACCGTCGTCAACAGCGATCTCGCCGCCCATCCCGAAGTCCGCCGCCGCTATCCGGCACTGGCGCAGGCGGTGCTCGCGGGAGCCTCCGGACAGCTCCGCAACATGGCGACGGTCGGCGGGAACCTGCTCCAGCGCACCCGTTGCGCCTACTTCAACGACGTCACCACGCCCTGCAACAAGCGAGTCCCGGGCAGCGGGTGCCCGGCCATCGAGGGCGAGCACCACAACCACGCCATTCTGGGCGCCTCCGAGCACTGCGCGTCGGTCCACCCGTCCGACATGGCCGTCGCGTTGACGGCGTTCGACGCGGTCGTCTCGTACCAGACGGGCGAAGGCCCCGGCGAGCTTCCGATCTCCGAGTTCTACCTTCCCGTGGGTGACACCCCCACCGGGAGACCGTCCTCCCGCCGGGAGCCCTGGTCACCGGCGTCACCCTGCCGCCTGCTCCGCTCGCCGCGCACTCGCGGTTCCGTAAGGTCCGCGAACGCGCCTCCTACGCGTTCGCGATCGGCTCGGTCGCCGCCGCTCTCGACGTGCAGGACCGGGTCGTGCGCGATGTGCGACTCGCCTTCGGCGCGGTCGCCTCCCGGCCCTGGCGCGCCGGCAAGGCCGAACGGGAACTGACCGGGGCGCCGGCGGACCCCGCGACCTTCACTGCCGCCGCGGACGCTGAACTGGCCACCGCCCGCCCCCTTCCCCGCAACGGCTACAAGGTGACCTTGATGCGCAACCTCGTGGTGGCGGTGCTGACGGAACTCACCGAGGAGGCCCGCCCATGACAGCGGCAACGACGTCGAGGGGCCGTGTCGGCACCCCGTACGTCCGTGTGGACGGCCGGGACAAGGTCACCGGGGCAGCCCGCTACGCCGCGGACTTCTCCTTCCCCGGGCTCGCTCACGGAGCACTGGCACTGTCCACCATCGCCCGCGGCCGTATCCGCTCCGTCCAGGCCGCTCCCGTCGCCGCGATGCCCGGAGTGCTGGCCGTCCTGCACCACGGCAACGCTCCACACGTGGACGTGAACTACTCCGACGTGCTGGGAGTGCCGCCGGACCCGGCGATCGCTCTCTTCCAGCACGACCGGGTGCCGCACGTCGGCTGGCCGGTGGCACTGGTCGTCGCCACGACCGCCGAGCAGGCGCGCGAGGCGGTCGAGGCACTGGTGGTCCACTACGAGGAAGAGCCGCACGACGTCGCCTTCTCCGCCGAACACCCCGACGCCTACGTGACGGACACCCCCCTCATGCCACCGGCGGTGGCGCGGAAAGGGGACCTGGAGTCCGCACGCGCAGCGTCCCCGGTCCTCCTCGACGCGCTGTACACCACCGCCGAGGAGCACCACGGCATGATGGAGCCCCATGCCGCGACCGCGCTCTGGGACGGCGGCAGGCTCGAAGTCCTCGACTCCAACCAGGGGAGCATGTGGGTGGCCCACGGCCTCGCCATGGTGTTCTCTCTGGATCCGGCCCATGTGCACGTGCGTTCCGAGCACGTCGGAGGCGCGTTCGGATCGAAGGGGGTGAGAGCGCACCAAGTGGCCGCCGTCATGGCCGCGACGGTGCTCCGGCGCCCGGTCAGAGTGGCATTGACCCGCCGTCAGATGTTCTCGCTGACCGGTTACCGGAGCCCCACCGCACAGCGGGTCAGGCTGGGGGCCGACCTCGAGGGACGCATACTCGCCCTGCAGCACGATGCGTTGTGCATGACATCGACCGTGTACGAGTTCGTCGAGCCGAGTTCCGAGGTGGGGCGGATCATGTACGACGCCGGCGCACACCACACCCGTAACCGGGTCGTACGGCTGGACGTTCCCACCCCGACCTGGATGCGCGCCCCGGGCATGACCCCCGGCTCCTTCGCGCTGGAGTCCGCTCTCGACGAACTCGCCTGGGAGTGCGGCGTCGACCCCATCGTGCTGCGCGCCCGAAACCTGCCCGTCGCCGGACCCCTCTCCGGACTGCCGTTCGGCAACCACAACCTGCTCGCCTGCTTCACCGAGGGCGCCCGGAGGTTCGGTTGGCAGGACCGCGATCCTCGTCCCGGCCTGCGAAGGAAGGGGCGCTGGGTGCTCGGGACCGGCACGGCGGGGGCCGTCTATCCCGCAGGGGCCGCACCCTCCACGGCTTCCGCGACGGCCGAGGCGGACGGCACCTTCACCGTCCGGATCTCCGCGTCCGACGTCGGGACCGGGGCACGCACCGCGCTCACCCTGGTCGCCGCCGACGCACTGGAGGTGGCGCCGGAGCACGTGCGTGTCCTGATCGGGGACAGCGACTTCGGCCCGGCGATGATCGCCGGCGGCTCCATGGGTACCCGCTCCTGGTCCTGGGCGGTCACATCGGCGGTACGCGAGCTGCGCAAGCGGCTGAGCCGTGACGAGGCCGTCCCGGCCGAAGGGATCACGGCGCGCGCCGACACCTCTCCGGAGGTCGCCGGGCTGCCGCCGAAGGAACGGCATTCCTTCGGAGCGCAGTTCGCGGAGGTGGCCGTGGACCGGTCCACCGGTGAGGTACGGGTACGGCGCATGCTCGGCATCTTCGCGGCGGGCCGGATCGTCAACCCGCTGACGGCGCGGAGCCAGCTCGTCGGCGGAATGACCTGGGGCATCTCCATGGCCCTCCACGAGGAGGCGGTCAGAGACCGGGCCACCGGCGGTCAGGTAGGTCCTGACCTCGCGAACTACCACGTCGCGACCCACGCAGACGTGCCGGAGATCGAGGCGGACTGGGTGGACGACACGGACCCCGACGACCCGGTGGGGATCAAAGGCATCGGCGAACTGGGGGTCGTCGGCGCCGCCGCGGCGATCGCGAACGCTGCCTGGCACGCGACCGGCGTGCGCTACCGGAGTCTGCCGATCCGGCCCGGCCGAGTGCTGCTCGCCGCCGCCGAGGCAGGGCACGAGGTTCCGTAGACCCGTACGAAGGGTCCGAAAGGGCGGGTCCGGATCTCGCCGGGGAACGGTCGGGACCGCCGCCGGACGCTCCGGTGAGCCCGAGGGGAAGACCGTTCACGGCGTGCGGCCCCTACTCCCCCGCCCGGTGAACCGGCCAGCCCGCCGTGAGACGTCACGGACCCCTTGTTCCCCTAGTTGCCCGGAGTCGACGAGGCTGCCGATCCGGCACGACGGGTGATCGTCGCCCCCATGCGCGGCCGCCGTGTCGTCGGTGCCTCGGTCCTGCTGCGCCGGCCCGCCCGTCCGGCGTTCGAGCCGGACGACCTGCTCGTGGCCGACCAGCCGGCGACGCACAACGCGCTGGGCATCGGCAAGGCGGTCCTCTACGGCCGTGAGGCCCACATCGCGGAAGAGCTGCAGCGCACGATGCCGCCCGAGGGGCTGCCGCAGCCGACCGGTGTACGGCTGGCCTCCCGCGGGGGCGACCCGGCCGTCGACCGGCAAGGCGGTCTGGTTCGCCATCGATGTGCCGGGAAAGGCGGTTGAGCCCCCACCTTGCAGCTCAGCCGCGCTCTCGAAGGAACCGGCAAGCGCCGTGGCAAGACCCGTGGAGCTCGGTGAACGTCCCGCTCCCGCAGCCGCGACACCGCGTCCGCGATGTCCCGGCCTTCGCCCTCGGCACGCGCGACCACGCGGTCGTACAGCACCACCCGGCGGGTCACCTCCCGCAGGACGAGGGCACCGGCGATCGCGGAGCCCGGATGCCCGGCACCCGGCACGCCCGGCGCGCCGGTGCTCCGCGGCGCCGGGCCGCCGGGCCGCTCGCAGCGGCGCGGATCACCGGGGGCGTGCCGTACGGGGTTATGTCCGCGTGGAGGTACCCCGGGCGTCGCACGGCAGAGGGCGCCCCGGGTGGTCCGTGACGAAGTCCTCGCCGATGTCGTCGACGGTGTCCGCCATGGCCTTGCTGGTGATGCGGATGTACCCGGAGTACGGCTGGTCGATGTCCTCGATGAGGAGCAGGGAGCCGGTGAACAGCGCGGCCAGGGTGCCCAGCAGCACGATGTGCGCGGGTCCGCGCTTGTACGGCAGCCCGAAGGCGAATGCCCCGACGGTCGCGACGAGTGCGATGACCATGAACCAGTAGACGACGGTCGGAATCGCCGGGGATGCCTGGGACAGTCGGGTCTGGCGAGCGGCGGAACGCTGGTCGTCGGCTTCGACCAGCAACTGGAACGTACTGGCGTCCTTGCGGGCCAGCTCCTTGAAATGGCGCCGGAAGTCCGATGACCACACGGAGGCCTCGGGGGCCATTCGGCGGCTCTCCTCCATCTCCGGCCATTCATACGCCAGGATGGCGCGCGCGTAGCAGACGGCGGCGGCCTGCAGCCGCTCGCGCTGGGGCTCCGGGCTGTAGTCGGCCACTTCGTAGAGCTGATCCACCCGATGGGCCTCGGCCCACGCGGCCTTGCCGGCGGTACCGTACGACTCCGCGGCCACGACGATGACGAAGGCCACCAGAAGGACGGCGAGCGTCTGCAGGGGGCTGATCAGGTCGCTGACGGATGCCTCCCCGACCCGGCCTCGTGCATGCCGGCGGCGGTTGGCGGCCAGCCCGATGACCAGTGCGGCACTGAGCGCCAGAATGGTGATGATGGTCAGCATTGCTCGGGCCCTCGAAGACCAGGTCGGTTCGTCCTGCCGGAATCCTCCGTCATGCCCAGCCCGCCACGTCGAACGCCGCGCCGGAGGTTCCAAGCCTCCGCGGCAGCCTGCCACCGTTGCTGAGGCCGTAGTCAGGTCTCAGCATTCCGGGTATTTCGGCCCGGAAGGTCCGTCACATCACCGAAGCGTGAGGGCTTCGGCTTGAGTACGGTCTCTCGTTTCTGTCTGCCGCTGGTGCGGCAGGGTTGCGCCACCTGCCCGCCCCGCCTCCGCCTGGCGGCGGGGGCGGGTGGCGCGGGTCTTACGGTCGGCTCCACGAGGCTTCGACACCACCACGGTGGTGTCCTGGTCTCCGGTCACTCCGGTACCAGTTACTGCGGCTGCCGCGAGGGCGGCGAGGTTGAGCGCGGCGTTGTCGTCCCGGTCGATGACCAGGTGGCAGGCGTCGCATTCGTAGGTCCTCACGTGCAGCGGCAGCTTGGCTTTCACCGTGCCGCACCCGGAACAGGTCTTCGAGGAGGGGTACCAGCGGTTCGCGGCCACAAGGCGGGTGGCGTGGCGCTGGCGTGTCTTGTAGGTGAGCTGGCGGCGGATCTCCCCGAATCCGGCGTCGGCGATCCTGCGGGCCAGGCGCCGGTTGCGGAGCATCCCGGCGACGTTGAGGTCCTCGACCACGACGGTGCCGTACTCGGCGACCACGGCCGTGGTGAGCTTGTGCAGGGCGTCTTCGCGGAGGTTCGCGACCCGGTGGTGCACGCGGTTGCGGGCCGCGTTGGCCTTCTCCCAGCGGCGGGACGGCTTCTGCCCGGTGCGCCGGTCGGGACCCTGACGCCGGGACACGGTCCGGGAGGCGCGGCGCAGCTGCGCGCGGGCGGCGTCGTAGTGCCCGGGATTGGGCACGGTGCGGATCTCGCCCGTGCTGTCGGCCATCACGGCGAGGGTCTTCACACCGAGGTCGATGCCGACCGCCACATCCGGGCGAGCCACGCGCACGATGTCGCGCTTGACCTCGGCCTGGAAGGAGACGAACCAGCATCCCCGCTCGTGCCGCACCGTGGCGGACAGGATCCGGGCTGTCCCGGCCTGGACGCGGCCGAGGAGCTTCACCGTCGGCTCGTGGGTGCGGATCGTCCCGAGGCGGGGGAGGGTGACGTGCCGGCCGTCGGTGTCCACGCGGATGGTGCCCGTGGTGAACCGGCAGGACAGGCGCGCCTTCCGCTTCGACTTGAACCGGGGGACGCCCATCCGGGCACCCTTCCGCTTGCCGCTCTTCGACTTCGCGTAGTTGTCGAACGCGGCCGAAGCGTTCGCGAGACCAGTGGAGTACGCCTCCTTGGAGTTCTCCTCCCACCACCCGGCGAACCGGGGGTCGGTGTGCTTGGCCTCGTTGAACGCCTTGCGCAGCGACGGAAGCGACCACGGCCGCCACTCGGTCAGCGACTCCTCCAGGATCCCGTACGTCTCCTCCGCGCGGCGCTGCCACCACGACGCCTCGACCCAGCCGACAGCCCAGTTGTACGCGGCCCGCGCGGCACCGCAGTGCGAACGCAGCGCGTGCTCCCGGGCGGCGTTCGGGTCCAGGGCGAACCGGAACGCCTGCACCACGAACCCGGGCTGCGGCTGGAACTTCTTCATTCGGCGTCCTCGCCGGTGGCGACGGCCACCGCGCGGGCGGCCCGGTTCCTCGCCGCCCGCCGCCCGTACAGGCGCGCGCACAATGACGTGAGAACTTCGGTGATGTCCCGTACGAGGTCGTCGGCGGTCTCGGTGGGGTCGAGGACGACCAGACGTCGACCGGACGCCGACAGGACCGCTTCGAGGTGCTCGACGCCGAACCGGGCCAGCCGGTCACGGTGCTCGACCACGATCACCGCGGCCTGCGGGTCGGACAGCACCCGGTGCAGCTTCCGGCGCCGGCCGTTCAGCCCCGAACCGACCTCGGCGACGACCTCGGCCACGGCCAGGCCCAGCCCGTTCGCGCCGGCCACGACCCGGGCCGTCTGCCGGTCAAGGTCTGCTTTCTGGTCGGCGGACGAGACACGGCAGTACGCGACCACCCGCCCCGCCTCCGCGACGGCGGCCGGAGCGGGCTCATCGACCAGCCACGTCCCGGACGGCGCCTGGCGGACCGGGACGGGCATCCTCCCGTCCTTCACCCACCGCCACGCGGTCTGGTAGCTCACGCCCTGCCGACGGGCCCACTCCGAAAGCTTCACAACACCAACGTACGCGAGACAGTCGACTAGAGGTGACTATCAATGACTAGGAAACGTGTAGCAGCTTTCACCCCCCCGACGGGCACATCCACCCGCCCTGCCACACCACCTCCACCACTGCCGATCAGCCGCACCGGCCCCGCAGCGGGCGTAGGCACCGTCGCTCGCCCACTGCCGCCCGGGCAGAGTGGCGCGGCGCCGGCTCGGGCGTCGGGCAGCTCGGGCGCTCGGTCACGCGCTCGCGGAGCCGCAGGGCGGCCGGACCGCTCCGTGTGACGAGCGGGCCGTCTTCACGGCGGTCGTACGCGTACCTGACCAGCCGTGGTGCCTGGCGGCTCTGTGGAACGACCTGGATGATCAGCCCGGCTCGGGGGTGCTGCCGCAGCGGGCGTGACCCGGGCTCCGGCTTCGGAAGCGACTGCGGTACGCCCGAGGAGAGGTCGAGGTGAGCCGTCCGAAGTGGTGCCGGAAGTTGGCGGGGGTACCGAATCCAGTTCGCCGGGCGATCGACTCGACGGGCTCGTCCGTGGTCTCCAGCAGCTCCTGGGCGAGCCGGAGCCGCTCCTGGAGAATCCACCGCAGCGGGGTGACACCCAGTGCCTCGCGGAAGCGGCGGGCGAGGGTGCGCTCACTCACATGTGCCTCGCGGGCGAGCCGTGCGACGGTCAGCGGCTCGTGCAGGCGTTCCCGAGCCCACTCCAGTACGGTTCCCAGACCGCTTTCCTCCGGCAGCGGGGTGAGTGGCCTGGAGTGCTGGGCCTGTCCCCCTTCCCGGTGAGGCGGGACGACCATGCGCCGGGCCACCTCGCTGGCCACCGCCGAGCCGTGGTCGTGGCGCACCAGGTGCAGACACAGATCGATCGAGGCTCCGGTGCCGGCCGATGTGAACACGGTGTCGTCCCCGACGTAGAGGGCGGTCGGGTCGTACCCGATGCCGGGGAAGCGGTCCGCGAGGTCGGGGCCGTTCATCCAGTGTGTGGTGGCTCGCCGCCCGTCCAGCAGACCCGCTGCTGCAAGGACATGGCTTCCATTGCACAGGGCGACGATTCGCCGACCTCGTTCGCAGGCGGTGCGCACCGCGTCGACCAGCGGCTGCGGCGGGGCGGTCTGTACCCGGGGCGAGGAGGCAGCCACCACGACGGTGTCCGCGTCCACCAGGTCGTCCAGGCCGTAGCACGTGTCCAGGCGAAGCCCGGCGCTGGTGCGGATCGGTCCCGGCTCGGCCGCGCAGAGGCGCAGCTCGTACCAAGGGGCAACGATGTCGCTGCGGTCGATGCCGAACACCTCGCAGGCACAGCGAGTTCGAAGGTGGGGCGCCGTCCGTCACTGCCACCGCCACGACATGCCGCCTCCCCCTCACGAGGCGGGATCTTAGCGCACTGTGTCGCTTCCTCCACTGGTCAGAGGTGCAGGCCCCTCGGAAGCTAGTACCACGGAAGGTAAACGATCGATCTTCCCGAGGTCTGCCGCGGCAGCACCCGCCGGAAGGACTCCGACGTGCCTTCAACCTGCCGAGCCAAGGTCAACCGCCCACGGGGCGGCGTCGAATGGAGAACCATCCCCATGAAGAAGACAGGGCCCGCCCTCCTTGCCGTCCTCACCGTGCTGGCTCTGCCCGCCTGTGGCCCCACCGTGGCCCCGGACGGCGGTTCCGCGAAGGCCACATCATCCGCCTCGGCACCGAACGGCCCGGCGAGCGAGCAGCCGACGGAGGGGGACACACCGGTCGAACTCATGGCGGAGAAGACGGACTTCACCCCCACCGTCCTGCACGACGGCAGCGACTACACCAGCGTTCTGGTGACTGTCAGCAACAACGGCGACAAGGAGATCAGCGTCAACCCGCTGCGCTTCTCCCTCACCGACACCACCGGAACCAAGCACACGGCTACCCTCGCCGTCGACAAGAACCAGATCGACACGGTCACACTCGCACCAGGGGAGAACGCCTCGGGCACCATCACCGGCAAGGGGACTTCACTGCTCGGTACGTCACGTACACCGACGGCATCCTCGGCCACCCGGTCCGCGCCACGGTTGGCTGACCGCAATCGGCCGGACCGCCGCCGCGGCATCGGTGACATGCTCGTTCAGCCTCGCGGTCGGCCGCGGTCGGCCGAGGTCGGCCGCCGCGAGGCGAAGCCGAGGAGGAGGAGGAGGAGGGGCAAAGCGGCCTGGCCATCAACCGGCGTCGAAGTGCTTGGCCGGCCCCTGGCCGTGCTGCGGATTCCGAGGACCCGACCCAGCCGACCGGCCGGCGGCCGCGCGAGTACCCCGCAGGAATCGACTCCGCAGAAGCACTCGGGGGTACGATCCAGTCCCCGTGCCGCGCCCGTGCGGAGAGCCGGGCAGGTTCCCCGTCCCGGCTCTCCGCGCTCTGCTCGCCGCGACCGTGATCGCGGCACGCGTGCTCGTCGGCCCGGCGCCCCCATCTCACAGGGGTCTCGCCGGCTACCCCGGCATCCGCCGTGACCGCACACCTGCACTTGCCGGGCGTCGCGCGGTACAGCGCGACGGCATCGTTCCCGAACTCCGCCGGATACGGGGACCCACGTCGGCGTTGGTGCACATGCCATCTCGATGAGGCAGGTGCACCGGACCGAGCAGGGCCTTCCGCCCGGTCACCACAGGAGTGCGATGCCTTCCCGGGTTCTTGTTCGACGTGGGTGTCGAGGCGAGGGCTGATGGCCCACCAGGGCCGATCCAGTACCTGAACGATCCGGTGGGGTTGACTGGTCGTGGAGGTCGTCCGACTCGCTCAGCGGCGATGCGCCGCGCGCCCTCCACCATGGGACGCCAGGCCTGCGCACGCGTGCACGGCGGCAACCCGGAAGGCACCCGAGAATGCGGTGGCCACGCGCATCGCCGCACCCCTACTCTGCCGTCATGATCGACTGGTCCGGTATCGAAGCCGCCGACTGCGCGGTACCCCCGAACCCCCCTATGGCACGTCTGGTGCGAGAACTCTCCCGTGCCCTGGCTGATGCCGATCCCACGATCCGGGACGGGGCCCCGTACACGGTGCTGTCGACCTGGATAGCCCGGGGAGTCATCGACGGGTCCCGGCGACTGGCGCTCGGGGACGACATGGCTGCCCGCTTCCTCGATCCGGACATCCAGGCTCGGACCTTCGCCCCGCTGGTTCTCGACATGCTCGTGGAAAGGGGAGACCTCAAGGCCGACTGGGTGGACGCCTTTTGCCGTTGGTACCCGGCCGAGACGGACCTGCGCGGCTTCGACGAGAAGCTGGGCTGGCTGCACGCCGTCGCGCATGGAGCGGACCTGCTCGGCCGGTTGGGATGCCACCCGCACCTGGACCCGGTGCGGATGCTGGACCTTGCGGCGGCACGGCTGACCGCTCATACCGACTACGTATTCGATCAACTAGAGGACGATCGGCTGGCACGGGCGATCGCCCGTGTTCTCACCCGCTCCGACATGAACGAGAACGACGCGACCACATGGCTGGAACCGATCGGCCTCCACTTCGGGGCCGACCGGATCACGATGCCCGCTCCCGCACACCTCACCAACTGCCTACGCACCTTGCGCATGCTCTACGTCTTCGCGGACCGGGGCGTTCGGCCGAGCCCCGAGTCCGCGCCGATCGCCCTCCACCACCGTGGTGCGGTCAAGGCACAGGTGGCCGCGACGCTCGACCTGATCGTCAGAAGATGAGTCTGCCTCACCATTGCGGACGGCCGTGCGGGATCGGACCCTCCCCATGCCGCGGAGCCTGGGGGGCCGCCACCACATTCGGATACTCGGCCACGACGGCGAAGGCCTCGATCTCCATCAGCGCCTCCGGCCGCACCAGCGAGACGACCTGAACCGCCGAGACGGCCGGCAGCCGGTCGTCAGGCACATGTACGGCGCGGGCTTCGCGGATGGCCGGCATGCAGGCCATGTCCGTGACGAAGCAGGTCAGCTTGATCACGTCGTCGAAGGTGGCACCTGCGGCGGCGAGGCAGCGCCGCAGGTTCTCGAAGACCTGGCGGGCCTGGGCCGCCGGGTCGCCCTCGCCCACGACGCCACCCGCCTCGTCCAAGGCCAACTGGCCGGAGATCGCGACGAAGTGCCCCGTTCCCCGGACGACATGCGAGTACTGGGCGGCAGGCGCCACCCCTTCCGGTGCCGGAATTCTGATCAACTCACTCATGCGGGCAGCTCTATCATGGTTGCGGCAGGTGCGGTCAAGCAGATATCACCGCGCGGTGGGCGGCACCACGGCTCCCCACCGGCCGGGCGGTGGTCTTTACCGTCACCGGTGTGCAGTCCCGATCGAGGAGGAGCGCCTGACGGGTGATGTGATCGCCTCGACCAGCCGCAGCGGGTCCGCGGGAAGACCGGCGCCGGGCAGCCATGGCTGCCCGGTGCTCCTGGAGGCGCCGACCGGTTGCTTCTTCCCGGTGTCCACACCGACCACCGGCTCTCCGCCGTCGACGGGGGACCCGGCCCGCTCATTGATCCCCCCGGCTACGGCATGACCGTACTGCCCACCGACATCAACGTCCACGCCGGGAGCATCGCCGTCTGGCACCGGAGTCAGCCGGCAGACAGGTCCTCTCCGGAGACGCTCCCCCGGAGCGGACCACCACCTCACGCACCTCACGCACCTCACGCCGATCGCCCCGACGGCACCCGGCCGGGGCATCAGCGCACCCGCCGCTGCCGACCGGCAGCGCGGGCCGCAGGCGGGCCGTGAACCCCGCACGCTCCTGCGAAGCCTGGCGCTCGGCTTCCCGCTCACGCCGGGCCTGCTCACACACCGGGCACGGGCCGCGCCCTTCCGGCCGCGGTCCCTGCTGTGCTCGCGTCTCGCTCCGCGGCGTCGAAGCACATCGCGAAGGTGACGCCGGCACCGGCGGCGCGGCGTGCGATGTCCATGCGGTCGGTCAGCTCGCGGACAAGCCAGAGCCCCCGGCCGTTCGAGGCGTCCAGAGGGGGCAGCACGAGCGGAATCATGTCCTCGCTGAGGCCGGGCCCTTCGTCGGTCACCTGGCACCACACACCGTCCGCACCCCGGTAAAGCCGGAGAGTTCCCTCGCCTCCCCCGTGCCGTACCGCGTTGCACATCACCTCGTGCGCGGCCAGGACGAACTGGGCGCGGCGCTGCTCGGTGAGGTCGGTCA
Organism: Streptomyces sp. I6; assembly: GCA_003725745.1. GTDB lineage: Bacteria > Actinomycetota > Actinomycetes > Streptomycetales > Streptomycetaceae > Streptomyces. The sequence goes on along the minus strand of RHDP01000001.1, from coordinate 6,839,126 downwards.
CCGAGGTGTGCAGGTCGACCTGAACGCGTACCCTCGCCAGGTCAGCGGCGCGGAACCGCGACTGCAGCAGCAGTTCTCCTTCTTCCCGGGCCGAGATCGTCTGGGCGGTCATCGCGTGGCTCCCTCTCTCTCGACCAGGACCAGCGCTTCGATCCGGCGTGCGCCGAGGCGGCGGAGCAGTTCCGCATGGAACGGGGTGCAGTGGACCTCCATCCGCTCGCGCGGGCCGGACTGTCCGGCCTGTCGCAGTACTTCCGCGGCGCAGGTCACGGACAGGAAGGTGACCGGAGTGAGGTCGACCGTCAGGGGCCGATCACAGCCGGAGCCGGCAAGCGCGGCTTGGAGGGCGGCGCTCCACTGCTCCCGGGTTGACCAGTCCGCTTCCCCGACCAGCCGCAACCCGTGGTCGGAAGGGAAAGCCCCCAACTGCCCCGGCTGTTCGAGCAGGGCGACGGGGTGCCCCACGCGCATGGCCTCCACCGTCTCGGGAGTGAAGCGACGGCGGTCGTAGGTGCAGATCTCCGCGTACAGGCGGTCCTCGAAGAGGGCTTCAGCGTGGAGCTCGCGGTGCATGACGCCCTCGATGTCCATCTCCAGGTCCTCGACCCAGGCCATGTCGATGACCGACCGCAGCCCGGCATACCCGTCGACAAGGGCCTGCTCGGTCTCCTCTCTCAGGCGCCCCATCTGCCTCTCCGCCGTGAAGCGTCGTTGAGGATGGATCAGCTCGCGCATGCTGGTGAACTCCAGCTGGCCTTGTTCGCGCGCCGCTTCGGACGATCCCGCGTGCGGAAACAACCGCTGGAACACCTCGTCGTCCGGGACGGCAGGATCAGCCAGGACGATGACCTTCTCACCGCGGGCCAGTCCGAGCTGTGCGAACACTCCCAGCACACCCCAGCGTGTCTCATCGTCCGCGTAGTGCGCGAAGGCATGATCCCCCAGCCGCATCTGCTCCACGGCCAGAGTGCGAGCGTCCACTGGAACGGCCACGGCCACCTCCCTCCGCCCGACGGGCGTCACCAGCTCGATGAAGAGCCACACAGCAGTGATGAGGACAGTGACGCTATAGCGCGACGAGCGGGGAGGGGCCGGAGGACCACTACCGACCGAAGCCGACACAAAGGCGCCCGAACCTGAGTCGCAAAGCTCCGCAGAATCTCCGATCGCCATGTGATCGCACGGAGACTCGTCGAGAGGGCTGAGTCAGGGTCTCCCCTGTGCCGCCACGGCTCGCACAGTGGGCCCGCCACCCGACGCCCGCCGCCCCCGTGCCAGCCGTGCCGCGCCGCGCCGCGCCGTACCGTGCCGTGCCGCGCCGTGCCGCGCCGTGCCGGCAGGGTTCTCGCAGCGGAAGCGGCGAACGCACACGGCCGCGAACCGCCCGGTCCACATCGCGCTCGCCGTGACGTGCGTCGGGCCCCGGCCGACGGGTTCGGAGGAGGTGCGTACCGATCTGCGCACAGTGTGCTCTCGCGAGGAGGGCCCTGGTACGCGGGCGGCCGGAACTGCACCGGGATCCGCCCGGCCTGCGAGGCACCGGACAGGTGCTGGAGTCCGCCCCGGGGACACGGGCCGCGATTGCCCGTCACCGGTCTCGCCGCGGTCTAGCGTGCGGTCATGACGGTGATCGGTACAGGCGGCACGGGGGACGGGTGTGCATCGCCCTATGCGGAGAGCCCGGCGCGGCTGGTCGCTCTCTCCGACGGGATCTACGCCATCGCCATGACGCTCCTGGTGCTCGACGTCTCCGTCCCCGAGGGCTTGGATGCCGCGGCCTTCCGCTACGAGATGGGCCAGGTCTGGCCCAAGCTCGGTGCCTACGCGCTCAGCTTCGCCGTTCTCGGCGCCTTCTGGCGCGACCAGCGCCAGATCCTCCATCAGGTGCGGCGTGCCGACGTCCTCACGGTACGCCTGACCCTGGCCAGCCTGGGCGCGGCCGCGCTGCTGCCCTTTCCCACCGCGTTGCTGTCCGAGTACGGAGGCGAGCAGCCGCTGGCCGTGTCCTCCTACGTAGCCACCATCGCCGTGATCAGTCTGCTGCACCTCGCGCTGTTCACCAGCATCTGGCGGCGCGCAGGCCTTCAGGCCCGGCCGATCCCCGACCGTCTCGGCTGGACGACCGTTACGGAGCAGGGCGCGGTCGCGGTGCTCTGCGGGGCTTCGGTGGTGATCGCCTTCGCCGTGTCCCCTCGGGTGGCGCTGGGGACCTGGCTTCTGTCCCTCCCTCTCAAGCACGCGATCCGCTGGCGCAGCCGAACTCGCCGCGCGTCCGGCACCGCTTGAGCGAGAGCAGCCCGGCGCCACTCCGGATTCCCCACCCGCGCCGGTCGTCGGCCGCGGCGCTCGCGGATTTCCCGCGGGCCGTCGAACCCGGCCCCCAACCGGACCCGGCGCCCGACTTCCCCCGCGGACCCCGCCCCCCGGCGCACACGGAGCGCAGGAGACCGATGCCCGGACGGGGGCGGTCCCGGGGCGGGCTGGACGCAGATCGCCGCCCCGCGCAGCCGGCGCTTCTCCCGCCCCGGCGCGGCCGGTTCCCCGGTTCGCCGCCGCTCAGGTCGCCGCGAGGCTCGATGCTGCGAGGCGTCCGGCCTTCCTCGCCCCGCCGCCGTTCGGCGTCGCCCACGCACCACGGCGACCCGCCTGACGCGGGGGCCGCCTCCCCTGCCCGCATTGCGGCGGCCGGGACCGCTCCACCCCGTCCACCGGCGTCCCCTCCCCCGGCCGAAGCAGGTCGTGACGCCGGCTCCCGGCCCGGTCGAAATCCAGCCAGCCCCGTGGGCCGATGGTGAACAATCGGCCCGGGGTGATGTTCTTCCCGCGCCACCGGACCGATGGAAACGACGGGGCGGTATTTCGGCTGGGGCGCCGTTCGATCAACGTCCGGAAACAGCCCGACGAGAAGTTTCCGCATTCAACGGAATACCTCGTTCCGACCATGCGCCGTCATCGCGCCGTCATAAGCGGCCGCAGATTTTCCGCCATCACACACAGCGACCCTGCGCCGACGGCGAGTGGCGATCGTCACAGACCTGCAGCGTGAGACCTCCCCGATCGGTGCGATAACGTCGATGTGCAGCGCACCGACGTCGGGGATTTCCTGTCGCCGGACCACGTCCCGCCGACGGTGAAACCAGAATTTTTCGATGGCTTCACCGAACGGGAACATGACGCGGACAAAGATTCCCTGACGTCTGTTCATGGTTCACCGCGACGCCGCGCCGCGTGAACGAGAAACCACCGGGAGAAGTTTGTGTACAACAGTCGCTTAGAGTCCATCGGGGCCTATCTGCCAACGGCATCCATGAGCACTCCGGAACTCCTCGCCCGTATGGAGAAAGCGCCTGAGTTCGACCTTCTGAGAATTACCGGAATGGCCGAGCGCCGGGTCGCGGACGACACCGCCGGCAACCCCGAGGACTGCCTCACCATGGCGCTCTCGGCGGCCCGCGCGTGCCTCGGCCGCTCGCGCTACGACGCCGACGAGATCGACATCGTGATCTCGTGTTCCATCAGCCGTACGACGGACGGCCGGCGCCACCAGTTCGAGCCTTCGTTCGCCCGGCGCATCGCCGGCGAACTCGGCGCGCACAAGGCGATTCACTTCGATGTGTCCAACGCCTGCGCAGGCATGATGACCGGCGTCTACCTCCTGGACCGGATGATCCGCTCCGGTGAGGTGCGCAGCGGTCTGGTGCTCAGCGGAGAGCACATCACCCCGATCGCCTTCACCGCCGCGCGCGAGATGGCCGACAGCCGGGACCCTCAGTTCGCCTCGCTCTCCGTCGGTGACTCCGCCGTCGCCGTCCTCGTCGACCGCGCCGCCGACGACGCCGACGTCATCCACGACATCGAGCTGATGACCTGCTCGGAGTACGCGCACCTGTGCCTGGGCCTGCCCAGTGACGACACCGGCGACCTGGCCATGTACACCAACAACAAGGAGATGCACGCCGAGGACCGTCTCTCGCTGTGGCCGGCCTTCCACCGCGACAGGCTCGCCGACGACGGCCGCCGGTTCGCCGACGAGGGGTACGACTTCGTGATCCAGCACCAGGTCGGCAGCCGCTTCGTCGACTTCATGAACCAGGTGGGCGAGAGCAGCTTCGGGACGCCGATGCCCGAGTCGCTCTCGGTCGTCGAGAAGTTCGCCAACACCGCGACCACATCCCACTATCTGGTCCTGCACCAGGCGCTCATGGAGCACCGCATACCCAGTGGCTCGAAGATCCTCATGGTGCCCGCCGCCTCCGGCGTGGTGACCGGGTTCCTGTCCGCCACCGTCTCCTCCCTGGAGGTGTGACCATGGCCACCGTCATCACCTCGACGGCACTCAGCCCCGCCGACGAGACCGGCAGCGCGATCGGCTACGCGGCATCCGCCGGCAGTGCGTGCCTGCGGCGAGCGGGCCTCACCCCCGCGGACGTCGACGTACTGATCAACGTCGGCGTCTACCGCGACTCCAACCTCTCCGAGCCTTCGGTCGCCGCGCTCATCCAGAAGCGCATCGGCATCAACCTGGACTACCTCCACGCCACCGACCGGCATGCCGCGTTCTCGTTCGACCTGATGAACGGTGCCTGCGGCGTGCTCAACGCCGTCCAGGCCGGGGGTTCGCTGCTGGCGGCCGGCAGCGCCCGCCGGGTGCTGGTGGTCTCCGCCGACACCCACCCCTCGATGGACCCCGCACGAGCGGGGACCGCGGAGTTCCCGTACGCGAGCACCGGCGCGGCTCTGCTGCTGGAACGCAGGCACGGCGCCCGCGGCTTCGGACGGGTGCACCACCGCTGGCTGCCGGGCGCCCACGGCGTCAACGGATACCTGCCGCTGTACGAGGCAGGCTCCGAAGGCCGGAACACCATAGCCGTCGACCGCGACCGCGACGTGGTGGAGCGGATGCTCGATCTCGCCGTCGACTCGGTGCGCGGCGCGCTGGCAGCCGAGTACGGCGCGGAAGCCGCCCAGGCACCGACGGTCCTGGACCGCACCCTGCTGATCACCTCTCAGCCGTCGCACGACTTCGCCTCCCGCCTGTCCAAGCGCCTGGGCCTGGCATCCGATGCCGCGGTGACCGTCGAAGGGCTCACGGGCGACCCGCACACCTCCGCGCTCGCCTACGGCTTCACCCGGGCCCGGGACTCGGGACGGCTCTCGGGCCACGACCGGATCCTCTTCCTCGCCGTCGGAGCGGGCCTGAGTTCGGCGACGTCCCTCTACCGGCTGACCGGCGACACCGAGGAAGCGACCCGCTGATGTCCGGCACCATGACCGGGACGACCCGGCACGCGTCCCTGGCCGAGCTGCTCGCCCGGCACGCCACCCGTACCCCCGGCAGGACGGCCGTCGTCCATCCCGCCGGAAGGCAGGGCTCGTCCGGACCACCCGCCTACACATCGGTCGACTACGGCGACTTCGCCGCCCGGGTCACCGCATGCTCCGCCGGTCTCCGCGCTCGGGGCATCGGCCCCGGCACCCGTACGGCCCTGCTGGTGACTCCCGGCGCCGAACTGCTCGTCCTGGTCTTCGCCCTGATGCACACGGGCGCGGTTCCCGTGGTGGTCGACCCCGGCATGGGGCTGGGCCGCATGCTCGACTGCATCCGCCGGGTGGGAGTCCAGGCCTTCATCGGCGTACCGTCCGCGCACCTGCTCCGGCGCCTTCGGCCGCGTGCCTTCGCCGGAGTGGAGAGTGTGATCACGCTGCCCCGGGGAAACGGGCTCGAGGAGCTGACCGCCCTCGGCGCGGACCGGCCGCAACCGCCTCCGCAGGCGTCCGGGCCGGACGACGTCGCGCTGATCGGCTACACCACCGGCAGTACGGGTCCGGCCAAGCCGGTCGAGATCACCGCCGGCATGCTGCGGGGAATGGCGCACGGCGTCGAGGCCGGCCACTTCACCGCCGAGATGACCACCACCCTGGTCACCATGCCGCTGATGGGTGTGTTCGACCTCGCGGCGGGCCGCACGGTGGTGGTGCCGAGGATGAACATGGGCCGGGTCGGCGCCGCCGACCCGAGGCTGCTCACCGACGCGATCCAGCGCTTCGGTGTGCACGCCATGTTCGCCTCGCCCGCCCTGCTGGGACCGCTCTCGGCCCATCTGGCGAAAACCGGGACCCAGGTGCCGTCACTGCGTCTGATCGTCTCCGGTGGAGCCCCGGTGAGTCCTGGACTGATGCGCGCGCTGCGTGCCGTACTGCCGGGCGACGCCCACGTGTTCAGCACCTACGGATCGACCGAGGCGCTGCCGATGGCGCTGGTCGAGAGCCGGGAGGCACTGGCCGGACCCGCCGACGGCCCGGCCGCCGCCCTCGGCGTCTGCGTGGGGCGGCCCGCGCCCGGCGCGACGGTCCGCACCATCGAGGTCGGCGACGGGCCCATACCCTTCTGGACGAGGGGACTTCGCGTCGCCGAAGGCGAGATCGGCGAGATCGTGGTCAGCGGCGATGCGGTCAGCCCGCGCTACTTCCGCTCACCCCGGGCCGACGCCGCGCACAAGATCCAGGACGGCGGGCGCCGCTGGCACCGCACCGGTGACGTCGGATGGATCGACGGCGAGGGCCGCATCTGGTTCTGCGGACGCAAGAGCCACCGCGTCCGCACGGCGCACGGCGACCTGCACACCGTGCGATGCGAAGGGGTCTTCAATTCCCATCCGCAGGTCGAACGCACAGCGCTGGTGGGCTTCGGCCCGCACGGTGAGCAGCGGCCCGTGCTGTGCGTGGAACTCGGACCGGACACGGGTCCGGGGCACTGGCCGCGGATCGAGCGGGAGTTGCGCGCTCTGGGCGCCGGCAACCCGGTGACCAAGGGGATCGAGGACTTCCTGCCGCACCCGGGGTTCCCCGTGGACATCCGCCACAACGCCAAGATCCGCCGGGAGCTGCTGGCCGGCTGGGCCGAGGACCGGCTCACCGGCAGTCGCCGCCCGACCTCCGCGGACCGGGCGCTGCGCGCCGTCCCGCTGCTCGGCTGGGCCTATCTGGCCGCCTGGCCGCTGCTGCCCTGGGACCACCCGGCGCTGACCGCACTGTGGTGGATCGACGCCTTCCTGAGCGTCGTCGTCCATGCGCTCCAGATACCGTCGGCCCTGCGCAGGGAGCGGGAACTGGCCACCGGGCGAAGGCCCTGGGCGACGGCCGCGCTGACGATGCTGTTCGGTGCGACCCGGTGGCGCCGGCACGGCGGCGGGCCGAAGGGGGCGGCCGCGTGAAGGTACTGGTGACGGGCGCGTCCGGGTTCCTGGGCAGCCACATCGTCGACGCCTGCCTGCGCGCGGGCGACACGGTGCGGGTCCTCGTCCGCGAGGAGAGCGACCTCAGCCATCTGCGCACCGTCGCGGGTGTCGAGTTCGCGTACGGAGATCTGCGCGACACCGCGTCCCTGCGGAGGGCGGCGGAAGGCGTCGACGCCGTGCACCACAGCGCGGCCCGGGTCACCGACCGGGGCACCCGGGACCAGTTCCGGGACGAGAACGTCCGGGGCACCGAGCGCCTGATGGCGGCGGCCCGGCGGGCCGGGGCACGGCGCTTCGTGTTCATCAGCAGCCCCAGCGCGCTGATGGGCGTTCGCGGCGGTGACCAGCTCGGCATCGACGAGAGCGAGCCCTACCCCGCACGGCACCTCAACCTCTACTCGGAGACCAAGGCCGAGGCGGAGCGTCTCGTCCTGGCCGCGGACCGCAGGGAGTTCACCACCGTCGCACTGCGCCCGCGGGCCGTGTGGGGCCCGCGTGACCACTCCGGTTTCATGCCCCGGCTGATCGCGAAGATGATGACGGGAAGCCTGCCCGACCTCTCCGGCGGCAGGCCGGTCCACGCCTCGCTGTGCTACTGCGAGAACGCCGCCGATGCCTGCGTACGGGCGGCACGTGCCGACGGGGTCGGCGGCCGGGCGTACTTCATCGCCGACCGGGAGCCGGTGGAGGTGTGGAGCATGCTCGCCGTCCTCGCCGGAAGGTTCGGGGCAAGCCGCCCACCCGGCAGGTCTCCCTCGGACTGCTGCGGGCGCTCGCCGCCACGGCGGACACGCTCTGGAAGCTGCCGCCGCTGGCCAGGCACTCCTCCCCGCCGCTCTCCCGGTACACGCTGGCCCTGCTGACGCGTTCGGCGACGTACGACACCTCGGCCGCACGGCGGGACCTGGCCCCGCCGCCGGTCGCCCACGACACGGGGATGGCCCGGCTCGAGGCCTGGATCGACAGCATCGGCGGCGTCGACGCGTACATCAGGAAGGTGCAGTAGTCATGAGCAGGCAGTACGCCGCCGTGGGCGGCGGTGCCGGTACCGGGTCTCGCGGCCGGGCGGCCTTCCGCCGCCCCGTCTCCCCCACCGAGTGGTCCTACCTTGCCGCGGCCCGGCTGGGCGGAGAGCTGCTGGTGCTCCAGCTGGTGGTCGAGGGCACCGGGCGGATCGACGCCCTGGCGCTCGGCCGTGCCGTGGCCGAGGCCTCGGCTTCCTGCCCCGGCTCGCGGCTGGTGCGGCGCGGCAGGATGTGGGTCGACGACGGGCATTCCCCTCGGGTCGTGGTCGCCGAAGGAGCGCCGTTCGACCGCACGGCGCTCACGGGACCGCCGGAACTCGTCACCCCGCTCGCCCGCGGGGAGGGGCGCCCGGGCTGCGAAGTACTGTTGCTCAGCGGCGAACCCGGCACCGTGGTCTTCAGGGCGTCCCACGCCGTGATGGACCTCAAGGGCGTCTCGGTATGGGCCGCGGAGGTGTTCCGGGCCCTGCGCGGTGAACCCCCGCGGGGCGCCGCGGACCCGCTGACCGACTACGCGCTCCTGGAGGCGGTGGGCAGGGTCGGGCACCGGCCCCGTCTCGGGCTCGACCAGCGCTCACCGCTCGGCGGGCGGCCCGGCAGCGGTTCGGTGTGGCGGCGGCGTACGGTGGCGGGCCGCCACCCGGCGCTGGTTGCCAAGGTGGCGGCCGCGATCGCCGAGGCCGTACCCGGCCCGGGGGCCCGGATCATGGTGCCCGTGGACCTGCGACGCCACGGCCCCGGTGTGTCGTCGACGGCCAATCTGGCCCTGCCGGTGTTCCTGGACGTCCCGTCCGGCCAGAGCGCGAACGCCGTGCAGCGGCGGTTGCTGGGCGCGCTGGCCTCCCGGCGGGAACTGGCGGCCGGCGCGGAAGCGGCCCTGGCGCGCCTTCCGCTTCCGGCGGCGGCCGCCCTGGTGGGCTCGTCACGGGCAGCCGCCTCTGCACGGCACCGGTACCCGGCGTCGGCCATCGTGTCGAACGCGGGCCGTCTGGCGCCTGCCGACTTCAGCGCCGGACAGTTCACGGCGACGACCGTGTACGCCCTGCCGGTGCACGCTCCCCTGGTACCGGTCAGCATCGCGCTGCTCGAACTGCCCGCGCACATCGAGCTCGTGGTCTCCGCCCGTGGAGCCGCTGATGTCGGCGAGCGCTGCGAGGCCCTGCTGGATCGCATCGGCTCCGCGCTGGGCGCGGACACACCGGCCTCGTGCCCGCCGCGCCCGGCAGCGCCCCGGCAGCCCGGCGCCGCCGAGCTGCTGCTCGCGCCCGGGCCCGGCGGTCTTCCCCCGCTGGACGGCTCGGTGGTGCAGCTGTTCCGGGCGCAGGTCGCCCGCCGGCCGGACGCGCCCGCCGTGCTGGGCGACGGCCTGCGGTGGTCGTACGCGGAACTGGACCGCCGCTCCGACGCCGTCGCGGCCGAACTGCTCGCCCGCGGCGTCCGGCGCGGCGAGGTCGTCGGAGTCCTGGCGGACCGTTCGGCGCCGGGCCTGGCCGGGGTCTGGGGCGTGCTGAAGGCGGGGGCTGCCTTCCTGCCCGTCGACGTACGCAATCCGGCGCGGCGGGTCGGGGAACTGCTGCGCGACGCGGGGGCTCGCATCTGCCTCGCGGAGACGGCCTCGTGCGACCGGGCTCGGGGCAGCGGTTGCACCACGCTCCTCCTCGAGCACGTCGCGGGCGACGGAGCGACCGCCGACGAGCGAGGCCGCGCCGCCCTCGCCGCCGCCGCTCCCGGCCCCGACGATCTGGCGTACGTCATCTACACCTCGGGCTCCACCGGCAGGCCCAAGGGCGTCGAGATCGAGCACCGCAGCCTGACCAACGTCGTCGGGTGGATCGCCCCCTTCATGCGCTGCGACGAGGAGACCCGGGCCGCGTACTCCTTCTCCCCCGCATTCGACCTCTCGGTCATGCAGATCTTCCCGCCCCTCGTGCACGGCGGCGCCGTCGTGCCGATGCCCGGTGAGCTCGACCACGTCAAGCTGCGCGAGCTGTTCTCCGGACGGCTGGCCAACACCCTCGGGCTGACGCCGACCCATCTCGACCTCGCCTGGCGCCTCGGGATCCGCCCCACGCGCATCCGCGCCCTCCAGTCGGGCGGCGAGAACCTCACCGCGGCGAGCAGCGACCGGGCACGCGCGTCCTTCGGGCCCGACTGCCTCTTCGTGAACGTCTACGGCCCCACCGAGGCCACGGTGGCCTGCACCGTCGCCGTCGTGGGCGACGGCACCGGACGCCCGTCCGCACCGATCGGGGTGCCGGTGCACCGCACGTCGGTGGCCGTACTCGACGAGCGGGGACACGAAGTCCCGGACGGGGAACCGGGCGAACTCCACGTGACCGGCGTCCAGTTGGCGCGCGGCTACCTCGGGCGCCCGGACCTGACGGCCGACCGTTTCGTCTACCTGCCGGACGGCCGGCGCGCCTACCGCACGGGTGATCTGGTGCTCCGCCTGCCCGACGGACAGCTGGAGTACGCCGGGCGGATCGACTCCCAGGTGAAGATCCGCGGTCACCGTGTCGAGCCGGGCGAGGTCGAGGCCGCGCTCACCGCCCTGCCGAGCATCGCGCAGGCCGCGGTGGTCGCCCGCCGCAGGAACGGCACCGGCGCGCAGGCACTGTGCGCTTTCGTGGTGCCGGTCCGGGGCGCTGCCGCCTTCGACGAGGCGGGCGTACGGGCGGCTCTCGGGCGCTCGCTGCCGTCCCACCTGGTGCCCACGGTGATGTGTGCGGTTACCGGGCTGCCGGAGACCGCCAGCGGCAAGACCGACCGCGGCGCGCTGCCGAACCCCTTCGACGGGGCGCCCGCTCCCGCGGGGGCGCCCGACGCCCCGGACCCCGCGGCCGGACCGCACCCGGAGAGAGCGGCGGACGACCCGGAACCCACGACCGGACCACGCCCGGCGGGGGCGCCCGACGCCCCGGACCCCGCGGCCGGACCACGCCCGGAGAGAGCGGCGGACGACCCGGGACCCGGTGTGGCCGCGGTGGCGGCCGGGATCTGGGCCCGTGTCCTGCGCTGCGAAGCCGCGGACCTCGACGCCTCGTCCGACTTCCATGCGCTGGGCGGCGACTCGCTCGCCGTCCTGGAGATGCTGGCCGCGCTGGGCCGGGAGCTGCCGGGGAGGGACGCGGAGCAGCGGTTCCTGACCCGACTCGGCCCCCTGAGCGACGAACTGACGCTCGGCCGGGTGGTGGAGGCCGTCGAGGCGCTGCGGAGCGGGTCGTGATCTTCGTGGGAGAGGGCGCCCTCCTGTGGCGCGCCGTTCAGCACACCCTCGACAGCGACCTCCCGGTGGACCTGGTCTGCGGGCCTCGTCCGGCCGTGAACGGCGCTCGGCCCGATGTTCCCTTCCGTGCCGCAGCGGACGTCAACTCGGTGGCTGCCGAGCTGGTCGCCGCGAGCACGGACGGCGTCGTCTGGTCGCTGAACAACCGGACCATCCTCCGTGCGCCGGTGCTGTCCAGCGGGCTGCGCGTCCTCAACGTCCACCACGGTCCGCTGCCCGCCTACCGGGGGCTGCCCGAAGTGGCCCTGGTCTACGCGATGCTGCGTGGCGAGCGGGAGTTCGCCGCGACCCTCCACCAGGTGGACGCGGGAATCGACACCGGGCCCGTACTGGCCGCCGACCGCTATCCGATCGGGCCCGACGAGCCGTTCCACACGGTTCTGCGCCGGGGGCTGCAGATCTGCCACGGTCTGTTCGAGCGATGTCTGCCGCTGGTGGCCGCCGACCCTGCCTGGAGCGGCGAGACGGACCGACCGAGCGGCGCCGGCCCCAGCGGCTACTTCGGCCGCAGGGAACTGGCCCGCCTGCCCCAGCACCGGGACCATCCGGACTTCGGCCGGGCCACCGACCTGGGCTTTCTGGCGGGCTACCTCCCGGAGCTCGCTTCGGTCCTGGAATGAAGCGACCGAGGGTCCCGGGGGCACATGCAGCGCGGTCGCCGTCCACCGCTGTGCCGTCCGCCCGCGTAGCGTTCCCGGGACTGCCGCCGCCCTCGGCGGTGGCGGCCGTGCCGACACCGCGCTCAGGGGCCGTCGGGCCCGCCTGCGTGGTCTCCGACCGCCGGCGCAGCCCGTCGGCACACACGGACGTCCGGCCGGCTTCCCTCCGCACCGGCCCGATCCGGCCAACCTCTCAGCGTCTTCGGCCCTGCGGACAACCGAGCACCCGGACCGTTCCTCTCACCACTCGGGCAGCCGGCCGTCGTACGTCGTACGTCGTCGAACCGTGCCGCCCGCTGCCTGCTTCCCACAGCATCCCGGAGGACGAGCAAACGATGACCACAACGCGTACCACCCGGCTGCGGCGTCCGCTGCTCGCGGGCACCACGGCCATCGCCGTCATGGCCGTGACGGCCGGGTTCGCAGCCACCGCGTCGGATCCGGCGAAGGCCACGGCGGGGCCCGGCCTGAGACTCATCGCGGCGAGCGGCTCGATCACGCTCACCTCCTGGAAGGAGGAGCCGGGCGTCTACCTGGATCTCGGAACCTACCTCACCGCGGAGGGGGCGCCGCTGGAGTTGAAGGTGACCCGGAAGTCCTACAAGGCCCCCGTCACCATCACCCAGACCGTCTACGAGGGCGGTAGGGCCAGGGCGAAGGCGCTGCCCGAGGGCACCGTGAAGGACTTCTCCGGGCTGCCGGGCTTCGCGGAGATCACGGTCACCGACAAGACGGGCAGGCAGGTCCTCCGGCGGGCGGAGAGCTTCTGCCCGAACAACGCCAGTGGGCGCGTGCGGCCCGACGCACCCGCCACCTCGAAGTATCCGGAGAGCTGCCCCACCAACCCCTTCACCCTCGGTGCCGTGTGGGGCGTGGAGAAGGGCTGGGCCGCCAACACGTACGCGGGTTCGTACACCGATCCGGTGAAGCTGGCGGCCGGTACCTACACCGCCAGGGTCTCGGTCGCGAAGAAGTACCGTGACCTGTTCGGCATCGCGGACAAGCCCGCCTCGGTGAAGGTGACCGTGCAGGAGCGCGGCTTCGAGGAGGGCCGGGGCACCGCGGCTCGGACGGCCCGTCCCGGTGGGCGCGCCGGACACGGCGCCGCCCTCCCGGCGCAGTCGGCAGCCGGCGCCGGCCACGCCGGCCACGGACCGGGACACGCCCCGACGCCCGCCCAGGCTGCCGCCGCGGTGACGAGCGGAGCAGGGCCTTCGTACAACGTCGGTCACGGGCCTCTGAAGGCCGCTCCTCCCGCTCTGCCGTGGGCGCTGAAGAAGCAGCAGTCGGCACGTTCGGCGAAGGTCGGCGACACCGAGGGCCAGACCGACGGCTCACGCAGGGCGCCGGCCCTGGGGCCGCTGTCGCAGCGGCCTACCGGCAAGCCCTCCGTCCCGAACGTCCCCAAGCCCGACCTGCGGTCGCTGCCGGCCTACGGCATCACCGTCAGCGACGGCGGCGAGGACGTCCCCGGCAAGGACTACCTGGCCTTCAGCGCCAATGTCTGGAACGCCGGACCGGCGCAGCTCGTGGTCGACGGATTCCGCTCGCCCGGCAAGGCGGAGATGGACGCCTACCAGTACTTCTACGACGCCAGGGGCAAGCAGGTCGGGTACACCCCGACCGGCACCATGGAATGGGACCCGCGGCCGGGCCACATGCACTGGCACTTCACCGACTTCGCCAGCTACCGGCTGCTGAAGGCGGACAAGAAGGAGACCGTGCGCAGCGGCAAGGAGGCCTTCTGCCTGGCCAACACCGACGCGGTCGACTACACGGTGGCGAACGCCAACTGGCACCCGTTCAACACCGATCTGGCCACGGCGTGCGGCCAGGAGAACTCGATCTCGGTCCGCGAGGTGCTGGACGTCGGCTCCGGTGACACCTACACCCAGGACCTGCCCGGTCAGTCCTTCGACATCACCGGCCTGCCCAACGGCACGTACTACATCCAGGTGCTGGCGAACCCGGAGAACCGGCTGAAGGAGACCAGCACCGCCAACAACAGCGCTCTGCGGAAGGTCGTCCTCGGCGGCAAGCCGGGCAAGCGGACGGTGACGGTGCCGGCGCACGGGCTGGTGAACGCGAACTGACGGTACGTACCCGATCGAGAGATCCGAGGAACAGCCCGCTCGCGGCACGAAACTCCCGGTGGCTCCACACCCGGTGGCGGTGTGGAGCCGCCGGGCGTTCGTGGCCGCACGGCACGTCGGCCGTGCCGACGGGCGCCGACACGGCGGGACCGGGGGTCAGCCGGTCGCGGTGTGCTCCAGGGTCTCGGCCAGGACCTGCCAGATGTCCGCGGCCAGGTCGAGGTTCGCGGCGCGTCGGGCCTCCTCGCCCAACCGCTTGAGCTGGGCGAGCCCTTCCTTCCGATGGCCCTCCACGATCAGCAGCCGGCTGTCCAGGGTCTGCAGCCGGATCCGGTCACGGTAGTTGAGCATCAGCTCGTCGACGTCGAGCCGGGAGTAGGCCGCCCGGGCTTCGGCGTACCGGCCCTCTTCGAACGCGAGGTGGACCTGCAGCACCAGGATCTCCTGCTGCTGGACCGGCGTGCCGACCAGGGCGAACGCCGCCTGCGCCTCCTCCAGGCAGTCGCGCGCGGACTCGGTGGACGGCGGGCTGCCCTGCAGGTGCAGGGAGGCCGCGGCCAGCCGCAGCCGTGCCCACAGCACCGGGGCGACAGGGCTGTCCAGGATGGCCATGGCCTGCTGAAGGAAGGCGCGCGCGGCGGCGTCGTCACCCTGGCGGGAGCAGACCGTGGCTGCCGACCAGAGCGACTCGGCGCGCAGGGTCTCCGGCGCCTCCGCCACCAGCTCGACCAGCTCTTCGGCGTGCGCCCGTGCGTCGGGCAGCCGACCCGCCTCCGCCTCGGCGGAGACGAGGGCCAGCAGCGCGTTCGCCTCGTCGGACACGGGCAGGCCGGCCTGCTTGGCAACCCGGTGAGCGCTGACGGCGATGTCGAGGGCGCGGGCGACGTCACCCGTGGCGCGCAGGCAGCGGGCGAGCCGGCTCCTGGACCTGCACTGCAGTGCGGGCAGTTCGAGGTCGTCGGCGATGCCGGTCAGCTCTTCGAGACAGGCCAGCCGCCGGGCGTGGTCGCCGCGCTCGTGCCGGTACCGCTCGATCAGCCACAGCGCCTGCCAGCGCAGCAGCGGGTCCTCGTCCCGGGAGGTGGCGAAGACGTCGATGAGGTCCTCGATGGCCTCGCTGGTGTCCGCGGAGGCGGCAAGGCTCAGTGCCTGGGTGAGGGAACTGCTGCCCGGCTGGACGTAGAACGCCGAACGGTCGACGTCCAGCCGCTCGGCAAGATAGGCGATCACCCGTTCCGTAGGGTTCCGGGCGCCTGACTCCAGGCGCGACAGGTACCCCGTCGAGATTTCGTCACCAGCCAGTGCGGCTTGGGACAGTCCTTGCTGTTGCCTCAGCGCCTTGAGGCGGAGTCCGAAGGACGGGGCTGTTGCCATGCGAGTCCTACATTCAGGTCTTCGGATGCGGCCAGTCCCCGTGCGGGCCACTCTAGACAGCTGCAGGCGGCCTGGCAAACCCACTGCCTGACGTCCCGTCAACATCGTGCGCCGGCAGCCGATCCGCGACTGGCCACTTGGCAACTTTTGGCAAGATCAACTGCTGGAAGGGGCCGCGGGCCCCGGCTCGGTGGCACTGCCGGGTGTCGCCCCCTTGCCCCATCCGGACTCTTCCTCTCACTCTTCTCCTGCCCCGCAGCCTGCCCGGGCCGTCATGAACGTGCGCCCCTTGCCGCGCCCAGAGGCGGTCCTGATGTCCGCCGTCGCCGCCGCTTCGCTTCGCCGTCGCGGACAAGGCCCCCGTGCCGGTGCCGGGTACGGGTACGAGTACGGGTACGGGTACGGGTACGGGTACGGGTACGGGGCAGCAACGCGGCCGGATCCCGGGCTACTTCCTGCCGAAGACGGCGGGACACGCCGTGGAACGCCGCCGAGGTGGTGCCCCTTGCTCCCCACCAGCCTTCCCCAGCATCGCGCCGCGCCGTCCGGCCGCTGGTCACCGCAGCGATGGCGGTATCCACCCCGCCATGAGCGGAGCCTGCCAGTCCCCACCTAGAGTCGGCCCGGAGCAGCGGCACTTGTGCGCGCCGCTCTCGTGTGGCGGTTCGACATCGACTCGGAGAAGGTGGACGACCATGCTCAAGCACAGGGGTTACCGAGTGGCCGGCTGTCTCCTGGCAGCCGTCGTGGGGGTCGCGGTGGCGGCACCAACGGCATCAGCGCAGGCATCCGGTCCCACCGGCGCTCAGGGGGTCCACTGCAGCACCGGCTCCTTCGGGTCCGACGGGAACCAGTGGTACTACAACGTCTCCTGCTCGGCGACCGGGTCGACGCAGTGGTGGGCCAACATCAGCTGTACGGACAACACCACCCGCAGCGCGGGCCCCTACACCACGTTCCGCAACGTCCGGGTCTACTGCCCCCCGAACACCCTGCCCAAGCAGGGCTGGGTCAGCTACACCCTCTGACACCGGGACACCCGGGGCGGACTCGGCCACCCGTCGCAGGCCTTCCGTGCCGGAACCGATCCGCCCACCGCTCCGGCACGGCCACGGCTCCGGCACGGCCACAGCACCCTTGCCGGGAGCGGCTGTTCGCGGTGTCCCTCCCGATGATGCCGGTTCGGCAGAGGTGGCAGCGGATTTCACACAGGGGAAGATCCCGCCGCCTCGTACCCCTCGGGCCGAGGAGCGGGCGACGGCAGGGAGAGCCGTGACCGATCCGCTGCCGGCCGGGGAGCACGGCGCGCTGCCCGGTCCTGCTGGAAGAGTTCCTGCGGCGCGCCGTCGGGACGCCGCGGGGATGGCCGACCGGCCGGTGATCGCCTCCCGCAGCGTGCCGGAGGCCGCGCCGCTGCCCGGGCGGGGCGCGGGGCCGGCGGGGGCGCTGGAGGCCTTCGAGAACCGGCGGGCGCCGGTGCTGTCGGCCAGTGCCGGGCCCCGGTACCTGGGCTTCGTCACCGGCGGGACCACGCCCGCCGCGCTGCTCGGCGACTGGACGACCGCGGTCTGGGACCAGAACCCCGTCTCGGGCTCGACGGGGCCGGGCAGGCGCTGGAACGCGAGACGGTCGGCTGGGTCCGTGAGCTGCTCGGGCTGCCCGAGCAGCACCACGGCGCCTTCGTCAGCGGCGCCACCATGTCCAAATCTCGCCGGCCTGGCCGTCGCCCGCGAGTGGCTGGGGGAGCGTTCGGGGGTGTCGCCGGCCGAGTGCGGGCGGCGGCACTCGGTCCCGTCCGCGTGCTGTCCGCGTCGGCACTCCAGCGTGCCGAAGGCGCTCTCGGTCCTCGGGCTGGGGCGGCGGTCGCTGACCCGGCTGCCGACCCTGCCGGGGCGGGAGGCCGTCGACCCGCGGGCGCTCGCGCGGATACTGGACGGGAACGGGGAGCCCTGTGTCGTGGTGGCCAACGCCGGGACCGTGAACACCGGCGACTTCGACGACCTGCGCGCCCTCGCCGCCCTGCGGGAGCGGTACGGCTTCTGGCTCCATGTGGACCGTGCCTTCGGCGCGTTCGCGAGTCTCGTCCCCTCCCACGCCGCACTGGTCGACGGGCTGGAGGAGGCCGACTCCCTCTGCGTGGACCTGCACAAGTGGCTCAACGTCCCGTACGGCAGCGCCGTCCAGTTCACCCGGCGCCCCGATCCTCGCGGTCCGTTCGCGCTTGCCCGGGACGATGACCTTGCGGGCGCCCAGCGGTGAACAGGTCGGCGGACCACTGCCTGGCCTGGAGCAGGCCGGCCGCACGGACGGATTCGTCGGGCATGGGCGTCCTCAGGGCTCAGGGGCTCAGGAGCTCAGGGGCCGGAACGGCGGGGCCGGGAACAGCACGCCTTCCAGGTCCGCGGTCGGCCGTCTGCCGACCCACGGTGCGAGGTCGGCGCGGGACCCCGTCTCGCCCGCGAGGATGCCGCCGAGCAGGGCTCCGGATGCGCGATGGAGAAAGACCTTGGCGTAGCGGGAGGCACCCTCCTGGAAGGTGACCTCGACGGCGGTCCCGGCGTCGCCCGAGGTGCTGCCGAAGGTCGCCACGTGGACTCCGAGCAGTTTCAGCTCGGTGGAGTCGTCCATCTCGTCGAGCGGCTCGGCGTGATGTCCCGTCAGCCCGCAGGCGACGCTGTCCGCCATCCGGTATCCCGGTGCGACCAGGCCGTGGCAGCGCCCCAGGACCGCCGCGCACTCCCCGACGGCCCAGATGCGGTCGTCCGCGGTCCGGCAGAAGGCGTCCGTCAGATAGCCGCCGCGCTCCGCGAGCGGCAGGGCTGGGGTGACGGGCAGGTCGTCCCGGGGGCGGATCCCTGCGGCGAAGACCACCAGATCGGCCTCGACCACGCTGCCGTCGCCGAGGGTGACGGAGCGTACGAGGCCGCCGGCGTCGCCGTCCACCGACACCACCGTCGTGCCGCAGTGCAGGTGCAGACCCAGTCGTGCGGCCCCGTCCTGGAGGACGCGTGCCGCCTCCCCGTCGAGCTGCGCAGGCATCAGGTGCGGCGCGCTTTCGACGAGATGGGGCCGCATTCCGAGCAACTGCAGCCCCTGCGCGGCCTCCAGCCCGAGAAGTCCGCCGCCGATGACGACGGCCGGCCGGCCGGGGCGGGCCGCCGCGCTGAGCGCGTCGATGTCCTCGACCGTGCGCTGGACGAAGCAGTTGCGCAGGTGCCTGCCCGGCACCGGGGGCACGAACGGGCGTGATCCGGTGGCCAGGACCAGTGCGTCATAGGTGATCGGCTCCCCGCCGGCCGTGTGCACGGTACGCGCCCGCCGGTCGACGGAGACGGCGGGTGAGGCGGAGCGCACGGTGATCCGGGGATCGGCGAGGAAGTCGGGGCGGACCAGGCTGAGCGCGGCCCGGCTGCGGTTCCTGAGGTACGCGGACAGGCGCACGCGGTCGTAGGCGGGCTCGGGTTCCTCTCCCAGGACGCACACGCGCCACCGGTGGGCGGTGTCCAGCTCGCGCAGCCGGTCCGCGAGCCGGTGGCCGACCATGCCGTGCCCGATCACCACGAGGGTGGAGGTCATGATGCGGGCTCCGGTTCCCGCTGCCCGGTGCCGGCCCAGGCCCGGCAGAGCGTGTCGACGCTCATGGCGCAGCCTCCGCATCCCGTGGTGGCGCGGGTGGCCCGGGCGAGGGCGGGAGCCGTGCGGGCGCCGAGCGCGAAGGCGTCGGCGAGCTGCTGCCGGGTGACGTGGTTGCACAGGCACACCAGGGAGTCCTCCGGGGTGGGGGCCCCATTGGCAGGGGGCGGGGAGGGGGTGCCGAGCAGCAGGCCCAGCCGGTCGGAGGGGACCGGCAGGCCGCGCCGGGCCGCGTGGCTCACCGTGGCGACGGCCTGCGGCAGACCCAGGAGGACGGCAGCGGCGATCCG
Source organism: Streptomyces sp. I6 (assembly GCA_003725745.1). Classification (GTDB taxonomy): domain Bacteria; phylum Actinomycetota; class Actinomycetes; order Streptomycetales; family Streptomycetaceae; genus Streptomyces. The sequence goes on along the minus strand of RHDP01000001.1, from coordinate 6,819,528 downwards.
GTCGCCGTCCAGCGCGATCCGCGCGTAGCGTCGGCCCGCCGGGTCGAGCAGGCCGACGGTTCGCAGGCCGGGCCGCCGGAAGCCGGCGCGTGTTCCGACGCAGGCCACGTCCGCCGCGTGCGTACGCAGGCGCAGCAGGTCGGCGGTGGGCCGGTGGGCTGCTGCGCCGCCGGTCAGGATCCTGGCGAGGGTGTCGGCCTGGGCCAGCGCGGATTCATGGCCGGCGACCGCCCGCCCGGCGTGCTCGGCACAGTCGCCGATGGCGTGGACACGGCTGTCGCTGGTGCGCAGGGCGTCGTCCACGACGATGCCGTGGTGCACTCTCAGGCCCGCCGCGCGTGCGATCCGGACTTCTGGTTCCACACCGGTGCACAGGACGAGGCCGTCGGCCGCCGCCTCGGTGCCGTCGTCCAGCAGCAGGCGGCCCGGGTCGCGGCGGACGGCCCGGCGGCCGCCGAGGACGGTGACGCCGGCCTGCTGAAGCCGTGCGGTCAGCAGGGCCGCGGCGGTGTCACCGAGCCGTTGGTGCAGCGGGTGGGGTCCGCGGCAGACGAGGGTGGTGGCGGTGCCCCGCAGTGCCAGCGCGGCGGCCGTCTCCACGCCCAGGGGGCCGCCGCCCAGTACCGTCACGGCCGTGCCCCGTACGCGGGCGCAGTCGGCGGTGCCGCGCAGCGTGGTGACGCCCGCCGAGAGCCGTCCGTGCCGGCCGGCCGCACCGGGGAGGCGGGGGATCACCGGGCGGGCGCCGCAGGCCAGGACGAGGATGTCGTAGGGGTGCCGGGTGTGCGTGGCGCCCTGCCGGGCGTGCACCACGCGGCGGCGCAGGTCGAGGGCGTGCGCGACGGTGCCGGTGAGCACCTGCACACCGGGTTCGGGTGCGGCCTGGAGCAGGTTCGGACCGACCCGGCCGGCCAGGACGTCCGTCAGCGGCGCCCGGCTGTGGAGGGGGCGGTCTTCGGCGGACAGGACGGTGACGGTCCCGCGGTGCCCGTGGCGCCGCAGGCCGCGCAGCAGCCGGTGGGTGGCCGGGCCGTGGCCGACGACGAGGACGTGGTTCACGGCGTCACTCCGGGAGGGGTTCGAGTCGGACGGCGCTGACCTTGAACTCGGGCATGCCGCTGAGGGGTCGAGCGCGGGATGGGTGAAGAGGTTGGCCCGGCCGTCCCCGGAGAAGTGGAAGGGGACGAACACCGTGTCGGGGCGGAGCGTGGGGTCGAGCCGGACACGGGCGGTCATGCCGCCCCGGGCCGACACCACCCGGGCGAGGTCCCGTCGGCCAGGCCGCTGCGGGCCGCCGTGTCCGGGTGGACTTCCACGAAGGCTTCGGGGGCGACCGCGGCGAGCTCCGGCACCCGCCGGGTCTGCGCGCCGGACTGGTAGTGGGTGAGGACACGGCCGGTGGTGGCGTGCACCGGGTACGCGGCGCCGGTGTCCTCGGCCGGCCCGTCGTGCTCGACGTCGGCGAAGCGCGCGCGTCCGTCGGGGTGGGCGAACCGGTCCAGGAACAGCCGGGGGGTGCCCGGGTGGGGGTCGGGGGTGGCGGGGCAGGGCCAGAACAGGCTCTCCCCGCGTCGAGCCGGTCGTAGGTGATGCCGGAGTAGTCGGCGCGGCCGCCCTCGGAGGCGGCGGCCAGTTCCTCGAACACCTTCCGGGGCTCCGTCGGGTAGTGCTCGGGCGGCTCGCCGAGCCGTACCGCGATGCCGTGGAGGACGTGGAGGTCGCTGCGGACCGGCGGCGGCGGGTCGAGCAGGGCGCGCCGTCGCAGGACCCGGCCCTCCAGGTTGGTCATGGTGCCCTCCTCCTCCGCCCACTGGGTGACCGGCAGGACGACGTCGGCGAGCCGGGCCGTGTCGGAAGGGACGAAGTCGGCCACGACGAGGAAGTCGAGTGCGGCCAGGCGTGCCGTGATCCGCGCCGCGTGCGGGGCGGAGACCACCGGGTTGGAGCCCATGACGAGCAGGGCCCGCGGCCCCTGCTCCTCGCCGAGGGCGTCGAGGAGTTCGTAGGCGCGCAGTCCCGGTCCGGGCAGCCGTCCGACGGGAACGCGCCAGACCCGGGCGACATGGGCGCGGTCCGCGGGGTCGCTCAGCGACCGGTAGCCGGGGAGCTGGTCGGACTTCTGCCCGTGCTCGCGGCCCCCTGGCCGTTGCCCTGGCCCGTCAGGCAGCCGTAGCCGCCCGACGGGGTGCCCGGCAGGCCCAGGGCCAGGGCGAGGTTGATGAACGCGGCCGCCGTCGCCGTACCCTGCCGGTGCTGCTCCACCCCTCGGCCCGTGAGGACGTAGCAGTCGCCGCTCTGGGTGAGGAGGTCGACGGCCGTGCGCAGGTCCGCTGCCGGGACGCCGGTGACGGCCTCCGTGCGCTCGGGCCACCACCCGGCGGCCCGGCCCGCGAGCGCCTCGAAGCCGGTGGTGCGCCGGCCGATGTAGGCGGTGTCGAGGCGCCCTTCGGTGATGACCACGTGCAGCATCCCCAGGGCGAGGGCGAGGTCGGTGCCGGGTGCGGGCTGGAGGTGCAGCGCGGCGCGGTGGGCGGTGGCGCTTCGGCGGGGGTCCACGACGACGAGCCGGGCCTGGTGCAGGTGCTGCATCAGGGGCGGCATGGTCTCGGCGACGTTGGCTCCGGCCAGCAGCACGGTCCGGGCCCGGGACAGGTCGGTGACGGGGAAGGGCAGGCCGCGGTCCAGGCCGAAGGCGGCGTTGCCGGCCGCCGCGGCGGAGGACATGCAGAAGCGTCCGTTGTAGTCGATGTTGCTGGTGCCCAGCGCGAGCCGGGCGAACTTGCCGAGCAGGTAGGCCTTCTCGTTGGTGAGGCCGCCACCGCCGAAGACCGCCAGCGCGTCGGCGCCGTGTGCGTCGCGGACCCGGGCGAGGCCCTCGGCGGCGGCCTGCAGGGCGCTGTCCCAGGTGGCTGTCAGCAGCCTTCCGCTCCGGCCGCGTACCAGCGGTGCGGCCAGCCGGTCGGGGGCGGCGAGGAGCCCGGGCGCCGTCCAGCCCTTCTGGCACAGCCGGCCGCGGTTGACGGGGAAGTCGGCGGGCTCGACCGTGACGGCGTCGGCGCGGGTGCCGGAGATCCGCGTACCGCACTGGAGAGCGCAGTACGGGCAGTGTGTGCGCCGCGCGGCCACGGGTTGCCGGGTGTCAGGCACGGCTGGCCTCCCGCACGCCGGCCGGGGTGGCGGAGGCCGGTGGCGGCTCCCGGCGGAGGTAGACGAACCGGAGGATCAGGACGCACACGGCGTAGTAGACGAGGAAGGAGAGGAAGGCCGGTGTGCCGGAGGCGTCGGCGTAGGAGACGGTGAAGGCGACGTGGATGGCCGCTCCGCCGAGCGCGCCGACCGCGCCGGCGACGGCGATGGCCGCGCCGGACAGCCGGCGGGCCTGGGCGAAAGCGCGTGCGGCGTCGCCTCCGCCGGTCACCGTGGCCTCCGCCCGCCGTGCGAAGACCGCGGGGATCATCTTGTACGTGGACCCGTTGCCGAGGCCGCTGAGGATGAAGAGCGCGGTGAACCCGCCGACGAACAGCCCGAAGGAACCGGCGGCGGAGGCGAGGAGGAGCACCGCGGTGCCGGCCGCCATGCCGAGGAAGGTCCACAGGGTCACGCGTGCCCCGCCCAGCCGGTCCGCCAGCAGTCCGCCCAGCGGCCGGAAGAGGGACCCGAGGAGCGGGCCGAGGAAGGTGTAGCCCATGGCCTGCACGGGCGAGGTTCCGTACTCGTACTGGAGCACCAGTCCGAAGGCGGATCCGAATCCGATGAAGGAGCCGAAGGTGCCGATGTAGAGCAGGGAGATCCACCAGGTGTCGGGGCACCGGGCGGCCTCGCGCTGGGCCTGGGGGCGGTGCGGACGGCGTCCACGTTGTCCATGAGCCGGGCCGCCAGTACGGCGGTGACCACGATGAGGGGCAGGTAGACGGCCGCGACGTACTCCGGGTGCCGGCGGCCGGTCGCGTGGATGACGGCGAGGCCGATCAGCTGCACGGCGGCGACGCCGAGGTTGCCGCCCCGGCGTTGAGGCCGAGGGCCCAGCCCTGGTGCCGCTGCGGGAAGAAGGCGGTGATGTTGGTCATGGACGAGGCGAAGGTGCCTCCGCCCACTCCGCAGAGGGCGGCGATGAGCAGGAACACCCACAGCGGCGTCCCGGGCTGCTGGACGAAGTACAGGGCGAGGGTCGCGGGGACGAGCAGGACGGCGGTGGCGAACACCGTCCAGTCGCGGCCGCCGAACCGGGTGACGGCGTAGCTGTAGGGCAGCCTCAGCAGGGCTCCCACGACCGTGGGGGCGGCGACCAGGAGGAACTTCTCCTCCGGTGCGAAGGCCAGCCCGTTCTCGGGTGTCATGAAGAGCACGAGGACGGACCACAGGGTCCACACGGAGAAGCCGATGTGCTCGGAGAGGACGGACAGGGCGAGGTTGCGGCGGGCCGTGCGGCGGCCGCCCCGGTGCCAGGCGTCCCCGTCCTCGGGGTCCCAGCCGGTGATCCACGGGCGCTTGGGGTTCTTCTCAGCCATGGTGTGCGTACTCCCACCGCGCCGGTGGTCGCGGCGCGGGCTGTGGGCGGTGGATGCGGGGACGACGGTGTCCGGGCAGGGAAGGGCCGGTGCCGCGGCCGGAGCGGTCAGACGCGGGCGACCCGGGCCTTGCGGAACTGTTCGATGACGCCGTCCAGGACGCCGGCGCAGGCCGTCAGCGAAATGTCGAAGCCGTCGGTCTTGTGGACGACGATCCGCTCACCGGTGCGGACCCCGGCGGCCCACAGCCGCGATGCCAGTTCGGCGACCAGCTCGGCCACCTCGGGCAGGGCCAGGCGCCGGCCCAGTTCGGGCGCGACGTCCAGGTCGTGGTCCAGGACCACCATGTTGCCGGGGTGCCGGGCGGCCGCCCGGTCGAAGAGCGTCCCGAGCCGGATGCCCTTGTTCCCTATTCGTTGCAGAAACATCTCGCCCACTCCGTTTCACGTACGCGGGAAGGAACCCGTCATGCGGATTCGATGACGTCCTTGATTCGCTTGAGGGTGTCGTCGAGGTCCCGCTCCAGCTTGGCGGTCCAGTCCGCGACGAATCGCTTACGAGCATCCTCGTCGAGTTCGGAGACGATCTTGTGGATTCCGGCGGTCGCCTTTCCCATGCGGAAATGGTGGACCAGCCGGCTGCCTTCGGCGAGCGGCTCGATGTCGAAGCCCCAGACGGATTCCTGGTCGTCCTGGGCGTGCGAGAGCATCATCCAGCGGAAGGTCACCCCCGGCTCGGCCGCCGTGACGCGGGCCTCGGTGTACCAGGTCCCGCGCACGAGCGGGGCCCAGGCCACGACCTCCTCGCTGCGGAGGTTCTCGCCGCGGAAGATCGTGCCCACTGCCGCGGGCTCTCCGCCGATCCATTCACCGCCCCGGCATTCGGGGCTCCATTCAGCGCTGCGCGGCAAATCGCTGACGACCGCGTAGACCTCTTTAGGGGTTGCGGAAACCACAATGTCCGCGCGCAGTTCGAACAGCGGAGAATTGTCGATGATTGATTCGCCCATAGGGAGAACTCTGGTAGTGCGCCGAACGCGGGTCAACGAATCCCGCGATGGTCCGTCAAGTCCTCTTCGGCGCGACTTCCGCTTCCACCCTGAGCAGGATCTTCCCGCGGACCTCGCCGCGCTCCAGACGGCCGTGCGCGTCGGCTGCGGCGCTCAGCGGCATCGACACCGTCGCCGGGGGCAGCAGCTTCCCGGCGGCCAGCAGGGCGCCGACGGTCTCACCGGCCTGCAGCCGGCCGTGCGGGTGCGGGGCCAGGTAGGCGGTGGCGGCGGGGTGCGCCAGGGCGACGGCGTCCTCGGGGTCTACTCCGTCGGGCAGCCGGTAGAGCCGGTCGGCGGGGACGGCGACGCGCTCGGCGGCGGCACCCTGCCGGCCCGCGTGGCCCATGCTGTTGCACCAGACGCGTTCGCCGACCTTGAAGCCGGTGCCGGGCGCGGCGGTGGCGACGGTGCCGGCCAGGTCGCGGCCGATCACGAAGGGGAAGGTCACGGGCGTACGCCAAGCCCCGGACCGGACGAAGGTGTCGACGTGGTTGACGGAGGCGACACTCACGTCGACCAGGACCTCGCCCGCCTGTGCCGCAGGCTGGGGGAGTTCGCCGTACCGGGTGGTGTCGGGGGAGCCGAGCTGTTCGATGTAAGCGGCGAGCATGGCGCCGGAGTCTGGCAGCGGCGGGCGGCCTCGTCACCACCTGGAAGGACTCTCTGTCAGGTCGGTTGATCCCGGGCCGTGCGGCCCGCGCGGCGCCTGCGCGCAGGCGCCCCGTCGGTGAAGTTCCCCCAAGGCCGGGTAGTTGTTCCAGCGGGCGAGTTGCCGGTAAGTGGCGACGAGGGTGACGTCGCCGAGGAGCTCGGCGATCTCTCGGGCCTGCCACCGCCGCTCGGGCTCTTCCTGCAGCACGGCGAGGACGCGCGCCATGCGGTTGCTGGTCTTGCCGGCACCGACATACTGGGGGGACCGTGGCCGCCGGCGGTTCGGGGCGAGGGGGCGGGGGCTGTAGCAGCGTGATCGTCACGGCAGTCACCGTCTGGCTCGTGCCCGGGCGGCCGTCCGACTTCCTTTCCGCGTATCGGGATATAGGCGATTTCACCTTCCGGGTGCTGACGCGGGGCCGGCGTGCCGGCAGCAGCGCTGCCAGGACCTTGCTTCCAGTTGTCCCGAGGCCCTGCTCGAGGATTCCTTCCGCGCGTACCAGCATGTCGCGGGCCGTGTGGAGGGCGATGGTGAAGCCGCAGCGGTCGGGATCGGTGCCCGGCCAGGACTCTGCCGCCTCGACCATGGCCCGGCGCAGCAGCTGGTAGAGGACCGGCAGGGCCCACATCTCCTGCTCGACGCCGACCCGGTACGCACCTGCGATGACCGGATGCCCGGCGGCCCGGGCCACCCCACGGCCAAGCACGTCCTCGCCGGCGGCCCGATGCGGCCACCGGCCCTCGTCGAGGAGGACCGCGGACGCGGTCCGGCGCGGCTGCCGGAGACGGCACGGAAGAGGCCTGCCCCGCTCCCACCGGAGCGGCTGCGGGCCGGCCCCGGCATCCTGCGGGTTCCGGCCGATGACCAGCCCCCGGCAGGTCCACCGCCCGTCGCGGCGGGGGCCCTTCGTGATCCGTGCCGGAGCACCCGCCCTCACACCACGGCACGCCCCGGGCCGCCTCACCTCGTCCCGGCCGCTTCCCCGCGGCCCGTTCGGCACGAGGAGGCCGAGCCGCCACCTGCACAGCGCCAGCGGGTTCACGCGCGGAACGGTCCTCCCCCGCCCGCAGCGCCGGACCTCCGGCCGGACTCCCCCCTTGCGGCCGGTGGGTCCGCCGGGCGCCGCGGCCCTGCCACCGTCACCCCGCGGCGTGGCGGGCCTCCCGGCGGTCGGCCGCGAACAGCGCCAGCGGGTTCACGCGCGGAACGGTCCTCCCCCGCCCGCAGCGCCGGCCCTCCGGCCGGACTCCCCCCTTGCGGCCGGTGGGTCCGCCGGGCGCCCTTGGCCCTGCCACCGTCACCCCGCGGCGTGGCGGGCCTCCCGGCGGTCGGCCGCGAACAGCGCCAGCGCGGGGACCAGGGTGAAGCCGTAGATGACGAGCAGCCAGCCGAAGGAGGAGGCGAAGGCGTCCGGGGTCAGTCCGTGGTAGCGGTGCGCAGCCCGTTCCAGCACCACCGTCACCACGGCGAGGGCGGCGGAGCCTCCGATGCGCTGGATGAGGTTGAGCTGTGCGGAGGCGTCGGGGATGGACTCGGCGCGGATCGACTGGTAGGCCCTGGTCATGGCGGGGACGATGGTCAGGCCGGTGCCCAGGCCCCGGACCGCGAGGCTCACGCAGAGCAGCAGATAGGGCGTGGTCGAGGACAGGCCGGTGAGCGGCACGGTGGCGAGCATGGTGAGCGCGACGCCGATGACGACGGTGGCGCCTCCTCCCGTCCGCTTCATCAGGACGCGGCACAGCCATGACGCGGCGACCACTCCGATGCCTCCGGCCGACATGAGGAGACCGGTCGTGACGGGCGGCTCGCCGCGCGCCGACTGGAAGTACAGCGGGATGAGCATCATCGGCGAGTACAGCACGAAGCCGAGGCAGAAGATGTTGATCGCGGCAGTCCGGTAGACGCGGTGGCCGAACAGGCGCACGTCGAGCAGGGGGAAGGCGGCACGCAGTTCCCGGATCACGAACACGGCACCGCTCAGCGCGGCGAGGAGCAGCGGCACCAGCAGGTCCGCGGATGCGGTCCAGCCGAGTCGGGAGAAGGCGCGGAGGGCCAGGACCGTGCAGACGGTGAAGGTCGCCGAGGACAGCAGTCCCACCACGTCCAGGGGTTTGGCCTGCCGGCTGTGCGGGGGATTCCCGCGCACCCAGCGCAGGGTGACGAGGACGAGGGCGGCGCACAGGGGGACGTTCACCGCGTAGACCGCGCGCCAGCCCCCCGCCTGCACGAGCAGGCCCCCGATCGCGGGTCCCAGCAGGGGGCTGATCAGCATCACGCTGCCGTTCAGCCCCTGCACCCGGCCCAGTTGCTCGCGGGGAACCCCGCGGGTGAGCAGGATCGTCGACGCGGGGACGAGCACACCGGCGGCCGCTCCCGACAGGGCGCGGGCGGCCGTCAGCTCCGGCAGGCTGCTGCTGAACGCGCAGGCCGCCGAGCCGAGCAGGAAGAGGGTCGCCGCCCCGGCGAAGACGCGTTTCACCCCGAAGCGGGTGACGAGCCAGCCCGTGGCCGGCATGAGCGCGGCCAGGGCGAGCAGGTACGTCGTCACCGCCCACTGCACCCGGCTGATGCTGCCGAGATGGGCGGCGGTGTCGTGCAGGGACACGTTCACGATGGTGGTGTCGAGCAGGGCGAGGAAGTTGCCGCTGATCGCCACAGCGGACGTCCACGCGCTGGGGGCGGGCGGCCCGGCGGGCTCCTCCGCAGGGGTACCGGATGCCTCCGGGGCGCGGTCCTGTGCCGGGGAGTCCGGACCGGCCTTCCGCACCTCCCGCTCCCCCGCTCCGGCCGCCACCGACGCGGGGAGCCAGGCCGCCCCGGGGCGCGGGTCCGGGGACTCCCGGGGCCCCGGGGGTGTACGGCCGGTCCGGGGGTTCCGGGGGCTTCCGGCGAACCGGGCGAGCCGGGCGAGCCGTCATCGGTCTGTTCGGTCGTCGACATGCGGGGGCGTCCTTCGGGGTCCGCGGGGCAGGGGCCGGGTCAGTGCGCGTCGCCCAGCGCGTCCTCGACGTCGTCGAGGAGCGCTTCGGCCGCCTCGCGTGCGCCCGGGCGGTTGCGGCATGCGAGGGTCAGCTCGGTCGAGTTCCCCACCTGGCAGGCGCTCACGAACATCTCGACATAGGGCACGAGCATGGGGAGGGTGTAGAAGGCGGTGGGCCGGAACCGGCCGGTGCTCAGTTCGCCGGTGTCGATCGGGCCGTGGTCGGAGATGATCGCCGTACCGGGGAAGTGGGAGCCGTCGCCTGCCCATGCCTCGCCGATGGTGTTGGCGAAGGGGTTGTTCCGCCGGAAGTCCCCGCTGAGCGACGCGACCTCGCGCTTGCGGAGCAGGGCGCGGATGAGTTCGCCGTGCAGCCGCTTCCAGTCGTCGTCGCGGTTGACGTCCAGCACCAGCTGGGAGGTGAGGTTCGCGGTGGAACGCACCGAGGGGTCGTGGCGGCGCAGGTCGACGGGCACGATCAGGCGCCCCGTGTCCGTGGTGATGCTCCGGGAGACGGCGGCGGCCACCCGGGCCGTGATCGCCGACGGGCGTGCGGGCACCCGGCGGCGGCTCCACAGGGGCGTGCCGTCGGGTGCGCCTTCTCCGAGGATCGCGGGCCGGCCCTCGAGCCGGCGGGGCGGCTCGAGGGGGGGTACCCGCCCGGCTGCGGTACGGAAGTGGCCGTCGTCGACGTCCGAGAGGGCGCCGAGGGGCTCCTCGCCTCGCAGCGCGCGGAAGACGTCGGCGATCCAGTGCCGCAGCCCCCGGCCGTCGGTGACGACATGGCTGGCGCGGACGACCAGGCGGGTGGCCGGTCCTTGCCCGATGCCGACCTCGCAGACGGGACCGGTCACGACGTCGAGGTCGCGGTGGAAGAAGGGCGCGCCGAAGTCCGCCGCCCCGGCGAGTTCCACGACCGGCGGGAAGGGGCCGTCCGCGCGCCAGAGAGCGGCCCGCCGGCGCACGGCGAGTCCCGGGTTGGCGAGTGTGGCGGTGTGCACGGCTTCCCGCAGGGCGTCCGCGTCGATGTGGCCCTCGCCGTCGAGGACCATCTGGATCAGCTGCGGGCAGCCTGCCGCGGCGGCGGTCAGATAGCCGCGTTCGATCGGTGAGATGCGGCGGGTGTAGGGCCGTCGGGCCCCGGGCTCGGAGGTGACGGTCATCCTTGGTCCAGGGTGGTCGGAGTGCCGGTGCGGGCGGCGGGTGCGGTGGGAGACGGCCGCCACCACCACCTCACCGCCGCGGGCCGGGAGCCGGCGAGGGCGAGGTGGGTGTCCGTGCCGAAGGTGGTGGAGCACACCAGATAGGGAGGGGCGTTGGTGGGGCGCCATCCCGGTCTCCAGCCGGGCAGCCGCACACCCGCGAAGGTCTCCTTGGTGAGGTGTGAGGCCTTGATGAGCGCCTCGCACTCGGCGAAGTCCCGCAGTCCGGCGGGTTCCGCCCGGCCGAGGAGGGAGCCGAGCCACCGCAGGGCGGCGGGCCGGTCCCGTTCGTCCTGGAGGTCCACTCCCACGTGCGGGCCGGCCGACAGGGCCACGGCACTGAGGTTGCCGCAGTGCGTCACCGAGGCGGTCAGGCCGTGGGCGGGCAGGCTCCAGCGCAGGTGCCGGTCGCGCGCGAGATCACGCGCCGTCACGGCGAGGCCGTTGAGCTCGCCGACCGCGGCGATGATCAGCGAGCGCCCGGAGCCGTTGAGGCGGTGGCCCATCCGGTCGCTGGGCAGGTGGGGGTGGCGGGTGATCAGGCAGTCGATCACGCACGGTTCGGGACGGGTGCGGCCGTGGGAGCCGCGCTCCGCGTCCTGTGCTCCTCTCGTGCCGCAGCGTCCCGCAAGCGCCGGCCGGTGTTCCACGGGTTGTACCTCCACGGTGGGTCGCGTTCCGCCCTGCCCGGTCGCGGCGGCCCTCGGCGGGGGCCTGCCGGGGGCGCCGGTCAGGACTACGTGTCGAGGACGGCCGCCGCGTAGCTGCCGCCGTAGGCGAAGCCGGACAGCAGGATTCGGCCGGGCGGCGCCGCACCGCACAGCGCCGCCACCAGACCCAGCGCGGCGGCGCTGCCGTAGGTCTCTCCCAGCAGCGCCTTGGGGGCCGCCACGGGCCGGCCGGCGAGGCCGGCCAGCTTCAGTGCCCGGGCCTGGGCGACGTCGACGAGGCTGTAGCCGGAGGCCGCCGAGACGACGGTGCCGATCTCGTCCGGGGCCGCGCCCGCCTCGGCCATCGCGGTGCGCAGCGCGCGTGCCCAGGCCTCGCCGTCGCGGCCGATCCCGCCGAGGCCCGCCGGTTCGCCGGAGGCCCCGAACCCCCGTACCGTGGCGAGGGTGTCCGCGCCGCGGGAGGCGGCCGCCTCCTCGCTCTCGAGCAGGATCGCGGCGGCGCCCTCGGTGAGTACGGTGCCGGTGCGGCCTCCCGGGACCACGTGCGCGGTGCGTGCGTAGCCGGGGAGGGCGGCCTGTGTGGCGAGGGCCTTGCCGGGGAACTCGTCGGCGACCACCACCATGATCCGGTCCGCCGCCCCGCGGGCGATGACCCGGGCCGCCAGTTGCAGGGCGAGGAGGGAACTGGTGCCGCCGTTGGCGATGGTGGCGGTGTAGCCGCGGTAGCGGTGCAGCATCGCCACGTGCCCGGCCGCCGCGTTCACGACGGTGTTGGCGAACAGCGCGGGGTTGGCGCCCGCGATGCCGTGCCGCAGCACCCCCTCGTGGAACCGGAGGACCGAGGTGTACGGGCCGTAGCCGGTGGCGAACACGATGCCGGTCGCCTCGGCCTCGGCGCGCGAGGGCTTCCCGTGCCGGCCGTAGAGGTCGGCGACCGCGGCGGCGGCGAGCAGGCTCAGCGGGTCCATCCGGCGGGCGCGCGCGGGGTTGATCGCGCGGGACACCGAGCCGGCGTCGACGCGGCCGAACGGCACCTCGCCGACGCCCTCGACGTGTTCGGTCCCGGTGTAGCAGGGGCGTCGGCCGCTCAGGGCGGCGACGAGGCCGGCGGTGTCGGCGGCCTCGCCCGCGAGCCCGGCCGCGCCGGTCACCACGACCTGGTGGAGCGGCTCGGTGCGCCGGGTGCCCGGCCCGGTCCGCCCGGGGCGGTTGAGGACCACGGAGGCGTTGTTGCCGCCGAACGCGAAGGAGTTCGACAGCACCACGGCGGGCCTGCCCTCGCGTCCGGTGCCCGGAACGATGTCGAGCCCGCTGGGGGGCTCCAGTCCGCGCGTGTTGACGGTCGGCGGCAGGACGCCGCGGTCGATCGCCAGGGCGCTGACGACCGATTCCACCGCGCCCGCCGCACCGAGCGTGTGGCCGAGTATCGACTTCGTGGAGCTGACGGGCGGAGGAGTGGAGCCGAACAGCTTCCTGACCGCTTTGGGTTCCGAGGAGTCGTTGGCCGGTGTCCCGGTGCCGTGCAGGTTGAGGTAGTCGACGTCGTCCGGGCCGAGTCCGGCCGTCTCCAGGGCCTGCGCCATCGCGGCGCAGGCGCCTTTGCCGCTCGGGTCCGGGGCGGTCTGGTGGTACCCGTCGCAGGACAGGCCGTAGCCCCCGAGTTCGGCCAGGACGCGTGCCCCGCGGCGCTCGGCCCGGTCCGCCGGCTCCAGGACCATGAACGCCGCTCCCTCTCCGAGGGTCAGGCCCGTCGAGGCCGACATGGGCGAACAGGGCTCCGGATCGAGGGCGCCGAGGGAGCTGAACCCGTAGGCCGAGAGCGAGGCCAGGGGGTCCACTCCGCCGCACAGCACGTAGTCGACGTCCTCCCGCCACAGGAGTTCGGCCGCGTAGCCGAGTGCCACGGCGCCGGCCGCGCAGGCGTTGGAGAGCACCACGCGGGGGCCCCGCAGGTCGAACTCGGAGGCGATGTAGTCGCCCACGCAGGGCAGTTGGGCGGTCACCGCCCGCCGTGCGTCCAGTTCGCCGGCGAGGACGAGGCCGGCGTGGACGTCCTCCAGGGTGGGCATCGCACCGAGGCTGGAGCCGACCACGACCGCCACTCGCTCCCGGTCGACCGAGGACAGGTCGAGCCCGCTGTCCCGCACGGCCTCGCGGATGGCGGTGGCGGCCAGGCTGTAGCAGCGGTCCAGGCCGCTCGCCTGCTCCGCGGTGACCATGCCCGCCCAGTCGGTCAGCAGCTCCGAGGTGTCGAAGAGGGTGTTGGTGCGGATGCCGGGGGCGCCTGCCACGATGGAGGTCCAGCAGGTGTCGACGTCCTCCCCGGCCCCGGTGATCAGCCCGAGGCCGGTGAGGGCGATGGTGGGGGCGGGCATCAGGAGATCCTCGTGGTCAGCGAGCGGGCGACGACCCGCGGGAGGGTCACGGTGGACAGCGGGCGGCGGGAGGCCTGCTCGTCTTCGGCGGCCAGGTCGAGGCCGGGAACCCAGAAGGGGGCGTCCAGCAGCGCGAGCACGAGTTCTTCGTCCCCGTTGGCGGAGGGGGCCTGCCACAGGACCGTGCCGACGGCCTGGCCGGCCGCCGTCACCTCGGCACCGGCGGCGAACCGGCTGCCGGGCGAGGCGGTGAGGGCGGTCAGCCGGGGGCCGTCCGCGGCAGGCCGTGCGAGGCCGCCGGACCCGCGGAACTCGCCCAGCCGGTCCCAGTCGACCATCCAGGAGAGATCCGCCCGGTCCACCGTGAGGCCGAGGAATCCCGTGGCGCAGAGGGCCATTCCGGCCTCCGCCCGGACGCGGTCCAGCCCCTCGCGGCCGACCGGATGGCCGCCCTGCTCCCGCACGGCGGCCAGGACCGCCCGGTGTGTCGCCTCGGGGGTGTCGGAGATGAGCAGGTAGCCGTACTCGCCGGTGGTGCCCACGCGCGCCAGGTGGGCGACCGCCGCCGGCGCACCCGGCACGGCCGCCTCCGTGACGGCGTGCAGGGGCAGCCCGGAGATGTCGAAGTCGACGAAGGCGGCGGCCACGGCCCAGGCGGCCGGGCCCTCGAACGCGGTGACGCCCCAGCCCTCGGGCTCCGTCTCGACGGTGACGCCCGGCGGCACTTCCAGCCCGTCCAGATGGGCGCGGAGTTCCCCGGCCGTGATCCGCGTGCGGGGAAGCAGCCAGGACTCCTCGCCCACCTCGCAGTGCAGCAGGATCGCGAACGGGGTCCCGTCGTCGCGGAGGGCCAGTGCCTCCCGGACGGTGTCCGGCTCCACGAAGTCCGCGGACTTGGCCAGGAGGCCGTCCAGGAAGGACAGCCTGTCGTCTCCGCGGAGCCGCACCAGCGGCGCGTCGATCCGGTAGGCGCCGACGGACGTGCGCACGGTGGCGTAGTCGTCGGCCAGGGTGCGGAGGGCTGCGTCGGTGGTCGTGGTCATGTTGGGCGGTTTCCCTTCGTAGCGGTGGGTGGGAGCGGGTCAGACGGTGGGTTCGTCGTGTACGGACAGGCGCCAGGTGTTCCTCCGGCCCGCCGGGGACACGCAGCCGATGAGGAGGCCGGACGGAGTGGAGCGGAGGGCGATCTCCCGCTCGCCGCCGGATCCGGGTGAGGGCCGGCAGTCCAGCCAGCTGCCGTCGGACAGGCGGACCACGGCGGTGGTGGCCCACACCTGCCGGAATCCCGTGGAGGCCAGCGCCCACCGTGTTCCGGCCGACTCGAGCACGACGGCGGTCTTCCGCGGGGTGTTGGGGTGATCCACAGGACGGCCTCCGCCCCCTCCTCGTCCTCGTCCTCGACCCGGGGAGTCCGCACGTCCACCCGGAGGGGCTCGGTGGTGTCGCCGGGGGCGGTGATCTCCCAGCCGGTCCTCGCGTGCGGGCAGTAGAGGGCGAGCGGATGCTTCTCCTCCCACTCGGCCGCGGACCGCACGCCCCAGCCCAGTCCGGCGGACCGGTGGTACCGCTGCTTCTCCCTGGTCACCCACATCCCGGCGGACCAGAGCGGGTTGCAGCCGAACGACCGGGCGCGGGGATGGGGACTGCGCAGGACCTTGGTCGCGCCCTCCGTCCACCGGGTGACCCCGGCGGCCGCGGCGTCGAGCTCCAGCCTGCGCGGCCCCCCGGCCCGGGGTGGCGTGCGGAGGGCGGCGCGCGTCGCCGCGGTGGCCGCGGTGGGCGCGGCGGGCGCGGTGGCCGGCCGGAGCACGGTGCGCAGGCGGGCCACCCCGTCCGCACCGCGCTCGAGGCCGCGCTCGACCAGGGCGCTGTGCACCAGCCGCACCGGTTCGCTCACCGGCATCCGGATCTCGGTGGAGGAGCCGAGCCAGGCCAGTTCGCCGCCGGCGGGGACGGACTCCGAGGCGGCCACCACCTCGGAGGCGTCGCGTACGCCGATGCCCAGGCCCAGCGGGTGGCGCCGCCCGTCGGCGTGGACGAAGACGCCCTGGCGCAGACCCACCGTCTGGAAGATCCGGCCCGGCGGGGTGGTGAAGGCGAAGTCCTGCCGGAGGACTCCCCCGTCGAGGGTGATCGTGCCCACGACCTCGTCCTCGCCGCACCTCTCCGTGATGCGGACCCCGCCGGCGACGCGGACGATGTCCAGGTCGCGCGGCTCGCCCTCGCGCCAGCCGGAGGGACCGTTGGCCTGGCAGCCGGGCCAGGTGGAGGTGAACACCGGCCCGTGGTGGCCCTCGTGCCATACGCGCACCGTCGCGTCGTCGCCGTCCACGTCGCACACCGCTCCGCCGGCGGCGAACCGGTGCGGTGCCGCCCGCCGCGGGGCGCGGACGCGGTACGGCGGCTCGGTCAGCCGCAGGGGGCGGGTCGTGCCGTCGGGATGGCCGACCGCGGCCTCCCGGACCGCGCCGCGGTCGACGTCCACGCTCGCGGTCAGCCGGAAGTCACCCAGGAGGAGGCGGTAGTGCACGGTACGGGCGCCGTCGGCCAGGCGGACGTCCGAGCGCAGGTCGTCGTCCCGGGCGGCGACGAGCGTCGCGAAGCTGGTGACCTCGCGCAGGGCCGACCTCGCCTCGTCGCCGAGGTCCGCGGCCACGCTGCGCAGAACGAGCGGTATGTAGTTGTGCAGTTCGACGTTGCCGTCCTCACCGGGCGTGGTCCGGCCCACGGAGACGCAGCCCACGCGCCGGTAGAGCCGGAACGCCACGGTGTTGGCGGGGTTGACGGTGAGCCGCAGGACGAGGCAGCCGGACCGCATCATCCACTCGACCGCCTCCGTGAAGAGCCGGCCGGTGAGCACTCCGTTGCGGTAGGCCGGCGCGACGAAGAACATGTCGGCGATCAGCTCGCCGGCTCGGGCGGATCGCCGGCCGGTGCTGTTGAACAGCCCGAACGTGCCCACCACTCGCCCGTCGTCCACCGCGACGAGGAACGCCGCCGTGTCCCGGTCGGCGAGTTCGCGCACGACCTCGCCGGGGGTGATCCCGCCCGCCACGGGGTTGGGGTTGTCGTGGTGGCGGTTGAAGAGCTCCGCGATGCCCTGCGCGTCGCCCACCTGGTAGTGGCGGATCGTGACGGACATTCCACATCTTCCTCTCTTCGGTCGGATGGATGACGGGCCGGGGCGGGGTGCCGCGTGGCTGCCTGGCCCCCCTGCCCGGCGCCGCACCGGGGCGTGTCGCGAGAGCAGCTCCGTCCGCCCGCAGGGCGGGGCCTGCGGCGTCTGGTGCGTGCGATCGCAAGGCGGAGGATCATCCCCGTACCGGACGTACGTGCATGACCCCGGCAGCGCAGCGCGGGGGCGCCTCCCGTGCCCGGAGGGCGACGGGAGAGTGCGTGCCGGGCGCCGCGGGCCGGGAGGGGCTTTCACCGCACGCCCTGGGCGGCTCTGCGTTCCGACGTGACCACCAGGGAGCCGGAGGCGACCCGCTCCCGGCCGACGCTCGCACGCACGGACACCCGGCGCAGCGCGCCCAGGCGCTCGCCGAGCGTGGCCTCCAGCGTCAGCTGGTCACCCGGCACGACGAGCCGGGAGAACCGCATATGGCTGATGGAGCCCAGGTAGCCCACGCTCTGCGAGGCGTCGGCGGCGTCCGCGTCCGGTCCCGCCGCCTCGATGATCTCGGCGACGTAGACGACCGCCACCAGTTGCGCCATCGACTCGACGATCATGACTCCGGGCATGACCGAGTGGTCGGGGTAGTGCCCGGCGAAGTAGGGCTCGTTCACCGAGACGCTCTTCACCCCCCGGCCGGACACGCCGGGTACCACGTCGTAGGCGCGGTCGATCATCAGCATCGGCCAGCGGTGCGGCAGCATCCGCTTGATGTCGTCGCAGGAGTAGCTGCGCTTCCCGGCGCTCCCCGCGTCCCGGCGGCCGGATCCGCCGGGTGGTGTGGTGGTGGCGGCCGTCATGGCCGGGCCTCGCGGGCGGCGACGAAGTCGACCAGGGCGTTGATGGAGCCGAAGGCCTCGAAGTCGTCGTCGCTGATCAGCACGGCGTACTCGCTGTTGATCATGACGACGATCTCCAGGGTGTCCAGGGAGTCCATCTCCAGGCCCCGGCCGAACAGCGGCTGGTTGTCGGAGACGACGGCCGGTTCCACGTCCAGACCGAGGCGGTCGATGATCATCGACTTGACATGCATGTTCTTCTCCAGGCGGGTCTGGGCCTGGGCGCGGATCTGCTCGAAGGCGGCGACGGACACGGGGTTTCCTCTCGTCGGGGGGTGGGGGGTCGTCGATGTGCCGGACGGCACGGCTAGACGGGGATCATTCCGCCGTCGACGGTGAGCACCTTGCCGGTGATGTACGAGGCGCCGGGGCCGGCCAGGAAGGCGGCGGCGTGCGCCACTTCCCGCGGCGTCCCCATGCGTCCCATCGGTATGGACTGCTGGGCGTGGGCCCGTCGCGCGGCCGGCAGCTTCCTCACCATGTCGGTGTCGATGAATCCGGGGGCCACCACGTTGACCCGGATGCCGCGTGCGGCGACCTCGTACGCCAGCGTCCTGGCCATGGAGATCACCCCGGCCTTGCTCGCGGCGTAGTTGGCCTGGCCCGCCCGGCCAGCGACGCCGCTGGTGGACGCGATGAGGACGATCGCACCGCCGGTGACGTACATGAGCTTGGTGGCCTCACGCGCGGTGAGGAAGGTGCCGGTGAGGTTGGTGTCGATCACCTGCCGCCACTTGGCGCCGCTCATGGCGGCCAGATGCCCGTCGGCGGTCACCCCGGAGTTGAGCACCGCCACGTCGAGCGAACCCCACGCGGACCTCAGCTGCCTGTACATCGCGGTGACCTGCGCCTCGTCGGAGACGTCCGCCTGGAGCAGCAGACTCTTCCTGCCGAGGCCGCGGATCCGCCGGGCGACGTCCTCGGCCTTGGACGCGTTGGAGCGGTAGTTGACGGCGACGTCGCACCCGTGCTCGGCCAGGGTGACGGCGATCGCCGCGCCGATGCCCCGGGACGCGCCGGTGACCAGGGCCCTCGTGCCCTCGGGGAAGAGGCTTTCGGGGCCGCTCATGCCGACTTCTCCGTCATGGCCGCCGTCACCCGGTGGCTGCCGGGGGCGAAACCCCCGACCTCGGTGCCCAGCCCCGCCCGGATGGCGGACCCGAGCACCTCCCGCGCGACCGCGAGGTCGAGGATGCCCAGGCCGAAGGGGGAGAAGACGGTGGTCCCGGCGGTGTCGGGCCGTACCGAGCCGTCGAGCACGGAGGCGATCTCGGCGTGCACGAAGTCCCGGTTGCCGACCTCCTGTTCGGCCATGTGGAGGGAGGTGTGCTCGCGGACGGCGTGCTCGGTGTCGTCGACCACGTTGTGGGCGGCGAGCACCGACGCGGTGCTGAGATCGCGCAGCGACAGGTGCAGGATCACCTGGCCGTCGGGCCGTTGGGGATAGGAGGCGAGATCGAGCCAGTAGCTCGAGTCGGTGGTCGCCACGCTCACCGTACGGGCGCTGAGCGCTGCGGCGGCGTCGCCGGTGCGGAAGGCGATCCCCGGGTGCAGGCGGCGCAGCTCGGCGGCGAGGACCTCGGCGCGGTCCGGCACCGCGTCGTGGAGCAGCACCGCCTCCAGTTCCGGATGGGTCCGCGCGAGGAACGCCAGGACCCGCTGGTTGATCGTGCCGCACCCGATGAGCGCCGCGGTGCGCACCGCGCACGCACCGTGGAGCGCCGCGCTGGCGAGGGCGGCGCTCGCGGCGGTCCGCGACGCGGAGATCCGGCTGCCCTCGAGCAGCGCGACCGGATACCCGGTGCGCAGGTCGTTGAGGACCAGGACGGAGGACGCCCGCTGCAGTCCCTCGTCCACGTTCCCGGGGAAGGAGGAGATCCACTTCATGCCCATCACGGGTTCGGGACCTCCCAGGTAGGCGGGCAGGGAGATGATGCGGGAGCCGTCGGGCTCCGGGGGGCGCAGGAAACCGGAGAACGGCACCCGCGAACGGCCCTGGCCGTGGAGGAGGTAGGCGGCGCGCACCGCGTCGAGAACGGCGGGTTCACGATCCGTCAGAGCGGCTGCGACGTCGTCTCGGTTGAGGATCCTCATACCTCGTTCCTGTCCTGTTCGTGGTGGGGCGAGCGGTTGGGGTACGGCCGGAGGTGGGTGTCCACCCAGGAGTCGGAGTAGATGGTGTCGAGGTAGCGGTCGCCACCGTCGGGAAGCACCACGACGCAGGTGGCGCCCGGCTCGATCGAGGACGAGGACCGCTGCAGGGCGCTGACGACGGCGCCCGACGAACCGCCGGCGAGGATGGATTCGCTGGCGAGCAGCCGGCGGCAGCCGCGTACGCATTCGTAGTCGGTGACCCTGACGACCCGGTCCGCGAGGTCCGGTCGCAGGAGCGGCGGCACGATCGCCGCTCCGTGTCCGGGGATCCTGCGCGGGTGGCGGATGCTGCCCGGCTCGGGGGCCCGAAGATCACACTGCCCACGGCGTCCACCGCCGTCACCCTGGTGGCCAGCCCGTTCTCGCGGCAGTAGTCCGCGCAGCCGCGGAGCGTTCCGGTGGTGCTGGTCGCGAGGAAGAGGTGGTCCGGTGCGCGGGGAAGGGCCTCGCAGATCTCGCGCATCGTGTGGTGGTGTGCCAGGGCGTTGCACTCGTTCGCGTACTGGTTGGGCCAGTAGGCGTCGGGGACGGCTTCCAGCAGTGCCCGGACCCTCGCGATGCGGGCGGGCAGGTACTGGCCGGAGGCGGGGTCGCGGTCGACGACCTCGACCCGCGCGCCGTAGGCCCGCATGATGGCGATGTTCTGCGTGGTGGTGTGGGGGTCCACGACGCAGACGAGTGCGATTCCGTGGAAGTTGCAGAGCTGGGCGAGCGCGATCCCGAGATTGCCGGAGGACGACTCGACCACCGTGGAGACGCCGGGGACGACCTTCGACGTCCGGATGGCCTCCTCGAGCATCGACTTGGCCGCGCGGTCCTTGATGCTTCCGCCGGGGTTGAAGCGCTCGCACTTCGCGTACACCTGGAACCGCTCGGGTGGGAAGAGGCGGTCGAGTGCGACGAGTGGCGTTCCGCCGATCGTCGCGGTGATATCGGGGTCCCTGGGGCGACGGGCCGTGGAGAGGGCCGAGCCGTCACGGGTTACCAGGCTCATTCCGGCACCTTTCTGCTGATCTGCAGGCGTAGTTCGCTGACGTACCGTTCGCCGTGCGAGTCCGTCAGCCAGCACTCGTCCGGGGACGGCAGCGGCTCGCTGAGGCTCACGATCGCTTCGGGGTCCTGCCGGGATGCGGCGCGGACCAGGTTGGCGAAGTACAGGACCAGCGTCGGGCTGGTGAAGTCGACGAGGTACGGCTTGGTCTCCGCCTGGAACTTGACGAAGAGCAGATCGGGCAGGGCGTTGCGGGCGCACCAGCTCCGTACGGCCAGGTAGTCGCCCTCGGCGTCCGCCTTCTCCGGCAGGCCGACCCCCGGGCCGGCTGCCGCCAGGTCTCCCGGAACAGGACCAGGCCGCCGAGGGTGACACGGGGAGCGTGCGCCCGGTCGAGTCCGATCTTGAATGCGTCGGCGGCGATGATCGAGATCGGTACCGCGAGGAGTTCGGCGATGTTCCACTCGCTGCCGTCGGGTGTGGTCGCGGTGACGGTGCCGTCCGTCTCGCACAGGGTGATGGCCGCCGCCGGATCCACCCGGGCACGGTCGTCGAAGGGGGCCCGCGTGAAGCCGATGAGCCGGTCGGCCGTCCCGACGGGAGCGGGGACCACCCGTCCGCTGTTGCGCGTCCAGTCGACCGGCAGCAGCGGTACCAGGCGCCGCGCGCCCACGGCCGCGTTGACCTTGTCGCGAAGTGAGGGCCCGTCGGTGGTCCAGTCGAGCGAACCCGGGTCCAGCGTCGCGAGGCAGGCGTGCAGTTCACCGAGTACGACCGTGTACCGGCCGGCGTTGACCGCGTCGGTCGACGGGGCCGCGATCTGCAGGTCGGGGCTGTGCAGGGCGAGATGGGGCGAGCGCACCGGCCCGGTGGCGAACAGCTCCCGGGCCCGCTCCTCGATGTCCGCGACCGGGAACTCCAGGCGTGCCGGCAGTTCGGCCGCCGGGTCCACCCCGAGCGTCTCCTGCCACTTGCGGGCCAGCTCGCGGGTGGCGGTCCGCACCGGGGCGGCGGTGTCTCCCCAGAAGAGGTTGAGCACCCGCGGCCACACGTCGGCGAGAGCCACCGTGCCGCCCCGGCCGCGGGCGGCCTCGCGGACGAACCCCGCGACCTCCGCCTCCACGAGTTCGGCCAGGCGATTGCCGAACCAGTCCGCGGCGCCGGCCACGAGGGCCAGAGGGCGGGCGATGCCGTCGAGGAAGTCGCGCCCCAGGTCCATGCGGCAGTCCCGGAGCGAGTCCTGGTAGCACAGCGTGCGGCCGGCGTACATCTTTCCCTGCTCGCGTGAGGCGGCCTGTCCCGTGGTGCGGACGAAGAACGCGTCGAGCCGGTCGAGCGCGTCGGCGAGTTCCTCCGCGCTGCGCGTGCGGTCGATCGTGTCCCGCAGCCCGTCGAGTTCCGCCAGGACGCTCGCGAACCGTGCGAGCAGCGCGGGATCGCCGATGCCCGCCACGCGCCTGCGCAGGACCTCCTCGGCGCGTACGTCGACGGGGATGTTGGCGTCCCAGGTCAGCACGCGCTGCCGCATGAGCCGCTTCAGGGCCTTCTCCACCCGCTCCCGGGCCGAGGCCGGATCCCAGCCCGCGGCCTGGGCGACGGCCTCGGCGCTGCGGTCGCCGTCGGCGAGGCGCAGGACGCGGACGTCGTCGTCCCTCAGGCGGATCGTGCGGCCGCCCGGGAGGACGAGCCGGTCCCCGGCGAGGTGGACGTCGGCCCTGAGCATCGGCGGGAACCACCAGCGGGCACCCGGCTGCGCCACCATCCAGTCGGCGAGTGCGGCCACCGCCCAGCGTTCGAACGACGTCCGGCTCTCCGACGTCAGCGCGGGCCCGTGGTCGAGGTCCACGGCGCGCCGCCCCCGGCCGACGCTGATCCACGCGCCGGGGCCGAAGAAGCCGATCATGTCGGCCTTGGCGCAGTAGCGCAGCCAGTACATGGCGACGCCGCGTTCCCGCCGCCGGCGCCTGCTCGCGCTGCCACGGCAGGCCGCCACCGAGTCCAGCACGTGGTACACCGTGCGGTTCTGCCAGGCGACGGCCCGTCGGAACTTGTCGTCCGCGGCCAGGCCGGCCAGTGCCCGCGACTCGGCGGCGCTGTCCGCCCGGTAGGCGGCGCGGAAAGCCTCGAGTCCCTCGGACTCCACGAGCCGGGCGGCCCGGGCCGCCCGGGGGCCCCGGAGCAGTTCCAGCCCGGACACCGGGAAGCCGGCGCCGCGCAGCAGTCCGACGTCCCACACCCGCCAGTCGCTGCCGGCGAGAGGATAGGACGGGCCGAAGGCCGCACGGCCGAGGGTGCGGGCCGGCCGCGGCGTTTCGCTCATGCCGCGGCTCCCCGGAGAACGGTGGCCAGGCGGGAGACGCCCACGGCGATCCGCTCCCTGGGCACGTGGCTGAAGCACAGCCGCAGGGCGTCGGAAGGCCCCCGTCGATCCGGAAGTGGCTGCCGGGGACGAAGGAGACGCCGTGCTCGGCGGCCGCCGCGGCGAGAGGGCCGGTGTCGAGGCCGTCGCGGTGGCGCAGCCACAGGTAGAAGCCCCCTGCGGCCGCCGCCACGTCCACTGCCCGTCGCCGCCGAGTTCGCGCTCCAGGGCGTCCGCCATGAGCGCGCAGCGTTCGCGGTAGGAGGCGCGGTACCGGTCGATCAGCTCCGTCCATCCGCTGCGCGCGTGGAAGGCGGCGATCGCGGCCTGGGCCAGCGCGGACGGGGACAGCGCCATCACCTCCGTGGTGCGGCGCAGCGCCGCGGCCTGCTCACGGGGCGCGGCGATCCAGCCGCAGCGCAGGCCAGGCGCGAAGACCTTGGAGAAGGTGCCGAGGTACACGACGCGGTCCGGGGCGAGCGCCTTGAGGGTGTCGGTGGTCTGCCCGTCGAAGCCCAGCAGCCCGTAGGGGTTGTCCTCGATCACCGTCAGGCCGAGTTCCCCGGCCACCGCGAGCAGTTCCCGGCGGCGGTCGGCGGGGAGGGTGGCGCCGGTGGGGTTCTGGAAGGTCGGGTTGCAGTAGACGAGCCGCGCGGTGCGTCCCTCCCGCCGCAGTTGAAGAATCGTTTCACGCAGCCCTTCCGGCGCCAGGCCCCGGGCGTCCCGGGGCATGGCGTGCAGCCTCAGGCCGGCCGTGCGGAAGGCCGCGGCGGCGCCCGGGTAGGCGGGGGTCTGCACGAGCACGGTCTCCCCGGGCTCCGCCAGGGCGAGTCCCACCGCCATCAGCCCCATCTGGGAGCCGCTCGTCGGGACCAGGTCGCCGGCCGCCGCCGGACAGGCGCCCTCGCGCCCCATCAGGTCGCCGATCGCCGGAACGAGCGCCTGGGCGACGTGCGGGGTGCTGTACTGGAGGGCGATCCTGCCGCCGAGCCGTACGAGCCCGGACATCTGGCGCGAGATCGCGTCCAGCGGCAGGACGTCGAGGTCGGGCAGCCCGCCGGCGAAGGAGACCGTGTCCCCGCCCCGCTCGAACAGACGCGGCATCTCCACGGCGGGTCGCGTGTCCGTCCACATGGCGATCAGTCCCCCGTCCCGGTGGTCCGCTGCTCCTGGACGGCGCGCCACAGGCCCGCCGGGGAAGCCTGGGCCGGGTCGGCGAGGACGCGGGGGTGGAGTTCCACCTCGAGTTCCTCCTCGATCGCCATCAGCAGGGCGATGGTGCGGAGCGAGTCCACGCCGAGGTCCACGAGAGGGTCTGCGGGTCGGTCACCGTGACGGAGCAGATCCGTTCCACGAGGCGGTCAAACTGCGGCTGGTTCATGGGGGGTCCTGGTCTGTGCGGGAGGAGCGGTGGTGTCGTGGTCCCGAGCCGCCGCGGCGCACAGGCGCCGCACGGCCTCGCGGTCCGGCTTGCCGTTGGCGGTCAGGGGCACGGACGGGATCGGGATGATCCGGTCGGGCAGCCGGGCGCGGTCCAGGAGCCGCGCGAGACGCCTGCGGACCTCCTCGGGACTGTGGCAGGTGCGCACCGCCAGCTGCAGCGCTGCGTCCTCGTGTTCGGGGCGCAGCGCGACCGCTGCGGTCACCCCGGGGATCCGTTCGGCGGCGTCCTCGATCTCGGTGAGGCCCATGCGGACGCCGCGCCGCTTGATCATGTCGTCGTCGCGGCCGACGAAGTACAGCAGACCGGCCGCGTCGAGGTATCCCCGGTCTCCGGTGTGGAGTTCGAGCGAGCCGTCGGGACGGCGGACGTACCGGTTCTGCTCCTCCGGGAGGATCCCCCAGTAGCCGTCCATCACCGTGCTGCCCCACACGACGATCTCCCCCACCTCGCCGGGGCCGAGGGCGCGCCCGTCCGCGCCGACGACGCGCACGTGGTCGCCGGGGATCGGCCGGCCCACGGAATCCGGGTGGGCCTCGTACAGCGCGGGGTCGAGCACCGAGATGCGCTGGCACTCCGTCATCCCGTACATCGAGGCGAACACCGCACCGGGGAAGAGCTCCAGTAGCTCCGACATGACCGCCCTGCCGGGACGGGCTCCCGTGTTGGTGAACAGCCGGACGCCGGTGGGCCGGCGCAGCCTGCGCTGCAGCAGGGTGAGCATCTGGGCCAGCGAGGGCACGAGCGGCACGATCGTGACCCCGTGCCGTTCGATGGCGCTCAGCAGCGCCCGGTCGCCGCTGCGCTCCACCAGGACCAGGGTGGATCCCGCCTGGGCGCAGAGCAGCGCCTGGTAGAGCCCGTAGTCGAAGGAGAGCGGCAGGCGGCACAGCACGACGTCGTCGGCGCGGTAGCCGAGGCACGCGTCGACCGCCCGTACCGCCGCGAGCACCTGCCGGTGGGGCACACCACGCCCTTCGGGCGACCGGTCGTGCCGGAGGTGTAGATGAGCAGGGCGACGTCGTCGTCCGAGACGGCGCCGGCGAAGCGGTCGGGGGGAGAGTCCTGGATCTCCTGCCGGGCGCGGTCGACCTCCACGGTGCGCCGGGCCCGCCGGCCCGCGGTGGGGGTGCAGACAGCCAGGGCGGCCCCGCAGTCGCCGACGATGTGGTCGACCTGGGCATCGGTCAGTTCCGGGTGGACCGGCACGAAGACGGCGCCGATGCGGAGCGTGGCGTAGAACAGGGCGAGGAAGGCGTGGTCGTTGCCTCCGGCGTACACCACCCGGGCTCCGCCGGTGACGCCGTGGGTGCGCAGCCAGCCCACCGCCCGGTCCACCCTGGTTCCCAGGTCGCGGTACGAGAGGCTGCCGCCGGGGTCGACCACGGCCGGATGGCCGGCGCGCTCGGCACACGCGCGTGCGAGGAGGTCAGAGACCGGCATGGGTCGCCCCCCTCGTCCGGGAAGCCGCGGTGAGACGCGCCCGGACCCTCGGGAGGTCCCCCGGCGTGCTGACGGACATGACGAACAGCCCGGGAAGGTGGCGCCTGACGAGGTTGGCGAGCGTGCGGGAAGGGGGCAGGGCCACGGTCACGTCCGGCGCGATCCGCCCGAGGGCGAGCAGGCAGAGGTCCCAGCGCACCGGCTGCACGACCTGGTCGACCAGCCGCCGCCGGATCATCTCCGGCCTGGCGACCGGTTCGCCGTCGGCGTTGGAGAGCAGCAGCCCGCGGGGCGGCCGGAACGGCGTCACCGCGGCCGCGGCGGCCAGGCGCCGCCGTGCGGGTTCCATGTACCGGGTGTGGAAGGCCCCCGCGACCTTCAGCGGCGCGACCGTGCTGCCGGGGGAGGCTCGGCCGCGAGACGCCGCAGGTCCTCGGTCAGTCCCGCGGCCACGATCTGGCCGGCGCCGTTGAACGTCGCCGCGGTGAGGCCGTGTTCGGCGATCGCCGCGAGCACGTCCGACTCGTCGCCGCCCACCACGGCGGCCATCGAGGTGGGCACCGCGGCGCAGGCGTCGGCCATGGCACGGCCGCGGATGGCGGCCAGGCGTACGGCGTCGGTGGGGCTCAGCACCCCGGCGCAGGCGGCGGCGGTGATCTCGCCCACCGAGTGGCCCGCTGCCAGCGTGGCCTCCGCGGACGGTTCCTCGTGGGCCAGCAGCCCCTGGGCGACCAGCAGGGGCTGGGTGTTCTCGGTCCGGGCGACCTCGGCGGCCGAGGCTCTGGTGCCGAGGTGCACCAGGTCGACGTCGGCGGCCTCGGACCAGGCCCGGACCCGCTCGGCGAGGAGCGGGTCGCGCAGCCAGCCGGCCAGCATCCCGGGGGTCTGGGAGCCCTGTCCCGGTGCGATGAAGGCAATCACCAGCTCTACACCCTTCTTGGTGGGGAGGACATGTCGCGCACGGCCGTCGTCGGACGGTGCCGCGCGGGAGGCGGGTGTCGTAGGGGCTAGGGGTGTGGGTAGGGACTACGGGTGCCGTAGGGGCTACGGGTGCCGTGGGGACCACCGAACGGCGGTGCGCTACAAGCGGCTTGTGCTCCGCCTGAAGCGGCGGATCGCCATGAAGGAGAACACGGCCAGCCAGGCGGCCACGTTGAGCACGGCGCCCGCCAGACCGGAGTGCTCACCGCTGAACGAGTAGCCGTCGGTGAGGGCGTAGCGGGCCAGCGCCGAGACGCCGTACAGGGGTGTGTACCGGGCGATCTCGAGCAGGGTGCCGCTGAGCGGGATGAACAGGTTGCCGAGGAACGCGAGCGCGGTCATCACCAACCCGGGTATGTGCGTGACGGTTTCGGGCTTCAGGGCCAGCCCCAGCGCGATGCCGAGGGCGGCGAACACGGCGGACCCGAGCCAGGCGGCGAGCAGCGACGTGACCCAGACACCCGGCTCCGCGCGGGCGCCGGTGGCGAATCCGACCACCCCGATGACGGCGACGGGCACGGCGGCCATCATCACCGAGCAGACCACCTTCACCAGGAGGTACCCGGGCGGAGCGAGAGGGCTCAGCGCGATCGTGCGCATCCAGCCGGTGGACTTCTCGATCGAGATGGTCGCCGCGGAGCTGATGGCCGCCATCGCCGCTCCGTAGACGGCGAGTCCCGTCATCATCCAGGCGGCGAAGTTGCCGTGCGCGAGCGTCCCGCCGTCCGGGCCCGTCCGGAACAGGGCGAGGTAGAGGACCGCGGGCAGCAGGATGGTGAAGATCGTGGTCTGGCGGCTGAAACGCCGCCGGAGTTCGAAGGAGACGAAGGTCGGGTTCACGCCGCCGAAAGGCGAGGTCCGTACACGGGGGGCGGATGTCTCTGCGGTGCTCATCGCCGGGCCTCCCGGACGCCTCGGTCGTGGTCGTGGTCGGGGTCGGTGATGGCCAGGAAGGCCTCCTCGAGGCTGCGCGGCGCGACCTCGATCTCCGTGGCGGACGTCCGGTGGAGCAGCAGACGCAGCACGGAGTCGGAGTCCGTGCAGTCGAAGCAGTGGCGGTCGCCGCGCACCGTGCTGGAGCGGACCTCGGGAGAAGCGGCCACGATGGCCGCCTCCACGGCGGTCATCCGGGCCGAGACGGTGCGTCCGCTGATGGCGGCTCTGATGGTGGACACGGAGCCGTCGGCGACGAGCCTGCCGCGGTCGATCATCACGACCCGGTCGGCGAAGTGCTCCGCCTCCTCCACGTAGTGGGTGGCGAACATGACCGTCGTGCCGCGCGCCGCGTCCTGGCGCACGGCTGCCCAGAACTCCCGGCGGGCCGCCACGTCCATCCCGGCCGTCGGTTCGTCCAGGACGAGGAACTCGGGCTCGGGCAGCAGGGCGAGAGCGAAACGCAGCCGTTGCTGCTCACCTCCCGAGCACTCGGCTACCTTCCGCCGCCGCAGCGCGGTGATGCCGGCCCGGCGGATGGCGCTCTCGGGATCCGCACCGGGGTGCAGCGAGCCGAGCATCCGCACGGTGGCCTGGACGGTCAGGTCGGGCAGCAGGCCGCCCGTCTGCAGTACGGCACCGACCCGTCCGGAACGCACCGCCTGCTGCGGGGGCCCGCCGAAGAGCCGCACCTCGCCCGAATCCGGTGGGAGCAGTCCCAGCAGCATGTCGATGGTGGTGGTCTTCCCGGCACCGTTGGGCCCCAGGAATGCCACGACCTCGCCTCGCCGGACGCGCAGATCGAGACCGTTGACCGCGGTGAACTCCGCGCCTTTTGTATCGGCGTAGCGTTTGACGATCTTACTCAGCACGGCGACCTCGGCAGAGGTCGTCTCTCTGGATTCCGGTCGATTCTGGACATGGGACATCATGAGAATCTCCATAATTTGCTAGAGTTACCTCGCGGCTATTTGCAAGAGATCTGTAAAGTTGTGATCTACTTCACGGCCGTGCCGCGGGTGCCTGAGTTCGCATGAAGTGCCCCGGAAAGCCGGCCCAGTGGGCTCTCGGCGCGGCGCCCGGCCGGCCGGCGCCGCCTCGGCGCGACGGCCGCCCACCGGTGCCCGCTCCGGCGTTCCGGCGGGCCCACGCCACCCCGTCGCGCCGCACCGCGGCCGCCCGGGCGCCGGCCCGGGGTCCACCGCGGAGCGGGGCGCCCGCGGCCTCCCGCCGGCGCGGCCGCGAGCCGCACCGCACCGGACCCGCCGGCCGGCGGCCCCCACCCGGCGGAAGTGGCCCGGAGCCGTCGGGGTGGGGACCGGGTGCGCGGCCCGGCCGGCACCCGTCTTCATGGGTCCTCATTCGATCTCGCCTCATGGTGCGTCTCTCAACGAATGCTTCGCCGCGGCTTGTTCACCGGCCACCGCGGACAGAGCGGTGACAAGCCGCCCGCGGCAGCGATGCACGGGGCGGCCGTCGATGGGGCGTGAGGGCTTCAGTCGCCCTCACAGTTCGCTCTTCCTGCCAGCCGGAAAAAGCCAAGCGGGCGTCGGGGTGACGCTCACATTCGCGTTACTGACTGCAAAGATCGACCAGTGCTCGTGCACATGGTCGCCCTTGTGGTGATGAACCTAGCGAGGAAATCGGGCCATATCGGTAAGGAGATGGTGTGGAGATGGCAAAGTGCTTGCCTGTTAGATGCACTTAATGTTTGCGCGCGCTTGTGAAACCGATGGCGGGCAGAGGTCCCGGCCGGAATCGACGAGGGGTGCGCCGCGAAAAGCCGGCCCGCGCCGGCTCCCGGTGGCGGCGGCCCCGGTGCAGTGCCCCGGATACGTCCCGTGCGCCTCTGGCGAGCGCGAGCGCGGGTACGGGTGACGTCGCGGGGCGGGTGCCGTCGCGGGGCCGGCGGGACGGGAATGGCGACCGGCGGGACGGGAATGGCGACCGGGGGCCGTCCACCGCGCACAGGCCGGGTGCCTGCCGGGTGCCTGCCGGGTGCCTGCCGGGTGTGTGAGCGCGGGCGGGGAAGGATGGTGCACGCCGGATGGGGAGCGGGCCGGCTCGCTCGCGGCGCGTTCCGGGGGCCCGGGGGTGCGCGCCCGCTCGGCACCGTGCCGTGGCCGTCCGGCACGGGGAACGACGGGCCTCCCGCCGGCACCGGTGCTGCGGGCCGCCGCGTTGCCCGCCGGACCCGGTGGCGCCGTCCACGCGCCGCCCGGACGAGACGGGTCCGCGCGTGCGGCCGGCGGAAGCCGATCCGTTCAGGAGGCGGTGGCCTTGCCCCGGACGTGCGCGACGTAGCGGACGGTGAAGAGCATCGGGACGGCGAATCCGGCGAGTTGCACGACGATCGCCGCGGTCGAGTGGGCGCTTCCGGCGTAAGCCTCCAGCGCGAGGACGACCGCGGTCAGGGCGAAGGCCGCCGTCCACACGGCGGTGATGACGACATTGGTGCGGATGAAGGCTCTGCGGGCCCAGACCTCCCTGGGCGTGGTGCGCCGCGCGATGCCCAGGGTGAACGGCTTGCCTATGGCCAGGGAAGCCCCGGCGATGATCGCGAGGGTGCCGGAGGCGAGCGCGGCGGAGTACTCGTGCAGGCCCGACTGCGGATCGTTGAAGGCCGTGAAGGCCAACGCGGCGAAGAAGAAGGCCGAGCCGATTTCGATGATCAGGGCGTCGAATCCGCTCCCGGCCCGTCGCTGCAGACGAATGATCACGATGGCGACCGCCAGCGCGGCCAGTGATGCCCACTGCCAGTGCTGCGAGGGGACTGCCGCGAAGACGATCCACGGCAGGAACGTCCGCAGGTAAGACATGATCCCTCCCAAGGGTATCAGTTATGACATGTCGAAAGTAGAAGGTGCTGGGTCGATATGTCAATTGTGGAAGGTAGGGTGTCGGCATGAGCCTCAGACACGCACTGCTCGGTCTCCTGTCGGAGCGCCCCGCCAGCGGGTACGACCTGCTGAAGCGCTTCGAGACCTCACTGGCCAACGTCTGGCCCGCGACCCAGAGCCAGATCTACACCGAGCTGACCAGGCTGGCGGGCGCCGGCCTCATCACGGTGGCCGCCGAGGGGCCGCGCGGCCGCAAGGAGTACGCCCTCACGGACGCGGGAATGTCCGAGCTGCGGCACTGGCTGACCGAGACGAAGCCCCAACTCAGCACCCGCAGCGATGTGTTGCTGCGTGTCTTCTTCCTCGGTGTGCTGGAGCCGGGACAGGCGCGCACCTATCTGACCGAGCTGACCGAGATGTCCGAGGAAGGGTACCGGGAGCTGCGCAGACTGACGGACGCCATCGACTGGGGCGACGACGATCTCTCGGTGTACGGGCGGATCGCCCTGGAGTACGGCCTGCGGTTCAACGCCATGCGCCGCGAGTGGGCCGAGTGGGCCGCCGGACAGATCAAGTGAGCCCGGCCGCCTGACACGCCGCCGGCACCGATCGGCCGGAGCCTCCGGGCGAGTGGCGCCGCTCCCCCGGCGAAGGTGCGGCCCACGCCTCCGCGAGGCGCGGCACCTGTCACGAGGCGCGGCACCGGTCGTCCGCCCGCGGCTCGGCCGCGCCGTGGCCGGATCGCCGCCGGTCCGGCCACGGCACCACCTCCGCCACCCCGGCCACCGCCACCGCCACCGCCAGCCGGTAGGCCGCCGAGACCGTCGCGCTCCCGGCCGCGCTCGCCCCGGACCCGGCGACCGCGGCGAGGACCGCGGCCCGGACCGCGCCGGTGATCCTGGACCGGAGACCGCTGCCGACCGGCCGGATCGCCGCCGACCGGCCCTTCCGCCCCGGAGAACACACGGGGGCACGGCACCGACGTGCGGTCCCCGCCGATCCGCACGGCCGGCCGCCGTGGGCTTTGCCGGCATCGCCCGGCACCGTCCGCGGCATCGAACTCCACCTATCGCACCGGCCCAGGTGTCCAGCGGCCCTCCCGTTCCCGTACCCCTCGCCCGCCTGCCGCCGCCTGCGGATGGCCGGCGGGGCACAGGGCACACAGAAGCGCTCCCCGGCCGGGCACCGGGGAGCAGCCGGTGCGGTACCGCCCCCCGGGAAGATCGCGTCCCGCAGAGTGGTGCAGCCGAACAAGCTGACGGATCCCCGGGTCGCGGCCCGAACCGCATTCGCCGGAAACCCTGTTGAGGCTCGCCGGGCCGGGACCAGCGGTGATCGCACGACGGCTGGCAGCGGCACGCACCGGACGGTTCCCTGACGGAAGCGTCGGACCGTGATCGGCTCTACACCACGGCCGGGCGCAAGGGCGCAGCCGGTGCGGTACCGCCTCCCGGGAGCCCCCGTCGTCACGAGCGGGCGCAGACGGCGGAACCCGGGGCGGTTCACGCCGGCTCGCTTCCCGGGCCTCCCGCACGCGCGCCCCGGGTGTGTGCCGTCGATCCCGTCGATACGCACGGCCGACCCGTGCGGGCGGGAAGGACCGCTCCGGCCTGCGGGCTGACGGACTTACACATCTTATATTTCGCCTTTGCCCGAAATTTAGTGTAATGCGCGCTACAGTTCTCTTGCCTACGAGGCATCGTGCAGCGCTTTCCCCCGTGACCTCCTTCGAGGCCCGCAATGGGGTCTTCGGCCTTCGGGTCCGGCATGACTCGACCCCTCCCGCTCGCTCACCGCCGACCGAGTGCCGAGCCGGCAGCTCGGAAAGGACTGATCCTCATGGCCTCTCCCGCTATCGGCCGCCTCGCGTCATCCCGTGCCCGGCGCCTTCACCGTTTCGGGTGGAGGCCGGGGAGGGGGCTGCCGGTCCGCGACGGCGGTCCGGCGAACCGGCTCCTGTCCTTCGGCGCCCGTCAGGCGGTGCTCTGGTCCCGTATGACGCTGCCCCTGCGGCCGCTGGAGTCCCCCCGTGCCCGGGCCACCGAGCGGGAGACCTCCTGGCCTCTGCGGCGGGAGCCGGCCTCGGTCCGCCGGGCCCGGCACCTGGCGGTCGCCCAGCTCGGTCTCTGGGGTCTGCGGGAGCTGCCTGATCTGGAGGAGACCGTCGAACTCCTGATCAGCGAACTGGTCACCAACTCGGTCCGCCACACGCGCGGCCCCCTGCGGCTCAATCTGCGGGTCCGCGACGGCCGCCTGTGCTGCGAGGTGGAGGACACCAACAGCGACGGCCCGGCGGGCTGCTCGGCCGAGCACTGGGCCGAAGGAGGCCGGGGCATCGGGATCCTCGACGCCCTCGCCGACGCATGGGGCAGCTGCCGCACCGCCACCGGCAAGACCACATGGTTCGAACTCGAGGCGACTCTGCCGGCGATCGCCTGACACCCCTCGGCAGCGCTGGTGCCCACAGGTGTCAACGGCCGGGAGGCCTGGGCGAAGTCGGCCGCCGATCCCTCAACGCGCCTGCGTCGACGGTACGGGCCGGCCGCGAGGCGCCCCCGGGGTGGACGCGGGGACCTCATGCCGCGGTCGCGACCCACCCGGCTCCTCAGGGCTGTCCCGCAGGACCGGTGGATCAGCGCACGGCGTCGGACGCGGTGCATCGCACGGCGGGCGGCCGCCCTCCCGCACCGGGTGTGCTCGGGTGATCCGGCAATGCGTCGAGGTGCCGCGGCTGTCGTCGTGCGCCCGCCGGGGATCACCCGGCAGCCCTGAGGTGCTCGGGACCCGCGTCCCGGCCTCCGGGTGCCCGGCATCGCGGGGAACTCCACTCGTGCACCTCCCCGCCCCTGGCGCCCGGGTCCCGGGCCAGGGCGTACGGCCGGGTTCAGGAGTGGTCCGCGTCGCCGGGGAAAGCCGCCAGGAGCACGGCGAG
This sequence comes from Streptomyces sp. I6, assembly GCA_003725745.1. Taxonomy (GTDB): domain Bacteria; phylum Actinomycetota; class Actinomycetes; order Streptomycetales; family Streptomycetaceae; genus Streptomyces. Next base: position 6,786,001 of record RHDP01000001.1, on the reverse strand, counting down.
GACGGCGGCGGCGGCGAGCGCCGCCACTCCCAGACTGACCTGCCCGGCCTGGATGAAGTTCCGCTCCGCGATGTCCGCGAGGCGGGCGTCGAAGTGGCGGATCTGAACGCCCGGCGCGCTCATCGAGACATGGGTGTGTGGATCCGCGTGCAGAATGATGGCGCGGCTGGCGCCGAGCCTCTCGGCCGGGTCGGGGATCACCCGCTCGATGTCCCTGCCGAGGGTGACTCCCAGCCACACGGTCATCACCGTGCCGAGTGCGGCGAAGCTCATCGCCCCGCCGAGGGGCTGCTGGGTGTTCACGATCCCGGAGGCCATGCCCGACCGGTCCGATGGCATGACCTCCAGCACCAGTGCGACAACCGGTGTGATGACCATGGCCGAGGCCATGCCGACGACGGCCATGCCGAGCAGGACCGTGCCCCTGCCGACGGGAAAGCCGAACACCATGGCGAGCAGACCGAGCAGCAGACCCGCCTGACCGCACAGGAGCAGGCGCCGCAAACCGAATCGCGTCCGCAGCGCCGCCGCCTTGAGGGCGACCACCGCATATCCGACGGCGAACGGAAGGACGAGGAATCCGACCTCGATCGGGGAATACTCCCGAATCCTTCGGTAGTACTGCATCACGACGAAGAACGCTCCCTCGTTGCAGAAGGCGGCGAAGAACACCGCGGCAACGGCGAGGGCGTACAACCGGTTGCGGAACAGAGAGACGTCGAGCATCGGGTGGCGGGCCCGGGACTCGCGGACCACGAAGACGAGGAATCCCAGCACACTCAGCCCGAACAGGGAAAGCGTGACGCCCGAGCGCCATCCGAAGGACGGCCCCTGGATCATCACGAACGCCATTGACGCCACTGTCAGGACGAAGAAGAACTGCCCCGTCCAGTCGAATGCGCGGGTCTCCGCCCGCTCGGACCGGGGCACGAACCGGAGTGTGAGGAGCAGCACGGCCAAGCACAGCGGGACCGCGGCCGCGAAGAGACCGCGCCAGCCCGCCAACTGGGCCAGGACCCCTCCCACCGGCGGCCCCAGGGCCACTGCCACGCTCCCCACGGCGACCCAGGTTCCGACGGCCTTCGTTCTCGCCTCCCGAGTGGTGCTCACCCCGCTCACCAGGGCGAGCGAGGTGACGATGACCGCAGCGGCCGAAACCCCCTGGGCTCCTCTCGCCACCACCAGGACGAGCACACTCGACGTCGTGGCAGCGACCAGGGAACACGCGACATACACGCACAGGCTCACCACGTAGACGGTTTTCCTGCCGAAGACGTCCGCCAGCGTCGCACTGATCATCGTGGCCGAGGCCATACCGATGCTGTAGACACCCACCAGCCATTGCAGGTCGGATTCCCCCATGCCCAGACGACGCTGCATGTCGAAGATCCCGACATAGGTGATCAGGACGTTGACATTGACGACGAACAGCCCGGTGTATGCCGCGAGGAGAGTTCCCAGCCTTTCTTTGCTCCCATGGGATCGACCGGGCATGGAAGGCTGTTCGGACGACATGGCCGGAGCGTAGCAGCGCACTCCGGTATTCGATCAGACGCAGCGCTCCGTCGTCGCGAAACCGGTGCCGCGGAAGACCGGGGCGTCCTAACCGCAGCGGTGTTCGGCGGTCCCGTGCCGGTCGATGCTCCATCACCGCCCGGCCCGCGGCCACGTCGTCCCCGCCCGTTCCGAAACGTCCCGCGCCACGAACTGCCCGGCAGAAGGATTGAGTTCTCACGGGCACCTCATGTGGCCGAAGAGCGGGCCCGATTCTTACATGAGTGTGACGCCCCGTGGATCGACCTTGTCCGGGCTGGGACGCGGCTTGTGGACTGCGTTGTGCTGCCGTCAGGCAGCCGGCCGCGTGGACGCGCGGTCCGGATCCCGGTCGAGAAGGGTGGGCGGCTGTGAACCAGCAGACATGCAGCGGAACCGCGGGAGCGGCGGAGCAGCGGGGCGGGGAGGCCGGTGAGCGTGCGGCCTGCCCCGACCGGCCGACTGCCCCAGCGGTGCCGCCCGCGTTCGGCCGGGGCCCCACCGTCGGCCTCACCTGCGAGCAGGTGCACCAGGCGGTCGCGGCGCAGGCTGCCCTCCGGCCCGGGTCGGTGGCGGCCGAACACCTGGGGAGGTCCGTCACCTACGGGGAGCTGGAGCGTCAGGCGGACCGTCTGGCCTTCGTGCTGGCGGAGGCCGGGGTCGGCCCCGGCCAGTACGTGCCGCTGTTCACCGGCAGGGGATCCCCCTGCTGGTCGGACTGCTGGCCGTGCTGAAGACCGGCGCCGCCTACGTACCCCAGGACGTACGGGTCTGCCCGGCCGAGCAGTTGCGGCACGTCATCGCGGTGACTCGGGCCCGGGTGGTCCTCACCACGGAGGAGCACGCCCATCTGGTCCCGGCCGCCGACGGCGTGCGGGTGACGGCGGTCGACGCCGTGATGGCCCGGCCCGGGGACGGGGACGGCACGCGGTTCGTCCCCGTCCGTCCCACGAGCGGAGACGATCCCTGCTACGTCCTCTTCACCTCCGGGACCACTGGCTCGCCGAACGGCGTCGTGGTGACGCACCGCAATGTGTGCAACCTGCTCCTGACCGAACCGGGCGGCCTGGGCATGGGACCGGGCACCCGGGTGGCCCAGATCCTCAGCATCGCCTTCGACATGGCGGCGTGGGAGATGCTCGGCGCGCTGACGCACGGGGCGACCCTGGTCATCCGCGGCAAGGACATCGCGGCAGCGGTGCGCCGGGCCGATGTGGTGATCTCCACGCCCACCATCCTCAGCGGCATCGACCCGGCGTCCTGTCCCTCGGTCCGTGTCGTCGCCGTGGCAGGGGAGCCCTGTCCGCGGGCCCTCGCCGACCGGTGGGCCGGCAACCGCGTCTTCTACAACTCCTGCGGCCCCACCGAGACCACCATCGTCAACACCATGCAGCGGCACCGCCGTTCCGCCGCCCGGCTCACGGTCGGCCGGCCGACCCCGAACAACACCGTGTACGTGCTCGACGCGCGGCAGCGCCCCCTACCGGCCGGCGAGGTCGGCGAGATATGGGCCGGCGGCGACGGTGTGTCGGCCGGTTACCTCGGCGACCCGGCCCTCACGGCCGAGCGGTACGTCCCGGACCTCTTTTCCGGCGGCGGCCGCCTGATGTTCCGCACCCGCGACCTGGGCCGCTGGACCGCCGACGGTCGACTGGAGGTCCTCGGCAGGACCGACGACCAGGTGAAGGTCCGCGGATTCCGCGTCGAACTCGATTCGGTCTCCGCCGTCCTGGAGGCGCTGCCCGGTTGCAGGCGCGCCGCCACGGTGAAAGTGGACGACCGGACGCTGGTGTCCTTCGCCGCGGGGACCGGGCTCGATCCCGAAGCCGCCCGTGGGGCCGTGGCTCTCGCGCTGCCCTACTACTGCGTTCCGGAGGCGGTCCACGTCATGGAGGAGCTGCCCCGCACCAGCCGAGGCAAGATCGACAAAGCGGCCCTGCTGCGTCTGGTCGAGCACCGGGGCCGGGAGGCCGGCCGATGAGCGCGCCGCGGCCGCAGGCACTGCCGCGGGCCCTGCCGCAGGACGTCCGCCTGCCTCCGCCCGCCCCGCTCGCACGCCGGGTCTGGAAGCATCCCCGGCTGATGCACTACAACCGGCTGGCCGTCCTGGTCGTGGCGATCAACCTGGTCCTGCTCGCCGCCCTGGAAGCCCGGGACGCGGTGGACGCGCACACGCTGGGACGCCTGGCGCTGGCCGACTTCGCCCTGGCGGTCGTGATCCGCCAGCAGTACGTGATCAACCTGCTGTTCCGGATCGCCGTCGCCGCGCCCCTGCACTGGCCGCTCAGAATCCGCTGGGCCCTCGGGAAGGTGTATCACTTCGGAGGTCTGCACCTCGGGGGCGCCCTCGCCGGGACGGTGCTGTTCCTGGCTCAGACCGCAGCCCTGACGGCGGAACGCGCCCCGGCGGTGGTGCTGGCGGTCTCCTACCTGCTGGTCGCCCTGCTGACCGTGGTCGTGGTGATGGCGATGCCGCCGGTGCGGGCCCGCCACCACGACCTGTTCGAACGCACCCACCGGTTCGGCGGATGGGCGGCCCTCTCCCTGTTCTGGGCCCAGTTGCTGCTGTCGCTGCGGGCGGAGGGCCGGTCCCCGGTCGCCGACCCCGGCGTGTGGGTGCTCGCCGTGGTCACGTTCAGTGTCGTCCTGCCCTGGCTGAGGCTGCGCCGGGTCCCGATCCGGATCGAACGGCCGTCGCCGCACGTGGCCATCGCCCACTTCGACCACGGCCAGACGCCGTTCGCCGGCTCCTCGACCGCCGTCAGCCGCAGCCCGCTGACCGAGTGGCACTCCTTCGCCAACGTGCCCGCACCCGGCCGCCGGGGATTCCGGCTCACGGTGTCCCGGGCGGGTGACTGGACCGGCGCCTTCATCGACGACCTGCCCTCCCATGTCTGGGTCAAGGGCATCACCACCGCCGGCGTCGCCCACATCGAGACCCTGTTCCACAGGGTCGTGTACGTCGCGACCGGCAGCGGGATCGGGCCGTGCCTGCCCCACCTGCTCGCCGCCGACGTGCCGTCCCGCCTGGTGTGGGCGACCCGCAGCCCCCGGACGACGTACGGTGACGCGCTGGTCGACGAGATCCTCGCCGTCCAGCCGGACGCGGTCGTCTGGGACACCTCCGAGAACGGCAAGCCGGACATGGTGCGCCTGGCCTACGCGGCCTACCGGGACTTCGGCGCCGAAGCCGTGATCTGCATCTCCAACAAGAGGCTGACCTGGCAGGTCGTCCACGGCCTGGAACGGCTCGGCATTCCCGCCTACGGCGCCATCTGGGACTCCTGAGAGGATCCGCACGCATATGACCGACCGTCAGTACCGCACCATCCGCGTCGACCGTGACGACCGGGTCGTCACCGTCACCCTGGACAGACCGGCCGTCCTGAACGCCCTGAGCAGCGAACTCATGGGGGAACTCATGGACGCTCTGCAGCCGTTGGACCGCGACCCCGGCATCGGCTCGTTCGTGGTCACCGGTTCCGAGCGTGCGTTCGCGGCCGGTGCGGACATCTCCGAGATGGCGTCACGGACCGCCGTGGAGATGGCCGCGGACGACCACTTCGCCGGCTGGGAGGCGTTCGCCGCACTGCGCACCCCCAAGATCGCGTCGGTGGCCGGGTACGCACTCGGCGGCGGGTGCGAACTCGCGATGATGTGCGACCTCGTCATCGCCGCCGACACCGCCGTCTTCGGGCAGCCGGAGATCCGGCTCGGGGTCATCCCGGGAATCGGCGGAACCCAGCGCCTGACCCGCCTGGTCGGCGCTGCCCGGGCCATGGACATGATCCTCACCGGCCGCACCATGGACGCCGCCGAGGCCGAAAGGGCCGGCCTGGTCTCCCGGACCGTGCCCGCGGACCGGCTCGCCGAGGAGACGGCTGCGGTGGCGCGGACCATCGCGGCGCACAGCAGGCCCGCCGTGCTCGCGGCCCGCGAGGCGGTCCAGCGCGCCCTGGAGACGGGCCTGCGCGACGGCCTGCTGTTCGAGCGCCGGGTCTTCCACGCCCTGTTCGCGAACCGCGACCAGAAGGAGGGCATGCAGGCGTTCCTGGAGAAGCGCGACCCCGTCTTCACCGGCCGGTGACGACCCGCCGGGTCCCGCCCCGCGCGGGCCGCGGGCCTCCTGCCGGAGCCGCCCGGCCCGCCGGACGGAAGCCGAGTTCGCCGCTTCCCCGGTTGCGGCGGACCGGCAGCCGCCCGTGCCCGGGCTGTCCGGCCGGGCGGTGGATGCCGGCCCGGGCCCGGCCGTCGTACCGCTCGCCCCGGGCCCCCGCTCCGGGCCGGGTGCCGCTGCCGGGCCCGCTCGGGAACCGCCGCCCCGAGCGGCCACCGGCCGCCGGCTCCCCTCGCTCGTACCACGGACGACGGCCGGAGTACGGACTCCCCGAGGGCCGTCGGGTTGACCGAGAAGACCCCGGGTCACGCTCAACCCGAGCGTTTCGGACAGCGGTCGCAGCGAAACGGACATCCTCCCGGGGGATTCTTGATCTGCTTGACCGGCAACCGGGGCTGCTGTTGCCTTTGGTGACGGCGATGAGGATGTTTCAGCGCATGGGACAGTCCCCGGACTCCTCGCTCCCCGAACTCCGCGGGGGCGGCGGACGCACAGGGGACGGGCGCGGAACCCCCGCCTGTACGCACGCGGCGGACGGAGAAGCGCCGCGGTCACCGGAAGAAGGGGCAGCACGCATGTCGTGGTTCGACGAGAAACTCCACGGCGGGGCCACGTGGCCGGGGGGCTGGACGGCCGACATCCAGGAGCTGAAGAACGGCCGCAACCCGTTCGCCAAGGGGCTGCGGGACTTCCTCGCGTCGGCCCCGACCACGGATCTGAAGAAGGCGGTGGAGGCAGCCTGCGATGCCTATCTGAAGTCCCTCGCGGACCCGAAGGTCTCCGCGGAGGAGACCTATCTCGCGTCGCGTGAGATAGCCAAGGTGGCCGGTGCCACTCGGGCGACGGAGCGGGAACTGGCCAGGTCGGCGATGCCCGGCGGACCGCTCGTCTCGGACTTCTCCGTGAGCGGACTCCGCTACACGCTGGAGTACACCGACGCGAAGCGACTCTGGGAGATCCGGCACAGCGACCTGCTGCCCTGGCCCTACGAGGCCAGCGCCAAGAAGCCCGACTACGCCTCGCGGCAGCACACGACCGCGGACATGGTGAAACGCACACGCAAGGCCGGCCAGGAGGAGGTCAAGGCGGCCGTCCGGAAGGCAAGCGAGAAGGCGAACAAGCAGCTGGGGAAGCACGACGTCGCGGAGAGCACCATTCGCACCCTCAAGGAAGCGGCCACGTTCTACGATCTCAGCACCCATGTCGGTGACCACGTCCGCGTGACGGACCGGGCCCTGAGTCAAATCCCCCAGCAGATCGCCGCAGATGTACGCGACAAGGGCGACACCTACCACGGCAAGATCGTGCGGGTGGTCGTGAACCTCCGGGAGAACACCTCGCTGTACGACGGCAGCGGCAACCCGGTGAGCATCAGCAGCAAGGACATCACGTCCCCACTCGACGCGCTCGACGAGAAGCTCTCCTTCAGCTATGTGAACCTGATCTTCCCGCCGGAGATCGTGGTGGACGACCACGTCGTCGAGACCGGTGTGGTCAATCTGGCAGCGGAGAGCAGCGGCGGCAAGCGGACGTTCACCTGGCTGAGGTACTGAAGCAGACCGCACTCCCGGTTCCGGCCGAGTCCAGGTCGCCTCCCGCCGGGAGGCGAGCGGAGGGCCGGCGGTCCGAGTGCGACCGGCCCGGGTCAAGACGCCCTGCCGGCACGGCGAGCGGGTACGTCCGGGATCCTTCTCCTCATGAGCACACCACCTGGCGGGCTGCCGGTCTACCGGGTTCTGACCGGGCCGACGGCGCCGTGTTCCGCCGGCGTGTGAGCGAAGCACTGGGCCTCGACTACGAGTTGCACCAAGGCCCCGCCGTCACCTTCGACCGGTGAGACCGTCGTCGTCGCCCAGGCGCTGGTCCGGCCCGCACGGGCACCGGGCCCCGGTGTGTAGCGGTGGTCGCGACGGGCCTGCGGGCGGGGCAGGGCACAGGCCGGGCGGGGCGTGACGCGACCCCGATCCGGTGCGGCCTGTTCCCCTCCCGGCCTGTCCGGTGCCCCACGTGAGCAGCCCGGCGGTTCCCTCCCCCGCTCCCGGCTTCAGCGCACCGGCCCGCTCACTCGCTCGACCTGCTGGGTTCCGCTGCGGGTCCGATAGGAGCGGACCCAGCGGGCCGTAGCGTCGGCCTTCCTCCGGTCGGACAGGATGTAGTAGTCCATCTGCGAGCGCTCGGCGGTCACGTCCAGCACGCCGTAGCCGTGGTGGTCCAAGTCGAGCCACTTCACATGGCGGTTCGCGGCCCTGACGGCGGTGGCCGCCACCAGGGACACCGTGCCCGGGGCGACGTGCAGGACGTCGTCCAGGTTCTCGGTGGTCACCGACGCCACCACGAACTCGCTGGCCGCCGACCGCGAGAACGGGTACGTGGCCGCCGTGACCGGTACGTCGTTGGCCCACGCCGTGTGGATGTCACCGGTGAGGAAGACGGTGTTCTCGATCCCCCGGTCCGTCAGATGCCTCAGCAGCTCCTTCCGGTCGTCGGTGTAGCCGTCCCACTGGTCCACGTTGACCGCGAGCCCCTCCTTGGGCAGCCCGAGCAGTTCGGCGATCGGCCCCAGCAGATGGGCGGGCAGCGCGCCGAAGGCGAGCGGTGAGATCATCACCGAGGTGCCGACGAGCTTCCAGGCGGCGTCCGAGGACGCCAGGCCGGCCTTCAGCCAGTCCAGCTGGGCCCGGCCGGTGATCGTGCGCTCCGGGTCGTCGACCTTGCCGCTGCCCACGGACACCTGCTCGGAGCGGAACGACCGCAGGTCCAGCAGATGCAGATCGGCCAGCTTGCCGAAGCGCAGCCGGCGGTAGACCGTGCCCTCCGTGGAGGTGCGCACGGGCATCCACTCGAAGTAGGCCTGCTTCGCCGCGGCGGCCCGGGCCGCGTAGTCGCCCTCGGTGCCGGGCGTGTGGTTCTGCGCGCCGCCGGACCAGGAGTTGTTGGCGATCTCGTGGTCGTCCCAGATCGCGATGAGCGGATGGGCGGCGTGCATCGCCTGGAGGTCGGTGTCGGTCTTGTACGTGCCGTGCCGGGTACGGTAGTCGGAGAGCGTCGTGATCTCGTGGGCGGGCTCGTGGCGGCGCACGACGTACTCGTCGTCCGGAAGATGGCCGGTTCCGTACTCGTAGATGTAGTCGCCGAGGTGCAGGACCGCGTCCAGGTCGGCGCGGGCCGCGAGATGGCGGTACGCGGCGAAGTACCCGGACTCCCAGTTGGAGCAGGACACCACGCCGAAGCGCAGCCCCGGCGCGGCGGCGTCCGCCGCGGGCGCGGTCCGGGTGCGGCCGACGGGGGAGACCGCGGTACCGGTCAGGAACCGGAAGTAGTAGGTGGCGGCCGGGCGCAGGCCCCTGACGTCGACCTTGACGGTGTGGTCGGTGGCCGCGGTGGTCGTGGTCAGGCCGCCTGCGACGACCCTGGTGAACTCCCGGTCCTCGGCGATCTCCCAACCCACCTCCGTGGCGGGGCCCTTGCCGGAGCCGGGCAGCGCGTCGGGGGACGGGGTGACCCGGGTCCACAGCAGTACGCCGTCGGGGAGCGGATCCCCGGAGGCGACCCCGTGCACGAAGGCAGGGGCCTGCTCCCGGGCGGACGCGGGCGAGGCCGCGTGGGTGCCGGTCATCACGGATCCGGCGACAGCGGTGGCGGCAGCGGCCTTGACGACCGTGCGCCGACTCGTGGTTGTGCGGACTCTGTCCTTCACGTCGGGTCAGGCTACTGACGGGTCGCACCAACGGGCAGTCGCATTCCGGCACGTTCGACAGGGCTGGCCGACAACCGCCGCTCCGGCGGGAACGCGCGGCCCGCCGCCTCAGCGCCCCGGAGGCCTACCGGGCCTCCACGGGCCGTGCCCGAGACGCCGGTCCGCCGACCCGGGAGTGCAGGTGTCGGCCCCGGCCCGCAGCACGACGGCAAGCCTCCGGCAGGCTCTCCCCCGAACGCCCGCCGCTCCGGCGGGAACGCGCGACCCACCGCCTCAGCGCCCCGGAGGCCTACCGGGCCTCCACGGGCCGTGCCCGAGACGCCGGTCCGCCGACCCGGGAGTGCAGGTGTCGGCCCCGGCCCGCAGCACGACGGCAAGCCTCCGGCAGGCTCTCCCCCGAACGCCCGCCGCTCCGGCGGGAACGCGCGACCCACCGCCTCAGCGCCCCGGAGGCCTACCGGGCCTCCACGGGCCGTGCCCGAGACGCCGGTCCGCCGACCCGGGGGTGCAGGTGTCGGCCCCGGCCCGCAGCACGACGGCGAGCCTCCGGCGGGCTCTCCCCCGGACGATCCGTCGATGAGGAGGGCGTGCGCCCCTCGCGCGGTCCGGGAGTATCCGGGCCCCGGCGACGGAACCCGCCCCGCGCGGATCGGCGTCCGCCCACGGATAGCGGTGCCCGGTGAAGCCCGGCACGCCGGAGCGCGTGTCCGTGCCCCGCCGCCGTCCGGTGACGGCGGACTCCGGCCGGGTGCGGCGGGCCGGGAAGGCCGGTGGCGGCGGTCACCTGTGCGTGTCCTCGTCGGTCGCCGTCCTCTTCGCCCTGGTCTCCGAGACGCGGGCCCGTGCCTCCCACCTGTCGTCGCCGAGGCCGGGATGCTCGGTCCGGACCCGGTCGCGCAGGAGGACCAGGTCGTCCCTTCTGCGGAGCCTGATGACGTGGGCCAGGGACATGCCCGACGGGTCCACCGTGTCGATGCGCGCTCCGGCGGCGATCAGCGCCTCCACGAGGGTGCGCGATCCGCCCTCGGAGGCGGCCGTGAACAGCGGTGTCCGGCCGGACGTGTCGGTGGCCTCGAGATCCGCTCCCGCCGCCAGCAGCCGGGGCAGCAACTCCTCGTGGTCCAGGAGGTACAGGGCGTGCAGCAGGGTGCGCCCGGCACCGTCCCGGACGTGCGGGTCGACGCCCGCGTCCAGGAGTGCCCGCACGCCCGGGGTGTCGCCGTGCTCGGCGCGCCGGAAGAGATCGGCCCACTGGGCGCGCAGCGCCTTCGGCGGCCGGCCGGAGGCGGGCGTCCAGCCCTGCTGTACGGCGAAGCAGCCGGTGGCGGCACCGCCGAGGGCGCGCTCCCGGCGCTGTTCCTCCTCGGCGTGGGGCATACGGAGTCCGCCGTCTGCCCAGGCGACCTGGTGCCATGCGCCCCGGCAGCGGACGCTGACCGGTTCGGGGGCCTTCGGGCCGGGAGGTCCCGCGGCGCCGCAGGCGGCTTCCAGGCCGGGGAACAGCGCCCCGGCGACCAGCGGGTGCAGCCGCGCGGGGGCCAGCTGCCCGGTGCGGACGAGGTCGAGGTCGGGCAGCCGCTGCCAGAGCGCTTCGGGCACGTGCGGCACGGCCGCGATCCGGCCGGGCGCGGCCAGCCGCGCCCGGAGCGTCCCGGAAGGGCCGGGTCCGGAGAGTTCCAGCAGGATGGCCGCTCCGTACGTCCGCGGGATCTGGAAGCGGCGGCTCCCTCGTTCCCGGGAGAGCTGCCGGAGTTCGGGGGCCAGGCGGGCGAGATTGAGGGGGCACCCGCGCAGCAGCGACTCCGGGTCGACGCGGTTCCAGCTCCTGGTGGCCGGCGGCGCCGGGTCGAGGCCGATGCCCGCGGCGGCGAACGCCGCTTCCAGCGCGCCCTGCTCGTGCAGCCGGGTGATCCACTCGGTGCGGGCCGCCGGGTCGCCGGAGCCGGGATCGGCCGTGGGCAGCCGGTCCGGGGCCAGAGGCGTGCCGTCGGCACGGCAGAACGGCGCCCGGTCCCGGCTGCCGCCGCACCGCTCGCGGAGCGCGGCGGTGTGCCGGGCGTCCCACAGGTGCCGTGCCGAGGTCCAGTCGTGGACACGGGGACCGGTTTCACCGAGGAGCTCCTGGACGCCGGAGAGGGCGCAGTGCAGCACGAGCCGTTGGGGTCCTGCCGACCGGCCTGGGGTCGTGACGCGGAGCACGGGCCCGGACGGCCGTTCGGCGGACGGCCCGTAGCGGGCCAGGAGAACGGTCCTGCCGGGGACGAGCCGGGTGTGTCCGCCTCGCACGTAACGGGGCAGGTGCCAGCGCAGCAGGTCGGGTGCGAGGTGGCGCAGGTCGTCGAGGAGGGCCGCGGCGGCCCCGGCGCCGTGGCGGGCGGCGATCTCCGCCGGGGCGAAGGCGATGTCCACACGGGCCGCGGCGCAGGCGGCGGCCCAGTCCCCGGCGAGGCGGTGTGCGGTGGCCTGCTCGATCATCCACCGGGGCACGGCGTAGTGGCGGATCCGCAGCCAGGCCGCTGCTGCTTCGGGCGGGAACGAGTTCACCGGCGGGCACCCGCTCCCGGAGTCGGGGCGGGGTGCGCGCCGGGTCCCGCAACGGGCCGCGGCCGCACCCCGGAACGGCCGTCGCGGGGGCGACGGGGACCGGCCGCCAACGCCTCACCGGAGCGGGCCGGCAGGCCGGCGTCCGGCCCGGCGGGGAGCGGGGTGAGGGCGAGGGCGGTGAGCGGGCTGCCGGGGTGCTCGCCCGCGGGGCAGTGCGCGGGGGTCGGCTGCGTCATCACCACTCCACCGGTGTGTGTCGCCGGTGCCCGGCGTTCGGCGTCGTCCACAGGGAACAGGGGTGGCAGGACCGACCGGATTCGAACCGGCGTCCTCCTACTTGACGTTCGGGCGCGACGACCACTGCGCTACGGCCCTGCCGGCCCTGATCATAGCGACCGGTCGCACACGCGGTCGACGTCCTTTCCGTGGAGGTGCGCACGCGCATCCCGGTGGGCCGAGGCGCGGTCAGGGGGTGAACAGCCGGGCCACCAGTTCTTCGCGGTGGAGGGCGGCTTCGACGGTGTCGTCGGCGAAGCAGAGCATGACGCCCTTGCGGCCGGGGTGGTACGCGGCCAGGATGATCGCGCCTCGGCGGGTTTCCGGGTCGTAGGCGTGGCCGGAGTCGCGGAGCCTGGTGAGGGCGGCGGTGAAGGAGGGCACCTGCCAGTGCTTCGGCCACACCCGCTCCAGCAGGATGCGGTCGGTGCCGAAGCCCGGTCCGACGACCCGCTTGCCGACGATCTCGTAGATGTGGGTGGAGCCGGTGGCGCGGCCGTTGTACTCGGTGAACAGGACGTCGCCTTCCGGTGTGACCACGGCGTCCGCGCTGAGGATCCCGCGGTAGCCGACCGCCCGCAGCCCGGCCGAGATGCGCTGTCCGCCGTCCAGCAGCGCGCCGAGCTGCCGTGCGGTCAGGTCCGGGGCGGGCATGACCTGGGCGTCGGGGAGGGGCGGTACTGCATCTCGCCGTGGCCGCCGAGCCGGACGCCGGCGTCGGAGATCCAGAATTCGGCGAAGTAGGCGCGGCTGCCGGGGTGGTAGCGCTCCACCACCACCCGGTCACGGCCGCCGGCCGTCAGCCAGTCCCAGCGCTCGGCGAGGTACGCGGAGACCGCCGTGCGGTCGGGGAGCACTCGGACGTCCCGTGCGCCGCGCAGGTCCACGGCCCCGGTACGGCTGAGGATCTCGTTGCCGTCGCTGCCCGATCCGTAGTCCTGCTTGAGGATGACCGGGCTGCCGCCGTCCAGCAGGCGGGCGACGTGCTCCTGCGCGCGACGCCGATCGGCGCAGACCGCGCCGTCCGGCAGGGGGGCGCCCACGCCGGCCGCCAGGGCGCGGAAGACGGCCTTGCTGCTGCCGAGCAGTCCGCCGCTCTGGGTGAGGAATCCGTGTCCCTCCAGGGCCCCGGGGCAGCCGAGGGCGTCGGCGACGGCGGCGACGGCGGCGTCGGGCCAGAGGGCGAAGACCTCGTCGACGGGTCGGCAGGCGGTCCTCTCGCGCAGTTCCGCGATGAAGGCGGGGTGGGTGAGCCGGTCCGCGGTGAGCGCGCCGGTGCCGGTGCGTCCAGGGGGCGGGACGGCCACGTGCAGGGAGTCGCGCCGGGTGCCCGTCAGCGAGGTGACGTAGGAGAGGAACTCCTCCTCGGGCGGGACGGGCAGGACGAGGACGTCGCCGTCGCGGGCGAACCACAGCAGGCGCTGCACGGCCCAGCCGCTTCCGGCCGGCTCCTCCAGCTCTTCGCTCCAGTCGTTTCCGATGAGCAGTCGCTGCATCCGGCAATACTCCCGTGGTCGCGGTGCAATTCCCGGCGGCCGGAGAAGGGCTCTTCGTCCGGCTGGACCGGCCAATTGTGAAAAGGCGACGGAAGGGGCGTCAAGAGCGCCTCATCCGTGCCGGAAGTCCCGCGGAAACCGGCCTGATACCCCGGCGGCGGTGCTCCGGTGGCCGGATCGCCATCTTGTTGGCCACCGGGCGCGGTTCCTACCATCGATGACCGTTCACCGGCAAAATCCCCTGTCCGGATATGAGGAGGGAGGTGAACCATGGAGCGTGAAATCGTCTGGACCGAGATCGAGGAAGCCGATGTCGCCGAGATCGTCTCGGACAGCAATGTGAAGGACACAGGCATCGTTTCGACCAGCAACGTCAAGGACTGAGCCGGCGAAACCCACCAGCGCGCGCCCCGGGTCCTTCCCCGCCCGCCGGGGAGGGGTCCGGTCTGCCGCAGCGGACCGTATGGAGGAATCGTGTCAGGCGGCGGTGTGTTGAAACTGGTCGGCCAGCCCCTGTTCCCGCCGGACTGCGTCCCGGCGAGGCCGTTGCGTATCGGGCTGGTGAACATGCCCTGGGCGCGCACCGACACCCCGTCGATCCAGTGCGGCCTGCTCCAGGCCGCACTGGGGTCCTTCGGCCACGACGCGCGGAGCGTCTACCCGAATCTGGAGCTGTCCGCCGTGCTGGGAACGGATCTCTACGATCTCATCACCGAAGCTCCTTCCGAACGGGTCCACCTGTTCGGTGAATGGCTCTTCGGGACGGCGGCCTTCGGGGTGACGGAGGACGTGGAGGATTACCGCCGGCGTTTTCCCGAGGTGGCCGAGATGTGCGCCGGGGCCGGCCTGGACTGGGATGCCGTGGCCGATCTGCGGTGCCGCCGCCTGCCCTCCTGGATCGATGAACTCGCCGCCCGCAGTATCTGGTCGGATCTCGACATCGTCGGGTTCACGTCGACGTTCATCCAGAACGTCGCCGCCCTGGCTCTGGCACGCCGCCTCAAGGAAGCGCGTCCCGAAGTCGTCGTCGTATTCGGCGGTGCGAACTACGACGGGGACATGGGGCCGGAGTACCTGAGGAATTTCGGCTTCATCGACTACGTGGTCGTGGGCGAGGGCGATGTGACGCTCCCCCGGCTGGCGGCGGCGGTGGCGCGGGGCGCCGATCCGGCCCGGATCCCGGGTGTCTGCGGCCGCACCCCCGACGGCCGGGTGACCACGCCCGTCCCCGGCACCCGCACCCGGGACATGGACCAGCTGCCGGTGCCGGACTACCGCGACTACTTCACCGCCCTGGAGGCCCTCGGCCGGGACCGGGTGATCGGCCGGAACACCCAGCGGCTGCTGGTGGAGTTCTCCCGGGGCTGCTGGTGGGGCGCCAAGCACCACTGCACCTTCTGCGGGCTCAACGCCCTGGGCATGCAGTACAGGGCCAAGTCCCCCGCACGGGCGCTGTCCGAGCTGGAGGAGCTGATGCGCCGGCACCGGGTCCTGGCGGTCGACGCCGTCGACAACATCCTCGACATGGCGTACCTCGGCACCTTCTGCGCCGGACTGCGCGGGTCCGTCTGGGACACCGCCCTGTTCTTCGAGGTCAAGGCCAACCTGACCAGGGACCAGGTGCGGCTGCTGGCGGAGGCGGGGTGTGGAAGATCCAGCCGGGCTGGAGAGCCTCAGCAGCCATGTCCTCGCTCTGATGCGCAAGGGGTCCTCACGGCTCCTCAACATCCGCCTGCTCAAGTGGGCCCACTACTACGGCGTCCGCGTCGACTGGAACCTCCTCGCCGGATTCCCCGGAGAGACCGACGAGGACTACACGGACCAGGCCGCCCTCGTGCCCCTGCTCACCCACCTGGAGCCGCCCGCCGGCGTGGGACGCATCTGGCTCGAGCGGTTCAGCCCGTACTTCACCGACCCCTCCTTCGGGATGAGCGAGGTCACGCCGAAGACCGCCTACCGGCTGGCCTTCCCGGTCCCGGGGATGGACCACAGCCGGATCGCGTACTTCTTCGACTACCGGGCGCCGGACGTCGCCTCGCCGGACGCCGTCGCCGAGCTCGCCAAGGCGGTGGAGGCGTGGGGGCGCGCCTGGGCCTCGGCGGACCGTCCCGCCCTCGCCTACCGGCGCGGGCCCGACTGGCTCACCCTCTACGACACCCGGGGCGGGCTGCGCCGCAAGACCACTCTCGCCGGGTGGCGGGCGCGGGCGTACGAGCTGTGCGGCGACACCCCGCGCAGCGCCGCCCGCGTCCACCGGGAGCTGGCCGGGCGGGGCGGCGGCGAGGGCTTCGGGCCGGTGGAGCGGGCCGAGGGCTTCGGGCAGGTGGAACGGGCCGAGGTGGAGGAGTTCCTCGGGTCCTGCGTCGCGCACGGCATCTGCCTGGAGGAGGGCGGCAGGTATTTCTCCCTCGCCCTGCCGCTGCGGTCCGGGCTGCCCGGGCTTGCGGGGGAGCCGGCGGGGCAGGCCGGTGACCGGGGCCGCCGGCCGGTTCCGGGGGCCGCTCAGCCCCGGAAGCCGACGGCTGCCGTCGGAGCGAGGTCCGGATGGGTGGCGAAGTGGCGAAGGGCGGCCCGGCTGACGCGCTCGTCGCCGGCTCCGCGTTCGAACCAGGCCCAGTCGCCGTTGGCGTTGCATTCCAGGAAGACCGGGCTGCCGTCCGGTGTGAGGAGGAAGTCGAAGCCCGAGAAGGTGTGGCCGGTGCGCTCCAGGAGGGCGGTGACCGGGGCGGCGAGGGAGGCGGGTACCTCGGCGGCAGCCACCGAGACGGCTCCCGGGTCCGCCCAGACGTCCCTCGGGTCCCCCTTGCGGACCTCGTAGGCGAAGAGTTCCCCGCCGACGGTGAAGACACGCACCTCGTGCGTGTGCCGGACATAGCGCTGGAAGAGCAGGGGGACCGGCTCCGGGCCGGGTGCCGGAGCGGTCACCCTGCGGGGGAAGACACCGGTGAAGCGGGCCGGTTCCGGCTGGACGAAGTGGTCGCCGGCCGCCTTGGCGATCAGTTCCGCCGGTGGGCAGCCGAGGGCGGCCGCGGCCTCCTCGGCGCTGCTGGCGAGGACCGTCCCGGGCACGCGCACGCCCAGTGCCGCGGCCTGGCGCAGTTGGGCGAGGCGGCTGGCGCGGCGGGCCGCGGGCGGGTTGACATGGCAGGCGGGCCACTCGCGTACGACTTCCAGGACGGCCGCCCACTGGTCCCGGACGTAGCGGTGCAGGAGGGGGGAGCCGGCGACGACGATGGCGTTGGGGAGGAAGTGCCTGATCCAGAGCAGGACCGGCCGGACGAGCAGGCCGTCGATGCGCATCGTGCCGGCGTCCGGGTCGAGGACGAGGGAGCGGTCCGCGACGTCGTCGGCGTCGATCCGGTACAGCGGGTAGCCCCCCAGGCCCAGTTCGAGGGAGAGGCGGTCGACCTCGGCGTCGTGGGCGCAGGTGAAGACGACGAGGGCCGGTTCGGGGCGTCGGAGGGCAGGGTGCGCAACTGCGCGCGGAAACGGCGCTGGTAGTCGACGCCGTGCTGCCGGAAGGTGTCCTCGAAGCGCTCGCCCTGGAGGAGGAAGGGGTCCGTGTTCCGGGCCGCTGGCATGGGGATCTCCGTGGTCGGTGGGTGCTCCGCCGCGGCGGGCCGCCCGCTGGGCGGCCCGCCGCGAACGGCCCGGCGCCCGGCCGGAGTGCCCGGCGCCCCGGTGGAACCGGTGGCGCCGGGCCTCCGCCGGGGGCCGACTCGCGGGTCCCTACTGGGACTCGCTCTTGTTGAGGCGCGCGCGGGACGCCTCGTACTGGCGCATGAAGTCCTCGAACTCCTTCTGCATGGTGTTCACTCCCTTCTCTCCTGCGGCGGTGTGGTGTCCGGTCCGCGGGCGGATCGGCCCGGCCGCGGACAGGTCTGCGGGGTGGCGGCGGCTCAGGGCCCGGGGGCCTCCTCGAGCCGCTCCCTCAGGCGCTGCGCGGCCTCGGCGTCCTCGGCGATCAGGCAGTAGGGGACGACACCCGGGTTGTCCCGCCAGGAGTTCAGCAAGACGACCCCGGTGCGTGTGGCCGGGTCCCAGGCGATCTTCTCGCTGTCGAGGTGCGCGCGGGCCGCTGCGAAGGAGGGGACGCGCCAGGAGACGTACTCGGCCAGCAGGCGGTCGCGGGCGTAGTCCGCTCCGGCCAGCCGCTTGCCGAGGTGGTAGACGTGGGTCGACCCGGTGACCAGTCCGTTGTACTCGGTGAAGAGGACGGCCGGGCCGGTGCCCTCGGCGGTGATGATGGCGTCGGCGCTGAGGACGCCGCGGTAGCCCATCGCCTGCAGCACCTCGCACAGCCTGCGGCCGCCGGCCATCAGCGCGGCCTCCTGGCCCGGTGCCAGATCCGGCGCGGGCAGATAGGAGTGGTCGGCGACCGGTTCGGCCACCATCTCCCCCTGGCCGCCGAGTTCGACGTCCTCGTCGCCGATCACGAATTCGGCGAAGACGCCCCGGCTGCCGGGGTGGTACTCCTCCACGACCACCCGGTGGCGGCGGCCCTCGGTGAGCCAGTCCCAGCGTTCGTTGAGGTAGACGCGGACCGCTTCCCCGGGGTCGTCGAGGAGGACCGTGCGGCCGGCGCCGTTCACCTTGACGCCCTCGGCGAGGGTCAGGACCTCGTTGCCGTTGCCGGCGGCGAGGAACTCCTTCTTCAGGATCACCGGCCGGCTCGCCGACAGCAGCCGGGTGATCAGGCGGTAGGCGCTCTCCTGGTTGGCGCACACCCCGCCGTCGGGCAGGGGCAGCCCGGCGCCGGCGGCGAGCGTGCGGAACACCGCCTTGCTGTCGGCGATCAGGGCGCCGCCCTGGCCGAGGAAGGCGTGGCCGGGCACCGCGGCCTCCGCGCCGATCGCCCGGGCCAGTTCGACCACCGCCTCGTTGGGGCAGAGGGCGAAGACCTCCTCGACGGCCCGCCCGGCCAGGGCCTGCCTGGTCCGCTCCGCCAGCCCCGGGTCGAGCAGCCACTCCCCGGGCCGGTCCCCGGCCGTCCGGATCACCAGGGTGAGACCGGTGCGGTCCGTACCGGTCAGATCGGTCACGTAGGTCAGGAACTCCTCGTCCGGGGGCTCGGGCAGTACCAGGACGTCGCCGTCGCGGACGAACCAGAGCAGGCGCTGGGCCCACCAGCCCATGGCGGGCTTGCCCCACGTTCCCACCAGGTCGTCGCTGGGCCGGTTGCCGATCAGGAGCCGGGGCATGTCGGTGTGTCCACCTCGTCGTCCATGGGGTGAGAAGGGGCAGGGGGCGCGTAGGACGGGGCCGGCGCCGGCGTCCGCCGCGTTGCACATGCGCATGGGGCCGGGCAGCCCGGAGTGTGTCGTCCTGACGCCGTGGAAGGCGGTCGGTGCGCGCCGAAGGCACCTGGGATGCGGACCCGGGCGCGGGGGCTCGGGCGTGCGGAGGCCCTGGGGCCGGAGAGTCGGGGAGCCTGGTCTGGCGGAGGGTGAATCCGTTGTGACTGCGCACGGTTGGAGGCGAAGCGGCGCGTCGGCACCGCCCTGGAGGCCGGGGGCCTCACCGGATCCGATGGAAGCACACCGGATGCCACCGGGGCGGCCGCTGTGATCCATGTCACTTCCGAGAGGTCGGTTCGAGGGCGGATTCAGACACTTCTCAGGGCCGTGTCGTTGCCGCTGTGAATCAGACCCGGGGAATTGCGTTCCGACGCCGGCGCGGCCTGACTGGCCAGGAGCGCTCCGCCGGCACGGCGCCCCCCGCCCTCCGCGTGCCGGGGCGGGGGAGGGTCCTCGCCGCGGGAGACCGAAAAGCGGCCGCCGGTGCGAAGCCCCCTTGCCCTTGATCGCCGCGACGTCGACGCTGGGGGTGCGGCATCCCGGTCGGGGCTGGTCGGAGCCGGCGCAATCAGTGGGACCGGTGGGGCACTTCAAGCGATCGAGGAGCTCACGTGACGCTGAACAGCTTCGACGAATGGTCCACCCTCAAGGAGGTCGTCGTCGGCTCGGCGGCCAACTACACGTCGCACGAACGGGAACTGTCCTTCGACCTCTTCTTCCACGACAACATCGCCGGCGACAACTCCTCGCGGTCCGAGTGGTACTACCCGCGGCTCACCGTCGGCGGGGACAGGGGGACGGGCGCCGGCGCGGACGGGGCCCGCCGCGGCCGGGTGCCCATCAAGCAGCGCTACGTCGACGAGCTCGCCGAGGACCTCGAAGGCATGGCAGCGGCCCTGGCCGGCCTCGGGGTCACGGTGCACCGGCCGATGGACCTCGATGCCGGCACGAACGAGGTACGCACCCCTGCCTGGTCCGCCTCCGTCGTGCCCCCGCTGAACATCCGGGACAACACGCTGATCCTCGGCGACGAGATCATCGAGACGCCGCCGATGATCCGGTCGCGCTACTTCGAGACGCAGTTCCTCACACCGGTCTTCCAGCGGTACTTCGCGCAGGGCGCCCGCTGGACGGTGATGCCCCGCCCCCTGATGACGGACGCGTCGTTCGACCTCGGCTACGCCCGCGAGAGCACGATCGGCGGCCCCACCGAACCCATCGGCACTCCCAGCCCCTCGCCCTACGACGTGGGATCGAGATGATGTTCGACGGCGCCCAGGTCCTGCGCCTCGGCCGCGACCTCGTGGTCAACGTCTCCACCGCGCACCACGCCCTGGCCTGCGACTGGCTGGAGCGCCACGTCGGCGACCGGTTCCGGGTCCACCGGGTGCACCGGCTCAGCGACAGCCACATCGACAGCATGGTCCTGGCACTGCGCCCCGGCACCCTGCTCGTACGCTCCGATGCCGTCGCCGACAAGCTGCCCGAGGCGCTGCGGAGTTGGGACCGGATCGTCGCACCCACGCCGGAGAGCGACGACTTCCCCCGCTACGAGGACGAGGACCTGGTTCTGACCAGCCTGTTCATCGACCTCAACGTGCTGTCCGTGAGCCCCGACACCGTGCTGGTCAACGAGGCCTGCCCGGAGCTGGCCCGGGTACTGGAGAAGCACCGGTTCACGGCGGTGCCGGTCCGGCACCGCCACCGGCGGCTGTTCGGCGGTGGCTTCCACTGCTTCACCCTGGACACCGTGCGCGAAGGCGGCCCGGAGGACTACCTCGGATGACCCCGCCGAACACCGGGACCGCCGCCCGGCTCGCCGGGTCGGCACCGCCGTCCCCGAGACCAGCTACAGCCAGCGCGAGCTGCTCGGCATGCTGGCCGTCACCGATCCCCGGGTCCGCTCGCTCTTCCTGCGCGGCGCCATCGAGCGGCGCGGCCTGACCCTGCCCGCGCCCGCCCCGGACGGCTCCCCGGTGGTGGAGTCCCAGGGCGAACTCCTGCGCAAGCACACCCGGCAGGGCCTGCTGATGGGCCGCCGGGCGATCGAGAACTGCCTCGCCGACGCCGGAGCCGCGCTGCCGGACGTACGCCACCTGTGCTGCGTCACCTCCACCGGCTTCCTGACCCCGGGGTTCTCCGCCCTGCTGATCAAGGAGTTGGGCATCGACGTCTCCTGCTCGCGGCTGGACGTCGTGGGCATGGGGTGCAACGCGGGCCTCAACGCCCTGAACGCGGTCACCGGCTGGTCCCGCGCCCACCCCGGTGAGCTGGCGCTGCTGGTGTGCGTGGAGGTGTGCTCCGCGGCGTACGTCTTCGACGGCACCATGCGGTCCTCCGTCGTCAACAGCCTGTTCGGCGACGGCGCGGCAGCGGTCGCCGTCACCGCGCCCGGCGACGGGGGCGGGACGCCGGCGAGGCGCCCTCACCCGCCCTGCTCCGCTTCTCCAGCCTCCTCATCCCCGACGCCGTCGACGCCATGCGCTACGACTGGGACGACGGTCACGGCAAGTTCAGCTTCCGGCTGGACCCGCAGATCCCCTACGTCGTCGGCGCCCACGCGCAGGCGGCGCTGGAGCGTCTGCTGCGCGGCACGGGGCTGCCGGCCTCCCGCATCGACCACTGGGTGGTGCACTCCGGGGGCAGGAAGGTGGTGGACTCCGTCCGGGTCAACCTCGGGCTGACCCGGCACGACGTACGGCACACCACCGGCGTGCTGCGCGACCACGGCAACCTGTCGAGCGGCTCCTTCCTCTTCTCCTACCAGCGGCTGGCGTCCGAAGGCTCGGTACGCGCGGGCGACCTGGGGTGCTGATGACGATGGGGCCCGGCTCGACGATCGAGATGGCGCTGGCGCAGTGGTGACCCGCACCCCGGGCCGCGCTGCGTGAGGCGGCGAGACGACGAAGGGAACTGCGATGCGGACGCACGACAGGCTGCCGCTGCCCGCGGAGGGCGAACCGGCGGCCGGCACGGCGGAGAACACGCGCGAGCGCACCTCGGACGGGCTGCGCATCACCCTGCGGCTGGACGCCGGGCAGCCGCTGCCCGAGCTGACCGCCGCCGTCGCCGGCGCCTGCGACCGGGCGGAGGAACGGGCCGACCGCTCGGTGCTCCTGGTGCGGCTGCCGGACGCCCGCGCCGGTGCCCGCACCTGGCCGGGCCCGGTGGACATCCAGCAGATCAGCCGCTGGGAGCGGGCCGTGCGGCGGCTGGAGCGGCTGCCCGCGATGAGCATCGCCGTCGCCTCCGGGGCCTGCGGCGGACCCGCCCTCGACCTGCTGCTGGTCAGCGACTACCGGATCGGCTCCCCGGACCTGCGGCTCCTCGCTCCCGTCAACGACGGCCATTTCTGGCCCGGAATGGCCGTCTACCGGATCTCCCGGCAGCTCGGGCGGCCCGCGCCCGGCAGATCGTGCTGTGGGGCGACGACATCGACGCCGGCCGGGCCCGCGACCTGGGCCTGATCGACCAGCTCACGCACGACACCGAGCAGGCCGCGCACACCGCGACCGTGCTGATGGGCCGGATCTCCGACCGCGAACTCGCCGTCCGCCGGCAGCTCCTCATGGAGGCGCAGAGCCTGGAGTTCGACGAGGCCCTCGGTCCGCACCTGGCCGCCTGCGACCGCGAACTGCGCCGCCTGGCCGCCGCTGAGCCGGGCCTTGCGGGGGGAGAGCCGCATGAGTGACCGGCCGGACCACTCAGAGGAGGACCGGCCGGACCACGCGGAGGAGGACGGGCCGGCCGGCGCCCCCGATTTCGCCGGCGCCCTCGCCGCCGACGCCGGTCTCCTCGCCCGCCACGCCGCCGGCATCGAGCGTATGCTCGCCCTCCTGCCGCCCGGCCCGGACCGCACCGGCACCGAGGCGGAGCAGGCGGCGCGCCTCCACGAGGAGTGCCGGGCGGCCCGGCACGCGTTCCTCGCACGCCACGCCGAGGCGGTCTACGACGGCCTCACCGCAGGGCGCACCCGGCGTCCCCGGCTCGCCGACCTGGCCGCCGACGCGGCCTTGCGCTTCCCCGGCCTCGTACCGGACGCCGCCCAGCTCGCCGAGGAACGCGGACGCCTCCAGGCCCACAAGGAAGGCCGCGAGATCGACCAGGGCATCTTCTTCGGGGCACTGCTGCGCTCCCCACCGCGGGCACGCACCTCATCGAGAGCATGCTGCGCCCGGCCCCCGGCTCGGCCGCCCGCCTCGCGGAGTTCCGCCGCGCGGACCGGCTGGACCTCCCCGCCGTGCTGCTCGAACGCCGCGGCGAGGCGGCCCACGTGACCTTCCGCAACGGCCACTGCCTCAACGCCGAGGACAACCGGCTGATCGCCGACCTCGAAACCGCCGTCGACGTGGCCCTCCTCGACGACCGGGTACGCGTCGGGGTCCTGCGGGGCGGGCCCGTGACCCACCCGCGCCACGCCGGGAAGCGGGTCTTCAGCGCGGGCATCAACCTCAAGGAGCTGCGCTCGGGCGCGATCTCCTTCGTCGGGTTCCTCCTCGGCCGGGAGCTCGGCTACATCAACAAGATGGCCCGGGGGCTGCTCCTCGACGGTCCGGCCGCCGGCGGCACCGGCGTGGCGGGCAAGCCCTGGGTGGGCGTCGTCGACTCCTTCGCCATCGGCGGCGGCATGCAGCTCCTGCTCGTCCTGGACCGCGTGATCGCCGAGGAGGGCGCGTTCCTGAGCCTGCCGGCCGCCGACGAGGGCATCGTCCCGGGCCTGGGCAACCTGCGGCTCACCCGGCTCACCGGAGCCCGGACGGCCCGGCAGATCATCCTGTCGGGCCGCCGTATCCACACCGGTGACCCGGCCGCGGCCCTGCTCGTCGACGAGGTGCTGCCCACGGCCGCGCTCGACGGGGCCGCCGAGCGCGCCGTACGCGAACTGGCCGGTCCGGCCGTGGCCGCCAACCGGGCGATGCTGACGCTGGCCGAGGAGCCCATCGACCTGCTGCGCGCCTACCTGGCGGAGTTCGCGGTCGTCCAGGCCCGCCGCATCTACAGTGCCGACGTCCTGGCCAAGACCGAGCGCCACCGGGCGCGTTCCGAACGGATCCCGTCGTGACGTCCCTCGCCCGCGAGGGCCTGCACGCCTCGCTCCAGGACCCGGCGCTGGAGTCGATCGGCTTCCTCAACGAGATCATGGACCGGTACCCGGACGCCCTCTCCTTCGCCCCCGGGGCCCCGCACCCGGCGCCCTACGACGGGCTGGACACGGCCCGCTACCTGGACCGCTTCACCGCCCACGCGGCGGCGGCGGGCCCCGGCCGCGGCCGGGCGGACCGGCTGCTCTACGAGTACGGGCCCGCCCGGGGCGTGATCAACGGCATCGTGGCCGACGCCCTCCGCCGCGACCAGGGCATCGCCGCCGACCCCGGCACCCTGGTGATCACCGTCGGAGCGCAGGAGGCGATGTTCCTGGCGCTGCGCGCCCTGATCGCCTCCCCGGAGGACCTGCTGGCCGTCTCGGACCCCTGCTTCGTGGGCATCACCAGCGCCGCCGGTGTGCTCGGCGCCCGCGTGGTACCCGTGCCCGAGGACGGCGACGGCCTGGACGTCGACGCGCTGGCCGAGGCGTGCCGTGCGGCCCGCCGCGCCGGCCGCCGCATCCGGGCGTGCTACGTGGCGCCCGACTACGCCAACCCCAGCGGCACCCGGATGGCGGCCGGGCGGCGCCCGCGGCTGCTGGAGCTGGCCGAGCAGGAGGACTTCCTCGTGCTGGAGGACAACGCGTACGGGTTCACGGCGCCCCCCGGCTCCGAACTGCCCGCCCTCAAGGCCCTGGACACCGGGCGGCGGGTGGTCCACATCGGCACGTTCGCGAAGGTGTGCTTCCCCGGCGCCCGCGTCGGCTACGTCGTCGCCGACCAGTCCGTGCGGACCGCCGGCGGCCCCGCGGTCCCTCTCGCTGCGGAACTGGCGCGGCTGAAGACCGCCGTCACGGTGAACACCTCGCCGGTGTGCCAGGCGCTGATCGCCGGCATGCTGCTGGAACACGGCGGCTCGCTCACCGAAATGGGCCGGAACAGGTCCGCTCTCTACCGGCGCAACCTCGCCCACCTGCTGCGGGCGCTGGACCGCGAGGGCGCCGCGGGCCTGCCGGACGGGGTGGAGTGGAACCGGCCCGGCGGCGGGTTCTTCGTGCAGATGCGGCTGCCGGTGCGGGCGGACCCCGCCCTGCTGGAGGCCTCCGCGGCCGGGTACGGAGTGCTGTGGACCCCGATGGCCCCGTTCCACCCGGCGGCGGAGGCACCCGTACGCTGCGGCTGTCGTGCAGCTACCTGGACCCGGACGGGATCGACGAGGGCGTGCGGCGGCTCGGCGCCTTCCTCAGGGACCACGCCCGCCCGCGGGCCGCCGCCGGGTCCGGAGCCGGGTCCGGAGCCGGGTCATGAGCGGCCGGACCGTTCCCGCCCACCCCACCGCCCGCGACCGGACCCGCCCGTTCGACCCGCCCCCGGAACTCGCGGCGATTCGCGGGCACGCACCGGTGAGCCGCCTGCGCTACCCCGACGGCCATACCGGATGGCTGGTCACCGGGTACGACCCGGCGCGCCGGGTGCTCGCCGACCCCCGCTTCAGCGCCCGGTCGGAATTCAAGCGGGTGCCGGTGGGCCGGCCGGGGACGGACCCGTTCTACGGCAGGCCCGCCCTGCCGGGCTGGCTGGTCGACATGGACGCACCGCACCACACGCGGCTGCGCAGGCAGCTGATGGGCTGGTTCACCGCCCGCCGGACGCGGGCCCTGACACCCCGGATCGAGCAGATCGTCGACGCGCACCTGGAGGCGATGGCCGGCCTCGGCGGCCGGGCCGATCTCGTCGAGCGGTTCGCGCTCCCCGTCCCCTCGCTGGTGATCTGCGAGCTGCTCGGCGTGCCCTACACGGAACGCGCCGGGTTCCAGCGCAACAGCGCCACCCTCTTCAGGATCGGCGCGACCGCCGCCGAGGCCGCGGCGGCCATGGGCGAACTGGACGCCTTCCTCACGGAGCTGACCCGCCACCGGCTCCGGGTGCCGGGCGACGACCTGCTGAGCGTGCTCGCCACCGCGGGTGAGCTGTCCCCCGCCGAGGTCGCCGGGGTGGGCGCCCTGCTGCTGTCGGCGGGGCACGAGACGACGTCCGGCTCCCTGGGGCTGGGCGCCTTCGCGCTGCTGTCCCACCCGGGCCAGCGGGCGCGCCTGGCGGCCGACCCGTCCCTGGCCGGGAACGCCGTCGAGGAGCTGCTGCGGTACCTGACCATCTTCCACTTCGGGGTCCCCCGCTCACCGCTGGAGGACGTGGCACTGGAGGGGCACACCCTGCGCGCCGGGGAGTCCGTGACGGTCTCGCTGTCCGCCGCGAACCACGACCCCGCCCGCTTCGCGGACCCCGGCCGCCTCGACCTCACCCGCTCCGCCTCCGGCCATCTGGCCTTCGGCCACGGGGCGCACCAGTGCATCGGCCAGCATCTGGCCCGCGCGGAGATGCGCGTCGCCTTCCCCGCGCTCCTCGCCCGCTTCCCCGGCCTGAGGCTGGCCGTTCCGCCGTCGGAGGTGCCGCTGGGGAGGACATGGGCTTCTACGGGGTCCACCGGCTTCCGGTGGCCTGGTGAGGCAGGGGCGGCGGCCGGCGGGCGGGGGTCCGGACGGCGGGTCCCGGCCCCCGCATCACCCGTGCCAGGACTTCCAGAGCTGTGCGTACGCGCCGCCGCGGGCCACCAGTTCGCCGTGGGTGCCGTTCTCGGTGATCCTGCCGTCCTCCAGTACCACCACCCGGTCGGCGTCGTGGGCGGTGTGCAGCCGGTGGGCGATGGAGACCACCGTTCCGCCGAGCAGACCGGCCAGGGCCCGTTCCACCGTCCGCGCGGTGTGCGGGTCGAGCAGTGCCGTCGCCTCGTCGAAGACGACGACGGGCGGGTCGAGCAGCAGCAGCCGGGCCAGCGCCAGTTGCTGGGCCCGGGCCGGGGCAGCTCGGCCGCGCCGGAGCCGACCCGGTGGTCCAGGCCCAGCTCCGACGCCCA
Organism: Streptomyces sp. I6; assembly: GCA_003725745.1. Classification (GTDB taxonomy): domain Bacteria; phylum Actinomycetota; class Actinomycetes; order Streptomycetales; family Streptomycetaceae; genus Streptomyces. The sequence goes on along the minus strand of RHDP01000001.1, from coordinate 6,759,043 downwards.
CTCCCAGGCGGCCACGGCGCGCAGGGCGCGCTCCAGGTCCGCGGGCTTCGCGTCGGGGCGGGCGATGAGCAGGTTGTCGGCGAGGGTGCCGCGGAACACGTGGTACTCCTGGGTGACCAGGATGACGCGCTGGCGCAGGACGTCCGGCGGCAGTTCCGTCAGGGCCACGCCGCCCAGGGTGACGGTGCCCCGGCCGGGGCTGTCGATCCCGGCGAGGAGCCGGCCCAGGGTGGACTTGCCCGCCCCCGAGGGGCCCACGACGGCCAGCCGCTCACCGGGGCGTATGTGCAGGTCGACGCCGCGCAGGCTGTCCTTCCGGGCCGGGTAGGCGAAGTGCACCTCCCGTACCTCGATCGAGGCGTCCCGGAAGGTGGGGCACGGTGCCGCGTCCCGGCCCGTCCTGCCGGGGGTGTCCGCGGCCGCCGCGTCGCGCACACCGAGGATGCGGGCCATGGAGGCGCCGCCGACCTGGAGTTCGTCCATCCAGTACAGCAGGGTGTCCACGGGCCCGATGACCTGCTGGACGTACAGGGTGGCGGCGGTGGCGGCGGCCAGTCCGACCAGCCCCTCGATGTACATCAGGCCGCCGATGACCAGTGTGGCGGCCACCGGCAGGATGTAGCCGGTGTCGGCGATCGGCAGATAGGTGCTGCGCAGGTTCAGGGTGTGCAGTTCGGCGGCGTAGGAGGCGGCGATGTCCCCGTCGGTGCGGCGGCGGCGGCGCCCCTGGAGCCCGAGTGCCTCCACCGTGCGGGCGCCCGCGACGGTCTCGCCGAGGTGGTCGGTGAGGCGGGCGTACGAGGAGTTCGAGCGCAGGTAGCCGGCCCGGGCCCGCCTGAGGTACCAGCGGGTGGACAGCCACAGTACCGGCACGGCCACCAGGCAGGGCAGCACGAGCAGCGGGTCGGTCAGGCAGACGGCCCCGATGGTCAGGGCGATGGTGGTGCCCGCCACCAGGGTGTCGGGTACGGCCCGTTGCACGGCGAGGGCGAGGACGTCGACGTCCCGGGTGGTCCGGGTGACCAGCTCGCCGGTCCCGGCCCGCTCCACGGCGGGGTGGGCAGCGACAGCACCCGGTCGACGAACTCCTCGCGCAACTCGGCGAGTACGGTCTCGCCGAGCCTCAGTGAGGCCAGCCGCGCGAATCGGGTGAAGACCGCCTGGAGGACCACCGCGGCGCAGATCGCGAGGGCCACGGGGGTGACCGCGAGCGTGCCGCGCGCGGCGCCCTCCACGATCCGGCCGAGCAGTTGGGGCGCGGCCAGCGCGGCGAGGCAGGCCAGGGCGTGCAGGGCCAGTGAGCGGGCCAGCGGGCCCCGGTGCCTGAGCATGGTGCGCCGGGCGTGGGCGCGGACCTCCCGGGGGAGGCGACGGGCAGCCGCTCGGCGGGCGGGGCGGCGGCGCTGCCCGGGTCCGTGCCGGAGGAGGTGCCCGAGTCGGTGCCCGGGTCCGTGCCGGCGGGGGCGGTCACGCCAGGACCTCCCGGGTGACGACGGCGCGGTAGCCGGGGTCCGCGAGGAGGGTCCGGTGGCACCCTTCGGCGACGGCCTTGCCTTCCTTGACGAACACCACGGCGTCGGCGCGGTCGAGGACGATGGGGCTGGTGGTGAAGACGACGGTGGTGCGGCCCGCACGGTAGGGGCCGAGGTTCCGGGCGACGCGGCCCTCGGTGTGGGCGTCGAGGGCGTTCGTCGGGTCGACGAGGACGAGCAGGGGCGGATCCGCCAGCAGGGCGCGGGCCAGGCGCAGCCGCTGCTGCTGTCCGCCGGACACCTCGCGTCCGCCGGTGAACTCGTGCGCCAGGCCGTCGGGCAGGGCGTCGGCGACGTCGCGGGCACAGGCCGCGTCCAGGGCCCGCAGGACGTCGGCCTCGGACCGGCAGCCGCGGGGGTCGAGTTCCGCGCCGAGCCGCCCGGCGAAGAGGGTGGCGTCGTTGTCGGCCAGGAGCAGGTGGCGGCGGACGTCGTCGGTGCGGTGGGCGGACAGGAGGGTCTCGCCGCGCCGGACCGCGGAACCGGTGTACCCGCAGAGCCGTTCCGCCAGGGTCCGGGCGTCCCCGTCCGAGCCGCACACCACGGCGAGCAGCCGGCCGGGCGGAACGGTCAGTCCGGAGTCGGGGTCGTGCAGCGGGAGTTCCGGCCCGTCGTCCCGCAGCGGCCGGGTGCCGGAGGGCAGCTCCCGCTCCAGGCGCAGGAAGTCCAGGACCCGGGCCGCAGCGACGTTGGCGCGGGTCAGCTGATCGAGCATGGTCGTGACCTGCCCCAGCTGGTCGGTGAGGAAGACGGCGTAGCCGTAGAAGGCGACCAGCAGGCCCGGTTCGAGGCGGCCGGTGGCGACCTGGTGCGCACCGAGCCAGACGATGGCGACCAGCAGGGCCCCGGGCAGCAGGACGCGCAGGAAGGCGATGCCGGCGACGGTGTCCGCCACCCGTGCGCCCTCCGCGCGCACGGCCTGGGAACCCTCGCGGTAGCGGCGGCCGTAGACCTTGTCGCCGCCGAAACCGCGAAGGACGCGCAGCCCGTCGATGATGTCCACCGACAGGTCGGTGAGGGCCCCCTGCTCTTCGCGCAGCCGCCGCTGGCGGGCGTGCAGCACGCGCAGCAGCCGGCTGACGGTGCCGGCGATCAGCGGGACGCCGATCAGCACCAGCAGTCCCAACTGCCATGACGTGACCAGCATGAACACGGCTGCGAAGAGGATCGACACGACCGCGCCGCTGCCGCGTGCCGTCCCCTCGAGGGCGATGCCGAGGTGGCCGATGTCCATGGCGCTGACGCTGACGACCGAGCCGGCGGAGGCGCGCCGGGGCAGCTCCGCACCCAGCTCGGCGGCCTGGCGGACGACCAGTTGGGTGGTCCCGTACACGGCCCCGAACCGGTTGGTGGTCGACGCCCGGTCGCGCAGCATGCCGACGACGGCCTGGAAGACGCCGAGGGCGAGCACCGCCCCGCCCCACAGCAGCAGCGCGTGCCGGTCGCGCTGGAGCAGCCCCCGGTCGATGCCGAGACCGACGGCCGCCGGCACCAGCGCCTGGGCCAGGGTGCACAGCACGCCGAGGACCGTGGCCAGCGCGAGGCTGCCGCGGTGGCGGGTGGCCAGCCAGACCAGGTAGCGGACGGGGGACGCGGTGGCGGGGGCGCCGGGGTCGGGTGCGGGGAACCTGGCCCGGCTCACGGCTTGGTACCGGTGGTCAGACCGTGCTCGTAGGGGTAGCCGGTGAGCGTGCGTACGTCGCCGAACCCCGCCCGGCGCATCCAGTCCTCGTAGTCGCGGGCCGGATAGGCCATGCCCTGGCCGCTGGCGAGCACGTTGAGGTAGAGCGAGAGGCGTGCGGAGTACCAGCCGCGGGTCTCGTCGTCGGAGGCGTTGTAGCCGTAGACGAATACCCTTCCGCCGTGGGGCAGGGCGGCGTGGGCCTTCGCGAGCAGCTCCGTGATCTGCCCGGCGGAGAATATCTCCAGCACGTGGCTGAAGAGGACGGCGTCCGCGCCGGGCGGAAAGGGGTCGGCGAACAGGTCGCCGGGGTGCAGCCGCAGGCGGTCGCCGGCGCCGGCCGCCCGCTGCGCCACCGACGGGAGGTCGAAGACGGTCGAGCGCATGCCCGGATGGCGGGCGAGCAGCCGGGAGCTGGTGGTGCCGTCGCCGCCGCCGACGTCGAGCAGGTGGCGTACGCTCGCGAAGTCCTCGGATTCGACCAGCGCGTCGAGGCTCTTCAGGGTGAAGGCGCTCATGCTGCGGTGGAAGACGGCCTCGAGTTCCGGGTCGTGCGCCAGCCGGCGGTAGAGCGTCGGCTCGTCGCCGGGGTGCGTGTCCAGTGCGGTGTTGGTGCCGGCCGCGAGGGCCTCGCTCATGCGGGAGAAGGCGGGGTAGTAGATCTCCCGCCAGCCGGTGAGGATGTGGCGCCAGCTGTCGGGTCCGTCGGGTGCGAGGAGTTCCGCGGCCGCCCGCGCGTTGTCGTAGGTGCCGTCGGGGTTCCGCTCCAGCAGGCCGGTGGTGCACACGGCGTGCAGGAGGACCCGGAGGGAGTGGGCCGGTACGCCCGTCGCTCCGCGCAGTTCCTCGAAGGAGGCGCCGGGGTGTGCGGAGAGATGGCCGAAGACGTCCCATTCGAGTGCGGTGACGACGGCGTTGAAGAGGGCCGGGGCGTTCACCAGGAAGTGGAAGCGCTCGGCCACGGGATCGGCGGCCGGGGCGCCCTGCGCCGGGCGGCCGGGCGGGCCGCCGGTCCGGGCGGCCGGGGCGGGGGAGCCTGACTGAGTCGTTCGCGCGGGCTGTGCCGTGCCGGCAGGCGAATTCAACGTCGCACCTCTCGTCAGCGGATCGGCGCGGGCCCTCACCGGGGCTCCGCGGCCGATTCCAAGATCGCGATCGCGCCATCGCATGCTGGCACAGGCCCCACGAGCCCGCAAGAACGATCGTCGCGATCCGGCCGCCCGGCCGGACGGACCCCGCCGCGCATGGTCTCGGGTACGGACCCGGGAACGTGCGTGCGCCGGCCGGGTTGGAGGAACGCCCGCATCGGGCTTGCGCGTTCCCCGCGGCTCACGGGCCTGCGGATTCCCGCGGCTCACGGGGCTGCGGGTTCCCCGCGGCTCACGGGGCTCACGGGGCTCACCGGCCTCGCGGGCTTCCTCTCCTCCGGGTGCGGCGCTGACGGGATCAGCCGGTGGGCAGGCTGGTCTTCCGCTCCCCGCGCGCCTCGGTGCGGACGCCGCCGGCGGTGCCGCCGTCGATGTCGAGGGCCGGCAGGAGGCGGTCGAGCCACGCCGGGAGCCACCAGCAGGCGTCGCCCAGGAGCTTCATCGTGGCGGGGACGAGCACCATGCGCACGACCGTCGCGTCGACGGCGATGGCGGTCGCCAGGCCGAGCCCCAGCATCTTGGTGGTCGGATCCTCGCCGAGGACGAAGCCGAGGAACACCGACACCATGATGAGCGCGGCCGAGGTGATCACCCGGGCGGTTCCGGCGAGACCGCGCACCACGGAACCGTCGTTGTCGCCGGTCGCGAGATAGTGCTCGCGCACCCGGGAGAGCAGGAACACCTCGTAGTCCATCGACAGCCCGAACACGATGGCGAACATGAACATCGGGATGAACGACACGATCGGCACGGAGGATTCGAGGCCGATCAGCGAGGCCCCCCACCCCCACTGGAACACCATCACCAGCACGCCGTACGCGGCGCCGATGCTCAGCAGGTTCAGCGCGGCGGCCTTGAGCGGGACGAGCACCGAGCGGAACACCACGGTCAGCAGCAGCAACGACAGCAGCACCACCGCGGTGACGAACAGCAGCAGGCGGTCCTTCACCCGGTCGCCGAGATCGGCGAACGCGGCCGTCTGCCCTCCGACATGGGCGCGGGCCCGGCTGCCGTCGAGGACCGCGGGGAAGACCTCGGAGCGCAGCCGTTCGACCGTCGCCCGCGTCGCGTCGTCCTGGGGGGCGGTGGTCGCCACGGCCAGCAGCACGGCCACACCCGCTTCGGTGTCGATCCGCGGCGGTGCCACCGACGCGATCCCCGGGTCCCCGGTGACGGCGTCGTACAGCGGCTCGACCACGGAGGTGTCGCCGGCGAGGTCGACCGCGATGGCGAGAGGGCCGTTGGCGCCCGGCCCGAAGCCGTCGGCGACCAGGTCGTACGCCTGCCGCTCGGTCCGGGAGCCCGGCAGCGTGCCTTCGTCGGGGAAGCCCAGGCGCAGCGCGAGCACGGGCGCGGCCAGCGCGAGCAGCAGCACCGTGGTGGCGACGGCGTAGGCGGCGGCGTGGCGGGTGACGTGCGCGCCCCAGCGCCGCCAGCGGCGCCGGGTGCGGGGGGCTTGGCCGTCCCGCGGGGCTCGGCGCCAGGGCAGGCCGAACCGGTCGATGGAGTGCCCGGCGAGTCCGAGGAACGCGGGCAGCAGGGTGATCGAGGCCGCCACCATGATGAGCACCACGGCGGCGATGGCGATACCGGCCGCGGCGATGAAGGGGATACCGGCGACCGCGAGCCCCAGGATCGAGACGACCACCGTGCCGCCCGCGAAGACGACGGCCTGGCCGGCGGTCGCGACCGCGCGTCCGGCCGACTCCTCGACGGCCATCCCGGCGGCCAGCTGCTCGCGATGGCGGGTGACGAGGAAGAGCGCGTAGTCGATGCCCGCGCCGAGGCCGACCATGGAGGCGATCACCGGCGCCCAACTCGGTATCTCCACCAGATAGGTGATGAGCGGCATGGCGCTCACGCCCAGGGCCAGGCCGAAGAGCGCCATGCCGATCGGCAGGCCCATGGCGATCAGTGACCCGAAGGCGGCCAGCAGGACGACGACGGCGGCCAGCAGCCCGATCACCTCCCCGGTGCCGGTCTCCGGTTCCTCGAAGGACATGAACAGATCGCCGCCCGCCTCGACCCGCAGCACGGCGTCGTCGGCGTGGGCGGAGACGATCCCCTTCAGGTCTTCCAGATCACCGGCGCCGAGCTTCCCGACCACCGGATAGCGCAGGGTCACCAGCGCCACACGCCCGTCGGGTGAGACGGTGCCGTCGGCCACGGCCGCCCTCCCCCCGTCGCGCAGACCGCCGGCCGGGTCGGATGCCGCCAGCACGGCCGGCAGTTGGGAGAGCTCGGTCTGGAGAGCGGCAAGTGCCCGGCGGGCGGCAGGGCTGCCGAAGAACGTCTCGCCGCCGTCCCGCGGTGTCGCCGCGACGCGGGCGGTCAGGCCGGCATCGCCCGAACCCGCGTCGGACAGCAGCGCGGCCGCGCGCTGCGAGTCGAGCCCGGGGGCGTCGAAGGTGTCCTCGAGGTCGCGGCCGACCGCGGCCGAGGCGGTGATGACGACGACGGCGGCCAGGACCCAGGCGCCGATCGCGCGCCAGGGATGCCGGGCGGCGAACCGGCCGAGCCGGAACAGCAGGGACGACACGTCAGTTCTCCTCGGGATGTCGGTGTGCCGGACGCCGGTGTGCGCAGGCCGGCTTCGCCATGGTGTCGGCGGGCGAGGCGGGCGCACCTCGGCCCAAGGTCCGGGAACCGCCGCCGAAAGCACGAAGTCCGCACCGTACTTTCGGCCGATCCGGCGGTGCGCGGGGCCTCTACGATGGGCCGCGTGCGACACCTCATCCGCGCTCTGCGAGGCGAGACCCGCGCTCTGTGGGACAAGGGCCGTGCCCTGTGGGGCGAGACCGGTGCGCCCGACTCGCCCCGCCCCGGCCGGCGCGACCGGGCGCTGGTCGGGGTGCTGGTGCCCGTTGCCGTGCTGGAGGGGGTTCTCCGGCCGGATGTCCCGTGGCGGGCCCTGTCGTTGGTCCTCGGGGTCGGCCTCATCGCGACGTTGCTGTGGCGGCGTTCCAGGCCGCTGCTCATGGTCCTGATCGCGTTCGGCACGCTGCTGCTCAGCCAGGTGTGGGCGCTGGTGCTGGGCGGAGGGCAGCCGGGGCTCAACACCATGGCGTATGTGCTGCTGCTGCCCTACGCGCTGTTCCGCTGGGGATCGAAGCGCGAGGCGATGCTCGGCTTGCCGGTGATCCTGGTGCCTGCCGTGATCTCGGTCCCGCTCACCAGTACCAATCTGGGCGACGCGATCGCCGGGTTCGCCCTTCTCTTCACCGCGATGGCGCTGGGCGAGGCGCTGCGGTACCGGGCGTACGCCCGCGCCCGGCAGCTCGAACAGGTCAAGCTGGTCGAGCGCGAGCAGCTGGCCCGCGATCTGCACGACACGGTCGCCCACCACGTGTCGGCCATCGCGATCCGGGCCCAGGCGGGGCTGGCCGTGTCGGCGGCCGACCCCGCGGCCGCCGGGGAGGCGCTGCGGGTGATCGAGACGGAGGCGTCCCGCACCCTGGCCGAGATGCGCTCGATGGTCCGCGTCCTGCGCCGCGCCGACGAGCGCGCCGGACTGGCCCCGCTGCCGCTGGCCACCGATCTGGACGACCTCCGGCGCGCCGGCGCGGGCCCCGCGGTCGACGTCGAGATCACCGGTGATGTCGCCGGTCTCGCTCCCGCGCTCTCGACGGCGGTCTACCGGCTCGTCCAGGAGTCGGTCACCAACGCGCGCCGGCACGCACGCCACGCCTCCCGCATAGCGGTGCGGGTCGCGGCCGACGAGCGCTCGGTGCACCTGCTGGTGAGCGACGACGGCGACACCGTTCACCCGCGGCCGGGCGGCTCGCCCGGCTATGGTCTCCTCGGGATGGCGGAACGGGCGGGCCTGCTGGGCGGTTCGCTCAGCGCCGGCCCGAACCCCGGCCGCGGATGGACCGTGACCGCCGTGCTTCCGAGGAACGGATCGGCATCGTGAGCGTGTGTGTGGTGTCGGCGTCGTGAGCGTGCGTGTGGTGGTCGCCGACGATCAGGAGATCGTGCGGACCGGGCTCACCATGATCCTGAACGCGCAGCCCGGCATCACGGTCGTCGGCCAGGCCGCCGACGGCCACCGCGCCGTGGAACTCGCCCGCTCCCTGCGCCCCGACGTCTGCCTCTTCGACATCCGGATGCCCGGGATCGACGGCATCGAGGCGACCCGGCGGCTCACCGGGGCGGGCGCCGCCGACCCTCCCGCGGTCGTGGTGATCACCACCTTCGATCTCGACGAGTACGTCCACGCCGCCCTCAAGGCGGGCGCCCGGGGCTTCCTGCTCAAGGACGCCGGCCCCGGCATGCTCGCGCAGGCCGTTCACGCGGCGGCGCGCGGCGATGCGCTGATCGCCCCGAGTGTCACGGCGCGCCTGCTCGCGGCGTTCGCGCACACCGGTGCGGCCTCGGCGGCACCGCCGCAGCCGGTCGAGGCGCTGACCCACCGCGAGGAGGCGGTCCTCGCCGCGGTGGCCCGGGGGCGGACCAACGCCGAGATCGCCGCCGAGCTGCACATCAGCCTGAGCACGGTCAAGAGCCATGTCGCCCGGCTGATGGACAAGCTCGGCGCACGCAACCGCGTCGAGATCGCGATGTGGGCCTACGAGACCGACCGCGCCGGGAGTTGAGGCGCCCCGCGCCGTCCGGGCGGCCGCCGGCGCTTCGGCGCCGGTACGCGGGACGGGCACGTCGAGCGGTTCGTCCGCGCGGTCTTGGAACTGGTGCGCGACGGCGCGTGGTGGAGCTACCGCACCGAGGACGGGCGCCGCGTACCGGCCGTGTGAGAGGTGCGCGGGCGGGGCGGGCGGTCGGCGCCCCGGCGGTGGTGCAGGCGCAGGGGGTGCCGCAGCAGCGCTCGACGCAGGCGAAGAGCAGAGCGGTGCGACGAGTCCGGCGCCCATCCCCGCCGGAGCGGCCGTAAGCGGCCCGTCCGGCGACGCCCGCGCACGCGGGGCCGCCCCCTGTCCGAGCCGTCCGCGACCGAGGACCGGGAGCGACGCCCGCGCGCGGGGCCGCCCCGGATGCCGGGGACGCGCATCTCGGCGCCGTCGCCGGCAAGGCCACCCATGGCGAGTGACGCTCGTCACGCTCGGGCGGGACGGGGGCGCGGCGGCGTCAGGGGCGGTCGGGACGGGAGACGCCCGAGGACGGAGCGCCGGGAGGGCGCCCGGTCGAGGGGCGACGCCGCCGGTGGAGCCGCCCCAGGGGGCCGGCGGCCCGCGGGAGAGCCGCGGGGTACGTCGCCTCCCACCCCGCCGGGACGGCGCCTCCCACTCCACCGGGACGACGGCCGCAGGTGAGCCGGAGCGGCACCCCCCACATCGCCGATGACGTTCGGTACCGCTTTCCGTGCGGGGCGTCACGAGACGCGAACCAGGAGCGAAAGGTATGAAACCGGACACGTTACCCTTGAAGGACCGACCCGCTACCAAGGCCCGTGACTGAGCCATGCCCGCCGCAGACTCCCTCAGGACCCTGGACCCCCGTCCGCCCGCCGCCCGCACGCCCGAAACCGCCCCGCCCGGCCCCACCGAGCGGCCCCGCGAGTTCCGCCGCGTCCTGGGTCTCTTCCGGCCCTACCGCGGGCGCATCGCCCTCGTCGGCCTCCTGGTCGGAGCCTCCTCGCTGGTGGCCGTCGCCTCCCCCTTCCTGTTGCGCGAGATCCTGGACACCGCGATCCCCCAGGGGCGCACCGGGCTGCTCGGCCTCCTGGCCATGGGCATGATCGTGATCGCCCTGGTGTCGGGCGTCTTCGACGTGCTGCAGACCCTGCTGTCCACCACGGTCGGCCAGCGGGTCATGCACGATCTGCGGACTTCCGTCTACGAGCACCTGCAGAAGGTGCCCCTGACCTTCTTCACGCGGACCCGCGGCGGTGAGGTGCAGTCCCGAATAGCCAACGACATCGGGGCGATGCAGGCCACCGTGTCGTCCACGGCCACATCCCTGGTCTCCAACCTCACCGCGGTGGTGGCCACGGTCGTGGCGATGCTGGCACTCGACTGGCGGCTGACCGCTCTGTCCCTGCTGCTGCTCCCCTTCTTCTCCTGGATCAGCTTCCGGGTGGGCCGGGAGCGCAAGAAGATCACCGCCCGCCGCCAGAAGCAGATGGCCTCCATGACGGCCGTCGTCGCGGACTCCCTCTCCATCGGAGGCATCCTGCTGGGCCGGACCATGGGGCGGTCCACATCGCTGGTCGAAGCCTTCACGGAGGAATCCGGGAAGGTCGCTCGCCTGCAGGTCAGTTCGAGCATGGCGGGACGCTGGCGGATGGCGTCCATCAGCGTCGCCATGGCGGCCATGCCCGCCCTCGTCTACTGGGCCGCGGGGCTCGCCCTGCACAGCGGTGTGGCCACCCTGTCGCTCGGGACGCTGGTGGCGTTCGTGACGTTGCAGCAGGGGCTGTTCCGTCCCGTGGTGAAACTGCTGTCGACCGGTGTGAAGATCCAGGCCTCTCTGGCGCTCTTCGCGCGGGTCTTCGAGTATCTGGACCTTCCGGCGACCGTCACCGAGCGGAAGCACCCCGTCCAGCTGGCCCGGCCGCGAGGCGAGGTGCGGTTCGAGGGGGTCGACTTCGCCTACGACCCGGGCGACGGGCCGACTCTCCAGGACATCGACCTCAGCGTACCGGCCGGGACGTCCCTCGCCGTGGTGGGCGCCACGGGCTCGGGCAAGAGCACGCTCGGACACCTGGTGCCCCGCCTCTACGACGTCACCGCGGGCCGGGTGACCCTCGACGGCGTCGACGTACGCGACCTCGGTTTCGACACCCTGTCCCGGACCGTGGGAGTGGTCTCCCAGGAGACGCACCTCTTCCACGCGTCCGTGGAGGAGAACCTCCGCTTCGCGGCACCGGAGGCGACGGACGAGCAGCTCGTCGAGGCCGCGCGAGCGGCCCGGATCCACGACCACATCGCGTCCCTCCCCGACGGCTACGACACGGTCGTCGGAGAACGCGGTCATCGCTTCTCGGGCGGCGAGAAGCAGCGGCTGGCCCTGGCACGCACCATGCTGCGCAATCCCCGCGTCCTCATCCTCGACGAGGCCACCAGCGCTCTGGACACCCGCACCGAACGCGCGGTGCAGCAGGCCGTCGACGCGCTGTCGGCCGGACGCACCACCATCACCATCGCGCACAGGCTGTCGACCGTGCGGGGCGCCGACCGGATCGTGGTCCTGCACGGCGGACGCATCGTCGAGCAGGGCACCCACGAGGAACTCGTGGAGCGTGGCGGCAGGTACGCGGAGCTGGTACGTCGCGACGCCGGACCGCTCCCGGTCGCCGGCGACGCCGAACCGCCTCCGGTCGCGCGGGACGCCGAGCGGGTTCCGGTCGGTCGCGACACCGAGCGGGTTCCGGTCGCCGTGTGAGGCGGCGGGGCAACGGCCGGGGCGGGATCCGTGCGGCGACCGCTCCGACCCGCGGTCAGACGGGTGCCGAGTGCGGCCCGGCGCATCGCGGTGGCCCGACAGGCTGGGCACGGAGCGCCGGTCACCGCCGTCCAGCCCGCCACCCGCACGTGCGCCGCGCTGCCGGCGGCCACCCCCGCTCTCGTCCGGCCCTGAGCCACGCCGGTCACCGGCCGGGGCGCCCCTCCCCGCGGCCTTCACGGCGGGGGCGGCCCCGCCCCCGCCGCTTCGCGCACGGCGACGGCCGGTGCCGGCTCCCCGGGGAGCCGGCACCGGCCGTCGCCGTGCGCGGGACGGACGGTCCGGGACCGTCAGCCGGTCAGAGCGGTCCGCCGATCTCACAGGCCTGGCACGGCGGCCGGCCGCAGGTGCACTGCATGATCGCGTCGAGGACGTCCCGGTCGTGGTACAGGCACTCGTCCTTGCAGGTGTGGCGCGGAATGAACCCCGCGGGGATCTCGCCGGGCCACGGCTCGTGACCGTCCCGGCAGCGGGCGAACCGCTCGGGATCGCTGGAGTGCAGTTCGTGCATGCGCGAACGGGCCTCGTCCTCCAGTTCGCGCACCCGCTCCACCAGGGCCCTGAGCTCCGTGGCGAGTCCGGCGTAGTGGTCGGCGCCCGTCCTCACATGTGCGGCGCGCAAGGCCATTGCCGCATTGCCGAGAAATCTGCCGGCATCCTGCAGATCGGTCACGTGATGCAGCTGAATGCCGTTCACGCCCCGTACCCACACGGCGTCCATGCTGCTCACTGATCCACCTTCCCGGCGTTCCTTCGCCTTCTTTGCCTGCGAAACAGTATGCGCGGCGCCGGTGCCTGCGCATAGCGGAAAAAACAAACTATTCAAGGACGCTAAAGCCCTTGTCCACACCCGTCCAGTGAACTCGGCGTGAGTCCGCTCACAGCGGGAACAGGGAATCGCAACAGGCATACGGGATCCCCCGCGGAATCTGCTGCTGATTTGCCGCCCTCGGCTTTTGTTCCTTATCCGGCGACCGTGTAGGAGCGCGCGCCGGTCCCGGCGAGACCGCCGCCGTCCACGATCAGGTACTCCGGGCGGATGGGGCGTCCGTCGAACCAGCACTCCAGGATCTCCCGGGTGCCGGCGGCGTAGCGCGCCTGCGCCGAGAGGGTCGAGCCGGACACGTGCGGCGTCATCGCCTCGTGCGGCATGGTGCGCCACGGGTGGTCGGGGGCGGCGGCTGCGGATACCACACGTCACCCGCGTAACCGGCCAGCCGGCCGCTCTCCAGGGCCCGCACCACGGCGTCCCGGTCGACGATCAGCCCGCGTGCCGTGTTGACGATGTACGCGCCGCGACGCATGGTCCCGAGCAGCTCGTCGTCGAACAGGTTCTGCGTCTTCGGGTGCAGGGGGGTGTGGATCGACAGCACGTCGACCGAGGAGGCCAGCGAGCGGGCGTCGGGGTGATACGTCAGCCCCAGTTCCTCCTCGACCTCCTCGGGCAGCCGGTGCACATCGCTGTAGTGCAGCCTGACGTCGAACGGCTTGAGGCGGCGCAGCACCGCCTGGCCGATGCGGCCCGAGCCGAGGACGCCGACGTCCATGCCCTCGAGGTCGTAGTTGCGCGACACGGCGTCGGCGATGTTCCAGCCCTTCTTCGTGGTCACCCACTCGTGGGCGGACATGTAGTCGTGCACCAGGGTCAGAATCTGCATCACGGCGTGCTCGGACACACTGATGCTGTTGCTGTAGGTGATCTCCGCCACCGTCATGCCGTGCGAGATGGCGCTCGGCAGGTCGACGTGGTCCGACCCGATCCCCGCCGTGATCGCGAGTCTGAGCTGGGGAGCCGCGGCGATCCGCTCGGGGTGAGATAGGCGGGCCAGAACGGCTGCGAGATCACCACGTCGGTGTCGGGCAGCTCGCGGTCGAGCGTGGAGTCATCGCCTTCCTTGTCGGACGTGACGACGAAGGTGTGGCCGCCTTCCTCGAGGAAGCGGCGCAGTCCCAGTTCCCCCGAGACGCAGCCGAGGAGCTGCCCCGGGGTGAAGTCGACGGCGTGCGGGGTCGGCGCGGTCTGACCGCCCGGGTAGCCGGTGATGGTGGGGATCCCGTCGCGGGCGTACTCGGGTGGATAACCGCCCACGGGATCCGGATAGAGCACCGCAAGGATCTTTGCCATGGCCGTCCTCCATCGGTGTGGCCACTGCCGGTGAACCGGTCGGGGCATCTGAACCGGTCTGCACCGATGATCTTGAATTTTAGTCGAGTGGACATCGGCGCTGCAATCCCGTGGATAATGAGGCGCGTGTGGCGGTGGACAGAGATGCGGACGTTTCGTTGACGACTGAACGCGAGCCGTTCCGGTCCCGTGTGCACGGGCGTGTCCTGGCTTCGATCGCGCTGGGCGGGCTGCTGGGCGGGACGGCCCGCTACGGCCTCGCGCTGGCGTTTCCCACTCCTGCGGGGACGTTTCCGCTGACGACGTTCGCCGTCAATGTGTCCGGGGCGTTCCTGCTGGCGCTGCTGCTGGTGTACCTGGTGGAGGTCCGGCAGCGGTCCGGGTACGTACGGCCGTTCGCCGCCGTCGGGTTCCTCGGCTCGTACACCACGTACTCGACCTGGATGTTCGACACCGACCGCCTCCTGGGCGGCGGCGACTACACCCTCGCGTTGCTCAACGTGCTGGGCAGTCTGCTCGCCGGCCTGGCCGCCACCGTGCTGGGCCTGGCCGTCGGCCGCAGGGTGCCGACCGGGCCCGGCGGCCCCAGCCGGGCCCGGAGCCGGTTCCGGAGGGAGCGGTGATCACCCTGCTCGGCGTCGGGGTGGCGGCGGCTCTCGGCGCCGTCGCGCGCTATGTGCTCGACCAGTACATGCAGTACCTCAGGCCCGGCGCGTTCCCGCGGGCACCTGGCTGATCAACATCACGGGGTCGTTCGTCCTGGGGCTCGTGGTGGGCCTGGGGGCGCGGCACGGGCTCCCGGAGCAGGTCCTGACGATCGTCGGCGCCGGTTTCTGCGGCGCCTACACGACCTTTTCCACGTTCAGTTACGAGCTGGTCCGCCTGTGCGAGCAGGGCCAGGCGGGAAAGTCGCTGCTGTACGGCGCGTCGAGCCTCGCGGTGGGCCTGTCGGCGGTCGCCGCCGGGTTCGCCGTCGGAACGCTCTGAAACCGCTTCCGAACCCCCTCCGGATTCGCCCCGGATTCGCCCCGGACGGTCCGGAGAACGTCGTTCCGTGAAACAGAGCGGCCCGGACGTCCGGGACTTGACACGGGGTTTCGCGAGTCGTCTCCTTGAAGGTGAAGACACATCGTGGTACACGCTGATCAGAGCGAAAGCCACGCCCCATCTGGTTTGCCAGAGCCCACCGGCACCCGGAGGCCGCTGATGGCAACCTATGAATACCTGTGCAGCCGTTGCGGGCCTTTCGACGTGAAGCTGGCGATCGGGACCGCGCCCATGAGTCACGGCTGCCCCGTCTGCACGGGCCCCGCACGACGTGTGTACTCCTCGCCCGGCCTCGCGCTGACCCCGCACACGGTCGCCTCCCTCCACGAGCGGGACGAACGCTCCCGCGAGGCGCCGGCAGTGGTGTCCGAAGTGCCGCCGGGCAAAGGCGTGCCGCGGCGCCCGCATCCCGCGCTCCCGCGGTTGCCCCGTTCCTGAGGACGGTGGTCGACACGGCAGAACGTCTCGGACCGGTCTCGGCAATTCCGTCCCCACGCGGCCTGAGGAGGTGCGTCCCCGGTGGGCAATGTGGGACTGCTCTTCGTCGGTGCGGTGCTCTTCATCAACGGCCTGCTGCTCCTCGGAAAGGTTGACGCCAAGGCAGGAGCGGTGTTCAACCTCTTCATCGGCGCGCTGCAGGTACTGACGCCGACTTACCTCATCTTCACCGCCGGCGACGACCCCATGAAGATCCTGGCGGCGTCCGGCATCTACCTGTTCGGCTTCACCTACCTGTACGTAGGCATCGGCCTGCTCACCGGGCTCGACAGCACCGGTGTCGGCTACTACTCGCTGTTCGTGGCCATCGCGGCCCTGGGATACGCGTTCGTCAACTTCCGGCTCTTCGAGGACCAGGCCTTCGGGGTCATCTGGCTCTACTGGGCTTTCCTGTGGTTCCTGTTCTTCCTGCTGCTCGGTCTCAAGATGGATGCCCTCAGGGAGTACACGGGCTGGGTCACGGCCATCCAGGGCTGGGTCACCGGAGTGATTCCGGCCGGGCTGCTGCTCTCCGGCTACTGGAAGCACCCCACCGAGATCGCCATCGCCCTGGCGGTGTTCGGCGTCGTGGTGTTCGCGGCGCTGTGGCCGCTCACCCGGAGTTCACGGCAGCCCGTCCCGGCGTCGCCGGGGCCGCAAACGTGAGCACGGCAACGTGACCTGATCGGAACTAAGGAGCTGTTATGCCCGAAGTGGTATTCAGTGTGGACCAGAGCAAGTCGATGCGTGACCAGGACGTGCCCGGACACAACAGGTGGCACCCGGACGTCCCCACCGTCGCCATGGTGAAGCCGGGAGCGGAGTTCCGCGTGGAGTGCCGCGACTGGACCGACTGCCAGGTCGGCAACAACGACTCCGCCAACGACGTACGCGACATCGACCTGACCATCCCCCATATGCTCAGCGGCCCGATAGGCGTGGAGGGCGCCGAACCCGGCGACCTGCTCGTCGTCGACATCCTCGACCTCGGCCCCGTGCCGCAGCAGACCGGCGACATGGCGGGCCAGAGCTGGGGTTACACCGGCATCTTCGCCAAGGCCAACGGCGGCGGCTTCCTGACGGACTACTTCCCGGACGCCTACAAGGCGATATGGGACTTCCACGGGCAGCAGGCCGTGTCCCGTCATCTGCCCGGGGTCCGCTTCACCGGGATCACCCACCCCGGACTGTTCGGAACGGCACCCTCGGCCGAGATGCTCGCCCGCTGGAACACCCGTGAGCAGGCGCTGATCGACACCGACCCGAACCGGGTCCCGCCGCTCGCCGTACCGCCGGACAGCACCAACGCCCTCGCCGGCACGGCGACCGGGGACCTCGCCCAGCGCATCGCGGCGGAGGGCGCGCGCACGGTGCCGGCCCGCGAGAACGGAGGCAACCACGACATCAAGAACTTCACCCGCGGTTCACGGGTCTACTACCCCGTACACGTCAAGGACGCCAAACTCTCCGGAGGCGACCTGCACTTCAGTCAGGGCGATGGAGAGATCACGTTCTGTGGAGCCATCGAGATGGGCGGCTTCATCGACTTCCACGTCGACCTGATCAAGGGCGGCATGGAGACGTACGGTATCTCCACCAACCCCGTGTTCGTCCCGGGCAATGTCGAGCCCAGGTACACGGAGTTCCTCACCTTCATCGGGATCTCCGTCGACCACGACACCGACACGAACTTCTATCTGGACGCGACGCTGGCCTACCGCCGGGCCTGCCTCAACGCCGTCGAGTACCTCAAGAAGTTCGGCTACAGCGGAGAGCAGGCCTATCTGCTCATCGGTTCCGCTCCCATCGAGGGACGCATCAGCGGCATCGTCGACATCCCCAATGCCTGCTGCTCGCTGTACGTCCCCACCGCCATATTCGACTTCGATGTCCGGCCCACCGCCGAAGGCCCGATGAAGGCCGACCGCGGCACGTGCGCGATGAGCGGCGCCTGACCGCACCGGACGACCACACGGCCCGCAGCCGGAAGGACTGCGGGACCGTTCGGTGCGGGGCCCGGTCCTCCGGGCCCTCGTCACTGCCTGCGGTGGCGGGCCGGGCTCTGGTGCCCGCCACCGCAGGCATGTTCACCGGGCGGCTTTCACGGGACGGGGTTCACGAGGCGGCGTTCAGGGGCCGGCTTCACGGACGGGGTTCACGGACGGGTTTCACGGTGCCTCCGGGCCGATGGGGCGCTGCGCGACGAACCGGGCCTGGTCCGCGAGGAACCCCTCGGTGTACAGCTTGCGGGGCGCGAAGACGGCGGCCAGCGTCAGCCGCCACCGCGAGCGCTCCAGATCGCGGTCGACCAGGGAGTGGGTGGCGCCGGGATAGTGCGCGACGGTCAGGGACGCCGCCGGCAGCACCCCTCGGTAGACGGCCTCGGTCTCGGCGACGTCCACGTTGACGTCGTGGCCGGCCGTCACCAGCAGGACGGGGGTGCCGCGCATCGCCCGCAGATCCGCGGTGGCGTCCGAGCGGTGGTTCCGGACGACGAACCCCCACCGCGCGCTCGTCATGCCGCTCGGGTCGGCGATCGCGGCCCGGTACTCGGCGAAGGACGCCCCCTTCTCCAGCAGGCGCAGCGTGGTCTCCCGGCGGCGCAGTGCCGCGTCTCTCCGCTCGGCGGTCGCGCCGTCCCGGCGCAGTTCGGCGAGGAGGTTGTAGCGGCCCTGGCGCTTCCAGTTGACGGCCGGGGAGACGGCGATGACGAACTGCAGCCGCCGGTCCTCCGCGGCGACCTTGGGCAGGACCCAGCCGGCCTGGCTCGCGCCCCACAGCCCGACGCGGCGGCCGTCGATGTCGGGCCGGTCACGGGCCCATCTCACGGCGGCAAGCGTCTCGTCGGCCCGGTCCGCCATGCTCTGGTCCAGCCAGTGGCCCTCGGAGCCGGCGACACCGGGCTTGCTGAACGACAGCGAGGCGTACCCGGCCCGGGCGAAGGACTCCCACATCGGCCGGTAGAACGTCTCGTGCGTCGCGTCCGTGGGCCCGTCGCCGTGGACGAAGACGACCAGGCCGAACGGCCCCTCCCCTCGTTCGGGCCGGGCCAGCACCCCGTCGAGCAGCTTGCCGTGGTGCCGCAGGGACACCTTCTCCTCGCGCAGTGCGTAGGTGTGCTGCCACACCACCACTCCCCCGAGCCCGGTGGCCGCCAGCAGCGCCCCCACCAGCGCCCAGACCACCAGGCGCCGTCTGCGCCGCGGTGGCACTCCCCGTGTCCGGAACACACCGACCCCCAAAAAGTTCATCGTCAGAACGGTCGTATCGATGATGAACGTATTACAATCAATCGCACAAGATGGTTCAGTGGACGGGCGAGGGGGCGGCATGGAGACGACGGCAGACGAGGCCCGGGACTCCGAGGGCGGCGGCCCGGTGGTACGCAGAGGCGTCCCCGAGGGCAGCGCAGCGCGGGTGGCGGCGCTGTACTGGGAGGCGTTCGGCCGGAAGCTCGGCCCGGCACTCGACCCGCCGGACACCGGGCGGGCGTTCATCGCGGCCCATCTCCACCGCGACCGGGGTGTCGTCGCGCTCTCCGGCGGCCGGGTGGTGGGGGTGGCCGGCTACCGGCTGGGCCGCCGCGCCCTCACCGGCGGCGGTGTGCGGGAGGTCCTGTCCGCCTACGGCATGCTCCGCGGCCTGCCGCGACTGGCGGTCCTGGCTCTGCTCGAACGCACCCCCGAGGCGGGGGAACTGGTCATGGACGGCATCGCCGTCGACGCGGCACACCGCGGCAAGGGCATAGGCGGCCTCCTCCTTCGGGAGATCGCGGCCGTCGCGGCCGAGAACCGCTGCCACCGCGTCCGCTTGGACGTCATCGACGTCAACCCCCGTGCCAGGGCGCTGTACGAGCGGCACGGCTTCACCGCCCACCGCACCGAGGAGACCCCGTACCTGCGCAGGCTGATGGGCTTCGGCGCGGTCACGACCATGCACCGACCGGTCACCGCCGCGGACCTGACGAGCCGGCGGAAGACGCCATGAGGAGCGGCTCCGCCCGCACCGAAGGCAGCGTCGGCAGGCCGGAGATCCCGACCCGGCTGGTCGTGCAGGCCCTGGTCCGCGAGGACGGCACCGTGGACGCGGGCGACTTGTACGCCGTCGCCGACCTGCTCGGCATGAGCGGCCAGCAGATCAGGCTCTGCGTCAAACGCCTGGTCGCCGAAGGCCGGTTCACCCAGGAGGGCCGGGGCCGCAAAGCGACCCTGCACGCCGTGGCCGATGTCACCGGATCCCTGGCACCCGACGCCGCCTTCGTGCGCCACGCCTACCGGCAGGACGCCGGACTGGCCCCCTGGGACGGCACCTGGCACCTCTTCGCCTTCGCCGTTCCCGAGTCCCGGCGGACCGCCCGCGACACCCTCCGCGAGCACCTCCTCCACCTCGGGGCCGCATCCGTCCACAGTGGTCTGTACGTCACCGCCAACCCCGTCGCCGAACTCGTCGAAGCCCGGGCGGGGCACCTGGGCGTCCTCGCCACCCTCACCCGCCTCACCACCACCGACCTGCGGATCGGCGAGCTGACCGACCCCCGCGCACTGGCCGCCGCGCTGTGGCCGCTCGGCGAGATCGCCCGGCGGCACGAAGACCTCGCCGCCTTCGCCGGCGCACGCCTGGCCCGCCTCGCCGAGGGCCCCGGGCCGTCGGACGCCGAGCGCCTCACCACCGCCGTCGAACTCGCCGCCCTGTTCACCGCGGCGATGGAGCCCGACCCTCTCCTGCCGCCGCAGCTCCTGCCCGCGCCCTGGCCCGGGAACCGCGCCCGCCGCCTGGCGGCGGACTGCTGGAGGCAACTGCGCGGAACGCCGCGGGCGGACGGCCCTCCGGCCCTCCGCCTGTTCGCGCTCTACGCCGACGCGTTGCGCCCGGCCGAGAGCTGACCACTCCCGGGGAAGGCGGCCGCACCCGCCCGCACCCCGGCCCCTGCGGGATGGCGGGCCGAGCAGACACCCGGGCGGCGGGCCGAGCAGGCACCCGGGCGGCGGGGCTCGTCCACCGGGGTGAGAGCGAGGGCCGAGACGGCGCGGTGAGAGCGTCGGCCGACCCCATCACGCACCTCCACGGCCCATGATTCATGGTGAACCAGGGCATTTCGGCCATCAGGTGGACGACCAGGGGGCACGAGCGCATGCACGCGGTCGGCAGCGGCATCAGCGGGACCACCGCCGACGCACTGATGTACTTCTGGTTCCTCCTGGTCGCGCTGTCCACGGCCTACGTCGCCCACGACGCGTACACCAGGAACCCCGAACTGACCGTGATGAAATGGGGCTGGGTCCTGGTGACCCTCTACATCGGCCCCGTGGGCGCGGCCCTCTATGTGCTCTCCTGCAAGGAACCCAGGCCCGGAACCCACGAGCGGTTCGTGGCGCCGCTGTGGAAGCAGGCCTTCGGGTCCACCATCCACTGCGTCGCGGGCGATGCCACCGGCATCATGATGGCGGCGGTCATCGCGTCGCTGCTGAAGCTCCCCCCGTGGGGCGACAGCCTGCTCGAGTACATCGTGGGCTTCGGCTTCGGGCTGCTCGTCTTCCAGGCGCTGTTCATGCGGGACATGCTGGGCGGAAGCTACCTCCGGGCCGTGCGTTCCACGGTGTTCTCGGAGTGGCTGTCGATGAACTGCGTGATGGGCGCCATGGTGGCGGTACTCGTGATCATCCGGAGCCATGTACCGGGTACCGACGACGCGGGCAGCGTCCGTTTCTGGGCCACCTTCTCCCTCGCCGTCCTGGCCGGTCTCATGTTCGCCTATCCCGTGAACGTCTGGCTGGTGGCCAACCACCTGAAGCACGGCATGGGGACGGTACGGGTACTGGGCGAAGGCGGCGAGGCGGTCCCCGCGGCCCCGTCCCGGCCGGCTCGGGAACGGAGATGCCGCGCAGCGAGGTGACCCGGGAGCAGAAGGCGGCGATGGCGACGCTGACCGTCGTCTTCCTCGCCTGCGGAGTCCTGCTGGCCGGCATCTTCGGGCGTCTGGGCTGACGGTGCGGCGGAAGCCGTCGCGCCCCCGCCCGGAGGGACGGGCCTCAGAAGAAGACGCCGCAGCGCAGCAGCACGTTGGCGTACGGCGACGCCTCCCCGTGCGCACGACGAGGCGCGCGCCTCCCGAAAGCCTCTTCAGCCGCTCGTGCGGTACGAGACGGAGCGCGGGGAGGCGACCGTCCAGCAGCGCGGCCGCCGCCGGGTTGGCCCGCCGCGTCTCCTTCGCCGCGGTCGCGCCCTCCACAACCAGTTCGGCCAGCAGCCCGTCGAGCACCTCGGCGAACGACGGCACCCCGGCCCGGAAGGCCAGGTCGACGACGCGGGGCCCGCCCGGGATCGGCATCCCGGCGTCACACACCAGCACCAGGTCACCGTGCCCCAACTCCGCCAGCGCCCCGGCGAGATGGCGGTTGAGGATCCCGGTCCTCCTCACAGCGCGGCGACTTCTTCCGGCGTCGGGTACGCCTCCTGCGCCCCCGCCCTCGTCACCGCCGCGGCCCCGACCCTCGACGCGTACGCCGCCGCGTCCGCGAGCGCGTCGCCCCGCCCCAGCCGCCAGGCCAGCGCCGCGGTGAAGGCGTCGCCCGCGCCGGTGGTGTCGACGGCGTCCACCCGCACCGCGGGCACCAGGGCCACGCCCAGCGCCGACGCCACCAGAGCCCCCTGTGCGCCGAGCGTCACCACCACCGAACGCGGGCCGCGGGCGAGCAGGAGCCGCGCCCATTCGGCGGGCCCCTCGCCGACCGGTGCGTCGCCGAGGATCGCCTTCGCCTCGTGCTCGTTCACGATCAGCGGGTCGCACGCCGCCAGCACCTCCGGCGGCAGGGGGCGGGGCGGCGACGGGTTCAGTACGAAGCGGGTGCCCGGCGCCAGGTTCCGTACCGCTTCCACCACCGTCTCCAGCGGAATCTCCAACTGCGCCGACACCACCCGGGAGGCGTGGAAGAGGCTCCCCGCGGCCCGGACGTCCCCGGGGGTGAGCTTCCCGTTCGCCCCGGGCGACACCACGATGCTGTTGTCACCGGACGGGTCCACGGTGATCAGCGCGACGCCGGTCGGCGCGCCGCCGACCAGTACGCCCACCGTGTCGACCCCGGCCGCCCGCTGGGCGTCGAGCAGCAGGCGGCCGTGCGCGTCGTCGCCGACCCGGGCCAGCAGCGCCGTACGGGCTCCCAGCCGGGCGGCCGCGACGGCCTGGTTGGCGCCCTTGCCGCCCGGATGGACGGCCAGATCGGAGCCGAGCACCGTCTCCCCGGGGCCCGGCCGCCGGTCGACCCCGATCACCAGGTCGGCGTTGGCCGACCCGATGACCAGGAGGTCGTAGTCGTACATGAAAGGTCTCCCCTGATACCCCGTACACGGCAGGTGGCCGGAGCCGAGGCACCGGCCACCTGATAATGACAGATGACAGGAATCGTCAGCTGTCATCCGTCAGATGTCATCCGTCAGTCGTCACATGTCAGACGTCAGACGCCGTAGCCGTATGTCAGCCACCAAAACCGGCCACGTTCTCCTTGGTGACCACCTTCACCGGCACCTTCACCGTCGCACTCACCTTCTCGCCCGCCGCGGCCCGCAGGGCGTTGTCCACGGCGATCCGGCCGAGTTCCCTCGGCTGCTGGGCCACCGACGCGTACAGTGTCCCGTTCTCGACCGCCTTCAGCCCGTCCGGCGTGCCGTCGAAGCCGACCACCTGGACCGACGTGCCGGCCTTTGAGCCCAGTGCCTTGGTCGCGCCGAGCGCCATCTCGTCGTTCTCCGCGAAGACGCCGTCGATGTCGGGGTTCGCCTGGAGGAGGTTCGTCATCACGTCGAGGCCCTTGGTGCGGTCGAAGTCGGCGGGCTGCTTGGCGACCACCTTGATGCCCGGGTAGGCCTTCAGTCCCTCGGCGAAGCCCGCGCCGCGCTCCCGGCTGGCGGAGGTGCCGGCCTGGCCCTGCAGGATGACGATCGTGCCCTTGCCGCCGAGCTTCTCGGCGAGTGCCCGGGCCCCGAGCCTGCCGCCCTCGACGTTGTCGGAGGAGACCAGCGCCGCCGTCTGCGCGTTGTTGACGCCCCGGTCGACGCCTACGACGGGTATGCCGGCCCGGTTGGCGGCCTGGACCGCCGGGCCGGCCGCGTCCGAGTCCACCGGGTTGACGACGATCGACGCCAGGCCCCCGCTGGTGAAGTTCTGCAGCTGGTTGGCCTGCTGCGAGGCGTCGTTCTGCGCGTCGGTGACGGTGAGGTCGACGCCGAGCTTCCTCGCCTCGGCCTCCGCGCCCGCCCTGATCTGCACGAAGAAGGGGTTGTTGAGCGTGGACAGCGACAGCCCGATCCGTTGCTGCGCGGCCGTCTGCGCGCCGCCGTGCAGCAGCGAGGTGGCCCCCACGACCGCGGCGGCGACGACGGCGGCGAGGAGGTAGGTGGCCGCCTGCCTGCCCCTGCCGGGGCCGCCGCCGGCACCGGTGACCGCCGGAGTCGCCCCCGCCTTGCGCCGCACCGTGTCGAGCAGCACGGCCAGGGCGATCACCACACCGATGACCACCTGCTGCCAGAAGGCGGACACGGACAGGAGGTTCAGGCCGTTGCGCAGCACCGCCAGTATCAGCGCGCCGATCAGCGTCCCGGACGCCTTGCCGGTACCGCCCGCGAGCGAGGCACCGCCGATGACGACGGCCGCGATGGCGTCGAGTTCGTAGCCCTGGGCGGCCTGCGGTTGCGCGGAGGACAGCCGGGAGGCGAGCACGATGCCCGCGGCGGCGGCGAACAGCCCGGACAGGGCGTAGACGGCGAGCTTCTGCTTGCCGACCCGCAGCCCCGAGAGCCGGGCGGCCTCCTCGTTGCCGCCGATCGCGTACATGGACCGCCCGAGGTAGGTGCGTCTCAGCACGAACGCCGTGATCAGCCCCATGGCGACCATCACCAGGACGGGCACGGGCAGCCAGCCGCCGAGGGTGTCACCGAGGCGTGAGACCGATTCCGGGAAGGCGATCGGCGAGCCCTGCGAGATGACGAGTGACAGCCCGCGCGCCACGGACAGCATGGCGAGTGTCGCGATGAACGGCGGGAGTTTGCCGTAGGAGACGAGGAAGCCGTTGACCAGGCCGCAGGCCGTGCCGGTGGCCACGGCCAGGATCACCGCCAGGACGACCGGTACGCCCTCGCTGGTGGCGCTCCAGGCGAGGACGGTGGCGGACAGGGCGGCGACCGAGCCGACCGACAGGTCGATGCCCGCCGAGACGATGACGAAGGTGACGCCGAAGGCGAGGATCGCCGTGACGGCGGCCTGGACACCGATGTTGAGCAGGTTGTCCGCTGTCAGGAAGTCGCCGGACAGTGCCGACAGCGCGACGACGAGGACGATGAGCGCGGTGAGCGCCCCGTTGTCGAGCAGCAGCCGGCGCAGCCCGCCGGGACCGGAGGAGCCGCCCGTGCCCGCGGGGCTCTTGAGGGTGTCAGTGGCCACGGGAGGCCTCCGTTTCCGTAGTGGGGTTGCTGACGGCGAGCGCCATCACGGCGTCCTGGGTCGCTTCGCCTGCGGGGAGTTCGCCCGCGATCCGTCCGTGCGCCATCACCAGCACCCGGTCGCTCATGCCGAGCACTTCGGGCAGGTCGCTGGAGATCATCAGGACGGCGGCACCGGCGGCGGTCAGCTCGTTGACGAGCTGGTAGATCTCGACTTTTGCTCCGACGTCGATGCCGCGCGTCGGCTCGTCGAGGATCAGCACCCTGGTGTCGGCGAGCAGCCATTTGCCGATGACGATCTTCTGCTGGTTGCCGCCGGACAGGGTGCGCGCCTGCTGCCCGGGGCCGGCCATCCGCACCCCGAGCCGGTTCGCGATCCGCGCGGCGGCCTCGCGCTGCCTGCCGAGGTCGACGAGCCCGGCGCGGGTGGCCTGCCGCAGGGTGACGAGCCCGAGGTTCTCCTCCACGGAGGCGTCGAGGACCAGCCCCTGGCCCTTGCGGTCCTCGGGTACCAGGCCGATCCCGGCGGCCATGGCGGCGCCGACGTCATGGCGCCTGACCGCCGCTCCCCCGGCCTTCACGGTTCCTTCGTCGTAGGGGTCGGCTCCGAAGACGGCCCGTACGACCTCCGTACGGCCGGCCCCGACGAGTCCCGCGATGCCCACCACCTCGCCGGCCCGCACCTCGAAGCTCACGTCGTGGAAGGCGCCGTCCCGGGTGAGGCCCTCGACGGTCAGCAGGGCGGCTCCGGCTTCTGCCGGTTGCCGCGGGTACTGCTGCTCGATCGGCCGCCCCACCATGAGGCGGACGAGTTCGTCCTCGCCGGTGGAGGCGGGCACCTGCCCGACGGTCCTCCCGTCGCGGATGACGGTCACGCGGTCCCCGAGGGCGGCGATCTCCTCGAGGTGGTGCGTGATGAACACGACTCCGACCCCGTCCGCCCGCAGCTGCCGCACGATGGCGAACAGTCTGTCGGTCTCCTCGGTGGTCAGCACGGCGGTCGGCTCGTCCATGATGAGCACGCGGGCGTCGAGGCTGAGTGCCTTGGCGATCTCGACCATCTGCCGCCGGGCGATGCCGAGTTCACGCACGCGGGCGCGTGGGGAGACGTTCACGCCCACGCGGGCGAGCAGTTCCTCGGCGTCGGCCTCCATCCGTTTGCGGTCGACCATCCCGAAGCGCCGGGGCTGGCGTCCGAGGAAGATGTTCTCGGCGACGGACAGATCGGGTACGAGGACGAACTCCTGGTAGATGGTGGCGATTCCGAGCCGTTCGGAGTCCTGGGCTCCTTTGATGCGCACCTCCTCACCGGCGACCAGGATCCGTCCGGTGTCGGGTGTGCCGGCACCGGAGAGCATCTTGATGAGGGTGCTCTTGCCGGCCCCGTTCTCGCCGAGCAGTACATGCACCTCGCCCCGGCGCAGATCGAAGTCGACGCCGTCGAGCGCGACCACGCCGGGGAAGGTCTTGCGGATGCCCTCGATACGCAGCAACTCGTCCGGGTCGCTCACGGCATACTCCTTCGTACGGGGGCGGGGGCGGTACGGACGAGGGGGGCTCGCCGCACGATCGGCGGATGACGAGTCGGGCGGGCAGGGTGAGTGACTCACCGGGCCGGCCCTCGATCCGGGCGACGAGCGCGCGCACGGCGGCGCGCCCCAGTTCGCCGGTGGGCTGGGCGATGGCGGTGACCGGCGGGTCGGTGTGCACGAACCACCGGACGTCGTCGAAGGCGGCGAGCGCGATGTCGCCGGGGACGCGCATGCCCCGGGCGCGTACGGCGTCCAGGGCTCCGAGGGCCATCAGGTTATCGGCCGCGAAGACGACCTCGGGGGGCTCGGGCAGGTCGAGGAAGCGCTCGGTGACCCGTCGGCCGCTCTGCGCCTGGAAGTCGCCCTGGCCCACGTAGGCGTCGGGGAGGTCGAGGCCGTGTGCGCGGAGCGCCTCCCTGAAGGCTTCCACGCGCTCCCGCCCGGTGGTGGTCGCGGCAGGTCCCGCGATGATCGCGAGGCGCCGGTGCCCGAGGCGGTGGAGGTGCTCGACCAGGTCCCGTACGGCCGCCTGCCCGTCCGAGCGGACCACGGGCACGTCCACTCCCGGGATCCACCGGTCGACGAAGACCATCGGCGTCCCCGCACGTGCGGCGTCGAGCATCAGCGGCGAGCCGCCGTCGGTGGGGGAGACGAGGAGGCCGTCGATGCGGCGGTCCAGCAGGTTCCGTACGTGGTGGTCCTGGAGGTCGGGCCGTTCGTCGGCGTTCCCGATGATGACGCTGTATCCGAGCGCTCGGGCCTCCTCCTCGACGGAGCGGGCGAGTTCGGTGAAGTAGGGGTTCAGCACGTCGCTGATGACCAGGCCGAGGGTGTGGGTCTGGTCGGTGCGCAGGGAGCGGGCGACGGCGTTCGGGCGGTAGCCCAGCGTCGCGACGGCGGCCAGTACGCGCGTGCGGGCGTCGGCGCTGACCGACGGGTGGTCGTTCAGGACGCGTGAGACCGTGGCGGCGGAGACTCCCGCCTCGGCGGCGACGTCCTTGATGCTCGCCATCGCTGGTCCACCTCCTTGGGGAACACATCGTGGAATCGATTACACGAAGGGGTGCAGGAAGGATTGGAATCGATTCCACATGGAGCCCGCAAGGGGTGGGGTGGCGGGTGAGATCGGATCGTGACCTCGGCGGACCTCCGCCGGCTCCGCCTCGCCGCCGGGCCGGCCGGCCGCCCCGGCGGCCGGCGCGTCGACTGACGGCGCATCGATTGACGGCGCCGAGCAGTCACCGCTAAAGTCAAGATCTTTTCGCTATACGAAGAAACAATTCCACATCATGAAACAACTTGGGAGGGTTCGTGCGGGGAGTCGCGGTCCTGGAACCGGTCACCGCGTCCACGGAGCGGTTCGCCGCCACCGTCGCCTCGCTCACCGCCGCCCAGGTCGCGGGAGGGACGCTCGTACCGCCGTGGACCCGCGGCCATGTGATCACCCACGTGGCGCGTGCCACGGACAGCCTGTGCCGGCTGCTGACATGGGCGCGTACCGGCGTCGAGACACCGCAGTACGCGAGCATGGCGGCCCGTGCCGCGGAGATCGAGGCCGGGGCCGCACGGCCGGTCGCCGATCTCACCGCCGATGTTCTCGACACCGCCGCCCGCTTCGAGGAGGCGGTGCGTGCCCTGCCTCCGGCCGCCTGGCGCGCAGAGGTCAGGATGCGCACCGGCGAACTCCGCACACCTGCGACGCTGGTTCCCACCCGGCTGCGCGAACTGGAGATCCACCACGCCGATCTGGACGCCGGCTACGGGTTCGCCGACATACCCGCCGACGCCGCACGGTGGATCATCGACGACATCGTCGAGGCACTCGCCCGGCGGCGGGGAACACCGCCGCTGCGCATGGAGGCGACGGACACCGGCGCCGTCCACGTCCTGGGGACCGGCGGCCCCGCGATCAGCGGACGCCAGGCCGATCTCCTCGCGTGGCTCAGCGGCCGCTCCCCCGGCGACGGACTCCGCGTCTCCGGGGCCGGCACGGTTCCCCCGGCGCCCTTCTGGATCTGAACGGCCCGGCCCTCCCCCGTTCCTTCCCGTCCGCGCCTCCCGGCCTCGGGCCCACACCGCGCCCGGGCCCGTGCCTCGAACCGGCTCACTCCGGGGAGAGGACCGGTGCGGGGAAGTCCGGTCGGCACCCGCGCCGCCCCCTTCCTCACCACGCCCCAGGGGGGCTGGCGATCCGGCGAGCGGGTGGCGGCTGCCGATCCGGCGAGCGGCGCCGGCGCGGGTGCGCAGGAGGCAGCGCCGCGTGGACCGCGTGCGGCCGGACCGCTTCCCAGCGGTCCGGCCGTACTGCGGTGGGGCAGTCCGCGCCGCGTGTCACAACTTATCGGGCTTCGCGGCAGCGATCACCTCGGCGGTGTCCCCGGTACCGGCC
Source organism: Streptomyces sp. I6 (assembly GCA_003725745.1). Taxonomy (GTDB): domain Bacteria; phylum Actinomycetota; class Actinomycetes; order Streptomycetales; family Streptomycetaceae; genus Streptomyces. Next base: position 6,730,282 of record RHDP01000001.1, on the reverse strand, counting down.
TTCAGCTCGGGCAGCGAGGCCACTGCGGCACTACCCTTTGCCTCCCTCTCCTCGGGCAGCGAGGCCACCGCGAGCGCCTTCCGCGACTCGGCCGGGGAGGCGAGGGCGATGTCCCTGGGGCCGGTGGGGGCCTGGACGAAGTCCTTGCCCTCAGTGAGGGCCTTCACCTCGGGCAGCGAGGCCACCGCGAGCGCCTCCCGCGACTCGGCCGGGGAGGCGAGGGCGATGTCCCTGGGGCCGGTGGGGGCCTGGACGAAGTCCTTGCCCTCAGTGAGGGCCTTCACCTCGGGCAGCGAGGCCACCGCGAGCGCCTCCCGCGACTCGGCCGGGGAGGCGAGGGCGATGTCCCTGGGGCCGGTGGGGGCCTGGACGAAGTCCTTGCCCTCAGTGAGGGCCTTCACCTCGGGCAGCGAGGCCACCGCGGCCGCCCTCCTGTGCTCAGGCAGCGAGGTGACGGCGACGTCCCCGGCAACGACCTTGTCGGTTGCGAACGCGACCTTCGCGTCCGCCTGCGCGGCCTGCTTCGCCGCGCGCGCAGCAGCCACGTCCGCCGGTACCGCGATCTTCGCGTCCGCGGGTACCGCCATCTTCGCGTCCGCGGTGGCGACGGCGGCGCCTCCGAGGGTGAGTGCGCCCGCTGCGGCGGTGGACAGTGCGGTCTTGGCGATGGCATGCATGACGGGTTCCTTTCCGGTGGTGCGGTGGGCCCTCCGGGTCCTCGTCGTCGCCGGTGGGTCCGGCCTGTGACCTCCACGCTAGGAAGTGCGGCCCGCCGCCGTGATCCCCCGGACGGTTCCCGCGGTGGGGGAACCGCGGGAACCGTCCGGGGGACAGGTGTCCCTCCCCCGGTGGACAACGGCCGGGGTCATGCGCCCGCTCCACGGCCCGCCCTGGTGGGTGGCGGGGCCGTGGAGCGGGAGGGGCGGGCCGAGGGGAGGTCCGGGGGTCAGGGCCGGATGTCGTCGCAGCCGATGTACAGGTGCCGGGGGCCGCGCAGGACCGCGTTCCGGCGGTACGGCGGAGGGTCCTCCAGCAGCCGGGGATTGTGCAGTCTGCGCGCCAGATGGCTCAGGGCGAGTTCGGTCTCCTGCCGGGCGAGTGGCGCGCCGAAGCAGATGTGGATGCCGCTGCCGAAGCCCAGGTGTTCGATGTCCTCGCGGTCGGGTCGAAACGGTCGGGGTCGGTGAAGCGCAGCGGGTCCCGGTTCCCGGAGCCGGGCACCAGCCAGAGGGCGGCTCCGCTGGGGATGGTGACGCCGCCGATGTCGATGTCCGCGACGGCGGTCCGGTTGGGGATGAGCTGCACCGGCGGCTCGTAGCGGAGCAGTTCCTCCACGATGCGCGGGGCGATGCGGGGATCCTCGCTCAGCCGCTTGAGGACCTCGGGATTGCGCAGCAGGGTGAGCATCCCGTTGGTGATCAGGTTGACGGTGGTCTCGTGGCCGGCGATCAGCAGCAGGGCCGCTGTGGTGATGGCCTCGATCGTCGACAGCTCGCCGTGCTCCCCCGCGCCGGCCGCCAGCTCGGAGAGCATGTCGTCGCCCGGGTGGGCGCGGCGCTTCTCGATGAGTTCGGCGAGGTATCCGCCGAGTTGCAGCTGGGCGTCGCGGGTGCGCTGGTTGCGTTCGGTCGGGTCCTCCCCGGGCATGGGGTCCAGGCTGGCGGCGAGGGTGTCCGCCCAGGTGTGGAAGCGTGGTTCGTCCTCGTGGGGGACGCCCAGCAGTCGGCAGATCGCGGTCACGGGGAAGGGGTACGAGACGTGCTCGACGAGGTCGATCCGGTCGGTGTCCTCGATGCCGTCGATGAGGCCGGAGACGACCGCTTCGAGTTCGTCGCGCATCCCCAGGACGCGGTGGGGCGAATGCGGCGGCCCGAACGAGCGGTTGGTGACCGTGCGCAGCCTGTCGTGCTCCGGGGGGTCCAGGCGGAGGAAGGGCGGCGGCAGGGTCGAGCCCTCGTCCGGGTCCTGGGTCAGGCCGTAGATGTCCTGCACGGTGCGCTTGCGCCGGTCGGAGCTGACCCGGGGTCGTGGAGGAGGCTGAGGATCTCCCAGTAGGTGCTGACGACGTAGGTGCCGTGGCCGTCGTGGAGCACCGGCGTCTCGCGGAGCTTCGCGTACAGGGGGTAGGGGTCTGCGCGGTTGTCGTAGTCGAGGATCTGCCGGATCAGGGGTTGGGTCATGGCGTTTCCTTGGGGTCCCTTGTGGCCGGTGCCGGGCGCCGGGTCCTTCCCTCCACCGTACGGAGGGGCTGGTAAGGCGGTCGTAACGGTTCGCGGCCGCGGGGTGTGTGGTGCACCCACCGGGTGGCTCGCGGCCCGGGGCGATCCGCGGGGCGCGGTGGCGGCCCTGTCGGTTCCGGCTTCTGGCCGGGAGGCCGCGGTCCGCCCGGCGGGAGGAGCCGGCCGGCCCGTCCCCGCGCCGGGCGGTGTTCGACGAGGAGAGCCGGGACGGCCGTCCGCCGGCTCCCTCACCAGCATGGCGCCCCGTGGCCGACTGTGCGAACCGGCACGCGGCGGAGCGCTCGCGGGAGGGTGGGAGCGGGCCTTCTCCGCCCCACCCCGACCGCACCCCTCCGGGCCCGCGTGCGGCGCCGGGCGCGGGGTCGCGCGGACTCAGGCGAAGCGCTGCCGCGCCGAGCCGTCGCAGGGAAGCAGGGCCAGGTCGTCCCTGGCGGAGGCGAGCGTCAGGCAGAGGTGCTGTGCCGACAGGGGGCTGATGGTCTCGCCTCTGAGGACGAACCGCTGGTTGGTGCCGCCGTGGCAGTTCCACAGGTGCGGGGACGCTCCCGCCGTGTAGTCGCCGCGGGGCACGTCCAGGCACCGGTCGTGGGTGAGGGCGCTGTGCAGCGAGCCGCGTTGCCCGTCGTACCACCATTCCTGGTTGCGGCCGCCGTGGCAGTCCCAGCCGCCCACGTCCGAGCCGTTCGCGGTCCTGGAGCGGCCGACGTCGACGCAGGTGCCGGTCGCGCGGTTGCGCAGCGGGCGGAACATGTCGTCCCAGGCGCCCTCGTGGAGCACGGGGCGCGAGGTGCTCGCGGGGTCGGCGCAGCTCGCCTCGCGCCAGTCGACGGCGTAGAGCTGGGTCAGGCAGGACGCGAAGGCGGCGTGCCCGCTCTTGTTCGGGTGGAAGGACTGGCGCAGGGAGTTGGAGTCGGGGGGAAGGGGTTGAAGAGGTCGATGTAGAGTCCTCGCGCCCACGCTCCGTCCATGCACACCTCGTGTCCGTGGAAGAGGCGGGAGTTGTCGAGGTAGACCGCGCCGGTGTTGCGCGCCGCTTCGCGTATTCCGCGTTCGAAGGCGGGTACGGCCTGGTTGCGGCCCCAGGCGGCGTCCGAGTCGTAGCCGGTGCAGCCGCCCAGCAGCTTGCCCTTGAATCGAGGGTTGTCGTACACGTCCGGGCCGATGGGGCTCGGGTAGCCCATGACGACGAGCTTGTAGTCGGTGTCCGCGTACCCGGCTTCGCGCATCACGGTCCGCAGGTCGCGTGCGGCTTGCTCGACCTTGGGCCGCAGTCCGTCGACCCGTGCCTGCCAGCCGGGTGCGTAGCCGGGTTCGCAGGCGCCCTTGAGCAGGAACCAGCGTGTGACGCAGTCGGTCATGACGGACCCGAAGCGGAGGTCGTCGTTGGCTCCGGCGACCAGCAGCACCATTTTCACGGTGGTGTTGCGGGCCTTGATGGCGAGATGGTCGCTCTGTACGAGTTCGTCGGCGTGCTGCTTGGTGCCGCCGATCACGATGTGGCCGGTGCGGGCTCCGGAGCAGGCGAGGTTGTAGGTGGTGTCCGTGCCGATGCCGGTGCGGTGGATCGCCGCGTCGGGTGACCGGTGGCACCAGTTGTCGGGGCCGTTGGTGCCGGGCTCGTAGGTGCCGATGCCCTCTCCGGAGATCTCGCTGTCGCCGAGCGAGACGATGGACGTCTTGCGCTCGGTGAAGGGGCGTTCGGCGGGGCTGCCGTAGAGCGCGGTGGCCTGTGCGGCCCGGATGTGCTCCAACTCGGCCGGCAGGGGTGCCGAGACGGCGGTCCCGGTCCCGGTCCCGGTGTCGGCCGCGGCCGGCGGCGCCGTGGCCTGGAGGCCGCCGAGGGCGGCGGCCGAGGCGACGAGGGCCGCGAGGGTGTGTCTGAGCCTGCGTCTTCTGCGGGGCATGGGCGTCCTCACTGTTCGCGGAACGGGTTACCGCCGGTTTCTACTGGCGGGTATGGCGGATGGGAACGCCGTGAACGAGACAAAGGAGGGCCGGTTCCGGTCGTGCGGTGCGGCCGGATCCCCCGCGGCCCGGCCGGGCCGTTCGGCCCTGGACGGTTCACGGGCCGGTGTCCGGTATCCGGAGCCCGGTGTCCGGTGTGCGAACGGGTGCGGACGAACCTGCGGCGCCTCGGGCGGCCCGCACGGCCGCCGCTTTCGCCGGCCGCCCCGGGGCGGTTCCGCGCCGGGGCGGCGGCCCGCCCGAGGACCGCACCGGGCACGTGTGGAACACGGCGCGTGCACGGCAGGACAATGTCTTCAGGGCCGTGATCCGGTACGGCTCCACAGGCGGACAGGACGGTGTGCCGCATGCATACACACGAGAACCGCGTACGTGTCGTCGTGGCCGACGACCACCCGATGTACCGCGAGGGCATCACCCGGGCGCTGGCGGAGAGCGGGCTGATCGATGTCGTGGCCGAGGCCGGGGACGGTGCGCAGGCACTGGAGCAACTCCGCACCCACCGGCCCGACGTCGCCGTGGTGGACTACAAGCTGCCCGCGCTGGACGGCCTTGCCGTCGTCCACGCGGTGGAGCGCGACGGCCTTCCGGTGCGTGTGATCGTGCTGTCCGCCTACACCGACGACTCCCTGGTGTTCCGGGCGGTCGGCGAGGGCGCCGCCGGCTATCTGGCCAAGGACGCCACCCGCCGTGAGATCGTCGAGGCCGTGCTGAAGGTCGCCCGGGGCGGCACGGCACTTCCGCCCGACCTCACCAGCGGGCTGATGGAGCAGGTCCGGCTCAGGACCGGCGCCGGCGAGGACCGGGGGCTGCTCAGCGCACGAGAGCAGCAGGTGCTGCGGGGCTTCGCCGAGGGGAAGAGCGTCCCCCAGATCGCCGAGGAACTGTTCCTGGCCCCCAGCACGATCAAGACCCACACCAAGCGGCTCTACGGGAAGCTGGACGTCGGCGACAGGGCCGCCGCGGTGGCCGAGGCGATGCGCCGCGGCCTTCTGGAGTGACCGCGGGGCCGCGGCGGCAACGGAGAGTGATCCATGGTGGGAGGCGCACAGGACCGCGTCGGGGAAGCGCGCGCCGGCCCCACGGCCCGGTCCGTGGCCGAGACGCGGAACCGCAACGCGGCACGGACCCAGATGCTCGTGCGGCTGCTGATCGTCGTTCTGCTGGTGCTGCAGCTCCTGCTCTTCCCGCCGCGTGAGAACGCCGCGGTCTGCGGGGTGCTCGTCTCCGGCTACGCCCTGTGGGCACTGTCCCTGGTGTACGCGGCCTGGCGAGGTTCCGGTGGGCTGCCGCGGACGTGGCAGCTGCTGCTGCTCGACCTGGTCGTGCTCGGCGCGCTGCTGACGCTGTCGGGCGGCTTCGCCACTCCCCCGGGCATCAGACCACTCGTCGACGACGCCTTCTTCCTCGTTCCGGTGCTCGCCGCGTTCCAGCCCTCGGCGCGGGTGACGGCCGCGATGACGGCGGCCGCCGGCGCGGCCTACCTGGCGGCCGCGGGCCTGCAGGGTTCGGGCTACGGGTGGGGGCGCAGCGTGCTGCTCGTCCTGGGCCTGCTGCTGCTCGGTGCCGTCTGCACCGCGCTGACGTGGGTGCAGCAGGACCGGGTGAGAACGGTCGGGGCGCTTCTGGAGCGCAGTCACGATCTGCTGGGTCAGGCCATCGGCGCGGAGGAGCGGGAGCGCGGCAAACTGGCCGAGGCTCTGCACGACGACGCCTTGCAGGATGTGCTGGCGGCGCGCCAGGACCTGGACGAGGCCCGTGGGAGCGGGCGCGGGGAGGCCCTGGAGCGTGCGGACCGGGCTCTGGAGGAGGCGGCGCGGAGGATGCGGTCGATCGTCGGCGAGCTGCATCCGGCGGTGCTCAGGAGGCTTGGCCTGGCCGAGGTGGTGCGCGGCCTCGCCGAGAGCGCCGCTCAGCGCGGCGGCTTCGGCGTCACGGTGGTGTGCTCGCCCGTGCCGCCGTTCGCCAACGAGTCCGTCGTGTTCGCCGCGGCGCGTGAGCTCCTCGCCAACGTCGTCAAGCACGCGGCCGCACACGAGGTGCGGGTCGGCCTGGAGGCCGGGGAGGGGCGGCTGCGCCTCGTGGTGGCCGACGACGGCCGCGGTCTGCCCCCGCAGGCGGAGAGCGAGAGCCTGCGCGGCGGGCACATCGGGTTGGCCTCCCTGCGTGTCCGGGTGGAGACGGCGGGCGGGCGCCTCCGTCTGGATCCGCGCGGGCCCGGCGGGACCACGGCCGTGGTGGAGCTGCCGCTCGAGCCGCCGCCCCGGCGGCAGCAGCGATGACGGTGCGTGCCGCCCCACGGCACGGCGTCTCCTGCCGCCCCGGGCAGCGCGCTCCGCCCTCCCCTTCCGCCGCGGTGCGCAGCGGTGCTCGATCGGTCCTTCACGATCCGCGGTCCGCGGCGGGTGGTCCGCGGTCGGGGTTTCATGACGGCACGGGGATGCTCGCGGGTACCGCGGCTCCGGCGCGGCGGCATCCGCGAGCGCGGCCGGAACCGGCTGGACGCTGGTGCCGGGGTGGGCCGGTTCGCCCGGGCGGCGCGGATCCCGCTCGGTCTCCCCGGCCGGGAGGCGGCCCGGGCGGACGACGGTCGGCGGCGCACCGCGACCGCCACCCGTGCGCTTGGTCCTCGCGGCACGGTGGCGCGGCGGCGCCGGAAAAATGTCCTGCTCGTCTATGGTGCTGGTGCCGCCGCGGCCGGGGACTCGGTCCGGCATCCGCACCGGTACCAGGCACGGCCGGCGGGCGGGCGCCGGCAGGTGGAGGCAGGGCATGGCAGGTCCGACCGCACCCCCGAGCGGGAACCACCCCGAGCGCCGCTGGCAGGCCCTGACGGGTATCTGCCTCGCCGCCGCCGTGGTGTGGCTGGTCTTCGCCGATTTCGCCGTGGTCATTCCGACCGTCGCCGCGGAGATTCCCGTCACCCTTCCGCAGCTTCAGCTGGCCAACAACGCCTTCGGGCTGACGACCGGGGTGCTCGTCCTCGCGGCGGGACGCCTGTGCGACGCATACGGGCGCCGGCGGATGCTGGAACTCGGACTCCTCGGGATGGGTGCCTTCTCCCTGCTCGTGGTGCTCGTACCGGGGTATCCGGGCCTGCTGCTGAGCCGCGCGCTGATGGGTTGCGCCGCGGCCTTCGTGCTCCCCGCCACGCTCGCCCTGATTCCCGCGATGTTCCCTCCGCACGAGCAGGCGCGGGCGTTCGGTGCGTGGATGGGCACCACCTGGATCGGCGAGGCGGCGGGCCCGGCGGTGGGCGGGGTGCTCACCCCCCTTCTCGGCTGGCGCTCCGTCTTCTGGGTGGCGCTGCCCCTGGGGGCTGCGGCCCTGTGGCTGGTGCGCAGGAGTGTGCTCGTCGAGTCACGTGATCCCGATGCCTCCCGGCACGTGGACGTCCCCGGGCTGCTGACCAGCGGAGCGTCCTTCTTCTGCCTGATCTACGGCTGCATGCTGGGGCAGGAGCGCGGGTTCGTCGATCCGGTGACGCTGGGGTTGCTGGGCGCCGCGGTGCTCCTCGGCACGGCCTTCGTGCTCCTCCAGCGGCGGGCGGCCGAGCCGCTGCTCGATCTCGTCCTGTTCTCCTACCCGTCCTTCCGGGGGGCGCTTCTGGCCAACACCGTGATGAACGCCGTGTTCGGCGGTGTCGTGTTCCTGCTGGCCGTCTACCTCCAGGACGTGCAGGCGTTCTCCGTCTTCGCCGCCGGACTCCTGCTGCTACCGGCCAGCGTGACCATCCTGGCGTTCATTCCGGTCGGCGGGCGGTTCGAGTCCCGCCGGGGCCCCCGGCTGCCCGTGATGACCGGTCTGGTGTTCCTGGGGGTGGGCGCGCTGATCATGGGTGCGCTGGGGCGCGGCGCCGGGTTCCCCGTCGTCGTCACGGGCCTGGTGGTGGCGGGGGTCGGGCTCGGTCTGATGTCCATCCCGATGTCGCGTGCGCTGGTCGCGGGACCGCCGCTCAGGCTCGCCGGCACCGCGTCAGGGGTGTTCAAGGTGTCCAGCATGCTCGGCGGCGCCTTCGGTGTGGCCGTGTTCTCCGCCGCTCAGCGCTACTTCGAGGACGACGTCGCGGTGGATGTCGCGCGGGCGGAAGGCCTGCCGCAGGACGACGCCCGCACGCTGCCGAACGCGCTGACCGAGTCCACCCTGACCGATCGGCTGCTGTCGGGTGTCTCGCCCGCGACCAAGGAGGTCATCAAGGCGGTCCTCCGCGACGCGCAGGAATACGGTACCGGGCAGGCGATCTGGCTGGCGGGGCTGGTGGCGGTCGTGTCCGCCCTGACCCTGCCGCTGTTCTGGCGCCCGTACCGCGCACACGCGCGGAGGTGACGTCCCCCATGCTCGCTCCGGCAGCTCGTCCCGCCCGTACCGCGCACACGCGCGGAGGTGACAGCCGGTCGGCCCGGGTGCCGGTCCGCCACCGGTACCGCACCGCATCGCATCGCATCGGGCTCGCATCGGGCTCGCATCCCCCGGCCGGTTCGCGTACACGCCGTCGTGATGGGGGTGCCGGAACCCGTCGGGGCCCCGCCGGACCCGGAGCCCGCAGCACGACGGCGCGCCACCGGGCGCCCGGGCACGGGCGGCGGCCCTTCGGCGGGGTGCGGGGCCGGCGGCGGCGAGGGCGCTGACGGTGGTACGGATGGCGCGGATGGCGCGGATGGCGCGGATGGCGCGGATGGCGCGGAGCATGGGAATCCCCCCGGGGCACGGGTTGCAACCGGCACGGGGCTGCGCCGGAACCCCGGGTACCCGAGGGCCGGGCCGGGCCCGGTCAGCGGCCCGGCCCGGTCACGGCGGGGCCCTAGCCGCCGCCGTCGGTGGTGAAGGTGAACGTCACGGACGGCGGGTTGTGGTCGGACAGCGGCTTCCCCTTGGCGTCGAGGAAGCGCGCGTACTCGTTGCCGTAGCGGATCGCCTCCAGCGTCACTCCCGGACCACTGCGGTAGAGGACCTTGTCGAGGAGTTCGCACCCGGTGGAGTCCTTGCACGTGGGAGCGCCGTCGTCGATGCCGGGCGTCGAGCCGCCCCGGACGAGTTCGACCCAGGCGTCCGTGAGCGCGTTGCCGTCCCGCAGTTCGCGGACGGCGTCGCCCGACCTCGTGTAGCGGCTGTTGGTGTCGCCGGTGACGATGACCGCCCGCCCGGCGGAGTGCTTCCCGATGTAGTGCGACAGCTGGCGGATGTTGTCCCGGCGGACGCGCAGCATCTCCTCCGTGCCGGACCCGGCGTTCATGTGCGCGTTGTAGAGGTCGAGCGAGCGTCCGCCCGGAAGTTCCAGCCGCAGATACGTGAAGCCCTTCGGCGTGAGGCAGTCGGCGTTGGTGCACCGGTCCCAGGTCACCCGGTCGAGCTTCCCGATCTTGAAGTTCGACAGGGTGTTGAGCCCGTCCGAGAAGGGTACGCCGGCCACGGGCACCCAGGAGGGGACCGACGGACGGGTCCGGTACTCGTGCTCGTCGTGGGCGATGAGGTCGGCGTGGTAGGCGAAGTCCTCCTGGACGTTGACGACGTCGTAGGGGTTGATCCTCTTGGAGATCTCCTTGGTGTTCTTCGCCGGCCGGCTGCCCGAGAGGGGTTCGGGAAGGCCTGCGACGTTGTAGGTCAGCACGCTGAAGGTGCCGGTGACGGGTGCGGCCGGAGGGCCGTCCGCATGCGCGGCGGGAGTGGCGACCGCGACCGCGGTGACCACCGCCATGCTCACGGCGAGCAGACCGGCCCGTGGTCCTCTCTGGGGCACCGACATGTTCCGGCCCTTCTCTCGGGGGAGGCGGGGAGCGCTGGCACTACGGGGAACCGCCGCTCACACACCGGCCGGTGCGGGACGCGTGCGGCCGCCCGGCGGGCCGCGGCAGGCGAGGCCGGGCCGGGGGAGCCCCCGCACCCCGCCTTGGCTCCGCCGGCGTCGTCGCGCGTGGACGGGGGCGCGGTCCGGTGGCCGTTGCCGAGCAGGGGGGCCGCCATGAACTGACGGGTTGTCATGGACTCATCCTCGGGGGTGCGTGCCGTCGGGCACAACCTCCCGGTTCTGCACCGGCAGCGCGCGGGCCGCTCCCCCGGAGTCGGCGCCGGTGCGGCGTCTTCGGCCGGCCTCCCGGGCCCACCGGGGCTGCGCGCCGGTGGGCCCGAGTGGCCCGGCGGCCGCCGGCATACGCCGCCCCGCCCGCGGGAAGACCGTGCCGGGCGGCGCCGGGAGACCGGCCGGGCGGCGGGGCAGCCCGCTGCCGGGCACCGGGCCTCGCCGAGATTCCCGATCGTGAAGCGCCCGCCGCACTGCCGGGATGCCGCCGGACGGGAGCCGTCGGCCGCCTCCGGGACGGCGGACGGCCGGCGGTGGTCGCGGTCGCGGTCGCGTCAGTGGCTGCCGGTCAGCTCGCCGCTGAGCTTCTCGTGGATCCGGGCACTGGGCCGGTTGAGGCCGACGATCTCGATGGTCTTCCCGCGCTGGGCGTACTTCGTCTCGATCGCGTCGAGAGCGGCGACCGAGGAGGCGTCCCAGATGTGGGCGCCGCTCAGGTCGATGACGACCCTGTCCGGATCGGCGGCGTAGTCGAACTGGCCGACGAGGTCGTTGGAGGAGGCGAAGAACAGCTCGCCGGTGACGGAGTACACGACACTGCTGCCGTCGGGGTCGGTGACCGAGGTGACGTTGGCCAGGTGGGCGACGCGCTTGGCGAAGACGACCATCGCGGTGAGGGTACCGGCGACGACACCGACGGCGAGGTTGTGGGTGGCGACCACGCAGACGACGGTGACCGTCATCACGGTGATCTCCCCGGCGGGCATCCGCCGGAGGGTCCTCGGGGCGATGGAGTGCCAGTCGAAGGTCGCGAAGGACACCATCACCATCACGGCGACGAGCGCGGCCATGGGGATGTCCGAGACCACGGGGCCGAAGACGATGCACAGCACCATCAGGAAGGCACCGGCCAGGAAGGTCGACAGACGGGTGCGGGCACGGGACACCCGTACGTTGATCATGGTCTGGCCGATCATGGCGCAGCCGCCCATACCGCCGAACAGACCGGTCACGATGTTGGCGATGCCCTGGCCGATGGACTCACGGGTCTTGGAGGAGTGGGTGTCGGTGATGTCGTCCACCAGCTTGGCCGTCATCAGCGACTCCATCAGGCCGACCAGCGCCATGGCGAACGCGTACGGCGCGATGGTGGTCAGCGTGTCCAGGGTGAACGGGACCTCGGGCAGGCCGGGCACGGGCAGGGAAGAAGGCAGGTCTCCCTTGTCGCCGACGGTCGGCACGGCGATCCCGGCCGCGACCGTGATGACGGTGAGGACCACGATCGAGACCAGCGGCGCCGGGATCACCCTGGTGACCCTCGGGAAGAACACCATGAGCGCCAGCCCGCCCGCGACCAGCGGGTAGACCGCCCAGGGCACCCCCGCCAGCTCGGGCACCTGGGCCATGAAGATCAGGATGGCGAGCGCGTTGACGAAGCCGACCATGACCGAGCGGGGCACGAACCGCATCAGCCTCGCGACACCGAGCGCGCCGAGGACGATCTGGAAGACACCGGCCAGGATGACCGCGGCGATCAGGTAGCCGAGGCCGTGCTCGCGATTGAGCGGGGCGATGACCAGGGCGATCGCGCCGGTCGCCGCGGAGATCATCGCGCGTCGGCCGCCGACGACGGCGATGGTCACGGCCATCGTGAAGGAGGCGAACAGCCCGATCGCCGGATCGACCCCCGCGATGATCGAGAAGGAGATCGCCTCGGGGATCAGTGCCAGGGCGACGACCAGGCCGGCCAGGATCTCGGTGCGCCAGACCCGCGGATCGGACAGCCAGTCGGGCTTCAGGCCGCGCAGCCGCGCGGCAGGGGACAGTGCGGAGGAAGACAACGGAGGCAGAACCTGTCGTGCTCGGGCACGCCCGGCATCACCTGGGGCGCGCAGGAGGGGCGCGGCAGGCCGGGCGGCCTTCCGCGGGGCCCGCCGACGGCGGACTCAAGGGCAGGGGGTGGCTGCGGCCACCGGCCCCGGGGGCCCGGGTGCCACCCGGGAACGAGGGATCACGGCGGGCAGGCGGCGGCGCTCGGCACCATGGGCATGCGCACGCTCTCTCTCCTGCGGGCTCGGTCTCGACCGGGGGCGTCGTCGGCCCCGGCGGGCGGAGAAGTGCGGGAGGATGTCCCGCACCACGGCAGGGGGCCGGCCCACGGGCCCGCCCCGGCACGGCAACTCTACCCTAACGTTACGGTAGAGATGGAAGCCGACCTCCGAGAGGGCGGCCGGGACGAGGAAGGCGGGCGGGTGCGAGGTCACGACCCCACCGATGAGGACCGCGGCACGGATGGTCCTCTCACGAGCGGCGAGCACATGCAGATCGGCGAGGTCGCCGTGCGGACCGGGCTGTCGCTGCGCACGATCCGGCACTACGAGGAGACCGGCCTGGTCAGCCCGTCCGCCCGTTCCCAGGGCGGGTTCCGCCTCTACACCGAGACCGATGTCGCCCGCCTGATGGTGATCCGCCGCATGAAGCCGCTGGGCTTCACCCTGGACCAGATGCGCGAACTGCTCGCCGCGACCGACCGCCTCGACTCCCGCGAGGAACTGCCCGCCGCGGAGCGCGCGGAACTGCTCGGGCGGATCCGCGCCTTCGAGCAGGCCGCGCAGCAGGCCGTGGCGGACCTGCGCACCCGGCTCGCCCGGGCCGAGGAGTTCGCCGCCACGCTGCGCGAACGGCTGCCGCAGGAGGCGGCCGCCCCATGACCGCGCGGGGACTCGGGTGCGCGAGAAGAGCGGATGTGCGATCGGCTGCAAGGCCGAACCCGCCCGAGTGCCGTTCCTCGAGGTGGACCCGGCCCGCACCTCGCAGCGCTGCCCACCCACGCCGTGCCGAGCGCGCCGACCGGCGCACCCGCTCCTTCCGCTGACGTCGGCGGATCCGGCGTCGCCGGGCGGGGCGCCACGGCGTGGGTGGGCGTCGACCCGCCCGACCCGGTACCCGCCCAGCGGGGCCAGGTGGATGTGACCCGTGACCGTCCCGCCGCAAGGGGACGGCCGGAAGCCTGAGCGAGGCCGTGGCGAACCGGGCCGACGAACCCGGTCGCACCCGGCCGGGCAGCCGCCGCCGTCGTGCGGCACGGCCCCGCCCGGTGCACGCCGGGGAACACCCCGAACCGGTCGCGCGGCGCCGCGTGCCCGGCGGCGGGTTCCGCCGTCGGGCGGAGGGCCGTGTCCGCGACGGTCGGCCGCATGGCCGGCGCCCGGGCGCGGTGTGGTCCACGGGCACCGAGACGGGGTCCGCGGCGCTCGCCCGCCGCGGCGGTGAGCCGATGAGGCGCACCGCGTACCGCGGGGCCGCGTGCTTCCCGGACAGCGGCCGGACGGTCGTTACTCGTGAGTTCCTCACAGTCCCTTGGTGACGGCTGCGACTGTCGGCGCCCTGCGCGACCATGACAGCCTCTGGGGCGTCACACCGGCCACAGGGGGGACGAGATGAACAAGGGGTACGCCGTCTTCTGCGACGCCGACCGGCGGTTCTACGACGCTCCCCACCTGCTCGCCGAGGACGGCGACGGACCGGGGAGGCTGTACGAGGCGGCACGGCGCGAGGCCCCGGCGGGCTGGCAGCGCCACCGCACCGGGGACTGGCTCGCCTACCGCCCGCTCGACGGCAGCCTGCCGGCGCAGGGCTGGAAGATCCACGTCACGGCCCGCCTCGACAACGCCGAGAAGGTGCTCGCCCAGGTGTGGGACTACTGCGTACCGCGCGACATCGCCTTCAAGTTCGTACCGAGCCGTTATCTGCTGCACAACCGCAACGCCAAGTACGCGGACCGGGCGGGGAGCGGCAAGTTCATCACCGTCTACCCCGCCGGCGACGAGCAGTGCCGGACCGTGGCCGAGGACCTCGACGCGCTCCTGGCCGGGGAGGACGGCCCGTACATCCTCAGCGACCTGCGGTGGGGAGCCGGCCCGGTGTTCGTCCGCTACGGCAGTTTCACCGAGCGGCACTGCCGCGACGAGCAGGGCGAGCTGCGGCCGGCGGTCGAGGACCCCTCGGGCCGGCTCGTCCCGGACGTCCGCGGCCCCGCCTTCCACCTGCCGGACTGGGTCGCGCTGCCGGACTTCCTCCGTCCGCACGCGGAGGCCCGGGCGGCCGTCACCACGGACGGCATCCCCTACACCGTCGAGCGCGCCCTGCACTTCTCCAACGGCGGCGGCGTCTACGTCGGCCGGGACGACCGCACGGGCAGGCGCGTGGTGCTCAAGGAGGCCCGGCCCCATGCGGGGCTGGCCGCCGACGGGGCGGACGCGGTGACCCGGCTGGAGCGGGAGAGAGACGCGCTGCAACGGCTGTCCGGGCTCTCGTGCACGCCCGAGGTGCTGGACTGGTTCACGCTGGCGGACCATCGCTTCCTGGTCCTGGAGTACATCGAGGGGCGTCCGCTCAACTCCTTCTTCGCCCGGCGCCACCCGCTGATCGAGGAGGACCCCGGCGAGCAGGCGCTCGCCGCCTACACCCGGTGGGCACTCCGCGTCCACCGGCTCGTCGAGGACGCGGTGGCGCAGGTCCATGCGCGGGGAGTGGTCTTCAACGATCTGCACCTGTTCAACATCATGGTCGGCGAGGACGAGTCCTCCGTGGTGCTGCTGGACTTCGAGGCCGCGGCGCCGGCCGCCGAAGGCCGGCGGCAGGTCATCGCCAACCCCGGTTTCGTGGCCCCGGCCGACCGGAGGGGCGCCGACGTCGACCGGTACGCCCTCGCCTGCCTGCGTCTGGCCCTGTTCCTGCCGCTGACCAGCCTGTTCGCGGTGGACCGGGCGAAGGCCGCCCATCTGGCGGACATCGTCGCCGAGAACTTCCCGGTGGACCGCGCGTTCCTCGACGAGGCGGTCGCGGAGATCACCCGGGGCGCGCCGTCCACGGGCGCCGCACCGGCACACCGGCCGGGCTATCTGCCGGCCGAGCCGGGCGACTGGCCGCACAGCAGGGACTCGATGGCGGAGGCGATCCGGGCCTCGGCCCGGTTCGACCGGGACGACCGCTGCGTGCCCGGCGACATCGCCCAGTTCGCGACCCCCGTCGGCGGCGCCTGCTTCGCGCACGGGACGGCCGGCGTCCTGTACGCGCTGGCCGAGACCGGCTGCGGCGGCTGGCCCGAGGCCGAGGAGTGGCTGCTGCGGTCCGTCCGCCGGCCCGCGTCCGGCAGCCCGCTCGGCTTCTACGACGGGCTCGCGGGCGTCGCGTGGACGCTGGACCGCCTCGGGCACCGGAAGGCGGCCCTGGACCTGGTGGACGTCGTCCTCGCCGAGGACTGGAGCGGTATGGGTCCGGACCTGTACGGGGGCCTGGCGGGTATCGGCCTCGCCCTCGACTCGCTGGCCGAGTCCACCGGCGAAAGCTCCCTGCGGGACGCCGCCCGGCGCTGCGGCCGCCTCGTCGCCGGTGCGGCGGGCCCGGCCGGACGGCCGGGCCGGCGGGCCGGACTGCTGCACGGCGCCTCCGGGGCGGCCCTGCTGCATCTGCGCCTGTACGAGAGGACCGGCGACCCGGCCCTGCTCCGCCTCGCCGCCGATGCGCTGCACCGCGACCTGGACCGGTGCGTACACGGGGCGGGCGGTGCTCTCCAGGTCGACGAGGGGTGGCGCACCATGCCGTACCTGGGTGCGGGAAGCGCCGGTATCGGCATGGTCCTCGACGACTGGCTCGTCCACGGCGACGACGAGCGCTTCGCCCGGGCGAGGCAGGAGATCGTGCGGGCGGCGCAGGCGAAGTTCTATGCGCAGCCCGGCCTGTTCAGGGGTGCGGCGGGCATGGTGCTGCACCTGAGCCGGACGGCGGCGACCGGCCCGGGTACCTCGTCCGCCGATCTCGCGCGGCAGATCGGTGTGCTGTCCTGGCACGCCCTGCCCTACGAGGGCCGGCTCGCCTTCCCCGGCGAGCAGATGATGCGGCTCTCCATGGACCTCGCCACGGGCACGGCGGGCTGCCTGCTGGCGCTCGGCTCCGCACTGCACGGCGCCCCGGTGCAGTTGCCGTTCCTCCCGCCCGTCCCTCCCGGCCGTTCTTACGGCCCCCAGAGCTGACCTCCGGTCACCGGAGGTCATGGCAAGGCACATCCGTCCTCGAGAAAGGAAAGCAATCATGTCGCTTCTCGACCTGCAGACCATGGAGACCCCGAAGGACGAGCTCACGGACGAGATCGCCACGGGCGGCAGCCGCGCGAGCCTGCTGCTGTGCGGTGACAGCAGCCTGAGCGTCACCACCTGCAACTGACCGGTCCGCCGCGGCGGCACTGCGCGCGGCGGCGGTGACATCGCACCGGCGGTCCCGGGCGCCCCAGGCGCCCGGGACCGTCCGGTCCGTTACTTCGAGGAGCGCCCGTTGAGTCCCCAAGGTCCGGTGGTCGCGGACGGCGACCGTGGTGCGGACGCGCCACCGGCGGCCCGCGCCGCCCGGTCGCTGCTGACCGACGCGGTACGGGCGTCTGCCGGACGGACCGCCGCTCTCGTCGCGACGGGCCTGCTGTCGGCGGCCGCCGCCGTCGCACTGCCGGCCCTGCTCGGCCGCTCACTGGACCTCGTTCTCGCGGGCAGCGCGCACGCCGGACCGTGGTTGGCGCTCTGTGCGGCGCTCGTGGTCGCTGACCTCCTGTGCGACGCGGCCTCCGCCCATCTCACCGGCACGCTCACCGCACGGTCTGCGGCGCGCACCCGGCGCCGGGCCCTGGGCCGGGTGCTCGCCGCGGGGCCGCGAGCGGCGCAGCGGTTCACCCCCGGCGACCTCGTGACCCGGCTGACGGCCAACGCGACGGAGGCCGCCGCGGCGCCCGCGACCGCCGCCGCGGCCGTACCGGCCGTCCTGCTCCCGGTCGGCGGGCTTGTCGCGCTCGCCGTGACCGACCTGTGGACGGCCGCGGTCTTCGCGGCCGGGGCGCCGCTGCTGCTGCTCCTCCTCCGCGCGTTCACCCGCGACACCCGCTCCGGGGTGGCCGAGTACCAGCGCGTCCAGGGGGACATCGCGGCCCGTCTGGTCGAGGCACTCCAGGGGGCCCGCACCGTCGCCGCCGCCGGCACGGCCGAACGGGAACGCGCCCGGATCCTGGCGCCGCTGCCCGAACTCGCCGCCACCGGGCGGCGCATGTGGCACGTCTACGGCCGCGCGGTCGCCCGGGGCGCGGTGCTGCTGCCGCTGCTGGAGACCGGCGTACTCGCCGTCGGCGGGCTGCGGGTGGCGGCGGGGCACATGAGCGTCGGTGAACTGCTGGCGGCGGTCCGCTACGCGGCGCTGGCCGCGGGCCTGGGAGCCGTCGTCGCGCAGTTGGCGGGGCTTCTGCGCAGCCGGGCCGCGGCCGTGCGTACCGCCGAGGCCGCGGCCGCGCCGGCCGTGGCGTACGGCGAGCGCACCCTCCCCGCAGGCGGTCCCGGACGGCTGGAGTTCCGCGGCGTGTCGGTGGTACTCGACGGCAGGCCCGTGCTCCACGACGTCGACCTGGTCGTGCCCGGCGGCGCCACCCTGGCCCTGGTGGGCCGCTCCGGCTCGGGCAAGACGGCACTGGCCCGGCTGCCCGGACGGCTGGCCGACGCCGACGCCGGCACCGTCCACCTGGACGGCGTCCCCGTGCCCGAGATCGCACCGGGTGTCCTGCGGCGGGAGGTGACGTACGCCTTCGAGCGGCCCGCGCTGTTCGGCACGACCGTGGCGGACTCCATCGCCTTCGGGCCGTACGCCCCTCCCCCGGCCGAGGTGGTCGCCGCCGCCCGGGCCGCGGACGCCGACGGCTTCGTCCGGCGGCTGCCGGAGGGCTACGGCACGCGGCTGGACCGCGCGCCGCTGTCCGGCGGGGAGGCGCAACGACTGGGCCTGGCACGGGCCTTCGCACACGCCGGACGGCTGCTCGTCCTGGACGACGCCACATCGAGCCTGGACAGCGTCACCGAACGCCGGGTAGCCCGGGCCCTGCTGCACCAGGTCCGGCCCGGCACCCGTCTCGTCGTCGCCCACCGGATCTCGTCCGCGGCTCGGGCCGACCTCGTGGCCTGGCTCGACGAGGGGCGTATCCGGGCCGTCGGCCCGCACGCCGCGCTGTGGGCGCTGCCCGGGTACCGTGCCGTGTTCGCCGCACCGGACGGCGACGCGGGCCGCGAACCGCACGGCCCGCCGGAGAACCGCCCGGGCGACGGCCCGTACCGCGGCGACGAGCGCACGGCGAGCAGCGCCGCGGAGGCGCACCCGCGCGCCGACGGTCACCCCGGCCGCGAGGCGCGGGGCGGCCCGGCGGGCGGGAGCGGCCCCGCGGGGGCGTCCGTTGACGGCCGGGGGCGGGTGCCCGCGGCCACGGGTGCGGTCGGGCACGGGGAGAAGGGCCCCGATCCGCACGGCCACCGCCCCTCTGCGCCGCGTGAGACCGGCCCGGTCCGGGGGGTGCTGCGCAGGACGCTGCCGCACGCGGTCCCGTTCCTCGGCCGGCGGCGGGGCGCAGTCGTGCGCCTCGGCTGCTGGTCGCTGCTGGAGTCCGCGCAGACCTTCCTCGGCGGATACGGCGTGGCCGCGGCACTGGACCGCGGTTTCCTGGCGGGGCGGCCGGGGGTGGGACTGGGCTGGCTGGCCGTGGCCGCCGCGGCGGTGGTCGTCGGCGGAGCGGCCACGAACAGGGTGTTCCACCATCTCGCCGGCCTGGTGGAGCCGCTGCGGGACGGCCTGGTCCGCCGGGTCGTGGACGCCGCCTTGTCCGCAGCGGTCGCGGGGCGGGACGCGTCCGGCGGCCGGACCGCCGTCTCCCGCCTGACGCACCAGACGGAGGCGGCGCGGGACGCGTTCGCGGGAGTGGTCATGGTGACCAGATCCTTCGTCTTCACGGTCGCGGGAGTCGTGGCGGGCCTCGCGGCGCTTGCCCCGGAGCTGCTGGTCGTCGTCCTTCCGCCACTGGCCGCCGGGCTCGCGCTCTTCGCCGCCGCGCTGCGTCCCACGGCGGCGCGGCAGCGGGACTACCTGCACGCCGACGAGGAACTCGCCGCACGGATCGGCACCGCCGTCTCCGGTCTGCGCGACATCGCCGCCTGCGGCGCGCAGGGGCGCACCGCGGACGCGGCGGGCGAACTGATCGACGCTCAGACCCGGGCGGCACGGGCGCTCGCGCGGTGGGCCGCCGTCCGGACGCTCACCCTCCAGCTGGCCGGGCAGGCCCCCGTCGTCCTCCTGCTGGCCGCCGCGCCGTGGCTGCTGGAGCGCGGAGTCACCGCGGGAGAACTACTCGGCGCGCTCACCTATCTGACACAGGCCCTGCTGCCGGCCCTGAACACCCTGATGACCGGTCTGGGCACGGCCGGAACGCGGCTGCTGGTCATCCTCGACCGCCTCACCGGCCAGGAGGACCCGCCGCTTCCCGTCGGCACCACGCCCCGGGCGGTGGTGGCGGGCGACGGCACACCGGGAGCGGCGCCCCGCCAGAGGGCGTACTCTCCGGCCGCGGCGCGCCCGCGCGCGGCGCCGCCCGCTGCGCCGCAGGGCGGGGTGCCGGTCCTGGAGCTGCGCTCCCTCTCCTTCTCCTACGGCCCCGGCGCCATCCCCGTGATCGACCGCCTGGACCTGCGGGTGGAGCCGGGAGAGCACCTGGCCGTGGTGGGGCCGAGCGGCATCGGCAAGTCCACCCTGTTCGCTCTCGTCGCCGGACTGCTCACGCCCGCCCACGGCCGGGTGCTGGTCGACGGAGCGCCCGTCCAGCGGCCCGACCAGGACCCGTTCGCCGCACGGCGGGCCCTGATCCCCCAGCAGGCCTACGTGTTCAGCGGCACCCTCCGGGACAACCTGCTCTACCTGCGCTCCGGCGGAGCGCCGGCCGCCGCCGTCGACGCTGCGGTACGCGCCGTCGGCCTCGAGGAGTTGGCACGGCGACTGGGCGGACTGGACTCACCGGTCCGCCCCTCCGCCCTCTCCCAGGGGGAACGCCAGCTCATCGCCCTCGCACGGGCCTATCTCGCCCCCGCCCGGCTCACCCTGCTCGACGAAGCGACCTGCCACCTCGATCCGGCAGCGGAGGCCCGCGCCGAGCACGCGTTCGCCGACCGGCCCGGAACCCTGCTGGTGATCGCCCATCGGCTCTCCTCGGCCCGGCGCGCCGACCGCGTTCTCGTGCTGGACGGCACGAGAGCCGTCGCGGGACGGCACGGAGAACTCCTGCGGCGGTCGGAGACCTACCGGGACCTCGTCGGTCACTGGGCCCCCCGGCATGCGTGACCGGAGGGCCGGTGGCGCTCCCGGGACGGGGGCGGCCGGCCGGCCCCGGTAGCCCACCGGCACGGCAGCCCCTCCCGCGGGTGCGTCCGCCGCTCAGACCCAGCCCGCATGCTGGGATTTCCGTATCGCGTCGACCCGGTTGCGGGCTCCGGTCTTGCGGGTGATCGCGGACATGTAGTTGCGCACGGTTCCGAGGGACAGATGCAGTTGGCGTGCGATCTCGGCGATCGTCGACCCTTCCGCGGCCATCCGCAGCACGCTGAGTTCGCGAGGCGTCAGAGGCATCTCCGCGGCCTGGAGGAACCCGAAGGCGAGCGACTCGTCGACGAACCGCTCGCCTTTCGCCACCTGCCTTATGCCTTCCAGTAATCGCCGCGGCCCTGCGTCCTTGCTGACGTAGCCGAGGGCGCCCGCGTCGAAGGCGCGGCGCAGCGCGCCGGGCTTGGCGGCCGTGGCCAGCGCGAGCAGTGCGGGGGCGGGTCCGGTCACACCCCGGGCCGGGGCCGTCAGGGCCGCCGGCCTCAACGCGCCCGGGCAGTCGACGTCCACGACGCAGACGTGCGGCCGGACGGAGCGCGCCTGCACGACGGCCGCCCCCCACGAGGCACCGCTCACCTGCAGGTCTCTTTCCCTCCCCAGCAACGCCGTCAGCGCCGATCTCATCAGGTAGGCGTCGTGCACCAGCAGCACCCTGATCACGTTCGCTCCCCCTCAACTGCCTCGCAGCCTCATGTGACCGGCCGAATACCGGTGGTGGTACGTACAGCCAGTGCCCGCCGATCGGGCACGTAGTCGACGTCGATGAGGCACGGGGGTGCTCACCTGGAAGAGAGCGCGCCCCCTGTGCGCCCGGCGCATTGAAGCGTTCCGAGTAGCGCGTTGGTTGCGATTTTGCGGGTACCGCGGACGGGGCGGCCTGAGACGGGCGGGTTCGACCTGCGGTCGGCGGTCGGCGGTCGCACGGACGGCTCCCCGGGTCGGGGCCCGGTGCCGCGGGTGACCGGTCCTGGGGCCGAGAGGCCGGGCCCGGAGGCCGGGCGGGGCCTCAGGCGCAGGACGGGCACAGCCCGCGGTAGGTGACCTCCGCACCGGACACGGTGAACCCGAACCGCTGGTCCGCCGGGAGGCGGTCCAGTGGATCGCCGGCCGGGCGGACGTCGCGGATGGTGCCGCAGCCGGAGCACACCAGGTGCTGGTGCGGGTGGTGTGCGTTGGGGTCGTAGCGCTTGGCTCGGCCGTCCGTGGAGACCTCCGCGACCTCGCCGAGAGAGACCAGCTCGCCCAGCGTGTTGTAGACGGTCGCCCGGGAGATCTCGGGCAGCCGCCGCGCGGCGCGGGCGTGCACCTCGTCCGCCGTGAGGTGCACATGGTCGCCGTCGAGGACCTCCGCCACGACGCGCCGCTGGGCGGTCACCCGCCAGCCACGCCCTCGCAGCCGCTCCAGCAGGTCGCTCATGTGGGTTCACCTACTCGCACTCGACGGGACGGCCGAAGTCTACCCGCGGATGTCCGAAATCTGATCGGATATGGATCACGCGAGCTTCTTGACCTGGACTGCGTCCATCGTAGGATCGGTTCCGGCGACAGCCAAGGGTGCAAGAGGACCTCCAGCACGGCAGGAGACGAGGACATGACGGGAACACCGCCGCCGATCCGCACCGTGCCGGCCGGCGGATGACGGCCACCGGCGTCACGCCGTCCGGGACCGCGGAGGGCAGGGCCCGCCGCCGTACCGGGGCGGGCACCTCCCGGGCCCCCGCTCGCCTCGGCGCCCGCCCGTCCCGGCCCCGTGCGGGGCCCTCGGCGCGTGCCCCGGCCGGGCCGTGCCACCGACGCGCCGGCCGGCGCCCCGGCCGCCCGGCCGCGCCACCGGGAAGGCCGTCCACCGGGGCCCGCGCCCGCAGTTCGACCGGCCGCAGTTCGACCGCCCGCAGTTCCTGAGCACACGCGATCCGCCCAGTCCGGAAGGATTCCCATGTCCGAGAACCATGACGCAATCGTCGCCGACGCCAAGACCGAGGGCGGGGGAGGCTGCCCGGTCGCGCACGGGCGCGCGCCGCACCCGACACAGGGCGGAGGCAACCGCCAGTGGTGGCCGGAGCGGCTCAATCTGAAGATCCTCGCCAAGAACCCGGCCGTGGCCAACCCGCTCGGCGGCGCGTTCGACTACGCCGCGGCGTTCACGAGCCTGGACCTGCCGGCCGTGAAGCGGGACATCGCCGAGGTGCTGACGACCTCCCAGGACTGGTGGCCGGCCGACTTCGGCCACTACGGGCCGTTCATGATCCGTATGGCGTGGCACAGCGCGGGCACCTACCGCATCAGCGACGGCCGCGGCGGCGCCGGGGCCGGCCAGCAGCGCTTCGCCCCGCTCAACAGCTGGCCGGACAACGGCAACCTCGACAAGGCCCGCCGGCTGCTGTGGCCCGTGAAGAAGAAGTACGGCCAGAGCCTGTCCTGGGCGGACCTCATGATCCTCGCGGGCAATGTCGCCCTCGAGTCGATGGGCTTCGAGACCTTCGGCTTCGCGGGCGGCCGTGAGGACGTCTGGGAGCCCGACGAGGACGTCTACTGGGGTCCGGAGACCACCTGGCTCGGCGACGAGCGCTACACCGGCGACCGCGAGCTCGAGAACCCGCTCGGCGCGGTCCAGATGGGCCTCATCTACGTCAACCCCGAGGGCCCCAACGGCAACCCGGACCCCCTGGCCGCCGCCCGCGACATCCGCGAGACGTTCCGCCGGATGGCGATGAACGACGAGGAGACGGTCGCCCTCATCGCCGGCGGCCACACCTTCGGCAAGACCCACGGCGCCGGCCCGGCGGACGCCGTCGGCCCGGACCCCGAGGCCGCCCCGATCGAGCAGCAGGGCTTCGGCTGGAAGAACAGCCACGGCACCGGCAAGGGCGCCGACGCCATCACCAGCGGTCTCGAGGGCATCTGGACCGACACCCCGGTCACCTGGGACAACAGCTTCTTCGAGATCCTGTTCGGCTACGAGTGGGAACTGTTCAAGAGCCCCGCGGGCGCGCACCAGTGGCGGCCGAAGGACGGTGCCGGCGCGGGTACCGTCCCCGACGCCCACGACGCGTCGAGGACCCATGCCCCGACGATGCTCACCACCGACCTCTCGCTGCGCTTCGACCCGGTGTACGAGCAGATCTCGCGGCGCTTCCTGGAGGACCCCGGCGCCTTCGCGGACGCCTTCGCCCGGGCCTGGTACAAGCTGACGCACCGTGACATGGGCCCGGTCCAGCGGTACCTCGGCCCCGAGGTGCCGTCCGAGGTGCTGCCGTGGCAGGACCCGCTGCCCGAGGTGGCGCACGAGCTCGTGGACGCCGGGGACGTCACCGCCCTCAAGACGCAGGTCCTCGACTCGGGCCTGTCGGTGTCCGAGCTGGTGTCCACGGCGTGGGCGTCGGCCTCGTCCTTCCGCGGCAGCGACAAGCGCGGCGGTGCCAACGGTGCCCGCATCCGCCTGCAGCCGCAGAGCGGCTGGGAGGCCAACGACCCCGACCGGCTGGCGGGCGTGCTGCGCACCCTCGAGGGGATCCAGCAGTCCTTCAACTCCGCCCGGAGCGACGGCAAGCGGATCTCGCTCGCCGACCTGATCGTCCTCGCCGGCGGCGCCGCCGTGGAGAAGGCCGCCGGGGACGCCGGCGTCGCGGTCGAGGTCCCCTTCGCACCGGGCCGTGTGGACGCGTCGCAGGACCAGACGGACACCGAGTCGTTCGCCGCGCTCGAGCCGACCGCCGACGGCTTCCGCAACTACCTCGGCAAGGGCCACCGGCTGCCGGCCGAGTACCTGCTGATCGACCGGGCGAACCTGCTGACGCTGAGCGCGCCCGAGATGACGGTCCTGGTCGGCGGACTGCGCGTACTCGGCGCGAACCACGGGCAGTCGCGGCTGGGCGTGCTCACGGCGACCCCGGGCAGGCTGACCAACGACTTCTTCGTCAACCTGCTCGATCTCGGGACGACATGGCAGGCGACGGCGGGGGACGCCAGCACCTTCGAGGGCCGTGACGACGCCACCGGCGAGGTCAAGTGGACCGGGACCCGGGCCGACCTGGTCTTCGGCTCCAACTCCGAGCTGCGCGCTCTGGCCGAGGTGTACGCGAGCGACGACGCGAAGGAGAAGTTCGTCAGGGACTTCGTCGCGGCGTGGGACAAGGTCATGAACCTGGACCGGTTCGACCTCGTCTGATCCCGGCGCCTCCGCCCGCCGGTGCCGGCCGGCACCGGCGGGTCCGGGAGCCCTCGCCACCGCGGACGGCGCACCCTGCGGCACACGGGGTGCACCGTCCGCGTCGCCGTGCGGTTCCGGAACCCCGCCCGCCGCGCACGTGCCGCCCGCCGCACCCGTGGCCGTCACCTCACCGGGTGCGACGGCCCCGTCGCGGCGTGGTGCCCGGACGCGGACACGGACGCACCGCCGCACACGGCCGCCGCGACGGCCTCGGCCCGTCCGGGCGGGCACCGTCCGCGCGGGCACCGTCCGCGCGGCCGCCGCGGTCCGCGCGGGAACGCCGTCGGCGGTGCCCCCTGCCCGGCCGCGGGTCCGCGGGGCCGGGGCAAACCCCCGTCCACGTGCCGGGCGGGAACGGCGGACCGGCCGGGGACAGGGGACCGGGCGGGGACAGCGGACCGGCCGGGGACGGCGGACCGGGCGACGTGACCAACGCAACGCCGCGCCGATGCCCCGACCACCACGGGACTCTTGACGCTACCGCCGGGTAGGGACTGGGGTGGCTGAGACCATGGGGTATGTCGCCACCAGGCTGAAGGGATCCAGGATGTTCCGCAAGGTGCTGGTCGCCAACCGCGGCGAGATTGCGATTCGCGCGTTTCGCGCCGGCTACGAACTGGGGGCGCGTACCGTCGCCGTCTTCCCCTACGAGGACCGCAACTCGCTGCACCGGCTGAAGGCCGACGAAGCCTACGAGATCGGCGAGCAGGGGCACCCGGTGCGGGCCTACCTCTCCGTCGAGGAGGTCGTGGGCGCCGCCCGCCGGGCGGGTGCGGACGCCGTCTACCCGGGGTACGGGTTCCTGTCCGAGAACCCGGAACTGGCCCGCGCCTGCGAGGAGGCGGGCATCACCTTCGTCGGGCCGAGCGCGGACACCCTCGAACTGACCGGGAACAAGGCCCGCGCCGTGGCCGCCGCCCGCGCCGCCGGGGTGCCGGTGCTCGGCTCGTCCGAGCCCTCCACCGACGTGGGCGAACTGGTCCGGGCCGCGGAGGACATCGGTTTCCCGGTGTTCGTCAAGGCGGTCGCCGGCGGCGGAGGGCGCGGCATGCGCCGTGTGGAGGACCCGTCCGCGCTGCGCGAGTCGATCGAGGCGGCGTCCCGCGAGGCGGCGTCGGCGTTCGGCGACCCCACGGTCTTCCTGGAGAAGGCCGTCGTCGATCCGCGCCATATCGAGGTGCAGATCCTCGCCGACGGCAGCGGGAACGTCATCCACCTCTTCGAGCGGGACTGCTCGCTCCAGCGCCGGCACCAGAAGGTGATCGAGCTGGCCCCCGCACCGAACCTCGACCCGGCCCTGCGGGACCGGATCTGCGCGGACGCGGTGCGCTTCGCCCGGGAGATCGGCTACCGCAACGCCGGCACGGTGGAGTTCCTGCTCGACCGCGACGGCCACCACGTCTTCATCGAGATGAACCCGCGCATCCAGGTCGAGCACACGGTGACCGAGGAGGTCACCGACGTCGACCTGGTCCAGGCGCAGCTGCGTATCGCCGCCGGTGAGACACTCGCGGACCTCGGGCTCGCGCAGGAGACCGTCACGCTGCGCGGTGCCGCTCTGCAGTGCCGTATCACCACCGAGGACCCAGCGAACGGGTTCCGCCCGGACACGGGCCGGATCAGCGCCTACCGCTCACCGGGCGGCTCCGGCATCCGCCTCGACGGCGGCACGACCCACGCGGGCACCGAGATCAGCGCCCACTTCGACTCGATGCTGGTCAAGCTCACCTGCCGGGGCCGGGACTTCAGGGCCGCGATCGGCCGGGCCCGGCGTGCGGTGGCCGAGTTCCGCATCCGCGGCGTGGCCACGAACATCCCGTTCCTCCAGGCCGTGCTGGACGACCCGGACTTCCAGGCCGGGCGGGTCACCACGTCGTTCATCGAGGAGCGGCCGTATCTGCTCACCGCGCGCCACTCCGCCGACCGCGGCACGAAGCTGCTCACGTATCTGGCCGACGTGACGGTGAACAGGCCCCATGGCGAACGGCCGGACCTGGTCGACCCGATCACCAAGCTGCCCCCGCTGCCCTCCGGGGAGCCGCCCGCCGGCTCCCGGCAGCGACTGGTGGAGCTCGGCCCGGAGGGCTTCGCCCGGTGGCTGCGCGAATCGCCGACCATCGGCGTCACCGACACCACGTTCCGCGACGCCCACCAGTCGCTGCTCGCCACCCGCGTCCGCACCAAGGACCTGCTCGCCGTCGCCCCGACGGTCGCCCGGACACTGCCGCGGCTGCTGTCGCTGGAGTGCTGGGGCGGTGCCACCTACGACGTGGCCCTGCGCTTCCTCGCCGAGGACCCCTGGGAGCGGCTGGCCGCACTGCGCGAGGCCGTCCCCAACATCTGCCTGCAGATGCTGCTGCGCGGGCGGAACACCGTGGGCTACACCCCGTACCCGACGGAGGTGACCGACTCCTTCGTCCAGGAGGCGGCGGCGACCGGCATCGACATCTTCCGGATCTTCGACGCCCTCAACGACGTGGGCCAGATGCGGCCCGCGATCGAGGCGGTACGGGAGACCGGGACGGCCGTGGCGGAGGTCGCCCTCTGCTACACCTCCGACCTGTCCGACCCCTCGGAGCGCCTCTACACGCTGGACTACTACCTCCGTCTCGCCGAGGAGATCGTCGCCGCGGGCGCCCATGTCCTGGCCGTGAAGGACATGGCCGGGCTGCTCCGCGCCCCGGCGGCGGCCACGCTCGTCTCGGCGCTGCGGCGCGAGTTCGACCTGCCGGTGCATCTGCACACCCACGACACCGCGGGCGGTCAGCTCGCCACCTACCTGGCGGCGATCCACGCGGGAGCGGACGCGGTGGACGGCGCGGTCGCGACGATGGCGGGCACGACGTCGCAGCCGTCGCTGTCGGCCATCGTGGCCGCGACCGACCACACCTCGCGCCCCACCGGGCTGGATCTGCAGGCCGTCGGCGACCTGGAGCCCTACTGGGAGGGCGTGCGCCGGATCTACGCGCCGTTCGAGGCCGGACTGGCCTCGCCGACCGGGCGTGTCTACCACCACGAGATCCCGGGCGGGCAGCTGTCCAATCTGCGCACCCAGGCGGTCGCCCTCGGTCTGGGAGACCGCTTCGAGGACATCGAGGCGATGTACGCCGCCGCCGACCGGATCCTCGGCAGGCTGGTGAAGGTCACCCCGTCCTCGAAGGTGGTCGGCGACCTCGCCCTGCATCTGGTCGGTGCCGGGGTGTCACCGCGGGAGTTCGAGGCCACGCCGGAGAGGTTCGACATCCCGGACTCCGTCGTCGGATTCCTGCGCGGTGAACTCGGCACCCCGCCGGGAGGCTGGCCGGAGCCCTTCCGCAGCAAGGCGCTCCAGGGCCGGGCCGGCGCCAGGCCGGTGCGGGAGCTGACGGCCGAGGACCGGGCGGGTCTCGAGAAGAGCCGCCGGGCCACGCTCAACCGGCTGTTGTTCCCCGGCCCGACGGGCGAGTTCGACACGCACCGGCAGGCCTACGGCGATACCAGCGTGCTGGACAGCAAGGCCTTCTTCTACGGACTGCGGCCGTCGAAGGAGTACGGGGTCGACCTCGAGCCCGGCGTGCGGCTCCTCATCGAGCTGCAGGCCGTCGGCGAGGCCGACGAACGCGGCATGCGGACCGTGATGGCCACACTGAACGGCCAGCTGCGGCCGATCCAGGTGCGCGACAGGTCGGCGGCCTCGGACATGCCGGTCACCGAGAAGGCCGACCGCTCGGACCCGGGTCATGTCGCCGCGCCGTTCGCCGGTGTGGTGACGCTCGCCCTGTCCGAGGGGGACGAGGTGGAGGCGGGCGCCACGGTGGCGACCATCGAGGCGATGAAGATGGAGGCCACCATCACCGCCCCGAAGGCGGGCCGGGTCGCGCGGCTGGCCATCAACCGGATCCAGCAGGTGGAGGGCGGCGACCTCCTCATGGAGATCACGTGACGGGTTGCCGCACCGCGTGACGGACGGGACGCGCCGGCGTCGGGCAAGCCGTCGGGACCGCCACCCGTCGCCGCCGCCCCGCCACGAGTGGGCGAGGAGGGGGGTGGCCTCCGCGGTCCCGGCGGCCCTGCGGGCGGGCGAGGGGGGCTGGGGCGCGCGGCTGGCCATCAACCGGATCCAGCAGGTGGAGGGCGGCGACCTCCTCATGGAGATCACGTGACGGGTTGCCGCACCGCGTGACGGACGGGACGCGCCGGCGTCGGGCAAGCCGTCGGGACCGCCACCCGTCGCCGCCGCCCCGCCACGAGTGGGCGAGGAGGGGGTGGCCTCCGCGGTCCCGGCGGCCCTGCGGGCGGGCGAGGGGGGCTGGGGCGCGCGGCGGGGTGGCGGGGTGGACGCGCCGAGGTGTGAGCGCGAGAGGGCGCGAGTGGGGAGGGCGCGGGGGCGAGGCGTGCACCGGCGATCACCCGGACGGTGAAAACGCCCGCCGGTGTCATCCGGGAGGCGGGGTTCCCGCGAAGAGTGAGATGTGGCGGGCAGCACGAGGGAGCCCGCCGTACCCCTCCCAGCAAAGGTGAAGCTCATGACCACCGATCGCCTCAGGGGCGCCGCTCTCGCCGCAGCAGGTGCGCTCCTCGTACCGCTTCCGCTCCTCGCGGTCGCTCCCACGGCCCAGGCGGGCCCCGCGCTGGAACCGTTCGGACCCGGCTGCTCCGCGCTGCCGACGAGTGGTGCGGGCAGCCCGGCGGCGATGGCCGACCAGCCGGTGGCGACCGCCGCCTCGGAGCAGCCTGATCTGTCCACCCTGGTCAGCGCCGTGAAGAAGGCCGGGCTCGTGGAGACGCTGAACAACGCCGACGGGATCACGGTCTTCGCACCCACCAACGACGCCTTCGCGAAGATTCCCCAAGCCCAGCTCGACGCGATCCTGAACGACCAGGAGCAGCTGAAGAAGATCCTCACGTACCACGTCGTCGGCTCGGAGGTCACCGTCGACCAGCTGCCGGACGGCCGGTTCAAGACCCTCGAGGGAGCCGAGCTGACCACGTCCGGGTCGGGTGACTCCTTCAAGGTGAACGACTCGGCGGCCATCCTCTGCGGCGACGTGGCCACGAGCAACGCCGTCGTCCACATCATCGACCAGGTGCTCCTGCCACCGTCCTGATCGAGGCGGTTCGCCCATGGGCCGCGCACCCCGGGCACCCCGGGGGCGCGGCACCGTGCGGGCCGGGCATCCCGCCACACGAGGCGGCCGCGCCGGACCTGCCGGACCTGCCGGACGTCCTGATGTCCGGCACGCACACGTGGCCGCCTCCGCCTCGCGTGGCACCTGCCCGGCGATCCTCCCCCTCGTTCGCTCCGTCCTGCGGGAACCTGGACCCGGCCGCCCGGCGTTGACCGGGTACGGCACGCAGTGAAGCGCGGCCGACGACCGGCAGCGGACCGACAGCAGAAGCCGAGGTGGCATTAGTGGCGATGTGGGACCGGCTCAAGGAGCAGGCCAAGAACCTCCAGCAGACCCAGAACGCTCGGGGAGGCGGCGGGCACGGGCAGGGGTACGGCCCCGTGGGGCAGGTACAGCACGGCGGTCGCGGACAGGGTTCGTCCGGTGGTTCCAAAGCCCAGTTGATCGGGCTGTTCAAGTCCCAGCTCGCAGCGGCGAAGACCGAACTCAAGAGCGGCGCCTACCGGGACGCCAGCATGGCGATGTGCGCTCTGGTGGCCGCGGCCGACGGACATGTCGACCCGACGGAGCGTCAGCGCGTCGAGGAGCTGATCGTGTCGAACGACGTCCTGCAGAACTTCCCGGCGGACCAGCTCCGCCAGCGTTTCCACCAGCACGTGGACCGGCTGACGGCGAACTTCGAGCTGGGCAGGGCGGAGGCGCTGAAGGACATCGCCAAGGCCGCCAAGAAGCCTCAGGAGGCCCGCGCGGTCGTCCAGACCGGCATGGTCGTCGCGGGCGCCGACGGGTATGTCGAGCCCTCCGAGCAGCAAGCGGTCCGCGACGCCTGCGCCGCGCTCGGCATCTCACCGGCGGAGTTCGGGGTCTGAGCGGCACCGCGGCCGCCGGCTCCCGCCACACGCGGAGCCGGCGGCCGCACGGGACACGGGGGTGCCGACGGGGACGCGGGGGTACCGGCGAAGGCCGATCGTCCTCGGGTCGGTCTCGCGCTCCCGCAGTCCACGTCGGCCCGCAGTGCCCGTCAGCTGACGGGGTCCGGGCGGTGCGGGGCCGTGCCGCCCGGGCGCCGGGGACATCAGTCGCCGTGCCTGGCCAGGCTGTGGAGGAGTACGAGCAACGCCACTGCCATGACCGTCATGTGCAGCCATGCGGGGGCGGCCGTGGCATCCGCCGCGGCCGTCACGATCGAGGTCATCCTGTCCTCCCGGTGTCGGGGTTGCGGGGAACGGCGCGCTCCCCGCGGCGGGGCGCCCGACCCGCCGGGCTCGTGGCGGGAGGCGGCGCTGATCGCCGGTGGGCTGCTCCGCCCTCGGGGGCGGAAGCGTGCGGGATCGGTCCCGCGCTCACCCAGCGCTTGCCCCGTACCGCCGGATCGACGCACGGCCGCGGCTGTACCGGGCGTGCTCCCTCCTTGGGTGGGTGTGGTGCCCGCCCGCTGCCTGCGGGGGCGCGGCGGCCGGCCGCCGCGGCCCCGCGGGTGCCGCCAGGTCCGGGAGTTCCGCCGACCGGTTCCGGTGGGCGCGAGTCGTGCCACTCGAGGGACACGGGCGCGGCGTTTCGGCCATCCGGCCCGCGACCTGATCCTCCCCGGGTGGGAGGGCCGCGGGCGGCGTGCACCGGCACCACTCCGCCCTGCCGGTGGCGGGACGGCGGGGCCGGGCATCCCGCGTCCTCCCCCGCGCCCATGCGCACCCGCGTGGATTCCGTCCGAAACCGGCCGTCCCGGCGGCCGCCGTCCCTCGTTGGTCCCGGCGGGCGGGCCCAGGACCGCGCCAGGTACGTCCCGGGGCTCCGGTCGCGCCGGGCGAAGGTCCGGACCAGCCCTTGACGTTCCGTTCGACGACCCGAGTCGGTGTCGCCCCGCCGCCGCCCCGTGGGCCGGCGCCGTGAGAAAGGCCCAACCGTGACCACTCCCCGTGCCACCGCAGGCGCCGGCGGAATCGCCGATCCGTCGGCCGAGGTGCTCTTCTCCCGCCCGCCCCGGTGTACGGCTCCCGTACACGCGAGCGGCACCGCGCGGATGCCGGCAGCCCGGCGGCCGGCACTCCGCGGTGGCGGGGCGTCATGAGCACGACGTGGCTGCCACCGGAGCAGTACGCCGAGACGTTGATGAAGGCGACCGCCTTCGCCTGCCTGTTTTTCACCGACGAGGACGACCGGCCGCTGCAGTTGCGGGCGGTGTACTCACGGGAGCATCCGTGGCAGTGGCCCGGCGGGACCATGGATCCGGGCGAGCGTCCGTGGGAAACGGCTGTGCGGGAGTGCCGGGAGGAGACCGGAATGACCGTCGAGGGGCCCACCCGGCTGCTGGCCGCGGTGTACGGCCTGCCGGGCGCGGCGTGGCCGTTCAGCACGATCGGGTTCGTCTTCGACGGCGGCCGGCTCACCGCCGACCGGATCGCCGGTATCACCCTGGACCCGGCCGAGCACGACGAGGCGCGCGTCCTGTCGCCGGAGGAGTGGCGGCCGCACATGCCGGAGCGGGACTTCGCGCGGCTGCGGGCGGTGCTGGAGGCCCGCCGGACGGGTGTGACGGCGTACTTCGACACCTGGGACTGGGATGCCTGAGCCGGGCCGTACACGAGGTCCGAAGCCGTCCGGAGTGTCGGACGAGGCGGTTCCGACACGCCCCCGAGCCGCCGAATGCCCGGGGGCGGCCGCGCGGGTCCGGTGTGATCGTGCCCGACTCGTTTCGTCGAGACCCCTCTAGGAGAGATCATGCGCATGCGAATCGCGTCCACCGTGGCCGCCCTCGCCGTGACCGGCGTCCTCGCCGGCGCCGGCAGCGCCGTGGCGGACAGCGGGGCGTCGGCCACGGCGTTCGGCAGCCCGGGTGTGCTGTCGGGCAACGTCATCCAGGTCCCCCTGCACGTTCCGCTGAACATGTGCGGCAACTCGCTCGGTGTCGTCAGCCTGCTCAACCCGGCCGTCGGCAACGCCTGCATCAACGGCTGAGCAGGCCCCACCGCCCCGGTACGGGTGCGGCCGGGGCCCGGACGGCTTGCCCCGCGGGCCGGCCGTCGGTGCCCGGGGGCCGGGGGCCGGATCCTCGCACCGGGGGTCCGGCCCTCGGGTCTTTCCAGCGGCGCCGGGGTGCCGCCGGGGAAACCCCCGCCGGGGCCGCGGGTTCGCGGCATCAGCGGCGGCCGGACGCCTCTCCCCCGCAGGCACCCGGCGCGACCGTCCCGCTCGGGTCCGCCGGGCATGACGCGGTGAGGACGTCCGGCCCGCCCTCCCGGACACCGTGTACGCATCGGCAGTCGCCCCCGGTGGCGGCTCCTCAGGTCGGCCCGGACGGCTCAGCCGCCGGAACCAGAAAGGCGTGCGGTGGCATGAGGTCCCCAGGGGTGCAGCTACGGGAGATCACCGACGACAACCGGGATGCCGTCCGCGCCCTTCGGGTCCGGCGGAACCAGAAGCAGTTCGTCGCCTCCGTGTCCACGTCGCTCAAGGAGGCGGCGAAGACGCCCGAGGCCCACCCGTGGTACCGGGCCGTCTACCGCGGTGACGAGCCGGTCGGGTTCGTGATGCTGGCGTGGAAACCGCCCACCGGTCCCTTCCGGGGACGGCACTTCCTCTGGCGGCTCCTCGTCGACAAGAGGTACCAGAGGCGGGGCATCGGCCGCGAAGCCCTCGCCCAGGTCGCCGCGCTGGTTCGTGCCGACGGCGCCACCGAACTGCTGACCAGCTATGAGCCCGGCGACGGTGAACCGTGGCCGTTCTACCGGAAGTTCGGGTTCGAACCCACCGGCGAGATCGACGACGGGGAGATCGTGCTGCGGCTCACCTTTCCTTCCGGATGAACGCCACCGCGTGAGCCCCTCGGAATGAGCGCCACCTCGTGAAACCTTCCGGATGAGCACCACCGCGTGAGCCCCTCCGAGCTGGGCCCTCCGCGTGTGGACGGGAGCGCCGGACTCGACGCCGCGTCGGGCGTGCTGTACGCCGGTCGCCCGCGGGTCGCCGTGCCGCCCCCGGGTCCGGCCGGGCCGAGGGCGGGGGCGGGGGCGGGCCGACGGCGGGCCGGGGGCAGGCCGGGGCCGGGCCGAGGGCCGGGCCGGGGGCGGGGCCGGCCGGTGGGATCGCGCCCACCGCCGGCGTGCGGGTCGGCAGCGGGCGGCGTCACGCGGTGCCGGAGCGGCACACGCTGGGCGAGGCGGCGCGGCACGCTCGGGGCCCTTGCGTCCCCGGTTCTTCGCCCGGACGGGCCGCCCTGGTCCCCGAACCGGCGGCATCGGCGCGATTCGGCCGGACGCATTCGTTCCGCAATGGGCTTTCCAGGGCGACCGGGCGTTTGCTCCGGGAAGCATCGCCAGGTGAACGCGCCGAAAGTGCCCTCCCGCGGGGGAACGCCCGGACGGCGGGCGTCGGCAATCAGCCAACGTTGACCGTTGAACGGCCGGAGAATCCCGGCGATCACGTTGACACCGCATGACCGAGACGCCAGGATGGCGGGCCGCGCCGCCGGAATCCCCCACCTCTTCCCCCGCGCCTCCCGCTCCTCCCCCTCGCGAAATTCCGTGGCGTACCCGGGCTGCCGGGCCTCCGGCCCGTCACCCCATTTCGCCATGCCCGCGATTTTCCACCCCCTCTTCATGTCTGTCTCGGCAGGCCAAGTACCACCATTGACCGATGGTTGACCCTTGAGTAACTTGCCGCTATCTTTCGAACCGCCGCGCGAATGACATGAATTGATTTCCGCGGGTATTGCGAGATCCCGCACGTCCCGCACCGCAGATCGGCCGACATTTAACCTCCGGGCAACACCAAAGCCTTTTCGGGGAATGATGAATTCGGTAGAGCGCAATGTGGACCTGGTCATCGGAATCACCCCCTTCGGTGAACCGGACGCCCGCCTCGCCACCGCGGTGAGCCGCGCCGGGGGGCTCGGAGTGCTCGACCTGGGGCAGGGGGACCGGAGGGCGAGGGATGCCCTGGCCGCTGTGCGCCGATGGTCACCCGGGCGCTACGGCGTGCGGATCGGCCCGCGCTGCCGGCCCGCCCCCGGAGAACTCCTCCCGGAGCCAGGCTCCCCGGGCGGTCCGGACACGGTGGTGCTCGCGCCGGACTCCGCCTGGGACCTGTCCGCGATCCCGACCGACACCCGGCTCCGCGTGCTGGTGGAGGTCACCGGGCTGGAGACGGCCCGCCGGGCCGTGGACGCGGGCGCCGGCGGCCTGATCGCGCGCGGCAGCGAGTGCGGCGGCCCCGTCGGCGAGCTGAGCACCTTCGTCCTCCTGCAGCGGCTCCTCGCCGCGGACGGGCCGGGAGTTCCGGTGTGGGCCTGCGGTGGGATCGCGCCGCGCACCGCGGCGGCCGCCGTGGTGGGCGGGGCCGCCGGAGTGGTGCTGGACACCCAGCTCGCGCTGCTGGCCGAGTCACAGCTGCCCGAGGAGGTCGCGGCGCTGCTGCGGACGGCCGACGGCTCGCAGACCGTGGTGTCCGGCGGCCGCCGTACGCTGCGCCGGCGCGGCCCCGTCGGGCGGTCCGCGGCCACCGGCGACGCGTCTGCCCCGCCCGACGGCCTGCCCGTGGGGCAGGACGCCGACCTGGCGGCCCTGTTCGCCGAGCGCTGGGGAGGCACCGGCCGCGCGGTCCGCGCGGTGGCCGGTGCCGTGCGGGACGCCGTGACCGGCGGCGCGGGCGACGGCGCCGCGGTCAGGGCCCTGCGGCCGGGCTCGCCGATGAGCCGGGCCCTGGGGACCCGGCTGCCGGTCGCCCAGGGCCCGATGACCCGGGTGAGCGACGGCGCCGAGTTCGCCGCCGCCGTCGCCGGCGACGGGGCTCTGCCCTTCATCGCCCTCGCGCTCGCCGGCGCGGAGCGTTCGGCGGCGATGCTGGAGCAGGCGCGCCGGGTCCTGCACGGCAGGCCCTGGGGGGTCGGCATCCTGGGTTTCGCGCCCGAGGAGACGAGGGCCGCCCAGCTTGCCGCGGTCCGGGAGGCGGGTCCCACCCACGCGATCGTGGCGGGCGGCCGGCCGTCCCAGGCCCGGGTGCTGGAGGAGGCCGGGATCAAGGCGTTCCTCCACGTGCCCTCGCCGGGCCTGCTGCGGCAGTTCCTCGACGCCGGTGCCCGCCGGTTCGTCTTCGAGGGCGCCGAGTGCGGCGGCCATGTCGGCCCCCGCAACAGCTTCCCGCTCTGGGAGGCCCAACTGGCGGTCCTGGAGGACTTCCTCGACGGGCTCGTCCGGCAGGGGGACGAGCAGGCACGGGCCACCGCCGGGCGGATCGAGGTCTTCCTCGCGGGCGGCATCCACGACGAGCGCTCCGCCGCGATGGCGGCCGCACTCGCCGCCCCGCTGACCGCGCGCGGCTGCGCGGTGGGCACCCTCATGGGCACGGCGTACCTGTTCACCGAGGAGGCGGTCGCCCACGGCGCCGTCCGGCCGCTGTTCCAGCGCCGGGTGCTCGCGGCTGAGCGCACTTCGCTCCTGGAGACGGCGCCCGGCCATGCCACACGCTGTGTGCCGAGCCCGTTCAGCGACGCTTTCGGCACCCTGGCGGCCCGTATGCGCGCGGAGGGACTCGCCGAACGGGAGGTCTGGGAGCGGCTGGAGCGGCTGAACGTCGGCAGGCTGCGGATCGCGGCCAAGGGCGTGGAACGCACCGCCGAAGGCGGCCTCGGGACCGTCGGCGAGGAACGCCAGCTCGCGGAGGGCATGTTCATGGCCGGCGAGGTGGCGGTGCTGCGGTCGGCCACCACCACCCTCGCGGGGCTGCACTCCGCCGTCACCGAGGGTGCGGCGCGCTTCCTCACCGGACGGGCCTCCGCACTGGCGTCCCGCACCGGACTCGGCGGGCGGGCGGAAGCGCAGACCCGACCGGAACCGCCGCGCCCCCTGGACATCGCGGTGGTCGGCATGGCCTGCATGTTCCCGGGCGCACCCGATCTGGCGTCGTTCTGGGCCAACGTCCTCGACGGGGTCGACTCGGTCGGGGAGGTGCCCCGCGACCGCTGGGATCCCGATGTGCACGGCGTCGAGGCGGGCGGTGCGGTCACCTCCCGCTGGGGCGGGTTCCTGCCGCCGATCCCCTTCGACGCCCTGCGCTACGGCATCCCTCCCGCCTCGCTGGGCAGCATCGAGCCCGTGCAGCTGCTGGCCCTCGAGGCCGCGCGGCGGGCGCTGGACGACGCGGGACTCGGTGACGGCGGCCGGGACTTCGACCGGACGCGGACGGGTGTGGTGTTCGGCGCCGAGCCGGGCAGCGACCTGTCCCACGCGACCACGCTGCGCGCGGTGCTCCCTTCGTACTTCGGCGAGGTGCCGAAGGGCCTGGAGGAGCAGCTGCCGCCGCTGACCGAGGACTCGTTCCCCGGGATGCTCGCCAACGTGATCTCCGGGCGGATAGCGAACCGGCTCGACCTGGGCGGGCCGAACTTCACCGTCGACGCGGCCTGCGCCTCCTCCCTGGCGGCGGTGGACGTCGCCTGCAAGGAACTGGTCGCGGGCACCAGCGACATCATGCTGTGCGGAGGCGCCGACCTGCACAACGGCATCAACGACTACCTGCTGTTCTCCTCGGTGCACGCCCTCTCCCCCACGGGCCGCTGCCGGGCCTTCGACGGCTCGGCCGACGGGATCACCCTCGGGGAGGGCGTGGCGTGTGTGGTGCTGAAGCGGCTGGCCGACGCGGAGCGGGACGGCGACCGCGTGTACGGGGTGGTCAAGGGCATCGGCAGCTCCAGTGACGGCCGGTCCCTCGGGCTGACGGCGCCGCGCCCCGAGGGGCAGCGCAGGGCCCTGGAGCGGGCGCACCGCAACGCGGGGACATCGCCCGCCGAGGTGGGGCTGGTGGAGGCGCACGGGACGGGCACCGTCGTCGGCGATAGAACCGAACTGGGCGTCCTCACCGAGGTGTTCGAGGAGGCGGGCGCCGCCCCGGGCGGCTGCGTCCTGGGGTCGGTCAAGTCCCAGATCGGGCACACCAAGTGCGCGGCGGGCCTGGCCGGGCTGATCAAGACGGTGATGGCCCTGCACACCGGCGTACGGCCGCCCACCCTGCACCTGGAGCGGCCCAACGCCGCCTGGGAGGAGGACCGCGGCCCGTTCGTCTTCCACCGCGAGGCGCTGCCGTGGGCCGCGCCGCCCGAGCGGCGCGTGGCGGGCCTGAGCGCGTTCGGCTTCGGAGGCACCAACTTCCATGTGGTGCTCGGCGCTCACGGCGGCGGGGCGCCGCCCTCGCACGGGCGTGCCGCGTGGCCCGCGGAGCTGTTCCTGTTCCGCGGGGCGGACGCGGCGGCCGCCCGCCGGGCCGCGGAGTGGCTGCTGGAGACCGCGTCGCCGGCCGGGGACGGGACGGGCGGGTGGCGGCTGCGGGATCTGGCGCTCGCCGCGTCGCGGCGCGCCGAGACGGACCGCGGCCCGGTGCGGATCGCCGTCGTGGCGGAGGATCCCGAGGGGCTGCGCCTGCGGTTGCGGCGGGCCCTGGACGGTGAGCACGATCCGGGTGCCGGTGTCCACCTCGCCGATGACGAGGTGACGGCCGCGGGCGCGGCGGGCGGATCGGACGCGGCGGACCCGGCGGACGGCGGGCCCCGGAGCGGGCGCGGCGGAGGCAGGGTCGCCTTCCTCTTCCCCGGGCAGGGCAGCCAGCGTACGGGCATGTTCGCCGGCCTCTTCGGCGCCTTCCCCGAGTTGCAGCACCTGCTGGCGCTCGACCGCGGCACGGCGTCCGCGCTGTATCCCCCGGCCGCGTTCACGGAGGCGGCGAGCGGGCGCCACACCGCCGCCCTCACCGACACCCGGGCCGCGCAGCCGGCGCTCGGCATGGTGGGCCTCGCCGCGCACACGCTGCTGAACCGGGCCGGGGTGGTGCCCGACATGGCGGGGGGCCACAGCTACGGGGAACTGGTCGCCCTGAGCGCCGCCGGGGCGGTGGATCCCGAGACCCTGCTGACGCTCAGCTCGGAGCGGGCCGCCGCGATCCTCGCGGCGGCCGGGGACGACCCGGGGGCCATGGCGGCGGTGGCCGCCTCCCCGGCGGACGTCGAGCGGATCCTGGGCGCGGCCGGCAGTCGCGGCGGGGACCGCGGCGGACACGACGGCGACGGCGCGGACGGCGGGCTCCCGGACCGCGGGCTCCCGGACCGCGGGCTCCCGGACCGCGGGCTCCCGGACCGCGGGCTCGTGGTGGCCAACCGCAACACACCGCGGCAGACGGTGGTCTCCGGTCCCACCGCGGCGGTGGACACCGCGCTGCGGCTGCTGCGCGAGGCCGGGCTCGGGGCGAAGCGCCTGCCGGTGGCGTGCGCGTTCCACAGCCCGCTGGTCGCGGCCGCGGGTGAGCGGTTCGCCCGGACACTGGCCGAACACCGTTTGCGCGCACCGGAGTTCCCGGTGTGGTCGAACCGTACCGCGGAGCCCTACCCGGCCTCCCCCGGCGGGATCCGCGCGGAACTGGCCGCGCAGATCGGTGCGCCGGTGCGGTTCACCGAGCAGGTCGAGGCGATGTACGCGGCAGGCGCCCGGGTCTTCGTCGAGTGCGGCCCGGGAAGAGCGCTGACCGGGCTGGTGGCCGACATCCTCGGGGACCGGCCGCACCTGACCGTCGCGTGCGCTCCCCGGCCGGGGCGCGGACTGCCGGACCTCCTCGACGCGCTGGCCCGGCTCGCGGTGGCCGGGCTGCCCGTCGCCACCGGATGGATGTTCCGCGGACGAGACGCGGTGGACCCGAGCCGGGCCGGGCGCGGACGGCCTGCCGGATGGACGGTCGACGGGCACCTCGTCCGCACCGTGTCCGGTGAACTCCTGCCCGGTGCGCTGGCACCGGCCCGACGTGTCGCGGAGGCGACTGTGACGAGCCAACACGGGGGCTGGGCGGCCGAGGACGCCGCGACCGGCCAGGACGCGCTGATCGCGGAGTTCCTGCGAACGAGCAGGGAGATGGTGGCGGCCCAACGCGACGTGCTGCTGACGTACTTCGGCGGCCGGGCGGCCGGCGACCCGCTCCCCGCCCCGGCGGGCGTCCCGTTCGCGTCCGCCACGCCCGCACGGAGCCCGCAGACGCGGGACCCCGGCACCACCGCCGGGAGGGTTCCGGGGCCGCAGCCGGGGACGGTGCGGGCGGCCGCCTCGGGCGGTGACGCGGACACCGTCGTGCCGCCGTCCGGCGGCGAGGTGCTGCGCATGATCGTGGACATCATCAGTGAACGCACGGGCTATCCGGCCGACATGGTCGAGCCCGGTCTCGACCTGGAAGCGGATCTGAGCATCGACTCGATCAAGCGGACCGAGATCGTCGGAGAGCTGGCCGGGCGGCTGGCCTCGGCCGGCGCGGTGCCGGCGGACAGCGGCCCGCTGGACGACGCCGCGATGGAGGAGCTGTCCCGGGCGAGAACGGCCGAGACCCTGGCCGCGAGGATCCGCGCCCTGCTGGCCGGTGCCGGGGACGAGCCGGACGGCGGGCCCGCGGCCCCGGGGCCCTGCCGTCGCCGCTGCCCGCCGCGGCGCCGGCCGCCACCGGGGACGCGTACACCGGCGGGGCGGATCCGGCGGCCGGCAGGTTCCCGCCCCCGGTGGGGCCGGAAGAGCGGTCGCATCCCTCGGACCCCTCCCGTGCCGCGGACACCGCGGACACCGCAGAAGCCGGGAACACCGGGAACGTCAGGGACGCCGCGGGCGCAGGGGACTTCAGGGACCCCTCGGAAACGGCAGGCACCGCAGGCACTACAGGTACCGCAGGCACCGCTGGCACCACGGACACCACGGACACCGTCGGCGCCGGGGCGACCGGGGCGGCGCAGGCCCCCCGGGGCGCGGCAGCTCCCCTGGTCGCGGCGCCGAGACGCCTCCGGGCGCGGAAGGTGCCCCTGGCTGGCGGTCCGGGGGCCCCGGCGCCCACGGCCCTGCGGGGGCGGCGGTTCGCGGTGCTCGGCGACGGGGACGGCGCGCTCGCCGGGACCGCGGGTGCGCTCGCGGCGGCGCTGGAGCGGCACGGTGCCCTGCCCGTCGTCCTCGGCGCCGGGCGGGAACCGCTGCCGCAGGAGGACCGCGGCCCGCTCGACGGCGTCGTCCTCCTCGATCCGCTGGCGACGTCCGGACCGCCGGTCCTGCCCGCCGCCTTCCAGGCCGTCAAGGCCGCGCTGGCCCGCCGCCCCGCACGGCTCGTCGCCGTACGGCTCGCCGAGGAGGGCCGGGCGGCCGGGCGTTCGGCGGGGCTGCGCGGGCTCTTCCGCACCATCGCCCGGGAGTGCCCGGACACCGGGGCGACCGTGCTCGACCTCGACCCGCGCGGCGGGGCCGGCCGGCTGCGCACGCCGGACGGCGCCGCCGCCGCGGTCGTCGAGGAGCTGGGGGCCGCCGGCGGCACGCCGGTCGTCGTGCGTGACGCCGACGGCCGTCACGGGTGGGAGCTGGCCGAGGCGCCCTTGGGGCTGACGGCGGTGACCGGCGCGGGACCGGCCGGGGACGGGGCGGCCGAAGCGGCCGCGCTGGGACTCGACCAGGACTCCGTCGTCCTGCTCACCGGTGGCGCCCGGGGTATCACGGCCGCCTGCGCCGTCGCGCTCGCCCGCGCCTCCCGTTGCCGCGTCGAACTGCTCGGCAGGACTCCCGCTCCCGCCGGGCCGGAGGACCCGCTGACGGCCGCGGCCCGCGACCGGTCGGCCCTGCGCCGCGTGCTCGCCGCACAGGGCGGGTACGGCTCCCCCGCCGACGTCGACCGGGCGGCCGGACTGCTCCTCGCCCAGCGGGAGATATCCGCGACCCTGGCCGCGCTCGAGGCCGCCGGGAGCCGGGTCCGCTACCGCAGCGCCGACTGCCGCGACTCCGCGGCCGTGCTCCAGGCGGTGAAGGAGATCCACGCCGACCACGGGCGCCTCGACGGGGTCGTCCACGCGGCGGGGGTCATCGACGACCGGCTCATCGCCGAGAAGTCCGCCGAGTCCTTCGAGCGGGTGTACCACACCAAGGTCGGCGGGGCCGCCGCACTGCTCTCGGCCCTGGACGAACTCCCCGACGCCGGACCCTCGTTCGTGGTGCTGTTCGGCAGCATCTCCGCGGTGCTCGGCAACCGGGGCCAGGCGGACTACGCGGCGGCCAACGACGCCCTGGAGACCCTGGGCGAGCAGTGGGGAGCCCGTACCGGACGGCGGGCGCTGACGGTCCACTGGGGCCCCTGGGCCCCGGGCGGCCTCCACACCGGGATGGTCGAGCCGGAACTCGCCCGGGCCTACGCCAGGCGCGGGATCACCCTGATCGACCCCGAGGAGGGGCCGCTGGCGCTGCTGCGGGAGCTCGCCTGGGGCGGCCCGTCGGCCGGGGCGGTCGTCCACACCGCCTCGGAGTGGTGACATGGCCGAGGGAGGGGCGCGGACCGGCGCGGACCGGACCGCGGGCGGCGGGCGCGCCGAGTCCGGCCACGGCGGCCGCGGTGTACCCGTCGCCATCACGGGAATGGCCGTACTGCTGCCGGGAGCCCGCGATCTGACGGCGTACTGGCGCAATCTGGCCGCCGGGGCCGACGCCATCGGCGAGGTGCCCGAGGGCCGCTGGGACGCCGCGTACTACCGCCCCGGAGAGGCGGGCGGGCCTGCCGCGGCGGACCGGGTGTACTGCCGGCGCGGCGGCTTCGTGGACGGGCTGGCGGACGTGGACGTGGCCCGCTTCGGCATCATGCCCAGCTCGGTTTCCGGTACCGAACCCGACCAGCTGATAGCGCTCCAGGTGGCCGCCTCCGCCATCGCCGACGCGGGCGGCGGGGACCGGTTGCCGGCCCGGGAGCGGGTCGGCGTCGTGCTGGGCCGGGGCGGCTATCTGACGCCGGGGCTGGTCCGCCTCGACCAGCGGGTGCGCACCGCGGCCCAGCTGGTGCGCACGCTCGGGGAGTTGCTGCCGGACCTCGGGGCCGAGCAGCTCGCCCGGGTACGGGAGGCGTTCACCGAGCGCCTGGGCCCCGACCGGCCGGAGAACGCCATCGGCCTGGTCCCCAATCTGGCGGCCTCCCGGCTGGCCAACCGGCTCGACCTGCGGGGGCCCGCCTACACGGTGGACGCCGCGTGCGCCTCCTCGCTCGTCGCCGTGGACCAGGCGGTGGGCGAGCTGGCGTCCGGGCGGTGCGACGTGGTCCTCGCGGGCGGTGTGCACCACTGCCACGACATCACGCTGTGGAGCGTCTTCTCGCAGCTGCGGGCCCTGTCCCCGAGTCAGCGCATCCGCCCCTTCCACCGGGACGCGGACGGCATCCTCATCGGCGAGGGCACGGGCGTGGTCGTACTGAAGCGGCTGGCGGACGCCGAGCGGGACGGGGACCGGATCTACGCGGTCGTCAGAGGCACCGCGGTCGGCAGCGACGGGCGTACGGCCGGACTGGCCAGCCCCGATCCGCACGGCCAGGTCCGCGCCGTACGGCAGGCGTGGGAGGCGGCAGGGCTGGATCCCGCCGAGCCGGGGTCGGTCGGCCTGCTGGAGGCGCACGGCACGGCCACCCCCGCCGGTGACACGGCCGAACTGCACACGCTGAGGGAGGTGTTCGGGCCGCCGGACGGACGGGGCGGCCGCAGCGGCGAGGGCGGCGAAGGCGGCCGGACGGCCGTGATCGGCTCGGTGAAGTCGATGATCGGCCACGCGATGCCGGCGGCGGGGGTCGCCGGGCTGGTCAAGGCGGCTCTCGCCGTGCACCACGCGACGCTGCTGCCGACCCTGCACTGCGACGATCCGCATCCCGCGCTCGCGGGCACGCGTTTCCGTCCGCTCGCCGAGGCTGCGCCCTGGGAGCCCGGCCCCGGGGGCACTCCGCGCCGGGCGGCGGTGAACGCCTTCGGGTTCGGCGGGATCAACGCCCATGTCGTCCTCGAACAGGCGCCGGAGGTAAGGACGTTCACGGCCGTGCCGGGAGGGCGGGCCGCGTTCCCGGCGGCCTCCGGCGGGGTGCCGGGCGGTCCGGGCCGGACGCCGGCGGTCACCGCCGTGACCGAGCCGGAGCGCGTGCTGCTGCTGAGCGCCGGTACACCGGAGGGTCTCGCCGCCCGGCTGGACGCCGACGACTCCACCGTGCTGGCGTCGGTGCCCGACCCCGCCGGGCGACCCGCCGGGCGGACGCGTCTCGGGATCGTCGGCCCGACACCGAAGCGGCTGGCGCTCGCCCGCCGGGTGGCCGCCAAGGGCCGGGCGTGGCACGGCCGCAGCGATGTGTGGTTCGCCCCGTACCCGCTGCTCGACGGGGAGCGGCCGGGCCGGATCGCCTTCGTCTTCCCCGGGCTGGAGGCCGAGTTCGAACCGCGCGTCGACGACGTCGCCGAGCGCTTCGGCCCGGCCGGCTCGGGGCCGCGGAGCGGCGCGGCGGCGGCCCGGGTCGGGGACGTCGGCCGGCACGGGCTGGGCGTGGTCGCGGTGGGCAGGCTGCTGGACGCCGCACTGCGCCGGATGGGCGTGGTGCCGGAGGCGGTGGCCGGGCACAGCATCGGCGAGTGGACCGCGATGGCGGCCGCGGGCCTGTACGCTGAGGGCGCCGTCGACGACTTCATGGCCTCGCTCGACCCCGACTCGGTGAAAGTGCCGGACCTCGCCTTCGCCGTGGTGGGGGCTTCGGCGGACCGGGTCCTGGCGGGTCTGGCGGCCCTTCGGCTGCCGGTGACCCTGTCCCACGACAACGCGCCGAGCCAGTCGATGGTCTGCGGGCCGCCGGACGCGGTCGGGGAGTTCGTGCGCGTCTTCCGCACGCAGGGCGTGCTGTGCCGCGTGCTGCCGTTCCGCTCGGGATTCCACACGCCCATGCTGGAGCCCTCGCTGGGGCCGTTCCGCGCCGCGGCGGAGCGCTTCGCGCTGCACCCGCCGACCGTGCCGGTCTGGTCGGGCACGACGGCGTCCCCCTTCCCCGGTGACGAGGCCGCGGTCCGGGAACTGTTCGTCCGCCATCTGCTGGAGCCGGTGCGCTTCCGCCAGTTGACGGAGGCGCTGTACGCGGCGGGGTTCCGGGCCTTCGTCCAGGTCGGTACGGGAGCCCTGGCGTCGCTCATCGGGGACACGCTGGCTGGCCGGGACCATCTCGCCGTCGCCGCCAACTCGCCGCACCGGCCGGGCCTGGCCCAGCTCAGACGTGTCGCGG
Organism: Streptomyces sp. I6; assembly: GCA_003725745.1. Classification (GTDB taxonomy): domain Bacteria; phylum Actinomycetota; class Actinomycetes; order Streptomycetales; family Streptomycetaceae; genus Streptomyces. Next base: position 6,685,474 of record RHDP01000001.1, on the reverse strand, counting down.
TGGCCCTGTGGGCGGTGGGCGCGGCGGTCGACCCCGGCGTGGTCGACCGCCGTGGCACCGCGCCGGCCGGGGCGCCGGAGCGCCGGGGGCGCGCCACCCGCGCCGATGCCGGAGGCGCGCCCGCCGGGCCCGTCTCCGCCTCCGCGCCGGCCGGTCACGGTGGCGGTGGCGCGGCCGGCGCCGTCCCGCCGCGGCTTCCGGTACGTCTGGACCTGGGCGGCGGACTGGTCTCGCTGGATCCGGGGGTGCTCGCCGGGCTGCGGTTGTCGCTGCGGGCCGGGCGCGGGGACGCCGCGGCCGAGACGGCCGTGCCCGGGACCGCTGCTCCGCCACCGGCCGGCGCGGGTACGGCGGGACCGGCCGGCGCGGGTACGGCAGGACACGCCGTCGCCGGGGCCGCGGCGCTGCCCGCTGCCGACGGCGGCGGACAGCGCACCGGAACCGGGCCCGGAACCGGCACCGGGACCGGCACCGGCACCGGCACCGGGGCCTGGCGCCCCGCGGACCGCTTCCCCGCGCTGGCGGAGCTGGACGCGCTGATGCGGGAGACGGCGGCCACCGCCGCCGAACTCATCGAGGCGGCCGGCCGCCGCCCCACGCCGGTTCGCCGGCCCGGCGGCGCGGCGCACGCCCGCGCCGCCGTTCCCTCGCACCGGTCTCCCGGGGCCCGCCCGGTCCGCCCGTCCTCCGGCGCCGGTCCGGCCGCGCCCTCGGGCGCACCGCCGGACGGGGCGGCCCCCGCGGTGCCCGGCGGCCGCTCGGAGTACCCGGTCCGGGTGGGCACCGCGGCGATGCCGTACCTGCTCGACCACTGCTTCTTCCGGCAGCGGGCGGACTGGCCGGAGGTGGCCGACCGATGGCCCGTCGTCCCGGCCACGACGATCGTCCACCACCTGATGGAGGCGGCCGAGCGCAGTGCGCCGGGCACGCGCGCGGTCGCCGTGCACGACGCCCGGTTCGACCGGTGGCTGTCCGCCGCCGAGCCCGCGGACGTGGCGGTCGGCACCGCCCCCGCGGGCCCGGGGCGGGTGGCCGTGTCCTTCGGGCCGCACGCCCGCGGCGTCGTGGAGGTCGCCGCGCGGTACCCCGCGCCCCCGCGTCCCTGGGATCCGGCGGGATGCGGCGACGAACGCGCGCCGGACCACTCGGCCGCCCAGCTGTACTCCGAGCGCTGGATGTTCCACGGCCCCGCGTACCAGGGGGTCACCGCGCTGCGGGGCATCGGCCGGCGGCACGTCCGTGCGCTGCTGACGACGCCACCGGCGCCGGGCGCGCTGCTGGACAACGTCGGGCAGGTCCTCGGCTACTGGATCATGGCGACCGGCACCGAGCGGACGGTGGTGTTCCCGGTGCGGATGCGGCAGATGCGGTTTTTCGGTCCCGCGCCGCGGCCCGGCAGCGCGGTGGAGTGCCTGGTCCGCGTCACCTCGCTCACCGGGGACCTCCTGGAGGCGGATGCCCAGCTGACCACCGGCGGCCGTGTCTGGGCGGAGCTGACCGGCTGGCAGGACCGCCGGTTCGACAACGACCCGCACACGCGTCCGGTCGAGCGCTTCCCGGAGCGCCACACGCTGTCGGAGGCCCGCCCCGGCGGCTGGGCACTGGTGCACGAGCGCTGGCCGGACCTGGCGTCACGCGACCTGATCATGCGCAACATGCTCGGAAGCGCCGAACGCGCCGCGTACGAACGGCACTCGCCACGCGGCCGCCGGCAGTGGCTGCTCGGCCGGATCGCCGCCAAGGACGCCGTACGGCAGTGGCTGTGGCAGCGGGGTGAGGGCCCGGTCTTCCCCGCCGAGCTGAGCGTGGGCAACGACGAGCGGGGACGCCCCCGGGTGACCGGGACGCACGGGCGGACCCTGCCGCCGCTGGCCGTCTCCCTCGCCCACCGGGCCGAGGCGGCCGCGGCGATCGTGCGCCCGTACCGGCCGCTCCCGGGCGGGGGCGCGGTCACCGGTCCGGGCATCGACATCGAGGAGGTCGCCGAGCCGTCCGGCGCCACGCTGGCCGCGGCCCTGACACCCGGTGAGCGCGAGCTGCTGACGGCCTGCCGCACCCGGACCGGCACGGGCGGCGACGGGCGGGCGGGCGCTTCGGCGGCGCTGTGGTTCACCCGCTTCTGGGCGGCGAAGGAGGCGGCGGCCAAGGCGGAGGGGACCGGATTCGACGGCCGTCCCAAGGACTTCGCCGTCGTGGTGGCGTCCGGGGACCGGCTGGCGGTCGAGGTGCGCGGCGCCCCGGGCACGCCGGTCCGGGCGTACCGGGTCAGGTGCGAAGAGGTGGGCAACCCCCCGGGACTTCCCCCGCGCTCGTACGTCGTGGCGTGGACCGAGGGACCGGAACGGCACCGGAACGGACACGAGGAGGAGGACAGGACGTGACCACGACTCATCCGGCGGGTCCGCCGGGGGCGGACGAGGACGCGATACTCGCCGACATCACGGCCATGATCGCGGAGGTTCTCGAGGACGACGGCCTCGACGGCGCCGACGTCGGAACGCAGACCCGGTTCGGCAGGGACCTGGAGTTCGAGAGCATCGACCTGGTCACCCTCGCCGGCCATCTGGAGGCCCGGTACGGGCGCGACGTCAACTTCGCCGAGTTCGTGGCCTCCATGGAGCTCGACGACATCATCGAGCTGACCGTCGGCCGGCTGGTCGAGCACGTGGCGAGCTGCCTGAAGAGCGCGGGAGCGTCCTGACCGATGGCGATCATCGACACCGCCGGTGTCCGCCTCCACGTCCAGCGGCTCGGCCCACCCGACGCGCGGAGGGCCCGGGAGACCGTCGTCCTGCTGCACGGGCTGCTCACCGACAGCCTGGCCAGCTACTACTTCACCGTGGCCCCCGCGTTCGCCGCGGCCGGGCTGGACGTCGTCATGTACGACCACAGGGGACACGGCCGCAGCGGGAGACCGGCCAGCGGCTACGGCCTCGGAAGGTTCACGGACGATCTCGGTGCACTGCTGGACCGTCTGGAGGTCCCCGGCCCGGTGCATCTGGTCGGCAACTCGTTCGGCGGCACGGTGTCCTTCGGCTACGCCCTGCGCCACCCGGACCGGGTCGCCAGCATCTCGGTCGTCGAGTCCGAGCCGGCCACGGCCTCCTGGGCGCGCAAGATCGCCGGGCTGCTGGACCGGGTGCGGCACGAGATGACCGTCAACGAGAGCGAGGCGCTCGACTGGATCGCCGCGCACCGGGGCCGCCGCACGGCCCGGCTGGCGAGGTCCGCGGGCAGGCTGGTGCGGGACACCGCGATCGCCGAGGAGCTCACCGTCTGCGACCCGGTCACCGAGGACGCGCTGCGCCTGCTGGACCGCCCGGTGCTCGCCGTGTACGGGGGCGACTCCGACCTGTGCGAACAGGCCCCGTGGCTGGGCTCCCTGCTGCCGCGCAGCAGGACGGTCCTGGTGCCGGGCCATGAGCACTCGGTGCTGGTGGAGGCCCCGGGCCGGGTACGCGATGAGGTCCTCGCGTGGATCGCTGAGCACTCCGCGGCCGGCGGCCCCGGCAGGGGGCCCGGACGAGGACGCCGGGCGGTGGCCGTGCCGGCGGAGGTGAACGCCCCGTGAGCCGCTTCCTGTTCGTCGTGCCCCCGCTCGTGGGCCACGTCAATCCGCTGGTGGGGGTCGCCGCGGAGCTGGCCGCCCGCGGCCATCCGGTGGCCTGGGCGGGGGTGCCCGAGCTGGTGCACCGTCTCGCCGGGCCGGACGCGCACGTCTTCCCTTCACCGGCGTCCTGGGCCGAGGCGGACCGCCCCGTCAGGCCGGCGGACATCCGGGGACCGGAGGCCCTGCGGTTCCTGTGGGAGCGGTTCCTGGTGCCGCTCGCGGACGCGATGGCCGACGGCGTACGGGATGCGGTGCTGGCGTTCCGGCCCGATGTGGTCGTCGCGGACCAGCAGGCGCCGGCGGGGGCACTGGTGGCGGAGCGGCTCGGAGTGCCGTGGGCGACGTCGGCGACGACGCCGGCCGAGTTCACGGACGCGCTGGCGGGCATGCCCAAGGCCGCCGCGTGGATCGACGGGCTGCTGCGGGAGCTGCGGTCGCGCATCGGGGACCCGGCGGGCGCGGCGGATCCGCGGTTCTCCCCGCGCCTGGTGCTGGCTTTCACCGTGCCGGAGCTGACCGGGCCGCCCGCCCGGGGCGGTGACGCGATCCGCTGGGTGGGCCCTTCGCTGGGCGCCCGTCCCTCGCCCGCGGACTTCCCCTGGGAATGGCTGGACCCCGGGCGGGCGACGGTACTGGTCACCCTCGGCACCGCGAACACCGGTGCCGGTGGGCGCTTCCTCAGGGCGTGCGCCGAGGCCCTGCGGGCCCGCGCGGACCGGTTGCAGGCCGTCGTCGTCGACCCGGAGGGCGCCCTCGCCGACCGCCCCCGCACCACCGGGGCATGCGACGCGTCCCCGGAGGCGGGGGCGGGGGCTGGTGGTGTCCGGCCGGACGGGGATCTGCTCGCCCTCCCCGCCGTACCGCAGCTCGCCTTGCTGGGGCACGTCGACGCCGTGGTCTGCCATGCCGGTCACAACACGGTGGTCGAGGCGCTGGGGCACGGAGTCCCCCTCGTCGTGGCGCCGATCCGGGACGACCAGCCGGTCGTCGCCGCACAGGTCTGCGACGCGGGTGCCGGGGTCCGCGTCCGGTTCGGGCGGGCCACCGCGGCCCGTATCGGGTCCGCCGTGGACGCCGTGCTGTACGACCCCGGCCACCGGGCCGCCGCCCGTGCCGTGGGATCGGCCCTGCGCGCGGCGGGCGGAGCCTCGGCCGCGGCAGACCACCTCGAACGAATGAGCGAGACGCCTCGCATCCCTGAGAACCGTCAGGACCCCGAGGGCCGGGAGGCCGGATGACGTCCCGAGAGCAGCACTCCCGAGGACGCCGGGCCAGGCGGGCGACCGTGGCGGCACTGCGGGCGGAGTACGGGGCCGCGCTTTCCGGCGGGCCACGGGCGTACTTCGAGCCGCTGCGCCACAGCTGCCCGTGGTGCGGCTCGGTCCGGATCGGCGGGCATCTGCTGACCCGGGATCTGTTCCAGCACAAGCCCGGGAGCTTCCGGGTCGACCGCTGCCGCTCCTGCGGCCATCTCTTCCAGAACCCGCGGCTGAACGCCCGGGGGCTCGACTTCTACTACCGCGACTTCTACGACCGGCTCGGCGAGCAGCAGCTGGACGCGATGTTCGGCGGGCGCACCAGGTCCTACCGGCGGCGTGCGGAGGCCCTGCGGCCCCATCTCGGCGGGGTGAAGCGGTGGCTCGACGTGGGGACCGGGCACGGGCACTTCTGCGAGGTGGCCCGGACGCTCCTGCCCGAGGTGGCGTTCGACGGGCTCGACCGGTCCGAGGGGGTCGAGGTGGCCGAGCGCAGGGGGCGGGTGGAACGGGGCCTGCGCGGCGGCCTCACGGAGCTGGCTCGGGAACTCGCCGGGGAGTACGACGCGGTGAGCCTGTTCCACTACCTGGAGCACTGCACGGAGCCCCTGCGGGAGCTGGCGGCGGCCCGTACGTCGCTGCGGCCGGGCGGGCTGCTCGTCGTGGAGGTGCCGGACCCGGAGAGCCGGTACGCGCACCTGCTCGGCCGCTGGTGGCTGCCCTGGCTCCAGCCCCAGCACCTCCATCTCATGCCGGTGGGCAATCTGCGCGGAGCGCTGTCGGACCTGGGATTCACGGTGCTGGCGGAGCAGCACCGGACGGCGCACGAGCCGGTGGATCTGGTGGCCGCCGTGTGGCTGGCGCTGGAAGGGGCCGTGCCGCGGGACGACCTGCCGTGGCTTCCGCCCGCCGGTCCGGCGCGGCGTGCGCTGCGGGGCGCCGCGCTGCTGGCGGGCGTTCCGGTGCTGGCGGGCGCGGCCCTGCTGGATCAGGCGGTCGCGCCCTTCGCCGGTCGCCTCGGACTGTGCAACGCGTACCGCCTGGTGGCCCGGAGGGACTGACGGCGCGGCCGACGCCGCTGCGGCCGCCGGTGCCCTGCCCCGGAGGAACGGCGCTGCGGCCGCCACGTGGTGCCGATCCCCCGGCCCGGTGCGGCGCCCGCCGGCCCCGGGCCGCCGGGCGAGCGGTGCCCGGTGCCGGTCGAGCCGCGCGGTACGACGGCCACGGCGCCTCCGTCCGGGGCACCGTGCGGCACGAACAGGTCACCGCAGCGGGCCAGAGCCTGTCAGCGCAGCGCGGGTACGGGCGGTCGACGCCCCGGCGCGTCCGCCGCTCGGGCCGCTCCGCCCCGGCCCCGCGGTGCCGCCCCGGCCCCGGACGGAATCCGGGCCACCCCGGCCGTTCATCCGCCGCACCCGCACCCGCCACTCGCACCCACCGCTCGCCACCCACCACCCACCACTCGCACTCGCACTGATCGAGGCGCATCCCGCGGCCCGCACCCGGCACCGGCACCGGCACCGGCACCGGCCGGAGACGCCCCCTCCCGGTGCGGGGTGCGGTCAGGCTCGTCGGCCGATCAGCTCACACCGACCGCCCCACCCCAACACCTCTTTGCCCGGATATGATGCATTTTGTGATCATGTTCGGTCGGCAGCGGCGTCCTCGTCGTCTCTACGGAGCCAGGTGGCAGGCTGCCCTGCTGTCGCCCGCGATCCTGACCGTCGTCATCACCTCCCTCGCGTTCTCCACACCGAGGGAGATCGCCTTCAGCAGGCTGCTGCCCGCCGCACCCGCGCTCGCCGCTGCCATGTGGCCCGTGCTCCCCACACTCCTGCTGGGGGCGTTCTGCCTGGTGGTCATGGTCAGCCTCAGCTTCTTCTACACCGACCTGGGGACGCCGTACACCGCTGCCGCGATCATCCTGGTGACCCTGGCGGCCGGGTACGCGAGCCATGTCAGGATCCGGCGGGAGGAGGCACTCTTCCATGTGCGGCTCGTCGCCGACGCCGCCCAGAAGGTCCTGCTGCGCCCGCTGCCGAGCCGCATCAACGACGTCGAGATCGAGTCGCTGTACCTGGCGGCCCAGGAGCAGGCCCGGATCGGAGGCGACTTCTACGAGGTGGCCGACACCCCCTACGGCGTACGGCTGCTCATCGGCGATGTCCGGGGCAAGGGGCTGTCGGCGGTCGGGGCCGCCTCGGCGGTGATCAACTGCTTCCGGGAGAACGCGTACGACCAGCCCGACCTCAGGGGGATCACCCGGCGGCTGGAGACCAGCATCACCCGCTACACCGCCGCGTTCCCCGCCCAGGACCTCCCCGAGCACTTCGCCACCGCCCTGCTCGTCGAGATCCCGCGCTACGGCGGAACCATCCGGATCCTCAACTGCGGCCATCCCCCGCCGATGCTCGTACACCGCGGTGAGATCCGCGTCCTGGAGCCGTCCACCCCGTCTCCGCCGCTGAATCTGGCGGCCCTCATCGGGGACCGCTACCACGTCGACACCGTTCCCTTCGATCCGGGCGATCATCTGCTGCTCTACACGGACGGCGTGACGGAGACCCGGGACCGCGCCGGCGCGTTCTTCCCGCTGCCGGAGTGGATGCTGCGCAACGGCCCGGCGGCACCGCGGGACCTGCTGGACCGGCTCCACCACGACCTGCTCCGCTACAGCGGCGGGCGGCTCGACGACGACATCGCCGCGCTCGCCGTGACATGCCCCAACAGCCGGGGGCCGGGGACGACGGCGCAGCCGCCGCGTCCGTGAGCGACGTCCGGCTCCGCCGCGCACGCACGGCTCATGGACGCCCGGCCCCGCGCCCCGTGGGCGGCCAGGGACGCGGGGGCGTCCGCGTTGGTGTTCCACGGCACCCGGGATCATGCTGGTGACGAGAGCCCTGGCCGTGAGGTCCCCCGCCGGCAGCGGGAGCCGCGCCACTAGCAGAGGGTCGAGATGAGCGGCGATGGAACGTCTTCCCACCTCACCGGGCGAGCCTCCGGGAACCCCGCAGCCCTCTCCCGCCCCGGCCGGCAGCCGGCCGGACCACGCACACCCTCCCGCCGCGGTCCCCGGCGAACGGCCCGGCACCACCGGGCAGGACGCCGGGCGCCCACTCCCGCCCGCCGCCACGGCGGTCATCAGCGAGCAGGGGATCGTCACGGGATGGAGCGAGGGCGCCCACCGGCTGCTCGGGTACGCGCCCTCCGACGTCATGGGACGGCCCGCCACCGGTCTCCTCGCCGGCGGCGCGGCACCCGTCGCGCCCCCTGCCGTCCCGTGGCCCGGGCACCTCGGCGCCACGCTGGCGCTGCGCCACCGGGACGGCCACGACGTCGCCCTCCCGCTGACCGCCACCCGACGGACCACCACCGGCGGCGTCACCGAGTGGCTGGTGACCACCGCGTCCGGGGCCGCGGAGGCAGTGGCGAGAGCGGCACCGGCCGAGGAGGGGGGGTCGCCTGATACCGGGGCAGCGTCCGAGGATGCGGCGGTTCCCGCGAGAGCGGCCGCGTCCGAGCGGACGTCGGCATCCGCCGCAGCCCCGCCGGAGAGTGCGCCCGGCGCTCCCGCGCCGTCCGGCGCGACCCCGGTCACAGAGACCGGGGACCACGGCACGCCGGCCATCGGACCGCCGGACCGCGGCGCTCCGGTGGCCGGGGTTCCGGTGGCCGGCGCTCCGGTGGCCGGCGCTCCGGGCGCCGCGCCGCGGGAGCCGGAACCTCCGGAGGATGAGCCTCCGGCCGCTGCGGCACCGGACGCGGGTCCCCCGCGGGCGGGCCGCCGGACGCCGGCACCCCGGCGGCCGCGCCGCCGCACCCGGGCCCCGCGGCCGGCGAGGCGCCGCCCACCGGCCCGGTCCCCGACGAGGCGCTCGCGGCATGGGCGTTCGCCCAGTCCCCGTGCATGTTCGCGGTCTTCGACCCCGAACTCCGGCTGCTGCGGGCGAACGCCGCGATGGAGCACGCGCTGTCGCTGCCCGAGGCCCGGATGCGCGGACTGCGTCTCACGGACTTCGTTCCCGACCCGGTGAGCGAGGACACCGAGCGTGCCATGAGCCTGGTGCTGCGGACCGGCCGCCCCCAGCAGACGACCATCGCCCTGCGCCCCACGGGCAGCAGCGCGGAGTCCGGCCGCCCCGCCACCGCCACACCGCTCCGGGGCGACGACGGCGGCATCCGGGCCGTGTGCCTGACCGTCCACGCCCGCGCCGAGGAACCCGAGCACCACCTCACCCGGCAGCGGATGCTGCTGGAGGACCCGGGCTCCGGGATCGGCACCACCCTCGACCTGGAGCGCACCGCGCAGGAGCTGACCGACGCCGCCGTTCCCCGGCTTGCGGACACCGCGGCCGTCGATCTGTGCGCAACCCTCGGCACAGCCGCCCGACCGGCCCCCTCCCGCTGCGGCGCACCGCCTACCGCTCGCATCCGCCGGGCACTGCGTCGCCGGCCGGGCCGGACCCCGTCACCCACCACGCCCACTCCCCGCTGAACCGGTGCCTGACGACGGGCCGCAGTGCCGTGTACCGGATGGACGACCCGTCCCTCGCCCAGTGGAGGACGGCCGATCCCGAGGCGGCGCGGCTGGAACGGGCCGGCACGCACACCCTCATGGCCGTCCCCCTGCTCACGGCGGGCTCCACTCTCGGAGTCGCGCTGTTCACCCGCGGCCGCACTCCGCACCCGTTCACACCGGACGACCTGCAACTCGCCGAGCAGCTGACCCACCGCGCCGCCACCGGCATCCACAACGCGCGCCGCTTCACCCGCGAGCGCACCACCACGATGACCCTGCAGCGCAGCCTGCTCCCGCACACGCTGCCGGAGCAGCCCGCCCTCGACATCGCCTCCCGCTATCTGCCCGCCGGCAGCGAAGCGGGCGTGGGAGGAGACTGGTTCGACGTCATCCCGTTGTCCGGCGCGCGTGTCGCCCTCGTCGTCGGCGACGTCGTCGGCCACGGCATCAGGGCGTCCGCCACCATGGGACGGCTGCGCACCGCGGTCCGCACCCTCGCCGATGTCGACCTCCCGCCGGACGAACTGCTCACCCGGCTCGACGACCTCGTCATCCATCTGTCCTCCGACGAGTCCTCCACGCCGGCCGACGCCACGACCGGAATCGGCACCACCTGCCTGTACGCGATCTACGACCCGATCTCGCGCGAGCTGACGCACGCCCGCGCCGGGCATCCGCCACCGGCCGCCGCCACCCGGGGGGCGGTGTGTACTTCCTCGACACCCCGGCGGGCCCGCCCCTGGGCCTGGGCGGCCTCCCCTTCGAGACGACCACCACCACACTCGCCGAGGGGACACTGCTCGCGTTCTACACCAACGGCCTGCTCAATCCGCGCGAGGCGGACATCGACCAGACCCTGGACACGCTCTTCACGGCGCTGGCCCACCCCTCGTCCGGCCTCGACGCCACGTGCGACCGCATCCTCACGACCCTGCTCACCCACCCGCCCACCGACGACATCGCCCTCCTCCTCGCCCGCACCAAGACGCTCCACCCCATCACGTCGCCACCTGGGCGCTCCCGCACGACCCCGCCGTCGTCACCGAGGCCCGCCGCCGCACGACCGAGCAGCTCACCGGCTGGGGCCTCGCCGAAGCCGCGTTCATCACGGAGCTGATCGTCAGTGAACTCGTCACCAACGCCATCCGCTACGGAAAACCCCCCATCCGGCTTCGTCTCCTCCGCACCGACACCACCCTCACCACCGAGGTCACCGACCACAGCAGCACGAGTCCGCATCTGCGGCACGCCCACACCTACGACGAGAACGGGCGCGGCCTCTACCTCATCGCCCAGCTCACCCAGCGCTGGGGCACCCGCCACACACCGACCAGCAAGACCATCTGGACCGAGCAGACGCTGATGTGAGCGCGGCGGTACGGGCAGCCGGGGCGGGGAAACCCCGTTGCGGTCCGGGCCCGGCGCGTCCGACAGTTGGCTCCATGACCACGCTCCCCTCCCCGCCGGCCGGCATCACGGTGCGTCCGGCGACGCTCGACGACGCGGCCGCGGTGTGCGCCCTCCTCAACGAGATCGACCTGCTGGAGATCGGCCGTGCCGACACGTCGCTGACGGAGGTCGAAGCCGATCTGAGGCATCCCGAGGTGGATCTGGAACGCGACTCGTGGCTGCTCTTCGACGGCGGCCGACTGGTCGGGTACGGGCTGCTCTGGGACGACTCGGGCCACGAGCGGATCGACATGGACCAGTACACGCTCCCCGGCCGGCAGCAGGCCTCCGGCCACCTGTTCGACCTGATGGAGACCCGGGCCGTGCAGCGGGCGGCGCTGAACGGCGCGCCGCGGGCGGTGGTGCACATGCACCTCAACACCGAGCCCACCACGGACGTGGAGGCCCTGCGCGGGCGGGGCTGGCACCCGGTCCGCCGCTACAACGTGCTGACCCGCCCGCTGTCACCCGCCGCCGACCCGCTGCCCGCTCCGCCGCCCGGCGTGACGCTGCGGCCCTGCTCCGCGGAGGAGGACCGCAGGCGCGCCCACGCGGTGCTGCAGGCGTCGTTCGCCGACCACTTCGACTTCCAGCCGCGTACCTACGAGCAGTGGCTGGACGACGTCGACGCCGACCGGGCCGACTGGTCGCTCGTCTGGATCGCGCATGTCGACGGCATCGGGGACGCGGCCGCGGTGCGCACGCACGACAACCGTGCCTCCTCGGGCTGGATCGGCAATCTCGGCGTCCTCCGGGAGGCGCGGGGCCGGGGACTCGGGGGCCATCTGCTGCGCCACGCCTTCGGGCACTACGCGGCGCTGGGGCGGGACCGCATGGGCCTCGGCGTCGACACCGACAACGGCAGCGGAGCCCTCGCCCTGTACGAGAGCCACGGCATGACGCTCGACTTCGCCGTCGACACCTGGGAGTTGACCCGGACCGCCGGCTCCTGAGGTCCGGCTGCACAGCGGCATCCCGGTACTCCGGGAGGTTCATCCGTCCGGGGTACGCACGCGATGCGCCGGGGTTCGGCGGTACGCCCGGGCGTCCCGGCAGCGGCGGTCAGGACGCCGCTCGTCCGGCTTCGGGCACGGGCCGTCCGCCACGGGGGCGTCCCCGTGGGGGGCGGCCCGCCGTACGGCTCCGGGCACACCGCCTCCGGTGGTGGGGCGGGGCCGCGGCTGCCGGGCCGGGAGGCGCTGCCGCCGGTCCCGACGGCTACCGCCGGCGCGGGTAGTCGGGGTCCTCCTCGGCGCTCGGCAGATCCCGGTGCCCGTCGTTCCAGGGGTTCGTCCACCCGCACACCCCGCACGCGTACCGGCCGTTGATGCCGGACAGGCGGGTGCCGCAGCGTTCGCAGTCGGTCGCGGTGATCTGCAGCGCTCCGTCGTGGGCCAGATAGGCGGGGGGCGGCAGTTCCTCGACCCGCGGGGGCCATGCACGACGGCGGGGACGGCTGCTCATGCGAGGGAGCGTACCTGCGAGGGGCCGGTCGTCGCGGCCCGGGCCCCGGGCCCCGCCCCGGGTGCGGCCGCGCCTGCGTCCTGATGAAGCGGGCACGACGGGGGCGCCCGCGAAACCGCCACGGTCCCCGCCGAGGTCCGTACGCGGGGACCAGGGCCGGGGCTCAGCCCGCCAGGCTGTGTTCACCGCCTGCCGCGATACGGGTGACCTTCCCGATGGCGGTCGGCACGCCCACGGGGACACTGCTGTCGGCGGTGGTCGCGTTGCCGAGCTGCCCTTGGCCGTTGTCGCCCCAGGCGTGGACGACGGCCCCGGGACCGTCCGGCCCGGCGGCGGGGGCGGGCTGCCCGCTCACGGGCAGCCCGTACGGCCGGCCGGCGCAGCCGCAGGGCGGCAGACCGGCGCCACGGCAACCGCAGGAGGAGGTCACGGCGAGGTTGTGGCCCTCGTCGGCGGCGATGGCGGTCACCCCGCGGAGGCCGAGCACCCGTACCGGTACGGTGCTGTCGGTCGTGGTGCCGTCACCCAGCTGCCCCGACGCGTTCTCGCCCCAGGCCCACACGGTGCCGTCGCCCGCCAGCGCGAGGCTGTGGCCGAGTCCCGCCGCGACGGCCTCGACCCCGGTGAGTGCCTGTACCTCCACCGGGGTCGTGCTGTCGATGTTGGTGCCGTTGCCCAGCTGCCCCGAGAAGTTGTCACCCCAGGCCAGCACCGTGCCGCCCCGCCCGACGGCGAGGCTGTGGTCGCCGCCGGCGGCCACCGCCCCGGCCCGGGTGATGCCCAGCGTCCGAACGGGGATGGCACTGTCGTCGAGCCTGCCGTTGCCGAGCTGGCCGTGGTCGTTGTCGCCCCACGCCCACACGCTGCCGTCCCGCAGCAGCGCGACGGCGTGGTTGTCGCCGCCGGCGACGGCCTTCGCCCCGGAGAGCCCGTGCACCTGCACGGGCAGGGAGCTGTCGGCGCGCGTGCCGTCGCCCAGTTGGCCGTTGTCGTTGTCGCCCCACGCCCGCACCGTGCCGTCCCGCAGCAGCGCGAGGCTGAAGTCGTCGCCCGCGGCGACGGCCTTCACACCGGTGAGGCCCAGGACCCGGACGGGGGTGCCGCTGCCGTCGAGCCTGCCGTTGCCGAGCTGGCCGTTGTCGTTGTCGCCCCACGCCCACACGCTGCCGTCCCGCAGCAGCGCCAGGCTGTGTCCGAGACCTGCGGCGAGGTCCCTGATCCCGGTCAGGCCCGCAACGGCGACGGGCACGGTGCTGCCGGTGCCGTCGCCGGTGCCGAGCTGGCCGTCCTCGTTGCCGCCCCAGGCCTGTGCGAACGGCACGACGCCACCACCGTCGCCGTTCGGACCGGCCGCGTGGGCGCCCGGCGCCCAGACCAGCGCCGCCACCAGAACGGCGGCCAGCACCCTGCCGGTACGGTCCGCGGCGCGGCGCACCGGCCGATTCGGCTCACCCATGGCACGTTCCCCTCTCGTCCGGTCCCGCCCCGCCGACTCCCGGCGGTACGGGATCCGCGGAACTCCGCGGAAATCGGTCACAGGCATACCAGTCGGCCCCGCACGGCCCGGTGCGACACGTGCGGGCCCCTCTCAGCGTGACCGGGCGGGCCCACCGCCGGTGGTGTCGCGTCCCGGACTTCCGCCGCCCGCACCCCGCCGCCCGCATCCCGTCGCGGGCGTCGGCGCGGGGCGTTCGGCCCGGGCTCCCGGTACGCGCCCGGAAGCGGGGCGCCGGGCGGGCACGGGGCCGGGCGGGCACAGGGCCGGGCGGGCACAGGGCCGGGCGGATGGCGGGAGGAGACCCGCCGCCCGCGGTGGGGCCGGGCGGGTGGCGCGTGTAGGCCCGTCGGCCGTGCGCTCGTCCGTGTCGGCGGGTCCGCGAGCCGTCACTCGCTACCTTCCGGTCAACACCCCCGGAGCGCGAAGGGCACAGCCATGGCCAGGTGCGAAGTCTGCGGCAACGACTACGAGATGTCGTTCGAGGTGCACGCCGCCGGGGCGGTGCACACGTTCGACAGCATCGAGTGCGCAGCACAGCGAATGGCACCGATGTGCGAGAACTGCGGGTGCCGGATCCTCGGGCACGGGCTGCAGGCCGACGGGCAGTTCTTCTGCTGTGCGCACTGTGCCCGCCGGAAGGGCGTCTCGGAACTCACCGACCACGCCTGACCTGCGAGAAGCAGCTTCTGCGGGGCCGTTCCGCCCATGGCGCAGAGATCCGTTCCACCGTGCCCGCGCGTCTGCGGCGCTCCCCCTCGGCCCGGACGGCGGAGGGCAAGCGATGAACTTTCGTCCTTCGCGCCGTCTCCCCTCCCGTAGTCCACCGGAGCAGAGCAGAGGAGCACTCCCATGCGTATCGTCATCATCGAGTTCATCAGCCTGGACGGGGTCGTACAGGCCCCCGGTGGTCCCGATGAGGACACCGAGGGCGGCTTCGCCCACGGCGGCTGGTCGCACCCGTTCTTCGACCCGGAGACGGTGGGCGGTGCGTTCGACGAGGTGCTGACGAAGGCGGAAGGGCTGCTGTTCGGGCGCCGCACCTGGCAGACGATGGCGGCCGCGTGGCCGGAGCGGGCGGGGGACCCCTTCGCCGACAGGATGAACGCGCTCCCGAAGTACGTCGTCTCGCAGACACTGGGCGAGGACAGGCTGACGTGGCACAACACCAGGCGCATCCCCGGCGACGAGGCCGTCGCCCGGATCCGGGAGCTGCGGGGTACGGAGGGGGGCGACCTGGTCGTCATGGGCAGCCCGACCCTGGCGCGCACCCTCATCAGCGAGGGACTGGCCGACGAACTCCGGCTGCTGGTCATGCCGGTGCTCCTCGGCGGCGGAAAGAGCGTCTTCCCCGAGGACGGCGGCAAGCGCACCCTGGAGCTGGTCTCCACGGTCACCAGCGGCACCGGTGCGCAGGTGTGCGTCTACCGACCCGCCACGCCATAACGGCCGTACGGGCCGACCACCCCGCCTCCCGCCCCGGACAGCACAGACCCCCGCGCCCCACGACGGAAAGCCGACCGGTCACGGACCCACCGGGCCCCCGCACCGCGCGCCGCGCGCCGGCCACGGCATACGCGGAAAGCGCGTCTTCCCCGAGGACGGCGGCAAACGCACCCTGGAGCTGGTCTCCACGGTCACCAGCGGCACCGGTGCGCAGGTGTGCGTCTACCGACCCGCCACGCCATAACGGCCGTACGGGCCGACCACCCCGCCTCCCGCCCCGGACAGCACAGACCCCCGCGCCCCACGACGGAAAGCCGACCGGTCACGGACCCACCGGGCCCCGCACCGCGCGCCGCGCGCCGCGCGCCGGCCACGGTGTTCGGGGCCTCCCGGGTGACGAGTCCCACCCGTTCGGACGGGCCCCGTGGGCCGACTGCCCCGCCGGCGTGGTGGCGGCGGCGCGGCGGGCCCAGCGTGGCAGGACGGGACGGAGACATCAGGAGAGCCGTCCACGTTCTGCGACGGGGACGGGCATGGAACATCCGGGCGTGCTACCCGGGCACCAGGACGGTGTGCCGGGCGGAGGCGGACCCACGAGCGGCGGGGCGTCCCGCCGGACCGGCCGGCTTCCGGCGCGCGCCCGCCGCTGGCCCTGGCCCCCGCTGGCCGTCGCCGCGGTCTTCGCGCTCGCCCAGCTGCTCCTGTCGGTACCGGGTGTGGGGCTCGGCTGGGACGAGACGGTGTACGTCAGCCAGGTGAGTCCCGAGGCGCCGGCGGCGTTCTTCAGCGCACCACGCGCCCGGGGCATCTCGTACCTCGTCGCGCCCTTCACCGCCGTCACACCCTCCGTGGCGGCCCTGCGGGTGTGCCTGGCGATCCTCTCCGGCTGGGGCTGTTCGTGGCGCTGCGGGCGTGGCGCGGGCTGCTGCCCACCGTCGTGGCCGCCACCGGCGGAGCCCTGTTCGCCGGACTCTGGGTCACGCTGTTCTACGGGCCCCAGGTGATGCCGAACCTGTGGGTGGCTTTCGGCGCGCTCGCCGCCGCGGGCTGCTTCCTGCGGGCGGCCCGGGACTCCCGTGACGACCGGGCGCTCACCGGCCTGGGCGCTGCGGTGGCCTTCGTGGCGCTGATGCGGCCGGCCGACGCTGTGTGGCTGGTCCTGCCGCTCGCCGCCGCCGCGCTGGTGCTGCGGGTACGTCACCGGATCACCCTGGTCGCCGTGACGGCGGCCGGTGCCGCCCTGGGCTGCGCCGGGTGGATCGTCGAGGCGTATCTGCGGTACGGGGGACTCGGCGCACGGCTGCGGCGTGCGAGTGAGATCCAGGGCCACCTGGGCCTGCACTTCGCCGTCGACGACCATGTGCGCGCCCTGGGCGGCCGGACGCTGTGCCGCCCCTGCGACGTGGCCTGGGAGCACCCGGTGGCGTCCCTGTGGTTCCTCGCGCTGCCCGTGGTCGTGGTTGCCGGCGTCCTCGCCGCACGGCGGACGGCCTACCGCACGGAGATCGCGGTCGCGACGGCGGTGGGGGTGTCCATGGCCGTGCCGTACCTTTTCACCGTCGACTACGCGGCCCCTCGATTCCTGCTGCCCGCCTACGCGCTGCTGGCACTCCCGGCGGCCGTGGCGCTGGTGGCGGCGTTCCGTGCGAGGACGCGCGGGCGGGCGGTCCTCGTCTGTGTGCTGACCGCGGCCCTCGCGGGCCATCTCTGGGTCCAGTACCGGCTGCTCGACGGGGTCACGAACCGGGTGCGCACGGACACGGTGGCCTTCGGCCGCGTCGCCGCGGAGCTGCGGGCCCAGGGTGTGCGGCCGCCGTGCGTCGTCTCCGGTGAGGAGGCCGTGCGTGTCGCGTTCCGCACCGGATGCGCCTCCCGTCAGCCCTCCGGCCACGACCGGAGCATCACACCCGACGCTCTCGCCCGGGCGGCGATGGAGCGGCCGGTCGCGGTGCTCGTCTCCGGGGGGAAACCGCCTCCGGCGTTCGCCCGAGGCTGGCGCGAGCACCGCCTCCCCGACCTGCGTTCGCGGACCGGCCATCGGGCCTATCTCTCCCCCGCCGCGGTCCCCGGGCGGCCCGCGCGGTGACCTGCGCGGTGACCTGCGCGGGCGGGACGGCGGCGCCGCGGCCCGGATCGGCGAAAGGGGAGGGCGCCGCCTCGGAGCCGTCCGTACCGGAGCGGGTACCGCGGCAGCGGTCGGCCGGTGCCCTCCCGTAAGCGGCGTACGGCGCAGGGGAATCGGGCAACCCCGCGGACGGCCTGCGACATGACGGGATGACATAAACTCGGCCGGGGAGACCGAGCACGGGCGGCGCTGAGCCCGAGAAGGCGGGGAAGGGCACGGTGGCCTTGTCGACATCTTGGCCGCAATGGCGCCAGGACTCACCGGAGCTGTCCTCCGGGGGCCATCCCTTTCTGCTCGTCACGCTGCGCATGACCGTCCCCAGTGGCAGGACGTGGCAGCAGTACCGCTTCATCGAGAACCACGATCTGCGCTCCCGGCTCGTCCCCCTGCTCGGCACCCTGCCCCTGAGCCACTCGCTGCTGCAGGAGCCGCACGGCGGCCAGCCCTGCCGGTTCAGCGATCCGGCCGTACGGCTCTGGCAGGACGACGACTCCGACCGCTGGCCCAACACCCTGTACCGCTCCTTCGCCGAGGCGGACGGTGCACGCCGGGGGCTCGGCGAGGTGACGGTGACGCTGCGGCTGCACAGCCGGAACGGCTTCGTACGCGAGGTCTCCCGCACCGTCAGCGAGTGCAACGTCCGGGCGGACGGGCAGTTGCTGCGCACCCAGGTGCCGAACGTCCTGCCGCTCGACGGCTGACGCCGCGGTGCCGCGGTGCCGCGGTGCGACCCTGACGAGTCCGGGCCCGGGTTCCCGGGTTCCGCGCGCACCCCGGCGGGGCGGACACGGGCGCGGCGCGGGCCGGGCTCACCGCGGCCGGTACCGGAGGAGTCCCGACGGCCGGAACGCTCCCGGGCCGTGGCCCAGCCGCCGGGAGACCAGCAGCACGGCGGTCACCCACGCGGCGACGGCGGCCGGCCCGATCTCCGTCGACCGGACTGCGGCCGCCCACAGGAACAGCACCCCGGCCAGCACCGCCGCCGGCACCGCCGCCACGAGGAGCGCCCCGCGCCCGGCGGTGCCCCACCGGGCGGACCGCCCCGTGCGCAACCCGGCCTCGCTCTGGTCCGGTATCGCGATCTCGCGCACCGACAGTCGTCTCTCCTGCCGCACTCCGCGCCCAGCCCCTGCCGTCCCCGCCCCGGTTCTCGGTGCGAAAGCCCGGGCGCGGGGCGTCCGGCGCTCCGGGTGCCCGCTCATCGCCGAGGTACTCGGGAGACCGCTCCCGTACCCGCACCACCGGGGAGGGGTCCGCCCGGCGCACGGTGCGCGGCACTCGGCCCACGCCCGCCCCACGGGTCCGGGCGAGGGCCGTCACACTCCTCACCCGGACACTTTCGAGCGTACGGCGCACGGGGCAGCAGGGGCGGGCGCTGCCCCGCCGTTCTCCGCCCGTTCCGCCCTTCTTCTCTTCGTGCGACGGCCGGCGGGCACCGCGGCCCGACGGCCTCTCGCAGGACCGCTGGACAGGCCCGGTGCCCCGTCAGAGGGTCAGCGGCCCAGAGCCCGGC
Source organism: Streptomyces sp. I6 (assembly GCA_003725745.1). Taxonomy (GTDB): domain Bacteria; phylum Actinomycetota; class Actinomycetes; order Streptomycetales; family Streptomycetaceae; genus Streptomyces. The sequence continues at coordinate 6,666,597 of RHDP01000001.1, read as the reverse complement.
GCAGTTCGTCCTTGTTCATCGACGAGCGGCCCTCGATGTTCTTCCTCCTGGCCTCCGCGTAGAGCTGGTCCCTGGTCGGTCCCTGCGCTCCCCGGTGGGACCGCTCGCCACCGCGCTGGGAGGCGGACTTGGGGTCCTGGGTGGAGGTACGGCTCGCGGTCCTGGACTCACCCGCGCGAGCCCGTTCCTTGTTGACCGTGCGGGCGGCGATCTCCTTCGCGCGCGAGGGCGGGGCACCCCGCTTCTGCGCGCTCTCCTTGATGTGCTCGTACTGGCGCTCCCGCTTCGCGCTGGATCCGGCAGGCATACGGCGTGCTCCTTCGGTGAGAGTCCTGCGCAGAGCCCGATGGATGGCTCTGCCCTGGCCGGGTTCCCCCGCTGCGAGCTTCGACCCGCGCGACCCGCCGCGCCACCGGGGACGCTCCGGTCCGGCCACAACCTCGGAGGCCGGGCACCGGAGAGAGGGAGAGAGCGACAGAGGCCGCGCGCCGGAGAGCGCTCCGCCCGGCGCCGAAGGCGGGACGGTCACCTCCGGACCGTCGCCTGCACGGTCCGGTGGCGGCCTCCGCGGCTGGTCAGACGCCCTTGCGGGAGGGAGTGGGGGTGCCGCGGGCGCCCGGACGGCGGGCGGACCGTCAACCGCCGTCCTCGGTCGCCGGGCACTGGCGCTCGACTTCCCTCCAGAACGCGTCGACCCGGGCGTTGAACTTCTCGGGAGACTCCTGGAACGGCTGGTGCGCCTCACCGAACAGCATCTCGAAGTCCGCCCCCGGAATGGCGTCGGCCACGGCCCGCCCGAACCGGGGAGGCGCCGCCAGGTCGCACTCCCCCGACAGCACGAGGACAGGCGCGGTGATCTCCGGCAACCGGTCAAGGGTCTCGTGCTCCGCGAAGGCCTCGACCTGGCGCTGGAACGCCTCGGCGGACTGCGGGTGCGGGAAGGCGAGGGTCTCGTCGATGATCCGCTCCACCATGCCGCTCGCATGGGCACGGGGGGTGTAGACCCACAGCAGGAACGCCTCGAGCATGGCGCGTTCACCGGGCGCCTCGGCGGCGAGCCAGTGCCAGAACCGGGTCATCGACCGGAAGTAGGCGTCGGGCCGGGCCCAGGCGGACACGAGGACGAGGCTGCGTACCCGTTCCGGATGGCGCAGTGCCAGTTCCTGTGCGATCAGACTGCCGCCGGAGAAGCCGGCGACATGAGCATGCTCCACACCGAGGGCGGACAGCAGCGCCGCGGCGTCGTCGGCCATCAGCGGGACCGAGAGCGGGCCGTCGGGTAGGGGCGTCCGCCCGGCCCCCCGGTTGTCGAAGGCGGTGACCCGGTAGCGGTCGGAGAGCCCGTCGAGCTGCGCCTGCCAGGCCTCGGCGGGATCGCTCAGGCCCGCCAGCAGCAGGACGTCGGGGCCCTCGCCCCGCCGCTCCACCCAGAGCCGCGCCCCGTTGGCCTCGACGTGTTCGCCCATGATCGGCACCTCCTCTTCCATGGTCGGGGCAGCGGGTGCCCGGTGCCAGGACGCCGACTGCTCCCCCGCCGGGGCGGTACCCGTCCGGGCGTGTCCGGATGCGTTCCGACCGGTCCGGACGGACCCTGGGATCATGGGCACGAATCCGCCGGTGATCGTTCATCCGATCGAGCCGAGCGGGGGCAGACCGGTGACGATCCGAGGAGAGCCGGTCGGCACCGCGCACGACCTGTTCGACGTGCTGGAATTCCTCCGCCGCGCGAATCTGCCGGAGACCGACACCGCGGTCGACGACCCGGCGCTGATCGAGTGGCGGGGCGGCGGCCCGCAGTCGTGGGCCGAGTCCCCTCCGTGACGGTGAGGGTGGCCGTGCGGCGCCGCGCACCCCGCCTCTCCGGTCGGCCGCGTCCCGGGGCCTGCCCGGCGAGGGGCGCTCCGGGAACCGCTGCTCGGCCCGTCAGCCGCACTGCTGCCGCTCCGGGAGCCCGCCTCGCCGGTCCGTGGGCCGACGGCGAAGCCGCGTCGGGGCGCCGTGCACCGGTCACCGGTCACCGGCCACCGGCCACCGGCCACCGGCCACCGGCCACCGGCCACCGGCCACCGGCCACCGGCCACCAAGCATGGGGCACCAGTCGCCGGGGCGAGCGGTGCACGGCGGTGGATGGGCGGTGCAGTGCGGCAGGGGGCAGTGCACCGCGGCACGGTGGGCAGGAGAGGTCGCGTCCAGGCCGCCGTGCACCAGCCCCTGCCGGTGACCGGTGCACGGCGGCCTGGACGGGGAGGCGGGTGCCGGAAGCGACGTCAGCCCGGTGGCATCAGGCCCGCAGGGTGAGTTCGGCACGGCCGAACAGCAGCGCGTACCCCGAGGGCAGGTCCGCGAGAATGCGGTCGAGCAGCCGGGGGCCGACGAGGCCGGCGACGACATGGAGCACGGATCCGGTGTCCCAGCGGGCCGTGGCCGGAGTGCCTCCGGTGCGGGCGGCGAGGTCCTTGACGAACTCCCACCCGCTGACGGGTTCGGGACCGGGAACCTGAGAGGTGAACACGAGAGCGGCCTCTACGGGGAGGCGGGCGGCGAGTTCGACGCGCTGCTCCCCCGTGAGCTGCCGGCCGAGCGCGGCCAGGACAGCCCGCACGGCCTGCTCGGCCCGTTCACGGGTCGGATAGGCGCCCTCGTAGCGGACTCTTTCCAGCATGTGATGGAACGTCATACCCGGTGCGGTCGGGACCGTTTCAGGCTGGGGAACCATCGGTGGCGTGACTGCCTTTCTCTTCATGGGCCATGGGGACCGGCTGATCGCCTCACGGAGTGGGCGCTACCGCGCCGGTGCCCGGGCCGGCAGATGCGGAGGACGGGTCTGCCGTGGGAGCGGCCTCACCGTCCTCCGCGACGGGCGCGGGCCGGGGTCGAGGTGCCGGGGGCCGGCGCTCAGGTGCTGATCTGCGCTCAGGTGCTGATCTGCTTGCGGCCGGACCCCTCGCCGATGGCGATCTTGCGGGGCTTGGCACGCTCGGCGATGGGGATACGCAGGGTCAGGACCCCCGCGTCGTAGTCGGCGCTGATGCGCTCGGTGTCGAGGGTGTCGGCCAGCACGAGCTGGCGGGAGAAGACACCGAGGGGGCGCTCGGACAGCTCCATCTGCACGTTCTCGGTGTTCACGAGCGGCCGGCGCTCGGCCTTCACGGTGAGCATGTTCCGCTCGACGTCGATGTCGATCGCGTCCGGGGAGACACCCGGCAGATCGAGGGCGATCACATACTCGTCGCCGTCGCGGTAGGCGTCCATCGGCACCGCGGAGGGACGGGACCAGGTGCCCGTCGTGCCGAGAAGCTGCTGCGTCAGTCGGTCGAACTCCCGGAACGGGTCAGTGCGCATCAACATGTGAAACACCTCCAGTCGGTTCAGGCAGTGACTGCCAATGCGCTGCAACCTGCTTCCGTTGTAGCATGTCATCCAAACGATGACAACTAGCGATGTCGTCGAGAGGATGACGGACTGACACCAGCCGAAGGGACCCCATGAACGCCGAACATCCTGGCGGCGACGGCCTGTCGCCCGCCTCCTTCCACGCCGCCTCGGCGGCTCTCGACACGATCCGGGACGCCCTGCACACGGTCCGCGGTGCACCCTCCGGGCGAACCCCCGGCTCCCAGGCGACGGGCGCCGAGGACGCGCTGGCCGCGCTACTCCTGCTGCGGCAGCTGCGGGACGAACTCGCGGGCTGGGAGCCGGGGCTGATCGAGGCGGCGCGTGCTGCGGGAGCCAGCTGGGCGGACCTGGCCCATCCGCTCGGCGTCGCGAGCCGCCAGGCTGCTGAACGCCGCTATCTGCGCGTACGCCCGGGAGCCCCCGGCTCCACCGGCGAGCAGCGCGTCCAGGCCACCCGCGACCGGCGGGCGGCGAACCGCACCGTGGCGGCCTGGGCCCGCGGCAACTCCGCGGACCTGCGCCGGCTGGCGGGACAGATCACCGCCCTCACCGATCTTCCGGCCGAAGCCGCCGACCCGGTGGCCCGCCTCGCCGGGGCCCTCGCCGACGACGACGCCTCCACCCTGATCGCCCCGCTGGCCGGGACGCACGCACACCTCCGGGCCGGACACCCCGACCTGGCGGCCCGCGTCGACACGGTCACCCGCCACACGGAGCGGCTGCGCGGGGGACCGGGCGAGCGGCACGGGGGTGGCTGAGCAGGCGGCCCGCACCCGCCCGGTCAGATCGCCGGACCGGCCGGGCCGGTCCGGCGGGCAGCAGGCTGCGGACGGCCGAGACGGGCGGGGCGGACGGACCCGTTCACCGGCGCCGCGCACACACGCCCCGCGGCAGCGCGCCGCGCACGGCGTGGCCGGACAGCGGACGGCAGCAGGCAGACGGCAGACGGCAGACGGGCGAAAGAAGGCATGAGGACGGGCAGCGGGCGTCGGACTGCGGGCTTGCGGGCTTGCGGGGCCCGACATGAGGACGGGCAACGCGCGGCGGACGGGGAGTCCGGGATGCCGGTCCCGCGGAGGACGCTTGCCCGCCCCCCTACCGGCGCCCCTGAGTGCCGGTAGGGGGACGGCCGTGCCGTCGACGCCGCACACCCGCCGCCCGTGTCCTCCCCCTGCTCCTCCCTGGGCCTCCCCCGCTCGTTTCCTACGCCTCCCCCGTCCGGACGAACACGGGGCGGGCCCATTCGGGCGGGTCCGGTGGCGGTCCGGGGTCCTCGGTCAGGCCGGCGAGGCCGGGGACCACCTGCGTCGGGGTCGGGACTGCCCGGGCCGCGGCCCGGGCGGGCGCCCGGGACGTGGTGGCCTCGCGGAGGGCCGCGACGAACTCGAGGCAGGAGTCGTAGCGGTCGTCGGGCACCTTGGACAGGGCCTTCGCCAGCACCTCGTCAGCGCCCGCCGGGACGTCCGGCCGGTGCTCGGTGAGCGGAGGGGGCTGGTCGTACTGGTGAGCCCACAGCAGCGCCATGTCCTCGTCCCGCTGGAAGGGCGGCCCGCCGGCCAGAGTCTCGTAGACGACGCAGGCGAGGCTGTAGAGGTCGCACCTGCCGTCGACCGGCCGCCCGGAGATCTGTTCCGGTGCCACATAGTCGAGGGTGCCGACGAACTCGCCCACGGTGGTGAAGCCGGTGAGCGAGAGCGACTTCTTGGTGAGCCCGAAGTCCGTCAGGTAGACGTGCTCGGGATGGTCGATGTCGGTGCCCTTGGCGACCAGGACGTTTCCGGGCTTGACATCCCGGTGCACCAGATCGTGCTCGTGGGCCGCGTCGAGTGCCGAGGCCACCTGCGCGGCGATGCGTACGGCGGCCTCGGCGGGCAGCGGGCCGTCCCGGTCCAGCAGGGCCCGCAGGTCCAGCCCGGCGACGAAGCGCATGGCGATGTAGAGGACGCCGTCGGTCTCGCCGGCCTCGAAGATCGGCACGATGTGCGGGTGGTCGATGGCCGCGGCGACCCGGGACTCGTGGGTGAAGCGGCGGCGGAAGGTGTCGTTGCGGGCGAGTTCCGGCGCGAGCAGTTTGAGCGCCACCGTACGGTCCAGGCGCAGGTCCTTGGCGCAGTAGACGACCGCCATGCCGCCTCGGCCGACCTCCCGCTCCACCCGGTAGCCGGCGATCTGGGCGCCGATCAGACCGGACGGCCGGCCCGGGTAGGGATTCCTGTCGTCCGATGCCGGGGTCATGGCGTGCCACCGCCGCACGGAGTGCCGCGCCGGGCCTCCCGGTCGGTCAGCCAGAGCACCATGCCCGAATTCTATCGAGCGGCCCACCGCCCGGCCCGGGCCCGGGCGCCGGCGGATCCCCTCGCCTCCGGGGCGTCGCGGTCGCCGGCCGGGGCGGACGCCACACGTGCCCGCCGGGCAGCCGGCGGCACCGGCGAGGCCGCGGGAACAGGCGACGGGGGAGGTACGGCCGGAACGGGACCGCGGTGTCGCGGCGCCTCCCGAACCGCTCCCCCGCGTGAGCGCGTGGCACTCGCCGCGCGGAGGGAGAGCCGGGGCGGGACGGCCGGACGAGGAGGCCGGCGGCCCGCTCGAGGCGGACCGCCGGCCGGTGTGCCCGGGGTGGCGAGAAGGTCAGAAGACGCTCACGCCGTAGGCGCTCAGTGCCTCGGTGACCGGCTGGAAGAACGTGGTGCCGCCGGACGAGCAGTTGCCGCTGCCGCCCGACGTCAGACCGAGGGCCGTCGAGCCCGCGAACAGGGGGCCGCCGCTGTCGCCGGGCTCGGCGCAGACGTTGGTCTGGATCATGCCGTAGACGACGTCGCCGCCGCCGTAGTTGACGGTGGCGTTGAGCCCGGTGACCGTGCCGCCGCGCAGGCCGGTGGTGCTGCCGCTGCGCTGGACGGACTGGCCGACGTACGCGTTTCCGGCGGACGTGATGTCGCGGTAGGAGCCGTTGTACAGGTACACACGGCCGTCCGCGGCCGAGGAGTTGGAGTGGCGGATGATGCCGTAGTCGTTGCCCGGGAAGCTCGATCCGGTACGGGTGCCGAGCAGGGTGGTCTGGGAGGAGTTGGTGTACCAGGTGCCGGCGATGTCGGTGCAGTGACCGGCCGTCAGGGCGGAGTAGGTGCTGCCGCTGCGGACGTTGAAGCCGAGCGAGCACCGGCTGCCGCCGCCGTAGACGGCCTGCCCGCCCGCGATGAGCTTGCTGAAGGTGCCGGGGGTGCGCTTGATCTCGAGGGCCGAGGCACGGCTGCCGGCGGCTTCCCTGATCTCCGCCAGTTCGGCGGCGGAGACGGTGGAGTCCGCGGTCAGGACGAGCTTTCCGGACCTGGCGTCCGTGTACCAGGCCGTGCCGGGGATGTCGGACTTCAGTACGGCGTCGCTGACCTGGGCGAGGGTGGCGGCGGTCGCCCGCGGCGCGGGGGCGGTGTCGGCTGCCGCGCTGGGAGCCGCAAGCGCGACTGCCGTCAGCAGGGCGGAGGCGACGGCGGTCAGCCGCGCGCCTCTCGCGAAGCGGCCGTGGGGAGTGAAGCGCTTGATGTTCACTACATCCTCCAGTGGGGGTTGCCGAGGACCCGTTGGGTGGACGGGCCCCGGCACCGAGCAGGTGAGACGGACCGGGAAATCCGCCATGCCCCTGTCAATGCCGTCGGCTACGGATCCTGGCTTCCGTTTGCACCCTGGACAAGATCGCGTTTCGGTCGCTCTACGCGCGTCCAGCGGGCCGGGTGAAGAGCAAGCCGTTTGCCGGACTTGACCTCGGTAGGGTTCCGTTCGTGGAAACGGCCGGTTTCCGCGCGCCACCCTGAACCAAGCGGAACCACTGGTTCATTTGCTCTCCGGGAAGAGCCGGGACAGGGCGCCCCCGGAGCGCCTTCATGCGCACCGGCCCGCCTCCGGCCCGGACACGGGGAGCGGCTCCGGCCCGGACCGCCATCAAGGCAGTTCAAAGTTCAACCGTGCCGGTACCGAAAGGCGCCGGCCCGCGCGGGCGGGGCGGTGAAGGCCGCACCCGGCCGCTCCGCCACGAGCGGACGGCCGCCGTGACTTCCGCAACGCGGGACACCGGGCCCAGTGGGGGCGCCGACCACCTGTGAGCGGATCATGGCCGAATACATGCCATGCGGAGAGGGGCCGCGCCAGGACCAGTCACTCATGCCTCCCTCCCCCTTATGTGCGCCTCGGCCCCTTTCGGTTGACGCCCTCCCATGGCCGGATTCCATCGCATCGAGGGCTCTCAAGGAGGTCATCCGCACCGAGGAACCTCACCGCGCCCGTCCACGGCACCCCGCACCCCGCACCGCCTCCCCCTCTCCTCCCTTGCCCTCCGCTCCCGGCGGACTTCCCGCCCTGACCGCCGGCCCGACCCCCGCGCCCTCGTGCACCGGCCGTACCCGCCGGACATATCGCGACCTCCGCTGCCGCCGGGCCACGGCCGGGCCGTTCAGCCGGCCGCGGCGGAGTAGGCCCCGTCACCCTCGTGACGGGGCCGGTGCACCGACCGGGGCCGACTCGGCTCAGCCGCCCCGCGGGAGGTTCGCACGGAGGATTCCGCGGACACGCCCGGGGACGCCGCGGCAGGCGGTTCGGGTGGTGGCTCCTCCCCGCGGACACCGCACCGTGCCGAGGCCGTGCTGCACGGGGTCCGTTCGGTGCGAGTGCGCGATGTGACTCCTCCCCCACGTAAAGGTGGGGGCTTCTCGCTATGCCGGGTTGGCGTCGCGACGGACCAGCCCGGCCCGTAGAACGTTGAGAGCACCTACGACGTCAGCGTGCGCGGTGTGGCAGCAGGCGAGGCAGTGGAACTTCTCCCGTGTGGGCCGGTTCTCCTTCGCGGTGTGCCCGCGTTCGGGACACCGCAGGGAGGTGTTGCGGGGGTCCACGGCGGCAACTTCCCGTCCGGCGCTTTCAGCCTTGGCGTTCAGGATCGCGAGGAACACCCCCCATCCGGCATCCGAGATCGAGTGGTTGAGTCCGGCCTTTGCGGCGGCTCCGTTGGGCAGGAAGCCGCCCGGCTGTCCGGGGTCGGGCTTCGGCGCGGGGGTCTCGACCATGTTGCGGATCCTGAGGTCTTCATGCGCGATCAGATCGTGTTCGCGGACCATACGTTTCCCTCCCCGGCTGAAGCCGCGGATACCCACGCAAGATCACGGATGGATGATCGCCACCGGGCAGGCGGCGGTGTGCAGGACTTCGGAGCTCACCGAGCCCAGCAGCAGTCTGCGCAGCCCGGAGCGGCCGTGGGAGCCGACGACCAGGAGAGCCGCCCCCGTGAGGACTCCGCCAGGAGGGTCGCAGCGCGGAGCCGTTCCGCGTGCAGCCTCACGGGCACGCCGGGGTAGCGGTCACGGCGCTTGTCCGCCTCCTCCCGGAGCGCCGCCCGCACCGCCTCGTCGAGGATGTCGAAGTCGGGTGCGGCCATGCCCGGACCGGTCGGCGTCTCACCGAGATGGAAGCTTCCGTGGACGAGTTCGAGGCTCGCGCCGCGAAGCGCGGCCTCCGCGAAGGCGGCGTCCAGGGCGTGCGAAGAGATGGGGGAGGTATCGGCGACGTCGACGCCCGCCACGACGCGCCGCTCCGGGTCCGGAGGGGAGTCGCCGGGTCGTACCACGATGACGGGGTTCGCGGCATGGGTCGCCACCTGCCAGCTCACCGAGCCCAGCGGAAGGCGGGAGAAGCCCCCGCTGCCCCGGTGGCCGACGACGGTCCAGGACGCCGGCCCGGACCGCTCCACCAGCACGGCGGAGGCCCGGCCGGCGACCGTCTCCGCCGTGACGGCCACACCCGGGAACTCGGTGCGCACCAGCCGCTCGAGCGGTGCCACCGGTCCGTCCCCGGAAACCTCGGTTCCGTCGTGCTCGACGACATGCAGCAGGTGCAGCGGCACCCGGTGCAGAGCGGCCTGTTCGGCGGCGCAGCGCACCACGTACTCCTGCCCCCGCGGTCGACGCCGGCCAGCACCGGCCCCCTCGGCATCGTGGCGTCGTCCACCGTGGGTCTCCCTGCTCGGGGCTGCGTGGTCCTCGCTCCAGGGTGCGGCCGCACGGCCCGCGGCGCAGCGCGGCCGGTGCACGGCCGGTGCACGGCACGGGCCGGTACGCGGCACGGGCCTGCGCGGCTGAGGCGGCCGCGGTCCCGCCGGCCGGTCCCCGGCGCACACCGCGCAGGAACTCCACCGTCCGGCCACGCGCCGGACCCGGCGGCACCCGCCCGTGCCCCGCCGGCCCTGCCACACCCGACCACGCGCCGCACCCCGCAGCACCCGCCCCGCCGCTCTACCGCCCCGCCGCTCTACCGCGCTGCCGCGCTGCCGCGCTGACGGTCCGTGCCGCGGCGGGTCCGGGCCGCCCCGGTAGCTTGGGGGGCATGGAGCGACCGAGCGGCCGGGGCGCCGGGACCCGCACCGGCGACCCGATGTTCCTGGCCGACCAGGCACCCCGCTGCGCCGGACTGGACGAGCTGGACGGCCACATCGCGGGGTGCCGTGCGTGCCCCCGGCTCGTCGCCTGGCGCGAGGAGGTGGCACGGGTCAAGCGCGCCGCCTTCCGGGACCGGGAGTACTGGGGGCGCCCCGTCCCCGGGTTCGGTCCCGCGGACGCGCCGCTCGCCGTGGTCGGTCTCGCCCCGGCGGCGCACGGGGCGAACCGGACCGGGCGGATGTTCACCGGCGACACCGCCGGCGACTTCCTCTTCGCCGCGCTGTACGAGGCGGGCCTCGCCTCCCGGGCCGCCTCCCGGCACACCGGGGACGGGCTCACGCTGCGGGGAGTACGGCTGACCGCGCCGGTGCACTGCGCTCCTCCGGCGAACCGGCCGACGGCGGACGAACGCGACACGTGCCGTCCCTGGCTGTCCGCCGAACTGCGTCTGCTGGCGCCGGGCCTCCGCGCCGTGGTCGCGCTGGGCGGCTTCGGCTGGCAGGCCCTCCTCCCGGCGGTCCGCGGCACCGGGCGCCCGCTGCCGCGGCCGCGCCCGGTGTTCGGCCACGGCGCCCATGCCGTCCTGCCACCCGGCGAGGGCCTTCCGCACCCGCTGCACCTGCTCGGCAGCTACCACCCGAGCCAGCGCAACACCTTCACCGGCCGGCTCACCCTGCCGATGCTCGTCGGCGTGCTGCGCCGCGCCGCCGAACTGGCGGGCTGCCGACGGGGGCTGAGGCCCGAGGAACGGGCACGCCCGGCGAACGGGCCGTGACCGTCGGCGATCCTTGCCGGCCGCGGCGGGCACCGGCGCCCGCCGCGGCCGGGGCGGCCCGGACGGACGGGCCCACCCCGTGCAGAGGTCGCCGCCGGCACCGCGGAAGCCAGAGCGGTGCCGCACCCCGGGGTGCCTCATACGGCGCTCCCGACGCCTCCCGGTGCCTCCCGGCGCCTCACACGGTGACCCGGTGATCCGGTGATCCGGTGCGCCGTCACCTTCCGGCGCAGGGTGATGCTCCGGCCACCGGGTGAGCGGCGGCCTCGGAGACGCCCCGGTACCGTCGCTGCCGGGCCCGGACCGGCGCGCCCGGCGGTGCCCTCGCGGTGTCCCCGCCCGCCGCGGCGGCGCTGCGGAGTTCGACACCGGCGGGGCGAGGGCGGGGCGGAGTCCATGGCCGCGGCCCACCGGTACGGGCGGCCGGGACCGGTGCGGCAGCCGCGCGGCGGGGCGTCCCCACCCGGCCAGGCGGGCGCCCGCTCCGCCCGACGGGTGACGGCCGTTCGGCCGCAGGCGGGTTGCGGGCCCGCCGGGGCCGAAGTGGTATCGGTGCGAAGGCTCCTGACGGCAGACCACGCCCGGTGTCGCGGCGGCAAAGGACGAGCATGCACATACCCCGATCCCCCGCCGGCCGCGGGCGCTTCGCCGCGGCCGCCGTCGCCACCACGATCTGCGCCTGCGTGATCGGCGGCCCCGCCCCCGCCCCGGTCCGCGCCCCGGCCCCGCCCGTACCCCCGCCTCGGGTCCGGCCGACGGCCCGGTTCCGTCGGACGCCGCTCCGGCTCTCGGCTGGAGACCCTGCGAGGAGGCCCCCGGCTTCGACTGCGCGACCGCGAGCACCCCGCTGGACCACCGCCGGCCCGGCGGGCCCATGGTGGAACTCGCGGTCATCAGGCGCCCTGCGACGGGCCCGGGGCCTCGGCTGGGCACCCTCTTCTTCAACCCCGGAGGCCCCGGAGGACCGGGAACCGAGGCACTGCCGCAGTGGTACGAACTCTTCCCCGAGGAACTCCGGCAGCGTTTCGACATCGCCAGCTGGGACCCGCGGGGGGCCGGCGAGAGCACCGCCGTCCGCTGCTTCCCCACCACCGATGCGGCGTACGGGTGGCTGGAGCGCATACCCTTCGGCTTCCCCGTCGGCGAGAGCGAGACCAAGGCCTGGGTCGACGCCTACGCCGAGCTCGGCCGGCTCTGCGAGCAGCGCGACCCGCGTTTGCTGCGGCACGTCTCCACCGCCGACACGGCGCGCGACCTGGACCTGCTCCGGCAGGCCGTGGGCGACGAGCGACTCAGCTTCCTCGGGGTGTCGTACGGATCGTTCCTGGGCGCCACCTACGCCAATCTCTTCCCCGACAGGGTCCGGGCGATGGTCCTGGACGGCAATATCGACCCGAAGGCCTGGGTGGACGGGGGCCCCACGGCGCAGCCGCGGCTGTCGACGTTTCTGCGGGAGGGGGTCGACCTGGGGTCGGCCGAGACCCTGCGCCAGTTCCTCGACCACTGCGGGCGCGCTTCCGCCGACCGCTGCGCGTTCTCCGCGGGAAGCCCCGAGGCGACCCGTGCGAAGTTCGACGGGCTCATGCTGCGCCTGCAGGAGCGCGCCCAGGGGTCGTGGACGTACGCCAGGACCGTCGCCACCGTGCTCAGCGGCCTGTACTCCGTCGATCCCGGCTGGTACGACCTGGCCTGGGCACTTGAGGACCTGTGGGACCGGCGGCCCCCGCAGGAGCCCGCCGCGCCGGAAGGCCCGCTGCCCTACCCGGCGTTCGAGCAGATCGACGCGATCCGCTGCTCGGAGAGCCCCAACCCGCGCGATCCGCGGCGGTTCCCCGAGCTGGCGGAGTTCGGCTACGGCCGGGCCGGTGACCTCGGGCGAGCCGTCGCCTGGGCGAGCGAGCCGTGTGCCACCTGGCCGGCGACGGCCGCCTCCGCCTACGCGGGCCCCTGGAACCGCCCCACGGCGAACCCCGTACTCGTGGTCAACACCCGGTACGACCCGGCGACCCCGTACCAGGGTGCGGTGGCGATGACCCGGCAGCTCGCCCGCGCACGGCTGCTGACCGTCGAGGGGTACGGCCACTCGTCCGTCGTCAACCCGAGTCTCTGCGTGGACGACTACGAACGCCGCTACCTCGTCGACGGCGTCCTCCCACCGGAGGGAGCCGTCTGCGGCCAGGACGTGCGCCCGTTCAGCGAGTCACGGCCCCGGGGCGGCGTCCGCACCGGCGGCGGCGGAACGGCCGACGGCGCGGGAGGAGTCGGGGAAGGAGTCACCGCAGGGGGCGGAGCGCCTGCCGAGGGCCGAGGGAGATAGGGGACGGGACGGTGCCGCCGCGGGACCTGCGTCAGCACCGTCCGGGGCGCGGGACCGCCGCGGGACCGGGTCCCCTGCGGGAACCGGCCGCTGCGGGAACCGGCCGCTGCGGTCCGGCGCGCTGGTCGAGCAGGGCGGGCGGTGGCACTCTGATGAGGGGGCCAGGCCCGAGGAGACCCGAGGAGATACGGGAGGGCCGATGGGACGAGACGTCCCGGCGCTGGTGTTCACCCGTGACGACCGCCGTCGGTACCGCGACAAGATGCAGGACTGCCTCGACACCTTCGCGCTGATGCTGCGCGAGTCGCGTTTCGAGTCGGAGAGGCCCCAGGTCGGCCTGGAGATCGAGCTGAACCTCGTCGACGGCGCCGCCGAACCGGCGATGCGCAGCACCGACGTGCTCGAGGCGATCGCCGATCCGGCCTGGTCCAGCGAGCTGGGCCGGTTCAACCTGGAGATCAACATCCCACCGCGTCGGCTCACGGCCGGGGGCCCGGACGCCTGGGAGCAGGAGATCAGGGAGGCGCTCAACCACGCCGAGGAGCGGGCCGCGCAGGTGGGCGCGCATCTCGCGATGGTGGGGATCCTGCCGACGCTGCGGCAGAAGGACGTGGGCGAGGCGGCCCTGTCGGAGAACCCGCGCTACCGGCTGCTGAACGAGCAGGTGTTCGCCGCCCGGGGCGAGGACCTGAGGATCGCCGTGGACGGCGTGGACCGGCTGCGGACCTACGCGGACACGATCACCCCGGAGGCCGCCTGCACCAGCACCCAGTTCCATCTCCAGGTCTCGCCCGAGGAGTTCGCGGGGTACTGGAACGCGGCACAGGCCGTCGCGGGCGTGCAGATCGCGCTGGCGGCGAACTCGCCCTTCCTGTTCGGCAAGGAGCTGTGGCGCGAGACCCGCATCCCGCTCTTCGAGCAGGCGACCGACACCCGCCCCGAGGAGATCAAGGTGCAGGGCGTACGGCCCCGCGTGTGGTTCGGCGAACGCTGGATCAACAGCGTCTTCGACCTCTTCGAGGAGAACCTGCGCTACTTCCCCGCCCTGCTGCCGCTCTGCGACGAGCAGGACCCCAAGGAGACCCTGGAGGGCGGCGACATCCCGGAGCTCGCCGAACTCACCCTGCACAACGGGACGATCTACCGCTGGAACCGCCCGGTGTACGCGGTGTCCCACGACCGGCCCCATCTGCGGGTCGAGAACCGGGTGCTGCCCGCCGGGCCGACGGTCGCGGACGTGCTGGCCAACGGCGCGTTCTACTACGGGCTCACCCGCGCGCTGGTCGAGGAGGAGCGCCCGGTGTGGTCGCGCATGTCCTTCTCGGCCGCCGAGGACAATCTGCACACCGCCGCCCGGTACGGCATCGACGCCCTGCTGTACTGGCCCGGGATGGGCGAGGTACCGGCCGCCGAACTGGTGCTGCGGCGACTGCTGCCACTCGCCCACCGGGGACTGGAGCGGTCGGGCATGGACACGCAGTGGCGGGAGCCGCTGCTGGGGATCATCGAGCAGCGCTGTGTCACGGGCCGCAACGGAGCGGTGTGGCAGTCGGAGATGTTCCACCGCATCGACGCCACCGCCCACGTGACCCGCCACGAGGCACTGCGGCGGATGACCCGGCAGTACATCGACTACATGCATCTCAACGCGCCCGCGCACACCTGGCCCGTCGACTGAGCGGGCGCCGCTCGCCCGGGGCGGGGGTGGGGGCAGAGGCGGGGCGGGGCGCGGGAGGGACGGGGGCCATGCCACAGCGGCGGGCGCGGGAGGGACGGGGGGCGCGTGCGGCGGCGGGCGCGGGACGGACGGCGGGGGAACAGACGATCGATTGCCGTCGTGGGGACGGCCACGGCCCGCGGCGAGCACGGCCCGACGCGTCCCCGCCCCCGGACCGGAGGGCCGCCCGTGCGCGCTTCCCGTGCCGTTCCCACCGCTGCCGCCGGAGCCCTCGCCGTCGTGCTGACCGCCGGCTGCTTCCCCGCGGCCGGCGCTGCCCGGACGTCCGGCAAGCCCTCCGCGGTCCGGGGCGCGTCTCCGTCCACCGCCCCGGCCGGCTCGTCCGCAGCGGAGCCCCCGTCGGTCTCCCCGTCCGCCTCCGCCTCTGCCTCCCTCCACCTCCCTCTCCACCTCTCCGCCGCCGGCCGCGGTGCGGCCCGGATCCACCCCGCCCCGAGCGCGGCGCCGGAACCGCCCGGCAGCACCCGTACCCGGGCGGCCGAGCCGAGCATCCCGTGGATCGGCGTGGCCGGGCTGCGCGTGGTCCCGCACGAAGGAACCACCGGCGACCGGCCGGGGACGCGCATCCAGGACCGCGGGGTGGCCGCCGGCCCGTACGGCGAGCGGGGCGGTGTCGGACCGGGCGAGATCGGCAACCATCCCGTCACCGCGCACCGGCTTTCCGCCGGCGGGCCCCTGCGCGACCTGCCGTCGCTGGACATCGGCGACGTCGTGCCGGCGGCCTCGGGCGGCACGGTCTACGCGTACCGGATCACCGCTCACCGGACGACGTCCTTCCGCTCCGCCCGGTCGCCGGCCGAGCAGCGCGCCGCGGTTCCGGGCTTCCAGGGCAGGGCCCCCACCCAGCCGATGACCACGATCTCCACCTGCGCCACGCCGGAGGACGACGCCGCGGGGAACTTCTGGCGCGACGACCGCAGCAGTCCGGAGCACCGGATCGACCGGGTGGGGGTGCTCACCGGCGTGCGCGAGACCACGGGTTGACCGGCCGGGGCGGTCACCGCCTGCCGCCAAGCGGCACGGTCGCGGCGCCTGTTGCCCCGACCTAGAGTTGGACGTATCAGACAAAACTGGCCGGTACTGCCTGCCCGGGCCGCTGGGAGGGCCGATGAACCGCATTTCGGTGACCGTGGACGGCGTCGCCTACCAGGACGATGTGGAGCCGCGGCTGCTGCTGGTCCACTATCTGCGGGACCGCCTCGGGCTGACCGGCACCCCGGTCGGCTGCGACACCGGAAGCTGCGGCGCGTGCACCGTCGAACTCGACGGCCGCAGCGTCAAGAGCTGCTCGGTGCTCGCGGTGCAGGCCGACGGCGGCGAGGTCACCACCGTGCAGGGGCTCGGCTCCCCGGGCGGCGGACTCGACCCCCTCCAGAAGGCCTTCCACGAGAGGCACGCGCTCCAGTGCGGCTACTGCACGCCCGGGATGATCATGGCGGCCCGGGAGCTGCTCAGGGAGAACCCGGACCCCACCCCCGACGAGGTCCGCCAGGGCCTGGAGGGCAACCTCTGCCGGTGCACCGGCTACCAGAACATCGTCCACGCCGTGCTCGCGGCCGCGCGCGAGGGGCAGGAGGCCCGGACATGACCGCCCAGCCCGCGGACCGGACACGTGAGCGGGAGGTCGGACGCGCCCGGGCCCGCAAGGAGGACGCGCACCTGGTCACCGGCCAGACCCGGTGGACCGACAACATCAGCGTGCCCGGCATGCTGCACATGGCCGTGCTGCGCAGCCCCATGGCGCACGCCCGGATCGACCGGGTGGACGTGGCACCCGCGCTGGAGCGACCGGGCGTCGTCGCCGCGTTCACCGGACGCGACCTCGCCGACGGTCTCGCTCCGCTGCCGTGCGTATGGCCCGTGACCGACGACATCGTGATGCCCGACCATCCGCCGGTCGCCGTCGGCGAGGTGCGCTACGCGGGGGACCCGGTCGCCGTCGTGGTCGCCCGGGACCGCTACGCGGCGGCCGACGCGCTCGAGGCGGTGGACGTCGACTACACCCCGCTGGAGCCCGTGCTGGACCTGGAGACGGCGCTCGCGGACGGCGCACCGCTCGTGCACGCGGACAAGGGCACCAACCGGTGCTACGTGTGGCCGCTGACGACCGGTGAGGACTGGGAGTCGGTACGGGACCGGGCCGATGTGGTGGTCTCCCGGCGGTTCCTCCAGCAGCGGCTCATCCCCAACGCGATGGAGCCGCGCGCCGTGGTCGTGACGCCGATCGCCGCGTCCGGGGAGTACACGCTGTACTCCGCCACCCAGATCCCCCACATCGTGCGGCTGCTGATGGCGACGGTCACCGGCATCCCGGAGCAGAAGCTGCGGGTGATCGCGCCGGACGTGGGCGGCGGCTTCGGCTCCAAGCTCCAGGTGTACGGGGAGGAGGCCGTCGCGCTCGCCGTGGCGCGCGCCCTGGGCCGACCGGTGAAGTGGACCGAGACGCGCTCCGAGGGGTACCTCGCCACCCACCACGGACGCGGCCAGATCCAGGACGTCCGGATCGCGGCGACCCGCGAGGGGAAGCTGCTGGGGCTGAAGGTCGACCTGCTCGCCGACATGGGCGCGTACCTGATGCTGATCACGCCGGGCACCCCGCTGCTCGGGGCGTTCATGTACCCGGCGATCTACAAGATGGACGCCTACGCCTTCACCTGCACCGGGGTCTTCACCACCCGCACGCCCACCGACGCCTACCGGGGAGCGGGCCGCCCGGAGGCGACGTTCGCGATCGAGCGCATCATGGACGAACTCGCCGCCGAGCTGGGCACGGACCCGCTGGAGCTGCGCCGCCGGAACTGGATCGGCCACGACGAGTTCCCGTACACCTCGATCGCCGGGCTCACCTACGACAGCGGCGACTACGAGGCCGCGACGGACAAGGCGCTGGCACTGTTCGGCTACGAGGGGATGCGGGCCGAGCAGCAGGAGCGGGCGCGGCGCGGCGACCCGGTGCGCCTGGGCATCGGGATCTCGACGTACACGGAGATGTGCGGGGTCGCACCGAGCCGGGTGCTGGGCGATCTGCGGTACGCGGCCGGCGGCTGGGAGACGGCCGGCGTCCGCCTGCTGCCGACGGGCAAGGTCGAGGTGGTCACGGGCACCAGTCCGCACGGGCAGGGCCATGTGACGTGCTGGAGCCAGATCGCGGCCGACGTGCTGGGCGTGCCGTTCGAGGACGTCGAGGTGGTGCACGGCGACACCCGGGCCGCACCCCAGGGGATGGACACCTACGGTTCGCGGTCCCTGGTGGTCGGCGGTACGGCGGTCCACGAGGCGGCGCGGAAGGTCGTGGAGAAGGCCAGGAGGATCGCGGCGCATCTGCTGGAGGCCGGCGAGGACGACCTCGACTTCGCGGAGGGCGTGTTCTCGGTGAAGGGCTCCCCGGACGCGCGGCGGACCATCCAGGAGATCGCGTTCGACGCATTCTCCTCGCACGACCTGCCCGAGGGCATGGAGCCGACGCTCCACGCCGGCCATGTCGTGGACCCGGACAACTTCTCCTACCCGCACGGCACGCACCTGTGCGCCGTGGACGTCGACACGGAGACGGGCCGCACCCGGATCCGCTCCTATGTGTGCGTCGACGACGTCGGACGGGTGGTCAACCCGGTGATCGTGGAGGGCCAGGTGCACGGCGGCCTCGCCCAGGGCATCGGGCAGGCGCTCTACGAGGAGGCGGTCTACGACGCCGACGGCAATCTGACGTCCGGGACGATGGCGGACTACCTGGTGCCCTCCGCGGTGGACCTGCCGGAGTTCACGACCGAGCGCACCGAGACGCCCGCGACCACCAACCCGCTGGGGGTGAAGGGCGCCGGGGAGGCGGGGACGATCGCCTCGACACCGGCCGTCGTGAACGCCATCGTGGACGCGCTGCGGCCGCTCGGGGTGACGGACGTGCCGATGCCGTGCACCCCGGAGCGGGTGTGGCGGGCCATCCGGCAGGCCCGGGGCGGGGAGGGCGGCCCGCCGCAGGCCGGGCGGCCGGAGGGCGCGGTGCCGACGACGGGCCAGGCGGCCGCCCCGAGCGAGGAGGAGCCGGCATGATCCCCGCGGCGTTCGACTACCGGCGGCCGGACTCGGTGGACGAGGCCGTGGCCGCGCTCGCCGAGTCCGGTGAGGAGGCGAAGGTCCTCGCCGGCGGCCAGAGCCTGCTGCCCATGCTGCGGCTGCGGCTCGCCTTCCCCGAACTGCTCGTCGACGTGGGCAGGATCGACGGGTTGCGCGGGATCCGCGAGGAGGGCGACACCCTCGTCGTCGGCGCCATGACCACGCACCACGACGTGATGGCCGACCCCCTCGTGCGGCGGCACGCGGGACTGCTCGCGGCGGCGACGGCGACGGTCGCCGACCCCGCCGTACGCAACCGGGGGACACTGGGCGGCTCGCTCGCCCACGCGGACCCGGCGGCGGACCTGCCCGCGGTCGTCCTCGCGCTCGACGGCGAACTGGTCGCCACCGGCCCCCGGGGCCGCCGGACCATCCCGGCACGGGACTTCTTCACCGACTACCTCCAGTCCGCCCTGAGCCCCGACGAGCTGCTGGTCGAGGTGCGCATCCCGAAGGCCGGGGACTGGGGTTCCGCTACGAGAAGTTCCACCGGGCGGCACAGGCGTGGGCGACGGTCGGCGTCGCGGCCCTCGTCCGCACCGACGGCGGGCGGATCGCCGAGGCCAGGATCGGGCTCACCAACATGGGGCCGACCCCGCTGCGGGCCGCCGCCACCGAGGCGGCGCTCGCGGGTGCGGAGGGCCCCGGGGAGGTGGAGCGCGCCGCGCAGGCCGCGGCCGAGGGCACCAGGCCGACGTCGGACCTGTGGGGCTCGTCCGAGTACCGCGAGCACCTGGCACGGGTGCTCACCCGGCGGGCCGTGCTCGCCGCGGCCGGTCCCGCGTGACGGGTGCCGCGCCGATGGGCGGGACGACGGCCGGGCGGGCGGGGGAAGCGGGCGGCGGCGGGGCGCGGCGGGCGGCCGGGCCGGCCGCCGGGCCTCCTCAGGGCCCGCAGGAGGTGCGGCGGCGGCTGGAGGACGTCGGCTATCTGGTGGACGAGGGCCTGGCCACCGCGTGCTTCCTGGCGTTGCGGCTGCACCGCCCGGTGTTCTGCGAGGGCGACGCCGGGGTGGGGAAGACCTCGCTCGCGGGCGCGCTGGCCGGGATGCTGGACGCACCGCTGATCCGGTTGCAGTGCTACGAGGGGATCGATGCCTCGCAGGCCCTGTACGACTGGGACTTCCCGCGGCAGCTGCTGCACCTGCGCGCGGCGGAGGCGGCCGGGGTGACCGACGTGGAGCGGCTGGAGGCCGAGCTGTACGACCGGCGCTTCCTCGTGGAGCGGCCGCTGCTGCGGGCGCTGCGGACCCAGCCGTCGGTGCTGCTCGTCGACGAGGTGGACCGGGCGGACGACGAGTTCGAGGCGTTCCTGCTGGAGCTGCTGTCGGAGTACTCGGTCACCGTTCCCGAACTCGGCACCCTGCGGGCCGACACCCCTCCTGTGGTGGTGCTGACGTCGAACCGTACCCGGGAGGTGCACGACGCCCTCAAGCGGCGCTGCCTGTACCACTGGTTCGACCATCCCTCCTTCGCCCGGGAGCTGGCGATCGTCCGCAGCAGACTGCCCGCTGTGTCGGCCAGGCTGGCCGAGCAGGTGACCGCTCTCGTCCAGGCCCTGCGCTCCGAGGAACTGGTGAAGCCGCCCGGAGTGGCCGAGACGATCGACTGGGCCGAGGCGCTGGACGCGCTCGGCGCCACGGAACTGGACGCTGAGCTGGCCGTGGCGACGCTCGGATCGGCGCTGAAGTACCGGGAGGACACGGAGCGGGCCCGCTCCATGGACCTGTCCGCGATCCTCGCCCTGCGGGCGGCGGGGGCGTGAGGCCGATGGCGGCGGTCGACGGCGGCACCGCGGTGCTGGTGGGCTTCGGGCGCGCGCTGCGCGCGGCGGGGCTGGAGGCCGGACCGGACCGGGTGCAGACGTTCCTGCGGGCCCTCGACGTGCTCGGGCCGCGGCGGCGGGCCGACGTCTACTGGGCCGGGAGGCTCACCCTGTGCGGCGGCCGGGACGACCTCGACCGCTACGACCGGGTGTTCGCCGGCTACTTCGGCCCGCGCGGCCGCACTCCGGGACCGCGGGCCCGCCCGCTGCGGGCCGCTCCCCCGCCGCGGCTGGCCGTACGGGCGACGGACCGTGTGCCGGGACCCGGCGAGGACGACCGGCGGCCGGGCGCGGCGGCGGCCCTCGCCAGTCCGGCGGAGGTGCTGCGCCATCGGGACGTCGCCGCGCTGACGGCCGCCGAACGCGAACAGGTGCGGCGGCTGCTGGCCGCGTTCGCGCTGCGGGGGGAGCCGCGGCGCTCCGCGCGGCTGCGGCCGGCCCGGCGCGGCGCCGTCGATCCGCGGCGGACGGTGCGGGAGTGGCTGCGCCGCGGCGGGGAGCCGGCGCGGCTGCGCCGGCGGGCGCGTACCGAACGTCCCCGCCGCGTGGTGCTGCTGGTGGACGTGAGCGGGTCGATGACGCCGTACGCGGACGCGCTGCTGCGGTTCGCGCATGCGGCGGCGCACCGCGGGCCCGCCGGATCGCGGGCGGCGACGGAGGTGTTCACGATCGGCACCCGGCTGACACGGGTGACCGCCGCGCTGGGGCACCGCGACCCGGAGGCCGCGCTGGCGGCGGTGGCCGCCGCCGTCCCGACTGGCGGGGAGGCACCAGGCTCGGCGAGATGCTGAGGGCCTTCCTGGACCGGTGGGGCAGCGCGGGATGGCGCGGGGCGCCGTCGTCGTGGTGCTGTCCGACGGCTGGGAACGCGGCGATCCGTCACTCCTCGAGGCCCAGATGCGGCGGCTGCACCGGCTGGCCCACCGGGTCGTGTGGGCCAATCCGCGCAAGGGCCGGCCCGGCTACGCACCGCTGGCGGCGGGCATGGCGGCTGCCCTGCCCAGTGTCGACGCGTTCGTCGAGGGCCACAGCGTGGCGGCGCTGGAGCACCTCGCCGCGGTGGTGAGAGGAGCCGGGGATGCGTGAGATTCTGCCTGCCCTGCGCCGCTGGTACGCCGGGGGCGAGCCGTTCGGGCTGGCCACGGTCGTGTCGGTGAGCCGCAGCGCGCCGCGCGGGCCGGGTGCGGCGATGGCCGTGGGGCCGGGCGAGGAGGTCGTCGGCAGCGTGTCGGGCGGTTGTGTGGAGGGCGCGGTCTTCGAGATGGCCCGGGAGGTCCTGGCCGACGGTGCGGCACGGCTGCACACCTTCGGGTACAGCGACGACGACGCGTTCGCGGTCGGGCTGACCTGCGGCGGCGAGATCACCGTGCTGGTCCGGACCGTCTCCCCGGGCACCGACGCGGTGTTCGGGGCGGTGGCCGACTCGGTCGCCGCGCACCGTCCGGTGACGGTCGCGACCGTCACCGACGGCCCGGCTCCGCGCGGCGCCACCCTGGCGGTGTGGGCGGACGAGGCAGCCGGGTCCCTAGGTTCCGAGGGGCTGGACGCGGCGGTCGCGGCGGACGCCCGCGGCGTACTCGCCCAGGGATCGACCGGTATGCGGCACTACGGGCCGCGGGGCCAGCGCCGCGAGGACGATGTGTCGGTCTTCCTGCACGCGTTCGCACCGCCCCCGAGGATGCTGGTGTTCGGGGCCATCGACTACGCGGCGGCCGTCGCCCGGATCGGCGACTTCCTCGGCTACCGGGTCACCGTGTGCGACGCGCGTGCGGTGTTCGCCACGCCCAAGCGGTTCCCGGAGGGTGTCGAGGTCGTCGTGGACTGGCCGCACCGCTATCTGGACCGCACGGAGACCGACGCGCGCACGGTCGTCTGCGTACTGACGCACGATCCGAAGTTCGACGTGCCGCTGCTGGAGCAGGCGCTGCGCCGGCCGGCGGCGTACATCGGCGCGATGGGCAGCCGCCGCACCCACGAGCACCGGGCCGAGCGGCTGCGCGAGGCCGGGCTGGGCGAGGAGCAGCTGGCCCGGCTGCGTTCGCCGGTGGGCCTGGACCTCGGGCCCGCACCCCGAGGAGGTCGCCGTGTCCGTGGCGGCGGAGATCGTCGCACTCCGCTGGGGCGGCAGCGGAGCGCCGCTGGCGGAGACGGCCGGGGCGATCCATCCCGGGGGCCCGGCTCCCGGAGGTGCGGTTTCCGGGGGTTCGGCTCCCGGGGGTTCGGTTTCCGGAGGTTCGGTTTCCGGAGGTTCGGTTTCCGGGGGCCGGTACGCGGCGGCACCGGGACCCCGGCGGGGTCCGCCGGCGCGTGAGGAGGAACGGAGCGGAGCATGGAACTGCGGCACGAATTCACCGTCCCCGTGCCGGTCGAGGATGCCTGGCGGATGCTCCTCGACATCGAGCGGGTGGCACCCTGCCTGCCCGGTACGACCGTCCAGGAGTTCGACGGCGAGAAGATCGCCGGCACGGTGAAGGTCAAGGTGGGACCGGTCACGCTGACGTACCGGGGGACCGCCGTCTTCGAGGAGAGGGACGAGGCGGCGCACCGGATGGTGCTGAAGGCGAGCGGCAAGGAGGTGCGCGGGCAGGGCACCGCGCGGGCGACCGTCACGGCCGGGCTCACCGCCTCCGGCGAGGGGACGGCCGTGTCCGTGCTCACCGACTTCGCGGTGACCGGGCGGCCGGCCCAGATCGGGCGGGGTGTGCTGGCCGAGGTGGGCGAGAAGCTGGTGGGCCGGTTCGCGGACTGCCTGTCCGGGCAGCTCGGCCGGGCACAGGGCGGCGAAGCGCAGAGCGGCGGGGCCGCTGAAGCGGGGGCGGGAGGGGCGGCCGGAGGGTCCATGGAACCCGGAACGGGCGCGGGGGCCGGAGCAGGCGCAGGGACCCGAGCAGGCGCGGGAGCGGACGCCGAGGAGTCCGCCGTGCCGGGAGCCGAGGGGCCCTCCGGGACCGGGGCGGCCGTGGCGGAGCCCGGGGGCCCGGCCACACCCACCGCACGCGAGGAGGCCGGGCGGGCCAGAGCCGCGGAGGCCGGGCCGGAAGGAGCCGCGGAGCCCATCGATCTGCTGCGGACCGCGGGTCTGCCGGTCACCCGGCGGATCCTCCCGTGGGCACTGGCCGCCGCCGCGGCCGCCGCCGCGGTGGCCGTGGCCGTCCGGTGCCGACGGCGCTGACCATCCATGCGCACGGGGCGCGGGCAAGGGCTCGCAGCAGCGGCATCCAGGTTGCCCTCACGGACACCGCGGGCCTGACCCGGAGAACCCGGAGAACCCCGAGAACCCGGATCCACCGGAAGGCCCGGAGAACCCAAGCGGAGGACCCGGTCTTGACAAAGCCATTTGCCATGGCGGCACATGTATCCATGGCGGACAACGATTTCGGCGAGGTACTCACGGCCGTGGGGCCCCGGCTGCGGGCCCTGCGGCAGGCGCGCGGCAGCACGCTGGCCCAGATCGCCGAGACGACCGGGATCTCGCTGAGCACCCTGTCGCGACTGGAGTCCGGCGGGCGCAAGCCCACGCTCGAACTGCTCCTGCCGCTGGCCCGGGCGTACGACGTGCCGCTGGACGAGCTGGTCGGCGCTCCGGCCGTCGGGGACGCCCGTATCCGGCAGCGCCCCTTCACCCGGAACGGGCAGACGTACGTACCGCTGACGCGGTACCTCGGGGGCATGCACGCCTACAAGCACATCGTGCCGCCGCGTACGCAGAACAAGAGCGTGCGTCCGGAGCAGAAGGTGCACGAGGGCTACGAGTGGCTGTACGTCCTCACCGGGCGGCTGTGGGTGGCGCTCGGCGAGCACGACCTGGTCCTCGGCTCGGGTGAGGCCGCGGAGTTCGACACCCGCACCCCGCACGGCTTCGCCAACGCCGGTGACCGACCGGTGGAGTTCCTGTCCCTGTTCGGACCCCAGGGCGAGCGGATGCACGTACGGGCACGCCCCTCCTCGGGCTGATCGGCCCCGCAAGGGAACCACCCGTCCGGGAGCGCCGGGAGGCGTTTCACATCCATGTCCCGGCAGCCGGCCCCGACCGCTCCCCGGTCGTCGCGAAGACACACTCGGGGCCGCCGACCGGCGCACGGCCCGTTTCGCCGAGGAGGCCGGTCTGCCGTGCTCGGGGTCCGCCGACGGCACCGGCGAGGCCTACGCCTACGCCTACGAGGAGGCCGCCCGGCTCGTCCCCGCACGCCGCCCGGGGAGCCGGCCGAGGTCGCGGCGGCGGTCGCCCGGCTGCTGTCGCCCGCCGCCTCGTTCGTCAACGGCGCCACACTGACCGTCGACGGAGGGGTGACGGCCGTCGTTCCGGGCACCGTCGCCTTCCACCACCGCATCGAGCCGCGCGCCGGTCTCGGCGACCGAGGCCCGGTGTCCGGTCCGTCGTCGGGTGCCCGCCCCGGGCGACGGGCCGCGTTCGAGGAGCACTCCAAGATGGTTTATCGTTCATTCATACGTGGTCGCAGACCGCGCCCTCGGCGGCGGTGCGCCCACCCATGAACGGCCCCGGCCGGTTTCCCCCGGCCGGCCGGGGCCCTCCGTCCGCCGCGCACCGCACCGCTCCCTCCGGCCCCTCTCCTCGCCTCACTCCCCGGCGAAGCCGCCACGGGCGTGGCGGCGAGGGCGTCCTCGACCGTGTCGGCCTGGGCCGGCGGTTTGTCGGGACGGTGGCGCAGGACGCGGGCGAACCGCAGCGCGACACCGGCCGGGTAGCGGGACGAGCGCTGCAGACCGTCGTAGGCGATCTCGACGACGAGTTCCGGCCGCACCCGCACCCGGAAGCCGTCGTCCTCCACGGCAAGCTCCCGCAGCCGCTCCGTCTGCCAGCGGAGCATCTCGTCGGTGAGGCCCTTGAAGGTCTTGCCGAGCATGACGAACCCCCGCCGGCGGCCCGCGCACCGAGGTGGAGGTTGGACAGCAGTCCCCTACGGCGGCCGTGGCCCCACTCGGCGGCCAGTACGACCAGGTCGAGCGTGTGCACGGGCTTCACCTTGAGCCAGGAGCGGCCGCGGCGCCCCGCCACGTAAGGCGCGTCCAGGCCCTTGACCATCACCCCCTCGTGGCCGCGGCCGAGGGTGGCGGCGAGGAAGTCCTCGGCGCCCGCGAGTTCGGCGGGGGACGCGGGGTCCTCGACGACGAACCTCCGCACCCGCAAGAGCCGCGGAACCAATGCGGCGAGTTCCGCATGCCGCTCGCGTCCCGGCAGATCGAGCACGTCCCTCCCCTCGATCGCGAGGATGTCGAAGAAGACCGGCGTCAGCGGGACCGCCGCCGTGGCGGCGGCCACATCCGTCCGGGAACCGACACGTGCGGCGGTGTCCTGGAAAGGCAGGGGCGGCCCGCCGGATCGAGGGCGATCACCTCGCCGTCGAGGATGAAGCGGTCCCCCGGCAGCTCGCGCACCGCCTCGACCACGTCCGGCAGCCTGGCCGTGATGTCGTCGAGGGACCGCGTATGGATACGGACGTCCCCGGCCGAGCGATGGACCTGGATGCGGACCCCGTCCAGCTTCTCCTCGACGGAGCAGGCACCCAGGACCCGTACCGCGTCGGCCACCGAGGCCGAGGTGTGGGCCAGCATGGGCTGTACGGGGCGGCCCACCCGCAGCCCGAAGGACGAGAGCGCCGCGGGGCCTTCCGTCAGGACCGCTTCCGCCACCCGGGTCAGTGAACCGTCGAGCATCACCGCCCGCCGCACCTCGGCGGACGGCACACCCGCCGCCCTGGCGACGCCCTCGAGCGCCACGGCGTCCAGCGCGCCCTGGCGCACTTCGCCGGTCAGCAGACGCACCAGGAACTCCTGTTCGGGGCCGGTCGCGGCGGCCATCAGCCCGTCCACGAGCCTCCTGCGTTCGGCCTGGGCACCCGCCCCGCCGACTCGGGCGAGTGCCGTGAACGCCACGTCGGTCCCGGCGACGGTGAGGACGGGCGCCCCGGCCGGCTCGGGCCGGTGCGCGAGGACGCTCCGCCCGACGCCGAGCCGCCCCTGGGGGATCCGTCCGGCCAGATAGGAGATGACGAGGGCGGCCTCCTGCGGCCGGGCGTCACGGAACAGGGACGCCAGCGCTTCGGTCTTCCGGGTGCGGGAGGGCTCGGCGGCGATCTGCCGGGACACATCGGCGAGGCGGGCCAGCAGCATGCGGCCATCGTGCCCGCCGTGGCCCCGGTCCGCACTCCGGTGCACCCGGCGGGACCGGCGGCCGTCCCCCTTCCGCGGCAGGTGCGGGGCTGCCGGCTGCTCTGCCTGGTACGACCGAGCGTGCGCTGTCCGGACACCGGAGCCGCACCGCCGCCGCCCGTCCGCCCCGGACCGCCGTACCGCTCGCCTGCCGCCGCTCCGCCCAGAGCACCACCCGCACCAGGGACATCAGCGGAACCACCCGCACCAGCAGCACCGCCGGCGGTACTCCACAGCTCAGGAAGCCCTTCACACCGCCGCCCCAGCACCTCCCCTTCTTCGCTCAACTCCCTTACTCTGCCCTGGGTTTGCACCGCTCCCGACACAGGCAGGGGACCATGGGGAAGCTCTCGCGCACGGCCGCGGCATCAGTCTCCGCCGCCGCACTGGGTTTGGCGCTCGTACCGGCACAGGCGCCCGCAGCCGCCGCACCCGGCATCGAGGCGGCGGCACCGGCGTACTCGTCCACGACCTCCGTCGGCGTCCACAACGCCTACGAGAAGACCAAGTACCGCTACTTCGCGGACGCCCTGGACTCGGGTGCGGGAATGCTCGAGATCGACGTGTGGACCAATGTGTTCGGCAGGTCCTTCCGGGTCGCCCACGACAACCCGGTGGGCAACGACAACAACTGTGTGAACGCTTCGACGGCCGCCGAGCTGCGCAGCAAGTCCCGCAACCGGGATCTCAGCGGCTGCCTCTCCGACATCCGCGCCTGGCACGACGCGAACCCCGGGCACCGGCCCGTCCTCCTCAAGGTGGAGATGAAGGACGGGTTCCAGAGCAAGCACGGCCGGGGCCCCGCCGCTCTCGACACACTGCTCACCGCCCGGCTCGGCGACGCGCTGTTCCGGCCCGCCGATCTGGCGGCGGGCCATCCGGACCTCGACACCGCGGTACGGGCCCGCGGCTGGCCTTCCCGCAGCGATCTGGCGGGTAAGTTCATCGTCGAACTCATCCCGGGCACGGTCGAGCAGAGGAACCCGTTCGACACGCTGTGGACGGACCGGGAGTACGCGACCCACCTGCGCAACCTCGCCGCTGCCGGCCGGCTGCCGGAGGCGTCGGCCTTCCCCGCCGTACTCGGCGCGCAGTCCGGCGACCCGCGCGGCCGCTACGCCGACGCCTCCATCCGCCCGTGGTTCGTCGTCTTCGACGGAGCCGCCTCCCAGTACGCGGGCGGCACGATCGACACCGCCTGGTACGACCGCAACCACTACCTCGTCCTGATGACGAGCGCCCACAGCGTGCCGCCCGCGATCGACGGCACCAGTCCGACGGAGGCGCAGGCACGCGACCGCGTCGCCCTGCTGGCCGGCCGGCACGCGAGCGTGGTCTCCTCGGACTGGTACACGCTGCCCTCGGTCCTGTCCAGCGTGGTGCCCCGGGGAGCCACCGGCGGCACAACGGCCCCGTCGCAGCGGTAGAACGGAACGCGGGCGGTTTCCCGGCGCACCGGACGGAGCGCGGCGCCGGCCGGTGCGCGCCATGGGATGCCCCGTGTGCGCCGACGGAAGCACGGCCCCGTCCGGACGGCCCCCGCCCGGACGGCGCCCGGCGTGGGCGTGCCGTCACGAGTGCGCCTCTCATGCGCGGCGAGGCGGGCGGTCCCTGTCGTGGGGCGGTGCGGTGCCGAAAGCGCCGTTCGGACCCGGGGCCGGGCCGCCGCCCCGCCGGAAGCGAACGGCCGAGGAAAAGCGGTGAGTGAGACGGAAAGAATGGTGAAGACAGGGTCCGAGGCGGCGGCGAACGGTCTCAGAAATCGGAGACCGTGACCCGGCCCGGCTGCCGCGCGGCCACCGCCAGATGCTCCCCCACCCGGTTCACCAGCAGCGTCATCTCGTAGGCCACCTGGCCGACGTCGGCCTCCGCGGCGCTGAGCACGCACAGGCAACTGCCGTCCCCCGCTGCCGTGACGAAGAGCATGGCGTCGTCGAACTCCACCATGGTCTGCCTCGCCTTGCCCGCCCGGAAGTGCCTGCCCGAACCCCGGGCGAGACTGTGCAGTCCGGAGGAGACGGCGGCGAGGTGCTCCGCGTCCTCGCGGGCGAGTCCGCTGCTCGCACCGGTCACCAGGCCGTCGTTGGACAGCACGAGGGCGTGCCGTATGTACGAGATCCTCTTGGTCAGGTCGTCCAGGAGCCAGTCGAGCCCCTTGTCCGCTGCCATGACGTTCCTCCCCGTTCGTGTGTCTGTTCGCGTTCCCCCGTGTCGCGGTAAGCCTTGCGCACCGTCCTCCTCCCGGCAAGGAGTCATCACGGGCGCACGGCAGCGGAGAGTCGCCTTTCCCTCACCACGGGTCGCGTCCGAAGATGCGACCCATGGCGAGAAAGATGTCTCAGGACGAGTGGCGGGCCTTCCTGTCCCACGGCACCCGCACCGCGAAACTGTCGACGGTCCGGGCGGACGGCGGACCGCACATCGCCCCCGTCTGGTTCCTCCTCGACGGCGACCATGTGGTCTTCACCACGGGGAGGGAGACGGTGAAGGGGCGGAACCTGGCCCGCGACGGCAGGATCGCCCTCTGCGTGGACGACGACCGCCCGCCGTTCTCCTTCGTGGTCGTCCAGGGGCGCGCGGAACTGGGCGAGGACATGGTGCAGTTGCGCCACTGGGCCACCCGGATCGCCGCACGCTACATGGGCGAGGACCGTGCCGAGGAGTACGGCGCACGCAACGGGGTGCCCGGTGAGCTGCTGGTACGGGTGCGCGTCGACAAGGTCCAGGCCCTGGCTGGTGTGGCCGACTGACGGTGCCTCATCCGGCCGTCGACCGGCCGCTGCGCCTCGCCCGGTGACCTCCTCGTCGCACCGGGGGCTCTCACCGCACCCCGTCCTCATGCCGCCCTCGCTCCGTCCTCGTACCGCCCTCACCCCACCGAGTCGAGGAGCCGGGCGGTGTGCATCCGCCCGGCGTACTCGACCAGCCGGACCAGCACCTCCTTCCCCGAGTCACGGTCGCGTGCGTCGCACAGCACGACCGGGGTACCCCGGTCGAGGTCCAGCGCGCGGGAGACCTCGTGCGCTCCGTAGGTCCGGGCCCCGGGGAAGCAGTTGACGGCGACGACGAACGGAATGCGCCGGTGCTCGAAGTAGTCGACGGCGGGGAAACTGTCCTCGAGGCGCCTGGTGTCCGCGAGGACCACCGCGCCGAGCGCCCCCTGCGACAGTTCGTCCCACAGGAACCAGAAGCGGTCCTGCCCCGGCGTCCCGAAGAGGTAGAGGGACAGCCCCGAGCGGATCGTGATGCGGCCGAAGTCCATGGCGACGGTGGTCGTCGTCTTCTGGTCGACTCCGCCCGTGTCGTCGACACTCTCGCCCGCCTCGCTGAGCCGTTCCTCCGTCCGCAGTGGCCGGATTTCGCTGACCGCTCCGACGAGGGTCGTCTTGCCCACGCCGAATCCGCCGGCGACCAGTATCTTCAGCGCGAGAGCGGCGGCGTCTCCGCCGGTACCGCCAGAGAACTCGGGGCCATCGATCACTTCTCTCCGTGGGTGTGCGCCGACACCTGGCAGGAAGCGCCCCAGGTCAGGGACGTCCCGGCCGTCCGGGGCAGGCCGGTCATGAGGTCGGACGCCAGCACATCTGTTCTGTGAACGTGAGCAGTATGGCAATCGGAGCCACAGGCGGGGCTGCTGGATCGCTTTTTGTGCAATGTGACTGCTCCGGACTGAAAAGGTGTCCGGATCCATTCGCTTTCCTGTGCTTTCCATTGGCCGCGACAGTTCGACGGGGGGAGGCTGGATACACGGACGCGTAAACGAAGGCGGTTCCCGGTGAGCGCCGGCACGGCGTTTGGCCCCGCGCCGGCGGGCACTCGGAACGCTCCGTCCCTCGCATGCCCCGATTCCCCATGGGAGGCGATTCGCCGTGCAGGCCGACGACATCCGGGCCCCGCATCCGCAGGCCCCTCTCACCACCCCCGGGAGCCGCGGTCACGGCCGCGTCGGTACTCCGTGACCAGGATCGTCGTCGTGGGAGCCGGGTTCGCCGGCCATCGCACGGCACGGGCGCTCTCCCGCTCCCTCGCCAGGGAGCGGGTCGAGATCGTACTGCTGAACCCCACCGACTACTTTCTGTACCTCCCGCTGCTGCCCCAGGTGGCCGCCGGGCTCCTGGAACCGCGGCGGGTGACCGTCTCCCTCGCGCACACCCTGCCGAGGGTGCGGCTCGTGCTGGGCGAGGCGACGCGGGTCGACCTGGCCGGGCACCGCGTGCACTACACGGACCCGGAGGGCGCAAGCCGGGAGCTCGGGTACGACCGGCTCGTACTCGCCGTCGGCAGCGTCAACAAGCTGCTCCCCGTCCCGGGAGTGAACGAGCACGCGCACGGCTTCCGCGGGCTTCCCGAGGCGCTGTACCTGCGCGACCACGTCGTCCGGCAGGTGGAGATGGCGGGCGCGGCACCGCACGCCGACGAGTGCGGGTCACGCTCCACCTTCGTCGTGGTCGGCGCCGGCTACACCGGCACCGAGGTCGCCGCCCAGGGCAAGATCTTCACCGACGGGCTCCACGCCCAGATGTCCCGCCCGAAGGGCCCGTTCGGCCCGGCCTGGCGCTCACCGGACACCCGGCCGCGCTGGCTGCTCCTCGACATCGCACCCCGTGTGCTGCCCGAACTCGACCGGCGGCTGTCCGAGACCGCCGACCGTGTGCTGCGCGCGCGGGGCGTGGAAGTCCGCACCGGAACCTCCATCAAGGAGGCGACGCCGGACGGGGTGCTGCTGGACGACGGCGAGTTCGTCCCGACCAGGACCCTGGTGTGGTGCGTGGGGGTACGGCCGGATCCGCTCGTGGCCGATGTCGGGCTGCCCCTCGACCGCGGGCGGCTGCGGGTGACCGCGGAACTCAATGTGCCGGGGCACCCCGACGTCTTCGCCTGCGGGGACGCCGCCGCCGTACCCGATCTGACCCGCCCGCTGCCGGGGACGGAGACGGTGCTGGAGACGGGAACGGCAACGGCAACGGCAACGGCAACGGCAACGGTGCCCGCTACGAACTGACCCCGATGACCGCGCAGCACGCCACCCGGCAGGGAGACGTCGCGGCGAACAACGTCGCGGCATCCCTCGGGCACGGCACCGCGCGCGCCTACCGCCACCACGACCTCGGCTTCGCCGTGGACCTGGGCGGTGTCCAGGCGGCGGCAAACCCGCTCGGCGTACCGCTGTCCGGACTGCTCGCGGGTGCCGTGACCCGCGGCTACCACCTGGCCGCGATGCCCGGCAACCGGGTGCGGGTGGCGGCCGACTGGCTGCTTGACGCGGCGCTGCCCCGCCAGGCCGTGCAACTCGGCCTCGTCAGCTCGTGGTCGGTGCCGCTCGACACCTCTTCGCCCGAGGTGGCCCGGCTGCCGGCCGGCCACGGCCCTGACGGGACCCGGAAGAGGCCCGGAAGGGACCTTGAAGGCCACGGGAACGACGGACGACCGGACACCGGACGACCAGGAACGGAGTGACATGCGTAACGAAGAACTGACCGAACTGGCCCGGCAGTTGCGGGTGGACTCGGTACGAGCGGCCGACGCGGCGGGTTCGGGGCATCCGACGTCGTCGATGTCGGCGGCCGACCTCACCGCCGTGCTCCTCGCGCACCACCTGCGCTACGACTTCTCCGACCCGGAGAACCCGGCCAACGACCGGCTGATCTTCTCCAAGGGCCATGCCTCGCCACTGCTGTACTCGCTCTACAAGGCGGCGGGTGCCATCGACGACGAGGAGCTGCTGACGTTCCGCAAGCGCGACAGCCGCCTGGAGGGCCACCCGACGCCGCTGCTGCCCTGGGTGGACGTCGCCACGGGCTCGCTCGGCCAGGGGCTGCCGGTCGGGGTGGGGATGGCCCTGGCCGGCAAGTACCTCGACCGTGTCCCCTACCGGATCTGGGTCCTCTCCGGGGACAGCGAGATGGCGGAGGGGTCCGTCTGGGAGGCCGTCGAGCACGCCGCGTTCGAGCAGCTGGGCAATCTGAAGCTGATCATCGACGTCAACCGGCTCGGGCAGCGCGGGCCGACCCGCCACCAGCACGACCTCGGTGCCTACGCCCGGCGGCTCCGGGCGTTCGGCTGGCACACCGTGGAGGTCGACGGCCATGACCTCGAGGCCGTCGACAAGGCCCTGAGCGAGGCGGTGGAGGTGGACGGGCAGCCGACGGCCGTCATCGCGGCCACCCGCAAGGGGCGCGGTGTCGCCGCCGTGGAGGACCGGGAGGGCAAGCACGGCAAGCCGCTGCCCGACGCGGAGGCGGCCATCGAGGAACTGGGCGGACCGCGGTTCGTCCGGGTCGAGGTCGAGGCGCCCCCACGGCGCGCGTCCGGCGCGTCCGGACCTGGCGCCGCTGGCGCTCCCCCGGTTCGAGCCCGGCACCCGGGAGGCGACCCGGACGGCGTACGGGCACGCCCTGGCCGCGCTGGGCTCGGCACGGGGCGACGTGGTCGCGCTCGACGCCGAGGTCGGCGACTCCACGCGCACGGAGTACTTCAAGGAGGAGCACCCGGACCGTTACCTGGAGTTCTACATCGCCGAGCAGCAACTGGTGGCCGCGGCGGTCGGCTTGCAGGCGCGCGGCTGGGTGCCGTACGCGTCGACCTTCGCCGCGTTCCTCACCCGGGCCCACGACTTCATCCGCATGGCCGCGGTGAGCCGGGCGGACATCAACCTCGTCGGATCGCACGCCGGTGTGGCGATCGGGGAGGACGGCCCCTCGCAGATGGGCCTCGAGGACCTGGCGATGCTGCGGTCCGTCCACGGCTCGACGGTGCTCTACCCGTGCGACGCCAACCAGACGGCGCGGCTGGTGGCGGCGATGGCGGAGCTGGACGGCGTCCGCTATCTGCGGACCAGCCGCGGCGAGACGCCCGTCATCTACGGTCCGGACGAGGACTTCCCGGTCGGCGGCAGCAAGGTACTGCGCAGCGGCGACGGCGACAAGGCGGCGATCGTCGCCGCGGGGGTGACGGTCCACGAGGCCCTGCGCGCCGCGGACGCCCTCGCCGCGGACGGGATCCCGGTCCGGGTCGTCGACCTGTACTCGGTCAAACCCGTGGACGTGGAGACCCTCGACACCGCCGCCCGGGAGACGGGGTGCGTCCTCACGGTGGAGGACCACCGCCCGGAGGGCGGCATCGGCGACGCCGTGGCGGAGGCGTTCTCGGACGGGCGCCCCGGACCCAGGCTCGCGCGGCTCGCCGTGGGCGGAATGCCGGCCTCCGCCACACCGGACGAGCAGTTGCACGCCGCCGGGATCGACGCGGAGTCGATCGCCGCGGCCGTGAAGCTGCTCGTGGGGAGGGGCGTCGCCCCTTGAGTCGGCCGGCCGCGCCGCCGCGGCCGCGCGCGGGCCGCGTCCGGCCGTACCTGTGCCCACCCCGTCGCCGGTACGGGGTACGAGGGCAACGGGCGGCAGCCGACCGGGAGCACCGACCGCGCGTGCCGGTCGCGGAACCCTGGAGGCCACCGGCCGGAGTGGATCCCGTTCCCCACCGACGGTGCGCGGCGGACGCACGGCCCGGATGCCGGTGGCCGGGCTGCGGTGCACCCGACGGCGGCGGTGCCGGCCGGGTGCACCGGCCGGGCGAAGAGGTCGGCCGGCCCGGACGCGGCCCGGACCCGGTTGTCGTACCCCCGCGCTACGGTGCCGGACATGGTGAACTTCGTACTGGTGGCGGGCGCTTGGCTCGGTGCCCGGGCATGGGACGACGTCGTACCGGAGCTGCGTGCGGGAGGTCACGGCGTGCTTCCGGTGACGTTGTCCGGTCTCGCGGAGAGGAGCGGCGTGCCGGCGGGCCAGCAGACCCACGTCCAGGACGTCGTCGACGTGGTCGAGCGGCGCGATCTGCGGGACGTCGTGCTCGTCGGGCACAGCTACTCGGGATACCGGTCGGTCAGGCCGCCGAGCGGATCGGCGACCGGCTGCGGCGCGTGGTCTTCGTCGACTCGAACGTGCCGGCGGACGGCGAGTCGTTCGTGTCCGCGTGGCCCGACGGCCGGGCGGCCGGGCGGCGGTGGCGGCATCGATAGCCGCGACCGGGGCTTCTGGGCGCCGCCGACCGAGGCCGACTGCACCGGGCAGGGGCTCAGTGACGAGCAGACGGGCCGGCTCATCGCCGGCTCGACTCCGCATCCCGGTGCGACGCTGACCGAGCCGGCGGTGCTCGAACGGACGGTCGGCGAACTCCCGGCGACGTATGTCAAGTGCCTGCTGGACGGGGATGCGCCGAGCCCCGATGTGGCCGAACTACTGCGCGGCGGCCTCTGGCGGCTGGTCGAGCTGGACACCGGGCACTGGCCGATGTTCTCCCGACCGCGCGAGCTGGCCCGGGTGCTCCTTGACGCGGCGGTCCTCTAGCGTCTGCCCGCCGGGCGTTCCGGGGGCCCGCGAACCGCGGGCCCCGTCCCGGGCCCCGCCTCGCACTCGGTGCGGATGCGCGAGTGCGGCTCCGCGGCCCGGGACGGGACGGGGCCCGGGACGGGGACGGAGCCCGGCGGGTGGCTTCCGCGTGCCCTTCGGCGCGGGCCGTCAGCTTTCTGCCGCAGCGCCGGCGGTCCGCTGGGCGAACTCCGTGAGCAGCGCCGGGCAGAAGGCCTTGAGGTCGTCCGGCCTGCGGCTGGTGATCAGCGTGTTCGGGCCGCTGCGGCAGATGTGCACCTGTTCGTCCACCCAGGTGCCGCCGGCGTTGCGGATGTCGGTGCGCAGGCTGGGCCACGAGGTGAGCGTCCTTCCTCGTAGGACGTCGGCTTCGACGAGCGTCCACGGGCGTGGCAGATGGCCGCCACCGGTTTGCCCGCCTCGAAGAACCCCCGGACGAAGGCGACGGCCTCCGCCTCCATGCGCAGGAAGTCGGGGTTGGCGACTCCCCCGGGGAGCACCAGGCCCGCGTAGTCCGTCACCGAGGCGTCGGAGACGAGCTGGTCGACGGCGAAGGTGTCCGCCTTGTCGAGATGGTCGAAGGCCTGGATACGGCCGGGCCGGACGGAGACCAGCCGGGAGTGTGCCCGGCGTCCGCCGCGGCCTGCCAGGGTTCGGTCAGTTCGATCTGTTCGACGCCTTCGTGCGCCATGAGGAACGCGATGTTCATGGGGCTCGGCTCTTCTCTCCCCCGCTTCCGGGTCACCGGTCCGGCTCACTGCCGGGGTCCGGCCCTGTCCGGCGTGCGGGTACCCGTCCGTGCGCCAGGCATGCGGGACCGGTAACGCGACTGCACCGCGCGGGGTCCTCCGGTCCCGTTCGGTCCGCTGCGTCCGCCGGCGGCTTCTCGTGTCTCCGAAGGCCGTTCCGGCCCGGACGGCCCACCTTGGACGGCCCACCTTGGACAGCCCGCCCCCGGACGGCCCGCCCGGACGGCCCGCTCAGGTTCTCCAGTGCGTGGGGCGGCGCAGTCCGGACGGCAGCCGCGTCGCCGCGTCTCCCCTCGCCTGCTGGAGCTGCGGCTGGGTGAGGAAGATGCTGCCGGTGAGGTCGGCACCCGAGAGGTCGGTGTCCCTGAGGTCGGCACCGAGAAGATCGGCCAGGCGCAGATCCGCTCCGCTGAGGTCGGCGGCGATCAGGCAGGCGCCGCGCAGATCCGCGGCGTGGAGGTCGGCGCCCGCGAGCCTGGCCCCGAGGAGGTCGGCGCCCCTGCGGTTCTTCCCCCGCCCCGGCCCGGCCCCGGTCCTCGCCAGCGCGCTCACCCTGAGCAGCAGTTCGCCCGTACGGCCGCGCAGCGCGGCGACGTCGGTCCCGAGGAGTTCCCCGGCGTCCCGCAGTGTCACCGCCTCGACCTCCTCGCGGAGAGCCTCCGCTGCCGGGTGCACCGGGCGGGCGGCCGACAGTGCCAGAGCAGCGGCCAGGTACCACAGCAGTTCGTGCAGTTGCCGCATCACGGGGAAGACGCCGGACATCTGCCGGGCGCTGCCCGGATCCGACCGCCAGCTCCGTCCCGCGAACGTCACCTGGGAGACCTTCTGCCCCGCACCGAAGCAGTCGTACACGGCGCAACCGGAGAATCCGCCGTCCCGGAGCCGGCTGTGGATGCCGCAGCGGAAGTCGCCGCGAAGGTTTCCGCAGGGCCGTCCCGCCGGCTTGTCGACGGCGAAGTCGGCCGAGGCGGAGAAGGGCAGTGCCACGCAGCAGAGTGCGAAGCAGTTACCGCAGTCGCCCCGCAGCGCCGAGGTGCCGGGAAGGGGCCCGCGTTCCGGTCCGCTGCGGTCACTGAGTCCTGTTTCTTCCGTTCGGCGGTGCGCACGAGTTCGGCGGTGCACACGAGATGTCGACGTCCAGTCTTCCATCCGCGGGGCCCTGCGCGCCCCGCCCGCCCTGTGCGGGCGGTTTGCCGGGAGGCCCCCGGGCAGGCGCTCACACGTGATCCGGAGCCCCTTGCGTGCCCTGCGCGCCCCGGGCCGCCTTCCGCTCCGGGCGATCGGCACCGCCGGCATCCCACGAGGAGCTGAGAGTGAGCATGCGGACGAACGAGCGCGGCAGGCATCACCCCCACGACGACGCCCCGGACACGGCGGCGGCCTTCGCACGACTGGCCCGGCTCACCGACGGACCGGAGCGGACCGCACTCCGGGAGGAGCTGGTGCGCGCCTGGCTGCCCATGGCCGACCGGCTGGCGGGTCGCTACCGGGACCGGGGCGAAGCACTGGAGGATCTGCGCCAGGTCGCCGCGCTGGGGCTGGTGAAGGCGGTCGAACGATACGACCCGGCCCGCGGCGGGGCCTTCGAGTCGTTCGCCGTACCGACGATCAACGGCGAGATCAAGCGGCACTTCCGCGACCACACATGGACCGTGCACGTGCCGCGCCGGGTGCAGGACCTGCGCAACCGGGTGCGCGCCGCCCGCCAGGACCTCGACCGGACCGCCGGCGGCCGTGAGCCCGGCGCCGCCGAGATCGCACGGCACGCGGGCATGACCGAGGAGGAGGCCGCGGCGGGCCTGGAGGCGCTCGGCAGCTACCACGCCCTCTCGCTCGACGCCGAGGTGCGGGGCAGCGGGAACGGTTACACCCTGGCCGACGCGATGGGCGGCCCCGATCCGGCACTCGACGTCGTCGTCGACCGCGAGGCGGTCAGGCCCCGGCTGGACCGGCTGCCGGACCGCGAGCGGCGGATTCTCTATCTGCGCTTCTTCCGGGACATGACGCAGCGCGGCATCGCGGAGGACCTCGGCATCTCGCAGATGCACGTCTCCCGCCTGATCGACCGCTGCTGCACCCGGCTGCGGGACGAGATCCTGCACGACGCGGCGGCGGCCGGCCGCGGTGCGCGTCCGCCGCAACGACGCCCCGCGCACCGCAGGCCACCGCGCAGGCCCTGCTCCCCCGTACCGCGGTGACCGCCGTGACGGGGCGCCGGCGTGGGGGCGGTGCAACCGGCGCTCTCGACCGGAGGCCGTCCGCACACCCGTGGGGGCTGGCGGCCGGAGCCGGACGCTACCCCGCCCCGGCGGCCCCGCGGACGACGCCCGGCGGGTGACGGCGAGCGGCCCCGGGTCATCCCGGACCGCCCGTGGTGCGCGGACCGCCCCCGTGCGAGGGGCGTCCTCCGTGCGAGGGCCACCCCCCGTGCGAGGGACGTCCCGACCCGCGCCCGCCGGGCCGGCCACCCGCCGTCCGAGCGTGTCGACGGCGGCGACGACCCGGTCCCAGAACCTCTCCTGGTCGAGGCCCACCGCCACGCGGGCGTTGACCGGCCGGTCGAGGTACCGGTGGAGGTCCACGACGGTCGCCCCGCGGGTGAACGCCCCGCGGAGTTCGACGGCGACGCTCGCGTCGACACAGTCCACGACCGTCGGATCGATGACCCGGGCCACCGCCACCGGATCGTGCAGGGGTGGCGCCGGAAGCCCCCACAACCGCCGGTAGGTGCCGGCGAAGAACGTCATCAGCTCCACGCAGAGGCGCCCGAGGTCCGTGCCGAGCCCCTCCAGCCGGGCGAGTACCTCGGGAGTGACCAGCGCCTGGTGGGTGACGTTGAGCCCGCACATGGTCACCGGCAGCCCGCTGCGGAAGACGATGTCGGCGGCCTCCGGGTCGACGTAGATGTTGAACTCCGCGGCGGGAGTGCGGTTGCCGCGCTCCGTCGAACCGCCCATGAGCACGATCTCGCGGATGTGCGCCGCCGCGTCGGGGTGGCGGGTGAGCAGCAGGGCGATGTTGGTCAGCGGCGCGGTCGGCACCAGGGTCACGGGCTCCGGATGCCGGGTGAGGATCCGGTACATCAGGTCGACGGCGTGCTCGGGTGCGGTTCCGACGGTCGGTGCGCCGAAGGCCGGCCCGTCCAGGCCCGACTCTCCGTGGACGTCGTCCGCGATCCGGAGTCGACCGACGAGCGGGCGGGCGCAGCCTGCGGCGATGGGCACGTCGGTGATACCCGCGACGGTGCAGACGCGGCGGGCGTTGAGCGTCGTCTTCTCCAGTACCTGGTTGCCGGCGACGGTGGTGATCGCGAGCAGGTCGACGGCGGGATCTCCGGCGGCAAGCAGGATGGCGACAGCGTCGTCGTGCCCGGGGTCGCAGTCGAGGATGATCGGTACGGGCACGGTGCTCCTCGGCGTCGGTGTCGGCGCGGGGGGTGCGCCGGGCGGGTGGGGCGGTGTGGCCGCCACGGCGGCCGGTACCGGCGCGGACTCGGGGCGGACTCGGGCGGCGGCGCCGCCGCGGACAGGGAGTGGCGGGCGTTTCAGCGGACACGGGCCCGGCGGGTGCAGGGCGAGGGAACGACGCCACCAGTGTGCCCGGATTTCGCCGCGCGGACCGCTGGTGCGCGCGGACCGCGGTCCGCCGTACGGGGTGTTCCGGTCCACGGACGGGGGTGTTCCGGTCGTCGTACGGGGCTGTTCCGATCCACGTACGGGGGTCCGGCCCGTACCGGACTTCCCGGTGCGCCGCAGGCCCCGGCTCCGCACGGAGCCGGGTGCGCACGGGACCGGCCCCCTGGGCACGGAACCGGGGGCGCACGGAACCGGGGGCATGCGGAACCGGGGGCGTGCGGAGCCAGCCGGGTGGGCACGGAGCCGGGTGCGCACCGGACTTCCCTGCCCCGGCTCACCGGACCCGGCGCTGCGGGTGGCCGGGTGTGCACCGGAGACAGGCGCCCCGGCTCACAGGGCTCTGAGGCCGTCGATCACCTCCCGCAGGATCCTTTCGTCCGGCAGTTGCGCGGGCGGCACCGGCATGGAGACCGTGACATGCCCGCCTTCCAGGAGGTCGCCGACGAGCACCCGGACGACTCCCACCGGTAGATCGGCGTCCGCGGCGAGTTCGGCGACGGACTGGGTCTCGGTGCGGCAGAGCTCCAGCAGTGCCCGGTGCTCGGGACCGAGCAGGGACTCCGCGGCCCGGTCCGCGGCGTCGCCGGCGGCGTCGACGAGCGCGATGAGGTCGAGGCGCGCGGAGTTCGGTCCGGGCTGGGTGCGGCCTCCGGTCATGGCGTACGGGCGGACCAGCGGGCCCGCCTCCGCGTCGTACCAGCGGCTGCCCAGGAGGTCCGGGCCGCCGTCGGCGGCATCGTTCATGTCGCTGGAGCCTTTCTCCGGTCAAAAGGCGGCGGACGGGGGCGTGGACGTGCGCGGCGGGCTGCCGAGGTGCTCGCCGACGCGCTTGACCAGCCGCGCCATCTCGTAGGCGATCAGCCCCACATCGGCGGTGACGGAGCAGAGGACGGCAAGGCAGGAGCCCTCGCCCGCGGCGGCGACGAAGAGGAAGCCGTCGTCCATCTCGACCATCGTCTGCCGGACCCCGCCGGTGCGGAAGTGGCGTCCGGCGCCCTTGGCGAGGCTGTGGAACCCGGAGGAGACCGCCGCGAGATGCTCCGCGTCCTCCCGGGTGAGGCCGCCGGACGCGCCGACGGCGAGGCCGTCGCCGGAGAGCACGACCGCGTGGCGGACCTCGCCCACCCTCAGCACCAGGTCGTCGAGCAGCCAGTCGAGTTCACCGGAGCGAGGATGGGAGGTCATCTCGTGGTCGATCATGCGTGGTCTCCTTCGCTGCGGTGGGTGCTGGTGTGGGTGGGGCTGCCCGGGGCGGCGCCTCCACCGCGGGCCCAGCCGGCGCGGTAGGCGGTCATCCGGTCCCGGACCTGTTCGGGGGTGCGTTCCGACGCGCCCTGCCGGGCGGGGTCCGCCGGTTCGGGCTGCGAGGCCGTGCGCAGCTGGGGGACGAGGCTGGCCTGCCTGACGCGGCGGGGCAGGCCGCCCACGTCGTCGGACGAGGGGTCTTTCCGGGTGGTGCCGCCCCGGGCCTGGACGCGGACGGGGGACTCCCGGGGCGGGGGCCTCCGGCGGGTGACGTCCCGGTGCGGTCGCGCAGCCGCAGGGCGACGACCCCCGGCGGTGGGGCTGCTCCCTGGGCTCCGGCCTCGGTGCCCTGCGGGCCGGGCCGCCCCGGCGGGGGCTGCTCGCTCTGCCGTGCGGGCCGCGTAACCGTGTCCGGCACGGCGTAGGGGCGGAGGGGACGGAGGGTGTCGCGGGCCCCGGTGCGGGGCTGTGTGCGGCCGCACCTCC
Organism: Streptomyces sp. I6; assembly: GCA_003725745.1. Taxonomy (GTDB): domain Bacteria; phylum Actinomycetota; class Actinomycetes; order Streptomycetales; family Streptomycetaceae; genus Streptomyces. Next base: position 6,625,366 of record RHDP01000001.1, on the reverse strand, counting down.
CGCGGCCGCGGGAGGTGCGTCGCCTGCGGGCGGGGCGCTCTGCAGCAGCGCGGTGGGGACCAGGACGACGGCGGTGGTTCCTCCGTACGGCGAGGTCCGCAGTTCCACCCTGATGTCGTGGCGGGCGGACAGCCGGCTGACCACGAAGAGGCCCAGCCGGTCGCTGTCGAAGAGGTCGAGCGCCTCCGACTGCTCGATGCGGCGGTTGGCGTCCGCGAGGGCCTCCTTGCCCATGCCGAGCCCCCGGTCCTCGATCTCCAGTGCGTAGCCGTTGCCGACCGGCTCGCCGCTGACCCTGACCTTGGTGTGCGGTGGTGAGAACTGCGCGGCGTTCTCGATGAGTTCGGCCAGCAGGTGGGTGAGGTCGGCGACCGCGGCACCGGCCACCGCGGCCTCCGGGAGCTGCCGCGCCTCGACCCTCGCGTAGTCCTCGACCTCGGACACCGCGGCGCGGACGACGTTGGTGAGCGGGACGGGCATCCGCCAGGCCCGGCCAGGTGCCGCGCCGGACAGGATGATGAGGCTCTCCGCGTGCCGGCGCATACGGGTCGTCAGATGGTCGAGGCGGAACAGGTCGCCCAGCTCACCCGGGTCCTCCGCCCGGCGCTCCATGCCGTCGAGCAGGGTGAGCTGCCGGTGGACCAGCACCTGGCTGCGGCGGGCGAGGTTGACGAACACCCCGGAGATGCCGCGGCTGAGTTCGGCGCGTTCGACGGCGGCGCTGAGCGCGGCGCGGTGCACGGTGGACAGCGCCTCGCCGACCTCGGCGATCTCGTCCTGCGCGGGTGGCCCGGGCGGCGCCTCGGCCCGGACGTCGATGTCCTCTCCGGAGCGGAGCCGGCCCATGGCCTGTGGCAGTTTGTGCCGCGCGATCTCGAGGGCGGTGTTGCGGAGACCGACGAGTTCGACGACGAGGGCACGGCCGATGCGTACGGAGATGGCGAGGGAGGCCGCCACCGCGGCCAGTCCGAGGAGGACCGCGGCACCGGCGCCGGTGAACAGGCCGTGTTTGACGGGGTCTGCCCGGTCCGCCGCGCCGCGCCGGGCGCTCGTCTCGATGTCCCGCATGCCGGCGCGAACGGCGCTGTGGGCGGTGTCCCAGGTGGCGGCGGGCACGGCCCCGGCCGCCCGGCGCCCGGCCGGGGCGGCGGCGGTGGCGTCCTCGGCGGATCTCAGGGCCCGGTAGGCGACCTGGGCCGTGAGCACGCGCCAGGACGCTCGCTCGCGCGGACGCAGGTCGGCCGCGGCGGACTCGGTGAGCGCACGACGGGTCTCCACGGCCCCGGTGAACCGCCGCAGCCGGTCGGAGCCGAAGGACCCGGCGGCACGGGCGCCGGTGAGCAGCGCGTCCTCACGCGCGAGCATTTCCCCGGCCCGGGCGAACTCGAGCAGCACCCTCGCGTCCGCACTGGTGCCGGAGTCCTGGACGCCGGCGAGTGCTCCGGCGACGCCGAAGCCCGAGGCGATGGCTGCCGTGTACTTCTCGTATGCGCCGTCCCAGTCGGTCCGGTCCTCGAGCACGGAGACCCGGAGGGCGGCGAGACCGCGGCCCTGTGCGACGAACCCGGCCAGCCGCCGGCCGACGTCGCGGGGCAACTCGCCGCCCTCGGCGACGGTGTGGGACGGGCCGAGGGAGAGTGCGGCGAGTGCGGTGTCGGTGGCCTTCGCCCGCTGCCGCAGGTCGGTGGCGCGCTGGGAACCGGGCGCGGCGATGTGGCGGAGTGCGGCCCGGCGTTCGTCCTGGAGTGCGTGCACGGCGCCGGCGACGGGTCCGCGCACGCGGTTCTCGACGTCCTGGAGCTGACGGAGCCGGGCGACGTCCTGCGCGGTGGTCACGGTGGCGAATCCCCAGAGGGCGAGCAGGGAGACGACGGGGACCATCAGCAACGAGATGATCTTGGCGCGTACGGTCCTGGGACGCAGCTGCCGGGACTCCCCCGGTCCCGGTGCCTCCCGGCGGGGCGGGACGGCCGGCCCGCGGGCGATGCCGGGCTCGGCCCGTTCGTCCGCGGGCGACCCCGCGTGGGCACGGCGACCGCGGAACGCCGGGGCACCGGACGCCGCGGGTGGTCGCGGGTGCGGGGGCGGCGTCTGGGCGCCGGACGTGCTGCGCGGTGTGCGCATGGCCTCCTCGTTCCGGGTGCGGGTCGTTGGGAGCGGCGGGGACGGCGGGGCGGCCGCGCGGGGTTCCGGGCCGGGGCGGGCGGTGTCCGGGCCGGGGCGGGGGCCCGGGACGCGCCGACGGCGGCACGGACGGCGGTGGGCCGGGACCGGGACGACGACGGCGGCCGGGCCGCTCGGGGACGGCGGTGGGGCCGGGACGACCGCGGCGGCCGGGACGACTCGGGGCGGCGGCCTACGACGTGGCCGGTTCCGGTGCGGGCGCGGCGGGCTCGATCTCGGGCTCGGTTTCCCGCCCGGCCGACGCGTAGGCGGCCCGTTCGCGTGCCGTCGGGGTGAGTGCGACGAAAGCCGAGGTGAGGAAGAGGTACGACCCCAGGCCGACGGCGAGCGGGAAGATGAACTGCATCGTCGTGGCCCCGGGCAGTGCCGCGTCCGAGGGCGCGACGGTCACCCGTACGGCGAGCATGCCGGTGTAGTGCATGCTGCTGACCGCCGCGCCCATGACGAGGGAGGCTACGGCCACCGCGCGGGGCGATCTGATGTTCAGCGCGGCCCACAGGGCGGCCGTCGCGGCGACCACGGCGATGACGACGGAAAGGGCGACGAGCAGCGGATCGTAGGTGACGTCCCCGTGCAGCCGGAGGGCCGCCATGCCGAGGTAGTGCATGCTGGCGACGCCCAGTCCGGTGGTGAGCCCGCCCAGCAGCAGGGCGCGCAGGCGTCCGCTGCTGTGGCCGACGGCGAAGACACCCGCACCGACCACCGCCACGGCGACGATCAGGCTGAGGAGGGTGAGCGGGACGTGGTACCGGATGTCGGTTCCGGTGACGCCGAAGCCGAGCATCGCGACGAAGTGCATCGTCCAGATGCCGGTGCCGATGGCGGAGGCCGCCGTGAGGAGCCAGTTGCGCCGGGAGCGGCCGGTCGCGTCGAGCGCCCGCACGGTGCAGCGCAGCCCGAGGGCGGCGCCGATGCAGGCCATCGTGTACGACAGCACGGGGGTCAGCCAGCCGAATGTGGCGTGGTCCAGGTGTCCCATGGCTAAGGGACGGTAGTCCTGGTCGGGGCGCGGGACGGGGGCGCATTTCGAAAGCGGCTGGAATATGACAGCCGATGTTTCAGAACGATCGTGCCGAGGTCGTACGAGTGCACCGCACGCCTGTTCCTGCGATGGTTCCGGCGGTTCTTCAGACAGTTCTTCCGGCGGTAGTACCGGCGGTGATCAGGGGTGGCGGGGGTTGCGGGATCATGTGGCGCATGATCGTCGACCACAGACATGTGCAGGAGTTCTTCGGCGCCCGCGCCGCGAGCTGGGACACGCGGTTCCCGGACGACGAACCCGCCTTCGCCGCGGGTGTCGCGGCGCTGGCTCCGCGGCCCGGCGGTGTGGTCCTCGACGCCGGCTGCGGCACCGGACGCGCACTCCCCCTCCTGCGCGAGGCCGTGGGCCCGCACGGCACGGTCCTCGGCGCCGACCTGACTCCCGAGATGCTGCGGGCGGCGGTGCGCGCCGGGCGCGGCCGCGACGCGGCGCTGCTGCTCGCCGACGCGGCACGGCTGCCGCTGCGCACGGCGTCGGTGGACGCGGTGTTCGTCTCGGGGCTGATGGCACATCTGCCGAATCCGGCCGCGGATCTGCGTGAACTGGCCCGGGTGGTGTGTGCGGAAGGCCGTCTCGCCCTGGTGCACCCGATCGGCCGGGCGGCCCTGGCGCACCGCCAGGGCCGCCGGCTCACGCCCGGCGATCTGCGCGCCGAGCCCAACCTCGGCCCCCTGCTGGCCGCTTCGGGATGGCGGCTGGTCTCGTACGTCGACGAGGAGTCGCTCTTCCTCGCGCTGGCGTTGCGGGAGGACTGACGCACGGGGCGGCCTGGTGGCTGCGGCCGCCCGTGGTCGGCCCCGCCGCGACGGCACCGCCGGTGACCGGGCCGCTGTGACGGGACGGGACCACGCCGACGGGCACGACCGCAGGGACGGGGGCGCGAACGGGAACAGGAGCGGGGACGGGGACGGATACGGGAGCAAGGACGGAGACGAGGACGGGCGCCGGCCCGCCCCTTCACCGCGGCACCCACGAGGGCAGGGTGCGGCAGAACCCGGCGCGGTTTCCTGCCTCGGACCCTCGACGCCGGGGTTACCCACTGGTTAAGGTGCGCCGACGAACGATCGGACGGGGGAGGATGCCGTGGCCGGGACGGACGAAGCGGCCGACGACGCGCTCTTTGTGCTGACCGCGCAGCTGCTCACACCGGCGCGGTTCCCCAGCGTGCTCGGCGACGACTACCCCGCGGCGTGCGCGGCACTGGGGCTCGCGCCCTACGGCGACGGCTACGGGCTGGTCCTCGGGCAGGACAGTGCCGGAGCCCGCTGGACGGTGGTGATCGACGACGTGTCCCTGGTGGCCGTGGCCATCGCGTCGTGGGACTGCGGGATGGAGTACGACCTGTCGCCCAGTGACCGTTCGGTGGTCGCCGCACTGCCGGGCTGGCCGCTTGCCGTGGCGACGGCCGCGCCGGGTGTACCCGCGCCCCACGACCCTGACGAGGAGGAGGCGGGCGGGCCGCCGCTGGCCCCGCCCGACACCAGCGAGTGGGGTCCCGCACAGCGCCGGCTCGGCGCGGACGAGGTCGCCCTGCAGTGGGCCGTGTGGCGTGAGCAGGTGGACGAGCAGATCACGTTCGCGCAGCCGGACGCCCCGCAGGAGGAACGCGCGGCGCCGCACGAAGGGGTGCGCCGGGTGCTCAAGGAACTCCACGGCTATGTGGACGACGCGCCGCCGCTCGGACGGGTCAGGTCGAGCTTCGCGTCCGACGGTGCGCGGATGCTGAGGGCGGACGGGCCGGGGTGGTCCCTGGTGGCCAGGACCGACGACATCGCCCTCGTGCTGCTTGACGAGGAGCCCGGGGAGGTCCTGCCGGTGGGACGCGGACCGGAGCTGCCGGGACTGCTGGAGGCGCTGGACAGGCTGGCGGTGCGGCCTTCCTGAGGTCGGCGTACACCGGCACCCTGCTCCGTACGTCTGCACCCCGCCGACACCCTGATCCGTACGTCTGCACCCCGCCGGCACCCTGCTCCGTACGTCTGCACCCCGCCGGCACCCTGCGGCGTACGTCTGCACCCCGCCGGCACCCTGCGGCGTACACCGGCACACGCAGGACGAGCGCGGGCGGACCCGGCCGGAGAGGTTCCGCGCGAGTGTCCGCCATACCCTCACCTCCCACATGGCCGAAGTGCCCGAGGTGTGGGCCGCGCCCATGGCCGGGCGGTATCGGCCCCAGCACGCTGAGGCGGCGCACCCACCCGTTCGCCGTTCACTCGGAGGCCGCCCGCCATGCGTCTGTCCCGTACACCCCGGAGAGCACCGGTACTCGCCGCGTTGCTCCTGGCACTCACCTCGGCGTCCTTCGCGGGCGCCGGCCCGGCGCGGGCAGGGGCGTCGTCCGGCCACTGCGCCCGGCCGGACCGGCTCGACGTGCCCGGCGCCGCACACCAGCGGTCCGTCTGCCTGGGAGATCTGACGACGGCCGGGCTGGCCGGAACCCCGTACACCGACATGGCGGACCAGGCGGGACTCGCGGCGGCCGGCACGCGCAACCCCTCGGGGTGCCGGGCGTCCAGATCGACGGCTACTTCCCCGACGGCTCCCGCCTCAACCGGACCCACGGCTGGAACCACGACGCCCAGTTCGTCATCAGGCTGCCCGACCGGTGGAACGGGGGCTGGTGGTCACGGGCGCCCCGGGGACCCGCCGTCAGTACGCCACCGACGCCCTGATCTCCGATCACGTACTGGCCGGGGGGTACGCGTACGCCGCCACCGACAAGGGCAACAACGGACCCGACTTCTTCACCGACGGCCGCTCGCCCGGGGACGCCGTCGCCGAATGGAACCGGCGGGTGACCGAGCTGACCCTGGCGGCGAAGAGCGTCGCCCGGCAGCGCTACGGCCACGCGCCGGACCGCACGTACATGACCGGTATCTCCAACGGCGGCTACCTCACACGCTGGCAGCTGGAGAACCGCCCGGGCCTCTACGACGGGGGCGTGGACTGGGAGGGCGCCCTGTGGACCGCACGCGGTCCGAACCTCCTGGCGGACCTGCCGGTCACGGTGGCCCGCAGCCTCGGCCAGGCCGGTGACGAGGATCTGCTGGCGGCCGGCTTCGCACCGGGCTCGGAGTTCCTCTGGCCTTACCACGAGAAGGTGTACTGGGGGGTGACGCAGAAGATCTTCCGCGCCGAGTTCGACCCCGGGTACGACCGGAACTGCCCGGGCGCCTCGGCCGGCTCCACCCCGGAGGAGATCTTCTCGGCCTGCCCCTCCGACGCCGTCTACGACCTCGCGTCCCGCCCCGCGTCGGTGCGGAAGGCGCTGGCGAAGGTGGCGCTCACGGGCAGGATCGGCAGGCCCATGATCACGCTGCACGGCGATCTCGACACCCTGCTGCCGATCCGGCGGGACTCCGACGTGTACGCGGGGATGATCGGCGACCGGGGGCGCGCGCAGCTGCACCGCTACTACACGGTCGAGGCGGGCACCCACACGGACGCCCTGTACGACGCGCATCCGGACCGGCTGCGCCCGATCCTGCCGTGCTACCGGTCGGCGTTCGCCGCGCTGACCGCATGGGTGGAGAACGGCACGGCACCGCCCGCGGACCGGAGGATCCCGCGGCCCGCGGGCGGCGATGTGGTGAACTCCTGCGCGCTGAGCTGACCACTCGGGCTGCTGCGCCGGCAAGACAGCAGTCCGACGGGGCAGCGGCCCGACGGGGCAGCGGGGGCCGGCGAGGCGGGCAGCGGGCGGAAGGCCCGACGGTTCAGCGCCCGATCTGCTTGCGGTTGTTGATCCGGCGAAGCCGGCGGCGCTGCGACGGGTCGAGGGCGAAGTAGGCCACGGCGGGTACTCCGACGATCACCAGCAGCGACATCCAGAATCCGATCAGCGGGATCAGGAGAAGGCCGACGGCCACTCCCCCGATGGCGATCTTCGTACCTGTCGACATTTCGCAGCCTCCTTCGCGGCCCCGGGGCGCCGCTCACTGCTGTGACAACGCGTCCGCGTGCCCTTCGGTTCCCTCATGTGCCCGCGGCGTCCTCGACGGCCGCACGGCCACACGGGTCCCCTCCACCTCCCCGCCCCGCCACCCGCCGGCCGTACCGCGCGCGAAGGGGACGGCCGGCGCACGGCGGGGGCGGTGTGGGCCCGCGCGCCGGTGCGCGCCCCTTGTCGGGGGCGCCGGGCCGCACGACGATGGGCACGGACGCGGACCGGGGACCGGGAGGCCGAGTTGACGGACCCATGGGTGGCGCTGGAGCCCGATGGCGACGCCGGGCGGCGTGCCGGTGCGCTGCGCCGGGCGTACGAGCAGTTCACCGCGGCGGGCCGGGTGGAGGCGGGAGTACGGCCCCTGGTGGCCGAGTCGTGGCGGCGGTCCGCGCGGGCCAGGGTCGCCCCGGAGGGCCGGGCGAGTGTGGAACTCCATGACGACGAACTGGCGGTGCACCGGGACGGGCACCCGCTGTCCCGGGTGATGCCCCTGATCCGGGAGCTGATGGGCGCGTACGCCGTCGACGGCGAGCACCTGGTCGCGGTGTGCGACGCCCAGGCACGGCTGCTGTGGGTCGAGGGCCACCCCGCGGCGCGGCGGCGAGCGGGGCGGATGAACTTCGTGGAGGGGGCGCGCTGGGCCGAGGCGGTGGCGGGGACGAACGCACCGGGCACGGCGCTCACGGTCGACCGTCCGGTGCAGGTGTTCGCGGCGGAGCACTTCCAGCGCCCGGTGCAGGACTGGACGTGCGCCGCGGCCCCGGTCCACGACCCGCACAGCGGCCGGCTGCTGGGCGCGGTCGACATCACCGGCGGGAACGGGCTGGCTCATCCCCACAGTCTGGCGTTCGTCGGTGCGGTGGCGCGGGCCGCCGAGTCGCAGCTGGCACTGCTGGCGCCCCAGCCCCGGGGCGGCGCGGCGCAGCTGACGGCCCTGGGCCGGGACGAGGCGCTGCTGGTCCTGGAGGGCCGCAGGGTGCGGCTGAGCCGGCGGCACAGCGAGATCGTCGTGATGCTCGCCCACCGCCCCGAGGGGCTGAGCGGTGACGAGCTGCTGCTGGAGCTGTACGAGGACGAGCGCATCACCCCGGTGACGCTGCGCGCCGAGCTGTCCCGGCTGCGCGCACTGCTCGGCCCCCGGCTGCTGAGGTCCCGTCCGTACCGGCTGGGTGTCGCCGTCGACGCCGACTTCGGCACCGTGGGCCGCCGGCTCGCCTCGGGTGGGCTCGCCGCGGCGCTCGGCGGGTACACCGGGCCGCTGCTGCCCGCTTCCCGGGCGCCCGGCGTGGTGCGGCTGCGCGAGCGGCTGCGGGACCAGCTGCGCACCGCCCTGATCGCCCGCGGCGACCCGGGTCTGCTGGCGGACTGGGCGTACAGCCGGTGGGGCGAGGACGACCTCGCCGTATGGCGGGCCCTGGCCGCCGCCCTCCCCGAGCACCGCCGCCCCGCGGCGCAGGCCAGGGCCCGGGCTCTGGACCGGGAGCTCGCGGAGGGAGCCTCCAGGCTCGGCGGGGAGTAGAGGCGGGACCGCGGCCCGGACCGGGCATCGCCGGGGCGAAGGCGCCTCGGGCGGCAGGACCTCTGTGCATCCGCGGCCTGACCTGCGATTTCCGGACGCCGCCGGCGGACCGGACCACCGGGCACCCGGTTGGTGAAAACAGTCACATTTAGGTTACTTTTAGCCCGTTCTGGTGGATGGTGGAGGCTCCGAAAACGTTCACCGGGCTGTACCGGCGGCCCGCCAGGGCGTCGTCGCGGCCCGGCCGACGCCGAGGGAGTCCCATGGCACGCGGAACCGGCGCATCCGGCCACCGGCGGTTCGCTCTGACCGTCGCGGGCGGGGCGGCCGTCCTCGCCGCAGGCGGTCTGTACGCGGCGGCCGGACTGGCGGCCGCGGACGTCCCCGACGGCACCAGGGTGCGGGGGGTCGACATCGGCGGGATGAGTCTGCCGGAGGCCCGGCGGACCCTGGACCGGGAGCTCGCGGGGACCTTCGCCGCTCCGCTCACGCTCAGGATCGGGGACCGGGTCGAGAAGGCGGAGCCGGCCGCGCTCGGTCTCTCCGTCGACACGGCGGCGACCGCGGACAGCGCCGTCAGCGACGCGCTCGACCCCGTCAGCGTCGTGGGGAGGCTCTTCAGCGCGGAGAACCGCGAGATCGAGCCGGTGATACGCGTCGACGAGGAGAAGAACCGGACCGCGATCGCACGCATGGCCGTGACCGCCGAGCGGAAGGTGCGCGACGGCGCCATATCGTTCGAGGACGGCCGGGCGGCGGCCGTCGCACCGGTCACCGGCACGTCCCTGGTGAAGGAGCGCGCTCCGGACGCCCTCCGGGACGGCTACCTGCGCGCGGACCGCTCGCCGGTCGTGATGCCGGTGAAGCGGACGGCTCCGCGCACCGACCGGGCCGAGACCGAGCGGGCCATGAACGACTTCGCCCTGCCCGCGATGTCCGGCCCCGTCACGCTCACCCTCGACGGCAGGGCCGTGACCATCGGCCCCTCGGTTCTCGGCCGCCACCTGGCCATGACGCCGGGAGACGGCGGACGGCTCACGCCGTCGCTCGACGCCGAGGGGCTGCTCAACGACCCCGGGGTATCCGCCCAGATACGCGAGGCCGCGCAGGGCCCGCGCGATGCCGTACTCGGGCTCGACGGCGACCGGGTCGTCGTGACCCGGCAGGCCCGCGCCGGCCACCAGGTCGAGGAGCGGGACTTCGGCAAGGCCGTACTCCCCCTGCTGACCCGCGAGGGCGCGGCCCGCACCGGCGAGATCCCGGCGAAGGCCGTCCAGCCGCAGTTCACCGGCGAGACCGCCCGGCGCCTCGGAATCAAGGAGAAGGTCTCCTCGTTCACCGTCGACTTCCCCTCGGCCCCCTACCGGGTCACCAACATCGCCCGCGCCGTGGAACGCATCGACGGCTCCGTCGTCCTGCCGGGCAAGGAGTGGAGCTTCGACCGGACGGTCGGTGAGCGCACCAAGGCGAACGGCTTCGTCGACGGCATCATGATCAATAACGGCCAGTATGTGAAGTCCCCGGCGGGGGTGTCTCGGCCGTCGCGACCACGATGTTCAACGCCGTGTTCTTCGCGGGAGTCAAGCCGGTGGAGTACGGAGCCCACTCGTTCTACATCGAGCGCTACCCGGAGGGCCGCGAGGCCACGGTGGCCTGGGGCACCCTCGACCTGCGCTGGCTCAACGACTCCGGCAACGCCGTCTACGTGAAGGCCGAGTCCACGGACACCTCGGTCACCATCTCCTTCCTCGGCACGAAGAAGTACGACGAGGTACGCGCGACCAAGGGACCGCGCACCGACGTCAGGGAGCCGGGCACCCGCAAGGGCAGCGGAGCGGAGTGCGAGCCCCAGACACCGCTCGAGGGCTTCGACGTCACCGTCGGACGCCACTTCGTCAAGGACGGCCGCGAGGTCGGCCGGGAGGACTTCACGACCCACTACACACCGCGCGACGAGGTCGTCTGCACCCCGGAGAAGGCGGCCCCGGGCGAGGGCCGAGGTGAACCGGAGCCCGCCGCCGAGGACGCCGGCGCCGCCGAGCCGCGCTGACGCGCAGGCGGCGGCCCGCCGGGGACACGGTCGCGCCGGGCCGGTACCCGCCGTCAGGCGGCACGGAGCCCGCACCGCCCTCCGGCCCGCACCCCCCTCCGGCCCGCACCGCCCTCCGGCCCGCGTCGCACCGGTACCGCGTTGCGCGCACCACGCTGCGACCGGACCGCCGGGTGCAACGGAGCTGCAACGTCCGCCTCCCTAGGTTCGGCGTCGAAACGCCGTCCGACGGAGGACGGCGGTGAGCCCGGGAGGCCTCCGAGATGACCCGCTACGCCGCGCCCGGCACCGAGGGTGCGATCGTCACGTACGAGTCCCGCTACGACCACTGGATCGGCGGCGAGTTCGTACCGCCCGCCCGCGGCATGTACTTCGAGAACCCGAGCCCCGTCAACGGGAAGGCGTTCACCGAGATCGCCCGCGGCACGGCCGAGGACGTCGAGCGGGCCCTGGACGCCGCGCACGCGGCGGCCCCCGGCTGGGGCCGCACCGCCCCGGACGCCAGGGCCAACGTGCTGCTGAGGATCGCCGACCGGATGGAGGCGCATCTGGAGGAACTCGCGGTCGCGGAGACCTGGGAGAACGGCAAGCCGGTCCGGGAGACGCTGGCGGCCGACATCCCGCTGGCCATCGACCACTTCCGGTACTTCGCCGGTGTGCTGCGCGCCCAGGAGGGATCGCTCAGCGAGATCGACGACGACACGGTGGCCTACCACTTCCACGAGCCGCTCGGCGTGGTCGCGCAGATCATCCCGTGGAACTTCCCCATCCTGATGGCCGTCTGGAAGCTCGCCCCGGCCCTGGCCGCCGGCAACGCGGTGGTACTCAAACCCGCCGAGCAGACGCCCGCGTCGGTCCACTACTGGATGAGCCTCGTCGCCGACCTGCTGCCGCCGGGAGTCGTGAACATCGTCAACGGCTTCGGCGCGGAGGCGGGCAAGCCCCTCGCGTCGAGCCCCCGGGTGGCGAAGGTCGCGTTCACCGGCGAGACCACGACGGGGCGGCTGATCATGCAGTACGCCGCGGAGAACATCAAGCCCGTCACCCTGGAGCTGGGCGGCAAGTCGCCGAACATCTTCTTCGACGACATCTGGTCGGCCGACGACGATCTGAGGGACAAGGCGCTGGAGGGCTTCACCATGTTCGCCCTCAACCAGGGCGAGGTGTGCACGTGTCCGTCGCGGGCGCTGATCCAGCGCGGCCACTACGGCGACTTCCTCGACGCCGGCATCGCGCGTACCGAGGCAATCGTCCCGGGCCACCCCCTCGACACGGACACGATGATCGGAGCGCAGGCCTCCAACGACCAGTTGCAGAAGATCCTTTCGTATCTGGACATCGGCCAGCAGGAAGGCGCGAAGATCCTCACGGGCGGCCAGCGCATCGAGTACGGCGGCGAGCTGGCCGGCGGCTACTACGTCCAGCCGACGATCTTCGAGGGAGACAACCGGATGCGGGTCTTCCAGGAGGAGATCTTCGGGCCGGTCGTCGCGGTGACCTCGTTCACCGACTTCGACGACGCCGTCAGGACGGCGAACGACACCCTCTACGGCCTCGGCGCCGGGGTCTGGACGCGCGACGTCAACCAGGCGTACCGCGCGGGCCGCGCGATCCAGGCGGGCCGGGTCTGGACGAACTGCTACCACGCCTACCCCGCGCACGCCGCCTTCGGAGGCTACAAGCAGTCCGGCATCGGCCGTGAGACGCACAAGATGATGCTGGACCACTACCAGCAGACGAAGAACCTCCTGGTGTCGTACTCACCGAAGAGGCTGGGCTTCTTCTAGGTGCCGCGTCACGCAACGTTCGCCTCGGAGGGGTGGCGCCGGCGCCAGGCCCGCTCGATCCAGGTGACGATCGCGATCCGCAGATCCGGTCGAATGGCCCAGGTGCGGCGGTCGAGGACGTCCTTCTGCAGCAGCGCGAGGAAGCTGTTTATGGCGGCGTTGCCGCCGGCGGCCCCGACGCGGCCCATGGAGCCGACCGGCCGCGCCGAGTGAGCACGGCAGCAACCTTCCGTGACCGCAACCGCGAGCCGCGGTCCGAAAGCACCACGCACCCGGCCACCTGGCCGCGGCGGGCGACGGCGGACTCCAGCGCGGCCGGTCCTCTGGACCGTCGCCGATACGGACGTGGTCAGGCGAGGCGTTCTCGCCGACCTCGCCTGGTGGGACCACGTCCGCCCCGACGGCCTGGCGCTGCTGGTCGGCGCGGTGGACGGCGAGCAGCCGGAGCCGAGGGATCCGCGCAGAACCAGACCGTACGGGGGCGATGAGCGCGCTGACGCGGGCCGACTGCCACGCCCCCGGCAACCGCTCTGAGGGACACCGGACAACAGATCGGAGGTGGGGAAGATCGGCGTGCCCATCGGTCGGCGCTGCGGGCCCGCTTGACGTGGGCGGTCCCGTACCCGGCGGCCTTCGCCGGCAGTTCCTCTGCGGCCGAGGGCTTGGCGCTGTCATCGTCGATCAGTACCGCCGGTTTCGCAGTGTCCTCCACGGCACCGGACCGTAGCGCAGGTGTCGATCCCCGGAGCGATGGCTCGAAGCCACGAGCTGTCAGCGCGGGTGAACGAATCCCAGTATGCCCAGGTCACTCCGTTACGGGCAGGCACTCGGCGAGCAGGTCGACGACGTCCCGCCAAGCTCGCTGCGCGTGCCGAGGGTGATGGCCGACCCCGGGAAGCACGGTGTGGTCGACCGGTGGGTGATGGAAGGCGTGCAAGGCTCCGCCGTAGACCACGAGGCGCCAGTCGACGCCCGCAGCCTGCATCTCGGCGGTGAATGCGTCCCGTTGCACGGGCGGCATGATCGGGTCTTCCGACCCGACTCCGGCCCACACCGGGCAGTGAATGCGCTCCGCCTCGCCCGGTCGGCCCGTGGTCAGCCCGTTGACTGTCGCGATCGCGCGCAGGTCGGCGCCGTCGCGCCCGAGTTCCAGCGCGATCGCGCCCCCGGTGCCGTAGCCGACGGCGGCGATCCGGTCCGGGTCGGCCCGCGGCTCGGCGCGGAGCACGTCGAGCGCCGCGTGGCCGATGCCCCGCATCCGGTCGGGGTCGGCGAGCAGCGGCATGCAACGGGCCAGCATCTCCTCCGGGTCGCTCACATAGCGCCCGCCGTGGAGGTCGAAGGCCAGCGCCACATATCCCAGCTCGGCGAGCGCATCGGCCCGGCGGCGCTCGACGTCGCTGAGCCCCACCCCCTCGGGCCCGACCAGGACCGCGGGCCGGCGCTCGCCACCGGCCGGGAGCGCGAGGTGCCCGATCATCGTCAGGCCGTCGGCCGCGTACTCGACCGTGCGCGTGGTAACTGTCGTCATGAACCTGGACTGTAGTGATCGTCGAGCCGGGTCGGGCCGGTGTTCTGCCGCTGGCTGAAGGCAGGTGTCTGGCGTGTTCCGGAACCACCCCGTCAGCGGTTCAGTTCAGCCTGCCGTTCATGGTTGATGAGCTTTGAATTGATCACGGTCAGCGGCACTTTCGGGCCGTCTGGTCGATTCGCCCACGTCGTCACGGGTGGCGGATCGCCGGTTCTTCGGGCCGGCTGGGCGTCCTGGGCCGGGAGTTGAGGGTGTGGGCGCACGGGCCGGACTGTGCGGGTGAGGGCGGAGGTTCCTCAACCCCCGGCGGACGCGGGCCGGGGTGAGCGGGGCAGGCCGGCCGGCTTCTCCAGGGCGGCGGAGACCGGCCGCGGCCTCGCGGGTGAGCCGGAGCCGGGTATGCGCCGCGATCACGAGCGGCGCGTCGGGACGCAGCCACGGCGACACGTCGACCGCCGGGGCCAGGAGCCCGTCGGCGGCCTGCCTGATCGTCGCCTCGGGCCGCGACCGGTACAGCGCGACCGTCCGCCTTGAACTGCTGCGGATAGTTCTTCATGACCACGAGACGTCCGTTCCCAGATCCTCGGGATCCGGTGTCTCGCGTGCCCGGGATCAAGGGTCGAGACCCGTCATGGTCCTTGCCGGCCGGTGGCGGTCGTTCGTGCGGCGGCGAGGTAGGTGATGCGGAGCGTGCCGGTGGCGTGTTCACGGTCGACGAGCACGTGGACGCCGTAGACCGACTCGATCAGGTCCGGGGTCAGCACGGCCTCCGGGGCTCCCGCGGCGGCCACCCGCCCGCCGTCGAGGACGACGACGTGGTCGCAGTACCGGGCGGCGAGGTTGAGGTCGTGCAGGGCGACGACGCAGGTGACGTGGAGTTGCGTCAGCAGGTCGAGGAGTTCGAGCTGGTGGCGGATGTCGAGGTGGTTGGTGGGTTCGTCGAGCAGGATCTCCCGCGGCTCCTGGGCGAGGGCGCGGGCGAGTTGGGTGCGCTGCTTCTCCCCTCCGGAGAGGGTGTGCCAACTCCGGTGCTGCTTGTCGCCGATCCCGGTCCGTTCCAGGGCCGAGTCGACGATCCGCCGGTCGCGCTCGGTCAGCGCGTCGAAGCGGCCGCGGAACGGTGTGCGGCCGAGTTCCACGACCTGGCGGACGTTGACGTGGTGGTGGGCGGACGCGTCCTGTTCGACGACGGCGAGCCGTCGGGCCCGCACCCGGCGGCCGAGATCGCCCAGGCTGGTGTCGTCGTAGCGGATGGTTCCGGTGTCGGGGCGGCGCAGTCCGGCGAGCAGGCGCAGCAGTGTCGACTTGCCCGAGCCGTTGGGACCGAGAAGGCCGACGATCTTCCCGTCGGGGGCCGCCATCTCGATGCCGTCCAGCAGCCGGTGGCCCTTGACCGACCAGGACAGCCGGGTGGTGGTGATACGGCCCATCAGGACTCCAGACGCTTCAGGACCAGCGCGAAGGCGGGGGCGCCGAGCAGCGCGGTGATGACGCCGGCGGGCAGTTCGTGGGGCGCGAACGCCGTCCGTGCGAACACGTCCACCCAGATGAGGAAGACGGCGCCGACGATCGCGGACAGGGGAAGCAGGGAGCGGTGCGTCGGACCCGCCAGGATGCGGACGGCATGCGGGACGAGCAGCCCGATGAAGCCGATCGCGCCGGAGGCCGCCACGGCGGCCGCCGTCATGACCGAGGTCAGCACCATCAGCCAGACACGGGCCGCGGTGACGTTGATGCCCAGGGTTTCGGCGGAGTCCCACCCGAAGGTGAAGGCGTCGAGGGCGGGCGCGAGGAACTGCACGGCGACCACCCCGATCAGGATGATCACCAAGGTGACGGTCACCCCTTCCCACCGGGCGCCCGCGAGGGTGCCGAGCAGCCAGTAGGTGAAGCCCCGGGTGGAGTTCGCGTCCCCGCTGACCATGAGGACGACCGAGGTGACCGCGGCGAAGAACTGGGACACGAGCACGCCGGTCAGCACCACGCGGGAGGGGCTGGCGACACGCCCCCCGCCGAGCAGGACCAGCAGTACGCCGAAGGAGACCAGGCCGCCGGCGAAGGCTCCGGTCGACAGGGAGATGCTTCCGCCGACGCCCAGCAGGAGCACCACGACCGCGCCGGTTGAGGCACCGGAGGAGACTCCCAGCAGGTAGGGGTCGGCCAGGGGATTCCTGGTGACCGCCTGCAGGATCGCGCCGGAGACCGCCAGGGCCATGCCGACGGCGGCGGCCAGCAGCACCCGCGGGAAGCGGGACTCCCAGATCAGGGCGTCATGGAGACCCGGCAGCGGCGTGGTGGGGGCGATGGAGTCCAGACCGACGTGCCGCAGGATCGTCGAGACGACATCTAGGGGTTGGACGTCCGCGCTCCCGAACAGTGTCGCGGTGACGACCGACACCAGCAGCCCGGCCACGGCCAGGAAGAAGAGCGCCACCGTCGGGGCGCGCCGCGCGCCCACCGGAACCGCCGCACGGCTGGGGCCGGATTCCCGGTGGGCGCGGCGGACTTGTGTGAACTCGTCGTCATGTGATTCGCGACTACCCGAGCTTGTTCAGGCCGTCGACGAGCGCGGGAACGGCGGATGCGCTGCCGTAGCTCGGGTCCATGTGGGTGCCGGGGATGGTGATGAACCGGTCGCCCTTCACCGCGGCGAGCTTGCTGGTGAGGGGATCCTTCTTGAGCAGTTCGATCTTCTCCTCGGCCGTGTCGTTGGGTTCGCCCCGGGTCAGGTCGGCCAGGATGATGACGTCCGGGTTCCGGGCGGCGACCTCGTCCCAGCTCACCTCCGCCCACTTGGACTTGGCATCGGCGAAGATGTTCTCGGCGCCGACGAGCTCCGAGATGTGCTGCGGCAGACCACCGGGACCTGCGGCCCACGGAGTGCCCTCGAAGGTGGAGTAGAACCACATCGCCTTCACCGGCTCGTCCCGCTTCTCGACCTCGCCGACGGCCTTGTCCACCACGGCCTTCTGCTCGGTCGCCAGCTTCTCCCCCGCGTCGGGGCGGCCCATGATCCTGCCGAGTCGGCGGTACTCCTCGAACAGCATGTCGAAGTCCGCGTCGGCGACGGCCTCGTGGTACGAGCAGTCGAACTCGGTGAGATAGGTCGGCACGCCCAGGTCGTGCAGCTCCTTGCGGTCGCCGGCCTCCTCCTTGGTGAGGAAGCTCGCGAACGAGCTGTAGACGAAGTCCGGCTGCGCTTCGAGCAGCTTCTCGTGCTTGACCGTGCCCCCCTCCGCCGACAGCTGCGGGATCTTCTCGTACTCCTCGGCGACCGCGTCCGGGGTCTTCTCGATCTCGTAGCCCGACCCGACGATCCGGTCGCCCACCCGAGGTGGATGAGGATCTCGGCGGCGGTCTGGTTGAGGGTGACGACCTTCTCCGGCGCGGCCTTGTAGGTCACATCGACGCCGCAGTTCTTAAGGGTGAGCGGATAGGCCGCCGCGCTCTTCCCCGACTTCGCGTCCTGCCCGCCGTCATCGGCGGACCGGCCTGCGGCGCACCCCGCGACCGCCAGCACCGCCAGAGCCGTACATGTTCTGATTATCATTTTCGTTTTCATTAGTGGCAGCGTATCAGCTCTCACACGAACGGCCGAAGAGCCCTGGCTCCGCCAGGTGGGCCCTCGGACGGGCTCGGCCCAGGAGGCCTGTGCAGGGCGGCGGTTCGAGGCGTCCGGGCGTCCGGGCGTCCGGGCGTCCGGGCACGGCATCGCGGGACACCGCGCCACCGTGCGCACTCGGAGCGGGTGGCGGGGCCGGCGGGCATCGGTGCGGCGTTGCGGCTCCCGGCCACCCGCCCGAACGCCGGCCGTCAGGGCGAAGGGCCGGGCCGCCCGGCCCGGCCCTGATCGAGCACGGCGCCGCGCGGCCGGCACACGCGAAGCACCGCCAGGCACCACCCGCACTGCCGGCACCACCCGTACGACGCGCACCGCCAGGCACCACCCGCACTGCCGGCACCACCCGTACGACGCGCACCGCCAGGCACCACGCACACTGCCGGCACCGCCCGTACGACGCGCACCGCCAGGCACCACCCGCACTGCCGGCACCACCCGTACGACGCGCACCGCCAGGCACCACGCACACCGCCTGCGCCACAGCGATCGGCCGGGACCGGGCACGGTCGCCGCGAGGGATGCCGGGCTCCCGTCCGGCGTCCGCGGCGCCGCCCTCGCCGGTGGGCAGGACAGACCGGCGCATCGGTGGATCCCACCTGATCCGCCGGGTGTCCCGCCCGTTCCGGCGGCGGGCGCTACCGCAGCATCGCGGCCAGCCGACGGACGACCTGCTCGTCGAACAGGCCGTTGGCCGCCATCCAGTCGTCGTTGAACACGGTGTCCAGGTACTTGTCGCCGCCGTCGCAGACCAGCACGACGATGGTGGCCCCGGGCCCCGCGCCCTGCGCCTGCTCCAGGGCCTTGTAGACCACGCCGCCCGCCGAACCGCCGATCAGGATGCCGAAGTTCCTGGCCAGGTAGCGGCAGGTCTCGAAGGCCTCCGAGTCACTGGCCTTGAGCCCCTGGTCGATCAGTTCGTAGTCGACGACACCGCCGATCTCCGAGCCCTCGGGGGTACCGGTGCCGGACTGGTGGTACGGCGCGCCCTCCCCGCCGAAGACGACGGACCCCACCGGCTCGACACCGATGATCTTCAGGTCCGGGATGCGTTCCCGCAGGGCGCGGCCGGTGCCGCAGAGCGAACCACCGGTGCCGACGGCCCCGTACAGGTAGTGGATAGCGTCGCCCAGATCGTCGTGCAGCTCGCGGGCGAGCGGGCGGTAGCCGTTGGGGTTCCCCTGGTTGCGGTGCTGCGCGGTCCAGTACGCGCCCCGCTCGGCCGCGAGGCGCTCGGCCACGGTGTCGCGTTCGGCGGTGGCGAGGCCTTCCTCGTCGCCGGCGACATTGAGTATGTCGGCCCCGTAGGCGAGCATGCCGCGCAGCTTGTCCGTGCTGGAGTGGTTGTCCACCACGGCGGTGAACTTGTATCCGCGTTCGGCGGCGATGAGCGCCAGGCCGAGCCCGGTGTTGCCGGAGGTGGACTCGACCAGCCATCCGCCGGGGGTGAGCAGCCCGGCCTCCTCCGCCTCGTCCACCATGCTCCTGGCCATCCGGATCTTGGCAGTGCCGGTGGGGTTGTACTGCTCCATCTTCAGCACGACGGTCGCCGAACCGTCCGCAACCGACAGTTCGAGCAGGGGCGTTCGCCCGATCAGGTCGGATATCCTCGTTTTGATCACGGCTTGTCCTTCGCGCAGATCTCCGTCAGACACCGCACGAAGACGTCGTTCTCCTCGGGGGTCGAGAGGGAGGCTCGGATGTAGTTCTCGTATCCCGGCTCGCGCCACGCCTTGACGATGATTCCGGCGCGGTGCAGCTCCCGGGCGACCCGGTCGGAGCGGCAGCCGGTGTCGATGAACAGGAAGTTGGTCGAGGACGGGACCACGCCCAGTCCCGCGCCGCGCAGCCGGCCGGTGACCCTGGCGATCTCCAGACCCGTCCGGCGGACCGTGTCTGCCAGGTGCTCGTGGTCGCCCAGCGCGGCGATGGCGGCGTCCTGGGCCGGCCGGTTGACGTTGTACGGGGTGCGGACCCGGTCCAGTGCCTCGACCAGGGCGGCGTCGGAAGCGATGCCGTACCCCACCCGGACGCCCGCCAGGCCGTAGGCCTTGGAGAAGGTGCGCAGCACGATCCACGGCCGGTCCAGGCCGCGCAGCGCCTCCAGCCCGTCGGGGTACTCCGGGTCGGGTCGGGCGAACTCGCCGTACGCCTCGTCGAGCACCAGCAGGGCCGACCGCGGGGCCGCGGCCACGACGTGCTCCAGCTGGCCGGCGCTGACCACGGCGCCGGTGGGGTTGCACGGGTTGGCGAGGAAGACGAGTTTCGGGCCGGCGGCCAGTGCGTCACGCCAGGCGTCCGCGTCGAACCCGAAGCCTGCGGTGACCGGGACCTTCTCGACCCGGGCGCCCATGACCCGGGGGAAGGTCTCGTGCAGGCTGAACCCTGGCGCCTGGGTGACCACCAGGTCACCGGGGTCGAGTACGGCCTGGCACAGCAGCTCCAGGATGTTCTCCGAACCGTTGCCGAGCACAACGCGCCCGGCCGGCACGTCCAGACTCTTCCCGATGGCGTCGGCCAGCCGTTTGCCGGTGGGGTCGGGGTAGCGGCTGACGCCGTCGGCCAGGCTCAGCCGTACGGCTTCGGCGACCGCCGGAGAGACACCGAACGGGCTCTCGTTGTTGGAGAGTTTGATCACCTGGCGGGCGCCGCTGAGGGCGGCCACCTCGTCCGGGTCCGCGCCGGGATCGTAGCGGGGCAGGCCCGCCACTTCGCTGCGTATCAGGGAGGCCGAAGCGGCGGGTGCGAGAACGTGGTTCATGAGGACTCCGGTTCCGGGACGGGTGCGCCGGACGCCGCGCGGTGGAGCCGGTCGACGCGGCGCAGGAACGCGACCAGCAGGATGGCGGCGGTGGCGGCGAGGCCGATGGTCTGGCCGATCCAGACGCCCTCGACGCCCCAGTCGGCGATCACCCCGAGCAGATAGCCCGCGGGCAGCCCGATCAGCCAGTAGCCGACGAGGGAGATCCGGAACGGCCCGGCGGTGTCGCCGATGCCGCGCAGGATGCCGTTGCCGATGTTCTGCACGGCGTCGAAGACCTGCATCAGGGCGGCGATCAGCAGTCCGGTCACGGTCAGCGCGATGATGTCCGCGTTGCCGGCGTGCTCGGCCGAGATGAAGAGGGACACGATCGGGTCGGGGATCGCCAGGTAGGCGACGGCGACGACCAGCATGGCGATGACGCCCCAGGCCGTACCGAGGAGCCCTGTTCTGCGTGCTGTCGCATAGTCGTTGCCGCCGGCGGCCTCGCTGATGTGGATCGACGCCGCGTGCGACAGGCCGGCGGAGATCATGAAGACGATGTAGACGATCTGGTTCAGCACCGTCTGCGCGGCCAGGGCCTCGACGCCCAGGGTTCCGACGATCAGGGTGAGCACGCTGAAGAACCCCGCCTCCGAGGCGTACGTGCCCGAGATCGGCAGGCCGAGGCGCCAGACCGACCGGACCGCGTCCCCGGACCAGCGCCGCGCGTCGGGCGAGGTGAGGTACGGGCGGAGGACGCCGTCGCGCAGGATCACCGCGATGAACGCCAGGAAGGACAGCAGGAACACCGTGACGGTGGCGATCGCCACACCGACGAAGCCGAACGCGGGCAGGCCGAACTTGCCGTAGATCAGGACGTAGTTGAGGCCGATGGTCACCAGGACCGAGGCCAGGGTGATGGCCAGCAGCGGGCCGGGCCGCCTGAGGCCGGTGGTGAAGTGCCGCAGGTTCTGGAACCACAGGCAGGGCAGCATGCCCGGCGCCAGGACCATCAGGAACTCGCCGGCCTTGCGGACCACCTCCGGGTCCTGCCCCAGCAGCACGAGCAGCGGGCCGATCAGCAGGAGTACGGCGCAGAACACCACACCGCACGCGGTCGCCCAGAAGAACCCCGCGAACAGCAGCGCGCCGACCCGCTCCCGGTCGTCCCGCACCCGCGCCTCGGCCACCAGGTTGCTGACTCCGGTGACCAGCCCGGTGCCGGTGGTGCGCAACTGGTTGAACAGCGCGATGGCCAGTCCGGCGGCGGCGATCTCGACCGCGCCGAGCCTGCCCAGCATCACGATGTCGACGGTGGTCAGCGCTACGTAGGCGAAGTTGGTCAGGATCAGCGGGAGCGCGAGGCCGAGCAGCGCCCGTGAGTTCCCGGCCCACCAGCCGACGCCGGTCTCCGCACTGCCCGTCGCCTGTACCGCGCCGGCCGTGCCCGTCGTCTCCGCCGCGCCGGCCGTCTCTGAGGTGCCGGTCGTGCCGGTCGTGCCGGTCGTGTGGGAACCACTCACCAGAAGTTGACCTTTTCCCCGCGCCCGCCCGCCCGTGCGAGGTCGGCTATGTACCGGCCCAGCGCGGCGTCGGTGACCGCCATACCGCTGTTGTAGGCGAAGACCACGTCGTCCGGATGGCGCCGGGCAGGTGCCCGGCCGAGCAGCACGTCCGGCAGCTGGGCGTCGACCGACGGCGGGCTGCCGTCCTCGCCCCGCAGGTCCTCGCAGGTGGCGTGCATCTGGGCGGTGTCCGTGGCGATCCGGTAGTCCGCGCCGTGGCACACGTCGGCGTGCACGCCGTACCCGAGCAGCACGGCGACCGAACCCGGCTTCATCCAGTCGCGCCGGACCTCCTCGGTGGCGGAGAGGCCCGCGGCGCCGATCACGATGTCGGCCGCACCGGCGGCCGTCCGGAGGTCCCTGACGATCTCGACCTCGCGGCCGTCGACGCTGTCCCGGACGGCGCGCAGACCGTCGGGGTAGGTGCCGAACACCTGCAACCGCTCCAGCTTGGGCAGTGCCGCCAGCAGCATCGGCAGGGCAGCCTGCCCCTGGACCCCGGTGCCGACGACCAGGGCGCTCCGCGCGTCGGGGCAGGCTTCGCGGGCGAACAGCGCGGTGGTGGCCGAGGACCGCAGCGGTCCGAGCCTCACCACGTCCATCAGCGCGATGGGTTTCCCGGTGGTGTCGTCGACGAGGAAGACGAACGAGTGGAAGCGGTAGCCGTCACGGGTGCGGCGCGGGTCGAACTCGTAGACGGCCTTGAAGCAGACGGTTCCGCTGCCCGCGTCCCGGGCGACCATCGAATAGCTGAGGGAGTGGTCACCGGGATCGTCGATGATCGTCTTGACCGGGTTGTTCGAGCCGCTCTCGCGCAGCGCGCGGTAGGCCCGCTCGACGACCGCGATCACCTGCCGGCGGTCGAGGTCCAGCCCTTCCTGCTGCGACTGCGGCAGCAGCCACAACTGCCCGGGCGGGGCGTAGCTCGGTGACATACGAGGGTTCTCCTTCACTGGTGGTCGGATTGCATCGGTTCGAGGTCTCATCGGATTCCGTCCAGTCGCCAGCGCGGCGGGGCGCCGCCGTCACCGAGCCGGAGAACGGCCTTCGACGGCAGTGCGGCGTCATGGAACGGCGACTCGTTGGAGTCCATCTGGTAGCCCGCGGTGTTGAGGTAGACCAGGTGGTCGCCGCGCCGTACGGGCCGCGGGAAGCCGACCTTCCGCCAGGTCACCAGGTCGCTCTCCAGGCAGGTCGAGCCCGCCACGCAGGCCGGGAACAGCTCGTCGGCGGTGGGCTGCGCGGACATCAGCAGCGGGTCGGGGAGGTAGTCGCTGTTGAACCACTGTTCGGAGAGGCTGAAGCTGCTGCCCGCGACGGTGACGATCGCGTACCCGTCGGCGTCCCGCCGGTCGTCGACCTGCTGTACCCGGTACAGGGTGAACCCGGCCTGGTCCAGCAGGGCCCGGCCGGGCTCGACGAGGAACCGGACGCCGTTGCGCCTCGCCTTCACCGCCAGGGACTCGCCGCCGTCGACCGGGTGCGCCATGATCGCGCGCACTGCCTGGGCGGCGGGCTGTCCCCCGTACGGATAGAAGTCCTTGAAGTCCCTGGCCGCGTGGTAATGGGCCGGCCCGTTCTGCTCGAGGAACTCGTTCCAGAGCCGAGGCTCGACATAGCGGACCGGCAACCCGCCGCCGATGTCGACCAGTTGCGCGGAGAGTGAGCCCCGCCGCCTGGCGCCGAGGCAGTGCTCGATCATCTCGTTCGCCGCCGTGGCGCGTTCCGCCGTGGAGTAGCCGTTCAGATGGAAGGAGAACCCCAGCAGGTTGATGTGGTCGGCGAGTTCCCCGCAGAGGCCGACGGCGGCCTCACGCTCGGCGGCGGACAGCCCGAAGCGGCTTCCCGGCTGGCCGGCCGTGCGGGACCGCAGCAGCACCGCGGCCTGGCGCCGTGCGGCCCGCGCGGTCGCGGCGAGCCGGCGGAGTTCGCTGATCGAGTCGACGGCGACCAGGCAGCCGTGCTGGACGGCCAGAGCGTGCAGCGCGTCGTCCTTCTCCGGGCCGGAGATTCCGATCCGGTGTCCCGGAACCCCGCCGGCCAGTGCCTTGACCAGTTCGGGGGTGCTGGCGACGTCGATCCCCACCCCCAGGGCGGCGGCCGACGCGGCGTAGCAGTCGGCCTTGTTGGCCTTCTTGGCGAACAGGATGTCGGCGGTGGCGCCCGCCTCGGCGAACGCCCGCCGGAGTGCGGCGACGTTCTCCTCGAAGATCTCGGGCAGCACGATGTGGAGCGGTGATCCCAGGCCGTCCAGGAGGTCGGCCAGCAGGACGCGGTGATCCGCCAGGAGCGTGGAGACCGTGGGATGCCGGAGTGCGGTGAGCGCCAGGGGCCGGACTCCGGCCACGGGGCGCTCCGGCACCTGTCGTGAGATGAGCACCCAGTACTTCTATACGATTATGACACTCATTTTCAATAGCGCTCGATGGGAACGCCCTTCCGCAGTGCGCGAAAACGCCTCAATCACCACACACCAGGCGTCCGGTTCCGGTGATCCGAGCGAGGGGACGAGTTCGGCGCAGACGCAGGCGCCGCCGAGAGCGGGAAGCTCCTCCCGGACCACGGGCGTGCCGGGCCTCGTTGCGGCCCGGGTGACCGCCTGCTCGCCCGCGGCGTCGAGGTGCGGCGCCGCCTCATCGATGGCGGGGATCACTCCTCGTGTACCACCGCCCGGCCGGAGGGAGGCACACCGGCGGGGAGCTGCCCGTGCCGGCGCTCTCGCCGGCGGCTTCCTCCGGGCTGCCGGGACACGGCGGCGCCTCCACGCGTCGGCACCTGCCGGGACCGGCATGTCCGGCCGGCCTCACACGGGCGGCGATGTTCTTATCGCTCCGCGGCGTTGCCGTGAGGGAGCCGTTCCGGTGGGCGGAGCAGCACCGTCTGTGCGCCTTCCGGGCGTGCGAGCGACGGCTCGGCAGTATGGCGCGGGTGAGCGTCTGGTTGCCTGTACTCGTCCTGCTCGGGCTGACCGTGGCGGCGGTCGCCGGCCTCTACGGGCTGAGCGCACTGCTGTCCGGAGGAGCTGCTGCCTGCGCTCCGATGCCGTTCACCGGCGGCCTGATGCCGCGTGAACACGCCTTCTCCCGCTTTCATGTCAGGTGGTACCCGGTCACCATGATCTTTCTGGCATTCGACATGGAGATGCTGTTCATGTATCCGTGGGTCAGGGTGGTTCGGGAGATGGGCCCGCCCGCGGTCATCGAGATGTTCCTCTTCCTGGGCGTCCTTTTCGCAGCGGTGACATACGCCTGGCGTGAGGGCGCACTTCGGTGGACCTGATCAGTGTGCTGCCCCGAGTGGTCGCCCGACGGCCTCCCGTTCTGCTGGTGGCCCTGCCCGGCGCCACCCGGGAGCGGCTTGCGGTGGAGGCGGAACTCACCAGGCGGGGTTGGCCGTCGGCCGCCGGCCCGGCCGCCGCCGCGGGGCTCGTCGTGGCCGGCCGGCCGGGCGGTGTGCCGCCCCGGTGGCTGGGCGACCTGTGGAACGGCGTACCCCGGCCGAAGGCGTATGCCGGTGTTGCCCATGCCGACGAGGCGCCTCACGCCCTCGATCTGCTGGGCCGGTTGCTGGCCGCGGGGCGTGAGGGCGACGCGCCCCGGGCGGTCTCCACCAACGCCCCCGCGGCGCGCGGGGCCATGGGCAGCAGGACCGGGGCGGCGGTCGCAGCCCGCACCATCACCCGGAAGCGCGGGGCCGCGAGGCTCGCGACGGCCGGGACGGCCGGGACAACCGGGACGACCGGGACGGCCGGGACAACCGAGATAACCAGGACAACCGGGACGGCCGGGAAGGCCGCGGCGGCAGGGAAGGCCGGGACGGCCGCGGGGAGGAGCAGGGCCATGGCGGGCATCGAGGTGGAGTGGCCGGCGGGTTGCCGATGGCCGGGCGTGCCGATGACCGTGACGGCTTGCGGCTGGACCGGCTGCATCTTCCGCTGGGACCGGCACTCGCGGACTGGCCGGCGGGCCTGGTCCTGGATGTCGCACTCCAGGGAGACGTGCTCCAGTCGGCCGAGGAACACCCGCTGAAGGCCGCTCCGACCGGGCGGTATCCGTTCTGGAGCGAACCGTGGCTGCGTGCGGCGGGCGGCGAGGCGGTGACCCGGGGCACCGCGGAACGCCGGCGCTGTGCGTCCCATCTGGACAGCGTGGGCCGGTTCCTGGCCGTTTCCGGCTGGCCTCGGCCCGCCGCCGAAGCGCGCCGTCTGCGCGATCTGCTGCTGCACGGCGCCGCGGCAGGCGACCTCGCTCCGGAAGTCCTGCGGCTCACCCGCCGGGTCGCCCGTTCACGGACGCTGCGCCGGCTGACGCGCGGGCTCGGGGAACTGCCCGCCGGGCGAGCCGGGGAACTCGGGGTCACCGGCCCGGCGCTCGCCGCCGACGGTGACGCCCATGCCCGTCTGTGCGTCTGGCTGAAGGAGATCGAGCGCTCCGTGCACGGTATGGACGATCCCCGCGCCGTTGCCGAAGGCGACGGTCCCCGGGGGCGGCTGGACGCTCACCGGCCTCCTTCCCGGGTCCTGCTTGACGCCCTGCTCCCCCTGCTGCCAGGCGCGGAGTTCGCCTGTGCACGGCTGATCCTGGCGAGTTTCGATCCGGACCCCGACGAGTTCGTGGGGACCCGGCATGGCTGAGGCGGCGCCGCTGTGGGCGGTCCTGGTCCTGCCGGTGGCCCTGTGCCTCGGGGCCGTCGCAGCCGCCGGCTTCGACGCGGTGGTGGGCGGGGGCGCCGGGCGGCCCGGCTCCGGTGTGCTCGGTGCGGCGTCGGCGCCGCTGCGGGAGGGGCTGCGGCTGCTCGCGCAGCAGCGGCGGACCACGCCCTCGGCCGACGCGGTGCTCGGGCGCATCGGTCTCGGCCTGGTGCCGGTGGCCGCGGTCCTCGCCGCTGCGGTGGTGCCGTGGGGGTTCGTCTCGGTGACCGATCCCGTGGTCGGGATCGTGTGGTTCAACGCGATGGAGGTACTGGCCTGGGCAGCGGTCTGGCTCGCGGGCTGGGGGCCGAACTCGGTGCTGTCGCTGATCGGCGGCTACCGCTTCCTCGCGCAGGGGCTCGCGTACGAGTTGCCGCACATGTTCGCGCTGACCACCGCGGGCCTGGGTGCGGAGTCCCTTCGGGTGTCGGACGTGGTCGGTGCCCAGCAGGGGCTGTGGTTCGCGGTGTGGATGCCGGCCGCGTTCGCCGTCTATCTGCTGAGCGCGGCGGCCATGTCCTTCTGGGGCCCCTTCGGCTATCCGCTGGGCTGGGACGTGGCGGGCGGCGCCGTCGCGGAGTACAGCGGCGTGGACCGTCTCCTTCTGCTCGGCGGCCGGTGGCTGCTGCTCACGGCCACCGCGGCGTTCAGCGTGCCCCTGTTCCTCGGCGGCGGGCAGGGACCTCTGCTGCCGGGCTGGGCGTGGACGCTGCTGAAGACCGCTGCCGTCCTCGCGGCGCTCGTCGTGGCGCGGCGGATGCTGCCGGTGCTGCGGGCCGAGCGCTACATGGAGTTCGGCTGGATGGTGCTGGTGCCGCTGACGCTGCTGCAGGCGCTGTTCGTCGCCGTCGTGGTACTGAATCGCTAGGGAGCGGCATGCTGGGCAACACGGTCTTCTGGGTCCTCTCGGCCGTCGCGGTGGGCAGCGGGGTCATGGTGTTCCGCTTCGCCTCCATGGCGCGGGCGACGTATGCGCTGCTGCTGTCGCTGCTCTGCGTCGGCGGCCTGCTCATCCTGCTCGGACTCGACTACCTCGGCGTGGTCATCGTGCTGATGATGACCATCGAGATGGCCGTCATGGCCGTCTTCATGGTGATGTACATGATGAACCCGGCAGGGCTCATGCCGATGTCCATGATGCACAACAAGAAGGGCGCGGCGGTCGTCTGCGTGGGCGTCTTCCTGCTCATGGCCCTGGGCATCGTCCTGGCGCCGTGGCCGCGGCGGGCGGGGACGGCGGACGACGACCCGACCAAGGCACTGGGCGAGTCCCTGATGGGCCCGCAGATGCTGACGATGATGACCCTGGGTTTCGCCCTGTTCTCCACCATCGTCGCCACGGTGCTGCTGGCCACCCACCGGGGACGCTACGACCGGCTGGGGGACGATCTGCGGGCACGCCGCGCCGACGACCCGGTACCGGGAGGGGTGGGCCGGTGACCCTGCACCTGTTCCTGCTGGTCGCCGCGGCGCTGTTCGGGTTGGGGCTGTTCGGGGCGCTCACCCAGCAGTCCGTGGTGATGCTGATGATGGGTCTGGAACTCATGCTCGGCGGCGTCATCCTTGGCGCCGCGGCCGTCTGGCACTACATCGCCCCCGCCTCCGCCGACGGGCAGGTGCTGGTCGTCGTCGCCATCACCGTGATGGCGGTGGAGATGGCGATCGGATTCGCGGTGGTCACCGCCCTGTTCCGGGCCCGGGAGGTCGATATGACCGACGATGCGGGGGACTTGAGAGCGTGAGCGCATCGCTGTGGGCACTGGTCGCCCTGCCGCTGCTGAGCGGCGTGCTGCTGTGCCTCGTGGGTCGGCGGGCCGACCGCGTCGCCCCCGCCGCCGCGGTCGCCGTCGCCGCCGCCGGGATCGTCCTCGCCGTGGCGGCGGCCTTCGCCCAGCCGCGGGTCAGCGCCCCGCTGTTCCGGGGAGCGGCGTTCGGTCTCGCGGTGGACGGCCTGTCGGGCCTGACGGTGGTGACCGTCACCGCCGTCGCCGCACTCGTCCTCCTCTTCGGCACGGCGGACGTCGGGCCGGACCAGGCACGGGCGAGGTTCTTCGGCCTGATGCTGCTGTTCGTCGGGGCGATGCTGGTCACCGTCACCGCGACGACCCTGCCCTCCCTGCTGATGGGCTGGGAGGTCATGGGCGCCACCTCGTGGGCGCTGATCGGCTACTGGTGGCACGACCCGGTGCGGGGTGAGGCGGCCGGAGTCGCGTTCCTCACCACGCGGACCGCGGACCTCGGGCTCTACCTCGCCGCCGGCGCCGCGCTGGCCGGGGGCGGCAGCCTGGTCCTGGCCGACCTGGACCAGGTCGCGCGGCCCTGGCTGCACCTGGTGGCGGCGGGGGTGATCGCCGCCGCGCTGGGCAAGTCGGCACAGCTGCCGTTCAGTTTCTGGCTGTCGAGGGCGATGCAGGGCCCCAGCCCCGTGTCGGCTCTCCTGCACTCGGCGACGATGGTCGTCGCCGGGGCGTACCTGCTGATCAGAATGGGGCCGCTGCTGACCGCGTCGGGCTGGGGCGGCGACGCCACCGCCTGGATCGGTGTGACCACCGCGTTCGCGCTCGGACTCGTCGCCGTGGCGCAGAGCGACCTCAAGCAGCTGCTCGCCGCCTCGAGCTGCGCCCAGATCGGGTTCATGGTGCTCGCGGCCGGTGCCGGGGCGGCCGTCGGCGGCACCCTGCAGCTCATCGCCCACGCCGCGGCGAAGAGCCTGGCCTTCCTCGTCACCGGCTTCTGGCTCACCCTGCTCGGCACCAAGGAGCTGCCGCGGCTGCGCGGAGCCGCCCGCGCGGCGCCGGTGGCCGGGGCGGCGTTCAGCGTCGCCGCGCTGAGCCTGGCCGGCGTACCGCCGCTGTCGCTGTGGGCGGCCAAGGACGTCCTGCTGGCCGGAGCCCTCGCCCACTCTCCCGCGCTGTACGCGGCCGGTCTCGCGGCTGCGGCGGTGTCCGCGGTGTACAGCGCCAGGGCGCTCTGGTACGTCTGGCAGCCCGCCGCCCCGCCGGGCCCCGCCCCCGGCACGCCCGCCCCGAAGCGCGTGTCCGCAGCCGAGGGCGTGCCGTTCGCCGTGCTGTCCGTCGCCGCGGTGGCGCTGACCGCCTTGGTGCTGCCTCCGGTGCGGGAGGCCGTCGCACGGACACTGGGCGCGATCGGCGAACCGCAGCCCGTTCCGTGGGAGTTCGCCGTCAGCGGCCTGCTGGCGCTGACCGTCGCCGCCGGGGTCTGGGCACGGGGTGAGCGCCCCGGCCCGGTGGCCCGGCCGGTCGCCCGATGGGCCGCCGGCTGGCTCGGGCTGGAGGCCGCGTCCCGGTCCGTCCTGGTGCGCCCCGTCCAGCGCCTGGCCGAGGGACTGGCCGCCTTCGACGACCGGGTCCTCGACCGCGGCGTCGACGGGCTCGCTCGCGGCACACTCCGGCTCGCCGACCTGGCCGACCGCCGCGTGGAGACGGCGGTGGACGGGCTCGTGCGGGGTACGGCCGCGGCGAGCCGGGCCCTGGGGCGGCTCGCGCGCCGTCCTCAGACCGGGCAACTGCACCAGTACCTCGCCCAGGCCGTCGCCGCCTTCACCGTTCTCGCCGTCGTAATCGTCCTCGTGAGGTGACCGCCGTGCTCACGGCCATCGTCCTGCTGCCCGCGGCCGCGGCCGTCCTGCTGCTGTGCCTGCCGCGCCGCGCACCCCGCGCCCTGCACCTCGGTGTGTGGGTGGCGGTCTCCGCGATCGTTCTCGCGCTGACGCTGGTCGTGTGGGCGGGCTACCGCCCCGGGGAGGGCATCCAGTACGAGACGTACGCGCGGTGGATCCCCAGCGCCGGCGTCGGCTACCACGTAGGTGTCGACGGGCTGTCGCTGCCGCTGCTGGCGATGACCGGGGTGCTGTTCCTCGCGTGCGCCTGCTACGCGTCGCGCCAGACGCGTCGGGTGCGTGACTTCGCGGCGCTGTTCCTCTTCCTGGAGACGACGTGCCTGGGCCTTTTCGCGGCCCTGGACCTGATCCTCTTCTTCGTCTTCTTCGACCTGTCGATCGTGGCGATGTACTTCATCATCGCCGGCTGGGGCCACCGGGGCGCCGCACGGGCGGCGCTGAAGTTCTTCCTCTACACCTTCGTCGGGTCGCTCGCCCTGCTGCTCGGGTTCATCGGGCTGTACCTCGCCGCCGATCCGCACACCTTCGACATGGTGGCGCTCACCCGCGAGAACCCGCTCGCGGGACGTTCCGCGTACGGTGCCCTGGTGCTGCTGGCCCTGGGCGTGGGGCTGGCCGTGAAGACGCCCACCGTGCCCTTCCACACCTGGCTGCCGCCCGCGCACACCGAGGCCCCGGCCGAGGGCTCGGCGATCCTCGCCGGTGTGCTGCTGAAGATGGGCACCTACGGGTTCCTGCGGATCGTCATGCCCATACTGCCCCAGGCCTGGCGCGACCACGCCCTCGTCTTCGTCCTCGTCGGGGTGGTCTCCGTGCTCTACGGGGCGCTGGTCGCGCTGGCCCAGACCGAGTTCAAGCGGATGATCGCCTACACCAGCGTCAACCACATGGGTTACATCATCCTCGCCATCGGCGCCGCCGCGGCAGCCGGTACGGACGCGGTGGACGCCCGCCATCTGGCGGTGACCGGGGCGACCTTCCAGATGGTCAGTCACGGGCTGCTGACCGGGGCGCTGTTCCTGCTCGCCGGTGTGCTCTACGAGCGCGGCCGCACCTACGAGATGGCCGCCTACTCCGGCATCGCAGCCCGGGCACCGCTGTTCGCGGCGCTCACCGGAGTGGCCGTCTTCGGCTCGCTCGGACTCCCCGGCTTCTCCGGCTTCATCGCCGAGTTCCAGATCC
The DNA here is from genome assembly GCA_003725745.1 of Streptomyces sp. I6. GTDB lineage: Bacteria > Actinomycetota > Actinomycetes > Streptomycetales > Streptomycetaceae > Streptomyces. The sequence continues at coordinate 6,593,868 of RHDP01000001.1, read as the reverse complement.
TGGCGGGCAGCCTGGGGCCGCGCCCGGTGGCGACCGCACTGGCCGTCGCCGGCATCCTGCTCACCGCAGCCCTGATGCTGCGAGCGCTGCAGCGGATGTTCCTCGGACCACTGCGGCTTCCGGGCACCGCGGGTGCCTCCCGGGCCTTCGCCGACGTCCGCGCCCATGAAGGGGTGGCCATCGTGCCGCTGCTCGCCCTCGCCGTCGTCCTCGGCCTCATGCCGCGCTTCGTGCTGGACGTCATCGAGCCGGCCTCGCGTGGTGTGCTGGAGGTGCTCGCCCGATGACCGAGATGAACGAGAACCCGCTCTTCCTCCTGCCCGAGGTCTTCCTCGGCGGCTCCGCCGTGCTCGGGCTGCTTCTCGGGGCCTGGCTCCCGCGCCGCCGCCAGCGGCTTGTCGCCGCCCTGGGTGCCACCGCCTGCACGGCCGGCATCGCGGCGGCCGGGGTGGCCGCCGCGGGCGCTCCCGTGACGGCCTTCGGCGGGGCCTTCGCCGTCGATCCGGTGACCTCGACCGTCCGGATCGTCGTCCTCGGCGGAACACTCGTCGTACTGGCCCTGAGCACCACGCCCTTGCGGGGGCAGGCCCGCGAGAGCGAGTTCCACGTCCTCGTCCAGCTCTCGGCCCTGGGTGCGCTGATGCTCGCCGGCTCCCATGACCTCCTCCTCGTCGCCGCCGCCTATCTGCTGGCGAGCGTCCCCTCCTACGCGCTGGCCGGTTTCCTCAAGGACGGGCCCGGTACCGAGGCGGCGCTGAAGTACTTCGTGACCGGAGCCCTGCTCGGCGTCCTCTTCCTCACCGGTATCACCGTGGTGTTCGCGGCGGGCCGGGGCACCGCGTACTCCCAGCTCGGCGGCGCCCTGCCCGGGGCGCCGGCCGCCCTCGTCGGCACCGGGCTGGTCGGCGTGTTCGCCGGGCTCCTCTTCAAGGCCGGTGCGGTGCCCAGCCACTTCTGGGTGCCCGACGCCGTCCAGGGCAGCTCGCCGCCCGCCGCCGCGCTGCTCACGACCCTGCCCAAGATCGGCGCACTGGCCGCCCTCTACCGCCTGCTCGCCGCACCCCTCGCCGGGACCGAGGTGCCCTGGCCGGAACTCGTGGCCGTACTCGCCGCCCTGTCGATGACGCTGGGGAACTTCGGCGCCTTCTTCCAGACCGACGTCAAACGGCTGCTGGCGTACTCCACCATCAGTCAGGTCGGCTATCTGCTCATGCCCGTCGCCGCAGCGGGCGCCAGTGCACAGGCCCAGCCCGCACTGCTCTACTATCTGGCCGCCTACGCCCTGACCAACCTGGGCGCCTTCGCCGTGGTGTGCTCGCTCCCCCAGGCCCGGAACCTGGAGGACTACCGCGGCCTCCTGCGGCGGCACCCGGCGCTGACGCTCAGTCTGATCGTCTGCCTGCTCGGTCTCCTCGGCACTCCGCCCACGGCCGTGTTCCTCGGAAAACTCGAGGTGTTCACGGCGGCGGTCGACGGCGGACTGGCCTGGCTGGCCGTGGTCGCCGCCGTCAATACGGTGGCGTCTCTCTTCTACTACCTGCGCTGGATCCGGCCCGCCGTATCGGGCGGTGAGGCATCCCCGGCCCACCGGGCGCTGCGGCCGCCCGCCGTGCTGGCCTGCGCGACCGCCGCCGCCTCGGTGGTCCTGGGGGTCGCCGGGGGCCCGGTGCTCGGCCTCATGACCGGAGCCCTCGCCGGCTGATCCCTCCCGCATCCGGGGCGCCGCGCCCGCCACCCGCAGCGGCGGCGGACGCCGCCCCTGCCGTCTGCGGGGTCCCCCTTCTCGGGCCAGGCCCCGGAGACGGCAGGGGACACGGCACGGGCCCGCCGTGTTCACGGCCTCCCGCCCACCCGTCACCGGTGGCCCAAGCCCTGCCGGGCGGCGGTCCGCCGCGCCGCCTCAGCCGCCGTCCGGGCCGGTCCCGGAGGCGATGAAGCGGTTCACCGCCGCCGCCAGTTCAGGACCCCGGTCCTCCTGGAGGAAGTGCCCGCCGCCGGTGACGGTGACGTGGTCCTGCCCCGTGCACCGGGGACGCGTTCGAGGAAGACCCGGTCGAGCCCCCGGGTGATCGGGTCCTCGTCGCTGAACGCGCAGAGGAACGGCTTGTCGAAACGCTCCAGCACCTGCCAGGCGTCGCGGTTCGGGCCCGCGGCCGGGTCGTCGGGGGAAACGGGAACGAGCATCGGGAACTGGCGGGCACCCGCCTTGAACGAGTCGTCGGGGAACGGCGCGTCGTATGCCGCTTTCACCTCCCCGGACAGATCGCTGCGGCAACCGAGGTCGACGATGTCCGCCACGCGCAGGTCGGGGGCGGTCTGGCTGAACTCCCGCCACTCCAGGAACGCCTTCGCCGGCTCGCCGTCCCCCGTCGGCAGGAAGGTGTTGGCCACGACGACCCGGGCGAAGCGGTCGGGGTGTTCCGCCACGAGACGCAGGCCGATGAGCCCTCCCCAGTCCTGGCAGACGAGGGTGACCCGGCGCAGGTCGAGCCGGTCGAACAGGGCCTCCCGCATCCAGTCCACGTGGCGCTGGTAGGTGTAGTCCGAGCGGGCCGCCGGCTTGTCGGAGCGGCCGAAGCCGATGAGGTCGGGGGCGACGCAACGGTGGCCTGCCCCGCTGAGCACGGGGATCATACGGCGGTAGAGGTAGGACCACGACGGCTCGCCGTGCATCAGCAGCACGGTCTCCCCGGAACTGCCGTCGCCCTCGTCCACGTAGTGCGCCCGCAGCGTGCCGTCGCTCCCGTCACCCGCCGCCACATCCACGTAGGACGGCTCGAAAGGGTAGTCGGGGAGTTTCTGGAAACGCTCGTCGGGTGTGCGCAGGATCTGCATGGGACTGTCCGTCTCCTCCGAAGCGAGTACCGCGGCTACGCGCCACACGGTTGCCAGCCGACTCCTGCACGGACACCGGCCCGCCGCCGGTTCCCCACGGGGGACGGGGTCCGGACCCGCCCCCTGCCGATCGGGGGCCGTGGTCCGGCGCGGGCCGCGGACCGCCGCGGCGGTCACTCCGGCAGGTGTCGCGGTCCCCCACCCTTCCACAGATATGGAACCCGTTCTACCTCGCCGCCCGGGTACCGCGAAGTCACCCGGCCGGAGGGCTGCCGCCGTGGACCCGGGCCGGGGGCGAAACATCCGGTATGAGCCCAAGGCGTGCCGTCAGGCCTGCTGGTACCTGCGGCGCAGCTCCCGGGGACTGGTCCCGAAGCGCCGGCGGAAGGCCGTACTCAGGGCACTCGCCGAGGAGAAGCCGAGGGCGCAGGCCAGCTCACTGATCGTCATGTGCGTGTACTCGGGGCGCTGGAGGCGGTCGCGGACCACACGCAGCCGTTCCTCCCGGATCAGCTCGCGCGGTGTGGTCCCGGCCCGCTGGAGGGCGAGCTGGACCTGGCGGAGCGACCAGCCGAGCGCGTGCGCCATGGACGCACCGGTGAGATCCGGCTCGGCCGCATGGTCGCGCGCGTAGCGGCGGATGGCCGCCTCGACCTGTGCCAGATGGTCCGGAGCGTGCGGGCGGTCGTCACCGGCGGCGACCATGCACAGCAGCTCGACCACGCGGTCGGCGACCGCGTTGAACTGCGCGGCGTCCAGGCGCATGCGCTCGGCGTGCAGGCTGAGCAGCATGCCGTGCAGAACCCGCCCCAGCCCCGTGGTCAGGTCCAGTGCGGCGTCCAGGGGGGCCTTCCGGTTGAGCGGTCCGTCGATCCCGCGGGCGGGGATCGACAGGATGACGCCGCTCAGCATCGAGTCGTGGAGCAGCTCGAACGGGGCGTCCAGCGTGATCAGCCTTCCGAACCCCGGGGCGAGCCGCGCCTCCTGACCATCCTGACGAAGCGTCAGCTCACCCTCGAGCGGGAACAGGAAGCGGTAGTCCGGTGCGGGGTCCTGGCGCACCAGCCCGGGCGTCCGGACGTACTCGACCCGGTCGCTGCGCCAGCCGATGAGTTCGTAGTCGTCACTGCGCTGGCTGGTCAGTTCGCCGCGGAAGCCGTCCCGGCGGGCGTACCTGAAGTCCAGCCGGGTGTGCCGCGAGTCGACCTGCTCGCTCCAGAAATCGGCCCGCTCCCGCGGCTCGACATGCGCCGTCGAGTGCGTGACCACGCTGTACGTACCCCCACGCAAGAGCGCCCCTCCGCCGCCACGCGTTCCCTGTCCCTGGCGAAGGCCGCTCCGTCGCTTTGCCGCGGCCGTCCGCGCGGGCATCGTAGTGCAGATCAGCGGGGTCGCCTACCCGTCGTGACCGCGCGCGTACGTGCCGAGTGAACCGACCTGCCGGACCGGGAACCTCTGCGCCCGACGGCAAGACCTCTGCGCGTGAGAGGTAGTGGGCACGGCGGGCCGGGGCTAACGTCGGCGGCTCCCGCAGGCTCGACCCGTCTTGAGGACTTCATGACTGAACAGATACCGGAGGCGGTGGTGTGGTGCCTGGGCGTCGGCCTCCTGGCCGTCACCGTGCTCCTGGCGCGCCAGCGCGGGATCAGCGCGCGACAGCGGAAGCGCAACGAGGAGCTCGCCGAGGGCCTGCTCAGCCGCGAGGAGGAACTGCGCCACCTGGTCACCGTCCGGCTGCCTGCCCTGGAGGAATCGGCGCACCAGCCCGTGCCCGGCGTCGGACTCCTCGACACGCGACTCGCGGAAACGGACTTCGCGAAGTGCCTGGACGGTGTGCTCGAGCGGTTCGCGGAGGCCGTGGAGAACTCGCAGGCCCGGGCCGACCGGTCGGCGAAGGCGGCGCTGAAGTCCTCGATGCGCTCCATCCAGGCCCTGGCCAGCGAGCAGCAGGTGGCGATCTCGGAGATGCAGGACCGCCATGACCACCCCGACGTGCTGCGGGATCTGCTGGAAATCGACCATGCGAACGCCCAGTTCGGGCGCCGGGCCCAGGCCATCGCCGTACTGTGCGGATCCTGGCCGGGGCGGCAGCGGGCGGCTTCCGGGCTGACCGACGTGGTGCGCGGGTCCACTTCCCGGATCCGCGACTACCGGCGGATCCGGATCCACGGCGAGGTCGACATCGCTGTCGAGAGCCGGGCAGTGGAGCCCGTGGTCCTGGCCGTCGCGGAGCTGCTGGACAACGCCGCGCGCCACTCGCAGCCCAGCACCCAGGTCGAGGTGGGCATCCGGTCGGTTCACAACGGTGCCTGCATCGTGATCGACGACGCGGGCGTCGGCATGGACGGGCAGGCGCTGGAAAAGGCAGCACTGCTGCTGTCCGGCCGGCGCACGGTGGACGTCACCCGGCTGGACGATCCTCCTCAGTTCGGGTTCGCCGTGGTCGGGGTGCTCGCCCACCGCTACGGGTTCGGCGTCTCCGTGGACGCCCAGTCCCCGTACGGGGGCGTCCGGGCCGTCGTGTTCCTCCCGGGGCGCTGCTCACCCACCAGGACGCCCCGGACGGCGCCGCCGAGGCGGCCCTCGCGTCGGGGGCTTCCCCGCCCCGGACCGGCCCCGGGGGCCGCGGGGCCGCGGGGGCCGCGGCGCCGACGACCGCGGGAGGACTGCCGAAGCGCCGCCGCCGTGCCGCGCAGGGTCCGGCGGCCGCGCCCTCGGCGCCGGTGCCCACCGCCGAGGCCGGAACCCGGTCGGCCGAGGAGACCGCGCGGAGAATCGGCGCGTTCGCCCGCGGCACCCTGAGCGGGCGCGCCGCCCAGGATCCCGTCCCGGACACCGCCCGGGGCACCGCGGGCGAAGACGCCCAACACACCGCCCACGATGACGAAGGGAACAACCGAGGATGATCGAGCCCACGAACAACGAGTTGGGCTGGATGCTCGATGAGGTCCTGAAGGTGCCCGGGGCGCTGCACGCGATCCTGCTCTCCGCGGACGGCATGCTCCGGGCCCACTCGGAGCACATCGGCAGGGACGACGCGGAACGGCTGGCGGCCGGGCTGTCGGGCGTCCAGTCCATCAGCCGCAGCACGGCCGAGTTCTGCGACCGCGTCGACACCCCGTGGCGGCAGACGCTGATCGAGTTCGCCCACGGCTACGTGTTCCTCGTCGCCGCCGGAGAGGGCGCCTACCTCGCGGTGTCCACCACGGAGAACGTGGACATGGAAGCGGTCACGTACCGGATGCACAAACTGGTCGACCGGCTCGGCAGGGAGCTGACCAGTCCGGCACGGCAGGGAACCGGCAGCCTGGCATGAGTCCCCCCAGACCACGCCCCTCGGGGCGCCTGGTGCGGCCCTACGTGGTCACGGAGGGCCGCGCCCACCCGAGCCGCGGCACCCTCGACCTCGTCACGCTGCTCATCGCCGCGGACGGGCCGTCCCCGAGCGGCCTGGGGCCCGAGAAGAGACGGCTCACGGAACTCTGCCGTCCCGGCGCGCTGTCGGTGGCCGAGGTGGCCGGGTATCTGTCGCTGCCGGTCAGCGTCACGAAGGTGCTGGTGGCCGACCTCATGGACAGCGGGCACATCGTCACCCTCGCCCCGATCCCGGCAGCCCTGCCGTCCGATGCCCGAATCCTGAAGGAGGTGCTCGATGGGCTCCGCGCCCGCCTCTGACGACGTCTATCTCCGGCCGGGTGTGCGCACCGCGGTCAAGATCCTGGTCGTCGGCCATTTCGCGGTCGGCAAGACCACCTTCGTCGGCACGCTGTCCGAGATCCGCCCCCTGCACACCGAGGAGGTGATGACCGAGGCGGGTGCCCTGGTGGACGACCTCGGGGGCGCCCGCGGCAAGACGACCACCACGGTCGCCCTCGACTTCGGACGGCTCACCCTCAGCGACGACGTGGTGCTCTACCTCTTCGGCACCCCGGGGCAGCAGCGGTTCACCGAGCTGTGGCGGGACATGACCCGGGGCGCGCTCGGGGCGCTCGTCCTGGCCGACACCCGACGTCTCGGGCAGTCGTTCGACGTCATGGGCGTCCTGGAGGAGCTGGGCCTGCCCTACGCCGTTGCCCTGAACGAGTTCGACGGCGCCCCCGGGCACACGCTGGAAGAGGTGCGCGAGGCCCTCGACCTGCTCCCGGACACCCCGCTCGTCCGCTGTGACGCCCGCGACCAGCACTCCTCCACCCGGGCACTGATCTCCCTCGTCGAGTACCTCCTGACCCGCACCAGCGAACTGGAGCACGCGTGACCTCCGATTCCATCCCCGTGCCCGAGACCGGCCGCCGCTGCCCCGAGCCGCTGTACGGGCCGGAGTTCGCGGCGGATCCCGCCGCCGCCTACCGGCGCATGCGGCGGACCGGGCCGACGGCCCCCGTCGAGTTGTCGCCCGGGGTGCGGGCCACACTCGTCACCGGCTACGACGCCGCGCTCCATGTGCTGCGCAGCTCCGAGACGTTCTCGAAGGACTCCCGCCGCTGGCAGGACATGGCCGACGGCACCGTGCCGGCCGACTGCCCGGTCGCCCCGATGATGGCCTACCGGCCGAACGCCCTGCTGACCGACGGTCCGGAGCACCGCCGTCTGCGCGAGGCGATCACGGACAGCCTGGGGGGCGTGGAGCCCCACGCGCTGCGCGGCTACGTGGAGCAGAGCGCCGACGCGCTCATCGACCGGTTCGCCGCCGCCGGTGAGGCCGACCTGCTCGCCGGGTACGCCCAGCCCCTGCCCCTGCTGGTGCTCAACCAGATGTTCGGCTGCCCGCCCGAGTACGGTGAGCGGCTGGTCGAGGGCATGGCCGGCATCTTCGAACTCGTCGACGCCGAGAAGGCGAACGAACTGCTCACCCGTACCGTGGGCGCTCTGATCGCGCTGAAGCGCGAGAAGCCGGGACGGGACGTGACCTCCCGGCTCATCGCCCATCCCGCGCGGCTGACGGACGAGGAGCTCGTGCACACCCTGGTCCTTTTGATAGGCGCCGGGACCGAGCCCGAGCAGAACCTGATCGCGAACAGCCTGCGCCTGCTGCTGTCCGACGACCGCTTCGCGGGCAGTCTGTCGGGAGGCAGCCTGCCCGTGGAGGACGCCCTCGACGAGGTGCTGTGGACCGACCCTCCCATGGCCAACTACGCCGTTCACTTTCCCGTGCACGACGTCCTGTACGAGGGGACCCTGCTCAGGGAGGGGCACCCGCTCGTCATCAGTTTCGCCGCCGCGAACACCGACCCCGCACTGGCGGCGGAGCAGCACCCGGGCAACCGCGCCCATCTCGCGTGGAGCGCCGGCCCGCACTCCTGTCCGGCGCAGGGCGCGGCGCGGCTGATCGCGGCCGTGGCCGTGGAGAAGCTCCTGGACCGTCTGCCCGACATGGAACTCGCCGTCCCGGTGCAGGACCTCGAGTGGCGGCCGGGGCCGTTCCACCGCGCACTCGCCGCCCTGCCCGTCTCCTTCCAGCCCGCCGTCGTCACCCGCGCCGCGGCGGCCGGGCGGGGCGCGGCGGACCGGCGGCCCGCGGGTGACGAGGCGTCGGCGGCCGCGGACCGGCGCGACCAGGCGCCGCCCGGGGGCGGCGCAGTGCACCGGCGGCCGCGGCGCCGGTGAGCGGCTGGGCCCGGCTGCTCGCCTGGTGGCGGGGGAGTGATCAGAACAGGCGAACCGGCAGGGACCGGTGCCCGTGGGAGATGAACGACTCCACGGGCAGCAGTTCCTCCGGCGGCCCGGCGAGGGTGAGCCCGGGGAAGCGGTCGAAGAGCGCGGGGATCGCGACCCGGGCCTCCAGCCGGCCCAGGGGGGCACCGAGGCAGTGGTGCGCCCCGTAGCCGAAGGCCAGGTGCTCCTTGTCGACCCGGGTGACGTCGAAGCGGTCGGCGTCCTTGCCGTGCCGCTCGGCATCGCGCCCCGCGGCGGCGTAGGCGGCGAGGATGGCCTCCCCCGCGCGGATCACCATGCCCTGCGGTCCGCCGAGTTCACCGAGTTCGATGTCCTCCACGGCGTACCGCAGGGGCAGATTGGCCACGGGCGCGTCCGCCCGCAGGCTCTCCTCGATGGCGTCGTCCCAGGTGGCACGGCCCTCGCGGATATGGGCGAGCTGATCGGGGTGGGTGAGCAGGGCGTGCGCCGCGTTGTCGATGAGGTTGACGGTGGTCTCGTGACCGGCACCGATCATGAGTACCAGGGTGTCGAGCAGTTCCTGCTCGCTCAGCCGGGCGGTGCCCTCCTCGTCCCGCGCCGCGATGAGGCCCGTGGTCAGGTCGTCTCCGGGTGACTCCCGCTTGGCCGCGACGAGTTCCCCAGCACCTGGTACAGACGGGTGTAGGTGGCGGTGACCTCGTCGGGCTCCGCGGAGGTGTGGAACAGGCCGTCCACGACCTCGCGCAGGTCCACCGCCTTGTCGCTCGGCAGGCCGAACAGTTCGCTGATCACCTGGATGGGCAGCGGGTAGCAGAACTCCTCACGCAGATCGACCACCTCGCCCCGGCGCCCCACCTCGGCGACCCGGTCCAGGAGCTGCTCCGTGATCTGCTCGATGCGGGGGCGCAGCGCGGCCGTGCGCCGCGCGGTGAAGGCCCGCGACACCAGGCCGCGCAACCGCCGGTGCTCCCCACCGTAGGCGGTGAACATGTTCTGCACGGCGACCCAGGTGAACAGCGGCCAGTCCGGGGAGATCTCCCCGTTGATCCAGGCCGGCCAGTGCCGTCGCGGGTCCTTGGACACCCGCGCGTCGGTGAGCAGCCGTTTGAGGAGAGCGGGGCTGCTGACCGCGAACGCCTCCACGGCACCGGGGAGTTCGACACGCGCCACCGGGCCTCTCTCACGCATCCGGGCGCCTTCGCCGTGGATGTCCCGGCCTGCCGGGTCTATCGCGAACGGGCACTGGTCTCGCATCGGGCGCCTCCCCTACTCGGCCTTCCGTACGTTCGGTGACGCTACTCCCCCGTAGGGCAGTCGGCCGAGGATACTCCGCACCGCCTGCGCACCGGGACAAGGCCCTTGCGCGCAGCGGCAATTCGCCGGGGAGGCGGACCCTGCGGCCACCGCGGCACCGGGCCGGGCGGGCCGCCGGGACCCGGAGGCCGGGCCGGGTGCCCCGGGGGCGAGGTCGCCCACCGGGGCACGGCGCGGCCGGGCCGGCGGAATCGGACCACCGGAGCCGGACCACCAGGGCATCGGGCCGGCGGAGCCGGACCTCGGTGTCAGGCCACCGGCGCCGGGTACGTCGGGTACTCCACCCCGGAGACATACTGGACGACGCGGATCACCTGGCACGAGTAGCCGAACTCGTTGTCGTACCAGAGGTAGAGGATCGCGCTGTCGCCGTCGACCTTCGTGGCCCCGGCGTCGACGATCGACGCGTGGCGCGAGCCGATGAAGTCGTTGGAGACCGCGTCGGGGGCGGTGATGAAGTCGATCTGGCGCTTGAGCGGCGAGGTCAGCGACACGTTGCGGAGGTAGTCCAGCACTTCCTCGCGGGTGGTCTCGCGGCCGAGCCGCAGGCTGAGGATCGCGATCGAGACGTCCGGGACGGGGACGCGGATCGAGCTGCCGGTGATCGGCGCCTTGAGGTCGGGCAGCGCCTTGGCCACGGCGGAGGCGGCGCCGGTCTCGGTGATGACCATGTTGAGCGGCGCGGAGCGGCCGCGGCGGTCGGCCTTGTGGTAGTTGTCCAGCAGGTTCTGGTCGTTGGTGAACGAGTGGACGGTCTCCACGTGGCCGCGCAGCACGCCGTACTCGTCGGCCATGGCCTTCAGCGGCGGGACGATGGCGTTGGTGGTGCAGGACGCGCAGGACAGGATCTGCTCGTCCGGCTTGATCATGTCGTGGTTGACGCCGTGCACGATGTTGGGGACGTCGCCCTTGCCCGGGGCGGTCAGGACGACCTTCTCGATACCGGGGCGCAGATGCGTCGACAGACCCTCGCGGTCCCGCCACTTGCCCGTGTTGTCGATGAGGATGGCGTCCCTGATGCCGTAGGCCGTGTAGTCGACCTCCGACGGGTCGCCGGCGTAGATCACCTTGATCTCGTTGCCGTTGGCGACGATCGTGCTGTTCGCCTCGTCGACGGTGATGGTGCCCTGGAACTGGCCGTGGATCGAGTCCCGGCGCAGCAGCGACGCACGCTTGACGATGTCCTGGTCACCGCCCCGGCGGACGACGATGGCGCGCAGCCGCAGGCCGTTGCCGGAACCGGCCTTCTCGATGAGCAGCCGGGCGACGAGCCGGCCGATGCGGCCGAAGCCGTAGAGCACGACGTCGCGCGGTTCACAGCGCTCGATCTTGTTGGCACCGGTGGCGCCCGCGACGGCCCCCGCGGTGAACTCCTCCACCGTAAGACCGCGGTCGTCCGTCCGGTAGGTGGCGGCGAGCATGCCGATGTCGATCTGGGAGGGCCCGAGATCGAGCGCGGCGAGGGCCTGCAGGAACGGCATCGTCTCGGTGACCGAGAGTTCCTCGCCGGCGATCTGGCGGGCGAACCGATGGGTCTTGAGGATGCTGACCACCGACTTGTTCACCAGGGAGCGGCTGTGCAGCAGGACGGTGACGTCCCGCTCGCGGTGCAGCTTCCCGATGATCGGGATCATCGACTCCGCGATCTCCTCGCGATGCTTCCAGTTTGTGAACGAGTCCTCATTGACAGTCACAGATTTATCTTTCGAGCTAGGCGGTGCTCATATGCTAACCCGCCGGTCATTCGATCCTTCCGAGGGGGTCCGGCCGCCGGTCGCGGGGCCGCGGCCGCACCGCCGCGGCCCGCGACCGGCGGGAAGGGACCGGCGGTACGGGGCGCGGTCGTCGCGCGAGCCGGTGAGCCCTTCCGGTCCCGGCGCCGAGGGCTGGGGCAGGCCTTAGGCTTGCGCATAGGGGGCATCGGGTTCCACGGGAACCAGGTGGGCCCGGCTGGACGAGCCGTGTCCGCCGGGACCGCATCGCCATCGACTCGGGCAGGCCACCGGGCCGCGAACCACGAGAGGCGCTCCGACCGGGGTGCGAGGCCCTCCGCAGATCGGAGTTCCGCGGAGCGAGAAGACGATCATGAGCGACAGCATGGCGGACGACGTCTACCAGCCGACCGGCTCCAACGAGGAGCAGGGGGACGCGGCCCACCTGGACCTCGAGGACGCGCTGGACGAGCCGGACTACGACCAGATACTCGACCAGGGCTACTCTCCGCCGGAACGGCCGCTCGGCGTGGACAGGGTGGGGACGACGGCGGCCGAGCAGCGCGAGGGCGAGTCGCTCGACCAGCGGCTGGCAGTGGAACTCCCCGACGTCGCGGCGGACGACTGGGACGGCATCGGCGACCTGCCCGGCGGTGAGGGCGAGCCGATCGACGCCGAGGTCGGCAGCGTGCGGGCGGGGCGGCTGGTGGCCCCCGACGAGGGAACCCGCCCGGACACGGACAAGCAGCTCTTCGCCAGCGACGTGGGCATCGACGCCGGTGCCGCCGGAGCCGAGGAGGCGGCGGTGCACGTCGTGGTCGACGAGGACCGCGGCGAACCGCCCGGCGCCGGGCCCTGACGGGGAGGCCGCGAGCCGGGGACGCTCCCCCGGCGGGCGGACGGGTGTGCCGTCCGCAAAGCGGGGCAAGCGGACGACCGGGGCGGGAACGGCGGGTTTCGTACCGGAGTTCCCGTACTCCCACAGGAACACGCCGAGGTGAGGAGCACTGGTGAGCGAGCACATGTGGGCCTACGTACCGACCAGCGGGCACAACCGCGACGACGACCTGACGGGTTATCGGGTGGAGGCGACCGACGGGAACATCGGCAAGGTCGACAAGCACTCCAACGAGGTCGGCTCCCAGTACATCGTCGTCGACACCGGTACATGGATCTTCGGCAGGGAGGTGCTGCTGCCCGCCGGCACCATCACGGCCGTCGACCACGACGAGAGGCGGATCATCGTGTCCCGCACCAAGGACGAGATCAAGGCCGCACCGGAGTTCGACAAGGACAGGCATCTCGGCGATCCGGCCTACCGCGACCAACTCGGCGGCTACTACAGCTCCGGCCACTGAGCCGCCGGACGGCACCGCCGGCTGGGCACGTCCCGTGCGAAGGGACGTGCCCAGCGACCTGTGCGCGAACCGGCCCGCGCACAGGTCCCGGACGGACGAGAGAGGACAACGCGCCCATGGACCGGCAGAGTGACGACGTCTCCCCTTCCCCACGGGCCGCCGGGGGAGCTGGCCGGGTCATCCGCACGGCCCGCGCACACCGAAGGGACCCGGCAGTTCGGCGACGGCGACCACCGGAGCGGACACCGCGCTGCTCAGGGGCCTGCGGATCGACGACGCCCGCCCCGAGCAGCCGATCCTGCTCGACGGCGACGGCACGCCCATCGACACCTGGCGCGAGAACCACCCCTACGACCACAAGCTGAGCCGCAAGAGCTACGAGCGCCGGAAGCGGGTGCTGCAGATCGAGCTGCTGAAGCTGCAGAAGTGGGTTCGGGAGAACGGCATGCGCATGGTCGTGGTGTGCGAGGGGCGCGACGCAGCGGGCAAGGGCGGCACGATCAAACGCTTCACCGAGCGCCTCAACCCCCGTGGCGCCCGGGTGGTGGCCCTGGACAAGCCCACCGAACGGGAGTCGGGGCAGTGGTACTTCCAGCGGTATGTGTCTCATCTCCCCGCCGCCGGTGAAGTGGTCTTCTTCGACCGCTCCTGGTACAACCGGGCCGGTGTGGAGCGGGTCATGGGCTTCTGCACGTCCGAGCAGTACCGGCACTTCCTCGCCCAGGCCCCCGTCTTCGAGAAGCTGCTGACGGACGACGGCGTCATGCTGGTGAAGTTCTGGTTCTCGGTGTCCCGCAACGAGCAGCGCACCCGGTTCGCGATCCGCCAGGTCGACCCCGTACGCCGCTGGAAGCTCTCCCCCACCGACCTCGCGTCGCTGGACCGCTGGGACGACTACACCCGGGCCAAGGTCGAGATGTTCCGGGAGACCGACACGCCTCACGCACCGTGGACCGTGGTGAAGAACAACGACAAACGTCGCGGCCGGCTGGAGGCCATCCGCCATCTGCTGCTCCGCGCGGACTACACGGACAAGGACCCGGAAGCCGTCGGGAAGCCGGACCCGCTGATCATCGGTGCCGCGGACACCCTGCTGGAACGCGGCGAGGAGCCGGCAGACCTCACCCCCACTCCCCTGGCACCCCACGACGACGGGCCCGGCAACCATCCCGGGCGACGGTGACCCGCCCGGGCGCCCCCGCCCCCGGGAGGCCGGCACCCGACGGGACCGCCCCCGCGGGGCGGGCCCGCGGTGTCGCCCGGCGGTGCGGCCCCGCGCTAGCTAGAGGAACCGCCGGATCGGGACGACCGACGCCTCCTTGACCCGCTGGACGACCGCGCGCCGTTTCCAGCGGGCGGGATCGATGTCCGCACTGCGTTCGGCGTCCTCGTCGAAGTGGGTGTCGAGCACCGCGGTGAAGGACTCGTCGAGGACGGCGAGCATGACCTCCTCGTCGTGGTCCATCGAGCGACGGTTGAAGTTGGTGGACCCGATCAGGGACGCCACCGAGTCCACCGTGATGATCTTGGTGTGCATCATGGTGGGCTGGTACTGCCGGATGCTCACACCCGCCTCGAGCAGCGTCGTGTAGTGGTGCTGTCCCGCGAGCTGGCAGGCGCGCTGGTCGGTGTGCGGGCCGGGGAGCAGGATCTCCACCCGCACACCGCGGCGCGCGGTACGGCACAGCAGGTCGACGAAGAACGCGTCGGGCGCGAAGTAGGCGGTCGCCAGGCGGAAGCGCTGCTCGGCGGAGGTGAGCATGACCCGGATCAGCGTCTGCATGTCCTGCCATCCGATGCTCGCCGAGCCGCGGACCACCTGCACCACGGAGTCGCCGCACTGGGGCTGCTCGGCGAACCGGTCGTGCTCGTCGTACAGCTCGTCGTGGCACTCGGCCCAGTTCTGGGCGAACGCCGCCGCGACACCGTCCACCGCGGGGCCCCGGACCTGGACGTGGGTGTCGCGCCACTCCCCCGGGTTGCGGGCGTCTCCGCACCACTCCTGGGCGATCCCCACTCCTCCGGTGAAAGCGGTGTGCTCGTCCACGATCAGGGCCTTGCGGTGGCAGCGGTGGTTCTGCTTGAACGGCGACAGCCACACGGGCTTGCGGAACCAGGCGATCTGCACGCCGGCGTCGTCCATGCTGTCCAGGAGTTCCTGTTCGATCTCCTTCGCCCCGAAGCCGTCGAGCAGCAGCCGCACGCGCACCCCGGCACGCGCCCGGCCGGCGAGCTCGCCGGCGAAGTCGCGGGCGATCTGCCCCCGCCAGTAGACGAACGTCATCATGTCGACGGTGTGCTCCGCCGATCGGATCGCGTCCAGCATGGCCGGGAATATCTCGTGCCCGTTGCGCAGTGGTATCAGCTGGTTGCCCTCGGTGGCCGCCACGCCGATCAGCCGCTCGAGTCTGCGCCGCAGCCGCTGCACCGCGGCTGTGGCGGGGGCGGTGCCCGGGGCAGAGGCGGGAGCTGCCGCCCCGGCGCGGGCAGTGGCAGGGCGTACGGCGTCATCGGGAGTCACGGCGTCTCCTGGCGGCGGGGTTCGGCGGAATGTCGTCGTCTCCGGCGCGGAGGCGGCGACCGGCGGGGCAGGTCCGCAGCGGGATCGGCAGCGCGGTGCGGTGGGGCTTCGGTCGCACTGTAGCGAAGGGCGGGCCTGGCCTGCGAGCGCGGGACCAGCGCACATCGCCCCTGCCGGGAGACGTGGGCCGCGGTGCCGCAGGTCCGCGCCGCGGTGCCGGTGCGCAGGCGCGGGAGGTCCGGTGGTGCCCGGCGTACAGGGGTGCCCGGCGTGCAGGGGGGTGCCCGGCGAGGGGGTTGCCCGACGGCGTCGGGGGCGGCCCCGGGGCGCCTGCTCCGCCGCTCAGCCGGGCGGTGGCGGGGTGGCCATGGGGGGCGCGCCCCACCGCGCCCGCGAGGTACGTCACACCGAGCGGGAGGGCGTCCGCGGTCCCGGCGCTCCGCTCACCGGCGCCGGTGCGGCCGACGAGCGCATACCGCGGCGACGGCCTGCCGCGCGGGGCTCCGGGCGCCGCCAGGCGTCCTCGGCCTTCCGCCGCCTCGCGTCTGCCCCGGCGGACCTCCCGGGCCGGGGAGCCCCGGGGCCCCGGTCCGCGGCCCCGGGGCTCCCCGGGGAGAAGCCGGGCGCGCTTCCGGCCGGCGAGCGGTCCGCTGAACGGGCGCGACGCGCCGGCCCGGCGAGGTGTCGCCCACCGATCGCGGGGCATCCGTCCGCAACCGGCCGCTACCGGCTGCTCGGGGCAGGGTGCTCCGGGCGGCCGCAGCGCTCGGGTACACATGGACAGGAGCGGCCGGACCGCGGAAGGGCAGCAGTCGTGCGCAGTGTGGGTGTCGAGGAAGAAATGCTGTTGGTGGACGCCGAGAGCGGTGAGCCCCGGGCCCTGTCGACGGCCCTGCTGGCCGCCGCCTCCCGGGAGGCCGTCCGCCGCGACGAGGACGAGGTCTTCGAGGAGGAGCTGCACCGGGAGCAGCTGGAGTTCGCCACCCGGCCCCATGTCGCCATGGACGACATCGCCGAGGAGATCCGGGGCTGGCGGGCGGAGGCCGCCCGTCACGCGGAGAGGGTGGGCGGGGCGGTCGCCGCGCTGGCCACGTCCCCGCTGCCCGTCAGCCCTTCGATGGGTTTCGGTGAGCGGCACCGCTGGCTGAGCGAGAGGTTCGGTCTGACCGCGCAGGAGCAGCTGACCAGCGGTTGCCATGTGCACGTCTCGGTGGAATCCGACGAGGAAGGCGTGGCGGTGCTGGACCGTGTCCGGCCGTGGCTCGCGGTGCTCATGGCGATGAGCGCGAACTCCCCGTTCTGGCAGGGCAAGGACACGCAGTACGCCAGCTACCGCAGCCAGGTCTGGGGCCGGTGGCCGTCGGCCGGCCCCGTGGAGGTCTTCGGCTCGGCGGAGCGCTACCGCGAGCAGGTGGAGGAACTGCTGCGCACCGGTGTGCTGCGCGACGAGGGCATGATCTACTTCGATGCCCGGCTGTCCCACCGCTATCCCACCGTCGAGATCCGGGTCGCGGACGTGTGCCTGTCCCCCGCCACGACGGTGCTGATCGCCACCCTGTCCCGGAGCCTGGTGGAGACGGCCGCCCGCGAGTGGCACAAGGGCGAGCCGCCCGCCCGGCACGGGACGGCGCTGCTGCGGTTGGCCGCCTGGCAGGCGGGGCGGTACGGGCTGGAGCACGAGCTGGTGCATCCCCTGACGATGCGGCCGGCTCCGGCGGAGACCGTGGTGCACGCGCTCTTCGACCATGTGAGGGACGCCCTCGAGGCCGCGGGTGACCTCGCGGCCGCCCGGCAGGGGCTCGACGCCCTCCTGTCGGAGGGCAACGGCGCGCGGGTGCAGCGGGAGCTGCTGGCGCGCACCGGCAACTTCCGCGATGTCGTCGCCGAGTGCGTACGGCGCACCCAGGGCTGAGCCGGCCGGTCGGCGACGCCGTCAGGCAGCCCCGGGGCTGGGCTGCTCCCTCTCGTCCGGCCCGGGCTCGGCCCGGCGGCGCGGCAGGAACCGCGGACGGCGTCGCCGCCGGGCGTGCCGGGGACTCTGCGGGACCGCGAACAGCCGGTCCTCCAGACGGTCCATGGCGACGATCAGGAGCAGCAGCGCGGGAGGTATGAGCACGGCTGTGAGAATCATGGGCGTCCCCTCGTGGTGTGGTGCTCGCATTGCCGCCGCAGCGCGCGCAGAACACCCGCGCCGGTGAAATTTCTGTGACCGCTCCGGGACAGGGGCAGCGCCCCGGCCGCCCGGCACGCCGGGACCGGACCGCGCGCCCGGCGGTACGGACGCCGCGGCGGGTGAGTGCGGCACCACCGCGGTGAGGGCGGGCCGGGCGCAGGAGAGCCGAGACCAGCCGCAGGAGAGCCGAGACCAGCCGGGGGCTCGGTGACTCAAGAGCGCTGCGGCTCCGGGGGCCGGCGGCCAACGGCCGGGGCCGGGCGCCGGGGGGCCAGACGCCGGGGCCCGAGGGCCGGGGACCGGGGGGCCAGACGCCGGGGCCCGAGGGCCGGGGGCCGGGGGGCCAGACGCCGGGGACCGCGGCGCAGACGCCCGGGGCTCCGGGGTAGCGCCGCGATGCCCGCGCATGACCCCGATCTCCGTGTTTGCCGAGGTCGTTGGCGGACGGTGGGGTCTTCAGGTCGCCCGTCCCGGACTATTGACTCTTTGTGTGACAGTCGCGATCCTCGTCGCACCGCTTGTACAGGTCATGACAGGGGATCTCCGCGGAAGGCCCGGCCCCGGACACGGACCCGGACCCCTCCCGCTCGGCGAAGGCTTGGGTGATGACGATGAAACGGCGCTCGCGTCGCCGCCGCGGCCCCCTCGCGGTGGCGACACTGCTCCTCACCGCGCTGGCCCTGGTGCTCGGCACGGCTCCGGGGTCCTCCGCGGAGTCCGGGTGGTGGGTCCCCGACGCCCGGCCCGTACCCGACTCCCGGATCGACGTCTCGGGCGAGCCCTTCAAGGGCACCGGCCCGGACGGAAAGGTGCGCGGCTTCGTCGACGCGCACAACCACATCATGTCGAACGAGGCGTTCGGCGGACGGCTCATCTGCGGAAAGGCCTTCTCCGAGCGGGGCATCGCCGACGCCCTCAAGGACTGCCCGGAGCACTACCCTGACGGTTCCCTCGCGGTGTTCGACTTCATCACCAAGGGCGGCGACGGACGCCACGACCCCGACGGCTGGCCGACGTTCAAGGACTGGCCGGCCCATGACTCGGTCACGCACCAGCAGAACTACTACGCCTGGATCGAGCGGGCCTGGCGCGGCGGGCAGCGCGTCCTCGTCAACGACCTGGTCACCAACGGTGTCATCTGCTCGGTGTACTTCTTCAAGGACCGCGGCTGCGACGAGATGACCTCCATCCGCCTGCAGGCGCGGAAGACGTACGAGATGCAGGCGTACATCGACGGGATCTACGGAGGACCGGGCAAGGGCTTCTTCCGGATCGTCACCGACTCCGCGCAGGCCCGGCAGGTGATCGAGCAGGGCAAACTGGCCGTGGTCCTCGGCGTGGAGACCTCCGAGCCGTTCGGGTGCAAGCAGATCCTGGACATCCCGCAGTGCGGGAAGGACGACATCGACCGCGGCCTCGACGAACTCCACGAACTCGGCGTGCGGAGCATGTTCCTCTGCCACAAGTTCGACAACGCGCTGTGCGGGGTCCGGTTCGACTCCGGCACACAGGGCACCGCGATCAACGTCGGCCAGTTCATCTCCACCGGCACCTTCTGGAAGACGGAGAAGTGCACCGGGCCGCAGCGCGACAACCCCATCGGCCTCGCCGCGGCCCCCGGCGCCGCGAAGGAACTCCCGCCGGGCGTGAAGGTCCCGTCGTACGCCGCGGACGCGCAGTGCAACACCCGGGGGCTCACCGGACTCGGCGAGTACGCCCTGCGCGGCATGATGAAGCGCAAGATGATGCTCGAGATCGACCATATGAGCGTCAAGGCCGCCGGCCGGGCGTTCGACATCCTGGAGGCCGCGTCGTACCCCGGCGTGATCTCCTCGCACAGCTGGATGGACATGGACTGGACCGAGCGGGTGTACCGGCTCGGCGGTTTCATCGCCCAGTACATGCACGGCTCCGAGCACTTCAGTGCCGAGGCCGAGCGCACCGACGCACTGCGCGAGAAGTACGGCGTCGGATACGGCTACGGCAGCGACATGAACGGTGTCGGCGGCTGGCCGGGACCACGGGGCGCCGACACCCCGAACCCGGTGCGCTACCCCTTCCGCAGCGCAGACGGCGGTTCCGTCCTCGACCGGCAGACCACCGGCGAGCGCACCTGGGACATCAACACCGACGGCGCCGCGCACTACGGCCTGATCCCCGACTGGCTGGAGGACGTGCGGATCGTCGGCGGGCAGGGCGTCGTGGACGACCTCTTCAAGGGCGCGGAGTCCTACCTCGGCACCTGGGGCGCTTCCGAGCGGCACCAGTCCGGGGTGAACCTCGCCGCGGGCGCGGCGGCCTCCGCCAGTTCGTCGGAGTGGAGCCTGTTCACGAGCTACGCTCCCGGCAGGGCCGTCGACGGGAAGGCGAATACGCGCTGGGCGAGCGGCTGGAGCGACGGCCAGTGGCTCCGGATCGATCTCGGCGCACCATCGCTGGTCGCGCGGGTCACCCTGGAGTGGGAGCGCGCCTACGCGAAGGCCTACCGCGTCGAGGTGTCGTCGGACGGCACGAACTGGCGGCCGGTGTGGTCCACGACTGCCGGTGACGGCGGCCTGGACACGGCCCGGTTCGCCGGGACGACTGCCCGCCATGTGCGGATCCAGGGACTGGAACGCGGCACCAAGTGGGGTTACTCCCTGTACGAGGTCGGCGTCTACAGCAGCTGAGCCGCCGGCGGAGCGAGCCACCGGCCGGGGCCGGCCGGATCAGCCGATCCGGCCGGCCCCGGCCACTTCCCGGACGCCTCAGGGCCGCCCCAGGGCCGCTTCCGTTCACCCATGGCGATCGCCCCAGCAGGGACGGCGCGCGAGGAGGCCCGGCACCGCATCCCAACGCAGCGCACCGCCCCAACGCCTCCCAACGCCTCCCAACGCCTCCCAGCACAGCGCACCGCTCCCAACGGACCGCACGGCGCTGCACGGCACCGCACAGCACGGCCCGGGCACAGCAACACACAGCAACACACCGCACGGCACAGGAAGAGAGACCCGCATGGCACGGATGCCGTCGGCCGAACGGCGCCGGCAGCTCGTCGAGGCAGCGATCCGCGCGATGACCCGTGACGGTGTGCCCAGGACGACGACACGGTCGATCGCCGCGGAGGCGGATGTGTCGCTGAGCGTCTTCCACTACTGCTTCGGTTCCAAGCAGGAACTACTGGAGTCCGTCATCGAGGCGATCACCGAGCACTCCGTCGCGGTGGTGCGGGAGGCGATCCGGCCCAAGGACACCCTGCGGGAGACCGTCCGCGCGGGATTCCAGGCCTACTGGAACCATGTGCGCGCCCACCCCGGTGAGCACATGCTCACCTACGAACTCACCCAGTACGCCCTGCGCCAGCCGGGATTCGGGCATCTGGCACGCCGCCAGTACGGCTTGTACACGGACACGTTCACGCAGCTCATCGGGCAACTGCTGGACGACATGGGACTGGAGCCGCGGGTGCCCGTGGCGGTCCTGGCGCACTACCTGGCCGTCATGACCGACGGGCTCACCTTGAGCTTCCTGGTCCTCGGCGACGAGACGGCCGCGTCGGACGTCCTGGACACGATCGCCGACCAGGTCGTGTACCTCGTCCACGGCGGAACCCGGCCGGTCGCGCCACAGGCGCGCTGACGGCCTCGCGGGGCGCCGCACGCGGGGACGCGGGCGGTGGGGCCGCCGGCCCGTGGCGCGACCGGCCGCCCGCAGCCCCGCCCGGCAGCTTGTTTTTCATATTTTCCCATACATTGGGGACTATGCCGGTTCCCTATCACCGCACGCGGGGACGCCGCGGGCACGGCAGAAGGACACCGTGGACGCGGGGCCGTACGGCCCGCGTCCTGGCCGCCGCGACCGCTGCCGCCTCGCTCGCCGCCCTCACGGCCTGCGGAACGGCCGGCGAGACGGGCGGCGAGACGGGCGAGGGCGCCGGTGACGCCTCGGGCGAGGGCGGCTTCACGATCGGACTGCTGCTCCCGGACGTCCACACCGCCCGCTGGGCGGCCTCCGACAAACCGCTCATCCAGGCGAAGGTCAAGGAGCTCTGTCCCGGCTGCAGGCTGCTGCATGCCTACGCCTCCGCCGATGTGGCCACCCAGCAGCAGCAGATCGAGTCCATGATCGCGAAAGGGGCCAAGGTCCTGATCCTCGACCCCGTCGACGACAAGGCGCTGCGTTCGTCGGTCGCGCGGGCACGGGACGCGAACGTGCCGGTGGTCTCGTACGACCGCCTGGCCGACGGGCCCGTCTCGGGGTACTCCAGCTACGACTCGGAGGAGATCGGCAGGATCCAGGCGCAGGAGCTTCTCAAGGCCATGGGGCCCAAGGCCCGCGGCGGCGAGATCGTGATGATGAACGGCGACCCCACCGACCCCAACACCCGGGATCTGCGCAGGGGCGCCCTCTCCGTACTCGAGGGCAAGGTGAAGATCGCCAAGTCCTACTACACCGGAGGGTGGATACCGGAGAACGCCTTCCGGAACATGTCCGCGGCCATCGCAGAACTCGGCCCGGACCGCATCGACGGCGTGCTGTCGGCGAACGACGGGCTGGCGGGCGGCATCGTCACCGCGCTCAAGGCGGCCGGGGTCGAGCAGCTGCCGCCCGTCACCGGGCAGGACGCCGACCTGTCCGCCGTCCGCAGGATCGTCAAGGGCGAGCAGTACATGACCGTCCACAAGTCCTTCGAGGCGGAGGCCGAGGCCGCCGCCAGGATGGCGGTCGCCCTGGGCCGCGGCGAGAAGCTCGACGACATCGCCAAGGACCGCGTGAGCAACGGCACCAACGACGACATCCCGGCGGTCCTCGGGCCCCTCGTGGCAGTGACCGCGGCCAACGTCAAGGACGCGGTGGTCAAGAGCGGGCTCTACAGCGTCGGCCAGATCTGCACCCCGGCGCTGGAGGCCGCCTGCCGGAAGGCGGGTCTCACCGGGTAGGCGGCCGGGGGCCGCACCACCCCTCGTGCGGCGCACCCCGGGCCGTAAGGACGGGACGGGCGAAGGAGATGGTTCACGTGCCGAGCGCACCACTCCTGGCGATGCGGGGGATCAGCAAGCGGTTCGGCGCCGTCTGGGCACTGTCCGACGTCGAGCTGGACATCCACGCCGGGGAGGTCGTCGCCCTGGTCGGCGACAACGGGGCGGGCAAGTCCACGCTGGTCAAGGTCATCACCGGCGTCGGCCCCGCCGACGAGGGCGTCATCGAGTGGGACGGCCGCCCCGTGCGGATCTCCCGCCCCCGTGACGCACAGGGCCTGGGCATCGCCAGCGTCTACCAGGACCTCGCCCTGTGCGAGACGCTCGATGTCGTCGGCAACATCTTCCTGGGACACGAACTCGGCGGGAGGGCGGTCCTCGACGAGGTGGCCATGGAACGACGGGCCCAGGAGCTGGACGTGCTGGAGTCGCTGTCGACGCGGCTGCCCGACTTCCGGGTGCCGGTCGCCACGCTCTCCGCGGGCCAGCGGCAGACGGTCGCCATCGCCCGCGCGCTGCTCGGCGAACCCAGACTGCTGATCCTGGACGAACCCACCGCCGCGCTGGGGGTCCGGCAGACCGCCCAGTTCCTCGACCTGATCGAGCGGCTGCGGGACCGCGGCCTCGGAGTGCTCCTGGTGAGCCACAACCTGGGGGACGTGAAGGCCGTGGCGGACCAGGTCGCGGTGCTGCACCTCGGCCGCAACAACGGCTTCTTCAGCGTGCCCACCACCTCCCAGGAGCAGATCGTCTCCTCCATGACCGGCGCCACCAACAATGCGGTGGCCCATCGCCGGGACCGGTGGGGGGAGGTGCTGCGGTGAGGCGGACCCGAGCGGCCGGGAGCACAGGCGACACGAGGGGCGGCGAGGGCCGGCCGGGCGGTGGGCCCGCGCCCGGCGACCAGCGCCGAGCGGACACCGCCGCGGGGCTGGGCGGCCATGCCCGCGGCTTCGCCCGCCGGATGCGCGGTGGCGAGTTCAAGCCGCTTCCGGGGGCCGTCGCCGTCGCGCTGCTGTGGATCGTCTTCCAGAGCCTGGACCAGCAGTTCCTCTCGCCGCGCAATCTGTCCAACCTCAGCATCGACATCGTCGGCACGGGCATGATCGCGCTCGGTCTGGTCTTCGTCCTGCTGCTCGGCGACGTGGATCTGTCCGTCGGCTCCGTCAGCGGGCTCACCGCGGCCGTGTTCGCGGTCCTCAACGTGAACGAGGGCATGCCGGAGTGGCTGGCGGTCCTCGCGGCCCTGGTGGTGGGTGCGGCGATCGGGGCCACTCAGGGGTTCTTCGCGGCCCGGCTCGGCGTCCCGGCGTTCGTGGTCACTCTGGCGGGACTGCTGGCCTGGAACGGGCTCATGCTGTACGTCCTGGGTGTCAGCGGGACCATCAACCTCCCCGAGGAGGGCTTTGTCAACGCGCTGACCAGCTACTACTTCAGGGACGTCGCGGTCGCCTACGGACTGGCCGCGCTGAGCGTGGCCGTGTTCCTCATCGCGTCGTACCGGAACTCCCGCAGACGCCGTGCGGTCGGAGTGGTGTACCGGCCGCTCGGCGTCATCGCCGTGCGCACGGCGGCGGTGGCGGTGGTCGCGTTCGCCGCCGCCTGGATCCTGAACCGGTTCCAGGGCCTGCCGCTCGCCCTCCTGGTCTTCCTGGTCTTCGTCCTCGGCCTCGACTTCGTCCTGCGGCGCACCTACTACGGGCGCAGGATCGTCTCCGTCGGCGGCGGCGCCGAGGCCGCCCGGCGGGCCGGTATCAACGTGGTGTGGCTGCGGATCTCGGCGTTCATGGTGTCCGGGACGCTGGCGGCGGTCGGCGGCCTCTTCCTGGCCTCCCGGGTGGCCGCGGTCGGCCAGACGTCGGGCTCCAGCATTCTGCTGATCAACGCGATCGCCGCGGCCGTGATCGGCGGTGTCAGCCTGTTCGGCGGGCGCGGGTCGACGTGGTCGGTGCTGCTGGGCATGCTCGTCATCCAGTCGATCGCGTCGGGCATGGTGCTGCTCGGCATCCCGACCCCGATGCAGTCGGTGATCACCGGGGGTGTGCTGCTGGCGGCGGTCGTCCTCGACTCCCTGTCCCGCCGCTCGCAGCGGGCGCACGGCAGGGCGTGACGGGGCGGGGCAGGGCAGGCGCGGGACGGTCGCTCGGGCCGCATCGGCGCCGCGGAAGACCGTACGTGCCCGGGCCGGCGTACGTGCCCGGGCCGGCGTACGTGCCCGGGCCGGCGTGCGGACGCGAAGCAATGTCGGGCCCGGAGCGGTGTACGGACCCGGAGCGGTGTACGGACCCGGAGCGATATGCGGACCGGAGGGGTGTGCCGGCCCGGAGCGATATGCGGACCCGGATCGGTATGCGGCCCCCGCTCCCCGCCGCGGAACACGGTGCCGCCCGGGGTCGGCGCGCGACCCCAGCGGCAGACGGGCCCGGGGTCGGCGCCCGCCCGGAGCGGCTCGCGGGACCTCGGCTACTCGAACCGCGAGGTGTCGCCGGCGCCCCGGCGCACGATCTCCGGTTCGCCGCCGGAGAAGTCGATGACGGTGGTCGGCTCGGTGCCGCAGTCCCCCGAGTCGAGCACGGCGTCCACCACGTGGTCGAGCCGTTCCCTGATCTCCCAGCCCTGGGTCATGGGCTCCTCCTCACCCGGCAGGAGAAGGGTGCTGGACAGCAGCGGCTCGCCCAGTTCCCCGACCAGTGCCTGCGCGACGACATGGTCGGGGATGCGCACGCCCACCGTCTTCTTCCTGGGGTGCATCAGCTGGCGCGGCACCTCCTTGGTCGCCGGCAGGATGAACGTGTAGCTGCCGGGGGTGGTCGCCTTGACCGCCCGGAAGACATCCTTGTCGACGTGCACGAACTGGCCGAGCTGGGCGAAGTCCCGGCACACGAGGGTGAAGTGGTGCCGGTCGTCGAGGTTGCGGATCGAGCGGATCCGGTTGATGCCGTCCCTGCTGCCGAGGCGGCAGCCCAGGGCGAAACAGGAGTCCGTCGGGTACACGACCAGGCCGTCGGACCGGATGGTTCCCGCCACGGCGCCGATGGTGCGGGGCTGCGGGTTCTCGGGATGGACGTCGAAGTACTTCGCCATCCGGCGAGTGTAGGCGATCAGGGTGACGCCGCCGCGGTCGGTTTGCCCGCGCCGACGACGTTCCGGGCGGGACGGCCCTCGTACGAGACGGGACGGATTCCGGGGAATCGCGAACGGGGACGCGTGCACGCACGCACGCTGGGCATGCCCGGTTGGGGGCGCCCGCCGGCACGTAGGTGCGGTGGGGCAACCGGACGAACGGCTACTGACGGGCGATCATGGCACCTGCCCTGATCGCACCCGACCGATACGGAGGAGTGGACGGATGCCGAACGAGCGCGCGGGACAGCCGGCGCGGCCGGAGGACCTCATCGACGTGCCCCGGCTGGTGACGGCGTACTACGCCCTGCACCCCGACCCGGCGGACCCCGCCCAGCGGGTCGCCTTCGGCACCTCGGGACATCGCGGATCGTCCCTGGCCACAGCCTTCAACGAGGACCACATCGCCGCGACCAGCCAGGCGATCTGCGAGTACCGGAGCCGGCAGGGCATCGACGGGCCGCTGTTCCTGGGTGCCGACACCCACGCGCTGTCAGAACCCGCGAAGGTGACGGCCGTCGAGGTGTTCGCCGCCAACGGGGTCACCGTGCTGATCGACGAGGCCGACGGCTACACCCCCACCCCGGCCGTCTCGCACGCCGTCCTCCTCCACAACCGCGGTCGCGACTCCGCTCCGGCCGACGGTGTGGTGGTCACGCCCTCCCACAATCCGCCGTCGGACGGGGGCTTCAAGTACAACCCGCCGAACGGCGGACCCGCCGGCTCCGAGGCCACCGGCTGGATCCAGGAGCGCGCCAACGAGATCATCACCGGCGGGCTGAAGGACGTCCGGCGGATCCCCTGGGCGCGGGCGCTCTCCGCCGCGACGACCGGGCGGTACGACTTCCTGGGCTCCTACGTGTCCGACCTGCCGTCGGTGCTCGACCTCGACGCGGTGCGCGCCGCGGGCGTGCGCATCGGGGCCGATCCGCTCGGCGGGGCGTCCGTCGCGTACTGGGGCCGGATCGCCGAGCAGCACCGCCTCGATCTGACCGTCGTCAACCCGCTCACCGACCCGGCCTGGCGGTTCATGACGCTGGACTGGGACGGCAGGATCCGGATGGACTGCTCCTCCCCCACGCGATGGCGTCGCTGATCGAGCAGCGCGACCTGTTCCAGGTCGCCACGGGCAACGACGCGGACGCGGACCGGCACGGCATCGTGACCCCGGACGGCGGGCTCATGAACCCCAACCACTACCTGTCCGCCGCGATCTCGTACCTCTTCCGCCACCGCGCCCAGTGGCCGGCCGGAGCGGCGGTCGGCAAGACGCTGGTGTCCTCGGGCATGATCGACCGGGTGGCTGCCGATCTCGGCCGCGAACTCCGCGAAGTGCCGGTCGGCTTCAAGTGGTTCGTGGACGGGCTGCTTGACGGCTCGCTCGGTTTCGGCGGTGAGGAGTCCGCCGGCGCCTCGTTCCTGCGCCGCGACGGCTCGGTGTGGACGACCGACAAGGACGGCATCGTGCTGGCCCTGCTCGCGTCCGAGATGCTGGCCGTGACGGGGGTGTCGCCGAGCCGCCACTACGCCTCGCTCACCGAGCGGTTCGGGGAACCGGCCTACGCCCGGGTGGACGCTCCGGCCACCCGTGAGGAGAAGGCCGTGCTCAGCCGGCTCTCTCCCGGGCAGGTGTCCGCGGACACCCTGGCCGGGGAGCCGATCACCGCCGTGCTCACCCATGCGCCGGGCAACGGCGCGCCCATCGGAGGCATCAAGGTGAGCACCGCCAACGCCTGGTTCGCTGCCCGCCCCTCGGGGACGGAGGACGTCTACAAGGTGTACGCCGAGTCGTTCCTCGGGTCCGGTCATCTGGCCCGGGTGCAGGAGGAGGCACGGTCCGTGGTGGCGGCGGCGCTGCACGGCTGAACCCGGCCCGGGCAGCTCCCGCCGGCGCGAGGCGAGCGGGAGCTGCCCGGCGGCGCCCCGCGGCCGGCTGCCGCGCGGAGGTGCGCAGGACCGCGCCTTCGCCGCACGGGCGCGCACGGTTGCGGCGCGCCCGGCGCCCGGGCGGCCCCGGTGCGTGACCGCCACGTCCGGCTGCCCACCGCCCTCCCGCTCCGCCCGGTCCCCCGGTGCGTGACCGCCACGTCCGGCTGCCCACCGCCCTCCCGCTCCGCCTCCCCGCAGCCCTGCACGCCCGGTAGCCGGCGGCCGTGGTGCCGTTCGGTGGCGCCGGGTGAACGGGTGAACGGCCGCACCGCGCCCGCGAAGGACTCGGGCGGCCGGGCCCGCAGACCGCCGGCGGAACCGTCCCGCCGGCCACCGCCCGGCCGGAGGCACCCGATCGGCGGCACGGGTGGTTGGGCCATCGGGCGCCTTTCGTACGGCCGAACGGCGGGCAGACCGCCGATCCGTGTGGTGGCCGGTGCCCGATGGGGGAACACAACCCGGTTCACGGGGTCCCGGAACCCCCTCGCCCCTGATGCCCGGACCGTCTGGTCACTCACCCGCATGGACTAATCACGGAGCGGTACCCCCTGCGCCCATTGGGGTGTCCGCCATTCGGAGTTGCAGCCCCCCAGGGGCCATGAGTCCTTAGAAAGCGTGTCCCGCCGGTTCTCACCATCAGGAGGAGACATGGGCACTGTGCAGAACGGCCGACAGAACGACAGGCTGTCCGTGGTTTTCGCGGTCCGGGTCATCGAGGGCGGCGAAGAGGGGTTCCTGGAGATGTACGACAAGCTCCGGAAGTCCGTCGCCGGCACTCCCGGCCACATCGTGGAGCGGCTCGGTGAGCCCGTCGACGACTCCCGCCAGTGGGTGATCACCAGCGAGTGGGAGACTCCCGAGCACTTCTTCGCCTGGCAGCAGAGCGACGACCACCGTGCCCTGGTGGCCCCGCTCCGCGAGTGGGTCGACTCGACGCAGTCCCTGAGGTTCCGAGTCGTCATGGAGACCGTGAAGGAGACGTCATGACCTACACCACGAACGGCCCCGTCGCCGTCCTCGGTCTCGGCACCATGGGCGGCGGCCTGGCCTCACGCCTCCTCAGTCAAGGCATACAGGTACGGGTGTGGAACCGCACCCCGGAGCGTGCCGAGCCGCTCGCCAGAGCGGGCGCCTTCGCCGCGTCCCGCCCGAGCGAGGCGGTCGAGGGCACGAGTGCCGCCATCTGCACCGTCGCCGACGGCGAGGCCCTGCGGACCGTGCTGCGCGGTCCGGACGGGATCCTGGCCCGGGGCGGCTACCCCGGCGCGCTGATCTGCGCCAGCACCGTCGCGCCCGACGAGGTCGTCCGCCTCGCCGGGGACGCGCCCGCCGTCCTGGACGTCGGCATGCTCGGCAACCGCGACCACGCCCGCGACGGCGAACTGCGCCTGTTCGTGGGCGGCGAGGAGCGGGTCTTCGCCGACGGTCGGCCGCTGCTGGAGATGCTGGCCAAGGAGGTCGTCCATCTGGGCGCACTCGGTTCCGGCATGCGGATGAAGCTGCTCCTCAACCTGCTGATGGGCATAGAGGTGCAGGCGATGGCCGAGGCGGCCGAGCTGGCGGCCGCCTCCGGGCTCGACCGGAAGCAGGTCCTGCGCACCATAGCGGGCAGCGGCTTCGCGTCACCGGTCATGTCGTTCAAGTCCCGGCGCCTCGCCTCGGGGCGCTTCGAGGAGCCGGACTTCCGGCTGCGGCTGATGGCCAAGGACCTCATGCTCGCAACGGAGCAGGCCGAAGCCTCCGGCCTGAGCCTGCCGCTCACCGCGGCGGCCGCGGAGACCCATGTCCGCGCCACCGAGCACGGGTTCGGTGACGAGGACTGCGCCGCGGTCACCCGCGCCCTCACACGGAAACCGGGAACCGACAAATGATCATCGACATCCACGGACACCTGTCCCCGCCGGAGGCGGCCGAACGCTTCCCCATGCCCCCAGCCTGACCGACGTGGACGGCATGCTCGCCGCCCGCGCCCAGGCCGGAATCGACCTCACCATCATCGGCAGCCCCGTCGGCGCCGGGGCGATGGCGCGGGTTCCGGGCGTGGACAACTACAAGCAACCGCGCGACCGGCTGCGTGGCTTCCACGCGTGGATGTCGGGCCTGATCACCGAGTTCCCGGACCAGTTGCGCGGGTACGTGTACGCGAACCCGTTCGGGGACGACGACCATCTGGAAGGGGTACGGGAGACGCTGGCGGACCCCGCCTTCGTCGGCCTGATCACCACTTCCAGCGTGCACGGCGAGCTGCTCGGCTCGCCGCGGGCGGACTCCTTCTTCGCGCTGGCCGCCGAGGTGGGAGTGCCCGTCATGGTGCACGCGCCGGCCGAACCGACCGGCACGGAGCGTGTGGAGAACATCGCCTTCGTCGAGCAGATCGGCCGTTTCGGCGACGTCACCATGGGCATGGCCATGATCGCTTTCGCGGGGTGGCTGGACAAGTACCCCGGTCTGCGGCTGATCGGCGCGACCGGCGGCGGGGCCATGGCCCTGCTGCCGGAGCGCCTCCAGATGGCGGCACGCCCCCGGCACTGGGGCGGGGGCGCGCCGCCCTCCGCCCCGCCGGAGGCCGGCCGGCAGGGGGCCGCACGGCCTCCGTCCGGCCGGCCTCGGGCGGGGGTCCCGGAGCCGACCGTCCAGGCGTCGCCCGACCCGGGCGCCGCACTGCGCCGCATGTACGTCGACACCAGCCCGTTCAGCCCGGCGCACCTGAGCCTCAACGCGGAGGTACTCGGGCCCGAGCGGATGCTCTTCGGCACCGACTCGCCCCCGCTGTCGGTGCCCCTCGAGGACCTCATCCGCATGATCGAGAAGCTGCCCGTCGACAGGGCGGCCCAGCAGCGCATCCTCGGCGGCAACGCCGAGGCCCTCTTCGACCTCAGGAGCCGTCCGTGACCACGACGCACGACCCCGTCGCCGCAGCCGAGCGGTGCACCGCCGAGTTCCGCCGGAACCCCCACCCGGTGTACGCGCACCTGCGGGACACCAGTCCCGTCTGCCCGATGACACCCCCGCACGGCATCGAGACGTACCTGATCACCCGGTACGAGGACGCCCGCGCGGCGCTGTCGGACCCCCGGCTGAGCAAGGACATGTACGGGGCCATGGACGCGTACCGGAGGATCTTCGGCGACTCGTCGGTGGCGCTGGACGACAACATGCTCAACTCCGACCCGCCCAAGCACACCCGGCTGCGCAAGCTCGTCAACTCCGAGTTCACCCCTCGCCGGGTCGAGGCCCTCCGGCCGAAGATCCAGGACATCGTGGACCGGCTCCTGGACGCGTGCCCGGCCGGGGAGCCGTTCGACCTGCTGCCGGCGTTCGCCTTCCCGGTGCCGATCACGGTGATCTGCGAACTGCTCGGCGTACCGCCCGAGGAGCGGTCGCTGATGCAGGAGTTGTCCACGACGGTGGCGCAGACCGGCTTCGGCGAGGAGTTCAAGCGGGCCCAGCAGCAGGCGGAGGAGGACCTCCACGCCTACTTCACCGAACTCATCGCCCGCAAGCGCGGCCGTCCGGGTGACGACCTGCTCAGCGCGCTCGCCGCGACCCAGGACCAGGAGGGCGGGCTGACCGGCAGCGAACTGGTCTCCACGGCCTTCCTGCTGATGTTCGCGGGCCACAAGACGACCGCGTACCTCATCGGCAACGCCGTGTACCACTTCCTCGCCGACCCCGCGCAGCTCCGCGCCGTGCGGGAGGACCCGGAGCTGATCGGCCCGGCGGTGGAGGAGCTGGTCCGATTCGACGGCTCGGTCGAGAGCGCCACCTTCCGGTACGCGACCGAGGACATGGAGATCGGCGGCACCCGGATCCCGAAGGGCGCGCTGGTGCAGATCTCGCTCCTCTCCGCCAACCGCGACCCGCTGAAGTTCGAGGACCCGGACGTGTTCGACGTGCGCCGCCAGGGCACCGCCGCACACATCGGCTTCGGGCACGGCGGTCACTACTGCCTGGGGGCGCCGCTGGCCCGGCTGGAGACGCAACTGGCGCTGAACGGCCTGTTCGCCCGGTTCCCGAGGATCGAGCTGGCCGACCCGCGGGCCGGGGCGGCGTGGATGGAGGTGCCGTTCCCGGCCTTCCGCGGCCTCACCGAGCTGCCGGTCGTGCTCGAACCCGCCGCCACCTGAGCGGCGGCATCCCGGACGCCGCGGTGCGGGCCCGTACCCCCGAGCCGGTCTCGCACCGCGGCCCGTGCCGCACTGCCCCGTCCCCGCCCGCGGGTACGGTCGGTGCCATGCGACGGGCCGACGCGGTACTGATCGACATCGACGGTGTGCTCACCGTCTCCCTCAAGCCCCTGCCGGGAGCGGTCGCGGCGATGGAGCACCTGCGGGAGCGGGGCGTGCCGCTGGCCCTGGTCACCAACACCACGTCGCGCACCCGCGCGTCCCTCGCAGACGCGCTGGCCGGTGCCGGCTTCCCGGTGACCGCGGAGGACATCCTCACGGCGCCCGCGGCGACCGGCGCGTATCTCGCCGCGCACTTCCCGGGAGCGCGCTGCCTGCTGCTCAACAGCGGTGACATCGCGGGGATCTCGAAGGCGTCACCGTCATGGGTCCCGAGGACGGCGAACCCGCGGACGTGGTCGTCGTCGGCGGCGCGGGCCCCGAGTTCGGCTACGCCGCGCTGAACCGGGCCTTCGCCCATCTCCAGCGCGGTGCACGGCTGGTCGCGATGCACCGCAACCTGTACTGGCGGACCGAGGCGGGGCTCCGACTCGACTCGGGCGCGTTCCTGGCGGGCCTCGAGGCTGCCGCCGGAATCGAGGCGGTGGTACTCGGCAAGCCGTCGGGGGCCTTCTTCGCCACGGCCCTGGACCGTCTGGGCGCCGATCCCGCCGGGGCGCTCATGGTGGGCGACGACATCGAGTCCGACGTCCTCGCGGCCCAGCGCCGGGGACTCACCGGGGTTCTGGTCCGGACGGGCAAGTACCGGCCCGGGGCGCACCGGGACGCGTCGGGGACCCCGGACCACGTCCTGGACTCCTTCGCCGATCTGCCGGCGCTGCTGGAGCGCCTCGAGCGCCAGGAGGTGCCGGAACCACCGGAGGGACCGGGCTGACCGTGCGGGGCCTCCTCCGCGGAGGGGCTCCGGGGGACGACGAGGGCCCGTCGGGCAGGACCCGTTGGGGCGCGCACCGCCCGGGCGGGCCCGCCGGTGCCGGCGCCCGGGTCCCCGCTCCGCTCTGCGCGAACCCGCCGGTCACGCGGGCGAACGGGTGTTTGGGTGGCCGCATGGAGATTCTGGTGCTGGGTGGAACGGCCTGGTTGGGCCGCGAGTTGTCGACACAGGCGGTCGAGCGCGACCATCGGGTGACCTGCCTCGCCCGGGGCGAGAGCGGACCTGTCGCGGACGGGGCGCGACTGGTCGTGGCCGACCGGCGCGCCCCCTCCGCGTACGAGCCGCTGCGCGACCGCGAGTGGGACGCGGTCTTCGAGGTGTCGTGGCAGCCGGGCTTCGTCCGCGGAGCCCTGGACGCCGTGGCCGCCGGGGCCCGCCACTGGACGTACGTCTCCTCCGTCAGCGCCTACGCCTCGCACGGCGACGTCGGCGCGGACGAATCGGCCGCGCTGCTCCCCCGACGGAGCGGGACGAGGTGGACCGCGCACTCTACGGCGAGGCGAAAGCCGCCTGCGAGCAGGCTTCGGCGGCCGCCGTGGGCGACCGCCTCCTGATCGCGCGCGCCGGTCTCGTCGGCGGCCCCGGTGACCACACCGGACGCTCGGGCTACTGGGTGGCCCGGGCGGCGCGCGGGCCCCGGGAGCCGATGCTGGTACCCCACGGCAGGAGCGTTCCCACCCAGACGGTCGACGTCCGCGACCTCGCCGGCTGGCTCCTCGACACCGCCGAGCGGGGGACGACCGGCACGTACGACGCGGTGGGGCCGGTGGTCCCGTTCGGGGAGTGGATCGAGCTGTCCCGCGCCGCCGGCGGGCACACCGGGCCCGTGGTCACCGCAGACGGGGCATGGCTGCGCGCCCACGACGTGGCCGGGTTCATGGGCCCCCGGTCCCTGCCGATGTGGCTGGACGAGCCGGGCTGGGAGGGCTTCTCCGCGCGGAGCGGGACCGCGGCCCGTGCCGTGGGG
Organism: Streptomyces sp. I6; assembly: GCA_003725745.1. Lineage (GTDB taxonomy): Bacteria > Actinomycetota > Actinomycetes > Streptomycetales > Streptomycetaceae > Streptomyces. Next base: position 6,560,223 of record RHDP01000001.1, on the reverse strand, counting down.
CTGCGCCACCGGTCGCGGCGGGAACTGCTGGCCGACCTGCTGGTGTGGGAGCGCGAACAGGGTCTCGACCGGGAGCGCCGTGCCGGACTCGACGCCGCCGACGAACGGGAGCTGCTCACCGCCCTGCCCACGGACCGGGCGCCGCGGGATGCACGGTGCGGGCACGGCTCCGCCTGACCAGGCGGGCGGACGCGGTGCGGACGGCGCCGCGTGATCACTCAGGGCGCGCGGAGCACGGGGGCTCTGTCCGGCTCCGCGCGCCGGACGCGGTGCAACGCGGTCGCAACGTCGGGGGAGGTTGACTGGAGCGCCATCGGCGGCGCCGCGCGCAGGAGACCAGCGGCGGGGAAGGGGCGGGACGTGTACCGGGGTCATACGGAGCGCCGGGTGCGCGGGCGGGCGGCGCGGCGCCCGGACTCCGCGTCATGAGCGCCGGGGCGGGTGCCGGCGCACCCGTGGAGCTCACCCCGGCGGCGGCCGACCTGGTGCGGCGTCTGACCGGGGCCCACGGGCCCTTGATGTTCCACCAGTCGGGAGGCTGCTGCGACGGCAGCGCCCCCATGTGTTACCCGGCGGGCGAGTTCCGCACCGGCGGCTCGGACGTGCTGCTGGCGGAGCTAGCCGTCGAGGGCGTCGACGCGCCGGTGCCCTTCTGGATGTCGGTGAGCCAGTACGAGGCGTGGCGCCACACGCGTCTGATCGTCGACGTGGTCGAGGGGCGCGGCAGCGGGTTCTCGCTGGAGGCCCCCGAGGGGGTGCGGTTCCTGATCCGCTCCCGGGTGCTCGGTACGTGAGTCCGTGCCGGGACGCCCCATGGGGATGGGGGGCGCTTCCCGGCAGGGGTGCTTCGCGGGCTCCGGGACCGGCGCTCAGCGGTGCGTGCGGCGGCCGGGACCGTCCGGGGTGGGGGCCGCGCCGCCGCGCGGGACCGCCCGGCGATGGCTAGCGTGGCTGGGAGGGGAGTCTCCGAGCCACGCAGTCCGCACGGAAGAGAGCCACCGTCATGGCAGACGTACCCGAAGGCACACCGATCTGGGCCGACGCGATGTTCTCCGACCTGGAGGGGGCCAAGACGTTCTACGGCGAGGTCCTCGGCTGGACGTTCGGCGAGTCGTCGACGGAGTACGGGGACTACACGCAGGCGTACGCGGACGGCAAGGCCGTCGCCGCGGTGGCCCCGCCCATGCCCGGGCAGGAGGGGCACTCCCGGTGGTGCCTCTATCTGGCGTCCCCGGACGCGGCCGCCACCGCGGGGAGGATCCGGGACAACGGCGGCACCGTGCTCATGGAGCCGATGCGGGTGGGCGAGTTCGGGACGATGTGCCTCGCGCAGGACCCGGGCGGTGTCGCCTTCGGCGTCTGGCAGGCGGGTACGCACACGGGCTTCGAGGCGACGAACGTCCCAGGCTCCTTCTGCTGGGCGGAGGTCTTCACTCGTGAGCCCGGGAAGTCGGACGCGTTCTTCCCCGCGGTCTTCGGTTACGGCGCGAAGGTCATGGCGGACCCGGGGGTGGACTTCAAGGTGTTCGACCTGGGACGGGATCCCGTCCTCGGCCGGATGGAGATGACCGACGCGGAGTTCCCGCCGGAGGTGCCCTCCTACGTCCAGGTCTACTGGACCGTCGCGGACTGCGACGCCGCGGTCGCGGCGGTCCGGAGACGGGGCGGCAGGCTGGTGTTCGGGCCGATGACGACGCCCTTCGGCCGCTTCGCGGCCGTGGTCGACCCGCAGGGCGCGCCGTTCGCCGTCATCGACACCACCACGACCGAGGGCGAGTTGCCGACGTTCACCTGACGGACGCGGGGATGCCCGGGAGCCGTCCCCGGCGGGCCCGGGCCTGCGTCCGCCCGCGCCGGGAGCCCCACCGCTCGGCGCCGCTCGCCGCGGTGTCCGGCACGGCGGGGCCGCCGCCGTCGGAGGCCGAGAGTGCCGGAGCACCGACCACGTGGCCCGGGCGCGTCGGTGCCGTTGCGTGCATGGCGCATGGTGCATGTCGGTGCCGTCGTGTTGGGCGAGCCGCGGCGTTCGGCGGCGCCCAACCGCCGTGCTCGGCGGCGTTGGGGGCGGCACGGTGTTCGGCGTTGCCTCGGGCGCGGTGTTCGGCGTTGCCTCGGGCGCGGTGTTCGGCGTTGCCTCGGGCGCGGTGCTCAGCGGCGGGTGAAGGTGCCGAGGCCCGTCTGGTCGAGGTACTCGACACGCAGTTTCCCTGCCGTGTCGCCCCGGTCGAACGTGAAGGTGACGCCGGTCGGCCCGACGGCGTTCTCGCCGGTCGTCTCGAAGCTGAAGGTGTCGCCGTCGTAGTGGCGCAGTGGGAACCGCTTCGGTTCCGGACCGAGTTCGAGAACGAGGCCGTCCGGGCCGGTGGTGACGGTGGCCTTTCCGTAGTAGGCGCTGTCGTACGTCCCGGTGTACGCGCCGCCGGGTCGGGCGGCCTTCGCGGACGCGGGCGGATCGGCGTAGTCGGTGGGCGACACACCGGCCTGGTCGAGCTGCTCGTAGAGCGCGGCGAACAGCGCGAGCCAGTCCCGGGTGGGCTTGCCGTACCGGGCGATGTCGAAGAAGTCCTCGGCGACGGCGTCGGCCAGTCCGACGGGCTTGCCGTTGGTGAGCACGACGATGCCGAGCCGTTCGCCGGGCAGCATCGTCACATTGGTGTTGGCGCCGAGCTCGAAGGCGCCGGAGTGGCTGAGCCGCAACCGGGCCTGGTTGTCGTAGTTGACGTTCCAGCCCAGCCCGTAGAAGCCGGTCCGCCCCGCGGGGGCCCTCGGCGGCTGGGAGACGATCTCGGGCAGATGGGTGTGCCGCAGGCTCTCGGCGTCGATGATCTGCCGGCCGTCCAGCTTCCCTCCGGCGAGTTGGAGCCGCAGCCACCGCATCATGTCGGTGGCGGTGGAGCTGGCCCCTCCGGCGGGCGCCTGGGCGTCCGCGTCGCGGACGTACTTCGCCTGCCAGGTGCCGTCGGGGCCGGGCACATGGGTCACCGCCCGGTTCGCGGCCTTCTCGTAGTCGGCGAAGGTGGTGCTGGTGGAGTCCATGCCGGCGGGACGGAACAGGGTGTCCTCGGAGAGCTTCTGCCAGCTCACGCCCTTCGCGCGGGCGACGGCCTCCGCGCCGGCGGTGAAACCGAAGTTCGTGTACGCGTAGGTGGCGCGGAAGGGGGCGAGCGGCTCGTCGCGGAGACGGCTCAGGATGTACGCCTGGTCATAGCCCAGGTCCTCCAGCAGATCTCCCGCGTGGTCGGGCAGTCCGCTGCGGTGGGACATGAGATCGGTGACGGTGACATGGCCGCTCACCCAGGGGTCCTTGAGGGCGAAGCCGGGCAGGTGCCGGGTGACCGGTTCGTCCCAGCCTGCTCCTCCCCCGTCCGCACCCCGGCCGTCCGCACGCCCGCGGTCCGCGCCGTCGCCGTCGCCGTCCGCGCCCTTCCCGGCGACGGCCCCCGCGACGACGGTCGAACCGATCGGCTTCGAGAGCGAGGCCAGCTGGAAGACGGTGTCGGGGTCGACCGCGGCGGGCTCGCCGACGTGCCGCTTGCCGAAGCCCTTCAGGTACAGCACGCGGTCCTCGTGTACGACGCCCACCGCCACGCCGGGGACGCCGGTCTTCTTCATCAGGTCCTGGACGACGCCGTCGAGGCGGCCGACGGCCCGGTCCACGTCGGCCCGGGTGAGCAGCGGCGTCGGCTGGCCGGACGGCGGCTTCGGCGCGGGCTCCGACGGCGACGGCACGGGGCCGGAGGCGAGGCCCGGATCGGCGGCACCCGACGTCAGGGCCGTCGCCGCGAGGAGCAGTGCGGCCAGGCCGGATACGGCGAGCGGGCGGCCACGGCGCGGCCGCGGGCCCTTCCCCGGGTGCATGCACCCCATTGAACGCCCGAATCGGGGCCGTGTCGCCCGGAGGCCGGTCATCCCGCCCGCCGGGGGACCGACCAGGCCGACCAGCCCGGCGGTCGGGGGTTCGGGCCCGGCCGACGGCCATGGCGGTCAGGGGCTGAGCTTGCCGACGACCTCGGCGGTCGCGGAGACGCCGTCGTGGATGGTGGGCGCCATGCTCGTACCCGCGAGGAAGAACCCGAGCAGGGCGCACACGAGTGCGTGTGAGAGCTTCAGCCCGCCGTTGCGGAGGAAGATCACCGCAAGGACGAGCAGCAGCAGCACCACCGAAACCGAAACGGCCATGGCCGGCCTCCCTCCGCCGCACCGGGGTTGTGCGGCATTCGGGCGCCAGTGTGGCCCAGTGGGCGCACCGGGCGGCCGACTGGCGTGTCCGCCGATCGGGTGCTCGTCAAATCCGCTGTTGACCGCGGATGTTGTCGTGGGTCAGCGGTCGCGGGCGTGGAGGAAGCGCCGCAGCCCGGCGAGGTCGACGTGCTCGACGTGCTCGACGCGCGTCGCGGCGGCGGCGCGAGGGTGAGCGGACCGCGGCCCGGTACCGGGCCGCGGTCCGCCGGGCCCGCCCTGTCCGGTCCCGGTGTCCCGCCTCGTCACAGCGGCCCGGGCAGCGAGACCAGTTCCGCCAGCACCTCCTTGTGGCGGCCCGGGGTGCCGAGGGCGATCTCATCCGCCTTGGCCCGCTTGAGGTACAGGTGTGCCGGGTGCTCCCAGGTCATGCCGATGCCGGCGTGGAGCTGGACGCACTCCTCCGCGGCGCGCACCGCCACCCGGGAGCAGTGCGCCTGGGCGACGGAGACCGCGAGCGGCACCTCGGCGCTTCCGGTCGCGAGGGCGTCCGCGGCGTTGCGCGCGGCGGCTCGCGCTCCCGCCACGTCGAGCCAGAGCTGCGCCATCCGGTGCTTCAGCGCCTGGAACGAGCCCACGGGGCGGTTGAACTGGTATCGGTCGCGCGTGTAGCGGACCGTCTCCTCCAGGCACCACTCGGCGATCCCCAGCTGCTCCGAGGCGAGCAACCCGGCGCCGGCGAGCAGCCCGCGGCGCACCGCGGCGCGGGCCTGGTCCGCGTCCGCGAGCCGGGTGCCGGAGTCCTCCGCGGTGGTGACGGCGGCGAGGGGGCGGGTGAGGTCGAGCGGAGTGAGCGGTTCGACCGTCGCCTCGCCACGCCGCACCGCGTACAGGCCGTCCGCCCGGAGCACCAGCAGTACGTCGGCCGCAGCGGCGTCGGCGACGCCCGTCACGGTGGCCCCGGTGGGGAGGCGGGCACCTGCCGAGGCGGAGAGCGGCACGGCGAGGACCGCGACCGTCCGGCCGGCGGCCAGCTCCTTCAGCAGGCCCGTGGCATCGCCGTCCGCTTCGCCGAGGGCGAGCAGCGTCTCGGTGGCGATCACCGAGCCGGTGAGGTACGGCGCGGGGGTCACCGCCCGGCCGAGTTCCTCGAGGACGACGGCTGCCTCGCGGTGACCGGCGCCCTGACCGCCGAGCTCCTCCGGGACGAGCAGTCCCGCGGCGCCGATCCCGGCGGCGAGCGACTGCCACAGCCCGTCGTCGTAGGGCGATCCCGACTCGGCGCGGTCGAGGACGGCCGCGTGGTCGGACCGGCCGGTGACCAGGGAGCGCACGGCGGCCCGCAGGTCGTCCTCGGCCTCGGAGTAGAGAAGGTCGGGCTGAGTGCTCATCGCGCGAGGTCCTTCCAGGGGACGTCCTTGTCGTTGCGGGGCTCGGGGGGCAGTCCGAGCACCCGTTCGGCGACGATGTTGAGCAGCACCTCGCTGGTGCCGCCCTCGATGGAGTTGCCCTTCGAGCGCAGATAGCGGTAGCCGGCGTCGCGGCCGGTGAAGTCGACCAGTTCGGGGCGCCGCATGGTCCAGTCGTCGTACAGCAGGCCCTCGCCGCCGCGCAGTTCCACCTCCAGGCCGCTGATCTCCTGGTTCAGCCGGGCGAAGCCGAGCTTCATACCCGATCCCTCGGGCCGGGCTGGCCCGCGGCGAGCTGCTGGCGCAACCGTTCGCCGGTGAGCCGGGCCACCTCTGCCTCCACCCAGAGGGTGAGCAGGCGCTGGTGGAGTTCGTGTGTGCGCAGCTCCGGGCGGTCGCGCCAGGTACGGGCGACGGGTCCGATCATTCCGCCCTCGCGCGGCAGACGCATACCGCCGATGGAGACGCGCTCGTTCATGAGGGTGGTCTGGGCGACCTTCCAGCCCTCGCCGACGGGGCCGAGACGGCGGTCGTCGGGGATCCGCACATCGGTGAGGAAGACCTCGTTGAACTCGGCCTCGCCGGTGATCTGACGCAGCGGCCGGACCTCGACCCCGGGGTCGGTCATGTCGCAGAGGAAGTAGGTGATGCCGCGGTGCTTGGGGGCGTCCGGGTCGGTGCGGGCGATGAGGATGGCCCAGCGGGCGAGGTGTGCGCTGGAGGTCCACACCTTCTGGCCGTTGACGATCCAGTCGCCGTCGGCGCCGTCCCGGACGGCGCGGGTGCCGAGGGCGGCGAGGTCGGAGCCCGCGCCGGGTTCGCTGAACAGCTGGCACCAGACCTCCTCGCCCACCCAGAGCGGCCGCAGGAACCGCCTCTTCTGCTCCTCGGTGCCGTACGCGAGGATGGTGGGCGCGGCCATCCCGAGGCCGATGCCGATCCGGCGGGGGTCGTTGTCGGGGGCGCCGGCGGCCTCCAGTTCCGCGTCAACGACGGCCTGAAGGGAGCGGGCCGCGCCGAGTCCGCCGAGTCCGGCCGGATAGTGCACCCAGGCGAGACCGGCGTCGAAGCGGGCGCTCAGGAAGTCGCTCCGCTCGGTGGTGGCGGGCGGGTGCGCGGCGAGGAACTCGCGGACGCGCAGGAGCAGTTCGGCGGCGTCGGTCATGCCCTCGCTCCTCCCGGGAGGACGACGAGGCGCCCGGTGGTGGTGCCGTCGGCGACGCGCTGGACGGCGCCTGCGGCACTCTCGAGTGGGACCCGGTCGCTGACCAGCGGCTTGATCAGTCCCTTGGCGGCCAGGCCGGTGAGGGTCTCATGACAGCGGAGCACGGCCCTGGGGTCCCTCTGGTTGTAGAGGCCCCAGTGCAGTCCGACGATCGAGTAGTTCTTCACCAGCGCGTGGTTGAGCGCCGGGCTGGGGATGGCGCCGCTCGCGAAACCCACGACGACGATGCGGCCTTCGAAGGCGACGCACTTGGCGGACTTGTCGTAGGCGTCGCCGCCGACGGGGTCGTAGACGACGTCGGCGCCACGGCCGCCAGTGGCGTCCTTCACGGCGGCGACGATGTCGTCCGCGTGCCGGTCGATGACGAGGTCGCAGCCGATTTCGCGGGCCACGGCGGCCTTCTGCGGGCCGCCGACGACGCCGATGACACGGGCGCCCGCGGCCTTGCCGAGCTGGACGGCCGCGCTGCCGACGCCGCCGGAGGCCGCGTGCACGAGCAGCGTCTCGCCCTCCTGGAGGTCCGCCCGGCGGTGCAGGCCGAACCAGCCGGTCTGGTAGCCGATGTGCAGCGCCGCCGCCTCGGCGTCGTCCAGGGAGTCCGGCGCGGGCAGCACGGCGGCCTCGTCGGCGACGGCGTACTCGGCGAACCCGCCGTACGGCAGGGCGGGGGTGGCGATGACGCGGCGGCCGTCCTCGGTCTCGCCGCACAGCTCCACACCCGGAGTGAAGGGCAGCGGCGGTGTCACCTGGTAGTGGCCGCGGCAGAGCAGAGCGTCGGGGAAGTTGACGTTGGCGGCCCGCACTCTGAGCAGGACCTGCCCTTCGCCGGGCTCCGGGCGGCCGGTCTCCTCGAGGCGCATCACCTCGCCCGGCTCGCCGTTCCGGTGCACTCGCCATGCCTGCATTCGGGGCCTCCGCGGTGTGTGGGACGTCGTGGCAGTGCTGTGCATACTAAGCGGTCGCTTGCCCCCGTGGGAACAGTGCCTCCCGGACGTTGTACGGCCGGTCCCGATCGCACCGCGGGTCCGGGAGGCGCCGGGACGCGTCCGCCCCGGTGCGCCACGCCCGCTCCCTCTCCCCGCTTCCTCTCCCCGCACGGGCGAAACCGCACGGGCGGTCGCGTCGCGGGACACCGGGGCGGGGAGCACGCTGGACAGGAGGCCGTCTCCGGGAGGCCGTGTCCGGGAAGGCGCGTCCCCGTCGTCTCGCCTCGTCTCGTCGTCGCCCGGGAAGGCGTGTCCTTGACTTCCTCGCCCCTCCTGAAAGGGGGATTCCTACGGCTCGCGCCGCAGGTGTTCCCGCTTCATCGCCGACTGCCCACCCGGAGCACTCCGTTGAGGTCCTACACCGGCTCCACATACAGACACCGTCAGCCCGACGGCCAGGATCTTCGCGGCGTTCACGTCCCGGTCGCGGGTCGTCCCGCAGCCGCACGTCCATGTCCATGTCCATGTCCGTGTCCGTGTCCGTGTCCGTGTCCGTGTCCGGACGCCGAGCGGCATCTCGTCCTGAGAGGTACCGCAGGTGGAGCACAGCCTGGAGGAGGGAAACCAGCGGTCGATCGCGATCACTTCGCGGCCGTACCACCGGGCCTTGCACTCCAGCAGGCTCCGGCACTCCGACCGGGCCGCGTCGCTGATGGCGCGGGCCAGGCTGCCGTTCTTCACCATGTTCCGGACGGCGAGTTCCCCGATCACGACCGTTTGGTTCTCACGAACGAGCCGAGTGGTGACCCGGTACAGATGGCCACGCCCGCGGTCGGTGATGCGGGCGTAGACCTCGGCGGCCTTCCGGCGGGCCCTGGCCCCGCTCGCTCCGTCCCCTCGGCCTTGCCGGCAAGCTGCCGTTGAGCCTTGGCGAGACGGGCGCGGTCACGCCGCTCGTGTCGGGGGTTGGACACTACCGATGAACACGATCGCTGGCACCGAGGCGGGCCGCCGCCTCACCGGATTCCTCGACAGCCCCGTGGTCGGAATGCTCCCGTGGATCGTGTTCTCGGTCCTGGCCGGCCCCGGCCGCTTCGAGTTCGCCGTGGGGATCTCGCTGGCGATAGCCGCGCTCGTCCTCGCCATGGGCCGGGTGAGGCGGCCCGGTACCTCGGTCAAGATCCTCGAGGCCGCCGACGTGGCCTTCTTCGCGGCCCTCGCGATCGTCGGCCTCGTCGCCTCCGCGGGCACACTGCGCTGGCTTGAGACGTACTCCGGCGAGCTGTCCAACTTCGCCCTGGTGGCCATCGCCTTCGGCTCGATCGCGGTCAGGGAGCCCTTCACCGTGCAGTACGCGCGCGAGCGGGTGCCCCGGTCGCAGTGGAACACCCGCGGCTTCCTGCACACCAACTACGTGATCACCGCGGTGTGGGCACTCGCCTTCCTCGTGGCGGCGGTGGCCGGGCTCGTCGGCGACCTCGTGCTGCGCCAGCCGGGCAACATCTGGACGAACTGGGTCATCCAGATCGGGGCGATCATCGTCGCCGTGCGCTTCACCGAGTGGTATCCCCCTGTCGTACGTGAGCGCATCCACGGCGGCGCGCCGTCGCGTGGCAGCCCGACCTCCGTGGGCGCCCTGTTCGTTCCGTTCTCCGCCTATCTGGTACCCGTGGGCATCGTCGTGCTCGCCCTCGGCTCGGCGCCGATCTGGCTGGGCGTCGCCCTGATCGTCCTCGGCACGCTGCTCGTACACGCGTTCAGGCTGGACGCGGACGGCGCACGGAGCGAGCTGCCCCGCCGCGACGCCCGGTGAGCGACCCCGCGGGGCGGCAGCGCGGCGGTGGCACGGCGGCGGGACACGCGATGTGATCGGCACCCGGCCGGCCCCGGCCCGATGGGCCGTGGGTCATGGGTCATGGGTCATGGGTCATGGGCCCTGGGTCATGGGCCGGGCATGGGCCGGGCCCGTAGGCCCGTAGGCCCGGCGGGCCGATGAGCCGGCGGGCCGGCAGGCCGTCACCGGCCGAAGAGCTCGAAGGCGACCGCGGGCACCCCGCCGAACCGCGGTGCCACCGCCTGGGCGGCACCCACCAGGAACTCCCGGCAGTACGCCTCGGGATCCTGGTCCGTCAGGACCTCGAGGTAGCTGCGGTGCTGAAGCAGCGACAGCACGGAGCGCTCCAGTCCGGCCGTCGCGTCCACGGCATGGGTCGGGGTCGACGAGCCGGCGACGGCCACCCAGCGGACGCCGCCCCAGGGCTCGAGGCCGTGCTCGGCGAGGAGTTCGGGGAAGATCCACCGGTTGCCCGCGTCGCCGGCGGCGTCCAGCGCGGCCCGGCCGACGGCGCGATGGTCGGGCGAGTTCCAGGCGCCGCCGACGGCCGGGCCCCAGGTGTCCCGGTGGTTGAGGGTGACGACCAGTTCGGGGCGGTGGCGCCGGATCGCGGCCGCGATGTCGCGGCGCAGCTCCGTGCCGTACTCGACGACGCCGTCCCGGTGCGCGAGGAATTCCACCGTGCTCACCCCGACCACCGCGGCGCTGGCCCGCTGCTCGCGCTCCCGCAGCGGGCCGCACTCGGCTGGGGCGACGGTGTCGATGCCGGCCTCACCGCGGGTGGCGAGGAGGTACACCACTTCCTTGCCCGCGTCCGTCCAGTCGGCGACCGCGGCCGCGCAGCCGTACTCCAGGTCGTCGGGGTGGGCGACGACGGCAAGTGCCCGCTGCCAGTCGTCCGGTAGCGGTTCGAGTCGAGGGCCGGCCGGCTCGGTCGGATCAGTCGGATCAGTCGGATCAGTCGGATCAGTCATGCGGGGAGCGTAGCCGCGGTGCCCGCGCGTCCCGGCGTCATTTCTCCGAACCGGTCCGCGATCGTGCCGCCGGTTCCGCGGCCGCCCGCGCACCCCGCCGGTGGCGGCTTGCGGCGCCTCGTCACACCTCGTCCCGCGCCAGCGCGAGCAGCCGGTCCAGCACACGGGAACCGGACGTCCGCACACCGTCGTGCTCGTACTCGTCGGTCACCCAGGTGCGCAGTCCCCGGATGGCGCACGCCGTCGCGAGGGAGTGGGCGGTGTCGACGTACATGTCGTCGTGGTAGACGGCGGCGGCGACCGGGACCTCGTTGGCCGCGAGGCGTTCGGCGTCGTACAGCGCGGGCCAGTCGGTGCGAGCGGCCAGGATCTCCGCGGCCTCGCGTAGGGGCTGCAGGGCGGGGTCGGTCTCGAAGTGCCAGGGATGGACGGACTCCCCGGTGAAGAGCAGGGGTCCGTCGTCCGCGAGGGCCTTCTCCGCGTCGAACTGCGGGAACTCGGCGCGCACCCGTTCGGCCGCCCAGGCCGTGGCGGCCCCGCCCTGGGCGTAGATGGCCTCGTGGAGCACGGCGTACAGCGGATGGGCAGCGTAGGAGAGGGCGGAGAACACACTGTGCCGGAAGGCGTCGGAGAGCTCGTCGCCGTCGGCCGTGCGGACGAAGGCGTTCTCCAGCAGGTAGTGGAGCTGGTGGCTGCCGTCGCCGGTGCCGAGCTGGATCCCCAGCGACTGGAACGCCTCGGGGGTGAGGACGTACCCGCCGGGGAGGACGGTCCGCCCGGTCGCGAGGTGCCCGGCGATGCGCCGGGCACGCTCCACGTCCTGCGGGTAACGGGCGTAGTGGGCTTCGTTCCTTCGCTGGACGCGGGGGTAGGCCGCCCGGTAGACGTCCTCGGCCCGCGCGTCCAGCGAGGGCAGTCCGCCGGTGATCAGCACCGCCTTCAGCCCCTCCGGCGCGGTCGAGAGGTAGTGGGTCGCACAGAATCCGCCGAAGCTCTGGCCGAGGACCGTCCAGCGCGCGCCGCCGGTCAGCTGTGCGCGGACCGCCTCGCAGTCCCGGACGATGCTGTCCGCACGGAAGTGCGAGAGGTAGCGGGCCTGCTCCTCGGGGCCGCCGCGCAGGGGCAGGGTCTGGCGGTTGGCGGGCGAGGACAGTCCGGTGCCGCGCTGGTCGAGGAGGAGGACGCGGAACTCCTGCACCGCGCGTCCGAGCCACGCCTGCTTGCCGGGGAAGCGCCGCGCCCCGAAGCCGGGTCCGCCCTCCAGGTACACCAGCCAGGGCAGATCGGCCCCGGTCCGGCCGCTGGAGACGATCTCGCGGCCGTAGAGCGCTATCCGCTCGCCCGAGGGGTCGGCGTGGTCCAGGGGAACGGTGAAGTGGCGGTCCGTGAGGACGAGGCCCGGCTGCCGGTAGCTGGTCACTGCGCGCTCCTGCTGTGTCGTCACTGATGGTGCGTTGCCCGCCCGCCCAGTGCATCACACGGCCGGGCGGGGGTCGCTCCGGGCATCAGCCGGCCGGGGCCGTCCCTTCGGTGTACCGGGCCGCCCGGTACGGTGCCGGTCCGGGCCGCCGGACTCGGTGCCGGTCCGTGTGCGCACCGCGTGCCGCACGCCTAGCGTGGACGCATGATCCGGTTCGAGGAGGTCCGCAAGGTCTACCCGGACGGGACGACCGCCGTGGACGGGCTGTCCTTCGAGGTCGCCGAGGGGGAACTGGTCACGCTCGTCGGACCGTCGGGCTGCGGCAAGACGACCACCATGATGATGGTCAACCGGCTGATCGAACCCACGTCCGGGCGGATCCTGGTGGGCGGCGAGGACATCTCCCGGGTCGACCCGGTACGGCTGCGCCGCCGCATCGGCTACGTCATCCAGCAGGTCGGCCTCTTCCCGCACCGGACGGTCCTCGACAACACCGCGACCGTGCCGTCCCTGCTGGGGTGGAAGAGGCGCAGGGCCCGGGCCCGGGCCGCGGAGCTCCTCGACCTGGTGGGCCTGGATCCGAAGACCTTCGGGGACCGCTACCCCGAGCAGCTCTCGGGCGGCCAGCGCCAGCGGGTCGGGGTGGCCCGGGCGCTGGCCGCCGATCCTCCCGTCCTTCTGATGGACGAGCCGTTCGGCGCCGTCGACCCCGTCGTCCGGGAGCGCCTGCAGAACGAGTTCCTGAACCTTCAGGCGACGGTCCGCAAGACCGTGCTGCTCGTCACCCACGACCTGGAGGAGGCGGTGCGGATGGGTGATCGCATCGCCGTGTACGGGCACGGCCGTATCGAGCAGTTCGACACGCCCGGCGCGGTGCTCGGCACACCCGCCACCGACTACGTGGCGCGCTTCGTGGGCGCGGACCGGGGGCTGAAGCGGCTCTCGGTGACCGAGATCGACGAGGACTCCCTGGAGCAGCCCCCGGTGGCGCACCTGGACGAACCGGCCGGCGCCGCGGCGGCCCGGCTGCGGGCCGCGGACGCCCGCTGGGCGGTCGTGCTGAACGACGGCGGGGAGCTGCACGGCTGGGTGTCGGCCGAGTCCCTGGCCCTGGCCGGCGGCCGGGGCACGGTCGGCGACCTGGCCCGCCGGATGGAGGCGTGGGTACCGCTGGGCGCTCCGCTGAAGCGCGCCTTCGGCGAGATGCTGCAGCACGACGCCGGATGGGTGGCGGTGGTGGACGGGCAGCGGTTCGCGGGGGTGCTGACTCCGGCGAAGCTCCACGAGGCACTGCGCCGTTCGGTGGGCGCCGAGGCCCTGGGGGTGGCCAGGGACCAGGTGGAGTTCGAGTCGGTGGCGGACGTCTGAGCCGCCCTCGGGCCGGCCGCCTGGGCCGCCGGGCCGCACCTGGGCCACTCCCGTCCGGATCACTCCCGTCCGGGTCACTCCGGGAGCAGGCCCTTGGAGCGCAGGTACTGCCGTGCGACGTCCTCGGGCAGCCGGCGCCAGCTGTCGACCTGCTCGTTGAGCCGGGCGAGGTCCTGCGTGGTCAGCACCGTGTTCAGCCTGCCGAGGGCCTTCGTGACCCCGGGGCCGCCGGCCCGCGCCCGGTTGACGACGGGGACGATGTAGTCGGCGTTCTGGAGGTGCCTGTCGTCCTCCAGGAGCACCAGACCGAACTCGTCGAGGGTGGCGTCGGTGGTGGTGGTCAGGACCATCTGGTCCTGACCCGACCGAACGGCCTGTTTGGCCTGAGTGGTGCCGACGCCCTTGGGGTCGATGCCGCTGATGCGGATGCCGTAGGTCTTCTCCAGCCCGGGCGCGCAGTACGGCCGCCGGACGCATTCGTCACCGGCCGCCAGACGCACGGGGATCCCGGACCTGCCAAGGTCGCTGAGGGTTCGCAGATGGTGGGCACGGGCGAACTCCTCGGTGACGGCGAAGGCGTTCTGGTCGACGGCCCGGCCCGGGTCGAGGACCTTCAGTCCGCGCGGTTCGGCGAGCGAGCGCAGCGCGTGCATGGTGGCGCGGAGATCCGGAGAGCCGGCGGGCGGCGCGCCGGGGCCGTGTGTCCTGGCGCTCAGCCAGTCGGCGAAGGTGGCCGCGTACTCGGAGACCACGTCGATCTGCCCGCTCTCCAGGGCGGGTTCGTAGATCTCCCGGTTGGAGACGGAGATGACCTTCGTGCGGTACCCGGCGTGCTCGAGCAGCAGGGAGTACATCCGGGCGAGCAGATCGCTCTCGGTGAAACCGGCGGATCCGATCGTCAGGTGCCTGCTGTCCCCGGGCGCAGCCGTCACCCGTCCCCGGTCCTCCAGCGAGGGACCGGTGGCGCAGGCGGCCGCCAGGACCGGCAGGGCGGCGCAGAGGAGTACGCAGAGGACGCGGAGGACGGGAAGGACGCGCAGGACGGGGAGGACGCGCAGGAGGGGAAGGACGCGCAGGAGGGGGAGGCGCATCATGCCGCCGGCCTCCCGGCCCACCTGGGCGCGTACCGTTCCACAGCCACGAAGACCCCCTCCACCAGCAGCGCGAGGGCGGCGACGAGCACCGCGCCGGCGACCACCTGCGGAGTGGAGGCGAGATGGAAACCCGCTGTGATGACGCGACCCAGCCCGCCGCCGCCCGCCAGCGCCGCGACGGTCGCGGTGGCGACGAGTTGGACGGCCGCGATCCGCACCCCCGTGAGGACCAGCGGCGTCGCCAGCGGGAGTTCGACGCCGAACAGTGTCTGGGTGCCGGTCATGCCCATCCCCCGCGCGGCGCGCACCACGTCCCGGTCGACACCGCGCATGCCGACGTAGGCGTTGGTCAGCAGCGGCGGCACGGCGAACAGCACGAGTGCGACGATGGTGGGCCAGTCGCCCCACGTACCGATCGGGCTGAGCAGCAGCAGGACGAGGACCGCGAAGGTCGGCACGGCCCGGCCGGCGTTGGAGATGTTGACGGCGAGGGCCCCGCCCTTGCCGAGGTGGCCCAGTGCGAGGGCCACGGGCAGGGCGATCGCGCAGCTGATCACCAGACAGACCGAGGTGAGGTAGAGGTGCTGGCCGAGACGGCGCCACACCCCGTTCTCGCCCGACCAGTTGGCGGAGCTGGCCAGCCAGTCCCAGGTCTGGGCGAGCGTGTTCACGCGGCGGCCCGCCGCGACGGCCGCGTCCACGGGGTGAGGGCCCGCTGAACGCCCAGCAGGGCGACATCGGCGGCCACGGCGATGAGCACGCAGAGCACCGAGGCCGTCAGCACCTGTGCCTTGAAGTAGGTGTTCATTCCCGAGTAGATGAGGTTGCCCAGCCCGCCGAAGCCGACGATCGCGCCGATGGTGACCAGTGAGACCGCGGACACGGTGGCGATCCTCAGCCCGGCCATCGCGGCGGGCAGGGCCAGCGGCAGCTCGACGGCCAGGAGCTGCCGCGCCGGCCCGTAGCCCATGCCGCGCGCGGCCTGCCGGGTCTCGGCGGGCACGGCACGGAGTCCCGCGAGGATATTGCGGACCAGCAGGGTGAGGGAGTAGAGCACGAGCCCGGCGATGACGAGCGAGGCGGACAGCCCGTACACCGGGAGCAGCAGCGAGAACATCGCCAGGGACGGGATCGTGTAGAGGATCGTCGTCAGCCCGAGCACGGGGCCGGCGGCCCAGCGCCGGCTGCGCGCGGCCACGGCGAGGGGCACGGCGACCAGCAGTCCCAGCGCCACGGAGACGAACGTCAGCTGGAGGTGCTGGAGGGTGGCGTCCCAGAGGATCTCGCGGCGGGTGGAGAGATAGGCGCCGCAGATCCACTCGTTGCGCGCGAGGCAGTCGTCGGGAGTCGCCGTCACCCGTCCATTGCAGCCCGGGCGCCCTGCTCGCGCGCGCTGTGCACGCCTGTCCGAGTGCGTGCGGGCACATCCCGGGCGGTCGCGGTCGCCGCGGAGCACCGGGCCGGACGTACTGCCCGCGGGAGTCCTGCGGCGGGGCGATGTCCGTGCCCCGTCCCCCGGTGGCGCTCACCCACCGGGCCGGCTGCCAAGGGAAACAGCCTCCAGCGGCCGATGGAAGCGCTCACCGGCCGCTGTCAGGTGTCGTCCTGGTCCGGGGCCCGCCCGGCCGCCGGACGGACCCCGGACCAGGACGGAACATGACGAACTCGGACGAACATTCGCGGACATCCGCGGACATGCATGGATCAGGATGCAACAGGACGGACCCCGATGGACCTGCACGGCACAGCACGCTGTCGCGGGCGCCGGAGGCACCGCGGGCGGTCCGCCGGTCCGGTGGTCCGGTGGACCGGTGGACCGGTGGACCGGTGGACCGGTGGACCCGCCGACGGGTCAGATCTTCTCCTCCTCCGACCGTCCGACGCAGAGGGCCCAGATGATCGCGATGTAGAGGGCGATCGCGACCAGGGACCACAGCGGGTAGTACGGCAGGGACAGGAAGTTGACGACCAGCAGCACCCCGGCCAGGGCGATGCCGAGGATCCGCGCCCACAGGGCGCCCTTGAAGAGGGCGAAACCGGCCGCGACTGCGACGATCCCGAAGATCAGATGCAGCCAGCCCCATGCGGTGAGGTCGAACCGGAAGACGTAGCCGGGCGTCGCGACGAACACGTCGTCGTTGGCGATGCCCATGATTCCGCGGAAGAAGTCCAGGAATCCGGCGATGATCAGGACCACTCCGGCGAACATCGTCAGGCCTCCGGCCCAGGCGAAGTAGCGCTTGGAGTGTGCGGTGGTCGGTTGGGTCATGATGTCCCCTCGTCCTCAACTCAGGAGCTTGTCCTTGGCTCGCTGGAACTCCTCCTCGCTCAGGTCCCCTTGGACCTGAGTTCGGAGAGCCGGGCAAGCTCGTCCCCCGTACCGGCGCCCTTGGCGGTCTGCCGGATGTACGCGTTGAAGGCTTCCTGCTGCTCCTGCGCGTGCTGGATCTCGCGCCTGCCCATGTCCTTGCCGCGGACGATCACGTAGATCAGCACGCCGAGGAAGGGAATCAGCAGCATGAAGACGATCCAGGCCGCCTTGGCCCAGCCGTTCATCTCGTGGTCGCGGAAGATGTCCACGAAGACACGGAAGAGCAGCACCAGCCACACGACCCACAGGAAGATCCACATCACGGTCCAGAACGCTCCCAGAACCGGATAGTCGTAAGCGAGGTCGACCGCGTCGTCCATCTCCGTCCTCCTGCCGTTCCCGTCGGACCTCGGATGTCCGCTCGCCGTCAGTGTGGGACGGCGGGCGGGCGGTTCCCTCACCCCGCACGGGTGAATCAACGGGCGGCCGGGGCAGCCCGGGGCGGCCGGGACCATCCCCGTGCCGGCCCGCCGTATCCGGGCGCGGACCCCGCTGTCCACTCCACGTCGCGGCAGGCCCGCGCACCCCGGCTGGTACGTACGCCGCCGAGGGGGTGAGCGGCGAGGAGAGCGGCCGGCGCTCCCGGCGCGGTCCTTGCCCGGCCGGGTGGCGGCCCTCGCACGGCCGGCCGCCGGTACCCGCCGCACGGCCCGGCCCGGTCCCGGAGCGAGCCCCACGTGCTCGTGCGGCTCGTCCCACGGCAGCAGCCGCTCGCCGTCCGTGCGGCGGGTACCGGCTTCGCCGTCCTGCGGGGCGCGGGCTCCGGCTCATCGGCGGGCCCCGAGGCCGTGCGGCGCCGCGGTGCGGCGGTGCCGCGGTGCCGCGGTGCCGCTGGCTCAGTCGGGCAGCCGGCGCAGCTCCACCACGCGGAGGCCGAGGTCCTGGAAGCGTACGAGCAGCCCGTACAGATGTGCCTCGTCGGTGACGGGCCCGTACAGGACGGTCTCCTCCGGCACCGTCACTTCGTCGAGTTCGGGAAAGGCACCGGCGACGGCCGGTGACAGATGACCGGAGACGCGGAACTCGTATCGCATGCGAGCACTTCCCCGTGCGCTGAGGGCTCTTGCTGCATGGTGGCGTCGCGGGCGGCGGCCCCGCATCACCCGGACGAGGTGACCCGGCGCTCGGCGTGCGGCGCCGATCCCTTCCGGCACGCGCACCGCGACCGTCCCGGCACGCGCACCGCGACCGTCCCGGCACGCGCACCGCGACCGTCCCGGCACGCGCACCGCGACCGTCCCGGGACGGGCCCGGCCCCGTCCCGGGAACGGGAATGCGCCGGGCAGCACGGCGACGGCAGCGGCGTGGATGCGCCGGGCCGGTCCGGGACCACCCGGCCGAGCGAGGTCGAACCCCGATCAGAGAAGGCCGATGTCCCGGGCGCGGCGTACCGCCTCGCTGCGGCGGGAGACCGCCAGCTTGCGGTAGACGCTCTTCAGGTGCGTCTTGACGGTGTTGACGGACAGGAACAGCTCGGCGGCGATCTCGTCCGTCGACATCGTCTGTGCGGCGCACCGCAGGACGTCGCGCTCGCGCGGGCTGAGCTGCTCGACGAGCAGGGGGACCCCGTGCGCCGGGTCGCCCGGGACGGGGCGGGTTCCGGCACCTCGACCGGGCCGCTTCCCCGTGTCCGCGGACCGTCCCGTCAGCCAGGCCCCGGCGTCGGCGAGTCCGGGCGTGCGGGCGAGCAGGTGCCGCAGCCACGGGCCGGCCTCGGTGAACGGGGCGCGCAGTCCGTGCGGCCGCGCGGTGCGCACGGCGGCGGTGACGAGCGGCACCGCCCCCGCGGTGTCCCCTCCGGCCGCCGCCGACTGCGCCTCGAGGAGCTGCGCGCGGACCCGGACGGCTGGAGGGACGCGCTCACCGTCGGGGAGCCCGGCGAGCAGCCGGCCCGCCTGTCCGCCGTCCCCGGCGGCGAGACGGGCGGCGGCAGCGGCGACGGTGAGGGCGGGACCGCCCACGGGCGCCTCGCCGAGTGCGGCGAGCGCGGCTGCCGCATCGCCGCGCGCCAGATGGACCGAGCAGCGGGCCACCGCGATACGCGCGGCCGCCTCTCCCCCGGCGCGGGCCGGACCGTCGGCCGAGACGGGTACGTCGTCGAGCGCCGACAGGGCCGCCGTGGCACGTCCGCGGGCGAGCTCGATACGGGAGCGGAGCACCGCGGCCTCGGCCGCTGCCGGTACGTCGTGGGCCGGCGCGTGGGCGCGGGCGGCGTCGAGGTACCGGGCGGCGCCCGCGAGGTCGCCGCGGTCGGCGGCGACCGTGGCGAGCGCGAGGTGGCAGCGTGCCGTGCGGCGGTCGAGGGGGATGCCGTGCTCCTCGGCGGCCGTCAGCCCGTCCCGGGCATGTGCTTCGGCTTCCCGCAGCAGTCCGCCGGCGGCCTCGGCCAGGGCCAGCGCGCCCAGGCAGTGGTAGCGGACCGTCCAGGTCTGATCGTCCGTCGCCGCGGCGAGGGTGGCGGCGAACGCCTCCCGTGCCTCGGACCCGTGTCCCGCGGCGAGGAGGGCGCGGCCCCGGCCGTATCGCCGGAGCGCCTCGATCTCGGGGTGCCGGGCGAGCAGCGCTCGGTCCACCCGGCCCATGAGCGTCCGTACCTCGCGGTCCGGATCGGGTGTCCCGCACTCCGGGTCCCAGCCCTCCGCGACCTGCTCCCCGCCGTCGCCGTCCTCCGCGGGCGCGGTCTTCCGGGGGCGGTGGTGCCGGTCCCGGTGTCCGCGCCGGTGAGGAGGCCCAGCAGCGCCCGGGTGAGCAGGATCTCGGGTGCGGCGCCGCCGCTCGGACGGGCGCCCGCGAGGTGCTTGCGGCCGGCGGCGGCGTCCCCGCGGGCCAGGGCGCAGGCGGCCGCGGCGAGGGCGGGCGCGGTGCCGGGCAGGCCGTCCGGCATCGAGCTGAACAGTCGTTCGAGGCGATGGCTCTCCGGACCGGTGAGGAGGAGTCCCGCGGCGAGCCGGTCGACGAGAAGACCGGCGGCGTACGGCCAGTCATCCGCCGCGGCCGCGTGCTCGATCGCGTCGGTCAGCCTGTCGTGCGCGTCGAGCCAGCGCGCCGCCTCGCGGTGCAGCGGCGCGGCGAGCGCCGGGCCCCGGCTGCGCAGATGCGCGCGGAGCACCTCGGCGAACAGCGGGTGGCAGCGGTACCAGGAGGTGTCGCCGATCGGCTCGACGAAGGCGTTGTCGCGGACGAGCCTGGCGAGGATGCGCTCGCCGTCGTCCCGTCCGGTGAGGGCGTCGGCGAGCCCCGGGTGGACGTGGGTGAGGATGCTGGTGCGGACGAGCAGGTCCTGTGTCGCCGGCGGCTGGGCCGCCAGCACCTCGGCCGTCAGGTAGTCGGAGACGGCGTTCTGCGAGGCGGCGAAGGACTGGGCGAAGTGCTCGGCGTCCTCGGCCCGCTGCATCGCGAGGGCGCACAGCCGGAGCCCGGCGGCCCAGCCCTGGGTGCGTTCGGTGAGGACGCCGACGCTCTCCTGGGAGGGCGCGAGCCCGTGGCAGCGCAGCAGCCGCGCCGTCTCGCGCGGCGTGAAAGCCAGTTCGGACCTGCGGATCTCGCAGACCCGCGCTTCGGCCCGGTAGCGGTGCAGGGGCAGCGCGGGGTCGACCCGCCCGAGGAGGACCAGCCGCAGGGACGGCCCGGCGTGGGCGAGGACGAAGTCAAGTTCGGCGGCGACGCCGTGGACGCCGGCGTGTTCCAGCCCGTCGAGGACCAGTACCACCGGCTCGGGCAGCTGTGCGAGGGCACCGGCCAGCCGCACGATCAGCGAGTGGTCGACGTTGTCGGCGCTCGACGGGCTGCCGACCCCGTCGGGGAGGGGCACCCGGTGGTAGCGGAAGGCGCCGAGCACATAGGCCCAGAACACGCCCGGCGCGTTGTCGTCGCTCTCCACCGTGAGCCAGACCACCGGACCGGGTGCCAGGTCCGCCGCACGCCAGGAGGCGGCGAGGGTGGTCTTGCCCGCGCCAGCGGGCCCCGTGATCACCGTGAGGGGGCCCCGGGCCCCCTCGGTGAGCCGGTCCAGAAGGCGCTGCCGGGCCACGAAGGCAGGCGGTACGGCGGGTACCGCGAACTTCGCGGCCAGCAGCGGGTCGCCACTGGGGTGCAGCTGGGCGTCCTCGGCCATGGGTTCCACCGCCGTGCCGTCCGTTCGTCGGCCTTCATGATCCCAGCGCCCTTTCATGATCGCCAACGGCCGCGGCGCACGACCTCGGCACACGGCCTCGGACCCGGGCCCCGGCGGGCGCCCCCGCGCGGCGGAAGGAGCGGCGCAGGCACGACCCAGACACGGAGCAGGCACGGAGCAGGCACGGCAGGAGAGGCGGCGCCCTCCGTGCGGTTGTGCAATGACGGTAGGAGAGCATGAGAAGGCACCTCCCCCGACGGGCCCAGAGGGACCGGGGGACCGGGGAGGACTGGGACCGTGGAGGACTGAGGACCCGGAGGAAACCGAAGGAAACCGGAGAGAACCGGAGGATAACCGGAGAAAACCTGGCGAATCACAAGGGAACGGGCGGCAATCCTGAGTAAACCGTCACGACGAGAGAACCTCGACGGACGAGGAGCGACCGGGGGACGAGGAGGGACCCGGTGGGCCGAGAAGGGACACTGGCCGGAGGTGCCATGGACGACGACGGCAGGACGCGGGCGGTCCGGGCCCAGCGGTGGAGCGCGCGGCTGGCGGTCCTCGCGGCGGCCGCTGTCGTGGTGCTGCTGGTGGCCTCCGGGCTCGGCGGTATCGCGATGGTGCTGCTGGTACTCGCCGGGACGGCGGTGACAGCGGCCGCTCTGTGGTGGGCGCTGACCAGGCGGGGAGCCGTACGGGTGCTGGCGGTTCTGCTGGCGCTGGCCGCTCCGCTGACCGTCATCTGGCTGCAGGTCCGTTCGGGGGTGCTGTGGGTCATGGTGCTGTGCCTCGTCCTCGGGGCGGTGGCCGCCTCGGCCGGGTGGGAGGCGCTCGCCTTGGACGCCCGGCACAAGGCCCGGCCCGGGGTGGCGGCACGGCGTCCCGCGCGGCCGTTCCTGATCATGAACCCGCGCTCGGGCGGCGGGAAGGTGGCGGGTTTTGGGCTGAGGGAGAGGGCCGAGCGTGCGGGCGCCGAGGTGTTCCTGCTGGACCCGGACCACCCGAGCGATGTCGCGCAGGTGGCACGGGAAGCCGTCGCGGGCGGCGCCGACCTGCTGGGGGTGGCGGGCGGTGACGGTACGCAGGCCCTGGTGGCCGGGGTCGCGGCGGAGCTGGGCGTGCCGTTCATGGTGGTACCCGCGGGCACGCGGAACCACTTCGCGCTGGATCTGGGACTCGATCGCGACGACCCGTCGAAGGCACTGGACGCCCTGACCGACGGGGTCGAACTCACCGTCGACCTCGGTACCGTCGGAGACCGGGTCTTCGTCAACAACGCGTCCTTCGGGGCCTATGCGCTGGTCGTGCAGAGCGACGCGTACCGCGACGACAAGGTCGGCACCACCCTGGACCTGTTCCCCGACGTGCTGACGCACCGCGTGGGACCGCGGCTCACGGTGCGGGCGGCGGGGACGACGCTGTCCTCCCCGCAGGCGGTCCTGGTGAGCAACAACCCCTACCGCACCGGGGACCGGGCCTCGGTCGCCCGCCGGGACCGCCTCGACCGCGGCGTCCTGGGCGTCCTCGGCGTCACCGTGGACAGCGCCGCCCAGGCCGCCGGACTGCTGAGGGGCGAACGCTCGCCCGGGTTCACCGCGCTCACCGCCCGTGAGGTCGTCGTCGACGCCGACGCACCGGAGGTACGGGTCGGCGTGGACGGAGAGGCCGTGACGATGCCGGTCCCGGTCCGCTGCACCGTCAGGCCCGGCGCCCTGCGGGTCCGCGTCCCCCGCCACCGGCCCGGAGTTCCGCACGCCCGGCCCCGGCTGAAGTGGCGCCGGCTGGTGATGCTCGCGCTGGCGCGCTGACGGAGTTCGCCCGCTCAGGGACGGGGCGCGCTCGCGACCGGACCCGCGGCGGGCATCCACGGAGACACCGCAGTCCTCGCGCACACCGGTCACCCGCGCACGCTGCACGCACCGCAGGCCTCGCACGCACCGGTCACCCCACGCACCCTGCACGCGCCGGTCATCCCGCGCGCACCGATCGTCGGACGCCAGACGGTCGCACGCACGCACCACGCGCCTCACACACTGCGGTCGCACCGCACGCACCACACACCCCACACACTCCGGTCGCACCGCAGGCCTCGCACGCACCGGTCACCCCACGCACCCTGCACGCGCCGGTCATCCCGCGCGCACCGATCGTCGGACGCCAGACGGTCGCACGCACGCACCGCAGGCCCCACACACTGCGGTCGCACCGCACGCACCACACACCCCACACACTCCGGTCGCACCGCAGGCCTCGCACGCACCGGTCACCCCACGCACCTCGCGCACCGCAGGCCCGGGCCCGCGTGTACCGGTCGTCCCCGCGCCGGCGCTCCGGCGCCGGCCCCGTTCACCCCTCTCCGGCGAACGCCTCCAGGATGCGTTCCGCCGCGAGGGTCGCGGTCAGTTCGCCGTCGCGCACCTGCTGTTCGAGGGCGGGGCCGAGGGCCCGGACGCCCGGATGGGAGCGGAGGCGGCCGAGGAGTTCGTCCCGCACCATCGCCCAGGCCCAGTCGACCTGCTGCTCACGGCGCTTGGCGACGAGGCGGCCGTCCGCGTCGAGCAGGGCACGGTGCTGCTCCAGCCGGTCCCAGACGGTGTCGAGCCCGCTGGACTCCCGGGCGCTGCAGCTCAGCACCGGCGGGGTCCAGGCGACCTCGGCCGACGGGGTGTCCCCAGGTCCAGCGGAGCTGAGACCGTGGGGACGCATCAGCCGCAAGGCGCCCGCCAGTTCCCGCGCCGCGGCGCGGGCGTCGCGCTCGTGCGGGCCGTCGGCCTTGTTGACCGCGAGGACGTCCGCCAGTTCCAGGACGCCTTTCTTGATGCCCTGGAGCTGGTCGCCGGTGCGCGCCAGGGTGAGCAGCAGGAAGGAGTCGACCATCCCGGCGACGGCCGTCTCGGACTGGCCGACGCCGACGGTCTCCACCAGGACCACGTCGTACCCGGCCGCCTCCATCACCACCATGGACTCGCGGGTCGCCTTGGCCACCCCGCCCAGGGTGCCGGACGAGGGCGACGGCCGGACGAAGGCCGCGGGGTCGGCGGACAGCCGCTCCATCCTCGTCTTGTCGCCGAGGATGGAGCCGCCGGTGCGGGTGGACGACGGGTCGACGGCCAGCACCGCCACCCGGTGCCCCAGCCCGGTCAGCATCGTGCCGAAGGCGTCGATGAAGGTGGACTTGCCCACCCCCGGCACTCCGCTGACCCCGATCCGCCGTGCGCCGCCGCTGTGCGGCAGCAGTTCGGTCAGCAGCCGCTGGGCCGCGGCGCGGTGGTCGGGCCGGGTGGACTCGACGAGCGTGATGGCGCGGGCGACCGCCGCCCGCTTCCCGTCGAGCACACCCTTGGCGTACGCGTCGACGTCGATTTCCCTGGCCATCCGCGGCTACAGCCCGTCGTGGCCCAGCGCCGCGGCCAGGCGCTCGACCAGGTCGTGGGCGGCGTCGGGGATGACCGTGCCGGGCGGGAAGACCGCCGTCGCCCCCATCTCCAGCAGGGTCGGCACGTCCTGCGGCGGGATCACCCCGCCCACGACGATCATGATGTCGTCGCGGCCCTCCTCCGCCAGTTGCTCGCGCAGCGCGGGGACGAGGGTGAGATGGCCCGCCGCGAGCGAGGAGACGCCCACGACGTGCACGTCCGCCTCCACCGCCTGCCGGGCCACCTCGGCCGGGGTCTGGAACAGCGGGCCGACGTCCACGTCGAAGCCCAGGTCGGCGAACGCGGAGGCGATCACCTTCTGGCCGCGGTCGTGACCGTCCTGGCCCATCTTGGCGACCAGGATGCGCGGACGGCGGCCTTCCGCCTCCTCGAAGCGGTCGACCAGGCTCCTGGTCCGTTCCACGGACGGCGACTCCCCTGCCTCGTTGCGGTACACGCCGGAGATGGTACGGATCTGGCCCGCGTGCCGTCCGTACACCTTCTCCAGGGCGTCCGAGATCTCCCCGACGGTGGCCTTCGCCCGGGCCGCGTTCACCGCGAGCGCCAGCAGGTTGCTCTCGAGTCCGGCACCGGAGTCCCGCCCGGCGGCCTCGGTGAGCGCGCGCAGCGCGTCCCGGCAGGCGGTCTCGTCGCGCTCCTCGCGCAGCCGGCGCAGCTTGGCGATCTGCCGGGCGCGCACGGAGGAGTTGTCGACCTTGAGGACGTCGATCGCCTCGTCGCTCCCGACGCGGTACTTGTTGACGCCGATGACCGGCTGCCGCCCGGAGTCGATCCGGGCCTGGGTGCGCGCCGCCGCCTCCTCCACCCGCAGCTTGGGGATCCCCGCGTCGATGGCCTGCGCCATGCCGCCGGCCGCCTCGACCTCCCGGATGTGCTGCCAGGCACGGCGTGCCAGGTCGTGGGTGAGCTTCTCGACGTACGCGCTGCCGCCCCAGGGATCGATCACCCGGCAGGTGCCGGACTCCTGCTGGAGCACCAGCTGGGTGTTGCGGGCGATGCGGGCGGAGAAGTCGGTGGGCAGCGCCAGGGCCTCGTCGAGGGCGTTGGTGTGCAGGGACTGCGTGTGGCCCTGGGTCGCCGCCATGGCCTCCACGCAGGTGCGGGTGACGTTGTTGAAGACGTCCTGCGCGGTGAGGGACCAGCCTGAGGTCTGCGAATGGGTGCGCAGCGACAGCGACTTGGCGTTCTTCGGCTCGAACTGCCTGACCAGTTTGGCCCACAGCAGCCGCGCCGCGCGCAGTTTGGCGACCTCCATGAAGAAGTTCATGCCGATCGCCCAGAAGAAGGACAGGCGCGGCGCGAAGGCGTCCACGTCCAGACCCGCGTCCCGCCCGGCGCGCAGGTACTCCACACCGTCGGCGAGGGTGTACGCCAGCTCCAGGTCGGCCGTCGCGCCGGCCTCCTGGATGTGGTAGCCGGAGATGGAGATGGAGTTGTACCGGGGCATCCGCTGCGAGGTGTACGCGAAGATGTCGGAGATGATCCGCATCGAGGGACGCGGCGGGTAGATGTAGGTGTTGCGGACCATGAACTCCTTGAGGATGTCGTTCTGGATGGTCCCCGCCAGCTTCTCGGGCGGTACGCCCTGCTCCTCCGCCGCGACGATGTAGAGCGCGAGGACGGGCAGCACGGCGCCGTTCATCGTCATCGACACCGTCATCCGGTCCAGCGGGATGCCGTCGAAGAGCTGCCGCATGTCGTAGATCGAGTCGATGGCGACGCCCGCCATGCCGACGTCGCCGGTGACGCGCGGGTGGTCGCTGTCGTAGCCGCGGTGCGTGGGCAGGTCGAAGGCGACCGACAGGCCCTTCTGGCCGGCGGCGAGGTTGCGCCGGTAGAAGGCGTTGGACTCCTCGGCGGTGGAGAAGCCGGCGTACTGGCGGATCGTCCACGGCTGGTTGACGTACATCGTGGGGTACGGGCCGCGCAGATACGGCGCCACGCCCGGGTACGTGCCGAGGAAGTCCAGGCCCTCCAGGTCGCGTCCGGTGTAGAGCGGCTTGACGCCGATGCCCTCCGGTGTCTCCCAGACCAGGTCGTCGGCGCTGCTGCCGGTGTGCTCCTTGACGGCGGCGCGCCACTGCTCCTCGGTGGCCCCGGAGGCCGGGGTGCCCGGGTCGAGGGCGACCTCGGAGAAGTCGGGGATCTGCGTCACGGAGCCATTCACGGGGCCACTCCCATGCGGTCGAGAACGGAGGACAGCACGCCGACGGCGTCGCAGCCCGTGAAGACGTAGGCATCGACGCCGGCGTACTCGCCGGGCCGGCCGGCGAGGAAGACCTGGCGGGCACCGGCGGACCTGAGGGCCTCGGCGACCTCCTCGGCCTGCTCCTCGTACAGCGCGTCGCCGGAGCAGAGGCAGGCGACCGAGGCGCCGCTGCGGGCGAAGGCGTCGGCGGCCGTGGCGGCGTCGACCGTCACCGGGTCGTGGACCGGTTCGACACCGCCCGCCTGGAACAGGTTCGAGGCGAACGCCACCCGCGCGGTGTGCGCGGAGGCGGGGCCGAGCGCGGCGAGGAAGACGCGGGGGCGGGCGCCGGTCGCGGCCAGGTGGGCGTCGGAGCGGGCGCGCAGGGCCTCGAAGTCCTCGTCGCGGCGCACCCGGGGCAGCCCGCCCCCGGGGCGGGGAACGGCGGGGCGGGGAACGCCGGGCGCGGGCTCCCGCTCGACGGGCTTCTCGGCGAGGAACGGGAACTCGCTGACTCCGGTGACGGGTTCACGGCGCCTGGCGAGCCCGCGCTTGCGCTCCGCCCAGGTGGCGGCGATGCGCTCGCCGACCAGGCCGGAGCGCAGGGCTTCGCCCTGGCCCCCGGCTCGCTCCAGTTCCTGGAAGAACGCCCAGGCCGCGTGGGCGAGTTCGCCGGTGAGCCGCTCCACGTACCAGGAGCCGCCCGCGGGGTCGGCGACCCGGCCGAGGTGCGACTCCTCCAGCAAGATGGAGGAGGTGTTGCGGGCGATGCGGCGGGCGAAGGCGTCCGGCAGGCCCAGTTCGTGGTCGAAGGGCAGGACGGTCACGGCGTCCGCGCCGCCGACGCCCGCGCCGAGGCAGGCGATGGTGGTGCGCAGCATGTTCACGTACGGGTCGCGACGGGTCATCATCACCGGCGAGGTCACGGCGTGCTGGCGCTGGGCTGCGCCCGCGTCCCCGGCGGCACCGGACACCTCCGCGACGCGCGCCCACAGCCGGCGGGCGGCGCGCAGTTTGGCGATGGTGAGGAACTGGTCGGCGGTCGCGGCGTAGCGGAACTCCAGCTGCCGCAGGGCGTCCCCGGTCGCCAGTCCGGCGGCGGTGAGGGCCCGGAGGTAGGCGACGCCGGTCGCGATCGACGCGCCCAGCTCCTGCCCGGCGGAGGCCCCGGCCTCGTGGTAGGGCAGCGCGTCGACGGTCAGCGCGCGCAGCGCCGGGTACCGGTCGCGGGTGCGGCGGGCGAGGTCCACCGCCGCCTCGGTGTCCACGGGTTCCCCGGTGCGGGCGGACGCGCCCAGCGGGTCCGCACCCAGGTTGCCCCGCGCCTCCTCGCGTGGGACGCCGCGCTCCTCGTAGAGCCGCAGCAGTTCGCCGGCGGCGGCCGCGGTGTCCGGGCCGGCGTCGAGGACGACCGGGGCGAGGTCGAGGTAGACGCCGTCGAGGGCCCGGGCGAGGCCCGTCACCGGCAGGCCCGCGTCCCCGACGGTGAGCCAGAGCGAGGTGACGCCGTTCTCGAGGTCCGCGAGGACCGCCTCGTTGGTGCGGTCCGCCTCCGGGCGCCCGTGGCGCTGGCGCACGTCCCAGCCGCCGACCGGCCGGCCGCCGCGCAGGAACGGCGCGAAGCCGGGATAGCCGGCGTCGGGCGCGGTGTCCCGCGCGGTGTAGAGGGGGCTCGCCACGAGCCCGTCGTCCAGGGCTGTCGCCAGCGCCTCTTCCGCCGCCGCACCCGACACGTCCTTGCCCGATTTGCGCAGCACACCCTCGACGAGGCGCTGCCACTGCTCATGGGTGGCGTCGGGGAACTCGGAGGCGAGCGTGAGCCCGTCATCAGGCAGAACCGTCATGCTCGGATGCTAGGGCAGGGTTACGGATGAGCAGGATAGGAGAGGGCTGTGACCTTGCTCGCTGATTTGGCACTCGGTGCCGCGTCGACTGCCCGACAAGGGAGGGATGTCCGGTGTGCCCGCCACCCGTACCACCTCCGGTGCCTCGCCGGCCGTCGGTGCGCGCTACGGCGTCAATGGCCCACGAGCAGTTTCACGGCGATCACGGCCATCCCGATGAGGGTGTCGACGAGCCCGGAGACCACGGCGCTCAGCGGTCCGTTGCCCATCCGCAGCCCGGTCCGCCAACCCCACACGAACAGGGTGGCTGCCGCGAGCACCGCGCTCAGCAGCAGGGCGTCGTCCAGCTCCAGCACTCCCAGCGCCGAGACGCCGATCAGCACGAGCGGCCCCACGGCGGAGAGCAGCAGCGGACTGGAGACGTACAGCGCCGCGCGGATCTCCCCGAGGGTCGCGCCGCGCCCCGTCAGCGCCCGGTGCGACTGCTCGTCCGCGACGAGGGTGGCCAGCCAGACCCGAGCGCGGTCACGGCCACCGTGAGAGCGGACTCCAGGTGCTCGGGGTGCGCCGTCTCGGAGAGGGCGACCACGACGGCGGTGATCGTGATGGTCGCGTAGATGCGCTCCTTGAGCCGGGCCGCCGCGGTCTCGCCCGCCTTCGGGGCGCCGGCCGACGCCTCCGGAACCGCCGCCCCCGGGCCCTGCCGTCCCGATGCCGCCATGTCTCACCGGCCCTTTCCGATGGCACACCGTAGGGGCCGGTGCCGTGTCCGGCCGAGGCGCAGCGCGGGCGTTGGGCCGCTCGGGGTACCGTGCGTGGCCCGGCCCGCGGACGGCGGCCGGAGGGCACGGCGTAGGGCACGGTGCACGGCACGGTGGAGGGCCCGTACGGGCCGGGCACCGCGCCACACCACACCGCGCCACGACCTACGGCTCGTACGACTCGGATCGGGCGCCGTTCCACCGCGTGTCAGGCGCACCTCCGCAGGGCGCCGGAGCACATCCCGCGCATCCCGGGCGCACTTCGGGGGCACCTCGGGGGCACCTCGGGGGCACCTCGGGCGCACGCCCGAAGCACGTCAGACACAGACCAGGCACAGGTCGGACGTACCTCCGCAGCGCGCCCGGCCGGTCTCGGGCGCACCTCCGCAGCGCGCCGCAGCACGTCCGGCGCACCTCGGGCACAGGCCCGCCCCACGACGGGGGCCGGGCCGGCCACCCGCCGCCTCGCGCTCCGGCTCCCGCCCGCCTCGCACTCCGGGGGCGCCGAGCCGGGCGGCGGGGGCGCGTACCGCGGTCAGTCCGCCGCGCCGCGGGGTACGGCGACGTCGGTGAGCAGGGAACCCCCCGGGGCGGCCTCGGGCCATGACGTCTGCTGGGTCAGCACGGCGATGGCCGAGGTCGGGAACTTCTCCTCGACCCGCTGGAGGGTGTCGCCGAGGCCTTCCGACGCCAGCAGCAGCACGAACTCCTCGAGCGCCGGATTGTGGCCTACGAGCAGCAGGGTCGCCACCTCGTCCGGGGTTTCCCGCACGACGGCGAGCAGGTCCGTGGCGCTCGCGCCGTAGAGCCGCGGGTCGTGACGGGCCACCGGGCCGGTGGGCAGCTCCCGGGCTGCGAGGTCCCAGGTCTCGCGGGCCCGGACGGCGGTCGAGCACACCACGAGGTCCGGGACGCAGTCGGCGTCCCGCAGCCAGCGGCCCGCGGCGGGAGCGTCGCGCAGCCCGCGCTCGGCCAGTGGCCGCTCGGCATCGGCCACACCGGGCGGCCGGGCGGACTTCGCGTGCCTGAGGACGACCAGTCGTCGGAGAGTCGTCATGGGGCCTCCACCCGTCGGGCCTCCACCCGTCGGTGAGCGGCGACAGTCTGTGGGCCGCAAGCTTTCCATCCCCCGGCGGCCCGGGCCAGTGCACATACCCGGTTACCACTGCCCGGCCGCCGGGAGTGCACCCGTGTGCTCCCCGGGCGGCGGGCGACGGTCCGTCCGGGCCCGCCCGTCCGCCGATGCGGATGGTGCCCCGCCCGAAAGGCCCCGGCTCAGGCCGGCAGCGGCCTGCGATCGGACCAGGGGCGGGCCTGCTCCAGCTCTGCGGCCAGGGACAGCAGCGTCGTCTCGTCGTCGCGGCGGCCCACGAGTTGTACGGCGAGGGGCAGCCCGCCGGCGGTGAACCCGGCCGGGACCGAAGCCGCGGGGTTGCCGGTGACGTTCCACAGTGCGCAGTACGCGATCATCGGCAAGGCCCGCAGGGCAGCTCGCACCGTGCCCGTGCCCTCCAACCGGCCGGCCGCGGGCGGAAGCCCGGCGATCGTCGGGGTGAGCAGCACGTCGACCCGGTCGAACACCCGGTTCGCCCGGACGGCCGCCCGCTCCCCCGGCCCATCGCCCATCGCGTGACGGCGGGCCTGACCCAGGCACCGAGGCGGACGGTCTCACGGGTGCGTCGCTCCAACCGGGCGTAGTCGTCCACCGCGAACGCCTCGGTGCGCAGTCCGGCGAAGAACTGCGGCACGAACGCGGCGGTGGGGTCGGGGTAGCCGGGATCGATCTCCTCTACCCGGTGCCCCCGTTCCGCCAGCAGGGCGGCTGTCCCCATCACGGCCTCGACGACCTCCGGCGCGGGCCGCACGCCTCGTGCGGCGGTCCGGGTGGACCAGCCGATCCGCAGTCTGGGGCCCTCGGCGGTCGCGGCCGCCGCGAAGGAGCCGGCAGGTGTGCCGGCCCGGAACATGTCCCCGGGCAGGGAACCGCGGATCGCGTCGTAGACGAGGCCCGAGTCCAGCACCGAGCGCGTCAGTGGACCGAGCGCCCCGAGCCCCCACCACAGATGCGGATGCGGCGCGGTGCTCACCCGGCCGCGGGTGGGCTTCAGGCCGAACAGGCCGCAGCAGGCGGCCGGAATGCGGATGGAGCCGCCGCCGTCGCCACCGATGGCGGCCGGAACCAGACCGGCCGCGACCGCGCTCGCCGAGCCGCCGCTGGAGCCGCCGGGCGAGCGGTCCGGTGCCCAGGGGTTGCGGGTGCTCCCGTGTGCCGACGACTCGGTGAAGGGGAACAGGCCGAACTCGGGCATGTTCGTCTTGCCGACGATGACCGCGCCCGCGGCGCGCAGTCGGCGCACCACCTCCGAATCCGTCGGCGCGGGGCGGGTGTTGGCGGCGGTACCGAACGTCGTCACCCGGCCCTCGACGTCGTTCTCCTCCTTGATCGCCACCGGTACGCCGTGCAGCGGGCCGCGCTCCTCCGGGGTGGCGGCGTCCCTGCGGTCGGCCTCGGCCAGCGCTTCCTCGGCCATGACGGCGGTGAAGGCGTTGAGGCTGCCGTCGTAGCGCTCGATGCGGGCGAGGAGCAGTCCGGTGAGCTCCCGGGCCGACACCTCACCGGAGCGGACGGCCGCGGCCTGTCCGGCGACACCCGCATACGCAAGATCGTCCGTCATGGCGGGGAAGGTACCCGCCGGCGCCGCGGCCGCAGAAGCGCATCCGGTATATGACGCTCGTCACATCGGTCGTTCTCCTGCGGGCCCCCGCCCCGGTTCGCGCCCCTCAGGCCCAGGTCTGCGAGTAGTACTCCCGGTAGTTCCGGCGGCCCTGCGCCGTCTGGATCCATCTGCTGACGACCAGCAGGACCAGGCTCGCGCCGATGACGCCGACACCGGGGGCGACCGCGCCGAGGGGCCGAGCCCGGCGGCGATGTCGGTGACGATCCCGGGGCCGGACGTGCCGCCCCACGGCGGCGCGGCACCGCCTCCCGCACCCGCATCGGGCGCCGTGCCGCCGGCGGCGGGCGTCGACGGGTCCGCGGGAGCGGCGGGCTGTCCGTCCGCACCGGCGGGCGGGGCGGGGGCTGCCCGCTGAGCGCCACCCCGAGCGACGCCATGGCGCTGGTGACCGGCTGGAAGTAGGTGGTGCCGCCGCTGTCGCAGTCGCCGGTGCCGCCCGAGGTGACACCGAGCGCGATGCCCTGGGCGAACAGCGGGCCGCCGCTGTCCCCGGCCTCGGCGCAGACGGTGGTCTCGATCAGCCCGCCGACCGTGCCCTCGGGGTAGTTGACGGTCGCGTTGAGCGCGGTCACCCGCCCGGAGCGCAGTCCGGTGGTGCTTCCGCTGCGGAAGACCTCCTGGCCGACCGCGGGATCGGCCGCCCCGGTGATCCGTACCCCGCGGCCCTCTCCGATGGCCACGATGCCGGCGGCGGCCGGGTCGGGCACGGCACTCTCGTCGTAACGCACCAGGGAGTAGTCGCCGCCCGGGAAGCTGCCGGCGACGGTGCTACCGACCCGGTCGTTGCGTCCGCGGTCGCCGAACCAGGTGGTACCGACGGGCCCGCAGTGGCCCGCAGTGAGGACGAACGACCGCTGCCCGTCGGTGACGTTGAAGCCGGCGGAGCACCGGCTGGCCCCGCCGAACATCGGCGCGGCGCCGTTCAGCCGGGTGGTGAAGGTGCCCTGGCTCCGTTCCATGCGGACGAAGCCGCCGATGTCCTCGGCGAGTTCGGTGAGCCGCGACCAGTCGGAGGCGGAGACGGTGCGGTCGGCGCGCACCACGACCTCGTTGGTGCGGTAGTTCACCGCCCACGCGGTGCCCGTCACCCGCGGCGCTCCGCGCAGGGTCTCGGTGGCCGAGCGGAGTTCGTCCGTGCTGTGGTCCACCACCTTGGGGTTCGCGCCTGCCCTGCGCACCTCGGCCGCGGCTCCCTGGTCGGTCACGGCGACCACGGGGCGGCCGTCGTCCCCGATCCAGCTCCCCGCGGTCCGCGACGTCCCGAGCCGTTCGACCACCACGCCTCCGGGTGCGGCGGCCGGTACGGCGGGGGCCGTGCCGGCCCCGGGCGCCCGGGTCTCCCCCGCCATGGCGTCGGAGACCATCAGCGAGCCGCAGACCAGCCCGCCGACCGCCGCCAGCCGGGCGATCCGCTGAAGGTTCCGTCGTGCGTGCCTCATCCGCGGCCCCAAGGTCGTACCGACACGGTGTCACCAGGTGTGCGGGGCCCGGCCGGGGA
Source organism: Streptomyces sp. I6 (assembly GCA_003725745.1). Lineage (GTDB taxonomy): Bacteria > Actinomycetota > Actinomycetes > Streptomycetales > Streptomycetaceae > Streptomyces. The sequence continues at coordinate 6,526,843 of RHDP01000001.1, read as the reverse complement.
AGCGGCCTCGGCCCCACCGTCTATACGCGGCCCGGCGCGCCGCCGTTCAACCAGGGGAATCCATGCCCTCACGGGAGGGGGCGCCATGAGGCTGTTCGGACGGGTGAGGGCGGCCGGGGCCGCGGTCTCCGAGAGCGAGCGGGAGCTGTTCGGCGGCTCCCGAGGCGGGTCCGGCACGGGGCGGGGTGTTGGGTCGGGTCGCCCGGGCGGGCCCCGGCCCACGGAGGTGGATTCCGCTCTCGGGTTCGGCGCCAGGCGGTTCGGCACCCGGCCGTTCGGGAGCCGGCCGTTCGGCACCCGGCCGTTCGGGAGCCGGCCGTTCGGCACCCGGCCGTTCGGCGGCCGACGATTCGGCACCCGGCGATTCGGGAGCCAGCCGTTCGGGAGCCGACGATTCGGCATCCGGCGATTCGGCATCCGGCGATTCGGCGGCCGCCGGGACGCCCCTCAGGTGTCCCGGCGCCGGGGGCCGCCCTCCGCGGGCCGGGGCTGCCGCGCGCGGAGGACCGCGGCAGTCCGTGCGCACCAGGCGGCCGTCTCCTGCTCGAAGCGCAGGCCCCGCAGACAGGTCAGATAGGGTCCGACGCGGTCCGCGGTGGCGAGATAGGTCTCTTCGTCGAGGTCGCCGCGCAGCCGCCGAAGGAAGCGCTCGAAGATGTCGGTCTTGGCGGCCGCCATCGCGGCCCGCTCGTCGAGCTGCTCGACCACCGGCCCGATGGGCGCGCTGTCCGCGGCCTGCACCTTGACCATGAGGTCGTCACGGATGAAGGACGGTTTCACCGCGGCCTCCGCGAAGCGCGCCAGCTCCCGCAGGCCCTCTTCGGTGATGGTGAACAGCCGCTTCGGCGGACGGGATTGCTGGACCACATGGCGGCCCTCGACCAGTCCGGCCTTCTCCAGTTTCGCGAGCTCCAGATAGAGCTGCTGCGGCAGTGCGTGCCAGAAGTTCGCCACCCCGAGGTCGAAGGCCTTGGCGAGCTGGTAGCCGCTGGCCTCCCCGTCCAGCAGGGCTGCGAGCACCGCATGGCGCAGCGCCATGTCTCCGCCTCCCGCTCCGTGTCGTGTCCCGTTGCCGACCGTGCGCAGCCTACTCAACGGCATGAGCGGTCACGTGTGGCCCGAGGGGAGCGGACGGCGGATGGCCGAAGCCCTGCCGTCGCCACGGGTCCTCCCGTCACCTGAATCCCCGAGGACACCCGGCGGCGCCCGCGCGGAGCCCGGCGGGCCCCCGGCGGCCGATGAAGCCGGTGTGCACGGCACGGCGGCGATGCTCCGGCCACCAGGGGCGCGGCAGGGATCATCCACAGCCACCGGGCCTACTCATACACGAACAAAGCGACACGCACAGGTGCGACGGGAAACCGGTGGCGGGAACCCCCCATAAAGTGATCTTCGAGTCATCGCAGATGGTCTCGGCGCCTCGATGGATCCGGGCGCCCGTCTTTCTTGGACGCGGAGGTCTCCGTGCTCGGGCACCGTTGCTTTCGGCTGGAAAAGGGGGACCGCTCCGAGGGGCGGCACGGGACGTGGATCAGACGCACAAGGAGGGCGGCCGTACCGGCCGGGCGACTCGCCTGCCCGCCTCCGCGCTCGCCGGCGGCCACACCGGGACGGTGACCCATTCTGCGGCGTGAATCCCCGCCCAGGCGAGGGGTTGACCACACGACCGCCGCCGCGCCCCTCGCCGCCGCGTCCCTCGCCGCCGCGCCCCTCGCCGCGGCGGCGGTCGTGCCGGGCCGCGGGTAGCGTGATGGGATGGGCGCGGAGAACACCCGGCTCCAGGGGCCGGCGCGCGCGGGAGCCGCGTCCGCTGCGGACGGCCATGCGGGTGCTCCAACTCGGGATGCTGGTGGCCGCCTTCGACCAGACGGCTCTCGGTGTCGCCCTGCCCAACCTCGTGGCCGACCTCGGCAGCGTGCACGACCTGGTGTGGGTGGTGGGCGTCAACCTGCTGGCGGCCACGGTCTCCGCCCCGCTCTGGGGAAGTTCGGCGACATGTACGGCAGGCGGCGGGCCTTCCAGGCCGACCTGCTGATTCTGCTGGTGGGCTGTCTGCTGGCGGGGGCCGCCCAGAGCATGACGCAGCTCATCCTCTTCCGGGTCGTCCAGGGCATCGGCAGCGGCGGACTGGTGGTGCTCTCGCTGGCGATGGTCAGCGATCTGGTGCCGCCCGGCGAACGGGGGCGCCGGCAGGGCTCCCTCAACGCGGTGTTCGCCATCGGCACCGGGCTGGCACCGCTCGTTGGGGGCCTTCTCACGCAGTACTCCTCCTGGCGCGGGATCTTCTACGGCACCGCCGCCCTCAGCGCCCTCGCCTTCGCCGGCGGCAGTCTGGCCCTGCGTATCCCCCACCGCAGGAGGAGCGGCGCGGCTTCGACTACCTCGGCCTGGGACTGCTCGCCGCTCTCAGTACCTGCCTGATGCTGAGCGTCTCCCTGGGGGGACCGCCCCGGCGGGCCTGGCAGGTGATCGCGTTCCTGGTGCTGGCCGTGCTGCTCGGCGGGCTGTTCCTGTCCCGCGAGCGCCGGGCGCCGCACCCCCTGCTGCCCCCCAGGCTGTTCGGCAGCACGGTCTTCGCGCTGCTGGCCGCGGTGGCCTTCCTCATGGGCGCCGCAAAGGCCGCGACGACCGTGTACCTCCCGCTGTTCCTCCAGATCGCCATGGGCTCCGACCCCTTCGACACGGGTCTGATCATGGTGTCGCTGGTCGTCGGGATCACCGCGGGGGCGCTGGCGAGCGGGGAACTGGTCAGCCGGACCGGCCGCTACAAGCCGTACCTGATCGCCGGCACCGGCCTGGCCTCCGCCGGTCTCGTACTGACCCATCTGCTGGACGCGCGGAGCAGCGGCTGGACGGTCGTCGGCACGCTCCTCGTCTTCGGTCTCGGCTTCGGTCTCACGGCGCCGATCCTCACCCTGGCGGTGCAGAACGCGGTGGGGTACGAGGATCTGGGCGTGTCCGTATCCGGTATCGGCTACTTCCGGTCCCTGGGCCGGACCCTCGGCATCGCGGTCGTGGGCTCCGTGTTCGCCGTCCGGCTGGGGCACAACCTCGCGGAGGAAGAGGCCACGAGCGATCTCGACATCGCCGCGCTGCGCGCCGATCCGGCCGCGCTGGACGCGTACACGCTGTCCATCAGGGAGATGTACCTGGGGTCCGTCGGCCTGGCGCTCACCGCCTTCGCCCTGTCCTGGTTCCTGCGGGAGATCCCGCTGCAGCCCGGCGCCACTCCCCCGGAGCCCACCGACCCGCTCCGCACCGCACCGGTCCCGCGCACTTCCATCGAGGAGGTGGAGCGCATTCTCTCGGCGGCCGGCAACCGGGAGGCGCTGCGCGGGCTGTTCACCCGCATCGCCGAGGATGCCGGAGTCCGGCTGCCGCCGCGGGCCTGCTGGCTGCTCATCACGGCGCTCCGCGAATCGCCGTTGGATCTGGAGCGGCTCGGACAGCGCAGCGTGGTCGACGCGAGCATCATCGGCTACGCCGTGGACGAACTCGAGACCCGCGGTCTGGCGCGGAGGACCGGCGCCGGTCTGGTCCTCACGGGAGAGGGACGTGCGGTCGCCACACAGTTGACGGCCTCACGCCGGCGCATGCTGCGGGACGTCGTCGGGACCTGGGCCACCGCGGAGCATGCCACCGTCGAGGCCCTCCTGGAGCGGCTCGACCGGGCGCTGACCGGTCAGGACGACCTCCCTCCGGGGTGACGGGGCGGTTCCGCGGCGGAGGCCGCGGGGCGGGCTCGCCACAGGGGCCTCCCCAGCCTCACCCGCACCCGCACCCGCACCCGGGCATGGGCATGGGACCGGGACCGGGACCGGCGCCGGCCCACGGCGCCCGTACGCTCGCGACCACGCCACCCCGTGGTGTGCACCGTCGCGGCTCATGCCCGCCGGTGGGGCGTCCCTTCCCACAGGGCATGGGCCGGACGGCCAGGGGGACGAGGACCCGTGGACACCGGGTGCGGGCGGGCGCCGCGGGTCCGTCGCACGACCCGTGTGGACACCAGGCACCCCAAGCCATGCACGGGGGTTCCTTTTTCGCCAGACTGGCGCGTACTGTGCGGATCCCGGCACCCGTCCGCCGGGATCCGCGGTGCACCTCCCCCTTGCGCACCGCCGCGAGACCCCGCCCGCATCCGCACGGCGGGGCCTCGCCACGTCCCGCCCGCGCCGCCGGGAGCCTTCCCACCCGTCGCCCCGTCCGGCCGGCGAAGTCAAGCCCGGTCGGTGTCGCGAGGCGGTGAGCCGTTGCGGTCGCGTCACCGGGCCGCCACCGGGGCGCGCCCACGGACGGAGAAGGCGGAGGAGCCAGAGGAGGCAGACGAGCCCGAGGAGGCAGAGGAGGCAGAAAAGACAGAGGAGACTGTCACGGTTACCCGGGACTCGGCCCTCGTCCCGTTCACCGTCACCGCGAGGACGGCCGTCCCGGGGCGCAGTCCGGTGAGACGGCCCGTCGACGGGTCATACGCCGCGACGTGCCACGGTTTCGCACGGGCGGGATCTCCGACGTACATGTGCGGCGAGCCGCTCCAGTCGGTGCTCATCGGAAAACGGGCCGGCACCTCGCGGGCACCCGTGCCCTGGCCCTGCCGGACGCCGGCGGTGACGGGGGCCCCGGTCCCCGCCGGTACCGACGCCGGGGTGCCGAGGGTCAGCCCGTCGACGTGCGCCCGCGTCTGCACGGTCAGCCAGTCCGGCCCGCCGGTCCACGGCAGATGCCGCGCCGCCGCCTGCTCGGCGTAGGACACCCGGTCGACGCCGACCAGCGACCATCCGGTGAACCCGCCCTCGTCCACCGGAGTGGACGGCGCCTTCCCCGAGTTGCCGTTGACCAGGTACGGGACGCCGTCGACGCGCTCCGCGTGGAAGGTGCCGACATGGCCTCCGACGAAGGCCGCCCCTTGCCCGTCGACAGGCGGAAGGCGGACAGCCAGCTCTCCAGCAGCGCGGCCTCCTTGCGGTCCCCGAGCTGGCTTCCCCGCTGCGGTGTGGGGTCGCGGGGCGGCACATGCTGGACGACCAGCACCGAGCCGACCCGCGGATCGGTCGCCGCCGCGTCGAGCTGCGCCCGCAGCTCCCTGATCTGGGCGAAGCCGCCGCCGCGCAGCCCGAGGCTGGAGGTGTCGAGGGTGATGAACCGGGTGCCCTTGTGGTCGAACGTCCGCTGCGCCGGCCCGAACTCCGCCACGAAGTCGTCGATCCTGCCGCCCATCACCTCGTGGTTGCCCGGTACGTAGTACCAGGGCAGCTCGCCGCCGAGTTCCTCCTCCAGGACGGTGCGGGCGAACGACAGATCCGCCGGTGACCCCTCGTCGACCAGGTCGCCGTTGACCACCACGAAGTCGGGCCCGGCCGCTCTGATCTCGCGCAGGGTGCGTCGGGCCTGGGCGACGGCCTGGCTGTCGGGGCTGCGGGCCACGAACTGCGCGTCGGACAGCACCGCGAAGCGCCAGTCCCGACTGCCGGTCTGCGCGGCGGTCCCGATCAGCGGGTCCCGGTGGACCGGTTCGGCGGGCAGCGCCACCGGGGGCGGGACCATCGCCGTGAGGTCGTCGACGGTGACCGTGCCCTGGTACGAGCGGGTGGCGGCGGTCTCGGCGAGGTAGAGGCGGTGGACCCTCAGGGGGTACGAGACGCCGGCGGGCACCGCGAACTCGATGTGCCGCCACCCCGTCCAGGTCACGTACGGACCCCGGAGCAACTGGTCGGAGCCGGTCTGATCCTTCAGGTGCAGGGTCGGCCAGGCGCCGTTGCCGTCGCCCTCGACCCAGAGCCCGAACGACTGCGGCTGGCCGTCGACGGGGATCTGCGCGGGCGGATGGGCGTAGGCGGCGCGGGTGGCGGTGGACTGGGTGAAGTCGTAGGCGATGTCCAGTCCGGTGCCGGTGCGCCCGTCGGCGGTGGGCGCGACCGAGCCGGAGGCACGGGCGGCGGTGAAGGTCCAGCGGTCAGCGTCGTCGAAGGAGGCGACCTCGTGGGCGGCCAGCCCGACGGTCACGGCGACGACCGTGCTCCTGCCCGCCACGGTCGCCGTGACACGGCCGGCGACGGGCTCGGCGGTGCGCGCCCGGACGGTGAAGCCCTCGGCGTCCGCGGCGATGTCGAAAAGGGAGCGGTCGTAGGCGAGCCGGACGTCGGAGGGTTCCACGGGGGCGCTGGTGCCGTGCGCGTCGAGGCCGAGGATGCCGAAGCGCCCGGTCGCCTGCGCGTCGGCCAGGCCCACGCGCCGGGCCGACGGCCGGACGCGGTCCAGTTCACCGAGGACGGTCAGCCGGATGCCCCCGCGGGCGCCCCCGCGCCACGCGGTGACGTCCGTGGAGCCACTGTGCCGGGCGGTGAACACCCCGTCGGGGCCGACCCGTCCGGCCAGGGGGTTCGTCGCGTACCAGCGTGGCGCTCCGTCGGCGGGTCCGTAGGTCTCGTCATACCCGGCCGCGGTGATGCGGCGGGTGAGGCCGGGGAAGACCCGTTCGGGGTGGCCGCCGCGGACCGGGTCGGCGGTGGGCGCGTTGCCGGGGTCCATGGCGGTCTCCACCCGGTAGCCCCTGAGTTCCCCGCTGCCGTCGGGCGCGGTGAGAGCCAGGCCGTTGGGTACGGGCCGTTCGGTGCCGTCGGACGGGCTGTTCTCCACCCGCACCGTGTCGCTGCCCGGTTCGCGGGCGACGAGGGTGGAGGAACCGCCGCCGTCGAGGTTGACGGCGTTGTGGGCCCCCTCGCGCCGCATCATCAGGCCGAGTTCGGTGAGGGTCACTCCGCCGCTGTCGGCCTGGCGGCCGTCGACGGTGAGGATCCGCATGACGCCGCCGTCCCGGGAGAAGCCGACGGCGGTGCGGGGGGCGGCGGCGTTGTTGCCGCCGCCCTCGTGGTCGACGGGTTCTCCGTCGACCACGAGGAGTTCGCCCGCGCCGACCGCGGCGCGCGGGACCTCTCCGGTGTCGGCGCGCGGGCGGTACTCCCAGGCGACCGGGTCGCCGACGGCGAGCGCGGTGAGCGCGTCGGCGCCCGCGTCCCGGCCGACGAGCACGGTCGTGCCGGGCGGCACCGGGCCCTTGCCGGGCGGGCCGGCCGCTGCGGTCACCCTCCCGTCCGTGACGGCGACTTCGGTGGTGCGCTGCGCCCCGTCCACGGTGAGGGCCCGGTCCGCCTCGCCCCACTGGGCGTTGTACGCGCCGATGCCGTTCGCGGGGACGTTGGCAGCGTTGAGGGCGGCGAGAGGGCGGGTGCCCGCGGGAAGCGCCAGGGTCCCGTCGAAGTACAGCTGGAGGATGCGGCCGGCGTCCCCGGGTCCGAGGCCGACGGCCCGGTTGCGGCCGGGGGCGGGCGAATTGACCAGCCGGCCGTCGTGGAGGGCGATGCCGCTGGGCGCACCGGTCTGGTTGATGTCGAAGAAGTCCCCGTTGATCGCGGCGACGGTCCGCCGCCCGGGTCCGGGGTCGTGCTCGGCCGCCATGCGGGACACCGTCTGCCGGGCGGCGACCTTGCCCGGGTGGAGGTAGTCCACCCTCGTCCCCGGGTGAGGTCGACGGAGAGCGAGTCGACCCGGAGCCATGTGTCCGACTCCAGCCGGTCGTACGAGCTGAGTTCGACGCCGGGGCGAGCGGGCGGCTGGTCCGGGCGGTCTCCAGCCCGTCGCCGTCGGCGATGGTGAAGGTCCCGAGGCCCGTCCCGGCCGGCTTCCCACCCTCGCGGCCGGCATGGCTGGCAGCCGGTGGGGAGACGGGCCGCAGCATCTGGGCCGAGGTGCGCGGGAGGGGTTCGGGTGGTGACGCGGACCCGGCGGCGGCCGGAGCGGCGGCGCCGAGCGCGAGGGCCGAGCAGACCGCGATGACTGTCGTGGATCTCCTGAAACCGGCTGAGGGCACGGCGACTCCCGTGAAGGCGGGCGGCCACGCGCACCCGGTGCGCACGTGACGATGCCTCAGCATCGCGGCGTAAGTGACGTCTTACCAGAAGGCGTTGGTGACAACGGGGGGAATGGCAGGTTGCCATCGGTTCACCGGCGACAAAGATCCCGCCCCCGGCCGCCCTCGGCGCGGCGCACCGCCACGGGAACGGTGCGGCTGCCGCGGGGCGCACCTCGGAGGGACGAATGGTGAGGAGGGCAGCGAACGGACGCACAGGAACGAGCCGAAACGACACGAGCGAGCGGCAACGACGGGATCGAGCCGAAACGGCGGGAACGCCCCTGCACCCGCCGCGGCGGCGGGGAACAGGGGCGCGGATTCGCCGTGGAGAGCCCGCGGCAGGCGATCGGGCGGCGGGCCCCTCTCGGGAGCGCGAACCCGGGGGGCAACGCGCTCAAGGGCCCGAACCCGGGGGCGAGGCGCAGGGAAGGAGCGCGGCGGTTGCGGCTCAGTAGGCGGAGTCGACGTTGTCGATGGAGCCGTAGCGGTCGGCGGCGTAGTTGGCGGCGGCGGTGAGGTTGGCGACCGGGTCCGTCACATCGCGGTCGGTGCCGTTGACGTGGTAGGCGTCGAAGGTGGGCTGGATGACCTGGAGCAGGCCCTTGGACGGGGTGCCGTTCTTGGCGTTGACGTCCCAGTTGTTCTGCGCGTTCGGGTTGCCGCCGGACTCGCGCATGATGTTGCGGTGCAGACCCTCGTAGCTGCCCGGGATGCCCTCGGACTTCATGACGTCCAGGGCCTCACGGATCCAGCCGTCGAGGTTGTCCTTGTACTGCTTCTGGTCCTTCGTGGCCTTCTTCGCCGGCGCCTCTGCCGCCGCAGCCCCGGCGGCCGCGACGCCGGCCGAACCCTGCTCAGCGGCGTGCGCCGGCGACGGGGCCAGCGTGAGGACCGCTGCCGCGGCACCGGCGGTGGCGATGCCGGCGACGGAGAGCTTGCGGAGGCGGGCGATGCGGCCGGCGGTGGACTGCGTGCGAACGGTCATGCGGGGGGACTCCAGTGATGGACTGCGTGGGGAGGAACCGAAGGGGGTTCGGCAGAGCTGAGCGGTCGGCGCGGGATGGCGACCCGCTCGGCCCGGCACTCACTCCCCGGAACGCCAGCCATCGTGGAGGGCCTCCCCGCCCGAGCGCAAAGATGTGACGTACTACCGCTCTACGGATAAATGTCCGGTTTCTTGATAAAAAGGCGCTATTCCTGGAGTGTCCGACACTCTTCGCCACTACCGGGCTTAGGACGTGACCCACCTCCTATGTCCGGCATCACACGGGGGCGGCACTTCCCGCATGCGCCGTCACCTCGGGTGTTCGCGGATTCACGCGACGTCGATCGCCTCACGCCGCCCACCGCGCGCGACCCGGCGGGCCGGGCGGGCGGAACACGCCGCCACCGCAGAGGCGGCCACTCGGCACGGCGCAGCAGCTCCACGCACATCGAGGGCGCGGGGCACGTCAAGGACCGGGAGTACATCAAGGACCGGGAGCACATCGAGGGCGCCCGGAGCTTCGGCCGCGGCACCCCGCCACCTGAGCACCGGTGCGCACATCACCGCGCGATCCCCTCCGCCGCGGACCCCGGCACCCCTGCACTCCTGCACCCCGGCACACGGGCACACGGGCACACGGGCACACGGGCACACGGGCACAGGCGACGCGGCGCGCACGGGGCATGCACGGAGAGAAATGCAAAACAGCACAAAGGGACATAAAGGCGCCTAAAGGCATGCGAAACATGGGAAAGCAGACAAAGGCACCGCAGTGCCCGGCCCACCGGGGTGCCACCCCGAGCCTGGGGCGAAGCAGCGCACCACGGGCCCGGCCGAGCGGGCCGGCGCCACGGGCCGGGCCGCAGCACGCTCGTGGGGCGGCCCCGCGGACGGGGACGGCGCACCGGGGCCCGATCATGTGACGGTACGACAGATACGGCAGGATGAAGCGTCGCGCCGGGCGGATACGAACGGCCCGGCGCGACACCCAGCGGCATCCCCCGACACGCACAGGTGGCTCGTGACGACACTTCACATCCGCTTCAGACCTGCGGGCGCACCCGTCCGCACCCCCTCCCTCGCCCCGGGAGGTACGCGGTGACCCGGGCCCTCACACTGCACGACCTGATCGTCGCCGGTATCGCACTGGCGGCCGGTACGGCGGCCGCCCTGCTGCTTCGGGTGATCCTGAGATGGCTCGGAGTACGGGCCGGGAGGACGAAGTGGAGCGGCGACGACATCATCGTCGACGGACTGCGCACGATCGTCCCCTGGGCCGCGCTGACCGGGGGCGCGGCGGTCGCCGCCTCGGCGCTTCCGCTCACCGCCCGGGTCGGGCGCAACGTCACCATGACCCTGACCGCGGTGCTGATCCTGGCGGCGACGGTCACGGCCGGACGGGTCGTGGCCGGAATGGTGAGGGCCCTGGCGCAGTCCAGGTCGGGGGTCGCCGGCTCGGCCACGATCTTCGTGAACATCACCCGCGTCGTCGTGCTGGCCATGGGCTTCCTCGTCATGCTGGAGACTCTGGGCGTCTCCATAGCGCCACTGCTCACGGCGTTGGGAGTGGGCGGTCTGGCGGTGGCGCTGGCCCTGCAGGACACCCTGGCCAATCTCTTCGCGGGCGTCCACATCCTCGCGTCCCGCACGGTGCAGCCCGGCCACTACATCAAGCTCAGCAGCGGCGAGGAGGGCTATGTCGTCGACATCAACTGGCGCAACACCGTCGTGCGTACGCTCTCGGACAACCTCGTGATCATCCCCAACACGAAGCTGTCCGGCACCAACATGACCAACTACCACCGCCCCGAGCAGCACATGTCACTCAGCGTTCAGGTGGGGGTCGGGTACGACAGCGACCTCGAGCATGTCGAGCGGGTCACGACCGAGGTCGTGAAGAGCGTCATGGCCGATGTCGAGGGGGACTACCCGACCATGAACCCCTCATCCGCTTCCACACGTTCGGCGACTCCCGCATCGGGTTCACCGTGATCCTCGGCGTCGGCGAGTTCAGCGACCAGTACCGGATCAGGCACGAGTTCATCAAACGGCTGCACAGGCGCTACCGGTCCGAGGGCATCAGTGTGCCCGCGCCCAGGCGCATCGTCTCCGTGCACCAGACGGAGATCCCTCAGCCCGAGCTGCCGATCCCCGGTCCGCGCGTCGCCACTGACGCGATGACCACGCCGGTGAACCCGACGCCGCCGGTGTGACCCGCGCCCGGCCGTCCGGCCGCCCCGCCCCGCGACCGGTTCACGGCCCCCGGGGCCCGGCGCGGCACTCCCGCTCGCCGGGCCCCTGCCGGAGCGGGGACCCTAGCCGGAGCCGGAGCCGGAGCCGGAGCCGCCATCGAGCGGTACGCGTACGGCACCCGAGCGGTACGCGTACGGCGTGCCGGCCGGCCACGCGGCAGCGGTTCCCGTGGTCCCGGCCGGCCGTGGACCGAGGACCCGGTGGCCCCGGCGTCCGGCGGGGCCACCAGGGGGTCCGCGAGCCGCGGGTCCTCAGGCGCGATCCACCGCGCCCCGGTCCACCGGGTCTGGGTCCGGCAGAGCGTCGCGTGCCTCCGCCGCGTCCCGCAGCGCCGCCCCGTCCGGCACCGTGTCGCGGGCCGTCGCGGGTCCGCCGGACGGACCGTCCGCGGCCCGTTCAGGGGTCCGTGCTACCCCCGGAGCCGCCCCCACCGGTGTACCGGGCCCGGTCCGGCGGGCGAGGCGGGTGAGGCGGGTGGCAAGGGGTTCGGTGTAGCGAGCGGTGAGGGGGCCGACGACGACGAGGATGAGGACGTACGCGGTGGCGAGCGGGCCCAGCGCCGGTTCGATGCCGGCGGTGACGGCCAGGCCGGCGATGACGATGGAGAACTCGCCCCGGGCCACCAGTGTGCCGCCGGCGCGCCAGCGACCCTTGACGCCGACCCCGGCCCGCCTGGCGGCCCAGTAGCCGGTCGCGACCTTCGTGCAGGCCGTGACGATCGCCAGGGCGAACGCCGGCAGGATGACCGGAGGGATGCTGGCGGGGTCGGTGTGCAGTCCGAAGAAGACGAAGAAGACGGCCGCGAACAGATCCCGCAGCGGGCTCAGCAGCGTGTGAGCGCCCTCGGCCACCTCGCCGGAAAGGGCGATGCCCACGAGGAACGCGCCGACCGCGGCGGAGACCTGAAGCTGCTGGGCGATGCCCGCGACCAGCAGCGTCAGCCCCAGAACGACCAGCAGCAGCTTCTCCGGGTCGTCGCTGGAGACGAAGCGCGAAATGACCCTGCCGTAGCGCAGGGCCACGAAGAGCACCGCTCCGGCCACGCCCAGGGCGATCGCGAGGGTGATGCTGCCCGCGGCGAGGCCCACCCCGCCAGCAGGGCCGTGACGATCGGCAGATAGACCGCCATCGCCAGGTCCTCGAGGACGAGGATGCTCAGGATCACCGGCGTCTCCCGGTTGCCGATCCGCCCGAGGTCGCCCATCACCTTGGCGATGACGCCGGAGGACGAGATCCAGGTGACGCCGGCCAGGACCACCGCCGCCACCGGCCCCCATCCGAGCAGCAGCGCCGCGACGGCACCGGGCACGGCGTTGAGGACGAAGTCGACCAGCCCGGCCGGGTACTGGGTCTTGAGGTTGGACACCAGATCACTGGCCGTGTACTCCAGGCCCAGCATCAGCAGCAGCAGGATGACGCCGATCTCGGCGCCGATCGCGACGAACTCCTCGCTCGCGCCGAGCGGCAGGAGCCCGCCCTCGCCGAAGGCCAGACCGGCGAGCAGGTAGAGCGGGATCGGGGAGAACCGGAAGCGGCCGGCGACACGGCCCAGCAGGCCGAGACCGAGGATGATCGCACCGAACTCGATCAGGAAGAGGGCGGAGTGCACGCGGGTCACTCCCGTCCGAGAATCGCCGCCGCCGCCTCGACGCCCTCACGGGTGCCGATGACGATCAGCGTGTCGCCGCCGGCGAGCCGGAAGTCGGGTGCCGGCGACGGGATCGCCTCCGCCCTGCGCAGCACGGCGACCACGGACGCGCCCGTGTCGGTCCGCATCCGCATCTCGCCGAGTACCCGGCCGTTCCAGTGCGAGTGTGCGGACAGCTCGATGCGCTCGGCGACCAGGCCGAGGTCAGTGGTGTGCAGCACATTGGGGCTGTGGTGGTCCGGCATCAGCGCGTCGATGAGCGACGCCGTCTCCGTCGGTGAGAGGTGGAGGGACTGGGCGCAGGCGTCGGGGTCGTCGGCACGGTAGACGTTCACCGTCCTGGTGCCGTCCCGGTGGGCGATCACCGACAGATGGCGGTGTTCACGTGTGCTGAGGTCGTACTGGACACCGATGCCGGGCAGCGGCGTGGTGCTCATCCGTGAGGCAGGCACGGCCCATCCCCTCTGGTCTTGCGGACTGATGTACATACCGCGGCACCGGACGGTCCGCCCGGCACACGCGGCGAGGTGCCATGCTGCCATCTCCCCGCCGGGACTCGAACACGGTGGCGACGGGTGAGTGGAGGCGAGGTCCGGGTGCGGGGCGCGGGTCAGGGCGCTGTTCAGGGCGTCCGGGGCAACGGTGACGGCTCACATCGCGTGACGTCACGGGGTGGGCGCGCCGCCATTACCCGCCCGTTTCCCCGGTCGTACGTTCCGCGCGACCCGGGGGCTGCGCCACGGCGTCCGGCTCCCGTAACGGGTCGCCGAGACGCGGCCACCGCTCCGGTCCAGCCGAACGACGGAGGCATCGCCGTGAATCCACATCCCGCAGATTCACCCACGGGCGGACTCCGGCCCGTCCGCGGGCGTCCGGCTCTCCGCGGGCGTTCGCGCCGCCCGGCCCGCCCGGCCCGTCCGGGGCGTCCCGGGCATCCCGGGCATCCCTGGCGCCCCTGGTGTCCCTGGCACCCGGGGTATTCGGGGTATTCAGGGCGCCCGGGGTATTCGGGGCGTTCAGCCCCCCGTCCGGCCAGTCCGTCGCGTCCGCCGCGTCCGCCGCGTGCGGCCCGTCCAGTCCGTCCGGTCCCCCGGGTAGCCCGGGGCCTGCTCCTGCCGCTGCTCGCGCTCCTCGTGAGCCTGCTCCCCGCCCCGGCACAGGCCGCGAGCCTGTCGGAGGTGACCGGCTTCGGCACCAACCCCGGCGGTCTGCGGATGTTCCGCTACGCCCCCGACGGGCTGCCGGCCGGCCGACCGCTCGTGGTCGCGCTGCACGGCTGCACCCAGTCGGCCGCCGCGTACGACGACGAGACGGGCTGGACGCGCTGGGCCGAGGCAGTGCGGGACCGCCGGCGCGTATGTGCTGGACGCGAACGTCTGCGGCTCCTACTGGATCGGCCGCACCTGGGGACTCGGCGGTCAGGACGGCGGAGGCACGCTTCCCGCACCGTCCGCACCGGCGGTCACCGCGATCGGGGCTCGTCGGTCTCCCCGGTGTGGGGCGCCGTCGAGGGTGCGGCATCGTACCGGGTGCTCCGCGACGGAGCCGTGGCCGGTACGTCACCTTCGACCTCGTTCACCGGCTCCGGTCTCTCCCCCGGTACCACGTACGCATACAGCGTCTCGGCCGTGGACGGGGCCGGTGCCGCAGGTGCGCCGTCGGCGCCGGTGCAGGTGACGACGACGGAGGCACCGAACGCCTGTCACACCGACAACACCTACAACCATGTGGCGGCGGGCCGTGCTCACCAGGTCCAGGGCACGGTCTACGCCAACGGCTCCGGTCAGAACATGGGTCTCTACGACCTCTACGTCACCCACACCCTCGAGGAGACCTCCCCCGGCTACTTCGTGATCGCCGATTCCGGCTGTCCCTCCTGACGCGGGCCCACCCGCCCGGTGGCGCAACCGCCGGGGCCGTGGGTATCCGGCCCTCTCCCCCCGGCGACCGGTGCCGCAGACGCGGCGATGGGGCGCAGCGTCCTCTTCGCCACCTGCCCGCTCCAGTCCCCACTGCATTCCGCCCACGCTCCCCCGCCCCTCCACTCCCGTGCCGTCCCGCCCCTTCCACTCCCGTCCGGCCCCGTCCAGTCCCGCCCCTTCCACTCGCGCGCCGTCCCGTCCCGCCTTCCTCCCCGCCACACCTCCCGCCCACTCCCGCCCGACGGCAGGCCCCAGGCACGTCCGCGAGCACGCCTCCTCATGCCGCGATGGGGCCGCCCCTGCCGAGCGTGTGCAGCTCGGGCAGGAGTTTCTCCTCGGCCCAAGTCAGGAAGTCGTGCTGTGCGCCGCCGCCGATCTGCGCGAGGGCCACCTCGGTGAAGCCCGCGTCGACGAAGCCCCGCACCGCGTCCACGACCGCCTCCGGGTCGTCTCCGCAGGGGATCGCCTCCGCCACGTCCTCGGGCCGCACAAACCGGGTGGCCTCCTCGAACGAGTCGGGGTTCGCAAGTTCCGCTTTCGCCGTGCCGCCCATGCCGAACCATCTGAACTGCTCGTGCGCGCGCCGGACCGCGGCCTCGCGGTCGGTGTCGTAGCAGACGGCCAGCTGCCCGACGCGGGCCTTGCCCGATCCCCCAGCACGCTCGAAGGACTCCGCGAGGGAGTGCTCGGGCCGGATCGCGATCATGAAGTCGGCGAGCCGACCGGCGAGTCCGCAGGAACCGTCGTCCGAGACGGCGAAGCCGATCGGCGGCGGCTCGTCCGGAAGGTCCCACAGCTTGGCGGAGTCCACGGTGAAGTGCCCTCCCCGCCTGCTGACGTGCTCACCCCGGAAGAGCTCCCGGATGATGCCGGCCGCCTCACCGAGCATCTCCAGACGCACATCGGCGGCGGACGGCCAGTCCCCGACGATGTGCTCGTTGAGGTTCTCCCCCGGTCCCAGCCCGAGCCGGAACCTCCCCTCCGAGAGGATCTGGAGCGTTGCCGCCTTCTGCGCGACGACGGCGGGGTGGTACCTCATCGTGGGGCAGGTCGCGAAGGTCATCAGCGGAATCTCGGTCGTGGCCTGCGCCACCGCGCCCAGCACGCTCCAGGCATACGGCGAGTGCCCCTGTGCGGGCAGCCAGGGAGAGGCGTGGTCGGAGGTCATGGAGAAGTCGAACCCGACGTCCTCCGCGTGCAGCGCGTGATCGACGAGATGTCGTGGGCCGGCCTGTTCGGTCAGCATCACATATCCGATGTGCACCATACTGCCGGGTTGCCCGTGACCGAGGCCGGGAAACGCCCGAGCCGCCCCGTCGCGAAAGTCGAAGAGTGACGAGCCACCCCGGCAGCACTCAAGGCCTCCATGCGACGAGACGTGAGGAGAGGGAGGAGGCGCGAAGAGGAGGCGGGAGACAGGAGGCGGGAGGAAGGAGGCGGGAGGAAGGGGACTCGACCGAGGAGCAGAGAGTCATATGCCGCCGGCATTTCCGATGGTCGTACGGAGAGCCGGACGGCCCCGGTGGACGACCCGAAGCAGACGGCGGCCGATGCGGTACCGGATCTGGAGCACGTCCGAGCCTGACGCCCGAGGCCGAAGCCCGGCCCTTCAGCCGCCGCGCGGGAGGAGCGGACCCAGCGGGCCCAGATCGATGTTCAGGTCCTCCGGCCGCAGCCCGAACCTCTCCCGCAACTCGTCCATCCGCTCGTCGAGGAGCATGAGCGTAAGCCCGATGCGCTCCTCCCGCTCCTCGGTGAGGTCACCCGCCTCCACCCGGCGCACGCCTGACGCTCCATCAACTGTCGCGACAACTCCACTACCGTGAGTACCAGTTGAGCGAGACCACGCTCGACGGTGCCGGGGTCGAGTATCAACTCGCCGCCGGTGACGGTGCGTACGGGGAGCGGCGGATCACCGACGCCCACGAGTTCGGTCGCCGGGCCCGGGTGCGACCGGCGGGCGATACCGTGGACGTACGTACTCACCCTGCTCCTCCTTCTTGCGCCTCTTGCCCGACGCGGTGCGGCGGGTGCGCGGCCTGCTCCCGAACTGCTCTCCTCGCGGGCCTTGCCGAAGGCCTCGGAGATGGTCTGGGGCCCCTGAGAGCACTCCCTCGGACTTGCCCCGGGCACCGGACTCGGTTATCTCGCCGACGAGTTCGGGCAGTCCGGGGCTGGCGTTGCGTCCGGCTTCCAGATCGAGGCGGTTGCATGCCTCGGCGAAGCGCAGATAGGTGTCGACGCTCGCGACGACGACACGCACGTCGATCTTCAGGATCTCGATGCCGACCAGTGACACGCCACGAAGCCATCGATCACGAGTCCCCGGTCGAGGACGAGTTCGAGGACGTCGTACAGTCCGCTGCTGCCGCCGGAGCGACTCTGCTGTGCCGGAAGACCGGAAGAACCGTCATGGTTCCGGTCCTCCCTTTCTGATCGTCGTGGTCCGTGCGTCGGGTCCCGGTCACCGGGACCGACCGGGAAGGCCCACGCGATCGGGCGCGGGGCAGATGCACGGGAGCACGGGTCGGTGCTCTCGGCCGCGGACCCCCGGCCGGATCGCCGCCCCGTGCCTCAGGAGGAGTCCGCCCTCCCGCGCTCGTAGCGCCGGACGCGTCGGTATGTGGTCAGCTCGCCGTCGAGATCCAGGGCGACCTCGTACGTCGCGAGCAGACTGGTCGTGTCGGGGATGCGGGCGAGCTCGACCACCTCTACGGCAAGCTCCCAGCCGTCGTCCGTCCGTGCGAAGGACGACACCGACTCGACCTGCATTCCGGTGAACTCGGCGAGCTGGTCACGGGCCGCCCGCATGACGTCGATCGCCTTCGACGGACGGTCCGCCCCGGTGTCACCGTCACCGGACTTGCTGGTTGAGTTGGTCATCGCGACCTCGTCCTCCCTCTGGTTGCCTCGTACCGTCGGTGGAAACCCGGCTGCCCTCCATGGATGCGTCCCCGGCGCCGGGGACCGGTTCCTGAGGGGGTGTCACCGGCGTCCCGGGTGGCACCGGTGCCGATGCCGGCGGAAGGCGCACCTTCGGGACGGCGGACCCGAGCAGGCTCCCGCCGCGGGCGCAGGAGCGAAGGCGGCGAGCAGCGCGGCGGCCCACGCGGGCATCGCCACGCACCAGGGGGAGCACAAGGGGGTCGGCGAGCGCCACACCCGCGGAGAGCGCGACGGCGACCGCCGCGTGGTGGGACAACTCCGCCCGACAGTGCTCCGCCCCTCGTCTGCGGACCTGGTCCGCGGCTGCTTCCCGGACGGCACGGGCTCCTGGCCCGATGGATCGGGGTTCATGGGCGCTCGCGTACCCGCAGTCCCGTCGGACACGCGTGCGGACGCGTACGGGGCGGGCGGAACCCGTGCGTCAACCCGCGCCGGTCACGGACGACGAACCGGACGCCCGCACTCGGTCGGCCGGCGGCATCGGTGCGACCAGGAGCCCACGGCCGTGGTCGCGTTCATGGCCATGACCAGGCCCGAGCCCAGGCCCGAAGACCGAGCCCGCAGCCCGAAGTCCGAAGCCCTCCATCGTCAGCCCGTACTCGGCCCACAGCCCGGTCAGGCAGTCGGACCGTCAAGCAGTCGGACCGTCAGGCCGTCGGGCCTCGGGCCGTGGGGCCGTGGGACTGTCAGGCCGTCGGGCGACCCCGGCGCCGATCGCGTCCAGGGCCTCTCCGAGCGAGGTGACGGTACGGACCGAAGTATGGGGCCCGGGCCTCGCCAGAAGCTCCCGCACGGGAGGCGAGGGCGCGGCCACGTAGAGCGACGCCTCCTCCTGGAGCTTCATGAGGAGGGTGAGCATGGCCGGATCGGCGGAGGTGACCGACTTGGTGTCCATCACGATGGCGCGGCCTTCGTCGAGTGCGCGGTCAAGCCGCCGGGACACGCCGGCCAGCGCGTCCGGACCGAGGTCGCCGCCCAGTGTGATGACCCAGGCGTTGCCTCGCCGGCTGCAGCTGAGGACGCCGAGCGCGGTACCCGGGGCCGATGGGGTGCGGTCACGTTCATGCATCCCCCACGTCTAGCAAACTCGTCGGCCGACTTCCAGATGAACGGGTGTCAGCCTGTGCTCCGTCCGGGCTCAGTCCTGCTCCGTCCGGCGGTCTGTGCGGTGTCCGGCAGCCGTCGGCCGTCATCCGTCGGCTGTCACCCGCCGAGTCCGCCGAGTCCGCCGAGTCCGCCGAGTCCGCCGCCGAACGGGCCACCGCCCTGGACGTCACTCCGGCGGCGTTGCCCCGGGCCGGGGATGCGAGCCGTGGGACTTGAGCTGATGCGGGCTCAGCCGGGACCCGTCGCCGGGAAAGCTCTCACCCTCCGGTTCCCGGGTCTCCTCGATGTGCGTGCGTCCGGCCGGACGCACGGGCTGCTCGGATGGCAGCGGCGGTCGCGGCTGTGTCCTGCGACGCCGGATCGCCCAAGGGATGACCCCGATGAGCACCGCCACGATCACGATTCCGGCGAGGAACGGCCCGACGCCGCCCAGGGCCGGATCGTTCGCGGCCTGGGTGACGAGGGAGTCCTGGCCGGCAAAGAGTGGATTCATGTCCTCCGCCTTCTGCTGGGGTGGTCGCCGACGGGGCGGGGCCCGCACCTGGGCGGGCACACCCGGGAACACCCGGGAACACCCGGGAACACTGTCAGCCCGGGCCAGCCCCGGAAGACCGGTGAACAGCTGTGAACACCGGGGGCCGGTCCCCGCGCGGCCTTCCGCCGTCCGACTGCCCCGCGAATCACGGGACACACATGCCGCCTTGGCCCGAGGAGCGCCCGTCAGTGCCCCGCTTCCTTCGGCGCGACGGCCGATCCGGACTTCCACCCCACGGGTGGCTTGCCGGTCGCAGGGCACCGCCTCCGCGCGACGCGCCCGCCCGCCCGATCCACCATCCACCCCGTGCCACGCCCCGACGCCCCGACGCCCCGACGCGGTGGGTGCCCGGCCCGGGGCGAACGACACCGCACCTGTACGGGGTGCCGTCAGGTGTACGGAGTGCCGCAGGGGGCACGCGCCACACGAAACGCCCGGTAGGAACGGGATACGGTGTGCGGCCTCACACAGAACGACAACACGTGCACACAAGGCAACGGTGAAGGGGGACGCATGAGCAAGATGAAGCTGAAACGAACAGGCAAGGTTCCGCTCGTCTACAAGCCGGTCGGCTTCGCCCTGGGCTGGGCCGGCGGCGCGCTCGCCGGGATGGCCTTCCAGAAGGCCTGGAAGGTACTGCGCCACGAGGACGACGCGCCCGACGCCCTGGACCCCGACCGCAAGTGGGGCGAGATCCTGCTCGCGGCAGCGGTCCAGGGTGCCATCTTCGCGGTCGTACGCAGTGTGGTCGACCGGTCCGGTGCCAAGGCGGTACACCGCGCGACGGGCGTCTGGCCCAGCGGCGACAAGTCCGGCAGGGACTAGACGGCGCTGGGCGGCGCCTCCGGCCGGCCTCGCCCGGTCGCCCGGTCACCCGGTCGCGCACACACCGCCGGCCGCAGCACCGGTCACCCCTGCCCGGGGCGACCAAGCCGTCCCCCGTACGGCGTGGTCCACCCCGGGGTGGCGCGCCCCACCGGCCAGGTCCGCGCGCGGACCGGCACCGCACACCCCACCCGCCCCACCCGCCCCGGCCGCGCGCGGACGGCGCGCGCGGACGGGCGGCCGCGGGCCCGGGCGCCCGGCCGGCCTTCCGGGGCCGGGGCCGTCGGCGGCGCACCCGCTCAGAGCACCCGTATGCCGATGAGGCAGGTGTCGTCGTCGGTGTCGGACTTGCTGTGGGTGAGCATGTGGTCCAGCCGCCGGTCGAGGGTCGCCGACGCGACCCTGGCCGTGCCCAGCAGCTGCGTCAGGGAGTCGTGGACTGAGGTGTCCCGGCGTTCGACGAGGCCGTCGGTGTACATCAGCAGCGTGTCGCCCGGCTCCAGTTGGACGTCGGACTCCTGGTACTGGGCGTCGCCGAGGGCGCCGAGGAGCAGACCCCCCGGCATGGGCAGGGTGCTGGCGTCGGCACCGCGGACGAGGACCGGGGGAAGATGTCCCGCCCTGGCCCAGCGCAGCATGCGGGTCTCCGGGTCGTACAGTCCGCAGACGGCCGTGGCGGTGACGTGCTCCGTCAGATGGTGCGCCACGATGTTCAGCCAGGACAGCAGCTGGGCCGGGCCCGCTCCGGTGACCGCGAGGCCGCGTACCGCGTTGCGCAGGACGACCATGCCGGTGGCCGCCTCGATGCCGTGGCCCGCGACGTCTCCGACACACAGCAGGATGCGCTTGGACGGCAGCACGACCGCGTCGTACCAGTCACCGCCGACCAGGGACTCCGACTCCGCCGGCCGGTAGCGGACGGCGACCTCGAGTCCGGGGGCGTCGAGGGGCGCGCGGCTCGGCGGCATGATGGCGTGCTGGAGTTGCAGTGCGAGCCGGTTGCGTTCGGCCGACTCCTTCTCGGTGTGCTCCAGTTGGTCGCGGGTGGCGGCCAGCGCGACCTCGGTCCAGTGCTGCGAGGAGATGTCCTGGTAGGCCCCTCGTACGGCGATGAGCCGGTGCTCGGCGTCCAGGACGGGCTCGGCGATGACCCGGATGTGGCGGGTGACGCCGTCGGGGCGCTGCAGGCGGAACGCGGTGGACGCGGGCCGCCGGTGGTGCAGCACCGCTTGGAGGAAGCGGCCGATGGTGACCGCGTCGTCGGGGTGGGCGTGGGAGGAGAGGTCCTCCAGATGGACGGGGCTGTCCGTGACCGCGCGGCCGTACAGGGCGAACAACTGCCCGTTCCAGGTCACCTCGCCGCTGACCAGGTTCTCCTCGAAGCCGCCGATGCGGCCGAGACGCTGGGCGTGCTGGAGCAGACTGGCCAGGCGCGCGGTCTCGTCCTCGATGCGCCAGATCAGCAGCACGGCGTGGCCGTGGCGGCTGATGCTGAGATCGGCGAGGGTGTCGAGGGGAACCTGATCGACGAGGGCGGTGAGGGTCATCCGCCTGGCCCGGAACGACTCACCTGTCGCGTAGACGCGTTCGACCTTGTCGAAGAGGTCGCTGTCCGCGGCGGCCATGGGGTACGCCTCGAGCAGCAGGGCACCGCTGACGGCGCTGCGGGGCCGGCCGGCCGGGTCGAGGAAGCGGCTGTTGGCGTGGCGGACCCGGAAGTCGGTGAGCCGGCCCTCGGCGTCGAGGTGCGGGGTGAGGACGAGCGCCGGGTCGTGCAGCCCTTCGGCCAGTTCCACGAGTTCGGACACGTCGGTGGGCTCCTGCGGCGCATGCGGGCCCGCGGCGGCGGGGCGCTCTCCAGGGTGTGGGCGCACAGTTCGGCGAGGGCGTCGAGCTGGCGCTCGACGGCGGGCGACCGGGGCGGGAGGAGGTGCGGCCAGCAGATCTCCAGAACCCCGTGGATCCTGCCGCCGGTTCCGGCCGGGAGGGCGACCCGGCCGCCGTCCGCCGTCCGGCTGTGGCCGATGGACGGAACGCCCGACTCCGTGAGAGAGGGGATGTGCACCGGGCGCCGCTCGCCGAGCGCCTGGCGGGCGACGGTGGCGACGCCTGGCGGCACATACCGCCAGCGTGTGGCCTCGTCCGCGCTGAAGCCGGCGTGGCCGCTGAGTGAGAGGGAACCGTCCGTGGCCGCGGTCCACACGGCGACGGCGGTAGCACCGAGCGGGGCGAGGGCGTGCTGGAGCAGCGACTCGGCGACCGCCTGGGTGTCACCGGAGGCCAGCGCGGCGCTCTCGGCCGTGCGCAGCCGCACGGAGACCGAGCGGCCTGGTCCGTTCCCGTCCGGGTCGCCATGGGCGCGCCGGACGAACTCGCTCGCGATGTCGGCGACCTCGTCGCGGGCGGCCTGGTTGATGATGTCGGCCGCGAGTTCGAGCTGCGACAGGCCCGCCTGGCCGGCGAGTTCGGCCAGCTGGGCCGCCGCCTGCGCGGGTCCGCAGCTGAGCCTCTCGATCAGAACGCCCTTGGCGAGTTCGATCAGGGCCCGTCCGTCGGCGGCCGCGTGTGCGGCCCGGATCTCCTTGCGGAGCCGCTCCACGGTGGCCGCCAGCCGGCCGACGCTGGAGGTGCGGTCCGGCGCGCCGTCCCGCGCGGCGGTGGGAGTGAGCGCCGTGCCGCGGGCCCCCGCCGCCGGGGCAGCGGGCGCGCCCCGGGTGCAGGCGCGTGTGCCGGGCCCGGCCCCGGCCGGGGCGCCGGCGGTGCGCCGGAGCCGGCCGCCGGCTCGCACCCGGCGGCGAGCAGCGCTTCGTCACCGGGCGGGTTCCCGGCGGGCTCGGTTCGGCTCATGGCGCTGCGGACTCCTCGGGGTACGGGTCGTGAGGAAGGCTGTTCGTACTCGGGCAGGGGGCTTTCGCCGCGGTGCCGCATGCGTCACGGGGCACTCAGCCACCTGCGGAGGCAGGCCACCAGATCGTCGGCGTTGACGGGCTTGGTGACGTAGTCGCTGGCTCCGGCGGCGAGGCTCTTCTCCCGGTCGCCGGGCATCGCCTTGGCCGTCACGGTGATGATCGGCAGCGTGGTGTGCTCGGGCATCTGGCGGATCCTGGAGGTGGCCGCGTAGCCGTCCATCTCCGGCATCATCACGTCCATCAGGATCAGGTCGATCTCGGGGTGCTCGGCCAGCTTCTCGATGCCCTGGCGGCCGTTCTCGGCGTGCAGCACGCGGATGCCGTGCAGTTCGAGGATGCCGCTGAGCGCGTACAGGTTGCGGGCGTCGTCGTCGACGACCAGGACGGTACGGCCCTGGAGTCCCCCGGCGGCGCTCGGCGGCTGCTGGTGGCTCTCCTCCACCCGGACCAGCGGCACGACGTCCCCGGGCTGCTCGGCCGACAGGTACAGCGCGATGCGCTCGCGGAGTTCGTCCAGGCTGGACAGCAGCTCCAGCGGCCGCTCGTGGACGCGGGACTGGAGGGCCCGTTCGTCCGCCGCGTCCAGCCGGCGGTTGTTGTGGGCGAGTACCGGCACCGTGCGCAGCGCGGCGTCCCCGTCCATCGCGTCGAGGAAGCGCAGCGCCTGCCCGTCGGCCATGTCGAGTTCGAGGACCACGCAGTGGAACGGGTCGGTGGCGAGGGCGGCGGCCGCCTCCTCCGGTCCGACCGAGACGACGACCTCGATGTTGTCGCGGTCGGGCAGATCGCCTCCGGCGAGTTCGCCGACCGCGCTCTCGGCCACGAGCGACAGCAGTCCGCGGGGGCGTTCCTCGATCACCAGCAGCCGCCGGGTCTGCCGGGTCCGTCCGGGTCCGAGGGCCGCGGCGGGCCGCTCACCGCCGGCCCCCTGCGCGGCCCCCTCGGTCTGCGCCGGGGGACGGGCCGGGTCGTCGGCCTGGCCCCGGAAGTCGGCGCGTGCGACCGGGAGGTAGAGGGTGAAGGTGCTGCCGCGGCCGAGTGTGCTCTCGGCGGTCACCGCGCCGCCGAGCAGATGCGCGATCTCACGGCTGATGGACAGTCCCAGGCCGGTGCCGCCGTACTTGCGGCTGGTGGTCCCGTCCGCCTGCTGGAAGGCGCCGAAGATGACCTCCAGTTGCTGCTCGGCGATGCCGATGCCGGTGTCCTTGACGCGGAAGGCCACGACGGCGCCGCCGCGGTGGACCGAGCCGGGCAGTTCGTGTTCGGCCGCCTGCTCGATGCGCAGTTCCACGCTGCCGCGCTCGGTGAACTTGACCGCGTTGGAGATCAGGTTGCGCAGCACCTGGCGGAGCCGGGAGTCGTCGGTCACCAGGTCGGCCGGGACTCCGGGGGCGGTGGTGATGGTGAAGTCGAGGCTCTTCTGCGTGGTGACCGGCCGGAACGTCGCCTCGACGTAGTCGAGGAGCGGACGCAGCGCGACGCGCTCCGGGTTGATGTCCATCTTGCCCGCCTCGACCTTGGACAGGTCGAGGATGTCGTTGATGAGCTGGAGCAGGTCGGATCCGGCGGAGTGGATGATGCCGGCGTACTCGACCTGCTTCGGGGTGAGGTTCCGGGTCGGGTTCTGGGCCAGCAGCTGGGCCAGGATGAGCAGGCTGTTGAGCGGGGTGCGCAGCTCATGGCTCATGTTGGCCAGGAACTCCGACTTGTACCGGGACGCGAGCGCCAGCTGCTGAGCGCGGTCCTCCAGTTCCTGCCGCGCCTGCTCGATCTCGAGGTTCTTGCCCTCGATGGCGCTGTTGCGGTCCGCCAGCAGGGCGGCCTTCTCCTCCAGTTCGGCGTTGGACCGCTGCAGTTCGTCCTGCTGTACCTGCAGTTCCTCGGAGCGGGACTGCAGTTCCGTGGCCAGGCGCTGCGACTCCTCCAGCAGTTCGTCGGTGCGGGCGTTGGCGACGATGGTGTTGACGTTGACGCCGATCATCTCCATGAGCTGCCCGAGGAAGTCCCGGTGGACCGGGGTGAAGGGCGTGAACGAGGCCAGCTCGATCACGCCGAGGACCTGTTCGTCCACCACGACGGGCAGCACGATCAGGCTTCCCGGCGTCGTACGGCCGAGGCCGGAGGAGATGACGTAGTCTCCGGGCACGTTGTCCGCGGCGATCGTGCGGCGGCTGCGCGCCGCCTGTCCGACGAGGGACTCGCCCAGCCCGAAGCGGTCCTGACCGGGGGTGCCGGCCGGCCGGCCGTAGGAGCCGACAAGCCGGAGCCGGGTGCCGTCCTGGGTCTCCTCGGCGAGGTAGAACGCGCCGTACTGGGCGGAGACGAGCGGGGTCAGCTCGTCCATCACCAGCTCGGCCACCGCCGCCAGATCGCGGTGGCCCTGCATCAGCCCGGAGATCCGGGCCAGGTTGGTCTTGAGCCAGTCCTGCTCCTGGTTGGCGCGGGTGGTGGCGCGCAGCGACTCCACCATCGCGTTGATGTTGTCCTTGAGTTCGGACACCTCGCCCGACGCGTCGACGGTGATGGAGCGGGTCAGGTCCCCCTCGGCGACGGCGCTGGTGACCTCGGCGATGGCGCGGACCTGCCGGGTGAGGTTCCCGGCCAGCTCGTTGACGTTCTCGGTGAGCCGCTTCCAGGTGCCGGAGACGCCCTCGACCTCGGCCTGGCCGCCGAGCCGGCCCTCACTGCCGACCTCCCGGGCGACCCGGGTGACCTCGGCGGCGAACGCCGACAGCTGGTCGACCATGGTGTTGATGGTCGTCTTGAGCTCCAGGATCTCCCCCCGCGCGTCCACGTCGATCTTCTTCGACAGATCGCCGTTGGCGACCGCGGTGGTGACCTGCGCGATGTTCCGCACCTGGTTGGTCAGGTTGGTGGCCATGGAGTTGACGTGGTCGGTGAGGTCCTTCCAGGTACCGGCGACGTTCGGCACCCGGGCCTGGCCGCCGAGCCGCCCCTCGGTACCCACCTCCCGCGCGACCCGGGTGACCTCGTCGGCGAACGCCGAAAGGGTGTCCACCATGGTGTTGATCACCTCGGCCAGCGCGGCGACCTCGCCCTTGGCCTCGACCGTGATCTTCCGGGACAGGTCGCCGCGGGCCACGGCGGTGGCCACCTGGGCGATCGAGCGCACCTGCCCGGTCAGGTTGGACGCCATCACGTTGACGTTGTCGGTGAGGTCCTTCCAGGTACCGGAGGCGCCGCGTACCGTCGCCTGGCCGCCGAGGTTGCCCTCGGTGCCCACCTCCCGCGCGACACGCGTGACCTCGTCGGCGAACGAGGACAGCTGGTCGACCATCGTGTTGATGGTCTCCTTCAGCTCCAGGATCTCCCCCGCGCATCCACGCGGATCTTCTGGGTGAGGTCGCCCTGGGCGACGGCCGTGGTGACCTGGGCGATCGAGCGCACCTGGGCGGTGAGGTTGTCGCCCATCACGTTCACCGACTCGGTGAGGTCCTTCCAGGTGCCGGAGACGCCCTTGACGTCCGCCTGACCGCCGAGCCGGCCCTCGGTACCCACCTCCCGCGCGACACGCGTCACTTCGGCGGCGAAGGCGGAGAGCTGGTCGACCATCGTGTTGATGGTCTCCTTCAGCTCCAGGATCTCCCCCCGCGCATCCACGTCGATCTTCTGCGACAGGTCGCCGCGCGCCACCGCGGTCGCCACCTGGGCGATCGAGCGCACCTGCGCGGTGAGGTTGCCCGCCATGAAGTTCACCGAGTCGGTCAGGTCCTGCCAGGTGCCGGAGACGCCCTTGACGTCCGCCTGGCCGCCGAGGATGCCCTCGGTGCCCACCTCCCGGGCGACGCGCGTGACCTCGTCGGCGAAGGCGGAGAGCTGGTCGACCATCGTGTTGATGGTCTCCTTCAGCTCCAGGATCTCCCCCCGCGCATCCACGTCGATCTTCTGCGACAGGTCGCCGCGCGCCACCGCGGTCGCCACCTGGGCGATGTCCCGCACCTGCGTGGTGAGGTTGCCCGCCATCGCGTTCACCGAGTCGGTCAGGTCGGCCCACGTGCCCGAAACGCCGGGCACCTCGGCCTGGCCGCCGAGTGTCCCTTCGGTGCCGACCTCGCGGGCGACCCGGGTCACCTCGGAGGTGAACAGGGAGAGCTGGTCGACCATGCCGTTGAACACACCGGCGATCTCGCCGAGCAGACCGTCGGCGTCGTCCGGCAGACGGGTGCCGAAGTCCCCGTCGCGTACGGCCGTCAGCCCCGCCAGCAGCTGCCGGAGTTCGGGCTCACCCACGGCGCCCCCGTCGTGCGACCCCGTCCGCTGCACCGGACGCGTCTTCTCCACCGTCGTCTCAGCCATGACCGCCCTCGTTAGCCCGACCCTGCTCCGCCCGTGTGCGACGGGTGGAGCGCAGCGGCCCTCCGGCGGAGGGCCAACCCCCGTACTCCGCCGCACCATCGATCCGAGAACCGTTGTCGTACGACAAAATACGAGGCAGCGTACCGTGCCGCGGTCCTCCGCGTGACCTGCGCCCCTGTGCATACCGGACAGGCGACGGGCGACGGGCGCGCATGCCGTTGCGCCGGACCCGGCGCACGCGGAACGCGTCGCGGTTGGTACGGCACTCTTCGCCGGATAGGTTTCCTGCGGATGCAGGTTCTCCGGGACGAGACACGGACAGCGGGGAGACCGAGATGCAGCACCGGAACGGGCTGGCGGAGATGCTCGCCGCCGCGGAGGACGCCGCGCCGGTGGAGTCCGTCGAAGTCGTCGCCCGCGATCTGCGCGAACGGCTCGGCGCGCGGCATGTGTCGTTCCTGATCGTCGACATCATCGGCCGGAAACTGGTGCGGGTCGGCGAGGACGTCGCCACCCGGAAGGGCCGCCGCGCGGAGCAGATCGAACTGACCGGCAGCCGCTACGACGAGGTCCTGCGCACCCAGCGGCCGGTGCGGCTGCGCGAGGGCGGTCGGGGCGAGCGGGTGATCGCGCCCGTCACCAACCGGGGCGACACCATCGGCCTGCTCGAACTGATCCTGCCCGATGCCGGTGACGAGGCGGTGGAGCAGGTCGAGGAGACCGCCCACGCGCTGGCCTACATGATCGTCACAAACCGCCGGTTCACGGACCTCTACCACTGGGGTCAGCGCACCACCCCGGTCAGTCTGGCCGCCGAGATCCAACGGCAGCTCCTTCCCTCGGCGTCCTGCTGCGAGGCGGCGCAGTTCACGTTCGCCGCGGCGCTGGTCCCCGCCGACGCCATCTCCGGCGACACCTACGACTACACCGTCGACCACGACACACTGCATCTGTCCGTCACCGATGCCATGGGCCACGACGTCAACTCCGCCCTGCTGGCGACTCTGCTGGTCAACGCGTCACGGGGTGCCCGCCGGGACGGGGGCGACCTGCCCGAGCAGGCGCACCGGATCCACCAGGCCATCCTCGACCACGGCCGCGGCGCCCTGGCCACGGGGCTCCTCCTGCGCGTCGCCCTGGACGGATCGGGAGCGCGGGTGGTCAACGCGGGCCATCTGTGGCCGCTGCGGCTTCGCGACGGCCGGGTCGGCGAAGTCCGCCTGGACGTCCACCTGCCGTTCGGGGTGCCGACACCCGACCCGTACCGGGCGCAGGACCTGGACCTGCGCCCGGGCGACCGCCTGGTGCTCTACACGGACGGCATGCAGGAACGCCGGGCGCAGAGCGTCGATCTGCCCGGCCTCATCCTCGGCACCGCCGCGGAGCACCCGCGAGAGGTCGTGCGGGCCCTGACCGAAGCGGTGAGCCACGCCTGCGGCGGACGCCTCCAGGACGATGCCGCGGCGCTGTGCCTGGACTGGCACGGGGCCCGCACCCGTACCCGCCGTGCCCGGGCGGGAGCCGGCACATAGCGGGTCCCTCCCGGGCGCCGTGGCCGCGAGTCCGCCACCGGGGGCCGGCCCGGCATGCGGGCCGGGAGCCGGCACATAGCGGATACCCCGGGCGCCGTGGCCGCGAGTCCGCGACCGGGCGCCGGCCCGGCATGCGGGCCGGGCCGGCTCAGCACGCCGGGAAGCGTGCCGCCGCCCGCACCGCGGGGCACCGCCGGACCGGGCCGCGTGCGGCGGGCGCGGTCAGGCCCCTGGCCGGGCCTCTCGGCGGAGACGAGCAGGACGGCCTCGACGGTCTTGCCGCCGTGGGCCGGGGTGACGGTGACACTGCGGCTGAGGCGCTGGACGAGGGGCCAGCCGAAGCCGCCCGGCGCGGTGGTCCGGCGGCGCAGCGTGCTGCTGGGCGGCGTGGGCGAACGGTCCGACACACTGATGCGGACGGTGCGGCCGTCGAGTTCGGCGTGGAAGGCGGCGAGGCCGCCGCCGTGCCGCACTGCGTTGGTGACCAGCTCGGACGTGACCAGCAGGATGTCGTCGACCACCGGTGGCGGCAGAGGCGCGGCCGCGTGCCCGTCGAGGAGGCGGCGCACCCGCTCGCGGGCGGCGGCGGCCGTGCCGGGGCCCGGTTCGCCCGTACCCGGCAGGCTCACGGAACGGTGCCGGTGCGCACCGGGGAGGACTCCCGGATGCTGCTCCCGCGGATCCGTCACCGCTGCGGGGCGATACCCGTGCGCGCCGGGCCCTCCCGGTGCGGAAGGGTGCCGGTGGGCAGCCGCCGGGCCGGGGGCCTGTTCGCGGCCGGTGGCGGCCGCTCCCTCCGTTCCTCCCCCGCGCGGTGACGCCGCACGGGCCGCTTCCGCCGCCGCGTCGGCCGTGTCCCTCGCCTGCGGCCCACGGTGCATCGGGTGCCGCTCCGGTCCGCCGTTCACCGGACGTGGTGGCCGTCGCTGCGTGCCCCGCGGACCTCGTCCGCGGCCGCGGCCGTCGTGGGAGCGACGGTGAAGAGGCGCGCCGTGTCGGTGAGGTCCAGCAGCCGCCGGACCGAGATGTGGGGTTCGGCGAGCACGAGCGGCACGCCCGCCTCCACATGGCGGCGGTGCGCCTCGATGAGCGTGTGGAGGAACGAGGAGTCGGCGAAGGTCACCCGGGACAGCACCACGACGACTCCGAGTGCGGTGCCGTCGAGGGGCGCCGCGAGGGTCTGGGCCAGCGTCCCGGCCTCGTCGGCGTCGCACTCGCCGCTGACGCGCACCACGCGCACGCCGTCGACCAGGGACGACGTCACTTCCAGGTCTTCGCTCATCCGGGAATTGTCCCAGCCCGCCTCCGGCGCGGGCAGGGTGGGGCGCCCGGGACTCCCCGGCCCCTGACGGGACAGGCCTCAGTCGGGCCGGGCCGGAGGCGGAGGCGCCGTACCGGCGGTGCTCGGCGCGTCCGGCTCGCCCGGGGGCTCGGCGGCCCCGGCCCCGCCCGCGCCGGTGAGGTGGTCCCGGGTGCCGGTCAGTGCCAGCAGCCGTTCGAGCAGCGCGGGTCGGTGGTCCAGCCGCAGCCGCGTCCCGGCGGCGGTCGCGATGCGGTGGATCATGAGGAGTGCCGCCAGCCCCGCGGAGTCGCACAGGCTCAGCGCACCGCAGTCCAGCACCATGAGGCGGGGCGGCCGCTCGGCGTGCAGGCAGACGCGGGCGGCCTCGGTGAGGTCGTCCGCCGAGTCCCAGTCGAGGTCGCCGCCGATACGGACGTGCACCTCCCCGCCGTCACCGGTGGTGACCTCGATGTCGAGGGTGCGTTCGGGAAATGCGGTCATGGTGCGGTTCCGGGGCCGGGGATCGTGGGACGGGGGTCCCGCCCGCGCAGGGTGTCGGCCCCTGGGTGAGGAGGTCCAGAGTACGGGGAAAGTCCCTGAGCTCCTGCCGCAGCAGGTCGAGCCCGGGCAGGAGGACGCGGGCGGGCACGCCCCGGGCTTCGAGGATGCCGCCCGTCCAGTCGAGGAAGCCGGTGAACAGCGTGGTGTCGTCGGTGTAGAGGGCGGCGGCGAGGAAGTCGACGATATGGGCGAGGTCCTCGGCGGTGCGCTCGCGTTGGGTTTCGCTGTAGGAGAGCATCGCGGGGAGCCGCCGCTCCAGCCCGGCGAGGGTGTGCCTCACCAGTCGCCGCTTGCCGCGGCTGACGACGGTGTACTCCTGGTCGTCCAGATGGGGCAGGTCCTCCGCGGCGGGCCGGGCCGCGTCCGGCCCCGGCCGGGGCAGACCGCGGCTGAGGACGTCGGCCGCCTCACGGGCGTCCGCGGCCCAGGCGTCGGCGCCGAGCAGCCGCGCGTAGCGGCCGTCCGGGGCGAACGCCGCCCGCCCGCGAGCACCGGCACGCCCGTGGCGCGGACGGCGGTGATGGCCGCGTGCGCCGTGGGCAGCCGGGTGGGGAGCGAGGAGGACAGGGCGGCGACGTCCGGCGCCGTCCGGTGCAGATGGGCGATGAGGTGCGCGGTCGGCACCTGGGCTCCGAGGTAGTCGACCGCGTGGCCGCGAAGACGCAGCGTCTCGGCGAGGATCCGGGCCGGCAGGGCATGCCACTCCCCCTCGACGCAGGCGACGGTGACGGTCACCCCGCTCGGCCCGGTCCGCGGGGCGGACCGGTGTGCCAGGGCGGCGATGACGCGCTCGTGGATGGCGGTGGCGGCGTGCTCCTGGGCGACGGTGATGCGTCCGGCGGCCCATTCCGCCCCTACCTTCCGCTGTACCGGAGCGATGACCTCGAGCAGGACGTCCTCGGCGGCGAGACCGGAGTCCAGAAGCCCGAACACGCCCCGCGAGGCGCTCGGTTCATCCCGCGCGTCGACGGCCTTCCAGAGTTCGTCCCGGGCAGCGGACAGCAGTGCCGCACGCGGCGCCCCGGTCGAACCGTCGGCCTGGCCGGGCGGACGGTCTCCGTCGGCCTGCCCGGGTGGACGGTCTCCGTCGGCGGCACCGACGGCACCGGGACGGCCTGCCGGGACGGCTGCGACGGGCCGGTCCGCCGCGGGAGCGTCGGCCTCGGCGGCGCGGGCGTCACCGGTCCGTGCGCGATGGACGCCGGTCATGCGGTGCACCTGCCCGGCGTATGGCCGTCGACCGCCGTGAGACGGGTGCCGTACGGCGCGGTGATCGCCACCACCGCGATGTCGTCGTGCGGCCCGTCGCCGACCCACTCCGAGGCCAGCATCTGCAGCCTCTCCACGACGGCCTCGGCGGGCATGCCGGCGCATTCCGCCAGCGCCGCCCGCAGCCGGTCCTCCCCGAACATCACGTCGCCGAGAGGACCGCCCCTGGCCTCGGTGATGCCGTCCGTGTACAGCAGACAGGTCTCGCCGGGCCTCAGTTCCACCTCCGCGGTACGGGCGTTGACCTCGGGCAGGGCCCCGACCAGGGTCCCCGAGGTGTCGGCCTCCTCGACCCGGCCGGTCTGGCGCACGATCAGCGGCCTGGGGTGCCCCGCGCTGGTCAGGCGCAGGTGTGTGGCACATCCCGTACGCCGCACCGAGGCCAGGACCAGGGTGGCGTAGCGGGCGTGCCGATCGGTGATCAGTGCGCCGTTGAGCAGCCGCAGCAGTTTTCCGTGGTCGTCGGCCAGGGGCAGCAGCGCCTGCAGGGTGTTGCGGATCTTGCCGGTCAGGACCGCGGCCGCCAGGCCCTTGCCGCACACGTCGCCCAGCACGGCGAACGTCTCCTGGTCG
The DNA here is from genome assembly GCA_003725745.1 of Streptomyces sp. I6. Taxonomy (GTDB): domain Bacteria; phylum Actinomycetota; class Actinomycetes; order Streptomycetales; family Streptomycetaceae; genus Streptomyces. Next base: position 6,494,273 of record RHDP01000001.1, on the reverse strand, counting down.
GGCGAGGCACCCGGGTGCACGTCGTAGAAGTCGCCGCCGACCCGCTCGGTGTCGCGCGAGGCGCGGTAGCCGCCGGCGAACTCCACCCCGTGCACATGCCGGAGCTCCGGGGGCAGCAGTTCCCCCATCAGGGTCGCGGTGATGCTCGCCTGCTCCGTGTAGAGGCGCGCTGCGGACAGCGCCACTCCGGCACGCGCGGCGAAGATCCGGGCGAAGACCTCCTCCGAGGCGCCGAAGGCGGCGTTCTCACCGCGCCGGAGCAGGACGAGCGCGCCGGCCGGCACTCCGAGACCGGGCAGCGGGGTGACCACGACGGAGCCGACGGGCCCGTCCAGGCCGTCGGGGACCGCCCAGTCCGGCAGTGCGGCGGGATCGATCCACCGGGACGGTACGGGCGGGAACCCCCGTAGCGCCTCCGCGAGGCCCGGTACCGCGGCGGGGTCGATCCGGGCCGCGGTGCGGACGACGGAACCGCCCCGCACCGTCGCCGCCATGGGGTGGCGCTTGCCGGCGGCCGGGGCGACGAGGACTGCGGCGTCCGCCAGGTGCTCTGCTGCGATGCCCACCACGGCCTCCATGCACCGGTCCACGTTGAGCGAGGCGAGCAGCCGGGTCGAGGCCTCCGCCAGGAAGGCCGTCCTCTCCCGTTCGTCGTGCAGGGCCGTTTCGGCCAGCAGGCGGTCGGTGTCGTCGACCAGCCACCAGACCACCTCTCCGTTCTCGCCCACCGTCGGATGGGCTTCCAGGGTGAGGTCTCCGTGGCGGCCGCGCTCCGCGCCAGCCCGTCCCCCGGGGGCGCCCCCCGAGGTGACTCGCCGGTGCGCCTGGGCCAGCCATGCGGGCACCACGTCGTCGAGCCGCGCTCCTCCGAGCGCGGCGGGGAACAGCGCGGCAGCCGCCGCGTTCACCTCCAGCACCCCGCCGGCGCGGTCCGCGGCCAGTGCGGGGTAGGGAGACCGCGTCCACGAGGCGTCGACGGGGGCCGCGCCCTGCGACCCGCGCGGGGAGCCTTCGAAAGTCGTCATGTTGCCAAGGCCCGGGAGCGGGCCTCATCACCTTCCGCTGGAAGCCGGGACTGTGCCACCCTCCCGTACCTTTCCCGAGTCATCAAGCGGCGGCGCCAACCAGGCACCCACGGCCGGCAGGGCCGCTCGGCTGCGGTGTGCCGCGGGGCGGGACGCAGGGGCGGTGTGCCGGCACCGCCGGGTCGAGGGGGGAATTCGCCGGGCCGTGGCTTCTACCCGCCGTTTCCGATCGCGTCAAGTCCCGATTTTTCGGAACGCGACCCATTTCTCCCATTCCGGCGTAATGGTGATGTGAGCCTCGGCAGAAGTGAGGCGTAGCACAGCGCAGCGGAACGGAATGGCGGGGCGGGAATTCCCCGCGTCCGCCGCTCCAAAATCATCCCCGGAAACAACGGGGAAAGCCATTCATTCTCGGCGTGAACAGGAGTAATTCGATGACCCGTATGGTGCACAACCACAACGAGGGCCGGCCCAGACGGCGAGGTTTCCGCCTGGCGGTGATATTCGCCTCTGCCGCCGCCGCTTCCGGTGCGGTCGCCCTTCCGGCGTCCGCGGCGACTCCGGCGGCCTCTGCCGTGGCGCCCGCGGTGCTGGTCACCGGCGGCGGGGCGGGCGGCGACGGAGGCGCGGGCGGCGGCAGCGTCTACGGCGACGGAGGCGCAGGCGGCGACGGAGGTGACGGCGGCGACAGCGTCTACGGCGACGGAGGCGCAGGCGGCGACGGAGGTGACGGCGGCGACAGCGTCTACGGCGGCGGGGGCGGCGGAGGCGGTGGCGGAGGCGGCGGGGAGAGCGTCTTCGGCCATGGCGGTCACGGCGGCGACGGAGGCGACGGAGGCGACAGCGTCTACGGGGACGGCGGCGACGGGGGCAGCGGCGGAGGCGGCGGGGACAGCGTCTTCCACCACGGCGGCGACGGCGGCAACGGCGGCGACGGAGGCGACACCGTCTACGGCGACGGTGGCGCAGGCGGCGACGGCGGAGCCGGTGGCTACAGCGTCTTCGACCACGGCGGCGACGGCGGCAACGGAGGTGAGGGCGGCATCAGCATCTTCTGATCACCGGACCCGAGGCGGACCCACGGCCCGCCTCGGCGGGGTGGAGGCCGGCCGGCCTCCACCCCCGTGGTGGTCGGGTGCACCCGATAGGTGGACGGCTTCCTTATCCCGTCATCGAGCGGCACCCCTTCTCTCGTCTTCGCTTCTGTTCACTTGTCTTCTCTCGTCATGAAACGGAGCGTTTCCCGTGTCCAGGAAACTCTGGAAGCATTCGGTCGTTCTGGCGGTGGCCTCGGTGGCCGTCGCGACCGGGACCGCGTGCGCCGCTCAGGCACCGCAGGCTCCCCGAGGGGCACGGCCCCCTCCGCCGATGCCGCGGCCCTGGTCAGCCGGTCCGCCGAGGGCTGCGGCAAGGGCGGGGAGGGCGGCAAGGGCGGGAAACCCGGTCGGCCGGGTGAGCCCGGCGAACCGGGCCGGCCCGGCTGTGCGCATCCTGAGGACTCCAAGGACTCCAAGGACTCGAAGGAGTCGAAGGAGTCGAAGGAGTCGAAGGAGTCGAAGGAGTCCGACGAGTCCAAGGACTTCGAGGACCTGGAGGATGCCGGAAGCCTCAAGGACCTCAAGGACCTCAAGGAATTCAAGAAACTGAAGGACCTCCAGGAGCTGAAGGAACTGAAGAACCTCGAGGGCTTCGAGGAGTTCGGTGAACTCCCGGACAAGCCGGTGGACGAACTGTCGGTGGTGGACAAGGTGCGCATCGTGGTGGCCCTGCTGGCCGACGAGGCGACGACCGCCCAGGTCGCCGAGAAGTACGACGTCTCCGAGAAGAAGGTCGACATTTGGAGGGATCGGGTTCTCGACGGTGACTGGGCGGCCCTGATGAAGTAGGCCCGCGACTCCGGCGCCGTATACGAACGGTACGGGGCCGGCCGACTCACGGTCAGTCGCACAGCGCGGTACGCCACTTGAATGGCGTCAGCGCTCCTGCCCCGGCTGGGGTGCCACCGAGACCGCCACACCGAACGGGAAGCCCCGACGCCGACGGTGGTGGTGACGGTATCCCTGGAAGTGTCGATCACCGACACCGAATCGCCGTCGGTGTTGGCGACGTAGACGGAGGAGCCGTTCGGAGCCACCGCCATCCCGACCGGAGAGGCTCCGACGGGAACGGTGGCGGTGACGGCCTTCTTGGATGTGTCGATCACCGACACCGTGTCACCACCGTTGTTGGCGACATAGGCATAGGTACCGTTCGGAGCCACCGCCACGCCGCGCGGGGAGTCGCCGACCCGGACGGTGTCGACGACCGTGTTCCCGGAAGTATCGATCACCGACACCGTGTCACCACCGTTGTTGGGCACATAGGCGAAGGCACTGTCCGGCGTCACCGCCACGCCGCGCGGGGAGTCGCCGACCCGGACCGTGTCGACGACCGTGTTCCCGGAAGTATCGATCACCGACACCGAATCGCCGTCGGTGTTGGGGACATAGACGAAGGAGCCGTTCGGAGCCACCGCCACCCCGACCGGAGAGGCTCCGACGGGAACGGTGGCGGTGACGGCCTTCTTGGAGGTGTCGATCACCGACACCGAATCGCCTTCGGTGTTGGCGACATAGGCATAGGTACCGTTCGGGCTCATCGCTATCCCGCGTGGGGAGTCGCCGACGGGAACGGTGGCGGTGACGGTCTCCTTGGAGGTGTCGATCACCGACACCGAATCATCGGCTCCGTTGGTGACGTAGGCGTAGGCGCCGTCCGGGGTCACGGCGACCCAGCGCGGGGCGTCGCCGACCCGGATGGTGTCGACGACCGTGTTCCCGGAGGTGTCGATCACCGACACCGTGTCGTCATGGGTGTTGGCGACATAGGCATAGGTGCCGGTCGCGACAGCGAGCGCGGACTGCGCGGTCGACACCGGCACCACCAGCCCCGCCACCAGGACAAGCGCGGACACCAGAACCCTGGCCCCGGCCCGCCACCCCTGCTGCCTCCGCGGCGCTCCGACGCCGTCGCCGGGCCCCGTTCGCGACGTAACACGACAGGCAGTCATACAACCCTCCATGGCCAGGTCAGGGTGCGGCGCCGCGGCCCCGCCCTCCGAAGCCCGCCCGTCTGCTCGGACCGGACACCCGGCACCAGCAAGCACCACGGCACCCGTGCGCCCGAATCTCTGGGCCCCACATGTCCGGCATCACGTCCATTTTCCTGCAATCCACACGGTTCGCCACGTCCAGAGCCCGCATCTGGTCCCTGGACCGGCCCTGTGATCACCGCCGGCGGGACCGGGACCGGTGCGCGCGGAGGGAACTCACCGTCCCGCACGGTGTGCCGGACTTCTCTTCACGGGCGCCAGCACCGCTACGGCCGCATGGAATGGCTGTCAAGTTCCGAATTCGCGTGGCGTGACCGTGCCGGACGCGTCACGGCCTACTGGATACGCAACATATCCGGCCCCTGTGTTCTTCTTCGGTGTCCCCCGGGCGCTCCGTGTCCGGAATATGCCGCTCACGGAGCCGAAGAAGGCTCAGGGAGGTGTTTCTCGGAAGAAGGGCGATCCTCATGCGATTCAGGCACATGGTTTCTTGGGCCGGCCGACTGGGGCTGGTCGTGGCGGCCGGTCTGCTCGGGGTAGGGGCGATGGCACCCGCGGCGGTGGCGGCGTCGGCCCCGCAGTCGGCGCCGGCGGCGCAGTCCGCCGCCCGGCTTGCCCTCGGCGACGGTGGTGGGGTGTTCGACGGCGAGCCGGGTGAGGAAGGCCGTGTCCAGGCCGGCGACCGGGCTTGTGTGGGCAACTGCGAGGGCAGCGCCAACGGCAGCGGGGCGAGGACGGTGGTTTCTGCGCCGGGCTGTGCAAGGGCAGCGCCAACGGCGGCGGCGGCACCGCCGGGGACGCCGGCGGCGACGGCCGGGGCGGCGGCGACGGCGGGATCTGCGTGGGCGTCTGCCACGGCAGCGTCAACGGAGGCAACGGGGGTGACGGCGGCGACGCGGTCGGCCAGGGGGACGGCGGCTCCGGCGGACCGGGCGGCGACGGCGGGCTGTGTATCGGTCTCGGCTGTGACACCGCCGGAGCGGGCGGCCGGGGCGGCGACGGAGGGGAGGGCTGACGTCCGGCGGGAGCCCTGCCGTACGCCGCGTGCGCCCTCGGGGTGTCGCGCGGTCTCCCGGCACACGTGCGCCGGGCGCCCGTGGCTGGTGCGCCGCACGAGTCCCCGGAGTGCCCGGCGCCGCAGGATCGCACAGGCCGTGCGGAGACACGGGCCTCTGCCGCCGGACTGCAGCCCGCGCACACGGACCGGAGGTGCCCCGCGACCGCCCGGCGCGCGCCGCGGTGGGCGACCGGCGCGCGCCGCGGCGCTCCTCCCCCGTCTCCGGGTGGCCGGTGGAGCCCCCGCGGCCGGGGCGTACGGGCGCAGCCGCCCGTTTCACGGCGGGCCGGGCTGGTCCGTCGCGACGCCAACCCGGCATAGCGAGAAGCCCCCACCTTTACGTGGGGGAGGAGTCACCAACCCGGTTGCCTGCCCAGCCGTTCACCCCCGCCGACCGACTGCAGCCGTTCGGTGAGGACGAACGTGACGCTGATCAGCAGCGCCCATGCGCCGAACTTGGTGAGCGCCACCGGCTCCCAGCCGCCGAGCTGATGCGGATAGCTCCAGGCACCGAGGTACGTCGCGGCGTTCTCCGCGACCCACAGGAAGAAGCCGATCAGTACGAAGGACAACGCGAGTGGCATGCGGTAGCGCCGGCGGCCGACGGTGAAACCGACCCATGCCCCGGCCGTGACGGCCGTCATCACCGCCGCGAGCGGCCAGCGGAAGTCCGGCAGCCAGTGGTGGGAGAAGAAGTTCGCATAGACCGCGGCCGCGACCAGGGCGGTGGCCGTGGCGCGGTAGCCGGTGAACCGGAGCTCGAACAGGCGCCAGGCCCGGCAGACGTAGCTCGCGACGGCCGCGTACATGAACCCGCCGTACAAGGGCACCCCCGCGATCTTGGTCACCGCCTCCTCGGGTAGCTCCACGAGCCCAGGCGCACTTTGACCAGTTCGAAGAGCAGTCCCACGACATGGCATGCGGCGATCACGAGGGTGTCCCGGCCGCCTTCCCAGCCCAGGCGCCGGGCCGCGAAGGTCAGCAGCAGGCCGTAGGCGAGGACCAGGTCGTACCGGGCGACGGGCAGTTCCGGCAGCATCCGGGAAACAGCGATGCCCCGAGGAGCGCCACCGCGAAAGCGCAGCACCTCGCCTGCAGCATCGCGAACCTGAGCAGCTGGTGCATTCCCTCGAAGATCGTGTGCATACCCGGAGGGACGCCCCTGGGCAGCCCGCGGTTTGTTCCGGGCCGCCGCAAGCACACGGGCCCCGCACACACCGCCGACTGGCATTTACGGTCCGGGGACGGGTCGTCACAACATGTTCCGGACTCCCATGGATCGTCACAACATGTTCCGGACTCCCATGGATCGTTACAACACGTTCTGGACACCTATGGATCGTCATAATACGTTCCGGACACCTATGGACCTGCGGACATGAACGAGCGGCCGGCCGTGTCAAGCCCCGAACTCCCGCTGTGCGGCGCCCTCCTGGCGCTGATGCTCCTGGGCATGTGCGTAGTCGGGGCCCTGATGGCGACGAGCTGCTACGAGATGATCCGTGAGGGTTCGGGCATGTACGAGTTCTACCTGCAGCGGCCCTGTTCGCGGGCATCGGATTCATCGGGCTGTGCGCCCTCCCCGTCATCGCCGAACGGAACCGCGTCGTCGGCTTCGTCGCCAGTCGTATCCCCTGGTGAGGCGTTCGCCCGGATGACCCGGGCCTCCGCGGCGCCCCGGACCACCCGCGGGTTCGACGTACCCGTGCCCGGCAATGCCTCGGGCCACCGCGGCGCCCCGGAAACCGGACCACCAAGCCACCCGGACCACCAAGGCCGCAGGGCCGCCCGGGGCCGCCCGGACGCCGGGCCACGGGACGGGGATGGCCACCGCACGGCCCAGGGCCTCGCCATCGAGGGCCCCCGGTGCCCGCCGCCGCCGTCCTCGAATCGAGGTCTCCCGCGAATCCAGGCGGGCGGTGAACACACCGGCACCCCTGTCCGTACTGCTGTCTGCGTGGCGTGCCAGCAGTCCCGCAGACAGCGCCCGAACACATCAACGGGCACGAAGACCAGGCCGAGCCCGGAGGCATCATGAGTCCGAACCGACGTGCAGCCGAGTCCGGGGCCCCCTTGCGGACCCTGGCCGTCGTCGCCGCCGTCTGCGCAGTCATCGCGACCGTGCTGATCGCTACCCGGGGAAGTGACGGCGACGCCCCGGACGCGCAGGCACAGGCCGGGATCGCCGCGCAGGGCGGCTACGGCCAGGGCGCGGGGGAGGGTTACGGGCACTCGTCCGGCACCGGCCATGCGACCGGCGCGCAGAAGGACGGCGCGGCGGACGAGGCAGGGCAGGCTCCTGCCGGGCCGCAGCCGGTGACGGAAGTCGACAAGACGTTCCTGGTCAAGGTGCGCCAGGCAGGTCTGTGGGAGATCCCAGCGGGCCGGCTGGCCCAGACGAACGCGTCGAGCGAGGCCGTCAAACGCGCGGGGCTGCATCTGCTGGACGGTCACAGCAAGCTCGACCAGTTGGTCCGCGAGGACGCGAAGATCCTGGGGGTGCCGATTCCCGACGAGGCGACGGACGAGCAGCAGGAATGGGTGCGGCAGTTGGAGAACGCCCGCGGGCCGAGTTCGACCGGCTCTTCGCCAACGTTCTGCGCTCCTCGCACGGGAAGATCTTCGCCACCATCGCGGAGGTACGGGCGGCCACCCAGAACGACCTGATCCGCCGTCATGCGCGGCAGGCCAACCAGACGGTCCTGGATCACATGGAGGTCCTGGAGGACACCGGTCTGGTCGACAGCGCCACCCTCGCGGAGGTTGAGAAGTCCGTCGCCCCCAGCCAGTGAGGCACGGCCTCCGGACGGCCCCGGCCCCGCTCGCACCGGCCCCGCTCGCACCGGCATCTCGGTTCGCACCGTTTCACCTCGGTTGACCCCGGTTCGCACTGGCCGGTGGTCGGGGTGGGCCGCGCACGCCGGGCGACACGTACGAGCCGGGGCAAGGGGGCGAGCGGGGGCGGTGATCCGGTCCTCCGGGCCGCGGAGGGCCCGGCGACCGGCCGGTCAGCGGTCGGGGGCGCCGGCACGGTGCGCAGCCCGGCCGCACATCCCTCCCTCGGCATCGGCGTGTCCGCGGAGGCCCTCCTCGCCGGGGCTACCGGTGTTCGGGGTTCGGTGAGTCGGAGCGGCAGCCCGCGTCCCACTCCGTGCGCTGGTTGCCGTGTGCGGGAATGCCGCCCGCCTGCTTGAGCATCGCGGCCAGGTGCAGCAGGTTCCAGGTCATGAACGTGGTGTTGCGCTGGGTGAACTCGTTCTCGGGTCCGCCCGAACCGGGGTCGAGGTAGGACGGTCCCGGGCCGGCTTCGCCGATCCAGCCGGCGTCCGCCTGCGGCGGGATGGTGTAGCCGAGGTGCTGGAGGCTGTAGAGCACGTTCATCGCGCAGTGCTTGACGCCGTCCTCGTTTCCGGTGATCAGGCAGCCGCCGACCCGTCCGTAGTAGGCGTACTGCCCCTTGTCGTTGAGCAGGCTGGAGCAGGCGTACAGCCTCTCGATCACCCGCTTCATCACGGAACTGTTGTCGCCCAGCCAGATGGGACCGGCGAGCACGAGGATGTCGGATGACATCACCTTCTCGTGGAGCGCCGGCCAGGCGTCGGTCTCCCAGCCGTGCTCGGTCATGTCCGGCCACACCCCGGTGGCGATGTCGTGGTCGACGGCGCGTACCACGTCGACCGCGACTCCCTGCCGTTCCATCAGTTCGCGGCTCCGGTCGAGCAGTCCCCCGGTGTTGCTGGTTTCGGGTGAGCGTTTCAGCGTGCAGTTGACGAAGAGGGCCCGCAGGTCGCCGTATCGAGCGGGCGGCGCGGCAGAGCCGGACGGCTGAGTGGTCACGAGGTCCTCCTGTGGGTCCTCCGCAATGGCGTTCGCCGGGATTCGGCGCGTCCATCGTGCTGGCGGGGCCGGTGGGCGGGGCGCTGCGGCGCAGCGGCCCGCCCACGATCACTCCGTCAGCGGACGGGACGGCCGGTCCCCGGACGCCGCTGCCGCCCTGCCGAGGACACCGGCACCCCGCCCCGGGCACGGCGCCTTGCCTGGACACGGGCAGCCTTCGGCTTTCGGGGTGAGCCGGTCGGTACCGGTCCTCGACGTGGGCCGGTCCGCAGCGGGACGGCCGCCGCCGGACCGGTCTCGACGGTGGGCACCCGCGCGGGACGGCCGCCGCCGGACCGGTCTCGACGGTGGGCACCCGCGCGGGGCTGCATCGCCCCGGGCCGGCCTCGAACGTCACAGGTGAGCCGCGTTCCGTGGTCCGCCGGGAAGCGGGAGCCCGAGCCGACCGCCCGCGGACCCATCGGCGCCCCGCGGACCCACCGGCGCTCGGCACCCGGCGGACCCGCACGCGCCTCGCGGCCGACGGACCCGGACGCGGCTCGCGGCCGGCGAGGGGCCACCGGACACGCCGCCCGGGGGACCGGGGACGAGGGCGGCGGCGTGGTCGCCGCCGCCGGCGAGAGGATGCCCCGGGCACACCGCTCACAGCGGGAACCGCGGGGACCGACCCGGCGGGATCCGGGGTGCCCCGGACGCGCGGCTCAGACCTCGCCGCGCCATGCCCCGGTCTCTGTTCCGCGGGACTCGATGAAGCGCTTGAAACGCTCGAGGTCACCGCTCACCCGGCGCCTGACGAAACCGAGTTTGTCCCCGACCGTCTCGGCCAGGCCCTGGGGGTCGAAGTCCAGTTGCAGCATGACCTTGGTCCTGCCGTCAGACAGGCGGTGGAAGGTCACCACTCCGGCCTGCCGCTCCCCTTCGACGGTGGTCCACGCGACGCGCTCGTCCGGGATCTGCTCGGTGATCTTCGCTTCGAACTGCCGCTCGACACCTCCGGTCGACGTGGTCCAGTGGGTGAGGCTGTCGGACAGCTGATCGACCCGCTCCACACCGTCCATGAACGCGGGGAAGGACTCGAACTGGGTCCACTGGTTGTACGCCGTACGCACCGGGACGTCGACCTCGACGGACTCCTCGACCTGCGACACCGTCGTCTCCTCTCGTCCGGGCCCGCGCCGCGGCGGGCCATCGGGAACGGTCGTCCCCGTGGCTGCCCGCGTACCCGGCGCCGCGCCGATGATGACCGCCGGCCCGAAGGCGGTCGCGCACGGCGGGTCAAGGGCGCCCCGCGTCCGGCGGCACCCGCCTCCCGGCCCCGCGGCGCGGTGGCCGGGGTGCACGACCGTGCGGGAGGGGATGCGGGGCCGTTCGGGAGGGGTGCGGGGCCTCGGAGAGTGCGGGCGTCGGGGGGGGCGGGGCGGTCCTCGGAACGCCCGGAGGGGCGACACCGCGGTGAAGTCGCGCGGGCCGGAGGCATCGGCTCTCGCTCCACCCGTCCCGGAAGGGAGCGTTCCGTACGAGACTGCGAAACGGCGTGAACGACGGGTGCGGGAGGAGTAGGGCCGAATGCCTGGAATGCGGGATAACCTTCGGTGGTACGCAGCCGGGGGTCACCCTCTTCCCGGCGGACCGAACTCATACACCGAGGGCGCGTTGCGTGAGAACGAGATGGCCGTGCTCGGCGTGTCCGCCGCGGATGAGGAACTCTACCGGCACTGTCTGCGCCATCCGGACACCACGATCGAGGACCTGCGTGCGCTCGCCGACAAGATCGGATCGGGCCCCGAACAGGATCCGGAGCACTGCCTGGAGCGACTGCGCCGGCTCGGGCTGATCCACCCCACGGGGGCAGACGGGCGTATCGCACCGGCGGATCCCGAGGTGGCGGTGGCCCGGCTGATGGACGCCCGGCTCCACGCGCTGCACCAGGAGTTGCAGCGGGTGACTCAGGCCCGGCACGTCGTTCAGGGTCTGCGGGCCGAGCAGGGCGAGTTGATGGCGTCGCAGGGCATCGAGCAGTTGCACGGGCTGGACGACATCCGCAACCGCATCGAAGATCTGGCGTTCTTCGCCCGTGAGGAGATCCTTTCGGTAGAGCCGTACACCAGGTTGTCGGCCGAGAACATCGCCCGGTCGCGTCCACTGGACATGCGCTGTCTGCGCCGAGGTGTGCGTATCCGGAACGTCGTGCTGCGGGCCGCCCTGGACCATCCGCCCACTGCGGGCTATCTGCGGGAACTGGTCGCGGAGGGCGCCCTGATCAGGGTGGCGGAGAACATATCCGAGCGGATCCTCGTATACGACGGCCATACAGCACTGGTGCCCGTGGATCCGCGCAACACGGCACGCGGCGCGCTGCTGGCCCGCAGCAACGGGTTGGTGGCGAACATCATCGCCCTGTTCGAGCAGATCTGGTCCCAGGCCGAGCAACTGACCGCCGTGGCCGGGCCGGAGGGCGAGGAGAAGCGGTTGACCGGGACCGAGCAGCGGGTGCTGCTGTCGATGTGCTCGGCCGGCAAGGACGAGGTGGGAGCACGGGAGCTGGGTGTGTCGGTGCGGACGTACCGGCGCCATGTCGCGGACATCATGCAGAAGCTGGGTGCGGTGAACCGGGCCCATGCGGCGCTGCTGGCTCGGGAACGCGGCTGGGTGTGACGGTCCGGCCGCCATGGTCCGGCCCCCGGGCCGGATGGTGACGGCCGCGCGGGCGGCGAACCCGCCAGCACCGTTCCCACCGGTGCCGTTCCCACCGGTGCCGTTCCGGAACCCGGGTGCGGGTGCCCGCCACCGCCACCGGCGGGCGTTCTCCCTCCGGCGGGACGCCCGGAGGATCCGCGGGCGGCGCCCTCCGGCGCCGGCGGTCGGTCCCGGTGGCGGGGCGCCACCCCCAGCGGGTGCCGTTCCTCCGGCGCCGCCGGTCAGTCCCGACGGCGGGACCAGCCACGCAGCGCGGAGTCGGCCAGTGCCCGGCTGACGGCGCTGCTGACCGTGCGCGGATCGGTGGCCGCGTCCAGGGCGATCCGCAGCCGGATGCGGTCCGCACGGACTTCGGGCAGGCAGGGCCAGTGCCCGGGCAGCAGGCCCAGCAGCCGGATGACGGTGGTCTCACCCGCGGGTGCCGAACGGTCGTCGCGCACGGCGACGACGTCGACGTAGTCCGGCCGGGACGGGGTCATCGCGGGCGCCCGCCCTGCGGCCGGGTGTGCCCAGCAGACTTCGTGCGGCCGTGGCCATCGCGGTGATGCCGGCCGGGAGGGCGGTGCGTACGTCGGGCGCGAAGGTGTCCGTGTGGTTGGCGGGCACCGGTTCACCACCGCCGCCGGCCGCGCGCCACTGCCGGACGCCGGTGGCGCCGAGCATCCAGTAGGCGACCGGCACCCCGCCCGTGGCGTAGTGGGGGAAGTCCTCGGTGGCGGTCGATCCGGGCCAGCCGGTCACCCGGTGCGCCCCGAAGGCTTCCTCGTGTGCGCGGCGCACCTTGTGAGCCGTCTCCGGGTGGGTCTCCAGCACAGGCGAGGCGGCAGTGACCGTGATCTCCGGCTCGCGGTCGCAGCCTGAGGCCGCGCACTCGGCTCGTACGACCCGCCGGACTGCCTCGGTCACCCGGGCCAGGGCGGCGTCCGTGAACGCCCTGACGGACACGGACAGCCGGGCTTCGGCGGGGATCACGTTGGCCCGGTCCCCGGCGTGCAGTGAACCGACGGTGAGCACGACCCGCTCGCCGGGCGCGGACTCGCGCGACACCACCGTCTGGAGCCGCATCACCACGGCGGCGGCGGTGACCACGGGGTCGACGGCCAGGTGCGGGGTGCCCGCGTGCCCGCCGCGCCCGTGGACGACCACGTCGAGCGTGACCCCGGCGGACATCAGCGGGCCCTGCCCGTGGGCGACGCATCCGGCGGGAAGCGGTGCGCAGTGCTGCGCGAGCACCGCGTCCGGGGTTCCGAACCGGTCGTAGAGGCCGTCGTCGAGCATCGCCCGGGCGCCGCTCAAGGTCTCCTCCGCGGGCTGTCCGACGAGTACCAGGGTGCCCCGCCAGGAGTCGCGGGTGCCGGCGAGGAGGGAGACGGCGCCGGCGGCCGCCGCGGTGTGCAGATCGTGTCCGCAGGCGTGCATGACACCGGGAACGGTGCTGGCGTATTTCAGGCCGGTGCGTTCCCGTACCGGAAGCGCGTCGAGTTCGGCCCGGGCCATCACCGTGGGGCCCGTGCCGTTGCGGAGCACACCGACGACGCCGTGCCCGCCGACGCGGCGGGTGACGGTGCAGCCGTCCCGTTCGAGCCGGGCGGCGAGTACCCCGGCGGTGCGGACCTCCTCACCCGACAGCTCGGGATGGGCGTGCAGGTCGACGTACAGCGCGGTGGCGTCCCTCAGGACGTCCCGCGGGAGTTCTGCTGCGTTCAACGCGTCTCCTTGCCCTCGGTGCGGCGGTGGCGGACCGGAAGGCGGCTCACCCGCCAGCGTCCCCGGCCCGCACGACAGACGCCCGGCGTTCCGCTGACACTGGGTGTCAGCGAAGTGTCAGCGAGAGCCGAGGTGAGGTGAAAGGCCGTTCGGCTGCAATGGCCCGAGCGAGGGAGACCGCCGGACCCGCCGGCCGGCCCCGCACACCCGAGGGAGACGCAGATGACCCGAAGCCCGAACTCGCCACACTCGCCGACGAGATCCTGGAGCTGGAGTCCGAGACCTTCGAGATCTCGGACTACTCGGACGCCGCCGAGGTCGTCCTTGCCGGTTCGACGTCGTGCTCCTCCACGTCGACCTGCTCCAGCACCACCAGCACCACCTCCTGCAGCGCCTGATCACGGGAGCGAAGGCCGTCCGCCGGACGGGCCACGGCCTCCCGCCCGGCGGGCGATTCCGCGGGTGGGAGGCCGTCGGCATGCGGGCGGTCGGCACCACTTCCGATGACGCTACTTCCGATGACGCCACTTCGCACAGGACACCCTCTCGGACGGCGCCACTTCACACAGGACGCCCCTTCGGACGGCGCCACTTCACACACGACTCCCCTTCGGCCGGCGCCACTGCCCATGGCGCCGCACTCGGACGAGGCCACGCTCGCATGGCGCCGCACCCGGACGAAGCCGACTCGGACGACTCCCCATGCGGCATACGAACCGCCCGCCCGGGGCGGGCCGTCACGGGAACGGATGCGGCACGGCCTTGACCTCCGGTCCGGGCAGCAGGTCCGGGCGCCGTCCCGCGTCGCGCAGCCCGCTCAGCAGCCGCGGCATCAGCAGGGCCCGCTGCCGTGACCAGCCGAAGTCCAGCGGCAGGATGCCGGGGACGACCATGGCGACCGTGTGCAGCCCCGACCGCCGCTGCTCCGGGGTCGTCTGGTCCACGACGACGGCGTCGAGGCCGGCGTCGGCGATCCGCCGGACCAGGAAGCGCACATCGTCGAGGAGGTCGCCGGTCCGCGGCCGCAGGGAGTCCGTCCAGTCGCGGAACGCGGCATCCAGCGGCAGCACGTCCACCGGCTCCAGGAACTCCCGCGCGTGGACCGCCATCTCGGGCAGGCCGAACAGCTGGGCGTGGTCCTTCAGGTGGAGCACCTTGGAGTAGTCCCGGGCCATGTCGAGGAGTTCACCTCGGCGCTCGGCCACCTGGTGCGGCAGGTGCGGGATGTACGTGAGCACCTCCGAGAGCGCGGACTCGACGGTCTCCTCGGGGTCGAATCCGGCCGCGGCCGCGAAGGACAGGGTGCCGGGGCCGCCGTCACGGCGGACGGCGAGCGCGGTGACCACCGGCACGGCGAGGTCCATGGTGGTGTCGTGGGCGAGGACGTCGTAGCCGTGCAGCGCCGCCCGGTCGGTCATGGCGCGGATCGAGGCGCGCCGGCAGCTGCGGAGGTCGATCGCGGTGAGCGGGGCGCGCCCGTACCAGGCCAGCAGGAAGGCGTCGCGCTCGATGATCTCGAGCAGGGCGAAGAGGATCGCCTCCTCCGGACTGCCGCCGGTCGCACAGCCGTTGGAGCACTCGAAGACGAAGTTGTCGGCGTCGGTTCCCGCGCTGTAGTGGGCGAGGCGGGCGGGGACGAGCACCGGCCGGTCGTCACGCAGCGAACGGCCCCAGACCCACGGGATCTCCCGGGCCGGGTCGAAGGGGCTGACGAGCGGGTCGTGCGCATAGGTCTGCGGGGCGTAGAGGCCGCGCGCCGCGGGGTCGACGACGGGGGTGCCCGCCGCGACGAGATCGTCGTACGAGGCCGTCACGGGCGTGGTGCCGCGGCGGCGGTGGGTGCCCGCGTAGCGTTCCAGGCCCTCCAGCTGGGCCAGCGTGCGGCTGGCGGCGTAGCTGTTGGCCTGGCCGCTCCAGGTCACGTCGTTCAGGCCCGCGTAACCGCGGACGAAGTTGGTCCCGGCGACGGGGGCGGTGGTGGTCGAGGCGGGGTTGATCCAGGTACGGGCGCCGAGCGCCCCGCACACGGGGTTGGCGAGCGCCTGTTCGGGGAGGTCGTACGAGGAGGCCGGGCGCAGCCGGTAGCGGCCGGGATCCGGTTTGGGGGCGGGCCGCAGCCGGGCCGGTGCGGCGTCCGCGGTCTCGGGGACGGCCGTGACGCAGGCGGGGCAGAGGGGTTCGGGGAGCAGGGGGAAGGTCACCGTCGCGAGGGTCCCCAGGTCGACCCGGGTCACCTGGGGAAGTGAGCGGTCGGCCGGGGCCTCGGCCGGTGGGGACAGCCGTCCGCCCAGGGCGGCCCGGTAGACGGCCCACACCGCGTCGACGGCGTAAGGGGTGATCACCGGCCAGGCCGTGGCCCCGTGCGGCGGGCGGCCCCGTTCGAGTGCCTCCCGTTCGGAGCGGCTGCGCAGTCGCTGCCAGCGCATGGCGAGGCACTGCCCGCACGCCGCTTCACGGATTCCGCCCCAGGGGCCGATGAGGACGGCTCGGGCGGTCAGCTGGACGTTGGCCCGGGGCCGGGTGGCGGCGTACGGGTCGGGGGCGCCGGTGCCGAGTACGTCCGCGGCGCCGAGGGGAACCACGAGCGGTGCGGGGACGGCGGCGCCCCCGAGTGCGGTGCGTCGGGCAGCGAGGGCGTCCTGGAGGAGGGTGGTGGCCTGCCCCAGAGGTGGCGCGGCGGCGGCCCGGGCGGAGGTGGCGGCGGCGGTGGTGGCAGCGGTGGCGGTGGGGGCGGTGGTCACGACGAGTCGCTCCAGCGGAACGTCCTGACGGCGATGGCGCCGAGCACCACGGCGAAGCCGGCGAGCACACCGCAGTCGAGGAGGACTCCGCCGGTGCTCCCGCCCGTGAGCGCGTCCGAGACGCCGTCGTTGAGGTAGCGCAGCGGCAGGATCCGCGACAGGGTCTGCATCCAGTCCGGCATCATGTCCAGCGGGAGGAACGAGCCGGACAGGAACGCCATGGGGATCATCAGGCAGTTGGCGACCGCGGCGACGGCCTCCGGAGTCTTGGCGTACGAGCCGACGATCACCCCAGCATCAGGAAGGCCGTGATGCCGAGGACGAGCACGGGCAGCGCCAGCGGCCAGCTCCCGGTCACGCCCAGCCCGAAGAACGGCAGCATGGCCACGGCGACGAACAGCACGGACTGGACGACGCCGACGGCGACCGCCAGCACGTAGCGGGAGGCGATGACGGCGGAGACGGGCGTCGGCGTCATCCGGATGAGGCGCAGGATGTCGTCGCGGCGCCACTGCATCAGGACGAACGCGACTCCGAACACGGCGGCGTTGCCGACACCCCAGGCGAGGACGCCGGGGGCGATGTGGTCGATGTACGGCCGGCCGCTCTGCTCGACTTCCTGCCCGCTGAAGATCAGGCCGAAGACGACGAGGAACAGCAGGGGGAAGGCGAAGGTGAAGAAGAGCGTGGTCCGGTCCCGGGTGTAGGCCCGGTATCCGGCCGTGGTCAGCGCGGCGTAGGCGCTCATGGCGGGGGTCTCCGTGGTTCGTCGGCCGGCGTTCGGCGCCGGCGGTAGGCGGTGGCGGTAGGCGGTGGCGGTGGCTGGGACTTGGGCGGTGGAGGCGGAGTGGCGGGAGGCGGCGGGCCGGGGCCGGGTCGGTGCCGGCGGCGGCTCGGGGCCGGGCTCGGCACCGGGGCCGGGCTCGGCTGGTGGGGCGCGGCTCGGCCGGGGCGTGCTGCGAGAGCATCTCCGTCCGCCCGCAGGGCGGGGCCTGCGGCGTCTGGTGCGTGCGATCGCAAGGCGGAGGATCATCCCCGTACCGGACGTACGTGGACGACCCCGGCAGCGCAGCGCGGGGGCGCCTCCCGTGCCCGAAGGGCGACGGGAGAGTACGTGCCGGGCGCCGCGGGCCGGGAGGGGCTTTCACCGCATGCCCTAGGCGCGGGGGTTCTCCGGTGCGCCGGTCAGCTGGAGGTAGACGTCTTCCAGTCCGGCGGTGCGGGTGCGGACGCCGCGGAGTCCGGCGAGGGCGTCGACGGCGGCGAGCACGCTGCCTGCGTCGAGGGTCTCCAGGACGACCGAGTCGCCGTCGAGGGTGGCGCGTTCGACACCCGGGATACCCCGGGCCGTCTCCAGGTCCAGCCGCTCGGCGGGCACCAGCAGCCGCGTGGTGGGACTGCCCTGCTCGATGAGCCGGCCCGGGCTGTCCAGCGCGGCGACCCGGCCGCCGACGAGGATCGCCACCCGGTCGCACAGCTCCTCCGCCTCGTCGAGGTGGTGGGTGGTGTAGACGATGGTGCGGCCCGCGCCCTTGAGGTCGCGCAGCACCTGCCACAGCGCTCTGCGGGCCTGCGGGTCGAGGGCCGCGGTCGGCTCGTCGAGGAAGATCAGCTCGGGCCGGTGGACGAGGGCGGAGGCGATGGCGAGCCGCTGCCGCTGCCCCCCGGAGAGGTCGTCGACCCGGGTGCCGCCGTGCTCGGTGAGACCGACGGAGGCCAGTGCGCTGTCGGCGGCGGTGCCGTCCACCCGGTACAGGGAGGCCACCGTACGGAGATGCTCCCGGGCGGTGAGCCGGACGAAGAACGCGGACGACTGGGTCTGGACGCCGATGCGGGCCAGCAGCGCCGGGTTCCTGGGCCAGGGGCTGTGGCCGAGGACGGTGACGGCGCCCGCGTCCGCGCGCCGCTGACCCTCCATGATCTCCACGAGGGTCGTCTTCCCGGCGCCGTTGGGCCCGAGCAGTCCGAAGAACTCGCCGCGGGGACGGTCAGTGACACGCCGTCGACGGCCTGCACGGCGCCGTAGCGCTTGTGCACGGCGTCAAGGGCGACGGCCGGGCCGTCCTGCGGGCCGGCGGTGGGGGGCATGGAACTCTCCTTCGTGGGTGCGGATCGCGGCCGGAGGGCCGTCATGGCGCGGTGGTGAGGTAGTGGTGGAACACGGCCGCCGCGGCGGACGCGAGCAGGACGAGGGTCAGTGCGACCGCCGCTCCGTAGGCGGTGTAGGCGCGCCGGGCGCGCCGGGGGTAGCGGGCGGCGGCCGGTTCGCGCCGTAGCACGAGTCTCAGGTACGCGGCCGTGGAGGCGGCGAGTCCGGTGGCGCCCAGGAGCTGGGCGGCGATCCGGTACCCGTCGAGGGGCGGCAGCGGGAGCAGCATGGCGAACGCCTGCACGCTGCCCAGCAGGAGGAGCGCCCCGAGCGCCTGGCGGGTGGTGTGGTCGAGCGGGGCGAGTGTCCAGACGGCGAAGAACGGCAGCAGGAACAGCAGGTTCATCGCGGCGCCCGCGGCGGCGGTGGCGATTCTGCCCCGCCGTCCGGGCAGATGGAGGAAGTCGTCCACGGTGCAGTACATGATGACCACGGGGAGGCGCCAGCGCAGCCCTATCTCGGACACCCGTCCGCCGTGGTGGTGTGCGAGGACTCCGTGGGCGAGTTCGTGCAGTGCGGTACTCAGCCACAGCAGCGTGGCGACCGCGAGAAGCAGTGCCGGCGCGGTGAACAGGGCGGCGGTGGCGTCGAGGAGTTCGCCCAGGCGCAGCAGCAGGGTGGTCTCCATGACCGCGGTCAGAGCCAGCAGCGGCAGCAGCACGGCGGGGGAGAGCAGGTGCCGGGCGAGGCGGTGGAGCCGGGTCGCGGTCGCGTCCGCGTCCGCGACGAGGCGGACGCTGCCGCGCAGCAGCCGCCTTGCTGCGGGCGGTTCTGCGCCGGGCGCGGGCGCCGGGCGGGAGGCTGTCCCGGCCGGGGTTCCGGCGGCCTCGCCCTCCGGTGCGGCCGCGGGCGCCGGGCGGCCCGCGAGGAGGTCGCGGGAGCCGAGCAGCGCCAGCAGGGACCGCCAGTGGGAGTCCCCGAGACGCCGCCCGAACTGCCCCGCGTAGTCGGTTCCGATCTCCTCCAGGGTCCGGGTGCCGTCCATCCGGGAGATCAGGAAGTGTTCCCGGGGCCGACCCTGAACGACTTCCCGCTCCCGGTGTTCCTGATCAGGTGGACGACGTCCGGCCCGTGGAGCAGCGCGTCGCTGAGGAGCACCCCGGGGCGGAGCGCCGGACGGTAGCGCGCCGGTACGGCCGGGGCGGTCACCTCGCCTCCCCGGGTCCGGGTCCGGATCCGCGTCCGGGTCCGGCTCCGGGTTCGCGTCCGGGTCCGGGTTCGCGCAGGGCGCGGCTCAGGACGTGCGCGAGGTACGCCTCGTCCCTGATGGTGACGTGCAGCCGGTTGTTGGTCATGTGCATGTACGGGGAGAGCAGCAGCGGGAGTGCGGCCGCCGGGTCGGTGACGCGTTCCTCGCGCGCGCCGTCCCAGGAGCGGAACACCAGGTCGCCGTCGGTGGCCAGTTTCTCGGCACGGGTGCGCAGTTCGGCGCAGTGCTCGGCCCAGCCGGCCAGGAACGAGGGCAGCCGGCCCGGTGCTCCGTCGCGGGTGGCGGCACGGACGCGGGTGAAGTGCCCGGCGAGCGAGGGCGCCATGGCGGCGTAGTTGCGGTCGTACTCCTCGCTGCCGATGAAGCCCGTCCCGGGGAAGGCGCGGTGCCAGAAGGTGTAGTAGCTGTCCAGGTAGTCGGCGAGTTCGGTGTCCCCGTGCAGGAAGGTGCCGGACATGACCATCATCAGCTGCGCGGACGTGCCGAGCAGCACCGTGCGCAGATGCAGGTTCTTGGTGCGGAAGGCGTCGACGACCAGGTCGCTGGAGTGGCGGAAGTGCCATTCGGCGAGGGCTACTCCCGCAGGGCCTCCGTACTTGCCGTACTCGGGCTCGTACGGTTCCGCGCTGCGGGAGTTGTTGGGGCGCAGCCGCATCCGGCCCTGGGCGTCGGTGTAGTGGCCGCGTTCCGCGCCGGGGAACTCGATGTCGAACAGCGTGTTGTAGAAGTCGTTGAGGAAGCCCGAGTCGACCTCGTAGAGGGCGGGGCGTTCGGCGAGGAAGGCGTCGACGGCCTCCTCGGTGCGGCGCCGCACCTCCGCCGCCGCGTGCGGGGAGGAGGGCTTCAGCCGCAGCCGGACGTGCGGCCCCTCCAGCCAGTAGTTGATGAAGAACCAGCCGGAGATCAGCCCGTCCTCCTCCAGACCGGCCACCAGGGGCCTGATGCACTGGAGCAGCATGGGCCGGGGGTTGGCGGCGTAGAAGACGTGGGTGGCCTGCCAGTCGTGGGCCACGGCCGGGGCGGAGCCCGGCCGGGCGGCGGGCGCGGGGTCGTCGCCCGGTGCCGGGCCGCCGACCGGTGCCGTGGAGGGTCCGGCCTCCCGGCCGCCGGCGGAGGCAGGCCCGGCACCGGAGCCGGGGAGGGAAGCAGGCCCGGCACCGGAGCCGGGGGCGGAAGCGCTCCGGGAACCGCGGGCGGGCTGTGCGCTGTCGGCGGCGGTCGTGGTCAACGTCGTCCCTTCGGTCGGGTGGGGACGGCCGTGGTCTCCACGGCCAGTTCGGCGACATGGCGGCCCCGCGCGGACGACACATGCAGTCCGCCCTCGTCGGGCAGCATCTCGCGGAAGACCACGCGGGCCTCCGCCGTTCTGAGGGTCGCCTCGAACGCCGCGAGGGACAGCGGGCTGTCGAAGTCGACGTACTGCGGCTTGGCGCCGGTCGCGCCGCGCGCCCCGCCGTCCGTCACGGTGGCGAAGACCCGGTCGGGGAGCTGGTGTGCGCGCCGGAAGGAGTGCCAGCCCAGGAACCAGTCCTCCTGCGTCCGGCCCCTGCCGTTCGGCGGCAGGGCGGAGGCGGGCGCGCTCCAGCTTCGCCGGCTCAGCACGACACTGCCGTGCCGGACCCTGGGTCTGCGGGTGACCCCGCCGACGGGGTCGCTCTCGGGCACACCGCCCCATACGTTCAGCGGGGACATGGAGCTCGGCGACAGCAGCAGCAGGGTCCGGGGAAGTTCCGGCAGGGCGAGCGGCACGAGGTAGCCGAGGTAGACGGGCACGACCTCGCGGCCGAGCCGGGCCGACCGCAGGGCGAGCCGGTCGCCTTCCTCGTCGTGCACCAGATGTAGATCGTCGAGGTGGAGGCTGTACGGCTCGGGCAGGGTGGCGCTCTCACCGGGGCAGACGATCTCGTACTCGGTCAGCCGTCCGTGGAGGTTGAGGTTGCTGGTGACCGGGCCGCCGGTGACCTCGGCGAGGACGGCTCCGTCCGGGCAGAGTTCGACGGAGCGGTGCAGCAGCCGTTCCTCCAGGCCGTCGAAGCAGTCGGCGAAGCGGCTGAACGGGAACGAGACTCCGCCGTAGGACCGGTTGAGGACCGCCAGCGGCTCACCACCGCGGGGGACGGCCAGCTGGACGTGGTGGCTCAGAGGGACGAACGACGGCGTGACCGGGTCGAGTTCGGCGGCGACCTCGGCGAGCAGCGACTCACCGACGACGAGTTCCCCACCGTCCCCACCGTCCCCAGTACCCCCAGTGCCCCCGGAGTTCCCGCCGTCGCCGCGGGTCTCCCACAGGGTGCGCATCCCCTCGGCGAACGTCTGGCGGGCGGTGTCGAGAGCCTTGAGCTGGGGCAGGCCCAGCCAGTTCTCCTCCGGCACGTACCGGCCCTCGGAATCGAACGGGGTTCGCCGGGAGGTGAACGAGAGGTACTGGTCGAAGAAGTCCTCGTGGAAGTCGTGGACGAGTTTCAGCAGGTCGTCGCAGCGTCCGCCGCGGCCGTGGCGGGCGAGGAAGAACCCCTTGAAGGTGATGCGCTGCGGCAGGGTGAGGTCGAAGGCGGGCAGGACGCGTTCGACCGCGCTCAGCGATCCGGCCACCGAGCGCGTCCAGGCGTCGAGCGGCAGCCGCACTTCCCGGCCCGCGGCGACGTCCTCGTACAGCACCGTCTGCGGCACCCTGCCGCGCCCGGCGCCCAGTTCCGCCTGCACACCGTGCAGGTCGTCCCGCAGGCCGTCGAGCAGCTCGCGGCGGTCGCGGGGCGTCGCGGCGGCGAAGCGGTCCACGCGGGACAGCGGCGCGTCGAGGCGATCGGCGAGTCCGTTGGCCCAGCCGCTGCCGAGGGCACGCAGCGAGTCCTGGAAGGCGCGCAGCGGATCGGTGTCGTGGACTGCGGTGCGCAGTCCCGGGACCTGGACCATGCCGATGTCGAGCAGGGCGGTCAGATACTGCTCCGCCTCGGCCTCGGTGGCTCCGCGGTCGGCGGCGAGCCATGCGGCGAGATCCGCGTGGCGGAGACTGCCGCGGTCCTCCAGCAGGGCGATGAGCCGCTCCAGGGTGCCGCTGCTGCGCAGGAAGAACAACCGGTCCCGGACGGCGTCGAAGGTGACGGCGGTGTCCTCGTCGCCGGAGGTGACCCAGCGGCGCACATAGCGCACCCGGTCGTCGACGCGGCCCCAGCCCGGCGCGAGGGCTAGGGGCAGATCGGCGCGCCGGGCGGCGTCACCGGTGACCGCCTCGGCGAGCCGGCCGAGCGCGGCCACGTTGAGCCGGGCACGGCCGGTCCACTCGTCGTCGACACGGACGGCCAGGGCCTCGCGGATGTCGCGGGCGCCAGGGGCGCCAGGGGCACCAGAGGCACCAGAGGTCCGACCGTGACCGGTGCGCACAGCGTGACCGCCGGTGCGCGGGACCGCGTCCCACCCGCCACGGTGGTCCCGGCCACCGCCGGGCCGCGCCTCCGGCCCGCCACCCGGCACCGGACCAGTGCCAGTGCCCGGGGCCTCGCCTCCGCCGGCCGGGGTCCCGCCGTGCCCCGTCCCGCCCGTATCGGCGGCCTCCCCCACCGCGACCTCCTCCACCGCGGCCTCCCCCACCGCGGCCTCCCCCACCGCAGCCTCCGACGGCCCGGCATCCTCCGGCGCGCACTCCCCCGCCGTGAACTCCCCCGGCACCACACCGGTGAACGTGCTGAACGGGCTCGTCTTGCACGCCGTGCGGTACAGGTACGCCAGCAGGGAGCGCTCGATCTTGCGGTCCCGCTTGCCGGGCGTACGGTCCGGGCCGGCGGCCAGCCGCCCCCGCCACTCGTCCAGTTGGGCGTCGAGCGTGGGGGACGCCAGCAGCAGGCCGCCGCGCAGCCGCGGCTCCCCCGCCAGCCGGCCGAGGGCGGCCCGGGCACGGCCGGTCTCAAGGGCCACCAGCGCGGCGCCCTCCGCCCGGCGGGCGTCGAGGGCGCGGCGGTCGGTGAGCCACCGTTCCAGCATCGCCGCGGTGTGCCGGTCGTGCGCGCGGACGTGCGCGAGAGCGGTGTTCGCCTCGCCGGGCAGCCGGTTGTTGAACACCGCGCGGCGCAGGGCGAGCAGCCTCCGCCGGGACGAATCGTCCTCGTTGTGGCCGATCAGCCCGTGCAGCAGGTCGCCGAGGCGGGTGCCCTCGGCGGCCAGCCGCTCGGTCTCGGCGAGCACGTCGTCGGCCCAGCGGCGGCTCGCCGGGCAGCGGAGTTCGCGGACGCTGTCGACGGGAAGCCCGGCGACGCGGAGCATGAACGGCATCGTGGTCCCCACCCTTCCGGTTCTCATGGTTCAGGCGATCTCGTGGCGGAAGTCGGCGGGCGCGGGCCGTTCACTGCCGAGCATCATGATCAGCAGGGGTGCCTCTCCGGTGCGGTCGAGGCCGAGCTCCTCGGTGTACGAGACGTTGTCGAAACCGAGTGCCACGCCGCAGCCGACGCCGAGGGCGGAGGCGGCGGTGTAGACGCTCTGCGAGACGGCGCCGACCACGGCGTTCACGATCCGGTAGCCGCGGTCGCCGACGGTGTCGAGCACCGCGCCGGTGCGGACGGTCGGTACGAGGACCGCGCCGGTCTGCTCCAGGTTGTAGTTGGCCAGGAAGTAGTTCTTCTGCAGGAACGTGCCGGGCGGCCCTGCCTTCACCAGCCGCAGGGCGTGTGCCGCCGGGTCGTAGGAGTAGGCGCCGGGGGCGATGCCCTCGGTGTGGCCGACGAAGGCGTACAGGCCCGCGATCCGGGTGGTGCCGGTGCCCGTGTCGCCGCCGAGGGACGCGCCGGTGGCCGCGGCGGCCAGGCAGGACGCCAGGTGCTCGGCGCTCAGGGGCCGCCGGGCGTCGAACCGGCCGAAGCTGCTGCGGCGGTCGCGCAGCGCGGTGCGCACATCGGTGTCCATGGGCAGCGGCGCGGGCAGCGGGACGGTCGGCAGCCCGGGGTCGGGGACGGGAGCGGCGGCCGGGGCGAGCGCCGCCGCGGCGGGCCGCCGGGCGGCGTGCTCCTGCGTGGCCTCCTGCATCCTCCGCACCGCGTCGAAGGTGAGGACGGTGCGCGAGCGTTCGGCGTCGCGGCGGCGGACGGTGGCGGTGTCCGCCGGCGGCGCGGACGTGGCCCGCGCGCCCCGCCAGCGCAGCGGCACGACGGCGAATACGCCCTCGTCCTCGGTGCGGATCCCCAGCAGCCGGGCGAGTCTGCGCTCGTCGAACCACATCAGCGGCTCGACGCACAGGCCCTGCGATCTGGCCCAGATCCGCCAGGTCTGCACCACGGTGCCGACGTCCATGGTGACGGCGTGGAAGGAGAACGAGTTGTACTTGAACGCGTTCTGCCAGTACTTGACCCCGAGCACGAGGAACTGGTCGGTGCCGGCGGCTCGTTCGCCGGCGGAGGCCGGGTCGCCGAGGGCCTCGCGCACCTCTCCGGAGACGTCGCCGGAGAGCAGGCGCTGCATGGCGTGGTGCCGGGTCGCGTAGTAGTGCACTCCGGGTGGCAGGGGGCCGCTGGGCCCGGACACCCAGTAGATGCTTACGGGGTAGAGGCCCCCGCCGGACGCGGTGCCCCGGGACCAGTTGGCGAGCGGGTGGAACGGCAGCGCGTCGAGGTCGGTGTTGGCCTGGACGCCGAGCCGGCGCCCCGTGAGCCCGTAGGAGTCCCGCAGCATCCCGGACAGGGCGGGCAGGTCGAAGGGGCGCTCCGGGCCGTCGTCATCCGGGGCGAGTCCGCGGCCGACGGTCGCCCCGGGCGGCACGGTGTGACCGGGCAGCGGCACGGTGTCGGCTCCCGGGTAGAACTTGGTCTTCCGCGGGCCGTCGGCCCAGTTCGGGACGAAGTCGGCCGGCGGCATCGGGACCCTGCCCCGCCGCATGATCGCGGCGGCGTAGTCATGGGCGTACCCCATGGGGTGCTCCTTTTCCGTGGGGTGCCGGGCCGGGCCCGGTCAGGGAGGGGACGGGCGCGGTCAGGGGAAGGGGTGCGGCGCGGGGTTGAGGTCGGCGGGGGTCAGGTCGCGCTCGCGCAGACCGGCCTCCCGCAGGGCGGTGCGCAGCCTGGGCATGCCGAGGGCGCGCTGCCTGCTCCAGCCGAAGTCGATGGGCAGCAGGCCGGGTACGAGCACGCTGACGGTGCGCAGCCCGAGCCCGCGCTGCTCGGGCATCGTCTGGTCCACGACGACCACGTCGAAGCCGGCGCCGGTGACGGCTTCGAGGCAGCGGACGAGATCGTCGCGCAGGTCGCCGGAGACGGGGGCACCGTGCCGTCGCCGTACCGCTCGGCCATGGGGACGAGGGGCGGTCGCGGTTCGCCGGGCTCGCCGAGGAGGAAGTGGGCGTGGCGGCCCATCTCCGGGATGCCGTAGGCGAGCGGATGGTCGTGCAGGGCGGTGACCCGGTGGAAGTCCTCGGTCATGGCACGCAGCCGGGGCTCGTCGCGCTCGGTGCGGCCCTGGAGGTTGACGGCGTCGGTGGCGATCTCGCACAGCGCTCCGGCGAGCGCGGCCTCGGGGTCGAGACCGGCGCCCGCGCCGAAGCACATCCGGCCCGGACCGCCGTCGTGCCGTACGGCGACGCCGGTCACGACGGGGACGGGGAAGGAGATGCGGGTGTCGAAGAACCGGGCCTCGTAGCCGTACATCTCCAGCCGTTCCACCATGTGGCGGGTGGCCGGGCGGGTGCTGGTGCGGGGGTCGAGTTCGGGGAGGCGGGCCCGTCCGTACCAGGCGAGGAGGAAGGCGTCCCGCTCGACGACCTCCATCAGCCCGAAGTAGACGGCCTCCTCCAGGCAGCCGCCGGACGCGCAGCCGTTGGAGCTCTCCTGCACGAACCGGTTCTCCAGGCCGGGGGCGTGGTAGTACGTCAGCACCTCGGGCACCAGGACGGGGCGCTCGTCGCGCAGCGACCAGCCCCACACCCAGGGGATCTCGCGGTCCGGGGTGAACGGCCTGACCCTGGGGTTGGCCCGGTGGAAGTCGTCGGAGTAGAGCCCGCACACGCGAGGGTCGACGGTGTGGGCGCCGCGGGCCCGGAGCGCGTCGAGCGAGTCCGTCACCCGGGCGCGTTTGGCACGCGGGCGCATCCCCGCGTAGCGTTCCAGCCCCTCCAGTACGCCGATGCGGACGCTGTGCCCGAAGCTGTCGGCGTGGCCGCCCCAGAAGGTCTCGCGGAGGTAGTCGCCGGACCGCATGGAGAAGCAGCCGATGGCGGCCGAGGTGGATGTGGACGACACGTCGTGGACGACGGACGGGCCGAGCGCGCCGCACAGCGGGTTGGCGAACGGCTCGACGGCCAGGCCGTAGTCGCCGATGTCGCGCACCCGGAAGCTGCCCGGCCGGACCTTGGGCGCGGGCCGTAGGGTGAGCGCGGCGGCCTCCGGGGTGTCCTCCTCGGGGACGGCGCAGCGCGGGCACTCCGGGTCGGGCACCAGCGGGTAGTGACGTACCGTCAGGGACCGCAGGTCCACCAGGTGCACGGGAGGGAACGCCCCGGCGCGGGGGCCGGCACCGGCGACGAGGGCGGCGATCAGGGCGGCGAGCGCGTCCGCGGTGAACGGGGTGACATAGGGGAGCCGGCCCGCGGACCGGGTGCCGGAACCCAGCTCCAGCGCCTCCCGCAGCGCCACCGACCGCACGGCCTGCCAGCGCCGCTCCAGGCAGTGTGCGCAGGGGCGGGACGCCCCACCGCTGCCGGGGGCGAGGGGCCCGACGACGGCGTGGTGGCCGTAGAGCCGGACGGGCACGGCGGGCTCGACGGGCTCGACGGGCGCAGCGGACTCGGCGGGTTCGACCGCGGAGTCGCCGGGGCCGTTCGATCGGGCCGAGGTGTGACGATGGTCCGCGGGTCCGGCCATGGAGTCGCCGGGGCCGTCCGGTGCGTCCACGGAGTCGGGGCGGTCCACCGGTCCGGCCGCGGAGCCACGATGGCCCAGCGCCCCGGCCGCACCGTCGCCGGGGTAGCCCGATCCGGCCGCCGGACGACCGTCGCCCGGTCGGGGAACCGGGCGGGACGCGTACCGGCCGGCCTCGCCCGCCGAGGGCGGGGCGAAGGCATCGCGTACGCCGAGGGCCGCGATGTCGGGCCGGGGGCGGATCCCGTGCCGGGTGAGCGCGGGGCGCAGAAGGCGGGCCAGTTCCTCACAGGACCGGTCCCGAGCCGCGGCAGGCGCGGTGGCAGTCGCGGCGGCAGTGGTCGTCGAGGTGGCTGTCGCGGCGGCAGTGGTCGTCGCGCTGCCGCTTCGGCGCGTGTTCGTGTCAGCGGGCATCGGTGCCGATCCCCCGGCCTTCCCGAGTGAGCAGGACACGGGCGGTGGCGATACCCCCGGAGAGCAGATCGGCCGGGGTGGTGCGGACGTACAGCGCTTCCCGGCCGCTCGCGCGCAGCCGGCCGAGGACGGCGTCGAAGGTGGTGGCGGGCGCGTCTGCCGGCACGGGACCGTCCGTGGCGGTGACGGTACCCGCCGCGAGGTCGGGGACGAGCGGGTCGCCGGTGTCGGCGGCCGCCTCGCGTGCGCCGACACCAACGGCGGACCCGACGGCGGACCCGGCGTCGGACCCGGCGGTGTCCGCCGCCAGCTGGACCACGCCCAGCAGATCCCGCAGGGCCGCGCAGCACGCCTTCCCCCGGGAGAGGGCGGCGGCGACGGCCCAGCGTGCGTCCGGCCCGCCGGCCTCCCGGGCGAGTACGGCGAAGGCGCCGGTGCGCGCGTCCTCACCGAGGTCGAGCAGGTCGGCCTCGATGCCCAGGTTGACCGCGGATTTGAGCAGGAAGACGAGTTCGGGGTCGTCGTCGGGTGCGACCGGCGCGGTCCGCGCCGCTCCGCGCAGGGCGTGCAGCAGGGCGTCGTGGGCGAGGGCCGACAGCAGGCCGCTTCCGGCGGCCTCGGCGTCGGTGCCGCCGGAGCCCGCACCGGCGGAGGTGGCGAGGACGATCCGCTCACGGTTGTACGGGCCGAACGGGCGCACGGCGGCGGCCGGTACCCTCAGGCGCTCTCCGGTGAGCAGCGACACGGCGGGGACCCAGGCGGCGACCTCGGCGGCCGTCGCGGTGCCGGCGCCGGTGGTGAGCGCGGCCGGCGCCACGGCGGGCAGGTCCGTCCCCGCGCCGGCCAGGACCCGTACCGGGACGACGTGCTCGACGTATGTCTCGGACGCCAGGTGCAGCGCCCGGGTACGGGCGCCGGCGAGGTGGTGCACGTCGAAGGCGGCGATCGTACGGCGGGTGCCCGGCGCGAGGGCCAGCTCGAGCCGGGTGGCCTTCAGCGGGGTCTGGGTGAGGCTCTCGTCGTCGAAGCGGACGAAGACCCCGGCGAAGGCGCCCACGAGGGCGGTGCTGGTGCGGTTGAGCGCGTCGACGGTGTCCTCGGCGTCGCGTGCGGTCTCCACGCTGGCGGTGGCGGGGGCGGCGAGCGGGCCCGGCGGGGCGTACATCGCCTCCGTACCACTGCCGGGAAGGGCTCCGGGCGGGTTCTCCCCGCCGGCGCGGACATCGGCACCTGCACCCGCCTCACCACCGGCCCGTGCGGTTACGGGGCCGCACAGCGAGCAGCGCGGGTGGGGCAGCAGCGGCTCGGCGACGACGTCGAGGGACTGGAGGTTCTGCAGCAGCACCTGCCGGTCCGTCTCGGCCGGCAGGGCTCCGGTGGCGATGCGGAAGATCTCGTAGGCGAGCAGATTGCCCGTCATGGCGGCCACCGGTCCGGCGAGCGGCCCCGCCCCGGCGGGCCGGCCGGGTTCGGCCGCGGCGCCCGCCACCTCGCTCCACAGTGCGGCGGCCGCGCCGGCATCGTGGTTGGCTCCCAGTCTCAGCAGCGCGCAGGACCAGCAGCCGGTGGAGCCGGCGGTGGCGAGCGGGCCGGTGACGGCCAGTTCGCCGAGGGTCCACACGGGTATCAGGGTCTTGCCCTCGGGGACGCCCTCGGCCAGCAGCCGGTGGACGCGCCGCGCGGCGCCGGCCCCGGTCACCACGACCATGTCGTAGCCGTCCAGTTCCGGCCAGTCGGGGTCGGCGGGGAGCCGGTCGATCCGTACGGGGCAGCCGTCGTCGGTGGCCGCCGCCGCTTCCTCGGACACCTCGGGGAAGTCGGCGCCCAGGGCGATCCCGGCGCAGCCGTTGCGGACGAGGCTCAGGGCGCACCAGCGGGCCACGTCGTCGTCGCCGAGCACCGCGACGGCGGTGTCCCGGAAGCGGCGGAAGCGCTCGGGCGCGCGGTCGGTGTAGTGGTCGACGTAGGCGATCTGGGTGGCGTAGCGGCGGGCGGGGGCCTCGCCCGGGCCGCCCGCCGGGTCGTCCTCGTCGGCCGGCACGTCCCGTGCGAAGTCGCGCTCGTAGAGGGTCCGGACCAGTTCGGCCGCCATCCGGCGCTGCGGGCGCCGAAGCCCGTGCAGAGTTCGGCGAGGCTGTGGTGGCCGGTGAGGTGGGGCACCATCAGCGAGGCGAAGCGGTACGCGGTGCGGCCCGTCAGATGGAAGCCTCCGTCGGCGTTGTGGAAGAGGACGCCGCCCGGGGTCTCGGTGTACAGCACGTCGCGGCGGATGCGGGGGCGGGTCGCGGCGAGGGCGTCGAACGGCGTCGGGCCCGTGCCGGACTCCCGGGGGTGCCCGCGGCCGCCGGGGCTCCCGTTCCGTCCGGGGATGCCGCGTTCGCCGCCGGGTCCCCGCCCGGCGTCGTGGAACCGGCTTCTCTGGCGTCGTCTGCTTCGATGACGTCGGTGGGCATGGCGGTCACACCTTCTGTTCGGGACGGTCGGGCGGGAAGACGGGCGGGGAGGTCGGTACGGACGTCGACGGGGACGTCGATGGGGACGTCGATGCCGACGTCGATGGGGAGGTGGGCGGCGGGACGACGGTCGGGGAGTCGTTCGGGGAGTCGTTCGGGGAGTCGTCGCCTCGTGCGTAGAGGCGCAGGAAGTCGTGCATGCGGTACGGGCCGGGCGGGCCCTCTTCGAGCAGCCCGGCGTCCGCCAGCCGTTCGAGGAGGTCCTCGGTCTCGGGCGGCGGCAGACCGAGCAGGGCGGCGCCGTCGGAGGCGTGGAGCACGCCCGGCGTCCCGGCGGCGATGCGCCGGAAGGCCCGTGCCGATGCTGCGTCGAGCCGGCCGAGGGCCTCGTCCAGCACCCTGCGGAGGGACATGTGCGGCGAGCCGGGCAGGGAGAGCCGGGCCAGCGGGTCGCCGGCCAGCCACCCGGCGCAGTCGGCGAGACGCAGCGCCGGGCGGGTGAGCAGACGTGCCGTCACGATCCGCAGTGCGAGCGGATGGTGGCAGCAGACCTCGGCCAGCGACCTGGCGGCACCGGGTTCCGCGTCGACCCGTTCGGCGCCGAGTGCCGTGTGCAGCAGGTCGTACGACTCGTGCTCGGCGAGCGGGCCGAGGCGCTGCACCCAGCCGCCGTGCGCGGCGATCAGCCCGGCGAGGCCCCGCCTGCTGGTGACGAGGGCGGAGACGTCGGGGCGCGTGTGCAGCAGGGGCAGCACCTGGTCGGCGTCGAGCACGTCGTCGAGGACGAGCAGGACCCGGCCGCGGGCGTGCGGCTCTCCCAGCGCCGCCGTCACGGCGGCCGTGACCTCGCCCGCGGCGAGAGGCCGCCCGTCGGGGCGGACCATCGGGACGAGGTACCGGCCGCCTGGGAAACCGTCCGCCGCGAGGTGGGCCGCCTGGCGGGCGAGCGCGGTCTTGCCCGTCCCGGGCGCTCCGGACACCACGACGGTCGCCGCGTCGTGCCCCTCCCGGGCGGTGAGGCGCCGGGTCAGGGCGGCGGTCTCGAAGGCCCGGCCGGTGAACCCCGGTACGGGAGGGACGGGTACGACGAGCCCGGCACCGCTGTCGTACGCCGCGGGTCCACCGGCCGCGGACGCACCCCGGACCGGCGGAGGCAGCGCCGCCGGTCCGGCATCTTCCGCAACCGCCACCGGGCGCGTACCGTCCAGGGTTCCCGCGGGCGGGGGCGTGCCCGCGGGCGTGGTGGGTGGACCGGCCACCGGCCGGGCGGAGAGCACGGCACCTGCCCCCGCCTCGAGGCGCGCCGTGTCGCCGGCAGCGAGGACTTCCCCGCCACCGGCGGCCTCGGAGTGCCCGGCGCCGCCCCGGTCGGGGGGTCGCCGGCAGGTAGGCCGGGTACCGGGGTGAGCGGCGCCGACCGGACGGGGTCCCCGGTGCCGGGAGTTCCGCCGGCGGGGCCCTCCGGTATGACGGGATCCCGGAGCGGCACCGGAGCAGCCGCATGCCGTACGGGGCCGGTCGGGGCGTACACCGGTCGCGGGCCCGGTTCCGCTTCGGGCAACGGGTCTGCGACCGGCTGCTCCGCGAGGGCATCCGGCACCGGCCCGGCCGTCGCCGCGGCCGCCGCGCCCGCCGGGAGCGACGGCCGCCCCTCCGCCCGGCCGGACGCCACCGCGAGCCGTGGCCGCGACGGGACCGCCGCGGTGCCGGCGGGAGCGGCGGGCCCGAGGTCGTCGCCGCGCAGGATGGCCAGTTCCAGTTCCCGCAGGGCCAGGGACGGGTCCACGCCCAGCTCGGCCCGGAGGTACGCCTTCACCCTCCGGTACTCCGCCAGTGCCTCCGTCTGCCGTCCACTCCGGTACAGCGCCTCGATGAGCTGCTCGCGAAAGCGCTCGTGACCCGGATGGGCGCGGGTGGCACCCCAGAGGGTGACCAGTGCCTCACCGCAGCGGCCCAGGGCGAGTTGCAGATCGCAGACCTTCTCGACGGTGCGCAGCCGCTCCTCCGCGAGCCGGGGCACCTCGTCGCGCCGCAGTACGTCGGAGCGGACGTTCGCCAGCAGCGGCCCCTGCCACAGCGACAGTGCGTCCTCCAGGGTGTGCAGTTCCTTCTCCGGGTCGTGTGTGTACGTCGCGGCCAGGCGCAGCCGTTCCCGGAAACCGATCAGGTCGAGCGACTCCGCCCCCGCGCAGATGCGGTATCCGCCGGGTACGGCCTCGATCGGCGCGCCGGTCACGCCGTGCTTCACGAACAGCCGCCGCAGCCGCAGCACACAGGTCTGGAGTGCCGCTCGGGCGGTCGCGGGCTGCTCCTCGCCCCACATGGTGCGCTGGAGGTACTCGACGGAGACGACGCTGTTGGCGTGCAGCAGCAGGGAGGCGAGGAGAACGGTCGGTTTTGAGGGCGGGAGGACCACGCTGTCGGCACCGTCGGTGATGCTCAGCGGTCCCAGCAGCTGAAACCGCATCGCGGCACGCCCGCCTAGTCCCAGCCGTTGACGCGCTTGCAGAGGGCGAGGGCCTGCTCGGGAACGGCACCGCCGCGGGCCGCGCTCTCGAGTCGGCCGCAGAGGATCTCGGTCGCCTGCTGCAGGACGGGGAGGCCCGCCGGAAGCTGCCGGGCGTCCGCTCCGGTCGGCGCGGCGGCGTCAGCGGTGTGCGGGGCGGGCGCGGCGGCGGCGGCGGTACCGGCGGTCGTCATCAGGGCGACGGTCGCGAGTCCGGCGACGACTCCGGCCCGGGCGGTACGGAGCGGTCTCTTCGCAAGTGACATCAGGTCCATGTGTGCTCCCTGTTGTGGCTTACCAGTGGGGATGTTCGCCAGGTGCGACCTTGCCAGTGCGGCAGTACTTACATCGGACGGATAGCTGTCAGCTTGATGCAGCGGCGACGACAGCTTTGTGTCAACGCAGCAGGACGCGCTTAAAGCGCGGGCCCGCCCGGCAACACGGTTACTGACGTGCGGTGTTGGCCAGGTGAAGACCGGGGGCGCGGTGGGCACCGGAGGGCCGGCGCTCCGCGGCGCGCAGTGGCGCCGGCGGCCACCCTCCGGCGGACGCGGGACGCGGGCGGGCCGCGCTCCGGCGGACGCGGGACGCGGGCGGGCCGCGCTCCGGCGGACGCGGAGCCTCGCGGGGGCGTGAGCGCCGGAACGGACGACCGGCGGCCGGCGGCAGACGGCAGACGGCAGACGGCAGACAACCCGCGGCCGGCACCTGCTGTCGATCGCGCGCTGATCCACCGAGGATGACGAGACAGCCCTTAGGCTCGTCGGACCGGCCGCGAGCGGGCCGGCACCCGGCCCGCAGCCGCACGCCACGGGGCGAAGCCCAGGGAGGTGCCCGGATGGAGGCGTCCGCGCCGTCGCAGGCCGGTCCGGGAGGTCCGCGGTCCCGGGCCCCCTTCCTGCTGCTGACGCTGCTGGCGGGGGCACTGAACGCGATCAGCTTTCTGGCCCTCGGCGGGGTGTTCGTCAGTGTGATGACGGCCAATCTCGCGCTCGTGGGAATCGCGGCCGGCGGTTCCGACCCCTCTCTGGCGGTGAACTCCGTCGTCGCCCTCGCCGGTTACATCGCGGGCGTACTGCTGGGCGCCCGGTACCGCGAGCGCCGTGAACGAGAGAGCCGACCCGCCCTACGAGGTCTGCTCGGCGGCGAGATGCTGCTGCTGTGCGGGGTGCTGGCGGGCTGGTTCGCGGCGGACGGCAGCCCTCCCGCGGCGCTGCGGACCGTCCTCCTGGGGGCCGCCGCCCTGGCGATGGGATGCCAGAGCGCCACGATCCGCGCCACCGCGCCGCCGGGCGTCTCCACCACGTATATGACGGGGCTGCTCACGGCCGTGCTGACCGACGTCCTGGCGCGCCGGCGGCCCGACTGGAGCAGGACCGCCCTGCTCCTGGCGATCCCGGCCGGCGCCGCTCTCGGCACGCTCGCCGTCGGCACGGCGAGGACGGCGGCACCTCTGCTGCCCGTCGTCCTGCTGGCGGCCGTGCTCGTCCTCCCGACCGACCGGCTCGACCCGCCCGGCCGCCCGGATCACTAGCGCCGCGTCCCGTCCGGCCGCCCGGATCACTAGCGCCGTGTCCCGTCCGGCCGCCCGATCGCTGGTGCCGAGCCCCGTCCGGGCGCCGGTGGACGTCGTGACCACGGCCGTACCGCCTCCTGCCGGCGCGTCCGTACCGGGCGGGGCGGGGTGCCGTGAGCGACTACGAGGCGGAGCCATGCCCCGCCTGCCGGCTCTGACGTGCCGTCCGGCGCTTGAGAGCGCGCCGTTCGTCCTCGCCGAGACCGCCCCACACCCCGGAGTCCTGGCCGTGGGACATGGCCCACTCAAGGCACCGCTCCCGGACCGGGCACCGCGCGCAGACGGCCTTGGCCTCGGCCACCTGCAGCAGGGCGGGCCCGCTGTTGCCGATGGGAAAGAAGAGATCGGGGTCCTCGTCGCGGCAGGCCGCGTCATGACGCCAGTTCTCGTACTCCACGTGGAACGCCTCCTCCGTTCGCGGATGTTCGTCCTTCCCCAGACGGGTCGCCGACGATCGGCGGCTGAAACGCCCGTCGTGGGGACAACCTCCGATCGGGCGGAGCGGAGGAGCGCGGGACCTGCCGTCGAGGAGTCCATCGGCTCACCGTCCCGCGCGGTGCCCAGCCCACGGCGCGCTCCCGCCCCGGCAGGCCGAATCGGCCGCCGGCCGGGTGAGTTGCCCCTCCCGCCGGGAGCCCGCACCAGCCGGGGCGTGTTCTTCACCCGTTCGATGGCGTTTGAGTGGCAGCCGGAACGGCCCGGGACTCTCATGGAACCGCGGACCCCAGCGGAGTCCGAGGCGGAGGTGGCCGATGTACAGCATGTGCGCTGAACGAATAGAGGCGGAGGGCGGTACCACACTCCTGTGGCACGCCCTCGACCGCAACGGGGACGCCTTGTGCGCCCGGATGGCCCGTAGCACGGCCGCGTGGCAGCCGGGCGCCGCCGACGACCGCGACGAGTACTGCGGCGACTGCATGAACGCCGTCGCGTCGGCATTCCGCCACGGGCCCGACGGCACCGGTGCGCGCGTCGGCACCCACGCCGGCATGGGCGCCGGAGGAGGGGCCGAGGAGCGGGAGACCGATCCCGTTCCGCCGAATCCGGAATGCCGAACCCGTGGGAGGTGACGCCTCCCACCGGAGGAACCGGCCGCGGCAGGGCCTCACCGCACGCTGGCACGAGTCGGCGGACCGGCACCTGACCCCGACCAAGAGGTCGCTGATCGTGACGTGGATCTCCTTCGGCACCACATGGGGTGCCGTCCGGCTGATCACCCACGGAATCCGCGACGGATGGCTGCCCTGGGGGAACATCAGCGCCGCCGGGCGCCACTTCCACCACTACAACCTCGGGATCGGGACCCTGGCGTGCGTCGGCCTCGTCGCCGTGCGCGGCGACGAGCGCGCGGTCGGCCATCCGGCCCTCGCCGCCGCGTACGGTTCGGGAACCGCCCTCATCGCCGACGAGTTCGCCCTGCTCCTCGATCTGCGGGACGTCTACTGGGCCAGGCAGGGACGGCTCAGTGTGGACGTCTCCCTCGGGATCCTGTCGGCGCTGGGCGCGTATCTGACCGCCGTGCCGTTCTGGCACGAATGCGCCCGTGTGACACGCCACCACCTGGTGTCCGCGACCAGACGCGATCCGGCGGCCGGGCAGCGGGACCCGCACCCCGTGCCGAACATGTGATCGTTGACGGTCCCGCGGTCATGGCTCTCGCCGTGGACACCCGACCCCTCCGGTGGAGCGCGAAGCCGCGTCGAGCCGCTCCTGCCGCGCGAGGCCACGAGGCCACGAGGCCACGAGGCCACGAGAGAGCGCGAAGCTCGGGACCCGACGGACCCGGGGCCCTGGAATCCGCTCCCCGTCGATACGGGTGGTGGTCCCCGCACCGGTGCGGGGACCACCACCCGTCCGGTGCGGGCCTGCGGCCCGTCACACCGGCGAAGCCGCCGTGCGGCCGCCACCCGGCGGCACCCGTCACTCGGCGGCACCCGTCACTCGGCGGCACCCGTCACTCGGCGATCGTGGCGACCGCATCGAGCCCGGCGTGGTGCAGCGTCCGGCGGACACCGCGCCGCGCCCCCCGGATGGTCACGGCCGGGGCCTCGCGGTCTGGGTGGCCACCCTCAGGAGCGCGTACGCGCACGCGAGATCGAGGCGGGTGACGCCGCTCAGATCCACGACCCACTCGGCGGCCCCGGCGAGCGCGGGTGCGTCGAGGCGTTGTTCCAGTTCCCGCAGGACCGCGGCTCCGATCTCCCCGCTCAGGACCAGCTCCGCCCGCCGGCCGGCGGTGGACACCGAGATGACCGGCTCGACGTGCGGGGTGGTGTGTTCGGCTGCCACGGTGAACTCCTTCACGGCGGGCGGCACCGGCGTCGCCCTCCCATCGTCACGCCGACGGCCGGGTCCGGCACACGCGCGAGGCGCCGTGACACCACCGGTCGGCGACGGCCCCGTGCCCGGGCCCCTCCGTCACCGGTGGGCGGCGAGCACCACGGTGGTCGTGCAGAGGGTGAGGCAGACGGCCGCGCAGGCGACTCCGCGGCACAGGACGCGGCGCCGCAGTTCCCCGTAGCGGGCCGCGTACTGGGCCTCCAGTTCGCGGGCGCGTACCGCAACCGCCTCGAACTGCTCCCGGGAGACCTGGATGCGGTCGGCCGTGGCGAGGCGCACGAGTTCGGTTCGTTCGTCGGCTGTCAGCCACGGCATCCGGTCGGCGAGCCCCTCGGCCGCCGTACGGGCCGCGCGGACATGGGCGTTGGCCATCAGATAGCCCTCCAGCCGGGCGAGGCCCGCCGCCGTGTCGACGCTGTCGCCGGCGCCGCCCTCCGCGCCGGTCACCGGGTGCCGCCGTCGTCGCCCAGCGGGGGAGCGGCGCCCCTGCCGGGCTCGAAGACGTCCCGGTGGCCGGTCAGGCCGGCCTCGTCGTTCGATGCGACGCCCGGGTGGTGCAGATCGAACGCCGGGGATTCGGAGCGGATCCGCGGCAGGGTGTAGAAGTTGTGCCGCGGCGGCGGGCAGGACGTCGCCCATTCGAGGGAGCGGCCGTAGCCCCACGGGTCGTCCACCTCGACCTTCTCGCCGTACTTCTCGGTCTTCCACACGTTGTAGAGGAAGGGGAGGATCGACAGGCCGAGCAGGAACGAGCTGATGGTGGAGACGGTGTTCAGCGCGGTGAAGCCGTCGGCGGCCAGGTAGTCGGCGTAGCGGCGGGGCATGCCCTCGGCACCCAGCCAGTGCTGGACCAGGAAGGTGCCCTGGAAGCCGATGAACAGCGTCCAGAAGGTGATCTTGCCGAGTCGCTCGTCGAGCATCTTGCCGGTGAACTTCGGCCACCAGAAGTGGAATCCGGCGAACATCGCGAAGACCACGGTGCCGAAGACGACGTAGTGGAAGTGCGCGACGACGAAGTACGAGTCGGAGACGTGGAAGTCCATCGGGGGCGAGGCCAGGATGACACCGGTCAGACCACCGAAGGTGAAGGTGATCAGGAAGCCGATCGCCCAGAGCATCGGCGTCTCGAAGGACAGCGAGCCCTGCCACATGGTGCCGATCCAGTTGAAGATCTTCACGCCGGTGGGGATGGCGATGAGGAAGGTCATGAAGGAGAAGAACGGCAGCAGCACCGCCCCGGTGACGTACATGTGGTGGGCCCACACCGTCACCGACAGGCCCGCGATCGCGATGGTCGCGGCCACCAGGCCGATGTAGCCGAAGATCGGCTTGCGGCTGAAGACCGGGATGACCTCGGAGATGATGCCGAAGAACGGCAGCGCGATGATGTACACCTCGGGATGGCCGAAGAACCAGAAGAGGTGCTGCCACAGCAGGGCGCCGCCGTTGGCCGGGTCGAAGATGTGGCTGCCGAACTTGCGGTCGGCCTCCAGCGCGAACAGGGCCGCGGCCAGCACCGGGAAGGCCAGCAGGACCAGCACACCGGTCAGCAGCACGGTCCAGCAGAAGACCGGCATGCGGAACATCGTCATGCCCGGGGCGCGCATGCAGATGATGGTGGTGATGAAGTTGACCGAGCCGAGGATCGTACCCAGGCCGGAGAAGGCCAGACCCGTGATCCACAGATCGGCGCCGATGTTCGGGCTGTGAACGGCGCTCGACAGCGGGGAGTAGGCGAACCAGCCGAAGTCCGGGGCTCCGTTGGGGGTGAGGAAGCCGCCCATCGCGATGAGCGAGCCGAAGAGGTACAGCCAGTAGGCGAACATGTTCAGCCGCGGGAACGCCACATCGGGAGCGCCGATCTGCAGCGGCATGATCCAGTTGGCGAATCCGGCGAACAGCGGTGTCGCGAAGATGAGGAGCATCACGGTGCCGTGCATCGTGAACGCCTGGTTGTACTGCTCGTGCGACATGATCTGCACACCGGGGCGGGCCAGCTCGGCGCGCATGTACAGCGCCATGAGCCCGCCGATGCAGAAAAAGATGAACGACGTCGACATATAGAGCGTGCCGATCGTCTTGTGGTCGGTGGTGGTGATCCACTTCACGACCACATTGCCGGGCCGCCTGCGCCGGACGGGGAGTTCGTCTTCGTAGGAGTCCGCGCCGAGTGCCTCGGACGACTTGTGCATGGCCACGTTGTCGCTCTCTCGGAAGAGGGGGT
This sequence comes from Streptomyces sp. I6, assembly GCA_003725745.1. GTDB lineage: Bacteria > Actinomycetota > Actinomycetes > Streptomycetales > Streptomycetaceae > Streptomyces. The sequence continues at coordinate 6,455,411 of RHDP01000001.1, read as the reverse complement.
TGCAGGAGAAGCATGCCGTGACGAGATGGGACCGGGCCCGAACCGGCTTCCCGGCGAGTCGGCGAGTCGGCGGACGGAGGTTGCCGGTGCCGGGCGCGGACGGTACGGGTTGACGGGGCACCGGCCGGGCGTCTCGGGCGAGTCGCCCACCGCCCCGTCCGCGCCGGTCCGCGCCCCGTACGCCCCTGTCCGCCCCGCTCCGCGCCGGTACACGCCCCCGTCCGCGCCGGTCGGGGCGGTCGGCGGCGACCGCCGGGGCAGGCCCGCCTCCCCGCGGCGAAGAGCGAACCCTTTCAGGGGAGTTCGGGACCTGGCACGGCCCGGGTGAGTACGCTCCGCACCCGGACGCTCGGCCGTCTGCCGCCAGGGGTACCGGGCAGGACGGCGCTGGACGGTCGGTTCCGCCGTCCACGAGCGAGCCTGCCGGCTCGCCTGCCCGCTCCCCGCGCCCGGCTCCCGGCTCCCGGCTCCCGGCTCCCGGCTCCCGGCCCACGGTCGCCCGGCCCACGGTCGCCCGGTCTACGCCGTCGCCCTCGCCCTCACTCCCGGCTCCGGCCCCGGCCCCGGCCCCGACTCAGGCTCAGGCTCAGGCTCCAACTCAGGCCCCGGCTCCGGTCGCGCGTCGCCCGGCCCGTCCGGTGCGCCCGGCCGAGCACTCCGCTCGACGGTCCGGCGCGCACCGTCCTGCATCACGCTTTCGGGCAGATAAGGCTCATTTTCCCCTTGTGCTCACACCCCCACCCCCCTTAGAGGCATCCCTAAGGTTAGGCTAACCTTGCATGGTGAGAGTCGGTGAGGAGAACGCGGCCCCAGGGCCCCGCGGTCATGAGCTGTCGGCCACGGGTGTCACCGTGGCCTACGAACGTGTCGACGTCGTACACGACGCGTCCCTGACGCTGCGCCCCGGCGAAGTGACCGTGCTGGTGGGGCCGAACGGCAGCGGGAAGTCGACGCTGCTGCGCACCCTGGCGCGGCTGCAACGGCCCAGGACCGCGGACATCGTCATCGACGCCGACACGGACGGCCTCGCCCTGACACCACGGCAGTTCTCCCGCCACGTCGCGCTGCTGACACAGGGGCGTCCCACACCCAGTGGGCTCACCGTGCGCGACGTCGTCGAGTTCGGTCGGTACCCGTACCGGAGCCGCTGGGGCACATCGGACCCGGGCGGCCGGGCCGCGGTGGACCGTGCGCTCGCCATGACCGGCGTCGCGGAGCTCGCCCACCGGGGGCGGAGCATCTCTCCGGAGGGCAGCTGCAGCGGGTGTGGCTCGCCTGCTGCCTCGCCCAGGAGACCGGGGTGGTGCTGCTCGACGAACCGACCACCTACCTCGACCTGCGCTACCAGGTCGAACTCCTCGATCTCGTCCGCGACCTCGCGGACGCCCACGGGATCGCCGTCGGCGCCGTGCTGCACGACCTCGACCAGGCCGCGGCGGTCGCCGACCGGATCGTGCTACTCCACGAGGGCAGGGTCGTCGCCGACGGCCTCCCCGGGGAGGTCCTCACGGCGCAGCGGCTGACCGGCACGTACGGCATCCGCATCGAGGTCGACACCGATCCCCTGACGGGCCGGCTGCGCACCCGCGCGATCGGCCGGCACCACTCGCGAACCGAAAGGCTCAGTACCACCCCATGAGACGCATCATCCCCACCGCCGCGGTCGCGACCGCGGCGGCCCTCGCCCTGACCGCCTGCGGGACGACGGAGCCCGCCGCCGACGACGACGCGAAGAAGGCCGCTGAGCCGATCACCCTCACGGACGCGACCGGCGCGAAGGTGGAGCTCGACGGCCCCGCCGAGAAGGTCGTCGGAACGGAGTGGAACGTCGTCGAGAGCCTGGTGTCGCTGGGCGTCGACCCCGTCGGCGTCGCGGACGTCAAGGGCTACGAGAACTGGGACACCGCCGTTCCGCTGAAGAACGAGCCCAAGGACATCGGTACCCGCGGCGAGCCCAGCATGGACACGATCGCGTCCCTGTCGCCCGACCTGATCGTCGCCACCAGCGATCTGCCTCCGGCCGCCGTGAAGCAGCTGCGCAAGATCGCGCCGGTGCTGGAGGTGCGCGCGGCCGACGCGGCGGACCCCATCGGGCAGATGACCGGGAACCTCGACCTGATCGCCGAGGCCACCGGCACCACGGAGCAGGCCGGGAAGCTCAAGAAGGACTTCGAGGCGAAGCTCGCCGAGGGCAGGAAGGCCCTCGCCGACGCCGGTCTCGCCGGCACCGAGTACGCCTTCGCCGACGGCTATGTCGTCTCGAACCAGGTCTCGATCCGGCCGTACACGAGCGGCTCGCTCATCGGCGCCGTCAACGAGAAGATCGGCCTGAAGAACGCCTGGACGGTCGAGGGCGACCCGAGCTACGGGCTCGCCGCGACCGACGTCGAGGGCCTCACCAAGCTCGGCGACGTGCAGTTCGCCTACATCGGCAGCGACGGCGACAAGGCCAGCACGCCCTTCAACGGCGTGCTCGCCAACGACTCGGTGTGGAAGTCGCTGCCGTTCGTGAAGAAGGGCAACGTCCACCGGCTGCCCGACGGCATCTGGATGTTCGGTGGCCCCGAGTCGATGGGGAAGTACGTCGACGCCGCGGTCCAGGCGCTGACGAAGTAGCACCGATGGCCGTCACCGCCTCCCCACCCGCCACCCGTCCGCCGGCCGCCCCGTCCCGGACGGGCGCGGCCGCGGTGACGGCCGCACTCGTCCTCCTCGTCGCGGTCCTCGCGGTCGTCGACATCACCCAGGGCACGGCCGCCGTCGGCGCGCCCGAGGTGTGGAAGGCACTCACCGGGCGCGCCGACCCCGACGACGCGTCCGTGGTCATCGCCTCCCGGCTCCCCCGCATGGCCGCGGGGCTGCTCGTCGGGGCCGTGCTCGGCATGGCGGGCGCCGCCCTCCAGGCGGTGAGCCGCAACGTGCTCGCCTCTCCCGACACCCTTGCGGTGAACGCCGGTTCCTATCTGGCCCTGGGTCTGGCCACCGTCACCGGCGTCTCGCTGCCGCTCCTCGCCTCCTCCGGCGTGGCGTTCGCCGGGGGTCTCGCGGCGGCGGCCGTGGTGCTCGGGCTGTCGGGCCTGGGCACCGGCACCGTACGGCTGGTGCTCGCCGGCAGCGCCCTGACGCTGGGACTGACCGCCGTCACCGAGAGCCTGCTGCTGCTCTTCCCGCAGCAGACGGAGGGGCTCTACCGCTGGAACCAGGGCAGCATCTCGCAGAACGGCTTCGACGGCGTGCTGCAGATGGCGCCGCTCGGCGTGATCGGCCTCGTCGGGCTGCTGCTCGTGGCGCGCAGGCTGGACGCCCTGGCGCTCGGCGAGGACGCGGCGCGCGGGCTCGGCGTCCCCGTCCGGGCGACCCGGGTCACGGTGGTCGTACTCGCGGCGCTGCTCTCGGCGGCGGCCGTCACCCTCGCCGGGCCGATCGGCTTCGTGGGGCTGTGCGCCCCCGCCCTGGTCCGGCCGCTCGCGCGCCGGTTCCGGTCCTACTCGCGGGCACGCGCGGGCATACCCGTCGCGGGCCTGGCCGGTGCGGTGCTGGTCCTCGGCTCGGACGTGCTGCTGCGTGCCGTGGTGCCCGCCGACGTGGCGGTCGCCGTGCCGACGGGCGTGGCCACCAGCCTCGTCGGCGCACTGTTCCTGGTCGTGATGGCCGCCCGGGTCAAGGACGGCGTGGGCGCCGCTGCCGCCGACCGGCTGCGCATCCGGAGCCGGGCCGTCTTCCTGACCACCACGGCCGTGCTGGTGGCCGTGCTCGTCGGTGTGACGATCGCCGCCGTGCTGCTGGGCGACAGCAAGCTGCTGCTCGGCGACGTGGTGAACTGGGCCCAGGGCAGGGCCGGTCGCACGGTCGGGTTCGTCCTGGACACCCGCGTGCCCCGGGTTCTCGCGGCCCTGTGCGCGGGCGCCGCGCTCGCGCTGGCCGGGACGCTGGTGCAGGCCGTGACCCGCAATCCACTGGCCGAACCCGCCATCCTGGGCGTCTCCGGCGGGGCGGCTCTCGGTGCCGTGCTCCTGGTGACGACGGTTGCCTCGGCCGGATCGTGGAGCGTGGCCGGGGCGGCGTTCGCCGGCGCTGCGGCCAGTTCCGTCATCGTCTTCGGTCTCGCCTCGCGGGGCGGCTTCCAGCAGAACCGGCTCGTACTCGTCGGCTTCGGTGTCGCCACCGGCAGTGCCGCGATCATCAGCCTCCTGATCGTCCTGACCGACCCGTTCAACGCGACGAAGGCACTCACCTGGCTGTCGGGTTCGACGTACGGGCGGAACCTGGTCGATGTGGTCCCGCTGGCGGCCGTGCTGGCCGTGGCCGGGCTCGTCGCGGTGGTCCGGCGCACGGAACTGGACCTGGTGTCGCTGGACGAGGACACCCCGAGGCTGCTCGGCCTCGATCTGGCACGGGGGCGGCTGGGTTTCCTCGTGCTCAGCGTCCTGCTCGCGGCCGCCGCGGTGGCCGCCGCGGGCACGATCGGCTTCGTGGGGCTCGTGGCGCCGCACGCGGCGAGGGCGCTGGTGGGCCGGCAGCACGTGCGGGTGGTACCGGTGGCGGTGCTTCTCGGGGCCTCGCTGGTGTGCGTCGCGGACCTGCTGGGCCGTACCGTGATCGCCCCGGCGCAGCTCGGAGCGGGCCTGATGACCGCGGTCATCGGCACGCCGTACTTCCTCCACCTGCTGGTCCGCAGCCGCCGATAGCCACGCCCGCGCCCGTGCTCCGGCTCACGCTCCGGCGGGGAACCCGGCCGCCCGGTGTGGACCGCGAGCGGCAACCGGCCTGCCGGGTCACCGCGTTATCGCGTTATCGCGGCGCCGCGCCGCGGCCGGTAGCCGCCCTGGTCCGTCGTCCGGCAGGGCCCGGCGGCCGGGGCGGCGGCGGAAGGCGCGCCCCCACCAGCCGGATGCCGCGCACACCAGGCGGTAGCCGCGCACGCGCCGACCGGGCGTCCCTGCCCGGGCTCGACGGGCCTGCCCGGGCCTGCCGCGCCTGCCCGGGCCTCGGCCCGCCCCCTGGCCTCCCGGGCTCGGGCGCGCCACCCGCTCTCGCCCCGTGAGGTCCGCTCAGGCGCCGACGTACCGCGCGAGGTGATCCCCGGTAACGGTGGTACGGGCGGCGACCAGTTCGGCCGGGGTGCCCTCGAAGACGACCCGGCCGCCGTCGTGTCCGGCGCCGGGACCGAGGTCGATGATCCAGTCGGCGTGCGCCATGACCGCCTGGTGGTGCTCGATGACGATCACGGACTTGCCGGAGTCGACGAGCCGGTCGAGCAGGCCGAGCAACTGCTCGACGTCGGCCAGGTGCAGTCCCGTCGTGGGCTCGTCGAGTACGTAGACGCCGCCCCGGCCCGCCATGTGGGTGGCCAGCCTGAGCCGCTGCCGCTCGCCGCCGGACAGCGTGGTGAGCGGCTGGCCGAGGCTGAGGTAGCCGAGGCCGACGTCGGCGAGCCGGCCGAGGATCCTGTGCGCGGCCGGGGTGCGCGCCTCGCCCGCGCCGAAGAACTCCCCGGCTTCCGTCACCGGCATCGCGAGCACCTCGCTGATGTCGCGGCCGCCGAGGAGGTACTCCAGCACCGAGGGCTGGAACCGCTTCCCGTCGCAGTCCTCGCATGTGGTGGCGACCGAGGCCATCATCGCCAGGTCGGTGTAGATCACGCCGGCGCCGTTGCAGGCGGGGCAGGCCCCCTCCGAGTTGGCACTGAACAACCCCGGCTTCACTCCGTTGGCCTTGGCGAACGCCTTGCGGATCGGGTCGAGCAGCCCGGTGTACGTCGCCGGATTGCTCCGCCGGGAACCGCGGATGGCACTCTGGTCGACCGACACCACGCCCTCCTCGGCCGGGATCGACCCGTGCACGAGGGAGCTCTTGCCGGATCCGGCGACACCGGTCACCACGCAGAGCACTCCGAGGGGGATGTCGACGTCGACGCCCTGCAGGTTGTTGGCCGTCGCGCCGCGGATCGGCAGTGCGCCCGCGGGGCTGCGCACCGCCTCCTTCAGGGCGGCCCGGTCGTCGAGATGGCGGCCGGTGACGGTGTCGCTGGCCCGCAGACCTTCGACGGTGCCCTCGAAGCAGACGGCGCCGCCCTCGGTACCGGCGCCCGGGCCCAGGTCGACGACATGGTCCGCGATGGCGATCGCCTCCGGCTTGTGCTCCACGACGAGCACCGTGTTGCCCTTGTCGCGAAGCCGCAGCAGCAGGCTGTTCATCCGCTGGATGTCGTGGGGGTGCAGACCGGTGGTCGGCTCGTCGAAGACATAGGTGACGTCGGTGAGCGAGGAGCCGAGGTGGCGGATCATCTTCACGCGCTGCGCCTCGCCCCCGGAGAGCGTGCCGGCCGGCCGGTCCAGCGAGAGGTAGCCGAGGCCGATCTCCGTGAACGAGTCGAGGGTGTTCCGCAGTGCCGTGAGCACCGGCGCCGCCGACGGCTCGTCGAGTCCGCGGACCCACTCCGCGAGGTCGCGGATCTCCATCGCGCAGGCGTCGGCTATGCTCACGCCCTTGATCTTCGACGAGCGGGCGCCCTCGCTGAGGCGGGTGCCGTCGCACCCGGGGCAGGTGGTGAAGGTGACGGCCCGCTCCACGAAGGCCCGGACGTGCGGCTGCATCGACTCCCTGTCCTTGGACAGGAACGACTTCTGGATCTTCGGGATCAGCCCTTCGAAGGTGAGGTTGACGCCGTTGACCTTCACCTTGGTGGGCTCGCGGTGCAGGAAGTCCCGCATCTCCTGCTCGGTGAAGTCGCGGATCGGCTTGTTCGGGTCGAGGAATCCCGACTCGGCGTAGATCCCCACGGTCCACAGGTTCTCCGACTTCCAGCCGGGGATGGTGAAGGCGCCGTCGGCGATCGACTTGGTGTCGTCGTAGAGCTGGCCGAGGTCGATGTCGGAGACCTTGCCCCGGCCCTCGCAGTGCGGGCACATGCCGCCGGTACGGGAGTAGGTCGCCCTGACCGCCTTCCGGTCGCCGCGCTCGACCGTGATCGCGCCGCTCGCCCGGACCGAGGCGGTGTTGAAGGAGAACGCGCTGGGCGGGCCGATGTGCGGCTGCCCGAGGCGGCTGAAGAGGATGCGCAGCATCGCGTTGACGTCGGTGGCGGTGCCGACCGTGGAACGGGGGTCGCCGCCCATCCGCTGCTGGTCGACGCTGATCGCGGTGGTCAGGCCGTCGAGGACGTCGACCTCGGGGCGCGCCGCCGTCGGCATGAAGCCCTGGACGAAGGCGCTGTAGGTCTCGTTGATCATCCGCTGCGACTCCGCGGCGATCGTGTCGAACACCAGTGAGCTCTTGCCCGAGCCGGAGACGCCCGTGAAGACCGTCAGCCTGCGCTTCGGGATCTCGACGTCGACGTCCTTGAGGTTGTTCTCGCGCGCGCCGTGCACCCGGATCCGGTCATGGGTGTCGGCGGCGTGCGGTTCGGACGGCTTCGGGTCGGTCGTCGTGCCCTTGCTCATCGTCTCTCCATCCGCCGGGCGTCTGCGCGTTCACTCGTCGGGGTCGCCCGGCTCGGTCCCACCGGCTCCGAGCAGTATGTACGGTGCCTCTCCACCCGTGTGGATCATTGACGCCCGGCGGTCGCGGCCCGGCCCCGGCGACGGCGCGGTGGGTGTGCGGTGGGTGTGCGGGCGGCTCGGGCCCGCAGCCCCGTGGGCGGGCGGGCCGTGCGAACCCGCGGCGCCATGGGCGAGGGGCGGTCGGCGCCCGGACGCGGCGCCGACCGGAGACGGTCCCCGAGAAGTGCCCCGTACCCGGTGAACGGATCCGTGAGCCGCGCCGACCAGGATCCTGGTCGCCGGGACGGCCGCATCAGCGACCTCTCGCGGGACGCCTCGGGGCTTCAGCCCCGAGACGCTGACCGCATGCGCCCGAGCAGCGGCAGGGTCCTTCGGGCATGATGGGTGGGCAGCGTGTGCGGAGGGGGCGGGGATGGCGGAGAGTCCGGCGCAGGGGCGGAAGGGCGTCCCCGCGGCGCCCCAGTTGCGGCTGGATGAACTGCTGGAGGGCCTGCAGGCGCAGGTGGAGCAGGTCCGCGCGACGCGGGACCGGGTGCATACGCTGCTGGACGCGGTCCTCTCCATCGGCACCGATCTGGATCTCGATGTCGTGCTGCGCCGCATCACCGAGTCCGCCGTGACCCTGGTGGACGCCCGGTACGGGGCGCTGGGCGTGCTGGGCGAGAAGGGGAGGATACGGCGGTTCATCACGGTCGGCATGGACGAGGACACGATCGAGGCGATCGGCCACTACCCCGAGGGCCGGGGCATCCTGGGACTGCTGGTCAAGGAGCCGGAGCCACTGCGCCTGGCCGACCTCGGTCGTCATCCCGGCTCCGTCGGCTTCCCCGAGGGGCACCCCCCGATGACGACGTTCCTGGGTGCGCCGGTGCGCGTGCGTGACCAGGTCTTCGGCAACCTGTACCTGACCGACAAGCGCGGCGGGGCGGAGTTCGAGGACGACGACGAGGCGGTGCTGCGCACCCTGGCCGCCGCGGCCGGCGTCGCGATCGACAATGCCCGCCTGTACGAGGACACCCGGCACCGCGAGCTGCGGCTGGCGGCGGGTAGCGAGCTGACCCGCAACCTGCTGTCAGGCACCGACACGGAACAGGTCCTGCACCAGATCGCCGCCGCGGTCAGAGCACTGTCCGGTGCCGATCTGGTGACGCTGGCGGTACCCCTCGACGGCGGCGACGAACTGGTGATCGAGGCCGCCGAGGGCGAGCACGCCGAGCGGGTACACGGGCTCGTGCTGCCGGCCGCCGCGCTGGCCGCGCAGGTCTACCACTCCAACCAGCGGTTCATGAGCAGTGCCCTGTCGGAGGAGCCTCAGGGCGGGGGCGGCTCCGCGTCACGCATCGGCCTGGGCCCCGGATTCCTGCTCCCCCTGGGCGGGGCCGAGCACGTGCGCGGCGTCCTGCAGGTCGCCAATCTGTCCGGCGGTACGGAGTTCACCGACGCCACCATGACCATGATCAGCGGCTTTGCCGACCAAGCCGCACTCGCCCTGGAGATCGCCGAGCACCGGCGCGAGGCCGAGCACCTCATGGTCCTGAGCGACCGGGACCGCATCGCCCGCGACCTGCACGACCTGGCCATCCAGCGGCTGTTCGCCTCCGGGCTGACGCTGAACTCGGTACTGGGCCGTGTCGCCGACCGGCCGCAGGTCGCCGAGCGGGTGCAGCGGGTCGTCGACGACCTGGACGAAACGATCAAGACGGTGCGCGGCACGATCTACGCACTGCGCGAGCGTGACCGTGCCGACAGCCGCGGCGGACTGCGCGGGAAGCTACTGGCCGAGACCGACCGCGCCGCCACCGTGCTCGGCTTCGCCCCCGCCCTGCGCATGACCGGCCTGCTGGACACGGACGTCCCCGACGGGCATGCCGAGCAGTTGCTGGCGGTGCTGCGCGAGGCCCTCTCGAACGCCGCCCGGCATGCCCGCGCCACCACCGTCGAGGTGACCGCCGAGACGGACGGCTCACGGCTCCATCTGCGCGTCGCCGACAACGGCAAGGGCATCGACCCGGCCGTCACCCGCCGCAGCGGCCTGGACAACCTCCTCCGGCGCGCCACCGGCCTCGGCGGCAGCTTCGCCCTCACGCCGAACCAGCCCACCGGCACCGTCGCGGAATGGACGGTGCCCCTGCCCGCGCGGGCACGGGCCTGACCCCGTTGCCCGAGCGAGGCGCGTGCCCCTCGCCGGGGAGTACCCGGCATTGCGAAAGGACCCCTCGCCGGGCGCGAGTGGTCCAGACGGCCCGACACGGCACCGCCGTTCACGAGGGGGGTAGGGCCGGTCGGCCCTAGCCCCCTCACGGCACCCGGGGGACGATGGACCGATGTTCCATACGGACGGCTTTCGCGTACTCGACCGGCGGGAGTGCCTGCGGCTGCTGGCCGAGGTGCCGGTGGGCCGTGTGGTGTACACCCGGCAGGCGCTGCCCGCGGTCCTCCCCGTCAACTTCCGCCTGGACTCGGACGCCTCCGTGCTGATGTGCACCTCGCCCGCCTCGGATCTCGTGAGGGCCGTCGACGGGGCCGTGGTCGCCTTCGAGGCCGACGAGTTCGACGCCGCCACCCGGTCCGGCTGGAGTGTGGTCGTCACCGGGCTGGCCACCCTGGTGACCGATCCCGCCGAGCACGAGCGGCTGTCACGGACCGGTCCCAGGTCCTGGATGCCGTTGCGGGACGGGGTGTTCGTGCGGATCGAGTCGGAGATGGTCACCGGGCGCGAACTCGGGGAGCACCCGGCTCGCAGTGAGGTGGCCCCGGGTGCGGGTTCGGCGGACCCTGCCGGGCAGGGCCTCTCCGCGGCTGCCCGGCATCGTATGTGCGCGTCCGGACGGCCGGTGCGGCCGTCCGAAGCCGCGCTCGCGGAACTCGTCGGGGTACGTGCGGCGCCGCCGTGGTCAGGGTACGTGCGGCGCCGCCGTGGTGCTGATGGTTCTCCCTTCGCCAGGTACCTCAGCCCGCCATCGCGACTCCTGACATCTCCGTACGGCTCAGTGGACGTCGTGCTTCAGCCTTTCCTGCGCCTGGGTAGCGATGACCGCGGCCTGGACGCGCCGCTCCACACCGAGCTTGGCCAGCAGGCGGGAGATGTGGTTCTTGACCGTCTTCTCCGCGAGGTAGAGCCGCAGGCCGATCTGGCGGTTGGTCAGTCCCTCACCGATCAGGGCCAGGATCTCCCGCTCCCGCTCGGTCAGCCCCGGCAGGGCGTCTGGCTCGGGCTCGGGCTCCTGGCCCTGACGCAGCCGGGTCATCAGCCTGGCGGTGGCGCTCGGGTCGAGCAGGGACTGGCCGGCGGCCACGGTACGGACGGCCGAGACCAGACCCGTGCCCTGGATCTGCTTCAGCACGTATCCGGAGGCTCCGGCCATGATCGAGTCGAGCAGGGCTTCCTCGTCGTCGAACGAGGTCAGCATCAGGCAGGACAGTTCCGGCATGCGTGAGCGCAGCTCGCGGCAGACGGTCACCCCGTCGCCGTCGGGCAGGCGCACGTCGAGCACGGCCACCTGCGGGCGCAGCGCGGGAACCCGTACCAGGGCCTGCTCCGCCGTGCCCGCCTCGCCGACCACGGTGATGTCCGGCTCGTCGTCCAGCAGGTCGCGCACACCGCGCCGCACCACCTCGTGGTCGTCCATGAGGAAGACGCGGATGGGGTTGTCGCTACCGGGGTGCTCGCTGTCCGCCATGGACGGCTCCAGTCCTGTGTCGTCTGTCTCGGGAACCGGAGACCCCTGTCTGCGGGGCCGGTTCTCGCCTTCACAGATCTTGCGTGGTTCCGGGGCCGAACGGCCAGGGCCGACCGGCCCATTCCGCTCCGGTGTTCTGCCGACCGGCCCCTTCCGCTCCGGCGGGCCCACGTTCCCGCACGTACCGGACCCGTCCGCCCGCCGGGCGCGGAAGCGCTTGGCCGGTGGTGCCGCGATGTGCGGTCCGGCCTCTGGCTCCGCCGTGGCCGGCCGCCCCCTCGCCCGGCCTTCTCCCGGCTCTCGACCGCACTCGCGCAGGAGGGCCCGCGCGGAGGGGGGACCCCCCCGTCGCGGGAACCCGTTCGGTCCTCTCGGCCCGGGCCGAGCGGCTCCACGGACGAGGACCCCCGGGTGTGCGGCCGCGCGGACGTCCGCGCCGGCAGGGCGTGCTCCCCCGGCCGTGTACTGCCGCTCGGGCACGGTCACTCCTTGCCGCGGACGATGGTGACGGGGCAGTGGGCATGGTGCAGCAGCGCCTGGCTCACGGAGCCGAGCAGCAGGCCGGTGAAGCCGCCCCGGCCCCGGGCACCGGTCACCACCAGCTGGGCGCCCCGACTGGCGTCGATCAGGGCCGGGCGAATCCGGGAACGCACCAGGCGCCGCTCCACCGCGACCTGGGGATGGGCCTTCTGCCAGGTGGCCACCGTCTCGTCCAGCAGGTGCTGTTCGGCCTCGCGGATACGCTCGACGTCCGCCACCACCGCGGTCAGGGGGTCGCCGGGTCCTTCGTAGGCGCCCTCGCTCCAGGTGTTCCACACATGCACGGCGACAAGCGGCGCCCCGCGCAATGCCGCCTCGGCGAACGCGAACTCCACCGCCGCCTCACCGGCTTCGGAGCCGTCCACGGCGAGTACCACCGCACCGGCCGGATCGGGGCGGCCCCGGACCACCGTCAGCGGGCATCGGCCGTGGGCGGCCAGATGCACCGCCGTCGAACCCACCAGCAGACCGGCGAACCTGCCCGTGCCCCGGCTGCCGACCACCGCCAGCGACGCGGACCGCGACTCGGTCTCCAGCACCTCGAGCGCATCCCCGGCCACCACCGACCGGGTGATCCGGATGTCCGGCGCGATCGCGCGCGCCCGCTCCTCGGTGCCCGCCAGGGCCTCCCACGCCATCGGCCCCAGGCCGTGGTCGGCGGGGTTCCACGGTGGCGCGCCGACCGGCAGGGGTTCGGGCACCCTCCCGAACGCGTGCACGATCCGCAGCCCCACCCCGCGCAGCTGCGCCTCGCGGGCCGCGAACTCGACCGCGCCCGTGCTGGAGGGGGAACCGTCCACGCCCACGACCACCGGGTCAACGACTGGGTCACTCACTGGACACTCCCGTTCCGGACCATCGCCGACGTGTGGTCCTTCGGCTTCCAGACTCGGTGCGGCCGGTCCGGCATGCCCAGGGGCCTTCAGTCCGTTCCCGGGGCCGGTCGGCCCTGTCGGTCCCTCCGGGTGCCCAGGACACTGATCACCCGCCGCGCCGCTCGGAAGCCTTCCGTACGACGGCTCGGGCACCCCGCGACACCTGCCGGAGTCCAGTGCACCGGCGGGCCAAGGCCACGGCCCGGCGCCTACCACAGGTCAGTGCCGCCCGTCGGCTCCCCGCACCACCGCGACCGGGCAGTGGGCGTGGTGCAGCAGGGCCTGGCTGACCGAGCCGAGCAGCAGCCCGGCGAAACCACCCCGGCCCCGGGCACCGGTCACCACCAGTTGGGCGGACCGGCTCGCCTCGATCAACGCCGTCCGTGTCGCGCCGTGCACCGCCCTGTGCTCCACCACCACACCCGGGTACCGCTCCTGGCAGCCGGCGAGCGCTTCCGACAGCAGGCGCTCCTCCTCCCCGGCGAGGGCGCCCCTCGGGTTCGCGTACGGCATCGACGGGTCCTCCGGTGCGGGCACCGGCGCGTTCCACGTGGTCCAGGCGTGCAGCGCCACCAGTGGCGCCTTCCGCAGCTCGGCCTCCGCGAACGCGAAGTCCACCGCCTCCTCGCCCGCCGTCGAGCCGTCGACGCCCAGCACGATGTGGCCCTCCGCACTCGGCTGGTCACGCACGACCAGCACCGGGCACCGGCCGTACGCCGCCAGATGCACGGCCGTCGAACCGACCAGCAGCCCGACGAACCCGCCCATGCCTCGGGACCCGACCACCACCAGCTCGGCCGCCCGCGACTGCGCCTCCAGGACCGTCAGCGGCTCACCCGTCACCACGGCATGGCTGACCTCGACCTCCGGTTCCGCGGCGCGCGCACGCTCGACGGCCTCGGCCACGAACCGGTCGGCCATGTTCCGGAGCCCGCCCTCGGCCGGCCCCATCGGCGACGGGCCCAGGGGCACGCGCATCGCGGGCCAGATGAACGCGTGTACCACCCGCAACCCCGCCCCACGCAACCGCGCTTCCCGTGCCGCGGCCTCGGCTGCGGCGAGACTCGACGCCGACCCGTCCACACCGACTACCACCACACCGCTCATCGTGCCTCCCGCGTCCGGTACGCCACTGCTCTCACCCGCCAGAATCCCCGGCCGCCCACCGTGCGCATGGGCCTGACGGCGCCACGGCCAGGGCCGACCGGCACTCCCGCAGCGGCGGCGCACCGTCCGGTCCGGCCGCCGGCCGCCGCGTCCCACACCGTGGCGGTCTCGTCACCGGACAGGTCCGGGCGAGGGGAGGGAAGTTCGCCCGGCAGCCCGGGGCCGGTCGGCCCTGCCCGTCCAGCAGGTGCGCGGGAGGCTGAGGAGGCATCGAGGCGCCGGCCACCCGGGCGGTCCCATGGGACGGCAGCGGCCGGACCTGCCGCCCACACCCGATGGCTCCGGCCGCACGCCCGCACCGGAGCACATCCGAGGGACTCCGTACGGCCCGGGACCGGCCGCACGCGGGGACAGCAGGCGGCCCGGGTGGCCCTCCCACAGTGACCAGCGGAGAAGGGAACTGCCGTGAAGACATCCAAGGTCGGCGAGGTCATGACCCCCGACGTCATCCGGGCGTCTCGGGAGACGCCGTTCAGGGACGTGGCAGAGCTGCTGGCCCGGCACCGGGTCAGCGGCCTGCCGGTGGTGGACGCCGATGACAAGGTCCTCGGCGTGGTCTCCGAGACCGACCTGGTCCGCCGGCGGGCGGCGAAGGCGCGACGAGCCCGGGGCGGCCGCCTGCGGCTGCCGGAGGTGCGCCGGCGGGCCCGTGTCGCCGCCGCCGAGGCCCGTGCCATGACCGCGGGGCGGCTGATGTCCACACCGGCGATCACCGTGCACCCGGAGCAACGCGTCGCGGACGCGGCACGGGTGATGGAGCGTCACCACATCAAGCGATTGCCCGTGGTCGACGAGGAGGACCGCCTGATCGGCATCGCCACTCGCCGCGACCTGCTGCGGGTCTTTCTGCGCACCGACGAGGAGATCCGCCGGGAGATCATCGAGGAGGTGCTGGCCAGCGCCCTGTGCATACCGCCCCACAGCGCCGTCGTCTCGGTCCGCAACGGGACGGCCACGTTGGAGGGACGCGTGGAGCGCCGCAGCGACATCCCGGTGGCCGTCCGGCTGAGCTGGCGGGTGGACGGCGTGGTGGGCGTGATGAACAGTCTCACGTTCCGCGTCGACGACACCCGCCCGTCCGGGAAGCACCCCGCTCGCCGGATCGCCCACCACTCGCTTCCCGAGCGGTGACCCCCGGCGCGCCTCACAGCCCGATGGCCACGCGGTTACAGCCCGATGGCGACGCGGCCGGCGTCCGCACCCTCGTCGGCTTCCGTCCGGGGGACGCCGGACCCGGCGCACGGGCGATCCCGTTCGCATCCGCATCCGATCCGCATCCGATCCGCATCCGGTTCGCATCCGGTTCGCATCCGGTTCCGATGCGGTTCCACCGGCGCCACGGCTTCGGGACCGTGAGCGCTACACCTCCGGCTTCCCCAACACCTGCCACTCGTACCCGCCGGAGGGGCCGCGAGGCAGCGGGCAGCGGGCAGCGGGCAGCGGGCAGCGGGCAGCGGGCAGCGGCCGAGAGTCCCGCCCCGCCCGGGTCCTGCCGGCAGCGGGTTCAGCCGTCCCAGGACCAGTCGGCGACCTCCGGCAGGTCGGTTCCGTGGACGCGGATCCACTCGTAGTGGCGCAGTCGGACCTCCTCCATCCGCTGGCGTACGGCCGCACCGCGCACCGCCAGGCCGGGCACCCGGTCGATGACGTCCATGACCAGCCGGTAGCGGTCGAGGTCGTTGCCGACGACCATGTCGAACGGCGTGGTCGTCGTCCCGATCTCCTTGTAGCCGCGCACATAAAGGTTCTTGTGCCCGCTGCGGCGGTAGGCGAGGCGGTGGATGAGCCACGGGTAGCCGTGGTAGGCGAAGATCACCGGCCTGTCGGTGGTGAACAGGCCGTCGTACTCGAAGTCGTTCATGCCGTGCGGGTGTTCCTCGCCGGTCATCAAGCAGGCGATGTCGACGACGTTCACCACGCGGACGGCGAGATCGGGCAGATGCCGGCGCAGCAACTGCGCGGCGGCCACCACCTCCAGGGTGGGCACGTCGCCCGCGCAGGCGAGCACCACGTCCGGCTCACGGCCGTTCTCCGTCCCCGCCCACTCCCAGACCCCCGCGCCACGGGCGCAGTGCACCTTAGCCTGCTCCATCGGCAGCCAGTCGAAGCAGGGCTGCTTGCCGGCCACGATCACGTTCACATGGCCCTTGCTGCGCAGCGCGTGGTCGGCCACCGACAGCAGCGTGTTGGCGTCGGGCGGCAGATAGACGCGTACCGCTTCCGGGCTCTTGTTGAGGATGTGGTCGACGAAGCCCGGGTCCTGATGGGAGAAGCCGTTGTGGTCCTGGCGCCACACATGCGAGGTGAGCAGGTAGTTGAGGGACGCGATGGGCGCGCGCCAGGGCAGTCGGCGGGTGACGCGCAGCCACTTGACGTGCTGGTTGACCATCGAGTCGACGATGTGCACGAAGGCCTCGTAGCAGGAGAACAGCCCGTGCCGGCCGGTCAGGAGATACCCCTCCAGCCAGCCCTGGCAGGTGTGCTCGGACAGGATCTCCAGCACCCGGCCGTGCCGGTCGAGATGCTCGTCCACGGGAAGGGTCCGTGCCTGCCACGCCTTGCCGCTGGCCGCGTAGACGGCCTGCAGGCGGTTGGAGGCGGTCTCGTCCGGTCCCACCAGGCGGAAGTCACGCCGTTCGGTGGTGGCGCGCATGACGTCCTCGAGCAGGTCTCCGAGGACACGGGTGGGTTCGTGCAGAGTCGCGCCGGGCTTGTCGACGGGCACGGCGTAGCGCTCCAACGGGGCAGTGGCAGTTCGCGGAGCAGCAGGCCGCCGTTCGCGTGCGGGGTGGCGCCCAGGCGCCGGGAACCGTCCGGGACGCAGGACAGCACATGCTCGCGGGGGCTGCCCTGCGCGTCGAAGAGTTCCTCCGGCCGGTACGAGCGCAGCCATGTCTCCAGTTGCCGCAGATGCTGCGGGTCGTCCCGTACGGCCGCGAGCGGCACCTGGTGGGAGCGCCAGGTGCCCTCCACCGGCAGCCCGTCGACCTCCGCCGGACCGGTCCAGCCCTTCGGCGTGCGCAGCACGATCATCGGCCAGTGCGGCCGCTCGGACACGCCGTCCTCGCGCGCGCCGCGCTGCAGGAGCGCGATACGGTCCAGCGCTTCGTCCATCGCGGCGGCCATCGCCCGGTGGACCGTCATCGGATCGTCGCCGCTGACGTGGATCGGGATGTGGCCGTATCCCTGGAGCAGGGCGTCGAGTTCGGTCTCGGGCAGCCGGGACAGTACCGTCGGGTTGGCGATCTTGTAACCGTTGAGGTGGAGGACCGGCAGGACGGCGCCGTCGTGGACGGGGTCGAGGAACTTGTTGGAGTGCCAGGAGGCGGCCAGCGGACCGGTCTCCGCCTCGCCGTCGCCGATCACGCAGGCGACGAGCAGGTCCGGATTGTCGAAGGCGGCTCCGTAGGCGTGGGAGAGCGCGTAGCCGAGCTCGCCTCCCTCGTGGATCGAGCCGGGTGTCTCGGGGCCACGTGGCTGGGCACACCGCCGGGGAAGGAGAACTGCCGGAACAGCCTCTCCATACCGACCGTGTCCCTGCTGATGTCCGGGTAGGTCTCGGTGTAGGTGCCCTCCAGCCATGAGTTGGCGAGGACCGCCGGGCCGCCGTGACCGGGGCCCCAGATGCACAGGGCGTCCTGAGCGCGGGCCTTGACGACACGGTTGAGATGCGTGTGGACCAGGTTCAGCCCGGGCGATGTGCCCCAGTGGCCGAGCAGCCGCGGCTTGACATGCTCGGGCCGCAGCGGCTCGGTCAGCAGAGGGTTCGCCATGAGGTAGATCTGGCCGACGGACAGGTAGTTCGCGGCACGCCAGTGGGCGTCCAGCCTCCTCAGCTCGTCATCGGTGAGCCGGGCGGACGCCTGTCGTACGTCGTCGGACATCTGAGGTTCCCTTCCGGGTCGGAGCGGCCGAAGGCGCATGCGGTCCGGTGTCTCCCGCCACACTCCCCCACCCCGCCGGGCGCCCGACAGGGCCGACCGGGCCATGCGCGTACCGGAGTGCCGCAGAGTAGCCGCAGAGTGCCGCAGAGTGCCGCAGGGCCCGAACGCGGTACCGGGCGGCCCGGTCATGGGGCCGGACGGCCCATGGCCCGGCACCGGAGGCGTGAGCACGCTGGACGTTGCAGGTCCGTACGCCCCTGACTGGAGGCACACCGTGAACGCTCCCGCCACGGCCGGAATGCTGCGGGCGCTGCCCGCCGAGCACAGGCAGCGGCTGATGCACTGCGCCCGGGAGGTGTCCTTCCCCCAGGGCACCCGCCTCTTCGAGGAGGGCGGACGCGCCGACCGGTTCTGGGTCATCCGCACCGGCTCGGTCGATCTCGACATGTGTGTGCCCGGCCCACGTGCCGCCGTCATCGAGACCCTCCGGCACAACGAACTCGTCGGCTGGTCCTGGTTGTACGCCCCACACGCCTGGCATCTGGGCGCCGAGGCGACCAGCCCCGTGCGCGCGTACGAGTTCGACGCTGTCGCGATCCGCTCGATGTGCCGGGACGACCCCGCCCTCGGCGCGAGCGTCGCCGAGTGGGTGGGCGGCGTCCTCGCCCACCGGCTGCGTTCGACCCGCACCCGGCTGCTCGACCTGTACGCTCCCTGCGGCAGCGGCGGCCGGCATCGGTGACGACGCGGACGGACGCCGGCGCTGAAGAAGACCGGGTGCACGGCACCCGGACCTCGCCGGTGACGCACCGCCGCACGGAGTTCCGCAGGGGCGCCCCCGACCGGCACGCCCGGTTGCGCCGCCCTTCCGGCCACGCGAAGGCGGTCTCCCGCCGGGAACGCGGTCCGGGGCGGTTCACCGCGCGCGAGCCGGCGGGCGGGGCGGCGGACGAGACCGAGGCGCCGCGCGGGCCGCTGCCGATCAGACATGTCGGACGTCGGGCCGGAGCGTTGCGGTGCCCGCGGAGGAACCGGCGGGCGCCGCAGTACGGGGCAGGGGTGAGGCCCGGTCGGGCCGTCGCCGGTCGCGGCGGCGACAGCTGCGGGGGCGGACGGCCGCGAGGACGGCGTCGATGCCGCCGTACCGCTGGGTCCGCTCCGTTCGGGGACGGTCCGGCGGCCGGCCGGCCCGGGAGTGCGCCGGCCGGGCCCGACTCGGACGCCGAAGGCGCCCGCTCGACCGGGGGCCGGCGGCCGGTGACTACGTTGACGTCGTCGACACGGGTCATCAGGCGATGGAGGCGGAAATGGCGGGCAGGAAGACGGCGAAGGTGTCGCGCGACGACTACGAGAGGGAACTGCTCCGCCTGCAGACGGAGCTGGTGAAGGTGCAGGAGTGGGTGCGCGCCGAGGGAGCCCGGCTGGTCGTGGTCTTCGAGGGACGGGACGCGGCCGGCAAGGGCGGCACCATCAAGCGGGTCACCGAGCACCTCAACCCGCGCGTCGCCCGGATCGCGGCGCTGCCCAAGCCGACCGAGCGCGAGCGCACCCAGTGGTACTTCCAGCGGTACGTCGAACATCTGCCGGCCGCCGGGGAGATCGTGCTGTTCGACCGCTCCTGGTACAACCGGGCGGGGTCGAGCACGTCATGGGCTTCTGCACCGAAAAGGAGCACCAGCTCTTCCTGCGCCAGTGCCCGATCTTCGAGCGGATGCTGCTGGAGGACGGGATCCTGCTGCGCAAGTACTGGTTCTCCGTGAGCGACGCCGAGCAGCAGGAGCGGTTCCGGCGCCGGCTGGAGGATCCGGTGCGGCGCTGGAAGCTGTCGCCGATGGACCTGGAGTCGATCACCCGCTGGGAGGCGTATTCGCGGGCCAAGGACGAGATGATGGTGCACACCGACACCGCCGAGGCGCCCTGGTACGTGGTCGAGAGCGACGACAAGCGCCGGGCCCGGCTGAACATGATCGCCCATCTGCTCGCCTCCGTGCCCTACCACGAGGTGCCGCCCCGGTGCTGGAACTTCCGGAGCGGCCCCCGTCAACCGGCTACGAGCGCCCGCCGCGTGATCTGCGGACCTATGTCCCCGATCACGCGGCGAGCCTCTGAGGGCCGGTCACCAGGCGTCGTACCGCCGGTGCGGCACGATCGCGACCGGGCAGGCGGAGTGGTGCGGCACCGCGTGGGCGGTGCGGCCGAGCTGGAGCCCGAGGTGCCCCTCGCGGCGTCGTGCTCCGGGGACCATGAGGTCGGCGCTGTGCGAGGCGTCCACCAGCGCCCGGCGGGCGGGGCCCTCGACGGTGCGCCGACGCATCTCGACGTCCGCCGGGGAGGTCCCTCAGCGCCGCTTCGAGTACCCGACCGGCCCGCTCCTCGTACTGGCGGGTCGGCATGCCGGCCATCAGGGGATAGCCGCGGGGCTCGTGCGCGGGGCAGCGCCGTGCCCGTGCGGCCTCCAGCGGCACGCTGCGGCGCCGTGCCTCCTCGGCGGCGAAGCGCACCGCCGAGGATTCCTTCGCGTCCTCGCCGACGCCCACGACGACCCGCCCGTGGACCGGCGGCGTCGCCTGGCTGTCGTGGCTGCCGCGCAGCACGATCACCGGGCAGGCGGAGTGGGCGGCGGCGGTCAGACCGGCGGAGCCGGCCGCCATCCCGGCGACGCCGCTGCGGTAGCTCCGTCCGCCCGCAGGGCGGGAGAGACTCTCACCACACGCCCCGGGGCGCCATCCCTCCTTCAGGCGTTCAGTCCCCCGTCGTCCTCTCATACCGGGGTGTGCGCGGTGCGGTGTCGGCGCCCCCGGCCTCGGGAAGTCCGGTCGTCGCGCTGTACGGCGGAGCGGACACCGGTGAGGGTGTAGGCGAGGGCCGCGGCGGCGACGACGGCGAGCAGAGCGAGGCCGGCCGCGTAGGTCCCGTACTCGCCGTACAGCGAGCCCATCACCAGCGGCGGCAGGAAGCCGCCCAGGCCGCCCGCAGCGCCGACGACGCCGGTGACTGAGCCGACCTGACTGGCCGGGGTCAGCAGGGCCACCAAGGCGAATGTCGCTCCGCTGCCCGCACCGAGCGCCGCGGCCATGGCGAGGAAGGCGATGGTGCCGACTGCGGCCAGGGGCGGGGTGAACGACTGCGCGACCGCTCCGGCGACGACCACGGCCAGGGAGCCGGCGAGGAGCCTGACCGGGCCCAGCCGGTCGGACAGCCAGCCGCCGACCGGGCGCATCGCCACCGCAAGGATCACGAATCCGGCCATCCGGTTCGCGGCGTCGGCCTGGGTGAGCCCGTAGCCGGTCTTGAGGTAGGTGGGCAGGTAGACGGAGAACGCCACGTAGCCGCCGAACGCGACCGCGTACAGCGCGGACGCCTGCCAGGTGATGCCCAGCCGCGCGGTCGCGGCCAGTCGGCGGGCCAGCGGCTCGGTGGGCACGGTGCGTCCGGGGGCGTCGCGCAGCAGCAGTGCGGCGACCACGGTGTACGCGGCGAGCACCGCGGCGGTGATGAGGAACGGGCCGGCCATGCCGTTCGCGTCGACCAGCTTCACGGTGGTCAGGGCGCTGAGTGCGGTGCCACCCATTCCGGCGCCGAAGACGCCGATGGCGAGGCCCCGCCGCTCAGGGGGAAACCAGGCGTTGACGAAGGGGACGCCGACTGCGAAGGCGGTGCCGCCGATGCCGAGGAAGAAGCCGCCGATCAACAGGGCGGGAAGGGAGGAGTGGCCGGCCAGGCCGAGGTAGAGCACCGGCACGATGGTGGTCGCCGACACGATCGGCAACATCACCTGCCCACCGAACCGGTCCGTCAGGGCCCCCACCGGAACGCGGCCCAGGGAACCGACCACGACCGGCACCGCCACCAGCATCGACTGCTCGAACGACGACAGGTCGAGGCTGTCCTTGAACCGCGGGCCCAGGGGGCTCAGCAGCGCCCACGCCCAGAAGTTCACGGCAAAACCGACGGTGGCCAGAGCCAGCATCAGCCACGCTTGGCGGGCCACCGGAGCACCCGACGGTGAGCTGTCGCCCTCCGACTTGAACGGCTGGGCCATGTTGTCCGTCCCTTTCGTCTGCATGGTGGTACGGCGCCACCGGGATCGCATGCGCACGGCAGGCCCCTTGCCCGCCCGGCGGCGTCCCGTGACCACTGTCCGTATCCGGGCTCGCAGGCGGCATGGGCCGTCAGTCCCCGCCCGGGGCCCAACGGGCCTCGGTTGCTTCAGGCGGTCGAACACGGCCGCGTGAGGGGTGCCGCGCCCGGCCGCCGTGAGCGGCCGGACGCACGACCGAACCGGACGACACGCGCCGTACACGCGGTGCCTGCGGCGGACGGGACGGGGGACGGGTCGCCACAGCAGACACGGGATGCGGTCGTACAGGCGGATGGGCGTCCGCGGATCGATCACAGCCGGCATGCGAGGCCCGGCACGCCCGCCTCCCCGGCCGACCGGCCCCGGTACCGGGGCCGTTGGTCCCTGCCGCCTCCGGAAACCCGGGCCCGGTAGGCCGTCCTCCGGGGACCGCAGGCCCCAGGTGCCCGAAGCCGTGCGCCGCTTAGCGTCCTGGCCATGGAGAACGATCAGAACGCACGGCAGCACGAGTCGCGCGCCGGTGGCGGCTGGCCGCTGGCAGCCCGCAGGCTGCTCACGCGCAGCGAGGTGTCGGCCGACGGACGCGCCGTGTTCGGCGCGGTCCACGGCAAGTGGGAGGGCTTCTACCGGGACCGCTGGGCGCACGACAAGGTGGTGCGCTCCACCCACGGCGTCAACTGCACCGGGTCCTGCTCGTGGATGGTGTACGTCAAGGACGGCATCATCACCTGGGAACACCAGGCCACCGACTACCCGTCGATCGGCGCGGACTGCCCCGAGTACGAACCGCGTGGCTGCCCCCGCGGCGCCTCGTTCTCCTGGTACACCTACTCGCCGAGCCGGGTCCGCTACCCCTATGTGCGCGGTGCGCTGCTGAAGCCGTGGCGCGAGGCCCGCAAGCGGCTCGGCGACCCGGTGTCCGCCTGGGCCGAGATCACTTCCGACCCGGCGAAGGCCCGCGCCTACAAGCGGGCCCGCGGCAAGGGCGGTCTGGTGCGCGCGGACTGGGACGAGGTCGGCGAGCTGATCGCCGCCGCCCAGGTGCACACCATCAAGGCGTACGGCCCCGATCGTGTCGCCGGCTTCTCCCCGATTCCGGCGATGTCGATGGCGTCGTTCGCGGCCGGTGCCAGGTTCCACTCGCTGATCGGCGGCACCCTGCTGTCGTTCTACGACTGGTACGCCGACCTGCCGATCGCCTCGCCGCAGGTCTTCGGCGACCAGACCGACGTCCCGGAAGCCGCGGACTGGTGGAACGCCGGTTATCTGATCATGTGGGGTTCCAACATCCCCGTCACCCGCACGCCCGACGCGCACTTCCTGACCGAGACCCGCTACAACGGCACCAAGGTCGTCGCGGTCAGTCCCGACTACGCCGACAACGTCAAGCACGCCGACGAGTGGCTGGCCCCGCACCCGGGCACGGACGGCGCGCTGGCCATGGCGATGGGACACGTGATTCTGCGCGAGTTCCTGGTCGAGCGCGAAGTGCCGTACTTCCGGGACTACCTGCGCAGGTTCACCGACGCGCCGTTCCTGGTGACCCTGCGCGAGCACGACCGCGGTCTCGTCCCCGACGGGTTCCTGACCGCGGCCGACCTGGGCGCCGACGAGAAGGCCGGGGAGAACGCGGAGGCCGGGGAGGCCGGGGAGCCCGAGGAGAACGCGGCGTTCAAGACCGTCCTTCTGGACCGGACCACCGGCGCGCCGGTGGTCCCCGGCGGCTCGCTCGGCTTCCGGTGGGGGATGCCGGGCGAGGCCGCTGGAACCTCGATCTGGGCGATGTGGTACCCGAGTTGAGCCTGCTGGAGCGGGCGGAGGACACCGTCGAGATCGCGCTGCCCCGGTTCGACGAGGGCGCCACAGAGGGCGGCTCGGTCCTGATGCGCGGCGTGCCCGTGCGCCGGATCGGCGGACGGCTCGTCACCACCGTGTTCGACCTCGTGCTCGCGCAGTACGGGATACGGCGGCCCGGTCTTCCCGGCAGCTGGCCGTCGTCGTACGAGGACGCGTCCGAGCCCTGCACGCCGGCCTGGCAGGAGACGATCACCTCCGTGCCGGCCGGGCAGGCGGCCCGTATCGCCCGGGAGTTCGCCCGCAACGCCGAGCGCACCAACGGCCGGTCGATGATCGCGCTGGGGCCGGCACGAATCACTGGTTCCACTCCGACACCATCTACCGCGCGTTCCTGGCACTGCTGACGATGACCGGCTGCCAGGGCGTCAACGGGGGCGGCTGGGCGCACTACGTCGGGCAGGAGAAGGTCCGCCCGGTCACCGGACAGCAGCACCTGTCGTTCGCCTTCGACTGGCAGCGGCCCACCCGGCACATGGCGGGCACCTCGTACTGGTATCTGAACTCCGACCAGTGGCGCTACGAGGCGTTCGGGCCCGAGGAGCTGGCATCACCGCTCGGCAAGGGGCGGTTCGACGGCAAGGGGTTCGCCGACTGCCTGGCACAGGCCGTACGGCTGGGCTGGACACCCGGCCACCCCGGCTTCAACCGCAACCCGCTCGATCTGACGGACGAGGCGGCGCGTGCGGGCCGGCCGGTGGCCGAGCACATCGTCGACTCGCTGAAGTCGGGGCGGCTGCGGTTCGCCGCCGAGGACCCCGACGACCCGGCCAACTTCCCGCGCGTACTGACCGTGTGGCGGGCGAACCTGCTGGGCTCCTCCGGCAAGGGCAACGAGTACTTCCTGCGCCACCTGCTGGGCACCGACGCGGCGGTCCGCTCCGAGGAGACCCCGCCCGGGCACCGGCCGAAGGACGTGGTGTGGCGGAAGGAGGCTCCCGAGGGCAAACTCGACCTGCTGGTCTGCATGGACTTCCGGATGACCTCCACCGGCCTGCTGGCCGACGTCGTGCTTCCGGCCGCGACCTGGTACGAGAAGGACGACCTGTCCAGCACGGACATGCACCCCTTCGTACACGCCTTCACCCCGGCCATCGCCCCGCCCTGGCAGGCCCGCACCGACTACGACGCCTTCCTGACCATCGCCGACCGGTTCAGCGAGCTGGCCGCCGAGCACCTCGGCACCCGCACCGACGTCCTCTCGGTGCCGCTTCTGCACGACACCCCGGACGAACTCGCCCAGCCCGGCGGGGTCGTACGGGACTGGAAGGCGGGCGAGTGCGAACCGGTCCCCGGACGCACCATGCCGAAGCTGGCCGTCGTCGAACGGGACTACGCCGCGATCGGGCAGAAGATGCGCGCCGTCGGTCCGCTGCTGGACACGCTGGGCACCACCACCAAGGGCATCACCGTCCATCCGAACCAGGAGATCGACGACCTCCGTCGCCGCAACGGCACCGTCCGGGACGGTGTGGCCGCCGGGCGGCCCTCGCTCGCCACCGCGTCCCACATGTGCGATGCGATCCTCGCGCTGTCCGGCACCACCAACGGGCGCCTGGCCACCGAGGGCTTCCGGGAGCTCCAGCGGAGGACCGGCAGCCGGGGGCTGGTCGAGCTGGCCTCCGAGCGCGAGGCCGAGCGGATCACGTTCGCCGACACCCGCACCCAGCCCCGCTCCGTGATGACGTCGTACGAGTGGTCGGGCTCGGAGTCCGGCGGACGGCGCTACTCCCCGTTCGTCGTCAACACCGAGCACAGGAAGCCCTGGCACACCCTGACCGGCCGCCAGCACTTCTTCGTCCAGCACGACTGGATGGCCGAACTCGGTGAACAACTGCCCGTCTACCGGCCGCCGTTGAACACGTCCCGGCACTACGGCGACGAGCGCCTGGGCGACCCCGGCCGGGCCGAGGTCACCGTCCGCTATCTGACCCCGCACTCGAAGTGGTCCATCCACTCCAACTACCAGGACAACAAGTACATGCTCGACCTGTCCCGCGGCGGACCCACGATCTGGATGTCCACCGCCGACGCCGAGAGGATCGGCGTCAAGGACAACGAATGGATCGAGGCGTACAACCGCAACGGCGTCGTCGCCGCCCGGGCCGTGGTCACGCACCGCATGCCCGGGGGCACGGTGTACATGTACCACGCCCAGGACCGCAACGTGAACGTCCCCAGGACCGAGGTCAGCGGCAGGCGCGGCGGCATCCACAACTCCCTGACCAGGCTGCTGCTCAAGCCCACCCATCTCGCTGGCGGCTACGCCCAGTTCACCTACGCCTTCAACTACTACGGCCCGACCGGCAACCAGCGCGACGAGGTCACCGTCATCCGCCGCCGCAGCCAGGACGTGGAGTACTGACATGCGCGTCATGGCCCAGGTCGCGATGGTGATGAACCTCGACAAGTGCATCGGCTGCCACACCTGCTCGGTCACCTGCAAGCAGACGTGGACCAACCGCGCCGGCGTCGAGTACGCCTGGTTCAACAACGTCGAGACCAAACCCGGCGTCGGCTACCCGCGCCGCTACGAGGACCAGGAGCGGTGGAAGGGCGGCTGGATGCTCGACCAGCGCGGGCGCCTCGTCCTGCGCTCGGGTGGCCGGGTCAAGCGCCTGCTGTCCCTGTTCTCCAACCCCGACCTGCCGTCCATCGAGGACTACTACGAGCCGGTCACCTACGACTACGACAACCTCGTGGGCGCCCCCGCCGGCACGGACATCCCCGTCGCGCGTCCCCGCTCCGTCCTCACCGGCAAGCCCACCGCCATCACCTGGGGCGCCAACTGGGAGGACGGCCTCGGCGGCGCACCCGAGCACGCCGGAGGCGACCCCAACCTCACCGGAGAGTGGGCTCGGAAGGTCAGGTTCGAGTTCGAGCAGACCTTCCTCTTCCACCTGCCCCGCCTGTGCGAGCACTGCCTCAACCCCGCCTGCGTCTCGGCCTGCCCCTCCGGCGCGATGTACAAGCGGGTCGAGGACGGCGTCGTCCTGGTCGACCAGGACCGCTGCCGCGGCTGGCGCATGTGCGTCACCGCGTGCCCGTACAAGAAGGTGTACGTCAACCACGCCACCGGCAAGGCCGAGAAGTGCACCTTCTGCTTCCCCCGCATCGAGGCCGGCCAGCCCACCGTCTGCTCCGAGACCTGCGTCGGACGCCTGCGGTACCTCGGCCTGCTGCTGTACGACGCCGATCGCGTGGGCGCGGCCGCGGCCACCTCCGACGAGAAGGACCTCCTCGACGCCCAGCGCGGCGTCTTCCTGGACCCCCGCGATCCCGAAGTCCGGGCTGCCGCACGGGAGTCGGGCATCCCCGAGGACTGGCTCGACGCCGCCCGCCGCTCCCCCGTGCACGACCTGGTCTCCCGCTACCGGGTGGCGCTGCCGCTCCACCCGGAGTACCGCACCCTGCCGATGGTCTGGTACGTACCGCCCCTGTCGCCCGTGCTGGACGCCGTCGACGCGGCCGGCGGCGACCAGGACGACCCCGACCACGTGTTCGCCGCCGTCACCCGGCTGCGCATCCCGCTGGAGTACCTGGCGGAACTGTTCACCGCGGGGGACACGGACGCCGTCGCCGGCGTGCTGATGAAACTCACCGCGCTCCGCTCGTACATGCGGGAACGGACCCTCGGCGAGACCGGCGACGACGCGGTGCTCAAGGCCGTCGGCCTCACCACACGCGAGGCGGAGGACCTGCACCGGCTGCTCGCCGTCGCCAAGTACGCCGACCGCTATGTCGTCCCCGCCGCCCACAAGGAAGACGCCGCCGCACTGACCGCCCTGGAGGGCCGCTGCCCCGTCGGGACATCCGGCGAGGCCGAGCCCCGCAGGGTCATGCTCGGCATCCCCACCCTGCGTCGCGACACCACTGCCGGAGGACATCCGTGAACCCGCCGCCCTCCCCCGGTACCGAACGCCGGGAAGGACCCCCGTCGATCCCCGCCCTCATCCGCACCCGCGTCCGGGCCGCCGTACGCCGCCCGGCCCGACTCACCCCCGCGGAGAAGGCGGACCGAGCGCTGACCCTGCGGCTCCTCTCGCTGCTCCTCCAGTATCCGGACTCCGAACTGACGTCGGCGCGCACGGAGTTGGCCACCGCGGTCGGGGCCATGCCCGCCACGCCCGCGGCGGAACGACTGACCCGGTTCACCGACTGGTTCACCTCCCAGCCCCCGAGGCACTCGAGCGGCACTACGTCGAGATGTTCGACCTGCGCCGCAAGAGCAGCCTCTACCTCACCTACTACCTGCACGGCGACACCCGCCGCCGGGGCATGGCCCTGCTCACCCTGAACCAGCGCTACCGGGCCGCCGGCTGGGACACCGACGGCGGTGAACTGCCCGACCATCTGCCGGTCGTGCTGGAGTTCGCCGCCCTGACGGGTCCGGGTGGCGGCGAGGCGCCGCTGCGCCGGCACCGGCGTGGTATCGAACTGATCCACCGGGCGCTGTCCGAAGCCGGCTCCCCCTACCGGCACGCCCTCGCCGCGCTGCTCACCCTGCTGCCGCCGCCCACGGAGGCGGACCGCGCGGCGGTGGAGCAGCTCGTCGCCGAGGGGCCGCCGAACGAGGAAGTCGGCCTCGACCCCTACGGAATGTACGGGGAAGGGGAGTTCGCTCCTCCGGACGCCTTCGTGCCGCCCATGCAGGCCCCGCCGACCCAACGGCCACCGGCTCCCACCACCCGAACGGAAGGCCCCGATGAACGCCGTACACACCCCTCTGGCGGTCTCCTCCGCGAGCGGCGTGGACCTCTTCCTGTGGGTGGCCCTCCCCTACACCTGTCTGGCCGTGTTCGCCGTCGGGCACGTCCGGCGCTACCGGCAGGACCAGTTCGGCTGGACCTCCCGCACCACCCAGCTCCTGGAACACCGCCGGCTGCGCTGGGGCAGCCCCCTGTTCCACATCGGCGCCTTCATGGTGATCGCCGGACATGTCGCCGGTCTTGCCGTCCCCGGCTCGTGGACCGAGTCGGCGGGGATCTCCGAGCACGCGTACCACACCACGGCCGTCTGGGCGGGCTCCGTGGCCGGCGTCGCCATGGTCGCCGGGCTGGGCATGCTGTGCGCCCGGCGCCTGCTGACCCGCCGGATCCGCCTCGGCACCGACCGCAGCGACAAGGTCCTCTTTCCCCTGCTGTCCGCCACCGTCCTGCTCGGCATCACCGCCACCGCCGCCCACAACGTCTTCGGCGCCGGTTACGACTACCGCTCCACCGTCTCCGTCTGGTTCCGCAGTCTGTTCGCCCTCCAGCCGCGGCCCGAGGCCATCGCCGAAGCCCCGCTCCTCTTCCAGCTGCACGCCCTCACCGCCTTCCTGCTCTTCGCCGCCTGGCCTTTCACCCGGCTGGTCCACGTGTGGAGCGCCCCGATCGGATATCTCGCCCGGCCGTACCTGGTCTACCGGCGACGTGCCGCCCCGGCAGCGGGACGGACCCGGTCGGCCTCCGGCTCCGGACGAGCCGCATGACCCGACGACCCACGCCCGCGCCGGACTCGGCGGCGTCCGGCGCCGGCACACGGTCGGTGCGAGCCGTCGTACGGGATGGCCGACGGCCCTCACCGGCACCGCTGTGATCGACTGCGAGCGCAGGTACAAGGACCACGGCGACCCCGGCCGTGACCGCCGGGGATGTCGTCACGTCGCAGATCACCGCCCGTCCTCACGAACGCGCCGAAACCTCCCGTCCCGGTCCGGCCGTCCGGCCGTCCACCCCGGACCGCCGACGCCACGCACGGAACACGGGACGGCGCCTCCCCACCTCACGTCGGCGCGGGGCGACGCACCCCCTACCGAGGTTTCAGCGTCACCGGCGGGAGTTCCGGAGCGGGCAGTCGACCTCCGTCGTAGCCCTCCACCCGGCCGAACCGGGTGCTGCTCATCCAGTCCTCCCTGGCCTGTGCGATGTCCTCGTGGGACCGTCCGATGAAGTTCCACCACATGATCAGTTCTTCCTCGAACGGCTCGCCGCCGAGGAGCACCAGTGCGGCGTCCGACTCGGCGCGGAGGGGCAGTTCACCGCGGCCGCAGCCGAGGTAGAGCATCGAGCCGGGGAGCACGGGTACGCCGTCGACGCGGGCCTCACCGGACATGGAGAGCACGGCGTACTCGAAGTCCGGTTCGAGCGGGATGGCGGTGCCGGTGCCGCGGGCCAGGGCGAGGTCTGCGCCGACGATCGGCGTGTACACGGAGCCGGGCGAGCGGGCGCCGTCGAACTCGCCGAGGATGACCGTGGCGGTCAGGCCGGGGGCGGTGACGCGCGGAAGCTCCGCGTGGTGCTGGAAGTGGGGTTCCCCATGGCGGTGGGGGTCGGGCAGGGCGACCCACAGCTGGGCGCCGTGCAGAAAGCGGGCACGGCTCTTCGGGCTCTCCTCGGAGTGGCTGATCGCCCTCCCCGAGGTCATCAGCCCGAGTTCCCCCGGCCGGATCGTCCGTAGGCTGCCGACGCTGTCCCGGTGCAGCACCTCCCCCTGGTGCAGCCAGCTCACGGTCTGCAGGCCCATGTGAGGGTGGGGCGGGACCTGCATCCCGGGCTCGTCGGCGATGTCGTCGGGACCGTAGTGGTCGACGAAGCACCAGGCACCGACCATCCGGCGTCCGAGGTTGGGCAGCAGCCGGCGGACCTCGGTGGACTCGCCGAGCGGGACGCGACGGGGGTTGAGGAGTTCGCGCACCGGATCGGCCACGACAAAGCCCCTGCCACCGCACACGGAGAGCGCAGTCTGACGGTCGAGATTGCTCATGGCGCCCAACCTAGTCCCGCGCCGTGCCAATACGCCGCAGACCGTTCCCCGGGGCGGCGTTCGGATCGGCGGGAACGGGCCCCGGGCGGTCTCGCCCGGCAGCCTGCGGTCTCATGGGCCCCGGCTGGTCCGGGCCGGCGGCCGGCCCGGACGGCGCGGCGGAGGCGGGCCCGTGTCACCGTCGGCGCTGCGGGCCCGCCTCCGCCGGCCGGCCGTCCCGGCCGCCGGATGCTCCTATGGCTGTCAAGCCGCTGGAGCCAGGTCGGTTTGAGTGATTTGTTCGGTTGGTGTGCTGGTCAGGGCGCGGTAGACCTCGCGGGCGACGAATCGCTTGAGGCAGCGCATGATGTCCTTCTTGTTCAGCCCTTCCTTGGTGCGGCGTTCGACGTAGGCGCGGGTGCGTTCGTCGAAGCGCATGCGGGTGAGGACGATGGTGTGCAGGGCGTTGTTCGCCGCCCTGTCGCCACCGCGGTTGAGGCGGTGGCGGTGGGTTCGTCCGGACGAGGCCGGGACCGGTGCGACCCCCGCCAGGTGCGCGAACGCGCCCTCGGACCGCATCCGCTCCGGGTTGTCCCCAGCCGAGGCCAGCAGCTGGCCGGCGGTCTCGGGGCCGACGCCGAACAGCTCCAGCAGCTGCGGGGCGGCTTGCTTGACCAGCGGGCCGATCTCGGTATCGAGATCGGCGATCTCGGCGTCAAGTGCCTGGTGACGCCGGGCCAGGCGGCGCAGCGATGCCCGGGTCGCCGTCAGCGGCCGCGACAGATCGTCTCCGGGCCGCAGCCGGGTGAGTGTGCGTATCAGTGCGGCCCGGTCCAGACCGGTGACCTGTTCACGCAGCATCGCGGGGGCTGAGACGAGCAGGCCGCGTATCTGGTTCATCGCCTGGGTGCGGGCCTTGACCGCGCTGCGGCGGGCGAGTCGCAGGACACGCACGGCCTCGACCACGCCGTCCCGGCTCTTCGGTGTGCCGGTGGCGCGTCCGGAGAGCACGGCCGTCGCGGCGGCGTAGGCGTCGATCGGGTCGGACTTGCCCTTCATCCGCCGCGTCTTGCGGTCCGGCCGGTCCACGTCGATGACCGTGACGCCCGCGGCGGTCAGCACCCGGGCGAGTTCGGCGCCGTAGGCGCCGGTGCCCTCCACCCCGACCGCGAGCAGCGTGCCGTGTGAGCGCATCCAGTCCAGCAGGTCGCGGTAGCCGCGGATGGTGGCGGGGAACTCCCGGTCGGCCAGGTGCCGGCCGACCGTGTCGATCACGGCCGCGTGGTGGGTCAGGCCGTGGGTGTCGACTCCGCCGGTGATCTGCGGGTCGTCGTGCGTCATGCTGGTCATGTCCGTCCTTGTGGCGTGTCCGTTCCGAGGGCGGCACGCGCCGGTCGGGCGGGTGGACAAGACAGTGACGGGGCTTCTGGACCAAGCTCCTGACTTGTTGAATCGACCCCAGACGCTCGGTCTGCAGCCGTAGCGTCCAGGGTGTCGGTCGGCACGGGCCCGCAGTGCTCCTTGCCGCCCACGGGCTGGCTCTCTCATAGCGTGCCGCCGCCGGCCGACACCCGCGCGGTGTGGCTCGACAGAGGCATGAGGACGGCACGGTGACTTCAAGTCAGGATGCCCACCGCACTCCCTCCCCGCTCCCGTCGAGTGCAAGGCCAGCCTGTGATCCTGATCGGTATCGACCCGCACAAGTCCTCCCACACCGCCGTCGCCGTCGACGCCTCGGGGCACCAACTGGCCAAGCGCCGGTTCGTCGTCAACGCCGGTACGCTCCGCCAGCTCATGGCCTGGTGCGAGCAGTGGCCCGAGCGTCGCTTCGCCGTCGAGGGCGCCGGCGGGCTTGGCCGCTCGCTCGCCCAGCAGCTGGCCGCCGCCGGCGAGGACGTGGTCGACGTGCCGGCCACGCTCTCCGCCAGGGCCCGGCTGCTGGCCACCGGCGGCAACCGCAAGACCGACGAGGCAGACGCCCGCCACGTTGCCCAGGTCGCCCTGTTCCGCCCCGACCTGCGGCAGGTGACCGCCGAGGACCAGACGACGATCCTGCGGCTGCTGACCGAGCGGCGCGACGACCTGGTCCACGAGCGCACCCGCGTCCTGAACCGGCTGCACGCCGTCCTGCGTGACCTGTTGCCCGGCGGCGTGGCCACCGGTCTGTCCGCCGACAAGGCCGCCGCCGCGATGAAGGGCATCCGCCCCGTCACCGCCACCGACAACTGCCGCCGCGACATAGCCCGCGACCTGCTGGCCGACCTGCGACGCCTGGACCGACTGGTCAAGGACAACGAGATCCAGATGCGCGAGGCACTGGCCGCCACCCGCACCACGCTCACCCGCCTGCCGGGCCTGGGAACCGTGCTGGCTGCCAAGGTCCTCGGGCACGTCGGCGACGTCACCCGCTTCCCCACCGAGCACCACTTCGCCAGCTACACAGGCACCGCGCCCCTGGACGCCTCCAGCGGCAACAACGTCCGCCACCGACTCAACACCGGCGGCAACCGCGCGCTGAACTCGGTCCTGCACACGATCGCCGTCTGCCAGATCCGCGACGGCGGACGCGGGCAGGACTACTACCTCCGCAAGATCGCCGAGGGGAAGACCCCGCCCGAGGCCCGCCGAGCTCTCAAGCGACGGCTGTCCAACGTGGTTTACCGGATCATGCAACGCGACCATCGGACCCAACTCGCTGCAGTCGCTTGACACACAGAGGCGCTATGAAGTCACAAACGCCCGTCCGGCCGCGTGCGTGGTGACGCCCGGCGGGCCGACAAATCCCAAACAGGACAGTCGAGACGTCAGTCAGCCGAGGGGTCAGACCCACCAGCAGCGTCACCACGTCCCATCCTCACTGTCAGCCGTCCTGGCGGTCGGTGCCGTCCCGGTACTCCTCCAGCAGCCGCAGCCACACCTCGCTGATCGTCGGATAGGAGGGCACCGCGTGCCACAGCCGGTCGATCGGTACCTCCCCGGCCACCGCGACCGTGGCGGAGTGGAGCAGTTCGCTGACGCCCGGGCCGACGAAGGTGGCACCGAGGAGGATCTGCCGGTCGAGATCCACGACCATCCGGGCGCGACCGCGGTAGTCGTCGACGAACAGGCTCGCGCCCGCGACGGCTGCGAGGTCCTTGTCGACCGCGCGGACCCGGTGCCCGGCGGCGCGGGCCTGCGCCAGCGACAGTCCGACCGCGGCCGCCTCCGGGTCGGTGAACACGACCTGCGGCACGGCGTCGTGGTCGGCCGTCGCCGCGTGGGCGCCCCAGCGGTCGGTCTCCAGCAGCGGGCAGCGCCGGGCACGGGCCGCGATGGCCGCACCGGCGATTCGGGCCTGGTACTTGCCCTGGTGGGTGAGGAGGGCACGGCGGTTGACGTCACCGACCCCGTACAGCCAGTCGTGGCCGTCCACCCGGCAGCTGTCGTCGACCGAGAGCCAGGAGCCGGGCTTCAGACCCACGGTGTCCAGCCCGATGTCGTCGGTGCGCGGGGCGCGGCCCGTGGCGAACAGCACCTCGTCGGCCTCGATCAGCTCACCGCCGTCGAGGACGACGGTGACCGGGCCTCCGGGATCGGGCCGGTTGACGGCGGCCACCCCCACCCCGGTCCGCACGGTCACCCCGGCCTCGGCCATCGATTCCGCGATGTGCTCGCCGACGAACGGTTCCATCCGCGGGAGCAGCCCTCGGCCGCGCACCAGCAGGGTCACCTGAGAGCCGAGACCCTGCCAGGCGGTCGCCATCTCCGTACCGACGACTCCGCCGCCCACGACGACGAGCCGCTTCGGCGCGGCCTGCGCGCTGGTCGCCTCGCGGCTGGTCCACGCCCTGGCCCCGGCGAGACCCGGCAGATCCGGCAGCGCGGCCCGGCTGCCGGTGCACACGGCGACCGCGTGCCGGGCGGTCAGCACATGGCGCTCGCCCTCCGGCCCCTCGACGACGACCCTGCGGGGGCCGTTCAGCCGGCCCTGCCCCCGGTACAGGCGGGCGCCGATCCCGTCGAGCCACGAGACCTGGCCGTCGTCCTTCCAGTGCGAGGTCATCTCGTCGCGGTGGGCGAGGACGGCCTCCGTGCCGAGTGGGCCCCGCACCGCCTGGCGGACACCGGGCACCCGGCGCGCTTCGGAGCCCGC
Organism: Streptomyces sp. I6; assembly: GCA_003725745.1. Taxonomy (GTDB): domain Bacteria; phylum Actinomycetota; class Actinomycetes; order Streptomycetales; family Streptomycetaceae; genus Streptomyces. The sequence goes on along the minus strand of RHDP01000001.1, from coordinate 6,420,970 downwards.
GATCACGGGCCGCAGCAGCGCCTTGCTCGGCATGCACGCCCAGTACGAGCACTCTCCGCCGACGAGTTCGCCCTCCACCACGGCCGTGCTCAGTCCGGCGGCCCGTGTGCGGTCCGCCACGTTCTCGCCGGTCGGCCCGGCCCCCAGCACCACAACGTCGTACTCCACGGCTGCCGTCATACCGACCAGTGTGGTGCCAGGTGTGGACGGCGGCCACAGGGGCAGGCGGAATACGGCCGCACCCCGCGCACGTTGTGGCGGGCGTCCCCGCGCGCCGCGAGGGCGCGGAAGGACGGGGCCGACCGGACACCCAGGAAGAGGTAGCAGGTAATGAGCACTGTCGAGCTCACCAAGGAAAACTTCGATCAGGTCGTCTCCGGGAACGACTTCGTCCTGATCGACTTCTGGGCTTCCTGGTGCGGTCCGTGTCGCCAGTTCGCCCCGGTGTACGAAGGCGCCTCGGAACGCCATCAGGATCTCGTCTTCGCCAAGGTCGACACGGAGGCGCAGCCGGAGCTGGCGGCGGCGTTCGACATCCGCTCGATCCCGACGCTGATGATCGTCCGGGAGAACGTCGCGGTGTTCTCACAGCCGGGCGCGCTGCCCGAGCCGGTCCTGGAGGACGTGATCGGCCAGGCCCGCGGGTTGGACATGGACGAGGTGCGCAAGTCCATCGAGGACGCGCAGCAGAACGAGGCCCAGCAGGGGTGACCCGCCGGGGCGCGGACCCCGGCCGCGAGGAGCGGCGCGGACCGGAAGGGCGTGTTCCCGCGCCGCTCCACGGCGGTGGTGCCCGCTACCCGTCGCCGCGGCGGCCGCGGCGACGGCCCGCCGTCCCCGTGACGCCGGTCCGGCACCCCTGCCGCGCAGGCCCGCCCGGACGGACACGTGAGCCGGACCGTTTGAGCCGGACCGCTTGGAGTCAGACCTCTTGGAGTCAGACCGCTTCTGCCGGAGTGCCTCGGTTGCGTTGCTTCAGCCGGGCTGCCAGTCCCTGACCAGCGCGGTCAGCCCGTAGTCGAGCTCCGAGCCGTCCACGAGCAGCGCCTCCACCGTGCGGGTCTCGGGGTCGATGTCGGCGACCACTCCGTGGCCCGCGTAGCGCGGGTAGCCCGACGCCCCCGTTCCCCGGTCGTCTCGACCACGGCCGTGCGGACGGCGCTGTCCTCCACCGCCGCGCCACCACGGTTTTCGACGTGCTCCGGCACGAGCAGGATCTCGAAGCGCCGCGGAAGAGTGCTCATGCCCTGACGCTAGTCAGGCCCGGCGCGTCACGCACGTCCGCCCGCCCGGTGGCCCGGACCCGGCGCGTCACGCACGCCCGCCCGGTGGCCCGGACCCGGCCCGCGGCGACGGCCGTCCGCTGAGGACGGGCCCTCGTGGGACGGGGAGGCCGTGCCGGGCTCCCCGACCGGCCCCCTCCCGCCGGACCGCACCGCCCCACCCCGCACGACGGTCGCCTCCCGCGCGGGCTGCCGGGCCGGGAACGGGACCAGGACCGGGACCGGGAACGGGACCCCGGGAATAGGAGCGAAACCGGACCGGGAGGGACGGGACCGGATCAGCCGCCGTGTTCCGCCGGGAAGGCCTCGTGGAACGCGCCGAGCGTCCCCGCTCCCCGCGTCCTGTCCAGGACGGCGAAGACGATCTCGTCGAAGTGCCCGGAGAACCGGCCGTCCCCGGTGAGCAGCGCCCGGAACACTCCCGCGACCCGCGCCGGGTCGTTGCGGAAGACCCCGCAGCCCCAGGCGCCCAGCACGAGCCGCCGGTAGCCGGTCGCCGCGGCCGTCTCCAGGACCCGTTCGGCCCGGGATGCGAGGGCCGCCGGTATCCGGTGGGCCAGCTCGGGAGTGCGGGCGGCGATCACCCCGGCGTTGGGCGCCGGGGAGGTGAGGAACCCGACCGTGAACGGCGTGTCCAGGAGTGCGCCGCGATCGTCCCGGAACACCGGCACCCCGGGCGAGTGGATCACCCGATCGGAGTAGAAGGGGTCACGGACCTCCCGGTGGTGGGAGTAGAACCCGGGGACGGCCAGCAGTGTGGTGTAGAGCGCGGAGGCTCGGCAGAGCGCCTCCTCCTGCGCCTGGGCGCCGTTGAGGTAGCCGCCGCCGGGATTGCGGGCCGAGGCGAAGCTCAGGACCGCCACCCGGCCGGCGTCCCGGCGGGTCATCCGCCGCGCGGCAGCCAGGCTGCTCTCCCCCGTGACCTCGCATAGGCTGAAACGGTCCGTGTCGGGGACCACCGGCACGGGCTCGGGCCCGTACATCCGTGTCCCTTCGACCGCGGCGGTCAGATCCCCGCCGATCGTCACCGTGTGGCCGCCCGGTGCCCGGTAGCGCCCCGCGTCGGCGATCTCCTCGGTCTGCCGCGCGACCCCCCGCAATCGTGCACTCATGCCCGGAATCCTCGATGGTCAGGGAGGCGCCCGGCAAGCCTTTTACCGCCCCGCTCACCTCGCCGGGGGGGCCGGACGATCCCGGTCCGGGGGCACTCTTGTGGGAACCGCAGCGGTGGCATTAGGTGGACGGAACGCCTTCGACAGGAGGAATTCGATCATGTCAGCACCAGACCACGCGGGCGGTGGCCCGCCGCTCTCCGAGGACGACGCCGAGGAACTGCTCCGATGTATCTGCTTCAAGACGGGCCCGCCCCGCACCGTCGGAGTGGAGCTGGAATGGCTCGTGCACGATCGGCATCTGCCGCACCTGCCCGTCGACGAGGCCCGCCTCGGCCGGGCATTCGCCGGACTGCGGGACCTCGCCCTCGGTTCGGCGCTCACCTTCGAACCGGGCGGGCAGCTGGAGCTCAGCTCGCCGCCCGCCGCGTCGCTGATGGAGTGCATCGACTCCACCGCGGCCGACCTGGCCGCGGTCCGGACCGCACTCGCCCGCTCCGGGCTCGTGCTGACCGGTTGCGGCCACGACCCCTGGAACCCGCCGCGCCGGCTGCTGCGCGAGCCCCGCTACGACGCCATGGAGGCGAGCCTCGACCGCGCCGGCCCCGCCGGCCGGTCCATGATGTGCTCCACCGCTTCCGTGCAGGTGTGCCTGGACGCCGGGCACGAGGAGCCCGGCCCGCTGGGCCTCGGCCGCCGCTGGCAGCTGGGGCACCTGCTGGGCGCCGTGCTGGTCGCCGCCTTCGCCAACTCACCCGCCGGGGCAGGCGGGAGGACCGGCTGGCGCTCGACCCGGCAGGCGCTGTGGGCCGATCTGGACCCGGCACGGGCCCTGGCACCGCCCCAGGGCGCACCGCCCCGTGACGCCTGGGCCGCGCATGTGCTGGACACGCCGGTGATGTGCGTCCGTGCCGCGGAGGGCCCGTGGCCGGTGCCGGAAGGGCTGGCCTTCCGGGAGTGGATCCGGTCCGGGAAGCCCCGGCCGCCCACCCGCGCCGACCTCGAGTACCACATGACCACGCTCTTCCCGCCGGTGCGCCCGCGCGGGCACCTCGAGCTGCGCATGATCGACGCACAGCCGGGGGAGACGGGCTGGATGGTTCCGCTCGCCGTCACCACTGCGCTGTTCGACGACCCGGAGGCCGCGGAGACCGCCTACCGCACGGTCAAGCCGCTCGCCGAGACCGCCGGACCGCTGCCCGCGCCCCGCAACCCGCTGTGGGTGGGCGCCGCCCGGCACGGGCTGGCCGACCCCGAACTGCACGGCGCCGCCGTCGGCTGCTTCGCCGTCGCCCTGGAGGCCCTGCCCCGGCTGGGCGTGTCGAAGGCCGTGCAGGACGCGGTCGCCGCGTTCCACGAGCGCCATGTCCTGCCCGGCCGGTGCCCGGCCGACGACTTCCCGCTCCTCAGCAAGGAGACCCGCTCATGACCGAGACCCCGGTGGCCGCGGACGAGGTGCTCAGGAAGCGCGCCCTGGAGGCGCTGACGACCGCCAGGGACCGCACCAGGCTGCTGACGGAGTGCGTCGACGACGGCGAACTCACCGCCCAGCACTCCCCCTGATGTCCCCGCTCGTGTGGGACCTGGCGCACATCGGCAACCAGGAGGAGCAGTGGCTCCTGCGGGCCGTCGCCGGGCGGGAGGCGCTCCGGCCCGAGATCGACTCCGTGTACGACGCCTTCGAGCACCCGCGTGCCGAGCGCCCGGCCCTCCCGCTGCTGTCCCCCGCCGAGTCCCGGACGTACGCCTCCGACGTCCGCGGCCGGGTGCTGGACGTCCTGGAGGCGCACCCGCTGCACGGCGGCCCGCTCGTGGATTCCGCCTTCGCCTTCGGGATGATCGCGCAGCACGAGCAGCAGCACGACGAGACCATGCTCATCACCCACCAACTGCGGCGCGGCCCGGCGGCGCTGAGCGCTCCCGAGCCACCCGGGGGCGGCACCGCCGGGCTGCCGGCCGAAGTGCCGGTGCCGGCCGGGCCGTTCACCATGGGCACCTCCGCCGAGCCGTGGGCACTGGACAACGAACGGCCCGCGCACCACCGCCATGTGGACGCGTTCTTCATCGACACCACGCCCGTCACCAACGGCGCCTTCCAGGCGTTCGTCGCGGACGGCGGCTACACCGACGAGCGCTGGTGGGCGCCCGAGGGCTGGGAGCAGATCCGCCGGCACGGCATCGGCGCGCCGCTGTTCTGGCGGTGCGAGGGCGGGCAGTGGCTGCGCCGCCGGTTCGGGACGACCGAGCCGGTGCCCGAGGACGAGCCGGTACTGCACGTCAGCTGGTACGAGGCGGACGCCTACGCGCGCTGGGCGGGGCGGCGGCTGCCCACCGAGGCCGAGTGGGAGAAGGCCGCCCGGCACGATCCCGCGTCCGGCCGTTCGCGGCGCTACCCGTGGGGCGACGACGACCCGACGCCGGAGCGGGCCAACCTGGGGCAGCGGCACCTTCGTCCCGCGCCCGCCGGAGCGTACCCGGAGGGCGCCTCGCCGTGCGGGGCACGTCAGATGGTCGGCGACGTGTGGGAGTGGACTTCGAGCGACTTCCTGCCGTACCCGGGATTCGCGGCGTTCCCGTACCGCGAGTACTCGGAGGTGTTCTTCGGCCCCGGGCACAAGGTGCTGCGGGGCGGCTCGTTCGCCGTGGACCCGGTGGCCTGCCGGGGCACGTTCCGCAACTGGGACCTTCCGGTGCGCCGGCAGATCTTCTCCGGTTTCCGTACCGCCCGGGACGCCTGATGTGCCGTCACATCGCCTGCCTCGGGCGGCCGAGGGCACTGGGGGACCTGCTGGTGCGTCCGCCGCACGCGCTGCTGCGGCAGTCGTGGGCACCGCGCCGGCAGCGGCACGGCACGGTGAACGCGGACGGTTTCGGCGTGGGATGGTACGCCGAAGGCGATCCGGTGCCCGCCCGCTACCGGCGTGCCGGGCCCGTCTGGGCCGACCCGTCCTTCGCCGATCTGGCCCGGGTGGTCCGCAGCGAGGCGCTGCTGGCCGCCGTCCGGGACGCCACGGAGGCCGGCGCGGACGGCGAGGCCGCGGCCGCCCCGTTCGCCGCGGGTCCCTGGCTGTTCAGCCACAACGGAGCCGTGCGCGGCTGGCCCGGCAGCGTGGCCCCGCTCGCCGCCGCACTGCCCGCCGCGGAACTGCTGTCGCTGGAGGCGCGCTGCGACTCCGCCCTGGTGTGGGCGCTGGTGCTGCACCGGCTGCGGGAGGGCGACGAGCCGGGCCAGGCCGTCGCCGACACCGTGCTCGACGTGGCCCGCGCCGCGCCGGGCTCCCGCCTCAATCTGCTGCTGACCGACGGCGTGACGATCGCCGCGACCGCCTGGGGCGACACGCTCTGGTACCTGGCCGTGCCCGGCCGGGGCACGGTCGTGGCGTCCGAGCCGTACGACGACGACCCCCGATGGTGCGAGGTGCCCGACCGAGCGCTGCTCACGGCGACCCGTACCGACGTACTGCTGACCCCGCTCAAGGAGCCGCCCGCGTGAGCCCGTTCCAGCTGACCCGCACCCTGCCCGAGGACGCCACGAGTGCCGCGCTGCGCGCCGATGTGCGGCACGGCCTGACCCGCAGCCCCAAGGAACTGCCGCCGAAGTGGTTCTACGACGCCCGCGGGAGCGAGCTGTTCGAGGAGATCACCCGGCTGCCCGAGTACTACCCGACGCGTGCCGAGCGGGAGATCCTCGCCGGCCGGGCCGGGGACATCGCCGCCGTGACCGGCGCCCGCACCCTGGTGGAGCTCGGCTCCGGCTCCTCGGAGAAGACCCGCTTCCTGCTGGACGCCCTGCCGGAGCTGCACAGCTATGTCCCGGTGGACGTGAGCGAGAGCGCGCTGACCGGGGCCGGCGAGGCGCTGCTCGCGGACCGGCCCGGCCTCCATGTGCACGCTCTGATCGCGGACTTCACCCGTGTTCTGGCCCTGCCGGACGCCCCCGGCCCGCGGCTGGTCGCCTTCCTCGGCGGAACGCTCGGCAATCTGCTGCCCGGCGAGCGCACGGACTTCCTGCGGTCCGTGCGGGCGCTCCTGTCGCCCGGGGACGCGCTGCTGCTCGGCTCGGACCTGGTGAAGGACGAGCGGGTGCTGGTGGCCGCGTACGACGACGCCGCCGGTGTCACTGCGGACTTCAACAAGAACGTCCTCTCCGTGGTCAACCGGGAACTGGAGGCGGACTTCCCCCTGGACGGCTTCGACCACGTGGCCGTCTGGAACGACCGGGAGGAGTGGATCGAGATGCGCCTGCGCGCACGCGAGCGGGTGAGTGTGAAGATCCGCGGGCTCGATCTCGTCGTTCCCTTCGAGGCGGGTGAGGAGATCCGTACGGAGGTCTCCGCGAAGTTCCGTCAGGAAGGCGTGCGCTCCGAACTCGCCGCCGCGGGGATGAAGCTCACCGAGTGGTGGACCGACGCGGAGGGCAGGTTCGCGCTGTCCCTGTCGACGGTGGTCTGAGCGGGGAACACCCGCGACCCCGGGGGCCGCCGGTGCGGGGCGGCGGTGGCACCGGCGGCCGCCGCCCCGCCGACGGCCGGCTGGGCCGCCCGGGCGAGTGCGCGGCGGTCGGGGTGGGCCGCCGCGGGGATCGGCGGCAGGACGGTGATCTCCGCGGTCAGCCCGGCGGCCGCCGCGACCCGCCACAGCGAGGTGCCCAGCGCGTCGTCGCCGACGAACGCGGCCGCGCCGACGGGCCGGTAGGCGATGTGCACCGGCTGCACGACCGCGCCGGCGTCGAGCGCCGCCTGGAACACCGCGGGCCGGAAGCGGCCCCGCTCCCGGCCGCACCAGGTGGACCCCTCGGGGAACACCACCACCCGTGAGCCGCGCCGGAGCACGCCGGCCACGGCGCCGACGACCGCGGGGAGTTCCCTCAGCCGGTCGCGGTCCACGAACAGCGTCCCGCCGAAGCGGGCGAGCGGTCCGAGGACGGGCCACCGCCGCACCTCGCGCTTGGCCAGCATCCGCCCGGGCAGGACCGAGGCGACGAGCGGGACGTCCAGCCAGGAGATGTGGTTGGGGACGACCAGCGTGCCCGGCCCGGGAGGCCCGGGCAGGCGCCGGGGCGGGACCGCACCGGTCACCCGGACCCGCACGCCGAAGGCCCGCATCACCGTGCGGCACCACAGGGCGGCCAGCCGGGCACGGCCCGTCGGGCCGAGGGGGATCGCCACCGGGGCGAGCAGGACGCCCGCGAGGACCGCCGCCGTACCCGCGACCAGCCGGAGCACCGCGGTGGCCCGTCGCACGGTCGGCCACCGCAGGGACGCGCAGCCGGCGGGCGTGCAGGGCGCGGTGGGCAGCCAGGCGCTCATTTCACCGGTGCCAGGGAGAGGAAGTGCCGCAGGTAGCGGGGGTTGGTGCGGCGCAGCGACAGCAGGACGTAGAGGTCGGCGACGCCGAAGCCGGGGTCGTGGGCGGGCGCGCCGCAGATCCAGGCCCCGAGGCGGAGGTAGCCGCGCAGCAGCGGGGGGAGTTCGGTGCGGCCCCCGGGTCGGGCGATGCCGTCCGCGCTCCAGAGCTGGTGCGGGGTGACCCGGTATTCCTCCGGAGCGAGGTGCTCGGCCTTGACGGCGTCCCAGGTCGCGGCGGCGAGTCCGCCGCCGTCGGCGAGCGGGACCGAGCAGCAGCCGGACAGCCAGGTGTGGCCGGTGCGGGTCATGTAGCGGGCGAGCCCGGCCCAGACGAGCGCGATGACGGCACCGTTGCGGTGGGCGGGGTGGACGCAGGAGCGGCCCACCTCGACGAGGTCGCCGCGGATGGGGGCCAGCCGGGTCAGGTCGAACTCGGTCTCGGAGTAGAGCCGCCCGGCGACCCGGGCGCGCTCGGGCGGCAGCACCCGGTAGGTGCCGACGACCTCGCCGGTGTCCTCGTGGCGTACCAGGATGTGGTCGCAGTACGCGTCGAAGGCGTCGGCGTCCAGCCCGGGTTCGGGGCCCTCGAGGCGGGCGCCCATCTCCCCGGCGAACACCTGGTGGCGCGGCCGCTGCGCGGCCCGTACGTCCTGCTGGTCACGGGCGAGCGACACCACGTAGCGGGGCTCGGCGGCGACCAGGGGGGCGGCGACGGCTGGCGATGCGGGCATGGCGGTCTCCTCTGCCGGACGGTGGAGCCGGGCCGCGCCTTGCGGCGTCCGGCTCCCTACTCATCCCGCGACCGGCTGGACTCGACGTGACGGTGGTGCGGAGCGCGGATGTGGGCCGTCTGAATGGCAGGCGACCTCGTGCGACCTCCTGCCGGGGGCGGGAGCGGGCGGGCCACCTCCTGCCGGGGCGGCCGGGGCGAACGGGGCGACCGGCCTGGACGGGGTGGACGGGATGAACGGGGTGGACGGGCTGGACGGGATGAACGGGGTGGACGGGATGAACGGGGTGGACGGGATGAACGGAGTGGACGGGATGAACGGGGTGGACGGGGTGGACGGGGCGAGCGGGACCGGGCCCGGACGCCTCGCGGACCGGAACGGGCTGGGGCACGGTGGACTGGAGCCAACGAAACGGCTGAGAGGAGAGCGGCCCTCATGTCCCACCACACCTACCGGGTCACCGAGATCGTCGGCACCTCGCACGAGGGCGTCGACCAGGCCATCAGGAACGGCATCGCACGCGCCGGGCAGACACTGCGCGGGCTCGACTGGTTCGAGGTCACGCAGGTGCGCGGCAACATCGAGAACGGCGAGATCGAGCACTTCCAGGTCGGCCTGAAGGTCGGGTTCCGCATCGAGGACGCGGAGGGGACGGGCTGACGCCGTCACCCGACCGGCGGCAGGCGCCCCGCGCATCCACGGCGCCGGTGCCCCACGGAACCGGGGTGTGGAACGTGCGGGCGGCCGAACGGCCCCTCGTCGGCCCGCCCGGCCGGAATTCGGCGGCTCCCGTCCAGGGCGGCCGGGTGCTGCCCTCCGCTCTGCCCGTACTGCCCCGCCGCACGGCCGCACCGCCGCACCGCCGCGCCGCCGGGAGTGCCGTGGTCCGAGGCGGCGCTCCGACCGGGAACCGCCGGGAAACCGGCCGCGCACGCCGCGCTACGGTACGGCGGCCGCCGTGCGGAGCGAGGCCCCGCCCACCGGGGACGCACGAACACCCGAACCCCGAACACCCGAACCCGGAACCCCGAGCACTCGATGCCCACTCGGCCCGCCTCGGGCCGATCGGCTCACGACAGGCAATCCCGTTCGCGCGGTCGGCGCCACGACGCCTCGGGAACGCGAACGGCCGACGAAAGGTGCGCCATGAAGTTCACGGTCCTGGGGGCCAGCGGCCTGATCGGCTCGCAGGCCGCCGAACGGCTGGCGGCGGCCGGGCACGACGTCGTCCCCGCCACCCGCTCCACCGGGGTCGACGTGGTCAGCGGTGAGGGTCTTCGGGATGCCTTCTCCGGCTCCGACGTGGTGATCGACGTGACGAACTCCCCGACGTCCGACGCTTCCTCCGTCGACTTCTTCGAGTCGTCGGCGAACGCCGTCGGGAAGGCGGCCCGGGAGGCCGGTGTCGGCCATCTGGTGATTCTCTCGATCGTCGGTGTGGACCGGGTGCCGCAGCTCGACTACTACCGGGCCAAGACCGCGCAGGAGGAGATCGTCGCGAGCGGACGGACACCGTACTCGATCGTGCGGGCGACACAGTTCTTCGAGTTCGTCGAGGCGATCATGTCCTGGACGACCGACGGCGGCGTCGTCCGGCTGCCGCGCACCCCCCTGCAGCCGATCGCCGCGTCCGACGTGGCCGCGGCGGTCGTGGGTACCGCGACCGGCAGCCCACTGCAGGGGATCCGCGACATCGGCGGCCCCGAGGTGTTCGCGCTGGACGAGCTGGGCCGGATCGCCCTGGCCGCGCAGCCCGACGGCCGCAGCGTGGTCACCGACGACCGGGCGGGACCGTTCGCCCTGGTGGCGGGAGACGTTCTCGTCGCTCCGGAGGGCTCAGATCTGGGGCCGATGTACTACGGGGACTGGCTCGAGCGCCGATAGGCCCGGTCTCCGGGGCCCGTTCCGGCCGGATACCGGTTCGGGCGGACCGGTGCCGGCAGGCACCCGCCGTTCGGCGGGTACCGAATCGCCGGGGCGTGCCCGCCGGGCACCGCCCACCGGACACCATGTCACGGTCCCATCGGCGGGCAGACCCTGCGCACCCGCCGGGGTCCCTCCGCACCAGCAGGCCGGCCGGGACCGGTCGGAGCGATGGGCGGCCGGGACCCCCGCCGAGGGCACGAGCACCGGAACGGTACGGCCGTACGGCCGGGGTCGGAAGCCGCGCCGGCCGGTGACGCGGACGGTCACCGGCCGGCGTGCCCGGGACGGAGGACCGCTCCGGCCCGGGGCAGGCGGCCTGGGTCAGGCCGCCGTGTCGTAGGTGTAGTGCGGCCGGTGGTCGAGCATGTCCGCCGGCGTCACGTCGTCCCACGGGCGCATGCTCTCCCGGAGATCCACGACGTTCGGCGTGCCCGCGGCGGGCAGATAGGCCGAGTCCGGGTGGCGCCGCTGCCAGTCCGCCCAGAGCTTGTCGATGAAGGCGTGGTGGAGCCAGAACACCGGGTCGTTCGGGGAGACGCCGGTCGCCATCTGGCCGCCGACCCAGACGTGGACGCGGTTGTGCAGATTGACGCCGCGCCAGCCCTCCAGGTGGTTGCGGAAGCCGTCCGAGGCGCTGTTCCACGGCGGAGCGTCGTAGGTGGACATGGCCAGTACGGAGTCGACCTCGGCCCGCGTCGGCAGCTGCCGGCCCCCGGCGCCCAGCGAGCGGCGGAGGAAGGCGCGGCCGTCGACGCGGACGTTGACGGTCCAGCCGCCGGACGCGGCGGCGAAGGGGCCGTCCATGACCTGTCCGTCGCGCGCGCGGCCGGTGCCGCCGAGGAAGTCGGCGGCCCACAGCGAGGAGGCGGTGGTGCGGTCGGCCGTCCAGTCCCAGTACGGCAGCGTCACCGACCGGTCCACGGACTGCAGGGCCTGCTCGAACTGGATGAGGAATCGCCGGTGCCACGGCAGGAACGACGGCGAGCGGTGGCCGACGCGGTCTCCGTTGTCGGTGTCGCTCATGATGAAGGCGTTGTGCGTGGTGACGAAGGTGTCGTACTGTCCGTTGCGCTTGAGAGCGAGCAGGGCGTTGACGAACCGCCGCTTCTCGTCGGCGGTGAGCTGGGCCTGGTTCTTGCGTACGGTCATCGCGGTGATGCTCCGGTTCAGCCGAGGGCGAGCGGGACGAGGGCGGCGCCCTGGAGTTCGGTGACGGCCGCGCGGGCGAGCGCCCGCGGGGTGGCCCGCGGCTCGTAGTGGTTGATGACACTGATCCAGGTGCCGTCGGCGTTGCGCATGACGTGGAGTTCCTCCCCGTCTATGCGGACGGTGTAGCCGGCATCGTGACCGCCGTGGTGTCCACCCCCGTGACCGCCGTCGTGACCGCCGTCGTGCGTGGGGCCGCCCTCTATGCGGCGGCCCTGGTAGACCTCGTCGAACGAGCCCGGCACCGCGGTCGCGCCGCCGTGTGCGTCCTGCGGCCGCGGGCCGGTGGTCTGTATCGCCGCGTGAGCGGCGCCTGCCGCGGCGAGGCCGGCGGCGGCGCCCGCTGCGGCGCCGAGCGCCCGGCGGCGGGTGATTCCGGACATGCGTTACCCCCAAGTGGATGTGGTGGAGAAGCGGTTGCGGTGGTCGGGCCGGAACCGCCGTGACCATGCCTACAGGCCGTCCGCAGCCGGGGAGTAGTCGAGGCGGGCAGGTTGGCCGCCATACGGACAAGTCACCACAGACAGTGCCGGGTTGAATCAAGCTGATCTTGCTGTTTTCGGCACTCGCCCCTCGCGCGGACGCAAGAACCGCAGCCGAATGTGGTGATGGGGTGAAAAATCTTCACCAGGAGGCCGTCTGGGGTGCCGGGCGTCACAGCGGGAATCTGTCCGGAAAATATGCCGAGAGCAGGAGCGTGAATGCTCCCATGCAAGGACCGGCGGCCGGTCCGCGGGGTTGTGCCGTGCCCGGTGCCGCGGAAGGATCCCCGGGCGGCCCCGGCACCAGGCGAACCCAGGCGGCAGGCGGCAGGCACCAGGCACCAGGCACCAGGCACCAGGCACCAGCTTGCGGCACATCGGCGAGGAGGACGGACGATGGGCGACACACCGGCCGTACGGATCGAACGCGACGGCCCCGTACTCACCGTCGTCCTCAGCCGCCCCGAGGTGCGCAACGCGGTGGACGGCCCCACGGCGGCGCTGCTGGCCGACGCGTTCCGGCGGTTCGAGGCGGACGAAGGCGCCTCGGTCGCCGTGCTCTGGGGCGAGGGCGGCACGTTCTGCGCCGGGGCCGACCTCAAGGCCGTCGGCACCGAGCGCGGCAACACGGTCACCGCTGACGGCGACGGCCCGATGGGCCCGACCCGGATGCGGCTGAGCAAGCCCGTGATCGCCGCGGTCTCCGGCCACGCCGTGGCGGGCGGCCTGGAGCTCGCTCTCTGGTGTGATCTGCGAGTCGCCGAGCGGGACGCGGTCTTCGGGGTCTTCTGCCGCCGCTGGGGCGTCCCGCTGATCGACGGCGGGACGGTACGGCTCCCGCGGCTCATCGGAGAGAGCCGCGCCATGGACCTGATCCTTACCGGCCGCCCGGTGCAGGCTGCCGAGGCGTACGAGATCGGCCTCGCCAACCGGCTCGCCGCACCCGGGGAGTCCCGCCGGGCGGCCGAGCAACTCGCCCGCGAAATCGCCGGGTTCCCCCAACTGTGCCTGCGTCACGACCGGCTCTCGGCACGCGAACAGCACGGACTGCCCGAACCCGAGGCGCTGGCCGGCGAACTCCGGCACGGTCTGGTGCCGCTGGCCGCCGGCGAGACCTCGTCCGGCGCGGCGCGCTTCACCGGCGGCGCGGGCCGCCACGGGTCCTTCACGGACTGACGTCCGGCCGGGCCTGCACCCGGCCGGACGGATCACAGGGGATCACCGGCCGGACGGATTGCCCGGCCGGCGACGGGCCGGGACGCGTGCGGACCGCTGCCCCGCGCTCCGTCGCGGTGGGCCGGGAGTGCTACCGCTTGACCTTCCGCACGGCGCGCAGCCATTCGCGGTTCATCGCGGTGATCGACGGGAGCGGGATGCCCTTCGGGCAGGCCGTCGCGCACTCGCCGGTGAGGGTGCAGCCGCCGAAGCCCTCCTCGTCCATGGCCGCGACCATGTCGAGGACCCGGGTCTCGCGCTCGGGCGCGCCCTGCGGGAGCACATTGAGATGGTTGACCTTCGCCGAGGTGAAGAGCATCGCCGAGCCGTTGGGGCAGGCGGCGACGCACGCTCCGCAGCCGATGCATTCGGCGTGCTCGAAGGCGGAGTCGGCGTCGGCCTTGGGGACCGGCGTGGCGTGGGCCTCCGGGGCGGACCCCGTGGGGACGGAGACGTAGCCGCCCGCCTGGATGATCCGGTCGAACGCCGAGCGGTCCACCACCAGGTCCTTCACCACCGGGAAGGCCGCGGCCCGCCACGGCTCGACGTCGATCGTGTCGCCGTCCTCGAACGAGCGCATATGGAGCTGGCAGGCGGTGGTGCGCTCCGGGCCGTGCGCGTCTCCGTCGATGACCAGCGAGCAGGCCCCGCAGATGCCCTCGCGGCAGTCGTGGTCGAAGGCGACCGGCTCCTCCCCGCGCAGGATGAGTTCCTCGTTGAGGGTGTCGAGCATCTCCAGGAACGACATGTCCCGGGAGATGCCGTCGACCTCGTAGGTGACCATGGTGCCGGGTGCGTCGGCGTTCTTCTGGCGCCAGACGCGCAGTCTGAGCTTCATGCGTAGCTCCGCTGGGTGGGGTGGACGTACTCGAAGACGAGGTCTTCCCTGTGCAGGACGGGCGCGGCCCCGGTGCCGGCGAACTCCCAGGCGGCGGCGTAGGAGAACTCCTCGTCCCTGCGCCGCGCCTCGCCGTCCGCGGTCCGGGACTCCTCGCGGAAGTGGCCGCCGCAGGACTCCGTCCGGTGCAGTGCGTCGAGGCACATCAGCTCGGCCAGTTCCAGGTAGTCGACGACGCGGTTCGCCTTCTCCAGCGACTGGTTGAGTTCCTCGCCGCTGCCCGGGACCTTGATCCGGCGCCAGAACTCCTCGCGTATCCGCGGGATCCGGTCGAGGGCCTCGCGCAGCCCGGTGTCGGTGCGGGACATGCCGCAGAACTCCCACATCAGCTCGCCGATCTCGCGGTGGAACGAGTCGGGCGTGCGGTCGCCGTCGACGGAGAGCAGCCGGTGCAGCCGGTCCCCGGTCTCGGCGAGCACGTGCGTGACCTCGGGATGGGCGGCGTCGACGGCCTGCGCGTGCGGATGGCGGGCCAGGTAGTCGTTGATGGTCGACGGCAGGACGAAGTAGCCGTCGGCGAGGCCCTGCATCAGCGCGGAGGCGCCGAGCCGGTTGGCGCCGTGGTCGGAGAAGTTGGCCTCCCCGATCGCGAACAGGCCGGGCACGGTGGTCTGGAGGTCGTAGTCGACCCACAGACCGCCCATGGTGTAGTGCACGGCAGGATAGATCCGCATCGGCACCTCGTACGGGTTCTCCGCGGTGATCCGCTCGTACATGTCGAAGAGGTTGCCGTACTTCTCCTCCACCCCGGCGCGGCCGAGGCGGCGGACGGCGTCGGCGAAGTCGAGGTACACCCCCTGGCCGCCGGGTCCGACACCGCGGCCCTCGTCGCAGACGTTCTTCGCCGCGCGCGAGGCGATGTCCCGCGGCACGAGGTTGCCGAACGACGGATAGAGGCGCTCGAGGTAGTAGTCGCGCTCGTCCTCGGGGATCTCGCCCGCGGGGCGGGGGTCGCCCTTCGCCTTCGGCACCCAGATCCGGCCGTCGTTGCGCAGCGACTCGCTCATCAGGGTCAGCTTGGACTGGTGGTCGCCGGTGCGCGGGATGCAGGTGGGGTGGATCTGGGTGAAGCAGGGGTTGGCGAAGTACGCACCGCGCCGGTGGGCCCGCCACACGGCGGTGGCGTTGGAGTTCATCGCGTTCGTCGAGAGGTAGAAGACGTTGCCGTAGCCGCCGGTGGCCAGGACGACGGCGTCGGCGGTGTACGCGTCGATCCGGCCCGTGACCAGGTCGCGGGCCACGATGCCGCGGGCCCGCCCGTCGACGACGATCAGGTCCAGCATCTCGGTGCGCGGGTGCATCTCCACGTTGCCGGCGGCGATCTGCCGGGACAGCGCCTGGTAGGCGCCGAGCAGCAACTGCTGCCCTGTCTGGCCGCGGGCGTAGAACGTACGGGAGACCTGGACGCCGCCGAAGGAGCGGGTGTCGAGGAGGCCGCCGTACTCCCGGGCGAAGGGCACGCCCTGGGCGACGCACTGGTCGATGATCTCGACGGAGATCTGCGCGAGCCGGTGGACGTTGGACTCCCGCGCCCGGAAGTCGCCGCCCTTGACGGTGTCGTAGAAGAGGCGGTGCACGGAGTCGCCGTCGTTGCGGTAGTTCTTGGCCGCGTTGATGCCGCCCTGCGCGGCGATGGAGTGGGCGCGGCGCGGAGAGTCCTGGTAGCAGAACTGGACGACGCGGTAGCCCTGTTCGGCGAGGGTCGCGCCGGCCGAGCCGCCGGCGAGGCCCGTGCCGACCACGATGACGGTGTGCTTGCGGCGGTTGGCCGGGTTGACCAGCCCGGCGGCGAAGCGGCGGCGGTCCCAGCGGTCGGCGATGGGGCCGTCGGGGCACTGGTGTCGGCGATCGGGGCGCCGGTCTCGTAGTGCGAATAGCTCATGTCAGCTCACGACTCCGGTCATGACGGCGACGGGTACCGAGACGAAGCCCACCGTCAGCACCAGCGCGAGGCCGTTGGCGGCGGCCCTGAGCGCGCGGTCGCGGCGCGCGCCGCCCGCGCCGAGGGTCTGGGCGGCGCTCCAGAACCCGTGGCGGACGTGCAGGCCGAGGGCGAGCATCGCGGTGAGGTAGACGGCGTTGCCGTAGGGGGTGGAGAAGGTCGCGACGACGTTCTCGTACGGCCTGCCCGGCTGGGCGTTCTCGTTGACGGTGAGCGTGGTCAGGTCCAGCAGGTGCCAGACGATGAACAGCCCGAGGATGACACCGCCCCAGCGCATGGTGCGGGTGGCGTAGCTCGCGCCCCGGCGCTTGTGGACGTACGTGCCCGGGCGGGCCCGGATGTCCCGCCGGCTGAGCTGGTAGGCCGACACGCCGTGCAGTACGACGGCGGCGAGGAGGACGACGCGGACGATCCAGAGCGCCCACTCGTGGTGGAGGAACGGTTCTCCCAGGGTGCGCAGCCAGTGGGCGTAGCCGTTGAACTCGCCTGAACCGAAGAAGATCTTGAGGTTGCCCAGCATGTGGACGACGAGGTAGCCGAGCATGATCAGGCCGGTCAGGGCCATCACCGTCTTCTTGCCGACGGTCGATCCCCAGAGCGTGCGCGTCATGGACGGCCGTCGGTCCGTCCGTGGTGCCAGAGCCATGGACACAGACGCTAGGCGGGTGAGTGGCCAGAGGTCCAAGACATGGTCTGGCTGAAGTCGATAGGCAGAGGCTATCGTGGCAGGATGCAGTTCCCGCAGCTCCGGTACTTCGTGGCCGTCGCGGAGACCCGGCACTTCACCCGGGCCGCGGAGCGGGTGCACGTCTCCCAGCCCTCGCTGTCCCAGCAGATCCGGGCGCTGGAGAGGGAGCTGGGGGTGGAGCTGTTCAGCCGGGCGCGCGGCAACATCGCCCTCACCGACGCGGGCGAGGCGCTGCTGCCGCTGGCCCGGCGGATCCTCGCCGACGCGGACACGGCCCGGCACGAGGTGCAGGAGCTGGCACAGCTGCGCCGGGGGCGGGTGCGGCTGGGGGCGACACCGAGCGTGTGCACCGGGCTGCTGCCGGACGTGCTGCGCGCCTTCCACGACCTCCACCCGGGGATCGAGCTGCTGATCGAGGAGGGCGGCTCACGCGACCTGGTGCGGGAGCTGGGGCGCGGGGCGCTCGACCTGGCACTGGTGGTGCTGCCGATGCCGGCGCCCTCACCGGCGCTGACCACGGTGGAGCTGCTTCAGGAGGACCTGGTGGTGGTCTCCTCGGCCGCGTCCCCGGCGCCGCGCCGGCCGATGCGGATCGCGGACCTCCAGGGTGAGCCGCTGGTGATGTTCCGGCACGGTTACGACCTTCGGGAACTCACGGTCGCGGCCTGCCGCGCGGAGGGCTTCGAGCCGTCGTTCACGGTGGAGGGCGGGGAGATGGACGCGGTGCTCGGCTTTGTGCGCGCGGGGCTGGGCCTGGCGGTCGTCCCCCGTATGGTCGCCACGCGTGCGGGCCGCGACCTCCGGGTCACCGCGCTCGCCCGCCCCGGCCTGCGCCGGACCATCGCCCTGGCGCACCGCAGCGACGTGGCTCCGCCGCGGGCGGCCCGCGAACTCCAGCGCCTGCTGCTGCGCACGCGTACGGCGGCTGGGCAGGGGCCGGGTGCCGGCGGGTGAGGCGCGGGGCTCCGGATCCCGCCTTCACCCCATCACCGCACTGCCGCCGCTCAGTCGATCATCGCGGTGGCCTCGATCTCGACCAGGTGCTCGGGCACGTCGAGGGCCGCGACGCCCAGCAGGGTGGCCGGTGGCACCGGTGTGACGCCCAGCCGTGCGGCCGCCCTCGCGATGCCCTCGAGGAGCAGCGGCATCTTGCCGGGGGTCCAGTCGACGACGTGCACGGTCAGTTTCGCCACGTCGCCGAATGAGGCACCGACGCCGGCCAGTGCGGTCGCGACATTGAGATAGCACTGCTCGACCTGGGCTGCGAGGTCGCCCTCGCCGACCGTGACCCCATCGGCGTCCCAGGCGACCTGGCCGGCGACGAAGACCAGCTTCGAGCCGGTCGCGACGGACACCTGCCGGTAGGCGCCGATCTCCGGTAGCCCGCCGGGATTCACCAGTGTGACGGCCATGCTGCCCGCCTCCTTCTCCTCGCTCACGAGGGCCCCGGTCCCGGTCCGCCGGACACGGGCTCCCTCGGTCTCTTGTGGTTACTCGGTAACCGTAGGAGAGTGGCCTCTGGCAGGGAAGTACGCACTTTTCGGTGACGGGGGAACCTGATGGTGACCAAGCAGTTCACGGGCTCGCCCGACGAGGCGGACCTCCGGCGCGCGGACTCCCTGGCGCGGGAGATCTTCTCGGACGTCGCCAACAAATGGGCGCTGCTGATCATCGAGGCGCTGGGCGAGCGGACCCTGCGCTTCGGCGAGCTGCGGAGGGAGGTCGAGGGCATCAGCCACAAGATGCTCGCCCAGAACCTGCGCATGCTGGAGCGCAACGGACTGGCGGACCGCAGGGTGCACCCCACCGTGCCGCCGCGGGTCGAGTACCGCCTCACCGAACCGGGGCGGGCGCTGCGGGAGACGGTCCACACGATGTGCGACTGGACGCACCGGTACCTCGGGCACATCGAGGCCTCCCGCCGCCGTTTCGACGCCTGACGGCTCTGCCCGCCCCTGCTCCGCCGCGCCCGGGCCGGACGCGATGCGGCCATTCAAGAGCGTGCGTTCGAGACCCCGCTCCAGCCGCGCCCGGGCCGGACGCTCCGCCCGCCGGCGACCGCGCTCGGCCGGCCGTCGGGCACCGGCGGCGCGGCGGACGGAGGCCCGGCACTCCGGCCCGGCAGGCGGCACGGCAACCGTTCGGGGCGTCGGCGGGCCTGGTACGGGGCCGGTTGGCCGAAGCCCCACCGGTCTCCCGGCGGGGGTGCGGCCCGGGACCGGCGCGCCTGCGGCTGGCGCCGCGTCAGGCAGGGTTCGCCCGTCAAGGAGCGGTGTCCGGTGCATGGGGATTCCCCCGGCCCTCCGGGCCGAGGGAGGCAGCGCAAGGCGCCGGACCGGCCTCGTCGCGGGCCTACTCGGTTGATTCGGTCGATTCGGTTGATTCGGTTGATTCGGCAACGCAGGGATTCGCCTGATCCCGCAACGCCGCGAGCCTGCCGTGCCGGGCGTCGCGACCGGGCGAACGCCGCCTGATACGGCCCTAGACCGCGTCCGCGAGCGACAGCCTGTGGAGGCAGTCCGGCGGGCCCGGCCGGGCGTAGTACCAGCCCTGGGCCGTGTCGCAGCCCAACTCACGCAGCTGCTCCGCCTGGACGCCGGTCTCCACGCCCTCGACCGTGACGGCCAGCTCCAGACTGTGCGCCAGCGAGACGATCCCCTCGACGATCTTGCGGTCGACCGGGTCCGCCGGGTGCTGCTGCATGCCCTGGGTGAAGGAGCGGTCCAGCTTGAGCACGCTCACCGGGAGCCGCCGCAGGTTGGCCAGGTTGGAGTAGCCCGTGCCGAAGTCGTCGAGTGCGATGTCGACGCCCATCTCGGCCAGTTGCCGCAGCGGTTTGAGCAGGTCCTCGTCCGCTCCGATCAGGGCGGACTCGGTGACCTCCAGGCACAGCGCGCCGGGCGGCAGGCCCGAGCGCTCCAGTACGTCGACGGTGTCGGCGACCAGACCCGGGTGGTGCAGCTGGGTCGGGGAGAGGTTGACGTTGATCCGCAGCGGCGCGGAGCCGCCCGGTCCGGCCTGCTCGTGCCAGGAGCGCGCCTGCCGCACGGCCTCCTGGAGGACCCAGCGGCCGAGCGGCACGATCAGACCGGTGTGCTCGGCGAGCGGGATGAAGTGGTCCGGCCCGAGGACCCCGTGCTGCGGGTGCGACCACCGCACCAGCGCCTCCGCACCGTGCACCCTGCCGTCGCCGAGGTGCACCAGCGGCTGGTACTCGATGAAGAACTCGCCCCGCTCCAGGGCGGCCGGGAGCGCCGTGGTCAGCCCGTGCCGGGTGATCGCTCGGGCGTCAGCCTCCGGGTCGGAGAACTCGAAGCGGTTCCCGCCCGCCGACTTGGCCCGGTACATGGTGATGTCCGCGCTGCGGAGCACCTCCGCCGAGGTGCGCTCCCCGGCAGGCCCCTCGACGATCCCGATGCTGCCCCGGACCATGATCTCCCGGCCCTCGAGGGTGATGGGCGCGGCGAGCGCGGCGAGGATCCGGGCGGCGAGTTCGCTCGCCTCGCGCTGCGTCTCACGGCCGGTCGTCAGCGCCACGAACTCGTCGCCGCCGAGCCTGGCCACCATCTCGCCGGGCGCGGTGGCGCAGCTCTGCAGCCGGTCGGCGACCTCGACGAGGAGGCGGTCGCCGGCCGAGTGGCCGAGGCTGTCGTTGATCGCCTTGAAGCCGTCGAGGTCGAGGTAGCAGAGCCCGAAACGGGACCCCTCACCCGCCGCCAGCGCCTTCTCCAGCCGCTCGAAGAACAGGGTCCGGTTGGGCAGCCCGGTGAGCGCGTCATGGGTCGCCTCGTACCTCAGCCGGAGGTTCAGCAGCCGCCGTTCGGTGGTGTCCTCCATGAGTGCCAGCTGGTACTGGGGCACGCCGTCGGCGTCCCGCAGCAGCGAGACGGTGAGATTCGTCCAGAGCACCGTGCCGTCGTTGCGGTAGAAGGGCTTCTCGACGCGGTAGTGCTCGCGTTCGCCGCGGACCAGCTCGTCGTACATGTTCCAGGTCAGCGGGCGGTCCTCCGGGTGCGCCCATTCGTTGACCTTGCGGCCGCGGACATGGTGCTCCAGTCCGCCGAACATCCGGGTCAGCGTGTCGTTGACCTCCAGGACGTTGCCGTCGAGGTCGGCGATGCCGATGCCGATGGCGGCGTCCTCGAACACGGCGCGGAAGCGCGTCTCCGTGGCGTGCAGGGCCTCCATGGCCACGCTGCGTGCCGCCAGCGCCGAGCGGGCGATGGCCTCCTGCTCGGCGAGGGTGCGCTCGCGCAGCGCCAGGGCGTACCCGGCGGCGAGCGCGTGCTGCAGCCTGGCGCAGCGGGCCCGGCTGTCCTCGGCCGACTCCTGGCCGCTCCCGCAGTAGAGGACCAGATAGGCGTCGACGACGCCGAGCGTACGGCTGAGGGCGTCGGGGTCCGTGCAGTGGGCGTCGACGAGTGCGCCGCCGACCCGCTGGGCGGCCGAGGGGTCGAACGGGCGGGAGTGCAGTGCCGCGCTCAACTGGCGTGCCAGCGGGAGCAGATGCTCCTCGAACTCGGGACGGGTCAGCGACGTGGCCGTGACCGGGAAGATCGCCCGGCTCCAGATGGTCGCGAACCGGCTGAGTCTGTCCTCCAGGTCGTCCGGGCCGCCCGCCTCCGAACCCGCTGCCTGCGACGGCGTCATCACGCCTTGCGCCCCACCCCTGCGTACCCGGAGAACGCGTATGGGTCCTCCTGCGCGGCCGGGGTCTCGGGCCGCCAGTCCGGCATCGACACCAGTCCGGGCTCGACCATCTCGAAACCGTCGAAGAACCGCGCGATCTCCTCGCGCGAACGCATCACCAGCGGGTTGCGGATGTCCTTGTAGACCCCGACGGCGCCGCCGGCCTGCTCCCTGGGCAGCGGGATGCCCTCGTACGAGGCGTGGGTGACGACGACCAGGCTGCCGGGTGCCAGCGCGTCGCGCAGCGCGGCTACCGACCGCCAGGGGGTGTCGGAGTCCTCCAGGAAGTGGAGCACCGCGACGAGCAGCAGGGCCACGGGCCGGTCGAGGTCCAGCAGCCTGGTGGACTCGCCGTCGGCGAGGATGTCCGCCGGCTTGCGCAGGTCGGCCTGGACGATCCCGGCTCCGTCGTTGCCCTCGAGCACGGCCTGGCTGTGGGCGACGGCGACCGGGTCGTGGTCGACGTACACGATCCGCGCCTCGGGGTCGGCCTTCTGGGCGATCTCGTGGGTGTTGCCGAACGTCGGTATGCCGGAGCCGATGTCCAGGAACTGGCTGACGCCCTCGCTCACGGCGTAGCGTACGGCGCGGCGCATGAAGGCACGGTTCGCCTGCATGATCTTGGGCAGGCCCGGCATGAACTGCATGGCCCTGCGGGCGGCTTCACGATCGACCTCGAAGTTGTGCGAGCCGCCCAGGTAGTAGTCGTAAATGCGGGACACGCTCGGCACCGAGATGTCGATGCCGGGCGGGGCCCAGGCGGGACGCTCCATTGATGTCTCCAACAAGTCGCCACGGGTAAACCGCCATTCTCATGGCAGGTGTTCGAGCCGAGGCTACTGATCGCCCGCCAAGAGAGCGAGCAGAAACGGAAATTAACGGTCCGTTCTTGGTCACACGCCACCGGCACGTGCGGGCAGGAACCATCCCAAACAGCCGGCCCGCCGCACGCGGGGGCGTGACGACGGGCCGGTGGCCGGGGCGCGGCATGGGGACTTAACTGGGCGCCCCGACCGGCTTGCCCTGGGGCGACACGGCGAACCAGGTGCCGCCCACTCCCTGCCCGTTGGTGTCACCGGGCTTCTTGTCGCCCGCGAACGTGTAGATCGGCCAGCAGTCGATGGTCTGCTGCTTGATTCCGTCGGGGCGGTCGAAGGTCACAAAGCCCTTCTTCAGAATGCCCACGGTGTCGTTCGCGTCCACCGGGGCGATGACCGGCCACTTCTCCAGGCACGCGCCCGTGCAGGCGGTCTTCATCGGCCAGGCCGAGTCCTTGGTGAAGACATAGGCGGTCATTCCGTTCTTGTCCACGACGATCTCGCCGAGCTTCGGGTCCTTGCGGACGGAAAGGCCGGCGAGGTCCACGGACTCCCCACCCGCCTCCTCGGCGGACTCCTCGCCACCGGCCTCCTCGCCACCCCCGCCGAGCGCGGCCTTCTTGCCGTCGGGCGCAGAGGCGAACCAGGTGCCGCCGACGCCCTGACCGTTGGCGTCACCGGGCTTGGCGTCCTTGGCGTAGCGGTACATCGGCCAGCCGCCGACGGTGAGCTGCTTGGTGCCGTCCGCACGCGTCACCGAGCCGATCAGCGAGGCGTCGGTGCCGGGGGCCGGAGTCACATCGCCCGCGGCCACCACCGGCCAGGCCTTCGCGCAGTCGCCGTTGCAGTTCGACGTCACCGGGTCGACGGAGTCCTTGTCGAAGCGGTACAGGGTCATTCCCTCGCCGTCGGTGAGCACCTCACCGAGCTTCTTGCTCTCCCACACGGCGAGTTGGCCCGCCGTACTGGGTTTGGCGTCCGCCGCGCCGGCGGGCGCACCGCCACCGCCGTAGCCGCTGTTGGCGGCCGGCTGCCCGGCGGGGTTGACGGCTCCGACGGCCTGGCCGTTCGGCTGCGTCCCCGTCTCCTGACCGCACGCCGTCGTCAGCGCGAGTACGGTCGCCGCGGTCACCGCGAGCGAGGCGTTCCGCCAGGTCTTCATGTCAACTCCCGTAGCCCGGTGTCCGTTGTGGCGCCTTGGTGCGCCGTTCACGGCCCTAGGTACGCGCGGGGAGGCGGGGTGCGTTCAACGGCCTGCGCGGAAAATCCTCGCGGCGTCTCAAACCCGATCCTCGGACATCCCCACCATCAGGCGAATCACCCCCGTCCGGGCGTGTCCGGGCCACTCGTGGATCAGGCTCACCGGCGTGTACGGATCGCTCGCCGCGCGGCTGCTGTCAGCCGCCGCACTCACCTGGCTGCTGACGGCACCGCTGCCCGCCGCCGCCGACTCCTGCTCGTACGCCTCGATCGGCCCCGGTGGTCCGAACGGGCCGGGCTCCTCGGTCGCCATCGCCGGCGGCGTCCACTGCACGGCGGGGCCGGTCCCCGTTCCCGAACCGCCACCTCCGCCACCTCCGCCGCCGCCGCCACCGCCACCGCCCGAACCACCGCCGCCTCCGCCGCCTCCGCCACCTCCGCCACCTCCGCCGCCGCCCGAACCGCCACCACCTCCCCCACCTCCTCCCGCGCCACCCCGGATCGAGCCGGCTCCCCACCGCCACCACCGGCACCACGGCCTTCGCCGCCGGCGAAGGCCCGCCCCGCACCGCCGCGGCCCACCCCGGTCGCCCTCCCCACTACCGCAGGCCCCAGCGCGAGGAACCACGGGGCGGCCCCTCGCTGGTGTCCCTCACGCTCCTGGTCACCGCACCCGCCGTACTGGCTGCGGCGTTCCTTCGCCCCCGATCCCGCTAACCCCCGGAGGTTCACTTGTCGGAGTGGGTCGTACTGACCATCGCCATGGCCGCGGCGTGCGCGGTCGTCCTCACCATCACCGTCATCAACCATCGACGGGTCGGCGAGCACGACGATCCCTCGGAGACGCCCGACGTCATCGAGTACATGACCATGATGATCGGCGTGGTCTACGCGATCGTGCTCGGCCTGGCCATCGCGGGCGTCTGGGAGGCCCGCAGCGCGGCGGAGGACTCGGTACGCCACGAGGCCCAGGCACTGCACGAGGTGAGCGCGCGCGCCGAGGTCTACCCCGCCGAGGCGCGCGAACGCATCCGGGGCAGCGTCGACGCCTACGTCTCACACGTGGTGCACACCGAGTGGCCCCACATGGTCCAGAAGGGTGAGCTGACCGCGAAGGGCACACGGCTGCTCGAACAGGTGCGCAGGGACGTGACGGACTACGTACCGGCGAACGACCACGAGGGCCAGGCGTACCAGCCGCTCGTCGACCAGGTGGCGGCGGCCGACGACGCCCGCGGGGCCCGGGGGCAGAACGCCGAGGCCACGATGCCCGGCGTGGTCTGGTTCGGTCTGGTGACGGGCGCGGCGGTCACCGTCGGCCTGATCTTCACCCTGCAGATCCGCCGGACGTTCAGGGAGTTGCTGCTGGCCGGTCTCTTCAGCGCACTGATCGCCTTTCTGCTCTTCCTGATCTGGGATTTCGACGCGCCGTTCGGGAGGGGCCCGACGGCCGCTCCCGGACCGTTCACGGCGCTCTTCCCGCACGCCCTCGGCTGATCACAGAACCTCCGGGTGGCGCAAGCCGGGGAACCCTCCGGTGCGCCGCCCGGGGGACAAGCATGCCCCATTCGTCCGTCTGAGATCGCGAGGGTGAATGCGCACTTCTAGCGTTTCGGTCATCGAGGTGCATTCCCTGCCCTTGTGGAAATCCCTTCCGCAACTGCTCCTCGGGGACTCCGGAGGATTGCCATGCACGCGATACCCGTCGCGTCCGCCGCTCTGATGGGAGCGGCCGCCCTCGCTCTGACCCTTCCCACCGCGGCGGCGGACACCGCCGACGGCGCCGGCGGCAGCGTCCGCAAGCAGCCGTTCTCGTTCGCCGTCACCCCCTCGACCGTCGCACCGGGCGGCATGGTGACGCTGGGCGTGTCCGGCTGCAGCACCACGGCCACCGCCTCGTCCGGCGTGTTCGACACCGTGACGATCCCGCCGCGTCAGACCGCCACGGCGCGGGTCGACCTGGACGCACGGCGCGGTGCCGTGTACTCGGTCCAGTTCACCTGCAACAACCAGACCGGCACCACGGATCTCACGATCTCCGGCGGCGGCGCGGCGACACCGACCACCCGCTCCACCAGCACGGCCGCCCCCCGGCCCCAGCCCCAGGGTGTCAAGGGCGGTCTGGGCGGCAGCATCGGCGGCATGAACGCCGTGGAGATCGCGGCAGGCGTCGTGCTCGTGCTGGCGGCTTCGGGTGGCGTCGTCTACGTGGTGCGCCGGCGCTCGGGCAGCCGGCTGCACTGACCCTTCTCGCCGCCGGCGCATCCCGCCGGCGGCCTTCTCGTCGCCGGCCCGTCCCGTTCGGGCCCCGTTCGGACGCCGAACGGGGCCCGTTCGGCGTCCGCAACGCCCGTCGCCCCGGTTCCTGGATCAGGACTCGGGGCGACGGGCGGTGGAGGCCGGCCGGGAAGGTACGACCGGTCAGGCCTCACCGGCGCTGATGCCGCGGCGGCGCCGGAGGAGGTAGACGGCACCACCGACGGCCGACATGGCGACAAGACCGCCACCCACTGCCATCTCGGTGCTGGAAGGACCCTGCGAACCACCGAGACCACCCCGGGCACCGCGGCCCGAGAGCACGATGAAGGTCCGGGTCGCGATCCGGTTGCTGTCGTTGCAGCGGACGGCCAGGTTGTACTGGCCCGGGGTCGCACGGTCGAAGATTCGGGCCGTGGCGACGGCGACGCCCTGCCCGCCCTTGAAGTCGTTGAAACCGCCGCGGTCGTTGCGCCGGTTGTCATGGTGGCCGCCCTGGTCACGACGGTTGTTGTCGTTTCGGCCGTTGTTGTTGCCCCGGCCGTCGTTGTTCCCCCGGCCATCGTTGTTGCCCCGACCGTTGTTGTTCCCACCCTGGTCGTTCCGGCCGTCGTTGTTGCCCCGACCGTTGTTGTTCCCACCCTGGTCGTTCCGGCCGTCGTTGTTGCCCCGACCGTTGTTGTTCCCACCCTGGTCGTTCCGGCCGTCGTTGTTCCCCGACCGTTGTTGTTCCCACCCTGGTCGTTCCGGCCGTCGTTGTTCCCCCGGCCGTCGTTGTTCCCCCGGCCGTCGTTGTTCCCACCCTGGTCACGGCGGTTGCCGTCGTTGTTGTTGCCCTGGAACTGGCCGTTGGAGCTACCGCCCTGGTCCTGACCGTTGCCGTGCTGATCCTGCCTGACGCCGTTCGCGTTCCCGTTGGCGTTCCCGTTGCCGTTCGCGTTGGGGTTGGCGTTCGGGTCCGGGTTGCCCTCCTCACCTGCCCGCTTGCCACTCGGGCCGTAGTACCCTCCGTAGCCGAAGCTCAGGTTGGCGGCGGGGAAGGCGTTGGACGACACGGTGCCGCCGCGGTGGCAGCCGTCGACCAGGATGGTCAGGGTCGAACCCTGATGGACCTCGGACGGGGAGAGACGGACGTTGGTCGGACCGTTTCCACCCCCGGTGGAAGTGGCGGCGACCACGGGAGAAGTGGCGCCCATGGCCGCACACGCGGTGATCGCCACCGCGACAGCGCGTGAAGCACGCATGGTTGAACCTCCATCGGAGGTGCGCCCCGGAACGGTGCTCCGGAGATTTCGACGAGAACGCCCTCCATGACGAACCCTCACTGGGTTGTACATCCGGCGCATTTCGGGACTCGTCCACCCCGGTGAGCGACACGCCGGGACGAGCAGGTCGAACCTGACGGAGTCGCAGGTCACGAACTGTCAGAGGTTTTGCCCGACCGCCTACTCGTATGGGTCACCCCGGGTGGCCGTACCACCCGTTCGCCCCTCTCAGGTCGCGCCCTCCGCCGCACCTGCTTAGCGTGCGGGCAGACGATGAGATGGGAGAGCCATGCGCCGGCAGGAGTTCACGGGGTCGGATTCCAGGAGACGCTCCCCTTGGGGCGTCCTGGCCCTTGTCATGCTCACAGGACTCGCCCTGGTGCGGAACGGCGTGGACGTCGGCATGGGGCCGCCCCAGCCCGCCGTGGCGGCGTCGCTGGACGAAGCGCGCGCCAACCAGGACTCCGTTCCCCTGCCCGGTACCGTCGAGCCGCTGCCGTACGCCCCGGCCTCGCGGATCGCCATCCGGGCCGTCGGCGTGGACGCCCCCATCGTCGACGTGGGGCTCGACGCCAACGGCTGGATCGAGGCCCCACCGGCGCAGGACCCCAACCTCGCCGGCTGGTACCAGAACGGCATCGCCCCCGGCCAGCAGGGCACCGCCGTGGTCGTCGGCCATGTCGACAACGCGGGCGGGCCCGCCGTGTTCTACGGGCTCGGATCGATGGAGAAGGGCCAGCACGTCGAGGTGACCCGCTACGACGGCCGTGTGGCGGTCTTCGAGGTGTACGGCGTCGAGGTGTTCTCCAAGAACAACTTCCCCGGCGCCCGGGTCTACGGCGACACCGGCACACCCGAGCTGCGCGTGATCACCTGCGGTGGCGGCTATTCGCGCGGCACCGGCTACGACGGGAACGTCGTCGTCTTCGGCCGTATGGTCACCACGCGCTGACGCGGGCCCGCCAGGGACCGCTTCCCGGGCTCCACCCGGCGGCCCGAGGGGGAGCCGGCCCGTCCGGCGGCCCGAGGGGGAGCCGGCCCGTCCGGCAGCCCGGGGGATCCTGCGACCCGGTGGCCCGGGGGACGGGGGCGGGGGACGGGGGACGGGGGCGGGGCCATCACGTCTGCCGGCGCCCCGGCGGGACGCGCGGGCGGGGACCCGGCCGCTGCGTCCGGCTCGCGGACCTGCTCACCCGCCGGATGGGGCAGGCCGCGCACCCGGTCCTGCCACAGAACGTGCTTTCGGGGCGAGTTCCCGGCGCGTCCCGGTGGTCGCGTACTCCCGGTTCTCCCGGGCGGTGTGCCGCTCACCGTTCAGTGGCGGCGCACCAGGGGGAACGGCAGTGTCTCGCGGATCGTCAGCCCCGTCAGGAACATCACCAGCCGGTCCACGCCGATGCCGAGCCCTCCGGTCGGCGGCATGGCGTACTCCAGCGCGTCGAGGAAGTCCTCGTCGAGTTCCATGGCCTCGGGGTCTCCGCCGGCCGCGAGCAGCGACTGGGCGGTGAGCCGTCGCCGCTGCTCGACCGGGTCGGTCAACTCGGAGTAGGCCGTGCCCAGTTCGGTACCGAAGGCGACGAGGTCCCAGCGCTCGGCGAGGCGCGGATCACGGCGGTGCTGGCGGGTCAGCGGAGACACATCCGTCGGGAAGTCCTTGTAGAAGGTGGGCAGTTGGGTCTTCTCCTCGACCAGCCGCTCGTACATCTCCAGGACGACGTCGCCACGGGTGTCGTCGGGACCGTGCGGCACTCCCGCGAGGTCGCAGAGGCTGCGCAGCCTCGCCTCGCCCGTGTCGGCGTCGACCTGCTCGCCGAGTGCCTCGGACACCGCGCCGTACAGGGTCTTGACGGGCCAGGTGCCGGAGATGTCGTGGACGGCTAGCGTGCCGTCGGGGCCCTTCGTGTGGGCGACGGGTGCGCCGAACGCGGCGACGGCGGCGCCCTGGATCAGCTCGCGGGCCAGATCGAGCATCACGTCGTAGTCGGCGAACGCCTGGTACGCCTCCAGCATCGTGAACTCGGGGTTGTGCTTGTACGACACACCCTCGTTGCGGAAGGTACGGCCCATCTCGAAGACCTTCTCCATGCCGCCCACGCACAGCCTCTTGAGGAACAGTTCCGGCGCGATCCGCAGATACAGGTCCATGTCGTAGGCGTTGATGTGCGTGGTGAACGGACGGGCGTTGGCACCGCCGTGGATCTGCTGGAGCATCGGGGTCTCGACCTCGAGATAGCCGCGGTCGAGCAGCCCCTGCCGGAGGGCCTGGACCGCGGTGGAGCGGGCCCGGACGACGCTGCGGGCGTCGGGGCTGGTGACCAGGTCGAGATAGCGGCGGCGGACCCGTGCCTCCGGATCCGCCAGCCCGCGGCGCTTGTCGGGCAGCGGGCGCAGGCACTTGGCGGTGAGCTGCCAGGCGTCGGCGAAGACGCTGAGTTCACCCCGGTCACTGGCACCGACCTCACCGGTGGCGGTGAGGTGGTCGCCGAGGTCGACGTCCGAGGAGAAGGCGGAGAGCACATCGGGGCCGGAGCCGTCGCGGGTCAGCGCGATCTGGAGGTCGCCGGACCAGTCGCGCAGCACCGCGAAGACGACTCCGCCGAAGTTTCGTACGGCCATGACCCGCCCGGCGGCCGTGACCCGTTCGCCCGTGCGGGCTCCGGCCGGTACGTCGGGGTGGGCGGCGCGTACGGCTGCGAGGGCGCCGGTGCGCGCGGTGACGCCGACCGGGTACGGGTCGACACCCCGCTCGCGCAGGCGTTCGAGCTTGCGGTGGCGGATGCGTACCTGCTCCGGCATCCGGCGCTCCCCCATGGGCCGTACGGTGTCGGGTCCGGCGAGTTCGAGCGTGTCGAGCGGCGGGAGGTCCTTGGTGCCCGCGACCGGTCCGGCGACGGCTCCGCGCGGCCGGCCGGTGCCCCAGCGCTTGCGCAGCCGGGGCACCGAGACGAAGCCCTCGGCGATCGCGGAGGCGAGACCGATGCGGGCGAGCGCGCCGGCGTCCCCGTAGCAGAGGAAGCGCGGGTACCAGACGGGCTGGTACTTGACGTTGGAACGGTACAGCGCCTCCAGCTGCCACCACCTGGAGAAGAACAGGAGCAGCCGGCGCCAGAGCCGGAGGACCGGACCCGCGCCGATCCTGGCGCCCTCCTCGAACACGGAGCGGAAGACGGCGAAGTTGAGGGAGATCCGGCGCACGCCGAGCTGCGGGGCCTCCGCGCACAGCTCGGCGACCATGAACTCCATGATCCCGTTGGGCGCGTGGTCGCGGTCCCGGCGCATCACGTCGAGGGAGATCCCGTCGCGTCCCCAGGGCACGAAGGAGAGCAGGGCGATGAGGTTCCCGTCGGCGTCGAGGGCCTCGACGAGCAGGCAGTCGCCGTCCTCGGGGTCGCCGAGCCGGTCCAGGGCCATGGAGAAGCCGCGCTCGGTCTCGGTGTCGCGCCAGGCGTCGGCCCGGTCGATGATCTCTTTCATCTCCTGGGCGCCGAGGGCGGAGTGGCGGCGGATGCGGGTGGCCGCCCCGAGTCTGCGGACCCGGCCGACGGCCTGCCGGGTGACGCGCATGTCCCGGCCGTTCAGGTCGAAGCGCTCCACGTGCAGGATCGCCTCGTCCCCGAGCTGGATGGCGCCGAGCCCGGAGCGGGCGTAGGCACGTGCGCCGTCCTCGGAGGCGCCCATCACGGCGGGCGCCCAGGCGTAGCGGCGGGCGACGTCCAGCCAGGTCTCGATGGCGGGGGTCCACGCCTCCGTGTCCCCGACGGGGTCCCCGCTGGCGAGGGCCACACCGGCCTCGACACGGTAGGTGACGGCGGCCTTGCCGTTGGGTGAGAACACGACGGCCTTGTCGCGGCGGGTGGCGAAGTAGCCGAGCGAGTCCTGGGAGCCGTAGGCGCCGAGCAGGGCCCTGATCCGGGGCTCCTCGTCGCCGTGCAGGGCGGCCTCCATTCGCTGGGAGCGGAACAGGGTCCGGGCGGAGTTGAGCAGCGCGAGCGCACCGAAGAGGCCGAGGAGGAAGAAGAGGGCTCGGGGCGGGGTGCCGTCGAACTGGGCGTTGGAGACGAGCCCGCCGAGCACCCGGTTGGCGGCCCACACCAGCCGCTGCCCCTGGGGGAGGTCGTTGGGGAACAGCTCCACGAGCGCCCAGCCGACGAGGACGGCCAGCACGAGCCCGAGGACGAGCACGAGGAGGGCGAGCCGCAGGGCGCCGCGGCGGGTCAGGGCGTAGAACTCACCGCGGGCGGCGAAGAGCACCCCGAGGGCGATCAGGCACAGGACGAGGTTGGGGATCCAGGACCAGTCCCGCAGCAGCGCCAGGGTGAGGACGTCGGTGAGGACCAGCAGGGCGAGGTAGGCGACGACGAGCCACCACGCGGCCTTCTTGCGGGCGCCGATCGCCGCTGCCAGCAGCAGCAGGAAGACGGCGTACGCCAGGTTGGCACTGACGGGCACGGCCACCAGGTCGAGGAACGCGGAGACCGGGCTCAGCAGTCTTCGCAAGGGGGCGATGAGCGCGATCACCGCGCAGTACACCCCGAGCAGGGCGAAGAACATCGCGAAGGCTCCGGGCACCCTGGCCGCGAGACCGCTCCGGGCGCCTGTCCCACGCTCCGCCACGCTGACGCTCATGTTCCGCACTCTAGGGAGAGCACCGCCGTGCCGCCTGTCGGGCGGGAGCGCGGGAGCGCGAGGACACGAGGACACGAGGACACGAGGACACGAGGACACGAGGACTGGACGTCTCGCGGCGTCGCCGCAGGCGGCACCGTACTGCGGCGGTCCGCCCGGCGGTGGAACCCGCGTTCGGCGCCCGTGTAGGTGCGGACGCTCATGACGCCGGGGACACCGCCGCGGGCGCCCGGGCACCGGTGGCGGACACCGCCCCGGCGACGGCGGGTGCGGTCGCGGAGAACGGCGCGGCGGCCGGGCGGCTGGGGGACCCGGGAAGCGCGCAGGGGCTTCCCCCTGCCGCGGTGAACCCCCCGGTGGGGCGCTACAGCCGCCGCCTTCCGCGGTGTTCCGGGCACCGGCTGGTTGCGGCCGACGACGAGCTGAGTCCGGTCGACCGTTCGGCGCACCACTCGCCGCTCTGTGCGACCGCTCGTCGCACACCCGAGTGTGGCGCCTGTCCCTTCGCCCGCCGATGCGTTCGTATACGCCACGAAGCACACAGCACCGGATTCCCGGAGCACCGAACTCTCGGAGCACGGCAAGAACCTGCGGGAAGGGAGCCGACGATGGCGACGGCAACGGCGACGACCGACGAGCACGCCCTGGCGGAGCTGCAGCGCGAACACGGTCCCGCCCTGCTGAGCTTTCTCGTCGGCCTGACGTAC
Organism: Streptomyces sp. I6; assembly: GCA_003725745.1. Classification (GTDB taxonomy): domain Bacteria; phylum Actinomycetota; class Actinomycetes; order Streptomycetales; family Streptomycetaceae; genus Streptomyces. The sequence continues at coordinate 6,388,578 of RHDP01000001.1, read as the reverse complement.
GGGGACCGGCAACGCGCGGAGGACCTGCTGCAGGAGACCCTGCTGAGGGCCTGGCAGCACCCGGAGGCGTTCGACGCGCCCTACGAGTCGATGAGGCCCTGGCTCTTCACCGTCGGCCGGCGCCTCGCGATCGATGCGCGCCGGTCGCGGCTCGCGCGGCCGGCGGAGATCGCGGACGGTGTCCTGGCCGCGACGCCGGACCCCTCCGATGTGACGGACCGCGCGGTCGCCGCGGTCGACGTGCGGGCCGCGGTCAGGTCACTGAGCCCCGAGCACCGTGCCGTGCTGGTGCAGATCTACTTCCAGGGCCGCAGCGTGGCCGAGGCCGCGACGGCTCTCGGCATTCCGCAGGGCACCGTGAAGTCCCGTTCGTACCACGCGCTGCGCGCCATGGCCCGGAGCCTGCCCGGCTACAGCGGAAGACCGCTCTCCCCGGCGGCCTGAGGGGTGCCGCATGCCGTGCGCTCGGCGGGACTCGGTCAGGGCTGACTGTGCGGGGGCCGCGGGCCGGACCGCCGTACCCCCGGCCGTACGCCGCAGCCTCTCCGGGCGGAGGGGCCGGGATGCCGCCGGGCGCGGACACCCGGGACCGGACGGGCCTCGGACGGGCGTACGGCGCGGGCACCCGGTTCTGCGGGACCGGAACACCACCGGGCTGCCGCGGGCGGAAGGGCGGCTCGGCGCGGGCCTGCGCGACGGGAGCGCGAAGGAAGGCGACCGGGCTCGGGCGGACCCGGGCGGTTCACTTCCGTCCCCGCATTCCCCTGGGACGTCAGGTCTCCCTGCTGCCACGCTGCCGGCCCGACCGGATTCGAAACCACCCGCCCAAGTTGAGTAAAGAGGAACCGCGACGCGTGTCTTCGGGTGGAGGCTCGTCGTCGAGACCCGTGCCCGAACACGTCCGGGGAGAAGGTGGAGCGAGTGCGGCCCGAGAGTACGAACGGCACCAGCGGCGGCGGTCTGGCGGTCCCGATGGCCTGGCTGTGCGCCGAGTTCCTGGCCGACCAGGTGCTGCGCACCGGCGGTCTGGTGGAGCCGGGTTCGCTGGAGTACAGAGCCGGCCGGGAGACGCTGGCCCTGACGGTCTATCTGTGCGGCGCCGAGGACTGCCCCGCCGGAGTGCTGACGGCGTCGCGGCTGGACGAATGGCTGTCCGTCACGGCCTACGGGCACCCCTGGCAGGAGTGGGTACGCGACCGGATGGCCGAACGGGAGTCACTCGGCCTCCCCGGCACGGACCCGGATCTCGATCTGGCCCGCGCTTCGTGGGGCTGGCTGGAGCGGACCGAGCTACTCGCCGCCGATCTCGGGGACGACGCCGACCCGTGGCATCCGGCCCTTCCGGTGGACCCTGCCGCCTGCGAGGGCGCCCAGGTCTGGACGCCGGCCTGGCGGCTGGGGCTTCCGCTGGGCCATCTGGCCGTCCATCTGTACTGACCCCCCTCCGCACTGACCCGCCACGGGCGCGGAGCCGCCGCGGCCGGCGGACCGGAGGCGACCGGGAGCGCCGCTCGTGCGGCTCCGCAGCCGGACGGGGGAATGCGCGTCCGGCCCGGCCGATCCTGGCGCGCCCGAAGCGACCGAGGGATATTCCTCCGGCCGAGCCGTGTGCTCAGAGGGCGAGGCGGCCGCCCCGGCAGGCTCGGGGGAGCGGCACCGCGACGCCGTGCGGGCGCGCGGCGGCCCATCGGCTTCGGCCGTCATCTGCGCCTCCTCGCCGGTGGGAGCCTGCCGATGCTCCCACCGCGAGAGGGACGGCAGGGCCGAGCCTCCCTGACATCACCTTGCCGCCGACGCCGGTGGAGCCGTCGCCGGCCGGCGAGTGGGGCCGTCCGCCGCTGTCGGAGCCGTGCATCCGGTGTGTGCACGCGTCCGCGGCCCGAACCGACCTCCGCCGGCCCGCGACCACCACCGACCCACGAGCGCCCTGTGCCCGCGAGCCCCCTGTCCCCGCGAGCGACCTCTGCCGAGCGGCGCCCGCTCCCCCGGTGCGGGCCTCTCCCCCGCACCGCCGGGCTCAGCTTCCGCCGGGTTGGCTGTGCACGCCCGCACGGTACTTGGGAATCCGTACAGTGATCTTCATCCCTGCTCCCACCCCTGTCTCGATGACCAGCCCGTGGTCGTCGCCGTACACCTGGCGCAGCCGCTCGTCGACGTTGGACAGACCGATGCCGGAGGAGTGGTCCGCCTCCCGTGCGAGGACCCGCCGCAGTTCGGCCGGGTCCATCCCGACACCGTCGTCCTCGATGGTCACCACCGCCTCCGAGCCGGCGTCCCGGGCGGTGATGGATATCCGGCAGACCCGTCCGGCGTCCTCCATCCCGTGTTTCACGGCGTTCTCGACGAGCGGCTGGAGGCACAGGAAGGGCAGAGCGGCCGGGAGGACTTCGGGCGCGATCTGGAGCGTCACCTTCAGCCGGTCTCCGAAGCGGGCCCCGGCGAGGGCCAGGTACTGCTCGATGCAGCGCAGCTCGTCGGCGAGATGGGCGAAGTCCCCGTGCCGGCGGAAGGAGTAGCGGGTGAAGTCGGCGAATTCCAGCAGGAGTTCCCTCGCCCGCTCGGGGTCGGTACGGACGAAGGACGCGATGGCCGCGAGCGAGTTGAAGATGAAGTGCGGGGAGATCTGGGCCCGCAGGGCACGGATCTCGGCCTCGATGAGCCGGGTGCGGGAGCGGTCGAGCTCGGCCAGTTCGAGCTGGACGGAGACCCAGCGGGCGACCTCGGTCGCCGCTCGTACCAGAACCGCCGACTCCCCCGAACCGTAGGCGACGAGCGTGCCGAGCACACCCTCCTCCCCCGTCAGCGGGGCGATCACCGCCCAGCGGAGCGGGCACTCCGGGTCGTCGCACCGGGTGCGGACGCTCTGGCTGCGCCCGGACTCGAGCACGTCGCCGACCCGGTGCATCACGCGCTCCTGGTGGTGGTCGGCGCCGATGCCGTCCCAGGCGAGGACGGTCTCCCGGTCCGTGAGGCACAGGGCCCGGGTGCCGAGCAGCGAGCGCAGCCGGCGGGTGGCCTTGCGTGCGGTGTCCTCGGTGAGCCCGGCGCGCAGCGGGGGCGCGGCGAGCGAGGCGGTGTGCAGGGTGTGGAAGGTCGCCCGCTCGACCGGGGTGCCCAGGTCGGGTCCGGATCCGGCGGTGCGGCGGGCGGTGACGCGACCGAGGGCGAACCCGGCGGCGAGCAGCACCGCCGCGGCGGCGCCGAGTGCGGCCAGCGCGGTGCCGGTCATCGCCGGGCCCCTTCGCACGGGGCCGGGCGGCCAGGTCTTCCGGCAGATGGAGACGGGTGAGGGTGGCGGCGGCGCCGGGAGGTGTGTGGCGGGGTGTCACCAGCGACACCAGGATCATGGTCAGGAATCCGAGCGGCACGGACCAGACGGCCGGCCAGGCCATGAGGGTGTGCGGCCAGCCCTCGGGGGCGAGTCCCGCCCGGGTCGCCATGACGGCGGTCAGCGCGGCGCCGCCGCCGGTGACCAGTCCGGCGGCGGCGCCGGGCGGGGTGAGCCTGCGCCACCAGATGCCGAGGACGAGCAGCGGGCAGAACGAGGACGCCGAGACGGCGAAGGCCAGCCCGACGGCGTCGGCGACGGGCACGTTGGTGGCGACCACGCTGACGGCGAGCGGCACGGCCATGGCGAGGACGGCCGCGAGCCGGAAGTGCCGTACCCCGCGCGACGGCAGGACGTCCTGGGTGAGGACTCCGGCGACGGACATGGTGAGTCCGGACGCGGTGGACAGGAAGGCGGCGAAGGCGCCACCCGCGAGGAGCGCGCCGAGCAGATCGCCCGTGAGCCCGCCGACCATCCGTTCCGGCAGGACCAGCACGGCGGCGTCGGCGTCGCCGTTCAGGGCGAGTTCGGGGGCGTAGATCCGGCCGAGGGCCCCGTACACCGGAGGGAGCAGGTAGAAGGCGCCGATCAGACCCAGGACGACGAGGGTGGTGCGGCGCGCCGCGCGGCCGTTGGGACTGGTGTAGAAGCGGACGGCGACGTGCGGCAGGCCCATGGTGCCGAGGAAGGTGGCGAGGATCAGGCCGTAGGTGGCGTAGAGCTGGTAGCCGTCGCGGCCGCCCGCCAGCGGCTGGGACCAGCCGGCGGGGTCGGCGCCGGTGGACGCGCGCTCGGGTATGTCCGCGCCCGGGGGGAACGTGAGCGTGGTGCCCGACTCGACGCGGTGGGTGCCCTCGCCCAGGGTGGTCTGCCGCCCCTCGTGGCGGATGCCGTCGACCGTGCCGGCCACCATGACGGACAGCGGGGCGTCCAGGTCGATCCGTACGGTGTCGTCGATGCGGACCTCGGTGTGCTGGCGCAGCACGGCGGGACCGTCGAAACGTGCGCGGGGGCGTCGTCGCCGGCCCAGGCGGCGACGAGGAACAGTGCGGGGACCAGCAGGGCCGTGAGCTTCAGCCAGTACTGGAACGCCTGTACGAAGGTGATGGAGCGCATGCCGCCCGCGGCCACGGCGCCCGTGACGACGACGGCGACGAGGACCCCGCCGAACCAGTCGGGCGCGCCGGTGAGGATTTCCAGGGTGAGTCCCGCGCCCTGGAGCTGCGGCAGCAGGTAGAGCCAGGCGATGCCGACGACGAAGAGGCTGGCGAGGCGCCGCACCGCGGGCGACTCCAGCCGCGCCTCGGCGAAGTCGGAGAGCGTGTACGCGCCCGAGCGCCGCAGCGGGGCGGCGACGAGGACGAGCAGGACGAGATAGCCCGCGGTGTAGCCGACCGGATACCAGAGCATGTCGGGCCCCTGGAGGAGCACCAGTCCCGCGATGCCGAGGAAGGAGGCGGCGGAGAGGTACTCGCCGCTGATGGCGGCGGCGTTCAGGCCGGGGTTGACGGTGCGTGAGGCGACATAGAAGTCGGAGGTCGTCCGGGAGATGCGCAGGCCCAGGGCGCCGATGAGGACGGTCGCCAGGACCACGCAGGCCACGGCCGCAACCGCGTAGGTCTGGTTCACCGGTCGTCCCCCACAGGCGTTCTCAGCGGCCCTCGACCAGCCCGGTGAAGTCCTCCTCGTTGCGCTCGGCCCGGCGGACGTACCAGCGGGCGGTCAGCCACATCAGGGGGTAGACGCCGACTCCGAGCACCACCCATACGAACGGTTCGGGCGACGAGAAGGAGCCGAGGACGGCCGCGGGGAAGGCGAAGAGAAGCGGGAGGGTGCCGACGAGGAGGGCGAGCGCACCCAGGGCGTACAGGGCGGCGCGCAGCTGGCTGCGCATCAGGGAGCGCACATAGACGGTGCCGATGGGGGTCTGCTCGCTGATCTCCGAGCGCGCGGGGGCGTGACCGGGGCGGCGGCGGGCGCCGCGGGGCACCCCCGTGACGACTTCACGGCGGGGTGGCTGTGCTGCAGACATCGGCGTCCGCTCCCGGCGTTCTCTCGGCGGCTCGTGCGGGCAGGCCGCTCGCAGCGACGAGCGGCAGGCCCAGGGGTCCATGGAGTCTACGCAGATGGGGTGATGGGGGTACAGGCCGGTGGTCCGGCGCGGACCGGTCCTTCGCGGTACGGCGCGGTACGGCGCGGTCCGACGCGGTACGGCGCGGTCTTGATGGCCGCGGGTCCGCCCGCGGAGCGGCTCCCCAGGGACCGCGCCCGGCTCACTGCCCGACGCGTGGGCCCGGGTACGCGCCCCCAGGCGGAGCCTCCGGGCGGCCTGCTGCCGGCCAGGCCGGCAGCCCTCGTACGACCGCCGACCGCCGACCGCCGACCGCCGGCAGGCGGCAGGCGGCAGGCGGCAGGCGGCAGGCGGCAGGCGGCAGGCGGCAGGCGGCAGGCGGCAGGCGGCAGGGCGACGGTGACAGGGGCAGGAATGACAGGGGCAGGCCCGACCCTGCGGCGGGGCGGGGGTCCGGCCGTGCGGGCGCCTCAGAGGCTGAGGGCCCGGCCGATGAACAGGGCGGCGAAGAACACGCTGCAGGCGACGATCAGCGACAGGATCACCACGGGGTGCTCCCAGATCCCGCCGTCCGGACGTTCCTGGTGGGCCTCGGCGATGGACGCCTCCACGGGCGGCGTCTCCTGCGGGGGTGTGCGTCGATCGGTCATCGTCCTCTCCCGTCGCTTACGACTCCGGGGCGCACCGCCGGCCTCCGCGGCGCACAGGTCGGCGGGCAGCGGCTCCCCGAACCCGGTCCGCAGCCGCGGCGCGGACTCGCCGTGCGGCGCGGGACCGGATTCCGCAGCGGGACCGTCTGCTTCCACTATGCGGCGATCCGCCCCGGAAGAGGACCCGCGTCGTCGGTGCGTCGGTTTCCCTTCGGCGGCAGCGGCGGACCTGGGCGCGGGCGACACGCGGTGCACCGGGGCGGCTACCGGTGACGGGCCTGGAGACGGCGGGGACCAGCCCCGCAGACCAGCGCCGGGACCAGCGCCGGGACCAGCGCCGGGACCAGCGCCGGGATCAGCGCCGGGATCAGCGCCGGGATCAGCGCCGGGATCAGCGCCGGGATCAGCGCTGAGCGTGGCGCATCAGCAGATCGCGCAGCTGGCGGGCGTGCCGGCGGCTCACCGCGAGTTCGGCAGTGCCCACACGGACGGTCGTGGAGCCCCCGTCCAGGCGGAGCTCGTCGATACACCCCAGAGCGACGAGATGGCTGCGGTGTATCCGGACGAAGCCCCGGGAAGCCCACCGGTCCTCGAGCGTGGAGAGCGGTATGCGCACGAGATGGCTGCCCCGCGCGTGTGCAGCCGCGCGTAGTCGCCGTGGGCCTCGACGTAGGTGATCTCGTCGATGGGGATCAGCCGGGTCACGCCGCCGAGTTCCACCGGAATCTGCTCCGGCGCGGTCCCGGGTGCCGTGGATCCGGTGACCAGGGGGCCTGCTGCCGGCCCGGGGCGATGCGCGGCCATCGCGCCCGATGCTCCGGCGCCACCGGCTCCACCGGCGGGGCCGCTGCCGGCAGCCGCGGGTGGCCGGGCCGTGCGTGCCGCGGTGGCCAGATCGCAGACCCGGCGGACGGCTTCGGCGAGGCGTTCCCTGCGGACCGGCTTGAGGACGTAGTCGACGGCCTTGAGGTCGAACGCCTGCACGGCGAAGCCCTCGTGGGCCGTGACGAACACGATCAGCGGCGGCCGGGTGAACTCCGAGAGCAGCCGGGCCATGTCGAGCCCGGTCAGCCCTGCCATGTGGATGTCGAGGAAGACGACGTCGATGCCGCTCTCACCGCCCGGGCCCGCGTCCAGCGCCCGGCTGATGCGGCGCAGCGCCTCGGTGGCGTCGGTGGCACCGTCCGCGCTGCGCACCCTCGGGTCGGAGCGCAGCAGGTAGAGCAGTTCCCCGAGCGCCGGCTTCTCGTCGTCGACCGCAAGTACGCGCAGCATGCTGCGGATTTTAGGCACCGGACGAGGGCACGACCACGGGCGCGGGCGCGGCCACGGGCACGACCACGGGCGCGGCCGGGTCCGGCAGTCCCCCGCGGGTGTCGGCTCCCCCGACCGAGAGCATCAGCACCCCCGCGGGCATCAGCGCCCCCGGGCGCCGGGCGACCCGTCCGGGCGTGTCCTTCCCCACGTCGCGCAGCACTGCGGCGGGGCAGGGCCGCCTCTACCGTGTCCGGCCGCCGCCACCGCAGCACCGGCCGGCTCCGCCGAGTCCGCCGAGTCCGCCGAATCCGCTGAACCAGCCCGTCCCGCCTATACCGCCGGTCCCGCGTATACCGCCGGTCCGGCCCGTCCCCCCGCCGGCGCCGTCCTCCTCCGCACACGCCGCCCGCAGCGCCTGGGCGTCGGCCATGCCGAGATACTCGGCGCGGCACCGGCCGCAGTGGGTGAGGTGCCCGGCTACCCGGGCCTCCTCCTCGGGGACGAGCACACCGAGCACATAAGCGCCGAGCAGCGGCTCCACATGAGGACTGCCCGCGGGGCGCCCGGTCATACGGACGCCCGAGTTTCCACCGTTCACCCACCCATTCTGCCGCTCTTCTCCACAACTCCGCGCCACGGCCGCCCCGCTGCACGCCCCGGTCGCACTTTCCCCTGCCGCCGCTGAGCACGGCACGGCTCAGCTGCGTACTCCAGGACGACACCCACGGTGCGTACGACCCGTATGGACCGTTCGTAGCCGCCGAGCCGAAGGATTGGTCCATGAACCTGCGGGAGCAGCACCGGGCCGTGGCCGCCTACGCGCTGGGCGTCCTCGACCCCGCGGACGCCTTCCGCTTCGAGGAGCACCTGTCGGAATGCGGCCTCTGCACCCTTCAGCTCTCCGACTTCGCCCCGGTCGCGTCCGCGCTGGGTGCCCTCGCCGGGCCCGGCCGCGCCGACGCACCACCGGCCCCGCGGGTGCTGGAGCGCCTTCTCCACGAGGTCGCCACGCGGCGCCGGCGCGGTTCGCGCCGGCGGCTGCGGCTGGTGGCCGCGGCTGCCGCGCTGGTCGTGGCGCTGCCCGCGGTGGCGGTGAGCCTGTTCCCGGAGGCGGAGGGGCCGGCCGAGGGCGGCCCCGACGAGCGGATCGCGGCCACGGACGGTGCCACCGGTGTGTACGGCGCGGTCGATCTGCGTTCCAAGGGCTGGGGCACCGCCGTGGCCCTGCGCATGGCGAAGCTGCCGGGGCCGAAGACCTGCCGGCTGGTCGCGGTCGCCAGGGACGGCAGGGAGTACGACGTCACCAGCTGGTCGGTGCCCGCCGGCGGGTACGGGACGGGCGCCCCGGGGACGGAGGACGAGCTGGACATGGAGGTGGGGACGGTCCTGCAGCGGGACGAGATAGGCCGCTTCGAGGTCCGCACCGAGAGCGGCGAGCACCTCGTCTCGCTCGACCGCCCGTCGCCGGCGCAGGACGGGAGCGCATCGCGCCCGCGCACCGTCACTTGAGCAGCCGCGACAGCCTCCGGTCCGCGAGCGGCTTGCCACCGGTCTGGCACGTGGGGCAGTACTGCAGGGACGAGTCGTGGAACGACACCTCGCGGATGGTGTCGCCGCAGACCGGGCAGGGCTCGCCGGTGCGGCCGTGCACCCTCAGCCCGCTCTTCTTCTCCGCCTTCAGCCGGCCTGCGGCCAGCCCTCTCGAGCGCTCGACGGCGTCCTTGAGCGTCGTACGCATCGCCTCGTACAGCCCGGTGACCTCCCCCGCGCCGAGCTTGGCGGTGAGTCGGTACGGTGACATCCGCGCGGCGTGCAGGATCTCGTCGCTGTAGGCGTTGCCGATTCCGGCGATGAGGCTCTGGTCGCGCAGCGCGCCCTTGATCTGCCGGCGTTCCCCGGCGAGGAGGGCGGCGAAGGAGTCGCGGTCGAAGTCGTCGGCGAGCGGATCGGGGCCGAGCCGGGCGACGCCCGGCACGTCGGCCGGGTCGCGTACGAGGTGGACGGCGAGCCGTTTCGTCGTGCCCGCCTCGGTCAGGTCGAAGCCGTCCCCGCCGGTGAGTGCGGCGCGCAGCGCCAGCGGCCCCTTGCCCGGACGGGGCACCCCGGAGGGCAGCACGTCCCTCCACTGCAGCCAGCCCGCCCGCGCCAGATGGATGACGAGGTGCAGTCCGCCGCCGGTGCCGACGTCCAGGAACTTGCCGTGCCGCCGCACGGAGACCACCTCGGTGCCGTCGAGGGCGCCGAGCGGGGGTCGTACGTCTTGAGCACGCTGATCGCCACGGGCATCACCCGGGCGATCTCCCTGGCCACCAGGTGCTGGTCGAGGAAGTCCCTGAGCGCTTCCACCTCGGGCAGTTCCGGCATGGCTCCAGCCTGCCGCACCACGCCCTAGCGGACCAGTTCCAGGAGCGCTGCCAGCTCGGCCTCGACCGCGCGGGCGAGCCGGTCCACGTCGGGCAGGGCCTTGCCGTCGGCGACCAGTCCGAAGTGCACCCGGCCCCCGTAGGTCGACATCGCCACGGCGAGGGACTGGCCGCGGGCGAGAGGCGCCATCGGGTAGATCTCGCGCAGCGGGCAGCCGCCGAGCGACAGCGCGGAGCGGGGCAGCGGCACACTCGTCGCGAGCAGGTCGAACAGCATCCGGGCGGCGTTCCCGGCGAGGGGCGCGCCGAACCGGTGGGCGAGCGGCGGAAGTTGGTCGGCGAGTACGGCGACCGCACCGGCGCCGCGCAGTGGCCCCGCCGACTTGTTGCGGTCCATGCCGGCGCGGACCGCGTACAACCGGGCCCAGGGGTCGGGTTCGGTGACGGGAAGGTCGAGCAGATAGGCGGACAGCTTGTTCCCCGAGCCGGGCGGGCCGCCGGGGCGGCGCCTCGACACCGGGACGAGGGCGCAGGGGTCGGTGGGCGGCAGGGCGTCGCCCCGCTCGGTCATCCAGCGGCGCAGCGCCCCGGCGACGGTGGCGAGGAGGACGTCGTTCGCGGTGCCGCCCGCGACCCTGCGGACCTCGTGGACGTCGTCGAGGTCGAGCACCGAGGTGGCGAGCCTGCGGGTGCCGCTGGAACTGGCGCTGAGCGCGGCGGTGCCGCGCGGGTCGAGCCGGCCGGCCCGGGCGAGCGAGGCGCCCACGAGGGAGGCGCCGACGCCGAAGGCCCGGCCCAGCTCCTCGATCCGGCCGCGGGCCATCCCGGCGGCCTGCCAGGGGCCGGGGAGCCAGGAGCGCGGCGGTACGGCGGACGGGCTCCGGCCAGCCCTTCGGCCGTGCCTGCGGGCGCGTTCGGCGAGCGGCCCGGCGATCTCGTCGAAGATCCCGGCCCCGATGGCGACGGCGCGCATGCCGTCGGCAAGGGCGTGGTGCAGTTTGACCAGCACGGCGAAGGGATCTCCGGGGCCCCCGGTGAGCAGGTACATCTCCCAGGGCGGCAGCCCGCGTTCGAGCGGACGCTCCATCAGCTCCCCGGCGAGGGTGGCCGCGGACGCCGCGAAATCACCTGCCGGCAGCCTGATCGGGCGCAGATGGCGCTGGACGTCGAAATCCTGGTCCGCCATCCAGGCGGCGCCGCCGACGGGCAGCAGCACATCGCGGACGCGCATGCGCAACCGGGGGATGGCGGAGGTGCGGGCGGCCAGCAGGGCGAGGATCTCCTCGCTGCCGGGCGCGCTCGCGCCGGTGTCCCCGGACGCGTGCGGAGCGAAGTAGGCGAGCGCGCCGAGGTGCATCGGATGGTCGGGGGACTCGAGGTGCCAGAAGGCCAGATCCAGGGGTGCCAGCAGCTTGGTGCTCAAGGGGGTCCTCATGTCCTAGGAGGCTGGAACACAGGAATCAGCAGTCAATCGCCTACGGTCGGTTACGGTCAAGGACAATCAGGTTACATATGGTTACCGCCAAGTACTCCTCAGGTGGCCGGCCGGCCGGGGACGGTGAACTCGCACCACACGCATTTGCCGGTGCCGCGCGACTCCACGCCCCAGACGTCCGCCAGCCGGTCCACCAGCATCAGCCCCCGGCCGGAGACCCCGGCCTCCCCGGCCTCCCGCCGCCTGGGCAGGGCGCTGGAGGAGTCCTCCACCTCGGCCCGCAGCCGCCGTTCGGTGCCCGTCAGCACGCGTACGGTCACGATCGCCCCGCCGTCGGTGTGCATCAGGGCGTTGGTGATCAACTCGTCCGCGGCCAGCTCGATCTCGTCCGACCGGTCCACGGCGCCCCAGGCCCGCACGGCGGCCCGGATCATGTGCCGTGCGGAGCTGAGCGCCTCGGGGTCGTTCTGGGCGACGTGCTGCTGCAACCGCCCGCCCGCGTGCGGGGTGTACGCGCCGCGGCGCTGGAGGAGCAGCAGGGCGACGTCGTCGTCGCCGCCCCGCTCGCCGACCTCCTCGCAGAGCTGGTCCGCCAGCAGCTGGAGGTTCTTCGAGCCGCCCCGGATCGTCGCGGTGAGCTGCCGCATGCCGTCGTCGAGGTCCGCGCCCCGCTGCTCGACGAGCCCGTCGGTGTAGAGCAACAGGGTATGCCCGGGGTCGAGTTCCACGGTGGCGACGGGGTACTCGAGCCGGCCGAACTCGGCGGACAGGCCGAGCGGCAGTCCGCCCTCCACCGAGATGCGGCGGCCTTCGCCGGCGGAGTCGAGGAGCAGCGGGTCGACGTGGCCCGCGCGGACCATCTGCACGACTCCCGTGGTGAGATCGGCCTCCGCGTAGATGCAGGTCGCGAAGCGGTCGGTGTCGAGTTCGTGGAGGAAGACCGAGGCACGGGCCATCACGGTCGCGGGGTGTGGCCTTCGGCCGCGTACGCGCGCAGCACGATGCGCAGCTGCCCCATGACCGCGGCGGCATGGGTGTCATGGCCCTGGACGTCGCCGATGATCGCCCCGACCCGGCCGCCGGGCAGCGGGATGACGTCGTACCAGTCGCCGCCGATGTCGCGGCCGAGGCGGGCCGAGCGGTAGCGCACCGCGATCCGGGCCCCGGGGACGGAGGGGATGCGGCGGGGCAGCATGGCCTGCTGGAGCCCCTCGGCGAGGTCGTGCTCCTGCTCGAAGAGCATGGCCCGCTGCAGGCTCTGCGCGATGCTGCTGCTCAGCGCCACGAGCAGATTCCGCTCCTCGGTGGTGAAACCGGTCTTCTCCCGGTACAGCAGACCGAGCGCACCGATCGGCCGCGCCTGGGCGATCAGCGGCATGTAGGCCGCCGAGGTGATGCCGAGTCCGCTGATGTGCGGCCAGAGCCGCGGGTACGAGCCGGCGAAATCCTCCCTGGACTCGATGAACCGGGGCACCAGGGTGCGGATGACCTCGCTCATCGGGTACTGCTCGTCGACCCGGGTGAAGCGGGTGCCCGGCACGAAGGAGCCCTCCTGCCCCTCCGCGACGAGGTGGATGCGCCCGGCCTCCAGCAGCCCCATCACCAGGCTGGTGGCGCCGAGGTGTTCCAGCCCGCCCGAGTCCTTGAGCACGTCGATGACGTCGCTGACGGTCCTGGCGTGGGCGAGCGCGGCCGTGGTGCTCTCCACGACGCTGGTCTGGCGGCGGCGTTCGGCGTCGAGTTCGACCCGGGCGGAGGATTCCGCCAGCTCCCGGGTGGCGTCGCGGACGATGCCGATGACGCGGTGCGGCCGTCCGCCGGCATCGCGGAGCACCGATCCCTGGGTGTGCGTCCAGCGCAGGGTGCCGTTGCGGCAGCGGATGCGGAAGTACGCACCGTAGTGGGAGCTGCCGTTCTTCAGCGCCTGCGCGACCAGCTCGTCCAGCCGGGCGGCCTCGTCGCGCGGGAAGCGCCGGGCGAGGGTCTCGGGGTGGCCGTCGTACTGGTCGGCGGGCGTGTCGAACACGTCGAGAGCGGGCTGATCCAGGTGCATCAGCCCGCTGTCGAGGTCCCAGTCGAAGCTGCCCATGCGGTTGAGGGCCAGGCTCAGATCCGGGTTGGCGGGCCAGTCGTCGGGAAGTGACAGGGCCCCCGCTGCCCGATCAGCCATGGTGACACTCTGCCATCATTCATCCGATTTATCGAGCGAGCGGAGGGCGGCCTCAGCCCTGGTAGTTCCCGCCGCCGGCGGCGGGCAGCCCGGCGCCGGTCCCGGTGCCGCCGCCCGGAAGAGGCGCATCCGGAAGGGGCGCGTCGGGGAGGATGACATCGGGCGCCCCGTCGGGGTTGCCGCCGCCGGCGGTGCCCGCGCCCTGGCCCGTGCCTCCGCCGGAGTCCGGCGAGATCAGGATGTCGCTGTCGCTCTGGCCCGCGCCCTGCCGGTCGAAACCGCCCGGGACGCCCGCGGCCGGTCCGCCGGTGCCCTGGCCGGCCCCGTCGGGCAGTGGCGCGTCCGGAAGGATGGGCGGCGGGCCGTCGGGGCCGCGGGGCGGCGAGCCGGGGGCGCTGGGGCGGACTGCCTCCGGAGACGCCGGCCGGGGGGCGGGCGCGTCGGGGCTCGGCGGCGGCGGCTCGCTCGGCGAGCCGGGCGCGGCCGGCAGCGGCACCTGGGGTGCGTCGACGACATGGAGGCCCGGGTCGTAGGCGGGCGGCACCTGCGGGTTCTGGTCCGCCTCGCCGTCCGATCCGCTCCTGCGCTCCATCCACGTACCGGCGGCCATGTCGACGAGCACCAGGTTGTCGATCACGTGCGCCGCCCTGGTGATCACGACCACGCGGTCGCGGTCGTACCCCTGCCAGGGCTTGCCCTGCTCGTTCACGGGCCCGGCGGTCACCACGGGCGAGGCGAGCGGGCTGCCGGAGGCGCAGCGGACCCGGGGCGAGCCGTGCTCGTCGACCAGCACGGCGGTGCCGGCCTGCAGGACGACCTGGTGGCGCTGGGCGATCCCGTCGCGGTAGCCGTGGTTGGTGACCCGCGCGTCGGCGCGCAGCACCACGGGGGTCAGGCCCCGCAGGAACCCCGGCATGTCGTGCTGGCCGACGCCGACGCCCTCGGTGAACGCCTGCACCTTGCCCTGGTCGGCGACCAGGAGGCGGATCTGCTGCTCCACGTCGCAGCTCGCGACGGACCGGGTGCCGCCGTACAGCCCGGGCGCGGACCCGAGCACGGTCCGGATGGACCGCACGGCGGGGTCCTTCCCCCGGGAGGCCGAGGCGGAGCCGGAGACCCGCGGTGCCGGGAGCTGCCGGGACACCGCCGTCGCGGTGGCCGTGGAGGGGGTGAACGGATCGGGGCCCGGCTCCGCGGCCGCCAGCAGACGCACCTCCTGCGAGGGGGTCGATCCCGACTGCCCCTGATCCGTCAGACTGCCGCAGCCAGTGACCAGCAGTGCGGCCGACAGGCCGGCCGACAACGCGGCCAGCCCGGCGTGCCGGCGATACATCGGTGAGCGCACGAACATGCCCCGCCATCTCCCGCCTGTTGTGAGGGTGTACCCGGAGTGATCACTCCCTGTCTTGCCCCATGCCTCCCGACACCGCGACTTGAACGCGTTCAAGAATCACCCGTATGCCCACCCGGAGAACTGAACGCGTTCAATCCGGGTGGTGGCTCGATGACCGCGCTGGTCAACGTGATCGTGATGCTCGGCATACCGGTGATCGTGACGTTGGGGCTGCGGCCGGTTCCGGGCCCGGAGCCGGAGGCCGTCCGCCGGCTCCGGCCCTTGCTCGCCCTGCCGGGCGCCGCCAGCCTGTGGCTGCCCCGGGGCACGCTCGCCCACGGCCCGCGGTCTACGCCCTCGCCACAGCCGCCCTCGCCCTGCACGCCCCCGCCCGGCTGCGCCGCACCCGCTCACTGGCACCGCCGGAGATCGCCGTGCTCACGGCCCTGGCCGCGACGGCCGTCGCCGGAGTCGCCCTCGTGGCCGAACGCTCCGGCCGGGAACTGCTGGGGTTCGACCTGGAGGCCCCGGCCCTGACCGTGCCGCACTTCCACTTCGCGGGCTTCGCCGCGGCGCTGGTCGCGGGCCTGGTCTGCCGCGCAGCCGGGGGCTCCACCGGCCGGTTCGCGGCGCTCAGCGTGCCGGCGGGCACCCCGCTGGTAGTCGCCGACTACTCCACGGGCGACCGGGTCGAACCGTCCGGGGCGGTGCCCCTGACCGCGGGATGTGGGCCGTGGCCCTGCTGACCTGGCGCGATGTCCGCCCCAGCAGGGCCGAACGGCTGATTCGCACACTTCTGGGGGTCTCGGCGGCCGTTCTGGTGGCGACCATGCTCCTCGCCCTCAGCCGGGCCCTCGGCGAGGCCACCGGCCTGCCGCACCCCGGCCTCACCCGGATGGCCGCCCCCCACGGCCTCGGCAACGCCCTGGGCTTCGCCCTCTGGACCGGTGGCGCAGCGGATGTACGCGCGACGGCTCGGTGCCGGGCTGCGGCGCCTCGTGGCCCGGGCGGACACTGGGGTACGGGAGGTCCGCGATGGAGTGGTTCTCGGCACCCGACTACTGGCTGAGCAGAATCGTCTTCCAGCGGGCCCTTGCCGCCCTGTACCTGGTGGCCTTCGTCGGGGCGGCCCTCCAGTTCCGCGCCCTGATCGGCGAGCGCGGCATGCTTCCGGTGCCCGAGTACCTGCGGCACGCCCCGATGCGGCGGGTTCCGAGCATCTTCCAACTGCACTACTCGGACCGGTTCTTCGCCTGCTGCGCCTGGACGGGGGCGGTGCTCTCGGCCGCGCTGCTCGGGGGCGCGGCCGACCGCCTGCCGCTGTGGACGGCGATGCTGTGGTGGGCCCTGCTGTGGGCGCTGTACCTCTCGATCGTCAACGTCGGGCAGACCTGGTACGCCTTCGGCTGGGAGTCGCTGCTGCTGGAGGCCGGGTTCCTGGCGGTCTTCCTCGGCAACGAGCGGGCCGCGCCTCCGGTGCTGGTGCTGTGGCTGCTGCGCTGGCTGCTGTTCCGGGTGGAGTTCGGCGCCGGGCTCATCAAGATCCGCGGCGACGCGTGCTGGCGCCGGCTGACGTGCCTCTACCACCACCATGAGACCCAGCCGATGCCGGGGCCGCTCAGCTGGTACTTCCACCGCCTGCCGAAACCGCTGCACCGGGTGGAGGCCGCCGCCAACCATGTGACCCAACTGCTGGTGCCGGCGCTCCTGTTCACGCCTCAGCCCATCGCCTCGGCGGCGGCGGGACTGATCGTCGCCACCCAGCTGTGGCTGGTCCTGTCCGGGAACTTCGCCTGGCTCAACTGGCTGACGATCGCGCTCGCGCTCCCGGTCCTCGACCTCTCCGCGTTCGCCGCTCCGCCCCGATGCCGGCCCCGCCGCTCTGGTACACGGTCCTGGTGATCGCGGTGACCGCTCTCGTCCTCGCCCTGAGCTACCACCCGGTGCGCAACATGATCTCCCGGCGGCAGGCGATGAACCGGTCCTTCGACCCGCTGCACCTGGTCAACACCTACGGCGCGTTCGGCACCGTGGGGCGGGTCCGCTACGAGGTCGTGGTCGAGGGCACGGACGAGCGGGTGCCGCGACCGGGCACCGTGTGGCGGGAGTACGCGTTCAAGGGGAAGCCGGGGGACGTCCGCCGGATCCCGCGGCAGTACGCCCCGTACCACCTGCGCCTGGACTGGCTGATGTGGTTCGCCGCCCTCTCCCCGCGTACGCCCGCTCCTGGTTCGGCGGCTTCGTCCAGCGGCTGCTGGAGAACGACCGGGACACCCTGAGGCTGCTGCGGAGCAATCCGTTCCCGGACGCACCGCCGTCGTATGTGAGGGCCAGGCTGTACCACTACACGTTCACGGACCGGCGGCAGCGGCGCTCCACGGGCGCATGGTGGCAGCGGCGCTACGTACGCGAGTATCTGCCGCCCACCCGGCTGAGGGCCGGGGACGTCCCGGCGGAGCAGACCTGACGCGCCCGGCCGACCGGGAGCGGACACAGGCACCCCCGGTCCCACCGGACCGGGGGTGTGACAGCCGTGAGGCGCGAGATCAGTCGATGCCCTGCAGGATGTGCGGCTCGGCGAGGTCGTCCTCGTAGCCGGCCAGTCTGATCGGCGCGGAACGCGCCCAGACCTCGAGGCTTCCGAGTTCGTCCGGCCGCCCGGGTCGTTCGCCGGGTTCCGCCGAGGGCTTGGTCTTCTTCTTCGTTTCAGTCGTCACCGCGCACTCCTTAGTGTCGCGTCACAGGGACAGGGTCGGTCCGGTCGCGGTGGCGCCGTTCTTCGGGCGGGATCGCGGCCGAGGTTGCGGACCTGTCCCGGGGCGGTCTCGGGGTTTCGTGGGCCCCTTGCCGACCGTCCGTTGGCTCCAGACTAACCAAATGAGCGCGGCTGCGCTCGATGGATTAGGTCACATGGGGCGATTCTTTGCCGGAAAGCATCCCAAGGTGACATCCCATCGGGTACAGGAAACCCCCGGGGAGTCTTGCTCGCCCGGGGGGATCCGCCGTTCGGGTTACCTCGCGACTCGTGTGCGGTCGCTCGCGACTCACCAGTTCGCGCGGTCGTAGTCCTTCAGGAAGCAGCCGAAGAGGTCCTCGCCGGACTCGCCGCGCACGATCGGGTCGTACACCCGGGCCGCGCCGTCGACCAGGTCGAGCGGCGCGTGGAAGCCCTCGGCCGCGAGGCGCACCTTGTCCGGGTGGGGACGCTCGTCGGTGATCCAGCCGGTGTCGACGGCGGTCATCAGGATGCCGTCGGCCTCGAACATCTCCTCGGCGCTGGTGCGCGTCAGCATGTTGAGCGCCGCCTTGGCCATGTTGGTGTGCGGGTGGCCCGCGCCCTTGTAGCCGCGGCTGAAGACGCCCTCCATGGCGGAGACGTTCACGACGTACTTGCGCCGGGCCGGGGAGGCGGCCATCGCCGCACGGAGGCGGCTGATCAGGATGAACGGCGCGGTGGAGTTGCACAGCTGCACTTCGAGCAGTTCGACCGGGTCGACCTCGGAGACGGTCTGGATCCAGCTGTTGCTGGCGTGCAGATCGGGCACGAGCCCCCGGCGTCGATCGCGGTGCCGGCCTCGATCCGGGCCGGCGACGCCGACCCGGAGACGAGGGCGAGAGCGGTCACGTCCTCGGCGGTCAGGCCCTCCGACCGGGGCCCGGGCAGGGCCGCGACCCGGTCCACCCCGCCACTGCCGAACGTGCCGATCACCTCGGCGGCGGGCAGCTCGCCCGCGGGCAGCGGGGCGCCCTCGGCCGCGACCAGCTCGCCGTACGCCTGCGGAGACCGGCGGACGGTCTGCGCGGCGTTGTTGATCAGGATGTCCAGCGGCCCCTCGGCGGCGACCGAGTCGGCGAGGGCGACGACCTGCGCCGGGTCGCGGAGGTCGATGCCGACGATCTTGAGGCGGTGGATCCACTCGCCGCTGTCCGGCATCGCCTTGAAGCGGCGGATCGCGTCGTTCGGGAAGCGGGTGGTGACGGTGGTGTGGGCGCCGTCCCGGAGCAGCCGCAGCGCGATGTACATGCCGATCTTGGCCCGGCCGCCGGTGAGCAGCGCGCGCCTCCCGGTCAGATCGGTGCGGGCGTCGCGGCGGGCCCGGTTCCCGGCGGCGCACTTCTGGCACAGCTGGTGGTAGAAGGCGTCGACCTCGACGTAGCGGGTCTTGCAGATGTAGCAGGACCGGGGGCGCCGGAGTATGCCCGCGATCTCCCCCGTCACCGTGGAGGAGGGCAGCAGGCCCTGGGTCTCGTCGTCGATCCGTTCCGCGGAGCCGGTCGCCGTGGCCTCGGTGACGGCCTTGTCGTGGGCGGTCTTCGCGGCCCGGCGCTCCTGGCGGCGGCGCTGCTTCACCGTGCGGTAGATCCCGGCGGTGGCGCGGCGCACCGTGATCGCGTCGGGGTGGTCCACCTCCAGGCGGTCGAGCTCCTCGAGAACGCTCAGGCAGACGGCCAGTCGCTCGGGGTCGATGCCGGGGCCGAAGTCCGGGCTGTCGTCTGTCACCGTCATCGCCGCTGCCGTTCCCTGTGTTCTCGGTGTGCCGCTTGGGGGATTCCAAACGCGGAACTCTACTTCAGAGGCGGGCGTGCGGGCCAAACCGTTGCCCGGGAGCGCACAGGCGGTGACTCTCCGTCGCCGGAGGCCCCGCGGAGCACGGGGCGGCGGCGCGGCGGGATCGCACGCGGGCGCGTCGGCGCGGAACCGGGCCGGCGGGCCGACCGCCGACGCGGGAGCACACCCCCTGCCGGCGGGGCGGACGGTCGAATACGCGGGAGCTACACCCCCTGCCGGCGGGGCGGACGGTCGAAGACGCAGTCCCCGCACAGTCCGCCGCCCGGGCACCGGTAGTAGAGGCAGCAACTGGTACGGCGCAGCACGGGCCCTTCCACGGTGCCGGACAGCTCCGGATGGTCCAGCAGGCCGGCGGTGAGTGCGGTGGCGCGCTCGGCCGCGTCGGGCCGGTCGTGTTCCCGCGCCCAGCGGTGGATCTCGCGCAGGGCGCCGGCGAGCGCGGAGCCGGCGTTGCCCCACAGCAGCCGGCGGGAGACACGTGCGTCGCTGCGCAGGGCCTCGGTGAGCGGGACGAGGTGCCCGTACTGGACGGCCTCCCGGATGGCGTCGACGGTGCCGGGGAGCGTCCCGGGACGCGTCCAGCGGAGGTCGTCGGGCGCGGTGAGCTCCGGGTCCCAGTACAGGCTTCCGGCAGCCGGGTCGGGAAACTCCCCGTGGAGCGCGGCCGGGCCGAGCGCCGTGGACCAGAGGCGGGCGGCGAGACCGAGGTGGGCGATGGAGGCGGCGACCCGGCGCTCGGAGGTGCCCAGCCGCGCCGCGACCCGGTCGACGCGGGCGGACAGGGGCGCGAGTCCGCCCGCGTAGAGCCTCGACAGCGGCAGATGCCCCGGACCGGGCTCCCCCGTCCGGATCGCGAAGAAGCCGCCGATCGACTCCGCCCTCGTCCGCTCCACGCGCCTCCTCCCGGTTGGCTCCGCCGTCCTTCGCGCCCCGGGCCTGACGTCCCGGGGCACGCTCCCGCCGCGCGGCATGCGGCGGTGGCGCGGCGCCGCCCGGACGGGGTCAGATGCTGACGCCCCCCGAGCGGAGGTACCTGAGCGGATCGATGTCGGAACCGTACCCGGGCCCGGTGCGCACCTCGAAATGGAGGTGCGGTCCCGTGCTGTTGCCGGTTGACCCGGAACGGGCGATCCGCTGGCCGCCGTTGACCCGCTGCCCCTCGCGCACGGTGAGCGCCGACAGATGGGCGTACTGGCTGTACTTGCCGTCGTCGTGCCGGACGACGACCTGGTAGCCGTACGCGCCCTCCCAGCCGGCCGAGACCACCCGGCCCGGGGCCACGGCCTGCACGGAGGTGCCGGTCGGCACGGGAAAGTCCACGCCCGTGTGGTAGCCGCTGGACCAGGACGAGCCGGCCTTGCCGTACGGAGTGCCGGTGCCTGCGGCGACGGGTGCGCTGAACCCCGCGCCGCGCTCGGTGCGCTCGGTGCGCTTCTCCTCACGGGGTTCCGGTCGCGGCTTCGCCTCCTGCTTCTGCCGGGGCGGTGCGGCGGGCCGCGCCGCGGCCTTCGGCGGGTCCGCCTTCGACGGGGACGTGGCCGGGGGCACGGGCCGGGACACCGGACGGCTCTTCGACGGTGCGGGGGCCGAGCCGCGCAGCACCAACCGCTGACCGGGGTGGATGAGATCGGGGTCGTCGCCGACGACCTTCCTGTTGGTCTCGTAGAGCGTCCGCCAGCCGCCCCCGACCCGCTCGGCCGCGGCGATCCCCGAGAGCGAGTCGCCCCGCGTCACCGTGTAGCTCTCACGCTGTCCGGGGATCGTCGTCGGCGTCGCCTGGTCGGCGGTCCGCCGGGGCGACGCGGACTGCGGGCGGGCCTGCCGTCCGGGTGAGACGTCCGGTGCTTCCCCGTCGCGGGTCAGTCCCGCGCGGGTGGAGCAGACCGGCCAGGCCCCCGGCCCCTGACCGGCCAGCACCTTCTCGGCGACCGCTATCTGCTGGTCCCGGGTGGCGAGGTCGGCGCGCTCCGCGTAGGCCGTCCCGCCGTACTCCTCCCAGGTGGACTGGCTGAACTGGAGACCGCCGAAGTAGCCGTTGCCCGTGTTGATCTGCCAGTTGCCGGTCGACTCGCAGGACGCGACCTTCTCCCAGACGTCCTCGGGCGCGGCGGCGGCCGTTCCCGCAGCCACCAGCGGCAGCGCGATGCCCGCGCCACCGGCGGTCACGGTGAGCGATAACCGGTTGATACGACTCGGCTGGTACCTGCGGTGCCGTCCACGAACGGTCATGATTCCCCCCTCGAACGCCTCAGCAGCCGCCAAAGCTATTGGCCCGCCACAAGACATGACAAGGGGGTGCGTGCGGCGCCCCGGCGCAGGGCGCACCGCCGGCCCGGCGGA
Organism: Streptomyces sp. I6; assembly: GCA_003725745.1. Lineage (GTDB taxonomy): Bacteria > Actinomycetota > Actinomycetes > Streptomycetales > Streptomycetaceae > Streptomyces. Next base: position 6,367,061 of record RHDP01000001.1, on the reverse strand, counting down.
GAGCGGTGGACCATGCGCCCCTCGCGCGACTCCCCGCTCCATGAACACCGCACACCGGTGACGCGTATTCATACTGGCTACGGGGAGCGCACTTCCGCAGGACCGCACGCAGTCGACGGACTCCAGGAGCACACGTATGAGTGGTACCGCCCAGATCGGCGTCACCGGGCTCGCGGTGATGGGCCGCAATCTCGCCCGCAACTTCGCGCGCAACGGCTACACGGTCGCCCTGCACAACCGGACCACCGCCCGCACCCGCGAACTCGTCGAGTCCTTCGGCGACGAGGGGGCCTTCGTCCCCACCGGGTCGGCGGAGGAGTTCGTCGCCGCGCTGGAGCGCCCCCGCCGTCTTGTGATCATGGTCAAGGCGGGTGCCCCGACGGACGCGGTGATCGAGGAGTTCGCCCCGCTGCTGGAACCCGGCGACCAGATCATCGACGGCGGCAACGCCCACTTCGAGGACACCCGGCGGCGTGAACGCGAACTCCGCGAGCGCGGCATCCACTTCGTGGGGGTCGGCGTGTCCGGCGGCGAGGAGGGCGCGCTGCACGGGCCGAGCATCATGCCCGGCGGTTCCGCCGAGTCCTACGACACGCTGGGCCCGATGCTGGAGAAGATCGCCGCGAAGGCGGCGGACGGCACGCCCTGCACCGCGCACATCGGTCCCGACGGCGCCGGCCACTTCGTGAAGATGGTCCACAACGGCATCGAGTACGCCGACATGCAGCTGATCGCCGAGGCCTACCACCTGCTGCGTTCGGTCGCCGGATACCCGCCCGGGAAGATCGCCGAGACCTTCCGGGAGTGGAACGGGGACGGCTCGACTCGTATCTGATCGAGATCACCGCCGAGGTGCTGGCGCACACGGACCCGGACACCGGGAAGCCGTTCGTCGACGTGGTCGCCGACCGGGCCGAGCAGAAGGGCACCGGCCGCTGGACCGTGCAGATCGCCCTCGACCTGGGCGTACCGGTGTCCGGTATCGCGGAGGCCGTCTTCGCCCGCTCGCTGTCCGGGCACGTCGACCTGCGCGAGGCCTCGCACACGCTGCCGGGCCCGGTGCCGCAGCCGCTCGGCGAGAAGGACGCCGCCCGCTTCGCGGCGCAGGTCGAGCAGGCCCTGTACGCGTCGAAGATCGTGTCGTACACGCAGGGCTTCCACCAGATCCGGGCCGGGGGCGACACCTACGGCTGGAACATCGACCTGGGTGCGGTGGCCGCGATCTGGCGGGCCGGGTGCATCATCCGCGCGGCCTTCCTGGACCGGATCCGGACGGCGTTCGACACGCGGCCCGACCTGCCGAGCCTGCTGTCCGACAAGCAGTTCGCCGAGGAGATCGGCGCGGCGCAGGACGACTGGCGCGCCGTGGTGGCCACGGCGGCACGCCAGGGTGTGCCTACACCGGGGTTCTCCACCGCACTCGCGTACTACGACGCGCTGCGCGCACACCGGCTCCCGGCGGCGCTGACCCAGGCCCAGCGCGACTTCTTCGGTGCGCACACCTACCGGCGCACGGACCGGGAGGGGTCGTTCCACACGCTCTGGGGCGGCGACCGGTCGGAGGTGAGCACCGGCTGAGCCGTGGGCGGGCGTGCCGCGTCGTGTCCCATGCGGCACGGGGCGCCGCAGCGCCGTGCGCGGCGCTGCGGCGCCCCGTGGCGCTGCGGCGTTTCGGCTCGCGCGGCGCAGTGTCGACTTGCGCCACGCCGGGCACCCGGCGCGCCCCTGCTGGGCGGTACCGACTCCCCCGGCGTCAGCTCAGTGGGCCGGGCTGGGGGTCCGGCCCCGGTACCGGATCCGGTCCCGGAGGTTTCGGGATCGGGTCCGGCGCGGGGCCGGGCGGCGGTTGCGGCGGGGGTACGGGTCCGGGCGGGGGCCCCGGCGCCGGTCCCGGGCCGGGTTCCGGCGGCGGCGTGGGAGCCGGGGGCACCGGGTCGGGTGGCGGCGCCGGTGGTCCGGGGTCCGGCACCGGGCCGGGCGGCGGAGTGGGGGTGCGGGGTCGGGCGGCGGCTGGGTCATGGCTGTCTCCCGGGGATTCGGTCGTGCCGGGCGTCGGGGCGGCCGACGACGCGTCGGGGTTCCATGCCTGCGGCTTCCCAGACATGCCCGGTCCAGTCATCGGCACGGGCGCGCGGCGGGTTGAGGGCCGCGCGACCGCGCCGGGGGTTGGCGACGAGGCCCGGGGACCAAGGGGCCCGCGCCACCGGAGGCCCGCGCTCGGCTCGCGCCGGCCGAGGGCGCCCACCCGCGTGGACGACCCACCGAGGGCGCTCACGCGCAGGCGCGCCGTCCGTGCCCGCGACCACAGGGGCCACCGCGGGCCCCGGGCCCCTCGGCCCCCGGCTCCTCGGCCCCCGGCTCCTCGGCTTTCGGCTTTCGGCTTTCGGCTTTCGGCTTTCGGCTTTCGGCGGACGGTCGCCCCGCGGGCTCAGCGGGGGCTTTCGACGGCGCGCCCGCTCTTGACCGCCTCCCTGATCACTCCTTGGTCGCCGCTGTCCCTCCCGCCACCGCCCGTACCGCCACCGCCCGTACCGCCATCGCCCGTGCCGCCATCGCCCGTGCCGCCGCCGCGAGGCCGGGGCGAGGACCGGAGAGCACGGGGACGGAGGTCGTGACCCGGGCAGCCGCAGCCACCATGGACGCCTGGGCCAGCACGATCACATCGGCATCCCGAACCGCGTCGACGGCGGCGGCGACCGCGTCCAGGTAGCCGTCGAGGTCGCCGGACTCGAAACGCTTCCAGGCCCCCTCGACGAGATGGGTGCGCACCCTTCCGGAGCCGCCCGGCTCGGCGCGGTCCGCCGCCTCCTCACCGTCCGCCGGGCCGAGGACTCCCCGCGGCCGTCCCGCGCGCACCGCGGTCCCTCGATCCGGTTCCGGTTGCGACCCGGCCCCTCGGCCTGGCTCCCGTCGTTCCGGCTCGCGGCCCGGTTCCACCCGGTCCGGTCCCCCTCGCCCTCCTCGGCCCGGTTCGCCTCGAGAGAGCTCCTCCCCGATCAGCGCCACCGTGGGCGCCAGAGTGCTCGCGAGCGTCGCGACGACCGCGATCTCCGCCGGTGGGCGGCGGCAGCCGCGGCCATGGGCCGGTCGACCCGCAGGACGGGTGCGCCGACGTCCGCCGCACACCGCTCCGCCACCGCCCCGATGGTGGAACAGGTGCACAGGACCGCGCCCGCGCCCCCGGCGACCGCACCCTCCAGAGCCGCGCGCACGGCGCCCGCGACCGCCTGCGGGCCGTGCGCCCCGGCACCGGCCAGCAGTTCCTCGTCGACGGCGTGCCGCAGCCGCAGCCCCGGATGGTGGCGGTCCCGCAGGGCGTCGAAGACGGGAACATGGACGGGGGAGGTGTGCAGCAGTGCCAGCACGAGCCCCGCCGACCGCTCAGTGTCGGGCCGAGGGAGCAGGCACGGCGTGCGGGCTGCTCTCCGTGCCGCTCCCGGGGACCGGCGCGGAGGGGTCCGAGCCCAGCTTCACGATGCGGTTCCGGCCGTCGACGTGGACGACCCGGGGCACCAGTTCCCGCGCCTCGGCGTCGTCGACCTGCGCGTAGCTGATGAGGATGACCAGGTCGCCGGGGTGCACGAGATGGGCCGCGGCGCCGTTGATGCCGATGACGCCGGATCCCCGCTCCCCCTCGATGACGTACGTCTCGAGTCGGGCGCCATTGTCGATGTCGACGATGTGCACGAGTTCACCGGGAAGGAGGTCGGCCGCTTCCATCAACTCGGCGTCGATGGTGACGGAACCGACGTAGTGCAGGTCGGCCTGGGTCACGGTGGCCCGGTGGATCTTGGACTTGATCAAAGTTCTCAGCACTTTGGACTCCTAGAAGACGGCTCCCCGCCAGCTTTCTGCAGGTCAGGGGCGTCCTTCACTGTACATCGACATGTCTTCGACTCGAAGACCTCCAGGAAAATCGTGCGTTGTTGTGACCAGGTCTCCCGCCTGCGCACTTCTGCGCCAGTCAGGTGTCGCGAAGCCACCGACCAGGCGCACGCGCGAGGAACCGTTCGGGACTGATGCTGAGTGGGTGCTGACTTACCTGACGTCTCATCAGGCAAGTCGGCAGCATCGAGCCTGCTCGGGGTAATCGGATCACGGCTCGCAGGCGAGTGCGAGAGCGGGACGGGAGAGCCGACCAGCACGCTTCCCCACCACACGATCGAACGCTTCCTCGTCATTTCCCCCTCTACGTCACGCCCAAGGCGCATGACCGTGTCGGAGGACAACGGTTAGGGGCGCGAATGATGTTCACCTGTTTTCCGTGGCCCATCGGCCTCCAACTCGTCCATGAAGTACCAAACTCATCGTCGTGGGGCTGGCTGCCACCGTCGTCCTGCACGGCCGCGTGCACGGTCGCTGCTTCCGGCTCACGGCGTCCTCAACCCGACTGCCCACCGCCTCCGCATCAACGTCAGAACGCCTGCTTGGACTTCCACCCGCGCCCGCCTCCTAGCGAACACCGAACCCGACGGCTCCAGACCAGGGACCGTGGCCTGGCGCTTCTTGCCGCCCTCGCCGACCACTGGCACTGCGTCCCCCACCCGCCTGGCGGCAAGGCTGTCCGGGCCGTGCTGACGACGCCGGTCGAAGCGCGACGCACACGGCTTCGCCCTGGGAGAGCGATTACAAGTCCTCCTTGCCCGGATGCCGGAACACCGAGCTGGTCTGGACCGGAAGGACGTGCCCGTCGGATCGGCGGGATGCGAGTCGCCGAGCACGCTCCACGGCCCGTGATTTGTCTGCGCCACCGCGACTTCCGATCGGTTGGGGAAGCACGCCGTGGTCAAGCACACGGGTTCCCCGGGGTGCGTTCGGTCAGGGTCTGCGCGCGACGCATCGGCACCCGGTGTTTCCCGGCGGCCAGGCGGTGGCTCCGGCCGGTGGGGTCAACGAAGTGGACCGGGACCGGACTTGACACTACAGCCTGCTCGCCGGAGATCTCGACCTCAACCAGTCCGTACGGAGTCGGCGCCACGCCGGCCACCTCGCCCAGCGGGCCCGGCCGCGGGGCGATCCGCACCCGCTCGAACCCGGGCAGATCCGGCGAGAGGCCCAGCACGTGCACGATCAGGTCGCGGGACGGAGTGCTGGACCAACAGTGCACGGGCGTGCCCCAACCCCAGCACTCGCCGAAGGTGTCGTAGCCCTCGCACAGGAACACCGACCAGTCGCGGACCAGGTCGGCGAGCCGGACGCCGTGACCCGCGCGGGCCACGGCGTCGTGCACGACGTAGCTGAAGAAGGGCTGGGCACGTACGATCTCGTGGTCGACGTCCCAGTCGATGCGCTGGATGCCGCGCCGCTGGTCCTCCTCCTTCTGGATGTCGTAGCCGCCGTCGCCGCCGATCCAGGAGCGGGTGACGACGGCAGAGCGGTCGATCATCGCCGCCGCGATCGCCCGCCACCGCTCACGCGGCGCGAGGCCCGCGACGTGGGTACACGTGCTCGTGAACGGCCGCGTCCACGAGGGTCACCTCGGCGCCGTCGGGAGCGTGCGCCGCCAGGTGGAGGTAGCGCAGGCCGGCCGGTTCCAGGGCGGAGTAGGTCGCCCGGCCGCCCGGGCAGATGTAGCGGGCGCCAGCCTCGTAGTCGGCGCGATGTGCTCGCCTTCCTCCCATCACTGCCGCAGGGATTCCAGGGAGGGATCGAGGCTGGTGGGGCTGGCCCCCGTCTGCTTCCTGCAGGTAAAGGGCGGCCTCCGGAGCCTACAACGATTCGCATCTGCGGTCAGATGTCCCAGAGTGTTTCAGGACTCACACTGGCCCAGTGTTGACTCTCCCAGCACGCCATCAGGCATCGGCAAGCGCCGCGTCCGGGACACTCCACCTCCTCCCACCCTGCCGACCGGCTGAGCCCATGGACGCACATCGGGGCTGATGCGTCCCCAGGTCCTCCGGCTACAGCGAGACCGCCGCCAGCACGAGACCACGGCACACCAGCCACCGGCCGCCGACCGCCATGGGCGCCTTGCCGGCCCAGCCGGGCCGCTGGCGCAGGACCCTGGCGCGGAAGAACGGTATCTCGGCTTCGAACTCCACCTCGGCGTCGTCGAAGCCGAGGCGGTCCCCCGTCATGGAGAACCAGCTCTTGAAGACCGACTCCTTGGCGCTGAACAGCAGACGGTCCCAGTGCACCGAAGGGTACGAGTCCGCCAGCACAGCCAGCGCGGCACGCTCCGGGGCGATCGTCACTGCCTCCAACACCCCTTGTGGAAGCGGGCGGTGTGGCTCGGCATCGATGCCGAGCGACATGACATCCTCGCGGCCGGCCACCGCGGCAGCGCGATAACCATGGCAGTGGGTCAGGGATCCCACCACTCCATCAGGCCACGACGGCACACCGTGCTCGTCCGGCGGCAGGGGAACGGCCGGTCGGCCCAGCGCTGACAGTGCCGCACGGGCGCAGTGGCGTCCCGTGGCGAACTCCCGCCTCCGCGCGTCCACCGCACTTGCGATCGCAATCTCTTCCTCCGGGAACAGTGAGACGTCCGCCACGTCACCGAACACCTCCGCAGTACACACCCCCGCCGGCACCAGACCGGCGATCAGGCCCGCGACCAACCGTCCCTACTTTTCGGAGCGCTCCAAAACCTTTGCGTGACAGGTGAATTAGGATCCGACGGCAACAGTACAGCTTGACTTCCGTGTCGAAGGCAGGAGAACCAGCATGAAGCACATCGATTCCGTGGCTCCCGGCGATATCAGGTACGAGGACTTACGCCGGGGCGAGAACCTCCGCTTCGTCGGCGATCCGGAAGAGATACATCTGGTGGGATCCGCCGCTGAGATCGAGCAGGTTCTTTCGCGTGCCGTGCGGTCGGGCAAGCGGGTGGCCGTGCGCAGTGGAGGGCACTGCTACGAGGACTTCGTAGCCAATTCAGACGTCCGTGTGGTGATGGACATGTCGCGGCTGTCGGCGGTCGGATTCGATGAGGAGCGCGGCGCGTTCGCCGTCGAGGCCGGTGCCACTCTGGGCGCGGTCTACAAGACGCTGTTCCGGGTGTGGGGCGTGACGCTGCCCGGCGGGGCGTGCCCCGATGTGGGGGCGGGCGGGCACATCCTCGGTGGGGGCTACGGCCCGCTGTCCCGGATGCACGGCTCGATCGTCGACTATCTGCACGCGGTCGAGGTCGTCGTGGTCGACGCGTCGGGCGACGCGCGGACCGTGATCGCGACGCGCGAGCCGAGCGATCCGAACCATGATCTGTGGTGGGCGCACACCGGGGGCGGCGGCGGGAACTTCGGCGTGGTCGTCAGGTACTGGCTGCGGACCGCCGAGGCCGACGTACCGCCGGAGCCCGGCCGGCTGCTGCCGCGGCCGCCGGCCGAGGTGCTGCTCAACACGACGGTGTGGCCGTGGGAGGGGCTGGACGAAGCGGCCTTCGCGCGGCTCGTACGGAACCACGGCAGGTGGTTCGAGCAGAACAGCGGCCCCGACTCCCCCTGGTGCGACCTCTACAGCGTGCTGGCCCTCACCCGCAGCCAGTCCGGTGCCCTCGCGATGACCACGCAGCTCGACGCGACCGGCCCGGACGCGGAGAAGCGGCTGGAGACATATCTCGCAGCGGTCTCCGAGGGTGTGGGCGTGCAGCCGCACAGCGACACGTGGCGGCTGCCGTGGCTGCACTCGACGCGCTGGCCCGGGATCGCCGGGGACGGCGACATGACCGGACGGGCCAAGATCAAGGCGGCGTATGCGCGCCGGAGCTTCGACGACCGGCAGATCGGCACCCTGTACACACGCCTGACCAGCACCGACTACGACAATCCGGCCGGGGTCGTCGCGCTCATCGCCTACGGCGGCAAGGTCAACGCCGTCCCGGCGGACCGGACCGCGGTGGCGCAGCGCGACTCCATCCTCAAGATCGTGTACGTCACGACCTGGGAGGACCCCGCGCAGGACCCGGTCCACGTGCGGTGGATCCGCGAGCTGTACCGGGACGTGTACGCGGACACCGGCGGCGTACCGGTACCCGGTGGCGCCGCCGACGGCGCGTACGTCAACTACCCGGACGTCGACCTCGCGGACGAGGAGTGGAACACCTCCGGGGTGCCGTGGTCCGAGCTGTACTACAAGGACGCCTACCCGCGCCTCCAGGCGGTCAAGGCGCGCTGGGATCCGCGGAACGTGTTCCGGCACGCACTCTCCGTGCGGGTTCCGCCGGCCTGAGACGGCACCGAGGGGTACGGATTCCCGCGCGGGGACCCGTACCCCTCGGTGCTTCCGCCCCTGCCCGCCCGCGAGTTCAGCGGTCACTAGGGGATCGATAGGGGTGTAGGGGCCAACGATCGTTTGATTACAGTCGGCAATTGCCTTTGCGTGTGCCGCAGGGGGCGTTTCTCATGCATTTCACTTACTGGGGGATCACGGTCGCATGTCTCAATTCCGCGACGGCTTCACCGAGGTCGGGATACCGGACGACGCAATCGCCATAGTGGGGCTCTCCTGCAGACTCCCCGAGGCCCCCGACAAGAGCGCGTTCTGGGAGCTGCTCCGCGACGCGCGGCATGCGATCGGGGAAGTGCCGCAGGACCGGTGGAACGCCGAGGAACTTCCCCCCGCCGCACGGCACGGCGCCTTTCTCGACCGGGTGGACACATTCGATCCCGCATTCTTCGGCATATCGCCGCGCGAAGCCTCGATGATGGACCCCCAGCAGCGGCTCATGCTGGAACTCTCCTGGGAGGCTTTCGAGGACGCCAGCATCCCCTTGCGGCAGGTGCGCGGCAGCCGTACCGGGGTCTTCGTCGGTGCGATCGCGAACGACTACGCGGTGCTGCTGAACCGGCAGGGGCTGTCCGCCGTCACCCAGCACTCGCTGACCGGGACCCAGCGCGCCATCATCGCGAACCGGGTGTCGTACACCCTCGGGCTGCGCGGTCCCAGCCTCACCGTGGACACCGCGCAGTCCTCCGGCCTCGTCGCCGTCCACCAGGCCTGCGAGGCCCTGCGCTCGGGCGGTTGCGAACTCGCCGTGGCGGGTGGCGTGAACCTCAACATCGTGCCGGAGAGCGCCCTCGCCGCCGACCGGTTCGGCGGGCTGTCACCGGACGGCCGCTGCTACACCTTCGACGCCCGCGCCAACGGCTATGTCCGCGGTGAGGGCGGCGGGGCCGTCCTCCTCAAGCCCCTCGCCCGGGCCCTGGCCGACGGTGACTCGGTCTACTGCGTGATCCGCGGCGGCGCGGTCAACAACGACGGCGCCACGGACGGACTCACGGTGCCGAGCACGGCCGCGCAGAGCGAGGTGCTGCGCCTGGCCTACGACCGGGCGGGCGTCGACCCGGCGGACGTCCACTACGTGGAGCTGCACGGCACGGGCACCGCCCTCGGCGACCCCATCGAGGCCTCGGCCCTGGGCGCCGTCCTGGGCACGGCCCCCGGCCGCCGACTGCCCCTCACGGTCGGCTCGGCCAAGACGAACGTGGGACACCTGGAGGGTGCCGCCGGAATGGTCGGTCTCCTCAAGACCGCCCTGTCCCTCCATAGGCGCCAGATCCCGGCCAGCCTCCACTACGAGACACCGAACCCGCGGATCCCGCTGGACGAACTCAACCTGCGCGTGCAGCAGTCGCTGACGGACTGGCCGGAGCCGGAGTCCCGGCCGGCGCTCGCGGGCGTCAGCTCCTTCGGGATGGGCGGCACCAATTGCCACCTGGTCCTGCAAGGGGTGCCGGCGGCCGAGCCCGCGACCCGTGACGGCGGCCGGGCTGAGCGTCGGGCCGGTGTGGTGCCGTGGGTCCTCTCCGGCCGGGGGGAGGACGCCCTGCGGGCGCAGGCCGAGCAGCTGCGGTCGTTCGTCGCGGACCGGCCCGAACTGGGTGTGGACGCCGTGGCGCAGTCCCTGGTGACCTCCCGCGACGCCCACGAGAACCGGGCAGTCGTCCTCGGCTCGGACCGGGAGAGCCTGCTGAACGGGCTCGCGGCACTGGCCGCGGGAGAGCCTGCGTCGCGGGTCGTACGGAGCCGGGGGTCCGTGGACCCTGCGCAGGGGCGGTTGGCGTTCCTGTTCTCGGGGCAGGGCAGTCAGCGGGCCGGCATGGGACGCGAACTGTACAAGGCCTTCCCCGTGTTCGCCGCCGCGCTGGACGAGATCTGTGCGCACTTCGACCGGGAGTTGGAGCGCCCTCTGCGTGAGGTGATGTTCGTCGAGACCGGTGAGCAGGCTCTGCTGGACCACACCGCCTACACCCAGCCCGCCCTGTTCGCCCTCGAAGTCGCCCTCTTCCGGCTGCTGGAGTCCTGGGGCATCCACCCCGACCTCGTCACCGGACACTCCATCGGCGAACTCGCCGCCGCCCACACCGCAGGCCTGTGGACCCTCACCGACGCCTGCACCGTCGTCGCCGCCCGCGGCCGGCTCATGCAACAACTCCCGCCCGGCGGCACCATGATCGCCATCGAAGCACCCGAGACCGACGTCCTGCCCCTGCTCGCCGGACACGAAGAGCACGTGGCGATCGCCGCCGTCAACGGACCCCGCGCCACCGTCATCAGCGGCACCGAGCACATCGCCGAGGACATCGCCGCCCAGCTCTCCGCAGGCGGCCACCGCACCAGGCGTCTGAAGGTCAGCCACGCCTTCCACTCCCCCCACATGGACCCCATGCTCGACCAGTTCCGGCAGGCCCTGGACAGTGTGGAGTTCCACCCGACGCGGCTGGTACTGCCCGCCGGACAGGCGGTGCGCGACCCCGAGTACTGGGTCCGCCACATCCGCGACGCCGTCCGCTTCGCCGACCAGATCACCTGGCTCGAACAGCACGGCACCACCCGCTACCTGGAAATCGGCCCCGGCGGCGTCCTCACCGCCCTCGCCCAGGACACCCTCACCCGCACCGACACCCTCCTCCTGCCCAGCCTGGTCAAGAACCTCGACGAGACCCACGCCCTCACCCGCGCCGCAGCCGAACTCCACGTCAACAGCACACCCGTCGACTGGCAGTCCTTCTTCACCGGCCGGGGGAACACGCCGCGCCGGGTCGACCTGCCGACGTACGCCTTCCAGCGCCGCCGGTACTGGCTCAAGGAGACGGTCGGCGTGTCGGCTGGGCTCCCTGGGGACGTAGCCGATGCGGAAGCGGACGAGGAGTCCGTGACGCAGGCGGCCGGTCCTGCGGCCTCCTTCGCCTGGATGTCGGAGGAGGAGACGGACCGGGAGCTGCTGGATCTCGTACGGCGGCACATCGCAGCCGTGCTCGAACACGACAGCCCCGAACAGGTCCCGGTGGACGCGCCGTTCAAGCAGCTCGGCTTCGACTCGCTGATGTCGGTGGAGTTCTGTGCCGCGCTCGGCCGCGCGGTCGGCGTACGGCTGCCGTCGTCCACGCTCTACGACCACCCCACCCCGGAGCTGCTGGCACGACACGTACGCGGCGAACTCGTGGGCACGCGGGGCGAGGAGGCGGAGGCAATGGCTGCCCCGGACTCCGGCGCCGCCTCCGACCCGATCGTCATCGTCGGCATGAGCTGCCGGCTCCCGGGCGGGATCCGGACGCCCGAGCAGCTGTGGGCGCTGCTGGCGGCGGGCGGTGACGCGGTGTCGCCGTTCCCCGCCGACCGCGGCTGGGACCTGGAGGCGCTCTACGACGCCGACCCGGAGCGCTCCGGCACGTCGCATGCGCGGGAGGGCGGGTTCCTCCATGACGCCGCCGACTTCGACCCGGCGTTCTTCGGGATCTCGCCGCGTGAGGCCCTGGCCATGGACCCGCAGCAGCGGCTGCTGCTGGAGACCTCCTGGGAGGCCCTCGAACGCGCCGGGATCAACCCGAAGTCGCTGCGTGGCAGCAAGGCCGGCGTCTTCGTCGGTGCCACGGCTCAGGACTACGGCCCCCGGCTACACGAGGCGCCCGAGGAGATCGAAGGCTATGTGCTGACCGGGACGACGCCCAGCGTGGCGTCGGGCCGCGTGGCGTACACCCTGGGTCTGGAGGGCCCGGCCGTCACCGTCGACACCGCCTGCTCGTCCTCGCTGGTCGCCCTGCACATGGCCGCCCAGTCCCTGCGCTCCGGCGAATGCTCGCTCGCCCTCGCGGGCGGGGCGACCGTCATGTCCAACCCCGGCATGTTCGTGGAGTTCAGCCGGCAGCGGGGGCTCGCCCCCGACGCCCGGGTCAAGGCCTTCGCCGAGGCCGCCGACGGCACCGGCTGGGGCGAGGGCGTCGGCATGCTGCTGCTGGAGCGGCTGTCGGACGCTCGGCGCAACGGGCATCCGGTCCTGGCCGTGGTCCGGGCCACGGCCGTCAACCAGGACGGCGCCAGTAACGGTCTCACCGCGCCGAACGGTCTTTCCCAGCAGCGGGTGATCCGGCAGGCCCTCGCCAACGCCGGTCTCACCCCTGACCAGGTCGACGCGGTCGAGGCGCACGGCACGGGTACCACTCTGGGTGACCCGATCGAGGCGCAGGCGCTCCTCGCCACGTACGGCCAGGACCGCCCGGCCGACCGGCCCCTGTGGCTGGGCTCGGTGAAGTCCAACATCGGGCACACGCAGGCCGCCGCCGGTGTCGCCGGTGTCATCAAGATGGTCATGGCCATGCGTCACGGCGTCCTGCCGATGACACTGCATGTCGACCAGCCGACCAGCCATGTCGACTGGGGCGCCGGAGCCGTCACCCTCCTCACCGAGGAACAGCCCTGGCCCGGGACCGACCGGCCCCGCCGGGCCGGCGTCTCCTCCTTCGGCGTCAGCGGCACCAACGCGCACGCCATCATCGAAGAGCCCCCCATCGCCCTCGACCAGGGTCGGCCCGCCGACTCGGGCGTCGTGCCGTGGGTGATCTCGGCCCGGACCGCCGACGCGCTGCGCGCTCAGGCACGGCAGCTCCGCGAATACGTCGAGCAGCGGCCCGAGTTGGACACCGCAGCCGTCGCCGACACGCTCGTCAACGGGCGCGCCCTGTTCGAGCATCGGGCGGTCGTCCTCGCCGAAGCTCCTGATGCCGTCGCCGCCGCGCTCGATGCGCTGGCCGCTGGGCAGCCTCACACCCATCTCGTTCGGGGCCAGGCCAAGGCCGTCGGCAAGACCGTGTTCGTGTTCCCGGGGCAGGGGACGCAGTGGGCCGGTATGGGTGCCGAACTCCTCGATGCTGTGCCCGCGTTCGCCGAGTCCATCGCCCGCTGTGAGGAGGCACTCGCGCCTTACGTCGACTGGTCGCTGACCGAGGTACTGCGCTCCGGCACCGACTTGGACCGGGTCAACGTCATCCAGCCTGTGACCTGGGCGGTGATGGTGTCTCTCGCCGCGACCTGGCAGGAACTCGGTGTCCGTCCTGACGCGGTCGTCGGCCACTCCCAGGGCGAGATCGCCGCCGCGGCTGTGGCGGGTGCGCTGTCGCTCGAGGACGCGGCCAAGGTCGTCGCCGTACGCGCACGAATCATCGGCGAACACCTCGCCGGCCGGGGCGCCATGGCCTCCATCCCCCAGCCTGTCCAGACGGTCGAAGAACACCTGACCACCGGTGTGGGCATCGCCGCAGTCAACGGCCCCAACACCACCGTCATTTCGGGCGACAAGGACGCCGTCGAAGCCCTCGTAGCCCAACTCCAGGAGCAGGACGTACGGGCCCGGCTCATCCCCGTCGACTACGCCTCACACTCCGCACACGTCGAAACCATCAAGGCCCAACTGGCCGATGCGCTCGCGGGAATCCAGCCGCGCCCGGCCGACATCCCCTTCTTCTCCACCGTCGACCCCGGCTTCCTGAACACCGAGACGCTCGACGCCGGCTACTGGTACCGAAACCTCCGCCAGACCGTCCACTTCCACACCGCCATCCAGCAGCTCACCGAGGCCGGCCACACCACCTACATCGAGTCCAGCGCCCACCCCGTCCTCACCTACAGCATCGAGGAAACCGAAGGCGCCCAGACGATCACCGGCACCCTCCGCCGACGCGAAGGCACCCTCACCCGCCTCCTCACCTCAGCAGCACACCTCCACACCCACGGCCACCCCGTCAACTGGCCCATCGGCAAGGGCGGTCGGCACGTCGACCTGCCCACCTACCCCTTCCAGCACCAGCGCTACTGGATCAACCCGACCACGACCGGTTCCCCGGACACCGCCGACACCCGCTTCTGGGAGGCGGTCGAGAACGAGGACTGGGAGTCGCTCGGCCGCACGCTCTCGGTGGAGGGCGATGCCCCGCTGAGTACGGTGCTGGCGGCGCTGGCGTCCTGGCGGAAGAGCCTGGATCGTGTGTCGGCGGTGGACAACTGGCGCTACCGGGCGGCATGGAGGCCGATCGCCGATCCGCAGGCCGGACCGGTCGGTACCTGGCTGGTCGTGGTTCCCGTCGGCCAGGAGGACGACGCGCTGGTGGGTGCTGTCACCCGCGCTGTACGGGGGCGGCAGGTCGTGCTGGACCCGTCCGAGGCGGACCGCGCGCGCTACGCCGAGCAAGCCTCCGACGCTTTGGGCTCGGGTGATGACAACGCTGCCGTGACCGGCGTGCTGTCCCTTCTCGCGCTGGGCGGCGACCACGTGGCCCCGGCGGCGCCGGCGCTCGCTCTCTTCCAGGCGCTGGGGGACGCCGGTGTGCAGGCCCCCCTCTGGTGTGTCACCCAGGGCGCGGTCAGCACGGGCAGCTCCGATCCGCTCACCCGGCCCGCCCAGGCGCAGGTCTGGGGCCTGGGCCGGGTCGCCGCGCTGGAGCACCCCGACCGCTGGGGTGGGCTCGTCGACCTGCCCGAACAGCTCGACGAGCGCGGCGCCGCACGCCTGCGTGCCGTACTGGCCGCTCCGTCCGGCGCTGAGGACCAGGTGGCCATCCGCGCGGCCGGTGTCCTCGCGCGCCGACTGACCCGGGCGGGAGCCGGCAGCGGTAGGTCCTGGCAGCCGCGCGGCACCGTCCTGATCACCGGCGGTACCGGCGCGCTCGGCGCACACGTGGCGCGCTGGGCCGCCGAGAACGGCGCCGAGCACCTCGTCCTCGCCAGCCGGCGCGGCGGCGAGGCCCCCGGGGCCACCGCCCTGCACGACGACCTCACCGCGCTGGGCGTCACCGTGACCCTCACCGCCTGCGACGTCACCGATCCGGACGCCGTACGTGCTCTCGTCTCCGCGCACCCCGGCTTGACCGCCGTGGTCCACACCGCGGGTGTTCTCGCCGACGCGGTGCTCGACCGGCTCACCACCGAGCGCCTCGACGACGTCCTGCGTCCGAAGGCCACCGCCGCCGCGCTTCTCGACCGGTGCACGCGTCACCTCGACCTCGACGCGTTCGTCCTGTTCTCGTCGGTGGTCGGCACGCTGGGCCGGGCAGGGCAGGGGAACTTCGGTGCGGCCAACGCCCACTTGGACGCGCTCGCCGAGCAGCGGCACGCGCTCGGGCTGCCCGCCACCTCCGTGGCATGGGGCCCCTGGGACGCGGACGGCATGGCGGCAGGCGAGGTCGCCGAGCAACTGCGGCGGCGCGGGCTGCCGGCCCTGGCGCCCGACCTGGCGCTCACCGCGCTGGGAGAGGCCGTCGGGCGCGGCGAGGCGACGGTGACCGTCGCCGACATCGACTGGGCGCGGTTCGTGCCGGCGTACACCGCCGCCCGTCCCAGCGCGCTGATCTCCGACCTGGCGGACGTACGGGAGCTGCGGGCCGAGTCCGGCGCCCAGCGAGTCGGCGACGACGCCACGTGGACGGCGCAGAATCTGTCGGGCCTCTCCGACGCCGAGGCCGAGCGGCTGCTGCTGGACCTGGTGCGGACGCAGGCGGCAGCCGTGCTCGGGCACGCCTCCGCGGACGCGGTGAACGCCTCGCACGCATTCAAGGACATCGGTGTCGACTCGCTGACCGCGGTCGAGCTGCGCAACCGGCTCGTCGCCGTCACCGGCCTGAAGCTGCCGCCGACGCTGGTGTTCAACCATCCGACGCCGCAGGCGCTGGCCCGCTTCCTGCACACGCAGGCGACCGGCACGCCGGAGTCCGCCTCCGTGCGCCCGGAACCGGTCCCGGTGGGTGCCGCGGCCGAGGACGACCCGATCGCGATCGTGTCCATGGCCTGCCGCTATCCCGGCGGGGTGCGCTCGCCGGAGGACCTCTGGCAGCTGCTCGCCGACGGCCGGGACGCGGTGTCCGTGTTCCCCACGGACCGCGGCTGGGACATCGACGCGCTCTACCACCCCGACCCGGAGCGTACGGGCACGTCGTACGTCCGCGAGGGCGGATTCCTGTACGACGCCGCCGAGTTCGACGCCGAGTTCTTCGGGATCTCGCCGCGTGAGGCGCAGGCGATGGACCCGCAGCAGCGCCTTCTGCTGGAGACGTCCTGGGAGGTGTTCGAGCGGGCCGGGATGGATCCGCGGTCGGTGGCCGGCAGCCAGGCGGGCGTCTTCGTCGGTGTGGCGTCGCAGGACGAGTACGGGCCGCGCATGAGCGAGGCACCCGAAGGGTTCGAGGGGTACCTGCTCACCGGCACCGCGGCGAGCGTGATCTCCGGCCGGGTGGCGTACACCCTCGGTCTGGAGGGCCCGGCCGTCACGGTCGACACGGCCTGCTCGTCCTCGCTGGTCGTCCTGCACATGGCCGTCCAGGCGCTGCGCGACGGCGAGTGCACGCTCGCGCTCGCGGGCGGCGTCACCGTGATGGCCTCGCCGGGGACGTTCGTGGAGTTCAGCCGGCAGCGGGGGCTCGCTCCCGACGGCCGCAGCAAGTCGTTCTCCGCGGCGGCCGACGGCACCAGCTGGGGCGAGGGCGCCGGTGTCCTGCTCCTGGAGCGGCTGTCGGACGCCCGGCGCAACGGGCATCCGGTCCTGGGCCTGGTGCGCGGTACGGCGGTCAACCAGGACGGCGCCAGCAACGGCCTCACCGCCCCCAACGGCCCCTCCCAGGAGCGGGTCATGCGCCAGGCGCTCGGCCGGGCCCGGCTGACCGCCGCCGAGGTCGACGCCGTCGAGGCGCACGGCACCGGCACCCGGCTCGGCGACCCGATCGAGGCGCAGGCGCTGATCGCCACGTACGGCCAGGACCGGCCGGACGGACAGCCGCTGCTGCTCGGCTCCCTGAAGTCGAACATCGGGCACACGCAGGCCGCGGCGGGCGTGGGCGGGGTCATCAAGATGGTGATGGCGATGCGCCACGGTGTGCTGCCGAGGACGCTGCATGTGGACGAGCCGACGCCGCACGTCGACTGGTCCGCCGGTGCGGTGACGCTGCTGCGGGACGCGGTCGAGTGGCCGGAGACCGGACGGCCCCGCCGAGCCGGCGTGTCGTCGTTCGGTGTGAGCGGCACCAACGCCCACGCGATCGTCGAGCAGTTCGAGGAGGAGCCGGCCGTCGCCGACGCGTCCGACGCCGTGTCGGGGCCGCTGCCGTGGGTCCTCTCCGGCCAGGGCACGGACGCTCTGCGGGCGCAGGCCGAGCGGCTGCGGTCGTTCGTCGCGGACCGGCCCGAACTCCCCATGGCCGACCTGGCGTTCTCGCTCGGCACCACACGGGCCGCGCTGGACGACCGGGCCGCCGTGGTCGCGGAGGACCGGTCCGACTTCCTCGACGCGCTGGGCGCGCTCGCGCGCGGCGAGGTGGACAGCCGGGTCCTGACCGGGTCCGTGGACCCTGCGCAGGGGCGGTTGGCGTTCCTGTTCTCGGGGCAGGGCAGTCAGCGGGCCGGCATGGGACGCGAACTGTACAAGGCTTTCCCCGTGTTCGCCGCCGCGCTGGACGAGATCTGTGCGCACTTCGACCGGGAGTTGGAGCGCCCTCTGCGTGAGGTGATGTTCGTCGAGACCGGTGAGCAGGCTCTGCTGGACCACACCGCCTACACCCAGCCCGCCCTGTTCGCCCTCGAAGTCGCCCTCTTCCGGCTGCTGGAGTCCTGGGGCATCCACCCCGACCTCGTCACCGGACACTCCATCGGCGAACTCGCCGCCGCCCACACCGCAGGCCTGTGGACCCTCACCGACGCCTGCACCGTCGTCGCCGCCCGCGGCCGGCTCATGCAACAACTCCCGCCCGGCGGCACCATGATCGCCATCGAAGCACCCGAGACCGACGTCCTGCCCCTGCTCGCCGGACACGAAGAGCACGTGGCGATCGCCGCCGTCAACGGACCCCGCGCCACCGTCATCAGCGGCACCGAGCACATCGCCGAGGACATCGCCGCCCAGCTCTCCGCAGGCGGCCACCGCACCAGGCGTCTGAAGGTCAGCCACGCCTTCCACTCCCCCACATGGACCCCATGCTCGACCAGTTCCGGCAGGCCCTGGACAGTGTGGAGTTCCACCCGACGCGGCTGGCGCTGCCCGCCGGACAGGCGGTGCGCGACCCCGAGTACTGGGTCCGCCACATCCGCGACGCCGTCCGCTTCGCCGACCAGATCACCTGGCTCGAACAGCACGACACCACCCGCTACCTGGAAATCGGCCCCGGCGGCGTCCTCACCGCCCTCGCCCAGGACACCCTCACCCGCACCGACACCCTCCTCCTGCCCAGCCTGGTCAAGAACCTCGACGAGACCCACGCCCTCACCCGCGCCGCAGCCGAACTCCACGTCTCGGGGGCGGAGATCGCCTGGCAGGCCTTCTTCACCGGCCGGGGGAACACACCGCGCCGGGTCGACCTGCCGACGTACGCCTTCCAGCGCCGCCGGTACTGGCTCGACGCGAGGTCCGGGCGCAGGGAGCAGACCGGTGGTTCACCGGTGGACGGCTGGCGCTACCGGGTGGTGTGGCGGCCGATGCCGGATGAGTCCGACACGGCTGAACTCAGCGGCGACTGGCTGCTGTTGCTGCCTGCCGGTCACGAGAGCCGGCCTCTCGTACGTGACGCCGTCCGGGCTCTGGAGAGCGGGCACGGTACCGTACGGCAGGTCGCGCTCGACACCGCCGTGGCCGACCGGGGGCGTTTCGCCGAGCAACTGCGGGATGCGCGCGCGGAGTTCGACGCCCCGGTGACCGGCGTGCTGTCGCTGCTCGCGCTCGCGGACGCCGACAGCGAGGAGAAAACCGGTACGGTCGCCCCGACCCTGGCGCTCGTCCAGGCTCTCGGCGACGCGGGCGTCGAGGCTCCCCTCTGGTGCGCCACCCAGGGTGCGGTCACCACCGGCGGCTCCGACCCGCTCGCCCACCCCGCCCAGGCGCAGGTCTGGGGCCTGGGGCAGGTCGCGGCTCTCGAACACCCCGACCGTTGGGGCGGGCTCGTCGACCTGCCCGAACAGCTCGACGAACGCGGCGCCGCACACCTGCGTGCCGTACTGGCCGCGGCGCATGGCGGCGAGGACCAGGTGGCCATCCGCGCGGCCGGTGTCCTCGCGCGCCGACTGACCCGGGCGGCAGGCAGCAGCGGTACGGGCTGGCAGCCGCGCGGCACGGTCCTGATCACCGGCGGCACCGGCGCGCTCGGCGCACACGTCGCGCGCTGGGCCGCCGAGAACGGCGCCGACCACCTCGTCCTCGCCAGCAGGCGGGGCGGCGAGGCCGCCCCCGGGGCCGCCGCCCTGGGCGACGAACTCGCCGCACTCGGCGTCACAGCAACCTTCGCGGCCTGTGATGTGAGCGACCCCGAGTCGGTGCGCTCCCTGGTCGCCGAGCACCCGCGCCTCACGGCGGTCGTGCACACCGCCGGCAGCCTCGACGACGGCGTACTGGACCACCTCACCGCCGACCGCCTCGACCATGTCCTGCGTCCGAAGGTCACCGCCGCGGCGCTGCTCGACCGGTGCACGCGTCACCTCGACCTCGACGCGTTCGTCCTATTCTCCTCGGCGGCCGCCACCTTCGGCAACGAGGGCCAGGCCAACTACGCTGCCGCGAACGCCCACTTGGACGCACTCGCACAGCAGCGGCAGGCGCTGGGGCTACCCGCCACCTCCGTGGCGTGGGGGCCTGGGCGGACTCCGGTATGGCGACGGGGCACGCGGCGGCGGAGCAGTTGCACCGCAGCGGGTTCCCCCCGATGTCCCCGGACCTCGCGCTCACCGCGCTGGCCCAGGCCGTCGGCCACGGCACTCCGGCCGTGACGGTCGCCGACATCGACTGGGGCCGCTTCGTACCGGCGTACACCGCCGCCCGTCCCAGCCCGCTGATCTCCGACCTGGCTGACGTACGGGAGCTGCGGGCGACGGCCGGGCCGGCCGGGTCCGGCGGAGCGCAACGCGCCGAGGAGTCGTCGCCGGCCGGGCAGCTGGCCGCGCTGACGGTGCCGCAGCGGGAGGAGCTGGTGCTGGAACTGGTGCGCACCCAGGCGGCGTTGGTGCTCGGACACGCCGGGCCGCAGTCGGTGGCTCCGAACCGCGCGTTCAAGGAGCTCGGCTTCGACTCGCTCGGCGCGGTCCAGCTGCGCAACCGGCTCAACGCGGCCACCGGGCTGCGGCTGACCACCAGCGTGATCTTCGACTACCCGACGGCGACCGAGCTCGCCCGCCATGTGCTGGGCGAGTTCCCCGGCCTCGGAGGCGACACCGCCGCGGCCGCGCAGGTGGCCGCTCGCGGTGCGCCGGTGGCCGACGACGACCCGATCGCGATCGTGGCCATGAGCTGCCGCTTCCCGGGCGGGATCCGGACGCCCGAGCAGCTGTGGGCGCTGCTGGCGGCGGGTGGTGACGCGGTCGCGCCCTTCCCCGCCGACCGCGGCTGGGACCTGGAGGCGCTCTACGACGCCGACCCGGAGCGCTCCGGCACGTCGTATGTGCGCGAAGGGGCCTTCCTCCAGGGCGTGAGCGAGTTCGACGCGGCCTTCTTCGGCATCAACCCGCGCGAGGCCCTGGCCATGGACCCGCAGCAGCGGCTGCTCCTTGAGACCTCCTGGGAGGCCTTCGAGCGGGCCGGCATCGACCCGAAGTCCCTGCGCGGCAGCAAGGCCGGCGTCTTCGTCGGCAGCAACGGGCAGGACTACGCCACCCTGCTCCGGCAGGTGCCGGAAACCGTCGAGGGCTACCTCGGTACGGGTATCGCGGGCAGCGTCGCGTCGGGCCGCGTGGCATACACCCTGGGCCTGGAGGGCCCGGCCGTCACCGTCGACACCGCCTGCTCATCGTCCCTGGTCGCCCTGCACATGGCCGCGCAGTCACTGCGCTCCGGCGAGTGCTCGCTCGCCCTCGCGGGCGGTGTGACGGTCATGTCGACTCCCGAGGTCTTCGTGGAGTTCAGCCGTCAGCGGGGGCTCGCCCCCGACGCCCGGGTCAAGGCCTTCGCCGAGGCCGCCGACGGCACCGGCTGGGGCGAGGGCGTCGGCATGCTGCTGCTGGAGCGGCTCTCCGATGCCGAACGGCATGGACACCCGGTTCTGGGCATCGTGCGGGGCACGGCCGTCAACCAGGACGGCGCCAGCAATGGGCTGACCGCGCCGAACGGCCCCTCGCAGCAGCGGGTGATCCGGCAGGCCCTCGCCAACGCCGGTCTCACCCCTGACCAGGTCGACGCGGTCGAGGCACACGGCACGGGTACGATCCTGGGTGACCCGATCGAGGCGCAGGCGCTGATCGCCACCTACGGCCAGGACCGGCCTGCCGACCGGCCCCTGTGGCTGGGCTCGGTCAAGTCCAACATCGGGCACACGCAGGCAGCCGCCGGTGTCGCCGGTGTCATCAAGATGGTCATGGCCATGCGCCACGGCCTGCTACCTCGCACCCTCCACGTCGATGAGCCCACCACCCATGTCGACTGGGACGCCGGAGCCGTCACCCTCCTCACCGAGGAACAGCCCTGGCCCGGGACCGACCGGCCCCGCCGGGCCGGCGTCTCCTCCTTCGGCGTCAGCGGCACCAACGCGCACGCCATCATCGAAGAGCCCCCATCGCCCTCGACCAGGGCCGGCCCGCCCACTCGGGCGTCGTGCCGTGGGTGATCTCGGCGCGGACCGCGGAGGCGTTGCGCGCTCAGGCACGACAGCTCCGCGAATACGTCAAGCAGCGGCCCGAGTTGGACACCGCGGCCGTCGCCGACACGCTCGTCAACGGCCGCGCCCTGTTCGAGCACCGCGCCGTGGTGGTCGCCGAGACCCCCGACGCTCTCACCGCCGCGCTCGACGCCCTCGCTCAGGGGGAGCCCTCGCCGCACGTCGTGCAGGGCGTCGCGCCGGACGAGACCGGGAGGACCGTGTTGGTGTTCCCGGGGCAGGGGACGCAGTGGGCCGGCATGGGCGCCGAACTCCTCGATGCTGTGCCCGCGTTCGCCGAGTCCATCGCCCGCTGCGAGGAGGCACTCGCGCCTTACGTCGACTGGTCGCTGACCGAGGTACTGCGCTCCGGCACCGACTTGGACCGGGTCAACGTCATCCAGCCCCTCACCTGGGCCGTCATGGTGTCCCTCGCCGCCGCCTGGCAGGAACTCGGTGTCCGTCCTGACGCAGTCGTCGGCCACTCCCAGGGCGAGATCGCCGCCGCGGCTGTGGCAGGCGCCCTCACCCTGGAGGACGCGGCCAAGGTCGTCGCCGTACGCGCACGAATCATCGGCGAACACCTCGCCGGCCGGGGCGCCATGGCCTCCATCCCCCAGCCTGTCCAGGCGGTCGAGGAAACCCTGACCACCGGTGTGGGCATCGCCGCAGTCAACGGCCCCAACACCACCGTCATTTCGGGCGACAAGGACGCCGTCGAAGCCCTAGTAGCCCAACTCCAGGAGCAGGACGTACGGGCCCGGCTCATCCCCGTCGACTACGCCTCACACTCCGCACACGTCGAAACCATCAAGGCCCAACTGGCCGATGCGCTCGCGGGAATCCAGCCGCGCCCGGCCGACATCCCCTTCTTCTCCACCGTCGACCCCGGCTTCCTGAACACCGAGACGCTCGACGCCGGCTACTGGTACCGAAACCTCCGCCAGACCGTCCACTTCCACACCGCCATCCAGCAGCTCACCGAGGCCGGCCACACCACCTACATCGAGTCCAGCGCCCACCCCGTCCTCACCTACAGCATCGAGGAAACCGAAGGCGCCCAGACGATCACCGGCACCCTCCGCCGACGCGAAGGCACCCTCACCCGCCTCCTCACCTCAGCAGCACACCTCCACACCCACGGCCACCCCGTCAACTGGCCCATCGGCAAGGGCGGTCGGCACGTCGACCTGCCCACCTACCCCTTCCAGCACCAGCGCTACTGGCCCGCGTCGGCCGCCGCGCGGTCCGTCGACGCCGAATCCATCGGGCTCGGCATCGCCGGACACCCGCTGCTCGGCGCGGCGGTTGAGCTGGCGGGCACGGACACGCACCTGTTCACCGGGCTGCTGTCGTTGCAGAGCCACCCCTGGCTGGCCGACCACGCCGTAGCCGGCACCGTCCTGCTGCCCGGCACCGGCTTCCTCGAACTCGCCCTCCAGGCCGGCCACCACGTCGGCTGCGGCACCGTGGAGGAACTCACCCTGGAGGCACCCCTGGTACTGCCCGAGAAGGGTGGCGTACGGATCCAGCTCGGGCTCGGGGAGACCGACGACTCGGGTCGGCGGGAGCTGAACCTGCACTCGCGGGCGCAGGACGCCGGGGACGACGAGCCGTGGACGCTGCATGCCACCGCCACGGTGGCTCCCGCCGGTGCGCAGCAGTCGCCGGAGCCCGATGCCGATCTGGCCGCCTGGCCGCCCGCCGGGGCGGAGGCGATCACGGTGGCGGACGCCTACGAGCGGCTGGCCGCGCAGGGTGTCGAGTACGGCCCTGCCTTCCAGGGGCTGCGGGCCGCCTGGCGGCGCGGTGACGAGGTCTTCGCCGAGGTCGCCCTGCCGGACGAGGAGTCCGCCGAGGCCAAGGAGTACGGCCTTCACCCGGCGCTGCTCGACGCGGCGCTCCAGCCGCTGGGGCTGGGTGTGCTGCTGGCCGAGCCCGGCGAGGGACTCACCCGGCGCCCGTTCGCATGGAGTGGGGTGACCCTCCACGCCCAGGGCGCTAACGCGGTCCGGGTACGGATCGCCCTGGCCGGTGAGGACGCCGTGTCCGTCGCGGTGGCCGATTCGGTGGGCCGTCCTGTCGCCTCGGTCGACGTACTGACGCTGCGGCAGGTCGGCACCGAGCAGCTGGCTGGAGCGCGGGAGGCGCGGGGCGACTCGCTGTTCCGGGTGGAGTGGGTGCCGGTCGCGGTGTCGCGGTCCGGCGCGTCGGCCGGACGCTGGGCCGTCGTCGGCAGCGGCAGTGGTGACAGCACCATGGATGTGTACGACGACCTCGGCAGCCTCGCCGCCGCAGCCGCGCCCGTCCCCGAGCTGGTCTTCGCCCCCTTCCCGGACACCACCGACGGCACCACGGCGGACGCCGGCACCGCAGACGCCGTACGCCAGGTCACGCACCGCGCCCTGGACCTCGTACAGGCGTGGCTGGCCGACGACCGGTTCGCCGCGTCGCGGCTGGTGATCCTGGCCGGGCAGGGCCTGACCGGTGCACCGGTCTGGGGTCTGGTCAGGTCGGCGCAGGTGGAGAATCCGGGCCGGTTCGTGCTGGTGGAGACGGACGGCGGCGGCGAGCCTGACTGGGAGACGCTGGCGGCCGCTGCGGCCGGCGACGAGCCGCAGCTGCGGCTGCACGGCACCGAGGTCGGCGCACCGCGGCTGGCTCGTGCCGAGCGCCCCGAGGAGGTGGAGTCCGGGTTCGCGCCCGAGGGCACGGTCCTGCTGACCGGTGCCTCTGGTGGGCTCGCCCGGCTGCTCGCCCGGCATCTGGTGGCCGAGCGCGGGGTGCGGAACCTGCTGCTCACCAGCCGCCGCGGGGCCGCCGCCGACGGGATGCCGGAGCTGGTGGCCGAGCTGACCGGGCTCGGTGCCACGGTCGAGGTGGCCGCCTGCGACGTCGCCGACCGGGAGGCGCTGGCCGGGCTGCTGGCCTCCGTACCGGCGGAGCGTCCGCTCACCGCCGTGGTGCACACCGCGGCCGTCCTGGACGACGGGGTGGCCGAGGCGCTGACGCCGGAGCGGGTCGACCGGGTGCTGCGGCCGAAGGTCGACGGCGCGCTGAACCTCCATGCGCTGACGGAGGATCTGGACCTGTCGGCGTTCGTGCTCTTCTCCTCCCTGTCGGGCACCCTCGGCGGGGCGGGGCTGGCCAACTACTCGGCAGCCAACGCCTTCCTCGACGCCCTCGCCCGCCACCGGCACGAGCGCGGGCTGCCCACCGTGTCGCTGGCCTGGGGACTGTGGGAGCAGCGCAGCGGTATGGCCGGGCGGCTGAGCGACGTGGACCTGGCCCGGATGTCCCGGGTCGGTGCGGCGCCGATGTCCGCGGACGAGGGCCTGGCCCTGTTCGACGCCGCCACCGCGCTGGGCGACGCCGTGGTCGTGCCGGCCCGGCTGGATCTGGCGGAGCTGCGCGCGCAGGCGGCGGCCGGTGTCATGGCGCCCCTGTTCCGCGGTGTCGTCCGCACCTCGGCCGTCCGGCGTACGGCGGCCGCGTCCGGGGGCCGTACCGAGGAAGCCGCGTCCGGGATCGCCGGCCGGCTGGCCGGGCTGGCCCGGGCCGATCAGGAGCGGATGCTGCTGGATCTCGTACGGGAGCAGGTCACGGCCGTGCTCGGGCATGCCTCGCCCGAGGAGGTACGGGCGAACCGGGCCTTCAAGGATCTCGGGTTCGATTCGCTGACCTCCGTCGAGCTGCGCAACCGGCTCCGGTCGGCGACCGGGCTGCGGCTGACGCCGACCCTGGTCTTCGACTATCCGAACCCGGCCGCCCTCGCACAGCGGCTGCTGGACGATCTCGTACCGCAGGCGCAGGGGGACGGACCGCCTCTCTCGGCGGAGTTGGAGCGGCTGGAGGCCGCGTTCCTCGAATCCGCCCTGGACGACCACGCGCGAGGCAAGATCGCGGCGCGGCTGCAGGCCCTGCTCTGGAAGTGGGACGACACCCGCGGCACCGCGAACGAAGCCGAAGGGCCCGCGGAGGACGGGGAGTTCGACCCCGTCAGCGACGACGAGATGTTCGACCTCATCGACAAGGAGCTGGGCCAGCTCTGATCCCGTCTCCGCTCCGCCCCTCGCCGGCGGCGCCGCCCTCTCTCTCCCCACCGTGCCACCTGACCACTGGCCCTTCCCGGCCGTTCTAGGACGTGACCTGATGTCAAAGCCCGCCCGTTCCTCCGACGCTGCCCAGAACATGACCGAGGACAAGCTCCGCGACTACCTGAAGCGAGTCGTCAACGACCTGCGCCAGACCCGCCGTCGGCTGGGCGAGGCCGAGGCCAAGGACCACGAGCCGATCGCCATCATCGGTATGAGCTGCCGTTTCCCGGGTGACGTCCGTTCCCCGGAGGACCTCTGGCAGGTCGTCGCCGAGGGCCGCGACGCGATCTCCGCGTTCCCCGACAACCGCGGCTGGGACCTGGAGGCGCTCTACGACGCCGACCCGGACCGCTCCGGCACGTCCTATGTGCGGGAGGGGGGGTTCCTGTACGACGCCGCCGACTTCGACCCGGCGTTCTTCGGCATCTCGCCGCGCGAGGCCCTCGCCATGGACCCGCAGCAGCGCCTGCTGCTTGAGACCTCCTGGGAGGCCTTCGAACGGGCCGGCATCGACCCGCAGTCCCTGCGCGGCAGCAAGGCCGGCGTCTTCGTCGGCAGCAACTACCAGGACTACGCGAACCGGTTGCCCGAGGTGCCCGCCGAGCTGGAGGGGCACCTCGGTATCGGCAACACGCCGAGCGTGGTGTCCGGCCGGGTGGCGTACACCCTCGGTCTGGAGGGCCCGGCCGTCACCGTCGACACCGCCTGCTCATCGTCCCTGGTCGCCCTGCATCTGGCCTGCCACGCGCTGCGGCAGGGCGACTGCTCGATGGCGCTGGCCGGGGGCATCTCCGTGATGTCCTCGCCGGCCTCGTTCATCGAGTTCAGCCGACAGCGGGGGCTGGCGCCGGACGCCCGCGTCAAGGCCTTCGCGTCGGGCGCGGACGGCACGGCGCTGTCCGAGGGCATCGGCATGCTGCTGGTGGAGCGGCTGTCGGACGCGCGCCACAACGGGCACCGGGTGCTCTCCGTGATCCGCGGCAGCGCCATCAACCAGGACGGCGCCAGCAACGGCCTCACCGCCCCCAACGGCCCCTCCCAGGAGCGGGTCATCCGCCAGGCGCTGGCCGCCGCCCGTCTGACGCCCGACCAGGTCGACGCGGTCGAGGCGCACGGCACGGGCACCAAGCTGGGCGACCCCATCGAGGCCCAGGCGCTGATCGCCACCTACGGCCAGGACCGCCCGGCCGACCGGCCGCTGTGGCTGGGCTCGGTGAAGTCCAACATCGGCCACACCCAGGCCGCCGCCGGCGCCGCCTCGATCATCAAGATGGTCATGGCCCTCGACCAGGGCCTGCTGCCCCGCACCCTGCACGTGGACGAGCCGTCCTCCCGTATCGACTGGGAGGCCGGGGCCGTCTCGCTGCTCACGGAGGACGTGCGGTGGCCGGCGCTCGACCGGCCGCGCCGTGTCGGCATCTCCTCCTTCGGCATCAGCGGCACCAACGCCCATGCCGTACTGGAGGAGGCTCCGCCCGTCGAGGCGGACGAGGAGAACGAGGACCGGGACGACGCCACACCGGCGGGCGTCGTCCCGTGGGTGATCTCCGCCCGGACCGCGGAGGCGCTGCGCGCCCAAGCACGACAGCTGCGTGAATACGTCGGTCAGCGGCCGGACCTGGACACCGCGGCGGTCGCCCACGCGCTGGCCACGACCCGCTCCGCGTTCGAGCACCGCGCGGTCGCCCTGGGCGGCAGCACCGGCGAACTCCTCAAGGCCCTCGACGCCCTCGCCCATGGCGAACCCTCGCCGCACGTCGTGCAGGGCGTCGCGCCGGACGAGACCGGGAGGACCGTGTTGGTGTTCCCGGGGCAGGGGACGCAGTGGGCCGGCATGGGCGCCGAACTCCTCGATGCTGTGCCCGCGTTCGCCGAGTCCATCGCCCGCTGCGAGGAGGCACTCGCGCCTTACGTCGACTGGTCGCTGACCGAGGTACTGCGCTCCGGCACCGACTTGGACCGGGTCAACGTCATCCAGCCCCTCACCTGGGCCGTCATGGTGTCCCTCGCCGCCGCCTGGCAGGAACTCGGTGTCCGTCCTGACGCAGTCGTCGGCCACTCCCAGGGCGAGATCGCCGCCGCCGCTGTGGCAGGCGCCCTCACCCTGGAGGACGCGGCCAAGGTCGTCGCCGTACGCGCACGAATCATCGGCGAACACCTCGCCGGCCGGGGCGCCATGGCCTCCATCCCCCAGCCTGTCCAGACGGTCGAAGAACACCTGACCAGCGGCGTCAGCATCGCCGCCGCCAACGGCCCCAACACCACCGTCATTTCGGGCGACAAGGACGCCGTCGAAGCCCTAGTAGCCCAACTCCAGGAGCAGGACGTACGGGCCCGGCTCATCCCCGTCGACTACGCCTCACACTCCGCACACGTCGAAACCATCAAAGCCCAACTGGCCGATGCGCTCGCGGGAATCCAGCCCCACCCGGCCGACATCCCCTTCTTCTCCACCGTCGACCCCGGCTTCCTGAACACCGAGACGCTCGACGCCGGCTACTGGTACCGAAACCTCCGCCAGACCGTCCACTTCCACACCGCCATCCAGCAGCTCACCGAGGCCGGCCACACCACCTACATCGAGTCCAGCGCCCACCCCGTCCTCACCTACAGCATCGAGGAAACCGAAGGCGCCCAGACGATCACCGGCACCCTCCGCCGACGCGAAGGCACCCTCACCCGCCTCCTCACCTCAGCAGCACACCTCCACACCCACGGCCACCCCGTCAACTGGCCCATCGGCAAGGGCGGTCGGCACGTCGACCTGCCCACCTACCCCTTCCAGCACCAGCGTTACTGGATCGACGTACCGGACACCACGGCGGCGCCCGCCCCGGTCCCGGCGACCGACATCGTCGACACGCGTTTCTGGGAGGCCGTGGAGAACGAGGACTGGGAGTCGCTCGCCGACACACTCGCCGTTCCCGACGACGCCTCGCTCAGCACGGTGCTGCCCGCGCTCGCGTCCTGGCGGCAGGAGCGCAGGCGCGAGGCCACGGTGAACGACTGGCGGTACGGGATCAGCTGGAAGCCGGTGGCCGACGGGGGCGCCACGACCAGGCTCGGGGGACCTGGCTCGTGGTGTTCCCGGAGGGGCGGGCCACCGACGACGTCGTCCGTACGGCGGCGGAGGGCTCGCCCGGCACGGCGCGCAGGTCGTGCCGCTGGAGCTGAACGCCTCCGAGGCCGCCCGGGGGACGTACGTCGATCTCATCGGCGAGAAGCTGTCCGCGCAGGACTCTCCGCCGGCCGGCGTGCTCTCCTTCCTGGCGCTCGACGAGAGCCCTCACCCCATGCATCCCGCCATGACGGCCGGTGTGGCAGGGACGCTCGCTCTTGTGCAGGCGCTCGGTGACGCGCGCCTTGAGGTTCCGGTGTGGTTCGGCACGTGCGGGGCGGTGGCGGTCGGGGCGTCCGACGCCGTGACCAGTCCGGCGCAGGCGCAGGTCTGGGGTCTGGGCCGGGTCGTCGCGCTGGAGCAGCCCGAGCGCTGGGGCGGCCTCGTCGATCTGCCGCGCGAGCTGGACGACCGGGCCCGGGCGCGCCTGTGCGCGGTGCTGGCCGGGCTGGCGGGCGAGGAGCAGGTGGCGGTCCGCAGCTCGGGCGTCTTCGCCCGGCGCCTGGTGCGCAACCCGCTGGACGTGCGGACGCCCGAGCAGACGGCGCCCGGCTGGCGCACCAGTGGCACGGCGCTGGTGACCGGCGGGACGGGAGCGCTCGGCCCGCACATCGCGCGGTGGCTCGCCTCGAACGGCGCCGAGCATGTGGTGCTGACCAGCAGGCGCGGCCCGTCCGCTCCGGGCATGGCCGAGCTGGCGACGGAACTGGCCGCCGAGGGGGTCCGTCTCACGGTGGCCGCGTGCGACGCCGCCGACCGCGAGGCCCTCGCGGGCGTGCTGGAGCAGCTGAAGGCCGACGGGGAGTCCCTGCGTACGGTCGTACACGCGGCGGCGTACATCGAGTTGGCATCGCTGGCGGAGTCGGGGCTCGACGAGTTCGCGGACGTGCTGGCCGCGAAGGTGGCGGGCGCCGCTCACCTGGACGAGCTGCTGGGCGGCGACGACCTTGACGCGTTCGTGCTGTTCTCCTCCATCGCCGGTGTCTGGGGCAGCGGTGACCACGGTGCCTACGCCGCCGCCAACGCCTATCTGGACGCGCTCGCGGAGCAGCGCCGTGCCCGCGGTCTGAAGGCCAGTTCCATCGCATGGGGCGTGTGGAACGTCTGGGACCCGGAGCGGCTGCCGGAGGGCGTCAAGCCGGAGCAGCTGCAGGCGCGGGGACTGCCGTTCCTCGACCCGGACACGGCCTTCGCCGCGATGCGCCAGATCCTCGCGCACGACGAGACCTTCGTGGCCGTGGCCGAGGTGGACTGGGAGCGCTTCGTACCTGTCTTCACCTCGGCGGGACCTCGCCCGCTGCTCGCGGGTGTTCCCGAGGCGCAGCGCGAGATCGAGGCGGCCACGTCGTCCCCCGGAACCGCGTCGGGCGCGGACGCGCCGAGCGCTCCGTCGTCGCCGCTGCGCGACCGGCTGGAGGGTCTCGCGGCCGAGGAGCGGGACCGGGTGCTGCTGGAGCTGGTGCGCGACCAGGCGTCCTCGGTCCTCGGTCATGCCTCCGGTGAGGCGGTCGAGCCGGGGCGGGCGTTCCGTGATCTGGGCTTCGACTCGCTGACCGCGGTTGAGCTGCGCAACCGGCTCAACACGGCCACCGGGCTGCGGCTGCCGGCGACCCTCGTCTTCGACTACCCCTCCCCCGATGTGCTCGCCGCCCATCTGCGGGACGAGTTCTTCGGAGCGCTGCCGGACACCGCGCCGGCCGGGACCGCCGCGGCGCCGCCGACCCTGCCGGCCGCCGACGACGACGACCCGATCGTCATCATCGGCATGGGGTGCCGCTTCCCGGGCGGCGTGCGCTCGCCCGAGGAGCTGTGGGAACTCCTGCTGCGCGGCGGCGACGTGATCTCGGGCCTGCCGACCGACCGCGGCTGGGACCTCGACGCGCTCTATGACCCGGACCCGGAGCAGCGCGGCAAGTCCTACACCCGGCACGGCGGATTCCTGTACGACGCCGCCGACTTCGACCCCGCGTTCTTCGGCATCTCGCCGCGTGAGGCCCTGGCGATGGACCCGCAGCAGCGCCTGCTGCTTGAGACCTCCTGGGAGGCCTTCGAGCGGGCCGGCATCAACCCCCAGTCCCTGCGGGGCAGTCGTACGTCCGTGTTCGCGGGCGTCAGCTACCACGACTACGGCTCGCGCCTCGGCGAGACCCCGGAGGAGATCGAGGGCTACCTCGGTACGGGCAACACGGCGAGCATCGCCTCGGGCCGCGTCTCGTACGTCCTCGGCCTGGAGGGCGCCGCGGTCACCCTGGACACGGGCTGCTCGTCGTCGCTGGTCGCCCTCCATCTCGCGGCGCAGTCGCTGCGGCAGGGCGAGTCCACGCTGGCGCTGGCCGGCGGTGTGTCCGTGATGGCGGTGCCCACCTCCTTCACCGAGTTCAGCCGGCAGCGCGGCCTGTCCGTGGACGGCCGGTGCAGGGCCTTCTCGGTCGACGCCGACGGCATGGGCATGTCCGAGGGCGTGGGCATGCTGCTTCTGGAGCGGCTGTCGGACGCACGCCGCAACGGCCACCGAGTCCTTGCCGTCGTCCGCGGTACGGCGATGAACCAGGACGGCGCCAGCAACGGCCTCACCGCCCCCAACGGCCCCTCGCAGCAGCGGGTCATCCGGCAGGCCCTCGCCAACGCGGGTCTCGCCCCCGACCAGGTCGACGCCGTCGAGGCGCACGGCACCGGCACCAAGCTGGGCGACCCCATCGAGGCCCAGGCACTGATCGCCACGTACGGCCAGGACCGCCCGGCCGACCGGCCCTGTGGCTGGGCTCGGTGAAGTCCAACATCGGCCACACCCAGGCCGCTTCGGGTGTCGCGGGCCTCATCAAGATGGTCATGGCACTGCAACACGGCGTGCTGCCGAAGACGCTGCACGTCGGCGAGCCCACGCCGAAGGTCGACTGGTCGGCCGGAGCCGTCGCCCTGCTGACCGAGGAGACGGCCTGGCCCAGCACGGGACAGCCGCGCCGGGCCGGTGTCTCGTCGTTCGGCATCAGCGGCACCAATACGCACGCTGTGCTGGAGCAGGCTCCCGATGACGAGCCGGTGTCGGTGTCGGAGTCTCCGGGCGTCGTGCCGTGGGTGATCTCGGCCCGGACCGCCGACGCGCTGCGCGCTCAGGCACGGCAGCTCCGCGAATACGTCGAGCAGCGGCCCGGGTTGGACACCGCAGCCGTCGCCGACACGCTCGTCAACGGGCGCGCCCTGTTCGAGCATCGGGCGGTCGTCCTCGCCGAAGCTCCTGATGCCGTCGCCGCCGCGCTCGATGCGCTGGCCGCTGGGCAGCCTCACACCCATCTCGTTCGGGCCAGGCCAAGGCCGTCGGCAAGACCGTGTTGGTGTTCCCGGGGCAGGGACGCAGTGGGCCGGTATGGGTGCCGAACTCCTCGACTCCATGCCTGTGTTCGCGGAGTCCATTGCCCGCTGTGAGGAAGCGCTCGCGCCTTACGTCGACTGGTCGCTGACCGAGGTGCTGCGCTCCGGCGCCGACTTGGACCGGGTCGACGTCATCCAGCCTGTGACCTGGGCGGTGATGGTGTCTCTCGCCGCGGCCTGGCAGGAACTCGGTGTCCGTCCGGATGCGGTCGTCGGCCACTCCCAGGGCGAGATCGCCGCCGCGGCTGTGGCGGGTGCGCTGTCGCTCGAGGACGCGGCCAAGGTCGTCGCCGTACGCGCACGAATCATCGGCGAACACCTCGCCGGCCGGGGCGCCATGGCCTCCATCCCCCAGCCTGTCCAGACGGTCGAAGAACACCTGACCAGCGGCGTCAGCATCGCCGCCGCCAACGGCCCCAACACCACCGTCATTTCGGGCGACAAGGACGCCGTCGAAACCCTGGTCGCGGACCTTCAAGGCCAGGACATCCGGGCCCGGCTCATCCCCGTCGACTACGCCTCACACTCCGCACACGTCGAAACCATCAAAGCCCAACTGGCCGATGCACTCGCGGGAATCCAGCCCCACCCGGCCGACATCCCCTTCTTCTCCACCGTCGACCCCGGCTTCCTGAACACCGAGACGCTCGACGCCGGCTACTGGTACCGAAACCTCCGCCAGACCGTCCACTTCCACACCGCCATCCAGCAGCTCACCGAGGCCGGCCACACCACCTACATCGAGTCCAGCGCCCACCCCGTCCTCACCTACAGCATCGAGGAAACCGAAGGCGCCCAGACGATCACCGGCACCCTCCGCCGACGCGAAGGCACCCTCACCCGCCTCCTCACCTCAGCAGCACACCTCCACACCCACGGCCACCCCGTCAACTGGCCCATCGGCAAGGGCGGTCAGCACGTCGACCTGCCCACCTACCCCTTCCAGCACCAGCACTACTGGATCAACCCCACCCCGACAACCGGACGAACCTCTCCGGCGCGGGCCTGGCAGCCGCCGGCCACCCGCTGCTGGGGGCTGCCGTGGAGCTGGCCGGCACGGACGCGCACCTGTTCACCGGGCGGCTGTCGTTGCAGAGCCATCCCTGGCTGGCCGACCACGCCGTGTCCGGAACCGTGCTGCTCCCCGGCACCGGGTTCCTGGAACTCGCCCTCCAGGCCGGCCACCACGTCGGCTGCGGCACCGTGGAGGAACTCACCCTCGAAGCACCCCTGATCCTTCCCGAACGGGGCGGGTTGGACGTGCAGTTGAACGTGGGCGCACCTGACGACTCGGGCGGCGCGAGATGACTCTCCACTCACGCGCGCAGGACGCCGGCAGCGACGAGCCGTGGACCCGGCACGCCACCGGTACCCTGACTCCCGCAGCGGAGTCCCCGAGGCCGGACGCCGACCTGACCGCATGGCCGCCCGCCGGGGCCGAGCCGGTGGAGACCGAGGGCTACTACGACAGGCTGGCCGAGCAGGGCTACGGGTACGGCCCTGCCTTCCACGGCCTGCGGGCCGCGTGGCGGCGCGGTGACGAGGTCTTCGCCGAGGTCGCCCTGCCGGAGGAGGAGTCCGCCGAGGCCACGGGGTACGGCATCCACCCGGCGCTGATGGACGCGGCCCTGCACGCGCTGGGTCTGGGCGTGCTGGCCGCGGCGGGCGAGGGCCGGGCGCGGCTGCCGTTCTCGTGGAGCGGGGTGACCCTGCACGCGGCGGGCGCCGCCGCGCTGCGGGTGCGCGTGGCTCCGCTCGGGGACGCCGAGGACACCGTGTCGGTCACCGTGGCCGACCCGGCCGGCATGCCGGTCGCCACGGCCGAGTCGCTGGTCGTACGGCCGGTGGTCACCGCGCAGTTGGAGGCGGCCGGTTCCTCCGTGAACGACAGCCTGTTCCGCATGGACTGGGTGCCGGCCTCCGCGGGGCTCTCCCCCGTCGCGGCGCGGCGCTGGGCGATCGTCGGGCCGGACCCGCTGCGGGTGGGACGGACGCTGGAGGAGACCGGTGCGACGGTCTTCGCAGCCGACGACCTGGACTCCGTGGCCACACTGGACGTCGTCCCGGACGTGGTGGTCGTGCCGTACGCGCCTCAGCAGGACGGCACCGACAAGCTCGCCGCGCGGGTCCATGAGGTGCTGTACGGGGTGCTGGACCTGGTCAAGGGCTGGTTGGCGGAGGAGCGGTTCGCCGACTCCCGACTGGTCCTGCTCACCCGCAACGCCGTCGTCACCTCACCCGACGACACACCCGATCTCGAACACGCCGCCATCTGGGGCCTGATCCGCTCCGCCCAGTCCGAACACCCCGACCGACTCGTCCTCATCGACACCGACCACCACACCCCCGACCTACCCACCGCCCTCACCACCGGCGAACCCCAAATCGCCATCCGCGACAGCAAGTACCTCGTACCGCGCCTCGCCCGCACCACCCTCCACCCCGCCCCGGAGTCGACCCCGCCTTCCACCCCGACAGCACCGTCCTGATCACCGGCGCCACCGGCACCCTCGCCGGACTCCTCGCCCACCACCTCGTCACCCACCACCACGTCCAAAACCTCATCCTCCTCTCCCGACGCCCCGCCCACACCCTCGCCACCACACTCGACGAACTCGGCGCCCACACCACCATCGTCACCGGCGACGTCACCGACCCCGACACCCTCACCCACACCCTCACCCACCACCCCATCACCGCCGTCATCCACACCGCCGCCACCCTCCACGACGCCACCCTCGACACCCTCACCACCCACCACCTCGACACCGTCCTCAACCCCAAACTCGACGGCGCCCTCCTCCTGCACGAACTCACCACCCAACACACCCCCCACCTCGAAGCCTTCATCCTCTTCTCCTCCGCCGCCGCCACCTTCGGCGGACCCGGACAAGCCGCCTACGCCGCCGCCAACACCTTCCTCGACACCCTCGCCCACCACCGTCACACCCACGGCCAACCCGCCCTCTCCCTCGGCTGGGGCCTGTGGGAAGACCGCTCCACCATGACCGGCAACCTCACCCACACCGACCTCCACCGCATGACCCGCCACGGAGTGTCCGGGCTCTCCGCGGCCGAGGGGCTGGCGCTGTTCGACACCGCGTGTGCGTCGGGCGAGCCGCACCTGCTGCCGATCCGGCTCGACGTGGCGGCGCTGCGGCGGCGGGCCGACGACGACAGTCTTCCGGCGCTGCTGCGGGGTCTGGCCCAGCGTCGGGTGCGTCGTCACACCGCGGAGGCCGGCATGCGACGGCCCGCGGAGTTGTCGCTCGCCGAGCGGCTCGCCCGGGTGTCCGGGGAGCAGCGGGCGCAGGCGCTGGAGGACCTGGTCGTCGCGCAGGTGGCTGCCGTGCTGGGCTACGCGTCGACGGCCGCGGTCGAACCGGACCGCGCCTTCAAGGACATCGGCTTCGACTCGCTGACGGGCATCGAGCTGCGCAACCGGCTCAACACGGCCACCGGGCTGCGGCTGCCCGCCACGCTGGTCTTCGACCAGCCGACTCCGCAGGCGATCGCCCGCTTCGTGGAGCGGAAGCTGTTCCCGCAGGAGACCGCGCAGACCGCACCGGCGCCCGCGGCCGCGCCGGACTCCGGCCACGAGACCGGAGCCATCGACGCCATCGACGAGATGGACGTCGACCTCCTCATCAACCTTGCTTTCGACGGCGACAGCGCCGGATCCGACGCGGAGCGTGAGTGACCCCATGAGCAACCCCAACGACAAGGTCGTCGCCGCCCTGCGGGCGTCCCTGAAGGAGACCGAGCGGCTGCGGCAGCACAACCGTGAGCTCACCGAGCGCGGCCGGGAGCCGATCGCGATCGTCGCGATGAGCTGCCGCTACCCGGGCGGCGTACGCACGCCGCAGGACCTGTGGCGGCTGGTGGCCGCGGGCGAGGACGCGGTGTCCGAATTCCCGACCGATCGCGGCTGGGAGCTGGACGGGCTCTACGACCACGGCGGATTCCTGTACGACGCCGCCGACTTCGACCCGGCGTTCTTCGGGATCTCGCCCCGTGAGGCGCTCGCCATGGACCCGCAGCAGCGCCTGCTCCTGGAGACCTCCTGGGAGGCCTTCGAGCGGGCCGGCATCAACCCCCAGTCCCTGCGGGGCAGCCGTACGGGCGTCTTCGCCGGTGTGATGTACCACGACTACGGCACGCTGGTCGACGCGTCGCCGGACGCCGTCGAGGGCTATGTCTACAACGGCAGCGCGGGCAGCGTCGCCTCCGGCCGGGTGGCCTACACGCTCGGCCTGGAGGGGCCCGCGGTGACGGTCGACACCGCCTGCTCGTCCTCGTTGATCGCGCTGCATCTGGCGGTGCAGTCGCTGCGCAACGGGGAGTGCTCGCTGGCGCTCGCCGGGGGCGTGGCGGTGATGTCGACGCCGACGCTGTTCGACGAGTTCAGCCGGGGGCAGGGGCACGGACTGGCCCCGGACGGACGCTGCAAGGCGTTCGCGGACAGCGCCGACGGGACCAGCCTGTCGGAGGGCGTGGGTCTGCTGCTGCTGGAGCGGCTGTCGGACGCGCGCCGCAACGGCCACCCGGTGCTCGCGGTGGTCCGCTCCACGGCGGCCAACCAGGACGGCGCCAGCAACGGCCTGACCGCCCCCAACGGTCCCGCCCAGGAGCGGGTGATCCGGGACGCGCTGGTCGCCGCCGGGCTGACCGGTGCGGACGTGGACGTCGTCGAGGCCCACGGCACCGGCACCACTCTCGGCGACCCCATCGAGGCCCAGGCCCTCCTTGCCACCTACGGCCAGGACCACACCGACGAACAGCCTCTGTGGCTCGGCTCGTTGAAGTCCAACATCGGCCACACCCAGGCCGCCGCCGGCGTCGGCGGCGTCATCAAGATGGTCATGGCCATGCGCCATGGTGTGCTCCCCCGGACCCTCCATGTCGACACCCCCTCCAGCCACGTCGACTGGGACTCCGGAGCCGTCTCGCTGCTGACCGAGGAGCGGCCCTGGCCGGCCGCCGACCGGCCGCGCCGTGCGGCCGTGTCGTCCTTCGGCGTGAGCGGCACGAACACGCACGCCGTCCTGGAAGAGGCCCCGGGGAACGTGTCCACCGAGGACGTGCCGGAGCGCGGGGCCGGGATGCCGGTCGTGCCGTGGGTGCTGTCCGCGCGGTCGGCGGACGCGTTGCGCGAACAGGCGGCACGGCTGGGGGAGTTCGTCCAGACGGATCCCGCCGATGTCGGCTTCTCGCTGGCCACGGGGCGTTCGGTCTTCGAGCACCGCGCGGTGCTGCACAACAGCGGTCCCGGCGGGCTCGACACGGCGCTGGCCGCGCTCGCCGAGGGCAGGGACGCGGCTCCGGGGCTGGTGACGGGCGCGGGTCACCGCGCGGCCCGGACGGCCTTCCTCTTCACCGGGCAGGGCAGCCAGTACCCGGGCATGGGACGTGAACTCCACGCTGCCTACCCGGTGTTCGCCGCCGCCTTCGACGAGGTCTGCGCCGCCCTGGACCCGCACCTGGACCGTCCGCTGCGTGAGGTGGTGTTCGCCGAGCCGGGCACGGCCGAGGCGGAGCTCCTGGACCGGACGCGGTACACCCAGGCAGGGCTGTTCGCCGTCGAGGTCGCGCTGTTCCGGCTGGTAGAGGCATGGGGCCTGCGTCCCGCCGCGCTGCTGGGCCACTCCGTCGGCGAGCTGGCGGCGGCCCATGTGGCGGGGGTGCTGAGCCTGCCGGACGCCTGCGCGCTGGTGGCCGCGCGCGGCCGGCTGATGCAGGAGCTGCCGACGGGCGGGGCGATGGTGTCCGTACGCGCGACCGAGGACGAGGTCATGGAGGTGCTGGCCGGACACACGGACCGGGTGTCCGTCGCCGCCGTCAACGGGCCGCGGTCCGTCGTCGTGTCGGGCGACGAAGAGACGGTGCTCGCGGTGGCCGCCGAACTCGCCGAGCGCGGCCGACGCACCAAGCGGCTCAACGTCAGCCATGCCTTCCACTCGCCCCGCATGGACGCCATGCTCGACGACTTCCGGACCGTCGCGCGCTCGCTGCGGTACAGCGATCCGCTGATCCCGGTCGTCTCCGATGTGACCGGCCGTACGGCGACCGCGGAGGAGCTGACCGACCCGGACTACTGGGTGCGCCATGTGCGGCAGGCCGTGCGGTTCGCCGACGGCGTGCGGACGCTGGGCGAACTGGGCGTCGGCAGCTGCCTGGAACTCGGTCCCGGCGGGGTGCTCTCCGGCATGGGCCAGGACTGCCTGCCCGGCGAAGCCGTGGCGTTCGCCGCCGCGCTGCGGCGGGACCGCGCCGAGCCGGAGTCCGTGGTGGAGGCGGTGGCGACGGTGTTCGCCCGCGGCGCCCGGGTCGACTGGGCGGCGTTGTTCGCCGGCAGCGGTGCCCGGCGGGTGGATCTGCCGACCTACCCCTTCCAGCGGCAGCGCTACTGGCCGAAGGCCTCCTCCGGTGCGGCCGGGGACGTACGCTCGCTCGGCCTGGAGTCGGTGGACCATCCGCTGCTGGGTGCCGTACTGGAGAGCGCCGACGGCGACGAGCTGCTGTTCACCAGCTGGGTCTCGCTCGCCGCCCAGCCGTGGATCCGCGGTCACCGGGTCGAGGGCGCGGCCCTGCTGCCCGGCACCGCGCTGGCCGAGCTGGCCGTACGGGCCGGGGACAGGGCGGGTTGCCCGCTGCTGGAGGAACTGACTCTGGAGGCGCCGCTGGTGCTGCCCGAGGACGGTGGCCTACGACTCCGGGTACGGGTCGGTGCTGCCGACGCGTCGGGTCGGCGCACGCTGACCGT
Organism: Streptomyces sp. I6; assembly: GCA_003725745.1. Classification (GTDB taxonomy): domain Bacteria; phylum Actinomycetota; class Actinomycetes; order Streptomycetales; family Streptomycetaceae; genus Streptomyces. The sequence goes on along the minus strand of RHDP01000001.1, from coordinate 6,327,905 downwards.
GCACGCGCGGCCCGACGGGGACACGGCGCAGGACGGCCTGCCGTGGAAGCGCCACGCGAGCGGCACCCTGAGCCCGGACCGCGCCGACGCCGGGCAGGACCTCAGCGGGGCCTGGCCGCCGGCCGGGGCCGAGCCGCTGGACATCGAGGGCCGCTACGAGCGGTTCCGGGAGAGCGGCTTCGAGTACGGCCCGGAGTTCCAGGGCCTGCGGGCGGCGTGGCGGCGCGGTGACGAGGTGTTCGCCGAGGTCACCCTGCCGGCGGACCTGGCGGAGAACGCGGCGGACTTCGAGCTGCACCCCGCCCTGTTCGACGCGGCGCTGCAGACGGTCGGCCTCGGCAGCCTGGCCGAGGACGGCGCTCCGGCACTGATGCCGTTCTCCTGGCGGGGTGTACGCCTGCACGCCACGGGCGCGACCGTACTGCGGGTTCGGCTGACCGTGACCGGTCAGGAGGAGGTACGGCTCGACGCGGCGGACGCCCTGGGCAGTCCGGTCCTGACCGTCGACTCGCTCGCGCTGCGGCCGCTGTCCGGCCGAGCGGCGGAGGCCGCAGCCGCGGCGACCCTGCGCGACGCGCTGTTCCGCGTGGAGTGGGTACCCGTCGAGGCCGCGCGGCCGGAGGGGCCGGAACCGGTCTGGCTGTCCGCCGGTGAGGGCCTCGACGGCCTGTCGGCTCCCAAGGTCGTGGTCGCTCCTTGCCCACCAGGTGAACGGGCGTCACTGTATTGGGCGTTGGACCTGGTCAAGGGCTGGTTGGCGGAGGAGCGGTTCGCCGACTCCCGACTGGTCCTGCTCACCCGCAACGCCGTCGTCACCTCACCCGACGACACACCCGACCTCGAACACGCCGCCATCTGGGGCCTGATCCGCTCCGCCCAGTCCGAACACCCCGACCGACTCGTCCTCATCGACACCGACCACCACACCCCCGACCTACCCACCGCCCTCACCACCGGCGAACCCCAAATCGCCATCCGCGACAGCAAGTACCTCGTACCGCGCCTCGCCCGCACCACCCTCCACCCCGCCCCGGAGTCGACCCCCGCCTTCCACCCGACAGCACCGTCCTGATCACCGGCGCCACCGGCACCCTCGCCGGACTCCTCGCCCACCACCTCGTCACCCACCACCACGTCCAAAACCTCATCCTCCTCTCCCGACGCCCCGCCCACACCCTCGCCACCACACTCGACGAACTCGGCGCCCACACCACCATCGTCACCGGCGACGTCACCGACCCCGACACCCTCACCCACACCCTCACCCACCACCCCATCACCGCCGTCATCCACACCGCCGCCACCCTCCACGACGCCACCCTCGACACCCTCACCACCCACCACCTCGACACCGTCCTCAACCCCAAACTCGACGGCGCCCTCCTCCTGCACGAACTCACCACCCAACACACCCCCCACCTCGAAGCCTTCATCCTCTTCTCCTCCGCCGCCGCCACCTTCGGCGGACCCGGACAAGCCGCCTACGCCGCCGCCAACACCTTCCTCGACACCCTCGCCCACCACCGTCACACCCACGGCCAACCCGCCCTCTCCCTCGGCTGGGGCCTGTGGGAAGACCGCTCCACCATGACCGGCAACCTCACCCACACCGACCTCCACCGCATGACCCGCCACGGAGTGTCCGGGCTCTCCGCGGCCGAGGGGCTGGCGCTGTTCGACACCGCGTGTGCGTCGGGCGAGCCGCACCTGCTGCCGATCCGGCTCGACGTGGCGGCGCTGCGGCGTTCCCTCGGCGCGGAGGAGCCCGTGCCGGCGCTGCTGCGCGGGCTGGTCCGCCGCCAGGTGCGCCGCGCCGCCGCCCGGGAGGGAGCCGAACCGCAGGGCCGTTCCCTGGCCGCCCGGCTGATCGAGTTGGAGCCTGCCGAGCGGATGGCGTTCGTGCTCGGCCTGGTGCGGGAGCACACCGCAGGGATCCTGGGGTATGCCGGCGCCGGGGGTGTCGAGGCGGAACTCAGCTTCAGGGACCTGGGGTTCGACTCGCTGACGGGCATCGAGCTGCGCAACCGGCTCAACACGGCCACCGGGCTGCGGCTGCCCGCCACGCTGGTGTTCGACCACCCGAGCCCGGTCGAACTGGCCCGGTATCTGCTCACCGAGGCCCTCGGTGACGAGCCCGGCACCGCGGCCGGCCCGGCTCGGCGCAGCGACCAGGACCCGGACGAGGACGCGGTGGCCGTCGTGGCCATGGCCTGCCGTTATCCGGGCGGGGTGCGCACTCCGGAGGACCTGTGGCGGCTGGTGCGCTCCGGTGGCGACGCGATCTCCGGGTTCCCGGCCGGCCGCGGCTGGGACACGGAGGCGTTGTACCACCCGAACCCCGACCACCCCGGCACGACGTACGCGGTGTCAGGCGGATTCCTGTACGACGCCGCCGAGTTCGACGCGGGGTTCTTCGGGATCTCGCCCCGTGAGGCGCTCGCCATGGACCCGCAGCAGCGCCTGCTCCTGGAGACCTCCTGGGAGGCCGTGGAGCGGGCCGGCATCGACCCGCGGACCCTGCGGGGCAGCCGTACGGGCGTCTTCGCCGGCGTCATGTACCACGACTACGGCACGCAGGTCACCGAGGTGCCGGAGGGGCTGGAGGCGTTCCTCGGCAACGGCAGTTCCGGCAGCATCGCCTCCGGCCGGGTGGCGTACCACCTGGGTCTGGAAGGCCCGGCCATCACGGTCGACACGGCCTGTTCCTCCTCGCTGGTGGCCCTTCATCTGGCCGCGCAGTCGCTGCGCAACGGCGAGTGCTCGCTGGCGCTCGCGGGCGGCGTGACCGTGATGACCACGCCCGGTACGTTCATCGGGTTCAGCCGGCAGCGGGGGCTGGCCCGCGACGGGCGGTGCAAGGCGTTCGCGGACTCCGCGGACGGCACGGGCTGGGGCGAGGGCGCGGGTGTCGTGCTGCTGGAGCGGCTGTCGGACGCGCGCCGCAACGGCCACCCGGTGCTGGCGGTGGTGCGGGGCAGCGCGGTGAACCAGGACGGCGCGAGCAACGGTCTCACCGCCCCCAACGGTCCCGCGCAGCAGCGGGTGATCCGCCAGGCGCTGTCCAGTGCGGGGCTGACCGGAGCGGACGTCGACGCGGTCGAGGCCCACGGCACCGGCACCAGCCTCGGCGACCCCATCGAGGCCCAGGCGCTGCTGGCGACGTACGGGCAGGAGCACACCGACGAACAGCCGCTGTGGCTGGGCTCGTTGAAGTCCAACATCGGTCACACCCAGGCCGCCGCCGGTGTCGGCGGCGTCATCAAGATGGTCATGGCCATGCGCCACGGTCTCCTCCCCCGGACTCTCCACGTCGACACCCCCTCCACCCACGTCGACTGGGACTGCGGAGCCGTCTCGCTGCTGTCGGAGACCACCGAGTGGCCGGAGACCGGCCGTGCCCGGCGGGCGGCCGTGTCGTCGTTCGGGATCAGCGGGACCAACGCCCATGTCGTCCTGGAGCAGGCCGCGCCGGACGAGACCGGGACCGAGGAGGGCGAGCCGGGCAAGGTCGTCGCTCTGCCGTGGGTGCTGTCCGGCAGAAGTCCGCAGGCCCTTCGCGCCCAGGCCGCCCGGCTGCGGGACTTCGTACAGGAGCGGCCGGAGCTGACTGCCGCGCAGGTCGGGCTGTCGCTGGCCACGACCCGGTCCCCGTTCGCGTACCGGGGTGCGGTGCTCGGCGACGACCCGGCGGAGCGGCTCGCGGCGCTTGAGGCGCTGGCCCAGGGCGAGGGTTCGCCGTCCGTGGTGACGGGTGCCGCCGCGGGCGGTCACAAGGTCGCCTTCCTGTTCTCGGGGCAGGGCACCCAGCGACCCGGGATGTGCCGGGAGCTGTACGCCTCGTCCGAGGTGTTCGCGGCGGCGTTCGACGAGGTCTGCGCGCAGTTCGGACCGCTGCTGGAACGGCCCCTGGCCAAGGTGGTGTTCGCGGAGACCGGCTCCCCGGAGGCGGAGCTGCTGGACCGCACCGAGTACGCACAGCCCGCCCTGTTCGCCGTCGAGGTGGCGCTGTTCCGGCTGCTTGAGGCGTGGGGGCTGCGACCCGAGCTGCTGGCGGGGCACTCGATCGGTGAGCTGGCGGCGGCCCATGTCGCCGGGGTCTTCGACCTGCCCGACGCGGCGCGGCTCGTGGCGGCCCGTGGCCGGCTGATGCAGTCGCTGCCCGCGAACGGGGCCATGGCCTCGCTGCAGGCGGCCGAGGGTGAGGTGCTGCCGCTGCTGTCCGGGCGGACGCACGAGGTGGAGGTGGCCGCGGTCAACGGGCCGTCGGCCGTGGTCGTGTCGGGCCGTGAGGGCGCGGTCGAGGAGATCGCCGCGCACTTCAAGGGTCTGGGCCGCAGGACCCGGCGGCTGCGGGTCAGTCACGCCTTCCACTCGCCGCTGCTTAATCCGGTGCTCGACGAGTTCGCGGCGGTCGCGCGCGAGGTGTCGTACCGGGCGCCGCGTATCCCGGTCGTCTCCGACGTCACCGGGGAGACGGCGTCGGACGGGCTGCTCCAGGATCCCGGCTACTGGGTGCGGCACGCGCGGGAGGCGGTGCGTTTCGCCGATCAGCTGACGCATCTGGAGAAGGAGGGCGTCACCGCGTACGTCGAGGTCGGCCCGGACTCGGTGCTGGCCGCGATGGCCCGGGAGTGCCTCGGCGGTCAGGCGCTGGTGGTGCCCGTCCAGCGGCGCGACCGCGCCGACGCCCGGGCGCTGGCCACGGCCGTCGCCGAACTGCACGTCCACGGTGTGTCCCCGGACTGGGCGGCGGTGTTCGCCCCGACCGGCGCCCGTACGGTGGAGCTGCCGACGTACGCCTTCCAGCGCACGGCGTACTGGCTGCCGTCGGGGCCGCAGCAGGCGCCGGCCGGCGGCAGCGACCTGGAGCGGCGGTTCTGGCGCGCTGTCGACAGCCGGGACGTCGGTGCTCTGGCCGCGCTGCTCGACGTCGACTCCGCCCGTGAGGCCGACTCCCTGAACACGGTGCTGTCGCTGCTGTCGGCGTGGGACCACAGCCGCGCCCCCGCCGCCACGCAGGCGCCGGAGGACACCCAGCCGTCCGGGGAAGACGGGGACCTGGCGCGGGCCCTGGCCGAGGCGTCCGAGGACGAGCGGCCGGCGCTGCTGCTGGAGGCGGTGCGGTCGGCCGCGTCCGCGGTGCTCGGGCACGCCGACCCGCACGCTCTGCCGACCGAACAGGACTTCCTGGACGCCGGGTTCGCCTCACTGACGGCCGTCGAGCTGAGCGCCCGGCTCACCAAGGTCACGGGCCTCGACCTGCCGCCCACGCTGATCTACGACCACCCCACGCCGGCGGAGCTCGCCGCGCACCTGCACGAGGAAACGAAGAGGACCGCGTCATGACCCCCACACGTACCGCACCCGTCGAGAGCCCCTGGATCCGCCGCTACCAGCCGGCGCCCGCCGACGGTGTCACCCTGGTGTGCTTCCCGCACGCCGGCGGCTCGGCCACGTCCTTCCACGCGCTGTCCCGGGCGCTCGCCGGGCGGCTGGACGTGGTGGCCGTGCAGTATCCCGGCCGTCAGGACCGGCACCGGGAGCCCGCCTTCGAGGATCTGGACGAACTGGCCGACGCCGCGTTCGACGCGGTCGTCGAGGCTGTCGGCACCGACCGCCCGCTCGCCCTGTTCGGGCACAGCATGGGCGCGTCCGTCGCCTTCGAGGTGGCCGCGCGGCTGGAGCAGCGGGCGGGCGTGACGCCCGTGTCCCTGTTCGTGTCGGGGCGCCGGGCCCCCTCCCGGCATCGCAGCGAGGACCTGCACCGCAAGGGCGACGACGCGCTGCTGCGGGAGATCCGCGCCCTGGACGGCACCGCGCAGGCGGCGCTGGACGACGAGGACATCGTCCGGATGTTCCTGCCGTCCCTGCGGGCCGACTACAAGGCGATCGAGCGCTACCGCAGCGCGCCGGGCGCGGCCGTCGGCTGCCCCGTCGTCGCGCTGACCGGCGACAACGACCCGAAGACCACCGTGGAGGAGGCCCGGGCCTGGCAGGAGCACACCACCGGACCGTTCGACCTGCGGGTCTTCGGCGGCGGTCACTTCTACGTCTCGGAGCAGACCGACGCGGTCGCCGAGGTGCTGGCCACGCGGCTGGGGGTCGCAGGGGTCGGCTAGGGGTTATCCGAGCCAGGAGGCGAAGTTAGCGTGACCGCGCATTCTCCGTATTCCACGGACGCGAATTCACCGTCCCCGAACACGAATCCACCGTCCTCGGACGTGCATTCACCGTTCTCCACGAACGCGAGTCCACCGTTTTCCACCGAACCGAACGCAGTGTTTTCCACAGACCATGGGGGATCCCGAACCATGACCGATCCGCAGACGTGGCGGGTTCTCGGCAACGCGGACGCGCAGGAGCTCGTGCTCGCCGTGGACTTCGACGCCACCGGCCGGGCCGAGGGCCGCTTCACCGATCTGGCCTCGGGTCTGGGTGACCTGCTGCCCTGCTCGATCTGGGAGACGATTCCCCAGGAGGCCGGGACCGGTGCCGGCGATGCCGATCCCGTCGAGCGGTGGCTGGAGGAGGTGGCGGCCGACGGCCGCCCGGTCCGCGCGGTGTTCGGCTTCTGTGTCGGCGGCGTCTACGCGGGCGCGATCGCGCAGCGCCTCGCCGCCCGGCAGGAACAGGCGCCCGCGCTGGTGCTGTTCGACCCCGAGCAGTCCGGCCCGCTGACCCTGTACTCGCAGTTCCACAAGGTCCTCGACTCCATGTCCGCCCTGCTGAGTGCCGAGGAGACCGCGCAGGCGGCGGACGAGGCGCGGCGGGCGCACGAGCAGCACACGACGATGGCCGCGCTGGGCGCCGAACTCCTCGACGTGTACCGGCGTACCGCCAAGCCCGCCTTCGACCGGCTGGAGCTGGACGACAGGCGGACGGAGGAGATCACCGCGGTCTTCGCGTCGTTCGTCGGCTATCTGATCGCGGCCGCAGACATCGACCCGCTGCCCGCGTGGCGGGAGGCCGTCGTCGTCACGTCCTCGTCGCCCACGAGCGGTCTGAACGGCTCCCGGGCGGCCGGCCAGGACATCGCCGTGGGCCGGGAACTGCGCGTCGACGTCCCGCACGTCGACCTGCTGCGCGACCCGGGTGTCACCCGCACGGTGACCGAGCTGCTGGGCGCGGACAGGCCCGCCTGAGAAGTCCCGTACGCACAAGTCCCGTACGCACAAGTCCCGTACGCGCGTATCCCGTACGTACGCCCCGCCGCGAATTCCCGCGACCCCACGGAACGGTTGGAATGCCAGAAGCAACGGAAGTCCGGTCCCGCCCGGCCGACAGCAAGGAGCACGCCCTCTGGCTCCTGGACGAGCTCGTGCCCGTCAAGGGGGTCAACAACCTCTCCGTCGCCCTTCAGGCCGACGGGCCGCTGCTCGGCCCGGCGCTCCAGGGCACGGTCGATCTGCTGCTGCGCCGGCATGAGGCGCTGCGCACGGTGTTCCGGCAGGAGCAGGCGGGCCTCATCAAGGAGGTGCTCGACCCCGCCGCCCTGCGGATCGAGGTCGAGCAGCTGGCGGCGGAGCCGGGTGAAGTGGCCGCTGTCGTCGGTGAGTTCATCGCGCGTCCCTTCGACATCGACGGGCGGCCGCTGGTGCGGGCCGCGCGGGTGAGGTGCGCGGACGGCGACGCGTTCTGTCTCGCCGTCCACCACCTGGTCTTCGACACGGTCTCCGGCGCGGTCCTGCTGGAGGAGTTCACCGCCGGGTACACGGCGCTCGCGGCCGGTGCCGCGCCACCCGCGGAGCTGCTGGCCGCGCAGCCGCCGTACCGGGAGCCCTCTCCCCGCGCGGCTGCCGTGGAGTACTGGCGCGGGCAGCTGGCCGGGGCCGACGCCGCGGGCCTCGCCCTGTGGTGTGGCAGCGAGGATCTTCCCGAGCCGACCCTCACCGGTGACCAGATCACGGCCGACCTGTCCCCGCGGGCGGCCGAGGTGCTGCGCCGGCTGCAGAAGGAGCTGCGCGCGCCGGAGGCGGTGGTGCTGCTGGCCGCGTATGGCCTGCTGCTGGCCCGGCACGGCGCGGGTCCCGACCTGGTGGTGGGCACCCCGGTCAACGTCCGGGCGCGCGAGGCGTCCAGGGCCGTCGGCTATCACGTCAACACCCTGCCGCTGCGCATACCCGTCGACCTCGGCGGCGGCTTCCGTGACCTGGTGCGGACCGCCCGCGTCGCGTTCCTCGGGGCGGTCGCCCACGCCGATGTGCCGGTCGACGTCCTGCTGCCGGAACTGCGCAGGGACGGCGGCGCCTCCTGGCGCAACACCGTCTTCCGCCATCTGTTCAACTACGTTCCGGACGACGGCCGTACGAGCTTCCCCCTCGGCGACACCACGGCCCGCAGGCTCCCGGTGGAGAACGGCTTCAGCAAGTTCGACCTGGAGTTCTTCTTCCTGTCCTCGGCGGACAAGGTGACCGTCCGGGCCGCGTACTACACGCAGGTGCTGGACCGGGCCGACGTACAGGGGCTGCTGGAACGCTTCGAGGCGCTGCTGCTCGCGGCCGCGGAGGGGCCGGACCGGCCGATGGGCGAACTGCCGCTGTCCGGGCCTTCCGACCTCGCGGTGCTGGCCGCGAGCAACGACACCGCGCGCCCGGTGGATCCGCCCAGCGTGCTCGCGGCGGTGCGGGAGCGGGTGGCGCTGACGCCGTCCGCGCCGGCCGTCGTGGGCGACGGTCGCAGCACGACGTACGCCGAGCTGTGGCGGGCCGCCGAGGACACCAGGGACGTCTTGGCGGACGCCGGGGTGAGGGCCGGTGACATCGTCGCGCTGGCCGCGCCCCGGGGTCCCGAACTCGCGGCCGCGGCCCTCGGGGTGTGGCTGGCCGGAGCGGTGTATCTGCCCGTCGATCCGGAGCACCCCGTGCAGCGCCTGGCGTACGTCCTGGAGGACTCCGGCGCGCAGGCCGTGCTCACGGCGCCGGGCGTGGAGCTGCCCGAGGGGGTCCGGGCGCGTGTGCTTGCGCTGGAGCCGCTCGCGCGGGACGGCTCCGGCCCGCTGCCGGACCCCGGTGCGGGCGGCCCGGATCCGGACTCCTGCGCCTACCTGATCTACACGTCCGGATCGACGGGGAAGCCGAAGGGCACCCTGGTCGGCCACCGCAGCCTCGCCAACGTGGTCCAGCACTTCGCCGAGGAGCTGAAGGTCACGGCGGACGACGCCGTGCTGTGGCTGACGACCTTCGCCTTCGACATCTCCGCCCTGGAGCTGTTCCTGCCGCTGGTGTGCGGCGGACGGCTGGTCGTGGCCTCCGACGAGGCCCGCACCGACGGCCGCGCCCTGCTCGCCGAGGTCGTCGCGCACGACGTCGGCGTCGTGCAGGCCACCCCGACGACCTGGCGGGTCGTCGCCGACGCGGCGGACGGGCAGCTCGCCGGCCGGCGCCTGGTCTGCGGCGGGGAGCCGCTGCCACCGGCGCTGGCCCGCACGCTGGCCGCCTCGGGCGGCTCACTGCTCAATGTGTACGGCCCCTCCGAGACGACCATCTGGTCCACCTCGGGGCCGGTGCCGGACGAGGTGGTCCGCGTGGACGTGGGCCGTCCGATCGCCAACACCCAGGTGTTCGTCGTCGACCCGGACGGCCGGGAGCTGCCGGTCGGTGTGCAGGGCGAGCTGTGCATCGCCGGGTCGGGCGTCGCGCTGGGCTACCACAACCGCCCCGAACTGACGGCGGACCGCTTCCGCGACCATCCCGCGTACGGGCGCCACTACCGCACCGGCGACCTGGCCCGGCTGCGGCCCGACGGCAGCGTCGAGCTGCTGGGCCGCACCGACCGCCAGATCAAGCTGCGCGGCCACCGGATCGAACTGGGCGAGGTGGAGGCGGTGCTGCTCGACCGTCCGGACGTACGGGACGTCGCCGTCGTCGTGGTGGGGCGCGGCGGGCCGGACGCCGCCCTGGTCGCGTTCGTGGAACCGGCACACGGCGCGGAAGAAGGGGAGGGAGGGGACGGTGCGGCCGAGGTGGACACCGCCGGGCTGACGGCCCATGCCCGGTCCCTGCTGCCCTCCGCCACCGTACCCCAGGAGATCGTCGTGCTGGAGTCGCTGCCGACCACCGCCAACGAGAAGCGGGACCATCTCGCGCTGACCCGCCTCGCCGAGCAGCGCCGCTCCGAGCGCAGTGCGGCCGCGGAATCGGCGCAGGCCTCGCCCGAGGCGCAGTCGGGGACGGCCGGGCGGCTGCTCGCCCTGTGGCAGAGCACGCTCGGCCGGACCGACCTCGGCCCGCACGCCAACTTCTTCGACAGCGGCGGGCATTCGCTGCTCGGCGCGCAGCTCGTGCAGCGCATCGAGAAGACGCTGGGTGTGCCTGTGCGCCTGGCCGACCTGTTCGCCCATCCCACCCCGCTCGCCATGGCCGAGCATCTCGATCCGGACGCCGCCGCACCGTCGGCCCCGGGCAACTGAGGAAGACGGAGCCCGAGAAAGACATGGAGACCGTGAACCAGAAGCACGCCACCGCCCCGGCCGCCGCGACCGCGCCGCCATCGTGGAAGGTCCTGTGGCAGGACACGTTCGAGGGCCCGGCCGGGTCCCCGCCCCACCCCGCCCTGTGGCAGGTCGTCACCGGGCAGCCGTTCGGCGCCGGCATCGAGTTCCACACGGACGACCCCGCGAACGTCGGCCTCGACGGCGCCGGGCACCTGCGGATCACCGCCACGCACGAGGACGGGGAGTACCGGGCGGCGTGGCTGGAGACCCGGCGCGAGGACTTCGTGCCGCGGTCCGGCGGCGCGCTGCGCCTGGACGCCCGGGTGAAGACCGCAGCGGGTCCGGGCCTGGACTGCGCGCTGTGGGCCTGGGGCACGCAGTTGCGGCACCGGGGCGACGAGGACCCGGTGCAGGCGTGGTACCGGGCCGGGGAGATCGACGTCCTGGAGGCGCTCGGCTCCGAGCCGGACTCGGTGTGGGGTGCCGTCCACTCCCCCGAGTGCCACCAGATCCCGTCCCTGGGCATGGGCGCCCGTACGACCACGGAGGACGGCAGCCCGCTCAGCGCGGACTTCCACACCTACTCGGCGGTCTGGCGGCGCGGCCCCGACTCGATCACCTGGTACCTGGACGGCCGCGAGTACCTGAAGCTGACCCCGCAGGACACCACTCCGAAGGGCTGGCTGTTCGACCAGCCGGTGTACTTCTGTCTGGCGATCATTATCGGCAGCCCCGGCGGCCCGGTCCTGCCGGGCGACCCCGACCCGGCGACGCTGCCGTCGTCGCTGCTCGTCGACAGCATCACCGTCTCCGAAGAGCTCACCGCGTGAGCGCGCCCACGGACGTGGACTTCGACAGGCTCGTCGCCGAGCTGGTCGAGCGGGTGCTGGACGACCCGACCGGCGCGCTGGGTCCCTCGGTGTACGAGACGGCCCGGCTGGTGTCGCTGGCCCCGTGGCTGGACGGGGACGCCGCCCGGGTCCGGTATCTCCTCGACGAGCAGCGGTCCGACGGCAGTTGGGGCGGCCCCGGCGGGTACGCCCTCGTGCCGACGCTGAGCGCGACGGAGGCGCTGCTGGCCGTGCTGGGCCGGGAGGGCGGCGAGTTGCCGCTGCCGCCCGCGGCGCTCGTCGAGGCCGCGCGGCGGGGGCTCGCGGCGGCGGCCGCGCTGGTGGCGTGCAGCGCCGAGGAGCCGGTGCCGTCGACGGTCGTGTTCTTCATGGTCATCCCCGCTCTGGTGGAGGGGATCAACGCCCGGCTCGCCGTCCTCGGGGCGGACCGGTGCAGCCGCTGGCGCTGCCGCACGGGCTGACCGACGAGGCGCTGCGTGGGCTGCGCGGGGGTGCCTGGCGCAACCCGCTCGCCGGTCACTACCTGGAGATCGTGGGCCCGGCGGCCGTCGGCGCCGCCGAGATGGAGCCGGTCGACGGGGTCGTCGGCTGTTCCGCTGCCGCGACCGCCGCCTGGCTCGGCCCGCGGGAGCCGGCCGACCCCGCGCACCCCTCGGTGCGCTTCCTGCGGCAGGCCCAGGAGCGGGGATCCGGCGCGGTCGCCGCGATGACCTCGATCGTGTACTACGAGCGGGCGTGGATCGCCGGAAACCTGGCGACGGCGGGGGTGGAGCGCGAGGTGCTCGCTCCGCTGCTGAAGGAGCTGCCGGGTGACGTCGGCCGGTCCGGGGCGCCGACCGCGCCGGGGTTCGCGTACGAGGCGGAGACCAGCGCGATCGTCCTGACGGCCCTGGCCCGCCTGGGGGCGCCGCAGGAGCCGGAGTACCTGTGGCAGTACGACGCGGGCAGCCACTTCATGTCCACCATCCCGGAGCACGAGCCGTCCACGACCACCAACGCGCACATCCTGGAGGCGCTGGGCTGCCACCTGGCCGACGGTCCTGCTGAGGGGGACCGGTACCGGGACGCCGTCGCCCGGATCGCGTCGTGGCTGCGCGACCGCCAGGGGCCGGACGGCAGCTGGTCCGACAAGTGGCACGCCTCGCCCTACTTCGCGACGATGCGCTGCGCCCTGGCCCTGCACCGGTACGCCGGCCCGGCGTCGGCCGAAGCCCTCGGCAGGTCCGTCGACTGGCTCCTGCACCGGCAGCACGAGGACGGCTCCTGGGGCCGCTGGGACGGCACACCGGAGGAGACCGCCTACGCGATACGCACCCTGCTGGAACTCACCGCCGACGGCGACGCCCGCTCCGAGGAGGCGACCCAGGCCGTGCACCGAGGCTGCGCCTTCCTCCTGAAGCAGGGCCTGGACGCCGAACACCACCCCCCACTGTGGATCGGCAAGGAGCTGTACGCCCCCGGCCATCTGGTCCACGCGGCGGTGCTGGGCGCACTGATCGCGGCCAGGCGGTAACGGGCCACCGAAGCGCTGTCGGCGGCCGGCGGTCACCAGCCGCCGGCTGCGCCGGCATCGCTGGTCCCACCCGGCGGTGCCCGGCCTCTCGAAGCACTAGGCACGCCCGGCGGCTACCGGCCGCCAGAAACGCGTGGCCCCGGGCCGCGACACCGGCGCCGCGAAGCGTTGGTTGCGGCCGACGGCAAACAGCCCCCGGAGCACTGGGCACGCCCGGCGACAACCGGCCGCTCGGAACGTGACCGCGACCCGGCGGCAGCAGACCCACGGCATCTCCGGCCGCAGCCCGGTCCACACCGGCCGCGCGGAGCGCTGGTCGCGCCCAGCCGTACGCACCCGTTCCGAGCACTGCGCGTAGGCCGTCTTTATCCGGCCAGCAATAACACAACTCAGCCAGTCTATTAACCGGGTTCAGTTATGCTGGGACCCGGAATTCGCCGTTCGGCCTCGTCGGGCGGCGCGCAAGGCCGTCGCTTCGGAAAGGTCGATCGATGACGTCACACGTCCAGGACACGTACGGCACCCAGGAGGCCGTCGGACTCGACGACGAGCTGGCCCTGGAGCGTGCGTACGTCGCGGTGTGCCGCGAGGCGATGACCCGGCAGGTGGACGATGCCCAGTACCAGGTCGTCGCGGGCGAGGACGTGTCAGGTGACGGCGCGAGTGCCGAGGCGCTCGGCCGCTACCTGCGCACCCGCGCACGGCAGATGGCGGAGGAGCCCGACAGCCCGCTGTTCTTCGGCCGGCTCGACTTCGAGGACTCCGAGGAGGCGGGGGACCACCGGCGGCAGCGGTACTACATCGGCCGCAGGCGGGTCTCGGAACACCCGGCCGCACCGCCCCTGGTGATCGACTGGCGTGCGCCGGTCTCCCGCACCTACTACCAGGCGAGCACCCTGGAGCCGCGCGGCGTCGCGGTGCGGCGGCGCTTCGGGTGGGCGCCGTGGAGCCACGGCGCTCCCGAGGACCTCACCGGATTTGAGGACGAGCACCTCGACCACGCCCGCGGCGACGACGGCGGCGACGCGGCGAGCGCGATCGTCGCCGCCGAGATCGAGCGGCCCCGCCTCGGCCCGATGCGCGACATCGTCGCCACCATCCAGCCGGAACAGGACAACCTGGTCCGCAGCGAGCTGAACGAGTCGGTCTGTGTGCAGGGCGCCCCGGGCAGCGGCAAGACCGCCGTCGGCCTGCACCGCGCCGCATATCTCCTCTACACGTTCCCCGAGCGGTTGCAGCGCAGCGGTCTGCTGATCATCGGCCCGAACCGCACCTTCCTGCGCTACATCTCCGAGGTGCTGCCGTCGCTGGGCGAGATCGACATCGCACAGCTGACGGTGGAGGACGTCGTCGCACGGCACCCAGTGCGGCGGGCGGACTCCGAGGACGTCAGCGTCCTGAAGCACGGCGACCGTATGGCCACCGTCCTTGAGCGCGCGCTGTACGCCCGGGTGAGGCACCCGGAGGAGTCCATCGCGGTCACCGACGGCTCGTACCGCTGGCGGGTGGACTCGTACGACCTGGCACGGGTCATCGACGAGGTGCGGGGCATGGGGGCGCCGTACGGGATCGGCCGCGAGCATGTGCGTTCGCGGGTGGTCACGCTGATCCAGCAGCAGGCCGAGCGGCGGGCCGGCCCGAAAAGCGTGACCTGGGCGCGCAAGATCGGCCGTTCGAAGCCGGTCGCCGCGCTGCTGGAGGCGGCGTGGCCGGTCGCGCGGCCGGAGGAGGTCGTGGCCACGCTGCTGAGCGATCCGGCGGTGATGGAGGCTGCGGCGGACGGGGTGTTCGACGCCGCCGAGCAGCGGGCCCTGCTGTGGGCGAAGCCTCCGCGGTCGGAGAAGAGCGCCACCTGGTCGGTCGAGGACATGCTGCTGCTCGACGAGGTCGCGGGGCTCATCGAACGCCCCGAGGGCTACGGCCATGTGGTCGTGGACGAGGCCCAGGACCTGTCGCCGATGCAGTGTCGGGCGATCGCCCGGCGCAGCGCGTTCGGCTCCATCACGGTGCTGGGCGACCTGGCCCAGGCGACGGCGCCGTGGTCGGCGCGGACCTGGCAGGAGCAGCTGACGCACCTGGGCAAGGCGCAGGCCACGGTCGTCCCGCTGACCACCGGCTTCCGTGTGCCCGCCGCGGTGATGGAGCTGGCCAACCGGCTGGTGGGCGCCCTGGGCGTGGACGTGCCGCCGGCCCGCTCCCTGCGCCACGACGGCGAGTTGACGGTCAGCGCCGTCGACGACCTGGCGTCCGCCACCGTGTCCGCCGTCCGCGCGGCCCTCGACCGCGAGGGGTCGGTCGCCGTCATCGCCGCCGACGACGCGGTCGCCGCCACCTCGGCGGCGCTGCGCCGGGCGGGCATCGAGACGGCGACGGCCGAGGAGGTCGGCACGGCCGCCCGGGTGACCGTGCTGCCCGCGACGGTCGTCAAGGGCCTGGAGTACGACCATGTCGTCGTGGTGGAGCCGGCCGCGATCGTCGAGTCCGAGCCGCGCGGACTGCACCGGCTGTACGTCGTGGTGACGCGTGCGGTGTCCCGTCTCGACGTCCTGCACGCCCGGCCGCTGCCGGAGCCGCTCGCCGCCTGAGGCGCGCACCGTCCGAGAACGGTCGAGACCTGTCCGAGAGGTGCGGCCCGGGACTCCCCCGGGCCGCATTTTCTTTACGCCTCTTTGAAGAACCCGAAGGCGGAAAATTGCCCTGCCTTTCGAAGTTGGCCGAATTGCCGTTGCCGACGGTCGCACTTGCGCCAAATCCCTGTGGCGATGATCACTGAAGGCCCCGCAGGCTGTCTGAAGTTGCAGGATGGCTGAAGACATACCGAAGCCTCGGCACCATAGGAGCACCTGCGGATGCCCATCGTCGGACGGGACATACAACTCACCCAATTGCATGACCTGCTGACCGCACGCGACCGCGGAGCGGGTCCGATCGCCCTGGTCAGTGGCCCTGTGGGGATCGGTAAGACCGCCCTCCTCCACGAATTCACCCAGAGCGCGGCGAAATCCGGTTCCCTCGTCCTGAGAGCGGCCTGTTCCCCGCGAGAGCGCGCCAACTCCTGGGGCGTGGTCCATCAACTCCTGTGGCGTACAGGGCGATTCAAAGGAGCTTCACAGCGTACGAGTGACACGCTCGCAGCCGTCGGCCGCAGCCTTGCGGCGGTCACCCGGGCGCCGGAAGGTGAACGCGACAAGGCCATGGACGAATTCTGCGCGGCCGTCATGGAATTGGCCGACGACCATCCCCTCGTCCTCGCCGTCGACGACATCCACGAGGCCGACCCCGAGTCGCTGGGCTGCCTCGGGCACCTCGCCCGCCGTATGGTCGCCTCCCGGGTCCTGGCGGTGTTCACAGACCGGCCGCAGGCCCTGCCCCCGTACGCCGCCGCCCGGGCCGAGTTCGCCCGGCAGCCCGGGTTCCATCAGCTGCGGGTCGGCCCGCTGACCGTCGGCGACATCCGGCTGCTGCTCACCGAGCGGCTGGGCGTGCCCGTCGACGAGGCCGGCGCCGCGGAGTTCCACGCGGCGAGCGGGGGCAGCCCGCTGCTGACGCGGGCGCTGGTCGAGGACACCTGCAACGCCCTGCAGGGCACGTACACGAGCGCGGCCGCGTTACGGCCGGTCGCCGGGGAGATGTTCGACTCCGCGGTGGTCGACTGCGTCCACCGGGTCAGCGTGCCCGCGGCCGATCTCGCCCGGCACCTGGCGGTGCTGGGGCCGGACGCGCTGTCGGTGCTGCTCGACCGCGACAGCACGAACCCGCCCACCCGGCACCTTCAGGAGCTGACCCAGGCCGGCCTGCTGGCGGGACCGGACTTCCGTCACCCGAGGATGCACACCGTGCTGGGAGGTGAGGTCTCCGCCGAGGAGCGGGCGCGGCTTCACGGGCGGGTCGCCGTACTGCTGCACGACAACGGCGCGCATCCGGCCACGGTGGCCGAACACATCGTGGCGGCGGGAGGTATCGCGGAATCCTGGGCTCCCCCACTGCTCCGGGAAGCCGCGATCGAGGCGCTCGCGCAGGACGAGTTCCCCAAGGCGATGCGGCTGTTCGATCTGGCCCACGCCATCTGCCCGGACGGGCCTCTGCGGGCGTCCATCCTGTTCCAGCACACCCTGTCCGCCTGGCAGGTCGACCCGGCCAAGGCCATGCGCCGGCTCCCGGAGCTGAAGGAGGCCCTCCAAGCCGGGCACCTCACGGCCCTGTCCGGCGCGATGTCCCTGATCAAGAATCTGGTCTGGCACGGCTACGTCGACGAGGCGGCGGAGATGCTGCAGCTGGTCGACCGGCAACTGGCCGACGAGCCGGACGAGCAGGGCCTTGCCGAGGCCCGCGCGCTGCAGCAGTGGCTGTCCGTGCTGTGCCCGCCGTTCCACCGGCGCATGTTCGGTGAGGTGACCCCCGACATCACCGAGGAGCTCACTCCTGCGGCCATCGCAGCGCAGCCGCGCCTTCAAGCAGCCGCCGCTCTGTCCGTCGTACTACGGGGCGGTGAGGCGGAGGAGGCAGTGGTCGGCGCCGCCCACGTATTGGAGATGTCCAGTCTGACGCCGACCCTGGAAACCATCCCGCTGGCGCTGATGACCCTGTTCTATGCCGACCGCACGGAACAGGTCGACGCGTGGTGCACCACGCTGCTGGACGCGGCCCGCGAGCGGAACATCGCACTGCTGTCCTCCCTACGGGCTGCGAACCTCATCCGGCAGGGCCGGCTGCTGGAGGCGGAGACCCACAGCGACCTGGCCCTGTCGCGGATGTCGTCGCAGGGCTGGGGGCTGAGCATCGCCCTACCGCTGGCGAGTTCGGTGTACGCGCTGACCGCCATGGGCCGGTATGACGAGGCGCGGGCCCGGCTCTGCCGCCCGGTGCCCAGGGCGGTCTTCCAGACCGTTTTCGGCCAGCACTACCTGTACTCCCGAGGCCAGTTCCATCTGGCTACCGGGCGTCTTCAGGCCGCCCTCGGAGATCTCCTGGCATGCGGCAAGGCCCTGGAGAGCTGGGGAGTGGGCGACACCACGCTTATCCCGTGGCGCACCGGGGTGGCTGAAGCCCGGCTGCGCCTGGGCGAGCCGGACCAGGCCGTCACTTACCTGCAGGAGGAACTGGCCCGGCACAAGAGCAGTCCCCGGGTGCACGGCAACGCCCTGCGCCTGCTGGCCTCGACGATGAAGCCCCGGCAGCGGCTGCAGGCGCTGCAGGAGGCCGTGGACGAACTCCAGGCCTCCGGCAGCGACTGGCTGCTGGCGCACGCCCTGGGTGATCTGGGCCGTGTCTACCATCTGCTCGGGCAGTCCAACCGGGCCCGGGTGATCGTCCGGCGTGCCTACCGGATGGCGAAGAAGTGCCATGCCGAGCCGCTCAGCCAGAACCTGCTGCCGGACGCGGAGCGGGCGGCCGAGGGACGGCGCTGCGCTGCCGGGCATGAGGTCTCGGAGCAGGTGCATGACGTGTTGTCCGAGGCCGAGCTGCGGGTGGCCGCCCTCGCGGCGGAGGGCCACACCAACCGGGAGATCGCCCGCCGGCTGTTCATCACGGTCAGCACGGTCGAGCAGCACATGACACGTGTCCTGCGCAAGCTCAACCTGTCCCGCCGTGACGAACTGCCGCAGGGCCTGGACACTATGGGCGGTTCAGCCGCACCGGCAGTGAGTGCAGCCCGCGGATGAGGGTGCTGGTGCGCCACCGCATGTCCTCGGGATCGACCGCGAGCCGCATGGCGGGGAAGGTGTCGAGCAGCACGCCGAACGCCACCTGCGCCTCCATCCTGGCCAGCGGCGCCCCGAGGCAGTAGTGGATGCCGTGCCCGAAGGCGACATGGCCGCCGGTGGGCCTGCGGACGTCCAGTGTGTGCGGATCCCCGAAGCGCTCGGGGTCCCGGTTGGCGGAGGCCAGTGCCAGCAGTACGAAGTCGCCAGCCGGGATCGCGGTGTCACCGATGCGCAGGTCCTCGGTGGCGCAGCGGAAGGTGGCGTGTTTCAGCGGGCTCTCCAACCGCAGGAACTCCTCGACCGCGCCGGGCAGGAGGGAGCGGTCCTGGCACAGCGCCTCCCACTGGTCCAGGTTCCGCATCAGGTGCAGCGTGCCGTTGCCGAGGGTGTTGACGGTGGTCTCGTGGCCCCCGATGAACAGCAGGAAGGCCATCGAAACCAGTTCGGTCTCGGTGAGCCGGTCGTCGACGTCACGGGCCGAGACCAGCGCGGCGAGCACATCGTCGGTGGGCGTACGGCGCTTGCGCTCGATGAGGTCGCCGAGGTACTCGATCATCGCGGTCGCCGCGGCGGCGGTCGCCGCAGGCGAGTCGCCGGAGACGAGCGCCTTGGACCAGGACTTGAAGTTCTCCTGCTCCTCCAGCGGCACGCCCAGCAGCAGGCAGATCACCCGGATCGGCAGCGGGAACGCGAACGCGTCCAGCAGGTCCACCGGGTCCTCGTCCGGCAGGGCGGCGAGCAGTTCGCCGGTGATCTGCTCGATCTCCGGCCGAAGCTTTTCGATGGCGCGGCTGGTGAACGCCTTGTTCACCAGCTTGCGCAGCCGGGTGTGGTCCGGCGGGTCGGAGTGCAGCATGTGGGTGGCGAGGGCGGAGGAGAAGGCGCCACGCTTGTTGCGGTCCGGCTCGTTCTGCGCGAACAGCCGATCCGTCCGGTTGAGGTCGGTGCTCAGCCGGGGGTCCGCCAGCGCCGACCGCACCTCCTCGTAGCCGGTGATCAGCCAGACCGGTAGTCCGCCGCACACGGGGACCCCGGGAGGCATCATCACCCGGTGCGCCGAGCCTTCGGCGTTGAGCCGTGCGTACACGGAGTGCGGGTCCTGCATGAACGCGTCGTCGAGTTCCAGAGGGACTGAATCCTGAAGCATGGGCACATCCTCGAAAGTGAGGGCTCCGGGCCGTTCGCGGGTGGCGCTGAGCCTATGTACGCCTCTGGTGGCCGGGCCTGATCTGCGGCGAGATGAGGGGGTGTAGGGGCCTGATAGGGGCCGCCCGCCGGGTCCGTTCAGTGGGTTCCGGCGGGCGGCCGGAGCAGCCTCCGGGCCGGGGGAGGTCACCCGGCGACTGCTGGTCGGGCGCAGCCACCAGGCCGGGGGAGGTCACCCGGCAGCTGCTGGTCGGGGCGCAGCCACCAGGCCGGGGGAGGTCGCCCGGCAGCTGCTGGTCCGGTGGGGGCGCGGTCAGTTGCTGGGCGCCAGGTCGCCTTCCGTGGCCCGCGCCTGCTCCGGGGGAGCCTGGGCGGGCTTGCGCAGGTCGATGGTGATCAGCAGGCCGGCGAGTACGGCGGCGAGGGCGGTGATGCCCGCGGCCCACAGGCTCGCGACGGCGTAGCCGTGGACGGTCGCCTCGGTCACGGCCCGTTCAGCGCGGCCGCCGCCCGCGATCCGGTCGGCGGTCACGCTGGTGGCGATGGCGTTGAGCAGGGCCGTGCCGATGGAGCCGCCCAGCTGCTGAGAGGTGGAGACGAAGGCCGACACCACGCCCACCTCCTGCGGCGGCACGCGGTAGGTGGCGGCGCTGATGCACGGCGAGATCACCAGTCCGACACCGATGCCGAGCAGGATCTGGGTGGGCATCAGCGTCGAGGCGTAGGAGCTGTCGGGGGTGAGCCGGCCGAGGTTGAGCAGGCCCAGCATGGCGATGAGCAGGCCCGGCACGACCAGCAGGCGCAGCGGGACGCGGGGCACCAGCCGGGCGGCGATCTGGGTGGAGGTGAGCACCGTCGCCACGGTCGCCGGCAGGATCGCCAGGCCCGTGCGCAGCGGCGAGAAGTCCATCACCACCTGCAACTGGTAGGTGAGGATCAGGAACAGGCCGAACAGGCTGACCATGGCCAGGGCGATGGTCAGGCTCGCTCCCGCCCGGTTGCGGTCGGCGACCAGCCGCAGTGGGAGCAGCGGAGCCGACCCCCTGGCCTGGGTGAGGCCGAACGCGGCGAGCAGGACCACGGCGGCCGCGAGGCAGCCGAGGACGCGGGGCGAGGTCCAGCTGTGGGTCGCCGCCTGGTCGAAGGCGTAGACGAGGGCGAGCATGCCGCACGCGGAGAGCACCGCGCCGGGGACGTCCACGCGCTGGCGGTTGGCGGGCATCGCCGGCAGCAGCAGCAAGGCCCCGGCCACCACGGCCGCGCCGATCGGCACGTTGACGTAGAAGCACCAGCGCCAGTCGAGGTACTCGGTGATCACGCCGCCGCCCAGCAGGCCGATGGCGCCGCCGGCGCTGGCGACCGAGCTGAAGACACCGAACGCCTTGGCGCGTTCGCGCGGTTCGGTGAACGTGGTGGCGAGCATGGCCAGGGTCGAGGGCACGAGCAGCGCGGCGAACACGCCCTGCGCCGCGCGGGCGCCGACGAGCACCTCGGCGTTCGGCGCGGCGCCGCCCGCCACCGAGGCGACGGCGAAGCCGACGGCGCCGGCCACGAAGGCGCGCCTGCGGCCCACGAGATCGCCGACCCGTCCGCCGAGCAGCAGCAGGGCACCGAAGGCGAGGGTGTAGGCGGTGACCACCCACTGCCGGCTCGCGTCCGACATCCCGGTGTCCTGCTGGGCCCACGGGAGGGCGATGTTCACGATGGTCATGTCCAGCATGACCATCAGCTGAGCCAGGGCGATCACCCCCAGCCCCCACCACCGGTAGCGCACCGACCTCTCGGTGGAGGCCGCTGTTGCCTGTGCCATGTCCTGATGTCCTTCCCTCACCGCGGGCGGCGCTCAGTCCGGCCCGTCCGTCTTCCGCTGGCGGACACTAGAGCAGATTCCTTAACCAAGTCAATTCACAGACTCGGTCACCTGATTGCCCGGGTAAGGGATGTGCTAGGATGGCCTGGTGAATGCGCCGATGGGCTTGCGGGAGCGCAAGAAACAGCGAACGCGAGAGACGATCTCCGACACGGCGATCACGCTCTTCCTTGAGCACGGGTTCGACCAGGTCTCGGTCGTCGACATCGCGGCCGTCGCCGAGGTCTCCAAACCCACGCTGTTCAAGTACTTCCCCACCAAGGAAGACCTGGTCGTCCACCGCTTCGCCGACCACCAGACGGTGAGCAGCACCGTCGTCGCGGAGCGGCCGCCCGGGGTGTCCGCGATCGACGCCCTGCACCAGCACTTCCTGGACGGGCTGGCGGCCCGGGACCCCATCACGGGGCTCAACGACGACGAGGACGTCCTCGCCTTCCACCACCTCGTGTACTCCACGCCGAGCCTGGTGGCACGCGTCAGCCAGTACCTGGCCCAGGCCGAGGAGGCGCTCGCCCAGGCCCTGGTCGACGCGCTGGACTCCGACCGCGAGATCACGGCCGCCCTGCTGGCCGGCCAGGTCATCGCCACCGAGCGCATCCTGGCGTCGGTGAACTGGCAGCGCATCGTCGCCGGCCGGTCCGCTGACGAGGTCTACCCCGAGGCGGTGGCCGACGCCGACCACGCCTACGCCCTGCTGCGCCAGGGCCTGGCGGGGGCAGCCGCCCAGAAGTGAAACCGCCGATGACGACGTACGCCGGATCAGCCGGCCGCGTCCGCCGGGTGATCCGGGCCATGGCCGGGCTCCTGCCTGGGCAGGTTGTTGTGCCGCTCGATGTAGTCGGCCAGCCGGTTCATGCTGTCCGTGCCGCGCTCCCGGAAGGCCCGTGCCTGGGAGGCCATGTCGGCCGGGGACTTGTTCTGGCCAAGCTTGTACACGCCGTCGATGTGCCCGATCGGGATCTCGAACCCTGGATGAGCCGCAGGTACTCGTCGAACAGCGCGCTCGCCCGGCGCGGCAGCGACCAGGGCTGCTTCGGTGCGAGCCGGCTCTCCTGGTCCTCGATCAGGTCGTCCAGCCGGCGCATGGGCGCACCTCGTCCAGCAGCCGCGGCCGACCCGTGACGTGCACGGCCGCGTACGCCCAGGTCGGGAAGTGCGGCTGGGAGGCGTAGTGGTCGGGCGAGATGTAGGCGCTGGGGCCCAGGAAAGCCACCACCACCTCGACGTGCAGGCCAGCGCCTCACAGATCGGGTTGCCCCGCGAGAGATGCCCGCGCAGCTTGCCGTAGGGCTAGCGCGCGTCTCTTTGATGGGTTGGTCAGTTGATCGGATGTGTCTGTCCGATTAGTGATCAGTGATGCGATGTGGGACCGGATCGAGCCGCTGATGCCGGCCGATCCGGTCCGCGGACGGCGGTGGGACGACCACCGCCGCACGCTCGAGGCCATCGCGTGGAAGTACCGCACCAACTCGCCCTGGCGGGACCTGCCCGACGAGCTCGGCTCATTTCAGACCGCTCACAAGCGGCTGATCAGATGGGCCGTCGACGGCACCTGGGAGATGATCCTCGCCGCCGTCCTGGCGGCGGCGGACGCCGACGACGACATCGACTGGACGGTGTCGGTGGACTCCACGGTCGTCCGGGCCCACCAGCACGCCGCCGGAGCACTCAAAAGGGGGCGGCTCACTGCGGCGAGCCCGCCGATCACGCGCTCGGACGCTCCCGCAGCGGGCTGAGCACCAAGGTCCACCTGGCCGCGGACGGCCGCGCACGGCCCCTCGCCTTCACCGTCACCGCAGGCCAGGCAGGTGACGCGCCCGCCTTCGAGACGGTGATGTCCCGCATCCGCGTGCCCCGCACCGGCCCGGGCAGGCCCCGGACCCGGCCCCTGGCCGTTCTCGCCGACCGCGCGTATTCCTCCCGTGCCATCCGCGCCCACCTGCGGCGCCGGGGCATCCGTGCGGTCATCCCGCAACCGTCCGACCAAGTCGGCCACCGCCTGCGGCGAGGCCGACTCGGTGGCCGTCCGCCCGGCTTCGGCAACGAGGCATACAAGCAGCGGAACAGCGTCGAGCGGTGCATCAACCGTCTCAAGCAGTGGCGCGGCCTGGCCACACGAACCGACAAGCTCGCGATCGCCTACCAGGCCGCACTCCACCTCGCGGGCATCCTCATCTGGACCCGACGCTGACCAAAGAGACAGAACCTAGTCGATCCGGCCATTCCCGCTCCTGCGCTCACACGATCCGGTCGCGCTGGAAGGGGCGCGCTCCCCTCGTACGGACGGATGAGCGGATGTGTTCGCAAATCAGGCACACGAAAGAGCCACAGTCACACGGACCGCACGAGTCACCGACCGCGTCGTGCGCGCCAGCGCGTTCGATCACACGGCGAAGCCGCACCGGAGTGCTCCGGTGCGGCTTCGCCGTCTCACTGATCCGCGCAGAGATCCCGCCAGGACGGACCTCGAGGGGAGCCTCTCCGTATCACCCGCGTATCACACAGCCATCACCAACTGGGCAGACGTTCCCGGACCAAGTGGCTCTGCCCTGCAATTCCATGCCCGCGTTGGACCGGCATAGACGCCCCTGGAGGGTCTTTACAACCTGTGCCATGTGGTGCCGCTGCAGCCCAAACCGGAGGGCAGCCCCGACAGGCTTTGCTGCGGCCTCAGGCCGCGTCCCACAGGCCGGCGTCCAGGATGCGGGCGGCCTTGGTGATGCTCCCCGGCATCAGATGCCGGTAGGTGCGGTACGTCTCCTCGATCGACTTGTGGCCCATCCATTCCGCCACGTCGGTGATCGGTATCCCGTTCCCGAGCGCGTTCGAGGCGAAGTAGTGCCGGAAGCCGTACATGCCGACACCGTCCTTTGCAGGCAGGTCCTTGAAGAGCTTCTGCACGCGGCGGCGTTCCATCGGCTCGGTGTAGTAGCCGCTCGGACCGCGCAGCAGATAGCCCTCCTTCGTGGTGCCACGCTTCTCCTCGTACCGCTCCATCGCCGAACCCGGCGACGGATGGTGCCGTTGTCTTCTTCTCCGCGTAAATCTGCGTGAGACGCTCGATCGCATCGTCCTGCGTGTCGTAGCCGGCTTCTTCACGTTGCTTGCCGAGAGCGTCCCGGAACCGAATCGTGTACGGGTGCGGGCAGCGGGTCGGCCTGGAACAACCGCACTCCTTGAAGAACGACCCCATCCCATGAGCGAGCTGTCGAGCCACGCATCAAGCCTTCCGAGCAGGGCGCCGGGCGGCACAGCAGGCCCCTGCCACAGGAGCAGGTCAGTAAGCCGGACACCGACCGACCCGATGCTGACCGTTTGCTGACCTGGAGGCCACGATCAGGGACCTGACCTGCGGAAATACCCAAACGCTAGATCTTGGACTTGAACAGAGTACGCAGCACTTTGGACTCCTCTGAGACGGCTCCCTGCCCGCTTCTTGCAGGTCAAGGGCGGTCTCGACTGTACACCGGCACGCGCCGAACGATGTTTGCGAGGAACATCGCCCCGGTCAGGCGATACGGGCCCTCACCTGGGCTTTCGTGCCGTCACCGACGCCTGTTTGGACAATCCTCCGGGAATGCCCGGCGACTCATGCGTCTTCAACCTCGCGGTCGCCCGGGTCACGAATGGCGAGATGAAGAACAAGCTCCTCGGGCGTGCAGGTGGGCTCGGGCCACTGCCCGCGTTCGAGGTCACTGGCGAGGTCGTCAGCGGCTCGGGCGAACCTACGGCGCCACTGGAGGAACGGATCCCGTCCATCACACCCCCTCCGTTACTGCGGGCTGATCAGCGGCGATCGTAGGAGGCGGCACGAACATTGTCGAAGGGCGAGCCGGACGTAGCGGTGGACGTCCCCGCTCCCCCGTCTCCGAGGCGGCGCGCGGGCAACTTCTCGGATCCGACCTCGGCACCCGCCCCGACTCGATACCGTGTCGCTCCAGTCGGCTGGAGGGGGCTCACATGAAGAGTGGAGACGCGGACTACATGGCTGCCCGGGACGCCATGGTAGCGATTCTGAAGGGGTGGGCCCGAGAGGGCCGGACCGACACCTACAAGGCGCTGAGCGAGGCCGTGGCACCGGAGCACCGGGTGCACTACCACGGCCGGATGATGTCGCTTCTGCTCTCAGACGTCTGCCGCCGGGACAGCACCGGTCCCGAGCCGATGCTGTCAGCGCTGGTAGTCAATGGATCCAGCCGGAAGCCTTCCGACCAATTCTTCGAGCTGGCCATTACCGAGTTCCACCGTCGGGACCCGGACTGGACCTGGGAGTGGGAGCGGGACGCAGTGTTTGACCGCTACCGCAGCCCGGTTTCGCCGTGAATCCACTGCGGGGTATCGCGCGGCCGCCATGCACATCCGCCGTGCAAGGCAACCACCCACCGTGAACGACTCCGGGTTGGAACGTGCTGACCACACCGCATCGTCTCGTTGCAACGGCGGTAGAAGAGACGGACGCGATGACCGCCTCTCAGGCGTTCTCGTCATGGATCCGCGCACCCAGATCCTGCGCCCACTCCAGCGCCCACGTCTTGAGTTCTTCGATCTGCCGGGAGGTGAGCCCGTACGCGGTGTAGTCCTCATCCTCGTACCAGTCCGCGCCGATCAGCCAGTCCCTGAGGTCTTCGAGGCTGAACTCGTCGTGGGCGCGACGGCGGCCCAGGGACTCGAGGTCGCGGTGGAGCGGTGGCGGGAGGCAGCCTGGACGTCGATGAGGTCGCGGACGGTACCGCGGTCGGTTCTCGGTAGCGACGTCGAGGTCACGGCTGAAGCGTTCGACCAGGCCGTGGGCCTGCACGGCGTATCCGCCGGTGAGGACCAGGGGTAGGGGGAGCCGAGGTCGAGGATGTCGGCGAGGAGACGCTCGTGCAGCGGAGTGAGCTTCACGCGGCGGTCGTGTCGGCCGGAGCGGTGCGGAGCAGCTCGGGAAAGGCGTTTTCCCAGACCTCGCGGATGCAGGGACTGATCAAGCGCCGCAGCACGGGCCACTGCTCGGCGAGCAACCGGTGGTGCAGGAGGGTCACCAGGTCCTCGCGCAGTCCTTCGGCGAGGACGGTCCGGTAGAGCGTCATGCGGGACTTCGGACGGTCCAGGCTATAGCTGGTCCGCCCGGACCAGACGATGTGGAGCGGCAGGTCCACGTTGCCCTCGACGGGACCGGCCAGCTTCTGCAAGCGCTCGGGCAGTCGGCTGCGATAGCGGTCCCGCAGCACCTCGGCGCGGGGCGCGGTGGTCGTCGTGTCCATGCATCCAGTATCACTGCTGGGAGGCGGCGGCATGGCGGATCCGGGGTCCCCTGTCGTACGTCGGGCGGGCACCCGCCCTTCCTCGATCTGCCGGGAGGCCGAGGTCGAGGATGTCGGCGAGGAGACGCTCGTGCAGCGGAGTGAGCTTCACGCGGCGGTCGTGTCGGCCGGAGCGGTGCGGAGCAGCTCGGGAAAGGCGTTTTCCCAGACCTCGCGGATGCAGGGACTGATCAAGCGCCGCAGCACGGGCCACTGCTCGGCGAGCAACCGGTGGTGCAGGAGGGTCACCAGGTCCTCGCGCAGTCCTTCGGCGAGGACGGTCCGGTAGAGCGTCATGCGGGACTTCGGACGGTCCAGGCTATAGCCCGTCCGCCCGGACCAGACGATGTGGAGCGGCAGATCGTCTGCCGCGCTCGGCGTCGGCAGCGCACCGCGCCTCGGAACCGGGCCTTGGCACGGTGAGCTGCCGACGGCAGAGACCTCGACTCCCCCCTCCAGCATAATGACATCCATTTTCATGTATCGTCTGCACTCACCGCACACCGCCCGCACCCGGAGGTCCTCATGGCCGTACCCAAACGCAAGATGTCGCGCAGCAACACCCGCCATCGTCGCGCGCAGTGGAAGGCCTCGAGCCCTCAGCTGGTGACCGTCACGGTGGACGGAGTGCCGTACCGGATCCCCCAACGGCTGGCCAAGGCGTACGAGCGCGGTCTGCTGCGCCCCGAAGGCTGACACCGCATGGCCCACACCGTCTCGCCCCGCCTTCCCGTCACCGTGCTGTCCGGCTTCCTCGGTGCCGGCAAGACCACCCTGCTCAACCACGTCCTCACCAACCGCGAGGGCCTGCGCGTCGCCGTCATCGTCAACGACATGAGCGAAGTCAACATCGACGCCACCCTCGTACGCGGCGGCCAGGCGGCACTGTCGCGGACCGAGGAACGACTGGTCGAGATGACCAACGGATGCATCTGCTGCACCCTGCGCGACGACCTGCTGGAGGAAGTGGACCGGCTGGCGCGCGAGGGGCGTTTCGACTACCTCCTCATCGAGTCCTCCGGCATCTCCGAGCCCATGCCGGTGGCCGCCACGTTCGCCTTCGCCCGCGACGACGGTGCCACCCTCGGCGACCTGGCCAGGCTGGATACGATGGTCACGGTCGTGGACGCCGTCAACTTCCTGCCCGAGCTGGACGGTGGCGACGAACTGGCCGCACGGGGCCTGGACCAGTACGAGGACGACGAACGCACGGTCAGCGACCTGTTGATGGACCAGATCGAGTTCGCCGACGTCATCGTCCTGAACAAGCTCGACCTCGTCGACACCGCGTCCGCCGAACGGCTCCGGGCCACCCTGGCCCGCCTCAACCCGGCCGCCCGCGTGGTGCCGGCCGTGCGCGGCCGCGTCCCGGTCGGCGAGATCCTGGGCACAGGCCGCTTCGACCTGGAACGGGCCCAGCAGGCCCCGGGCTGGGTGCGGGAACTCAACGGCGACCATGTCCCGGAGACGGAGGAGTACGGCATCTCCTCCACGGTTTTCCGCTCCACAAGGCCCTTCCATCCCGAGCGGCTGTGGACGTTCGTGACGGAGGCACTGGACAGCGGCGCCCACGGGCAGGTCCTCCGCTCCAAGGGCTTCTTCACGCTGGCCAGCCGGCCCCATGTGACGGGACTGTGGTCCCAGGCCGGCTCCGTGGCACGCTTCGAGCCTGCCTCCGCGCGTGACACCGGCCACCCGCACGCCCAGGAACTCGTGTTCATCGGCACCCACCTGGACGCGGAGCGGCTGCGGACGGCCCTGGCCGGCTCCCTCATGCGGGAGGGCGAAGCTCCGCCCGCGTCCGACCCCTTCCCCGCCTGGGACACCTACGGCTTCGACGAGAGCTGCGCACACGAGCACGACCCCCTCACCACTGCGGCCGGGCACTGAGACTTCCGGGCCCCGGTGTTCGCCGGGTCTTGGGTCTCCTCGTCGAACGTTTCCCGGGTTCTCTGCCGGCCCTCGACACCGCGGGCCGGGGTCGTTTCGGCACCCGGGAGCAGCACGACGCCCTGTGCAGGAGGGACGCCCGGATGCACCGGTGCCGCCGACCCGGGCTGTCCGGCCGGCCGCCCGGCGGCACGGCGGCCCGGGATCGGCGTACCGGCGCCGCACGCCCTCACCAGCCCTCCCGGTCCGTTGCCGGCTGAACTGCCACTTCCCTGAAAGCAGTCGGCGGCCGCGATCGCCGCGCGGCGGCTCCCCCAGGCCGAGGGCTACCGGCCGAGTCTCCTTCGCCTGCCCTGGCATCAGCCGCGGTTCCTCCGAGGGCGGAGCCGCCGGCCGTGACTCGGCGGGGTCACGGCCGGCGGCTCCGCCCTCATGGGAGCGGCACCACTACCAGGACGACTTGGTGACCCCGGGAAGGAATCCGGCGTGCGCCTGCTCCCGCACACGCACCCGGGACAGGCCGAACTTGCGCAGGTGGCCGCGCGGCCGCCCGTCCACGCTGTCCCGGTTGCGCACCCGGGTCGCACTCGCGTTGCGGGGCTGGCGCCGGAGTTCCGCCGCGGCCGCCTGGCGTTCGGCGTCGGTGGAGGACGGGCGGCGGATGATCTCCTTCAGCTCCGCACGGCGGGCCGCGTACCGCTCGACGGTCGCCTTGCGCTTCTCGTTCTGTGCGATCTTGCTCTTCTTGGCCATCAGACCTTCACTCCCCGGGCGCGGATACGGGCCACGGCGGCCTCGATGCCGATGCTGTCGATGGTTTTGATCGCCTTCGCGCTGAGCGTCAGCCGGACGTAACGGCCCTCACTCGGCAGCCAGTAGCGCTTGCGCTGGATGTTGGGGTCGAACCGGCGCGAGGTGCGCCGGTGCGAGTGGGAGATGGTGTTGCCGAAGCCCGGCTTCGCGCCGGTCAGCTGGCAGTGAGCGGACAAGGTTCTACTTCCTCTCGCCGGACGGCCACTCTTTGGTAATGGAAACCATTCCCATATAGTACCGGTCGCGGCTCGCCCCGAGGTACGCCCGGCCATCACGCTCCGCTCCACCGTCCGGAACCGGCTGCGCCCACGCCACGCGCAAGAATCGCCGCAACGACCCCTACCGCTCGGTCCTGCGCACGGACGACCCGCTCACCGGGGATCACCTGGATCAACCGCAAGGACACCGACCTGCTGCGGCAGCCCCTCTCCACAGCGGCGGGACTCGCAGCCGCCGTGCCACCCGCCTGACCCGCCTCACCCGCCTCACCCGCCTCACCCGCCTCACCCGCCTCACCCGCCCAGCGGCAACGACAGCTAACCGCGGCCGTCAAGAGCACCCGCGAGATGGCGCTCCCTCCGCACTCGAGCCGGGCGGAACCCCCTCGTACCGCGATGGCGCCGACGTAACGCGATGGCGCCGGTTCCCTCAGTGACGGCCACTTCTTCGAAATGCGGCGGTGAGCACATGGAAATGCACCCCGAGTCGGGGGTGCATTGACGTCCGGACCGGAATGGAGTCCGTTCAGTGATCGTCCCAATGGCCGTCGTGAGCCGCGTGCCGGTGACCGTCGTGCACGTAGTCCATGTGGTCGCCGTGCGGCACCGCCACATGCCCGCAGCCCTCGCCGTGCGTATGGGAGTGACCGGAGTGCTCCTGGTGCCGACCGGCCTCGCACTCGTCCGCATGCCCGTCGTGTTCACGGTGCAGATGGCCGTCGTGCACGTAGTCGACGTGATCGTCGTGGGGAACCGCCACATGCCCGCAGCCGTCACCGTGCGCATGATCGTGTCCGGGGTGCGGCCGATGCTCAAGGGGTGTTGCCACGCTACCCATCTCCATAGATTCCGGGCCGCCTCACGCCGAAGGCGGCAGCGTCTGGCTCCTGGGAAAATTCCTACCCTCGCGGGCAAGGCTGCCACCGAAGACACGCACCAGCAAACGGAGTACTTCCACCCTGAAATCGACAACGATATTCGTCGTGAATCAACGAGCCCCTTGACGGAGTTTCTTGACGGATTCCAGGGAATTCAGAGCATCGCCACCACCGTGCACGAGCGCGGCACGTGAGCGGACATCACCACCGCCTCTGCGCGGGAGGCAGGCGACGCGGCAGCGATCGCGACCGGCCACGGCACGCCCGGACGCACCGTGACACCCGGATGGGACCCATCAGTCGTCCACGATTTCCTGGATTCAGGAAACCATGTACTGTCAGACCGTGCTGACTGCTGCCTCCGACATCGAGGTGCTGGCCCGCTTCGGCCGCGCGCTCGCCGACCCCATCCGCTGCCGCGTCCTGCTCGCCCTGCGCGACGCCCCCACCTACCCGGCCGACCTCGCCGACGCCCTCGGCATCTCCCGCACCCGGCTCTCCAACCACCTCACCTGCCTGCGCGGCTGCGGCTTGGTCGTCGCCGTGCCGGACGGGCGCCGGACGCGGTACGAGATCGCCGACGAGCGCCTCGGCCACGCCCTGGACGATCTGCGCACCGCAGTCGTGGCGGTGGAGACCGACCGCACTTGCGCGGACGCCGCCGAGAAGGGGTGCTGCTGACGATGGCCGCGGACGTCTCGATACCCCTCGACCCCTCCCCGGCGCGACGCGAGGCGCTCTCCCGCCGCATACGGCTCCTCGTCGCCGCGACCATCACCTACAACGTCATCGAGGCCGTCGTCGCGATCACCGCCGGGACGATCGCCTCCTCGACCGCCCTCATCGGCTTCGGACTCGACTCGGTCATCGAGGTGTCCTCCGCAGCCGCCGTCGCCTGGCAGTTCTCAGCCTCCGACCACGCTGTCCGCGAAGCCCGTGAGCAGCGCACCCTGCGGATCATCGCGGTCTCCTTCTTCGCACTCGCCGCCTATGTCGCCTTCGGCGCCGTGCGCGTGTTGACCGGCACCGGCGAGGCCGAACCCTCCGCCCCCGGCATCGTCATCGCCGCCCTGTCCCTCGCGGTCATGCCGTTCCTTTCCGCCGCCCAGCGCCGCGCCGGGCGCGAGATCGGCTCCGCCTCGGCCGTCGCGGACTCCAGACAGACCTTGCTGTGCACCTATCTCTCCGCCGTACTCCTGGTGGGCCTCGTCCTCAACGCCACCCTCGGCTGGTCCTGGGCCGACCCTCTCGCCGCCCTCGCCATCGCCGGCATCGCCGTGAAGGAAGGCCGCGACGCCTGGCGGGGCAAGGGCTGCTGCGCACCCACCGCCGCACCCACCACGGCAGCCGCCTCCACGGCCGCCCCGCGGCCACCCCCTCCGCCGGCGTCGAGACGGGCCACGGATGCGGCGGCTGCCCACCCGGCTGCGGCT
Organism: Streptomyces sp. I6; assembly: GCA_003725745.1. GTDB lineage: Bacteria > Actinomycetota > Actinomycetes > Streptomycetales > Streptomycetaceae > Streptomyces. Next base: position 6,295,871 of record RHDP01000001.1, on the reverse strand, counting down.
GCTGCGACTAGCAGACCCCGCCACGGCCCGGGGGGAACGACGGGCGGAACGCCGGGCGGAGGACGTGGCCGAGGCCGCGGGGGTCGCCGGGGTGGAACACACCGTGGAATCGACGGGCATCTTCGTTCGCTGCCCCGTCGCCCCGGCCGCGTAGGGGTCGGCCGGACTGCGCCGCGCCGCCACCTCCCGGGCGGGGCGGGCACCGGTGGCCGCCCGCGCGCACCCGACGGGCGGCGGTCGGACCCGCCCCGGGGACCGCTCGGGAGTCCGCGCGCCGGCCGCCCGGACGGCCGGTCCGGAGAGGACTGCCGCACCGGTGAGCGCACGTCTCGCCTCCGCATCGCGTGCAGCGCCCCGACGCGTGCCGACTGCGGGTGCGGAGTGTGCCGGTGGAGCACCCGGACGCCGGCGACCGGGTGACATGCTTGTGTGCGTGACAGCATGCGAACCGACCGCACTCGCCCTCACCCAGTTCGCCCGCCCGTCCGAAGTCTCCGGCACCCTCAGACGGGAACTCGCCGAGTGCTGGGCCGCGGTGGTCAATGCCGGCGGGGCGGTCATTCCGGCGGACTGCCCACTGCCGCCCCTGGTCCCGGCGGATGTGTCGGCAGCCGTGGACCAGGTCGCGGAGCGCCTGGCGCCCGAGCACGGCAGGCTGCTGGTGGCCACCCTCGAGGACTCCGTCGCGGGCTCCGTCGCGGGCTGGCTGCTCGTCCGGCGCGAAGCGCACCCGCTCGAAGCGCACTGCGGAGTGGTGAACCACGTGCAGACGCGCGTACACCTCAGGCGCCGGGGGATCGGGGCCGCGCTGATGCGCGAGGTGCACCGCGTCGCGCAGGAGGAGATGGGCCTCGAACGCCTCAAGTTGTCGGTACGGGCGGGCCTGGGACTCGAGGACTTCTACCGGCGGGCGGGCTGGACCGAGGTCGGCCGCTGGCCGGGGGCGCTGCGCCTGGCGCCGGGCGACGACCGTGACGACATCCTGATGAGCCTCGCGCTGTGACGTCCTCCCCTGCCCGAAGGGAGGACCCCGGGGCCCGGTACGCCCGGACGGCGCCCGAAACCCGAGGAGGCGGGGAACAGGGCCCGACGGCGGTGCCCGGACGCGGAGCCGTCGGTCGTCCAGCGTCACGAGCACGCAGCTGCCCCCAGCGCGACACCGCTGAGACGTGACGGGAACCCGCGGCATGCCGACGAGCCCGGCAGACAGCGGAGTCGACGTTCACCTCCCAAGTGATCGACCCGGCCGCGTCCGCCCGAGGGTGCGGTCCGGTCACTGGTGCACATGGGCGCGCTGCCCGTCGCGATCGAAAACCATGATCAACTCGGCAGGGCCGTCCAGGGCCGTGATCGCGTGCGGGACCATCGTCGCGAACTCCGCCGCCTCCCCCGTGCCGACGTCGATCTGCCGCTCGCCCAGCCACAGCCGCACGCGCCCCTCGAGCACGAGGAACCAGTCGTGGCCCGGGTGCACTCGCTGGCCGGGGAGGGTGTCGGACGGCTCGAGTCGCATCTTCACCGCGACCGTGCGGCCGTCCGGACGGCTCAGCGGCCACGTCGTCCGCGTGCCGCTGCTGTGCGCGACCGGACGGATGACGACGTCGTCGTCGGCGGGCACCTCGAAGAGCACGTCGAGACTCATCTGGAGGGCGTTGGCCAGCGGCACGAGCACGTCAAGGCTCAGCGAGCGCTTGCCCGTCTCGACGCGGCTGATGGTCGACGGGCTGAGGTTGGTGCGCTTGGCCAGCTCGTCGAGGGAGTAGCCCAGGGTGGTGCGCATGCTGCGCAGGCGCGCCCGCGCCAGGGCCTCGATGTCGGCGACTCCGTTCACGCCCCCATCCTGGCACGCCTTGCCAATTACGCAAGGGGCTTTGCCGAGAACGTCAGGCGCCGTACCGTCGCACCCATGAGCGACCACCCCGCACAGAGCCGGCACCCGGCCCGTTCCGAGCACACCGGACACGTCAGCCACGCCCAGCACCCCACCCTGGAGCGTCACTGCGACGTCGCCGTGATCGGCGGCTCGGCCGCCGGTCTCGCCGCCGCCCTGCAGATCTCCCGCCAGCGGCGCAGCGTCGTCGTGGTCGACGACGGCACCCCGCGCAACGCCCCGGCCGCGCACATGCACGGCTATCTGGGGCACGAGGGCGTAGCGCCCCGCGAGCTGGTGGAGGCCGGGCGCGCGGAAGTACGCGCGTACGGTGGGGAGGTGCTCTCCGGCCGAGCCGTGGGGGTGCACCGTCGCGACGACGGCCGGTTCCGCCTCGACCTCACGGGTGGGCACACGCTGGTGGCCCGCCGCGTCCTCGCCGCGACCGGCCTGTCCGACGAACTCCCCGCGATCGGCGGAGTCGCCGAGGGATGGGGGCGCGGCGTGATCCACTGCCCGTTCTGCCACGGCTTCGAGGTGCGCGACCAGCGCCTGGTACAGATCGTCACGCACCCCCTGGATCTCCACCCGACCCCGCTGTTCCGGCATCTGACCGGCCGGCTGGCCGTCGTGCTGCACGACCCGACCGGACTCCACCAGGAAGCCGTCGAAGCCCTGGCCGCCTCCGGCGTCATCGTCGAACGCGGTGAGGTCGGCCGGGTCCTCACCGGGCCGGACGGGGAGGTGTCCGGGGTCGAACTCGGCGACGGCCGCGTCCTCGAGGCCGACGCCGTCGTGGTCGGCTCGAGGTTCCGGGCCCGCGCCGACGTGCTGGCCGGGGTCGGGCTCAGCACCACCCCGCACCCGACCGGCGCCGGCGACGTCCTGGCGGTCGACTCGCACGGCGAGACCGCCATACCGGGGATCTACGCGGCCGGCAACATCACCGACCCGAGCCTGCAGGTGCTGCCGTCGGCCGCCCAGGGGAGCCGGGTCGGAGCCGTGATCGCCTTCAGCCTCGCCGAGGAGGATCTGCGCGCCGCCGTCCGGCACTCGGGCGAGCAGACCGAGTGGGACCACCGCTACCGGGGCCCCGGCCGAGTGTGGAGCGCCAACCCGAACGGCACGCTCGTCCACGAGGTCACCGCCCTGGCCCCGGGCCGGGCGCTCGACGTCGGAACCGGCGAGGGCGCCGACGCCCTCTGGCTGGCCGAGCGCGGCTGGAAGGTGACCGCCACCGACATCTCAGGCAACGCGCTCGCCCGGGTGCGCGCCGAGGCCGAACGCCGCGGGCTCGCCGTCGACCTCGTACGCGCCGACGCAGGCGATCCCGCACCCTTCGGCAGCGAGACCTTCGACCTGGTGTCGCTGCAGTACGGCTCGTTCAAGCGCACGCCCGACCAGCGCGGACTGCGCAGCCTGCTCGCCGCCGTCGCCCCGGGCGGCACGCTCCTGGTCGTGCACCACGACCTCACCCCCTGCGCGACCCGGTGGACGTGGCCGCCCAGACCCGGATGTACGACCCGGAGGCGTTCGTCGGGGTCGACGAAATCCACGCTGCGCTCGGCGCCGAGCCCGGCAGCTGGCAGGTCGAGATCCGCGAAACCCGGCCACGTCCCCCGGCGCGGCCAGCACCCACCACGTCGACGACGTCGTACTGCGCGCGACCCGGCGAGCGGTCTGATCGGGCTGCCGGATCCGTCAGGACCGCGAGGTGCGCCGAGGAGGCCGCATGCCGGATCGCCGGGCTTCTGGAGCGTGGCGCCCGGGAACTCGCCGCGGACATGGCCGCCTTGGCCATGACGGCGCCCGTCGGCCCGAACGGGAGCGGGACGTCGACCCTGCTCGGCGTCCTCGGCGGAGTGACCGGGGCCACGGCAGGAGAGCCGCAGTACTGCCAGGGCTGACCGCCGGTTCGGGGAGTCGCCGGGCGGTCAGTGCCTTCGCGCCCTGATCGCCCGGGGTCTCGCCCGGCAGTCGGACCTCCGGCAGTCGGACCTCCGGCTGCCGGGCGAACCGGCCGCCGGGCTCGGCCGCGAGGCCGTGCGAGCGGATCGCGTACCCCGCCGACGGAGCCGGCCGCCGGCGGCACCGCCGTCCTCCAGGCCGCGCACGGCCTGGAGGCCGCCCGCGCGGCGGACGTCCGCCTGCGCCTCGCCGACGGGCGGCTGGTCGGGCAGGGCACGCCCGAGCAGGTCCACCGCCACGGCTCTCGCCCGGACCTGGCAGCCCGCCTGCGGCGGACCGTCCGGTCGCGGAGGGGGCCGGTCAGCTTCTGAGCGCCACGAGCACGCGGCTGTCCCCCACCTGCCACACCGGCGCGACATGGCTGAAGCCCGCCTGGCGCAGCAGTTCGGCGTGCTGATCGAGGGTCAGATGGTGGTTGGCGCCGTCGCCGCCCGACAGCGGGCGGATCCGTTCCCGGCGCTCGAACAGGTCGGCCAGTTCGGGGTCCGCGGCCGCGTCCCTCCACCAGGACGCCCAGTCCTCGTGACCGCGTGCCCCCGTGCGCTCGGCGCGGCATCGCCCCACATGGGCGGTCAGACGTGTGCAGGGCCCCGGATCCGGAGGGAAGTGGTCCCCGTTCACCAGCGCCCCGCCGGGGCGCAGGAGGGCCGCGAGGCTGCGGTAGGTCTCCAGCAGGACGGGGGCGGGCAGGTAGTGCAGGGCGGTCGTCGACACGACGGCGTCCGGACCACGGTTCAGTCGAAGGGCGTCGGTCCAGCCGTCCGCACCGATCACCGCGTCCACGTAGCGGGCGGCGTCCCCGTGGTGCGTGCGCCCCAACTCCAGCAGCACGGGGTCCATGTCGACCGCGACGATCTCCGCGCCCGGCAGCCGGCGGGCGAGCCGGGCGGAGAGGGAACCGGGTCCGCAGCCCAGGTCGAGCAGGAGCGGCCGGGGACGGCCGGCGCAGACGTGCTCCACGACGTCGGAGATCACCGTGAAACGCTCCTCGCGGTCCACGGCGTAGTGCTGCTGCTGCCGTTCCCAGCGCTCCACCCATGCCCTGGCCGCGCCCATGCTCACACCCATTCCGCCCCGGCACCCCTTCCGTCTCCCACCCGCTGTGGCTGTCGCGCAATCTACAGGTGGAAACGGTTATCAATAGCCATACTTCACACGGCGTCACTCCAACGACGCGAGTACGGTCAGCAGGCGGTCGATCTCCTCGCCGGTGTTGTATACGTGCAGGCTGACCCGGACGGAACCTTCCTCGTCGTCCGCTCCCGCCTGGCAGTGGCCGTCGGCGCGGACCATGAAGCCGTGGCTGAAGAGGACGAAGCCGAGGTCGTGCGCGGGGATGTCGCGGTGCCGGAAGGTGACGATGCCGTGCCGGCGCTGCTCCGGGGCAGAGTGGTGTCCGACGCCAGGCTGGCGGGGCAGCCGAGGACCTGGTAGGCGTCCAGGTGGCGCAGCCGGTCGGTCAGGCGGGTGGCCAGAGCGGCGACGTGGGCGCAGACGCGGTCGACGCCCACCGTGTCCAGCCAGTCGAGTGCGGCCAGCAGCGAGACGATGCCCACGGTGTTGGGGGTGCCCTGCCATCCGGCGGGCCGCAGCAGGGGGCCGCGGGTGTTGCGTGCCCACACCGCTCCGGTGCCCGGCAGCGCGAACGCCTTGTGCCCGGAGAAGACGACGAAGTCGACGTCGAGCGCCGGATCGCCGACCCGGAGGGGAGGTGGCCGACGCTCTGGGCGGCGTCCAGGCAGATCGGCACCTGCGGGCCGACGGCCGCGCGCAGCCGGTGGACGTTCATGTCGCCGCCGTAGACGTGGTGGACGTGCGTGGCGGCGACGAAGCGGGTGCGGGGCCCGACGGCCGAGGCGAGTGCGCGGTGGTCGTAGTCGCCGGACGCCTTCTGGTATGGCAGGGCACGGATACGCACCTCGGTGCCGCGTGCGGCGAGCAGGCGCCGGGCCTCGAGCCACGGTTCGAGGTTGGCCCGGTGGTCGGCGAACGGCACCAGGATCTCGTCGCCGTCGGTGAGGTACTCCGTGAGCCAGTCGCGCGCGACGGTGCGCAGGCCCTCGGTGGTTCCGCTGGTGAAGTGGACGGCGGAGCGGTCCGGTTCCGGGTCGCCGAGGAAGTCCTTGACCCGGTCGCGGGCCCGCTCGATCGACTCCGTGGTCCGGTTGGCCCAGGGGTAGGTACCGCGGCCGGCGTTGGCGTTGGCGGACGTGAGGTAGGTCTGAACGGCGTCGAGGACGGCCCGGGGCTTCTGCGAGGTCGCCGCGCTGTCCAGGTACGCCAGTTCCGGATGCGCGGTGATGATCGGGAACTGCGCCCGCACCGTCCGCTGCCAGGCCCCGTCCGCGTCCCGGTCTCCTCCGCTCATCGGGTCACTCCCTCACCAGCGGTGCGCCCGCGTCGCGCCAGGCGACGACGCCGCCCGCCAGGCTGCGCACGTCCGGGTGCCCCATGCGGGTCAGCAACGCGGCGTAGCGCAGCGACTTCTCCCCCACGGGACAGGCCAGGAGCACCGGTGTCCGCTTGCTGAACGGCAGCCCGGTCCGCACCAGTTCCTCGAACAGCTCGTCGACGATGTTGACCGAGCCCTCGATGTGCAGTGCGGCGTAGGCGTGCGGCCCGCGCAGGTCGACCACCAGCGGACGCGGGTCGCCGTCGGCCATCCAGCGCCGGGCGTCGTCGACTTCGACGATCCGGCCTTCGGCGCGGACCTCGGCGTCGGTGAGCGAGGTGACGGAGTGGCCGCGGCGCGCTGCTCCGAGCAGCTCCGGACGTCGCCGGCGTACGTAGCTCAGGTAGCTCTCGGCCCGGTCGCAGACGATGAACACCGCGGTCCGGCGGCCGCCGGTGCCCGCCAGTCCGGCGTCGACGGACGCCAGGTGCCGGACGGCTCCCTGGTACGCGGCGCCGCCGGTCGGCCCCGACAGCAGTCCGCAGCGGCGGATGAGCGTCACCATTCCGTCGATGGCGTCCTGGGAGCTGACCGACGCGAGGGAGTCGTACGTCGCGGGGTCGAACAGGCCGACCTGCTGGACCTCGTCGATGGTGCGGATGCCGGGGATGAAGTCGGCCTTGTCGGCGACCAGCCCGAGGACCCTTACCCTCGGATCGTGCTCGCGCAGCGCTCTGGCGACACCGGTGGAGGATCCGGCGGTGCCCACGCAGGCAATGAACCAGTCGGGTACCCGGCCGTCCAGGTCCTTGACGATCTCGGGTCCGGTCCCGGTCGCGTGCGCCTCGACGTTGCGCGGGTTGAAGTACTGGTCGGTGTGCAGATAGGTGCTGTCGGGTCCGGAGAGCGCCTGATGGAAACGGGTCAGTGGATCGTCGGTGTCCGTCGGGTCCAGGCACTCGCTCTGCCCCGGCAGTTCCTCGATCTCCGCCCCGAGGAGCAGCAGCAGCTCCTTGATCTCCGGGACGCGCATCCGGTTGGTCACGCTCTTGAACCTCAGCCCGTGCAGACCGGCCAGCAGGGCGAGGGCCTTGGCCGTGTTGCCGCTGGAGAGTTCCACGACGGTGCCGTCACCACCGGCCCTCTCCTGAAGGTGCGGGCGGGCCATGGACCAGGCGGGCCTGTCCTTGACCGAACCGAACGGGTTGAGCATCTCCAGCTTGGCGAAGAGGTCGATGTGGCCCAGTCCGTGCACGGACGGGTCGATGCGGACGAGGGGTGTGTTGCCGATGGCCTCGGTGATGGTGTCGTACCTCATGACGGCACTCCCTGCGGGTCGGTGAGTGGCCAGTAGTCCTCGTCGGGGCACCAGCGCCAGGCTCCTTCTCCTCTCGTGACGGCCACCGTCCGTGCGACGGGCTGGCGTTGGGCGTGGTGTGCGTGGAAGTCCATGGCGTACCCGGCCGTGTTCACGAACGCCAGCAGGTCCCCGGCGCGCGGCAGCCGGGGCAGGTACACCACCCGGCGGGTGATCAGGTCGGCCTCCAGGCAGAGGTTGCCGACGAGGTGGACCCCGACGGGCCCGCCACCGGGCGGCTCGTCATGGCGGCCATCGCCGCCGCCTGCACGGGGCAGCAGGACGGGGTCGACGAGGACTCCGTGCTCCTCCAGACTCACGTCCCCCGCGTTCATGCCCAGGCGCACCAGATGACGGGTGGGGTCGTCCCCCGTGGGCCGTACGTCCAGCACCCGGGCCAGCGACAGGCCGCACTGGTCGACGAGGGCGCGCCCCGGTTCGACGTACAGGTCGTTCAGGTGCTCCAGCAGCAGCGTGGCGGGCGGGCGGCCCAGGACCGGAGCGGGACGGGACAGGAGCGCGTCGAGGTAGCCGGGCCCGGCGACGGACCGGTGGGCGGGGTACAGCGCGGCCGTACCGCGCACCGTGCCGCCCTCGTTGCGCAGCCCGTAGCCGTGGCCGCGCCAGGCCAGGGACGGGCGCACACCGAGCACCGCTTCGCTCAGCGCGGTCGTCCACCGCTCCCACTCTCCGGCGTCGGCGACGTAGCCGACTCCGAACCCGCCGCCGATGTCGACGGCGCGCGGCCGCAGGCCCCTCCCCCGGCACTCGTCCATCAGCAGCACGCAGCGCTCCAGCGCTCTGGCCTTCTCCTCCAGCGCGGTGGTGTCCAGGTGGTACGCCAGTCCGGTCAGTTCGACGACGTCCGCGTGCCGCTCCAGCGCCCTCCACACGTCAGCGGACCTGCCGACCGGGGTGCCGAAGCGGCTGCGGCGCGACAGCACCCGCGTACCGGCTCCGGTGTGCCCGGCGTCCGCCTCGAACTCCGACAGCCGCACCAGCACGTCCACCCGGCCGAGGCCGTACCTCCGGACGAGATGCGCCAGTCGGTCCAGTTCGCCGGCCGAGTCCAGGTTGACCGTCGCCCCCACCCGCGCCGCCAGCCACAGGAAGTCCCGGTCCTTGGGGCCGGTGGCCATCACCCGTTCACCCGTGAACCCGCAGCCCAGCGCGTGCCGTAGCTCGTCCAGCGAGGCCACGTCGATCCCGACCGCGGCGGGGTCGCAGGCGGCCAGCCTCCGGACCAGGGCGCTGGATCGATTCGCCTTGTGTGCGAAGTACACCCGCCCGGCGAGATGGTGACGCCGGTAGACGGAACGGAACCGTTCGGCGTTCTCGGCGACGACCTCCGGGAGCAGCACGTTCAGCGGCGATCCGAGCGCGTCGCACAGCGCGTGCAGGAACGACGCGTCCTGAAGAAGCGAAGCGAGCGGTGGGTCCACCCTCGGCCGCAGATACAACGGCGCGTCCTTCACCAAGCACCCCCTGGTCAGACCGTCGCCGCCGCGTCGCCACGACGGCCGCTCCGCAGTAGTCGTATCCCTCCGCAGGCATCGCTAAGCCAAGACGGGCCAGGAGTTCGCAGCCACCCGCGGAAGGGCCGCGGCACCGGTGCCGCGGTACCGGTGCCGCGGCCCGCAGGGCGATGGCTCGGCCCGGGGACCGGGCCGGTTCCTCGCACGGGCCCGGGACCGGCGCCGCGGTCTCCGGCCGCCATCTGCGAACCCGCGCAGGGCAGATGGCGGAGGAGCCCGACAGCCCGACGTTCTTCAGCCGGCTCGACTCCGCGGGCTGATCATGTTCGATCTCGGCGACGTGGACGATGCGGAGGAGACTCACGCCGGCCTGCTGGTCGATCGCCGACGCACCCGTGGACTGCGGCAGCCCGACACCATCACGACGCAGGAGACACTTCCAGCCGTGCGCCGGCGCCGGACCCGGGGTGCGTATTCGGTTGCCATCAAGGGGCCGCTCGTGTGAGGTCCTTGATCCAGATCATGGAGGCCCGGAGGTGGAGTTCGGCGAGGTACCTCCCCGGGGTCCGTCGTAGCGGGTGGCGAACGAACCCGGCTCTGGTCGAGCCCTTCCGGGACGCGGCATTGCCTCGGGCGGTGGCCGCCTGCGGTGGCGCGGCCCGCGCCGCGCCACCGCAAGCCTGGCACAGCTACCGCGCGGTGATGGTGCGGGTGAAGGGCTTGGGTACCGCCGCACCCGAGACCTGCGGGGCGAACGTCACGTTCACGAGGTAGTTCGTACCGTAGGTGGCCGTGTATGTGCCGGTGCCGTTGAACCTCACCTTCTTGTTCGCGTTGTCCAGGGCGAGGGTGCTGGGAAGCGCCGGCGCCTTGCCCTTCTTCTGTGCGGTGGAGAGGCAGTCGTACAGCGAGATGTTGTTCTCCCCGATTCCGTACGAGTAGTCCCGGGCGTACTGGACCACGTCGAAGGTCCCACCGAGGGTGGCTTCCAGTGCCAGTTGCCCGGTGGCCTCGACCTTCTGCAGGTTCACCGTGACATGCGCCACGGTGTGCGGCGGAACATCGATCTGCTGCGCAGGCGAGGTGTACGTTCCCATCGCGCTGACTTCCTGAACTTGCTTCTCAGCGAAGTTCACCGTGGTATTGGTGAACTTCGCTGGCACATTGGCGAGTTGCGCCAGCAGGCCGAGCACCTTGCCCTTGAAGGTGACACCGTTCTTGACGGACGTGCTGACGGCCTCGGGAACCTTCTTGGTGAAGGACTGGGTGGAGAGCTTCAGGGCCTGATCGGTGTCGTTGGTGAGAATGCTCGTCCCGATGTACCAGCCGTCGCCGAGGCTGACGCTGGGCTCGCCGACCTCATGGGCGACGGCGTTGGCGTTGGTGACGTCCGTCGAGTCAATCTTGATGATGGGATTGGGATCCCCGATCGTCCCCACGTCGCAGTAGGGCAACTGCGATGCGATGGTCTTGTCCAGGTCGGTCAGCTGAGCCGTGTCGGCGGAAGCTGTCGACATCGTCAATGTACCGATGAGCAGTGCCGAGCCGGAGAGCCCGACGGCTCTCATCGCCCATGCCGTTGCCCTCGTATGCGTGAAGCGCAGTCTTCGCCACATCCCGCACCTTCTAGTTCGCCGTGATGGTGCGGGTGAAGGGCTTGGGTACCGCCGCACCCGAGACCTGCGGGGCGAACGTCACGTTCACGAGGTAGTTCGTACCGTAGGTGGCCGTGTATGTGCCGGTGCCGTTGAACTTCACCTTCTTGTTCGCGTTGTCCAGGGCGAGGGTGCTGGGAAGCGCCGGCGCCTTGCCCTTCTTCTGTGCGGTGGAGAGGCAGTCGTACAGCGAGATGTTGTTCTCCCCGATTCCGTACGAGTAGTCCCGGGCGTACTGGACCACGTCGAAGGTCCCACCGAGGGTGGCCTTCAGTGCCACCTTCCCGGTGGCCTCGACCTTCTGCAGGTTCACCGTGACATGCGCCACGGTGTGCGGCGGAACATCGATTTCCTGCGGAGGGGAGGTGAAGGAGACCAACTCCTCCTTCGCGGTCTCCGCGGTGGAGTTGAAGGAGTACTCCGTGGTGAAGTCGTCACCGAGGGAGAAACCCTTGGTGATCTGAAACTTCGCGGAGACCTTGTTGGTGAGCTTGAGCCCCTGGCTGACCGAGTTCTTCACACTCTCGGAGATGGACTTGGTGAACGACTGGCTGGTGAGCTTGAGAGTCTTGTCCGTGGAGTTGGTGAGTTCGCTCGTCCCGAGATACCAGCTGTCGCCGACGCTGATGTCGGGATCACCGTCCTGCACTGCCGTGGCATTGGAGCTCGTGACCTTCTTCGAGGAGACCTTGATGATGGGATTGGGATCCCCGATCGTCCCCACGTCGCAGTAGGGCAACTGCGATGCGATGGTCTTGTCCAGGTCGGTCAGCTGAGCCGTGTCGGCGGAAGCGGGCGCTGCGCCCATCGCACCCGCGAAGAGCACCACTCCGAAGATCCCTGCGATTCTTGTAGCTTTCATGGCCCCCCTTGAAGGGTTTTTTACTTACCCGTGGCAATAGGCTTTACATTTGCCACTCTTTGTGGCAGCGAATACAAGGGAACGTATCCCCTCGGCTTACTCCCGCTCAATTAGGTCTCACGCAATGAGATGAATGCGAGGGGAGTGCCGAACCGAAACCTGCTGGCTGCCGCGGTCTTCGGGGCGTCTGAAGCTTCCCCGTGATGCCGGACACTCGATGCTTACGCCGCGAGGGCGTGTCCTTGCTCGTGCCGCTGCCGGACCTCCAAGGGTGGGTGGTGGGGCAGCAGGAAGCCGCCGAAGAACGACTTCAATTTCTTTCGGGGGTGTTGGGGCCGCAGGGTGCCGTTGTGATGGAGGGGATCGAGGCGGTGCTGGCTGAGGAGTTCGCCCGGTTGTCGCCGCACCTGGACGACCGGCGGCGTCGGCCGGCGCTGAGGGCGGACGCGCGGGCCCCGGGGTATGGCGGTGTTCGGTTGGTCGCTCGTGCTGCGGGGGTCCCGGAGGAGGCGGTGTCGCGCGGGGTGGCGGAACTGACCGGCGGGCCTGGGCCCTCGGACCGGGTGAGGCGGGAGGGCGGGGGCCGTAGACGTCTGCGTGAGAAGCATCCCGGCCTGGTACCGGCCCTGCTGGCGCTGGTCGAGCCCGACCGGCGGGGTGATCCGGAGTCGCCGCTGCGATGGACGACGAAGTCGACACGGAAGCCGGCCGGCGAGTCGACCGCCCGGGGATTCCGGGTGGGGCCGACACGGTTGCGGCCCTGCTGAAGGAAGGGGGTCCTCCCCGCAGGGCACCGGCCGGACCACCGAGGGGGCCCGTCGTCCGGACCGGGACGCGCAGTTCCACTACATCAACGACCAGGTCCAGGAGTTCACCGGAGCCGGTGAGCCGTTGATCAGCTTGGACGCCAGGATGAGGGAACTACTGGGGGGACTACGCGGTCATGGGGCGGGAGCTGAAGTCGACACCGTCCAGCAGCGGGGCGGAGGAAGAGGTCTCGTTGCTCTTGTCGGCGCCCGGCGCCGGGCGAGGATCTCCGTTGTGCGTCATCGCGGACATCATTGGCGCCGTTCCTGCACTGCTTCCCTTCCACAGACCGGAACATGACACCACGTCACGGGCAGGGAACATGAGCCGGACGGATCCGCTTCATGCAGTGACCCGGCAGCCCACCCCCGAGAAGCAATTTCGGCGCCATATGGTGGAGCCGGACCCTGTGCCGGGATCGCGGGCACGAAGTTCCGTGCTAGGAAAGGACTGCACGTCCTCAGCCGGAGCCTCATGGCGGTCGACAACTCACCGGTCATGACCGCCAGCCCCTTGCTGATCTACAACATTCCGAATCAGCCCCGATGTGCGAGGTATCTTCAGCATGACCGCGAAAGGACTGTTTCGGCATGACGCAGTTCGATGAGGGCGAGGCGCTGGACGCAGCCACACAGCTCTTCTGGCAGCGGGGAGTCGCGAACACCGACATCCAGGATGTCGCAGCGGCCGCAGGCATCAACGGTGAGGCGCTGGAACTGCGTTACGGCGACCAGCAACAGCTCTTCGCAGCCAGCCTCCGTCGGTATGTTGATCGGCATTCCATGCCGAAGTTCTCCAGATTGTCAGATGCCGAGGATGGGCTGCCGGCGATCGAAGGCCATTTCGAGTCCCTCATCCAGCGAGGCGAGTCAGGTCCCCTGACAGGACAGGGATGTCTCATCACCAATGCCCACGCGGGCCCGGAAGCGTTCAGAGACGACGTCAACGAGCTTCTCCGGTACCACCATCAACGGCTCTGGGAGGCGATGCGGAGCGCCCTGGCTCGGGCCAGGACCAAAGGCCAGGTTCGGAACGCTCTGGATGTGGACTCCGCAGCCGAGGCCCTGACCCTTCTCGCCTACGGGGTGAACCTCCGGTCCCGCGTGGGCGCTGACGCCGACACCCTACGGCGGGCGGTAGCGACGACCATCGGCATGCTGAAGCCCTGACACGATGCCGCGGGCGTGTCGGCCTCGGCAAGGGCTCCGACAAGTCCGGCTCCTGAGAGTCCGCGGGCTGCGCGGAGTCGATCCGGACCGATCGCCTCGTGGCTCTCGATCACCACGCACGGCTGCCCCGGGTCGTCGGTGATGGTGACGTCCACGTCCAGGAAGTCGGGCAGCTGCGGGTCGCTGCGGTGCTGATGGACGGCCCAGCAGTGCCGACATCGGGCGCAGGACGAAGTCCACGATGTTGTTGGGTTCGGGCGCGGCTCGCCGGGCTGACCGAGCGCGCCGGCGAGGTGCCGGCCCGGGCGGTGGGTGCACCACCTCGGGGGTACGGCCGCGGGGCTGAGCGCAGGGTCGTTCCCGCCGGGCCGGACGGCGGTCCGGGGCGCCCGCACGCGTGGCGCCCCGCCCGTACTGCGGTGACCGCTCCGCCCGTACTGCGGTGACCGCTCCGCCCGGTTCAGGCAGAACGGCCACCGCGTGCCTGCTCGCACAGCAGGCGGTGACGCGCATCCCGTCGAATGCCGTTCGGCCGGTCGTACCGGAACGGAGCGGGCCGAGGTGGCCCCGCCCGATCCGGGTGCGGCGGCCGGGCACCGCGTTCGAGCGGCGCGGCGGGACGGCCGCCGGCCGAGGACCCCCGTCCGGTCCTTGCGAGGTGCCGGGTACGGACGCCGACGGGACGCGCGGCGGACCGGTGGCCACGCCGGCGCGGCCCGGGGTCGCTTCCCGGGCCGGGCCTGCCGGACGGGCGCCCCGCAGGGATCCGCCGAGTCGCACGGGGTGCGGCGTCTCGTGACCCGCCGGCCGCCCGGTTCAGTCGACGGCGGTGGAGGTGAGCACCGGGTTGGGAGAGGGATAGCAGGACGTCGGCACGCTGACGGTGACGAAGAGGATGGGGACGCTGGCGGTGAAGGTGAGGCCGGGACTGCTGTAGCTGGTGCCGGAGAGCCGCGTCTCGATGGCACTGCCGGATGTTCCCGCCGTCAGGTCCAGGTCCAGCGCCGGCAGGGTGAAGGTCTTCCCGCCGCCGATGGGCCCGGGCACCGACATGACGATCTCCCCGCCGCTCACGCGGACGGTGGGGGTTCCCGAGCCGATTCCGGAACCGCCGGTGAGGCGGGCCCCGGTCAGGGTCGCGTTGGACGGTACAGGGCCTTGAGGGTGATGTTCTTGATCGATTTCACCGTGTAGCCGCCTACCGACCCGGGTACGGTCATCGGCTCGGTGGCCAGCCTCACGGAGAGGGAACCGCCGGCCGCGACGGTGTCCGGCGCGGTGGCGTCGACACCGGCGGACAGGTCGAACTTCTGCGCGGAGCCGATCGGCGGGGTGGCCTGGCAGTCCATGGAGAGCGTGGTGCCCGCCGCCGATGCCGGGCTGATGGCCAGGCACATGAGTGCCAGGGCCGCAGCGCCCGCCATCGACAGCCGTAAGTGCGCTGAACTCGGTCTCATGACCGTCCTCCTCGGGCTTCGGGTGCACGTCGGGGGGAACGTCCGCCGCATACCCGGATGGGCATGTCGCGTGCATGACAGCACCTTCGGGGTGTGATGTACAGAGCCGTGCATCACCCCCGCGCCGGCCTCTGGCATGGTCGCGCGAGGGGTGGGGCCCGTCGGTCACGGTCTGTCCGGGGCCCGTCAGGGGCCCGTCAGGGGCCCGTCCGAGGCCATGGGCCCTCCCGCTCCGGCCCATCCCCTGTCCCCCGGCAGGGGAAGGCCGCTTCAGGCGGCGGCGTGACCGATCGACGGATGTGCCGGGGCACACGGTGCGCGAGCCTGGAGGGGCACCCATACGAAAGCCCCTGGGCAAGAGGGGAACGGCAGTCCGGTTCCGGCGTCTCGCCCAGACCTCACGAAGGGACAGGCCGATGCCGCGCACACGCACCGGCGGCTCTCACTCCCCGGACCACCCCGCCCCGCCGCCATCCCCGGCCTGCACGACGTGCAGGGCGAACGGGACGAGCGCGGCATCGAGATCGACCAGGTCGGCATCAGCGGCCTCCGGTACCCCGTCACGTTCGACGACGGCGACCTCCGGCGCCAGGGCATAGCGGAGGTCAGGGTCACCGCACGGCTGCAGCACGACCGCCGAGGCACGCACATGAGCCGCATGGTCGCGCTCGTCCACGAGTATCTGCAGGACTTCGACCCGAGGAGCGTCGGCACCCTCCTGAAGGCCGGTGCCAATGCCCTCGACACCCCCGGCCTCTCCGTGCACCTCTCGACGAGCGTGGCCGACGAGGTGGTGGCACCTGCCAGCGGTATCCCGTCCTGGGTCGTGCACGACGTCCTGTTCGGGATGCACTGGGACGCCGGACTGGTACGTCTGGACACGTCCGTCACCTGCGAGGTCACCAGCCTGTGCCCCTGCTCGAAGCACATCTCCGACTACGGTGCCCACAACCAGCGCAGCGAGGTGTCGCTGTGTGTGACGGGCGAGGGCGACTCGGCGTATCCGGCCCGGGTGCGCGAACTCGCCGGATTGGCCGCCGCATGCGGCTCGGCGCCCGTCGTCCCGCTGGTGAAGCGCCCCGACGAGCGGGTGCTGACGATGCAGGCATACGACAACCCGGTCTTCGTCGAGGACATGGCGCGGGAGGTGTCCGCCGCCTGCCGCAGCCGGGACCTCACCCACCGGGTCACGGTGAAGAACCTGGAGAGCATTCACAGCCATGACGCCGTCGCCGTGGTGACCGGCTGACCCGCCGGCTGCCGGTGTCCGAGCGTACCGCTCGGCGGTCGGGCAGAGGTCCGAACGTCCCGGCGGCCCCCGACCCCGGCCAGGCGCCGGACCGCCGTCGGTCCCTGCCGACGGCGGCGCGGCGCGGAAGCCCACGACCTGACTCGGACCATCCGAGGAGACGTCAGATGAACCGGCCCGCAAGCGCCCTCCCCCTGCCCCGACCTCGCCGGCCGCGCGGTCCGGGCAGGGGCGGACGCTGCGCTCCGGACCGGCGTCGCCGCGGACCTCACTGGCGCTGCTGACGGCCACGCAGTTCCTGGTCGGATTCAGTGCGTCGAAGATCAATATCGTTCTCCCGGCCATCGGCGAGGCCATGAGCCTGTCGCCCGTGGACCTGTCCCTGGTCGTCACCGTGTACATCCTGGCCGTCGCCGCCCTGCTCCTGCCGGCCGGGGCGGCCATGGACTTCATCGGCCGGCGCAGGCTTCTCCTGACCGGGCTGGCCCTGGTCGGCGTCGCCTCCGCCATGGCCGGCCTGGCGGGCGGATCCGGAACACTGATCACGGCGCGGACCTTGCAGGGTGCCGGAATCGCCCTGGTGGAGCCCGCGGTGCTCTGTCTTCTGCTGGCCTCTTCCCGGGGCCTCGCCGGGCCAGGGCCCTCGGAGTACTGGGAGCGGGGGCCGCGCTCGGCGGCGGGACGGGAATGCTGCTCGGCGGCGTGCTCACCGATGCCGTGGGCTGGCGCGGCGTGTTCTTCGCGACGGCACTGCTCGCCCTGCTGCTCGCCCTGGCGTGTGTGCCGGGGGTGCCGGCCGACTCCGGGTACGACCGGCGCCCGGCGCGCCGCGTTCCGAGGGCCCTCGCCCTGATGCCCGTCGGGATCCTCGCCCTCGCCTACGGGGTGACCGAGGCCGGGCGCTCCGGCTGGACGCGCCCCGCCGTACTGGTGCCCCTGGGCGCCGGGGCCGCCCTGCTCGCGGTGTTCGCCGCCGCCCAGAAGCAAGGCGACCGGCCGCTGCTGCCGCTCCGCCTGCTCACCAGGGGAGTCGCCGGTCCCGCCTACCTCGGCATGGCGGTCCTGGGCACGGTGGTCGCGGGAACGTTCTTCTTCCTCTCTCTGTACCAGCAGCAGGTTCTCGGCGACGGCCCGCGGACCGCGGCCCTGTACCAGGTCCCGTTGTCGGTGGCGGCCGTCCTCGGGAGCACGCTGGCGCCGCGGATCGCCCGTCGCGCAGGTCCGGGTACGGTCCTGGGCTCGGGGCTGGCCGCACTGGCGGCGGGGCTGCTGTGGCTCGGCCGAGCGCCGGGGAAAGGCGCCTTCGTCCAGGAGGCCATGGCTCCGTCACTGCTGGTCGGCGCCGGGCTGGGTGTCGCCTTCGTACAGCTCACGCAAGCCGCCACGGCGGACGTCCCGTACCAGGACGCCGGACGGGCCAGCGGTCTGCTGAGCACCGCCAAAGCGATGGGAGGCGTGTTCGGCCTCGCGCTGCTGACCGGCCTGGCCGTCGCCCGGACCGGAGCCGATCCGCTCGCCTCCGGGGCCCAGGCCCTGCACGAGGGCTACCAGGCGGCCTTCACGACGCTCGGTCTGGTCGCCCTCACCACCGCGCTCGTCCTTCTCACGGTCTTCGCCGCCCGCGGACGGCGCGCACCGAGGGGAGCGGCAAAGGGCCCCGGGGAGCGGCCCGGTCCGTTCACCGCCCCTCCCATGATCCGCCGATCGACACAACAGGAAGGAGTCAGCCGTGCTGACCATATCCAAGGAGTTCCACTTCTCCGCGAGCCATCAGCTCGACCGGCTGCCGGAGGGCCATCCGTGTGCCCGGCTGCATGGACACAACTACGTGATCGTGATCGAACTGTCGGCGGCTCCCGACGAGCTGACGGAGGCCGGATTCGTGCGCGACTACCGTGATCTGGCCGAGTTCAAGGACTGGATCGACTCGGTTCTGGACCATCGTCATCTGAACGACTGCGTCCCGGGCCGGAACCCCTCCGCGGAACACCTGGCGATGTGGGTTCACGACATGTGGTCGCCGCGCATTCCCGAACTCAGCGCCGTGCGTGTGTCGGAGACCCCGAAGACCTGGGCCGAGTACCGGCCGGACGTCGGGAGGAGTTGACGTCCCGCCCGGTCGGTGGCTCCTCCCTCCTCGCGACGCGCACCCCGGCGGACCCGACGGACCTGACGGACCTGACGGTCGCGACGGAGGGGGAGCACCCGTGTCGTGACCGCTGCAGCCCGCTCTCCTCGCGGCGGCCGGGTGGACCCCGGTCTGCTGTCCGCAGGCGGGGCCTGGCACTTCCACCCGTGCATCGGCGAGCACACCGCCTCCGGCCCCGAACTCGGCCGCATCCGCCGCTGCTCCCGCGCCGAGCTGTACCGCAGCCTCGGCCCCGACGGCGCCCCCGTCAGCTGGGGAGCCCGTCTGTTCAACGGCCGCGACGAGCAGATGATGACCGTCCTGCCGCCCAACCCGTTCCTGACTGATCGCCAGGTAATAGCCGACGCACCGGACTTCGGCCGCCTCGCCGCCTCGCCGCCTGGGACGCGCTAAGCGACCGCTTCCTCGGCCTCGCCCACGATCTCCTGGACCGCACGGGCAAGGGGTTTCGGCATCACAGCGGCTGACCTGTCGTCCGACGTCGCCCGGTGGCGGGATCATCCCGGCCGGCCGCGGTACGGGCGGCGGCCCGCACGGGGTCGGGCCCCGTGCCCGGCCGTCCTCGGCACCGGCCGTCCGCAGTACCGGCCGCCTCGTGCCGCGCCCCTCACCGCCGCCCACCGCCTTCATCTACCCCGCCCGGCGGTCGCGGTCCTCGCCCATGGGGAAGCCGGGGACGCCGCCGCCGGGGCGCCGCTGCCTTCCGCGCGGCGCGGAGGCCGCCCGGTGCGGCCGGCGTGCCTCGCGGGGCCCCCGGCGGTCCGCGTGGTGGAAGCACGCCTCGCGGGGCGCCCGGTGCTGCCGCCTCGCGAGGCGCCCCACACCAGCGTGCCGCTCAGCAGCAGCAGGGCGAGCGGGTAGAACAGCGGACGCGCGGGGAGCACGGCGGGCAGCAGCGCTGCGGCGGTACCCGTGCCGAGCACGAGCAGGAAGGCGGGCGCGCAGCAGGCGAACCCGAGCAGGAAGGCCGGAAGCACCCCCGCCAGCCGGGCGTAGCGGGTGCGACGGCATGACGCGGACTGCCGGGCGGTGTGCGCCGCGACGGCGATGTTGCAGCCCACCAGCGCGGCCACGGCCGAGCCGAGCAGCAGGTTGAACGGGCTGACGAAGACCGCGACGTGGCTGGTGGGGTGCCAGGCGAGGACCGGCTCGAACAGGTACGGCGCCCGCACCCTCAGCAACTGGTCGGGGCGGCCCGCAGGACCGGTGCGCCGGTGAACCGGCCCGCGCCGGACACCGCGAGGTCCCCCGTGGAGAGCAGGTAGACCACCAGGGTGAGGGCGGCGCCGGTCAGCCCGGCTCTGCGGTGGCGGCGGACGGCGAGGGCGGCGCGTACCCGCCCGGGTGTGGCGGCGACCGCACCGGCGGCGCCGTCCCACGCGTCGCCCGCCGTGGCGAGTGCCGTGGCGAGTACGTTCGCCAGCCTGCTCATGTCCGCACCTGGGTGCCGGGGTAGAAGGCGTACCAGGCGAACCACATGGCGTCGAGGTGGTCCGCAGGCGCCCACCGGTCACCGCCCACCCGCTGCAGGACCCGGGCGGTGCCGAGGCGGTCGTCCCAACGCGCCTCCACCTGTGCGCCGCCGAGGTTCGCACGCACGACGCGGTTCTCCCGGACGGTGTCCTTGTCGATGGCCAGGCGCTGGCCGGCGACCCGCACGCCGATGACCACGTGCTTGTCGGCGAAGCGGTCGCTGCGGTTCATGGCGGGGAACAGCGGGCCGCCTCCTGCGTAGTAGCCGCTTCGGTCAGGGTAGGAGCCGTACGGGTCGCTGCCGTAGCCGCGCAGCGCACCGGTGTCGGTGGACAGCACGCGGGTGTCGGGGTGCGCGGTCCGCCACTGCTTCCACGTGGTCCATACCAGTGGGACGGTGGACAGTTCGGTGCCGGCGAGCGGTCCGCTGACCGCGGTGCCGATCAGCTGGGGCCACTGCGAGCCGGTCTGCCGGTCGTACATCAGCAGGTTGGAGTTGACGAGCTTGCCCGTGGTGCCGAACGTCAGGTCCTGGACGCCGGGCGGGGCCCGGAACCCGATGACCGTGCCCGTCAGCGGGCAGTAGGTGACGGCGAGCGGCTCGCCTGCCAGGGTGTCGTTGACGATCTCGTGCCACACCAGGACCAGCTGCGGGTACGCCCGCACCTCGCCGCGGTGCTCCAGCCCGAAGACCACATCGTCGTCGTCGAGGAAGCCCGCCTCGCTCGCCGTGACGAAGCGGGGCTCGTCTATGGCGGGGATGCCGTCCTTGCCCGGTCCACCGGACACGGCGGCATCGGCGAGCGCCGTCAGGGACGGGTCCTTGGCCGACTGCACCGCGGTCACGGGTTCCGGCCGGTCGGCCAGGGTCTGCCAGCCGATCACGCCGCCTCCGGTGAGCAGCACCGCGGCCGCGCCGATCGCTCCCGCGCCCTTGAGCATCTGCCGCCGAGGCGTGCGTGGAGGGCGCTCTGCGTTCACCGGGCACCTCCTGACCCCCCGGGACACGGGCCCGCCCGACGGCGAGGTCCGCTGCGCCCTTCGATCGTGCCGGGGTCCGGGGCGCCGGTTCGGTGAGCCCGGTTACAGTTCTCGCTCCCGGCGGGAGACTACGGTCGGTTAACGGCGCTCGGGATCGTGCTCGGGGCGGTGTACCCGGCGAGTGGAATCGGCCGGCTCGCCTCCGTCGGAAGACGCCGCGGATGCCCCGTGTCCCGCGTATCCGCGGATCCCGTCGCGGTACGGGCTCGAGCCCCGGGGGCGCGGCGACCGTGCCGGCCGTGGGCACCGGTCCCGGGCGAGCGGGGGCGGGACCGGTTCCTGGCCTGCCCCGCTCGGAGGCCCCGGCGCGGGTGCGGCTGTGCGGCCGCGGCGGAACCGCGCCCGGTGAACTCCGGTTGCGCGTAAGCCTTTCCGGCGCTTTCCGGACGTTTCCCGGCGAGTGGCCGGAATGCCGCCTGCGTGCCGGCCACGCCGCCTATGCTTCTACATGCGTGTAGAGATCGCGAGGGGCGGCCCGGATGTTGCCGGCCGTCTCGTAGGCGACCGCAGTCGGCCGGGAGGGGCGCGTAGGTGGGCAGGGCTTCACAGCCAACGTATACCGCCACCGGCCGTGCGCATCGCCGCTCCATCCATATCCATCCCTGGGAGGGAGTCATGGCTTCGATCGATCTGGGCGAGATGCTGGACAAGGCGTGGGCGGACAAGGGGCTGCCGGAGATCCTCGCCGCGCCGGTGTCGGCTCTGAAAGGTGTCTCGGACCGGGACGGCGAACTCCTCGATGAGGCGTTCGGCGTCAGGACGGTCGCCGACCTGGCCGATCTGAAGTACGTGCGCTGGGCGCAGGCCCTGGCCGCGCTGGAGACCCCCGCAAAGTAACCGTCCCCGCCGGCCGGTGGGCCCGCGCCGATTCGCGGCCCGCCGGCCGGCGGTGAAGAACGACACGCGCACACGAAGGCGCGAACGCCGCGATGGTACGCGGACGGCTTGCCGGCTCCCCCGCGAACCCCGGTGGGACGGAGGTGGCAGGAGGCAGGCGCGGGACCCTTGCGGACGGAAACCGACCGCAAGGGTCCGTAGCGTGGTCGTCGTCAGGCAGCGGGAGCCCCGCTGCGGGGCCCACCCGAAAGGCGGCGGTCATGGTCACTCACGTACCCGCGGAGGCGCGCGGCGACGAGCGCGGAGCACTGCTCTCCTTCCTCGCCGAGCAGCGCGGCGGCATCCGCCGGGCGGTGCTCGGGCTGTCCGACGAGCAGGCGGGTTCCCGCCCCAGCGCCAGCGAGCTGTCCCTCGCCGGGCTGGTGAAGCACGTCGCCGAGGTCGAGCAGATGTGGGTTTCCCTGGCCAAGGGCGAACCGCCCGCGGTCGTACGGAACGAGAGCGACTGGCACGAGTGCTTCCGGCTGGTCGAGGGCGAGACCGTCGCGTCGCAGCTGGCGTACGGGGACGAGGTCGCCGCCCGGACGGAGGAGTTCGTCCGCTCCGTGCCCAGCCTCGATGACACCTTCGCCCTGCCGGACCAGCCCTGGCTCCCGCCGGGCGGCCGGGTCTCCGTACGCTGGCTGTGCCTCCACCTGATCCGCGAGACGGCCCGGCACGCCGGCCACGCCGACATCGTCCGCGAGTCGCTGGACGGCGCGACGGCCTTCGAACTGGTCGCGAAGGAGCAGGGCAGCTCCTGGGGCTGACCGGGCCGGCTCTACGCTGGCCCCATGTCAGCGATCCGTCTTCTCGTGCTCGGCGCGGTCCGCCGGCACGGGCGGGCTCACGGCTACCAGGTGCGCAACGACCTGGAGTACTGGGGCGCGCACGAGTGGTCCCACGCCAAGCCCGGCTCGATCTACCACGCCCTGAAGCAGATGGCCAAGCAGGGACTGCTGCGCGCGCATGAGATCGCGCCGTCCACGGCAGGCGGCCCGCCGCGTACCGAGTACGAGGTCACCGAGCAGGGCACCGAGGAGTACTTCACCCTGCTCCGGCAGTCCCTCACCGCCTACGACCAGAGACCGGACATGCTCACCACGGGGCTCGGCTTCATGGTGGACCTCGACCGGGGGGAGGCCCTGCGCCTCCTCGAGGAGCGGGTGCGTGCCATCGAGGCGTGGCGCGCGACGGTCGTCGAGGACTACATCCCCGCGGAGGGCCCGGAACAGCTCGGCCACATCGGCGAGATCATGAACTTCTGGCTCCACTCGGCCGACACCGGAGCCCAGTGGACCCGCGACCTGATCGAGCGCATCCGCGGCGGCGCCTACACCTTCACCGGCGAGGGCGACCCGTTCGTCGGCGTACTGCCGGAGGACACGCGCCACTGACCGGCGGGAGCGCCGGAACAGCGGGGAGCGCCGCAACAGCGGGGAGCGCCCGGACAGCGCCCCCGGCACGGCCTGACCGGACCCGCTCGAGGCAGGACCGGCGTCCCGGGCAGGGTGCGGACCGGCGCCCCGCACGAACACCGGCGGCGTACGGCGGCCCGTGTCCCGATCCGTACGGCCGCTCCCGCAGGCGTGCGGTCGTCGCCGCCCGTACCGACCGGGACACCGGCTGCCCCTCCCCCGGTCCGGACCGCCGGACGGTCCCGCCCGGTGTGTTCGGAGCCCCGGCCTGCGGGTACGGGGAAGTGGGGGAACGAGACGGGTCCGCCGCCACGAGGATCGGCGTCGGCGCGATGCCGGCCCGGCACGATCGGGCCCGGCAGTGGCCCCGGCAGCGGGCCCGGCACGACCACTGGAGGCTCCATGCAGCATCGGACCGGAACGGAACCCGTCACCGCACGGAGCGCGCTGACCCTGCGGCTGGTGCTCTCGCTCGTCGCCCTCCCCGTCTTCGCCGCGGGAACCGGGCTGTTCGCGGCCTGGGCCGGTGCGTCCGGCCCCCTGGACTCCCCGAGTCCCGCCGTGCTCGTCGCGCTGGCCGTGGTCTGCGGGGTCCTGGCGCTGGTCGCGGCGGTGGATCTGCTGGTGATCGGGCGACGGTTCTCGCACGAGAGGCACGGCGCACCGCACGGCCGGTGATCCTCCGGGCACCGCCGCCGTTTGCGTTCCCGCACGGCGGCTAGATGCTGGATATGACACCCATGTCAGGGCCGGATCCGGCGAAGGGCGCAGGGCGCGAAGCTGAACGCGGTGCGGACCGGCTCCGCGGGGGGCCGGACGAGGCCGTGCGGCGCCGGGCACCGGACGAGCCCACCGATTTGCCCCGGAAGTCCTGGGCGGCCGTACTGCGGGGAACGGTCAGGGAGTTCCGCGAGGACGGACTGGGCGACCGGGCCGCGGCGCTGACCTACTACGGGATCCTCTCGCTGTTCCCGGCACTGCTCCTGCTGGTGGCGCTGCTCGGTGCCGCGGGCGAGCGGCTCACCACCGGGATGCTGGACATGGTCAGACAACTGGCTCCGGGCCCCGCACGGGACATCCTCACCGGCGCGGTGCAGCAGTTGCAGGGGCGCACGGGGCTGGGGTCGGCGATGGCCGTCATCGGTCTGGCCCTCGCGCTCTGGGCGGCCTCCGGCTACGTCGCGGCGTTCATCCGCGCGTCCAACACGGTGTACGACATGCCGGAGGGCCGGCCGCTGTGGAAGATCGCCCCGCTGCGACTCGCCCTCACGGCCGTCCTGCTGGTGCTCACCGTGCTCAGCGCCGCGATCGTCGTGTTCACCGGCGGTCTCGCCCGCAGGACGGGTGAGGCACTCGGTATCGAGCAGACCATCGTCACGGTGTGGTCGATCGCCAAGTGGCCCGTGCTCGTCGTCCTGGTCACGCTGATGATCGGACTTCTCTACTGGGCGGCACCCAACGCCCGCGGCCGCGGCTTCACCTGGGTCACCCCGGGCAGCGCCCTCGCCGTGCTCATCTGGGTGGTGGCGTCGGCCGGGTTCGCCTTCTACGCGTCCCGTTTCGGCTCCTACCAGAAGATCTACGGAACGCTCGCCGGAGTCATCATCTTCCTGGTGTGGCTGTGGATCACCAATCTCGCCGTCCTGCTGGGGCTGGAGTTCGACGCCGAACTCTCACGCCAGCGGGCGATCGCCGGCGGTCACCCGAAGGAGGCGGAGCCGTACGTCGAACCGCGGGACACCTCGGCGTGGAGCGAGGAGGACCATCGCCGGGCGGTGGCCGGGAAACCGGGGGCCGGGACCGAACGGTCCCGCGAAGCGGCCGGAAACCGCCCGCCGGATCGCGTCGCGCCCGGAGCAGGCTCTCGTGTGGACCCCTCGGGCGGGGGTAGCCGCCCCGCGGGAGCCAGGACCCGGACGGAAGCGGGAGGCACCGTGGCGGTACCCGCGGCGAGGACGGACCCGAAGTCCCGGATCAGCGCGGGGGCCTCGGCGGTCGCGGCGCAGGCCAAGGCGAAGGCACTGAGGGCGACCGGGCGGGCCCGGGTGCGGTCGGCCGCCGACCGGGCCGCGGCGCCTCCCGGCCGGTGGCCGGCGGCGCGGAAGCCGGCCAGCGAACCGGCCGGGAGGGTCCGCACCCTCGCCGCCGGCGTACGGCGGCGGCCCGGCGCGGTCCTGGCGGCGGGCGCGGCCGCCGGGATGGTGGTACTCGTCCGGGTACGGCGGCGGATGGGCCGCCGCTGACCGCGGCACGGGCCCGAACGGCTCGCCGGCAAACCCGGGCCCGCGACGCCGACCGGCCGCGTGCCCACCGGCCTGGTGCCCACCGACGTTGGGGAACCTCGGCGTTGGGGAACCTCGGCGAGCGGCAGGGCCACCACCCCGCCGGTGCCGTCGCCCGCGAAGGCACCGTCGGCGGCGTGCCGTCGCGTTCACCCGGCGCCGTACCCGCTCGTACCGGAACGCCTCGAACGGGTGCGGCGGGCGGCGGGCGGCGGGCGGCGGGCGGCGGGCGGCGGGCGGCGGGCGGCGGCAGCCTGGGCCCTCGCCGGCCGGCTGACCCTCGAGTGCCGCCGCCGCGGGCTGCTGCGGCGGCGGCAGCCATGGAGAGTCACCGATGTGCCCGGTGCCCTGAACTCCCGTCGGTGGGCCCGGGTTGCCGGCCGCGGAAGGCGTACACACCTACGGAACCAGCACAGATGGCCGTCGAGCAGACGCAGGTCACGGCCCCGCGGCGAGCGTAGGGCCGGGCGGGTGTGACGCCGCCCGCGGTGCGGTCGTTGATGAGGGCGCGTACCCGCTGCCCGGTTGGCTCCCTGTCCTGGCGCGGGTACGCCGGGACCCCGGGCGCCGCGCCCGCCCGGCCACAGCGGCGTCCGGGGCCCTTGGGCCGGCAGACCGGCTCCGTCGCCGCCGCGGTGCGCGTGCGATACATTTTGCCGCGCCCTGGCCACGATCATTCTCTGACGACGGAGACCTCTATCCCATGACGGACATAGTCAACGGACTCGGCCGGACCACCGCGTACGGCGCCCTCGGCATCGTGCTGCTGATCCTCGGGATCGTGCTGGTGGACGTGCTGACGCCGGGCAGGCTCGGCCGCCTGATCTGGGAGGAGCGCAACCGCAACGCGGCGGTTCTGCTGAGTTCGGCGCTGCTGGGCATCGGCGGGATCGTCTTCACCTCGATCTGGACGACCTACGACGACTTCGCCAAGGGGCTCGCGTCGACGGCCGCGTTCGGGGTGCTGGGGCTGCTGCTGATGGCCGTGGCGTTCCTGGTGGTGGACCTGGTGACACCCGGCAGGCTGGGGGCGACGCTGGTCGAGCCGGAGCCGCATCCGGCGGTCTGGGTCACGGCGGCGTGCAATCTCGCGGTCGCCGCCGTCGTCTCGGCGTCGATCGCCTGAAGGCCGGGACGGGCACCGGGGCCGCCGGGGAGCCCTCGCCGCACCCAGGACCGGCCGCACGGCCACGATGCCGTGGGACGCAGGGGCGCACCAGGCGCCGAGAGGGGCCGAGGTGCGTGGTCCGCGTCCGCACCTCCCGGCGATCACCGCACGGGTACGGGCTCACGCACTGCGCGCAGGCCCGGACCACCTGATGCACACGAGGCCGGACTCACGCACTGCACGCGGTCTCCGCGGGTCCCGGGGATCGTGCCACGCACCGATCGCGGTGCACACCGCGATCGGTGCGTGGGCGTTCCACGCGCCTCGGTGCGTGGAACCAGGACCCGGGTCGGCACTCACGGCGATGGGCACGCCCCCGGTGCGTGCCCCTGGCACTCCTCGTGCCGTCGCGCTCCGCCGCCTCGCGGGGTGTAGCCGTTTGCTCACAACGGGCCGTGTTCTCGGTCCCCTTCGCCCGCCGGGCTGCATCGCGCCGGATACCGCGTGATGCTGGTACTCAGTCCCCCGCTACGGGATGAGCCCGGAGGCAGATCATGAAGCAGGACAACGCAGGAGAGCAGCAGCCCGAGAGCAGGCGGCGGCCGGCTCGGTACTTCACCGGTTCGGAGCGGCCCTTCGACCCCGAGGACCTGGTGATGGCGTCCGGCCGCGAGTGCACGCCCGAGAACGTGGCCCGTGCCCGCAAGGAGATAGCGGAGAAGGGCGCCGCCGCACTGGAGCGCTACCTGCCCTGACGGCGGGCCCCGTGCCCACCACCGTTCGCCACCGCCACCCGCGGTCGTCGTCCCTCACCGTGCGTACGCGGGTCGACCGCTCCTCAGGCGTCCACGGCACCGGGTCACCTCCGGCGCGCCGAACACCAGATGCGCTGGAAAGGTACATTTGGGCACCAGGTAGGTACCAGGCCGGCAGGGTCCGACCGACGGTCCCGTCACCGCCGGTGGTGCCGGCCCCCTCCCGTCGGAGGACGCCCATGTCCAGCTTCCCCATCCGCGGATCCGACGTCGGTGACACACGGCCGAACCGACCGGCGTCGCTCGGCGATCTGCCGGAGATCCCGGATTTCCGGACCGTCAGCGCGCTCGACGCGCGCGCGCTCTCGCTCGCCCTGTTCCGGCGGCTCCGCACGCTGGAGGAGGGTTCGGCGGAGTACTCGTACGTCCGCAACACACTGGTGGAACTGAACCTCAGCCTGGTGAAGTACGCCGCCGCCCGGTTCCGGGGCCGCAGCGAACCCATGGAGGACATCGTCCAGGTCGGCACGGTCGGCCTGATCAAGGCGATCAACCGCTTCGACGTCGAGCGCGAGGTCGAGTTCACCTCCTTCGCGCTGCCCACCGTGGTCGGCGAGATCAAGCGGTTCTTCCGCGACACCAGCTGGGCCGTGCGCGTGCCGCGGCGGTTGCAGGAACTACGGCTGGATCTCGCCAAGGCGTACGACGTCATGGAGCAGGACCTGGGCCGCGCACCCACTCCGGCGGAGCTGGCCGCCCATCTCGATCTCACGGAGGAGGAGGTCCTGGAGGGCCAGCAGGCCGCCAACGGCTACGTCGCCCGCTCGATAGAGCCGCTCGAGGACGACGAGGGCAAGAGCACCCTCGCCCGGCGTCTCGGCGACGAGGACCCGGCCCTGGACGTGGTCGAGTGTCTGGAGTGCCTCAAGCCGCTGATCGCCCGGCTGCCGGAACGTGAACGCACCATCCTGTCCCTGCGGTTCGGAGACGACCTGACCCAGGCCGAGATCGGAGAGAGGCTCGGCATCTCGCAGATGCACGTGTCCCGGCTGCTGGCACGGGTCCTGGCCGAACTGCGCGCGGCGCTGCTCGCGGACGACGGCGGGCAGGAGCCCTGAAGGCGGTGCCCCGACCGGGCCGGCGCCGCCCCACCGGTCGCGCCACATCGCCGGTCGCGCCACACCTCCCGGGGTGCTCGCGGCCCCGGCGGGAAGGACGAGCGACGGTACCGGCCCATGTCCAGAAAGGCAGGACGACGCCGTGGACACAGGCATCTGGAGCTTCCCGGAGGGTTCGGGACACGCACCCGGCGCGCAGCTCGCCGGCTACCGCGTCGAGGCCACCGACGGGCCCGTCGGCACGATCGACGAGCACTCCGGGGACGTGGGCCGCGCCCACCTCGTCGTGGACACCGGGCCCTGGGTGTTCGGCCACCGCAGACTGGTCCCGGCAGGGCTGGTCTCCCGCATCGACCACGAGCGCAGGACGGTGCACCTCGACTGCGCCAGGAAGCGCATCAGGGAAGCCCCGGACTTCGAGCAGGGGCGGTACGACGACGAAGCGGCCACCGTCCGGCTCATCGAACAGCACTACGCGAACCGGCATCTGTGACGCCCGGATTCGCTCCCCCTGCGGCCGGGCCCCTCACCGGCAGCGCTCAGGCCCCGTTGTTCGGTGGGGCCGCACTGATGCCGGCGAGAACGGATCCCGGCTCCCGCGCCCTCGCGAGGTCTCCCAGGCTGACGACCCCGACCGGGCGGCCGTCCTCGACCACCGCGAGCCTGCGCACCCCGTGGTCCCCCATGATCCTCATCGCCTGCGAGACGTCCACGTGCGGACCGACCGTGAGGACGCCGGGCGTGCAGACGGAGCGGACCGGCATGGATTGCGGATTGTGTCCCATGGCCACCGACCGCACTGCGATGTCCCGGTCCGTGAGCACACCGAGCAGCCGGCCGCTGTCCGCGACGAGGACATCCCCCACATCCATGTCACGCATCAGCCGGGCTGCCTCGACGAGCGACGCCTCGGGCGGGAGTGCCAGTACTCCGGTCGTCATCACGTCCTTCACCAGCCGTGTCATGACTCGGCTCCCTTCCCTCGCACTCCGCACCTGCCCGGGTTCCTCCCGGTTATCCCGGGACGGGACGCACGGCCCGGGGACTGGCGGGCACCGGGCGGCGGCCGACCGGGCGCGAAGGGCGCCAGGCACGCAGGCACGCAGGCACACGGGCACACGGGCACACGGCCGCAGGGCCGCAGGGCCGCAGGGCCGCAGGGCCAGGACGCAGAGACAGGACGCAGGAACGCAGGGCCGCAGGGCCGCAGGGCCGCAGGGCCGCAGGGCCGCAGGGCCGCAGGGCCGCAGGGCCGCAGGGCCAGGACGCAGAGACAGGACGCAGGAACGCAGGACGGGACGTGAGGACGGACGAACAGGACGCGGGGACGCACCGGACGTGTACGGGCACACGGGGGTGCCGGCCAGGCGCACGAGCGGAAACGCGCCAGGCAGGAAGCCCCTTCGTCACACCGGGTGACGACCGGGGATGCGGGGGCGACCCGGCCGTGTTTGCCTGGCACATGGCCCCTGGCCCGGCCCCGTCAGGTGTCCGGGCCCGGAAGGAGGAGCCATGGGTACAGCACGCGAACCGGTCAGGACGCCGGAGGAGCTCCGGCTCATGGCCGACGAACTCACCCGCGGCGCCGAGCGCTGCAAGGAACCCGAGCACCGCGCCCGGCTGCACCGCAGGGCGGAGGAGCTGCGCCGCCAGAGCGACGCCGGAGGCGCCGAGGAGGGGACGCCCGCGCACGCGCGGCAGGACACGCACCGCCCCCGGGGAGCGCAGGAGCGGCGGGCGGAGCGGCCGCGCGGCAGCTGACCGCCGTGGGTGCCGGGCCGCCGGGCCCGGCACCCACGGCGGTGCGCACGGGTAAGATCCGGTTCGTCACGCTGGAGACGACATGACCATGCCCGAGCAGGGGCCGGTCGAGCAGGGGCCGGTCGAGCCGGAGCCGGACCGGCTGGCCGACGCGGTCACACGGCTGACCGCCGAACTCGCCGCGCTGCGCCGCAAGGCCGCCCGCCGCCATCTGCTGGATCTGGCCGGCGGCGTGCTCGTCGCACAGCACTCCCTGACCCCCGGTGAGGCCGCCGACCACCTGGTCCGGCTGGCCGGGACGATGGATGTCAGCCCCGAGGACCTCGCCGCCGACATCGTCAACGGCGCCACCGGCCCGCCGGGCACCGCCGGGGTTCCGTCACCCGAGCGGGACGACGGCCCGCGCCCCGCGGACGACGCCGCGGGGCCCGGACACGGCGAGGTCGGGAACGCGGACCGCAGAACGCGGTGGGCCGAGGCCGGCGCCGAGGCGGCGACCCAGCTGGGCGGCACGGTCGACGAGATCACCGCGACCCTCCTGAACGGCGGGATACGACCGCTGGGAGCCCGGGCGCTGTGGCTGTTCCGCCGTACCGAGACGGACTGCCTGCAGCTGATGGGCCAGGCCGGGGTGAACCCGCTGGAGGCGTCCCACTGGCGCTGGGTGCCGCCGACCGGGGGCAGCACGCTGCACCGGGTGCTCGGCGAGGGTACGCCGCTCTGGCTGCCCGACGGCACGGCCCCGGCGGAGGCACTGCCGGGTCCGGCTCCCGACTCCGCGCGGGCGGTCCTTCCGCTGCGGCAGCGCGGCGTGGTGACGGGAGTCGCCCTCGTCGACTGGCCGGGCCCGGCGGCCCTGGACGAGCCCGTCCGGCGGGCGCTGACCGGGCTGGCCGCACCGGCGGCGAGAATCCTGGACGCAGGTGCTCCCGGCGCCCCAGAGCCCGGGGTGCTCGCCCCGCTGCTCGATCTGCTGACGCATCCGGCCATGGTCCTGCGCGCCGACACGGAGAGCGGGACGCTGCACGTCGAACACCTCAACCGGCCGGCGCTGGACTCGGTCCGCCATGTGCACGGTCCGGCGGGCCGGCAGCTGGCCCAGGTGCTCCCCGCCGTGCACGCCGACCTCGTGCGGCTGGCGGCGACCGCGCGGGAGTCGGCGGCGCCGCAGCGGGCGGCCCGGGTCCCCGCGGAGCACCGGGTCGGCGGCCCGGACCCGTTGCACGACGTCCGGGTGCTTCCGGTCGGCCCCGACCGCACGGTGGTGCTCTGGCACGGCGCCACCGATCCCGGGCTCTCCCTCAGCCGGGTGCTCGGCCGGCTGGAGAACCTGGCCGCGTTCGAGGACGACCTGATCACGGGGCAGTCGCGGTGGAGCGAGCAGGCCTACCGCATCTTCGGGCTCGAGCCGGGCACCTCCCCCGTGCCGCTGCGTCGGCTGGCCCCGCATCTGCACCGGGAGGACACCGGCAAGCTCGACGAACTGCTGACGGTGCTGACGCGGCGCAGGGAGGGCGGCCACACCGTGGTCCGGGCGGTCCGTGAGGACGGCGGGCTGAGGCATCTGCGGATCGCCGCGGAGCCGCTGCTGACCGGCGGCGTGCTCAGCGGCATCACCGGTGTGTACCAGGACGTGTCGGCGCAGCACCACACGGAGATCGCGCTGAGCGCCACCTTCGACCGGCTGACCGCCGCACAGACCCAGGCCGCGCTGCGGCAGCAGCTCGTCCTCCAGCTCCAGCAGGCGATCGTCCCCGAGGTGCCGGAGCTGCAGCGGCTGCCCGGTCTCCAGGTGGCGGCCCGCTACCGGCCTGCCGCGGAGGAGTACCGGGTGGGCGGCGACTGGTACGACGTCCTGCCGCTGCCCGACGGCCGGGTGCTCGTGGTGACCGGGGACATCGCGGGGCACGGTATCGACTCGGTGACGGGCATGGTGGCGCTGCGCAACGCCCTGCGCGGACTGGCGTTCACCGGCCACACCCCGGGCCGTCTGATGGCCTGGCTCAACGAGGTCACCCTGCACACGCACGGTCGCCCCACCGCCACCGCGGTCTGCGGCCTGTACGACCCTTCGGACCGTTCGCTGCGCTGGGCCAGCGCCGGCCACCTTCCGCCCGTGCTGCTCCGCGACGGCGCCGCCGGTCTGCTCGAACCGCCGCGGAGCATCCTCCTGGGCGCGGTCCCGGCGGTGACGTACGAGGAGACGGTGACGCGTCTGGAGCCGGGTGACACGCTGATGCTCTACACGGACGGGCTGGTGGAGAGCCGGCGCACCGGTATCGACCAGGGGCTGGACAGGCTGCGGCGGGCGGTGGAGCGGCTGCGGCCCGGCGGTCTGGACGAGCAGGCGGACGCCCTGCTGGCCGCGGTCACCGGTGACACCGACGACGACACGAGCCTGGTGGTCTTCCGGGTGTCCTGACAGCCGTCCCCCTCACTGCGCGCCGGCGTCCCGCAGCTCGCCGGCGGCCCCGACCGGCGCATGAGCGTCGTCGGCGACCGGCTCGCGCCCCCGTGGCCGACCGCTTCGCCCGGCCGACCCCCGGCCGCACGTCAAGGCGGGGCCCGTCGCCGGCGCCTTCGGGCTGCCGCCGCCGCCCTCTCGCGGGCAGGCCCGACCGACCGCCGCCCCTCGCCTCCCCGCCCCGTCAGTCCCGGTCCAGCCAGTGGTGCACGCGTTCCACCAGGTCGCGGGCGTCGACGGGTTTGGTGATGTAGTCGTTCGCCCCGGCCTCCAGGCTGCGGGCCCGGTCCCCGGGCATCGCCTTCGCGGTGACCGTGATGATCGGCACGTCGGAGAAGCCGGGCGTGCCGCGGATCGCGGCGGTGGCCGTATGGCCGTCCATGCCGGACATCATCACGTCCATGACGATGAGGTCGACCTCCCGGTGCGCGGTGAGCAGCTCGATGCCGGAACGCCCGTCGGCCGCGGTGAGCACATGCGCTCCCTCCCCCTCCAGGATCTCGGTCACCGCGTACACGTTGCGCACGTCGTCGTCGACGATCAGGACGACACGTCCGGCGAGCGGTCCGCCGCCCGCGGCCGAGGTCCCGCCGCCGCGCTCGAGCCGGCCCTCCCCGCCTTCCGAGGCCGGTCCGCGCGGCGGGGCGCCGCCGACGGGTACGTAGAAGGTGAACTCGCTGCCCTCACCGAGCCGGCTCTCGGCGACGATCACCCCGCCGAGGAGCTGGGCGACCTCCCGGCTGATGGAGAGGCCGAGCCCGGTGCCGCCGTAGCGGCGGCCGGTGGCGAGGGCGCCCTGCTGGAACGCGCCGAAGACGGCGTCCAGGTGTTCCGGCGCGATACCGACGCCGGTGTCCCGCACCCGGAAGGCGACCACCGGCACACCGCGCATCCGTTCGGGGAGTTCGCCGTCGGCGGCCTTCTGGACCCGGAGTTCCACTCCGCCGCGTTCGGTGAACTTCAGCGCGTTGGAGAGCAGGTTGCGCAGCACCTGCCGCAGCCGCGGCTCGTCCGTGGTGATCTCCGCCGGCACCCCGGGCACGGTCACGACCCGGAACTCCAGTTCGCGCTCGGCCGCCAGGGGCCGGAAGGTCATCTCGACGTACTCCAGCAGCCGGCCCAGCGCGAACGGCTCGCGGTGGACGTCCATCTTCCCCGCCTCGACCTTCGACAGATCGAGGATGTCGTTGATCAACTGGAGCAGGTCCGATCCCGCGGAGTGGATGACCTCCGCGTAGTCGACCTGCTTCTCCGTCAGGTTCCCCTCGGGGTTCTGCGCGAGCAGCTGGGCCAGGATGAGCAGGCTGTTGAGCGGGGTACGCAGCTCATGGCTCATGTTGGCCAGGAACTCGGACTTGTACATCGACGTACGGGAGAGCTGCTTGGCCCGTTCCTCCAGCTCCTGCCTGGCCTGCTCGATCTCCAGGTTCTTGCGCTCGATGTCGCGGTTGCGGTCGGCCAGCAGGGCCGCCTTCTCGGCGAGTTCGGCGTTTGAACTCTGCAGTTCCTCCTGCTGCACCTGCAGTTCCTGCGAGCGGGCCCGCAGTTCGGCGGTCAGCAGCTGGGACTGCTCCAGCAGTTCGTCGGTGCGGGCGTGGGCGATCAGGGAGCTGACGACGACGCCGACCGACTCGACGAACTGGCCGAGGAAGTCGCGCTGGAGACCGGAGAAGGGCCCCAGCGAGGCGAGTTCCACGGCACCGAGGACCTGGTCCTCGACGAGGATCGGCAGCACGATCAGCGCCGCGGGCGGTGCGGCGCCGAGCCCCGAGGAGATCGTGACGTACCCGGGGGCAGGTCGTCCACGGCCACGGTGCGGCGGCTCAGCGCGGCCTGCCCGACGAGGGACTCCCCGAGCCGGAAGCGCGCGGGCGGCCCGGACTCCGCCGCGGGTGGTGCGCCGTAGGAGGCGATCCTGACGAGTTCGATGCCGGCCTCCCCGCGCCCGGTCCCTGACCGTCGCCGTTCCCCGGCCCGGCGCCCTCCCCCTCGCTCGCGCCCTGCCCCCGGCCCTGGCCGGTGACCGGCCCCTCTCCCGCGGGTGCCGCCAGGAAGAACGCCCCGTACTGGGCCGAGACGAGCGGTGGCAGCTCCTCCATGATCACGTGCGCCACCTGGACGGGGTCGCGGCTGCTCTGCGTGAGTCCGGCGAGCCGTGCGAGGTTGGTCTTGAGCCAGTCCTGCTCCTGGTTGGCCCGGGTGGTGGCGCGCAGCGACTCCACCATCGCGTTGATGTTGTCCTTGAGGTCTCCGACCTCGCCAGGCGCCTCCACCGTGATGGAGCGGGTCAGGTCGCCCTCGGCGACGGCGCTGGTGACACCCGCGATGGCGCGGACCTGCCGGGTGAGGTTCCCGGCCAGCTCGTTGACGTTCTCGGTGAGCCGCTTCCAGGTGCCGGAGACGCCCTCGACCTCGGCCTGGCCGCCGAGCCGGCCCTCGCTGCCGACCTCCCGGGCGACCCGGGTGACCTCGGCGGCGAACGACGACAGCTGGTCGACCATGGTGTTGATGGTCGTCTTGAGCTCCAGGATCTCCCCCGCGCGTCCACGTCTATCTTGCGGGTGAGGTCGCCCCGGGCGACCGCGGTGGTGACCTGCGCGATGTTCCGCACCTGGTTGGTCAGGTTGGTGGCCATCGAGTTGACGTTGTCGGTGAGGTCCTTCCAGGTGCCGGACACCCCGCGGACGGTGGCCTGACCACCCAGGTCGCCTTCGGTGCCCACCTCGCGGGCGACCCGGGTGACCTCCTCGGCGAACGACGACAGCCGCTCGACCATGGTGTTGATGGTCTCCTTCAGCTCCAGGATCTCCCCCCGCGCATCCACCCGGATCTTCTGCGTCAGGTCACCCCGGGCGACCGCGGAGGCGACCTGGGCGATCGACCGGACCTGGGAGGTGAGGTTGTCGGCCATGGTGTTGACGCCGGAGGTCAGCTCCTGCCACACCCCTCCCGCGCCCTCCACCCGGGCATGCCCGCCGAGCCGGCCCTCGCCACCGACCTCGCTGGCGACCCGGGTGACCTCGGAGGCGACCAGCGACAGCTGGTCGGCCATGCCGTTGTAGACGGCGGCGATCTCGCCCATGATCCCGCCGGCCTCCTCGGGGAGCCGGGAGGAGAAGTCGCCGTCGCGCACCGCGGTGAGCCCGGCCAGGATCTTCCGGAGCCCTTCCTCGCTCAGTTCCGCCGGTGGCCGTACCCCTTCCAGGGGCTCGCGCCCCGTGGCGGGCCGCGTGCGTCCGGGTTCATCCATGGCCGACCTCGTGTGCCGAATCGTCCTGCGTCCCGTGGCCGAGGCCCGGTCCGGCGGCCGCCCGCCGACCCCCGGCCCCACTAACGACTCTCGCACGGGGAGACCGGCTCGGCGCCCCGTGGCCGCTCACGGCGAACGGGGGCGGCGACCTCCGCCCACACCGTCTTCCCCGAGTCGCGGGGCACCGAGCCCCACGCCCGGGCGAGTCGGCCCAGCACCACCAGACCGTGCCCGCCGGGCACCGCGGGGTCGGGGTGCGGGCGCGGCCGGGGTGCTTGGGGGCTGGCGTCGCTGACCTCGATCCGGAGCCGCTCGGGCGTGCAGTCGAGAACCAGCTCCAGCGGCCCTCCGGCGTGCAGACAGGCATTGGTGACCAGTTCGGAGACCACCATCAGGACGTCCTCGGCGACCGCCCGCCGCTCCTCGTCCCAGTCAGGCCCGATGTCGGCACCCGTGTCCCAGGTGCCCGTGTCCCAGGCGTACGGGTCGTCCGACGGGGGCGGATGAGCCCTCCGGGCGGCAGCCACTCCCAGTCGGTGAGGGCCGTCGCGCTGAAGTCCCGGCAGCGGCCGACCACCCCCTCGTCCCGAGATACCGAGGCGACGGGTCCGGCGCTGCCGGGAGAGTGCGGCGCTCACGGCTACTCCTGCCGTGGGGTCGCGAGCGCCTCGCCGAGGCTCGCGTACCGGGGGAAGACCGCCGCCGCACCGGTGACGGCGAGCATGCGGGCCACCTGCGGCCGCAGCGCGGCGAGCTCCACCCGGGCGTCGCCGCCCTGTGCGGCGAGCCTCGCCCGCAGCAGCACGTTCAGCCCGGTGGAGTCGC
Organism: Streptomyces sp. I6; assembly: GCA_003725745.1. Taxonomy (GTDB): domain Bacteria; phylum Actinomycetota; class Actinomycetes; order Streptomycetales; family Streptomycetaceae; genus Streptomyces. The sequence continues at coordinate 6,259,090 of RHDP01000001.1, read as the reverse complement.
AGAACCGCAGCTCGGCGCAGTCCACCACGATCCGCCGCGCCCCGCCCGCGACCGCGTCACCCAGGGCCGAGCGCAGCGGTTCCGCCGTGTCGTGGTCGAGTTCCCCGTGACCTCGACGACCACGATGCCCGCTTCGGGGCCCGGCCGGACCGCGATCGTGAACCGGCGGTCTCCGCTGCTTCCGGGCCGACCGTCCTGTCCTGACACCATGCGTCGCCCTCCGTCCCGCCCGGACTCCGTCTCCGCCGGTTCTGCGTCCCGCCCGGCTCCGTCTCCGCCGGTTCTCCGTCCCGTCCGCGCTCCGTCTCCGCCGGTTCTCCGTCCCTGCCGGCGCTGTGCGCTCCGGGTCCGTACCCGCCGGTGACAACCCCGACTATGGCACTGCCCTCCCGGCCTCGCGCCCGCTCGGCGGCCTCGCGACGGACCCGCCGCCCGGGCCCGCTCCGGCGTACCCCGTGTCCGTCGGGCCCTCATGCGGCGACTACCCGGCGCATGGATGACTAGGCTGAAATAGCGGTTGTTTCTTCTCATCAGCGGCGAAAGCTGGCGCATGCGATGAACGTAACCTCCGACTTCGAGCTACTGAGCGTGACGATCCAGGTGGAGGGGCGCCCCGACATGCCCGTACGCCTCGTGCCCCCGCAGGGCGGCGGCGCCGGGCCGCCGCCCCACCGCTGGTACTGCGGGAGGGCTCGGAGTTCCGGGTACGGCTGGAGTTCGCCGTGGGCTCCGGCCGGGACCTGGAGGGCTGCGGTTCGTCGACGAACGGACCCGGCAGGGCGTGACGGTCGGCCACCAGGAGGTCCTGCTCGGCGACTACCGCCGTGGAGGCCCCTACGAGATCGTGCTGCCGCCGGAGCGGCTGCCCATCGGCCATATGGCCCGGGACGTGTACCAGGTCACCGGCACCTTCGCGGACAGGGAAGGCCGGATCCTCGGCTGCGAGTCCCACAGTTTCGAGATCACCAAGGACTGGCCCCGGTGAACGTCCCGTGCGCACGGAGCGCCCACCGGCACCACGCGCCCGCCGCCACGTTCGGAGCGCCCCTCGCCGCCCGCCCCGCCCCTCGCCGCCCCGCGTCCCGCTGCGGCACGACCGTCCCGGTCTGCGGGGCGGATCGGAGTCTCCGGCATGTCGGGCGCTCCGGCACCTCGGACTCCGCCGCTCGTCGGGCCTCCCGCCGCAACGGGCCTCCCCGCTCGTCGGACCCCCGGGCTCGGCGGGACCTTCCGAACCGGCGCACATGCCGACCCGGGCACATGCCGCCCGGGCACATGCCCACCCTGACACTCACCGACCCTGGCGGCTGCCGCGCTCCGCGGATTCGGATGCCGGCCACGGCATGCGGTCCCAGGCCGTGCATTCGGCGCCCGGACGGCTCACGATGGCCTTGAGGCGAACGGAGGCCCCAGCAATGAGCAGCTCTTCGACACGGATCACGGCCGCCCTGTCCACCGAGCACCGCGGGCGGCTGATGGAGATGGCCAAGGACGTCAAGTTCGCCGAAGGGGCCCGCGTCTTCGAGGAGGGCCGCCTCGCCGACCGGTTCTGGATCATACGGTCCGGCACCGTCACCCTGGACATCCGGGTTCCCGGCCGCCGCCCGCCGTGATCGAGAACCTCGGCTTCGGCGAACTCGTGGGCTGGTCATGGCTGTTCCCGCCGTACGTCTGGCAGTTGGGCGCCGAGGCCATGACCCCGGTGCGCGCCCAGGAGTTCGACGCCGTGCCCGTCCGCAGCCTGATGGAAGCCGACCCGCGTTCGGCTCGGCGATAGGCCAGTGGGTCGGGCGCGTCCTGGCCCATCGGCTGCACTCGGCCCGGGTGCGACTGCTCGACCTGTACGCCCGTACGGCAGCGGTCTCTCGGAGTGAACTGAGCTGCGTATCCTGGCTCCGGGCGCCGGACCGCCGGTCGCCTGCGGGTGGCCCGCCCGGCCCCGGTGTACGCCGCCGTGCCGGGAACCGGCCCGGCACCCGCCGTCGTTGCACCGTCGTACAGCCGTCGCACCGCGGTGTGCTCCACCACCGCATACCGCCGTCCTGCCGAGCCGTCCCACCGAGCCGTCCTACCGAGGAGCTGGGAAGTGCACCGTGAGCTATGAGGTCCGTGGCGGTCCGGAGACGCCCGCGGAGGTACGCGCGGGGAGCGGCCCCCGGGGCGGCTCCCGGCTCGTGGCCGTCAGCGACCTGCATGTCCGCTATGCCGAGAACCGCGAGATCGTCGAAGGGCTGCACCCGGAGTCGGACGGGGACTGGCTGCTCGTCGCCGGTGACGTCGGCGAGTACGTGGCCGATGTGCGCTGGGCACTGGAGCTGCTGGCCGGGCGGTTCGCGAAGGTGATCTGGGCACCGGGCAACCACGAGCTGTGGACGCCCCCGACGACCCGGTGCGCCTGCGCGGCGAGCAGCGCTACGGGCATCTGGTACGGGTCTGCCGGGAACTGGGGGTCGTCACTCCCGAGGACCCGTTCCCGGTCTGGGACGGCCCCGGCGGGCCGGTGGCGATCGCCCCGCTCTTCGTCCTCTACGACTACTCCTTCCGGCCCGCCGGGGCGCGCTCCAAGGAGGAGGCCCTGGCGACCGCGGAACAGGCCGGGGTGGTGTGCACGGACGAGTTCATGCTGCACCCGGACCCCATCCGTCACGGGACGCCTGGTGCCGTGCCCGGCTGGAGATCACGGAGGCCAGGTTGGCCGAGGTGCCGGCGGACCTGCCGACCGTGCTGGTCAACCACTTTCCGCTGGTCCGCGAGCCCACCAGGGTCCTGTGGCACCCGGAGTTCGCACTCTGGTGCGGGACCGAGGCGACGGCCGACTGGCCGCGCCGGTTCCGCGCGTCCGCCGTCGTCTACGGCCATCTGCACATCCCGCGGCTGATCTGGTGGGAGGGCGTGCCGCACCAGGAGGTCTCCCTCGGCTATCCGCGCGAGTGGCGCAAACGCCCGGGAACGCCCGGCCGTCCCGTGGAGGTCTTCCCGCTGGTGCCGGACGGAGCGCGCGCATGATCGGCAAACTGCTGCCCCCGCCGATCGCGGTCCGCGAGGCGTTCGGGGACCCGGAGGTGCCGCAGATGTACCCCGAGGAACGCGCCGTCGTGGCGAACGCCGTGCCCGAACGGCAGCGGGAGTTCGGCACGGTCCGGGTGTGCGCCCGCGGGGCGCTCGAAGAACTCGGCTTCCCGCCCGGACCGATCCTGCCGGGGCCGCGAGGGCTCCGCGGTGGCCGGCCGGCGCGGTCGGCGCGATGACGCACTGCCGGGGCTACCGGGCGGCGGCGGTGGCTCATGCCGCCGACGTGCTGACGATCGGTCTGGACGCCGAACCCCATCTGCCCCTGCCCGACCGGGGAGTCCGCGATCTGGTCACCCTGCCCGAGGAGCGCGCGACGCTGGACCGGCTCGGCCTCCTGCGCCCGGAAGTCTGCTGGGACCGGCTGCTGTTCAGCGCCAAGGAGAGCGTCTACAAGGCCTGGTACCCGCTGGCCGGGCGCTGGCTGGACTTCGAGGAGGCGGTCGTCACGATCGACCCCGACGACGCCACGTTCCACGCCCGGCTGCTCGTGGACGGCCCGGTCGTCGACGGGCAGCCGCTGAAGGGCTTCGACGGGCGCTGGCTCGTCGAATCGGGGCTGGTGGTGACGGCGATCGCGGTGGTGCGCTGACACGGGGCGGGGCTCGCCGTGCCGGGGGACGGGCCGGGAGGTGCAACCGGCCCTGCGGGCGCTCGAAGAGGCGCACGCCGCTCTGGACGCCACGGACGGCCCCCGGCGCCGTCGTGGGCCTACCGGGTGGACCGCGAGGAGCTGGAGGTCCTGGACGCCCGGGTGTTCACCGAGCTGCGGCGCCCGCTGCGCGCGGTGCCGCCCGTCGTGCGCCGGTCGGCCGGCGACGGGCCGGTGTCGGCGCCCCCACCCTTTTCGCGCGGACGCGGGAGCCGTCGACGCATGACGACCTGGGGCGGCCGTGGAAGACGGACAGGCTCCGGCGCGAGGCGCACAGGCTGTGTTGGCCGCTACGGACGTGGGAAGGTACGGCTGTACGACGCACGGCACGCCTGCCTGTCGTGGAGGGCGAACAACGGGGTGCCGGACACGGTGGACCGCGTGGGCCGGTCGCTCGCACCCTCGGGTTCACCGAGCGGACCTACGTGCACCCCGACCCGCAGTCGTTGAAGGCGGGTTCGGCGAAGCCGGCCGAACTGCTCGGCTGACCTTGATCGACAGCCTTGGCGGGAAGTCGTGAGACGACGCCCCTGGAAACGATCGAGAGGGGCCCCGGAGGACCCCTCTGATCCGCGACGTTACCGTCGGGACGACAGGATTTGAACCTGCGACCCCTTGACCCCCAGTCAAGTGCGCTACCAAGCTGCGCCACGTCCCGGTGCGCGCTTCCCGGGCCTGCCCCGGCTGAGCGCGCAGGAGAACACTACCCCAATCCGCACCCTTCCCGGCGACACGCGCCCACCGTGTGCGGAGGGTCCGGCGTTGGGTGCGATCGGGGCTGAGGGGTGACAATCGGGGCGTGAGCAGGACGTCGAGGGATCGCGATGACGAGGGCCGGGCGCGCAGCGCGCGTCCTCGGGACGGGTTGGGCCGGCCGCTTCCGTACGGAGCGGAAGGGGTGGACCGGCAGCCGGAGGGGGTGGTCCGCTCGCCCGGGGAGACGCTGGCCGAGGCGCAGCGGCTGCTCAATGCGGGGATGCCGTTCCACGCCCATGAGGTGCTGGAGGACGCCTGGAAGTCCGGGCCGGACGAGGAGCGCGGACTGTGGCGGGGGCTGGCGCAGCTTGCGGTGGGGCTGACACACGCCGCACGCGGCAACGCCGCGGGGGGCGCCGCGCTGCTGGCCCGGGGCGCGGAGTCCATCGTCCCGTACGGGGCCCAAGGGCCGTACGGGATCGACGTCGTCGGGCTGACCTGCTGGGCGGCGGCGCTGCGGGACGATCTGCGCAGGGACGGGAGCCCGGTCCCCGCGGCGGCGCGGGCGCCGCGGCTGCGCATGCGCTGAGCCGTCGCCGCGCGAACCGAGCGGCCGCCGTTCCGGGGGACCGGTTCGCGGGACGGCGGCGTGCGGCGCGTCCGCCCCGCGGCGCCGCGGTCGCCGTGAGGCGCGGGCGGACCGGCACGTCACGGCGACCGGGGCGCCGCGCTCACCTCATGGAGAACAGGGGGCCGGTGAGCGTCAGTCCGAGGTCGTGGGCCGCGTAGGCGAAGAAGGCCGACATCACCAGTGCGGCGCCGCCGAGGGCGATGTCCTTCAGGAAGGAGATCTGTTCCGTCTGGCGCGCCTGGGGGTCGGTCTCCTTCCAGAAGGCGTGCATGATCAGCGCCGTGGGGAAGAGGAAGAGCGCGATCAACAGGGCGCCCAGGTCCGCCCAGACGCCGAGCACGACGCTCAGGCCGCCGAGGAGCATGAGCACCCCGCTGAGCAGGGTCGCGGCCTCCGCGGCGGGCAGGCCCTTGGACGCGGCGTAGGCGCCCAGCTGCTGGTGCTGGGTGAGGTGCCCCACCGCGGAGTACAGGAACACGAGCGCGAACAGGATGCGCCCGATCAGGACCAGGACATCCACGCCGACCTCCGTGGGTTCTGGGCGACGGCCCCGCATCCCATTGTCCTCCGGGCCCGTTGGACGCTCAGCTCGAAGCGTCGTCCCAGGTCAGCGCGACGAGGTGGGGCAGCCCGCAACCGGTCGAGGGGGCCGGGCAGGGGTGACAAGGGTTTTCCCCGTATCGGGTTCACCTCGGCGTTCCCTACTGTCTGCCGCACCGGCGGATCCCGGCCACCTTGCAAATGTCAGGTGCATGCTAACTCTGGGTGACGTCCGGTGGCGGCTCTTGACCAGGGCCGTCGCGCAGGAGGCGGCGCACGGGCGCACCCGGCCCGGGGCTCCGCGGATCGCACCCCCACGGCGAACCGCGGACGTCATGCGCCGCCCCTCTGCCTCCGCACCGTCAGTTGAAAGGGATCATCTTGAACGGTTCCGGACGGAGACTCATATCCGTCGTGGCCGCGAGCGCCACGATTCTGGGTGCCGCCGCCACATCCTCCGTGGCGTTCGCCGCCGCCTCGGGGAACCCTCGCCGAAGCCCGCCCCGGTTTCGCAAGCGATGACCGAACTGCCGGACTCGCCCGTCGAGAAGGTCATCGTCACCTACAAGTCCCAGGCCGAGGAGGCGGGTTCGAACACCGCCGCGGCCGGGGACGCCAAGGCCAAGGGCGCCCAGACCGGGGAGAGCCTGCGCTTCGAGCGCCGCCTCGCCGGCGGTGCCGCCCTCGTCGACCTGGGCGGGGAGGCCTCGAAGAAGGACCTCGCCGAGGTCATGGACGCCTTCCGCGCCGACTCCTCGGTCGCCTCGGTGGAGCCGGACATCCGCGCGTACGCGATGGCGGTCACCCCCAACGACACGGAGTACGCCAAGCAGTGGGACCTGTTCGAGGCCACCGGCGGCATGAACGTGCCCGGCTCCTGGGACAAGACCACGGGCAGCGGTGTCACCGTCGCCGTCATCGACACCGGCTACGCCGCCCACTCGGACCTGGCGGCCAACACCGTCCCCGGCTACGACTTCATCTCCAGCTCCTCGGAAGCCCGCGACGGCAGCGGCCGCGACGGCGACCCCAAGGACGAGGGAGACTGGAACCTCACCGACGGCGAGTGCGGCCCCGACTCCGAGGCGGGCCCCTCGTCGTGGCACGGCACGCACGTCGCGGGCACCATCGCCGCGACCACGAACAACGGCAAGGGCGTCGCGGGCATCGCGTACAACGCGAAGGTCCAGCATGTGCGGGTGCTCGGCAAGTGCGGCGGCTCGTCCTCGGACATCGCCGACGCCATCACCTGGGCCTCCGGCGGCAGCGTGCCCGGAGCCCCGGCCAACGCGACCCCGGCGAAGGTGATCAACCTGAGCCTCGGCGGCCCCAGCCTCACCTGCCCGAGCGTCTACCAGAACGCCATCAACGGCGCCGTGTCACGCGGCTCCACGGTGGTGGTGGCGGCCGGCAACAGCAACGCCAACGCCTCCCGGTTCACCCCGGCCAACTGCACCAACATCATCAACGTCGCCTCGACGAACCGTGACGGCGGCCGGTCCTTCTACTCCAACTACGGCTCGATCGTGGACGTGTCCGCCCCCGGCGGCGAGACCCGCCGCGCCACCGACACCCCGGGCACCGTCACCACCCCCGAGAACGGCATCCTCTCCACACTGAACTCGGGCACCACCACCCAGTCGACCGAGAACTACAAGCCCTACCAGGGCACTTCGATGGCCGCACCGCACATCGCCGGTCTCGCCGCCCTGCTGGAGTCGGTCAAGCCGTCGCTGACCCCGGCCGACATCGAGTCGGCGATCAAGGCGAACGCCCGTCCGCTGCCCGGCGCCTGCTCCGGCGGCTGCGGCGCCGGCATCGCCGACGCCACGAAGACGGTCAACGCGGTCACCGGCACCACGCCCGGGGGCACGACCTTCACCAACAGCGCCAACGTCACGATCTCGGACAACTCGACGGTCACGTCCTCGATCACCGTGACCGGTCTCACCGGCAACGCCCCCGCCGCCCTCAAGGTCGACGTGGACATCAAGCACACCTGGCGCGGTGACCTGGTCATCGACCTGATCGCCCCGGACGGGACCGTGCGCAACCTGAAGACCTCGTCCGGCTCGGACAGCGCCGACAACGTCCTCGCGACGTACACCGTCGACGCTTCCAGCGAGGTCGCCAACGGGACCTGGAAGCTCCAGGTCCGCGACGTGGCATCGGGTGACACCGGCTACATCGACAGCTGGAGTCTCACTTTCTGATACGGCGACACGACCGGCATCCATGCAGGTCAGGGGCGCGTTCGTGGGCTCTGCCCACGGACGCGCCCCGCTGTCGGTCCGGTACAGACCTGTCCGCATGCCGGACACCGGGCCTGGACGGGGCCGAGCGGGTTCGTATTCTCTGCTCCAGCGGGCAGGGGGCCCGCGCGCCGGAAGGTGGTGGGGGTACGTGAGCATCGGTGCGTACCCGCCTTCGCGTGCCGGCGTGGGAGGCCCCCGCGTGCCGGTCGGCCGGGCCGAACTCCTCGACCGCCTCGACCGCGTCCTGCACTCCGGTGGGCGCGCCCTCCTCACCGGCCCCGCGGGGGTCGGCAAGTCCGAGGTGGCGCTCGCCATCGCGGCACGCGCCGAGGCACGCGGCGAGCACGTGCTGCGGCTCGCCACGCTCCCCACCGACCGCGGGACCCCGGGCGCCGCCGCCGCCACGCTGGTGGCCTCGGTCGCCGCGTCGGCGAACGGCGACGGACCGCGGACGGGTCCCGCGTCCGACGGCGGGAGCACGGCTGGGGAACGGGACGTCCTCCAGGTGCTGCCCGGCCCCCAGCGCGCCGCCGTGGCGATGCTGTGCCGGGAGGCACCCGTGCCCGAGGGGGGCTGGGACCGCATCGCCCTGCGACTGGCCGTCGCCGGGATCCTCCGCACCCTCGCCGCCCGCAGTCCGGTCCTGCTCGTCGTCGACGGGGTGCAGCGAATGGATCCCGAGAGCGCGGACCTGCTGCGCTTCGCCCTCCATCTGGCCCCGTCCGCACTGCGGGCCGTCGCCGTGGAGACCCCCGACGCGGAAGCGTACGGCCCCGGCTTCCCCGGCGAAGGCCCGGAACCGCTGTGGGTTCCCTCCGAGGCCGATGTGCTGAACGTGCCCCCGCTGCACGCCGACGAGATCGCCGAACTCCTCATCCACCACCGCCTCCCGTCCCGGATGGCCGGACGCATCCACCGGGCCAGCGGCGGCAACCCCGACTCGCGCTCGCCATCGGCCGCTCCCTCGCCGACGCGCGCACACCGGTGCACCACGCCGAAGCACTCTCCCTGTCGGGCCGCGCCCGCGACCTCGCCCGGCAGCTCCTCGGCGTGGCCTCCCCCACGGTGCGCGCCACGCTGCTGCTCGCCGCGCTCGCGCTGCGGCCGTCGGCGTCGCTGATCCGCCGGGCCGGCCGCCCCACCGCGGAGGCCGACCTGGCCACGGCCGAACGGGCCGGGCTGGTCACCCTCACCGAGGACGGGTCCGTGGCCTTCACGGCCGGCGTGCTGCCGTCGACGCTCGTCCACGACGCCTGCTGGACCGAGCGCAGCCAGGGGCACGCCGCGCTCGCGCGGGTCGTGGACGACCCGGTGGAGGAGGTCCGGCACCGCGCTCTCGCCACGGACGTGCCCGACGAGCTGCTGGCGGCCGAGGTGGCCGCCGCGGCCGAAGCCGCGCGGCGCCGGGGCAACAGCGCCCTGGCGGCCGAACTCGCCCTCCTCGCCGCGGAGACCACACCCGGCCGGGAGGGACGGCAGCGGATCGCCCGGCTCGTGGACGCTGCGGAGGAGGCGGCCCGTGCCGCGCGGGCCGACCTGGCGGTGCGGGCCGCCACCGACCTCCTCTCCCGGGACGCCGCCCCCGCCGACCGGGTCCGCGCCCGGCTCGCGGTGCTGGACACCGCGGGGCAGGGGCTCACCGGCCTCGACGAGATCTACGTGCACGCGATGGAGGACTCCGAGGGCGACACCGCGCTGCGTGCCGCGGTACAGCTCCGCCTGGCGGTGAAGTACGTACTCGCCGACGGCGACCCCGTGCGCTCGCGGGCGGCCGCCGTCGACTCGGCCGAACTGGCCTCCTCCGTCGGCGACGCGAAGACGGCGGCCAGGGCGCTGACCGTCCGGGCCCGCATGGAGCGGTTCCTGGGCTGGCCGGACGCCGAGCGGGTGCTCGCCGAGGCACGGGCCCTGGAGATGGTCGAGCGGCCGCTGGGGGTCCGCAACGCCGCCCGGATACTGACGATCCGCCACGCCCTGTTCGACGACCGGCTCGGCGACGCCCGGGACCAGCTGAACGCCCTGCTGCCGCTGGTCGAGCAGCGCGGCACCGTCGAGGACGCCATCGAGCTGTTCAACACGTCCGCCGAGGTCGAGGCGCGCCGGGGGCAGTGCGCGGTGGCGCTGTCCCACGCCGGCCGGTCACTGGCACTGACCCTGGAGGCCGGTCTCTCCCCGGGGCCCGCCTGGTACTCGCTGGCCCTCGCCGAGACGGCGGGCGGCAGCTTCGCCCGCGCCGCCGGCTACGCCCGCCGCAGCGCCCAGGCGTCCGAGGAGGAGGGCGACCACGTCTTCCTGTCGCGCAGCCTCTACGCGCTCGGCCGGATCCAGCTCGTCACCGGCGACGTGGCCAACGCCCTGGAGACGCTGCGCCGGGTCCAGGCCGGGGAGCGGGCCCAGAACGCCGTGGACCCGTCCATGCTGCGCTGGCACGAGGAGCTGGCCGAGGCGCTGATCGCCAACGACGCCCCCGAGGAGGCCGCCGATGTGCTGGCCGGTGTCCGCCCGGTCGCGGAGCGGCTGGGCCGTACGACGGTGCTGCTCGGCTGCGACCGGGTGTACGCGCTCTGCCTGGCGGCGGGCGGGAAGTCCGACGAGGCGGCCGTGCTGCTGGCGGCCACCGCCGACCGGTTCGGCGGGGCGGGGCTGCCGCTGGAGCGCGGCCGGGCGCTGATCGCGCTCGCCCGGGTGGAGCGCCGCCGTCGCAGGCGTTCGGCCGCCCAGCAGGCGCTGCAGGCGGCGGCAGCGGTCTTCGAGCGGTCGGGCGCGGCGCCGTGGCTGGCGCTGGCGTCGGAGACCCCGTCGGGACGGCCGAGCCCGCGCCGTCCCGCGCCGGCGCGCTGTCGTCACTGACGGAGGCGGAGCTGCATCTGGCGCTGCTCGTGGGGCAGGGCGCCAGCAACCAGGAGGCGGCTGCTCGGCTGTATCTCAGTGTGAAGACGGTCGAGGCCCGGCTGACGCGCATCTACCAGAAGCTGGACGTCCGTTCGCGGGCGCAGCTGGCCGGCGCGCTGAGCGCCTGGCCGGGGCTGCGGCCGCCGCCGGTCCTCGCGGACGGCCCCGCCGCCGGCTGAGCACGGGGTGCCGGGAAGGTCCGTCCGGGGCCTTCCCGGAGGAACCGGGCCGGGCCTCGGGACCGCAAGGGCCGATGCCGTCCGCCGGGCCTCGGGGCCGCAAGGGCCGATGCCGTCCGCAACACCGGCCGGCGCGGAAAGCCGCGATCCCCGGGACGAACACCGCGACGCCACCCCCGCACCCCGGCCCGGCCCCGGCCCCGAGGTACCGGAACCGCCCACGCCGTCCGCAACACCGGCCGGCGCGGAAAGCCGCGATCCCCGGGACGAACACCGCGACGCCACCCCCACACCCCGGCTCCGGACCGAAGCACTGGGCGGGGGTGGCCGTGCTCCGGGAGTCACCGCGACGCACGGGGCTCCGTACCGCTGCCGGCGACCGTCCAGAGCAGCACCATGGTCACCGCGCACAGGGCGGCTCCGAAACCGACGCTCACCTGGCAGCCCTGGATGAAGTCCCGCGTCGCGGCCTCCACGATGGCGGCCTGCTGCTCGGCCGAGGCCCCGGGCAGCGGTCTCCCGGGGCCGATCTCGGCCGCGTAGGCGTGCGGGTTGGCCTCCTGGATGATCCGGTCGGTGATCGCCTGGCGGGCCGAGGCGTCCGGAACCGCCTGGCGCAGGTCGGCGCTGAGCGTCCGCCCCAGCCAGACGGCGAGGATGCTGCCGAGGACCGCGAAGCCGAAGGTGGAGCCGATGGCCCGCTGGGCGCTCATGATGCCGGAGGCCATCCCGGCCCGGTCCACCGGCACCGAGCTCATGGCCAGCGCGGTGACCGGGGTGGCGAGGAGGGCCACCCCGGCGCCGCAGAGGAAGAGCCCCGCAGCGACCACGGCAACGGAGACCGGCATCCCCAGGGCGATGACGGCCAACCCGGCGACCAGCAGCGGCTGGCCGGTCCTGGCGACCGGCAGCGGCCCGACCCGTGCCGCCAGCCGGCCGGCGATCGGGGACAGCAGCATGATGTTGAAGGCGAACGGGAGGATCAGCAGCCCGGCCGACTCCGGCGAGTACCCCTCGACGTTCTGGAAGTACTGCGTGACGACCAGCAGCATCCCGTACGCGCTGAAGAAGGCCGAGAAGATCGTCGCGATGCCCACGGCGTAGGCGCGGTGGTGGAAGAGGCGGACGTCCATCATCGGGTGCGGGTTCCGGTACTCGTAGCGGGCGAAGGCGGCGAGGCCCACCACGCCGACGGCCAGCAGGGTCATGATCTCGGACGACGTCCAGCCGGCCTTCTGTCCCTCGATGAGCCCGTAGGCCAGGGATCCGACGGCGACGACGAACAGCAACTGGCCGCCCCAGTCGAAGCCGCGGGGAGTGTCCTCGCGGGACTCGGCGACATAGCGGAAGGTCAGCGCCAGGACCAGCACACCGACCGGCACATTGACCATGAACACGGCCCGCCAGCTGACGCTCTCGGTCAGCACGCCCCCGACCGTGGGGCCGAGGGCGGTCGCCACACTCGCCACGCCGGTCCACAGCCCGATGGCCTTCGCCCGCTCGTTGTCGTCGGAGAACGCGGCGCTCACCAGCGCCAGCGACGTCACGGTCACCGTCGCCGCCCCGATCCCCTGGACGGCGCGGGCGATCGCCATGGGGACGAGTCCGGGCGCCAGGCCCGCGGCGGCGGAGGCGAGGGTGAACACCGAGACGCCGGCGACGAACAGGAGCCTGCGCCCGAACCGGTCAGCCGCGGTCGCCCCGGCCATGATGAACACCGCCATGCCGATGGAGTACGCGGCGACCACCCACTGCAGACCCGACTCGCCGACGCCGAAGTCCCGCTGGATGTCCGGCAGGGCCACGTTGGCGATCAGGGCGTCGAGGAAGACCATGAAGAGGCCCAGTCCGGTCGCCACGATGGTCAGGGCCTGCGTTCTCGTCCAGGCGGTTCCGGTTCGCTGTTTTGTGTGACGCATCGTCACACGCTAAGCGCTGGCCGGTAGTCCCCGGTGGATCAGCGCGCGGTGACGGATATCGGGGCTTCCACGGGGTCGCGGGTGTCCAGGTGCCGCGACCCGGGTCCCCGCAGACCAGGCACGGGTCCTCTCCCCCGGTCACCAGAGGCCGGGGCGCACGGGGCGATGACCTCCGCCGCCTCCCGCGGGGCCGCGGGGCCGCGGGGCCGCGCCCGGACGGGCGGGGCGCGACGGCTCGGGACGGTGCAGGGCTGCTCGGGTCTGGGCGGAGCGGGGCGCGACGGGGCCGGACGGGGCGGGGCGATCGGGTGCGCCACCACCGAGCGAACGAAATACACCATTACATCCAGAATCGCCACGGTTGATTGACTATGCTCGGGACGCTCCTGCGGCCCACACCGCCGGAGCGCCATGTCGTGGCGCATCGCGGATACGGCGCTACCCCTGCCGGGAACCGGCAGGGCGACGGACACCGGGAGGGCGTCCGCCGGACTGCCGGCGGGCGCAGGAACACAGGAGCCCGCCATGCACCTCGGCCGACCCCACCGGAGACCTCACGGCGAAGACCCCGGGCCCCGCCCGGACGGCCCCGGTGCCGGCCGGCCGCGTCTCGGCCTGACGCTCATCGCCGCATCGCTGTGCATCTTCGTCGTGCAGCTCGACTTCCTGGCACTCAACCTGGCCCTCCCCCGGATGGCCTCGGAGCTCGGCACCACGACGACCAATCTCCAGTGGGTGATCAGCGGCTACATGCTGGCGCTGGCCGCCACCCTGATCCCGGGCGGAAGGCTCGGCGACATCCTCGGCCGCAAGCGGATGCTGCTCGGCGGCCTGGTCGTGTTCGGCGTCTGCTCGCTCGCCGCCGGGCTCTCCTCCGATGCGGGCGTCGTCATCGTCATGCGGATCGCCCAGGGCGTCGGCGCGGGCGTGCTGTTCCCGCTCGCCATCGCCGTGATCACGGACGCCTATCCCCCGGACCGCACGCTCCGGGCCATCGGGAACGCCTTCGGGATCGGCGCCGTGGCACTGGCCCTCGGACCCGTGTTCGGCGGCGGTGTCACCGAGCTGCTGAGCTGGCGCGTCGTGCTGCTGGTCAACGTTCCGACGTGTGCGGCGGCCATCCTGATGGTGGTCGCCGGAGTACGCGAGTCGCGCGACACCACCGTGCCCCGCTCGATCGACCTGCCGGGCGTACTCACGGTCGCGGTCGGCATCGCCCTGGTGACATACGCGGTCGACCGCTCGACCGCCTGGCCCCCCGGGTGGACCATCGGCCTCGCGGCGGCCGGGGTGCTGCTGCTGGTCGCTTTCGTGCTCCACGAGCGCGTGACCCGCTGGCCGCTGGTCGCCCTCGACCTGTTCCGCAACAAGCCCTATGTGCTCATCACCATGATGGCCACCGTCGCGAACATCGCCTTCGTCGTCGCCATGTACGGCATCACGATCTACCTCCAGCAGGTCGAGGGGTACTCCCCACTCGGGGCCGGCCTGGTCTTCCTCGCCGCGTCCGTCTCGGCGGGGATCGCCGCGCTGCTCTCGGGGCGGCTCGGCGAGCTCTTCGACGTCCCCCGTACCATCGGCGTGGGGACCGTGGTCGGAGGCGCCGGCCTGTTCCTCGTGTCCTATGGCGGGGGGCTGTGGACCTATGTGCCCGGGCTGGCGCTGACCGGGCTCGGGTACGGCCTGGGATGGACGATGGGCAGCGCCGGAACCCAGGTCGTGGTGCCGCCCGAGCGGGCCGGCCAGGCCTCCGGGGTCACGCTGGCCGTCATGATCGGGGTCGCGGGCATCTGCGTGGCCGCGGGCGCGACCCTGATCGAGGTACGAGCCGCGGGCGAGGGCCTGGGCGCGTCGATCGAGGGCGTGCTGCGCTGGGTCGCGGTGGGCAGCGCCGTCGCGGCTGTGGCAATCGGCGTGCTGGCCGAGCGCATGATGCCCCGCACCGTCGCACGCTCCGGCTGACCGAAGCCCGCACGGACAACGCCGAAGGGCCGCTCCAGATCACTCTGAAACGGCCCCTGAACTGCGACTTTCACAAGTCGGGACGACAGGATTTGAACCTGCGACCCCTTGACCCCCAGTCAAGTGCGCTACCAAGCTGCGCCACGTCCCGGTGCCCGCCTGACCTGGGGTTTCCCCCGGCCGAACGCGCACGAGAACCATACCGCACTTCACCGGGTGGCCACGAACCGGTTGCCGGTTGACCTCAAGTGCGGTTGAAGTTGCACGGTGGGTCGCATGACCAAGTCTGGACTGACCACCCTTCACGACGGTGCGCCCGGCCGCCGGGACCCGGGCCGCCTGATGGCCCTGATGGCCCTGATGACGGGCGACGAGAAGCACGGGCCCGCCGCGACCTCGACGCTCGACGCGCTCTGGGTGCTCTACGACCGGGTGCTCCGGGTGACCCCGGAGACCGCCGGTTCGCCGGATCGCGACCGGTTCCTGCTGTCGAAGGGCCACGGGCCCATGGCCTACTACGCGGTGCTCGCGGCGAAGGGCTTCATCGGCGAGGAGGCGCTGACCGGGTTCGGGTCGTACGACTCCCCTCTCGGCCACCACCCGGACCGGGTGCTCGTGCCCGGGGTGGAGATCGGCAGCGGCTCGCTCGGCCATGGGCTGCCCCTCGCGGTCGGCACGGCACTGGGCCTGCGGGCACAGGGGCTGGACGCCCCCCGGGTGTGGGTGCTGATCGGCGACGCGGAGCTGGACGAGGGGAGCAACCACGAGGCCATCGCCTTCGCCGGCCCGGCAGGGCTCGACCGGCTCCACACGGTGGTGATCGACAACGGTTCCGCGACCCACGGCTGGCCCGGAGGCATCGCCTCGCGCTTCGCGGCGGCCGGCTGGTCCACCGCGACCGTGGACGGGCGCGACCGGCAGGCCCTGCACTCGGCGTTCACCGCCCCGCATCCCGGCCGCCCGCACGCCGTGGTGGCCCGCGTCGAGCCGGAGACCGCCTGACGGGCACGCCCGGCGGCGGGCCCGGACCCGCACCGCCGCCCCGTCGGCACCCGACGGGAAACAGGACACCACACCGAGGAAACCCATCATGGACACCATGCGTGAACGCTTCATATCGAGCACGACCCGGCTGCTGGACGAGGACCCCCGGCTCGCCCTCGTCCTGGCGGACATCAGCGCGGAGGGCTTCCGGCCCGCCGCGCGGGCACACCCCGACCGGGTGATCAACGTAGGCATCCGCGAGCAGCTGATGATCGGCGTGGGCGGTGGACTGGCCCTGACGGGGCTGCGGCCGGTCGTGCACACCTTCGCCAGCTTCCTGGTCGAGCGGCCGTTCGAGCAGGTCAAGCTCGACTTCGGGCACCAGGGCGTCGGCGGGGTACTGGTGAGCGCGGGCGCCTCGTACGACTGGCCCGCGGGCGGCTTCACCCATATGGCACCCGGCGATGTGGCCCTGCTCGACACCCTCGACGGCTGGACCGTCCATGTGCCCGGGCACCCGGACGAGGCAGAGGCACTGCTGCGGGCGGCGGCCTCGGGGGACGACCGGGTCTATGTGCGGCTGTCGCTCCAGTCGAACGGGTCCGGGCTGCCGGTCGACGGCACCCGGTTCCTGACCGCCAGGGAGGGGCGCGGCGGCGTGGTGGTCGCGGTCGGACCGATGTTGGACCACGTCATGGCGGCGACCGAGGGCATAGACGTCACGGTGCTGTACGCGACGACCGTCCGGCCCTTCGACGCCGCCGCGGTCCGGCGGGCGGCCGGGCACGGCCCGGCCGACGTGGTGGTCGTCGAGCCGTATCTCGCGGGCACGTCGACCACCGCCGTCAACGACGCACTGGCTGACGTGCCGCACCGGGTGCTGGGGCTGGGCGTCGCCCGGCGGGAGCTCCGGCGGTACGGGCGGATGGAGGAGCACCTTGCCGCACACGGACTGGACCCGGCGGGGCTCCGCGGGCGGATCGGCCGGTTCCTGGGCGCCGGGGCGTCCCGCTGAGCGGCGCCCGTGCCGCCGGGCACCCCCTCCCCTCGGCGCCCTCGGCCGTCACCCCTGCTCCCTGGCCGGTGGGGCGAGCCACGTCGCGACGGCCTCCGCGATGGGCAGACCGGTCTCCAGTTCGATGAAGCCGAACTGGCCGCCCTGGTTCCCCTCCAGGAACCACCACAGCCCCTCCGCGTCCTCGGCGAAGTCGAAGGCGGCATAGGCGAGTCCGGCGAGGCTCATGTAGTCCCGCACGGACCGGGCGATGCGCTCGGGCACGTCGGCGGCCCTCCAGGGCTGGCCGGTGTCGCCGTACCGTCCGTCCACCTGCCCGTCCACGGAGCGCTTCCGGGCGGCGAACAGGCTGGTGCCCACGGCGGTCAGGCGGATGTCGGCGCGTTTGGGAACGTACTGCTGGAGCATCGTGGGCCCGGCGGTCACGCTGGAGAAGTCGGTGTCGGGGGGATTCGGGTGGTGGGCAGGGACACCGGCGGATCGCCGGGCGGCGGCCCTGAGGCGGACTTCACCACGATGTCCTGGTACTGGGCGGCGAACTGCCGCGCCACGCGGGGGAAGGTGGTGATGACGGTGGGGGGTACGGCGAAGCCGCTGCGGTGCGCCAGGCTGAGCTGCCAGGGCTTGCAGCGGGCCTGCGCCGAGACGCAGGGGTGGTTCATCCAGCGCGCGGTGGCCGAGTAGAGCATCCCGTACAGGGCCTGCTCGGTCTCCGCGGTCAGCCACTCCGAAGGCTCCTCGGCGTGGGCGGCGGGATCGCCCGGTCTTCGCACCCAGACCGACCGCAGCGCTCCCATGCTGAGCAGCCGCCCGTCGGTCGACAGATGGCCGTAGAAGTCACCGCGCACATACTCGGCGGACAGCGCGGCCTCACCGGGGAGGTCGGCGGGGTCGAGCCGCACGAGGGGTACTCCCCGGTCGTGCAGCTTGGCGATCACCATGTCTGCGGTGACGTCTTGACGGCACGTCAATATCAGTACGGTCATTGCTGCGCCGGTCCGTCAGTCGTCGAAGTGCGTCTTGGACCCGGCGGTGGACGTCGTCGTGCCGGTGACCAGGATCAGATCGCGGTCGACGATGGCCGGCCGCCCGTCCGGCAGCACGTTCAGCTGCAGGGCGGAGTCGTAGGTGTACGGCAGCGTGACCGCAGGACTCTCGGCCGGAAGTACGTACTTCAGTACGAACGGTCGCATGAGTCTCCTTCGTCGACTGTCTGGGCACACGTAACAGTACGTGCCGGTGATGTAGGGCACTCATTACTATCCGTCACTTCCGGCCATGGTGGCAGTGAATGTCATCACACTGGACGGACCCCACGGGATCGCCCCATCGGTAGACGGATGGGGGAATGCGCGGGGTTCCCCCCATGAGAGCACTGAATGGTGTAGACCGATGTGAACATCCCGTGAAGACGGGCTAGTTGAAGCGTCACCTGTGATCGCGCGCACATACCCCATGACCGTCCGTCACACGCGTGCGTCCTCCGCGCACACATCATGACCATGCGTCACACACTTCCGTCACCCCACAGGCGGCGTGACCGTGCGTCACACACGGCGGACCACCGCGCATGGACCATCACCGTACGTGACCCACGCACACCGGGCCGCGCGAGCACGACCGCCGGTCCGCGTGGCGCCCCGGTGGGGCACGCGGACACCCCCCCGCCCCCGGATTCCGCCCGTGGTCGGTGCGCCGGCTCATCCCCGCCGGTCCCGGAAGAGCTGCTTGTAGTAGAGCGTGGTGGGCCGCAGGGTGCCGCCGGGGTCCGCCGCGAAGCCGGGAATCACACCGGCCGCCGTCCATCCGGCCGAGCGGTAGAGCCTCTCGGCGGGGCTGCCCGTCTCGGTGTCCAGGACGAGGAGGGTGGCACCACGGCCGGCCGCACCGCGTTCGGCCGCGCCGAGCAGGGCCCGTCCGAGCCCCCGCCCCCTGACCTCTCGGTGGACCAGCAGCTTGGCGATCTCGGCCCGGTGGCGGCCGTTGGGGTTTCCGGTGAAGCCCGCGCTGACGGTGCCGACGACGTGCTCGCCGTCACGCGCCACCCACACGGCGCGACCGCCCTCGGCGAGCGCGGGGCCGTGCGAGTTCCACCACTCCTCGGCGGCGGTGCGGTCGAGGGGCGCGAGGAAGCCCACGGAGGCACCGCCCTCGACCGCGTCGACCAGCAGCTCCGCCAACCGGGGTGCCGTACGCCCGAGTTCCCCGGCGCCCAGCCGGGAGACGGTGAAGCCCGTCACGGCAGCACCACCACGGCGTAGCGGGCCTCCTCCGGCCCGGCGCAGCGGAACCGCGTCGGGCCCCGGAGACGGAACCGCAGGCAGTCACCCGCGCGCAGCTCGTGCGTGGAGTCGCCGACGGTGATCTCGACCGTGCCGTCGAGCATCCAGATGTGCTGCTCCATGCCGGGAACCGGGGGCGCTTCGTACGCGAGGTCGGCTCCCGGGGCGAGCCGGGACTCGACGATCTCCGCGCGCAGACCGGTGTGCGGCGGCGAGACGGAGCGCCGGACGAAGCCCGCCGACTCGTCCGTCCAGACCGTCTGGTCGGCGGCGCGAACGAACTCGGCCGGCTCCGCCTCCACCTCGCCCAGCAACTGGGACATCGTCCTGCCGTGCACCGCGCACAGCTTGCCCAGCAGCGAGGTGGTGGGGCTGATCTCGCCCCGCTCCGCACGTGACAGGGTCGACCGGCTCACTCCGCTGCGCCGCGCCAGCTCGTCCAGCGACCAGCCGCGCTCGGCCCGCAGTCCGGCGAGCCGTATCGCCAGCCGTACATCGACGGGGTCGCGCTGCCCGCCCTCGGGATCTTCTCTCATATTCGGCACGGTATCCCAGATGCGGGATGCCCGACAGGCCCGACCCCGAACTCGCGCCCCTGCCGGCCGGTCGGCACGGTCGAGGCGCGGTGCCGCGCCACCGCGCGCACGGCCGGGCGGCGGCGCGGCCGGGGAGGGGCGCGGCCCGGGAGGAGGCGCCGCGGCGTACACCGGACGCGCCGGACCTCGGCATGGAGGCGGACGGGAGGCCCGCACGGCGCCCCGGGCCGCCGACGCACCGGAGTGGCAGGGGCGCGGGAACGGGTGCGCGTCCGGCGCCTTCCGGCGCCGCGGGGCCCCGCCGGGGGCGTGCACCGCAGGAGAGCGCCCGGCCGGCACTCCGGTCCGCCGGTACCGGCTACCGATCAAGAGCGCTCAAATCCGGCCGAGTTGCGGACGTTTCCATACCTGTGCGGACTGACCGACGGTCGGCGGAAGCGGAATGCCGCCCTTCATTGCCATATGCCCATGAACCGCTTGCCATGGGCACGTGGCAGAAAGATGCTCCATGGGCATGCCCTGCGCCGGACCGGGCGGGCGGCCACCACCGGGGACTCCCTCCCCCTCACACGTCAGCAGACTGCATTTCGGCCAAAGTTGGCCACCGAGTTGTACCACCCGTAAGCGATCAACACCATGAGGTAGTCGGCCTGTACGGGACGGGACCATGCCGATGCACCACCTGCTCGAACACTCGCACGAGCAGGCGTTTCGCAGAGGAGGCCTCGCGATGGACGGGTACTTCGCCAGTCGACTTCATCAGCAACTCAGGGAACGGGTCAGGCACTTCGCCGAGTGCGAGGTCCGCCCGCGCATTCCCGCCATGGAGACCGCCCGCACGGCGCACCGCGAGCTCTCGCGGCTGATCGCACGGCAGGGCTGGCTCGGAGCGACGATCCCCAAGGGACACGGCGGCATGGGCGTCGGCCATCTGGCCAAGACGATCATCATCGAGGAACTGTCCCGGGTGAGCGGGTCGATGGGGGCCATGGTCCAGGCCTCGCAGCTGGGCGTCGCCAAGATCGTCCACTTCGGGAGCGAGGAGCAGAAGAAGACCTGGCTCCCCCTGATCGCCGCGGGCGAGTGCCTGCCCACGATCGCGGTCACCGAACCCGAGTCGGGCGGTCATGTACTGGGCATGAGCGCCACCGCAGTACGGGACGGCGACGACTACGTCCTCAACGGCCGGAAGGTGTACGTCGGCAACAGCCACGTCGGTGATCTGCACGGGGTCGTCGTCCGCACCGGGCCGGGGTCCAAGGGCCTCACGGCCTTCCTGGTGGAGTCCGGCCGCCCCGGATGCCGCACGGGGGAGCAGAAGCCGACCATGGGACTGCACGGCTTCAGTTTCGGCGAGCTCCACTTCGAGGACTGCCGGGTACCGGCGGCCAACCGGCTGGGCGAGGAGGGCGACGGCCTGGCCGTCGCCTACTCCTCCAGCGTGCTCTACGGCCGCGCCAATCTGACCGCCGTGGCGCTCGGCATACACCAGGCCATCCTGGAGGAGACCACACGGTTCTGCGCCGAACGCCACCGCTACGGCAAGCCGCTGCACGAACTGCCGTCCATCAAACTCAAGCTGGGGCAGCTCCAGTCACGGCTGATGACGGCACGGCTGGTCGCGTACCACGCGGTGCACCTGCTGGACCGGGGGCTGCCCTGCGACCCGGAGCTGATGAACGCCAAGCTCGTCAACGTCGAGTCAGCGCTCGACTCGGCACGCAACGCGATGGAGATCCACGCGGCGGCCGGACTGTTCACCGAACGGCCCATCGAGCGCTATCTCCGCGACGCGCACCACATCTTCGCGCCCGCGGGTACCTCCGACGTCCAGCTGCTCAGGCTGGCTGAAGTGGCCCTGGGCCAGTCGAAGGGCCAGTGGTCGCAGCGGCTGGCCGAACTGACCCGCGGCGAGGCCCTGGTCTAGGACGCGCGACGGGCGGGAGCGCACACGCGGCTGGCGCCACCCGGCGCCCCCGGGAGCCTCGCGGGACTCCCGGGGACGCCGTCCCGCTCGTCACAGCAACCCGTCCTCGCGGCGGTGGATCTGCTCGACCAGTTCCGCCGCGAGCGACTTGATGGTCTCCAGGCCCGCCCGGCCCCACGGGCGCGGCTCGGTGTCGACCACGCAGATCGTGCCCAGGGCGGTACCCGTACGGTCGATCAGCGGTGCACCGAGGTAGGAGCGGATGCCGATCTCGTCGACGACCGGATTGCCGGCGAACCGGGGGTAGTCGCAGACGTCCTCCAGCACGAGCGCCTTGCGCCGCACGACCACGTGCGGGCAGTAGCCGTGGTCGCGCGCCATGAAGCGGCCCACGTCCCCTCCTCCCGCCGTGCCGAGGTCGCCACCGCCCGCGTGGGTGCCGGCGGGAGTGTGCAGCCCCGCGAAGAACTGGCGGTGCTCGTCGATGAAGTTGACCATCGAGTAGGGCGCTCCGGTCACCTCCGCGAGCCGGTGCGCGAACTCGTCGAACGCCGGCTCGGGCCGCTCCCCCAGGCCGAGTTGGCGCAGCCGCCGCACCCGGGCGGGAGCCTCCTGGTCGACGGGTGTCAGCAGGAGATGGCCGGTCGGGTCGTACGTCATGACTGAACTCCGTAGCTCGGCGCCGCTGCCGGTGCCGGGGTCGTGGTGAGCAGGTGCTGGACGAGGGTGACCAGGGCGCCGATCCCGGAGCTGGCGATACGCGCGTCGCACAGCACGACCGGTATGTCCTGCCTCAGGTCGATCGCGGCCCTCACCTCGTCCGGTTCGTAGCGGTAGGACCCGTCGAACTCGTTGACGGCGACGACGAAACCGATGCCGCGCCGTTCGAAGAAGTCCACGGCGGAGAAGCAGTCCTCCAGCCGGCGCGTGTCGGCGAGGACGACCGCGCCGAGCGCCCCCTCGGAGAGTTCGTCCCACATGAACCAGAAGCGCTCCTGGCCCGGTGTGCCGAACAGGTACAGCACGTTCTCGTCGTCGAGGGTGATCCGCCCGAAGTCCATGGCCACCGTGGTGGTCGTCTTGGCCTCCACACCCGCCAGGCTGTCGGTACCGACACTGACGGCGGTCAGCAGTTCCTCGGTGCACAGCGGCTCGATCTCGCTCACCGCTCCGACGAAGGTCGTCTTGCCCACCCCGAAGCCCCCCGCCACGAGGATCTTCAGAGCGCTGGGAAAGGGGTCGCCGCGGTCGCGCGGGCCCCGGCCGCGCTCTGGGGTGCGGTCGGGGCGGTGGTCAGAGCCGGCGTCGTAGGCCATCGAGCACTGCCTCCAGCAGGGAACGGTCGGTGGGGGATTCCTGGAAGCGGGGGGCCCTGGCGGTGACCGCCCCGCAGTCGACGAGATCGGAGAGGAGCACCTTGGTGACGACCGCCGGGAGCCGTAAGTGCGCCGCGATCTCCGCCACCGACGTGGGGCCGTCGCACAGGCCCAGGGCCAGCGCGTGCTCCGGCCCGAGCGACCCCTGGGGGGCCGTGCCGGTGGCCATCACCAGGGACAGCAGGTCGAGCGCGGCCGTCGGACGTGTGCGGCCCCCGATCACCGAGTACGGGCGGATCAGTCTGCCTGCCGCGTCGTCGAGCCACGGCCCGTCCATGGGGGCCGGCACGGTCAGCGCCCCGTGGCGCTCGGCGCCGCGGTGGCCTGTCTGGCCGGCGTGACCAGATACGGCCGCACGCTCTTCACCAGCATCGCCATCTCGTACCCGAGAACCGCGGCGTCCGCCTCCCGCCCGGCCAGCACCGCGAGACAGGTACCCGAGCCGGCCGTGGACACGAAGAGCAGGGTGGAGTCGAGCTCCACCACCACCTGGCGGACCTCTCCGCCGTCGCCGAACCGGGCGCCGGCGCTGCGTCCGAGCGAGTACAGCCCGGAGGCCAGCGCCGCCATGTGGTCGGCGCTGTCGGCGTCGAGGCCGTGCACGGACTTCACCAGGCCGTCGGAGGAGAGCAGGACTGCGTTGCGGGTGTACGGCACTCTCTGGACCAGGCCGCTGAGCAGCCAGTCGAGATCCGAGGAATGGCCCGTGGGCACATCGCTCGCCATGGTGCATCTACTCCTTGTGGGTGTCGTCACGTTGCTGCGGATCGTGTGGGGCCGTGTCCGCGGCTCGGGGCGTCCCGGACTCCGCGAGGCCGATGCCCCGCTGGAAGGCCGCCATCAGGCCGGGGTCGTGGAGGGCCGGTTCCTCGGGCCTGCGCTGGGCCGGTTCGTCCCGTAGCTGGGGCGCCAGATGCTCCTGTGCGCGCCGCTTGGGCAGTTGCGGGCGGCCCGTGGTGCCGCGTACGGCCGGGGAGCCGTACGGAGGAGGCGCGTGGCGGGGTGCGGGAGCCTGCGGGGGCGGTGGGACGGGGGCCCGCGGTGCGGCCGCACGGCCCGCAGCGGTCCGCGGGGCGGCCGGGTCGGGACGGTCCGGGTGCTCGCCCCGCACCGGGAGGGGAGCGGGCCCGGCGGAATCCGCCGGGGGCTGATGGTGCGGCATACCCGGCATGCTCGTCGTGTAGCCGAGGCTTCGCTGGCCGCCGGTGTGGTGCGGTTCGGCGGCCTGCCGCGGTTCGACGGCGGGGTGGGGAGCGGCACCCGCGGGTGCGGCGGCCCGCTCCCGGCCGGCGACTCCGCCCGCCACCGCGGCCGTCGCGGCCGGTGGATGGTCGGCGTGACGGTGGGCACCGGGCTGAGCCGCGCCGCCCTGGGCGCCCGGCTCGGCACCGAGCAGCCCCTGCGGCAGCACCAGGACGGCCTGGATTCCCCCGTAGATGTTGGACTGGAGGCGGACCGCGATGCCGTGCCGGCGTGCGAGCGCGGAGACCACGAAGAGGCCGATGCGGCCGTCCTGCAGGAGGTGCGCCACATTGACCTGGTCGGGGTCCGCGAGCAGGGCGTTCATCTTGTTCTGCTCGGAGAGCGGCATGCCGAGGCCCCGGTCCTCGACCTCCACGGCCAGGCCCGCCGTGACGCGCGAGGCGCGCAGCAGCACCTGGGTGTGCGGGGCGGAGAACAGGGTGGCGTTCTCGACCAGTTCGGCGAGGAGGTGGATGACGTCGGCGACCGCGTGTCCGCGCAGGGTGCCGTCGATCGGCGGCACCAGCTTGACCCGGGGGTACTGCTCGACCTCGGCGATGGCGGAGCGGAGGACCTCGGTCATGGTCACCGGGTTCGACCACTGGCGCCGGGAGATGGCGCCGCCGAGGACGGCGAGGTTCTCCGCGTGCCTGCGGATCCGGGTGGCCAGATGGTCGACGTGGAAGAGGCCCTTGAGCAGTTCCGGGTCCTCGACCTCGTTCTCCAGCTCGTCGAGCAGCTGGATCTCCCGGTGGACCAGCGACTGGAGCCTGCGGGCCAGATTGACGAAGACCTCGACCTTCTGCTCGTTGCCGACGCTGCTGGAGAGCCGGGACGCCTGCACCACGGCCGCCACGGCCGTGTCGTGGGAGCGCGTCAGCTCCTGGGCGAGGAGGTCGAGTTCGTCCCCGCCGGCGGGCGGGACCGGGAGGTTCTCACGGGCCGGAGGGCGCTCCCCCCGGCGGAGCCCGTCGACGACGGCGGTGAGTTCGGCCTGCCGGCGGGCGCTGGACCGGCGCAGGGCCTGCGCGCGGTCGAGTACGGATCTGGCGGTGCGCTCCGCGCTCAGCGCCGCGGCCGCCACGGCGACGACGGCGAGGACCGCCGAGCCCGCGAGGGCGGCCCACAGCGCCGCGGAGGGCCGCACGCCGGTGGAGCGGATCGTGAACAGCACCGCAGCCGCGCCGCTGAGCGACACGACCACGGCGGGCAGAACGGCGGTGCGCATCAGTTGGGGGCGTATACGGGCTTCGGAGTTCGGCGGCGTGGACTGCGGCCTGCCCGCGGAGGAGAGTGCGCGGGCGCCTGACCGGCCGTGCCGCCCGCCCTCGCGGCGGTCCGACCGCGCGGCGGGTGCGCGTAGTTGAGACATCAGCGTCCTTGGTACGGGGCCCGGGAATCGTGTACCGATCGGTGTGCATGGCGTCAAAGGTGGGTGCTAGCGCCCATCGTTGATCACCGGGCACACAGGGTAGTCGTGAACCGTTCATGTGTGGTGGGCAGTTGACAAACTTGCCCGAAGAGCATCCGGCTCTGGTAGGAGCGCTCGCACGCGCAGCCGATATCCCGGATCCGACGGCGGGGTACTGTGCCCGGGTACGCCCGTGTCTCAGGCCGATGCGGCGGAGTGTCCTGACAACTGGGGAGAGGGCCGGCTCCGGGGGATATCCCCCGCGCCGCGGAAGCGGAAGGCGGGTCTCGGGCGCGGGGCGGGCCCGAGGGGTCGGGCCGCGGGCGCCCCGTTCGGCGGCCCCCGAGGGGTCGGGCCGGGTGCCGCCGGGTCCGGCCCGGCGCCGACGGCGGAGGCCCGGCCGCCGGCACGCTCCTGCACCGCGAGCCCGGCCGCCGGAGGAACTCGGCGTCATTCCCGCCGGCGGACGGCTCCGGCGGCTTGCCCGGGCCGGGGCGCCCCGGCCGCCCGGCGCTCTCCGGGCGGGCAACCAGAGCGGTCTCCCGGTGGGCCCTCCCACCCTTGAGCGACGGCACCCTTGCCTGCGCCCGCCCTCTCCCGCCTCTGCCGCCGCCCCGGCGGAAGCCACCCCCGGCGCCTCCGCCTCCACGGCCTCCCCGGCCTCCCCGCGCCTCCCCGCGCCTGCCCCATCGGAGCTCCCCCTTGCGACGCCGGGCACGGAGAGACCGGGGAGCACCGTCCTCAGACCGGGCGCGGCAGGAGATCCCCCTCAGGGCAGGAGCTGGCGCACGAGGCAGTCCGCCGCCCATTGCTGCCATCGTCCGGGCGTCCAGCCGCGGCCGTTCACGAGCAGGCCGTACGTCTCGGGACCGAGCAGCGCCATCGCGATGTCGGCGGCCGACGCGGCATCGTGGCCGTCGCGCAGGCCGGCGGAGGTCTTGGCTTCCAGGGCCCGGGCGAAGCGCAGTTGGACGGTGTGCCGCTGGCGGAGGCTGGCCTGCCACAACTCGGCGAGTTCGGGTTCCGCGGCTGCGGCGCCGCGTACGACCTCCAGGACCGGTGCGGCCCGTTGCAGAATGCGCCGGGCGCCTGCCGCCTGGAGGCGCAGTTGCGTCGCCGGGTCGGGTTCGGCGAGGAGTTCACGAGCCCAGGAGCGTTCCAGCGTGGCCACCGGATCGGCGTCACCGGCGACGGCGGTGTCCAGCACCTCCTTGAGCAGGGCTCGCTTGTTGCCGAAGGTGAAGTACACGGTCTGCACACCGACGTGGGCGCTCCGGGCGATCTCGTCGACCGTCGTCGCCGCCCAGCCCCGTTCGGTGAACAGCCGCTCCGCGGCGCGGATCATCCTCAGTCGCGTGTGCCGGGCCTTGTCCGCGCGAGTCAGCCGCTCAGCCATCCGGTTGCCTCCCTTCCTTTGACTGTAGTGACACTACAGTGTATTCACTGGAGTATGACTACAGTCGAATCGGGTCGCGTCCTGGTCGTCGGCGGTTACGGAGCCGTGGGCTCGACGGTGACCCGCACACTCGCGGAGTGGTTTCCCGGCCAGGTGATGCCCGCCGGTCGCGACGGGGAGAGGGCGCGGCGACTCGGCGGGGTGCGCATGGACGTGGGCGACCTGGCCGGCTTCGCGGAGGTGCTGGACGAGTTGCGCGACGTGGGCGTCGTCGTGATGTGCGTCGAGCCCGAGGATGCGGGAATCGCCCGCATCTGCCTTGAGCGAGGCATCCACCTCGTGGATGTGAACGCCACCCACCGGCTGCTCGAGGACGTGACGGAGCTGCACGGGCCGGCGACCGCGGCCGGGGCTGCGGCCGTCCTCAGCGTCGGCCTCGCTCCCGGACTGACCAACCTCCTCGCGCGGCGCGTCCACGACGCCGTGGGCGGTGCCGAGCGGATCGATCTGACCGTGCTACTCGGCGCCGGAGAGCGGCACGGCACCGACGCGGTGCGCTGGACCGTCGCAGGCCTCGGCGAACCCGTCGCGGGCCGCACCCAGCGGGTGGCACTACCCGGGTTCGGCGAACGGACCGCCCATCCCTTCCCGTTCTCCGACCAGCACACATTGCGCCGCACCCTCGGCGTCCCGGAAGTGACCACGCGGCTGTGCCTGGACTCCCAGGTGATGACCGCCGCCCTGTTCGCACTGCGCCGCACGGGGCTGCTGCGCGGGGCACGCCGGCAGCGGTTCCTGACCGGCGCCTTCGGCCGCATCCACCTCGGCGGCGACAGCTTTGCGATACGCGCCGACGCCCGGCGCGGCGACCGGCACGCGACCCTGGCCCTCACGGGCAACGGGCAGAGCCGCGCGACCGGCCTGGTGGCCGCACACGTGGTGCGCGCCCTCATCACACAGAGCGTTCCGAGCGGCGTCCACCACCTGGAACAGCTGACGGCCCTGGCCGACCTGCCGGAGCGACTGGGCCCGCACGGCATCACGGCGACCCGCTGATTCCACGCCCGACGCGCACCGGGAGGATGCCGGCTGACCGTGTAGGGGCGCATCCGGATCAGCGGCCCCGACGATGCCGGTCGTGACGGGAGCAGGGAGACGACCAGGCGCCGATCCGGAGACGACCGGGCGGGAGTCCGAAACGACCGGGTGGGAGTCCGTAACGACCGGGTGGGAGTCCGAAACGACCGGGTCGGACACCGCGGGCCGCCGTGCGCCCACGGCACCGGGTGCCGGTACTCGCCGCGTCAGCACCGGCGACGAGACACCATCGCCGTCCGGGACCCGCTCAGCGGCCACGCCGTGGTCGCCGACGGTCAGGCGCTCGGGCGGCACCCCATCGGGTGGGGACTCTCGAGCATCGGCACGACCGCGGCACGGTCGTCCCAGGCCGGTGTCACCGCTCGCCCGCGAGGTCGAGGTCGCCGCTCGGCGTCTCGGCCCCGACCCGCCCGGGGCGCCGCCACGGGCGGGCGATCGGATGGGACACGGTCCGCCACCACGGCTCCTCGGGGAGCTTCCGCGCAGGCTCGAAAGGCTCGCCGGGCCGGGGGAACGCCGCGGCCTGGCCGGCCTCCGCGGCCGCGTCCCTCGTCCACTCGCCCGGCTCCGCCCACGCGTGCAGAGCCAGGTTGAAGGTGCCCCAGTGGATCGGCAGCAGCACGCCGGACGGGGTGCCTCCTTGCAGGTCGAGGTGGGCCTGCACGCCCTGGGCAGGCGTCATGTGAATGTCGGGCCACCCACCGGGCAGCGGCGTATGGTCCGTGCGGCCCTCGGGCCAGTACTCGCTGTACGCACCGATCTGGATCATGGTCGCGTCGAACGGGCCGTACTCGGCTCCGATGTCCCGGAAGCCGGGGAAGTACCCCGTGTCGCCACTGTGGTAGACGCGGCGACCGGACGGCCCCTCGACGACCCACGAGGCCCAGAGCGTGTGCTGCTGGTTGCGCAGGCCGCGGCCGCAGAAGTGCCGGGCCGGGGTGGCGGTCAGCCGCAGGCCGTCCACCTGCGCCGACTCCTGCCAGTCCAGTTCCCGAAGGCGACTCTCCGCGACGCCCCAGCGCTCCAGGTGCGCCCCCACGCCCAGTGGTACCGCGAAGAGCGTGTCCGTCGAGACCAGGGCGCGGATCGTGGGCAGATCGAGGTGGTCGTAGTGGTCGTGGGAGATGACGACCACGTCGACCGGGCCGAGCGTGGCGAGGGGCAGCGGCGCGGGGTGGAGGCGCTTCGGCCCGGCGAACGCGAACGGTGAGCAGCGCCGGCCCCAGACCGGGTCGAAGAGCACCCGCTTGCCGTCGATCTCGGCGAGCACGCTGGAATGGCCCATCCAGGTGAGCCGCAGCCCCGAGGCGGGGAGCCTGGCGAGGTCCGCGGAGGTGGTGGCGTGCAGGGGTATCGGCGCTGCGGGGGCACGGCGCCTGCGGGACTCCTTCCGGAAGTAGACCTTCGCGAACTCGAGCATGGATCCGGCCGGTCTGGTCCGGGCACCCACGGGGTTCTGGAACACTCCGTCGGCGAAATGGGGCGAGCGGCGTATCCGCTCCATCCGCGCTCCGGCGGGGTCGGCCCCGAAGGCAACGGGCCGCAACGATCGCAGCCGGGAGCGCAGCGGGTGCGGGGAACCTGCGCCGATCACGGGGACCTCCTGGGGTCTTCGGTTCATTCCATTATCGGTGGATGCTCACGGGGCGCCGGGGGCGTGAACCGGGCTCACGCGCGTCCCACGGCAACCGCAACGATCGGGACCGGGGAAAAATGCCGGATGCCGCGACCGGGGCGGGTCGCGTCGGGCGCCGCCCCGTGCGTCGGACGACGGGGGCACGGAGCGGTGGCGAGGTGCCGTCCCGCGGGCCGCGTCGACGAGTGCCCGGGACGGCGAGACGCCGGGGCGCGGCGACGGCACCGGCGGGGCGGGGACGGCTTCGCCGGGACGGCGGGAACCGGGACGGCGGGACCCGGGCCCGCGAGACGCCGGGGCAGGGAGGGACGGCACCGGCGGGGCGAGGAGCTGTGAAGGCCACCGGCGGCGTCCTTCGGAGTCTGACGACTGACCGGCCACCCGCCCCGCGCCCGTGCGGGGCATCTCCCGGACCCGGCGGCGCGCGCGTCCGGCGCGTCGTGCCGCGGGCGCGATACGGGATACTGCGGGATCCTTGTCGGTGTCCTGGCGGTCGCCGCGCCGCAGGGGCCCGTTCGGCCGCGGGCCGGGCACGGCTCGGCGGCCGTCCCGGTGGCCAGCCCGCACGGGGGCCGCAGGCGCGGTTCGCGAGCGGCTCGATCGGACGTCAGGAGGTTCCCGATGCGGTCGGCTGACGGCACGGCGGTGTGGCGTGAGCGCGGCGACCCCCTGGTGGCGGGGGCCGCTGCCGGGAGGTTGCGGGGGGTGCGCCTGGCGGTGAAGGACATCCACGCCGTCGCGGGGCACCGGATCGGCGCCGGCAATCCGGCCCGGCTGGCGGAGGCCGAACCGCAGCCGTCGCACTCCTGGGCGGTGGCCGCCCTACTGGACGCCGGGGCCGATGTGGCCGGCATCGCCCAGACGGACGAGTTCGCCTACAGCCTCAACGGGACGAACGCCCACTACGGCACCCCGCCCAATCCGGCCGCGCCAGGCCGGGTGCCCGGCGGCTCGTCGAGTGGGCCGGCCTCGGCCGTCGCGCTCGGCGAGGCCGACGCGGGCCTCGGGAGCGACACGGCCGGCTCGATCAGGGTGCCCGCCTCCTACTGCGGCCTGTACGGTCTGCGGCCCACGCACGGCCTCGTCCCCGTCACCGGAATGCTGCCGCTGGCACCGTCGTTCGACACCGTCGCCTGGCTGGCGCGGGACCCCGGGCCGCTGGCACGCGTCGGCGACGTCCTGCTGCCGAAGGTCGGGGCGGCCGAAGCCGCGCTACCGTTCCGCACGGCCCTGGTGGCGGGCGATCTCGTCGCCCTCGCCGAGCCGGGGGTGGCTGACGCGTTCGCCGGGGCGGCCGCGGACCTGGCGGCGCGGGCCGGGCTTCGCCTCGCGCGGGTGCCCTCCCTGGGAACCGACCCCGGGGTCCTCGGGGCGGCGTTCGCGACCGCCCAGGGAGCCGAGGTCTGGGAGAGCGACGGCGCCTGGGTGCGGGCCCATCCCGGTGCGCTCGGCCCCGGTATCGCGGCCCGCTTCGCCCGCGCCTCGGAGGTCACCGCGCAGCGCCGGGCGGCCGCGGAGGATGTGGTGCACCGCGCGGGCCGGGCCGTGCGTTCGGCTCTGCGTGACGACACCGTGCTCCTGCTCCCCGCTGCGGGCGGCCCGGCGCCGCCGACAGACGAGGCCCCGAGCGGAAGGCAGCGCTCCGCGACGCCGCGTTCCGCCTCACCTGCCTGGCGAGCAGCGCCGGCCTTCCCTGTCTCGTGCTGCCCGGGATGGCGGTGGGCGGACTGCCCGTCGGACTGGCCGTCGTCGCCGGGCACGCAACCGACCGGCGCCTGCTGGAATTCGCCACGCGCGTGCAGGCTCCCCGGCGGGAGTTCTGAAGGTTGCCCGCCGGGTGGCGGGCGGCCGGCCGGCTTCTCGCCCTGCCCGGATCCCCTCGTCAGCGTGTGGTCATTGGCCCACTCGG
The DNA here is from genome assembly GCA_003725745.1 of Streptomyces sp. I6. Classification (GTDB taxonomy): domain Bacteria; phylum Actinomycetota; class Actinomycetes; order Streptomycetales; family Streptomycetaceae; genus Streptomyces. The sequence continues at coordinate 6,227,483 of RHDP01000001.1, read as the reverse complement.
CCGTCGATCCGCTCGCGCAGGAGGTCGGCATGGCCGCAGTGCCGCGCGTACTCGCCGATCTGCGCCACCAGTATCTCCCGGAGGGGTGCCTCCCCGGTCCGGGTGCCGAGGTCGGCGAAGCCGGCGATGAACCGGTCGGTCAGTTCCTTCTCGGCCCGCCATCGGTCCCACGCCTCCGCCACGACGGAGGGGTCGGCGATCGCACCGTTCCAGTCGCCGTCGCGGTCCTCGGCGGTGCGATAGATCCTCGGCGAGTCCTCGCCGGCCATCCGGCGGAAGTGCCGTTCGTCCTCGGCCATGTGCCGCACCAGCCCGAGCAGGGACATCGTGGACGGAGGCACGGAGCGCCGGGCCATCTGCCCGGCGTCCAGGCCCGCGCACTTCATCTCGACGGTGAGTCGGAAGCGGCGCAGACTCTCCAGTAGCGCGCCGCGTTCGTCGGCCGTCCCGACCGACGTCTCGCGCGGGTCGTCGTCCGGGTCGACCCACATGTCGGGGTAGATCGTGGAGGGGGTCCACCGGGTTGCCGGCGCCTCGTTGCCGCGCTCGCCTGAATCCATGATCGCATCATGCCGCGTGGTGACCCCGGTCGCCGGCGAATACGGCATCCACGTCGACGGCCGGCCCCGTCCCGACCCCGCCGCGTGCGGTCCGCCGAGCCGCGCGCGTGCGTCGTGCCGGAGTGGGCGGAAGAGGCGCTCGCCCGCGAACCGGGACTCGACCGCGCGGCGTTGACACGGCAGAGTGCTCAGCGCACGGGCAGGCGCGCGGAGAGGAAGACATTGTCGGCACAGAGCACGGACCAGTCCGCCCTCGACGTACTCGTGGTCGGCGGAAGCGGGGTCGACACGGTCGTGCGGGTCGGCTCGCTGCCGGTGCCGCAGGCGGACTCGGTCGGGGTGCCTCCGATCCGTGAGTGGGTGGGGCACACCGGCGGCAATGTGGCGCTGGGGTGCCGGGCACTCGGGCTGGGTGTGACCTTCCTGGACTTCATCGGCGACGACCTGCCGGGCCACCGGGTGCGGGAGCGGCTGGTGGGCGGCGGGGTGGACTTCGAGCATCTGGTCTCCCCCGCCGGAACCCGGCGTGCGGTGAACCTGGTCGACGGCACGGGCCGCAGGATGTCGTTCTACGACGCCCGCGACCCGGGCGATCTGCGGATGCCGCGCGACTTCTACCTCCACCATCTGCGGCGGGCCCGCCACGTCCACCTGTCGATCGTGGACTTCGCCCGCTTCCTCTACGACGACGTGGCGGCACTCGGTGTGCCCGTGTCCACCGATCTCCACGACTGGGACGGAGTGGAGGACTACCACCGGGACTTCGCACTCCGCTCCGACGTGGTGTTCCTGAGCGCGGCCGGGGCCGGCGAGCGGATCGCCTCGGTGATGCGGGAGATCCTGCGCGAGGGCCGCGCCGAGGTGGTGGTCGCCACGGCCGGAGCCGGCGGCTCGTATCTGATGACCCGCGACGGCGGCCGCACACCCCGACCGATACCGGCGACGGTGCCGCCCGCACCGGTGGTGGACTCCAACGGCGCGGGCGACGCGTACGTCTCCGGCTTCCTCTACGGCCGGCTGGCGGGCCGCCGTGTGGAGGACTGCGCACGGCTCGGTGCGGTGGCCGGGGCCTACGCCTGCACGGGGCAGGGCGGTTCGGCGCTGATCGGCCGGGAGGCGCTGGCTGCCGCTCAGGTCTGACGCAGCGGGGCGTACGCCCCGGCGTCCAGTCCGAAGGTCCATGCGACGCCCTCCTTCGCGGTCCGGGTCGCGGGCGGCACCCGGAGCCAGTAGGTCTTGTGCGTACCGTCGGGCTCGGGCGTGGAGTTGACCACTTCCACCATCGCCACGTCCTCGTCGTCGGCCAGCGCGATGCGCCACAGGACGCCGGTCTCGTCCCGGTGCACGGGCCGGGCTCCCGACTCGGCCAGATAGCGGTCGTAGCCGTAGAACTCCAGCATGACCCGGCGCAGTTCGGCGTTCTCCTCGGTGCGTATGCGCTCCGGGGTGAGGGAGGCCAGACCGGACAGGAACCCGGCCGTCACGGGCATTCCACGCCAGGCGTGGAGCGCGAAGCCGTCCGGGAACGCGAGCGCCGGACCGTCACCGCGATCGAGCCGGCCCGCCTCGTCGCGGTGCAGTTCCACGGGCCGCTCGCAGATCACCACGGCCTTCTCGAAGGGCCACCACCAGCCGGCGTGCCGGGCCACCCGGGCCAGGCCGGCGAGCCGGTCGCTGCGGCCGTCGAAGGCGGCGAGCCAGGCGGCGTCGTGCTGACCCAGCACCGCGTCCAGCAGGACCATCCGCGCCGCCTTCCGCTCGGCGTCCGCGGCGTCGGAGTCGTCCCCGGTGCGGGCGGCGTCCGCAGCGAGGGCGTCGGCCACGCCCGCCCGTATCCGCTCCGCGAGTGCGCGCGTGGTGTCCCACAGCAACGCGCCGCTCCTCCCCCACAGCTCCGTCCAGCCCGCCGGCCCGAGGGCGTCGTGCACACGGCGGCGCTCCTCGGCCCAGGGCACGGTCCTCACCTCGTCCCGCACCGAGCGGCCCGCGTCCCGGAGCAACCGCACCGCCGTCACGGCGGCCCTGGGCGACCCCACCCACACGAAGCGCCCGGGCTCCGCGAGCCCTGCCGTGCGATAGGCGAGTCCGACCGCGTCCTCAGCGGCCGCCCGGTCGGCCGGGCCCGTCGCCGCGGCCACGGCCCGCCACTTGTCCATGTACTGCATCCGAAGCCCCGTCCCCTGTATGGCTGTTCCGGTGTACGGCTGTTCCTGCCCTGTCACGGCCCTGTTCCCGTCCTGGCGCGTCGTGCGCCCCGCCGGCCTCCCCGCGGGGGAGGGCGTTGCCGGCGCTCAGTCCGCGACGATCCGCACCGCGCCCGGGAGGTACTCCCGCTGGCGAACCGCCCGGTACCACCCCTTCGGCAGCGGTATCGGCGCGTGCTCCTCGTGCACCACCCGGCCGCCCTCGGGAAGGTGCAGAAGCATCGGCCCGGACGGGCCCGCGTCGCGGAAGAGCCGCCCCGGGCCCGTCACCGCGTGGGCGTGACCCGTGGCCTCGCCGAGGGCCAGCACCAGCCGCCCGCGGCCGTCCCTCGGCTCCCCCGGCGCGTCCTCGGCGCGGGCGGGGACGGCGTCCTCCGCCACGGGCACGATCAGCACGTCTCCCTGCCGGTACATGGCTCTCCCCTCGGCCGCCGGCACCTGGTGCGCCGGGCTGTGATGGACGTTAGGGGCAGGGTCTGACATCGGCCGCGGCACCGGCTCGGAGGCGGAGGCTCCCCGGGTCGTCCGCTGGAGCCCCGTCCGACCGGCGACCGTTCCGGCCGGGAGGAGGCGGGCCGGGACGACCGGCCCCGGCGGGGCGGGAGCGCGACCGGCCGTGCGGCGGAGCGCAGCTGGGGCGGCGGAGCGGCGCCGCCGGGCCACCGGCGGATCGGAGCGGGAGGTCGCCGCCCCTGCCCGCCGGCGCGAGGGCCGGTGGACGCGGTGGCCGCCCCGCGGCGGGCCGTGTCAGTGGCGCTTGGTAGAACTGCTCGCACATCAGCCGATCATCGCCGTCCGCCGTCTGGAGCATCGTCATGACCATCGGGAGCCATCTGCAGGCGCTGCACGGCCTGCCCGCGTTCGACTTCCCCGGGGCCGGCGCGAAGGCCGGCGAGCTGCCGGACCCGGCGGCCGTCGCCTGGCGTATCGCCGTCGAGGCGTACGAGAGCGACGAAGCGTGGCAGGACGCCTTTTCGCGCTTCGCCGCCGCCGTGGACACCGCGGAGGTCCGGGCGCTGATCGTGGGCGCCTGGAGCGATGTCTACGAGAGAGGTCCCGACGAGGTGTTCTCCACGCTGCTCGCCGCGCGCGACCGGCTGCCGGGGCTGCGGGCGCTGTTCGTCGGCGACATCACCTTCGAGGAGTGCGAGATCTCCTGGATCAACCAGGGCGATGTCACGCCGCTGCTCGACGGCTTCCCGCAACTCGAGGAGTTCGGGGTGCGGGGCGGTATGGGCCTGGCGTTCGGAGCGGCCCGGCACGACCGGCTGCGGAGCCTGGTCATCGAGAGCGGTGGCCTGCCGGCCGAGGTGGTGCGCGGCGTCGCCGCCTGCGAGCTGCCGTCGCTGGAGCGCCTCGACCTCTGGCTCGGCACCTCCGGCTACGGCGGTGACGCCGAACTCGCCGATCTGGAGCCGTTCCTCGCCGGCACCCGGCTTCCCGGGCTCCGCCGGCTGGCCCTGCGCAACAGCGAGATCCAGGACGAGATCGCCGCGGCCCTGGCGGCGGCGCCCGTCGTGGCCCGGCTGGAGGTACTGGACCTGTCGATGGGCACCCTGGGCGACCAGGGCGCGGCGGCGCTGCTCGAGGGGCAGCCGCTCACCCACCTCAAAAGGCTCGATCTGCACCACCACTTCATCGACGCGCCGATGGCCGAGCGCATACGGCGCGCTCTGGAGCCCTCCGGAGTCACCGTCGATCTGGACGATGTGCAGGAGCCGTGGGACGACGACGGGGACGGCGGCCGGTTCACCGCGGTGGCCGAGTGAGACCGGCCGCGCCCCGGCGCTTCGCCGTCGTCGGCGTCCCGGGGAACCGCCGGGTCGCCTTCTTCCAGCGTGCCCTGCGCGCGGCGGGGCTGCCCGAGGCGCGTGTGGTGCCGTGGCTGGACGTCCTGCGCGGCCGGGCCGGTTTCACGGCCGGGGAGACCGTGCGGATCGACTCGCCCGGTGAGGACCCGGAGGTGGACCGGCTGCTGCGCGGGGTCGAGGACCCGGCCAGGGTCGAAGGCACCGGCCTCTGGTACGCACGCTTCACGGACGCCGTGCGGGAGGTGGCGGAATCCGTGCGGGCGGCGGGCGGCGCCCTGCTGGACGACCCGGAGGAGATCGCCGTGCTGTTCGACAAGCGGCTGTGCCACGAGCGGCTCGCGACGGCCGGTGTGGCGGTGCCGCCGTCGCCCACCTCGGGCGCGGAGGCGCCCGCCGTTCGCGGCTGGGACGAGGTGCGGGCCGTACTCGCGGAACCGGGCTACCGCCGTGCGTTCGTGAAGCTCGCGCACGGTTCCTCGGCGTCCGGTGTCCTGGCCGTGGAGTTCGCCGGCGGCGGCCGCGTCCGGGCGGTGACATCGGTGGAACGGACAGCGGACGGAAGGCTGTTCAACTCGCTCAGGCTGCGCCGCTACACCGCCGAGCCGGAGATCGCCGCCATCGTGGACACCCTCGCGCCCGACGGTCTGCACATCGAGCGCTGGCTGCCGAAGGCCGACCAGCACGGGCGGGCCGCCGACCTGCGGGTCGTGGTCGTCGCCGGCCGGGCCACACACGCCGTGGTACGGACGAGCCGGTCCCCGCTGACCAATCTCCATCTGGGCGGTGTCCGGGGGGACCTGGCAGAGGCGAGGGCCGCGGTGCGGGCCGCCGGCCGCAGTTGGCGCGACGATGTGCTCGGCCCGTGCAAGCGGGCAGCCCGCCGCTTCCCCGGAACCCTGTGCGTCGGCGTCGACCTGCTGCCGGCCACGGGCTGGCGCCGGTTCGCCGTCGGCGAGGTCAACGCCTTCGGCGACCTCCTGCCGGGGCTCACGGGACTGCCGGGCAGCGGCAGCGAGGGACTCGACACCTATGCGGCGCAGGTCGCCGCCGCCGTACGACCGCACGATGAGGAACCAGCATGCACCCAGCCCCTCCCCGCCGGACCGGTCCGGCCGGCATGACGCAGTCCCCCACGACGGACCCGGCAGGGTCACCGCACCGCACCGCCGGATCGCCCCCGACGGACATGCGGGAGGTCGTCGGCACGGACGACCTGCTGCTCGTCACCCTCGACACGCTGCGCTTCGACGTCGCGGAGGAGCTGGCGGCCGCCGGCCGCATCCCGCATCTGGCAGGTCGTCTCCCTGGCGGCCGCTGGGAGCGGCGGCACTCCCCGGGCAGTTTCACCTGGGCCGCGCATCAGGCGATCTTCGCCGGCTTCCTGCCGACGCCCGCCGAGCCCGGTCCTCACCCGAGGCTCTTCGCCGCGCGGTTCGCGGGCAGTGAGACGACCGCCGACGGCACGTTCGTGTACGACACGCCGGACCTGGTGTCCGGGCTCGCCGAAGCCGGGTACCGGACGGTGTGCATCGGCGGCGTCGGATTCTTCAACCGGCGGGGCCGCTCGGTGCGGTGCTGCCGGGACTGTTCCAGGAGAGCCACTGGGAGCCGGAGTTCGGGGTGGCCTCCCCGACCTCCTTCGAGTCGCAGGTCGCCAGAGCGGAGGAGGTCGTCGCCGGGCTCCCCGCGGATCAGCGCCTGTTCCTCTTCGTCAACGTCTCGGCCCTGCACCAGCCCAACTGGTTCCACCTGCCCGGGGCGACGCGGGAGGCGGGTGACTCGCGCGAGACCCACGCCGCGGCGCTGGAGTACGTCGACCGGCACATGGGCCGGCTCTTCGCCGCGGCGGGCAGCCGCCGGCGCTGCTTCGCGATCGTCTGCTCCGACCACGGCACGGCGTACGGCGAGGACGGTCACACCGGCCATCGCCTGGGACACGAGGTCGTGTGGACCGTGCCGTACGCGCAGTTCCTCCTGCCGGGGCCGGATGACGCGGACGGTGCCCGGTGAGCGGCGCGGTGCCGGGGATCCGCCCGTACCGGAGCTATGTGTACGCGTACCCGCACAAGACGTCCTACCGTCCGCTGCCGGAGCGGCCCGCGCTGGGCGAACTGTGGGCCGGGGAGCGCAAGGACGCGCTCTCCCTCTACCTCCACGTCCCGTTCTGCGAGGTCCGCTGCGGCTTCTGCAACCTCTTCACCCGGATCGGCGCCCCTGGCGAGCTGACGGCGCGGTATCTCGACGCGCTGGAGCGGCAGGCCGCGGCCGTGCGGGAGGCGCTGGGCGACACGGAACCGGTCCGGTTCGCGGCCGCCGCGTTCGGCGGTGGCACGCCGACCTTCCTCACCGCCGGGGAGCTGGAGCGGCTCTGCGACATCGCCGAGCGGCGGATGGGCGCCGATCTGTGCGAGGTGCCGCTGTCGGTGGAGACGTCCCCGGCCACCGCGACCGCCGACCGCCTGGCCGTGCTCGCCGGGCGCGGCACGACCCGGTTGAGCATCGGCGTCCAGAGCTTCGTGGACGAGGAGGCGAGGGCCGCCGTCCGTCCGCAGCGGCGCGCCGACGTCGAGGCCGCGCTCGGCCGCATCCGGGACACCGGCGTCCCCGTCCTCAACATCGATCTGATCTACGGCATCGACGGGCAGACGGAGACGACCTGGCGGCGTTCCCTCGACGCGGCTCTCGCCTGGCGTCCCGAAGAGCTGTATCTGTATCCCCTCTACGTACGGCCGCTGACCGGTCTCGGCCGGCAGCCGGGCGCGGACGCGGACGCCGCCTGGGACGAGCAGCGGCTGCGGCTCTACCGTCAGGGCCGCGACCATCTCCTGGCGCACGGATACCAGCAGGTCTCGATGCGGATGTTCCGGCGCTGCGGCGCACGGGGCACGGCGCCGCGCGGCCCGGACGACCACGCCTGCCAGACCGACGGCATGATCGGCCTCGGCTGCGGGGCACGCTCGTACACCTCGGGGCTGCACTACTCCTTCGACTACGCCGTCGACATGCGCCGGATACGCGCGATCATCGACGACTACACGGAGACGGCGGACTTCACCCGCGCCGAGGTCGGACGGCGGATCGACGGCGGGGAGGCGCGCCGCCGGCATCTGCTGCAGTCGCTGCTGCAGGCGGAGGGCATGGAGGTGGCCGGCTACCGGGAGCGTTTCGGCAGCGCGCCCGCCGAGGACTTCGCCGCCGAGCTGGCCGCGTTCGCCGGGCGGGGCTGGCTGGAGGAGAGCGGGGGGCTGCTGCGGCTCACCGCGGAGGGGCTGGCGCACTCGGACGCGCTGGGCCCCGAGCTGTTCTCGCCCGCCGTGCGGCACGCGATGGCCGCCTACGAGCCGAAGTGAGGCGCCGATGGATCTGACCGTGCTGTACCGCGGGCCGCTGGCGTCATGCGACTACGACTGCCCCTACTGCCCGTTCGCCAAGCGGCGGGACAGCCGAGACCAGCTGCGGGCCGACCGGGCGGCACTGGAGCGGTTCACGGGCTGGGCGGCGGAGCGGCAGGGCGAGGACCGGCTTTCGGTGCTGTTCACTCCCTGGGGCGAGGGGCTGGTGCGCTCCTGGTACCGGCGTGCGCTGGCCGAGCTGTCCCGGCTGCCGCACATCCGCAGGGTCGCCGTCCAGACCAATCTGAGCTGCCGTACGGACTGGCTGGACGCCGCGGACCCGCGGAAGCTGGCGCTGTGGTGCACGTACCACCCCGGGCAGACACCGTACGACCGCTTCCTCGGCACATGCCGGGACCTGACCGCGCGCGGCATCAGGTTCAGCGTCGGGATCGTCGGCCTCGAGGGGCACCTGGAGTCCGCCCGACGGCTCCGGGCGGACCTCCCGGACCAGGTCTATCTGTGGGTCAACGCGGCAGAGGGGCAGTCGTACACGGACGAGGAGGCCGCCCGCTGGACGGCGCTGGACCCCCTCTTCCCGTACAGCCGGCAGCCTCATCGCTCGGCCGGGCTGCCGTGCCGCACGGGCGAGTCGGTCGTCTCGGTGGACGGCGACGGCACGGTTCGGCGCTGCCACTTCGTGCGGTCCGCACTGGGCAATCTCTACGACGGCTCCTACCGCGCGGCGCTGCGGCCGCGGGCCTGCCCGCTCGCGGTGTGCGACTGCCACATCGGCTACGTCCATCTGGAGTCGCTGCCGCTGTACGACGTCTTCGCCGGCGGGGTCCTGGAGCGGATACCCGCCGGGTACCCGGACTCGGTGCCCGGCGGCGGGAGCGCCCCGGGTGGGACCGGCGGCGGGGACGCGGTCCCGAAGCCGCCCACGGCCTCTCTCCCGCGCGCGGGCGGCCGCCCGGGGGCGGGGCGCGGCGGTCAGAGCGGCAGCAGGTCAGGGCGTTTCGGCGCCACGTGATCGCCGGACGACTCACCCCTGAGCCGCCGCCCGATCCACGGCGCGAGGTGCTCGCGGGCCCACTGGATGTCGTCCCGGCGGACTTCGAGGCTGCCGCGCGGGGCAGCGGGGGCCACGGCTGGTCGGGGTCCGCGGGCACGTCCAGACCGAGCACCTGGGCGGCTCGCAGCGCCACCCGCGTGTGCCCCTCGGGCGAGAGGTGCAGCCGGTCGGCGTCCCAGGCCCGCCTGTCCTGCACCGACCTGAGGGACCAGAGGTCGAGGACGGGGCAGTGGTAGCGGTCGGCGATGGCGCGGACGTGCGCGGTGTACGTGGCGATCCTGCCCCGGAGGTGGCGGAGCACGGGCACGCCGCGGGTGTCGAACCCCGTCGTCACCATCACCGTACCCACGGAGGCGGTGAGGTCGGCGACCGCCCGTTCGAAGCGTTCCGCGACGGCGTCGGGGTCACTGCCGGGCCGGATGATGTCGTTGCCGCCGGCGCAGAACGTCACCAGGTCCGGGGCGAGTTCCCTGGCGCGGGGCACCTGCTCCTCCACGATCTGGTCGAGGAGTCTGCCGCGTACGGCGAGATTGGCGTAGCGGAAGGTGTGTTCCGGTAGACGGTCGTCCAGCAGGACCGCGAGACGGTCCGCCCACCCGACGAACCGTCCGTCGGGTGCGGGGTCCCCGACGCCCTCGGTGAAGCTGTCACCGATCGCCGCGTACGACCCGAAGGGTTCCGTTGTTCTTGATCGCGAATCGTCTGCCACGTCGAGCCATCATTCACCGCGTGAAGTGACCTACGCCACCGTAGGGAGGAGTTGACGGTACGTGACATGGACCACCAAGTCGTTTCTCGGCCAAACAGGCACAGCGGGCACAGCAGGCCTTGCCCGCGTGTCCGCTCCCTGCTCGTTCGCCGCTCTTCGCTCCTCCGGCTGCCCCGCTCCCGCGCGGGGGCGGTACGAAGGCGTCCGCCGGCCCCTGCGCGGGGCCGGCGGACGGATGACGCCGCGCGAGGTACCGGCGCAGCGTCAGATCGCGACCCCGTGCCCGCGCAGATAGGCCAGCGGGTCGATGTCCGATCCGTAGCCGGGGCCGGTACGGATCTCGAAGTGCAGGTGCGGGCCGGTGGAGTTGCCGGTCGAGCCGGACAGGCCGATCTGCCGGCCGCCCGTGACGCCCTCTCCGGAGGAGACGGACAGCTGGGAGAGGTGGGCGTACTGCGAGTAGGTGCCGTCGTCGTGCTTGATGACGACTTCGTTGCCGTACGCACCGCTCCACCCGGCCGAGACCACCGTGCCGGGTCCGACGGCCTTCACGGACGTGCCGGTCGGGGCGATGAAGTCCACACCGGTGTGGTAGCCGCTGGACCACATGGCTCCGGCGGCCCTGTACGCGGTGCTGACGCCGCCGGTCACCGGGGCGAAGTAGCCCGACGGGGCGTTCTCGGCGGCGGCTCCCGCCGCCGGGACCCGGGCGGGGGCCGCTGACGGCGCCGCGACGGCGCGGACGGCGGTGCGGGAGGCGCGGTCGGCGGGGGCGGCCGGCTTCTGCGCCGCGGGCCGGTTCCCGGCCTTCGCCGGGGTGCCGCCCTTGGGCTCGCTCTTCGCCTGCGGCGTCGGGGCAGCCTGGACCTTCGGCGTGCCGTGCAGGCTGAGTTCAAGGCCCGGGTGGATCAGCGAGGGGTTCTCGCCGACGGCGGCGCGGTTGTCGGCGTAGAGCTGCTGCCAGCCGCCCGCGACACGCTGCTCGGCGGCGATCTTCGAGAGGTGGTCGCCCGGCACTACGGTGTAGAGCCCTTCCGCCTTGCCGGTCTGCGGTGCCTGGGGGCGACGGCCTTCTGGACGGTCGGGGCGACGTGCCCGGCGGGCGCGGACTGACCGGCGGTGCTCGCGCCCGCGGCACCCGCGAACGGGATCGCGATGACGGCTCCGCCCGTACCGGCGGCGACGAGTCCGCGCCTGAACGGGCTGGTTCTCGGACGGCGGTGCTTCCCCTTACCGGGCATGGCGCTTTCCTCTCCGCCGCCTGCGAGGTGAGCTGTCGGGTTCGGGCTGGAGCCGCCCGGCCGCTCGTGGGCACGGCTTCACCCCAAGCCGTCCGGGGTCACGGAACGGCGCGGTACCTGGGTCCCCCGCTCCTGCCACATGTGTGGGTGGGTGCGATATTCCGGACGGCGGCAGGATGAGGCGTTCCGACCGGATTGCGGTGACCGTATGGGAGCCGGGCCGACGGGAACAAGCCGTCATTTCCCCACTGAATCGATCTGCCGGATATCAGCACACATTTCCTGGTCACGCTGCGTGGATTCCGGATCAGCGACTTCCACGCGGGCAAGGGAGTTGAGCCATCGGACTCTCCACGGAACGTCACGGATATGATTCACCTCACGAGTGAACGGCCATAACGATTCCTATCGGCGCGGATTACCCAAAAGATGCCAACTCGGACACTTTGCATATTGCTCACTCTCGGCATTTAATGCCTCGAGCAACACGAAAGCCCTTTAATCCCGCCCGGCCGGGATCCCTGTTCCCGCAGCGGACACCCTGCCGTGATCCAGCCCACCCGGACCCCGCAGCCGGCACGGCCGCACCGGCGCCTCACCGGTCACGGCACTGCGCACCACGGCCCACCGGGATCGGGGCACCACTCGCCGAGGTCCCCCGCGTAACGCGAAATAATTGCCTGAGTAACCGATGTCGTAATGTCAGCACCGCGCCATCGTCGGCGAGCAGCGCCGACCGCAGACACGGAGGAGCCCCCGTGACGCAGCAGCTGCCCCAGACCCCGTCGGCCGAACCCGAGTTGTCCGGCGTGCGCAACTTCCGGGACGTGGGCGGGCTGCCGACCGTGGACGGACGGCGCGTTCGGTACGGACGGCTGTTCCGCAGCGGCCATCTCGCCCACGCGACGGACACCGACGCGGCCTTCCTCGCCTCGCTCGGGCTCCACACGATCTTCGACTTCCGCAATGCCGCCGACCAGAGGCTGGAGGGACCGGATGTCGAACTCTCGGGAGTACGCAACGTCAACATCCCGCTGTCGGACCCGGCCGACGGGGCGGAGTTCTGGCGCATGGTGCGCGACGGGAACCTCGACCAGCTGAAGTCGATCCTGGCCGACGGCCAGGCGGCCGGGCGCATGATCGCCTCCTACCGGACGATCGTCAAGGAGCGCACCGCCGAGCACAGCCGCGTCCTGCACGCGCTGGCCGACGACAGCACGCCGGCCCTGATGCACTGTGCGGCCGGCAAGGACCGGGCGGGCCTGTCCATCGCCGTCTCGCTGCTGGCCGTGGGCGTCGAGCGGGACGCCATCGAGGCGGACTACCTCAAGTCGAACGACCCCCACCGGCGCTACCGGGTGCGCCGCAGCGACAGCTCACCGGCCGGGATGGCGCCCGAGGTGATGGAGCTGCTGAACCCGCTGTTCGACGCCCGGGCCGAGTACCTGGCCGCGGCGTTCGAGACCATGGAGGAGGTCTGGGGCGGCACCGAGCGCTACCTGGAGGAAGGCCTCGGCCTGACCCCGCGACGCGGGAGCGGCTGCGTGAGCGACTGGTGGACGGCACGGTCTGACCGCGGCCGGCTGCTCGTCCCGGACGGGCGGCCCGCCCCGGAGCCGCAGCCCAACCCGCAGCCGCAGCCGCAGACCGGAGCCGCTGACGGGCCCGGAATGGACATCCGCGCCGGACTCAGCGCGCCGGAGACACCGCGCCGGACCCGGTGCCCCGGACTGGACGCGCCGGGTCCCGGCGCGGCGGGGGATCACTCCGCGGTCCTGCGCCGCACCGGCCCCTGGTGACAGGGCCCGCGACGACCGGGCCCCTGGTGACAAGGACCGCGGCGACCGGGCCGGTGGCGTCCGCGCCGCGCCCCGCTCAGTGACCGGCGATCGCCTGCTTCACGAGGGTCTTCCCGAAGTCCCACATCAGCCCGCTGCCGCCGTGCGCGTCGTCCATGACGGCGGTGAATGCCCCGACGAACCGGTCGACCTCCCGCTCCCCGATGATCAGCGGCGGGATCAGCTTGATCACTTCCAGCCGGTCGCCCGAGACCTGTGTGAGGATGCGGTGGCGTTGCAGCAGGGGCACCACCACCATCTGGGCGAACAGTCCCTTGCGCGCCGCCTGCAGCATCGACCAGCGGCCGCGCAGCTTCAGCGAGGTCGGTCTGCCGAACTCGATCCCGATCATCAGCCCGCGCCCGCGGACCTCGTGGAGCAGCTCGTAGCGGTCCACGAGCGCGGCGAGCCGGGCCCGCAGGACATCCCCGGTGGCCCTGGCGTTCGCGACGACCTGCTCGTCCTCGATCACCGAGAGCACGGCGAGGCCCGCCGCCATGGCCTGGGCGTTGGAGCCGAAACTCGCGGAGTGCACCAGCACCCGGTCCATCGAGGAGTAGACCTTCCTGAAGATCCACTCCTTTCCCAGGGTCGCGCCCACCGGCACATAGCCGCCGGACAGGGCCTTGGCGACGCAGACGAGGTCGGGCTCGACACCGTCCTCGTGCTGGTAGGCGTAGAAGTCCCCGGTTCTGCCGAGGCCGGTCTGCACCTCGTCGGCGATCAGCAGTGCCCCGTGCCGGCGCAGCAGTTCCTGTGCAGCGGAAAGGAATCCGGGCGGGGCCTCGTGCACGCCCTTTCCCTGGATCGGCTCCACGACGAAGCCGGCCACGTCGCCGCGCGCCAGCTCCCGTTCCAGCGCCGCCAGATCGCCCAGCCCCACCGCGGTGTCGGGGAGCAGCGGGGCGAAGCCGTCCCGGAACCCCGCCTCGCCGTTGACCGACAGCGACCCGGCCGTCAGCCCGTGGAAGGCGTGGTCGCAGTGGAGGATCCTGGGCCGGCCGGTCGCGCAGCGGGCGAACTTCAGGGCCGTCTCGACCGCCTCCGTGCCGCTGTTGGAGAAGAACACGCGCTCCAGGTGGGGACTGTGGGCCAGCAGCTTCTCGGCGAGCAGCCCGGGCAGGGGCGGGCAGTCGAAGCGGGTCAGATCGGCGAGGGAGGCGTCGAGGACGTCGTGGAGCGCCTTGCAGACGACCGGGTGGTGCCGGCCGAGCCCCATGACGCCGAACCCCGAGAGCATGTCGAGGTAGTCCTCGCCCTCGTCATCCCAGAAGTAGGCGCCCTCGCCGCGCTCGTACACCCTGTCGAAGCCGATCGTCCGCAGCATGCGCGGCAGTTGGTGGTTGAGGTGCCGGGCGTGCAGCTCGTACCGCTCGCCACCGCGCTCCTCGAGCAGTTTCGCGAGGTCGAATCCGCTGCTCATCCGCTGCTCTCCTCGAATGCCGGGAGGCGCCCCGGCCGCGCGGCCCGGGGAGGCGCCCCGGAACCGCCGCGCTCCGGGCCACGACCGGTCCGCCGGGCTCCGGCCGGAGCGGCCGGCGTCCGCCGTCCGGGGGCGGGTCTCAACTCCCGCTCCCCGACACGGTCTCCCGCGCGGCGCGCAGCGACTCCTTCAGGGAGCCCATGGTGGCCAGGACGGCGGTCGGTTCGTACCCGCAGTGCGCCATGCAGTTCGCGCAGCGCGGGTCCCTGCCGCGGCCGTACTTGCTCCAGTCGGTCTCCTCGACGAGTTCCCGGTAGGTGGGGACGTATCCGTCGCTCATCAGATAGCAGGGGCGCTGCCAGCCGAACAGCGAGTAGTTCGGAATCGCCCAGGCCGTGCAGGGGAAGTCGACCTTGCCCTCGAGGAAGTCCAGGAAGAGCGGGGAGTGGTTCAGCCGCCAGCGCCGCCGGTTGCCGCCGGCGAACGCCTTCCGGAACAGTTCGCGGGTCTGCTCGACGCCGAGGAAGTGCTCCTGGTCGGGCGCCTTCTCGTAGGCGTACGCCGGGGAGATCATCATCTCGTCGACCCTGAGGTCGTCGTTGAGGTAGTTCAGCACCTCGATGACCGTCTGCGGGGTGTCGGTGTTGAAGAAGGTGGAGTTGGTGGTCACCCGGAAGCCGCGCTCCTTGGCCTCCCTGATCGCTGCCACCGCCTCGTCGAAGACGCCCTCCTGGGCGACCGACTCGTCGTGCCGCTCGCGCAGTCCGTCGATGTGGACGGCGAAGGCGAAGTAGCGCGAGGGGGTGAAGCGGTCCATCTTCTTCCGCAGCAGCAGGGCGTTGGTGCAGAGGAAGACGTACTTCTTCCGTGCCACCAGCTGTGTGACGATCTCCTCGATCTGGGGGTGCATCAGGGGTTCGCCGCCCGCGATCGACACCATCGGGGCACCGGACTCCAGGACCGCGCCGACGGCCTGGGCGACCGGCATGCGCTGCTTGAGGACCCCGGCCGGGTGCTGGATCTTGCCGCAGCCCTCGCACTTCAGATTGCAGGCGAACAACGGCTCCAGCTCCACGATCAGCGGGAACTTCTCACGCCTGCGGAGCTTCTGTTCGAAGAGATAGGTTCCGACCCTGATGGTCTGGCGGAGCGGCATGGCCATCTGGCTCACCTCCTGGGGAGCGGCAAAGAACGGTGCCATTCGTAGAAAGCTGGCATCACTGCACGCAGGACACGGAAAGCTGATATTCCACCGCGTACCGTGCCGATACGGACCAGCTCATGCTCTGGAGCGTCCACGACCACCCGGACGGCCGCAACCGGGCGCACCCCGGCCCTCAGGGCGCCGTGGAGCGTCGCGGCGGACTCCATGTCCACCGCGATCGCGCCGGTCACCGCCAGCTCCGCCCGTTCCTGTCCGCGCACCACGTGGTCTGAGGCGGTGAGCGGGCCGGTGTGCACGGTCCGCCCCGGCACCGCCTCCGCCAGGGCCTCCGCCAGCACCTCCGGGGCGGTGCAGGGCGTGATGCCACCGGGCCCTCGGGTCTCGTCGGCCACCACCACGTCCCCGGGGTGCATCCCGGGGGCGAGCCCCGCGCAGAAACCGGCGGCGATGACCCCGGCCGCCGGGGCTCCCCGGCTCGGCGGCCGGAGCCCTCCGCGGCATCACCCAGCGCCCTGGCGAGTGCACGCTCCGCGTTCCTCGGCCCCATGCCGGTGCGCAGTACGGTGACCGGGCCCGGCGCACCGCCGCGGGTCCCCGCGCGCAGGGCGAGCCGTTCGATGCCCAGCGCGCAGGCGATCAGCAGCGGCGGGAGGGGGTCACCGGCGGGCGGCGTACCGGGGGCGGCCATTCAGTCACCGTTCCGGCCGGCGGGCGGCTGTCCGTGCACGTACCGGCCGAGGGCCATCAGCGGGAACACCTGCCGGTAGATGTGGTAGTTGATGGAGAAGTCCCAGGGGAAGCCGGTGCCGGTGAAGTGCCGCTCGTCCCAGGAGCCGTCCTCGCGCTGCGCGGCGGTCAGGAAGGCGATGCCCCGCTCGACCGCGCTGCCGCCCCGCTCCCCCGCGGCCAGCAGCGCCAGCAGCGCCCAGCCGGTCTGCGAGGGGGTGGAGACACCGCGGCCGACCCATGACTCCTCGCGGTACGAGCGCAGGTCCTCGCCCCAGCCGCCGTCGTCGTTCTGGACGGACTCCAGCCAGCCGACGGCCCGCCGGATCGCGGGGTGCGACACGGGCACCCCGGCCGCGGTCAGCGCGGGGACGACCGCGCCCGTGCCGTAGAGGTGGTTGACTCCCCACCGGCCGAACCAGGCGCCGTTCGGCTCCTGTTCGCGCAGCAGCCACTCGACCGCCCTTCGCGTCCGCGGGTGGTGGGCCCGGCCCTCCTGGGCCAGCATCTCCACGACATGCGCGGTGACGTCGGCGGACGGGGGTCGACGACCTCGCCGAAGTCGCAGAACGGCAGCCGGTTCGGGAAGGTGCCGGTGTTGTCGGCGTCGAAGGCCCCCCAGGCGCCGCACTTCGACTGCATCCCCAGCGTCCAGTTGCCTGCCCGGGCGACGGCCTCCTCGACGCGGGACGGGTCCGGGTGCCTCACCCGGCGCAGGGCCAGGACGACCTCGGCCGTGTCGTCGATGTCGGGGTAGTTGTCGTTGTGGAACTCGAACGCCCAGCCGCCGGGGCGAGACGCGGCCTGCGCACGGCCCAGTCACCGGGCCGGGTGATCTGCTCGCCGAGCATCCAGTCGGCGGCCCTGACCAGCGCCGGATGGTCGCCGGGCACTCCGGCGTCGGAGAGGGCGACGACGGTGAGGCAGGTGTCCCACACGGGCGACTGGCAGGCCTCGACCATCCTGGCCGGGCCCTCCCGGCGGTCCCCCGGCCCGGCGGTCCCCTCGCGCCAGACGGCGAAGCGGTCCAGCGACTCCAGTCCGGCGCGCATCACCGGGTGGTCGAGGTCGTAGCCGAGCAGACGGAGGGCGATCAGCGAGTAGACGGCGGGCGGCTGGATACCGCCCCAGCAGCCGTCGTTCTCCTGCCGTTCGATGATCCAGCGGGCGGCTCTGTTCATCGCCGCGCGGCGCAGCGGCCGCGGGGCCACCCTGCGGTAGCCGTGCAGCAGCCGGTCGAGGCGCTGGAAGACCCCGTCCCAGCTGGCCGCGGGAGCGAGGGGCCGGGGCGGGTTGGGGTGGCGGCGGTCCGTGTGCAGCTCGTCCAGGGCGAACGGCGCGGGGCGTACGGGCCGCTTGGCCGAGACGACGGTGAGCGGCACGATGGTCTGGCGTGCCCAGCAGCCGAAGTCGTAGATGCTGAGCGGGAACCAGGAGGGGAGATAGATCAGCTCGGGCGGCAGCTCGGGCAGGTCCTCCCATCTCCACCAGCCGAAGAGCGCCAGCCAGATGCGGGTGAAGACGCGGCTCGAGGCGATACCGCCCTGTGCCCGGATCCACCCGGCGGCCCGTTCCATGTGGGGGTCGTCCGGCCGGTCGCCGGCGAGGCGCAGGGCGACGTACGCCTCGATGGTGGTGGAGAGTTCGCCTGGTCCGCCGTAGAAGGTGGCCCAGGTGCCGTCCGCGCGCTGCTCGCCGCGGATGAAGACGGCGGCGGCCGCGGTGGTCTTCTCGTCCTGGATGCCGAGGAACTGACGGAGCAGCAGGTCCTCGGCGTCCATGGTGACGTTGGTCTCGAGGTCGGCCTTCCACCAGCCCTGCGGGTCCTGCCTGCCGAGCAGGTGCTCGACGGAGCGCTGCGCCGTCAGCAGGGCGGTGGTGCACAGGCCCGCGGAGTCCCCCGGAGCCGGACGGTGATCGGTGGTGCGGTCGCTGGCCGAGGGCGGGTGGGGCACGGGGGGCCCGCCGCTTCCGTCGGTCGTCGCTGTCATGGCTTCCCCTTCGTGCAGTCGGACATGCTGCTTCGGGTCTGCCGTCGGCCGGTACCGAGAGGGCACCGGCCGGCGACTGCGAACTCATATGCGATTGATCGCGGTCGTCTCGGCCGGTGCCGCCCCGGGGAAGGTGGTCATCTCTTGCGTACGACGACGAAGTCGGCGAGCGCGACGAGCTGGGCCCTGACGTGCTCGGGCATGTCCACCCGGTCCAGCGCCGCCACGGCGACGGCGTGCTGCCTGCGGGCCTCCTGCGACGTCCAGTCGCGGCCGCCCGCCTCCTCGATGAGGGCCGCCCGGGTGGCGAACTCCTCCTCGGAGAAGGCGTCGAAGCCGCCCGCGGCCCCGGGCCGCTCGTCGGGATCCGCCTTGGCGTCGGCGGCGAGCAGCTCACCGAGCCGCCGCGACGCCGGTCCGCCCGCGGCGAGCGCGGCGACGACGGGCAGGGACTTCTTGCGCTGACGCAGATCGCTCCAGGTCTGCTTGCCGGTGGCCTCCGGGTCCCCCCAGATACCGAGCAGGTCGTCCACGGCCTGGAAGGCGAGCCCCAGGTGGTAGCCGTACGCGTCCAGGGCGTCGGCGGTGCGGTCGTCGGCGCCGCCGAGCACCGCGCCGATGGAGACGGCGCAGGCGAGCAGGGCGCCCGTCTTGTTGCCCTCCATCTCCAGGCACTCCTCGACGGTGACCCGCTCCCGGTGCTCGTAGGAGATGTCCTGGGCCTGGCCGTCGATGAGCTTGCGGGTGGCCGTGGTGAGCCGGCGGGTGGCGCGGCCGGCCTCCACGGTGCCGAGTTCCAGCAGGATCTCGTTGGCGAGCGCGAAGAGCGCGTCGCCGACGAGGATGGCCTGCGCCGGCCCGTGCACCTTCCACACCGTGTCGCGGTGGCGGCGCTGCTCGTCACCGTCCATCAGGTCGTCGTGGAGCAGCGAGAAGTTGTGCACCAGCTCGACGGCGACGGCACCGGGCACGCCCACCTCGGGCGCCGCCCCCGCCGCCTCGGCGGACAGCAGCGCCAGCGCGGGGCGTACGGCCTTGCCGCCGTCGCCGTCCGCGGGACGGCCGTGGACGTCGATCCAGCCGAAGTGGTAGGCGGCGACGGTGTCCATGGGGGGCGCGAGCCTGTCCACGGCAGCGCGCAGCACCGGGGTGGACATCGTCCGCCCACGCTCCAGCAGCGCGGCGACGGCCGCGGTGTCGACAGCCGGGATCGCCGAAGGCGCAGTCGGCACTTTCTCTCCTCTGGTTCCGGACGGGGGTCTCATGCCGCCTCCTGGAGCGGATGCTCATGGCGGCGGCCGAGGGCTGCGAGGGCGGCACCGGCGGCGTTCAGCCCGCTGCGCACGGCGCCCTCCATGGTCGCGGGCCAGCCGGTGGCGGTCCACGACCCGGCCAGCAGCAGGCCGGGGGCGTTGGTACGGGCCGCGGGCCGGAGCCTGCCGACTCCGGGGGCGGGGGCGAACGTCGCCGTGCGCTCCCTGGTGACGAAGAAGTCCCGCACCTTCGCGGCGCGGGCGGCGGGCAGCAGCCGTCCGAGCTCGGGGAGGTAGCGCTCGCGCAGCACGGAGACCGGGGTGTCGATCTCGTCCTCGGCTGCGGACTGCGACAGGGCCAGGTACTGCGCGGCCCCTCGCCCTCCGCCCCCGTCGACGAGGCGCCCGTCGGGACCGCCGGCGGCGAGGCCGGAGGCGGCGGTGCGGTCGAAGACCCACTGGACGGGGCTGCCGAGCGCGGCGAAGAAGGGGCGGCGCAACACCGGGCGGTCGTACACCACGTGCACGTTGAGGATCGGCGCGGTCCCGATGCCGAGCAGCCGGTCCGGGTCGTCCAGGGCGCCCTCGGGGAGCAGGGCGTGCGCCTCCCGCTGCGGTACGGCGAGGACGACGGTGTCCGCGGCCAGCCGGCCGCAGCCCGCGGTGACGTTCCAGCGCCCGTCGTCCGTACGGGTGATCCCCGTCGCGCGGGTGCGCAGTTCGGTGCGGACGCCGGCGGTGTCGAGGGCCTTGCGGGCCAGCGTGTCGTGCAGCTCCCCGAGGGGACCCGGGCCCAGCCGATGTCGGCGGCACCGGGGCGGAGAGCAGGCCGGTCTTGAAGACCATAGCGGCCAGGGCCATGGAGGCGTTCGGCGCCGTCGCGTTGAGCGTGGCGACACCGACCAGGTCCCAGAGGGCCTCCATGGCGCGCGGGGACTGGCCGTGCCGGTGGAGCCAGGTGGCGAAGTCGACACCGTCCAGGGCCGGATCGGCGGGGTCGAGGTTCTTCAGCGCGAACGCCGCGCGTCCGACCGCGGCCCGCTCGGCGAGGGAGAGGTGGGGGTAGCCGGCGAGGCTCGCGGCCAGGTGGAGGGGCACGGGCAGGGCGGTGCGGCGCAGCCGTCCCAGGCGGGGCCCCCGGGGTGGGCCGCGTCGAGGACGGGGACGTCCAGGCGCGGCTGGAGCGGAGC
Source organism: Streptomyces sp. I6 (assembly GCA_003725745.1). Lineage (GTDB taxonomy): Bacteria > Actinomycetota > Actinomycetes > Streptomycetales > Streptomycetaceae > Streptomyces. The sequence continues at coordinate 6,206,965 of RHDP01000001.1, read as the reverse complement.
GAGGCGGGCGCCGCCGACGCGGTCGAGGAACCAGCGGTAGGCGGTGCAGCAGCGCAGATAGACGTGCTGGCCGTTGTCGACGGTCAGCTCGCCGCGCCGGAACGAGAAGGCCAGCCCGCCGAGCCGGGGCCGGTTCTCCAGCAGCGTGACCCGCAGCCCCGCGTCCGCCAGGCGGAGCGCGGCCGTCACACCGGCGAGCCCGCCGCCGACGACGACCGCGCCCCGCTCGGGGGTGCGGTCCTGGGAGGTCATGCGCCCTCCCCGGCTGCTCGGAGGGTGCCGGGGTGCGTGGCGCACCGGACGGCCGTGCGCGGCCCGATGGCCGGGCGGGGGCGCCGTGGGGGTGCCGGCAGCGGCATCAGACGCGCCTCCTGACGGCCTTGCGGGAGATGTGCCGCGCGTCGAGCCCGGAGAGGCCGCGCACCGCGACGTACGCCTTCTCCCGGCCGGGCAGCGAGACCCGGCCGCGCAGGACGGCCATGGGGTCGCGTTCGATGCGGTCGAGCAGCCTGCGGTAGATCCCGGCCATGGCCGCGACGCAGGCGCCGCTGCGCCGGTCCAGCATGGGCAGCAGCCGGTAGCCCTCGGCGAACAGCCCGCGGGCGCGCCGCACCTCGAAGTGGACGAGTCCGGTGAAGTCCGCGCCGGACGGCGGGATCGCGCGGTGGAAGCCGCCGGTGCAGCCGAACTTGGCGAGGTCGTCGGTGGGCAGGTACGTGCGGCCGTTGCCCGCGTCCTCGCGGACGTCGCGCAGGATGTTGGTGAGCTGGAGGGCGAGTCCGAGTGTGTCGGCGTACTCGGGGCGCGCTCGCCGCCGACCGCGCCGGGCAGGGTGCCGAACACGCCGAGGGAGAGCCGCCCGACGGCGCCCGCGACACAACGGCAGTAGGCCTTGAGGTCGTCCCAGGTCTCGTACGTCTCGCCGCGGACGTCCATGAGGACGCCGTCGATGAGTTCGTCGAGGGCGTCGAGCGGGATGGGGAAGCGGTGCGCCGCGTCCGCGAGGGCGACGGCGACCGGGTCCGTGTCGTCCTCGTCCACCGCCCCGTCGCGGACCCTGCCGAGCAGTTCCCGGGTCGCTTCGAGCCGTTCCCGCTTGGCGGTCTCGCCGAGGAGGCCGTCGCCGATGTCGTCGACACGCCGGGAGAAGGCGTAGAGCGCGGACATGGCCTGGCGCTTGTCGGGGGGCAGGAGCCTGATGCCGTAGGCGAAGTTGCGCGCCTGCGTCCCGGTGACGGCCTCGCAGTAGCGGTACGCGGCCCGGACCGGCGCGGACCTGTGTGTGAATTCCTCCATGGCCCGGCTCAACCCTCTCTACGCGCTCTGTGCAGGACGGCTCCCACTTCGCGCATCAGCCGGGTCCTGGTGGGCCTGGGCGGCCCGGGGAGGACGTCGTGGCCGGCGTCCGCGATGGCGGCGAGGGCGGCGCGCCCCCCGGCGACGAAGCCGGCGAGCAGCAGCCGGAGCCTGCCGTGGACGCTGCCCACGAGCGGGATGCCCTCCTCCAGCAGCCGCCCGGCGCGCGCGGCCTCGTGGGCGATCAGGGCGCGCACCGGCTCGCCCGCGGTCGGCGCGGCCAGGTCGCCCTCGGTGACCCGGAAGTCCTTCATGTCGTCGGCCGGGAGGTAGACGCGGTCCGCGGCCAGGTCCTCGGCGACGTCCTGGAGGTGCTCGACGATCTGGAGTGCGGTGCACACGGCGTCGGACCGGCGGATCCGCTCGGGACTGGCCGTACCGGTGATCGCCAGGACGAGCCGGCCCACGGGGTTGGCGGACAGCTCGCAGTACCGGGTGAGGTCGTCCCAGGTCCGGTAGCGGCGGACGAGCTGGTCCTGGCGGTTGGCCTCGATCAGGCCGAGGAACGGTGCCGGGGCGAGGGTGCGGCGGCGCACGGTCGGCACCAGCGCCCGCAGCAGGGGATGGCGGGGACCTTCGCCGTCGCCGTCGCCGGGGAAGATCCGCAGCAGATCGGCCTCGAAGGCGTCGAGCATCGCGAGCCGGTCACCGGCCCGCGCGGGGTCGAGCCCCAGGTGGCGGGCGTCCGCTCCGCCCGGGGCGAGGTCGCCGTCGCCGATGTCGTCGACGAGGCGGGCGTAGCCGTATACGGCCATGAGGTCGTCGCGCCAGCCGCGGGGCAGGAAGAACGGGGCCACGGGGAAGTTCTCGTCCGCGGCCTTGGCGAGCGTGGTGCGCGTGGTGGCGTCGGGGCGCACCTGCCGGGTACCTGTCACTGCGGGCTGCCAGGTCCGGGGACGGCACTGCCCACGCGGAGCTGGAGATCTTCCGTCATGGCCGTCACGTCTCCCGTTCTACACTGCCGACCCAATACATCCTATTTCGGACACGCCGCCGGTCCCCACGAGGGGGTTCGAGGTCCGGCCGGCGGAATCCCCGCAGGGCTTATCGCCCCACTTGCCGTGAATCGGCACCGGTACAGCTTACGTTCCGCCCCGTTCCCGCCCTCGACCGGGCTCCCTCCGCGCCGCGAGGGGATCCGGTGCGACCTGAACTCACCAGTCGGAAACCGGACTTGACGGCGGGTCGGCAGGGGGCCCGGCCCGGCCCAGGCCCCGGCGGGGCGGGCCGGCCGTGCGGCAGCCCCCCGCCGGAGCGGCCGGCGGGGGCCTGCCGTCCACCGCGGAAGACTCGGCTACTTCCCGGTCTCCTTCTCGTACGCCCTGATGACCTCGTCGGTGGGGCCGTCCATCAGCAGTTCGCCCTTCTCCAGCCACAGCACCCGGTCGCAGGTGTCCCGGATCGACTTGTTGCTGTGGCTGACCAGGAAGACCGTCCCCGCCTCCTTCCGCAGCTCCCGGATGCGCTCCTCGGAGCGGATCTGGAACTTGCGGTCACCCGTGGCCAGCGCCTCGTCGATCATCAGCACGTCGTGGTTCTTCGCCGCCGCGATCGCGAACCGGAGCCGGGCGCCCATACCGGAGGAGTAGGTGCGCATCGGCAGGGTGATGAAGTCGCCCTTCTCGTTGATACCGGAGAAGTCGACGATGGCCTGGTAGCGGCCGCGGATCTCCTCGCGCGACATGCCCATGGCGAGACCGCCGAGGATGACGTTCCGCTCACCGGTCAGATCACCCATCAGGGCCGCGTTCACACCCAGCAGCGACGGCTGGCCGTCGGTGTAGACCCTGCCGCTCTCGGTGGGCAGCAGCCCTGCGATCGCGCGCAGCAGCGTCGACTTCCCGGAGCCGTTGGTGCCGATCAGGCCGATGGCCTCACCGCGGTAGGCGGTGAAGGAGACCCCGCGGACGGCATGGACCTTGCGGACGCCGCGGGACTCCCCGCGGTCGCGGCGCAGGATCCGGCTCAGCGCGGCCGTCGCGCTGCCCTTGCCTCCGCTGCCGCCGTTGACGCGGTACACGATGTGCACGTCGTCGGCGATGACGGTGGGCACCCGGGCGCCGAGCGGGGCGTCGAGGTGGTCAGCCACGGCCATAGCGCTCCTCCGCCTTCCAGAAGTACACGAACCCGGCGGCACCCACCAGCAGCGCCCACAGCCCGCCGACGAGCCACACGTGCGAGGCCAGGTTCGACGAGTCGTACCCGTCGATCAGGGCGAAGCGGACCAGGTCCATGTAGACGGCCGCGGGGTTGTACATCAGGACCTCGGCGATCCACGCGGGCTTGTCCGCCAGCATCACCTTGATCGAGAACATGACGCCCGAGCCGTACATCCAGGTCCGCATGATGAACGGCATCAGCTGGGCCAGGTCGGGGGTCTTGCTGCCCAGCCGCGCCATGATCATCGCCAGACCGATGTTGAAGACGAACTGCAGTCCCAGGGCGGGCAGCACCAGCAGCCAGCTCAGCGACGGGTAGCTGCCGAAGCCGACCACGATGAGCAGCAGGACGGCCATCGAGAACAGCAGCTGCTGGAGCTGCTGCAGCGCGAACGAGATCGGCAGCGAGGCGCGCGGGAAGTGCAGGGCGCGCACCAGTCCCAGGTTCCCGGAGATGGCCCGGACACCGGCCATGACCGACGTCTGCGTGAACGTGAACACGAACACGCCCGTCACCAGGAACGGGATGTAGACCTCCTTCGGCATCCCGCGGCCCGCGCCGAGGATGAGGCCGAAGATGAGGTAGTACACGAGAGCGTTCAGCAGCGGCGTCGCGACCTGCCACAGCTGGCCGAGCTTCGCCTGGCTGTACTGGGCGGTCAGCTTCGCCTGGGAGAACGCGAGGATGAAGTGCCGGCGGCCCCAGAGCTGCCTGACGTATTCGACCAGCCCGGGGCGGGCACCGCTCACCGACAGGCCGTACTTGGCGGCCAGCTCCGCCGGTGTCAGACCGTCGTCGGGAGACGGCCGGGCGCTCGTGGCGATCGCGCCGTCATGGGTTGTGTCACTCACAAGTCGAGACTTTCGTGTTCAGGATGCGCGGCGGTGGGCCTCAGGTGGCGGCCAGGTCCCGGAGTACGCCCGATGCTCTCAGATCCCGGACCGTCAGACGACAGGCGGTCGGCCCAGTCGCGTCAGTCGCCAGACGGTACGCCACTTCATGGGACGGCGGGGTCCGCAGGGAGTGGCCCAGCCCTCCCGGAAGCCGGCGAACCAGGCCCGGAGCGCCGCGGCCGAGGGCCGCCTGAGGAGCGTGAGCAGCATCCACACCCCGAGGTAGACGGGCACCAGGGGCGCGGGCAGATTGCGACGGGCCAGCCACACCCGGTTGCGGGCCACCATGCGGTGGTAGACCGCGTGCCGGGAGGGCGGCGTCGTGGGGTGGTGCAGCACCATGTCGGAGCGGTAGTCGATCATCCACCCGGCGTCGAGGGCCCGCCAGGCGAGGTCGGTCTCCTCGTGCGCGTAGAAGAACTCGTCCGGCAGCCCGCCGACCTGTTCCAGGACCTTCGTGCGGACGGCGTTGGCTCCCCCGAGGAACGTCGTGACGCGCGAGGAGCGCATCGGGTCCGACGCCCGCAGCCGGGGGACGTGCCGGCGCTGGGTAAGCCCGGTGTCCGGGTCGGCGATCCGGAAGCTGATGATCCCGAGGGCCGGGTCCTCCTCGAAGGCCCGGCGCACCAGCTCGGCGGTGTCGCTGTTCGGCAGCAGGCCGTCGTCGTCGAGGAAGAGCAGCGCGTCGACGTCGCCGCCGGCCGGGCCGAACGCCCGGATGCCGACGTTCCGGCCGCCGGGGATGCCCAGGTTCTCGGGCAGGTCGACCGTGCGTACACCGTCGGGCACCCCCGCGACCGGGGCGCCGTTGCCCACGACGACCACCTCGACCGGGTCGCCGTCCTGCTTGGCGACCGAGTCGATCAGGGCGCGCAGGTCGTCGGGCCGGTCGCCCATGGTGATGATGACGGCGCCGAGCTTCATCCGGCTCACCTCAGCCTGCTGGAGACGAGGATGGAGACCAGGTGCAGCACCGTCTGCAGCAGGGCGATGGCGGCCAGCACCGCCACGCCGAGGCGGGTGAAGAACAGGTCGCCCCGCATCTGGTCGGCGACCGCCAGCACCAGGATGAGCAGCGACGCCTCGATGCCGAGGACGAGCCGGTGGAACCTCAGCGCGGCGGCGGCCCGGCGGGCGAGGGCCATGCCGGACGAGCGCGGCTCGGCGGCCGCGTCCCTGACCGGCTCCATCCCGGCCTGGTGCCGGGCGACGCCGACCAGGTCGGTCTCGGCCTTGATCAGGATCGCGCCGAGCGCGGCGAGGGTGCCGAGGAAGGCCCACAGCCAGTCGATCCGCCCGCCTCCCCACAGGTCCGCGGCGCGCAGGCCGAAGCCGGTGAGGACCGCCGCGTCGCAGAGGTAGGCGCCGACCCGGTCCAGGTACACACCGGACAGGGAGTACTGCTTCTTCCAGCGGGCGACCTCGCCGTCCACGCAGTCCAGCAGCAGGTAGAGCTGGACCATGAGCACGGCGAGGACGGCGCCCCAGACACCCGGCACCAGCAGGGCCGGCAGGGCCAGCACCCCCGCCAGCGTCATCAGGTACGTCAGCTGGTTCGGCGTGACCTTGGTGCCGACCAGGACGCGGGTGACGCGCAGCGAGATCTCGCGCATGTAGAGGCGGCCGCCCCAGTGCTCGCCGCTGCGCCGGTCCTTCACCCCGGCCGGGTGGACGACCGGGCGGAGCTCAGCTACGGATGGTCTTGGCATAGTCGGCGTACGCGTCCCTGATCTGGTCGGTGGACAGGTCGAGGTGCTCGAGGATGGTGAAGCGGCCGGGCCGCGTCTGCGGTGCGTACTCCACGGCCCTGACGAACTCCTCGACGGAGAAGCCGATCTCGCCGGGCAGCACCGGAAGCCCGTGCCTGCCGAGCACCTCGGCGAACAGCGCGGACTCCTCGTGGGCACCGCGCAGGTGCATGGCGAACGCGGCACCCAGCCCGACCTGCTCGCCGTGCAGCGCGCAGCGCTTGGGGTACAGCAGGTCGAAGGCGTGGCTGATCTCGTGGCAGGCACCGGAGGAGGGGCGGGTGTCGCCGCTGATCGACATGGCGATGCCGGTCAGGACCAGGCCCTCGGCCAGCACGGTGAGGAAGCCGTCGTCACCGGCGCCCCCGGGGTGGCGCAGCACCGACTCTCCCGCGGTACGGGCCATGGCCGCGGCCAGGCCGTCGACCTTCTCGCCGGTGACCCGGTGGGACAGCTCCCAGTCGGCGATGGCGGAGATGTTGGAGACGGTGTCGCCGATGCCGGCCCGGACGAAGCGCACCGGGGCCTCGCGGATGACCTCCAGGTCGATCACCACGGCGATCGGCGTCGGGACGCCGTAGGAGCCGCGCCCGTTGTCGTTGTCGAGCGTCGCGACCGGGGAGCAGAGGCCGTCGTGCGCGAGGTTGGTCGCCACGGCCACCAGGGGCAGCCCGACCCGGGCCGAGGCGTACTTGGCCACGTCGATGATCTTGCCGCCGCCGAGGCCGACGACCGCGTCGTACCTCTTGCCCTTGATGTCGTCGGCGAGCCCGACCGCCGCGTCGATCGTGCCGCCCGCCACCTCGTACCAGTCGGCGTCGGGCAGCAGCGGGGCGAGCCGCTCGCGCAGCACCTGCCCGGAGCCGTTGCTCGTCGCGACCGCGAGCCGGCCTCCGGACGAGATGCGCTGGTCGGCGAGCAGGCCCGGCAGGTCCTCCAGGGCGCCCGGGCGGATGTCGACGACGACCGGCGACGGGATGAGCCGGGTCAGTACAGGCACGCGATCTCCCGGCCCCGCGCGAGGTCGTCGTGGTTGTCGATCTCGACCCAGGGGACGTCGCCGATCGGCGCCACGTCGATCTGGAAGCCGCGGTCCACCAGCTCCTGGTAGCCGTCCTCGTAGTAGAGGTCGGGGTCGCGCTCGAAGGTGGCCTTCAGCGCGTCGGCGAGTTCCCCGGCGGCCCCGGGCTCGATGAGGGTGACGCCGATGTACTCGCCGGTGGCGCCGGCCGGGTCCATCAGCTTGGTGATCTGCCGGACGCCCCGGCCGTCCGCGGTGACGACCTTCATCTCCTCGTCGGCGAGCCGCTTGACCGTGTCGAGGGCCAGGATGATGCTCCGGCCGTCGCCGCGGGCGTCGAGCAGGGTCCGCTCGACGGAGACCGGGTGCACGGTGTCGCCGTTGGCGAGGATCACGCCCTGCTCCAGCACGTCGCGGGCGCACCACAGGGAGTAGGCGTTGTTCCACTCCTCCGCCCTGTCGTTGTCGATCAGGGTGAGCTTCAGGCCGTAGGTGGCCTCCAGCTCGTCCTTGCGCGCGTACACGGCCTCCTTGCGGTAGCCGACGACGACGGCGACCTCGGTGAGGCCGATCTCGCTGAAGTTCCCCAGCGTCAGGTCGAGGACCGAGAGGTCCCCGTTCACGGGCACGAGGGCCTTCGGAAGCGTGTCGGTGTAGGGGCGCAGACGCCGTCCGGCACCGGCAGCCAGAACAAGGCCGATCATGCGGGTTCTCCTTCGTCGTGTACGGCGGGTGCTCCGGAGGAGACCCAGAAGCGGACGGACTCCGCGACCACCACCAGTGCCACGGCGACCGCGAGGACCGTGAGCGCGATCGTGAACTGCGGGGCGCCGAGCAGGGCGGCCGCCAGCGCGACCGCGAGGGTCCGCCCCTCGTGCCCGCCGACCGCCCGGACCAGCCACGGCGGGGGCGCGCCGGTGCCTCCGCGGATGCGGTAGACCGTGTCGTAGTGATGGTAGGCGACCGCGGCCACCAGGCCGAAAGCCGCGGGAAGGGCCCCGTTCACGTCCGCACGGGCGGCGAGGATCAGGATCGTGCCGTACTCGGCGGCGCGGAAGACCGGGGGCACCAGCCAGTCGAGGGCGCCCTTGAGCGGGCGGGCGACGGCGAGGCCCGAGGTGAGCGCGTACCCGAGGGCGGCAACGGCCGTCCAGGGGCTGCCGTAGGGGGTGAGCGCCGCGGTGAGGGCGAGCGCCGCGGCGCCGGCCAGGGCGATCGCCAAGGGCGCGAGCGCCGGCAGCCGGCGGGCCACGCCCCGGAGACCGGCGGCGAAGCCCTCCGCGAGCGGTCCGGAGTCGGCGAGGTCGCCGAGCGCCCGCGCGGCCCGGCCGGTCCTGAGCGCCGTGCGGGTGAGCGAGCGCAGCACCCGGCCGGCGGTGGTGTACGCGGCGGCGAAGGCGCAGCCGATCAGCAGGGCCACGAAGACGATCCGCGGGGTGGTGACGGCGGTCAGCACGGCGATCATCGCCCAGCGCTCACCGATCGGCAGCACGATCATGCGCCGGACCCAGACCGTCCAGCCGACGCTGTCGAGCCGGTCGGAGAGGGCGGCGGTGGGGCTGGTGTTGCCGGTGGCGTCGTGGTTGGCCTCGTTGAAGGAGAAGTCGACCACGTGCCGGCAGGTCTGCAGCACCATCGCGCCGAGCGCCAGGGCCCATACGTCGTCCCCGCCGCGCGCGGCGCCGAGCGCGAGGCCCGCGTAGTACGCGTACTCCTTGGCGCGGTCGAAGGTGGCGTCGAGCCAGGCGCCGAGCGTGGAGTACCGGAGGGAGTAGCGGGCGAGCTGCCCGTCGGTGCAGTCCAGGACGAAGGAGAGGATCAGCAGCACGCCCGCGGCGACGAAGCCGCCCCGGGTGCCGGTGGCCGCGGCGGCGGCCGCTATGAGGGCGGTGACCAGCGAGGCGGTGGTGACCTGGTTGGGGGTCAGCCCGCGCCGGGCGCACCAGCGGGCGAGGTAGCGCGAGTAGGGGCTGATGCAGAAGGTGGTGAAGAACCCGTCGCGCGCCTTGACGGCGGACCTCAGCCGGACGTCCTCGTCGTCGACGGCCGCCAGGGCCTGGCGGGCCTCGTTGCGGGCCTGGGGGTCGCCCGGAACGGTCGCCACCAGGGGCCCGAGTTCGGGGCGGTGCGGATCGGCGCCGCCGTCGGCGAGGGCGGCGGCGACGAGGTCAGGGAGCACGTCGGCCCGGGCGGGGCGGGTGTCCATGGCCGGGCCGCCGGAGGACGCGCTGCCCTGGGACGACCGCGCCAGGGGCTGCTCGTCCGCGGGTCGCGGGCCGGCGGCCGCCTGCCGCAGGGCCGCCAGCAGCGCGGGGCGCGCCTCCGGCAGGGCGGTGGCGGCGCCGGGGATCGCGGCCGCCGGGAAACGGGGGTCCGTCAGTCCGAGACGGAGCGCGTGGACATGGCCGACGAAGCGCGGGTCCACGAGGGCGGCCCGCTCTGCGGCCGGGAGCGCGGCCAGCACGTCGGCCGCCTCGCCGGCCCCGGTGGCGATGCGTACGTCGAAGCCCAGCGACCGCAGATCGCCCTCGAGCGGCGATCCGGGTACCGGCGGACCGGTGAGGATGGCGGTCGGCAGACGGACTCACTCCTTGGCGCTGATCAGACGGGTGGGCACGGCGGCTCGGCCCGGGACCGGGCGGCGGCATGTCGGCTGAGGCTATCGGATGAACGGAAGCACGAGTTCACTGAGGTTTCCCGATGAGGACACCCGCGCTCGTCCCGCCGGGCTCGTCCCGGGCCGGGCGTCCCGGCCCGGACGGGTAGCGGCCGCCGGCACCGCGACCGAGATCATCATCGTCGATCGGCGGCCGCCGCCACAAACCGCCCCGGCGGCACCCGCGGCCCGGACGCCGCGTGGCCGGTGCCGCGTCAGGCAGGGTTCGCCCGTCAGGGAGCGGCGTCCGGTGCATGGGGATTCCCCCGGCCCTCCGGGCCGGGGGGAGGCAGCGCAAGGCGCCGGACCAGCCTCGTCGCGGGCCTGCCCGGTTGGTTCGGCAACGCAGCGATTCGCCTGATTCCGCAACGCCGCGAGCCTGCCGTGCCGGGCGTCGCGACGGGGCGAACGCCGCCTGACGCGGCACCGGGGTGTCCGGCATGACTGACCCTTCCCGGTGAGTGGCCGACGGTCCGATCTGCGGACATCACCGCAGGTCAAGCATATGACAACGGTGTTCAGTGCCGTGTTGCCCGGCGTCTGCGCGCGTAGTTCACTGGCCACTCGTACGGAACGTGCACGGTGATCCGGGAGGCGTCTGGCATGGGGGCAGGGCACGACCACGGACACGGCGGCCGCCGGCGGGCGGGGACCGCGGCCGCCGCCTACCGGGGCCGGCTGCGGATCGCCCTGGCGATCACGCTGGGCGTGATGGCCCTGGAGGTCGCCGGCGGGGTGCTCGCGAACTCGCTCGCCCTGATCGCCGACGCCGCCCATATGGCCACCGACGCCCTGGGCCTCGGCATGGCGCTGCTCGCGATCCACTTCGCGGGCCGGCCGGTAGACGCGAAGCTCACCTTCGGCCTCGCCAGGGCCGAGATCCTCGCCGCGCTGGCGAACTGCCTGCTCCTGCTCGGCGTCGGCGGCTTCCTGCTCTACGAGGCGATCCAGCGGTTCATCACACCCGCCGAGACCAAGGGCGGCGTCGCCATCGTCTTCGCCCTCGTCGGTCTGGCGGCCAACGGGGTATCGCTGTTCCTGCTGATGCGGGGGCAGAGGGAGAGCCTCAATGTGCGCGGCGCGTATCTGGAGGTCCTCGCGGACGCGCTCGGCTCCGTGGCGGTGCTGATCTCCTCGGCCGTCATCCTGGCGACGGGCTGGCAGGCGGCCGACCCGATCGCCTCGCTGGCGATCGGCCTGATGATCGTGCCGCGCACGGTGAAGCTGCTGCGGGAGACGCTGGACGTGCTGCTGGAGGCGGCGCCGAAGGGCGTCGACACGGCCGAGGTGCGCGCGCACATCGAGGCCCTCCCCGGCGTACTGGACGTCCACGATCTGCACGCCTGGACGATCACTTCCGGGATGCCGGTGCTCTCCGCGCACGTGGTGGTGGCTCCGGACGTCCTGGACGAGGTGGGCCACGAGAGGATGCTGCACGACCTGCAGAGCTGCCTGGGCTCGCACTTCGCCGTGGAGCACTGCACGTTCCAGCTGGAACCGGGCGGTCACGCGGAGCACGAGGCGGGCTACTGTCACTGAGGGCTGCCCGGCCGGCCCGGCCTTGCCCGTGCGGGAGTGAGAGGAGCCGACGCCGATGGCGGTCGCAGTCGTCGCTGCCCCGCGCGGCACCCGTCCCCCGTCGGCCCCCGGGTTGTCGGCCGGTCGCCTTCCGCACCCCGGCCGGTGCCCCGACCCGGACCCCGGCCTGATGGGTGCGGCGGCCGGGACCCGTCTCTCCCCGGGAGTCACCCACCGTGCCAGAGTCCGACGACGCTTTCCGTGACGCCTTCTTCGCCCTGCACCACGGGCTGCCCCGGCAGGGGCCCGGCTCCGACGCCACCACCCGCAGGCTGCTGGGCCTCGCGGGCCCCCTCGGGCAGCGGCCGCGGGTCCTCGACCTCGGGTGCGGTCCCGGCCGTGCCGCACTGCTGCTGGCGGCCGAGGCCGGGGCCGAGGTCACGGCGGTGGATCTGCACCGGCCGTTCCTGGACGAGCTGAGGCGGGCGGGCGATGCGCGCGGACTCGCGGGGCGCGTCCGCACCGTGCACGCCGACATGGGCGACCCGCCCTTCCCGGACGGGTCGTTCGATCTGGTCTGGGCCGAGGGCTCGGCGTACGCGATCGGCTTCGACACCGCGCTGCGCCGCTGGCGGCGGCTGCTGGCGCCGGGCGGTGCCCTGGTACTCACCGAGTGCGAGTGGACCTGCGCCGAACCGAGCACGTCCGCCCGCGCGTTCTGGGACGGGCACTACCCGCTGCGCACGACGGCGGCCAACACCGCCGCGGCGGTCGGCGCCGGATATCACGTCGCCGGAGTGCTCCGCCAGCCCGAGAGCGACTGGCAGGAGTACTACGGCCCGCTCGGCGACAGGGCCGCCGCCGTCGATCCGCGGACGGCGTCCGAGGCGGCGGCAGCCGTGCTGGAGGCCACCCGGGCGGAGATCGCCATGCGCCGGGACCACGGCCGGGAGTACGGCTACACCGGCTATGCGCTGAGGCCCGCCGACCCGCGCTGGCCGGTCCGGCCGGAGACGGACGCCGACGTCCCGGCCGTCTACGCGGTGAACGCCGCGGCGTTCCCCACCCGCGACGAGGCGGAGCTCGTGGACGCGCTGCGCCGGGATCCCCGGGCGTGGCTGCCGGGGCTCTCCCGGGTGGCCGAGGCCCCGGACGGCTCCGTCGCCGCGTACGCGCTGCTCACCCGCTGCCTCGTCGGCGGCGAGCCCGCGCTGGCGCTGGCCCCCTGCGCCACCGCTCCGCAGCACCGGCGGCAGGGGGCGGGTTCCGCGGTGATCCGTGCGGTGCTGGACGCCGCACGGATCCGGGGCGAGCGGCTGGTGGTGGTGCTGGGCCATCCGGAGTACTACCGGAGGTTCGGCTTCGGGCCCGCTTCACGGCTGGACGTCCGGCCTGGCTTCGAGGTGCCCGACGAGGCGATGATGGCCGTGGTGCTGGACGGTTCCGCGGACCCGCCGAGGGGCACGATCACCTACCCGGAGGCGTTCGGGGTGTGAACCGCCGCCCGTGCCGTGCCGCTCCCCGCACGGCGGGCACGGACATGCCCAGGGGCGGTGAAGTGCGGACAAGCCGCTTTTGTACGGCAGACTGGGTGCGCCCTCCAGGGCCGAGGACCGAAGCGAAGGATGGCTATGCCGATCACACCCGCCACCGCGCCGAACAGCTCGTCGAACGGCACCGCGCAACCGATCTTGCTCGAACTGGTCGACGAGAGCGGCCGAACCATCGGCACCGCGGAGAAGCTCTCCGCCCATCAGGCGCCGGGACAGCTGCACCGGGCGTTCTCCGTCTTCCTCTTCGACGAGCAGGGGAGGCTGCTGCTGCAGCGGCGGGCGCCCGGCAAGTACCACTCCCCCGGTGTCTGGTCGAACACCTGCTGCGGGCATCCCTATCCGGGCGAGGCGCCGTTCACGGCCGCCGCCCGGCGTACGCACGAGGAGCTGGGCGTCTCCCCGTCGCTCCTGGCCGAGGCGGGCACCGTCCGCTACACCCATCCGGACCCGGCCTCGGGCCTGGTCGAGCAGGAGTTCAACCACCTGTTCGTGGGCCTGGTGCAGTCACCGCTGCGGCCGGACCCGGAGGAGATCGGCGAGACGGCGTTCGTCACGGCCGCGGAACTGTCGGAGCGGCACGCGCGGGACACGTTCTCGGCCTGGTTCATGACGGTGCTGGACGGGGCGCGCCCGGCGATCAGGGAGCTCACCGGCCCGTCCGGGGGCTGGTGAACCGGCGGGCCCTGTCAGGTTCCGCGGCGCGGCGTCCTACAGGGGCGCCGCGCCGCTCACGGGGGCGAGCGGCAGCGCCGCCCAGACGACCTTTCCGCCGCGCGGTGTGTGCTGGACGTCGCACTCCCCGCCCGCCTCCCGGGTGATCTCCTTCACCAGCAGCAGTCCCCGGCCGCCGGTCCGGGCGGAGTCGCCCTCCAGGGCCTTGGGCCGGTAGGGGTGGTCGTCCTCGACGGCCACCCGGATCCACTCCCGGCCGACCGCGACCTCGACGGCCACCTCGGGCGACAGCAGAGCCGCGTGCCGCACGGCGTTGGTGACCAGTTCGGACACGATCAGCAGCAGTCCCTGCAGGACCTCGTCGTGGACCGGTACGCCGTGGCGGCGGACCAGATCGCGGACGGCATGCCGGGCCTGCGGTACGGACACGTCGAGCGCGGGTGCGGTGAACCGCCAGACCCCTTCGTACGGCAGTGGCCGGGCCGGGACGCTCCCGGGGCTCTCCATAGAACCGCACCCACCCTCGTGAAACGTCGCTGGGAACTGCTGCGTTCACGAGTGTCGGGAATGCACTGGTCCATACCGGGCTGCTGACCAGAAGTCAGCTCCTATCGATGGTTTCCAAGCGGGACATGGCGGTTCTGTTAGTTCTTCGACCGGTCCGGATCGTCCTCCGACGACCTCTCGGATACGCCCGCAGCCGCCCGGCCGGGTGTCCCCCCGGCGTCCCCGGTCCGTCCGTCCTCCCCGGTCCGTCCGCCGTCCGCGACCATCCCGACGATCTGCCGGCCGGACACGCCGATCGCGATCAGTCCCAGTCCGTCGAACAGCAGGGCGAGCGAGAAGAACACGCCGAGGACGTAGCGGCTGCTCTCCGGCCAGTTCACGAGCACCAGGATGCCCAGCAGCAGACCGAAGGCGCCCTGGAGCAGGGTCCAGCCGAACTGCGGCCCCCGCACCACCAGACTGCCCACGAGGCGGAACAGCCCGCCGGTGAGGAACAGCAGCGCGGCGAACATCGTCAGCGCCTCCGCGCTGCCCTCCGGATGGCGGATGACCACCACACCGGCCGCGATGTTCAGGGCGGCGACGACGACGGCGAGCCAGAAGAAGCTGCTGCCGCGCGACTCGATCGCGTGGAGCAGTCCGACGACCCCGCCGACGAGCAGCAGCCAGCCGAACAGGAGCATCGAGGTGAGGGTGGCGAGCCCGACGTAGACGAGGCCGACGATCCCGGCGATCACCAGGATCACGCCGAGGACCGCCAGCCAGCCGAAGCTTCGGCGGAGCTTTCTGCCCTCCCGGGCGGGACCGGTCATCGCTGCCTCCTCCTCGTGCCCTCCCCGGTCGCTGGGGTCGCTGCCGTCGCAGGGCCGCCGCCGCGTTCGTCAGCGGTGCGGCCCGCTCCGGCACCCCCTCCCCGATCGTAGGCAGCGGCCCGGCGGATAGCATCCGGCGCATGGACCGGACGAACGAGGCGTACGGGGCGGAGCCGGGGGTCCGGCACTCGGTGGCGGACGGGGTGGCGACCGTCGTCATCAGCCATCCGGCCAGACGCAACGCGATGACGGCCGCGATGTGGCGCGAGCTGCCCGGACTGCTGGACGGACTCGGCCGCGACCCCGCCGTCCGGGTACTGGTGCTGACCGGCGACGGCGGCACCTTCTGCGCGGGCGCCGACATCACCTCGCTGGGCCCGGCGGTCCCGGAGGAGTCGCCTCAGGAGCTGGCCGTACGGGCCGAGGAGGCACTCGCGGCGTTCCCCAAACCGTCGCTGGCGGCGGTCCGCGGCTACTGCGTGGGCGGCGGCTGCCAGCTCGCGGCCGCCTGCGATCTGCGGTTCGCCGAGGAGGGCGCCTCCTTCGGGATCACGCCGGCGAAGCTCGGCATCGTCTACCCCGCCTCCTCCACCCGGCGCCTGGTCTCGCTCGTGGGTCCGGCCACCGCGAAGTACCTCCTGTTCTCCGGCGAGTTGATCGGTACGGAGCGGGCGCTGCGCACCGGTCTGGTCGACGAGGTGCCGCCCGCCGGCGAACTGGGCAAGCGGGTGGCCGAGTTCACCCGCGTACTGGCGGCCCGCTCGCAGCTGACACAGGCCGCCGCGAAGGAGTTCGCGGCAGGGCGGGCCGACCGCGAGACCCACTGGGCGGAGCAGGCGCGCGGCAGCGGCGACACGGCGGAGGGTGTCGCCGCCTTCCTGGAGCGCAGGCCGCCGCGGTTCACCTGGAGCGGCTGAGGCCGGGCGGCCGGGCGGCCGGATCTCGCGGGGCTCGGGGTGCTCGCGGGGCTCGGGGTACTGTCCGGTCCGGTGCGTCCGGCCACGTGGCCGGACGCACCGGACCGGACAGCACGGCGGACGGAAGCACTCAGGCGTCCGCCCCCAGGGCCAGCCCGTCTCGGGTGCGCCACTGCGCCACCATCCGCTCCGGAGCCTTCTCCGGCGATCCAGCGTCGCAGAGCGGCTGCGGGTCGTACTTGGCCGCCGGCCCATGGCCGCAGTGACGGGTGGCCCGCCTTCCCCGCCATCGACCGGCGTGCGGGCGTCCCATTCCCCCCTTCACGCCGTACCGACCGGTCGGTAACGTTCGGGCATGAGTTCTCTCCACCCGCGCGCGGGACGCCGCTGCCACAACGCCGTCAACCCGCTCCACTCCACCCTGTACTTCTCGCCCGACTACGCGAGGGAACTCGCGCTGATCGGCGTCGAGGACACCAGCGCCGCCTACTTCGCGGGCCGCGCCGCCGCCTTGGGCGCGGTCGGACCGGGCACGGTCGCGGCCGCGTTCTACAACTTCAGCCACGAGCTGATCGCCCGGCACCTCCCCGCGGTCTGGGACACCGCCTCCCCGCCGAGGTGCTGGAGGCCCGCACCCGGGCGGTCGACGCGACACTGCGCCGGCTGCTCGGCGACGACACCGTCTCCTCACCGGAGATGGCGGAGGCCGCCCGCCTGGCGCTGAGGGCCACCGAGGCCTGCACCCGGCACGCCCGCCCGCTGTACGCCGCACACGCCGACCTGCCGGTACCCGAGGAACCGCACCTCGTTCTCTGGCACGCGGCGACCCTGCTGCGCGAGCACCGCGGCGACGGCCATCTCGCCGCACTGCTGTCCGCCGGGCTCGACCCGCTGGAGGCACTGGTCAGCCACACCGCGACCGGCAAGGGCATGTCACCCCGCTGGATCCTCGCCAGCCGGGGCTGGCGGCGCACCGACTGGGAGGCGGCCTCCGAGCGGCTGCGCGAGCGGGGACTGCTCGACGGCGACGGCGAGCTGACCGAGGCGGGCACGGCGCTCCGCGCGGAACTGGAGGAGCACACCGACCGGCTCGACCTCGCCCCGTACGAGCACCTGGGCGCGGACGGCGTGGAACGCCTCACCGAGCTGGGCCGCGGATTCCTCCTGGCCGCAGCCTCGGCCGGCGCCTTCCCCGACGGCCTCACCGGGAAGGACTGACCGCCGGCGCATCGTCGCCGCCTTGGTCGCCGCCCCGTTCCGGCACCGGCCCGCCCGTCGGCGGCGCGGCCGGCCGCGGGCGACGCACGCGCCGGGAGCGGGGGACACGCGACACGGCCCCGGCCCACCCGGCAGAATGCAGCCGAGGAGATCGCGCGGGCGCGCATCCGCGCGGCCTCGCAGGCACAGCCGGTATCGGAAGGCGAGTCGGGAACCGTGACGACGTCCATCGAAGGCAGGATCGCCGAGGAACTCGGCGTACGGGAGCGGCAGGTGAAGGCGGCCGTCGAGCTGCTCGACGGCGGGTCCACCGTCCCGTTCATCGCGCGCTACCGCAAGGAAGCGACCGAGATGCTCGACGACGCGCAGCTGCGCACGCTCGAGGAGCGGTTGCGCTATCTGCGGGAACTGGAGGAGCGGCGGACCGCGATCCTGGACTCCGTACGCGAGCAGGGCAAGCTGACCGACGAGCTCGAGGCGCAGATCCGGTCCGCCGACACCAAGGCCCGTCTGGAGGACGTCTACCTCCCCTTCAAGCCCAAGCGGAGGACCAAGGCGCAGATCGCCCGCGAAGCCGGGCTGGAGCCGCTCGCCGAGGGACTGCTCGGCGACCCCACGGTCGAACCCCTCGTGGCCGCCGCCGCATTCGTCGACGCGGGCAAGGGCGTCGCCGACTCCGCGGCAGCGCTGGAGGGCGCCCGCGCCATCCTCACCGAGCGCTTCTCCGAGGACGCCGACCTCATCGGCGAGCTGCGGGAGCGGATGTGGACCCGGGGCCGGCTGGCGGCGAAGGTCCGCGACGGCAAGGAGGAGGCCGGCGCGAAGTTCGCCGACTACTTCGACTTCGCCGAGCCGTTCACCGAACTCCCCTCGCACCGCGTGCTCGCGATGCTCCGCGGCGAGAAGGAGGACGTGCTCAGCCTGGAGCTGGAGCCGGAGGAGCCCGCGGAGGGTCCTTCGACGTACGAGGGCATGGTCGCCCGCCGGTTCGACGTGGCCGACCGGGGCCGGCCGGCGGACAAGTGGCTGCTGGACACGGTGCGCTGGGCCTGGCGGACCCGGATCCTCGTACACCTCGGCATCGATCTCCGGCTGAGGCTGCGGACGGCCGCCGAGGACGAGGCGGTACGGGTCTTCGCCGCCAACCTGCGGGACCTGCTGCTCGCCGCCCCCGCCGGGACCCGGGCGACGCTGGGCCTCGACCCCGGCTTCCGCACGGGAGTGAAGGTGGCGGTGGTGGACGCGACCGGCAAGGTCGTCGCCACCGAGACGGTCTACCCGCACGTGCCCGCGAACAAGTGGGACGAGTCGCTGGCGAAGCTGGCCCGGCTGGCCAAGGAGCACGCCGTCGAGCTGGTCGCCATCGGCAACGGCACGGCGTCCCGGGAGACGGACAGGCTGGCCGCCGACCTCATCGCGAAGCACCCCGAGCTGAAGCTCACCAAGGTGATGGTGTCGGAGGCGGGCGCGTCGGTGTACTCGGCGTCCGCGTTCGCCTCGCAGGAACTGCCGGGCCTCGACGTCTCGCTGCGTGGCGCGGTGTCCATCGCCCGCCGGCTGCAGGACCCCCTCGCCGAGCTGGTGAAGATCGACCCCAAGTCGATCGGCGTGGGCCAGTACCAGCACGACCTCTCCGAGGTGAAGCTCTCGCGCTCACTGGACGCGGTCGTCGAGGACTGTGTGAACGGCGTCGGCGTCGATGTGAACACCGCCTCGGCGCCGCTGCTGTCCCGGGTCTCGGGCATCGGTGCCGGCCTCGCCGAGAACATCGTGGCCCACCGCGACCAGAACGGCCCGTTCCGCTCCCGCAGGGAACTCAGGAACGTGACGCGGCTCGGCCCGAAGGCGTACGAGCAGTGCGCGGGCTTCCTGCGGATCCGCGGCGGCGACGACCCGCTGGACGCGTCCAGCGTGCACCCCGAGGCCTACCCGGTGGTGCGGCGCATGGTGAAGACGACCGGCAGCGAGGTCGCGTCGCTCATCGGCAACACGGGGGTGCTGCGGTCGCTGCGCCCGGACGACTTCGTCGACGAGACCTTCGGCCTGCCGACGGTGACGGACATCCTGCGGGAGCTGGAGAAGCCGGGGCGCGACCCTCGTCCGGCGTTCCGGACGGCGGCCTTCAAGGACGGGGTCGAGAAGATCTCCGACCTGGCGTCCGGGATGGTGCTGGAAGGTGTCGTCACCAACGTGGCGGCGTTCGGGGCGTTCGTGGACGTCGGCGTCCACCAGGACGGCCTGGTGCACGTCTCGGCGATGTCGCGCACGTTCGTCAAGGACCCTCGGGACGTGGTGAAGCCGGGCGACGTGGTCAAGGTGCGGGTCCTCGACATCGACATCCCGCGCAAGCGGATCTCGCTGACGCTGCGGCTGGACGACGAGGCAGCGGCGCAACCGGGCGGCGGTGGCGGCCGGCGCCGCGACCAGGGCGGCGGCCGGCCGCCGCAGCAGCAGCGCCGGGGCGGCCGTGACCGCCGCCCCGCCGTCGGCTCTGCATCGGGCTCGGGCTCGGGCCGTCAGGCGGCGCCCCCGCCAACAGCGCGATGGCGGACGCGCTGCGCCGGGCCGGTCTGCTGGACGGCAGGGGAGGCGGCAGGCGCTGACCACGCCCCGGCCGCGCGGCCGGTGTTCGCGCGGCCGGTTGCCCCGGGTGCCGCCTCCGCGGGCCGTTCGGCACCGCGCGCCGGATCGGCGGCGGCACCGCAGCCGCCCAGAGCCGCCCGGGGCGGCCCTGGGCGGCATCCCGAGCACCGGCTCTGTCCGCCGCGCGCGGCGAGGGTGGTCGCCATGTCGCCGACGATCACGGGGATCGTCGCTTCATCGGCCCTGGTTCGCAGTTGCTCCACCATCGGCGGCGACAGCTCGACGCCGGAGACGGGTGGCCTCACATGCAACCGCAGACCCGACGGGTCCGCCGGACCCGATCGTCACGCACCCCACCGCCTGACGTCGCCTCGCCGCCCGGACTCCTCAGACAGTCCCGCCGGGACGAAGCGCCCTGTCAGCGCTCGGTGACCTTGCCGTGCGCCACCTCCAGGCGCCGGGTCGTGCGGACGGCGTCCAGCATCCGGCGGTCGTGGGTGACCAGCAGCAGCGTGCCCGGGTAGGAGGCGAGCGCGGACTCGAGCTGCTCGATGGCGGGCAGGTCGAGATGGTTCGTGGGCTCGTCGAGCACGAGCAGATTGACGCCCCGGCCCTGGAGCAGGGCCAGGGCCGCGCGGGTCCGCTCGCCCGGGGACAGGCCGACGGCCGGGCGCAGTACATGGTCCGCCTTGAGGCCGAACTTGGCGAGCAGGGTGCGGACGTCGGCGGGTTCGGTGCCGGGGGCCGCCGCGCAGAACGCGTCCAGCAGCGCGTCCGTACCGTGGAACAGCCGGCGGGCCTGGTCGATCTCGCCGACGACGACGCCGGAGCCGAGGACCGAGTGCCCGGCGTCCAGGGTGAGCCTGCCGAGGAGTGCGGCGAGCAGGGTCGACTTGCCCGCGCCGTTGGCACCGGTGACGGCGACCCGGTCGCCGAAATCGATCCGCAGGGACACCGGGCCGAAGGGGAAGTCGCCCCGCCGCACCTCCGCGTCGCGGAGGGTCGCGACGACCGACCCCGAGCGGGGCGCGGCCGCGATCTCCATGCGCAGCTCCCACTCCTTGCGGGGTTCCTCGACCACCTCGAGGCGTTCGATCATGCGCTGGGTCTGGCGCGCCTTCGCGGCCTGCTTCTCGC
Organism: Streptomyces sp. I6; assembly: GCA_003725745.1. Classification (GTDB taxonomy): domain Bacteria; phylum Actinomycetota; class Actinomycetes; order Streptomycetales; family Streptomycetaceae; genus Streptomyces. Next base: position 6,186,214 of record RHDP01000001.1, on the reverse strand, counting down.
TCGCCTCGCTGCGGAACTTGCGGCCGATCTTGTCGTTGTCGCCGGCCCTGCGCCGCGCGTTCCTGACGCCCTTGTCCATCCAGGAGCGCTGCATCCGGGCCCGGCCTTCGAGGGCGGCCCTCTTGTCGGCGTACTCCTCGTAGTCCTCGCGGGCGTGCCTCCGTGCGGTCTCGCGTTCCTCCAGATACGCGGCGTAGCCGCCGCCGTAGAGCGTGATCTGCTGCTGGGCGAGGTCGAGTTCGAGGACCTTGGTGACGGTACGGGAGAGGAACTCCCGGTCGTGGCTGACGACGACGGTGCCGGCGCGCAGGCCGGTGGCGAAGCGCTCCAACCGCTCCAGCCCGTCCAGGTCGAGGTCGTTGGTCGGCTCGTCGAGGAGGAAGACGTCGTAGCGGGACAGCAGCAGGGAGGCGAGTTGGGCCCGGGCCGCCTGGCCGCCGGAGAGCGCGGTCATCGGCCGGTCGAGGCCGGTGTGGAGGCCCGCGTCGAGGCCGGTGTGGAGGCCCAGCGAACCGGCGACCTCCTCGGCGCGCTCGTCGAGGTCGGCGCCGCCGAGCGCCAGCCAGCGCTCCAGGCTCGCCGCGTAGGCGTCGTCGGCACCCGGCGTGCCGTCGGCGAGGCCCTGGGCGGCCTCATCCATCGCCCTCTGGGCGGCGGCGACCCCGGTACGGCGGGCGAGGAACCCCCGTACCGTCTCCCCGTGGCGCCGCTCCGGCTCCTGCGGGAGGTGGCCCACCGCGGCGGTCGGCGGGGACAGCCGCACCTCGCCGTGTTCCGGGGCGTCGAGTCCGGCGAGCAGCCGGAGCAGAGTGGACTTCCCGGCGCCGTTGGCGCCGACGAGGCCGATCACGTCGCCGGGCGCGACGACGAGGTCGAGCCCGGCGAAGAGCGTGCGGTCGCCGTGTCCGGCGGCGAGGTCCTTGGCGACGAGGGTTGCGGTCATCAGGGGGACGAGTCTAGGGCTCGCTGCGACGGCCGCGTCGCCCGCCCGCGGGGCGGGGGCCTCCGGCCCGTGCGGGCGCGAGGAGGCCGGTAGCTCCTCGCGGCGGAGCGACCGGGGCTTCCGGACGGGCCGCGGAGGTGCGGCCCGTCCGGCGCGCCGGCGGCGGGCCCGGCACGACCGCCGTGGGCCCGGCACGACCGCCGTGGGCCCGGCGGAGCTGCGGCGGACCGGTGGAACGGCCGGGGCCGGCGGCCGCCGTTCGCGGCGGGCGGACCGGGACGACGGCCCCGGACGGCGTCCGGACGGAGCGTGCTCCGGCCGGACAGGACCGCCGGGGGCCGGCGGTCACTCGATGCTGACCCGGGGCAGGCCGTCCGACGGCCGGACCGCACCCGGGGCCGGGGGTCACTTCTCCGGCGGCGTGGGCCCGATGCGGAGTTCGAAGTCGCCGTCGTACCTCTCGTGTCCCGCGATGACCGCGAGTTCGACGGCCTCCTCCCCGCGCCGGCCGCGCAGGATGATCGGGTCATGGCGCAGATCGCGCATCAGCGCGAAGCACATCGCGGTCATCACCACCAGGAACGGTGCCGCGACGAGGATGGTGAGGTTCTGCAGTCCCGCGAGGGCGTCCCCCTTCCCCCCGCCGATCAGCAGCATCACGGCCGCCACGGCACCGGTGACACTGCCCCAGAACACCACGACGAAGCGGCCCGGTTCCAGGGCGCCCTTCTGCGAGAGCGTCCCCATCACCAGGGACGCCGCATCGGCGCCGGAGACGAAGAAGATGGCGACCAGGACCATCACGAGCAGGCTCGTCACCGTGGCCGCCGGGTACTGCTGCAGCACGGCGAACAACTGGCCCTCGGGCGTGGTCTCGTCGCCGAGGCGGCCGCGCTCCTGGAGCGTCATCGCCGTACCGCCGAAGATCGCGAACCAGCAGAGGCTGACGGTGCTGGGCACCAGGATCACGCCGCCGACGAACTGGCGGATGGTCCGGCCCGGCTGATGCGGGCGATGAACATGCCCACGAACGGCGTCCACGAGATCCACCAGGCCCAGTAGAAGACCGTCCAGCTGCCGAGCCAGTCGGCGACCCCGGCGCCGCTGGACGCCTCGGTGCGGCCGATCAGCTGCGGCAGTTCGCCGAAGTAGGTGGCGATCGAGGTGGGCAGCAGGTCGAGCACGATGATGGTCGGCCCGGCGACGAAGAGGAACACGGCGAGCAGCAGGGCCAGCACCATGTTGGTGTTGGACAGCCACTGGATGCCCTTCTCGATGCCGGACACGGCGGAGAGGACGAAGGCGAGCGTCAGCACGGCGATGATGACGACGAGCAGCGCCGTGCTCACCCTGGTCATCCAGCCCAGTTCGCTGACTCCGCTGCCGATCTGGAGGGCGCCGAGTCCGAGGGAGGCGGCCGAGCCGAACAGCGTGGCGAAGATGGCGAGGATGTCGATGAGCCGGCCGCCCCAGCCTCGGGCGTGCTTCCTGCCGATCAGCGGCTCGAAGACCGCGCTCACCGTCTGGCGGCGGCGGCGCCGGAAGGTGCTGTAGGCGATGGCGAGCCCGACGACGGCGTAGATGGCCCACGGGTGCAGCGTCCAGTGGAACAGGGTCGTGGCCATCGCCGTCTCCATGGCCTGCGCCGCGTCGGCGGGATCGGTACCCGGCGGCGGGTCGGTGAAGTGCGCGAGGGGCTCGCTGACTCCGTAGAACATCAGGCCGATGCCCATACCCGCGCTGAACATCATCGCGATCCAGGAGACGGTGCGGAACTCGGGCCCCTCGTCCTCCCGTCCGAGCGGGATCCGCCCGTAGCGGCTCATGGCGAGCCAGAGCGCGAAGATCACGAAACCGGATGCGGCCAGGACGAACGCCCAGCCGCCGTTGCGGATGAGTCCCGCGAGCATGCTGCTGGACACCCGCGCGAGGGTGTCCGTGGCGAAGGCCCCCCAGAGCACGAACGCGACCGTGAGGACGGCGGTGACCCCGAAGACCACCCGGTCCGTGACGGTCCCGCGCCTCGTCGGCTCCGGCGGCCCGGGGATGTCCGTCACCCGAGAAGTACCCGGGTCCGCCTGCCGTCTTGCGTCGGATGGGTCGTCATGCGGCACTGAGGGCCCTTTCGCGGGTGAACGGAGCCGGGGTTTCGCTCTCCTGAGGCCCTCCTACCACAGGAGGCGAGAATCATACGGAATCAGCAGCGGGTGATCGGACTCCCGGTCGTGAGGCGGTACGCGGCACGCTCGTCGAGTAGCAGGGGCACGAGTGCCCGCAGTGACTGCCGCAGCGGTACGAACGCGCCGTCCGGCGTGGGCCGGGAGACCACGCCGTGCAGGGCGAGTTCGTCCTGGAACTCGGTGTACTGGGCGGCCGTGAGCCGGTAGCCGCAGGGTGGGTCCTGGATGGTCTCGTCGGGTGCCGCGGGGTCGTTGTCGGCGCCGCCGGTCCACACCGGGCCGCGGTCGGCGAACCCGGCGAGCCGGGCCGAGGTCGTCGCGGCCTCGATCCGGCCGCGCCGCTCGCCGGCGAATGCGAAGGCGCCCTTCAGCGCCGCGAGCTGGGAGTGGACCCGGCGCCGGTTGTTGACGGCGGGGTCCGCCAACTCGGCGTCGGTGAGGGCGTCGACCCGGGTCTCCACCAGCAGGCCGACGGAGTGCTTCACGCCCGCCGTGTTGCGCAGGATGCGCTCCTGGCCGTCGCCGGCGACCTGCCGGACGGGGTCACCGGTGACGGGATCGGTCCAGATGCCGTAGACGCCGCTGCTGTACCCGGCCTCCTCGGCGCCGGGCCGCACATACTGCTCGGAGAGGGTGTGCGCCTCCCGGCGAACGTCCGGCGACGTGTTGAGGTTGCGCGGCCAGAGCGCGAGCAGGTCCTTCTCGTAGTAGCGGGGCGTGGTGTTGTACTCGTGCAGGTCGTAGACCACGTCGGGCCTGCTGTCGCGGATGACGGCGGCCACGGCACGGCCCTCGGCGGTCCGCAGCGCGATGTGGTCGCGGTTGACATCCATGCCGTCGGCGTTGCCGCGGGTGCCGGCCGCGCGCCCGTCGGGGTTGGCGGTCGGGATGACGAGGACGGTCGTACGGTCCAGGAAGCGGCGGGTCGCGGCATCCCTCGCCCGGGCGAAGTCGCGGACCGTGGTGAGGCACGCCTCGCGTCCGGAGGGCTCGTCACCGTGCTGACTGCAGATCAGCAGCATGGTGTTGGCCGTGGGCCGGTCACCGCCGATGCGCACGAGCTGGAGCGGACGCCCCTGTGCGGTGGTGCCGATGGTGCGCAGCGACACCCGGTCGCTCGACCGGTCGACGGCGGTCAGGAACGCCCACTCCTCCGGCTGCGTGGTCCAGCGCGCACCTCCTGAGGACTCGAATCCGGTGTGCGGGAGGCCGGGGTGCGCGGCAGCGGCCTGGTCGGGCGCGGTTACGGCGGCGCCGGTGGCCGCCAGTGCGCAGACGGCCACGGCGAGGGTGCGGATACGTCGGTGCATCAGTTGCTGCCTCCGTGGGCTGGTCGGATCGGATGGGGTGCGGCGACGCCGTCGAGCCGGGTGGCCGGGGGCGGTCCGAACCGCGGGGCGGTGGTGGCCCGTACGCGCAAAGGCGTACCGCCGGCGGACGGCAGCCGCGGCGCGGCGGGGCCGGGGCGGGGAGGGGAGGGGTAAGGGCAGGACGGACGGGGGCGGGACGGGTGAGGTCGGGACGGACGGGGCGGGACGGACGAGGTCGGGACGGGGCGCGGTGGATCAGCGTGGATCAGGGTGGGGCGCGGTGGACGTGGTCCATCGCGCTGATGGCGGAAGGGCCGGCGAACTCCCGGGCGCCGTGGAGGCCGAGGAGGCCGAGGGGGCCGGCGTACCCGCCATCCGGGTGCCGGTCCCCGGCCTCGGTGCCGCGGGCGGGCCGGGCGCCGGCGGCTGCCCCGGCCGACGGGGTGACGGAGCGAGCCCCGGCGCCAACGCGGCCGCCGGAGCGGCTCGGGCCCCTGGAGCCGGAGCCGAGGCGGCTGCGCGGCACCGGGCGGCCGCCGTGGTCAAGCGGGACGGTGGCGGGATCGCGGTCGGCGCGGTCCGGGCGGTCCGGGCGGTCGTTTCTCTCACGGCTCGCGGTGCCGCGCCCGCAGCAGGAGTAATACGGGGCGGTGTCCGTGACGGCGGGTACGTTCCGGCCATGTCGCGCCGGTTCTTCCCCCGGCCGGACGAGGCCGGCGGTGACGCGGCCGTTCCGGCCGCCCGAGTCGTCCTCGGGCCGGGTGCCGCCCGGTGCTCGTCCCCGTGTCGCGCCGCGGTGCCCGTGGCCGGGTCCGCTCTCCCGGGACGCCGCCGCGTGTGCGTGTGTCCGCGGGGCGGGTACGGACGCCGGGGAGGCCGCGGCCGGCGCGGCGGCGGGTTCGCCGCCGCGTCCCATGCGGTGCACACGTATCGGCATGGGAGCGGACGGTACTCCCGTCAACTGCCGTGCAAAAGGGGGCGCTAGTGAGCCGTACGAGGACAGGAGTCGCACATGGAGACACCCGGCGTGCCGGCCGGCCGGCGATCGCACCACGGCGGGCGCCGTGGGCATGAGGGAGTGTCGGGCGGGTGAACGGGTTCCGGCGAGAACATCCGCCCCAGGCACCGGGAGCGTCCGTGCACCGCGGACTCCTCGTTGCCGGCGTGCTTTCCGCATCGCTTCTGCTGCTGGTCCCGGCGTCCGCAGCCGCGGGAGGCCCGGGAGGGTCCCCGGGTGACGGCGGCGCGCCCGGGCCCCGGGCGCCGGCGACCCCTACTACCCGGCCAGCGGAAACGGCGGCTACGACGTCTCGCACTACGACCTCCGGCTGAAGTACCGGCCTGCGACGGATCTGCTGGAGGGGACGGCGACGATCATCGCGACCGCCCTGCAGGACCTCTCCCGGTTCAACCTGGACTTCGGTCTCACGGTCAGCGAGGTGCGGGTGAACGGCCGCGAGGCGGCGTTCACCCGGAGCGGCGACCACGAGCTGGAGATCACGCCCGTCACACCGCTGCGGAAGAACCGCACGGTCTCGGTGGTCGTCCGGTACGCGGGAAAGCCCTCCGAGCTGAAGATCGGCGGGTGGACCGCCTGGCACCGCACCCCGGACGGCGGTGTCGCCGCGCAGGAGCCGGCCTCGGCCGTGTGGTGGTTCCCGTCCAACGACCACCCGCTCGACAAGGCCACCTTCGACATCTCCGTCGCGGTCCCGGACGGAACCCAGGCCATCAGCAACGGCGTGCTGCGGTCACGGTCGTCACGGCTCGGCTGGACCCGCTGGAACTGGCGGTCCGACAGACCGCAGGCCACGTATCTGGCCACGCTGGCCGTCGGGAGGTTCGACATCACCACGGACACGACCGCGAACGGCCTGCCGGTCCTCAACGCCTACAGCAAGGACCTCGGGGACCACGCGGGCGCGGCGCGGGCCAGCGTCGAGCGGACCGCCGAGGTCGTGGAGTGGCTGGAGGGCGTCTTCGGCCCGTACCCGTTCAACGCGCTCGGCGGCTATGTCCCGAACGTACCCAGCGGGTACGCCCTGGAGACGCAGACCCGGCCCTTCTACAGCCCCCGGCAGTTCGCGGCCGGCGCGAACGTCTCGGTGGTCGTCCACGAGATGGCCCACCAGTGGTACGGGGACAGCGTCTCGGTGAAGGGCTGGAAGGACATCTGGATCAACGAGGGCTTCGCCCGCTACAGCCAGTGGCTCTGGTCGGAGAAGGAGGGCGAGGGCACGGCACAGGAGCTGGCCGACCACGTCTACGCCCTGCGTCCGGCGGACGACCCGTTCTGGACGGTGAAGCCGGGCGACCCCGGACCGGACAAGCAGTTCGACCTCGCCGTGTACGACCGCGGCGCTCTCGCCCTGCAGGTGCTGCGCAACAAGATCGGTGACGAGGACTTCTTCGCGGTGCTCAGGGGCTGGCCGGCCGAGTACGCCGACGGCAACGCGAGCGTCGGCGACTTCGTGGAGTACGCCGAGAAGATCTCCGGCGAGCAGCTCGCGGCCCTGTTCGACACCTGGCTGTACGAGCCGTCGAAGCCCGCGCTGTCACCGGGAGCGGCGGCCGGGGCGGCGCCGGCACCCCGCGGCGCACGGTCCTGGGCCCGGCCGGCCGAGCCCAGGTCGTACCGCAAGATCGCAGCCACCGACACCGTGCACGACCACGGCCACGGCCACACCCAGGGCCGCGACAACGGCCGCCATCAGGACGGCAGCCAGGACCGCAGCCAGGGCCGCTGACCGGCGGAATCCGGCGCCGCCGCCCCGTCCCGGCGCGGCGGCGCCTGCGGATACCCTGGCCCCCTACGACCCGTGCCGCCCGTACGGACACCGCCGGTGAGGAGCGTCCCGTGCCCGATCGGAGCAGTGGGCCCCGCCCCACCCTGGAAGCCGTCGCCGCGCGGGCCGGGGTCTCCCGGGCTACGGTGTCCCGCGTCGTCAACGGCGGGGCGGGGGTGCGTACGCCGCTGGCCGACCGGGTGCGGAAGGCGGTCGTGGAACTCGGCTACATACCCAACCAGGCGGCCCGCAGCCTGGTCACCCGGCGCAGCGGTGCGGTCGCCGTGATCATCGCCGAGCCGGAGTTCCGGGTCTTCTCCGATCCGTTCTTCGAACGCCAGGTGCGCGGCATCAGCCGGGAACTGGTCGTATACGACTCGCAGCTGGTGCTGCTGTGGGCCGAGGGCCCCGACGACCACGATCGGATAGCCCGCTATCTCGGCGGCGGGCACGTCGACGGCGCACTCGCCTTCTCCCTCCACGAGAGCGACGAACTCCCCTCGGTGGTGCTGGCGTCGGGAGTACCCGCGGTGTTCGGCGGCCGTCCCGGCGGGCCCGGCGCGGGCTCCGAGCACGCCGTACCCTACGTCGACTGCGACAACCGGGGCGGGGCCCGGGCCGCGGTGCGCCATCTCGTCGGTCTCGGCCGCAACCGGATCGCCCATATCGCGGGGCCCCGGGACCAGACGTCGGCGCTGGACCGGCTCCACGGCTACCGGGACGTGCTACCGGACGCCGAGCCGGCACTGACCGCCCAGGGCGACTTCACTGCGCGCGGCGGGGAGCTGGCGATGGCCGGGCTGCTCGACGGGGGTGCCGCCGCGCCGGACGCGGTGTTCGCCTCGAACGACCTGATGGCCGCGGGGGCACTGAGGCTGCTGCGCGAGCGCGGGCTGCGGGTGCCGCACGATGTGGCGCTGGTCGGCTTCGACGACATGGCGCCGGTCGCCGAGGCCACCGATCCGCCGCTGACGACGGTCCGTCAGGACATCGAGGGGAACGGCAGACTGATGGTACGGCTGCTGATGGAGCTGCTGGACGGGGGCGACAGGGATGCCACTCCCCGGCCTCGGTGATCACGCCCACCACGCTGGTCCGGCGCGCCTCGGCGTGACACGTGCCCGGAACCCCCGGTGCGCGGCTCGGCCCGGACGTTCCTCGGCCGCCTCGGCGTGACACGTGCCCGGAACCCCCGGTGCGCGGCTCGGCCCGGACGTTCCTCGGCCGCCTCGGCGTGACACGTGCCCGGAACCCCCGGTGCGCGGCTCGGCCCGGACGTTCCTCGGCCGCCTCGGCGTGACACGTGCCCGGAACCCCCGGTGCGCGGCTCGGCCCGGACGTTCCTCGGCCGCCTCGGCGTGACACGTGCCCGGAACCCCCGGTGCGCGGCTCGGCCCGGACGTTTCTCGGCCGCCTCGCGGCGCGCTCCCGGCCTCACCAGGCGCGCGGCCGGGCGGACCGCCGGCCCGCCCGCTCCTGCGGCAGCAGTCCCCGGGCCCGGGCCCGGCGGCGGGCCTCCCCGGCCTGCGGCAGATAGCGCATCCGCTCCGGAAGCAGGGGTACCACGGTCCGGACGACCCGGCCGAAGCACCGCAGCCGCCGCTCCTGCTCGTCGGTCCAGGGCAGCCCGATCGCCGCACGCGCGTCCGGGGGCATCAGCCCGATGGTGAGGAAGCGCCTCAGCCGGAGGAACCGGGGCAGCACCAGCGGCCAGCACAGGCGCACCAGCAGCCGCAGCGGCGGGGGCCCGAAGACGGGCGGCGGCAGCCGGCGGTCGGTGGCGACGAGGTCCCGGACGACGGCGTTCGCCTCCAGTTCGCCGGCCAGGACCCTGCGGTAGTACGGCCAGAACTCCTCGACGGTCCCCGGCATGTCCCGGTCCCGGATGCCCAGCACCCGGCCGACCATCAGCCACTCCTGGTAGAGCCGGCGCTCCTGGGCATCGGTGAACGGGCGGTACAGATAGCGCACCGCGTGGCGGTGGACGGGGAAGCCGGTGGCGTGGACCCACGCGTAGTACTCGGGGCGAGCGCACGGTAGCGGCGGCCCCGGCTGTCGGTGCCCTCGATGCCCAGGTGCAGCCGGCGCAGCCGGCGGCCCTCCTCGGCGGCGGCGTCCCCGCCGTACACCCACAGCTGGAGCGAGCGCAGTGAGCGCTCCCCGCGCCCCCAGGGGTCGGTGCGGAAGACCGAGTGCTCGTCGACACCGGCACCGACGGCGGGATGAGCGACCTGCAGGGTCAGCGCGGCGGGGAGCATGAGCAGCCCGCGGACGTCGCCGACGAGGGTCCACAGGACACCGCCGGGCGGCGGGGGCAGGGGGTCAGGCCCGGCGCTCCCGTGCGTCCTCCGCTTCAGCGGTTCCTGCGGCCTGGTCATGGGCGTGCTCCCGGTGGCCGGTGGGCGCGGAGCGCCCGGTCCCAGCTTCCAGTATGCGATCACGAGCCGGTGGGCGGGAGCGGGTGCGAGAAGGCGGGTGCGAGAAGGCTGGTGCGAGAAGGCGGGTGGACGGGAGCTGGCGGACGGGAGTGGCGGGCGGGAGCGGGTGGCCGACCCACCGAGAACCCCTCCGCGCACCCCGGAGAGGGGGGAAATGTCCGTACACGTTCCGGGGAACGCGGAACTCCGGCAAAAAACCCGGCACCTGACGGTTACCCCTAGGTAACTGCCACTGCTTTGATGTGCGCGCCGACCTACCCCCACCAGAAACGGGAGTCACAGTGCCGCACTCCGTGCTCCGCCGCGCGTCCGGAGCAGCCCTCTCCACCGCACTCGCCGCCGCGACCCTGGCGGTCGCCGCACCGTCGGCGTCCGCCGCCCCCGCCGGGCAGACCGGCTCGGCGACGCCCTCGCTGAAGGTCCTGACGTACAACGTCTTCCTGTTCAGCAAGACCCTGTACCCCAACTGGGGCCAGGACCACCGGGCCGCCGAGATACCGAAGGCCCCGTACTTCCAGGGCAACGACGTCGTCGTGCTCCAGGAGGCGTTCGACAACTCCTCCTCCGAGGCGCTGCAGCGCAACGCCCGTGCCCAGTACCCTCACCAGACCCCGGTGATGGGCCGCAGCAAGAGCGGCTGGGACGCGACGGGCGGTGCCTACTCGGCGACGGTACCGGAGGACGGCGGGGTCACCGTCCTCAGCAAGTGGCCCATCGTGCGCAAGGAGCAGTACGTCTACAAGGACGCCTGCGGTGCCGACTGGTGGTCCAACAAGGGCTTCGTGTACACCGTCCTGGACGTGAACGGCAGCCGGGTGCACGTGGTGGGAACGCATGCCCAGTCGACCGACCCGGGCTGCGGGGCGGGCGAGGCGGCGCGGATGCGCAGCCGCCAGTTCAAGGCGCTCGACGCGTTCCTCGACGCCAAGAAGATCCCGGCCTCGGAACAGGTCCTGGTGGCCGGCGACTTCAATGTCGACTCGCACACCGCGGAGTACGCGACCATGCTGACCGACGGCGGGCTCGCCGACGCGGACGGCCGGACCGGTCACACGTACTCGTTCGACACCCGGGACAACTCGATCGCGGCCGACCGCTATCCGGGCGAGCCCCGCGAGGACCTGGACTACGTCCTGCACCGCGCGGGGCACGTCCGCCCCGCCGGCTGGCGGAACGACGTGGTCAAGGAGCAGAGCGCCCCCTGGACGGTCACCAGTTGGGGCACCGACTACACCTACACCAATCTCTCGGACCACTACCCGGTCGCCGCCTTCGGGCAGTAGCCGGGAGGAGGCAGTCGCGAGGCCTTCGCAGCTGGTCAGGGGCCGCTTTTCGACAGTGGCTGCAACCCTGTCCGGCTGCCATGGTGGTGTCCATGACGCGTCATGGACACGGGCACGAGCACGAGCACGAGCACGGGCGCGAGCACGGGCACGGGCACGGGCACTCGGAGGAGCACTCGGCGGGCCATACGCACGGAAGCAGGGCCGGCCGGGGACACGGGCACGCTCACGGTCCGGATGGTGCGCACGGCCCGGGCCATGCGCACGGCCGGGAGCACGGCCATGGACACCACCATCACTACCATCACCACCACGGCGAACGCATCGACACCGCGCTCGAAGGCTCGGCCGAGGGGCTGCGGACGCTGTGGTTCTCCTTCGCCGTCCTGGCCGCGACGACCGCCGTGCAGGCGGTCATCGCGGCCCTGTCCGGGTCGGTGGCGCTGCTCGGCGACACGGTCCACAACGCCACCGACGCGCTGACCGCGCTGCCGCTCGCCCTGGCGTTCGTGCTGGGCCGCCGGGCCGCGACCCGCCGCTACACCTACGGTTTCGGGCGCGCCGAGGACCTCGCCGGGGTCTTCGTCGTCCTGGTGATCGCCGTCTCCGCCGCCTTCGCCGGGTACGAGGCGGTCCGGCGGCTGCTGGACCCGCAGGACATCACCCACATCCCGGCGGTGGCCGCGGCCGGGCTGGTGGGATTCGCGGGCAACGAGTGGGTGGCCAGGGCCCGGATCCGAACGGGGCGCCGCATCGGGTCCGCCGCGCTCGTGGCGGACGGACTGCACGCCCGCACCGACGGGTTCACCTCCCTCGCCGTGCTGTTCGGCGCCGGCGGCGCGGCACTGGGCTGGCGGTACGCGGACCCGCTCATCGGCCTCGTCATCACCGGGTTGATCCTCCTCGTGCTGCGCGGCGCGGCGCGCGAGATCTGGCACCGGCTGATGGACGCCGTCGATCCGGCCCTGGTGGACGCCGCCGAGCAGGCGCTCTCCGGTGTCGAGGGAGTCGGGAGGGTGGGTTCCGTACGGATGCGGTGGCTCGGGCACACGCTGCGCGCCGAGACCTCGGTCGAGGTCGACCCCGGCCTCACGGTCGTGGAGGCCCACGCCGTGGCGGTCGCCGCCGAGCACGCGCTGCTCCACGCGGTGCCCCGACTGGCGGGCGCGACCGTGCACATCGACCATGCGGGCGCGGCCGGTCAGGATCCGCACGCCGCTCTGGACCACCACTTCGCCCACTGACCGCGGACTCGCGGACTCGCAGGCTGATGAGTCCGTGGACCGCGGGACCGCCGGACCGGAGACCCGGGCGAGCGGGTGGATGGGCGGGGACGGCTCAGTGGGGACGGCCTGCCGGTCGACCGCATCCCGCTCGCCCCTCACCCGCCGGTCCGGGGACCACTCCACCGGTCCCGGGTCTACCGGTACCAGGCGGCGGCGCTCCAGGTGTACAGCGCGATGGTCGCGGCCACGCAGACGATGACCGCCCAGGAGCCGATGCCGGTGTGCCGACCGGGACGCGAGGTCCGTGCGGGACGACGGGCGCGCGGGGGCCGGGCCGGCCGGGCCGGCCGGGCCGGGCGCGGGGCGGCGCCTCCGGAACGCAGGGAGAAGCGCCCGCGCCGGGTGGAGGGAGGGCCCGCGGAGGGCACCGTGCACGGCAGGGGGTCCGCGGCGGCCTCGGCGAGCAGCCGGCGGCAGACCGCGGCCAGTTCGGCCGTGGGTGCCCCGCCGCTCACCACTGCCTCCGAACGCGCGGGGGCCGTCGTACCGCCGTCGAGTATGCGGCCGGCACGCAGCAGGAGTTCGTCCCGGCCGCCGCTCGGTGCGAGGCTGATCCAGCGCCGTACATGCTCACCGCGGATGACGACGCCTCCCGCGCGGTCCCGGTACACGGTGTGTTCACGCCATAGGACGTCCGCCAACTCCACGGCCGTCTCCCTCAGTTGCGCGCTCATGCTCTCCCCGTCCCCGTGCGCCGCTCGAACAGGCACCGCACTCTAGCGTCACCTGCGCAACCGGCCGCGCGCGGGCCGCGCTCCGGGGGCGTCCACCGTCACGGGACGGCCCCGCTCACGGCGGGACTGCTCCGCGACCGCGGCCCCGTCCGGCGCCGGACACGCAGCGCCCTCGCCCCACCCGGCACCGGACACCCCTGAGCCCTCGCCCCGACCGCCCGGGGCACCGCGGGCACACGCCCTCGGTTCGGCGCCCGTGCCCGCGGCGCGACGGCGTCCCCCTGATCCCGTGATCCCCGCATGCCGGGGTGCGCAGGCGCCCCCGACCGTCGGCCCGGTTGCCCCCGGGTTTCACCATCCCGGTGAGACAGCAATACTGTTCCACCGGAGCCCGGTGCATGCAGGGAGCGAGGAAGACGATGGCGACCGAGACCGAGGGGCCGACACTGACCGTCGACGAACTGGCCGCCCGCGCGGGCGTCACGGTCCGCACCATCCGGTTCTACAGCACCCGCGGCCTGCTGCCGCCCCCGCAGATCGGCCCGCGCCGCGTCGGCCGCTACGGCGCGGAGCACCTCTCCCGGCTGGCCCTGATCGAGGAACTCCAGCACCAGGGCATGACGCTCGCGGCCATCGAACGCTATCTGGAACAGCTGCCCCCGGGCTGAGCGCGCAGGACCTGGCGATCCACCGGGCGCTGGTGGCCTCCTGGGCGCCCGAATCGGCGGAGGAGACCGGTCTGCGGGAGCTGGAGCGCCGGGCCGGGCGGCCCCTGTCGGACCGGGACATCGACCGGCTCGCCGCCATGGGCGTGCTGGACCGCACCGCCACGCCGGACGTGTTCCGGCTCGACGGCGGACTGCTGCGGCTCGGCGTCGAACTGCTCGACGTCCCCATCGCGCACGAGACCATCCTCGCTTCCCGCACCGTCCTGCTGGAGCACGCCCGGTCCGCCGCACAGGAGCTGACCAGGCTGTTCCGCGACGAGGTGTGGGGTCCCTACCGCGAGCGCGAGTCCGGCGCGGACCATGTCGCCGCGATGAAGTCCCTCTCGGCCCATATGCAGCCCATGGTCGTGCAGGCCCTGGTCACGGCCTTCCAGCGGTCGCTGCGGACGGAACTCCGTGCGGCGTTCGGGACCGGTGGGGAAGCGCCGGGGGCCCGGCCCGGGTAGTGCCGGCGGACGGGTCTCCGCGTGGCGCGCCGCGGTTCAGCCGGGCGACGGGCTGCCGAGGATCTCCCTGGTCCGGTCCGCCAGCTCGTCGCTCTGCGGCCGCACCGACTCGGTGAGGTCGCGGCGCCGCTCAGGCGGGGTCTTGGGATCCTCGATCCCCTGCAGAGTCCGGGTCAGCGGCTGTACGGCCTCGCCCAGTTCCCGGCGATGCTCCGGCGACGTCTTCGGATCCTCGATCAGCCGCAGCGCCAACGTCAGGCTCTGGACGCTCTCCGTGTACGCGGCCCGCTGGGACGGCGGCGTCCTCGTGATGATCTTCAGTGAGCTGTTCAGCGGACGCACCACGAGCAGCAGGGCCTCGCGATGCTGCGCTGTTGTCTTCGGATCCTCGATCAGCCGCAGCGCCCCCGTCAGCTGCCGGGCGCACGCCGTGTACGCGGCCCGCTGGGACGGCGGCGTCTTCCCGATGATCTGCAGCGAAGTGGTCAGCGGACGCACCACGAGCAGCAGGGCCTGGCGTTCCTTCGGCGACGTCTTCGGATCCTCGATCAGCCGCAGCGCCACCGTCAGCTGTCCCACGCTCTTGGCGAGAGCGTGCCGGTCCGGCAGCGGCGTCTTCGGGTCCTCGACCATCCGAAGGGTCGAGGACAGCTGGTCAACGGTCTCCTCGAGTTCCGGGGGGACGTCCTGCCGCTTCGACAGCTCCGTCACGTCGTCCTTGAGTTGGGGCGTCAGCCGCTGCAGCTCTTCCTTCTGCTCGGCCGGGTCCTCGCGTTCCGGCGGGGGATCCTGCGGTGGGGGCGGGGACTGGTCCGGTGGCGGAGGTGACTGCTGGTCCGGCGGCTCCTCGGGTGGTGGAGGCGGCGGAGGGGGAGATTTCGGAGGCGGCTCCGGCGGAGGCGGCTCCGGAGGCGGAGCGGGTGGCTCCGGCGGAGGCGGAGGCGGCTCGGGGGGCGGCGGAGGAGGTTCCGGCGGAGGCGGAGGCGGCTGCGGAGGGGGCGGAGGCGGTTGTGGAGGCGGCGGAGGCTCGGGCTGAGCCTGGGCGCCGGCCGGCGCCTGGGACCGGGCAGAGGCTGCCGCGGGGCCGGTCAGGCCGGCCGGTACGGAGAGCACTGCTGCCATGCAGGTCGCGCCGACGAAGCGGCAGATGCGGCGGCGTGCGATGTCGGCCATGGTGGCTCCAAGTGCGCTGCGCCCTTCGCGGACCGGCCTGCCGCCGGGCGCCGAAGAGCGTTCCCGGCCGCAACCGGAGCTTCTCGGCTCGACGGTGCACCGGCGGCACACGTGCCAGTCTTGGAGGTCCGCCCGCGTTCCGCAACTCGGCCGCCCCACCGGGTGATCCACGCCGGGGGACATCTGCCGCCCCCATGGCCCGGAGGCCTGCGGGGAAGCCCCGTACGGCCGCCGCGACCCGTCCGGCGCCCTTGTGGAAGCCGCCGGACGGGCCCGCCACCGGCGCGGGCCCGTCCAGGTGGCGTCCCGGCCCGGTCATGCCCCGGACCGGGCCGGTCCGGGTGTCCGGACCGGCCGGGACGCCGGGTCACTCGTCGGTGAAGACCTCGCCCCGCTCGGCCTTCTCCACCAGGAGCGCCGGGGGCTCGAAGCGCTCGCCGTACGCCTCCGCCAGCTCGCGCGCCCGCGCGACGAAGCCGGGCAGACCGTCGCCCGCGCCGCCACGGCCCTGGTACCCGTTGATGTACTGCAGGACGCCGCCCGTCCACGCCGGGAAGCCGATGCCCATGATGGAGCCGATGTTGGCGTCGGCGACCGACGTCAGCACGCCCTCCTCCAGGCACCGGACGGTGTCCAGCGCCTCGGAGAAGAGCATCCGCTCCTTCATGTCCTCGAAGGGCACGTGCACGCCGGGCTTGGCGAAGTGCTCGCGCAGTCCCGGCCAGAGCCCGGAGCGCTTGCCGTCGACGTAGTCGTAGAAGCCCGCGCCGCCGCTGCGGCCGGTGCGCCCGAACTCGTCGACCAGCCGGTCGATGACCGCGTCGGCGGGGTGCGGGGTCCAGGTGCCGCCGGACTCCTCCACGGCACGCCGTGACTCGCCCCGGATCTTGCGCGGGAGGGTGAGGGTGAGTTCGTCCATCAGCGACAGGACCTTCGCTGGGTATCCCGCCTGGGCCGCGGCCTGCTCCACCGACGCGGGCTCGACGCCCTCGCCGACCATGGCCACGCCCTCGTTGATGAACTGCCCGATCACCCGCGAGGTGAAGAACCCGCGGGAGTCGTTCACCACGATCGGGGTCTTGCTGATCTGGCGGACCAGGTCGAAGGCGCGCGCCAGCGCCTCGTCACCGCTGCGCTCCCCCTTGATGATCTCCACCAGCGGCATCTTGTCCACCGGCGAGAAGAAGTGCAGGCCGATGAAGTCGGCGGGCCGCTCCACGCCCTCGGCGAGCATGGTGATCGGCAGCGTCGAGGTGTTGGAGCACAGCAGCGCGTCCGGCTCGACCACGTGCTGGATCTCCTGGAACACCTTGTGCTTGAGCGCCGGGTCCTCGAAGACCGCCTCGATGACCGCGTCGCAGCCCGCGAGGTCGGCGGGATCGGCCGTCGGTGTGATCCTGGCGAGCAGCTCGGCTCGCTTGGCCTCCGTCGTCCGGCCCCGGCTCAGCGCCTTGTCCAGCAGCTTCTCCGAGTACCCCTTGCCCCGCTCGGCCGCCTCGGCGCTGACGTCCTTGAGGACCACCTCGATGCCCGCCCGGGCGCAGGAGTACGCGATGCCCGCGCCCATCATCCCGGCACCGAGGACGGCGACCTTGCGGACCTTGCGCGGCTCGACGCCCTTGGGGCGGTTCGCGCCGGAGTTGACCGCCTGGAGGTCGAAGAAGAAGGCCTGGATCATGTTCTTGGCGGTCTGGCCGGTGAGCAGCTCGGTGAAGTACCGCGCCTCGATGACCTGGGCCGTCTCGAAGTCCACCTGGGAGCCCTCGACGGCGGCCGCGAGGATGTTGCGCGGCGCCGGGAAGGGGGCGCCGTTCAGCTGCTTCTTGAGGTTGGCCGGGAAGGCGGGCAGGTTCGCGGCGAACTTGGGGTTCGACGGCGTACCGCCGGGGATCCGGTAGCCCTTGACGTCCCAGGGCTGCTGCGACTCGGGGTGCGCCTCGATGAAGGCGCGCGCCTTGGCCAGCATCTCCTCGGGCGTCGCGGCCACTTCGTGGACGAGCCCGTTCTCCAGGGCGCGCCGAGGGGAGTACTGGGTGCCCTGCAGCAGCACCTTCAGCAGCGCGTCGGCGATGCCCATGAGGCGCACGGTGCGGGTGACACCACCGCCGGCGGGCAGCAGTCCGAGGGTGACCTCGGGCAGGCCGATCTTGGATCCGGGGGCGTCGAGCGCGATGCGGTGGTGGCAGGCGAGGGCGATCTCGTAACCGCCGCCGAGCGCGGCGCCGTTGAGGGCGGCGACGACGGGCTTGCCCAGGGTCTCGATGCGGCGCAGCGCGCGCTTGATGCCCATGCCCATCTCGAAGGCCTGCCCGGCGTGCTCGGGGCCGACCTTGATCATGTCCTTGAGGTCGCCGCCCGCGAAGAAGGTCTTCTTGGCGGAGGTGAAGACGATGCCGCGGATGGAGTCCTGCTCCGCCTCGGCGCGGTCGGCGATCGCCTCGATCGACGCGCGGAAGGCCCGGTTCATGGTGTTGGCGGACTGGTCGGGGTCGTCCAGGACGAGGGTGACGATCCCGGTCTCGTCCTGCTCCCAGCGGATGGTGGTGCTCGTCGGCGTTGCGGTCATTGCGGCTTCTCCGTATGAGGGAAGGGGCGGGAGGGACGAGGGGTCAGACGCGTTCGACGATCGTGGCGATGCCCATGCCGCCGCCGACGCAGAGGGTGGCGAGGCCGTACCGCTTGTCCTGGCGCTCCAGTTCGTCGACGAGCGTGCCGAGGATCATGGCTCCGGTGGCGCCGAGCGGGTGGCCCAGCGCGATGGCTCCGCCGTTGACGTTGACCTTGTCGAGGGAGAGCCCCATGTCCTTCACGAAGCGCAGGACGACGGCGGCGAACGCCTCGTTGATCTCGACGAGGTCGATGTCGTCGATCGTCAGCCCGGCCCTGGCGAGCGCCTTGCGGGTGGCGGGCGCCGGCCCGGTGAGCATGATGGTGGGCTCGGATCCGGAGACCGCCGCGGAGACGATCCGCGCCCGGGGCGTCAGACCGTACCGCCGACCGACCTCCTCGGAGCCGACGGCCACGAGCGAGGCGCCGTCGACGATGCCCGAGGAGTTGCCCGCGTGGTGGACGTGCTCGATCCTCTCCACCCAGTGGTACGTCTGGAGCGCGACGGCGTCGAAGCCGCCCATGTCCCCGATGCCCGCGAACGACGGCTTGAGGGCGGCCAGCGAGTCCGCGGTGGTGCCGGGGCGCATGTGCTCGTCGTGGTCGAGGACGACGAGGCCGTTGCGGTCCCTGACCGGGACGACGGAGCGGTCGAAGCGGCCGTCCTTCCAGGCGGCGGCCGCCCGCTCCTGGGACAGCGCCGCGTACTCGTCCACGTCCCGCCGGGAGAAGCCCTCGATGGTGGCGATCAGGTCGGCGCCGATGCCCTGCGGCACGAAGTGGGTGTCGAAGTTGGTCATCGGGTCGGCGAACCAGGCGCCGCCGTCGGACGCCATCGGCACGCGGGACATCGATTCGACGCCTCCGGCGAGCACCAGGTCCTCCCAGCCGGAGCGGACCTTCATCGCCGCCATGTTGACGGCTTCCAGGCCCGAGGCGCAGAAGCGGTTCTCCTGGACGCCCGCGACGGTGTCGGGAAGTCCGGCCGCGATGGCGGAGATCCGGGCGATGTCCGAGCCCTGGTCGCCGACCGGGCCCACGACTCCGAGGACGATGTCGTCGATCGCGGCCGGGTCGAGCCCGGGGAAGCGGGAGCGGATCTCGTGGATCAGGCCCACGACGAGATCGATGGGCTTGGTGCCGTGCAGGGCGCCGTTGGCCTTGCCGCGGCCGCGCGGGGTGCGGATCGCGTCGTACACATACGCTTCGGTACTCACAACTGAGCCTTTCGCTTCACGGGTGAGGGTGAGGCAGCGGGAGGTTCGCAAGGACGGTGTGCGGGCGGCTGGGCCGCTCCGCGGGGCCGGCCGGGCGAACGGGCCGGCCGGGCGAACGGGCGGGGCGGAGGGACGGGGCAGGTCGGCAGAACGGGCGATCGGGGGAACCGGCGGGCCGGAGACGCCGCCCGGTCAGGAGAGCAGCGAGCGGCCGATGATCTCCTTCATGATCTCGGTGGTGCCACCGTAGATCGTCTGGATGCGGCCGTCGGTGAAGGCCCGGGCGACCCGGTACTCCGCCATATAGCCGTAACCGCCGTGCAGTTGCAGGCAGCGGTCGGCGACCCGCTTCTGCAGTTCCGTCGCCCACCATTTGGCCATCGAGGCGTGCACCGCGTCCAGCCGCCCGTCGGAGTGGTCGACGATGCAGCGGTCGAGGAACGCCCGGGTCACGGCGCACTCGGTGGCCATCTCGGCTATCTCGAAGCGGATGTGCTGGAGCTTCGCCAGCGGCCGGCCGAACGCCTCGCGCTCCTTCACGTACCGCGTCGTGATCTCCAGCAGGTGCTCGGCGGCGGCGACGGCGGCGACGGCGATACTCAGCCGCTCCTGGGCCAGGTTCGTCATCAGGTGGACGAACGCGCCGTCGAGCCGCCCGAGGAGGTTCTCCTTGGGGACCCGCACGTCCTCGAAGAACAGCTCGGCCGTGTCCTGCGCCTTCTGACCGATCTTGTCGAGGTTGCGGCCGCGTTCGAAGCCCGCCATGCCGCGCTCCACCACCAGCAGCGACAGTCCCTTGGCACCCCCTTCGCGGGTGGTCCTGGCGACGACGACCACCAGGTCGGCGAGGATGCCGTTGGAGATGAACGTCTTGGACCCGTTGAGCAGCCAGTGGTCGCCCTGGTCCTCGGCGGTGGTGCGGATGCCCTGGAGGTCCGAGCCCGCACCCGGCTCGGTCATCGCGATGGCCGTGATGGTCTCGCCGCTGCAGAAGCCTGGCAGCCAGCGCCGCTTCTGCTCCTCGGTGGCGAGGGAGGTGAGGTACGGGCCGATGACGTCGTTGTGCAGCCCGATCGCGAGACCGGAGGCGCCGGCGCGGGCGAACTCCTCGGTGAGGACGGCGCTGTAGCGGAAGTCGGTGTTCCCGCCGCCGCCGAACTCCTCGGGCACGGCCGGCCCCAGCAGGCCCTGGCGGCCGGCCGCGAGCCAGACGTCGCGGGAGACGACGCCTGCCTTCTCCCACCGCTCGTAGTGGGGCAGCACCTCCTTGCCGATGAAGGTGCGGACGGTCTCGCGGAACGCCTCGTGCTCGGCGTCGAAGATCTGTCGTCTCATGTCTGAAGCCCCTTCGGGCCGGCTGCGGTCGGGTCCGGTCGGCTGGCGCGGGCGCCGAGGATGCCGGGAACATCCCAGTCCCGGGCGATCTCCTCGGTGTCGGCGCCGGGTTGTGCGGGTGGGCGCCGGACGGCGCCGGGGGTGGCGGAGAAACGGGGTGCCGGGGCCGGCTGGGTGATCCCGCCGTGGCCGGTGAAGGTGCCGCGGGCCATGAGGTGCGGATGCCCGGGCGCCTCCCTCAGCGAGAGCACCGGCGCCACGCACGCGTCGGAGTCCTCGAACACCGCGGTCCACTCGTCCCGCGTCCTGGTCAGGAAGCGCTCGGCGACGGCGGCGCGCAGTTGCCCCAGCGGGCGAAGTCCTTGCGGGCGGGCACCCGGCCCTCGATCCCGAGCAGCCGGATGAACTCGTCGTAGAACCGCTGCTCGAGCGCGCCGACCGCCATGTACCGGCCGTCGGCGGTCTCGTAGGTGCCGTAGAAGGGGCAGCCGCCGTCGAGGAGGTTGGTGCCCCGGCGGTCCTGCCAGCCGCCCGCGGCCATCATCCCGTGGATCATCGTGGCGAGGTGCGCGGCGCCGTCCACGATCGCCGCGTCCACGACCTGCCCGGTGCCGCCGGGGCCGCGGGCGTGCTGGAGCGCGGCCAGCACCCCGATGACGAGGTACAGCGAGCCGCCCGCGTAGTCGCCGAGGAGGTTCGCGGGGACCGCCGGCGGCTCCTCCGGCTTCCCGATCATGCCGAGGGTGCCGGTGATGGCGATGTACGAGATGTCGTGCCCGGCGCGCCCGGCGAGCGGCCCCTCCTGGCCCCAGCCGGTCATCCGGCCGTAGACCAGCCGCGGGTTGCGGGCACGGCACTCCTCGGGCCCGACCCCCAGGCGCTCGGCCACACCGGGCCGGTAGCCCTCGATGAGTACGTCGGCGCGCTCGACGAGGTCCAGCACCCGGGCTGCGCCTCCGTCGGCCTTGAGGTCGATCAGCACGGACCTCTTGTTCCGGTTCGTGAGGTCGTGGGCGGGGTCGATCGCGAGCCCGGGGCCGCCGGGGCGGTCCACGCGCACGACGTCGGCGCCGAGGTCCGCCAGGAGCATGGCGGCGAACGGTCCGGGCCCGATGCCCGCCAGTTCGAGGACCCGCACACCGGCCAGCGGACCGCCCGGCGGGCCGTGCCCTGTCGCTGCCATGAAGCCCCCAGTCCTGTGACACAACTGATGTAACATCGGCGATGTTAAGAACACGTTCCACTCCGCACAAGCCCCTGGGCCGAGCAAGCGCTTGGTCGCCCCCGATCGGCGACGGGGTCTGCCGCCCTATCCGGGAACGTCTGCCGCCCTATCCGGGAACAGGAGTCTCCTTGCGTATACCCCGCCCTCTGCGTGCCGCGGCGCTCGTCGCACTTCCGGCGGCACTGCTGGTCGCCTGCTCCACCGCCGGGGGCCCGCCCGCGACCGGGGGAAGCCCGGCGGCCGGTGCCGGGGCGGCGCAGGCCACGACGGCGGCACCGCGGCAACAGCCCTCCGCGACACCCGCGCCCGAGGACGCCGCCACCCCGGGGCCATGGACACCCCGCCACCCGTGAGGGTCCGTGACGCCTTCGCGGGTCTCCAAGCCACGCTCGGCGACGGCTGTACGACGGAGGGGCAGTGCGCGTACTTCCTCGGCCGCGTGTACGACGAGCTGGAAGAGCTCGACCGGGCGATGAAGGCCGACCCCAAGGGCCCCGGCCACTTCCCGGAGCCGATCAAGTGGATCGCCGGTCTCCGCACGGCGATCGGCACCGACCGCTCGTACCCGAACCTCAGGGCCCACCAGGACGAACTCGTCGGCACGCGCGACCGGATCAACACCTGGATGCAGGACCACCCGGACGACTACCGCTGAGGCGCCGCCCGTGCGGGCAGCGAGGGCCGGGGCGGGGATCCGGTGCGAGGACGGGGTGCGGGCCGGGCCGGGGATCCACGGTGAGGACGGGCTGCGGCCGGGCTGCGGGCCGAGCCGGGGATCGGGTGGCGGAGAAGGCGCCGTCCTCTGTCCGGCGCCTGCCGGGGCGGGGGCCTCCCGGTGGAGCACGGCGTCCGCTCTCACGCTAGCCTCGGCCGGCGACATACGGCGCGGGACAGGACCCACAACCCGGTGGAGGGCCAGTGAAAAGGCAGAGCGGGCCGGAGCGGCCGTACGACATCGCGCTCTTCGGCGCGACCGGATTCGTCGGCGCCCTCACCGCGGAGTACCTGGCCGCACATGCCCCCGAGGGCTGCCGCTGGGCCGTCGCGGGGCGCAGCAGGGCGCGGCTGGAGCAGTTGCGTGAACGGCTCGCCGCGATCAACCCGGCCTGCGCCGGACTGCCGCTCGTCGTCGCGGATGCCGGCGACCCGGACTCGCTGCGCGCGCTCGCAGAGTCGACGCGCGTAGTGGCGACGACGGTCGGCCCGTACGTCTGGTACGGCGAGCCGCTGGTCGCCGCCTGCGCGGACGCGGGGACGGACTACGCCGACCTCACAGGCGAGCCGGAGTTCGTCGACTCCGTCTACATACGGCACGACGCACGGGCCCGCGAGACGGGCGCCCGGCTGGTGCACGCCTGCGGCTTCGACTCGGTGCCGCACGATCTGGGCGTCTACTTCACGGTCCAGCAGCTGCCGCGGAACGTGCCGCTGCGCATCGACGGCTTCGTGAGCGCGGGCGGGATCTTCTCCGGCGGGACGTTCGCCTCCGCGCTCACGGCGATGGGCCGGCAGCGGCACGCCGCGCGCACCGCGCGGGAACGCAGGCACCACGAGCCGCGGCTCATGGGCCGCCGCGCCAGGGCACCGCTCGGGGCACCCCGATTCAGTCGGGAGACCGGTGCCTGGGCACTCCCGCTGCCGACGCTCGACCCCGGATCGTGGCCCGCTCGGCCGCGGGCCTGGAGCGGTACGGCCCCGACTTCCGGTACCGGCACTACGCCTCGGTGCGGACGCTGCCCGTGGCCCTCGGCGGCCCCGTCGCGCTCGGCGCCCTCGCCGCGCTGGCCCGGATCGGACCCGCCCGCGAGTGGCTGATGAACCGTTACGAGCCCGGCCGCGGCCCCAGCGCCGAGCAGCGGGAGCGCAGCTGGTTCCGGGTCCGTTTCGTCGGCGAGGGCGGCGGTCGCCGGGTCTTCACGGAGGTCTCGGGCGGCGACCCCGGCTACGGCGAGACGGCGAAGATGCTCGCGGAGTCGGCGCTCAGCCTCGCCCTGGACGAACTCCCCGCCACCGCGGGCCAGGTCACCACGGCCGTCGCGATGGGCGACGCCCTGCTGGCACGGCTGCGGGCCGCGGGCGTCGTCTTCCGCGTCGCCGACGCGCGCTGAGCACGGACGGCCCGGTCCCGTCACATCGCGGAGGCGGGCTCGCGGACCCGTTCCCGGAGGACTCCGGAGCCATCCCCCGATAGCTCGTGCGATCCGGACGGACGAAAACCCGGCGCCTCCGTCCCTCCCGTCGCGGGCCCTCGCGCCGTCCGCAATGCGTGACTTCCCGCGTACTCGCGGCTGGTCAGCCGCCCGTCGTCGCCTCGCGCAGCGCCCTGCGGCAGAGGGCGTCGGCGCGGCGGGTGGTCTCGGGGAGGCGGAAGTCCGGGGAGAGCGCGAGGGTGTGGGCGCAGGCGTTGCCGAGCGTGACGCGGTGGCCGACGGAGACGAAGACCGGTTTGACGCCGCTGCGGGTGCGCAGCGCCCGCCCCACCACCGCGCCGTCGTCCGCGACCAGTGGTGAGCCGTCACCGCGCCGCCCGCCGGGCGGTGCGTAGGTGAAGGTGAACGGGTTCTTGGCGACGCCGATCACCGGAAGTCCCGTCAGCACTCCGAGATGGCTGGCCAGTCCGAAGCGCCGGGGGTGGGCGAGCCCGTAGCCGTCGCACACGACCAGGCCGGGGCCCTGGCGCAGCGACTCCAGCGCGGCGAGCACGGTCGGGATCTCACGGAAGGCGAGCAGCCCCGGCACGTAGGGGAAGGCGACCCGGCCGACCGCGGTGCTCTCCTCGACGACGCCGAGCGTGGCGGCGTCCAGGACGACGGCGGCCGCGACGACGACATCGCGCTCGTCGTCGTAGGCCACGTCGACCCCGGTGACGAGGCCAGTGCCGGGCGGCGGCCCGGGTTCGTCCAGGACCACGCGGGCCCTGAGTCCGTCCTGCACGGCTCGGGCCTCGGCCTCGTCGGCGGGTGTCCGGATGAGGGTCATGGTGACTCCCAGCCTAGTGCCGCTAGCCTGCCGATCATGTTCGTACTGGAATTGACCTACACGGCGCCCGTCGAGCGCGTCGAGGAGCACCAGGCCGCCCATATGGCCTGGCTGGAGGCTCTCTACGGGGAGGGCGTCCTGATCGCCTCCGGCCGGAAGGACCCGCGGGACGGCGGTGTGCTGATCGCCGCCGGCGTCGACCGGGAGCAGGCCGAGGGGATCGCGGCGTCGGACCCCTACACGACGGCGGGGGTCTGCGAGTACCGGGTCACGGAGTTCGTCGCGACGAAGACGGCGCCCGCCCTGGAGCGGTACCGGGAGCGGCCCTCCGCCTGACGGCTCCCGGTGAGGAGCGGGGCACGGGGGCGGAGGCGGGGCGTGCGGCCGGCCGGGACCCCGTTCGGATCGGCCGTGGCTCCGCTCCTGTCGCGCGGGACCACGGCCCGTACGGCGGTGGAACCGCGGGCTCCCGGCAGCCGGAGCCCCCACCATGGTGGGCGATGCCCGAGCGGGTTCCTTGGGATGCTGGTCGTCATCCCCAGTGTAGGGACGGACGGGTTCCCGTTACCGGGCTTGACCAGGACCGATGCCACCATGCCGACACTCCAGAACCGCTGGAACGGAGTGTTGGGAGACGTCGAGGGCAACGAGTTCTGCATCGACTGAACGGACTGAGCCAACTGAATCAGCCGAATCGGCTGAATCGGCTGAATCGGCTGAATCGGCCGAATCGACTGAAAGGCCCCGGGCAGGTCCTGGGTCCGGGCCCGTCTGCCTGACCGGGAGAAGCGGCGGCCGATGAACCACCCGGGGCAGGGGTGGCCGATGAGGTCGTCACCACTCCAGCCGGGCCGCTCGTCCCTTCTCCCCCGCCGCCCAGCAGCCGAAGTCCGGTGTGCAGTCCACGGTGTCGTACGAGCCGGTGTCCACGGTGCGCCAGGTGCGCCCGGCGTCGGTGGTGAGGTCGGTGCCGGTGGGGCCGACGGCCAGGGCGGCACGGCGGCTGTGCGGCAGCCAGGCGACGCCGGAGCGGTAGGCCGGCGGCGGGGTCGCGGACCGCCGCCAGGTCCGGCCGCCGTCCCGGGTCACCGCGCCCGCCCGGGGGGACGCCTCACCCGCGCGGTAGTCGCCACCGACCGCGAGACCGTGCGCCCGGTCCCGGAAGGCGAGTGCGAAGACGCCCCGGGCGGGGTCACCGGCCGGGATCGTGGACTCGGCCGCGGTCCAGTGCAGCCCGCGGTCCGCGGAGTGGAGCACGCGCGCGGCCGCACCGCCGCCGGTCGCGAGCCAGACGTCCCCGGGCCCGAAGCTGACCAGGCACTGACCGCTCGCCGCGAAGCCCGCCTCGCCCGGCCGGGCGTCCGGCATCCCCGCCGTCGGCAGCACCGTCCACGACCTGCCGCCGTCCCTGGTGGACAGGATGCGGAACCTGCCGTCGACCGGGTCGCTCATCGCGAGCCCGTGCCGGGAGTCGAAGAAGGTCATGCAGTCGTAGAACGCCTTCGGGTCGGTGTTGCGGAACGACTCCTGCCAGGTCGTTCCCCCGTCCTCGGTCCGCAGCACCCGCGACGCCTCGCCCTCGCCGATGGCCAGCACGACGGCTCTGCGGGCGTCGAAGGCCTCGATGTCGCGGAACTGCAGCTCGCCCTCCCCGGCGGTGAGACGTCGCGCCAGGTCCGGCCGCCGTCGGTGGTGCGCAGAACGGTGCCCCCCGAGCCCGCGAGCCAGGCGGTTGCGCGGCTGACCGCGGCGAGGCCGCGGAACCGCGCCTCGGTCCCGGTCTGCTTGAGTTCCCAGTGCGGTGCGCGGCCCGCCTCGTGCCGCGAGTCGGCCTGCGGAGGCACTGCGGGCGCGGCACCCAGGACGGCGGCCAGCGCCACCCCGCTCAGCCCCGCGGACAGCATGCGTCGCGACTTCCCCTTGGGTCTCATGGCGCGAGAACGTAGCCGCCCCCCGGCACCCGGTCCAGAGCGCCTCCCGTACCGCGTACCCGCCGCGTTCGCGGTCCCGCGCCCCGACCACGCGCCAGTGGCGGTCACGGGCCGGGACCGGCGGTACGGTGCGCACAGGACCGGCGGTACGGTGCGCACCCGGCACCGCGCGCACGGCTGCTTCCCGTGCGGTGACGCAGCTCACGTCCCCGCCGATGCACGGATTCCGTCTTTCTCCCGTCTTCCTCTTCGGCAGAGGACTGACGTCGTCCCCGGCCGAGGCAGAGGACCGGCGTCGACAGCAGCGAAGTGAGGGAGAGCGGGCCTTGTCCAGCGTCATCGAGCAGGCCGTGCAGGCCCGTCTGGTCGCCTCCGCGCCGCGTATGGAGTCCGTGCCGGCGACCCTGCGCTACGACAGCCGCGACCCCTTCGCCGTGAGCATGTCCTTCCCCGCCCCGGCCACTCTGGAGGGCACCGACGTGTCCTGGGCGTTCTCGCGCGATCTGCTCGTGCGGGGCCTGGACGAGCCGGCGGGACTGGGCGACGTGCGTGTACGGCCCTACGGGTACGACAGGACCGTGCTGGAGTTCCACGCTCCGCAGGGGACCGCGATGGTGCACGTCCGCACCTCCGACGTCCGCCGCTTCATCAAGCGGAGCCAGGGGCTCGTGCCGGCCGGCCGGGAGCACCTCCACCTCGATCTGGACGCGGACCTGGCGCAGTTGATGCGCGACGCCCACTGAACTCCCGACGTCGAACGCCAGGCTGAGGCCTCCCGGGGGACCAGGAGCGCCGAGTCCCCTGTCCCCGTCCCTGTCCCCGTCCCCGTCCCCGTCCCCGTCCCCGTAAATCGTTTGCCGGCTGCCCCCGGCGGGCGTAGCTTCATGTCCGGCCCTGTTGTCGTCGATCGGAGAAGGACGTTGCTCGTCTGAGGTCCTGAGACACCGTGTCACGCGGCTTTCCGCCCGCGTGCCCGTGTGCGACCTCGGCGTACGAGCCGTCCCGTTCCCGGACCAGGGCCTCTGTGCCGTCCGACCGGTGTCTCACCCGTTGCCCCTTCCTTCCGACGCAACAGGGAGACCCGTATGTCTACCTTCCCCACCCATGTGACCTGTTCCTCGCTGTCCTTCTCCTGGCCCGACGGCACTTCCGTGCTGCAGGACTTCCAACTGGCCGTCGGCCCGGGAGAACCGGGCTGATCGGACTGAACGGCTCGGGCAAGTCCACGCTGCTGCGGCTGATCGCCGGCGAACTCGCACCCACCGAGGGCGGTGTGCGGACCGCGGGCGAGGTCGGGTACCTGCCGCAGGACGCCGCGCTCGACACGGCGTTGCGCGTGGACGAGGCACTCGGTATCGCCGCCACCCGCACCGCGCTGCACGCGATCGAGGCCGGCCACGTACAAGAGGAGCACTTCACGGCCGTCGGCGACGACTGGGACGTCGAGGAGCGGGCCGTCGCCGCTCTCACGCAGCTGGGGCTCGGGCACATCGGCCTCGACCGGACCGTCGGCGAGATGTCGGGCGGGGAGTGCGTCCTGCTCAGGCTCGCGGCGCTGCTGCTGGCCCGGCCCGACGTGCTGCTGCTCGACGAGCCGACCAACAACCTGGACCTCTCCTCCCGGGGACGGCTGTACGAGGCCGTGGAGGCATGGTCCGGGGTGATGATCGTGGTCAGCCACGACCGCGAGCTCCTGGAGCGGGTCGACCAGATCGCCGACCTCCGCGACGGCGAGGTGACCTGGTACGGCGGCGCGTACTCGGCCTACGAGGAGGCCCTGGCCGTCGAGCAGGAGGCCGCGGAGCGGATGGTGCGGTTCGCGGAGGCCGATGTCCAGCGGCAGAAGCGCGAACTGGCCGAGGCCCAGGTGAAACTCGCCCGCCGCAAGCGGTACGGGCAGAAGATGTTCGAGCAGAAGCGCGAGCCGAAGATCGTGATGGGTGCCCGCAGGCGCCGGGCGCAGGTCTCGGCCGGCAAGCACCGCGCCGTGCACACCGAGAGGCTGACCGAGGCACGGGAGCGCCTCGCGGAGGCCGCGGACGCGGTGCGGGACGACGACGCGATCCGCGTCGAACTGCCGTACACCAAGGTCCATCCGGGTCGCGGCGTCCTGCGGCTGACCGAGGTGGAACTCCGCTACGGGACCCTGCTGGGAGGCGGGTTCGAGCTGCGCGGACCGGAGCGGATCGCGCTCGTCGGACGCAACGGGGCCGGCAAGACGACCCTGCTCCGCACCATCGCCGGAGAGCTGCGGCAGGTCGCGGGCGAGGTGGAGGCGCAGGTGCCGCTGCGCTTCCTCCCGCAGCGGCTGGACGTGCTCGACGAGGAGCTGAGCGTCGTGGAGAACGTCGCGCGGTTCGCACCGCAGGCCACGGACAACATGATCCGGGCGCGGCTGGCCCGCTTCCTGTTCCGCGGACAGCGGGCCGATCGACCGGCCGGCACGCTCTCCGGAGGGGAGCGGTTCCGCGCCGCGCTGGCGGCTTTGCTGCTCGCCGAGCCCGCCCCGCAGCTGCTGATGCTGGACGAGCCGACGAACAGCCTCGACATGGCGAGTGTGCGGGGGCTCACGGAGGCGCTGGACGGGTACGAGGGAGCGCTGATCGTGGCGAGCCACGACGTGGCCTTCCTGGAGTCGCTGGGGATCACCCGCTGGCTGCTGCTCGACGGTGGACTTCGGCCGACGACCGCCGAGGAGGTCAGGGAGCAGTTGGCGGGGGCCTGAGCCCGCACGCCCCGATGGGCCCGTGTCGGCCGGGCGCGGGGGTCGCGGGGCTCGGGGCCGGTGTGCACCGTGTGCACCGATGCACCCGGGCCCGTCCTCCGGTGTCACGGGCGCACCGGCCGACCGCCACCGGCCGGTGCGCGGACACCGGGGGACGGACGCCGAGGGACGGACACCGGCGTGGGGGCCGGAGGGGCACGGGCACCGGTGTGCGGGGCCGGGGAACGGATGCCCGTACACGGAGTCGGAGTGCGGATGCCCGTGCACGGTGCTCGGCCGCGGGGCAGGCCGGTGGCGGGCGCGCGGGGGCAGCGAGGCGGGCGTGCGGTGTGGAACGGTACGGAAAGGGGCAGGTGGGGCTCATGATGGCGCTGCCACCCCCTAATTCGCTCCCTGGAGAGCCTGTGCCGAGCAGAAGAGCCCTGATCCGACGCCCCAGCCCGCGCGTGGCGGACGGCCTGGTCACCCATGTGGAGCGCCGTACCGTCGACCCCAGGTTGGCACTCGCCCAGTGGCGGGCGTACGGCGAGGCCCTCCGCGCGCACGGCTGGGAGACGGTCGAGGCCGAGCCCGCCGACGACTGCCCGGACGGGGTCTTCATCGAGGACACCGTGGTGATGTTCCGCAACGTCGCCCTCATCGCCCGTTCCGGGGCCGAGACCCGTCGCCGGGAGACGGCCGGGGTGGAGGAGGCCGTGGCGAGGCTCGGCTGCTCGGTGAACTGGGTGTGGGAGCCCGGCACGCTCGACGGGGGCGATGTGCTCAAGATCGGCGACACCGTCTACGTGGGCCGCGGCGGGCGGACCAACGCGGCCGGGGTGCAGCAGCTCAGGGCGGCCTTCGAGCCGCTGGGGCCCGGGTCGTCGCCGTACCCGTGTCACGGGTGCTCCATCTGAAGTCCGCCGTGACCGCCCTGCCCGACCAAACCGTGATCGGCTACGAGCCGCTGGTCGAGCAGCCTTCTCTGTTCCCGCGGTTCCTGCCCGTCCCGAGGAGGCCGGGGCGCACGTGGTGCTGCTCGGTGGCGCGAAACTGCTGATGGCGACGAGCGCGCCCAAGACGGCGGAGCTGTTCACCGACCTGGGCTACGAGCCGGTCCTGGTGGACATCAGCGAGTTCGAGAAGCTCGAGGGCTGCGTGACATGTCTCTCCGTACGGCTCCGGGACCTGCACACATAACAGAGCGCATACGGACATCACGGCCGCGCGCTTGGACGATGGCTTATCGCGCCTTTAACCTACGGTTTCGTAACCTACGAGGTCGTAGGTAGAACACACACCGCGATCCGGCCGGCACCTCGCCGTCGTCGGTCGTGCGTTCCCCTCGCTGACGTCCCTCCCCCACCCGTCCCCCAGGAGCCCCCGTGACGATCACCTCTCCCCACCTCGGCAGTTCGGAAGTGTGGACCGACGCCCGGCTGCTGTACGCACTGGAGGAGGTCGTGGAGAAGGAGCTCAACCGCCACCTCAAGGTCGCCAAGGACTGGATGCCCCACGAGTACGTGCCGTGGGCGGACGGCCGGAACTTCCCCGGCGTCTTCGAGGACGGCGAGGCCTGGGAGCCCGGCCAGTCCAAGGTCACCGACATCGGGAAGACCGCCCTCGTCGTCAATCTGCTGACCGAGGACAACCTGCCCAGCTACCACCACGAGATCGCGACGCTCTTCGGCCGCGACGGCGCCTGGGGCACCTGGGTGCACCGCTGGACCGCGGAGGAGGGCCGGCACGGGATCGTGATGCGCGACTACCTGCTGACCTCGCGAGCGGTGGACCCGGACAAGCTGGAGCAGTTCCGCATGGCGCACATGTCGGAGGGCTTCGAGTCCGACAACCGCCACTCGATGCTGCACTCCGTCGCGTACGTCGCCTTCCAGGAGCTCGCCACCCGCATCTCGCACCGCAACACGGGCCACCAGTCGGGCGACCCCGTCTGCGACCGGATGCTCGCGCGCATCGCCACCGACGAGAACCTGCACATGGTCTTCTACCGGAACCTGCTCGGGGCGGCCTTCGAGATCGCGCCGGACCTGACCATGCAGGCGGTGCGGGACGTCGTGGTGAACTTCCGGATGCCCGGGCACGGGATACCGGGATTCGAGCGCGCGGCGGCGCAGATGGCGATCGGTGAGATCTACAACCTGCGGATCCACCACGACGACGTGCTGCAGCCGGTGCTGCGCTTCCTGAAGGTGATGGACATCGACGGACTCGGCCCCGAGGGCATGCAGGCCCAGGAGGAACTGGGGCTGTACATGGGCGGACTGGACGACGAGGCCGCCAAGTTCGACGAGAAGCTCGCGGCCCGCAGGGCCCGGCTGGCCGCCCGCGCCAAGGGCTGACCCGGCACGTACCCGTCCGGGGGCACCGGCGCCGGTGCCCCCGGCGGCCCTCCGGCGCGCCGCCGCCTCGTGCGGCGGCGGCTGCGGTGCTGCTGGTGTGCCGCACCGACGCGGGCCGGGCGGGCTGCCCCACGCCGCGCCCGTTCGCCGGCCGCGTGGGCGGTGGCCCGGAGAGTGGTGGGCCCGGAGAGTGGTGGCCGCGGGCCCCCGAGGCCGGGCGAGGACCGGTCCGAGCCGGGGCGGGGCCGCGGCGGAGTCCGGCAGGCCGGGAGTCGGCGGCTCGGCGGCTCGGCAGGTAGAGGGGTCAGGGGCGGCGACGCTCATCCGGAACACCCGGCAGCCACCCCGAACATCCCGCGACCGATCGGCGACCGGTCGGCGGCCGGTCCGGCAGGCGCCGGGCACATGCCTTCGCCCGCCCGGAATGCCGTGTTCAGCGGGACAGGCGTCGGGCCGGCGGGCGGGCACCGTAATCTTGGCCGGGTGAAACCCGCGACCCGCATCATCCTCATAGGCGCCCCGGTGGCCATCGCCGTGTCCGCGATCCTCGGCATCGGCGGCGAGGAGGAGATCCCGCTCGCCGACCGGCCGCGCGAGGCCCGGAAGACGGCCGCCCCCGTGGAGAACCCGCTGGCGTCGGGGACGGCGTCCGAGCGGAAGGAGCTGGAGGCCCGGATCGCGAAGATGCCGGCGGGCCTCGCGGACCCCGCCAAGAAGGAGATCGCCGCGCAGCTGGTGTCCAGCGCCGAGCACTCCACCCTGAACTGGCGCGGCCGGTACGGCGCCATCGAGGACCTCGGCGACGGCAGGGGCTACACCGCCGGGATCATCGGCTTCTGCTCCGGCACGAACGACATGCTGCAGCTCGTCGAGGCGTACACCGCCGACCACCCGGGCAACGGGCTGGCCCGGTACCTCCCCGCCCTCAGGAAGGTCGACGGCAGCGACTCGCACGAGGGGCTGGACCCCGGTTTCACCGACGCGTGGGCGGCGGAGGCCGCCAAGCCGCCCTTCCGCGCCGCCCAGGACGCCGCTCGCGACCGCATCTACTTCGACCCCGCGGTCCGGCTCGCCAAGATGGACGGCCTCGGGACGCTCGGCCAGTTCATCTACTACGACGCGATGCTGCTGCACGGCCCGGGCCTCGCCCGCGACGGTTTCTACGGCATCCGCCAGGAGGCGATGAGGAAGGCCAGGACGGCCGCGGAGGGCGGTGCGGAGAAGAGGTACCTGAACGTCTTCCTCGACGAGAGCCGTTCGGCCATGCGAGCCCGGACGGGCCCCGCCCGGCGCGACACCTCGCGTATCGACACGGCGCAGCGGGTGTTCCTGCGCAACGGGAACATGAGGCTCACGGCGCCACTGCAGTGGCGGATGTACGGGGAGACCTTCCGCATCCCGGCCTCCTGAAGGCCCGTCCGCACCGGCGGCCGGCCCGGGGCCGCCGGGCCGGCCGGCTCCTGTGGGACCCTCCGTCCGGAGCGGAGCCGACGGGCCCGGCCGGACCGCACTGCGGCGGCCCGACCCCATTGCCGCGCCCGCGTCTTCCCGCACGAGCGGGGCGTACGAGCGGGGCGTACGACCGGGCCGAACGGGACGCACCGCCCACGACGTCGGCCGGGGTGCACGGGTCCGGCGGCGCCGGTCCGCGGGGCGCGGTCCCGGCCCCCTCGGGCCGGGCCAGGCCCCCGGGACGTGGCGCGGGCCGCACGGAACGCGCCCGACCTGACTACCCGTGCCGCTGGACACGGGAACGCCTGAGCCTGCCGCGCTCCTGCTCCGAGAGGCCGCCCCAGACCCCGAAGCGCTCGTCGTTGGCGAGCGCGTACTCCAGGCATGCCATGCGGCCCTCGCAGGCGCCGCACAGTTCCTTCGCCTCGCGGGTGGACGAGCCGGGGCCGGGAAGAAGAACTCGGGGCCGACCTGAGCGCACAGTGCGGTCTCCTGCCAGGAGAGTGCGCGATCGGAAGTCGGAGCGGTGCTGTTCATGGGCATGGTCCCCAGGGTGCCCCGCAGTGCTAAACGGTATGTCAACAAATTCTCAACATGCGTACTCCGGTCGGCCGCGGACCAGATCGCCATGCCCGGACGGCGCGTTCAGGCCGCGTTCGCACCGCCCACGCTCCGTACGGAGGACTCGATCACCGCGAAGCGGGCTCCGTAGGGGTCGGCGAGTTTGGCGATGCGGCCGACGTCCTCGAGGTCGATCGGCCCGGTCCGGACCGTACCGCCGAGTTCCTCCGCCGCGGCGGCGGTCGCGTCGGTGCCGACGATCTCGAAGTAGGGCAGCCAGTACGGGCCTGCGGCCGCCTCCACCGGGTCGGTGTCCAGGGCGACCAGGCCGGCGAACATGGCGTCCTCGCCGGCGCCGGCCGGGTTCACGGTCACATAGGTACCCCCGCCGGGGATGGGCACGGCGAACTCGTCCCAGTCGAAGACGGCGCGGTAGAACTCCAGGGCCGCGCCCGGGTCCTGGGTGAAGAGTTCGGCCCAGCAGAGCGAGCCGGTCTCGTTCACGACGTCAAGGCCCCTGCTGGTGCCCGGTTGCCAGGTGGCGAAGCCCACTCCCGCCGGGTCTGCGAAGTGGGCCATGCGGCCGAGGTCCCGCACATCCGCCGGCTCGTAGGTGACCGAGCCGCCGGAGTTCCTGACCCGTTCGGCGGTGTCGTCGGCGCT
The DNA here is from genome assembly GCA_003725745.1 of Streptomyces sp. I6. Classification (GTDB taxonomy): domain Bacteria; phylum Actinomycetota; class Actinomycetes; order Streptomycetales; family Streptomycetaceae; genus Streptomyces. The sequence goes on along the minus strand of RHDP01000001.1, from coordinate 6,151,933 downwards.
GGCCGACCGGAAGTAGAGGGTCCAGCCGGGCGCGCCCTGCTCCGGGGGCACGCCCATGCCTCCGGCCGCGGTCCTCCCGTCCAGTTCGAACATGCCGTAACCGCCGGCTCCTGGGCCCGCGGGACGGAACGTCCAGCCGAACAGCTCGCCGTAGAACGACGCCGCGCCGGGAAGGTCGGGGGTGGCCAGATCCAGCCAGTTCGGTGAGCCGGTGAGATAGCGGGTGGTGAGCATGGGACATCGCTCCTTCCCGGGCGGCCGGCGGTCCCGTCGCGCATCGTCGCGGGTCTCGCAGGTCTCGCGGGTCTCGCAGGTCTCGCGCATCGTCGCGGGTCCGCGGGTCCGCGGGTCCGCGGGTCTCGCGGCCGCCGGGATGCCGGGGTCCGTCTCGTCGTACCCCGCCGCTGGTGCGTGTGCTGCCGACCCCACCGAGTGTGCTCCCGGTGCCGATCCCCCGCACCCGGGGACGGCCGCCGTCGCCCGCACGGGTCGCGGGCCCACCGGCGTGCAACGGGTACCAGGGCGGCCGGCGGGACCTCGTCGTGCGATGCTCCGGGATCTGCGGGACACTGGCCCACCGCCGTGACGCGGAGACGCCGGGTATCCGGCCTCCGGCCCGGCCCTTCCCGGTGCGCCGCCGCCTCCGCTGCCGGTCCGCGGACGCGACGGGCTCCGGACTCGGGCGGGTCACGGGGCGGCGCCCCCGGAGGGAATCGACCGTGGTCCCGTGTGGTCGTCCCGAGTCGCCGTCCCGTGACGCGGGTCCGGGCGTCGGCCCGGCGGGTACCTCGCCGTGGTTCCGGCCCCGGCCACGGGGCGTCGGCCCGGGCCCGCTCGGGGTGCGTGGACCGGGGGCACGGCCGTGCGCGGGCCGGGTCCCCGGGCTTTCCCCGGTCCGGCGTCGCCCTCGGTCCCGTGCGATCACTCGTGCCGGTGGTCCGGCCGTGTGCCCGGCGCGCAGGGGCCGCGCACTGCGGCAGGGTGGACGGATGCACCCCCGGATCAGTCCCCTCACCCTCGCCGTCCTGCTCACCGCGACCGGTCTCACCGCGAGCGGCTGCGTCTCCGTGCCCGCGGCGCCGCGGCCTCCCGCCCCCGGCATCGTGCCCGCCGGTGTCCCGTCACCGTCGCCCGCCGTCCGGGAGCACCGGGCCGAACAGGCCCCGGCCCGCGGCGAACTCGCCTCCACCGGGCCGGAGAAGCCGGCGCGGCCCCGGCTCACCGGCGGACATGAGGCGGATGCCGGCCGACCGGGAGGGGCGCCCGAGCCCGCCCGGGGGGAAACCCCCGGGCGGGCTCGGGTCAGGTGGCCGCATCCCAGCGGCGGATGCGCGAGCGGCGCGATCCGGCCCCGGCGGAGACGTCCGCGCCGCCCCGCAAGGACGGCAGGCACCCCGCCGTGCGATCGCCACGGCCGCGGGCGGGCTACGGTATGGGCGATCTGTGCAGGTTCTCGGACGGCGTCGCGGATCCGTCCCTGGTCGCCATGTGCCGAGCGAACTACGGCCGCTGAGGGCGCCCTCGCCGGATCGGCCCCCGGGGTCTCGGGGACGGCCGATCCGGCCCGGCGAGCAGCCCGTCCGGGGCGGATGCTCCAGGCCCACGCGCCGCTGCCGGGAGAACGGCAGCCGGTCAGGCCCGGGCAGGGCGGCGGGACTTCGGCACGACCGTCGCGGCCCTGCCCGGTTGCCGGCTCAGGACCCGGTCAGTGGAGTGATGCCGGGCGGCACGTAGCTGCCGTCGAGCGCACCTCCCTGCGGTCCGTACGCGCGCAGCATGACGTTGAACTCGCCGCTCCCCACGGGTATCCAGTTCGCCGGGGCCACACCGGCCGGCCGAGTCCGGGACAGATAGATCGACAGCGACCCGTCGGGATTCTTCTTCAGCCCCGGCGTGTAACTCGCCACCGCGTACGTGCCGGCCGAGTTCGGTATGAGGGTCACGGCCTGCGGGGTGTAGGCCGTCAGTGACCAGAACCGGCTGGTTTCCGGGAGCCTACCGGCAGGGAACGTCACCACGTACCCCTTGGAGGAACCGTTGAGTGCGGTTCCGGACGCGTCCTTGAAGGCGTGCCAGTAGGCCGCGGTCGGGAGGCTGTTACCCCATTGGAGAAACTCGGCGATGGAGGAACGATCCAGATAGTCCTGGTCGGACCATTTTCCGATGTTGCGGAAGTTCACCCAGTTGGTGCCGGTGGTGTGGTCGAGGTAGTTCTCGGTGATTCGGGCGTGACCCTGCCGGGCACCGCGCGCAATCTGGTCCCGCAGCTTGTCGGGCAGGTTCCTGCCGTTGCCGAAGATGTGGTCGAACTCCGCAGCCACCGCCTTGTCCTCGCGGCCCAGCGGGGCCGTCTTGGGATCGTGCACGGCCGCTTGCAGTTGGCGCAGGAAGGTGATCGGGGCTCGGGCGACGAGGTTGTCGGCGATCACCTTGTAGCGGATCGCGAAGGTCGCCTCGGGCACGATGCTGGTGTGTCCCGCGTCCCGGTTCGCCACGTAGTCGGACAGGGTGGCCATGCGCAGGTTCCGCCGGAAGGACTCGGCCTTGGCAACCGTGTTCCGGCCACCGCTGTACTTGTCGCCCCTGATGATCCACATGGACTGCTGGTAGGGAACGTTGACCCGGGTGACTCCACTGGGGAGTGTGCCGTGCCAGTCCGGGGCGGTCAGCGCGTAACTGCCGGGCCGCCCTGACGGAATACCCGAGTCGAAGACGTCACCGAAGTTCGTCGCGGTGAGCAGCGAGTAGCTCACGGAGGTCTTGGGAATCGTGAAGATCACGGGTTCCGGGCCGGGCTCGACGATCGCACTGGCGTACAGCGTGTCGACGTTGATGGCGACGACCGCACCGTACAGCGGCGTCACCCGGTCGGGTCCGAACAGCACATTGCCGCCGGGATCGTGTATATGCGCCGTGCGTGCCTGCTGGTAGCTGAACCAGCGGGGATAGAACCGCTCCAGGTAGTTCTGCGCCACACGGCTCGCGTCGGAGTCCTCCGCGCGGGGAGTTCCCCATGCCGCGGGGGTGCCGAGCAACACCCCGAGGACGGTGAAGAATACCAGCCATTTCCCACGACTCCTTTTCGTAGAAGGCACCATGGACCGCACCTCTCCCTTCAGTTCTCGTCACCACGGATCGCATACCGGAAGGTCTCCCGCGAAATCGGTTCGCACGAGGGCATACTGACGCCGTCTTGGTGAGGGTCGATTGCCCGTTCGTTCAGACGTCGAAGAGCCTAGAGGGACGTCCATCGAGTGATCCTTTGCGATCTGCAAAAGATCTCCCAAAAGCAGGCCGCAACAGGATTCGGAGGCACCGTCAAGTCGGCGGCAGGGAGGGAAAGCCGTATCCCTCAGTGCGCGTGCCCCGTGGGATCGGCCGTCGAAAGCGGCGCATCCGGGCCGCCCTTCGCCTCCGACGACGCCGACACAGACGCAGACGCCGCCGGCGCAGACGCAGACGCAGACGCAGACGCCGCGGGATGGTGGGGTTCGTACCCGGGGATCGTCCCGTCCGGCTTGGCCACCAGGAACAGCCCGGCCATCCCCATGTCCGAGTGGCTCTGCACATGGCAGTGGTACATCCACGCGCCGGCGCCCACGCCCTCACCCGCGACGATCTGGAAGCCGAAGGAGTCCGCCGGTCCGGTGATCTTGTTGTCGATGATCGGGGAGGGGTCGTCGGGACCGGTCAGCAGGCCGGTCCTGTTGTCGGCCCAGCGGTGACCGTGCACATGGAAGGTGTGGTAGTACTCGCCGTGCGTGATCATCACTATCTCGACCCGTTCGCCCACGGTCGCACGGAAGTCCGGGCTACGGTCCGCCGGCATGTTGTTGATCGTCATGTCGTTGAAGACGATCGTGAACTGCCTGTCCGGCAGCAGGTCGCCCTGTCTGCGCACCACGAGCGGCCCGTACAGTCCCTTGCGGATGCCGCCGGTGCCGTGGTCCGTACCCACCACATGGTCGTGGTAGTGCCAGTAGCCCGCGCTGCCCTCCCGCCAGGTGCCGTCCTTGCGCCTGCCCGGGGCGTGGGTGCGCCAGGTGTACGTGCGGGTGGCACCCGGTTCGACATGGCTCCTGCTCATCCGGGTGCCGTCGCTGGCGATGTCGTAGTCCACACCGTGGGCATGGAGACTGGCCGGCACGTCCATGGTGTTCTCGAACTCGATGTGCAGGGTGTCCCCCTCGACGAGCTCGATAGGCGGGCCGGGGACGGTCGCCTTGCCCTTCTCCAGGCCGTACCCCATCCGACCGTCCGGCAGTTTCTCCGCGTACAGCCGGAGATGGCGTACCCGCCTCCGGCCGGTGCGGTCCCCGGCGTGCTGTCGGTGGACGTCACGTCGGATGCGGCGGCCGGGGATAACGATGTCACTCCGACTGCCGCGGCCGCGCCGCCCGCCAGCAGGCGCCGGTTGAAGCTCCGCCTGTCCACGTGAACCCCAGCGCCGTCGGGAAACTGCCGTCAGGAAACTGCCGTCGGGAATATCGGGTTGGGCCGGGCACACGGTAGTCGGCGGGCCCTTGTTTCTCCACACCCTGGACAAAGTTCGCCGGAGACCGCCCGTACCTCTTGGCGGTTCACTGAAACAGGTCTAGCTTCACGGCTGTTGCTGCGACCAGTCGCTGATGTGACCCATTGCTGCTGTGACCAATGAGGGGTGGGTGACCACATGCACCGCGCACCACATCACCGGTCGAGAACCCGGTTCGGGACGGCGGCGGCCCTGCTCGCCGGGACGATGGCCGCGTCCCTGCTCGGTGGGACCGCCGCGACGGCCGGACCCCCGCCGGATCCCCGAGCACCCGCCATGACAACGTTATCCATCCCCTCGCCACCGGGCGGGGCGAACGTCAGGGTGCTTGTCTTCCATGCCTCGGCCACCGAGGAGTCGCCGACCGTCGACGCGGGGATCGCCGCCATCGAGCAGATCGGGCTGACCGGACCGGCGGCGGGCAGGTTCCGCACCGAGGCCACTGACGACGCGTCCGTCTTCACCGACGCCGAGAAGCTCGGCCGCTACAACGCCGTGGTCTTCCTGACCGGCGGCGGGGACGTCCTCGACCCCGAGCAGGAGGCGGGGCTGGAGGCGTATATGGAGGCGGGCGGTGGTTTCGTCGGCATCCACGACGCCGCCCGCACCGAACCGTACTCCGACTGGTTCACCGGCCTCGTGGGTGCCCGGCCCACCACCTCCCCGGCCGCCGTCCAGCGCGCGGTCGTCGAGGTCGGTGACCGGCAGCACCCGGCCACCAAGAACCTCCCGCTGAACTGGAAGCGTCCCGACAAGTGGTTCAACTGGGAGGCGAACCCCTCCGGTTCGGTCCACACCGTGGCCCGGGTCCGGGAGGGCTCGTACCAGCCGGGCCAGGGCGCCAACGGCTGGGACCACCCGGTGTCCTGGTGCCGGGACTACGACGGCGGCCGCTCCTTCTACACCGGGATGGGCGGCACGGTCGACTCGTTCTCCGAGACGGACTTCCGGGACCATCTGCGCGGCGCGCTGGCCTGGGCCTCCCGCATCTCGCAGGCGGACTGCAAGGCCACCATCACCGCCAACTACTCCGCGCAGCGGGTCACCCGGCCCAACCAGCCGGGCCGCAACGACCAGATCGGGGAGCCGCACGGCCTGGTCGCCGCCCCGGACGGGCGGATCCTGTACATCGGGCGCGGCGGGGCGGACTCGTCCCGGCCGGTCGTCACCGACTGGGACGACCCCGACATCGGCAAGGGCACGGGCGAGATCCACGTCTACGACCCGAAGACGGGGCAGGTGACCCTCGCCGGCGCGCTCACGGTCTTCGGCAACAAGGGCGGCGGCGACGAACTCACCAAGAACGAGGAGGGGCTCCTCGGCATCGAACTCGACCCGGACTTCCCGGCCAACGGATGGGTGTACCTGCACTACACACCGCATTCGCGGATCGACCGCGACACGCGCATGGCGGAGCGGTACGTCTCCCGCTTCACCCTGGACCCGGCCACCAGCACGCTGGACCCGGCGAGCGAGAAGGTGCTGCTGAAGTGGCCGGTCCAGATCCACAGCTGCTGCCACGCGGGCGGCGGGATGGCCTTCGACTCCCGGGGCAACCTCTACATCGCCACCGGGGACAACAACTCGTCCGGCTTCAGCTCCGGTTACTCGGGCAACAACCCGCAGCCGAACTTCGGGGGCGTCTCGTTCGCCGACGCACGGCGCACGGCGGGCAACACCAACAACCTCAACGGCAAGATCCTCCGCATCCACCCCGAGGACGACGGGACGTACACCCTCCCGGAGGGCAATCTGTTCACCGGTGAGGAGCCGGACGAGGGCGGCGGCAAGACCCGCGGCGAGATCTACGTGATGGGTGTGCGCAACCCGGCACGGATCTTCGTGGACGCGACGACGGACGTCCTCTACGCGGGGTGGGTCGGCCCCGACGCCGGTTCGCCGTCGGCCGTCTGGGGTCCGGCGAAGTACGACACGTTCGCAGCGATCACCCAGGCGGGCAACCACGGCTGGCCCTACTGCATGGGCAACAACCAGCCCTACCGGGACCGCAACCTGCCCGACCCGGGCCTTCCGCTCGGCTGGTACGACTGCACCGGGCCGAAGAACGAGTCACCGCACAACGACGGCCTGGTCAACCTGCCGCCGGTGACGCCGAACACCATCTGGTACGCGCCGCAGGGCGGCGGCCCGGACTATCCGCGCGACGCGGCGGGGGTGCCCAGCTACAGCCTGGAGCAGCAGAGACTGCTGCTGCCGTGGCTGAAGGGCGGCGGCCAGGCGGCGATGAACGGTCCGGTGTACCGGTTCGACGCGGCGAAGGGCGACCCGGCCGTACGCTGGCCCGCGTACTGGGACGGCAAGTGGTTCGTGGGCGACTTCTACGACGGCGAACAGCCGCGGCACGCGGTGCTGACCGACCCGAGGACCGTCGGAAGCGGCGGGCTGCCCGTACACGCGGAGTCCCTGAAGAAGATCGTCCCGGTCGGTACGGACGGCATCCGCAACCTCATGGACTGGAAGTTCGCCCCGGACGGCTCGCTGTACGTCCTCGACTACGGACGCGGCTTCTTCACCTCCGATTCCCGGTCCGCGCTGTGGCGTGTGACGTACCGCGGCGGCGGGCCGACCCCGGCCGCCGACCGGCTGGCGAGGAAGGCGGCGCAGAGGTGAGGCTCCTGAGGCAGGGAAGGCTCCGTCTGTGGACGGCGCTGCTGGGCGCGTTCGTGATGGTGGTCGGGGTGGTCGGGCTGGGCTCGACCACCGCCTACGGCCGGGCGGGGGAACGGGAGGCGGACACGGCGGCGGCCCAGACGCTGGTGTGGACCGCGGGCGACCCGATCGACCGCTATCTGTCGTTCCCGACGACCGCGGTGGCGGGCCCGGCGACGATCGTCTTCGAGAACAGCCGGGCGACCGGCAACACCACCGGTATGCCGCACACGCTGACGTTCGACGTGTCGGACCCCGAGTACAACGACGACGTCCGGCTGAACATCCTCGCCAACCCCGACGACGACCAGGGCGGAAGGTACTCGGCCGAGGTCACGCTGACGCCCGGCCGGTACCGCTTCTCCTGCACCCTCCCCGGCCACGGCCCGATGCAGGGCATCCTCACGGTGACCGACCCGGGCGGTGAGGACACGACGGCGCCCGAGACCTCGGCGGCGGTCGACGGGGAGAAGAACGCCGACGGGGCCTACATCGGGCACGCCACGGTGACCGTGACGGCGACCGACGCAGGTTCGGGCGTGGACCGGATCGAGTACGCGCTGGGGCCGGACGGCGCCTGGCAGCCCTACACCGCACCCGTGATGGTCCACCGGACCGGCACCCACACGGTCCGCTACCGCGCCACCGACAGAGCCGGCAACACCGCGCCCGAGAAGACCGCCGCCTTCACCGTCGTCACCCCGCCCACCGACGACACCACCCCGCCCGAGACCTCGGCGACGGTGAGCGGCGAGACGAACGAGCGGGGCGAGTACCTCGGCATGGCGACGGTGACCGTCACCGCCTCCGACACCGGGTCCGGGGTGAACGCGATCGAGTACGCGCTGGGGCCGGACGGCGCCTGGCAGCCCTACACCGCACCCGTGATGGTCCACCGGACCGGCACCCACACGGTCCGCTACCGCGCCACCGACAGAGCCGGCAACACCGCGCCCGAGAAGACCGCCGCCTTCACCGTCGTCACCCCGCCCACCGACGACACCACCCCGCCCGAGACCTCGGCTACGGTCGACGGGAACAGGAACTCGGACGGCGCGTACATCGGCAGCGCCACGGTGACGGTGAGGGCGGCGGACACGGACTCGGGCGTGGAGCGCGTCGAGTACTCGCTGGACGCCGGCCCGTACCTGGCCTACACGGCGCCGTTGACCGTCGACAGGGCCGGCTTCCACACGGTGCGGCACCGGGCCACCGACAAGGCCGGCAACACATCGGCGGCGAAGGAGGAGGTCTTCACGGTCGCGGAGAGCGGCGGTGTCCCCGCCCCGAACTGCCCGGAGTACGACGAGCGGCTGACCGTGATCGTCGGCACCGTCGACACGGGGGTCCCGAACCGGGTCACCCGCTCCCGCTGCACGGTCAACGAGCTGATCGAGGACGAGAAGGACTGGAGCTCCCACGCCCTGTTCCTCAAGCACGTCGACAAGGTGCTGGACCGGTTGCTGGCCGACGGGGAGATCGACGCGCGCGAGCACGGCACGATCTATCAGGCGGCCAGGCAGTCGGGTATCGGCAAGCCGGGGCAGACCGACGGCTACACCGACCTGTTCGACGGCACGGCCGCCTCGTTCGCCAAGTGGCAGCACGTGGGGGGCGGTTCGTTCGGGCTCAACCCCGACGGATCGATGACCAGCGGCACGACCAGAGGCGGGCTGGGCATGCTGTGGTTCCCGCAGCGGCAGTACGGCGACTTCTCGCTGAAGCTCCGCTGGCGGGACGACGCCCCGGGCGGCGGCAACGCCAACAGCGGTGTGTTCGTGCGCTTCCCGTATGTGCACGGCAACCCGGAGGAGCCCCGGCCGGAGTGGGTCGCCATCAAGTACGGCCATGAGGTGCAGGTCCTGGACCGGCCCGACGGCGACATGTACAAGACCGGTTCCGTCTACGGCTTCGATCGCGTCGGCCTCGGCGGGGCCGGGGTCACCCCGAAGGGCACCTGGAACGACTACGAGATCCGGGTGGAGGGCCAGCACTACTCGGTCTTCCGCAACGGTGTCCTGATCAACGAGTTCGAGAACAGCGGCGGTCAGGAGTTCGCCCCGCCGCGCGCCGACGACCCGGGCACGGACGGGCGCCGGTACGCGCAGGGCTACCTCGGCCTCCAGGTGCACGGCACCACCGATGTGATCTCGTACCGCGACATCCGCGTCAGGGAGCTGTAACGCCGCACCGCACAGCTGGGCGATCGCACGACCGCACGACCGCACGACCAGGGTGCCCCACCGCCCCTCGCCCCTCGCGGCGGGGCACCCGTGTGCCGGACCGACCGGCCCGCCGACTCAGCGGCCGCCCGGCCGGGCCCCCTCACCGGGCCCTGCCTCGCCTCGGCCCGTCTCGCCCGAACCCGTCTCGCCCGGACCAACCTCGCCCGGCGATCCCTGTCCGGGCCCGCCCCGCGCCTTCGTGGCCGCCGGCCCGGTCCTCTTCGCGACGCGCCCGGGCGGGGCGTCCTTCCTCGCGCGGCTGGGCTGGACGCGCTTCGGCTCGCCGGGCATCTTCGGGTACTCCGGCGGGTAGGGCAGATCGCCCAGCCCGTGTTCCGCCTCGTCGCGGCGGGCGAACTCCAGCAGCCCCTCCAGGCCGAAGCGGTGGTCGTCCATGTCGGCGTGCACATCGCCGGCCTCGGCGTAGCGCGTCCGCATCGACACGATGTCGAAGTCCTCGGGGACGGCTTCGTCGATCTCCTCCCAGCGCAGCGGGGCGGAGACCGGGGCGTGGGGGCGGGGCCGTACTGAGTAGGCGGAGGCGATGGTGCGGTCGCGGGCGGTCTGGTTGTAGTCGACGAAGATCCGCGCGCCGCGCTCCTCCTTCCACCACCTGAGGGTGACATGGTCCGGCATCCTGCGTTCCAGCTGCCGTCCGCAGGCGATGGCGGCGCGCCGGACCTGGGTGAACGTCCAGCGCGGTTCGATGGGGACGAACACATGGAGCCCGCGTCCGCCGGACGTCTTGGGCCAGCCGCGCAGTCCGGCCCCGTCGAGGACGTCCCGGAGTTCGTGGGCGGCGCGGACGGCGTCGGCGTAGTCCGTACCGGGCTGCGGGTCGAGGTCGATGCGCAGTTCGTCGGGGTGGTCGGTGTCCCCCCGGCGGACCGGCCAGGGGTGGAAGGTGACGGCGCCGAGGTTGGCGGCCCAGGCCACGGCCGCGGGTTCGGTCGGGCACATCTCGTCGGCCGACCGGCCGCTGGGGAACGTGATGTGGGCGGTGGGGATCCACTCGGGCAGGTACTTGGGGGCGCGCTTCTGGAAGAACGACTCGCCGGTCACCCCGTCGGGGTAGCGCTCGAGGGTGGTGGGGCGGTCCCGCAGCGCCCGGGTGATGCCGTCGCCGACGGCGACGTAGTACCGGACCACGTCCATCTTGGTGTAGCCGCGTTCGGGGAAGTAGATCTTGTCCGGATTGGACACACGGACGGTACGCCCACCCACGTCCACTTCCACCGCTCCGGCCATGCCCGTCAGCGTAGGCGGTGCCGGGATTCCGTGCATACCGGACAATCGACTCATGGATCTGCCGGTGATGCCGCCCGTGAAACCGATGCTCGCCAAGTCCGTGACGACGATCCCGCCCGGGATGCAGTACGAGGCCAAGTGGGACGGCTTCCGTGCGATCGTCCACCGGGACGGCGGTGAGGTGGTGATCGGCAGCCGCACCGGAAAGCCGCTGACCCGCTACTTCCCGGAGCTGGTGACGGCCCTGCGGGGCAGCCTGCCGGAACGCTGCGTCGTGGACGGCGAGATCGTGATCGCCCACGAGGGACGCCTGGACTTCGACCGGCTCACCGAGCGCATCCATCCGGCGGACTCGCGGGTGCGGACGCTCGCCGAACGCACACCGGCCAGCTTCGTGGCGTTCGACCTCCTCGCCCTCGGCGACGAGGCGCTTTTGGACACCCCGCTCGTGCAGCGGCGCGCGATGCTCGTCGAGGCACTCGCGGGGGTGCGCGAGCCGGTGCACATCGCCCCGGCGACGACGGACGCCGCCGTGGCCCGGCAGTGGTTCGAACAGTACGAGGGGGCAGGGCTGGACGGGGTGGTCGCCAAGCCGCTGGACCTTCCGTACCGGCCCGACGCCCGTTTGATGTACAAGGTCAAGCACGAACGGACGGCGGACGTGGTCGTCGCCGGCTACCGCTTCCACAAGAGCGGACCGGTCGTCGGTTCGCTGCTGCTCGGCCTGTACGACGGCGAGGGCGCCCTGCAGCATGTCGGCGTCTGCGCCGCGTTCTCCATGAAGCGCCGCGAGGAGCTGGTGGCGGAGCTGGAACCGCTGCGCCTGGCGGACGTCTCGCAGCACCCCTGGGCACGCTGGGCCGAGGAGGGAGCGCACGAGTCGGCCCGGCTGCCCGGCGCGCCGAGCCGGTGGTCGGGCAAGAAGGACCTGTCATGGGTCGCGCTGCGGCCCGATCGGGTGCTGGAGGTCGCGTACGACCACATGGAGGGCGACCGGTTCCGGCACACGGCGCAGTTCCGGCGCTGGCGGCCCGACCGCACCCCGGAGAGCTGCACGTACGCCCAGCTTGAGGAGCCGGTGCGCTACGACCTCTCCGAGGTGCTGTCGGGGCCGCCGACCGGGTGACCGGAGGGCGCGGCGGTCTTCCGGCCACAGCGCCTCACCATCGGGACGGAACCCGACCGGAGGCAGGACCGACCGGAACCAGAGCCCGACCGGAAACAGAGCCCGGGTCAGCGGTACTCACCACGGTCAGCTCGGTCCGCGCGGTCCGCTGGGTCCGCTCGGTCCACGCACGGCACCCGTTCGTCGCCGTGGCACCCGTTCGTCGCCGTGGTACGCGTTCGCCGCCGCGGTACGCGTTCGCCGCCGCGGTGCGCGCCCGAACCGCCATACCGCCGGAAGCCCGTCCCTGCCGGTGAACTCGCCTGCGGGAGTGCGAGATCGGCGAGAGGACTCCGCCGAGGCCGACCCCGCCGGGCAGCACACCGGGGTGCGTCCGGTCGGCGACGAGCCGCCGGCGGGGACCGCCGCGTGCCTTCGGGCACCGGTCGCCGACTCGTCCTCCGGGCGGGGGCCGGGACGCGGGCAAGGTCAACTTACCTCCGCGTAGGGAGAAATGATCGGTCGCGACCGAAGGGTTTCCGCACAGAGACCGCCCGGCTGACGAACCGTGAAGCGCATCAGGTACGTATAGAGGAGAACACCGCCCATGCCCGGCGGCCCCGGAGCAACATCAGCAAAGGACTCCATGTGACCGCGCCCAACCTCGTCCCCGTCCCGATTCCCGACGGTGTGGCCGCCCTGATCGGGTCCTGCATGCCGCTCGGCGTGCTCCAGGCGGAGATCGACGCCGAGTGCGCGGCACGCGAGGCCATGCGGTTCCGGGCGCCGTTCTGCTCCGAGGACCGCGCGGACCGCGAACACGCCCTGGCCGTACTGGCCCGGGCGAACAAGGTGCTCGCCGCCTACAACCCCGGCCTGGTGGTGCGTCCCGGCCGCCCGCGCTGAGGCCGGCCCTCGGCCGGGCGCCCTCCCCGGAACACCCCGGTCCGCTGCCGCCGGCCCGGGACTCGTGACGTTCCCGTCCCGGACGGGGCGGGCCTGCGGGCCGCCGAAGGAGCCGCGGACGATGCCCGGCCGGCACCGGCGCGCGCGGCAGAAGCGGCGGGCTCGGCGACGGGTTCGGCGGCAGGTTCGGCGGCGGATGCGGCCAGATCACGGCCCGGTGCGGACGCCGGCCGCACCGGACCCTGGCAGTTCAGGGCCTCACCGGCCCCCCGGCCGGTCAGGGTCCCGCCGGACCCCGGGCAGGTCAGGGCCTCCCATCGCCCCCGGAGCCCGCGGCCGGCGACGGCGCCCACCGGCTCACCTGGCTCTCCAGCGCAGCGAGCGTGGCAAGGGCCTCCTGTGCCGCGCCGCTGCGCGCGGCCACCTGCACTCCGAACAGAGCGGCCTGCACGACCCTCGCCCGCCCAGAATCTCCTCGGCCCCGGCGGGCGCGACCTCGCCCAGGGCGACGGCCCGCGTGAGCGCCGCCGCGATGCCGTCGCGGACGCGCTCGCGGTAGCGGTTCGCGTGCGCGGCGATCCGCTCGTCGCGGGGGGCGACCTCGGTGGCGGTGTTCACCATGAAGCAGCCCGGAGCGCCGGGCCGGGTCAGGCTGGTACGCACGGACGCGAGGAAGAGCCGCAGGTCCTCCAGGCCGGCCTCGCCGCGCTCCAACGGGGCGAGCAGGTCCTCACGGTCACGGTCGTAGCGCGCGAGTGCCGCCTCCAGCACCCCGTGCTTGCTGCCGAACGCGGCGTACAGGCTCGATGGTGCGAGCCCCGTGGCCCGCACCAGGTCCTCGACCGTCGTCGCCTCGTATCCCCGGGTCCACAGCGCGCGCAGCGCCGAGGCGGTGGCCGCGTCCAGGTCGAACGAACGCGGCCGTCCGCGACGAGGGGCCCGGCCCGGCTTCCGGTCATCTTGCATTTCTGAAGTATATACTCCAATAATAATTCGGGAGTATCCGCTCCAGAAACAGGAGGAGACCACCCATGGCCCACACCGAGCGCCCGCTGTCCCTGCCGGCCCGCACCGAGGCGGACCCGGACCCCGCCGTCGCCGCCGCGCTGGCCACGGCCAAGGCGCAGACCGGGACGATCCCCAACATGTACGCCCGGATGGCCAACGTCCCCGGCCTGCTGGAGACGTACCTGAGCGGCTACAGCGCCTTCCGCAAGGACTCCGGCTTCACCCCGGCCGAGCAGGAGACGGTTCTGCTCACCATCAGCCGCGTCAACGGCTGCACATACTGCGTCGCCGCGCACAGCACCCTCGCCGACATGAGCAAGGTCCCCTCCGAGATCACCGACGCCATACGCGAGGGCAAACCGCTGCCCGACACACGCCTCGACGCGCTGTCGGCCTTCACGGCCGCCTTCGTCGAGACCCGCGGCCTGCCCACCACCGCCCAGATGGACGCCTTCCTCGCGGCCGGGTACACCGAGACGGACATCCTGCACATCCTGCTCGCCGTCTCCGCCAAGACGATCAGCAACTACACCAACCACCTCTTCCACACACCCGTGGACGAGATGCTCGCCCACCGCGCCTGGGAAGAGTGACGGCGCCGACCCGCAACCGCGAGAGAGGAGAGCCATGTCCGGGAACCGGCTTCCGGTGCTCGTCTTCGACGTGAACGAGACCCTCAGCGACATGACGCCGCTGCGCCGGCGTTTCGAGGACGTGGGGCCTCCGCCGACCTGATGCCACTGTGGTTCGCCGGCGTGCTCCGCGACGGGTTCGCCCTCACCGCGGCCGGCGGCTACGCGGACTTCGCCGACGTGGCCCGCGACGGCCTGCGCCGACTGCTGGCATCGGCGGCACCGGCAGCAGGGCACACCGGCCCGGACGACCCGGCCGGCCACGTGCTGGCCGGGTTCTCCGGGCTGGACGTCCACCCCGATGTCCCGGACGGGGTGCGGGCGCTGCGCGCCGCCGGGTACCGGCTGGTGACGATGACCAACGGCAGCGCCGCCCTCACCGACGGCCTGCTGACCCGTGCCGGGGTACGGGACTGCTTCGACGCACTGTGGGACGTCACGGGCCCCCGCCGCTGGAAGCCGGACCCCCGCTCCTACGCCTATGTGGCCCGGCAGGCCGGAGTCCGCCCCGCGGACGTCATGCTGGTCGCCGTCCATCCCTGGGACATCGACGGGGCCCGGCGCGCAGGGCTGGCCGGCGCGTGGCTGCGACGCGGTGCCGACGCCGACGTCTACCCACGCACCATGACCGCGCCCACGCTCGCCGCGGACGACCTCGGCGAACTGGCGCAGCTGCTCGGCTGAGGGAGAACGCCCGGGCGGCTCGCCGTACCGACGACCCCACCGGCCGGGGAGCCGGGGAGCACAATCTCCCTCCGAGGGCCCCGCGCAGGCCGCGCCGACGAGCACGCCCTGGTCGGCGCCACCCACCCGCTCGAGCAGACCCTGGTCTCCCACGCGGTGGAGCGACGGAGTCCGCGCCGATCGGGCAGCCTCTGATTCGATCTTCCCTGGGACCCATCAACGGGGCCTGTGTGGCATTCTGTTGCCTCACCGAACCGATCGGCACCACGTGCGGTCGTCCGATCAGCGTTCGGGCCATTCGCCAGAACACCCAACGTCAGGTAGAGATGCTGCCCGGAGCACGGCAAGAGCACAGCCCTGCGCTGTCGGTGGCGTCCGGCGCCCCCACCCCGACGCCGCCGCCTCTGAGTTATCCACCGCGCGGCCCGCCGAGGCCGCCGAGACACGCGAAGTACCCGAGATACCCGAGGCCGTCCGGGCTGCTGCCCGGACGGCTCCGGGGCACTGGATCGGGGTGGTGGACCCCGAGTGGACCGAGGAGGGGCCGCCGCCGGACTGGGCGGTGCTGGGTGAATGGCGGTCGGACGCGAACGGGGGCCTTGAGGACTTCCGGCCCAACCCGGCGTACCGGCCGTCGGCCCGGGTGCTCGGCTGGCCCGAGCCCACCGACCCCGTGGACGCGGCGGCGCAGCGGGCGGCCACCGGCTACGGCTCGGTACAGGAGGCGCTCGCGGTGCTGGCAGACGCGAACGTCACGGTACTCCGCGCGCCGGACGGCGGGCCTCTCACGGCCGTCGGGCGGGACGGTGCTCCCGTGGTCCAGTTGTTCACCTCGCCCGGGCACCGGACGATGACCGGGGAACTTCTCCATGAACCCGTCGCAGCGTTGGCGTTGGCTCGTTCGCTGAGCGGTTCCGGCACCCTGCTGATGGTCAACCCCGGGGCCGCCGCCCCTCTGCTGGTTCCGGCGGACAGTCTTCCCACCCGCGGGCACGAGGTGGACGACGACCGGCCCCCGGCGGCCCCCGCGGGCGACCTAAGCCCTGGTGGCCCTTCCGGCGCGGAGGGCCGTACCGGCGGCCCTCCGGTGGCGACCTCCTCCGCCGGCCGGCGAAGCATCTCCGGTGAGACCCGGTCCCACACCACAGGGAGGACCCCATGACGCCTTCGAGTTCGCAGCCCCCCGCTTCCCCGAAGGCGGAGGCCGGTCCGGACGGTGAGGCACCGGCGACCGCTGTGACCGCCGCCGCGCCCCTGCCGGCGCCCGGCGCCGAGCCCGAGGCCGCGACCGCGACCGCGGGGAGCGAGCCCGAGGCCGGTACGGCCACCCGGACCGCGCGGAAGGCCTCCGCGGCACAGAGCGACACGGCACGGAGCGGAACGCCCCAAAACGGAACACCCCGAAGCGGGACGGGCGAACCCGCGGCCGGAACCGGCCCCGGGAGCGGGGCGGCTGACGATGCCCCGTCCGAGGCCGGCGCCGACCCCGCTGCCGCCACGGCGGTCAAGAGCCGGCTGCCCGCCCTCGTACGGGCCGCGACGTCCACCGCCATCGACCGGCCGCAGCAGCGGACCGGTCCGGTGGGGCGCCCGGGCCGGGCAGCGCTGGCCGGGGCCGCGGTCGCCGGTGCCCTGCTGGTGTCGGTGCCGTTCCTGGTGCTCGGCGGCGGCGACCCCCAGAGCGGCCAGGAGCCGGAGACCGCCGGAACCGTGCTCGGCGGGAGCGCGCAGGAGGCCCCGGGAGACTTCGCGCTGACCCCGCCCGGCGGCTCCCCCGGTGACGACGCGAGCGGCTCCGCCAAGCCGGGGAAGCCGACGCAGGAGGGTTTCGCGTCCGCGGAGAACGGGGCCGGGGACGAGGACACCGACAGAGGCGAGGGCACGTCGCCCGCCGGGGCCGAGTCCCCCCGAAGGGCAAGGCCGAGCAGGACGGCGCGGCCGGGACGGGGGCGCAGCAACAGAGCGTCAAGAAGGCCAGCGGCGGCGGGGAGGACAAGCCCTCGACGGCCCGGTCGGGACCGACACTCAGCGCCCCCGTGTCCCTGCGCAGTCATCTCTCGGGCCGCTGCATCGACGTTCCGGGCGCCGACTTCGGCGACGGGAAGAAGCTGTACGTGTGGGACTGCAACAACAGCGCCGCGCAGAAGTGGCAGTTCGCCTCCGACGGCACCATGCGCATCGGCGGCCTGTGCCTGGATGTGGCGAACGCGAACTACGGCGACGGCACCCCCGTCCAGATCGCCCGGTGCAACGGCAACGCCGCTCAGCAGTTCACCCTGAACGCCAGCCACGACCTGGTCAACACCGTTGTCGGCAAGTGCGTCGACATCCGGGACAACAATCCGGGCAACGGCGCCTGGCTGCAACTGTGGAGCTGTGCGGGCAGCGCCAACCAGAAGTGGAGCGCCTGACCGTTCCCGCCCCGACCGTTCGCCCGCTGGCCGGAGCGCCACACCCGGCGCCCGCCCGCGTGCCGGGGCGGGGCATCATGGCACCGCCGGCTTGCCGGCACGCGCCCCGGCAGGCCCGGTGGCCCGTTCAACACGTCGCATCAGCAGGGAGGTTGGTACGTGTCTCGCCAGGTACTGACGGTCGGTACCGAACCCCGGGACAGCCATCGGACGATCGGTGAGGCCCTCTCGGCCGCCCGTACCGGCGCGCTGATCAGCGTCCGGCCCGGGACGTACGCGGAGAACCTGGTGATCCACACCCGGGTCACCCTCACCGCCGCCGAGGGACGGGGCACCGTGGAGATCCGGCCGCGCGCCGGAAGCGTGCTCGCCCTGCGCGCGGACGCCGTCATGCTCTCCGAACTGACCCTGCGCGGTGGGGACCCCGAGCTGCCGGCCGTGGACGTGCGGCGCGGGCAGGCCGCGTTCGACGGCTGCGAGATCGTCGGTGCCGCGTGGACGGCGCTGCTGTCCGGAGGCACCGGTTCCCTCGCGCTGCGGGACTGCCGGGTGAGCAATCCGCAGGGCGCGGGCATCGTGGTCACCTCGGCCACACCCACCACCGTGGAGTCCTGCACCCTCGAGCACCTGGGCACGAGCGGCCTGGTCCTCGCCGAGCACGGCGAGGCGCGCATCCGCGGCTGCACGGTGCGACACGCCCGGGGCAACGGACTGCTCGCCAACGAGGAGGCCCGCGGCACCGTCGAGGACTGCGACATCTCCTCCACCGACAAGCCGTCCATCGCCCTGGAAGGCAACTCCGCCCTCTCGGTGGTCCGCACGGTGGTGCACGACACCGGCACGGGAGTGCACCTGAGCACCGCGGGCCGCAGCACTTTTGAGGACGTCCGGATCACCGGGGCCTCCGGCAACGGGATCGCACTGGCCGGGGGCACCGACCCGGTGCTGCGGCGCTGCCGGGTCTCGCGCACCCGGGGCACGGCGTGCTGGTCACCGACCGGGCGCGCGGCACCTTCGAGGACTGCTGGGTGGACGGCTCCCAGGCTGCGGGGCTCCGGGTCGCCGGAGCCGCCTCTCCGGCGCTCACCGGTCTGACGGTCCGCGGCTGCGAGCAGACCGGGGTGCTCCTGGAGGAGGACTCGGCGCCGGAGCTGGACCGCCTGGAGGTGATCGGCGGTTCACCCGCGGTCGCGGTGCGCGGGGGTGCCAACCCGCTGCTGCGCCGGGCCCGGCTGGTGGATCCCTCCGGCGACGGCATCGTGGCCGCCGGGGAGGCCCGGGGCCGGGCCGAGGACTGCGAGATCGTCCGGCCGAAGGGCGCGGGCGTACGAGCGGCCTCCGGCAGCACGCTGTACCTGGCCGGCGGCGGCGTGTCCGACACCGCCGCCTGCGGCCTGGTCGTGGAGGAAGGCGGCAATGTGACCGTCCGCGACTTCCGCGTCGAGATCTCCGGCGAGGAAGGCGTGGCGGTCGCCGCCGGCGGCGAGCTGACCGCCAACCGGACCGCGGTGCACGCGCCGCAGGGCCACGGCTTCCTGCTCCGCGAGGGCGCGCTCGCCTCGCTCAGCGGCTGCGAGGTCACCGGGGGCGCCCAGGACGGCTTCCGGGTGGAGTCCACCGCGCCGGTCTCGCTGGTGAACTGCCTCGCCCGGGAGAACGAGGGCGGCGGCCTGGTGCAGACCGCGCCCGGTGAACGGCTCGCCGTGGAGGGCCTGAGCAGCATCGGCAACGGCAGGCGGGACGCCTGGGGCACCGGCAGCGCGGAGAACACCGACCCGGCCGGATCAGGCTCCTCCGACGGAACGGCGCCCGACCGCGAGGACGGACCGCTCGGCGCCCTGAACGCGTTGATCGGACTGGACAACGTCAAGCAGCAGGTGGGCACCCTGGTCAACCTGGCCCAGCTCGCCCAGCGCCGCGAACAGCTCGGCATGCCCGCTCCGCCGATGAGCCGGCACCTGGTCTTCGCCGGTCCGCCCGGCACCGGAAAGACCACGGTCGCCCGCCTCTACGGGGCGATCCTGGCCGAACTGGGCTCGCTGCGCAGCGGGCACCTGGTGGAGGTCTCCCGTGCCGACCTGGTCGCCCAGGTCGTCGGCGGCACGGCCATCAAGACGACCGAGACCTTCCAGCGGGCCCTCGGCGGCGTGCTGTTCGTCGACGAGGCCTACACCCTCACCGCGGACAGCGGCCACGGTGGCGCCGACTTCGGCCGCGAGGCGGTCGACACCCTGCTGAAGCTGATGGAGGACCACCGCGACGACGTCGTGGTCGTCGCGGCCGGCTACTCCCGGGAGATGGAGTCGTTCCTCGGCTCCAACCCTGGCCTGGCCTCACGCTTCTCACGGACCGTGGAGTTCGAGAACTACACGGTGCCCGAACTGGTCGCGATCATGGAGAGCATGTGCGCCCAGCACCAGTACGAACTGGGCGAGGGCACGGCGGCGGCGCTGGCGGCGCACTTCGAGGCGATGCCGCGGGACGGCGGGTTCGGCAACGGCCGTGCCGCACGCGGGGTGTTCGAGGAGATGGTCGACCGGCAGGCGGTCCGGCTCGCCGCCCAGCCACAGGTCGGTGAGAGCGACCTGCGGCTGCTGCTGCCGGAGGACGTCTCCGCGACCGCCGCCGCCAGGGCCGCAGAGGCCGCCCCGGAGGACGACCCGCTCACCCGCCTGGGCGACATGATCGGCCTGACCGAGGTGAAGCACGACGTGGCGGACCTGATCAACCTCATCACCACCGCCCGCCACCGGGCCGCGGCCGGTCTGCCGGTTCCCTCGCTCAGCCATCACCTGGTCTTCACCGGACCGCCGGGCACGGGAAAGACCACCGTGGCCCGCCTCTACGGGCAGATCCTCGCCCAGCTGGGCATCCTGGGGCGGGGACAGCTGGTCGAGGCGGCCCGTGCCGACCTGGTCGGGCGCTACATCGGTCACACCGCCCAGCTCACCCGCGAGGTCTTCGAACGGGCCCGCGGCGGCGTGCTGTTCATCGACGAGGCCTACACCCTCACACCCCAGGGCAGCGGCGCCGACTTCGGCCAGGAGGCGGTGGACACCCTGCTGAAGCTGATGGAGGACCACCGCGACGAGGTGGTCGTCATCGTCGCCGGCTACACCGACGAGATGGAGCGTTTCCTGGCCTCCAACCCGGGCCTCGCCTCCCGCTTCCCCCGCCGGATCGCCTTCGCCGACTACACCTCCGAGGAACTGGTCACCATCGTGCGCGCGCAGGCGGCGAGCATGGGCTACGAGTGCGGGACCGGTACCGGTCCGCTGCTCAAGGAGCACTTCGACGCGCTGCCCCGGAACCGCTCCTTCGGCAACGCCCGCCTGGCCCGCCAGGTCGTCGAGGCGATGGTCACCCGGCAGGCGGGACGCATCAGTTCGCTGACCGCGCCCACCTTGGACGACCTGCGCGTCCTGCGCCCCGAGGACGTGGCGGCCGCGGTCTCGACCGGGGTTCCCCGGTGAGGCCGGGGAACCGCGGGGCACGCCGTCCGCTGACCGGCGCCGGCCTTTTCGGCACCGGTGTCCTCGGCGCCGGTCTCCTCGCGTCCGCGCTGCTGCTGTCCGCCGGCGGTCCCGCCCTGGCGGCGCACCCCTCGCACCTGCGCGCCGCCACCGACGGGAAGACGGAGCAGCGCCTTCCCGGCATGCCCACCACCCTCGACGCGAAGGCCGGAAAGGCGGCCTGCACGCCCGCCTCGGGCGAGAAGGCGGAGAAACGGGACTGGTCGCGCCTGCGGCTCGATCTGGATCAGGTGCACCGCCACAGCACCGGCGCGGGCGTCACCGTCGCCCTGATCGGCACCGGAGTCTCCCCCGACGCCGCGGGGCTCGGCGGCCGCGTCACCGCCGCGGGCCCGAACGGAGACGACTGCGTCGGATACGGCACCTTCCTGGCGGGGCTGATCGCCGGGGACGGCGGGGACGGCCGGCGCCTCGTCGGCGTGGCACCGGACGCGCGGATCCTGGGCCTGCGCGGCACCGACTCGCACGGGCGGGCCAGCGCCGAGCTGGTCGCGGAGGCGCTGCGCGAGGCCGCTGGGGCCCGGGCCGGAGTGATCGCCGTCGCGGTGGCCCTGCCGCGCCGTGACCAGGCGCTGACGCGTGCGGTCGCCGAGGCCCGCCGCGCGGGCGCCGTGGTGCTCGCCGCGGCCGCCCCGGACCCGCCCGCGGGTGACTCGGCGAAGACCCCGTCCCGCGTCTACTGGCCGGCCGGCGAGCCCGGCGTCCTCTCGGTCGCCGGCATGGCTCCGAGCGGCGCCCGCCCGGAGGGCTCCCTGTCCACGGAAGGCATCGACCTCGCCGCCCCGGGCGCCGCCGTGGTATCCGGTGGCGCGCGCGGCGAGGGGCACTACCTGGGCGGCGGTGCCGCGGTGGCCACCGCCTTCGCCGCGGGAGCCGCCGCGGTGGTGCGCTCCGCCCATCCCGACGACCCCGCCGACGCCGTCGCCCGCCGACTGACCGCCACCGCCTACCC
Source organism: Streptomyces sp. I6 (assembly GCA_003725745.1). GTDB lineage: Bacteria > Actinomycetota > Actinomycetes > Streptomycetales > Streptomycetaceae > Streptomyces. The sequence goes on along the minus strand of RHDP01000001.1, from coordinate 6,130,025 downwards.
CGCCGACATGCCCCAACTCGACCCGTACGCCGCCGTCACCGCGGTCCTCGGCGGCTCCGGCACGCCCACCGGGCCCCGACAGGCCGCGGATCCGGTGACCGTCCGCGACACCTCTGCCGCCGACCGGACCGCCGACCGGGCAGCCCGCCTGGTCCTCCTGGGCTCCGCCGCCGTCCTCGTCGTCCTCTGGGCCGCCTTCGCCCTCCCCCGGGCCCGTGCGCGTCGGTGGCATCCGGCGGCGGACGGTACGGGGACGGGCTGACGGCGAAGTGCCGGGCCGGCGCCCGCATGGACGACGTCCAGCGTGCCGAACACGGCCGCCGCCCGCTCCACCCCGCCGAACACGCCCCGTCGGGCGGCGACGTCCGGCGTGAGCGGATGGCAGCCGGGGTGACCGGACGTGAGTCGATGCGGCCCGCCTCCCGAGTTCGGCCGGCTGCGGCTTCCCCGGGCGGCACACCCCCGCCGCACACCCCCCGCCGCGCGTCCGCCCGGTGGTCGACCGGCCGATGGTCCACCGGTGACGCGGAGTGCACCGTCCGACCTCCGGACCCCATCCACCTCCGACGCCCATCCACCCTCCGGACGCCCGTGCGGCCATCCGGGCGCCTGCCCTCGGAACGCCGACGGCCTCCGGAAGGCCGCGCGGGCCCGCTCAGGCCCCTGACCCCGGTTCTCCTCCACCAGTGCCGTCTGGAACAGCCGCGCCCGGCGGCGGGCGATATGCAGTGCCCGCCCCGGAGGGAGGCTGAGGGCTTGGTGTCTCCGAAGAGGCGGCCCTCGGTGGGCGGGCAGGAGAGGAGTACGGCGGGGTTGTTGGCCTCGTCGAGTCGGCGGATCAGCGCGTCGCCGAGCGCGCGGCCCGCGCCCAGCGCGGTGCGTGCGACGACCAGGTGCAGGCCCACCTCGAAGCCGAGGGTCAGATGTTCGAAGAGCGGTTCGAACGGGCTCTGGAAGGAACTGCCGGAGACCATGTCGTAGTCGTCGACCAGGACGAACAGACGGGGCCGGTCCACCAGTCGCACCGGCGCATGCGAGCGGGGGCGATGTCCGCGCCCGGGACGCGGCCCTTCATCGCCCGCGCAGCGCCGTCGACGGTCTCCCCGAGCTTGTCGAGGGAGATGACGTGCCCGATGCGGTACTCCTCCGGAACGGCGTCCACCAGGGTGCGGCGGTAGTCCACCGCGATGATCTTCGCCTCGTTCGGGGCGTAGCGGTCGGTGACGGCCCGGGTGACGCGGCGCAGCAGGTTGGTCTTGCCGCTCTCCGCATCGCCGACCACGATCAGGTGCGGGGTCCGGCTGAAGTCGTGCCAGACCGGTTCCAGGGCTTCCTGGTCGATACCGAGTGGGAAGCGCATGCCCCCGCCCTCGGTGGGCTCGGGTGCGGGGAGTTCGGCGAGCGGCAGTCGGTGCGGGAGCATCCGGACCTGCGGGGCGGTCGGGCCGGACCAGTGCCGGGAGACCTCGGCGACCAGATGGGCGACTCCGTCGCCGAGGTCGTCGAGGGAGCCGCTGCCGTCCAGGCGGGGCAGGCCGGCGAGGAAGTGCATCCTGCTGTCGGCGGTGATGCCCGGCCGCCGCTGCGCGGCACCGAGCGGGCCTTGCGGGTGTCGATCTCGGAGTCCATCGGGTCGCCCATCCGCAGCTCCAGCCGGGTGGCGGACTGGTCGCGGACCTGCGCGGACAGTTCCACCCAGCGGGTGGTGGTGATGAGCAGATGGATCCCGTAGTTGAGGCCGCGGGCGGCGAGTTCGTTGAACTTCGGAACCAGCTCGTCATAGTCCTGGCGGACCGTGGACCAGCCGTCGACCACCATGAACACATCGCCGAAGGGCTCGCCGGGGAACTCTCCGGCAGCCCGGCGCCGCCGGTAGGACTGCATGGAGTCGAGGGTGTGGTCCACGAAGAACTGCTCGCGGCGGGCGAGGAGCCCCATCACCTCGGCGACGGCCCGGTGCACCCGCTCCGGATTGAGGCGAGCGGCGACGCCGCCGACATGGGGAAGCCCGGCGAGCTGCGAGAGGCCGCCGCCGCCGAAGTCCAGGCAGTAGAACTGGACCTCCTCCGGGGTGTGGGTGAGGGCGAGGGCGGCGATCAGTGTTCGGGTCAGGGTGGACTTGCCGCTCTGCGAGCCGCCGGCGACGGCGATGTGGCCGCCCGCGCCGGAGAGATCCACGACGAGCGGGTCGCGGCGCTGCTCGAAGGGCTTGTCCACCAGGCCGACGGGGACCCGAAGCCTGCCGTTCCCGGGCCAGTCGGCGGCGGTGAGGCCGCGCTCGGGTCGGGGGCTATGCCGGGCAGCAGTGCGTCCAGCGGGGACGGTTCGTCCAGTGGCGGCAGCCAGACCTGGTGGGCGGCGGGCCGGAGTCCCGCAGCCGTTCCAGGGCCACTTCGAGCAGGGTCTCCTCGTCACCGTCCTCCTCGCCCTCCGGCTCCGGGCCCGGTTGCGGTTCCGGCGAGGGGTCCAGCGCGCGCGGCACCACCCAGCCGCTGGTCCACGGCACCACCTGGCTGGCCACCAGGGCCTGCACCACGGCGCCGGTGCGGCGCCGGTACGTGCCCGAGGAGTACGCGGCACGGAACCGGGTCAGCGACTCCACACCGGACTTCAGATAGCCGTTGCCGGGCTGCGCCGGCAGCTCGTAGGCGTCCGGGACGCCGAGCACTCCGCGGCTCTCCATGGCGGAGAAGGTACGCAGGCCGATGCGGTACGACAGATGGCTCTCCAGCTGGTGCATGCGGCCCTCGTCGAGGCGCTGGGAGGCGAGCAGCAGATGGACCCCGAGGGAGCGTCCCAGACGGCCGATCATCACGAAGAGATCCATGAACTCACGGTGTGCGGAGAGGAGTTCACTGAACTCGTCGACCACCACGAACAGGCTGGGCAGCGGGGTGAGTTCCGCGCCGGCGGCGCGGGCCCGCTCGTACTCCTGGGCCGAGGTGTAGTTCCCGCGGGCGCGCAGCAGTTCCTGGCGGCGTATGAGTTCGCCGTGCAGGGCGTCCTGCATGCGTTCCACCAGGGCGGCCTCGTCGGCGAGGTTGGTGATGACGGCGGAGGTGTGCGGGAGTTCCTCGAGGCCGAGGAAGGTGGCGCCGCCCTTGAAGTCGACCAGGACGAAGTTGAGGGTCTCGGAGGAGTTGGTGAGGGCGAGGCCGAGGACGAGGGTGCGCAGGAGTTCGCTCTTGCCGGAGCCGGTGGCGCCGATGAGCATGCCGTGCGGGCCCATGCCTCCCTGTGCGGACTCCCTGATGTCGAGTTCCACCGGGCGGCCGTCGGCGCCGACCGCGATCGGAACCCGCAGCCGGGCGGCCCGGTGTGCCGGCCGAACAGGGTGGCCGGTTCGTGGCGGTGGAGGTCGGGGATGCCGAGCAGGGCGGTCAGCTCGACATCGGAGTCCAGCGGCTGTGTGATGTCGGTGCCCAGGCTCATCCGCCGCGGCGCGAGCAGCCGGGCCAGTGACTCGGCGCCGAGCCGGCCGAGCCGGTCCGGCCGGCCGAGCGGCACGGAGCGCTCCTTGCGGCTGCGGTCGGTACGCACCAGGCTCACCCGGTCCGGCCCCACGGACAGCCGCAGCGTGCTGCGGCCGGGTCGCCACCGCAGCGCGCCGGAAACGTCGAGGACCACGGCGTTGCGGTAGCCGTGCCCCTCCCAGCGGTGGCCTTCGGGGACGTTGACACCGTCCAGGACCACGACGGTGTACGGCTCGTCGCGGCCCGGGCGCGCGTCCGGGTCGAAGCCGGGGCGCTCGGCGAACTCCGCGCCGAGCAGATCGTCCAGCTCGGTCGGGTCGGCGGTGATCCGGCGGGCCCGGCCCGCGCCGTCCTCCTCGTACGGATGCAGCGTGTGCGGCAGCCACTTGGTCCACTCCCAGTCGGGCCGCCGCTCGTCGCTCACGCAGAGCACGAGCCAGAGTTCCTCGGGCGCGTGGAACACCGCGAGCTGGCCGAGGACGGCCCGCACCAGGGCACGGACCGGGTCGGCGCCGGGCTCGCCGGCCGGGTCGGCACCCCCGCCGCGGCCGCCCCCTGCGGACGGCGGGGCGCCGGCCCCCGGGGCCCGCCGGGCCCGGGAGGCCCGTCGGGCTCCTCACCCGTTGCCGCCTCGGCGCGCAGCAGGATCCGGGCCGAGGAGCGCAGATAGAGACCGAGGGGCTGGTCGGGAATCGTGGAGTAGGCGCGGACGAAGCGGCGCAGCGCGTGCGCGCAGAGCGGTTCGAGGTCCTCCACCGGGCGGGTCGAGACCGGTTTCAGGGTGAGCGCGAGCTGCTGCTCGCCGACCGCGAGGCGGATCTCGCCGAAGTCCTCGTCGTCGGGGCGGCGTTCCCACAGCCGCGAGGTGCGGGCGAGTGCGCGGAGCGAGGCGGGCTCCGGATGGCGCCAGGCGAGCGCCCGCTGCTGCTCCGCGATGGTGGCGCGCACCCGTTTGCGGGTCTGTGCCAGATAGCGCAGGTAGTCGCGGCGTTCGCCCTTCAGGCGCTGCTTGCGCTCGCTGGTGCGGCGCATCAGCTGCCCGAACAGCATGGCCGCGGCGGAGAGCGCCATGACGCCCATCGCCAGGTACATGAAGACGCCGTTCCCACCGCCGGGACGCAGGAACATCAGCATCATCGACACCGACATCAGCGCCATCGGCAGATATGTCCAGATCGCCGAGGTGTCGGGCACCGTCTCGGCGAGGACGGGTGGTTCCTGGAGGGTCAACTGCCCTTCGGGCATCTCCGGTCCGCGTCTGCGGGCCGGTCGGCGAAACAGCACCACGCTCAAGGAACAGAACCTCCGGAATCACTGGTTTCCCCGCTTGCACCGGGTCCCCACGCACACGGTGGGAGCACGAGCCCACCGCGCCGCTCTCCGGATGCAACACGGGACCCGGCCGCTCTCCGGATTGCCGCACGGCGCGGTGCATACCCGGTGGACGGTCCCGGGCGGACTCCGGGGACGGTGAACTCCCCCGACTCTCATCCGATTCCGGACGGGGGTCCGGTCCGCGGCGCGAACCGATCGGGGCAGGCAGTAGTCTGCATTCACGGAACACGAACTGTCCACGCGGGACGGCTGGTTGACAGTCGAGGCGGATGTTCGCGGACCTCCCGCCCGGGGCGGCACCACCCTTCCGTGGTGCTCTCAGCGTCTTTCCGGGATGCCCTTCCGCCAAAGCCCCCCAAGCCCCCAGCCCTGCCCGAGATCAGCCCAAACCTGCCAAGACCTGCCAAGATCCGAAGTCCGCACGGGAGACGAGAGTTCAGCTGATGACCGACAGCGCGTTGGCCGATCTGTGCCGCCTGACCGTACGTGCGCCGAGCGTGTCGGTCGACCTGGCCGTCCCCGCGGACGTACCGGTCGCCGATCTCCTGCCCACGCTGCTGCGCTACGTCGGCGAGGAGGCCGAGGAGTCCGGACTCGACCATGCCGGCTGGGTGCTCCAGCGGCTGGGCGACCCCCGCTCGACGAGGAGGCCACCCTCACCGGTGCCGGGCTCTTCGACGGCGCCGTGCTCTATCTGCGGCCGCACACCGAGGCGCTGCCCGAGGCACGGCTCGACGACCTGGTGGACGGGATAGCCGAGACCGCGGGCAAGCGGCTGCGTACCTGGCACCCCGGAGCATCCCGCGGGCTCCTGGTGGGCAGTGCGGCCGCGGCCGCGGTGACCGCCGTCGCGCTGGTGGCCGGGCCCCGGGCGGCTGGTTCCGGCTCCTTCCGGGCCGGCTGCGCGGCCCTGGCCGGGCTGCTGCTGCTGGCGGGCGCCGGCTCGGCCAGCAGGGCGGTCGGCGAGCGCCTCTCCGCGACGGCGCTCGGACTGCTGGTGGCGCCCTGCCTGGCACTGGCCGGCTGGCTGCTGCCGGGCGGCGATCCGGTCGGCCCGGACGCGGCGCGGGTGGTGGGCGCCCGACTGGTCGCGGCGGGGGCGGCCGGGGCGGGTGGCGCGGTCCTCGCACTGGCCGCCACGGCGGTCGGCGGCCCGGCCCTGCTGGCCACCGCGGTGGTCTCGGTGGCGGCAGCGGTCACCGGGGCCCTGATCGGCTACTGCGGCCTGGCCGCACCCGCGGCGACCGCGCTGGTGGCGACGGTGATCGTGCTCGCCGCCGGCACGGTCGCGCCGCTCGCCTTCAAGCTGGCCGGGATGCGGATGCCTCCGCTGCCGTCCTCCGCGGGCCAGCTCCAGGAGGGCATCGAGCCGTACGCGGGCGAGGAGGTCGCCGAGCGCACCGAGCTGGCGGGGCGCTGGGTGACCGCTCTCTTCTCCGCCACCGGCACCGTCAGTGCGGCCACCCTGGTCGTCCTCACCGCGGATCCGGACCTGCCCGAGGTGCTGACCGCCCTCGCGCTGAGTCTGCTGCTGCTCCTGCACAGCCGCAACCTGGTGCACATCGGTCAACGGCTGTCCCTGGCCGTTCCCGGCGTCTGGGGGCTGCTGCTGCTCGCCCGCGCCTGGGCCGCGCACGGTCACGGGGAGGGGCGGGTGGCGGTGTTCGCGGTGCTGCTCGCCGCCGCGGCCGGGCTGGTGATCGCCGCCTGGACGGTACCCGGCCGGCGGCTGCTGCCGTACTGGGGCCGCGCGGCGGAGCTGGCACACACCGGCTTCGCCGTGGCACTGCTGCCGCTCGCCCTGTGGGTGGCGGGTCTCTTCGGCTGGCTGCGCGGCCTGTTCGGCTGAACACCCGCGTGCACGCCGAACGCCCCGCCTGTCCCGTACCCCGCCCCACCCCGTACGCACCGGAATCGAGTACCACGTGAGGAGAGGCCGTGCAGTCCAAGCGCGACCAGGTGCACGCCCACGGTTTCATGATGGGCAGGCTCAGTTCGGGCCTGCTGACGGCCGACCCCGACGCCCCGGAGAGCCCGCTCGGACGCACCACCCGCGGCACGGTCTTCGGCGTGCTGGCCACCCTGCTGATCGGCGCGGGCGCCACCGTCTACGGCCTGCTGAACCCCGGTGGGAACGACGGCTGGCGGGACGGGAAGCATCTGGTGGTCAACCGCGACACCGGCGCCCGGTACCTGTGGACCGGCACCGACGGCGTACTCCACCCGGTGCGCAACTACGTCTCGGCGCGGCTGATCGGCGGCTCCGACCTGGCCACCGAGGACGTCCGCACCGCCTCACTGCGGGACGTCCCGGTGGGCTCCGCGGTCGGCGTCCCCGGCGCCCCGGACGCCCTGCCCGAACCCGGCCGGCTCGACGGCGGGGCGTGGCACATGTGCGTCACGGGTCCCGAGGGCGCGCTGCCCGACACCTCGGGCCCGGCGACCGGCACCGGCGTGGACGAGCCGGGAACCACCACCCTGGTGGCCGGGGCACCGCTCGAGACACGCGGTGTCGGCGGCGACCGGGCGGTCCTGGTGCGCGGCCCGGACGGGACCGAGTACCTGGTGTGGCGGGGCAGCAGGCTGCCCCTGGACCGCGACTCCGACGCGCGCAACGCGCTGGGCTACGGCTCCCAGCGGCCGATGCCGGTCTCGGCGGCCTACCTCGACGCGCTGGCGCCCGGCCCCGCCCTGAAGCCTCCCCGGTGCCGGGGCGGGGCGGGCGCGGCCCCGTGCTGGGCGGCGAAGCCAGCCGGATCGGCCAGCTGTTCGAGATTCGCGTGCCCGGTGGCGACAGCACCTACCACCTGCTGCGTGAGGACGGCCTGGTGCCGCTGACCCGGCTCGGTGCAGCCCTGGTGCTGGGCGACCCGGCCACCCAGAAGGACGCCTACCGGGGCCGGTCGCCCGAGGTCCGCTCGGTCGGCGCGGACGCGCTACGCGAGCACGGGGTGGCGGACGCGGCCGCCGCCAAGTCCCCTGAGCTGCCGGACGAGCCGCCGGTACCGCAGTCCGTGCCGCGCGGCACCGCGCTCTGCGCGCAGGTGGACGGCGACGACGGCGGCGCGACGATCGGCACGGTGCTGGTCCCGCTGACCGGGCTCGCCCCGCTCGCGGTGCCGGAGGGCACCGCGGGGCCGATGGAGCCGGCCTGTGCGCCGGTGGACGCCACGGTGGTGCGGCCCGGCCGCGGGGCCCTGGTCCGGGCCCTGCACGCGAGCGGCTCCGCGCACGCCGGGACCACCTACCTGGTGGCGGAGAACGGCGTGAAGTACCGGGTCTCCGCCAAGGAAGCACTGGAGGCGCTCGGTTACGGGCCGGGGACATCGCCTCCGTCCCGGCTCCGCTGCTCGCCGCCCTCCCGACCGGCGCGGACCTGGACCGGGCCGCCGCGACCGGCGCCGCGGAGCCCAGGGTCACCGCTCCCGACTGCCGCTCCGCCGGGCCGCCGGAGCAGCGCGGGGCCGACGGTGGGACGAAGAGGTCGGAGGCGGCGGACGCGGCGGGCGCCAACCCGCAGAGCTGACACCGCGGCAGGTCCGGGCGTGGGCGATGCCGCGACCCCTACACCGGAGGATTCTCTCCGGGAGAGACTTCAGGCCGAATTCGGCACCGTTCCGCAAGAAGCGGGCCGCACCCTTCCGGACCGGAGCGAGGCAAAGCTCAGGAGAAGCTCAAATATGCACAGCCGGAACCACCCCGAAATGCGGGCGGCTCGCCCGCATCGCCGGAATGGAGGCGCTCTCGATTCCCTTCTCCGCGACTTGGCGCACCCCTCGCCATCAGCGTCGTGACACTGGGCAGACCGCCGGTGCACAGCCTGCGGTCGGCGCCAACTCGACTATGTCGCACGCATGTTGACCGATACTCACTGATGCTGTGAATGTGCCTGACGGCGTTGCGCCTGACTGAGGAAGCTCATTAGCCTCAGCGGCGCGAGAAGACTCGCCGCAACGAAGGGAATGCGACATGGCGGACACTGGCTCGAGAAAAGCGGACTACGCCAAGGGCCTGGAGGGCGTCTCCTCCCTGGAGACGGCCCGGGGCCAGGTCGAGAAGACCCGGAACAACGTCGCCGAGACCGCCGCACACTCGGGCGTCGGCGGCGACGAGGGCCAGGCCCTGCTGAGGCTCTTCCGCAGCTGGGACAACGAGGCGCAGCGGGTCGTCGTCCAGATCTCCAAGATGGTCGACGCGCTCCAGGACAACGTGACCTCCGCCAACCGCCTGGCCAAGGAGAACCAGGACCTCACCGAGGTCCTCACCAGCAAGACCAGCCAGGGCGTCTTCGAAGCACTGCGCTGACCACCACGGCTCCGGTCTCCCCTCCAGAGGCCGCGGCCGTGTCAGACCGCCGGGCCGGACGCCCGGCTTCCCGAGAGGAGATGCCATGGCCGACGGCATCATCGATGTCCAGTACGCCAAGGTCCGCCACGCCATCGAGGAGTTGAAGGACCAGACCCAGACGATCATCGCCACGCTCAACAGCCTCGAGGACCAGCTGAAGCCGCTCATCGCCTCCTGGGAGGGCGCGGACCAGGAGATGTACCGCCAGGTGCAGGCCGAGTGGGACCAGGCCACCAGGACCATGGCCGCGCTCCTCGGCGACAACAGCCAGTTGGTCCAGAGCATCCACGACAACCACGCCCGGGACGAGCACAAAAGCGCCGACAACTGGGGCAGTGTGCGGCCGCGTTAGCGCATGGCGGGTGGCGTCCGCCCCGCCGCAGCGCGACCCGGCTGCCGCGGCACTGGCGCTGACCGGAGCACACCACCCGGCGCCCCGGTCCGGCGTCACCGGCCGGTCCCCCGCGCCGGACCGCGCCCCACCGGGCACACCGGCTCACCGCGGCGGCCGCGTACGGTCGCGGGGCGCCGTGCCGGGACCCACCCGAAGAACCCCTGTCCGAGCAGCAGACCGCAGGAGGACGTCCCATGGCCCAGGGAGAGGCCGACGTCAGGCATTTCGACCTCAAGCAGATGGAGCGCTTCCGGGACGGCGAGGTGCAACCGGTGCACGCCGCCGCGAAGAAGCACCACACGGAGGGCGGCGAGGGCATCCGTCCGCTCGGCCATCTGCTGGACGGCCACATCACCGCGGAGAACCTGGACCAGAAGCAGCAGATCCTGCACATCGGCAGGATGGTCATCGAGGACCTCGTCTCGGGCCCCAAGCTGATCGAGGACGTCCGCACCGCGGCCGAAGCCCTCGACAAGCTGCTCGGCGACCAGGTGGACCTCTTCAAGGAGCTGATGGCGGCGCTCACCGAGACCATCGAGAAGGCCGCCGAGACCAAGGAGAACAACCTGGACGCGATCGACGCGCAAACGCTGCTCCAGACGCTGGAGGACGTCGACGCGCTCCTCACCGGCGCACCGGACGACACGCCCCGAACCTGAGCCGCGGGAGCCGCAGGGCGCGGGCCGGTCTCCGGACCCGCACCTGGACCCGTACCCGTACCCGTACCCGGACCCGGACCCGGACAAGCGTGGACACACCCGCCGGACACCGCATCAGATGACGGTCGCCGGCACCGCAGACAGACGACCAGAAAGGGCGCCCGGTGGTCGATCGGTACGATCCCAACTCCGCGGACCACGTCGGCAGATACGACGGCGCAGGCGGCGCCTCGACCGACGTCTGGGGCGGTCTGGTCACCCACCTCACCGGGTATCCGGTCCCTGACCGCAGCACCGTCTTCGACACCCTCCGCTCGGACAACGGCGGCAGGCTGTTCCGGGGCGACATCAAGGAACGCGGGCTGAGGGATCTGGTCGAAGACCCCTCCGGCTTCCTGAGGGACGCCGGCCAGGACTACGACATCTGGTTCCTGGACAGCGGCGAGCCGTTCAAGATCATGCAGGCGCGGATCGTCTTCGAGGGCCGTGTCAAGACGGAGAACGGCGACATCCTCTTCGCGGACCCGGGCTCCGACAACGTCGAGAACGCGCAGGTACGCGAGGGCAACGAGTTCAAGGACGCGCACGGCGACCAGTTCAGCACCATCCCGCTCAGCCGGTATATGAACGGGCCGCGGACGGCGCTCATCGCCCTGCGCAACGGCAGCACGCAGGGAGTCGGCTTCAGCAACCTCGGCGTGCCCGACGCCGACGCCGTGAACCTGGACTCCTTCGACACCACCTCGGACTCCTTCGACTTCGCCGCCAAGTTCTTCAGGGACACCGCGAAGGTGCTCACGGACTGGGAGGAACGCTTCGGACGGGACGACGCGAGCTGGCAGGGCGAGTCCGCGGAGATCTTCCGCAGCCTGCTGCGGAAGATCAGGGAGAACTACGACAACTACAACGAGTCCTTCGACTCCACACCCGGGTCGGGCGACGACATCGGTACCGGACGCACGGTGTACTCGCGGGCCCTGTCCCTGGCCCGCCGGTATCTGGAGGGCACGGCCGACGATCTACTGGACGCCTGGTTCACGTGGGCGAAATCCCCGTTCTACGACCCGCACCAGGTTCTGCGCTACGTACTGGACGAACTCGGCCGGTGGGTCTACGAGAACAACATCACCAAGACGGACATCTACGGGGAGAGAGACTACGACGTCCCCCGTTACAGCAGGATCGGCGCCAGGCCGCAGCCCGGCTTCTCCCAGGTGCACCCCGAGTACGGCGATCTCGCCGACTGGGCGAACTGGGCGAAGGTCGGCGACAAGGCCGTCAGCATCTGGACCCAGGGAGTCGACGAGTGGCTGGGCAAGCCCGCCGCCCGGATCCAGGCGCAGCTGAACAACCGCTTCATCGACCTGGGCCCGGACTTCACCGGCAACCTGCCCCAGCCGAAATCCACCACCGGGGTCGGGGAGGAGTACCAGGCGAAGCAGCTCGAGGAGCAGCAGGAGGAGTACGAGCGCCAGCAGCAGGAGCAGCGTGAGTACCAGGATCAACTCCGCCAGGAACAGGAAGAGCAGCGCCAAGAACAGCTCCGGTACCAGGACGAGCTGCGCCAGGAACAGGAGCAGCAACGTGAGGAAGACCGGGCGTACCAGGAGGAGCTGCGCCAGCAGCAGGAACAGCAACTCGAGGAAGACCGCGCGGCAGTGGAGGAGAACCTCGGCGGCCTCGGCGATCCGAACGCGGTCGGCGAGCAGCTTCTCGACGGCCTCGACGGGATACCGAACCCCGGCGACGTCGTCACCGAGTCCCCCGGCGGGCTCGGCGACCTCGGCGACCTCGGCGACCTGAACGGCGGATCTCCCGGCAGCGGCGGTGAGCAACCGTCCGCGGACTTCCTGTCCCCGCTCCCCCAGGCCCTCGGCGGCCCGGGCATGCTCAGTACCGGGACGGGCGGGTCCGTCCGAAACCCGACCGGGGGTACGACCCGGCTGGACGGCGGAACGGTCGCCGTCGACTTCCCGGACGGCAGCCACACCGCCTTCGACCCGGACACCGGCCTCCTCACCACCACCCAACCCGACGGAAGCACCACCACGACCGACCTCACCCACGGCGCAACCGTCACCAACCCCGACGGCTCCACCACCACCCTCGACAACGGCCTCCTCACCACCACCTACCCCGACGGAACCACCCAGACCATCGACCCCACCACCGGCCAAACCACCACCACCCAACCCGACGGAACCACCACCACAACCAACCTCGGCACCCTCACCGACCTCATCGGAGACCCGGGCAGCCTGAACACCCCACCGGCGGCCACATCTCGGTCGACGACGGCGACTTCACCACCACCTACCCCGACGGCAGCCACACCGCCTTCGACCCGGACACCGGCCTCCTCACCACCACCCAACCCGACGGAACCACCCAGACCACCGACCTCACCCACGGCGCAACCATCACCAACCCCGACGGCTCCACCACCACCCTCGACAACGGCCTCCTCACCACCACCTACCCCGACGGAACCACCCAGACCATCGACCCCACCACCGGCCAAACCACCACCACCCAACCCGACGGAACCACCACCACAACCAACCTCGGCAACCTCACCGACCTCGGCATCAACAACGGACAGAACAACCCCGACAGCCTCATCCCGGACCTGACCACCGGCAACCCCGTCACCGAGTCGATCAGCGACCTCGGCAACCTCACCGACCTCATCGGAGACCCGGGCGGCCTGAACACCCCCACCGGCGGCCACATCTCGGTCGACGACGGCGACTTCACCACCGCCTTCCCGGACGGCAGCCACACCGCCTTCGACCCGGACACCGGCCTCCTCACCACCACCCAACCCGACGGAACCACCCAGACCACCGACCTCACCCACGGCGCAACCGTCACCAACCCCGACGGCTCCACCACCACCCTCGACAACGGCCTCCTCACCACCACCTACCCCGACGGAACCACCCAGACCATCGACCCCACCACCGGCCAAACCACCACCACCCAACCCGACGGAACCACCACCACAACCAACCTCGGCAACCTCACCGACCTCATCCCAGACCTGACCACCGGCAACGGCTGGAGCGACAGTTCGTTCCTCTCCCGGGAACTGGGTTCAATGGGCGGGGCCGCCTCCTCCGTGGGGGACGTGCCGCTGTCCGTGCCGGGGCCCGGCACAGGCATGAGTCCCACGGAGACCGGCGCCCTTCTGCCGTCCGGGGTGGGGCCCCTTCCTTCCCACACTGTCGATGCGACCGAGGCCTCTCCGCTGTCGGGCGTCTCCCAGCCCATGGTCGACCCACTCGCCACCAGCACCGGCACCGGCACCGGCACCGGCACGTCGGGTATGCCCATGGGAGGCATGCCGATGGGAGGAATGCCCATGGGAGGCATGGGCCAGGGCGGTGAGAAGGGCAACGGCGAACGGGTGCGCGCCGTGCTGATGGACTCGCTTGAGGAGAGCGAGCGCCGCAACCGCCGGCGACGCGGCCCCTGGAACGGCAAAGCAGACGAGGACACCTTCCTGGCCCCGGCAACGCGGGTTTCGACCGCCAGCGGCGGCTCCCGCGAGGAGGACTCGGAGCCGGGCGGCAGCACCACCCGCTCCACCAGCTCCGCCGGCTATCTGGAGGAGGACGCCGACGTCTGGGGCACCGAGGAGGGTGGCACTCCCGCCGTGATCGGTCGGTGACCACCGCGGCGATGAGGCATGATCGTGCCGGACACCGGGAGTCGTCCGGCTCTACAACTACCGCCGGACGCCTACCGTTTCGGAACGGCCCGGACACCGACGAGGCCCCCGCGGGGATCGGACGCGCGGATCGTGGCCGCACGTCATGAGAGAGCGACACGGAAGGACGGAACGGGCGTGACGGAACCTCTGGAGAAGCGCCTGGAGCGGGCGATGGCCGAACTCCAGGCTGCCCAGGAGGCGGTCGCACGCACCGAACGGGAGTTGCGGCAGGCGTCGTTCGCCGTTCTCTCGTCGGACCGCGCGGTTCGGGCCACGGTGGGCCCGCAGGGGGAGCTGACGGGGATCGACTTCCTGGAGGACAAGTACCGCGCCATGTCCCCCAGGAGCTCGCCGCCAGTGTCCTGGAGGCGGCGAACGCGGCTCGCCTGAAGATGAATCGCCATGTGATGAAGGCGATGGCCCCGTTCACCGGGCCGAGCAGCGACGTGCCGGAGCTCAAGGGCTTCGAGCTGGACTGGGAGCGCATCTTCGGCCCCGGGGTACTCGAGGGCGACGACGAACCGGCCCGCCCTGACCGGACCGCCGGCACCTGGCGCGACGCACTCGGCGAGGACGGGGAGGACTGACGGTGTCGGAGCGCTACTACGCCGATCCGCAGCGGATCGAGTCCCTGGCGGGACAGCTGGAGGAGATCGGCGCCATGGCCAAGGCCATCACCGAGGAGTTCATCGACGAGCTGGCCCCCACCGTCCGCTGGCCCGGAACCCAGGGTGAGTTCGCGGCGAGCGCCGGGCCGCAGGAGCAGAGGGAGCGACAGGCCGCCAAGGACACCATGCTGGCCATCCGCGATGCGCTCGTGGCCATCACGGACGCCACCGTCAGCCAGGTCAGGCTGATGCAGGGCACCCGCGACCACAACATCGAGGAGATCGAGCGCAGCGGGAGCCGAATCGACACCGACGGCCTGGGCAGCGACCCCGCCACGGGCGGCGACGGCGTCACGGGCGGGCATGTCCGCCACTGACCCCCGTACCGCCGGTATCGGCCGCTCCCTGCCGGGAGCGGCGGTCCCGGCCCGCCCGCACGACCCGCGGGACGGCACACGGGACGGCCGTCGATGAGCATTCAGGCGTCACCCGAGGTCAACGCGATGCTCTTCATCCTCACGGGGGAGAGACTCACCGACGCAGACGAGGACCTCGCGTACCAGAGCCGCCAGCCCTACGCCGGCCTGGGGCGGAAGGTCAACCGGCTCTCGTCGCTGGTCGACAAGTCCGTCCACGACATCGGCCGCTCCATGCCGGACGACCTCGCCACGTCGTACTCGAAGGCGATGGGCACGCTCACCGGTGACGGGGGGAAGAACCACCTCCGCGACTTCGCCGACCAGTTGGACAAGATCGCCGAAGGGCGACGCAAGACCTCCATGAACATCATGGAGTCCAAGTGGCAGATCATCGCCGAGGTCATCCGGCTGCTCATCGAGATCGCCGTCTACCTGGCCATGTCCGTCTTCACCGGCGGCGTCACATCCAGCCAGATCATGATGGCCAAACTCCGCAGCCGACTCGTCATCCTCACCACGCTCAGCCATATGCTCCAGCGACTGCGCCTGACGCCGTCCCTCACCGAGGCTTTCCAGGAGGCGTTCGCCACGTTCGCGGTGCGGCTGGCCATGATCAACTTCGCGCCGGAGGGCCGCCGCCCCGACAGCTTCGACTGGGGCGAGATCCTCAAGTCCGCGGTGTTCGGTGCCGGAGCGGGCCTGCTGACCGGGATCTTCGACGACCTGGCGAGGAACATCGTCCGGAGCTACGACCGCAACTTCCTGAAGAACGGAACGGACCTCGACTTCAAGAGCAAGCCCAACAAGTATGACGTCCCGGGCACCGACCTCACGGGCAACCCGTCGCCGCGCGTGCGGAACAATGAGAACCTCTGGTGGGACAAGCAGTTCGTGCGCGACAACGCCGACCGCAAGGGCGCGCTGGCCGGCCACTACGGACTCATGGGGACCACCGACTTCGTCGCCGCCGGCGCCGGTGAGGCCCTGGCCGAGATCCTGATCAAGGGCGCCTACGACGGGGACTGGTCGACCAGTTGGTACACGTTCGTCGGAGCGGGCATCAGCAGCCAGGTCGAGGCCGCGATCATCGGCACCGTCGTGAACAGCGGCACCGAACTGCACCATGCCATCGACAACCTCCGCAACCGGCCGCCCACCGTCTCCGGCGACGCCGCGGAGAGTGAGGACACCGGAGACACCGGAGACCGCGGGGATGCCGGGGGGTCCGAGAGGCGGACCTCTGGGGACTCGCCCGCGACAGGCGGACAGGCAGGCGGGGCGAACGCCTCCCCAATCACGGAGAGCGTCGGTGACATGGGCACCGCTCCCGGCACTCCCCCGCCGCAGACGAACCTGGAAACGCCTCAGCACCTCCCGCATTCAACGCCCCTGCCCGCGGCGGAGAGTGAGCTGTGGCGGCAGGTCCGCAACGGCCCCGCCGACGTCCGTGAGCAGGCACTGCGCGACCTCGGCGCCCTGCGCGGCGGGACGCGGCCCGGCAGTGCCGAGATCGGCGTCCGGGACAGCCTCCACACCGACCTGGCTTCGGTGCCCGAGGTCCGCGTCATCCCCGCCGTGGACAGCGCCGCGGCGCGGACGGACGCCGACGAGATCCGCCTCGCCCTCGACGGCCTCGGCGTCCCGGTCACGGTCGGCTCCCCGGTCACGATCGGAGCACCCGCACCACCCGCACCCGCACCCGCACCCGCACCCGCACCCGCACCCGCCACCAACGCCGCCGTTGCGGCCGGGGCACCCACCACCACCGACCCCACGCTCACCACCAGCACACCCACCACCGACCCCACTCCTGTGTCCGGGGCACCCGCCCCCACCACCAGCGCACCCATCACCAGCCTCGACGGCTCCCGCGGCGGAGCCACCTCGACCACGCCCCCGCAGACCTCCCTCACCAGCTCCCCTACGAGTTCGCCCCTGCCCGGCGCAAACCATGCGACCGGGGCCGGCGGCCGCCCAGGGGTACCGCCGCCCGGGTACTCCCGCCCCAGGTACTCCCGCCCCAGGTACTCCCGCCTTCGGCGCCACGCCGTCGGGCTCTTCACCGACAGCGTCACAGGACACCCGCACTCCCGGCGCCGGCGACCGCGCGGACAGCACCCTCGCCACACACGACACGGCACCCGGGAGGGACTCCTCCGCGGTGGCGGCCGACTCACCTGAGATCGACGCCGTTCCGGGCTCGCTCGATCCCGCATCCAGCCCGGTCCTCGGAAGAGTCGCCGCGGACTCCTCCCCTCCGCAGCCGGTGGACACCACCGGCTCGTACGGCGGCAACACCGGGGGGCAGATCGCCGGCGGCATGCACGGAGCCACGTCGGACACCGATATCTCCGGCGACTCCGCTTCCGGTGAGCCGCCGCCGTTGACGATCGTGGTTTCGGAGACGCCACCGCCCGGAGAGGGCTCACCGGCAGCGGCCCAACTGCTCGATCGGGCGGGAACGGACAGGGTGGTGGCACTCGGTCCTCCGGTCGCACCGGACGGAGCAGGTCGCCCGGTGCGCGCTGCCGTCGAACTGACCCGCGAAGGGCCGAGCGCCCCGGTCAGGAGCCGCCCTCTCACCGGCCCGGCGGTGGCCCCGACGCCGAATCACGCCGCGAGCAGAACAGACGTCGCGGGTGTTGCGGATACCGCGGACAGCACAGACAGCACGCGGGCTACCGGCCGTGGTGCCAGGAGCGGCACACGTGACGCCGTGGACGCTACGGACACGATGGGCAGCGCGAACGCCACGGACACCGTGGACGGCAGCACGGACATCTGGTTCCCCGGAGCAGACGTGCTGATGCCCCTCGCCGACGCCCTCGCCCCGGACCGTGGTTCGCGCCCCGCCACCGAAAGCACCGGGCAGGCCGGCGGGCCCTCACTCGCCGATGCGCCCGCAGCCTCATCGGCGACGCCGGTGAAGCCGACCGCTTCCGTACCCGGCGAGGGGAGGACCCCGAGCCCCGCGTCTGCCCCCGTGTCCGAGGCCGCCGAGCCCGCGAGCCCGTCCCACGCGTGGAAGGGCGCGGCCAACGACGTGTTTCGAGGGTGGAGCGGCACCGACAGCCGTGGAACCGGTGGGGAGGCTTCCGACACCGACACCGACACCGACACCGACACCGACACCGACACCGACACCGACACGGAACTCGGGACGGAGCAGGACGTCACGGCGACCCCGCATTCGGCTGTTGCAGCGGAAACCGGTCCGATGGCGCCCTCAAGCGCGTCCTCCTCTACCGCGGTCATCGGCCCCCGGCCACCGCTCCCACCACACCGCCATCCCGGACTGCCGCCCCTCCGTCGGCTTCGCCGCCGTCGGGCCGGATCGTGGTACGGCCCGCGAACGCCGGTTTCACCGACGGCCAGGGCGACCCGCGGAACGCCGCCGAGAAGGTCGTCACCAGCGTGGACGGCCACCGGGTACTTCTGGCGCAACTGCGGCGCTGGGTGCCGGAGACGGCCGAGGGCCCTCGGCAGGGCCGCGCCGTCCGAACGCTGTCCGTCTCTCCGAGCCGGGCCGAGGACGAGGCGGACGCGAACGGGCGCGCGCTGCTCGATCAGGACGGCTTCCGAAGCGTGCGTATCACGTCCACTGCCCCGGTCGAAGGTGCTGGGACCCCCCGCCCGTCCGCTCTGCCGTGTTCACCGGCCCGTCGGCCCCGCTCCCCGGCGCGGGCACCGAACGGGGTGCCGACTACTTCGCGGCCCACGGCACTCCCCGTACCGTCACCCTGGGCAGCGACGACCGGGCGCACCCCACGGTGACCGTCAGCGGTGTGCAGTTGGGCGATGTGCTCAGGTCCTGGGCCAGGGAGGGTGATCAGGACCGTCCACTGGTCCTCTTCGCCTGCCGCACGGGTCGGCAGCCGGAGCGAGCGGGACTGCCGGTGGCACAGCACGTGGCGAACCGGACGGGTCGTCCGGTGTACGCGCCCACCACGGACGTGGGCACGGCGGAGGACCGGGACGGCAATGTCCGCGCGGTGCTCGTCGAGGGGGCCGAAGGACCGGGGCGGTGGCGGCTGTTCACCCCTGAGCCCACTGGTCCCGAGTTGGACGCACTGGCGCGCGACGCCGGTCTGCACACGGGTCCGGAACCGGCCGGTGCCTTCACCCGGGCTCGTGCCCTCCAGCAGATCCGCACCCTGCGCGAGGCCCTCGGGCCGGACGCCGAACAGCGTCCGGAGAACGGGGAACTGCTCGCCGCCCTGGCCTTCGTGGACGACCTGCGCTGGCACTCGTCGGAAACGGCGGCACGCTACGGCGACCCGGGGATGACCCCGGATCTGCTGCGCCGGATGGTCGCCGACCGGCGCGGCACGGCGATCGACACCACGGGCGCGGATCCGGCTGCCGCCCCCTCGGTCGAGCAGTACACCGCGTTCCTGCGCGACGCGGCCGACCTGCGGGCCGTCGCGGGGCCCGGCACGACGCTGGATGCCCTGCTGCCCCCACCGCCGCCCACGCTTCCGCCCACCACCCTTGTCTCGCCGGACGAGGCCCGTGGTCTCTCCTACGCGGAGTCCGCGCGGATCACCTGGTCTCTCTCCGGCGACCCACTGCCGCTGTCCGAGCTGGGTCTGAACGAAGAGGACACCGCCGAGCTCATCCGCCGCAGGTCCGACCCTGGCGTCCTCGCGCACAGGGACACCGGCGGCGACACCACCACCCAACGCGCTCGGCGCAGGTCCGACCCCGGCATCGCCTCGCCCCCGCACGTCGACACCACCGACACCACCACCGCTACCGACACCGAACCAGGCACCACCGCCGAATCCGACCACCCCCACACGCCCGGGCCCCGGCTCGCCGCAGAACAGCAGGAGAACCACACGGCAGCCCCACCTCCGCCAAGCGACCAGGCCGAAGCCGGTACCGAGACCGGTACCGAAGCCGGTACCGAGACCGATACCGAGACCGAGACCGGTACCGAAGCAATAGCCCGACCGGGAGCACAGCCCGACCCGGGCATCCTCGTGCACGCGCACGACATGGTCTTCCGACGGCTGAACACCCCGGGCGACGGAGACTGCCTCTTCCGGTCGCTGCTCGACAGCGCGCGAAGCCAGGGGCTCAATGCTCCCTGGACCGAACGGAGCGTCCCCGAACTGCGCCGGTTGCTGCGCGACAGGATCATCGCGGCCGGACCGGACCCGGTCACCGGGAGCCTCGACCCCGTAGCCACCGTCGTGGCCGATCTGCGGAGAAGTGCCCTGGCTATCGCGAAGGACGAGAGCGATCGGCGCCGGATCGACGACGAGTGGAAAGGCGTCCGGAAGGCGGTCGTGGACCGCCACGATGCCGAGGGATGGCGGAATATCCTCCGAGACAGCGCCTATCGGGATCTCCTCGCGGTCGCGGCGACCCCCAGTGCGGCGCGCGAGCTGACCTACCACGGGCTCGTTGCCGCCGCGGCGGAACGCACCTCCCTGTGGACCTCCCCCTTCGCCGACGATCTCCCGCAGGCGCTGGCGCGGGCGCTGGCCCTCGACCTCCGGCTCGTCCTTCCCCGCTCTCAGCCGCCCATCGCGCTCGGCGGCCCCGGAGACCGGCCCTCTCTGTATCTGGCCTACAACGGAATCGACCACTACGACGCCCTGGTTCCGCAGCCTGTTCCGGAAGCGGCCACCGTCCCGATCGCCGCGAACCCCGACGCCGAAGACGGGCCCCCTGGCCTTGCGAGCACCGCGGACGGCGCAGACACCGCGGACGCCGCAGACACCGCAGACACCGCGACGGACCGGCCGGCCGCCTCCGGCACCGCGGGCAACCTCCCACCCACGGCGGACAACGGCACCCACACGGGGCAGGAGGTCGCACCACAACCGCGTCCGGTCACCGAGAGCGGCACGACGGACGCTCAGGGCCGGCAGTCGCCACCTCCGGTACGGACCGCGGACACATCCTCGATTCGGCAGGCACCTGAGGACCAGCAGGCACTTGAGGAAGCGCCCGGGGACGGTGCTGACGGAATCGACCACTACGACGCCCTGGTTCCGCAGCCTGTTCCGGAAGCGGCCACCGTCCCGATCGCCGCGAACCCCGACGCCGAAGACGGGCCCCCTGGCCTTGCGAGCACCGCGGACGGCGCAGACACCGCAGACACCGCGACGGACCGGCCGGCCGCCGCCGGCACCGCGGGCAACCTCCCACCCACGGCGGACAACGGCACCCGCACGGGGCAGGAGGTCGCACCACAACCGCGTCCGGTCACCGAGAGCGGCACGACGGACGCTCAGGGCCGGCAGTCGCCACCTCCGGTACGGACCGCGGACACATCCTCGATTCGGCAGGCACCTGAGGACCAGCAGGCACTTGAGGAAGCGCCCGGGGACGGTGCTGAAGGCGCGTTGGAGGAAGAGCCCGCTCCGACCGACGGCACCCCTGCCGCAGCGAACCCCAACCCCACCGAAGCAGACGGCACCCCTCCCGCAGCAAACCCCAACCCCACCGAAGCAGACGGCACCCCTGCCCCGACCAGCACCGACGACACCCCCACCGAAGAACAGGCACAATCCCCCGCCCCCGACCCGGTTCTCGCCGGACGCCACACCGCATCCATGGCGGGTAAGAAGATCACCGAGGACCCGGGCCCGACGGTGTGCGCGAGCGGATCGAGGCACTGCTCGGCGACCACGGCAGGGACGTCTCCGTGGCGCAGCGCCTCGACGCCGCCCTCGATCCCGCCAACTTCCGCAAGCAGCACGAGCCGATGCTCAACGGCGGCTGGCGTTTCACGGTGCATGTGGACGGCAGACCCCACGAGATCGAGGTGCAGGCGACCGCCGCCCCTGGACCCTGGACGCCGTGACCGACCCGGCCGAGGACAACGACGGGGAGGGCTTCGGCGTGCCGTCGCAGTCGGCGTACCACTCCACACCGCGCAAGGTGGAGATGACCTCCTCCGGGGCGAATCTGGATCTGCCGTGGACCGTCATCCGGCCTCTGGGCGACAAGGTGTCCCTTCTCCTCACCCCTTCCATCGCATGGGGAGGCATCTCCCACGGCCGCGAGACCACGGTCACCTGGTCGTCGCAGACGGCGAACAAGTTCGCCCTCACGGGAAGGACGGACAGCTACACCTCGCGCTTCAGCTACCAGGTGACGGTCACGGACGACCAGGGCACCCGGCTCACCGCCGAGGGCGCCGACGCCCCCGTCACCGGTACGGTACGCGCCGACGTCCCCCGTCCGGAGAGCCTGGCCGAAGGACGACCGCGCAGATGGAGGGGCTGGGAGCACACCCGTACACCCCAACCGGGGGAGAGCCCGGCAACCGCCCACCGGACGCCGGAACCCGGCCCGGGCCACCCGGTGTCCATCACCGGGCTGGACACCGCGCGGAAGGCGGTCTACGAGGCGCTTCCGCGCGAGGCCCGCCCGGACGGCACCGCGCACCAGGACATCGAGGACTTCTTCCAGCCGTCCCACATCATCGACGAGTTCGAGCACGCCTCGGGCCGGGGGCTGATGTCGAAGCAGCTCAGGCTCAGTGACGGCCGCCACGCGTATCTGCATCTGACGGTCGAGCCGGACGACTCGCTGGCCCTGCACACCGTGGACGACAAGGCCACTCTGGGAACCAAGTGGTCCAGCGAGCACGGCCAGAACCGTACGGAGAAGAGCTCCTGGTCGGTGGGGCTCGGAGGTGGCGCGAGCGTCAACGTGTCGGACGACGGCCCCTTGTGGCTGACCGGTACCGTCGGCTACGCGCACTCCCGCACCGTCGGCCACGGCGTCAAGGGCAAGCACGTCGTCGGCACGGAGTCCCATCACGAGCGGTCCGACAGGGCCGACCTGGTCGCCACCCGGGTGCGGATACACGTCTGGCTGACGTCCAGTGTCCTGCGGCCCGGGCTCGACGGGTGGTACGGCACCGACACCGCGCCGATCGGGGACCACACCCCACCCGCCGAGCGGCAGCAGTCCCGCACCCCTCCGACCATGTCGCCATCACCATCGAGCCGCAGCACGGTGAGGTGCTGCACGCCGTCCCCCACGACGCACCCGCCCCGCCCGCCGCGGGCGACCGCCCGCAGCTCGACCCCGAACGGCTCGCCGACCCGGTCGCGGCGCAGCTCACGACGTTCCTGCACGTCCCCGGTTCGCTGGAGCTGGAAGACCACATCGTGCACGAGATGTCGCAGAGGTTCCCCGGCGTACTGCCGCCCCCGGAGGCGATACGACCCGGCACCGGGGCGACACCCGGCGGGGACGCCGGAGAGCGTCACCGGATCACCCCTCAGGCCTGGGAGAACCTGCGTTCGCTACGCCGCCTGCTCATTCCCTCACAACTGCGGGGCGCGGGCGCGATGCTGCTCGAGGGCACCTACCGGATCACTCTGGACGCCCCCCGGTTGCCGCTGCTCGGCGAGCGGACCTACGAGATCCTCATCAAGGCCGAGCCGGCCAGGGGCGACCACCTGGGTTCCCGGAAGTCGACGGCGAAGGCGGCGAGCACCCGTACGACCGGGGAGGACAAGTCCGTCACCCGCGGCTACAAGCACGCCGTCAACATCTCCGGGACCCTGCGTCACCCTCAGACCGAGTCGGATACGCTGCGCGGATTCACCGCCGCCGGGCTCGACGTCACCCCCGACAACCCCTCCCACGGAGTCACCACGGGCTTCGAGACCGAGGTGACGCGGACGTTCTCCCTCGAGTCGGAGACCGATGTGTACGCCCACCCGGTCACGTACCAGGTGCTGATAGGCGTCCAGGACCCGGAGCACCCCACCACCCGCCTGTCCACGGCGGAGCAGCCCCCGTCGCCCACCCGGCACACCGGGCAGGTGGAGCCCGGTGGCCGCCTGACCGTCGAGGTCGCACGGGAGAGTAGGACCACCGGAACGGCGCCGCCCGCCGGACTCCCCGGACTGGACATGCTGCCGCAGCGCCATGCGATCCGCCACGTCACGGACGGGGACGGCTTCCGCGACAAGGCCCTGCAATCGCTGGCCAGCGCCTTCGAGAAGAGGTCGGTCGAGGCCACTGACGCGACGACGCTCCAGCGCGCGGTACGGGCGGTCCGATGGGCGACCGGGTTCGACGGCGTCCGGGACGGCACGCCGCCGCCCGCGGTGAGGGGCCTGCGGAAGGCCCTGGACGGGATGGCCGACGACGGCCACCTCCGGTCCCTGCTCTCCGCCTCGCACGGCGGGTGGGCCAACAGCGGTGACGAGCAGGTCGGCTCGGGCCGCAACCGCGACACCATAGGCCTGTCGGCACGGACCCGCCTGAGCAACTTCCGGTTCCGCAGGACGATGCCCGGCGAAGGCAAACTGGAGATCGAGACCACGTCCAGCACCTCGACCGCCGTGGCGGACAAGAACTCCCGCGCCCTCAAACTGGGAGTCGGTCACGACACCGCGCACTACCCGTCGGCAGGGGACGCCGCCGAGTCGTTCCAGCCGCGCGGCGGCCCCAGGATCAAGGGCGGATCCGGCTGGAGCGACGGCGACAACGTCAAGCAGAAGACGACGACTTCGCGGAAGACCGCGCACCAGGGGACCTGGCACCTGTACGAGGCGGACGCGGACGTCACCGTCCAGGGACGCGTCACGGCCTGGGACGGTGCCGTCACCGTCGGCGACCCGGAGTCGAGCCGGCACCGGGTGCTGGTGCTGCTCTCCGACGACGACGTGCGGAGGCTGGGCACCGAGGGGACCGCGGACACCGGCGCCCCGGCCCGCACCGCACCCGCAAACCCCACCGGGTCGCGCCGGGCTCCGCTGCTGGAACAGGGGCTGCTGAGCGGCGCGATCGCCCACATCCCGTCGTCGGACGAGATCCTCGGCGAGATCGACCGGCAGATCCGCGGGCTGAAGGAGGCGGCGGATGTACCGGTGAGCGCCCTGGAGTTCGCCGGGACCTTCTCGCCGGAGAACCTGTCGGCCAACTACGAGGAGCTGGTGGGCCAGGGCATCTTCGAGTACCGCGTCCAGGAGTCCCACGCCAGTCGGCTGGTCACCCGGGTCCTGGTGCGCGGCGTCCCGCAGCACGAGTGGACCGACGAGGGAGACCACTCCGCCGGGGACACCACCCGCAAGGTCGGCCTCTCGCAGACCGTGACCGGCAGTTCGGGGCGCAACTGGTCGGGGGGCCTCGACACCAACTCACGCCTGTCCTATGCGCCGATCGCGAAATCCGGAAGCGACGGATCACCGGCGGACGACCCGCCGCCCGTGTTCCGGAGCTGGGGCTGGGCGCCGTCTCTCGGCGCCGAATTCAGCCCGTCCAGCAGCGCGGACGCAGGCGTCACCACCAAGGTGGAGTACAAGACGTCGAAGTTCGGCGACATGGTGAGGTTCGCCAACCGCATGCGCTTCGAGGTCACCGTGACCCGGCGAACCGTGTACCCCCTCCTCGGTGAACGCCCGGGCGACCTCGTCGCACCCAGGCTTGTGGTGGAGCCGGCGTGGCCGGTCCACGTCTATGTGCCCACATCGCTCACGGAGCACCGGCAGGCGTGGGCCATGCAGAGCGGCACCACCACAGGTACCCCTGTCGGCACCGCACCCGTCACCGCCGACCGGGCCGAACGGGACCGCTGGCAGCGGTCGCTTGACTCCGCGCACGACCTCGTGGGCTTCGACAGCCAGGGTGCGCTCCTCGGCGACGCGGAGACGCTGCTCACCACGCCCCGCCCGCGGACCGGCGGCATACGGAACCTGCTGGGAGCCGTGTCCGAGTGGGTGACTTCGGCCTTCTCGACGGTCCCCGCCACGGTCACTCCCGACCAGGAGGCGGCCGGCACGGACGGCTACCGGCTGGTCGCCACACCCAGACAGGGCCACGACACGACCACGACCAGCCGGGGGCCAGGGGACCCGGACGGCTACCGGCCGGTCGCCACACCCAGACAGGGCGGCAACACCGGCCACGGGCAGACCGTCCCGTCGCTCCGCTACTGGCCCGAGGGCATAACGCTGGAGGCCGCTCACTCAGTGGTCCGGTCCGTCGCTTCGGGCCCCCGCCCGGAAGGCAGTACGAACCCTCTGCTGCGGGAGCAGCGCTTGACGCCGGAGCAGCAGGCCGCGCTGCGTCAGGCGCTCTCTCAGCAGACCCTGGCCTCGGTCTTCCACCAGCTCAAGGACCCCGCTACCGGGTACCGCACGATTCCGCTCGGCAGCGATGGCCGGACGGGTCTGGAGCTGCGGCTGCGCCCCACCGGGGAGGCGCAGGAACTCTCCACTCGCGACGAAGGGAGCGACGAGATCACCGTCTCGACGGAACACGAGTCGTCCACGACGTCCACCGCCGGTGTGACCGCAGCCTTGAAGCCCGCGACGAGCCATGTGTTCCTGGCGGAAAGGACGACGGACGGGAACGGATCGACCGTGATCGTTCCGTTGCCCAGCGATGTCGCGAAGGTGGAGTACGACGCGACGTCCGAGGGGAAGGAGCCCGTGACGCTCAGCCCGGGGGTTCCCTCCCGGACTCTCACCCCACCGACCGTGCCGCACGGCAAGGCGGCCGACGAGCCCGGCAAGGCCACGCTCAAGGGTGCTCAGGTGCTGATGCGGCAGCCGGTGCGGCTGACCACGCAGAACTTCGACGAGAACGGCACGTACGGGAACACGGCTGACACCGACGGGCACGTCTACTACTGGGTGGCCAGGACGACCGGCGAGGCGGCCGCCGGGTCCACCTCCACCGACGGCACTTCCGAAGCACCGGCACCGGCACCGGCACCGGCACCGGCACACTCACCGTCCACGCCCACACCCGAACCCACACCCGAAAGCAACGAGCACGACCCGACGCAACCAACCGAGCCCGCTGCCGCCGAACCCCAGCAGACCGACCAAACCCACCCCACAACCCCGAACACCCCCACAACCCCACACCCCGACCCCATCCCCACACCCGAACCCGAACCCGAAAGCAACGACACCCCCACAACACCACCCCCCACCGAAAGCAACGAGCACGACCCGACGCAACCAACCGAGCCCGCTGCCGCCGAACCCCAGCAGACCGACCAAACCCACCCCACAACCCCGAACACCCCCACAACCCCACACCCCGACCCCACACCCGAACCCACCCCCACACCCGAACCCGAACCCGAAAGCAACGACACCCCCACAACACCACCCCCCACCGAAAGCAACGAGCACGACCCGACGCAACCAACCGAGCCCGCTGCCGCCGAACCCCAGCAGACCGACCAAACCCACCCCACAACCCCGAACACCCCCACAACCCCACACCCCGACCCCATCCCCACACCCGAACCCGAACCCGAAAGCAACGACACCCCCACAACACCACCCCCCACCCGCAAACGGCGCGCTGAAGAGCCGGCCGGGCCCGACGCGACCGCCAAGCGCCCCCGCACCCCGCGGCATGAGAACACCGACGCGGTACTGCGCGACCGCGGTCTCGTCCCGCCGAGTCCCGAGGAGCACCAGCGGGTACGTGAGCGGGCGGCCGAACTGGGCGTCTTCGCGGCTCCTCACCAGCCGCTGCTGTCAGCCATCACCCGCGGATTCACCGGACCCAACTGCGGTGAGACGGTGGAGGCGTACCGCGACACCTGGTTCGGCCGCCCGCGGGCGGCCGGCTTCCCGGCCTCCGGGGCCGACCGGGCCGGCCCCGAGAGAGGCTTCGCCTGGACGGTGTACAAGCGGCATGACATGCCGCTGAGCTACGGTCAGGGACCCGCCGGGTTCGACGCCGTGCTGGACCTCGTCACCAGGGGCGGCCCGGGGAGCTTCGCGACCGTGCTGGCCGGCGACCACGGCAGCGTGGGCCACGACTGGGCACTGGTGCACACCGGCGACGGGGCGTTGCTCTGGGTCGACGTCCACGGCGGGACCGTGCACCCGGCGGAGCCGGGCCGTCCCCCGGCGGGGCTTCCACCACACGTACGGATCTGGGCGAGTGCCGCGGACCGGCACGAGGGCCGGCTCACGGGCACCGGCACGGACGACCCCTACCTGCTGAGCCCCGACAGCGAACACCCCGAGGCCCGGTTCGGCATGTCCTCCGATGTCGAGATGGAGGAGGTCCCGACCGCGCACGCGACGCCTCCGGACGCGGACGTTCCCGGTTCGACCCGGCAGCGGTTCGCCGACCTCACCCTCGACGACAGGCGCGTCAACGAAGCCTACCGGCGCCTGACATCGCGCACGCGAGGGGACTTCCCGACCGACGAGGACCACCGGTACTACGTCCGCCGGACCGCGGGACGCCAGAGCGACGGCGACTACCTCGACTACGTCCGGGACAGCGTGGAGCAGGCCCGCCCCTTGGCGTTCGTCGTCAACACCATGACCGGCCACGGCGACGCGCACCGGGCCGCAGAGGTGATCGAGAGCCTGCTGTCCGGTCTGGACGGCTACGACGGCCGCCTGGCGATCGTGATCGGAGTCAATGCGAATGAGACCCAGGGACAGGCCCTGGCCAAGGCTGTCGATTCGCTGGAAAGGCAGGTCGAGAATCTGGACGTGCCGGTGGCCGTCGTCCCGTCGACCTTCACCGGGCCGTTCCCCTACGGGACGATGCGCAACGCGGTACTGCACAGCCCGGAGAACATCGCAGCGGTCCGGTCGATGATGGGGCTGGGTCTGCATCCCTACATCGCGGTGCAGGACTTCGACGACGGCTCTCGGACGGTGCCGTCGGGCCTGCACGTGTTCACGCACTTCGAGCAGCTGCTCGACCCTCCCGGGCTGAGGTCGACCGACCCCGACGAAGCACTCCCGCCGAGCCGGCCGCTGCTGATGACCGGCGGCTACCGGGTGCCCGGCCCCGAGGAGGGGGAGCAGCAGAAGCGGCTGATCGAGGACACGAAGAGGCGCTACGAGCAGAAGAACGGCACCGTGCCCGAGCAGCTGACCAATCCCGTGGAACAGCGTGCCTTCCTCGAACGGTTCCGGCGTGCCGTCGCCGACGATATGCGGGAGCGGCGCTTTCAGGCCAGGATCCACCCGCTGCTGCCGTACGCGCCGGAGCCCAACCTGTTCGTGGACGGCGCCACCGTCCTGCCGCACCCCGCCGGGGGCGGCAGCGACCGGCCGGACGTCCGGTTCTCCGACAAGGGGGCCGAGCTGACCGGACTGGCACGGCAGCTGAACCGGTACAACGCGTGGGAACTGGGCAGGCGGTACGACCGCGAACTGGCCGAGCTCGACGGGCGGAGTTTCGAGGTGCCCCCCTCCAGGGCGGCCGAGGACACGCACATGACCCTGCCGGTGGGTGCGGACGAAGTGGTCGAACGGGTCCGGGCCGACGCCGAGAACCACCGACTGCCGTTCCGCGGGCCGGCCTACGTCACGGACTTCGAGTCCGGCGCGGTGGTCACCGATCTCTCCCGGATCGCGTACGAGTTCCTGGAATCAGAGGGGAAGAAACTGCTCCAGTCGCACGCGGACCTCGGCACCGTCACCAACCGGTTCTTCAGCAATGACAACGGCGGCAGCACCAGGGGGGCCAAGAAGGGAATCAGCCTGGCGACTCATCGCTCGAACTACGCCTTCCACAACTCGGCGACCTACTGGAGCCACGAGCCCCGGCGCGCGGAGATCTCCGGAATCCCGACCGGGAGCAAGGAACTGCCCACGAAGAGCCGGGGCAATTTGGGCCACGCGAAGAGGAACGTCATGGCGGATGCCATCTCGGCCCCGATGACCGGTTCCTTCGCCGGGCTCAAGGTCGGTGTGCCGGACACCCACAAGGTATGGGCAGCACAGGAGCTGGCGCTGTCCACTCCCGTGCTGCGAGCCGGCCGGCGCCTGGCCGACCTGCTGTTCGGGACGGGGAGCGAGGGCGGTCCGGGCGACGATGGCGCGAGGCTGCGCACGGCCGTGAGTCGACTGGACGCCTTCCCCACCCGCTCCGGAAGTGGACCCTCAGGTCAGGACATCCCCGCTGACGGCGACTGCCTCTACCACGCGGTCAACCGGGCACTGTCCGGAATCGCCCCATCGGGCGAAGCGGCCCTGGAGCTGCGTGCCTCTGTGGTCCGCTGGACCCTGGCGCCGGAGAACCTGGGAACCGCCGTGCGGTACGCCGACGAGCACGGCGAGGACTTCGACGACGTCGTCAACGTCCTCGCCGTCAGCGGAAACTGGAACGAGGGAGCGGGTGACCTCGCACCGCGCCTGGTGGCCTCCGCACTCGACGTCGTGATCAGGATCCACCAGGCCGGCGGCCAGGTCCACGAACTCCTTCCGCTCGGCGCGGCCACCGCCGACGGCCTCCTCGTCATCGACCTCTCCCTGAACGGCGGCCACTACGAGGTCCACCAGGTCGAACGACGGCCGTTCCTCACCAAGCGCTCCTCAGAGGACATCCAGCCCGGCGACGTGCCCCCTCTCAAGCGCACGCGCCCCTGACGTCCGGTGCCGGTGTCCGGTGCCGGTGTCCGGTGCCGGTGCCGGTGCCGGTGCCGGTGTCAGGTGCAGGTGCCGCGGGACCACCGCCCCGGGGCGAGGCGGGACACTTTCCGGAGGACGATCCGCCGGCCCCAGCCACCCGCCGTGCACTCCCCGGCACATCTCCACCCGACCCTCCTCCGCTCCCCTGGCAAACCTCCACCCGCCCCCTCCACCGCTCCACCGCTCCCCCGCCGACCACCGACCACCGACCACCGACCACCGACCACCGACCACCATCCGCCGGCGGGACGCGATCCACTCCCGAACCCCCGGGACCGGAGGAATCGACGCCCATCGGAAGCCGTGTCGATACCGGGCGGGTGGGACCGGGAGCGGGAGCCTTGACCGCAGGGTTGACCTGTCGCATTCGTACAGGCCGCCGGACTCCGCGGAGCCGTCGGCCTGTAGAGCAGGGAGGACTGGACCGTGGCGGCCAAGGGAACGGACGGCGACAGCGCCGAAACCGAAGGGGGCGGCGGGGCGGGGCAGCCCGCCGCGCCCGAGGACATCCGGATCAAACCGCTCGTCTTCTTCGGTTCCGCCGGGCTGGTCCTCGCGATCTCGATCTGGGCGATCATCAGCCCGAGTGGTGCCCAGGACGTCATCGGTGTGGTGGTCGGCTGGATCTCCACCGGTCTCGGCTGGTACTACTTCCTCGCCGCCACCCTGTACCTGGCTTTCGTGGTGTTCATCGGCGCCTCCCGCTACGGCAACCTCAAGCTGGGACCGAAGCACTCCACACCCGACTTCGGCCTGTTCGCCTGGGGGGCGATGCTCTTCGCCGCGGGCATCGGGATCGACCTGATGTTCTTCGCCGTCTCAGGGCCCGTCAGCCACTACCTCCTGCCTCCCGAGGGCAGGGGGCAGACGGTGGAGGCGGCCCGTCAGGCCGTCGTGTGGACACTGTTCCACTACGGCATCACCGGGTGGGCGATGTACGCGCTGATGGGCATGGCGCTCGGCTACTTCGCCTTCCGCTACCGCCTGCCCCTCGCCATCCGCTCGGCGCTGTACCCCATCATCGGCCGGCGGATCCACGGCCGGGTCGGTGACGCCGTGGACCTCGCGGCCATCCTCGGCACGGTGTTCGGCATCTCGGTGTCGCTCGGTATCGGGGTGGTGCAGCTGAACTTCGGCCTCAGCTTCCTCTTCGACGTACCCGAGGGCGTAGCCGCGCAGATCGGCCTGATCGTCGTCGCGGTGCTGATGGCCACGGTGTCCGCCGCGGCCGGTGTCGACCGCGGCATCCGGAGGCTCTCCGAGCTCAACGTCGTACTGGCCCTCGTACTGCTGCTCTACATGCTGATCGTCAGCGGCCCCGTCGCGCTGCTCAACCAGCTCATCCTCAACATCGGCGACTACGTCAGCCGCTTCCCGTCGATGACGCTGAACACCTTCGGCTACGCCCCGCCGGCGGACTGGCTCAACGCCTGGACGCTCTTCTTCTGGGCCTGGTGGGTCGCGTGGGCACCCTTCGTCGGGCTGTTCCTCGCGAGGATCTCCCGCGGCCGCTCGCTCCGGCAGTTCGTCCTGGCGACCCTCGTCATCCCGTTCGTGTTCACACTGATCTTCCTCTCCGTCTTCGGCAACAGCGCGCTGCAGGTGATCCGCGGCGGCAACATCCGGTTCGGCGAGACCGCCATGGAGTTCCCCGAACAGGGCTTCTACGGGCTGCTCGCGCAGTACCCGGGGGCGGCGTTCAGCGCCGGGCTCGCCACTGTCGTCGGCCTGCTGCTCTATGTCACCTCGGCGGACTCCGGCGCCCTGGTGATGGGCAACCTCTGCTCGCACCTGCCCACCCCCGTGAGCGACTCCGCTCCCTGGCTGCGGGTCTTCTGGGCCGCCGCCACGGGTCTGCTGACCCTGGCCATGCTCCTCGTCGGCGGCGTGGACGCGCTCACCAGTGCGACGATCGTGATGGGACTGCCGTTCTCGTTCGTGATGTTCCTCATCATCGCCGGCCTGTACAAGGCTCTCCGCCTGGAACGGATGCGGGAGGACGCGCTGATCGCCGCCCTGCCCGGGTCGCTGTCGGGACGCACGATCCGCGGGCCCGTCGCGGAGCGGACCTGGCGGCGGCGGATCGCGAGGGCGATGTCGTTCCCCGGCCCGCGGGCCGCCACCCGGTTCGTGGACGAGGTGTGCCGGCCGGCGCTCGGGAAGGTCGCCGACGAACTCCGCGCCCAGGGCGCGCGAACATCCGTCACCGAGGAGACCGACGAGGAGACGGGTGTCCCCCGCCTGGCGCTGGAGGTCGGGATCGGCGACGGGGAGCAGTTCGTCTACGGGCTGGAGCCCGTGGAGGCGCCGACCCCCCAGTTCGCGACGCGCTCGGTCTCGGCGCACGACACCTATCTGAGGTTCGAGGTGCGGCTCGCCGAGGGCAACCAGGGCTACGACGTGATGGGGTACGCCGAGGAGCAGCTCATCGCCGACGTGCTCGACCAGTACGAGAGGCACTTCGAGTTCCTGCGTCTGCACCACGAGGCCACCGCCGGGTCGTCGCTGCCCGGCCACCGGCCGGACACGGCCGAACCGGGTCAGGACGGCGGCCCGGACGACGGCCCGGACAGCGACCGGGAGGAGTCAACTTGACCCGGACCTGAAGGACCGGGCTCAAGCGCTGCGAAGAGGTCATGCGCGACGTGTGTGCTGACTTCGGAGCCGAGCTGCGCGAGTTCAACGGCGAGACCGATCACGTCCACCTGCTGGTGCACTACCCGCCGAAGGTCGCCCTGTCCCGGCTCGTCGGCTCCCTCAAGGGAGTCGCAGCCCGCAGGCTCCGCCAGGAGTTCCCCGCCATATCCGCAAGTACCTGTGGGGAGACCACTTCTGGTCGCCGTCCTACTTCGCCGCTTCATGCGGGGGCGCCCCGCTCGCCGTGGTCAAGGAGTACATCGCGAACCAGAAACGTCCCGACTGAGGTCACCAGTGCAGACCCGTGCGCACGTGCGGTTCACCCCTACCCAGAGAAGCGATTCCTCCCGGGCCTGAAGCCCCGTGGTTCCTCGGTAAGGGCTGTCCCGCAACCCCCAGCGGGCGCACGACGACAGCTGCTGCACCTCGCCGTGTTGTTGGATCGCCCGAATACGCCCAGTATGAGGACGCCCCCCCGCCTTGCGATGCACCCCATCTGACGCCGCGCGCTGATCCGCCAGTGGTTACGGGACAGCCCTTAGATCCCGCTGCACTCCTTCCGCCCCGCGCGTCCGGGCGGCGGCTCCTGGACCGGGGCGGACCCCGTCCCGCCGGGCCGTGCCCCGGGGCTGCCGCCCCGGGACCGCCGCCCTCGGGGCCGGGGTGCGGACGTGGCTCCGACCGCACCCCGCGCTGCCGGCGCCCGGCCGTCGGCGGACCGCCGGGCGCCGGCGCACCCAGCGGGGCCGTCACTCCGTGAAAGTGCCGTTCACGTACACCCAGGCGCCGTCGTGCCGCTCGAAGTGGCTGCGCTCGTGCAGCTGTCCGGGCTCCCCGCCGAGGGTGTAGCGGGCGACGAAGGTGACCGTGCCGGTGGTGTGGAACATGCTGCCCTCGGCCGTGTCCCGGATCTCCAGGCCCGTCCAGTGCATCGCGGGATCGAAGTCCACACCGCTCGGCCGGTAGTCGGGGTGCCAGGTGCGCAGCAGATATCCCTCGTCACGCACGACGAAGGCGCTGTAGCGGGACCGCATCAGCAGTTCGGCCGTGGGCGCGGCGGACTGTCCGGTGTGGAACCTGCCGCAGCAGTCTCCGTAGGCGGCGGGCAGTCCGCAGGGGCAGGGGGACCCCTCGGTGACGGAGGGCCGCGGAGGGCGGGGGTACGTCGGGCCATGGGTCCATTGTGTCGCGCCGGGTGCCGCACCGGGCGAGGGGCCCGCGCGGCACTTCGGGGGTGCGCGACCGGATTCCGTCCGGCTTCCGCCCGGCTTCCGTCTCTTCCTGCTGCCACCTGACGGCTTTCCCGTGAAGCCCCCCGCCCCCGCGCAGCCTTCCGGTCGCCCCTGCCGGGGTGTTCCTCATCCGTGGTGGTGATGTTCGTGGGCGGGGGTCGTGGGCGGGGGTCGTGGGCGGGGGTCGTGGGCGGGGAGGTCCGCAGGGGTGGACCGCCCGGGCCGGCCGCGGCCGGGTCACAGGGCGAGCAGGACGCGGCCGGCGTGCCTGGGGTCGGCGAGGGGTCTGAGGGCGAGGCGGACCAGGGCGTAAGGGTTGTCGTCGCCGGCGATGCGGTTGGCGCTGAGCTCGCCGCAGGAGGCGCACTGGTGGATGATCAACCACTCGCCGTCGGGGCGGACGGACATGCCCAGTGCCTCCATCCGGCCGCGGCAGTCCGCGTCGCGGTCGCCGGGAATCCTCCGGTCGATGTGCAGGCTGGCCAGGCAGTGGGGGCAGTGGTTGCGGTGCGCGGTGCCGGGTGCGTCCACGGACACGTCGAGCCTGCAGGACGCGCACCGGAAGTCGTTCGCCCGGTGCCCGCCCTGGGTGTGCAGGACGTCCTTGCGCCGCTGTGGACGGCGCCGCCGCCTGCGGTCGCTGCGGTTGCTGCGTGACATGGCGATGCTCCTTCCCTGCCGGGCGGTCAGAGGGTTCCGAACGCTTCGAGCGGGAACGGCGGTTGGGCCAGCGGGCGGACCGCCATGCGCATCAGGATGAGCTGGTTGTCGTCGGCGCAGACCGGGCTGGAGGTGAGCTCGTCGCAGCGCACACACCGGTGGATCACCATCCAGTCACCGGTGCGGAGCACGGCGATGGCGATCGGGGACATCCGGCCCTCGCAGTCGCTCGAACCGCCCTCGACGTGGTCGAGAACATGCCGGGAGTGCAGGCAGGACGGGCAGTGGTTGCGTGGCGCGCCGTCGGCGCCGTACGCGGACACGGTCAGCCCGCACCAGGCGCAGGTGAAGGTGCCGAGGCTGAGGATGTGGGTGGTGTTGGTGGTGTGGCTGGACACCCGGGTGCTCCTTGCTGGGAAGTCGGTTATGACAGCAAGAGCAGGCCGAGTGGCCTCGTCAGAGGGCCCGGAGACGCCGTGGAGCGGCGGACGGGCAGGTCAGAGCACCGGAGGACGCGTCCGGCAGCCGCCCGGACGAGCGGGCAGCGAAAAGCGGCGGACGGTTACGCGGTGCGGCGAGGCGCACTCGGCGCGGGCCGGAACATAAAACACCCTTTTCCAGGGCACACAGGCCCAGAAAGAAACAGAACGACCCCCGAAGGCTAACAGGGTGCCTTCCGGGTACGTCAACGCATTATTCGGCGCACCGCACCGCCCCGCCCCGCCCCGCCCCGGGAACAGCACGCCAGCGTCGCTCCTGCCCTGGAGGGCACACGCGGACGGCGGACGGGCCGGCGGGACGACCGCGGTTCCCCCGTGCTGCCGGACAGCTGACCGGACAGCCGGCCGGCCTGCTCGCCGGCGCCGCTTCCGGGAGGGCTGCCCCGGGGCGGACCGGGCCCCGATCCGGTGATCACGGCTGATGGACGGGGTAGCCGTTTCCGGGGGGCTCATCGCACGGCACTCACCGGACGCCCGCCGGAAACCCATGGATTCCGACAGAACCCGACAGGATGGATCGGGACGCGATACCGCCGGAGCGCCGCGTGGTTCTCGCGCGAACGCCGCCGAGGTGACAGCGTTGTGGCAGGACGGATCCGGGCAAGGCGGGCAGGGACGACCGACGGGGACGACGGCGCTGCGCAGGCGCCCAGGGCGAGGAAGGTCGCGGGATGAGGCTGGCGATTCTGGGCGGCGGAGGCTTCCGCGTACCGCTGGTGTACGGCGCGCTCCTCGGCGACCGCGAGGAGGGCCGGGTCACCCGGGTCACCCTCCACGACATCGACGGCTCCCGGCTCCGCGCCGTCGCCTCCGTCCTCGCCGAGCAGGCCGCCGGGGTACCGGACGCGCCCGCCGTCGAGGCCACGGCCGATCTCGACGAGGCGCTGAGCGGGGCCGACTTCGTGTTCTCCGCGATCCGGGTCGGGGGTCTGGAGGGGCGTGCCGCCGACGAGCGGGTCGCGCTCGCCGAGGGCGTGCTGGGCCAGGAGACGGTGGGCGCCGGCGGCATCGCGTACGGCCTGCGGACCGTGCCGGTCGCGACGGACATCGCCCGCAGGGTCGCCGCGCTCGCGCCCGACGCGTGGGTCGTCAACTTCACCAACCCCGCGGGGCTCGTCACCGAGGCCATGTCCCGGGTGCTCGGTGACCGGGTCATCGGGATCTGCGACTCACCGGTCGGGCTCGGGCGGCGGGTGGCGCGGGCGCTCGGCGCCGATCCCGCGCGGGTGTGGATGGACTACGCCGGCCTCAACCATCTGGGCTGGCTCCGCGGGGTGCGGGTGGCCGGCCGGGACGAGCTGCCCCGGCTCCTCGCCGACCCGGAAGCGCTCGGCTCACTGGAGGAGGGCAGGCTCTTCGGCACCGAGTGGCTTCGCTCGCTCGGCGCGATCCCCAACGAGTACCTGCACTACTACTACTTCCACCGCGAGACGGTGCGGGCGTACCGGCGGGCGGAACGCACCCGCGGGTCGTTGCTCCGCGACCAGCAGGCCGGTTTCTACGCGCGCCCCTCCCTGCGGCGCTGGCGGTCCGCGCTCGCGGAGCGCGAGGCCACCTACATGGCCGGCAGCCGGGAGGCGTCCGGCGCGGGCGAACGGGCCGGTGAGGACATGGAGTCGGGTGGGTACGAGAAGGTGGCGCTGGCCCTGATGCGCGCCGTCGCCCGCGACGAGCGCACCACGCTGATCCTCAACGTCCGCAACGGCACGGCGCTCTCCCCGCTCGACGCCGACGCCGTGGTCGAGGTGCCGTGCCTGGTGGACGCGAGCGGCGCCCACCCCTGCGCCGTCGATCCGCTGCCGGGCCACGCCACCGGTCTGGTCACCGCGGTGAAGGCCGTCGAGCGGGAGATCATGGCGGCCGCGGAGAGCGGCTCGCGCGCCGCCGCGGTGCGGGCCTTCGCCCTGCACCCGCTGGTCGACTCCGTCACCGTGGCCCGCCGCCTGCTGGACGGGTACACGGCCGTACACCCCGGTCTCGCCCACCTCAACCGGAAGTAGGTGCTGGGAGATGCACGACGAACGGCGCAGGATCGAGCAGCGCGTCGCGCGGGTACTGGAGCAGCGCGTCCGGCCCGCGATCCACCCGGAGTCCGTGCCGCTGGCCGTGGCGGCCTGGCAGGTGCCCGGCGAGCCGGTGCCGTTCGCGGAGGCGCGGGAGGCCGTGTACGAGCCGTTCGCCATGGGGACCGCGTGGGGTCCGCCGTGGGGCACCACCTGGTTCCGGGCGGCCGGCGAGGTGCCCGCGGCCTGGGCGGGCAGGCGGGTGGAGGCGTGGTTCGACCCCGGGTTCACCGGCGGCCGGCCGGGGAACCAGGCCGAGGCGCTGGTCCATCTGCCGGACGGCACACCCGTGAAGGCCGTCGGCCCGCAGAACCGGTACGTGCCGGTCGCCTCCGCGGCGGAGGGCGGCGAGCGGGTGGCCTTCCTGATCGAGGCCGCCTCCAACCCCGACATCCTCCAGGACCGGTTCCGCTCGCCGACGCCGATGGGCGACAGGCGCACCGCGGGCAGTGCGCCGCTCTACACCTTCGCGCGGGCCGATCTCGCCGTACTCGACGAGGGCGTCTGGCACCTGTCGCTCGACCTGCAGGTGCTGCAGGAGCTGATGCTGGAACTCGGCGAGCAGGAACCGCGCCGGCACGAGATCCTGCACACCCTGGAAAGGGCGCTGGACGTGCTCGACCTCGACGATGTGCCGGGGACGGCGGCCGGTGCCCGGGGCGTCCTCGCCGAGGCCCTCGCCCGGCCCGCCCACGCCAGTGCGCACACGCTGTCCGCGGTCGGGCACGCCCATATCGACACCGCCTGGCTGTGGCCGATCCGGGAGACCGAGCGCAAGGCGGCCCGGACGTTCGCCCATGTGCTCTCGCTCGCCCGGGAGTACCCCGAGTTCGTCTTCGCCTGCTCGCAGGCCCAGCAGTACGCCTGGGTGCGGGACAACCACCCGCAGCTGTGGGCCGGGATCAGGGAGGCGGTGGCGAGCGGGCAGTGGGCTCCCGTCGGGGGCATGTGGGTGGAGGCGGACGGCAATCTCCCGGGCGGCGAGGCGCTGGCCCGGCAGCTGGTGCACGGAAAGCGCTTCTTCCTCGACGAGTTCGGCGTCGAGACGCACGGGGTGTGGCTTCCGGACTCCTTCGGTTACACGGCGGCCTACCCGCAGATCGCCAAGCTCGCCGGGATGAGCTGGTTCCTGACCCAGAAGCTGTCCTGGAACCAGACCAACAGGCTGCCCCACCACACGTTCTGGTGGGAGGGCATCGACGGTTCGCGGATCCTCACCCACTTCCCGCCCGTCGACACCTACAACGCCGTCCTCTCCGGGCGCGAGGTGGCCCACGCGGTGCGCAACTACGCGGACAAGGGGCTCGGCACCCGGTCGCTGGTGCCGTTCGGGCACGGTGACGGCGGGGGCGGACCCACCCGGGAGATGCTGGAGCGGGCCCGCCGGCTGGCCGATCTGGAAGGCTCGGCGAAGGTGGTCGTCGAGCATCCGGACGCCTTCTTCGAGGCGGCGGGACGGGAGTACGCGGGCCGCGCGGACGCCCCGGTGTGGTCGGGCGAGCTGTACCTGGAGCTGCACCGCGCCACCTACACCTCGCAGGCCCGCACCAAGCAGGGCAACCGGCGCAGCGAACACGCCCTTCGGGAAGCCGAGTTGTGGGCGACGGCGGCGGCCCTGCACGTGCCCGGGTACGCCTACCCGCACGAGGAGCTGGACCGGCTGTGGAAAACGGTGCTGCTGCACCAGTTCCACGACATCCTGCCGGGTTCGTCGATCGCCTGGGTCCACCAGGAGGCAGAGGCGGAGTACGCCCGGGTCGCGAAGGAGCTGGAGGCGCTGACGGCGCAGGCCCTGGAGGCGGTGAGCGGGGCGGGCCGGGTCGAGCCGTGGGCCTACAACGCGGGGCCCCGGGACCGGGCCGAGGTGGTACGGGTGCCGCCGCTGCTGGCCGACGTCCTCGACCCGGGGCTGCCGAGGCTCTCCGACGGCTCGGCCCCCGTCGCCGTGGAGGTCCCGGCGTGCGGGTCGGCGCGGGTCGTCCCGCACGCTACGGCGCGGCTCCCGGTCAGGGTGACCAACCGGGCGCTGGACAACGGGCTCGTACGGGTCGAACTGGCCGACGACGGCACCTTCAGCTCCGTACGGGACCTGGTCGCCGGCCGCGAGGTGCTGGCCCCCGGCGGCAAGGGCAATCTGCTGCGGCTGCACGGCGATCTGCCGAACCACTGGGACGCCTGGGACCTCGACAGGCACTATCTGCACCGGTACACCGACCTGCTGGAGGGGGCGACCATCAGGATCGCCGACGACAGCCCGCTGCTCGGCGCGCTGCGGGTGGAGCGGACCTTCGGCAGGGGATCGCGGATCGTGCAGACCGTCACCGTGCGGTCCGGCAGCCGCCGCGTCGACGTCGTCACCGAGATGGACTGGCACGAGGCGGAGAAGATCCTCAAGGCCGCGTTCCCGGTCGACGTGCATGCCGAGCGCTCCACCGCCGAGATCCAGTTCGGCCACGTCCACCGGCCCACCCACACCAACACCAGTTGGGAGGCCGCCCGCTTCGAGGTCTACGGGCACCGCTGGGTGCACATCGGCGAGAACGGCTACGGCGTCGCGGTCCTCAACGACTCGACGTACGGGCACGACGTGACCCGGACGACGCGCGAGGAGGACGGCGGCACGACGACGACCGTCCGGCTGAGCCTGGTCCGCGCCCCCCGCGTCCCCGACCCCCGGGCGGACCAGGGCCCGCACCGCCTCACCTACGCGCTGCTGCCAGGCGCGACGGTGGAGGACGCCGTCGCGGAGGGATACGCGCTGAACCTGCCGCTGCGGATCGGCCCGGGCGGCGCGGGGGTGCCGCCGGTGGTGACCACGGACGGCGCCGCTGCGGTGGTGGAGGCCGTGAAGCTCGCCGACGACGGTTCGGGCGACGTCGTCGTCCGGCTCTACGAGTCGCTCGGCGGACGCGCGGCGACGGTGCTGCGTCCCGGCTTCCCGGCGGCCGGCGCGGTCCTGGCGGATCTGCTGGAACGGCCCCTGGAGGGTCCGCCGCTCGTGGTGCAGGACGGTGGAGTGCCCCTGGTGCTGCGGCCGTTCCAGATCGTGACGGTACGTCTGCGGCGCGGAGGCGGCTGACACCACGGCCGCGACGCGGCGGCAGCGCGGCTGCGGCTGCCGGCCGGGG
Source organism: Streptomyces sp. I6 (assembly GCA_003725745.1). Classification (GTDB taxonomy): domain Bacteria; phylum Actinomycetota; class Actinomycetes; order Streptomycetales; family Streptomycetaceae; genus Streptomyces. The sequence goes on along the minus strand of RHDP01000001.1, from coordinate 6,089,460 downwards.
CTCCGGCTCCGGCTCCGGCTCCGGCTCCGGCTCCGGCTCCGGCTCCGGCTCCGGCTCCGGCTCCGGCTCCGGCTCCGGCTCCGGCTCCGGCTCCGGCTCCGGTCTGAACGGCGCCCGGCCGAGGGGAGTTCCCGGCGGACCGGCGCTGATCGTCCGCGAAGGTGCCGGGGAGCATCGTCCGGTGCGCCGCCGAGGGGTGGACGAACCCGGCCACCGCCGCCGGCGGGCCGGCGGGGGCGAGCGGCTCCGCGCGCGGCTCCCCCTGGGTGCGGTCCGCCACGCCGGCGTCCCGACGGACGAGGTGAACGCGTTCGGCACCGGACTCCCGGCGCCCCGGGAGGGGCGCTTTCGCGCCATTCGCGGAGCGTGGCCGGTGTGCCGTCCGGCGGCGCGTAAACCGAGACCGATACGACTCATCCGTCACACCGGCCACGCGGAGCACCATACGGGGCGCACGCCCGGAGCGCTTTGCGGGGACAAACACCCCCAGCGTGACGACGGGGGCCCCGGCACACCACGTACGGAGCGGAATGCGCACACCGGTGTACCGGAGGCGGCAGGTTCCGCCCGGTCAGGGGAGGCCGGGACGAGCGGTGCGCCGATGCGAAGCGGAGGCGCGGAAGCCGCAGTTCCGGGCGGCGCCGTGCGTTCGGCGACCGGTCGCGGGCCACAACCGGAAGGGTAAGGCGCGATGGTGCCGCCCACCCTCGTACAGCGGTGGCCGACGATCGATTTGCGACAGATTCGGTCGGCGTCCGACTGCTTGCGGCTCCCGAATCGCCGTGGCTAGGCTCCGCTCGATTTCACTTCCCGCACATTTCCTGCACATCTGCGTGCTCTTCGCGAGAGCGGAGGTACCGGCGATGTGACGGCGGGAGGTGCCACCGCGGCCCGGGGGAGGCAGGCATGGCACGTGCTTCGTCTTCCGGCGGTGCCGACGGCCTTGGCTTACGGGGCGCGCCGGGCGGACGTCCCCGCCCAGCCCCGGACGGCACACCCGACGGCCCCCACGACGGCGCCCGCCGCCGCAGGCCCCCGCGTGACATCGGACTGCTGTGGGGCGCCAACACCGCCGACGCCCTCGGCACCCAGATGTCGGGCATCGCCTTCCCGCTGCTCCTCCTCGGACTCGGCCACCCCCGGCGACCGTCGGGCTCCTCGCGGGTGCGGGCGTGCTCGTCACCCTGGTGTGCGGGCCGGTCGCGGCGGTGGCGGCGGACCGCGGGCTGCGCAGGCCCGTGATGGCCGGCTCCGCCGTCGTGGCCGCGGCGGCCATGGGCGCGGTGGCGCTGTCCGTGGCGGGCGGCCGGCCGCCGCTCGCACTGCTCCTCGGCGCGCTGCTCGTCGAACGCACGGCCACCGCGTGCTTCGAGGCCGCCGCCCGCGGCACCGTCGCGCTCGTCGCCGCGCCCCGGGAGGTGCCCCGCGTCGTGGCCGGACTGGAGGCCGGCGACCGTGCCGCGCTCCTGGCAGGTCCGCTCCTCGGCGGGGTGCTGTACCAGCTCGCCCGGCCCCTGCCCTTCGCCGCCGACGCGCTGTCGTACGCGGTGACGGCCCTGTGCGTCCGGTCCATGCGCTCCGACCTCCGGGCCGCCTCCACCGCGGCCACCCCCTCACCGGGCCACGCCCCGGCGGCCGCGCCCGTACCCTCACCGGATCCGGCGGGCGCTCCCGCCGCGTCCCCGGCGAGGACGGCACCACCGCACCCGCCCGGCACCCCGGCCCCCGCTCCCGCGGCGCCCGGCACCCCCGTGCCCGGCGGTTCCGCGGCCGTCCCGGACGCCGGACCCCCCGAGCGGACGCCCACTCCGCTGGGCGCGCCGGCTTCACACGCCCGCGATGCCCTCGCCGGCCTCGTCCTGCTCCGTTCCTCGCCCCGCCTCCGTCTCGTCCTCGTCTGGACCACCACGGTCAACGCGGCACTCGCCGCCCTCTACTTCGCCGCGATCTTCGCACTGCAGGACCGCGGCGGCCCGGTCGCGATGGGGCTGGTGCTCGCGGCGTCCGGCGGCGCCGGGCTGGCCGGCGCCCTCGCCGCGCCCGCCGTCGTACGGCGCGTGGGCGGCGCCCGGACGCTGGTGGCCGTGACCTGGCTGACGGTGCTCCCCGCCGCCGGCCTCACCGTGGCGGGGTCGCCCTGGAGCCTCGGGGCCTGCTTCGGGGCGTTCTGCCTGCTGCTCGCCCCGGCCACGGTGGTCGTCCAGTCCACCGTGATCGCCGACACCCCGCACCACCTCCAGGCGAGGACCGGCGCGCTGATGGCCACGGCGGTCGTGGGCGCCGGCGCCGGTTCGCCGGTGGTCGCCGGGATGCTCACCACACACGCCGGCCCCGTGGCGACCCCGGCGGTCTGCGCCCTGGCCCTCGCGGTCCTCGCCCTGTTCACCGGCCTCCGGGCCGGCCGTCTGCGCTCCGGAGACCGGCCGTGACCCGCCCACCCGCCGCGGACGGCCCGCGCCGCCCCGTCCGGGCCGCGGACGCCGCGGCCCCCGGGCCACCGCCGCCGGCGAAGACCCCGGCCCCCGCTTCCGTACCTACCGCGCCGAACTGCCGGACGTCTGCGCCGCCGACCCCGCGCGGATGGTGTTCACCGCCGACGCCGACGGACGCTGCCAGGTGTTCACCTGGGACGCGACGACCGGCCGGGCCGAGCAAGTGACGGACCGTCCGGGCGGCACGCTGCGCTGCGCCATCGACCACGGCGCCCGGGTGTGGTGGTTCGCCGAGGACGCCGACGGCCGCGGCCACTGGCGGTTCCGGTCCTTCGACGGCGGCGAGGACCGGCGCGGTCTGGAGGGGGTCGCGGACGGCTCCCCTCGGGGCCTCGCCCTCACCCCCGACGGCACGGTCGCCGTCGCCACGGCCTCCGACGGCGGCACCACCGTCCACATCGGCCAGCGCGGCGGCCGGGCCAGGGCCGTGACCCGCGTCGAGGGGCACGCCGTGCTCGTGGGGATCTCACCCGACGGGCGGCATCTGGCCGTCGGCGGACCGGCGGCTTCCGGCCGCGCGGTGACCGTGCTGTCCCCCGACGGCACCGTACGGGCGGTGCTCGACGGCGGCCCGCACGGCGGGGAACTGTGGGCGCTCGGCTTCCGGCCGGCGAGCGGCACCGCCACCGGGGACGGCGGCGACGGCACCGAACTGCTCCTCGTCCGGCAGCACCGCGACCGCTATGTCCTCGCCGTCTGGCGCCCCGGCGCGGGACCCCTCACCTGGGAGTGGTGCGCGTTCGACACGGAGATCACCGCCTCCTGGTACCCCGACGGCGACGCCGTACTGGTCCGGCAGGAACGCCACGGCCGCAGCCTGCTCCACCGCGCCGACCCGCGCACGCGCTCGGTCGCCGCCGTACCGGCACCGCCCGGCACCCTGCTGGCCGCGGCCGCGCGCCCCGGCGGGGACGTGCACTGCCTGTGGACGTCGGCCTCGCAACCGCCGCGCATGCTGTCGACCGCGGGCACCCCGCTGCCTCCGCTCGGCACCGTCGCCGGCTCCGTACCCGGCGACCACCGCGAGACATGGACCCCCGGCCCGGACGGTCCGGTGCACAGCCTGCTCGCCCTGCCGGACGGGGCGGCGCCGGCACCGGCGGTGTTCCTGGTGCACGGTGGACCCGCGGATCACGACCGCGACGCCTACGACGGTGTCGTGCACTCCCTGGTGGCCTCCGGTTTCGCGGTCGTGCGGGCCAACTACCGCGGTTCCACCGGCTACGGGCCGCGCTGGCGCCGCGCGTACCCCGCGGGCGTCGGACTGACCCAGGTGCAGGATCTCGCCGCCGTACGGGCCGACCTGGTCCACCGCGGTCTGGTGCGGGCCGACGCCACCGCGCTGTGGGGCACCTCGTGGGGCGGCTATCTCGCGCTGCTCGCCGCCGGTGTCGACCCCGCCCTGTGGCACGCCGTCGTCGCCGTGAAACCGGTGGCCGACTGCGCGGCCGCGCACCGCACCGCCACCCCCGCGCTGCGCGCCCTCGACGAGCGGCTGTTCGGCGGCACGCCCGACACGGTGCCCGAGGCGTACGCCCGCAGCTCCCCGGTCCGCTACGTACCCCGGCTGAGGGCCCCACTGCTGGTCGTCGCGGCCGAACGCGACGACAAGTGCCCGCCGGAGCAGGTGCGCGACTACCTCCGGGCTCTCGCGCTGGCAGGCGTCCGGCACGAGGCCCTGTGGCTCGACACGGGACACGACGGCTACGACGGCCGCGACCACGTCGCCGTGCTGCGGCGCGCCATCGGCTTCCTGGGCCGCGAGCTGCGCGGCTCGGACCGCCCGGGCTCCCGCGCGGCGCACCGGCCGCCCCCAGACGTCCCGCTCCGGCCGGAGCGGGATCCCGGACCGCCGTCGGCCGCGGCCACCGGGACGGGCACCACCCCAGCACACCGGAGAGGAGGACACCGTGCAGAAGGACGTCGTCAACAACGACCCGCTGGCGGGTGACGAGGAGAACCGCAAGCCGGGCATCGGGATCACCATCACGATCCCGTTCCGCAACGCCGAGGACTCCGAGGAGGACTGATCCGGCCCGGCCGGCCCGGCGCACACCCGGGCCGGCCGGTACCGCCGGAGCCCCGCGCCCACCGGGCGGGGGCGGTCACCGCCGGGCGGACCGGCCCGGCCGTCCGGCCGTCTCGCCCCTGCAACCGAGAGACCACCCACGAGGAGCCCTCACGGGGTGTGGCGAAACCCGTCGGGGGCCCCGCCGACCCACCGTTCGAGGACCGTCAAGGAGCCGATGTGCGCGTACTGCTGGTCAACATGCCCTGGTCCCCCATCGACCTGCCCTCACTCGCCCTCGGCATCCTCAAGCGCAGTATCGACGAGCGTGTCCCGGGAGCCTCGGCCGACGTACTGCACGCCAACCTGGAGTTCACCGACTGGATCACGGCGCGCCGCGAGTTCACCGCGGACGACTACCAGTACTACTCCCTGTCGTCCTACTTCATGGGATGCGGCGACTGGGTGTTCTCCTCCGCGCTCTACGACGACCCTTCCTGGCGGGAGGAGGAGTTCGCGTCGGTGATGAAGGGAAAGCTGCGCGGATCGCGGATGCGGATGACGCGGGAACTGCACCGCCGGGTACCGCAGTTCGTGGAGGAGATCGCCCGGCGCATCGTCGGGCACGCCCCGGACGTCGTCGGCTTCACCTCCACCTTCCAGCAGAACACCGCCGCGCTCGCGGCCGCCCGCCACGTCAAGCGGCTCGCACCGCACATCGCGACGGTCCTGGGCGGGGCCAACTGCGATGCCGAGCAGGGCGCGGCGGTCCACCGCAACTTCCCGTTCGTGGACTACGTGGTGCGCGGCGAGGGGGAGACCGCGTTCCCGGAACTGGTGCGGGCCCTGGCCGAGGGACGGACCGGCCTCGGCGCCGTCCCGGGCCTGTGCCACCGGGCGTCCGACGGCACGAGCACCGTCAACCCGATGGCCACGGCGCCGCTTCCGCCCGCCCACATCCTCCCGCCCGACTACAGCGGCTACTTCGAGCGCCTGGCCGGGTCGGTGGCCCGCAACTGGGTGGAACCGAAGCTGGTCGTCGAAGGGGCCCGCGGCTGCTGGTGGGGGGAGAAGCACCACTGCACGTTCTGCGGGCTGAACGGTTCGTTCATGCAGTTCCGCAGCAAGAGCCCGGACGTCTTCTACGAGGAGATCATGGACCTGGCCCGGCGCCACCGGGTCCTGGACATGTACGTCGTCGACAACATCCTCGACATGGGCTATCTGGGCACCGTGCTGCCCCGGATCATCGAGAGCGGCTTCGACCTGCGGCTGCACATAGAGATCAAGGCCAACATGCGGCGGTCCCAGCTGCGCACCCTGTCCGACGCCGGACTCATCTACGTGCAGCCCGGCATCGAGAGCCTCAACAACCGGGTGCTGGACCTGATGGACAAGGGCGTCAGCGGATGCCAGAACGTGCGCATGCTGCGTGACGGGGCGGAGACGGGCCTGTCGGTGTCCTGGAACTACCTGCACGGCTTCCCCGGTGAGACCGCGGACGACTACGAGCCGGTCATCGCGCAGATCCCCGCACTGGAGCATCTCGACCCGCCCGTCGACCTGTCCGCCCGCATCGCCATCGAGCGGTTCAGCCCCTACTTCAACCGCCCCGAACTGGGCTTCACGGGGCTGCGCCCCGAGGCGCACTACCGCTTCACCTACGATCTGCCCGAGGAGGAGCTGTACGACCTCGCCTATGTCTTCGAGGCCCCGGAGCGCGGCATCGGCGAGCCGACCGTGACCGCACTCAACGACGCGCTGGCCGGATGGAAGAAGCACCACGGCGACGCCCGGCTGACGCACACCGACCTCGGTGACCGGATCGTGCTCGTCAGCCGGCGACGCGCGTTCCCGTGGCGTGCCATGGAGCTGACCGAGCCGTTCGAGATCGCGCTGTTCCGGCTGCTGGACCAGCCGCACGCCCCGGCCGCGCTCGCCCGCAAGGCCGCGGCCCGCGTCCCCGGCGACCCGCGCGGCCGGGAGGAGGTGGAGCGCGTCCTCGACGAGTGGGTGGCACGGGGTGTCGTCTTCACCGACGGAGGACAGTACGTGCACGTCGCCCCGGCCGCGGTGAACGAGGGCCTGCTGCGGCTGGACTTCATGCGGCATCTGCACACCGCCGGCGCCGGAGCGCCGCAGGCGGCGGCGGCGGCGCCGGCGGCCGAACCCCGGCGGACCAGGACCGCGACCCCGCCCAGCCACCCATGGCGGTCGGACACCCCTGACGGTCGGACCCCGTGACGGTCCGACACCCGTGACGGTCCGACACCCGTGACGGTCGTACACCCGTGACGGTCCGACCTCCCAGCCCGGTACCCGCGCCCTCCAGGAGACCACCATGACCAGCGCAGTCCACCCCCGAGCACGGCCCCGACGACATCCCGCTGACGGTCACCGCCTGGCGCGACTACGACCCGGACGCCTGCGCGCTGCCGGGCATGGCGCTCGGCAGCCACCGGCTGACGGGTCCGATGAGCGAGGAGACCGACCGGCTGTGGGGCCTCGGCGCCCGGCGGGTCACACTGCCCCGCACCGTCGACCTGGCACCCGCCGCCAACACCGCCCGGCCGCGGCCCGCCGCACGGTCCGGTCACTGTGCCTGGTCCGGGACCTCACCGCCCGTGCCGTGCTCGTCGAATGGCGGCTGCGGGTCGGGCCAGGCGACGACGAGACATGGAAGCTGCTGAGCCATCTCCAGCCGCCGCAGCGGCTGGAGGGTGCGAAGGACGCCCAGGAGCAGCTACTCGCCTGGCGCGGCACCCACTACCTGTGCAAGTGCCTGTGGCGGCAGGGTCCGGGGTTCCTCCAGATCCGCGACCGCCGCTGGGGCGACCTGCGCCGCTTCACCTGCGACGAGCCGCACTACCACGACGCCATCGCCCGGCTGGACCCCGGCGCCCCGGCGGCGGACGTGGCACCGGACGCCCTGGCCGACTTCATCGAGGAGCATCTCGTCCTGCGCGTCGGCGACCTGGCCTGGTGGCTGCCGTACCGGGTGAAGCGCTGGATCCAGGAGGCGATGGCGGTCTGAGCGGCGGGGAGCTTCCCGCGGCCGGGGAAACCGGCCTAGCGGACGCGCGCGAGGGCCGCGTATCCGGGGATCGGGTCGTCACCCGTGACGGCGACGGCCTCACCGAGTTCGGGGTGCCATTCGGCGGTCAGCGACACCCCGGGCTCGACGAGGTCGAGGCCGTCGAAGAACCGGGTGAACTCGTCCCGGGACCGGGGCGCAGGGTGAGGCCCCGCTCCTTGTACATCGCCCGGGCCAGGGCGGCCTTCTCGGGGTCGAAGTCGCCGGTGGTGTGGGACAGCACCAGGTAGCTGCCGGGGCGAGCCGGCCGACGAGCCGGTTCACCAGCTCGTAGGCGCCGTCCTCGTCGTCCACGAAGTGCAGCAGCGCGAGCAGCGACAGGGCGATGGGCCGGTCGAAGTCGAGGACCTTTCCCGCCGCCTCGATGATGGCGCCGGGACGGCGCGCGTCGGCCTGGATGTACTCGGTCGCGCCCTCGGGGTGCTGCGCAGCAGGGCTTCCGCGTGGGCGAGGACGATCGGGTCGTTGTCGCAGTAGACGACACGGGACTCGGGCGCGACCTGCTGGGCTATCTGGTGGAGGTTGGGCTCCGTGGGGATGCCGGTGCCGACATCGAGGTACTGGCGGATGCCGTTGCCGCCGAGCCAGCGGGTGGCACGGTGCATGAAGGCCCGGTTGACCCGGGCCATGTCGCGGCCGCGGGCGTCGAGTTCGAGGAGCTGCCTGGCCATCTCCTCGTCGACCGGGTAGTTGTCCTTGCCGCCGAGGAACCAGTCGTACATCCGGGCCGGGTGCGGCTTGCTGGTGTCGATGCGTACGGCGGCGGGGTCCTGCCCGGTCATCTGGCGCCTCCTGGGGTCGGGGGGTGGGGGTGTGCGGCGGAACCACACGTCATACGGCGGTTGCCGGTCAGGGTTCAGGCCCCTTCGGGCCGGGCCCGGGCCGGTGGTCGTTCACATCAGGAGGAAGTCCGCCTGACCGGCCTTGGCGCCCTGGATGAAAGCGGCGATCTCGCCGTGCGTGTAGATGAGCGCGGGGCCGTCGGGATCGGCGGACTGGCGCACGGCGACCCTGCCGTCGGCCAGCTTCATGGCCTCGATGCAGTTGCCGCCGTTGCCGCCGCTCCACGGCTTGTGCCAGCCCTCCGAGCCGAGCTCCCGGGCGGGCATGCCGTTGTAGATGCGGTCCATTCACAGCTCCTTGCGGACGCTCCGGAGGAGGTCCTTCGTGCGTTGTGCGGTGGCGGCATGGGCCGCCATGCGGTCCATGACCTCCAGATGCGAGGCCACCTCGGGCGGTCGTCGAGGTAGACCGCGCCGGTGAGGTACTCGCTGTAGACCATGTCCGGCAGTTCGGGCACGGCGAAGCGGAAGAGGACGAACGGGCCGTAGGTGCCGGCGTGCGGTCCGTTCGCGAACTCCGCCACCTGGAGGGTGATGTTGGGCCGCTCGACGGCCTCGAGGAGCCGCTCGACCTGGGCCCGCATCACCTTCGCACCGCCCACCGGGCGGCGGAGTACCGTCTCATCCATGATCACCCAGAATCTGGGTGCGTCGGACCGGCTGAGTAGCGCCTGGCGTTCCATGCGCAGGGCCACGTGCCGCTCGATGTCCTCGGCGCTGGTGGCGCCGAGGGCCCCACTGTGCATGACGGCGCGGGCGTAGTCGCCGGTCTGGAGGAGGCCGGGGACGAAGTGCGGTTCGTACGCGCGGATGAGGGCGGCCGCCCCTCCAGGCTGACGTACATGCTGAACCAGCCGGGGAGGACGTCGTGGAAACGCTGCCACCAGCCGGGCCTGTTGGCGTCCTCGGCGAGCCGGGCGAAGCCCTCGGCCTCCTCCTCGGGGACACCGTAGGCCCTCAGGAGCAACTGGACGTAGGGGATTTTGAGGGCGACTTCCGCCGTCTCCATCCGGCGGACGGTCGCGGGGCCACGTGGAGTACCTTGGCGGCCTCCTCGCGCCGCAGGCCGGCCCGCTCCCGCAGATCCTGCAGTCGCCTGCCCAGTACGACCTGCCCCACCGTGGGGGCGGACCGCGGCTCGCTCACTACCGACCTCCCCAGCGCCCTGTTCTGTGTCTGCCCGCCTCGACGCCGTGATCCGGTGCCACGCCGAGTGTGCCATGCCACTGTCTCCCAGAACCCGGCACTCTGCAATTTTCAGAGTGCCCCTTGCCAAGTGTCGTGTTCGAGGGGAGAGTGACCCGGTGAACCAGTTCACGAGGCTGCCGCGCCGTGCCCGGGAAGAGGCATGCGCGGCACTGCTTCCCCACCGTTAAGGATTGGTCGTGGCTCCTGGCAACACGCTCAGGCCCGTACTCGCGGTGCCGCGCCGGCCGGATTCCCCAGCGCCGGCGATCCGCCGCTTCGGGTTCGAGCTCCCCGGCCGGGCCGATTCGGTCGGCCGCGCCCGGCACCTGATCCAGGACCGCATGACACGCTGGGGCGTCGACGAAAGCCTCTTCGACACCGTGGCGCTCGTCGCCTCGGAACTGTTCACCAACGCCGTGATGCACACCGCCAGCCAGCGCGTCCTGTGCGAACTGCACGACGTACCGGGCCGGTTGCGCATAGCCGTGCAGGACGAGGGCTGCCCGCCGGGAGAGCCGCGACTGCGCCGGATCTCGGCCGAGGAGGGCGGACGCGGGCTGCTGCTGGTGGACGCGGTCAGCAGCGCCTGGGGAGCGCACGACGCGCATCCCGGGCCCGGCCGCGTCGTCTGGGCCGAGTTGGCGCTGGGGCCGCAGTGCTGAGGTCGATGGCCGACCTGCTCAGCCGAGCGCGCGACGAGACCCGCGGACGGCCGCGTCTCGACGTCCCGCCCGGACTGCCGGCCACACTCGGCCACGACGCCGTCGGCCTGCCCGCGCGGCACGGCCGACGGCTGCTGTCCCGCCTCCCCCACACGGGCTGTGTCTACGCGGACACGGAATGGATGTGGTGGATCGTCCCGGCGGGCTCCGATCATGACCTGGAATGGCCGCTGCCCGCCTACTACTCACGCGGGGCGTATGTGCCGGCCGCGGGAGCCCGGCTGATCCACTGGCCCGAGGACTCCAGCCCGTACACACCACCCATCCCGCTGTACCTCATGGTCTGCCAGATCACCGGCGTGGCGCCCGCGTGGGCACGCACCGGGACCAGGAGCACCCAGGGCGTCTGAACGCCCCCGGGGCGCCGCGACCGGGGCGCCGCACCCGCGATCGCCCCCACGGCCCACTACCGCGGCCCGCTCCCGCAGAAGCGGTGCCGCGGCGCGGGCACCAGGCACCCGGGCACGACCGGGCGCGGGCACCTGGCACCGCACCACACGGGACGACCCCGAACCACACCAGACCGAACCGAACCGGACCGAACCGGACGGCACCGGGCTCGGCGCAGCGGACCGCACCACACCACACCACACGGGATCACATCGGACCGCACCGGACCAGACCGGACCGCACCGGGCTCGGCGCACCGCATCGGGCCGGCGCACACCACGGGCGGGATTCGAAATCTCGTACGATCCCCCGCATGGTTTCCCACTCCCCGCCCCCGGCGAGCGGCCGGCACGTGCCTTCCCCGCACCCAACGGCCTGACCGGCGTCGGCATGATCGCCCTCGAGCCCGGCGGGCGCGTCCTGCTCGGCCTGGACCACAGCGGGCGCTGGGAGCTGCCCGGCGGCAAGGTCGACCCCGGCGAGAGCTTCGAGCGCGCGGGCGCCAGGGAGCTGGCCGAGGAGACGGGGCTGCGGGTTCGCGAGGACGACGTGACCGTCATCGCCGTGGTCGTGGACGGCGCGCGGGGTCTGACCCGGGTCTCGGCGGCCGCACTCGTGACAGGTGTGGAGGGCGAGCCCGAGGTCACCGAGCCGGACAAGATCGTGCGCTGGGAGTGGCACGAGCCGGCTCGCATTCCGGGCGAACTGTTCGAACCCTCCGCCGCTGTCCTGCGCGCCTGGCGGACGGATCTAACACTCCCGGCTGTTTCTGCGTACTCCTATGCGATTTCCGTTATCGGGGCGGAGGCAGCACGTCTCCCAACCGTCGGGGAGACACGCCACAGCCAAGGAAGAGAGTGGACACAGCGTGAGCAGCGAACGCGAAGCCGCGGTGATCATGGCGGCGCAGGGCGGTGACCAGCACGCCCAGGACAGGCTCGTCGCCGAGTACCTTCCGCTCGTCTACAACATCGTCGGCCGCGCCATGAACGGCCACGCGGACGTGGACGACGTGGTGCAGGAGACCATGCTGCGCGTCCTCGGGGCCTGGACGGCCTGCGGAACCCGGACAGCTTCCGCAGCTGGCTGGTCGCCATCACCATGAACCAGATACGCGGCCACTGGCGCGAGCGCCGCGCGGGCGAGATACCCGGCGCCGGCGGGCTGGAGGACGCGTACGACGTCGTCGACCCCGGCGCCGACTTCGTGGACCTGACCATCACCCGCCTCGGCCTCTCCGGTCAGCGGAGGGAGACCGCCGAGGCGACGCGCTGGCTGGACGAGGACGACCGCGCCCTGCTCTCGCTGTGGTGGCTGGAGGCGGCCGGGGAGCTGTCCCGGGAGGAGGTCGCCGCCGCGCTGGAGCTGTCCCCGCAGCACACCGCGGTGCGGGTGCAGCGGATGAAGGCCCAGCTGGAGACGGCCCGTGTGGTGGTCCGCGCACTGTCCGCCGACCCCCGGTGCGTACTGCTGGAGCCGATCGTCGCGAGCTGGGACGGTCTGCCCTCCGCGCTGTGGCGCAAGCGGATCGCCCGTCACGCCCGGGCTGCACGGTCTGTGCGGGGCACTGGTCGGGGCTGGTGCCCGCCGAGGGGCTGCTCGTGGGCCTCTCGCTGGTGCCGGTGGCCGCGTCGCTGGCGGCCTTCGCCCCGCAGGCGCCGGACACGGCGGCCACGGCGGCCACGGCGTCGTTCGGCAGCGTGGCCCACCCCGGCGGCGGCCCGGCCGACGGTCACGCCCAGGACGCCCCGTACGCCTCCCACGCTCCCGACTCGGGCCGCACCGGAGCCGACGGACCGTCGGGGCACCCGCTCGGATCCGGCGACGCGGCGGGCTCCGGGGCGTCCCGCACCGAGGCCCGCCTGCAGCGTGCGCGGCGGCGGCGCCGCACCGCCGCCGTGGCCGCCGCGGTCGCCGCGCTGGTCACGGCGGGCGGCACGGCCCATCTCCTGTTCGGCTCCGACGAGTCCGAGGAGCCGGCCTCCACCGTGGCCGCCCCGGCCGCCACTTCCGCGTCCCCCTCGCCGTCCGCCTCCGCCTCCGCCTCGCCCTCCCCGTCGCCCTCCGCCTCTGCCTCCGTCTCGGCCTCACCCAGCCCGAGCGTGAGCGCGAGCGCGAGCCCCAGCACGGCGAAGCCGAAGCCCAAACCGACCACGGCGAAGCCCCGGCCGACGCCCACCCCGGAGAAGCCCGCCCCGGAACCGCCGCTGCCGAGCGGCGACGCCGAGCAGGTCGTCGCCCTGGTCAACGCCGAGCGCGCCAAGGCGGGATGCGGGCCGGTACGCAGCAACGGCCAGCTCGAGACCGCCGCACGGCGCCACTCGGAGGACATGGCGGCCCGCGGCTACTTCGACCACACCAGCCCGGACGGCACCGACCCGGGCGACCGCATCACCGCCGCCGGCTACCAGTGGAGCACCTACGGGGAGAACATCGCGCGGGGCCAGCAGAGCCCGTCGTCGGTGATGACCTCGTGGATGAACAGCCCGGGCCACCGGGCCAACATCCTCAACTGCTCGTTCAAGGAGCTGGGCGTCGGCATCCACGACGCCTCCGGCGGGCCGTGGTGGACGCAGGCGTTCGGTACCTCCCGCTGACAGCCGCGTGGGCCGTCCCCGAGGGCGGCCCACGGACCGGTCGCTCCGTTCGCACCTCTTCCACCGCCAGCGGCGTCAGCAGCGTCGACGGCGTCGACGGCGTCAGCGGCGTCAGCGGCGTCAGCGGCGTCAGCCGTGATGCGCGCCGGCCGTCGTGGAGCGCGTCGCGAACACCCCGCACGCCGCAAACACCGCGAACGCCCCGCATGCCCCGCACATCGCGAACACCCTGAACGCCGCAAACACCGCGCACACCGACGGCCCGTACGCGCCGCGGGCAGGGTCCGCCGCACCGGTGCGCGCCGGCGACCGCCACCCTGCCGCGGCGCCCGGCCCGGCCGCGTACCATGCCCCCGCCTGCCGCCCGGAACCGAGTCTTCCGAAAATCTGCACACCGAACACGCAGCCGGTACAACGCGATTGCCGCCACCCGGCTCGCCCGGCGGGTACCGGCGGCAGGCTGATCCATTGGGACCGGAGTGTCCGATTCCGCGACGGACCGTCATCCGGAACGAGCCGAGTCGAGCCGGTGGAACATGTGAAGAAGTCGCCACCGCCGCGTGGACGGGTCTGCACGTGACGTTAATGGCCCGGCGGATCGGGCCCGGGCCGGACCCCCGGGGATTGGATGTCGGGTCCGCGGCCGTGCTTTGATCCTGCGCACTGCGGGAGTTGCACACGGCTTCCGGTTCCGGAGGCCCGCACACCCGCCGACGCGGCCGGTACGTAATCCGGCGGGGCCGGCCGTGGCCCTGAGAAACATCCACATGAAGGGAATCTTCCTCATGAACTTCACCCCCAGGTCGAGACCGCTGAGATCTCGGACGCCGACCTCGACAACGTCTCCGGTGGTCTGCACAGCGCCGTCGCCTCCGCCGCGGTCGCCGGCCTGACCTCCACCGTCGACTCCGTCGCCCCGGTCTCCGAGGTCGCCGGTGGCGGTCTCGCCGCCGCCGAGTCGTTCGCCGGTCTCAACTCCGCCGCCCTCACGGGCTACGCCGCCTCCCTCTGAGCCGGCAACGCGTGAGCCCCGGAACGGTCAAGGTTCCGGGGCTCGCGCGTCAGCATACCCCTGGCACGGATCGTCGCAGTCGAGGGAAGAGTGTCGTGCAGTTCCGCCAGAAGGCCCTTTCCAAGCTGCAGTCGCCGGAGGAGATCGACCTGCCGGTCCGGTTCGCCCGTCCACAGGGATGGCTCGTCCTGACCACCACGGTGGTCGCGATGGCGGCGGGCGGCCTCTGGGCCACCACCGGTTCCGTCTCGCCCACGGTGCGCGCCCCCGGCATTCTCACGCACGCCCAGGGCAGTTACGTGCTGCAGAGCCCGGTCGCGGGTCAGGTCACCGAAGTGCTCGCCGAGGAGGGCAGCAGCCTCCCGGCCGGCGCCCCGCTACTGCGGGTGCGCACAACGGGTGCGCAGAGCGGGGACGGTGGCGGGTCCACCGGAGGCGGTGCCACGGGCGACCCCGGTTCGGGTGACGGCGCGGGCCCCGGCGCCGGCGACGGAGGCCGCGGCAGCGACGAGGGAACCGCGCAGGACGAAAGCGGCGGGAAGCAGGGCGGCACCCTCGTCCGCACCCTCGCCCCGGGCCGCGTCACATCCCTCGCCGCCACCATCGGCGCCGTCGTCACCACCGGCGCGGACGTCGCCGTCCTGGAACGCGTCGACGGCACCGGCGCCCCGCTGAAGGCGGTGCTCTTCCTCCCCGCCGACAACGGCACGGCCGTTCCCGTCGGCGCACGGGTCGACCTCACCGTGCAGTCGGTGCCGTCACAGCAGTACGGAGTGCTGCGCGGCCGGGTCGAGGCCGTCGGCCGCACCCCGCAGAGCCGGCAGCAGATCACCGGCTTCGTCGGCGACGCCCAGCTCGCCGAGCAGTTCACCCGCCGGGGCCGGCCCGTCGCCGTCCTGGTGGAGCTCGATCGCTCCTCCCGCACCGACTCCGGATACGCCTGGTCGACCGCCGGCGGGCCGCCGTACGCCGTCGCGTCCATGACCCCGGCCGGCGGCGCGATCCGCCTGGCGGGCCAGCGCCCGATCGATTGGCTGCTCCCGTGACGGCCCCCACCCCCACGCCCCGTTCCACGCCTCGTACCGCCCCCGTGCCGCGGGCGGACGGCGCGGCGGCGGTGCGCGGCGGGCGAACCCGCGCCGCACCCGCGGGGCCGCCGCGCCCGCCGGGCAGAAGAGCGTCCGCACCCCCACCGTGCTCCAGATGGAGGCCGTGGAGTGCGGTGCCGCCGCACTCGCCATGGTGCTCGCCCACCACGGCCGGCACGTGCCCCTGGAGGAGCTGCGGATCGCCTGCGGTGTCTCCCGCGACGGCTCCCGTGCCAGCAACATCCTCAAGGCGGCCCGCGGTTACGGCCTCCAGGCCAAGGGCATGCAGATGGAACCGGCGGCGCTCGCCGGGGTCCGGCCGCCCGCCATCCTGTTCTGGGAGTTCAACCACTACGTCGTCCACGACGGCATGGGCCGCCGTCTCGGCCGCCGCGGGGTGCACATCAACGACCCCGACAAGGGCCGCCGGTTCGTGCCCATGGAGGACTTCGACACCAGCTTCACCGGGGTGGTGCTGGTCTTCGAACCCGGCGACGGCTTCCGCCGCGCCGGGCGCAGGCCCGGCGTGCTGCACTCGGTGCCCGCCCGGCTGCGCGGCACCACCGGCACCATGCTCGCCGCGCTGCTCGCCAGCCTGCTGCTGGTCGCGGTCGGCGCGGCGCTGCCCGCGCTGAGCCGCACCTATATCGACATGTACCTGGTGGGCCGTCAGACCTCGCTGCTGGGAGTGCTGTTCGCCTCGATGGCGGCGATGGTCGCGCTCACCGCCGTGCTGACCGGCCTGCAGCAGGCGAACCTGCTGCGCGGCCGCGTCATCTCCTCCACGCTCAGCAGCGCCCGGTTCTTCCGGCACCTGCTCAGACTGCCCGTGACGTTCTTCGGCCAGCGCAGTCCCGCCGACCTCGTCCAGCGGCTGCAGTCGAACGACGCGGTCGCCGAGACCCTCGCCCGCGATCTCACCGCCTTCGCCGTCGACGGCGTCGTCGTCCTCCTCTACGCACTGCTGCTGTGGACCTACGACCCCCAACTCACCGTCGTCGGGGTGCTCATCGCGCTGCTCAACGTGGTCGCCATGCGGATCGTGGTACGTCTGCGGGCGACGCGTACCCAGAAGCTGCGCGCCGACAGCGCCCGGCTGACCAGCACCTCGTACACCGGCATCCAGCTCATCGAGACGATGAAGGCGACCGGCGGCGAGAACGGCTACTTCCGCCGCTGGGCCGGGCAGCACGCCATCACCCTGGAGGAGCAGCAGCGGCTCGGTGTGCCGAGCGCCGCGCTCGCCGTCGTGGCACCCGCCCTGGCCACGCTCAACAGCGCGCTCATCCTGTGGATCGGCGGGATGCGGGCGGTCGAGGGCCATATCTCCATCGGTCTGCTGGTGGCCTTCCAGGCCCTGGTGACACGGTTCACCGCGCCGATCACCCGCCTCAACGGCATGGCTTCCCGCATCCAGGACTTCGCCGCCGACATGGCCCGGCTCAAGGACGTGGAGAACTTCCCGGCCGACGGGCTGTACACCCGCCCCGAACCCCCCGCGAGCACCCGCAGGCTGCGCGGGCACGTCACACTGGAGAACCTCACCTTCGGCTACAGCCCGCTGGACAAGCCGCTGCTCACCGGCTTCTCGCTGTCGGTGGGCCCGGGCAGCCAGGTGGCGCTCGTCGGCGGCTCCGGCAGCGGCAAGTCGACCGTGTCCCGGCTCATCGCGGGTCTCTACAGCCCGTGGGAGGGCGTCATCCGCATCGACGGACGGCGACTGGAGGAGATCCCGCGCGGCGCGCTCGCCGCCTCCGTCTCCTTCGTCGACCAGGAGGTGTTCCTGTTCGAGGGGACGGTACGCGACAACGTGGCGCTGTGGGACCCGTCGATCACCGACGAGGCCGTCGCCGACGCGCTGCGGGACGCCGAGTTGTACGACGTGGTCGCCCGGCGGCCCGGCGGCGTCCACGGCCGGGTCGAGCAGGACGGCCGCAACTTCTCCGGTGGGCAGCGGCAGCGGCTGGAGATCGCCCGGGCGCTGGTGCGCCGCCCCAGTGTGCTGGTGCTGGACGAGGTGACCAGTGCGCTGGACGCCGAGACCGAGCAGCTGATCATCGACAATCTGCGCCGCCGCGGCTGCGCCTGCGTGGTGATCGCGCACCGGCTGAGCACCGTGCGCGACAGCGACGAGATCGTGGTCCTCGACCACGGCTCGGTCGTGGAGCGCGGGCGGCACGAGGAACTGCTCGCGCGCGGGGGCGCGTACGCCGAACTGGTCAAGGAGACGTGAGGTGATCCCCGTACAGCCCGGTCAGCACGCCGGATCCGTGCCCCCGGGTGACGCGGTGCTCGCCGCGTTCGGAGGTCTCGGGCAGCACGTCGACCGCGCCGGGCTGCGCAGTCTGCCGCTGGAGGGTCCGCAGGTGCTGTGGCTGCTGGTCGACGGCGCGCTCGACCTGTTCGCGGTCGACGCGGCCCGGCAGGGGCACTGGCACTTCCTCGGGCGGCTGGAGAAGGGCACGCTGCTGCTCGGCCCGGTGGCGGGCCCCCAGCACACCCTGGTCGGCCGCCCGCTGCGGGGATGCGTGCTGCGCCGCATCCCGCTGCTGGAGCTCCGCCCGCAGTCCGGGTACGGCGACGCCTGGTCGTACCAGAGCCCCTACCGGAGCGGGTACGACAGCCGGGACGGCACCCTCAGCCTGCTGGAGCACGCGTTCGCGCTCGGCGTCGGGCGCGGTCAGCGGGTGCTGTTCGAGGCACCGCTCGACGGGCGGACGACGGACGACGACGCGGTGGCCGACGACGACGTCCTGTGGCTGCCGGTCTTCCCCGGCAGTGTGCAGTACGGCGCCGCGTTCAGCGCCGAGGCCGCCGCCGGTCTGCTCGTCGACGGCGCCCTGTGGCAGCAGATGGTCAACCAGCAGTACCGGCTGCTTTCGGGTCTCGACCGCTGGATCGAGCGCATGGAACGGGCCCACGAGGACCGGGCGGCGGCGGGGATCAAGGCCGGTGAGGCGGTGCGGGCGGGCGCCGACCAGGCGCTGCTGGCCTCCATCGGCCGCTCCCGCAGGGCCTCTTCGTCCCGTTCCCGGAACGCCGAGTCCGACGACGCCGCCTACGCGGTGTGCCGGCTCGTCGCCTCGACGGCCGGCATCGCACTCACCGAACCCGCCCGGGGCGGGCCGGTCGACGAGCGGACCGGCCCGGTGGAGCGGATCGCGCTCGCCTCCCGGGTGCGCACCCGGGCCGTCCGGCTCGACGGCCGCTGGTGGCGGGAGGACTGCGGCCCGCTGGTGGGCCACCGGGCCAAGTCCGGGGCGCCGGTCGCGCTGCTGTGGCGGCGCGGCGGGTACCGGGCGGTGAACCCGGCCACCGGCAGCCGGATCCGCGTGGACGAGGAGAACGCCGAGGAGTTCGAGCAGCGGGCCGTGATGTTCTACCGTCCGCTGCCAGAGCGGCCGATGAGCCTGTGGCGGCTGATGGGCTTCAGCCTCCGCGGCTCGCGCACCGACATGCGGAACCTGGCCGTGGCGGGACTGGTCGCGGTCGTCCTCGGCGCTGTGGTGCCAGTCGCCACCGGCAAGGTGCTCGGGGTGTATGTGCCCAACGCCCAGACCGACCTGATCGTCCAGGTGTCGGTGGCCGTGATGGTCGCGGGCGCCGTCTCGGCCGTGTTCATGCTGATGCAGAACCTCACCGTGCTGCGTCTGGAGGGCCGCGTCGAGAGCACGCTGCAGCCCGCGGTGTGGGACCGGCTGCTGCGGCTGCCGACGACGTTCTTCGCCCAGCGCTCCACCGGAGAGCTGGCGAGCGCGGCCATGGGCATCAGCGCCATCCGGCGGCTGCTGTCGGGTGTGGGCCCGGTCGTCGTCCAGGCGAGCACGGTCGGCGCGATGAACATGGTGCTGCTGCTCGTCTACAGCGTGCCGCTGGCACTGGCGGCGATCGGCATGCTGCTGGTGATCGGCGCGGTGTTCCTCGGCATGGGGCTGTGGCAGCTGCGCTGGCAGCGCCGGCTGGTCGAACTGAACAACAAGCTGAACAACCAGGCCTTCCAGACCCTGCGGGGACTGCCCAAGCTGCGGGTCGCGGCGGCGGAGAGCTTCGCGTACGCGGCGTGGGCGAAGCAGTTCGCGCGCAGCCGGGAACTGCACCGGCGGGCCGGCCGGATCCGCAATCTGACGACCGTCCTCGACGCGGTCTATCTGCCGCTGAGCGCGCTGATCATGTTCATGCTGCTGGCGGGCCCGGCGAGCGGCAGCCTGACGGCGGGTGAGTTCCTGACGTTCCACACGGCCGTCACGATGATGCTGACGTCGGTGACCCAGCTGACCGGTGCGCTGGTCTCGGCCGCCGCCGTACTGCCCATGTTCGAGCAGGTCAAGCCGGTTCTGGACGAGGCTCCCGAGGTACGGGGCACCAGCACCCCGCCGGGCGGGCTGTCAGGGGCGGTCGAGGCCCGCAAGGTGTCCTTCCGCTACGGCGACGACGGGCCCCTCGTCCTCGACGACGTGTCGCTGGGCGTACGGCCCGGGGAGTTCGTCGCGATCGTCGGACCCAGCGGCTGCGGAAAGTCGACGCTGCTGCGGATGCTCATCGGCTTCGACCGTCCCGCCTCCGGCAGCGTGCTGTACGACGGCCAGGACCTCGCCGCCCTGGACCAGGCGGCGGTCCGCCGCCAGTGCGGTGTCGTCCTGCAGAACTCCCAGCCGTTCACCGGCTCGATCCTGGACTGCATCCGGGGCGCGGAGCCGTTCACCGAGGAAGAGGCCTGGGCGGCGGCCGAGATGGCGGGGCTCGCGGAGGACATCCGCCGGATGCCCATGGGCATGCAGACCATGATCTCCGGCAGCGGCGCGATCTCCGGCGGTCAGCGGCAGCGGCTGATGATCGCCCAGGCCCTGGTGCGCCGCCCGCGGGTGCTGTTCTTCGACGAGGCGACCAGCGCCCTGGACAACGCGACCCAGCGGATCGTCACCGAGAGCACGCGGGCGCTGCGCGCCACCCGGGTCGTCATCGCGCACCGGCTGTCCACCGTGATGGACGCCGACCGGGTGATCGTCATGTCCGAGGGCCGGGTCGTGCAACAGGGCCCGCCGGCCGCGTTGCTGGCGGAGGTGGGCGGCCGACTGCACGAGCTGGTACGGCGGCAGCTGGTGTGACGGCACCTCCGCCCGAAAAACGGCCCGCGCTTCGGCCGCCGGGCCCGGGGGAGCCCCGGGCCCGCACCACGGTGGCGGACGGGACAAGCCCGAGCTGTAGCCGGGCCCGCGGGAGCGCCGGGCCGGCGACCGGCCGCCGAGCGAAGGTGCCGCGTGCGCGAACCCCAGTCCCCCAGTCCCCCAGGCACTCGGCTCCTCGATCCCCCAGTCCCCCAGGCACTCGGCTCCTCGATCGCTCAGCCCCTCAGGCACTCGGCTCCTCGATCGCTCAGCCCTCAGGCACTCGGCTCCTCGATCGCTCACTCGCTCAGTCCAGGCAGAACTCGTTGCCCTCGACGTCCTGCATCACCAGGCACGACTCGTTGACGCCGTCGGCACGCAGCAGTCGCACACGTACCGCACCGAGCGCGACCAGCCGAGCGCATTCGGCCTCAAGTGCGGCCAGCCGCTCCTCACCCACCAGCCCGGTACCGACCCGCACATCCAGATGCAGCCGGTTCTTCACGGCCTTCCCTTCGGGAACGCGCTGGAAGAACAGTCGCGGGCCCATGCCTGAGGGGTCGACGCATGCGAACCAGCAACCCTGGTGCTCGGGCGGCAGCGTGCTGTCGAACTCGGCCCAGTCGGCGAACCCCTTCGGCGGGGGCGGCACGACATACCCCAGCACCTCGCACCAGAAGCGGGCCACGCGCTCGGGATCGGCGCAGTCGAACGTGACTTGGAACTGTTTGACGCTCGTCATCGGCCCATCATAGGGGCGGGCCCGTCCCTCACCCCGGCGAG
The DNA here is from genome assembly GCA_003725745.1 of Streptomyces sp. I6. Lineage (GTDB taxonomy): Bacteria > Actinomycetota > Actinomycetes > Streptomycetales > Streptomycetaceae > Streptomyces. Next base: position 6,068,139 of record RHDP01000001.1, on the reverse strand, counting down.
GCGTCCCGGGGTCAGGCCGGCGGGGAAGGGGGCCGTTGAGCAGACCCGGCCGCAGTCGGGCGGGACCGCGGACGAGCACGGCACGTCGGTCCGCACGTCGACCGTCTGGCCGGGGACCCTCAGGACGGGGACCCCCGGAACCAGGGACCTTAGAGGACCGGGGGCCACGCAGGACCGGGGGCCGGTGCCATCCGCCAACCGGCTTCCATGTCAGGGTAGTTGACCGGGTCTGGATCCGGGGCCGAATTGGGCGCGGACCAGCCCCGCTCACTATGATCCGCCGATGATCATACGAAAGCGACTGGCGGCCGTCCTCAGCGGCGCGCTGCTGGTCACCGTCACCGGCGGGGTCCTCCCCTCCACCGCCGCCTTCGCCGACTCCGGCGGCGCAGCCGGCCGGGCCACCGCGAAGGAACCTCCCAAGGTCGAACTCGTCCTCGACGTCAGCGGTTCCATGCGGGCCCGCGACATCGACGGGCAGTCCCGGATGTCCGCGGCCAAGCAGGCGTTCAACGAGGTGCTGGACGCGGTGCCGGAGGACGTACGCCTCGGCATCCGCACCCTCGGCGCCGACTACCCCGGCAAGGATCGCAAGGAGGGCTGCAAGGACACCCGGCAGCTCTACCCCGTGGGCGAGCTGGACCGGACCGAGGCGAAGACGGCCGTGGCGACGCTCGTCCCGACCGGCTGGACGCCGATCGGCCCCGCCCTGCTCGGCGCCGCCGACGATCTGGAGGGCGGCGCCGCCACCCGGCGGATCGTGCTCATCACGGACGGCGAGGACACCTGCGCCCCGCTCGACCCGTGCGAGGTGGCGCGCGAGATCGCGGCCAAGGGCGTCGGCATCACCATCGACACCCTCGGCCTCGTCCCCAACGCCAAGATGCGCGCCCAGCTGATGTGCATCGCCGAGGCCACCGGCGGCACCTACTCCTCCGTACAGCACAAGGAGGAGCTGTCCGAGCGGGTGGGTCAGCTGGTGGACCGCGCCGCCGAGCCGGTCGTCACCCCGGTGGCCACCCAGGGCGGCGAACGCTGCGAGGACGCGCCCCGGCTGAAGGCCGGTCTGTACGCCGACCGCGAGACCTTCGGCCAGCACCTCTGGTACCGCGTGGATCTGCTGCCCGGTCAGGAGCTGCGCGCCTCGGTCAGCATCGCCGCCGATCGCCCCGTGAACCGCGACCACGGTGTGCTGCTGCGCGCTTCGACCCTGGCGGGCCGCGAGATCGTGCGCGGGGAGTCCGCGGGCGACGGGCGCACCGACGTCGTCTCCACGGGCCTTCGCTACCCCAAGGCCGACACCGACGACGACACCGACGACTCCGGTGCCGCGGGGACCGGCGACGGCAGACCCGCCGCCGAGACCGTCTGCCTGCGGGTGAGCAACTCCTTCTCCGCCCCCGCGTCGGTCAGCACGTCCCCCGGCCTGCCCCTCGAGCTGACCATCGACATCACGGGCGGTCCCCGTGACGCCGGGGACGCGGCGTTCCTCGGCCTCGGCCACGGCTGGTGGCTGCTCGGGCTGCTGACGCTCGCCGGCTTCGCCGCCGGGGCGCTGTGGGGCTGGATCTCTCGCTGGCGCATCGCCGTCTGGAGGAGCAACTGATGCGTACCGTACGCGTTCTCACGGCAGGTCTGCTCACCGCCGCCGCGCTGTGCGCACTGCCGTTCCCCGCCGTCGCCGACTCGCCGTCGCCGGTGGCGGGCACGGGGGACGAGGCCGCCGCGCCGACCGAGGCCGGCACGTCGTTCCGCACGGCCGCCGTGGTACGCCCCGGGCAGCGGGCCACCGCGCAGGCGTCGACCGGTGACTACCTGTACTGGCAGTTCCCGGCCGACGCCGGGCAACGGCCCACCGTACGGGCCACGGTGGAACTGCCCCGCTCCGAGGCGGGGCGCGGCACCCAGACGTGGCGGCTCGACGTGTACGACGGGCTGCGCCGCCGCCAGGCCTGCCGCTACGGCAGCGACACCGGTACGGTCCGTGCGGGGGCGTCGTCGGTCGAGCTGAGCTGCGCGCTGCGAACGGTCCGGTCATGGTCCGAACCCTGGGCCAATGACCCGCTGCCCGGAACCTACTACGTACGGCTGACCGTCGCCGCGGCGCCCGCCGAGGACCTGGGCGAGCCGGCCGGGGCGGCGCTGGAGGTCGTCACTGCGGACTCCGGCGGCGCCACGGCGGTGGACGGCCGGCTCGCCGCCCCGCTGGTCCCCGCCTCCGGCCGGGAGGTGGAGCCGGACGGCGGCTGGGCGTCGGGTTGGTGGTCCTCCCGAATCCTCTGGACGGCGGGCGGTGCCGTGCTCGCCGCGCTGGCCGGAATCTGGGGCCACCGCCTCACCCGCGGCGGCGGCCGCCCGACACACGTGCCGCCGGGGGCCTGACCGCGCGGGGCACCGCCCGCACGGGGTCCGCGGGTCCCGGCGCGGGCGGTGCTCCCTCCGGCCGCCGCCGTACCGCCGACGAACCGCCGGCCGCACCCGCCGCCGGCATCCCGGCCACGATCGCCGACGGCGGCCGCCAGGGCGCCGACCCGGCGGTCCCGCCCCACCGTGTACGCGGCCGGACCACCCTCGCCTTGCGCCGGGCGGCGGGGGCCACGGTGTGTGACGGCGGACGATCGGTGGTGCAGGCCGGCCGCCGGGCCCGCAAGGGCGACAGCATCTACACCGTCCGCAAACCGCCGCAGCAAGGAAGACCTCACCGAAGACCAACGCACCGTCTCCACAGCCGAGTTGGAGTACCTGGGCACCTTAAGGCCGACAGATCCACGCGGCCTGGCAGGCCAAGGAACTCCTGCACGGCCTCCTCCACCTTGCCGTCACCCGCACCCACACGCCCCCGACCGCTCCACGATCTCCGCCGCCCGCCACCGCTTCCTCGCCCACATCGCCGACCACGCCCACCTGCCCAAACCCCTCACCCTCGCCGAGACCGCCGAGCGGTGGTGGGACGGCATCGAGACCTACCCGACCACCGGGATCAGCAACGCCGCCCCCGAAGGCGACAACCACCTCATCGAACTCGGAGCCCGCAACGCCTTCGGCCCCCGCAACCGCGAGAACCAGCGGCCCCGGTCACGCTGTGCAACCACCCGGCAAAGCCGACGAGAGGCGCACCCCCACTAAATTCGAAGACCCGCATTGACAGGGAGGGTCCTCCGCGGCTGCCGCTCAAAGGCGACGGGGGCCACCATGCCGTGCTCGGCCTCCCCCGCACACACCACCTCGCCCTTGGCCGGCAGGCGCCCGAGAGCCGACCCCACCGACACGGCTCGGGGATCATTTACGGGGCGGCCCCTGGTGACGATTCAATGAGGGAGGCGGGACGAACATGACCGGATGAATGCCGGCCCTTTACCTTTCCTCGTCTACTATTCGAACAATTCTCATGGGGGATTCACCTATTGCCTCGTTGAGAGCCTGCATGCTCCTTGGGGTTTCCGAAATGCCGTCGAAAACAAGGCTGTTGAGCGGCCTTCAGCGTGCCGATCGCAAGGCATCCCCGGGGCGGGCGGGAAGCACCCAAGCTGATTGGAACAACGCAATGAAGCGTCGCATACGGGCTCTCGTCTATCCACTGACCGCCTCGGCGGTGGTGACGTCCATCCTGCTGGCCACTCCGGCACAGGCAGACACCCTGGGGATCACCAACCTGGAAACCGTGATCAGGGATCAGGCGGGGGACAACCCCACCTATGTCTTCACGAACAAGGTCACGAATTCCAACACCACGGTGACCGTCGTAGGGGAGCCCTCGGTCAGTCTGGGCGACCTGTGGTTCGTGGGGACGTCGACCCTGAAGAACTCCACCGACGCCCCGCTCACCCTCACGAGCGAGAGCTTCTCCAAGAGCTTCTCCGACACCGTCACGAATACGGTGACCAAGGGGGTGGCCGTCGCGAACAAGGTGTCCGTCTCGGTCGACATGGGCAAGGCGGTGCACATGGGCACCGACCTCACCACGACCTGGAGCTTCAGCGACTCCAGCAGCACCTCGCAGACCAAGGGCGTCGTCTACACCGCGCCGTCGCAGAACATCCTGGTCCCGGCGCACTCCACCGCCACCGTCACCGTCCGCCTCCAGCAGGCCATAGCCAGCGGCGACGTCGACCTGTCCACCGACCTCGGCGGCATATACCAGACGTTGAGTTGCCTCGGGGACTCCTGTATCGGCGGCGACTACCCGCTGTACGACGACCTCGCCTACCACCAGAAGTACGGCACCAAGTACGGCAAGCCCGCGCCCGCGTTGCCCAGCGGTTTCACCCTGGACTCGGCGAAGAAGGCCCTGAGTTTCAAGGGCGCGGGGACCTACCGGGCCACTTACGGCGCGAACTTCGACGTCGATGTGTCCATCAGCCCCAACACGGCGAGCGCGCCGGCGGCGCAGTCCTACTCGCTGACCGTTCCGGCGGTCTGAGCACCGGCCGGGCCACCACGGCCTCGGCGACCGGCCATGCCACTCCAACGGCAGCGATGCGTGCCCCGCGCCGGTGCGCACGGGGCGCGGCACCCGGCCCCCGTAGCGGAGCACGTCCGGGCTCACACCCGCGCCGCCGTACCGGCCTTGGAGATCAGCATGTCGAGAAGAGCGAGCAGCGCCGTGCGCACGTCCCCGCGAGTGCGGGCGTCGAGCATGAGGACGGGGGTGTCCGGGTCGCGGAGGTGCAGCGCCGACCTGATCTCCTCGGGGCTGTAGAGCTGCTCGCCGTGGAAGCAGTTGGCGCCGACCACGAAGGGGAGCCCACGGCTCTCGAAGAAGTCGACCGCGGGGAAACTGCGGTCGAGGCGCCGGGTGTCGACCAGCACGATCGCCCCCAGGGCGCCGTTGAGCAGGTCGTCCCACATGAACCAGAACCGCTCCTGGCCCGGTGTCCCGAACAGATAGAGCACGACCCCGGCGTCGGTGAGGGTGATGCGGCCGAAGTCCATGGCCACGGTCGTCACCGTCTTGGACTCGATCCCGTGCAGGTCGTCCACGCCGACGCCGGCGGCGGTCAGCCGCTCCTCCGTGCGCAGGGGCTCGATCTCGGAGATCGTCTCGACCAGAGTCGTCTTGCCGACGCCGAATCCCCCGGCCACGAGGATCTTGACGGGGGCCACTTCCTGGGCAGAGGTGTCATATCCGGGCAAGGTTGTCCCTGATTCTCATGAGCAGGTTGACATTGGTGGTCTCGGTCTCCTCCAGGGGCGACCGGTGCCGGACCAGCCCGCGGTCCTCCAACTCGCCGAGGAGGAGGATCGTGGGCGTCAGGCGCATGTGCATACGGGCGGCGATCTCCGCGACCGCCAGGCCGTTCGGCGGCACGCACAGGGACAGGACGGCCTGCCACTCGCTGGGCAGGCCGTCGTAGGCATCCGGGGAGACCGCTGCCGTGACCGTCGTGTCCATGGTCAGCGAGGCGGGCGGAGCGGTCGTACGCCCGTCGGTCAGGGCGTACAGGCGCGTCCGTCGGCCGCCTGCGCGGCGCGGCGCATCGGTCATTGCGACGTCGGCGCCTGAGCGCGTCCTGGTGTGCTCAGCCATTCCCCGAGCGCCTGCGCCGTGCGGACGGCCTCGCCGCCCAGTTCACCGAGCCGGGCCTTGCGGGACGTCACGACGATGAGGGTGCTGCCCTCCCCGCATCCGACGATGCAGAGGTAGCGGTCCTCCATCTCGACCAGCTGGCGGATCACCCGGCCGCCGTCGACGTCCCCGGAGATCGCCTTCATGGTGGACGCGATCCCGGAGGAAGCCGCCGCGATGCGCTCACCCTGGGGGCGGTCCAGCAAGTAGGAGCTGAGCATGATCCCGTCGTTGGACAGCAGAACGGCGCCCTTGATGTCCGCGATCCTGCTCAGGTTGTTGTCCAGGACGCTGTAGATCATGTCGTTGGCTGTCGTCGTCATCGCTGATCCTGTCGGAGCTCGTCTTCCACCGTCTGGGTCCCCTGCTCGTAGTCCGCCCAGGCGTCGGCCACCTCTTCGGGGGTGTCCGCTTCCCGCACTGCCACCGCCTCCGTCGCACGGCGCGGCCCGAGGAGTTGCTCGGCCATGTGTGTCTGCGGGATCCGCTCGGGGAGGGCCGGACGCATGTCGCCTGCGGCTCGGGCCGGAGGCATGTCACGCACGGGCCGCACGGACAGGGCCGGACGCGCCGGGCTCTGCGGCGGCCGCGGGTGCGACGGCTCGGCGGGCCGTGAGCGAGAGGGCACGGTCGCGCGCTCGGGCGACTCCCCGTACGGCCGCCTCGGCGGCTCACCGCCCTGCCCACCCGGCGACTCGCCGCCCTGCCCACCCAGCGGCTCGCCGTGCAGCCGGCTCGGCAACCACCCGTCCGGCTCGCGCGGTTCCCCGCCGGGCCGAGCCGGCGACTTCCCGTGCGGGTCCCCGTCCCGCTCCCCGTCCAGCTCCAGCTCCGGCTCCGGCTCCGGCTCCGCGGCCGTCCGCGCGTGGGACGTGCGCACGGGCAGGCCGGCATCCGTGCGCCGGGCCGGCTCGGGCTCGCCCTTGCCCCGGCCGGCCACCAGGGGCGCGGGCCCGGAGGGTTCGGGCCGATCGCCCGCGTCCTCCGTGCCCGCGGACCGTCCGCCGGCCTTCTCCTCGGCCGCGGGCCGTCCACCGGCTTCCTGCGCGACACGCGGCGGCTCCTGACCGACGGCCTCCGCCGGGAACTCCCCGCGCACCGACGCGTCCGGCACGCCACCCGTCTCGTTCCTGGTCGGTACGAGCAGTTCCTGAGGGAGGATCACCACGGCCGACGTCCCGCCGTACACCGATCTGCGCAGCGTGACCGTCGCCCCGAGCCCGTCGGCGAGGTGGCCGACCACGAACAGCCCGAGCCGATGGGCGTTCTCCGCGAGGACGGCGTACGGCGGTGCCGAGTACAGGCGTCCGTTCATCTCCTCGTATGTCGCGGGTGCCACCTTCGGGCCGCGGTCCTCGATCTCGACCGACAGCCCGTCGGCCACGAGTTCGGCCCGGATGACGACCTTGGACCTCGGCGGCGAGAACCGCGTGGCGTTGTCCAGCAACTCCGCCAGCAGATGGCTGACCTGGCTGATCACGGCAGCCTCGATGCTGACCTCGTCCAGCGCCTGGCGCTCGATCCGCCGGAAGTCCTCGACCTCAGCGGCCGCTTCGCGCAGCAGGTCGGCGATGCGCATGGGCTCGGTGTGGGGGTCGGGGATCTCGCCACCGGAGAGGATGAGCAGGTTCTCGATCTGCCGGCGCATACCGACCGTCAGCTGGTCGGCCCTCATCAGCTGGGCCAGGAGCGCTTCGTCGTGGCCGAAGGCGTCCTGGAGCTCCTCGGTGAGGCTGAGCTGGCGGCTGACCAGGTTCCCGGTGCGCGAGGCGATGCCCGCCGCGAACATGCCGAAACCCTGCCGCTCGGCCGCGAGCTGTGTGTGGCCGTCGACCGACACGGCGACGACCCGGGCGAACGCGTCGTTGACACGCCCCACTTCGTCCTTCTCGCCCCGGACCGCGGGCAGCGCCGCGGTGTCGACGGGCTTGCCGCTCTGCAGCCGGTCGACGACGTCCGGCAGGATGCGCTCGGCGATGGCCACCGACCGGTGGTGCAGACGGTTCAGCCTGCGCAGCACCGAGCCCGTGGTGAGGGCGACGACGGCGGCGACGGCCAGCAGCGCGGCGATGCTTCCCGCGATCAGCCAGGCGACATCCGTCTCGAGGTCGGTCGCCCGGGCGTCGGCGCGGTCCAGCAGGGCCCGGGACCGGTCGGCGTTCAGGGTGGTGAGCTGCGGCCCCCACTGCTCCTGCGCAGCCCGCCAGCCGTTGACGTCACGCGGCAGTTTCACGCCGTCGTCGGTGATCGTCTGCTCGGACAGGACCGCGCTCTCGATACGGGACTTGGTCTGCCACGCCCCCGACCGGACCATCTGCGCGTAGAGGTCGTTCTGCGCGTCCGGCAGGTACGGCACGACCCATGTGTCGTACAGGTACCGCTGGGCCCCGACGGCGTTGACGAAGTCGGCGAACCTGGACGGGGTCAGCGTCCTGGAGGGCCCGCCTGCGCGATGATCATGTCCTCCTGGGCCACCATCTCGGAGGCCGCGAACATGGCGCTGACGACGCGGGTGTCCTCGATGAGCCCGCCGTCCTCGGTGTGGCTCAGCTCGTCCTGGTAGAAGCGGATCATCTGGCCGATCACACCGCTGTAGTACGCGAGGGTGCTGTCGGCGTTTCCGGTCCCGCTGTCGGTGCGCTCGCGGTAGGCGTCCAGATCGCCCAGGCCCTCGGAGACCTCCAGCAGCCGGCGGTCCGCGATCTCGGACACCGCGGTCCCGGGCGCCCACGAGCGGCGGAAGGCGGTCGCGGCCTGGTCGGTGGCCGCGCGCCGCTCCCGCATCACGCTCTCGGGCACCCCGGTGCCGCCCCAGCTTGCGGCGGTCAGCGTCCGCTCGGACTGCATCGCGACCATCAGACGCGACAGGGGTATGCCGATCCGTTCGCCGGACTCCACGTCGGCGCGCAGATGCCCCGACTGTTCCAGCAACCGGTTCGCGGCCAGGACGGACTGGACGCCCAGGGCCATGATGGGAACGACGGCGAGCCAGATGAGCAGCGTACGCAGGTGCAGCGTGCGCCGCCGGCGCTTCGCCGACGGGCCTCGTGGCCCGATGCGTTGTATCGGTGACATCAGTCCTCAGGAGCGGGGGACAGCGTGACGGACCGTCGACCGGGCCGGGCGGCGCACCCCGGGGACTCGGGGATGACGGCTCCGGCCAGGTCTGGGCCAGGACGAGAAGGCCGATCATAACCAGCCACACCCAGAAAAAAGAGAGGTTGCGTCAGAAATCAGTTCGGTGTTAACAGGGCGAACGGGGGCGCCGCGGATCGGGGTCCGGGACGCGCTCCCGGCGGAGGACACAGGGCAGTGCGGCTCGGGATCCGCCGGGCCCGCGAGCCCACGAGCCCACGGCCCCCCGGCCGCGACCGGCTGCACCGTGGCCACCGGGCGCATGCTCCCGCGACCGGCCAACGGGCGCGGGTACGAGGGCAGCGGGTACCGCGCGCCGGCCAACGGGTCGCCAGCCGCCGGATGCGGGACACCGGACAGCACGCACCGCACACCGCACACCGCACACCGCACACCGCACACCGACAACCGGACATCAGTCACCAGCCACCAGCCACCAGCCACCAGCCACCAGCCACCAGCCACCAGCCGTAGGATCGCCTCCCGTGTCCTCCTTCCACCTCGTTCCGGGCGCCGGCGACTCCCCCGTCGTGCTCCACGTCCCGCACTCCTCGCGGGAGATTCCCGAGCCGGTGCGGCGCGGCATCGAGTTGGACGACGCCGCGCTGGCACTGGAACTCGACCACATCACCGACGCCCACACCGCCGCCCTCGCCGCCGCCGCGGCGGACGCGGCCGCGCTCAGGCCGTGGCAGTTCGTCAACGGGCTGTCCCGGCTGGTGGTCGACCCGGAGCGATTCCCCGACGGGCGCGAGGAGATGCTCGCCGCCGGCATGGGCGCGGTCTACACGAGGACCACGCACCGCGAGCGCCTCCGTCCCGAGGGCACGGACCCGCGGCCGCTCCTGGACCGGTACTTCCACCCGTACGCGCGGGCCATGACCGCCGCCGTGGCCGGCCGCCTCGAAGCCGTCGGGCGGGCGGTCGTCATCGACGTGCACTCGTACCCCACGGCGCCGCTGCCCTACGAACTCCACGGCGACGGGCCCCGGCCGCCGGTCTGCCTGGGCACGGACGCCTTCCACACCCCGCCTCCGCTGCTCGCCGCCGCCGAGCGGGCGTTCGCGGGCTTCGGCGGCACCGCGCGCGACAGCCCCTTCGCGGGTACGTACGTTCCGCTCGGCTTCTACGGCAGCAACCCTCGCGTCGGCGCCCTCATGATCGAGATCCGCCGCGATGTCTATATGACCGAACCCGGGGCCCCGCGGGCCCGGGGCTGGAACGGCTCGGCGCCGCCCTGGCAGAGCTGGTCGACTCGCTATGAGGAGGTGACCGGGGGCTCGCAGGCCCGGCGGGAACGGTTCCGGATCCGTCCACACCGCGGATCCGCCGCTCCGCCGGTCCGTACGCCCGGACACCGCTGCCGCCGGACGCCGCCGCCCTACCGGGCCTCCGGGTCCCGGCCCTCCGCGGCGCGGCGGCCGGGCGGGCCGCCGCGGCGGCATGTTCAGAGCGACAGTGCGACGACGCCCAGCGCGGGCAGAAGGAGTGCCTTGGCCGACTCGCAGGCGATGTAGACGAGATGGGCGCGCGAGCGCGGGACGTCCTCCCCCGCCAGCACCCGGTCCGAGCGGCGGTTGAGGACGGGCCGGACGGCGCCGAGCTGCGCGAGCAGCAGCCCGACGACGAGGCCCGTCAGAACAACGACGGGAGCGGGGAGTGCGCCGGCGGCGACCGCGAGGACCAGCACGGCGGCCAGGGCGGCTTCGGCGCGGTTGAGCGCGCGGAAGACGAGGCGGCCGATACCGAGACCGATCCGCAGGGTCACGCCGGGGGCGCGGAACTTGAGGGGCGCCTCCAGGAACGAGATGGCGAGCACCATCCCGAGCCAGACGAAGGCCGTCGCGGCGGCCACGGCCGCCCAGGGGGTGTTCATGCCCGGTGTACCTCCTCCTCGTGCCCGCGCTTCCCGGCGCGTTCGGTGCCCCTCTTCGGCTCCCGGCGCACGGGTCCCGGCGCGTTCCGGCACTTCCCTTTGTCCTGCGAGACTGCTCTCTCGAAGCCCGTCTCAAGCGGTCGACCCTCCCGGTCGCGGTGTGGCGCCGAGCGTACGCGGCGGTGTGCCGCGTGTCCGGCGCCACCGTTCACCGTTCACCGTTCACCGTTCACCGTTCACCGTTCACCGTTCACCGTTCACCGGCCACGGTTCACCGGCCGCTACCTGCCGAGCCAGAGGTCCGGGCCGAAGACCTCGTAGTGGATCCTCTCGGCGGGTATGCCCCTGCGCAGCAGGTCACCGCGCACCGCGCGCATGAAGGGCAGTGGACCGCACAGATACGCGGTCAGGTCCTCCGGGAGGTCCAGGCCACCCAGGTCGGCCTGTCCGGCCTGTCCGTCCTGTCCGTCCGGGGCGTCCGGGGCGTCATGCCCGGGCGACTCGTACCACAGGTGGAGCCGGGCGCCGGGCAGCGCGCGAGCCAGGGCGAGATGCTCCACGCGATGGGCGTGGTCGGCTGGGGTGCGGTCGGCGTGGACCGTGACGACACGGCGGTCCGCCCCGGTGGACACCAGGTGGTCGAGCAGGGCCAGTACGGGCGTGTTCCCGATGCCCGCGGAGGCCAGCAGCAGCGGTCCGTCACCCTCGGGCAGGACGAGGTCGCCGAAGGGCACGGACACGGTCAGCACGTCGCCGGGGTGAGCGTGCTCGTGGAGCCAGGTCGACACCTCGCCCTCCGGTCCGGTCGCGCCGTGGGCCCTTTTGACGCTGATCCGCCAGTCCGGCCGGCCGGGGGCGGCGGAAAGGCTGTACTGGCGGATCTGCCGTGCGCCGTCGGCCAGTTCGGCACGGACGCTCACGTACTGGCCCGCCCGGAAGGCTCCCGCGGGGCGGCCGTCGCGGGGCCGCAGGAGGAAGGAGACGACGTCGGCCGTCTCCTGGCGCCGCCCGGTGATCTCCATGGACCGCCAGACCTCGCCCTCCGGGGCACCCGCCTCCTGGTAGAGGCGCGTCTCGACGGCTATCAGGGCGTTGGCCATCAACCAGTACACCTCGTCCCAGGCCTCAGCGACCTCGTCCGTGACCGCGTCACCGAGCACGTCGGCCAGCGCCGCGAACAGATGGTGATGAACGATCTTGTACTGGTCGGAGGTGATCCCGAGCGAGGCGTGCTTGTGCGCGATCCGGGCGAGCATCGCGTCCGGGCGGGTGCCGGGCTGCTCCAGCAGCATCCCGGCGAAGGCGACGATCGATCCGGCGAGCGCCTGCCGCTGTTCCCCGTTCGCCTGGTTGCCGCGGTTGAACAGGTCTCTCAGCAGCGCGGGACGGGCGTCGAACAACTTGCGGTAGAAGAGCTCGGCGATGTCCCCCATGGCGGAACCGACGATCGGCAGCGTGGCCCGGATGACGGGAGTGGCCTGTTCGGAGAGCACGAATGACTCCTCATCCTAATAGGTAAATGATCTTCGTGTTTTGATGGATGCATGCGCTCACCCCCCGAGGCCCCGGCGCACGGAGCCGGGGGCCCGCGACGGGGCTAACGCGGCGGCGGCCCGCCGAGTGCGACGAGGACGGGCCCGGTGGGCGACGCCACGAGATCGGCCACGCTCAGCGGGTCGAGCGTGGCGTAGAAAGCCGCCTGGGCGTCACGCAGCGCACCCCGCAGACGGCAGGCGCCGCGCAGGGGGCACGGCGGGTCGTCACAGCTCACGACCTCCTCCTCACCCTCGAGTTCACGGACCAGCCAGCCCACCGACGCCCGCCGGCCGAAGTCGGTCACCACGAGCCCGCCGCCACGTCCACGGCGGGCCTCGACCACCCCGAGGTGCTGCAGGCGGGTGATCGCCTTCGCGGCATGGGTGTGCCGCACACCCATGGCCTCGGCCACCTCACGGGTGGTCAGCACCTCGTCGTCGGCACAGACCGCGAGGCGCATGACGGAGCGGAGGGCCAGGTCGGTGAACTTGGTGAGTCGCACATCCAGGACGCTATCAAATGCGCATCCAGAAGTCTTATTAAGGGCCAAGAGGGGACTGTGGTGTGGCTCACCAACCGGCGTCGCCCGGTACGCGGGCACCCGCGCACCGGGCCCTGTGGCACCGCACAACGGACCCGCGAGGGAATGCGGCACCACCGCCGGGGAAACGACCTCGGCGCCGGGCACCCTTCGGCCTCGGCGTGGGGTCCCGGCTTCCGCCCCGGACCGGCCGCGGCAGACACAGCGGCGAACAGCGGCGGGAGCGGCGGATGTTCTGGAGCGAACGCCCCGCTCGGGCCCGCCCCGCCGCAGGCGCTACGAGACCACGGCGGCGGCACCGGCGGAGGGCCCTCCGGCCTCCAACCCGGCTTCCCGCCCGGCCTCGGGTTCGGTCTCGCCTTCGGTCTCCGGTTCGGTCTCCGGTTCTCCGAGCTGCTCACGCAGATAGTTCCACACCACCGCGATCAGAGCGGCCGCCGGTACCGCGAGCAGGCTGCCCACGATTCCCGCCAGGCTTCCGCCGAGCGTCACGGCCAGCAGGATCACCGCCGCGTGGAGGCCGAGGCCACGGCCCTGGATCATCGGCTGGAACACGTTGCCCTCGAGTTGCTGCACCACGACGATGATCGCCAGCACGATCAGCGCGTCCACCAGGCCGTTCGACACCAGGGCGATGAGCACTGCGACGAGACCGGCGAACAGGGCACCCACGATCGGAACGAACGCGGACACAAAGGTCAGTACGGCGAGCGGAAGCACCAGAGGTACGCCGAGGATCCACAGACCGATGCCGATGAAGACAGCGTCGATCAGGCCGACGAACGCCTGGGAACGCACGAACGCTCCCAGCCTGTTCCAGCCGCGCGCGGCCACGGCCGGGACGTGGACGGCGAGCGAGCCGGGCAGCTGGCGGGAGAGCCACGGCAGGAACCGGGGGCCGTCCTTGAGGAAGAAGAACATCAGGAAGAGCGCGAGAACGGCCGTGACGACACCGTTGACCACCGTGCCCACTCCGGTGACGACCGCGGTGACCATACTGCCTGCGCTGTCCTGGATGCGCTCCACCCCGGTGTCGAAAGCGCCCGTGATCTGGTCGTCCCCGATGTTCAGCGGGGGCCGGCCGCCCACTCGCGCACCTGCTGGATGCCCTGGACGACACCGGCGGACAGTTCGCCGGACTGGGACGCCACCGGCACCGCGATCAGCGCCACGACGCCCGCGGCGACCAGCAGGAACAGGACGGTCACCGCCGACGCGGCAAGGGCGGGCGGCCATCCGCGCCCGCGCAGACGCCGAGTCAGTGGCCAGGTCAGCGTCGTGAGAAGCAGGCCCACGATGAGGGGCCAGACGACCGGCCACATGCGGCCCAGCAGCCACAGGGCCACCGCGGCCATCACGAAGACCAGCAGCAACTCGGTCGACACACGCGCCGATGTACCGAGCGCGGCACGGGCCCTGGTGGAACTCAGCCTGACGGACATGGGATCACCCTATGGGTACGGCGGTCGCGGGTCGGACCCGCTGGGCACCGGCCGTGTCGTCCCTGCGGCCTTCGGCCGGGCGGCCGGCGCCGGATGCGCAGGCCGTGTGCCCACGCGGCGGTTCCGCGCCACACCACGCCCGCCGCACGCCACCGCGGCAACGGCCCCGCACTCTCACCGGGCCGGTGGGTCCCCCGTCCACCCTGCCCTCCCCGCACTCCCGCACTCCCCGTCCCTGCCGTCCTCCCGTGCGCACGGGCACCGCCGATGGCCACCCGGGTCGCACGGTCCCGGCCACCCGGCCAGTCCGGGCCCGTCCCCTCACATGAGCGAACGGGCCGGCTTGGTGGCGCTGTGCAGCAGATACTCCAACGGGCCGCGCCGGAAGAAGCGGGTCCAGAGGACGGCCGCCGCCATGGCCGCGACCGCGAACCCGAGAAGGACCGGCAGCGCGGGCCACTCCTCGCCGCCGACAGCGTCCAGCAGCCGGATGGCGAGGATATGGGCCACATAGGCCGTCAGGGAGATCGACCCGACCGCGACGAGGGGTGCGAGCAGCCGGGCACGGGGGCCGGAGATCCGCACGGCGATGAGACAGCCGGCCAGAACGGCCAGCGCGACGCCGGTGTTGCCGAGGACGGACCAGGTGGTCTGGCTGTGCGGGGAGGCCACCAGCAGCCAGGCCGGGTGCCCGGTCGCGAACTCCTCGCCGACGGCGTCGGACCACCACGCCGAGGCGGCGGGGCCTCCGCCCGCGGCCGCGCTCACCCCCGCCAGGGCGCCCGGGACCGCGTGCAGGGCCAGCCACGACCCCCCGTAACCGATCACAGCCAGGACCGCTCCGGTGATCGCGAGCTTCGGGGCCACGTCACGGCGCGAGAGGTCGAGCCTGGCCACCGCCATTCCGGCCACGATGAAGGAGAACCACGTCAGGGCCGGGTACTCACCGGTCACGAAGAGTCCGAGGAAGCCGTCCGAGCCGGTGATCCGTGCCAGGGGATCGAGAGTTGCGAGGGCGTCGGCGAGCCCGCCGCCGTCGAGCGCTACCCGGAGCAGATAGAGCACCTGGGGCATGACCAGGGCGGTGGAGAGCGCGATGAGCGCGAGCGTCCTCGCGCTCATCCGGTAGAGCGGGAGGGCGAGCACGAAGAGCAGTCCGTAGAAGGGCAGGATGACGTCGACGTCGGTGTCCAGCAGGACCAGCGCGTACCCCAGCGCCATCAGGAGGGCGGCACGGATCAGGACACGGCCGGCCGCCTGGCGGCCCCGGCGTCCGGTGTGCGGCCGGGGCCGGCCCATGAGGAGCACCAGGGTGAAACCGGCGAGCAGCGCGAACAGGGCGGACGACCGGCCGCGCGCCACCTCCATGGCCCAGCCCAGGGGCCCGCCCACCGAGGGATCGGGGCCGACGTGCGCGGCGAACATGCCCATGATCGCCAGGCCCCGTGCCAGATCGAGGCCGACCATCCGGCCCCGTGACGACGCGCGCCGGAGTGTGCCGCCTGCGATCGTCGCGGACGGCACGGCCGGAGCGAAGACGTGTCCCATCGGTCACCACGATTCGAGAAACAAGCCGGTTCAACCACCCGGCGGGCGGCCGGACCACCCCCGCCGAGCGGCGGGGCGCTGCCCCTGCGGGCCCTGCGGCATGCGCCCCTGCGGGGTGGTCCCGGGTGACACCAGTGGATCCTGCGGAGGCTCTGGTGTCACCCCGCCGCGATGCGGGACGTCCCGGGTTCGCGGCCCGCTGATATCGGGCGGCGGATGAGGCAGCATGGAACCGAGGGGCCACCGCCGCCCGAACCGCGGCATGGACCGAGGAGGCGTCGTCGCTCGATGAGGCGGCATCGACTGCGGCCATCCGGCCGGAAGGGGCGGAGAGCCGCCCCGGGGACCGGTCTGCAGATCCTGCCGCCCGGGTCAAGCCCCGAACTCCGGTAACAGGACATACATCGCCCGATCGTGCCTACTGGAATGAGAGGCGATTGAAACCAGAACCGTGGGGCCCTCTCCCACCGCCTCCGGCGTGAAGTGACACGCGCGCCTCCTGAACCTCCCCGGGCGAGGGCCACGCGACCGCAGGTGAACGACTCATGCATCCATGGACATACGGCCGTAGAGCAACTGATGACCTTGAGACCATCGAGTCGCGGGAATTCGTTCACGGTGGAGGCCGGGACGCCCGCACTGCGGCGGCGCTCTCGGCCGACGACGGCCGTCGCCTTCGGGAGGAACCGTCGTGACCTGCAACAGCTTCCAACGGTCCGCCACCGCGGGCAGCGACTCGGCGGTGCGGGCGGACCCGGTGACCGCGGAGAGCACGGAGGTGCTTCTGGCCGAGGTGCTCGCGGGCGTCCTGCGCACCGAGCGCATACCCGCCGACAGCCACTTCTTCACCGACCTCGGTGCCGACTCCATGACCATGGCCCAGTTCTGCGCCCGCGTCCGCAAACACGACGACCTCCCCACGGTGTCGATGAAAGACGTCTACCAGCACCCCACCCTGCAAAGCCTGGCCGCCTCACTGCCCCCCGCAGCCCCACCGGCACCGACACAACCACCCACCGAAGACCCACCGCGGCAAGGCAACGCCACCGAAACACTTCTGGCCGAGATACTCGCAGGCGTCCTGCGCACCGAGCGGATACCCGCCGACAGCCACTTCTTCACCGACCTCGGCGCCGACTCCATGACCATGGCCCAGTTCTGCGCCCGCGTCCGCAAACACGACGACCTCCCCACGGTGTCGATGAAAGACGTCTACCGCAATCCGACCATCAGGGGCCTGGCCGCGGCACTCGGTCCTCCTCACACCGGACCGGCGACCGCGGCCGTCCCCGCCGAGGCCGACGCGTCCGCCGGAGGGACGCCCCGCACGGCACCGGCGACGACGGGACCGTCCTCCTCGGGAGAATCACCGGGAAACACGTCAGGAGTGGCGTCAGCGATGACGGCGGGGTCCCCGGAGGCGCCTGCCGGGATGCGCACCTGGCAGTACGTGCTGTGCGGCACACTGCAGTTTCTGTTCTTCCTGGGCCTGTCCCTCGTGGTGGCCGTCGTCCTGACCAGCGGGTACGAGTGGATCAGAAGCGGCTCGGGGGCTCTCGGCGTCTACCTGCGCTCGGCACTGTTCGCGGCCGCGGCCTTCACGGCCCTCTCCGCGCTCCCCGTCGTCGCCAAGTGGCTGCTGATCGGGCGCTTCCGGCCCCGGCGGCTTGCCGTGTGGAGCCTCGGCTATCTGCGCTTCTGGTGTGTGAAGACCCTGATCCGCCTCAGCCCGATGCGCCTGTTCGTCGGCACACCGCTGTATGTGCTGTACCTGCGGGCGCTGGGCGCGGAGATCGGCCGGAACGTCTCGGTCTTCGCCCGTAGCGTGCCGGTGTGCACGGACCTGCTCACGATCGGCGAGGGCACCGTCATCCGCAAGGACGTGCTGTTCGCCTGCTACCGGGCCAGCGACGGGATGATCGAGACCGGTCCCGTGACGCTCGGCCGCGACGTGACCGTCAGCGAGCAGTCGGTCCTCGACATCGGTACGTCGATGGGCGAGGGCGCCCAGCTCGGCCATGCCTCCTCGCTGCACACCGGGCAGGCCGTCCCCGCGGGCGAGTCGTGGCACGGATCCCCGGCCCAGCCGACCACCACGGACTTCCGCGCCGTCGAGTCCGCCCCGTGCGGCGGACTGCGCAAGGTCCTCTACACGGCGGCTCAGCTCCTGCTGCTGCTGGGGGTGTACCTGCCCATCGCGCTGGGTGGTCTCGGCCTGCTGTTCGCCGTACTGCCGCAGCTCGACGCACTGCTGCACCCCGAGCTGGCCCTGACCAGCCCCGGGTTCTACCTCGATGTGCTGATCGCCTCGCTCGTCGCCTTCTTCGGTGGTCTGCTGGTGGCCCTGGTCACCATGATCGCGGTGCCCCGGCTGCTGCGCCTGGCGATCAGGCCGGGCAGGGTCTACCCCCTGTTCGGGGTCCACCACGGTTTCCAGCGAGCCCTCACCCGGATGACCAACGTCAGGTTCTTCGTCCTGCTGTTCGGCGACAGCTCCGCCATCGTCCACTACCTTCGCTGCCTCGGGTACGACCTGTGCCGGGTCCAGCAGACGGGGTCGAACTTCGGCTCGCTGGTCAAGCACGACACCCCGTACCTGAGCCGGGTCGGCACCGGCACGATGGTCGCGGACGGCCTGTCGGTCATCAACGCCGACTTCTCCAGCACCACGTTCCGCTTCTCCCCGGCCTCGATCGGGGCGAGCAGCTTCCTCGGCAACAACATCGTCTACCCCGCGCGCAGCCGCATCGGGGACAACTGCCTGCTCGCGACCAAGGTGATGGTGCCCGTCGACGGGCCGGTCCGCGAAGGGTGGGGCTGCTGGGCTCGCCCAGCTTCGAGATACCGCGCACGGTCCGGCGCGACCAGCGCTTCGACCACCTCGCCACCGGCGACGAACTGCGCCGCCGCCTGGGCGCGAAGAACCGCCACAACGCGCTGACGGCGGTCCTGCACCTGCTGGTGCGCTGGTTCCACTTCTATGTCGTCGCCCTCATCGGCATGACCGCGGTCGATCTCTACCACGCCCACGGTGTGGCGTCGGTCGCGCTGTTCAGCCTGATCACCCTGATGTTCACCGTCGCCTACTTCGCGCTGGTCGAGCGGATCGTGATCCGGGTTAGGCCGCTGAGGCCGCTGTACTGCTCGATCTACGACCTGTCCTTCTGGCGGCACGAGCGCTTCTGGAAGCTGACGACCCACCGCTATATGCAGCTCTTCAACGGCACCCCGTTCAAGAACGTCGTCTGGCGGCTGCTGGGGGTCCGGATCGGCCGGCGGGTCTTCGACGACGGCTGCACGCTGATCGAGCGGTCCCTCGTCACCATCGGCGACGAGTGCACGCTCAACGCCGGCACCGTCATCCAGTGCCACTCCCAGGAGGACGGCGCCTTCAAGTCCGACCAGGCGACACTCGGCGCCCATGTGACCCTGGGGGTCGGCGCCTTCGTCCACTACGGAACGACGGTCGGCGACCACGCCCGACTCGCCGCCGACTCCTTCCTGATGAAGGGCGAGGAGGTGCCCGCCCGGGAGGACTGGGGCGGCAACCCGGCCCGGGAGGGCATCGCGGTACGGCGGGTGCCCGTCAGCCGTGAACCGGTGGGCGGCCGGCCGGCCGCGGCGGTCCGCTGACGCGCGCTGGGGGGCGACTCACCGGGCCGGAAGCGTCCGGCATCCCGGAGCGGCCCGGCCGGGCGGGCGGTGTCAGACCAGGACGCGGTCGAAACCGACCGTCAGGTGCCGCGGCCCGCGCAGCACCGCACTGCTGCGATACGGCGGAGGGTCCTGGAGCAGACGTGCGCCGTCGAGCCGGCGAACCAGCTCGGTGAGGGCGACCTGGGCCTCCAGGCGGGCCAGGGGCGCGCCGAAGCAGATGTGGATACCGCTGCCGAAGCCGAGGTGCTCGATGTCGGGGCGGTCCGGATCGAAGGTGTCCGGTTCGGTGAAGCGCTTCGGGTCCCGGTTCCCCGATGCCAGGACCAGGGCGACCGTTGATCCCGCCGGGATGGTGACGTCGCCGATCTCGATGTCCGCCAGCGCGCCCCGCCTCGGGATCATCTGTACCGGCGGCTCGAACCGGAGCAGTTCCTCGATGAGCCGCGGCGCGATCTCCGGTTCCCGGCGCAGCCGTTCCCACTGCTCCGGGCGCCGCAGCAGGGTGAGCGCGCCGTTGGTGATGAGGTTGACCGTCGTCTCGTGGCCCGCGATCAGCAGCAGGACCGCGGCGACGAGAAGCTCCAGACGGCTGAGCGGTCCGCCTTCGGCGTCGTGGTCCCCGGCGAGCCGGAACAGCATTCCGTCCCCGGGCCCGCCGGCGCCCTTCTCCACGAGGTCGTTGAGGTAGAGGGCGAGTTCCTGCCTGGTCTCGGCCCCTTCCCGCTGCCTGATGGCCGGGTCCTCGCCGGGCCGGGGGTCGATGGAGGCGACCAGCTTGTCGGCCCAGCCCCTGAAGCGCGGCTCGTCCTCGGGCGGCACCCCGAGAAGCCGGCAGATGACGGTCACCGGGAACGGATAGGCGAAGGCGTCCACCAGGTCGGCCTCTCCCGCCTCGGGGAAGGCGTCGATCATCTTGTTGACCGTGGTCTCGAGGTCCCCGCGCATGTCCTTGACCAGACCCGGCGTGTGCGGGGGCCCGAACTGCCGCATCAGCAGGGACCGGACGCGGTCGTGCTCGGGCGGGTCCATGCCGAGCATGCTGGGCGGGAGCTTGTCGTCGGCCGCTTCCTGGTCGGGGTTGGTGGAGGTGAGGCGGGGGTCGTGGAGCAGGGCCAGGACCTCGTGGTAGGTGCTGACGGCGTAGCTGCCGTCCTCCTGCCGGCACACCGGTGTCCTGCGCAGCTCGGCGTACAGCGGGTAGGGGTCGGCGCGGCTCCCGTGGTCGAGGATCCGTCGCATCAGGGTCTCGCCGTTCATGCCGCCCATGCCGCCCGTCCTTCCGATTCGCAGTGGCTCCCGCCGCGTCGGCGGGCCGTCCGGCATTCTGGCCCGGATCGATCACCGCTCGGCCCACCCGTGGCCGGACCCGCCAGGACGTCCCCTGACCGGCTCACACGGTGCCCGGGCCGCGTCCGGCGCCGCCGGGTGGCCGCCGTTCGCGGCGCCGCACGCGGCCCGCGGACGGCACCGGCCCGCGGACGGCACCGGAGGCGGCGGGCTTCGGAGCGCGCGCACGGCGGGAGTGGCCGTACGCTTCGGACAACCCGGACGGCACCGGAGGCCGTACGCTTCGGAGCAGGGGCGCGCCGACGCGTACCCGGGCGGTCGTTGCCCCCCGATGCGCCGGGCCGTGTGACATCCTCGGCAGAGTCACCGTGCCCCAGGACTCCCGGTCGGGCACGGGCGGGTCGCGTACGCAGGGGCGACCGTGCGTGCACGCGCGCAAGACGAGGGCGGCAGAGGGCGGTGCCGGTGGCATTCGGTGAGGTCGTGTTCTTCGCGGTGGTGATCGCCGTGTCGCCGTTCACTCTCATCCCCGCGCTCTTCATGCAGTTCACCCCGCGGCCGCGGGCGACCAGCAGCGCCTTTCTGGCCGGCTGGGTCATCGGCATCGTCGCCCCCGCGAGCGCCAGTGCCGCGCTGGCCTCCGTCGTCCACCGCCCCGAGGAGGGTCCGCCGTGGGTCGCCTGGGCCCGAGTGGGCCTGGGATCGCTTCTCATCGCCTTCGGCCTCCGCCAGTGGCTGACCCGGCAGGGCAGACCGGCGCCGGGCTGGATGCGGCTGCTCACCGGCGCGCAGCCGGCCAGGGCGTTCCGGCTCGGACTGCTGCTGTCGCTCGCCAACCCGAAGATCCTGCTGCTCTCCGCCGCCGCCGGCCTCGCCATCGGATCCGGCACTCACGCCACCACGAGCGGTGTGACCGCCCTCGCCGTGTTCACCGCCTGCGCCGCCAGCACGGTGGCCCTGCCCGTGGCGCTCCACGTACTCGTGGGTGAGCGGGTCCTCGCCCCGCTGACCAGGATCAGACGGTGGCTCGAGGGCCATGCCGCGGGAGTGATGGCGGTGGTGATCGCCGCAGTGGGCGTCCTCGTCGTCTTCGAAGGGGTCATCAGGCTCTGAGCGCCGCTGCCGGCCCGGTGCCCTGCTGGTGCGTGCCCCGCCACCGCCCGCTGCGTCCCGCCGCCACCGCCGCCGGGCGGCGGCACCCGG
Source organism: Streptomyces sp. I6 (assembly GCA_003725745.1). Taxonomy (GTDB): domain Bacteria; phylum Actinomycetota; class Actinomycetes; order Streptomycetales; family Streptomycetaceae; genus Streptomyces. Next base: position 6,046,348 of record RHDP01000001.1, on the reverse strand, counting down.
CGGTCACAAGGAGAGGCCCGGCCCACCGGCCGCCCGTCAGCGACCCGTCCCGCTCCCGCCGTCGAAGTGCCGCGGTCCCGGCGTTCCGGCTTCGTGGCGGATGGGCAGGGCTGTGTCGCCGCTGCGCGTCCCGGCTCGCGTGGCGTGCCGGATGAGCGATTCGGCATGCTCGTCCGCGGTGCGGGCGCGGGCGCGGGCGGGCAGTCTCATACGGCCGCGGTCGCCTGGTCGATGCCGGTCGGGTCGCCGCCGGCAGACGTCCGCAGCGCCCCACCCGACATCACCCCTCAACGGACGACGCGCCTCGCACGCCATGGCCGCGGCTGCCCGCGGCCATGGCGTGCACCGCGCCCCGCGTCGCCCGTCCGGCCGCCGCGCCTCAGCCCGGGAACCGGAACCGCCCCGGAACCGGCCCCGGACTCGGGCGGGTCGTTCTCCCCTACCTAACATTTGCCGGACAGCAACAATGCATGAGCGGCAAACGACAGGGCAGGCGCCCCGGAGCCAGCCCAGTCTTTTCGTGGAGGAGTGCCAGCCCATGACGACGCCCACCACCCACCTGGAATCCGCTTCTCCCGCCGGAGCACCGGACCCCGGTCGGAGGGACAGCGGCTTCGCCGGGCTTCCCGCCGTCGGCCGCGCCACCGAGGTCTCCCCGGAGGACGCACGGGGCTGACCCTGCTGTTCCTGGAGCGGCTGGGCGAGCTGGAGGAGGGCACCCGGGAACACCAGTACGTCCGCAACACCCTGATCGAGATGAACCTCTCCCTGGTCAGGTTTGTGGCGCACCGCTTCCGCAACCGCGGCGACGGGGAGATGGAGGACATCGTCCAGGTCGGAACCGTCGGACTGATCAAAGCCATCGACCGCTTCGACCTCAGCCGCGAGGTCGCCTTCACCTCCTTCGCCGTCCCGTACGTCCAGGGCGAGATCATGAGGTACTTCCGTGACACGTCCTGGGCCGTGCACGTACCCCGCCGCCTGCAGGAACTGCGCGTCGAACTCGCCAGGGCCAGGGAGCATCTGGTCGCCACGCTGGACCGCGACCCCAGTGTGGAGGACCTCGCCGACCACCTCGGGCGCACCAAGGACGAGGTCGTCGAGGGCATGGTGGCCGCCGCCGGATACCGGGCCGGCTCGCTGGACACCCCGAACACCGACAGCGACGACGAGCACGCGGCCCTGGCAAGCGGCCGCTCCCACCCGGGCCGAATCGGCGTCGACGACCCGGACATGCAACTCGTCGAGGACATCCGCGCCCTGGCGCCCCACATGGCCGAACTCGACGACCGCGAACGCACCATCCTGGAACTCCGCTTCGGCCGCGAGATGACACAGAGCCGGATAGGTGCCCAGCTCGGCATCTCCCAGATGCACGTCTCCCGGCTGCTGGCCGGCACCCTGGCCAAGCTGCGCACCCGCATGCTCACCGACGACTGACCGGTGGGCCGGCCGGCGGCTCCCGGAGCTCCCGGGGGCGTGCCGCCAGGCACCCGCAAGGCCGTCAGGCCGGCTCACCGGTCGGGGGCGGTTCAGGGAGCGGAGGTGCCGCGGTCGACTGGACCGCGTCGGCGACAGCCGCGGCCGCGGCCTCCGCGGCCCGCGCCGTGTCGTCCGCGGCCTTCCGGTCGGCGGTGCCGCCGGAACTCTCCTCCCGGGTCGCCGGCGACGGGGGCAGCGCCTCGCTGAAGGCGCGGGACACACCCTGGAGCGCGGAGGTGACCTCACCGGGGATGACCCAGAACGTGCTGCCCGGCCCCTGTGCCAGCTGCGGCAGCACCTGGAGGTACTGGTACGCGAGCAGCTTGGGGTCCGGGTCGTTGCGGTGCACCGCCTGGAACACCTCGTCGATGGCCCGGGACTGCCCCTCGGCCTTGAGGATGTCCGCGGTCCGGTTGCCCTCCGCCCGGAGGACGGCGGACTGCTTCTCCCCCTCGGCGGTGAGGATCTGGGCCTGCCGCTGCCCCTCGGCCCCGAGAATCGCGGCCCGCTTGTCCCGCTCGGCCCGCATCTGCTTCTCCATCGCGTCCTTGATGGACTGCGGAGGGTCGATGGCCTTGATCTCCACGCGGTTGACCCTCAGCCCCCACTTTCCGGTGGCCTCGTCCAGCACACCGCGCAGCTGGTTGTTGATGATGTCGCGTGAGGTGAGGGTCTTCTCCAGATCCATCGAGCCGACGACGTTGCGCAGGGTGGTGACGGTGAGCTGCTCGACGGCCTGCAGATAGTTCGCGATCTCGTAGGCGGCCGCACGCGGGTCGGTGACCTGGAAGTACACCACGGTGTCGATCTCCACCACCAGGTTGTCCTCGGTGATCACGGGCTGCGGCCGGAAGGAGACGACCTGCTCGCGGAGGTCGATCACGGGATAGACCCGGTCGACGTAGGGGATGACCACGTTGAGTCCCGGTTGCAGCGTGCGGTGGTACCGCCCGAGCCGCTCGACGTTGCGGGCACGCGCCTGGGGGACGACACGGACCGCCCGAAGCACGGTGATGACCGCCAAGAGCGCGATGATCACGCCGACGAAGAGGAGCGCCGTGGCTTCCATGACTCACTCCCGGGGGTAGACGACTGCGGTGGCGCCGCTGATCTCCATGACGTCCACTTCCGTTCCCGCAGGGATCACCAGCGTCTCGTCGTACGCGCGGGCCGTCCACTCCTCGCCGCCGATGCGGACCCTGCCGCCCGCGCCCGTCACCTCCGACACGACATGGGCGGTGCGGCCGACCAGCGCGTCCACCCCGAACCGCTCGCCGCGCGGTGCGAGCGCGCGCCGTACCCGGGGCCGCACGAACACCACACTGACCACGGCGACGACGGTGAAGACCAGGAGCTGGAAGGGCAGCGGCACGCCCACCGCGGCGACTGCCGCGGTGACGAGCGCGGCCCCGCCCAGCATTCCCAGTGCGGCGGTCAGGGTGGCTATCTCCGCGGCCACCAGAACCGCGGCGATGATCAGCCAGATCGCCCAGAGGTCCATCGCGCCCTCCTGACTGACGCGGGTGCACGGAAATCCAGGGGCGATGTCCCGTCATCCCTCCCGCTCGGGCCCGGACTACCCGGCCCCGGTACATCCTTTCTTCTGCTATCTACCCATCCCAAAATCACAGAAATCCCAATGTTTCGCGTGATTCCGGGCAGGCCGTCCTTCCATCTGATCCACTCGGCGGCGGCCGCCGCCGGCCGCCCCCGGCCGCCGGGGCGGGGGCGTGCCTCACCGCCCCCGGCGGCCGGGGGCGGTGAGGAGCAGGCGAGGAGGCGTGGCGAGTGCGGCGGCAGGGGATCTTCCGGCACCGGGCTCCACGGGGGCACCACCGCCACCTCACCAACGCTCGGGGCACCTGCGCCGCCGGTCGTCACGACCGGATCGCGCGGACCGCCCCATGGCCGTGCGTACCGTCGGGATCACTCGGACCGCCGTCCCCGAGGCCGTACGGGCCCCGGTCCCGGTGTCCGTGCGCGCCGTCGAGGCGGATCGGACCGTGCGGATCCGCCCAGTGCGCCACCTCACCCGGCGCGCCGTCGTGTCCGCCTATCTGGAGGAGGGCCTCCGGCTGGTGGTCCACCTGGAGCGTGGTGTGCGTGATGCCGAAGTCGCGACGCACCAGGTCCTCGAGGCCGCGCCGTACGGCATGGCAGTCACCGCCCGGTTCGACGAGCACATGGGCGGACAGCGCTGTCTCCTCGGACGCGATCTGCCAGATGTGGAGGTCGTGGACCTCCCGTACCCCCGGCTCCGCTGCCAGCCGCCCACCGAGCCGGTCGGGTTCGACATGGGCGGGCGCGGCTTCGAGGAAGATCCTCCCCGAGTCGCGGAGCAGGCCGTAGCCGGCCCTGAGCATCAGGGCGACGACCACGAGCGTCGCGATGCCGTCGGCGCGCGCGAAACCCGTGGTGAGCACGACGAGGGCGGCGACCGCCGTGCCGATGAACGCGAACAGGTCGTTCAGGATGTGCTGGTAGGCGCCCTCGACGTTGAGCGAGGAGCGGTTGGCACGGGAGAGGCACCAGGTGGCGGCGACGTTGACCGCGACCCCCGCCAGGGCGGTGGCGAGCATGAGCCCGCCCTTGACCTCGGGAGGGTCGATGAGCCGCTCGACGGCCTCGACCGTCAGCCAGGCACCCAGCAGGATCAGGGACAGCCCGTTCACCTGGGCGGACAGGATCTCCACCCGCTTCAGGCCGTAGGTGTAGCTGCCCCCGGGGGACGCCTGGCTATCCGCATGGCCAGGAGCGCGAGGACGATGGCCACCGCGTCGGTCAGCATGTGCGCGGCGTCGGAGATCAGGGCCAGCGACTCGGCCACCACGCCGATGACGACCTCGACCGACATGAACCCGACGATCAGAACCAGCGCGATCGAGAGCCACCTCTTGTCGGAGTCCCCCGTCACGCCGTGAGCGTGATCGTGGCCGTGCGAACCGCCGTGTCCGTGTCCCGCACCCATCGCTTCCCCCTCGGATATGAGATCGAGTGCCTTTCAGCCGTGCAGTGAAACGCAAGGGAGGAGTTCATGCAAAGGCTGCAACGATGGTGGTAATCGCTGTCGTTAACACTCCCCTGACCTGCGCTTTCACATACGGCAGTGCGGATTCCCAAAAGCAGCGACAGTCGTTGTCGAGTTCACCCCGGTGAACACGGCTCTCCGTGACCGCCGTCCCGCCGGTCCTGCCGCCGCCACCTCCCCCGCCCCGGACCGCGATGCCGGGGCGATCGCCGCGGCCGTGCTCCGTTCACCCGCCGGCGCCCTCGCCGGGGCGCAGCTCGGGGTGCTGATCCACCAGCCGGTCCGGCGCCGCCTGTCTCCAGGAGTCCACGAGGATGTCGCGCAGTTCGTCCAGGTCCTCGAGTGCGCCGAGCCGCACCCGGACCCAGGCCGAACTCGCCTCGTGCGGCGGTACCCAGAACTTCTCGGGTTCGGCGGCGATCAGCTCGGTCCGCTCGTGCTTCGGGCATCGCACGGCGAACGACGTCTGATCGTCGGGCATCGTGACGTACATCTTCCCGGCGACACGGAACGTGGGCATGCTCCATGCCTCCTTCTCCGCCGTCTCGGGAAGGGACAGGGCGATACGGCGGATGTCCTCGGACTCGATCATGTGCCCACCGTAGCCAGCGCCGCTGACACCCGGCCGCCCGCGGATGCCCGCCTCTGCGCCGGCGGCCCTGAACTGCCGCGATCGGAGCGGGTCCACCAGGCACAGCCCACCAGGCACACGCGCAGCCGTCAGGCATCAGCCGCGGGCGCGGGCCGTCAGCCTCGGGTGCGGGGCGCGGGCGCGGGCGCGGGGCGCGGGCGCAAGCCGTCAGCCTCGGGTGCGGGTGCAAGCCGTCAGCCGTCAGATGGGCCGTCCACCGTCCAGTCCCACCGTCGTGGTGACCCGCACGGCAGCCGGTTTCCGGGGTACGGAGCCGAATCCGAAGCGCACGGGCGGTTCGACGGGCGCGAGGGGTCCCAGCTCCACCCCCTCGAAGACGGCACGAGCACTCACGATCGGAAGGAGATCCCGCGCGCCGTACCATTCGCGACGGCCCGCCCCGCTCCTGCCTCGGGTGCGTACACCCGGCATCAGACGCGCAGGAAGATCGGCCAGAGCACTCCAGGCCGGCCGGTTCGCGAGCGGGCCGGGCACGGCCCGCAGCAGCCGTCCCATCATTCCCCGCCCACCGGTGGCGCATCGCAGTTCCAGCGACGGCGCCGTCACGGCCCAGGCAGCCCCGTCCACCCGCACCCGCACCGGACCGACCCGCACCTCCTCGAAGGCGTAGGTGGCGGCGATGAAGTCGGCGACCTCCCGCGTGGGGGCCAGCAGCAGGCGCTCCCCGTCCACCCGCTCGATCATGACGTCGCCGAAGGCCCCGAACGGTGACCGCGCCCAGTGCCCCACCACCAGGCGGACGCCGGACCGGGTCCCGATGCCGGCGATCCAGCCCTCGAACCGAAGCCGCACGCCCGTCGCCACCTCCCTACCTCCCTGCACACCGCCACCGCACCCCCGCCGCACCCTCCGTACCACCGCCGCCCGGCCTCATCCTGCCGGACGGGCCCGGAGCCGGCAGAGCAACTCGCCCCGCGTCGGCGCGTGAACGCGCGAGCGGCGGCGCCCCGACGCGGCCGTACGCGCGCGACGGCACGGCGAGGCCGCGACACGTGGCACGAGGCCCGGCTCACGGCGCACGGCGCACGGCGCACCGGCACCGCGTTCCCGGCGCGGAACGGCGCGGAACGGCGCGGAACGGCGCGGAACGGCGCGGAACGGCGCCCCGGAGCATGAATCGCGGTGCCACCGCTTGTGCGAGACCCTGGGAAGGAAGCGCGCCCCGCAGCGGCGACGGGCCGCGCGGGAAGCGCGCCGACCACGGCGACGCTCGCCCCGCTCGGCACCCGCACCGCGGCGAGGGAGGAAGGCGGGCCGAGATGAGCGATCCGGATACGGGCCCCGCCGGGCCGGGCCCGGGCGGGAGGGAACAGCCCACGGCGATCCGGCTGAACGTCAACGATCAGGTGCGGCGGCTCGATGTGGATCCGCGGACCTCTCTGCTCGACGCGCTGCGCGAGCACCTGCGTCTGAGCGGGACCAAGAAGGGGTGCGACCACGGCCAGTGCGGCGCCTGCACCGTCCTGGTCAACGGCCGGCGCGTCAACTCGTGCCTGACGCTCGCCGTGATGCACGAGGACGACGAGATCGTCACGATCGAGGGCCTGGGCAATCCCGGCGACCTGCACCCCCTGCAACGCGCCTTCGTCGAGAACGACGGCTTCCAGTGCGGCTACTGCACACCGGGCCAGATCTGCTCGGCCGTCGGCATGCTCGCCGAGGTGGCGGCGGGCTGGCCCAGCCACGCCACCGCCGACGTCGCCTCTGCGCGCATCGCGCTGACCGACGAGGAGATCCGCGAGCGGATGAGCGGCAACATCTGCCGGTGCGCCGCCTATCCGAACATCGTCGCGGCCATCCGCGACACGGCGGAAGGCGGCACGGCATGAGGTCCTTCACCTACGAGCGGGCGGCGGACGCGCGGGCCGCCGTCGCCGCGGCGTCCAGGGACGGTGCGAAGTTCATCAGCGGCGGCACCAATCTGCTCGACCTGATGAAGCTGGACATCGAGAGGCCGAGCCACCTGGTCGACATCAGCCGGCTCCCCCTGCGCGGCATCGAGGAACTCCCCGACGGCGGTCTGCGCATCGGCGCCCAGGCGGCGAACTCCGAGGTCGCCGCCGACACCGCGGTGCGCACCCGCTATCCGGTGCTGTCCGAGGCGCTGGTGTCCGGCGCGTCGGGCCAGTTGCGCAACAAGGCGTCCACCGGTGGGAACCTGCTGCAGCGCACGCGGTGCCCCTACTTCTACGACACCGCCGCGGGCTGCAACAAGCGCGACCCCGGCTCGGGGTGCTCGGCCATCGGCGGGTTCAACCGGGTACACGCGGTCCTCGGCGCCGGTGACTCCTGCATCGCCACCCACCCCTCGGACATGGCCGTCGCCCTGGCCGCCCTGGACGCGGAGATCGAACTGCTCACAGCCGATCAGGCGGTACGCCGCGTCGCCGTCACCCGCTTCTACCGGCTGCCGGGCGACACACCGCACATCGAGACCGTGCTGGGCCCCGGCGAGCTGATCACGGCCGTGGTGCTGCCACCGCCCCCGCCGGGCCGGCAGCGGTACCGCAAGGTGCGCGACCGCGCGTCCTACGAGTTCGCGCTGGTCTCCGTGGCGGCCGTCGTCTCGGCCGACCGGGGCACGATCGGCGAGGCACGGGTGGCACTCGGCGGCGTGGCGCACAAGCCGTGGCGGTCCGCCGAGGCGGAGGCCGCGCTGACCGGCCGCCCGGCCACGACGGACACCTATCGCGCCGCCGCCGAGGCGGCGATGCGGGACGCGGTCGGACGGGGGCACAACGACTTCAAGATCGACCTGGCCAGGCGCACCCTGTGCCGCACCCTGGCGCAGGTGGCCGGACCGGCCGAGGAGGCAGGATGATCGGGAAGGCGGTGGACCGCGTCGACGGCCCGCTGAAGGCCACCGGCCGGGCCGCCTACGCCTACGAGCACTGGGAGGCCGGCCAACCTCTCTACGGCTTCATCGTCGGCGCGACGATCGGCAAGGGGCGCATCACCCAGATCGGGACCGAGAGCGCCGAGAACACACCCGGTGTGCACCTGGTACTGACCCATCTCAACGCGCCGGAGCAGGGTTCCCACGACGAGTCCGCGGTCTTCGAGTACTGGTGTGCCCAACCGGTGCTGGCGGGGCCCGACATCCACCACTTCGGCGAGCCGGTGGCACTCGTCGTCGCCGAGACCCTCGAGCAGGCCCGGGACGCGGCAGCCCGTGTCGAGGTCGAGTACAGCGCCGGGCGGGGGCGTTTCGACTTCGCCGAGTACGAGGACGAGGCGTACGTCCCGAAGGTGGTCAACGCCGGCCTCCCCACGGACACCGAGGTCGGCGACTTCGACGCCGGGTTCGACAGCGCCGAGGTCAGGATCGACCAGCACTACACGACCCCGTACGAGTTCTCGCTGCCGATCGAACCGAACGCCTGCCTGGCGGAGCCGCGCGGCGAGGACCTGGTCCTGTACGTCAGCTGCCAGATCGTCAACGCGGCGCAGGCCTCGGTCGCGGGCACGCTGCGGATGGACCCCGGACGGGTGCACGTCGTCGCCCCCTTCGTCGGCGGCGGATTCGGCTCCAAGCTGGGCATCCACGCCGAGACGATCCTGGCCGCGATGGCCGCCCGCACGCTCGGCCGGCCGGTGAAGGTCGCGATGACCCGGCAGCAGGTCTTCCAGCTCGTGGGCATGCGCCCCGTGTCCAGCCAGCGGGTCCGGCTGGGTGCGGAGCGCGACGGACGGCTGACGGCGATCGCCCACGACGTCACCATGCACACCAGCCCCGAGATCGAGTACGCCGAGCAGACCGCCGCCACGACCCGCAGCCTCTACGCCGCGCCCCACCGGTTGACCAGCCACCGGCTGACGGCGCTCGACCTGCCACGCGGGACGGACGTCCGCGCGCCGGGCGAGGCACCGGGCATGCTGGCGGTCGAGTCGGCGATGGACGAGCTGGCCGACGCCCTCGGGATGGACCCGGTCGAACTGCGCATCCGCAACGAGCCCACCGTCGATCCCGAGCGGGGCGTACCGTACAGCGACCGGCATCTGGTCGACTGCCTGCGCGAGGGCGCGCGCCGGTTCGGGTGGGAGAACCGCCCCGCGGCGCCCGCGACTGAGCGCGAGGGGCGCTGGCTGGTCGGCTACGGCATGTCGGCCGCCATCCGGGGGCACCTCCAGGGGCCGACGGCGGTACGGGTACGGCTGGAGCCGGACGGCACCGCCGTCGTCCGGACCGACATGACCGACATCGGCACGGGTACGTACACCATCCTGACCCAGGTCGCGGCCGGCGGACTCGGCCTCCCGCCGGAACGGGTGCGGATCGAGCTGGGGCTCTCCGACCTCCCCACCAGCTGGGGGTCGGGAGGCTCGTGGGGCGCCACCAACTCGTGCACCGCGGCACACCGGGCGTGCGCCGCCCTCCGCGCGAAGCTGCTGGAAGCGGCCTGCGGTGACACCCGCTCTCCGCTGCACGGCATGGACCCGGCCGGCGCCGTGTTCGCCGACGGCGCCGTGCGCGTCGGCGGAGCGTCCGAGGAAGTGGCGGCGATCGCCGCGCGCGGCGGTCCGCAGGGGATGGAGGCGGAGGGCCGGGTGCGGCACATGGCCGACGATCCGCACTACTCCGCCTATTCGATCAACTCCTACGGGGCCCACTTCGCCGAGGTGGGGGTCGACGCGGACACCGCCGAGATCCGTCTGCGGCGGATGCTCGGCGTGTTCTCGGTGGGCCGTGTGTTCAACCCGGGGACGACCCGCTCGCAGCTGATCGGCGGCATGGTCTGGGGTGTGGGCGCCGCCCTCGAGGAGGAGGCCGTCGTCGACACACGGTCCGGCGCCTTCGTCAACCGGGACCTCGCGGGGTACCTGGTGCCGGTCCACGCCGACATCACCGACGTCGACGCCGTCGTACTGGACTCCTTCGACGGCAAGGCCAACGTCCTCGGCGCGAAGGGCGTCGGCGAACTGGGCGTCTGCGGGGCCGGTGCCGCCGTCGTGAACGCGGTGTTCAACGCCACGGGCGTACGCGTGCGCGACTTCCCCGTCACCATCGAGAAGGTGCTGCCCGGACTGCCGCCGATGGCCGCCTGAGCCTGAACCGTCGGCGGTGCCGGTTGCCGGAGACGCGCCGGCCCGGTGTGCGCTCCCGGGGGCCCGCAGGTCGCGGGGGCGCCGGGAACGCGGACGGCGTCCGTCCGGCCGGAGTGCCCGGTCCCGCGGGCCGCGTGGCACGGCCGGGGAGATCACCCCCCGTGAGCCGGGGAAGTCGTCCCGGTACGGGTCATCCGGGTCTCTGCCGTGTCGCGCCCTGGGCCGCCGTCTGCAGGGCGCGGAGCGCCAGCACCAGGACGCCGATGTCGTCGAGGTACACCGGATCCGGCAGTACGTCGACGGGCGACACGGTGTAGAGCACGGCACCCCAGAACAGGGCCTTGTCCCGCAGGGGCACCCCGGCGTCGCGGAGCGCCCGGCGTGCCCTGAACACGCGGAGGAGCAGCCAGGCGGCGCCGACGGCCGTGGCCAGGGCCGCCACGCCGAGGACCCACCAGAGAACCTTGTCATCCACATGGTTCGTCTACCCCGGACGGGCACGGTGAGTCGGGCGCCGTGCCGGGCTCCGGCGAACGTCACACCGGCGGACGGGCAGACGGCCAGACGGGCAGACAGGCAGGCGGACAGGCGGACAGGCGGACAGGCGGACGAGCCTACGCCTGCCGCCGCCGGCGGACCGGTCCTGCGCCGGAGCGGTGCGGTGCGGGCTCCGCGCGGGGCAGGCTGCGGTGCGGCCGGCGCGGCTCCCCCGCACGGGCGGCCCGTACATCCCGTCCGTCTCCGACCCGCCACCGGCCACCCGCGACCGGCCACCCGCCAGCCGCCAGCCGCCAGCCGCCAGCCGCCAGGGCGAGAACGTGGGTCCGCTACCAGGAACACCGCCCTCCATTCCCGGATCCGGCAGTCGCCGCAGCACCCCGAACGGCCTCTCGCGCCTTCGCCTCTCGACGGTATTGCCGCGCCCCGGCAATATTTACGTATCCTTGACGCCTGGCGCCTGCTCCGTGCCGTTCGAAGCCCGGCCCGGGTCGCAGGCGCGGCGTTCCGTCAGCCGCACGCGACGGCACCAGGCGCAGGCACCCGCACGCAGGGGAGCAGGCGAACGAGCCGCAGCGTCCGCGAGCGCCGGAGGCGCCCAGCGCCGCAGACGCCGGAACCAGCGGGGACAGGAGAGCGCATGGCGGACCGGACGTCGCCCGAGCACTACCTAGCGGGGTACGACGCGATCCTGATCGCCGCCTGCTCCACGGGGCGGAGGCTGCGGCGCGACGAGCTGGAGTCGCTGCGGCTCCAGGGCGAACGCGCCGCCGAGGCGGGTGTCGGTCTGCGGGCGCTCGTCCGGGCCCATCTGGCCGCCGCACGGTCGGTGCGCGCGGCACTGGCGCCCGCGGCCGCCGACCACCTGCTCACGGCGGCCGAACAGTCGATCGACGCCTTCGCCGAGGGGCACGAGCGGGCACAGCGCCTTGCCGTACGCCAGGAGGAGGCTGCGCGCCGCGAGTTCATCGACGATCTGCTCTACGGGCGCAGCGACCTGGGACGTCTGGCCGGGCGCGCCGAGCGCTTCGGGCTGCTCCTCTCCCACGCGCACGCCGTCGCCGCCGCGCAGGGACCGGAGCCGTTCGGCGACGGCTCTCCCGCGACCCGGGGCATCGAGTCGGCGCTGCTGGCTCGTTTCGGCGACCGCCGGATCCTGCTCACCACCAAGGACGGCCGGCTGATCTGCATCGCGCCGGGGGACCAGTCCGACGTCCTCGCCTTCTTCGCCAAGCAGGCCTACGCGGCGGCGGAAGGCGGTCGCGTGGCCATCGGGCGCCCCCATCCGGGAGCGGGAGGCGTCGTGCATTCCTATGAGGAGGCACTCAACGCCCTGGACCTGGCCGAGCGCATGAACCTGGAGGATCCGGTGCTGCGCGCCGCGGACCTGCTGGTGTATCCGGTGCTCACCCGCGACCGGCAGGCCATGGCCGACCTCGTCGAGAGCGTCCTCGGACCGCTCCGGGAGTCCCGCGGGGGCGCCCGGCCGCTGATCCGGACACTCGCCGCCTACTTCGACAGCGGCTGCGTCGCGGCCGAGGCGGCGCGCCGGCTGTCCCTCAGCGTGCGGGCCGTCACCTATCGGCTCGACCGCATCCGCAGACTGACCGGTGCCGATCCGGCGGACCCGGGGCACCGGTACACGCTCCAGACGGCCGTCATCGGCGCGCGCTTCCTCGACTGGCCGGACCGGGAGTCGTGAACCCGCCTCCGGAGCAGGCCACGGCCGGATCCCGATGCCCGGAGCCCCGCGTCCGCTGCCCGGATCCCGGCGTCCGGCCGTGCGGGCCGCGCGGCGGCGGGGCCCTCGGACCGGGGGCGCGGATTGTGCCCGCGCTCTTTCCGGGCCGTCACTGCCCGGATACGGCAACCTCCGCGACGGAACTCTGCCGGGAACTGGAATCGAGCGGACGCCGGGGCGGTATCCGGCGTGCTCAGGCACGTCCGGGGTTCGGCGCGGCCCCGGAAGGGCGATCCTTTCCGCAGGTCAGCACCTCACGGGCGGGCTCGGGCGAGTACACACAGCCAGCCCCGTGGACGTTCGGTGAACGGGGACCCGCTTCCGAATAACGGTCTTGTCACACTCGCAGGCACTTCCCGTGGCTACTGGCCGTTATGTGATTCCCATCACCCAGGAGAACGTAAAAAACGTGTTAGAACTGCGCAACTCCGCAGTCGGCCTCGTGCCGTGATGCGGGGCGCGCCGGTCCGCCGGCGCAGCACGACCAGGGTGATCCGGTTCGAGTCCGCGGACCGGGCGCCCAGGGTCGCCGATCGGACAACGGCGTTCGCTCCAAGACCGCACACCATCCGGCGCAGCCTCCCATGCGCCGGTCCTGCGCCACGAGGTAGCCACTGTGTCACTCGACTCCATGACCGAATCCGTCGACAAGGCTGTCAGCGGATTGTTCGAGCCCATCGCCACCTGGCTCGGAGAAGTCGTCTTCTATTCCGTCCCCGTAGGGGGACGGACCTCCCCCTCATCGTCGCCTGGCTGGTCGTCGCCGGTCTGGTCTTCTCGGCCTGGTTCGGGCTGATCCAGATACGCAAGTTCCGCCTCGCGGTCGACGTGGTGCGCGGGAAGTACGACGAGAGGGGGTCGGCCGGTGAGGTCAACCACTTCCAGGCCCTGACCGCCGCCGTCTCCGGCACCGTCGGCCTCGGCAACATCGCGGGTGTCGCCGTCGCCGTCTCCATCGGCGGCCCCGGCGCGACCTTCTGGATGATCCTCTGCGGTCTGCTCGGCATGGCCACGAAGTTCGTCGAGGTCACCCTCGGTGTGAAGTACCGCGAGGTCCACGCCGACGGCACCGTCTCCGGCGGGCCGATGCACTACCTCCCCAAGGGACTGGTCGACCGCTTCGGCAAGAACGGCAAGACCCTCGGCAAGGTGCTCGCCGTCCTCGCCTCCTTCATGATCCTGTTCTTCGGCCTCTTCGGCGGCAACCTCTTCCAGGTCAACCAGAGCTACGCGCAGCTGGTCTCCGTCGCTGGCGGCGAGGACGGTGCCATCGGCTCCTCCTCCGGTGCGCTCTTCTTCGGCATCCTCATCGCCGCGCTCGTCGGCATCGTGCTGCTCGGCGGCATCCGCTCCATCGCCAACGTCACCAGCAGGCTGGTGCCGGCCATGGCGGGCATCTACATCGCCGCCTGTCTGGTCGTCATCCTGGTGAACGTCACGGCCGTGCCCGACGCGGTCGTCACCATCGTCGAGGGCGCGTTCAACCCCGAGGGCGTCGCCGGCGGTGTCCTCGGTGCGCTGATCATCGGCTTCAAGCGCGCTGCGTTCTCCAACGAGGCCGGTCTCGGCTCCGCCCGATCGCGCACTCCGCGGTGAAGACCAAGCACCCCGCGAGCGAGGGCCTGGTCGCCCTGCTGGAGCCCTTCATCGACACCGTGGTCATCTGCACCATGACGGCCCTCACCATCGTGATCGCCAACCCGGCGAGCTGGGCCGAGGCGCGGGAGGGCGAGTCCATCGGCGGTGTCACCATCACCTCCGACGCCTTCGCCACGGTGCTGCCCTGGTTCCCGTACGTCCTGACCATCGCGGTGATGCTCTTCGCCATCTCGACGGTGCTGACGTGGGGCTACTACTGCCTCAAGGCGTGGACGTACCTCTTCGGCCGCAGCAAGGCCAGCGAGATCACCTTCAAGGTGCTCTACACGCTGTTCGCCGTCGCCGGTGCCCTGCTCACGCTGCAGACGCTGATCGACATGGCCGACGCGGTCCTGTTCATGCTGGCGGTCATCAACATCATCGGCCTCTACCTGCTCGCCCCGGTCGTCAAGCGGGAGCTGAACTCCTTCCTGGAGTACGTCCGGTCCCGCAAGGCCGGCGGGTCGGGCGACGCCGACGAGGACCCGGAGCCGGTGAAGACCACCGTCTGACCGCTCACGCGGTCCGGTTCCGCGGAGGGGGCCGCATGCGCCCGCGCCTTGCGCATGCGGCCCCCTCGCCACGTTCCCGCAGGTGGAACGCTGTCTGGTGGCGGTGCCCGCCTTCTGGTTAGGGTGTGAGGAACGCGTCAACATGACGCGGGGTGTGCCGGGAAGTCTGGTCGGCGTCAAAGGGTGCAGTGTGCCCGCTCCAACGACGGCCCGGAGGCCTTCCCCATGTCAGACGCCCCGCGTCAGCGCACCACCTTCCTCGGCCTGCTGCCTCTGCCCGAGCGCAACGCCGTGGCCGAGGCACTGCGCACCGAGACCATCGGCGGACTCGTTCTGCTGGCCGCGGCGGTGGTGGCACTCATATGGGCGAACAGCCCCTGGAGCGGCGTCTACGAGCAGATACGGGACTTCCACTTCGGCATACCCGCCCTGGGCCTGGACCTCTCGGTCGGGCACTGGACCGCGGACGGCCTGCTGGCCCTCTTCTTCCTCGTCGCCGGGATCGAGCTCAAGCGGGAACTGGTCGTCGGCGAGCTGCGCAACCCCGCCACCGCCGCACTGCCGGTCATCGCCGCGGTCTGCGGCATGGTCGTGCCCGCCGCGCTGTACGTCGCGGTCGCCGCGCCCGCCGGGGGCGGACTGGACGGATGGGCCGTACCGATGGCCACCGACATCGCCTTCGCGCTCGCGGTCCTGGCCGTGCTCAGCACCCATCTCCCGGCCGCGCTGCGCGCCTTCCTGCTGACGCTCGCCGTCGTGGACGACCTCGGCGCCATCCTGATCATCGCGATCTTCTTCACCAGCGACCTCAACTACCCCGCCCTCGCGGGAGCCTTCGCGGGCCTGGTCGTCTTCTACGTCCTCCAGCGCCTGCGGGTGAGGGGCTGGTGGTGGTACGCGCCGCTCGGCATCGCCATCTGGGCGCTGATGTACAACGGCGGAGTCCACGCAACGGTCGCCGGCGTCGCCATGGGCCTGATCCTGCGCACCACCCGCGACAAGGGCGAGAAGGCCTCGCCCGCGGAGCGGACCTCGCATCTGCTGCACCCCGTCTCGGCAGGCGTGGCGGTGCCGCTGTTCGCCCTGTTCGCCGCCGGTGTGGGCGTCTCCGCGGCCGCCCTGGGCGAGGTCTTCACCAGGCCCGAACCGCTCGGCGTCGTCGTCGGTCTCGTCGCCGGAAAGACCGTCGGCATATTCGCGGGCACCTATCTCGCCGCCCGGTACACCCGCGCCCGCCTCAACCCCGACCTGGAGTGGGCGGACGTCTTCTCCCTCGCCGTGCTGGCCGGAATAGGCTTCACCGTCGCCCTCCTCATCGGGGAACTCGCCTTCCCCGACCCGGCCCAGGCCGAGCACGTGAAGGCCGCCGTCCTCCTCGGGTCGCTGATCGCCGCGGTCCTGGCCGCCGTACTGATCAAGCGCCGCAACTCGGTCTACCGGCGCCTCTACGAGGAGGAGACCGTCGACGAGGACGCCGACGGCATCCCCGACATCTACCAGCGGGCGGACTCCGGCATCGGCGGCTCCCGCACCGACGGATGACGAGGCCCGATCCGGACCCTGCCGTCATCGCCCGGACGACCGGGGTTTCGGACCGCGGCGGCGTGCGGGGGCGTGCGGGGCGCCGGCTGAGTGCCGGGCACGGGTCGCGCGCCCGCTTGGGCTGCCGACGGCCGGGAACGCGGCGGAAGTCCGCTGGCAGCCGGGGTGGCCGGACCTCTCGCGACGGTCTGGCGCTTCGCCGGGTGCAGCGTCCGGTCAGAACCACGGGCGTCCCGCGGGCGAGCGGGCTCTCGTACTCCGTGCCGAACCCGCCGGGCCGGTCGGTGAGTGCCCCGACGAGGGCACGGAAGGAGCGCGGGACCCGGCCGGTGAGGCGCTGGACGGTGCCGGCGGTGCGGTCCGGTGCCACCTCTGGAACGCCGTCGGGGATGCCCGGTTCCCGGAGTAGGGGATGCGGCGTTGCGCACTCCGCGTGCGGTCGCGGCCCCGGTCGGGGCCGGCCGACGCGGGGCGAGGCGGTGGTGGGAGCGCCGTCCGGGCCTTCCCACCGGAGGGCGCTGCCGCCCGTCCGTCCGCCGTGGCGCCGGTCAGGCGGCCCGGGTTCCGCGAGGTCGGCTGCGACGGCGCGTCGCTCGCGCACCGGGCGTCAGAGGCCGAGGACGAGCTTGCCGCGCACCCGGCCCTCCTTGCTGATCCGGTGCGCCGTCGCCGCCTGCTCCAGGGGGAGGACGGACTGGACCTCGACGTGCACGGCGCCGGAGTCGAGAAGCGCGGCGATCTCGCCCAGCGCTCGGCCGTCGGGGGCGACGATGACGCGGCGTGCCTCGACGCCGGGGAGGCGGTGCGCCTCGTCCAGGGGCTCCGGAAGCGTGACGAGGGTGCCGCCGGGCCGCAGGAGCCGCCAGGACGCGTGTTGCACCGGGCCGCCGACGGTGTCCAGGACGATGTCGAACGGGCCCGCGGCGGACAGGTCCGCGGTCGCGCGGTCGACCGGCTCGTCAACGCCCAGCCGGTGCAGGAAGTCCAGGTTGCGCGCGGAGGCGGTGGCGGTGACGTGCGCCCCGAAGTGCCGGGCGAACTGGACGGCGAAGTGCCCGACACCGCCCGCCCCGCGTGCACCAGGACCCGCAGCCCCGCGCTCACCCCACCTGCCTCCAGCGCCTGCCACGCCGTCAGGGCGGCCAGTGGAACCGCGGCGGCCTGCGCGAAGGACAGGCGCTGCGGCTTGGGTGCCACCGCGGAGGCGGGCAGGACGGCCAGCTCCTGGTAGGCACCGCCGTACGGCAGCGGCAGCATCCCGTACACGGCGTCGCCGACGGCCGGGCCGCCGGGTGCCGTGGCCCGTACCACTCCCGCCACGTCCCAGCCCAGTCCCAGCGGGAAGGCGCGGTCGTTGCGGACCGCTCCTTCGCGGTGCTTCCAGTCGACCGGGTTCACCCCGGCGGCCATCACCTCCACGAGGATCTCGCCGTCCGCCGGTGCCGGCTCCGGCCGCCGGGCGAGTTCCAGCACGCTCTCGTCGCCGTACCGGGAGAACACCACTGCACGCATCGAATCCCCTCCTGACTTCGCCGGTCCCGGTCGTCCGGGCCCGTCGCGTTCGTCCTGTCGTGTCGGGTCCACCCTGCGGGACCTCCGGCGGACGCAGCCAGCACCCCGCGAGTACCCGGCAGGAGAGGGTTGGCGGGTACCGGCAGGGACAGGCTGGCGGGCGGCCGGTCGGCGGATACTGGCGAGCATGGACTCGGACAACGAATTCGGCGCCTTCCTGATGTCGCGGCGCGCCCGGGTGAGCCCGGCGGCCGCCGGGCTCACCGCCCACGGCCGGCGCCGGGTCCCGGGGCTGCGGCGGGAGGAGGTCGCCGAACTCGCGGGCGTCAGCGCGGTCTACTACACGCGCCTGGAACAGGGGCGCGCGCTGCATCCCTCCGACGCCGTGCTCGACGCCCTGGCGCGGGTGCTGCGACTCGGTGCCACCGAACGAGCCCACCTGTACGACCTGGTGCGCCGGGGCCGCGTCCGGAGCTCCGCCGGGCCCGCGGCCGACGCCGGAGAGCCGGCATCGGCCGTACCCGTACGGGACGGGCTGCGGCGGCTGCTGGCCGCGGTGGGTGCGGTACCGGCGTACGTACTGAGCCCGGCGATGGACGTCGTCGACGCCAACGACCTGGCCCGCGCGCTCATCGGCGCTCCGGGCCCGGCTGCCGGTGGGCGGCTCAACCTCGCGCGCCACGTCTTCGCCGACCCCGCCGCCCGGGAGCTCTATCCGCAGTGGGAGGACGTGGCCCGTCAGACCGTCGGCTTCCTGCGCCTCTCGACCGGACGGCTCCCCGGTGACCTGCCGCTCGCCCGGCTCGTGGCCGAACTGTCCGCCCTCAGCCCGGAGTTCCGTTCCCTCTGGGCGATGCAGGAGGTGCGGGAGAAGTCGCATGGCACCAAGTGCTTCCGGCATCCGGTGGTCGGCGCGTTCGCTCTCACGTACGAGACGCTCGCGCTGCCCGGAGACGAGCAGCGGTGCCTGGTCGTCTTCACCGCTCCCGACGTCCGCGCGGACGCCGCGCTGCGGCTGCTCGGCAGTTGGACGGCGCCTGCCCCGGCCGGTGCGCACACCGATCCGTTCGGTAACGGATCTGCCGTATGAATCCATGATGCGATATGTCGAGCGAACCCAGCGGGTTCATACGCGCCCTCCGCGCCACACGCATCACCCGCGCCC
Organism: Streptomyces sp. I6; assembly: GCA_003725745.1. Taxonomy (GTDB): domain Bacteria; phylum Actinomycetota; class Actinomycetes; order Streptomycetales; family Streptomycetaceae; genus Streptomyces. The sequence goes on along the minus strand of RHDP01000001.1, from coordinate 6,027,532 downwards.
TCTGCACCGCCTCCGGCACTCCCGGCACCTCCGGCAGTCCCGTCACCCCGGCACGAGGCGGGGAGACCAGCGCACATCACCGCTCCCGGTCCGCCCGACGGCCGCGGAACGCGCGGGCACGGCCTGCTCCGCCACCCCGGCCACGGACGAGTCCGGCCGACGGCACGGTGACACCCCGGTCGTCTGCGCCGGGGGTGACGGGCGGCCCGCCCCGCCGAGGGCCGAGGACGGGGATGGGGACGGGGACGGGGACGGCTTCAGTCCGCGTGCCGGCCGTTGCGGCGGGCGGAGCGGGCCCGGGCCCTGTTGCCGCAGCCGATCGAGCACCACGCCTGGTCCCGCCTGCGCGCGAGGAAGAACATGCCGCAGCTGGGCGCACGGCAGCACCGCAGCCTGGCCCGCTCCGGACCGGCGGCCAGCACCAGGGCCTGCCGCGCCACCGACGCGGCGACCGGGCCGCCGGCCTCCCGCTCCTCGAGCCGGCCTTCGGCGTCCACGCGAAAGGTCACCGGAGCGCGTGCGGCCAGGGCGTTGAGGCGGGTGCGTACCGGTTCGGGCAGTGGAATCCGCAGTGCCGTCGCATCCAGGGCGCCGCGAACCGGATCCCGCAGGTCCGTCAGCTGCCCCAGGGGCACGTCGGCCAGTTCCCGGTCGGCGGCCTTGGCCCGCCAGGACGCCAGCAGGTCCGGATCGGCCAGCAGATCGATGTCGCCTCCCGCGGTTCCGGCTCCGCGCAGGACGGTGTTGGCCAGGTCCAGCACCGGCAGTTCTCCGATCCACGGCATCGCGCCCACGCTTCTGAGGGTCATGGCTCCAATCTACCGGGATCACGGATTCAAGCAATCGAATCCGTGATAGCTTTCATCACGGATTCGGCTCAACGAAAACGTGACACCCTGAGGAGAGGACGTTCCCATGAATGCGACCGTCGAGTACGTACGCTTCGAGACCGAGGATCCCGACCGGCTGACCGCGCAGCGCGACCGGCTGGTAGCGCTGCTGCGTGAGCGATACGCGGCGGACTTCCTGGGGGCGCATCTGGCCCGCTGCGAGGACGGGTCCCTGATCGACCTCCTGCTGTGGGCCTCACCCGAGGCCGCCGAACGCGCGGCCCGGGAAGTGCCCGGTGACCCCGCCGCCGCCGGCTTCTTCAGCCTGATCGGCGCGGTCCACGAGATGCGCCACGCCCGGGTGCTGCACAGCACCAGGCCGTAGTGCCGCATCAGGCAGCGTTCGCCCCGTCGCGACGCCCGGCACGGCGACGCGCGGCGTTGCCGAACCAGCCGGATCAACCGAACCGGCCGAATCAACCGAGTAGGCACGCGACGAGGCCGATCCGGCGCCTTGCGACGGACCGCACCGGACGCCGCTCCTTGACGGGCAAACCCTGCCTGACGCGGCACCAGCCACACAGGATCACCGGTTGCGCGCCCGTCCAGGCACGCGGGCCGCGCCGCCGGCGGCGGAGTCCGACGACGAAGGGACAGCCGTGCCCACGGCCGACGAACTGATCAACGCGCGCACCACCGACCAGCTGGCCTCCGTCATGGCGGACGCGGGCTCCGGGCGGTCATCCACGATCGCCGGCTGCGGGACCGCCCTGGAGGGCCTGGCCTTCAGCCGGCGTGTCACCACCGTGAAGGAAGCCGTGCTCGCCGACCTGCCGGACGACTACCCGGCGTTCGCCGCCGTCATCCGCGCGGCGCTGCGGCAACCGGCCTTCACCGGCTGGATGACCTTCCCGGTCAACGCGGCGGTCGCCGAACGCGCCCTGGCCCGCGGAGTCTTTGAAGCCGCGCTCGATCTGCTCGCCGATCTCACCCCGCGGCTCACAGCGGAGGCCGCAGTTCGCCCCTTCCTCCACCGCGATCTCCCCCGGGCCCTGCGGACGGCCCTGGAGTGGACCGGACATCCGGATCCGCATGTGCGCCGGCTGGCCAGCGAAGGCACGCGCCCCCGCCTGCCTTGGGCACCCCGGCTCCCCGCGCTCGTCATCGACCCCACCCCGGCCCTTCCCGTACTGGACGCGCTGTACCGGGATCCGTCCGACTACGTCCGGCGATCGGTGGCCAACCACCTCAACGACATCAGCCGCGACCACCCGGGCACGGCCGTGGCCGCCGCCGCGCGTTGGCTCGCCGATCCCGCCCTCACCACGCCGGGCCTGGTCCACCACGGTCTGCGGACACTCGTCAAGGCCGGCCGCCGCGACGCCTTGGCGCTGCTCGGCCACGACCCCGACGCGCCGCTTCGGGTCGCCGGCCCCGACATCTGGACACCCGAGGTGCGGATCGGTGACCACCTGGCCTTCGGCTACGGGGTGACCAACACCGGGCCCCGCACCGTCCGCGTCGCCGTCGACTACGTCGTCCACCACCGCAAGGCGAACGGCGCCCTCATGCCCAAGGTCTTCAAACTGACCACCCGCAGCCTCGCCCCGGGGGAGTCCTGGTCGGGCGTCCGCCGCCATTCCCTCCGCCCAGTCAGCACACGCCGCTACCATCCCGGTGTCCACCGGGTTCAGTTGCAGGTGAACGGACGGCTCCACGGGGTTGGCCACTTCACACTCCGCGTCCCGGGGGAAGCGGCCCGGACCGGCCCCGCTCCGACGCTCCGCCACCAAGCCGATGAGGCAGGCCGGTGAGGCAGGCCAGGCGAGTGGCCGTCCGGCGGGGCCGGTGAGTGGCGCAGGCGGGCGGCCTTCCCGACGGGGCCGGGAGCCGTCCGCTCAGCCCCGCTCCTCTCCCCCAGGAGGCCCAGCAGGACGCTGCGGAGCCGCGCGTCCGTCCCCGCGCCGCGCCGTCCGGTGACGCCGGAGCGGAACAGTGCTGCTCCCTCCATCAACATCACGAAGACCTCGGCCCGCTCACGGGCGGCGGACTCGGACGGACCGGACTCGCGGTCGCGATCACGGTCACGGTCACGGAGGAAGCCGGCCACATGGTCGGCGTACCGCTCGTAGAACGCACGGACGGCCGCGGCGGCCTCCGGGTCGTGCGCGGCCATGGCCCAGACTTCGGTGAACAGCCGTACGAGAGCCGGGTCGTCGTGGTCGGCGAGGACGCCGTCGAGGAGTGCGTCGACGCTGTCGCCGTCCGGGCGGCCGGTGAGGCGGGTGACCCGGTCCAGTGAGGCGGCGAGGACCCGGTCGAGCAGCGCGGACACCAGGGCGGAGCGGGACGGGAAGTAGTACTGGAGGTGGCCCAGCCGCACGCCGGCCGCGTCGGCGACCGCGCGCAGAGTGAGTTGGGAGCCACCGGACGAGATGAGGATGTGCTCGGCGGCGTCCAGCAGTGCGGTGCGCCGCTGCCTTCCCTTGGGCGTGGGTCCGGCGGTCACGCGGCGGCCCCGCCCCGGGCCGGGTCGGAGCCCGGGCCGGCACCCCGGTCGGAGCCGCGGTCGACGACGAACTCGACGCCGAGGGCGGCGAGTGACTCGACCGCTCGGGCGGGAGCGGGGTGCTGCTCGGGGAAGACCGGGCCCTGCGGGGCGGACGAGCCGTCGGTGCCGAGGACGCGACGCAGGCCCAGCACCGCTCCCACCGCCGTCAGATGGTGCTGTCCGCGGGGGTCGGTGACGGTCGCGGTGCGGCCGCGCCCCGCGTGGGAGACGTCGACGCGCAGCCGGGCCGTGCCGCCGTCGCCGGGTGAGTGGAGCACGGCCCGGCGCAGCGGGGTCCAGCGCTCCCCCGCGGCCCAGCGGAAGAACCCGGTGCTCCGCAGCGCGAGGAGCGCGCGGGTCGTGGCCGGTGAGCTGAACCCGATGCGGGTGGCCGCCGTGGTGGTGCCGAGGGTCAGGGGCAGGGTGAACTGTTCCGGGGTGTCGATGCGCGCCACCCGTACCGGGGTGCCGCCGATGCCCACGGTCCGCGCTTCCGTCAGCGGCGAGGCGAACCGGCGCGTACCGTCGTCGACCACCTCGAAGTCCACGCCCAGCCGGTCCATGAACGCGACGGAGTCCGCACCGGCCCGGTCGGCCGTGTCCCAGCGCACGGCGATCTCGACCCGCTCGGCTCCGCCCAGGTCCGTCGCCAGCGCCGCCGCCACCAGACTGCTGACACCGCCCATCCAGGCCGAGGAGAACAGGACGGGTGAGTCCGGGCGCAGCAGGGCGGCGAGGACGGCGGCCCGCTGCAGCCGGCTGGTCCACCGTGTGATGTCGACGTACGGGACACCCGCGGACAGCGCCGCGCGCAGCACCCGGTCGTCGGGGTCGTTGACCGAGCTGATGACGGCCCGCACGTCCGCCCGGAAGCGGACCGGGTCCGCCAGGTCCCAGGCACGCGCCTCGCCTCCGAGGGCGTCCGCCAGGGCCCGGCCCCGGTCGGGGGAGCGGCCGGTGAGCAGGACCGGGGTGTCCACGGCGACCATCCGGGCGATCTCCGCTCCCACGGTGCCGTATCCACCGGTGACCAGTACGGGGCCGGACGGGTCCAGACGCAGTTCGTCCGTCGATTGAGTGATCATGCCGCCCCACTATAGGTCAGTCGACCTATAGTCGCGTAGGCGAATATCTCCTGGCACAGGTCGCCGTCAAGGAACTCCACAGCGACCCCGCAGCGGTTTCACCGCGGTCGTCCACGCCCACATCCGGCTCCACCTGCAACGCCAAGCCGTCGACATCCTCAGCGCCGCCCTCGGCGGCCCCGAGGTCCACGAGCCGACCCGCGACGACGGCAGCGACCCCGCCGCTGTGCGGAGCCATCGTCCGCTGGCCTTGCCACTGCCGCCCCTGCCAGGGACGCGGACCCAGCCTCCTCCCCACGGAACCCCGCTCCCGTGCACCGCGTGCGACCGGCAGCGGACAGGCCCGGCCCCTGCCCCGCCTCGCCGTCGCCCGGCACGTGCGGCAGATGATCCGCACCTGCTGGGAGCTGGGCAAGCTGCCGGAGTTCGCCGACCTGAAGCTCTGGTAGTGGGCACACATGCTCGGTTTCCGGGGCCACTTCTCCACCAAGTCCCGCCGCTACTCCACCACCCTCGGCGCGCTGCGCGCCGCCCGTCGCGCCTGGCGCACCGAACAGGCCCGAGCCGACCAGGACACAGCGCACCGCCGCAGGCGGGTTCGCCACACTGCCCACCAAGACGCGGGCCTCCGAGCGCCGCATCCCCTGCCCGAACATCTCCGCGGCCTCGAAACGCACCGCCTCACGCTTCGCCCGCCCCGCATCGTTCAGACCGCCGCCATCCGCTTACCTCATGACGAGGATGCAGCACCGCCAACGCCTCCTGTCACCCCACCCTTTCAACCTCAGCGTCAGGAGTCGGGCGGCGGTGCTGGTGCCATTTCTCGCTCCGCCGGTCACCGCGGCTCTTGTCGGGCCACCGTGCATGCGGTGGGGCCGGAAAGCCCTGTCCCTGCGCCGTCGAGCATGTCCAGGACCTCGAAGCCGGCGGCCTCCGCGTAGCGTTCGAGTTCCCGGGGGACAGGACACGGCTGCGGATCTCGTCTCGGGCCTCGTCGCCCGAGGGGAGCATCCAGTGCCGGTGCATGGTGCTGATCTGGGTCCGCAGGTCCCACGTGTGGCGGATGGTGACGGTCGCGGGTCCCGTCGGGGTGTCGACCGTGGCGGTGGTCGGCTCGGTCCGGGTGACCGGGGCGACGGGGGAACACAGCACGAGCAGCGCTCCTGGCCGGGCGTGGGCGGCGAAGGCGGCGAAGACCTGGCTGATCGCCTCGTTGTCGTGCACGTAGGCGAGGCTGTTGCCCATGCAGGTCACCACGTCCATGCGGCTGCCGAGGCGTGCGGTGCGCGTGTCGCCGGTGCGGATGTCCAGCTCGGGCCGGGCCTGGTGGGCGTATTCGACCGTGCCGGGCTGGAGGTCCACGCCGATGCACCTGAAGCGCTTGGCGAGGATCTCCAGGTCGCGCCCGGTACCGCATCCGAAGTCGACCAGGGTCCGGGCATCCGGCCTGTGCAGCTCGATCAGGGTCTGGCACGTTCCGGCGCTCGTACTGTCGGACTGGACCACGTCGTAGAGTGCCGGATCGCGGTACAGGAGGTTGGCGGCTTCCACGTGCTCGGCTTCCGTGTCGGGGCCGGTCACATGAGGCTTCGCAGTCCGACCTCCAGGGCGAGCACATCGCGCAGCAGGTCAGGGACGACCGGCGCAGCGTCGGCGTCCCTCCGCGCCTTGGCGAAAGCCTTCCCACAACGCAGCCGAGGCCCACCAGGATGGACTGCTTCAGGGCCTGGCGGCGCCGCTGCTGGACGATGCGGCTGCTGCCAGTTCGCGGGTGATCTTCCGGCCCTTCTCAACCGCTGCTTGGTACGCCGTGCGGGCCTGGTTGAGCTCGTCGGCATACGGCAGGCCGTCCGGGTCCGATGGGGCTGGGTGCGCCTGGCGCGGATGGCCGGACTGACGGTCACCGACAAGACGCCGGGCCTGCTCGCGCAGATCACCGCACAGAAGGACGGCCCTGCCCGCGCCTCGGGTGCCGACTCCCAGGATCACTCGCCGCCGATCCGGGCCACAGAGGGAGGGCCGGGCCATCTTCAGGGGCCGGCCGCCGCAGCGACTCCGAGAGTGGCCGTCTCCGCATAGCCGAGCGCGCCAGCCTCGCCCCGCCAACCACCCCCTTTCGCCGAGAGGGCTGCCGCTGCCTCAGGGGCTCGATCACCTCGACCTTCTCGCCGTCACACCGCCGCAGCTCTTCCCACTCCGCACTGATCACCTCCCGGGACACTCCCGTTCCGGCTGATCACCTCCTGCTTGACCTAGCCTTCCTGGTGCTCTTTGTTTGATTGTGATGGTGACTCCTGCGCACACCTGTGGTTTGATGTGTTTGTTTTTGTTTGAAGAGTCCTGGCGAGTGGCCGGTGGCCACATCGACGGCTCGACGCTTGAGCTGCGCGTGAGCGGCAGGGATGGGGAGTCCGGCGTGAAGAAGACCTCGACCCGGCTGGCCGACGGTCGTGAGCTGATCTACTACGACCTCCGCGACGCGGTGGTGCGGGACGCGGCGGACCGGCGCCCGCTGGAACGGACGGTCACCACATCGGAGGTGCGCCGCGACCCGCTGCTCGGCGACACGGTCGCCATCGCCTCGCACCGCCAGGGCCGCACCTACCATCCCCGGCGGACGAATGCCCGCTGTGCCCGTCCGAGGGCGACCGGCTCAGCGAGATCCCGGACACCTCGTACGACGTGGTCGTGTTCGAGAACCGTTTCCCCTCGCTCGCCGGGGACTCCGGCCGCTGCGAGGTCGTCTGCTTCACCCCGGACCACAGCGCTTCGTTCAAGGACCTCACCGAGGAGCACGCGCGTCTCGTCCTGGAGGCGTGGACCGACCGCACCGCCGAGTTGTCGCACCTCCCGTCCGTCGAGCAGGTGTTCTGCTTCGAGAACCGCGGTGCCGAGATCGGTGTGACGCTCGGGCACCCGCACGGGCAGATCTACGCCTATCCCTTCACCACCCCCGTACCGCGCTGATGCTGCGTTCCCTCGCGGCGCACAAGGAGGCGACCGGTGGCGAGAACCTCTTCGACGACCTCGTCGCCCGCGAGCTGGCCGGGGAGCGCGTGGTCCTGGAGGCGGAGCACTGGGTGGCCTTTGTGCCGTACGCGGCGCACTGGCCGTACGAGGTGCATCTCTACCCGCGGCGCCGGGTCCCGGACCTGCTCGGGCTCGACGAGGAGGCGCGCGCGGAGTTCCCCGGGTGTATCTGGAACTCCTGAGGCGCTTCGACCGGATCTTCGACGCATGCGGCGACTCCCCGAGTCCCCCGGGCTCGCCCGGCCGCCCGGGCTCCCCGGGCCTCCCAGTCTCCCGGGTCTCCCCGGGTGAGCCGGCGACGCCGTACATCGCGGCCTGGCACCAGGCACCGTTCGGCGTGCTGGAGGAGTTCGACGGAGTCGCGCGCGAGGACTTCGCGATGCACCTCGAGCTCTTCACCGTGCGCCGGACTTCCGGGAAGCTGAAGTTCCTCGCGGGTTCCGAGTCCGGTATGAGCGTGTTCATCAACGACGTCCCTCCGGAGCAGGCGGCCGGGCGGCTGCGGGAGGTGGCGAGTCCATGAGCGGTACGCATCCGGTCACGGGCGGTGCGGGTGGCACCGGCGGGGCCGCCGCGCCACACCCGATCGAGGCGGACCACGGGCCGGAGCGGCCCGGAGCGCGCCGGACAGGCACGGACAAGGGGAGCCGGAGATGAGCGAGGCTGTCGCGCAGAGGGTCGCGGAGGACTTCCGCCGGCTGTACGGGGCCGCACCGGAAGGAGTGTGGGCGGCGCCGGGCCGGGTCAACCTGATCGGCGAGCACACCGACTACAACGACGGCTTCGTCATGCCCTTCGCGCTGCCGCACACCGCCGTCGCCGCGGTCTCCCGCCGCACCGACGGGGTACTGCGCCTGCACTCGGGCGACGTCGAGGGCGGGCCCGTGGAACTGGCCGTGCCGGATCTGGCCCCGGGTCCGACCCCGGCTGGACGGCCTACCCGGCGGGTGTGGTGTGGGCGCTGCGCGAGGAGGGACACGAGGTCACCGGCGCGGACGTCCATCTGAACTCGACGGTCCCGACGGGTGCGGGCCTGTCGTCCTCGGCGGCCCTGGAGGTCGTGGTGGCGCTGGCGATGAACGACCTGTTCGCATTCGGCCTCGGCGGCCGGACGCTTGCCCGGTTGTGCAGGCGAGCCGAGAACGCCTACGTCGGCGCCCCCACCGGGATCATGGACCAGACGGCCTCCGCGTGCTGTGCGGAGGGCCTGGCCATGTTCCTCGACACCCGGGACCTGAGCCGGAGGCAGATTCCCTTCGACCCGGTCGCTGAGGGCCTGCTCCTGCTCGTCGTCGACACCCGGGTCAAGCACGCCCACAGCGACGGCGAGTACGGCATGCGCCGCGCCGGGTGCGAGAAGGGCGCCGCCCTGCTGGGCGTCGATGCTCTCCGCGACGTCCCGTACGACGACCTGGACGCGGCCCTCGCCCGCCTCGGCGACGCGGAGGAGGTCCGCCGCCTGGTCCGCCATGTGGTGACGGAGAACCGCCGCGTCGAGAAGGTCGTCGCCCTCCTGTCGTCAGGCGGCACCCGTGCCATCGGCCCCGTCCTCGTCGAGGGCCACGCCTCGCTCCGCGACGACTTCCGCGTCTCCTGCCCCGAACTGGACCTGGTCGTCGACACGGCGGTGAAGGCCGGCGCCCTGGGCGCCCGCATGACGGGCGGCGGCTTCGGCGGCTCGGCGATCGTCCTGGTCGACGCGGCGGACGCGGACACGGTCACACAGGCGGTGGAGGGGCCTTCACCGCGGCGGGCTTCACGGCTCCACGGGTCTTCACGGCGGTGCCTTCCGCCGGGGCACGCCGGCTCGCCTGAGCGGCGCCGCGCGGTTCGCGGCCGGGCACGGGAGCTGCTGCGCGGCCCCGGGGCGCGAGTACGCCGCGTGGTCACCCCGGCGCCTCGCCGAGGTGTGCTCCTCGGCTGAAGGCGGACGGTACGGGACCGCGCACAGCAGCACGGTCGCGGACGTCGGGACCGTGCCCGGCAGCACGGTGCCTTCTTCGCCGTGGAAGGCGGCGGTGCCTGGCGGCCTGGAAGCCCAGGCGGCCATGGAGGCAGGCGCGTTCGCCGCGCTCCTTCCCGGTGCGCCCGGTGGTGCTCCTTCCCGGTGCCTCGTCGTCGCCTCCGCGGCGCTCCCTCCCGGTGCGCCCGGTGGTGCTCCTTCCCGGCGCCTCGTCGTCGCCTCCGCGGCGCTCCCTCGCGGCGCTCCTTCCCGGTGCACCTCGCGGCGCTCCTTCCCGGTGCTCCTTCACGCTGCGCCTCGTCGTGCGCCTCGCGATGCCCTTTCGTACCGGGGCGGGCCCTTCGGTGACTGCGAGCACCCCTGCGGCACCAGGATCCGTCCGGTGGCGCACACGGCGGAACGCCCCTCCCGCGGCCCTCGGCGATGCCATCCGGAGGCGGAGAAGATCGCCCTCCGCGGCCCTGGGATCCTGTCGGCATCCGCCCGCACATATCGATCCATGTTGGATTTCGAAATTTTCCGATGGAACATGTTGACTTAACGCTCGGTTAGCGGTCAATGTGTGCGCACCCCGCCGCTCACTGGGACGACAGTGCGGCATCCATGTGAGGAGACGCCATGTCACTGCCGACACGACGCCCCGTGCTGCGCCGAGCCCTGGTGGCTCTCACCGTGCTTCCTCTGCTCGCCGCGGCCGCCTGCGGCAGCCCGGACAGCGGCAGCGGCGCCTCGGGTGACGCGTCCGCCTGTGAGAAGAGCGAGGGCAGGGTCGAGCTGTCCTACTGGTCCTGGATACCCGGTGTGGACAAGGCCGTGGCGGAGTGGAACCGCCAGAACCCGGACATCAAGGTGAACGTCAAGTCCACCCCCGCGGGCAACGCCGGCACCTACCAGAACATGTCGAACGCCCTCAAGGCGGGCAACGCACCCGACCTCGGCCAGATCGAGTACGACTCCCTGGCGAGCTTCCGCCTCCAGGACGGCCTCACCGACATCGCGGCATGCGCCGGGGTCAAGGACGCCGGGGCGGACTTCGTCGACTGGACCTGGTCGCAGGTGACCTTCGGCACGGGCGGCGAGGACGGCGTCTGGGCGGTGCCGCAGGACACCGGGCCGATGGCGCTCTTCTACCGCAAGGACCTGTTCGACAAGCACGGCATCGCCGTCCCCCAGACCTGGGCGCAGTACCACGAGGCGGCCAGGAAGCTGAAGAAGGCCGACCCGAAGGCGTACATCACCCACTTCTCGCAGACCGACCCGAACTGGTTCAGCGGCCTCCTCTGGCAGAAGGGCGCGAACATGTTCGGACAGGACGGCGACACCTGGAAGGTCGACGTCGGCAGCCCGTCCGGCGGCGAGGTGGCTGACTACTGGCAGAAGATGATCGACGAGAAGCTGGTCGCCACCGACCTGCAGGGCTTCTCCCCGGCGCTCTACAAGGCATGGAACGACGGTGAGGTCGCGACCTGGGTGAGCGCCGCCTGGGGCTACTCCACCATCCGCGACAACGCCAAGTCGACCTCCGGCAAGTGGGCCGTCGCCCCCATGCCGCAGTGGTCCGCCGGCGAGAAGAAGGCGGGCAACTGGGGCGGCTCGACGACCGCCGTCCTCAAGGACAGCGAACACCCCCACGAGGCGGCCAAGTTCGCGCTGTGGCTGAACACCGACCCGAAGGCGCTGGAGATCCTCAACCGGGAGGGCGGCCTCTACCCGGCCGCCAGCGCGGGTCTCCAGCTGGAGGCGCTGCAGCAGCCCGTGGACTTCTACGGCGGGCAGAAGATCTTCGGCACCTTCGCGGAGGCGTCGCGGAACGTGAACACCGACTGGACGTTCGGCCCGACCATGACCGACACCTACCGCTTCATGGGCGACGGCATCGCGGGAGCGCTCGGCGGCAAGGGCACCCTGAGGGACGCGCTCGAGGCGGCGGACGCCAAGACCGTGGACTCCCTGGAGAAGCAGTCGCTCGAGGTCTCCAGGTAACCGGCGCGGGGTCGGCGGCCGCCGGGCCGCCGACCCCCTGCCACGCTCCCATCCGCACACTCAGGAGAAGCCAGACATGACCGCCGACCACACAGCGGTGACAGCGGTGACAGCGGCGCCGCAGACGAAGACCGCACCCCGGCCCGCGCCGCCACCCCCTCGCAGGCGCAACCTGGCCCCCGTGCTCTTCCTGCTGCCGTTCTTCGTCCCGTTCGTGCTGTTCACCCTGGTGCCGGTCGGCTACGCCTTCTACCAGAGCCTGCTGCGCACCGAGCGGACCGGCGGGACCTTCGGCCGCAAGACGACCGTGTTCGCCGGGTTCGAGCAGTACGCGGAGGTCCTCGGGGACCCCGAGTTCCTCGGCAGTGCGGGGCGCGTCCTGCTCTTCGGGCTCGTCCAGATCCCCGTGATGCTGCTCCTGGCGCTGGTGCTCGCGCTGCTGCTGGACTCGACGGTGGCCCGCCTGAAGCGCTTCTTCCGTATCGCCTACTTCGTGCCGTACGGCATTCCCGGCGTGATCGCCGCGCTGATGTGGGCGTTCCTGTACGATCCGCGGCTCTCGCCGATCGTGGAACTCCTCGACCGGGCCGGGGCACACCCGGACTTCCTCGGCTCGTCGATGATGCTCTGGTCCATCGGCAACATCGTGACCTGGACGTACACCGGCTACAACATGCTGATCATCTACGCCGCGCTGCAGGCGATCCCGGCCGATATCTACGAGGCTGCGCGGATGGACGGGGCGAGCGAGGCGAAGATCGCCTGGCGGATCAAGGTCCCCATCCTGCGCCCCGCCCTGATCCTCACCGGCGTCTTCTCGATCATCGGAACCCTGCAGCTGTTCACCGAACCGCAGGTGCTGCGCTCCATCTCCACCAGTGTGACCAGCACCTACACCCCGAACCTGGCGGCGTACTCGCTGGCCTCGGCGAACAACTACCACGAGGCGGCCGCCATGTCGGTGACGCTGGCCCTCGCCACGTTCGTCCTCTCCTTCGGTTTCCTCAAGCTCACGGGTCGAAAGGCTGGGTCATGAGCCTCCTCACGGACACCACCGGTGCCCACCCGCCCCGGCCGGCCGGGGGACACGGCCGCGCGGCCCCAGGGAGAGCCGTCTGTCGGTGGCGGCCGCCACCGGATTCCTGGTCGTGATCGCCGTCTACATGCTGCTCCCCGTGTTCTGGCTGATCGTGTCGGCCACCAAGAGCCAGGGCGACCTGGTGGACTCCTTCGGGCTGTGGTTCTCCGACGTCCATCTGGCCGACAACCTGCGGGCGCTGTTCGCCCGGCAGGACGGGGTCTATCTCCCCTGGCTGCTCAACAGCCTCCTCTACGCGGGGGCCGGGGCCGCCGTCGGTACCCTGCTGTCCGCCATGGCAGGCTACGCCCTGGCCAAGTACCGCTTCCGCGGGCGGGAGCTGCTGTTCTCGGTCGTCCTGGGCGGGGTGCTCGTCCCGGCCACGGCGCTGGCCCTGCCGCTGTTCCTGCTCTTCGCGCAGTTCGAGGCCACCAACACGTTCTGGTCGGTGTTCCTGCCCAGCGTCGTGAGCCCCTTCGGGGTCTACCTCTCGCGCATCTTCGCCGCCGCGTCCGTACCGGACGAACTGCTGGAGGCGGCGCGCATCGACGGGTCCGGCGAACTGCGGACCTTCTTCACCATGTCGCTCAGACTGATGTCCCCGGCCATGGTGACGATCTTCCTCTTCCAGTTCGTGGTGATCTGGAACAACTTCCTGCTGCCGCTGGTGATGCTCCAGGACGACCGCCTCTACCCGGTCACCCTGGGGCTGTTCACCTGGCAGTCCCAGGTCAGCCGGGACCCGTCGCTGCAGATCCTCAGCATCACCGGCTCGCTCGTCTCGGTCGTACCGATCGTGATCACCTTCCTGGTACTCCAGCGCTACTGGAAGGCCGGTCTGACCGCAGGAGCCGTGAAGTCGTGAACAACGCACTCCACCAGCTGACCGAACGCCTCGGGGGCATCGCCTACGGCGGTGACTACAACCCGGAGCAGTGGCCGCGCGAGGTCTGGGACGAGGACATGCGCCTGATGAGGCAGGCCGGGGTCAACCTGGTCACCGTCGGGGTCTTCTCCTGGGCGCTGCTCGAACCGCGCCCCGGGCAGTACACGTTCGGCCTGCTCGACGAGGTCATGGACCTGCTGCACGCCAACGGGATCGCGGTCGACCTGGCCACCGGCACCGCCTCTCCCCCACCCTGGTTCTCCCTGGAGTACCCGCGGTCGCTCCCCGTCGATCGCGACGGCGTCCGGCGGTGGCACGGGTCGCGGCAGACGTTCTGCCCGAGCAGCCCCGACTACGCCGAGGCCGCCGGCCGCCTCGTCGAGCGGGTGGTGGACCGCTACCGGGACCACCCCGCCCTCGTCCTGTGGCACCTCCACAACGAGTGGGGGAACCACAACGCGCACTGCTTCTGCGACACCAGCGCGGCGGCCTTCCGCGGCTGGCTCCGGGAGCGGTACGGCGATCTGGGGGTCCTCAACGACGCCTGGGGCACGGCCTTCTGGAGCCAGCGGTACGGCGACTGGGAAGAGGTGATGCCGCCGCGGGCCACCACCGCCGTCGCCAACCCGACCCAGCAGCTCGACTTCTGGCGCTTCTCCTCCGACGCGCTGCTGGCGCTGCACCGGAGGGAAGCGGAGATCGTCCGCCGGCTGTCACCGGGAGTGCCGCTCACCACCAACCTTCTGGTGACCCTGGAGAAGAAGGTGGACGGGTTCTCCTTCGCGAGCGAGTGCGACCTCGTCTCGGTGGACCAGTACCTCACCGCCGCGGACCCCGAGGCGCACGTCGGCCTGTCCCTGGACGCCGATCTCGCCCGCGGCATGGGCGGCGGGGCGCCCTGGCTCCTGATGGAGCACTCCACGTCGGCCGTGAACTGGCAGCCGCGCAATGTCGCCAAGACCCCGGGACAGATGCGGCGCAACAGCCTCGCGCACCTCGCCCGGGGCGCGGACGGCATCCTGTACTTCCAGTGGCGGCAGTCGAAGGCCGGTGCCGAGAAGTGGCATTCGGCGATGCTGCCGCACGGCGGCACGGACACCAAGACCTGGCGCGAGGTCACCGCCCTCGGCCGGGACCTCCGGGCGCTGGCCGAGGTGAGGGGCAGCCGGGTGGAGTCGGACGTGGCTCTCCTCTTCGACTGGAACGCCTGGTGGGCGCTGGAGATGGACGCGACGCCCTCGGTGGACCTGCGCTACCTGGACCTGGTGCGCGGCTGGTACCAGGCCCTCTGGTCACTCGGCGTCACCTGCGACCTGGTGCACCCGGGCAGCGATCTGAGCGGCTACCGGCTGGTCCTGGTGCCCAGCCTGCCGCTGACGTCGGACGGCGACGCGACGTCGCTGACGGACTTCGTCGCCGCGGGCGGGCACGCCGCCGTCGGCTTCTTCAGCGGCGTGGTCGACGAGAACGACCAGGTACGCCTCGGCGGCCATCCCGGTGCGTACCGGGAACTGCTCGGCATCCGGGTGGACGAGTTCTTCCCGCTGCGCGAGGCCGAGTCGGTGCGGCTCTCCGACGGCTCGCCGGCCGCGCTGTGGACGGAACTCGTCGGACTCCGCGGAGCCGAGGCGTTCCTCTCCTTCCACCGGGACCCCTCCCTCGGGGGCCCGGTCGCGGGCCATCCGGCGATCACCCGGCACCGCTTCGGCGACGGCGTGTCCTGGTACGTCGCGACCCGCCCGGACGGCGGTGCGCTGCGGGCGCTGCTGGCCCGCGTCTGCCGTGAGGCCGGAGTGCGCGCGGCGGCCGAGGTGCCGGCCGGGGTCGAGGCGGTCCGCCGGCGCGGCCCGGACTCCGGCTATCTGTTCCTGATCAACCACACCGACACCGATGTGTCCGTCCCGGCCGACGGCGTGGACCTGCTGAGCGGCACGCCGATCAGCGGAACGGCCACGGTGCGCGCCGGCGGCGCCGTCGTGGTCCGGGAACCGGGCGACCGTCCGCCGACGCGGTGACGCGGTGACGCGGTGATGCGGTGATGCGGTGACGCGGTGACGCGGTGACGCGGTGACGCATGGGTACCGGCAGCGGTGGGAGGGCGCCGCCGAACCGGTCCATCGGTGCGGCGGCACCGGGCGCGGTGAACGACCGGTCCGGCTGACCACGCGGAGCCGGGCGGCCGTCCGTGTCGCGGGCGACGCTCCGGCCGCTGCGCCCCTCCCGTACGCCGCTCGCCACCCGCCGACCGCCACCCGCCGACCGCCGACCGCCCGGCTCCCCTACCTGGCGCACCGACCGCCCGGCTCCGCACCCCGCCCGGCTCCCGTAGGCCGCCCGCCGACCGACCGCCCGCCGACCGCCCGACTCCCCCACCCACCCGAGGTCTTCCGCACATGACCACCGACCGCCCGCCCGCGCTGCTGCACTTCCGTGCCGCCGGCACAAGCCTCCTCGTCGACTGCTCCGGGACCCGCCTGCCGCGGATCCTCCACTGGGGAGCGGACCTGGGGGAGCGCCCCGGCGCCGGATCCGGCGAGGACGGCCTGGCCGCGCTGGCCGCGGCCGGCCTCCCCCAGCTGGTGACCAGCGTCCCCGACGTCCCCGTGCCCGTCGCCGTGCTGCCCGAGCAGTCGGCCGGCTGGCTGGGCACACCGGGCCTGTCGGGCCACCGCGCGGGCGCCGGGTTCTCCCCCGCCTTCACCGTCCGCACGCTGCACACCCCCGCCCCGCGCAAGCTCACCGTGACGGCCGGCGACGCGCGGACGGGACTCGGCCTCCGGCTGGAGCTGGAGCTCACCTCCTCCGGCCTCGTCCGCCAGCGCGCGGCGCTCACCAACGACGCGGACACCCCCTACACGGTCGACGCACTCCACCTGACCCTGCCGGTACCGGCCCAGGCCACGGAACTCCTCGACCTCACCGGGCGCCATCTGCGCGAACGCTCGCCGCAGCGGCACGCCTTCACGCTCGGCACGCACCTGCGGGAGAACCGCCGGGGCCGCACGGGCCTGGACGCCACACTCGTCCACGTCGCGGGCGAGCAGGGCTTCGGTTTCCGCGGCGGCGAGGTGTGGGGGCTGCACATCGCGTGGAGCGGCAACCACCGCAGCTTCGCCGAGCGGACCAACTCCGGGGTGTCACTCCTCGGGGCGGCGAACTGCTGCTCCCCGGCGAGGTGGTCCTGGAGCCGGGCGCCGGCTACGAGACGCCCTGGCTCCTCGGTGCGTACGGCAGGGGCCTGGACGAGATGGCGGGCCGCTTCCACACCCATCTGCGGGCGCGGCCCCACCATCCCGCCGGCCCCCGCCCGGTCACCCTCAACACCTGGGAGGCGGTGTACTTCCGTCATGAGCTGACCGCGCTCACCGCGCTCGCGGACGCCGCCGCCGAGGTGGGGGCCGAGCGGTTCGTCCTCGACGACGGCTGGTTCCGCGGGCGCCGGGACGACCGGGCCGGACTGGGCGACTGGTGGGTCGACCCGGAGGTGTGGCCGGAGGGACTGCACCCGCTGGTGCGTCATGTCCGCTCGCGGGGGCTGCAGTTCGGCCTCTGGGTGGAGCCGGAGATGGTCAACCCCGACTCCGACCTGGCCCGGGCCCATCCGGAGTGGATCCTCTCCGCGGCCGGGCGGATGCCCCCGGAGGCACGGCACCAGCAGGTGCTGGACCTGGCGGCCCCGGAGGCGTACGCCCATGTCCTGGACCGGCTGGACTCCCTGGTCGGCGAGTACGCGATCGACTATCTGAAGTGGGACCACAACCGCGACCTCGTCGACGCCGGCGCCGGACCCCGCGGGTCGGCGGGAGTGCACGCCCAGACCACCGCCGTCTACGCCCTGCTGGACGAACTGCGCCGCCGTCATCCGGGGTTGGAGATCGAGTCCTGCTCCTCGGGCGGCGCCCGGGTCGACCTGGGCATCCTGGAGCGGGCCGACCGCGTGTGGACGAGCGACTGCAACGACGCGCTGGAACGGCAGCGGATCCAGCGCTGGACGGGGCTGCTGCTGCCTCCGGAGCTGATGGGCGCGCATGTGGGGCCTCCGGTCGCCCACACCACGGGGCGCACCCACGGGCTGGACTTCCGCGCCGGCACGGCATTCTTCGGGCATCTGGGGATCGAGTGGGACCTCACCCGCGCCTCCGCGGAGGAGCGGCGGCGGCTCGCCGAGTGGATCGCCGCACACAAGCGGCTGCGGCCCCTGCTGCACACCGGGACGGTCGTGCACGCGGACCACCCGGACCCGGCCCTGCTGGTGCACGGCGTGGTCGCGCCCGACCGGTCGCACGCCGTGTACGCCCTGGCGCAGACCGCGACCAGCGTGCAGGCACCGGCGGGCCGGGTACGCCTGCCCGGTCTGGCGGAGGACGCCCACTACGCCGTCGGTCCACTCGTCCCGGGAGACGTACTGATGGGACCGGTCACCGGTCCGCTGGCCTGGTGGGACTCGGGGGGCGTCGAACTGTCGGGCCGGGCGCTGGACGTCATCGGCGTCCAGGCGCCGACCCTCGCCCCGGAACGCCTGGTGCTGGTCGAGGCCCTAAGGGTCGGACTCTGACAGGGCGGTCACGGTGCGCCGCGGACCGCCGAGCTGCACTCCACCGGCTCAGGCCGGCAGGACGTCCTCGCTCGCTGTCACGGGGCGACCTGGCCGGCGCCGACGACACGGCCGAGGTCACGGCGGGCAAGCCCCCGCGGAGGACCACCGGCACCGTCAGGGGCACCGCCCCGGACACGGTCACCGCCTACACCGGCGACATCGCCGTACTCGTCCCCGCGCAGGGCCGCGACGTGGTCATGGCCCGCCTGGCCACGTACACCCCCGCGAGCATCCCCACCGTCAACCTGGCCGGCACTCCGATGACCGCCGGTGACGAGGCTACCTTCGCCGGGACCGGCCGCACCAAGACCGAATGGGTACCGGACGAGCCGCACACCGCGCCCTTCAAGATCGACGGCACCGACGCCACCACCCCGGCCATCTCCGGCAAGACCACCGCCGACTCGGTCCGCCGGGGCGACACCGGCGGACCTCCGCTGCGCGAGGCCGACAACGGTCCGGAGCTCGTGGGCCTGGCCACCCGCTCATGGCAGGGCGGATGCCTGGGCACACCCGAGACCGAGACCCGCACCAACGCCGAGGCGGTGCGCACCGACGACCTCGGCGAGTGGATCAGCTCCATCGCCAACCGCGCCTGGACCCGCCAGATCGCCGCCGGTGACTTCTCCGGCGACGGCAAGGCCGACCTCCTCGCCCCGCGCAACGCCGACACCTTCTGCACCTACACGGGCAACGGCACCGGCAACTTCGCCGCGCCGGTCATCACCCAGCCGTAACCCCCTTAGCAGGACACCGAGTCGGCCGCCCCGATCGGCGGCCGGCTCAGAACACCGGATCTGAAGCACTGGCACCGGATCCCAACACAGCCGAGGCAAGCCCGGATACGGCCGGATCCACCGTGTCACCTGCCGCGGCGCTACTCACCTCCACCCGGTCAACGGTGAAGCCGGCGCCCGTGTCACCGGCCTCGACCGCGAGCCGGCCCGGGTCCGCCCCGCTCAGCGACTCCTCTGCGGCAGGGCTCTCGGCGGTGCGGACGGACCGGAACGCTCCGGGGCACCACCGCCCCGGTGCTCCGCCTCGACCACGGAACGCCTACACGACGGTGGCCCCACCGGCCGTGTTCGGCGGGGGCTGACGTGCCCGCCGTTCCCACGGCGCGCCCTCGGACTCATTCGCCGGACGCGTCAGACACGGCCGCTCGGGCCTGTCCAGCCACCGCACACAGCGCGACGAGGGCCGCGACCGGACAGGTCGAGGCCCTCGCATTCACGTCATGACGGCGAGTGTCCGAGGGGGACTTGAACCCCCACGCCCGATAAAGGGCACTAGCACCTCAAGCTAGCGCGTCTGCCATTCCGCCACCCGGACCAGGTGTTGTGTCGCCCTCGGGGCGCTCCCCGCGGCGACACGGATAACTCTACCAGGGGATGGCGGGCCCCTGAACCGCATTTCCCGTGGTCAGTGCGGCCCCGGCGGACGGAGGCCGCCGGGGGCCGCCGCGGGGGACTGTCCGCGCCCGCCCGCAGTCGGCACACCGCAGGTGATCGTACGGGTGCGGAGGGTAGGCGGTCGGCTAGCCTCACGGCGTGAGCCGTGAACTTCGTCATCGCAGGCCGCGCGCGCTCTCGCCGCTGCGGGAGCATCTGCGCGACACCTTCTGGTTCGCGCCCACCATGGCCCTGGTGCTCGTCTGCCTGCTCTGGTTCGCCGCCGACAGCGTCGACGCCGCGATCGTGGAGACCCTGCGGCAGAGCGGGAACGTCCAGGGCATCCGCGACCTCATGGGCATCGCCGAGGACACCCGCACCATCATCACCACCGTCAGCGCGGCGATGATGACCTTCATCGGTGTCGTCTTCAGCATCTCGCTGGTCGCCGTCCAGATGGCCGCCGGGAACCTCACACCCCGTATCGTGCGGATCTTCATCCGCAGCAGGATCAGCAAGCTCACCTTCTCGGTCTTCCTGGCGACGTTCCTGCTGTCGCTGCTGGTCCTCACCTCGTACGACAGTGAGGCGGACCCGCGTGACGTGACGACCGTACCGCTCGTGCAGAGCGCGCTGACCGTCGTCATGGTCGGGCTCAGCCTGGTGCTGTTCATCGCGTACGTCACGCAGACCCTGCAACTGATGAAGATCGGGCCGGTCGTCGAGCGGATCAACAAGGCGTCGCTCGGGGGCGTGGCGAGGATGCCGGCCCAGGGGCCCGACGGGGAACCCCTCGCACCCGAGATCGCCCGCATGAGCCACCAGGGAGACGCCGGAGTCCTCCGGGACGTGCACATCGCGCGGCTGGTGCGCGTCGCGCGGCGGAACGGGGTGGTGCTGCGGCTCATCCCCCGGATCGGGGACCACGTCGTGCCCGGCACACCCGTGCTCGCTGTGCACGGGCCGCGCGTGCCCGCACGGTCGGCGCTGCGGTACAGCGTGTCGATCGGGATCGAGCGCACGTTCCACCAGGACCTGGGGTTCGGGCTGCGGCAGCTGTCCGACATCGCGTTGCGTGCCCTCTCGCCCGCCGTCAACGACCCCACCACCGCCGTGCAGTGCCTCGACCGGATCGTGGAATTCCTCGCCGCGGTCGCCGCACGTCCGCTGGGCGCGGTGCACCACCGGGACCGCAAGGGCGTGGTACGCCTGGTGCAGGACGTCCCCGGCTGGACCGACCTGGTCGACCTCGGCCTCACCGAGATCCGCCGGTGCGCCCCGACGAGCCCGCAGGTGTCCCGGCGCATGCTGGCGGGCATCGACGACCTGCTGCGGCTGGTGCCGGACGACCGGCGCACACCACTGGTACGGCACCGGGAACTCCTGGTGCAGGCCGTGGAGCGGACTCTGCCCGAGGCGGCCGAGCGCGCGTTCGCGCTGCGGCCCGACCGCCAGGGCATCGGCTGACAGTGAGGATGGGACGTGGTGACGCTGCTGGTGGGTCTGACCCCTCGGCTGACTGACGTCTCGACTGTCCTGTTTGGGATTTGTCGGCCCGCCGGGCGTCACCACGCACGCGGCCGGACGGGCGTTTGTGACTTCATAGCGCCTCTGTGTGTCAAGCGACTGCAGCGAGTTGGGTCCGATGGTCGCGTTGCATGATCCGGTAAACCACGTTGGACAGCCGTCGCTTGAGAGCTCGGCGGGCCTCGGGCGGGGTCTTCCCCTCGGCGATCTTGCGGAGGTAGTAGTCCTGCCCGCGTCCGCCGTCGCGGATCTGGCAGACGGCGATCGTGTGCAGGACCGAGTTCAGCGCGCGGTTGCCGCCGGTGTTGAGTCGGTGGCGGACGTTGTTGCCGCTGGAGGCGTCCAGGGGCGCGGTGCCTGTGTAGCTGGCGAAGTGGTGCTCGGTGGGGAAGCGGGTGACGTCGCCGACGTGCCCGAGGACCTTGGCAGCCAGCACGGTTCCCAGGCCCGGCAGGCGGGTGAGCGTGGTGCGGGTGGCGGCCAGTGCCTCGCGCATCTGGATCTCGTTGTCCTTGACCAGTCGGTCCAGGCGTCGCAGGTCGGCCAGCAGGTCGCGGGCTATGTCGCGGCGGCAGTTGTCGGTGGCGGTGACGGGGCGGATGCCCTTCATCGCGGCGGCGGCCTTGTCGGCGGACAGACCGGTGGCCACGCCGCCGGGCAACAGGTCACGCAGGACGGCGTGCAGCCGGTTCAGGACGCGGGTGCGCTCGTGGACCAGGTCGTCGCGCCGCTCGGTCAGCAGCCGCAGGATCGTCGTCTGGTCCTCGGCGGTCACCTGCCGCAGGTCGGGGCGGAACAGGGCGACCTGGGCAACGTGGCGGGCGTCTGCCTCGTCGGTCTTGCGGTTGCCGCCGGTGGCCAGCAGCCGGGCCCTGGCGGAGAGCGTGGCCGGCACGTCGACCACGTCCTCGCCGGCGGCGGCCAGCTGCTGGGCGAGCGAGCGGCCAAGCCCGCCGGCGCCCTCGACGGCGAAGCGACGCTCGGGCCACTGCTCGCACCAGGCCATGAGCTGGCGGAGCGTACCGGCGTTGACGACGAACCGGCGCTTGGCCAGTTGGTGCCCCGAGGCGTCGACGGCGACGGCGGTGTGGGAGGACTTGTGCGGGTCGATACCGATCAGGATCACAGGCTGGCCTTGCACTCGACGGGAGCGGGGAGGGAGTGCGGTGGGCATCCTGACTTGAAGTCACCGTGCCGTCCTCATGCCTCTGTCGAGCCACACCGCGCGGGTGTCGGCCGGCGGCGGCACGCTATGAGAGAGCCAGCCCGTGGGCGGCAAGGAGCACTGCGGGCCCGTGCCGACCGACACCCTGGACGCTACGGCTGCAGACCGAGCGTCTGGGGTCGATTCAACAAGTCAGGAGCTTGGTCCAGAAGCCCCGTCACTGTCTTGTCCACCCGCCCGACCGGCGCGTGCCGCCCTCGGAACGGACACGCCACAAGGACGGACATGACCAGCATGACGCACGACGACCCGCAGATCACCGGCGGAGTCGACACCCACGGCCTGACCCACCACGCGGCCGTGATCGACACGGTCGGCCGGCACCTGGCCGACCGGGAGTTCCCCGCCACCATCCGCGGCTACCGCGACCTGCTGGACTGGATGCGCTCACACGGCACGCTGCTCGCGGTCGGGGTGGAGGGCACCGGCGCCTACGGCGCCGAACTCGCCCGGGTGCTGACCGCCGCGGGCGTCACGGTCATCGACGTGGACCGGCCGGACCGCAAGACGCGGCGGATGAAGGGCAAGTCCGACCCGATCGACGCCTACGCCGCCGCGACGGCCGTGCTCTCCGGACGCGCCACCGGCACACCGAAGAGCCGGGACGGCGTGGTCGAGGCCGTGCGTGTCCTGCGACTCGCCCGCCGCAGCGCGGTCAAGGCCCGCACCCAGGCGATGAACCAGATACGCGGCCTGCTCGTCTCCGCCCCCGCGATGCTGCGTGAACAGGTCACCGGTCTGGACCGGGCCGCACTGATACGCACACTCACCCGGCTGCGGCCCGGAGACGATCTGTCGCGGCCGCTGACGGCGACCCGGGCATCGCTGCGCCGCCTGGCCCGGCGTCACCAGGCACTTGACGCCGAGATCGCCGATCTCGATACCGAGATCGGCCCGCTGGTCAAGCAAGCCGCCCCGCAGCTGCTGGAGCTGTTCGGCGTCGGCCCCGAGACCGCCGGCCAGCTGCTGGCCTCGGCTGGGGACAACCCGGAGCGGATGCGGTCCGAGGGCGCGTTCGCCCACCTGGCGGGGGTCGCACCGGTCCCGGCCTCGTCCGGACGAACCCACCGCCACCGCCTCAACCGCGGTGGCGACAGGGCGGCGAACAACGCCCTGCACACCATCGTCCTCACCCGCATGCGCTTCGACGAACGCACCCGCGCCTACGTCGAACGCCGCACCAAGGAAGGGCTGAACAAGAAGGACATCATGCGCTGCCTCAAGCGATTCGTCGCCCGCGAGGTCTACCGCGCCCTGACCAGCACACCAACCGAACAAATCACTCAAACCGACCTGGCTCCAGCGGCTTGACAGCCATAGGAGCATCCGGCGGGGCGGCACCGGCGGTGGTTCACCGTGTCAGCAGTCCTTCTCCCGCAGCGAGTGCAGGTGTGCGCTCGACGTGCGGGCGAAGGCGAAGGAGTCGGCGGGGTTGTCGTGTTCGGCCTGCCAGT
Organism: Streptomyces sp. I6; assembly: GCA_003725745.1. GTDB lineage: Bacteria > Actinomycetota > Actinomycetes > Streptomycetales > Streptomycetaceae > Streptomyces. The sequence goes on along the minus strand of RHDP01000001.1, from coordinate 6,003,932 downwards.
GGTGGCCGGACCGGCCGCCCCGGGTGCGGGTCACGGCCGAGATGAAGCGCCGGTAGTCGATGTCTCCGTCACCGACGTCCACCATGCGGTACCCGTCGCGGGCGGAGTCGTCGCGTTCGCCGTCCTTGACGTGGAAGAGGGGGTAGCGGTCGGGCTGCTGGAGTACGTAGCGGAGCGGGTCGAAGGGGGCGGGGGTGCCGTCGGGGCGCCGGGAGAAGCGGAACCGGCCGGCGTAGGCCCAGTAGACGTCCATCTCCAGGAACACGAGGCCGGGGTCGGTCTCGGCGAGGAGGACGTCGTAGAGGCGTACGTCCGGCCTGTCGGTGGCGAAGGAGAACTCCTCGGCGTGGTTGTGCTGGTAGAACTTCATGCCGCGGGCCCTGGCGGCGGCGCCGTACCGGTTGAACTCCTCGGCGCAGCGCTTCCAGCCGTCGACGGTGGCGCCGTAGCGCCAGGGGCCCGAGGCGGTGCCGATGTGCTCCAGGCCGAGGGCCTGGGCGTCGTCGAGGACCTTGTCGAGGTTCTGGGCGAAGGTGTAGGCGCCGGGGTCGCCGTCGTTGTGGTGGCCGACGTGGCTGCCGACGGCGCGCAGCCCGTGGTCGCGGGTGAGGCGGCGGAGCCGGGTGAGGGTGATGGGGCCGGCGGAGCCCTGGGTGTAGCCGGCGTACTCGACCTCGTCGTAGCCGTGTCTCGCCAGTTCGGCGAAGACGGCGGCGAAGCCGAGGGTGGAGACCTTGTCGCGAAGCGAGTAGAGCTGGATGCCGAGCCGGCCCGGGGGCAGGACGGGGCGGCCGCGGCCCCCGCCGTGGGCGGCGCCGGTGGCGGCGCCGGTGGCGGTGGCTGTGGCGGTGGCTGTGGCTGTGGCTGTGGGAGCGGTGGTACCGATGAGGGCGGCTGCGGTGGTGCCGGCGGCGACGCCGAGCATGCCGCGTCTGCTGAGCCTGCGGGTGAGTCCGGGGTCGGTGTGCCTGCGGGGGCGGCTCACTGCGGACGACTCCTCGTTGTCGGTGGTGTGTGGTTCAGTGGAGTCCTGCGAGTTCGAGCAGCAGGGACTTCACATCGGTGGCCGCGACGCGGCCGGTCACGGCGCGGGGGGTGGAGCACAGGATGAGCGGACCGCTGTCGGTGTCGCCGCTCGTGGGGAGGCGGCCGTGGCTCCCGCGAATAGGCGAGGGGTCCAGGGGGACCACGGCCACGCGGTAGCGCATGCCGAGCTTCTTGCGGACGAGGGCTGCGGCGGCCTTGACGCGGACATAGGGGTCCTCGGGGTCCATGAGCAGTTCCGCGGGGTCGTAGCCGGGTTTGCGGTGGATGTCGACGAGCCGGGCGAAGTCGGGAGCGCGTGTGTCGTCGAGCCAGTAGTAGTAGGTGAACCAGGCTTCGGGATCGGCGACCGCCACGAGTTCGCCGGAGCGCGGGTGGTCGAGGCCGTGGGTCTTCTTCCCCTCGTCGTCGAGGACGCCGGCGATGCCGTCGAGGCCGTGGAGGGCTTCGCGGACGGCTCCGAGGTCTTCGGGGCGGCGCACGTAGACGTGGGCGATCTGGTGGTCGGCCACGGCGAACGCGCGGGAGGCCGTGGTGTCGAGGTACTCCATGCCGTCCTGGGTGTGGACTTCCAGGAGCCCGGTGCGGCGCAGCCGCCGGTTGATGTCGACGGGCCGGCTGACTCGGGTGATGCCGTACTCGGAGAGGGCGACGACGGTGCGGCCTTCGGCGTATGCGTCGTCGAGCAGGGGTGCCATGGCGGCGTCGAGGTCGGTGGCGGCCCGGTGGGAGCGGGGGTCGTCCGGTCCGTGGCGCTGCAGGTCGTAGTCGAGGTGGGGGAGGTAGCAGAGGGCGAGGTCGGGGGCGCGGGTGCGGAGGATGTGGCGGGTGGCGTCGACGATCCAGCGGCTGGAGGCGATGCCGGCGCCGGGGCCCCAGTAGTGGAAGAGGGGGAAGGTACCGAAGCGGTCGGTGAGTTCGTCGTGCAGGCCGGGTGGGCGCGTGTAGCAGTCGGGTTCCTTGCGGCCGTCGGCGTAGTAGACGGGGCGGGGGGTGACGGTGATGTCGGTGTCGGCTCCCATCGCGTACCACCAGCAGATGTTGGCGACGGTGTAGCCGGGGTGGGCGCGGCGCGCGGCGTCCCAGAGCTTGTCGCCCGCGACGAGGCTGTTGTGCTGCCGCCACAGCAGGACGTCGCCGAGTTCGCGGAAGTACCAGCCATTGCCGACGATGCCGTGTTCGGCGGGGAGGGTCCCGGTGAGCAGGGTGGACTGGACGGTGCAGGTGACGGCGGGCAGAACGGTGCCGAGGGAGGCGTGGGAGCCGCGTGCGGCGAGGCGTCTGAGGTGGGGCATGTGCTCGAGGAGGCGCGGGGTGAGGCCGACGACGTCCAGGACGAGGAGGGGGGTGGGGCGGGTGGTGTCGCCGCTCATGGGAGTTCCTTGAGGCCGAGGTCGGTGAGCAGGTCGCGGGCGAGGGCGAGTTCGGCGGCGATGCCGTCGGTGAGCTGGGCGCGGCCGCGGGGCCTCTGGTCGTCGGGGAGGGCCTGCCAGGTGTAGGTCTCGACCTCGAGGTGGGGAGTGAGCGGGGCGGGGCCGCCGACGAGCAGGCCGAGGGTGTCGTGGAGCACGGGCAGGGTGGAGGTGAGCGGCGGGGCGGGGGGTGCGTGGAGAGGGACGTGGAAGTGGGCTCGCCAGGGCGCGGTGTCGGGAAGGGCACCGGCGGCGAGGGCCTCGTGGAGGTCGTCGGTGCCGTGCGGTCCACCCGCAGGTGGTGCAGCCGCGGTGGCCCCCGGCTCCCCTGCCGGGCGGGCTCGGGGAACGGTGCGGGTCTGGTGGAGGAAGCGGGGTTCGGCGAACGCGGAGAGTGCTTCGCGTACGTCGGGGAGGTGGGGGTGTTCGGCGTGGAGGGCGGCGGAGAGCTGTGCTTTGGGGATGGTGACGCCGGCGGTGGTGAGTGCGTCGAGGGCGGGCCGGGTTGTTCGAAGGAGGTGGCGAGATGGCAGGTGTCGACGCAGACGCCGATGCGGGGGCTGGCGACGGCGGTGAGGGGGCCGATGGCATCGGCCGTTGTTTCGACGGCGCATCCGGGTTCGGGTTCGAGGCCGATGCGGATGGACCTGCCGGTGAGTTCCTCGAGCGCGTCGAGGCGTTCGGCGAGGGTGGTGAGAGCGGTGCGGGCGGTGGCGGCGGTGCGGGCGTTCCAGCGGGTGCGCCAGGCCAGCGGAAGGGTGGAGACGGACCCCGCGGCCACGTCGTCGGGGAGGAGGGCGGCCAGGAGGCGCGCAAGGTCGAGGGTGTGGGCGAGGCGTTCGGGTTCGGCCCAGTCGGGCCGGTAGACGCGGTACTTGACCTGGTCGGCGCCGAAGCCCTGATAGGGGAAGCCGTTGAGGGTGACGACCTCCAGGCCGCGGCGGTGGAGTTCGGTCCGCAGGGCGCGCACCGCCGCGGGGTCGGCGACCAGGTCGCGGGCGGCTCCTCGGGCGAGCCACAGTCCGATGCCGAGGCGATCGCGTCCGAGGCGTCTGCGGACGGGTTCGCAGTGGTCGCGGAGCTGGGCGAGGACACCGTCGAGCGTTTCGGCGGGGTGGACGTTGGTGCAGTACGAGAGGTGGACGGTGGTGCCGTCGCGGTGCCGGAAGCGCATGGAAGCAGCCGCCTCCTCATTCCGCGCCGCGGAGGATGGAGTTGCCCTCGTGCAGGGCCTCGGGCGGGGTGATGTCGAGCTGGAGTCGGCCGCTCTGGCCGTAGAAGGCGACGGGGTTGCGCCACAGCACCCGGTCGACGTCGTCGCCGGTGAATCCGGCGGCGAGCATCGCGTCGGCCGTACGCCGGGTCTTGAGGGGGTCGCTTCTGCCCCAGTCGGCTGCGGAGTTGACGAGGACGCGTTCGGTGCCGTGGTCCCTGAGGACGGCGACCACGCGGTCCTCGTCCATCTTGGTGTCGGGGTAGACGGAGAAGCCGAGCCAGCAGCCGCTTCCGGCGGCGGTCTCGACGGTGGTCTCGTTGAGGTGGTCGAGCAGGACCCGTTCGGGAGCGAGGGGGGATGCGTGGACGGCGTCGACGGTGCGGTGCAGGCCCGCGAGCTTGTCGCGGTGGGGCGTGTGCACGAGCGCGGGCAGTCCGTGGTCGGCGGCAAGCCGCAACTGGGCGGCGAGGGCCGTGTCCTCTTCTGGGGTCATGGAGTCGTAGCCGATCTCGCCGACGGCGACGACGTGGTCCTTCTCGAGATAGCGGGGCAGTGCGTCGAGGACGGGGCGGCAGCGGGGGTCGTTGGCCTCCCTGGGGTTGAGGGCGATGGTGCAGTGGTGGGCGATGCCGTACTGGGCCGCGCGGAAGGGCTCCCAGCCGAGAAGGGAGTCGAAGTAGTCGAAGAAGGAGTGGGGCGAGGTGCGGGGCTGGCCGAGCCAGAAGGAGGGTTCGACGACGGCACGGACACCCGCGTCGTACATCGCCTGGTAGTCGTCCGTGGTGCGGGAGGTCATATGGATGTGCGGGTCGAAGATGCGCATCAGGACTCCTCCGTGAGGGACGTCAGGGCGAGGACGCGGTGGAGGCCGGCGGGGACGGGCCGGCCGGCGGCGGCGCGTTCGGCCGCGCAGTCGGTGAGCATGCGGGCGAGTTCGGCGTCGCCGCGGGCGCGGCGTTCGAGATCGGCGGCGGACTCCGGGGGTACGCCGGTGAGAAGGCATCTGAGCAGGGCATGGCGCCAGGCGTGCGGGGGAGGTGGCGGGCGGCGTAGGGGCCGACGGCGGCTTGCAGGAGGCGGGTGTCGTTGGTACGCAGCGCGTCCTCGACGATGGGGAGGCCGTCGGCGGGTGCGGGGGCGAGGTGGTGGAGGGCGAGGAGGACGGCGCGGCGTTCGGCGGCGGTGCCCTGCCGGTACAGGCGGCTGAGGGTGGCGGCGCCGGCGCGCGCCTCGTGGAGGAGGTGGACGCGTACGGAGTCGGCGTGCGCGCGGCCGCAGTGGCGGCCCGCGGCCGTGAAGCGGCTCTCCCATGCGGGGGCGGTGGGGTGGCCGGTGGGCTCACCGGGTTCGGCCGCGGAGCGGGCGGCTTCGGTGAGGGCTTCGTGGAGCCAGGTTCGGGCGGCGCCGCCGAGGCGGATGTCGAGGTCCTCGCGGGTCAGGATCGGCATACCGGTGCTCCTCGGGTCGGGACGCGGGGGCGGAGGAAGTCCAGGGAGGCACGGGCGAGTTCCGGTCCGGCGTGGGAGTGGCGGGGCAGTTCGACGACGGTCAGTCCCCGGTAGCCGCAGGCGGTGAGGGCGTCGAGGACGGGCGGGAAGTCGATCTCGCCCTCGCCGAAGGGGAGGTGTTCGTGGACGCCGCGGCGCATGTCCTCGATCTGGACGTGCCGCAGCCAGGGCGCGGCCCGCCGGACGCATTCGGCGGGTGGCGCGGGCTCCAGGCACTGGCAGTGGCCGATGTCGAGGGTGAGCCCGAGGGGTTCGGGGTCGCCGAGCAGGGACCGGAGGTGGTGGAAGTCGTCCAGGGTGGCGAGGAGGTGGCCGGGTTCGGGTTCGATCGCGAGGGGGACGCGGGCGGTGGCCGCGGCCTCCAGGACGGGGGTGAGTGCGGCTCCGAGACGCCGCCACGCGTCGTCGGGCGAGGTGCCGCGCGGAGTGATGCCGGTGAAGCAGTGCACGGCGTGGGCGCCGAGGTCGGCGGCGACCCGCACGGCACGCAGGAGAAGCCCGGTGCGGGCGGCGCGGGCGCCGGGATCCGGGTCGAGGAGGGACGGTCCGTGCTTGTGGCGCGGGTCGAGGACGTAGCGGGCGCCTGTTTCCACGGCGACCTCCAGCCCGAGGCCGGCCAGGCGGCCGGCGAGCCGCCGGGTTCGCGCGGCGAGGCCGGCTGCGACGGGGTCGAGGTGCATATGGTCGAGGGTCAGGCCGACGCCGTCGTAACCGAGGTCGGCGAGGAGGCCGAGGGCGTCGTCGAGGCGCAGGTCGGTGAGGCCGTTGGTGCCGTAGCCGAGGCGCAGGCTCATGTGGCGCTCACCTTCCGGGCGAGTCTGCGGGCGAGGGGGGCGAGGCCCAGGAGGGCGAGTCCGGTGCCGGGTGCTCCGGCGCGGGCGGCGAGGGCGGCCTGCAACGGGATCATGGCGCGGACACCGGCACCGACCGCGCGCTGGGTGAGGGGCGGGGACGGGTTGAGGGTGGCGTGGAGAAGGGGGGTGAGGACGGTGCGGGCGTAGGCGACGGCGGTGAACGCGACGGTCGCCTCGGCCGCGGGGAGCCGGTGCGGGGAGACCGTGGACGTCGCACCGCGCGCGGTGGCCGTGATGGCGAGGGCGGTCGCCAGTGCCGCCAGGGGCGCGGTGGTGGAGCCGCCCCGGGTCTCCTGGCGGGACACGGCGGTGACGGCGTAGGTGTGGGCCGCGAGGAGTCCCGCCTGCGGGAGGGCGGCGCGCAGGGCGGGCGTGGCGCGCAGGGCGGGTGCGGTCCGCGGGGCGGGCGTGGTGCCGGGGCGGGTGGCCGCCGCGCCGAGGAGGAGGTCCAGGGCACGGGCGGACGCCATGGCGGCGGGCCCGAGTGCCGTGTGCTTGAGACGCAGGTCATATGCCCAGACCGTGGCGGCGAGGGTGGTGGCGACGGTGAACGGGACCCGTCCCGCGCGGGCGGCGAGCGCCAGTCCGGCGGCGGTCAGGGCGCTCGCGGCGGTCAGGGCGGCGGCGGGGCTGATGCGGCCGGAGGGTACGGGCCGGTGCGGGCGCTCGGCGGCGTCCTCGTCCCGGTCGCTCCAGTCGTTGAGGGCCATGCCCGCTTCGTAGAGGCACAGGGAGGTGCCGATGGCCAGCAGGATGCGGCGGTGGGGGCGGGCCCCGGCGGCCGCGGCACCGGCCAGGGCGTCGCCGGGCACGGTGAACAGGGCGGACACGCGCAGCAGTTCGGCCCAGGCGGTGAGACGCCCCGGGTGCGGCGTGCGGGCCCGCACCTTGCCGGTGCGGGCCGTGCCAGTGCGGGCCTTACCGGTGCGGGCCCCGGCAGGGTCCCGTCGGCCGTGGACGGACCTCACCCGGTCCCCGGCCGACGGCCCGGGACCTCCGTCCGGGCGGTCCATGCGGCCCTGCCCGGCAACGGCGTCTCGCCTCGCGGCGCGCCCCCCGCCCGGGTCGTGTGCCGTCCCGGTCCTCGCCGAGCCGTCGGGCCGGGCGGGCGGTACCGCATCGGCCGCACAGGGGCGTTCGTCCGCGGCGGCTCCGCCGGGGGCCGCGACGGGTGACCGCGGGAACGGGGGCCGCTGAGGTGGCTGTTCGTCGCCGTGTACTGCCGCGCGCCGGGCGTCCGGTGTGCGGCCGGTGGTCCTCCGGCGGCCGGGCGGGGTGCCGCGCAGGGCCGCGAGGAGGACGGCGGCGCCCGCGGCGGCCGCCGCCAGCGCGCCGAGGGTGGCCGCCCTGCGCGCGGCTCCCGGTGCCGCGAAGGCACGCGGGGCGCTGGCCCGTGTCATCGGCCGTTCCCGAGGCGGCGGGCGTTCCCGGGGCGGCGGGCGTTCTCCGAGTGGGGGTTCCCGATGGGGGTGTTCCCGAGCGTGCGTTCCCGAGGCGGCGGGCGAAGGCGAGCAGGGTCGCGTACTGGTCGGCGAGGGCCGGGGGCGCGGTGGGGTCGGGGTCCTTGAAGTAGAAGGCGAGTTGCGGCAGCGGGCCGGCGAGGCCGGCCTCGTGGGCGCGGGCGGTAAGCCGGGCGAGGTCGAGGACGAGGGGGGCGGCGAGTGCGGAGTCGCAGCCCTGCCAGATGGTCTGGAGGACCATGCGGGTGCCGAGGAAGCCGTCGAAGGCGATGTGGTCCCAGGCGGTCTTCCAGTCGCCGAGGGCGGGGACGTCGTCGATGTGGACCTCTCCTTCGGGTGGCGTGCCGAGGGTGTCGGCGAGGACGCGTTCCTTGCCGGCGCTCTTCGCGGCGGCGGCAGCGGGGTCGGCGAGGACCGCCCCGTCCCCGCCGCCCAGAAGATTGGTGCCGGACCAGGCCCGCACGGCCAGGGCTCGCTGGACGAACATGGGGGCGAGCACGGAGCGGAGCAGGGTCTGGCCGGTCTTGCCGTCGCGGCCCGCGTGGGGGATGCCGGCGGCGCGTGCGGCGTCCTCGAGGCCGGCGGTGCGCAGCCCGGTGGAGGGGGTGAAGTCGACGTAGGGGCTGCCGGCCTCGATCGCCGCGGCGGCATAGAGGGAGCTGGCGGGCAGGCGTGCGGAGCCGGGTGCGGGGGCGGGTTCGGTGGAGGCTACGTTGACGACGACGGTGCGGGCGAGGTCGTGGCGCCGGGCGAAGGCGGTGATGTCGGCGGCGAAGGCGGTGATGAGCTCGGCATCGGTGCGGCTGTCGCCGGGGAGCGGGCCGCCGGTGCGGATGTCCTGGTCGGCGGCGGTGAGTTCGGCGTGCAGGGCGCTGGTCAGTCCGTGCGGTAGGACGCCGCCCGCGGAGAGCTGTTCGGCGCGTTTGGGCAGGGGGCAGGCGGTGGTGTCGTGGCCGCCGAAGACGAGCGATGACAACGATGGCAGGCGGGCCGCGGCGAACGGCGGGGTTTCCGTCACCATGCCGGTGGCCGGGTGGAGTCCGGTGGTGACCGCCGCACATCCGGTGATCGCGGTGGTGGCGACGGAGCCGCGGGCTCCGATCAGCCAGACTCCGGTGCGGCGGGCGTCGGGGTTCGTCACGGCTGCCTCCCTGCATGCTGCGGTGGGGCGGCGGGCGGGGTACGGCGTCTCCCCACTCGCCGCCTGCCGGTCGGCCCGGCGGGGCCGCCCTACGACGGCGAGGGCAGTTCCCTGCCGTGCTCGCGGCCGGTGCGTGTCCACGGGTGCCTTCCGGAAGGAGCGGTGCTACGGGCTGCTGATGCCGCTGTGCGGAAGGTCCGGGGACCGGCGTGCGCCGTCACTCCGGTCGTGTCGCTCGGTCGGGGTGTGGGCCACGGTCCAGGATGTGTCCTGTACACATCAAGAACGGTAGCGGGGTTCGTCCAGCGCCGAAAGCCCTTGCGCAGCAGTCGATACGAACTTTCCCCCGCATCAGGACAAAGGGTTCCGGGACAGGCCGGACCGCCCCGCGGCGGGTGCCGCCGCAGGGCTGCCGGGCTGCCGGGCTGCCGGGCTGCCGGGCTGCCGGGCTGCCGGGCTGCCGGGCTGCCGGGCTGCCGGGCTGCCGGGCTGCCGGGCTGCCGGGGGAACGGCCGGTCCGGCCCGCGGGAACGGGCTAGTCGCCGCCTCCGAAGGCCGCGTCGAAGGACGCCCGCGGCGGGTCGAAGTCGTACCGCTTCAGTGTGGCAAGCGCTTCCGGCGCGCCTGCCAGCCGGTCCATTCCGGCGTCCTCCCACTCGACGGAGACCGGCCCGTCGTACCCGATGGAGCGCAGCATGCGGAACACGTCCTCCCAGGGCACGTCGCCGTGGCCGGCGGACACGAAGTCCCAGCCGCGCCGCGGGTCGCCCCAGGGCAGGTGGGAGCCGAGGCGGCCGTTGCGGCCGTCGAGGCGGGTACGGGCCTCCTTGCAGTCCACGTGGTAGATCCGGTCGCGGAAGTCGTAGAGGAAGCCGACCGGGTCCAGGTCCTGCCAGACGAAGTGGCTGGGGTCGAAGTTCAGCCCGAACGCGGGCCGCCGGCCCACCGCCTCCAGGGCGCGGTGCGTGGTCCAGTAGTCGTAGGCGATCTCGCTCGGGTGGACCTCGTGGGCGAAGCGCACCCCCTCGGCGTCGAACACGTCGAGCACCGGGTTCCAACGCTCGGCGAAGTCCTCGTAGCCGCGTTCGACCATCCGCTCCGGTACCGGGGGGAACATGGCCACCAGGTGCCAGATCGACGATCCGGTGAAGCCGACGACGGTGCGGACACCGAGGGCGGCCGCGGCCCGTGCGGTGTCCTGCAGTTCGCGGGCGGCGCGCCGCCGTACGCCCTCGGGCTCGCCGTCGCCCCAGATCCGGGCGGGCACGATGGCCCGGTGCCGCTCGTCGATCGGGTCGTCGCAGACGGCCTGGCCGACGAGATGGTTGGAGACCGCCCAGCACTTCAGCCCGTACCCGTCGAGCAGCGCGCGCCGCCCGTCCAGGTACGAGGGGTCTGCGAGCGCCTTGTCCACCTCGAAGTGGTCTCCCCAGCAGGCGAGTTCCAGGCCGTCGTAGCCGAAGCCGCGGGCGAGCCGGCACACCTCCTCCAGGGGCAGGTCGGCCCACTGGCCGGTGAACAGGGTGAAGGGACGGGGCACGGCGGGGTCCTCCTCGGGCAGCGGCCCGCGGACCGGGGTCCGCGGACGGGACGCACCGCCGGGGAGCCTCCGCTCCCCACCGGTGTGCGGGCTGGGTGGGCGTCAGACGGCGGGCGCCGGGACGCGGGTGTACACGGCGTTCCGCTCCGCGCTCTCCGCCACGGCCGCGAGTACCCGCTGCACCTGGAGTCCGTCGGCGAACGAGGGTGCCGGCGCGGTGTTCCCGGCGATCGCGTGCACGATGTCGCGCGCCTGGTGTACGAAGGTGTGCTCGTATCCCAGGGCATGGCCGGGCGGCCACCACGCCTCCAGGTAGGGGTGGCCGGGTTCGGTGACGAGGATCCGGCGGAAGCCGGCCGACGGGGCCGGCTCGGTGTGGTCGTGGAAGGACAGCTCGTTGAGGCGTTCCAGATCGAAGGCGAGGGAGCCGCGATCACCGTTGATCTCCAGTCGCAGGGCGTTCTTGCGGCCCGCGGCCATCCGGCTCGCCTCGAAGGAGGCCAGCGCCCCGGAGGCTAGCCGCCCGGTGAACAGGGCGGCGTCGTCGACGGTCACACGGCCGCGCCGGTTCGACCCGGCTGCCGCCCGTCCCGTCGTGGCCCCGGCGAGCAGCGGCCGTTCGCGTACGAAGGTCTCGGTGAGCGCGGACACCCCGACCAGCGGCTCCCCCGCCAGGTACTGTGCGAGGTCCACGGCGTGCGCGCCGAGGTCGCCGAGCGCCCCGGAGCCCGCGTGCTCCCGCTCCAGCCGCCAGGTCAGCGGAAAGCCGGGGTCGACGAGCCAGTCCTGGAGATAGGTGACCCGCACATGGCGGAGCACCCCGAGCCGGTTCTCGGCGATCAGCCGCCGGGCGTACGCGATCGCGGGCACCCGCCGGTAGTTGAAGCCGACCATGGCCACCTGGCCGCGCTCGGCGGCCGACTCGGCGGCAGCCACCATCGCCTCGGCCTCGGCGACGGAGTTGGCCAACGGCTTCTCGCACAGGACGTGCTTGCCGGCCGCCAGTGCCGCGACGGCGATCTCCGCATGGCTGTCACCCGGGGTGCAGACGTCCACGAGCTGCACGTCGTCGCGGGTCACCAGGGCCCGCCAGTCGGTCTCCGCAGCCGCCCAGCCGTGTCTGGCGGCTGCGGCCCGGACGGCGGCCGCGTCGCGGCCGCCGACCGCGGCGAGGACGGGCCGCAGCGGCAGGTCGAAGACGCGCCCCGCGGTGCGCCAGCCCTGTGAGTGGGCGGCGCCCATGAAGGCGTACCCGACCATCCCGACGCCGAGCGCCGGTGCGGCCCCACCGTCGCCGTCCCTCTGTTCCCTGCCGGCCATCCGGGCTCCTCCTCGTCGGTTGCGTCGTCGGTTGCGTCGTCGGTTGCGCCTTTGGTTGCGTCTTTGGTTGCGTCTTTGGTTGCGTCGGTTGCGTGACAGGGGCGGGCGCTGCGTCAGTCGAAGCCCATGGGCAGGTACCGGTCGACGTTGTCCTTGGTGACGACGGCCGAGTAGAGGGTGACGGAGGCGGGGATCTCGAGTTCCGACAGGCCGCCGACGCCCTCGCCCTGGCCGAGCGCGCGGGCGAGGTCGACGGCGGAGGCGGCCATCGTCGGCGGGTAGAGCACGGTCGCCTTCAGTACCCCGTCACCGGCCTTGATGGCGTCCATCGCGGACCTGGCGCCGGCGCCGCCGACCATCAGGAAGTCGTCCCGGCCGGCCTGCCGGACGGCGCGCAGGGCCCCGACGCCCTGGTCGTCGTCGTGGTTCCACAGCGCGTCGAACCGCTTCTGCGCCTGGAGCAGCTGGGCCATCCTCGCCTGACCGGACTCGACGGTGAACTCGGCTGCCAGGCGGGCGACCTTGCGGATGTTGGGGTAGTTCCCCAGCGCGTCGTCGAAACCCCGGGTGCGCTCCTTGGTGAGCTCCAGATTGTCCATCCCGGCGAGCTCGACGACCCTGGCGTCCGGCTTGTCCTTGAGCTGCTCGCCGATGAACCGGCCCGCATTGAGGCCCATGCCGTAGTTGTCGCCGCCGATCCAGCAGCGGTACGCCTGCGGTGAGGCGAAGACACGATCCAGGTTGACGACGGGGATGCCGGACTCCATGGCCTGGAGTCCGACCCGGGTGAGGGCCCTGCCGTCGGCCGGAAGGACCACCAGGACGTCGACCTTCTTGTTGATGAGCGTCTGGATCTGGCCGATCTGGGCGGCGGTGTCGTTGGATCCCTCGGTGATCTCCAGGGTGACGTCCGGGTATGCCTCGGCGCGCTGTCTGGCGTTGGCGTTGATGGCGGCGAGCCAGCCGTGGTCGGCCTGCGGGCCGGCGAATCCTATGGTCACGGGCCTGCCGGGGGTGCCGCCCGCGACGGGGGCGTTGCCGGTGTCCGTGCCCGCGCTCTTCGGCTCGTTGCCGGTGCAGGCGGTGAGGAGGGCGCCGGCGGAGGCGGCGGCGGTGCCGAGGAGCAGCCCTCTGCGGCTGGTGGCGGGGACTTCTGGCATGGCGGTTCAACCCCTCTGGTGTCAGGAGGTGCGGCTGGGCCGGGACGTACGGCGGGCGGGTGCGGCGGCAGGGTGCTGCGCAGGTGCGACGGCGGCGGGAGCCCCCGGGGTGGCCAGACGTCAGGGGTCCGTGGTCAGGCCTCCCCGCTGCGCAGGGTGCCGCGCTGGATCAGGACGGCGGCCACGATGATCGCTCCCTTGGCGATCTGCTGGACGGCGCTCTCCAGGTTGTTGAGGGCGAAGATGTTGGTGATGGTGGTGAACACGAGGACGCCCAGGACGGATCCGGCGATGGTGCCGCGGCCGCCGCTGAGCAGGGTGCCGCCGATGATCGCCGCGGCGATGGCGTCGAGTTCGTAGAGGCTGCCGTTGGTGTTCTGGCCGGATCCGGACAGGACGATCAGCAGGAATGCCGCGATGCCGCAGCACAGTCCGGACAGCAGGTAGAGATGGAGCCGCTGGCGCCGTACGTCGATGCCGGCGAGCCGGGCCGCCTCGGCGTTGCCGCCGACGGCGACGGTGCGGCGTCCGAAGGTCGTCCGGTTCAGCAGCAGCCAGCCCAGGGCGGTCACGGCGGCGAAGACCAGCACCAGCGGCGGGACCCCGAGGATGTGGGAGTCGGGGACGCCCAGGTCCAGCACCGGCTGCACGGTCACGATCTGCGTCCTGCCGCCGGTGATCTGCAGGGCGAGCCCGCGTGCCGAGGCGAGCATGGCGAGGGTCGCGATGAACGGCACCAACCCTCCGTAGGCGATGAGCAGTCCGTTGACCAGCCCGCAGCCGGCGCCGACGGTGATCGCGGTGAACAGGACGCCCGCGAAGCCGTACTCCTGCGTGGCGAGGGTGGTCGCCCACACGGAGGCGAGGGCGACGATCGCGCCGACGGACAGGTCGATGCCGCCGCCGGTGATGACGAAGGTCATGCCGACGGTGACGACGCCGATGACGGACGCCTGGGTGAGCACCAGTTGGAGGTTGGAGGTGTCCAGGAACGTGTCCGGCCTGGTGATGCCGCCGACGGCGACGAGCGCGGCGAGGACGCCGAGGAGGGAGAGGTTGCGGACGTCGGCGCGCAGTCCCGGCGCGGGCCGGGTGGCCTTGGCGGCCGGGAGCGTGACCGCGGGCGGTGGCGGGGTCTGCGGGGCGTCGGAAGCCGGCTGCGTCATGCGCGGGGACTCCCTTCCATGACGAGGTCGAGTACGCGGTGCTCGTCCAGGTCCCCGGCGTGTGCCGTGCATACGACGCGGCCTTCCCGGAGCACCAGCACCCGGTCGGCGAGCCCCAGCACTTCGGGGACCTCGCTGGAGACGAGGAGGACGGCGAGTCCTTCGTCGGCGAGCCGGCGGATGACGGCGTAGAGCTCGGCGCGGGCGCCGACGTCGACGCCGCGGGTGGGTTCGTCGAGCAGCAGCACTCGGCAGCCGCGCAGCAGCCATCGGGCGAGGACGGCCTTCTGCTGGTTTCCGCCGGACAGGGTGCGGATGCGGGCGTCCGGGTCGTCGGGGCGCAACGAGAGCTCTCGGGTGGCCCGAAGGGTGGCCCGTCGCTCGGCGCCGCGGTCCAGCCAGCCGCACCGGGAGAACCGGGAGAGGGACGACAGCGACACGTTGCGGGTGACGGATTCCAGCATCAGCAGTCCCTGGGACTTGCGTTCCTCGGGGGCGAGACCGAGGCCGGCGCGGACGGCGGACCGTACGCTGCCGGGCCTGAGGGTGCGACCGGCGACGATGACGCGGCCGGTGGTGGGCCTGCGCGCCCCGTAGACGGTCTCCAGGATCTCGGAGCGTCCCGAGCCCACGAGCCCGGCGAGGCCGAGGATCTCCCCCGGGCGCAGTTCGAGGTCGAGGGGTGCGAACTCGCCGTCGCGGCTGAGGTTCTCCACGCGGAGCACGGGGGCGTCCCGGGCCGGGGCAGCGGGCCGCTCGGGGAAGGCGTACGCGACGTCGCGACCGGTCATCATGGCAACGATGTCGCGCGCTGAGGTGTCCTTGGCGGACAGCCCGCAGGCGACGGCGCGGCCGTCCTTGAGGACGGTGACCCGGTCGCCGATGCGCCGGATCTCCTCCAAGCGGTGGGAGATATAGACGACGGCGACCCCGTCGGCGGTGAGGTCGGCGACGATACGGAAGAGGTTGCCGGTCTCATCGGGGTCGAGGGCCGCGGAGGGTTCGTCCATGACGATGAGGCGCACGTCGTGGGAGAGGGCGCGGGCCATGGAGACGATCTGCTGCTGTGCCGCGGACAGGCCGCCGGCCCCGCGGCACGGGTCGATCTCGGGGTGTCCGAGGCGGCGCAGCAGCGCGTTGGCGGCCCGGCGGGCCTCGCGCCCCCGGACGACGAATCCGGCCCTGGTGGGTTCATGGCCGAGGAAGACGTTCTCGGCGACCGACAGGCCCTGCACCAGGTCGAGTTCCTGGTGGATGGTGGCGATGCCCAGCCGCACGGCGGCGATGGGCGATCGGAGCGCGACGGCTTCGCCGCGCCAGGTGATCCGCCCGGCGTCGGGCTGGTGGGCTCCGGCGAGGACCTTGATGAGGGTGGATTTGCCCGCGCCGTTCTGGCCCAGGAGGCAGTGGACTTCGCCGGCCCTGACGTCGAGGTCGACGCCGTCGAGGGCGCGGACGCCGGGGAAGGACTTGGTGATGCCGGACATCGTGAGCAGCGGGGGTGCGCCGGTGTCCGGCGGTGAGGGTGGTACGGGTGGTGTTGGTGCTGCCGGCAGCGTCGGCGGTGCCGGTACGGGTGGTTCTGGTGGTTCTGGTGCCATGGCGATCCCCTCGGCGGGTGCGGCCGGTGAGCGGGCGGGGTGGAACCAGGTGTGCTGTGCCGTGGTGCCGTGCTGCCGTGCTGCCGTGGTGCCGTGGTGCCGTGAGGCGTGTTGCGTTGTGGACCGACGCGGCCGGGCGGGGCGGGCCGGGGAGCACGTGCCGTAGCGCGTTGCGGGCCGACCGCCCGGACCGAATCAGGCGGGACTCGTTCAGGCCGGACTCGTTCAGGCCGGGGAGAACAGGTGATCGCTGATGAGCCGTCCCGCGCCGATCACTCCGGCGGCGGGACCCAGTTCGCCCAGCACGATGGGGAGGTTTCCGGTGGCCAGCGGCAGTGACTGCCGATAGACCTGGGTGCGGACGCTGGCGAGCAGGGTGTGGCCGAGACCGGTGACACCGCCGCCGATCACCACCAGCCCGGGGTTGAAGAAGCTGACCAGTCCGGCGATGACCTGGCCGACGCGGCCGCCGCCCTCGCGGATCAGATCGAGGGCGGTGGAGTCGCCGGCGGCGGCCGCGGCGGCGACGTCGGCGGCGGTGAGCCTGCCCGCGGCCTCCAGCCGCGCGGTGAGTTCGGGTGACCGTCCGGTGCGGGCCGCCTCCTCGGCGTCACGGGCGAGGGCCGCGCCGCTGAAGTGGGCTTCCAGGCAGCCCCTGTTGCCGCAGGCGCAGGCGCGTCCGTCGGCCTCGACCCGGATGTGGCCGATGTCGCCGGCGCTGCCGGTGGTGCCGCGGTGGACCTCGCCGCCGGCGACGATCCCGCAGCCGATCCCGGTGCCGATCTTGATGCAGAGGAAGTCCCCGACGGAGCGGGCGACTCCGGCGTGCTGCTCCCCCATGGCCATCAGGTTCACGTCGTTGTCGACCATGACCGGGCAGCCGAGTTCCCGACTGAGCGCCTCGCGGACCGGGAAGCCGTCCCAGCCGGGCATGATCGGCGGAGCGACGGGGACGCCTTCGGGGTAGCGGACCGGTCCGGGCACCCCGACGCCCGCGCCGTCGAGGCCTTCGGCGATGCCGCCGGCCCTCAGCTTGGCGGCCATCGCGAGGACCCGCTCGAACACGGCGACCGGTCCCTCACGGACGTCCATGGGCTGGTTGAGGTGGCCCAGGACCTCAAGTTCGGCGTTGGTGACCGCCACGTCGACGGAGGTGGCACCGATGTCGACGCCGAGGAAACGCAGGTTGGGGGCGAGCCGGATGTTGTGGGAGCGGCGGCCGCCGCGGGAGGCGGCGAGGCCGTCGGCGACGACCAGTCCGGTCTCCAGCAGCCGGTCGATCTCGACCGCGAGCTTGGAGCGGGACAGATCCACCTGGTCACCCAGTTGGGCACGGGAGTGGGGACCTGCGTCGCGCAACAGCCTGAGCAGCCGGGCCTGGTGGACGTTGGCGGGTCGAGCCGTCATGCGCCTCATGTGCCCCTCCCCTGGCCGTCGGCGCGGGTTTCGGCCGGCCGCTCCTTCGGGCTGTCGAGGGGAACGTAGCAGCGCTTTCCCCGAGGGGAAGAACTTCAGCAGCGATCCATCGCAACTTTCTCCACACCAAGGACAAAGCTGGGAGCGAGCCGGTCAGGGTGGGGCCAGGGGTGCCGGCAGGGGTGCGGTCAAGGACGCGGGCGGGCCGGGGGCGCGGGCGGGCCAGGGGTGAAAGGCGGGGCGGAGCGCCCTCAGGGTGCGTGGGGCGGACCGGCCGGCGCTGTCAGCTTTCGACGTGGCTGAAGCCGACTTCGTAGCGATCGACGGAGACGATCCGCTGGCCCTCCCTGCGGGCCGTGTCCACGCGGATCCGATCGGCCTTCTCCTCACTTGCCCTCATGGTCTCCTCGTCCTCCCACAGGGTCAGCGAGACGGCCTTCCCCGTGGTCCGGTCGACGAGCCAGTACACCCCGAGGAAGCCGGGAAGCCCCCTGACCTGCTGGACGATCGTCTCCGCGTGCGCGGACAGATCGCCCTCGGGCGGCACCGGCGACCCCTCGTACCTGCTCAGTCTCGCGAACATCGCAGCTTCCCTTCCTCCGCGGCCGTGGCCGGGCGGTCGGCAGCCCCAGGACCAGGGTGCCCCGTCCACCGCCCGCCCGCACGCCACCGCCCGCCCGCACGCCACGGCCCGCCCCGGCCTCCCCGCCGCGACAGCCGCGCCCGCCCCCGTCCGGACCCGGGAGCCGGGGACGGCGGGGCCCGGACGGTGCGCCGGACTGGGGGCCGGACAGGGCCGGGGCGCGGGGACCGCGGCGGGTGGCAGACCGCGCGACCCGGGGCAACGCCGGCCAGGGAGCCGGGGCCCGCGGTCACCACCGGCCCGGGCCCGCCAGGGTGCGGTCGGCCTCCCGCCCCGACCAGCGGGCGGTGAGCAGCAACGCGATGTCGTCCGGCCGGTCCGTGGCCTGACGCGCCTCCCGGATCAGCCGGTCGGCGGTCTCGGCGATCGTGATGCCGCCGACCCCGCCGAGGGCGGCACGCAGCCGCTCGACACCGGCGTCGATGTCGGCACCGGCCTCCTCGATCAGCCCGTCGGTGAAGAGGGCCAGCACCGCGCCGGGTTCGAGGGCGAGTTCGGAGACCGGGTAGTGCTCCTGCGAGGCGACACCGAGCATCAGCCCGCCGGGCAAATCGAGCACCTCGGTCGTGCCGTCGGGCCTGCGCAGCAGCGGCTGGGGATGCCCGGCACGCACGGCCTGGGCGGTGCCGCTGCCCGGGTCGAGCAGTACGTAGCAGCAGGTGGCGAACTGTGCCGGGTCGAGGTCGATGAGAAGCCGGTTGGTGCCGCTCATCACCTCGTCGGGTTCCCGGTCGGCGAGGGCGAACGCCCGTACCGCGCTGCGCAGCTGGCCCATGATGGCGGCAGCGGGCACCCCGTGCCCCTGGACGTCGCCGATGACGAGGGCGAGTCCGCGGTCCGTCTCGATGACGTCGTACCAGTCGCCGCCCACGTCCAAGCCCTGGGTGCCGGGGAGATAGCGGCCGACGGTCTCCACGTCCCCGACGACGGGCAGCCGGTGCGGCAGCAGCGCGTCCTGGAGGCCCCGGGCGAGCGCGAACTCGCTGTCGTAGCGCTGGGCGCGTTCGAGGGCCTGGGCGATGAGCCCGGCGAGGGCGGTGAGGACGGTGCGCTCCTCGGGGGCGAATCCCCGCGGGTGGTCGAAGCCGAGGATGCAGGAGCCGACGGGCCGGCCGGAGGCGATCAGCGGCAGGAAGGCGCGGGCGCCGACGGATGCGTCGATCGCGAGCCCGGGATAGGCCGCTGCGAGCATGTCCATCGACTCGAAGAAGATGGGGCGGCCTGTGGTCAGGGTTTCCACTCCGGGGATACGGGCGTCGAGCCCCACCCCTCGAACGGCGCGAGGAATCCCGCCGGGAAGCCGGTCTCCCAGGCGAGATAGAGATGGCGTTCGTGGAGGACGTAGATGGCCAGCTGCCGGCCGCCGAACGCGGGCAGCAGCTCCTCGGTGACGACCTCCGAGACCTGGCGCGCGGTGACGGCCTCGGTGAGGGCGATGGCGAGGGCGACCGGCCGGTACAGGGCGCTGGACCGGTCGGCGGCCGAGGCGAAGGTGCCCGGTGCGGCACCGGGGAGCCTGATCGGGCCCGGTGTGTGGTCGGGGTGTTCGGCGGCGGCGACCGTCCCCGTCACCCCGTCCCGGCCCGGGAAGAGGGAGACGGTGACCCAGTCGTCCTTCTCGCGGTCGGCCCGGAACTGGACGGGGTGCGCGCGAGCAGCGCCGCACGGTACTGGTCCCAGTAGCCGGCGCGGTCGAGCCAGGGCACTGCCTCCCACAGCACCCGGCCGACGAGCAGGTCGCGGGGCGTCCCGATCAGTTCCGCCGCGCTGCGGTTGACGTAGGTGATGCGGCAGGAGAGGTCGAGGGAGAAGAGCCCGTCGGGAAGCCGGTCACCGGCCTCCCCGGAGACCACTCCGGAGCCGAGGTCGATGACCGACCCGGTGACGCGGCGCGTCCCGATGCCGGGGGACGAGCGGACCGGACGGCCGGTCAGTTCGACCAGGGACGGCGGGTCGCCGTCCCGGCGGATCCGGATCCTTCGCACCACGGCCCGGCCGGTCTGGCCCGCCTCCCTGGCCACGGCGTACAGCTGGTAGGCGTCCTCGGGTGCGACATGGGCGGTGAGCGCTTCGATGGTGCCGGGGAAGCCGGCGGGGTCGACGCCGAGGATGGCGCAGAGTTCCTCGTCGGCGCTCAGTGCTCCGCTTCCGAGGTCCCAGTCGAATGTGCCGATGCGCACGGGGCGGGCGTTCGCATCGGGGACCTGGACGGCGAAGGGCTCTCCGTCCCAGCGGATGGGGTGCCGTCGTGGTGGAGCTCGCCGAGGGCGGCGGCGAGCCGGCTCCCCGCGTCGGTGAAGCGCCGCTGGTCGGCCTCGGCGACCGGTCGTCCGGAGGTGGCGGGGCGCAGCGCCGCGAGGACACCGAAGCGCTCGTCACCGCTGGTGACCGGCGCGTACAGGGAACTCAGGGAGAACGGCAGACCTGCCATGAGCTGAGGAAAGCGCTGCATGGCCTCCTCGCCGTCGGCGAGGTGGATGACTTGGGAGCGGCGGTAGCACTCCGCCACCGGGAAGGGCCTGTTGACGTGCATCCGCCACCATGGGCGCATCAGTTCGGCGGGCAGACCGACGGCCACGGCAAGGCGCAGCAGGCCCGACGTTCCCGACCGCAGATACACCCCGCCGGCATGGCCCCCTACCGCACCGATCGAGTGGACCGCGGCCTCGGCGAGCACCAGTCCGAGCTCGTCCAGGGGGTGGACCGCGCCACCGCTCGTCTCGCGCTGCGACCCGCGCTCCGTGCGCGCGCCGGGCCTGGCCGCGCCGTACCAGGTCACATAGACAAGGATGCGACAGAGCCGCGGTGGTGCGCACCTCCGGCCACGAGGCGCGGGCGGGCCGCGCACATCGGCGTCAGCAGGGGCGTGTGAGGCGCGGAGGGCGCGGGGAGCGGACGTTCGGGGCCGGCTGGACGTGTGAGCACGGGCAGAGCGCCTGGGCACTGACGCGGACGCGGGAACACCGGGCGGGGCACCCGGCATGCCTCGACCCGTCGGCTGCGGGCCCCGGACGCATCAGCGGGTCGGCCGGGGCCCGCAGCCGACGGGTCGAGGGACACGGGCACCCCGCATCGGTCTCACCCCTGGGGTTTGGGCCCAGGGGGTACGGGGCCAGCGGCCGAGGACCAGGGGCCAGATTCGGCACTGCGGCCGTCGGCGGATCGTCAGTGGTCGGCAGTCCGCGGACGGCCGACCACTGACGGGCGAACCACGGACGGCCGACAGATGGCAGGTGACAGGTGACAGGTGACAGGTGACAGGTGACAGGTGACAGAAAGTGTCAGATGACAGATGTCAGTGCCAGTGTCGCTCAGGGGCAGCGGACGACCTGCCCCGCGTACGACAGGTTGCCGCCGAATCCGAAGAGGAGCGCGGGCGCACCGGACGTCACCTCGCCGCGTTCGACGAGCCGGGACAGGGCCATGGGGATCGAGGCGGCCGACGTGTTCCCGGATTCCACGACGTCACGGGCCACGACGGCGTTGACCGCACCGATCCGTTCCGCGACGGGCTCGATGATCCGCAGGTTCGCCTGGTGCAGCACCACGGCCGCGAGGTCCTCGGGCGCGACGGACGCCCGTTCGCAGACCCCGCGCGCGATGGACGGGAGCCGGGTGGTCGCCCAGCGGTAGACGGACTGGCCCTCCTGCGCGAACCGGGGCGGGGTGCCCTCGATCCGCACCGCGTGCCCCATCTCGGGGACCGACCCCCACAGCACCGGGCCGATGCCCGTGTCGCGCTCGTCGCACGCCTCGACGACCGCGGCTCCGGCCCCGTCGCCGACCAGGACGCAGGTGGTGCGGTCGGTCCAGTCGGTGACGGCGGACATCTTGTCGGCGCCGATGACGAGGGCACGGACGGCGGAACCGGCCCGGATCGCGTGGTCGGCGGTGGCAAGAGCGTGGGTGAAGCCCGCGCAGACGACGTTGAGGTCCATGACCGCCGGGGACCCCATCCCGAGCCGGGCGGCCACCCGGGCCGCGGTGTTCGGGGAGCGGTCGGTCGCGGTCGAGGTGGCGACGAGGACGAGATCGATGTCGCCGGGGGTGAGTCCGGCCGCGGCCAGGGCCTTGCCGGCGGCGTGGGCGGCCAGTTCGTCGACCGGTTCGTCGGGGCCTGCGATATGACGCGTCCGGATGCCGACCCTGCTGGTGATCCACTCGTGGCTGGTGTCGACGATCCGCGCCAGGTCGTCGTTGGTGAGTACCCGGGCGGGCCGGTGGTGCCCAAGCGCGGCGATACGAGTGCCGGTCATTGCCCGGGCACCCCCTTTGAGTCGAGGTCAGGAGCCATCCAGTCTGGTCAGCGACCGGCGGGTACGAGGGCGGCCGAACCCACAGGATTCACCCGCTCGTGTTGGAGGCTCCACCCAGTCGGCGTCTCGGAAGCCGGTTGGGTGGAGCCTCGTCGGCGCCCCGGCTCGCACCCGCCGTGCGGAGACCGAGGCCGGCCCCGTCGGCCGCGGACCGCGTCCGGACAGGGGCGCGTCCGGACAGGGGCGCGTCCGGACAGGGGCGCGTCCGGACAGGGGCGCGTCCGGACGGGGAGCGCGGCACCAGGACGGCACCGGCGGCCACCGCACGCGCCGAGCGCGGCGGACCATGCAGGACAATGACATCGTCGAGCACGCCTCGCCGCACCCGCCCGAGGCGGTGCGCGGTACCGCGCACGTTCCCACGTACAGAGTCGGGGCTGATCACCATGGGACGCGTCACCGAGCGCCGCCGCACCATCCGGATCAGGGACGGAGCGGCCACCGCCCGGCCGGACACCCTGGTCGCCGAGGAGCCGCTGGAGATCCGGCTGAACGGCCGTCCGCTGGCGATCACCATGCGGACGCCGGGCGACGACTTCGCGCTCGCGGCGGGTTTCCTGGTCAGCGAGGGTGTCATCGGCTCGGCGTCGGAGCTGCGGTCGATCGTGTACTGCGCCGGTGCCCAGGACGACGGCGCCAACACCTACAACGTCGTCGACGTGCGGCTCGCGCCCGGGGTCCCGGTCCCCGACATCACGCTCGAGCGCAACGTCTACACCACGTCGTCGTGCGGACTGTGCGGCAAGGCCAGTCTCGACGCGGTACGCACCAGCACCCGCTTCCCCGTCGCCGACGCTCCCCCTGTCCGGATCGGGCCCGGACTGCTCTCCGGCCTGCCCGACCGGCTGCGCGCCGCGCAGCGGGTCTTCGACCGCACCGGGGGCCTGCACGCAGCGGCGCTCTTCTCGGAGGAGGGCGAGCTGCTCGACGTACGGGAGGACGTCGGCCGGCACAACGCCGTGGACAAGCTGATCGGCCGCGCGGTGCGCGAGGACCTGCTGCCGCTGTCGCGGGTGATCCTGCTGGTGTCGGGGCGGGCGTCGTTCGAGCTTGCGCAGAAGGCGGTGATGGCGGGGATCCCGGTGCTCGCGGCGGTCTCCGCACCGTCCTCGCTGGCCGTCGACCTCGCGGTCGAGACCCGACTGACCCTGGTCGGTTTCCTCCGGGGCCCGGACATGAACGTGTACGCGGGCGAGGAACGGATCGCCCTTCGCACGGGGGTGTGACAGCCGGGCCCCGGCACCGGCACCGGCACCGACCATGCGGCGCCGACGACGACCGCCCGGCGCCTGCCATCGAGCAGCGCCCCGAGCCCCGAGCCCCGAGCCCCGAGCCCCGAGCCCCGAGCCCCGAGCCCCGAGCGGGAACTCCCGGACTCCGTCCGTGGACATCCGAAACGGCGCCGAACCGGACACGGACGGCAGACCGGGGTGTGTTCACCTCGTACAGATTCGGTGCAGATTCGCCCGGTACCGCTCACTCTCCGGTCAGAACCCGGCCCGGCCGCACCGAGGCCGGCCGAATCCACGCGGCTGACCAGGGTGGACGTGAAAGATGCCGGGCTGCTCGGGGCTCTCCCGTACGAACGCCTGGTGGGGTACCGTCACCGGCGCTGTGCGGAGCGCCACAAGGAGCAGGTCATTGCGTGAGTTCACGGTTCCCCCTTGGCGACGGCACCCCCTGTCGGCGGGCTGGCGGATGCCGTGTTCGACCACGCCCGGAACGACCCCGGCCGGGTCGCTCTCAGCCGAAAGGACGACGACGGCGCATGGCGTGATGTGACGTCCGCCGAGTTCCGCGACGAGGTGCTCGCACTCGCCAAGGGGCTGCTCGCGCGGGGTGTGCGGTTCGGCGACCGCGTCGCGATCATGTGCCGTACACGGTACGAGTGGACGCTCGTCGACTTCGCCCTGTGGGCGGTGGGCGCCCAGTCCGTACCCGTCTACCCCACCTCGTCCGCGGAGCAGGTCCTGTGGATGATGCACGACGCGGAGGTCTCGGCCTGCGTGGTCGAACACGAGGACCACGCCATGACGGTCGGCTCGGTCATCGACCGGCTTCCGCACCTCAAGCGGCTGTGGCAGCTCGACAAGGGGGCGGTCGGCGAGCTCGTCGCCGCGGGCGCGCACATCGACGACGACGTGGTGCACCGCCACCGCAGGGCCGTGATCCCGGAGTCCGTCGCCACGGTGATCTACACCTCGGGCACCACCGGCCGGCCCAAAGGGTGCGTACTCACGCACGCCAACTTCATGTACGAGGCCGGGACACTCGTGGGCCGCTGGGAGCCCGTGTTCCACTCCAGGTCGGGAGACGAGGCGGCGACGCTGCTCTTCCTGCCGCTCGCGCACGTCTTCGGCCGGATGGTGGAGGTCGCCGCGATCCTCGGCCGGGTCAAGCTGGGCCACCAGCCGCTGCTCCAGGCCGACGCCCTGATGTCCGATCTCGCCTCGTTCCGGCCGACGTTCGTCCTGGCCGTCCCGTATGTCTTCGAGAAGGTCTTCAACGCGGCCCGGCGCACGGCGGAGACCGCGGGCAAGGCGGGGGTGTTCGACAGGGCCGTCGATGTGGCGGTGCGGTACGCGGAGGCCGTGGAGCACCGGGCGTTCGGTCTCGGCCCCGGCCCGTCGGCGGGTCTGCGCCTGCAGCACCAGTTCTTCGAGAAGGCCGTCTACACCAAGGTCCGCGAGGCCATGGGCGGGCGGGTGCGGCACGCGATGTCCGGCGGTTCGGCCATGGACCGCGGACTCGGGCTGTTCTTCGCGGGCGCCGGCATCACGATCTTCGAGGGATTCGGGCTGACGGAGTCCTCCGCCGCGGTCACCGCCAACCCCCCGGAGCGCACCAGGTACGGCACGGTCGGGCAGCCGATCCCCGGTACGACGGTGCACATCGCCGAGGACGGCGAGGTCTGGCTGCGCGGTCCGCAGGTGTTCTCCGGCTATCTCAACGACCCCGAGGCGACGGCCGCCGTCCTCAGGGACGGCTGGCTGGCCACCGGGGATCTGGGGCGCTGGACGAGGACGGCTATCTGACCATCACCGGGCGGAAGAAGGAGGTCCTGGTGACGTCGGGCGGCAAGACGGTGTCCCCGATCGGACTGGAGGAGCGGGTACGGGCGCACCCGCTGGTGGCCCAGTGCCTGGTCGTCGGCAACGACCGCCCCTACATCGCGGCGCTGGTCACGGTGGACCAGGAGGCCGTCGAGCACTGGCTCATGATGCGGGACCGGCCGCCGATGAAGCCGGTGGACCTGGTGCGCGACCCGGACCTGGAGAGGGAGATCCGTCGGGCGGTGGTGGCCGCCAACACCCTGGTGTCCCAGGCCGAGTCCATTCGCACGTTCCGGATACTGGCGCATCCGTTCAGCGAGGAGCACGGGTTGCTGACGCCGTCGCTGAAGCTGAAGCGCAAGGCGATCGAGACGGCGTACGCGAGCGAGGTGGAGGCGCTGTACCGCTGAGGCGCGCCGGATGCGGGGGCGGTCCGGCATTGCGCCGAACCGGAGTGGTCGTCAGGCCCCTCATCAGCGGTCAAGCGGTGCCCCGAAGCCCGGCGGCAACACCCCCCAGGGCATCACTTCGACAGGGGGCACACAGCCATACCGGACCCGGGGGCCAGGCACCCCATTGCGGGGCCACGAAAAGGGTAACGGGGCGCTGTGCGGGACGCCGGGGCCGCGCCACTGCGCCCGGCACGGACCGGCCCGGCCCGGCCCGGCCCCGACGCGGGACCGGATTTTGATGGCCCGGGACCGGATTCCCATGGTGGGGGGCGGCCCCGTTGGGGCGGGACCGGAGCCCGGTGTTCACATTCATGTACCACGTTCAGATCTGTGCAGTAGGGTCGTGGCCGGCGGGCCGCCGGGCAGTGGCTCGGTCCGGTCCCGCGGCGGGAGGCGGCCGGAGCGAGGGCCGTTCCGCCGTCGGGAATGCGTCTGCCGGACCGATCGTTGACTATGAGAGCAACACCCGACCGACGTAAGGATCGACCGCTCGTGAGCAAGGTCCCCTCCATCACCCTCAACAACGGCGTCGCCATGCCGCAGATCGGCTTCGGCGTGTGGCAGGTGCCGGACGACGAGGCGGCGAAGGTTGTCGGCACGGCCCTGGAGGCCGGCTACCGCAGCATCGACACGGCAGCCGTGTACGAGAACGAGAGGGGGACCGGGGCGGCCGTCGCGGCCTCCGGGATCCCTCGCGAGGAGCTGTTCGTCACCACCAAGCTCTGGAACAGCGACCAGGGCTACGACTCGACGCTGCGTGCCTTCGACGCCTCTCTCGCCCGGCTCGGACTCGACTACGTGGACCTGTACCTGATCCACTGGCCGATGCCTGCCCGGAACGCGTACGTGGACACCTACAAGGCGTTCGAGACCATCCTCGCCGAAGGCCGCGCCCGGGCCATCGGCGTCTCCAACTTCCTTCCCGAGCACCTGGAGCGGCTGCTCGGCGAGACCTCGGCCGTACCGGCGGTGAACCAGATCGAGCTGCACCCGCAGCTGCAGCAGGCGGAGTCGCGGTCCTTCCACGCCAGGCACGGCATCGCCACGGAGGCCTGGTCGCCGCTGGGTTCGGGCCGCGGGCTGCTGGAGGTCCCGACGATCGTCGCGGTCGCGCAGAAGCACGGGAAGACCCCGGCACAGGTCGTGCTCCGCTGGCAGGTGCAGCTCGGCAACATCGTGATCCCCAAGTCGGTGACGCCGTCGCGGATCCGGGAGAACATCGACGTCTTCGGCTTCGAACTGGACGACGACGACCTCGCCGCGTTCGCGGCTCTGGACGAGGGCCGGCGCCTCGGCCCCGACCCGGCGACGTTCGACATGGGCGCCTGACGCACCGGCACCACGCTTGACCCGGGCCGGGCGCAGCCGCCGAGCAGGCGGCCGCGCCCGGCCCGCCGCAGCGCCACCCGCCGCCGGGGGTTCCCCACGTCGCGAGTACCGCCGCCGGGGTTGCCCGGCATCGCGGATGCCGCCGCCGGGGTTGCCCGGCGCCCTCGTGTTCCGGCCGCGCGGGCGCACCGTCACCCACGGATCCCAAAACCGCGCGGAACGACGGGTGTTCGCCTCTGGCGGCCCCCAAATTCTGCTTATGCTTCTGCCGTGTTCGATTCCCGGTACATCAGGACTTTCCACGAGGTGGTCAGAACCGGCTCGTACTCGGCAGCCGCCCGTTCGCTCGGCTACACCCAGCCAGCCGTCAGCCAGCAGATGAAGGCGCTGGAGCGGGACGTCGGCACTCCCCTGTTCACCCGGATCGGCCGCGGCATCAGGCTCACCGAGGCCGGGGAGGCGCTGACCCGGCACACCGGCACGATCCTCGACAGTCTCGCGGCGGCGCAGCAGCAGATCGACGCCATCACCCGCCTGCGCACCGGAAGGGTCCGCGTGAGCGCGTTCCCCAGCGCCTGTGCGACCCTCATCCCGGAGATGATGGCCTCCGTCGCGGCCGAACATCCGGGCATCCGCATCGAGCTGACCGAGAGCGAACCACCCGAGTCCCTGAGGCTGGTGGCCCGGGGCGACTGCGACATCGCCCTGTCCTTCAGCTACCCGGGCCACACCGCCGAAGTGCCGGACGAGCTGGCCGCCGAGCCGCTGCTGGAGGACCCCCTGACGGTGCTGCTGCCCTCCGGGCACCCGCTGGCGAGGCGGCGGGCCGTGCGGCTGGCGGATCTCGCCGGCGAGCGCTGGATAGCGGGGTGCCTGCGCTGCCGGGCCAATTTCCTGCACGCCTGCGCGGAGGAGGGGTTCGCGCCGGACATCGCCTGCACCACGGACGACAACCTGGTGATGCAGAGCCTCGTGGCGTCGGGGGTGGGCATCGCCATGGTGCCGCAGCTGGTGCTGTCGTTCCTGTGCCACGGCAAGGTCACGGGGCGGATCGTGGAACCGCACACCCGCCGCCGGGTCGGCGCGTATGTGCTCCGGGAGCAGTTGCGCGTCCCCGCCGTCGCACTGGTGCTGGACCGGCTCGTCGCGGTGGCCCAGCGCCGGGTCGGCTGCTGAGCCCCCTCGGGAGGCCGTCCGGCCCTCATGTCCGGCCCTCGCTTCCGGCCCTCGTGCCGGGCACCCCGCGGGTGCCGCCGGACCCGGCCGCTCGGGGGCGGCCCCTTCTCCCCATCCATAAGGGACCGTTGAGGACCCCGCAAGCGATCGTGCCTGGACGCCCCGGGACGAGGGGCGGACGCTGCGGACATGACGACTGCGCACACGGCCACCGCCGCGACCCCCGCGACCGCCCGGCTCCGCTCCCTGGTGGCGGAGATACGGGAGACCGTGAACCGCGGCCTCCCTCCCGAGCCCACGGCGTACATGGTGGCGGAGAGGCTCCTGCCGCACCTCGGCAGATCCGATCTGCTCACCGAAGGGCAGTGCGAGGGCGACTCCGCCCACTACCGCCAGCACGTCCTGCACGCCGAGCACGACGGCAGCTTCTCCGTGGTGGCCCTGGTCTGGCTGCCCGGCCAGAGCACGCCCGTGCACGACCATGTGTCGTGGTGCGTGACGGGTGTGCACCGGGGCGAGGAGCACGAGCGGCGCTACCGGCTGGTGCCGCACGGCATGACCGCCCGGCTGGTCGCCGCGCAGGACGTGGTGAACCCGGCGGGGACCGTCGCCGCGTTCGCCCCGCCCGGCGACATCCACCTCGTCCGCAACGCCGGCACCGGCAAGGCCGTGTCCCTGCACGTGTACGGTGCCGACATCGTCCGCCTCGGCACCAGCGTCCGGCGCGTCTACGACCTGCCCGCCGACCGGTGACGGCCCTCACGGGCCCCGGTTCCCGGCTCGTCGCCGCCCGGAAACGGCCGGCGGGTCCCGCCGGGCCCGTTCCCGGGCTGGTGCTCGCCGCGGCCGGAGTGCTGGCGGCCTGGCTGGCACACCGTGCCGTGCCCGGCCTCCCGATGCTCACCGCGGCCGTCGTCCTGGGTGTCGCCGCCGCGCACACGCCATGGCTGGCCGCGCGGGTGCGCGGCAGCTGCCGCGGCGGCCTGTCGCTGGCCGCGAAGCGCCTGATGCGGGCCGGGATCGTGCTGCTCGGTCTCAAGCTGAGCCTCGCGGACGTGCTGGGGCTGGGATGGGCGACGGTCGTGATGGTGCTGGCCGTGGTCGCGGCCACCTTCGGCGGCACCTGGTGGCTCGGGCGGCGGCTGGGGCTGCCGGGCGACCAGCCGCTGCTGATCGCCGCGGGCTACTCCATCTGCGGGGCCTCCGCCATCGGGGCCGTGGGCTCGGTGCAGGACAGCGACGACGAGGACGTGGTCACCTCCGTGGCGCTGGTGACGCTCTGCGGCACCCTCGCCATCGCCGTCCTGCCGCTGCTGCACGGACCGCTCGGCCTCACCGGCGCCGAGTTCGGGCGGTGGGTGGGCGCCGGTGTCCACGACGTGGGCCAGGTGGTGGCCACCGCCCAGACGGCCGGACCGGCGGCGCTGGGCGAAGCCGTCCTGGTGAAACTCCTCCGGGTGGCGCTGCTGGCACCGCTGGCCGCCGTGCTCGTCGTCGCGGCCCGGCGCCGCGGCCGCGACACCGCCGGGTCCGGACGGCCTCCGCTCGTCCCCCTGTTCATCGTGGGCTTCCTCGCGCTGGTGGTCCTGCGCAGCACCGGGCTGGTGCCGGCGCAGGTCCTCGCCGCGGCCGGTGCGGCCCAGGAACTGCTGCTCGCCGCCGCCCTGTTCGGCCTCGGCAGCGCGGTCCATCTGCCGTCCCTGACCCGCACCGGCCCGCGGGTGGCCCTGCTCGGGCTCACCTCCTGGGTGCTGATCGCGACTGCGGCGTACGGCGGGGTGCTGCTCACGGCCTGATCCGCCGGGGGACGCCCGGCACGGCGCCGACCGGCCCCGTCCGCTGTCCGTGCCGCGCCGCGCCGTGTCGTGTCGTGTCGCGCGTGTCGTGTCGCGTGTCGCGCCGTACCGTGCCGTCTCGCGTGCACCGTGCGGGCCGCCAGCGTGCAGCAGTCCGGGCGGCGCATCAGGTCCTCCTCGCCGTCCGGGTCCGGCAGCCGGTCGAGTACGGCGGCGGCGTCCGCGTCCAGCCGTCCCTCCCGGGACCTTCGCTGCCAGGAGGGCCGGAGACCGGCCCTTCGCGCACGGTGCCGGTGACCGGCGCCGGCAGGCCGAGGAGGAGGGTGAGGAAGGTACGGGTCAGGGTCGGTGTGAGTCCGGCGGCGGCGAGCAGGGCGCGCCGGTTCTCGACCTCCGGCTTCACTCCGGGGAGGGGCTGCGCGCATCTCGGCGCACCGTGGTGGCGGTACTGCCGCGGGGCGGCGCAGAGCACCGCAGGGGCGGCCGCGGCCGTCCGGTGCGCCCCGCGCCGACCTCATCCGGGTGCGGCCGCGTGAAGCACCGCCTCCGGGTCACGGCCGCACCGGGGGCCGCGGCCGCCCGGTGCTTCCGGCCGTGAGCCCGGTTCGGCGTGCGGCGCGGTCAGCTCGCGCCGTGGCTCGCGGCGGCGCCCTCGACCCGGTGGGCGAGTTCGAAGTCGAGTTCGGTGATCGCGCCGCCCGCGGAGTGCGTGTTCACCGTGAGGTTGACCGTGTTGTACCCGAGGAGCAGATCGGAGTGGTGGTCGAGTTCCTCCTGGATCCGGGCGATGTGGACGACCAGCGCGGTGGCCGCGAAGTGGCTGCCGAGCCGGTAGGTACGGGCGATCCGGTCGCCTTCCTGGGACCAGCCCGGCAGTTCGCGCAGCCGGTCCTCGATCTCCTTCTGGGACAGTGGCTCTGTGGGCATGGACGAGCTCCCTCCGGATGTGTCTGCCGGTGACGTTACGGTTCCGTCATGACAACTGTCGCGCCCGACACGGGAGTAGGGCCACTGCTGCGTGGCTGGCGGGAGCGGCGCAGACTGAGCCAGCTGGAGCTGGCGCTGCGCGCCGGCTCCTCCGCCCGTCACATCAGTTTCGTCGAAACGGGCAGGTCGCGGCCCAGTGAGGAGATGGTCCTGCGGCTGGCCGAGCAGTTGGACGTGCCGGTGCGGGACCGGAATGCGCTGCTGCTGGCGGCCGGTTACGCTCCGAGGTTCGCGCGGACACCGCTCGACGCCCCGGCGATGGACTCGCTGCGAGCGGGGGTGGAGCGGCTGCTGCACGGCTACGAGCCGTATCCGGCGCTCGTGGTCGACGGCACGTACACGGTCGTCGCGGCGAACCGGGGCATCGCGATGCTCCTGGAGGGCCTGCCGGAGCAGGTGCTCACGCCTCCGCTGAACGCGATGCGGATCACCCTGCATCCGGAGGGTCTCGCCCCGCGAATCCGCAATCTGCGTGAGTGGCGAGGGCATCTGCTGGCCCGGATGGAACGCCAGATCGCCCTGGTCCGCTCGCGGGAGCTGAGGGAGCTCTACGACGAGGTCGCCGCGTACCCTCCGGTGCGCGCGCCCGGGGGACGGCCGCCGAGGCCGCGGCGGAGGACTCGGCGGAGGGCGCGGACGGGGGAGAGTCCGGCGGCGAGGGCGGGCCGCACGCGTACCTCGCCCTGCCGCTGCGGATCGAGCACGACGGGAGGGTGCTGTCGTTCGTCTCGTCGATCTCGACGTTCAACACGCCGATGGACGTGACCGTCGCGGAGCTGGCCATCGAGACGCTGCTGCCTGCCGACCCCGCGACGGTGGCCTATCTGCGGTCGCTCACGCCGTGAGCCGCCCCGCGCCGCACAGCGCCGACCACTGGAGGGCGGCGAAGCAGGCGACGACCAGCGCCTGGAGGGGTGTCCACACGGCACCAGCGGCCGTGGGTTCCAGCCACAGCACGACAGCGGCGATGCCGAGCAGCGCCCAGGCCGCGTTGACGCCGACGACGAGCTCGACGGCGGCCGCGGGCGGCTCCGGCCGTGCGGCCAGGAAGCCGATGCCCGCGGCCACGGCGAGGAGCAGGGCGCCCAGCACCGCGAGCAGGGTGCTGTCGATGCCGAGCAGCCGTCCGAGCGCGCCCGGGACGGCGCTGTAGGCCGCTCCGTTGATGCCTGTGACGACGGCGTCGGCGGCGAGGAAGCGGCGCAGCGCACCTCGCGGGTTGGCGGTGCGGGAGAGGCCGGCGAGCAGTGCGTGGGACATGGTGGATCAGCCTCCGTCGAGGTAGAGGTCGAGGTCGGAGCCGAAACCGTGGGCGTGGGCGCGAGCGCGGGTCCGGGTCCGGTTCCGGTTCCGGTTCCGGGCCGGGTACCGGGCGGAGTGCGCCGCCCGGTACCCGGTGCACTCACGATGCCGTGGCGGCGCGAAGGGGTCGATTACCCGGGAGGTCATGACGGTGGGCGACGGGCCCCGGGGGACCGGGGGACCGGGGCGCGCCCCGGAGAGAGCGGCCATGTGCGCCGTGGGCGGCACCGGGTACCGGCCGGGGGTGCTCGGCGCCGGGCGGAGAGGGCACCTGGTACCGCAGGGGTGCCGTGCCCGCGCCGCCCCGGGGGCCGGTCCCGGCCGTCCCTTGCCAGCCGGGCCTCCGGGCCCACCGGGCCGCCGGGCCACCGCCGGGCGGCCCGTGGTGCCGGGCACAGGGTGGGTGGGCTCCCGTGCCCGGCTGCGGCGGAGTCAGTGGGCGTCCTGGGCCCCGGTGTCGCCGCCGCGGGGATCGGAGGGCTCTTTAGGTTCGGGTTCCCGAGCGGCCGCTCCGGGGGCGTGGTGCTCGTCGGGACCGGTACGGACGACCTCGGCACGGATGAGGGCGTTCACGGCGGCGAGGGGGTCGATGGGCATGGCTGTCTCCTAGCGCTCGGTCGGGGATTCGCATGGGGTGGACGTCCGTGCGGGGCAGGGCATGGCGAGACGCCGTCCCCGTACGGGTCCTCAGCAGCGCAGGACCACGGACCTCGTCGCCGGAGGCGGAGGTGGAGCGGCGGATTCGGCGACGGGGCCGGCCGGCGGGCGGGGGTCTTCGCGACCCGCCGTCCCGTCCTCGGCCGGTGCGCAGGCCCGTGCACTCCGCCTCTCCGCACGGGCGGGCGCGGGCTGTTCCGGGGCGGAGTTGTCCTGCGGTGCCTCTCCCGCCGGATCGGCGGGTGCGGAGGCCGGTGGGCGCTCCGGGCCGGCCGGGTCGGCTGCCGCGGCGCCCGCCCGGGTCCCGAGGACGGCGACGAGCGCCATCAGGACGGCGAGCACGACACGGTCGGCACAGTGCACGGGTCGGTTCACGGGCACAACCTCCTGGACATGCCAGCTCTGCCCGCGATCCGGCGCCGACGCGCCGCCCGCGCCCTGAATGCGCCCTATCGGACGACGCCCGGGCGGCCGAATCCTCCGTCCTGTCCGCCGTCCGAGGGTTCCGGGTGGACGTCCACCCGGACACGAGCGCCCCGGTGAACAGGACCGGCACGCCCCGGTAGCCGGAGACGGTTCCGCCCTCCCGCCGGGTCAATCCTTCTTGTCCGGCAGCTCGGGGCCCGCCACGGGAAGAGCTTCTTCCGGACCGTCCGGAGGCGGGTGGTCCTCCGTCTGATGCAGCGGCACCTGCGGGCCGAAGGGCTCGCCCCTGACCTCGTCCAGCCAGCGCCGCAGCACCGTGTGCACCTGTTCGGCGCCCACCGGCTCGCCGCCGCCCGGGACGGGCTCCGACAGTTCGAGCGGCGACAGCAGAAAGGCGTGGGACTGCTCGCCGCCGAGCCCGCCGTGCGAACCGATCTGCGGCTCGAAGGCGTGCACCCGGCCGGTGTCCGGGTCGTACATCGAGTTGACCATGATGTCGGCGGCGTGCGGGAACGAGTCGGTGCGCCGGACGGCGTCGGCGGCACCCGGCCCGAACACCGCGAGCGGGCCCGACCCGTCGAGGTCGGCCAGCGGCAGTTCCACGGTCCCGTCCCCGCCCCGGGCCAGCACCACCGAGCCGTGCCGCTCGCTGCGCACCAGGAGGAAGCCGATGCCGGGATGCCCGGCGAGGGTGTGCAGCAGCGCCGGGTGGCGGCGGTCGATCTCCTCGCGGCTGAGCCGGCCCGGGAGGTCGGGGAAGGAGATCAGGCCGAGGTTCCCCGAGGCGAGCACGATCGGCTCCGGGCCGGGCGAGGGCCGTTCCTCGGCCGCGTCCTCGCCCACCGGCCGGTGCAGCGCGCCGAGCAGCGCGTGCCGGGCGGCGTCCCGCGCTTCCGCGCCGCTCTTGGTACGTCCCGCGCGGCGGGAGACGGGCAGCCCGCAGCCGGCGCGGACGAGGTCCTTCAGGGTCAGCCCGTAGGCGTCTTCGAAGGTCTCGCCGGGGCTCTGGCCGTGGTCGGAGAGGAGCACGATCCGGTAGGTGCGGGGCGCGTGCTCGGCGACCTTCGCCATCAGCGCGACGGCACGGTCGATCCGCTGGAGGACCTTGGCGGCGTCCCGGCTGTGTGGTCCCGAGTGGTGGGCCACCTCGTCATAGGCGACGAGGTCGGCGTAGACGGCGGTACGCCCGGCGAGCATGTCGCCCATCACGGCGGCGACCACCACGTCCCGTTCGACTACGGTCGCGAAGGCCCGGATGAAGGGGTACAGCCCACCGCGGCGGGTGCGCGGCCAGTCGCCGCGCACCCGGGAGCGGACGGACTGCCCGATCTCGCGGCCGGCCTCCGCCACGAACGACACCGCGGTCCGGACGGCGTTGGCGGGATCGGAGAAGTAGGCGAAGTAGCCGGCCCTGGAGCGGTTGGCGCGGCCACGGCGGGCGGCTGCGGACAGGACCAGTGCGAGCTGCTCGGCGCCGCCGGTGAAGAGGTTCCCCCGGCTGGCCCCGTCGAGGCTGAGGAGCCCGGCGTCCCTGGTCCGCCGGACCGCGCGGCGCTGGAGCTCGACGGCGCTCGCGGGCCGGTTGCTGACCATGATCCGGCCGCTGTCCTTCTCGTACCAGCGGAAGGCGGGCACGTCGTGGTTCGATCCGTGGAGGATGCCGAGCTGGCTGGCGCCCGTCTGGCTGGACCAGTCGGTGCGCCAGCGGGTGAGGCGGTGCGAGGTCTCGAGCCATCTCGCGACGGTGGGCATCAGCCCGTCCTTCACGGCCTGGACGAGCACGGCGTGGCCCACGCCGTCGAGTTGCAGGAACACCGTCGCGGGCGGCGCCTCACCGTCCGCCGGCCGGCCGCGTCTGCGGCGCCTCCGGGTGGCGAGGCGGGACAGCCTCCGGCGGTAGGCGTTGTCGTCGCGGACGGCCAGCGCGGTGGAGGTGGCCGAGGCGACGGCCGACATCACGGCGGCGACCACCACGGCGGTCTCGGGCGCGGCGGCACCGCTCCCGTCGGGGATGAGCCTCAGGGCGAGCAGCAGCAGGGATCCGTTCAGGAAGAACACCAGCAGGCCCAGCACCAGCGCGGGCACCAGCAGGAACGCACGCACGGCCAGCGGCCAGACCAGGGCGCTGAGCAGGCCGAACGCGCCCGCTCCCCAGGCCGCGGTGACGGCGGTCCATGTGATGCTCTCCCCGTTGTCCGAACGGAGCCGGAAGTCGGGCAGGATCCCGGCGAGTGCGAGCAGCGTCAGCGTGGACACCGCCCACACCACGACCACCCTCAGCAGCGCTCCCCCGGCGGACCTCCAGCGCCACCCCTCACCCACCCGCGGCAGGCCCACGCACGTCACCTCTCTCGGCTCGCCTGCGTCCAGCGTGTCACGCGGACCGGCCGTCCGGTCCTCGGAGGCTCCCGGACTCCCCGCGCCGGGCGTCTGCCGCGACCCGTGACCGCGCCTCGCGCCCCTGGGAACGGGCTGGCGAACGTCCGCAGGCCGGGGACCGGGATGGGAATCGGGACCGGGACCGGGGCCGGGGCCGGGGCCGGAATCGTGGCCATGGAACAGGCCGGGGATCGGAATCGGAATCGTGTCGGGAGCGGGACCTGAACCGTGTCGGGAGCGGGATAGGGAGCGGGACCGGAATCATGTCGGGATCGGGAGCGGGAGCGGGAGCGGGAGCGGGAGAGGCCCGGAGGCCGGGGATCTGGGGTCGAGGAGCAGGCGTCGGGGGCCCGGGGCCGGGGGCCGGGCGGGCCCGCCCGGCGCTCCCGGGCGGGGTGCGGTCAGCAGCCGTTGTAGCCCGCGGTCGGCATCGAGAGCCGGCGGTGCACGCTGGCCTTCATGGCGGCGTCGTACGCGGGCTCGTCCAGGCCGGCCGTCGCCAGCCGGACACCGCGGCGCTCGCACTCGGCGGAGAAGTCCGGTACGGAGGTCAGCGCGCGCGCCAGCACACGCTCGTTCGGGGCGACGAAGAGGTCGACCAGGCCCGCCTCGACGTCGGCCCAGAGGACGCAGTGGTCGGGGCGCAGCCCGTAGAACAGCAGTTCACGGGCGACCGTGTATCCCCGGTCCGCCGCCCAGCGGGCGCACATCGCGTGCTGGCTGCGCGTGTCGACGAGGAAGGGATCGCGGTCGAGTTCCTCCAGCGGGGTCAGGCTGGCGATGGCCGCCACCCGAACACCGTCCCCGGCGCCTGTCATGGATCGTCCCTCTGCGTCGGCTGTCGTGGCCCGACCCTACTCGGGCGCGGACCGCGCGGGGAGGCGCACTTCGGGGCGCTCGGGAGACCGCCGGTCCCCCGAGCGCCTACGCTCGTACCGGCGGCGGCGAACGGACCGGCCAAGGTCCGGGGGGAGCCGGGTCGCCGGCGAGGAGGCACTGCGTGGCGGTCGAGGTCACCTGGTGGGGTCACGCCACCTGCACGGTCGAGGACTCCGGGGTCCGGGTGCTCACCGACCCGCTGTTCGCCGGCAGGCTCGCACACCTGCGCCGCCGGCGGGGTGAACTGCCGCCGCCCGCGGCCGCCGTCGCGGACGCCGTGGTCGTCTCCCACCTCCACTCCGACCATCTGCATCTGCCCTCGCTGGCCCGGCTCTCCCCGGCACCCGGCTGATCGTGCCCCGAGGCGCCCGACGGGCGGTCCCCGGGCTGCGCAGGCTGGACGGGCTGCGGATCGTGGAGGTGGCACCGGGTGACGAGGTGGCCGTGGGGGACGTGCGCGTACGGGCCGTCCCGGCGGCGCACGACGGGCGGCGGCTGCCGGTGGGGCCGCACCGCTCCCCCGCGCTCGGCTTCGTCATCCACGGCGGCGCGCGTACGTACTTCGCGGGGGACACCGGGCTGTTCGACGGCATGGCGGCAGAGGTGGGGCCGGTCGACGTGGCGCTGCTGCCGGTCGGCGGCTGGGGGCCGTTCCTGGGGCACGGCCATCTCGACCCGGAGCGGGCGGCCCGCGCTCTCGCGGCGCTCGGTCCCCGCTCGGCGGTGCCGGTGCACTACGGCACGTACTGGCCGATCGGGATGGACGCGGTCAGACCGCACGAGTTCCACTCGCCGGGCGACGAGTTCGTACGCAAGGCGGCACGCCGGGCGCCGAAGGTGGCGGTGCACCGGCTGGCGCACGGCGAGAGCGTGCGGCCGGAGGTCTTCCGGTGAGGCTCCAGGAGATGGTCGGTCAGCTCCCGCCGGAGTCGACCCAGCAGGCCGTCGGCTATCCGACGCTGTTCCTGCTGGTGGCGCTGGGCGCGCTGGTACCGGTGGTGCCGACGGGTGCGCTGGTGAGCACGGCGGCGGTGGTGGCGCTCCATCAGACGGCTCCGTTCGCCGTGCTCCTGGTGTTCGTGGTCGCCGCGACCGCCGCGTTCCTCGGTGACATCACGCTGTACTGGCTCGGCAGGCGCGGCGTCGGGTCGAGGAACGGCTCGAAGTGGCTGGAGGCGCTGCGGGCCCGCGCGGCCCCGGACCGGCTGGCGGGCGCACAGCGCAGGCTCGCCGAGCACAGTGGGACGGTGCTCGTGCTGTCCCGGCTGGTTCCGGCCGGACGGATTCCGGTGATGCTGGCCTGTCTGATGGCCCGGATGCCGCTGGCGCGCTTCGCGCGCGGGGACGCGCCCGCCTGCCTCGCGTGGGCCGCCGCGTACGGGGCGATCGGGATCCTCGGCGGTTCGCTGTTCGACGAGCCCTGGCAGGGGGTGCTGACGGCCGTAGGGCTGACGCTGGTGCTGAGCGGGGCGCCCACGCTGTGGCGCAGGCTCCGGAGGGGACGGCCGTCAGGCGGTCAGCACGCGTGAGCCGCCGACCGGCAGGTCCCACAGGCGCTCACGCGGCAGACCCGTCTGCTCCCAGGCGGCCAGCAGCCGCCGGATGGGCTCCATCACCGGCTCGGACGAGAGCACGAAGGTGGCCCAGTGCATCGGGGCCAGGTTCCGGGCGCCGAGGTCCTCGAACGCCTGCACCGCCTCCTCCGGATCGGTGTGCACCGAACTGAGCCACCAGCGGGGTGCGTACGCGCCGATCGGCAGCATCGCCAGGTCGATGTCCGGGTGGCGCCGGCCGATCTCCTTGAACCAGTGGCCGTATCCGGTGTCCCCCGAGAAGTACACCTGGCGGCCGCGCTGGTCGGTGAGGATCCAGCCGCCCCACAGGGAGCGGCAGGTGTCGGTGAGGGTCCGCTTGGACCAGTGGTGGGCGGGCACGAACTCGAACCGGACCGAGCCGACCCCGCTTCCGGCGGGGAGTTCCGCCGTCTCCCACCAGTCGAGTTCGGTCACGCGGGTGAAGCGCCGGCGCCGGAACCAGCCGCCGAGCCCCGCGGGCACGAACATCGGGGTGCGGCGGGGCAGCCGGGCGATGGTGGGCGCGTCCAGGTGGTCGTAGTGGTTGTGGCTGATGACGACGGCGTCGACGGGTGGCAGGTCCTCCCACCGGACGCCCACGGGAGTGAGCCGGGCGGGTGTGCCCAGGATCCTGCGGGACCAGACGGGGTCCGTGAGTACCGTGAGTTCGCCGATCGCGACGACCCAGCTCGCGTGGCCCGCCCAGGTCACGGCGACGGTGCCCGGTTCCGCCTCCGGCAGGGTCCCCGGGGCGAAGGGAAGACGGGGGATGTCCCTGAGCCCGGCGGCCGCGGGCCGGAGCGCGCCCTCCCGCGCCAGTCGCGCCATGGCCCGTACACCGGGCAGTGGCGCGGTGAGCCGGTCGGCGAAGGACCGCGGCCACCGCCGGGTGAGCCCCAGCGGCCGCAGCCCGGTCACGGAGGCGGGCCCCCGCTCGGGCTCCGGCGGGGCGGCCGTGCCGGTCCCGGCGTCCGCACGGCCGTGCCGGGCGGCATGGCCGGCGTGCGCAGGCGTTCCCGGGCCGGTTCCTCCGGACGCCTCGCCACCACTCGCCGCCCCGGCCATCGGGAGCGGCTCCGTTCGGCTCGGCTCCGCACGGCGCGGCTCGGCGCGGTGCGGTTCCGTTCGGCTCGGCTCCGCTCGGTACGGCTCCGCTCGGCGCGGTTCCGACGGGTCCGTTGCGCGGCCCGCGTCGTCCGCCGTGCCGGGGCGGGCCGTCGTGGGCCGGTGCGCCGGGTCGGAGGCGGAGGTCGGGGCCGGGTCGGGGGCGGGGGTCAGGGCCGGGTCGGGGCGGGGGTCAGGGCCGGGGCTCCTCCCGTGGTGCGGCGGGTGGGGGCCGCCGGGGAGGCGGGAGGCGGCTGCTCCGTCTGTTCCGTCATCTGCGGCTCCGTTCATCGCGGTGGGGGCTCGCGGGCCGAGGTCTCCGGGGCCTGGTCATCGCAGTTCCCGGAAGGCCGATTGGAGGGACTTCAGTGCCTTGGCGACATGCGGCAGTGCCAGCGGGGCGGCGGACTCGAGGGTTTCGAGGCGCTCCTCCGGGCTCGCGCCGAGGAAGGGGCCGGTGTCGATACGGGCGCGCAGGGCACCCAGTTCGTCGCCGAAGCGGTGGCCGCCGGGGACCGGTGTGTCCAGGCGCCGGCTGAGGTAGTCCTCCAGCTCCATCGAGTCGGTGACGCCGAATACGGCGAGCCGGGCCCGCAACGGGCCCAGGTCGGCGTAGAGATGGCGGCCCGCCTGGGGCGGCCCGGCGAGGGCACCGGAGGTGAGGACCAGGTCGCGGACCGCCTGCGCGACCGCGGCGTGCAGGGCGTTGGCCCGGCCCCGCCGGGCGGTCACCGGGCCGGGCTCGTCGAGGGCGTGCGCCGCGGCCGCGGCCACGGGGCCGGCGACGAAACCCCCGAGGGCGGTGAGGATGTCGAGCACCCGGGCCCGGCGGCCGGCGCCGGGCCCCGTCGTCGGGAACCGGGCCGCGGCGACGGGCCACGCGGCCGGCAGCAGGGCGCCCGACAGATCGCTGATGACGGTCACGTCGTCCGGGCACATCTCGGCGGGGCTGAGCAGGGGGCGGTCGAGCGGCTCGTGCACCGTGTCGCGCCAGGTCTCGTCGCTGACGATGTGCAGCCCTTCGCCGACCGCCGCCTCACAGGCCTCCCGCACGAGTTCGGGAGGGGCGACCGTGGCGGTGGGGTCGTCCGCGACCGACAGCAGCACGACATGGGGACTGCCGCCCTCCGCCCGGATCCTGCGCACGGTCTCCAGCAGGGCATACGGATCGGGGACACCGCCGCTCTCGGCGGAGGTGGGCACATGGAACGCGGGCCGGCCGAGGAGCCGGGCCTGCGGTGTCCACCACGCCGGGCAGGGCCGCGGCATGAGGACGTCACCGCCGTGCGCGGCGAGCAGCGCGAGCAGCAGCGGCTGGGCGCCGGGGCGGTGGCGACGTCGTCGGGGCGGCTGCGCAGTCCGCGCCGCCACCAGTAGCCTGCGGCTGCCTCGCGCAGCACCGGCCCCCCGCCCGGCGGTTCGGGGGAGGTACGCCCGGCGGCGGACGCGAGCACGTCGGCGAGTTCGGGCAGCACGGGCAGACCGGGGTCCGGTGCGGGCGGGCCGTAGCGGACCGGGCCGTGGCCTTCCGGCTCCGACTGCCGCATGCGCCCACCTCCCGTACTCCCGGGCCGGCGAACCCGGTCCGGCCCACGAGGCCTTTATACGGAGGTTCGGGCCCGCCCGCCGCTCCGGGCGGGCCGTTCGGCAGTCCCCGGGGCCACCGCGCACCGTGGCCGGGACCGTTCGCGGCCGTCGGCGACGGCCCGCGTGGTCCGTACGGGCCGTCGGCGACGGCCCGTACGGACCACGGTCACCGGAGGACGGACGACCACGCCGGCCAGAGCAGGCGCCCGGCGGCCGGCCCCCGGTGGGGCAGCACGGGCAGGGCCGGGTGCGGCCGCGCGGTCGTCGTACGGGGCGTCGCCCGCGGGCCTTGCCACCGGGGCGCGCCCGGGCCGCCACCGGACCGGCGGCACGGGTCCGGGCCCTGGGGAGCCCGCGGGTTGCCGCCCGCCGCACCGGGCCGTCGCGGCGCGGGGTGCCCGCCGCCCGGCCGTCGTGGCGGGTGTACCGGCGCGGCGGCCGGGCGAGCGGTTCCGCTGCGTACCGGCGCCGCGGGGAGCGGTTCAGGGACGGCGCCCCAGCAGGCAGAGCAGCCGCGTCTGCGGGTCCGCGCCCTCCGGCGGCTCCACCGGGGGCGCGAACAGGCCGCTCCCGGACAGTTCGGCGGCGTACGGCGCCACCTCCCCGGCGGCGAACTCGACCAGCGCGTCGGGAAGGGTGTCGTCGGCGCCGATGCCCCGCGAGAGGTCCCACGCGTGCACGATCATGTCGGTCGTCATCTGCGAGCAGTAGGCGGTGGCGGTGCTCTCGCCGTACGACAGCCCTACGGCGCGGTCCAGGGCTCCCGGCTCGTGGAAGGCCGCCTTGGCGGCGGAGGCGGCCCGGTCCCAGCTGACGGCGGGGTGCCCGCCCAGCACATCGCCGTCGAAGGAGTCTCCGACGTCGGTGATCGAACGGCCCTCACCCACCAGCGACGGCACCCAGAGCTGCTCGGCGGTCACATGGTTGACCAGGTCCCGGACGGACCATCCGGTGCAGGGCGTCGGCGCCTCCCACTGCTCCGGGCGGACGGCGTGCACCCGGTCCGTGAAGAGCGCCAAGGCCTCGGCATGCCGGTCCAGCAGGCGGTTGTCCATGGGGTCCACTGTGCTCCGGCCGTCCGGCGATGCCAACTCGCGAGCGCACGCGCTGACGGCCCGCCGCGGCGGCACCGTGGAACGCGGCGGCCGGCAGGTGCGCTTCCGGGTGAATGGGCGCATCCACGGGCCGCGGCGGCCGGCGGGTCGGTGCCCGTGCCCACGCCCGCGCCCGTGGAAGTGCCCGCGCCCGTGGCCGCCCGCGCCCCTGCGTGTGGTTCGTGCCCCTGCCCTCGCCGGTGCCGCGACCCGTGCGGCTCCGCGCGGCGGGTGGCATGTGCGCGGGGCCCGCTTGGATCGCGAGGACCCGGGGTAACCGCGTTCCATGCCGGCCTTCCACCGAGACAGCTCGACGCGCTCCGCCGCGCGCCTGCTGCCGCAGTCCCTCTCCCGTGCCGCTGCCCGCCTCGTGACGGCTCCCGAGGGGCTGTCACCGCGTTCACCGCGCGCCAGGCGGATCGCCTCGACCCTCACGGGGTGGGACCGGGAGGTCCTCCGCGCGGTCGCGGCCCGTCACTGGCCGGGGGCCGACCCCGTGCTGCCCAGGCTCAGCAGGGCCGCCGACCACGGCCTCCTGTGGTGGGGCACGGCGGCCGGGATGGCCGTGTTCGGACGCGGCGCGCGGTCGCGGAGGGCCGCCGCCCGAGGTGTGGCCTCGCTGGCGCTCGCCTCGGTGACGATCAACACCGTGGCCAAGCGGTCGGTGCGCCGGGCGCGCCCGGTACTCGACACCGTGCCGCTCGTCCGCCGGCTCAAGCGGCAGCCGTTCACCACGTCCTTCCCCTCGGGCCACTCGGCGTCGGCGGCGGCCTTCGCCGCGGGTGTGGCGATGGAGTCGAAGAGCTGGGGTGCGGCGGTGGCCCCGGTCGCGGCCGCGGTCGCGCTGTCACGCGTGTACACCGGGGTGCACTACCCGAGCGATGTGCTCGTCGGGGCGGCTCTCGGGGTGGGCGCGGCGTTCGCCGTGCGCGGGCTGGTGCCCACCCGCGACCAGCTGCCGCCTGCCGGGCGGCCGCACACCCGGGCGCCCCGGCTGCCGGCGGGCAAGGACCTCGTCGTGGTCGCCAACCGCTCCTCCGGTCCGGGCAACGGCCCGCTCGGTGCGCTCGCGGCCGGGGACGACGCCACGGCGCTGGTACGCGACGCGCTGCCGCTGGCGCGGATCGTCGAGTGCGCGCCGGAGGAGATCGCGAGCGCCCTGGAGGATGCGGCCGCCGGCGGCTGCCGGGCCCTCGGCGTGCTCGGTGGCGACGGCACGGTGAACCTCGCCGCGACCACCGCGGTCCGGCACGGGCTGCCGCTCGCCGTGTTCCCCGGGGGGACCCTGAACCACTTCGCCTACGACCTGGGTCTGGAGACGGTCCAGGACACCTGCCGGGCACTGGTGTCGGGCGATGCCGTACGGGTCGACCTGGGCCGGTTCGCCCCGGGTCCGGAGGGTGCACGCGAGGGCCACTTCGTCAACACCTTCTCGCTCGGCGTGTACCCGGAGATGGTGCGCGTCCGGGAGCGGTGGTCGCCGCGGATCGGGGGCTGGCCCGCCGGGGTGCTGGCCGCGCTGCGGACGCTGCGCGGGGAGCACCCGGTGGAGGCGGAGATCGCGGGACGCAGGAGGCCGCTGTGGCTGCTGTTCGCGGGGAACGGCAGTTACCAGCGCCTCGGCCCCACCCCGGGCGGCGCTACGACCTCGCCGACGGACTGCTCGACGTCCGCGTGGTGCACGGCGGCCGTCTTCCCGGCGTGAGGCTGCTCGCCGCGGCCCTCTCCGGTCCGCTGAGCCGGTCCCCGTTCCATGCGGCCGGACGGCTGCGGAAGCTGCACGTCTCCGGCCTGGCGGCGGGCTCACTGCTCGCGTACGACGGGGAGATCGCCCAGGCGCCGCCGGACCTGACGGTGGACAAGCTCTCGGAGGCCCTGGTCGTCTACCGCCCGTCGCCGACCGCGCCCCTGCTCTGACGTGCCCGGGGCCGCTGACGTGCCCGGGGCCGCTGGCGCGCCCCGGTACGGGAGAGCGGGATCCCACCTCCGCTGTCCGTATGGCAAGACACGCATCTCGCTATATGGAGTGACGGGAGTACGGTGACCTCATCGCGTCTCGAGAGGAGTTCGGCCACATGACGAGGAAGACCGCCGTTTACACCCACGGCCACCACGAGTCGGTGCTGCGCTCGCACCGCTGGCGCACGGCCGCCAACTCCGCCGCCCACCTGGTGCCCGAACTGCGGCCGGGGGCGGAGGTACTGGACGTCGGATGCGGCCCCGGCACGATCACCGCCGATCTGGCGGCCCTGGTCCCCGGCGGGACGGTCACGGCCGTCGACACCGTCGCGGGCGTACTGGAGGAGGCGCGGGAGACCGTGGCAGCCCGCGGACTGCACAACGTCCGCTTCGCGGTCGCCGACGTCCACTCCCTGGACTTCCCGGACCGCTCCTTCGACGTCGTCCACGCCCACCAGGTGCTCCAGCACGTCGGCGACCCCGTGGGCGCGCTGCGGGAGATGCGGCGGGTGTGCAGGCCGGGCGGTGTCGTCGCGGTCCGCGACAGCGACTACGGCGCCTTCGCCTGGTTTCCCGAGGTCCCGGCGCTGGATACCTGGCTGGATCTCTACCACCGCGTGGCGCGGGCGAACGGCGGCGAACCGGACGCCGGCCGCAGGCTGTACTCCTGGGCGCGCGCCGCCGGCTTCACCGACATCACGGCGACCGCCTCCGCCTGGTGCTTCACGACGCCGGACGAACGCGCCTGGTGGAGCGGGCTGTGGGCGGACCGCACGACGGCCTCGGCCTATGCCGCCCTCGCCCTGGAGGGCGGGCACTCCCACCCGGACGAACTCGACGGCATCGCGGCGGCCTGGCGCGCCTGGGGGCGCGCGGACGACGGCTGGTTCATGGTCCCGCACGGCGAACTCCTCTGCCGGGTGCCCTGAGGCCTGCCGGTTCCCGGTTGCGGAAGCCGAGGGCGACGGAGCGGCCCGGCCAGGCCCGCCCGTCCCCGCAGAGGCCACCCGGCCCGCGCGGGAGCCACCGGCCCGTCGGGGCAGCCGTCCGCTCCGGGCGTGAGCCTTCTGCGCACGGCCGGGAGCCGTGCGTGCCTTCCCGCGCCTCCCCCGCCTTCCCCGCCTTCCCGCGCCTCCCCGCGCCTCACGCACGTCCCCGCTTC
Source organism: Streptomyces sp. I6 (assembly GCA_003725745.1). Classification (GTDB taxonomy): domain Bacteria; phylum Actinomycetota; class Actinomycetes; order Streptomycetales; family Streptomycetaceae; genus Streptomyces. The sequence goes on along the minus strand of RHDP01000001.1, from coordinate 5,959,219 downwards.
CTCGGGGGGCCGCCGACGGCCGTGACCGGTCCACGCGACGGGAACCGATCTCGTGGTTCCCCGGCGCCAACTACCCTCGCCGGTATGGAGATCCTCGGAACCACGCTGCGTATCTGCGTCGACGACCTCGAGACCGCGTCCGCCTTCTACGAACGCCTCACCGGCACGCGCGCGCTCCGCTTCGAGCGCGGCGGCGTGTCGGTGGCGGCGGTGGGCTGCTTCCTGCTGATGAGCGGCCCCGAGGCCGAGTTGGAGATACTTCGCAAGGTCTCCGCGACCATCGCGGTCGAGAACGTGGACACGGCCTTCGCGACACTCACCGAGGTCGGCGCCAAGGTGGTGGCCGGGCCGGTGCAGACGCCGGCGGGCCGCAACCTCATCGCTGTCCACCCGGACGGTTCGGTGTTCGAGTACGTCGACCGGAAGGCCACCGCCACCGACTCCTCGGGCACACCGGACCGCTGAGGGCCGGTCGGAGTTCGACGGACCGGGATGCACGCGTCGCCCCCGCGTGCCGCAGCCGGGCCTCCGGCGGCCTGAACCGCGCCCGCTCACGCAGCAGCGAGCAGGCGGCGGCCCGGTGCCGGGCGCCCGCAAGGCACTCGACCGCGTGCCTCACCGGCGCTGCCGCCGTGCCGCCGCAGGCCCGGTCGGGGGTTCAGGACGGCGGGGCCGAACCGGGACGGCACCACCGGGCACGGGGCAACGGCCGGAGCAGTGAACGGGGTTGCCTCGGCGGCGGGCGGGCGCGGCCGGGGCAGGCGGGCGCGGGGCCGGCGTCACGGCGGGCGGGAGGCCGGTCGGCGCGACACACGGACGACATGAGCAGATTCGCCCGGATGCATCACTCTAATGGCTGGTTTAGGGTGAATTCGATTGTGCTCGCAAGCATCCGCGCTGCGCCCACATCCTCCGGGCGGCCCGGCGCGAGCCGGGTGCCCGGGTGCCGCACCCGGGCGCCGTGCCCGCCTGGCCGCACTCCCGCGGCCAGGCCCGGTGTGAGTCACGCGGCCCGGTGCCGTGCCACCCGGGCAGCCGCCCCGCGGCGCGCCGCGAGCGGAGTCCCAGCAGCCGAACACGGAGGTACCGCATGTCATGGCCGATACGCACCCGCACGGGCAACCACGCAGCACGGGGCCGTCACGTCTCTGATACCGCCGCCGCAGGTGTCCGCGCGCCGCGTGCCCGTACGGACGTCCCCGCCCGTGCCGCGCCCAGGACCCGCGCGCGGGTCCTGGGCGCCCTGGCCGTGGCGGCCCTCGCCGCGCCGTTGGTGCCCGCAGCACCCGCGGCGGCTGCGCCGCCCCCGCCATGTCTGACCTCGGACCTGGCGCTCTCCTGGGCTCCCGGGGGCACGGCCGTGTCCGGCGGGGCGGAGCCGGGCAGCAGCCGGACCGCGGTCGTCGACCTCCGGAACGCGGGGAGCGGCGCATGCCTGCTGGACGGGTTCCCGAAGGTGACACTCGCCCGGGGTGCCTCGACGGAGAACCTCGTGGACCAGCGGTCGGTGTCGCACTCGGCCGTCACCCTCGAGCCCGGGGCGAGCGCCCGCTTCACCCTCACGTTCCGGCAGGGGCAGTCGGGCGAGGGCGGAGTGATCGAACCGGTGACCGCGATCGTGACCCCGCCCAACAACACCGCATCCGCGAACATACGCTGGCGCTGGGGACCCGTCGCCGAGCAGGTGCCGGGGGGCTCGCCGCAAAACTTCGTGGGTCCTGTGGTGGCGGTCTGAGGCCCTCTCAGCCCTGAGTCCGCGTCACCACGGTGCACGGGCAATGGGGTTCATCGGTGCGCCGCCCGCCACACCGAGGCCCCGGCCGGCGTCCGGCCGGTGTCCCTGCCACGGCCTGGGCTCCGAGGCGGCGGCCCTGCGGTGGGCTCGCGGCCGCTTCGGGGCTGGTCCGTGCGGTCGCGCTCTGGTCCGGCCTTCCGCCGGAAGGCGCCTGCCCGGCGGGGCCGACGGAGACGTGTCACCGGGCGGACGGTCCAGGCGGTTTCCGGGGGTCAGTCCGGCCCGGCGGCACCGGGTTCCGGCTGCGGCTGCGGCTGCGGCTGCGGTGCGCGGAGTTCCATCTCCGCGGTGATGGCCCAGCGCTCATGGTCGCGCCAGGCACCGTCGATGAAGAGGAAGTCCGGGGAGAAGCCCTCCAGCCGGAAGCCGAGCCGTCGCACGAGGGCGAGGGAGGACTCGTTGCCGGGCTGGATGTTGGCTTCGAGCCGGTGCAGCCCCAGCGGCCCGAAGGCATGGCGGACGACGAGTCCGAGCCCCTCCGCCATCAGTCCGCGACCGGCGGCGTGGGCGAACACCCCGTAGCCGAGTGCTCCGCTGAGGAAGGCTCCCTGGACCATGTTGTTGATGTTGATGAATCCGGCGATCCGCCCGTCCGCACGGCCGCAGACGAGATATCCGGTCCTGGTGGGGTCCTCGAGGAGTCTGCGGGCGTAGGCGGTGTACTCGGCGCCGGTACGGGGCGGGAAGAGCCAGGGCCGGTGCAGCCGGGTGCTCTCGCGGGCGAGCGCCGTGTACTGAGCGGCGTCGTCGAGGCGGTAGTGGCGGATGAAGGTCCTCGGCCCCACTGCGATCGCGCCGATGAGGGCGCCGGAGCCCGCCCCCGGGCCGCCGTTCGCCCCGGTGCCGGACGCGGCTGCGGGGTCGCCTGGGACGGGAGGGGGACTCGGTGCTTCGGGCATGGCGCCAGGCTAACGCCGGCCTCGGGTCGTCCGATGTGGCGCATGGAGGGGTGGCACCGCGCAGACCGCCGATGGCCCATGCCCCGGCAGCGCAGGTTCGGGGGAGGCGGCCGCAGCACGGCGGGGCCCCTGCCGGGGACGCCGGCCGTCGGGATCCACGCGTTCATCGGCGCGATGGCAACCCCACGGGGTTCTCGGGCGTCCTTGTCTGACAGGAAGTGATCATCTCGCAGGGAAGCCGTCTGGGCGGAGCCTCACACTGCACCGCGGGTGAACTACGGTGGGCGGCAGGACGCGAGAGCGCCGCGGCCATCCGTGTCAGGCGAAGCGCCGGTCCGGAGCCGGTGAAGCGGTGTTCCGGCCTGGCGCGCGCCGCTCCGCCACCGCAGCCCGCACAGGGGCCGCGCGGTGGAGGAGCGCCGGGCGTCCAGCCTGACAAGTGAACCGAGGAGGGTTCGTGGCAGTCAGCGGACAGCAGCGGAGGCCGGTCGTCGTCCTGTACGAGCGGATCGCGGACGCCATCCACGACGGCACCTATCCGCCGGGATGCACCCTGCCGTCCGAACCGCGGCTGGCGGCCGACCTGGGCGTCAGCCGGCCCGCGCTGCGCGAGGCACTGCTGCTGCTGCAGGAGGACGGGCTGCTGACCGTGCGGCGCGGGGTCGGCAGGACCGTCAACGACAGCCCTCCTCGCCGCGGCTTCGAGCACGTCCGCCCACTGGAGGAACAGCTCTCGGCCGGTACCTCGCCCCTGCGGGTGCGGGCGCTGCTCAGGGCGGTCGAGGAGCCGACGGACTTCACCACCCAGCAGCTGCTCGCCCCCGCCCGGGCCGAGCTGCGGTTCTGGGAGTCGCTGCTGTCAGGCGAGGGCGCCGCGGCGGCCCTCAGCCAGGAGTGGGCGGCGGCCGACGACGTCCTGGAGCGGGCGCATCCGCCGTTCGCGCAGGCTCTGCGGGAGGCGGGGGACGACACCGGGACGTCGATGCTCGCGGTGCTGACCGGGGCCTCCCGCGGAGTGCCGCTGACGGCGCACTCGGGCATCACCGCGACGCTGCTCGGGCGCCGTCGCGGGGCCCAGCTGAACCGCCCGGCCGACACCCCCGCGGTCCTGGTCACCCAGGTCGTGCGGTCCGGCGGCGTCCCGGTGCTGGCCGCCAAGCACATGCTCCCGACGGGCGCCCCGGCCCTGCCCGTCCTCCAGTCGAACTGACGGTGGCGGCAGCGGCCGCCGGGAGCGGGGCCCCAGCCCCGAGGCCGCCGGGACCGAGCCGGGCCGGGACCGAGCAGAGCCGCTGCCGGTCCGGGGACCGAGCCGGGGACCGAGCCGGGCCGGGCCCTGGGTGCCTGGAGCCCGGCCAGGTCGGCACCGGGAGCGGACCGGGCCCGGCGGAAGCCCGACCGGGGCGCGGCGGCCGCCGCGGCACCGGGCCGCCGCGTGGCGTACACTCCCGCTGCATGCACTTGTCTGACAACTCCGCCGCCGAGTCGGCAACCGCCCCCGGCACCGTCGCCAACTGGATCCGCCGGGCGCCGAAGGCCGTCCTCCACGACCATCTGGACGGCGGTCTGCGCCCCTCGACGATCATCGAACTGGCCCGTGACTGCGGCTACGGCGAACTCCCCACCGAGGACCCCGGCGCTCTCGCCCTGTGGTTCCGTGACGCGGCGGACTCCGGTTCGCTGGAACGCTACCTGGAGACCTTCGCCCACACCTGCGCGGTGATGCAGACCCGCGACGCCCTCTTCCGGATCGCGGCCGAGTGCGCCGAGGACCTGGCGGCGGACGGCGTCGTATACGCCGAGGTGCGCTACGCGCCCGAGCAGCACCAGGAGCGCGGGCTGGACCTCGACGAGGTCGTGGACGCCGTCAACGAGGGTTTCCGCGAGGGCGAGCGCCGGGCGGGAGGCCGAATCACCGTCAGGGCCCTGCTCACCGGTATGCGGCACACCCGGCGCTCGCTGGAGATAGCCGAGCTGACCGTGGCGCACCGGGACCGCGGTGTCGCCGGCTTCGACATAGCGGGCGGCGAGATCGGCAACCCGCCGGCCGACCACCTGCCCGCCTTCCAGCACCTGAAGCGGCACAACTGCCACTTCACCATCCACGCCGGTGAGGCGGTCGGCGCGGAGTCCGTCCACGAGGCGGTCCAGGTCTGCGGTGCGGAGCGCATCGGCCACGGTGTGCGGATCACCGACGACATCCAGGTCCACGACGACGGCACGGCCGCCCTCGGCCATCTCGCCGCCTACGTCCGCGACAACCGCATCGCGCTGGAGGTCTGCCCGACGTCCAATCTGCAGACCGGGGCGGCGAAGGACTACGCCTCACACCCGATCGACCTGCTGCACCGCCTGGGCTTCCGGGTGACGCTCAACACCGACAACCGACTGGTCTCCGGTACGACCATGAGCCGCGAGTTCCAGCACATGGCCGACGCCTTCGGCTACGGGCCCGAGGTCTTCGAGCGGTTCACCGTCGCGGCCGTCGAGTCCGCGTTCCTGCCGCTCCCGGAGCGCCGTCGCATCATCGACGAGGTGATCCGGCCGGGCTACGCGGCACTCGGCTGACCGTGACGACGCCCGCGGCGACGCAGCCCGGGGCTGGCCCCGGGCCGGCCGTGGCGCGCCGCCGGTGCGCCGGGCCGGCAGCGGTCCGCGCGCCCGGCTCCCGGGGGCGGCGCCCGGCACCGGACGGGCCCCGCCCCTGAGTCGGCCCTGAGCCCGCCGTCCGGCGTCAGCTCAGGGCCGGGACGTTCAGCGCCAGCGTCCCCGCGTCGGCGTCCAGCACCGCCGGAAGCCCGAGCGGCACGGTGAGGCAGCCGGGACCATGCCCGAAGCCCAGCTCCTCGGTGATCGGTACTCCGAGTCCGCAGAGCCGGTCCAGGAGCAGCGCCCGGACCTCCTCGTAGGGCCCGCAGTCCTCCCAGGAGCCGAGGGCGAGGCCCGCCACACCGTCCAGCCACCCGGAGCGCAGCAACTGGGTGAGGATCCGGTCCAGGCGGTATGCCTCCTCCCCCACGTCCTCGATCAGCAGGAGTCCGCCGCGTGCCGAGGGCCGTGCGTGCGGGGTGCCCAGATCGGCCGCGAGCAGGCTGACGCAGCCGCCGAGGGTGATGCCGCTCGCCCGCCCCGGGACCAGCGCGCCGCCGCCCGCACCCGGTCCGAGGGTCATCACCGACTCGGGCTCGAACAGCGTGGCGCGCAGGGACTCCTGGGCGGCGGTGTCCTTGAGGAACGGCTTCGTGGCCGGCATGGGGCCGTGCAGGGTGGACTGCCCGGTCCGGACCGCGAAGGCCTCGTGGAGCGCGGTCACATCGCTGTAGCCGACGAACACCTTCGGCCCGGCCGCGCGTATCGCGGCCCAGTCGACGAGGTCCACCATGCGCTGTGCGCCGTAGCCGCCGCGGGCGCAGATCACTGCCGAGACGGCGGGGTCGCACCACGCCCGCTCCAGGTCCCTGGCGCGGGCCTCGTCCGTACCCGCCAGATGCCCGAAGGCCGGGTGCTCGTCGAGTACATGAGGCATGACGACCGGGTCCAGGTCCCATCCGCGCAGGACGTCCAGCCCCGATTCGAGTGTCTCGGCCGGGACGGGACCGCTCGTCGCGACGACGGCGACCCTGGCGCCGGGGACGAGGCGCGGGGGGCGGGTCAGTGCGGCCGGGGCCGCCGTGCCGGAGTGCTGGTGCATGCCGTTCACTTCTTCAGTTCGAGCCTGGGGATGTCGGTGCGTGGAATGCCGAAGGTCTGTGCGTACAGCGACAGTTCGGCCTCCAGCGCGCGGATCATGGTGTCGGCACGGCGGAAGCCATGGCTCTCTCCTTCGAAGGCGATGTACGCGTGTGCTATGCCCCGTCCCGCCGTCTGGGCGAGGAACCGCTCGCTCTGGACGGGCGGGCAGATCGGGTCGTCCAGTCCCTGGAGCAGCAGGAACGGCACGGAGATCCGGTCGACGTGCTCGATCGGCGACCGATCCCGGTAGCGGCCGGGGACTTCGGCGAGCGGACCGACCAGCGACTCCAGGTACCGGGACTCGAAGTCGTGGGTCCCGTCGGTGACCCAGCCCATCAGGTCAAGGATGGGATAGATGATCGTGCCGCAGGCGTACACGTCCGTGCTGGTGAGCGAGGCCGCGGCGGTCCATCCGCCGGCGCTGCCGCCCCGGATGGCCAGACGGTCAGGGTCGGCGGTGCCCTCGAAGGCGAGGGCCTCGGCGACCGCCGCGCAGTCCTCGACGTCGACGACGCCCCACTGCTCGCGCAACCGGTTGCGGTACTCACGGCCGTAGCCGGTGGAGCCGCCGTAGTTCACCTCGGCGACGCCGATGCCGCGTGAGGTGAAGTAGGCGATCTCCAGGTCGAGTACGAGAGGGGCGCGGCCGGTCGGGCCGCCGTGCGCCCAGACCACGAAGGGCGGCAGCTCGTCGTCGGGGGCGACCCGGTCCGGGTTGTGCGGCGGGTAGATGTGTGCGTGGATCTCCCGGTTGTCGGGCCCGGTGAAGGTGCGGATCTGGGGCTCCGGGTAGTAGGCGGGATCCACGGCGTCGACATGTGCAGCGCCGATGACGCGGGTCCGGCCCGTACGGGTGTCGAGTTCCACGACCTCGTAGCCGGTGCGGGGGCTGGCCGCGACGCCGACGACCCTGGTGCCGTGCGCCGCGAGCGTCGGGGCCCACTCCGTCCAGGGGCCCGCCGCGTCGACCAGTTCGCCCGTCTCCGGGTCGAGTATGCCGAGGGCCGTGGACCCCTGCCGTGGACGACCGCGACCAGTCCGCTGTCGAGCGATTGGAACCACTGAAGCCCGATCTTCCACAGCGGGCCGCCGAACTCCTCGTTCCGGCCCTCGCACAGCCCGGTCACGGGCGGCTCGCCCCTTCGAGGGCGTCCGGCCGGATACGGCGCAGCTCCCACCAGTTGCCGGGATCGGAGACGAGGAGCAGTGAACCGTCCGGGGCCCATTCGACCTGGGCGACCGACTCCTCGGGGCCTCCGGCGACGGAACGCACCGCGGTGAACGGTCCGGTGCCGGAGACCTCGCCCACCATGACTTCGGTGCCGTCCCAGGGCATCCGCGGATGGTCCCAGGCGATCCAGGCGGCATGGCGCCCGTCGGGCGACAGCCGGGGGCCGGTGACGAACCGGTTCCGGTCGCCGGTGAGTTCCCGTACGGCGGAGCGGTCATCGGCCGCCGAGCCGTCCAGCGGGACCGCCGCGACGACACGCCGAACATCGGTGGGCGCCTCGCCGGTGAACTCCTCCAGCACACACCAGACCTCCCCCGGCCCACATGGAGCACCGGGTCGGCCCAGCGCAGTCCGCCACCGACCCCGGAAACCGGCGTCAGCGGTCGCGGCTCGCCGGCGCCGTCCGGCTCGAACACGTACAGCCGCTGGTCGGGATGGTGGACGAAGACGGCGAGTGGACCGCCCCGGGGCGGGCCGCGGCAGCCCACGGCCGGCCTCCGTACTCGATGACCCGGCTGCGCACGTTCCACGGAGCGGGCAGGACGGACTCCTCGGCTCCGCCGGCTCTCCGGCGCACCAGCTCTCTGCGCCCACCCTCCGTGGGGCGCGGCGCGGTCCACCACACCTCGTCCCCGACGATGCCGACGAATTCGGGTCGGCCGTCGTGCGAGGCCGCCAGCGCGGCGTCGATCGGCGACGGCCAGGTGCCGTAGGCCCCCATGGGTACCATGCCAACTCCCCCTATGCGGACTTCAGGTAGTGGTCGAGGACGCGGACGCCGAAGTGCAGTGCTTCGACGGGGACGCGCTCGTCGACACCGTGGAACATGGCCGCGTAGTCGTATCCCTCCGGCAGCTTCAGCGGTGAGAAGCCGTACCCGGTGATGCCGAGGCGCGAGAACTGCTTGGCGTCGGTGCCGCCCGACATGCAGAACGGGACGACGTGCCCCTCGGGGTCGAATCGCTCGATCGCCGCGCGCAGCCTGGCGAAGGTCGGGGAGTCTACGGGGGCCTCCAGGGCGACCTCCCGGTGGTGGAACTCCCAGTCGACGTCGGGTCCGGTGAGGCGGTCGAGGGTCTCCCGGAACTCCTCCTCGCCGCCGGGCACCATCCGCCCGTCGACGAAGGCAGCGGCATGACCGGGGATCACATTGACCTTGTATCCGGCGTCCAGCATCGTCGGGTTGCTGCTGTTGCGGACGACCGGTTCGACGAGCTTTGCGGCGGGGCCGAGCTTGGCCATCAGGGCGTCCGCGTCGAAGTCGGGCGCGTCGAGGTCCGCGGCGATGCCCTGGAGGGCCGCCAGCTCCGACAGGGCGGCGCGCACCGTCGGGGTGAGCCGGACCGGCCACTCGTACTCACCGATCCTGCTGACCGCGGCGGCCAGCCTGGTGACGGCGTTGGAGCTGTTGACCTTGGAGCCGTGTCCGGCCCTGCCGTGGGCGGTGAGCTTCAGCCAGGCCGTGCCGCGTTCACCGGCGCCGACCGGGTACAGCGCCATTCCGGGGCCGGCGTGGAAGGTGAAGGCCCCGGATTCGCTGATGCCTTCGGTGCAGCCCTCGAAGAGGCCGGGGTGCCGGTCGGCGAGGAAGCCCGCTCCGTCTTCCGCGCTGGCCTCCTCGTCCGCCGTGTAGGCGATGACGATGTCCCGGCGCGGCCGGACGCCCGCGCGGCGCCAGGCCCGGACGACGGCCAGGATCATCGCGTCCATGTTCTTCATGTCGACCGCGCCGCGTCCCCAGACGACACCGTCACGGACCTCGCCGGAGAACGGATGGACGGTCCAGTCCCCGGGCTCGGCGGGGACCACGTCGAGGTGGCCGTGGACGAGCAGGGCGTCGGCCGAGGGGTCCGTGCCCTCGATCCTGGCGACGACGTTGGTGCGGCCCGGGGTGCGCTCCAGCATCACGGGCTCGAGTCCGGCGGCGGCGAGACGCTCGGCCGCGTACTCGGCGGCGGGGCGCTCCCGGCAGTCGCCGCCTCCGCGGTTGGTGGTGTCGATGCGGATGAGCTCGGAGGTGAAGGTCACCACCTCGTCGAGGGCGGTGTCGTCGACGGGTGCGGCGGCCGTTGTCATGTCGTGGGACCTGTCCGTGTGCGGGGAGTCGGATGCTGCGGCGGGCGTGGCGGTCTCGGCGGAGCGGCGGGTCACGTCAGCCATACTCCTCCTCCACCGCGGCGGAGACGATCGTCGTGACGGCCTTGAAAGTGCGAATGGCCTCATACATCGTCTCGCTGGTGTAGACGGTGCGGCGCTCGCCGCCACGGGCGGTACCCGGTACGACGGTGGCCGCGGCGGCCAGGTGCTCCGCGTCGAACTCCAGCTCCACGGTGAACGGTCCGACGCTGACCGGCTCGTGACGGACCGCGAGAGCCGTGGCCTCCTTGGCGGCGGCGCGGATGTCGGCGGCCGTGCGCGCGGGCGTGCGGCACACCGCCGCGTACCGGGAGACATGGTCCTTGACCGCGACCCTGCGGGCCGCCGGCGCGTACCCCAGGGCGTCGTCGCAGGTCAGGTCGTCACCGGTGACGAGGATCACCGGGACCCCGTACTCGGCGACGACACGGGCGTTGAGCAGGCCCTCGCTCGCCCGGACGCCGTTCAGCCAGACGCCTGTGATCGAGTTCGCCAGGTAGGTGTGCGCGAGCACGCCTTCGGCGCCGGCGCCCGTGTGGTAGCCGACGAAGGCGATGCCGTCCACGTCCCCGTGCTGCACGCCCTCCACCATGGACAGCGACTTGTGCCGCCCCGTCAGCATCTCGGCGCGGTCGTCCAGACGCTCCAGCAGAAGATTGCGCATGCTCCAGTGCGCCTCGTTGATGAGCACCTCGTCGGCACCACCGTCGAAGAAACCCTGCACCGCCGCGTTCACGTCCGAGGTGAAGAGGGACCGGCAGCGCTCCCACTGGGGAGTGCCGGGCAGCACGTCGGCCGGCCAGGTGACACCGGTGGCACCTTCCATGTCGGCACTGATCAGGATCTTCATGCCAGGAACCGTACGCGCCGTCCGCCGCGCCGACCAGCCCTGTGGATAACCAGGGGTGGTTCAGACCGGTACCGTCACCCGTTCTGGCCCCTGACCAGCCGCTTCGCCCTCAGGCCGACGTCCCGGGTCGCCTCGTCACATCACCTCGTCAGGTACCCCGTCAAGCGCCTCCCCGCGCCCTCACCCGACGCCGCCGGGCACGAACGACCGGCACCTCGGCACGCCCCGGCCGGATGGGACCGGAACCCGCTCGTGGTGCCCGAACTCCACGACGGGGCAGCCCAGTTCCCGTACCCGGTCGATGATGCCGACCGGGTCGCGGACCCCGAGGTCGGGCAGGATCCCGGTGAGCCGGCGGACCAGGTCACCGGAGTCGAGGAGCCCCGCGTGCAAGGCGAATCCCGGGGCGATGCGCTCCCCGCCGCCACCGGCACCCGCGCGCGACGGGTCGCCGGAGCCGAACCGGCCGGCATCCGCGGCCAGGACGAGCAGCCGCTCCGGTCCCGGGCCCTCGAGCGGATACGCCCACCACAGGACGTCGATCCGCTCCTCGTGCGGCCGTCCTCCGCCCGCACCGAGCCGGGCGCGCCCCGCCGCCGGGCGGAACACGGGGGCCTCGGAGAGGGGAGCCGGTACGGGGCCGGGACCGTCCCCGCGACGCGACGGGAACCGCGAGGCCCCGGCCGACAGAGCGCCCGCGACGGGCAGCAGTTCCTCGGCGGGCTGACCGACGGCCGTCCCCTCCTCGTGGCCGAACAGCGCCCGCGCACCCGCCGACCAGTGCGAGACGCGGCCGTCGCCGTCGGCGACGACCACCGCCAGGCCCGTCGGGCCCAGCGCCGCCGACCGCCGCCGCAGCACCGGCGGAACGCCAACGTCCATTGCTGACCGGCTCCTTCCTCTGACGCGGGGTTCGCGGCAAGTGACTCAACAGTAGGCCCTGTGAGGGCGGCCCGCCGGTCATCGCGCGAATCGGCCGGTTGCCCCCGTACAGCGAGACAGAACGGCGCATTGCACCCCTGCCGTACCGCCTCCCACCGTGCCCTGCCCCTGCCGTACCGCCCCGCCGTGCTCCGCCTCCCGTCCCGCACCCGCACGGGCCCCGGACCGCCACCGGTCCCGGACCGCCGGCGAATCCGGGTGTCCGCGGATTCCGGGCGTCCGCCGACTTCGGATCGGGCGCGGCCCGCCGGCCCCGATGGGGACGTACGGGCCGGAGCCGCGAACACCGAGGGGGTAGCGTGCGGCCTCACCGCTCGCCCCGCTCCCGATCCGGTGTCCGCGGACGTCGGTTCAGGGTGAGCGCGGCGCGGGGCACGGTGCTGGCGTCGTGGTGCTGCTCCGGAGGCGGGAGGGTGCGGAGGGTGCGGAGGGCTCGGGGAGACCGTTCGTCCCGGCGGTCGTGCCGTCCTCCGCCGGGGTGATCCCCATGTCCCGACAGGGCGGCACGCCGGTGGGGCATGGGCGGCGCGGAGTCCACTTCCGGGCAGGGCGGCGCCTCTTGGGAACGCGGCACTTCGGGACCCGCATGACCCGTGGGTGCGACCGCCGCCGAGCGAGCCGGCCCCGAAGGCACCGGAGTCCGGAGCGGCCGGTTCCGGCGTTCGGCGCGGTCTGCCCGGAGTGGTCAGCGCTCTCGGCGCCGATCACTCCGGGCGGTGCCGGCTCGACTCACTTCTCCACTTCGGCGGCGAGCTTGGCGAGCACCTCGTCGTAGATACGGGCGAGTCCCTTGGGGGCGAAGGTGCGCTCGAAGAACCCGCCGATGCCGCCCGCGCCGTTCCAGACAGTGGTGACCACGACGCGGGAGCGGCCCTCGCCGGCGGGCGTCACGGTCCAGGTGGTGACCATGGAGGAGTTGCGGTCCTTCTCGACGAGCTGGCCGTCGGTCGGTTCGGTCACCTCGAGGAGGCAGTCGCGGACCCGCTTGCTGGTGGCCTGGAGCCTCCAGTGGACCAGGGTGCCATCGCCGTCGCCGCCTTCGCGCACCTGGTACTCGCTGAACTGCCCGGGCAGGAGCTTCGCGCGGGTGTCCTTGTAGTCGGCCAGCGCGTCGAACACGTTCTCCGCGTCCGCTGCGACGATCCGCTCCGTCGTGGCCTCGACCTGCGCCATCGCTTCTCCTTCAGCACTCGGTTCCTGCGGTGCGGCCAAGCCAACCACCTCCGCGGCGGCCGCCCAAAACCGGGGTCGCCGTGTCGCCCGACGTGCGGCCGTGGAGTTCGAACCCGACCGGATCACCGTCGTCCGGCTTCGGAACGGCTCGTTTCCCGTCGTTTGGGAGCGACCGCGGCAGACAACCGCAGCAGGACCGGCGCGGTGTGCAGCCTCCGTTCAGGGGCGGCGGTCCGCGAGAACGCAGAACTCGTTCCCCTCGCGCCGCGCTCCCTGTCGGTCGGGCTGACGTCGATGTGGAGCCTGTTCTTCACGGTCTTGCCCTCGGGCACGTGGGCGAACGTCAACGCCGGCGCCACCGGTCCGTAGCGGTCCCCGTGTTCGGGGACCCCTGCTGGACCGATCGTGACGATCCCGTCGCCCTCCTCCCGCACCTCGTAGCCGAGTACGAGCACCAGAACCGGGCGAACTCGCGGGGATCCGCACAGTCGATCGCAAGCTCGGTGAACTTGCTGGTCACGCCGGGACCTCCTCGTCACACGGCGGAGCCGCACAGGCCGTACGGCTCTCACAGTGCCCGACCGCGAGCGTACGCCGCACATGGTTTGCGGACGTCGCCACCCGGGGTCGGCCGGCGTCGCCCGTGTCGACGAACCGGCCCTGCCGGCCGCTCATCCACCGCGCCGTCCGCCTCGTCCGCCTGCCCCTGCCCTGCTCCCGCACCCACCCGCTCGCCCGCCCGCCCCTGACCCGTACACCCGTACACCCGTACACCACGGCGGGAGAATCCGGCGCAGTCCGTTCACGACCAGGGGAACGCATGTTCTATTTCACGAGTCAGTGCTACCGAGCAGGGCAGTCGTCGCAACACCCCTGATCAGAGGCAGTACACCAGCCGGGCGCCCGCCGACGCCCGCCACAGAGCCGGCGTCCGCCAGTCCATGAGTAGTGCGATCGGCAACTCGGCGCACAACGCGCTCGCCGAACCTTCAACGCGACGTTCGGCAGGGCAGAACGACCTCACACCGCCAGTCTCAGCCCAGGAAACTCAAGCGCACTTGACGTTCCGAATTGGCCGGGTTCGTGTCGACCAGGCAGATCGACTGCCAGGAGCCTATGGCGAGCCGGCCCGCGACAACCGGAAAGGTGGCATGCGGGGGGACCAGTGCCGGTACCACATGGTCACGCCCATGGCCCGGTCTGTCGTGGGCGTGACTGGCGTGACACCAGCGATCGTCGGCCGGCAGCAGGTGGTGCAGGGTGGACAGTAGGTCCTCTTCGGTGCCGGCGCCGGTCTCGATGACCGCGATACCCGCAGTGGTGTGGGGGGCGAAAACACTCAGCAGGCCGTCGCGGCCGCCGGAGGCATCGGTGAGGAACTGCTCGCATCCGGCCGTCAGATCGGTCACGGTTTCGACGCTCCCCGTGGACAGGTGCATCACGGTAGTGGCAAACGGCCCTGCCACGCCGGAGGACGGTGCGTCAGTGGACATAGAGCCATAGTCCAATAAACGCAGAAAAAGTACCACTGGAGCCAATTCATGCCTGAATCATGATTGAGCCGCTCTCGTCCTGAATAGTTGCAGGTCAGTAGCGTGTGGACGGCTTGGACGAGAGTGCCGATGCGGCGTGTGCAGCACCGGGCTCGCTTCAGTAGCCGCCAGGACTTCAGCTGCGAAGGCGTGCTGGAGACGATCTCCGAGGACAGACCGGCGACAGCCGGGCTGCCGGTCCGGGTCACGCCGCCGTCGAAGTTGTAGGCGGTGGAGAAGGACAGCGTCTGCGGGACACCGGCAGCGATGAGCGGGTCACCGGTGGGCAGGATCAGCCGGCTTGCGGTCGGCCGGCGGAGGAGGTCGTAGGTGGTGACCTTCTGGGTGCAGGTCTTGCTGCCGGCCTGGCCGAGGCCGTGCTCGTAGCGGACGGCCGTGTCCTGCCGGCCCTTCCGGAGAGCATCGAAGGTCCAGGCGGCGAGCCTGGTGGCGTCGGTCTTGATGCCGCTCCAGAGGCCGGTCTTGCGGCCGAGGACGTCGTACTCGGAGATGAGGTTGTTGCCTGGGCGGGAGTCGCTGGAGCTGACGGCCTGGTCGAGGTGACAGGCCCCCTCCGTACGCGCGCCGTCCGCTGGGAATGCTGACGGATCCCGACCGCCCGCCGCCCACACGGACCGGCCCTTCGCTGTGCGTTCGCCGCCGGGGGTCACGTCCTGCTGCCGTCGCCCTCGGAAGTACCGCCCCCGCCCGAGCAGCACCCGTCGGGCCGGCCGTGGAAGAGGCCGGCGAGCGGCTTCACGGCCCGGTGCGGGGTGGGGCGCTGTCCACCGCCGTGCTCCGGTGGGACCGTCGGGAAGCGATCCGGCCCAGCAGCGGGGCCAGCGGAATCAGCAGCACCGTCGCGGCGACGAGCGCACCCAGCAAGGTGAACCCCGCGGCGTACCCCTCCTGCAGGGCCCGCACCTGCGGCAGACCGGGGTCCGCCGTTCCGGTGACGGCCGCCGCGAGACTGCCGAGTGCCGTGAGCCCGAACACACCCCCGCACTTCTTCACCGTGGTGGTCAGTCCGCTCGCCACACCGGCGTTCTGCTGATCGGCACCCGCCGTGGCCGCCTTGACCATGTGGACGAGCGCCACCCCCAGCCCCCCGCCGATCAGCAGCGAGGGGAGCAGCGCCTCGTCCGCGAAGCTGCGCTCCCCCTTCAGCCGGCCCATCCACAGCAGTCCGACGGCCAGTACCGTCTGGCCGAGTGCCAGGGCCGTTCGGGATCCGAGCCGACGGCCGAGACGGGCGGCGAACACGGACCCCATGCTTGACGCCACAGTGAGAGGGACCTGCCACAGCGCGGCCGTCCCGGGACTGTCGCCGAGAACCCGCTGCTGGTAGAGGGGCAGGAGGAAGAACATTCCGGTGGCCGCCATCCCGAGGACCGCCACACCGACCTGGGCCGCACGCACGGAAGCGCTGGCGAAGATCCGCAGGGGGATCAGCGGGTTCGACCGGCCTCGCTCGAGTGCGATCAGCAGTACGAGAAGGGCGAGTCCCATACCGGCCGGGATCAGTGCCTGGAGGCGGGACATCCCCCAGCGCCCCGCCTCGGCCGTACCGAAGGCCAGCAGGACCAGCCCGGACGCCAGCACGACGAGGCTCACGAGGTCACGACGGGGCACCCTGCCACCTGTGACCTCGTCGGACGGGGCGGTGACGGCGCAGAGCGGCGCCAGCAGTGCCGCGAACACGGCGATGGCGAAGAACACGTACCGCCACCCGGCGACTTCGGTGAGCAGTCCGCTGAAGAGGACTCCGACGCCGCCTCCGGCCAAGGTGGCCATGCCCCAGAGGCTGAGGGGCTTGGCGCGCTCGCCCTCCGGGGCGCGCAACAGGAACAGGGCGAGCAGGGCGGCCTGCACCAGGGCGATTCCGGCTCCCTGGAACGCCCGTGCCGCGATCAGCGTCGTGGCGTCGCCGGCGACGGCGACCAGGCAGGACGCGAACGTTGACACCGCGAGGCCGATCAGCAGCAGGCGACGCCGCCCGAAGCGGTCGGCGGCGCGACCGGCCGGCAGCAGGAGCGCCGCGGTGGCCAGGACGTACGCACCGACCACCTGGGGCAGAAGGGTCGGAGCAAGACCCAGGTCCTCGCCCATGACGGGCAGCGTGATGTTGACGACCGTGCTGGTGAGCATCACATAGAACTGGGTCGCGACCAAGACCGCGAGCGAGACGCGCGACGCGGTCCGGCTCCGATCCACCGGGTGCCCGCCGGCCGCACCGGTTCGCTCTTCGCCCGGGAAACGGGAGTGACGAGACCCGGTGTCCGCAGGGACCCGGCGGAGGCGAAGCCATCGCTTCATGACATCCGACTCCTTGAGGTGTCCGAGTGCCCGCCGCTCCTCGCCCGTGGGCGCTGGGGCGGGCGCCTCGGCCTGGCCTTCCGGGATGCGGCCGGCTGCGGGCGCACGCCCGCGACGCCCCGTTTCGGTGCGGCCGGGCACCTCACTCGCTGGCTCGGAGTCCGCAGCCGCACTCCCGCGGTAGGTCACCGGGGCCCCGCACGGACACCTCCCCGGCGGGGCCGGTCACGCAGGGGCGGAGCGGGTCACGGCTGCCTCTCGGCTCCCGCTGTCACGGAACTCGGCCCAGCTCGCCCCACCGCCCCTGCTTCGCCATGTGCTCGAGTTCGTCCAGAGCGGCCTCGGCCCTGCTCGCCGATTCGGGATCGCGCCCGCGCAGATCGCTCGACGCGAACGCCTCCTCGTCCAGCCGCAGCACGGTGGCCGTGTCCGCCGACACCCACAGGTTCAACCCCATTTCCTCGACATGGAGTTCACCGTCATCGAGGATGCTCGGACGGGTGACCTTGGCGTACCAGCCCTTGAGTGCTCCGTCCGCCGTGTGCACCTCCTTGACCGCGTACCAGCGGTCACGCCAGTAGCGCTCCACGAAGGAGTCGCCCGGTTCGAAGCGGACGAAGCCGAGATCTTTCACGCGCGAAGCCGCCCATTCCGCATGCACCGTGATCCGCGACCCGTCGTCGTCGAGCAGTTCAGCCGGGTAGCGGATCTTGGTGCGGCCCGCGTGGACCAGAGTGACTTCCACGGTGCGCCGCCCCCGCGCGTCAGCAGAGTTCTCGATCATAGCAGACCTTTCCCATACAATCGGAAATATCGGCTTATTTTCGAAACATTATCTGCGATTCGAACGCGGTGCCATGCGAGTTCGACGCTGCCGGCAGGCCCTCGCCCACGGTAGGCCCCAACCCCGGCCCTGCCCGCGAGGCGCGTGGGGTGTTGGAGCTTCTCGCGGCGCGGGATCATCCGCGGCGAGCGCGGTCACGACCGGCCGGAGGCCGGGGCGCCCGCCGAGGTCACCGCGGGCCGCAAGCGCGCCCGAGACCGTTTTCCGGCAGGGCCGACCGCGACCCGCACCCCAGGGACCCGCACTCCAGGGACCCGCACCCCAGGGACCGGCACTCCACGGTGGCCACCTCGCCGCGTCCACCCCGGCCTCCGATCGCGGGCGGTGCCTCGTCGAGCGGAGCGGGAGGTGAATTCCCGGGAGAGGTAAATCATCTAAAATAGATCTTAAAGACCAAAAATCAGCAGAAAGAGCTGATCATGATCTCATATCGGGTCATGAACCCACTCCACAGTCGCCGGGCTGCCGAGGCCCGGCTGTCCGGCGGGGCCTCGATCCGCGTCGGCCGATGGGAGGGGACGCACTCGGCTGCCCCTCCGGGGCCATCGCCCCCGTCCTCGGCCTTCAGCCACGATCGGCCACCCGCCCCGTCGTCGTGCCCACCGGCTCGGCGAACCGGAACCGCGTTCTCCGTGCCGTATGACACCGGGGGCTGATGCACATGGCCGGTGACATTGCCGATCACCCGCGGGATCTCTTCGACCGGCCGCTGGGCGACCTCCGGCTGTCGGTTACCGACCAGTGCAACCTGCGCTGCCAGTACTGCATGCCCGAGGAGCACTACACCTGGCTCCCGAGGCGGGATCTGCTGTCCACTTCCGAGATCGGCCGTCTGACGGACGTGTTCATGTCGTTGGGCGTCCACAAGGTGCGCCTGACCGGAGGCGAGCCCCTGATACGGCCCGAGCTTCCCGACATCATCAGGGCCCTGGCGTCCAGGTCCGACCGAGGCCTGCGGGATCTCGCCATCACGACGAACGGGGTGCTTCTGGGCAAGCGCGCCGGGGCGCTGAAGGAAGCGGGACTGGGCCGGGTGACCGTAAGCCTCGACACCCTGCGCCCCGAGCGCTTCAAGGCCATGAGCCAACGCTCGTCCCACGACGATGTGCTGGCCGGGATCCGCGCGATCCCCGAGGCAGGATTCACGGGCACGAAGATAGACACCGTCGTGATGCGGGACTTCAACGAGGACGAACTGGCCGATCTGGTCGAGTACGGGCGTGCCGTCCCCGCCGAGGTGCGGTTCATCGAGTACATGGACGTCGGCGGGGCCACCCACTGGAGCGCGTCGAAAGTCGTATCCAGGCTGGAGATCCTCGACCGGCTCGCGCGTCACTACGGATCCCAGCCCACCCCGCTGGACGAGGGCGGCCCCGCACCGGCCGACCGGTACGCGCTACCGGACGGCACGGTCTTCGGCGTGGTCTCCTCGACCACCCAGCCCTTCTGCCGTAGCTGCAACCGCACCCGCCTCACGGCCGACGGCATCCTGCTCACCTGCCTGTACTCACTGAGCGGCCTGAACCTGCGCGAACCCCTGCGGGAGGGTGCGAGCGACGAGGAACTGCGGGAGCAGGTGGCCAAGGTGTGGCGCGAGCGAGCGGACCGGGGCGCGGAGAACCGACTGAACCGGCGCGAGAGAGGGGTGTTCGTCTCCGTCGACAGCCTGCGCCACGACCCGCATCTGGAGATGCACACGCGAGGCGGCTGAGAGAGGACCGCCCTGCCGGACCCTGTACGGAGTACGACGAGTCCCCCGGGAGAATCCCGTGACCGCGAACGAGCCCCGCACCGACAACGACCCGCCGTCCGATCACCGTGCCTGCCAGGGCAGCGCCGTCCCCCTGGACGCCACGGCGGCGGAGCGGCGCCTGGGTCGGGTCCCGGAGTGGGAACTTCGGCAAGGACACCTCTGCCGGTCCTTCCACTGCGGGACGTTCCGCCAGTCGTTGGCCCTCATCGAGGCCATCGCCGACATCGCGGAGAAGCTCAACCACCACCCGAACCTGTCCTGGGAGAACAAGCGGGAGGTGACGGTGGTGCTGTGGACGCACAAGATGGACGGGTTGACGGGGCTGGACTTCGACCTCGCGGCAGAAATCGACGCCGCCTACTCGGCCCTGCAGGTACCGGTATGAGCGCTGCGGGGACTCCGCGGCCCTGACGCGCACGGGCGGCCGGGGCTCGGCCCGGAGACTCGATGCCACCGGCAGTGCGGATGACCGGGCGGAGACCGCGGCGGAGACCGCGGGGGAGACCGTGCCGCCGATGACCGTGCCGATGACCGTACCGACGGCCCGTGCGGGAGACCGTCGGTCCGCCGTGTTCGTCGTCGCGGCTCCGGTCGGCCCACGGGCGGCAACCAGGAGGAATGATCATGGGAACCGACGTCCAGGTACTGTACTTCGGCATCCTGCGGGAGATGTACGTCCAGGCCCGCGAGGAGCACTTCTCGCTCGCCTCCGGCGCCACCGTGGCCGACCTGGTGGAACGGATCGGTGAACGCCACCCGCCGTTCGTACCGATCCGGGAGCGCATCAGGATCGCCGTGAACGAGGAGTTCGCCGCCTCCGGGCACGTGCTGAGTACGGGGGACACCGTGGCGCTGATCCCCCGATCGCCGGAGGATCGGACCGCTACTGCGTCGTGACGGACGAGCCGCTGCGCCTCGACCCCCTGGTCGACGCGGTAACCGGCCCCGGGCAGGGGGCTGTGGTGGCCTTCGTCGGCACCGTACGCGACGCGAACGACGGCCACGAAGTCACCGAACTGCACTACGAGGCGTACTCCGCCATGGCGCTGCGGGCCCTGAACTCCGTCATCGACCGCTGCGAGCAGTCCGCTCGGGGGCCAGGGTCGCCGTCTCCCACCGGACCGGGGAGTTGCAGGTCGGCGATGCGGCGGTGGTACTGGCCGCGTCCGCCCCGCACCGCGCGGAGGCCTTCGCTGCCGCCCGTATGTGCATCGAACTGCTCAAGGAAGAGGTACCGATCTGGAAGAAGGAGATCTCACCGGACGGGGCCGAATGGTTGGGGATGCGCCCTTGACAGACGGTGGAACTGCTCCCACCGCCCGGCCGGGCGACGCACCCCCGCCATGGCCGCCGGGTCCGATCCTGATGAGGTCTTCAGCGGCATGACGCTGCCGACACATGCGATCGACGTCGAGTGCGACGGCTCCTTGCAGAGCGGTCAGCCTTTGACCGTGCACACCACGGCTGTGTTGCCGGCCCTCGGGGCTGATCCGGAACTCGCAGACCCGGAAGGCCGCACGCCCTTGGGCCTGGCCGATCACTACGGCCACGGCCTGGCGATGGGACTGCTGCAGACCCACGTCAGCAGACGAGCCGCCGATAGCAGATGAGGGTGCAGGCGATGCTGGTGAAGGCGAGGAAGTGCTCGGCTTTGCGTCCTGCGCGACCTGGACCTGCTCCTCCAGGCCGCACACGTGGCCAAGGTCGGCGTCTCCGTGTCGGCCGGCTTCACCGATCGCGAGCCGTGGCGGTCCGTGGAGCCGGGGCACACCGGCGCCGGAGCGGCGCCTCGACGTGGTCCGTACGTTCGCCGACCACGGCATAGGCTGCTCGGTGCTGATGGCCCCGGTCATCCCCTTCCTGAGCGACCACCCGGACCAGCTGCGCGCCACCGTACCGGCGGTCGCCTCGACCGGGGCGACGTCCGTGGCGCCCCTCGTACTGCATCTGCGGCCGGGGGGGCGCGAGTGGTTCATGGGCTGGCTGGCGCGCGGGCATCCGCATCTGGTGCGGCGGTACGAACGGCTCTTCGCGGAGGGCGTGGAGGGCGCCTACGCACCCGAGTGGTATCAGCGGCGCATCACCCGCCATGTGGACGAGCCGGTCACGGAATTCACCTTCGGACCGGGGCGCCGGGGCACGCCGAGGCGTATGCCGGCCCCGCCCGACGACTCCGGCGCCGAGCCTCCGCCCACCCGGCTCACCCTGCTCCGGCGCCGTTCGGGCCACCTGCCCCGCGTCTCGCGCCCGTCCCGCGCCTCGCACCTCGCCCCTCGCACCTCGCACCTCCCCTCGCGCCTCGCGCCTCGCCACTGTCGCGCCCGTCCCGCACCTCGCACCTCGCACCTCGCACCTCGCCACTGTCGTGCCCGTCTCACCCCTCGGCCCCCGTCGCCCCTGTCGCGCCCGTCCCGCACTTCACGCCCCTCGCCCCCGTAGAGCTGGTGGAGCCCGTGGAGCCCGTCGTGACGCCCGGATCTCGCACCCATCGCGCCCCTCAGGCGCGTAAGAGAACCTCACCAAACGGGTCTTTCGACCCGCGAACCCGTCCATAACGGATGGCATCGGGGAAGTCTGCCCCGGGGCCTGCCGCCCGGGCGCGCCCCGCCATCCGGGAGGACATGTGAACAGACGGGCAGGAGTGCTGGTCGCGATGGGGGCGACGGTGGCCGGACTGGTGACCGGTCTGCCCTCCGCAGCGAACGCGGGCCCCGTGGCCACGCGCTCCGCTGCGCTGGAGTGGACCGGCTGTGCGACCGAGGAGCACCCGAGGCTGGAATGCGCATCACTCCAGGTGCCGTTGGACCACGGCGACCCTCAGGGCACGAAGATCACGCTCGCGCTCTCGCGGATCCGGCACACGGCGAGGACCTTCCAGGGTCCCCTGCTGGTCAACCCCGGCGGGCCGGGCGCGTCCGGGCTGAAGACCGCGGGCTTCGTGGCCGCCTCCCTGCCCGCGAGTCTGGCGGCGCAGTACGACGTGGTCGGTTTCGACCCCCGGGGTGTGGGCCGGTCACGGCCGGCGCTCGACTGCCGCCCCGGCCACTTCGCCCCGGTGCGCCCCGACTCGCTGCCGCGCGACCGCAAGGCCGAGCTGGCGAACCTGTCCCGGGCCCGCTCCTTCGCGCTGGGGTGCGCGACCCGGCACCCAGAACTGCTGCCCCATGTGAACACGGTCAGCATGGCGAAGGACCTCGACCTCATCCGGGAGGCCCTGGGGGCCGCGAGAATCAACTACCTCGGCTACTCCTACGGCACCTACCTCGGAGCCGTGTACGCGAAGTACTTCCCCGGGCGCGTGCGGCGCGCGGTGCTGGACTCAGTGGTCGACCCGGACGCGGTCTGGTACCGCGCCAACCTGGCTCAGAACCAGGGTTTCGACGCACGGCACAAGGCCTTCGCCGCCTGGGTGGCGAAGCACCACACGACATACCGGCTGGGCAGTGACCCGGCCCGGGTGGAAGCCGCGTGGTACGCGATGCGCGCGGCCCTCGCCGAGACGCCCGCCGGAGGCGAGATCGGCCCGGCCGAACTCGAGGACACGTTCCTGCCGGGCGGCTACCACAACGGCTTCTGGCCGTATCTCGCGGACGCGTTCTCGGCGTTCGCCCGCGGTAGGGACACCAGGCCGCTCCTGGAGGTGTACCGGGCCTTCGCCGCGGTCGACCGGGAGGGCGACAACGCCTACTCCGCCTACGCGGCCGTGCAGTGCGGGGACGCCGCGTGGCCCCGGAACTGGGGCACCTGGCGCCTGGCCAACCAGGCGTCCCACGCCAAGGCCCCGTTCTCCACCTGGAACAACGTCTGGTACAACGCTCCGTGCCTGTTCTGGCCCGTCGCGCCCCTCGGACCGACGGACGTCACCAACGACGCGCTGCCGCCGGTACTGATCCTCCAGGCCACGGACGACGCCGCGACCCCCTACGAGGGGGCCGTCACCGTTCACCGCAAGCTGCGGGGTTCCCGGCTCGTCGTCGAGCGCGGCGGCGGCAACCACGCCACCTCGTTGAGCGGAAACGCCTGCATGGACCGCCATGTGACGGACTATCTGGCCACCGGAAAGCTCCCTCCGGCCGCACCCGCGGGCGAGGCGGACGCGTTCTGCGCGCCGGGGAAGGAGCCGAGTCCGCTGAGGCAGGACATCCGCACGGGTGCGCCGGAGGCCGTCCGGGCCGGCGCCGCGCCGTACCAAATCCTCGGCCACCGCGGCTGAGGTGACGGGGCGCCCCCGGCCCCACCGCGGTACCGGGCCGTCGCGGGCCCGGTACCGCCGGCGGGAAACGGGAGGTGCCCCGTCTCGGTGTGCGCGAGGATCAGCCCCATGAGCCCTGTGAATCCCATGAGCCCCATGAGCCCCATGAGCCCTGTGAATCCCATGAGCCCCATGAGCCCCATGAGCCCTGAGAACCCCATAAGCAACGCGAGCCGTATGGCCACGCGAGCCCCATCAGCCCTGTGAGCACCCGTCACACCCCCCTCCACGCAGCCGGGGACGCGTGTACCACCGGGCCGGCGGGCCGCGCGGGCGTCGTCGTCCGCGAGATGAGCGGCGCCGACTGCGAGGCGGTCGCCGCCGTCCGGGTCAGCGGCTGGCGGCACGCCTACGCGGGGCTGATTCCGCGCTCGTACCTGGAGGCGATGGACCGGGCGGCGGACGCCGAGTGGCTCGGAGCACGCCTGGCCGCCGCCGACGGCACCGGCGTGGTGCATCTGGTCGCAGAGGCCGACGGCGAGCTGGCGGGCTGGGGGTGCTGCGGGCCGTACCGCGGTGAGGGCGGGACCGCCGACGGCGGCGAGGTGTACGCGCTCTACGTACGGCCGGAGCGGATCGGCACCGGCGTGGGGCGCGTGCTGATGGACGCCCTGGTGGCACGGGCGGAGTCGGAGGGCCGACCCGCGCTGCTGCTGTGGGTGCTGAAGGGGAACCGGCGGGCGCGCCGCTTCTACGAGAAGGCGGGGTTCGCGCCCGACGGAGCGGAGGAGCTGTTCGAGGCGGGCGGCGTCATGGTGCCCGAGGTGCGTTACCGCAGGCGGCTGAGTGCCGCGGAAGCGGCAGCGGACAGGCGGGGGTGAGACCGGGCCGCCTCCAGGACCTGGCGTGCGCGCCGGTCGGCGAGTGCGCCCAGCCCTTCCACGCAGGCGAGGGCGACGCGCCAGTGCGGGTCGCCGGGGGCGAGTCTCCTGCCGAGGACGGTGACGAGCGCCGGGACGGACTCGGGCGCACGCAGGGTGGTGAGGAGCCGCACGGGGGTGATGGCGTAGGCCACGCGCAGTTCGTTGGTGGCGAGAGCGGCAGCGGCCGCCGCGGTCCGGGGGTCGCCGAGCCTGCCCAGAGCGTACGAGGCGGAGAGGCAGCGATCCGGATCGCGGTGGTTGAGCAGCAGTACCAGGGGTTCGAAGGAACGGCGGTCTCCGGCGCAGCCGAGCCGGAAGGCGGCTATCTCCCGCGCCCACAGCGGCAGATGCGACTGGGTGAGCACGGTGGCCAGGGCGTCGGGATCCGCGATGGCGGTCAGCCGCCGGTGCAGTTCCTCGTCCGCCGGCCCGGTCAGCTCGCGGCGTGTACGGCGGGTCAGATCCTCGAGATCCGCTTCCATGCGATCAGCCTATGGGGCATGCGCCGGGCTGGTGGAGCCCTTCGCGGAACGCCGTCCCCGGCCGGGGTGCGGCCCGGCGGTGCCGGGTGCCGGCCCACTGCCCGGCCGGAGCCCGTTCCCCGGCGCACCGCGGGGCCGGGAGCGCACCGGGACCGCGGCCCGTCCCCGGCAGGGCGCTTCGTGTGTGCCTGCCCGCCGTCTCGCCGCTGTGCGCGCAGCCGCATCGTCTTCACCCGGCGCGGTTCATCGGGTGGCGGCGGAAGTCACATCCGCGGAGGGCTGGCGCGCTCGTTACCCGCGAGTTAATCTCAGGTGAGCGGGCAACACCCGCTCTGCTCTCGGCGGCCTGGTGACGCAGCCGCCGAGGGGGTGGCTCCCAGGCCGTGCGGCCCGGGAGAGCCGGTCGGTTCGGCAGTGCAGTACGGCGTGACTCCGGGACAGGGTCCGTCGCCTCCTTCATCGCGACACGCATACCGCGAGCGCCGCGCTCGCTGCGGTCCGTTCTCGTGGACCGCCGCGCCGCGCCCCGCGGAGCACGCCCTCCCTCAGTCGTCACTCACTCCTGGAGTCCCGTGATGGACACCTCTCTCTCCACCATCGCCGTCGTCGGTCTCGGCACCATGGGCACCGGAATCGCCGAGGTGCTCGCCCGCGCCGGGCGCGAGGTCATCGGCATCGACGTCAGCGAGGCCGCGGCACGCCACGCCGTCTCCACCCTCGAAGCGTCCACCGCACGCGCCGTGCGGCGTGAGCGCCTCACCGAGGAGGAGCGGCGGGACGTCCTGGCCCGCTTCCGCACCTTCTCCGAACTCCGGGCGGCCGCCGAGGCCGACCTGGTGATCGAGGTCGTGCCCGAGTCGTACGAGCTGAAGCAGCAGGTCTTCCGGGAGCTCGACGCCGTCGTCCGCCCGGAGACGATCCTGGCCACCGGCACCAACGCGCTGTCGGTGACCCGGCTCGCCGCCGATTCGGCCCGCCCCGAGCGGGTCCTGGGCATGCACTTCTTCAACCCGGCCCCCGCGATGCGCCTGGTCGAGGTGGTCTCCTCGGTGCTGACCGCCCCGCAGGCCGTGGCAGCCGTCACCGCGCTCGCCCGGGACCTCGGCAAGGAGCCGGTCGCCGTCGGCGACCGGCCCGGCTTCGTCGCGGACGGGCTGCTCTTCGGCTACCTCAACCAGGCCGCCGCCATGTACGAGTCGAGGTACGCCTCCCGCGAGGACATCGACGCCGCGATGAGGCTGGGGTGCGGGCTGCCGATGGGCCCGCTGGCACTTCTCGACCTGATCGGCGTCGACACGGCCCGCACCGTCCTCGATGCCATGTACGCCGAGTCCCACGACCGGCTGCACGCCCCCGCGCCGATCCTGAAGCAGCTCAGCGAGGCGGGGCTGACCGGCCGCAAGTCGGGCCGCGGCTTCTACACCTACGAGGCCCAAGGCAGCGGCACGGTCGTCCCCGACGCGCTGACGCCGCCGGAGTCCGGCTCGTCCGCCGGCGGCCGTCCGGTCGCATCGGTCGGTGTGGCCGGCTCCGGCACGATGGCGAGCGGTATCGCGGAGGTGTTCGCGAAGGCCGGGTACGACGTGGTCCTCGCCGCCCGCGGCCAGGAGAAGGCCGAGGCCGCCAAGTCCCGTATCGCCGCGTCGCTTTCGCGCTCCGTCGACAAGGGCCGGATGACCGCCGAGGCCCGGGAGGGGACGCTGGCGCGGATCACGCCGGCCGGCTCGCTGGACGCGTTCGCCGAGGTCGATCTGGCGCTGGAGGCCGTCGCGGAGGACCTGGAGGTCAAGCGGCAGCTGTTCGCGACGCTCGACAAGGTCTGCAAGCCGGGAGCGGTCCTGGCCACCACGACGTCCTCGCTGCCCGTCGTCGCCTGTGCCCGCGCCACCTCGCGGCCCCAGGACGTCATCGGAATGCACTTCTTCAACCCGGCCCCGGCCATGAAGCTGGTCGAGGTGGTCCGTACGGTCCTGACCTCGGACGACGTCCACACCACGGTCCGCGGAGTGACGGAGCGGATCAGGAAGCACCCGGTGGACTGCGGTGACCGCGCGGGCTTCATCGTGAACGCGCTGCTGTTCCCGTACCTCAACAACGCGATCAAGATGGTGCAGGAGCACTACGCGTCGCTCGACGACATCGACGCGGCGATGAAGCTCGGCGGCGGATACCCGATGGGGCCCTTCGAACTGCTCGACGTGGTCGGTCTCGACGTCTCCCTCGCCATCGAGAACGTGCTGCACCGGGAGTTCCGCGACCCGGGGCTGGCCCCGGCGCCGCTGCTCGAGCACCTTGTGGCCGCGGGCTGCCTCGGGCGCAAGACGGGGCGCGGCTTCCGCGAATATGCCCGGCGCTGATTCCGGCGACGCGCACGGAGCGGACGGCCGACGGCGGGGAGCGCGGGTCACGGAGCGGGCCGAGGGCGGAGCGGGGCACGGCGAGGAAGGCGGGCGCTCCGGGCCCCTCCCCCGTCTGAAGGGCCATGGGGGAGGCGCCGGACGCGTCGAGGGGAACGCGGCCGGGCGGCCGTCACCGGCCCGCGAACCCGCGGGCTCCGGCGCCGGCCGCCCGGCGTGGGGCGGGCTGCTGGACGGAGTGGGCGGCCCGCCCCGAAGGCGCAGCCCCCTGCGCGGATGCAGTACGTTCAGGGCATGCCCCAGCCCGCTGACGCCCGCCGACGCACCGCCCGGACCTCCTCCGCGCCCGCCACGTCCGACGCCCCCGAGAGCGCCGCGGGCAGCCGCGCGGCCGCCCAGCGGCTCAAGATGCGCCGGGAGCTGGCCGCCGCGGCGATGGAGCTGTTCGCGACCAAGGGATACGAGGCGACGACGGTCGACGAGATCGCTGCGGCGGCCGGGGTCGCCCGGCGCACCTTCTTCCGGCACTTCCGCTCCAAGGAAGAGGCGATCTTCCCCGACCACGACGACACGCTGGTGCGGGCCGAGGCCGTGCTCAACGCCGCTCCGGCCCACGAGCATCCGCTGGACACCGTCTGCCGGGGCATCAAGGAAGTCATGAAGATGTACGCGGCATCGCCGGCGGTGTCGGTCGAGCGGTACCGCCTGACCCGCGAGGTGCCGACGCTCCGGGAGCGGGAGATCGCGTCGGTGGCCCGTTACGAGCGGCTGTTCACCCGCTATCTGCTGGGCCACTTCGACGAGCGCGACCACCACGACGGCAACGACGACCCGCTGCTGGCCGAGGTGGCCGCGTCCGCGGTGGTCACCGCGCACAACCATGTACTGAGGCGCTGGCTGCGGGCGGGGGGCCAGGGCGACGTGGAGGCCCAGCTCGACCACGCCTTCGCCATCGTCCGCGAGACGTTCGGCTCCAACATCGGGGCGGGGCGCGCCGGGGCGGAGCAGGCTCCCGCCGCCGGGCAGTCGCGGACGGGCGACGGGGTCCTGGTGGCGGTGGCCCGCACGGACGCCCCGCTGCCCGAGGTGATGCGCACGATCGAGGAAGCGCTGCGCCGCCGCTGACACCGTCGTTCCGCCCGGGGTCGGCAGGCGGCGGGCCGGGCTCGGACATCTGAGACGGCAGATCGCGGACGGACGCTCCCGCACGCCTCCGCGGGGCTCGCGGGCGCCTCGGATCGAGCGGGGTCGGAGCACACCGAGCCGGAACAGGCCGGGCCGAACAGGCCGGGCCGAACAGGCCGGGCGGAAGCCCGCGAGGGCGGTCCGGGCCAAGGCCCACCGCGGCGGGGCCGTGCCGATCCGTACGGCCCGCCCCGGCGACACGCGGGACGCCGGCAGCAGGACGCGGGCGAGCGGGACGGCGGTGGCGTCCGGCGCGGCGCCCGGCTCGCCGGGGCGTGACCGCGGCGGTCCGGCCCGCACCCCCGAGGACGGCACCGCGATCCAGGGGCCACCTCCACACCACGTCCGTCCGCCACCTCCACACCACGTCCGCCACGTTCATGACACATCTCACAGGCCCGTCACCGGACGCGCACTACTGCACACTGCGGGCGATGAGCACCTCCGGCGAGCGGCTGTTTCCGCAGCTCAGCCGCCAAATCGATCGATCATCGCTCATCTGTGATGCCGAGATTGCATGTGAGTGAAATTGTTGGCACGCAGTGTCTTGCGGGCTGGCACGGCGTGCCATACGTTGATGTTGTCCGGGCGGCCGGCGTGCAGAGAGGCACCGTACGCCGGCTGTCCCCGCAAGCCTCCCGCTCGCGCGCCCGGACGCCTGCGTCACAGGCACCCTCCCGCGCACACCAGCGCAGCCAGCACCACCCGCCGAACCGACGGCACACCTCCACAGAAGCAGCACTTCCCCTACCTGCCCCTCAGCGCTCTCGTCCGCGAGACGCACCCCCCTCGGCCCCGGGGCCGGGGGACCATTCGCCGGAGGCACACCGTGAAGGAAATCCTGGACGCGATCCAGTCGCCGGACACCACGTCCGCCGACTTCGCCGCACTGCCGCTCCCCGAGTCGTACCGTGCGGTGACCGTGCACAAGGACGAGACCGAGATGTTCGCGGGACTCACCACGCACGAGAAGGACCCGCGCAAGTCCCTGCACCTCGACGAGGTCCCGCTTCCCGAGCTCGGGCCGGGTGAGGCCCTGGTGGCCGTGATGGCCAGCTCGGTGAACTACAACTCCGTGTGGACCTCGATCTTCGAACCTCTGTCGACCTTCGGCTTCCTGGAGCGCTACGGCCGGCTCTCCGAGCTGACCAAGCGCCACGACCTGCCGTACCACGTCATCGGCTCCGACCTCGCGGGGGTCGTGCTGCGCACCGGTCCCGGAGTCAACGCCTGGAACCCGGGCGACGAGGTCGTCGCCCACTGCCTCTCCGTCGAACTGGAGTCCTCGGACGGCCACAACGACACCATGCTCGACCCCGAGCAGCGCATCTGGGGCTTCGAGACCAACTTCGGCGGCCTCGCCGAGATCGCGCTGGTGAAGTCCAACCAGCTGATGCCGAAGCCCAGGCACCTCAGCTGGGAGGAGGCCGCCGCCCCCGGCCTGGTCAACTCGACCGCCTACCGCCAGCTCGTCTCGCAGAACGGCGCGGCGATGAAGCAGGGCGACAACGTCCTGGTCTGGGGCGCCAGCGGCGGTCTCGGCAGCTACGCCACCCAGTTCGCGCTGGCCGGCGGCGCCAACCCGATCTGCGTGGTCTCCTCGCCGCAGAAGGCAGACATCTGCCGGTCCATGGGCGCGGAGGCGATCATCGACCGCAACGCCGAGGGCTACAGGTTCTGGAAGGACGAGCGGACCCAGGACCCGAAGGAGTGGAAGCGCTTCGGCAAGCGCATCCGCGAGTTCACCGGCGGCGAGGACATCGACATCGTCTTCGAGCACCCGGGCCGCGAGACCTTCGGAGCCTCCGTCTACGTCACCCGCAAGGGCGGCACCATCACCACCTGCGCCTCGACCTCGGGCTACATGCACGAGTACGACAACCGCTACCTGTGGATGTCGCTGAAGCGCATCATCGGCTCCCACTTCGCCAACTACCGGGAGGCCTGGGAGGCCAACCGGCTGATCGCCAAGGGAAAGATCCACCCCACCCTGTCGAAGGTGTACCCGCTGGAGGACACCGGCCAGGCCGCCCACGACGTCCACCGCAACGCGCACCAGGGCAAGGTCGGCGTGCTCTGCCTGGCGCCCGAGGAGGGCCTGGGCGTGCACGACGAGGAGATGCGCGCCAAGCACCTCGACGCCATCAACCGCTTCCGGAACATCTGAGTCAGAGGTCCGCAGATGACAGAGCGCCAGAAGGACCGGCCGTGGCTCATGCGCACATACGCCGGCCACTCCACGGCCGAGGCGTCCAACGAGCTGTACCGGCGGAACCTGGCCAAGGGCCAGACCGGTCTGTCGGTCGCGTTCGACCTGCCGACGCAGACCGGCTACGACCCCGACCACGTCCTCGCCCGCGGCGAGGTCGGCCGGGTCGGGGTGCCGGTCTCGCACCTCGGTGACATGCGGCGGCTGTTCCAGGGCATCCCCCTGGAGCAGATGAACACCTCCATGACCATCAACGCCACCGCCATGTGGCTGCTGGCGCTCTACCAGGTGGTCGCGGAGGAGCAGGGCGCCGACGCCACCAGACTCCAGGGGACGACGCAGAACGACATCGTCAAGGAGTACCTGTCGCGCGGGACGCACGTCTTCCCGCCCGGTCCGTCGCTGAGGCTGACCACCGACATGATCACCTACACGGTGGCGAACATCCCCAAGTGGAACCCGATCAACATCTGCAGCTACCACCTGCAGGAGGCCGGGGCCACCCCCGTCCAGGAGATCGCCTACGCGATGTCCACGGCGGTGGCGGTCCTGGACGCGGTACGCGACTCCGGCCAGGTGCCGCCGGAGAAGTTCGGCGATGTCGTCGCCCGGATCTCCTTCTTCGTGAACGCGGGCGTCCGCTTCGTCGAGGAGATGTGCAAGATGCGCGCCTTCGGCCGCATCTGGGAGAAGATCACCAGCGAGCGCTACGGCATCGGGAACCCCAAGCAGCGGCGCTTCCGCTACGGGGTCCAGGTCAACTCGCTCGGGCTGACCGAGGCCCAGCCGGAGAACAACGTCCAGCGCATCGTCCTCGAGATGCTGGCCGTGACGCTCTCCAAGGACGCCCGCGCCCGCGCCGTCCAGCTCCCCGCGTGGAACGAGGCGCTCGGCCTGCCCCGCCCCTGGGACCAGCAGTGGTCGCTGCGCATCCAGCAGGTCCTCGCCCACGAGAGCGACCTGCTGGAGTACGAGGACATCTTCGCCGGCTCGCACGTCATCGAGGCCAAGGTGGACGCCCTCGTCGCGGACTCCCTCGCGGAGATCGAGCGCATCCAGGAGATGGGCGGCGCCATGGCGGCCGTCGAGTCCGGCTATCTGAAGTCGCAGCTGGTGGCCTCGCACGCCGAGCGGCGGGCCCGGATCGAGGCCGGCGACGAGAAGATCGTCGGCGTCAACATCTTCGAGACCACCGAGCCCAACCCGCTCACCGCGGACCTCGACACCGCGATCATGACGGTGGATCCGGCGAACGAGGCCCGGGTCGTGGCCGCTCTCCACGAGTGGCGCGACAACCGGGACGAGAGCCGGGCCCAGGACGCCCTGGCGGCGCTCAAGGCCGCCGCGGCGGGCGACGCGAACCTGATGGCGGCCACCGTCGAGTGCGCCCGCGCCGGCGTCACCACCGGGGAGTGGGCGTGGGCGCTGCGGGACGTCTTCGGCGAGTTCCGCGCCCCGACCGGCGTGTCGTCGGCCCCGGTGGCCGTCGCCGCCGAACAGGGCACCCCGCTCGCCCTCGTCCGCGAGAAGGTGTCCCGCACCGCCGAGGAGCTCGGCTCGGGCCGGCTGCGGCTGCTGGTCGGCAAGCCGGGACTGGACGGGCACTCCAACGGCGCCGAGCAGATCGCCGTGCGGGCGCGCGACGCCGGCTTCGAGGTGGTCTACCAGGGCATCCGGCTCACACCCGAGCAGATCGTCAGCGCCGCCCTGGCGGAGGACGTGCACTGCGTGGGCCTGTCGATCCTGTCCGGTTCCCACGCCGAGCTGGTGCCGGACGTGCTGGAGCGGCTGCGTGAGGCGGGCGCCGCCGACATCCCGGTGGTCGTCGGCGGGATCATCCCGAACGGCGACGCCGAGGAACTGAGGCGTGCGGGTGTGGCCGCCGTCTTCACCCCGAAGGACTTCGGCATCACGGAGATCATCGGCCGTATCGTCGACGAGATCCGCCAAGCGAACAAGCTCGACCCCCTGGAGGTCCCCGCATGACACGCCCCGTCAACCGGCTGCGTCCGCGCCGCTCCTGCCTCGCGGTGCCCGGTTCGAACCCGCGCTTCCTGGAGAAGGCCCAGGGCCTGCCGGCCGACCAGGTCTTCCTGGACCTGGAGGACGCCTGCGCCCCGCTCGCCAAGCCGGAGGCCCGGCACACCGTCGTGAAGTTCCTGAACGAGGGCGACTGGACGGGCAAGACGCGCGTCGTGCGGGTCAACGACTGGACCACCCACTGGACGTACCGGGACGTGGTCACGGTCGTCGAGGGCGCCGGCCAGAACCTCGACTGCATCATGCTGCCGAAGGTCCAGGACGCCCGGCAGATCGTCGCCCTCGACCTGCTGCTGACGCAGATCGAGAAGACGATGGGCTTCGAGGTGGGCAGGATCGGCATCGAGGCGCAGATCGAGAACGCACAGGGCCTCAACAACGTCAACGCGATCGCCGAGGCGTCGCCGCGCATCGAGACGATCATCTTCGGCCCGGCCGACTTCATGGCGTCCATCAACATGAAGTCCCTGGTCGTCGGGGAGCAGCCGCCCGGCTACCCGGCGGACGCCTACCACTACATCCTGATGAAGATCCTGATGGCCGCCCGCGCCAACGACCTCCAGGCGATCGACGGCCCCTACCTCCAGATCCGCAACACCGACGGCTACCGCGAGGTCGCGCAGCGCGCCGCGGCGCTGGGCTTCGACGGCAAGTGGGTGCTGCACCCGGGCCAGGTCGAGGCGTCCAACGAGATCTTCTCGCCCTCCCAGGAGGACTACGACCACGCCGAGCTGATCCTGGACGCGTACGACTACTACACGTCCGAGGCCGGCGGGAAGAAGGGCTCCGCGATGCTCGGCGACGAGATGATCGACGAGGCCAGCCGCAAGATGGCCCTGGTGATCTCCGGTAAGGGCCGGGCTGCCGGGATGACCCGTACCTCGACGTTCGAAGCACCGGAGGCCTGAGCGATGCAGTTCGGACGCACCTACGAGGAGTTCGAGGTCGGGGCGGTCTACAAGCACTGGCCCGGGAAGACGGTCACCGAGTACGACGACCACCTCTTCTGCCTCCTGACGATGAACCACCACCCCCTCCACATGGACGCGCACTACGCGGAGCGGACGACGGACTTCGGGAAGAACGTCGTCGTGGGCAACTACGTCTACTCGCTGCTGCTCGGCATGTCGGTGCCCGACGTGTCGGGCAAGGCGATCGCCAACCTGGAGATCGAGTCGCTGCGCCACGTCGCCCCGACGTTCCACGGCGACACGATCTACGGCGAGACGACCGTCCTCGGCAAGACCCCCTCGAAGTCGAAGTCGGACCGCGGGATCGTCCACGTGGAGACCAGGGGCTACAAGCAGGACGGCACCCTGGTGTGCGTGTTCCGCCGCAAGGTGATGGTCCCCACCGAGACGTACGTCAAGGAGCGCGGCGGGGAGCAGCCCGGCCGCCCGGCCGTCTCCCCGCAGCACCCGCGAACGGCGCCTTCGCCGGAAGCCGGCCCCGGCTCCGGCTCCGGCCCGACCGAGCCCACCACGAAGGCGGAGAAGTAGCCATGGCCCGACTCGCCCAGACCCCCGGTCTGACCGACGTCCAGCAGGAGATCCTGTCGACGGTCCGCGCGTTCGTCGACAAGGAGATCATCCCGGTCGCCACCGAGCTGGAGCACCGCGACGAGTACCCGCAGCAGATCGTCGACGGCCTGAAGGAGCTCGGCCTCTTCGGCCTGATGATCCCCGAGGAGTACGGGGGCCTGGGCGAGTCCCTGCTCACGTACGCGCTGTGCGTGGAGGAGATCGCCCGGGGCTGGATGTCCGTCTCGGGCATCATCAACACGCACTTCATCGTGGCGTACATGCTGAAGCAGCACGGCACGCAGGAGCAGAGGGACCACTTCCTCCCCCGGATGGCGGCCGGCGAGGTGCGCGGCGCGTTCTCGATGTCCGAGCCGGGGCTCGGCTCCGATGTATCGGCCATCACGTCCAAGGCGGTCAGGGACGGCGACGAGTACGTCCTCAGCGGCCAGAAGATGTGGCTGACCAACGGAGGCACGTCGACGCTGGTGGCCGTGCTGGTCCGGAGTGACGAAGGACACGACCCCGCGGAGGCGGCCGCGGCCCCGCACCGGTCGATGACGACCTTCCTCGTCGAGAAGGAGCCCGGCTTCGGGGAGGTGCGGCCCGGCCTCACCATCCCCGGAAAGATCGACAAGATGGGCTACAAGGGCGTCGACACGACCGAGCTGATCATGGACGGGCTGCGCATTCCGGCCAATCGCGTCCTCGGCGGCACGACCGGCCGGGGGTTCTACCAGATGATGGACGGGGTCGAGGTCGGCCGCGTCAATGTGGCGGCCCGTGGCTGCGGCGTCGCTCAGCGCGCTTTCGAACTCGGTATCGGATACGCGCAGCAACGCCACACTTTCGGAAAGCCGATCGCCCAGCACCAGGCCATCCAGTTCAAGCTCGCGGAGATGGCCACCAAGGTCGAGGCGGCCCATGCGATGATGGTGAGCGCGGCCCGCAAGAAGGACTCCGGGGAGCGAAACGACCTGGAGGCGGGGATGGCGAAGTACCTCGCCTCCGAGTACTGCAAGGAAGTCGTCGAGGACGCGTTCCGGATCCACGGCGGCTACGGCTTCTCCAAGGAGTACGAGATCGAGCGCCTCTACCGGGAGGCCCCGATGCTGCTGATCGGCGAAGGTACCGCCGAGATCCAGAAAATGATCATTGGGCGCCGGCTCCTCGAGGAATACCGGCTCCAGGGCTGAATGAGGCTTTTGAGTCGGTTCGGCCGCGAAGAAGATCACATTCCGGCAGCCTTTGCCGAAGGCTTCCGGCCGACCGACTCGGCTTCTGGCTTTCCCAGTTGCGCCCCGCAACCGATAGCATCGCCAGAAAGCCGCCGTCCTCCTTGTTGCCAGCGCGGCATCATCCGCTACGAAGGTCATCCATGCCCCACAGCCAAACCTCTGCACCTCGCGGCCGCGTCCGCCTCGCGCGCGGAGCATCGCCGTGGCTCCTGCCGACCGTCGCGACCGCGGCGCTCAGCCTGGCGCGTGCGCGCCGGTCGAGGCGCGCCGCCGCCATCGCCGTGCCCACCACCGCTCTCGCGGCGGGCATGCTGTGGTTCTTCCGCGACCCCGAGCGCGAGATCGCCCAGGGCCGGGTCATCTCCCCGGCCGACGGTGTGGTGCAGAGCATCATGCCGTGGAAGGACGGGCGGACCCGTGTCGCCATCTTCATGAGCCCGCTGAACGTCCACGTCAACCGTGCTCCGCTCGCCGGCACGGTGACCTCCGTCGAGCATGTGCCCGGCGGATTCGTTCCGGCGTTCAACAAGGAGAGCGAGAACAACGAGCGCGTCGTCTGGCACTTCGACACCGAACTCGGTGACATCGAGATGATCCAGATCGCCGGCGCCGTCGCACGCCGCATCGTTCCGTACATCCCGCAGGGCACCAAGGTCGAGCAGGGCGAGCGCATCGGCCTCATCCGCTTCGGCTCCCGCGTCGACATCTACCTCCCGGAAGGTGTCGAGGCCGGCGTCGAAGTCGGTCAGGTCACGACCGCGGGGGTGACTCGCATTGACCGTGATTGATCCCGACACACAGGCGGGCTGGGCCGACGGGGCCGAGCCCCGGTCCGGCGCGGCGGACGAGGCGGAGGAGATGCCCCTCTCGCTGCGGCTGTCGATAGCGGACACGCTCACTCTCGGTAACGCCACCTGCGGTTTCATGGCGGTGTACTTCACCACCACCGGGATCCTGATCCCGCACCTCGTCGGCAGCGGCGAGAGCGGCATGGCCCGGCACTCCGCCGCGACCGCGGTGATCCTCATGCTGTGCGCCGCCGTCTTCGACCTGTTCGACGGGCTGGTGGCCCGCAAGCTCCGCAGCAGCCCGATGGGCGCGGAGCTGGACAACCTCTCGGACCTGATCAGCTTCGGGCTGGCCCCGGCGTACTTCGTGCTGGTCTACGGCATGGTCGCCGACGACGCCCACCAGAAGGTCTCGGCGGTGGCCGCGATCGTGGTGCTGCTGGCGGTCGTGCTGCGCCTGGCCAGGTTCTCGTGCGTGACGATGAAGGACGGCATGTTCCAGGGCATGCCGAGCCCCTTCGGCGCGCTGACGGTCGTGTCGATCGTGCTGCTGGAGCTGCCGTTCATCCCGACGCTGCTCGCGATCATCGGCGCGGCCTGGCTGATGGTGAGCCGGGTCGAGTACCCGAAGCCGCGCGGCAAGCTGGCGGTCGCGATGCTCAGCTGGATCGTGGGGGCGATGGGCCTGCTGGCGGCGTGGGCCTTCGACGCGCCGGGCGGACAGCTGCTGCTGCAGACCGGCTGCGCACTGCAGATCGTGCTGGCGGCGACGATCCCGCTGTTCGCGACGGCCCGGCGGGTGAACACCTTCCGGGACAACCGGCGCGAGGCAAGGGCTTCGGCACAGCTTCCCTAGCGGTCCTCCCGGGGCATGGCACGGGAGCCCGGGGCGCAGGCGTCGCATGCTCGGGTTCTCACGGTCCTCGCAACACCCGCGATCTGCGGGAGTTGCGAGGACCGTGGGCGTTGGGCGGGCTGATCTTGCGGGGTTGAGGGAGCGTTGCCTTGCGCGGCTGGATGCTGCGGGGAGCGTGACCGTGGTCGCGCGTGAGCCGGGGGTGAACCGGGACACCGCCTTCGGCTGGGCACGGAAGGCCGGACGGGGCTCAGTGCGCCTGCCACGGCGTCATCCGGCGGCGGGACGAGTACGAGCGGCTGCGGGCCGTGCCACCGCGGCGCGGGGACGACGGGCAACGGCGGACGGCTCCGGAGGGTGCGAGGGCCGCGGGCAGGCTCCGTGCTCCGTGCTCCGACCGAGGGTCCGGGCCCGTACCCGGACCCGCTGAGCAACCGGCCCGTAGGGCAGTGGGAGGCTCACACCGGTGGCGGGCCTCCGACCGGTGCGCGGGCCCCTCCCACACGGGCGGCGGGATCGCGGGCGGTTGTCGGCCGGTGCCGTCAGCGCCCGTCAGTGCAGGTCAGTGCAGGTCAGTGCAGGTCAGCGTACGGACGGCAGAGACCCGCCCGGGTACGGCGGGGCGACGGCCGGCGCCGGGGTACGCCGTGCGGCCGTGCCTTGTCCGGGCGTGCGGCTCCCCCGGCGCGCCGCGGGCTCAGTCCCGGCCGGGCAGGGCCAGGCTCGCCCACACGGTCTTGCCCCTGGGCTCGGTGAGCGACCAGGACCAGCTCTCGCTCAGCGCGCCGATCAGTTCGAGGCCGAAGCCCTCGAGGTCGCCGGGGTCGGCGTCGCGCCGTCCCGGTGGTTCCGGGCTCGGGTCCGCGACCGAGCACACGACATGGCCGGGGTGGCGGACGAGCCCCAGCCACAGGGGGTAGTCGACGGGGGGCTGCTGCGGCCCGGCGAGCAGCGCGTGCCGGACCGCGCCGGTCACCAGCTCGCTGACGACCAGCGTCATGTCCGCGACCAGGAGCGGCAGCTGCCAGGAGTGCAGGGTATGGGTGACGAACCGCCGCGCCTGGCACGGATTGCGGAGGCTGCCGTCCAGCCCGCAGGCGGCGAAGCCGCCGAGCGGCGGAAGTCCCTCCAGGAGGGAGTCCTGGGGTGTGGCACGAGGGCCCTCGGGCAACGGTTTCGGGCCGCATCGCTGTGTTGCGCGCCGACTTCCGTGCCCGGCCGTCGTGGTGAAGATGGTTGACACGTGAGTCGTCACTGGTCATGTCCCCCTGCAGGCCTCGGTGTTGAACGCTGCGGCAACCGGTGCTGACCGAGTATTGTCGAGCCGGCCCTGAAAATGCAATTGCATCTGGGATTGCATTGACCGGATCCGGGCCGAACGAGCGTGCGAACAAGGAGAGGTTGTTGGGGATGGAGTTCACCAATGGCGTGCCGGCGGGGAAGCTCGGTCCGGTGACGTGGATCAAGAGCAGCCACAGCAACGCCACCGGCAACTGCGTGGAGCTGGCAGCACTCCCCGGCGGCCGGGTGGCCGTGCGCAACTCCCGCGATCCGCACGGGCCCGCACTCGTCTATACGCGGGACGAGGTGGAGGCCTTCGTCGCCGGGGCCCGTGGCGGCGATTTCGATGATGTGATTGGCTGAAAACGAGGCTCTCACCGTCCAGTTGCCCGTGGCTCACACACGGATGTACGGGATAGTCTCAACGTCTTCTCAAGAGTCCGCAGGAGCGCACGATGGCTGCAGCAGAATCGAGCCCGTCGTTGTTCGCCGGGCCGTTGGGAGCGGTCGAGAGCAACCCGACCGCCCTCAAGGTGATCCTGGGTGGCAAGCTGCGCGAACTGCGCACGGCCGCCGGGCTCGACCCGTCCGCCGTCGACGACCGCCTGGGCTTCTCCCGTTCCAAGACCAGCCGCATCGAGCTGGGCCGGCACGGCTGCAAGCCGGCCGACGCCGTCGCCCTGCTGGAGCTCTACGGGGTGGACGGGGAGGACCGCGTCACCGAGTTCCTGCGACTCGTGGAGCAGTCGCGGCGCAGTGACTGGTGGCGCAGCTTCAGCGACGTCCTGTCGGACTTCTTCGCCCCGCTGGTCGCCCTGGAGGGCGCGGCCGCGACCATCCGCACGTACGAGCCGTTCTATGTGCCCGGGCTGCTGCAGACCCCCGCCTACGCCCGCGCGGTCGTCGAGTCGGGGCCCGCGCGGCTCTACGACCACGACGTGCACCGCCGGGTCGAGCTGCGCCAGGCGCGGCAGCGCCAGCTCGACCAGCCAGACGCGCCCCGGCTGTGGGCGGTGATCGACGAGTCCGTGCTGCTGCGCACGGTCGGCGGCCCCGAGGTGATGCGCGAGCAGCTCGAGCATCTGGTCGCCATGATGCGGGAGCCCCGGATCACGCTGCAGATCGCGCCCCTGGACGTGACGGCCTCGGTAGGCGTCGGCACAGGAGTGACCTATCTGCGCTTCGCGCTGAACGATCTGAAGGACGCCGTCTACATCGAGCACCTGACCGACAGCACCTTCAGCCAGAAGCCCCACGTCGTCGAGCAGTACCGGGACATGCTGGACCGCCTCGGCGCATGCGCGCTGACCCCGAAGAGGTCGCTGGCCCTCATCGAGGAGCGGATGTCCGCGCTCTGAGGGTGCGCCCCCGTCCGCGGGCCGCGGACAAGGACCCGGGACATCGTCCGCCACGGCAACCGCGCCGTGGTCCGCCCCCGTCCCGGCCGGGACGGGGGCGCGCGTCAGACCAGCCGGCCGACGCCGCCCCACTCGATCCACTCGTCGGTCTGCTGCATCGGGGCCAGTTCGGTGTCAGGCCGCCAGGTGGAGACCTCCACCAGACCCGGTTCCAGGATCTGGAGGCCATGGAAGAACTCCGTCACCTCGTGCTCCTCACGGACCCGGCCCCAGTGCCCGCCGGTGGCCTCCGCCATGAAGTCCGTGACGAAACTCCGGATCTCGGGACGGTCGCTCACCAGTTGACAGACCACCAGGAAACTCCCCGGCGCCAGGCGTTCCGCGACCCGGCGGACCAGACCGGCCGGATCGTCCTCGTCCGGGATGCAGTGCAGCACCGACACGAACAGGGCCGCGACCGGCCGGCCGAAGTCGATCAGCCGGGTGGTCTCCTCGTGGCCGAGGATGCCGTCGGTGTCCCGCATGTCGGCCTGGATGACCGCGGTGCGGTCGTTCTCCTCCAGCAGCGCCCGGCCATGTGCCAGCACGATGGGGTCGTTGTCGACGTACACCACCCGCGACTCCGGGTCGACGGCCTGTGCGATCTGGTGGACGTTGTTCTGGGTCGGCAGGCCCGAACCGTGGTCGACGAACTGCCGTATGCCGTAGTCGTCGGCGAGCGTGCGCACGACGCGCTGCAGGAAGCGACGGTTGTTGACGGCGAGCACCTTGCTGCTCGGCACCTGTTTCAGCAGTTGCCCGCAGGCGTCGCGGTCGGACTGGTAGTTGTCGTCGCCCCCCAGGAGGTAGTCGTACATGCGCGCCACGCTGGGCACCTTGGTGTCGATGGCGTCGGGGCTCCACGACTTGCCGTGCATCCAGTCCTCATTCACGTCGTCATTCACGTCGTCACGCATGTCGTCATTCACGTGATCGGGAAATCGGGTCGGGTAGGACGCACATGCTAGGGAGCGGTGGGGGGCGGGTACAGGGCGTGCGAACGGACCGGATCGGCGAAGGCCGTCTTTCGGCCATTCGCCGTGCGCTCCCGCCGGCGGCCGTCCACCCCTGCCCACCGACGGGGCTCGGCGTCCCGGCGACTGCCGCTCCCAAGGGTGAGCGGGAGCCCCGAGGGCCGGGGCCGCCGGACCGGCCGACGGGGCTCAGGACCGGCCGACGGGGCTCAGGACCGGCCGACGGGGCTCAGGACCGGCCGTCAGAACGCGGTCAGGAGAGGAAGTCCCTCGCGATCGACTCGGCGACCCGCTCCAGCAGCGGGCCCGCCTGGGCCATACAGGCGGCCGGGTCGGGCTCCAGCTCCAGCAGCGGGTAGGCACGGCGGATTCCGGCGCCGGTGAGCGCCTCATCACCGAGCGCCAGCCGCCCGCAGACCGCGACGACGTCGACGCCCTGCGCGCGGGCGGCGGCGGCGACACCGGCCGGGGCCTTGCCGTGCAGGGTCTGCTCGTCGAGGGAGCCCTCACCGGTGACGACCAGGGTCGCCCGGGACAGCGCGCCGGCGAAGCCGAGGATGTCGAGCATCACCTCGATACCCGGCCGGAAACCGGCGCCGAGGGCGACCAGCGCGCCGTAGCCGATGCCGCCTGCCGCACCGGCGCCCGGCAGTCCGGCCTGCTCGGGGCCGAGGACCGAGGCGTAGTGGGCGAGTGCGTCGTCCAGCGCGGCCACGTCCTCGGGAGAGGCGCCCTTCTGCGGCCCGAAGACGGCGGGCGCCCCCTTCGGGCCGGTCAGCGGGTTGTCGACGTCGCTGGCGAGGATCAGCTCCACGTCCTCGAAGCGGGGGTCCAGGCCCGAGAGGTCCGCCGTCGCCACGCCGATCAGAGCGCCGCCGCCGG
Organism: Streptomyces sp. I6; assembly: GCA_003725745.1. Taxonomy (GTDB): domain Bacteria; phylum Actinomycetota; class Actinomycetes; order Streptomycetales; family Streptomycetaceae; genus Streptomyces. Next base: position 5,917,692 of record RHDP01000001.1, on the reverse strand, counting down.
GGCCGACGGGCTCCCCGTCCGCATCCAGGAAACGTGCGCCCAGGGCGGCCAGCATCCCCGCACCGCCGTCGGTGGTGGCACTGCCGCCGACGCCGAAGACGATCGTCCGCGCGCCCGCGTCGAGGGCGGCGCGCAGCAGCTCGCCCGCGCCGTAGGTGGTCGCCGTGAGCGGTGCGAAGACGCCGTCGGGCAGCTGCCGGAGACCGGACGCCTCGGCCATCTCCACCACGGCCGTGGTGCCGCGCAGGGCGTACGCCGCCGTCACCGGTTCGCCGAGCGGGCCGGTGACCTCGGCCTGACGGCGCTCGAACCCGGCCGCCACGGCCGCGGCGACGGTGCCGTCACCGCCGTCGGCGACCGGCAGGGTCTCCACCTCGAGCCCCGGTACCGCCCGCCGCAGCCCCGCGGTCACCCGCTCCGCGACCTGCCCGGCCGTGAGCGAGCCCTTGAACTTGTCCGCCGCCACGAGCACCCGTGGGGCCTTAACTGCTCCGTCCGCCACCATCAATCCCTTGCTTTCGAACAGGCAGTCGCGCCGACCCGACCCTATCCGCAGCGCACACCTTTGGAAAGCAGACAGGTTTGGACCTCATCCACTCCGGGCCCGGGAGGCGGCGGAGCAGCCTGTCCGGAACCCCTGGAGCGCCCCCGGTGCGGGTGCCGGTACCGGGGAGGGCCCCTCCCCCGCAGCACACGCGCCCGGGTGGGCGGCACGATCGTCCGCCGGGCACGGCGACGGTTTCGGGCGACGCCGGACTGCGCCGGAAGGCGGCGGAGCCGGGGAGGACGCGCGGAACCGGGGCCGGTCGGGTCCGAGCGGGGGCAGGCGGGCATGGCCGCCTGCCGGACACGACCGGCACGACCGGCACGACCGGCACGACCGGACTCGACCGGGCGTCGGGCAGTCCCGGCGCGCTCGGAGCACGGTGAGGACCCCGAGGGTGCGTGCCGGCCGCCGTACGACCCCTGGACGGCCCCGGCACAACACACCGCCGGGCACCACCGCGGCGTCCGGCGGTCCGGCCTCCCCGGTTCCCGGGCGGGAGGGGGTACAACCCGGGCATGGCCGCCTGCCGGACACGACCGGCACGACCGGCACGACCGGACTCGACCGGGCGTCGGGCAGTCCCGGCGCGCTCGGAGCACGGTGAGGACCCCGAGGGTGCGTGCCGGCCGCCGTACGACCCCTGGACGGCCCCGGCACAACACACCGCCGGGCACCACCGCGGCGTCCGGCGGTCCGGCCTCCCCGGTTCCCGGGGCGGGAGGGGGTACAACCCGGGCATGGCCGCCTGCCGGACACGACCGGCACGACCGGCACGACCGGACTCGACCGGGCGTCGGGCAGTCCCGGCGCGCTCGGAGCACGGTGAGGACCCCGAGGGTGCGTGCCGGCCGCCGTACGACCCCTGGACGGCCCCGGCACGACGCACCGCCGGGCACCACCGCGGCGTCCGGCGGTCCGGCCTCCCCGGTTCCCGGGGCGGGAGGGGGTACAACCCGGGCATGACCCCTCCAGGCACCCCCCAGGGCGCGACCACCACGGCCGACCGCATCCTCGGCGGCTGGCTGGGCCGGATCGCGGGCAACATGCTCGGCAAGCCCGTCGAGCGCGGCGACTACTGGACCCGTGACCGCATCGACCGCTATCTGCGGGCCACCGGCGCGCTGCCCCTCACGGACTACCTTCCCGAGCCGCCTCCCGGCTCGTCCGCGGAGTTCGAGCTGCGCCCCGAATGGCGGGAGTGTGTACGCGGCCGGATCCACGGCAGCTGCCGCGACGACGACGTGGACTACGCGATCCTCGGCCTGCACCTGCTGGAGACCCACGGCTTCGGGTTCAGCACCGAGCAGGTCGGCGAGCTGTGGCTGCTGCGGATGCCGTACCTGCAGACCTTCACGGCCGAGCGGGCCGCGTACCGCAATCTGACCGCCGGGCTGAAGCCGCCGCTGACGGCCACCTACGACAACCCGTACCAGGAGTGGATCGGCGCGCTGATCCGCGCCGACGTCTTCGGCTGGACGAGTCCGGGCGACCCGGTGCGCGCGGCGGCGCTGGCCCGCCGGGACGCGGTGCTGTCGCACACGGGCAACGGGGTGTACGGGGCGATGTGGGCGGCCGCGCTGATCGCCGCGGCCTTCACCGCCGCCGACGCGCGGGAGGCGATCGAGGCGGCCCTCGCCATGGTTCCGGCGAGCAGCAGGTTCGCCCGTGCCGTCCGCCGGGCCACGGCGCTGTACGACGCGGGTGTGCCCTGGTCCGCCGCACTGGACGAACTCGACAAGAAGTCCGGGCGCCTCGGCTGGATCCACGCCGTCCCGAACGGGGGTGTCATCACGGCCGGACTGCTCTACGGCGAGGGGGACTTCACCTCCACCGTCACGCTGACCGTGCGCGGCGGGCTTGACACCGACTCCAACGGGGCGACGGCGGGCTCGGTGGCCGGGGTGCTCTGCGGTGCGGCGGGTATTCCGCCGCAGTGGACGGGTCCGCTGGAGGACCGCGTGCGCAGCGCCGTGTTCGGTTTCGACGGCACCCGAATCGGTGAACTCGCGGAGCGGACCGCTCGGCTGGCCACAGCCTGACCGGACGACACCTCCCGGTGCTCCCGCCGCCGTCCCTCGCGTGCCGACTACCCTTTCGCGGGTGACCACCGACACATACGCCGCCTATGTCGCCGCCCTGCCCCGTGTGCTCTCCGGGGCCGCGACCCTCGTCCGGGACACCGGTGGGCGGGTCCTGCTCGTCGAGCCCAACTACCGTCCCGGGTGGGGGCTTCCGGGCGGGACGATCGAGTCCGACGCCGGGGAGACGCCCCGGGAGGCCGCACGGCGGGAGACGCTGGAGGAGGTCGGCCTGGACGTCGAGCCGGGGCGGCTGCTCGCCGTCGACTGGGTTCGGAGTCCCGCGCGTCCGCCGATCGTCGCGTACGTCTACGACGGCGGGATGCTCGACGACGAGCGCTTCTCGGCGATCCGGCTCCAGGAGGAGGAGCTGGTCGCGTGGAAGCTGGTGCCGCGGGAGGACCTCACCCGGTACCTGCCCGGCTCTCTCGGCCTGCGCGTACTCGCCGCTCTGGACGTTCTGAGGGCGGGAGCGGCTCCGGCCGAGCTGGTCGACGGCCGCCCGGCGGACTGAACCGCACGCTGCGGGGGCGGCCCATACCGCCCGCGGGCCGAACCGCACGCGGGCCGTCGGGACGGGTCAGACGGGGCGGAGGCGGGCGGGGCAGACGGGATCGGGAGGACCGGGCCGGACGGGGCGGGACGGAGCGGGACCAGGCCGGTAACGGGGCGGGACGCGACGGGGCAGGGCGGGGCGGGGCAGGGCGGGGCGGGGAATCGAAACCGAGTCGCCCGGCCCTCGGTCCGCTGCGTACGCTCGCGACATGACCATGGTCGCGATTCTCAGCGGAGCCGGTATCTCCACGGACTCCGGCATCCCCGACTACCGCGGACCCAACGGCCTCTGGCGGCGCGATCCGGAGGCCGAGAAGCTGGTCACCTACGAGCACTACATGTCCGACCCGGAGATCCGCGTGCGCGCGTGGCGCATGCGCCTCGACGGCCCCGTCCTGCACGCCGAGCCGAACGCCGCGCACCTCGCCGTCGCCGAGTTCGAGCGCAGCGGGCACGCACTCCGGGTGATCACTCAGAACGTGGACGGACTGCACCAGAGGGCGGGCGTACCGGACCGCAAGGTACTCGAACTGCACGGCACCGCACGGACGGTGGTGTGCACCGGCTGCCAGGCCCGCTCGCCCATGATCGACGCACTGGAGCGGGTGAGGGCCGGAGAGGCCGATCCCGCCTGCAGGTCCTGTGGAGGGATCCTCAAGTCGGCGACCGTCATGTTCGGCCAGAGCCTCGACCCGGTGGTGCTCGGGCAGGCGGTGGGCATCGCCAAGGCCTCCGAGGTGTTCATCGCGGTGGGCTCCAGCCTCCAGGTGCAGCCCGCCGCCTCGCTGGCCGGGATCGCGGCCGAGCACGGAGCGCGGCTGGTCATCATGAACGCGGAGCCGACGCCGTACGACGCGCTCGCCGACGAGGTCGTCCGCGAGCCGATCGGCTCGGCGCTGCCGGAGTTGCTGCGGCTGCTGCGCTGACGGCCCGCCCCGGGCGGCGCGGGTCCCTCCCGGCGTGGCGGGCGGGCGCACCGGGGCGGTACCGCCGCGGTGCCTCAGAACAGCCCGTCGCCGGACGCACCCCGTTCGAAGGCCAGCAGCCGCCGCTTGCGGTCGAGCCCGCCGCCGTAACCCGTCAGACTGCCGGAGGCCCCGACCACCCGGTGACAGGGGACGATGATCCCGATGGGGTTCCTGCCGTTGGCGAGGCCGACGGCGCGAGAGGCACCGGGGTTGCCAAGCGCCCCGGCGAGTTCGCCGTAGCTGCGGGTCTCGCCGTAGGGGATCAGCAGCAGCTGCTCCCAGACGGTGCGCTGGAAGGGCGTGCCCGCGAGATGCAGCGGCAGGTCGAAGCTCCTCAGCTCGCCGGCGAAGTAGGCGTCGAGCTGGCGGATCACCTCGCGGAAGGGCCGGGGATCGGGGTCGCCGAAGGTCTCCTCGCCGGGGCGGTGACGCTGCCGGGTCATGTACAGGCCGCTGAGGACGTCGTCGGTGGCGACGAGGGTGAGCGGGCCGTACGGGCTGTCGATGACGGTGTGGGTGCGGCTCATCGGGATTCCTCGGATTCCTCGGGTTCCTCGGCTACTGGGCCTGCTCGGGCTGCTGGGCCTGCTGGGCCTGCTCGGTTCGCTCTGCCGACTCGGGCCCCTCGGCATGCCCGGCCTGCCCCGCCAGCCCGGCCGGCTCAGACGGGGAGACGGTTGATCGGGTGGTCGCCGGTGGCCCAGAGGTACTGGACGGCGTAGGCACGCCAGGGCCGCCAGGCGGCGGCGCGGGCGGTGAGCGCGGCGGGCGTCGACGGAAGTCCGAGGCCGGCGGCGGCGTGCCGGACCCCGAGGTCGGTGGGCAGGAAGGCGTCCGGGTCGCCGAGTGCCCGCATGGCGATGGCCTCCACGGTCCAGGGCCCGAGGCCGGGCAGCTCGGAGAGCCGGGCGCGGGCCTCGGCCCAGTCGCTGCCGGGTCCGAGGCGGATCCTGCCGTCGGCGAGTGCCCCGAAGAGTGTGGTGAGCGCGGTACGCCGGCTGCGCGGGAACGCGAGGCGCTCCGGGTCGGCGGCGGCCAGGGCCTCCGGCCCGGGGAAGAGGTGGGTGAGGCCGCCCTCGGGGTCCTGCACGGGCGTGCCGTGGGCGGTGACCAGCCGGGCGGCGTGGGTGCGGGCGGCCGCGGTCGAGACCTGCTGGCCGAGGACGGCCCGTACCGCGAACTCCGCGGCGTCGGCGGTGCGCGGCACGCGCCGCCCCGGCGCCTTGTCCACGAGTGGGGCGAGCAGCGGGTCGGTGCGGAGCTGGTCGTCCACGGCGACCGGGTCGGCGTCGAGGTCGAGCATCCGGCGGCAGACACTGATGGCGAGGGTGAGGTCGCGGTGGTCGGTGAGGGACAGCCGGCACGCGATGTGGTCCGGCCGCGGCGTCAGGGACACGATGCCGTGGCCGTTCGGCAGGGTGAGCGTGCGGCGGTAGGCGCCGTCCCGCCACTCCTCCACCCCGGGTACGGCGGTCGCGGCCAGATGCCCGAAGAGGTTGTCGGGGTTGAGCGGTGCGCGGAACGGAAGGCGGAGCGTGATGACACCCGGTGCCGTCGGGAGCGGTGCTCCGCCGCGCCGGGTCGCGGCGCGGTTCCGCAGCTCGCCCGGGGCCAGCGCGAACACCTCGCGGACGGTCTCGTTGAAGGTCCGGATGGAGGAGAAGCCCGCGGCGAACGCCACCTCGGCCATGGGCAGCGAGGTCGTCTCCGCGAGGATCCGGGCGGTCTGCGCGCGCTGCGCCCGGGCCAGTGCCAGCGGTCCCGCGCCGACCTCGGCGAGGAGCTGCCGCTCGATCTGCCGGGTCGAGTACCCCAGCCGGGCCGCGAGGCCGGTCACGCCCTCCCGGTCGACGACCCCGTCGTGGATCAGGCGCATCGCGCGGGCGACGGCGTCGGCGCGGGCGTTCCACTCCGGCGAACCGGGGCTGGTGTCCGGGCGGCACCGTTTGCAGGCCCGGAACCCGGCCTGCTGGCAGGCGGCCGCGCTGGGGTAGAAGGCCATGTTCCCGGCCCGTGGTGAAACGGCGGGGCAGCTGGGCCGGCAGTAGATACGGGTCGTCAGCACGGCGGTGAAGAACCACCCGTCGAACCGCGCGTCCCTGGACCGTACGGCCCGTACGCAGCGCTCGGTGTCGGTGTGCATGGAAGGGTGCACGTCGGAAGGCATGACTCCAGCATCGGCCATGGTGAGACCGGGCGCTGGCGGGAAAACGACATCACGGCCAGCAGGGCTGCGGCGCGTCTGGGGGCTGCGGCGCGTCTGCGGACCGGGGCCCGGGCAGGCGCGCCGGCTCCGGGCCGGGCGCGCCGGCTCCGGGCCGGGCCCGGCGGCTCCGGGACCCGCCGTCCGCACCCCCGCGCCGGGGCTGGGGACGTCGGTCGTCTACCGGGGCCGGGTGCGTCAGTCGCTTGCCGGCGCCGGGTGACCGGGGCAGCGGAACCGGTCCGCGGTGACCGGGGCGCCCTCGGCGAGGTTGCGGTCGTAGGTGACCGTCTTGACCACGGCGGGATCGGAGCCGACGGCGACGTCGAAGACGGCGTCGGGGCGGGTCTCGGCCCGGAGGCGCGCACCGGGGAGGGCCGCGGCCAGGGTGGCGGCGTCGGCCTCCCGCCCCTCCGGGAAGACGATCACCGGCGGGCCCGCGGGCCGCTCGGCCGGAGCGGACGCCGAGGTGTCCGTCACCGCGAACCCGCTGCGCCGCAGCGCGGTGGCGACCCTCGCGTCGTCGGCGCGCACCGCGATCCGGGCGGGGTCGGTCTCGGCGCGGGTCTCCGGCACGGGGAGGATGCGGGTGTCGCCGGTGATCGGGCGGTCGGCGCGCAGGGCGTCCCACAGGGCACGGGAGCGCGACTCGTGCCAGAGCAGGGTGGAGCCCACGCCCGGCACGCGGTGGTCGAAGTGGGAGATCGGCACGGTGGCGAACTCCATCCGGTCGGCCGGCAGCCGCCCCAGCGTCCAGCCGATGCCGATGAGGTCGTTCAAACCGGTGCGGTCGTCGGTTCGAACGGACCCGAGCAGCCGGCGTGCGGTGTCCGCGGCCTTCACGGGGTCGGCCAGCGCCCCGCGGACGGTCAGCCCTTCGAGCATCCCGGCGAGCATGCGCTGCTGGCGGCGGACCCGGCCGAGGTCCCCCGGAGGGTCGAGGTGCCGCGCCCGGGCGTAGCCGAGGGCCGCGTTCCCGTCGAGGTGATGCGTGCCCGTGGAGATGTCGAGGCCCGATTTCCGGTCCTTCAGCGGCTTGTCCGTGCACACGGTGGCGCCGCCCAGGTCGTCGACGGCCCGCTCGAATCCGGTGAAGCCGGTCTCCAGGTAGTGGTCGATGCTCAGGCCCGTGGCCTGCTCCACGGTACGCACGGCCAGTGGACCGCGTCCGATCTTGAAAGCCCCGTTGATCTTCCCACGGGGGCCCGCGCCGGTCGTTCCCTCGGGCGCGGCGTACTCGACGTAGCTGTCACGGGGATGGAGACCACGCTCGCGCGCCGCCGGTCCTCGGAGAGGTGGACGAGCATCATCACATCGGTGCAGTCGCAGCCTTCGCCGCCGACGTGCAGGCGGCGCTTCTCGGCGGCCGACAGACCGGTGCGGCTGTCGATGCCGACGACCAGGATGTTGGTGCCTCGGCCGGTGTCCCGCGCGGCGGGCTCACCCGCGGCGGGGGCGGTCCGCGCCCCGAGCCAGGGCCAGGCGGCGAGGCCGGCCAGCACGGCCAGTCCTGCGGTCAGACGGCGCATCAGACACCCCCGGTAGGAAGCTCGCTGAATGCGCGTGACGTTAACCGGACGATCGGCGGGATCGGCGCCGGGCGGCGGGGGCGCGCCGTCCCGGCGGACCGCGGTCACCCGCGTTGGCCAACGGTCGGCCCGTCCGGCGAACGGTGCCCGTGGACAACCGGCGGCGGACGACCGACGGCGGACGGGCGGCGGACGGGCCCTGTGCTCCGAGCGCCCGGTGTGCGGACCGGGTACCGACCGGCCCCTACCGGACACGGGCGGGATACGAACCCGATACGGACCGGGGCCCCGTCCGCGGCGGGGACGCGCACCCGGCGGTGCGCGGGTGGCCTGCGGCAGGCAGCCGGACCGGGGAGAGCCCGGGCCACGGTCCCCGGCAGCAGGCGACCGGTTCTCCGCCCGCACGGGACCGGCGTCCGCGGCGGCATCCGCACCCACCGGCACGGCAGAGCCGGCCTCCAGGACCACGACCGGGTCCTGGAGGCCGACGTCACGCGGGGCCCCGGATTGGCCAGCACATCCGGATGCGGTCGGGGCCATCGGCGTGTGCCGCGGGGAGCGGGGCGTGCACGCGTCACCGCGTGGGCCCCGGCCTCCCTTGTGCGGCGGGGTGTGCGGCGGGCTGCTCCGGCAGCGTGCCCGAGCAGCCCGTGCACCGGGTACGGCCGGTGTCAGACGCAGATGCTGCCGGCGCAGACGTTCACGTTCGTGGGCAGTACGGCCTTGCCGTAGCCCGCGAGGGTCGTGATGGCCGTGGTCTCCAGCGCGCCGATCTGGACGGTGACCGGCGCGTTGACGTTGTTGTCGGCGACGTTGGCCAGCGCGGCCTGGAGGCCGTTGATCTGGGTGCCGTTGAGGGCGCTGATGCCACCGATGTTGATGGTGGTGCCGTTGAGTACGTCGTCGACGGTGATGACGCCGGAGCAGTTCACCCCGATGCTCTGGTTGGCGCAGGTGTACGGGTGCGATGAGGATGCGGACGCCGCCGGGGCGAACAGTCCGCCGGCCAGGACGACGGCTGCGGCGGCTGCGGCGACGCGAGCGATCTTCGGCACAAGCACTCCTTTCGTCTTCGCCGTATTGCCGGCGAAGGGACCAATGGGCACGGGCACCGCCCAGGGAATCCGGCGGGCCCGCGGAAAACTCTGGCAGAGCCGCGGCCGGAATTCAGCACACGCCCGCCACCTTCTCACTGGTAATAAGCTTTGATATTCATGTGGCTAGATTTTCGAACGAAACGCCGTGGGAGGCGACCGGCTCCAAACACGATTGCGGGCGCGAGCACGGCGGTTCGCCCTCCGGCTCCCCGGGGACGGCTCCACCGCCATGGACCAGGGAATGTCGTGCACATGCGGTCCGGTACTCCGGCGACCGCGGCGTGGGCGGGCTTCTGCTCCCTTTGCAGCGCGAGGGGTCCGCGAAACCGGCGGCCGCGCGCGTGGGCGGTGCTTCGGGAACGCCTTCGTTGAATTCGACACCACCCCGGAATCGACGTCGAAACACCCGGCGGAAACCCGGAGGAGGACCGAGAGTTCAGCGTCCCGACATGACGCTGGGTGACCCTCGACCATGCGGAGTGTCGGTGGACCAGGCGCACCACCGGCTCGCCCCGCCCGTGAGGCACTCACCGCCGGCCCGGAAGCCGTGGGTCACCACGCCTCGGTCGACGGCCCCGCCCCGCGCGTCGCGGACGGGACCGGCCGCGTCCGGCCAGGAGTGCGCACGGGTACCACCAGCGGTCCTGCTTGCCCCGGAAGCCCTCTGACCGGGCTCAGACACGACGGGCCGCTCCCCCCGCGGTCTCCGTCAGCCGAGCTGCCGCGCGAACGCCCGGTACGCCCGGTCGTCGAACAGGACGAACCGCACCTCTTCGACGGCGGCCCGGGTGCTGCGCACCGTCTCCACCGCGATGCGGGCCGCGTCGTCCATCGGCCACCGGTACACGCCGGTGGAGATCGCCGGGAACGCGACCGTACGGGCGCCCAGTTCGTCGGCGACGCGCAGGGACTCCCGGTAGCAGGAGGCGAGCAGGGCGCCGCGGTCCTCCGTGGTGCTGTGGACCGGGCCGGCGGTGTGGATGACCCACCGGGCCGGCAGCCTCCCGGCGGTGGTTGCGACCGCCCGGCCGGTCGGCAGGCCGGCGCCGTAGCGGGAGGCCCGCAGCCTGCGGCACTCCTGAAGGATCTCCGGCCCGCCGCGCCGGTGGATCGCCCCGTCCACGCCTCCGCCGCCGAGGAGGGAGGAGTTCGCCGCGTTGACGACGGCGTCGGCGTCCTGCTCGGTGATGTCACCGCGGACGAGGGTGATCGCGGGCTGCCCGGTCATGGTCCCCATGATGCCGCTGCCCACCCCCACCGCCGCAACGGCAGGACGGGCGACGGGCGACGGGCGACGGGCGACGGGCGACGGGCGACGGGCGACGGGCGACGACTCAGTGTCCGCCGCGCAGCCGCCGCCACACCGCCTTGGCGGCGTTGTGCCCGGACATCCCGTGCACACCCGGGCCGGGCGGGGTCGCCGACGAGCACAGGAACACCGCGGGGTGCGGGGTCCGGTAGGGGAACAGCGTCGCCCTGGGGCGCAGCAGCAACTGGAGGCCGGTCGCCGCGCCGCACGCGATGTCGCCGCCGACGTAGTTGGCGTTGCGCGCGGCCAGTTGCGGCGGCCCGGCGACGGCGCGGGCGAGCACCAGGTCGCGGAAGCCGGGGGCGAAGCGCTCGATCTGCCGCTCCATCGCGTCCGTGAGGTCTCCCTCCCAGCCGTGCGGGACATGGCCGTAGGCCCAGAAGACGTGCTTGCCCTCGGGGGCCCGGGAGGGGTCGACCAGGGTGGGCTGCGCGGTGATCAGGAACGGTGTCCCGGGGACGCGGCCGCCGGATGCCCGGCGGAGCGCGGTGTCGATCTCGCGGCTGCCGGGGCCGATCTGGACCGTCCCGGCGCGGCGGGGCTCCTCGGCGGTCCACGGCACCGGCCCGTCCAGGGCGTAATCGATCTTGAAGACGCTGGCCCCGTACCGGTAGCCGTCGTAGACCCTGCCCAGGCCCGCGATCCGGGCGAGTGCCGTGGGAGAGGTGTCGAACACATAGGCGCGGGCGGGCGGCAGATCGTCGAGGCGCCTGATCTCGGTCCCGGTGTGGATCGTGCCGCCGCAGTCGCGTACGTACGCGGCGAGGGCGTCGGAGATCGACTGCGAGCCGCCGCGGGGCAGCGGCCAGCCGACGGCGTGCGCGGCGAGGGCGAAGACGAGGCCGACGGCGCCGGTGCCGATGCCGGTCAACGGGCCGATCACATGGGCCACGAGCCCGGCGAACAGGGCGCGGGCCCGGTCGTCGCGGAACCGGCGCATCAGCCATGTGGAGGGAGGGAGTCCGTCGAGGCCGAAGCGGGCCAGGGTGAGCGGATCGCGCGGCAGGGCGCTGAGCGGCAGGGACATGAAGTCCCGGACGAGGGTGTCCCAGCCGCGGAGGTACGGCGTGACCAGGCGGCGGTACGCGCCCGCGTCGCGGGGCCCGAACGAGGCCGCGGTCTCCGCGACCGAGCGGGAGAGGACGGCTGCGGTGCCGTCGTCGAACGGGTGGGCCATGGGCAGCGGCGGCTGGAGCCACTGCAGCCCGTACCGGGCGAGCGGCATGGCGTTGAACGCGGGCGAGCCCGCGCCCAGGGGGTGCACCGCCGAGCAGGGGTCGTGGCGGAAGCCCGGGAGGGTGAGCTCCTCGGTCCTGGCGCCGCCGCCGACGGTGTCCAAGGCCTCGAAGACGGCGACCGAGAATCCGCGGCGCGCCAGCTCGGCGGCTGCGGTCAGTCCGTTGGGCCCCGCCCCCACGACGACGGCATCGAGCATCGACGGCACCTTGGGACTCCTTCGTCAGCCGGTGGCCAAGGGATCCATGATATTCGCCCGCACCGACACCGTCGCCGGAGGTGGCGTTCCCCCGGGATGGACGAGGTGATCGCGGCGGTGGCGGCCCGGCCCGCGGCCCCGCCGGGCTTCGCCGGCCGGGTCGCCACGGCACTGCGCGACCTCGGCCCCGGGGCGTCGCCTCGGCCGCGGCCCTGACGGCGGAGGCCCGCGGCGCCCTGGCCCTGCCGTGACGGGCGGCCCGGCGGCGGCGGGCCTTCCCCCGTCGCCCGCCTCCTTTTGCTCCGCCCTCCCCCGCGCCGGGTCTCCGCCCCTTCCGCCTCCGCGCCCGAGGAGCTACTCCACGCCGGAGGAGAGGAGTTCGTGGACCAACCGTGCCGTCGCCGTGTCCCGTGCGGCCGTGAACGGCAGCGCGTTGCCGCCGGTGACGCGGAAGCGCTCGCCGGTCAGCGTCAGGTCCGTGCCGCCGGCCTCCTCCACCAGCAGCAGCCCGGCCGCGTGGTCCCACGCGTTCTCCCAGGAGAAGGCGACCGCGTCGAGTTCGCCGCGGGCCACCGCCAGGTACTCCAGGCCGGCGGAGCCGCACGGCCGGGAGTGGACGCCCTCGGTACGGAGCGCGAGGAGGGCCGCCTTCTCCTGGGGCGTCGTGAAGTCCGGGTGGGACATGGCCACCTGGAGGATCTGGCCGGGCTCCGGTGCGCCGGACCGTATCGCCGTGCCGTCGAGGCGGGCGCCGTGGCCGCGGACCGCGACCGCCATCTCGTCGAGTGCCGGCGCGTACGTCCACGAAGCGAGGACCTCTCCGTGCCGGGCCAGTGCGACGAGCGTGCAGAAGCCCGGGTCGCCGTGGACGAACTGGCGGGTGCCGTCGACGGGGTCGACGATCCACACCGGCGCGTCGCCCCGGAGCGCCTCGTACACCGCCGGGTCGGCGTGGACGGCCTCCTCGCCCACGACCACCGAGCCGGGCAGCAGGGCCGTCAGGGAAGCCGTCAGATGCTCCTCGGCGCTGCGGTCGGCGACGGTCACCAGGTCGTGCGGGCCGTTCTTCTCCACGATCTCGTGCACGGCGAGCTGGCGGAAACGCGGCATGATCTCGGAGGCGGCCGCCTTGCGCACCGCCTCCTCGACCAGCGCGAGGTGTGCGGACTCCCAGGGGTTGCCCGTCGTCCCGGACGGAAACTCTTCGCTCATACGTCCAGCTAAGCACGCCGTACCGACATTCCCGCCGGCGCCCGGTGACCGGTCGGCGCATACCTGGGAGACTCCCGGCGGCACCGGAGTGAACGCCCGGTGCCGGCTCGGCGGCACGCCGCGTCCCCTTGCGTGCCGCACGGGTTCGCCGCAGCGGACGGCGCGCCGGTCTCCGGGCCCGCGCGCCCGCGGGCAGCCGGTGATCCGGGCCCGCACCGCCTCGGTTCGCGCCCTCGCGCAGCCGTCCGTCCGGCCGGAGGCCGCCGGCCGTGACGCCGTGGCCGTGGCGGCGGACGGCGTCAGCGGTCGTCACGACGGCCGGCACACGGCAGGCCACCGGCTCCGCCCGGCGAGGCCGGGCGGGGAACTCGCGGGTGCCGACCCCGGAGTGCGTTCCTGTCCGCCGAACCCGAAAGCGGCGTCCGCCGGGACACGGCCGGCCGCACCGCGGAGAACACTGCGGAGAACACCGCTGAGAACCCGGAGGGCCGGCCCACCGCGCCCTGGCCCTGGAGACCCCGCCCGCCGGGTCCCGCCCACGCCCTGCATGCCGACTCGACACTGAATTCACGTCTCCGCATCAGCGGACCATAAAGGAATCGCTCACCAAGTTCTCGCTTCAGCAAAGGCATAGCAAACGTCCACCATGGGACCCGGCGGGCCGCTATTCCGCTGCTACGGTGGATCGCGTTCGAAGGGCAGTTGGGATTCGATGGCCATAACCGTCGCCCAACTCCCTTGAAAGAGCGTTCATCCGCAAAGGAGAACACGATGGAACTTCTTCACCGAGTCAACAGCGACTCCGCACTCGCCGCAGTCCCGATCCTGACCGAAGAGGCAGTTCAGGTGAAGGGCGCAGAGCCGATCCTCAACATATTCAACGACATGAACAACTTCGTCAACGCGGCGACGCAGCCTGCGGGTGAAGTCGCGGCCGACACCATGGAAGTCACCATGGCGACCGTCGGCTGACGCCACCGATCCGACGGGCTGTCCCGCGGCGCCGAGTTGCGGTCAGGGCGAACCCGGCTGTCTCCGTACGGATCCGGCGGATATTCCGCGGAACGGACGGCACACCCCGCGCCGCGGGACATCCCCGAGAAGGGCTTTCACAACCATGGGAATACCATCCATGAGAAAAATACCCGAGCACTTCACCAACCGGGACCAGGCCGTCACCATGGCCGAGCGGACGGGCGCTTTCACCCATCTTGTGAGCAGCCTGGAAATACTGACGACCGAGGAGGACCGGGCGGCGGGCGGGTTCAACGACTGGCGCATCGTCCGTGACCACTACGCGCACTTTCCGGCCCCGGTGCGCCGGGCTCTCGACTCTCTCGGCAATCCCGTGGTCACGCGCGCACTGCACGTCGGCCGGGTGGCGGCCGCCGCTTCCCTGGTGGCTTCGACGTCGCAAGGGCGCTGGCGGGCCTGCGCCGACGCCTATCTGGCGCTCAGTTCCGTGGCGCTCCATCCCCGGCACATGTACGGCACCGACGGCTCCGACCAGCTCTCCCTGCTGGTCCAGTCCTCCATGGCCGTCGCGAGGGCCGGACGCGGCAACCCTCGTCTGGCCGACGCCTGCCTCTGGTTCGTCGCGCTGCAGTCGACGCTCTCGTACGCCGTGTCCGGTCTGGTCAAACTCCCCGGGCCGGACTGGCGATCGGGGACGGCGCTGCCGGGCATCATGCGTACGGAGAACTACGGTGACCGGGACGTGTACGGCCTCATGCGCACCTACCCGAGGGCAGCGAAGGTCCTGTCCCACGGCGTGCTGGCGCTGGAATGCGGATTCCCGCTGGTGTACTTCCGGCAGGGCAGGTACGCTCCGGCGCTCCTGACCACGGCCGGCGCGTTCCATCTGGTGAACACCCGTGTGATGGGCCTGGGGCGGTTCCTCCCCGCCTTCCTCTCCACCTATCCCGCCATCCTCTACACCGTCCGGGAGTCCAAGGACCGGAACGGCTCCGGCCCCGCCCGCAGCGACGGCACTCCGCGACTCGCCGGTGGCCTGCTCGGCGCCGCGGCCCTCGCCGCGGCCGGCTCCCAGTGGTTCCGGCGCCGCCGTGTCCTGGCCGGCGACGGCAGCGAGCGGCACTTCACGGCGCCGTCCGGCAACCGCCTCGCCTACCACCTGACCGAACCGCTCCACGAGTCGGACGCCGACCGCCCGGTCCTCGTGTGCCTGACCGGCCTGATGGCCACCGCAGCTCGCTGGGCCAACGTACGGCGCGGCCTCGGGAGCGACTTCCCGGTCCTGACATACGACCGGGCCGGATACGGCGGTAGCAGCTACGAACAGGCCGACCCGTACACACTGCGCTCCTCCGTCGACGATCTGGCGGCCCTGATCCGGGCCGTCTGCCCTGGCCGCCCCGTGGTGCTCGTCGGCCACTCGCTCGGCGGGTACCTGGCTCTGAGGTGCCTGCGCGCGCTGCCCGGCCAGGTCGTCGGCACGGTGCTGCTGGACCCGAGCCACCCCGGCGAACTCCACCGCTCCGCCGCGCAGGCGAGCGGTGCCCGGCGCCTGGGGGGCCGGTTCCTGACGATGCCGACCTCGCTCCGGTGCGGTCTGGGGGCGCTGCTGCCGGAGCCCGGCTGGCTGTCCTGGCTGCCCCCGGACGCCCGGCGCCGGGTGCTGGACCAGTACCGTGACGCCGGCCTCTGGCAGACCGCCGTGCGCGAGTGGAAGGCCACCCACACGGAGTTCCTGAACCACGACGGATCCCTTTCGCAGGTGTCCGTCCCGCTGCTGCTGATCGCGGCAGGCAAGACCCACCTCGAGGACGGTGTCAACGCCAAACTGCACCAGGAGATCGTGGACTCCTCCCCGCGGGGCCGCCTCCTGGTGGTCGACGGGGTGGGGCACGGGGAACTGGTGACGGGCCCGGAGCCGGCCCGCAGGGTGGCCGAACACGTCGCGGCCTTCGCCGCCTCGCTCGGGCCGGAAGGAGCGGTCTGATGCCCGGGGCAATGCGCGCCGCACGGACGTCGCCGGGCCGGGTCTGGGCCGCGCGGGCCGCCGAAGCGGGGTTCGCGGTATGGCTCGGCGCGACCGTACTGAGCCAGCACCCCATCCGTACCTTCGACCGCCTGCGCCGGTACGACCGGATGAACGTGCTGATCCCGAACTGGCGCTTCTTCGCACCCCACCCCGCCCAGCACGACTGCCACCTCCTGTACCGGACGCTCTCCGGCACCGGTGAGGCGTCACTGTGGAAGCGGGCCTCCACCATCACGGGACGCAGCTGGACCCATGTGGTCTGGGATCCCGCCCGGCGGCGGGAGAAGGGCTTCCTGGACCTGTGCAACGAGTTCACCAACCGCACCAACAAGGGTCTGGAGCTGACGGGTTCGGTGCCCTACCGCCTCATGGCCGCCTTCGTCCTCCGGCACATCCGGCACTCGGACCCCGACTGGCCGGACATCACGGGGTACCAGTTCCTGATCGTCCAGTCGGGCGGATACGAGGAGAGCGAGGAGCTGCGGTACCGGTTCACCTCTCCCTTCGTCCCGGTGACGCACGACGCGCCGGACGCCCGCCCCCGCGGACCGGTGGAGGGCTCCCGGCGGCGGCCGACCGAGGCCGGGCCGCCCCGTCGGGCGGAGACGGAGTGAGGGACACTCCGGTCATCACCGTCTGGCACATCCTCCGCAGTCACCGGAAACGGCTCGCCACAGGCCTCGCCCTGGGACTGCTCGCCGCGTGCGTGTCGCTGCTGCAGCCCCTGGTCATCGGCAGGATCATCCAGGCCGTGTCGTCCGGCGGTTCGCCCGGCGGGCCCGTCCTGCTGGCCGCCGTGCTCTTCGCCACCGGCGCCCTGCTCTCCGGTCTCCACGGGTACACGATGGGCACGCTCGGTGAGAACCTCGTCTTCGACATCCGCAGTGTGCTCGTCCGCCGGGTGCTGCGCGCGCGGCTGCCGGACCTGCAACGCTGGGCGGAAGGAGACCTGCTGAACCGTCTGGTGACGGACACCTCGATGGCGCGGGTCACGATGTCCTCGGCTCTCACACAGGTCACCAGCAGCGTGTTCAGCGTACTGGGCTGCCTCACCCTGATGGCTTTGATCGACCTGCGGCTCCTCGGTGTGACGGTCGGCTGCCTGGGTGCCGCCAGCCTGGTCTCCGTCGTGCTGGCCCGCCGGATCAGGAAGCAGGCGGTGGCGAACCGTACGGACACCGGGCGCTACGCCACCGCCGTGGCGCGTGTGCTGGGCGGCATGTCGACGGTCAAGTCCTCGTGTGCCGAGGCCCGCGAGGCGGACGCACTCGACGGTCTCGCCGGTCAGGCCCGGCGCTCCGGCATCCGGGTCTCCGTCCTGTCCGCGGGCCTGGGCCCGGCGATCAACGTCGGTTCGCAGGTCGCCCTGACCGCGGTCGTGGCGTGGGGCATGGCCCGTGTCGCCACCGGAGACCTCTCACTGGCGGCACTGAGCGCCTTCATCATGTACCTCTTCTACCTGGTGTCACCGCTCCTCACGACGTTCACCTCCATCGGGCGGCTTCAACAGGGCCGGGCCGCGATCGACCGCCTCGGGGAACTCGCCGGCCTGCCGCAGGAGACCGGGCCCCCGGCCCCCGCCACGCGGGCACGACCCCGCAGCGGGCAGGCCGTGGAGTTCGAGGGGGTGTCGTTCCGCTACGGCGGAAGCGGACGGAACGCACTGCACGAGGTGTCGTTCGGCGTACCCGCGCGCGGGCTCACCGCGATCGTCGGTCCGTCGGGCGCCGGCAAGAGCACCCTCTTCCGGCTTGTCGAGCGGTTCTACGAGCCCGACTCCGGGCGCGTCCTCCTCTACGGTGCGGACGCCGCATCGATGCCGCTCGACCGGGTGCGGCGACTGACCGGGCATGTGGAGCAGGACCACCCGCTGATGCGCGGCAGCGTCCGCGACAACCTGGTCTACGCCTGCCCCTCGGCGGGCGAGGACGACATCGCCGAAGCACTGCGCCTGGTACGGCTCGTCGAGACCGTCGATTCCCTCCCGAGCGGCTCGACACCGAGCTCGGCGAGCGGGGTCACGGGCTCTCCGGCGGGGAGCGGCAGCGCCTGGCCGTCGCCCGGGCACTGCTGTCGCGGCCCTCCATCGTCCTGCTGGACGAGGCGACCGCCAACCTGGACGCCGACACCGAGGCGGAGCTGCGCGGCGTCGTCGCCTCCATCGCCCGGGAGCGTGCCGTCGTGACCATCGCGCACCGTCTGTCGACCGTGCTGGACGCGGACCGGATCGTCGTCATGGATGCCGGACGGGTGCGCGCCGTCGGCACGCATCCGGATCTGATGCGGCGTGACGACCTCTACCGGCGGCTGGTCGTGCGGCAGTTCGCAGTCGTTCCGGAAGCGCATGCCCAGGCCGCGCCGCCTCCGGGGCCGGATGCGGGAGAGGCCCGTCGCGCCGGGCAGGGTCACCGCTGACGCCGGCCGCCCCGCTGCCGGAGGGGCCGGCGACCTTGCGGTGCGGCGACCTGCCGGCCGGCGGGCGCCGACGGCTTTCCGGCGATCGGCGCCATGAGGAGTCCGAGGACGGCGCTCGCTTCCCGCCGCACGCCGCACGCCCCACGCCCCACGCCCCACGCCCCACGCCCCACGCCCCCGCTCAGCATCCGGCGCCCCCGCTCTGCGCCCTCACCCTCGCCCCCGCCCCCGCTCAGCGTCCGGCGTCCTCGTTCAGCGCGCCCCGGACGAGCAGGAGCAGGGCGTCGGTGAGTTCCTCGGCCGGCGAGCCGGTGGCGAGGCGGCGGAGCTGGAGGCCGGTGACCAGGGCGACGGTGTGGGCGGCGATACGGTCGGGCTCCGGGACGCCGAGGGCCGTGAGGATCTGGACGGCGAGGCGGTCGTACGCGCCGAAGCACTCGGCCGCCGCCTCGCGCAGCCGTTCGTCGCGGCCCGCCTGGATGTAGAGCTCGAAGGGCGCGATGTGCTCGCTGTCGAAGGCCGTGCCGTCCGCGACCCGGGCGGCCAGTGCGGCGGCGCCGTCGATGTCGACGCCCTCCGCCTCGCCCGCGTCGGCGAGTTCGGTGAAGCGCCGGGTCTCCTCCCGGACGAAGTGCAGCAGCGACTCGCGCAGCAGTTCGTGCTGGCTGGAGAAGTGGTAGGTGACCGAGCCGAGGGAGACCCCGGCCTCCCTGGCGATCCGCCGGTTGGTGACCGCGGCGATGCCGTCCTGGCCGATGATGCGCAGGACGGCCCGGACGATGCGCTGCCGGGTCGGGGTTATGGCGGGTGCGACGGGCTCCGGGGAGGCGCTGGTCTGGCTGGGCATGCGCGTCATTGTTCCACCGGAGCGCTCCATGCCCTCAGCGGGTCGGGGCAGCGCTCGTACCACCGCCGGTCGGCCTCCAGCTGGGCGGCGAGCGAGATCAGGAGTTCCTCCGTCCCCTCCGGACCGAGCAGCTGCGCCCCGACGGGGAGACCGTCGGAGGTGAGGCCCGCGGGAACGTTGACGCCCGGCCAGCCCAGCACGTTCCAGGGCCAGGCGTAGGGGCAGGCGGCGGCCATGGCCGCGTTGGTGCGCCAGGCACCGAGGCCGTCGAAGGTGCCGATGCGCGGCGGGGGCGCGGCGGTGGTCGGGGTCAGCAGCACGTCGTAGGTCTCGAACAGCGCGCCGACACGGCGGTGCTGGTGCGCCTCGCGGGCGCGCGCGGCCCGCACGATCGGCCCGCCGAGCAGCCTGCCGTTGCGCAGAGCGGTAAGGGTGCGCGGGTCGAGCAGCTCCGGTTCGGGGTGGCGGGCGGCGAACTCGGCCACGCCCGCAGTTCCCCGGGAGACGAACCCGAGGCC
Source organism: Streptomyces sp. I6 (assembly GCA_003725745.1). Lineage (GTDB taxonomy): Bacteria > Actinomycetota > Actinomycetes > Streptomycetales > Streptomycetaceae > Streptomyces. The sequence goes on along the minus strand of RHDP01000001.1, from coordinate 5,897,975 downwards.
GATCAGCCCGTAGCGGGGCCGGGCCTCCTCGACGTCGTGGCCCAGCCCGGCGAGCGCCTCGGCGAGGCCGGTGACGGCCCGCCGCACCTCGGGGTGGGTCCGGGCACGGCTGAGGGTGAACGGCGGCCGCCAGGCGAGGGCGATGCGCAGCCGGCCGGGTTCGCGGCGGGCAGCGGCCGAGGCGTCGACGGCGTCGGGCCGGTGCGGGTCCTGCGGGTGGGAGCCCTGGACGGCGTCGAGCAGCAGTGCGGCGTCGGCGACGGTACGGGCGAGGGGCCCGTTGACCGTGAGGCCGTGGAAGGCGTCGCTGTGGGGGTGCATCGAGACGCGGCCGCGCTGCGGCTTGATGCCCACGAGATGGGTCCAGGCAGCGGGGATGCGGATGGAGCCGCCGCCGTCCGAGCCGAGGGCCGCGGGCACCAGCCCGGCCGCGACGGCGGTCGCGGAGCCGCCCGACGAGCCGCCGGGGGTGTGGTCGGTGGACCACGGGTTGCGGGTGGCGCCGAAGGCGGGGCCCTCGGTGAACGGCCACTGCCCGAACTCACAGGAGTTGGTCTTGCCGACGACGACGGCACCGGCGGCGCGCAGCCGCCGTACCGCCTCGCCGTCCGCGACCGCCGGGGCGCGCTCTCCGCGGCAGCCGAAGTGGGTGGGCAGCCCGGCCACGTCCGTGTCGTCCTTGACGGCCAGCGGTACGCCGAGCAGCGGCGCGGCCTCCCCCGCGGCAAGCCGCCGGTCGGCGCGCCCGGCCTCGGCGAGGGCGGCTTCGGTGCGGACGTGGCGGAAGGCGTTGAGGGTGCGCTGACTGGCCTCGATGCGGCCTAGCGCCGCCCGCACCAGCTCCACCGAGGTGGTCCGGCCCTCCTTCAGTTTCCGGGCCTGCTCGGCGAGGCCGGAGAAATCCCCTGTGGACATGACCACCCTGCGCTCCTTATCGTTCGTTCGAACGAACAGAACTGGAGGGTAACCAGATGCGCGTCAACGGATCAACCGTTCTCCTCACCGGTGTCACCGGCGGTATCGGCACCGCTCTGGCAGCCGAACTCTCCCGGCGCGGAGCGCGGTTGATCCTGACGGGGCGCAGGCGCGACGCGGTCGAGCCGCTGGCGGCGCAGTACGGTGCCCGTGCGGTCGTCGCCGATCTGGCCGACCCCGATGACGTGGAGCGCCTCGCCGCGGAAGCGGCCGGTACCGACATCCTCCTGGCCAACGCGGCGCTGCCGTCCAGCGGTGAACTGCTCGACTACACCCCCGAGCAGATCGACCGCGCGCTGGCCGTCAACCTCCGTGCCCCGGCCGTGCTGGCCCGGCTGCTCGCCCCGGCCATGGTCGAGGCGCGCCGCGGCCATCTGGTGTTCGTGGGCTCCATCTCGGGCAAGACGGCCACCAAGCACTCCGCGCTGTACAACGCGACCAAGTTCGGTCTGCGGGGCCTCGCGCTCGGCCTGAGGCAGGACCTGCACGAGCACGGGGTCGGAGTGTCGCTGGTGCAGCCCGGATTCGTGCGGGACGCGGGGATGTTCGCTGCGACCGGCGCCGAGCCGCCCGCGGGGATGCGTACCGTCTCGCCCCGCCAGGTGGTCATGGGGGTGGTGCGCGCCGTCGAGCGCAACCGGGCCGAAGTGAACGTCGCACCGCCGGAGATGAGGCTCCTCAGCGCGATCGGCGGCCAGTTCCCCGGCTTCTCCGAGCGTGTCCAGCGCCGCTCGGGGGGCGCGGACCGCACGGTCCGCACGGTCGTGGCGGCCCAGCGCGGCAAGCGCTGAGGCCGCTGCCGGGCCCACCCCGCATTCCACCCCCGTACGGGGCGGGCCCTTTCGGCGCCCGGGGTCCGGGCCGCTGGGGAGCGGTCCGGACCCCGGGTCCCCGCCACGGGCGTGTTCCACGTGGCCGCCGCCCCTCTGCGGTGGGGGCGGCCGGCCGGCGGTGCCGGTCGCGCTCCGGCGGCATCAGCGCCGTGTACGGCGGCGGCCAGGCCGCGTGCCCCACCGCCCGGTCGTAGTCCGCGAGCGGTCCCGGCAGGGGATCGTACGGGCGCCGGGGAAGGGCGCCCGGGAGCCGAAGGGGAGCCGCCCACCGCCGGGACGCCGCCGGCCGTGAGGGCCGGGGCATGACCCCCCGCGTCGGCCCGTCCGGTCGGGCCGGCGCTGACGCACGGGCCGACGGGCCGACGCTGACGGACGGGCGTGTGGGGGCTGTTCCTCGCGCGTCAGCGGTCGAGTGCCGGGATGACCTCCTCGCCGTAGGCGTCGATGGTCGCCTCCTGCGCGTCGTGCATGTTGTAGACGGCGAACTGGTCCACTCCCAGCTCGCGCAGCGCCCGCAGCTTCTCGATGTGCGCGGAGGGCGGGCCCAGCAGGCAGAAGCGGTCGACGATCTCGTCGGGGACGAAGTCGGTGGACGGGTTCCCGGCGCGGCCGTGGTGGCGGTAGTCGTAGCCCTGCCGGGCCTTGATGTACTCGGTGAGCTCGCCGGGGACCATCGAGGAACCCTCCCCGTAGCGCGAGACCAGGTCGGCGACGTGGTTGCCGACCATCCCCCGAACCAGCGGCACTGGTCGCGGGCGTGCTCGAGGTCGTCGCCCACATACGCCGGCGCGGCCACGCAGATCGTGATCGCCTCCGGGTCCCGACCGGCGTCGGCGGCGGCCTCGCGTACGGCCCTGACCATCCACCTGGTGAGGTAGGGGTCGGCGAGTTGGAGGATGAACCCGTCGGCCTTCTGCCCGGCGAGGGCCAGGGCCTTCGGTCCGTAGGCCGCCATCCACACGGGCAGCCTGCCGTCCCGCACCCAGGGAATGCGGATGGGGTTGCCGTCGACGACGGCCTCGCGGCCCTCGGCGAGATCGCGGATGACGTCGATGGCCTCGCCGAGCCGGGCCAGGGTGTCGGGCCTGCGGCCGGCCACCCGCATCGCCGAGTCACCGCGGCCGATGCCGCAGACGGTGCGGTTGCCGAACATGTCGTTCAGGGTGGCGAAGGTCGAGGCCGTCACCTCCCACGTCCGGGTCCCGGGGTTGGTGACCATGGGACCGACGTGCATCTTCCGGGTGTGCTCGAGGATCTGGCTGTAGATGACGAACGGCTCCTGCCACAGCACCGCCGAGTCGAACGTCCAGCCGTAGCGGAAGCCGTTGCGTTCCGCGCGCCGCATCAGGCCGACGACCGCCGAGGCGGGCGGGTCCGTCTGCAGGACGAGTCCGAAGTCCACGTGGACCTCCTGGGTCGGGTTCCGCTGGGTCTAGTTCAGGTACTGGCAGGTCGAGCGGGGGGTGAAGACGCCGTGACCGGCCCGGCCGGTGAACTCCCGGCGGTCGATGACGACTTCACCGCGCGAGAGCACGGTCTCGACCCGTCCGGTGACCCGCTTGCCCTCGTAGGCCGAGTAGTCGACGTTCATGTGGTGGGTCTCGGCGGAGAGGACCTGCTCCGCACGCGGGTCGTACACGACGATGTCGGCGTCGGCGCCCGGCGCGATGGTGCCCTTCTTCGGATAGAGGCCGAACATCCGGGCGGGCGCGGCGCAGGCGATCTCGATCCAGCGGCGGCGGGAGATACGGCCGTCGAGGACCGCCTGGTGGAGCAGGTCCATCCGGTTCTCCACGCCCGGCAGCCCGTTGGGGATCCTGGAGAAGTCACCGCGGCCGAGGTCCTTCTGGCCGGAGAAGCAGAACGGGCAGTGGTCGGTGGAGACCACCTGGAGGTCGTCGGTCCGCAGCCCGCGCCACAACGCGGCCTGGTGCTCCCTGGGCCGCAGCGGTGTGCTGCAGACGTACTTGGCGCCCTCGAAGCCCGGTTCGGCGAGGTTGTCGGTGGACAGGAACAGGTACTGCGGACAGGTCTCGCCGAACACCGGCAGTCCCATGTCCCGGGCGGCGGCCAGTTCGGCGACGGCCTCCTCGGCCGAGACGTGCACGACGTACAGCGGCGCCCCGGCGACCCGGGCGAGCTGGACGGCGCGGTGCGTGGCCTCGGCCTCCAGCAGCACCTTGCGGACCTCGCCGTGGTATCGGGGGTCGGTCTCGCCGCGCACCAGGGCCTGTTCGACGAGGACGTCGATCGCGATGCCGTTCTCCGCGTGCATCATGATCAGCCCGCCGTTGGCGGTGCCGCGCTGCATGGCGCGCAGGATCTGGCCGTCGTCGCTGTAGAAGACGCCGGGGTAGGCCATGAACAGCTTGAAGGAGGTGACGCCCTCCTCGACGAGCAGGTCCATCTCCTTCAGGGAGGACTCGTTGACATCGGAGAGGATCATGTGGAAGCCGTAGTCGATGGCGCAGTTGCCGTCGGCCTTGGCGTACCAGGCGTCGAGTCCCTCCCGCAGGGTCTGGCCCCTGGCCTGGACGGCGAAGTCCACGATGGTGGTGGTACCGCCCCAGGCGGCGGCCCGGGTGCCCGTCTCGAAGGTGTCGGACGCGAAGGTGCCGCCGAAAGGCAGCTCCATGTGGGTGTGCGCGTCGACCCCGCCCGGGATGACGTACTTCCCGGTGGCGTCGATGGTGCGGTCGGCGGTCCAGCTCCCCGCGGCGACCGAGCCGTGGGCGGCGAGGGCGGCGACACGGCCGTCCTCGACCAGGACGTCGGCGTGGGTCTCGTCGGCGGCGGTCAGAACGAGTCCGCCTCGGATCAGGGTGCGGTTGCTCATGGTCTTCCCCTCGCGTGGACTAGATGCTGCGCAGGGTGCTTTCGAGGATCGAGGCGCCCTCTTCCGCCTCGGCGACGGTGAGGGACATCGGCGGTGCGATCCGCAGGACGCTGGTGTCGTGACCGCCGCCCTTGCCGATGAGCAGTCCGCCTTCGCGGGCGGCCTCGAGCGCGGCGGCGGCCGCCTCGGGGAACGCCTCGTCCGTGCCCGGCCGGACCAGTTCGACGCCGATCATCAGCCCCCGTCCGCGTACTTCGCGCACGGCGGGGACCCCGGCGGCGATGGCGCGGAGCCGCTCGATGAGCAGTCCGCCGACCCGCCGCGCGTTGCCCTGCAGATCGTGCTCCAGCAGGTACGAGAGGTTCGCGAGCCCCGCGGCCGAGGTGACGGGCGAACCGCCGAACGTGGAGATGGAGTTGGCGTCGATGCAGTTCATCACCTCGGCGCGGGCGACGACGCCGCCGAGGGACATCCCGTTGCCGATGCCCTTGGCGAAGGTGAGGATGTCCGGCGGGCCGTTCTCCGCGTGCGCCTGCCAGCCCCAGAAGTGCTCTCCCGTCCGGCCCCAGCCGGTCTGCACCTCGTCGGCGATCCACAGGATCCCGTGCCGGTCGAGGACTTCGCGGAAGGCCGCGTACAGCCCGTCCGGCGGGGAGGTGAAGCCGCCGACGCCCTGGATGGGTTCGGCGATCAGCGCGGCCACGTCGTGGGTGTGACCGAGCAGGTCCTCCAGGTCGGCCACGCACGCCTCGATGAACTGCGCGTCGGAGAGACCCGCGTAGGGTCCGCGGGTGCGCATGCCCCCGTGCACGTACAGGGTCTGCACCGGGGAGAGGGTGGTCGGTGACCAGGAGCGGTTGCCGGTGACGGACACGGCCGAGAAGGAGCGGCCGTGGTAGCTGTTGCGCATCGCCAGGATCTGGCCGGACCTGCGGTACGCGGTGGCCAGCAGCAGGGCGGTGTCGTTGGCCTCGGTGCCGGAGGTGGTGAAGAAGACCCGGGCGTCGGGGATGTGGGACAGGGCGGCGATGCGCTCGGCCAGCTCCACCATGGGGCGGTTGAGGTAGAGGGTCGAGGAGTGGATGATCCGCCCGGCCTGCTCGCTCACCGCCTTGGTGACCTCGGGCAGGGCGTGGGCGGTCATGGTGGTGAGGATGCCGCCGAAGAAGTCGAGGTAGCGGTTGCCGTCGGCGTCCCAGACGTGCCGCCCCTCCCCGTGGGTGATCTCGACGGGCTGCCGGTAGTAGAGCGCGACCCAGTCGGGGATGACGGCGCGGTGCCGCCCGTACAGGCCGTTCACGGCTTGACCAGCCCCTCGTAGGCGTCGGGCCGCCGGTCGCGGTAGAAGGCCCACTGCTGCCGCACCTCGTCGATGAGGCCGAAGTCGAGGTCCCTGACGATCAGTTCCTCCTCCTTGTCGCTGGCGACGTCGCCGACGAACTGCCCGCGCGGGTCGACGAAGTAGCTGCTGCCGTAGAAGTCGTTGTCGCCGTACTCCTCCTGGCCGACCCGGTTGATGGCGGCGATGAAGTACTCGTTGGCGACGGCCGCCGCGGGCTGCTCCAGCTGCCAGAGGTAGGCGGACAGGCCGCGGGAGGTGGCCGACGGGTTGTAGACCAACTGGGCTCCGCCGAGTCCGAGTTGGCGCCAGCCCTCCGGGAAGTGGCGGTCGTAGCAGATATAGACGCCGACCTTGCCGACGGAGGTGTCGAAGACGGGCCAGCCGGCGTTCCCGGGCCTGAAGTAGTACTTCTCCCAGAATCCCTTGACCTGGGGGATGTGGTGCTTGCGGTACTTGCCGAGATAGCTGCCGTCGGCGTCGATCACGGCGGCGGTGTTGTAGTAGAAGCCGGAGTCCTCGACCTCGAAGACGGGGACGACGATCACCATCCCGGTCTCCCGGGCCAGGTCCCGCATGCGGAGCACCGTGGGGCCGTCCGGCACGGGTTCGGCCCAGCGGTAGTGCTCCGGCTCCTGCACCTGGCAGAAGTACGGGGCGTTGAAGACCTCCTGGAATCCGATGACCTTGGCGCCCTGCCGGGCCGCCTCACGGGCGTGCTCCTCATGCTTGGCGATCATGGATTCGGTGTCGCCGGTCCAGGTGGCCTGGACGAGTGCGGCGCGAACGACGTTGGTCATGAGCTGCTCCTTCGACAAGACGTCAGAGCCTCTACGCACGTAGACGCGATGCGTAGGAGGAGAAGGTAAGCCCCGTCACACACGGGGGCAAGACCATCGTCGTCAACCCGCAGTGTCGATCATGTTTCGCACCCGAGCGGTCGGCATACGGCGTATACCGCATGCTTTCAGGCGCCGATGAGACCTGCGACGCGCAGCGCGTGCACCAGATCGCGCTCACTGCCGGGCGACACCGCGCGGGCGGCGGAGAGCAGTTGCGGAACGAGGCGGCGGGGGTCGGCGGCGGCGATCCGCGCGCCCTCCTCCGGTGTGCGGACCCGGAGGAAGGCCGCGAGCAGCGCGCCCGCCTCGCGGCGGCCCCCCGCGTCGGCGAGGGCGAGGACGGCGTCCGCGATCTCGCCGGCGGGACGGGACACGCCCTGGCGGAGCAGCCGGCCGCAGTCGTCCTCGCGGCCCGCCTCGGCGAGGGCGCCGGCGGCCTCGGCGAGCCGCTCCGGCGGCAGCGAAGCCACCTCCCAGAGGAGGGTGGGCCAGTCGGCGGAGAGCCCCGAGCGGTGCAACTCGGCGGCGAGCACCGGCAGCCGGGCCGCGGGCCCCGACGCGGCCTCGCAGAGCAGGACGTGCGCCTCTCCGCTGCGGCCCTCCGCACGCAGCCGGCCGAGCGCGGCGACGGCCTCCAGGGCCGCCCGGCGGTCGTCCTCGCCGACGGGCGCGGCCGGCGGCCGGCCCACCGCGCCGGCCGGCTCCGCGTCCGCTCCCCCGACGAACCGTGCGCCGCGCGGCCGCGCGGCGGCGACGGGCAACTCCGGTACGCCGGGCACGGGAACGGGCTCGTCCCCGCCGTCCTCCGCCGCGCCGTCGAACCAGGCGTACCGTGCCCCGCGCGGCCGCCGTCTGCTCCCCCGGCGCTCTTCACGCCCGGCGCCCGGCGGGCCGCTTCCGGGCGAACCGGCTCCCGGCATGGCGCCCCCGGGCGAGTCGGCCCCGGGCGGCTGCGGCGCCCCGCCCCCGCTCGCCACGTCAGCACGCCACGCACCGGCACCATCGGCCGCGGCGGGCGCTCCGCCCCGTCCCGGCCCCACCTCGGCGTCCCCCGCGGGGCGGTTCGGCACTCCGGCAGCGCCGAACCCGGCGTCCGCCCCGCCCCACTCGGGCCCTGCCCCGCCATCGGCAGCGCCCCAGGCACCGGCGCCACCGGCACCATCGGCCGCGGCGGGTGCTCCGTCCCGTCCCGGCCCGACGCCACCGGCCGCCGCCGCCCGCCGCCCGCCGCCCGTCTCCTCGGCATCCGCCTCGGCACGGGGCCACACACCGGCACCACCGGCACCACCCGTCGCGGCGGCCACCCCGTCCCACCCGGGACCGGAACCGCCGGCCCGAGCCGCCGCCCGCCGCCCGCCGCCCGTCTCCTCGGCGCCGGCCTCCGGCGGTTCGGTCCGGGTCTCCGCGCCGAAGTGCGCCGGGTGATGCCCCTGCCCGGCCCGTGCCGCCGGCTCACCCCCCGCGACTCCCGGCGCGGCGCCCCGATGGGCGTCATGGTCCCCGTCGGGCCCCGCGGTGTGCGCGCCGAACCCCGCGGCTGCCGCCGCGCGATGGGGCTGATCCGGGTGCGGACCGGACGGCGCCCGGCCGGCGGGAGGCCCGGGAGGGGGTGCCAGCGCGGCGATCCGGGTGGCGAGTTCGGCGCATCGCGAGGTCGCGCGGGTGTGGTCGTCGTTGGTCCAGGAGAGGTCGTGGGCCAGGTCCCGGTACGCGGCGGAGTGCTCGGGGACGGCGGCGAGCCGGTGCAGCAGTTCCCGGCCCCGCTCCGCCGCGCGGGCCCGTTCGCGCCGCATCGCCTCCAACCTCCGCCTCAGGGCTTCCGCGCCGCCCGGCCGGCGGTCGTGGGCGGTCGCCGCCGCGGCGTGCAACCCGCGGGCGTGCGCCGTCTCCTCGCCGTCCGCCGCGAGGTCCTGGAGAAGGGACTCCACCACGTCCCACGGTGGTACCTCGGCCCCTCGCAGACAGGCCGTCAGCCCGTCGGGGTCGCGCCGCCGGAACACCGCGCACCAGCCGCTCTCCGGATCCAGGCGCTCCGTCACCGTACTGAGGTATCGCGCGAAGTCCCCCATCTGGTCCGGGAGTTGCTGCGCCGCCATCGTCTGCCCGCCCTCCGCCTCGGGTTCGCAGGCATTCGACCCCAGCCGTGTTACGGGACGGCTACGCGCAGTTTTCGGGAACGGTGCGGATCGCTCAACGTGCCCGAAGCGTCACCGCGATGCCGGTGTGCGGGCGCCTGCCCAGACGCACGACCGCGGCGGGCACGTCGACGAGCCAGAACCGCCAGGTGTACTTGCGGCTCAGCAGCTTCCTGACCTTCCCGAGATCGGCCCCTTCGAGCAGGCGCGCATTACCCTCCGCGGCCTCGGCCCCCTCCCCGACCCTGCCGCGCACGTCGCAGGGGACCACCGTGACCCGGTCGTCCCGGCGCAGGCGCTTGACCTTCCACGAGTCGGAGCGGGTCCAGACGTACAGTTCACCGCCCTCGACGGCGAACCACACGGGCGTGGCGACGCCCGTCCCGTCCTTGCGGAAGGTGGTGAGGCTGATGTACTTGGCGCGGTCGAGCTCCTGGAGGTCCACGGGCGCGAGACTACGCCCCGCGACGCCGGGCCGGTGCCCCGGGCCGCACTCGCGCGGTCCGGCACGGAGCCGGGGCCGCACCTCGGCGGCCGGGGACCGGCCCCCGACCCATCACACCGGGACGAACGCGCAGCGCGCCGCCAGGTCGTCCAGGGACAGCCCGAGCGCCCCGGCCAGGGCCGCCACGGTGAAGAACGCGGGTGTCGGGGCGCGGCCCGTCTCGATCTTGCGCAGCGTCTCGGCGGAGATCCCCGCGGCGGCGGCGATCTCCACCATGCTCCGCCGGCCGCGGGCCTCGCGCAGCAACCGCCCGAGCCGCTCTCCGCGTTCGCGTTCTTCGGGGGTCAGGGGCGTACGAACCATGGCGTCATTCTAATACCGGCACCGGCCGCTGCGACCGGTATAGTAATTGGCATGGTGGAGATCAAGACCAATGCCTCGCTGGACGCGATGCGCGCCGCCGGCCGGGTCGTGGCCCGTGCCCTCGCCGCCGTACGCGAGACGGCCGCGGTAGGCGTCACGGCGCGCGCCCTGGACGAGACCGCCCGGGCCGTGCTGCACGAGGCCGGTGCGGCCTCGCCGTTCCTCGGCTACCATCCGGCCTGGGCCCCGGCGCCTTTCCCCGCTGTCGTCTGCGTGTCCGTCAACGACGCGATCGTGCACGGCATCCCGGACGGCTACCGGCTGCGCGACGGCGACCTCGTGAGTGTGGACTGCGGCGCGGTCCTGGACGGCTGGGTCGGCGACTCGGCCGTCAGCTTCACGGTGGGCCGGACCCGTCCCGCCGACGCGCGCCTGACGGAGACGGCGTACGCGGCCCTGGAGGCCGGCATCGCCGCGGCCGTCGTCGGCCGTCGCATCGGCGACATCGCCCACGCGATCGGCCGCGTCTGCCGGACCGCCGGCTACGGCATCCCGAGGGGCTACGGCGGCCACGGCGTGGGCCGTGCGATGCACGAGGGCCCGGACGTCCCGAACGAGGGCCGCCCCGGGCGCGGCATGCCGCTGCGCCACGGCATGGTGCTGGCGATCGAGCCGATGCTCATCGGGAGCGGCGGCGACGGCCACCGGACGGACCGCGACGGCTGGACGGTGCGCACGGCTGACGGTTCCCGGGCGGCCCACGCCGAGCACACGGTGGCCGTCACCGACGAGGGCCCGCGCATCCTGACCGCGCCGTGAACCGGACCGCACCATGGAACAGACCGCACCATGGAAAACGGACCGCAGCGTGAACCGGACCGTCCGGACCGCCCGATGCCGAACCGGGCCCACGCCCCAGGCCGGCCCGAGCCCGCGGCGCGGTCCCACGCCGCCCCTGGCCGCACCACCCGATGCGGCCCCGTGCTCACGGCCCGGGCAGCCCGCTCACAGGGCCGGACGGCGCCCCGGGCTCACGGCCGGATGTCGTCGCAGGCGACCGGCAGATGACGGGGACCGCGCAGCACCGCGTTCTGGCGGTACTCGGGCGGGTCCTCCAGCAACCGGGGGTTGACCAGCCGGCGTGCGAGTTCGCTCAGCGCGATCTGGGCCTCCAGCCGGGCGAGGGGCGCGCCGAAGCAGCTGTGGACGCCGCTGCCGAAGCCCAGGTGCCGGTTGTCCTGGCGGTCGGGATCGAAGCGGTCGGGATCCTCGAAGCGCAGGGGGTCGCGGTTGCCCGCGGCCACCACCAGCCACAGGGAGGCGCCCTTCGGGATGGTGACCCCGGCGATCTCGATGTCCGCGAGGGTCGTGCGGTTCGGCACCAGCTGCACCGGGGGTTCGAAGCGCAGCAGTTCCTCGACGAGCGGCACGGACAGGTTCGGGTCGGTGCGCAGGCGCTCCAGCACCTGCGGGTTGCGCAGCAGCGTCAGCATGCCGTTGGTGATCAGGTTCACGGTGGTCTCGTGACCGGCGACCAGCAGCAGCGCGGCGGTGCTGAGCAGTTCCATCGTGGACAGCGAACCGTCCGGCCCCTTGAGCGTGGCCAGTTCGGAGAGCATGTCCTTCTGCGGCTTCTTGCGCCGTTCCTCGATCAGCCCGGCCAGGTACATGCCGAGTTCGGTGCGGGCCTTCTGGGTGCGCCTGTCCCGTTCGGTCGGGTCCTGGCCGGGCATCGGGTCCAGGCTGGCCGCGAGGGTGTCGGCCCAGCCGTGGAAGCGCGACTCGTCCTCGCGCGGCACGCCGAGCAGACGGCAGATCACGGTCACGGGGAACGGGTACGAGAACTGCTCGACCAGGTCGATCCGGTCCGTGCCGCCGATGCCTCCGATCAGGTCAGAGACGATCCCGCCCAGTTCGCCGCGCATCTCGTGCACCCGGTGCGGCTCGTGGGGCGGCCCGAAGGAGGTGTTCGTCAGGCGGCGCAGCCGGTCGTGCTCCGGCGGGTCGAGCCGGATGAAGCTGGGCGGCAGCGTCGTCTCCTCGTCCTGCTGCTGGTCCTGCAGGTCGATGCCCGCGGGCTGGGTCATGTTGCGGGAGTCGGAACTGACCCGTGGGTCGTGCAGAAGGGTCAGGACCTCGTCGTAGGTGCTCACGACGTACGCGCCGTCGTCCTCGTTCAGCACGGGCGTCTTCCGGAGTTCCGCGTACAGGGGGTACGGGTCGTGGCGGTTCTCGTACTCGAGGATCTGCCGCAGGAGGCTGCCTTGGGTCATGGCGGGTTCCTTGTGCTCGCTCACGGCGTCAGTGCCGGCCGGGGGTGAAGGTCATCCGCCGGTCGGCCGGCGAGTAGCCGCTGAGGGTGACGGTGGGTCCGTGCGTGGGCAGCGACGGGTCGGGGAAGTCGGCCGGTACGGGCCGCGCTCCCTCCGGCCGGCGGTCCACCGTCGGGAACGTCGGCGGGAACGGCGCCGTCGTCTCGATGAGATGCTCGTAGAACGGCAGCCAGCGCGCCTGGTCGAAGGTGACGGCGCCGATGACGCGGTCCTGGTACCCGTACACCCCGCGAACCGCCGTTCGGCGAGCGAGCCCTGGGAGACCAGGAGTTCCGTGCCCATGGACGGCACGCCCACCGACTTGATGTTGACGCCGAACTGCGAGGACCAGAAGGCCGGGACCCACATGTGGGGGCGGCGGTCGACGCTCTCGCAGAGCATGTTGTGCGCGGCGGTCTCGGCCTGGCTGACAGCGTTGCCCCAGTGCTCCAGCGACAGGAACTGGTACCCGAAGAGCGGATGCGGCGACCGCGCCACGTCACCGGCGACGAAGACGTCGTCGGTGACGATGCCCCGGATGTCGAAGGCCCGGCAGCCGGCGTCGCAGGCGATGCCCCGGGGGCCGGCCCCCAGCCCCGATCCGGCGAGCCACTCGGTGTTGCGCGTCGCGCCGAGCGCGACGACCACGATGTCGGCCTCGACGGAGGACCCGTCGGAGAGATGGGCGGCCCGCACCCGTCCGGCCGAGTCCCCCTCGAGCCCGGTCACCATGACTCCCGTGCGCAGATCCACCCCGTGCTCGCGCTGGAGCTCGGCGGCCACCGCGCCGACGACCCCACCGAGCGCGCCGACGAGGGGCGCGGCTCCGCGTTCCGCGACCGTCACGGGGATGTCCCGTTCGCGGCAGGCGGAGGCGATCTCCGAGCCGGTGAAGCCGGCGCCGATGACGAGCACCCGGCGGGGCCCGTCCGCGAGGCGCTTCTGCAGCGCGGTCGCGTCGTCACGGGTCCGCAGGACGAAGACCCCGTCGAGCGCGGCCTCGCCCTCGTGCGGCCACGGCCGGGCGCGGACGCCGGTGGTGATCAGCAGCCGGTCGTACTCGACCTCCTCGCCGTCGGCCAGCCGGACGCGTTTGGCGGCCATGTCGAGCCCGGCGGCGGCCGTGCCGAGCCGCCAGTCGGCCTCCAGGGCCGCGCGCCGGGGCAGGGCGGTGTGGTCCGGAGTGGTCCTGCCGAGCAGGACCCCCTTGGAGAGCGGGGGCCGGTCGTACGGTTCGTAGGGCTCGTCACCGATCATCGTGAGCGTGCCGGCGAAGCCCTCCAGCCGCAGGGTCTCCGCGGCCCTGAGACCGGCCAGGGAGGCGCCGACGACGACGATGCGCCCTTCGCGCTTGAGCCGTTCGAGGTGTCCGTCAGCGGGCATCGGAGGCCTCCCCGGCGGTCACGGCCTCGTCGGACCGGTCCACGAGGATGGCCTGTACGGGACACGCGGCCACGGCACGGGCCACGTCCTCACGGAACGCCTCGTCGGGCCGGGGCTTGTACAGCAGCGCTTCCTCGCCGTGCATTTCGAAGACGTCCGGGGCGAGGAAGGCGCACTGCGCGTACCCCTGGCACCGGTTGAGATCGACGACAACTCTCACGACGGATCAGCCCTTCCCGTTGCCTCGTGACTCCCCCTGAACCAGCATGCGGGCGCCGGGGCCGTCCCGCTCGCCGGGGCGGGCCAAAGGAGTGAGCGGACGAGGCCGGGAACCGGCCGCACGAGGCGGCCGCCAGGCGGGACCTGAACACCGCGGGAGGTCCCGCAGACAGGGACCCGCAGCCCCGCGGGAGATCCGGCAGACAGGGACGCCACCGGCGAAACCGCCGACGGGCAGGACCATGAGCACCAGGACGGGACGGAGACGGCGGACCGGGCCGGGCGGGATCCGCCCGCTCACGGCCGCCCACGGCCACCCACAGCCGGTGCGCAGAGCGGCACAGCCGGGTCCCGGCGGCGCGCCGCCGGGACACTCGGCGACGGGCCCCGGCCGGTCGCCGCCGGCACCGCCTGCGGACGGCCCGGGACGCCGCGGCGGGCGGCCCGGACCACGGACCGTCCGCCGCGGCGGTTCACGGCGTCGGCCGGCTGCGGCGTTTCACAGCACGTCGGCCGGCTGCGGCCGGGACCTCATCCGGACCCTGAGCAGATGGGCGCCGATCATCGCGGACCAGGCCGGGAAGACCAGTTCCGACCACGGGAAGCTGGGGCCCGCGAACAGCAGCACCAGGCCTGCCGCGTAGCCGACGATGGTGAGCGGCCGGGGGATCACGCCGAGCCGGTGGCCGATGGTCGAGGTCGCGAAGATGAAGACCGCCGCCATCCGCATCGCGTACGTGGTCAGCAGCGTGTACGCGAAGTTGCGGCCGAACTCCGAGGGCTGCTGGTCGGCGAGGATGCTGCCCGCCGCCGACGCGGCCCCGAAGATGGTGGCCACGAACACCAGGCCGCTGCCGAGGAACACCGTCGCGACGAGCTTGTCCTCCCGCTCCCCCACCTGGGCCCGCAGGGCGCCCATGAACCACAGGAAGAAGATCCCGGCGAACGGGACCAGCTCCAGTGCCGCGCGCACCGCGCGCCGCCGGTCGGGGCTGAGGGTGTCGCCGCCGAGATCGGTGGCACCCTCGGGAATCGCCAGCCGCATCAGCACGATCGCGGCGGCCAGCAGCACCGCGAACACGATCCCGGCCAGTCCCGCGGCGCGGGGGGTGCGCAGTCGCTCCCTGTTCGGTTCCATGGGCTGCTCGCTTTCTGTCCCCTCCAGCAAGCAGCGGGAGGGCGGCGGAGCGCCACCGGGGCCGCCCGTGAGGGTGAACCCGGTGGCCCGCTGCGGCCGTTAGCCGCGAGCCGCCGTGGCACGGGCCTGCGCCACGTGCCCGCTCCGCGCCTCCGCGCCCTCCGCACCACGGGCCCGCACGGCAAGCCCCCGCCACGGGTCCATACCGCAAGCCCGCGCTACGGGCCCGCGGGGCGCACCACCATCGCCGAGCCGCCGCCGCGCCGCACCGTCTCCGCCGCGGCCACCCAGCGGCCGTCCGGCAGGCGGTGCACCCCGGTCGCCGCGCCGATCTCCGGGTTCTGGCGGAAGGCGTGGCCGACGGCTTCCAGCTCCGCCCTCAGCGGGCTGTTCCACAGCTCCGGCTCGAGTTCGGTGGTGGTCTGGTTGCGCTGGCTGGCTCGCGGGGCGGCGATCGCGTCGACCAGGGGCAGGCCGCGGTCGACGACGCCGGTGAGCGTCTGCAGGACGGTGGTGATGATCGTCGCGCCGCCGGGGGAGCCGAGTGCCAGCACGGGCCGGGCCCGGTCGTCCAGGACGATCGTCGGGGACATCGAGGAACGCGGCCGCTTGCCGGGGCCGGGGAGGTTCGGGTCGTGTACGGCCGGGTCGGCGGGGGCGAAGGAGAAGTCCGTCAGCTCGTTGTTCAGGAGGAAGCCCCGGCCGGGCACCGTGATGCCGCTGCCGCCGGTCGACTCGATCGTCAGGGTGTAGGCGACGACGTTGCCCCACCGGTCGGCGACGGTGAGGTGGGTGGTGTTCTCGCCCTCGTACGTCGTCGGCGCGGCCCGGCCCGCGGACGCGCACGGCCGGGGGCGCGGGGGTCGCCGGGCGGGAGGGGGCTGGTGAGGACGGCGTCGTCGCGGATGAGGCAGGCCCGGCTGTCCGCGTACCGCTGGGAGAGCAGTTCCCGTACCGGCACGTCCTCGAAGGCCGGGTCGCCGACCCAGCGTCCCCGGTCGGCGAAGGTGATGCGGCTCGCCTCGATGAAGCGGTGCAGGTACTTCGCCTCGGACAGCCCGGCGGGGTCGGTCCCCTCCAGGATGTTCAGCGCCTCGCCGACGCTGGTGCCGCCGGACGAGGACGGGGCCATGCCGTAGACGTCGAGGCCCCGGTACGGCACCCTCGTCGGCTGCCTGCGGACCGTCTCGTAGGTGGCGAGGTCACGGAGCGTCAGGTCGCCGGGCCGAACGACGCGGGTGGCGCCCTCGCGCACCTCCGGGGCCCGCACGGTGTCGACGATGTCGCGGGCGACGGCGCCCCTGTACATCACCCGGGTGCCCTTGCGGCCGATCTCCGCGTAGGTGCGGGCGAGATCGGGGTTCTTGAAGACCGATCCGGGTTCCGGCAGCCGGCCGCCCGGCAGGAACAGCTCGGCGCTGGCCGGGAAGTCCCGGAACCGGGCCTCGTTCGCCCGGGTCTGGCTGCGGAAGGTCTCGTCGACGGTGAAGCCGTGCCTCGCCAGCCGCTCCGCTGGCTTGAGCAACTGAGCCAGCGGGCGGCTGCCCCAGGCGGCGAGCGCCGCGTCCCAGGTCGCGGCGGTGCCGGGGGTGCCGACGCCCAGACCACTGGTGACGCCCTCCGCGAACGGGATGGGCTTGCCGTTCTCCTGGAACAGGGCGGCGTCGGCCGAGCGCGGAGCGGTCTCGCGCCCGTCGATGGTGTGGACCCTGCGCTTGCCCGCGTCGTAGTAGACGAAGTAGCCGCCACCGCCGATGCCCGCGGAGTACGGCTCGGTGACCCCGAGCGCCGCTGCGGTGGCGACCGCCGCGTCCACGGCGTTGCCGCCGCGCCTCAGCACCTCGATGCCCGCCGCCGAGGCGTCGGCGTCGACGCTCGCGACGGCTCCGCCGTACCCGGTGGCCACGGGCTCCTTCACCGGTGGGGCCGCCGGGTCGGGCGCCTGCGTCGGCGGCGCGGCGGCCCCGGCCGTCAGCACGGCCAGCAGGGCGGTGAAGACCACGGTGAGCGGAGCGTGACGGGCGACTCTGCGACCCATGCGTACCTCCATCCGGCGGACGTCCGCGCAGCGTAACGCCGCCGCCCACCGGCCGTCAGGACCGCCTCGGGACCGCCTCGGGACCGCCTCGGGACCGACTCTCGACGGCCTCACGACGGCCTCACGACGGCACAGGGGCCGGTTCAGGGCCCCGTCGAGACCGGATCGGAACGACATCGACCATTGTTCCGCCCCGGCCGCTAGCATGCGCGCCCATGAGCGAAGACCTGCGCAACATCGTGCTCGGTGTGGTGGCCGCCGGCGTCAGCGCCTGCCTCGGCTGGGCCTTCCGGACCCACCTGTGGCGGCGCAAGCTGCGCCGGAAGCAGGCCTTCTTCGGGCTCCCCGGGAACTCCGAGTGCCTGCTCGTGGTCAACCGCGACTCCGACGCCGACGGGGCCGTGCACCGCTTCGACGTGTTCGCGCTGCTGGAGCTCTCCGCGCTGATCAAGGACTGCGGGGCGCGGGCGCAGATACTCCGGCACGACATCGCCCAGCTCGGCTTCGGCGAGCGCACCGAGTTCTGCGTCGGAGGGCCCTTCTCCAATCGCCGCACGGCGGCTCACGTGGGCAGTCTGCTGCCGGGGGTGAGGATCGACACGGAACCGGCGACGGGCCCGGAACGCGCCGCTTTCCGGATCGGTACCGAGCACTACCGGCTGGAGGCGGGCAGCACCGAGTACGTGCTCCTGGCCCGGCTCACCGCGGGCGAGGGCGGCCGGCCGGTCTTCCTCTTCTGCGGCCAGCGCGCCATCACCAACCAGGCGGCGACCCGCTATCTGGCCCGCCATCACGAGAGGCTCGCCCGCAAGCACGGCTCGGACTCCTTCGTCCTGCTGCTGAAGGTCGTCAACACCCAGGCGTACGGGCCCGATGTCGTCGAACTGGTCGCCGACGTGACCCGCGCCGCGCAGACGCCGGTCCCGGCCGGCGAGCCGGACCCGGCACCGGCGCCGTGACGCACACCCCCGCGGGGGCGAGGGCGGGGGCGGGGGCGAGGGCGGACGGCCGGGCCGGGGCGGCGGGACGCGTCGGGACTGCGGCCCGGTGGCCGGCGCGTACGGGACCCGCGGGCGCCCCGGCGCCGACGTGACCCGCTGCGGCCTCGCCTCTCCCTCTTCCCGACGGCGCCCCGGGCGCGTACGGACGCGGGTCGAGGATGCCGGGGCGCCGAGGACACCGGGGACGCCGGGGACGCGGACGGCGCCGGGCCGGGCCCCGGGCTCATGCGTCCGCCCGGAGGAAGTCCTCGACGATGCGGATGAGCTGGAGCGGGGTCTCGTCCATGGCGTAGTGGCCGGCGTGGGCCAGTTCGGCGAGTTCGCCGTGCGGGTACGAGCGCATCCAGGTGTCCCGCAGTAGCCCGGCGGTGACGGCCGGGTCGAGCGCGCCGGTGACGGCGAGCGCGGGGACGGCCGATCCGTCGACCTCGGTGTGGAAGTCCTCGGCGGCCCATGAGTCCAGCCAGGTGCGGAACGCCTTGGGGTCGCTGCGCTCCAGGGATCTGCGGACCATGCGGTCCAGCCAGGCGGCGGGCCGTACCGAGCCGGTGGTGAGGTCGATGATGACGCGGCGGCTCTCCGGCTGTTCTGCGGCGTCGGCGAAGAGGCCCCACTGCTCCGGCGGCATCGGCAGCCCGTTGGCCGGAACCGGGGAGATGCCGACGATCCGCCGCACCCGGTCCGCCGCCAGGGCGGCGACGCGCTGCGCCACGGCTCCGCCCATGGAGTGCCCGACGACCGAGAAGCGGTCCCAGCCGAGGCGGCCCGCGAGGGAGAGGACGTCGGCGGCGCCCTCGCCGGTGGTGTGGCTGCCCGGTGTTCCCATGGCCTCGCCGTAGCCGCGCAGATCGACGAACGCGTAGGTGAACGCCTCCAGGTCGAGGTCGGGGCGCACGGGGGCGAAGGCGTCGCGGTCGGCGAGCCAGCCGTGGACGGCGACGACCCGGTGCGGGCCGTCGCCGAGGAGCGTGTGCGGGAGCACGAAGGGTGTCACGTCTTCTCCGTTCGCGGGGCAGCGGAGGGCGGGGCCGCCGGGTGAGCGGGGCCGCAGGCCCCCACGGTGTACCGGGGGCGCGGGGAACCGCCAGGGTGCGGGACCGGCGCACTGTCGGACATGCCGTGCCCGGAGGGGGCGGAGACCACCTCGACGCGCGACGGGTCCGTGCGCCCGTCGCTCCCCGGCGAGGAGGGCGCATCAGGCGTTCGGCCGCTGAGCCGTGTCCGCGGTCCCCCCGTCCCCGCGCACCCCCGCGTCCCGCGCGCCCCGGCGTCCGGGCGCCCCGCCCACCCGTCCATACGCCGCCGCCAACTCGCCCGCCGCGACCACCGGCGAATCGGCCCCGGCGGCGTGTCGCGGCGGGTGTTCCGGCCAGGGTGCGGTGGCACCGGCGGCGTGTCGCGGCGGGCGTACCGGCAGCAGGCGCGCCGCGTCTCCGGCCTGACGCCCGGTCAGCCAGCGTCTCCGGCCGCCGCGCACAGGCACCGGCACTGACACCTCGTCAAGAATCGTTACGCTCGCGTAACTCACCGAGTAGTTACCACGGGTAAGGGCCAAAGGTTACCGTCGGGTCACTTTGCGGCCGGCACGAGTCGGCAGGCACGAATCAGGAGTGAGCGATGGGACACCCCCACAAGGCCCTGCGCACCTCGACGACCGGCGCCGTCTGCGCGGCGCTGCTGGCCGGGGCCGCCTTCGGGCTCGCCCCGGCCGCTCCCGCGGCGGCCGCCGGCACTTCGGACGCACCCGGTATACGGTTCGTCGACATCCGCGGTGACGGCGGCACCGTCCTCAAGGCCAATGTCGTCACCCCGGCCGGCGCCGGCGGTTCGCGCACCTACCCGGTGGTCGTACTCCCCACCAGCTGGGCCACACCCCAGATCGAGTACCTCGCGCAGGCCCGGAAGCTCGCCGGCTCCGGCTACGTCGTGGTGACCTACAACGTCCGCGGCTTCTGGCAGTCCGGCGGGAACATCGAGGTCGCCGGACCGCCGGACATCGCCGACGCGCGCAAGGTCGTCGACTGGGCGATCGCCAACACCCCGGCCGACCCGTCCAGGGTGGGCATGGCGGGCATGTCGTACGCGGCCGGGATCAGCCTGCTTGCCGCCGCGCACGACGACCGGGTCAGGGCCGTGGCGGCGCTCAGCGGCTGGGCCGACCTCACCGACTCCATCTACAGCGGCCGCACCCAGCACCGCCAGGCCGCCGGGCTGCTCCTCGGCACGGGCCGCCTCACGGGCCGCCCCGGCCCCGAGCTCCGGCAGTTCGCCAAGGACTTCCTCGGAGCGAACCTGGACAAGGAGGACGAGATGGTGGCGTGGGGGGAGAAGCGGTCCCCCTCCGCCCACGTCGACCGGATCAACCGGAACGGCACGGCCGTCATGCTGGCCAACGCCTGGGGCGACAGCGTCTTCCCGCCCAACCAGTACGCCGAGTTCTACGAGCGGCTCACCGTGCCCAAGCGGCTGGAGTTCCGCCCGGGCGACCACGCGACCGCGGAGGCACCGGGGCTCCTCGGCCTGCCCAACGACGTCTGGGACGGCGCCCGCCGCTGGCTGGACCACCATCTCAAGGGCACCGACAACGGAGTGGACCGCGAGCAGCCCGTGCGCATCCTGTCGCGCTCCGGCGGGCGGTATGAGACCTACCCGGACTGGAAGTCGGTGGGCGCCGACGCCCGCAAGATCAACCTGGGGGCACGGAGACGATCCGCGCGAACATCGACTCGGGAGCCAACGGCGGCATCGCGATGCTCTCCAGCGCCCTGGACCAGTTCGTGAAACTGCCCCCCACCGCCTCGATCCCGCTGCTCCCCCGGTGGTTCGCCGCGGTCTGGCGGTCCGAGCGCTACGGCACCCCCCAGCGGATCAGGGGCACGGCGAAGCTCCACACCACGGTCTCCAGCACCAAGGAGAGCGGCACCCTCGTCGCGTACCTCTACGACGTGGGGCCGCTCGGCCTCGGCAAGCTGGTCAGCCATGCGCCGTACACGTTCCACGGCCGGACTCCGGGCAAGCCGTTCCCCGTAGACCTGGAGCTGTTCTCCACCGCCTACGACGTCCCGGCCGGCCATCGTCTGGCCCTGGTCGTCGACACAGTCGACCCGCTCTACATCGAGCACAACCCGTCCGGCGCACGGCTGACCTTCTCCTCACCCGCGACCGACCCCTCGTATGTGTCGGTCCCGTTGCGCGAGCAGTGATCTCCGGCCGGCGCCGAGCCGGGCGCGGCTCTACGAGCTACCGCCCGGCTCCGGGGGACGCGCGACGCACACGCGCTCCATGACGACATCACTCAACTCGATCAGCGGATCGACGGCCATACGCTGCTCTGCCCCAATCTCGGTGGTGTCGAGGTCAGCGCAAACTATCCAGCCCGGCAAGGCACTTCACGACCCGACACGCACCGAATAGGACAAAAGCGGTAATAGCCATCTAAAGGGATCGAAGCTGGATCATGCCTCGGCCGCCTCCGCGTACACCTGGGACAGCTCGGGCGATCCGTGCACCGCCCAGTCGAGTCCCGCCTCCACCACATTGACCTCGCGCCCGGAGGCGAGCCGCACCACGGGGTGGCCGCCCGGCCAGACGTGCCAGGCGGCACCCCGCACGGTACGGACGATCACCGTGCCCAGGTAGAGTCCCGCGTCGTTGCCCAGCCAGGGAAGCTCCTCGGGGTCGTCCCGCCAGCGCGGGGCAACTGGTCCAGCGCCTCCAACGAGGAGGGCGTGTCGTCCAGTTCCAGCCCCTGCTGACCCACCCTCGCCCGCAGCAGCGCGCACTCGGACAGCAGTTCCGCCACACCCTCCGGATCGCCCCCGACCGTGGACACCGGCGACTGGCCCCGGGGGCCGCCGTGCCTTTTGCGCCAGCTGTCCAAGAATGGGATGTTCATACCGATCAGCCTCGCATTCCCGTGGACGGGCGCACCACTGGGCGCGCGGACGCGGCCGGAGAGCGTGCCCCGGGCACCGGTCAGAGATCGAGATCGACCACCACGGGGGCGTGGTCCGAGGCCCCCTTGCCCTTGCGCTCCTCGCGGTCGACATAGCTGTCCTTGACGGCCGCGGTGAACGGCTCGTTGCCGTACACCAGGTCGATACGCATACCCCGGTTCTTGGGGAAGCACAGCTGGCGGTAGTCCCAGTACGTGAACGGGTGGTCGTACTTCAGCGGGCGCGGGACCACGTCGGCGAGGCCCGCCTCGCGCAGTCCGGCCAGTGCGGCGCGCTCCGGCTCGGTCACATGGGTCATCCCCTCGAAGAAGGACGGGTCCCACACGTCGTCGTCGGTCGGCGCGATGTTGTAGTCGCCGAGCACCGCGAACGGGCGGCCGGACTCCGCGTCCTGCGCGACCGCGGCCCTCAGCGCCTCCAGCCAGGCCAGCTTGTACGTGTAGTGCTCGTGGGCGACCTCGCGGCCGTTCGGCACATACACCGACCAGACGCGGACCGGGCCGCAGGTGGCGCTCAGCGCCCGCGGCTCCTGCACTCCGCCGTACTCCGGGCCGCCGGGCAGGCCCTTCACGACGTCTTCGAGGCCCACCCGGGAGACCACCGCCACGCCGTTCCACCTGCCGTCGGCGTTGACCGCGGACTCGTAGCCGAGCTCTGCGAGGGCGTCCACCGGGAACTGCTCGGCGGTGCACTTGGCCTCCTGGATGCACAGCACGTCCGTGCCGCTGCTCTCCAGCCAGGCGAGCAGCCGCGGGAGGCGGGCGGTGATCGAATTGACGTTGAAGGTGGCGATGCGCATGCCGTCAAGCGTAGCCGCGGGGTCGGACAGTCACGGGCGGACCGGGGGTCCCCCGGCGGAAACCGGCCGCCCCGGCCCGGGCAGCGCCCCGCCGGGCCTCAGAGCTCGCCCGCCGGGCCTCAGAGCTCGGTGGACTCCCCGGAGGCGAGCCGGCGGTGCTCGGCGCCGCCCAGGTTCCGGATGTGGGTGTCGTAGACCGGGCGGGCGAGGTCGGTGAGCAGGGCGTCGTGGATGTCGATCGCCCGCCGCGGTCCGACCTCGCGGACGTAGTCGATGACCTCCGCGACCTTGTTCCACGGGGCCATCACGGGGAGCATCAGCGTCTCCACCGGCTCGCCGGGGACGGTGAGGGCGTCGCCCGGGTGGAAGACCGAACCGTCCACGAGGAACCCGACATTGGTGATCCGCGGCAGGTCCGGGTGGATCACGGCGTGCAGTTCGCCGTGCACCTGCACGCCGAAGCCGGCCGCGGTGAAGGTGTCGCCGTCGCCGACGGTGTGCACCCTGCCGGGGAAGGCGGCCGACAGCTGCCCGGCGACGCTGCGGAGGGTCCACACCTCGACGGCGGGGTCGGCGTCGAGCGCGACCCGGAGCCGCTCCTCGCTGAAGTGGTCCGGGTGCTCGTGCGTGACGAGCAGGGCGTCGGCCCCGGCGGCGGCGTCGGGCTCGCTGAAGACCCCGGGATCGATGACGAGGGTCTGCCCGGCCTTCTCCAGGCGGATGCAGGCGTGCGACTTCTTGGTGAGCTTCACGGGGACGGCCTTCCTCTCGCGTCCGGGCCCCGCGCGACGCGGCGCGCCCGGTTCCCCGGGCCGGCCCTTCCCCGCCCGCCCCTTCATCGCCCGCCTCTTCCCGAACGCGGTCCGCCCTCGGGTGCGGCAGGGACGGCGCCGGGCACGGGAGGGCCGGGGCGGGGGAAGGACGGGGCGCGGCGGGGACGGGCGCTCAGTCGCGCGGAGTGGTCTCCTCCAGGATCACAGACCGGGCGACCCGGAAGGCGGCGTTCGCCGCCGGGACGCCGCAGTAGACACCGGCCTGGATGAGGATCTCGCGGATCTCCGTGGGGGTGAGGCCGCTGCGCAGGGCGGCGCGGGTGTGGAAGGCCAGCTCCTCCAGGTGACCGCCGGCCACCAGGGCCGTGAGGGTGACCGCGCTCCGGGTCCGCCGGTCGAGGCCCTCCCGGGTCCAGACCTCCCCCAGGCGTAGCGCGTGACCAGCTCCTGGAAGTCCGCGGTGAACTCGTCCGCCGCCGCCATCGCCTGGTCGACGTGCGCGTCGCCCAGCACCGCACGCCTGACCTTCATCCCCGCCTCATAGGGGTCGGGCCGTACCGCACCCTCGGGGTGGGGCTGCTCGGCGGCCGGGGCGATCTCGGCGACGGGGGTCACCGGCGCGGACGCGCAGGGCACGGAAGGAGCGGAAGGAGCGGAAGAGGCGGAGCGGGCGGACTGCGGCGCGGGGATCGCGTGCAGGGTGTCCTGCCAGGCCAGGGAGAAGTGCCGTACGAGCAGGTCGGTCACCGCCGCCGGCTGCTCCACGGGCGCGAGGTGCGACGCTCCGGGACCAGGGCGAGCCGTGCGTCCGGTATCCCGGCGACCAGCGTGCGCGCCTCGGCGGGCCCGGTCAACTGGTCGTCGGATCCGACCAGGACCAGCGTCGGCACGCCGACCCTCCCCAGGTCGGCGCGTACGTCGAAGGCGGCCAGCGCCTCGCAGGCGGCGATGTAGCAGCCGGGGTCGGTGGTGCGCACCATCTGGACGGCCCACTCGACGATGGCGGGCTGCGCGGCGGCGAAGCCCGGGGTGAACCAGCTCTCGGGCGCCGCGCGCGCCATCGGGTCGAGACCGTTGGTACGGACGATCACGCCGCGCTGGCGGAACTCGTCCGCGGTGCCGAACCTCGGCGACGCGGCCACCAGGGCGAGCGAGGCGATCCGGTGCGGGATCCGCAGCGCCAGGTCGATGCCGACCGCGCCGCCGATGGAGCAGCCCGCGTATCCGAAGCGCTGGACGCCGAGTTCGTCGAGCGTGGCGGCGAGCCGGTCGGCGAGTTCGGCCACCGACCCGGCCGGATGGGCCGGCGCGCCGCCGTGCCCCGGCAGGTCGAAGCGCAGCACCCGCCACCGCCGCGACAGCTCCGGCACTTGCCGGTCCCACATGTGCCAGGTGGTACCCAGTGAGGGACCCAGGATCAGGACCGGGGCGTCTTCCGGCCCGTCGAAGCGGTATTGCAGGGTGTTCGGTGGTGTCTCACTCACCCGCCTGAGCCTCTCATCTGTCACGGGATGTCACATCGCCGGGGTGGATCAGCGGGCCTCGTCCCGCTCCGGCGCTGCCGGGCCTGCCGGCGAGAGCCAAGGTACATATTCTCCGCGGCGACAGGGCCAGGGGCATTGCCCGAGCCGGGAGGGCAGCCCGCTGGGGGTGGCCGCCGTCGGAGAAGCCGCCGGCCGGGTCGATGCAGTACGCGTACCGTTCCCACCCGTAGCGGCGCGCGTGCTCCCGACCGAGCGTGCGCGGCGCCCGCCGCATCCGCTCATACGGCCCGGTGTGGCCGGCCAGTTGCTACCACCTCCGGTTGCGCGCGGCGTCGTTGGCGAGCGCGACGCGGTGCACGGGTGTCGGCGGCGCGGTCTCGCGCGGCGACACGATGCCGACCCAGCGGTTCATGGCCCTCCCCTTGCCGGGCGACGCGGCCCTGCCCGGCCACGGCACGCACCCCAGACGCGTCGGTACCGGCCCAAGTGTTGCGTGCGGGCGGGCGGCCTGCCCCCGGTCGTGCCTCCCGCCATGCCTCCCGCGGCTCCCGGGGCTCCCGGTGAGCACAGTGATGATCGCAGTGAGCACGGCGGCACTGGCGGGCCGGCGTATGCCGCCGAGCGCAGTTTCGGGGAGGGGATGCTCCTATGGCTGTCAAGCCGCTGGAGCCAGGTCGGTTTGAGTGATTTGTTCGGTTGGTGTGCTGGTCAGGGCGCGGTAGACCTCGCGGGCGACGAATCGCTTGAGGCAGCGCATGATGTCCTTCTTGTTCAGCCCTTCCTTGGTGCGGCGTTCGACGTAGGCGCGGGTGCGTTCGTCGAAGCGCATGCGGGTGAGGACGATGGTGTGCAGGGCGTTGTTCGCCGCCCTGTCGCCACCGCGGTTGAGGCGGTGGCGGTGGGTTCGTCCGGACGAGGCCGGGACCGGTGCGACCCCCGCCAGGTGGGCGAACGCGCCCTCGGACCGCATCCGCTCCGGGTTGTCCCCAGCCGAGGCCAGCAGCTGGCCGGCGGTCTCGGGGCCGACGCCGAACAGCTCCAGCAGCTGCGGGGCGGCTTGCTTGACCAGCGGGCCGATCTCGGTATCGAGATCGGCGATCTCGGCGTCAAGTGCCTGGTGACGCCGGGCCAGGCGGCGCAGCGATGCCCGGGTCGCCGTCAGCGGCCGCGACAGATCGTCTCCGGGCCGCAGCCGGGTGAGTGTGCGTATCAGTGCGGCCCGGTCCAGACCGGTGACCTGTTCACGCAGCATCGCGGGGCGGAGACGAGCAGGCCGCGTATCTGGTTCATCGCCTGGGTGCGGGCCTTGACCGCGCTGCGGCGGGCGAGTCGCAGGACACGCACGGCCTCGACCACGCCGTCCCGGCTCTTCGGTGTGCCGGTGGCGCGTCCGGAGAGCACGGCCGTCGCGGCGGCGTAGGCGTCGATCGGGTCGGACTTGCCCTTCATCCGCCGCGTCTTGCGGTCCGGCCGGTCCACGTCGATGACCGTGACGCCCGCGGCGGTCAGCACCCGGGCGAGTTCGGCGCCGTAGGCGCCGGTGCCCTCCACCCCGACCGCGAGCAGCGTGCCGTGTGAGCGCATCCAGTCCAGCAGGTCGCGGTAGCCGCGGATGGTGGCGGGGAACTCCCGGTCGGCCAGGTGCCGGCCGACCGTGTCGATCACGGCCGCGTGGTGGGTCAGGCCGTGGGTGTCGACTCCGCCGGTGATCTGCGGGTCGTCGTGCGTCATGCTGGTCATGTCCGTCCTTGTGGCGTGTCCGTTCCGAGGGCGGCACGCGCCGGTCGGGCGGGTGGACAAGACAGTGACGGGGCTTCTGGACCAAGCTCCTGACTTGTTGAATCGACCCCAGACGCTCGGTCTGCAGCCGTAGCGTCCAGGGTGTCGGTCGGCACGGGCCCGCAGTGCTCCTTGCCGCCCACGGGCTGGCTCTCTCATAGCGTGCCGCCGCCGGCCGACACCCGCGCGGTGTGGCTCGACAGAGGCATGAGGACGGCACGGTGACTTCAAGTCAGGATGCCCACCGCACTCCCTCCCCGCTCCCGTCGAGTGCAAGGCCAGCCTGTGATCCTGATCGGTATCGACCCGCACAAGTCCTCCCACACCGCCGTCGCCGTCGACGCCTCGGGGCACCAACTGGCCAAGCGCCGGTTCGTCGTCAACGCCGGTACGCTCCGCCAGCTCATGGCCTGGTGCGAGCAGTGGCCCGAGCGTCGCTTCGCCGTCGAGGGCGCCGGCGGGCTTGGCCGCTCGCTCGCCCAGCAGCTGGCCGCCGCCGGCGAGGACGTGGTCGACGTGCCGGCCACGCTCTCCGCCAGGGCCCGGCTGCTGGCCACCGGCGGCAACCGCAAGACCGACGAGGCAGACGCCCGCCACGTTGCCCAGGTCGCCCTGTTCCGCCCCGACCTGCGGCAGGTGACCGCCGAGGACCAGACGACGATCCTGCGGCTGCTGACCGAGCGGCGCGACGACCTGGTCCACGAGCGCACCCGCGTCCTGAACCGGCTGCACGCCGTCCTGCGTGACCTGTTGCCCGGCGGCGTGGCCACCGGTCTGTCCGCCGACAAGGCCGCCGCCGCGATGAAGGGCATCCGCCCCGTCACCGCCACCGACAACTGCCGCCGCGACATAGCCCGCGACCTGCTGGCCGACCTGCGACGCCTGGACCGACTGGTCAAGGACAACGAGATCCAGATGCGCGAGGCACTGGCCGCCACCCGCACCACGCTCACCCGCCTGCCGGGCCTGGGAACCGTGCTGGCTGCCAAGGTCCTCGGGCACGTCGGCGACGTCACCCGCTTCCCCACCGAGCACCACTTCGCCAGCTACACAGGCACCGCGCCCCTGGACGCCTCCAGCGGCAACAACGTCCGCCACCGACTCAACACCGGCGGCAACCGCGCGCTGAACTCGGTCCTGCACACGATCGCCGTCTGCCAGATCCGCGACGGCGGACGCGGGCAGGACTACTACCTCCGCAAGATCGCCGAGGGGAAGACCCCGCCCGAGGCCCGCCGAGCTCTCAAGCGACGGCTGTCCAACGTGGTTTACCGGATCATGCAACGCGACCATCGGACCCAACTCGCTGCAGTCGCTTGACACACAGAGGCGCTATGAAGTCACAAACGCCCGTCCGGCCGCGTGCGTGGTGACGCCCGGCGGGCCGACAAATCCCAAACAGGACAGTCGAGACGTCAGTCAGCCGAGGGGTCAGACCCACCAGCAGCGTCACCACGTCCCATCCTCACTGTCAGCCGACACGGATCCTTCCGTATCGGGTGAAGGATGAGGCGGCGGTCCGCCAGGGGCAGGGCGCGGCCCGCGGGCACGCGGAGGACTCGCGGGGGGTGCGTATTTTTGTCGATCCGCACCGCACCCGCCGTAGCAGAACGCTACGGTCGCCGTCCTGAAGCCACGAAGGGGGACCGGACATGCAGGTAGGGCCGGAGGAGCTGGCGGTGCTCGCCGCAGCAGGGGGCGCGGCCGTGGTCCAGGCAGCGGGTACCGACGCCTGGACCGGGTTGCGCAGCTGGGTGGGGCGCTGGTCGGGCCGTGGGGACCAGCGGTTGGAGCACGCAGCGCTGGAACGGCTCGACGCGACCGAGGCCGCGTTGTCCGACCCCACGGAAGCGCAAGCGGCGCACGAACAGGGCTACTGGAGCAGCCGCTTCGAGATGCTGCTGGAGCTGCTGCCCCCGGCGGAGCGGGTGAAGGCGGCGGGCGAACTGGAGTCGCTGCTGGGCGGGCGCACGGCGGCCCGGAACGGTGTGCTGAACGTGCACGTGTCAGGAAACGCCTCGATCCAGCACGGCGACTACAACATCACCGTGAACGACAACCGGACCGGTGCATGAGCCCCTTCTCCACGCAGGTCGGGGACAACAACATCACGTTCAACCTCCTGCCGCCAGAGCACCGGGAGGTCATGCTGCGGCAGAAGCTGGACGTGTGGGACGACCTGCCCACGAAGACCGGGCCGGCCCCGAGTTCGCCGGCCGCTCTGTTGAACGCACACCGCGCGGTGGTGCCCTTCCGGGGGCGTGGTGAGGAGCTGGGCGAGCTGCGAGCCTGGTGCGAGACTCCGGGTCACGCGGTCCGACTGCTGTACGGACCGGGTGGGCAGGGCAAGACACGCCTCGCCCGCCGCCTCACCGACGAACTCGCCGGCGAAGCCGACGAAGCCGACGAAGCCGACGAAGCCGACGAAGCCTGGACGGTGCTGTGGCTGGCCCATGACGCCGTGCCCACCGAGTTTCCGATCCTCCGGTACACGTCATCGCCGTTGCTGGTCATCGTCGACAACGCCGAGACCCGCGCCGATCAACTGGCCGTCCTGCTGAGGACGGCGGTCCACGCGGCCCGTACCGTGCGGTTCAAGGTCCTTCTGCTGGCCCGTACCCGTGGCGACTGGTGGGCCGAACTCCCCGACACAACCGAGTGCGAAGAGCTGGAGGAAGCACCGGCCGAGGCGCTGGAGCCGCTGGCCCCGGACCCGGAGGGGTACGCCGAGGCGTACCGCGAGGCGATTCAGGGCCTGGCCCGTGCGCTGCCGGAGGTTCCCGGGCAACCCGGCGACTGGAGAGGAGCCGTGGCCACATGCCTGAGTCGGTTCTCCGCGCCCACGAGCCGGACGCCGGACATGGACCTGGCGCTCACTGTGCACATGACCGCACTCGTCGACCTGCTGGACGCGGCCCACGCGCCGGGAAGCCCCGGTCGCGGTCCGGTGGAGAGAAGGCTGCTGGGCTACGAGCGCCGATACTGGTCGGCCATCAGGGCCGACCTGGGCCTCAAGGCGCACGGGGGCATCGAGTCGGTCCTGGCCGCCGCGTTCCTCTGCGGTGCCCCCGACCGTGGGGAGGCCGAGGCGCTACTGCGCCGGGTGCCCGTCCTGGACGGCCAGAGCGCCGACACGCTCAGGGCCTTGCGCGACTGGATCAGCGCCCTCTATCCGCCGCCCACCGCTTCGGAGGTCTGGGGGACGCTGCGGCCCGACCGGCTGGCCGAGTACTTCGTGGGCTGTCACCTCCGTGACGACACCGGAGATCCCCGCCTCGCCGACCGCCTGCTGGTCGGGGCGACCGAGGCACAGGCCACTCGGCTGGTGACCCTCCACACCCGCTCCGCCGCCCACCCCGCCCACCGGGGGCACCTCGACGGGGAACTCGTCGACCTGTGCGTTCGCCACCCGGCGGTGGTGGGCCCGATCGCTGTCGACGTCGCCACCCAGGTGGAGCGCCCAGAGCCACTGGTCTCGGCGCTGGACCGGTTGACCGATGACCCCGACGCGGCTCCCGCGGACCTGATGAGGCTCCTGGACCGGCTGCCCCGCACCACCCACACCCTGGCCCCCTGGGCGCTGCGCCTCACCGAGCGGGTCACCGGCCTCTACCGCGAGCTGGCCGAGCAGGACCCTGTGCATCTGCCGGAGCTGGCGCGGCTGATGCGCAGGCTGTGCGGGCGGCTCCGGGAGATGGGGAACCGGTCCCGGGCCTACGAACTGGCGCGAGAGACCGCTCGGTTGACGAGACCCCTGGCAGAGGCGGATCCCCAGACCTTCCGGCCTCATCTGGCAGCGTCCCTGCACAACCTGTCGCTCGCCCTGGGCGACACGGGGAGGCATGCCGAGGCCATGGGACCCGCCTACGAGGCCGTCGGTCTCTATCGCGATCTCGTCAGTGGTCCTGCTTCCGAGTCGGACATCGAGGTATACCGATCGGAACTCGCGCACGCCCTCAACGCCGTCGCCAACGCCGAGGGCGAACTCGGCCACCCCGACAAGGCCCTCACGGCGACGCGGGAGGCCGTCGGCATCCGGCGCGAGCTGGTCGAAGGACGGGACGATGCCCCCGCGCAGCAGCGGGCGGAACTGGCTGACGGTTTGAACAACCTCTCCAACTGGCAGAGCAGGTGCGGCAAGTACCGGGAAGCACTGGAGTCGAGCGGCGAATCCGCCGAGACATACCGGGGCCTGGCGCAAGAGCGCTCAGATGCCTTCCGGGCCGGGCTGGCCAGGAGTCTGGGAACGTACTCCGACCGTCTGCGAGACACGGGACAGTACGCGAAAGCCCTACGGGCCGCGGAGGAGGCACTGGGCATCCGGCGTCACCTCGCTCAGGCCCGCCCGGACACCTACCTCCCCGATCTGGCACTCGCGCTGAACTCCCTCGCCATCGATCTGGGCGAGCTGGGACGGCTGAGGGAATCCGTCCGCGCGAGCGCCGAGGCCGTGGACCTGTTCCGGGCCCTGTACGAACAGGAGCCGGCCGCGTTCGCGGAGCGGCTGGCCATGAGCCTGAACACCCACGCCAACCAGTTGGACGACATCGGGCGCCCTGAGGACGCCCTGATCGCCGCCCGGGAGTCGGTGAGCCTCTACCGTCCCCTGGCCGGGGGCAGTCCCGAAGCCCACACGGCGGATCTCGCGATGAGCCTGCACACGTACGCCGGCCGACTGCACGCCATGGGACATGAGCAGGAGGCGTTGGACACCACCCGCGAGTCCGTGGGCCTCTACCGGTCCCTGGCCGAGGAACGGCCCGAGGTCTTCCTGCGTTCGCTGGTCTCCGGGCTGAACAGCCTCGCCCAGAGGCTGGGCGACGCGGGTCTGTTCGAGGAGTCCCTCGATGCGGCGGAGGAGGGGGTCGGCCTCGCCCGCCGTCTCAGGGCGGCCGACGACACCCCTCCGGTGGTGACCGTTCTGGCCATGCTGCTGGCGACCAGGGCGGGCCGGCTGTACGTGGTGAGTCATGCACGGGCGTCCGAACAGGACGCGCGGAAGGCCGTACAGGACGCGCGGGAGGCGGAGGCCCTGCTGCGGGAACTCGTCCGAGAGGACTGCCCGGATGCCGAGGCCCATGCGCCGCAGTTGGCCAAGACGCTGTCGCTGCTGGGTGTTCTCCTCTCCGGGGACGGCCGTCGGGGGGAGGCCCTGGAGGCAGCGGCCGGGGCGGTCGACATCTTTCGCCGTCTCGTGCGGGACAGCCGGGTCGGCGAGGACGGGCAGGGCGGCGAGGACGGCCACAGTGACCGTGGAAGTAACCGTGACAGGGAAGAGGACACGGACGGCAGTGCGCAGGACACAGCCCCCCACACCCCCCGACTGGTCACCGCCCTGACCCTCCTCGGACAGCACCTGTCGGCTGCGGGCCGCCACGACGAAGCGGCCGAGGCCCTGCTGGAGGCCCTCCCCCTCAGCCGGAAGCTCGCACGAACCGATCCGGCAGGCGGTCTCGTCGACTTGGTCCTCCTGCTCGCTTCCCTCGGCGAGTGGCTGATGGCAGCCGGGCGCCGCAGTGAGGCGCTGCCCGTCGTGGAAGAGGTCGTGACGCTGCTGGACGGGCCGCTGGACGACACCCCCGTCCGAGAGGCCCTGCTCGGGACGGCACTGGCGTTCCTCGGCGCCCTCCAGCATGGTGCCGGCCGGGAGGATGCCGAGGGCACCCTGTGGCGGGCGGTCGAGGTGAGTGAGGACCTGGCCGCTGCCGACCCCGCGCGTGAGCCGGTCTTCCTGCACGCGGTCCACGCTCTCGGGCTGTTTCTGATCGACAGCCGCCGGGGGGCCGACGAGGGCCGGGCGCTGCTTGTGCGCGCCACCCGTCTCGCGCGCCGGCTGGCCGTCGGCGACTTCATCCACGAGCCGCTCCTGGCCTGGGCGCTCGCGTCGCTCGGCTACTATCCGACGGAGGGCACGCCGCGGCGCGTCAACGCCCTGGAGACCACCACGGAAGCGGTCGCCCTCAGCCGCCGCCTGGCCCAGCTGGATCCCGTCCACGAGCGCCTGCTGCTGTGGGCCCTGACCAACCACCTCCTCCGCCTCGCCGAGGCCGGGGAACACGCCGAGGCGCTGCGCACCGCAGCGGAGACCACCGCCCTCGGACTCCGCCTGACCGATGCCCGACCCGCCGCGTACGAACCACAGCTCGCCCTCGCCCGGTACGCGTCCGCGAAAGCCCGGCTCCTGGCGGACGCCGAACCGGAACAAGCGAGGCACGACATCACCGAGGCCCTCGCGGTCTACCACAGGCTGGCCCAGCAGGAACCCGGTCTCGTCGCCGCGACCCTCGAGGACGCGGAGAAGACGCGCCGGCACCTCTTCGACGAACGGGGATCGTGACGAGACGCTGCCCGGGCTGCTGCGCGGCACCGGGACCGGCCACCACGGGTGGCCGGCCGTGGTCCGGTGCGCCGGGCCGGCCGTGCCCACTACATCTGGTACCCGCGCCCGAAGGAGCCGGCGGCGGCTCACGGCCGCGGCCGGCGGCTCGTCCCACTCCGGGGCGGCGTACCCCGGGAACGTGTCGGCGTACTCCGCCGCCTGCCGGATCAACGCCGCCGACCTCGCCGGAACCGGGTCCTCACGTGTCACGAGCGATCACCCGCGTATCACCGACCGCGCGGACGCGCTCACACGACAGGGCCCCGACCTGGCCCCACCCACCCGTCCCGGACCAACTGGACAGCCCGTGGGCGGTTACTACGGCGTACGGCATACGGCAGGCTCCGCGCGACCGCGGCACCGGATCAGGGCGTCGCGGTCGAGACCACGAACACCATGGGTGCGGACGGGTCGGTCAGATCCACGGCGATGTCCTGGCTGGGGCGGGGACCGGGCTGCCGGTAGGAGGTCCCGGCCCACGCCGCGTCGGGCCGGAAGGCCCAGCCGACGGTGTCGGCGTCGCGCGCGCCGACGGTGACCACTCCGGTCTTCAGCCGCGCACGGCTGGTACCGACGTCGTTCAGGAACGCGTCGAGCCCGTCTGCGGTCGTGCGGAACTTGACGTACAGCCGGCTCGACTTCCAGTTGCTGGTCTCGTAGTAGGCGACCTCGGTGGACCGGGCGGGGATGGGCACCTCGAAGACGCGGCGCTTCATCCTGGACGGCCAGTTGTCGCGCAGCCCGGTCGCCGACGACTCGGCCTCCTTGTCCCGGCCGCTTTCCCTGCTCTGCTCGGCGGAGATCACCAGGTATCCGGCGGGGATGCCGATGAGCAGCACGATGACGGCCGCGGTCAGCGCGCGGCGCCAGATCATGTGCCGGCGGCCCTCGGGGGGCGCACGTTCTGTTCCACGGGTGCCGTCTGTCGGGACGAGGTCTTCACTCGGGGTCCTGGTGGGTGGGGCGGTCGCTGTCGCCGGTGTCGCCGGTCCCTCCGGCGCCGCGGAGGACCTGGGCGTAGCGCTCGAATCTCTCGTAACGCTCGACACGGCGCCGCTTGGCGCGGCGGAACCGGCGGGCGACGAGCCGCGCGAGGTCGGCCGCGCCGACCATACCCGCCTCCGGGCCGAGCTGGGCCCTGGCGATGCGGGCCTCCGGCCGGTAGCCGCGACCGGTGAGATGGCGGCGGAACGCGTCCCGGGCGGGGCCGATGAGGAGGTCGTCGGCGGCGCTGACGCCACCGCCGACGACGAAGCACGACGGGTCGAGGGCGGCGGCGAGATTGGCGATGCCGACGCCGAGCCACTGCCCGATGTCCTGGAGGAGTTCGACGCACATGGCGTCGCCCTCCCTGGCCAGCTCGGTGATCAGCGGGCCGGTGATGTCGGGGATGTTGCCCTTGACCCGCTCGATGATGCCGTACGCGACGGGCGAGTCGGCGGCCGCGAGTTCGCGCGCCTCGCGGACCAGGGCGTTTCCGGAGCTGTACTGCTCCCAGCAGCCGCGGTTCCCGCACGGGCAGCGGTGTCCGCCGGGCACCACCTGCATATGGCCGAACTCGCCGGCGACGCCGAACTTGCCGCGCTTGACCCGGCCGTCCTCCAGGATCGCCCCGCCGATCCCGGTGCCGAGCGTGATCATGACGAGGTGGTCCTCGCCCCGGCCGGCGCCGAAGCGCCACTCGGCCCAGGCGGCGGTGTTCGCGTCGTTGTCGACCATGACGGGGACGGCGAGACGGTTCTGCAGCGAGTCCCGCAGCGGCTCGTTGCGCCAGGCCAGGTGCGGGGCGAAGAGCACCGTGGAGCGGTCGGCATCCACCCAGCCGGCGGCGCCGATGCCCACGGCGTGCACGTCGTGCCGGTCGGAGAGGTCCAGGACCAGTTCGACGATGGTGTCCTCGACGACCTTGGGGCTCTTGGACCTGTCCGGGGTCTCGGTGCGGATCTTCTCCAGGATGAGGCCGTCGGCGTCGACGACACCGGCCATCACCTTGGTGCCGCCGATGTCGATGCCCACGGTGGGGACGCGGGGCGCGGTGAGGTGCGAGCGCCTCTCCCGGGGGCCGACGGTCCGCAGCATGGTGGCCCGGGCGGAGCCCCGGTGGGCGAAGTCGCGGTACGTGCTCAAGGCGTCCCTGCGGGTCGTGGCGGCGGGTCCGGGTCACCGGAGGCGGGCGGCGCCCGCCGTGCCCGATTGTGCCATCCGGGGCCCGCACCGGCCCCGGGCGCTTTCCGGTGGGCGGTCGGCGCGGACCACCGCCGGGCTTCGGCGGGGCGGCGGCACGGGGTGCCGCCGGGCTCCTGCCGGGCGGTCGGCCTCACGCCGGGAGCCGGGCGGAAGCCGGAGGTGGCGGACGGAACCGGGGGCGCCGTGCGAAAGCCGGAGGGCGGGGCGGGCGCGGAGCGCAGGTCCGGCCGCACGGACCCGCCGCGGGGACCCGCCGGAACCGCGGATACGGCGCGGGACACGCCACCGGCACGACCGGCCGCCGGGGCCCGTGCCGGTCCCGCTCAGGCCCGCGGGCCCGCGCCTCCGCCGATGCCCTGGCGGTCCGCGGTCAGGGCGGCGGCCCGGCGGGCCGGGTCGGGGTAGCGGCCCTCGACCGCGGCGTCGAGGAGGCGCAGCTCGGTCCGTACCGCCTCCAGGTGCCGCTCCGGCAGCCCGGCGGCCAGGAGTCCGTCGAAGAGCGCCCTCAGCCTTCGGCAGACCTGCAGGGAGCCGGCGCCGTACTCGCGGATCTCGGTGACGGCGAGCTGGAGGAAGTCCTCCCAGGAGCGGCCGGGGACCCGGAGCCGGGGCACGCCGCGGGCGTCGCGGAGGGTGTAGCACCCGCTCAGCTCCAGCCGCCCGAGGGTGTGCAGGAACGCCTCGATCTGGTTGAGGACCTGTACCGCCGTCGTGGGGTCGTTCACTGCCGGGGAGAGCGCCCTGATGGCGATGTCCACGAGCACGCGCAGCCCGAAAGCCGGATCCTGTTCGATCGTCCGTTCGACACCGAGGGCGACGAGTCCGGTCAGCTCCCGCGGTGGCGGCGGCGTGGAGCCGTGCACCTCGAACAGCGTCACCCCGGGCGGCACGAAGTCGCCGACGGGGTGGGCCAGCACCACGAAGCAGTCGTACCGCTCGGCGAGCGCGGCGAGCCGTTCCGGGGCGAACCCCTGGAGCGCACCGCCCGTCACGCAGGGCACGCGGGTCACGGGCCCTTCGGGAGCCCGGGGGGCGTCCGAAGGGCCGAGTGCGCCGCTCGCCGCCAGCAGCGCCCCCTGGTGGATCACACGCCGTCCCGCCCGTGCTACCAGGGCGGCGATGGCCACGGGCCGCAGGTTGTGGATGAAGCGGTTGAGGTACATGAGCAGCAGCACCAGGCTCACGGCGACCGCCGCCCCCGCGAGGGTGACGCCCAGATCGGGCACGAAGTCCGCCTCGATGCTGCGCAGCAGCGAGAAGGCGAAGGAGAAGGTCCCGGTGAAGGTCGCCAGCACGGCCTTCTGGAGCCGGTCCCGGTACCACAGCCGCATGTAGCGCGGCGACAGCGTCCCGGTGGCCTGCTGGACGACGAGGATGCCGATGGTCACGACGAAGCCGAGCAGGGCGATCATCGCCCCGACGATGGAGCTGAGGACGCTGCTCGCGGTGGACGGGGAGTACCGCCACTCCTCCGGCACCCGGACGGCGCCGTCGAGCGCCACGGCGGCCTCCGCCAGGAGCGAGCCGAGGACGATCCCGAGCAGCGGGACGATCCAGAGGCACGCGATGGTGTACTGGCGCAGCGCGAAGGCCGTCGCCCAGGACATGGGCGCGGGGACCCGGCGGCCCGTCTTCCGTCGTGCGGTTCTCGCCTCCACGCCAGAGCCCTTCCCCGTACCGGGGCAGTCGTCCCGAAAAGCCCGGAATGCAGGAATTACCTAAGCTGATGGGGCGGCATCCGCTCGCGACCCAGGGCGAAAGGGGTTCGGGATGGGCGACTACCCCCTCATCGAGGACCACGGGCTGATCGGTGACCTGCAGACCGCGGCACTGGTGAGCACTCGGGGGACGATCGACTGGTACTGCACACCGCGGTTCGACTCACCGAGCGTCTTCGGCTCGCTGCTGGACAGCGAGAACGGCGGGCACTTCACGGTCGCGCCCGTGGACCGGACGTACGCCACCAAGCAGTTGTACCTTCCCGACACCGCGGTCCTGGTCACCCGTTTCATGACCGAGGCGGGCGCGGGCGAGGTCATCGACTTCATGCCTGTCACGGGCTCCACGGCCACCCGGCGGCACCGGCTGGTGCGGTTGCTGCGCTGTGTCCGCGGCAGCCTCACCTTCAAGGTCGACATCGCTCCCCGCTTCAACTACGGCCGCTCCCCGCACAAGCTGCACTACACCGAGCGCGGGGCGGTGTTCGCCGCCGACGGCCTGGAGCTGACGGTCCACGCGGTCCGCGAGAGGGGGGACGACCGGCTGGCCCCCCTCGACCTCGGCGACCACGACATGCACTTCAGCATCACCCTGGAGGCCGGCCAGGAGCGCGGGGTGGTGCTGGAGACCTTCGCGGACGGCCCGCCGCGCCATGTCCACCACGCCGAGTTCCTGCAGCTCTTCGACGAGACCGTGCAGTTCTGGCGCGGCTGGCTCGGCCAGTCCCGCTACTCGGGCCGGTGGCGGGAGGCGGTCGAGCGGTCGGCGATCACGCTGAAGCTGATGACGTACGCACCGAGCGGCGCGCTCGTGGCGGCCCCCACGGCCGGACTGCCCGAGCAGCTGGGCGGCGAGCGGAACTGGGACTACCGGTTCACCTGGATCCGCGACGCCTCCTTCTCCGTGTACGCGCTGCTGGGACTCGGCTTCACCGACGAGGCCCAGGCCTTCATCGGCTGGCTGCGCGACCGCGTCCACGAGAAGGCCGGCCGCGACGGCGACTCGGGGCCGCTGAACATCATGTACCGGGTCGACGGCTCCTCCGACCTCGAGGAGGAGATCCTCGAGAACTGGAAGGGCTACGAGGGCTCCAGCCCCGTCCGGATCGGGAACGGCGCCGCCTCCCAGCTCCAGCTCGACATCTACGGCGAGGCGCTGGACAGCATCTTCTTCGCGCACCAGCGGGGCATCCGGCTCGACCACCGCGGCTGGACCTCGCTGCGCACGCTCCTGGACTGGCTCAGCGACCACTGGGACCAGCCCGACGAGGGGCTCTGGGAGACGCGGGGCGGGCGCCGGGACTTCACCTACGGACGGGTGATGTCCTGGGTCGCCTTCGACCGGGCGCTGCGGCTGGCGGCGGCGAGCGGCCGGCCGGCCTCCCTCGAACGCTGGGCCCGTGAGCGGGACAGGCTGTACGAGCAGGTCCTCACCAGGGGCTGGAGCGAGCAGCGGCAGGCGTTCGTCCAGCACTACGACACCGATGTGCTCGACTCGTCGCTGGTACGGATGTCCACGGTCGGCTTCATCACCCCCGACGACCCGATGTGGACCGCCACCCTGGACGCCATGGACCGCGAACTGGTGAACGACAGCCTCGTCTACCGGTACAACCCCGAAGCCTCCCCCGACGGCCTGCGCGGCTCCGAGGGCACCTTCTCGCTGTGCACGTTCATGTACGTCGACGCGCTGGCGCGGGCCGGCCGGCTGAACCAGTCGAGGCTGGTGCTGGAGAAGATGCTCACCTACGCCAACCACCTCGGCCTGTACTCCGAGGAGATCGCCCTGACGGGACGCCAGCTGGGCAACTTCCCGCAGGCGTTCACCCATCTGGC
Source organism: Streptomyces sp. I6 (assembly GCA_003725745.1). GTDB lineage: Bacteria > Actinomycetota > Actinomycetes > Streptomycetales > Streptomycetaceae > Streptomyces. The sequence goes on along the minus strand of RHDP01000001.1, from coordinate 5,859,205 downwards.
GTTCATCGACACGGCACTCACCCTGGACGCGGAACTCAACCGCGCACAGGGGGACGGCCGCCCGTCCCGGGCCCCGGCGGAGTCCAACCTCTGAGCGGTCCCGCCCGTCCGCCCGTCCCGGCGGGCGGGCCCCGCGCGGGCGGTCAGCGCGGCGCCGGGCCCAGCAGGACGATCCGGTCCTCCGGGCCCGGCCGTGCGGGCCGGGACTCGGTGACCGGCTCCAGACGGCCGCCGGCGCCCAGCACGAACAGGGCGTCGTGACCGGGCGGCGGGCGCTCGCCCGGCGCGCCCACCGTGAAACGCGCCCCCCGGCCGTGGCGGTCCGCCAGCACGTCCCGGCCCAGGCCCGGGCCGAAGAGCACGTCCGGGCCCGTGCGGGTGGCGACGGCGCCGGGGCCGTGCGGAGGCGGTCCGACACGGTGGACCGGGCCGTCGACGCTGTCCTGCGCGACGACGGAGACCAGCGCGTTGAAGTCGTCGTCGTCGGTGAGCAGCAGGACTGAGGTGACCCCTTCGAGCCGCCCGGACGGGTCGGTGGCCGCGGCGAGGAGCTCCCCCGGGGCCGGCTCGATCCCGGCGTGCCGGACGCGCTGACGCTGCTCCTCCGTGGCGGTCCACACCGTGACGTCCACCCCCGCGGACTTCAGGCACCGGGCCAGGTCGACCGACCAGGGCCGCCCGCCCACCACCAGCGGCCGCGCGCGGGCCGGGAGGGTGATGCCCAGCCGGGCGGCGACCCGTGCCGCGGTCAGGCCGTAGACGAGGACGGTCCCCACGATCACCAGGAACGTGACCGGGAGGATCGCGTCCGAACCGGGCAGCCCCTCGCCGTCCAGGGTCGAGGCGAAGGCGGAGGCGGTGGACGCGGCGACGATGCCGCGCGGCGCCATCCAGGCGGTGAACAGCCGCTCCCCGCGCGGAATTCCGTGCCCGTGGGTGGAGATCCAGGCGACCAGCGGCCGGACCACCAGGACGAGCGCGCCGACCAGGACGAGCGCGGGCAGCAGCACGGGCAGCACGGACGACGGGGCCACTCCGGCCGAGATGGTCACGAACAGCAGCCCGATGATGAGCTGCACCAGGGTCTCGAAGAAGGGCCGCCGGGCCGGCATGCCCAGGCCGGGGAGATTGGCCACGGCGAGTCCCGCCACCACCGCGGCGATGAGTCCCGTGTCGTCGCGTACGATGTCGCAGCCCGCCGACACCGCGACCACCGTGGCGAGCTGGGCGAGCGTCCCCAGCGTCTCCCCGAGCCGGAGCCTGTGGAGGAGGAACCACAGCACCGCGGCGCCCACCGCGCCGCCTGCCAGCCCGACCAGCCAGCTCAGCGTGAACTCGCCCGGGTGGAAGCCGCGGCCGACCCGGAAGTCGCCGACGAGCAGGGAATGCAGGACGAGGGCGCCGAGGATGGCCCCGACCGGGTCGACCAGCGTCCCCTCCCAGATCAGGATGCGCCGCACCCGGTCCGGGGGGCGTACGTGGTCGAGCAGCGGCCCGACCACCGTCGGCCCGGAGACGACCAGTACGGCGCCCAGCAGCAAGGCCACCGGGAAGGGGACGCCGAACAGCGCGGGGGCGAGCGCCGTGACGGAGGCCCAGCTGGCCAGGACGCCGAGGAACAGCAGCCGGAGCACCACCGAGCGGGTGGCGCCCCGCAGATGGGCCAGCCGGAGCCCGAGGCCGGCGTCGTAGAGGATCACCGCGACGGACAGCGAGACGATCGAGGAGAAGTTGCCCGGCGCCAGCCTGTCCGGATGCACGACGTCCGTGAGGGCGCCCGCCGTGAACCCGGCGGGCAGCAGCAGGATCAGCGCCGGGATGCGCAGCCTGCTCGCCGCGATCTGGGAGCCGACCGCGAGCAGCACGATCAGGGCGATGCCCAGGAGGAACCGGTCGGGGGGCAGCACGCGCGGACGTCACCCGCTCCCGGCGGTGCTGCCGCCGCCCTTGCGCAGATCGGACTCGGAGAGGGACTCCAGCTCCGCGTGGGTGTCGAGCCAGTAGAGCAGGCCGAGCGCGGGCCCGACGAGGAGTACCGCGACGATGGTGACGACCAGCAGCCACACCAGTGTCGACGGGGCGCCCGCGGCCTGCTCGATGGTCAGGGAGGTCGGGATGAGGTAGGGGCGCTGGGCTACGCCCCAGGCGACGACGGAGGCGCCGACGATGCCCGTGGCGGTGAACCGGGACCAGCGGGTGTGTCCCCGCAGGAGCATCACCGCCGTCGCCACCGTGCAGGCCACGGCCACGAGGGCGAGCACCAGCCCGGCGCCCTGGGTGAGCCCGTTCCACAGGTGCGGGGCGTCGGTGGGGACGACGAAGAGCGCGGCCACGCCGAGCAGTGCGGCGGCGGCCAGGGCGCCCAGGGCCCGGCGCCGGAAGTAGCCGACGAGGTCGGGGGCGTTCCACCGCTCGGCGTCGCAGGAGAGGAACACCGCGCCGAGGAAGGCGGTCCCGGTCACCGTGAGCAGCCCGAAGAAGAAGGACGTCGGGTTGGCCCAGGCCTCCGCGGACGCGGTGGTGCCGGGCGCGACCCGGCCGGAGGCGATGCCCCCGACGGCGGCGCCGAGGAAGTACGGGGTGAGCAGCGAGGAGACGGCGAACAGCGCCCCGTACAGCCGCCGTCCGGCCACCCGCTTGATCGGCTTGCGCAGCGCGAAGCCGGCGCCGCGCAGGACCAGGCCGACGACGGCGAGGGCCAGGGGGAGCCACATCGAGGAGAACACCGTCTGGAAGAGCAGGGGGAACCCGGTCCACATGATGACGAGGACGAAGATCAGCCAGACGTTGTTGACCTCCCACACGGGTGCCATGGCGTGGTCGATCAGCCACCGGGGGCGCCTGCCGCGCTCGGCGCCGCCCGCGGTGAGGTCCCAGAACCCGGCGCCGTAGTCGGTGCCGCCGGCGCAGGCGTAGGCGGCGACGGCGAGCAGCAGCACCAGGGCGACGATGCCTGCGGTGGTCATGGCGTCCCGTCCTCCCCCGCCCGGGCCCCGGTGCCGGCGACGGCGCCCGGTACGGCGGCGCGCGGGCCGTAGGGCGTCTCGGTCTCCGGGCCCTCGGCGGGGGTGGCCGTCCCCGCCGAGGCGTCCTCGAGCCGCCAGCGGGTGCGCATCCTGAGGAGCACCGCGAGGAACGAGCCGAAGATGAAGACGTACACGACGACCACCACGCCGAACATGATCCAGAGGGTGGAGGACCGGGTCGATGTGACCGCCTCGGCGACCCGCATGTTCTGGTACACGATCCAGGGCTGCCGCCCCACCTCGGTGGCGATCCAGCCGCACTCGACGGCGACGACGGAGGCGACCCCGGCACAGGCCGCGCTGCGGTAGAACCACCGCGACCGGGGCAGTCGTTCGGCCGCGGGCCGCTTCCGCCTGCGCCACACGGCCCACGCGTAGCACAGGACGAGCAGCCCCAGCAGCGAACCGATGATGACCATGATGTCGAAGGCCCAGTGGACGATCGTGGCCTCGGTGGGGTCGGGCCGGTCGGCGGCGGGTACCGAGGTGAGGCCGGTTACCTGGGTGTCGGGCCGGAACCCGGCCAGGATGGAGTCGAGTTGGGGGATCTTGATGCCGCCGGTGACGGTGCCGTCCGGGTGCAGACGGCCGAAGATGTACTCCGGCACATGGGTGTCGGTCTCCCACACGAGTTCCATCGCGGCGAACTTGATCGGCTGCTTCTGGAACACCGAGCGGGCGATGGAGTCGCCGAGCACGAACTGGACGGGCGTGAGGATCGCCGCCACGGTGAACGGGACGGCGAAGCCGATCCGGTGGTAGCGGTCCCTGCGCCCCTTCAGGATGCCGACGGCGTAGACGCCCGCGACGACGTACCCGGCGGTCATGAACATCGCCACCACGAAGTGCCAGTACTGCGGACCGAACATCGGGGTGAAGATGGCCTTCCAGACGTCGACGTCCACGGGGTTGCCGGTGGAGTCGAGCCGGAAGCCCTGGGGGGTGTTCATCCAGGAGTTGGCCGCCAGGATGCCGAACGCGCCGAGCAGCGCGGTGGCCGGCAGCGGCAGCCCGAGGAGGAAGTGGGTGCGCGGCGGCAGCCGCCGCCAGCCGTAGAGGTAGACGGCGATGAGGACGGCCTCCAGGAAGAACGCCCACGCCTCGACGCCGAACCCGATGCCGAAGACGTCGCCCCAGCGGCCCATCAGTCCCGGCCAGAGCAGTCCGAACTCGAAGGAGAGGACGGTGCCGGTGACGACGCCGACGGCGAACTGGATGGCCATGACGGCCGACCAGCGGCGGGCGAGCAGCAGGGACGTGGGGTCGTTCCGGCGCAGCCCGCGGTAGTGCATGATCAGTGTGATCAGCGGCAGCGCCACTCCCATCGGCACCAGGATGATGTGGGAGGCGAGCGTGAACGCCATCAGCTCCCGGGCCGGGAGCAGCTGGGCGGGTGCGTCCGCGAGCAGCAGCTGCGCCCCGGGCGGCAGGGATACCGGATTGTGCATGTGTGCCTTCGGTCGTCGGAACCCTTCGGATCGCGCGCGGTGTCAGCCGCCGGTGGCGAATCCGGGGAAGAGGGTCATGCCTCCGTCGACGAAGAGCGTGGTGCCCACCACGTAGTCCAGGAGGTCGGAGGAGAGGGCGACGACGGCGCGGGCGATGTCGTCGGGCTCCCCGACGCGGGCGTACGGGATGAGGGTGAGCAGGTCCCGTTCGGCGTCCGGGGTGTCCCAGGCGTCGGTGTTGATCGGGGTCTTGATGGCGCCGGGCGCGACCGCGTTGACCCGGATCTTCTTCGGTGCGAGCTCCTGGGCGAGGGTCTCCATCATCATCTGCACGCCACCCTTGGAGGAGGCGTAGTTGACGTGGCCGGCCCAGGGGATGACCTGGTGGACCGAGCTCATGCAGACGATCTTCCCCGCGGAGCGGGACACCTCGGGGACGACACCGCGCCGCTGGAACTCCCTGGCGGCCTCGCGCGCGCACAGGAACTGGCCGGTGAGGTTGACGTCGATGACCTTCTGCCACTGGGCGAGCGTCATGTCGGTCAGCGCGGCGTCCCGCTGGAGGCCGGCGTTGGCGACGAGGATGTCGATGGTGCCGAACTCCTCGACCATCCGCTGGGTCATCGCGACGACCTGCTCCTCGTCGGAGACGTCGGCCTCGTGCGCGTAGGCGCGGACACCGGTGGCGGCGATCTCCTTGACGACCGCGTCGGCGGCTTCCCGGCCCGCCACGAAGTTGACCACGACGTCCGCGCCGGCCCGGCCGAGAGCGATCGCCGTCGCCTTCCCGATGCCCGAGTTGGCGCCGGTGACCAGTGCCTTCTGGCCCTTGAGCAACTGCGGAACCGGGTACAGTGCCGCTCCGGCCTGGGAACTCACGATGCCTCCTTCGAACGCGCCCGCCCGCGGCCCGGGGGCCGCGGGCGGGCGCTGGACGGAACCCGCGCGCAACGGAACCACCGGCGCGTGCCGTCAGGCGGACAGCGCACGGTCGTGTGGGCCGTTGGGTGCCCGATGTTCGCCCGGTCGGCTCAGCCGCGGAGCCGCTCGGCCAGGTGGTCGCCGACGCGCAGGGCGTTGGCGATGGCGGTCAGCGACGGGTTGACGGCGCCGATGCTCGGGAAGAAGCTCGTGTCGACGACATAGAGGTTGTCGAGGTCGTGGGCCTTGCAGTTGAGGTCCAGGGCGGAGGTCGCGGGGTCGTGGCCGAAGCGCACGGTGCCGGCCTGGTGGGCGGTCGCCCCGATGGGCATGCCCTTGTGCAGGTAGAGGCTGTGCGGCAGCAGATGGTGCTCGTGCATCCCCAGCCGGCCGAGCATGCCCTGCAGTTTGCGGCGCAGCCGGTTCAGCGCGGTGATGTTGTTCTTCTCGTCGAGCGCCAGATGGATGGCGCCGTCCCGGTCCAGGGTGACCCGGTTGCCGGGGTCCGGGAGGTCCTCCCCGCACAGCCAGAAGTCGACGGCGTGGTGGGCCAGCACCTCGAACGGCATCTGGGGCGTCACCGCACCGGCCCAGCGCGGCGCCTCGCCGTGGATCTGCTCGGCGTCGGACTTGCCGAGCATCTGGATCCCGCCGAGGGGGTACTCCCAGTCGTCCGCGCCCAGGTACCAGTCGTGCAGGGCGAGGGTCTTCTGGAACCGGGTGTCGTTGGGTTCCTTCGACACCGCCATCAGCGCCAGGTTGTTGTGCCTCATGTAGTGGCGCCCCACCACGCCGGAGCTGTTGGCGAGCCCGTCCGGGTGCCGGTCGCCGGCCGACGCCAGCAGCAGGGCCGCCGTGTTGACGGCGCCGCAGGCCACGGCGACGAGGTGGGAGGAGAACCGGGCCTCGGTGCCGTCGGCGAGTTCCGCGACGACGGTGGTGACGCTGCGGCCCTCGGGGTCGGTCTCCAGCCGGGTCACCCGGGCGTGGGTGACCAGGTCCACGTTGGGGTGTTCCAGGGCGGGTTCGACGCAGATGACCTGTGCGTCGGACTTGCCGCGCACCAGGCAGGGGAAGCCGTCGACCCGGTCGCAGCGGACGCAGACGCTGGAGGGGGTGGCGCGGCCGTCGCCGTCCTGCACCAGGTTGACGCCGATGGGCAGGTGGAAGGGGTGCAGGCCCTGCTTCTCCAAGTCGTCGCTCAACTGCTGGATGCGCGGCTCGTGCTCGACGGGCGGGTGGCGGTACTGGCCGCTGACCACGCCCTCCGTGGGGTCCTCGCCGTGCCTGCCGTGCACGAGGTACAGGTGCTCGGCCTGGGTGTAGTAGGGCTCCAGGTCCTCGTAGCCCAGCGGCCACGCCGGGGACACCCCGTCGTGGTGGCGCAGTACCCGGAAGTCCTCCGGGCGCAGCCGGAAGAGCGCGGCGCCGTAGAACTTGGTGTTGCCGCCGACGTAGTAGTTGACCTCCGGCGGGAAGGAGTTGCCGTGCTTGTCGTACCAGAACTCGGGGGCGCGGTACTTGCCCTTGACGAAGACGGCCGTGGAGTCCCAGTTGTCGCGTTCCCGGGGGAGGTAGCCGCCTCGTTCCAGGAGGAGGACGCGGCAGCCGGTGGGGGCGAGGCGGTGGGCGAGTGTCCCACCGCCCGCTCCGGTACCGATGATGATGACGTCGTAGTGCGGGGATTCGGTCATGGCAGGCACCGTTCTCGCGGTTCCGGGCGCGGGATCAGCGTCCTGGCCCGGGTGTCGGGTTCGGGATCGGTGAGGGGGTCCGCGTCGGGGCGGGGGATCTGGTCCGGGAGCCGGGGCGGGTCGTGGTCCGCGTGCCCGGAGCCGGGGCCGGCGGCCGACCGGGGCCGGTGCCGCGGGGGCGGGACGGGGAGTCACAGCACGGCGATCGGGTTGACGGGTGAGCCGGTGGCCCCGGGCAGACGCAGCGGCGCGACCGCGCAGAGGAAGCTCCAGCGGCCCTCCTGCTCGCAGACCGGTGCCAGCTCCTCGAACTGCAGATAGTCCATGAGCTGCATGCCCATGGCGTGGATGGTCAGCACGTGGACGGGGAAACCGACGCCCTCCACGGTGCTCGGCGCGGTGTCGCTGTTGCCGTCGCAGCCGAGCATCGCGACGCGCCGGTCGACGAGGAACTCGACGGCCTCCGGGTGGAGTCCGGCGCGCGCCTCCGCGGTGTTCCACACACCGCGCTCCCGGCGTCTGCGCCGGTGGCCCACCCGGACCAGCAGCACGTCCCCCGGTCCGGTGCGCACCCCCTGGGCCGCCTCGGCTGCGGTCAGATCGGCGGCGGTGACCTGCTCCCCCGGTTCCAGCCAGGGCACTCCCCTGAGCCGGGGGATGTCCAGGAGCACGCCCCGGCCCACGACGCCGTCCCGCGCGACGTCGACGGCGAGTTCCATGGCTCCGTCCGCGGTCAGGCTGGCGGCCGGCACGCCGTTGTACAGCGTGCCGTCGTACAGGACGTGGCACAGGGCGTCGAGATGGCTGTCGACGTCGCCGTGCACGTTCATCCCGAAGCGGTCGAGGGCGAACTGCAGTCCGGGGGACGGCTGCCGGCCGGGGTCGGGCGCCTTCATCCGGTGCCGGGCCGGCTCCGGGTTGTCCGGCCCGGGCCGGGTGTCCACGGGCGCGGCGAGCGACACGGTCCGTCCCGTCCTGACCTCACGGGCCGCCGCCACCACCCGGTCGGGCGTGAGGTTCCCCAGTGTGCCCCGCCGGTCGCCGGGTCCGCGCCGCGTCCGCTCACGGACCCGCTCGTGGAGGGCCCGGAACTCCTCGGTGCTCATCATCGTGTTCATGGTGCTCCCCGGGCCGCGCCCGCTCCGGCCGGAGCCGCCGGGGCCGCCGGGGCGGACTCCGGGGGCGGCGCCCCGTGTGCGCCCGGCAGCAGTTCGGTGGTGACGATCGCGACCACCGCCGCGAGGATCACCACGGGTGTCATGGCGATGCTGCCGAGCAGCAGGGCCACCAGCACCACACTGCTGACCGGCAGCCGCAGTGCGGCGCCTGCCGAGGCGGCCATCCCGGCCGCCATGCCGGGGATGACGCCGAATCCGGGCAGCGGCGCCAGCAGCACGCCCGTCGCGGCACCCAGGAACAGCGCCGGGAAGATCGGGCCACCGCGCAGGCTGCCCAGGCACAGCGCGTACGCGATGCCCTTGAAGGCGAGGACGGCGAGGAGCGCGCCGACCCCCAGGAGGCCGGGTCGGACGCCAGCCGCACCATGGTGCCCTCTCCGGACGAGGCGACGTCCGCCGGAGTCCGGCCGGTGATCCCGGTGTAGACGGCCGCGCAGGCTCCCGCCCCCAGGGCGCACAGGACGGTGAAGGGAACCGGCCGGGTGCGGACGAGCCCGGCCGCCAGCCGCCCGCCGACCTGGATCACATGGACCAGCACGCCGACGACCACGCCGACGAGCAGGGTCCAGCCCACGTCCCCGGCGTCGAGGTGCGGGAACGGACCGGACAGCGGCAGCCGGAGGCTGCCCGTCTGCAGCCCGGTCCACCGGCCGAAGCCCGTGAACACCAGCGATCCGACACCGCTCGACAGCAGCGCCGGGAGCATGACCGCGACCAGCCGGGGGCCGCCCACACCGATGATCTCCATCAGCAGTACGGCGGCGATCACCGGGTTGCCGAGGACCACGGCGATCGCGGCGCCGGCGCCGGCGGCGCCCAGCAGCGCGGTGTTCTGGGACGTCGTATCGCCCCGGGCGAGGTTGCGGAACAGCAGCGCGAGACCGCCGCCCAGGGCGATGAGCGGCGCCTCGGGGCCGAGGGCGGCGCCGAGCGGCAGGCTCGCCGCCGCCGCGATGACCACACCGGGCAGGGCCCTGGGGATGCGCCGCCGGGCTGGAGCCCGTACGCGGGGACGTGGCCGCCCGCGCCGGGCAGCCGGACGACCACCAGGCCGACGATCAGGCCGGCGAGGGGCAGCAGCACCAGGGGCCACCACCAGGGCGGGACCGGGCTGCCGAGCAGCGTCCTCGGCAGGTGGTCCCACATCAGGTGCTCGAGCTGGTGCAGCGCGACGAGGAACCAGAAGGCGATCAGCGAGATCGGGATCCCGATGAGCGCGGAGAACAGCAGAATCCGGCGGTAGGAGGTGCTGAGCAGGAGTCCGCGCAGCACGTCGGGCTCCGGACGGGGCTCCCGGGCGCGGTGTTCCCCTGTTCCGGCCCGGCCTGCGGCTGCGTCATCGGCGGCGGCCCTCAGCCGAGGACCTTCTGCTTCTCGGCCGCGAACTCCTGCTCGGTGAGCAGGCCCTGGGCCTTCAGCTCGCCCAGTTCCTTGAGCCTGTCGATCTTCCGGCCCATCTCGTCGTCGGGCGGCATCGGCGGGGGCACCGCTCCCTGGGACGCGGCCGGGTCCGCCCCGGCCGGAGCCCCGGTCTGCTGCCCCGCCTGCTCCTGCCGGCCCTGCTGCTGGTCCTGCTGTTGCTGTGCCCATCGGCCCGACTGCCGGCGCGACACGCGATGGGAGACCGCCGTGGCGGTGCCCGCGACGGCGGCCGTGCGGGCCACTCTGCGGATGAGGCGGGGCATGTCGTCCTCCCGTGCGGATGAAGGGACGTCTCCGGTGTGTGTGACGGCGGCGGGCCCGTCCCCCGGACCGCCCGGGCGGTTCGGCGCGTCCGGCGCGTCCGGCGCGTCCGGCGCGTCCGGCGGCGGACCGTCCGCGCGTTCAGGCCGCCGTTTCTCCCTGACCGGACACGCCCTCGACCTCGTCCAGGGCGGCCAGCAGCTGCTGGACGGGGATGCGTCCACCCGCGACCAGCTGGGCCCCGCTGCGGCGCATCGCGCGGGCGAGCGGCGCGGCCCAGGTGTTCTCGTACACCAGGACGGCGGCGGAGTTGCCCGGTTCGACGGCCGCGGCGGCCTCTTCGAGGTCGTCCTGGCCGAGCAGGCCGGAGGAGGCCCCTTCGAAGACGGCCAGGTCGAGCGTGCCGTCGCCGTCCATGTCGGCGAGCTCCAGCGCGGTGACGGTGCCGTCGGTGTCCTTGCGGACGAACAGCAGGTCGAGAATGCGGATGATCCTCCGGTCGACGAGGTCGACGAGCAGGGGAAAGCCCTCACCCGTCATGCGGTTGCCGGGGAACTCCACCACCAGGTAGTCGACGGGTCCCATTTCTTCGAAGTCATCGCTCATGACCACTCCCTGCGAGCGCATCAGCGGTCCGGGGCGGCTCGCCCGCCGAACGTCCGGCAGCCCCTCGCGGGCGTCCCGTAAGCCATTGGAGCACTCGCCCGGATGCTTCGCACTCCGGCGGCGGGGTCTCAGGGGCACGGGACCCGCGGGCCGCTCCGCCGGTAGCAGGGCGGCCCGGTCAACCGGTGAGCTGGTAGATGCTGTTCCCCGTCAGCCACAGGCCCAGCACCAGGCAGCCGACGACGATGGCCGGCTCCTGGTGCTCCTGCAGCCAGTTCCGCAGCCGCGCGAGCCGCACCCCCGCCGCCTCGGGGGCGAACACCGTGTACAGCTCGGCCGCGAGCAGGCTGGCGGTGGCGAGCAGGACGAATCCGAACAGGGCCGCGAACGAGGTGACATGGGAGAGGTCCGCGCGGACCACCACGGTGGCGGCGGCCGCGACGAGGCCCCAGGGCTGGAGGAAGACCGCGAGCGCGGCCGCCGACCAGGGCGACATCCGGCCGGAACCGCCGTGCGGGTCGGACGCGTGCCTGGCCCGGCCCTTCACCTCGGTGGCCGCTCCGGGCTCCCGGTGGCTGCGCCGGCGGTGCGCGCCGTACACGACCAGCCCGAGGCCGATCGCCAGTTTGGCCGCGAGGGCGGCCGTGGAGGGCGGCGACCGGGGCGGTGGCGGCTGGCCTCCGGTGAACAGCAGCACCAGGGCGATCACGGCGACGAGGCAGGCCAGCCAGGCGAGGATGAACACCAGCCCCCGCCAGACGCCCCGGTAGGAGGACAGCACCAGCACAAAGGCCATGATGGGCAGCGGGTCGAGGGTGATGGCGAGGGCGATGAGCAGCAAGTCGAGGACCATGTCGCTCCCCTCCGGCGGGTTCCGCGCCGTGCGGGCCGCTCGCGAGGGGGCCCGGAGCCGACGGCCGCCCCGCTCGGACGCGGGCCGCGGCCGACCCGCCCACCGTCCATGGTCACCTCCGGCGGCCCGCTCCCGCAAACAGAGTCCGGCGGTCCCCGGGCGGCGGCCTCCCGCGGACGGAGCGCGGCGGTCCCCCGGGCGGTGCGCGGGCACGGTGTCCCGGGATGCCGGTGCGAACCGGGTCCCGCACTCTTGGTCCAGGGAAGGAGCACGCATGACCACGCGGCGCCGGGCTCCGGTCGTCCTCCGCCCGTCGTGGTGGTCGGGACGCTTCACGTCGTGGGGTGCCTCCGCGCGGTCGGCGGCCGAGCGCACCGAGACCCGCTTCCCCGTCGTCACCCATCTGACGGCCCGTATGATCTCGGTCAACATCCTCGACTCCGCCACCCGGCTGGCCGCCCAGTGCTTCCTCACCGCCGTGCCGCTGCTGTTCGTGATCGGGTCCTTCGCCCCCGAGGCGGTGCGGGACCAGCTGATCAGTTCCGTGTCGGCGATCTTCGGGCTCACCGGGGCCTCCAAGGATCTGCTCGAACAGGTGTACCGGTCCACGGACGACAACCTGCGCGAGGCCACCGGTGTGATCGGCGCGGTCATGGTCCTGCTGTCCGCCACGGCGTGCAGCCGGGCGATGCAGCGGCTGTGCAAGCGGGCCTGGCTCGTCCCGAGGTCGGGCGTGCGGATCGCGCCCTGGCGCTGGCTGGCGTGGATCGGGGTGTGGCTGGCCGTACTGATGGTCCAGGGACCGGTACGCGAAGGGTTCGGCGCCGGCCTCTGGCTCGCCGTCCCGGTCACCATGCTGTCGCAGGTACTGCTGTGGTGGTGGTCGCAGCACCTGCTGCTGGGCGGGCTCGTCGGATGGCGGCCGCTGCTGCCGGGCGCGCTGCTGACGGGCTTCGCCGTGACGGCGCTGTTCATCGGCAGCCGGTACTACATGCCCCGCGCCATCGACCGGAGCCTGACCGAGTACGGCTCCGTCGGCACGGTCTTCACCCTGCTGTCCTGGCTGATCGTGCTCTGTGCCGCGATCGCGCTGGGCGTCACGGCCGGAGCCGTGCTGGCACGGGAGCCGTGGCTGGCGGGAAGGCTCGGCGACGGCGGCCCGCGGTGGGCCATGGACGGCACCGGGCCGCGCGGGAGCGCGGACGGCGGCTGACGCGCCGGAGCGTCTGCGGCGGTGGTGGGGCGGACGGCGGCTGACGGGCACCAGCGCGGCCCCGCACTCCCGCGCCCCCGCAGTCCCGCACGGCCCGTACTCCCGCACGGCCCGTGCCCCGGGCCGGACGTGTTCCCGGACCGCCGCCGGCCCCGCCGTCGCCCCGGTCAGTGCCCCAGGTCGTGCCCGCCGAGATGGCGCGGTGCGGGGGCGCGCTCCAGCTCGTGCCGCAGGTCGTCGAGTTCGCTGCCGCCCGCCATCTGCCGGGTCAGCTCGTCCAGGGTGATCTCCTGCTTCCGGTGGCTCCCCGCCATCACACCCCGCTTGAGCAGGACGAACCGGTCGCCCACGAGATAGGCGTGGTGCGGGTTGTGAGTGATCAGGACCACCCCGAGCCCCGCGTCGCGCGCCGCTGCCACGTACTTGAGCACCACCCCGGACTGCTTGACGCCCAGCGCGGCGGTGGGCTCGTCGAGGACGAGGACCCTGGCGCCGAAGTAGACCGCCCGGGCGATCGCCACGCACTGCCGTTCACCACCGGACAGGGTGCCGATGGGCTGGTCCACGTCCCGCAGGTCGATACCCATGCGCAGCAGCTCGGCGCGGGTGGTCTCGCGCATCGCGCGGACGTCGAGCCGCCGGAAGGGGCCCCTGCCCCTGGTCGGCTCCGAGCCGAGGAAGAAGTTGCGCCAGACCGGCATCAGCGGGACGACGGCGAGGTCCTGGTAGACCGTGGCGATGCCGCGGTCGAGGGCCTCGCGGGGGGAGCCGAGCGAGGTCTCCTCCCCCTCGATGGAGAAGGTGCCGGAGTCGTGCCGGTGCAGGCCCGCGATGATCTTGATCAGGGTGGACTTGCCGGCTCCGTTGTCGCCGAGGACGCAGGTGATCCGGCCCGCGTGGACCTCCAGTGACACGCCTTCCAGCGCGCGTACGTTCCCGTAGTACTTGCTGACGTCGTCGAGTTCCACGAGGGCCGTCATGCCGTCGCCTCCGCGCGCTTGCGGACCCATGCGTTCAGCAGGGTCGCCAGGAGCAGCATCGCTCCGAGGAAGAACTTGAACCAGTCCGGGTTCCACTCCGCGTACACGATGCCCTTGCTGGTCATGCCGAAGATGAAGGCACCGACCGCGGAGCCGATCGCGGAGCCGTAGCCGCCGGTGATCAGGCAGCCGCCGATGACGGCCGCGATGATGTAGATCAGCTCGTTGCCGACGCCCTCGCCGGACTGCACGACGTCGAACGAGAACAGCAGGTGCTGGCCCGAGATCCAGGCGCAGAAGGCCACCCCCGTGTAGAGCAGGATCTTGGTGCGGGCCACCGGGACGCCCACGGCCCGTGCGGCGCCCGCGCCGCCCCCCACTGCGAAGATCCAGTTGCCGAACCGGGTGCGCAGCAGGATCCAGGTGGCGACGGCGACCAGGCCGATCCACCAGAGGATGGTCGTCCTGACGTCGACACCGCCGACGGTGAACGAGGCGAAGACCTTCTTGGCCGCGGGGAAGCCCTCCATGTCCGCGATGGTCTTCGTCGACACCGTGCCGCTGATCAGCTTGGTGAGGCCGAGGTTCACGCCGGTGAGCATCAGGAACGTGCCCAGCGTGATGATGAAGCTCGGCAGTCCGGTGCGGACCAGCATCACGCCGTTGAAGGCGCCGATCGCCAGGGTCACCAGGAGCGACACCAGCGCGCCGACCCACACGTTCGCCGTCATCTGGTAGCTGAACATCGAGGACACCAGCGCGGAGCTGGTCACCAGCACACCGGCCGACAGGTCGAACTCCCCGCCGATCATCAGCAGGGCGACGGGCACGGCCATGATGCCGATGGTGGAGGCCGCGTACAGCACGGTGCTCAGGCTGGACGTGCGCAGGAAGGTGTCGGCGGCGATCGAGAAGAAGAGGAAGACGGCCGCCGCGCCGACGACCGAGCCCAGTTCGGGGCGCCCGAGCAGCTTCCTCCAGGGCGGGGTGCGCAGCAGCCGCTCGTCCGGGGGGCCGGTCCTGTCGCCGGCCGGTGGTGCGGTCGCGGTCATCGGGTCCCCCGCTCGGTGTACTCCTGCAGTTCGGCGGCGTCCTTCCCGGTGATGATCTGCGGACCGGTGAGGACGGGCCGCCCGCCGCCCAGCACATCGGCGTTGTAGCGGTAGAGCCACAGCAGGTCCACCGCCTCGTAGCCCTGGAGGTACGGCTGCTGGTCGACGGCGAACCCGAGATCGCCGGCCTTGAGCCCGGCGGCGACCTTCGCGTTGAGGTCGAAGGTGTCGATCTCGGCCTCGCTCCCCGCGGTCCGCTTGGCCTGCACGGCGGCGTCGGCGAACGGGGCGCCCAGGGTGACGACGGCGTCGATGGACGGGTCGGTCTGGAGCTTGGCCTCGATCGCGGCCCGGACGTCGGGCATGTTGGTGCCGTCGACGTACAGGTTCCGCAGGTCGCCGTCGAAGGTCTTCGCCGCCCCGGAGCAGCGCTGCTCATGGCCGACGTTGCCCTGTTCGTGCAGGACGCACAGGGCCTTCTTCCGCCCGCGCCGGTCGAGTTCGTCGCCGACGGCTTCGCCGGCGACGGTCTCGTCCTGGCCGATGTGGGCCAGTGCGCCGTACGCCTTCGACTCGGCCGAGCCGGAATTGACGGTGATCACCGGGATACCGGCCCGGGTGGCCTTGGCGACGACGTCCTTCATCGCCTCGGGCTTGGCGAGCGTGACGATCAGGCCGTCGACCTTCTGGTCGATGTACGCCTGGACGAGCTGGGACTGCTGCTGGGCCTCGTCGCTGTGGGCGTACAGGAAGTCGATGTTGTCCTTGGCCGCCGCCTGCCGGGCGCCCTTCTGGACGATGTCCCAGAAGGTGTCGCCGTCTCCCGAGTGGGTGACCATGGCGAACGTCCAGCGCGGTGTGTCGACCGCGGCCCGGCCCTGCGCCTCGGCGGCCCTGCGGGCGTCCTCGGCGCGCTTGCCGCCGGTGGCGCTGCACCCCGCGAGGGATGCCCCGAGCACCGCCGCCAGCACCGCGCCGATCGCGCGTACCCCAGTCCGAACCCTTGCCACGACCCCGTGCCCCTCTTGCTGTGTCTGCCGTACTCCCGGGCAAGTATCCCCGAGCCCGGACGCGGGGGCGGCCGGCGGGTGGGTGGTGGCCCGGGTCATCGCGTGCCGTCGGCCGTGAGCTTCTCCAGTGCGGGGACGTCCTCCTCCGTCACCAGAGCGGGGCCGGTGAGCACCGGCTTGCCGCCGCCGATGACGTTTCCGTTGGTCTTGTCGAGCCAGAGTGCGTCGACGGCGAGGTAGCCCTGGAGGTAGGGCTGCTGGTCGACGGCGAAGCCGATCTCCTTGGCCTTGAGCCGCTTGACCACCTCGGCGTTGAGGTCGAAGGTGTCGATCTCGGCCGCGCTCCCCGCGGTCCGCTTGGCCTGCACGGATGCGGCGGCGAACGGGGCGCCCAGGGTGACCACCGCGTCGATGTCCTTGCCGCTCTGCAGTTTCGCCTCGATGGAGGAGGTGGCGGCGGGCATGTTGGTGCCGTCCACGTTGAGGTTCTCGACGGTGCCGCCGAAGGTCTTCCGCACGCCCGCGCAGCGCTCCTCCAGCGAGACGTTGCCCTGCTCGTGGATGACGCAGAGGACCTTCTTCCTGCCGCGCTCGCCCAGTTCCTCGCCGACGGCCTCGCCGGCGACCGACTCGTCCTGGCCGATGTGGCCGAGCGCGCCGAGTTCCCGGGAGAACTGCCCGCCGGAGTTGATGGTGACGACGGGTATGCCGGCGGCGACGGCCTTCCCGACGACGTCCCTGAGCGCCTCGGGCTTGGCGAGGGTGACGACGATGCCGTCGACCTCCTGGTCGATGTAGGCCTGCACGAGCTGGGCCTGCTCCTTGCCCTCCTTGTTCGCGGCGTACAGGAACTCGACGTTGTCCTTGGCGGCCGCGTCCTTCGCTCCGCGCTGGACGATGTCCCAGAAGGTGTCGCCCTCGCCGGAGTGGGTCACCATGGCGATCCTCAGCCGCTCGGTGGTGGCGGGCTTCCCGCCGCCGGTGCCGCCTTCGGCCTTCTCCTCGGAGCCCTTGCCGCCGGAACCGCTGCATCCGGCCGCGGCGAGTGCGAGTGCGGCGAGCAGGACTGCTGCCGTGCGGGGTCTGCGCATGGTGGGGTCCGCCTTCTCTCCCGGCCGCCCGGTTGCGGCTGGGTGAGTTTCTACGGGGGACGGCGCCAACCCGTCAATACTTTGTCCGAACATTCTTACGCGGTCGCCGTACGGTGGGAGCAGTCCCCGCCACGCACCCGGCCCGGGCGGCGCGGAACCCGCGGGAGCGGCCCCTACGGGCGCACCAGGAGCTGGAACTCGAAGGCGTACCGCGAGGCCCGGTAGACGTGCGAGCCGAACTCGACGGCGCGCCCGGTGTCGTCGAAGGTGGTCCGCTCCATCGTCAGCAGCGGGGTGCCCGCCTCCTCGCCGAGCAGCCGCGCCTCGTCGCCGGTGGCCGCGCGCGCCCCGACCGACTGCCGGGCGCTGTGCAGGGTGATGCCGGCGCCGCGCATCAGCCGGTAGAGCCCGGTGGACTCCAGCTGCCCGGTCTCCAGCGGCAGCAGCCCGGCCGGCAGGTGGTTGCACAGATGCGCCATGGGCTCGCCGTGCGCCGAGCGCAGCCGCTCCACCAGGTGGACGTCGCTGCCCTCCGGCACCCCGAGCGCGGCCGCCACCTCGGCGGTCGCCGGCTCGACGAGGTTGCGCAGGACGCGGGTGGCGGGCCGCTGCCCCGCCGCCTCCAGGTCGTCGTAGAGACTGCTCAGCTCCAGCGGGCGCCTCACCCGGCTGTGCACGACCTGGGTACCCACCCCCCGGCGCCGCACCAGCAGCCCCTTGTCGACGAGGGACTGGATGGCCTGGCGGACGGTGGGCCGGGAGAGCCCGAGCCGGCCCGCGAGCTCGATCTCGTTGCCGAGGAGGCTGCCGGGCGTGAGCGTGCCGTGCTCGATGGCCGCCTCCAGCTGCTGGGACAGCTGGAAGTACAGCGGGACCGGGCTGGCGCGATCCACGCTGAGCTGGAGCGGGGCGGTGGCGTCCGTCGTGTCTCTGGGCTGCTTGGGCACGCTGCGAGGGTAGTCGCATGGCCTGTTGACGGGAAGTTGTGTCGTTCGATTGTCAGGACAAATGCTTGACAGGGTGCTTCGCCGACCTCCACCTTTGGGCCATGCGCATCGGACTCATCGGAACCGGACGTATCGGCGCCTTCCACGCGGGCGTCCTCAGCCGCCATCGCGATGTCGGCGCCCTGGTGGTCGCGGACACCGACGCCCAGCGGGCCCGCGAGGTAGCGGCCCGGATCGACGCCACCGCCGCCCCTTCCGTCGACGAGGTGTTCACCTGGGGCGTGGACGCCGTCGTCATCTCCTCGGCCACCGCCGCCCACGCCGAACTGATCGGCCGGGCCGCACGCACCGGGCTCCCCGCCTTCTGCGAGAAGCCGATAGCGCTGGACCTGCCGGGAACCCTGGAGGCACTGCGCGAGGTCGACCGCGCCGGAACCGAACTCCAGCTCGGCTTCATGCGGCGCTTCGACGCCGGGTACGGCAGGGCCCGCGAACTGGTGCGCTCGGGCCGGCTCGGCAGGCTGCACACCGTACGGGCCGTCACCGCGGACCCGGCCCCACCGCCCACCGCGTACCTCCCGCTGTCCGGCGGGCTCTACCGCGACTGCCTCGTGCACGACTTCGACATCCTGCGCTGGATCACCGGACGGGAGGTGGTGGAGGTGTACGCCACCGGCTCCGACGCCGGGCACGCCATGTTCCGCGAAGCGGGCGACGTCGACACGGCGGCGGCCGTGCTGACCCTCGACGACGGCACTCTGGCGACCGCCACGGCCACCCGCTGCAACGGCGCGGGCTACGACGTCCGCATGGAGCTGTGCGGCGAGGACGACACGGTCGCCGTCGGCCTGGACGACCGTACGCCGATCACCTCCACCGAACCGCAGGGGCCGCCCCCGCCGACAAGCCGTGGCCGGGCTTCCTGGAACGCTTCGCCCCCGCCTACGAGGCCGAGCTGGACGCCTTCGTCCGCGTCGCGATGGGTGAACTGGACAACCCCTGCGACGGCCGGGAGGCCCTGGAGGCACTGCGCGTCGCCGAGGCGTGCGAGCTGTCCCGGCGGGAGCGCCGCCCGGTGCGCCTGGAGGAGGTCCCGGGACTCTGAGCCGTCCGGCCCGCGGCCGCCCGCCACCGGACGTGCCCGCCACCGGACGGCGGGCGGCCCGCCTTCCCCGATCGGCTCGCACCGCACCGCAGCCGGGCGGCGCGCCCATGCCACCCGGGGCCGCGGCCACCAGCCGAACGGCCACCGCGCCACGGGGCCGGCCGCGCTGCCGGGTCCGCTCGTCTCCTGCGCCGGCTCCCGCTCACCCGGGCCGCGCCAGCTCCGAGGCGGCGCTCGCGATCAGCATGTCCAGCGCCGCCGGGTACGCGCTCACGTTCATCTCGGCGACGAGATGCCGCGCCGCCGGAGCGATGTGCGGGTGCGTCGTCGCCGGCAGCCGCGCGTACGTCGCCTGCCACACCGCCTCGTCCGCGCGGCGCGCCGCCTCGGGGAGGGCCAGTGCCGCCGCGTCCAGCGCCGCGAAGGCGAGCGTCTGGTCGATGAAGCAGTGGTAGACCCGCACGGCATCGCGCACCGGGAAGCCCGCGCGGTGCAGCACGCCGAGGACGGCCTCGTCCGCGGCGATCTCGTTGGCCCGCCCCGAGACGCGGCTGGCCGTGAGCACCGCGGCCTGCGGGTGGGCCAGGTAGGCGGCGTGGATGCGCAGCCCCAGTTCGCGCAGGTCCGCGCGCCAGTCGTCGGTGGCGCCCCATCCCCGCAGCGCCCGGCCGATCAGCTCGTCGCCGACGGCGAGGATCAGCTCGTCCATGCCGCGGAAGTAGCGGTACAGGGTGCTCGGGTCCGCCCCGAGGGCCGCGCCGAGGCGCCGGGCGGTGAGCCCTTCGCCACCGTGCTCCCGGAGCATCCGCAGCGCCGTCGTGACGATCAGCTGCTCCGAAAGGACCACACCGGTCTTCGTTGGGCGACGGCGGCGGCGCGCCCCCTCCGGAACCACCTTCTTGGGCAACGCCCCCTCCTCTCCACGCGGTTGGCACCCACCGGTACCGGCACCGGTGCGCTTATGCCAACGCCATTGACGCTACCAGCGGACGGTGAGTTTCATCAGGTCCCGGAAGAGTCCTGATGAAGAGGGAAGGAAAGAGGTCATGCGCATCTTGCTGGTCGGCGCCGGCGGAGTGGGGACAGCAGTCACCCGGATCGCCGCTCGCCGCGATTTCTTCGCACACATGGTCGTCGCGGACTACGACGAGGCCCGGGCCCGGGCCGCCGTGGCCGGTGTCTCACGGGCCGGCGACGGAGGTTCCGCCGGGACGGACGGCGGCACCGCGGAAGGCGGCCGGTTCTCCGCCGCCCGGATCGACGCCTCGGACGAGGCAGCCGTCAGGGAGCTCCTGGAGCGGGAGCGCTGCGACGTCCTGCTCAACGCGACGGACCCCCGGTTCGTCATGCCGCTGTTCCGGGCGTCGCTCGCCGCCGGCGCGCACTACCTGGACATGGCGATGTCCCTGTCGCGGCCGCATCCGCAGCGCCCGTACGAGGAGTGCGGGGTCAAGCTCGGCGACGAGCAGTTCGCGCTGGCGGAGAGCTGGTCCGAGTCCGGCCGGGTCGCCCTCGTCGGCATGGGCGTGGAGCCCGGTCTCTCGGACGTCTTCGCGCGGCACGCGGCGGACGAGCTCTTCGACTCGATCGAGGAGGTCGGGGTACGGGACGGCGCGAACCTCACCGTCGAGGGGTACGACTTCGCGCCCTCGTTCAGCATCTGGACCACTATCGAGGAGTGCCTGAACCCTCCGGTGGTCTTCGAGACGGGCCGCGGGTGGTTCACCACTCCGCCGTTCAGCGAGCCGGAGGTGTTCGACTTCCCCGAGGGGATCGGCCCGGTGGAGTGCGTGAACGTGGAGCACGAGGAGGTGCTGCTCATCCCGCGCTGGGTGGACGCGGACCGCGTCACCTTCAAGTACGGCCTCGGCTCCGACTTCATCAACACCCTGCGCGTGCTGCACCAGATCGGACTGGACCGCACGGAACCGGTGACGGTGCGCGGCGCCGACGGCCCGGTGCAGGTGTCGCCGCGTGACGTCGTCGCCGCCTGCCTGCCGGACCCGGCCACGCTCGGCGACCGGATGCGGGGCAAGACGTGCGCGGGGACGTGGGTGAAGGGCGTCAAGGACGGCCGGCCGCGCGAGGTGTACCTCTACCACGTCGTCGACAACGAGTGGTCGATGAAGGAGTACGGCAGCCAGGCCGTGGTGTGGCAGACCGCGGTCAACCCGGTCGTCGCCCTGGAACTGCTGGCGACGGGCGCGTGGTCCGGGACCGGCATCCTCGGCCCGGAGGCCTTCGAGGCGCGCCCCTTCCTGGATCTGCTGACGGAGTACGGCACGCCCTGGGGCATGCGCGAGCAGTGAGCGCGGTGCGCGCACGGGGGTGCGGCGGCGCGGCGGGCAGGGGATGCGGCCCGCAGCGCCGCCGCACGGTCAGGCCAGCACGTTCAGCGCGCCCGGCTGCACCCGCACCGTCACCGGCAGGGTCGCGTCGACCTCGCCGTCCGCCCCGTACGGGAGGGAGCGCTCGGCCTCGATCCGGATCTCCTCGCCGCGCAGGACCTCGATCTCGGGGCGCCGCAGATGCGCACCGGTCTTGAGTTCGTTCATCATCGCGAAGAAGAGGCGCTTGGGCGCGTGCCGGATGACGACGACGTCGAGCACGCCGTCGTCGAGGCGGGCCCCGGGGGCGATGTTGCGGCCGAAGCCGTAGTAGCCCGAGTTGGCGGCGACCACGGTGTAGCCGCGCCGCTCGTGGAGCACCCCGTCCACGGTGACGCGGTACTCGGCCGGCCGCCAGGCCGCCACGGCCCTCAGCCCGCCGGCGTAGTACGAGGCCGCGCCGCGCAGCAGCTTCGCGGTGTTGGCGTACCGGTTGGCGACGGCGTCGACACCGGCGTAGACGCTGCCCAGGACGGACACCCCGGCGTGGGTGGACGACTCGACCCGGATGGTGTCGACCGCGCGGGGCGTGCCGTCGAGCAGCACGGCGGCGAGGGCGGTGGTGCCGGTGGGCAGGCCCAGCGCCCGGGCGAAGTCGTTGCCGCGTCCGGCGGGTACCAGACCGAGGACCGCGCCGGTGCCGCTGAGGGCGCCGCCGACGCATCCCGCCATCCCGTCGCCGCCGACGGCGAGCACGACGTGCCCCTTGCGCCCGGCCTCCCGCGCCAGCTCCCGGGCGTGCTCGAGGTTGCGGCTGTACCGGGTGTCGAGCCCGGCCCCGGCCTCCCGCAGGAGGCGGGCCAGCGGGAGCAGGGCCGCCGTACCGCTGGAGCCGCCCGCGGCGGGGTTGACGACGGCGGTGAACTGTCGCATGGATGCGCCTTTCGGAAGGCAGGACCGGTCAGCGGACGGGGATGAGCACACCGGGGTTGAGGATCCCGGTGGGGTCGAGCTCGGCCTTGACGGCCTGCAGCACGCGGACGCCGACGGGCCCGATCTCCCGGGTGAACCAGTCGCGGTGGTCGGTACCGACGCCGTGATGGTGGCTGATGGTGCCGCCGGAGGCCAGGATCGCGTCGCCCGCGGCCCGCTTCGCCGGGGCCCAGTGCGCCACGGGGTCGTCGCCCTGGGCGGAGACGACGGTGAAGTAGAGCGAGGCGCCGTTCTCGTACACGTGCGAGATGTGGCACATGACCAGCGGCGGGGTTCCCGCCTCGGTGAGGGCGGCGGTGAGGGCCTCGCGCACCGCCTGGTACAGGCCGGGCAGCGCGGACCAGAAGGCCGCGGTCTCCAGGGTCTCGGCGAAGGCGCCGGCGTCGAGGAGGGCGTCGCGCAGATAGGGGGCGTTGTAGCGGCCGTGGGCCCAGCGCTCGCCGGGCTCCTCGCCCGCATACTCGCCGCCGCAGGCGAGGAGGACCTCGCGGGCCCGGGCCCGCCGGTCGGCGGTGTCCTCGGCGGTGCCCTCGTACCCGGCGATCGCCATGCACCCGGCGGACCGCGCGTCCTCGCTGCCGATCCGGTCGGGCTGGGCGAGGCCGATGAGGGACTCGGTCTCGTCGGACAGCCGGAGCACGGTGGGGCGCGGGCCGTCCTGGGCGAGCCTGCGGAGGGCGGCGGTACCGGCCTCGAAGGAGGCGAAGCGCCAGCCCTCGTAGACGCGGACCTGTGGGAGGGGCCGGATGCGGACGGTGACCGAGGTGATCACGCCGAGCGCCCCCTCGGAGCCGAGCACCAGCTGGCGCAGGTCCGGTCCGGCGGCCGAGCGGGGGGCGCGCCCGGTCTCCAGGGTCCCCTCCGGGGTGGCGAGGGTGACGCCGAGGACCATCTCGTCGAAGCGGCCGTAGCCGGCGGAGGCCTGGCCGCTGGAGCGGGCGGCGGCGAACCCGCCGATCGACGCCCACTCGTAGGACTGGGGGAAGTGGCCCAGGGTGAAGCCCCGTTCGCCCAGGAGCGCCTCCGCGTCCGGCGCGCGCAGCCCGGGCTGGAGCACGGCGGTGCGGGAGACCTCGTCGAGGGAGAGGAGTCCGTCGAGGCGGCGCAGGTCCAGGGCGACGAAGCCGTGCCCGGCCTCGGGGGCGAGACCGCCGACGACAGAGGTGCCGCCGCCGAACGGCACGACGGCCAGGCCGTGTTCGGCGCAGGCCCGCAGCACGGCCAGCACCTCGTCGTGGTTCGCGGGCAGGACGACGGCCGCGGGGACGTCGTCGACCTCCCCGGCCCGGATCCGCAGCAGGTCCGGGGTGGACCTGCCGCGGGTGTGGCGGATCCGGGACTCCGCGTCGGTGCGCAGGTGCACGGGGTCCTTGACGGCGGCGGTGAGCGCCCGGCGGGCCGCGCCGGTCAACGCGGAACCGGGTACGGCGATGTCGCCGAGGGTGGCGGGGCCGCTCTCGCGGGGGGTGACTCCGAGCAGATCGCGCAGCAGGGCGATCACCGAGTCGGGCAGCGGTGCCGCCTTGGCGGGGTCGCCCCAGCCGCTCCACAACATGTCCACGTCGTCCGTCCTTCACCGTCTGTTCGCGGGGCGCGGTGCCGCGCGGCCTGCCCTGCATTACACTGTGACAGATGACGCCTATTCGTCACAACCATGGGGACGGGGACGCCGTGCTGGACGCGGCACGAGACTGCGTCCTGGCCGTCGGCGTACGCCGGACCACCCTGACCGACGTGGCCCGGCGCGCCGGCGTGTCGCGTATGACCCTGTACCGGCGCTGGCCGGACGTGCGGACCCTCGTCGGCGATCTGATGACGCGGGAGTGGATCGCGGTCGCCGTGAGCGCCATCCCCCGGCCCGGCCGGACGCCACGACCCGGGCGCGGCTGGTCGACGGACTCGCCGGCGGGGTCGCCGCCTTCCGCGCCCACCCCCTCTTCCACAAGATCGTCGACGTCGACCCCGAACTGCTGCTGCCGTACCTGCTCGACCGCCGCGGCGCCAGCCAGGACGCGCTCCTCGGGCTGATCACCGGCGCCCTGGCTGAGGGCCACGCCGACGGCTCCGTCCGCCGCCTCCACCCCGATCTGCAAGCCAGGTCGCTGCTGCTCGTCGTCCAGTCGTTCGCCATGTCGCTGCGCACGATGACCGAACCGGACGACCCCGGGCTCACCGACGCGGCCTTCCTCGAAGAGCTGCGGACCCTTCTGGAGAGGACCCTCTCGCCATGAGCACTCCGCACCCCGCCTCCTCCCTCCACGCGGCGCGCCGCGCGCGGGAACTGGCCGCGCTCGCCGACGGGTCCGAGGTCGACGTACTCGTCGTCGGCCTCGGCGCGACGGGCGCGGGAGCGGCCCTCGACGCCGCCTCGCGGGGGCTGTCGGTCGCCGCGATCGACGCCCACGACCTCGCCTTCGGCACCTCCCGGTGGAGTTCCAAGCTCATCCACGGCGGACTGCGCTACCTCGCGAGCGCCCAGCTGGACGTCGCCCACGAGAGCGCCGTCGAACGGGGCATCCTCATGGAGCGCACCGCCCCGCACCTGGTGCGCGCCCAGGCGTTCGTCCTCCCGCTGACGCCGCTGGTCCCGCGCGCCCAGGCCGCGCTGGCCTGGGCGGGCTTCCGCGCCGGCGACCTGCTGCGGGTGTCCGCCCGCACCTCGCGGACGGCCCTCCCGCGCCGCGCACCCTGTCCGCGGTGGAGACCCGCCACCTGGCGCCCGCCCTGCGGCCGGCCGGACTGCGCGGCGGACTGCTGTCCTGGGACGGCCGGCTCACCGACGACGCCCGGCTGGTGACCGCCGTCGCCCGGACGGCCGCCGCGCACGGCGCCCGGATCCTCACCCGGGTGCGCGCGCTCTCCGTCGGCGGCCGGGGAGCGGCCGTACGCGACGAGCGGACCGGCGAGGAACTGCGGATCCGGGCCCGCGCGGTCGTCAACGCCGCCGGCGTCTGGGCGGGCGGACTCGTCGGCGACGTACGGCTACGGCCCTCGCGGGGCACCCACCTGGTGCTCCGCTCCGAAGCCCTCGGCGGTCTCGCGGCCGGCCTGCACATCCCGATCCCCGGCGAGGCCAACCGCTTCGTCCTCGTCCTGCCGCAGGGCGACGGCCGGGTGTACGTGGGCCTGACCGACGAACCGGTCGACGGCGACGTGCCCGATGTGCCGGAGGTACCGGAGACGGACATCGGCTTCCTCCTCGACGTTCTCGGCTCCGCGCTCGACGTGCCGGTGGCCCGCGGCGACGTGGTCGGCGCCTTCGCCGGGCTGCGCCCGCTGCTGGACACCTACGGCGGCGGCGATCCGGGGCGCACCGCGGACATCTCGCGCAGGCACGCCGTCCTCACCTCGCCCGACGGCGTCGTCACGGTCGTCGGCGGCAAGCTCACCACGTACCGGCGGATGGCTCAGGACGCGGTGGACGCGGCGGTCGCCGCACGCGGGCTGCGTGCCGGGCGGTGCCGGACGGCCGCACTGCCGCTGGTCGGCGCCGCCGGTCCGGACGCACTCGCCGCACTGGACGCGCCCGCCCGGCTGGTCGGCCGCTACGGATCCGAGGCACCGGCCGTGCACGCCCTCGGCCTGGCCGACCCCGCACTGGCCCGTCCCGTCGTCCCCGGCCATCCGGTCACGGGGCCGAACTGCTGTGGGCCGTACGGCACGAGGGAGCGCTGGACGAGTCCGACCTCCTCGACCGCCGTACCCGGATCGGCCTGGTGCCGCACGACCGGGAGACCGCGCTGGACGCGGCGCGCGAGGCACTTGCCGCCCGGACCGGCTGACGGGGCGGGCGCCGCAGGCAGGGCCGCGCGGCGCGGACGGGAAGGACGGGAAAGTCTTCCCCGCTCGACTTCCGTTACGTCCCATCGTCCCACCGTGGCCACCCCCACGCCCTGGTGTTGTGCAAGGGGTGTGCAAGTTCCTTTTGCAAAGCAGCAGCTCCCGTGGCCGTCCGTGGGCTCAGGCGGCGACGGCCGGCCTGAAGCGGATGGGAGCCAGAGTGGCGCCCCCGGCAAGAGGTGTGGGGAGTCGCGCGGCCCGCCGGTGGCACGCGGGCGGCGCCGGCGTCCCGGAGTCGTAGACCGCGCCGGCGTCCCTACATCCTTCGGTGCAGGGCGCGTTCATCATCCGCCACGACGATCGCGGCGGGAACGGCCCGGACGATGGGGACATGACCGAGACCGTCTCCACCCCGGCCGGCGCGCCCGGCACACCCGGCGCGCCGGGCGGCCGGCTGGCCCTGCTCGACCTGCTGCGCGGGACCGCCGTCCTCGGCACGCTGATGACGAACGTGTGGGTGTTCACCGCCCCCGGTGCCGAAGTGGGAATCCTCCACGGCGCCGGCGGCATGCTGGGCTTCACGTCCCCGTCGGACGGCGCCGAGACGCTGTTCCGGCTCCTCGCGGACGGCAAGTTCCTGTCCATGCTGACGATCCTCTTCGGCGTCGGCCTCGCCATCCAGTTCGACTCCGCCGCCCGGCGCGGGCTGCCCTGGCCGGGCACGTACCGGGGCCGGGCGCTCTTCCTCCTCGCCGAGGGCACCGTCCATTTCGTCCTGGTGTTCGCGTGGGACGTCCTCATGGGGTACGCGGTCACGGCCCTGCTCGTCGCCCGGCTGCTGACCCGCTCCGAGCGGGCCCGCCGCCGGGTGATGTGGTGGGCCGGCGGTCTGCACCTGCTGCTGATGGGCGGGCTGACCGCGGCGCTGCTCGCGTCCGGGGACGCGTACGGCGCCGGGGCCGGAGGGGATGTCCCCCGCCGGGTCGTCGACTTGTACGCGCACGGCGGCTACCCGGACCAGATCGCGTTCCGCCTGGAGAACGCCGTGGCCCTGCGGCTGGAGCCGGTGCTGTCCTTCGGGCTCCTGGTATTCCTGTTCCTGCTCGGTGTACGGCTGTACCGGGCGGGGGCGTTCGGCGCGGGCACGGCAGGCCGCCGCATCCGTGCCCGGATGCTCGGCTGGGGCCTGGGCCTGGGCGTACCGCTGACCGCGCTGTCCGTCCTCGCCGGGCCCGGCGGCTTCCTGCTCGGACGCTACTGCGCCGCCCCGCTGGTGGCCGTCGGCTACATCGGCCTGATCGGCGCCGCCGTGGACCGGTTCCGCCGCGAGGGATGGTTCGCGCAGGGGCTCACCTCGGTCGGTCGGACGGCCCTGTCCGCCTATGTGCTCCAGAACGTCCTGTGTGTGCTCGTCTCGTACGGCATCGGCCTCGGCCTCGCGGAACGGCTCGGCGAGTCCGGGCGGCCCTGGTGGGTGATGGCGCTGTGGGCGGCGGTGTGCGCGGTGCTGATGGCGGGCTCCGCGCTGTGGCTGCGGCGGTTCGCCAGGGGCCCGCTGGAGTCCGTGCAGCACCGGGTGCTGCGGCGCTGAGCGCGCGCAGCGGCGCGGGGCGCACCGGTGCCGCGGGGTCCGGTGCGCCCCGTGCCGCGGGCCGGGAAGCCGCCGGGCGCGGGGGCGCGGTCAGCCGCCGAGTTCGCGATGGCGGGCCGCCAGGGCCGCCGCGCCCCGCTCGGTGAGCGAGCCGAAGAGCCGCAGCCGGGAGAAGCCTCCGTCAGGGAAGATGTCGATGCGGACGTGCGTGCCGGCCACCGGGGTGTCCAGTACGAAGCGGTGGTTGGTGTCGGGCTGCAGGCGGGTGCGCGGCAGGAACTCGGCCCACTCGCCGTCCTCGCCCGACCTGACCGAGAGCGAGGCCCAGCCCGCGGAGTTGCCCTTGAGGTAGGCGGTGTCGATCTCGACGGCGCGGATCTCGGAGTCGGCGACCAGCCGGTACCGGATCCAGTCGTTGCCCCGGTCGCGGCGGCGCGCGGTCTCCCAGCCGTCGTCCATCTTCCGGGAGCGGCCCGGGGTGATGGTGTTGGCCGGTGGCGAGTAGAAGCGGTCGGAGGCGTCCTCGACGGCGCCGCCGTTCTCCAGCGCCACGACGTCGACGGTGCCGAGCGCGGCGAGCCACTTCGGGTCCGGGACGACCTCTCCGTACACGCGCAGCCGTGCGATGCCGCCGTCGGGGTGCTGGTTGACGCGCAGATGGGTGAAGCGCTGCTCGGCGGTGACCTCGAACCCGTTGGCCGCGTGGCCGGCCACCGGGGTGCGCGGTACGAGCGTCGTCCACTTCACGCTCCCGGAGAGCAGTTCCTCCGGGGTGGGGGCGCCGTGGGCCCCTTCCCAGGCGGTTGCCTCGACGGACACGGCCTGCGGCATGTTGCCGCGGAAGTGCGCGGTGTCGACGACGATGCCGCGGATCACGCCGGGCGCACCGAGCCGGATCAGGGCCCAGTCGTGGTCGTCGGCCGTGGGCCAGGGCTGCTCGGCCGAGGCACCGCGGCGCCGCCGCGTCTCCCAGCCGTCCATGGTCTTGCCCTTGTGGCCGAAGTGCTCCGGGTCGAACTCGGCACGCTCGGGCACCAGCAGGTTCTCCCGCTGGGCGAAGAACTCGTCGTTCGCGGCGACCACACCAGCGCCCAGCCGGCGGTCGGCGAGGTTCGCGAGACCGGTGAACGGGAAGTCCGCGGTGCGGTAGTCGGCGTAGGGGTCGCCGCCCCCGTACGGGTTCGCGTTGCCGGTGAAGGACGGTATCGCCACGGTGTCAGTCGTTCCTTTCGAGCAGCCGGCCGGTGGGCTCGGCGACGGTGCCGTTCTCCACGATCCGCGTGCCGCGCAGCCATGTCGACTTGACGACACCGTGCAGGGTCTTGCCCGCGTAGGCGGTGACCCGGTTGCGGTGGTGGAGTTCGGCGGGGTCGACGGTGAAGGTCTCGTCGGGGGCGAGGACGGCGAAGTCGGCGTCGCGTCCGGCCTCGATCGCCCCCTTCCGGGTGAGGCCGGCGAGTTCCGCCGGAGCGGAGGACATCCAGCGGACGACGTCCTCCAGGGTGTGGCCGCGCCTGCGGGCCTCCGTCCAGACCGCCGGCAGGCCGAGCTGGAGGGAGGAGATCCCGCCCCAGGCCGAGGCGAAGTCGGGGGTCTTCAGATCGCCGGTGCAGGGCGAGTGGTCGGAGACGACGCAGTCGATGGTGCCGTCGGCGAGACCCTGCCAGAGCAGGTCCCGGTTGGCCGCCTCGCGTATCGGCGGGCAGCACTTGAACTCGGTTGCGCCGTCGGGGACTTCCTCGGCGGTGAGGGTGAGGAAGTGCGGGCAGGACTCGACGGTGATGCGCACGCCCTCGGCCCTGGCTCCGGCGATCAGCGGCAGCGCGTCGGCCGAGGACAGATGCAGCACGTGCACCCGCGCGTCCAGGCGCCGGGCCTGCGCGATGAGGTTCGCGATCGCGGTGTTCTCGGCGTCCCGGGGGCGGGAGGCGAGGAAGTCGGCGTAGCGGGGACCCGGCCGCTGCGGGGCGGCGGACAGGTGGTGCGGATCCTCGGCGTGGACGATCAGCAGGCCGCCGAAGCCGGTGATCTCCGCGAGGGCGCCGGCGAGCTGCTCCTGGTCGAGTTCCGGGAACTCCTCGACGCCCGACGGCGACAGGAAGCACTTGAAGCCGAAGACGCCGGCCTCGTGCAGCGGGCGCAGGTCCTTGGCGTTGCCCGGGACGGCGCCGCCCCAGAAGCCGGTGTCCACGTGCGCCTTGGGCCGCGCCACGTCCTGCTTGACGCGCAGGTTGGCGACCGTGGTGGTGGGCGGGAGGGAGTTCAGCGGCATGTCCAGCAGTGTGGTGATGCCGCCGGCGGCGGCCGCCCGGGTGGCGGTCCAGAAGCCCTCCCACTCGGTGCGGCCGGGGTCGTTGACGTGCACATGCGTGTCGACGAGACCGGGCAGGACGGCATGGTCGCCGACGTCCTCGAACCGGGCTCCGGCAGGCACCTCGGCGTCGTACGGCAGCACCGCCGCGATCCTCCCGCCGGCGACGGCGATCGACGCGGGGCGCGTGCCGCCGGGGGTGATGACACGTGTCGAGCGCAGCACCAGATTCACGTCCGTGACGTGCGTATCGGACACCCTGCCCCTCACTTCCGTACCGCGGTACTTCCGCACAGCGAAATTCAACGAACTGTTGAAGGAGTCTTCCCCTCCGCTCCCGCCCAGTCAAGACCTCGCGGGCACCCTCCGGACCCAGGCCGGCCATCACCAGAGATTTTCACGAAGTGGAACTATGCTTTCGTCGAGCAGAACGCGACGGTGCAGCGAGGCGCTGTCGCGGGACCCATCGGAGATGACCGGCCACACACCGGCGAGAACGCCCTGACCGGCCGCTACGCCCGCGCATCGGCGGTGTGCGCCACGGCACCGCCCGGTAGGCTGCTGCCTTGCCCGCCCGCCTGAAAGGACCGTTGACGTGCCGACGTCCAGCGCCAGCACCACCGACGCCGCCAAGCCCGCCGCCAGCAGCGGCGGGGTGCAGTCCCTCGAGCGGGCCTTCGACCTGCTCGAGCGGATGGCCGACGCCGGGGGCGAGGTCGGGCTGAGCGAGCTCTCCGCGAGCAGCGGGCTCCCCCTGCCCACGATCCACCGGCTCATGCGCACCCTGGTCGCCTGCGGCTACGTCCGCCAGCAGCCGAACCGCCGCTACGCCCTCGGCCCCCGGCTGATCCGTCTCGGCGAGAGCGCCTCCCGGCTGCTCGGCACCTGGGCCCGCCCGTACCTCGCCCGCCTGGTCGAGGAGACCGGTGAGACGGCGAACATGGCGCTGCTCGACGGCGACGAGATCGTCTATGTGGCGCAGGTCCCGTCCAAGCACTCGATGCGCATGTTCACCGAGGTCGGGCGCCGGGTGCTGCCGCACTCGACCGGCGTGGGCAAGGCGCTCCTCGCCCATGTCCCGCCGGACGAGGTACGGGAGCTGCTGGCCCGCACCGGTATGCCGGCCGCGACGGAGAAGACCATCACCACGCCCGACGGCTTCCTGGAGGCGCTGGAACAGGTCCGCCGCGCGGGCTACGCCGTCGACGACAACGAGCAGGAGATCGGGGTGCGCTGCCTCGCCGTCCCGGTGCCCGACTCCCCACCGCCGCCGCGATCTCCATCTCGGGACCGGCGGGCCGGGTGACGGAGGCCGCGACGGAGAAGATCGTGCCGGTCCTGCGGACGGTGGCGAAGGAACTCTCGGAGGCACTGGCGAACACGTCGGCGCCCCGGGAGTAGCCGCCGGCCCCGGCCCGGACCGCCCAGGGACCCTCCGGCGACGGAAGCCCCGGCACCACGCTCCGGAACCCTCCGGGGGCCCAAGCCGCTCCGGTCCGGCACGGGCGCGCCGCTCCGGCGGCTTCCCGGCGGCTTCCCGGCGGCCGGTCCGCGCAGGCGCCACTCGGCGGCTCTCCCGGCACCACGGCCCGGCGGGGCCTGCGGCTCACCTGTACCGGCTCGTGCGGCCCGGCGGAGCCTGCCGCCCGCCTTGCACCGGGGTCGCGCCGGGCGGCGCGCGGCGCACCGGGCGGGGGACGGCGCACCGGGCGGGGGACGGTCCGCCGGGCACTCCGACGGGCCGGCTCACGCCCTGCGCCGCGCCACCACCACCGCGCAGCGCGGGGTGCCGTCGGAGCGCCGCCCGAGGCCTTCGAGCGGCGCCAACTCCACGTCGAATCCGGTGCGTCGAAGCTCGGCGAGCACCTCGCCGAGGGGAAACGTGCGGTAGTACATGACGAAGCCGGGCCGCCACACCCGGTTGCGGACGCGCATCACCGTGTCGAAGCCGAGCATCGCCCAGTACGGCAGGGTGCCGAAGTGGGGCGGCGCGCCGACGGGGAACGCGAAGACCCCGCCGGGGCGGAGTGCGGAGTGCACCTGGGCGAAGAGTCCGGGGCGCTCCGACGGCAGGAAGTGCCCGAAGGCGCCGAAGCTCACCGCCAGATCGAATACCGGGCGGAAGGGCAGGGCGCGGGCGTCGGCGCGGACGAGGACGGCCGCGGGGCGGGAGCGGCGGGCCTCGTGGAGCATCCCGGCGCTGAAGTCGACTCCGACGACCCGCTCCTGGCAGAGTGCGCGCAGCACTCGCCCGCCGGCACCCGTGCCACAGCAGACGTCCAGCCCGTCACGGAAAGGCCCCAGCGGTCGCAACGCTGCCGCCGTCTCGTCGAGTATCCGGTCCGGCGTGCGGAACGGGGTCAGGTCGAACTTGGGCGCGAGCAGGTCGTACCCGCGCTCGACCGACGACAGCGCCTGTACGGCGAGTTCGCGGAGGGTGGGACCCCGGGAGGTGAACATCGGCTCCCAGGGTACGGGACCGCCCTCGGCCGGCGCGGGCCCGGCAGGGGCTGCCGGACGGAGGGCCGGGGCCGGCACCCGGACGGCACGTCCTCAGATCTTCGGCTCGCCGAACAGCTCCACCGCGTGCCGCACGTTCGCCAGTCCGGCCGCCAGTGCGCTGACCGAGCCGACCGCTCCGGCGATCAGCAGCAGCGACCGGCGGAGCCGCCGGACCTCCGGCACGCCGCTGAGGGCCATCGCGTCCATCGCCGCCAGCTCGTCCTCCGCTATCCCGCGGTCGGCGAACTCGGCCGGGTAACCGGCGAGTTCGCGTCGGAGCCGGGAGACGGACGCACGCAGCTCCGTCACTCTCGGCTCCTCGCCGCTCCGCGTCTCCCGCGTCTGTTCCCGCGTCTGTTCCACGCTCCGCAACAAAGGTCTCCCCCCTCGCACGTCGTTGTGCTGCCCGGTGAACGACACGTCGGACGGTGGTCGAACGCCTGGGGTTGCGGGCCAGTTAACGCCATTCCGTAGGCGTTCCGCCACTCCGTGGTACGAAATTCAGCTCGACGTGTCTGCCTCCGGCGCCTTGTGCGGCACGGTGCACGGCCCACGGCACCGCGCCGACCTGCCCGGCGAGGTCCGCTCGCAGGGACGGCGCACCAGGCGCGACGGCGGGATCAACACGGGCGGGGCCGGCGGGATCCGGCGGAGGCCCAGCCGCGCGCAGCGCCTCGACCAGGGGCGCGAGCGCACGGGCGGGACGGGCGGCGGCCGCGTCACGAGCGGCACCGGACGGTGCCGGCGATCCGGCCCTCGAGCCGTTTCCCCCGCCGGGGCCGGGGCGCCCGGGGCGGGGGCGCCCGGCACACCGGTGCGGCGCACGGACGGTTCACCGCGCCGCACCGCCACTCGATGAGGTAAGCAGGGAGCATGGCTCACACTTCAGACAAGCCGCAGGTCGCAGGGCTGGTACTGGCGGCGGGCGGCGGGCGGCGGCTGGGCGGCCGCCCGAAGGCGCTGCTCGAGCACCGTGGACGCCCCCTGGTGGAGAACGCGGTGCGGGTCCTGCGGGCGGGCGGCTGCCGGTCCGTGCACGTCGTCCTGGGGGCTGCGGCGGACGAGGTACTGCGGCGGGCCGACCTGGCGGGCTGTGTCGTTTCCGTGAACCCGGACTGGGAGGAGGGTATGGGCTCCTCGCTGCGCGCCGGGCTGGCGTCGCTGGCCACCGCGGGCGGGGCCCAGGACGCGGCCCTGGTGTCACTGGTGGACCAGCCCGGCATCGGGGCCGCGGCCGTGGCCAGGATCGTGGCGGCCTGCGACTCGCCGTCCGCGCTGGTGTCGGCGGCGTACGACGGCCGCCGGGGGCATCCCGTGCTGATCGGCGCCCGGCGCTGGGAGGCCGTGGCGGAGCGCGCCTCGGGCGACCGCGGCGCACGGGACTATCTGGCCGAGCACGAGAAGGAGATCACGCTCGTCGAGTGCGGGGACGTGGCGGAGGCGTACGACATCGACACACCCGAGGATCTGGCACACCTCGAGTGAGCCGGACGAGCCCATGCTCCCGCGATCCGCACCCGCACCCGCACCCGCACCACGTGGGGTCGCGTCGCGTCACGTGAGGCTCCTGGCACCGAGCGCCACGATATGTCGAGAGGGAGAATCTCGACGTCAACAAACCTTGTACTTCCACCATGCGATAACTAGTATCCACAGATCAGAAGCGCCCAACCGACCAACGGCGCCCTCGGCCGCACTCCCCGAAGCCTGGCACCGAGTGCCGTTTCCCTGTGCGCCGACAGCCGCCCTACCGCCCGTGCAGCTCGCTGAAGGAAGTGACAGCTCATGTCCGCACCAGCGCCGTCACCGCTGGCCATCGTCGACGCCGAACCACTGCCCCGGCAGGAGGAGGTGCTGACCGACGCCGCGCTCGCCTTCGTGGCGGAGCTGCACCGGAGGTTCACCCCCGACGTGACGAACTCCTGGCCCGGCGCACCGAACGCCGCGCCGAGATCGCCCGTACCGGCACCCTCGACTTCCTCCCGGAGACCGCGCGCATCCGCGAGGACGAGGACTGGAAGGTCGCCCCGGCCCCGGCCGCGCTCGACGACCGCCGCGTCGAGATCACCGGCCCGACCGACCGCAAGATGACCGTCAACGCCCTCAACTCGGGCGCGAGGGTCTGGCTCGCCGACTTCGAGGACGCGTCCGCGCCCACCTGGGAGAACGTGGTCCTCGGCCAGCTCAACCTCATCGACGCGTACGAGCGCCGCATCGACTTCACGGACCCGCGCACGGGCAAGTCGTACGCGCTGCGGCCCGCGGAGGAGCTCGCCACCGTCGTGATGCGGCCCCGGGGCTGGCACCTGGACGAGCGCCACCTGCTGGTCGACGGCCGCCCGGTGCCCGGTGCGCTGGTCGACTTCGGCCTGTACTTCTTCCACAACGCCCAGCGGCTCATCGGCCTCGGCAAGGGCCCGTACTTCTACCTCCCGAAGACGGAGTCGCACCTGGAGGCCCGGCTCTGGAACGACGTCTTCGTCTTCGCCCAGGACCACGTCGGCATCCCGCAGGGCACCGTCCGCGCCACCGTCCTGATCGAGACGATCACGGCCGCGTACGAGATGGAGGAGATCCTCTACGAACTCCGCGACCACGCGGCGGGCCTCAACGCCGGCCGCTGGGACTACCTCTTCTCCATCGTCAAGAACTTCCGTGACGGCGGGGCCAAGTTCGTCCTCCCGGACCGCAACGCGGTGACGATGACCGCGCCGTTCATGCGCGCGTACACCGAACTGCTGGTCCGTACGTGCCACCGGCGCGGAGCGCACGCCATCGGCGGCATGGCGGCCTTCATTCCGTCCCGCAGGGACGCCGAGGTCAACAAGGTCGCCTTCGAGAAGGTCAAGGCCGACAAGGACCGCGAGGCCGGGGACGGCTTCGACGGCTCCTGGGTCGCCCACCCCGACCTGGTCCCCATCGCCATGGCCTCCTTCGACGCGGTGCTGGGCGACAAGCCCAACCAGAAGGACCGTCTGCGCGAGGACGTGCACGTCACGGCCGCCGAACTCATCGACGTCGCCTCGCTCGACGCGCACCCCACGTACGAGGGCCTGCGCAACGCCGTGCAGGTCGGCATCCGCTACATCGAGGCCTGGCTGCGGGGTCTCGGTGCCGTCGCGATCTTCAACCTGATGGAGGACGCGGCCACGGCCGAGATCTCCCGCTCCCAGATCTGGCAGTGGATCAACGCGGGCGTCGTCTTCGAGAACGGCGAGACCGCCACCCCCGAGCTGGCCCGCAGGGTCGCCGCTGAGGAGCTGGCGGCGATCCGCGAGGAGGTCGGCGAGGAGGCGTTCGCCGCGGGCAGGTGGCAGCAGGCGCACGACCTGCTGCTGCACGTCTCGCTCGACGCCGACTACGCGGACTTCCTGACCCTGCCCGCGTACGAGCAGCTGGTCGGCTGAGCCCCCGGCCGTCACGGCCCGTCACCCCGGCACCGCACAGCGCCGGGGCGGCGGACACGACCGCGACGGTCGCTGTCACGACGGTCACGACGACGATGACGAGCACGATGACGACGGCGGCGAGTCCGGCGGCGACTCCTCGGGCAACGGCGAGGACACGCCGGCCGACACCGGCTCGTCCGACGCAACGGTGGCCCTGCTCACCGCGACCGGCGGTCTGCTGCTGCTCGGGGGCGGCGCGCTGGTCGTCGCCAAGCGCCGGCGCAGCGCCTCCCAGCGGGGCTGACCGGGGCTGACGCATCGCACGACGGCACCCGCCGTACGGGAGAAGCTCCCGGAACAGCACCCACGCTGTCCGGGAGCTCCTCCCGTGCGGAAACCGCGGCACGGAATGCGGCAGAGGGGCGAATCCCCGGGTGAGCCGGTGGAGGCACACCCGCCCGCGCTGCGGCGTCGTGCGAGTGTGCGGGGCATGCGTGTCGCGTTCGTGGCCCCCGCGGTCTCCCTGGCCCTCGCCGCGGGCGCCTTGGTGAGTTCGTGCGCGGCGGGTGGTGGGGCCGGTGGCCGGGGTGCGGAGGTGCGCGGCCGGGCCGCGGCACCGGTCGAGCGCCTGCGGGCCGAGGTCCTCCAGACACTGCCGCACGACCCGAGGCCTTCACGCAGGGCCTGGAGATGGCCCACGGCACCCTCTACGAAGGGACGGGCATCGCCGGCCGGTCGACGATCTCGTCGGGCCCGCCGGGCGCCCCGCCGACACGGCGCGCACGGCTCCCGGCGCAGCTGTTCGGTGAGGGGATCACCGTGACGGGGGCGACGCTGTGGCAGCTGACCTGGCGCGACGGCATCGCGATCGAACGCGACGCCAGGACCCTGGCAGAGCTGCGGCGGGTGCCCTACGACCGCGAGGGCTGGGGAATCTGCCACCAGCCGCACCGGGGCCGCCTGGTGACGAGCGACGGCTCCTCCCGGCTCGACTTCCGGGACCCCGCGACCCTCAGGAGGAGGGGCTCGGTCGTCGTCACCCTCGACGGGCGGCCGGTGGACCGGCTCAACGAACTGGAGTGCGTCGGCGACGTCGTCTACGCCAACATCTGGGCCACCGACCGGATCGTACGGATCGACGCCGGCACCGGCCGTGTGACGGGGGAGATCACCGCGCCCGGTCTGCTCAGCGCGGCCGAGCGGCGGCGCGCGGACGTCCTCAACGGGATCGCGGCCGTCCCGGGGACCGGTCAGTTCCTGTTGACCGGCAAGTGGTGGCCGAAGATGTTCCGGGTGCGTTTCGTGTCCGCGCCGCACCCGGGACAGGACGGGTGACGGCAGGGCGCCGCGGCGCCCTGCCGTTCGCCGTGGCCCAGCGTCCTCCCGCGCCCGGCCCGGTCCCTGGCGGCCCGTCTCACCGCGGCCGGCTCGGGAAAGCCCTGCTCGCACCGGTCCCAGACGGCCTCGCCGTCGCCCCGTACCACGAACCCGCCCCCGACCCCCGGCTTCAGCGCGGCCTCGGCGAGCCCTGAGGGGTCGAAGGTGCCGAGGACTTCCTGGGCGAACCACTCGGCGCGGGGCAGCCGGCGGCACCGGGCGCAGTACCCGATCGGCAACCGGTGGGCGGCCGCCGCCGGCTCCGCCGCGCGTTCGGCCATGCCGTCTGCCCCGGGCACCCGTCCCCTCCTCACCATGCCGAGCCGCGGCGGCGCGCCGCGGACCGTTTCACGGTCGCCTTCGCCGCCTTCAGGGCGTGCGCCGACCCGTCTGCCACCCTGCCGTCGGGATGGTGTTCGCGCAGGTCCTCCAGGACGCGGACCGCGGTCGCCGGATCGGCGTCCGTCAGCGCCGGCAGCAGGGAGGCGGCGCCGCCCGGCCAGCCTGCGGCGGCCTCGTCGAAGGCGTCGATCAGGGCGGTGGGGGCCGGCTCCGGGGCGCGGTCCCGGGCGGCCACGGAGGCCTGCATATCGGCCGCCCAGCAGGCGTCCAGTTCCTCCAGCAGGAGCAGGGCGCGAGCGGTGAGGGGCACCAGGCCCTGGTCCGCGGGTTCGCCCCGGGAGTGGAGGAGACGGTGCACGTACGCTCCGATGACGGGATCCTCGAGCGCGGAGCGCAGCGGCCCGCCGGGGATGCCCGCGCGGTCCAGATGCGAGAAGAGATCCGCGGTGAGCGTGTGGTGGAAGTCGGCGGACTTGGCCGCGGAGACGGCGTCCAGCAGCTCGCTCCACACCGCGTCGGTGGCGCCCCGGGCCGTCGTCCACGCGGTGAGGGCCGTGGCGGCGACGGCTGGCGGCCAGTACTGGACGGCCCTGACGGTTCGTTCCGCGTCCCACGAGACCAGCTCGTGCTCGTCGGGGGCGGCGACACGGTTCACGGCGAGGACATGGCGGACGACGGCGTTGCCGAGCGGGGTGAGCCCGTACGCGTCGCCGGTGCGGAAGACGCAGCCGGTCCCGGCCAGCTCGTCGACCACCGCGGCGAGCGCCCGGGCCGGGCCGTCGACCGCCGACCGGTCGTCCTCGGTGAGGCCGGGGATGCCGAGCAGGACGGACAGTTCGGCGAGCGCGGGCGTCCGGTACCCGGGTGGGGCCGCGGCCGGGACGGTCGCCGGGGCGTCCTCCAGGTCGCGGGGGACGACCAGGTCGATGTGGCCGGACGCCCGGCGGGCCACGGAATCGGGGGTGCCGCCGCGCGCGTACAGCCCGTAGAGCACATGCGCGGCGTCGAGGCCGTACTCCTCGTCCGCGGGGCCGGCCGGGTCGGAGTGCGAGGCGACGCGCTCCACGAGGGCGGCGAGCACATCGGCGGCGAGTTCGACGAGTTCCCGCGGAGTGCCGTCGCTCCAGACGGCCTCGGCGGGTCCGGGGAAGCCGCACAGTTCGGCGAGGTCGCGGACGTCGTCGCTCCCGGCCGCGAGCGCTGCGGGCAGCGGGGCCGCCCGCAGCAGCACCCCGATCTCATCGGGGCCGGGCAGCGCAGCGGGCGGGGGCAGCGCCGCCGAGGCACAGCCGTAGTGGTTGAGGTGTTCGTCGAGAAAGCGGTCGCCGAGGAGGAGGTGCGGCAGCGCCTCGGGACCGGGGGCGAGAGCGGCGTACGGGCCGGACAGCGCTTCGGCCAGCCCCGCCGCCGTCCAGCGGTCGGACAGGCCCGCTCCCAGCGCGTCCAGCTCGGACGCCAGCGCGTCCTCGGGGCGGTCGGCATCCAGGACGGACGCCGCGGACAGCAGCGGCCCCGCGGGCGAGGGGCCTTCGACGTCGCGGGCGAAGGCCTCCAGCATCGTGCCGGCGAGCCCGACGCGGGCCGCGAAGGTGGTGGCCGCGACGTCCGCGCGGTGCAGGGGTTCGGGGAGCGCCGCCCGCTGCGCACGGGGGACGGCGTCGAACGCGGCGAGCCAGGCGCTCACCGCCCCGGGGTCGTCCGCCGCGACACCGTCCGCCCGCATCAGCGACGCGTACCAGCGGGGCCAGGTCAGACGGAAGGGATCGCCGTGGGCCTCCATGAACACCGGTACGGCTTCCTCCACCGCGGCGAGGACGCGCGCATGGCGCTTGGCGTTCAGCCGGCCCGCCGCGCGCACGCGGTCGGCCAGCGCCGTGAGCACGGACGGGACGGCGGCGGCCTCGTCCGGGCTCGCCCACAGCAGCAGGGGCAGATCCTCGACGAGCACCCGGCGCACCAGCTCGGGCGTCGGCTCGGGTACGCCCGCACGGCGGTCCGCGCCGTGCAGCGCCAGCAGGGTCAGCACCGCGTCCGCGGGGCGGGGCGGGAGGGCGGTCCGCCGCTCACTCTCCGCCCAGGCGAGGAATGCGTCGAGGCCGGTGTTCGGGGCAGTGGTACGAGTCACCCGGGGAGCGTATGGGTGTTCACCGGGACGGCGGGCCCGTCCGAGCGGTCCCTCGCCCGATCGGGGGACGGACCGCCGGTGGGCCGACCGGCGCCGCGCAGCCGGCGGGGCTCGTCCCCCGTCCGGCGGAGGCAGGCCGCGCATCCGGCGGCCGTGCGGCGGCCGTCCCCCGTGCGGGGTTCGCCGCCGCACGGGGACGGCCGGGTGCCTCAGTGCACCGGAACCGGATCCGGGTCCCGTCCCGGCCCGCCCGGTGCCGTCCCGGCGGATCGCGTCCCGCTGCCCAGGTGGTTGAAGGCCAGGTTCAGCACGATGGCGACCACGCAGCCGGTCGAGATGCCGGAGTCGAGCACCACCAGGAGGTCCTTCGGGAAGGCGTGGTAGAAGCCGGGCGCGGCGATCGGGATCAGCCCGATGCCCACGGAGGCCGCCACGATCAACGCGTTCTCGCCCTTCTCCAGGGCTGCCGCGGCCAGTGTCTGGATGCCGCTGGCGGCGACCGAGCCGAAGAGGACGATGCCGGCGCCGCCGAGGACCGGCAGCGGGACCAGGGCGATGACCGAGGCCGCCACGGGACAGAGGCCGAGCAGGATCAGGATGCCGCCTCCGGCGGCCACCACGAACCGGCTGCGGACCTTCGTCATCGCGACCAGGCCGATGTTCTGTGCGAAGGCGCTGCACATGAAGCCGTTGAACAGGGGGCTGATCGCGCTGCCCAGGGTGTCGGCGCGCAGTCCGCCCTCGATGGTCCGCTCGTCGGCGGGACGGTCCACGATCCGGCCGAGGGCGAGCATGTCGGCGGTGGACTCGGTCATGCAGACGAGCATGACGATGCACATGGAGACGATCGCGGCGGTCTCGAACTGCGGGGCACCGAAGTGGAACGGGGTGGGGAAGCCGAACACGTCCGCACCGCGCAGGGCGTCCAGGCCGGTCATCCCGAGCGGGACGGCGATCAGCGTGCCCGCGAGGAGGCCGAGGAGAATGGCGATCTGCTGCAGGAACCCGCGCAGCAGTTTCCGCAGCGCGAGCACGATGAGAAGGGTGAGTGCGGCCATGCCGATGTTCTCCGCCGAGCCGTAGCCGGGTGCCGCGGAGTCGCCGCCCTGGGCCCAGTTGAAGGCGACGGGCAGCAGGGAGACGCCGATCAGGGTGATCACGGTGCCGGTGACGACGGGTGGGAAGAACCGTACGAGCCTGGAGAAGTACGGTGTGAGGACGAATCCCAGCACACTGGCGACGATGATCGCGCCGAAGATCACGGCGATGCCGTCGTAGCCGCGGTCCCTGCCGATGGCGATCATCGGGGTGACGCCGGCGAACGAGACGCCGTTGACGAAGGGGAGCCGGGCGCCGACCTTCCAGAAGCCCAGCGTCTGCAGCAGGGTGGCGATGCCGGCGGTGAAGAGGCTCGCGCCCATGAGGAAGGCGGTGTCCCGGGCGCCGAGGCCCACGGCCGGCCCGACGATCATGGGCGGGGCGACGACCCCCGCGTACATGGCGGCGACGTGCTGGAGGCCGCTGGTGAACATCCTGAAGGGGGGCAGGGTCTCGTCGACCGGGTGCCTGCGGTCTCCGCCGCCCGGATGTGCCCGGTCGCCGGGGGATGGGTGCTGCGGGTCGTCGGGCGCGGCATCTGCGTCTTTGCGGAACCTCGGCTTGGCTGCCACGGCGATTCCTCCGGTCGGTTAACACGTCGGCTCCGACGTGGGTGTCAGGGAGGTCAGAAGTGGTGCGTGGTGCGGGTGTTGTGCTGCTGCTGAGATGTGCGCCCAGGGAGAGGTGCCGTGGGGTCGACGGCACGGGGAGGGTCACCGCCCCGGGAGGTGTGCGACGTGTCGGCGCACACCTCCCGGCGGCGGCTGCCGTGGACCCCGCTCGGGTCCACGGCCCGCCGGTCGAGGGCCGTCCCCCTCGACCGGACTACCGGGGGTGTCAGGCCCGCGCGGCGATCCGCGCGAGGCGCTGGGCCTCGCTCCGCGTGGAGCGGGCGATGGCGTCCTCGTCGACCTTGAGCAGCCGGCCGTCCTCGACGACCGGCTCACCGCCGACGAGGGAGAGCGTGACCGGGGCCGCCGCGCCGAGGACGAGGGCGGCCACCGGGTCGGCGATGGAGGCGTGGGCGAGGGTGTCCAGCTTCCAGAGCACCAGGTCGGCGAGCTTGCCCGGCTCCAGGGAGCCGATCTGCGCGGCGCGGCCGAGGACCTGGGCGCCGCCGTACGTGCCCAGCCGCAGTGCCTGACGCGCGGTCAGCGCGGCTTCCCGGTGCGCCGGGTTGAGGCGGTTGACCAGCAGGGCGTTGCGCAGTTCGGTGTGCAGTTCCCCGGACTCGTTGGAGGCCGTGCCGTCGACACCGAGGCCGACCGGGACACCGGCCCTCAGCATGTCGGGAACGCGGGCGATCCCGGCGGCGAGGCGGGCGTTGGACGAGGGGCAGTGGGCGACACCGGTCTTCGTCCGGGCGAACGCCTCGATGTCGGAGTCGTTCATATGGACGCAGTGCGCCATCCAGACGTCCTCGCCGAGCCAGCCGGTGGACTCGAAGTACCGGGTGGGGCCCATGCCGAAGAGCTCGTGGCAGAACTTCTCCTCCTCGACGGTCTCGCTGCCGTGGGTGTGGAGGCGCACGCCCTTGCGGCGGGCCAGTTCGGCGCCCTGCCTGAGCAGTTCGGTGGAGACCGAGAAGGGGGAGCAGGGTGCGACGGCGATCTGCGTCATCGCGTCGAAGGAGGCGTCGTGGTGCTTGTCGATGGTCTCCTCGGTGGCGGCCAGGGCGCCTTCGAGGGTCTCGACGGCGAAGTCCGGCGGCAGCCCGCCGTCCTTCTCGCTGCGGTCCATCGAACCGCGGGCCAGGGTGAAGCGGACGCCCGTCTCGGACGCGGCCCGGATGATGGCGCCGGAGAGGTCGCCGGAGCCCTTCGGGAAGACGTAGTGGTGGTCCATCGCGGTGGTGACTCCGCCGCGGGCCATCATCGCCAGGGAGCCCTGTGCCGCGGAGTACGCCATCTGCTCGTCGATGCGGGCCCAGGTCGGGTAGAGCGCGACCAGCCAGTCGAACAGGTTGTGGTCCGTGGCGAGGCCGCGGGTGATCCACTGGTAGAAGTGGTGGTGCGTGTTGACCAGGCCGGGGGTGGCGAGGTGGCCGGAGGCGTCGACGCGGCGGACCACGTTCTCCAGGTTCCCGGGGGCCTTGCCGGGGCCGACCGACTCGATGCGGTTGCCGGTGACGACGATGTGCCCGGAGGCGTACTCGGTGTCGCCGGCGTCCACGGTCGCGACCGCGCAGTTCTCGATGACGGTGCGCGGGGCTGCTGCCGATGCTGCCATGGCGGTGCGTCCTTTGTCTCTCAGTGGCGGTACGGGCACGGCAGGACCCTGGAGGATTTGAGTGCCACGGCCCGGGGGCCGTGGGTGCCGAGAAGGGGGACGGACGGGGTGGGCGGGACCGCCGCGGGCGTGTCCGCCGCGTGTGCACGTGTCAAGGAAACCACCTGTTCCCTCGTGTCCGCCCGTGGCCCCGTGCGTCCGGTGCCCGTACGGACCGGGCCGCGGCCCGATCCGTACGGCGCGGGCGGACCGCCCGGGGCCACGGGCGGACACCGCGGCCGGGGGCCACCGCGGCCGGGGACGGCCGGGCGGCGCTCCGAGGACGGTCAGAGGTTGGTCAGGTCGGCCGGGATCCGCGCCTCGGCACCGTCCCGCAGGATCGTCGCCTCGATGAGGCCGTACGGCCGGTCGGCGGCGAAGTAGACCTCGTTGTCGTTCTTGAGCCCGAAGGGCTCGAGGTCGACGAGGAAGTGGTGCTTGTTGGGCAGGGAGAAGCGGACCTCGTCGATCTCGGCGCGGTTGTTGATGATCCGCGCGCCCATCTGGTACAGCGTCTGCTGCAGCGAGAGGGAGTAGGTCTCGGCGAAGGCCTGGAGCATGTGCTTTCTGACCTGCTCGTAGGACTTCTCCCAGTTGGGTGCCTTCTGC
The DNA here is from genome assembly GCA_003725745.1 of Streptomyces sp. I6. Classification (GTDB taxonomy): domain Bacteria; phylum Actinomycetota; class Actinomycetes; order Streptomycetales; family Streptomycetaceae; genus Streptomyces. The sequence continues at coordinate 5,815,686 of RHDP01000001.1, read as the reverse complement.
TCGCCGTCCGTCCAGTTGAACCGCCAGCGGCCGGAGACCTCCGTGGCCAGGATGCGGTCGTGCGCCTCCCGCAGGGTGGTGTACCGGTCCTTGACGTAGCCCCAGAACTCGGAGTTGGTCGAGTTCATCACGACCAGGTCCTTCAGGCCGGAGACGACCTCCCACGACTCCCCGTCGTAGGTGATCTGGGTGAGGCGGGTCTCCTGGCCCTTGCGGACGAAGGAGTGCCTGACCTCGTCGGCGCCGATGAACCTGGAGTTGGCGTCGGAGGCGGCGATGCGCTCCCAGGCGTACTCCTCGATCCGGATGCGCGCGCGGTGGATCGGCTCCTGGGAGGTCACGAAGTGGCGGGCGAGGTGGATGCCGAACTGCTCGGCGGACTCGATCCCGTACTCCTTGGCGAACGCGTACACCGTGTTCTTGGTGGTGTCGGTCGGGAGGACGTTGGCGTTCGAGCCGGAGTAGTGGACGTCGTCCATGTCGCCGGAGAGCGCGACCGAGACGTTCAGGTCCTTGATGTGGTGGGTGCCGCCGTCCCGCGTGATCTTCACGACGCGGTTCTCGGCCTTGCCGTACTGGTTCTGTCCCAGGAGTACGGGGCGGCCGGGTCGGGATGTGGCTGTCATTGTCTGCTAGCTCCCTCGGTAAACGGAGTAGCCGAACGGGTTGAGCAGCAGCGGTACGTGGAAGTGCTCGCCCGGCACGACGGCGAACGTGATCGCCACCTCCGGGAAGAACGCACCGCTGTCCCGATTCGCGGGGGCGTCCTGCTGGGCCTCGGCTTGCTTCTTCGCGAAGTACGGCCCGGTCTCGAAGTCGAGCCGTACACGGGTGGTGCCCTCCGGCAGCGCCGGCAGGTCCTTGCACCGGCCGTCCGCGTCGGTCGCGGATCCGCCGAGCGCCGTCCACTCGCCCCCGGAACCCGCGCGGGCCGACAGGGACACGGCGACGCCCTCGGCGGGTCGTCCTGCGCTGGTGTCCAGGATGTGGGTGGACACGGACGCCGTGGTCTCGGTGCTCATGCGCTCTCCTCCTCCACGAGACGGGTCAGCCGGATCCGGTTGATCTTTCCCAGTTCGGCGCGGACGGTCTCCCGTTCCCGCTCGGGCGAGTGGTCGATCCGCTCCCGGACGGCGTCCCTCATCTGCTCACCGGTACGGCCGGTGGCACAGATCAGGAACACATGGCCGAACTTCTCCTGGTAGGCCAGGTTGAGTTCGAGCATCTCGGCCCTCAGCTCCTCGGAGGCACCGGCCATCCCGCTCTGCTCGCGGGAGGAGGTCGGGTCCCCGGGCTTCGGCCGGCCGATCGGCGGGTGCCCCGCCATCGCCTCGGCCAGGTCCTCGGCGGTCAGCTCCGCCATGGCGGCGTCGCCGGCGGCGAGGAGGGCTTCGACGGTGGCGTAGGGGCGCCGGGCCAGCAGTGCGCTGCCCCATGCCGTGCTGGCGCACACCTCGTGCAGCACGGACCGGGCCTCGCTGTCCGTCGAGGTGTTGAACCGGGTGAGGCCCGGTACGGAAGTCGAAGACACGGGATCCTCCGTGGCTGTTCAGCATGGTGCGTCGGACGGGCTGCGGATAGCTAACGCCTTCCCACGACAACACGTCAACAGTTTGTTGAATATTCGTGGGCGGAAAGGCCGCCGTCCCGGCATGCGGACGGCCGCCGGACGGGGCACGGCCCTGACCGGCCCGGCCGCGCCCGCGGCGGCCACGGGCCCTCCTTTCCGGATGCGTCGCTCCGCCGGGCGGGTGAACCTGAGGGAAGCCCAGGCACCAGAACACCAGGGAGAACACGATGATCCAGATGTTGCACGAGAAGGGCCTGCGCAGCGAGCACGCCTACACCGCGGCGTTCGTGTCCATCGGCCTGTCCGTCCTGGCCTGGACCGCATCGCGCAAGGCCGAGCCGGGCGCCGGCCTCGACCGCGCGGACCGGTGGGGCATCTTCGTCGGCGAATGGGCGCCCACGTTCTTCGGCCTCGGACTCGCCCTCTCCCACTACGAGCAGCACGACGGCACCCTCGTCGCCGGCGTCCACGACATCCGCGAGGCGCAGTCGTCCTCGAAGGAGCAGGAGGCCATGTGACCGGCGAACACGGGCGCCCGCCCCGGTCGGGAACGACGCGGGGGCGGGCGCTCCGCCGTGCACGGGACCGGTGCGCGGAGACCGGCCGCGACGCGGGCGTCGCGGCCGGTCTCCGCGTGCCACGCCCTACGGCAGCTCGCTGCCGTTCAGAGGCTCTTCTCCCGGTTCAGATAGTTGTAGACGGTGAACCGGCTGACCCCGAGCGCCTGGGCCACGGTCTCCACTCCGTGCCGCACGGAGAAGGCCCCGCGCGCCTCCAGCGTCCGTACGACCGACTGCTTCGCCTTGCGGTCGAGTGACGGCAGCGGCATGCCGTGGCGCCGCTCCATGGCGGCCAGGATGTGGTCCAGCGAGTCCGAGAGCTGCGGCAGACGCACGGCCAGCACCTCGGCCCCCTCCCAGGACAGGACGACGTCGTCCGGCTGGGCCTGGTCGGGGCGGAGGATCTCCGCCCCCATCGCGTCCGCCAGCGGTCTCACAGCGCTGACCAGGGGATGCTCGCCGGGCCCGGTCACCGCTCCCCCTCCTGGCGCCCGTGCCCGTGCCCGTGCCCGTTCTCGTACGCACCCGCTCCCCCGTCGGCCACGGCTCCGCCGCCCTCCCTGGCTCCACCGCGGCCGGCCGTCCCGGGGCCTCGCTCCCCGATCACGTTGACCTGAAGCGACACCCTGGTGGCGCCCGCACCGAGGGCTCGGCGCAGCAGCGAGTCGACCGCGGTGAGCACGGCGTCCGCCTCACCCTCGGCGGTGTTGCCGAAGGGGCCCACGTCCACGGCGTCCAGGTCGGCGGCCTGGATGACCTCGCGGGCGACCAGCGCGTGGGCCGGGGCCTCGTCGAGGTCGAAGGGTTCTGTCGTGAACTCCACTCGCAATCGCATGACCCCACGTTAAGGCCGCCCGCGCGGGCGCCCGCCGGGCGGTACCGGAAGAATCCGGACCCGCGTGCGACGGAACCGCGCGCCTCCCACGTAGAGCCGGATGACGGAAGCCGCACGCCCCCGGGGTGGAACGGCGGCAGGACGAGGGAGGGACGGGCCGGGATGACGGGTCACGGACGCAGGGCGGTACGGGGTGCGGCGATCGCCGCGGCGGCGATGGCGGTGCTGACCGCCTCGCAGGCGCAGGGGGCCCCGGCCTCCGCCGCCGCACCCGCCGAGGAGGCCGGGACGCCCGGACCGAGCGTCTCGGGCGACTCCGCGTACCGCACCGAACTCCCCCGCTCCGGGCGCGGGGCCAGGACGGCACGGCCTCCTCCGCGGGTGCGGGCGAGGGGAGCGCGGTGGCGGGCCGCGGCGCGCTGCCGGCCGGTGTCTTCGCCGCCTATCGGCAGGCCGAGTCGGAACTGGCGCTCAGCGCCCCCGGATGCGGGCTGCGCCGGCAGTTGCTCGCCGCGATCGGGCAGGTGGAGTCCGGGCAGGCGCACGGCGGGCGGCTGGGGCCGGACGGCACGACCCTCGCGCCGATCCTCGGGCCCCGGCTGGACGGCAACGGCTTCGCACGGATCACGGACACGGACGGCGGTGCGTACGACGGGGACGCGGTGTACGACCGCGCGGTCGGGCCGATGCAGTTCATCCCGCCGACCTGGGCGGTCTGGGGCACCGACGGCAACGGCGACGGCCGGGCCCACCCGTCGAACGTCCATGACGCGGCGCTCGCCGCGGGCCGCTATCTGTGCGCGGGCCGCCGGGACCTCTCGGATCCGGCCGACCTGGACCGCGCGATCCTCGGCTACAACCGTTCGACGGCGTATCTGCGCACGGTCCTGGCGTGGTTCGGCTACTTCCTCCGGGGACATCTGGTGGTGCCGGACACGGGAGCGGCCGGCGCAACCGCGCCCCTGCCACCCCGGCGCCCTCCCGCACGGCCCGGCCCGGCCCACCCGCACCGGCCGCCTCCCCTCGGCCGGAGGGGACCGGCGGCGGGCGGAGCGCACCGCCGCCGCGGTCCTCCGCGCCGCCGAAGCCCCGGCCCGCGGAGCGGGACGGCCGGGGTCCGTCCGGCCCCGCGCTGCCCGCCGCGCCCGTGCCTGCCGACCCGGTACCCCGGGCCCCGCTGCCCGGCGGCGACGTACCCTCCGGCACGGAGCCGCTGGTCGGCAACGGTAAGGACTCGATGCGCGCCACCCCCTCCACAACTCCGGATACCCGGCGGTAATGTCGCCCCCCGCCGGGCAGGACGGGACCGGTGGGGTGAGCGCGAAGGGGCCCTCATGGCGACGGACACTCAGGCTGCGCATTCGGGCGCGGAGGAGCGGGCGGCCCGCGGCGGGCACCGGGAGCGGGCGTCCCAGGAACGCTGGCAACGCGCCTGGAGCCATCGCGAGGACCTGCTCAAGGTGGCGCGCCGGCGGTCCATGAGCCAGGAGGACGCCGAGGACGCCGTGCACGAGGCGATGCTGCGGGCCGCCGAGAACCCGCACCTCGACGACGACCGGCTGGGCGCGTGGCTGACGACGGTGACGATGCGGCTGTGCGTCGACCGGTACCGGCAGGTCAACCGGGAGGCGGAGGTACGCAGCAGCCCGCTGCTGGTGGCGCCGCGGCCCGCGCCGGTTGACGAGGTCGTGTGCGACCGGGCCGAGGCGAGGTGGCTGGCCGTGCGCAGCGGTGAGCTGCCCGCGCGGCAGGCCGAGGCACTGCGGCTGAAGTCCGAGGACCTCGATGTCGGTGAGGTCGCCCGGGAGATGGGGCTGAGCTACCGGACGGTGGAGTCACTGCTGGCCCGGGCCCGGCGGACGCTTCGGGCGTCGCTCGCCGGCACGCTGGGGGTGGTCCTGTGGCTGCTGGGGCGCAGGCCGCGGACGGGAGGCAACGCGCATCTGGTGGTCGCGGCGTCGACCGCGGCGACGCTGGCGGTCGCCGGTTTCGTCGTGCCGTACGCCCAGCCGGGGGATGGTCCGGGGCCGTCCCCCGCCACGTCGGAGACCGCCGATGTACGGACGGCGGGCGACGGCGCCGGGCGCAGCGGTGAGGAGCGGAACGGGGCGGGGCAGGGCGTCCCGAAGGGCCCGCTGCCCACTCCGCCCGGCGTACCGGGGGCACCCGGCGCCGGCCTGCCCGTACCGCCGCTGCTGCCCGGGCCGGTGCTCCCCTCGCTCCCGCCGGTGGCGGCGCCCGAGGTGCCCTCCGTCCCGGCGATGCCCGGTACGACCGGGATACCCGCGATATCGGCGATACCCGCGACGCCCGCGATACCGGAGCTGCCGGACGCGTCCGGCGCGCCGCCGCTGCCGGAGGCCTCCGGGGTGCCGGGGCTGCCGGACCTGCCCGCGGATCCGGATGGCGCCGCCCAGGAGGCGCCCGCCGCGCCCCGGGCGGCCGCGACCGCGCCCGCCGCCCCGGCGGAACCCGCCCTGCCCAGCCCGCCGCCCCCGGGGCCCCCACCCGCGCCCGCGCGGTCGATCCCGGGCGGCACTCCCGCACCCTGACGGCCCTCGGGCCACAGCACCACGGAACACGAACCCACCCCGCGCACGCGCACCCCTCCCACCGCATGACTTCAGGCCGGTGCCACGACCGCCGACACCGGCACAGCCCCCCGGACCGGCGGCCCGCCCCCGTCGGAACCGTCGCACCGACCACCTCCCCACCCCCGCCACAGCCGCCGGCACACCCGCGTGAGCGCCCCCGCACCCTGACGGCCCTCGGGCCGCAGCACCGCGGAACACGAACCCACCCCGCGCACGCGCACCCCTCCCACCGCATGTCCCCAGGCCGGTGCCACGACCGCCGACACCGGCACAGCCCCCGGACCGGCGGCCCGCCCCGTCGGAACCGTCGCACCGACCACCTCCCCCACCCCCGCCACAGCCGCCGGCACACCCGCGTGAGCACCCCCGAGCCACCCGCGTGAGCGTGCCCGGCACACCCGTGCGAGCGCCTCCGTCCCACCCGCCCGAAAAATCTCGGTCCTCGTGCGACGGACGCGCCGCCCCTCCCCGTAGAGCAGATGTCGGAGCTGCTCAACGGCTGAAGGGTGTACCGGATGGGTGTCGAGATCTGCGTGGAGGGGCTCACCAAGTCCTTCGGCCACCAGGTCATCTGGCAGGACGTGTCGCTGACGCTGCCCGCCGGGGAGATCTCGGTCATGCTCGGCCCCTCGGGCACCGGCAAGTCGGTGTTCCTCAAGACGCTCGTCGGGCTGCTCAGACCCGACCGCGGGTCGGTGCGGATCGCGGACCGGGACATCACCCGGCTGCGCGAGCACGACCTGTACGAGGTGCGGAAGCTGTTCGGCGTCCTCTTCCAGGACGGCGCGCTGTTCGGGTCGATGAACCTGTACGACAACATCGCCTTCCCGCTGCGCGAGCACACCCGCAAGCCGGAGGCGGAGATCCGGCGGATCGTCCTCGAGAAGATGGACATGGTCGGCCTGATAGGCGCCGAGGAGAAGCTGCCCGGCGAGATCTCGGGCGGGATGCGCAAGCGGGCCGGGCTGGCGCGCGCCCTGGTGCTCGACCCGGAGATCATCCTGTTCGACGAGCCGGACTCGGGGCTCGACCCGGTGCGGGTGGCCTACCTCAACCAGCTGATCGTCGACCTCAACGCGCAGATCGACGCCACCTTCCTCATCGTCACCCACGACATCGCCTCCGCCCGTCAGGTCCCGGACAACATCGGGCTCCTCTTCCGCCGCGAGCTGGTGATGTTCGGGCCCCGCGAGCGGCTGCTGACCAGCGACGAGCCCGTCGTACGGCAGTTCCTCCACGGCCGGATGCAGGGCCCGATCGGCATGGCGGAGGAGAAGGACGCCGCCCAGGTCGAGCTGGAGCTCGCACAGCTGGACCGGGGCGGGGCGGCCGACGACGGCGCCGGCGCGATGCCCCGCGGCTGCTGCCGAGTCCCGGCATCACCCGCCCGCCCCGCTGGGAGGCCATCGCCCGGCGCGAGGCGGAGCTGCACGGCCGCAGGGAGGTGGCGGGGACATGAGCCTCTCCCCCACCGGGGCGCTCCGGCACTCCGGCAGCCTGTTCGCGATGGCCCTGGACGTCCTGCGGACGCTGCCGAGGCGGCCTTTCCAGATAAGGGAGTTCATCCAGCAGGCCTGGTTCATCGCCAGTGTGACGATCCTGCCGACGGCGCTGGTCTCGATCCCGTTCGGCGCGGTCATCGCGCTGCAGATCGGCAGTCTGACCCGGCAGCTCGGCGCCCAGTCCTTCTCGGGTGCGGCCTCGGTGCTCGCCGTCCTGCGGGAGGCGTCGCCGATCGTGACGGCCCTGCTGATCGCGGGAGCCGGCGGCACGGCGATCTGCGCGGACCTCGGCGCCCGCAAGATCCGCGAGGAGATCGACGCGATGCAGGTCCTGGGCATCGACCCGATCCACCGCCTGGTCGTCCCACGGGTGCTGGCGTCGATGGTGGTCGCGGTGCTGCTCAACGGCCTGGTGTCGGTGGTCGGGGTCGCGGGCGGCTACTTCTTCAACGTCGTCCTGCAGAACGGCACTCCCGGCGCCTACCTGGCCTCCTTCACCACCCTCGCCCAGCTGTCGGACCTGTGGGCGGCCGAGCTGAAGGCCCTGGTGTTCGGGGCGATCGCGGCGATCGTCGCCTCCTACAAGGGGCTGACGGCCAAGGGCGGCCCGAAGGGCGTGGGCGACGCGGTGAACCAGTCCGTGGTCATCACGTTCATGTTGCTCTTCGTCACGAACTTCGTGATGACCGCCGTGTACTTCCAAGTCGTTCCGCAGAAGGGCTGACCGTGGCGCTGATCGACCGTCTCGTGGGGCGCCCGCTGCGCTCCCTGGAGGAGCTGGGCGCCCAACTGGTCTTCTACGGGCGCTCACTGGCCTGGACCGGGCGCACCCTGCGCCGCTACAAGAAGGAGGTGCTGCGGCTGCTGGCCGAGGTCAGCTTCGGCCGCGGTGCGCTCGCCGTCGTCGGCGGGACCGTGGGCGTGATCGCGTTCCTGTCCTTCTTCACCGGCACCGAGGTGGGCCTCCAGGGGTACGCGGCGCTCAACCAGCTCGGCACCTCCAACTTCGTCGCCTTCCTGTCCGCGTACTTCAACACCCGGGAGATCGCGCCGCTGGTGGCGGGGCTGGCCCTGTCGGCGACCGTCGGCGCCGGGTTCACCGCCCAGCTCGGCGCGATGCGGATCAGCGAGGAGACCGACGCCCTGGAGGTGATGGGCGTCCCGTCGCTGCCGTTCCTGGTGACCACCCGGATGATCGCGGGGTTCGTGGCCGTCATCCCGCTGTACGTCGTCGGGCTGCTGTCCTCCTACTTCGCGGCCCGGACGATCACGACGGGCTACTACGGGCAGTCCGCCGGCACCTACGACCACTACTTCCAGCAGTACCTGCCGCCCGTCGACGTGCTCTGGTCGTTCGGCAAGGTGATCGTCTTCGCCGTCGTGATCATCCTGGTGCACTGCTACTACGGCTACTACGCCGGCGGCGGCCCGGCCGGTGTCGGCGTCGCGGTCGGCCGCGCGGTGCGCACCTCCATCGTCGCCATCAACATCCTGGACTTCTTCCTCAGCCTGGCGATCTGGGGAGCCAGCACGACCGTACGGATTGCGGGGTAGTGCCGATGTCAGTCCGACTGCGGATCAACGGAATCGTCTTCATCGCGGTGCTGGGGCTGCTGCTGTCGCTGTCCGTGGCCGTGTACCGGAAGGCGTTCACCCCCGTCGTCCGGGTCACGCTGGAGACCGGCGCCCTCGGCAACCAGCTGGAGCCCCAGGCCGACGTCAAACTGCGCGGGCTGCTGGTCGGCGAGGTCCGCGGGGTGCGGGCCGACGGGGAGAAGGCGACGCTGGACCTCGCCCTCGCCCCGGAGCACGTGCCGCGGATCCCGTCCGACGTCCGGGCCCGGCTGCTGCCCAAGACGCTGTTCGGGGAGAAGTACGTCGACCTGGTCGCCCCCGGCGGCACCCCGGCCCGGGCGATCCGCGCCGGGGACGTCATCACCCAGGACCGCACCGCCGTCGGCATCGAGGTGCAGCAGCTGATGAACGACCTGCTGCCGCTGCTGCGCACGGTCCGCCCGGCCGAACTCAACGCCACGCTCACGGCGTTCTCCACCGCGCTGGAGGGCCGGGGCGACCGGATCGGCGCCAACCTGGCCCGGGTGGAGGACTATCTGCGCCGGCTCAACCCCCATATGCCGTCGCTGCAGGAGGACATCTCGCGGTTCGCGGACGTGGCCGAGGTGTACGGGGACGCCGCGCCGGACCTGATGAGGATTCTGCGCAACACCCTCACCACGAGCCGCACCGTCGTGGAGAAGCGGGAGCAGCTGGCCGCCCTGTTCACCTCCACCACGGGTGCCGCGGACACCGCGGACGCCTTTCTCGACGACAGCGGCGAGCGGCTGATCACCCTGGGCCGGGTCTCGCGGCCCACGCTGGCGCTGTTCGCCCGCTACTCGCCCGAGTACCCCTGCCTGCTGGACGGTCTCGTCCGGCAGGAGGCCGCGTCGGCACAGACCTTCAGAGGCGGAAAGATGCGTATCACCCTCGAGTTCGTCCGCCCGCGGCCCGGGTACCGCCCCGGGGAGGAGCCCCGCTGGGGGAGCGTTCGGGCCCCGACTGCCACGGCATGCCCCGGCCGCGGGTCCCGGCACCGGACGTGAAGCTGGACGACGGAACCGCCCGGGTCGCACCGGGCACCGCCACCGGACGGCCGGTGTCGGCGACACAGGCCGAGCAGCGGGCCGTCGGATCGCTGGTGGCCCCGGTCATGGGCGTGCCGGCGGACGAGGTGCCCGCGGTGGCCACGCTGCTGTTCGGCCCGATGGCCCGGGGGACGGCGGTGAGCGTCGCATGAGGTCCCCCACCCTGCGGCGGGCCGGCCAGACCGCGTCGCCGCTGATCAAGTTCGGTCTGTTCGCGGTGGTGACCGTGCTCGCGACGGCGCTGCTGGCCGCCACCATCGCCACCGTCTCCTTCACTCCCGAGCACACCTACCGGGCGGTGTTCAGCGATGTCACCGGCCTGGAGGAGGGCGACGACATCCGCGTCGCCGGTGTGCGGGTCGGCGAGGTGCGGGAGATCGGCATCAGGGACCGGACACTGGCGGAGGTCACCTTCACCGTGACCGAGAACCGCCCGCTGCACACCGGCACCGGCGCGGTCATCCGCTACCGCAACCTGGTCGGCTCGCGGTACGTCGCGCTGACGGAGGGCCCCGGCGACGGCTCGGCGCTGCCGCCCGGAAGCCGGATCCCACTGTCGCGCACCCAGCCCGCGCTCGATCTGAACGCCCTGCTGGGCGGGTTCAAGCCGCTGTTCGCGGCGCTCAGCCCCAAGGACGTCAACCAGCTCGCCACCGAGATCGTCAGGACGCTGCAGGGCGAGGGCGGCACGGTGAACAGCCTGCTCGCCCACACCGCCTCACTCACCACCACCCTCGCCGACCGCGACGAGCTGATCGGCTCGGTGATCGACAACCTCAACACCGTGCTGGCGACCCTGGACAAGCGCGGCGCCCGGTTCTCCGCGCTGATCAAGCAGCTCCAGCGGGTGGTGTCCGGTCTCTCCGCCGACCGGAAGCCGATCGGCGAGTCGCTGGCGGACATCAACAGCCTGGCGGAGGCCACCTCCGGCCTGCTGGAGGACGCCCGCCCGCCGCTGCGCGACGACATCGCGGAGCTGCGCGATCTGGCCGGGACGCTGAACGAGAACGAGAAGACCGTGGAGGGCGTGCTGAAGCGGCTGCCGAACAAGCTCGACAAGCTGACCAGGACCGCCTCGTACGGTTCCTGGTTCAACTTCTACCTCTGCGACTTCGACGGCCGGGTGGTCCTCCCGGGGACCGGTGAGGTCATCACCCCGAACTGCACGTCGCCCGGGCGAGGTGCGCATGAAGGGGCGTCGGAGGACCCGCATGGTCCCGTTCCGCGAGCGCAACCCCGTGACCATCGGCGCGGTCGGCCTGACCGTGCTCGCGCTGCTGGCCGTCGCCGCGTTCAACGCCGACGACCTGCCGCTGATCGGCGACGGCGAGAGCTACAGCGCCGCGTTCTCCGAGGCGGGCGGGCTGAAGCCCGGCGACGAGGTGCGGGTCGCCGGGGTGAAGGTCGGCAGGGTCGACGAGGTGGACCTGGACGGGGACCACGTCAGGGTGGTCTTCCGGGTCAAGGGGGAGCCGGCTTTCGGCACCCGGACCGGTGCCGCCATCCGCGTCAAGACGATCCTGGGCGCGAAGTACCTCGCCCTGGAACCGAAGGGCCAAGGGCAGCTGACGCCGGGCAGCGAGATCCCGCTGAACCGCACCACGCCCGCGTACGACGTCGTGACGGCGTTCAGCGACCTGACCACCACGACGGAGCAGATCGACACCGAGCGGCTGGCCACAGCCCTGGACACGATCTCCACCACCTTCGAGGACTCCCCGGCCGAGGTGCGGGAGTCGGTCAGGGGCCTGTCGCGGATCTCCCGTACGGTCGCCTCCCGCGACCAGGCGCTGCGGGAACTCCTCGACCACGCCGACGGGGTCAGCGCGGTGCTCGCCGAGCGCTCCCGGGAGTTCTCCCTCCTGGCGAAGGACGGGGACGCGCTGTTCCAGGAGATCTCGCGGCGGCGGGCGGTGATCCACGCCCTCCTCAAGAGCTCCGCCTCGCTCGGGGTCCAGCTGTCGGGCCTGGTGAAGGACAACACCAAGGAGATCGGGCCCGCGCTGAAGGGCCTGAACCAGGTCGTCGACATGCTCGAACGCAACCAGGCCGCACTCGACCGCAGTGTCCGGCTGCTCGCGCCGTATGTGCGGGTCTTCGCCAACACCCTGGGCAACGGGCGCTGGTTCGACAGCTACATCCAGAATCTGGTCGCCGCTCCGGTGGTCCCGCGGACGGGAGGTCCCTCGTGAAAGCGCCCCTGCCGCGCATACGTCTGCCCCGCACACCTCTGCCCCGCAGACCTCTGCCGCGGATACGTCTTCCGCGCATACGTGTGCCGCGCACGTCCCCGTCACGCACACGGTTTCCGCGCACGTCCCCGTCACGCACACGTTTTCCGCGCACGCACATGCTGCGCGGGGTGGCCCTGGTCACCGTCCTCGCGCTGGTCGCAGCGGGCCTGCTGCTGTGGCCACGGGAGGAACCGGTTCGGATCACCGCGTACTTCCCGCGGACGGTCGGCATCTACCCGGGCTCGGACGTCCGGGTGCTCGGCGTCCGCATCGGCGAGGTCAAGGAGATCCGGCCGGAGGGCCGCCGGGTGCGGGTGGTACTGGAGTACGGCCACGGACGGAAGGTGCCCGCCGGGGCGAAGGCCGCGATCATCAACTCTTCCGTGGTCAGTGACCGCTATGTGCAGCTGCTGCCCGTGTACCGGGGCGGCCCGGTGATGCGCGGCGGCGACGTCGTCCCCGAGGAGCGCACGGCCGTACCGGTGGAGCTGGACCGGGTCTTCGCCAGCCTGCACACCACCTCGGAGGCACTGGGCCCGCGCGGCGCGAACGACGACGGCGCGCTGTCGCGGCTGCTGGGCGTGAGCGCGGACAACCTCGAGGGGCAGGGCGAGGCGATCCACCAGTCGGTGGAGGACCTCTCCCTGGCGGTGACCACCCTGTCGGACGGGCGGAAGGACCTGTTCTCCACCGTCCGCAACCTCCAGGTGTTCACGGCCGCGCTGGCCGCGGACGACAAGAACGTCCGGTCCTTCAACGACAGCCTCGCGGAGGTGGCCGGGCAGCTCGCCGCGGAGCGCAAGGACCTCGCGGCGGCGCTGCGGCACCTGGGCGTGGCGCTCGCCGACGTCTCCGACTTCGTACGGGCGAACAAGCAGTCGCTGACGTCGAACGTGGAGGGGCTGAGCAAGGTCACCAAGGTGCTGGTCACCCAGCGCGCCGCACTCGCCGAGCTGCTGGAGGTCGCCCCGGTCGGACTGTCCAACCTGCAGAACGCCTACAACCCGTCCGCGGGGACGCTCGACACCCGCAACAACGTCGAGCGTCCGCAGGATCCGGCATCGCTGCTCTGCTCGCTGCTGCGGACGACCGGGGACGGGAAGCCCAAGGACTGCGCCGACCTGCACAAACTGTTCGACTCCCTGCCGGAGCTGGAACCGGCCGGCACCCGGGCGGTCTCCGGCACCGGACCGGTCGACCGTACGCTCGGCGGAATCCTGGAGGCCCGCGCATGAGGGCACTGCGCACCGGTACGGCGGCATGGGCGGCGGCCGGCACGCTGCTGCTGACGGGCTGTGAGTTCAGCGGTCTGTACGACGTCGGCCTGCCCGGCGGAGCCGCGGCCGACGGCAACGCCTACCGGGTGACCGTCGAGTTCCGGGACGTGCTCGACCTGGTGCCCCAGTCGGCGGTGAAGGTGAACGACGTCACGGTCGGCGCGGTCGAGAAGGTCGAGCTGGACGGCTGGCACGCCCGGGTGCGGCTGCGCGTCGCGGACTCGGTGGCGCTGCCCGCCAACGCGGTGGCCGAGCTGCGGCAGACGAGCATGCTCGGCGAGAAGTACGTGGCGCTGTCGCCCCCGGACACCGACCCGGCCGGACGGCTGAAGGACGGCGACCGGATCCCGCTCTCCCGCAGCGGCCGCAACCCGGAGATCGAGGAGGTGCTCTCCGCGCTGTCCGCACTGCTCAACGGCGGTGGGTGGCCCAGCTCAAGACCATCACGACCGAACTCAACAAGGCACTGGAGGGCCGGGAGAACCGGGTGAAGTCCCTGCTGACCGAGCTGGACACGTTCCTCGGCGGCCTCGACGGCCGGCGCGAGGAGATCGTGCGCGCGCTGGCCGGCGTCGACCGGCTCGCCAAGCGACTGGCGCAGGAGAAGAAGACCATCGCCGGGGCGCTCGACACGGTGCCGCCGGCGCTGAAGGTCCTGGCCGACCAGCGGCGCAGCCTGACGGCCATGCTCACATCGCTGTCGGAGCTGGGGGAGACCGGCAGCCGGGTGATCAACGCGTCGCGGGACGACACCGTCGCGAACCTGAAGAGCCTGCGGCCGATCCTGGAGCAACTCAACAAGGCCGGTGACGATCTGCCCCGCGCCCTGGAGCTGCTGACGACGTATCCGTTCCCGCGCAACGCGGTGGACGCGATCCACGGCGACTACGTCAATCTGAAGATCACCGCCGATCTCGATCTCGAGTCGGTCTACGGCAATCTCGCCGACGAGCCGACCAGACCGGGCGTACCGGACGTACCGTCGCCGCCCGTCGTCCCCGGTCCGCCCGGGCTCCCCGGCGTCCCCGGCGTCCCCGGCGTCCCCGATGTGCCCGATGTTCCCGACGCGCCAGGGGTCCCGGAGCCCACGGCGCTGCCGGGAAGGCCGGGCGGGCCGGGCGGGCCTCCTCCCGCCCCGACCCCGCCGGGCGGTGGAGGCGGCCTCTGCCCGCCGGTGTGCACCACCGGACACGCGTCGTACGGGAGCGGTGGCGGCGACGGACGGCCGCCGGGGGTCGATCCCGCCCTGGCGGAGCTGATGCTGAAGGGGATGCAGCCGTGATCACACGCATGGTCAGGATCCAGCTCGCGGCCTTCGCCGCGGTCACCGCGATCGGCGTGTCCTACGTCGGGGCCCGCTACACCGGTCTGGTGGACGCCGTCCTCGACCGCGGCTACACCGCACGCGCCGACCTCGCCGACTCGGGCGGGGTGTTCCAGGGTGCCGAGGTCACCTACCGGGGAGTGCCCGTGGGCCGGGTCGGCGAGCTGCGGCTGACCGGGCGGGACGGGGTGTCCGTGGACCTGGACATCGAGGACGGGGCCCGGATTCCCGCGGACACGGTGGCGGTGGTGGCGAACCGCTCCGCGGTCGGGGAGCAGTACGTCGACCTGCAACCCCGCGGAACGGGCGGCCCGTACCTGCGCGAGGGGAGCGTCATCGCCCGTGGTGACACCCGGGTGCCGCTGCCCTCCACCGACGTCGTCCTGAGCCTGGACCGGCTGGTGAACTCGGTCGGCAAGGAGGACCTGCGGATCACGGTCGACCAACTCGGCAAGGCGTTCGCGGGCACCGGTCCGCAGCTGAGCAGGCTGGTGGACTCCGGCAACGATCTGGTGGATGCGGCGTCCGGATCGCTGCCGGAGACGATCGCCCTGATCGAGGACTCGCGGAAGGTGCTCGGCACCCAGGCGGAACAGGGTTCGGCCATCCGGTCCTTCTCACGGGACCTGGCATCGCTCACCGCGGAGCTGAAGTCCTCCGACGGTGACATCCGGCGGCTCGTCGGCGCCGGGGCGCCCGCCGCACAGGAGGTCGACTCGCTGCTGTCGGGGACCCGGCCCCATCTGCCGGTCCTGCTGGGCAACCTGATCAGCGGCGGCCAGATCACGCTGGCCCGGCTGCCCGGAGTGGAACAGGCCCTGGTCACCTTTCCGGTCGTGGTGGCGGGCAGCTGGACGGTGATCCCCGGGGACGGCACCACCCACTTCGGCATGGTGGCGAACGCCGACGACCCGCCGGCGTGCCGGCAGGGCTACGGCACCCAGCGCCGCGATCCCTCGGACACCTCGGACCGGCCCGCGAACACGGCGGCGCGCTGCTCGGCCCCGCGGGGCGGCCCCGTCTCGGTCCGCGGCGCGCAGAACGCCCCCGGCGCCTCGGCGCGCTCCGGAGGCGGGGCGGGCCCGGCCGCGCATGTCACCCCCTACGACCCGGAGACCGGCGCGGCCGCCGGACCGGACGGAACGCCCGTCGAGATCGGCTCGACGGGCGGCGAACAGAGCGTGTTCGGAAAGGAGTCATGGCAATGGCTGCTCGTGGGACCGATGGCATGACGGGCCTGACGGTGGAGAGTGCGGCAAGCGTGCAGAGCCCGGAGGGCCCGGAGAGCCCGAAGAACCCGGACAGGCCGGAGAACCCGGACAGCGCGGACAGCGCGGACAGCGCGGACAGCACGAGCGCGTCGGCGGTCATGGCGGCGGACGGCGGGAGGGCCGATCCGGCGGCCGACGGCGACGGGACAAGCCCGGAGACGGACAACCGCACGACCGGCCCGTCCGCCGGGAAAGCGACCGCCGGCGGCGGGGCGGGCGGCAGGCGCACGGTGCCCGGGGCGGGGGCCGCGGGGGCGCTGGCCCGGCTCGGGGCCCGGCTGGGAGCCCGGGCGGGCTCGGCCGCCCGGCGCGGCAGGGCGATGGCCGCCGTCCTCGCGGTGGCGACCGTCGCGACGACGGCCCTGTCCCTGTGGCTCGGCCTGAAGGTGCACGAGCAGCGCGCCGACGAGCAGCGCCGCCAGGACATCCTGGCCGCGGCCCGGCGGTCGGCGCTCAACTTCACCTCGCTGGACTACCGGCACTACGGGCGGATAGCGCGAACGTCCTGAAGGGCGCGACCGGTGACTTCAAGAAGCAGTTCGCGGCGCAGACCGCGGAGTTGACCAAGCTCGTCGCCGCCAACAAGTCGGTGTCCGAGGGGCAGGTGCTGGAGGCCGGCATCGCCCGTTCCGACGAGCGCTCGGCCAGCGTTCTGGTCGTCGCCGACAGCAAGGTGACCAACTCGGCCGCCCCGGAGGGCCAGTCCCGTACCTACCGGCTCCGGCTCGACCTCGTACTCGAGGGCGGCCGCTGGCTGACGTCGAACGTCGAGTTCGTCGGCTGACCCGCGTCCGCGGCCGGCACCAGTACGACCATCAGTGAGGAGAGTTCCCGTGGCGAACACGACGACCCGCGGCCGCGGCTCCGGTTCCCCTGCACGGCGCTCCATGACCGCCGCGGCCCGGGCGGCGGCCAAGCGTGCCGGGCAGGCCCGGCTATCCGGAGGCAGCCGGCGGGCCGCACCCGGGACGGACGGTTCAGGACAGCCGGCCGCAGGCACCGAAGGTGCCGTGTCCGGGCGGACCCTGCGCGCCGCGGACCCTCCGCCGGTGGGCACCGAACCCGACTGGGAGGCCCCCGGCCGGGAGGAGGCGGAGTTGGCCGGGGAACCCTCGGCCGGGGCCCCGGCGGCGGACGACGGCGCCCCGGGGGGCCGCCGGTCGGCGCGGCGCCGTTTGCTGCTCTGCGCGGTGCTGGCCGTGCTGACCGTCGCCGGGCTGGTCGCGGCGGCCGTACTGGGCACCGCGTACGCGAACGGCCGGCAGGCCGAAGAGGGGCGGGCCGGGGCGCTGGCGGCGGCGCGGAAGGCGGCGCCGGCCGTGCTCTCGTACGACCACCGGCATCTGGAGCGGGACTTCTCCGCGGCCCGCAGCCATCTCACCGGGCCGTTCCTCGAGGAGTACCGCAGGACGACCACGAAGGTCGTGGCACCGACGGCGAAGAAGTACCAGGGGGTGGTCACGGCCTCGGTGGTGGCACCGCCCGGCGGAGGCAGTCCCGCGGCCTCGGTGGTGTCGGCGTCACCGGACCGGGTCGTGGTCCTGCTCTTCGTCAACCAGGTGACGCGGAGTACCCGCGTCGACGGGCCCCGGGTGGATCTCAACCGGGTCCGGATGGAGCTCACCCCGACCCCCGGTGGGTGGAAGGTCGGCGCGGTCGACGCGCTGTAGCCCACCGGAGGGACCGCAGCGCCCTCAGGGTGGGGTGGCGGACGGCCGCGCGGCCGTCCGCCATCCCACCCTGAGGGCGCTTTCGCGTCGCCCGTACGTACCCGTCGCGGGCTGCTCCGGGCGCGGACGCCACCCGGCCGCTCCGGGGCCGGAGGCTACCCCGCGCCATCCGCCCGGGCCGTCCTTCTCCGCACGCCCGCATGCGCCGGCCGCCGTCCCCGAGCCCTCCCGAGCCCTCCCGAGCCCGCACTCGTCCGGGCCGGGTGGGGAGGGTGGGGAGGGCGCGGTCGCCCGCCGGGCCCGCACTGCCGGGGAGCGGTGCATACCGCGGTCCATGTCCCGGCCGAATGGCGACCCGATCCCGTCCGGACGGCGACCGGACGGCGACCAGATCGCGTTGCGGCCGCGGT
This sequence comes from Streptomyces sp. I6, assembly GCA_003725745.1. Classification (GTDB taxonomy): domain Bacteria; phylum Actinomycetota; class Actinomycetes; order Streptomycetales; family Streptomycetaceae; genus Streptomyces. The sequence goes on along the minus strand of RHDP01000001.1, from coordinate 5,797,794 downwards.
CACATCCAGGCCGGATCCCGTCCGGACGGCGGCCGGATCCCGTCCGTATCCCGTCCGCATTCCGTCCGGACGGGCGCCGGACGGGGGCCGGATGGCGGCCCGGTCTTGACAGCCCTCCCCCACGACAGGCAATCTTCCGTTACGCAGAAAGTAGTTTCCGCAATACGGAAGGAGCGCAGCCCCTCATGGGATACACGGACCAGCGCTTCGATGTGAACCTCTCGATCCTCTTCACGGAGCTCCCGCTACTGGAGCGCCCGGCGGCCGCCGCCGCGGCGGGCTTCACCGCGGTCGAGCTGTGGTGGCCCTGGACCGACACCCCCACGCCCGGGCAGAGCGAGCTGGACGACCTGAGGAAGGCGCTCCAGGACTCCGGCACCCGGCTGGTGGGCCTGAACTTCTACGCCGGGCAGCTGCCGGGCCCGGACCGCGGCGCGCTCTCCGTACCCGGCGAGGAGTCGGACCGCTTCCGCGCCAACATCGACGTGGCCGCGGACTTCGCCGCCTCGGTCGGCTGCAAGGCCCTCAACGCCCTCTACGGCAACCGCGCCGAGGGCGTGGACCCGGCGGTCCAGGACGAACTCGCCCTGGAGAACCTGGTGGCGGCGGCCCGCGCGGCCGACCGGGTGGGCGCGATCCTGCTGGTCGAGGCCCTGAACAAGCCGGAGTCACCGCTGTACCCGCTGGTGAGCGCACCCGCCGCGATCGAGGTCGTGGACAGGGTCAACGCCGCCACGGGCCTCGGCAACGCCAAGTTCCTGCTTGACGTCTACCACCTGTCGATGAACGGCGAGGACGTCGCCGCCGTGATCGACGCCTACGCGGCGAAGACCGGCCATGTGCAGATCGCGGACAACCCCGGGCGCGGCGCGCCGGGCACCGGTTCCCTGCCGCTCGAGGAGCTGCTCGACCGGCTGCGGAAGGCCGGTTACGACGGCTGGGTCGGCCTGGAGTACAAGCCCGGCGACCGTCCGAGCGCCCGGTCCTTCGACTGGCTTCCCGAGGGCGCCCGTCCCGCGCACTGAGGCCGGGCCCGCCGTCCGCCGACACCCTCTTCCGTACCACCGCTTCAAGAGAGGCATCCCGATGAGCACCCTCGCAGACTCCTCCCGCACCGACCTGCCCACGATCGCGTGGATCGGCCTCGGCATCATGGGCTCGCCCATGTCCGAGAACCTGATCAAGGCGGGCTACCAGGTGACCGGCTACACCCTGGAGCAGGAGAAGCTGGACCGCCTCACGGCCGCCGGCGGCACCGCCGCCGCGTCGATCGCCGAGGCCGTCGCGGGCGCCGATGTCGTGATCACCATGGTCCCCGCCTCGCCCCAGGTGGAGGCCGTCGCATACGGCCCGGACGGCATCCTGGAGAACGCCAAGCGGGGCGCCCTGCTGATCGACATGTCCTCGATCACCCCGCAGACCTCCGTCGAGCTGGCGAAGACCGCCGCCGGCAAGGGGATCCGCGTGCTGGACGCCCCCGTGTCCGGCGGCGAGGCCGGCGCCGTCGAGGCGGTACTGTCGATCATGGTCGGCGGCGAGCAGGACGCCTTCGACGAGGCCCGCCCCATCCTCGAGGCCCTGGGCAAGACGATCGTCCTGTGCGGCCCGCACGGCTCCGGCCAGACGGTGAAGGCCGCGAACCAGCTGATCGTCGCCGTCAACATCCAGGCCTGCGCCGAGGCCGTCGTCTTCCTCGAGAAGTCGGGTGTGGACCTGCGGGCGGCCCTGGACGTCCTCAACGGCGGACTGGCCGGCTCCACCGTCCTGACCCGGAAGAAGGACAACTTCCTCGACCGGGACTTCAAGCCGGGCTTCCGGATAGACCTCCACCACAAGGACATGGGCATCGTCACCGACGCCGCCCGCAACGTCGGTGCCGCCCTGCCGGTCGGGGCCGTCGTCGCCCAGCTGGTCGCCTCCCTGCGCGCGCAGGGCGACGGGGGCCTGGACCACTCGGCGCTGCTCCGTGCGGTGGAGCGCCTGTCCGGCTCGCCGGTGGCCTGACCCGGTCCCTCCGCCCGTCCGGCGGACCGGGCCAGTCCCACCGGGGCCGCCCGGGGCCACCCGGGACCGCGGGCCCCGCGCGCCCGCCCCACCCGTACCCCAGCGGGCAACCCCAGCGGGCAACCGCGGCAGGCGTCCACGGCGGACGACCACAGCGGATGTCCGCCACGCCCGGGCCCGCAGTTCCCACCACGGGTCGTCATCGGCCCCCTCACACGTCCGGGCCGTGGCTGCGCCGACACCTGTCCTGTCGCGCCCAGGCGCAGCCACGGCCCGGATCCACACCCCAGACTTCAACAAACTGTTGACGTTTTCTCGGGCACGTACTTACGCTCCTGACACCTCAGCAGCTCCCGCACGGAAGGCCGCCCTCCCACCCATGACGCAGCGCGTGCTTACGACCGAGTCCGGCGCCCCGGTCGCCGACAACCAGAACTCCGCCACCGCCGGCGTCGGTGGCCCGCTCCTGCTCCAGGACCAGCACCTGCTGGAGAAGCTCGCCCGCTTCAACCGCGAGCGCATCCCGGAGCGGGTCGTCCATGCGCGCGGCTCCGGCGCGTACGGCTACTTCGAGGTGACCGACGACGTCACCGGCTTCACCCGGGCCGCCTTCCTGGACACGGTCGGCAAGCGCACCGAGCTGTTCCTGCGCTTCTCCACCGTGGCGGACTCGCTCGGCGGCGCGGACGCCGTCCGCGACCCGCGGGGCTTCGCGGTGAAGTTCTACACCGAGGAGGGCAACTACGACCTCGTCGGCAACAACACCCCGGTGTTCTTCGTCAAGGACCCGGTCAAGTTCCCCGACTTCATCCACTCCCAGAAGCGCGACCCGTTCACCGGCAAGCAGGAGCCGGACAACGTCTGGGACTTCTGGGCCCACGCGCCGGAGGCCACGCACCAGATCACCTGGCTGATGGGCGACCGGGCATCCCGGCCTCGTACCGCCACATGAACGGCTACGGGTCCCACACCTACCAGTGGACGAACGCCGAGGGCGAGGCCTTCTTCGTCAAGTACCACTTCAAGACCAACCAGGGCATCCGCTGCATGAGCAGCGAGCAGGCCGCGGAGGTCGCGGGCAGCGACCCCAACTCGCACCAGACGGACCTGCTGCAGGCCGTCGAGCGGGGCGTGAACCCGTCCTGGACGCTGTACGTGCAGATCATGCCCGCGGCCGAGGCGGCGGACTACCGCTTCAACCCGTTCGACCTCACCAAGGTGTGGCCGCACGGCGACTACCCGCTTCAGCGCGTCGGACGGCTGGTCCTCGACCGCAACCCCGACAACGTCTTCGCCGAGGTCGAGCAGGCGGCGTTCTCGCCGAACAACTTCGTGCCGGGCATCGGGCCCTCGCCGGACAAGATGCTCCAGGGCCGTCTGTTCGCCTACGCGGACGCCCACCGCTACCGTCTCGGCGTCAACCACACCCAGCTCGCGGTGAACGCGCCGAAGGCCGTCCCCGGCGGCGCCGACAACTACGGCCGCGACGGCTTCATGGCCACCCGCAACGGCTCCCGCCACGACAAGAACTACGAGCCGAACTCGTACGCGGGCCCCGTGCAGACGGACGCCGCCCTGTCGGCACCGCTGGCCCTGCACGGCCACACCGGCACGCACCCCGCACCGCCGCACGCCAAGGACGACGACTTCCACCAGGCCGGTGAGCTCTACCGCCTGATGTCCGAGGAGGAGAAGACGCGCCTGGTGGCGAACATCGCCGGCGGACTGTCCCAGGTCTCCCGCGACGACGTGATCGACAGGAACCTCGCCCATTTCCGCGCCGCCGACCCGGACTACGGCAAGCGGGTGGAGGAGGCGGTCCGCGCCCTGCGCGAGGACTGAGCCCCCGCTCCCCCGTTCGCTCCGTGCTCCCCGCGGTCCGGCTCGGCCACCCCGGACCGCGCCGGACCGCGCCGAACACGCGGTCCGTGGCGTTCGCGGGCCCCGGCCCGGGGAGCACGGAGGGGGGGACGGAGACCGCGTGCGCGCGCAGACTGGGAGGTTTCGCCCGCGTACGCCGTCCGAACCGCCGGCCCGGATGAGGGGTGGCCGGCGGGGAGGACACGGCGCCGGCCGCACGGCCGGCGCCCGCCCGAGGACCGCGGCGGTGTGCGAGCCGGTGCGGTGGTACGGGCCGACCGGGCCCCCTTCCAGACCTGAGGGAGGGGCGGCCGGAGAGCCCATCGCCCCGCCGCGGTCCCGGAGGAAGCCGGCCGGACCTGACCGGACACGGCCGGAGACGACCAGAGACGGCCGAGTACGGCCGGACCTGGCCGGAGACGGCGGACGCCGACCGGACACGGCCGAGGACGTCCGGACCCCGGTGGCCCGCCTTTCGGGGGTCCCCCGCGCGAGCCCGTCAGCGGCGGGGCGGACGCACCCCTTCCCGGCCCCGCGCCTCCGGCGGCCCGGGCCCCTCCGGAGCCTGCCGGCCCCGGGGTACCCGACCGGCCCCGCCCCGATCCCACGAGCACCGCCCGACGGCGCGAACGTCCTGTCGCGCCAGCCTCGCGCCGTCGGGCGGCAACCACCCCGTCACCCTTTCGCCGCTCCGCGACGGGGCGTCCGCCCTTCGGGCCGGGTACGCCTTCGCCTTTGCCGTTCGTGACCCGGGGGTGTCAACGGGTCCGGACGCCTCGGCGGACCGCTGACGAGGAGCGTGCGCATGAGGCGCGACCGGGAGTCCGCGATCGCCGAGTCCGGCCTCACCGCGGCACCCCTCCCTGTCCGCGACCTGGGCCGGAAGGCCGAGGCTCTCGGCAGGGAGATCGGCCGGCCGCCGCCCGGCCGGCGTCCTCGTCCGGGGCCCGGTCCCCGGTCCCGCCGGCCCTCGGTGTCCTGGAGGAGGCCGCGCAGGCAGGTGCGGCCAGTGCCGCGACCACGGCGAACAGCACCATGGCGGACCGGCTCGACGCCGCCGTGGGCCCTGACCCGGCGCCACCTCCCAGGAGGGCACCCGAGAGCGCGGTTCCGATCATCGAGCCGATCTGCAGGGTGGTGACCAGCACTCCCGAGGCCGCGCCCGCCAGCTCCGGGCGCAACCCGCGCAACCCGACCGCGGCGAGCGGAGTGAACAGGAAGGCGTTGCCGACACCGATGACGGACAGCGGAGCGACGAACCGCGGCCAGTCCGCTCCCTCGTGCATCCCGGCCGCCGTCCACAGCATTCCGGCCACGGTCAGCCCCGTTCCGGCCAGCAGCAGGTACTTGGCCGGCAGGCGATCGGAGAGCCGGCCTGCGACCGTGCCGAACACCATGGAGCACAGCGCGGCGGGCACGATGGCCAGCCCGGCCTTCAGCGCGCTGAACGCGAGGACCGACTGGAAGAACACCGACAACACGAGCACCAGCCCCATGAAGGCCAGTGACACGCACACCGAGACGACGTTCATCAGGGCGTAGTCGCGGTCGCGGAAGAGCTCGAACGGCACCAGGGGGTCGCCGCTCTGACGCCGCCGCTGCTGTCGGAGGAACACCGCGAACGCCACTGCCGAGAGGGCGACGAGGCCCCAGAACCAGCCCCGCCACCCGTACCGCTCACCCTGGCTGACCGCGAAGGCGAAGCAGAACAGCGACACGGAGACCAGCAGGGTTCCGACGACGTCCAGCCGCGCCGGCCCGGGTGCCCGGTCGTCGTCCGGAACGAGCACCGTGGCGAGGAGAAGGGCCGTGCCCACGGGCACGTTGACGAAGAACACCCAGCGCCAGTCGAGCACCGTCACCAGCAGGCCGCTCACCAGCGGCCCCACCACGGCGGCAGCCGCACCGACCGTCCCTCGGACACCGAGCGCCGTGCCGCGCCGCGCGACCGGGAACGCCTCCACCAGCAGCGCCATGGTCTGGGGAATGAGCAGTGCCGCTCCCAGTCCCTGCAGGGCCCGCGCGGCGATCAACTGGTCCACCGTCGTGGTCAGCCCGGCCACGAGACTGGACAGGGTGAAGAGCACCACCCCGGCCCGGAAGACACGGCGCCGCCCGTAGAGGTCGCCGAGCCGGCCTGCGGTGATCAGCGTGACGGCGAGCGCCAGCACGTAGGAACCGAGCGCCCACGCGACACGGTCGAAGGAGGTGTGCAGGTCCCTCGTGATGTCGGGCACCGCGACGGTCAGCACCGAGATGTCCAGCTGGGCCATGAAGTAGGCCAGGGACAGCACGCACAGGATCGCCCAGGGGTTGCCCCGCAGCCTGCCCATCAGGCATCCCGTGGCGACGGGGCGGGGCCTCGGGCGGGTTCGCGCCATACGACGGGCGGGATCTTGCCGGTGCGCTCGACCCGGCTCACCCGCGGCACGGCGCGGGCGGTGACCGCCTCGGGGTGGCTCCGGGCGAGAACCCCCAGGTGGTAGAAGTCCCGCAGCACGAGTGCGCGGACGTCGCCGGCGGGCGCGTCGCCCGCGTACCGGACGCAGAGCCGGTCCGTCGTGTGCGCGGTGCCGCCCGCCCGGTCGAGGACGAGCTGAGCCTCCCGTACCCCGGGGTGCGCACGTACCACGTCCAGGATCTCGGCGACCCGTACCACCACGCAGTGGACGCTGATCGCGTCGTCGGCGCGGCCCAGCACCCGCAGACCGTCGGGGCGGCCGCAGCGGCACGAGACCGGCGCGATCCGGTCACCCAGCCGATAGCGGACGGTGGGAACCGTCCACCCGTCGCCCGTCCTTGTCAGCAGCGCGCCGGCGTCGTCGCTCTCAAGAAGCTGGTCGGGCATCAGATGCAGCGTCCGCGCGTCGCACGCCGGGGTGTTGGTGGCGATGACGTACGTCTCGACCGAGCCGTAGTTCCCCCAGAAGCCGACGCCGGGAAAGGCGGAGCGGACCGTGCGCTCCTTGGCCGGGGTCCAGGGTTCCGCCATCCAGATCAGCTTGTCGACGGGTAGCGTCAGCCCGGAGTCCAGCAGGCCCTGGGCGAAGTCGGCGAGTGACGTGGGGGTGCCGGCCAGGGCGTTGACGCCGACGTCCGCGAGGATCCCCAGCCAGTCCGCGACCTCGCCCGGGTCGAAGGGGCCGGCCGGGACGACGTCGCATCCGACGCGTTCGGCCAGCGCGTGCATGTAGTAGTGCGAGGCCCACATCCTGCCGGGCGTGAACAGGTTGAGCAGCGTGTCCGAGGGGGAGAGGGGCCGCCATTCGCGCAGCAGCCGATCGAGGGCCTGGTGGTGGGCCACGTACGTCAGTTTCGGCCGGCCGGTGGTTCCGCCGCTCGACATGACGGCGGCGCCGCCACCGCGGGTGGTCGCACGCGACACGGCGAGGACGTCCGTGGCCGCGGTCACCGCGAGGTCGTGCAGACCGGTCGGGGCATGCGGTACGGCGGGGCCGCCGCCGGGGCCCGCGATCCGCCTCGCCGCGGCGAGGACCGCGTCCCACGGCAGCCGGCCGACGGTGCCCGTCACGAGGCGCCCTTCCCCGCCCGCGCCGCGGCCCGCGTGTGCGGCCTGGCGGGGTATCGCCGCCCGGCCGTCTCCGGCAGTGGTCGCCCCGCCGGCAGTGGTCGCCCCGTCGCCGGCGGGGGCGGCGCTGACGTCGCTCACGCGGCGTTCCGGTGGGCACCGCCCGGCCGGGCGAGCCACTGCGCGTGCCCTTCGACGTAGGCGCGGAAGCGCGCCCTGGTCACCTCACTCGCGGCGCGGTTCTGCTCCCGGTCCGCGTTGAAGCCGACCGCTCCGTCGAGTTCGACCTCGGATATCCAGTAGCGCTCGCCGTCGTGGATGAAGTCGAGCGTGAAGTAGGGGGCTCCGCGGAAGCGGGCGGCGGCGTGTTCGACGGCGCCCGCCAGTTCGCCGGGCAGTCGGGTGTACTCCCGCTCGTGGTGCCCGCCCACGGTCTTGGTCACCATCAGGCAGTAGCCCTCCTTCCGTCCCTGGAGCACGGTGTGCGCCCTGCCGTCCACGATGTAGGCGCGCAGTTCCCGTGCCCCCGCGAGATACGGCTGGGCGACCACCGCGGTGTCGGCCCCGCCGGCGAGACCGATCGTGCCGCGCAGGTCGTGGACGTTGTGCACGACCGTGACCCCCAGGCCCATGCCCCAGTAGGCGGGCTTCACGATCATCGGGTAGCCGAGCGCGGCCAGCGCGGGGTCGTAGTGCCCCGTCATGGCCTCCCGTCCGCTGCCGATCCGCACGGTCGGCAGCAGGGGCACCGGGCTGCCCGCCAGGTGCAGCAGGGTGGCCGCCTTGTCGACGCCGATGTACGACAGGCGTGGCGGGATGGGCAGGTAGAAGCCGAGCCGTTCCAGGTTGGTGTAGAGGAACAGCTGGTTGCACACGTCCTGGGTCTGATGGGGCAGGGACCACAGGGACGTCACGAACAGGGTGTCCTCGGGGGTGACGCGTTCGCCCTTGAGGTAGACCTTCGGCCGTTCGGCGTCGGTCACGTCGATCGCGACCTCTTCCGGCTTGTTGAGCGTCATGCGCAGCCCGAGGTCCCCGGCGATCCTCCGGTAGGCCGACCAGACGCCTTCGTCCTCGTACTGCCGCTGCCAGGCGGTTCCGCGGTCCGGGTAGATCCAGCTCACGTTGCGCACGGCCGTCGCGCTGTCACGGGTCACGGTGTCGGCTCCTTGTCATGGGCGGTGAAGGCGCGGACGGTACGGAGGAACCGCTCGGGCTCTTCGAGGAAGGGCAGGTGTCCGCTGGAGTCGAAGACCTCCAGCCGGGCGGACGGCAGCGTGTCGCCCAGCCAGCGCCCCAGCGCCGTGGGGTAGACCCGGCTGCGGGCACCGTGCAGGAAGAGCGTCGGCAGCGACGAGGTCACGAGGGGCAGCCGTTCGCGCCAGTCCTGGCCGGTCACGTCCGCCAGCAGGGAGCGGACGGCGACGGGGTCGCATCGGAGTGCCTCGGACACGAGCAGGCCGTGTGGCTCGGCCGCCGGCTCCGTGCCGGCGGCGAAGGAGCCGCCGACGAGGTTGGCGGTGAACGCGGCGAAGTCCGCTGTGACTCCCCGGGCCAGGTCCCGGGCGCCGTCTTCGTCGAGCGCGCCGAAGGCGGCGTGCGGCCAGTCGCGGTCGAGGACCAGGCGAGGGCTCTGGTCGACGGAGACCAGGGCGCGGACGTGCTTCCTGCCGAAGCGCTCCAGATACGCGTAGGCCACTGTGGCGCCGAGTGACCAGCCGAGCAGTGTCGCCTCGGTCACGCCGAGCCGGTCGAGCAGGGTGTGGAGGGCGCCGGCGGCACCGGAGACGGTCGCGGGCGTGTCGTCGGCGGGGTCGGTCCGGTCACCGTGCCCCGGCAGTTCCAGGGTGATGACGCGGTGGTCGCGGGAGAGGTCGCGTACCGTGCCGTCGAAGACGCGGGAGGTTGCGGCGAGGCCCGGCAGCAGGACTATCGGGGGCCACTGCCCTGGTCGTCGAACCGGATCATCCCGGGGTCGCCTCCTTCTCGAACATGCGGCGCAGCAAGGGCTTGTCGATCTTTCCGACGGGGGTCATCGGGATACTGCCGGTGAAACGGACGGTCCCCTTCAGGCCGTGGTGGGCGAGGACCTCGGCCACCGCCCGCGCGGCCTCGTCCCGCAGGCGGCCGGCACGGACGGCGACGTACACCTCGCGGCCGAAGCCGCCGGGCCGGACGGGAAGCACGACCGCCTGGTCGACGGTGCCGGAGGCGGTCATCTCCTCGTCGAGCATCGGAGCGGTGACGGGGCCGTCCAGCCCCGTCAGGGCGTCCGTGACACGGCCGAGGATCCGGTATCCGCCGTCGGCTGCGCGGTGGGCGAGGTCGCCGGTCCAGAACTCCCCGCCGCGGAAGGTGCGGTTGTTCGCCTCGTCGTGGTGGAGGTAGCCCTCGCTGGTGCAGTCCGAGCGCAGCACCAGCTCCCCGACGTCGGCGCGGCCGTGGCCGGCCAGCGGCGCGAGTCGTGCGCTCACTCCGCTCACGGGCACCATGCCCGGCGCGGTCCGCCGAGCGCCGTCCGTGTCTCCCAGCGCCAGGCCGAACTCGGTGGATCCGTACACCTGCCGGATGCGGATGCCGAGCACCTCGCCGGCGCGGCGTACCACCGCGGGTCCCAGGTACGCTCCGCCGCACAGCGGGAGACGCAGGTGCGGCAGGCTCGCGTCGGCACCGGTGCGGCGGGCGCGTTCGCCGGCGCCGACGAGGTGCTCGTAGTGCCGGGGGAGGGCGCTCATCACGGTGACGCGGTGGTGCCGCAGCCGTTGCAGCAGGTCCGCGGCGGGGGCGTGCGGATCGATGAGGACGAGTTCCGCACCGGACAGCAGGGCCGCGAACATGTGGAGGTCGGTGGCATGGGCGACGTCCAGGGGGTGGCGGCAGGCGAACACGTCGGTCTCGGCGATCCCGGTGTCCGCGATCCAGCGGAGCCGTTCGGCCAGGAACTTGTCCTGCCGCCAGGCGATGAGTTTCGGGAACTCGGTGGAGCCGGAGGTCCACAGGGTCCGGAACACGCCGGTGTGGCGGGGACCGCCCTCGGTGACGCGCAGAGGAGCCGACGCGGCCAGCGCGTCAGGGGACACGGTCGGCAGCCCGGCCGCCGGAGTCACCCGGTGTCCGTCGGTGACCAGGAGCACCGGCCGGGTGCGTGCCAGAGCGGCTCGGACGGCGGAGTCGTCGAAGTTGCCGAGCAGCGGCACGTACCGGGCGCCGACCCTGGCCACGGCGAGTACCAGTGCGACGTAGCCGATGCCGTTGCGCAGCCGGAACGCCACGGCGGTGTCCGGTCGCACCCCGCGGGCCCACAGCCCGCCGGAGATCCTGTCGACGAGCCGGAGCAATCCCGTGTAGTCGAGGTGCTCGCCCTCGGTGGTGCGTACGGCGGTGGCTTCGGCCCGGCGGGAGGCGACCGTGCGGAGGGCTTCGTAGAGGGCGGACGCCGGGGCGCCCGGCGGCCGGTCCGCCGCTCCTCCCGCTTCCTCGGGCCGTCTCCCCCTTGCCGTGCCCGGCGGGACGCTCATGCCGCGGTCCAGCCGGCGTAGGTGGCGAACCGCCAGTCCTTGGCCAGGCAGTCGACGGACGCGAAGCCTGCCTCGCGCAGCCAGCCGAGTTGGTCTCCGAGACCCGCGCAGATGTCGTGCTTCATCCGCTCCCGTCCCGCCGCCCACTCCTCGGCCGGTGTGCCGGAGCGGTGGACGTGCTCCTCGTGCTGCCGGTCGTACGCCGCCTCCAACGTGGCCGTCGGGGCAAGGATCTGCTCCACGTTGACGAACACGCCGCCGGGGCGCAGCGCCCCGTGGATCCGCGCGAAGAGCCGCCGCTTGTCGGGGTGGGGCAGATGGTGGATCGCGAGGCCCGACACGACCGCGTCGAACGGCCCCTCCGGCAGGGGGTCCAGCAGATCGCCCACCCGCACGGTCACCCGCCGGTCTCCGGCGAAGCGCTGCCGGGCCATGTCCAGCATCCCCTCCGAACGGTCCATCAGGAGGAGTTCGGCGGCGGGAAGCCTGCGCCGCAGCGCCGCGCTGAGCAGGCCCGTGCCCGCGCCGAGGTCGAGGATTCCGGCGTCGTCCGGCGCGGAGACGGCGACCACGCTCGCGGCACTTTCGTAGAGCAGGTCGAAGGACGGAATCAGCTGCCGCCGCACCGCGTCGAATGTCTCCGGGTTCCACAGCTCTGTAGTCACTTGCGCTACCAACTCCCGCATCATTGCGTCGCCCGTTGACGCGACACGACCTGACTGGATGCCTGACTGGATGTTCGGATGGTGGTTCCCGGTCCTGCCTCCGGGCACTGCCACTTCACCGGAGGACCCCATGCCGCTGGACCCGGTGGATTCGGTTGCCCGTGGTGAGGGCGATGTCCGCGCACGCACCCGGTACCCGGTGGGGAACAGCCGGGGCACGGGAGTCCTGAGGGGTGGGGATGCGCGAGGACGGCGGGCCCTGGGGCGGACCGGGGGCCGCGTCAGCACCTGCCCGGGCGGACGGCGGGCCGGCCGTGATCTCCCCCGCTCATGCGGCGGAGCCGTCGTCGCACTCGTTCGAAAAGAGAGTCAAAGAGAGTCATGGGGTGCCTGGCACGCGAAGCATCCGCGGATGCGGAAGCCGGTGAGGCCCTTCACTCCTCTCGTGCGCGTTCGCTCGCCTCGGGGCCGGTCGTGGACCATTAGCCCATGGGAGAACGCGGGACTCATCACCTCTTGGGGGTGAAGATCGGCGCCCCCGTATCACCAGGAAGTCATCCGTTGCCCACTGCCCGGCGGGCACCGCGCACGCACGGCGCGTGCGTACCGGGGCGCGCGGCCTGGCCCGCCCCGCCACGGAAGGGGCCGAACAGCCGTCCGCCGGCGAAGCCCTACGATGAGCCCATGACCCGTCACACCAGGAGCCCCGCACGCCCCGCGGGGCGCGTGCTCGCGCTGCTGGTGCTGACGGTCCTGGCGGGAGTGCTGGGCATGCACGCCCTGGCGCCGGCCGGAAGCGCCGGGACACCCGCCCGGCCGCACGACGCGGCGGCCACCGCCCACGGGCCGTCCGGGCACCGGCAGCCGCCCCACGCACCGTCCGGGCACCGGCAGGCCTCCCACGCACCGTCCGTACCCGAGGCCGGTCCGGGCTGCTCGCACACGGACGGCGGTCCGCACCACCTCGACCACGCCGACGGGGCGTGCGCGGCGCCGGGGGCAGGCTCCTCCTACGCTCCGCCCGCACTGGCCGCCGGGCTCGGCGCGCCACCCGCCGTCACGACGCCGAACGGGACCGGCGCTCCCGCCCCGGCCGGGCGCGCCCCGCCCGACCTGGCCGAGCTGCAACTCCTGCGCATATAGGGCGACCCACGCGGCCTTCCGCTGGCACCCCGGCCTGGCCGGGGAGCGGTGCCGCGCCTTCGCGCGCCCTCGTTCCACGACCCCGCGCGGCCGGAATCCGGCCGCGCGACAAGGAGTTGCACATATGAACAGCAAGCGTTCCCCCATCCGCCGTGCCGCCGCGGCCGCGGCGGCCGGAGCGGCCCTCCTCGCCCTGGCCGGATGCGGCGGAAACGACGGCACCGCGGACCGCCCCGGCGGTCACGCGGCGCCGTCTCCGTCCGCGGCGGCCTCCTCCGCCCGGCAGACGCACAACGCCGCCGATGTCGCCTTCGCGCAGGGCATGGTCCCCCACCACCGGCAGGCCGTGGAGATGGCGGACCTGGCCGCGTCCCGCGCCGGCTCGGCCGAGGTGAGGAAACTCGCCGAGGACGTCAGGAAGGCCCAGGCCCCGGAGATCAGGACGCTGTCCGGGTGGCTGGCCTCCTGGGGCGAGGAGGTTCCCGCCGGGGACGGCACGGGCCATTCCGCGCACGGTGCGGAAGGGATGATGGGCGCCGGGGAGATGGCCCGGCTGGAGAAGTCCTCCGGCAAGGCGTTCGACACCGCCTTCCTGGAGCTGATGATCCGGCACCACGCGGGCGCGGTGTCCATGGCCGAGGCCGAGCGGGCCGAGGGCGCCCATGCGCCCGCGAAGAAGATGGCGGGCGAGATCATCACCGCCCAGACCGATGAGATCGCGCTGATGGAGAAGCTGCTCGGCAGGGACTGACCGGGCGGCGACGGGGAGGGGGCACGAGGGGCGCCCTCCCCGTCGATCCCGCCCCCTCCTCCGGGAACACCCACGCGCACGACCGGCCCCGGCGCTGCCTCCTCGCTGATCCACGGCGGATCACGCGCACGCCTTCCCTCCCGCGGGGGAGGTTGGGGGCGAGGGCCGCCGGACGTGTCCGGCGGCCCCTCGCCGCCCGCTCGGGGCGGGGCGCCCGGAGGGGAGTCCCCGCTCTCCCGGCGCCCGGAGGCATGCCCCCCGCGTGGTCTCAGTCCGCCGGGCGGAAGCGCCTCAGGCGCAGGCTGTTGCCGACGACGAAGACCGAGGAGAACGCCATGGCCGCGCCCGCGATCATCGGGTTCAGCAGTCCCGCCGCGGCGAGCGGAAGAGCGGCGACGTTGTAGGCGAACGCCCAGAAGAGGTTGCCCTTGATCGTGCCGAGCGTCCTGCGCGACAGCCGGATCGCGTCCGCCGCCACCGTCAGGTCTCCGCGCACCAGGGTCAGGTCCCCGGCCTCGATCGCGGCGTCGGTTCCGGTGCCCATGGCCAGGCCCAGATCGGCCTGGGCGAGCGCGGCCGCGTCGTTGACGCCGTCGCCGACCATCGCCACCGTCCGGCCCTCCTCCTGCAGCCGCCGCACCACGTCGACCTTGTCCTCGGGCATGACCTCGGCGATGACGCGGTCTATGCCGACCTCCGCCGCGACCGCCTCGGCGACGGCCTTGTTGTCGCCGGTGAGCAGGATCGGTGTCAGCCCGAGGGCGCGCAGTCGCCGTACCGCCTCGGGGCTCGTGGGCTTGACCGCGTCGGCGACCTCCAGGACAGCCCGTGCCCGGCCGTCCCACGCCACCGTGATCGCGGTCCGGCCCGCCGCCTCCGCCCGCGCCCTGGCCTGTTCGAGTTCGGCCGGGAGCGCGACGCCCGCGTCGGCGAGCAGCCGCTCGCGGCCGACGAGGACGGTACGGCCGGCGACGACGCCCCGCACCCCCAGGCCGGGGACGTTCACGAAGTCCTCGGGCGCGGGGAGCTTCCCGGTCCGCTCGGCCGCACCGCTCGCCACGGCGCGGGCGAGGGGGTGTTCGGAGGCGCTCTCCAGGGCCCCCGCCAGCCGCAGCGCCTCGGTCTCGCCGGTCCCCTCGGCGGTGTGGATCCCCAGGAGGGTCATCCTCCCGGTGGTCACCGTGCCGGTCTTGTCGAGGACGATCGTGTCGGCCCTGCGGGTGTTCTCCAGGACCTCGGGCCCCTTGATCAGGATGCCGAGCTGGGCGCCCCGCCCCGTACCCACCATGAGCGCGGTGGGGGTGGCCAGCCCGAGCGCGCAGGGGCAAGCGATGATCAGGACGGCGACCGCGGCCGTGAAGGCGGCGGTCCAGCCCGCACCGCTGCCGAGCCAGAACCCGAGCGTGCCGAGTGCCAGGACGATGACGGCGGGCACGAACACGGCGGCGATCCGGTCCGCCAGCCGCTGCACCGCGGCCTTGCCGTTCTGTGCGTCCTCGACCAGCTTCGCCATGCGCGCCAGCTGGGTGTCCCCGCCGACCCGGCGGGCCTCGACGACGAGCCGTCCGCCGGCGTTGAGCGTGGCTCCGGTGACGGCGTCCCCGGTCGACACCTCCACGGGCACGGATTCGCCGGTGAGCATGGACACATCCACGGCCGAGGAGCCTTCGACGACGATGCCGTCGGTGGCGATCTTCTCGCCGGGGCGCACCAGGAAGCGGTCGCCCACGGCCAGTTCCGCGACGGGCAGCAGGTGTTCCCCTCCGGCACGCAGCACGGTCACGTCCTTGGCGCCGAGTTCCATGAGGGCCTTGAGCGCGGCACCGGCCCTGCGCTTGGAGCGGGCCTCGAAGTAGCGGCCGGCCAGGATGAACGCCGTCACCCCTGCCGCGACCTCGAGGTAGATGTTCCCCGCGCCGTCGGTGCGGGCGATGGTCAGCTCGAAGCCGTGGGTCATGCCCGGCTCTCCGGCGGAGCCCAGGAACAGGGCCCAGAGCGACCAGAGGAACGCCGCCGAGACGCCGGCCGACACCAGGGTGTCCATGGTGGCGGCGCCGTGCCGGGCGTTGGCGAGAGCCGCCCGGTGGAACGGCCAGGCCGCGTACGTCACCACCGGCGCGGCCAGCGTCAGCGACAGCCACTGCCAGTACTCGAACTGCAGGGCCGGGACCATCGCCATGGCGACGACGGGGACCGACAGCACCAGGGCGGTGATCAGCCGCCGGCGCAGCGCCCGCAGCCCTCCCTCGGGCTCGCTCGCGCCGCCGCCGCCGCCGTCGCCGTCGCCGTCGCCGGGTTGGGTCCGGGTGCGGGCCGGCGCGGGTTCGGCCGCGGTGTAGCCGGTCGCCTCGACGGTGGCGATGAGGTCGCGGACGGAGACGTCGTCGCCGTGGTAGGAGATCTTCGCCTTCTCGGTGGCGTAGTTCACCGTGGCCACCACACCGTCCATGCGGTTGAGTTTCCTCTCGACACGGGCGGCGCACGAGGCGCAGGTCATCCCGCCGATCGCGAGTTCGACCTCGGCGGTGCCGTTGACCGTGGCAGTCATCCCTGCTCCTGAGCTCTCGTCGACGTGCGGTGCCGGATGCCGGCGGGCTCCCCCTGGTCCGGCACCCGGGCCTACCCCCGAGTGTATACCCCCTGGGGGTAATGGAGCGGTGCGTGTTCCGCGGGGGCGCGGCCGCCACGCGGAGCGGCCGGGCCGGCTGCCGCGGCGGGCATCGCACCGCGGGAGGGCGCAGCGCGGCCGGTGCCGACGGCGGTACCCACCGTCGCCGAGGCGGCACCGGGCGTCCCGGACCGGCGGGTTCCGCGCAGCCTCGGCCGGGCGCGCCACGGCTCACCGGGTGCCGGCGAAGCCCTCCCCACGGTCAGGGTGACCAGGCCCTCCGGCGCGTCGGCGCTCTCGGTGACGGTGCTCCCGGGCAACCGGGAGGCGAGGGCCCGGGCCTGCCGGGCGAGCCCGGCCGGATGGACGACCGACGTCCCCGCCCCCGCCGCGTCGGCGCTGCCGGTTCCGGCGACGGTGAACCCGTATCCGCGCAGCGACCCGGCGACCTCTTCGGCGAGGCCCGGCGTGCCGGTGCCGTCGAGCACCCGTACCCGGACGGTGCCGGCGTACAGGGGGTTCCGGCCGGCGGCGGTGACGGTCTCCTCGCGGACCTCCCTGTCCCGGGCGAGCGACAGGAACAGCTCGGCGGCCTCCGGGTACTGCCAGACGACGTTCGCCGTGTCGGACGGCACATCCATGCCGCGGGGTAGTTGGGCACGGTCACGAACGTCAGCCGGCCCGGCGGGATCGCCTTGAGCCGGGACACGAGACCGTACAGGGGCTGGATCCCGGCGAGCGCCTCGTCCGTGGTGAGGGACTCGGTGGCGGACTCCAGCAGTCCGTACAGCGCGCCGGGGCTGGTCAGCTTCTCCTTGGCCCGGGCGGCGAGGGCACGCAGGAACTCCTGCTGCCGGCCGACGCGGCCGAGGTCGGAGCCGTCGCCGACACCGTAGCGGGCGCGCACGTAGCCCAGGGCGTCCTCACCCCGCACGGTCTGGCACCCGGCGGGGATGTCGAGGCGCGCCCTCTCGTCGCGGACGGCGGCCGTGGGGCACACCCGGATCCCGTCGAGTGCGTCGACCATGCGCTTGAAGCCCTGGAAGTCGACGGACATGAAGTGGTCCATGCGCAGCCCGGTGTTCCGCTCGACCGTCTTGACCGCGCAGGCGGCGGCCCTCGCCACCCCACCGCCGGCGCCGCCGATCGCGAACGCTTCGTTGATCTTGGCGTGGTGGGGGCCCGAGGTGGTGCCGTCGCCGCGGTCGCACGCGGGCACCTCGACCCACGAGTCCCGGGGAAGGAGACCACGGTCGCCCACTGGCGGTTCGCGGCGAGGTGAAGGACCATCAGCGTGTCGGAGTGCATGGTGGTGTGGCCCCTGCCGTACCCGGCGTTGGCCCCGGCCCGGGAGTCGGAACCCACCACGAGGATGTTCTTCGAGCCGGGACTCATCCTGGGAGGCCGCTCGTCGCCGATCTTCGCGTCCACGTCCGCGGACCGGAGGTTCCCCTGCAGGTCCTGGTAGGCCCAGACCCCGCGGCGGTGATCACGGCGAGGAGCGCCGCGAGCGCTGACACCGCCCCCGGCGCCTTCCGGCCGCACCGGGGCGGCCGCGCCGGGCCCCCGGTACCGCCTCGGGCCGGGCCCGCCTCCGGGGTCCGCCGGTCCGCCACCGGGCCCGGCCGGGTCCTCGCCGGGTGCCGCCACGTCTTCGCCGGGTGCCGCCCGGGCGCATCACTCACGTCGAAGTCCTCCACTGCCCGGGTAGGTCGGCGCCCGCCCGCCGTCGGCGATCGCTCTCGGCGGGACGGCGAGGTCCCAGCACTCTACTTCCGGGTAGGAGCCATCGAGCCGCGGCGACACCCGGGCCTCGCGTACCGGCGTGGAGCCCGGATCCCGGCGCCTGCCGCCCCCTCCGCCTCCCGCCGCGCAGTGCGCCCACGGCCTCCCCCGCACGTCCGCGACCTGCGCAGGCCCCGACGGCGGTACGGGCCGGAACTCCCGCCGCACCCCGTCGGAGGGCGGCCCGGCCGGCCGGGCCCGGCAGCGGGTCGGTGCTGGCATCAAGGAGTCGTCAAGATTGCCGCAATACGGCAATGACAGACGCACCACGTGAAGGGGACCATAGGGCCCTCGGGGTGATCAGAGATCAGGGGGCGTGCTGTATGGGTCTGTTTCTCGGTCTCGGCATCGTGGGCATCGTCCTGCTGGCGCTGGCGCTGGTCTTCGACGGGGTACTGGAAGGTGTCCTCGACGGCGTGCTGGACGGCCTGTTCGACGGCTGGCTGTCGCTTCCGGTGATCGCGGGGTTCGTCTCGATGCTGGGCTTCACCGGCGCGATCGTGCTGGGGACAACGGGCCTGGGCACGACCGCCGCGACGGTGGCGGGCGTACTCGCCGGCCTGCTCGCCGCCCGGCTGACCTGGTCGCTGAGCCGCAGCCTGATGCGGGACCGGACCGCGGCCGCTCCGCGGGAGGAAGACCTCCTCGGTACCGGAGGGTCCGTGGTGACGGCCATCCCGGCCGACGGCTACGGCGAAGTGCTGCTGCGGGTGGGCGGCCAGCCCGTGAAGTTCGCCGCCAAGTCCGCCACGCCCGTCGAGCGGGGCGCGGAGATCTGGGTGGAGGCCGCCCTGTCGGCCACCTCCGTCCTCGTCCGCCCCGTCGAGCGCTGAAACGATTCACCTCGGCGCCGTTCCATTCGATCCACTTGATCTGCCGCCCCAGGGAGGCAGGGGGGAGCACCATGAATCCAGTTGTCATCGCCGTGGTGGGAGTCGTCGTACTCCTCGTGCTGCTGGCCCTCGTCGTCGTCACTCGATACAAGGTCGCAGGCCCCAGTGAGGCGTTCATCATCACCGGCCGGCGCGGGAAGAAGGCGACCGACCCCGAGACCGGGCGGATCTTCACCGACAACAGCGGCCAGAAGGTCGTCGTCGGCGGCGGCGTGTTCGTCGTGCCGTTCGTACAGCAGAGGTTCACGCTGGACCTCTCCAGCCGGCACATCCCCGTGGCCGTGCGGGGAGCGGTCACGCTGCGCGGCGTCAAGGCCCACCTCGAGGGCGTGGCCATCGTCAAGGTGGGCGGGACCGAGGACTCGATCCGGGCCGCCGCCCAGCGCTTCCTGGTCCAGCAGGACGGGATCGTCGGCTTCACCCAGGAAGTGCTCTCCGGCGCGCTGCGCTCCATCGTCGGCAGGATGTCCGTCGAGGACATCATCCGGGACCGGGCCGCCTTCGCCGGCCAGGTCGCCGAGGAGGCCGAGGCCAGCCTCTCCGGACAGGGCCTCGTGCTGGACGCCTTCCAGATCCAGGACATCGCCACCGAGGGTTCCTACCTCGAGGACCTGGGGCGCCCGGAGGCGGCGCGGGCGAAGCAGGAGGCGGACATCGCGGAGGCCGTGGCCCGGCGGGCGTCGGAGCAGGCACGGCTGAAGGCCGAGGAGGAAATCGCCGTCGCACAGCGGACGTTCGCCCTCAAGCAGGCCGAGATCAAGGCGGAGACGGACGAGGCCGCCGCCAAGGCCGCCGCCGCGGGGCCGCTCGCCGAGGCCGACCGGCAGCAGGAGATCCTCAGCCAGCAGGAGAAGGTCGCGGAGCGCCGGGCGGCCCTGACGGACAGGGAACTCGACACGCAGGTCCGCAAGCCCGCCGACGCGGCCCGCTACCAGGCCGAGCAGGAGGCCGAGGCACGTCGAGTCGCCCTGGTGAAGCAGGCCGAGGCCGACGCCCAGCGGGCCCGCCTGACCGGCGAGGGCGAGAAGGCGCACCGTGCGGCGCTCGCCGACGCGGTCCGTATCGAGGGCGAGGCCGACGCCGCCGCCATCGCAGCCAAGGGTGCGGCCGAGGCCGACGCCATGCACAAGAAGGCGGACGCCTTCGAGCGGTACGGCGACGCGGCGGTCCTGCAGATGCTCGTCGAGGTACTGCCGCAGGTGGTCGGCAAGGCCGCCGAACCGCTCGGCGCGATCGACAAGATGACGGTCATCTCCACCGACGGTGCCGGAAAGCTGCCGCGGGCCGTCGCGGACAACGTCGCCCAGGGGCTGGAACTGCTGGGTTCCACGACGGGTGTCGACCTCGCCGAGGTTCTGCGGGGCATCACGCAGAAGGGCGCCAAGCGGGAGACCGGCAGCACCGCGGAGAACGGGGCGGTCGAGATCACCGGCTAGCGGGGCGCACTCAACAGGGTTGGGCCTGGGAGGGCAGGTCCGGGAAGGACCGGTCGGACCAGGGCAGGACCAGGCGAGACCAGGGCAGGGCAGGACCAGGCAGGGCCGGGGCATCGTGCTTCCCGGCCCTGCCTGTCGGCGATGCTGACCCTGGTCCTGGTCCTGGTCCTGGTCTTGGTCAGGGTCCCGGTCCCGGTCCCGGTCGGTCAGGGTCCAGGTCCTGCCCTGGTCCGGCGCACGCGACCCGCCCGCAGCGGGTCCGGGGAAACGCGGTCCACCGGGATCGTGGACGCCGGGAACACGGAAGGCCCCGGCCGCACCGGCGTCCGGGGCCCTCCCCGGACGGCCGGCGCCGCCGACCGGGCCCCCCGCGCAGTGGCGTCCCGGCACGGCGCCTACGGCGGTACGGCGTTCGGCTGCACGGGTCCATCACGTCCACGGGGTCCACCGCATCCACCGCATGCACCGCGTCCCACGGGGTCCACGGGGTCCACCGCATCCACCGCATGCACCGCGTCCCACGGGGTCCATCACGTCCACGGGGTCCGCGTCCACGGCTGGAGCGGGGCGCGTTGCCCGCCCGCGAGCGCGGCGTTCACCCCTCCCGCGATCCGGGCGTTCATCCCTCCCGCGAGCGCCGCGTTCACCCCTCCGGCGGGTGGCGGTCCGCGACCACCGAGACGAGGGCGCCCGCGAGGACCGCCCAGGCCACCGCACCCGGGCCGGCGTACTGCCAGCCGACGAAACCGAGCACGACCGCCGTCACCACGCCCGCGGTGACGGCCCGGGTGCTGGAGACGAACGCCCACCGGGCACGGGTGCTTCCCGGGTTCCGCAGCTCCGCCACCGCGGCCCTGATCACGAGTACGGCGGCCACGATGGCGACGGTCAGCAGCGAGGCGGTGCCGTCCACGCGGTACCTCCCTCGCAGTACGTCCCTCGGCCTGGTGGAAGGGCAACGTGTCACCCGGCGCCGCCGGTTCCCGCATCCGTGTCCGCAACCCGCTGCCGGCGGTTTGGGGAGTTCGGCGACGTACCGGGTACGGGAGGTGCGGCACACCGGCCGCGACCCACGGCAGCCCGGCGGGCACCTGCCGGACGCGCACTACCGCATTCG
The DNA here is from genome assembly GCA_003725745.1 of Streptomyces sp. I6. Classification (GTDB taxonomy): domain Bacteria; phylum Actinomycetota; class Actinomycetes; order Streptomycetales; family Streptomycetaceae; genus Streptomyces. The sequence continues at coordinate 5,776,485 of RHDP01000001.1, read as the reverse complement.
GTGCTCCAGCAGTTCGGCCAGGCCGCGGCGGGTGGCGGCGACGACCACCCGGTCTCCGGGGCGCAGCAGGTGCCCGGGGTGGAGGTCGAAGAGCAGACCGCTGGTGTGCTCCGCGCCGTCGTCGGGCGGGGCGGCGGACAGGTCCGGGCGCCGGTCGCCCGGTGCCGTCATGTCGAGGGCGAGCACCCGCCACATGCCCGGGCGGAGGGCCTCGGCGATGGTGTGGCCCTCCAGCCGCGGCAGTTCGGCCACTTCGAGCGCGGCGAAGAGCAGCACCCTCCGCTCGACGGAGATGGCTCCGAGCACCTGGCGGCCCATCATGGCACCGGCGAAGGCGGGTGCGGAGAGTGAGGTCACGCTCCTGCTGCGGGTGAGCGCCCCGGGGTGCGCGGCGCGCAGTGTCCGGTAGACGGCGGTGGCGAAGTCGTCGTCGTAGAGCCGGAGCGCCACCCGGAGGTCGGAGGCGATCGAGCGGGCGTACAGGGCGGCTTCCAGATTGGTGGTGTCGGAGCTGGTGAGGGCGAGCAGGGCGTGGGCCCGGTGGATTCTGGCCGCGTCGAGCACCCCCTCCTGTGTCACGTCCCCGATGATCACGGGCACGCGCAGCCGGCGGGCGAGTGCCACTCCCCGTGCCTCGGGGTCGTTCTCCACGCAGACGACGGGGATGCCGATTTCGCACAGCCGGCCGAGGACGCGGGTTCCGATCTTGCCCAGGCCCAGCAGGACGACATGACCCGCCAGACCCCGCGGTGGCCGGCGCAGGGCGGTCGCGGAGCGGAAGGAGCTGAGCGCCTCCAGTACGGCGGCGACGAGCAGCGGCAGCAGAAGGAGTCCCACGAGTCCCGTGAGCAGTTGCAGGATCTGGCGGTCGGTCTCGCCGTCGACCGCGGGGTCGTTGATGGCGAACAGGTCGAGCAGCGTGATGTAGGCGGCGTGGAGCGGGTGCCCGCCACTGGTGAGCCAGCTCGCGACGGCCAGGGCTGCCACGGCCGTGAGCACGCCCGCGAACGACCAGCGCACACGGCGGGAGAAGAGCTCCCGGAAGGGCAGCGCGGGACCGCTCAGCCGGCTGGCGGGCCCCGCTTCCGGTCTGGTGACGGCTTCGAGCACGATCCGTCCCCGGCGGGATGCGGCGGCGACGGCCCGGTCGTCCGGCAGCAGGAGCGGTCCCGCGGAGCCGCTGTCCTCGGATCCCTCCACGCCGCCGGGGTCGCTGCTGGTGGAGGACAGCAACGCCAGGGTGCACAGGCCCGGTTCCGCGGCGCTGCCGGGCCCCGGCGGGGGCCGCTCGGCAGCGCGCAGAAGCAGCCCGTCGGCCTGGACGATCTTGCTGGTGCCGGTGACGGCGGTGGCGGCGAGCGCGGGAGCGGCGGTGTCGGCGTCCGACAGCACGGTCGTGGACGAGTCGATGTCGTCCGCAGCCATCCCGGGTACGGCGAGGACGGCAGCCTGGTCGAGCAGTTCCTCGAGGTGCTGGCCGAGCTTGCGGTTGTAGAGGCGGATGACCAGGCGCAGGCGGGGGTTCAGCCGGCGGGCGGTGAGTGCGGCGCGGATGTTGGTCTCGTCGTCCTCGTGCACCAGCGCAAGTGCCTGGGCGGTCTCCACCCCCGCCTCCCGGAGCGCGTCGTCGTCGGGGTCGCGGGTCTCCAGGACGGGCATCTCGTTCGGCCGTCCGCCCTCGCCGTCCGCGGCCGCGCGGCCACCTCCCGTACGGACGATGCCGGCCGACACCCTGCCGAGGAGGGCGAGGGCCCGGCCGCCCGAGGGTGCGCCCGCGTTCGGGGGAGGCCCGGGGACGGGCGGCTCGGCGGTACGAGGAGCGTGACCTGCTGCCGGTAGACGTCGCGGAGTTCGGCGGCGAGCCGATGGGCGAGGGCGTCGTCGCCGCTGACGAGCATGTGGCCCGTGGAGGACCGCACTTGCCGAGGAATGGGATGCACATGCCATACATTGCCGTGTGCCGCGCACGCGACACACCTCAACCCGGCCCCGGGAAAGGCCTGTCGGCTTCCGGCGGAGCCCCGGTGCGTCTGGCGGCCGCCCGGCGGAACCCTCCGGGGCGGGCGCTCGGCGGCCCCAAGGTGCGGCCCGGCGGAGGCTGTTGCCGGCGGGTGGTGGTCCACCGCCGCGGCGGACCACCCCTCGCGACACGGCGTGCCGGAGAGCCGCGTCAGCCCCTGAGCGGCACGATCGCGGTCGGCGCGTGGCCCGGCTCGGTCGCGACCTCCTCGAACTCGGTGACGTCGCTGATGTCCGCGGTCCGGCTCATCGCGATGTTGGTGATCCGCTCCAGGATCGCCTCGACGACGACCGGAACACGGTGCTCGGCGGCGAGCTTGCGGGCCTGGTCGAAGGCCGCACCCAGTTCGCTCGGGTCGGTGACGCGGATCGCCTTGCACCCCAGACCCTCGGCGACCTTGACGTGGTCGACTCCGTAGACGCCCAGCTCCGGGGAGTTGATGTTCTCGAACTCCAGGTTGACCTGGAAGTCGATGTCGAGGCCGAGCTGCGCCTGACGGATCAGGCCCAGGTAGGAGTTGTTCACGAGGACGTGGACGTACGGGATCCGGTGCTGCGCGCCGACCGCCAGTTCCTCGATCAGGAACTGGAAGTCGTAGTCGCCGGAGAGGGCGACCACCGGCGTCTCCGGATCGGCCGTGGCCGCGCCCAGCGCCGCCGGGATGGTCCAGCCGAGCGGGCCCGCCTGGCCGCAGTTGATCCAGTGGCGCGGCCGGTAGACGTGCAGCATCTGCGCGCCGGCGATCTGGGAGAGGCCGATGGTGGTGACATAGCGCGTCTCGGGCCCGAAGGCCCTGTTCATCTCCTCGTAGACGCGCTGCGGCTTCATGGGGATGTCGTCGAAGTGCGTACGGCGCTGCAGGGTGGCCTTGCGCTCCTGTGTGGAGGCGGTCCAGGCGGAGCGGTCGGGCAGCCTGCCGGCCGCCTTCAGCTCCTTGGCGACCTCGACGAAGAGCTCCAGCGCGGCCCTGGCGTCCGAGGTGATGCCGTAGTCGGGGGCGAAGATCTTGCCGATCTGGGTGGGCTCGATGTCGACGTGGACGAACTTCCGGCCGCGGGTGTAGACGTCGAGTTTGTAGCCGGTGTGGCGGTTGGCCCAGCGGTTGCCGATGCCGAGGACGAAGTCGGACTCCAGGAAGTTGGCGTTGCCGTAGCGGTGGGAGGTCTGGAGGCCGACCATGCCGGCGTTGAGCTCGTGGTCGTCGGGGATGGTGCCCCAGCCCATCAGGGTCGGGATGACCGGGGTGCCGGTGATCTCGGCGAACTCGACCAGCAGGTCGGACGCGTCGGCGTTGATGACGCCCCCGCCGGAGACGATCAGCGGGCGCTCGGCCTCCAGGAGGAAGGAGAGCGCCTTCTCGATCTGGGCGCGGGTCGCGGCGGGCTTCCAGACCTGCAGCGGCTCGTAGGTCTCGGGGTCGAACTCGATCTCGGTGAGCTGGACGTCGATCGGCAGGTCGATGAGGACCGGGCCGGGGCGGCCGGAGCGCATCAGATGGAACGCCTGCTGGAAGACGCCGGGGACCTGCGCGGCCTCCAGGACGGTCGTGGCGGCCTTGGTGACCGGCTTGGCGATCGACGCGATGTCGACGGCCTGGAAGTCCTCCTTGTGGATCACGTTCGTCGGCGCCTGGCCGGTGATGCACAGGATCGGAATCGAGTCACCGATGGCGGAGTACAGCCCGGTGATCATGTCGGTGCCCGCGGGGCCCGACGTACCGATGCAGACACCGATGTTGCCCGGGTTGGCGCGGGTGTAGCCCTCTGCCATGTGGGAGGCGCCCTCGACGTGGCGGGCCAGGGTGTGGTCGATGCCGCCACCCTCCTTGAGGGCCTTGTAGAAGGGGTTGATCGCCGCGCCCGGCACACCGAACGCATGGCTGACGCCTTCACGCTTGAGGATCTCAACAGCCGCTCGGGCGGCGGTCATACGGGGCATGGGGTGCTCCTGCTTCGGCCTGGCGGATCGGGCTCTGTCGCGCCACCTGAGAGCGTCGATTCCGTGCTGGTTCCCTGATCGTCTTCCGCGATCCCCTTTGCTTTCCGTATCGCGGAAGTTATTTTCTACTATTCGGAAGTAATGTAGGCGGCGTGCCGGAAGGCGTCAAGGGAAGGACGGGCCGCCGATGGCCGAAGTCCCTCCCCCTGGTGTCGCGGTTGGTGGACGATGGAGGTCAGGCGTGCCCGGAAGCGCCGGAGGGGGACGGACATGGCAGATCACGTACCGGTGCGCTGTCCGGTGTGCCGCCGCGCGCACACCTTCGCGTCGCCCGTCTATCCCTGTGCCTGCGGCGCACCGCTCGCCCCGCCCCTGCTGCAGGGGGCTCCCGCCGAACCGATCCGCCACCGCACCTGGACCGACGACTGGGTCACCGTGCGCTGTACGGCGTGCGGACGGCAGGACCAGTGGCCGCAGCCGGAGCTCGGCTGCCCCTGCGGGACGGTGCTGCGGATCCCGGTGCGGCCGGTGACCGCGATGCCGGAGACGTCGGCCGGGGCGGCGGCGCACCACCGGACCACCACCACCGCCGCGGGCGCCGACGGCTCCTTCGCAGCCTCCGGGACCGGCGCGGCAGGCGGGCCGGGCACCACCGGCTCGGCCTCGTTCGGTCAACAGGACGCCGGCCCGGCCGATCCGGTCGCCGCACCGGAGGAGGCCCTGCTGCCGTACGGCTCCGACGGGCCTGAGGAGGACTACCCCTTCTCCGCGCCACCGCCCGCGGTCTCCCGTCCCGCCTTCCGCCCCGTCCCGATCCGCGCGGCACGCGACGCGGTGACCGCCGCGGCACGGTATCTGCGCTGGCTGGGCTTCCAGGAGGTCGTCCAGCCCGAGGAACGGACCGCGTCCGGCATCGATCTGCGCGCCCTGGGCCTGGTCGCCCAGGTGGACCCCACCACCCGGCCCGTGACCCTGCGCGCCGTGGAGTGCCTCTGGCTGAGCGGACTGAGCTCCTCCGCCAGGAGCGTCCTCTTCTCCCTCGCCGGCTACTCGGCCGACGCCCGCGCTCGGGCGGACGGCCTCGGGGTCCCGCTGTTCGTCATGGACCTCACGGGCGCCGCCGAGCCGGTGAACGGCCCGGCGAAGGACCTGGCCTCCAGCGGCGCCTGACCGGGCCGGACCTCGTCCGGCGGCGCCGAGGACCGGACCCGGCGGAGAGGCCCGGGGGGTCTCCGGCCGGGCACCCCGAGGGGCCCACTCCCGGCCGCGGACCCCGAGGGCCGTCCTGCGGCCGTAAGGGCCTGGTGAGGCCGTGGTACCGCACGGAGAGTGGCCCCGGGCCTCGTGGGAGGCACGGATAGGACGGAGTAGCGCGGATAGCGCGGATAGCGCGGATAGCGCGGATAGCGCGGATAGCGCGGATAGCGCGGATAGCGCGGATAGCGCGGATAGCGCGGATAGCGCGGATAGCGCGGGAAGCACCGGAGGCGCGGGAAGCCCTAGCACGGGAAGCACCGGAGGTGCGGGAAGTACGGGAAGGCGGCCGTCCGGCCGGGCCGTGCGCCATACTCCCCCGTATGCGCATACGGTCGGCCGAAGCATGCGAGCTACCGCTCGTCCAGGACATCGAGCGAGCCGCCGGTGAGCCCTTCCGCTCCCTCGGCATGGCCGCGGTCGCGGACGACGATCCCCCGCCGCTCGACGAACTGGAGCGGTACCGGAGGTCCGGCGGACTGTGGGTGACGGATGCGGGTGACGGCCGGCTCGTGGCGTATCTGCTCACCGAGCCCGTGGACGGTGCCGCCCACATCGAGCAGTTGTCCGTCCATCCGGACTTCGCACGGCGCGGACTCGGCCGGGAACTGATCGGCCATCTGGCGGCGGCGGCCAGGGCCGGGGGCCTGAGCGCGCTGACCCTGACCACGTTCACCGACGTGCCCTGGAACGCTCCGTACTACACCCGAATCGGCTTCCGCGCCCTCGGCGAGGACGAACTCACCGAGAGTCTGCGGAACATCCTGAAGGCGGAGGCCGCGCACGGGCTCGACCGCTGGCCCCGTACCTGCATGCGCCGCCCGCTCTGACCCGACGCTCTGACTCCGATCTGACCCGTCCGATCTGACCCGGTCACTGCGGACCGCGGGTGGCCGGACGGCCTGTCTTCGGACGGGAAGCGGGGGTGCGGTGCCTGCGACCGGTCCGAGCCCCCCGCGAGCACAACGCCGGGCTGCGGTACGGCCAACCCCGGCGGGTCGGGGCGCCGACCGGTCGGGTCAGGTCGGGTCAGGTCAGGTCAGGGACGGCCGGGCGGGGGGCCCGACCGGGCGAGGGCCGGGGGATCGCCTCCGGCGGCGGAGGCGTCCGGGGCGGCATGAGCCACCACCGGTCAAGGTCCGCCCCTTTTTCAGTTGACCCCCCGGTCGCTGCCGGCCCAGTACGGCTCCCTCAGCCTGAACTTCTGGATCTTGCCCGTCGCCGTCCGCGGGATCGCGTCCCGGAACTCCACACTCGTCGGCGCCTTGTACCCTGCCATCCGCTCCTTGCAGTACGCGATGATCTCCGCCTCGCTCACCGCCGCGCCCTCGGCCGGCACCACCAGTGCCTTGATCGTCTCGCCCCATTTCGCATCCGGCACCCCGATGACCGCGACCTCCGCCACCGCCGGATGGCCGAAGATGGTGTCCTCCACCTCGATCGACGACACGTTCTCACCACCGGTGATGATCACGTCCTTCTTTCTGTCGGAGATCGTCAGATGCCCGTCCTCCTCATCGATCGAGCCACCGTCCCCGGTGCGGAACCAGCCGTCCTCCAGCGCCGCCGCCGTCTCCTCCGGCTTCTCCCAGTAGCCGTCCAGGACCACGTTCGAGCGGGCCAGCACCTCGCCCGAATCCGCGACTCGAAGCCTCACACCGAGCGCGGGCACCCCCGCCCGCGACAGTCTGCGTGCCCGCTCCTCGGCCGGCAGCTCCGCGTCCTCCGGCCGCGCGCGGTTGAAGGTCAGCACCGGTGACGTCTCCGTCAAACCGTAGATCTGCGTAAACTCCCAGCCCAGCTCCTCCTCGACCCGCTGGATCATCCGGCTGGGCGGAGGCGCACCCGCACACACGATCCGTACGCGATCGCGCCCCGGGACTCCGCCCCGCCGGTCCTTCGCCGCGTCCAGCACCGCGTTCCACACCGCCGGGGCACCGCACATCAGCGTCACCCCGTGCTCGTCCACCCGGCGCAGGATCTCCGCCCCGTCGACCTTGCGCAGCACCACCTGCTTCACGCCGAGCCCGGCCATCACGAAGGGCATGCCCCAGCCGTTGCAGTGGAACATCGGCAGCGTGTGCATGTACACGTCCCGCTCCCACGCCCGCGTGTGCAGGCCGAAGGTCAGACCGTTCACCCAGATGTTGCGGTGTGTGAGCTGGACCCCCTTGGGACGGGCCGTCGTTCCGGAGGTGTAGTTGATCGTCGCGGTGGCGTCCTCGTCCGGATGCGCCCACGGGCGCGGTTCCACGCCGAACCTCATCAGTTCGCTCTCCGTCTCCTCCCCAGCACGAAGCCGTGGTCCGTCTTGATGCCCTCCACCGCCTCCTGGACCTCGGGATCGACCAGCAGCACCGAGGCACCGCTCTGCCGCACCACGTACGCGATCTCCTCGGCCTTCAGACGGAAGTTGACGGGCACGCAGATCCGGCCGCTCATCGGCACCGCGAACAGCAGCTCCAGAAGACGGGCCGAGTTGTGGCTGACCACCGCCACCCGCTCGCCCTCCCCCACCCCCAGCGCGTCCAGGCCCGCCTGCCAGGCCCGCACCCGCTCACCCAGTCGCCCGTACGTCGACACCGGTACCGGCGGCGCCGGCTGGCTCGGCTCGTCGATCACCGCGGGACTGGCGGCGAAACCCAGCGTCGCCCGGTCCAGGAAGTCGGCAATCGTCATCGGAACGCGCATCGCTCTCCCCTGCTCCTCTGTAGGACATCGTGGTGGCTGCCCGCGGCTGCCCGAGCCGACGGGCCGTTCAGGGCCCGCCCCCTGTCAGCCCGCGGTCCCCGGCGATGTTCGGCACCGGGCGGTCGCCACCGGCGATCGGATCGGCCCGGCCCAGCGCCGGGTCGGACCGCTCGGGGCGGGGCCGGGCGAAGCCCCCGTACGCCGCCTCGCGGTCCTCCCGGTGCCGGGGCAGGCAGTCCGGGGGCGCCCGGAAGCGCGCCGTCTCGTCACCACACGCCATCCGTCCTCCCTCGCCGCGGGACCGCTCACGAGCATCGTGCAATCAGCGGCTCACCTCTTGGTACCCCCGCATGGGGTGCTCCTCCCCCCTCCGGGGGCGTGTGATCGGGAGGGTCCGGAACCACGGCTCCCGCACGCCCGGCGACACCGCGTCCGGCTGCCGCGGACGCGGCGCGAACCCGCCGGGCCGCGTCGCGAGCAGCCGCGGTTCCCCCGGGGCGGCCCGGCCGTGCGCAGGCCGCGGGGTGGGTCCGCCGTGCGCACCGCGGCCGACCACTGCGGGTGTGGATCGCGGAACGGATCGTGACCGTGCGGCGGCCGTGCGGGACCCCGGACGGTGCCGCGGCGCCCCTCCCCGAGCCGAGAGGGCGCGCACACGCCCCCGGCGCACCGGCAGCCTCGCCGCCCACCATGCCGCCGACGGTGAGCCCCGATATCCTGCCCGTGCCGATCAGGAACGCATGTACACGGCGTGAACGCGGGTACAGGGATGTGCACGCGGAAGCGCAGCGTGCGCCTCGCTCGCACGGGAGGTGACCCGGGATGCCCCGACGAAGCCGTTCCACCCCGGCCTCGAAAAGGAACTCCTGGCGCCGCCGCGTCTCCCCCGCCGCCTCCCCGCCCAGGTCTCCGGAGCCCGCTGCGCCCGCCCCGCCCGAGCAGACCCGTACGGGGCAGGACCAGCGCAGTATCGTCCAAGCGGCGCTCTACCGCGACGGCCGCCGGGTCTCGTCTCCTTCGTCGCTCGCGGAGACCTTCCGCCTGCTCCGGGAGGACCCGGCCGGCATGGCGTGGATCGGTCTCCACCGGCCGACCGAGGCGGAGCTGCGTGCCCTGGCGGAGGAGTTCGACCTGCATGAACTGGCCGTCGAGGACGCCATGGAGGCGCATCAGCGGTCCAAGCTGGAGCGGTACGGGGAGACCCTCTTCGTCGTGCTCCGCGCCGCCCGCTACCTCGACGCCCTGGAGGAGGTCGACTTCGGCGAGCTGCACGTCTTCGTCGGCCGCGACTTCGTGATCACGGTCCGCCACGGAGCGGCCCCGGACCTCTCGGCCGTACGCCGCCGTATGGAGACCGATCCCGGGCTGCTCGCCCTGGGCCCGAGGCGGTGCTCTACGCCATCCTCGACGCGGTCGTGGACGGGTACGCGCCCGTCGTCGCCGGTGTGCAGAACGACATCGACGAGATCGAGACGGAGGTCTTCGGCGGCGATCCCGCGGTGTCCCGCCGTATCTACGAACTCTCCCGCGAGATGGTCGAGTTCCAGCGCGCGACCCGGCCGCTGGTCGGCATGCTGCACGGCCTGATGGCGGGCTTCGCCAAGTACGGCACGGACGAGGAGCTCCAGCGGTACCTCCGCGACGTCGCCGACCATGTCACCCACATCAGCGAGCGCGTCGACGGCTTCCGGCAGGCCCTGGCGGACATCCTGACGGTGAACGCGACCCTGGTCACCCAGCAGCAGAACGCGGAGATGCGGGCGCTGGCGGAGGCGGGCTTCGAGCAGAACGAGGAGATCAAGAAGATCTCGGCGTGGGCGGCCATCCTCTTCGCACCCACACTGGTGGGAACCATCTACGGCATGAACTTCCAGAACATGCCGGAGCTGCACTGGGGGTTCGGCTACCCTTCGCGATCCTGCTGATGGCCGGGGTGTGCCTCACCCTCTACTTCGTCTTCAAGCGGCGGGACTGGTTGTAGGGACCGGGCCGGACGCCGTCCGCCACATCGGCCACATCGGCCACATGCGTCTCGGCGAACGCCGCGGCACGGCCGTTCCGGCCCTCTGGGGGAATCCGGGGAGGATGCGCCGAGCGGCTGCCCACTGCGCTTCTCCCGCGCCGCCCCTGTTCCACGTCTCCCCGCGCAGCCACCCTCAATCGGCGTATCGGCTGCGCGACGTAGCAGGAACGGGTGGCGCGGACGTCTTCCGGGGAGAGGCCGACTGCCTCGCCCTGGCGGAGACCGCACCCGGGGCGACCGCGACGGCGATCGGGTACCGCGGGTTGCCGCGCAGTGCGTCCGGTCATGCGGGAAGCGTGAGCAGCATCAGTGGTGTGCTGGTGGGCCGGGGTGATCCGCCGTCGGGTTCGATGGTGAGTCCGATGGCGGTCGCCGTACCGAGGTTGCCCTCGATGGCCACGGCGCCGTCGCGTTCGAGCAGTCCGGCCGGGTGCATGGTGCCCTGGTCCTCGTACCAGAGCTGGTAGGTCTTGCCCGGCGCGGGCCTGGGGAGGTCGGTGCCGACGAACACCGCCTTGCCCAGCTGCCTGGACGTGACGACCGCGGTGGTCGCGCCGATCGTCGTGCGGCCCTGGACGGTGCGAGCGTCGGGGCGGACATGACCGAGGTCAGGTCTTCGAGTTGCCGGGCGGCCTGCTGCGCCTGTCGTTGTGACTCGGTGCTCTGCCGGTGCTGCCAGGCCGCGACACCGGCGAGGGTCACGGTGGCAACCAGGCTTGCGGCGACGAGGCTCGCGGCGACGAGGAGGGTGCCGCTCCTGCGCATCGCGGAAAGGATCGATGTGACGGGCTGGTCCGTCGCGGACATGCGTGGGGGCATCTGGCGCACGGAGTCGATGCCGTGCAGGACCGATTCCCTCATGCCACGCGGGGCAGGGGTACTCACCGCTGCGGCGAGGCGGCCGGCGGTGGCGGAGAACCCCGCCACCTCGTCCCGGCACGGCGCGCAATGCGCGAGGTGGGCCTCGACCGCACCGTGTTCGGCGCGTGGAAGCGCGTCGAGGGCGTAGGCGCCGGTGAGGCTGTGGAGTTCCTCGTGGACTCTCATGCGGTCACCCCCATGCAGTCGCGAAGCCGGATGAGCCCGTCGCGCATGCGTGTCTTGACCGTCGGAAGTGGTGTGCCGAGGGTCTGGGCGACTTCCCGGTAGGTCAGCCCCTGGTAGTAGGCGAGCGTGACAGCCTGCCGCTGGATGTCGGTGAGCTGCTTCATGCAGCGGCGCACCTGCTGGCTCTGCAGCCGGCTCTCGACTCGCTCGGCGACATCGTCGTAGGGACGTTGGTGGTCGCGCACGGCGTGATCGTGGTCGCGATGGGCGGCGGCTTCGGCCGAGCGGACCCGGTCCACGGCACGGCGGTGAGCGAGCATCGCGGCCCAGGCGTGGACACTGCCCTTACCCGGGTCGTAGCGAGGAGCACGCCGCCAGAGGTCGATCATGACCTCCTGCGCGACCTCTTCGGACTGGGCTCGATCGCGCACGACCTTGAGAACGATCCCGAACACGGTGTCGACGACGGCGTCGTAGAGGGCCGTGAAGGCTTCCTTGTCGCCGCACGCGACTCGCCGCATGGTCTCGTCCAGTCTCGGTTCAGCCGGGTGCGACGGGCCGGAAGAAGCGGGTTCACTCAACGGGTTCCCTCTCATCGCTGCTGGACTGCCGCATACGGGCAGCTCTCGTGTCCGACGGGATGCTTCCATTGCATGCCGGCCCTTTGGTGACCAATGCTGAGAAATAGGTTGTTCTCTGAGTCATGTGCTAGGCGGCGCCGTGCCTCCCCGTCCCTACTTCGCCACGGCCGGTTCAGCGGATGGGTCACCCGCGTCCCGGAGGCACGACCGTGCCCGGCGTGGTCCGGGCCGCGGCGGGCCGGCGGGCCCGGCTGCTCGCGCCTGCCGGCCCCCCTGTGGAGGGGACCTGACCGCTACCCCTACCGGGTAGCTGCGCCTGCCGACGACGCCGGTTCCAAGCCGGTGGACGCATCGCCGCGAAGAACCGGTGTGACCACCAACCGGGCATTTCTCATCCGTGGGGCGCTTGCGGGCGCCGGCGCCCTGCTGGCGGCGTTCTCCTCGCTCGCAGTGGCCGAACTCGGGGCAGCGCTCACACGACCGGGGGCCAGTCCCGTGGTCGTGGTCGGGGGCGCGTCGATCGACCTCACCCCGGCACCGCTGAAGGACTGGGCGGTCCGCAACTTCGGCACCAACGACAAACTCGTGCTGCAGGCGGGCATCCTCACGGTGCTGGCACTGTGCGCCGTGGCCCTTGGTTTGCTGGCCCTGCGCCACCGGCGGGCTGGTGCACTCGGAGTCCTGGCCTTCGGTGTGATCGGAGCGCTTGCCGCGCTCAGGCGCCCGGACTCGGCGTCGTGGACCGACGTCCTACCGTCGGCCGTGGGGGCGCTTGCCGGTGCCGCGGTGCTGTACGTCCTGTCCGGGCGTCTCACCGGCCCCGGCAACGGGGTGGCGCCGCACGGACCGGACGACTGGGACCGCCGAGGCTTCCTGATCGCCGCGTCTGCGGCAGCCGCCGCCTCCGCCGGAGCGGGGGCCCTGGGACGGGGGCTGACCGCAGCCCGGACCGGTGACGCTGCCGGGGCACGCGCGGCTGTCACCCTGCCTGCCCCCGGGTCACCAGCCCCCGCAATCACTTCCCGTACCGCACTGCGCCTTCCCGGAATGCTGCCGTTCACCACCCCGAACAAGGACTTCTACCGCGTCGACACCGCACTCGTCGTACCCGAGATCGACGCCACGGCATGGCGCCTCGAGATCCACGGCACGGGCGTCACCCGCCCGCTCACCCTCACCTTCCAGGACCTGCTGGAAGGCGAACTGATCGAGCGCGACATCACCTTGACATGCGTGTCCAACGAGGTCGGCGGCCCCTATGCCGGCACCGCACGCTGGATCGGCGTACGCCTGGCAGACCTGCTCCGGCAGGCAGGAATCCGGCCGCCATCGCGCGGGGGCCCCGCCGACCAGTTGGTGGCCCGGTCCGTCGACGGCATGACCCTCGGCACCCCCGTAGAGGACGTCATGGACGGCCGGGACGCCATGCTCGCCATCGGGATGAACGGCGAACCACTGCCCTTCGACCACGGCTTCCCGGTCCGGATGGTCGTCCCCGGCCTCTACGGGTACGTCTCCGCCTGCAAGTGGATCGAGGACATCGAACTCACCACCTTCGACGCCGACGACCCCTACTGGGTGAAGCGGAAGTGGGCCCGTAAGGCTCCCGTCAAGACGCAGTCCCGCATCGACACCCCCGGCCCTTCGCACGCCCGGCACCCGGCACCGTCATGATCGCCGGAGTCGCCTGGGCCCAGCACCGGGGTATCGACCGCGTCGACGTACGAGTCGACGACGGCCCATGGCGGCCGGCGGACCTGGCGGCCGAACACACCACCGACACCTGGCGCCAGTGGTCCCTCGCCTGGAAAGCCACCCCCGGCACCCACACCCTCACCGTGCGCGCCACCGACCGCACGGGCGAGATCCAGACAGAACAGCGCGCCCGTACCATCCCCGACGGTGCCACCGGCTGGCACAGCGTCGTCGTGACCGTGACCTGACGGTCCGAACAAGGTGACAGCGAGCCGTCCGAACAAGGTGACGGCGAGCCGTCCGCATCCTCACAGCCGCGACTGCCCCGCCCCCGCCTGATCCGCATCACCCGGTACGAAGCACGTTGGAGGACGGTCAGCAACGCCTTCACCCAGGCGGACATGAGCACCCGAGCCCGTGGCCATGATGCCCGGGAGCACAGCCCGTGTTCGGGCGCTGACGTCCTGGCCGGACGGCCCTGAGGTGAGCCATCGTCATGAGACGGGCGTTCCGCAGGCTGCCCCGGCCCCTGGTCCCCGGCGGCCTCCCGCGTCACGGGCGGCTGGTGCCATGCCATCCGCAGGACATGCCTTCGAACTCCCGTCGGACCGTGCACCGAAGGGTGACGTCTCATCGGTCACGGTAATCCACCAATCCGCTCAGGGCCGCTCCCCGAATCCCGAGTGTGACGATCAAACGGGCGGCCTCAGGAGGCCCTGGCCGGTGAGACACCGCCCGCCGCGGATGAACCCCGTGCGCAGACCCTCCGGAACCCCTGACGAGATCACCACCGACAGGTGAGCCCGACCTCGCCCTCTCGCCAAGACGCCCAACAACCCCAGACCACTACCCAGCGTAGCCATTTGAGCACCAGGGAGAACATGATGAACGCCTTCCGCTTCCGCCGTACTGCCGTCGCAGTCGCTGCGGCGGCCGCGCTGCCGCTGCTGCTGACCGCGTGCGGGGAGAGCGACTCCTCGACAACAGCGGCGGGCAAGAGCACGACGGAGCCGGCCGAGGAGCAGTCGAATCCCGCCGCGGACGATGCCGCCCCGGGCGCGGGCGGGCCGTTCGGGCCCGCCTGTGCATCGGTCCCGACGGAAGGCGCCGGCTCCTTCGACGGCATGGCCAAGGACCCGGTAGCCACCGCCGCATCCAACAATCCCGCCCTGTCCACGCTGGTCACCGCGGTGAAGAAGGCCGGCCTGGTCGACACCCTCAACAACGCGCAGAACATCACCGTGTTCGCGCCCACCAACGACGCCTTCGCCAAGCTCCCGAAGGCGGACCTGGACAGGGTTCTCGCCGACAAGGACATGCTGACCGACATCCTCACCTACCACGTGGTCGGCCGGAAACTCGCCCCGCAGCAGCTCGAGAGCGGCAGCTACGAGACGCTGCAGAAGTCGAAGCTCACCACCAAGGGCTCCGGCGAGGACTACACCGTCAACGACGGCTCGAAGGTCGTCTGCGGCAACGTCCCCACCGCCAACGCCACCGTCTACATCGTCGACACCGTCCTGATGCCCACGTCCTGAACGGCCACGCCGACCGGACCGCCCAGTACCGGGCGGCGGACCGGCACAACAGCGGGGCGCCCTGCACGAAGGAGGACGCCCCGCTGCCGTGGGCCACGAGCACACGGCGCAGGGCGCCATCCCGGCGGCGCGGGTGAACACCACCCCGGCTGGAGGAACCAGATCCCCATCCCGAACTCGCGGTGACCGAACTCGCGTTGAGGATGGCACGCACGACCGGCCATCCCGCACGCCGGACGCCATGACGGGTTCAACGGGTTCAACGGGTTCAACGGCTTTCGGGGACAAGCAGGAGAGGTCCTGTCCCCGAAAGCCGTTGGTCGTGCGGTACGCCCTCTTCGGCCCGCCTATCGCTGGTTGACCGGCAGGGCCAGATCCTCGACCTGGTGGCTCATGGGGAATGCCCCCTTGTGGGTTGCCTTGCCGGTCAGCGGGTCCACACCGTACAGGCGGAACAGGCCGTTGTGCGCGAGCACGGCGAAGCCGTGGTTGCTGCCGCGCTTGGCGTCGTAGTAGATGTCGAAGCCCGCCTCAGGGCCGGCGTCGGTGCCGAGGGTACCCGTGGGCGCCAGGGTGCCGGCATTGGCGGGTGACTGCAGAGAGACTCGGTCGGCCAGCGTGTCGACGTCGAACAGCGTGGTGGCGGTTGCCGCGTCCAGGTCATTGTTGGTGTACGCGGCTCCGGCCAGGCCCATGGCCGTCGAGGGCGGCGCCGTCGGGTTGGTCAGGGTGCCGTCCACCGTCGTGGTGAACG
The DNA here is from genome assembly GCA_003725745.1 of Streptomyces sp. I6. Taxonomy (GTDB): domain Bacteria; phylum Actinomycetota; class Actinomycetes; order Streptomycetales; family Streptomycetaceae; genus Streptomyces. The sequence goes on along the minus strand of RHDP01000001.1, from coordinate 5,760,944 downwards.
GCGCGGCGGGGTCGCCGACGTTGTGCCGGAGGTTCTGCCCGGTGTTGGAGATCACCCGCAGCCGGTTGGCCGCCGGATTGAAGTCGACTCCGAACGAGGTGCCGGACAGGGCGACGGTGAGCTGCGAGACCTTGGTGGCCACGGTGGTTCGGGTGTCCAGGATGTAGATGCCGCCCTGGTCCCCGACGCCGTAGAGCCGGCCGTCCTGGACCCGGTAGTCGATGCCGACGAGCTCGGTGTCCCCGGACAGGCCGGAGACCCACCCCAGCGACCGGACCATGGAGGGCCGGTCGACGTCGAACCGCACCAGACGCTGATCGGTCGTCAGGCCGACCGCGGTCAGGCCGAGCCGGCCGTAGTTGCCGATGACATGGGGGACCACGGGGTCTGCGACGGCCGCCGAAGTGGCGCATGAAGCAGCGAGGACCATGGTGAGGACGAGCGACGTACGCGTACGCATACCGCACCTTTCAGAGGAGTTGAGGCGACTCCCCGCACGGAGGACGAGAGAAACGGGGAGCACACCGCGAAATGACCAGGACTGGCGGGCTGGCTCGGCCCAGGGGACCCGGAACCTGCGCCGCTCCATGCGCGCTTGAACCTCGCTGCACCGCCGGTCAGGATCGACGGTGCAGCGAGATGAAACAGAACGGGCCAACGAACCGTCTGCCGCCCATAGGCATGGGACTGCGGTAAGGCACCCCATGGGCATCCAGGATCAGAACGTCACCTGTCCCTGACACAACGACCATTGCTCGAACTCCAGTGGCGTGTCGTGTCGTCATGACATCTGCAGCGGAGGCAGACGAGCCCCCGGAACTCACACTCATGTGATCCGGCCGGGTTCCAAGTGCGGGACCCGCACCGAGTGCTCCGAGGGCCGTCAGCCCAGGAGCCAGCCCAGCCCGAGCAGCCCGCCGCGATGGCCGGAAGCCCCCCAGACGCCACCCGCGTTGCTCTGAGTCCGGGAGGTCATGGCACCGTCAGGGCCGGCCATGGACTCGCCGGCGGAATAGTAGCTCCCACCGCCGACCGTCGTTCCGGTGGAGACGTAGCCGGTGGAGGCGCCACCCGGACCCACACTCGTCATGCGCTGATCGTACGAGTCGGCACCGGCCGCACCGGCCGTGAGCAGGACCACCGGAGCGACTGCCACGGCAACGGCCGCACCGCGCAGAAACCTACGCATAGGACGTTCTCCCATCCTCGTTCTGCCTGCACGAGCCCGACCGGGCCCGCAGTCGTGATTCGACGCCCATGAGATCCCAGATTGGCGACTTTGCGGACCTCTGCGACTGTTCGAAACAAACACCCAGACCGGAAGGGGAGAGTCGAAAACCACTTTCACCTTTCTGGAGCAGCCGTCAGCACGCCTCCTGATCCCGGCTCCGAGCTGCGAGAACGTCTCGTTCTTGCGCAGATGGACGAGAGTGAGCAGTGCCTGCTTGAAGCAGCCGAGCTTGCGCCAGCGGGTGTTGCGGGCCCGGCGGTGCTCGTACCGTCAGCGCAGGATGAAAGAGGCTCACTGACTACCGTAAGGAGATATCGAGCCATGCTGTCCATTTCCAAATAATTCTATTTCTCGGCGAGTCACGCGCTCGACAACCTCCCTCCGGACCATCCATGTGGGCGAATGCACGGACACAACTGCATATTCGTCATCGAGCTCGCGGCGGCTCCCGATGAGCTCACGGAAGCTGGCTCCGTTCGCGACTACAGGGACCTGGCAGAGTTCAAAAACCGGATCGGTACCACATTGGACCATCGCCATCTGAACGACTGCATCCCTGAACGTAACCCAAGTGCAGAGAATATTGCTATGTGAGTTTATGAAGTGTGGTCTCCACGGATTCCCGAGCTCGTCGCCATCCGCGTCTCGGAGACTCCGAAGACGTGGGCCGAGTACCGTCCTGTCAGGGCGAGGTGCTGATGTCACGCCAGATCACTCTCGAGCCCCCTTCCTCACTTATCGCGACAGACGTCTCCGTCACCGGCAGACCACTTCGGATCAGGTGCAGTCCCAGTTCGCGGGCCATCGCCTCGCATGACGCAGAACCAAATTCATGCTCACCCGGCCCCCACCAGGCCAGGATTCGGTCCGCGACATCGAAGAACTCGAAGTCTCGCTCATCATGCTTGACGAGTATCTCCGCTCGTACTCGAAAGACATGACGGTGACGATGCGCAAGAAAGTCGCGCTCGGGCGGCGCATCGGGCCAGTTATGGAAACCGGGAAGGCTCTGCTCCACCCAAATGACGGATATCTCCGAAGCTTGTGAATGCGACCCGTTCATGGAAAGAATCCCTCCTGGTCCGCACGATGCATGCAGTCGACCGCGCATCGGGTCACGGGATTGAATCGCCCAAGATTGCGGGAATCTCTTGGCCTCAGAATATCCTGAGCCGCAGAGAGCACGTGATCCTTATTATCGATTATACGGCTCTTGGGTGGACTTCCGGAGCATGCCGGAGCTGCACCGGGGGTTCCGCTTTCCCTTCGCGATCCTGCTGATGGCGGCGGTGTGCCCGGCACTCTGCTGCGTCGTCAAGCAGCGGGGCCGGCTGTAGAAGCCGCGGCAGCTGCGACCCGTTCGACGTCGCGCCCGCAGGAGATCACCGGGAGCCCGCCTTCTGGGCTCCGGACCCGGGGAGGCCCGCCACCGGGGTGGGCCCTTCTCCCGTGGGTTCCTCCCGGGTGCGGAGCCCCTCCAGCCCCCGTCCGGGAAGCCACCGCCCCAGGAGCCCCCGCCCGGCGCCGGTCTGCATGGCACCGCTTCGCCGGGGCCTGTTGGCGGCAGGGCAGGCGGGGGCCGGAGTTCTTCGCCGAGTTCGCCGGGCAGCGAGGGCGCCCGGGCTCAGGACCCGGTGAGGGAGATCGCCAGGTCCGTGATGTTCAGCGGGAACTGGCCGATGGATGTGGCCTGGCCGGTGAGGACGTTGATGCTGTACAGCGAGGGGGTGCCGGCGCCGTACGGGGTGAGGGTGGCGAAGGCGGCGTTGTCGACCGTCTTCCCGCCGGACAGGGTGCTGTAGATGTCCATGCCGGCGTTGATCCCGGCGTCGATGCCGAGGCTGCCGGTGGGGGCGAGCGTGCCGTTGTTCGCCGGGGACTGGAGGACGACCTGGTCGCTGCTCGTGTTGATGTCGACCAGTGTGGTCCCGGTGGCCGCGTTGAGGTCGTTGTTGGTGTAGGCGGCGGCCGAGACGCCCTTGGTGGTGCCCTCGACGGGCGGGGTGGTGAGGTTCACGTCCTGGATGGTGCTGTGGTCGTTGAGGTTGTGCCGCAGGTTCTGGCCGTTGTCGCTGATCACACGCAGGCGGTCGGCCGCCGGGTTGAAGTCGACGCCGAAGTTGGCGCCGTGCAGCGCGTACTGGAGCTGGGACACCTTGGTGACCACGACGTCCGGGGTGGCCGGCGGGGTCTTGATCGTGTAGATGCCGCCCTTGTTGCCGACGCCGTACATCAGGCCGTTCTGCACCCGGAAGTCGATCCCGATCAGGCTGGTGTCACCGCTGAGGCCGGTGACGACCCGGACCCAGTCGAGCACCTGCGGCCGGTCGGTCGTGAACGTGGCCATCAGCGTGCCGTCGCCGCTGATCCCGAACGCGCGCAGGCCGGGCCCGGCGGTGGAGGCGGGGGCGGGGGCGGCCGAGCCGGCGCCCGCCGTGCCGAGGACGAGCGCCGCCGACGTGACCACGACCGCGACCGACACCATGACGCGCTTTCCCGCGCCTGTTTTCATCGGAGTTTCCCTCCCGTCGAGGAGAGCGCCCTTCGAGGCGCCTCACTGACAATCCCGTGTCCACTGCACGTACTGATCACCGTCGGCCATTCCGGGAGTCGCCCGGAATGCCTCGAAAGGTGTTCCTTGCCGTAGCCACTCACGCGGTTCCCATTAAGGCTGCTACACGACTCATCCACAAGCAGAACCACTGGCGGGAACACCTGGACCAGGAAACTCTGCGCACTGTCACAAAAGCCCCGCCGAACACTCGCCGCCGCTTTGCGCGGAGTGATGAACGCCGTCCGGATCCCACCTGTCGGGTTCTGGTGCCGCATGACATGCTTGCGCCCATGGGGAGCCTCTTCGCCCATCTGGCCCGGCAGGTGCCGGCCAACGCCCGCCGTGAGGTCGAGACATACACACGGGAGATTCCGGAGTTCCGGTTCCTGGACAACGACCCCCGGGCGCGGGCCAGGACGCTGGAGCACGCGGTGTGGCTCCGCCGCCGCACCGTCGAACTGTCGCCGCACAACCGCGAGTTGAGCGAAGATGATCTCGGCCGCATCGCATCGATGGGGGAGCTGCGGGCAGGTGCCGGGATGTCGCTCGACGCACGGCAGAAGGTGCTGCACCTGCACACCGCGCTCATGCTGCGTGAGATCACCGAGGCGACCGAGGCCGAGCGCGGCGGAGGTGTCGACGAACTCGTTCGCATGATGGCCTGGTTCGCCCCGCAGAGCGAACGCGGTATCGGCGCCTACCGCCAGGGATTCCTGCGCGCACTGCGCCGCCGGCTTCCGTACACCGAACAGGTCGCTCTGCTGACCCGGTCACTGCTGAACGGAGAACCGATTTCGACGGAACTCGCCGCGGCCGTCGGCGTGGAACTACCGGAGCGCTGCGCGGTGACGGTGTTCCGGCTTCCGGACCGGCCCACCGCAGGTCATTTCCTGGACAACGAGATCGGGTCGCTGGTGAGGAGCCACCGGGTGCCCGTCATGTGGGGACCGGAGGACGGCGACGGGGGCGGGGAGCTGATCGCCCTGTTTCCCGTGTTCTCCGGCGCCGCGGCGGCGGAGAACACACCACCGCATCCGGCCCCCGGCCTCCCGTCCGACCCCACCGCCGACCACCTGCCGGATCTCGTACAGCACTTCGCCCGCGCCCTCGGCCGCCCCTGCGCCGTCGGCACGGCCACCGCACCACTGCCGGAACTGTCCGGCGCTCTGGACCGCGCCCGGCGGATCAGCCGGGCGGCCCCGCTGCACCGGGCACCCTCCCGGTTGCGCCCGCACACCCTGGCAGATGTGTTCGTCGAACTCGCCGTCGCGGACGTGCCCTTCGTCGACGACTGGATCCGCACGGTCGCCCGCCGCCTGGAGACCGGTCCCGACCTCCTCGGCACCCTCGACGCGTACTACCGCCACGACATGCACCGCGGTGCCACCGCGAGCGCGCTCAACGTCCACACCCGGACCCTGGACTACCGCCTGCGCCGGGTCCGCGAACTCACCGGGATCGACCCCGGCTCAACGCGTGGCGTGCGCACGCTCAGCGCCGTCGTCACCCGGCGCGTGTCGGGAGCGTGGCACTGATCGTGTCCGGCGCACCGGACCGGTGGCGGCCCCCGGCGACATCGTCGATGCGGCGGCGCACCCGCCGCATCCCGCGCAGCCAGCGGTCGGTGTCGGTCGCGCGGGCGGCGTAGTGGCCGCGCACCTCGGCGTGGGGAAGGATCAGGAAGCGCCCGTCCGCAAGCCCCTTCATCACCTCGTCGGCCACGTCCTCCGGGTCGAGCACCGAGGCGCCGAGCACCTCCTTCGCGGCGGCGTCCGACCGCTCGTACATCTCGGTGCGCACACCCAGCGGGCAGACGACCTGGACTGTGACACCCCTGTCGCCGTAGTTGGCCGACAGCCACTCGGCGAAGGCCAGCGCGCCGTGCTTGGACACGGAGTAGGGCGCCGACTCGAGGTGGGTGAGCAGGCCGGCCGCGGAGACGGTGGCGATCAGCCGACCGCGGCCGCGCTCCAGCCACGGTCCGATCAGATGACGCGAGGCACGGACGTGCCCCATGACGTTGACCTGCCATACGCTGTCCCACACCTCCTCCGGTGCGTGCTCCGAGCCGCCGGGTTCGATCCCGGCGTTCGCGCAGTACAGGTCGATCTCGCCCAGGTGTTCGCGCGCCGCGGTGATGAGCGCGGCCACGCTCTCCCCGGCACCCGCGTCCCCCGGTACGGCGAGCCCGCCGACCTCGTCGGCGATCCGGGCCGCCGCACCGGCGTCCAGGTCGTTGACCACGAGCCGGGCGCCCTCGGCGGCGAAGCGGCGGGTGAGGGCCGCTCCGATACCCGACCCCGCCCCGGTGACCACGACACCCGCGTCCTTGAGCTCCATGGCCGCCAACGTGCTCACCCGCCTGCGACGGTGAGCACGAGCTTGCCGTGGTTCTCGCCGCGGAAGAGCCTGAGCAGCGTGTCCGGGAAGGCGCCGACCCCGCCGTCGACCACGTCCTCCACGGAGATGAGCCTGCCCTCGGTGCGCCACCCGGCCAGCTGCGCGACGGCCTCGGCGTAGCGGTCGGCGTAGTCGAAGACGACCATGCCGGTCATGGTCGCGCGGTTCACGAGCAGCGACAGGTAGTTGCTCGGGCCCTTGACCGGTTCGGTGCTGTTGTACTGCGAGATCGCGCCGCAGACGACGACCCGGGCGCCGCGGGCGAGACGGGTCAGCACCGCGTCCAGGATGTCGCCGCCGACGTTGTCGAAGTAGACGTCCACCCCGTCGGGGGCGTGCTGGCGCAGGGCCTTGCGGACATCCTCCGACCGGTAGTCGATCGCCGCGTCGAAGCCGAGGTCGTCGACCAGCGCACGGCACTTGCGCTCGCCGCCCGCGATGCCGACGACCCGGCAGCCCCTGATTCTGGCGATCTGGCCGACCACGCTGCCGACCGCGCCCGCCGCACCGGAGACCACGACGGTTTGCCCGGCCTCGGGACGGCCGATGTCGAGCAGGCCGAAGTACGCCGTCATCCCGGACATGCCGAGGGTTCCGAGGTGTACCGGCAGGGGAGCGAGCTCCGGGTCGACGGGGGCGACGCCGCGCCCGTCGGACAGGCAGTACTCCTGGACTCCGAAAGCGCCGGAGACGTGGGCGCCGACCGCGAACCGGGGGTGCCGGGAGGCGATGACCTGCCCGACCGCGCCCGCGCGCATGACCTCGCCGATGGCGACCGGCTCGATGTACGACTTGGCGTCGTTCATCCAGCCGCGCATCGCCGGGTCGATCGACAGGTAGGCCACCCGGACCAGGAACTCGCCCTCGCCGGGCTCACCGACCGGTTCCCGGGTGTGCTCCCAGTCGCCGGGGCGGGGCTGTCCGACGGGACGCGCGGCAAGGCGCACTTGACGGTTGATGCGGCTCATTTCCGCGGCTCCTCGGATGGTGGTCGCCGGATGGTGGTTGTCGGATGGTGCCCGTCGCCGGTGTCCGTCGGCGGTGTCCGTCGGCGGTGTCCGTCGGCGGCCCAGGTCATACCAACCGGTCGGTAGGACTCTGGCGAGAGTAGGAGCTCACCGGGCAGGAGGGCAAGTGCCGAGGGCGTGGGACGGTGCGATCCGGCCGCCGGCCGTGCGGCCGGTCCATCCGGGTCGGGGGCAGTTGCGGGCGCCCTCCCGGCCGGCCCGGTGACGCCTCCGGGCACGCGCCGCCGCATCCGTGGTCCGCGTTTCGCGGGAACATCGGAGGGAGCCCGGGAAGGCCGGGGAAGAACGGGGAAGACCCAGGGAGTCCCGGGAGACCGAGGGAGTCCCGGGAGACCGAGGGAGACCCGGAAGCCCACAGAGCCCGAGGAAGACGCCATGTGGCCGGCGGGAGGATGATCGCCAGTGCAAGCAGCGCCCCCGACCCGTTCCGCCCGCCGAGCGGTCCCGTGGCGGGCGGTGATGCTGGTGCTGGCGATCGGGCAGGTGGTGAGTTCCCTCCTCAGCCGGCTCTACGGCGGTGAGTTCACGACTGCCGACCGTGCCGGTGAGCCGCCCATCGTCCCCGTCGGCTGGGCGTTCTCGATCTGGACCCTGGTGGAGTTGCTGTGTCTCGCCTACGCCGTCTGGGCCCTGCCCGATCGCCGCCCGGACCCGGTCGTGCGGAATCGGCTGGCTGTGCCGCTGTCGGTGGTCTTCGCCGGGTTCAGCTGCTGGCTCGTCGCGGCGGAGGTCGCCCCGGTGTGGGGGACGGTGGCGGTGTTCGCCGTCATGATCGCCGGCCTGCTCCGGGCCATGTCCGTCGCTCTGGACCACCGGAGCGAGATCGCGGGCTGGGGGCCCGTACCGCGGGGCCTTCTGTGGTGGATGCTGGGCGTGTACGGGGGCTGGTCGAGCATCGCGGTCTGGGTGAACCTCACCACCGCCCTGGCCGGATCGGGCGCCCCCGTCGACGGAGCGGTGGGGGTCGCGGGTCAGTGCGCGGTGCTCGCCGGCGCCACGGCCACGGCGGTCGCCGTCCTGCGCTGGACACGTGGGCTGCTCCCCTACGCCCTCGCCGCCGGATGGGGTCTGCTGACCGCCGCGCTGGGGGCGCTCGGTGCCGAGCAGCCCGTGCTGGCCGGCATCGCCGCCGCGGGCCTCGCCGTTGTGGCCGCGACGGCGGTTCGGGCCCGGGGCCGGCGCACGCCCGTGCGCAGGTGATGCGTCGGGTGGTCCGTCGGGAGAGCGGTGTGCCCACCCGCAGCCGGGTGCCGTCGGGGTCGCGAAGCTCCATCTCGCGCGCCCACGGGGCGGTGGCCACCGGTACCCCGTACTCGCGTGCGGCGGCGTCGACGTCATCCACCCGCGGATGCACCAGCCCGCCGGGGCGGGCGTCGTCCGTGTGCTCGGGGAGGAACATTCACGGGCCCTCGCGATCTCCGTGAAGGCCGGGAGTCCCGGCTCGAACCGGTGCTCCCACCGCTTGGCCAGCCCGAGACGCCCGTACCGGGAGATCGCCGCGCGGCATCGGCGACCCGGAGGACGGGAACCGCCTCCGGGTCCCTCTCCCCCGCCTCCCCGCCCGGGCCGGGACGTGGAGGCGTCCCGGCCGGGGGCTAGGCCGACGGGGCCCGCCCGGAGGCACCGCCGACGGCGCCGTCAGCGGCGCCGCCCACCGGCCCGTCGACGGTGCGCAGCAGGTAGGTGTCCATGATCCACCCATGGCGGGAACGGGCTTCGGCGCGCAGCCGGCTGATGCGCTCGGCGACGTCCGGCAGCCGGCCGGAGACCAGGATCTCGTCCGGCGTGCCGACATAGGCGCCCCAGTAGATCCACACGCCGTCGCCGGCGACCTCGGTGAAGGATTCCCCGGCGTCCAGCATCACGACCACGTCGGCGTCGTCGAGGCCCTCCTCGCGGAGCCTGCGCGCCGGGGTGATGCGGACGGGACGCCCGACCTGGTTCAGGGTGATGCGGTGCCGTGCGGCCAGCGCTGACACGCTGCTGACGCCCGGGACGACCTCGGTGTCGAACGCGACGGTGCCCCGCGCCTCGATCTCGGCCAGGATGCCCAACGTGCTGTCGTACAGTGCCGGGTCACCCCAGACGAGGAACGCGCCGGTACGCCCCGGCTCCAACTCGTCCCGGATCAGGCGCTCGTAGAGGTCGGCCCGCCGGCTGCGCCAGTCGTGGACCGCGGCCGTGTATCCGCTGCGGCCTTCCTGCACCCGGTCGCGCCAGGGGTCCTCCGCCTCGACCACGCGGAAGGGCGGGCGGGCGTGCTCGTCGAGCATGCGGCGCCGCAGGTCCGTGAGCGAGGACTTCTCCGGGCCCTTGCCGAGGACGAAGAAGACGTCGGCGCGGCTGATGGCCTTCACCGCGGCGAGCGTCAGATGGTCCGGGTCTCCGGCGCCGATGCCGATGACGAGGAGGCGGCGGGGGTCCGTGTTCATTCGGGGTGGCCTTCTGGACGGGGAGACCGGATGCGGACCGCCGGGGCCCGCCCGCGCCGTCCGCGCCGGCGGGCCCCGGCCGCGACGCACTCGGTCAGCGGTGGGTGAACTTCGGTGGCCGTTTCTCCGTGCACGTGGTCGTGCCTTCCTTCGCTGGCCTTCCTTCGCTGGCCTTCCTGCTGGTCGACTTCCCTCTGGTCGACTTCGTTCAGGTGGTCTTCGTTCTGGTCGTCTTCGTTCTGGTCGGCGGTGGCGAACACGGCGCGGAAGAGTCGGCGCTCGAAGCGTACGCCCTGGGTGAGGGCGGTCCCGAAGGCGGTTCGGCGCAGCCTTCGCACCGAGGGACGCGGCTGCGATCCGGCGTCGCCCCGCCCAACGTACGCGGCACCGACGCGCCACGAGCGGCAGACCTCGGCGACCGTACCCCGCTCCGCCACCGCGGTGTGCACCCGGCATCGGCCGACGTCCGCCGGCCTTCCCAGACCTTCACCCACCTTCACCGGCCTTCGCCGCTGTCTCAGACGAGCAGGACGAACATCTCCGCCATGCCCAGCGCCATGGCCGCGTGACAGGCATGGGCCGGCGCGCCCTCGCCGCCCACCGGGGTGGGGGCGCCGCGTGGGACGAACGCCATCCGGTCGAAGGCACGGGCGAGCCAGCGCAACCCGAGCGCCACGAGCAGGACGGCCAGCAGAACCGCCGCCAGTCTCGGCCCCGCGCCCGCCAGCCGCATGAGAGTGGCACCGGAGGCACCCGGGACGTGCGCCCCGGCGGGAGCGTGGACGCCTCCGCCGTGCCCGGACGCCGCGGTGCCCATCACGGCGACCATCCATGTCATGGCCGCCATCATCACCACGTGCGGCAGGGCCGCGGCCGACGCCGTGGCCCGGGCACCCGTGGCGGCACGGAGGGGCGCGGAGCCCAGGAACCACACCGCGCCCGCCACCAGCACGGCCACCTGGGGGCCGGCCGGCAGTTCCGTGCCCCACGGCCAGACCATCGCGATCATCAGTGCTCCCGCCACGACGTGGAACACCTGGTCGACCCGGTCACCGACCGCGCTTCCCGGGGCGCAGGCCCGCCATGTCCCGTACATCACCGGCACGGCGAACACCGCGGTCAGGATCCAGCGCAGTCCGTTCCCGGCGATCACGCGGCGGCCTCGTCCGGGCGCCGCCACCTGGCGCCCGCGTTCGTATTAGCCGGCACGGTCGGCCGTTCGGGCACGACGGTCCCCCGTGGTGTCCGGACCGGCCGGCCCGCGGCCGCGGTGACGCGGGATCGTCCCCACCGGCGCCCGTCCGCGCCGGGAGGTGCCGGCCGCCGTCTCACCCGCGACGGGGATTCCGGCCGGGGCACGACCGGACGGTCCTCACGCGGCTCCGCCCCGGCGGGTCCGGAACCACCACGCCCCGCCGCCGAGCGCCAGCACGGCCGCGGCGATGCCGGCCGCCGCAGCGACCGGCATGCCCCCGCCGTCCTCCGTGGGGGCTTCCGCCGCGTCCGCCGCTTCCGCGGCTTCGGCCGGCGGGCCGCCCGCGGCCCCGGCCGTGGCGGGCCGGAGGAGGCCGGTGCCGGTGCCGGCGTCGACGGCTGTACGGGTACGGGGTCCACCGGCTTCGCGCCGGGTGCGGCCGGTTCCAGTTCCAGCCGGGGTGCGGGGTGGCTGTGGCCGTGCGCCTCTCCGCCCTTCTCCTCCTCGAGCTCGATCCAGCGGTCGACCTGCCCGTCGCTGTAGGTCTGGAGGGTCTTGAAGTGCAGGGCCGGGACGTCGGGCAACTGCCGTGCCGTCACGACGTACTCGGCGTCCTCCCCACCGCGAGCTTCGGCCCGGACACCGTGTACCCACGGCTGGTGGCGGCGAACTTCCAGCCCTCGGGACCTTCCTGGTAGGTGATGTCCCGCGGCGCCATGCCCTCGGGGAGGATCACCTCCAGCTTGCTGATCCCGGCGGAGTCGGACTCCGAGGCGGCGGTGAAGGCGAGCGCGACGTTCTGGCCGAGGGCCCGGGCGCCGGGCGCCTCGACCTCCGTATGGGCCGTGGCGGGCCCCGCGCCGGCGACGACCGCCGCGAACGCCGCGAACGCTGCGGTGGCGAGGGCGCCGGTACGGCGCAGTGTGCGCGCCGGGGTCGAACGGGGCATCGGTGACTCCCTTGGGCCGGTGGTGCTCATGTCTGGTAGTGCTCATGCCTGGTGGTGCTCATGCCGGGTGGTGCTTTCACAGGGTCGTGCTCTGGCCGGGTGGTGGTCCCGCGGGACGGTGCTCCTGCACCGTGCTGCCGCGGGGTGGTGCTCCGGCCGGTCGGTCCTCCCGCCGGATGGTGCGGTGACGGCCGGGCCCGGCTCGCCGCGGCACATCGGACTCGGCGGTGGGTGGCCGCAGCCGCATTCAACCGCAGGGAACGGCGCGGCGGCAGTAGGCACACGAGCCTCGGCCCGCAGCCGCGGACGGGGGCCGAGGGGGTGCCGGGGCGCGGTGACCGGTCGGTCCGTCACTCGAAGTGGCTCGGTCTGCCCTCGTGGTGCACCAGCCGCCCGAGCCGCTCGGCCCTGGCCCGGGGCATCAGACTCCATGTGCCGTCGGGCCGGTGCAGAGCCGCGGAGTGCCAGGGAGTGGTCCATACGTCGGGGGCGTCCAGGAGGCGGATGCCGAACTTGGGCGCCCCGACGGCCTGGGGGTGGATGGACAGCCGTACCGAACCCGGATGGTGCTCGGCGACCAGCTCGCCCCAGGCGCGGCTGCGCTGGATGACGCCGTACGCCCGGCGGCGGCATTCGCGCTGGAGGGCGGAGCGGGTCCCGGTGAAGTCGGCGGTGTCGTCGACGAGGAAGCGGGTGATGCCGCGGTAGAGCGCGAGGGTGTGCTCGTCGGCGCGGACCTCGGCCCGCAGTTCCTCGAGGCCGGGGGCGTAGCGGTCGTGCACATAGGCGCGTTTCGCCGGATGGGGCAGGTCACCGAGGACGTCCCTGAGGTCGAAGACGGACAGGTGGTCCAGACCGAGTTCGTCGATCAGCCGGCTGAGTTCGTCCGAGTAGGCGTCTATGTGCTCGTCCGGCACGCGGATGAGGTCGCCGAAGACATGGCCGTCTGAGCAGATGACGACGCGGGCCCCGGGGGCGTGGATCTCCCCGATGCGGGCGCACAGGGAGTTCAGGAAGGCCAGTGAGAGCCGTTCCCCTGGTCCGGAAGGTGGCCGAGGACCTTGGCCGGGTTCGGCGACTTGCAGGGGAAGCCGGGCAGGGTGAGGACGATGGGGTCGTTCCGGCGCACGAACGCGCCGATCTGGTGGAGCTGGTGGGGAAAGGCCTCGGCGGGCGCAGCCCGGTGGTCGGCCGTGCGGTGGTGGGGCAAAAGCAGCCTCAGGACCGCGGTGCCAACGGTCTCAGTGGTCTCAGTGGTGTCAGCGGTCTTGGCGATCTCGGCAGTCGCAGCGGTCTCCATGGTTCCGGCAGTCGCGGCGGTCGCGGCGGTCTCAATGGTCTCGGCGGTATCGGCGTCGGCTGCTGTCGTCAGCGGCATAGGGGCCTCCGTGGGGTCGGGCATGGCGGCATGGCGCCTCGGCGGGCGGCCGGGCGCGGACGTTCGGCGGGGGCGGATGTACTCCGCGGCGGACCGGGCCCCGCCGTTCGGCCGGGACGGATCGCTTCCGCCGTGGACCGGGCGCGGACGTTCGATCGGCGGCGTGGCGCTTCCGCCGCGGACCGGGCCCCGCCCGCTCGGCCGGGCCCGGTCGGTGGTGTCAGGGGTCAGACGCGGCGGCCGTAGCCGACGGGCAGGTGGTTGGTGCCGCGACCCAGGACGGCCGGGATCCACTGGATGTCCTCGTCCGGTACGGCGAGGTGCAGGCCCGGCAGCCGGGTGAGGAGGGTGTCCAGGGCGATGCGGAGTTCGGCGCGGGCGAGTGCGGCACCGGGGCAGAAGTGGATGCCGTGACCGAAGGCCAGGTGCGGGTTGGGGCTGCGTTCCAGGTCGAGTTCGTCGGGCCTGTCGAAGCGCCGGGGGTCGCGGTTGGCGGCGCACAGGGAGACGATCACGGAGTCCCCGGCCGGGACGGCGGTGCCGTGCAGGTCACTGTCCTCGGCGAAGAAGCGCCAGGTGGTGAGTTCGAAGGCACTGTCGTAGCGCAGGAGTTCCTCCACGGCCTGGGGCAGCAGACCGGGATCGTCGCGTAGCCGGTCGAGTGTGCCGGGGTTGCGGAAGAGGGCGATGAGCGCGGTGGTGATCTGGTTGGTGACCGGCTCCTGTCCGGCGACGAGGAGCTGGAAGATCATGGAGTCCAGTTCCTCCTGGGACAGCTCGTCGCCGTCGCGGGCGGCGACGAGGCGGCTGAGCAGGTCGTCGTCGCGATGCTCGCGCTTGTGGGCGACGACCTCGGCGATATAGCTCTGCAGACCGTGGAGCCGGGCCTCGTACACCGGCCGGGCCGGGTCGGTGGGGCCGACCGGCTGGACGACCTTGCCCCAGTCGCGGTCGAAGCGGGCGGCCAGTTCGGCTGGCAGCCCGATGACTTCGGCGAGGACCTGGAAGGGGAAGTGCGCGGCGAAACCGGCGACGAGGTCGGCCGGACCGGTCTCGGGCAGGGCGTCGACGAGGGCGTCGGCGAGTTCCCGGAAGCGCGGCAGCAGGCTCTCGACGCGGCGCGGGGTGAAGGCGTCGGTGACGTAGCGCCGCATGCGGGTGTGCTTGGGCGGGTCCTGGTGCAGCAGGTGCACCTGGAGCTGCGAGTGCTGGGGCTCGGGCATGATCGACGCTCGGGCCCGCCAGCGGTCGTTTCCGCGGTCGTGGTTCTTGCCGAGACGTTCGTCGTTGAGCGCCTGGTGTGCGGCCTCGTAGCCGGTGACGAGCCAGGCGTGCACCCCGCTGGGGAAGACCACCCGGTGGACCGGGCCGGCCTCGCGCATCCGCTCGTAGAGCGGGTAGGGGTTGCTCTTGTACGGGCAGCCCGTCAGCGGGACCGGCTCGGGAAGTGCGTCGGCGTCGTCCACGGCGGGGGGCGTCTCGTGAAGGGTCATGATGCGCTCCTCAGAGGGCGAGTTCGGGACGGTGGTGGTCCAGCCACAAGGCGAGGTCCACGACGCGTTCGAGGCGGAGCCGGTGGCCCCACTGAAGCCGGTCGGGCGGGGTGTCCAGGTAGGGCTTGATCATGGATTCGTCCGCCAGGGTGCGGACCCGCGGGTCGGACAGCGCGTCCCGGGCCAGGTCCTGGAGCCCGCGGTTGTAGTCGGGGTGGTGGGTGGCCGGGTAGTGGTTCTTGGGCCGGTGCAGCACCGAGTCAGGGGCGAGGCCGGTTCCCGTGGCGCGCAGCAGGCTCTTCTCCCGGCCGTCGAAGCTCTTCAGCTCCCATGTCGTGTTGAAGGCGTAGTCGACCAGACGGTGGTCGCAGTACGGGACGCGGACCTCCAGCCCCGCGCCATGCTGAGGCGGTCCTTGCGGTGCAGGAGCTGGCGCAGCCAGCGGGTCAGGGACATGTGCTGCATCTCGCGCTGACGGTGTTCGGCCGCGGTCTCGCCGTCGGCGTGCGGCACCGCCGCCATCGCGTCGGCGTAGGTGTCGTCACGGAACTCGCCGACGCGCAGGTCGAGTTCGGGGTTGAGGGGCATCGCGGCCTCGTCGCCGGTGACCAGCAGCCAGGGGAAGGTCGAGGCGGCCAGGGCCTTGGGGTTGTGGAACCAGGGGTATCCGCCGAACACCTCGTCCGCCGCCTCGCCGGACAGTGCGACGGTCGAGTGCTCGCGGATCCTCCCGAACAGCAGGTACAGCGAGGTGTCCATGTCCCCGACGCCGATCGGCGAGTCCCGGGCCGCGACGACGGCCCTGCGGTGCTCGAGGTCGAGCAGGGAGCGCGGGTCGAGGACGACGGTGCTGTGGTCGGTGCCGATGTACGCCCCCGCCTCGGTCGCGAACGGGGTGTCGTGGCCGGTGCGCAGTACGTCGCCGGTGAACTGCTCGGCCTGGTCGCTGTAGTCCACCGCGTACGAGCGGATCCGGGCGTCCGGGCCCTCCCGCCTGCGGAGTTCACCGGCGAGCAGCGCGGTGAGCACCGTGGAGTCGATCCCGCCGGACAGCAGGCTGCACAGCGGGACGTCGGCCTCCAGCTGGCTGTGCGCGGCGGTGGCGACGAGGTCGCGGACGCGTTCGACGGTGGTGTCGCGGTCGTCGCCGTGGGGCCGGGCCTCCAGCTGCCAGTAGCGGCGTTCGCGGATGCCGGCGCGGTCCAGGGCGAGGACGCCGCCCGGCTCGACCTCGCGCACGCCCGACCAGACCGTCGGGCCGGTGTTGAAGAGCAGGCTGTACGCCTCCCGCAGCCCGTCCGCGTCCACCCGGGGGTGGATCTCGGGATGCGCGAACAGCGCCTTGGGCTCCGAGGCGAAGGCGAGACCGCCGTCGACGGCGGCCCAGAAGAGCGGCTTCACGCCGAGGCGGTCGCGGACCAGGAGGAGGCGCCGGGCGCGTTCGTCCCATACCGCGAAGGCGAACATGCCGTCCAGGTGCTCCGCGACGTCCTCACCCCACTGCAGGCAGGCCCGCAGCACCACCTCGGTGTCACTGCGGGTGCGGAAGTCGTGTCCGAGGCTCCTCAGTTCGGCGCGCAGCTCGTGGTGGTTGTACACCTCCCCGCTGTAGCCGAGGACGACGGCCGGCTCGTCGGGCCGGTCGGTCATCGGCTGGACTCCGCCGGCCGGGTCGATGACGGCGAGGCGGCGGTGTCCGATGGCCGCGTGCTCGCCCAGCCAGACGCCGCCCGCGTCGGGGCCGCGGGGGGCGAGGGTGGCCGTCATGGCCTCGATGACGGGGGCGTGGCGGCGGGCGTCTTGGTGGAAGGACACCCAGCCGGTGATTCCGCACATGGGCAGTCTCCTCGGTCAGTTGGGGGCGGCGGTGGCCGCGTTCGTCGTCGCCGCCACGTCGGCACGGCGGCGTGCGGGCAGCAGGAGCAGGGGTACGGAGAGGCAGGCGGCAGCGGCGGCCAGCCCCAGGCCGGCCCGGGATCCGTGGCCCTGGCCGGCGAGGCCCCAGGCGGCGGTGGCGAGGGCGGGGCCGAGTGTGAAGCCGAGGCTGCGGGCGAGCTGGACCGTCGAGCCGACGGTCGCGACCCGCTCCGGTGGCGCCGCCCCCATCACCAGGGCCTGTGTGGGGCCGCCGTTGAGTCCCATGCCGGCCCCGGCGAGCGCCAGGCGCCAGGCCACGTCCGCCGGGGACCCCCCTTCGCCGGCCGGGACCAGCAGGAGCAGCCCGCAGGCGGTGACCGCGGCTCCGGCGACCGCGACCGGCCTGGCGCCGTAGCGGTCGGCGAGACGTCCCCCGAGCGGTCCGGCCAGCCCCATGCCGAGCGGGAAGGCGAGCACGGTCAGGCCGGTGGCGGTGGCGCTGACGCCGTTGTCGCGCTGGAGGTGGAGGGCGATGACATAGGCCATCGCGGCGAAGCCGGTCGCCAGTGCCAGCACCGCCCCGTGCGCACCCGGCAGTCCGGGCAGGCGCAGCACTCCGCTCACCGGCCGCCCGCCCTCTCCGCGCAGCCACAGCCACAGCGCGGGCACCGCGGCTACGGAGAGCACCAGCCACCGGGAGTCGCCGGCCGCCAGGGTCAGCGCCACGAGCAGGATCGTTACGCCGGTGGCGACGAGCGACGCGTCCAGCAGTGATCGGTTACGGGGCAGCCGCAGCCCGCGGTCGGCGGGCATCGCCCTCCAGGCCACGATCAGCGCCAGCAGGCAGAAGGGGATCTTGACCAGGAAGACCGAGCGCCAGCCCAGGCCGTCCAGCAGCAGTCCGCCGACCGCGGGCCCGGTCACCGCGCCGAGCGGACCGAGCGTGGCCGGCACGCTCATCGCCCGGCCGCGCAGCTCGGGCCGCACCGAGCCGAGGGCGAGGACGGGCATCAGCACGAACAGGACCGCCCCGAAGACGCCCTGGGCCAGCCGGGCCGTGACGAGGACACCGGCCCAGGGGGCGGCCGCCGCAAGGGCGCTGCACAGGGCGAACCCGGCGGTGGCGGCGAGCACCGCGGAGCGCGGGCCGGCACCGTCCAGCCACCGGCCGACGGGCAGCAGCAGCGCCACGACGGGAAGCTGGTAGCCCAGCACGACCCACTGGGCCGTCGCGGCGGACACCTGAAGGTCCCGCGAGATCTCCGCCAGCGCCACGTTGACGATGCTCATGTCGAGCATGGCCACGAACGACAGCAGTCCCGCCACGGCCACCAGGAGCCAGCGGTCCTGGCCGCCGGGTATGCGTCCGGGCTCCGCAGAGCCCCCGCTGTGGTCCGTCACCTATCCGCCCTTCCCCTGTGGGACGGCCGCCGGACTGCGGCCTCGTCCCACATGTCGGTGCCACCGCGGGATGAGTTCCCGGCCGTTTCCGGGAACCGTGCCCGGACGCAGGGTTGTTGCGGCAGGGCATCCCGGGCCTGCGCGGCACAGCCTGAACCGTCACCGTCCACGACGCCGACCCGGCCGGGGCTCCCGGGCACCGCGCATCACACCCGGCGCCGGGAACCCGGCGGTCCCCCGGCCGACGACTGGGGTGACAGCTGAAGACGGGCGGTGCGCGCGTGCCGCGTGAGGGCTCTCTCTCGCCGTGGCGCTGAACATCCGCCCCCGTGTATCCGTACGCCGGTGAGAGCGTCCACCGGCATAGAGGAGTGACCCCATGACCCAGAAGCACTACAACGTCACCGGCATGAGCTGCGGGCACTGCGTGGCGAGCATCACCGAGGAGGTCCGCGAAGTGGCCGGTGTGAGCGAGGTCGTGGTCGATCTGGCCGCGAACACCGTCACCGTGCACGGCACCGGCCTCGACGACGAGCGGCTGCGTGCCGCCATCGTCGAGGCCGGGTACGAGGTCGGTGATCCGGTGCCCGCCTGATCCCGCACACGGACGGCAGAGGAGGGGGCGGGGAGGGGCGGGGCGGCCGGGCGGTCCCCGGCGTCCCGCCCCTCCCGTGCGCACCGGCTCACCGGCACCGCGTCCCGCCCGGGGGTACGGTCAGCCCTCCCCCGCCACCCGGCTCACCGGCACCACGCACCGCCCGGGGGTACGGTCAGCCCTCCCCCGCCACCCGGCTCACCGGCACCACGCACCGCCCGGGGGTACGGTCAGCCCTCCCCCGCCACCCGGCTCACCGGCACCACGCACCGCCCGGGGGTACGGTCAGCCCTCCCCCGCCACCCGCCTCTCCGTCATCCGGCCGTGTTGGCCTCCAGTGCGGGGGCCGGGCGATCGCCGGCGGGCGCCCGGTGGTCGAAGGCGATGAGCGGGTCACCGGTGAGGGGGTGGTCGACCACGGCGGCCCGGACACCGAACACCTCCGCCATCAGCTCGGGTGTGATCACCTCGCGCGGCGGCCCCGACGCGACGACGATCCCGCCGTGCAGCACGTGCAGCCGGTCGCACACGGAGGCCGCGGCGTTGAGGTCGTGCAGCGACACCAGGGTGGTGCGGCGCTGCGCCCGCAGCAGGGCGAGCAGTTCCACCTGGTGCCGGACGTCGAGGTGGTTGGTCGGCTCGTCGAGCACCAGGACGTCCGGATCCTGGGCGAACGCACGGGCCAGCAGCACCCGTTGCCGCTCGCCCCCGGACAGGGCGGTGAAGCGGCGCCCGGCCGCCTCCGCCATGCCCACGTCCGCCAGGGCGCGGGCGACGATGTCCCGGTCGGCGGCGTTGTCCCCGGTGAACGCCCGCTTGTACGGCGTACGCCCCATCGCCACCACCTCCCGTACCGTCAGTTCGAACTCGCTGCCCCGCTCCTGCGGCAGCGCCGCCACATGGCGTGCCGAGCGGGCCGGGGACAGCTCGCGGATGTCGGTCCCGGCCAGCAGTACACGGCCCGCGGCGGGACGCACGTGCCGGTAGACGGTCCGCAGCAGGGTGGACTTCCCGCTGCCGTTCGGGCCGACCAGGCCGGTGATCTCCCCTTCGGCCGCGACCAGGTGGGCGCCGGAGACGACCGTACGGCCCGCGTAGGCGACGTGCAGGTCCTCGATGTCGATCCTCAACTGCCGCTCCCCAGCCGTCGGTCCAGCAGATACAGCAGTGCGGGGGCCCCGATCAGCGAGGTCACCACACCGACGGGCAGCTCCTGGGTGTCCATCGCGGTCCGGCACACGATGTCCACCACCACCAGCAGCAGTGCGCCGAAGAGGGCGGAGACGGGCAGCAGCCGGCGGTGGTCGCCTCCGACGACCAGACGGCAGGCGTGCGGCACCATCAGGGCCACGAAGGCGATGGCGCCGGACACGGCGACGAGCACGCCGGTGAGCACGCTCGTCACCGTGAACAGTTCGCGGCGCAGCCTCGTGACGTCGACGCCGAGGCCGGCCGCGGTCTCGTCGCCCATCAGCAGGGCGTTGAGTCCACGGCCGCGGGCGTGGAGCCAGAGCAGCGCGGTGGGCACCGCGACGGCGGGTACGGCGAGCACCGGCCAGCTCGCGCCGCTGAGACTGCCCATGAGCCAGAACAGCACGCTGTGGGTCTGCTGTTCGTCGCCGGTCTGCAGCACCAGATAGCTGGTGAAGCCGGACAGGAACTGCCCGATCGCCACACCGGCCAGCACCAGCCGCAGCGGCGCGAACCCGCCGCCTCGCCGGGCCACCGTCCACACCAGGGCGAACGTGCCCAGTGCTCCGAGGAACGCGGCACCGGACAGCCCGAGTCCCAGCGCGCCGCCGGCGCCGAGGCCCAGCACGATCGCGGCGACGGCGCCCAGCGAGGCCCCGTTGGAGATGCCCAGCAGATACGGGTCGGCCAGCGGGTTGCGGACGAGCGCCTGCACCGCCGTCCCGACGAGGCCGAGCCCGGCGCCGACGAGCGCGGCGAGCAGCGCGCGGGGTACCCGCAGCTGCCAGACGATCAGGTCGTCCGTGCCCGGCCTCGGCGGCTCGCCGGTCAGCCGTCTGCCCACCACGCTCCACACCTCCCCGGGCGGGATGGACGTGGAGCCCCACGAGACCGCCGCCGTCAGGGCGGCGAGCAGGGCCGCGCCGAGGACGACCGCGACCAGCCCGGCGGGGACGGTCCGCGCCTCGCCGGGCGCCTTCGCCGCCTCACGGCGGGGCGGGGACAGCGTGTCCAGCACGGCTACTTGACCTTGTCCGGGTGGACGGCCCTGGCGATGTCCTGGACCGTGGTGGCGTTCTCCACCCCCGCGATGGTGGTGCGCTCGGAGCCGATGCGCAGGAAGTTGCCCTCCTTCACGGCCTTGAGGCCCTTGGTGGCGGGGTTGCCCTCGAGCCACTTCCGCGCCTCGTCGAACGCCTTCTCGTCGGCGGCCTCGCTACCCCGGTCGCGCACGCCGAGCTGGATCCAGTCCGGGTTCCTGGACACCACGTCCTCCCAGCTGACCTGCTTGAAGTCGCCGTCGCAGTCGGCGAACACATTGCGGGCGCCCGCCAGCGTGATCACCGCGTTGGCGACCTGGCGGTTGCACACGGCGATCGGCTGCTTGGTGCCCGCGTCGAAGTCGAAGAAGAAATACGTCGGCCGGGCGTTCTCCGCGGTTCCTCCGACCGCCTTCTGCACGCCGTCGACCTTCTCCTTCATCCCGTCGACGAGTTCCCGGGCCTTCGCGCTCGTGCCGGTGACGGCTCCGAGGGAGGTGATGTCCTCCTCGACCGCGGTCAGGTCCGTCGACGGGCCCTTGCTCATCGGGGCGCACGCCGTGGACTTGAGGTAGACGTGCTTGATCCCGGCGGCCTTGAACTCCTCCTCGGTCGGCGCGTCGCCCATGCCGCCGCCCATGCCGGCCATCGAGGCGAAGGTGTCGATGTACAGGTCGGCGCCGGAGCCGAGGAGCTTCTCCTTCGGGATGACCGTCTTGCTGAGCACCTCGACCTGCTGCGCCCGGGCGTCCAGCTCTCCGGGCAGCGCGCCCTTGGCGGGCGGGAACCCGGTGCCTATCACCTGGTCGCCCGCTCCGAGGCGGAGCAGGATCTCCAGGCTGGAGGCGTTGCTGGTGACGATCTTCTGCGGGGCCTCGGTGAAGGTGGTTCCGGCGCCCATGCAGTCGGTGACGGTCACCGGGAAGCCGCCGGGGGCCGCGGACTTCTCCGTGCCCTTGTTCTCGGTGTCCTTCCCGCCACCGCAACCGGCCGTGAGCAGGCCGAGCACCGCGACCGCCGTACCACACCACACACGAGAGCGCATGAAAGTCTCCAGAGTTCACTTGACACAGGGGGTGAGACTCCGTCACCCGGTCCACTAGTCGCGGCGGGTGCCGGATGAGTTCCCGGCGCCCCCGGGGCGTGTTGCGAACGTCCCGCCCGCCCGGCGGGCTGCCTGAGCCGCTTTCGGAGCACGCCTGATCGGCATCACCGCTCGTACGGGGCACCCGCGGGGCACCCACGGGGCGCCGCGTCCGACGCGCGCTCGCTCGCGGTCCCCGGCGGGGTGCGGCACCGACCGGTTCCCGGGGGTTGCGGGGGGGTTCCCGGGGGTTGCGGCCGGGAACGGGTGCCGGTACGTCCCTCCGGGGTCCGGGCCGGCACCCGGCCGGGTCATGCCGCCAGTGCGGGCGCCGCCGGCTCCTCCGCTTCGGTCAGCAGTTCCATGAGCGTCGCCCGTGCGCGGGCCACGCGGGAGCGCACGGTCCCGACCGGGCAGCCGCTCAGCTCGGCCGCCTCCGCGTAGGGCAATCCGAGCATCTGGGTGAGGACGAACGCCTCCCGCCGCTCCCGTGGCAGGCCCGCCAGCAGTTCGAGCAGTGCGACGCCCTCGTCGAAGCCGGGCAGGTCGCTCGGCTGGGCGAGTTCGACGGCCAGTTGCCAGTCCGGTACGTCGTGCAGTCTGGGCCGCGCGGCCGCGTACCGGTAGCTGTCGATCACCGCGCGGCGGGCGATGGACAGGAGCCAGGCGCGGGCCGAGGACCGCCCCTCGAAGCGGTGCAGACTGCCGAGCGCGCGCAGGAACGTGTCCTGTGCGAGGTCGTCGGCCGACTGGGGATCGCCGCACAGATGGGCGACATAGCGCAGGACGTCGCGGTGCAGGGCGCGCACGAAGCGCTCCACGGCGTCGGCGTCACCGGCGCGGGCGGCGAGCGCCCAGGAAGTGATCGACTCATCGGCCGACGGCGCCTTCGCCGTCGCGTCACCGGTAGCGGGCAGGGCAGAAGAGATCACCTGGTGTCCCTCTCGGGTCGTCCGGGACCGGGACCGGGGCCCGAGGCCGCACGGTCCACCGCCCGGTGTGTGGGGGTCCGGCCGCCCGGCGCCGGCGGGAGGTGACCCGCTCGGTCCGGTGTACGGCCGTGCCCGAGGGGCGATTCGGGCCGCCTCGGGATTCCGGCTGCCGTCAGGCGGCAGCGGACCCCACGGGCGGCCCTCGGGAGACGATCGCGTAGACCAGGGTGAGGAGCCGCGAGATGCGGGAGGGTTGGCGGCGGCCGCGCAGCCGCGGACGGTGCGGCGGCGCCGGCAGCGCCAGCAGAAGTCTCAGCGGTGCGGTCAGCCGGCCGGCGACCGCGCGGAGGATGCGGAACGCGGCTCGCTCGCCATGGGCGAGCCACAGACCCGTGAGCAGTGCTGCCAGCAGATGGGCGGCGAACATGCCCAGCGAAGAGGAGTCTCCGGACAGCGCATTCAGATGGTGCAGGGGGAGGGTGTGGCCCCATTCGGCCAGATCACCCGCGGAGGGCGTACCGAGCGACGCCATATGTCCCGCTGATTCGACGTATACGCCATGCCCATGGCTCATCGCCATACCGTCCATGGCGCCTGTATGGGCCTGCCCCAGGCCGCCGGAACCCGTGTGGTGGTGCCCCCGGGCGGCGGACCCGGCCGCATGTGCGGCATGGCCGGCGGCGGCCGTCCCGGACTGGGCAAGGGAGAACACGGTGTGCAGCGCCGTCTGCACGGCGACCACCACGGCGACGACCGGCAGCAGTCCCCGCTCACGCCCGGCCAGGCACCAGCCCAGCGCGCCGGTCGCGACGACCCCGCCGGCCAGTGCCGACGACGGTACGGACTCCCCGGACATGACGACGTGGCCGAGGGCGGCGAGCAGCACGCACACGGCCGCGAACACCGCGGCCCGTACCGTACGAGAACACCACCCGGCAGTCATGGCGCTTCATCCTCGCATCCTGACGCTCGTCGTCGTGCATGGGTACGCACCTGACCCCGGTCACCGACTCAAACCGGACCGTGTGATCCACACCACAGCCACGGAGGGGGAGGCGGAGGCCGTCCACATCGACGAATACCACGGGGAGTTGGCGTCCGGGCAGACCGCCGCGCTCGCCGCTTCGGCCCACCCGCCGTCCGGCCCACCACGCGAGCGCAGGTCCGGCCCGCGGCTCGGGGGTACGGGAGGGGTCCGGAGCCGGAGCGAACGGCCGGGGATCCGGCGAGTGCGGAGCCGCACGGCACCCACCACGGAACCGCACGGCACTACCGGAGCCGCACCGCCGCCGGTCCTCGCGCAGTGCCGCCGCTGGAGTCCGGCCGGAGCGGGCGCCGCCCGCCGGGAACGGGCCTCGGCGGGCAGAAGCAGCAGAAGGAGCAGAAGGAGCAGAGAGGGTCAGAGGGCGTGAGAGGGAGCCCAGGGGGAGCCAGCGGGAGTCAGGGGGAGTAAGAGCCCGGGCGTACCACCACCGCGACGGTCCTGATCGGCCCACGGTGCTCGAACCGCAGCGTGAACGGCACGATGTCGCCGGGCTCCAGGTCCGCCTTCGGCAGCAGGGTGAGGCTCACGCCGTGCGGCGACATGGACAGTTCGCCACCGGCCGGAACGGCCGTCGCCGCCACCGCGTCCCGGTACGCCCCACCGGCCTCGGTCATGCGATGGCGGGTCAGCGTGACCTCCCCCACGGCGGAGGGCGAGGTGGCTCCGGTCAGCCGGTCGACGGAACCGCCGGAGTTGGCGATGTCGAAGAACGCCGCGGTCTCCCGGCCGTCGCCGTACGGCAGGTACACCCGGCCGGGCACCACGTCGATCCGGGCCGGTGTGCCGGCGTGGCCCGTGCCGACCCAGGTGGTCAGGCCGCCCAGGGCGACGGCGGACGCGGCGAGCGGCGCCAGCACGGCCGGCAGCGCGTCGGCGAGCCGGCGGTTCCTCTTCGCCGCCTTTCCCTCCTTCGCCCCTCTCGCCTCCTGCGCCGCTCTGGCCGGCTTCGCCTTCATCGTCTCGTCCGCCATCTCGTCTTTTCCGCCGTCTCGTTCACCGTCTCGTTCACCGTGTGGTCTCACAGTGCCGTCTCACAGTGCCGTCTCACCGTGTTGTCTCACCGAGCCGTCTCGCCTTGTTCGCCGCCTCCGTCATCGCCGGCGGCTCTTCGCGGGCGACGGCTGCCAGGCGCGCAGACGCAGGCTGTTGCCGACGACGAGGAGCGAACTCACCGACATGGCCACCGCCGCGAGCATCGGATTGAGGAGCCCCACCAGGGCGAGTGGCACGGTCACGGCGTTGTACCCGAAGGCCCACACCAGATTGGCCCGGATCGTTCCCAGGGTGCGCCCGGCCAGCCGTACGGCGTCCGCCAGGGCCTCGATGTCACCGCGCACCAGGGTCACATCGGCCGCCCCGATCGCCACGTCGGTGCCGCTCCCCATGGCGATCCCGAGGTCCGCCCCGGCCAGCGCGGCGGCGTCGTTGACCCCGTCGCCGACCACCGCGACCCGTCTGCCGTCCTCCCTCAGCCGCCGCACCAGCGCGGCCTTGTCCTCGGGGGTGCACCGGGCGTACACGGTCCCGATGCCCAGTTCCGCCGCGACGCTGCGTGCGGGTGCCTCCCGGTCGCCGGTGGCGAGCACCGGTTCCACTCCCAGCCGCCGCAGCCTCTCCACGGCACGGAAACTTCCGGCCCGCACCACGTCACCGACTTCGACGAGGGCCTCAGGCGCTCCGTCCACGCGGACCAGGACCGGGGTGTGCGGGGTGTCCTCCGCCTTCAGCAGCGCCGCGGCCAGCGGCTCGGGCAGTTCACCGTCGGGCGCGACCACTTCGACCAGGCGGCCCTCGACCCGGCCCCGTACTCCCCGGCCGGCCACGGCGGTGAAGTCACCCACCTCGGGCAGCGGCCGGTCGGGCGCCGCCCTGCGCGCATACGAGACGACCGCCCGGCCCAGTGGATGCTCCGAGCCCTGTTCGACGGCACCGGCCAGCCGAAGTACCTCCTCCCGTCCCAGCCCGTCCGCGGCGGCCGTCACGCGGGCGACGGTCATCTGCCCGGTGGTGAGCGTGCCGGTCTTGTCCAGAACGACGGTGTCGACGTGCCGCAGGCCCTCCAGTGCCCGGGGCCCGCCGACCAGGACGCCCAGCTGTGCTCCGCGGCCGGTCGCCGCCATCAGCGCGGTCGGGGTGGCGAGCCCGAGGGCGCAGGGGCAGGCCACGACGAGAACGGCCACGCTCGCGGTGACGGCGGCCTGCGGATCGGCGCCCGCGCCGAGCCAGAAGCCGAGGGCGGTGACGGCGAGGGAGAGGACGACCGGCACGAACACGCCCGACACCGAGTCGGCCAGCCGCTGCGCCCTGGCCTTCCCGGCCTGGGCGTCGGTGACCATGCGGGTGATCCTGGCGAGCCGGGTGCCGGCGCCGACCGCGGTGGCCCTTACCAGCAGCAGACCGCCCGCGTTGACCGCGCCGCCGACCACGGGCGATCCCGGTCCGATCTCGACCGGCTCGCTCTCCCCCGTGACGAGCGCCAGGTCCACCGCCGAGCTGCCCTCGACCACGTCTCCGTCGGTGGCGACGCGTTCCCCGGGACGCACCACGAAGACCTGCCCGACCCGCAACTCCTCGATCGAAACGAGTCGTTCGCCGTCGCCGTCCCGGACCGAGACCTCCTTGACGGCGAGCCTGGCCAGGGACCGCAGCGCCGCTCCGGTTCCGTGCCGGGCCCGCGCCTCGAGGAACCGCCCCGCCATGACGAAGAGCGGCACCCCGACGGCCGCTTCGAGATACAGGTGCGCCGCACCGTCCGAGGCCGCGGGCAGCAGGGTGAACGGCATGGTCATACCCGGCTCCCCCGCACCGCCCAGGAAGAGCGCGTACACCGACCACGAGAAGGACGCGACCACTCCGAGCGACACGAGGGTGTCCATGGTGGCGGCCGAGTGCCGCAGCCCGCGCAGTGCCCGTACGTGGAACGGCCAGGCGCCCCACAGTGCCACCGGCGCCGCGAGCGCGAAGCACAGCCACTGCCAGTTGCGGAACTGCCAGGCCGGCACCATCGACAGCGCGAGCACCGGCACCGCGAGGAGCGCGGTGACCACCAGCCGGTCGCGCTCCTGCCGCGAGTGCTCGCCCCCCTCGTCCGGTTCCCGCCGCTCCCCCTCCTCCCGCCGCTCGGGTGGCCTGGGCAGTGCGGCCGTGTAGCCGGCGCTCTCGACCGCGGCTACCAGTTCGGCCGGCTCGACCCCGCGCGGATGGCTCACCCGGGCCGTGCCCGTGGCCAGGTTGACGGTCGCGGTGACGCCGTCGAGCCTGCCGAGGCGCTTCTCGACGCGCCGCACACAGGCCGCGCAGGTCATTCCGCCCACGGTCAGATCGGTGGTGACCAGGGCCTCGGCCGCGGTGGCCATCAGTGGCCCGCCCCGTCGCCGTGTCCCGCCCCACCGCCGTGCCCCGCCCCACCGGGTGCCCCGTCGCCGTCCGCGCCGCCACCGGACGGGGTGGTGTGCATGCCCGGCGCCACGGGGCCCACGAGCCCCCCGACCGTGTAGGAGCCCGCGAAGACCAGGGCCAGCAGCAGCAGGAAGCCGCACAGCGCGGGCGGCGGCAGCGCCTTCCGGAGCACCGTCTTCACCCCGGGCGCTGCCTGTCGGGAGTCGTCCATCACCGGGTCCCTCTGTCGCGTACGAACGGCCTGATCGGGTGCGTACGGCGCCTGTTCGATCCGCCGTACGATCCAGGTGTCGTACCCAGGGGGGGTAGGGTTCCCGAGCACGCGCTGTGACATGCGTCACACGAGTAGCCCGACTGCTGGGCCTGCGTGCTGACGGAGCGACAGGGCCCGGTCGCACGCCGGATGCGCCCCCGCGCCCCGCGTCCCCGCGTCCATGCGCACACGTGCACACATGCACACATGCACACGGATCGGAGAGAACTGGGCGGTGGCACGGCGGGCTGCTCAGGCGCGCACGTGTACACGGGCCCCCTCGGGGCGGGGCCGCGGTCGGGCGCCGCTCCGGCGCGCGCACGTGTTCACGGAACGGAGCTTCACCGGACAGCCCCCTTCCACCAGTCGGATTCCGGCCGTTCTCGGTTCCCGGATCCGTCCAGGGAGCGGAAGCAGCGGTGGCGGCGACCGGGGCAGCGGGGCACGCGAAGCGTGCGGCGTGCGCCGACCGGCCGCGCGAACAGGCTTCACCGGGCGCCGCGAAGGGTATCCCGGGGGCAGTCCATGCGGCCGCCGGCGGGAGACCGGCCGGTGCACCGCACCCCTGGAGGTGGAAAGCATGACCGACATCAGCGGGCTGGAGCCCGTGGCGACGTTCTGCGGGAAGTGCGACTGCGGCTGCCCCCAGCTGTTCGTCGACCCGGGCGCCCCGGTGGAGCGCCGCGTCGTGCTGACCGACGACTTCGGCCAGCGCGTGCAGATGAGCGCCGACCAGTTCTCGTCACTGGTCGACGACGCCAAGAACGGCAAACTCGACGGGATCGCCCTGTCCTGACACCCCCGGCCCACCGGACCGGAGCCCGGGGCGCGCATCGGCCCGCCCCGGGCTCCGGCCGCGCCGGCGCGCCGGGCCGCGCCGGGCCGCGCATCCGCGCATCCGCGCATCCGGGTGACCGGGTGACCGGGTGACCGGGTGACCGGACGGCGCCTCACCCGGCCCCTCCGGACATCCGTCCTGTGATTCGGCCCACACCCCCTCGGCCGTCAACGATCGCCGGAGAGAGGAACACCACGGCGAACCGTCGGCAACCGGCGTCGCGCGGGGCGCAGATGGCCCGCTCCCGGCGGTGAACAGATCGGACCACCCGGTTCCGCACACGCGTACGGTGTCGCTACCTTGTGCGGGTGCGCGGACCGGGAAGCTGGCTGAGGCGGACCGGGAGCGGTCTGCTCTACGCCTGCGCCTCCCTGCTGCTGGGCACCGTGGCGCACAGGGCGGCCGGCGGCCGGCTTCCGGACGCAGGCGCTCTGCTGGCGGTCCTCGGCGTCCTGGCGGTCCTCGGTACCGCTTTCGGCGGCCCCCGGCGCAGGTTCGACGTCGCCGTACTGTCGCTCGGCACCGTCCAGTTCGCCCTTCACATCACCTTCCACCTGCTGTCCTCCGCACCCGGCCCGCACGCCCGGCCCGCGGGCGCGGGGTCCGGGGCGCTCGGGATTCCGCACGGCCACACGTCCGGCGGCAGTCCGGCGGCCGGGACGGGCTCGCACCACGGGGCGCTCGGCGGCGGACTCGTGTCCGCCGATGCCGCCGGTCATTCCATGACCACCGCGATGACCGCGGGCCACGCGCTGGCGACCCTCGGCACGGCGCTGTGCCTGGTGTTCGGGGAGCACCTGCTCCGCCGGCTCCGGGCGCTGCTGCGGTCCGGGCTCCCCCGCCACTGCGCGGAAGCATCCCCGCTGCCGGCACACCCCGCGTCCCCGGTCCCGGTGGCGGGCGAACACCGCCTCAGCGCGGAGGCGCTCACCCGCTGCCATCCCCGGCGCGGCCCTCCCCTCCCCGCTCCGGCCTGACCCCCGACGTCCTCGGTGGTCACGGCACTCCGCCCCGGGGCGGGTTCGCAGCCCGCCCCGTCCGCCACCGGACGCGCCGTACCCCGGCGCGCAGCACTTGGGGATCCCACCGATGACATCAACCGTCCGCAGACAGCCGCAGGGCGACGAACCGCAGTCCGCCACGCCGGAGCCGGCCGCCACCGGGCGTTCCCGGCAGGGAGTCCGCGCCCTGCTGGTCCGTCTGCACTTCTACGCCGGGGTCTTCGTCGCCCCGTTCCTCTTCGTGGCCGCTCTGACCGGCCTGCTCTACACCTTCACCCCCCAGCTCGACCAGCTCGTCTACGGCGACAAGCTGACCGTCGAGCGGGTCGGCGAGACCCAGCGGCCGCTCGCCGAGCAGATCACGGCCGCCCGGTCCGCGCACCCGGAGGGCGCGCTCGCCTCGGTGACCACCCCGGCCGGGCCGGAGGACACCACCCGCGTGGTGCTGTCGGTGCCCGAGCTGGGCGACGAACAGCGCACCGTCTTCGTGGACCCCTACACCGCGGAGGTGCAGGGCGAGCTGACCACCTGGTGGGGTTCGACTCCGCTCACGACCTGGCTCGACGACCTCCACCGCAACCTCCACCTCGGTGAGACCGGCCGCCTGTACTCGGAGGTCGCGGCCAGCTGGCTGTGGGTGGTCGTCGCCGGCGGTCTCGTCCTGTGGCTGGGCCGCAGCCGGGGCCGGCGCGCCGCGTCGGCCCGCGGTGTGCTCCTGCCCGACCGGACGGCCCGGGGCGTGCGGCGCACCCGCAGCCGGCACGCGGCGGCCGGCACATGGCTGGCCATCGCCCTGTTCTTCCTCAGCGCCACCGGCCTGACCTGGTCCCAGTACGCGGGCGAGCGCTTCGGGCAGCTTCTCGACGCGGCGAAGGGACACGCACCGGAGCTCGACACCCTCCTGCCGGGTGCCACTCCGCCCGCGGAGGACGAGCACGCCGGCCACGGCGGCCACGGTGGAGCCGCGGCCGGCGCCGAGGAAGCCGACGCCGACCCTGCGGGCTTCGACGCGGCGCTCAGGGTGGCACGTGAGGCCGGGCTGGGCGGCACCGTCGACGTCGCGCCGCCCGCGGACGCGTCCAGCGCCTGGGTGGTGGCCCAGGGAGACAACGTCTGGCCCGTCCACTACGACCAGGTCGCGGTCGATGTCGAGAAGGGCGAGGTCACGGCCCAGGCCCGGTGGGCGGACTACCCGTTCCTGGCGAAGCTCAGCAAGCTGGGCGTGCAGGGGCACATGGGCGTCCTCTTCGGCATCGTCAACCAGATCGTGCTCGCCGCCGTCGCGGTCGGCCTGATGCTGATGATCGTCTGGGGGTACCGCATGTGGTGGCAGCGGCGACCCACCCGGTCGGACGGCAGCGTGCCGTTCGGAAAGGCGCCCGCCCGAGGTGCCTGGCGCCGGCTTCCCCTCCCGGTGCTGATCGTCGGCGTCCCGGCCGTCGTGGCCCTCGGATGGGCCCTGCCCCTGCTGGGCGCGACACTGATCGGGTTCGTCGTCGTGGACATCGCGGTGGGCCTCGTCCGGAGGCGCCGGACGGCGTGATCGCTCGGGGAGGGCGCAGCGGCTGCGCCCTCCCCGACCGGGCCCCGCGGGCCCGTGCACCCGCGGCGGGGCCGGCGGCCCACCGGGCGGGCGTTGGGGCATGCCCGCGCCGACACCCGCGGACAAGGCTCCGTGTGCGGCCGTCCCCGGGCGTTCCTCAGGGCCGGTAGACGAGTTCGATGCCCACGGCCGCGATCAGCGCCCAGACTCCGGCGCCGACCATCCACATGGCCCCGGCAGCGGCCCCCGTGGCCACCAGAAGCACCGCCGCGCCGCCGAGGACGAGCGTGGCCGTGCGTATCCCGCGGTCCGGGGGCCAGGTGGGCATCATGCAAGCAGGATGCAGCGGATCGGGTGCCCCGACACCCGTCCTCGCGAGTCGCTGACGCTTCCTTGACACCGCACGGCACCCGGCCAGCCCCGCACCACCCGCGCATCACCCGGCCCCCCACCCCACGACACCGGACCGCACCGCACCGCACCCGGCCCGCGAGGCCCTGGTGTGCCGGCGGGGTACGGGGCAGCGGCGACCGGGGCGGCCGGGGCGGCCGGCCGCGCGGGGAGGGAGGCGTAAGGGAGGCGTCAATCCCGCGCCCAGGACCGTAAGAGCCCCGTCAACAAGAGAGGTGCCGAGTCGAGAACGGGCTTTCCTCGGATGGTCCGAGAAAGCACGCCTCATCTAGGAGCTCACGATGGCCGACCTGGCCTTCGTCGTCACCACCGTCGCGGTGTTCGCACTCGTGGCCCTCGCCGCCAAGGGGGTGGCGAAGCTGTGACCGCGGAGAACGTGGTCGGCCTGATCGTGGCCGTCGCCCTGCTGGGCTATCTGGTCCTGGCCCTCGTCATGCCCGAGAGGTTCTGAGCCCGGACATGAACCCGATACCTGCCGACGCACTCCAGGTCGGCGCGCTGACCGCCGCGCTGGCCCTGGTGCACCGCCCGCTCGGCGACTACATGGCCGGCGTCTTCTCCTCCGGCAGGCACCTGCGGGTGGAGAAGTGGATCTACCGGCTGGTGGGTGCGGACCCGGAGGCGGAGATGCGCTGGACCGCCTATCTCCGCGCGGTGCTCGCGTTCTCCGCCGTCGGTGTGCTGCTGCTCTATGTGCTGCAGCGCGCCCAGGACACGCTGCCGCTGTCGCTCGGCTTCGCCCCGATCACCCCGGACCAGGCGTTCAACACGGCGACGTCCTTCGTCTCGAACACCAACTGGCAGTCGTACTCGGGTGAGGCGGCCATGGGCCACGTCACCCAGACCGCCGGGCTGGCCGTGCAGAACTTCGTCTCCGCCGCCGTCGGCATCGCCGTCGCGGTGGCCCTGGTCCGCGGTTTCGCCCGGTCGCGCACCGGTGAACTGGGCAACTTCTGGGCCGACCTGGTCCGCGGCACCGTCCGGATCCTGGTCCCGATCTCGGTGATCGCCGCGATCCTGCTCGTCGCCGCCGGAGCCGTCCAGAACTTCGGCGGCATTCACCAGATCACGACGATCACCGGCGAGACCCAGTCGATCAGCCCGGGTGCCGTGGCCTCGCAGGAGGCGATCAAGAACCTCGGGACCAACGGCGGCGGCTACTACAACGCCAACTCCTCCCACCCGTTCGAGAACCCCAACGGCTTCTCCAACCTGCTGACGGTCTTCCTGATGCTGGTCATCCCCTTCTCGCTGCCGCGGACCTTCGGGAGGATGGCCGGCTCGGTGCGGCAGGGGTACGCGATCGTCAGCGCGATGGGCCTCATCTGGTTCGCCGCAGTGGTCCTGGTGACCTGGATCGAGTACGCGCACCCGGGGGCCGCGTCCCAGATCGCCGGCGGTTCGATGGAGGGCAAGGAGCAGCGCTTCGGGGAGGGAGCCTCGTCGCTCTTCGCCGTCTCGACGACCATGACCTCCACCGGGTCCGTCAACTCGTTCCACGACTCCTTCCAGGGCCTCTCGGGCGGGGTGCTGCTGCTGGGCATGATGCTCGGCGGGATCGCGCCCGGCGGTGCGGGATCCGGCCTCTACGGCATGCTGGTCATGGCCGTCATCGCCGTCTTCGCGGCCGGGCTGATGGTCGGCCGCACGCCGGAGTACCTGGGCAAGAGGATCGGCACGCGGGAGATCACGCCGGCGGCCCTGTACATCCTCGTCACCCCGGCGCTCGTGCTGACCGGCACCGCCGTGGCGATGGCCACGGGCAACGGCGAGTCCTCCATGACCAATGTCGGCGCGCACGGCTTCTCGGAGGTCCTGTACGCCTACACCTCCGCGTCGAACAACAACGGCTCGGCGTTCGCCGGGTTCTCCGCCGACACGGTGTTCCACAACACCGCGCTGGGCCTGTGCATGCTCCTGGGCCGGTTCCTGCCGATGGTGTTCGTCCTGGCACTGGCCGGTTCTCTCGCGGAGCAGAAGCCGGTCCCCGTCACGGCGGGCACGCTGCGGACCGACAAGCCGCTGTTCACGGGGCTTCTGGTCGGCGCCATCCTGATCGTCGCCGGGCTGACCTTCTTCCCGGCGCTCGCGCTGGGACCGCTCGCCGAGGGGCTGGCGGCATGACCACGGACCCGAGGAAGGCCACCGCCGCCTGGAAGACCACGGCCCCCGGAAGACCACTGATCTGAGGAAGACCACTGACCTCGGGAAGGACGAGGAGAGCATGTCCGTTGCCGGCCCCGCCCGGACGCCGCACGGCGATGTGCCGACCGGCCGCAAGCCCGCCGGCGGCCGTGTCGGGGCGGGCCTCTTCGACCCGGGGCAGCTGCTCGGGTCCTTCCCGGACGCGGTACGCAAGCTCGACCCGAGGGTGATGGCCGGGTCGCCCGTGATGTTCGTGGTCCTGGCCGGCTCGGTGCTCACCACGGTCCTCGCGGTCCTCGACCCGGCCGACTGGTTCGGCTGGGCGGTCGCGGCCTGGCTGTGGCTCACCACGATCTTCGCCAACCTCGCCGAGGCCGTGGCCGAGGGCCGCGGGAAGGCGCAGGCCGACACCCTGCGCAGAGCCAGGACCGGCACCGTCGCCCGCCGGCTCGACCCGGCCGGCGCCGAGGAGCGCGTGCCGGGGGCGGATCTGCGGGTCGGCGACCTGGTCGTCTGCGAGGCCGGCGACGCCATCCCCGGCGACGGTGACGTCGTACCGCCGGTGACGGCCGAGCGGTCGCCGCCGGACTCCCGGATGACCGGGGCCGATTCGCCAGTGATCGCGGACTCGTCCACCGACGCCACACCCTCGACATGCTGCTGGTGATGACCGTCGTCACCGGCGTCCTCTACCCGCTGGCGGTCACCGGCGCCGCACAGGGGCTGTTCGGCGGCAGGGCCGACGGCTCCATGGTCGTCAGCGACGGCAGGGAGGTCGGCTCCGAACTGATCGGGCAGAACTGGAACCTGCCCAGGGGCGATCCCGAGGACGGGAACGAGGCCGCCCGGCCCGACCCCAGATGGTTCCAGCCCCGTCCCTCCCACAGCGGCCACGACCCACTCACCACCGGCTCAAGCCAGCTCGGGGCCGACGACCCCACGCTGGTCAGGGCGGTCGCGGACGCCAAGAGGCGGGTTGCGGCGTTCAACGGAGTGCCGGAGTCGGCGGTCCCCGGGGACGCCGTCACCGGCTCCGCCTCCGCGATCGACCCGCACATCTCCCCCGAGTACGCGAGGATCCAGGTCGAGCGCGTCGCCAGGGCCAACGGCCTGTCCCCGCAGCGGGTGGGGGAACTGGTGGAGGGCCACACCGGCGGCCGTACCGCCGGCTTTCTCGGCGCGCCGCACGTCAATGTGCTTCTGCTCAACCTCGCCGTGAGGGAACTCGCGCGGAATTGACATCCTCCCCGCCCGCATACTCCAGTGCGACCTCGCGACCTCGCGACCTCGCGACCTCGCGACCTCGCGACCTCGCGACCTCGCGCCGAAGTGAACGCGGCGAGCGCGGCCGGGCGGGCGTCGGGGATCGGCCGGCCGTCGCGGATGGCGTCGGTGACCTCGGCGGGCGTGCCGTTCCGGCGGGCGAGCCGTTCCGGTGGGCGAGCGTGCCGTGCGCGGCGACGCAGGAGGTGCAGCGGACCGTGAGGACGCCATGCGTGGAGCGCGCACTCCGGAACTCTGCGGGCGGAGCGGTGGGCGCCAAGCGTGCCGTGCGTAGCGTAGATGCGGCGAGCAGGAGTGCATATCGCCGCAACATCACTGTTTCCGGTGGATATTGATGCCCTATCAGTTTGGCGCCCGGCTGCTCTGATCATGATGCCGATCGGCATCCGTTCGCAGAGAAGGTGGTTCCGCATGACCAGTGACCCGACTCCGTTGGTCACCGAAGCGACGCTCACCGACATCGCCACCAACGGCATCTGGGGTCCAGGCCACAGCGTCAGCCGGTCCGTGGTCGATGTGTCCAGGGCGCTGCTCGCCTCTCTTCAGGGTGAGGAGGGCGTCGAACTCCCATCGGAGCTCTCGGAGCTGGTGGCCGAGGTGCAGCGGATCGCCACGATCACGCTCCCCCGCATCACCACGTACGACGGTGTCCGGCTGTCGGCGTTCAGGATCCAGCTGAAGGACGACGCCCCGCACCCGGTGGTGATCGTGCCAGCCGGCTGGAACCCGTTCGGCTGGCTGCCCTTCCTCTACGCGTACCTCAGGCTGGCGCAGCGCGGCTACCACGTGCTCGCCTACTCGCCGCGCGGCATCGGCATCGAGGGCTGGCCGTCGACCTCCGAGGGTTTCGTCGACGTGGCCGGGCCCAACGACTGGGCCGACGGCTCGTACGTGATCGACTACGCGCAGCAGTCCCTCAGGCCCGGCCGGATCGGCTTCCTCGGCGAGTCCTACGGCTCCGGGATCAGCCAACTGGTCGCCGCGCACGACCCGGCCGGCCGGGTCGACGCCGTGGTCGCGCTGAGCACCTGGGGGAACCTCGCCGGCAGCCTGTACAACAACGGCACCCGGCACCTGGAGGCCGTGCAAGCGCTGATCGACTTCACCGGCGGCCCGCTGGAGAGCAAGTTCGACGAGAGGGCCCAGCAGCTCCTCAAGGACTTCCTGAGCGGCCGGAACCTCGACGAGGTGGTCGAGTGGGGCACCGAGCGCTCCCCGGCGACGTACGTCGACCAGACGAACGCGCGGGGCATCCCGACGTTCATCTCGAACACCTGGCACGAGACGCTGTTCCCGGTCAACCCGGTGCTCGACCTCTTCGAGCGGCTCACCGTGCCGAAGCGGCTGAACCTGTGGATCGGCGACCACGGCGCCCCCGAGGGCCCCGGCCTGGCCGGGCTGGTGCCCGGGGTGCCGTTCCCCGGGCTGGCGGAGCCGACGCGGGAGGCCTATGCGTGGCTGGACCACCATCTGCTCGGCATCGACAACGACGTGCCGAACTGGCCGGCGGTGAACAGCCAGAGCATGTTCACCTACAGCACGGTCGCCATCCCGGGCGGCACCAATCTGATCACCGTCCCGGCGCGCCGGGAGACATACGCGTCCTGGCATGAGGTCACCACCGGCAGCGAGGCCTGGTACCTCACCGGCGCCGGCGACACCGGTGACGGCTCGCTGACCGACAAGCCGGCCCTCGGGTGGTCGCGGGACTTCGAGGCCGGCGCCCTGACCTCCTCCGTCGCCGGCGAGTTGCTCAAGGCCGGGCAGCGGGAGTGGTTCGGCAACCCCAGCACGTACAAGTTCGCGGAATTCGAGCGCGATCAGCTGCTGGTCTGGTCGACCGGCCCGCTGACCGGCTCCGGTGAGGTGGCCCGCCGGATCCGGGGCGCCGCCACCGTGCGGCTCACCGTGCGCAGCAGCGTCGACGCCGCCACCCTGGTCGCATACCTGTACGACGTCGCCCCGGACGCCACCGCCCGGCTCATCACCCACGAGCCGTACACGGCCGCCGACCTGACCCCGGAGGTCGACACGAACCTCGTCTGGCTCCTCCAAGCCGTCTCCTACGACCTGCCGGTCGGGCACCGCCTCGCCCTGGTGATCAACAGCCGTGATCCGCTGTACTCGTACGCGGGCTCGGACCTCCCCGCCCTCACCACCACCACGGTCAGCTCCGTGAGCGAGAACGAGGCCCTGCTGCGGCTGCCGCTGGGCTGACACCCCCGGAGGGCCCCCATGCTCGTGCGGCACCCGCACCGGGCGGCCCGCGGAGACCGGGCGGCCCGCAGAGGCCGGGCCGAGACACGACCGCCGCCGCGCCCGGGAGGGCGGGGCGGCGGTCGGCGTGCGGCCGGCGGCGGCAGCGCTCGCGGATCAGACGAGCGCGTCGGGGGCCGGGCCCACCAGCTCCTCCAGGACATCCTCCATGGTGACGAAGCCGATGACGGTGCCCTTGGTACCGGTGACGGCGGCGAGATGGGTGCCGGCGCCCCGCATGGCCGTCAGGGTGTCGTCGAGGGGTGTGTCGATGGCGACCTTGATGATGGGGTGGAGGGCCGTGCGCGGGAACGGCTTGGTGCGGTCGGCGGCGCCGAGGGCGTCCTTGATGTGCAGGTAGCCCAGGATCGCACCGCCCTCCGCGACCACCGGCAGACGGGAGAACCGGTTGGCGACGGAAGCCCGCTCCAGGCCCTGGGGGGTGATGCCGGCGTCGACAGTGAGCATCTTGTTGAGCGGCACCATCACCTCGCCGACCGGCCGGGTGCCCAGCTCCAGCGCGTCCTGCAGCCGCTGGCCGTCCTCCGGTTCGAGAAGGCCGGCCTCGCTGGAGTCCTTGACCAGGCGGGCCAGCTCGTCGTCGGTGAAGACCGAGGCCACCTCGTCCTTCGGCTCGACCCGCAGCAGGCGCAGCAGGGTGTTGGCGAAGGCGTTGATGCCGAAGATCACCGGTCGCAGGGCCCGGGTCAGCGCCACCAGCGGCGGGCCGAGGAGCAGCGCGGTCGGCACCGGGGCGGCGAGGGCGATGTTCTTCGGGATCATCTCGCCGAGGAGCATGTGGAGATACGTCGCCAGGGTCAGTGCGATGACGAACGCGATGGGGTGGATCAGCGCCTCGGGCACGCCGATGCTCTGGAACGGGGGTTCCAGCAGATGGGCGATGGCCGGTTCGGCGACGGCGCCCAGCACCAGCGACGACACGGTGATGCCGAGCTGGGCGGTGGCCATCATCGCGGACAGGTGCTCGATGCCCCAGAGGGTGGTCCGGGCGCGCCGGTTGCCCCGGACGGCGGCCGGCTCGATCTGGCTGCGGCGTACGGAGATCAGGGCGAACTCGGCGCCGACGAAGAAGGCGTTGGTGACGAGGGTGAACGCGCCGATCAGCAGCTGGAGGGTGGTCATCGGATCTCCTCCACGCTCTGGGCCGCGGCGGGGGCGGTGATGCGGACGCGGTCGGCTCGGTGGTGCTCGGTGTGCAGCACGGACAGCTGCCAGCCGTCGATGTCGAGGCGGTCGGCGGCGGCCGGGATGCGCTCCAGGCGGGTGGCGACCAGTCCGGCCAGGGTCTCGTAGGGGCCGTCGGGCGCCGTGAAACCGATCTCCCGGAGCTGGTCGATGCGCACGCTCCCGTCGGCGTCCCACACCGGGCGGCCGCCGGGCGCGGGCTCGGCGGGCTCCAGGTCGGGCGTCTCATGGGGGTCGTGCTCGTCGCGGACCTCGCCGACGACCTCCTCGACGATGTCCTCGACGGTGGCGACACCCGCGGTGCCCCCGTACTCGTCGATGATCACTGCCATCGTGCGGGCCCTGCGCAGCCGGCCGAGGAGCTTGTCCACGGGCAGGGAGTGCGGCACCAGCAGGGGTGCGGTGGCCAGGTCGGCTATCGGCGTGAGCGGCCGCTTGTCCTCGTCCAGGGCGAGGACGTCGCGGATGTGCACGGTGCCGATGACCTCGTCGAGGCTGTCCCGGTAGACCGGGAAGCGGGAGAGGCCGGTGGCGAGGGTGAGGTTCGCCGCGTCGGCCGCCGTGGCCTGCACCTCCAGGGCGCGGACGTCGACGCGGGGCGTCATGACGTTCTCCGCGGTCAGTTCGCCCAGGTGGAGGGTGCGGACGAACAGCTCGGCCGAGTCGGCCTCGATCGCGCCCTCGCGGGCCGAGTGCCGGGCGAGCGCGATCAGTTCCTCGGGGGTGCGGGCCGAGGCCAGCTCCTCCGCGGGCTCCAGCCCGATGCGGCGCACCATCCGGTTCGCCGTGTTGTTCAGATGGTGGATGAGGGGTCCGAAGGCGGCGGTGAAGCCACGCTGCGGCCCGGCCACCACCCTGGCCACGGCGAGCGGGCGGGAGATCGCCCAGTTCTTCGGCACGAGCTCGCCGACCACCATCAGGACCACGGTCGAGATCGCGACGCCGAGGAGGGTGGACACGGTCGACACGGCGCCCGCGGGCAGCCCCGCCGCCTGGAGCGGGCCGCGCAGCAGGGCGGAGACGGACGGCTCAGCGAGCATGCCGATCAGCAGCGAGGTCACGGTGATGCCCAGCTGGGCACCGGACAGCTGGAGGGTGAGGCGCTTCACGGCCTTCAGGGCGCTCTCGGCGCCCCGGTCGCCGGTCCGGGCGGCACGCTCCAGTTCACCGCGTTCGACGGTGGTGAGGGAGAACTCGGCCGCGACGAAGACGGCGCAGGCGAGCGTGAGCGCCAGGGCGACGAGCAGCAGGAGTGCTTCGGTCACCGTGCCACCTCCCGGCCCTCGGAGAACGGCGGGCGGGACGGGGCACGGCTGGGACTGGGAGGTTCACCCATTGCGGGTCTGCTGCTCCTTCGTGACTCGGCGGGCCGGGTCGGCCCTGGTGGTTTCTCGTGGTCGGGACGGTGCCCGCCGCACCATGGTAAAGGACCGGTAAAGCACCTGACCATTCTCTTGGCACAGGCCATCCATGAGGTCTTTTCGGCCAATCCGGTACGGCCGCTTGTGTGTGCGGCCTGCGGCGGGGACTCCGCTCCTATGCTTCTACATGCGTGTAGATAACGCCAGGGTGGTACGGGATGTTCCCGGGCGGCGACGGGTGCTCCCGGGCCCGGACCGCCCGACCGCGCGGCTCCGCCGCTTCCCGCAGAACCCCCGCGTACATGAAGGAGTGAACGCCACGATGGTGTTCAAGCGACTGCTCGGCTCGATCGGCGTCGGCGGCCCGGCCGTGGACACGGTCCTCGCCCCCGGAGCGGTCCCGCCGGGCGGCAGCCTCACCGGCGAGGTCCGCCTCGAGGGCGGGGACGCCGCCTTCGACATCGAGCACATCACCCTGGAGTTCGTCGCCCGCGTAGAAGCCGAGACCGATGACGGGGAGCACGAGGGAGAGGTCGCCTTCGAGCGCTTCACGGTCGGTGGCGGCTTCCGTCTCGAACCGGGCGTGCGGCACGCCGTCCCCTTCGCGGTGACCGTGCCCTGGGAGACGCCGGTGACCGAACTGCACGGGCAGGCCCTCGGCGTCGTCCTCGGCGTGCGTACCGAGATCGGAGTGGCCGGCGCCCGGGACAAGGGCGATCTCGACCTGCTCGCGGTACGGCCGCTCCCGGTCCAGGAGGCGATCCTGGAGGCGTTCGGGCAGCTCGGCTTCGGCTTCCGGTCCGCCGACGTCGAGTACGGGCACTCCGGGGGCACGGCGCAGCAGCTGCCCTTCTACCAGGAGATCGAACTCACCCCGCCGCCGCACCACGCCCACGCGGTCAACGAGGTCGAGGTGACCTTCATCGCGGGCCCCGGCGGTATGGAGGTGCTCTTGGAGGCCGACCGCGGCGGCGCACTCTTCGGTGGCGGCCACGACACTCTCACCCGCCACACCGTCACCCACGAGGAGGCCGGGTACACGGACTGGAACGCCAGGGTCGGCACCTGGCTGCGGCAGCTGCTGGAGCACGGTTCCTCCCACGCCGGACACGGGTCCCACAGCGGTCATGCCTCCCACGGCCTCGCCGACGGGGCCGGGCATGGCAGCCACCACCACGGCGGGCACCACCACGGCCCCGGCGCGGGCACCGCTGTCGCCGCCGGTGCGGCCGGCCTCGCCGTGGGTGTCGGCGCGGGCATCGTCGGTGCGGAGATCGTGGACGAGATCGGCGACGCCTTCGAGGAGGAGGAGGAGGAGGACGGGGGCGAGGAGGACTGACATCCATGAGGAGCCTCAGGCCCGAGGAGGACTGACGACACGGGCCCGGGAGACCGACGCGGCCGCCGGGCGGCCGCGGCCTACAGCGGTGTCGCGGCCTTCAGGACCAGGAACAGCGCCACGGCCGAGTTCGCCGACGACAGCGCTGACACCGCGGTCCCCGCGGCGGCCGTCCAGAGGGCGACGCCCGCTGCGGTGAAGGCGGGCGGCCAGGCCCGGGCGGGCGGCACGGGCCCCAGCAGGGCGGCGACGCGCCGGGGCACCGGGCCCGTCGCGAAACCGGCCGGCACGTCGAACGGCCTGCCCCGGGAGGCCATGGCCGCCTTTCCGACCGCCCTGGCCATCACCCGCCGGCTGCCGATCGCCCCGGCGGCCTCCTCGTCCGCCCAGCGCTCCGCGCAGTAGGCGACGGCGGTGTGCAGGGGCCGCAGGAAGGGGTTGGCGCGGGCCGCCAGCCGGGCCGCGAGGAGGTGGCGGTGGTGTCCCGCGGCCAGATGTGCGCGCTCGTGCGCGAACAGGGCACGGCGCTCCCGCGAGTCGAGGCGGGCCAGCATGCCGGCGGACACCACGACCCTGCCCCCCGAGGGACCCCGGCCGCCGGGCAGCGCGTAGGCGTACGGCGCCTCGTCGGGCAGCACCGCGACCGAAGACGGAGGGAGCCCCTCCAGGGCGCGCTCCGCCCGGCGCCGGACGCGGTGGTGCCGCCACAGCGTGCGGACCGCGGCCACCGCGACGGCGGCCAGCGCGGGGATCGCCGCCCTGCCCGCGACCTCGTCGTACGGGACCGCCTCGCGCACCTCGGGATCGGACCAGGTGTCCGGCAGCGGGTTGCCCGGCAGCTGCGCGGTACCCACCACCATGATGAGCGCGAGGCAGAGGGTGCTGCACAGGGCCAGCAGGGCGCCGACCCCGGCCAGGAGACGGGTGGCCGTCCGGGGGTGCAGATGCTGCTCGGCCAGACGCGCGATCGGCCACGCCGTCAGGGGCAGCACCAGGGGCAGGAAGACGAAGAGGCCCACCCGGTCACTCCTCGGGATCGTCGTCCGTATGGTCGAGCAGCTCGCGCAGCACCTGCTCGTCCTCGGGGGACAGGGAGGTGACGAAGCTGGTGAGCACCGCTTCCCGGTCGTGTTCGCCGTCGAGGACGCGGCGCATGCGCAGGGCGGCGAGACCCGCCTGGTCCGCGGTCGCCTCCCAGGCGAACGACCGGCCCTCCCGCTGCCGGGTGACGGCGTTCTTGGCGCGCAGCCGGGACAGGATGGTCATGACCGTGGTGTACGCGAGTGCTCCGGGCAGGCGCTCCTGCACCCAGGCGGCGGTGACGGGGCCCGGCGCGGTCCTCAGCACGGACAGCACCTGCGCCTCGAGCTCGCCCTGTCCGCGACGGCGCCCGCCGCCCGCGGGGAGCGAGCCGGCCGTTCCCGCGCTGCCCAACTCCGTCTCCCTCCGGCGTCGTCCCGCCTTCGCGGCCTCATGGTACTGACTGCGGCGAGTCCCGGCGCGGCGCCCGCGGGCCGACGTCGGCACCCGCCGCGGGCCGTCCGGCGGCGGGTGGATGCCGGGGACCGTCCGGCCGCACCCGGCGGATGCCGGGGAGAGCCGAGCGGGGCACCGGCCCGGGACGCGAGGGCGCCGCCCGGTGGCGCGGCGGGGAGACCGGCGCGGCACGGAACCGCGCCGCCGGTGGCACGGCGGGGAGACCGGGCCGGAAACGGAAGCGCGCGCCGCCCTCGGGGCGAACGGTCGGTTGCCGTTCGCCCCGAGGGCGGCGCACCAGGGGCGGGTCAGGCGACCAGGGTGACGCCGCTGCCCTCCCCGGGCGGAGCGGTCGGGTGCGGTGCCGCGCCCTGCGTCGGGGTGCCGGTGGCGGGCGCGGGCACCGGGGCCG
Source organism: Streptomyces sp. I6 (assembly GCA_003725745.1). Lineage (GTDB taxonomy): Bacteria > Actinomycetota > Actinomycetes > Streptomycetales > Streptomycetaceae > Streptomyces. The sequence goes on along the minus strand of RHDP01000001.1, from coordinate 5,718,215 downwards.
CGGTCGCCACCCCCGCCAGCAGCGCGTCGGCCCGCTCGAGCGCGTCCCCGATGGTGCTCGTGGCCGTCATCACGCACAACGTGTAGGTCACGTCGGCCAGAGCACGACGGCTCTCGTCGTTCCTCGGTGCGGCAATGCGAAGGTCCGCGTAACGCGCCAGGAGGCTCCGAAGCGCCTTGGGGTCCGGCATCAACACAGCGTCCACTCCTTCTTCTGATGTGCTCACCATGTGCCCCGAATCCACCACCTCATGCACGGCATTTCAGGCGTCCCTCACACCACGCCACAAGGCCGCCCGTATCCCCGTACGGTCGGCGACAGTGCGTTCACGGCGGCGTTAGAGTGCCGGGGCCCACCCCCGAACGGACGTCCCACAGGAAGACTGAGCCCGTCGTGAACGACACCCACGAGTCTCCCGGCTCCGTCGGCGAACGCCGTCTCCAGCAGTTCCTCGGCACCGCCGAACAGGCAGGCGACTTCTACGACCGCCAGGTGCAGGCGCGCCTCACCGGGCAGATGGCGGGCTTCATCGCCCGGCAGACGATGATGTTCCTGTCGACCGCCGACGCCGGCGGGGCCTGCGACATCACCTTCCGGGCCGGGCCGCCCGGTTTCGTCACCGTGCTGGACGACCGCACGCTGACCTATCCCGAGTACCGCGGCAACGGCGTGCTCGCCAGCGCCGGGAACATCACCGAGAACCCCCATGTCGGCCTGCTCTTCGTCGACTTCACCCACGACCACATCGGTCTGCACGTCAACGGGGCGGCACGGCTGCGGGCGGACGAGGACCAGCGGCGCGCGTGCCCCGGCCTGCCCGCGGACACCGCACCGGGTCGCCGGCCCGGGTTCTGGGTGCACATCACGGTGGAGGAGGCGTATGTGCACTGCTCCAAGCACATCCCGCACCTGGAGCCGGCACCCCGGCCGCGGCAGCGGACCGACCGGCCGCGCGACGGCGAGTACTTCGTCGCGCCCGGCCGGACCGGGGCCCCACCGCACCGGCGGGTGCCGCCCGCCCAGGCCCCGCCCGTCCCCCGTCCCGGTGGCGCCCGGGTGTGACGCCGGCCGGCACTCGGCGAACGCCCTCACCGCTTCCCCGCCCTCACCGCTTCCCCGCCCTGACCAGTTCGGCGTCGAACCGGGCGCCCGTCAGCAGGGCGAGGTTGGAGACCCACAGCCAGACCAGGAAGACGATGAACCCGGTGAGCGGCCCGTACAACCGGTCGTAGGTGCCGACATGGGTGGTGTACGTCGTGAACACGGCGGAGGCGGCCAGCCAGAGCAGGACGGCCAGACCGCCTCCGAGCGCCCGCCTCCGCTTTCCCCTGGCCGGTACCGGCCCCGAGCGGAAGACCACCAGCACCATCGTGGCCACCAGGCAGAGCAGCAGCGGCCACTTGAGGACGTCCCAGGTGACGACCGCCACCCAGCCGACACCCAGCGCCCCGCCGAGAGCCACGGCCAGCTCGCTGCCGAGGGTGAGCACCAGGCCGCTGGACACGAGGGCGGCCAGCAGCACGCACGCCATGACGGCCACGCGGGGCACCGTCCGCCAGGCGGACCGACGGTCCTCGACGCCGTGCATGGCGTGCAGGGCGCGGCGGAAGACGGCCAGATAGCTGGAGGCGGACCAGAGCGAGCCGAGGAAGCCGACCACGGCGACCAGCCGGGCCTGCGACTCCCGCCCTGCGAGGTCCCGCAGGGTCCCCTCCAGCAGCGGCCGGGTCCGGGAGGGTACGAGCGCCGCGGCCCGCTCGATGAGGGGCCCGGTCTGCGAGGCGCCGGCGAGGCCGGTGAGCGACACGGTGACGAGCAGCATGGGATGAGTGCGAGGACGGCGTAGTACGTCAGTGCCGCGGCCCAGTCCATGACGTCGTCGCGCCACACGGAAACCGGTGTCCGGCGCAGGGCGGAGAGCAGGTCGTCCCGCGACGGCAACGCCCCCGGAGGGGCGGCGACCGGAGGCGGCCCGCCGGTGCGCGCCGCATCACCGTGCATGTCGCCTCCTGCCGGACGTGGGTACCGCGCTCCGCGGGGCCGCGGGTCGGCCGGCCTCACGTCTGCCCGCATCCGGGCCGGTCATCCGTCCGGTGCGGCCGTCACTGGCAGGGTGCGCCGTGGTACCGGGTGCCCGTTGCCGGTAAAAAGATATGGTTGCGGTTGCGGGGACGGCTTTCCTCCGGACCCGCGGCGGTGTGACGGCCCCACGAGACGAGGGTGACCGATTCGGAGTGTCGGACGGTATGGATGCGAACCAGTCTGCTTCCCGGCCTCAACGGCACGAGGACCGGGTGGTGGGCCATGAGTTCGTCCGGCTTCTCGAGGTCCTGTGGACCAGGGGCCGCGAGGTGCCGTACGCGCCGGTCTCGGCCTCGCAGCTCCGTGTGCTCTACACCCTCGACCGCGACGAGGGGATCAACCTGCGGACCCTCGGCGAGCTGCTGGGCTCGGCCCCGCCGTCCGTCAGCCGGCTCTGCGACCGGCTCGAGGCACTCGGCTTCGTCCGGCGACTGCCCAGCCAGGTGAGCAGACGCGAGCTGGAGCTGCATCTGACCAGCCACGGGCGGACCTATCTGCAGGAGCTGCGCAGCCGCCGGGACACGTCGCTGCTCGAGGTGATCGAGGGGATGACGCCGGCGGCGGCCAGGGCGCTCCTGGTGGGTCTGGCCGGTTTCCGCGACGCGCTCGGCGAGACGGGCTGCGCACCGGGGCTGCGTCCGGCCGACGACGCCCGTTCCGCCTGACGTCCGCGCCGCCGGCCCTCCCGCGGCCGGGTGTTCTTCACCCCGGCCGCACCGGACGGTTTCCCCATCGGCACAGGGATCGGCGGCCGGGCGGGTACGCGGGGGAGGGATATGGTGACCCGACAAGCGCCTCGTGCCCGCGGCCCGCGCCACGAGCGGCCCACCGGAAGTCCGCCCGGGGATCCGGCCCGGCACCGGCGTGCGGAGGCAGGGGCACGCACCGGGTCGGGGCATGGGCAGAGCACGTCTGATATGGAGTGTCACGGCATGAGCACGAGTCCGGCTCCACGGTCGCGGCGGGCCACCGATGCGGCGCGGGCGGCCTGCGACGTGATCGAGATGCTCGAGATCCTGTGGGAGCGGGGCCGGGACACCGCCTCGGCCGTGTCAGCCTCCCAACTCCGGGTGCTGTACAGCCTGGAGCGCGCCGACGGGATCAACCTCCGGACGCTCGGCGACGTCCTGGGCTCGGCGCCGTCGTCGGTCAGCAGACTGTGCGACCGGCTGGAAGCCATGGGGCTCGTCGAACGGACCCCCAGCCCGGTCAGCCGCAGGGAGCTGACGATCCGCCTGACCGGTCACGGCCGGGCCTACCTCTCCGAGTTGCGCTCCCAGCGCGAGGAAGTCCTGCTGGCTGCCATCCAGGCCATGGATCCGGCCTCCCGCGCCGCGCTGCTGGAGGGACTCCACGGATTCCGGCAGGCCGTGGTGGCGGACGCCGCCCAGGACTCCGGTCCGGACGGCGGCTCCGCACGCCCCGTGTGAGCGGCCCGCCCGCCCCTCCCTCCTGACGGGTCGGGGATGGCGCGCGGGCCAGCGCCGGTGACGCCCTGCCGCCGGGTCAGGGAGCGACACGCAGCAGCCCGCCGGGCCGGGGAGCGGTACGCGACAGCCCGCCGGGTCAGGGAGCGACACGCGGCAGCCCGCCGGTGTCCGCACCACGTCCGTACCAGTCGAGGCAGAGCACCAGTGCGTCGTCGTCGAGGCTCTTGTCCCCCGGTGGCCGCCGAGTTCCCGCAGTACCGCCCCGGGCACCTGGGTGGGCGGAAGAAGGCTTGTGGCCAGCAGCGCACGAGGCAGGGAACGTTCGCCGTAGGTCTCGCCCGTCGGCGACAACGCCTCGTACACGCCGTCGCTGCCGAACACCAGCCGGTCGCCCGGGCGTACGGTGAACCGCTCCGGCACGTACACCGTCTCCTCGAACATGCCGAGCGGCAGCTGGGCGTCGAACGGGATCGGCTCCACCTCGCGGTCACGCAGCCGCCACAGCCGGGGCGAGCCGGCGTCGATGGCCTCCACCTCGCCGGTGGCGAGGTCGAAGCGCAGGAGAAGCACCGACACATACGCCCGGCCCCGGTAGTGGGCGTAGACGGCCTGGTCGGCGAGGGCGGCCTGGTCGGCGAGGCCGAGGCCCGCGCGGCGGGCGTTGCGCAGGGCGTTCACGGCGAGATTGCTGAGGAGGGCGGCCTCGGTGCCGTCACCCATGCCGTTGGTGACGGCGACGGTCAGGTGGTCCCGGGACACGGACCAGTCGTAGTTGTCGCCGAAGATCCCGTAGGCCGGTTCCAGCTGGGCGCCGAGCGCGAACTCGTCCCGGGCGCAGGCTCGGCCGGGGAGCAGCTGCCACTGGATCTCGGCCGCGAGGGTGAGCCGTGCGGCGCGGCGGGCCAGCAGGTACAGGTCCGTGTCGCGCTCCGCGACGAGCATCTCGTGCCCGAGTGCCTCGCAGGCCAGGCGGAGGTCCGGGAGGTCGGCCTCCGCGAAGGCGTCCGCGGCCATCACCACCGTCAGCACGCCCAGCCGGTCACCGCGCACGGTGACGGGCAGGTGCACGGAGACGCGGCCCCCGCTGTCCCCGGTGGCATACGGCTCCTGGGAGCCGAAGACGCGTCCCTGGGGGCTGCCGTGGATCGGCACGGGCTCGGTCGTGCCGGGCTCGATCTCCACGGCCTGCAAGGACTGTGTCCCGTAGTCGGCCAGCCGTAGCTCGACCACGGTGGTGCCGTACCGCTCGTCGAGGGCGGCGCTCATCACATCCAGCAGAGTGTGGGGAGCGGCCCCGCGCAAGGCCTGCTCAAGAGCAGCGAACTTGTCCACGTCATCCGATTCTCGTCGTGCCGGGGCCACACGCCCAGCATGCCGTCATTGTGCACGTATCCACGGACTCCGGGGTCACGAACGCCGGGCACGAGATCACGATTCTACGAGCCGAAAGCAACATTTGTCACGCGACAATGGTATCCGGACGGCAACTCAGGACGAGGAGGTGTGCGCGCGCCCACGCTGGGCACAAGTGCTGCGGTCAGCACGTGTGTGCCGACCCCGCCGAGTGGCGCCCCATGTGGTGCGCGCACCGGTGCAACGACCCATCCGGAAAACGGAGGCATTTCCCCCATGGAACAGAACCTGGACGTCGAGGTCGAGATCCACGACCCCAGCACGGCGGTGGTGACGATCCAGGGCGAACTGGACGTCGACACGGCGACGCTGCTCCACCACCACCTGGCGAACCAGGCCCTGCACGGCCGGCGTCATCTCGTACTGGATCTGTCCGCCGTCGGATTCATGGACTCCTCCGGGCTGAACGTTCTCATACGTGCCACCAGGGAGACGCGGGCCATGGGCGGAGATCTGCACCTCGCGGCTCCGGTACCGCAGGTAGCCAAGCTCTTCGACCTCACCGGGCTGAGCCTGACGACCGCTGTCCACAAGGACGTACCGGCGGCGCTCTCCGCCCTCAGCGGAGCGAGCACTCCCTCCTGACGGACGCTTCTTCCTCACCGGCGCTCCTTCCCGACGGACGCTCCTCCCTTACGGACGCTGCTTACCGCGGGGCGCTCCTTGCCGCCGGGCTCGGCGGGAAAGGCGCCGGCCGGTGGGGTCGACGGAGGAAGGCGCCGCACGGCGTTCCGGCCCACCACCGTCTCGCGCCGGAGGTGGCCGCGCCACCGCCGGCGCGACGGACGGGTCGCCACGACCGGACGGGCGGGCGCGCGAGGGCGAGCGAGGGCGAGCGCACGGCGGACGGGCGGGCGCGCGAGGACGGGCGGCGACGGGCGGGCGTCCGCGGGTCGCTCACGACGGGCCGGCGGACGACCGCGGGTCCTGACGCGCGGAGACCGCCCGCCGCGGGCGGGTGGACGCCCTGCCCCGAGCGCCGGCGCCATCGCGCCGGCCTCGTGGCGCGCCCGCTCGGGGTGCCGGCTGCGCCAGTAGGGATTGTCGTGCGGAAGCCCGCCGCTGACCCGTCCGTACATGCCGAACGTGACGATCAGCAGGCCCATAACAAAACTGAACACGACGTTGGACATGCTGAAGTCGAGGATGTTGGCGGGGCGGTCGAGCAGGAACAGGTGCACGAAGCCGCTCAGCACGAACGCCGCTCCCACGATCATGTTGAGTGTGCTGGCGACGTTCCCTCCCACGACAGCGCCGCCCAGCAGCAGCAGGCCCACGCACAGGGAGATCAGGCTGAGCAGGCCGTTGCTGGACAGTCCGGCCACCCGCGCGCCGTCGGTCTCGAACCAGCCGAGCCCGTCGGCGAACCCGAGGCTCGCGAAGACCAGCAGGATCACCCCGCAGAGGGCGGCGCCCACGCGGTAGACGGTGGCGAGACGGTGGTCGACAGGAAGTTCGTCCCTGAGCTTCACGGTGTCCTCCTCCGCGGCCGCCGGGGCCAACCGGCCGGAACCGCGTTCCGTGGCCCGCTCGGCCCCGGCCGTTCGGATCGGCCGTGAGCGTGCGGGCCGCTGATGAGTGCAGGCTGCGACGCCGCGGCGCACCGAGCCACTCGCATCGGTACTGCGTCGTTCCACGGAACGACGTTCCGCAGAACGCCGTCGGCTCAGGCGCCTCGACGACACGTGGTCCGGCAGCAAACGGCTCGGCCGCACGTGGTCCGGCAGCACACGCCTCGACGACACGTGGTCCGGCAGCACACGGCTCGGCACGATGCGGCCGGCGGTACGCGGTTCGGCAGCACATGGTTCGACAACTTCTCCCTGGATGCCGTGCCGTTCGGGCCCGCCCCGGACCACCTCCCTCGTGGTGGCCGGCGGCGGAGGTCACGGTCCACCGCTCTATAGGGTGGGGCGTGGCGAGGACGAACGAGACGGGGCCGGTGGACACCGCCACCACCGCCGACGCGACCGGCACGGTGGCGGGACCGGCCGGGCCGGAAGGCCGCGACCTGCAAGCCTTCGCCGTGGAGCTGCGCCGGCTGAACGGCGAGATGAACCGGCTGGTCCACGGCTTCGCCGCCGCCCAGGGACTGCACGCCACCGACGTCCAGGCGCTGGCCGCGATCCTGGACTCCGACACCCCGCTGACTCCCGGGCGGCTGCGGGAGCACCTGGGGCTGACGTCCGGAGCCGTGACGGCGTGCCTCGACCGGCTGGAGCGGACCGGCCACATCCGCAGATCCCGCGACAGCAAGGACCGCCGCGTCGTCCATCTGCACTATGCCGCGCGCGGAAGGTCCGCGGCCCGCGCGCACTTCCTGCCGCTCGCCGAGGCGGCGGCCCGGGCCCAGGAGGGCTTCGGCGACGACGAACTGGCCGTCGTGCTGCGCTTTCTGACCGCGATGAACGAGGAACTGGACCGCCTCTCCGGCCGCCGCTGACCCCTCCGCCGATCCATCCGGCGGGTCGGGAGAGGCAGCCACGGAAACCCCTCGGGCCGCGGGGCATCCGGCGGCGGCCCGCTCCCGGAAGAGGGGGCGGCGCCGCGCCGCCCCGCGACGGCCGGCCGCCTCCACCGGACGGTCCGGCCGCCGGGACCCCGAGTCGATGTCCGGAGCCGGCACATGCCAAACTGTTTCAATCATTGAGATAGTCGATGACTGAAACAATTGGCCGTCGACCATCGCGTGAAGCAACCGCACACACCCGGGAGTGCCATGTCACCCTCCTCGCGTCCGGCCCGCAGGCTGGTACCGCTCCTCCTGCTGGCCGTCTGGCTCGTCTGCGGCGCAGCCCTCGGCCCCTATGCCGGGAAGCTCGGCGAGGTCGCCACCAACGACCAGGCGGCCTTCCTGCCGCGCAGCGCCGAGTCCACCCGGGTCGTGGAGGCCCAGGAGGCCTTCCGGCAGGACGAGACGCTCCCGGCGGTCGTCGTCTGGACCGCCGAGGAAGGAACCGCGGACGCGGCGATGCGGCGGTCCGCGACCGAGGCCCTCGCCTCGCTCGAGGGGGCGCCCGGCACCGTGGGCGCCGCGTCCCCCGCCCTCCCCGCCGAGGACGGCCGCGCGCTCCAGGGAGTCGTACAGTTGCGGCCCGACCTGGGCGAGCGACTCCCCGACGTCCTGGCTGCGGTGCGCGAGGCGGCGGACCGGGTGCCCGGCGCGACGGCCCACCTCGCCGGTCCCGCCGCGACGCAGGCGGATCTGTCCGACGCCTTCGCCGGGATCGACGGACTGCTGCTGGCCGTAGCCCTCGCCACCGTGCTGCTGATCCTGCTGCTGGTGTACCGCAGCGTGCTGCTGCCACTGGTCGTGATCACCGGTGCGGTCCTCGCCCTCGGTCTGGCCTGCGCCGTCGTCTACGCGCTCGCGGACCGCGACGTGGTGCGGGTCGACGGGCAGGTCCAGGGCATCCTCTCCATCCTCGTGATCGGCGCCGCGACCGACTACGCGCTGCTGCTGACGGCCCGGTACCGCGAGGAACTGGCCGGGCAGGCGGACCGGTTCGCGGCGATGAAGGCGGCGCTGCGCCGTTCCACCGGCCCCGTCGTGGCGAGTGCGGCCACCGTCGCCCTCGGCCTCCTCGCGCTCCTGTTCAGCGACCTGACCAACAACCGGGCCCTCGGTCCGGTCGGCGCCATCGGCATCGTCTGCGCCGTGCTCAGCGCCCTCACCTTCCTGCCGGCCGTGCTGGTCCTGCTCGGGCGTGCCGCGTACTGGCCCGCCCGGCCCGGGCCGGCGGCCGGAAGCGATTCCGCGGGCCGGGGCCTCTGGCCGCGCGTGGCCGCGCTGGTGGACCGCGCGCCCCGCAAGGTCTGGGCGGCCACGCTCGCCGGGCTGCTGGCATGCGCGGCGTTCGCTCCCGGACTCGTGTCGAAGGGCGTTCCCCTCGACGAGATCTTCGTCAACGACGCACCCTCGGTCACCGCGCAGGCCGTGCTCGGCGAGCACTTCCCCGGCGGCTCGGGCAACCCGGCGGTCGTCATCGCCGACGCCGGCCGCGTCAAGGAGGTGACGGCGGCGGCCGCCGCGACCGACGGGGTGGACTCCGCTGTTCCGGCGACCGCCTCCGGGCGCCCCGGCGCGGGGAACCGCTGACGGCCGGCGGCAAGGTCCGGATCGACGTCACCCTGGAGGACGCCGCGGACAGCGACGCCGCCAAGGACACGGTGGTAAGGCTGCGTGACGCGGTGCACGCGGTACCCGAGGCGAACGCCCTGGTCGGCGGCTACACGGCGCAGCAGTACGACACCCAGCGGACCGCCGAGCGGGACCGTCTGCTGATCGTGCCCGTCGTACTCGTGGTGATCCTGCTCATCCTGGTCGCGCTGCTCCGGTCGGTGCTGGTGCCCGTGCTGCTCGTCGTGACCGTCGCCCTCAACTTCGTCGCGACCCTGGGTGTCTCGGCACTGGTGTTCCAGGGCGTGCTCGGGTTCTCGGGCACCGACGCGTCGGTGCCGCTGTACGGGTTCGTGTTCCTGGTGGCCCTCGGCGTGGACTACAACATCTTCCTGATGTCCCGGGTCCGGGAGGAGTCCCTCCTGCACGGCACGCGGGAGGGTGTCCTGCGCGGTCTCACCGCGACCGGAGGGGTCATCACCTCGGCGGGCGTGGTGCTGGCCGCGACCTTCGCCGCGCTCGCCGTCATCCCGCTGGCGTTCCTGGTCCAGATCGCCTTCATCGTCGCCTTCGGGGTCCTGCTCGACACCCTCGTCGTAAGGTCCCTGCTCGTCCCCGCCCTCGTCAGGGACATCGGCCGCACCGCCTGGTGGCCCGGTCGGCTGAGCCGGGAGCAGTCGGCGGACCGGGAGCGGTCTCCGGCGGTGCCGGCTGACGTCGGCTGACGGTGACGTGGTGACGCTCCGGCCTCGCGCCGGGGCGGCGCCGGTTCCCCGGTCGCCGGGCCGGCGGAGCGGCAGACCGGCAGACCGGCAAACCGGCACCGTAGTCCGGGATCCGGCTCATGCATGCGTCGCGGCCGGGCGACCGCGCACCCGGGCGACCGCGCACCCGGGCGACCGCGCACCCGGGCGACCGCGCACCCGGGCGACCGCGCACCCGGGCGACCGCGCGCCGGGGCGGCCGCGCACGGATCCGGCCGGCCGGCACGGGGACGGGCAGGCCCTGCCGGGCTCAGGGGACGGCCGCGTACGCCCCGGTCCCGGCCGGGTCCGCCACCGTACCGCCGGGGCGGGGTGCGGGCAGGTCGCGCCCGAGTGCGCCCCGGGGCTGGAGCAGCGCGTCGGACACATCGAGCAGGGAGCGGCCGTCCCTCGTCCCGGTGGCCTGGAGCATGGCCAGCGCCTCGGCGGCGGGGCATTCCTCGCGGGCCGCGAGATAGCCGGCCGCCCGGTGGATGCGGTCCCAGCGCGCGGCCCGTGTGTCCGTCGTCCAGACCGGGCAGTCGCAGTCGTCGCTGCCGTGCACGGCCCGCCAGCGGAGCAGCGCGTCGAGCGCGAGGCCGGCGGCCCGCTGCCCCTCGGCGACATGAGCGTCCGTCAGCTCGGCCTCCTCGGTGTAGTACAGGCAGATCACCCCGACCGGCGTGCGCTGGACGTGCATCGGGAGGGCCAGCATCTGGCGCACGTCGGCGAGTCCCTCGTGGAGCGGTGATGCCCCGCGGCACGGTGCGCGGCGCAGGTCGGGTACGTGGACGGGGCGCATGCGCAGGGCGGCGCTGACCGACGGCCCGTCACCGAGGGTGAACTGCGCGGCCTCACCGCGCAGGGCCGGCTCGTCGGTGGCGTGGAGCAGCCGCCAGTGCTCCAGACGGGGCAGGAACGACAGAGCCGCCCGCTGGGCGCCGAGCGACCGGGTGAACGCGGCGCACAGCCGCTGCGGCAGGGTCCTGCGTCCCACGGCGGCGGCGACCGAGACGTCATGAACGATCGACGGTGATTCCTCCAGCATGGTCTTTTCCCTTTCACTTTCAGCTGTGGCTGCCGCGAGGGCAGCGGCCCCGCGGGCGCGCGGCGGACCGGCCGTTCCGAACGGCCTTCCGGGCGCCCGAGGGACGTCCGTTCGCCTACCACGCATCCCCGGGGCTCATGTGCGATCCGCCCGTTCCGTCCCGCTCCGGGCGGGGCCGGGCGGGGCCGGGCGGGGCCGACGCGGCCCCGCGGCCACGCCCGTTGGGCCGTCCGGGTCATGCCCCGGGGCAGCGGCGATTACCGTCCGCCGCGATGGGTAGCCCAATGATCACTTTCAGTGGCCGAACCGTCCCGGCGCGCGCCGGCGGAACGACCACGGCAAGGAGTGCGCGATGAAGAGCGGATTGGAAGCGTTGCTGGACCAGGTGCGGGAACGGGGCCGCTACGGCAGGAGGCCGGAAGCCGCCAGGGCCGTCGAGAGCGTCCTGGACGTGCTGGGCGCCCATCTGGTGGGGGACGACCGCAGCGATCTCGCCCGGCTGCTGCCGCAGCAGTGCGGTCCGCTGCTGACGGACGGCTCTCCGGCGAGCGAGCCCCTGACCCCCCGGGCCTTCGTCGAAGCCGTCGCGGCCCGGGACCACGGCGACTTCGGCGAGGCCCGGCGCGCCGTCACGGCCGTGCTCGGCATCGTGGCCGACGTGGCGGACGACGCCCTGCTGCGGCGGATCCTGACCCAGCTCCCCCGGGTCACGCGGGATTGTTCGGCCGTACGGAGCCGGTATGAGCACCGGTGCGGGCGGTACGGGAGTGACCGCCGAAGGCTCATCGGAAGCGGTCCGCGAAAGGCGCCGGACCGATCGGCACACGGACGGGAATGCTCTCGGATTCCCGGGGTATGCGGACCGCGCACGGGGGATGGCGACTCGGACGACAGGGGTGGATGGCATGGCAGCCGTGACCGCAGTGACAACCGCGGCACAGGAGACGACTTCGGCGATCGACGGGATCGAGCTCGCGCCCATCGCGGACCCGTCCAAGGTGGCTCCCCAGGATGCACGCGACCTCTCCCGTCAGTTCTTCGCCCGGCTGGCGCAGCTCGAGGAGGGCACGCACGAGTACCAGTACGTGCGGAACACCCTCATCGAGATGAACCTCTCGCTGGTCAGGTATGCGGCGGGCCGTTTCCGCAGCCGTGGCGCGGACGAGATGGAGGACATCGTCCAGGTCGGCACGATCGGCCTGATCAAGGCCATCGACCGTTTCGACCTGTCGCGCGAGGTGGAGTTCACCACCTTCGCCGTGCCCTGCATCGTGGGTGAGATCAAGCGCTTCTTCCGGGACACCAGCTGGGCGGTGCACGTCCCGCGCCGGCTCCAGGAGGCCCGCGTGGAGCTGGCCAAGGCCACCGAGGAGCTGCGGAGCAGGCTCGGCCGGACCCCCACGGTGAGGGAGCTCTCCGAGCTGATGTCCCTTCCCGAGGCGGACGTGATCGAGGCCCGCAAGGCCTCCAACGCCTACAACTCCGCCTCGCTGGACGCCGCGCTGACGGGCGACAGCACCCAGGACAGCGAGGCGGCCCTCGCCGACTTCATCGGTACGGAAGAGGCGGCGCTCGAACTGATCGAGGACTTCCACTCCCTCGCTCCCCTGGTCGCCGAACTCGAGGAGCGCGACCGCAGGATCCTGCACCTGCGTTTCGTGGAGGAGCTCACCCAGGCGCAGATCGGCGAGCAGCTGGGCATCTCCCAGATGCACGTGTCACGTCTGCTGACCCGGATCATCAAGCGGCTGCGCACCGGGCTGCTGGAAGTCGGCACCGCCTGAGCGGCGAGGAGTGCCTCCGCGCCGCGCACGTAGCGGCCTGCGGACGCACCGGCACCGTACGAGGGACGATCGGCGGTGGTCCCCTCCCCCTGACGGACGCCATGGGAGGCGTCCCCGACGGGCAGGGGCCACCGCCGCCGGCATGGTCGGGCCGGCGGCGTGGGCCAGCCGCCGGCCCGCCCCGGGCCCAGGACTCCGTGGAGTCCGTTCTCAAAACGGTCGGGCTCCGTTCCCCACTACTCCACAACTGCTCCGCGCCCTCGGCCCCGTCTCGGCCCCGTCTCGGCCCCGTCTGCGAACGGGGGTCCGCCGAACGGCTCCCGGGTCCCGCAGCCCGGCCGTCCCCTGCTCAGCCCCGCCCGCGCTCGGCGAGCTGCGCGGGATCGACGACGAGGAGGCGTCGCCCTCCGGATCCATCACCACCTCGGCGGACACACCCTGTTCGCGCAGGCTGGCTGCGAACTCCTCCGCGGGCCACGAGTGGAGCCGGTTTCCGATGACCCACTGCGAACGAATGATCTTCGCGAGCCGCTGTGGGGAGGCGTCCCGGCCGGTCAGATAGGTGATGACGTACAACGTTTCGCGGTTGCGGCTGCCGGTCTTCAGGCAGGTGCGGCGGCGTACGCCCCGGGCGACCTGTGCGGCGTGGGGAAGTCGAGGTCATCGACGGTCAGGACCTGCACCACGCGGGCCTCCTCGCGGCCGTGCCCCTCGGTGCGGTCGTAGGGCTTCTTGGTCACTTCCTTCCAGTCCTTCCAGGGCAGCGTGTGCAGCAGGAGACACGCGGTGGCCCCGGCGGCCGGCCGGCGGGATCGCCTCCGCCGACGAGGGATGGTCCGCCACCCCGTACACCCGTTCGCACACGCCCTCGCACACGGCCCGAACCACCCTGAACCGCTGTGCTCAGTCCCGTTCCGCCCCGGGACACCGGGCCCGTGACTACCGGTGCGGTGCGGGTACGGGCATACTCCCCACCATGGACGCGAGCAGCGAAGACCAGTCCGGTGCCGACTGCGAGGCCCGGCAGGACGGAGAGGGCCCGGTCGGCGCCCAGTACGCGGCCGGCGACGCGTGGGTGATCACCGCGCGCGGCGATCTGGACATGACCAGCCTGCCGCCGCTGGACGACGCGCTGGCATCGGCGTCCGCAGAGCATTCCACGGTGATCCTCGACGTCTCCGGCGTGACCTTCGGGGACTCGGCCTTCCTGAACCTGCTGCTGCGCGTCCATCAGAAGACGGAGCTGCGCGTGGCGAAGCCGCAGCCGCAGCTGCGCCGTCTGCTGGAGATCACCGGAGCGGACAAGGTGCTGGACGTGCGGCACGACCTGGACGCCGTGCCCCGCCCCTGAGCGCCGGGCACCCGGGAGCGGAGAACGCCTCACCGCTGCGGCCGGCGCCGGGGGCTGGAGCGGCCGAGCGCCTACCGTTCGATGCCGGCCGCCCGGTGCCGGCCGCCCGGTGCCGGCGCCGCTCGCGCCCCGTCAGTCGCAGGAGACGCGTACCGTGACGCGCTTGCCGACCGGCTCGCGTTCGACGGTGAAGCCCTCGCACAGCGCCAGGACGATCTCCAGCCCGTGCTGGCCCACGCGTCCCGGGTCCGCGGCACGCGCCAGCGGCAGGGCCGCGCTGCTGTCCCAGACCGTGACCTCCACGCCCGAGGGGATCCGCTCGATGTCCACGGCGCAGGGGCCGTTGGCGTACTTGCAGGCGTTGGTCACCAACTCCGACACGATCAGCCGGATCGCACCCACCGTCTCCGAGGCCGGGTCGAAACCGTGCCTGTCCACCAGGAACCGCGTGGCGAAGCCGCGGGCCTCGGCGATGCTTCCGGGGCCGCCGTCGTACACCGCGCCGGCCCACGCCTCTCCGGCCCACGCCGAGGCCGCGTCGTGGCTCGTCCCGATCACACTCGAAGTCATCTGCTGGTCGTCCCGTTCGTCCCTGCCGTCCCTGGGTCGGCGCTCTCCTACCCCGAATCCGCGCGACGGCACCTCCCGGCCGACGGAAAATCGACCGGCAGATGTCCGGAACACCGGGGCCGGACCCGCAGGCCGGGATACGGAGGCTGGAACACGAGCTCCGGACACGCCACGGCGGCCCGGTGCCGCCATCGGGCCGCGGTCAGCCCTCCCGCGACGTGTGGCGGTGGCGTGCCCAGAAGGGCAGCCCGAACCAGCACAGCAGGTACCAGGCGAGCACGCCGGACACCACCCACGGGACGAACGCGTCGTGCGTCGCGGCCCTCAGGATGAGGAAGAGTGCCGCGGTGAGCGTGGCCAGCAGCAGCACGAGCCCGGTGAAGGTCAGCCGTGACGCCCAGACGACGGCCTGCGGTTTGATGCTGCGGCCGGAGACGATGCGGTGCAGGGCGACGGGCCCGATGAGCGCCCCGGTCGCGAGGGCGCCGAGCACGACGGTGACGAGGTAGATCGTCTTGTCGGTCTGGCCCAGGCGCTGGAACTGGGGCGTGAAGGCCACGGTGAGGAGAAAGCCGAAGAGGATCTGGACCCCGGTCTGGGTGACGCGTATCTCCTGGATGAGCTCCTGCCAGCGCCGGTCGGCGCGTTGCTTCTCCGTCTCCCGCCCGGCTTCGGAGTGTTCCCGCTCCCGTGCGTTCCGAGCCTGTTCCTTCTCCGTCCCCCGTCCGCCGCGGGTGCGGTCCGCCTCCCATCGTTCCTCGGCGCGGTCGGTCTCCCGTGCGCCTCGTACGCGGCCCGCGTCCCGTCTCCCTCCGGTACGGTCCCCGCGGGTCTCCCGCGCCTCTCCGCCTCCGGTGCGATCTGCCTGTTCGGTTCCAGGGCCCGGTTTCATGGGCGCTCCTCCACGGACACGCTGCGCGCTCCCGCGCATCGTTCGGCTGACATCGACCAGCCACCCGTTTGCCCCGGGTTCGCCCCGGGAATCCCCGGCACCCTGGAAGTCCCCGGACGCCGCGGGCTCCGGCGGCTTCCCGCAGGCCGCGCGTGCGGCGCCCCGTCAGGGGCGCGGCAGCCGCACCACGGTGACGAAGAAGTCGTCGATCTTCCGGATCGCGGCGATGAACTGCTCCAGGTCCACCGGCTTGGTGACGTAGGCGCTGGCGTGGAGCCGGTAGCTGCGCAGGATGTCCTCCTCCGCCGCGGACGTCGTCAGCACCACCACCGGGATGTGGGTGAGGTCCGCGTCCGCCTTGATGCGCTCCAGCACCTGGCGTCCGTCGTACTTGGGCAGATTGAGGTCGAGGAGGATCAGGTCGGGGCGCGGGGCGTCCTGGTGCGCGCCCTGCCGGTAGAGGAAGTCCAGCGCCTCCTGCCCGTCGCGCACGACGTGCAGGCTGTTGCCGATCTTGTTGTCGGCGAACGCCTCCCGCGTCATCAGCTCGTCGCCCGGATCGTCCTCGACGAGGAGCACCTCGATGGGCTTGGTGGCGTTCATGCGGATTCTCCTGTGGTGAGGGACGTGCCGCCGGCCGTGGGCCGACCGGTTTCCGGGGACCCGGGCTCCCCGCCCGGGGACTCCTGGCCCGGGGACTCCTGGCCCGGGGACTCCTGGCCCGGGGAGTCCCCGTCCACGGCGGCTTCCCCGGCGGGGGCGGCGGGCACGGCGGGGGCGGCGGGCACGGCGGGGGCGGCGGGCACGGCGGGGGCGGCGGGCACGGCGGGCACGGTGAAGTGGATCCGTGTCCCCTCCGGCTGCTCGGTGTCGATCCAGATGTGGCCGCCGTGGTGCTCCACGATCTTCTTGCAGAGCGCCAGGCCTATACCGGTACCGCCGTAGGCGTCCCGGCTGTGCAGCCGCTGGAAGATCACGAAGACCTTCTCCGCGAACTCCTCGGGATGCCGATGCCGTTGTCCTCGACGCGGTAGTGCCAGACGGAGGTCTCGCCGTCGCTCTCCCGGTCGGCGGTGATCCGGATGACCGGCGGCCGGTCGGGGGCACGGAACTTCACCGCGTTGCCGATCAGGTTCTGCCACAGCATCGTCAGCAGCATCGGGTCGCCGGTGGTGGTGTGCGGGCCGCCGGGGCGCTCGATGACGGCTCCGGCCTCCTCCACGGCCGAGCCGAGGTTGGCCAGTGCGCCGTCCAGCGCGGTGTCCAGCGAGACGGTGTCCCGGGCGTCGTTGAGACGGCCCACCCGGGAGTAGGTCAGCAGGTCGTTGATCAGAACCTGCATGCGCTTGGCGCCGTCCACGGCGAACCCGATGTACTGCTCGGCCCGTTCGTCGAGCTGGCCGCCGTACCGCTTCTCCAGCAGCTGGCAGAAGGAGGCCACCTTCCGCAGCGGCTCCTGCAGATCGTGGGAGGCGACATAGGCGAACTGCTCCAGCTCGGCGTTGGACCGGCGCAGTTCGACCGCCTGCTCGTCCAGGACCGCCGTGCGCGCGGCGAGGAGTTCCTCGCGCTGCTGCGAAGCCCTCAGGGCGTCGAGCACGCGGACCCGCATCCCCTCCACGGCCGCGGCGAGGTGCCGGGTCTCGGCCGGGCCGGCCGGCTCGATCCGGTGCTCGAAGTCGCCGTCGGCGACCCGCTGGGCGGCCGTGCGCAGACGGTCGAGCGGGCGTCCGACGGCCCGCTGGAGAACGATCACCAGTGCCGAGGCGAACGCGACGAAGGCGGCGAGCATGCCGGCGAGGGCCCAGTTGTGGCCGGTGCGGGTACGGTGCATCTCCGCCTTGGCGGCGGCCCGTTCGTCGCTCAGCTCGGCGTTCAGTTCGTCGAACCGCACGCGCAGCCGGTCGAAGGCGGCCTTGCTGCTCTGGAGTTCCGTCTCGGCGGAGGGAGGCAGTGCGCCCTGGCGGGCCCGCTCGAGGAGTGGCGCGGCGTGGCCGTTCCGCCAGGCCTCGGCCGACTCCGCCGCCCGGGACACCGCCGCGAGCAGCGCGGTGTCGCCGGCCAGCGCCTGCCGCAGGGACCTCTCGGCGGACTCCTCCTCCCGCTGGCCCTGCGTGTACGGCTCCAGCCAGCGGGCGTCGCGGCTGAGGACGAAGCCCCGTACACCGGTCTCCTGGTCCAGGAGCGCCTTCTGCAGCCGGTACGCGTCCACCTGGGCGGGCTGGATGCGGTCGACGAGGTCGTCGGACTCGGCCGCCGTCTGGGAGAAGAGCCGGGCACCGACCACCGCGATGCCCGTCACCACCAGCAGGATGGCGGCCAGGACCATGCCGAGCCAGATGGGGACGGTCAGGCGGGTGCGCGCGGGCGGCGCGCCGGCCGGTGTCCGCCTGTCTTCGTGACTGGTCACTTCTGCTCGTTCCATTCGAGGTGGAGAAGCGCGACGTCGTCGCTGTGGCCGCCGTGGTCGGCGGAGAGGGCGCGCGTCTCAGAGATCAGGGCGGTGACGAACTCCTCGGCGGAACGGCCGGCGTTGCGTCGTGCGAGGGCGAGCAGGCCGTCCTCGCCAAGCCGCTTCCCGTCGGCGCTGACCCGGCCTTCGAAGAGTCCGTCGGTGAACAGGGCGAGGCCGCCGGCGGCCGGGAGGTCGACGTGGTCCTCCCGCCAGTGGCGGTGGCCCTCGGGCAGCAGACCGAGCGCCGGGCCGACGGCGGTCTCCACGAGCCGTACGCCCGCGGGATCCCGCAGCAGCAGCGGAGGGTGACCGGCGCGGACGACCTTGGCCTTCGCCATACCGGGCGGGAGTTCCACGGTCGTGACCGTGGCGAAGATCTCGGAGCCGGTGCGCTCGGCCACCAGCACCTTCTGCATGAGTTCGCACACGCCGGTGCCCGTGACACCGGCGAGAGTGAAGGAGCGCCAGGCCACGCGAAGGCAGACGCCGAGCGCGGCCTCGTCCGGGCCGTGGCCGGAGACGTCGCCGATGACGGCGTGGACCGTGCCGTCCGGGGCCTCCACGACGTCGTAGAAGTCGCCGCTGAGCAGGCCCAGCGACCTGCTGGGCTCGTACCGGGACACGACCTGCACCCCGGCGCCGTGGAGCAGCGGCGAGGGCAGCAGCCCCCGTTCGAGCCGGGAGTTCTCCTGGGCGCGCATCCGGCTGGCCTCCAGGGCCACCGCCGCCTGCTCGATCTGGCGGCGCTGCACCGCGTACCTGACGGAGCGGGCCAGTACGGTCGGCTCGAAGACGCCCTTGATGAGGTAGTCCTGGGCGCCCGCCGCGACGGCCGAGAGTCCCACGCCCTCCTCGGCCAGCCCCGTCAGCACGACGACCGCCGCGCGGGGGGACACGTCCAGCACCTGGCCGACGACGTCCAGCCCCTGGGCGTCGGGCAGGTGGAGATCGAGAAGGACGCACTCCGCGGGCGGTCCGTGCTCGCCGCCCAGCTCCCGGCGCGCCTCGGCCAGGGAGCGGGCGCGGGTGAGCCGGACCGCGAGGCCGCTGTCCCGGAGGGTCTCCTCCACGAGCAGCGCGTCGCCGTCGTCGTCCTCGACGAGCAGGACCGTCACGCGGGAGTCGCCGACGGCCGCGAGACCGGCCGGTGCCACGCGGGCCAGAGGCACCTGCGGGACCAGGACCCCTGGATCCGTCACCTCCGGATCTCGCCCACCGACAGGGCTCCTCACAGCCGACCTCCCCTTCCCTGAGCCGCACGCGGGCCGTGGGGCGCAAGCAGAATACTTGCCGTTCGCGAATAATTGCACTCGCGCGGCTCCTGCTCGACCGTACCGCCCCGATCAGGTCAAACAGCGCATGGATCTTGTCCGTTCACCCTCGCACGGCCGTGCCGGGCCGACAGCCCGCCCTCCCCCGCGGCCCGCCCTCCGCCGCGGCTCCGGGCGCTCAGGGCGCTCCGGGCGCTCCGGCACCGCCCACGGCCCGCGTTGCGGCGGCCGCTGCCCGGCGGATCCGCGCGAAGCGGCCGGACCCGGGGATTCCGGAAAGGTGGCGGAGGTCACTCCGTACGGCCAGGGCATTGCCTCGACGGGCGATGTTCATGCACGGCGGCGGAGTGGGTCTTCTCTCACCGACCGGCGGCGGCGAGTCCACCGCGCGGCACGCCGCGCCGCGGCCACCGCGAGTCCGGCGGCGAGGAGCACCGCGGCCGTCAGGCGGTTGCGGCGGCGTGTCCGTCCGCCGGGCACCGGCACCCCGTCCGCGTCCGGTGCGCAGGCCCGCCCCGCCCGTCCCCTCCGTCCCACCCGGGCCTGGCGCGCCAGACGGTCCCACACTCCGGGCGGAGGCGGCCCGACCAGATCCGAGGAAGTCGCCGTACGCACGGCCCCGACCAGGCGGCGCAACATATCGAGTTCGTCCCGGCAGTCAGCGCATGCGCACAGATGCTCCCGCACGTGCGGTGGCGCCTCGTCGACCGCCCTGCCCTCCAGAGCGAGTTCGGCCAGGTCCGCCGGGTCCAGGTGCTCCCTCACCGCGTACCGCGCCCGCGCGGCGCGAGGATCCGGGAAGCGGCCGCGGCACTTCGGGCCCCTGTCCACGCGAGGGCGGCGGCAGGGTCGCCCGAGGCACGGACGGCGGCGTCGTGGTTCCTCGCCGGTACGGCGGCGGCAGCGGCAGCGGCCGGCACGGCGGCGTACTCCGCCGGTCCTCGCGCCGCGGCGGAGACGCCCCACGCGGGCAGGGCGACGGCATCCCGCCGCCCGGGCACGGCGGCGGCTCGGCGGAGTGTTGTCATGGCACGTCCCGTCCTAGGCTCGAACTGATGGGTCTCACGGGTCACACCACCTCGTTCACCCACCGGGCGGCGGCCGGATGCGGGCGGGCCCGTACGGGCATCGCCGGCCGGACACGACCCGGCGGGCACCTCGGCGGGGACCGCCTGGGCCGCCCGGACCGCCCGGACCCCCTGGCGGAAGCGACACGATTACGACGCAGAAACGTTGCAAGTTGTCCGCCGGAATCCCGGCGACAAGCCTGATCGTGCTGCGGCGCACCAAGCGCGCAGGCACGGCAGGCCCGGCCGGTAGCACCGAGCGGGCGGCGTGTCCGGAACCAGCGCCGGGCCACGGCCCGGCACGAGGAGCCGAGATCATGGCCCTTGTCCGATCCCCACATCCTCACCGGTCCTCCGCCGGGCCCGGCGCGGGCGCCCCCCGCCCGTCGCCGGAGGCCCGCGCACCGGGCGAACTCCTCGACGACACCTCGGTCGCGGCCGGGTTCTCCGCGGGCGACGAGGGCTCGCTGGAGGTGGCGTACCGCCGCTGGGGCTCCCTCGTCTTCACCCTCGCCCGGCGCACCCTGGGGGACGAGCGCGAGGCGGAGGACGTGACCCAGCAGGTCTTCCTCGCCGCCTGGCGAGGACGCCGCGGCTACCGGCCGGGGCGGGGCGGCCTCGCGGGCTGGCTGGTCGGCATCACCCGCCACAAGGTGGCGGATGCCCTCGCCGCGCGAAGCCGGCGCGCCGAACTCGTCGCCGCGGCCGCGGCGTTCCTCTCCCCCGCACCCGGGCCCGCCACCGGCCCCGGCCCGGAGCAGGCGGTCGACCGGGTCCTCGTACTGCGCGCCCTTCAGGACCTGCCCTCCGCCCAGCAGCACGTCATACGCCTTGCTTTCTACGCCGACCTGACCCAGACCCAGATCGCCGATCGGACGGGGCTGCCCCTCGGGACGGTCAAGAGCCATATGCGGCGCGCCCTGCTGTCCCTCCGCCGCTCGCTCACGGCGGAGGAGTGAGGACCGCCGAGGAGCGGGGACCTGCCAAGAGCGCGGGCCGGCGGACCTCACGACGGAGGGACGAGGAACACCCACGAGCGGAGACCGGCAGACCTCACGACGGAGGAGTGAGGACCGCCGAGGAACGGGGACCGGCCAAGAGCGCGGGCCGGCGGAGGGGCCGGCTCCGCAACACGCGCACGTCACTGCATCCGCTCGGCCCCCTTTCGCGGAAGCATCGGCGTCACGGCCTTTCCCGCCCGGGGAGAGCAGCCCGCCTTCCCGCCCGGGGAGCGCGGTTGCCGTGCCGTCCAACCGCGGGAGGGTCGCCGTGCACGTCGTGGACGTGGTCATCGTCGGTGCAGGTGCGGCGGGCCTCTCCCTCGCCCGCCGCATCGCCGGACCGGCCCCCGGTGGTAGCCGGGACGTCTCCGTCGCCCTGGTCGACGCACCCCCGGGTCCGCTGCGTCCACCCGCGCGCACCTGGTGTTTCTGGGAGGAGTCCGGCGGCGAGTACGACGACCTGCTCGCCGCGAGCTGGGACCGGCTGCGCGTCACCGCCCCGGACGGCACCGCGGTGACCGCGCGCCCCGCACCCCTCCGGTACAAGATGATCCGCTCCACGCGCTTCGAGGAGCACGCGGGAGCGCTGCTGCACCGGTCCGGCTGCCGGCGGTACGAGGCGGTCGTCGAGCGGGTCCGCGACCTGCCCGGCGGCGGCGCGGAGGTACGTGGACGGGACGGCGCCGGGGCCGAGTTCAGACTGCGGGCGCGCTGGGCGTTCGACTCCAGGCCCCGGCAGCCGGGGCCCGCCAGGACGACGCTGCTCCAGCACTTCCGCGGCTGGTTCGTGCGCACCGAGCGGCCGCGCTTCGACCCCGGCGTCGCCGACCTCATGGACTTCCGCACGCCGCAGCCCGCCCGGGGGCTGTCGTTCGGCTACGTACTGCCCCTCGGACCGCGGGAGGCACTGGTGGAGTACACGGAGTTCTCCCCGGCCGTCCTCGGCACCGCCGCGTACGAGCGGGCCCTGCGCCACTACACCGGGGACGTGCTGGCCCTCGGCCCGTTCCGGGTGACCGACGCCGAACAGGGCGTGATCCCCATGACCGACGCGCGTTTCCCGCGCCGGACGGGAAAGGCGGTGTTCCCCATCGGCGCGGCGGGTGGAGCCACCCGGCCCTCGACCGGCTACACGTTCGCCGCGGCGCAGCGCCACACCCGGGCCATCGCGGACGCGCTGGCCCGGGGCCGCACCCCGCTGGTCGCGGGGCCGCACCCGCCGCGGGCCCGGCTGATGGACGCGGTGCTGCTGCGGGCCCTGGACACCGGGCGGATCGACGGCGGCGCGTTCTTCAGCGGTCTGTTCCGCGATGTGCCGTCGCACCGCCTGCTGCGCTTCCTGGACGGCAACACCCGCTGGTGGGAGGACGTTCTGATCGGATTTCGCACGCCCGTGGGGCCGATGCTGAGGACCGTGGCCGAGCTGCCCGCGATCCGCCGCCGCCCGCCGCCGCCCGCGGAGCACCACGACCCCGCCCCCTGAGTCCCCATTCGTCGCCGCCCCCGCCGTCCCTGCCGTCCCTGCCCCGTCATCCCCGCCCGCCGCCGTCCGCCCCAGCCCCGTCGCCCGAGGAGCCGCTGATGTCCCTGCTGCACAACGCCGATCTGTCGGCGGCGTTCGACCGCGCCGCACGGTCCTACGACCGGATGGTCGCCGCCAATCCCGGATACCACCGGCAGCTCCGGCGCTCCGCACGGCGCCTCGGGCTGTCGGGCGGAGGGCTGCCGGGCGAAGGGCCGGGAGTGCGACTGCTGGACCTCGGCTGCGGGACGGGCGCGTCGACCGCCGCGCTGCTCTCGGCCGTCCCGGGCGCGGAGGTCACGGCGGTGGACGCGTCGGCGGGGATGCTGGAGCGGGCCCGGAGCAAGTCCTGGCCGCGGGGGGTCTCGTTCGTCCACGCCCCCGCCGAAGGGCTCGCCGAGGCCGGGGTGACGGGCCCCTTCGACGCCGTCTTCGCGGCCTATCTGTTCCGCAACGTCTCCGACCCCGACCGGGTTCTGGCCGGGGTACGCGGCCTGCTGGCCCCGGGCGGGCGCATCGCCGTCCACGAGTACACGCTCAGCGGCCGTCCCGCCCACCGCGCGGTCTGGACGGCGGTGTGCCGGGGGCTGGTCCTGCCCGTCGCCCGCCGCGCGGGGGACGGCGACCTGTACGGGCATCTGTGGCGCAGCGTCGTCGAGTTCGACACGGCGGAGGAGTTCGCACGGCGGATGGAGCGGGCGGGGTTCGTGCACGTCCGGGTCCTGCCGCTGCCCGGATGGCACACGGGCATCACCCACACGTTCGTGGCGCGGGTGCCGACGGCGGAGGAGCAGGCGTGAGCGCGGGCGGCGGCGCAGGCGCCGGCAGGGGCGGCGGCCGAGGAGGGGTGAGCACGGGCGGGCGCACTCGGTACCGCACGGGCTCCGACGGTACGAGCCCACACCGCACGGGCTCCGACGCCACGGGCCCGTACGGCACGGGCGGCGGGAGCGAGGCGCCGTTCGGCGTCCGGGACCGGCACTCGCGCATCCTGCCCGCCCGGCCGGGCCGGGCACGGGTGGACGGTCCCCCACCTCACGCCGGTGTCGTCGGCGGCGGTATCGCCGGTCTCGCGGCGGCCACCGCCCTGGCGGAGCGGGGGGTCCGCGTGACGTTGTACGAGCGCGAGTACGGACTGGGCGGCCGGGTGGCCGGCTGGCCCGTGGAACTGGCCGACGGCTCGGTCGCCACCATGAGCCGCGGCTTCCACGCCTTCTTCCGGCAGTACTACAACCTCCGCGAGCTGCTGCGGCGCACCGACCCGGGGCTGCACGCGCTCACCCCGCTGCCCGACTATCCGCTGCGGCACAGCGACGGCATGCTCGACAGCTTCGCCCGCGTGCCGCGGACTCCGCCGCTGAGCGCACTGGGGTTCGTCGCGCTCAGCCCGTCGTTCGGCTGGCGCGACCTGCTGCGGATGAACCCCGCGGCGGCGCTGCCGCTGCTGGACGTACGCGTACCCGGGGTCTACGAGCGGCTGGACACGGTCGGGGCGGCGGACTTCCTCACCCGGATCCGCTTCCCCGAGGCCGCGCAGCACCTCGCCTTCGAGGTCTTCTCTCGCAGCTTCTTCGCCGACCCGCGGGAGCTGTCGGCGGCGGAACTGGCGCTGATGTTCCACATCTACTTCCTGGGCTCCAGCGAGGGGCTGCTGTTCGACGTGCCCCGGGAGCCGTTCCCGCAGGCGCTGTGGGAGCCGCTGGCGGAGTACCTGCACGGCCAGGGGGCGACGATCCGCACGGCGACGCCGGTCGACTCGGTCGAGCCCGTGCGCGGCGGGGGGCTCGCCGTGACCGCCGCGGGCGGCACGGCCGTCCACGACGCCGTGGTGCTCGCCCTGGACACGGCGGGGCTGAAGCAGGTGGTCGCCGCCTCCCCCGGCATCGGTGACGCGGCCTGGCGGGCGGGCGTCGCGGAGCTTCGCACCGCGCCGCCCTTCCTGGTGTCCCGGTTCTGGCTGGACCGGCCGGTGGCTCCGGACCGGCCCGGTTTCCTCGGTACCAGCGGTTACGGCGACCTGGACAACATCAGCGTGCTGGACCGCTGGGAGGGCGAGGCGCACCGCTGGGCGCTGCGGACGGGCGGTTCCGTGGTGGAGTTGCACGCCTACGCCGCCCGTACCGACGGCGGACGGGCGGCCGTACGTGACCGGCTGCTGGAACAGCTGTACCGCGTGTACCCGGAGACCCGCGATGCGGGAGTGGTCGACGAGCGCCACGAATGGCGGGACGACTGCCCGCTGTTCCCCGTGGGCGGCCACGGGTCGCGGCCGTCGGTCCGCACCCCCGACCCGGCCCTGAAGGTGGCCGGCGACCTGGTTCGCACGGACCTTCCGGTAGCCCTCATGGAGCGTGCCGCGACCAGCGGTTTCCTGGCCGCGAACGCCCTGCTGGCCCGCTGGGGCGTCCGCGGCCACCCGCTCCGCACGGTCCCGCCCCGGGGCCGCACGGCACTGCTCCGGGCACTGGCGAGGCTGGGCAGGGACTGAACTGCCACGGGGGTGGCGGGACGCCGGGCACGAGAGGAGACGGAGGGTCGCCGCGGACAGCGGCCGGACCCGGGGCGGGCGAGTCGGCGCCGGTTGGCCGACGGGTCGTTGCGCCTCCTCGCACCGGTCAGCGCGAGGAGGCGCGGAAGCACACGGGCCATCACGACCGCCGGCGTGCCGCAGGCGGCGGGCGACGGGCGGCCGTGATGCTGTCCGCACTCGAGCCGACCGGTGGTGCCACGGTGTGCCCGGCGTCCGACCGCCCGCCACCCGCCACCCGCCGGCTGACAGCTGCTGCCGTGAGGACGGCACGTGCACGTCCTCACGGCGTTTCCTTCGCGTCAGCGGGCAGCGACGTCCTCCGCGTCCCAGGCCTCCGGTGTGGCGAGCATGCCGGCGAGGATGGACGGGTCGCCGCCCTCGACGGACACGAACAGCGCCATCAGAGCGAGGCCGAGGGCGGCCACGGCGACGCCCGCGGTCATGGTGGAGCGGGCAGTGATCCTGGCGGCCACCCTGGGGGCCAGACCGGGACGCCGCCATCATCATGCGCAGGACACGGAACGCCTCGAGAACGGCGAACGGCCTTCGCATCCGAACCGGGCATGCCTGTCGATCAGGCTGATCCACCCGAGAATCCCAAGATCCCCGACGGAGTCGCTCAGTGGGACCGATCCAGCGGGTCGGCCAAAGTGGTCAGCTTCGCTTCCACCTCGGCGCGTGCCTCGGCTGCGGCTGCTGACAACCACCGCCCGGCGTCCACCATCTCCCGCGTCAACAGATCGCGCTCCCGCTCCGCCTCCGTCACGTCATGGGAGTCGATGGCCATCTCGACCGGCTGTCCGCCGGTTGCCAGAGCGATCAGGTCGGCATAGGCGTCGTTGCGGTCGGTGATCTCCACGATCTGACGTCGTTCGTCGGCCAACTCGACGGCTCGCCGCACGCGGGCCACGTACTCCTCAAGAGCCCTGGCCTGGCTGTCCATGACGTGGAGCACGGTCTCCAGTACCTCGATCTGCGGACCTGCGGCGGCCAGCACCTGTGGGGACCCGGTGGAGCCGATCCGGTCCGCCAGCTCGCTGCGAAGCTGCTCACGCAGTGCGAGCGTCTGAACGATGTGCCACTGCTGCTCCGCGACCAACTGACAGGCGGGCGCGACGTCGACATCTGCGGGCACGCTCCCGGCTAGCTCCTCCACGGCCAGCGAGGACTGTACGGTCCGCAGCGCGATCCTTCGGCCCTCACCGTCGAGGTCGGTGAGGCGCACGTAGTGGCGGCGGTACTCGCGCTCCAGACGGTTCCCGGAGCCGCCGGGACGCAGGGTGACCAGCAGCCCCAGCCAGCCCAGATATCCGGCCGCTGCCAGCACCATCCACCCGGCCGGCAGGAAGAACAGCATGACGAGGATGCCCAGCCCGTAGGCGACCGCGAGGCAGCTGGCCGTCTCTGCTTCCCCGCCGAGGGCACCGATGCAGCACAGTCCGAAGACCACCACCGTGATCGCGATCCCGATCTTGGACTGCGAACTCACGAGCACGGCGATCAAAGCCGCCGTCGTCAGCAGCCAGCCGACGGCGCGCAGCACGGGACTGCGCTTTCGCTCGGCGGGTTCCCGGGGGAGCTCACGTTTCTGTTCGGCGGTCAACAAATAGCCAGCGGATGCCTCCAGGGCATCTCGTGTCTCGCCGGGAAGGATCGGATCGACGAAGAGGTGCTCCTCGTCCTCGCCTTCGGTGATGTCCTGCGCGTCCGGCATCGTTCGAACCGTCCCCCGGTTAGTCCTACCACCCCGTTTTTCTTGATGATCCGCAGCCTGAAAGAAGCTGTCAAATGAATGGGTCCGCCTTCGCGGTGGGTGGGGACAGGCGGAGCCGGCTTGTCCGGCTGCGCGCTGTTCGAACTGAACGGGCGTGTGAAGCAGGCGTGTTCCGGGCCCCTCGGTTCGGCCGCCGACGTTGAGCTGCCGACATTGAGCTGCTGACATTGAGCTGCTGACATTGAGCTGAGGAGTGAGCGACGCTCCCACGGGGAGAGGGCGGCCCGGATAGGGGCAGGCGCCTGCTGAAGTCTCCCCACCGCCGCCCACCTGGCCTCCTACGCGGGACTGACCCCCACCACCCGACGCTCCGGGACCTCCGACCGAGGCGAAGGACCACCCCGCGGCGACAACAGGATGCTCAAACGGGACCTGTTCCCGGCCTCGTTCGCCTCCCTGAGCAGCCCCGGATCGCGCGCCTACCACGACAGGAAACGCGCCGAGAAGAAGCGCCACAACGCCGCCCTCATCTGCCTCACCCGCCGCCGCGTCGACGTCGTGCACGCCATGCTCGGACACCGCACCCTCTACCAACCCGGGCACGAGCGCACAGCCTGACCACACCCACAGACCTTGAGCGAACAGATAGAAGCACCCCCCGGCGCTCCCGAGGGCCGGCCGGGGATCGAGGAGCGCGCCCACCGGGGACCGACGGCTTCCACGCCTCACACGTCCCGCACCGCGGCGCCGGCTGGGGGCCGATGCTGGCCGCCGCCGGGTTCACCGTCGAAGCCGAGCGGGCCGGGAGGGCAAGGGAAAGCCCGGGAAGCCCGGGCACCGCCGCGCACGGTCAGCCCGGGAAGCGGCCCGTACTGCGCAGGTGCCAGCGGCGTTCCGCGTACGCCAGGTCGTCGCGCCAGAGGCGGGCCGCCGCGGCACGGATCAGGGGGCGCAGCACGGGCGCGGCGGCGCGCGCGGCGGTGAAGCCCGGGCGGCCGGACGACGCGACCACCGCCTCGACGACCGCGGTGCGAGGCCTGCCGAGCGGGTCGGGCCCGAGCGGGGTGGCATGGGTCTCGACGACCGAGCCCTCCCCCTCGCCCTCCGTGATGTGCATGACGACCGTACGGGGCTCGGGCGCGGTGAAGACGGCGGTGACCGGGACGACGACCCGGCCCGCCACCTTGAACGACACCTCCACCGCGAACGCGTCGTCGGCGTCCGCCGCCTCCTCGTCCGGGCCGGCACCGGGGGCGCCGACCACCCGGAGGTCGACGAACGAGTACGGGTGGAACCAGCCACCGTGCCAGGGGTCGAGCCGGTTGGCCACCACGTCCTCCGGCTCGCAGACGCCGGTGCCGGTGTAGACGGACACCACGGCCGAGGACGGCCGCGGCCGTTCCGGAAGCACCGGGCGGTCCAGGGGCTCCTCCCCTCCGACCTCGTCGAGGCGTACCCATGCGAGTACGCCGTCGTCGTACGCCGGGAACGGCTCCCACCCGGCGAACGGCCCGCCGTTCAGCGCCAGTCCGTGCCAGTGGCAGATCAGCGTTCCGCAGCGCACGCGGCTGTCGCGCAGGGGCGCGCCGAGATGCGGGCAGGCGCCGGGGCCCGCGACGAGCCGTCCCGCGCCGTCCCGCCAGGCGACCACCTCGACCCCCTCGACGGTCCGGCCGAACGGGGCACCCGGCCGGACCGCGCGGGAGTCGCCGAGGACGTACCAGTTGCCCGACGGGCGGGCGAGCGCGCGCTTGAGGGCGCCGTCGATGAGGGCGGGGCGGGCGTCACGCCAGGTGGGGCTCTGGCGTTCCCAGGCGGTGGCGGAGCGGCGCAGCCGCAGGGGCGTGCGGCCGCGGCGCCGGCCGCCGCCGGAACCGGTACGGAGCGTCATACGGCCGTCCCCTCCACGCTGTTCCCGTCCTTCGCGGCCGGCATTCCCTCCACCGCCGTCTGCTGCTCCGCACCAGGCCGCTTCTGCCCGGCGGGGGCCGGCCACGGGTGCCGGGGGTCCCGCCGGGAGCGGGCTCCCGCCCTGCGGCGCGGTGCGGCGACGCGGGCGGCCGCCACCCTGGCGAGTCCGTCCAGCGCGACCGCGGCCCGGCGCACCGGCGGGACGACCGCGCGGCGGTGCAGGCAGGCGTAGCCGTCGTCGGCGATGGCCTTCAGGATGCCGCCGTACAGGACGAACGCGGTGCGGATGCACGGCCGGGAGACCGGGTCCAGCATGGGCAGCCCCGGCGCGGCCTCCCGGTACACGCCGCGGGTGAGACCCGCGGCGTCCTCCAGCGCGGCGGTGATCCGGGGGTCGCGCCGGCCCGTGGCGCGACTCCAGAGCAGCAGGTCGCGGTCCACGCCGTGCGCGGCGAGCAGATCGGCGGGGAGGTAGACGCGTCCGCGGTCCAGGTCCTCGCCCACGTCGCGCAGGAAGTTGGTCAACTGGAAGGCGACCCCGAGGGCGGCGGCGTGCGGAGCGGCCTCCTCGCGCGGGACGACCGTACCGAGCACGGGCAGCATCTGCAGTCCGATGACGGCGGCGGAACCGTGCATATAGCGGCGCAGCTCGCCGTAGTCGGCGTAGTCCGTCACCTCCAGGTCGCTGCGCATGGACGCCAGGAAGTCGGTGAAGTGGCGGTGGTCGATGCGGTAGCGGCGGGCCGTGTGCGCGAGGGCGTGGACGACGGGTTCCGGGCTGCGGCCGAGGCGCAGCCCGGTGTCGAGGCGCTCCGACAGCCGGTGCAGCGCCGTCGCGCGTTCCGCGGGGGTGGCGTCGCTGTCGAGGTCGTCGACGATGTCGTCGGCCCAGCGGGCGAAGCCGTACAGCGCGTGTACGGCGGGGCGCCGCTCGACGGGGAGCAGCCGGGTGGCGAGGAAGTACGTCCTGCCGTGGCGGGCGTTGAGCCGGCGGCAGTCGGCGTAGGCGGCGCGCAGTCCGGGCTCGGTGATCCCGGCGGCGTCGAGTTCCCGGCGCGTCATACGGTTCCGCCTTTCGGTGTGCGGAGCGTGTCGGTACGGGCCGTGCCGGGCGGGGCGCGCCGGAGCCCTCGTGGGATACGCCGCGGCCGGGTGCCCGCCGGGCCCCTCACCGGGGTTCGCCGCTACCGGGTGCGCAGCCGTGTCCTCACCGGGGTTCGCCGCGGCCGCAGCCGGGGGCGCGGGGCGGCGGCGACGGGCCGGTGTGCTCCGGTGATGCGGGCGGCGGCGAGCTTCCCGGAGATCAGGACGGTGGGCACGCCGACTCCGGGGTGGTGCCGCAGCCCGCGAGGACGGCGTTCGCGGTGCCGTTGACGAGGTTGCGCGGGCGGAACGGGCCGGTCTGGGCGAAGGTGTGCGCCACCGAGAAGGGGTGCCCGCAGCATGGCCCTGCCGGGTCCAGTCGGCGGGAGTGACCAGGCATTCCTCCTCGATGGCCGCTTCCACGCCGGACAGTCCGCGGCGGTCGAGTTCGGCGAGCAGGCTCTGCCGGTAGCGGGGGCCAGGTCCCGCCACCCGGCGGCGTCGGGGCCGACGTCGGTGTTGGGGCAGGGTGCCAGTACGTAGTGGACGTGGCGCCCGGGCGGGGCGAGGGCGGGGTCGGTGGCGGTGGGGCGGGTGATGAGGAGGGACGGGTCCGTCATCAGGTCACCGGTGCGCGTCAGTTCGCGGAAGGTGCTCTTCCAGGCGGCGCCGAACGAGATGGTGTGGTGGGCGAGTCCGGGCCAGGTCCGGTCGGTCCCGGCGTGCAGGACGACGGCGGACGGCGAGTGGCGCAGCGCGAGGGGCCGCCGCGGGCTGCGCCCGAGGAGCCGGTAGACGACCGGCAGGTCGGGGTGAGGACGACGGCGTCGCACGGCAGCCGCTCCTGGTCGGTGACCACGGCGGTGATGCGTTCGCCGGTGCGCTCCAGCTCCGTGACGGTCCGCCCGTACCGGAAGACCGCCCCCGCGTCGGCCGCGGCGTCCGCCATGGCGCGCGGCACGGTGTGCACACCGCCCTTCGGGAAGTGGACTCCGGCGACGGTGTCCATGTACGCGATGACCGCGTAGGCCGCGAGGGCGCGGGACGGGGCGACGCCGGCGTAGAGGGACTGGAACGAGAAGACCCGGCGCAGCCGCTCGTCGCGGAGGAAGCCGCCGATCCGGGCGTCGAGCCTGCCGAAGCCGCCGAGCGCGGCGAGCCGGGCGAGGTCGGGGGTGAGGAGTTGCAGGGGCGAGTCGAAGTTGGCGTCGATGAAGCGGCCGATCTGGGCCCGGTACAGCTTCTCCAGCCAGTGGCGCAGGCGCCGGTAGCCGAGCGCCTCGCGCGCGCCGGCGAAGCGCTCGACCTCGGCCTCCATGGCGTCGGGGCCGGTGTGCACGTCCAGCGCGGTGCCGTCGGCGAACACCGCGCGGTAGGCGGGATGCAGGGGAGGAGTTCCAGCCTGTCCGTCAGCGAGTCGCCGACCGCGGCGAAGGCGTCGGCGAGGAGATCGGGCATGGTGATGACGGTCGGGCCGGTGTCGAACCGGTAGCCGCCCCGATCGATCCGCCCGGCCCGGCCACCGGGCTGGAGGTCGCGCTCCACGACGGTGACGCTGCGTCCGGCACCGAGGAGGTGCAGAGCGGCGGACAGACCGGCGAGCCCGGCCCCCACGACCACCACGTGGTCCGTGCGGCCCTGGACGGTCCTCATCGGCGGCTCCCGTCGACGGTGGTCCCCGATCGCCGCCGCCCGGGCGCTCCTCCCGGCGGACGGGCGTGCCGGGGCGTCATATGACCGGTGTGCGCCGGCGATGCGGACGCGGGAGGCGGCGCGGGCCTCGCGGTGTCCACGGCCTCGGACACCGCAGCCACCCCAGACACCGCAGGCGCTGCGGACGCCGGGGACACCGGGGACATCGGGGACACCGGGTGGACAGCAGAAGGGGCAGGGCCGGGAGAAGGAGAAGGGCCAGGGGCAGCGGCAGCGACAGCGGCCCCTGGTGCGGTCGTCGGGGAACCGGCAGGCGCCTGCGCGCCGGAAGCACGGGGCCCACCCGGCACGGCAGCCACCGGCCCCGCGGAGTCCGCATGGGCGGGGGAACCCGCGGGGGCCGTCACCCTGGCGAGCAGCGTGCGCAGGTGGTGCGCGGCGACCGGGGACAGGGCCGCCGCGGCCAGCCGCCGCTCCCCGGCCGCGAGCAGCCGGCCGATACGTTCCTCCACCACCGCCAGGGCACCGGTGCCGGAGAGGACCTCCCGCACCCGCCACAGCCGGTCCTCCGTCAGGTCCACGTCCCCGAGGGAGCTTTCGAGGACCGACAGCGCGGCGCGGTCGCCCCGGGACTCGGCCCGCGCCCGGGCGACGGCGACGAGGTAGGTGAGCTTCCCCGAGCGTATGTCGTCGCCCGACGGCTTGCCGGTGACGAGCGGATCGCCGAACACGCCCTCGATGTCGTCACGGAGCTGGAAGGCGGTACCGGCGTACCGGCCCGCCGCACACAGGTCCCGCGTCGCCCGCGCGTCGGCGCCCGCGAGCGCCGCTCCCAGGGACAGCGGCCTCGCGACCGTGTACTGGGCCGTCTTGAGGCAGGCGGTGCGGATCGCCTGGGCGACGGAACGGGAACCGGTCGCCTGGCCGTGGAGGTCCAGGTACTGGCCCGCCACCATCTCGGTGCGCATGGCCCGCCAGTCCGCCAGTACCCGGTGCCGCACGGCGTCGTCGAAGTCCGTCCCGGCGACGATGTCGTCGGCCCAGGTGAGCGCGAGGTCTCCGGCCAGGACCGCGGCCGCGGAAGCGAACGGCGCCGCCCCGGTCCCCGGGGACGCGGCGCCCGGATACCGCGCGGCCAGCCGGGCGTGGAACGACGGCCCGCCCCTGCGGCGCGGTGAGCCGTCCATCACGTCGTCGTGGACGAGTGCGCAGGTCTGGATCAACTCCAGCGCCGCGGCCGTGCGGAGCGCGGCGGGTGCCTCCGCCTCGGCTCCCCGCAGGCCCGCATCGCCCACCACAGGAACTGGGAGCGCATCCGCCTGCCCCGTCGAGGGTGAACCGTGCGAGCGGCCCGGCCACATCCGCGGTGAAGACGGCGTCGAGTGCGGCGGCGTCCGCCAACCGGTCCTGCAGCAGGACCTCCAGTCGGGCCCCCACCGCCGCAGGTACGTCGGCGTCGACCTCCTCGCAGAGGGAGGATGGTGGACCGTACTCCTGCACGGTCGGGGTGGGTGCGGTTGCCCCGGGTCGCTGCATGCGTCCTCCGCGTCGTCGGCTGCCGTCTTTCGTCCTTCCGCAGAGAAGCGGCGTTCGGATGCGCCTGCTGTGACGCCGCGTACGGCGGGTGTCGGCGCCGACCAGTCGACCACGACGCGGTGCGATCGGCAGCGGCAGACGTGCGGATGGCGCCCGCATCCGCCCGATTGCCTCATTGCGCCGCACACCGCACGGCATGGCCCGCACACCCGCCGTACCCGCCGTACCCGCCGTACCCGCCGTACCCGGCGTCACGGCACAGCCACACGGCACGCACCGGCACACGGCACACGGCACACGGCACACGGGACCGAAGACCCGGATCACGCACCCCGGACCGGGCGAACCGGACCGAAGACCCGGGTCCCGCACCCCGGACCGCGGACGTGACCCGCGGACGACCGGGGATCCCGGCGGCAGCAGGCGAGGGGCGTGGCTGCCCCGCCCGCCGCGGTTCAGGGTGCCGACCGCCCGCGCCGTCGCTCCTGCTCCAGCAACCGGGGGAGGTCGGCGAGCCGGTCGAGGCCGGCCACGGTCCGGGCCATGCGGTGGTTGCGGGACAGCCGCTCCCGGTGCCGGTGGAGGAACGCCCAGTAGCCCGCGGTGTACGGGCAGGCCCTGTCGCCGACCCGCTCGGCGGGCCGGTAGGCGCAGGCGCCGCACAGGTCGCTCATCCTGTTGATGTAGGCGCCGCCCGAGGTGTACGGCTTGGTCGTCATCAGCCCGCCGTCCGCGTACTGGGACATCCCGACGACGTTCGGCAGCATGACCCAGTCGTAGCCGTCGACGAAGTTGCGGTGGAACCAGTCGGTGACCTGCGCCGGATCCCATCCGTCCTGCAGGGCCCGGCTGCCGAGGATCATCAGCCGCGGGATGTGGTGGGTCCATCCGGTGTCCCTGACCTGGGCGAGCACCGTGGACAGGCAGCGCGCGGTGACCGCGTCCGCGTCCAGGTCCGTGAACCAGTCCGGCAGGGACCGGCGGTGGCGCAGCACGTTGCGGCGCCGGTAGTCCTCGCCGAAGTGCCAGTAGAGGTGCCAGACGTACTCCCGCCAGCCGGCGATCTGCCGGACGAACCCCTCGGCCGACGCCACCGGCACCCCGCCCGCGCGCCAGGCCCGTTCGGCGCGCTCCACGCACTCGGCGGGATCGAGCAGCCCCAGGTTGAGCGGTGCGGACAGCATGCTGTGGCTCATCCAGGGGTCCTCGGCGAGTACGGCGTCCTCGTACCTGCCGAAGCCCGCGAGCCGGTGCTCGGCGAAGCGGTCGAGGGCGGCCAGGGCCTCGGCGCGGGAGGCGGGGAAGAGCCGGGGACCGTCGCGGCCGGTGAAGGAGACGTCGCCCGCGCGCTCCCAGGCGTCCAGGTCGTGCCGTACCTCTTCGTCGACCTCGTCCTCCTGTGCCGTCCACGGCGGCGGGGCGCCGAGGGTCGACCGGCCCCGCGGCGGGGGTTCGCGGTTGTCGCGGTCGAAGTTCCAGCGGCCGCCCGCCGGTTCGCCGCCGTCCATCAGCAGCTCGTGGCGACGGCGCACCCAGCGGTAGAAGTCCTCCAGCCGCAGGGCCCTGCCTCGCCGTTCCGCGGCCCAGGCGGCGAAGTCCCCGTGCGGCACGAGGAACCCGCGCGCGGGGACGACGTCGACGTCCGGCAAGGCGGCGACGAAACGCGCGGCCGCGTGGGAGGTCGGGTGGCAGACCGTGGTACGGGTGCTGCCCGCGGCGCCTGCCAGGCCCTCCCGGTAGGTGTCGGCCTTCATGTACCGCACCCGGTCGCCGAGTTCGGCGGCGCGGTGGCGCATGGCCGAGAGCACGAGATGGGCCTTGGCCCGGTGGAAGCTCCTCCGGCGGAACACGGCACGGGACTCGATCATGAGGATGGGAGCGTCCTCGTCGGGGCCGTCGGCGGCCGGCTCGGTGAAGTGCGGGCCGAGCTGGTCCCCGAAGACCAGGTGGGTACGGGGTGCGTGACGGGACATCTGCCCTCCTGTCAGCCCCTGGACAGGGCCACGATGACGTCCACCGCGGAACCGAGGCCGTGCAGCCGCACGGTCCCCGGATACGCTCCGCCCGCCCAGCCGGGCCCGGCGAGCAGGAGCGAGGTGCGCTTCCGGGCACCCTTCACGCCCCAGTGGACGCCGGAGACGATCCGTACGAGAGAGCGGTCGGCGGTCGACCGGGACTGGGCCCAGAGCACCACGGCGGCGGGGCCGAGCCGGCGCACGGCCTCGTGGAGCGCGTCGGCGGGCAGCGCCGGTCCGAACATCCGGGCGGGCACTCCGCGTTCGCAGAGGGCCGCGGCCAGGGCCTCGATGGGAAGGCTGTGCTGCTCGCCGGGTACACAGGCGAGCAGCACCGGTGGCACGTCGGCGCGTTCCCGTTCCCGTTCCCGTACGGGCCGTACCCGGCGCAACGCCGACGAGACATGCCAGGAGAGCAGGTGCTCGACCTCGATGTACCGCTCGCCCGACGTCGCCCATTTGCGGCCCACGGCGTGCAGGGTGGGGGCGATGACGTCCTCCCAGGCGGTGACGAGACCGTGCTCGGCGATCACCGCATCCAGCAGGGCGTCGACGGCCGGGGCGTCGAGACGGACGGCGGCGCGTGCCAGCCCCCGGCATTCCTGCCGTACGACCCGAGGGGCAGGGCGTTCGGTCCGCCGGGCGCCCGCGGCGGGGAGGCGGTGTCCCGCCCGGTTTGCCCGGTCTCACCGGTCTGCCCGGTCTGCCCGGTCTGCCCGCGGCCCGGAGCCGCCGTGGGAGCGCTCATCGCCGCGCGGGCGGCCTCGGCGGGCGGGACGCCCTGTGCGGTGAGCCGGCACATCTCCTCGAGCCGGGCGATGTCCTCGGGCGTCCAGCGGCGGTGCCTGCCGTCCTCGCGGGTGGCGGGGCCTATCGCGTAGCGCCGTTCCCAGGAACGCAGGGTCGTGGGCGCGACACCGAGCCTGCGGGCGACCGCACCGGTGCTGAGCGCGGCGGTCACGCCGTCCTCTGCCGGGCCCTCCGGGCGGCTGTCGGCCTCCACCCGTCCCATGGTACGGCGCCCGGCCGGGGCGGACCGCCCGCCACCGCCGGACCGCCCGACGTCCCCGGCCCAGCGCACGTCACCGGCGGCCCGGGGCTCGCCGCCGGCCCGCCCGACGTCCGCGGGCCGGCGGCGGTTCACCGCGCCCGCCCCCTCCGGAACGGCAGCCGAAGGGCCCGCCGCCGGGGCGGGGGCGCGGGTGACGCGGTCCGGTCCGGCTCCCGCCACCTCGACGGTGTGCTGTCCGCGGTGTGCGCTCTTCGCCGTCACCGTCCTGCCTCCGCGCCCCGTTCCCGCCGGTGCCGACTGCCGGCCGGCGGCCGCCCGCTCGAGTGGCCGCCCGCTCGAGTGGATGCCCGCTCGAGTGGATGCCCGCAGGGGCCGTCAGCCGCTTTCGGTCAGCCGGCCTCACGGGCCTGCCTGAACCGTGCGAGCCCGTCGGCGAGGTCCACGATCGGGTCGGGGTAGTCCAGCCGGGCCCGTACGGCGCCGGGGAGCCTCCACGGTTCGTGCACGGCGGATCCTTCGACATCCTCCAGCTCGGGCACCCAACGGCGCACATATGTGCCGTCGGGGTCGTAGCGGTGGGCCTGGCGCACGGGGTTGAGCACCCGGTTCGGCCGGGTGTCCGTACCGGTGCCCGCCACCCACTGCCAGTTCAGCTGGTTGTTGGCCAGATCGCCGTCGACCAGCAGTTCCAGGAAGTGCCGTGCGCCGACCCGCCAGTCGACGTACAGCGTCTTGGCGAGGAAGCTCGCCGCCAGCAGCCGCCCGCGGTTGTGCATCCACCCCTCGTGGCGGAGCTGGCGCATGGCAGCGTCGACGACGGGATAGCCGGTGCGACCTTCCTTCCACGCCCGGACGTCGGCATCGGCTTGCCTGCCCGAACGCCACCGGTCGTGCCGCTCACGGTAGTCGGCGGTGGCGGACGCGGGCCGGGCCGCGAGCACCTGGTGGTGGAAGTCGCGCCAGCACACCTGCCGTACGAAGGCCTCGGCGCCCGGACCCCCCGCGGCGCGGGCCCGGTGGACGGCCTCGGCCGGGGACAGGGTGCCGAAGTGCAGATGGGGCGAGAGCCGGGAGGTGGCGTCGCCCGCCAGGTCGTCGTGCCGCTCGTCATAGCGGGCGAGGCCGCCGCGTGCCCAGGCGTTCAGCCGTTTGCGGGCCTCGCGCTCGCCCCCGCGGGCGAGCCCGTCCGACACTCCCCCGGCCTTCTCCACGTCCTCGCGGGAGGGCACCGGCTCGGAGCGCAGCCCGTCGGGCACCCGGACCGTGCGAGGCGCCGCGAGCACCCCGCGCAACTCCTCCTGGGACCAGCGGCGGTGGTACGGCGTGAACACGGCGAAATGGTCCGAGCCGGACGGGACGACGGCCCCGGGCGCCAGCGCTGTGACGACCGCGTCGTGGACGCGCAGCGCGCGACCGTCCTCCTCCAGGGCGAGACGCAGGCGTTCCTCGCGGGCGTGGGCGTAGGCGCTGACACCGGCAGCCATGTGGACCTCGCCTGCGCCGGCCTCCCGCGCCACCGCACGGACCTCCTCGGCGACGTCACCGGAGCGGACGACGAGGCGGCCGCCCCGGTCCCGCAGGCCCTCGTCGAGGTCGGTGAGGCAGTCGGCGAGGAACGCCGTCCTGTTGGGGGGTGCGAAGCCCGCGGCCTCGATGCCGTCGTCGCGCACGAACAGCGGCACCACGCCGTCCGCCGCCCCCAGCGCGGCGCGCAGCGGCGGGTGGTCGTGCAGGCGCAGATCGGAGGTGAACAGGACGACCGCGGTGTTCATGGTGCTCCTGAGGACTTGCGGGCCCCTCGGTTCGGGGCGGGGCGGGACAGGACGGATCGAGGTGGACGGAACGGTTCGGGATAGTTCGGATGGGCGGTGGTGGACATGAGCGGCACGACGGACGAACCGGAGGCCCGGAAAACCGGAGGCCCGGAAACCGGAGGCCCGGAAAACCGGAGGGCCGCAGAACTCGCTGGGCGGGAGAACTCGGAGGGCCGCGGCCCCGGCGAAGGCTGTCCCGGCCCCGCACCCCGCGGCGGGCGCTCCTCCCGTCCTGGCCCCCGACCCGCCCTGCCGTCCAGGACCTTCCCCCGGGGCAGCCCATCCGGGGCTCTCCCCCGGCCTTTCCGCCGGGCCGCCCCACCGGGGGCTTCCCACGACGGGAACCGGCCGGATGCACGGGCCGGGGCCGGGCTCCTCCCCGGCCGGGCCGCCGGATGCCCCGGTCAGCGGGCCCGTGAGGACGGGGCCTCCTCCGGCACCGGATCCGGGGCGCCGGGGCCCGCAGCGGCGGCCTTCTCCGCGGCCCGCGCGATGTTGCGCGCCATGCCGCCGAAGACGACCGCGTGGAAGGGGGAGACGCTCCACCAGTACACGTGCCCGAGCAGCCCGCGCGGATGGAACAGCGCCCGCTGGCGGTAGCGGGTGCGGCCCCCTTCGCCGCGCTCGGCACACATCTCCAGCCAGGCGAGGCCCGGCAGCCGCATCTCGGCCCGCAGTCGCAGCAGGCGGCCCGGCTCGATCTCCTCGACCCGCCAGAAGTCCAGCGAGTCGCCCACCCTCAGCCGTGTGGCGTCCCGGCGGCCACGGCGCAGTCCGACGCCGCCGACGAGCCGGTCGAGCCAGCCCCGTACCGCCCAGGCGAGCGGGAAGGAGTACCAGCCGTTGTCACCGCCGATCCCCTCGATGACCCGCCACAGGTCCTGCGGCGAGGCGTCGACGTCCAGCGCGCGCCGGTCCGTGTAGAGGCTGCCCCCGGCCCAGTGCGGGTCCGTGGGCAGCGGGTCACTCGGGGCCCCGGGCGGGGCGGCGGAGGACCAGCGGGTGGCGACCTGTGCGTCGCGCACCCGCTGCAGTGCCAGCTCCAGGGCTGAGTCCAGGCCGGTCGGGCCTTCGGGCGGGTCGGGTACATAGCGGGCGATGTCGTGTTCCCGACAGACGACCTCGTGGCGCAGCGACTCGGCGAGGGGCCGGGCGAGGGACGGCGGCACGGGCGTGACGAGGCCTATCCACAGGCTGGACAGCCGCGGTGTCAGCATCGGCACGCCCAGGATCAGGCGCCGGGGCAGCCGGGCCACCTCGGCGTAGCGCCGCATCATCAGCTCGTACGTCACCACGTCCGGCCCGCCGATGTCGAACGAGCGGTTCACGTCCGCCGGCATCCCGGCGCTGCCGACGAGGTAGCGCAGCACGTCCCCGACGGCGATGGGCTGGACGCGGGTACTCACCCAGCTCGGGGTGACCATGACGGGCAGCCGTTCGGTCAGGTAGCGCAGCATCTCGAAGGACGCGGAGCCGGAGCCGATGACGACGGCCGCGCGCAGTACGGTCGCGGGCACCGGGGCGTGGAGGAGGATCTCGCCGACCTCGGCCCGGGAGCGCAGGTGGGGGGAGAGTTCGTGCCCGGGTACCGCGGCGGGCGTCAGGCCGCCCAGGTAGACGATCCTCCCCACGCCCGCGGCGCTCGCCCGCTCGGCGAACGCCGTGGCGGCCTCGCGGTCGGCCTCCTCGAACGACGCCCCGGAGCGGAGCCCGTGGACGAGGTAGTACGCCACGTCCACGTCGCGCAGCGGATCGTCGAGCGAGCCGGGGTCGGTGACATCGCCGCGGACGACCTCGACGTCCCCCGCCCAGGGGTGGTCGCGCAGCTTCGCGGGCGAGCGCGCCATGCAGCGGACCCGGTATCCGGCGTCCAGCAGCGCGGGCACCAGCCGTCCGCCGATGTACCCGGTCGCGCCCGTCACGAGACAGCGCGGCCGCGCGGAGTCCCGGCCGTCGCCCCGTCCACTCATGCGAACCTCCGATTGCCGCGGATGCGCGAACCTCCCGCTCTCTGTCACCTTGCCTCGTGAAAGGTGCTTCCGCTCGGGGAGGGGCGGCGGATGCGGAACGGCAGCGGTCGCGGAGCCGCGGTGCCGACCGGGCGGCCGGCCCTCACCTGCGGCCCCACCTCCCTCCCGTCGGCTGCCGGATCCTGTCGGATCCTGTCGGAGGCATGCGGACGGTGCGGGCGCGGGAGGGGCCGGGGGACCCACGCGGAAGGGGGCGGGAGGGAGGCGGGAGGCATGCGCACGGTACGGGCGCGGCAGGGGCCGGGGACCGCGGCAGGGTCCAGGCGGAGGTTTGCCGGATGGGCGAGCGGTCAGGCGAACAGCACGTACGTGTCGTCGCGTACGCGAGGAGCGGTGGAGGATGTCTGCTGATGAACTGACCGGGACACCCCGTCCCGAGGCCGTGGTACCGCGCACCCCCGCACAGGCGCGATCGAGAGTGGAGGCGTCGCTGCGGGAGTGGCTGGTACCCGCACACGGTGCCTCCGGCACAGAAGTGGACGTGGTCGGCGATGCCGTCCTCGTGACGTCCGAGCTGGTGACCAACGCCCTCCGCCACGGTGGCGGCATGACCAGTTTCGACGTCGAGGTGACCGACGCGGGGTGCCGGGTGAGTGTCGGGGACCGCAGCGACCGGCTCCCCGAGCCTGCCGACCCCGACCCAGGCCCAGGCAACGGCGACGGCAGTGGCAGTGGCAGTGGCAGTGGCAGTGGCAGTGGCAGTGGCAGTGGCAGTGGCAGTGGCAGTGGCAGTGGCAGTGGCAGGCTGCGTATCGGCGGCCACGGGTGGCGGCTGATCCGCAGACTGGCACGGAGCGTCACGATCACACCGCAGGCACACGGCGGGAAGCGCGTCAGCGTCCTGATCTCCCTGGCCTGAGGCACCTGTGCCCCGGCCCCTCGCTGGTGCGCGGTGCACCAACCGCAGCATCTGAGGGCGAGCCGCACCCCGCCACGGCGAACGGCGAGCGCACCCGGTGCGGCGTGCCGACCCTCCCCCGGCTGCCCGGCGCGTCGCACAGCCCGGACGAACACCCCCCGTGGAGCGGGGTTTACGCCGGACTCCACCGGTAACGCTCAGTAGCACATGGTCACCGAGAGAGGCGAAATCCCTATCCACAGATCTTCCGTACCCACAGATCCCCGTAGAGGAGGAAGTCATGTCGATCGGTGCGCTTGCCATCCTCGGGGTGGCTGCCGTCATGATCCTCGCACTCGTCATGGCACGGCCCGTGCGGCGCACACCCCCCGGACGCTTCCGCCCCGGGCTCGGCCGGCCTCGGCTGAGGCCCA
Source organism: Streptomyces sp. I6 (assembly GCA_003725745.1). Taxonomy (GTDB): domain Bacteria; phylum Actinomycetota; class Actinomycetes; order Streptomycetales; family Streptomycetaceae; genus Streptomyces. Next base: position 5,676,896 of record RHDP01000001.1, on the reverse strand, counting down.
TGAGCCGGAGCGAGGCCGACCAGTACCTGGCCCGATGGTCCGTGATCTCGGAGCAGTTCGTGGAGTCACCCGGCGAAGCGACCACCAGGGCCCGCCAACTGCTGGACACGGTGGCCACGGCGCGCGGCCTCCCCACCGCCCCGGAGGAACTGCGGACGCGCGCCCTGGACACACTCTTCCCCGGCCACGCCGAGGCGGCCCGCAGGCTGCGCGAAGCCTCCGAACAGGCGGCTGCGGGGAACGGGGACATGGAGACCATGCGCCGGGCGATGCTGGCCGGCCGTGCGCTGCTGGCGGAACTGGTGGCCGCCGCGCCCCGCGTTCCCGACGTGGCACCGGTCTCGCGGCGCAGGACCGTACCGGGCCGGCGGGTCCCGCCGCCGCGCTCGGCGACCCTCCACCCCTGAGGCCCGCGGATCCGTGAGGCACGGATGCCCGAGGCACGGATGCCCTCAGGTCCACGAGTCCATGAGACCCTCGCCGTCCCGCGAGGCGGACTCCATGAGGCCCCTCGCTGCCTCACGTCCACGCGGCGCGGGGTGGGGCGGACCCGCCGAGCCGAAGCATCCCGTCCGGCACCGCGGTAAGGGACGGTCGACGACCTCGGCCGGACGTCCGGCCACCGGCCCCGGCCCGTCGATGCGGCCCCGGCAGACGGTGCGTCCCCCGGCCGGGGGACGCACCGCTCCGGTCCGGCGGCGCGACGGTGCGTCTGCCGGCGCCATGACCCCGGCAGCACGGCCCCGGGGAGCCCCGGATCGGGACGACACCACACGAACACCTCTCGGCCGACAGGTGAGGAAGGCATTCTTCTGGGTAAGCGGCTTTCGCGGAACGCGAATTGCCCGGGGGGAACGAGAAGCACGCGGGGGTGACCATGCTGTCAGGCGACGTGGCCGGGGCACATCGGCCTGCGCGGCCGTCGGTGCCGGCGAGCGCGGCCGCCGCCCGCGACCAGGTCGAACGGCTGCTGGAGGAGCACTTCCGGGGGGCACCTCGACACGGGCCGCCGACCGTGGCCCTGACGGACGCTCTGCTGGTCACCTCGGAGCTGGTCACCAACGCGATCCGGCACGGGGGCGGTGTCACCGGCTTCGCCGCCCGGGTGACCGGCGAAGGGCTGGTACTGACGGTGCGGGACCGCAGCCCCGAGGTGCCTACCGTGCGACTCCGCACCGAGGGGCAGACGTTCCCCGTGGGCGGCTACGGCTGGCCGCTCGTCCAACGGCTCGCCAAGCGCATCCACATCGCGCCGCTCCACGAGGGGAAGACGATAAGGGTCCTTCTCCCCCTCACCCCGCACTCCCCGCCGGAACCCGGCCCGTCGCGTTCACGCTGACCTCCCGCGGATGACGTTCATACCGACGTCCCGCGCGTGAAGGCGGCACCCGGGCACCCCCGTTGCCCAAGGGTGGACCGGAGGAGCACCCTCCGCGCGGAGACCTCTCCGCGCCGGCCCGGACACCCGGCCCGGCGGACACCCGGCCCGGTCCGGACACTCGCCCCGGCCCGGACGACCACCCGGTCCGGACGATCCCGTGCCATCACCGGAAGCCGCGCGCACGGATCGGCACATCCCGTCCCCCACCTCCGGTCACCCCGCCCTCTCCCCTGTCCTCCTCCGTCCCCTCCCGTCCTCCCCCGTCCTCCTCCGTCCTCTCCCGTCCCCTCCCGTCCTCGGCGCGCGGGATCGGGCCTGGGCTGGTTCGCTGGACTGCGGGGGCCGTCCGAGCTGTCCTGGGAGAGATCCGGATGAGTACCTATCGAGTCGCGCAGGTCACCACCGCCGGAGGGCCGTTCGAGGTCGTCGAGCGCGCGGTGCCGCAACCCGGCCCCTGCCATGTGCGGATCACCGTCGAGGCCTGCGGAATCTGCCACAGCGACGCCTTCTTCGTGACGGCCGCGCTGCCGGGTGTCACCTTCCCGGTGGTCCCCGGTCACGAGATCGCCGGACGCATCGACGCCCTGGGCGACGGCCTCCAGGGCTGGGGCTGGGAGGTCGGCGACCGGGTGGCCGTCGGCTGGTTCGGAGGCAGCTGCGGCCACTGCACCTCCTGCCGGCGGGGCGACTTCATCGTGTGCGAGAACCTCAAGGTGCCGGGATGGGCGTACGACGGAGGCTTCGCGGAGTCCGTCATCGCGCCGGTCGACGCCCTGGCACGGATTCCCGACGCGCTGACGGCTGCCGATGCAGGGCCCATGGCCTGCGCCGGAGTGACCACGTACAACGGGCTGCGGCGCAGCGCAGCCCGGCCGGGCGACCTGGTCGCCGTGCTCGGCATCGGCGGTCTCGGCCACCTCGCGGTGAAGTACGCGGTCGCGATGGGATTCGAGACCGTGGCCATCGCCCGCGGAGCCGACAAGGCCGACCTCGCCCGGCAACTCGGCGCCCACCACTACATCGACAGCACGGCCGGCACGTCCGTCGCCGAGGCCTTGCGGACCCTCGGCGGCGCCAGGACCGTACTCGCCACGGCGGCCAACTCCGCGGCCATCACGGCCACCGTGGACGGGCTGGCGCCTCGCGGCGAGCTGGTGGTCATCGGTGCGGATCCCAAGGCTCTGGGCATCAACCCGCTGCAGCTGCTGATGAGCGGCCGGGTCGTCCGCGGCCACCCGTCCGGCACCGCACAGGACGTACAGGACACGATGGAGTTCAGCGCCCTGCACGGGATCCGTCCGACGGTCGAGACCCTGCCGCTGGCCGCGGTCGGCGAGGGCTACCAGAGGATGCTGTCGGGCGGCGCCCGCTTCCGGATCGTACTCACCTCAAACTGACCGGCCCCTTGGCCTCGCCCGCCCGGTGGCCTCCGGGGCACCGGCCGCACGTCGCCCGCGTATGGTGACGGCACCGACCGCACCCCTTCCCCGGCAGTCTCACGAGCGGACGTTCTCCATGACCACTTCACGCGACCTGATGATCATCGCCATGGACGCGGCGCCGAGCCGCGCCGTCGAACAGGGCGATCTGTCACTCGCACTCGCGGGGGCTGAGGTCATCGACCTGCTCGCCGTCGAGGCCGTCACCCTGGACGGCGACCGCATCGTGCCCGGCCTCGGCCCTGCCACGGACGATCCGCTGCTGGGCCGGGCTGTTTCGTCGCTGGTCCGCGAAGCGCCGTACGAACCGGTCGGCGACTGGCTCTGGCGCAGGGGCCGGGGCCTGTCAGCGGAGTACCTGGCCGCGCTCGAGGCGGAGGGGCTGTTCGCGCGGCAGCGCCGCCGCGGGCTGTTCTCCCGGGCGCGCCGCGATGTGCCGGCCGACACGCCCGTCCGGCGCGCGGCGGTGGAACGACTCGCCTCGGACGAGCCGGTCCTGGCGGCACTGGCGTCGGCCCTCGGCCTCCACGATTCCGGCGTACCCGGCGTACCCGGCGGGCAGGACGGGCGGGACGGACACGATGCCCCGGACGGACGCGGCGGAACCGGGTGGGGGCCCCTGGACGGGACGCGGGGGCAGGACGGGAGCGCCCGGGAGACCGGGAGGGGGGAGGTACGGGAGGACCCTGGCCCCGGCGGCTCCTCCGGCAGCTCGCCGGGTGTGTCCGACGACGTGGACACCGTGCTGGCGGCCGTGCTCGACGCCCTGACGCAGTTGCAGGCGATCCGGCAGCGACGCGCCGTCGAGCAGGCCGCGTTCGACAACGTCTGGCGAGGCGAATGACCCGTCGGGCGGCACCCCACACGCGCTCCCGGCGGCCGCCCCGCCGGCCCCCGCCCGCACGGCCGTCAGCCGGCCGGGCCCGCCGCCGGCTGACTCCGTGATGGGTGCGGCTCGGTTCGAGGGACGGTGATCACGAGGAGTTTCGCGCGTCGGAAGGTCGGTAGGTCCTTGGGGGAGGGGTCGGGCGCGGCTGCGTCGGTGGCGTCGCCGGGGGAACGCGTGGAGAAGGCGGCCTCCGGGGCGGGCCGTTCGCCACGCGCCTGGCCGGCGGGGAGAAGAACGGGCGCAAGCGGATGGCGGCCGTCGGCGCGGTCTACGGCCTCGCGCCGATGCCGCGTGAACCCGGCGACGTGATCAGAGGTGGCGACGACACCGATCGCGCGGATCGCCCCGAACGCCCCGGGGCGCGGCCGAACACCTGGCGTTCGAGCATCGCCGGCCCGGGCGGACTCGGGATGCCGCCCGGACCGGTCCAGGCCGTCAGCTGACGTTGCCGGCCAGGGGGACGGTGTACCGCTTGACCACCTTCACCGAATCCGCCGACGCGTCGGCGGGGCCCCGGTGGGAGGCGTCGCCGGGCACGCCTTGTCGAGTGAGGTATAGGCCAGGACCGCGTTGAAATGGGTGCCGTAGGTCGTCGAATAGGTTGCGGCGCCCTTGAAGTCCAGGGTCTTGGTCGAGCTGTTCAGCGAGAACCCGGCAGGGAGCGCGGGAGCGCCGCGCTTCGACTGCGCACTGACCAGTGACGGATACAGGTCCACGCTCTTCAGCTCGGGCATGGGCGGGATCATCCTGACAACCACCGCCCCCCCGCTGAGCTTCGTGGTCAGGGAGAGCTTTCCGGTGGCCACCTTGCCCACGAGGTCCCCGTAGAGGCAGGCCCGCGTCATCGGCGGGACGTCGACGTTCTGGGAGGGGAGGGTGTAGGTGTCGGTTTCCGACGCGGTCTGGGCTGTGGCCGTCGAGTAGGACACCGTGTTCACGGTCTCCGCTCCGACACTGACCGCATCCGAGAGCTTGAATGTCGCGGACACCTTGTTGGCGCTCGTGAAGCCGTTGGTGACCGTGACGGTGGTGGCGGTGGTCTTGGCCTTCGACAGCGGCTGGCTCGTGAGTTTCTGCTGGAGGGACGTGCGGTTGTCCATCGACGCCGTGCCCACGAAGAGCAGGCCGACATCCGACACGTCCGGCGTGCCGACCCCGGTGACCTGCGTCCCGCTCGCCTTCAGATACGGCTTGACCCCAGCCACCTTGGTGTAGAGGTGCTTGTACTGCGCGAGCAGTGCGGCGTCCAGATCCGGGATGGTTGCCGCGGACGCGGGCATCGCCGCGACCAGTGTCAAAGACACTCCCCCCACCAGCACACAGCCGACTTTCCTCGAAGCCCTCAGCACGGTTTCCTCCCGATGATGTCGGCTCGACCACGCACGGCCTCGGAGAACCGCCGCACTCGACGCCGGCCAGTTACCAACGAAAGTCCGGCTGCACATACTTGGCACGACCAAGGACCCGTCGAAGGTGATCGGAAAGATACAGCCACATGACCCGGCCCGTTCCCCGAACGGAAGATTTGAGCAAAATCTGAGATTACCAAGCGGTCGCTTATGGCCTAGGCCATCCCAGGAAACAGGGTCCGCCGACACCCACCCGGCGACCACCCGCCGGTCGATGGAAGCCGAACCTGCTGCGCAGCCATCCGCCGCCTATGACCAGGAGCAACTCGATCGGATTTCCAGAAACAGCCCGGTCAAACCGAACCCAAGCTATTCGGACACCAGGCACTACGGAAAAGAGACATCCTCGCAAGGAATCCCCGATCCGCTTGACCTGCGTCAAGGGGCTGCTGTTGTCTTTAGTGACGGCGACAGGGACGTTCCGGCGAACGGGAGAAATCCCGGGAACCGCGTGCTCCCGGCGGGCTTCGCTTGCACGACGACGCAAGCGGGACGCGCGTCGGACACTCGCCCAAAATTCGCTGCGACGGATAGAGAACCGCAGGAGCAGCGAGCAAGGTTCAATGGAGCATCTGCACTTCTTTACTGCGCGACGCAGCAAAGCCGGATGAAGGGAAACAAGGGTGCCGATCATAGTCCAAGGAATGCAACTGACGGGGACTAACATCTCAGATACGGCCGAACGCGTGAGGGAAACCGTAATCCTCATGGAGAAAGAAAAGGGGTGGTCTAAGCAGGAGGCGATCCAGCACAGCATAACCGCAAAAGGAAAGGTGGGCAAGTACTTCGGGACACACAAGGACGAGAATGTAACATTCGCCACGTGGAAGGCGTTCGCCGAAAGGCTGCTGGATGAACTAAGCAGCGGCGCGAAGGCTGCAAGTTCCGGTGCGGCCCGGGAACAAGATGCCGCCACTGCTATCAACGGATTCGTTGCAAGCAACAAGAACCTGCCGTCCTGGGTCACCAAGGAGTTCAGCAAGACCTTCGAGGACCTGGATCCCGATATCTACGCCAAGGACAGCAGCGGAAAGAAGGACAAAAGTTACACGGTCAAGGCCGATGTACTGTCCGAAGACGGCATCGGAGTGGTCGGCCCCCCGACCAAGGCCGACGACAAGGGCCACACCGTCGGCATCTTCAAGATGCTTGGGGTTGTGGCATCCTCCCACAAAAAGGAAGCACATTCCTTCATCTATCGAGGCGAGAAGTACAAGCCCGATACCGACCTCGAAAAGATCGTAAGCCTCACGGCATGGGCCCGGCAGCACGGCGTCACGCCATGGGTCGAGGGCCCCAACGGTCAATTCATCAGGGCCGAAAAGGATGAAGAGAAGCTGAGGGCGCAGCTCGTGTAGGCGGATCCCGGCCGGCTGGGTTCTCCTCTGTTCTGGCAATCGGTAGGAAATGATCAGATGAGTCCGAGGGTCTGCGGCCCGGGTCATGTCCCGACCGCGACACCGCCGCCCCTCGGCGATCCCGGCCCGTCGCGCGCAGGCGGCCGGAATCCACAGGGAGACCGGCCGTCACCACCCCGCTCCCCCTTCACCTTTCTCGGGGTGCGGCTCGGCAGCGGGCCGGGCCGGCTGACGGCCGTGCGGGCGGGCGAGGTTGTCCGGCAGCAGGATGAGCCTGAGCTGATCCTCCGTCAGCAGGCCCTTGTCGAGCACGAGTTCGTGGACGCTGCGACCGGAGTTCAGCGCCTCCTGGGCGACGGCGGTGGCCTGCTCGTAGCCGATGTGCGGGTTGAGAGCTGTCGCCAGGCCGATGGAGCGGGAGACGAGGTCCGCGAGGTGCTCCCGGTTGGCGGTGATGCCCGTGACACACCGCTCGGCGAGGGTCAGGCAGCCGGCCCGCAGATGGGTCAGGCTCTTGAGCAGGCTGTGGGCGATCACCGGTTCGAAGGCGTTCAGCTGGAGCTGCCCGGCCTCGGCGGCCATGGTCACGGCCATGTCGTTGCCGACAACCTCGAAGGCGATCTGGTTGACGACCTCGGGGACGACCGGGTTCACCTTGCCGGGCATGATGCTCGAACCCGCCTGCACCGGAGGCAGGTTGATCTCGGCGAATCCGGCGCGCGGCCCGCAGGACAGCAGCCGCAGGTCGTTGCAGGTCTTGGAGAGCTTGACGGCGATCCGCTTGAGCACGCCGGACAACTGGACGAAGGCACCGGCGTCCTGGGTGGCCTCGACGAGGTCCTCGGCGACGGTCAGCGGCAGGCCGGTGACGGCCCGGAGGTTCCGGACGGCCGTCACCGCGTACCGGGGGTGGGCGTTGAGCCCGGTGCCGATGGCCGTACCGCCGAGGTTGATCTCGCGGATGAGTTCACGGGCCTCGGTGAGCCGCTTGTGGTCCTCGCCGAGCATCACGGCGTACGTCGCGAACTCCTGGCCCAGGGTCATGGGGACCGCGTCCTGGAGCTGCGTACGGCCCATCTTGAGGACGTCCGCGAACTCCTCGGCCTTCGCGTCGAAGGCCGCACGCAGCACCTCCATGGCGTCCAGCAGCCGCTGGGCGGCGAGGTCGAGGGCGATCTTCACGGCGGTGGGGTAGACGTCGTTGGTGCTCTGGCCGGCGTTGACGTCCTCCAGCGGGTGCAGCCTCGGGTACTCGCCCTTGCGGTGGCCGAGGAGTTCCAGGGCCCGGTTGGCGACGACCTCGTTGGCGTTCATGTTCGTGGACGTGCCCGCGCCGCCCTGGATCACGTCGACCACGAACTCGTGGTGGAGTTTCCCGGCCCGTATCTCCTCGCACGCGGCGACGATCGCCTCCGCCTTGACCCCGTCGAGCAGACCGAGTTCGCGGTTGGCGAGCGCCGCGGCCTGCTTCACGGAGGCGAGGGCGGTCACGAGGTCCGGATAGGCCGAGACGGCGGTGCCGGTGATGGGGAAGTTCTCGACGGCCCGCAGGGTGTGGATGCCGTAGTAGGCGTCCGCGGGGACGTCGCGCTCGCCGAGCAGGTCGTGCTCGCGTCGGAACGTGCCGCCGGGGGCTTCGTCGCGCGGGTCGTCGGAGAGGAGTCGGTCGTGCGTGGGCATGGCGCTACGGGCTTTCGTGTCGGGTGGCGGGTACGCGGAGGCGGCGAGTGCGCGGCGGTGGCGGGTACGCGGACGTGACGGACACGCCCGCGCAGGGGCCGGACGCCCCGGGAGCGGCCGGGGCGGCTAGGTGACGCGGGCCAGGTCCGCCGGCCTGGCGTCGGCGGCCACCGGTTCGCCGAGCGCATGGCGCAGCAGCCGCTCCCCCTCGCGGGGGTCGGCGGTGGCGAGCAGCGCGCTCAGTACGGCGATCCGGGCCTGTCCGGCGCGGAGTGTTCCGGTCGGCACGGCGCCCGCGGCCACGAGGTCCACGGCGCCGCCACAGGTGTAGATCTCGGTGACCGGGCCGGCCTGCACCCGGGTGGTCAGGGCGACGAGTACACCGCGGAAGGTGGCGGCGGCGACGGCCTCGGCGATCTCCGGGGTCGCGTTCCCCGCCCCGGTGGCCACCAGGACGATGCCCCGGGCCCCGGCGCCGAGCGCGGCGTTGAACACCAGGGCGTCGGCGTCGCAGTGGTGCATGACCATGTCGACGCGGGGAACGGCGGACTCCGGGACGGCGGGCAGCGGAAGCGCCGCCGGGCGCAGCGGTCGGCGCAGGACGGCGACCCGGCCGAAGCCGATGTTTCCCAGACGGGCGCCGGAAGGGTCGGCGAAGGCGTCGGGGGCCAGGGTCTGCGTCTTGACCGTGCCGCGGGCCGGATGCACCTTCCCGTCGAAGACGATCACGACACCCAGGCCGCGGGTCGTCGCGGCGGTGAGCAGGGCGTCGTGGAGGTTGCCGGGTCCGTCGCCGTCCACCGCCCCGAGGGGCAGCTGTGCGCCGGTGAAGACCACCGGGCGCGGGTCGTCGTGGTGGAGGTCCACCAGGAAGGCGGACTCTTCGAGGGTGTCCGTGCCGTGGGTGACGACGATGCCGTCGACCTCGGGGTCCTCGAGCACCTCGTGGACGGTGCGGAGGAGGGTCAGCTGGTGGCGGGTGGTGAGCCGGGCGCTGTTCACGCTGCCGAGGTCGACGACCTCGGTGCTGACGCCCTCCGGCAGCGGGGCGGTGGCCATGACCTCGCCGCCGCCGGCGGCGGCGGCGAAGCCGGCTCCCTGCCGGCGGCTGGCTATCGTCCCTCCGGTACTGATGACGACGATCCGTCCCACAGTGCGCGTTCCTCCTCGGTTCGGGGGGCGTGCCCCAGGGCGGCTGTTCCCACGGAACGCGCGGCCCGGCCCCCGCTCATGGCTCCGGCCGGGCAGCGCCCCATGGCTGACTCCGGCGGTGGCCGGAGCGGCGGCCGCAATCATAGAAGTTCTCGTGCGCAATTTGGTCGCAACTTCAGCTCCAACTCGGCAAGTGCATGGTGGATGATTGCGCCATGGACGAGATCGACAGGGCAATCTTGCGCGAGCTCCAGAACGACGGCCGGCTGAGCAACCAGGAGCTGGCCCAGCGCATCGGCCTCACCCCTTCCCCCTGCATGCGCCGCGTGCGGCAGTTGGAGCAGGACGGCGTGATCCGGGGCTACCGGGCGGTCGTCGACCCGGATGCGGTCGACCGGGGGTTCGAGGTGCTGGTCTCCATCGAGGTGGCACGCGACCGCGAGGTGGTCGAGTCCTTCGAGGCAGCCCTCCAGGACATTCCGGACGTGATCGAGGCGTACCGCCTCTTCGGCAGCCCAGGGTGCCTGCTGCGTATCGCGGTGAGCGACCTCCGGGCCTACGAACGGCTGTGGATCGAGCAGTTGACGGCACTGTCCGGTGTCACCGAGGTCAACTCGCAGATCATCATGAAACGGATCAAGGAACCGCGCGGACTGCCGGTGGACGGCTGAACCGGCTTCGCAGCGTGCCCGTGGACGGCTGAACCGGCCCCGCGGCGAGCCGGTGGACGGCTGCCCCACCGTCCCACACGCACCACCGGAGCCCGCACCGCGGCCGGTACGCGCCCGGCCGGGGGTCCACCCGCCCCCGGGCGGCGACACACTCTTTCGGGTCCGCCCGCCGGCCTCGACGGCGGTACCGCGTCCGGGCCCACACCGACTTCCCCGTGCCGCCGCGCCGGGCGACGGCGGCACGACGGGCATCGTCACGGGGTCCCACGGGCCGCACCGGGTCGCTTCCGGACCCGGCCTGCCCTGGTGCGCCGCCGTGCCCCCGTGACCAGGGGCCGTGGACGGCGTTAGCCGTACCGCGAACGGACGCCCACGGGTGGCAGCGGAACGCGACGCGAACCAGGCTGACAACACCACATCATGCGTAATCCGCAGAAATCAACCGAAAACCGTGGCAAAGGAACGGTAATGTTCGGCCCGGCGCAGCACTGACATCCAAGGAGTTGGGCAGTGATCTCACGTGTGTCAGCGGGCATTCTGCTGATCTGCGCGGTGCTGCTGCACGTGGTGACTCCGCTGTGCGCCACCCCCGGCACACCCCGGGCCGAGGCGGCCGTCGCCTCCACCGAGAACAGGAACCCCCACACCGCGGTCATCGTCGCCAGCGCCGACGGCGCCGGGCTCCACCACGACGAGTACGACCGGCGCAACCACCCCTCGCGGCTCGCCCCGCTCAGCACCCATGCCCCGCCGGCCACGGCGGCGGCAGCACCGGCCAGGGCGGCGCCCCGGACGAGACGGCGGGCCCGCCGCCCGCCGCTTCGGCCGGCACCGCGAGACACAGCCGGAACCCGGGCGGCGCACCGGCGCCGACCCTGAGCAGCCTGCAGTCGTTCCGCTGCTGACCGGCAGGTGCGCCGCCGGACACCGCCCTCCCGAGCCCCCGGGAAGCCCCCGGGGCGCAAGCCCGGTGCCGGTCGACGCCCTGTCACAGGACGTCAGCACCGCGGCGGCGCACCCCTCTTCGACGAAGCAGACACCTTCCGCATCGAAGAGACCGAGGTACGACCATCATGCAGTCACTCATCGAGAACGCCCGCCGTTTCCCGGCACGGATCGCCGGCCAGCAGGGCGCCTACGCGGCGCTCGCGCGGGGGCAGCGCCCCCAGGCGCTGTTCATCACCTGTTCCGACTCCCGGGTGATCCCCTCGCTGATCACCGGCGCCGGACCCGGCGACGTCTTCGAGGTGCGCACCGCCGGGAACATCGTTCCCCCCTGGCAGCCGCAGGCGGCCTGCGCGGTCGGGGGCAGCCTGGAGTTCGCCCTGGAGGCCCTGGAGGTGCCCGACATCGTCGTGTGCGGGCACTCGCACTGCGGCGCCGTCCAGGGCCTGCTGCGGGAGCAGGACGTCCGGAGCATGCCGCTGGTACGGGGCTGGCTCACCAGGGCCGGGCACCGCACCGGCCGGGACACGCCCGCAGAGGCGCCGTCCACCGACGAGGAACTGGCACCCGCCGTACGGCGGCACGTGCTGACCCAGCTGGACCATCTGCGGACCTACCCCTGCGTCACCCGGCGGCTGGAGACCGGCCGGCTGCGGCTGCACGCCTGGTACTACACGGTCGAGACCGGCGAGGTCCTCGCCTGCGGAGCGGACGGCCGCACCTTCCGGCCCCTGTGATCCGGGCCGGCACCCCGGCCACCGGCACCGGCGGCAGGGCCCCGAGGGGCCCGGCCGCCGGCGCAGACGCCCACGACGTTCCTTCCTCATCTCCCGAGAGAACGCCATGCCCCTGATCACTGCAGAGCGCCGGCGCACCCTACGCGCCGACGTCACCGCCTCGCTCGTCGTCTTCCTCGTCGCCCTGCCGCTGTGCGTGGGCGTGGCCGTCGCCTCCGGCGTACCGGCCGAACTCGGCCTCATCACCGGCATCGTCGGCGGTCTGGTCACCGGGCTGCTGCCCGGCAGCAGCCTCCAGGTCAGCGGCCCGGCGGCCGGGCTGACCGTCCTCGTCTTCACGGCCGTGTCCGAGTACGGGCTGCCCGCGCTGGGCGTGATCGTGCTCGGCGCCGGGCTGATCCAGGTCGTGCTCGGCGCCCTGCGGCTCGGCCGCTGGTTCCGCGCCATCTCGCTGGCCGTCGTCCAGGGCATGCTCGCCGGCATCGGACTGGTCCTGATCGCCGGTCAGCTCTACGCCCTGGCGGACGCCAAGGCCCCGGGAGGCGGCCTGGCCGACCTCGCGGGCCTGCCCCGGCTGGTGCTCGCCACGCTCACGTCGCAGCACGCCCTCCTGGCACTCGCCGTGGGTGTGGGCACGGCACGGCTCATCGCCGTGTGGCCGCGTATCTCGGGGCGGGCCGGGGTGGTGCCGGGGGCGCTCGTCGCGGTGGGTGCCGCGACCGCGCTGACGGCTCTGCTCGACCTGCCGATCTCCCGGGTCGAGGTCCAGGGACTGCTGCACGCGATCCAGCCGCCCGGACTGTCCGACGCCGCGCGCCTCGCCGACGTCGGGCTCGCCGCCACGGTCGTGGCGTTCGCGCTGATCGCCTCGGCGGAGAGCCTGTTCAGCGCCAACGCCGTGGACCGCCTCCACTCGGGCCGCCGCACCGACTACGACAAGGAGCTGATGGCGCAGGGCGCCGGCAACACCGTGTGCGGCCTGCTGGGGTCGCTGCCGATGACCGCCGTCATCGTACGCAGCTCCGCGAACGTCCGGGCCGGGGCACGTACCAAGCTCTCGCGGGTGCTGCACGGTGTATGGCTCTTGCTCTTCGTCGCCCTTCTGCCGCAGGCGCTGTCCTACGTCCCGACCGCGGCACTCGCCGGCGTCCTCATCCACGCGGGGTGGAAGCTGATCCCGGTGCGGGAGATCAGGCCGCTGTGGCGCGACCACCGCGGCGAAGCCGTCGTCCTCATCGTCACGGCGGCGGCGATCGTGACGACGAACATGTTCGAGGGCGTGCTCATCGGTCTGCTGCTCGCCGTCGTCAAGACGGCATGGGCCATGTCCCACGTCCATATCTCGGTCTCCGACAGCGGGGCCGGGGCCGTACGGGTCCGGCTCACGGGCAATGCCACGTTCCTGCGGCTGCCCCGCATCCTGGACACTCTGGAGGCGCTGCCGCAGCGCCATGTGGAACTCGACCTCTCCGGGGTGCGCCATCTGGACCACGCCTGCATGACCGCGCTGCAGGGCTGGGCGGACGAGCGCAACGCCCACATCTCGCAGCCGGCCGCGGGGGCCGGCACCCTCGGAGGACCGGAGTCGGGCGGGGCGGCGCGCGGCGCCCCGGGAGGCCCCGAGGCAGCCGGGGCCGTGCGCGGCGCCCCGGGAGGCCCCGAGGCAGCCGGGGCCGTGCGCGGCGCCCCGGGAGGCCCCGAGGCGGCCGGGGCAGCGGGCAGCGCGGGTGGGCCGGCGCGCAGCCCGGCCGCCCCGCGCCCCAAGGGGCCGCCGGCCTGAGGGCCCGGCCCCGCCACGGCGGCAGGGAACACACCGGACGCCGCCGGGCGCACCTCCACCGGGAGCACCTCCACCGGGAGCGCCCTCAAGCAGGTCGCGCGCCCTCGAGGTCGATCCCGGCCGGGCCGCAGGCCGGGGCGGAGGAGGGCGCCGCGGCCGCGCCGGACGGCGAGCCGCACACCCCGCGGGGCCGGGAGGCAGCCACCGGGCCGGTGACGGTACCCGTCGCGGTGTGCGGGCCGGGCCAACGGCCGCCACCGGCGCCACCGGCCCCGCCCCGTTTCGCCGCTGCCGTGCAGCACCGGACGGGCGTCACCTGCGCCGCGTGCGGGAGATCCTGGAACCCTCCGGCGGCTGACGGTGCACCACCCGCAAGGAGCCGGCCGCTGCCCGCCCCGGTCGAGACCGGGGCGGGCAGCGGCCGGGCGGGCGAAAGCCGGGCGGGCAGAGACCGGTCTGCCTAGCGAGACCGCATGCAGACGCTTCCGGCCCCGGTCACGCGGTCCGTTCCGGCGCGAGTTCCTCGATCAGCCCCTCGACGAGCTTCCTGATCTCGTCGCGGATCGGGCGTACGGCCTCCACCCCCCGGCCCGCGGGGTCCTCCAGTGTCCAGTCCAGGTAGCGCTTGCCGGGGAAGACCGGGCAGGTGTCGCCGCAGCCCATGGTGATGCAGACGTCGGACTCCCTGACCGCGTCCACGGTGAGGATCTTCGGCGTCTCGGCGGAGATGTCGATGCCGACCTCCCTCATCGCCTCGACCGCGGCCGGGTTGACCTGCTCGGCGGGAGCGGAGCCGGAGGAGCGGACCTCGATACGGTCGCCGGCCAGGTAGGACAGCCATCCGGCGGCCATCTGGGAGCGGCCGGCGTTGTGGACGCAGACGAACAGGACGGAGGGCTTCTCGGCCATCGCGGGTCTCTCTCTTGTCTCGCGTACGGTGTCTTGCCACGTCACACGGGGGCATCAGGCACGGATGACATCAGCAACCGGTGGCGTCAGTGGCCACTGATATGAGAGTATCAGCCCATGATGACGTCAGTCGACACTGACCTGATTCGGGTACTGGCCGACCCGCTCAGGCTCCGGATCGTGACCCTCCTCGCCCGAGAGACGCTCTGCACCAGCCATCTCGTCGAGGAGACCGGTGCCAGGCAGACGAACCTCTCCAACCACCTGAAGGTGCTGCGCGAAGCGGGCGTGGTCGAGACCGAGCCGTGCGGGCGCTTCACCTACTACCGGCTCAAGCCCGACGTCATCGAGTCACTCGCCGGCCAGTTCGCCGACCTGGCGAGGACCGCGCGCGCCACCGCCGAGGCCGACCTCAGGCGTTCCTGCCCCTGATCAGCGCGCCCCGCGCGACCGCACGCATCAAGGAGTTCCGTTGAGCGCCACCGAGGCCGCTTCCGCCCGCCCGGCCGATTCCCCCGCGGCTCCGGCCGCCGGCCCGCAGCCCGCGCCGGGCGCCACGCCGCCCCGCTCCCCCTCGCCGCCCGGGCCGCGGCCGAACTGGTGGGGACCGCCGCCCTGGTGGCCGTCGTCGTCGGCTCCGGTATACAGGCCACCGATCTCACCCCCGACGTCGGCCTCCAGCTGCTGGCCAACTCGATCGCCACGGTCTTCGGGCTCGGCGTGCTGATCGTCCTGCTCGGCCCCGTCTCCGGGGCCCACTTCAACCCCGCGGTGACCCTCGCGGAGGTGTGGACCGCGCGGCGCGGAGGCGGCGGCGTCACCGCCCGGGAGGCCGCGGTGTACGTCCCGGCCCAGATCACGGGTGGGATCGCGGGCGCGATCCTCGCCGGCGCCATGTTCGGCGAGCCGCTGGTGGAGTGGTCCACGCGCGAGCGGTCCGCCGGCAACCTCCTGCTCGGCGAGGTCGTGGCCACCGCCGGGCTGATCCTGCTGGTCTTCGGCCTGGCCCGCACCGACCGGCTCCGGTTCGCACCCGTGGCGGTCGCCTCCTACATCGGCGCCGCCTACTGGTTCACCTCCTCCACGTCCTTCGCCAACCCGGCGGTGACGATCGGCCGGGCTTTCACCGACACCTTCGCCGGCATCGCCCCGTCCTCCGTCCCCGGGTTCATCGGCGCCCAACTCGCCGGCGCCGTCGTCGGCCTGGCCCTGGCGGCCCTCGTCTTCAGACCGGGCCGTCCCGCCGAGGCGCGCCCGGCGGCATGACCCGGCGGACACGGGTGGTGGTGATCGGCGGCGGCCAGACCGGACTGGCCGCCGGCTACCATCTGCGCCGCCTCGGCATCGACTTCACCGTCCTCGACGCCCAGGCCGCGCCGGGCGGGGCGTGGCAGCACGCCTGGGACTCCCTGCGCCTGTTCTCCCCGGCGGCCCTCTCCTCGCTGCCCGGCCGGCTCATGCCGCCCCAGCCCGGCGAGCCGTACCCGGACGCCCGGCACGTGGTGGACTACCTCGCCGACTACGAGAAGCGCTACGAACTGCCGGTGCAGCACGGAGTCCAGGTCGACGGCGTACACCGCGACGGCCCCCTCCTGCGGGTCGAGACCGACACCGGCGGCTGGCGGGCCCATGCCGTGATCAGCGCGACCGGCACCTGGTCGCGGCCGTTCCTGCCGGCCGTGCCCGGTCGCACCTCCTTCCGGGGCGAACAGCTCCACGCGGCCTGCTACCGCCGGCCGCGGGACTTCACCGGGAAGCGCGTCATCGTCGTCGGCGGCGGCAACTCGGGCGCCCAGATCGCGGCGGACCTCGCCGGGCACACCGACCTGATCTGGGCCACCCGGCGCCCGCCTCGCTTCCTTCCCGACGACGTCGACGGGCGCGTCCTGTTCGACGTCGCCACCGCGCGCCGCAGAGCCCTTGAAGCGGGCCGCACCGATACCGGGGGTGTGGCGTCACTGGGCGACGTCG
Organism: Streptomyces sp. I6; assembly: GCA_003725745.1. Classification (GTDB taxonomy): domain Bacteria; phylum Actinomycetota; class Actinomycetes; order Streptomycetales; family Streptomycetaceae; genus Streptomyces. Next base: position 5,660,575 of record RHDP01000001.1, on the reverse strand, counting down.
TCGCGGTCCCGCCCGTCCGACACGCCCGGGACCACGGACTGCTCAGGGCCACACCGATGTTCGCCCGGCTGACGGCCGACGGCGCGGAGTGGCCCGACGGCACCCGGGCCGAAGCGGACACCGTCATCTGGTGCACCGGCTTCCGGCCGGCGCTTTCCCACCTCGCCCCGCTCGGGATCAGGGGCCCGCGTGGCCGTATCGCCACATCGGGTACCCGGGCCGCCGGCGAGCCGCGTCTGCATCTCCTCGGCTACGGAGACTGGACCGGCCCCGCCTCCGCCACCCTCATCGGGGCCGGCCGCCCCGCCCGGGACGCGGCACGCGAGATAGCCGCCCTGCCGACGTGAGAACCCCCTCGGCATCCTCCTCCCCGAGAGGGCAGCCGGACGCCGGTCGCCCCTCGCGGGTCGGGGACGGCCCGGGCGCGGGCGGTTTCGGCGAACCGCACCACCCGGCAGCCCCGGCACTCCGTGGAGGGGTGCCGGGGCTGCCGGGTTCACAGGGAACGTGAGGCCGGGGCGGGATGCGAAGCAGCACCGTCCGCCCGCAGGGCGGGGCCTGCGGCGTCCGGTTCACGACCCGCCCCAGCGGAGTCGTGGTGGGTGCGACCGGGCGCTTCGGTCGTGCCGGGCCGCACCCGTGGTCACAGAGTGCGCGTCAGCCGGTCGGTGAGCAGCCGGGTGAAGCGGGCCGGGTCGGGCAGGTCGCCTCCTTCGGCGAGCAGCGCGCTACCGTAGATCAGCTCGGCGATCTCCGCCAGCGCGGGGTCGTCGGCGTTGGCGTCGTGTGCCGTGCGCAGGGCGGTGACCAGCGGGTGTGCGGGGTTGATTTCCAGGATCCGCTTGACGGTGGGCAGTTGCTGCCCCATGGCCCGGTACATCTTCTCCAGGGTCGGCGTCACGTCGTGGGCGTCGCCGACGATGCATGCCGCCGAGGTCGTCAGGCGTGACGACAGGCGGACCTGCTTGACCTGCTCGGACAGGGTGGTGCCCAGCCACGGCAGCAGGGCTGCGAAGTCCTGCTCGCGCTGGGCCTTCTCCGCGCCGGTCTCCCGGTCGTCGCCGGCGGACGCGTCGAGGTCGACCTGGCCCTTGGCGATGGACTGCAGCCGGTGGCCGTCGAAGGCGGGGACCCGGTCCACCCACACCTCGTCGACGGGGTCGGTGAGGATCAGGACCTCGTAGCCCTTGGCGGCGAAGGCTTCCATGTGGGGGGAGTTCTCCACCATCGATCGGCTCTCGCCGGTCAGGTAGTAGATGGCGTCCTGCCCGTCCTTCATGCGCCCGACGTACTCGCGCAGTGTGGTGGTCTTCTCCGGGTCGTGCGTGGAGGCGGCCGACACCAGCTCGAGCAGTGCCTCGGTGCTGTCCGTGTCCTCGACCAGGCCCTCCTTCAGCGCCCGGCCGAACTGCGCCCACACCTTCGTGTAACGCTCGGCGTCCTTGGACTGCATGTCCTTGATGGCGCCGAGGACCTTCTTGACCAGGCGCCGGCGTACGCCGCGGATCTGGCGGTCGTGCTGGAGGATCTCGCGGGAGACGTTCAGCGACAGGTCGTGGGCGTCCACGACACCCTTGACGAAGCGCAGGTAGTTGGGCATGAGCGCTGCGCAGTCGTCCATGATGAACACCCGCTTGACGTACAGCTGGACGCCGCGCCCGGCCTCGCGGGAGAACAGGTCGAAGGGCGCCTGCTCGGGATGAACAGCAGCGCCTCGTACTCGAAGGTGCCCTCGGCGCGCATGTGGATCGTCTCGGCCGGAGCCAGCCAGTCGTGGCTGATCTGCCGGTAGAACTCGTGGTACTCGTCCTCGGTGACCTCGGTGCGGGGCCGGGCCCAGAGCGCCTTCATCGAGTTGAGCGTGTCGACGTCGCGGGTGGTCTCGCCCTCTGGGCCGGTGCGCTCGGTGGCCATCCGGATCGGCCAGCGGATGAAGTCCGAGTACCGTTTGACGATCTGGCGGATCTTCGACTCGGACAGGTAGTCGGCAAGCCCGTCCTCGCCGTCGGCGGGCTTGAGGTGCAGGGTGACCGAGGTGCCCACGGGCAGTCCGTCCACGGCCTGGAGGTCGTAGGTGCCCTCGCCGTCGGACTCCCACCGGGTGCCGGAGTCGGTGCCGGCCCGCCGGGTGCGCAGGGTCACCTTGTCGGCGACCATGAACGCCGAGTAGAAGCCGACGCCGAACTGACCGATCAGGCTCTCGGCGGTGGCGGCGTCCTTGGATTCCCTGATCTTCTCCAGCAGGCCGGAGGTGCCGGACTTGGCGATCGTGCCGATCAGCTCCACGAGATCGTCCCGGGTCATGCCGATCCCGTTGTCGCGGACGGTCAGCGTGCGGGCGTCCTGGTCGGCCTCCAGCGCGATGTGCAGGTCGGTGGTGTCGATCCCGGCGAGGCTGGAGTCGGTCAGCGATTCCAGCCTCAGCTTGTCCAGTGCGTCGGAGGCGTTCGAGATCAGCTCGCGCAGGAAGATGTCCTTGTTCGAGTAGATCGAGTGAATCACCAGTCGGAGCAACTGGCGCGTCTCGGCCTGGAATTCCAGCGTCTCGACACTGCTGCCCATGTGGGTCTCTTTCTGTGGGAACGGATGACACATTACCGGAGTGCCAGTGAAGCGCACCGGCGGCCGCTGTCTGAACCTGCTGCTCCAGCCGCCGACGAGCGGGGCCCGTCCGCCGACGAGCGGGGCCCGTCCGGCGGCGAGCGGCGGGGTCCCGTCCGGCGATACGCCGGGCGACCGTGTCGGCGCCGGCACGGTCGTACGCCGGAGTCCCGGGCGGTGCCCCGCGGCCGGTGAGGTCACAGCGGCGGCGGGTGAGTCGGTCGATGAGCCGGGGCGGGAGCCGGGCGGTGCCGGGCCGTCATGCGCGGGGAGCTTCGCCGCAGGCCGGGACCACGGCACGGATGCGGTGGAGCCGGGGGGCATGGCCAACGCCGGGCGCGCCCGTGCGGGACCGCGGTCCAGGACGGGTGGGTGGTCACCGATGCCCGAGCGGGGCGGGCGAAGCCCGGGCGAACAGTCGGGTGTACGCCGGTGCCCCGGCGGCCGGGCGGTGCGCGGAGCGGCGGCCACGGCCCGTGCGGTGGGAAGCGGCCGGCCGGCACGTGCGTGTTCCCCCAGCACCGGGGCGGCCTCACCCGTCGCCGGTCACCGCCGGCATCAGCCGGGTGGGGTCGGCGAAGACCTCCTCCACGATGACGCCCGCGGCACCGCGCACCGCGGCGCTGAACCCCAGGGCCGACCCGGTGACCCGGGAGACCGCGGCGTCCCCGGCCACGGCCCGTTCACGCAGCTCCCGCATCGCGGCGGGCAGCAGATACGGGGCGACCGCCGCGAAGTAGCCGCCCAGCACGATGACCTCGGGGTTGAGCAGATTGACCGGGACGGCCAGCCCGATGCCGAGCCAGCGGCCGATCTCGTCCAGCCCGGCCAGCGCCCGCGGGTCCCCCTCGGTGGCCCGTCGCAGCAGTTCCCCGGCCAGCTCCCGGGGATCGCGGGAGGCGGCCCCGCCCGCGGCCAGGTCCGGTGCGGCGATGCGGATCGCGGCGGTCAGCCCGACCTTGGTCTCCAGGCAGCCGGTGCGCCCGCAGGCGCAGGTCCCGCCCGCGGGGTCCACCTGCAGATGTCCCAGCTCGCCGCTGAAGCCGCCCGCGCCGCGCAGCAGCCCGCCGTTGACGACGATTCCCGCGCCGATGCCCTCCTCACCCGTGACGTACACCAGGTCGGCGGCCCCGGCCCCGGCGCGGCCGCACTCGGCCAGCGCCGCCAGGTTCGCCTCGTTGTCGACGGCGACGGTCGTCCCGTCCGGCAGGCCGAGGAGTTCGCGCAGCAGCCGGGCTGCGGGGACGTCCCGCCAGCCGAGGTTCGGCGCGGCCCGCACCGTACCGCCGTCGGTGTCCACGGGACCGGGCACGGCGACGCCGATCCCCGCCGTGCGCACCCCCGCGGCCCGTGCCTCGCCGAGCAGTTCGGCGGCGATCCCGGCCAGCGCCCGTATCGTGCGCTCGGCACCCTCGCGGGTGGCGTCGTGGACGACCCGCCGCTCATGGCGGGTGCGGCCCGCGAGATCCGTCGACCAGGCCGCGAGGTAGCGGGAGTTGACCTCCAGGCCCAGCGCCGACACCGCCCGGCCGTCGATCTCCAGACGGCGCCCGGGACGGCCGACGGTCCCGTCCTGCTGGAAGCCGGTCTCCCGGAGCAGACCGCGCCCGATCAGCTCCGCCACGAGGCTGGACACCGTGGCCCGGGTCAGCCCGGCGTGCCGGGCCGCCGCCGCCCGGGACAGCGGGCCGGCCGAGCGCACCACACCGAGGACCCGGACGAGGTTGGCGCGGCGTACCGCCACCTGGTCGGCCGGCGCGCGGCCCGGGCCACCGGTGGCGGCTCCCGCGGCGCTCTGCGACACGTTCACCCGATACCTCCGAGGATGCCCCGGTCGCGGCGGTTCCGGCCGGGGGCTGCTGCTCGCCGAAGGGCGACAGGGCAACATATCCCGTCGTCAGCGCACGGCGAGCAGGTGCTCCATAGCGAGCTGGTCGAGGCGTTCGAAGGCCATGGACCGCTCGGCCGCCGCCCGTACGTCGAACTCCTCGTAGGCGGCGGCGTCCGCGAGCAGGCCCCGGAGGCCGTCGGGGGCGGTGGGGCGGGCGAGTTCGCCGAGCCGGGACGCGGCCAGCGCCCGCCCGACCTCGGGGTCGGCGCGAAAGGCGGCGGCGCGCTCCTTGAGGACCAGGTAGTTGCGCATGCAGTTCTTCGCCGACTCCCACACACCGTCGGCGCCGTCGGTGCGCACCGGTTTGAAGTCGAAGTGGCGGGGCCCCTGATACCCGGCCGTCTCCAGCAGGTCGACGAGCCAGAACGCCTGGCGCAGATCACCCGCGCCGAAGCGGAGGTCCTGGTCGTACTTGGCGCCGGACTGGCCGTTGAGGTCGATGTGGAAGAGTTTGCCCGCCCACAGCGCCTGGGCGATGCCGTGCGGGAAGTTGAGCCCGGCCATCTGCTCGTGGCCGGTCTCCGGGTTGACACCGACCAGTTCGGGGCGCTCCAGGCGCTCGATGAAGGCGAGGGCGTGGCCGATGGTGGGCAGCAGGATGTCGCCCCGCGGTTCGTTGGGCTTCGGCTCGATGGCGAAGCGCAGGTCGTAGCCCTGTTCTGTGACGTACTCGCCGAGGAGGTCGAACGCCTCCTTCATCCGGTCGAGGGCGAGCCGTACGTCCTTGGCCGCACCGGATTCGGCGCCTTCGCGGCCGCCCCAGGCGACATAGGTGGTGGCGCCCAGTTCGGCGGCGAGGTCGATGTTGCGGATCGTCTTGCGGAGCGCGAAGCGGCGGACGTCGCGGTCGTTGGCGGTGAAGGCGCCGTCCTTGAACACGGGGTGCGAGAAGAGGTCGGTGGTCGCCATGGGCACGGTCAGGCCGGTGCGCTCCAGGGCGGAGCGGAAGCGCCTGACGGCGGCCTCGCGCTCGGCGTGATCGGCGCCGAAGGGGATCAGGTCGTCGTCGTGGAAGGTCACGCCGTACGCTCCCAGCGCCGCCAGGCGCTCGACGGACTCGACCGGGTCCAGGGCGGGCCGGGTCGCCTCGCCGAAGGGGTCGCGGCCTCTCCAGCCGACGGTCCACAGGCCGAAGGTGAACCTGTCCTGCGGGGTGGGGGTGTACTTCTCCGACATGGTGCTGCCCCTCGGGAGACGACGGTCCGGAATTTGTTTGATGACCAACCAATATCGCAGATACCGTCGCCCGCCAAGACCTTGCCCCGCCCTCCGGTGAGCCTCGATGAGTGCGGATTGGCCCGTTTCACTAGGGTTGACGGTACTGATGTTGCTCGCCATATTTTGTTTTCACGACAGTGAAAAATCGCCCAGTGAGGTGTGCAGTGCCGTCATCGCCCGTCGTCATCGGCGTGGACAGTTCCACCCAGTCCACCAAGGCCGCCGTCGTCGACACCGGATCCGGCCGCCTGCTGGCCGTGGGCCGCTCACCGCACACCGTCACCGGTGAGGGCGGGGCCCGGGAGAGCGACCCCGAGATGTGGTGGCGCGCGCTGTGCGGGGCCGTCGCCTCGGCGGTGGCGGCGTCCGGGGCCGCCCCCTCCGCGGTCGCGGCCATCGCGGTCGCCGGACAGCAGCACGGACTCGTCACCCTGGACGCCGCGGGGCGGCCGCTGCGCCCCGCGCTCCTCTGGAACGACACCCGCTCGGCCCCCAGGCCGCCGCCCTGGTCCGGTCCCTCGGCGGCGCCGGAGCCTGGTCGGCCCGTACGGGCTCGGTGCCCGTCGCCGCCATGACCGCGACCAAGTGGCAATGGCTGCGCGAGAACGAACCCGGGACCGCCGACGCGGCCGCCGCCGTACGGCTCCCCCACGATTTCCTCACCGAGCGGCTCGCGGGCACCGCCGTGACCGACCCCGGCGACGCCTCCGGCACCTGCTGGTACTCGACCGCGACCGGTGCCTACGACCCCGAACTGCTCGGCCTGGTCGGCCTCGACCCGGCGCTGCTGCCGGCCGTCGCCGGGAGCGGCGCCGAGCGGATCGGATCCCTGACCCGCCGGGCGGCGGAGGCACTCGGCCTGCCGGAGGGCCTCGCCGTCGCCGCGGGAACGGGCGACAACATGGCGGCGGCGGTCGGGCTGGGGCTCGGCGGCTCGGGGCTGCTCGACCACCCGGTGGTCAGCCTCGGCACCTCGGGCACGGTCTTCGCGGCCACCCGCGCCCGCCCCTCCTCGCCCGCGCTGGCGGGTTTCGCCACCACCGACGGCGGCCACCTGCCGCTCGCCTGCACCCTCAACTGCACGCTCGCGGTCGACAAGGTCGCCGGCCTGCTGGGGCTCGACCGCGAGGACGCCGAACCGGGCGGCGAGGCGGTGCTGCTGCCGTATCTCGACGGCGAGCGCACCCCCGACCTCCCGTACGCCTCCGGCCTGCTCACCGGACTGCGGCACACCACCACACCCCGTCAGCTGCTCGGCGCGGCATACGAGGGCGCGGTGTTCACCCTGCTGCGCGCCCTGGACCAGCTCCCCCTCGGCGACGACGGCGGGGACGGTCACGAGGGCGGGGGCGGCGGGGCGGCGGGCCACGGGGTGGACGCGCGGCCGCTCAGGCTGATCGGGGGCGGCGCGCGCGGGCGGTTCTGGGTCGACACCGTGCGCCGCCTTTCCGGCCGTGCCGTGCTGATCCCGGAGTCGGGGGAACTCGTGGCGCTGGGAGCCGCCGCGCTGGCCGCGGGCGCGGCGACCGGCCGCGATCCGGTGGCGGTGGCGACGGCGTGGGGGACGGCACGGGGGCGTGAACTCCCCGCCGTGCCCAGGGACGAGGACGCCCGGCGGCGGATCGAGGGCGTCCTCGGGGACGTCACGGCGCGGACCGGGCGGCGGCGCGGCTGAACGGCTCCGCGGATCACCCCGTGAGTGGCCCGGGCTCAGCCCGCCGGGCGGCCCGTCAGCCCGGAGAGTGCCGCCCGGACGCGTCCGGCAGGTCTGGCCCGAAGCTCTGAACGGTGGTTCACTGGTTCCATGCCCTACCGCAGGCCGCCCGCCGTCGAGGACCGCCTCGCCGCCGCCCGGGAGCACCTGGTCGAGCAGGCCACGTCCGTGGTCGCCGAGGCCGGGTGGGCGAACGCGTCCGTCACCGCGGTCGCCGCTGCCGCCGGTATGTCCGTCGGCTCCGTCTACCAGCACTTCCCCTCGAAGCAGGCGCTGGCGGTCGAGGTGTTCCGCCGGGCGTCGGGCCACGAGGTCGATGTGCTCGGCGAGGTGCTCCGGGAGGGCAGCGGCGACCCGGTGGAGCGGCTGGCCCTCGGTGTCGGGGTCTTCGCGCGCCGCGCCATGGAGCGGCGCGGTCTGGCCCACGCGCTGCTCGCCGCACCGGCCGAACCGGCCGTCGGCCGGGAGCGCCTGGAGTTCCGGCGCCGCTACCGCGCCGTGTTCGCCGAGATCGTCAGAGAGGGCGTCGACACCGGGCTGCTCCCCCGCCAGGACCCGGAGATCACCGCGGCCGCCCTGACCGGTGCCATCGGCGAGGTACTGGTCGACCCGCTCGCCACGCCCGCGGAGGGGCCCGAGGCGGGCCGTCTGGTGGACGAACTGGTGGCGATGTCCCTGCGCTGCGCGGGCGCCACGCGCGGCATCACCCCGACCATCCCGGAGGACTCCCGATGACCGCCACCGCGGACGCGACCCCGCGCAGCGACCCCACCGCCCGTACGCACGAGGTGACCAACCAGCCGCCGCCGCTCGTCGGCCACGACGTCGCCGACGACCCCGTACTGCTCGAGGGGCTCCGGCGCGAGGGCGCCGGCTGGTACGCGGACGACCTGCACCGCCTCGGCCGGCTCGCCGGGTCGGAGCAGGTCCTGCGCTGGGCCGAGGAGGCCAACCGCCACGAACCCGAACTGCGCACCCACGACCGCTACGGCAACCGGATCGACGAGGTCGACTTCCACCCCTCGTACCACTCGCTGATGGAGGTCGCCATCCGCGAGGGCCTGGGCGGGGCACCCTGGGCGGACGGCCGGCCGGGAGCGCACGTCGCCCGCGCGGCGGGCTTCATGGTGTGGAGCTCGGCCGAACAGGGCCACGGCTGCCCGGTGTCCATGACCTACGCCGTCGTACCGGCACTGCGGTCGGCGCCCGAACTCGCCAAGGCCTACGAGCCGCTGCTGACCAGCCGGGTGTACGACCCGGGCCTGCGGGAGCCCGGGAGCAAGCGGGGCCTGCTCGCCGGTATGGGCATGACCGAGAAGCAGGGCGGCACGGACGTGCGTGCCAACACCACGGCGGCCACCGTGCGGCCGGACGGCAGCTGGCGGCTGCGCGGGCACAAGTGGTTCACCAGCGCCCCGATGAACGACCTGTTCCTGGTCCTGGCGCAGGCGCCGGGAGGGCTGTCCTGCTTCCTGGTGCCCCGGGTGCTGCCCGACGGCTCGCGCAACACCTTCCGCATCCAGCGGCTGAAGGACAAGCTCGGCAACCGCAGCAACGCCAGCAGTGAGCCGGAGTTCGACGACACCGTCGCCTGGCTGGTCGGCCGGGAGGGTCAGGGGGTCCGGACCATCATCGACATGGTCACCATGACCCGGCTCGACTGCGTCCTGGGGTCGGCGTCGGGGATCCGGGCGGCACTGGCGCAGGCGGCGCACCATGTGCGCCACCGGGCCGTGTTCGGCGCCAAGCTGATCGACCAGCCGCTGATGCGGAACGTGATCGCCGATCTGGGGCTGGAGTCGGAGGCCGCGACGACGCTCGCGCTCCGGGTCGCGGGCGCGGCGGACCGGGCGCAGCGCGGTGACGCGCAGGAGCGGGCCTTCCTGCGGCTGGCCACGGCCGTCGGGAAGTACTGGGTCTGCAAGCGGCAGCCCGCCGCGGTCGCGGAGGCCCTGGAGTGCCTGGGCGGCAACGGCTATGACGAGGCGTCGGGCATGCCCCGGCTCTACCGTGAGGCTCCGCTCAACGGCATCTGGGAGGGCTCGGGCAACGTGAACGCCCTCGACGTGCTCCGTGCGCTCGCCCGCGAGCCGGAGTGCCTGGAGGCCTTCCGGGCGGAGGTCGAGGCGGCCGCGGGCGCGGACGGGCGGCTGGACGAGGCATGGCGCAGGCTGCGCGGCGAGCTGGCGTCCACCGCCGACGCCGAGCTGCGCGCCCGGCGGCTGGTCGAGCGCCTCGCCCTGGTACTGCAGGGCTCCCTCCTCGTCCGCTACGCACCAGCCGCCGTGGCCGACGCCTTCTGCACCTCCCGCCTGGGCGGCGACACGGGTTTCGCCTTCGGCACCCTCCCCCGGCGGCCGACCTGACCGCGATCCTCGGCCGGGTCCCGGGTGGCGCGACGCACTGACGTCCGGGCCGTGTCCCGGTCCAAGGGCCGGGACGCGCAGCGCAGAGCCTCGCCCCGCGGACCGCAAACCGCGGACCGCAAACCGCGGACCGCGGACCGCAGACCGCAGACCGCAGACCCGGCACACCAGGCGGCCGGACGGCCGGGAGTCTGGGTGCCGGGGCCGCCGCCCGGCGGGCGTGCACGCCCCGCTGTCCCGGCGCCGGGCGCGGGGGCGCCGCCGACGGAGGGACCCGCCCGCCGGGGTGCGCCTGAGCCGAACCACCCGCGAAGGCTTCCGCCCCGCCGTCGCCGCACCGGCTCCACCAGCCGTCACCGCATGGGCCCGTCCCGCGTCCGTCACCGCACCGACTGCTCCGGCGGCCGTTCGCGCAGCGCGCCGTAAGCGAGGAAGTAGGCCGGGAGCCGCCGGAACCGGCGGGAGGTGGTGACGAACCCGGTCAGGCGGCTGGCCAGTTCGGGGTTGCCGAAGGCGGGTTCCCCGGCCAGCAGGGGCCCGATCACCCTGGCGTGGGCGAGGCGCTGGAGGGCCTGGGTCCCCGCGGTGGTGGGCCATCGGCGGCGCTGGACGCGGCGTACGTCGCGGAGGCCCACCCGGCCCTCGCCCAGGGGGCGGACGAGATGGCGGGCGGCGGCGACCGCGTCCTCGACGGCGAGGTTGATGCCGATACCGAAGACCGGTGACATGGCGTGGGCGGCGTCGCCGATGCACAGCAGCCCCGGGCGGTGCCAGCGCCGCAGCCGGTCGAGCCGTACGTCGAGCAGCTTCACCTCGTCCCACGAGGTGAGCACGTGCGCCCGGTCGGAGAGCCACGGGGCCGCGGAGGTGAACCGCGCCATGAACCGGTCCAGACCCTCCGCGCGCAGCCGGGCGTCGGTGCCCTTGGGGATCAGTGCGGCGATCTGCCAGTAGTCGCCGCGGTCGATCAGTGCGCTGAAGAACCTGTCGCCGACCCCGCCCACCAGCCCGCTCGGATCGCTCTCGTGCCGGGGCAGCCTGAACCACCAGGCGTCCATCGGGCAGTCGAAGCTCTCCAGGCCGAGCTCGGGCAGCGCCCTCGCGATCGAGCCCCTGCCGTCGCACGCGACGGTGAGTGCGGCCCGCAGTTCGCCGGTGCGCCCGTCGGAGGTGCGGTAGCGGACGCCGTTGACCCGTCCGCGCTCCAGCAGGAAGGAGGTCGCCTCGGTGTTCATCCGGAGGGAGAAGGACGGTTCCCGGCCGGCCTCGTCCGCGAGGAGGTCGAGCAGGTCCCACTGGGGCACCATCGCGATGTAGTTGTACGTGCCGCGGAGCGCGCCGACGTCCCCCACGGTGATCAGGGAACGGTCCGGCCCGACGGGCAGTTGCACCGTGGTCACCCGGCGCTGCGGCAGCCGGGCGAACCGCTCGGCCAGGCCCAGGTCGTCCAGCAGGGCCAGGGTGGAGGGGTGCACGGTGTCACCGCGGAAGTCGCGCAGGAAGTCGCCGTGCTTCTCCAGCACGGTGACGTCCACCCCGGCCCTGCCCAGCAGCAGGCTGAGGACCATCCCCGCAGGTCCGCCGCCCACCACACAGCAGGTGGTCCGCTCCATGGCAACCGCTCCCTTCGATGACACCCGATGACGTCCGATGACGTCCGATGAGATCCCGGCATCGGTAACAATTGGATATATAACCTCAGGCAGGATGTCTGCGGCACGGACGGACCTGCCGCTTCCCGGGAGGCAACATGAGCGAGCAGCCGGTCCTTCTGCCCTATACCGACCCGGCCTTCGTCGCGGATCCGTTCCCGCTCTACCGCCGGCTGCGCGAGGAGGGTCCGGTGCGCCGGGCCGTGATCGCCGGCGGGGTGGAGGCCTGGCTGGTCACCCGCTACGAGGACGGCCTGGCGGCCTTGTCGGACTCCCGGCTGAGCAGCGACGTCCGCGACGCCTCGGACCCGCGGCTGATGCAGCAGCTGCCCTCGACGGAGCGCGAGTCGATGGTGAGCAACATGCTGCGCACCGACCCGCCCGACCACACCCGGCTGCGCCGGCTGGTCTCGAAGGCGTTCACCGCGCGCCGGGTGGCGGAGCTGCGGCCGAGGATCCAGGAGATCGCCGACCGGCTGCTCGACGGTCTGCTGCCCGCCGGCCGGGCGGAACTCGTCGCGGACTTCGCGCTGCCGCTCCCGGTCACCGTCATCAGCGAGCTTCTCGGCGTCCCGCTGGACGACCGGCACGAGTTCCAGCGGTGGACCGACGACATGCTGCTGCGCCGGGCGGAGATGCCGGACCCGGCCGTGGTGGACGCGGCGTGGCAGCGCATGCGCGCCTATCTGACCGGGCTCATCGCGGACAAGCGGGCCCGGCCGGGGGACGATCTGCTGAGCGCGCTCATCGCCGCCCGCGACGAGGAGCAGCGGCTGAACGAGGACGAGCTGATCGCCATGGCCTTCCTGCTGCTCGTCGCCGGGTACATCACGACGGTCAACCTGATCGGCAGCGGTGTCGCGGCACTGCTCGCCCACCCCGGCCAGCTGGCGCTGCTGAGGGACGACCCGGAACTGCTGCCCGGGGCGATCGAGGAGTTCCTGCGCTACGACGGGCCCGTCAGCCCCGGAATCGCGAGGTTCGCGCGGGAGGACGTCGAGATCGCCGGTGTGACGGTGCCGCGCGGGGCGACCGTACTGATCGCCTCCGCCATCGCCGACCGCGACCCGGCCCGGTTCGCCGCCCCGGACCGGCTGGACATCACCCGGCACGACAACGCCCACCTCGCCTTCGGCCACGGGATCCACTACTGCCTGGGGGCCCCGCTGGCCAGGCTGGAGGGCCAGATCGCCATCGGCACCGTGCTGCGGCGCCTGCCGGACCTCGCGCTGGCGGTGCCGCCGGAGGACATCGGCTGGCGGCCGGGCGGGCTGCGCGGCCCCACGCGGCTGCCGGTGACGTTCACGGCCGCGGACGGCCACCGCGGCGGCCTCGCTCAGGGAGGCGAGGTCCCCCGTTCCGCCCCGGGCGAGGTCGCGCCCTTCGGCACGGGCTGACCGGCCGACGAGCCCACGGCAACGGCACGGCACGGCAGCGAGAGCCCACAACACCGGCGGTCAAGACCCGGGAGCCGCGGAGCAGGCACGGACCGGTGGACGGCGCCCCCCACGGCCCCTGCCGACGGCACCCTGCTCACAGCGGGGCCACGCCGGAAACCGCGGCCGCGGCACCCTGCTCACGGCGGCGCCACGGCTCCCCCGCCCGCGGGCCGTGTCACGGCTTGCCCGCCCGCGGGCCGTGTCACGGTGAACGGCGGGCGGGGCATCTCAGGTCGGAATGTCGATCAGTCCCATCGGCCGGCCGGTGGGCGCGGACGAGCCACCGGCGGGTTCGATCGTGATGCCGACGGCCGTCGCCCCGAGACCGGGCCGTTGAGCATCTGCATGTCCTGCGCCTCACCCCCGCTGACCAGGCCCGCGGGACGGAAGGAGCCGTCCTCGCTGAACCACAGGGCGTAGGTCTGGCCGACCGGGAGCGGTCGCACTCCCGTCGCGCAGAACACCGCGGCGTCCTGGCTCCGGGACACGGCGATGGTGCCGGTCCCGCCGTCCGGGAGCCGCTGGGTGTGGAGTTCCACGTCCGGTGCGGCGAGCACGTCGGCCACACCCGCGTACTGCTCCTCGGCCGCGTGCAGCTGGGAGCGCGCCTCCTCGGCGTCCCGGTACTGCGACACGGCGACGCCGCCGAAGGCCACGGCCAGCGCGGCGCAGGCGGCGAGCGCCACCCGCAGGACCCGGGGAACGGGTGAACGCCGGATGCCGGACGGGACCGGCTCTCCGGCAGCGGGCCGGGCGGGCGGGGCGGCCTCCGCCCCGGGGCTCTCGCGCGGGATGCGGGGCGCGTACGGGGTCTGGGGGTGACGGCGATCCTGTCCTGCACCCGGCGCCGCAGGTGCTCGGGGGGTTCGGCCATGACCGGCTGGGCGAGGCGTGCCGCCGATTCCGTGAGCACCGCGACCTCGTGTGCGCAGGCCGCGCAGGACGCGAGGTGCTCCTCGAAGGCCCGCCGCTCGTCCTCGGGCAGCGCGTGCAGTACATAGGCTCCGCAGGCGGAGTGCAGCTCGCCGCCGTTCTCGTCCCGGATCTCGCTCATGGCCGCACCTCACCCTCGTACAGACAGTCACGCAACCGCATCAGCCCGTCACGCATCCTGGCCTTCACCGTGCCCAGGGGCTGCGACAGGAACTCGGCGACCTCCCGGTAGGTGAGGCCGTGGTAGTACGCCAGCACGACCGACTCCCGCTGAAGCTCGGTCAGCGACTGCAGACAGCGCCGGACCTGCTGCTGCTCCAGGCCGGTCTCGACCCGCTCGACCACGTCGTCGAACGGCGGGGCGGCCTCCAGCAGCGCGACCCTGCGCTCCCGTTCGGTCCTGGCCTGTGACGACCGGACCCGGTCCACCGCACGCCGATGGGCCAGGGTCAGGACCCAGGTCAGGGCGCTGCCCTGTTCGGGCCGGAACCGGCCGGCCGTACGCCACACCTCCACGAGCACGTCCTGGGTCACCTCCTCCGACTGCGCCGGATCCCGCAGGACCCTGCGGACGAGGCCCAGTACCGGGCCGCTGACCGCCGTGTAGACGGGTACGAACGCGTCCTGGTCGCCACGGCCCACCAGGACCATGAGCTCGTCCAGTCCGAGCTTGGCCAGTTGTTCGGCGGCGTCGGGATCCGCGTCAGGTGGCGACACTCGCGCCCCCTTGCTCCTCTTGGGCACCAGGGGTGCCGTGCAGGCTCGTTCGTCACCATGCCATCACCGATCGGAAGGAGCCGCACGCCTGGAGCCACCGGGACCAGGGGTGTCCGGTGGCGATGCGCGCCCACCGGTGGCCTCTCGTCCGTCAGCAGCCGGGCCCTGTTCCAGCAGTCACCCGCAGCCACCCGTCCTCGCCGTCCTCCCGTCCTCGCTGCCCTCGCTGCCCTCGCCGTCACCGCCGTCACCGCCGTCACCGCCGTCTTCAGCCCGCGCTCACGGCCGGTCAGCGGCGCCCACCGCCGTCGCGGCAGTCCCAGCGCCCCGGGACCCACTTGTCCTCCCAGCGGTCGTTGGCGCGCTTCTTCTCCCAGTGGCCCTTGCGCCATGTGCAGCGGTCCCAGTCCGGCCCGCCGGATTCGCCCACGAGGTGGGTGACCCGCACGGGGGAGGCAGGCGCGGACGAGGCCGCGGCAGAACCCATGGACGCCACGGAGGCCCCGCCGACGAGCACACCCGATGCGGCCGCGGCGGCCACGAGTCGCCGCGCCCGGAAGGAAACGGCCATCTGACCCGCCTTTCTCCTGGGGGCCTTCCGGATCTCCTCGTCAGGGACCGTCCGGACCGCCGGACACCGCACTCGCACGTCGTCGCTGCCGTGCGCACGTGACACCAGTAGTTCGAAGCCGACCCGTCTCCGGATGGGCGCGGGAGGCGACGAGCACGGGATTCGCGATGCCGGGAGCGCTCCGGAGGTACGGCGGGAGTCGGATCGCGCAGGCTGCGGAAGCCGCGGAGAGCGCCGCGAGGTCGCATATCGACCGGGCCGCCGCCCAAAGAGTGAATAGTCGGCGTGTCGCCACCCGAAGAGCGGACGGTGTCCCTCGAATGCGACGTTCTCGGCTGGTGCGAAGCCGCGATCCGCCTGACGGTGAACTCGTCGCTGCTGCGATCCGATGAGCCGACGATGTGTCAGCCTTCGCAGTCGCGGCGAAAGGAATGGGATCTCATGCGCTCTGCCCGCACCCTGTGCGCCTCAGCCGCCATTACCGCGGTTCTGACGATTGCCGCACCTACCGCCTACGCGATGACCCTGGCCGAGGACTGGGGCCGTGACAACGGCTCCTCGTCCAGCAACCACGAGGACAAGAAGGACGACAACGGCAAGGACGACAACGGCGGCCACGGCGACAACGACAAGAAGTGGGACAAGAAGGACCACTACAAGAAGTGGGACAAGGACGACCACGACGACTACGACGACGACGACCACGACGACGATGACGACGACGACGATGACGACGACGACCCCAAGGGCAGCGTCGACGCCGGCGGCGGCTTCCTGAGCCGCGCCGTGGCCGAGGACGACGGCAAGAAGGACGACAACGGCGACCACGGCAAGGACGACAACGGCAAGGACGACAACGGCGGCCACGGCGACCACGACAAGAAGTGGGACAAGAAGGACCACTACAAGAAGTGGGACAAGGACGACCACGACGACTACGACGACGACGATGACGACGATGACGACGACGATGACGACGAGCCCAAGGGCGGCGTCGACGCCGGCGGCGGCTTCCTCGCGTCGGTCATGAACGACGAGTGGGGCCAGGGCTCCAAGCAGGAAGAGGGCTCGGCGAAGGACGAGAACGGGTCCAAGCAGGAGGAGGGCTCGAAGAAGGACGACAACGGGTCCAAGCAGGAGGAGGGCTCGAAGAAGGACGACAACGGGTCCAAGCACGACGAGGACTCGAAGAAGGACGACAACGGCGGCCACGGCGACAAGAAGGACTACGACAAGGGCGACCACGACCACAAGTGGAAGCACAAGCACCACGACAAGGACGACTACGACCACGACGACGATGACGACTACGACGATGACGACGACGATGACGACGACGACCCCAAGGGCAGCGTCGACGCCGGCGGCGGCGGGCTCGCGATGAACAACGGCAGCCTGGCGGCCGGTTCGCTTCTCATGCTCGGCGGCATCGGCGCCGGCGCCTGGAAGCTGCGCCGTCGTGGCGTGACCGGCACCTCGGCCTGATCGAGGCCGCATCAACCGCAGTTCGCTGCGCTGTCGCGGCCGCCGTCCTCCCGGACGGCGGCCGCGGCGATGCGTTTCCCAGCCCCGATCCGTTTCTCCCCGGCCGCTCCCGGTACACGAAAGGCCTCTCGTATGAACGCCAGGCAACCGCTCGGCTCGCAGCCGCCCCCAGAGCCCGCACCGTCCCGCTCGCTCGGCCAGACCCTGCTGTGGCCGGTGCTGGCGGCCGCGTTGGGCACGCTGCTCTGCTACAACTCGCTCGGCGGCCAGACGGCGGACTCCCCCCAGGCCCGCCCCGCGTCACCCGCCGCCGCCCCAAGAGCCCGCCGAAGGCCGCTCCCGTCCATCCTCCGCTGCCGCGTTCCGCCCCGACGCGCATCGTCATCCCCGCCATCTCGGTCAACGCCCCCTTCACGGTGCTGGCGCTCAGCAAGACCGGGCAGCTGAACGCACCGCCGCCCAACGACAAGAACCTGGTGGGCTGGTACGGGAAGGGCGCCACGCCGGGTGAGAAGGGCACCTCCATCCTCGCGGGCCATCTGGACACCATGACGGGACCCGCCGTGTTCGAGTCCCTCAGCGCGCTCAAGCCCGGAAACACGATCGACATCACCCGGCAGGACCGCAAGGTGGCCACGTTCAAGGTGGACTCGGTGGAGACCTTCAGCAAGGCCGCCTTCCCCAGCGCGCGGGTCTACAACGACGCACCGAACGCACAGCTGCGCCTGATCACCTGCGGCGGTGCGTACGACAAGACGACCAAGGACTACAAGGACAACGTCGTGGTGTTCGCCCACCTCGACTCCGTCAAGAACGGCTGAGCCCCGGCCATGGGAGGGGGCGGGCCGAGCATGGCCGCGGCAGGGCCGCCGGCCGGCTGGTCTTGTGAGGCTGTTGACCGGCGGCTCCGGCCCAGGGGTTGACCGGAGCCGCCGGGGGCGTCCGAGGGGAACGGACTGCCCGAACAGAACACCGTGGGGCCGACGAGGAGGAGTGTCGTCCGCAGTGCCACTCGAAGTAAATATATTTACCGCCAAGTAAGCAAGGGCATGAAAAAATTCATGCTCTTCTGGGCATGAAAGTCCCCCTTTCCTCCCGCCGGGGAGGGGGGGTGACCGGCGGCGGCCTCAGTCCTCGATGAAGAAGTCGTGCTGCTCGGCGGCGTGCTCGTACTGCTCCAGCCGCTGCTGCGTGCGTTCGGGATCCGCGTCCGCCATCGCCTGGAGGATCGCCGCCGACAGCACACCGGGCGCGGAGTAGGAGTCGAAGACGAGCCGTGAGCCGGTACCCGCGGTCAGGGCCACATCGGCCTCGTCCACAAGCGGCCCGAGGGTGAGGTCGGTGATCAGGGCGGTCCGCAGGCCCGTACGGCGGGCGGCCCGTATGGCCGCCAGCGTCTCCTTGGCGTGGCGGGGCATCGCGAAGGCCAGCACCCAGGTCCCACCCGCCTCGCGCGACTGCAGCAGCGCGTCGTATGCCACGCTCCCGCCGCGTGAGACCAGCCGTACGTCCGGGTGGATCCGCCGGGCCGCATAGGCGAAGTACTCCGCCAGCGAGGTGGAGATCCGCAGCCCGAGGATCGTCAGCGGCACCGACCGGGCCAGCTCGCGGCCGACCCCGAGTACCTGGTCGGTGTCGGCGAACCTACGGCGGAGGCTCTCCAGGTTCGCGATCTCGGCGTCGACCGCCGTCTGCAGCTCGTTGCGCCGGCTCTCGACCGTCTCCGGCGAACCGGCGACCGCGCTGAGCGCGATGGGCTGCAGCGCCTCCCGCAGCGCCGGGTAGCCGCTGAAGCCGACCGATGCGGCGAAGCGTGTCACCGACGGCTGGCTGACGCCCACGCGGTCCGCGAGATCGGTGATCGACAGAAAAGCGGCCTCGGTGAGGTTGTCCGTGATGTACTGCGCGATACGCCGCTGGCCGGGCGACAGCCGGTGCCCGCCGAACAGCGCGCGGACCCTCTCCACAGGAGCCGGCTCCGCGTCCGGGGCCTGCCTCCCCGGCGTGATCGCAGACGCCTGTGCGCGCGCCCGCTGCCTTGATGGCACCGTGTGCCTCCCTTTCGTCCCACTCCCGCTCAACATAGCTCACCATGCGTGGTCGCCCGGGGGACTCTTCGTGCAACCGGAAGGCCCCGGCGCGCTGGGCGGCCGGGGCCCTCGCGGTGAAGAGGGCTCAGCTCAGGGGGCCGAGATCGCCGCTCCGGCCTCCGGAGGCTCGGGCGGAACGCGGCACTCCGGGGCGGTCGGTCATACCGGCCATGGCCACGCCGACACAGAGCGCCACGATGCCGGTGACGACATTGCTGACGACACTGCCGGTGACGGCGACGTTCCCGGCGACGATCCACGGGGAGAAGATCGTGAAGGCGCCGATCACGATGGCGCACCAGGCCATGGCGTGGGTCCGCTCGTAGGCCGAGCCGAACCCGCCCAGGCACAGGGCGAAGGCGACACCGCAGATCAGGTTGGTGACGGCCAGGGTGGTGAGGCCGTTGAAGCCGACGATCCACGGCGATGCCGCGAGGTAGAGGCCCGTGAGAAGGGCCAGCGTTTCCGTCACCTGGCCGCGCGGCGATGTGGTGGCGCGTTCGAAGCGTGCGCGCATCTCGGCGAGGTCAGGGTGCTGCTCGATGCCGGGTTGGTGGGTGGTCATGCGGGCCGCCTCCTTCGGAAGCGTCTGTTCGTGCCCTTTCACCTGCAATGAAACGCTTCTCGGCCGATTCCCTCAATCCCCGCTCGGGCAATCCCCTTTCGGACCTGTCGGGGAGTGCTCCGGCGGGCCCGTCGGCCCGTCCGGGTTCCTCGGGGCCGCACACGGCTTTCCGGCCACATGGCGCCTCTCCCGGCGGACCGGTTCAGGGCAGGGTCTGACCGGCCTGGGGAGGCGCGGCCCCGGAGGTCTTCTCCGCCGCCACGAGGGACTCCGCGAGGGGGATACGGGCCAGGGCGAACACGCCGACGGTGATCAGTGCGAGCCCCAGCAGTTCCGGCAGCAGCCACCAGCCGGTGCGCACATGCTCCTCGTAGAGGGTGACGCCGAGCAGCAGGCTCAGGGTGGCGTCCCCGAGGGTCAGCGCGGGCTGGGAGGCGACCAGCGGGCCCGCCTGCAGGGCGTTCTCCAGCAGGAACAGCGCGGTGCCGCCGGTGACCGCGAAGGCGTACACCTCCCAGGAGGTGAAGAAGGCCGCGGCTCCCTCGTCCTCGAAGATGTGGGTCGCCGACTTCATGAGCGCCGCGGTGAGGGCGTAGCTGATGGCGGTGGCCGTGCCGAGGAGGGCGGCGCGGGTGCGCCCCACGGGACGCCGCAGGGCCACGCCAGAGAGCACGATGACGGCCCCTCCGCAGAAGGCGAGCGCCGGCACCCAGCGGTCCAGCGGCACCTGAGTGCGGTTTCCGACGGGGGACAGCGCGGCCAGGGCGATGCCGAGGCCCACCACGACGAGGCCCACGGCCGCCCAGCCGGCCCGGGGCAGGCTCCGGTGCATCACCATCGAGGCGATGATCAGGGCGAGCGGCAGTTCGAGGACGAACAGCGGCTGGACGATGGCCAGCGGCCCGGTGTTCAGCGCCAGGGCCTGGCAGACTCCCGCCACGAGGACGGCGGCGATCCCGGCCAGCCAGAGGGGACGGCGCAGCAGATCGAGCATCAGCCCCGCACGCAGGCCACTGGAGCTCGGCACCTTGAGGGCCTCCTGGCGCTGCAGCACGGTGGCGGTGGCGTTGCTGAGCGCCGAGGCGAGGGCGAAGCCCACCGGCACCAGGAGCGACTGCACCGTACGATCCTCCCGCCTCCCGCCCCGTGGCCGCTGTGGCTCCTGCCATCGTGAACCGGCGTGGAGCACACCGCGATCGGGGACGCCCGGCCGCGGGCCGATCGGGGAACACGGGGCCGAGGGCCGGAGGGGCAACGCGGGGTCGAGGGCCGGACGGGGCAACGCGAGGTCGAAGGCCGATCACGGAACGCGGAGTCGAGGGCCGGACGGGAGCCGCACCACCACCGTCGCCTCACTGACCGCACCGTCACCGCCCCCGGCCGGAACAGGACGAGCCGGGCTGCGCTTCCGCCGGGGTCGTCCCACAATGGGCAGCGGGTCGCTGTCCGGCCCGCCCACGACGCCGCGGCGGCGTCGGCCCGAGAGGAACGTGCTCATGCGCGCTGAGTCTTCGCCGGCCGCGCGGACGGGAGCCGTCATCGCGGTCAGGGACGCACCCGTGTGCATTCGGCCCGGATCCCCCACGCCGGGCCGTGCCGTACCGGATGCCGCCGGGGAGCCCGGCGCCACCGCCCGGCTGCCCCATGGGCTCCACACGGCGTCACTCCACACGGCCCCACTCCACATGGCGCCACTCCACACGGCCCCACTCCACACGGCGCCACTCCACACGGCCCCGGACGGGGGCACGCTATGAAGGGCGGAGCGGAGCGGACGGAGATCCTGCACCGGTCGCTGCGGGTGTCCCTCACCGCGTCCGTGGGCTTCTACCCCTTCCTGTACTGGCTCCACCAGCCCGTGCTCGCGCTGTACGCGCTGTTCGCGCCGATCGCCCTCGGTCTGCTGTCCTCGATCCCCGGGTCGGGGCGGCAGCGGGCCGTGGTGATGCTGAAGGCGCTGCCGGTGGGTCTGGTGCTGGTAGCCCTGGGGACCCTGCTGGCGGTGCAGACCTGGGCGGCGGTGCTCGGCATGCTCGTCGTGGGCTTCCTGCTCGCCTTCGCCGCGGTCGCGGGGCCGCGCCCGGCCGGGGCGGCGCCGGGACTCCAGCTCTTCTACATCCTGGCCTGCTTCCCGCCGTACCAGCCCGAGACCCTGTGGCTGCGGCTGGCCGGGCTCGTCTTCGGCGTGGTGGTGCTGGCGCTGTGCGAGCTGTTCCTGCTGCCGCAGGCACCGGGCCCGACGTACCGGACGGCCCTCGCGGAGGCCGTCGCCACGGCGGGCGACACCCTCGCGGACCGCGTCCACCTCTCCCCCGAGGACCTCAGGGCCGCGGGCGCGGACCTGCGGCTGTCCCGGTTCCCGCCGGCGGAGCGCCCGGCGGGTCCCGGCCGTGCCGTCCGCGGACTCTCCCACGCTGGGTCCGCGGCCCGCCGGCTGCTGGAACAGCTGGCCCACCTGACCGAGACCGGGGAACTCCGCCTGCTCGTCCGGGGGACAGCGCCGGGACCGGCGGCGGGAGCAGCGGCGGGAGCAGCGCCGGGACCGGCGGCGGGAGCAGCGGCGGGAGCAGCGCCGGAAGCGCGGCGGGAGAGGACACTGCGTCACGATCGCTGCTGCCGCAGGTGGCGTCCCTGTGCGAGGAGACCTGCGCCGCCCTGCGGGCGGGCCGTCCGCCTTCCGGCCCGGATCGGATGGACGAGGCGATCCACGCCTTCCAGCAGACACGCATGCGGCAGGTGACCGGGCCCTCCGCCGACGTGCCCCCGGTGCCGGTGCTGCACCGGCAGGCGGCGGTGCTGGCCGTCGCCGAGTCGGCCCGGATCCTGGAGATCGCGGTACGGGTCGCACTCGACGGGCGGCGGACCCCGCCGTTCGAGCCGCGGGAGCTGTTCTGGTACGCCCACGCCCCCGCCTCGCAGCTGTGGATCCTGCGATTCACCGGCAACCTGACCCTGCGCTCGGTGCAGTTCCAGAACGCCGCGAGGATCGCGCTGGCCCTCGCCGCCGCGCGGCTCGTCGCCGGTTCACTCGACCTGAACCACGGGTTCTGGGTACTGCTGGCGGTGCTGACGCTGAGCCGCACCACCGCCGGGCAGACCTGGGCGGTCATCCGCACGGCGGTCGCCGGCAACCTCGTGGGTGCCGTCGCCGCGGGTGCCCTGCTCATCGGCCTGGGACAGCACATCGAGGCGTACGCCGCGCTCCTCGCGCCGGGCATGCTGCTCGCCTTCGCGCTCGGGCCGCTGCTGGGCATCGCCTGGGCGCAGGGGCTGTTCACCCTCGTGGTGGCCATCGCGTTCGCCCAGATCGCCCCGGCGACCTGGCGGCTGGCCGAGGCGCGGATCGTGGACGTGGTGACCGGAAGCGCGATCGGTCTGCTGTGCGCGATGCTCGCCTGGCCGGCCGGCGCCCGGCGGGAGGTACGGCGGACCATGGCGGATCTGCTGCACGCGTGCACCCCCCTCATCAGGGGCACCGTCGCGGTACTGACGGCCGTGCCGCCGGGGTCGGCCACTCCCCCGCCGACGCAACCCGCCCTGCACCGGCTGCGCCTCGCCGAGGCGGCCTACGACCAGTTCCGCAGCGAACCGGCCGGCAGCAGGCCCGCCCAGGCCGACTGGCACGCCGTGCTGATCGCGGCCGGCCAGGTCCTGCTCGGCGCCCACTGGCTGCCCAGGTTCGACATGCCCGCGACCGCGCTTCCGCCGGACGACGCCGACCGGGCACGGGCCGGCGGCCACGCGGTGGCCGACACCACCGTCCGGCTCGCCTGCCTGTGCACGGGGGACCGGCCGCCGCCGGGCGTGGCGACCCGGACGACGCCTTGTTCGCCCGTCGGGCCGCCGCTGCCCGCTCTGGTCGACCTCGACGTGTGGCTGCGCAGCCTCGACGCCCAGTTCGCCCGGATCGAGGCCGGGCTGCCCGAGACGGCCGGCCGGGCGGCGCCCGGTACGGCCGCCGCCCCAGCCGCGGGCCACATGTCCGGGCCCCGCCGGCCCGAAGGGTAGGGCGCGCACCCGTGTCCGGCCGGGGCCTGCGCACCGCACTGCGGCACCCGTCCCCACACCACGGATGGGTGTGGTGGCTGCCGCTGGTCGCGGTGGCCGTCGACGTGGCCGCGAACCTGACCATCGGGAGACGCGAGCCGGTGAGCTTCCTGCTCGTCGCCGTACCGCCGCTGGCCGCGGCGACGCGGGGCCCGCGGGGCACTGCGCTCTCGGCCGCGGTGAGCCTGGGACTTCAGCTGTGGATGGCGGCCCGTCTCCCCGGGCACTTCGGCGAACCCCACCATGTGGCCCTCTACGCGACCACGCTCGTCGTCGGAGTCGCCAGCATCGCGCTGGCCTGGCAGCGGGAGCGGACCCGCCGGGATCTGATCCGGGCCCACTCGGTCGCCGAGGCGATGCAGCGGACCCTGCTGCGGCCGGTGCCGCACCGGCTCGGCCCGGTGCGCGCCGCCGGGTTCTACGAGGCCGGTGAGGGCGGCACGCTCGTCGGCGGGGATCTGTACGACGTGTGCGAGACACCGTTCGGGGTACGGGCGATCATCGGCGACGTCCGGGGCAAGGGACTGGACGCGGTCCAGACGGTCGCGGCGGTGCTGGGCAGCTTCCGGGTGTCGGCCCACGAGTGGAAGAGCCTGAGCAGCCTGGCCGAGCGGCTGGAGCTCAGCATCGCCCGCAACAGCCCGGCGGGCGGCGAGGGCGACCCGGAGCTGTTCGTCACGGCCCTGGTGCTGGAGTTCCCGCCGGGCGGCGGCGAGGTGCGGATCGTCGACCGCGGCCACCCGCCGCCGCTGCTGATCGGCCCTCGGGGCGCGCGGCGGCTGGTCACCACGCCGGCGCTGCCCCTGGGCCTCGGCGGACTGGCGCCGCCGGACGGCGACGACACCACCGTGCACCGGCTCGAGCCGGGTGAGGTGCTCGTCGTCATCACGGACGGGGTGAGCGAGGCCCGGAACGAGGACGGCGTGTTCTATCCCGTCCTGGAGCGCCTCGGCGAGCACTTCGGCGGAGGCCCCGCGCCGGATCCCGAGGCGGTCGTGTCCTTCGTACGGGCCGACTCGGAACGCTGGTCGGCCCGGTCCGACGGCGATGACCGGGCGGTCCTCGCGCTCTCCCTGGCCGGTGCGGAGCCGCGGCTTCGGCGCACCGGGGGCGCCTCCTCCCGCACACGGCCGCGCGGGTAGGCGCGCGGGCGCGAAATCCGGGGCGCGCAGTGTGGGGCGCGAAATCCGGGGCGCGAATCCGGGGCCCGCAGCGCGCGGCGGAGCGCTCGCCCCTGCTGATGCGAGCGGAGAGGCTGTGGAGGAAGCTGGGGTCACCGCCCCGCCGGGAGGAGGTGAGCGTGTGGCTACCGGCCCTCGGGACCGGCTCCAGGGCCGTCGAGGACTCGCCACGGCCCGCACCGACGAATCCGGCGGCTGGCCCGGGGGCGATGACCTGCGGGACAGCGCGGCCGGGGTGGGGGTGCTGGACCCGGACCTGCGCTACCGCTTCGCCAACCCCGCCTTCTGCCGGATCACCGGCGAGTCCGAGGCCGGTCTCGTCGGCCGTCGGCCGAGCCCTGCCGCGGAGCGCTACCTCGGCACCCCCACCGGACTGCCGGACGAGGTACTCGCCGACGGTGTCCCCCGCACCCGGGCCACCGGTCCCGGCGGGCACTGCCACACCACCTGCCTCCGCCTGGAGAACGAGGGGACCGTCACCGGGCTGATGTGCGTCGTGGCCGAGAGCTCCGCGCCCCGGCTCGAGGAGGAACTGGCCCGGGCCGACGCCCGGCTCGCCGCCGCGGACGAGGCCGTGGAGCGGATCGGCACCACGCTCGACGAGGCCGGCACCTGCCGTGAACTGGCGGAGTTCCTGGGCTCGTGGATCTCGGAAGCCGCCTCCGTCGCCCTGCTCCCGCCGCCCCTGAAGAGGGGCATGCCGCCGCCCAGACGGCCCTCGGCGGCGATGATGTGCCGCGTGGCCGGGTCCGGGGCCGTGGACCTGCTCACCGACGGCGAACGGCTCCGGCCGCGCGCGGAGTCCGCCGCCGCACGCGCCGTCGAGTCCGGGCTGCCCGCGACGGAGTACGACACCGCAGGGCACTCCGCGGTCCTCGCCGTCCCGCTCACCAGACCTCCCGACGGCGGCGGTCCGGGCGGGCAGGTCATGGGGGTCGCGCTGCTGGCCCGTACCGGCGCGGCGTTCACCGGACACGACATCACCGTCGCCCGCCACGCGGCGCGGCGCGCGGGCGTCGGCGTCGCGCACGCCCGGGAGTTCGCCACCGAGCAGCGCAGGTCGGTGGAGCTGCAGCGCGCGCTGCTGGCCGAGCCGGGCAAGCCGCACCCCAATCTGCTCTTCGCCACCCGCTACCTGCCGGCCGGCAGCAGCAACATCGTCGGCGGCGACTGGTGCGAGACCGTGCGCCTGCACTACGGCCGCACGCTGCTCGTCATGGGCGATGTGATGGGGCACGGCGTGGAGGCGGCCGTGGAGATGAACACGTACCGGTCCATGCTGCGCGACGTCGCCGCCGCCGATCTGCCGCCGCACCGGGTACTGCGGCAGCTGGACATCGCGATATCCGAGACCATGGCGCGGCCCGCGACGTGTCTGCTCGTCCGGGTCGACCCGGCGCGGGGGCTCGGCTCCCTCGCGAGTGCCGGACATCTGCCACCCGTGGTGTTCACCGCGGACGGGCACGCCGAACTGCTGCACGTCCCGGCCGGGCCCCCGCTGGGCACCGGTGTGGGCGGCTACGAGCTCGTCACCCGGTCCCTGACGCCGGACGACACCCTGCTGCTGTACACCGACGGCCTGGTCGAGCGGCGCGGGGAGGACATCGACGACTCGCTGCGGAGGCTGATCCGGGTGCGGATGCCGTGTACGGCCTCGGTGGACGAGATGGTCGACGCCGTAGTCAGGGAGCTGGACGCCGAGCACGCTGAGGACGACGTGGCCCTGCTCGCGGCGCGTATCCGCCGGCGCCGCCCGCACACGGCGGAGCACGAGCCGTCCCCGAGCGGGAGGCGTTGACCGGGCGCCCGCCCGTCGCACGCGGCCGTCGCGACCACCGTGCGGGGTCCGCCGTGCCCGGTGGTTCCCGGCGGCGCGGGCGGTGACGGGCCCTTGAGCCCGGCGGCAGCGGCAGCGGCAGGCGACAGCAGCAGCGCGTCGTACGGAGCGCCATGGTTCCGGTGCGGCGCGCCCGGCACCACGGTCCCGGCACGGCGTCCCCGGCGCCGTGGCGTGCCCGACGTCCGGTCGGGGCACTGGGCACCGGCGATGCGGCGATCCGCGGAGCCCGGTCATCGGAGCCGCACGCCGCACGCGCCCGCCCCGTCAGGGCGACGCGGCCGGGGAGGGCGGTGCGGGCACGGGCCCCTGCCCGTCGGGCGCCGGGCCCGAGGGCGGGGGCGGGGGCGGGCCTTCGGGGACGGGCTCCCGCGTACCGGCGGGTGGCGGGGCGGGCGGCTCCCCGGACGCGGGACCGGTCGGCGGCTCGCCCCCGGTGGCGTCCTCCGCCGGACGGCCCGGTGAGGTCTCCTCGCCCGGGCTCCGCCGGCCCTGCGGGGCGGTGCCGTCGGTGACCGGCGGCGACGTGGCGCCCGAGCCCGGACTCTCGGTCAGCGGACTCCCGTCGGCGCCCGTGCCGGACGGGGCGGCGGTCGCCTCCTCGGTCGGGACGAGGACCGGGGTGGACGGGTCCCGCGGCGCCGGCGCCGGTGAGTCCTTCTTCCCGTCGTCGCCCCTCTCGCGGGCGAAGTAGTCCTGCTCCGCGGGGTCGTACACGACGAAGACCCGGACGGGCGCGGGCGCCGGGGTGACCGCGACGGTCTCGGCCGGGTCGTATCCGGGCCAGGCGTCGCCGGTGTGCTCGGCGGGGCCGCGGACGAAGACGGGCGGCAGGAGCGGATTGCCGCAGGCGCAGCGCACACGCGGCACACCGCGGTCGTCGACGAGGACGGCGGTGCCGGTCTGCAGGAGGGCCTGGTAGGGACGGGCGGTGCCGTCCGTGAAGGCGTGGTTCGTGACCCGGGTGTCCATCCGCAGGGTGACCGGTGTCAGCGAACGCAGATACCCCGGGACGGCGGCCGGGGAGAGCCCGAGGGCGGAGGCGAAGGCCCGGTTCCGGTCCGGCGCGTCGGCGAGGAGCCGGATCTGCCGCCCGGTGTCGCAGCCGGCGGTCTTCTCCGTCCCGCCGTACAGGCCGGGCGTCCCTCCGCCGACACCGCGGGTGATGTGGGTACCGGCCGGGGAGGGGCTCGCGGTGGAGGCCGGCAGTCTGGCGCGCAGCTGCGGCGTGGCGGGCACCTTCGCCGTCGACCGGGTGAACGGATCCGGGCCGGTCTCGGACGCGGTCTGGAGCCGGATCTCGGTGCCGGTCCCGCCCGTGCCGCCGGGGCGGGTCAGGACGATGACGAGCGCGGCGGTCGCGACGACGGCCGCGGCGATCGCGGCGACCTTCGGGACCGAGCGCCACCAGGGGCCCGTACCGCCCGGTCCGGTGCCCGCCGGGCCGGACGGTCCGCCGCCACCTCCTCCCGGGGGCGGCGGAGGGGGCGGGGGTGGGGGTGCCGCCTCCCCGCCCGAGAGCGGGCCGGAGGGAGGTCCTGCGGGTCGCCCCGACGGCGGTTGCACACTCACGGGCCCTACTTCCCAGTCCGGCACGTCCGTTCCCGGAGGTCCCGGACCCACCGGCCGTGCCGTAGTCCGAGGTGCTTTCCCCCATTGTGTGCCGGGCCGCGGAGGGGCCCGCAAGCCGAACCGCCCGGGCAGCGAGCCCGGACGCAGCCGACCCCGCAAGCCGGACCGGTCGGACCAGCCGGGCGCGCGGCAGGGGTTCCCGTTGCTTACGGTGGCACCGTGAGCCGTCAGCCCCCACTCCCCGGCGCGGCGCCGCGAACGGCCTGCGCGACTGGCGCGACGCGCTGGTGGCGGTCGTGGCGGGATTCGCCGCGATGCTCGCCGTGGCCGCGGCCGGGCTGTGGGCGGCGGGGGCGGCGGACCTTCCCGACGGCGCCTTCCCCGAGTCGTGGCGGCGGTCGTGGTCCTGGCGGCCGGCGGGGAGGTGGCGCTCACCGGGGACGCGGGGTTCCTGGCCCGGTCGCAGGCCGAACTCGCAGTGATGCCGCTGTCGGTGAGCCTGGTGGGAGCCCTGGTGGCGGCGACGGCGTTCCTGCGGCCGCTGCGGCACCGCGCCGTGGCGGGTACCCGCGAGTTGCTCGGCCGGTTCGCCCGGCTGGCGGTCCTGTGGCTGGCGGCCCTGGCGGGGCTCACCGCCGCCGCGCGCACGACGTTCCGGATCCCGCTCGGCGAGGACTCCCCGCTGACCGGCATCGGCGAGTTCCTGGACGCCGTACCCCGGGTCGGCTTCCGCGCCGAGACGGGGCCCACCCTGCTGTACGGACTGCTGTGGCTGATCGGCGTGGCCGCCCTGGCCCTGCTGGTGTCGCGCAAGGCTCCGCTGCCCCCGCGGCTGGTGGGCGTCCAGCAGGCGGTGCGTCCCGCCGCCTACGCGATGGTGTGGCTGCTGCTGGCGTATGTCGTGGTCGGGCTGGTCGCCGGCATCGTGGTCGCGGTGACCCAAGGGCACCCGGGCCGGACCTTCGCGGTGATCCTGCTCGGTCTGCCCAACCTCGCCTGGCCGGCGCTCACCCTCGGTATGGGAGCGACCTGGGAGGGCAGGGTGGAAGGGCCGTTCGGGCTGCCCGTGCCGCAGGTACTCGACACGGTGCTGCGCGGGGAGGACCACACCACACTGAACGTGGCCACCCTGGCCGAGCAGGACGCGCGGGCATGGTGGCTGGTGGTCGTCGCGGCGGTGCTGGTGCCCGCGGCGGCCTTCCTGATGGCGGCGCGCTCACCCGCCCGGACGAGACCCTGGGAACACTCCCTGCGCATGGGTGCGGCCCTGGCCCTCACCGTGCTCGTCGTGTGTCTCACCGGCCGGATCGCCGCGCGCTACGGGCTCTCGCTCCTCGGCATCGGCGACCTCGAGGGGCTCGGCGGGGAGGTGTCACTGCAACCCCGGCTCTGGGCGGCGGTGGGCATCGGCCTCGGCTGGGGCATCATCGCGGGACTGATCGGCGCCCTGCTGGCGGCACCGGTACGGCGCCGGGGCGAGGTGAAGGACTGAGCCGAACCGGCCCGACCGGCCCAACCGGCCCAACCGGCCGGACCGGCCGACGACGGTCACGCCCGCGACCGTACGGGCCCACCGGGCGCAAGCGGGCCGGGCCGGAAGAGCCGGACACACCCGGCCGGGCCGGGCGTCAGCCGGCCGTGCCCCGCCCGTGGCCCGTCTCGGTGACCTGCGTCGGCGGCGGAGGCGCGCTGCGCCCGGGTGCGGTGCTGCTCCTGGGCTGCTCCGACGAGGTCTCGCGCCGCGTCTGCGGAGGCTCGGTGACGGCGAACGGGGCCGCCTGGGCACCGTCGCAGTACACCCACCGCTCGCGCTCCGCGTCGTACAGCCAGAGCGCCTCTCCGTCCACGACCACCCCCAGCCGCATCCCCCGGGTACGCCGGCGGAACGTCTCCCGGTCGGCTCGGCCCGCGGAGAGTTCACCCGCAGCCCGGCGGTACCGGGAGAGCACCTCCTCCGCCCGGGCGAGCAGCGGCTGCGGGTCGGACGTACGGTCGAGCGGCTGCCCGGCCGAGGGCGGCGCCTGCGGCACGGCGACGAGCAGCCGCCCGTCCACCCAGGCCGACCATCCGTTGGCGCACATGACCCGCCCCAGTCGCCGCGCCGGTCCAGGAGTTCGACCGGCAGGAACGGGTCAAGGGGGACGCTGGGGCTGCCGACGTCCGGCGCCTGCCAGGTGGGCAGGCCGCCACCGGGGACGACGTGCGTCGGGCTGAAGCCCGGGACGGCGGCGGGTTCGGTCATCGGCACCCCGTCACTTCCGCATGACCGCGGGCTCGTGCCGCCGCAGCAGCACCGCGATGACGACCCACAGTGCCATGCTGAGCAGCACCAGCACGCCCATGTTCGTCAGCCACACCGAGGCGGTGTGGTCGAAGAGCGGATCGGCGGTGTCCTTGCCGGGGACGATCCGGGCCAGATCGACCGTGCCCGCCATCGCGGCGAAGGCCCACCGCGCGGGCACCAGCCAGCCGAGTTGCTCCAGGCCCACCACTCCGTCGAGCTTGAGCAGGGCGCCGCAGAAGACGATCTGGACCATGGTGAGGAGCACCAGCAGCGGCATGGTGACCTCCTCCTTGGGCACCAGTGCGGAGATCACGAGGCCGAGCATCATCGAGGTGAACGACAGCAGGGCGACGGCCAGGGTGATCTCGAGCAGCGGGGGCAGGAGCACGCCCTCGCCGCCGGGTGCGTTCAGGTCGACGCCGAAGAGCCCCACGAGGGTGAGGACGACCGCCTGGACGACCGTGATCGAGCCGAGCACCACCACCTTGGAGGTGAGGTAGGCCGATCTGGACAGGCCGACCGCCCGCTCCCTGCGGTAGATCACGCGCTCCTTGACCAGTTCGCGGACGGCGTTCGCCGCGCCGGTCAGCACCCCGCCGACGCAGAGCACGAGCAGGGCGTCCATGGCGGTGTCCAGGGTGAGTTGGCTGCCGGCCAGGATCCGGGCCATGACGCCCATGCCAAAAGGCAGCGCGATCATGATCGCGATGAAGGTGCGGTCGGCGCTGAGCACGGAGACATAGCGGCGGACCAGGGTGCTCAACTGCCCGGACCAGCTCTGCGACTTGGGCGGTGGCGCCGCCGCCGTCGGCAGGCGCTGCGGACCGGCCCGCGGCTGCGGGCTGAGCGCGATGTACTGGCGGTGCAGCGCCGACGCCCGGTAGTCCCCGGCCCAGTCCCGCTCGTCGTCGTTCTCGAACGCCTCGAACGCCTCCGGCCACTGGCCGAAGCCGAAGAACCCCAGGGCGTCCTCGGGCCCGCCGAAGTAGGCGACGCGGCCGCCCGGCGCCAGGACCAGGAGCCGGTCGCACACATCGAGGTTGAGCACGCTGTGGGTGACCACGATGACCGTCCGGCCGTCGTCGGCGAGTCCGCGCAGCATGTGCATCACCGAGCGGTCCATGCCCGGGTCGAGTCCCGAGGTGGGCTCGTCCAGGAACAGCAGGGACGGCTTCGTCAGCAGCTCCAGCGCGACGCTGACGCGTTTGCGCTGGCCGCCGGAGAGACTGTGGATGGGCTGTTCGGCGCGCCGCTCCAGACCCAGTTCGCGGATGACCTCCTCGACCCTCGCCTCGCGCTCCGCGCTCGCCGTGTCCTCGGGGAAGCGCAGCTCGGCGGCGTAGCCGAGGGCTCGGCGCACGGTGAGCTGGACGTGCAGGATGTCGTCCTGCGGTACGAGCCCGATACGCCTGCGCAGTTCGGCGTAGTCGCGGTACAGGTCGCGCCCGTCGTAGACGACGGTGCCGTGTTCGGCGGGGCGGAGGCCGGTGAGCGCGTTGAGGAGGGTCGACTTGCCGGCACCGCTGGGGCCGACGACGGCGAGCAGGCACTTCTCGCCGACCGGGAACGACACGTGGTCCAGGAGCACCTTGCGTCCCTCGTCCACCGTGACGGCGAGGTCCTGCACGTCGAGTGAGATCTCGCCGGAGTCCACGAACTCCTGCAGTTCGTCGCCGACGAGGCGGAACGTGGAGTGCCCGATGCCGACGGTGTCTCCCGGCGAGATCCCCGCCAGGGTCACCGGCTGGCCGTTGACGTACGTGCCGTTGTGGCTGTCCAGGTCGACGATCTCGTAGTGGCCGTCCAGGTGGGCGCGGAGTTCGGCGTGCCGGCGCGAGACGATGAGGTCGTCGATGACGATGTCGTTGTCGGCCGCGCGGCCGATGCGGATCGTGCGGGTGGGCAGCGGGCGCACGGTCGTGGGCTGCCGGAACGCGCTCGTGGGAGCGGCCCCCGTGGAGGCGGGTGGCGCCGGTCCGGGCGGTGCCGCTTCCTCCCCGGGCGGGACGTCCGGCCCGTGGGCCCTGGGCGGGGGGCCGCGGGCTCGGGGTGCCGGGCTCGGCATGCGGGGACGAGGGGGCGCCGGGCTCAAGGGCGCCGGGCTCGGCATGCGGGGACGAGGGGGCGCCGGGCGGGGAGGCCGCGGCCTCGGACGGGGCCGGACGCGGAGCCCCGCCGGGGAACGCGCGGCGGCCGGCGCCCCGGGGCGGCCGGCCGTGCCCACGAGCAGGGCACGCGGGCCGTCCTGCGGGCTGCCGAAGCGGATGACACTGCCCGGCCCCACACTCGACTCGCGGACGCGGCGGCCGTCGGCGTACGTACCGTTGGTGCTGTCCTCGTCCTCGACCGTCCAGTGGTCCTCGACGGTCCGCAGGACGGCGTGGTGCCAGGACACCCGGGCGTCCTCCAGGACGATGTCGCTCAGGGGATCCCGCCCGACGTGGTACTCCCGGCCCGGGCTCATGAGCGTCGAACCCCCGTCGGTTCTGATGACCAGCTCGGGCGCGGTCGGCGCTGCGGGCCGCTCAGCCATGGGACGATTTTAACTTTTGCCGCCTTCGTCCGCCCGGTCGCCGCCTGCCGGACGAGTACCTCCGGCCGGACGAGTACCTCCGCCCGGGCGGGCCACCGCCGCGCGGCTCGCACCCCCGGCGCGCCCCGCACGGATCCCGTCGTGCGGCGTCCGGCCGGAGCGGGCGCCGGGGGCCCGGTGAAGGCCCCGGGGAACCGTACGGTCATGAACCCGTCACCCACCGGTGCGCGAGGCCGAGGAAGGCCGGGGAAAGCCGGCCCCGCGGCGGCGTCCTGGTTCAGGCGACGGACCCGATGGCCGGGGCCGGTATGCGCGGGCCGTCGTGGTGGATCGGCGTGTGCGCGCCCGCCAGCGGGGCGCCGCTGCCCCCGCGGCGGCCCGCGACGATCTCCGCCGCGATGGACACCGCGGTCTCCTCGGGCGTACGGGCCCCGAGGTCGAGGCCGATCGGCGAGCGCAGCCTGGCGAGTTCGAGTTCGCCGACGCCCGCCTCGCGCAGCCGGGCGTTGCGGTCCTCGTGGGTGCGGCGCGAGCCCATCGCGCCGACGTAGGCGACGGGCAGCCGCAGGGCCCGCTCCAGCAGGGGTACGTCGAACTTGGCGTCGTGGGTGAGGACGCAGAGCACCGTGCGTCCGTCGACCTCGGTCGACTCCAGGTAGCGGTGCGGCCATGCGACGACGATCTCGTCGGCCTCGGGGAAGCGGGTCTTGGTGGCGAAGACCGGGCGGGCGTCGCACACCGTCACGTGGTAGCCGAGGAACTTGCCGACGCGGACGAGAGCGGAGGCGAAGTCGATGGCCCCGAAGACGATCATCCGCGGGGCGGGGACGCTGGACTCGACGAGCAGGGTGAGCGGCCGGCCGCAGCGGGAGCCGTCCGCGCCGATGACGGCGGTGCCCGTGCGCCCGGCCTCCAGCAGGGCGCGGGCCTCGGCGGCGGCGGTGCGGTCGAGTTCGGGGTGGCCGCCGAGGGTGCCTTCGCAGGAGCCGTCGGCGCGGACCAGGAGTGCGCGGCCCATCAGCTCGCCGGGTCCGTCGGTGATCCGTGCGACCGCCGCCGCCTCCCCTCGTTCGGCGGCGGCCAGCGCTGCCGCGAGGACGTCGCGGCAGGGGGAGTCCGCGTGCACCGGGGTGACGAGGACGTCGATGGTCCCGCCGCAGGTCAGTCCGACCGCGAAGGCGTCGTCGTCGCTGTAGCCGAAGTGCTCCAGGACGGACCGGCCGTCCGCGAGCGCCTGCCGGCACAGGTCGTAGACGGCGCCCTCCACGCACCCTCCGGAGACCGAGCCGATCGCCGTGCCTTCGCTGTCGACGGCGAGCGCGGCACCGGGCTGGCGGGGTGCGCTGCCGCCGACGGCCACGACGGTGGCGACGGCGAAGTCACGTCCCTGCCCGACCCACCGGCTCAGCTCGTCGGCGATGTCCAGCATGTCGGTCTCCTCGGGGTGGTGGATGCGTGGAGGGCGCGGCCGGGCTCAGTGGACGCCCAGCCAGCCTTCGATCGGATTCAGTGCGAAGAACACGATGAAGATCGCGGTCAGGCCCCACATGAAGCCGCCCACCTCCCGGGACTTGCCCTGGGCGACCTTGATGGCGACGTACGAGATGACGCCCGCGGCGACACCGGGGGTGATGCTGTAGGTGAACGGCATCAGCACGACGGTGAGGAAGACCGGGATGGCGACGGCGCGGTCGCCCCAGTCCACGTGCCGGGCGTTCTGCATCATCATCGCGCCGATGACGACCAGGGCCGCGGAGGCGACCTGGGGCGGCACGATCGCGGTGAGCGGGGTGAAGAAGAGGCAGGCGGCGAAGAACAGTCCGGTGACGACCGAGGCGAGACCGGTCCTCGCCCCCTCGCCGACGCCGGTGGCGGACTCGACGAACACGGTCTGTCCGGAGCCGCCGGAGACGCCGCCGATCGCACCGCCGGCGCCGTCGATGAACAGGGCCTTGGACAGGCCCGGCAACCGGCCGCGCTCGTCGGTCAGCTTGGCCTCCGTGCCGACGCCGATGATGGTGGCCATCGCGTCGAAGAAGCCGGCGAGTACCAGGGTGAAGACGATGAACCCGACGGTGATCGCGCCGATGTCGCCCCAGCCGCCGAACTCGACGTGCCCGAAGAGCGAGAAGTCGGGCATGGACACGGCGCCGCCGGCGAGCTCCGGCGGGGACATGTTCCAGGCCTTGGCGTCGAGGCCGACGATGTTGTGGACGGCGACCGCGACGACGGTGCCGATGCCGATGCCGAGGAGGATGGCGCCGGGTATCGCACGGGCCTGCAGCATGAAGATCAGCAGCAGGGTGAAGCAGAAGATCAGCACCGGCCAGCCGGCGAGTTCGCCGCCGGCGCCGAGGGTGACGGGCGGGCCGAACTCCGCGCCCTTGCCGACGAATCCGGCCTTGACCAGGCCGATCAGCGCGATGAACAGGCCGATGCCCATGGTGATGCCGTGCTTGAGCGCGAGCGGGATCGCGTTCATGATCAGCTCGCGCATGCCGGTGACCGCCAGCAGGCAGATCACCAGGCCGTACATCACGCACATGGCCATCGCCTGCGGCCAGGTCATCTGGGGAACGACCTGCGAGGCGAGGACGCCGGAGACGCTCAGGCCGGCCGCGAGGGCGAGCGGGACCTTGCCGACGAAGCCCATCAGCAGGGTGGTCGCCGCGGCCGCGAAGGCAGTCGCAGTGATGAGTCCCGGTTGGCTGAGGACGTTGCCCGCAACGTCCTCACCGTTGAGGATCAGGGGGTTGAGCAGGAGGATGTACGCCATCGCCATGAAGGTGGTGATGCCGCCGCGCACCTCGCGCGCGAGAGTCGATCCTCTTTCGGAGATGTGAAAGTACCGGTCGAGCCAGGACCGTCCGGCGGGGACGCGCGAGCCGGAGCCGGCGTCCTCAGCGGCGGTTCTCGGCTCCACTGACGACTGGGTCATGGTTGCCTACTCCCAAGGTTCACAGGGGCACCCGCAGGGCAGTCGAGACCTCGCTCGAGCTGCGGGATTTGGGATCTTGCGCTGGCTGCACGACCCGGGGGACGGCCCGAGACGAACGGTCTGCGGGACGGGGACCCGTCGGGGTCCGGTCCGCAGTTCTTCGGGTGTTGCTGGTGCCGGGCGTCGCACACGCCGCCCGGCGGCCCGGGGACTGGTCCCCGGAGGTCCTTGTGTGCCCCTCGGGGGCGGCGGGGGTTCCGGGGGACGGTGGTCCCCGGAACCCCGGCGGCTCAGGTGCCGGTGAGGTGCTCCGGCCGTACCGGCGTCCGGTTGAGCTCCAGGCCCGTCGCGTCGCGGATCGCCGCGAGGACGGCCGGAGTGGAGGACAGGGTCGGCGCCTCGCCGATACCGCGGAGCCCGTACGGGGCGTGCTCGTCGGCGAGTTCGAGCACGTCGACCGGGATCGTCGGGGTGTCGAGGATGGTGGGGATCAGATAGTCCGTGAAGGAGGGGTTGCGCACCTTCGCGGTCTTCGGGTCGACGATGATCTCCTCCATGACGGCCACTCCCAGACCCTGGGTGGTGCCGCCCTGGATCTGCCCGACGACGGACAGCGGGTTCAGCGCCTTGCCGACGTCCTGGGCGCAGGCCAGCTCGACCACCTTCACCAGGCCCAGCTCCGTGTCCACCTCGACGACGGCGCGGTGCGCCGCGAAGGAGTACTGGACGTGGCCGTTGCCCTGGCCGGTGCGCAGGTCGAAGGCCTCGGTCGGGCGGTGCCGCCACTCGGCCTCCACCTCGACGGCCTCGTCCTGAAGCACGTCCACCATGTCGGAGAGGACCTCGCCGGCGTCGGTGACGACCTTGCCGCCTTCGAGCAGCAGCTCGGCGGTGGCCCAGGCCGGGTGGTGGGAGCCGAACCTGCGGCGGCCGATCTCCAGGACCTTCTCGCGGACCAGCTCGCAGGAGTTCTTCACCGCGCCGCCGGTGACGTACGTCTGGCGGGAGGCGGAGGTGGATCCGGCGGAGCCGACCCGGGTGTCGGCGGGATGGATGGTCACCCGGGTGACGCCCAGCTCGGTGCGGGCGATCTGGGCGTGGACGGTGACACCGCCCTGGCCGACCTCCGCCATCGCGGTGTGCACGGTGGCGACCGGCTCGCCGCCGACCACCTCCATGCGGACCCTGGCCGTCGAGTAGTCGTCGAATCCCTCGGAGAAGCCGACGTTCTTGATGCCGACGGCGTAGCCGACACCGCGGACGACGCCCTCGCCGTGCGTGGTGTTGGACAGTCCGCCGGGCAGGGCGCGCACATCGGCCTCGCCGCCCGCGACCGCCCACTGGCGCTCCGGCGGCAGCGGGCGGGCCTTGACGCGGCGCAGTAGTTCCGCGACCGGCGCCGGCGAGTCCACCGGCTGCCCGGTGGGCATGATCGTGCCCTGCTCCATGGCGTTGAGCTGCCGGAACTCCACCGGGTCCAGGCCCAGCTTCGCCGCGAGCTTGTCCATCTGGGCCTCGTAGGCGAAGCACGCCTGCACCGCGCCGAAACCGCGCATCGCGCCGCAGGGCGGGTTGTTGGTGTAGAGGGCGATGGCCTCGATGTCGACGTCGTCGACGACGTACGGGCCGACCGACAGCGAGGAGGCGTTGCCGACGACCGCCGGGGACGCCGACGCGTACGCGCCGCCGTCCAGGACGATCCGGCACTTCAGATGGGTGAGCTTGCCGTCCCTGGTGGCGCCGTGCTCGTAGTACAGCTTCGCCGGGTGCCGGTGCACATGGCCGAAGAAGGACTCGAAGCGGTTGTAGACCATCTTCACGGGCTTGCCGGTGCGCAGCGCGAGGAGGCAGGCGTGGATCTGCATGGAGATGTCCTCGCGCCCGCCGAAGGCCCCGCCGACGCCGGAGAGCGTCATCCGCACCTTCTCCTCGGGCAGGCCGAGGACCGGGGCGATCTGGCGGAGGTCGGAGTGCAGCCACTGGGTGGCGACGTACAGGTCGACACCGCCGTCCTCGGCGGGTACGGCGAGCCCGGACTCCGGGCCGAGGAATGCCTGGTCCTGCATGCCGAAGACGTACTCGCCCTCGACGATGACGTCCGCGCGCTCGCGGGCCCGGGCCACGTCGCCGCGGACGATGGGCTGGCGGTGCACGATGTTCGGGTGCGGGACGTGGCCGATGTGGTGGTCGTCGCGGCCCTCGTGGACGAGGACGGCGCCGGGGGCCGTCGCCGACGCCTCGTCGGTGATCAGCGGCAGCTCGGCGTAGTCGATCCTGATCTTGGCGGCGGCGCGGCGGGCGGTCTCGGGGTGGTCGGCGGCGACCAGGGCCACCGGCTCGCCGTGGTGGCGTACCTTCCGGTGCGCGAGGACGGGCGTGTCCTGGATCTCCAGTCCGTAGTTCCTCGTGTCCGTCGGCAGGTCGTCGTAGGTGAGGACCGCGTGGACGCCGGGCACGGCCAGCGCCTCGGAGATGTCGATGGACCGGATCTCCGCGTGGGCGACGGTGGAGCGCAGTGTCTGGCCCCACAGCATGTCCTCGTGCCACATGTCCGAGGAGTAGGCGAACTCGCCGGTGACCTTGAGGGTGCCGTCGGGGCGGAGGGTGGACTCGCCGATGCCGCCCTTGGTCTGCGAACCCTGGGTGACCTTGGTGGGGGTGCCGGCCGGGACGGTGGTGACTCGGGTGTCGGGTGCCATGGTGTCAGACCGCCTCTCCCTGGCGGGCGGCCGCCAGGCGGACCGCGTCGAGGATCTTCTCGTAGCCGGTGCAGCGGCACAGGTTGCCGGAGAGCGCCTCGCGGATGTCCGCGTCGGACGGGGAGGCGTTGCGCTCCAGCAGTTCGTCGGCGGCGACCAGCAGGCCCGGGGTGCAGAAGCCGCACTGCACGGCGCCGGCGTCGATGAACGCCTGCTGGATCGGGGACAGCTCGGTACCCTCGCCGGTCTGCGAGTCCGTTCCGCCGACGCTCCACTGCCGGGCCTCCTGCAGCGGCGTGCCGCAGGCGCCCGTGGCGCATCCGCCGTGTCCGTGCTCGGCGCGCTGCCGGGCGAAGTCCGCCAGTCCCTCGACGGTGACGACCTCGCGGCCCTCGACCTGCCCGGCCGCGACCAGGCAGGCGCACACCGGGACGCCGTCGAGGCGGACCGTGCAGGAACCGCACTCGCCCTGCTCGCAGGCGTTCTTGGAACCGGGCAGCCCCAGGCGCTCGCGGAGCACGTAGAGGAGGCTCTCGCCCTCCCACACGTCGTCGGCTTCCTGCTGACGGCCGTTGACCGTGAAATTCACCCGCATGGTTATGCAGCTCCTTCAAGCGTGCGGCCGCTTCCGCGGTACTGCTCCCAGGTCCAGCCGAGCGTGCGCCGGGCCATGATGCCGACCGCGTGCCTGCGGTATCTCGCGGTGCCTCGGACGTCGTCGATCGGGTTGCAGGCGCCGGAGGCGAGCTCCGCGAACTGCTTGGCGACCGAGGGAGTGATGATCTTTCCGCTGTCCCAGAAGCCGCCCTCCTCGAGCGCGGCGTTGAGGAACTCCTCGGCGGC
Organism: Streptomyces sp. I6; assembly: GCA_003725745.1. Taxonomy (GTDB): domain Bacteria; phylum Actinomycetota; class Actinomycetes; order Streptomycetales; family Streptomycetaceae; genus Streptomyces. The sequence goes on along the minus strand of RHDP01000001.1, from coordinate 5,621,399 downwards.
CTCGGCGCGCACCGGGGTGGGCGCGGCGGAGCCGATGCCGGTGCGCACGGTGCGGGTTGCGGGGTGCAGCGCGATACCGAAGGCGCACACGGCGATGACCATGGCGTTGCGGGTGCCGACCTTCGAGTACTGCTGGGGTCCGTCCGCCTTCCTGATGTGGACGGCCCTGATGAGCTCGTCCGGGGCGAGCGCGTTGCGCTTCACACCGGTGTAGAACGCGTCGATCGGGATGAGCCGGGTCCCCCGCACCGACTCCACCTCGACCTCGGCGCCGGCGGCCAGCAGGGCCGGATGGGCGTCACCGGCGGGGGACGCGGTGCCCAGGTTGCCGCCCACGCCGCCGCGGTTGCGGATCTGCGGCGAGGCGACGGTGTGGGAGGCGAGCGCCAGACCGGGCAGCTCGGCCCGGAGGTCTTCCATGATCCGCGTGTACGGGACGGAGGCGCCGAGCCGGACGCTCTCCTCGCCGACTTCCCATTCGCTCAGCTCGGTGATGCGGTTCAGGTCAAGGAGGTGCTCCGGCCGCCGGTGGTCGAAGTTGATCTCGACCATGATGTCGGTGCCACCCGCGATGGGCACAGCGGTGGGGTGCTCGGCCTTCGCGGCGAGCGCCTCCTCCCAGCTGGCGGGGCGAAGGAAGTCCATGGTGGCTCTCTTCTACGTGAGTAAGTCGTTCACTGGGGCCCGGGGACGGCCGGCCCTGGCGGGATGTTCATGTCCTGTTAACGCGGTGCGGCCCAGTACACAAGCACCGCCCCGCCGGGTGCAGTCACCGAAACCATGAAGGAGTTGGCTGGTCGCCACCCTCGTCTTGTAGATTCGAACGAAAGGCGGAGGCCGACAACCGGTCCGATTTCCTCCTGAAACCCCGGCACTCCCCTCACCACAGCCCAACGGCACGACACGACAGATCGGCGGCGACGAGATGCGGCTGCGCGCACTGCTGGAGACCGAGGCGCTGGGACTGCGGCTGCTCGGCGGCGACGACGAGCTGGACCGCACCGTCCGCGGCGTGATGACGACCGACCTGCGTGACCCGAGCCGCTACCTCTCGGGCGGTGAACTCGTGCTCACCGGGCTCGCCTGGCGGCGCAGCGCCGACGACTCCGAGCCTTTCGTCCGCATTCTCGCAAGCGCGGGCGTCGTCGGACTGGCCGCGGGCGAGGCGGAGCTCGCAGGCATCCCCGACGACCTCGTCCTGGCCTGCGAACGGCACAGGCTGCCGCTCTTCGCCGTGAACGAGGACGTCGCGTTCGCGACGATCACCGAGCATGTGGTGCGCCAGGTGTCGGGAGAGCGGGCCGGTGACCTCGCCGCCGTGGTCGACCGCCACCGGCGGCTGATGACCTCGGGCCCCGCGGGCGGCGGCCCCGAGGTGGTGCTCGATCTCCTCGGCTCCGACCTGGACCTCCGCGCCTGGGTCCTCTCCCCGACCGGCCGCCGGATCGCGGGGCCGGTGAGCCGCTGCCGGCCGGCGCCGGTGCCGCGCTGGCGGCCGAGCACCTGGCCGCGACCCGCACGGGGCGGCGCGGGCCGCACCGCGCGACGGTCGGCGGTACCACGTATTCGCTGTTCCCGATCCGGAACACGGGCCGGGCCGCCGCACCGGCCTCCCGGGACGTCCGGGAGACCGTGCTCTCGGACTGGCTGCTGGCCGTGGAGGCCGACGCGTCCGACTGGCCGGCCGCCCGGCTCGACCTGCTGCAGGGCGTCACCCAGCTGATCGCCGTCGAACGGGACCGGCGGGACGCGGCCCGCACCGTGCGGCGCCGCCTCGCCCAGGAGGTCCTGGAACTCGTCCAGACCGGCGCCCCGCCCGCCGAGATCGCCGCCAGACTGAGGGTCGCCGCCCCCGTCCTGCTGCCGGGCCTCGGCACGGCGCCCCACTGGCAGGTCGTCGTGGCCCGCGTCGACTGGGACGCGCGGGGCGGCTCCCCCGTCGAGGGCGGCGCGGCGGCCCAGTCGCTCCTGGAGGAGATCCTCGTGGACCCGGCGGACCCGGGCTCCGAGACCGCGGACCGGATCGCCGTCGCCCACACCGGCACGGAGGCCGTCGCGCTCGTCCCGCTCCCGGCGGCCGGCACCGCCGGGAGCGCGCCGGACGACGAGGCACACGGTGGGGAGGACACCGAGGAGGGACACGCCGGCGGGCCGGAGCCCGGCAAGGACCGGGCCGGGCTGCACGCGGACGCCCTGCTCGCCGCGGTCCGCGAAACGCTCTCCGCCGGGCTCGCCGACGACGGCCGCCTCACGCTCGGCGTCAGCGCCGCCGTCCACTCCGCGGAAGGGCTGCGCGGCGCCCTGGAGGAGGCCCGGCACGCCCGCCGCGTCGCCGCCGCCCGCCCGGGCCGGGTGTGCGCGGCCGGCCACCACGAGCTGGCGTCCCACGTCCTGCTGCTGCCGTTCGTCCCCGACGACGTGCGCAGGGCGTTCACGGCCCGGCTGCTCGACCCGCTGCGCGACTACGACCGCCGCCACCGCGCCGAGCTGATCGAGACGCTCGAGGCGTTCCTGGACTGCGACGGTTCCTGGACGCGCTGCGCGAACCGGCTCCATCTGCATGTGAACACGCTGCGCTACCGGGTGGGGCGGATCGAGCAGTTGACGGGCCGGGACCTGTCGCGGCTGGAGGACAAGCTCGACTTCTTCCTGGCCCTGCGGATGAGCTGAAGCGGCCCGGGGCCGAAGCAGCCGGGACCGCCCGGCTGAGGCCGCCGGGGGCCGAAGCGGCAGGGGCCGAGGCCGGCTGGGCCGAAGCGGCCGGGACCGCCCGGCGGAGACCGCCGGAGCCGCAGACGCACGCGGTTCCGCGAGGGGATTCGCTACGTGTCCGCGCGCGGTGAGTCCCCGTCAAGCGGCGTACATGCGTTCACCCGATTGTCTGCGACGCCGCCCCCGAGCCCGTATCGCACCGGAATTGCACGGCCTCCACCGATCCGGCACCCGACGATTGTGAATTGGTTCACCAGACCCCTTGGCCCTGCGGCCCGATCCGTGCTCTCATTCCGTCTGACTCAACAGCACAATGGCGCGCTTGGGGAGGGCAATGTGGCGTATACCGCCATGTCTGGTTCCGGAGCCACAGCAGGTGACGATCCACTCCAGACCGCGGTATGGCGGCTGCGCTCGCGCGGCTGTTGGACGGACGCGGCAGCCCTGCTCGCTCCCCACGCGACGTCCGCCGCGCCGGCCCTGCAACGCGCCTCGCTCCTCGTGGAGCGCTGCCTGTTCACCGGCGCCGGCTGGGCGGAAGCGGAGGACGCCCTGCGCACGGCGGAGGCCGCGGCGCGCGACGACGACGAGCGCGGTTCGGCCGCCTGCGAGCGCGGTCAACTCGCCTACGCCTGCACCGTGCTGGGCGTCCGCGATCGGGCCGACGAGGCCCGCGCAGCCCTCGGCCGGGCGGCGGCGCTGCTCGCCCCGGACGCGGCGGGCCGGCCGCTCCTCGACTTCCGCCGCGGCCTGGTCGCCGAGCACCTCGCGGACTCCGCGCAGGCCGCCCGGGCGGCGTACCACCGCGCTCACGCCGGTGCCCTCGCCCACGGCGACGCGCTGCTGCTGTCCTTCACCTGGCGCCATCTCGCCGCGCTCGCCCTGCGCGACGGCGAACTCGCCGAGGCACGGCAGGGATTCGCCGAGTCCCTGCGCATCCGCGAGGAGCTGGGCTATCTGATCGGAACGGCCCCGGCGCTGGCGGCGCTCGCCGACGCGGAGCCGGAGCCGGAGGCGTCCCGCCTGCGTACCGAGGCGGCCCGCCTCTTCCGCCTGCTCGGCGGCGTCCCGACCTGGCTCGCGGACCAACTGGCCCCGCCGGCCCCGGCGGCGTGACTCTCCGGGCGCCGGACCGGCCCGGGACCGCCCCGGCGGCGTGACACTCGGGGCGGCCCACCGGTACCCGCGCGCCCGGGGCCCGTCCCCGCGGCGCGCCAGGTCAGGAGCGTCCCGGCGCCGCGCCACGGAGCGGCGGCAGCGGCGGCGGCGGTCAGCGTGGGGAGCGTGCCGTGACCCGGAACAGCGTGTCGTCCGTGCCGACGACGAGCGCGCCGTCCTCCGTCACCGCCACCGCCCGCACCGGCGGGCCGGGCCGCAGCGGAAGGATCTCGTCGGTACCGAGGCGGCGGAGTTCGACGAGCCCGTCGGCCCAGGCGACGGCGAGAGTCCGGCCGTGAACCGCGAGCGCGGCCACCGGGCAGGCCCGTTCCGCGAGCGAGGTCGTCTCCGGACCGCGGCCGGGCGTCCAGGTGCGGACCGTGCCGTCGGCGCCTCCGCTGCACACCAGGGGTGCCGGGCCGTCCGCCACCGCCACGGCGGTGACCCGGCCGCGGTGTGCGGCGGTCTGGTGCAGACCGCCGTGACCGAACGCATGCAGCGATCCATGGCGGTCGCCGACCAGGACGAGCCTGCCCGTGGCGGCCAGCGCGGTACCGGGATGCGCGTCCAGTGCGGCGGCCACCGCGTCCGTCAGGGGGGACTCTCCATGGGTGTGCAGGCGGCCCCGCTCGTCCAGCATCAGCAGCGTGCCGTCGGGCCGCGGTGCGAGAGCGCTGATCCGTACGGGCATGGCGGCCGTCCCCGGCGAAGGCGTGGCGTCGGCGGGGCGCACGGACCGTATCGCTCCGCGCTGGTCGGCGACGAGCAGATGTTCCGCCCAGCGGCCCGTGCCCTGGGCGAGCGCCGCCACCGGGCCGGGCCAGGGCGGGGAGACGTCGCCGCGGACCCGGGTCCAGTCGGACCGCCACGGGGCGTTCGCGGCAAGGGTTCCGAGAGCGGGGCGCAGGCGCGGGTCGGCGTCGTCACCGAGCGCCGTGAGCAGGACGAGTGCCCGCCCGGACGGCGGCTGTTCCCGGATCAGCGACTGCCCGGCCCGGAACCAGGCCGCTCTCAGCCCGCCGTACCCGTCCGCAGCGGCGCCCCCGGCCACACCCCGGCACCCGGCCACACCGGCGCCCCCGACCGCACCACCGTGTCCGACCGCACCACCGTGTCCGACCGCACCACCGTGTCCGACCGCACCACGGGTGCCGTACTCGTACGCGTCCGTCACGCCGGAGGGGTCAGCGGCACAGACCGCCGCCGGGTCCCCGAGGTCCGCCGGCCCGGCGGGGGCCGCCGCTTCCAGACCGTCCATGACGGCGGCCACCCCCGTACCGGGCGGGGCGGGAGCCGCCTCCCTACCCGGCGGGGCGGGAGCCGTTTCCGGTGCCGGCGCGGAGGCCGCCCCCTGCCCGCCCCCGCTTCCCGCCCGGACTCGGAGACGAACCGGATGTGGCCCAGGTCCCGCAGCGCGCGGACCAGTTCGGTGACCTCGGCCGGCTCCCCGGCAACCGGTGAGCGCGCCACGACGGCCGCGCCCGGGGATCCGAGGCCGGCCAGGGCGCCCACCAGTTCGCCGGGGCTTCCGGCCGCGACGCCGAACCGGTTGGCCAGAGCCCACACCGTGCCGCGCACGCTCCGGGCCACGAGGGGGGCCGGGTCGTCGGACACCGGCCGCGCCTAGCCTTCCGCGCCGTTGAAGTGCTCCCGCACCAGGGAGGCCACCACGGACAGGTCCTGCTCCATGAGCGCCTCCAGCAGCGCCGCGTGCTCGGCCGCGTCGGCCACCAGGTCCGCCCGGCGGGGGCGGGTGAGTTCATGAGAGGCCACTGGGAGCGGCGGTGGAGGTCGTCCGCGACGGCGACGAGCTGGTCGTTCCCGGCGAGGGAGAGGACGGCGCGGTGGAAGGCGCGGTCGGACTCCGCGTAGCCCGCCCGGTCGCCGGTCGCGGCGGCGGCGGCGGTCGCCTCGGCGAGCGGGACGAGTTCGGCCCAGCGCGCGGGCGGGACGGTACGGGCGAGCCGCAGCATCACCGGAACCTCGATGAGGCCGCGGACCTCGGCGAGTTCGGCCAGTTCCCGGGCCGTGCGCACGACGACGCGGAAGCCCCGGTTCGGGATCGTCTCCACCGCTCCTTCGACGGCGAGCTGCTGCATCGCCTCGCGTACGGGGGTGGCGGAGACGCCGAACCGCTCGCCGAGCGCGGGCGCCGAGTAGACCTCGCCGGGGCGCAGTTCGCCGCTGACGAGAGCCGCCCGAAGCGCGTCCAGCACCTGGCCGCGCACGGAGTGGCGGCGGACCACGGTACCGGGCGCCGGGGGCTCGCCGTGGGTGTGCTCACCGCGGACCTGGGCGGCGGACGCGGCCTCCGCCCCCTCTTCACGCCGGCGTAGGACGGGGCCGTCGGTGCCGGACGGCCCCCGGCCCGATCCCCCGCCCAGGCCGCTCCCCCGCTCGCCGGAGAACGGCCGGGCGCCGGGGGCACGTTCCTCGCGGACCTGCCCGGGGACCGGAACGGGCCCTTGCCCGGGTGGGGGCCCGGTTACGGGACGGTGCCGGAGTCCCGGACCGGACTGCTCGGCCCGGGCCGGAGCCGGGCGGTGCGCAGGAGCCGGTCCGTGCGAGGGCGTCCGGCCGTGCGCCGGGCCCGGCTCGTCATCCGGATCCGGTCCGTACGAGGAGGCCGGGCCCTGGCCCGCAAGCACGCGCTGCCCCGCGAACGCGCCCTGCCCCGCAAGCGCACCGTGGCCCGGGAGTTCGCTCGGCCCCGGAAGCCCGCCGTAGGCCGTGACCGCGTCGTACGGAGGAGCGTGCTCCGGGTCCGGGATCCGTGCGGCACCCGGGACGGGGCGGGGCCCGTGCTCCGCCCGCGTCTGCCCGGGATCGCACCCGGACGCGGAAGGCGGTGCCGCGGCGCGGACGCGCGCTCTGCCCTGCTCCACTCGGGTCCTCCTCCGGCTGCGTTGCGGGCCCGGCCGGCGGCGCGGGCCCTGCGTGCACGATAGGGGGCCGGGGTCACAGTTCAAACACGGATCACGTCGGGTAAGGTAAGGCTAACCTGCTAACGATCGCGATTCGGTGGTCCCCGTATGACGGTCCCCGCTGCTCTCCACGACGCGTGCCCTCCCTCCCCCTCCGCGGCCACGGCGCCCCTGGCCGGCGCGTACGCGCGGATGTCCGCGGTGTTCCCCGGCCTCGGCGTGCGGCAGCTGGCGGACGGCGAGCCGCTGCCGCGCGGAGCCGGCTGGGTGGCGGCGGCGGACCTGGCGGCCGGCGGCGCGGCTCTCGACGCGTTCCTGGCGTGGGACAGCGCACAGGTGCTCCAGGACTACGGGCAGCAGGCCCGACGGGACGTCGTGGCGAGCTTCGGGCTGCACCGCTACGCCTGGCCGGCCTGTCTGCTGGTCACGGTCCCGTGGTTCCTGGAGCGGCGTGTGCCGCGGCTCCCGGTCGAGGACGTCGCGTACCAGCGGACCCGGGGCCGGATGGCCGTCCGCGTGCGCGGCTTCGCCTGCCTGCCCGGCGATCCCGCGGCCGCCCTTCCGGCCGCGCGGGTGGTCGCCGACGAGGACGCGTTGCGCGCGGAGGTGCGCAACGCCGTCGCCGAGCACCTGGAGCCGGTCCTCGACGGCTTCGGCCCGCGCATGCGACGGGGGCGGCGGGCGCTGTGGGGCATGGCGACGGACGAGATCGTCGAGGGGCTCTGGTACGTGGCCCACCTCCTCGGCGAGGAGCGCCGGGCGATGGCGGAGCTGGCGGCCCTGCTGCCCGGCACCACCAGGCCGTACGTCGGCACCGCCGGCTTCCGCGAACTCACCGGGCCGGCCGGGGAGCCGCTGCCCACCAGGGACCGGGCAAGCTGCTGCATGTTCTACACCCTGCGCCCCGAGGACACCTGTGTCACCTGTCCTCGCACCTGCGACGCCGACCGTGTGCGGCGGCTCGCCGCTCCGGACTGACCTCCGCAGGGGCATCCCGGCGCCGCTCCCCGCCACCGGGCATCCGGCGCCCTCCCGCGACGGCATTCGAACCCCCTTCCCGCCTCCCGGAGACGCGTTCGAGGGAAAAGCACCTATGCGGAGGTCCCGCGCACCCGTTGGCCCCCTCTTGCCGGGAAAACACCTGCCCGCGGCGGCACTTGGGCCACTATGACGCGCGAGGAACACCACACGACGCCGAGGCGGGGGACGCCGCTTTCCTCTCTCCACACCACCGTCCCACCGTCCCGGCGGAGGGGATCTCCGCGGCTCACCACGGGGATCCCGCCTGGTCGCCGACTGCCCCCGCCCGGGAGGACTTCCGTTGAGGTCTCACACCGACTCCGCAGACCGGCCCCGCCGGTCCGGCGGCCGGACGGCCGAAGCTGCGTCCGGCGTCGTCGCGCGCGGCGGTCCCCGTCGACGCCCGTGCGCCTTCGGATCCGGGCCGCGGCCGTGTGGGGAACGCCGTCCCGGCATACCGGAACCGGCGCAGTGTCAGTCGGCACGGGGCCGGGGGGAACCCGTGGCGGAAGCCGGGCTGCCCGGTGTTCCGCCGCGCCGTCGGCATCGCCTACGACTGGCTATAGTTGACCCGTTCCTGCCGCACCCACACCTCGGCACGGGCCTCGATCGCCATGTTGTAGACCTTCCGCCCGCACGCGTCCGAACGTGCGCGACAGCTCGGCTGCCTGCGCATCGGTCGGTCAGAAGCGGTACCCGAAAGCCCGCTTCGTGCGAGCGGTCACCGCTCGCAAACTACCGCACCAGCTTGTGACCACCTGACGGGCTGTCGGTGGTGGACACCGAATCACCCTGGTGGCGACTCGGCTCTCCCGCCCCGCTCCGCAGGAGTCCGCATCCTCCCCCGCCCGAAGGCAGGGGTCTCCCGGAGGTTCCCGATGAGACTGACCGACATATCGCTCGACTGGCTGCTCCCGGGCGGTGTGATGCTCGCCGGGGTGGTGGGGGCGGTGGTGGTGCTCGCGCGCAGCAAGCGCGCCCGTGACAATGCCCCGACCGAGGACTCCTGGGAGCGCAGCGAGGAACGCCGCAGACGCAAGGAGGCCCTCTACGCCACCGCCTCCTACGTCCTCCTCTTCTGCTGCGCCGCCGTCGCCGCGGCACTGTCGTTCCACGGCCTGGTCGGCTTCGGCCGGCAGAACCTGAACCTGTCCGGAGGCTGGGAGTACCTGGTGCCGTTCGGCCTGGACGGCGCCGCGATGTTCTGCTCGGTACTCGCGGTGCGCGAGGCCAGCCACGGCGACGCCGCGCTCGGCTCGCGCATCCTGGTGTGGCTGTTCGCGGGCGCGGCGGCCTGGTTCAACTGGGTCCACGCTCCGCGCGGGCTCGGCCACGACGGCGCCCCCCATTTCTTCGCCGGCATGTCGCTGTCCGCGGCAGTGCTCTTCGACCGCGCGCTGAAGCAGACCCGCAGGGCCGCGCTGCGCGAACAGGGCCTGGTTCCCCGCCCGTTGCCGCAGATCCGGGTCGTACGGTGGCTGAGGGCGCCCCGCGAGACCTTCGGCGCCTGGTCGCTGATGCTGCTGGAGGGCGTCCGCACCCTCGATGAGGCGGTCGAGGAAGTCCGCGAGGACCGGCGGCAGAAGGAGCAGGAGCGCATGCGCAGGCGCGAGCGGGAGAAGCTGGAGCGGGCGCGGCTGCGGGCGCTCAGCCGGCAGCACCGGGCGTGGGGCCGGCGCGGCGGCCGGCAGGTGGAGGTCACGACCGCCTCGGGCGGCGGGCACGCGGGCTCCGCCCCGGCCGTCGAGTCCGTCGCGGAGCCTGCCATAGCAGAGCCGGGACAACTGCCGTCGCGCTCAAGGCTCTCCCTCGAGGCGGTCAGGGCCGGTGACCCGGTCACGGTCGATCTCACGGCCGAGGACGACACCCAGGCCCTTCCGCGCCTGGACTCCCTGGAACGCAAACTCAAGCACCTCGAGCAGCAGTTCGGCTGATTCCGGACCACTGTCTCACCACTGATCGACTGCTGGTCAAGCACCGCGCAAGCACCGGTCGAGCACCGATCGAGCACCGATCGAGCACCGATCGAGCACCGATCGAGCACCGATCGAGCACCGACTGCGTACCACATGACCGCGGGCGGAGTCCTCCACGGGCCCCGCCCGCGGTCATGCGCTGGGCACATGGGGCGTCCTCCGGCCCGGCTCGCGCGTCACGCCCGCCCGGGGCGCAGCTCGAACCAGACAGCCTTGCCCAGGCCGTGGGTCCGGACCCCCCATGCGTCGGCCAGGCTCTGCACCAGCAGCAGGCCCCTGCCGTGCGTGCTCTCGTCGGGCGCCGGCTCCCCGGGCGGCTCCACCAGTCCGGCCGTGAAGTCCCGCACCTCGACCAGGAGTCGTGCGGGTGCCACCGTGGCCGTGACGACCGCCCCGTCCTCCGTGTGCACCAGCGCGTTCGTCACCAGCTCACTGGTCAGCAGCTCCGCCACCTCGGCCGAGCCCGGCTCGCCCCAGTGCCCCAGGAGGGCCCGCAGCGCCCTCCTCACCTCCGCTACCGCCCTGAGGTCCGCGCGCCCGACACTGCGCCGCAACTGCGCGGTGCCCGGTCCCTCCTGACGCCCCGCCATTCTCCCCCACCGCACCTCGGAACGGTCCCTTCCGTCGGTCGTCCCGTCCGGCTCGAACAGGCACTCCCGGAATGCATGCCCCGCCGCCGTGCCGTCACGCCTGCCGCTTTCACGCGCTGTCACGGACGGGGCACGTTCCGCAAGTTCGAGCGGGCCATCTGGACCATCCGTCCGACACCGCCGTCCAGCACGATCTTGCTGGCGGAGAGCGCGAAGCCGGTCACCATCTCGGCACTGATCTTCGGCGGGATGGACAGGGCGTTCGGGTCGGTGACGACATCGACGAGGGCCGGACCGTCGTGCGCGAAGGCGTCCCTGAGGGCACCCGCCAGCTGTTTGGGCTTCTCCACCCGGACGCCGTACACCCCCGCGGCCCGGGCCATCGCGGCGAAGTCCGGGTTGAGGTTGCCCGTTCCGTACGAGGGCAGGCCCGCGACCAGCATCTCCAGCTCGACCATGCCGAGCGAGGAGTTGTTGAACAGCACGATCTTGACCGGCAGATCGTACTGCCGCAGGGTGAGGAAGTCACCCATCAGCATGGTGAACCCGCCGTCGCCGGACATCGAGACGACCTGGCGGCCGCGGCCGGCGAACTGGGCGCCGATGGCCTGCGGCAGGGCGTTCGCCATCGAACCGTGGCTGAAGGAGCCGATGATGCGGCGCCGGCCGTTCGGGGTCAGGTAGCGGGCCGCCCAGACGTTGCACATGCCCGTGTCCACGGTGAACACCGCGTCGTCGGCGGCGAGTTCGTCGAGGACGGACGCCACGTACTCGGGGTGGATGGGGACGTGCTTGTCGACCTTGCGGGTGTACGCCTTGATCACGCCCTCCAGGGCCTCCGCGTGCTTCCTCAGCATCTTGTCGAGGAAGCGCCGGTCGCTCTTCAGCCGCACCCGCGGGGTCAGGCAGCGGAGTGTCTCCCGCACATCGCCCCACACGGCGAGGTCCAATCTGGACCGGCGGCCGAGGTTCTCGGGCCGGATGTCGACCTGGGCGATCCTCACGTCGTCCGGCAGGAAGGCGTTGTACGGGAAGTCCGTGCCGAGCAGGATCAGCAGGTCGCACTCGTGGGTGGCCTCGTAGGCGGCCCCGTAGCCGAGCAGTCCGCTCATGCCGACGTCGTACGGGTTGTCGTACTGGATCCACTCCTTGCCGCGGAGCGCATGACCCACCGGTGACTTGACGCGCTCCGCGAGCTGCATGACCTCGTGGTGCGCCCCGGCGGTCCCGCTGCCGCAGAACAGGGTGACGCGGTCCGCCTCGTCGATCATCCGGGCCAGGGCGTCGACCTCCGTGTCACCGGGCCGGACGGTGGGTCGCGAGGTGATGAGGGCGTGCCCGACCGGCTTCTCCGGGCGGTGCGGGCGGCGATGTCGCCCGGGAGGGCGACGACGCTCACGCCGCTGCGGCCGATGGCCTGCTGGATCGCGGTCTGCAGCAGGCGGGGCAGCTGCTGCGGGTTGGAGATCAGCTCGCAGTAGTGACTGCACTCCCGGAACAACTGGTCCGGATGGGTCTCCTGGAAGTAGCCCAGACCGATCTCCGACGACGGGATATGCGAGGCCAGGGCGAGAACCGGGGCCATCGAGCGATGGGCGTCGTAGAGGCCGTTGATCAGGTGCAGATTGCCGGGCCCGCAGGAACCTGCGCACGCGGCGAGCCGGCCCGAGATCTGCGCCTCGGCGCCGGCCGCGAACGCGGCGGTCTCCTCGTGGCGCACCTGGACCCAGTCGATCGCGGAGTTGCGGCGGACGGCGTCGACAACCGGGTTCAGGCTGTCACCGACGACGCCGTAGAGCCGCCGTACACCGGCGCGGACGAGGATGTCGACGAACTGTTCTGCGACGTTCTGCTTGGCCATGGATTCATCAACCCACGGCCCCGGCGGTCACGCCTCCCAGACGGCACACGCCGTACGGTCGTCGGCGTAACCCTTCACCCTCAGCTGGGTGTCCGCCAGGTACGCGGCGAGACCGGGCGGCTCCGTCTCCGCCCAGCGCTCCGCCAGCTCCCCGGCGAGCGCCGGCTCACCGCGCAACGGGTCGGCGAGACCGCTGCTGCAGAGGAGCAGGGTGTCCCCCGGGCGGGCCACCGAGGCGCGGAACCGGAACGGTTCGGCCGGGGGTGGGACGGGCGCGTCGATGTGCGGCGACGGGGGCGTCGGCACGCCCAGGTCCATGGTGAGCCGGTCGCCCTCGCGGGTCTCCAGGGGCGGGGAGCCGTAGCCGACGACCGGCTCGCCGGAGAGGACGTCGGGAAGGGACGGCTCGAGGTCCTGCCAGCCGCCGTCGCGGAGGCGGAACAGGCCCCCGGCGCCTACGCCGAAGAACACCCGTGTGCGGCAGGCGTGGTCGGCGGGCAGCAGCAGGCACCGCAGGCTCGCCGTGTACTCCTCCGGAGGCACGCCCAGTTCGGCCGCGCGGGCGCGGAGCCTGCCGAAGGACCGGTCGGTGAGCCGGTGGAGCCCCGACTTGAGGTCCCCGCGCCGGCCGGCCCTTATGTCCTCGGCCAGCCGGGCGTGGCTGCGGCCGACGGCGCCGCCGATCCAGCGGCAGGCGTCGGCGGCCGCGAGGTGCGCGCCCTCCGCGGCCCGTGCTCCGGTGGCCACGGCGACCAGCAGGAGAGCGCCCTCACCGGCCCCGAAGCGCGCGGTGAGGAGCGCGTCGCGGCGGTGCTCACCGCGGTAGCGGGCCGAGTCGCCGCGGACGGAGGCCGCCCGCAGGGTGAACGCGCCGTACCGGGCGCCGTCCAGCACGGTGTCCGCGACGAGCCCGTCGAGTAGCCGCGGATCGGCGGCGGGCAGTGCGGTGGGCTCGGCGTCGTAGGTGGGCGGCCGGTCCCCCACGTACCCGGCTCTCCCGCGGCCCGCGGCCTCCTTTCGCCGGCCCCACGGCACGGGCCCGAGCCGACCCGCGGTGCGGCTCTCCCCGTCCGGACCGGGGGCGCGGCGGGCGGCGCTGCCGCGGGCCGCCGCCGGGGCTTCGCGGAGGGCTCCCCCGCGCGATCCCGCCCGGGAGGCCCAGGCTGCACGGGCGGCCCAGGCGGCACGGGCGACACGGGCAGCCCGGGCGGCCCAGGCGGCACGGACGGGGGCTCGGCGGGGGCCGGGGCGGCTGAGGCCGGCGGGCGCGACGGAGGAACGACGTCCGCGGACGGCCCGGACCCGGCACGGGAGACGGACGGCGGTGCGGACGGCGGCCGGGCGGGGGCCGGGGGCACGGACGGCGGCTCGGCGGGGGGCACGGGCGGCGACCCGGTGTAGTCCACCGGGGTACGCGGAGCGGACGCGGACGGCCCGGACGGTGCGCCCGGCGAGGGTGGCGGTACGGACGACGGCGCGGACAAGGACGGCCCGGGCCCGGCACCGGGCGCGGGCGGGTCCCCGCCGAAGTCCGCAGGGGTACGCGGGGCGGCCGAAGGCTCCCAGGGGGCGACGCCCCGGCGGGACGGGCCCCACCATGTGCCCGCCGGGCCTTCGGGGCCCACGGTGTCCACCGCGGAGTCGAAGCGGTCGTCGAGCGTGTCTCCGGCGGCGGCGGGGCCGGTGTCCGGGGCGGACTCGTCGTACAGCCGGTTCCACCAGTCGTCGCCTGCGGTGGGCCTCTCCCCCTGCTGACTCATACCCTCATTGTCCACCGCAAGGGCCGTACGAAAACGGCGTATTCCACAGAACCCGGCGCGGCGGCGGGTGCGCCGGGCCGGACCGGCCCCCGCCCGAGGGGCGCCCGGCGGGGTGCTGGGGCGATCAGCGCACGTCGCACGCGCGCTCCGCGGGCAGGGCGACGGACGCCGCGTCTACCACAGTGGCGACACGGGGCACTACGCACGCTCCGCGGGCAGGGCGACTGATCTTCCGTCCGCACGGCGGGGATGATGGGGGCGGCGGGTTCACGCCGTGGCCGATTTCCGCCACGATCGTGCCCGCAGCAGGCGGAACGGTGAGGTCCGGGGAGGGCTCAGGGGTGCTGGGAGCAATAGGTCTCGACGCGAGGCTGGAAACGGCGTACCGCGCGCTGGTGGCGCTGGGTGCCGCGGAGGTGGCCGATCTGGCGCGCCGCCTCGCACTCCCGGAAGCGGAGACCGAACGGGTGCTGCGACTGCTGGAACACCAGGGGCTGGCCGCCCGGTCGTCCGCGCGCGCCGACCGCTGGGTGGCGGCCCCGCCGGGGGTCGCGCTCGGCGCCCTGCTCACCCGGCACCGGCACGAACTCGAACAGGCGGAACTCGCCGCGTCACTGCTGGCGCGCGAGTACCGGTCGGAGGCCGCGGAACTGCCCGTGCACGACCTGGTCGAGGCGGTCACCGGCGCCCGCGCGGTGGCCCACCGCTTGCGCCAGCTCCGTCTGGGCGCGTCCGAGGAGGTGTGCGCTCTCGTCACCGGGAAGCCGGTGGTCTTCTCCGGAGTGGACGACGAGGCGGAACTGCGGGCCGGACCGGGCGTCGTCACGTACCGCGTGGTCGTCGAACGCGAGACGCTGGCGCTGCCGGCCGGACTGGCCGAGATGCCGTCCTCGCTCGGCCGCGGCGCACAGGTCCGGGTGGTGGACCGGGTGCCCGCCGAACTCGTCGTCGCCGACCGGACGCTGGCGATGGCTCCGCTGGCCGGTCGCGGTTCGGAGCCGACGGCTCTGGTGATCCGCGCGGGCGGACTGCTGGAGTCGCTGACGGGCCTGTTCGAGGCCGTGTGGCGGGAGGCGCTGCCGCTGCGCCTCGGCGGATGCGGCGACGTGACGGAGGACGGGCCCGCCGGCCCGGACACCGCGGACCTGGAGATCCTGTCCTTGCTGCTCGCCGGCCTGACGGACGCGAGCGTCGCCAAGCAGCTCGAACTCGGTCTCCGCACGGTCCAGCGACGGGTGAAGGGCCTCATGGAGCTGGCCGGCGTGACGACCAGACTCCAGCTCGGCTGGCACGCGTACGACAGGGGGTGGGTGGCACGGTCGGCCGACGAGGGCCGGCCGGGTGTCCCCAGGACGGGCGGATCCGCGATCGCCGGGACGAACGGGGCAGCCGGGACGTTCAACACCACCGGGACGGCCGGAACAGGCGGAACGGCCGGAACGGGCGGGACTACAGGGATGGTCGAGACTGGCGGGGCTGGAGGAACGACCGGGCCAACCGCGATCGCCGCGATCTCGGGGACGCACGCGGCGCACGCAACGAACGCGGCAAACGCGATGAACGGAGCAAGCGGGGCGACGGGCGGGCAGGCCGCCGGCGCCGGTGCCGGCACCGGTGCGGCGACGGCGCATTCGGACGGACCGCCGGGGCCGGGGACGCGGGCGGAAGCGACGTCCGGGACTTCCGGCGGGCCGCGGCCCGAAGCGTCCGCCGCCGATGCGGGAAAGGCCTCGGCCGCATGGTGAGCGGCCGAGGGCGGTCGTCGACGGCGCACTGCGGCCAAGGCGCATCCGAGCATGCCGTGACCCGCCCGAACACGCCCCTCGGCGGCCGGTGGCCGGTGGCCGGTGGGCACGGCAGACGTCCGCACACCGCCCGGCAACCGGGAGGGGCACCGAGGCCAGGCGGGGCGGCCTCCGGCGTCCCGGCCGGAGGCCGCCCCGCATCGTGGCCGGTGACGGCCGTACCGGCAGGCGCCGCGTTCCGGCCGCCGCCCCGCAGCGGCGTTCCCGGGCCGAGAGGCCCCGGGAACGCCCGGGAGAGGTCAGTGCGGACGGCCGCCCCGCTTCGCCTCGCCCGCCGCGCGGCCCTCCGCGTGCTTGCGCTTCCAGTCGCGGCGGATCTCCGCCCGCAGCCGTGCGTCGGTCTTGGCGACGATCCGCTGGTTCTCGCGGACGAGCTTGCGGTAGCTGTCCAGCCGGCGTTCCGGCAGCGACCCGTCGGTGAGCGCCGCGAGCACGGCGCAGTCCGGCTCCGCCTCATGGGCGCAGTCGTGGAAACGGCAGTCCTGGGCCAGGCTCTCGATCTCCGAGAAGACCTCCCCACCCCCGTGCCGGCGTCGAAGAGTCCGACGCCCCGCAGGCCCGGGGTGTCGATGAGCACACCGCCGCCGGGGAGGGCGAGGAGGTTCCGGGTCGTCGTGGTGTGACGGCCCTTCCCGTCCACGTCACGCGTGGACCGCACCTCCATGGCGTCCTCGCCGAGCAGTGTGTTCGCCAGGGTGGACTTGCCCGCTCCGGAGACGCCGAGCAGCACGCTCGTACCGCCGGAGACGACCGCCGCCAGGACCTCCATGCCCTCCCCGGTCAGCGAGCTGACCGGCAGCACCTGGACACCGGGCGCCGTGGTCTCCACGTCCTGCACCAGGTACGACAGGGCGGTCGGATCCGGCACCAGGTCGGCCTTGGTGAGGACGACGAGCGGCTGCGCCCCGCTCTCCCAGGCCAGTGCCAGGAAGCGTTCGATCCGCCCCAGGTCGAGTTCGACGGCAAGCGAGACCGCGATGACCGCGTGGTCGACGTTGGCGGCGAGGATCTGCCCCTCGGACCGACGGGACGAGGTGGAGCGCACAAAGGCGGTGCGCCGCGGCAGGCAGGCCCGTACGTACCGGGGGGTGCCGCCCTCCGGATCGACGGCCGCCCAGTCGCCGGTGCAGATCACGCGCAGCGGGTCGTGCGGCGTGACGAACGCCGTGTCGGCGTGCACGGTCCCGGCCTCGGTGACGACGTCGCACCGGCCCCGGTCGACCCGTACGACCCGCCCGGGTACCAGGCCGCTCGCGGCGTACGGCGTGAACGCGGCCGCAAGGTCCTCGTCCCAGCCGTACGGGGCGAGCGGGTGCGATGCCCCGGCACCGGCACCGGCGGCGCGCGGACGGGAGAGCGGGGACGCGTCCGCGGGGGCCGCGGTGTCGGCCCGGGAGGAGGAGCGGGGCTGGGAAGAGGAGTGTGAAGCCGAGTGGGATGAGGAGGAAAGAGACAAGGGGGAACCCTTCACACGGGTGGCCCCGGCCCCGCATGCGCACAGGCACGCGGAAGAAGGATCGGGTCAGCCGGCGGCCACGGAAACGGGAGTGATGAGCTTCGGGTTTCGGGCAGCGCCCGGCGCAGTGACCGTCATCAACGTCCTCACCTCCGTGTGTTCCTCGGTACTCGTGGGTGCTCTCGACCGTGCCTCGCGCACGGCGGCGACGCCACACTAGCCGCTTCCCCCGGAACGTGCCAACGCGTTTTCGCGGGCGCCGGCCGGTCGCCGTCGGTCCCCGCTGCGGTGGCGACCGGCCCGATTCTGTTGAAGGGTGTCAGGGAGTGGCCAGCTGTCCCCGCCCCGCCCCGCCCCGGGATGAACACGAATGAGGTGAACGGCCTTGGCGAGCACTTCACCCGGGGTGCCGGGCACGCCGTGCTGGGTGAGCCTGGCGACGCGGGACATGCGAGCCGCACAGGACTTCTACGGGGCCGTGTTCGGCTGGGCGTTCGGGCCCGACAGCCGGACGGAGGGGCATGTGGTCGCCCATGCGGACGGCGAACCGGTCGCCGGTCTCGTGGAGTCCGCGCAGAGCATGGGGGTACGGCTGCCGGTCGCCTGGACGGCGTACTTCGTGGCCGACAGCGCCGACGCGGCGGCGGCACGCGTGCGGGAGCGGGGCGGCACGGTCGCCGTGGGGCCGCTGGCGTTCGGCCGGGGAAGGACGGCCTGGGCCGCCGATCCACTGGACGCGGCGTTCGGCATCTGGGAGGGGCCGGCCGCACCGGGGTGGCAGGCCGGACGGGGAACCGGCGCCGTGGCGTGGCTGGAGTTGCACACGCGGGACCCGTTCGCGTCCGCGCTGTTCTACGGCGGTGTGTTCGAGTGGGACGCCCATCCGGACGTCATCGATGTGTGCTACGAGCACGACCGGGTGATGCTGCGCGCCGGCGGCCGGACGGTGGCGGGCATGTTCGGCGGTGTTCCGGACTCCGCCGATGCGGCGATCCACCCGCAGTGGCACGTCCACTTCTGCCGGGACGACGTGGACGACGCGGCGGCCCGGGCGGCCGCGGCGCACGGAACCGTCGTGGCGCCCCCGCGGGACACACCGCTCGGGCGGACGGCGACGGTCCTCGACCCGGAAGGCGGGCTGTTCCACCTGTCGTCCATCGAGGGCGAGACCTCCTGAAGCACCCCCGCGCCGGCCGTCGCACCCTTCTCCGTGCCCGCGGCTTCGGCCGCTCACCCGCCCCGCTCACCCGACCCGCTTGCCCGAGGGGCGCGCCGCCCCGTCTGCCGGAAGGGCGGCGGACGGGACCGTACAGGGGGCGGCGGGCTCGTGCGTGGGGGCGGCCCAGGGGTGCCGCCCCTTCACGGGGGACAGTCGCCGGCTCCGGCGTACCCGGGGCGTACACGTGCATGCGCGGGCCGCCCGGGTCGAACGCCGTCACCGTCCCCTCACCGTGCCCACCCCGGCCGGGATCAGCGGCCGCCCGGGTCGAACGCCGTCACCATCCGGTCCCGTTCCCGCCATGAGCCGCAGGGCTGGAAGCCGGCACCCCAGGCGCGGTCCCAGTGCGCCCGGCGCGGTCCGCCGTCCGGTGTGCCGCCGCCCGCGGCGGCGGGGTCCGCCCTCCGGCGGTGGGCGACGAGGGTCAGCACGGCCATCACGGCGGCCAGTTCCTCGGCGTCCGGAGCGCCGCGCACGATGCGCAGGTCCACGTCCATGACGGCCTCACCAACTCACGGGGAGGGACTTCGGCCCGCGGATCAGCGCGCCCCGCTGCCAGGCGATCTCCTCCGGGGGGACCGCGAGGGCCAGCCGCGGATAGCGCCGCAGCAGCGTCCCGAGCATCACCTCGGACTCCATCCGCGCCAGCACGGGGCCGACGCAGTGGTGCGGGCCGAACCCGAACGACAGATGCGGTACCGGCGGGCGGTCGAAGTCCAGCGTGTGCGGGTCGGGGAAGGCCTCCGGGTCGCGGTTCGCGGCCAGATACGAGCAGTAGACCGCCTCACCGGCCCTGATGTGCACGCCGCCGACCTCGACGTCCTCGGTGGCGATCCGCGGCAGGCCCACCCCGTTGCGGTGCGGGATGTAGCGCAGCAGTTCCTCGACCGCCCGCGGCAGCAGCCCGGGCTCGGCACGCAGCCGGGCCAGTTGCTCCGGACGGGTGAGAAGGGCGTACACCATGTTCGCGCTGTTGTTGCGGACCGCGTGCGCCCCGCTCACCAGGATCGCCGTCGCCATCGACAGCGCTTCGTCGTCGCTGATCTCCCCGTCGGACGCGGCGGCCGCGAGCACACCGGCCAGGTCGTCCGCGGGCTCCGCGCGCCTCCGGGCGAGGAGGGCCTCGACGACCTCGCGGACCGATTTCCTGCCCTCCTGGCTGCGGGCCGGGGCCGGGGCCGGCGTCATGATGACATCCGTCCAGTGGACCATCCTGGTGCGGTCGTCCTCCGGCAGCCCGAGCAGGTCGCCGACGACGGACAGCGGGAACGGCCCGTGCAGGTGCCGCACGAGATCGGCCGGCGGCCCGTGCCGCTCCATCTCGTCCAGCAGTCCGTCCGCGGTCCGCTGGGCCAGGGGTCTCAGCCGCTCCATTCCGGCGCCGGTGAAGGCGCGGGCGACGACCCGGCGCATGGTCGTGAGACGCGGCGGGTCCGTGTAGTTGAGGGAGGCGTGCCGTGCGGCGATGGCATGAGGGGATCCGCTGGTCACGTCCCGGTCGGCGAGGGCCCGGCGGCTGAACCGGGGGTCGGACGCGACCGACTTGACGTCGTCGTGGCGCGTCACGAGCCAGGCGGTGCCCTCACCGTACGGCAGCCGGATGCGCGCCACCGGCTCCTCACGGAGGACCGCGGTCAGGAACGGGTCGAAGTCCAGGGCCCTCAAGTCCTCGAGGCCCCAGTGGCGAACGCCCTCGCCCTCCGGAGGCACGGGTTCGGCCACGGCCGGCGTCCCGGGTTCTGGCGTCTTCACGTTCGGCTCCCCACGTCCGGCGCCCGATGCCACCGCGGCCCCTGGTGACGCCGGGTGAGCGGAGCGGGCGGCGTTCCACGTCCATGGGATCCCTTCCCGGCCGCCGTGCGATCGGGACGCCGCCGGTCCTCCGTCACCCGGTCGGACCAGCCCCGCCGGCCGCCGCGCTCCCGGGGCGGCACCCGTCCCTCCGTCACCCGGACGGACCAGCCGCAAGGGCTTTCCTCGGCGGGCGCGAACGGGTGACCTCCCGGATCCTTTGGGAGGGGAACGCGAGAGAAGGGCGCACCATCATGGCCACTCTGTGCCGACCGGCGGTGTCCGTACCCGAACACGTGATCACCATGGAGCAGACGCTGGAGCTGGCGCGGACCGTTCACGCGGACCATCCACAACTGGACCTGGCGCTGCGCCTGATCCAGAACACCGGGGTGGAGAAGCGGCATCTGCTGCAGCCGATCGAGGAGACACTGCGGCATCCCGGCTTCGAACACCGCAACGCCGTCTACGAGTCCGAGGCGAAGGCCCGGGTGCCGGCCGTGATCGAGCGGGCGCTGGCCGACGCCGAACTCAGACCCGTCGACATAGACGTGATCATCTACGTGTCGTGCACCGGCTTCATGATGCCGTCGCTCACCGCCTGGCTGATCAATTCCATGGGCTTCCGCACGGACGCGCGCCAGGTGCCGATCGCGCAGCTCGGCTGTGCGGCCGGCGGGGCGGCGGTCAACCGGGCCCATGACTTCTGCACGGCGTACCCGGAGGCCAACGCCCTTGTGGTGGCCTGCGAGTTCTGCTCGCTGTGCTACCAGCCGACCGATCTGGACGTCGGAAACCTGCTGTCCAACGGGCTCTTCGGTGACGGACTCGCCGCTGCCGTGGTGCGCGGCCGCGGTGGGCGCGGTGTCGCCCTGGAGCGCAACGGCTCCTATCTGGTGCGGGACACCGAGGACTGGATCGCCTACGACGTGCGCTCCACCGGCTTCCACTTCAAGCTGGACCGGCGGGTTCCGGGCACCATGGAACCGCTGGCGCCGGCGCTCAGGACGCTCGCGGCCGAACACGGCTGGGACGCCGCCTCGCTGGACTTCTACATCGTCCACGCGGGCGGTCCGCGCATCCTCGACGACCTGGGCAAGTACCTCGGGGTGCAGCCCGAGGCGTTCCGGTTCAGCCGGGCCACGCTCACCCAGTACGGGAACATCGCCAGCGCCGTCGTCCTCGACGCCCTGCGCAGGCTGTTCGACGAGGGCTCGACCCGGCACTCCGCGCGCGGCATCCTCGCCGGCTTCGGCCCCGGCATCACCGCCGAGATGAGCCTGGGGCGCTGGACCGAGGCCCAGGTGCCGGCCCCGGCGGGGAGGTGCTGACCATGCGGGACAGGGCTTCCAACAGGACGACGCCGGCACCGGCCGCGACCGCGCGGGAGGCGTCCGTACCGCTTCCCCCGGTCCGCTTCTGGCCGGTACGGGACCTGACCGGCGTGGAGTTCGACCCGGACCTCGCGGCACTGATGCGGGAGGGCCCCGTGACCCGGATCAGGCTGCCGCACGGCGAGGGCTGGGCCTGGCTGGTGTCGCGCCACGAGGACGTGCGGACGGTGACGAACGATCCGCGCTTCAGCCGCAGGGCGGTCGTCGGCAGCGATGTCACCCGGCTGGCACCGCACTTCATCCCGGTGGACGGGGCCGTCGGCTTCGAGGACCCGCCCGACCACACCCGGCTGCGCCGTGCCGTCGCCCCCGCGTTCACCACCCGCGGCGTGGAGCGGCTGCGCGGCCGCGCTCAGGCCGTGCTCGACGAACTCGTCGGCGGGGTCCTGCGCGACGGGCCGCCGGCCGACCTCGTCGCACGCGTCCTCGCACCGTTCCCGCTGGCCGTCGTCTGCGAACTGATGGGCGTGCCCGCCGCGGACCGGCCGGCGATGCACGAGTGGACCTCGCTCATCCTGTCCTCCGCCGAGGGCGCCGAGCGCAGCGAGCGGGCCAGGAACGCGATGTGCGGCTACTTCGACCGGCTGCTGGCCGAGCGGCACGGCACCGGTGGCGAGGACGTGATCGCGCTGCTGTCGGCGGCCGTCGCCGACGGCGAGCTCACCGGCACGGAGGCCGTCGGGCTGGCGCTGCTGATCCAGATCGGGGGCGAGGCGGTCACCAACAACACCGGGAACATGGCGTACATCCTGCTGACCAGGCCCGACCTGATGGACCGGCTGCGCAGGGAACCCGGGGTGCGTGCCACGGCCGTCGACGAGCTGCTGCGGTGGATACCGCACCGCAACGGGGTCGGGCTGTGCCGCATCGCGACGGAGGACCTGACCGTCGGCGGCCGGCAGATCCGACGCGGCGAGGCCGTCTACGTCTCCTACCTCGCCGCCAACCGGGATCCGCGGGTCTTCGCCGACCCGGACGGGATCGTGCTGGACCGAAGCCCCAACCCCCATGTGGCGTTCGGGTACGGCCCGCACTACTGCATCGGGGCGCTGCTCGCCCGGCTGGAGACCGAGTTGCTGTTCTCCGCCCTGGTCGACCGCCTGCCAGGGATGCGTCTGGCCGTGCCGGTGGAGGAACTGCGCTGGCGGCCGGGGGCGTTGATCCGGGGCCCCGAGGGATTGCCGGTGGTGTGGTGACCTCCCATGCCGGGACGCCGGAAGGCGCGTACACCGCGTCGGCCGAGGGACTGCTGGTGCCTCCGGGCCGCGGCCGTACGCTGCGCGCGGCGGCCCAGGAAGTCACGTTCAAGGTCACCGGTGAGCACTCCCGGGTGTCGTCCAGCTTCGAGGTGGTCGTCCCTCCCGGGTTCGACGTCGGGGCGCATGTGCACGCCCGCAGCGAGGAGCTGTTCTACGTGCTCGAGGGCGAGTTGGAGATGCTCGCCTTCGAGCCGCGGGTGCGCACGGGCGGCGACTGGCGGGACTGGGAGTCCCCGGCCGGCGGACGCCCCGTGCGGGCGGGCCCGGGCACGGTCGTCGTCGTGCCGCCCGGCTGCCCGCACGCGTTCGCCAACCGGACCGGGAAGCCGGCGAAGGTGTTCTTCCAGGCGTCCCCGCCGCCCGACCACGAGCGGTACTTCGAGGAGTTGATCGGCATCCTGGACAGGGCCGGCCCGCCCGACCGCGAGGCGATCGCCGAACTCCGGGCCCGCTACGACATCGAGCAGCTCACGCCCCTGCGCCACGGCGCCTGACGCGCGCCGGGCGCGGAACGCGGTGCGCCGCCGCGCCGGGCGGGTCCGTGCGGTGCAGTCCCGCCACCAGACCGAACAGCGCCTCCTCGTTGCCGGCGAGACCGGCCGCGGCGAGGGCCTCGTCCGCCTCCGCCATGGGGGCGCTCAGCAGCACGGGCGGCGGGGCGGCGTCGCCGGGAGGTTCGGCGAGGGCGGCTCGCACGGCGCCGAGAAGCCGCACATACGCCTGCGCGGCGGCTCGTTCACGGGACGTCATCACTGCGGTGGCACTCATCGGTCGGCCGTTCCTCTCGAGTCGTCTCGCGTCACATGTGACGGTGCGTAGGCCAGCCTGCCGCACGGCACTGACATTCGGCTTCGGAGACGGCCCTCCGGGGTCTTCGGCCAAGCCGGCGGTGCGGCCGCAACTGCCGCGGCAGGCCACCGCATCCGTCACGGAGCGGCGGGCAGGGTCACCTCGAAGCGGCAGCCGCCCGACACGTTGTGGACTCCGGCACGGCCGTCGTGGGCCTCCACGATGCCCCGGACGATCGCGAGGCCGAGGCCCGCCCCGGCGGGAGGGGTACGGGCCTCGGTTCCGCGCCAGCCGGTGTCGAAGACCCGCGGCAGGTCCTCCTCGGGGATACCGCCGCAGCCGTCGGTCACGGACAGCACGACGGAGTCCTCGCGGCGTTCGGCGGCGACCGCTACCGTCCCGTCAGCGGGGGTCCGCCGGATCGCGTTCACCAGCAAGTTGGCCAGGACGCGCGTCATCTCCTCGGCGTCGACCTCGATCGGCACCGGCTCGACCCGGTCGCCGTCGAGTCGCACTCCGTGCTCCCGGGCCAGCGGTCCGGCCCCCGCGAGTGCCTCGCCGACCAGGTCGTGCGCGGAGATCCGGGTGGGTGTGAGGGCGAGAGCACCGGCATGGATGCGGGACAGCTCGAAGAGGTCGCCGACCATCCGGTTCATCCGCTCGACCTCGGCGCGGATCTGCCGGAAGTACCGCTGGGGGTCCGCGACGACCCCGTCCTCCAGGGCCTCCGACATGGCCCGCAGCCCGGCGAGCGGGGTACGCAGATCGTGCGAGATCCAGGCGACGAGTTCCCGCCGGGAGGCTTCCAGGGCACGTTCCCGCTCACGGGACTCGGCGAGTCTGGCACTGGTCGCGGCGAGTTCCCGGCCCAGCTCGGCGAGTTCCGCCGTGGCCTCGCGTCCGGGGGCGGCGAAGCTGCCTTCCTCCCCGAAGGTGCGGGCTGCGTGGGCGAGTTCGCGGCTGCGGGCGACGACCCACCGGCCGAGCAGCAGGGCCGTGGCGAGGGACACGACCGCGGCCATCGCGACGACCGTGGTGACGACGGTCAGATCGTGCGGGGACAGGAACATGGCCCGGGCGACGGCCAGGGTTCCGGCGAGCATGGCCATGACGGTCACGCCGGCGACCACGGTCAGCGAGACGGTGACGGACCGCCGGCGCAGCATCCGCAGCAGCACGGCACCGACCAGACCGGCCGCGGCCGCGCCGAGGAAGGCGATGAGGGCGATGAGGAGCACGTCGCGCACGGCAGTCACCCGCCCCCGGCCGGAGCGGCACCCTCGTCGGGGGCGTTGCCGTCCGGCGCCCGGCCGCCCGGTCGGCCTTCCGGTATCCGGCCTTCCGGTTTCCGGCCTTCCGGTTTCCGCTGGTCCGGTTTCCGCTCGTCGGCTCTCCGGTCCTCGGGTTTCCGGTCGTACGGTTTCCGGTCCTCGGGTTTCCCGTCGGCCGGATGCCGTCGGCCCGGTCTCGGCTCGCCGGGTTTCCGGCCGCCGCATGTCCGGTCGTCCGGACGCCGCGGGTCCGGTCTCCGCTCCCCGGACCTCCGCTCCTCCGGTCTCGGCTCCTCCCCCGGCGCGGGCGCGGTCCGGTCGTACCGCCGCGCCGTCAGGGCACCGCCGCCGTCGGATGCAGCTCCCTCCGGCTCCGCGGGCGCGTCGAAGCGGTAGCCGACGCCCCAGACGGTGTGGATCAGGCGCGGCCGGGCCGGATCGTCCTCGATCTTCCCGCGCAGCCGTCGCACATGAACGGTGACGGTGGACAGGTCACCGAAGTCCCAGCCCCACACCTCCCTCATCAGCCGTTCCCGGCCGATGGCCAGGCCGCGGTGGCGCATGAGGTGGAGCAGCAGGTCGAACTCCCTCAGGGTGAGGCCGACTTCCGCGCCGTTCTTGACGACCCGGCGGGCCGAGGGGTCCACGGTGATCCCGGCGCAGCTCAGCACGGGCCCGCCCGCGGCGCCCTCGGCGACCGCCCGCCCGCGGCGCAGCACGGACTCCACCCGCAGCACCAGCTCGCGCGGGCTGAACGGCTTGGTGACGTAGTCGTCCGCGCCGGTCTCCAGGCCGAGGATCCGGTCGTCCTCGTCTCCGCGGGCGGTCAGCATGATGACCGGGACCGGTCCCCGGCCGCGGAGCCTGCGGCACACCTCCAGGCCGTCCATGCCGGGAAGCATCAGATCGAGGACCACCAGGTCGGGCCACTGCTCCCCGGCGGCCTCCAGGGCTCCGGGCCCGTCCGCGGCGCGCGCCACCGCGTACCCGGCGCGTTCCAAATACCCGGTGACCACTTCGGCGACGGTCGGATCGTCGTCGACGACCAGGATGTTCTGCATGCCCCCAGTCTTGTCCGGCAGGACCCCGGGCGCGCCCCCGGCCCCTTACGAATCCGTGACGAAGCACACCGACCCGCCCCGCACGGCCTCCGCACCGGGGCACCCGGCGATCGGCCTACCGCCCGGGCCAGGGGGCACGGCGAGCGGCCCACCGCCGCCCGACGAAGCACACCGACCCGCTTGCCGCCCCTGCCCCTGCCCCTGCCCCTGCCCCTGCCCCTGCCCGCGGAACGGGCGACCGGACCACCAGTGGCGCGGCCACCCCGCCCGGCTCCGGCAGGACGTCCGACTCCTTGAACGCCCGATTCCGTCCGCGGCAGATTCCGTCCACGCCCGATTCCGTCCGCGGCAGATTCCGTCCACGCCCGGTCCCGTCCACGTCCGATTCCTTCAAGACGCCGCCGCGCGGTTCGCCCTACGGTGTCCCCATGACTCCACGACTCGATGCCGTCGGCCTGGTCGTCTCCGACATGGCCGCCTCGCTCGCCTTCTACCGCCGGCTCGGCCTGGCCATCCCCGAGGGGGCCGAGTCCGCCCCGCACGTCGAGGCCGTGCTGCCCGGTGGGCCGCGCGTGCTGTTCGACACCGAGGACACCATCCGTTCCTTCGACCCGGGCTGGACACCGCCCGAGGGCCGGGACCGGGTGGGGCTCGCCTTCCTCTGCGACAGCCCGGCCGAGGTGGACAAGACGTACGAGGAACTCGTCGGGGCAGGACACCGCGGCCATCTCGCTCCCTGGGACGCGTTCTGGGGCCAGCGCTACGCGATCGTCCTCGATCCGGACGGCGCCGAGGTGTCGCTGTTCGCGGGCCTGGACCCGGAAGCCAGCTCCACGTAGCGGCCGAGGGTGAGTCCGGCCAGATCCCTCGTCTCGCGCGCGAGGTGCGACTGGTCGGAGCAGCCCGCGGCCAGGGCGGCCTCGGCATAGGGCACGCCGTCCCGGACCAGGGCCAGGGCACGCTGCAACCGCAGCACCCGGCCGAGCGTCTTCGGCCCGTACCCGAACGCCTCCAGGGAGCGGCGGTGCAGTCGGCGGGCGCCCAGCCCGACGGCGGCGGCGGTCGCCGCCACGGTGGCGCCCGCGTCCAGGCACTCCACCACGGCCCGCACCAGCGGGTCGGGCGGGGCGGTGTCCGCCGCGCGCCCGAGTGCCACGGCCTCCAGCGCGGCCAGCCGGTCCGGCGCCTCGGTGACCCGTTCCGCCAGCGGCCGCACCGTCCGGGCGGGCCAGACGTCACCGAGGTCCACGCGCAGATCGCGCAGTTCGTGCGCGGGAACGCCGAAGAAGACGGGACCGGTGCCCGGCGCGAACCGTACGCCGTAGTAGGCGGAGCGCGTGCCGTCGGGCGGCTGCGCGCGGGTGTCCGGTCCGGCGACCAGCAGTCGGCCGTCGGTCCACATCAGGTCCATGCAGCCGTCGGGCAGAACGGGCACGACGGGGCCGGGGCGGGGCTCGTCGTGCCAGACGACGGCTCCGTCCAGCTGGGAAGCCCGTTCGGCGTACACGATGCCGAAGCTAGAACATGCCCGGGAGGTTCCGCTTCCCGCCGTCCCGCGGCCTCCCACCCCGGTGGTCCGGGTCCGCGTCCGGGCGGTCGCCGTTCCGCTGGTCGCCGTTCCGGTGGTCCGGGTCCGCGTCCGGGCGGTCGCCGTTCCGCTGGTCGCCGTTCCGGTGGTCCCTGTCCGGGTGGGCCGGGTCGTCCTCGGCCGGGTGGGCCGGGCGGTCCTGGGCCGGGTGAGCCGTGCCGCCCCCGGCCGGGCGCTCCTCGGCCGGGCGGTCCTTGTCCCGGCTCTCCCTCCTCCCCCGGTTCTCCCGCTGGTCGCGCTGCTCCCTGTCGCGGGGGTCCCGGCTCCCCTGCAACCGGGACCTCACGTCGTCCGGCGGCAGGAACTTCGACCATCGCTCGGGGAACTCCGAGGGCATGTCCCCGCCCTCCCAGTCCCCGCCCTCCGAGTCGCCGCCCTCCGCTTCCTCGCTCTCCCCCTCCGCCGCCCGGGCGCGGGCGACCAGTTCGGCGGCGTGTGCGGCCCGGACGCGCCGGTTCGCGGCACGGGCGGCGGCCGTGGCGACCGACGGCCAGACCCGGTCGATGGCCGCGTTGACGGCGGCGCCGACGAGCACCGCGAACGCCGAGATGCCGATCCACAGCAGCACGGCGATGGGCGCGGCGAGCGAGCCGTAGATGGTGGGGCCCTCGACGGTGCTGGTCAGATAGATGCGCAGCAGGAAGCTCCCGAGCACCCACATGCCGAGGGCCACCAGCGCGCCCGGGATGTCCTCCACCCAGGGCGAACGGACCGGCACGGACACGTGGTACAGCGTGGTGAGGAAGGCGACGGACAGCAGGATCACGACCGGCCAGTACAGGACGCTGACGAGACCCGCGCCGAACGGCACGAACTCGACGACCCGGTCGGGGCCGACCACGGCGAGCGGCAGCACGACGGCGCCGATCAGCAGCGCGATCAGGTAGAGCAGGAACGCCAGCAGCCGGGTGGCGACGATGCCGCGCTGGCCGTCGAGTCCGTACATCACGGTGATGGTGTCGATGAAGACGTTCACGGCGCGCGAGCCGGACCACAGGGCGATCGCGAACCCGAGGGAGACGACGTCGGGTCGCCCTCCGCGGGTGACGTCCTCCAGCAGGGGTTTGGCGATCTCGTTGACGCCGCGGTCGGACAGGACGGTGCCGGCGGCACCGAGGATGTTCTCCTGGATGGAGGCGACGGTGGTGGTGCTGGTCCAGTCGTCGACGTAGCCGAGGAGGCCGAGCAGACCGAGCATCAGCGGCGGCAGGGACAGCAGGGTGAAGAACGCGGCCTCGGCGGCGAGTCCCAGGACCCGGTACTCGATGCACGAATTGACCGTGTCCTTCAGCAGCAGCCAGGCGAGCTTCCGCATGGAGACGTTGCGGTAGAGGACTCTGGCCCGGTGGAGCCGGCCGGCGGGCCGGTCAGGTGTTTCGTTTGCTCCCTGCACCTCCTTACCGTATCGGCATGGCGACCAGCACCCACACCGTGACCAACCAGCCCCCGCCCCTGGTGGCGTACGACGTGTTCACGGCGGACCGTGCGCTCGCCGAGGCGGTCGAGCGGCACCTGGACCCCGCGGTCCGCGCGGTGGCTCGGCGGGAGCTGGCGGAGCTCGGCCGGGCCGCCGGCTCGGCCCAGGCACAGCGATGGGCCGTCCAGGCCGACACGAACCCCCCGGTGCTGCGCACGCACGACCGGCACGGCAACCGGATCGACGAGGTCGACTTCCATCCGGCCTGGCACCGGCTGCTGGGCAGGGCGGTCGCCTCGGGGCTGACGAACGCCTGGGGGCGGCCCGGCGGGCATGTGCGGCGCGCGGCCGGGTTCCTGGTGTGGTCGCAGGCGGAGGCCGGGCACGGCTGCCCGGTGTCGATGACCCACGCGGCGGTGCCCGCGCTGCGCGTCGACCCGGAGTTCGCGGCGGAGTGGGAGCCTCGGCTGACGTCCGGGGTGTACGCGCAGGGGCTGCGGCCGGCCGCGGAGAAGCCGGGCGTGCTGTTCGGAATGGGCATGACGGAGAAGCAGGGCGGCAGCGACGTCCGCGCGATCACCACCCGCGCCGTGCCGCTGGCCGGCGCCGGGGAGTACGAGCTGACCGGGCACAAGTGGTTCTGCTCGGCGCCGATGAGCGACGCGTTCCTGGTACTGGCCCAGGCGCCCGGGGGCTGACCTGCTTCCTGGTGCCGCGGGTACTGGACGACGGGACGCGGAACGCGTTCGCGATCCAGCGGCTGAAGGACAAGCTGGGCAACCGGTCCAACGCGTCCGCGGAGGTGGAGTTCGGCGGCACCTGGGCGCGGCGGGTCGGCGAGGAGGGGCGCGGGTGCCCACCATCATCGAGATGGTGGCGGCGACCCGGCTGGACTGCGTGCTCGGTTCGGCGGCCCTGATGCGGCAGGCCGTGGCGCAGGCCGTCCACCACGCCTCGTACCGGAAGGCGTTCGGCGACCCGCTCGCCGACAAGCCGCTGATGCGCAATGTGCTGGCCGACCTGGCGCTGGAGTCGGAGGCGGCGACGGTGCTGGCGATGCGCCTGGCCGCGGCGTACGACGCCGCGGGCGGGGGTCGGAGTCGGAGCGGGCGCTGCTGCGGCTCGCGGTGCCGGCGGCCAAGTACTGGGTCACCAAGCGGTGCACTCCGGTGGTGGCCGAGGCGCTGGAGTGCCTGGGCGGGAACGGCTACGTGGAGGAGTCGGGGATGCCGCGGCTGCTGCGCGAGTCGCCCCTCAACTCCGTGTGGGAGGGGTCGGGCAACATCCAGGCGCTGGACGTGCTGCGGGCGCTGCGGAGTGCGCCCCGGGCCGCGGGCGGAGCGGGCGGAAGCCCGTACCGCTGGACGCCTTCCTCCGGGAGGTGGGCCTGGCCCGGGGCGCCGACCACCGGCTGGACGGAGCGATCAAGGGGATGCTGGCGGAACTGGCGGAACTGGGCTCCGCGGAGGTGCGGGCGCGGCGGCTCGCCGAGCGGATGGCGTTGGTGCTGCAGGGGTCGCTGCTGGTGCGCTGGGCGCCGCCGGAGGTCGCGGACGCGTTCTGCGCCTCGCGGCTGGGCGGTGACTGGGGGTCGGCGTTCGGGACGCTGCCGTTCGGGCTGAACCAGGCGGCGGTGGTGGATCGGGCGCGCGTGGAGGTGTGAGAGGTGCGCCGCGCGCCGGTGCGCGCACCCATGCGCCTTCGGTGTCCGCGACGTGCCCGACCAGCGAGAAAAGCGGGGGTGGTGCTGCGCCGACACGGCACCACCCTCCGCTCGATGACACCTTCACCCATCCCTCGCTCGCCGGCCAGAGTTGCAGACCGTTGCAGCAGATGCCCGAACTCCGCTGTCCGGGCAGGACGCAGACGGCACGATGGATCAGGACGGTCCGCGGCGGCCCGCGCACCGAGCAGATCCGATGCGGTACGGCCGGCGCGCACCGCCGGGCCCCGGCCCGGCCGGCCGTGCCGCGCACACGACCGAACGCGCCGATCGGCGCCGACGACGGCGGGGGCATCCGATGAGGAACACGGCTCTGGACATGTCACGGCTGAGTGGAGCGGACGCCGCGCGCGCGGCCCGCGTGCTGCACCAGGTGCACGCGGCGACGCTGGCGGGACGCCGCCCGCCGGTCCCGCCCCGGCCGGTCATCGACGCCTCCTGGCGGCGGATGATGCGGCTGGGGCTGGACCCCGACCGCTCCACGAGCAGTGTGCTGCTCCGGCGGGACGAACTGGAACACCGCAGGCGGTCCACCGTGCTCGGCGAGGTGATGGGCACCCTGAGGGCGGGCTCACCGCGGTCGCCGACGCCTCCCTCCAGATCATGGTGGTGACGGACTGCCAGGGACGGGTGCTGTGGCGGGAGGGCAACGCGGGGGTGCTCCGGCAGGCCGGCGCCATCTGCCTGGAGGAGGGCGCGGCCTGGAGCGAGGACAGCACGGGCACCAACGCCATCGGCACCGCCCTCGCGGCCGGACGGCCGGTCCAGGTCCACTCGGCCGAGCACTTCGTCCACACCCTGCACAACTGGACCTGCGCTGCCGCGCCGGTGCAGGACCCGCGCGACGGCCGGCTGCTCGGCATCGTGGACGTCAGCGGCCCGGCGTCCGGCTTCCATCCGGCGACCCTGGCGCTGGTCCGCTCGGTGGCCCGGCTGGCCGAGGCGGAGTTGCGGGAACGCCACCTCCGGCAGGTCGAACGGCTCCGCTCCGTCGCCGCGCCCATCCTCTGCCGGGTCGGCGGGCGGGCGCTCGCCGTGGACGTGCACGGCTGGACGGCGGCCGCCACCGGTATGGCACCGGTGGACCGCCTGCCGCTGCCCACGTCGTTCCGCGCCGGTCGCGTGTGGCTGCCGTCACTGGGGATGTGCACCGTCGAACCGCTGCCCGGGGCTGGCTGGTGCGTCCCGGCGAGTCGCGGCCGGTGGAGCCCGCGAGCCGGGTGGTCCTCGACCTGAGCCGCACGCGCCGCTGGACGGTCTCGGTCTCCGGCCCCGCCGGCGGCTGGACCCGGGAGCTGAGCCCCCGGCACGCGGAGCTGCTGTACGTGCTGGCGGCACATCCGCAGGGGCGCACGGCCGCGGAACTCGCGGGCGACGTGTTCGGCGACCCGGCGCGCACGGTCACCGTACGCGCCGAGATGTCACGTGTGCGGCGCTACCTGTCGGGTGTGCTGGCCCACCGCCCGTACCGCTTCGGCGAGGAGGTCGAGGTGCGGGTCGTGCGCCCCGCCCACCCGGCGGACCTGCTGCCGCACTCCTCGGCCCCGGCCGTCGTGGAGGCACGCGCGGCCTCCGGGGCCGGGTGCGAGCCCGGGTCCGCGTCCGGGGCTGAGGCCGGGGCTGAGGCCGGGGCTGAGGCCGGGGCCGGCTGACGTTGCGGCCGCCGGGGCCCGATGCCACGCTGAGGTTGTCGGCCCTGAGGCGCCGTCGCGGCCGCCGACGGGCTCTGCCGTGACGCCCCCGCCGCACGGTGCGGGGTGCGCCCCCTGTTCCGCAGTGCGACCGGTGGGGCCGGAGGACGGGGAGTACGGGGAGTGGGGGGCCGGGCGCGCGCCCTTCGAGGAGTTCACCATGGACATCGCCACTCTCGACGCGCTGCG
Organism: Streptomyces sp. I6; assembly: GCA_003725745.1. Classification (GTDB taxonomy): domain Bacteria; phylum Actinomycetota; class Actinomycetes; order Streptomycetales; family Streptomycetaceae; genus Streptomyces. The sequence continues at coordinate 5,588,745 of RHDP01000001.1, read as the reverse complement.
CGAAACCCTGCGCGGGCCCGTGGTGGGTCCGCGGGACCCCGGGTACGACGAGACCCGCGCGATCTACAACGCGATGATCGACCGGCGTCCGGCCGCGTTCGCACGGTGCGTCGACGCGGCCGACGTGATGCGGACCGTCACTTTCGCCCGTGAGCGGGGCCTCCGGCTGGCCGTGCGCGGCGGCGGCCACAGCGGGCCCGGTCTCTGCCTGGTGGACGGCGCCCTCACGCTCGACCTGTCCCTGATGCGCTGGGTGCGCGTCGATCCCGTGACCCGCGCCGCGCGGGTCGGCGGCGGCTCCGTACTCGGCGATCTCGACCACGCCGGTCACGGCTTCGGGCTGGCGACCCCCGCGGGCATCATGTCGACGACGGGCGCCGGCGGCCTGACGCTCGGGGGCGGCCACGGCTATCTGACCCGCCGGTACGGGCTCACGGCGGACAACCTGATCGGCGCGGACGTGGTGCTTGCCGACGGCACCTTCGTGACGGTCTCCGAGGAGGAGCGGCCCGACCTGTTCTGGGCCCTGCGCGGCGGGGGCGGGAACTTCGGCGTCGTCACCTCCTTCACGTACCGGCTGCACCCGGTGCACACGGTCGGGGTCGCGATCACCGTGTGGCCGGTGGAGAACACCCGTGAGGTGCTGGAGTGGTACCGCGCGTTCCTCCCCGGCGCCCCCGGGACGTCTACGGGTTCTTCGCCCTGCTGTCCGTGCCGCCGGGACCGCCGTTCCCCGAGGAGATCCACGGGCGGAAGGTGTGCGGAGTGGTGTGGTGCCGGACCGGCGACCCGGAGCGGACCGCGGTGGACGGCGTCCTCGCCGCCGTGAACGACCCGGCGCCGCCGCTGTTCCACTTCGCCGCGCCGATGCCCTATCCGGCGCTGCAGACCATGTTCGACGGGCTGATCCCGGCGGGACTCCAGTGGTACTGGCGGGGCGACTTCTTCGACCGGATCGCGGACGGCGCGATCGACGTGCACCGGGAGTACGGGGAGAGCATGCCGACCGCTCTGTCGACCATGCATCTGTACCCCGTCGACGGTGCTGCCCACGACGTGGCGCCCGGCGACACCGCGTGGGCCTACCGGGACGCGGTCTGGTCCGGGGTCATCGCCGGCATCGACCCGGACCCGGAGAACGCCGGCCGCATCAGGGAGTGGGCCGCCGACTACTGGAACGCCCTCCACCCGTTCTCGATGGGCGGCGCGTATGTGAACTTCGTGGGCGCCGACGAGGGCCAGGACCGTGTGCGGGCCACGTACCGGGACCACTACGCCCGGCTCCGGGAGATCAAGCGCCGGTACGACCCGGACAACTTCCTCCACGCCAACCAGAACATCCCGCCCGCCTGAGCACTCCGGTACCCCGCACGTTCCCCCGACTCGGCCCGCACGCCCCCGACTCGCCCCGCACGTTCCCCCGTCTCGGCCCGCACGTCCCGCCGTCTCCCCGCACGCCCCCGACTCGCCCCGCACGTTCCCCCGTCTCGGCCCGCACGTCCCGCCGTCTCGGCCCGCGCGCCTGCTCCCGCCCGGCCCGCGCGTTCCGCGGAAAGGGGATCCCACGGCGTACGGGCACCTCCCGCGAGGGGTCCACTTTGTCCTGGCCGGGTGCCCGTGGTTCCCTGGCGGCCATGAGCATCACCGTGACCACGTGGTCCCTGGAGCAGACCTCCCCTCCGATCTGCGCCCCGCCGCCGAGCCCGCGGGAGACGTACGGATCGTGCGCGCCGAGGTGCCCTCGCCGGAGTTCAGCCGGTTCCTCTACACCGCCGTGGGCGGGGACATCCGCTGGACCGACCGGCTCGGCCTCACCCACGCGCAGTGGGAGGAGGCGCTCACCAGGCCGGGCGTCGAGACGTGGGTGGCGTACGAGCGGGGCACCCCGGCCGGGTACGTCGAACTGGAGGCGCAGGACGAGGGCGCGGTCGAGATCGTGTACTTCGGTCTCATCCCGGCGTTCCGCGGCAGGCGGATCGGGGGGCATCTGCTGTCGTTCGGGACCGCCCGCGCCTGGGACCTCGCGGAGCGCTGGCCGGGACGCGCCCCGACGAAGCGGGTCTGGCTCCACACCTGCTCCAAGGACGGCCCGCACGCCATGGACAACTATCTGCGCCGCGGCTTCACGCTGTTCGGCACCCAGGTGGAGGAGGAGCCGGAGGTAGCCGCTCCCGGACCCTGGCCCGGCGCGCACGGCTGACCGGCGGCACTCCTTCCGAGCTGCCCGGGCCTCTTCGGGGCCGGGCGGGCCGGGTGGGCCCCGGGCGGCGGCGCTGCCCCTCGGAGTCATGTGACCCACCGCACACCTTCTCGTGATGCGAGACATTCTTGTCCACATATTGGATAGCGGTGGACTGGCTCCGAAGTCCCGTGACAGGCTTCCGCCATGTCTCGAGCTGGAATTGCCTTGGTGAGTCGGCGGCACGTCGACCTCGGCCGCATGTCCAGCGCCATGTGTCGCGCGGACTGAGTGCCCCGGGGGCCATCGGCCCCGGCACTGATCCACCCGCGTTCCCTGAGACCCCCGACCACCGCGCATCGCCGTGCCCTCCCGTACCCCCGGGCGCCCATGTGCAGGTCAGAGCCGCCCTCCCGCAGTCCCGAAGGACGTAACCGCCATGGCCGCCACCCCGGAAAGCCCGCCTCCGCCACGCCCCGACGCAAGGCCGGACGCCACCGCGGCGAGGGTCAGTGGGCCGTTGGCCACTTCACACCCCTGAACGGCAACGAGCAGTTCAAGAAGGACGACGACGGTCTCAATGTGCGGACACGCATTGAGACGATCTACTCCAAGCGCGGATTCGACTCCATCGACCCCAGCGATCTCCGCGGCCGGATGCGCTGGTGGGGCTGTACACCCAGCGCAAGCCCGGGATCGACGGCGGCAAGACCGCGATCCTGGAGCCGGAGGAGCTGGACGACGAGTACTTCATGCTGCGGGTCCGCATCGACGGCGGACGGCTGACCACCGGGCAGCTGCGCGTCATCGGCGAGATCTCGCAGGAGTTCGCTCGCGGCACCGCCGACATCACCGACCGGCAGAACGTGCAGTACCACTGGATCCGCATCGAGGACGTGCCCGAGATCTGGAACCGGCTGGAGGCCGTCGGCCTTTCCACCACCGAGGCGTGCGGCGACACCCCGCGCGTCATCCTCGGCTCCCCGGTGGCCGGAATCGCCGAGGACGAGATCATCGACGGCACCCCCGCCATCGAGGAGATCCACCGGCGGATCGTGGGCGACAGGGCCTTCTCCAACCTCCCCCGCAAGTTCAAGTCGGCGGTCTCCGGCTCGCCGCTGCTGGACGTGGCGCACGAGATCAACGACATCGCCTTCGTCGGGGTGGACCACCCCGAGCACGGCCCCGGCTTCGACCTGTGGGTCGGCGGCGGGCTCTCCACCAACCCGAAGATCGGCGTCCGGCTGGGCGCCTGGGTGCCGCTGGACGAGGTCCCGGACGTCTACGAGGGTGTCATCTCGATCTTCCGCGACTACGGCTACCGGCGGCTGCGCACCCGCGCACGGCTGAAGTTCCTGGTCGCCGACTGGGGCGCGGAGAAGTTCCGCCGGGTGCTGGAGGACGAGTACCTCAAGCGCCCGCTGGTCGACGGCCCGGCGCCCGAGCAGCCCGTGCAGCGGTGGCGCGACCACGTCGGGGTGCACCGGCAGAACGACGGCCGCTACTACATCGGCTTCGCACCGCGGGTCGGCCGCGTCGACGGCGCCACCCTCACCAAGATCGCCGAGGTGGCGGAGGCGCACGGCTCGGGCCGGGTCCGCACCACCGCCGAGCAGAAGATGATCGTCCTCGATGTCGAGGAGCCGCAGGTCGAGTCGCTGGTGTCGGCACTGGAGTCGCTGGACCTGCGGGTCGGTCCGTCGCCCTTCCGGCGCGGCACGATGGCCTGCACCGGCATCGAGTTCTGCAAGCTGGCCATCGTCGAGACCAAGGCCCGCGGCGCCTCGCTGATCGACGAACTGGAGCGCCGCCTGCCCGAGTTCGACGAGCCGATCACCATCAACATCAACGGCTGCCCCAACGCCTGCGCCCGTATCCAGGTGGCGGACATCGGTCTCAAGGGCCAGCTGGTGCTGGACGAGAACGGCGAGCAGGTGGAGGGCTTCCAGGTCCACCTGGGCGGTGCGCTGGGACTGGAGGCCGGCTTCGGCCGCAAGGTCCGCGGGCTGAAGGTCACCTCCGCCGAACTGCCCGACTACGTCGAGCGCGTCCTCAGGCGCTTCCAGGCGGAGCGCGAGGACGGCGAGCGCTTCGCCGCCTGGGCGGCAAGGGCCGGCGAGGAGGCTCTGTCATGAGCGGCGCGCGCACGGCCGCCGCGCCGCACCCGACAACGAACCCCGTACCTCGGCGCCGTGCGGGCGGAGAAGCGAAGGGGGAACGATGAGCGAGCGAGCGGCCCCCTTCTACTGCCCCTACTGCGGCGACGAGGACCTGCGTCCGAGCGAACAGGGCCACGGCGCCTGGGAGTGCGCGTCCTGCAACCGGGCCTTCCGGCTGAAGTTCCTCGGGCTGCTCGCCCGCGGTGTCCGGCACGACGACGGCGGAGGGGAAGCGATATGACGGCCGTACGGTCCCCGCGCACCGGGGACGAGCTGAAGCGCCTGGCCGAGCGGGCCGGGCGGGACCTCGAGGAGGCATCCGCCCCCTCCGTCCTGACCTGGGCCGCGGAAACCTTCGGTCCCCGCTTCTGCGTCACCTCGTCCATGGAGGACGCGGTCGTCGCGCATCTGGCCTCGCGGGCCTTTCCGGGGGTCGACGTGGTCTTCCTGGACACCGGCTACCACTTCCCGAGACCATCGGCACCCGGGACGCGGTCGCGGCCGTGATGGACGTCAACCTCATCACGCTCACCCCGCGCCGGTCGGTGGAGGAGCAGGACGCCGAGTACGGCCCGCGGCTGCACGACCGCGACCCCGACCTGTGCTGCGCGCTCCGCAAGGTCAAGCCCCTGGAGGAGGGGCTCGCCGGCTACGACGCGTGGGCGACCGGCCTGCGCCGCGACGAGTCCCCGACCCGGGCGGACACCCCGGTCGTCGGGTGGGACGAGAAGCGGCAGAAGGTCAAGGTCTCCCCGATCGCGCGCTGGACGCAGGCCGACGTGGACGCCTATGTCGCCGAACACGGAGTCCTCACCAATCCGCTGCTCATGGACGGGTACGCCTCGGTGGGCTGCGCCCCCTGCACCCGGCGGGTGCTGGAGGGCGAGGATGCCCGGGCCGGCCGCTGGGCGGGCCGGGCCAAGACCGAGTGCGGGCTGCACGGCTGATGACGACGCCCGCCGACCACGCGGCCGACGCGGCCGGACCCGCCGGGGCGACCCGACCCGCCCCGACAACCGAACCGGCCCGAGCGGCCCGACCCGCCGGAACGGCCCGACCCGCCGGAACGGCCGGACCCGCGGCCCGACCGGCCGGACGACACCAACCGACCCTCATCCAACGGGAGAAGCACGTGACTGGGGCCACCATCTGGCTCACGGGGCTGCCGAGCGCGGGCAAGACCACGATCGCGCACGAGCTGGCCGGCCGGCTGCGCGGCCAGGGCCACCGTGTCGAGGTGCTCGACGGGGACGAGATCCGCGAGTTCCTGTCCGCGGGCCTCGGCTTCGGCCGGGAGGACCGGCACACCAACGTCCAGCGGATCGGCTTCGTCGCCGAACTGCTGGCGTCCAACGGCGTGACGGTGCTGGTGCCGGTGATCGCCCCGTACGCCGACAGCCGCGAGGCGGTCCGCAAGCGCCACGGCGCCGAGGGCACCCCGTACCTGGAGGTGCATGTCGCCACTCCGGTGGAGGTGTGCTCCGTACGCGATGTGAAGGGCCTGTACGCCAGGCAGGCGGCCGGCGAGATCAGCGGCCTGACCGGCGTCGACGATCCGTACGAGGAGCCGGAGTCGCCGGATCTGCGGATCGAGTCGCACACCCAGACCGTGCAGGAGTCGGCCCAGGCGCTGTACGCGCTGCTCACCGGAAGGGGACTGGCATGACGACCGGCATCGACACCGTGGGCGGAAGCACGGACAGCCCGTACGCGCTGACGCACCTCGACGCGCTGGAGTCCGAGGCGGTGCACATCTTCCGCGAGGTGGCGGGCGAGTTCGAGCGGCCGGTGGTCCTCTTCTCCGGCGGCAAGGACTCCATCGTCATGCTGCATCTGGCGCTCAAGGCGTTCGCCCCGGCGGCGGTCCCGTTCTCGCTGCTCCATGTGGACACCGGGCACAACTTCCCCGAGGTCATCGAGTACCGCGACCGTGTGGTCGCGCAACACGGTCTGCGGCTCCATGTGGCCTCCGTACAGGACTACATCGACCGCGGTGTGCTCCGTGAGCGTCCCGACGGCACCCGCAACCCGCTGCAGACACTGCCGCTGACGGAGGCCATCCAGCGGCACCGCTTCGACGCCGTGTTCGGCGGCGGGCGCCGCGACGAGGAGAAGGCCCGGGCCAAGGAGCGGGTGTTCTCGCTGCGCGACGAGTTCTCCCAGTGGGACCCGCGGCGCCAGCGCCCCGAACTGTGGCAGCTCTACAACGGCCGCCACGCACCCGGTGAGCACGTCCGGGTGTTCCCCTGTCCAACTGGACCGAGCTGGACGTCTGGCAGTACATCCAGCGCGAGCGGATCGAGCTGCCGGAGATCTACTTCGCCCATGAGCGGGAGGTCTTCGCCCGCAGCGGCATGTGGCTGACCGCCGGGGACTGGGGCGGCCCGAAGGACGGCGAGAGCGTGGAGAAGCGGCTGATCCGCTACCGCACCGTCGGGGACATGTCCTGCACGGGCGCCGTGGACTCCGACGCGACCACGCTCGACGCCGTGATCGCCGAGATCGCCGCCTCCCGGCTCACCGAGCGGGGTGCGACCCGCGCCGACGACAAGCTGTCCGAGGCCGCGATGGAAGACCGCAAGCGCGAAGGGTACTTCTAGGGATGACCGGTTCCACCGAGCAGCAGGCCGAGCAGCTGTCGGCCACCACCCTGCTGCGCTTCGCCACCGCCGGTTCGGTCGACGACGGCAAGTCCACCCTGGTGGGCAGGCTGCTGCACGACTCCAAGTCGGTGCTCGCCGACCAGCTGGAGGCGGTCGAGCACGCCTCCCGCTCCCGCGGTCAGGAGGCGCCCGACCTGGCGCTGCTCACCGACGGCCTGCGGGCCGAGCGGGAGCAGGGCATCACCATCGACGTGGCGTACCGCTACTTCGCCACACCCCGGCGGCGCTTCATCCTCGCCGACACCCCGGGCATGTGCAGTACACCCGGAACATGGTCACCGGCGCCTCGACGGCCGAGCTGACCGTGATCCTGGTCGACGCCCGCAACGGCGTGGTCGAGCAGACCCGCCGGCACGCCGCGATCGCCGCGCTGCTGCGTGTCCCGCACGTCGTCCTCGCCGTGAACAAGATGGACCTCGTGGGCTACCGGGAGCCGGTCTTCGCCGCCATCGCCGAGGAGTTCACGGCCTACGCGAGCGAGCTGGGCGTCCCGGAGATCACCGCGATCCCGATCTCGGCGCTCGCCGGCGACAACGTCGTGGACGCCTCCGCGCACATGGACTGGTACGGCGGCCCCACGGTGCTGGAGCACCTGGAGACCGTGCCGGTCAGCCATGACCTGGCGACCTGCCACGCGCGCCTCCCGGTGCAGTACGTGATCCGCCCGCAGACCGCGGACCACCCGGACTACCGCGGGTACGCGGGCCAGATCGCGGCCGGAACGTTCCGCGTCGGCGAGAGCGTGACCGTGCTGCCGTCGGGCCGGACGTCGCGGATCGCGGGCATCGACCTGCTGGGCGAGCCGGTGGACGTCGCCTGGACCCCGCAGTCGGTGACGCTGCTGCTGGAGGACGACATCGACGTCTCCCGCGGCGACCTCCTCGTGCCGAGCGCGGACGCGCCCGCCACGACCCAGGACGTCGAGGCCACGGTCTGCCATGTCGCCGACACCCCCCTCACGGTGGGTGCGCGGGTGCTGCTGAAGCACACGACCCGCACGGTGAAGGCGATCGTCAAGGAGATCCCGTCTCGGCTGACCCTCGACGACCTGTCCCAGCACCAGGCCCCGGGCAGCTGGTGGCCAACGACATCGGCCGGGTCAGGGTCCGCACCGCCGAGCCGCTGGCGCTCGACTCCTACGCGGACTCCCGCCGCACCGGGTCCTTCCTGCTGATCGACCCGGCGGACGGCACGACCCTGGCGGCCGGCATGGCGGGCGAGTCCTTCGCCGCCGCCGAGGCCGCGCCCGTCCGGGACGACGAGGGGTGGGACTTCTGATGGCGGCCGATGTGTACGCGACCTTCGCCAAGGAGGGCGGCCGGGTGGGCAGCGGTGTGCTCGGCGCGGGTTCGGGAGGGGTCACGCGATGTGCCCGGTGACCGGCGCGACGTACCCGAAGACCGGCGCGACGCCCCGCCCGCCCGACAGACGAAGACACCGACCCGCCGATTCCCCGGCCGCGTCCCGCACCACCCGGCACGGCCGGGGGACGTGAGAACCGGGCCCCGAGAGGAAAGCCTCCGTGCCTGCATCCCGTACGAGCCTGCGCCGCGGCCTCGCCGCTGCCGCCGCCCTCCCCCTGCTGGCCGTGGCCGCCACCGCCTGCGGCTACGGCTCCCAGGCCAGGGACGACAGGACGTCCGGGGTGGCGGCGGTGGGCAGGAAGCTCTCCGCCGACACCGTCCGCATCGGCTACTTCCCGAACCTGACCCACGCCACCGCGCTCGTCGGCGTCCACGAGGGCCTGATCCAGAAGGAACTCGGCGGCACCGCGATCAAGCCGCAGGCCTTCAACGCCGGTCCGTCCGCGATCGAGGCGCTCAATGGCGGTTCGCTAGACATCGGTTTCATCGGCCCGTCGCCCGCGGTGAACGGGTATGTGAAGTCGCAGGGCCGGAATCTGCGGATCATCTCCGGCTCCGCTTCCGGCGGGGTGAAGCTCGTCGTCGACCCGGACCGGATCAAGACCCCGGACGATGTCAGGGGCAAGCGGATCGCCACCCCCAGAAGGGCAACACCCAGGACGTCGCGTTCCTCAACTGGATCGCGGAGAAGGGCTGGAAGGTCGACGCGGAGAGCGGCAAGGGCGACGTCTCGGTGGTCCGCACGGACGCCAAGATCACCCCCGACGCCTACAAGTCCGGCTCCATCGACGGCGCCTGGGTACCGGAGCCGACCGCGTCCAAGCTGGTCGCCGAGGGCGCGAAGGTCCTCCTGGAGGAGGCCGCGCTCTGGCCCGGCGGGAAGTTCGTGATCACCAACGTGGTCGTGTCGCAGACGTTCCTGAAGGAGCATCCGGACGTCGTCGAGGCGGTGCTCCGCGGCACGGTGAGGACGAACGCCTGGATCAACGCCAACCCGGAGAAGGCCAAGGCCGCCGCCAACGCGGCACTGAAGGCCGAGACCGGCAAGGAGCTCCCCCGGAGGTCATCGACCGGGCCTGGCCGGGCATCCGGGTCACGGACGATCCGCTGGCCGCCACGCTCAGGACGCAGTCCGAGTGGGCGGTGCGGGCCGGGCTCATCGACGAGCCCGGCCTGGACGGCATCTACGACCTGACGCCGCTGAACAAGGTGCTGAGGGCCGAGGGCAGGCCCGAGGTCTCCGACGCCGGCCTCGGCGCCCCCTAAGCCCGCAGTCCGTTCGGTAACACTCCCAGGAGGTGACGACCATGGCCACCACGTTCGCCGAGGCCGCCGAGGACACCACCGCGGTGTCGCACGCCGCCAGGATCGAGCACGTCTCGAAGTCCTTCCGCGGTCCGGCCGGATCGCAGCTCGTCCTCGACGACATCACTCTGGACGTCGCCCCCGGCGAGTTCGTCACCATCCTCGGGGCGTCGGGATGCGGCAAGTCCACCCTGCTCAACCTCGTCGCGGGGCTGGACCGGCCGACCACCGGCACCATCGAGACGCCCGGCGGACGGCCCGCCCTGATGTTCCAGGAGCACGCCCTCTTCCCGTGGCTGACCGCGGGCAAGAACATCGAACTGGCGCTGCGGCTGCGCGGTGTCCCCAAGGCCGGGCGCCGCGAGGAGGCGGAGCGGCTGCTGGAGCTGGTCCGGCTCGGCGGCGCGCACGGCAAGCGCGTCCACGAACTGTCCGGCGGCATGCGCCAGCGGGTCGCCATGGCCCGGGCACTCGCGCAGGACAGCGATCTGCTGCTGATGGACGAGCCGTTCGCGGCGCTCGACGCCATCACCCGGGACGTTCTGCACGACGAGCTGACGCGGATCTGGCGCGAGACGAACGTGTCGGTGCTCTTCGTCACGCACAACGTCCGGGAGGCGGTCCGGCTCGCCCAGCGGGTGGTCCTGCTGTCGTCGCGGCCCGGCCGGGTGGCCCGCGAGTGGGCCGTGGACATCCCGCAGCCGCGCCGTATCGAGGACGCCGCCGTGGCGGACCTGTCCGTCGAGATCACCGAACAACTGCGTGGGGAGATCCGCCGACATGGCCAGCACTGAAGCCCGCGCCGGCGTGACGAAGGCGGGCGGGTCGGCCGCCGGACCGGACGACCTCGCCGGTCTCGAGGCCGGCCTGGACGCCCTCGACGCCGTCGAGGTCCGCCGCACGCCGGTGCGCGAGGTCCTCCTGAAGAAGGCCGTACCGCCGATCGTGGCGGTCGCGCTCGTCCTGGCGGGGTGGCAGATCCTCGTCTCGGCGCGGGTCACCACCGAGGACAAGCTGCCCGCCCCGTCCGCGGTGTGGGCGGGCCTGTCCGACATGTGGCTGCAGGGCACCCTGTTCGACGTCATCTGGACCAGCGTGTCGCGCGGTCTGTTCGGCTTCCTGCTGGCCCTGGCCATCGGCACCCCGCTGGGTCTGCTGGTGGCGCGGGTGGGCTTCGTGCGTGCCGCGATCGGCCCGATCCTCTCCGGCCTCCAGTCGCTGCCGTCGGTGGCGTGGGTGCCGCCGGCCGTCATCTGGCTCGGCCTGAACGACTCGATGATGTACGCGGTCATCCTGCTCGGCGCGGTGCCGTCGATCGCCAACGGGCTGGTGTCCGGGGTCACCCAGGTGCCGCCACTGTTCCTGCGGGCCGGGCGGACGCTCGGCGCCACCGGCCTGAAGGGCACCTGGCACATCGTCATGCCGGCCGCCCTGCCGGGCTATCTGGGCGGTCTGAAGCAGGGCTGGGCCTTCTCCTGGCGCTCGCTGATGGCGGCCGAGATCATCGCCTCCTCCCCCGACCTGGGCCTAGGGCTCGGACAGCTGCTGGAGAACGGCCGCAACAACATCGACATGCCCGGCGTGTTCCTGGCGATCGTCCTCATCCTGGTCGTCGGTGTCGCCGTCGACCTGCTCGTCTTCAGCCCGCTGGAGCGCCGGGTGCTCCGCAGCCGCGGGCTCCTCGTCAAGAGCTGAGCTGATCCCCATGCACCGCCCCACCCGCCCCGCGCTCCTCGTCGTGGCCCACGGCAGCCGCGACCCGCGCCATGCCGCGACCGTGCACGCCCTGGTGCGGCAGGTGCGGTCGCAGCGGCCCGAGGTACGGGTCAGCACGGCGTTCCTGGACTTCAACGCGCCGACCGTGCCGCAGGTCCTGGAGCGGATGGCGAACGACGGGGTGGCGGAGGTGATCGCGCTGCCGCTGCTGCTGACCCGCGCCTTCCACGCGAAGTCGGACATCCCGTCCGTGCTGAACGAGGCGCGGGCCCGGTACCCGCGGCTCCGGATCACCCAGGCGGGGGTGCTCGGCCCGTCCCCGCTGCTGCTGGACGCGGTCGAACAGCGCCTGTACGAGGCCGGGCTGACCCCCGCCGACAAGAGCGGCACGGGCGTCGTCCTGGCCTCGGCGGGCTCCTCCGACCCGGAGGCCATCGCGGTGATCGCCGCCATGGCGCGGGAGCTGCGGCACACCGGCTGGTGCGCGGTGCGGCCCGCGTTCGCCTCCGCCGTCACCGCGACGAGCCCGCCCGGTCCCGGGGACGCGGTCCGGGCGCTGCGCGCCGAGGGCCTGGAACGGGTGGCGGTGGCGCCGTATGTCATCGCCCCCGGCCGACTGCCGGACCGGATCGCGGACGGGGCCCGGGCCGCCGGCGCGGACGTGCTGGCCGAGGTGCTCGGGCCCTCGCCTGAGCTGGCCCGGCTGACGCTGAGCCGGTACGACGAGGCCCGGGCCGAGCGCCACCTCGCCGCCGCCGGCTGAGAGTCCTGCCCGAGCGGGCCGGCGGGCGCCGCTCTGCCGTGCCGTTCGCCGCATCCGGCCGGCCGTTCAGCCTCCGGGGTGGGGCGGACGCACCTCCACGAAGCGGCGGCGGTTCCGCCCGCGGTACACCAGGGCGTCCCAGCCGAGGCGCCGGAGCACCCGGGCGCAGTCGGCGAGGGCGCCCTCCTCCTCTCCGGCGGCCCCGCCGCCGTGCGGTCCGAGCCATTCGACCCTGACCGTGCCGGGTTCGTCCGGTACCCCGGCCACGCGGTATCCGGTGGCCACCCGCCGCCCCGAGTCGGCGTCGACGGCGGAGGGCGCGATGCCGGCCGCCTCCAGCGCGAGCGCCACGGCGCGGACCATCCGCCCTCGCTCCCAAGGGGCGGGGACCGCCTCGGGGTCGGCGGCGCCGGTGCCGGTGCCGGCGCCGGTGCCGGTCAGCCGGCGGATCTGCAGCATGCCCTCGAACGCGACGCGCACCTCGGCGGCCCGCGCCCGCGCCTCGCGCTCGCCGCCCGCGCGCGGCGGCCCGTCACCGTCGTCGTACATGGACCCGACGATAGGGCGCGGCACCGACAGCCGTTCTCCGGCCGGTCCCCGCCGCCCCGGCCACCCGGCCGCCTCACCGCGCTGCCGCGCGTCCCCTCCCTCCTCCTGAGCCGGCCCGGCCGGCCGGTGGATCGGCCGCCCGCCCCGGGTACGCCGGTCCCCCGGGGTGCCCCGGCCTCCTGGGCGCGCCGGTCCGCGGCACCGTCCGGCGAGAGTCGCGCCGGGGGCGGCAGCCCACGGGACGCCTTCGAGGGGCGGAGAGGTGAGGCACCGGCCCCGCGGTGACAAGACCGTGGCGCCGTCGTGACGGACACGCCGACCCGGCAGCACATGACGGCTGCGAAGATGCCGACATGTCGCTCTACTACCACAAGCGGATCACGCTCATCCCGAGGCTGCTGCACCTGAACATCGGTACTCACGGCTGGTCCCTGAGCCTCGGTACGCGCCGGGCCCACATCACCCGGGGCAGCGGTGGCCACAGCAGGGCATCGGTGCGGCTGCCGGGCGGTTTCAGCTGGCGCCGCAGCTTCCGGCGGCGCTGACGGGCCCTCACAAGCTCTCGGCGAGCGCTGGCGAGCACTGACCGGTGGGGGCGGGCGGGGGCCGAGAGAGCCCACGGGTCCACGGAGCCGAGGGTCCGAGGGTCCGAGGGTCCGCGGTGCGAAGGCTCGGCGAGCGGTCAGGAGGACGGGCCCGTACCACGGGCCCCGGGTCTCGGCCGCCCACGGCGCCGCGGGCGGGAGCGGTGCCGGGGCCGGCGGCCCGCCCGGGTCAGGCGGGTTCGCCGGTCATCTCCGCGAGCTTGACGACGGTGTTCCAGTTGCGGGTCGTGGCGACGAGGCCCTTGCTCACACTCGCCCGTGCCAGCGCGTCGGCCAGCCTGGAGCGGCCGATTCCCCCTGGTGTGTACAGGTAGAGCGCACGGTCCCCGAGCCGGAAGTCCTCGGGCAGATGGGCGTCCCGGTCGACGCCGTCGAACCGCACCGGCTCGACGCGCTCCGAGAAGTAGGTGACGTGCAGTTGCCTGCCCTCGAGACGTCCGGCCGGGAAGGGGCAGTCGCCGACGATCGAGCTGAGGTACGGCCCGCCGCGCACGAGGCAGTCCACGGTGAAGCCGAAGCGCTCCTCGACGGCGCGTTCGATGCCGCGCGCGAGCCCGTCCTCGTCGTCCGTCTCGCTGGTGAACACGGCGTTGCCGCTCTGCAGATAGGTGCGCACATGGCCGTGGCCGAGGTCCGTCACCAGGCTGTGCAGGTCGGCCATCGGAACCTTGCGGTGGCCGCCGACGTTGATGCCGCGCAGCAGCGCGGCGTACGCGTGGGTCTTCGCCATGCGCACACCATAGGACGGCCGCCGTGCCCCGTGGGGGAGGGCACGGCGGCCGCCGGATCATGCTGTCGGCCGGTCGGCTATTCGACGACCTTCAGCAGCTTGTTGGGGGTGCCTGCGGCGGGATTGCCGATCTTGTCCGGGGTGGCGGCGTCCGTCAGGGCCGTGGCGACCTGCTCCGGAGTGGCGTCCCGGTGTCCGGCGAGGTAGACCGCGGCGGCACCGACGACGTGTGGAGCCGCCATGGAGGTGCCGGAGATGGTCTCGGTGCCCTCGTCACTGTCGTTCCATGCCGAGGTGATGTCCGAGCCCGGCGCGTAGAGGTCGACGACCGAGCCGTGGTTGGAGAACTCGGACTGCTTGTCGTCCTTCGTCGAGGAGGCGACGGTGATGGCCTCCCCGACACGGGACGGCGAGCCCTGGCCGGCGTCGCTGGACTCGTTGCCCGCGGCGACACCGAAGGTGACACCGGACGCGATGGCCTTCTGCACCGCCTCGTCGAGTGCGGGGTCGGCGCCCCCGCCGAGGCTCATGTTGGCCACGGACGGGCCCTGGTGGTTCGCGGCGACCCAGTCGATGCCAGCGACGACCTGCTCGGTGGTGCCCGAGCCGCTGTCGTCGAGGACGCGCACGGCGACGATCTTCGCCTTCTTGGCGATGCCGTGGGAGGAACCGGCGATGGTGGCCGCGACATGCGTGCCGTGGCCGTTGCCGTCGTCGGCGGTCCCGTCGCCGTCGATGGCGTCGAAGCCGTGGGTCGCGCGGCCCCCGAAGTCCTTGTGCGTGATGCGGACCCCGGTGTCGATGACGTACGCGGTGACGCCCTCACCGGCGCCGTCGGGGTAGGTGTACTTGCCGTCCCCGGCGGTGTCCGCCTGGTCGACGCGGTCCAGGCCCCAGGACGGCGGGTCGTCCTGGGTGGCGCTGACGGTGAACCTCTTGTTCTGGACGACCTTGTCGACGGCCGGGTCCGCGGCGAGGCGCCGGGCCTCGGTCTCCGAAAGGCCGCTGACGGAGAAGCCGTTCACCGCGAAGCTGTAGTCGCGCTCAAGCGCGCCGCCGTACCCCTCGGCGAGTTCCCTCTTCTCCGCCTTGCCGTCCGATGTGCCGTCTGCCCTGCCCTCCGTGCTTTCCGCCGTCTTGCCGCCTGGCCTGTCCGCCAGCAGAACGACGTAGCTGCCGGCGACCGCGCCGGGAGCGTTCGCACCGTATATCCGTCCCTCGGCCGACGCGGGGGCCGCGCCGGCGAACGAGGCGCTGAGGACGGTCACTCCGGCGGCGGCCGCAGCGGCGGTTATCGCCGCGGTCAGCCTCACGCTGGTGAAGCGCTTGTGAGATGCCATGAAGAGGGGTTCTCCTCGTCATCATGTGTGGGGGGAATGGCCCGAGGAAGGAGAATCTTCCGGGGCCGAGTCGAAACCCTGACCGATTGGCGGCCTGAGATCAATACCCTCACCCAGCTGTGACGTGCTCAACAGGACTGTGCCGTATGAATTCAGCCAGGGCTTCACACGTCGTACCGATCGTCGAACTCTCCCCACACAGCGGGAATTACCGTCAAGAAAATGTGCCCATACGGTAATCGGGGCGCACTACTTCGGCGCATACGGGTATACGCGGCCGCGCACACCACTGGGCGCGGGGAATGGCTTATCGGTGCACGGCCGGAAGCCCCGGGAGGTGTGAACTCCCTGGACCGGCCCGGTGGATCGGCTCGATTCGCAACCGAGGTTCACACCCCGTCAGACACCCACACCACGAGTCCGCGGGTGCGGAGGCGCACTGGCGGGATCGCCCCGCGGGACGGGCTCCCTCGCCTACGCCGACGTCATGGAGCAGGTCGCCTGGAGGGACCGGCGCGGTCGGTGACCGGTGGCTTCCTCCCGGCGGTCCACCGGGCGGCTCCCCGCACGGCTGTCCCGCCGGGCGGCGCCGCCGCCCGCGGGGAGTAGACCGCCCATCTCGCAGTCAGGCTGACGCCCCGTCGGACACCCGTTCCACGTTCACACCCCCCACCTGCGCTGATGCGAGAATGCGGGCCATGGACGAGACGTGTGCCCGGGGGGTGCTGGCGGCCGCCGGACTGCCGCGGGACGGGGAACTGCTGGCGCTCGGCGAGAACGCGGTGTTCGCGATCGGCGACATCGTGGTGCGGATCGGACGGAGCGCCGATCTGCTGGAGCGTGCGAAGCGCGAGCTGGCGGTGTCCGAGTGGCTGGAAGCCGCGGGCATCCCGGCGGTACGGGCCGCGGAGCCGGAGGCACGGCTGGTCGAGGGTCGTCCGGTGACGGTGTGGCACCGGCTGCCGGAGGCGGTGCGTCCGGCGGAGCCGCGTGATCTGGCTCCCCTGCTGCGGCGGGTGCACACACTGCCGGAGGCACCGTTCGCGCTGCCGCGCCGGGAACTGCTCGGAGGCGTCGAGCGCTGGCTGCGGCTGGCGGGTGACACGATCGACCCCGCGGACGCGGCCTATCTGCGGGAGCGCCGGGACGGATTCGCGACCGCGGTCGCCGCGCTGACGCCGCACCTGCCGAACGGGCCGATCCATGGCGACGCACTCCCGCGCAACGTGCTGGTCGGGCCCGGCGGTCCGGTACTCGTCGACCTGGAGACCTTCTCCTCCGATCTGCGCGAGCACGACCTGGTCGTCCTGGCCCTCTCCCGCGACCGCTACGGGCTCGACCCGGCGGCGTACGACGCCTTCACCCGCGCTTACGGGTGGGACGTGCGCGAGTGGGACGGTTGTGCGGTGCTGCGCGGCGCCCGGGAGACGGCAAGCTGCGCCTGGGTGGCTCAGCACACCCCGACGAACCCGCGTGCCCTGGCCGAGTTCCGCCGCCGTGTCGCGTCCCTGCGCGAGGACGACCCCGAGGCCCGCTGGCACCCGTTCTGAGCGATTCCGCCCCCGGTGCCGATCGGCCGTCGCGCCGGATACCCGGCGGCCCCGGCCACAGGCCGGCGGCAGCTCTGGTGCCGCACCGCGGCGGACCACGAGGGCGGGCAGGGCTCCCGGAACCGCGGCGCGTCGCGCGGGGCCCGGCGGAGTCGGCAGGTGCCGTACCGGTAGCGAGGACATGGGGGCGCCAAGGCAGGCGGGAGGCCCGCACCGGGAACCAGGGCAGTTCCTCCACCACGGGAACCCGGATACGCCGCATCGGCAGCCCCTCGGGACGCCGGGGGCGCAGAGCCGCCCGCACCGGTACCACCGGACCGGCCACCGGCGGCGGGGCGCCGAAGCGGGCCGGCCGCCGGCACGGTGGGATCAGCCGGGGACCGATGCCGGGGCGCGCAGCGGCCAGCTGCCGTCCACGACCGCGTCCTTCTCGCCCTTGCGCCGGAGGAAGGACTGGAAGTCCGCGGCCCACTCCGCATACCAGCGGATCTGGCGGGCGTGGAGGTCGGACGGGGTGAGCGCGGCGACGGACGGGTGCCGGTCGGCTATCGCCCGGGCTACCAGGACGGCCGCGAGGGCGTCCGCCGACGCCTCGTGCGGGTCGTCGAGGACCACTCCGTACTCCGCGCAGACCGCCTCCAGGGTGCGCTTGCCGCGCCGGTAGCGGTCGACCGCGCGGTCGATGGTGTAGGGGTCGACGACCGGGGCGGGGTCCCGGAGCGGCGGCAGACCGTGCCGACGCAGCTCGGCGGCGAGCAGGGTGAGGTCGAACGCCGCGTTGTACGCCACGACCGGCACCCCCCGCGCCCAGTGGCCGGCCAGCACCGACGCTGTCTCGGCGGCCACGTCCCCCGCGGGGCGGCCCTCTGCCGCCGCCCGCTCGCTGCTGATGCCGTGGATCGCCGTCGCCTGGGCCGGGATGCGGATGCCGGGGTCCGCCAGCCAGGTGCGCCGCCGCACCGTGCCGTCGCCGTCGACCGTGACGACCGCCGCCGTCACGATCCGTGCCGAGAGCGGGTCCGTGCCCGTCGTCTCCAGGTCGAAGCCCACCAGCGGCTCGTGGTGCCAGGTCATCCGCCCCCCTTGTCGGTCCTGCCCTCGGTCCTGCGTCGGTCCTGCTTCGGTCCTGCTTCGGTCCTGCTTGGTCCTGCTTCGGTCCTGCTTCGGTCCTGCTGACGCAGAACTCTCGCACGCGGCACTGACACTCCCTCCACGGGCCGTCCGCCGCGCGCACCCCGTGGGCGATCCTCCGGTCCGCCGGGGCACACGACCGATCCAGGACACCGGCCGATCCAGGACACCGGCCGATCCGGGTCCCCCGGTGGTTCAGGACCCCCGGCGGTTCAGGACACCGGGCGGGAGTCGGCCCACACCGACTCGAACTCCTCACGGTAGGTCTGGAACAGCCCGTGCTCGGAGTCCTGCCCCGATCTCACCACCGTTCGGCCGCCACCGCGAAGCACCAGTACCGGCGCCTCCATACCGCGCGCCCGGCGGAGGTACGACTGGACGACGGCGAGCCCGTCCGCCCCGTCCCCGTCCACGAGGTACGCGGTGAAGCGCGGCGTCTCGTCGAAAACGTGGATCTCGAACGCCCCCGGGTCCCGGAGCCGTGAGCGCACCCGCCGCATATGGAGGATGTTCATCTCCACCGAGCGGCTCAGCTCCCCCTTTCGGAGGCCGAGTTCGCGCTCGCGACGCTTCACGGCGCTGCTGGCCGGGTTGAGGAAGAGGAGCCGGACCCGGCAGCCGGACTCCGCCAGCCGCACCAGCCGCCGCCCGGAGAAGTTCTGCACCAGGAGATTGAGGCCTATGCCTACGGCGTCGAGGCGCCGGGCGCCCCGAACAGGTCCTCCGCCGGAAGCTGCCGCTGGAGCCGCACCCGGTCGGGGTGGATGGAGACCACGTCCGCGTACCGGTCTCCCACCAGGTCCTCGACCGCGTCCACCGGAAGCCGGTCGGCGGACGGCACGCCGGCGCCGCTGCCGAGGATCTCCAGCAGCCGCGCCGACGCCCGTTCGGCCTGGGCCAGCACCGTTTCGTTCAGCGCCCGGTTGCGGGAGACGACGTTCCGCGTGACCTCCAGTTCGTCCAGCGCCAGTTCGACGTCGCGCCGGTCGTCGAAGTACGGCTCGAAGCACGGCCAGTGCTGGACCATCAGCTCCCTGAGCTGCGGCAGGGTGAGGAAGCTGAGGACGTTGTCGTCGGCGGGGTCCAGGAGGTAGCCCTTGCGGCGGCTGACCTCTCGTACCGCGACGGCCCGCTGCACCCACTCCTGGCCGGCCGGGCCGGCCGCGGCGACGACCCACTCCTCGCCGTGCACGGGTTCGTAGACCGGCCTCAGCACCGCGGCCACGACGGCACGCAGGCGCTGCTCGACCAGATTCAGCCAGATGTACGCCCGCCCCGCCCGCTGGGCGCGGGTGCGCACCTCGCTCCAGGCGTCCGCGCCCCACTCCAGTTCGGGCCCGATCTCGGATCCCGTGTCCACCGGCCGGGCTAGGGAGACCGCGCCCGGCGGCGCGTCGGAGGAGTCCCCGTCGTGACCCGTGTCACCTGGGGGTAGCTCAAGCCCTCCGGAGCTCACCCGTGCACCGCCTTCTGCTCCCGCACACCGTCTTCAACGATCAAGGAAGGGTACTCCGGGAGCGGGACACGGTGCAGCAGGATCCACAGGCTCTTCGCCCAACTCCCCCTCGGCGGCGCATCGTTCCGGCCGCCGGGGGTCCTCCGGGGTGAGCGGATTCATAGCCGCGACGCCCCTGGGTGGAAGCGGGCGGCCTGCCGGTGGACGGGCGCCGGCCGCCGGTCCTCTTCCCGGGGGGACGTGGTGGAAGCCGATGCGGACGCACATGTGCGGGTGAAAAGGCGGCTCGCTGTTGACGCGTGCGTCCGCGGTGCCGGCGTCGTCCGGTGGCGCGACCCGGGGATCGTGGCTTGGCGAACAGCCCACAGGCACGGTACGCGGTCTTCCGGCCCTCCCGATGGTGAGACGGTGAGACAGTGAGGTGGTGAGGTGGTGAGGTCGATGGCCGCCCGTGACGAGCCGGTCCGCGCCTTGGACGCAGGACGGAACCGGACGGCCGGGACTGGTGGCGACACGGCGGCACGGCGTCCCCCGTTGTCCGACCGGCTGCGGCTTCGGCCGGGTCTGCGGTGAGGTGCCGTGGATCCCGGCCGCCCGGCCGCCGCGCCCGGCCAAGCCCGCCGCCGGGGCGCGCTACCGGCTCGCGAGCGCACTGCGGTCGGCCCGGGCGAGCGGATCGCGTCCCGGGGCCCCGATCCCCCTGCGGTGGCGCGCACCGGCGGCGCCCCCAAGGGGCGGTCCTGCTGTGCCACCGGCCGGTCTCCGGCCGGCCGGAGACCGGCCGCCCGCGCGCCCTCGGGGCGGGCGGGCCCGCCCGGGCTCCCGCCGGGCCGGACACGGTGACGGTGATCGCGGCGGCCGTACCCGCCATCTGGGGAGGCCGACGGCGGGGCCCCGCCGTCGGCCTCCCCAGATGGCGGGGCATGAGCGTGCGGAGCATGTGTGCCCCTTCTGCCCCTTGCCGCCCCTTCGCGGCCGTGGTCACCCGGTAGGACGGCGGTGAGTCCTAGGAGGTTGCGCAACTTTCGGGGAGGATCTGGCCGAAGAGGTCCCCCGCACCCGGATCAGAAGTGGAAGAGTCTTATCTATGCAGGTCTGGCCGGGACAGGCGTATCCACTCGGTGCCACCTACGACGGCGCCGGCACCAATTTCGCGGTCTACTCAGAGGCCGCCCACCGAATCGAGCTGTGTCTGCTCCACGACGACGGCTCCGAGACCGCGGTCGAGCTCCGCGAGACCGACGCGTTCGTGCGCCATGCCTATCTGCCGGGCGTGATGCCCGGACAGCGGTACGGCTTCCGGGTGCACGGTCCGTACGAACCCGAGCACGGGCAACGGTGCAACTCCGCCAAACTGCTCCTCGACCCGTACGCGCGGGCGATGAGCGGACGCATCGACTGGGGGGAGGCGGTCTACGGCTACCACTTCGGCAGACCGGACTCGCGCAACGATCTGGACTCCGCGCCGCACACGATGGCGTCGGTCGTCGTCAACCCGTACTTCGACTGGGGTGACGACCGTCCGCCGCGCACCGACTACCACCGCACGGTGATCTACGAGGCCCACGTCAAGGGCCTGACGATGCTGCATCCCGCACTGCCGGAGGAACTGCGCGGGACGTACGCGGGTCTCGCCCACCCCGAGGTGATCTCGCATCTGTCGGAACTGGGCGTCACGGCACTGGAGTTGATGCCCGTACACCAGTTCGTCAGCGACCACCGGCTGGTCGACGCGGGTCTGGACAACTACTGGGGCTACAACACCGTCGGGTTCTTCGCCCCGCACAACAGCTATGCGTCCTGGGGCGACCGGGGCCAGCAGGTCCTGGAGTTCAAGTCCGCGGTGCGGGCGCTGCACCAGGCGGGCATCGAGGTCATTCTCGACGTCGTCTACAACCACACGGCCGAGGGGAACCACCTCGGCCCGACGCTCTCGTTCCGCGGTATCGACAACGCCTCCTACTACCGGCTCACCGAGGACCGCCGGTACTACATGGACACGACCGGCACCGGCAACTCGATGCTGATGCGCTCACCCCACGTGCTCCAGCTGATCATGGACTCGCTGCGGTACTGGGTGACCGAGATGCACGTCGACGGCTTCCGCTTCGACCTGGCGGCAACGCTCGCACGGCAGTTCCACGAGGTGGACCGGCTGTCGTCGTTCTTCGACCTGGTCCAGCAGGACCCGGTGGTCAGCCAGGTCAAGCTGATCGCCGAGCCGTGGGACGTCGGCGAGGGCGGCTACCAGGTCGGCAAGTTCCCGCCGCTGTGGACGGAGTGGAACGGCAAGTACCGGGACACCGTACGGGACCTGTGGCGCGGCGAGCCGCGCACCCTGGCCGAGTTCGCGTCCCGGCTCACCGGCTCCTCCGACCTGTACCAGGACGACGGCCGGCGCCCCTCGCCTCCGTCAACTTCGTCACCTGCCACGACGGTTTCACCCTGCACGACCTCGTCTCGTACAACGAGAAGCACAACGAGGCCAACGGGGAGGGCAACCGGGACGGGGAGAGCCACAACCGGTCCTGGAACTGCGGCGCGGAAGGCGAGACGGAGGACGGCGGGGTCCGGGAGCTGCGCAACCGCCAGATGCGCAACTTCATCGCGACGCTGATGCTGTCGCAGGGCGTGCCGATGCTCAGCCACGGCGACGAGTTCGCCCGCACCCAGCTGGGCAACAACAACGCGTACTGCCAGGACAACGAACTGACCTGGGTGCGCTGGCCGGAGTCGACCGTCGACCAGGACGGCACGCTGCTCGCCTTCACCCGCGCGATGGTGTGGCTGCGCCGCGACCACCAGGTGTTCCGGCGGCGGCGCTTCTTCCACGGCAGGCCGGTGGAGGGCACCCACGACGAACTCTCCGACATCGCCTGGTTCACGCCGGAGGGCGGGGAGATGACGTCCCGGGACTGGCAGGCCGCCCATGCCAGGGCCCTGACCGTCTTCCTGAACGGCCACGCCATCTCGGAGCCGGGACCGCGTGGCGAGCGCATCTCCGACGACTCGTTCCTGCTGATGTTCAACGCGAGCGACGAGGACCTGGACTTCGCCGTTCCGGTCGACCACGGCCTGCAGTGGCAGGTCGTGGTCGACACCGCCCGGCCCGAGGGCGTCCCCCCGGGGCAGGGGCCGAAGGTGGACGCGGGTGAGCGGATCAGGATGATCAGCCGAAGTCTGACGGTGCTGCGGCGGCCCGCGTAGGGCGCCGGTCCGGAGGGAAGGCGCCCTCGCCCGCTCACCGCGGCTCGCGGTGAGCGGGCGAGGGCGGCCGGTGCGCGCGATCGCGCGGCGGAGAAGGCGCGCGGCGAGCCGCGAGCGGCAAGCGGCAAGCGGCGACACCGCGTGGAGCACCTCCCCTGCCCGGATCCGTGCCGGGACCGTCCGGACGGTCCCGGCCGGACGGTCACGCGGAACGCGTCCCGGGCGAACGCGCCCGGGCCGGGACCCCGCCCCCGCCCGGGTTCGTTCCCCGTATCAGGTGAACGTTCGGCCGGTGGCCGCCGCCGGTGCGGCGGCCGATGACACAGAGGGCCCCGATCCGGGTACGTACGTTCGCATGACGCCCACCGCCACATACCGGCTCCAGCTGCAACCGGACTTCCCCTTCCGGGCCGCCGAGGAGGCGGTCCCCTATCTCGCCGGCCTCGGTGTCTCCCATCTGCACCTCTCCCCCGTTCTGGAGGCGGTGCCCGGCTCCCCGCACGGGTACGACGTCGTCGACCACGACCGGGTGCGGGAGGAGCTCGGCGGCGAGGAGGGGCTGCGCGCACTGGCCCGCACCGCACGCGGGCACGGCCTCGGACTGGTGGTCGACATCGTGCCGAACCACATGGCCGCGCTCCCCCGGTACAACCGGGCCCTCCGGGAGGTCCTGCGGGAGGGGCCCGGGTCGCCGTTCGCCCGCTGGTTCGACATCGACTGGGACGCGGGCGGCGGGAAGGTGCTGATGCCCGTGCTCGGCGACCGGCTGGGCGAGGAGCTCGGCGCGCTGCGGGTGGAGGGGCGGACCCTCCACTACGGCGAACACGCGTTCCCGCTGCGGGAGGGTACGGAGGAGCTGCCGCTGCCCGAACTGCTGGACGCCCAGTGGTACCGGCTCGGCTGGTGGCGGCTGGCCCGCACCGAGCTGAACTACCGCCGGTTCTTCACCATCTCCGATCTGATCGGGGTCCGGGTGGAGGACCCGGAGGTCTTCTCCGCCACCCACGCCAAGATCCTGGAGCTGGTGCGGGACGGCGTCGTCGAGGGCCTGCGGATCGACCACCCGGACGGGCTCGCCGACCCGGAGGGCTATCTGCTGCGGCTGAACGAGGCGACCCGCGGCTGCTGGACCGTCGTCGAGAAGATCCTCACCGGCGACGAGCGGCTGCCGGCTTCCTGGCCGGTGGCCGGCACCACCGGCTACGACGCGCTGTACCGGATCGACGGGCTGTTCACCGATCCGGACGGGGCCGGGGAGCTGCTCCGGCAGTACCGGGACCACACCGCTCCCGCCGGGGACCGCGGCGGCTACTGGGGGGCGACCGTACGGCGTGCCGCCTGCACGGTGGTGACGCACGAGCTGGCGGCCGAGACCGAGGCCCTGGTCCGGCTGGCCGAACGGGTCTGCGCCTCGGACACGGCGCTCCGCGACCACGCGCCCTGGGCGCTGCGCACCGCGATCCGCGAACTGCTGGTGCGGGTGCCCGTCTACCGGCCGTACCGCACCGGCGGCGAGTCGGTGGTGACGGCGGACGCGGCGCAGCGGGCGAAGGCGGCGTTCGCGGTGGCCCGGGAGGCCGACGCGGTCGACGTGGCCCGGGACCTGGCGCTGGGCCGCCTCGGGGATGGTCCGGACCAGCGGGCGTTCCGGGCACGGTTCGCGCAGACGTCGTCGGCGCTGCGGGCGAAGTCGGTGGAGGACACGGCCTTCTACCGCTATGTGCCGCTGCTGTCGGCCAACGAGGTGGGCGGCGAACCGGGCCGGCCGGCGGTGGCCCCGGAGGAGTTCCACGCCTACTGCGGCAGGATCGCCCGGGACTGGCCGGCCACGGGCACGGTGCTCTCCACGCACGACACCAAGCGCAGTGCGGACGTCCGGGCGCGGATCGCGGTGCTGTCCCAGTGCCCGGAGCGGTGGGAGCGGCTGCTGACGAGTCTGGACTGGGCCCCGGCCCCGGACCGCCACTTCGCCTGGGTGGCGTGGCAGACGGCGACCGGTTTCGGAGTGCCCGATCCGCGGCGGCTGGGTCCGGCACTGCTGAAGTCGGCGCGGGAGGCGGGGCTGCACACCGGCTGGACCGAGCCCGACGAGGGGTACGAGCGGGCCGTGCGGGAGTTCGTGGAGGCGGGGCCCGCCGGCAGCGCCATGCACCAGGTGTCCCTGTTCGTCCGGGAACTGGACCCGTACGTACGGGCCAACGCGCTCGGCGCCGCGCTGGTCCATCTGACGATGCCCGGGGTGCCCGACCTGTACCAGGGCACCGAGGCCGAGTACATCGCGCTGGTCGACCCGGACAACCGGCAGCCGTTCCGGGAGCGGGGCGAGGACCGGAAGACGGCGCTGACGAGGACGGCACTGGGCCTGCGCCGGCGGCGCCCGGAGGTCTTCGGCGAGTCGGGCACATACGCCCCGCTGGCGGCGGAGGGGCCCGCGGCCGCGCACTGCGTGGCGTTCGCCCGCTCGGGCGAGGTGATCACGGCGGTGACCCGACTGGCGCTGCGGCTGGAGGAGTCGGGCGGCTGGCGGGACACCCGCCTGCCGCTCCCGGCCGGGCGGTGGGCGGATCTGCTCTCCCCGGGCCGGGAGTTCACGGGTGGGGCTCCCCTGCCCCTGGCGCAGCTGTTCGCCGCGGGTCCGGCGGCACTGCTGGAGCGCACGGACGGCGACTGACCACCGCCGCCGGGTATCCGGTCGTTCGCAGGGCTGAAGTCCGACGTCGGGTGATGCCGGTCGGGCGGCGGATCGTCCAGAGGGCGAACAGGCTCGGTACCGGTGGTCTGCCGGGTGGTGACCGGTGGTCGTCCGGGTGGTGCCGCGGGACCGGGCGCTGGCGGCACGTCGGGCCTTGCCCAGGCTAGGACGAATGTCCTAGAGTCGGATCCGTCGCCTAGGACGACCGTCCTAGGATGTGTTGCGAATACAGCTCCGCCCGCCGGGCGGGGCCTGCGGCATCCGGTACGTGCGACCGCAGGTCGGAGGGTCATCCCCGTACTGGGCGTACTCGGAGGAGTCCGACAACGCAGCGCGGGGGAACCCCCGTACCCGAAGGGCTGCGCGGGAGTACGTGCCGGCCGTCGCCGGCCGGGCGGGACATCGCCGCACGCCGTAGGGGCCGTAGGGGCCGTAGGGGCCGTAGGGGCCGTAGGGGCCGTAGGGGCCGTAGGGGCCGTAGGGGCCGTAGGGGCCGTCGAGTGTGAGGTGTGGCCATGGGTACGCGCGAGCAGATCGTCGATGCCGCGAACCGGCTGTTCTACGAGCAGGGCTTCGAGTCCACGTCGTTCGCGGCGATCGCGGAGGCGGTGGGGATCTCCCGGGGCAACTTCTACTACCACTTCAAGACCAAGGACGAGATCCTCCAGGCGGTGATCGAGGCCCGGTTGGCGAGCACCCGGAAGATGCTCGACGCATGGGCTGACGCTTCGGCGGACCCGCTCGACCGCGTACGGCGGTTCGTCGGGATCGTCATCACCAACCGCGGCGACATCGAGAACTACGGCTGCCCGGTCGGGACGCTGACGAACGAACTCGCCAAGCTCGGCCATCCCGCCCGCGCGCACGCCGTGGGCGTCTTCGGGCTTTTCCGCACCTGGCTGCGCGAGCAGTTCGAGGAACTCGGATGCGAAACCGAATCCGATGACATCGCGATGCACGTCCTGGCGTTCAGCCAGGGGACAGCCATGCTGTCGAACGCCTTCCAGGACGGCGACTTCGTGTACCGCGAGGTCGACCGGATCGACACCTGGCTGTCCGGGCGACTGGCCTCCCGCCCGTCCACCGACGGCGCGCGCTGAGCCGCGTCCGCCCCTGCCCGCCCCTTTCCCTTTCCTGGATCGCATTCCCGCGGATCGCATTCCCGCGGATCGCGTTTCCCTGGATCGCATCCCGTCTACGTGAGGAGATTCTCGTGCACGTCGCCCTGCTTCGTTTCTCTGCCAACAAGTCCGCCGCCGCCGAGCACATGGAGGGGCACCAGAACTGGATCCGCCGGGGCGTGGAGGAGGGCGTCTTCCTGCTGGTGGGAAGCATCCAGCCGGGCCAGGGCGGCGCGGTGCTCGCCGCGGGGCTCACAGTGGAGGACTTCCGGGCGAGAGTCGCCGAGGACCCGTTCGTGGTCCACGACGTCGTGACCGCCGAGATCATCGAGATCACTCCCAACCTGACGGATCCTCGGCTCGCGTTCCTCAGGGACTGATGACGCGCGGGCGGCCCGCGCGGCCTTCCCGCCGCCCCGGTAGCGTCTCGGACGGCGCCACACCCGCCTCAGAACACAGAAACAGAACACGGAACACGGAACACGGCACCGGGCGCGCGGCCCGTCGGCGTGGGTCAGCCGTCCGCGCCGTCGCCAGCGGCCGGGACCGACAGCGCCCGGTCGGCCGGGCGGCGGCCCTGGGGCTGCTGCGGCTCGGGCAGCACCGGCAGCGGTGGGACGGGGAGTTCCACGGGTGGGCCGGCGGAGAGCGCGACCGGCTTGCCGTGGTGCAGGATCTGCAGCGGCTCACCCTTCTCCAGGGTGTAGCGGACCGCGTGCGGGCGGATGTCCACCCGCAGCCTGCGTTCCCGCACCAGCACCGTGAACCGCAGGCCGGACAGCGCCTCCGGCAGCCTGGGGCGAAGCCCAGTCGGCGCACGCCCTCCTCGTCCTCGTGCTGGCGCATGCCGCCCAGCCCGGCCACCAGGGCCATCCAGGTGCCGGCGAGGGAGGCGATGTGCAGCCCGTCCCGGGTGTTGTGCTCCAGGTTCTCCAGATCCATCAGCGCCGCCTCGCCCAGATAGGCGTAGGCGAGCCGCATATGCCCGGTCTCGGCCGCCATGACGGACTGGCAGCACGCCGACAGCGACGAGTCGCGTACCGTCAGCGCCTCGTAGTAGGCGAAGTTGCGGGCCTTCTCCTCCGCCGTGAAGTCGTCCGGGCAGGTCACCATGGCGAGGACCAGGTCGGCCTGTTTGATGACCTGTTTGCGGTAGAGGTCGAAGTAGGGGAAGTGCAGCAGCAGCGGGTACTGGTCGGCCGAGGTGTTCGCGAAGTCCCAGTGCTGGAACGTGGTGAACCCGGCCGACTGCTCGTGCACACCGAGGTCCTCGTTGTACGGCACGGCAGTCCGGGCGGCGGCGTCCCGCCACGCCGCGGCCTCCTCCTCGCCGACACCCAGTTCCTCGGCCCGGTCGGCGTGCCGGGCCACCGCCTCCGCCGCGGCCAGCAGGTTCCACCGCGCCATCAGGTTGGTGTAGAGGTTGTCGCGGGCGATGGCGCTGTACTCGTCGGGGCCGGTCACCCCGTCGATATGGAAGACGCCCTCCGGGTCGTGGTGGCCGAGTGAACGCCACAACCGTGCCGTGTGCACCAGCAGTTCCAGTCCGGGCCCTCGCTCGAACTCCACGTCCCCGGTGGCCGCCACATAGCGCGCCACGGCCCGCGCGATGTCCGCGTTGACGTGGAAGGCGGCCGTGCCGGCGGGCCAGTAGGCGGAGCACTCGGCTCCGCTGATGGTCCGCCAGGGGAACGCCGCTCCGGCCAGCCCGAGCGTGTGGGCCCGGTCGCGTGCCGCGGGAAGGGTCGCGTGCCGCCAGCGCAGCACCGGGGCGACGGCCGGCGGAGCGGTGAAGGTCAGCATCGGCAGGACGAACGACTCCACGTCCCAGAACGAGTGCCCGTCGTAGCCGGTGCCGGTCAGCCCCTTGGCGGGAATGGCCCGCTCCTCGCTGCGGGCGGCCGCCTGGAGCACATGGAACAGGGAGAAGCGCACGGCCTGCTGGATCTGCGCGTCGCCTTCCACCTCGACGTCGGCGCAGGACCAGAAGTGGTCCAGGAAGGCCCTCTGCTCGGCGAGCAGCCCGTCCCAGCCCGTGCTGCGGGCGGCGGCGACCGCCGCGTCGGCCTGGTCGTGCATGGCCGGCAGCGACCTCTCGGCCGACCACCCGTACCCGACGAACTTCACCAGCCTCAGCCGTTCGCCGCGCTTCAGCGTCGCGGTGACGGTGAGCCGGCTGACGTCCGGCTCGCTCTCCGCGGACCAGTCCGTCCCCTCCGGGCCCTCGACGACATGGTCGGCCGCGGCCGCCACCCGCTGGCCGCTGCGCCGGGTGCGGTGCACCAGCCGCAGCCCGGTTCCCCGGGCGGAGTGCTCCTCCGGCTCCAGCGGCGCGTCGACGGCCGCGGCCACCCGCGGGTCGCCGGGTTCGTGCGGCATCTGCTCGTTGGCGACCAGCTCGGACTGGACGGCCACATGGGCGGGTCCGTCCAGCGGCTCCACCTCGTAGGCGATCGCGGCGATGGCGCGCTGGGTGAGCGACACCAGCCGCTCGGAGGTGATGCGGACGGTGCGTCCGCCCGGCGAGGTCCACTCCGCCGTGCGGTGCAGGACGCCGGTGCGGAAGTCCAGTAGCCGCTCGTGGGAGCCGAGTTCGCCGTAGCGCAGGTCGAAGGGGTGGTCGTCCACCAGCAACCGGATGATTTTGCCGTCCGTGACATTGATCAGTGTCTCGCCGGACTCCGGGTAGCCGTATCCGGCTTCGGCGTACGGCAGCGGATGGAGTTCGTGCACGCCGTTGAGGTAGGAACCGGGCAGCCCGTGCGGCTCGCCCTCGTCGAGGTTGCCGCGCCAGCCGATATGGCCGTTGGCGAGGGCGAAGACGGACTCGCTCTGGGCGAGGACGTCGAGGTCGAGCCCGGTCTCGCGCAGGCACCACGGTTCGACCGTGTAGGCAGAGTGGCTGATCATCGTGACTCCATCAGTTCGGCAAGGTCGTCCACCACCACGTCCGCCCCGTGCCGCCGCAGCTCCTCGGCCTGCCCGGTGCGGTCGACGCCCACGACCAGGCCGAAGTTCCCGGCCCGGCCTGCCTCCACCCCGGCGAGCGCGTCCTCGAACACGGCCGCCTCCGCGGGCGGGACGCCGAGGGCGCGGGCGGCGGCCAGATAGGTGTCGGGCGCCGGCTTGCCGTGGAGCCGCTGCTCGCGGGCGACGACCCCGTCGACCCGTTCGTCGAACAGGTCCTCGATACCGGCGGCGGCGAGCACGTCCCGGCAGTTGGCGCTGGAGGAGACGACGGCGGTGCGCAGGCCGGCATCGCGGACGGCGTGCACATAGGCGACGGAGCCCTCGTACGCCTCCACGCCGTCCTCCCTGATCCGGCGGAGCACCAGTTCGTTCTTGCGGGTGCCGAGACCGCCGACCGTGTCCCGCTCCGGCGGGTCGTCGGGCGCACCGTCGGGCAGTTCGACGCCGCGGGAGGCGAGGAAGGTGCGGACGCCGTCCTCACGGGGCCGGCCGTCGACGTACTCGTCGTAGTCGCGGACGGCGTCGAACGGCACGAACTCGGTGCCTTCGCGGTCGGCGCGCCCGCGCAGGAAGTCGTCGAACATCTCCTTCCAGGCAGCGGCGTGGACCTTCGCCGTGCGGGTGAGGACGCCGTCGAGGTCGAACAGACAGGTGCGCACATGATCGGGTAGCCCCAGCATGCGGTCGAGGCTAGGAGGCGCCGGGGCCGCGGGGGCGGGGGCGTACGCCCGCCGCACACGCGTACCCCGTGGGGATGACGTGCCGGGTGCCATCCGGAGCAGCCCGCGGGCCGGAGCGCCCGCCCGGCCCTCCCGGAGCGGGCCGCCCGCGGGACCGGGCCGGGACCGGCGGGATCACGGCACCCGGGGGGCCGGGGTCCCGCGGGAACCGAGGGGCCTGAGGGACCCGGCCGGTTCCGCGGGTGCCGGCCCCCCGGCCCCCGGGATGCCCCGGGCACCGGGCCGGCGGCCCGCGCCCCCCGGAGCGGACGGGGGCCGCGGTCCTGCGGCTTCCGGCCACGTCACCTGCCGTCCGGCAGGCTCCAGCGGTACGGGGCGACGAGACGGCCGATGCTCTCCGGCCCCCAGGAGCCGGGCGCGTAGGGCTCCACCGGCGGCGGGTTCTCCAGCAGCGGGGTGGACACCTCCCAGAGCCGTTCGATGCCGTCGGAACGGGTGAACAGGGACTGGTCGCCGAGCATCGCGTCCAGGATGAGGCGCTCGTACCCCTCGAGCGCGTACATGGTGTTGAAGGAGTCGGCGTAGCTGAAGACCATCTCGGCCTCGCTCAGCCGCATCGCGGGCCCCGGCTCCTTCACCAGGAAGCGGGCGGCGATCCTGCCCGGGTCGGCGAAGTCGATCACCAGCTCGTTGGTGCGGTGGCGGTGCTGCGAGGGCAGCGCGAACATCCGCAGTGCGGGCTGCCGGAAGCCGAGCGTCACCACGTGCCGCCCTTCCGCGAGCGACTTGCCCGATCGCAGATAGAACGGCACGCCCGCCCAGCGCCAGTTGTCGAGTTCGACGCGCAGCGCGACGAAGGTCTCGGTGTCCGAGCGGGGGTCGACGCCCGGTTCGCCGCGGTAGCCCTCGTACTGGCCGCGCACCACGTGCGCCGGGTCCAGCGGCCGCATGGACTGGAACACCTTCTCCTTCTCGTCGCGCAGGCACTTGGCGGCGAGCGCGGTGGGCGGTTCCATCGCCACGAAGGCCAGCAGCTGGAAGAGATGGGTGACGATCATGTCCCGGAAGGTGCCGGTGCCCTCGAAGAACCGGGCGCGGCCCTCGATGCCGATCTTCTCCGGCACGTCGATCTGCACATGGCTGATGTGCTCGCGGTTCCACACCGGCTCCAGCAGGCCGTTGGCGAACCTGAGCGCCAGGATGTTGTCGACCGACTCCTTGCCGAGGAAGTGGTCGATGCGGAAGATCCGCGACTCGTCGAAGACGGCGTGGATGGTCGCGTTGAGGGCCCGCGCGGAGGACAGGTCCGTGCCGAACGGCTTCTCCACGATGACGCGCGCGCCCTCGGCGAGGCCCGTCGCGCCGAGCAGCTCGATGACGGACGCGAAGGCCTTCGGCGGCACGGCGAGGTGGAACAGCCGGCGCGCCCCGCCGCCCACGGCCTGCTCGGCGTCGCGCACCGCCGCCAGCAGGGGCCCGGGGTCCTCGGGGTCGGCGGCGCCGAAGGACAGCGCCTCCTCGAACGTCTGCCACGCCTTGCCCTCGGGCCCGGACCTGCCGAACTCGGCGACCGACTCCCGCGCCCGTTTGCGGAACGCGTCGTCGCCGAGCGCCTCACGGGCGGGGCGGAGCCGACGATCCGGTAGCGGTCGGGCAGCAGCCCGGCCTTGGCGAGGTGGAAGAGCCCCGGCAGCAGTTTGCGCCGGGCGAGGTCTCCGGTGGCGCCGAACAGCACGATGACGTGGTTGTCCGGGACGGCACCGCGGTGTGCCGAGCGGGTTCCGCGGGTCACGGGTCACCCCGCCTTCTCGGCGTGCCCGCCGAACTCGCCGCGCATCGCGGACAGCACCTTGTCGGTGAACTGCCCCAGCTCGCGTGACTCGTAGCGCTCGAAGAGGGCGCCGGTGATGACGGGCGCCGGCACGCTCTCGTCGACCGCCGCCAGGACCGTCCAGCGGCCCTCACCGGAGTCGGAGACCCGCCCGGTGTACGCGTCGAGCCCGGGCGAGCGGGCGAGGGCGTCGGCGACGAGGTCGACCAGCCAGGAGCCGACGACCGAGCCGCGCCGCCACACCTCGGCGACCTCGGCCACGTCGATCTCGTACTGGTACGCCTCCGGCTCGCGCAGCGGGGCCGTCTCGGCGTCGACCGTGCGGGAGCGCAGGCCCGCGTCGGCGTGCTTGATGATGCTGAGCCCTTCGCCGATGGCGGCCATCATCCCGTACTCGACACCGTTGTGGACCATCTTCACGAAGTGGCCGGCCCCGCTGGGTCCGCAGTGCAGATAGCCCTCCGGCGCGGTCCCGTCGGTGCGGGTCCGGCCGGGAGTGGGGGCCGCCTCGCCGGTGCCCGGGGCGATGCTGCGGAAGATCGGGTCCAGCCGTTCCACGGGCTCGTCCTCGCCGCCGATCATCAGGCAGTAGCCGCGTTCGAGGCCCCACACTCCGCCGGAGGTGCCGCAGTCGACGTAGTGGACGCCGCTGGGGGCGAGCTGCCCGGCGCGGGCGATGTCGTCGCGGTAGTACGAGTTCCCGCCGTCGACGACGGCGTCGCCGTCCGCCAGCAGGGTGGCCAGCTGGTCCAGGGTCGGCTGGACGACACCGGCGGGCAGCATCAGCCAGACGTTCCTCGGCTGTTCCAGCCGGTCGACCAGGTCGTGGAGCGAGGAGGCGGCGGTCGCCCCTTCCTTCTCCAGTTGCTTGACGGCGTCGGTGTCCAGGTCGTAGACGACGCAGCGGTGGCCGTCGCGCATCAGCCGGCGCACCAGGTTGGCGCCCATCCGGCCGAGTCCGACCATGCCGAGCTGCATGGGCGTGTCCGTGGTCATGGTCGATCTCCCCGTTCTCGGTGAGTGCGGACGGTCTGCGGAACTGCTCGGCGACGGCCCGTCACGGCGCCGCCCCCGGTCCGGCGGCCAGCAGTCCGCGGGCGGTCTCCGCGACCCGCTGGGCGGTGAACCCGAACTTTCCGAGCAGCTGCTTCAGTGGCGCGGAGGCGCCGAACGTGTGCATGCCGACGAGGGCGCCGCGGTCGCCGACGTACCGGTCCCAGCCGAACGTCGACGCCTGCTCGATGCCCACCCGCGCGGTCACCGACGGCGGCAGCACCTCGTCGCGGTACGCACGCGGCTGACGGTCGAACAGCTCCCAGCAGGGCATGCTGACGACGCGGGCGCCGATGCCCCCGGCCGCCAGCTCGTCCCGGGCCTCCAGCGCCAGGGACACCTCGGAGCCGGTGGCGAGCAGGATCACCTGCGGTTCGCCCGAGGGCGCGTCGGCCAGGACGTACGCGCCGCGCGCGACGCCGGACGCGGCCGCGAGCCGGGTGCGGTCGAGGGTGGGCAGGGCCTGCCGGGACAGCACCAGCGCCGCCGGTTCGTGCCGCAGCTCGGCGACGCAGCGCCAGGTCTCGGTGACCTCACCGGCGTCGGCGGGACGGAACACCAGCAGACCCGGGATCGCCCGCAGTCCCGCGAGCTGCTCGACCGGCTGGTGGGTCGGCCCGTCCTCGCCGACGCCGATGGAGTCGTGGGTGAAGATGTGCACGACCGGCAGCTCCATCAGCGCCGACAGCCGGATGGCGCCCCTGGCGTAGTCGGAGAAGATCAGGAAGCCGGACCAGTACGGCCGCAGTTTGGTCAGGGCCATCCCGTTGGCGACGGCGGCGGCCGCGTGTTCGCGGATGCCGAAGTGGAGGTTGCGTCCTCCGTGCTCCTCCGGCTGCAGGTCGCCCGCGCCGTCGAAGGTGAGCCTGGTCTTCGTGGACGGGGCGAGGTCGGCGGATCCGCCGAGGAGCCAGGGGACGTTCCGCGCCAGGGCGTTCAGCACCCGGCCCGAGGAGTCCCGGGTGGCGAGGCCCTTGGGGTCCGGCGCGAACTCGGGGAGATCCCGGTCCCAGCCGTCGGGGAGCTCGCGGCGCTGCATGCGCTCCAGTTCGTCGGCCTCGGCCGGCCAGGAGGCCCGGTAGTCCTCGAACCGCTTCTCCCACGCCGCGCGCAGTTCCGCGCCCCGGGCGCCGATGCCCTGGGCGAACCGCTCCCGCACGGCGTCGGGCACCCGGAACTCCTCGTCCTCGGGCAGCCCGAGGAAACGCTTGGCCGCGCGGACTCCGTCCGGGCCCAGCGGCGAGCCGTGCGCCTTCGGGGAGTCCTCGACGGGCGAGCCGTAGCCGATGTGGCTGTGCACCAGCACCAGGGTGGGGCGCTCGGCCTCGGCCCGGAAGTCGTGGAAGGCACGGGCGACGGCGTCGAGGTCGTTGGCGTCGGCGACGGTGGTCACGTTCCAGCCGTACGCGAGGAACCGGGCAGCGACGTCCTCGGTGAAGGCGATGTCGGTGTGGCCCTCGATGGTGACCCGGTTCGAGTCGTAGATCCAGCACAGGTTCGACAGCCGCTGGTGGCCGGCGAGGGAGGCGGCCTCGGAGGCGATGCCCTCCATCATGCAGCCGTCCCCGGCGAGGGCGTACACGTCGAAGTCGAACAGCGGGAAGTCCTCGCGGTTGTACGCGGCACCCTGCCACCGGCCGGCGAGGGCCATGCCGACGGACGTGGCGACGCCCTGGCCGAGCGGGCCGGTCGTGGTCTCCACACCGCTCGTCCAGCGGTACTCGGGGTGCCCGGGGCAGCGGGAGTCCAGCTGCCGGAAGGACTTCAGGTCCTCCAGCGTGACGGCCGGGCGGCCAAGCACCTCGTAGTCCGGGTCGACGGCATGGACCCCGGCCAGGTGCAGCAGGGACCACAGCAGCGTCGAGGCGTGCCCCTCGGACAGCACGAAGCGGTCGCGGTTGGGCCAGATCGGGTCCCGGGGGTCGTATCTGAGGAAGCGCTGCCAGAGCGTGTAGGCGACGGGGGCCATCCCCATCGGTGTGCCCGGGTGCCCTGACTCGGCCCGCTGCACGGCGTCCATGCACAGTCCGCGGATGGTGTTCACCGACAGGGTGTCCAGGTCGTCGGTCATGAGCGATCCCCGTTCTCGGGCTTCTCGGGCTTCTCGGGCTTCTCGGCCTTGCTCTCGGGCTTCTCGGCTGCTTCTCGTTCCCGGCGTGCTCCGTGTTCGCGTTCCGTCGTGTGCTCCGCGCCCGAGTTCTCCGGGTCTCTGTCTTCCGGGCCCGTGTTTCCCGGGCCTGTGTCTTCTGTGCCTGTGTGTTCCGGGCCTATGCCTTCCGGGCCCGTGTTTCCCGGGCCCTCGGCGTGCTCCGCGCTCCCCGCCGTGGTCCTCTCCGCGCTCCCGGCCGTGGTCCTCTCCGCGGTCTTCTCCGCGCGGTCTTCATCCGGGCCATCACGGCCCGCCGAGTGGACGGTGCCGCCACGGGGCCGCCGTCCGCCTCCGGGCCCCGCTCGGCGGACGGCGGTGGCTCCGCAGGTGCCGACGATGTCGCCGGCACTCCTCGCATCGTGTCCGGGGCACCCGGGGGCGGACCTCACCCGCGCCGGGTGAAACGCGCCTGGCGGGCGGGTACCGCGATGGCGCTCGCGGGGCGGGCGCCTCAGCCGTGCGGGACGACGGCCACCGGGCAGGGGGCGTGGTGGATCAGGGCGTGAGTCGTCGAGCCGATGTGCGAACCGTGCCCCCGGCGCCTCCCGAGTACCACGAGACGGGCGTCCGCGGCCTCCTCGACGAGGCGGCCGGCCGGGCGACCGATGGCCGACTCCTCCGAGACGTCCACCGCGGGGTACTTGTCGCGGTAGGGCCGCACCGCCTGCGCCAGCGCGGAGGCCATCTCGGCCTGCGGGCCCGAGTCCGTTTCCGCGGCCGCCCGGTGGCGGTGCAGGAACGGGGCGTGCCAGCTGTGCAGCACATGCAGGGGGACACCGCGGCGGGCCGCGTAGTCGAACGCGAACTCGAGCACTTCGTCCGCGGCGTCGTCGATGTCGAGACCGAGCACGACCTTGTTCCGGCCGTGCGCGCCATGGGCGTCCTCGCGGTAGTCGGGCCGCACCAGCACCACCGGCTGTTTCGCGTCCGCGACCACCTCCTGCCCGACGGAGCCGACCATGAACCCGCCGATGCCGCTGAGCCCGTGCGTCCCCACGACCAGGACCTCGGCCTCGGACCCTGCGTCCAGCAGCACCCGGGTGGGTGCGTCCTCGACCTCCTCGGCTGCCAAGGTCAGCTCGGGCCTGCGGGCGCGGGCGCGCTCCTCCATGGCACCCAGGACGTCCCCCGCCTCCTCGGCCCGCTCCTCGTGCGTCATCCGCACGGCCTGCGGCTGGTGGGGGATCCACTGCGTGGCGTACACCAGCCGCAGCGGGGCACCGCGCAGCGCGGCCTCGTCGGCGGCCCAGTCCACGGCCGCGAGACTTCCGTCGGAGCCGTCCACTCCCACGGCGATCGGTCGGGACATGCTGCCCTCCTTGCCTCGGGCTCTCGCGAGGGGCCGGGCGCGTCGGGCGCGGCCGTCGGCGCGAAAGGACCCTGATCAAGAAAGTACCGACTCACGGGAGACCGCGCGATTCTGGCGATCACGGAGAGTGAACGAACGCCTGCGGGGTGCTCCGGGGCGGGGACGGCGGCCTGCGGGAGGCGGCAGGACGGGGCGGTCTCCCGGGATGTGGCCTCCGGCCCCGGCCCCGCGGCTCCGGGTCACCGCCTGCGCGTACGGGCCCCTCCGGGCCGGGTGCCACCGCTCAGCGCGCGTCGAGGCGGAGCCCTCGCCGACGACGACGCCTGACTCCACCGCGCCGCCGCTCAGCGCGCGTCGAGGCGGAAGCTCATCTGGCCGAAGCCGACCATGTCCCCGGCCCGGACCGCCACCGAGCCGGTCACACGACGGCCGTTGACGGTCGTGCCGTTGGTCGAACCGAGGTCGCGGAGCACCCACAGGCCGCCCTGCAGCGACAGCTCGGCGTGCAGCCGCGACACCGTATCGTGGCTGAGCCGCAGCCCGTTGGACGGATCGCGGCCGATGCGCAGCGGCGACGGCCCGGGCTCCGGCAGCAGCAGCGGAGGCAGCCGCTCCGCCCGCCAGGCGCGGCCGAGCCTCATCGAGAACGCCGAGACCCGCCCCACCGCACCGAACAGCTTGTCGGACAGCCGGCCGCCGTACGGCCGCAGGTCCGCGGTGAGCACCCGGAGTTCGTCCGGTCCGCGCGCGGCCAGGGCGAGTTCCATGCGCCGCACGAACGTGTCGTGCGACAGCCGGCCCTGGACGGCACCCTCCCGGAGCACTCCCAGCACGCGCTCCCGCTCGGCGTCGGAGGGCCGCGCGGGACGCGTCCGGAACTCGAAGGAGGACGTCACAGACCCGATTGTCCGGTGGGGCGCCCCGGGTGTCCAGAAGGGACAGGGGAGATCGCTTCAGTGCCGGTTCGGCAGGCCCCGGGAGGCGGACGGGAACGCCCGGACTGCGGCGAGTTCGAAGCCGCTGCCCGGTGGCGGGCCCTGCCCCGTCTCCGCCGCGGCCGGCCTCGCTCCGCTCCGTGCATCCACCTCGACTTCTGACCCGGGGCGCGCGGAGCGAGTGCCGCTCCGCGCGCGGCCGCGCCCCGGCCCCTTCAGCCCGCCGAACAGCGCGGGTCGCCGCGCCGTGCGCGGCCGCGCCCCCCATCGGCCCTTTCTCGTGCTACGACCCGCACCCCCAGCTCCGCGCACGGCCGCGCCCCGGCCCCTTCAGCCCGCCGACCCTTCAGCCCCCGGCCCTCAGCTCGCCGGCCCTTCAGCCCGCTGGACGCGAGGGCCACGCGGCCCGCTGGGCGCGGATGACGTCGCGGTACCACGCGTACGACGCCTTCGGGGTGCGTTCCAGCGTGTCGTAGTCGACGTGGACCAGGCCGAAGCGCTGCGAGGCGCCCTCCGCCCATTCGATGTTGTCGGTGAGCGACCAGACGAAGTACCCGCGGACATCGATGCCCTCCTCGACCGCCCGGTGCAGGGCGCGCAGATGGCCGTCGAGGAACGCGATCCGGGACCGGTCGTCCAGGCCGTCGTAGGAGCAGCCGTTCTCCGTGATGTGGACGGGCGGGAGCCGGTCTCCGTAGCGCGCCTTGAGGCCGACGAGCAGTTCCCGGAGACCGTCCGGGACGACGGGCCAGCCGAAGCGGGTGCGCTCGGTGCCCTCCATCTCCCGCAGTGCGAAGGGGAGTTCCGCGGGCATGCCCACTCCGGCGTATGTCTCCAGCGCGTCGGGCGCGGGCGCACCGACTCGCATGGGGTGGTAGTAGTTCACGCCGTACCAGTCCAGGCGCTCGGAGATGACCGCGAGGTCGTCGGCGACCGGACCCGGCATCAGTCCGTCGAACCCGTCCGGGTATCGGCCGGTCAGCAGCGGGTCGGAGAAGAGCCGGTTGGTGAGCGTGTCGTAGAGCCCGGCGGCGGAGCGGTCGTCCTCGCCGTCGCTCGACGGGTGTACGGGCGAGTGGGAGACGGCGAGGCCGATGTTCCCAACGCCCGCGGCACGCAGGGCCCGGACGGCGAGGCCATGGGCGAGGAGCTGGTGGTGGGCGGCGGGCAGGGCGTCGAAGAGGAGCCTTCTGCCGGGGGCGTGTTCGCCGAGCGCGTATCCGAGCATGGTGACCTCGGCGGGCTCGTTGACGGTGATCCACATGGGGACGCGGTCGGCGAGGCGCTCGGCGACCACGGCGGCGTAGTCGGCGAACCGCTCGGCGGTGCCGCGGTTCAGCCAGCCTCCGGCCTCCTCCAGGGGCAGCGGGGTGTCCCAGTGGTAGAGCGTGGGCGCGGGAACGATGCCGTGCTCGCACAGTTCGTCGACGAGCCGGTCGTAGAAGCCGAGCCCGGCGGGGTTCACCGGCCCGCTTCCGCCGGGGATGACCCGGGGCCAGCTGATGGAGAAGCGGAAGGCGCCTGCTGCCATGCCTGCGAGCAGGGCCACATCCTCGCGGTAGCGCTCGTGGAAGCCGGTTCCCCGGGAGGCGTCGGAGCCGTCCTTGATCCGGCCTGGTTCGGCGGCGAAGGCGTCCCACCCCGAGGGGCCCTTGCCGTCGGCGCCGGAGGCGCCCTCCGTCTGGAACGCGGAGGCCGAGGCGCCCCACAGGAACCCGGGTGGGAAGGCGGGCAGCGGTGGAGGTGACGGAGGTGTCGTGGAGTGAGGAGCCGGGGAGGGCGATGTCATGGCGCGGACCCTAGTACCGGCGAGTACGGCGCCTCCAGGGGTCGGAATTGCCAGGATGGGAGGAAACCACCGCTCACGGCGCAGCACGGCACGAGTCCGCCGGTGCCGGTACGAGGGACGCTGCCTCCGGCGCCTGCGCCGCCACCGACACCGACACCGACACCGACGCCAACACCAACGCCCGCATCAACGCCCGCATCAACGCCGACGCCGATATGACAGGGGATCGATCACGTGCTGTTCGAGGTATGGGCACCGCACGCGCAGGACCGGGTCGACTTGTGGCTGGAGGACACCGAACAGGGGATGGAGCGCGATCCGTCACGGGAGGACTGGTGGACGGCCGAGGCGGACGCAGGTGACGGGGACCGGTACGGCTTCCGGCTGGACGGCGGCCCGGTCCTGCCCGATCCCCGCTCGCGCCGGCAGCCCGGCGGCCCGGACGGGCCGAGCGCCGTGGTCTCCCCCGACGCGTACGTCTGGGGCGACGAGGACTGGCGCGGCCGGGAACTCGCGGGCGCGGTCCTCTACGAACTGCACGTCGGCACCTACACACCCGAGGGCACGCTCGACGCCGCTGCCGCGCGGCTCGATGAGCTGGCGGAACTCGGCATCACCCATGTGGAGCTGATGCCCCTGTGCCCCTTCCCGGGCACGCACGGCTGGGGTTACGACGGTGTGGCGCCCTGGGCCGTACACGAGCCGTACGGCGGCCCCGGGGCGCTGAAGCGCTTCGTCGACACGGCGCACGGCCTCGGCCTCGGTGTGGTCCTGGACGTGGTGCACAACCACCTGGGGCCGTCCGGCAACCATCTGCCGGCGTTCGGGCCGTATCTGACGGACATCCACCACACGCCGTGGGGCTCGGCGGTCAACCTCGACGCGCCCGGCTCCGACGAGGTGCGCGCGTACCTGATCGGCAGCGCGCTGGCGTGGCTGCGGGACTACCGCATCGACGGGCTGCGGCTGGACGCGGTCCACGCCCTGGTCGACACCCGCGCCCTGACGTTCCTCGAGGAACTGTCGGCGGCGGTCGACCGGTTCGGGGCCGAGGTGCGGCGGCCGGTGTTCCTGATCGCCGAGTCCGACCGCTGCGACCCGAGGACGACCACCCCGCGTGAGGAGGGCGGCCTCGGGATCCACACCCAGTGGAACGACGACTTCCACCACGCCCTGCACACCGCGCTGACCGGCGAGTCGCAGGGCTACTACGCCGACTTCGCGCGCGCGCCGCTCGGCGCACTCGCCAAGACCCTCGGCCATGTGTTCTTCCACGACGGCACGTACTCGACGTTCCGCGGGCGCACGCACGGACGGCCCGTCGATCTGGTACGCACCCCGGCGCACCGGTTCGTCGGCTACGCCCAGACCCATGACCAGATCGGCAACCGGGCGACGGGCGACCGGCTGTCGGCGTCCCTCTCCCCCGGGCTGCTCGCCTGCGCGGCCGCGCTGGTGCTGACGGGACCGTACGTCCCGATGCTGTTCATGGGCGAGGAGTGGGGCGCCCGTACCCCGTGGCAGTTCTTCACCGACCACACGGACCCGGAGCTCGCCGAGGCGGTACGGCAGGGCAGGCGGCGGGAGTTCGCCGGGACCGGCTGGGCGGCGCACGAGATCCCCGACCCGCAGGACCCCGCCACCCGGGGGCGGTCCTGCCTGGACCGCTCCGAGCGGGACCGCGAACCCCACGCCCGGCTCCTGGCGTGGTACCGCGAGCTGATCGCCCTGCGCCGGGGCGAGCCGGACCTCTCCGACCCGGACCTGGCAGCCGTCCGGGTCGCCTACGACGAGGTGGCGCGCTGGTTCGTCTACCGGCGCGGGGAGGTCCGGGTCGCGGTCAACCTCGGCGCCGAACCGGCCCGCATCCCCCTGGGCTACGGGGGCGGCAGGGTGCTCGCCGCCTGGGGCCCGGCCGTGCCGCCGGGGCCGGAAGGAGTCCTCGAACTGGCGGGCGAGTCATGTGCGGTGCTGCACGAGGCGTGACCGCCCCCGCGGGCCGGCCGACGGCCGCACGGGCTCGGCTCGGCAGCGGCGGACCTACGACCGGGCTTACCGAAGGGCGAACTTCACGGAGTACACCCGCTGGTTCCCGCTGCGCGACAGGTGTCACGCGGGCTACGACCTGGTGCCGGCGACGTGACGGGGCACCTCACGTCCCGAACGGCCCGTCATCCCCACGAGTCGAACCCCCTATCGGGAACGGTGATCGTCACCGGACCGTACGCCTACCCGCTGGGCGTTCCGGGCGGGCTGTACCCCCGCGAACTGGTCGTGGTGCGAGACATCCTGACCGAGTGGGACGGCGCCGTCGCCTGAGGCGGCGACTTCGCCACACCACAGGAGTCACACGTCCAAGTCGCCCTGGGGCCCGCCCGCCCCAGGGTGCGCGGCGTGGCCCGCAAGCCTCGAAGCCGGCGGGCCGCCCCAGGCCTGGACCGCTCGTTGCAGCCGCCCTACGGTGAGGGCATGAAGGTGGAGGCCGCGCGACTGGATTTCGTACCGCGTCCCATTCTGGAACTGGCCGGAGCGCTCGCCGTACCGCTGGTCCTGGCCCCGTTGCCCGCCGGTGCGATCGCCGTCGTGGTCCTTGCCAGGTTCGGCCTCTCGGCGGCCTGGCCGACCTTTCTTCTGCTGGCCGGGCTCGGGTTCCTCACCGCGCTGTTCGTCGCCGGTACGGGCTTCCGCGACACGCTGGGCAGCCTCCGCCATGTCGAGATCCGGTCGTCAGCCGATCCGCCCGAAGTCGTGTTCAGAAGCGTGCGGGGGACCGAGCGACGCGTCCGGCCGGCCGATGTGCAGGCCGTCGATGTCATCGAGGAGGTGGCACTCGGCGCCAGCGTCAACACCAAGATCGTCTTCACTCTCGCCGGCTTCGGCCCGCTGGAGTGTCCGGACGCCCAGGGGGAACGCGCCGTGGTAGTGACCGCGTGGCTCTCCGACCGCCTCTCGCCGTTCGCCGTCGAGGTGCGGCACAAGGCCGTCCTGAAGGAGCGGCGCGTGCCGGTCGGGAACTGGTACCGGTTACCTCGAGTGGCGGCCCTGTGGAGGGTGCCGCCCGAGAGCGTCGACGACATGGCGGCCCGCCTCGGCGTGCGTACCGACGTGATCACTCCTCGCCGTTCCGAATATACGTACGGGGAACCCGTGCAGCTCTACCGACCCGACGACATGTACGTGGACGGTCACGACCTGTACTTCCGCCGCCGCGCGGAAGTGGAGGCCGCCCGAGCCGCGGTTCTCGGCGACGACCGCCCACCGCCGCCGTGGCTGGACGCCTACCCGGACGACAGCGCCGAGCGCGAGGCGACAAGCGACCTGATAGGGATCGTGATCGCCTGCTACGACCAGCGGATTCGAGCCGCCCGGGACACGGACGACCAGCAGCACCTCGGGAAACTCGGCGCACAGGCGGAGGAGTGCCGAGAGGACCGGGAGCGGCTGGCCGATGCCTCACCGGTGAGGGCCGCCGCCATCACCGCCGCCTCCACCGTGCGCGTGTACGAGGCGGCGCGCGAGGTCATCGAGGTCATCGCCGCCCGCCACGAGAAGCAGATGGCCGCAGCCCGACGCGAGGGCGACAGGCAGCGCCACAGGGAACTCAGGGCACGCATGGCCGAGTGCGAAGAGGATCTGAAGCGGCTGGCCGAAGCCTCGCCGGAGCGGGCCGCCGCCATCACCGCCGACTACACCACCCGGCTGTAGCGACCGCCGCCGCCTCCTACCTCGCCCGTTCCGCCCGCCCCGCTCCGCGCTCACACAAGGTCAGGGGCCTGAACCAGGAGCCCTGGGCCGGAGGTCCGCAACCGGGGCCGCAGCCAGGGGAGATTCCGCTGCCCGTGTCGCGCGGGGCGGCGGTGCGAGCCCGGCCCGCCCCGGCACGTGCCCGGCCCCCTCACCCGCCCTGGGCACCGACCGCCCCGGCCCCGTCGACGTCCCTGCCGTCCCACCCGGGCGTCCGCCTCCCGCGTCCTACTCGACGATCGCCAGCTCGCGCGGTGTGTTGTTCAGCCGCCGGCCGCCCGTCTCCGTGACGGTCACGATGTCCTCGATCCGCACTCCGAAGCGGCCGGGGAGGTAGATGCCCGGCTCCACCGAGAAGCACATCCCCGGCACCAGCGGCTGCTGCTCCCCCTCGATCATGTACGGCGGCTCGTGCGTGGTGACGCCGATGCCGTGGCCGGTACGGTGGATGAAGTAGGCCCCGTAGCCGGCACCGTCGATCACCGCGCGCGCCGCCCGGTCGACGTCCTGGCAGGCAGCCCCCGGCCGGACCGCCTCGAACCCGGCCTGCTGCGCCTCGCGCACGGTGTCGTGGACCCGGCGCTCCTCCTCCGTCGGCTCGCCCACGTGCACGGTCCGGGTGGTGTCGGAGCCGTATCCGTGCTTCAGCCCGCCGAAGTCGAGGACCACCATGTCGCCCTCCACGATGGTGCGTTCACCGGCCTCGTGGTGGGGGTTCGCCCCGTTGGGGCCCGAGCCGACGACGGTGAAGTCCACCTGGGAGTGCCCGAACCGCATCAGCAGGGCGGCGAGGTCCGCGGCCACGTCGGTCTCCTTGCGGCCGGAGAAGCGGACCTTGAGGATCTCGCGGTACGCCTCGTCGGCGGCGGCGCCGGCCGCCTCCAGTCGGGCGAGTTCCCGCTCGTCCTTGACCGCGCGCAGCATGGGCAGGGCCTGCGTCAGGGCCGTGTAGGTGGTACCGGGCAGTTCACGCTGCATCCCGAGCAGGTGCATGGCCCACGCGTTGTCGCTGATGCCGTAGCGGCCGCGCCCCTCGAGCAGTGCGGCGGTGACGGCGTAGGGGTCCTTGCCGTCCGTCCAGTCGCGCAAGGTGAGCGCGGGCCCGCCGGCGGCGCGCTCCGCGTCCGGGGCCTCCAGGGCCGGTACGACCAGCACCGGGTCCTGCCCCTCGACGAGGACGAGGAAGGTGAGCCGCTCGGTCGGCACGGGCTGGTAGCCGGTGAGGTGGACGAGGTCCGGGCCGGGAGCCACCAGGAGACCGGACAGCCCGGCCTCGGCTGCTGACCGGGCGGCGCGGGCCATCCGCGCCCGGTAGTCGTCGGCGGTGAACGGCGCCGGTTGTGCGGCCTCCGCGGTGCTGGGCATGGGCTCCTCCGTAGGGTGTCGGCCGGCCCGGATGGGCCGGGCGCGGGTATTTCTTCCCGGCCGACCGGTCGGCTGTCGTCAGCCGACCGGTTCGCGGTCCTCGGCCGGGGGTGCGGTCCGCGGTCTGATGGGGTTCATCCCCCGTCTGCGGTGCCCGTACGAGCGGAGCCGCGTCCCTCCGCCCGCCGCCGGTGCCTGCCGCGAACGGAGCGCGGTCCGGGAGCTCCACGGGCCTCGGCCGCAGCCCCGACGCCGGGCCTTGGCCGCCGTCCGGATGCCGGGCCTCAGTCGTCGCCCGGACGCCGGGCCTCAGTCGTCGCCCGGACG
Source organism: Streptomyces sp. I6 (assembly GCA_003725745.1). Lineage (GTDB taxonomy): Bacteria > Actinomycetota > Actinomycetes > Streptomycetales > Streptomycetaceae > Streptomyces. The sequence goes on along the minus strand of RHDP01000001.1, from coordinate 5,544,063 downwards.
CCGGGCCTCAGTCGTCGCCCGGATGCCGGGCCACGAGACGTTCCAGCATGTCCTGGAAGTCCTCGCCGACCACGATCCGCAGCCCGTCCCCGTCCTGGTCCCGGTCGCTGAGCTGGGTCAGCGTCCCAGCCCGCCACCAGTAGACGTACGGGGTGATCGCCCCCGGCGTGTCGGCGTACCCGGACGCGGCGAAGGCGGCCAGCGCGTTCAGGGACGGGATGACCCCGGCGTCGCGGATGACGTGGAAGGCGATCTGGTGCCGGAACGGCAGTGCGACCAGGGCGCCGTCCTGCGTGATCTGCTGCCCGGTGACCTGGCGGACGAGCGTGTCCAGGGCGAGCACGCGGCTGGCCGTGTAGAAGGAGTCGCCGACCACCACCTCCAGGCGCATGCCTCCGGCGTCCTTGATGGTCTCGTGGCCCTCCACGGGAAGGTCCCGCAGATTGGCCATCGCCCGCTCGCGGAGCACCGGTACGTCCCGAGCGGTGCGAGGGCGTCATCGGTCAGGATCATCACGCTCTCGGGGAGGTCGAGCGCGAGCACCTCGCTCAGTCCCGGCGCGAGCGGCCGGGCATAGCGGAACGTTTCCCTGTCCAGGCCCTCGGAGCCGATCACCCGCGGGTACAGCTGGGACCGGATCTGCTCGGGCGGCAGGGTGTCCAGCGCGGACGGCGCGTCCATGGTGCGGAGCACCATGCCGACGTGGTCTCGAATGACCTTCGGCCATACGCGGGGGCCCCGCTCGTCGTTGTGGCAGACGGCGGCCAGGTTGCCGAGCCCGAACTGGCGTCCGGCGCTGTCGGTGACGGCGTCCGCGTAGACGGTGACCTCCAGGCCGCGCTCGGCGAACGCCTCCCGGACCTGGCCGCGGAAGTGGGCGCCCTCCGCCACCGAGAAGAAGGCGAACTCCGCGTCCCGGGGGGTGTCGTTCCCGTCCCGCTTCGGCCCTCGCCGGAAAAGCCTCACGTCGGCCCCCGCTCGTCCTGTGTTTCGGATCGGATCCTGATTGCCCGGGTGGTGCCCGTGTTCGGTTCTGCGCTGTGCGTGCTCAGGTTTCGAGCGTACCGAGCGCACCAGGGGCCCCGCTTGCCAGGCCCACGCGGCGCCCATGTGGCTCGGGTGTCGTACATGTGCGCTCCATGCGTGACGCATATGTGGTGCGGCGCGGATATGTGGCGCCTGTGCGGTGTGTGCGTGGCTCCGGGGCGCGGGCCGACCGCCTGCCGGGTCCCGTCAGAGCGTCCGAGGGATGTGGTCCCCGGCCGTAGCCACCGGTCGGGCACGGGGGCACACCTCGGCCGGGGCCGTCCGGTCCGCAGCGGGGCACCTGGGAGGGGCACCCGGCGGGGCGCCTGGGAGCCGGTCGGCTCCCCGGCGGTGGTGCCGCCGCGCATCAGGTCCCCGGCCGGCAGGTGCGGCAGCCGTTCAGGCCCCGTCCGCCGCCTGGCCGGCCCGTGCCGTGAACCCGGCCAGGAAGAGTGCCAGCCAGCGGGAGCGCACGGCGGGCTCCTGGTCGGTGGGGGCGGTGAGGACCAGCATCAGGAAGTCGTCGACGGTGAGGTCGGGGCGGAGGTCCCCGTCGGTGACGGCGGCGGCGATGATCCGTTCCATCGCGGCCCTGAACCGCTGCTCCTGCCGCTCGGTCCAGTGCGCGGCGCCCAGGGTCTGGGCCGCCGCCTTCACACTGCGGTCCCGGGCCGCGGCCTCGATCGTGCGCTCGACGAGCCGGGTGATCTCCGCCATCGCGTGGGAGCCGTCCCCGACGCGTGCCGCCGCGGTCTCGATGTCGAGGGTGATGGTCTCGCTGTGCTCGGCGATGACGGCCCCCACGAGGTCCGTCTTGGTGGGGAAATGGCGGTAGAGCGTACCCACGGCCACGCCGGCCGCTTCGGCGATGGCGTCCATCGGGACATCGGGTCCGTGGAGGGTGATCTGCTCGCGCGCGGCAGCCAGGATCTTCGTCCGGTTGCGGACGGCGTCCGCGCGCAGCGGGCGTGAACCGGCCATGGGTCCTCCGTAACTCGGCCAGGGGCGGACTGCCGTGCTCCCGGGTCGGACCGCCGCGCCGGGGGCACTCGGCGGCCCGCCCCCGCGGCAGGAAGATGAATTCTAGTTCAGGATCACGTCCGCCCGGCTTGCACAAACATGAACCAGCACTCATGATAATTATGAGTACAGGTTCACTTTATCTCGCGCCCATCGGAGGACCCGTCATGTCGAGCAAGGTCGCCCTGGTCACCGGAGCCTCTTCCGGCATCGGCGAAGCCGCAGCCCTGGAGCTGCTCGCCCGCGGATTCACCGTCTACGGCGCCGCCCGCCGTGTCGAGCGGATGTCCGCCCTGGCCGAGCGGGGCATCCGCACGATCGCCATGGACGTCACCGACGAGGACTCGATGCGCGACGGCGTGGACCGGATCGTCGCCGAGACCGGCCGGATCGACGTCCTGGTCAACAACGCCGGATACGGCTCGTACGGCCCGGTCGAGGAGGTGGCGCTGGACGAGGCCCGGTACCAGTTCGAGGTCAACGTCTTCGGCGCCGCCCGGCTGACCCAGCTCGTGCTGCCGCACATGCGCTCCCGGCGCAGCGGCCGCGTCATCAACATCACCTCGATGGGCGGCAAGATCCACACGCCGCTGGGCGCCTGGTACCACGGCACGAAGTTCGCCCTCGAAGGCTTCAGCGACTCCCTCCGCATGGAGGTCAGGCCCTTCGGCGTCGACGTGGTCATCGTCGAGCCGGGCGCCATCCGCACGGAGTGGAGCTCGATCGCCGCCGGCAAGCTCCGCAAGCTCGGCGAGGGCAGCGCGTACGCCGGGCAGATCGCCGCCATGGCCGGGACCCTCGAGTCGGAGAGCAACGCGCGCCGGTCCTCGTCCCCGTCAGTCGTCGCCCGCGCCATCGGCCGGGCAGCCACCAGCCGCCGCCCCAGGACCCGTTACGCGGTGGGCATGGGCGCCAAGCCGCTGATCATGATCCGCCGGATCCTGCCCGACCGGGCGTTCGACGCGCTCGTCGGACGTGCCATGGGCAGCCTCGGCGCATAGCGCGGCCGGGTACGGGCAGCCGGTCAGGCCGGGTACGGGCAACCCGTGAGACCGGGTACGGGCAACCGGTCAGGCCGGGTACAGGCAACCGGTCAGGCCGGGTACAGGCAACCGGTCAGGCCGGGTACAGGCAACCGGTCAGGCCGGGTACAGGCAACCGGTCAGGCCGGGTACGGGCAGCCGGTGGGGCCGGTCCGTGCGCACGGCAGCGGGGCGGCTCAGGCACCGGGCCCCGCCCGCACGGTGAGGTGGGCGCGGTGCCGGCCGCGCGCCACCAGCCGGGCGTTGAACTCGTCGGAGTCGCGGACCCAGCACTCGGCGTCGGAGCGCTCCTTGCCGAAGCGCACGTGCCGGTCCACCAGCCGGGGCACCCGTACCGCGTCGGGCAGCTCCAGGTACCAGACCTCGTCGAGCAGTGCGCGGATCCGCGCCCAGGGCCCCTCGTCGTGCAGCAGGTAGTTGCCCTCGGTGATGACGAGCGGGACGTCCGGGCCGACCGCGATACTGCCCGCCACCGGCTCCTCGATGCCCCGGTCGAAGGCCGGCGCGTACACGGTCGTCCCCGCCTCGCGGGTACGGAGCCGGGTCAGCAGCGCCGCGAACCCGGCCGCGTCGAAGGTGTCCGGGGCGCCCTTGCGCCCCGCCCGGCCGAGCCGCTCCAGTTCGGCCCGCGCGAGATGGAAGCCGTCCATCGGGACGAGGACGGCACGCTCCGGGCCGAGTCGCGACACGAGTTCGGCGGCGAGCGTGGACTTGCCCGCCCCGGGCGGCCCCGCGATACCGAGGAGGTGCCGTCCACCGCGGCGGGCGAGACGGCCGGCACGGTCGGCGAGCTGCTCCGTCGACGGGTCCATGCGAGGCATTGTGTACCCGTCGGCGATACTGGGGCGCCCCCGAGCAAGGAGAGCCGATCCACGTGTCCACCGCACCGCTGCCCCGCATAGCCCTCGTCACCCTGGTCGTCCGCGACTACGACGAGGCCATCGCCTTCTACCGGGACGCCCTCGGCTTCACCCTCGTCGAGGACACCGACCGGGGCGATGGTTCGCGATGGGTCGTGGTCCGGCCCGGCGGCGGCACGGGCGGCACGGATCTGCTGCTTGCGAGGGCGCACGGCGAGGAGCAGTCGGCGAGCGTGGGCGCGCAGACCGGCGGCCGGGTCGGGTTCTTCCTGCACACCGACGACTTCGCCCGCGACCACGCCAGGATGACGGCGGCCGGCGTCCGCTTCCTGGAGGAGCCGCGCCACGAGCCGTACGGCTCGGTCGCCGTCTTCGAGGACCTGTACGGCAACCGCTGGGACCTGCTCCAGCCCGCGTAGCGACCGCGAGGTGCCCTCTCCGCGCGGGCACCCGGCGTTCGCGATCACGGGGGCACCCTGCGCGCGTCCGTATGCGGCACCCGGCGTTCCCCTCCACGTGCGCGTCCGGGGTTCGCGTCGCCCCGGTGGCCCGGGCGCTTCACCGCGGCGGCAGGTCCAGCTCGGCGCGTACGGTCTTGCCGACCGGCACCCGGTCGAGGACCGACCACCGGTCGGCGAGCGCCTCGACGAGCACCAGCCCACGGCCGCCCTCCTCCACACCGCCCTCCTCACCACGACGCTCCGCACCGGGCCCCGCGCCTTCCTTCCCACCGGGCCGGGGCGGGCGGCACTCGCCCCGCGGGTCCGACACGTCCACGATGAGCTTTCCGGGCTCCAGGGCGAGCCGCAGCTCGAAGTCCCGGCCCGGCACGAGCCCGTGGGTCACCGCGTTCGCCGCCAGTTCGGCAACCAGGACGGCGGCCGTCTCGGACGTCTCCGTCCCGTGCGGAACACCCCAGGAGTGCAGTTGGTGGAGCGCCAGATGCCGGGCGAGCCGGGCACCGCGCGGCGTGGAGCTGAAGCGCTGTAAGAACACACGTACGGTGACGGGCGGTTGGGGGGCGGCGGGGATGGCCGGTGGGGTGGCCGATGCGGTCATGGGCCCCAATTCTGCGGCCGGACCTGGGGTTTCTCCAGCAGACCCCCGTGTACGCCGTGTCAGCGTACACGCACTCCGGGTAGACGGTACGGGTCACCATCCGTGACGATGGCCCGATGGCGATGACGGACACCGGCGGAGCCGGTACGCACACCACGGAGCCGGAAGCCTCGGACAGTCTGCGGACGTTCGGGGCGGTGGTACAAGCCCTGCGCGAGCACGCGGGTCTCAGCCGCGTCGACTTCGCCCCGCTCGTCGGGTACTCCAAGCACACGGTGGCCTCGATCGAGCTGGGCCGACGGATGCCGGACGACGGTTTCGTGGAGCGGGCGGAGGCGGCCCTCGGCAACACGGGCGTGCTGCGGCGGGCCGCGCAGCATCTCTCGCGACGGCCCGGGCTGGCGGCGTGGTTCCGCAGATGGGCGCGGCTGGAGGCGGTGGCGAGCAGCCTCGCCACCTACGAATGCCGTCTGGTTCCGGGCCTGTTGCAGACGGAGGCGTACGCGCGGACGCTGTTCGTCAACCAGCTCCCGCCGCTGGGGGACGACCAGATCGAGGCGCAGATGACGGCCCGGCTGGAACGGCAGCGGCTGCTGAGGGAGCGCCCGAACACGGCGTACAGCTTCATCCTCGAAGAACATCTGCTGCTGCGCCGGATGGGCGGGCCGGCGGTCACCCGCGAGCTGCTCGACCATCTCCTCGACCTGGCCGGACTCCGCAACATCGAGCTCCAGATCATGCCGCTGGTACGCGAGAGCCACGCGGGTCTGGATGGCCCTATGCAGCTGCTGGAGACCCGCGAGAACAAGTGGTTCGGCTACTGCGAGGGCCAACGAGGCGGCCAGTTCGTCTCCGACCCCCGGGAGATCAGTGTGCTCCAGATGCGCTATGCCAGGATGCGCTCCCAGGCGCTTACCCTGGAGGACTCACTGAGCCTGTTGCGTCGGATGCGAGGAGCCCTATGAGCGGCAGCACAGAACTGGCCTGGTTCAAGAGCAGCTACAGCGGCGGCGACGGCGACGACTGCGTGGAGGTCGCGCTCTCCTGGCACAAGTCCTCCTACAGCAGCGGCGGCGACGGCGACTGCGTGGAGGTCGCCGCCTGCCCCACCACCGTCCACGTCCGGGACTCCAAGCAGGCCCCGGGCCCCCAGCTCGCGCTCGCCCCCACCGCCTGGACCCACTTCGTCTCCTACGCGGCCGGGAGCTGAACCGGTCGGGCCCCGTGCGGGGCCCGACCGCACCCTCCCGGGAGCCGGTCGCCGCGCTCAGGCGCGGGCGCCGAGCCGCCGCCCCTCCCCCGCCGCGGCCCGCAGCAGGATCTCCACCAGTTCGCCGGGGGTGGACAGCATCGGCCAGTGTCCGGTGGCGAGTTCGAAGAACCCCCAGCGCGGCTCGGCCAGTTGCCGGAAGAGCGGGCTGCCCGTGGCCACCAGCGCCTCAACTCCGGCGATGTCCATGGTGCCGCCGTCCGTACAGAAGACGCCCGTCATGGGCAGCTCGTCCACCACATCCGAGAACCGGACCGGCGTGGTGAGGGTGCACACCGGCTGCGGCGCGGCGAGACGCGCCAGACGCGCGATCCCGTCCTCGGGGACACCCGCAGGGTTCCCCCACTCCCCCCACTCCTCCTCGGTGGGCGCGGGCACCCGCCAGCCGTCCTCGGCCCGGGCGGGCTGGCCCAGCATCCGGTCGCGTACGGGGCCGTCCGGCATCTGCTCGCGTACCTGCTGGAGCACGGAGAGGCCGTCGCGGGGCAGCGGCGCGTCCACGAAGACGATCCGGCCGACCCGATCCGGGCGCCGGGACGCGGCCCCGAGCACCGGATAGCTGCCGTAGCAGTGCCCGACCAGCACCACCTCGGGCTCGTCGGCGTGGTCCACGATCTGCACCAGGTCCTCGACATGGGTGCCCATGTCCGTGTCCGGGCCGCCGAGATGGCGGCGGTCGCCCATCCCCGTCAGGGTCACCGGGTAGGCCACCGCTCCCGACTCCCTCAGTCCGGCGGCCACGTCCCGCCAGACCCACCCTCCGGTGTGGCCTCCCGACACCAGCACAAACGCCGTCATGGGTCCCTCCTCCACGGGGTCGCTTCCCGCCGGGCCGGCCCCCCGTAGGCCGGCCCGGCGCGGGTACCGTAGGAACTCCCCCTGAGGGAGGTTCAAGCCGTGCCGACGAACGCCCCACTGACCATCGGAGAACTGGCGGAGCGAGCCGGAGTCACGGTCAAGACGGTCCGCTTCTACTCGGACCGGGGCCTGCTCCCCGCGTCGGGCCGCAGCACGGGCGGGCACCGCCGCTACGGCCCCGAAGCCCTGGACCGGCTGCGGCTGATCCGCTCGCTTCGGGAACTCGGCCTGCCGCTCCCCGAGGTGCGCTGGATCCTGCACAGCCAGGACGACGGCCCTACGGCCGGTACGAACGCCGACGCCCGTACGGACGAGGGCGGTACGAACGAGGGCGCCCGTACAGACGAGGGCGGTACGAACGAGGGCGGTACGAACGAGGGCGGTACGAACGAGGGCGGTACGAACGGCGACGGCACGAACGGCGACGGTAGGGACGATGCCCGTACGGACGACGCACTCAAGGCCGCCATCACCGGCCAGTTGCAGAAGGTGGGCTCCCAACTGTCCGCCCTGCGCTGGCAGGAGGCGTCCCTGCGGCTGCTGCGGGACTGCGAGGCAGGTGAGCGCACCGAGCGACTGCGGCTCGTCGGCGCGGTGGCCGTGCCGCCCAGCACGGCACCGATGGCGCGGTTCTGGCGGTACTGGCTGCCGCCGCGCCTTCCGGCCCGGGTGGTCTCGGCGTTCCTCGACCAGGCCGTGCCGCACCTCCCCGACGACCCGACACCCGCGCAGGTGTGGGCCTTCGCCCGCATGCACGCGCTGGTGTCGGGAAGCTGCGCCGGTTCCGCCCGGCCGCACCCAGCCGTCCACCTCCCCGACCGGGGCTACCGTCCCGCCGTGCTGTACGACGGTCTCGGCGAGGCATACGCACTGGCGTCGGCCGAGCTTCGGGCGGGGCGGCCACCCCGGGCGGGCGAGGCGCTGGACTGCTTCGTCTCGGTCTACGCCGTGTCACGCGGCACGCGCGACACCCCGGCGTTCCGCCGGCTCCTGCGCCGCCAACTGGCCGCCGATCCCCGCTTCGACGTGTACTGGCAGCTCACGGCGGAACTGTCCACCCCACCCGGCGCCCCACCCGAACCGAACCCCGGCTCCGCCCACGACTGGCTGTGCACGGCGCTGAACGCGGGGACCACGCGGCCCGCGGGCTGAACCCGGAAACCCCCGTGTGCCGAGTCGGGCGCCGGCGGCGTGCCGACCGACAGGTACTCATCGATCTCGCCGCCGCACGACTCCACGAACTCGCGATAATCGGCCGGGAACGCCAGGTTCGTCGTCCGCTTGATCTCCTGCCGGTCAACCGCGTCGCCGTCGGAGACAGGCGGCACGAGCAACTCGCGTAGGCGGGCAACGGCGGGGCGCGACGTGGGGGATCCTTTCGGGTACTGAGAGGGAAGGGCTCACGGCTGCCCCGGAGAGGAACATCGGCACTGGTCGGGAAGCGGGTGCTGCACGCGATGTTGGTCACGACCACGGCGAGTAACATTTTCGGGCACTCATTTCACAAATCGCCCACCCACGCAAGGAACTGGTCACCCGGCTCCTCACCAGGCGGTGCGAACTCTGGGATGAGCAAGCCGCAGTGAGTGTTCATCAGGTCCGCAGTCTCGCGGACCTTGGCCTCAACGGGCTGGGCCAGCCCGGATGGGCGGCACACATGGCACGGAAACGGCGCAAGACCCTCGTGGTCTGCCCGACCTGCCACGACGCCATCCACCGGCAACCCTCCACCGTTTCGCGATAGGTAACGAGAGAGCCACGTGCAGCGAAAGTTGCCCGCGTGGTTCGGCGGGGGGGCCGCGCGGAAAAGGACCCGATGACGGGTTCCTCGCCGCGCGGCCTACCCAGTGGGCAGCCGCCCGCTGTTTCCACACCGCCACCGATTTCGCCACCGAGGACTGGGGCGGCGCGAAGGCCGCCCGGATCCTGGCCGGCGACGCCCCCGGCGCCGCCCGTGACATCCGCGCCGAAGCCGACCGCCGCCATCTCACCGACGACCAGCGCACCGCCGCCGACAAAGCGTGCCGCTACCTCGAGAACAACGGCGACTTCGTCCACTACGACCAGGCCCTGACCGCCGGCTGGCCCATCGCCAGCGGCGCCGTCGAAGGAGCAGCCCGCCATCTGGTCGCCGACAGACTCGACATCACCGGCAGCAGGTGGACCGTCCCCGGCGCCGAAGCCGTCCTCACCCTCCGCACCGTCATCAGCAACGGCGATTTCCCCGACTACTGGACCTTCCACACGCGAAAGGAGCACGAACGACTCCACCCCTTACCCGACCAGCACATCCACGCACTTCAAGCCTGACTCGGGATCTCACTCAGACAGAGCCACACCCATCGATGAAGTCCGGCTGGAATGTTAGGGGCTCGACGGCAGGTCGATGACTACTGTGCCGCGTTGTGTCGCTGCGACGAGCGCGCCGTCCGGGGCGGGGACGAGGTCATGGCAGTTGGCGCCAACGTCGATCACTGCAACCTCAGCGCCGCAGCGGTCCAGCAAGCGGATCAGTGGGCCATCAACTACGGCCCACGTGGCCAGGGCCGCGCCGGTCGGGAGGGCCCGCAGACCGGAGGCGGCGGCGGAGCCGACGGTTACCCGGCTCTCCGGCGGCAGCGGTGTAGGAGGACGCGTGCGGAGCCGGTACCGGCCTCCTGCCGCTATGACCGGGGTGGTCATAGCGTCGAGCGCGTACGTGCTGAGCACAGCACCGTTGCTCTGAGGGTCGGTGGCGAGGACTCGGATCCGGTCGCCGTCCGGGTCGGCGCAGACCGCCAAGGGCTCCGTGATGTCTAGGTGTACGCCCTGGATCCAGCAGGTGTCGTCGGGCATGTCGGGCAGTCCGACCCGCAGCATGCCTGTCGGGTCCTGGGCTAGGACCAGGGTGTAGTGCCCCGCGGTCACCTGCCAGGCCCCGGGACAGCTGAAGCCGTCTGGGTGGGCGATCCGGTATGTCATTCGCCCGCCGGGGTGCATGAGGTCCTTTCCCGCCACCGTCTCGCGGCCGCTTTCTTCCAGTGTCCAGCCCTCCCATGGGATGTCGGCGATGGGTAACCGGTTGATGGTGGTGGTGCGGTGGAGGGCTGGGCAGTCGCAAATCACCGGGAGCACGCGGTTGCCGCCTCTGTCGGGGTGGTGGGGACCGTCCGGAAGCGGTAGGTCCCATCGCTGGATGAAGGTGTCGCGGTGCACTGCGTAGATCCGCACCAGGTGTCCGTCCGGGACCGCGCACACCGCCGCGACCGGTTCGGTGTGCCAGCTCGTCAGATGCCCAGCGCGTTCACCGGTGTCCAGGGCGTTGACCACCACGCGGCCGTCGTCCGTTCCGGACAGCACGACCCGGCGGCCCCCGTACACGTCGGTGAGGGCGACGGCGGTGACGGCGTGCACGTCATGCGATACGGGGGTGCCGCGGAGGCCAAGGTGGGTGTCGATGGTGTCGATCCGGCCGGACGCCCGGCCGGCCAACAGGCGTAAGGGCTGGCCGGTTGAGTTCAGCGCCGCGAGTGCCGTCATCCGGTCGGTGCTCCAGTCGCGGTCCGGCTGCAGCACGCCGTCCGCCGGCCGGGGATCGTCCACGTTGTGCGACCGGGGTGCCCGGATCTCCTCGCTGGCACCGAAGGTCTCGTCGGTGCGGAAGGCCCTGCCATCGCGGATCCACCGCTCCAGGCCCACGCCGTACCGGAAAACCATGATGGACACCCGGCCGTTCTCGGTGAGGGCAAGGGCAGTTTGCCCTCTGATCCGCTGGACGGCCGGGCCGCCGTCGGTGCTGCTTGTGTGGCCCGTCCAGAGGTGGACAGTGGAGCCTTGGTTAACGCTGACGACCACGAGCGTACCGTCGGCATCCCGGACCAGGGATATCGCATTGGGGTAGGCGGCCGGGAAGTCCTCGAGCGGCGCTTCTGGCAGCGGTGTGCCCTCCGCGTCCCACAGCGTCACCGCTCCGTGGAAGGTCGCCACGGCCAGCACCGTGCGCCCTGCTGCCCGGTGGGCGGCCAGCGCCGTCACCATGTCCGGGTCCGGGAGCCGGAACCTGGCTGTCTCGGTCAGGCCGTGCCCAGTGACGTGGTGGACGCGGACCGATCCGCCGTCGTGTGCGGTCGCCAGCAGCGCGCCGTCGGCCAGGGGGAGCACTACCGCACTGGTCGGCGGATGGGACCAGGGCTGGTCCCGTTCGAGTCGGTGGCTCCACACGGGGTGTGGGGAGCCGGTGTTCCAGCAGTGGACCAAGTCGTCGGCGCCGACGCTCACCCATCGCGTCGGAGTGAGAGGATCCTCGGCGGGGTCACCGAGGGCGTCGAGGGCCAGGACGCGGTCCCTGTGGCCGGCCACCTCCTCGGCGGGCGCGCCGTGCGGGCCCCAGAACCGCAGGCCGCCGGCCTCGTCGCCTGCGATGCCTGCCGAACCATCACGGTCGAGGAATCGAAGTGCGGTGATCGCGGTGCGCCGGACGGCGCCGATCAGGTGCTCTCCGGTGAACAGGTCGCGCACGCGCAGAGCGTCGCCGGTGCCGTTGAGCGCAACGCACAGCCGCTCCCCGAGCTTGAGGAGCCGGAGCAGGGACGGACCTCTGGTGCCGACCGCGATGGGGCCGCCGAGCGCGCGCAGGGTGCCGAGGTCGTAGCGCAGCAGCAGTCCCTCGGTGGTGACTGCAGCGAGCAGGCGGCGGTTTCCGGACTGGTATGCGTCGAGCGCGCTGACGGTGACCGGCGCCTGGTCGAGGACGCGCGGCCGTTGCTTGGCGCGGTGAGTCACGTCGCCGGGCTCGAAGACGCGCAGAGTGCCGCCCCGGCGGGAGGAGACCACGGTGAGGACGCCGGTGTCGCTGGTGAGCGCCACCAGGGCGACCGCGCCGATGTTGTCGATAGACCACCCGGATCGGCCACGACTGTTGGGAAGCCAGTGCTGTCCATATCCCCTATCGGTCTCATAGATCACGCCGGGTCCGCCCACTACTCGTCCGATCGCGGTGACGGATGTGCCCAGCACGTCCACTAGGACGGCGGTACGAGGCTGCAGGGCCGCGGCCGGCGCCAGCGCTGCGCGGCTGTGTCCCCGCTCGCGCTGTTCCTGGCGGGTGAGCGGGCCGGGGCGCGGGAGCCGGTAGACGGCGGCATGGCCGGTGTCGAGGCGTACGGCGATCATCGGGTCGGCATCATGGCCGCAGGCGTCTTCCTCCATGACTGCTTGGGCCACGCGGGCCCCGGGGCGGGCCGCGGGCCCTCGCCCGCGGGCCACGACGGCAGCACCCAGCTGTGGATCTCACCGGCGTCCCGGTCGACCTCGCACAAGCAGTGCTCGGCGTCGATCAGCGGGGCACCTTCGGAGCCGACGAAGCGAACCACCTCGCGTCGGGTCACCATGACCGGCCGGGTACCTCCGGTCACCCACAGCTCGACACGTTCTCCGACGGTCGGCCCGGTGAACCGGCCCTCCTCTGCACCGGTCGCCAGATCCCAGGAGGCGGCCGCCGTTGAGTTGCGGGCCGTCAGCACCTGCGCCTGGCCCGGACCGGTCTGAACGACCCCCACCACACCAGTCAAGAAGGAGCCGTCGCGCAGTGCCTGGTCGGCCATCCGCGGTTCCCACAGCGTCCAGCGTGCCCGCCACGGTTGCCCGGACAGGTGCAGGTCCACGGAGGCGGCCAGCGTCCGGCTGCCCTGTCGCAGTGCCGCCAGCCGCAGCCGGGCAGCCACCTCGGCTGGCGGCGGATCAGCCGCGTCCCTCAGCCGGGCGTGAACGTCGGCCAGGGCCCGTCCCACTCGGCGCGACTCGCCGTGGGCAGCGCGGGGCAGCACCGCGAGCAACTGGTTCCAGTCGGCGTGGACGACGAAGCGGGCGTCGGCCGTCACCTCGTCCAGCAGGCCGGCCTCTGCCGCGTGCGCGCCCAGGTAGGAGCGCAGGTAGGGAGGCAGGCCGCCGTGGTCGAGGTGGGCGGGCACCTGGTCGAGCAGGAAGCGGGTCACGCGGCCGTGCACCCGGGCGGAGTCCAAGCCCTGCCGCAGGTACTCCACCAGCGCCTGGTGGTAGATCCGGTAGACCGATTCGGAGCTCTCCACCGACTCCACGACATAGGAGCCGGCCGCACGGCGCAGCCAGACGATGTCCTCGTCGGTGTAGGGCACATCGGCTAGGACGGAGGCCAGTTGCGGCCACAGCCCGGCCCAGGGTAGTCCGGCGCCCTGGGCAAAGGCCAGCGGTACCAGCAGTTGGCGGGCCCGCTCCATCTCGTCGCCGAGCTGCTGGCGCAGGTCGCGCTCCATGGCCTCACCCGGCAGCCGGGGCAGCTCGTCGCGCCAGACGGGGTCGGAGGGGTCGGGCGCCCGATGGCGGGTCAAGGTTCGGGCGGTGATCCGCGCGACCAGGAAGGACAGCCCTGCCGCCTCGGCGACAGCCGCCCCGATCGCGGCGACCAGCTCCGGGGGCTCATCGACCAGCGTCGAACCGGGCGCGGTCAGCAGCCGCTGGACATAGGCCAGTATGGCGTCCGGGTCGGCATACTCCTCAGTGTCCAAGTCCAGCATGCGGACCTGCACGACGAACCGTTCGGCGATGTGCCGGCGGGCTCCGAGGAGCAGCCGCAGGGAGTGGGTGGCGGACAGCTCCGCCAGCGGTTGCAGCAGCTCCGTGACGAGCAGTTCGGGGTCGAGGGCCTCATCCACCGCGTCGATCAGCACCGTCAGGGGTTTGCCACGCCGCTGGAGGCCTGCGACGAGCCCGCCGACGGTCTCAGCGGGGGTGTTCGCAGCGGCGCACAGCGCGTCCAGGACCTGCCTCACCGTCTTGTGGTTGGCGTGCACAGCGGCGGCAATGCAGCCCTGAGGAGGCAGCGGCGTGCCGACCCCGATCGCCGCAGTGGGTACCGATCCTCGCCGTTCGGGGTCGGCCAGGACGGCAAGGATGCCCAGCACGGATGACTTCCCCGAGCCGGGGTCGCCGGTGACTACGAAGGTCGATTCGCCTTCCGTCGAGCGCAGCCAGCCGGACACATCGTGCAGCGCCCGGTGCCGGCCGGTGAAATCCCACACATCGTCGGTGGGGACGTCGGTGCCGCGGGCCCGGGGCAGGAAGTGGTTGGTCAGCTCCTGGTGCCGGAGGCGCTGTTCCTCAGCTCGCAGAGTCACCATCTGGTCGATCTCGTCAAGGTGGAGGCCCTCAGCGCCCGGCAGGTAGCGAGGGTTGGGCAAGAAGCCGGGAATCGATGAGGTGCCGTCGACGAATGCCCACCGAGGGCGCTGCCAGGGCGGGAACTCCGGGTCGGCGGACATCGACGCGAGGACGCTGTCGATGGACAGTGCGCGCGGCGCGTGACCGGCCGTAGCCTCGTGTCGCACCGCGCGCTCGAAGGACCGGGTGAACACGCCTGGCTCGCCGAACTCCTTGCGTCCCGCTGAGGCGATCACTCCGAAGCCAGTGCTGTCGCCAGCCGCGGGCTTGCCGAAGCGCCGGGAGCGCAGCGCCTGCATCAGTGCGTCGCTGGCGCCCGCCTCGGCGTGGCAAGAGTCGATCAGCAGCAGCACCCGGTGCAGCCCGGTGCCCTCCCACAGCACCCTGGCCAGTTCCTCGGTCCGCAGCGCCGTGCCGGTCAGGTCGTCCGGGTCACCGTCCGTGGTGATCAGGAAGTGGTCGCCGGTGGCGTCCACCACGGCACCGTGCGCGGCGAGGTAGACAACCACGTAGTCACCGGGCGTTCGATCGGGAGAGCGGGCGAAGCGGCCCAGTGCGCTGAGGAGTTCACCGCGGGTCGGATCCAAGTCGAGTCCGGGAACCCGGCGGTAGTCCAGGTCCTCGGTGAACAGCCGCACCACCCGGTCGACGTCGGCGCGCAGTTCCGGCCGGTCCATGGCGGGAGCGGCGGCCACCCGCGCCACTGCGGCGGCGAACAGGAAGCGTCCCATGCCCTTGGCTGCCGCCTCGTCCTCCGGTGATGCGGGCCAGGCGGTGGGCGGGCTGTGGCCTGCGTCAACGCGCGGAGCGGTGGCCATCAGCAACTGCCCTGCCGGTCCGTTTGGTATTCAGGTAGCGGACTGCGTCGTGGGCGTGCGAGCCGTTGTGCACGAGATGGCTGCGCACTCGCGGTCCGAACAACGGGGAGAGGTCCTTGACCAGGGCAACAACGTCACCGGCGTCGGCGACGTTCGTCCAGGACCGGACACCGCCTGGCCAGACACCGGGGAAGGCGGCGGAGCCCTCCGGCGGGTCACTGAGGCCCTCTGTGGAACCGTCACCAGGGGTTACCCCTTTACTCTCTCCCGGCGGAGGCACGGTACACACCTGCTGCGGGACCTGAAGCCGGTCGAAGACCAGATGCCGGATGCCCAGCGGTGAGCCGAGGGTGACCAGTGCGCCCACCTGCCGTTCCGGCCGGGCCGCGAGGGCCTCGTAGGCGACGACCGTGCCCAGCGAGTGGGCGACGACCGCTTGGATCTCCTCGCCCTCGTCCAAAACGTCCAGCAGCCTGGCCCGTACCCGCTCCCGGACGCCTTCCTCAGTGAAGTACCTGCGTACCTGTTTGAGGTCGAAGATCAACGAGCGCATAGCCAAACCCGCGAAAAACCGGGAGCGGCTGAGGGCGACCAGCGCGGTCTGCGCCGAGCGCGGAGCCCGAACCAGTTCGCGGCCCCCGGCGGCATCACGTTCGGATCGGTCGCGGCGGCCTCGCGCCACCAGGAATCGAGCAACTCCACCTCGTAGGGGTCGCTGACGTCCGCTGCCTCGTACAGCGGATCCTGCCAGGCCAACGGCCGGCCTGGCGGGCGGAACAGATCGCCGTAGAACACGCAGCGCACCGCGTCTGCTGCGAGAGGGGGGCATCGGCGCGCTGGAGGCCGTCGTTAAGGGCGGGGAACCACCTGCCGTGCTGATCGTGTTCACCGCTGTGTTGCTGCCCCACTCCGTGTACGCAGATCACTCTCGCCATGAGCCCCCAGCCACCTCGGAGACAACCGGGGTGTGTGTCAACTATAGGGAATTTCGGGCTCTCCTGCCTGATGTGTGGGTCATTCTGTCCGGGGTTGGCGTCCTGGGAGGGTGGGTTTGTCTCCGGCGAGGGTGAGCATGACGAGGGCGATGATGGCTTCGGCGGAGTGGAAGCCGAAGCCTCGGCGGATGATCAGTCGGGTCTTGGTGTTGGTGGACTCGATCAGTCCGTTGGACATGCCGGTGCTCAGCGCGGCGCGTATGGCCGTGTAGTGCCGGCGGATCCTGCGCTGGAGGTCGACGAAGGTGTCGATGCGGCAGCGGCGGGCCCAGCTGATCCAGCGGTCCAGGGCTTTCAGGGCGGCCCGGGGCCGGGTGCGGGCGAGGGTGAACACGGCGCGCAGGGCTTCCTTCAGGCGCCAGGCGCGGTGCAGGCGGGGGTCGGTGGCGGCGATCCAGGTGAGCTTGACCGCCTGGCGGTCGGTGAGGTCGGCTTCGTTCTTCCAGAGGGCGAAGCGGGAGTCCTTCAGGGCCCGCGCCCGCTCGGCGTCGCCGAGTTCCCGGCGGGACCGGTTCCAGGACGCGCGGCGCTCGGTGTCCAGGGCGTCGGTGGCCCAGGCGATGAAGTGGAAGGGGTCCATCACCCGCGTCGCGCCGGGAGCCCGCCGGGCCAGAACCTCGGCGATCCAGCTCGCGCCGTCGGCGCTGATGTGGGTCAGCAGCTCGGTGCGGGCGGTGCCCAGGGCGTCGAAGAAGCGGTCCAGGACGGCCTTGCCGTGCCCGTCGGCCATCCACACCACCGTCGCGGTGTCGTGGTCGACCACGACGGTCATGTACTTCTGCCCCCGGCGGTAGCTGATCTCATCGATGCCGATCCGGGACAGGCCCGCAAGCCGGTCCACGGCGCGGTCCCGATCGGCGACGAACCGCTCGACGATCGCCCCGACCGTGCGCCAGGAGGTCCGCATCAGCGCGGCGGAGGCGGTCTTGGAGCACTCGGCGGCCAGCCAGGCGGTCTGGGCATCGAAGGCGCGGGTGTGCCCGGCGCCGTGCCGCGCCCAGGGCACCGCGATCACCGTCGGCCCGTGCCGACGGCAGGCCACCCGCGGCGCGTCGGCCTCCAGCCACACCCGCACCGCCCCGTGGTCCAGATCCCGCCACCGGCGCCGTCCCCGGCCCGGGTCGACCAGGCAGCAGGCCCGCGGCAGATCCCGCAGCGCTGCCGCCGCCGCGCGTCGGGCCGTACCGACACGACCACACACTGTTCGTTCTCATCTATCCGGACGCCCTCGACCACGGTGTTCTCCGCCGTCAGGGTCCGTTTCCATATCCTGAAGAGGGACACGCCGTTTTCCTGCTTGATCCAACTTGAGCCTAGAGAACTCAAAGGATGGCAGGGGACGGCATGTTTCCCGTATCAGGGCTGGTCAGGGCACCCACGCATAGGGCAGGAGAGCCACTCATTGGCAGTCGCCTCATTTTCAGGAGACGGGAACACCTCGCGCTCGACTCTTCACTGAAGACGGTAAGTCGGAGCCGCAATCACTTCAGACGTAAACAACGGTGGATCCAGGCGCCCTTCGAGTGCCCGAATAAGGAAATCACTGAAACTCAGCCGGTACTCACGCCAACCGTGACGGTCATCAATGACCACACCCCATTCAACATCGCCGGACAGCCCTCTTGCAATGTGCAGGTAGGCGCCACCACGAAACACGGCCGCCGGCAAGAGGCCCCCTCCTTCCGAAATCAACAGATAGGGGACACTAGACGCCCTCTTCGATCTACGGTGGGCATAGACACTGCCAAGCAATCCCATCTGCACCAGGGGAGAGCGTGAGAACTCTCCAGGAGGCGCCTGCGGATGAAAGAAATCCAGCACACCTCCGACTTCACACAACCCGAAAGCAGATACGAATTCTTTATAGTCGACAGGCAGAGATACCCCCAAAGCCCCTTCGGTCGAGCGCCAGTCATCGACGACGTCTCCCCGAGCCAAGGGATCCCCAAGAATCCGCCGAAAACTATTCATGTACAAATCAATCGCCGCCTTTGCAGGACATTCCAGCACGCACATCGCCGCGCGGGAAGTTTCTGACGTTGCAGTCTAGACGGAAACCTTCACTACCGCGCGCCCTGATGAGTATGTCCGAGGGAACCCCCGGATGACCAGAGTCTCCATAAACCGGAACAACTCCATATGTTACCGATTGCCCACTTTTCACGGCATTAAGGACATCCTCTTCAAGGTCCCACATATGGACGCTATTAGCGTCTAGCTGGTACCCAGAAACGAAATTCCGCAGCGTATGATTATGCCCGCCCAGGACATTCGCAATCAGATGGAGTCTCGCCTGATTGTTGGGGCTTACCGTCTTCACATGGTCCCATCCTGCAGGATCCCATTTCGGATCGAGTCGCAACCCTTCACGTAGGCTCTCCTCAGTTATCCATGCAACCGCTCCTGTCGCACGGCAATCCTCTTCCCCTGGCCCGAACTTCGACATCGGCGCGTAATAGAAGTCTGGATCCAGGGACGGGAAATCTCGGGCGCAGGCATTTCGCGTACGCTTAGCCGAATGGTTAGCGCCCGAACCTCCAAACCCCTGATCATTATCGATACCCAACTCAGGAAAAATGACTTGCAGATCTTCAAGACCTGCTGTGTCCACGGGCGCGAAGGAATCAGTAGCGCCCGTTGCCATCTGGATGAAGAGCGCACGGTCGTAGACCACCGGCGTGGCGAGTGCATGCCGCTGGGATGCTGCGACGTCCACTCTCGGCTTCGGAGCCGGGCGCGCCGGTGCCGGGGCCGGGTTCCTTCCGCGGTTCGGGTTCTGCGGCGGCGTGGGCTTCCTCGGCTGGGTCGGGCGCTGGATCGCGGTGCCGCGCGGCGTGTACGACCCGGAACCGGACCCGGTGCCGCGAGCGCGGCTTGCGCTGCGGGTGGCGCCCGTACCGCAGGAGTAGGTGCAACGGTTGCTGCCGCGGTAGCTGCCGCTGCCCCTGGCGGCCGGGCGGGTCGGGCGAACGCGCACTGGCGTGCGCGCGGCGTCGTAGCGCCGCATTTCCTGGATGTTCCTACGGGTCTGCGCCCTGGCCGCCGGGTCGTTCCCGCGGTAGGCGGGGCGGGCTGACGGCCTCCCCCGGTGGGCTCCCGTGTTGCGCGGGGCGGCGTCGTGCGCACCCCCGGAACTGCTGCGCCATCTCATGCCCGAGAGTCTCGGGCTGAGCTTGTAGCCCCCGCCGCAGGCGCAGAAGTGCCCGGTCGGGTCGGTGCCGTTGAGCGGGTCGCCGTTGGCGTAGGTGTACCTGTTGATCTGGGCCGAGGGGCTGGGGTCGAGCAGCCAGGTGTCACGGGAGACGAACCCGCCGCTGCCGGGCCCGTACCACCGGGCGGCCATGTTGACGTCCCCGAGGACGGGTCGGTCCACCCGGACTGGTAGCCCAGCGGGGTTGACGCGCCCTCGGTCGCGGTCACCTCGCCGAAGGGGGTGTACGTCTTCGAGCCGGTGACGGTCGTGCCGTCGGAGCTGACGCCGGCGACCAGGTCGGTGTGCTGGTCGGTGATCGCCCACTGCTTCACCGTGCCGTTGTCCATCGCCTGGAGAGCGCCCGCAGGTGTGCGGGTGAAGCGGTTCGTGCCGTCGCTCACCAGGTTGTTGGAGCCGCCGTCGTAGGAGAAGGCCGTCTCGCCGTGCCGGCGCATTCGGTCGAGCGAGTCGTACGCGAAGGTCGAAGCGCCGTCGCTGATCTTGCGCTCGAAGGCGTCGAAGGCCGGCGTGCGGGTCGGCGCGCCCTGCCTGGTGACGGAGGACAGGGTGCCGCGGGCGGTGTAGCCGTACGTGGACGTGCCGTCCGAGAGCAGGCGGTTGCGCGCGTCGTAGGCGAAGGTCGCGCCCCCGCCTCCACCCGGTTGCCGGCGTCGTCCCAGGCGTACGCGGTCGTGGTGGTGCCCTTCGTCCAGGAGGTCAGGCGACTTGCCCGGTCGTAGCCGTAGGTGTTCTCCGCAGCGCCCGCGGTGCCCTTCGTGGTCTTCTTCGTCAGTCGGTCGTCGAGGTCGTAGTCGTAGGCCGTGGACGCGGTCTCGGTGGTGCCCGACGGATCGGTGAGCCGGTCGCTCGTCAGGCGGCCCAGGCCGTCGTAGCCGAACGTCCGCCGCGCCGTCTCGGCCCACTGGCCCGTGCCGAGCGGGTCGGTGGCGTAGCGCTCAGTCGTCGGCCGGTCGGCGAGGTCGAAGCCGTACCAGATCTCGCCGCCGGTGATCGAGTCCCAGGTCCAGTCCAGGCGTCCCGCGCTGTCGTAGCCGTAGTACGCCTCCCCGCCGGGCGTCGAGCGCATGGTCATGTTGCCGTCGGCGTCGTAGGTGTACGACGCGTCACCGCCGGGTCCGGCGCCGGCGATGAGCTGGCCCCGGTCGTTGTACGAGAAGGTGTCGCGGTCGAGGACGTCGTGGGTACCGGCCGCGGTCATCCGGCCCGCCAGGTCGTAGCTGAAGGAGCGGTGGGTCGTCGCGGCCTCCGCGCCCGTGCCCGTCTCACCGGTCATCCGGCCCAGGCCGTCATAGGTGCGCTCCCGTCCGACCCCTCCGGGCAGCAGCTCGGCCACGTCCTGGCCGGCCGCGTCGTAGAGGGTCGTCCAGGTACGGTCGGCCGCTGCCGGGTGGGCCGCGGTGGCCGGTTCGGTGGTCGACTGCGGCAGGTTCCACGGCGTGAAGGTGTGGATCGTGGGGTTGCCGCGGCCGTCGGTCGTCCGTGTGCGGTTGCCCGCCGCGTCGTAGCCGAAGGACGTGGTGATCGCCTTGCCCGGCGACACCGGCTCGACCTGCTGGGTCATCCGCCCCAGGGCGTCGTAGGTGTAGGTGGTTCGGTTCCCGGTCGCGGACGTGACGGCCGTCTGGTTGCCGTCGGCGTCGAACTCGGCGGACACCGAACGCAGCACGGCTGTCCCGGTGCCGTAGTCGGACGCCCCGGTCACCTGGCCCAGCGCGTCGTACTCCACCCTGCTCTTGCGGCCTGTCGCGTCGGTGGTCTCGATCCGGCGGCCGAGGCCGTCGTACGCGAAGGAGGTCCAGCCGCCGACCGGACTCATCGCCGCCGTGAGGTCACCGGCCGGGTTGTACGTCGCCAGCGATGTGTTCCCGCCGGGCGTGGTCGCCGCAGTCCGGTTCCCCGCGTCGTCCCATGTGTAGCGGCTCGTCAGGTTCTGCAGTGCCGGGTACCGCTCGACGGTGGTCTCGGTCAGGACGCGGCCCAGTTCGTCGTAGGTGGCCTCGGTGCGCGCGCCCATGGGGTCGGTGACGGACAGCGGCAGCCCCGTCGGTGTCCACGTGTAGCGCGTGACCCCCGCACCGCTCAGGTCGGTGGACTCGGGCGCGAACGGACTGGGCTCTTCGAGGCTGCCCGTACCGCCGGCGACCGGGTCGGTCTGCCGCACCACGTTGCCGAACTGGTCATAGCCGACACGTGTGGTGCGGCCCAGCGGATCGGTGACGGCGGTGGGGCGGCCGAGCGCGTCGTACTCGGTCCGGGAGACGGCGGTGATCTTCGAGCCGCCCGGCGGGGTGTAGTCGGGCAGCGTGACGGCCACCTGGCGGCCGAGCCTGTCCACGTCGCTGCGGGTCACCGAGCCCCGGGCGTCCCGGGACTCCGTCAGTTCTCCGAAGGTGTTGTAGCCGACGAGACCGGAGGGCCTGACCGTGGTCGCGGCGGCACCGTTCTCCTCGGCCTTCACCGGAGCGGCGGTCTCCTCCACCAGACGCCCCAGTTCGTCGTAGCGCAGCGATGTGGTGAACGCGGCCGCGTCGGCACCCGGGACGTTGCCCCGTGGGCTGACCTCGGAGGTGACCAGGCCGCGGTCGTCGTATGTCCGTGTCGTGACCCGGGTGTCGGCGCCGTCCGTCAGCGTCGACGTGGTCGGGTTGCCCGCCGCGTCGTACTCCGTCGTCGCGGTCAGGCTGCTGCCCGACGCGTCGATCGACTGGTCGAGTCGCGTGATGCGGTCGTCGCCGTCGTAGCCGTACGTCGTGACGCGGTTCAGTCCCGTGGGATCCAGCGCGCTGCGCGTCGTGCGACCGGTCGCGTCGACCGCGTGTGTGACGACGGTCGTACCGCCGCCCGTCACCTGCCGGGTGAGATGGCCGGCGCCGTCGTACGTGTTCGATTCGAGGACGATGTCGCGACGCGAGCCGTCGGCCTGGCTGACCTGCCTGGCGACGGTGGTCGCCGGCAGGCCGTCGTCGTAGTAGGTGTACTCCGTGGTGGCGCCCATCGCGTCCGTGCTGGACGCCAGCCGTCCCGCGGGATCGTAGGCGTGCGACCCGACGACGAGGTCGCGTGGCTCCCCCGACGGATCTCCGGTCCACTCCTTCAGTGTTGTTTCGGCCAGTTGGCCACGGGCGGTGTACGAGGTCACGAAGGCGGTGCCCAGAGCGTCCGTTTCCCGGACCACCCTGCCGAACCCGTCGTAGGCGAACGACGTGGTGTTGCCCTCGGCGTCGGTGACTCGGTCCTGCCGGCCGAACGCGTCGTAGTGGAAGGTGGTGGTGCGCTTGGCGTCGCCTCCGGTGGTGTCCTCGGTCGACTCCGTCAGGACGGCGCCGTCGGCGTCGAAGGAGCGGCTGATCACCGCGGTGTGGGTCGTGCCGGTGATCTCGTTCTTGACCCCTGCGCCCGTCTCGGTGACGATCCGTGACTGGGCGTTGTACGTGTACGACGTGGTGACGCCGTCGGGGTGCGCGTCGGAGACCTGGGTCTCGGACAGCTTCCGGCCGAGACCGTCGTAGGTGAAGGTCGTGACCAGCCCGGACGGTGATGTCATACGGGCCAGATCGCCGTTGGTGGAGTAGGCGTAGGAGGTCACCGCGCCGGATGGCGTGCTCTGGGTGGCGACCAGCCCTGCCGGGACGGTGCCGCCGCCGACGGCGGTCTCCGTTCCTGCGGTGTAGGTGGTGGTGTCGGTTCGGCCGTCGGCGAGTTGTGTCGAGGTGGCCAGGCCGAGGGCGTTGTAGGTGACGGCGGTTCTGTAGCGGTCGTCGGTGGGCTTGCCGGAGCGCGCGTCCCGCACCGCGACCGGTTTGTCGTTGCGCGGGTCCAGGGGTCGGCGGAGTTCAGGTAGTAGTCGGTGAACGATGTCCAGCACGAGTCCGCGTCCCGGCAGGTCGTCCGCGAGACGGTGTTGCCGCGGGCGTCATGGCCGGTGATCGTGGAGTGACCGTTGGGGTCGGTCACGGTGTTCAGGAAGCCTCCGGTGTCGTACGCGTACGTGGTCAGTCCGCCGTCGGCGTCGGTGGTCGCCGTCCTGCGCCGGCCGCGCAGCGTGTCGTAGGTCGTCGTGACCGTGTGCCCGGCGGGGTCGGTGACCGTGATCGAGGAGGCGAGGCCGGACGCACTGGTGCGGGTCCGGGCCTGGTAGTGGGCGCCGACCTGGTCCTCGGTCAGGCCGTGCTGGTAGACGGCGACCTCGTCGAGCTGACCGGTGAAACGGTACGTACCGGCGGTGGTCACGCCCATCCAGGCGGGATTGGCGTATCCGGCGCCCAGGTACGCGTACACGCCGGGCATGTGGCGGGCCGCGCGGTTGAGGGTGCCCACCCTGACACCGTCGAGGTAGAGCGCCTGGCTGCTCCCGGACGCGGACAGGACGGCGTGGTGCCATTCGTTGTCGGTGACAGCGGTGGCGGACTTCATCGGCGTGGCGCCGTTCGGCTGGTCGGCGGTCCAGAACTGGCCGCGCAGCACACCGTCCGCGCCGACGTTCAGAACGGGCCGATGGTCCGTCGGGGTGCTGCCGATCGGCGCGTTCTGCAGTCCGAGCAGGACGCCCTGCTTGGTGGTGCGGAACCACAGCTCCACCGCGACGTCGGTCGACTCGGTGACGAGACCGCTGGGCACGGCGAGGTGGCCGGTGCCGGTGAACTGGGCGGCGTGGCCGTCCTCGACGCCGAAGATGCCGGTGGTGGCGAGGGTGGCGTTGGTGTACGTGCCCGCGCCGTCGTTGGCGGCGCTCTCGCTGACCGCCTGCGTGGCGCCCTGGGGCTCGTCGAGGCGCCAGAACCCGGCCGGAGCGTCACCGACGACGGCGCCGCGGTAGTGCGGGCCATCACCGGATATCAGGGCGGTACGGGCCCGGTAGTGCTGCCCGGCACTGCCCACACCGAGGGGGGTGGTGTAGAGGGCGGCCTCGTCGATCTGGCCGGAGAAGTACTTGGTACCGGCGAGCTGGCCGTCCCACGGGGTGGTCGTGTACCCGCCGCCGAGGTAGGCGTTCGGCAGGGTGATCGGCTTGATCGGGTTCGGGAGCGTACCGACCCGCACCCCGTCGAGGTACAGGGCCTGCCCACCGCTGTAGCCGGTGAGCAGGACGTGGTGCCACGCGTTGTCCGTGACGACGGTCGTCGACGCGATCGTGGTACCCGCCTGGCTCTTGTCCAGCTGGCCGCGGAGCTTGCCGCCGCGGTCGATCAGGAGCGCCGGTGTGATGGAGGTGGGCGTCTGCCCCAGCTCGGAGTTCTGGAACCCGAACAGCACGCTCTCCGGCTTGGAGGTGCGGAACCACAGCTCCAGGCTCATGGACGAGGTCGTCTCCAGCGGATCGGACGGAACGTTGACGGCGCCCTCGGTGCCGTCCAGATCGATCGAGGTGTTGTCGCCGTCCGCGAACACACCGGCACTGCCCAGGTTCACCCCGTCACGGTAGGAGCCGTCCATCCCCTCCCCCGTGACGCTGACAGCCTGCGCCCCGCTGCGCTCGCCCAGGCGCCAGTACCCGGCGGGGACTGTGCCATGACGGCATCCTGGTAGGCGGCCGACCCCGACGAGTACGAGGCGTCCGACACCTTCCACACTCCGCCGTTCTCGTCGGTGGTGGTGGTGAGGCGTGCGGTGGCGGGGTCGTACCCGGTGGTGGCATGGGTCCTGCCGGAGGGCAGCACGACCTTGGTCATCAGGTTCGATGAGGTCCGGGCCGCGTAGTGCTCGGCAACCGTGCCCGCGTCGAGGGCCTGGCCGTAGACCGCCACGTCGTCGATGGAGCCCTGGAAGGGGTAGGTGGCTCCCGGAACACCCATCCAGCCTTCGTTGCCCCAGCCGGATCCTATGTAGGCGTACTGGCCGTCACGTGCCTGGACCGTACCCGTGAGGCTGCCGACCTTGACACCGTCGAGGTAGAGGGTCTGCGTGGTCGCCGCACTGGTGAGCACGGCATGGTGCCAGGCGTTGTCGTTGACTGCCTGGGTGGACACGATCGGCTTCGCACCCGCGTGCTCGGTCGTGAAGAACTGGCCCCGCAGTCTACCGGTGCCGTCGACGCTCAGGTACGGGCTGTACCGGGTCGGACGCTCACCGGCCGCGGCGTTCTGAAGTGTCGCCAGGACACCCGGTTGCGTGGTCTTGAACCACATTTCCACGGAGACGAACGCCGAGGTCTTCAGGGTGTTGTCCGGAAGCTCGATGACGGAGTCGGTGCCGTCGAACGTCGCGGAGGTGTCGCTGGTCCCGGCGACGGCGGGGGCGGAGCCGAGGTCGACATCCCGGTAGATCGCCTCGTTGAGGCCGGTGCGCGACGGGGCCTCACTGCGGACGGCAGAGCCTTCGGACTCGCCCAGCCGCCAGTACGAGAGGGGGTTGGAGTCGAGCACGGCGGCGCGGTAGAGGGAGCCGCCCTCATAGGAGTAGGTCGTGCACTGGGTGGTGGAGGACGGCGGGCAGACCTTGTCCAGCCGGTCGCCGCTGTAACTGTACGTCCAGGTGAGACCCGGTGCGCCCGGGCCGAGAGCGCTGGTCGTCACGGACGAGACATGCCGCCCGTTCCAGGTGAAGGACAGGCTGCGGCCGGACAGGTCGTCGATGACCTTGGTGAGCGGCCCGCCGTCTTCCTGCGCACGCACCAGGGTCTGGCCACGCCCTGCTCCGTCGACGATTCCGGCCAGGTAGCCACTGGGGCCGAAATGGTACGTGGCACCCGATCGGTCACGCATGACCCAGCCGTCGCCCTCGCGAGCGAGACGGCTGGTGGAACCCGACGGTCCGCTGTACTCACCGTTCGGACTCTCGCCGTACCGGGCCTGGGAGCCGTCGGCAGCGGTGATCACGACGGTACGGCTCTGCGGCTCCTCGCGCAGCCGCGCGTCCCAGCGGGTGGACCAGCCGGCGCCGAAGGCGCCGTCCGTGCGGGGGTCGAGCGAGTTGTAGGTGCGGGTGACGGCCAGTTCAGGGCCGACGGTGGACACCGCCGCGTCGGTGGCGGCCGTGGTGTAGTTGCCTGCACGGGCGCCGAACTCGCGGCCGGAATCCGAGCCGCCCAGATGGCTGGTGACCCGGGCTGCGGTACTTCGGTGCTGAACAGGGCAGGCCCTGGACGGGTCGAGGTGGCCGCCCCGTCGTAGACGTACGCGTACCACGCATACGTCCTCCCCAGCTGAGCCAGCCGTCGGGCACGGCCCACTGCTGGTTCGCGCCCCGGGTGTTGGTGCGGCAGTTCTTCCGGGTGTCCTTGCCTTCGACCTCGCAGACCTCGAACTGGTACTGGAGAGCCTGGGGTAGCGGTCCTGGTCGGTGCCACTGGCCCACAAGGTCGGGGTGAGTGTGTCCTGCACGACTCCGCTGGCCGGGGATTCGGCGGTGAGCTGCGGCGGGATGTTGACCGACGAGAACCTGACCGCTGGGCCGGGTATGCCCTGGCTGGTGAAGCGGGTGACGCCGACGTCGTCCATGGTCCACTGGATCGTGTACGTCGCCGGGGCCAGTGGGGCAATCGCGGCGTCCAGGGTGACGCTCTCACCCGGCGAGATGTCACCGGGCATCGCAGTCCAGCGGATCTTCGCGGAGTCCGTGATCTCCTTGTTGTTCGCGTCGTACAGGTTGTAGCGGAGCTTGACGTTGCCACCCTTGGGCCAGGTCTGCTGGCCCTGGTTCGTGACGGTGACCTTCATCCTGCCTTCGGTGGTGGCGGTCACCGGGCTGGTGAACTGACCGAGGCCGTACGCGGCGCCGTACTTGGTCCAGGTGACGTCCAGGCTCGGTTTGGCGCCCGGATAGTCGTCGGACCCGAACTGCTTCCAGCTCTTGGAGTCCGTGGTGGATGCCTTGACGGCCAGGCCGTAGTTCTTCTTGCGGCCGTGGGTCCAGTCGTCGACGAGCAGGCGCCCTGCCGCGCCGAGCTTGATGCTCTCCCAGGCCGGACCACAGGACCAGCTACCGGAACCCTCCGGGCGCCATCCGTGCGCGAAGCTCTTGGAGGCGAGCGACGCGCCCGTGGCCGGGCCGGGATACTTCGTCGTGGTGCTCTCCGCCCAGTTGGACGTGATCGGGTGCACGGTCACGGGGCGGGCGGTGCAGGAACTCGACCAGGTGTTGTACAAGGCGAGGTCCGCGCTCAGGACCCATGCGTTCCTGAGCGTCGTCTCCACTCCGGTGAAGCGGAGGAAGGCGGCGGCCTTGTGGCCTCCACCGTCGTACGTACCCGCCTTCAGGACGGTGTTCGTCGAGAAATCCGTGTTGTAGGGGTGCTCGACGTAGGTACCCGATGTGGCGTTGAACGACGTGAGGGACGGGTCGACTCGGACGGGGAAGACCCGTTCCGGCGCGGCCAGCCACTCCTTGTCGAGGGAGACTGACAGGATCTGGCGTCCGTTCTCCTCGGTCAGGCCGTACACGACCTTGTCGGAGATGGCGCCCTCGTTGGCGTTGGCGGCGAGTCTGGAGTCCTCCATCCAGCCGCGCGGCATGCGGGCACGCTCGTCGCCGGATCCGTCGACGAAGACCACTCCCCGTGGCCGTCCAGCCGAGCGGTCACTCCGTGCAGTTCCAGGGGGAAGCGCCAGTCGGTGGGAGCGCCCTTGTCCTTGAGGACGAGGACTTCCTTCACCGAGTTGCTGCCGGCGAGCAGCTCCAGGTCGGCTGACGGTCGCAGCCCGGGGTAGGTGATGCTGTTGCCCTGCACCTCCCCGCGGGTGTGCGCGGCACCGTCGACGGAGTAGCCGACCGCGACCCCGTCGGCCACGCTCATGCTCACCAGGGGGCGGCATCGCCGAACTCCGCGAACGTGGCGTCCGACTCCGTCGAGAGCGGCTCCCAGACCTCATCGGAGGCACTCATGCCCCGCATGCCCGTCCGCCTCACGAGCGTGGTGTCGATCTCGTTCCAAGCACCGTCGCCGCGCTGGAAGTTGACGGCCTCGTTGTAGAAGCGGGTCGTGTAGGAGCCGTCCTTGTTCAGGAACGTCCGAGCACGCTCGGCGCGTTGCCCGGCGATCTCCTTGCTCGACTTCTCGTCGAAACCGTGCGGGATGCCGGGCGCCGGTGCGGGAACGGGCCGGGCCCTGCCCATCGCCGGAGGCTTGGGCTTCTTGAGGTCCACCGGAGCCGGCGCCCCCTGCTCAGGGGCCAACTGTCCCGGGGCGCGGAGTGCTCCGTTCCGGCCGCCGGACGTCGTGGCGTCCGTACGGTCCGGTGACGCCCGGTTGCTGCGCCCGCCGGCGGTGCCCCAGCGCTGGTCCGGCCGCTCGCCTGCGGCGACGGCGGAGGGACCGCGCCATGAGCCGACCGCCAGCGCGGCCTGCTCCGTTCCCGCGAGCGCAGCCATGGCGAAGGCCACGAAGACGACAAGAGGACGCGCAGCACCCACGAACCTGCCCCCACACACCGGTGATCACGTAGAGGGAAGTTCTAGGCCTCTTCACATGTAATACACAACAAGGCCACAGCGGTTGTGAGATTGCGCACGAGCCAAACCGGATGATCCCGGATCAGTTCGGGTGCACCGCCTCGGCCGTGTGCCGCACGTCGCCGATGCGTCCGCCACCCGACGGTACCCCCGGGCCGTTGCCGCGGAGGCGGCGCTCGAGAGGGTGCTCCACCCAGTGATAGGCGCACGCGGACAGGGCCAGACTCACCACGATGACCACCAGCCACACCACGGCGGTGTCCGGCACTCCCTCGGGCCGGCCGTACCTCGCCACCCACACGCGGATGACGATCTCGTGTATCAGGTACCAGGCGAACGACCAGTGCCCGAGCCGTATGGCCCACTCTCCGCCTAGTCCTGTCGTCCGGCCGCTCAGGTCCGCGTGCGCGGCCGCGGCCACGAGGAGCGCGAAGAGAGGCGTGGAGAGAAGCTGCGAGGCGTGGTAGGGGCCGTACCAGAGAGCGTCCGGGACGGCCTCCGACCAGGGAATCAGCACGAGGTGCCAGCCGATCGCCAGCGCCACGGCAGACCACAGGCCGATGGGCGGCCGCCAGCCCCTGGCCACCGCGAGTCCGGCCACCACGCCGAGCAGGAACTGCAGAGTGCGGGTCAGCGGCAGGTAGTCGAGCGCCCAGACGCGCGGCACACCGGCGGCGATCAGGGCACCGCTCAGCCACACGAGCACGACACCCGCACAGACCGTCACCCAGATCCAGCGCCGCCCACGGCCCGAACGCACGGCCGGCAGGGCCATCAGCACCCGAAAGACCAGATAGAACCACGCCTCGTCGCTGAGCGACCAGGCGGCGGGATTGCCGCCCTGCAGTATGGCCCGGTCGGGTACCCAGGCGTTGACCAGCAGCAGCGTCGCGGCCACGGCCTTCGCCGACACGGCCTTGCCGAGCGCGAGCCACACCCCCACGGACAGCGCCGTCGTGGCGGCGAGGAGCGGCCAGACACGGGCGAAGCGGCGCCGGAGAAAGACCTTCGCGGGCACCTGCCTGCCGTCGTACGTCCAGGCCAGGACGAATCCGGACAGCACGAAGAAGAAGGTCACTCCGCTGCGGCCGTACCAGGCCAGCTCACTGGCCCCGGGTATCTGGCCGACCTGCCGCGAGAGGTGGTAGGCGACCACCAGGAGCGCCGCCCAGAAGCGCAGTCCGGTGAGGGACGGGAGGCGATCCCTGCCGGACGGGACGGCCAGGGCGCGGCTGCCGGGAACCTTGTGTCGCATGGGGCGATTATCGGGGGCGCGCGACGGGCCTGGACGGGGGGCCCGGCACCGCACCGCCGGGCGCGTATGCGGATGGTCGCCCCTCCCCGTCCGGCTCCGGCCGCAGCGGGATCGCGTGGCGCGGATCCCCGGCCGCTCGGCGCCGGGTTGCCCTCGCCCTCGAAGACGTGCCCGAGGTGCGAGCCGCAACGCGCGCACCGCACCTCGGCGCGGACCATGCCGTACGCGCGCACCGCACCTCGGCGCGGACACGGACCATGCCGTACGACCGGTTCCTCCGGCCGGGAGCCGGAGGGATCAGCTCTCGTCCGGTTCCAGCCGCAGCGAGATCGAGTTGATGCAGTACCGCTGGTCGGTCGGCGTCGGATAGCCCTCGCCCTCGAAGACGTGCCCGAGGTGCGAGCCGCAACGCGCGCACCGCACCTCGGTGCGGACCATGCCGTACGACCGGTCCTCCAGCAGTTCCACCGCGTCGGAGTGCGTCGGGTCGTGGAAGGACGGCCAGCCGCAGTGCGACGCGAACTTCTCCTCGGAGGTGAACAGTTCGGCGCCGCACGCCCGGCAGGAGTACACGCCCTTGGTCTTGGTGTCCGTGTACTCACCGGTGAAGGCGGGTTCGGTCCCGGCCTGCCGGAGCACGGCGTACTCCGCGGGGCTCAGCTCCGCGCGCCACTGCTCGTCCGGCTTCTCGACGTCGTAGGCCATGATCGGTCTCCCTCACCGCTAGGGCCCCGGGGGCCTCAGTCCGACAGGCGGGCCAGGATCCTCGGACCGAGGTCCGTCACGTCACCGGCCCCCATGGTGAGAACCAGATCGCCGGGCGCGGCCATTCCCGCGACCGCGTCCGGGACGCCGTCCCGGTCGTGGACGGGGTCACCCGGGCGCCCGCCGCCCTGGCGGCGTCGATGATCAGCGCGCTGGTGACGCCGGGGATCGGGTCCTCCCGGGCGGGGTAGATGTCGAGGACCACGGAGGCGTCCGCAAGCGCCAGCGCACGGCCCATCTCGGTGCCGAGCTCCCGGGTGCGGGAGAACAGGTGGGGCTGGAAGACGACGAGCAGCCGCCGGCCGCCCGCCGCGGCGCGCATGGCCTCCAGGTCGGCGGTCATCTCGGTGGGGTGGTGCGCGTACGAGTCGATGACCTGGACACCGCCCGCCTCGCCCTTGAGCTGGAGGCGGCGGCCGACGCCGGTGTAGGCGGTGAGGGCGTGGGCCAGCCCGGCCGGGTCCAGGCCCGTGCGGACGCCCGCGGCGAGGGCGGCGACCGCGTTGTGCGCGTAGTGGCGTCCGGGCACGGAGACGGTGAAGGTGATCTCTCCGGCGTCCGGGAGGGCGACCGTGACCTCGCTGGTCATGCCGTGGGGGTGATCGAGCGGATCCGGACGTCGGCGCCCTCGTCCTCACCGACGGTGACGACGGTGAGGTCCGGGCGGCCGGAGACCCGGGCGGCCAGTTCGCGGGCCCCCGCGTGCTCGCCGACCACCAGCGTCCCGCCGGCCGGGATCTTGGCGACGAACGCCTCGAAGGACTCGTGGATCTCGTCCATGGAGGCGTAGTTGGCGTGGTGGTCCAGCTCGACGTTGAGGACGATCGCGACGTCCGGGTCGTACTTCTGGAAGCTGCGGTCGCTCTCGTCGGCCTCGGCGACGAACAGGTCGCCCTCGCCGTGCCGGGCGTTCGTGCCGGGCCCGGCGAGATCGCCGCCGATGGCGTACGAGGGGTCGAGCCCCAGCTCGGTCAGGGCCACGGCGAGCATCGACGTGGTGGTGGTCTTGCCGTGCGTGCCGGCCACCGCGATGGTGCGCGAGGTGCGCATCAGCGCCGCGAGCGCGTCGGAGCGGTGGACGACCGGCACGCCGAGTTCGGCGGCGCGGGCCAGCTCGGGGTTGTCGGCGCGGATGGCGCTGGAGACGACGACGCAGGAGGCGTCGTCCGCGAGGTGCTCGGCGGCGTGCCCGATGTGCACGGTCGCGCCGAGGGCCCGCAGCGCGTCGGCCGTCGCGGACTCCCTGGCGTCACTGCCCGCGACCTTGGCACCCCGCTGGGCGAGGATCTTGGCGATCCCGGACATTCCGGCGCCGCCGATGCCGATGAAGTGCGGCCGTTCCATGGCGTGGGGGATGCCGGATGCCATGCGTGTGTCTCCCAGGGTGCGACGTCGTACGGGAGGCCCAGCCTATTCGCTGTGGGCGAAGAGCTTCAGCACCGGTACGCCGACCTTGTGCCGGGCGCGGGAGGCCCAGTCGCGGTGGAAGAACTCCTCCACGTAGTGGGGCGCGGTCAGCACGATCACCTCGTCGGCGCCGGACTCGTCGACGACGGTCTTCATCTTGTCGATCGGGTGGTTCTCGACGACCTGGCCGACGGCCTCGGCCCCGGCGGCGCGGAGGGCGTTCACGGAGTGCACGAGTCCGAGTTCCGCGGGCTGCCGGGCCTCCGCCCCCTCCGGCTCCTCGCCCTCGCGGACGGCCTCCTTGAGTTCGCCCATGGCGACGTCGTCGATGGCCCGCAGCAGCAGATCGGCCTGGTCGCCGCGGGGCTGCAGGAGCACGATGAACGACACGGGCTCGTCCCCGTGCAGCGTCGTGACGAACTCCACGTCGGTCGCCGTGAGGGGCCTCTCGATCATCAATACGCTTGTGAACACGTCAGGAGCCCTTCTGCCGGAACCGTCCTTCCCCGTCTGCACACGGGCCTGCGAGTAGTGTGCCCCGCCGGGACAAACCGGTGTACGACCTGCCGCCCTTGTCAGGTCCGACGGTATCGGGTGAAGAGGAACCCGGCCTCCTCCAGCAGGGACACCAGGGCGAAACGCTCCGGCACCGCCCGGCCGGATCCGTACGCGATCCGCTGCGCGGTACCGGAGGTGAGCGTCGGCGACACCGTCAGGCACAGCTCGTCCAGTACCCCGGATCCGACGAACTGACCCAGGAGCCTCGGCCCTCCCTCCGTCAGCAGCCGCCGCAGGCCGCGCCCGGCCAGCGCCTCGACGGCCCGCGCCGGGTCGACCCCCGTCCCGTCGCCCGCGACGATCACCTCCGCCCCGGCCTGCTCGGCGGCGGCCACCCGCTCCGGAGGTGCGGCGGCTCCGGTCAGGACCAGCGTCGGCACCAGGGGCGAGGTGAAGAGGGGCAGCGAGAAGTCCAGGTCGAGGCTCGCGCTGACCACGGCGACCGCGGGAGCGGGACCCTGTCCCGCGGCAGCGCGCCGCTCGGCGAAGGCGTCCCTGGCGCGCGCGGGGCGGTAGGCCTCCTGCCGGGCCGTCTCGGCGCCGACGACCACGGCGTCGGCCAGTGCCCGCAGGGTGCCGAAGATCCGCATGTCGGCGTCGGACGACAGCGGCTGCGACCTCCCGTCGTGCTGGGCGGCGCCGTCGAGGGACGAGACCATGTTGGCCCGCAGCCAGGGGCCGTCCGCGGCCGGATAGGCGTACGCGTCGGCCAGTTCGTCCAGCCCCACTCGCGGTCGGCCGCGGCACGGGCGCCGCCGGGGTCGTTCGGGTCGGGCAGAGGGAACAGGCGTCGCATGCCGAGCAGTCTGGCACGGCCCCGCGCACGCGCGTGCCGGGGCGGTTCGGGCATGCCGGCGGACTGCTGCTTCCGTGCACGGCCCCGCACACGCGCGTGCCGGGGCCGTGCACCTGCCGCCGTCCGCGAAGGCGCACGCACGGCCGCGTGCACCCGCGAGCTGGAGCGTACGACGAAGAGGCCGCGATCGACCCGGGGCAGGGCCCCGCGCACGCGCGCACCGGGAGCCGCGGTGACGATCGCGCTGCCGACGCTCAGCCACGGCCCCGCGCACCCGCCTACCGGGAGCGCGACCGCAATCCCGACGCCGGCATCGGCCCTACGGCCCGCACATGCGCGTACCGGGGCGGGCGTCCCGTCGGCGGCCCCGAGGCCGCGGGCGGCCGGGGGCGTGCTCGCGGCGGAACCGCGCCTCTCACACTCCGCGTCCGCCTGGTCGCGCTCGGCGACCGTGTACGTGGTCACGCACGGCCGTCGCGCAGCGACATCACACACGGCCGTCGGGTACGGCGGCCGCGGGAGGCCGTCGCGACGGCCTCGCAGGGCGGACACCCGGACTCAGTACAGTGGGTGGTTGTGTCGACCACCCCCATGACCGAAGCAGTCCCGCTCTCGCTGTGCGCACGCGAGCCCCGCGTCCCCGCCGACCGCCTGGTCGCGGAGATGGTTCCGCCGCCGCGCTTCGACTCGGTGCGCTTCGAGACGTACGTCCCCGATCCGAACCAGCCCAGCCAGGCCGAGGCGGTCACCGTGCTGGGCTCGTTCGCCGCGGGGCTGGGCGGCGCGCACGCCAGCGGCAGGCGCCGCTGGTTCTCGCGGAAGCCCGCCGCGCCCGCCGCACCGCGGGGTGTCTATCTGGACGGCGGCTACGGCGTCGGCAAGACCCACCTCCTGGCCTCCCTCTGGCACGCCACACCCGCCGAGCCGGCCCTCAAGGCCTTCGGCACCTTCGTCGAGCTGACGAACCTGGTCGGCGCGCTCGGCTTCCAGCAGACCGTGGCGACCCTGAGCGGCCACCGGCTCCTGTGCATCGACGAGTTCGAGCTGGACGACCCGGGCGACACCGTGCTCGTGTCGACACTGCTCGGCAAGCTCGTCGAGGCGGGCGTGGCGCTCGCGGCGACCTCCAACACCCTGCCCGGCAAGCTCGGCGAGGGCCGCTTCGCCGCCGCCGACTTCCTCCGCGAGATCCAGGGCCTGTCCGCACACTTCCGGCCGCTGCGGATCGACGGCGAGGACTACCGCCACCGCGGCCTGCCCGAAGCGCCCGCGCCGTTCTCGGACGAGCAGGTCACCCGGGCCGCTCACGCCACCGAGAGGGCCTCCCTGGACGGCTTCCCGGAACTGCTGGAGCACCTCGCGCGGGTGCACCCCAGCCGCTACGGCGCGCTGACGGACGGGGTGCGCGCGGTCTGCCTCACCGACGTGCGGCCGGTGCCGGACCAGTCGACGGCACTGCGGCTCGTCGTACTGGCCGACCGGCTCTACGACCGGGAGGTGCCGGTCCTGGCCTCCGGCCTCCCCTTCGACCGGCTGTTCGCTGAGGAGATGCTGAAGGGCGGCTACCGGAAGAAGTACTACCGGGCGATCTCCCGGCTGACGGCGCTCGCGCGGGACGCCAAGGGGCTCGTCGCCCCGTAGCCTCCAGTAGGTTGGGCCCGGTTGGAACCGATTCGTTGAGTACCTTGAGAAGGGATCCCTCATGGCCACCACGCGCCAGGCCCACACCGTCTGGGACGGCGACCTGCTCTCCGGCTCCGGCGTCGTCACGTTCGACTCCTCCGGCATCGGCGACTTCCCCGTCTCCTGGCCGTCGCGCGCAGAGCAGGCGAACGGCAAGACCAGCCCCGAGGAGCTGATCGCCGGCGCCCACTCCAGCTGCTTCTCCATGGCCCTCTCGCACGGCCTCGCGGGCGCCGGTACGCCGCCTACCCGCCTGGAGACCAAGGCCGACGTCACCTTCCAGCCGGGCGAGGGGATCACCGGTATCCACCTGACCGTCGAGGGCCGGGTTCCCGGTCTCGACCAGGAGGGCTTCCAGGCCGCCGCCGAGGAGGCCAAGAAGAACTGCCCGGTGAGCCAGGCCCTTTCGGGGACGGAGATCACCCTCACGGCGAAGCTCGCCTAGGGCGTGTTGCGAACGTAGCTCCGTCTGCCCGCAGGGCGGGAGGGACTTTCACCACACGCCCCAGGCCTGTCCGTTGCCCCCGGTGGATCCGCGCGCGGCGTCGGATGCGGTGCATCGCCGGACGGAGGATCTCCCTGATACCGAGTGTATTCGGGTGATTCGACAACGCGGCGAGGTACCGCAGCCGTCCGTATCCGTCGTCGTGCGCCCGCCGGGGATTGCGGAACAGGCCTCGGCACGCCTTACCGCGCTCGCGCGGCGCCTCGCGCCGCACACGCGACCATACGCGTCCCAAGGGGCACAGTGACCCGCATGCTTCACGCGTGACCACACGCCTGGTACACACATGCGGGTCACGTCTCTGTCCGCCAGCAGGGAGTCGCCTCATGACCGCAGAACGCACGCAGCAAGCAGCGGGGACCGCCGGGAGCGGGGCCGTCGAAGCGCCGGACCGCTCCGGCGCCCCCTCCTCGACACGGCGTCGGATCCTCGCCGGTACGGGTGCCGCAGTCACCGGCATCGCCTTCACCGGCGCCTTCTCCGAGCTGTTCGCGGGGACCGCCGCCGCCCAGGGCCACCGCGGATACGGCCCCCTCGTCCCCGACCCCCGGGGCCTGCTCGACCTGCCGAAAGGTTTCCGCTATCGGGTGCTCTCCCGTGAGGGCGAGCCGCTGCGCTCCGGCGAGGGCCCCGTGCCCGGCCGCCACGACGGCATGACCGCCCTGCCCGGACGCCGCGGCAGGATCCATCTCGTCCGCAACCACGAGAACCGGCACAGCGCCGGCCTCGGCGTCCCCGCCGTCGAGGGCCTCACCTACGACCCGGCGGCCAAGGGCGGCTGCACGGCACTGACCCTCGACGGCCGCGGCAACGTCCTGGACGAGCGCGTCGCCATCGCGGGCACCGCCGTCAACTGCGCGGGCGGGCCCACGCCCTGGGGCACCTGGCTCACCTGCGAGGAGAACGAGGACCAGGCCGGCACCAACGGCTACAGCAGGGACCACGGCTTCGTCTTCGAGGTGGACGGCGCCGATCCCCGCCGGACCGGCGCCGTACCGCTGACCGCGCTGGGCCGCTTCCAGCACGAGGCCGTCGCCGTCGATCCGCGCCGCGGCGTCGTCTACGAGACGGAGGACGCCTTCGACCGGCCGTTCGGACTGTTCTACCGCTTCCTGCCGGAGAAACCGCTCGGCGGCACCGGCTCGCTGCGCGCGGGAGGACGGCTGGAGGCGATGCGGGTCCCGGGAGTGCCGGACCTGTCCGCGATCCAGGAGACCGGGGCACGCTTCGACGGCGTCCAGTGGGTCCCCGTGCCCGATCCGCAGGCGCGTCAGACCCCCGTGCGGCTGCAGGACTTCGGCCCGAAGGGCATCACCCACGCCCAGAAACTGGAGGGCTGCTACTGGGGCGGCTCGTCCGTCTACTTCGTGTGCAGTTTCGCCCGCAGCACCGACGGATCGGCTGCCGACCACTTCGGGCAGGTGTGGCGGTACGAACCGGAGCGGCGGCGGCTGACCCTGGTCGTCGTCTTCGGGCCGGCGACCGATCTGCAGCTGCCCGGTGAGTCCCCGGACAACATCTGCCTCGCCCCGGGCGGCGGGCTGATGGTGTGCGAGGACGGCAACGGCGCCCAGCACGTGTACGGGCTGACCAAGCGGGGCGAGGTGTACGCGATGGCGCGCAACCGCCAGAACATCGGCACCCCGGAGGAACCCGAGTGGGGCGAGTTCGCGGGCGTGACGTTCTCACCGGACGGCAGGACCATGTACGTCAACTGCTACACGCCCGGTACGACGTTCGCGGTGACCGGCCCCTGGCGCTGAGCGCCTGTTCCGCCGGGCGGGCCCCGGCTACGGGCCGGTCGTCGGCTCCGGCGGAGGCGGGCACCGCGATCGCTCCCGGCTGACGCCTCCGCCGCACCCCGGCCGCGGGTGGTACCGCACCCGGGCGGTCGGCGGGCTGCCGCCGGAACATCTCGGGGAGATCGGTCCGCGGCACCCGAAGGGCCGGTCCGGCATCGGGGCGGGCAAGGAGGCTGCCGGAGAGCGGCTGGGCCGCGCTGCGGTCCGGGCAGCCGCACGGCCCCGGGCATCCGCCGATGCCCGGGCCGTGCCGCCGCCTCTCCTCCTGCCCTCGCTCTCCCCTCCCGGCCGGGGTCGCGGCCGGGTTCCGGTAGGGAGCCCGGCCGGGTTCCGGCAGGGGGCGTCCCTGCCACCGCGTCCCGACGGGGCGGTACGCCCCCGGACGGGCCGGCCGTGCGGTCCGTGAGCGGCCGGGGCGTCAGCGCCCCCGAACGGTCCGCGAGCGACGGGCCGGCGGCGGGACCGGTCCGGCCGGGTCAGCCGATCTGCGCGCCGACCGCCTCCAGCGCGGTCGTCACCGGCTGGAAGAAGGTCTCCCCGCCCGATGTGCAGTCACCGCTGCCGCCGGACGTGAGGCCGATGGCGTTGCCGTCCCTGGTGAACAGGGCTCCGCCGCTGTCGCCGGGTTCGGCGCAGACGTTGGTCTGGATCAGACCGCTGACGGTGCCCTCGGGGTAGTTCACCGTGGCGTTCAGCCCGGTCACCTGCCCGCCGTTGAGGCCGGTGGTGCTGCCCATGCGGAAGACCTCCTGGCCGACGGCCGCGTCTGCCGCCTGCCCGATCTCCAGGACCCGCCCGTCGCCGAGGTCGACGGCGCTCGGTGCCTCGGTGTTCGGGTCGTCGTACGTCACCAGCGCGAAGTCGCCCTCACCGGGGAAGACGGACTCCTGGGCGGTGGCGACCGGCTGGCCGCCCTGCTGCTCGGACCACTGCTCGGAGGCGGCGGTGCAGTGCCCTGCCGTGAGGAAGCCGGGCTGCCCGTCCTGGGTCGTGACGTTGAAGCCGAGCGAGCAGCGCGCACCGCCGTTGCTGAAGATGGCGTCGCCGCCCTCCAGCAGGGGCTTGAACTCGCCCTTCGACTTCTGGATCCGGGCGACCCCGTCGCCCAGCGACTCCACGGCCGACTCGACGGTGTTCCACCGCTCGCCGGTGACGGTGCGGTCGGCGGTCACCAGGATCTGGTTGTTCCTGGGGTCGATGGCCCAGGCCGTACCGGGGACCGCGGCCTCGCTGGAGAGGGTACGGGTGGCGGACTTCAGCGTGGAGAAGCTGTTCTCCACGCTGCGGGCCACCGCACCGGCCCGCTTGATCTCGATCTCCACATCGTTGTCATCGCCGACGATGTTCACGATGAGCTGCTGCTTCGACGCGTCGTAGTACGCGCCGCCGTAGGACTCGCCGAGCTGCCTGCCCAGCTGCTGGAGGAGATCCGCGGCCGATGCCGCACTCATCTTTCTGGGAGCGGTCCGCTCGTCCTCGGACCCGGACTGCGAAGCGTTGGCATTCGGCAGCAGTACTGCGGCTGCGGCGATGCCCACCGCTCCGGCTCCGGCGAGAATCGCCTTCCGCTTGGGTATACGCCTGTGACTCAACTCTTCGCCTCCTGCGGGGGGTACGGACTCCGGTCTCCGAAGGGGACCGGGAGGGGGGTGACGCGTCCGGCCCTTGATACGGACGCCGTCCCCGTGTCCGTTCATCGCCCGTGCAAAGAATATTTCTTGACGCATCGTCAGGGACAGGGCGGCCGGCCGCGGCCCCCACCCGCGCGGGCCGGGCCCCGCCTGCTGTCCCGCAGGCTGGCAGAATGCGCGGGTGAACAGCACAGACAGCACCGGCAGCCCCTTCCGCCGGGAGCCGGCGCCGCGCGACGAGGCCCCCCAGTTCGTCCTGCCGCTCGTGGTCCGGATCGAGCGGAACGAACCGCCGACCCGTACCGACGCGCTGGAGACCGCCGCCCGCGCGGTCGTGCTGATGCTCTCCGACGCGCGGTCGTCCGGGGACGGCGAGTGGGCGGCGCGCGTAAGGGACTGG
This sequence comes from Streptomyces sp. I6, assembly GCA_003725745.1. Lineage (GTDB taxonomy): Bacteria > Actinomycetota > Actinomycetes > Streptomycetales > Streptomycetaceae > Streptomyces. The sequence continues at coordinate 5,504,538 of RHDP01000001.1, read as the reverse complement.
CAGGACGGCCGGATCCGGAAGGTGGTGCGCAGGGCGCGCGGCGCCGAGTGGCGCAAGGCGTCGGAGCTGCCCGGCATCACGGCGACCGGGGACGGTGCCGAGGTGCGGGTGTTCCCGCCGGTGCCGCTGGACGGCTGGCCCAGGGAGCTGTCGAAGCTCCAGGTGTCGGGCACACAGCTGGAGGATCCCGGGCAACCGGCCGGCGACGTCGGACCCGGCCGTGCCCTGCTCTGGCTCAACCCCGGGCTGCACATGTCGACGGGCAAGGAGATGGCCCAGGTCGGGCACGGGGCGCAACTGCTGTGGTGGGACATGGACGAGGCCGGACGCACGGCGTGGCGTGACGCCGGGTTCCCGCTCGCGGTCCGGACCGCCGCCGCCGGCCGCTGGGCCGAACTCGCCGCGAGCGGCCTGCCGACGGTCCGGGACGCGGGATTCACGGAGGTCGCCCCGGGCTCCGTGACGGTCGTCGCCGATCATCCGGTGCGGCACCGACCTCCCGCGGGACGCTAGTAGGGCTTGGTCAGGTTCATTCGTCGGTGGCGTGTCCGTTTGACCGGGTGTGTCGTTGACCGGGTGTGACACCTGGGGAGTTGGATGAAGTCCGGTGCCGTCTGGAGGACTTCGCGGCGGATGTGTTCGAGCCGTTCGCGCGGGCGGATCAGCGTCGGTGGGGCGGGGTGTATCTGCGGGGTCTGCTCCTGGACGGCCGGCGCAAATCGGTGGAGCCGATGGCCGCCCGGCTGGGCGAGGACGGCAACCGGCAGGCCCTGGCCCACTTCATCACCACCAGCCCGTGGGATCCGGCGCATGTGCGGGCCCGCCTCGCATGGAAGATGGCTCCGGCGATCAGACCGACCGCGCTGATCATCAATGACACGGGCTTCCTCAAGGACGGCGACGCGTCGGCCTGTGTGTCGCGGCAGTACACCGGCACCGCCGGCAAGGTCACCAACTGCCAGGCGGGCGTGTCCTTGCACCTGGCCTCCGACACCGCGTCGGCGGCGATCGACTGGCGGTTGTTCCTCCCCAAGAGCTGGGATCCCGCCTCGCCACTGGCCGATCCCGGCAAGGTGGCCCGCCGCGAGCGGTGCGGCATCCCGCCGGACGTGGGCCATGTCGAGAAGTGGCAGCTGGCCCTGGACATGATCGACGAGACCCGGTGCTGGGGTGTCGATGTCCCCCTGGTCGTGGCCGACGGCGGCTACGGAGATACCGCCGCCTTCCGGCTCGGCCTGGAAGACCGCGGACTTCACTACGTGGTGGGCAGCTCGACCACCGTCACCGCCCATCCACACAGCGCGACGCCGCACACCCCGCCCCACAGCGGCCGCGGCCGCCCGCCCCAGCCTGCCTACCCCGAGGCGCCGAAGAGCGTGAAGGAGCTGGTCATCGCCACGGGGAAGCAGGCGGCCCGGCCCGTGCAGTGGCGGGAGGGCTCCCGCCGGGGCACCGGCCGCAGCGGGTTCAAGCGCATGTACTCACGGTTCGTGGCGCTACGGATCCGGCCCGCTGGACGCGAGATCCGCAAGGCCGTCGACGGCCCGGAACTGCCCGCGTGCTGGCTGCTGGCCGAGTGGCCCGCCACCGAACCGGAACCGGTGCAGTTCTGGCTCTCCAACCTGCCCGATGACACCCCACTCACCACACTCGTGCGGCTGGCCAAGCTCCGCTGGCGCATCGAGCACGACTACCGCGAGATGAAGCAGGCCTTGGGGCTAGCCCACTTCGAGGGCCGCACCTGGAACGGATGGCACCACCACGTCACCCTCGTCTCCGCCGCCCACGCCTTCTGCACCCTCCAACGCATGGCCCAGGCCCCAAAAGAAACGGCGTCGGCCTGAGCCTCTACCAGGTCATCCGCGAGATGCAGCTACTCCTCGCCGTCTGGACCGGCGCCTGCCCCACCTGCCACCGCGACATACCCACACCCATACCGACCTGACCAAGTCCTACTAGTGTCCTGAGTCGGTAGTTCATTGGCGGTTGTAGGGTTAGGGGATGCCGGGCCCGAAGCCGTTGTCATTGGAGTTGTCCGAGCGTGAACGCCGTGTACTGCGAGGCTGGTTGCGTAAGCGGACCGCGGGACAGGCCTTGGTGCTGCGGGCGAGGATCGTGCTGGCGTGCGCCGAGGGCCGCCCGAACGCGCAGGTCGCGCAGGAGCTCGGCATCTCGCGGGAGACGGTGCGCAAGTGGCGGTCTAGGTTCGTGACCGACCGTCTTGAGGGGCTGGTCGACGCTCCGCGGTCCGGTGCCCCGCGCAGGATCACCGACGAGCAGGTCGAGTCCCTGGTCGCCCGGACCCTCGACCAGGCGCCCCCTTCGGGGGATTCGCACTGGTCGACGCGGTCGATGGCCCAGGCTGCGGGCATGTCGCAGTCGGCGGTCTCCCGGGTCTGGCGGGCGTTCGGCCTCAAGCCGCACATCGTGCAGACATGGAAGCTGTCCACCGACCCGCAGTTCGTGACCAAGGTCCGTGACGTGGTCGGCGTCTACCTGTCTCCGCCGGAGAACGCCCTGGTTCTGGCGGTGGACGAGAAGTCGCAGATCCAGGCCCTGGACCGCACCCAGCCGGTGCTGCCGCTGGCACCGACGACGCCGGTGCGGATGACGCACGACTACGTCCGGCACGGCACCACCAGCCTGTTCGCCGCCCTGGACATCGCCTCCGGCTCGGTCATAGCCCAGCACTACCGACGCCACCGCCACCAGGAGTTCCTCCGCTTCCTGAAGACCATCGACACCGCCGTCCCCAAGGACCTGGACCTGCACTTGGTCCTGGACAACTACGCCACCCACAAAACCGAAGCGGTCAAGAAGTGGCTGCTGCGACACCCCCGCTTCCACCTCCACTTCACCCCCACCTCCGCCTCCTGGCTCAACCTCGTCGAGCGCTGGTTCGCCGAGCTGACCTGCCGCAAACTCCGCCGCTCGGCCCACCACAGCGTCGTCGAGCTGGAACGCGACATCCGCGGCTGGATCAACGAGTGGAACAAGAACCCCAAGCCGTTCGTGTGGACCAAGACCGCAGACGAGATCCTCGAAACCCTCGCCGCATACTGCACACGAACTAACGACTCAGGACACTAGCGGTGCTGGGGCGGCCGCATCCTGTGGTCGCCCTGGCTCGGTTCCACTCCCTTCGGGGAGCTACCCCCAAACAGTCCGGGCTGAGGCATTCTGTGCGGATGACTCCAAGGGCAACGCCGGGCGCGTCGGGCACCTACCTCTACTGGTCTTCGCGGCGTGTCGAGAAGGTGGCCCAGGACAACGGAATCCAGTTGGACAGGTTCCGACGGTGGTCAGTGACCTCGCCGTCGATTCCGTTCGTTCCACAGCTCCAGTTCGGGAGCAGCGAACGCAGAGCACGCACGCGGTACGAGGTCGCGCAGCAGGTCAGCAGGGCACTGGGCAGCCTTCCCCAGAAGGCGTTTACATCGCCGCCACCTGCACTGTTCGCTGGCGGCACCGGCACCGTGGAGTTCGCTCGCTACATCGGCGCCGACCTAAGTCCTGAAGTCGTCCTTCACACCCGCGCTCAGGACGCTGCCGGCCGCAGGGTCGACGTGGTGATGTTCGGCAGTCTGGACAACACCGAGTTCCGCACCACCGACACCGTCGAGGAAGGGTGGACCTCTTCCGCGTTCTGGGCTGTTCGCAACCTCCTCGCCAGCAGAGGCCGCGAACACGGCTGGGGTGATGACCAGGAAATGGGCATGGAAGCACTCAAGATCGCATTGCGGCAGGGAACCACTGGCCTCGACACCTCCGATGCATCCACGAGAGGCTTCACGTTGGCCCGAGCGCAGAACTGCCAGTGGTGTGCGGTGGTCTATCTGGACGTCGAGCTCGACCATGATCGGTGGCTCTTGGATCGAGAACCCGGCATGGAGGATGCGCACCGCATCGTGGTCGGTGCACCGCTGTGGGCCCGCACGGGAACCGATGGCAACCTGAGGCGCTACTGGCCTCGTCAGCGCCGGTCGCTGTGGCGCAGGCGGGCCCGCTGATCAGGTCGGGCTGGTTGGTCTTGGTTCGCCTACTCTGGAGAGCGGCGCGGGGCTGACGATGGGACTTCTCCCCGTGGGCCTGCGCTCCTTCCTTACCGACGCCTGGTCGTGGCTGAACTACAAACCGATCATGTCGGGCACCGCTGACGGCCGTCCTCACCCTGCCCTCGCACCCGAACTCCAGGCGACTTGGCTCCCGGATGAGGCCGTGCGGCGGCTGGCCGCCTACAAGCTGCTGGCCGCATACGACTCGAACCAGGTTGGAGAACTGTCCGCGCTCACCGGTAACGAAGGGGCTGAGGAGCGGCGGGAGTTCGGAGAGCCCTCTGTCTTCGTTGATACGGCCCTGGCTCACCTGCTGGGCCGGTCGCAGCAGATCGTTGTGCCCGGCGCGGAGCATGCTGGCCACGAGGACGCGGGGCCGGAGGCCGCCGAGGCGGCGGAAGTGCAGGCGCAGCTGCGGCGCTGGGCGGAGGCGGAGTTGCTGCCGCTGCGCATGCAGGCCGCGGAGCGCAAGGCCGTGTTGCTCGGTGACGGGTTGTGCCTGCTGGCGTGGGACGCGGACAAGCAGCGCGTTCGACTCAAGACCTACGACCCGGGTTTCTACTTCCCGGTCCTGGAGGACGATGCTGACCCCGGAGACTTCCCCCGCCGCGTCCACCTAGCGTGGGACGTGCCGGAGGATCCCAAGCGTGGTGTGAAAGCTCGGGTGCGGCGGATCACGTACGAGCTGGGGTCGATTCAACCGGCGACCCGCAGCAACAGCGACGGCACGGCCGGGCGGGAACCCGTCGTGGACGAATCCGGTGGCTGGCTGCTCGCGCCGGGCGACTACGTTGCGGAGTCCGGGCATATCGAGCGCATCTACCCGTGGGAGCAGGGCAAGGCGTCACGACTGACGTGCTACCTGACCGATGCGGAGTGGTTTGTCGATGACATCCGGCACGGGCAGAGTCTCGATGACCTTCCTCTGGACCGTGCCCGGTTCCGTACCCGCGCGGACGGTGAGGTACTGCATCGTCTCGACCTCCGACTGGACTTCATCCCGCTGGTCCACATCACCAACACGGTTGCCGGCGAGGAGCACTTCGGGCAGTCGGTGCTGAGCCGCGTCATGCAGGCGCTCGATGAGCTGGCGGAGAGCGACACCGACTCTGCTCGCGCGTCCGCGACGACGGGAGCACCGATCATCGCACTGGCGGGGGCGGGGGCGCGGGCGGAGGTGGACCGGGTGACCGGTCGCCCCAAGCCGCTGAACGTCTCACCGGGCACGGTCCTCCAGCTCGCGGACGGTGGCCGTATGGACGTGCTGGACACGTCTGGGCAGCTTTCCGAGCTGCGAGCCCGCGCCGAGGAGATCCGTGATCGCGCCGCCGTGAACGCGCGGCTACCGGCCGTCAGCCTGGGCACCGTCGACCCGTCGGACGTGCCCAGCGGGTACGCGCTCCAGCTGTCGTTGCAGCCCCTGGACTCGCTTGTGGACTCGATGCGCCTGGCCCGGGCGCACAAGTACGCGCTGCTGCTGAAGATGGTGCAGCGCATCCATCAGGCTGGTCAGGCGGAAGGGTGGCCTGCTGGACCTACGGTTCCGGCTCGCCTCATGTTCGGGCCGCACACGCCCTCCGACCGCACGAGCGTCCTCGAAGAGGTCGTGAAGGGCGTCACCGCAGGTGTGCTCTCCGCAGAGACCGGCATCCGCATGCTGCAAGACGCCGGGTACCCGATCGAGGACGCCCACGAAGAGATGCAGCGCATCGCGGCTCGGTCCTCGGACGCTGCGTAGGCGGCTTCGGGGGCTGCGGGGTAGAAGAGGAAGGACCTACTCATGGACGGCAACAGGTGATCTTTGAGGGAGCCCGTGGGCCCCTCAAGATCTCTGCCCAAGCTTGTCTCGGGCCATGGGGTTCCCTCGCCGTACGATGGGTGACGTGACAATCGAGGTGTATGCCGACCGGTTCATGCAGAAAGCTCTCGACGCCATGGGCGACGATCCGGAGCAGATCCTCCACGCAGGAAGGATCGTGGCATCTGCCGGGCTGGACGCGGCCGACGAGCAGGTCGTGGTTTCCCATCTCGTGGTATGCAGGTGGGTTGAGCGCGCGGTCAACCAAGCCAACGGCCGTTCCCCGCTTATCCGCTTGACCAGGACTGGTGCGTCCAAGGCCCGGGAGCTGCGGGCCAATTCGGAGTCACGAACCGAACGCGAGGCACACCTGAACAACAGGCTGCCCCGCTGGGCGTACAACAACTCCCCGTCGGGGGGCTCGGCGGACCTGCAGATGTTCGCCGCGGCCGAAGAGTGGTGGTTCTGTGGCACCGAGGTCACATGGGACGAGGTGGACGCTGCCGTCGCCTATCTGGAAGCCAGGGGTCTTCTCGTAGCCGACCGCGCCCCCCGGCCCCAACGCATCACGCTGACCGCCGACGGCATCGACTTCGTTCACTCCAGGCAGACTCTATGGTTCTTCCTGACCACCCGCCGACAGCAGTCGGCCTCGAACGGAACCACCATCGTCGGCAGCAACGTCGTATACGGGCCGGTGCACGACAGCAGCCTGGCCGCCGGAGGAAGCAACGCTCAGACGGTGAGAGGGAATGTGACCGACCACAGCCAGCACCATCCTCAGGCCCCTCAGCCCAACATCAGCGTCGGTGACATCGGAGCAGGCTCCGCCGTGAGTTTCGGCAGCGGCCACGCCTCGGCGGCATCCCGGGGCGGCAGCGCCATCGCTGGAAGCCATAACCAGCAGAGTTCCGGGCTGGAACACGCCGACCTGATCATGATTCTCGACCGGCTCCGGCAGGACCTGGGCAAGTACCCCGGAGGGGACGCGCTCATAGACGAACTCCAGGCCCAGGCAGCGTCCGAAGAAGACACACCGGAACTACGCAGCTCCATGTGGAAGTTCCGCATCGAACCCTTCGCCACCCGGTTCGGGATCGTGGGTTCGCTTGCCTCGATCCTGTCGCTGCTCCTCGGGTAGCTCCAGGGTGGAGGATCCGCGCGTGCGGCCCGACGACCTGTCCGTCGCGCGGGCCGACCCCGCGGCGAGCTGAGGAGGTCAAGAACCGGGAGACCAAGGCCAACAGGGCTCATCCCGGTAGCCATCCGACCCGGCATCTACGGCTTCGTGGTCGTCTTCAGTTGCTCGCGCTGCTCGGCGGCAGATCGCCTCAGGTCCTCGGCAGGGACCTTGAGTTTGGAACCTCCACCCCACTGCACCACGTACGCGTCGTGACCTCCGGGGACGTCAGGGATGCGGGTGGCGACCGCGCAGTCCCCGGCGAAGTCTCCGTACTCGGCTGGCAGGACGACGCCTTCGCGCGGCTCGCGTGCCGATGCCAGCTCGTGCTGACCGTCCTCGTCGTAGATGACGACCTCCTTGCCGGCGGCATGGGGTACGCAGGAATCGGCAGTGGAGCCTGGCTCCGCGTACTTACCCGGTGCGACGGACACGCGCACAGCGGTGAACGGCGTGGTGTCCTTCCACGGCTCCCACATCCATAGCCCTGCGCCCAGGACGGCGATCACGCCGACAGCACCCACGGCCAGCATTCTGCGCCCCTTGCGGCCCCGGCCCTGCTTCACGTCGATGGCCTCGGTCACTGTTCCCCCTGTTCATCGAGAAGTCGATCATGTCAGGGGGCCGGGAAGCAGCTGAGCGGGGTATCCAGGAGCGCAGCGTTGGCTTCCGTAGACTCGACCATGGCGCGGGGCCATCGGGAGCTTTTTGATGACCCGTCCTCTGCCCGATCCGCATACTGTGCTGGGCTACCGCCGCGACGGCCGCCCCATCTACCCGGTCCTCGGTGCGTCTTCTGCTGATCCGTCGAACGACGACGCCACGCTCACCCTCAGCCAGAAGCAGCTGAACACGCTCCTGGCCCGCGAGAAGGACCAGGGCGGCCGGGCCGCCGTGCGGGCCCTAGTAGGGCTTGGTCAGGTTCATTCGTCGGTGGCGTGTCCGTTTGACCGGGTGTGTCGTTGACCGGGTGTGACACCTGGGGAGTTGGATGAAGTCCGGTGCCGTCTGGAGGACTTCGCGGCGGATGTGTTCGAGCCGTTCGCGCGGGCGGATCAGCGTCGGTGGGGCGGGGTGTATCTGCGGGGTCTGCTCCTGGACGGCCGGCGCAAATCGGTGGAGCCGATGGCCGCCCGGCTGGGCGAGGACGGCAACCGGCAGGCCCTGGCCCACTTCATCACCACCAGCCCGTGGGATCCGGCGCATGTGCGGGCCCGCCTCGCATGGAAGATGGCTCCGGCGATCAGACCGACCGCGCTGATCATCGATGACACGGGCTTCCTCAAGGACGGCGACGCGTCGGCCTGTGTGTCGCGGCAGTACACCGGCACCGCCGGCAAGGTCACCAACTGCCAGGCGGGCGTGTCCTTGCACCTGGCCTCCGACACCGCGTCGGCGGCGATCGACTGGCGGTTGTTCCTCCCCAAGAGCTGGGATCCCGCCTCGCCACTGGCCGATCCCGGCAAGGTGGCCCGCCGCGAGCGGTGCGGCATCCCGCCGGACGTGGGCCATGTCGAGAAGTGGCAGCTGGCCCTGGACATGATCGACGAGACCCGGTGCTGGGGTGTCGATGTCCCCCTGGTCGTGGCCGACGGCGGCTACGGAGATACCGCCGCCTTCCGGCTCGGCCTGGAAGACCGCGGACTTCACTACGTGGTGGGCAGCTCGACCACCGTCACCGCCCATCCACACAGCGCGACGCCGCACACCCCGCCCCACAGCGGCCGCGGCCGCCCGCCCCAGCCTGCCTACCCCGAGGCGCCGAAGAGCGTGAAGGAGCTGGTCATCGCCACGGGGAAGCAGGCGGCCCGGCCCGTGCAGTGGCGGGAGGGCTCCCGCCGGGGCACCGGCCGCAGCGGGTTCAAGCGCATGTACTCACGGTTCGTGGCGCTACGGATCCGGCCCGCTGGACGCGAGATCCGCAAGGCCGTCGACGGCCCGGAACTGCCCGCGTGCTGGCTGCTGGCCGAGTGGCCCGCCACCGAACCGGAACCGGTGCAGTTCTGGCTCTCCAACCTGCCCGATGACACCCCACTCACCACACTCGTGCGGCTGGCCAAGCTCCGCTGGCGCATCGAGCACGACTACCGCGAGATGAAGCAGGCCTTGGGGCTAGCCCCAAGGCCGTGAAGTTTGCGGCTGGGTCGTGTCGTCAAGGGCCTGCGGCTGCGAGGATCTCGATGCCAGTGGTGGCCTTGTAGCTGGTCCGGTCGATGCGGGGGCCTCGGGCCTGGTACTTGGAGATGGCGCGTTTGACGATGCGGGGGCTGACCCGTAGCCGCCGCTGGGGCAGCAGGCTGGCCAGGACGTGCCGACCGATGGTGCCGGTCAGGTCGATGGCGGTGTCGGCGATGACGCCCGCGGCCAGGACGAGCTGGTCGCGGGCGGCCTGCCAGGCGATGGAGAAGCCGGCCCGGTCCGGGTCGGTGCCGGGCTGGGTGCTGGTGGCGTCCGCCATGGCGGTCCGCAGCAACTGGTGGACCACCAGCAGGGCGTAGATCTCCTGGTCGATGCCCTCGGGGGTGCGGGCGCGCAGGACCCGGCCGCCGAGGATGGTCGATTTCAGTTCCAGGTAGGCGGTTTCGATCTCCCAGCGCTGGTGGTAGAGCATGGCCAGTTCACCGGCGGGGTGGCGGTGGTGGTCGAGCAGAGTGGTGGCGAGCCGGTAGAGGCCGGTGTGTTTCCCGGCGGTGGTGGTGATGGTGATCTCGCAGTCGACGACGCGCACAGGTACCGGGCCGAGGGCGGAGAGGTAGGAGCCGTCCCGGTAGCGGGCCAGGATCGGCATCCGGCGGCCGTTCTTGAGCCGGACGAGGACCTCGGCCCCGGTGGCCGCGATGTCGTTGATCAGCCCCTGGGCGGCGAAGTTGCGGTCGGCCAGCAGGATCATCCCCGGCCGCAGGCTGGGCAGCAGGCGCGGGGCGTGGGTGGTCTCACCCGATGTGGTGGGTCCGAAGACCGCGTCGATGAGGGTGCGGGTGCCGCAGGCGACCAGGGTCAGCAGGCGGACCTGCGGGTAGCCGGTCCCGCCGTGGTTGCCCGCCTGCTTGGTGAACCGGGTCAGGACGGCAGGGGTGTCGGGGACCGTCAGGGTGGTGCCGTCGAGCGCGATCACCAGCAGACCGCGCCACCATGCTCCCGGTGTCCGTGGCCCGGCCACCGGGCCTTTCAGCAGGTCGAACAGCCATTTCAGCGGTGTGGCGCCGATACGGCGACGGGCCTGGGCCAGCGCGCTTGCCGACGGCGCGGCCAGTGGCAGACCGGCCAGAGCGCCGGTGAGCTTGCGCCAGACCCCGAGGTATCCGACCTCCGGGAACAGGCACCCGGCCAGCAGCAGGTAGACGACCACCCGGGATGGCAGGTCCCGCAGCCGCTCCTGGACCCTGCCCGTGGCCTTCAATGCCTCGTCGACCATTTCGAAGGGGATGCACTGGGTGAGTTCACCGAGATGACCGGGTGCGAACCGGCCTCCGGCCACCGTGACGACACGAGTGATGGCACACTGTCCGGACAGCGGAGCCTCCGGTCCTTGTGAACGGCTTGTCTTGGTCGACTGCCAGTTCTACCGGGGCTCCGCTCCTCATGTCCGCGAAACCGCAGCTTACGGACCCTGGACAACCCCACCCATCCGCAAACTGAACGGCCTTGGGGCTAGCCCACTTCGAGGGCCGCACCTGGAACGGATGGCACCACCACGTCACCCTCGTCTCCGCCGCCCACGCCTTCTGCACCCTCCAACGCATGGCCCAGGCCCCAAAAGAAACGGCGTCGGCCTGAGCCTCTACCAGGTCATCCGCGAGATGCAGCTACTCCTCGCCGTCTGGACCGGCGCCTGCCCCACCTGCCACCGCGACATACCCACACCCATACCGACCTGACCAAGTCCTACTAGGGGCGCTCCTCCCGAGCGTTACGGACGCTCTCCCGCGCTGATGCTGAACAGAGCCTCTTGCACGGGGGGCTCCGTACGGGCGCTCCGTACGGGGGATCCGTACGGGGGATCCCGTGCGTACGGGCGCTCTCCCGCGCGGCGCGGAGACCCTCCCGCGCGGCACGCGGGGATCCTCACCGCGCGGCACCGAGATCTTCCGGCCCCGGGCTGAACGGAACCGCTCCCCCGCGCGTACCTCCCGGTACTGCCAAGCAGTTCGAACCGCCGGTGACATAGCCGGGGTTCCGCGGTACGCACATCGGATCGGGAGGCACACTTGCTGCGTCGCGTCAACGGGACAGCTCTCATCATCGCGGCACTGGTCGCCACAGTGGGCGCGCTCGCTTTCCCCGTATGGTCCTACGCCGACCGGTCCGGGACTGGCCAGGCCAATCTCAACGCCTCGTCCGTGGGAACCCAGTGGGGGCCGCTGACGGCGACCGACCGCGACTTCCTGGTCAAGGTGCGACTCGCCGGGCTGTGGGAACTGCCCGCCGGGCAGCAGGCACTCGAGCGCGCCCCGACCCAGGCGATCAAGGACGCGGGCGACCATCTCATCGTCGGGCACACCGACCTCGACCAGCGCGCCCGCGACGTGGCGGCGAAGCTGGGCGTGGAGCTGCCGAACGTGCCCAACGAGCAGCAGCAGGGCTGGCTGAGAGAACTGTCGGCGGCCAGCGGCCGCGAGTACGAGTACAAGTTCGCGAACCTGCTGCGCAACGCGCACGGCAAGGTCTTCGCCCTCATCGCCCAGGTCCGCCACAGCACCCGCAACACCCTGATCCGTCAGCTCGCGTCCGACGCGAACCAGACCGTGCTGGACCACATCACCATGCTCGAGAACACGGGCATGGTGGACTTCGACGCGATCGCCAACGAGGCCGCGGGCGGTGCGACGGCCAGCCCCACGGGGCCGCCGCCGCCGGACGGGAACCTGCCGCCGGCGCCTACCCCGGCCGTGCCGCCGGGCGGGGTCGAGACCACCTCGGAGCCCTCGACCCAGCCGGGGCCCCCGACCGCCGTCAACACCAACCGGCCCGCTCCGGGCGCGAGCAGCTGACGCCGGGTGGCGGGAGCGCCGGGAGCCCCCCGGCGCTCCCGCGCCCGCACCGGGGCCCGCACCTTCACCAGACCCTGGAACCCCACCGGGGTGTGCGGAACCTCAAATGAAGCTCTGAACGTCCGCCCCTCGGGATTGGTCATGGCCCCGCGGGGCCATGACCCCTCCACACACGGAGGAGGGGGACCCATGAAGCACCTCGACAGGCTCGGAACCGGTATCGGCTGGCGCCCGGAGATCGCCGCCGCCGTGGAGCGGCTGCCCGGTCTCGACTGGGTCGAGGTCGTCGCGGAGAACGTCTGCCCCGGCCATCTCCCCGACTCGCTCAGGCGGCTGAGGGAGCGCGGCGTCACGGTCGTCCCGCACGGTGTCTCCCTGGGACTCGGCGGGGCGGAACGGCCGGACCCGCGCCGGCTGGCCGATCTGGCCGAACGCGTCGAGGCACTGGGTGCGCCGCTCGTGACCGAGCACATCGCGTTCGTCCGCGCCGGTGGCGCGCTGACCGCCTCGCCCCCGCTGGAGGCCGGGCACCTGCTCCCCGTCCCGCGCACCCGGGACGCGCTGGACGTCCTCTGCGAGAACGTCCGCATCGCCCAGGACAGCCTGCCGGTGCCACTCGCCCTGGAGAACATCGCGGCCCTGATCTCCTGGCCCGGCGAGGAGATGACGGAGGGCCGGTTCCTGGCGGAACTCGTCGAACGCACCGGGGTACGGCTGCTGATCGACGTCGCCAATCTGCACACCAACCGCGTCAACCGGGGCGAGGACCCGCTCCGGGCCCTGGACGAGCTGCCCGTCGAGGCGATCGCGTACGTCCATGTCGCCGGCGGCGTGGAGCGCGACGGCGTCTGGCACGACAGCCACGCCCACCCGGTGCCGCGGCCGGTCCTCGACCTCCTCGCCGAACTGTGCTCGCGCACCGACCCGCCGGGGGTGCTGCTGGAACGGGACGACGCCTTCCCTCCCGGGGAGGAGCTGGCCGCGGAACTGGACGTGATCCGCGCGGTCCTCGACTCGCCCCCGCGACGCGCACCGGGCACGGGGGCAGCGGACGGGCGGACGCCGGGGCCCCGGCGGGACTCCCGGACGCTGCCCGCGGGACGGCCGGGCCGGACACGGCGGACGACGCGGATGCAGCGGACACCGCGCACCCGGTGGGCAGAGCGAACACGGCGGACGCGAAGGACACGAGGGGCGGGTGGAGCGCGGCGGGCGGATGGAGCACGGCGCACGAGCCGGTGCCCCCTGCCGGTGCGACGGAACCGTGCCGTGCTCCGGACGACATCGCGCGGGAACGCCTCGGGCTCGCACAGGCCGCCCTGCTGTCCGCGCTCGTCGCCGGGACGCCGGCGCCGGAGGGGTTCGACGCCCGGCGGCTGAGGGTGCAGACCCGGGCGCTCGCCGCCAAGCGGGCCGACGTCGTCGCCAGGGTGGCGCCCGAACTGCCGCAGATCCTCGGCAGCGGCTACCGGACCGCGTATCTCGGCTATGCCACGTCCCGCCCGATGCGCGGCGGTTACCGGCGGGACGCGCTGGACTTCGCCGAGCATCTGCTCGTCGCGGGGCGGCCTGAGGACCCGGCCGCCCGCCGGCGGCTCACCCACTGGTGGCGGGACCGGGTGGGGCCCCGTCCACCGCGCCGCACGACGCGCTTCGTCCGCGCCGCCCGAGCCGCCCTCGTCAGGAGGTGAGCCCGGACCCGGCCCGGCGTACGACCTGCCGGAAGCCGGGTCCGCAACGGCGGCCCGCGACCGCCGACTCAGAGGTGGCACGACCGGCGACGGACCGCCCCCAAGCGGACCGCCGCCCAAGCGGACGGCCCTGCGGCGGGCCGCCCGGCAACGATCCGCACCGGCAACGGGCCGTCTGCCACGCGAAGATGACGCATCCTGCCCGGAACACCACACCCAAGCGTCCGCCCGCAACGGCACATGCACAACGCCACATGCGCTACACCACATGCACAGCACCACATGCACAACGCCACATGCGCGACATCGCATATGCAGCAAAAGGGTCATCGGCCGCGACACCCGAGCAAGATCCTTTACAAAATCCGGTGCCGCGGTGACCTTCGAGCCACGACCGGTGGTGGGAAGGGAACGCGATGAGAACAGCAGCCCTGTACGGAGCCGCCGGCTCCCTGATCCTCTCGGCCCTCGCGGCGGCCCCGGCGGCCGGGGCGCCCCGGTCCGGCGGCCCGGAGGACCGCGGTACCGTCATCGCCGCCGCCCGTGCCGTGGCCGCCGGAGTCACCTTCGGCGCCTGCCCGGCGGAGGAGGATCTGCCGCCGACGGTCGAGTGCGCCGCGGTCCGGGTGCCCCTCGACTACGCCGACCCGTGGGGGCGGCAGATCAGTATCGCCGTCAGCCGGGTGCGGGCGGCGGGCGGGCCGTCGGTGCGCCAGGGCGCGCTCCTCTACAACCCCGGCGGCCCCGGCGGCTCCGGCATGTACTTCCCCGCACTCGCCGACGAACCCGAGTGGAAGCGCATCGCGGAGGCGTACGACCTGGTGGGCTACGCGCCACGCGGAGTGGGCCGCTCCGCGCCCATCTCCTGCCAGCATCCGGCGGAGTTCACCAAGGCGCCGACCGCGGCCCCCGTCCATCCCTCCGCCGCCGAGAAGCGGCAGGGCATCGCGCGCGCCCGGGCGTACGCACACGGCTGCGCCCGCAACGCGGGCCCGGCCCTGCGGCACTACCACACACTCAACAACGTCCGTGATCTGGAGGTGCTGCGGGCAGCCCTCGGAGAACGGCGACTGACCTTCCTCGGCGCCTCCTACGGCACCTACCTGGGCGCCCTGTACGCGATGACGTTCCCCGAGCGGGTGCGCCGGATGGTGCTCGACTCCCCCGTCGACCCGGACCCGGCGAGGATCTGGTACCGCAACAACCTGGAGCAGTCGCTCGCGTTCGAGCGCCGGTGGGCGGACTTCCGCGCCTGGGTCGCCCGGCACCACGCCACCTACGGTCTCGGCACGACGCCCCATCAGGTGCAGGAGGCGTACGACCGGGCGCGCGCCCTGCTGGCGAAGAACCCGGCGGACGGCACGGTCGGCCCCGGCCAGCTCCAGGCGGCCTTCACCCGGACCGTCTACAACGACCTGTACTGGCCGCGCCGCGCCCTGGCCCTGTCGGCGTATCTGAAGGGCGATCCGCGGCAGCTCGTCAAGCAGGCGAAGCCCCGCGCGTCGGCGGCCGCCGAGGAGGAGAACGGCAACGCCGTCTACACGGCCGTGCAGTGCAACGACGCGCCCTGGCCCACGGACTGGGCCGTGTGGGACCGGGACAACACCGCACTGGCGCGGCGGGCGCCGTTCGAGACCTGGGCCAATGTCTGGATGAACCTGCCGTGCGCGTACTGGCAGCCGCCGCGGCAGCGGCCGGTCGACGTGCGCACCGGTCCGGGCGACGTGCCGCCGCTGCTGATCCTGGCGGCGGAGCGGGACGCGGCCACGCCGTACGCCGGTGCCCTGAGACTGCAGGAGCGCCTGGCGGGTTCGGTGCTGGTCACGGAGCGGGATGCGGGGACGCACGGTATCTCGGGCGGTGACAACGCCTGCGTCAACGGACATATGGAGGCGTACCTGCTGACCGGCAGGACGCCGGTGCGGCGCGCTTCGTGCGCGCCGCACCCGCAGCCGGACCCGGTGTCGCTGGAGCAGCGGGCGGTCGAGCGTGTGCTGCCGCCCGCTGTCTGATCTTCCGGGTCGAGGGGAGGCGGGCCGCCCTGCGGGGCCGCCTCCTGGTCCGGGTTCGTGCCCGGCCGTCAGGCCAGACCGGCCACCAGGTCGGCGACGCTCTTGCGGCGCCCGGTGAAGAAGGGGACCTCCTCGCGGACGTGCATCCGCGCCTCGGACGCGCGCAGGTGACGCATGAGGTCGACGATCCGGTACAGCTCGTCGGCCTCGAAGGCGAGCAGCCACTCGTAGTCGCCGAGGGAGAAGGAGGCGACGGTGTTGGCGCGGACGTCCGGGTAGCCGCGGGCCATTTTGCCGTGGTCGGCCAGCATCCGGCGGCGGTCCTCGTCGGGCAGCAGGTACCAGTCGTAGGAGCGCACGAACGGGTACACGGAGACGTAGTCGCGCGCGGTCTCGTCGGCGAGGAAGGCCGGGATGTGCGACTTGTTGAACTCGGCGGGGCGGTGCAGCGCCATGTTCGACCAGACCGGCTCCAGCGCGCGGCCGAGGCGGGTGCGGCGGAAGAGGTTGTACGCCTCCTGGAGCTGGTCCGCGGTCTCGGCGTGCCACCAGATCATCAGGTCGGCGTCGGCGCGCAGACCGGACAGGTCGTAGGTGCCGCGAACGGTGACGTCCTTGGCCGCGAGCTGGTCGAACAGCTCCTGGACCTCGCCTGCGTACCCGGCGCGGTCCGCGTCCTGCGGCAGCACGTCCCGCAGCTTGAACACGGACCACAGGGTGTAGCGGATGACCTCGTTGAGGTCCTTCGCCTTCTTACCGGCGTTCGGGATCTTTTCGGGCGCACTCATGGGGCTATTCTCGCCCTTCCCGGACGGTGCCCCGCACCAGGGGGGCCGTGGCGATGATCTCGTCCGCCGCGCGCTGCCCGCTGCCGACGCAGGCGGGGATGCCGACGCCGTCGTACGCCGCCCCGCAGACCCGCAGCCCGGGCAGCGCGGCCACGGCGTCCCGGACCCGGGCGACCCGTCCGAGGTGGCCGACGGGGTACTGCGGCAGCCCGTCGATCCAGCGGGTGACGCGGGCGGCGACGGGGCGGGCGGTGAGCCCGGTCGCCTCGGCGAGGTCCTCGAGCGAGGCGGCGACGAGGTCGTCGTCCTCCCGGTCGAGCTGCTTCTCCTCGCCGTACCGGCCGACGGAGGTGCGCAGCAGGAAGAGCCCCGGGGCGCTGTCGGCGACCCAGCCCCATTTCTGCGCGGAGAACGTGGACGCCTTGATCGTCCGACCGTCCACCGGGGCACGAGGAAGCCGGATCCGGCGGGCAGCACGGCCGTGTCGGCGGCGCGGAACGCGAGGGTGACCAGCGCCATCGACGCGTACTCGACCCGTGCGAGCTCGGCGGACGCGGCCGGTGCCGTGTCGGCGAGGAGCACGGAGGCAGACCAGGCGGGGGTGGCGAGGACGACGCCGTCCGCGGTGAGCTCCGCCGCGTCGGTGCGGATCCGCCAGCCGCCGGTGCCGCGGGTCAGGCCGAGTACCGGGGTCGCGGTGAGGATCTCGCCGCCGGCGGCCCGGACGGCAGCCGCGACCGCGGGCGGGAGGGTGCCGACCCCGCCGTCGAGTCCCATGAACACGGGGCCGGTCTCGTGCCGCTCGGCGGTCCGGCGCTGCACCTCGCGGACGCCGTCCAGCAGGTTGCCTCCGGCGGCCCCGACCGCGTCGTAGAGGGCGGGGACGGCGGCGCGCATGGAGATGCGGTAGGCGTCACCCGCGTACACGCCGCCGAGCAGCGGCTCGACGAGCCGGTCGACGACCTCGCGGCCGAGGCGCTCGGCCACGAACGTGCCGACGGCGACGTCCTCCGCCAGCTCCGCCGGGGGCAGTTCGCGCTCCCGCCCGATCCTGGCTACGCCCTCCGCGGACAGCAGCCCGGACAGTGCCTCCGGGGTGCCCGGGACGCCCATCACATGGCCCCGTGGCATGGGGTGCAGGGCATCGCGGGTCCACACGGAGGCGGTGGTGGTGGCCGGGGTCCGTAGCCGGTCGCCTAGCCCGACGGCGCGCGCGAGGGCGACCGCCTCGGGCCGCCGGGCGAGCATCGACTCGGCGCCGAGGTCGACGGGGGCTCCGGCGATCTCCCCGGTCCGGAGCTTGCCGCCGAGCCGGCCGCCGGCCTCCAGCAGGGTCACCCGCACTCCGGACGTGGCCAGCCGGTGCGCCGCCGCGAGGCCGGCGATACCGCCGCCGATGACGACGACACGGCCCGCGCGGGCCCGGGGGTGCTCTGACGTGGGCAGCATGCCTCCACTCTCTCAAACCGCCCCGGGCCGGACGGCATCGGCTCGGGCGCGGCGGCCGGCGTCCCGGATACGGGGGGGCGGTGTCCCGTCCAAGGGAGCCCGGTGGGGGGCCGCGCTCACCGGGCGGCGCATACCGGGCAGCGACTGCCGGGCAGCGACTGCCGGGCGGCGGCTGCCGGGCGGCGGCTGCCGGGCGGCCGGGTCCGAGCCGATGCCGGCCGGCCCGGGGCGCGGTTGCGAGTCGCCGGTCCGAGCCGCAGGTCCGGGTCACAGTTACGGATCACAGTTCCGAGCCGCAGGGCCGAGCCGCACCGCACGGTGGCTCGACGTGCCGTTTCGAGTCCCTACCGTGACCGCTTCGGAACCCGACGGGGCAACCCCGTTCGGCGGCCGCACGTCGAAACCGGCACCGAACTCATCGCATCCCTTGGGGGGACCACCATGCGTGCACGGCACACGTCGGCGGCGGCACTACTCGTCGTCTCACTCGCACTCGCCGGCTGCGGCTCCTCCGACGACGGGTCCGCCTCGACCGCCGACCGGGCCGCCGGGGGCGAGGCCGCGAAGGCCACCGCCCCCGGCGCCGCCGCCGACGCCTCGGCCGGAGCCGCCGGCCCGAAGACCGGCGCGCCCGGCGACGCCGTGAGGCAGCGCCTGCCCGCGACGCATGTCATCAGGACCGCCGAACTGGCCGTGGAGGTGAAGGACGCCGCCCGCGCGCTCGCCCGGGCCCGTACCGCGGTCGAGCAGGCCGGTGGGCATGTCGCCGACGAGTCCACGGAGCGGGTCGACGAGGCCCGCGTGGAGTCCACGGTGGTGCTGCGGGTGCCGCAGGACCGGTACGCGGCGGTTCTCGCCCGGCTCTCGGGCACCGGGAAGCTGCTGTCCCGCAAGGCCGACGCCAAGGACGTCACCGATCAGTTCGTCGACGTGGAGAGCCGGGTCGCGACGCAGCGGGCGAGCGTGGCACGGGTCCGGGCGCTGATGGACCGGGCGACGAAGCTGTCCGACGTGGTCACGCTGGAGGGCGAGCTGAGCAGGCGTCAGGCCGAGCTGGAGTCCCTGCTGGCCCGCCAGGCGTCGCTGGAGGACCGGACGTCGATGGCGACGGTCACGTTGCGGCTGTCCGAGCCCGAGAAGCGGGAACAACCGGATGAGGAGGGCGCTCCGGGCTTCCTGGACGCGCTGTCGGGCGGCTGGGACGCGCTGGCGTCGACGGCGCGGTGGGTGGCCGCTGTGGTGGCCGCGGTGTTCCCGTTCGGCGCGGCGCTCGTCGTGCTGTACGCGGTGTGGCGGTGGCTGGTCCGGCCGCTGCGGACGCGGCGGACCGCCCGGGGCTCCGGCGTCTCACCGGCGCAGGGACCCGGGCAGGACTCCCGGCAGAACCCCGGGCGGAACCCCGGGCAGAACTCCGGGCAGGACTCCGGGCAGGACTGAACCGCCGCTCCCACGTAGCGTGTTCCGTATGGAACGCATGGTGGTCATCGGCGGTGACGCGGCGGGGATGTCCGCCGCCTCGCAGGCGCGCAGGCTCAGAGATCCCGGAGAGCTGGAGATCGTCGCCTTCGAGCGGTCGCACTTCGCGTCGTACTCGGCGTGCGGCATTCCGTACTGGGTGGGCGGCGACGTGGAGCACCGCGAGCAACTCGTCGCGCGCTCACCGCAGGAGCACCGGAGCCGCGGCATCGATCTGCGCATGCGCACGGAGGTTCTCGAGATCGATGTCCCGGGGCGGCGGGTCAGGTCCCGGGACCTGGAGTCGGGCGCGGAGTCGTGGACCGGCTACGACAAGCTCGTCATCGCCACCGGAGCCCGGCCCGTGCGGCCGGGGCTGCCCGGGATCGACGCGCCGGGCGTGCACGGCGTGCAGACCCTCGACGACGGGCAGGCCCTGCTGGACACCCTCACCGGGCTGGAGGGCCGCCGTGCGGTGGTGGTGGGCGCGGGCTACATCGGTGTGGAGATGGCCGAGGCGCTGCTGAAGCGCGGTTTCGAGGTCACCGTCGTCAACCGGGGCGAACAGCCCATGGCGACGCTGGACCCCGACATGGGTCGCCTGGTGCACGAGGCGATGGACGGCATGGGCATCACCACCGTGAACGGCGCGGAGGTCACCAGGATCCTCACGGATCCGGAGACGGGGGCGTCTCCCGTGCCCGAGGGGACGAACGGGAGGGTGCGCGGCGTCGCCACGGAGGACGGGGAGTTCCCGGCGGACGTGGTGGTGCTCGGCATCGGCGTCGAACCCGAGACGGCGCTGGCGCGTGCGGCCGGACTCCCGGTCGGTACGTACGGAGGGCTGCTCACCGATCTGTCGATGCGGGTGCGCGGGTACGAGAACATCTGGGCGGGCGGCGACTGCGTCGAGGTCCTCGACCTGGTCTCCGGTCGCGAGCGGCACATCCCCCTCGGCACCCACGCCAACAAGCACGGCCAGATCATCGGCGCGGGCGCCGGCGGCGGCTACGCCACCTTCCCGGGAGTGGTGGGGACCGCGGTCAGCAAGGTCTGCGACCTGGAGATCGCCCGAACGGGCCTGCTCGAGAAGGAGGCCCGCGCGGTGGGCCTGCGCTTCGTGTCGGTCACGGTCGAGTCGACCAGCCGCGCGGGCTACTACCCGGGCGCGGCCCCGATGACGGTCAAGATGCTCGCCGAGCGGCGTACGGGCCGGCTCCTCGGGGTCCAGATCGTGGGACGCGAGGGCGCGGGCAAGCGCGTGGACGTCGCGGCGGTCGCGCTCACCGCCGGGATGACGGTGGAACGGATGACGGCCCTGGACCTGGGCTACGCCCCGCCGTTCTCCCCTGTCTGGGACCCGGTGCTGGTCGCGGCGCGCAAGGCGACGGCCGCGGTGGCGCAGGCCCGCTGAGGGTCCTCCGGACGGCACCGCGCGACGGCCAGAAGGGCGGTCGCACCGCCCTTCGGGCCGTCGCACCGCGCCGTGCGACGGTGCTGACGGCACCGCCCCGGGTGGGGTCGGTGCTGACGGCACCGCCCCGGGTGGGGTGGTACCAAGCCCGCCCGCCGGGGCGGCCCAGGGCCCCGCCGGCGGTCAGCGTGCCGTACGGGTGTGGACGTACTCCGTGAGGCGGGTCAGGGCGTCCGGGTCGGTGGTGGGCAGCACACCGTGGCCGAGGTTGAAGACGTGCCCTTCCAGGCCGCGCGCCGCGTCCAGGACCTCGCGGGTCTTGGCCTCGACGGCCTCCGGGGTGGAGAACAGCACCGCCGGGTCCAGGTTGCCCTGGAGCGCCCGGCCCGGCCCGACCCGGCGGGCCGCCTCGTCGAGCGGTACGCGCCAGTCGACGCCGACGACGTCCGCGCCGGCCTCGCCCATCAGGCCGAGCAGCTCGCCCGTTCCGACGCCGAAGTGGATGCGGGGCACGCCGTACTCCTCGACCTCGGCGAACACCCTCGCGGAGGCGGGCATGACCGAGCGGCGGTAGTCGGCGGGGGACAGCGCGCCGACCCAGGAGTCGAAGAGCTGCACGGCGGAGGCCCCGGCCTCGATCTGCACCTTCAGGAAGGCGGCGGTGATCCCGGCGAGCCGGTCGAGCAGGTCGGCCCACAGTTGCGGGTCGCCGTACATGAGTGCCTTGGTGTGCTCGTGGTTGCGGGACGGCCCGCCCTCGACGAGGTAGCTGGCGAGGGTGAAGGGGGCGCCGGCGAAGCCGATGAGCGGTGTCGCGCCGAGTTCACCGGTGAGCATCCCGATCGCCTCGGTGACGTACGAGACGTCCTCGGGGTGAGGTCGCGCAGCCGGGCGAGGTCCTCGCGGCGGCGCACCGGCTCGGCGACGACCGGGCCGACGCCGGGCTTGATGTCGAGGTCGATACCGATGGCCTTGAGCGGTACGACGATGTCGCTGAAGTAGATCGCGGCGTCGACCTTGTGGCGGCGCACCGGCTGCAGCGTGATCTCGGTGACGAGTTCGGGCCGCATGCACGACTCCAGCATCGGAACGCCCTCGCGTACCTTCAGGTACTCGGGCAGCGACCGGCCCGCCTGCCGCATGAACCACACCGGGGTGTGGGGCACGGGTTCGCGTCGGCACGCCCGGAGGAACGCGGAATCCCGCAGGGCGTCGGTCGTCGGCTGCTGGCCCGCGGACGGGGCGTCCCCGGCGGGGGAGGTGCTCCGAGCCGGGGGAGGTCGTTGGCGCTCACGCCCAGAATCTTCGCATGTACGGGCAAGGAGCATGCGCGGGTGGGTGTCCCTCCCTGCGCCGGGCCCGCGTTCCGCCTACTCTTCCCCGCATGGCTGCGGCTCAGGGACAGTTCTCCGATCCATCCGACGGCGCCGAGGGCACGGACGGCGCCGGGCGGGGCTCAGCGCCGCGGGCGTTCCGGCTCGCGGTCGACGCGCTGCGCGCGGCACGGCCGCGTCCCGGGATCGAGGTGGACCCGGCCCGGCCGCCGCAGCGCCTCGCGCCGCACGCGTACGCGCTGGAGGCGGCGGTCGTCGACGACGGGGAGGACCTGGCGGACGGCCGGCTCGTCCTGCTGCACGACCCGGCGGGTCACGACGCCTGGCAGGGCACGTTCCGGTTGGTGACGCTGGTGCGCGCCGAACTGGAGCCTGAGATGGCGGCGGACCCGCTGCTGCCGGAGGTGTGCTGGTCGTGGCTGACCGGCGCGCTGGAGGCGCGGAACCTCTCGTACGGGGAGCCGAGCGGCACTGTCACCCGGGCGGGTTCTCACTACTTCGGAGGACTCGCGGACCGGCGTCCCGCGACACAGATCGAGATCCGGGCCTCGTGGACCCCGCGCGAGGGGGCGACGGCGCCCCGGACACCGCGGCGCACTTTGCGGCGTGGTGCGACCTGCTGTGCCAGGTCGGCGGCCTCCCGCCCGCGGGGCCCGCGGGCGACTCCGGCGGCACGGCGGCGGGCGTCGTCACACTGCCGCAGCGCCGGGGCCCGCACGCGCCCTAGCCGCCTCGCCGCCTCACCGCCTCACCGCCTCGCCGCCTCGTTTCCTCGCCACCCGGCAACCTCGGCACCTCGCCGACGTCCTGGGCGGAAAGGGGCCCGGGCCACGGAGGCGGAGCGCGCGGAGAGTACGGAGCGGGCGGTTCGGACGGTGCGGGCGGTGCGGGCGGTGGGTGGGGCGGGCAATCGCGGACCGGCGCCGGACGGCGGCCGGGACGGGCGGGGCCGCTGGCCCCGGGGCCCGGGCGGGTGAAGTGAGCGGACCGGGTCAGGAGACGGGCCGTGGAGGGGGCCCGGATGTCCGGACGGGATCGCAGCATGATCGCTCACGCGTCCTAATTGCCGGAATTGTTACTCACCAAATCGTGATCTTTCTCTAAAGGCGACCAGGTTTGCTGCCGAAGAGGTGGTGACCCATCAAGCACGCTCCGCCCCGGCTTCATCCCCGAGCCGGCTCCGTCCCCCACCTTCCCAGGAGGCCTGGTGTCCGTTCTCCTCGAGCAGCCCGCAAGCCTGGTCGCCTACCGCCCGAACAAGCCGACGGCCATGGTCGTCGTGGCCGACCCGCGCGTCCGCTCCACCGTCACCCGCCACCTGTGGGCGCTCGGGGTGCGTGATGTCATCGAGGCGTCGTCCATCGCGGAGGCCCGCCCCCGCGTCGGCAACCCGCGCGACATCTGCGTGGCCGACGTCCACCTGCCCGACGGCAGCGGACTGACCCTGCTGTCCGAGACCCGAGCCGCGGGCTGGCCCAACGGCCTCGCCCTCTCCGCCGCCGACGACATCGGCGCCGTCCGCAACGCCCTGGCCGGTGGGGTGAAGGGCTACGTTGTGACCGGTACCCGCACCAACCTCGGCCACCCCGGCCGCCCCGGGGTCGCCCCGATCGGCGCCGCGGCCGCCCGGCTGCACCGCCGTCCCCCGGCGCCCCGAGCCACCCGGGCGGCTACCGCGAGCTCTCGGGCCGCGAGGTGGAGGTGCTCCGGCTGGTCGCGGAGGGGCAGTCCAACAAGGCGATCGGCGTCTCGATGGGCCTGTCCGCGCTGACGGTCAAGAGCCACCTGGCCCGCATCGCACGCAAGCTCGGCACGGGCGACCGCGCGGGGATGGTCGCCGTGGCGCTGCGCACCGGCATCATCCACTGAGCCCCGCCTTTACACCGGACCAGCGCCCGTCGACGGAACGTTCCGTCGACGGGCGCTTGCCGTTGACGGATACCCTTGACAGGTGACCGACGCCCAAGAGACCGCAGCAGAGCCGGACCTGCGCACCACCGGGGGCGGCCCCCGGACGACGGCGTCACCGCCGAGGGGGCGCCGATCCCCCTGCTGGAGCCGCGGGAGGGCGTTCCTCCGGTGGTCTCCACGCCCGACGGACTGGAGTCCGTCGTCGCCGCCTTCGCCGCCGGCTCCGGTCCCGTCGCCGTCGACGCCGAACGCGCGTCCGGCTACCGGTACGGACAGCGCGCGTACCTCGTCCAGCTGCGCCGCCAGGGCGCCGGCACGGCGCTCGTCGACCCCGTCGGATGCCCCGACCTCTCCGGCCTCGGCGAAGCCCTCGCCGGCAGCGAGTGGATCCTGCACGCCGCCACCCAGGACCTCCCCTGCCTGCGTGAAATAGGCATGCTGCCGACCAGGCTCTTCGACACCGAGTTGGCCGGGCGGCTCGCGGGCTTCGCGCGGGTGGGCCTGGGCGCCATGGTCGAGTCGGTGCTCGGCTACGCCCTGGAGAAGGGGCACTCGGCGGTGGACTGGTCGACCCGCCCCCTCCCGGAGCCCTGGCTGCGGTACGCGGCGCTCGACGTCGAACTGCTCGTCGACCTGCGGGACGCGCTGGAGAAGGAACTGGACCGGCAGGGGAAGCTGGAGTGGGCGCGGCAGGAGTTCGACGCCATCGCCTCGGCGCCGCCCGCTCCCCCGCGCAAGGACCCCTGGCGGCGCACATCGGGTATGCACAAGGTGCGCCGCCGCCGTCAGATGGCCGTCGTACGGGAGCTGTGGACGGTCCGTGACAAGGTGGCCCAGCGCCGCGACGTCTCCCCCGGCAAGGTGCTCGGTGACGCGGCGATCATCGAGGCGGCGCTCGCGCTCCCGCTGAACGTGCACGCGCTGACGGCTCTGCCCGGCTTCGGGCACCGCATGGGCCGGCGGCAGATGGAGCAGTGGCAGGCTGCGGTGGACCGCGCGCTGGCGCTGCCGGAGGGTGAACTGCCGCAGCCGGGCCAGCCGGTGACCGGCCCCCCTCCGCCGCGGTCCTGGGCGGACAAGGACCCGGCCGCGGCGGCGCGGCTGTCCGCGGCTCGCGCGGCGGTGTCCGTGCTGGCGGAACAGCTGAATCTGCCCCAGGAGAACCTGATCACGCCGGACACCGTGCGGCGCCTGTGCTGGGAGCCCCCGGCGGAACCGGGCCAGGAGGCGGTCGTGTCCGTGCTGACCGCACTGGGGGCCCGGCCCTGGCAGGTCGAACAGGTGACGCCCTTGCTGACGAGGGCGCTGCAGGCGACTCCCTGACGCCGGCGCCCCGCGCGGCGCCGGCCGCCCGGCACGCCCTCCGCACGCCGGACGGACACGAGGCCGGCACGCTCTCCGCCTGCCGGACGGGCCCGGGCCCGGCACGCCCGCACCGGGCCGTCCGCGCTGCCGCATGCGACCCCGCCAGGGCAGACAACCCGATGACGGTCACCCGGGCGTACCACGGCCGGCAGCGGTGCCGGTGCGGCGGGAACCGGGTGCGGGCCGAAGGCGCGACCGTGTGATGTGTGACGTTCACCGCTCCCGCGACGAGGGGTGGGCAACCCTGTTACCCGCAAGTAGCATGAGGGCAGCAAGCGCACGCTTAGCCGCGTGTCACGCAGCAGTGCCACCCCGCACCCTGGAGGAGAGCCATCGTGCCTCGTACCGTCAGGGACGTCGTCTTCGTCGACGGCGTCCGCACCCCGTTCGGCAAGGCGGGCCCGAAGGGCATCTACCACGAGACCCGTGCCGACGATCTCGTCGTGAAGGCCATCCGGGAGCTGCTGCGACGCAACCCGGACCTGAACCCCGCGAAGATCGACGAGGTCGCCATCGCGGCGACCACCCAGATCGGCGACCAGGGTCTGACGATCGGCCGCACCGCCGGCATTCTCGCGGGTCTGCCGCAGTCCGTCCCGGGCTACTCCATCGACCGCATGTGCGCCGGCGCGCTGACCGCCGTCACCACGGTCGCGGGCAGCGTCGCCTTCGGTGCGTACGACGTCGCCGTCGCCGGCGGCGTCGAGCACATGGGCCGCCACCCGATGGGCGAGGGTGTGGACCCCAATCCGCGTTTCGTGTCGGAGAAGCTCGTCGACGAGTCGGCCCTCTTCATGGGTATGACCGCGGAGAACCTGCACGACCGCTACCCGCACATCACCAAGCAGCGCGCCGACGAGTACGCCGTCCGCTCGCAGGAGAAGGCCGCCAAGGCCTACGCCGACGGCAAGATCCAGCAGGACCTCGTGCCGGTCTCGGTGCGCCGCACCAACCCGGAGGCCGGTGAGACCGGCTGGGGTCTGGTCACCGCCGACGAGCCGATGCGCCCGGGCACCACGCTGGAGAACCTCCAGGGCCTGAAGACGCCGTTCCGCGTCCACGGCCGGGTCACCGCGGGCAACGCCGCCGGTCTCAACGACGGCGCCACCGCCTCGCTCATCGCCTCCGAGGACTTCGCCCGCGAGAACGGCCTCCCGGTGAAGATGCGCCTGGTGTCGTACTCCTTCGCCGGAGTCGAGCCCGAGGTCATGGGCTACGGCCCGATCCCGGCGACGGAGAAGGCCCTCGCCCAGGCGGGGCTGTCCATCGGGGACATCGGCCTGTTCGAGATCAACGAGGCCTTCGCCGTCCAGGTGCTGGCCTTCCTCGACCACTACGGCATCGCCGACGACGACGCCCGCGTCAACCGGTACGGCGGCGCCATCGCCTTCGGCCACCCGCTGGCGTCGTCCGGTGTGCGTCTGATGACGCAGCTGGCGCGGCAGTTCGAGGAGCAGCCGGAGGTCCGCTACGGCCTCACCACGATGTGCGTCGGCTTCGGCATGGGCGCCACCGTCATCTGGGAGAACCCGCACCACAAGGACGCCGGAGGCAACAAGTGAGCGAGCGCAGCGAGCGAACCACGGAGAGGTGCAGCATGTGCGAATGCCCCACCGAGCGAAGCGAGGTTGCGGCATGAGCACCACCGCTGAGCTCCTGAAGGGCGCGGCCGGGCTGTTCCCGGACGAGGTCGTCACCCAGGCGCACGTGCGCCACCTCGACCTCCCCGGCGGCGCGGGCAGGTTCGCCCTCATCACCCTGGACAACGGCCTGGACCACACCAAGCCGACGACGTTCGGCCCTCAGTCGCTGGCGAACCTCAACGCCGCGATCGACCAGGTCGAGAAGGAGGCGTCGGAGGGCGCCGTGGTCGGCGCCGGAATCACCGGCAAGCCGTTCATCTTCGCCGTCGGCGCCGACCTCAAGGGCGTCGAGCTGCTGAAGCGGCACGAGGACGCGCTCGCCATCGGCCGGGGCGGGCACGACGTCTTCAAGCGGCTGTCCTCGCTGGGCGTGCCGACGTTCGCGTACTACAACGGCGCGGCGATGGGCGGCGGTGTCGAGGTCGGTCTGCACTGCTCGTACCGCACGGTCTCCAAGGCCATCCCGGCCTTCTCGCTGCCCGAGGTGTTCCTCGGCCTGGTGCCCGGCTGGGGCGGCTGCGCGATCCTGCCGAACCTGATCGGGGCCGACCGCGCCGTCTCGGTGATCATCGAGAACTCGCTCAACCAGAACAAGCAGCTCAAGGGCGTCCAGGTGCATGAGCTGGGCATCGCCGACGCGATCTTCGAGGGCGCGGACTTCCTGGAGCAGTCGCTGATCTGGACCGCGTCCGTCCTCAAGGGCGACATCGTGGTGGAGCGCCCCGAGATCGACCGCGACGAGGCCTGGGACCAGGCCGTCGCCCGGGGCCGGTTCATCGCCGACTCCAAGGTGCACGGCGCCGCCCCGGCCGCCTACCGGGCCCTCGACATCATCGAGGCCGCCAAGGACGGCGACCTGCAGAAGGGCTTCGACGCCGAGGACGCCGCGCTGGCCGACCTCATCATGGGCGGCGAACTGCGCTCCGGCATCTACGCGTTCAATCTGGTGCAGAAGCGCGGCAAGCGCCCCGCCGGCGCGCCGGACAAGTCGCTGGCCCGCCCGGTCACCAAGGTCGGTGTCGTCGGCGCCGGCCTGATGGCCTCCCAGCTGGCAATGCTGTTCCTGCGCCGTCTGGAGGTGCCGGTGGTCCTCACCGACATCGACCAGGAGCGCGTCGACAAGGGCGTGGGCTACGTCCACGCCGAGATCGAGAAGCTGCTGGGCAAGGGCCGCATCAACCGGGACAAGGCCAACCGCCTCAAGGCGCTGGTGACCGGTGTCCTGGACAAGGCCGAGGGCTTCGCCGACGCGGACTTCGTCATCGAGGCCGTCTTCGAGGAGATGTCGGTCAAGCAGAAGGTGTTCGCGGAGGTCGAGGCCGTCGCCCCGGCGCACGCGATCTTCGCCACCAACACCTCCTCGCTGTCGGTGTCGGAGATGGCCTCGAAGCTCCGCCACCCGGAGCGCGTGGTCGGCTTCCACTTCTTCAACCCGGTCGCCGTGCTCCCGCTGCTGGAGATCGTCCGGGGCGAGCAGACCGACGACGCCTCTCTGGCCACGGCCTTCGCCGTCGCCAAGAAGCTGAAGAAGACCGCGGTGCTCACCAAGGACGCCCCGGCGTTCGTCGTGAACCGCATCCTGACGCGCTTCATGGGCGAGATCCAGAACGTCATCGACGAGGGCACCCCGGTCGCCACCGCCGAGAAGGCGATCGAGCCGCTCGGCCTGCCGATGTCGCCGCTGGTGCTGCTGGAGCTGGTCGGCCCGGCGATCGGTCTGCACGTGTCCGAGACGCTGAACCGCGCCTTCCCGGAGCGCTTCACGGTGTCCCCGAACCTGAAGGCGGTCGTCGAGGCCGGCAAGCGCGGCTTCTACGTCTACGACAGCGGCAAGCCGGAGCTGGACCCGGAGGTCGCCGCGCTGCTGAAGCAGGGCGACAGCGTCCTGACCGAGGAGCAGGTCCGCGCCCGCGTCCTGGACGCGGTGGCGCAGGAGATCGGGCTGATGCTTGAGGAAGGTGTCGTCGCCGAGGCGCAGGACATCGACCTCTGCCTGATCACGGGCGCCGGCTGGCCCTTCCACCTGGGCGGCATCACGCCGTACCTGGACCGCGAGGGCGTCAGCGAGCGCGTCAACGGCAGGCGGTTCCTGCCGCAGGGCGTGGCGAGCGTCCCCGCGTGACCGTGCGACCCGCGTGACCGTGCGACCGCGTCCCACGTCGTCTGAGGTGTGACGGGTGGCGGGCGACCGGCGACATGTGACGGTGGCCGGTGGCCTGCCACCGGCCACCGGCCACCGTCCGGCAGACCGGTGGTCCGGTCCGCCGGACGGGAAGACGGGAACGGGCGGTACGGGAGCGATCCCGTACCGCCCGTTCCCGTGCGGCCGACCCGACCGCGGTGCCACGCGGCGCCGGGGCGGCCGGGTGTGGCACCGCATACGGCGTCACACCCGCGTCCACGCCTCCATCGCCAGGCCGGACTCGGACTTCTGCCGGGTCACGCGCAGGGAACCGTCGGCGCCGAGGGCGGCGAGGACGACCCGGCCGGTGCCGTCGATGGCGAGGGCCGGGGCGCCGGCGCAGGGCTCCCCGGTGGGTGTCCAGTCGAGGGCGGCGGACTCCTTCTCCGTCGGGTACGCGGCGAGGGCCGGGCGGCCGTCGGCGCCGCGCTGGGCGAGGATCGTGCAGTCCTGGCCGTCGACCGGCGTCCGGAGCACGGCGACCGGCCCGGTGCCGCCCTCCCCACCGAGCATCGCGGGGCGGCCATGCCCTCGCGCCAGGCGCGGACGGCGCCCCCGGCCGTGTCGCGCCAGTAGTGGGTCAGCCGCTCGCCTCCGGTGCGCTCCGAGCTGACAGAGCCGTCGGCGGCGGAGGACGCGATGTCGGCGGCGCGCCGGAACTTCACGCCCCGGGTCTCCTGGTCCCACCGCAACACGGCGTCCTCCGCCGGGGCGAGGACCTCCATCAGCCCGTGGTCGGTGCCCGCCGCGGCGGGCAGGCCGAGCGTCCCGCTGCCCTTGAGGTCGGCCCACTTGTTCCATCTGCCGTTCGGCACCTGCGCCCGGCCGCATACTCCGCCGCCCGCGTTGCGCACGAAGACGTGGAGGGAGCCCTCCGCGTCCACGACCGCCGCGGGGAGCCCTATGGTCGCCGCGAGCGCGCGGTCCTGGGCGTAGGGGGTACCGAGCGCGTACCAGTCCCGCATCGGGCGGCCGGACTGGTACTGGATGGCCTGCACCACGTCCGTGGCGAGTTCGCCGCCGGCCACCGGGGTGCGCCGCAGCCCCACCAGCTGCACATAGCCGTCCGCGCCCTGGGCGATGGCCAGGTAGGGCAGGATGCCGGGGCGGGGAACAGCTCGGGGCCGGTCCAGCCGGGACCGCCGGGCCGCTTCTCGGTCCAGCGCAGCACGCCGTCGGCGGCCGGTGTGTACGCGGACAGCCGTCCGTCCTTGCCTCGCAGCAGCCAGCCGGCGGTCGGCGGCAGCGAGGGGTCGGCCGGCAGCGAAGCGGACGCCCGGGCCGCGCGGCGCTCCCTTCCTTCCGCGCCCACGGTTGCGGGGGCGGTGCCCGTCCGACGCTTCGACCTCCGCGCAGACCGCAATGACATGGCCTGTTGCCCACCTTCCCGAGCGCCGTGCAAGCGCTTGATTCACGTGACGATAACACCCGGTGACACCCCGGTTCGCCCGGCCGCGGAGCAGTCCTGTGGCACGCTTTCGCCATGGTTCTCCTCCTGATCGTCGATGGCGCGAACGTGGTCGGTTCGGTACCGGACGGCTGGTGGCGTGACCGCCGGGGCGCGGCCGAGCGGCTGCGCGACGGACTGGTTCCGCTCGCCGAGGAGGGTATTCCCGGGCACCCCGGTCCGGTCGAGGTGGTGCTGGTCGTCGAGGGCCGGGCGAGGGGGGTCGGGGCCGTCCCGGGCGTACGCGTCGAGGACGCGCCGGGCAGCGGTGACGACCGAATCGTGGAGCTGCTCCGGGAGAACGCGGGCCGCTCCGCTGTCGTGGTCACCGCCGACCGGGGGCTCCGGGAGCGGGTGGCGGCCCTGGGTGCGGGGTTCGTGGGGCCGCGCGCGGTCCGCCGCGGCTGACCCGGTCGGCGACGTCCGCCCGTGATCGCCCGGAGGCGGCCGGCGGCGGCAGCCTCCCGGTGGCCGCGCCGGAGCGGCGGGGCGGGGACGTCCGCGGGCGCGGGCTGTGTTGCGCGCGAGGGCACAGCCCGGTGGCTGCGGTGGCTCGACGGGAATCGGCACACGCTCCCGGCCCTGGATGTCCCGTGGCGGGGAGGGCGTACCGGGCCGTGTGGGGTGGTGGCGTACCGGCCGCCGGGGCCGCGTGCCCGCGCCGGGCGTCCGGCCTCAGGGGCGGAGCTAGTGCCAAGGCCGTTCAGTTTGCGGATGGGTGGGGTTGTCCAGGGTCCGTAAGCTGCGGTTTCGCGGACATGAGGAGCGGAGCCCCGGTAGAACTGGCAGTCGACCAAGACAAGCCGTTCACAAGGACCGGAGGCTCCGCTGTCCGGACAGTGTGCCATCACTCGTGTCGTCACGGTGGCCGGAGGCCGGTTCGCACCCGGTCATCTCGGTGAACTCACCCAGTGCATCCCCTTCGAAATGGTCGACGAGGCATTGAAGGCCACGGGCAGGGTCCAGGAGCGGCTGCGGGACCTGCCATCCCGGGTGGTCGTCTACCTGCTGCTGGCCGGGTGCCTGTTCCCGGAGGTCGGATACCTCGGGGTCTGGCGCAAGCTCACCGGCGCTCTGGCCGGTCTGCCACTGGCCGCGCCGTCGGCAAGCGCGCTGGCCCAGGCCCGCCGCCGTATCGGCGCCACACCGCTGAAATGGCTGTTCGACCTGCTGAAAGGCCCGGTGGCCGGGCCACGGACACCGGGAGCATGGTGGCGCGGTCTGCTGGTGATCGCGCTCGACGGCACCACCCTGACGGTCCCCGACACCCCTGCCGTCCTGACCCGGTTCACCAAGCAGGCGGGCAACCACGGCGGGACCGGCTACCCGCAGGTCCGCCTGCTGACCCTGGTCGCCTGCGGCACCCGCACCCTCATCGACGCGGTCTTCGGACCCACCACATCGGGTGAGACCACCCACGCCCCGCGCCTGCTGCCCAGCCTGCGGCCGGGGATGATCCTGCTGGCCGACCGCAACTTCGCCGCCCAGGGGCTGATCAACGACATCGCGGCCACCGGGGCCGAGGTCCTCGTCCGGCTCAAGAACGGCCGCCGGATGCCGATCCTGGCCCGCTACCGGGACGGCTCCTACCTCTCCGCCCTCGGCCCGGTACCCGTGCGCGTCGTCGACTGCGAGATCACCATCACCACCACCGCCGGGAAACACACCGGCCTCTACCGGCTCGCCACCACTCTGCTCGACCACCACCGCCACCCCGCCGGTGAACTGGCCATGCTCTACCACCAGCGCTGGGAGATCGAAACCGCCTACCTGGAACTGAAATCGACCATCCTCGGCGGCCGGGTCCTGCGCGCCCGCACCCCCGAGGGCATCGACCAGGAGATCTACGCCCTGCTGGTGGTCCACCAGCTGCTGCGGACCGCCATGGCGGACGCCACCAGCACCCAGCCCGGCACCGACCCGGACCGGGCCGGCTTCTCCATCGCCTGGCAGGCCGCCCGCGACCAGCTCGTCCTGGCCGCGGGCGTCATCGCCGACACCGCCATCGACCTGACCGGCACCATCGGTCGGCACGTCCTGGCCAGCCTGCTGCCCCAGCGGCGGCTACGGGTCAGCCCCCGCATCGTCAAACGCGCCATCTCCAAGTACCAGGCCCGAGGCCCCCGCATCGACCGGACCAGCTACAAGGCCACCACTGGCATCGAGATCCTCGCAGCCGCAGGCCCTTGACGACACGACCCAGCCGCAAACTTCACGGCCTTGGAGCTAGCCGCGTCAGGCAGGCTTTGCCCGTCAGGGAGCGGCGTCCGGTGCATGGGGATTCCCCCGGCCCTCCGGGCCGAGGGGAGGCATCGCAAGGCGCCGGATCGGCCTCGCAGTGGGCCTACCCGGTTGATCCGGCAGCGCAGCGAGTCGCCGTGCCGGGTGTCGCGACGGGGCGAACGTTGCCTGACGCGGCACTGGCTAGAACTCGGCGCCCCTGCCCAGCTTGCCGAGGCGGCTGTGGGAGCGGCCGTAGAGGTAGTAGACGACCACGCCCAGCGCCATCCACACGGCGAACCGCAGCCAGGTCTCGGCCGGGAGGTTCAGCATCAGCCAGAGGGACGCGGCGATGGAGGCGGCCGGCAGCACCGGCACCCAGGGGGTCCGGAAGGCGCGGTGCAGGTCGGGCCGGGTGTTGCGGAGGATGATGACGCCGAGGGCCACGATGACGAAGGCGAAGAGCGTGCCGATGTTCACCAGGGCGGCGAGCGCCTGGAGGCTGGTGAAGCCCGCGATGACGGCGATGACCACGCCGAGCACGATCGTCGCGCGGTGGGGTGTCCGGAACGTCGGGTGGGTGATGGAGAAGAAGCGCGGCAGCAGTCCGTCGCGGCTCATGGCGAAGAACACCCGGGTCTGGCCCAGCAGGAGGATCATGCAGACGGTGATGAGTCCCACGGCCGCGCCGAGGCTGATGGCGCCGGCGAAGAAGGGCTGGCCGACGGCCTTGAAGGCGTCGGCGAGCGGGGCGGTCGCCGACATCTCGGTGTAGCGCTGCATGCCGGTGACGACGAGGGTGACGGCCACGTACAGCACGGTGCAGATGAGCAGGGAGCCGAGGATTCCGCGGGGCATGTCGCGCTGGGGGTTCCTGGTCTCCTCGGCGGCGGTGGCGACGACGTCGAAGCCGATGAAGGCGAAGAAGACGATGGAGGCGGCGGTGAAGATGCCCATGACGCCGAAGTTGGTGGGTTCGTAGCCGAACAGCAGCTGGACCAGCGGTGCCGCGAGGCCGCTCCCGGTCTCCTGCGGCTCTGCCGGGGGATGAAGGGGGTGTAGTTCTCCGCCTTGATGAAGAAGGCGCCCGCGACGATGACCAGCAGCACCACGGTGACCTTGATCGCGACGACGATCGCGGTGATGCGGGCGGACAGCTTCATGCCGATGACGAGTACGGCGGTGAGCGCCAGGATGAGCAGGAAGGCCAGCAGGTCGAAGTGGCCTCCCGCGTCGGGCCCGGAGAGCGCCGTCGGCATCTGCAGGCCGAGGTTGGTCTCCAGGAGGGCGCGGACGTATCCGGACCAGCCGACCGCCACCACCGCCGTGCCGAGGGCGAACTCCAGGACCAGGTCCCAGCCGATGATCCAGGCGGGGAGTTCCCCGATCGAGGCGTACGAGAAGGTGTACGCCGAGCCGGCCACCGGCACGGTGGAGGCGAACTCGGCGTAGCAGAGCGCCGCGAGGGCGCAGACGATGCCGGCGGCGACGAAGGACAGGGCGGTGGCGGGGCCGGCGTTCTCCTTGGCGGCGATGCCCGTCAGCACGAAGATGCCGGTGCCGATGATGACGCCGACGCCGAAGACGGTGAGGTCCCAGGCGGAGAGCGACTTCTTGAGCGCGTGCTCCGGCTCCTCCGTGTCCCGGATCGACTGCTCGACCGTCTTGGTCCGGAACGCCCCGGTACTCCTGGGGGCTGCTGCTGTGTGCTCACCGGCGTACCTCCGTACCCATGGCCGTCAACCCATGATCGAGAGGGGTACAGGGCCTCGCCCGCCCACGGAGTGCGTTTCACACGAAAGGACCGGCCGGAAACCTCCCTGGGTACTCCGACCGGTCCAATCGGTCTGCCGGTGCGCGCGCCGGACGGCGCGCGGATCAGTCCCGCGCGGGCGCGGCGGCCCTGCTGGGCTCGTCGTCGAGGCGGCCGTCCAGCTTGGCGACGAGGCCGGTGACCTGGCGGGCGATGTCCGGGGCGGTCAGCCCGATCTCGGCCATGACCTCCTTGCGGGAGGCGTGGTCGAGGAAGCGCGGCGGGATGCCGAAGTCGCGCAGCGGCAGGTCGACCCCGGCGTCGCGCAGCGCCTGGGCGACGGCGGAACCGACACCGCCGACGCGGCCGTTGTCCTCGACGGTGACGACGACGCGGTGCCTGGCGGCGAGCGCGGGGAGGGCCTCGTCGACCGGCTTGACCCAGCGGGGGTCGACGACGGTGGTGGAGATGCCCTGCTTGTCGAGGAGGCCGGCGATCTCAAGGCACATCGGCGCGAGCGCGCCGACCGAGACGAGCAGCACATCGGGCCCGGGGGTGCCTTCCATGCCCGAAGGGCCGTGGGGGACGGCGCCGGGCTCCCGCAGGACGTCCATCCCGCCGACGCGGCCGACGGCCGGGACGGCGGGGCCGACCACGCCCTTGGAGTAGCGGACCACGGTGGGCGCGTCGTCGACCTCGACGGCCTCGCGGAGCTGGGCGCGCAGCTGCTCGGCGTCGCGCGGTGCGGCCATCCGCAGGGTGGGGACGACCTGGAGGATCGACATGTCCCACATGCCGTTGTGGGAGGCGCCGTCGTCGCCGGTGACACCCGCCCGGTCCAGGACGAAGGTCACTCCGCACCTGTGCAGGGCGACGTCCATCAGCACCTGGTCGAAGGCGCGGTTGAGGAACGTGGCGTAGACGGCGAACACCGGGTGGAGCCCGCCGGTGGCGAGTCCCGCGGCGGAGGTCGCCGCGTGCTGCTCGGCGATGCCGACGTCGAAGACGCGCTCGGGGAAGGTCTCGGCGAACTTCTTCAGGCCGACGGGCTGGAGCATCGCCGCGGTGATGGCGACGACGTCCTCGCGTTCCCGGCCCAGCTTGACCATCTCGTCGCCGAAGACGGAGGTCCAGCTGGCCGCGGCGGTCTTCACCGGCAGACCGGTGTCGGGGTGGATCGGGCCGATGCCGTGGAAGCGGTCGGCCTCGTCCTGCTCCGCGTGCTGGTACCCGCGGCCCTTCTCGGTGAGGCAGTGGACGATGACCGGACCGCCGAACCGCTTGGCGCGGGTCAGCGCGGACTCCATGGCCTCGATGTCGTGGCCGTCGATGGGGCCGACGTACTTCAGGCCGAGGTCCTCGAACATGCCCTGCGGGGCGATGAAGTCCTTGAGGCCCTTCTTGGCGCCGTGCAGGGTCTCGTAGAGGGGCCTGCCGACGACGGGGGTGCGCTCCAGGATGTCCTTGCCGCGGGCGAGGAAGCGCTCGTAGCCGTCGGTGGTGCGCAGGGTGGCCAGGTGGTTGGCGAGGCCGCCGATGGTGGGGGCGTAGGAGCGCTCGTTGTCGTTGACGACGATGACGAGCGGGCGGTCCTTGGCGTCGGCGATGTTGTTCAGCGCCTCCCAGGCCATGCCGCCGGTGAGGGCGCCGTCACCGATGACGGCGACGACGTGGTCGTCCTTCCCCAGCACCTCGTTGGCCTTGGCCAGGCCGTCCGCCCAGCCGAGGACCGTCGAGGCGTGGGAGTTCTCGATGACGTCGTGCTCGGACTCGGCGCGCGAGGGGTAGCCGGACAGGCCGCCCCTGGCCCGGAGCCTGGAGAAGTCCTGGCGGCCGGTGAGCAGCTTGTGCACATAGCTCTGGTGACCGGTGTCGAAGAGGACCTTGTCCTTCGGTGAGTCGAAGACCCGGTGCAGGGCGATGGTCAGCTCGACCACGCCGAGGTTGGGGCCGAGGTGGCCGCCGGTCTTGGAGACGGCGTCCACCAGGAAGCTGCGGATCTCCGCGGCCAGCAGGCCGAGCTGCTCCGGGCTGAGCCGGTCCAGATCACGGGGTCCCTTGATACGGGTAAGCAGCTCCCACCCGTCGCCCACCGCCACTTTTGAACGACGCGCTACGCGCGGCTGCGTCACCGTGCCTCCTTGCGTTCGAGCTGGTCGAGCTGGTCGATTTCGCCGAGTCTAATGTTCCGCTCCCGGCGGCTGTCATCGGGCGGTGCGTTCCGCGTCACCCCTTCGGACGACACGGGGCCCTGGCGTACGGCTGCCCGCCCCGGGGGAGAACACGCGGCAGTGCCCTGCGCCGGTTCCGGCGCAGGGCACTGCCAGGTGGGTGGCCGCTACGCGCGGCCGGCGGTCTTCTGCGTCTTGCGCGTGACCGAGTCGATCACGACGGTGGCGAGGAGCACCCCACCGGTGATCATGAACTGGATCGGGGTGGCGATGCCCTCCAGCGCGAGCCCGTACTGGATCGAGACGATCACCATGACGCCGAGCAGC
This sequence comes from Streptomyces sp. I6, assembly GCA_003725745.1. Lineage (GTDB taxonomy): Bacteria > Actinomycetota > Actinomycetes > Streptomycetales > Streptomycetaceae > Streptomyces. Next base: position 5,467,352 of record RHDP01000001.1, on the reverse strand, counting down.
GCGTTCCAGGTGCGGCCGCGGCCGCCGAAGAGGCTGGTGCCGCCGATGACGGCCGCCGCGATGACGTTCATCAGCAGCTCGCCCGCGCCGGCGCTCTGGTTGGCGGCGGCGATCTTGGAAGCCCAGAACAGGCCGCCGACGGCCGCGAAGGTGCCGGCGATGGCGAAGACCGAGATCCGCACCGCGGTGACGTTGATGCCGGCGCGCCGGGCAGCCTCGACGCTGCCGCCGAGGGCGAAGACCTTGCGTCCGTAGGCGGTGCGCCGCAGGACGAAGTCGGTGGACACCAGGACCGCCAGGAACAGCACCAGCGCCAGCGGCAGGCCCTTGTACTGGTTGAACACGTACGCGGCGGCGAAGGCCACGGCGGCGAGCAGCACCGTGCGGAGCACGATGTCGCCGAGCGGCCGGGACGGGATGCCGGCCGCCCGGCGGCGGCGGGCGTCGGTGGAGGCCGAGACGAAGAACACGGCGACGGCCAGTCCGGCGAGTCCGTAGGCGGCTGCCACGTCGGAGAAGTAGTACGTGGTCAGCTTGGCCACGATGCCGTCGCCGTCCAGGTTGATGGTGCCCTGGGAGCCGAGGAGCTGGAGCATGAAGCCCTGCCAGAACAGCAGGCCGGCCAGGGTGACGGCGAAGGCGGGGGCGCCGATCCGGGCGAAGAAGAAGCCGTGCAGGGCTCCGATGACCGCACCGCCGGCGATGGCCGCCAGCACGGCCAGCCACTCGTTCATCCCTTGGGTGACGCTGAGCACGGCCACGATCGCGCCGGACACCCCGCTGACCGCGCCGACCGACAGGTCGATCTCGCCGAGCAGCAGCACGAAGATGATGCCGACGGCCATCATGCCGGTGGCGACCATGGTGACGGCGATGTTGCTGAGGTTCTGCGCGGAGAGGAACTGCGAGTTCAGGCTCTGGAAGATCGCGCAGATCAGGATCAGGCCGATGACGACCGGGATGGAACCCAGGTCGCCGGCGTGGAGCTTGCGCTTGAACTCCGCGATGTAGCCGCCGAGGCCCTGCCCGCGCACCAGGAGCCGGGGGTCGACCGCGGTGACCGCGTCGTGCGCGGCGTCCGGGTTGACCACCCGGTGGCGGCCGCCGGCGGGTGCCGGGGTCTTGTCGATGCTCACTTCTGCGCCTCCGAGGTGCGCGCCGCACGACGGGTCACGGCGTTGTCCGTGGCGCCGGTGATGGCGGAGATGATCTCTTCCTGCGAGGTGGCCTTGACGTCGAAGACGCCGTTGTTCCGGCCGAGCCGGAGCACCGCCACCCTGTCGGCGACCGCTTTCACATCGGCCATGTTGTGGCTGATGAGGATGACCGCGTGGCCGCGCTCGCGGAGCCGCTCGACCAGGTCGAGCACCTGCGCGGTCTGCTCGACGCCGAGGGCCGCGGTGGGCTCGTCGAGGATGACCAGCTTGGGGGCGCCGAGCATCGAGCGGGCGATGGCCACGGTCTGCCGCTGGCCGCCGGACAGCGAGGCGATCGGGATGCGGACGCTGGGGATGCGGATGGACAGCGTGCTCAGCAGTTCGCGGGAGCGGCGCTCCATCTCGACCTCGTCGAGGACGCCGCGCTTGCGGAGTTCCCGGCCGAGGTACAGGTTGCCGACGACGTCGATGTTGTCGCACAGCGCGAGGTCCTGGTAGACGGTCGCGATGCCCAGGTTCTGGGCGTCGTGGGGCTTGCCGATCGACACGGCCCTGCCCTCCCACTCGATGACGCCCTCATCGATGGGGTGCACGCCGGCGATCGTCTTGACCAGCGTGGACTTTCCGGCGCCGTTGTCGCCCACCAGGGCGACCACCTCACCGGCGTGGACCTCAAGCTCTACGTCGGTGAGCGCCTGAACGGCACCGAACCGCTTGGAGACCCCGCGCAACGCCAGCACGGGCGTAGCGGACACGTGAACCATCTCCTTCGCCGCCTGACCGGCGGGATACCGCGCCGGAGGGGTGGCGCGGAGGGTCGAGCTGATGCTGGAAGAAGCGTTTCTGCCCGGTGCCCCGCCCCGATAGCGGGGGCTGGATGGGGGCGGGGCACCGGCCAGGCTTCAGGGAGCGTCCCTCGGGGACGTGGTGCCTACTTCAGGCCGATCGCGTCGCAGGCGGCCTTGAACTTCGGGGTGCAGATCTCGGCGGCGGTGTAGACGCCGTCCTTGATGACCGAGTCCGCGATGTTGTCCTTGGTCAGGGAGACGACCGGGACGAGCACGGACGGGATGCCCTGGGTGGTGGGGCTGTCGACCTTGGACGTGGCGATCGCGTCGAGGCTCTGGCCCTTGGCGAGCGCGACGGCCATCTCGGCGGCCGCGGCCGCCTCCGGCGCGTACGGCTTGTAGATGCTCATGAACTGCTCACCCGCGACGATGCGCTGCACACCGGCGAGTTCGGCGTCCTGACCGGTCACCGGCGGGAGCTTGTCGAAGCCGCCGGCCTTGAGGGCGGTGATGATGCCGCCCGCCATGCCGTCGTTCGCGGAGTAGACGCCGACGATCTTGTCCTTGCCGAGGGCCGAGATAGCGGCCTCCATGTTGGCGTTGGCGTTCTCCGGCTTCCACTCCTTGGTGTCGTACTCCTTGCCGACGTTCACCTTGCCGTCGAGGACGGAGTGGGCGCCCTTCTTGAAGAGCGCGGCGTTCGGGTCGGTGACGGAGCCGTTCATCATGACGATCTGGCCGCTCTTGGCCTTGTCGCCGAGCGCCTCGAGGAGGGCCTCGCCCTGGACCCTGCCGACCTCTTCGTTGTCGAAGGAGGTGTAGGCGTCGACGGGGCCCTCGGCGAGACGGTCGTAGGCGATGATCGGGATGCCCGCGTCCTTGGCCTTCTTGACACCGCCGGCGATGGCCTTGGAGTCCACCGCGTCGACGATCAGCGCGTCGACCTTGTTGGTGATCATCGTGTCGACCTGCTGGGTCTGCAGCGTCGCGTCCTGCTTGGCGTTGGCGTAGACGACCTTGGCCTTGCCGTTCGTCAGCTCGCTGATCTTCTTCTCGATGAGCGGCTTGTCGAACTTCTCGTAGCGCGCGGTCTGGTTCTCGGGGAGCAGGAGACCGATGGTGAGGGCGTCGCCCTTGGCGGCACCGGTCTTGGCGCCGGTGTCGCCGGACTCCTTGGCGCTGCCGCAGGCGGCGAGGGACACGGCCATCGCGGCGGCGGTCACGGCCACGGCGACACGACGCATCTGCGTGTTCATTCAGAAACCTCCCTGACGAGGCCGCGTCCTTGCGGCCGAGGTGGCTGGAAGTCAACTCGGCTGTAACGCCAGCGTCAAGGAGTAAATCCTTAACGAGATGACAACGTCGCCATTCGTTATCTAAGTGAAGGCAAGACTTCCCGCCGGTACTGAGCTGTCCAGAAGTGTCGAATCGCCCATTTCGCCGAGCACGAGGGCCAGCGCCCCCAGCACCTCGGCCCGGGCGCCCAGCGCCCCCGGGAGGACGGAGAGCCGCCGGGCGGCGCTGGGGATCGCGTACCGGGAGACGGACTCGCGGATCGGCGCGAGCACCAGTTCCCCGGCCTCCGCGAGACTGCCGCCCAGGACCACCCTGCTGGGGTTCAGCAGGTTGCACAGGTTGGCCACGCCGCTGCCGATGTGCCGGCCGACGTCGGCGACGACCCGCCGGCAGCCCGGATCGCCCTCCCGCGCCAGCTGGACGACCTTCTCCATGGTCAGGTCCGGGCCGTGGCTCGACTGGAGCAGCGGCAGCACGTAGCGGGCCGCCGTGAACGTCTCGAGGCAGCCCCGGTTGCCGCAGCGGCAGACGGGCCCCGACTCGTCCAGGGTGATGTGCCCGATCTCCCCCGCCGTGCCGCCGGGGCCGCGGTAGATCTGGCCCTCTATGACGAGTCCGGCGCCGACACCGCTGGCGACCTTGATGTACGCGAGGTCCTTCACGCCGCGGCCGCTGCCCCAGACCAGCTCGCCCAGGGCGCCGAGGTTGGCGTCGTTGTCGACGTACACGGGCACGCCGAGCCGGCCGGAGAGCTCCCGGCTGGGGTTGATGCCGCTCCAGCCCGGCAGGATCGCCGTGGAGCCCAGGGTGCCGGACTCCACGTCGATCGGCCCGGGCACGCCCAGACCGACCCCGACGATCTTGTCCGGGCCGATTCCGGTAGCCTCGATGAGCCGTTTGACCAGCAGCTCCGCCCGGTCGAAGCCCTGGGCGGAGGAGGCGTCCACATCGAGCGGCTCGGACTCCTCGGCGAGGACCTGGTGGGCCAGGTTGCCGATCGCGACCCGCAGGTGCGTATGGCCGAAGTCGACGCCGACGACCATGCCGGCGTCGCCGCTGAGCGAGACGCTGCGGGCCCGGCGGCCGCCCGCGGAGGTGGGGGTGACCTCGACGGTCCCGCCCTCCCTCAGCTCCCGGACGATGTTGGAGACGGTCGCGGCGGACAGGCCCGTGCTCCTCGCGATCTCGGCCTGGGTGAGCGAACCGGCCAGACGCACGGCGCGTACGACCCTTTCGAGATTGGCCCGATGCAGAGATGTCTGCGACCCCGGAGTCTCCATCGACTCACACACTCCTGCTCTTCACTCCAACATGTGAACTCCAAGGGGAGCCTTTCGGGCCGCTCTCCGTCAAGACCTGAGCGAAAGCCGGGCCTATCCGAGGAGGCGCGCGTACCGCCCGCCGGGGGTGCCGGCGGGCGGTACGCGCGCGGTGGCGGAGCGGCGGGGGCTACTTCAGGGCGCCCGCCGTGAGGCCCGCGACGACCTGGCGCTGGAAGACGGTGTACGCGGCGAGCACCGGCAGCATCGCCATCACCAGGCCCGCGAACAGGCCGGACCAGTCGCCCTTGTACCCCTGGCTGACGGCCAGCTGCACCAGTCCCTGGGAGAGCACCTTGTGCTCCGGCTCGGTGTTGAGCACCGTCGGCAGCATGTACTGGTTCCACTGACCGAGGAAGTTGAAGATCCCCACACTGATCAGTCCGGGCTTGGCCATCGGCAGCATGACCTGGAAGAACGTCCGGGTGTGCGAGGCCCCGTCGATCAGCGCCGCCTCGGCCACCGAGGTCGGCAGCGTGCGGAAGAAGGCGGTCAGGAAGAACACGGTGAACGGCAGCGAGTAGGCGATGTACACCAGGATCAGGCCGTGGATGGTGTTCAGGAGCTGAATGTTGTTCATGACGAAGAACAGCGGGACCAGCGCCAGCATGATCGGGAAGCTCATCCCCCGATGAAGAGGAAGTAGAGGAAGCGGTTTCCGGGGAAGTCGAACCGGGCCAGGACGTACGCCGCCATCGAGCCCAGCAGCAGGGTGCCCGCGAGGGAGCCGGCGACCACCAGGACGGTGTTCAGGAAGTAGTCGCTCATATGCGCCTGGCTCCAGGCGCGCGACCAGTTCTCGAAGTGGATCCGGTCCGGCAGCGACCACGGCGAGCTGAAGATCGCGTTGTCGTCCTTGAAGGACGTCATCACCGCCCACAGCAGCGGCATGACGACCATGAAGGCCCACAGGACCAGCACGCCGTGCGAGAAGGCGTTGAGGACCCTGCCGCGGCCGCGCCCGCCGCCCTTCCCCGGCCCCGCGCCGGGAAGGCCGGCCTTCACCTCGTGCGGCAGGGGTTCCGCGGTGCCGGCGGGAGAGGTCTCGGTCGTCTTCACGTCAGTACTCCAGGCGCTCGCGGCGGCCCAGCCTCATCACGGCGGCCGCGAAGGCCAGCGTGACGACGAGCAGGGCGACGCCGATCGTCGTCGCGTAGGCCGCGGCGCCGTCGCGGAACGCCGACTGGTAGACGTACAGCACCAGCACCGTGGTCGAGTAGTCGGGGCCGCCCGGCCCCGTGGTCATGATCTGCACCACCGCGAAGGACTCGGCGCCGAGCGCGAGGATGCCCATGTAGACCCAGCCGGACTGGATGGTGTCCCGCAGCAGCGGCAGGGTGATCCGGAAGAAGGTGGTGATCCGGCCCGCGCCGTCCAGCAGCGCCGCCTCGTAGAAGTCCCTGGGGATGGACGCCATGCCCGCGGAGAACAGGACGACGAAGAAGCCGACCGTGGACCAGACGAGGACCGCCATCACGCACCACAGGGCGAGGTCCGGGTCACCGAGCCACAGCGGCTGGACGCCGTCGAGCCCGATCGCCCGCAGCCCGGAGTTGATCGCCCCGCTCTCCGGGTTGTACGCGAACTGGAAGAGCAGGGCGACGATCGCGATCGAGAGCACCTGCGGGAAGAAGTAGGCGATCTTGTAGAACGACGAGCCCCGCACCCCGGAGACCGCGGCGCCCCGGCGGGGCCGCCCGCCCACATTGATCATGAAGGCGAAGAACAGGGCGAGGCCGATCGTCAGCACCGGCAGCAGCAGCGCGAACAGCAGGCTGTGCCGGAGCGACGTCCAGAAGACGTCGTCGTCCCAGAGCCTGGCGTAGTTGTCGAGGCCGACCATGGAGAACTCCGGGCTCAGACCGGTCCAGTCCGTGAAGGAGTAGTAGATGGACTGGACGAACGGCCAGACGACGAAGAGTGCGTACAGCGCCAGGGGGGCCGCCAGGAACCCCGCGATGAACCGGTACTTGCCGTGCTGCATGGTTACCGACCCCGATCCTCAGGAGTGATCCGCCCCGTGCTGCGTGCTCCCGGGGCGCGCCCCCGGGAGCACGGGCCGCTCACTGGTGCTGGTACTTCCTGACGGACGGGTCCTGCGCGGCCCGGTCGGCGAAGCCCTGGATCCTGCTGACGGCCTCGGCCGGGGTGAGCCGCCCGGCCATCATCTCGCCCAGACCGGCGACGCCGATCTGCTCCTTCTGGAGCTTGACGTACCAGTCCTGCAACCGCGGGTTGACGACGTTCCGGCCGGCCTTCTCCAGCGCGGCGACGCCCGACTTCAGACCCGGCGTCAGCTCGATCCCGTCGGTGCCGCCGTTGAACGCGGTCAGCGACTTGACCTGCCGGGTGAAGTTCCTCGAGGACTCCTCGCTGAGCATGATCCGCAGCTGCTCCATGCCGCCCTCGACGTTCTTCGCCTTCGCCGGGACGATGAAGGGCTCACCGCCGGAGGCCCAGAGGGTGCCGAAGGGCATCTTGTCCGAGCCGTCGAGTCCGGACGGCGCGGAGACGGCGAGGTCGAAGTCCTTCGGCATGGTGCTGGCCGCCTCGTTCTCCACCCAGGAGCCGTTGGGGATGAACAGCGCCCTGCCCTTGGTCCAGGCGGTCTGGGACTGGATGTGGTCGAGGCCGGGGTGCCCTTGAGGATGTAGCCCTTCCGCTGGAGCTCGTAGTACGCCTCGAACGCGGCCTTGACGGCCGGGTGCTTCCAGGCGTTCGGCTCCAGGTTGTCGATGGACTCCAGGACCTCCCGGCCGCCGATCTTGGCGATGAACGGGTAGAGCGAGAACGGCAGGTAGTAGGGGTGCTTGCCGGCGTACGTCCAGCCCGCGATGCCCTGCTTCTTCGCCTTCTCGCACAGGGCGAGCATCTCGTCCCAGGTCTCGGGGTACTGCGCGTCGAGCCGGTCGAGCGCGGTGCGCGAGTACCAGACGCCGTAAACCGTGTAGGCGTAGTAGAGGATCCAGACCGGCGCTCCGTCGAACTGGCCCATCTCGACGATGCCGGGGCGGAGCGTGTCCCGGACCTTGGTGCCCGGGTCGTCGATCGAGGGCGCGTCCAGCAGCGGGGTGAGGTCGGCGAGCTGCTTCTTGCCGACGAGGACGCCCATGTCCATCTGCTCGGCGCCGGAGTTGTCGATGAGGTCCGGCGGGGTGCCTCCGTTGAACCGGGGCTGGAGCTCGGACTGGATCTTCTGGGTGGCCTTGTGCGTGACCTTGGGGGCCTCGGGGAAGGCCGCGTTGTACTTCTTCTCCGCGTCGATGGCGTACTGCTGTCCGAAACCCCCGTCGAAGATGACGACTTCGAGGGCCGCGGTCTCGTTGACGCCGAGCGGGTTGGTCTTGGTGACCTTGCCCTTCTCGACCTTCGAGCCGCCGGCGCCGCCACCGCCGCTGGCACAGGCGGACAGGAAGCCCATCGCGGGAAGGGTGACCAGGCCGAGCGCCGCGGACCGCTTGATCAGGTCGCGGCGGCCGAGACCGCCGTTCGGGTGGCCGGAGGTGGATCCCATGCTCAGTCCTCGCCTTCTCCAGGACTCAGGCGGTGAACCGGTCGCCCGTCCTTCCTGGGACGAAGGGCCCCGCCACCGCGGTCGATTGCTGAAGCTGGTCGTGCAGGGGTGATTCCGTGGCAGTGGGAACGGACTGCCGTCCGGGCCGCAGACGACACGTCGTCTGCCCGTCCCCCGGCCCTTCGCCGTGCCTTCCGGCGAGGCGGACGCCGACAGGTATAGTCCACTCCCCTCCGACGGAGCAAGATCGAAAACAGCGTTGGGCAGCAGTCTTTCCCGAGTTGAGACCTCGTGGGCGCGGACACGGCGGGAACGTGCGCGAGAACACCTGGACACAGTACGGCGGCGACCGGACGCCGTCGCGGGAGTCCTGCGGAAGCGGCCTGATCCGAACCGACATGCCGCCAACACCCTTGACACCAAAGGGAACTTGCCTCCCTACTAGTGCCTGCGCGGCTCTCCTGACAACGTTGTCCCCCTCTCCTCCTCCCACCCTCTCACCCTTCTCGCCCCTCCCATCCCTCCCATCCCTCCCATCCCTCCATTGCCCCACTTGTTCAGTGGTGATCCTTCCTTCCTCTGCTCGTCACGGCTCGTCACCACGTGTCTCTGCCTTGCCCATCCCTTCCGGCGGGAGGAACCGCTTCCATGCGGCAACGATCCAGCCCCAGACGTCCCCACACCCGCTCGGCCGCCCTGGTGGCGGTCGCTTCCCTGCTGGTGGTGACGGCGCAGTCGGCGGCCGTCGCCCTGCCCTCCCGGCCCCCGGCCCCGCGGCGGAGTTCTCCAGCTCCTTCGAGGCCGACCAGCCCCAGCCCGATTGGCGCAACGCCGTCGACACCGGACCGGACGGAGCGAAGCGGTCCGCCGGCGTCGACGGCGGCTTCACCTCGGGCATCCCCGGCAATGTCACCGACAAGGTCGTCGACCTGCGCGCCAGCGGCGAGAACGCCGGCGCCGGGGAGACCAAGGAAAACCTGGTCGACCTCCAACCGTCCACCAAATGGCTCACCTTCGAACCGGCCGGCTGGGTCGAGTTCGACACGGACGGCCCCGTCAAGGTCGTCACCTACGCACTGACCTCGGCCAACGACTTCGCCGAGCGCGACCCGAGGGACTGGACGCTCAAGGGCTCGAAGGACGGAGAGGACTGGACGGTCCTGGACACCCGCGAGGGCCAGACGTTCGACAAGCGCTTCCAGACGAGGACGTACGGCATCGACCCGGCGAAGGCCGGGGCGTACCCGCACTACCGCCTGGAGATCACCGGCAACAACGGGGCCCCGGACATCGTCCAGCTCGCCGACGTGCAGTTCTCCGACGGCGACACCGACAGCCCCGTGCCAAAGGACATGCGCAGCCATGTCGACCGCGGTCCGGCGGGCTCCCCCACCGCGAAGGCCCGCGCGGGCTTCACCGGCACGCGCGCCCTGCGGTACGCGGGCACGCACACACCGGACGGCCGCGCGTACTCGTACAACAAGGTCTTCGACGTCGACACGGCCGTGCGCCGGGACACGGAGCTGTCGTACCGGATCTTCCCGTCGATGGCCGAGACCGATCTCCGCTACCCGGCCACCAACGTGGCGGTCGACCTCGCCTTCACCGACGGCACCCTTCTGAGCGACCTCCGGGCGGTGGACTCGCACGGCGGGCCGCTCACGCCGCAGGGGCAGGGCGCCGCGAAGCGGCTCTACGTCAACCAGTGGAACCATGTGGCGTCCCGGATCGGCTCGGTCGCCGCGGGGAAGACCGTGGACCGGATCCTGGTGGCGTACGACGCGCCCGAGGGCCCGGCGAAGTTCCAGGGGTGGGTCGACGACATCCGGATCGCCCCGAAGGCACCCGAGAAGCGGCTCGCGCACCTCTCGGACTACGCCTCGACGGTGCGCGGCACCAACTCCAGCGGCGCGTTCTCGCGCGGGAACACCTTCCCGGCGACGGCCGTCCCGCACGGCTTCAACTTCTGGACCCCGGTGACCAACGCCGGCTCGCTGAGCTGGCTGTACGAGTACGCGCGCGCCAACAACGCCGACAACCTGCCCACGGTGCAGGCGTTCAGCGCCAGCCACGAGCCGAGCCCGTGGATGGGCGACCGGCAGACCTTCCAGCTGATGCCGTCCGCCGCGAAGGGCACCCCGGACACCGGCCGTACCGCCCGCGCCCTGCCCTTCCGCCACGAGAAGGAGACCGCCCGGCCGCACTACTACGGCGTGACGTTCGAGAACGGGCTGAAGGCGGAGATCGCCCCCACCGACCACGCGGCGATGATGCGGTTCACCTATCCGGGCGACGACGCGTCGGTGCTCTTCGACAACGTCACGGAGCAGGCCGGGCTGACGCTCGACCCGGAGACCAGCTCCTTCACCGGCTACTCCGACGTCAAGAGCGGGCTGTCCACCGGCGCCACCCGGCTGTTCGTGTACGGCGTCTTCGACGCGCCCGTCATCTCCTCCTCGTCCCAGGGCGTAGCCGGCCATCTGCGGTTCGACGCGGGCGAGGACCGCACCGTGACGCTGCGCATCGCCACCTCGCTGATCGGCGTCGACCAGGCCAGGAAGAACCTCGCGCAGGAGATCCCCGCATCCGCGTCCTTCGGCCGGATCAGGGACCGGGCGCGGGACGCCTGGGACGCCCTGCTCGGCCGGGTCGAGGTCGAGGGCGCCACCCACGACCAGCTGGTGACCCTCTACTCCTCGCTCTACCGGCTGTACCTGTACCCGAACTCCGGTTTCGAGAAGGTCGACGGCAAGGACAGGTACGCCAGCCCCTTCTCGCCGCAGACCGGCCCGGACACCCCGACCCGCACGGGCGCGAAGATCGTCGATGGCCGGGTGTACGTCAACAACGGCTTCTGGGACACCTACCGGACGACCTGGCCGGCCTACTCGCTCCTCACCCCGAGGAAGGCGGGCGAACTGGTCGACGGGTTCGTCCAGCAGTACCGGGACGGCGGCTGGATCTCCCGCTGGTCCTCCCCCGGCTACGCCGATCTGATGACCGGCACCTCCTCCGACGTCGCCTTCGCCGACGCGTATGTGAAGGGCGTCCGCGGCTTCGACGCGGAGGAGGCGTACGAGGCGGCGCTGAAGAACGCGACGGTGGCCCCGCCGCACCGGGGCGTGGGCCGGAAGGGCATGGAGACCTCTCCGTTCCTCGGCTACGCCTCCACCGAGACGCACGAGGGCCTGTCGTGGTCGCTGGAGGGCTACCTCAACGACTACGGCCTGTCGAGGATGGCGGCGGCCCTCCACGCGAAGACCAAGAAGGCGCGCTACAAGGACGAGTCCGCCTACTTCCTGAACAGGGCCCGCAACTACGTGACGCTGTTCGACGGGAAGGCGGGATTCTTCCAGGGCCGTGACGCCAAGGGTGGCTGGCGGGTGCCCTCGGACGCGTACGACCCCCGGGTCTGGGGCCACGACTACACCGAGACCAACGGCTGGGGCTATGCGTTCACCGCGCCGCAGGACAGCCGCGGACTGGCGAACCTGTACGGAGGCCGGCCGGGGCTCGCCGGGAAACTCGACACCTACTTCTCGACCCCGGAGACGGCGTCGCCGGAGTTCGTCGGTTCGTACGGCAGCGTCATCCACGAGATGACCGAGGCCCGCGACGTGCGGATGGGCATGTACGGCCACTCCAACCAGGTCGCCCACCACGTCGCCTACATGTACAACGCGGCCTCCCGGCCGTGGAAGACGCAGGAGAAGGTGCGCGAGGTCCTGTCCCGCCTCTACACCGGCAGCGAGATCGGGCAGGGCTACCACGGCGACGAGGACAACGGCGAGCAGTCGGCCTGGTTCCTGTTCTCCGCGCTCGGCTTCTATCCGCTGGTGATGGGCAGCGGGGAGTACACGGTCGGCTCTCCGCTCTTCAGGAAGGCGACGGTCCACCTGGAGAACGGCCGCGAACTCGTGGTGAAGGCGCCCCGGAACAGCGCCCGCAACATCTACGTCCAGGGCCTGAAGGTGAACGGCAAGCGCTGGAACTCCACCGCGCTCCCCCACGCGCTGCTGGCGCGGGGCGGCACCCTGGAGTTCGACATGGGCCCGGCACCGTCGCGCTGGGGCACGGGCAGGGGCGCCGCGCCCGTCTCGATCACCCGGGACGACAAGGTGCCCTCGCCCCGCCGCGACGCGATCAGCGGCACGGGCGCGCTCTTCGACGACACCTCAGGCACTCAGGCGGCCCTGGAGGCGGCCGTGGAGCTGCCTGTCGCGGAGGCCACGCGGGCCGTGCAGTACACGCTCACCTCGGCGGCACACGACCAGGCCCCCGCGGGCTGGGTGCTCCAGGGCTCCCGAAACGGCACGACATGGACCGATCTGGACCGGCGCTCCGGGGAGTCGTTCGCCTGGGACCGGCAGACACGGGTCTTCACCGTCGCCCGCCCCGGCAGCTACCGGCAGTACCGGCTGGTCCCCACCGCGTATGCGGTGAAGCCCGTGCTGGCGGAGGTCGAGCTGCTGTCCTGAGCCCTCCTCGCCCCCGTGTCCGGGCCGCGGTCCCTCCAGGGCCGCGGCCCCGGCCGTGCGCAGACGGTGCGCCGGGCGTGGGCTGGGCGTGCGCTGGGCGGAGGGGCGGGCGTGCACTGGGCGTCTTGCCGCGCGGAAGGGGCGGGGCGCTGACCGGCGCAGGGAGCCGGCACAGGGAGCCGGCACAGGGAGCCGGCGCAGGGAGCCAGTGTGGGGACCCGGCGTGGGGACCCGGCGCGGGGACAAGGCGCGGGGACCCGGCGCGGGAGACCACGGGACGCGACGGTCCTCAGCCTCCGTGGGCGGCCGGCACCGCGGCAGCGAGCACGAGCGCCGCGGCCGACAGGGCCAGGAAGAGCAGCGGGCCCGCGATGTTGTGGAGGACACGGGCACGGACGTGGCACACGAGGGCACCGATGAAGAAGAGCACCAGCCCCGTGGCGGCGGCCGTGCCGATGGCGGTGAAGCCGAGGAGGCCGAGCAGGAGCCCCAGGGCCGCGGCGCCCTTCAGCGCGCCGAGGGCGGGCAGCCAGGACGGCGGGACGCCGACCGCGGCGGCGTTGGCGACCACGAACCGCGCCCTGAGGAAGTTGGCGGCGGCCTCCACGGCGTTGGCCGCGATGGTGACGATGGTGACGACTGCGTAGGCGGTGAACACGGGGGCCTCTGTTCGGCTAGGAGGGCAAGGACGGGGACGGACCGGTGTTGATCGGGGCGGCTCTGCAGGAACGGGACGGCGAGAGCAGGGGACGGCGAAGAAGGCGGACGCGTCGGCGCCGGCCCGGAGACGGCGGGGACGAGCTGCGGACCGGGGCCGGTCCTCGGACCGCGACGGCGACCGCGACCGCGACGGATGCGCGGAGACGGGGCGCGGTAACGGCCCGCGGTGTGCGGTTCGGGGCCGGCCGCCGTGCGACACGTCCAGACTGACGGGCGGCCTGCGGGGCGTCCAATGCCCGTTTCCATAACCTGGCGGCATGGATGTGGACACCCGGTTGCTGCGCTCCTTCGTCGCCGTGGCGGAGGAGGGGAGCCTGACCCGCGCGGCGGAGCGGCTGTTCGTGTCGCAGCCCGCCCTGACCCGGCAGGTCCGGCAGCTGGAAACCCTGCTGGGCGCGGTGCTGTTCACGCGCTCCCGGGCCGGTATGGCGCTCACCGAACCGGGCCGGGCCCTGGCACGGCGGGTCCCGTCGCTGCTGGCGGACTGGGACGGGATGCTGAGGGAGACCAAGGGCGTGGCGAGCCGGGCGGAGCGGGTACTGAGGGTGGGCTTCCTGGCCAGTGCGGCCAACGAGTCGACACCCGGCATCATCGCGGAGTTCACCCGGCGCCGGCCGGGCTGGCGGGTGGAGATGCGGCAGGCGGCCTGGTCGAACCCGAGCGCGGGACTCGCCGACGGGGACGTCGACGCCGCCCTGCTGCGGCTGCCGTTCCCCGGCCAGGGCGCGCTGCGTGTGGCGGAGTTGCTGGAGGAACCCCGCTGGGTGGCGCTCCCCTCCGGTCATCCGCTGGCCGCGCGTGAAGGGCTGTCGTTCCATGAGCTGTGGGACGAGCCGTTCGTGGCAGCGCCGCCGGATACCGGTCCCTGGCGCGACTACTGGCTGGCGGCGGACGAGCGCGGCGGCCGGCCCGTCCGTATCGGTGCCGTCACCGACCAGCCGGACGACTGGCTCAGTGCGATCGCGAACGGCTACGGGGTCGCGCTCGCGCCCGAGTCGGCCGCCCGCTTCTACGCCCGGCCCGGGGTCACCTACCGTCCGGTGAGCGGTGTCAGCCCCAGCCGGGTCGCGGTGGCCTGGGCTCCCGTGGACGACGGCAACGCCGTGGTGCGCGACTTCGTCGACTGCTGCCGCGAGGCGGTGGCCGGTCCGCGGTGACCCGTCTCCCGGAGGGTTCTCGGATCGGTTGCGGCCGACGGAGACGACGTTCCCGTTCTTGTTGACCACGACCAAGATCTTCCCGCTCGTGTACTTCCAGGTGCCGGCCGTCTTGCCCCTGGACTTCTTCCCGTGCTTCACGGCGTTCGCGACCATCTGCCGGCTGATGCCCCGCTGCGCGATCCTCCGCGCAGCGTGCCTGGAGATGCTCTCGACATCGGTGGTCAGCAGCAGGCGCCCGGCGACGATGGCGAGCGGGGTGAACCACGCCGGGTCGGCCACCACCGGGTAGGCGGTGTTCGGCCCGGTGCGGACCGTCTGCGCCGGGGCGCCGCCCTCGATGCGGTAGTGGTAGTCGGTGGGCACCGATTCGCCGTCGGCGTCCTCCGCACGGCGCGTCGAAGGTCCCCAGGTACTCCTCGCCCCGGCTGACCAGGATGCTGCCGTCCTCCAGCTGCTCGGTCACCGCGTCGGCGGGCAGGTCGAGCGGGAAGCGGTACCCGGTCGGGGCGTCCGCGCCCCGGAGCGTGATCAGCGTGCGCACGCCGTCCCGGTTGGGCTGGACGGCGAGGTCGAAGTCGTCGTCGGCGTCCGCGTACACCACGGTGCCGTTGGCACCGGCCGCGGCGGGGGCGCCGGTGGCGCCGGGCAGACCCAGCCGGACCACGTCGTCACCGAGGGCGGACTCCACCGAGCCGGACGCGGTGGCGGGCACGATGACGCGGGCGGCGTGCGCGCCCCGGGCACCTCGGCGCGGGTGGCGCCGTCTCCCGGCGTGGTCCCCGCGACGAGGTCGGCGGTGCCGGTGACGCGCTCCACCGTCTCAACCGCCTGTGCGACGCGGTCGGCGGACGGGGTGCGGGTGTCCGCCTGGGCGAGCGCGGTCGTCATCGGTACGGATCCGGCCGGCGGTACATCCCGCCACGGGTATCCGGGCCATCGTCCGGTGACGTCGGGCGATCGGTTCATGGTGCGAGGCATGTGCGTCCTTGCTGACTGACCGGAACGGGCATGTGGTGAACAACTACGCCTGCCAGCCTGGCGATCGGCGCGCGCCGCGGCTATCCGCCCCTCGGCGTGAACCACCCCGGCCGATCGGCGGGGGTGTCGATGCGTGCGTACACCGTCGCCCCGTCCCCCGCGTGCACCCGCCGCCAGTTCCCCCCTTGACCGGGTGGCCCGGCACCTGGGTGAGCGTCAGGGACCCGGCCTCTCGGGTGGCCACCGCGTCGAACGCTCCCACCACTCCCAGGAGCGGTACGAGAACCCCGAACCCCGCGGCCGGCGCCAGCGCCTACGGAGGACCGGGAGCAGGCCCTCGCCGCATGGCAGAGCGAGAAGGCCGAGCACATCGCGAAGGGGCGGGAGCACTTCCTGGGCGTCGGGATGCCGGGTGCCGGGTGCCGGCGTCCAGGTGGTCGGCCGCGATCGTTTCGCGGCCGCGCCGCACCTGATCCGACGTTCCATAACTGCGAGCTGCTGGATTACCTCGACCCGGACGACGCCGGCGTCGACGCGACGACGAGCGGCACACAGCCCGGCAGCACGAGGCCGAGGCGGGCAGTCGCGAGCCGGAGCAAACGTGCGTCAGCTGGACCGTGTGCCGGCCACTACGCGATCAGCATGAACCGGCAAGCGCCCCGCCAGGCCGAAGCCTGAGGGGGCGCTTGCGCGAGACTCTGGTGCGGGGCCCGTCGGCAGCGGGCCGGCGACCGGATCCCCTGACATCCGAGCCGGTCAGCTCATCAACCGACAAGTTGGCGAAGCACGTACTGCATGATGCCGCCGTTGCGGTAGTAGTCCGCCTCACCGGGGGTGTCGATGCGGACGATCGCGTCGAACTCCACACCGGTGTCGGTGGTCACCTTGACCGTGCGCGGCGTCGTGCCCTCGTTGAGTTCGGTGACTCCGGCGATGGAGAACGTCTCCTCACCGGTCAGGCCGAGGGACTCGGCCGATGTGCCCTCGGGGAACTGCAGCGGGAGGACGCCCATGCCGATGAGGTTCGAGCGGTGGATGCGCTCGTACGACTCGGCGATGACGGCCTTGACACCGAGGAGCGCGGTGCCCTTGGCGGCCCAGTCGCGGGACGAGCCGGAGCCGTACTCCTTGCCGGCCAGGACGACCAGCGGGATGCCCTGCTCGATGTAGTTGCGGGAGGCGTCGTAGATGAACGACACCGGACCGCCGTCCCGGGTGAAGTCGCGGGTGTAGCCGCCCTCGGTGCCCGGCGCGATCTGGTTGCGCAGGCGGATGTTGGCGAACGTGCCGCGGATCATGACCTCGTGGTTGCCGCGGCGCGAGCCGTAGGAGTTGAAGTCGCGGCGCTCCACTCCGTGCTCGGTGAGGTACGTGCCGGCCGGGGTGTCGGCCTTGATGGCACCGGCCGGGGAGATGTGGTCGGTGGTGACCGAGTCGCCCAGCTTGGCGAGGACGCGGGCGCCGTCGATGTCGGTGACCGGGGTGGTATCCATCGTCATGCCCTCGAAGTACGGGGGCTTGCGGACGTAGGTCGACTCGGCGTCCCACTCGAAGGTGTTGCCGGTCGGGATGGGCAGCGCCTGCCACTGGGCGTCGCCGGCGAAGACGTCCTGGTAGGACTTGCTGAACATGTCCTCGCCGATGGCGTTGGCCACCACGTCGTTGACCTCGGCCTCGGAGGGCCAGATGTCCCTGAGGTAGACCGGGTTGCCCTCGGTGTCGGTGCCGAGCGCCTCGCGGGTGATGTCGACCTTCATGGAGCCCGCGATGGCGTAGGCGACGACCAGCGGCGGGGACGCCAGGTAGTTCATCTTGACGTCGGGGTTGATCCGGCCCTCGAAGTTGCGGTTGCCGGACAGCACCGAGGTGACGGCCAGGTCGTGGTCGTTGACGGCCTTGGAGACCTCCTCCGGCAGCGGGCCGGAGTTGCCGATGCAGGTGGTGCAGCCGTAGCCGACGAGGTTGAAGCCGACCTTGTCGAGGTACGGGGTCAGGCCCGCCTTGTCGAAGTAGTCGGTGACGACCTTGGAGCCCGGGGCGAGGGTGGTCTTGACCCAGGGCTTGCGGGTCAGGCCCTTCTCGACCGCCTTCTTGGCCACCAGCGCGGCGGCGACCATGACGTACGGGTTCGAGGTGTTGGTGCAGGAGGTGATCGCGGCGACGGTGACGGCGCCGTGGTCGATCTCGTACGTCGAACCGTCGGGGGCGGTGACCGTGGTCGGCTTCGAGGGGGCGCCGTTCGGGGAGATCGCCGGGGCGTCGGAGGCCGGGAAGGACTCCTTGCCCGCCTCGTCGACGTCGTCGACGTAGTTGCGGACGTCCTGCGCGAACTGCTCGGCGGCGTCGGCGAGGACGATGCGGTCCTGCGGGCGCTTCGGGCCGGCGATGGAGGGGACGACCGTGGAGAGGTCCAGCTCCAGCTTCTCGGAGAAGTCGGGCTCGGCGGCCGGGTCCAGCCACAGGCCCTGCTCCTTGGCGTACGCCTCGACCAGCGCGACCTGCTGCTCACTGCGGCCGGTGAGCTTGAGGTAGTTCAGGGTCTCGCCGTCGATCGGGAAGATCGCGGCGGTGGAGCCGAACTCCGGCGACATGTTGCCGATGGTGGCGCGGTTCGCGAGGGAGGTGGCGGCGACGCCCTCGCCGTAGAACTCGACGAACTTGCCGACGACGCCGTGCTTGCGCAGCATCTCGGTGATCGTGAGGACCAGGTCGGTGGCGGTGGTGCCGGGCTGCAGCTCGCCGGTGAGCTTGAAGCCGACGACGCGCGGGATGAGCATCGAGACGGGCTGGCCGAGCATGGCGGCCTCGGCCTCGATGCCGCCGACGCCCCAGCCGAGCACACCGAGGCCGTTGACCATGGTGGTGTGCGAGTCTGTGCCGACGAGGGTGTCGGGGTAGGCCTGGCCGCCCCGGACCATGACGGTGCGGGCCAGGTGCTCGATGTTCACCTGGTGGACGATGCCGGTGCCGGGCGGGACGACCTTGAACTCGTCGAACGCGGTCTGGCCCCAGCGCAGGAACTGGTAGCGCTCCCTGTTGCGGCCGTACTCCAGCTCCACGTTCTGGGCGAAGGCGTCCGGGGTGCCGAACCTGTCGGCGATGACGGAGTGGTCGATGACCAGCTCGGCGGGGGCGAGCGGGTTGATCTTCGCCGGGTCGCCGCCGAGCTCCTTGACGGCCTCACGCATGGTGGCGAGGTCCACGACACAGGGCACGCCGGTGAAGTCCTGCATGATCACGCGGGCCGGCGTGAACTGGATCTCCTGGCTCGGCTGCGCCTGCGAGTCCCAGCCGCCGAGCGCACGGATGTGGTCGGCGGTGATGTTCGCGCCGTCCTCGGTGCGGAGCAGGTTCTCCAGGAGGACCTTGAGGCTGTAGGGGAGGCGCGCGGAGCCCTCGACCTTGTCCAGCCTGAAGATCTCGTACGACTCGTCGCCCACGCGCAGCGTGCTGCGGGCGTCGAAGCTGTTCGCCGACACGACAGTCTCCTTCATCAATGTGCGCGTACCGACCGCATCCTGCCGCCTGCGACTCCACACCATCCGCTAAGGTAAGACTTAGTTAGGGCACCCTTACTCAGCGGTCCGGCGGAAGGTGGTCGCGGTTCGCCTTCTGCATATATCTCGATGTCGAGATAACTCTAGTACATGACCGCCGACGGGTCATGTCCGGAGGCGGTGTCCGCTCGTCCGCCGTCATCCGGTCGAGGCGTGTGACGGCCACCGCAGTCGTTCCGGCTTCCCCGCCGGCGAACCCGGTCGTACGAGGGGACGTACTGGGGGTGCTGGGCGGCTGCACCGGTCGGGGCCGATCTTGCGGAGCCGTACGCCGAACTGCCGCACACGGATGCAGCACGGGAGTACCGGCGCCGACCGCTGCCGGACCCTATGACGGCACGGCACGGCACGGCACGGCACGGCTCGAGGACGTGGCCGCGGTGCGGCCGCTTCGCCGGTCACGTGGTGAGCATCACTTCTCGGGCTGGTACTGGGCGGCGACGACCGGGCGGAACGTCGGTTTCGAGTCGCGGCTGGAGCGGGACCGGCTTGTGCTGATGGACTTCCATCCCGAGGTGCTGGCGATCGCCTCGCGGACGTTCCGGCCGCACCGGCACGACGGCGAGCGTGAGCGTCGGCATGCTCCGGAGTCCTTCGTACGCCGTGCGGACGGCTCGGCGGTGGTCGTCGACGTCCGTACCGATGAACGGAGCGAGCGACGTCACTTCGGCGACTCCAGAATGCGGTCGAGTGTCCGGCGCCCCATGCTGCTCATCGCCGGATTGCTCTCGGCGTAGTACCAGACAACACCCATCGCCTGTTCGAAGGCCCATGCCTTGCCGCGCTCCCATTCCAGATCGTCACTGGCCAGTGTCCGCCGGAGCACGTCTCGCGGGCCCGGCTGCAACAGGTGCCAGGCGCTGACCAAATCCAGCGCGGGGTCGGCCGGACCGAAGCCACCGGTGTCGAGCACCCCGCTGAGCCGGTCTCCCGTGACCAGTACGTTGCCGGGAATCAAGTCACCATGGCTCATCACGTCGGGAGCCGTGCGCGGCAACTTTCGAAGGTGGGTCCACACCTGGCGCAGCCGGGGCACGTCGAGCAGCCCCTCGCTCTCCTCGAAGCACTTCGCCATCCAGTCGTCGTGGTGAGCGAGAACGCCGCCACGGTTTTCGCCGCTGAAACGCCGCCCCCGCGTCCCGGCGTCCCGCAGGGCCGCGATGAAGGCCGCAAGATCCCGGGCGAAAGCGTCCGACCCACTCGGGTCGGCATCGACGGCGACCGTTCCCGGCAGCCATGTCTGGACCGACCACGGCATGGGATAGCCCGCACCAGGCTTTCCTATGGCGACAGGTTCCGGAACGGGGAACCGAGACACCCGTGCCAGCTCCGCGCTCGCCCGGGCTTCCCCTTCCAGAACCGCCAGCGCCTCAGCGGCATCGGTCAGACGCAGCGGAAAACGCGCGGAGAGGTCGTCCCCGACGCGGAAGACGGTGTGGACCGTCCCGGTCGACGACAGGAGTCGGATCGCCTTGCCAGTCCACTGCGGGAACTGTTCCTGGATCAAGGTCGCAACGATGTCGGTGGTCACGTCCACTTGGTCACCGTGCATGGTCAATCTCGGGGGTCCTTCCACTGGTCCGGTTCACAACGGCGGAAGCAGTCCAGATCAACTGAGACGACAGCCAGTATTCAGACGCCAGATTCCCGATCAACCGGGTTTTCTTCGGCCACCGGGGTGGCTCAACCGTTCTGGTCGCCCCAGGCCACAGCCGCGGCCGCGGACCCGATCGCTTGAGACGGCACACGAGAGGCACCCACCGAGAGCGATCGTTTGCCATCACACGCAGTCGTCCAGAGGCAGGGCATCACGACCGACTCATTCGCTGTCAGCTGTCAGCTGTCAGCTGTCAAAGGGACAGTGGGTGACGGACGCCGCATCGAGGATGGGAGAGCGCCGGCATGCCCCGGAACGGGGCGACCGGCCGCGGTGCGCGCGCAGACCCGCCCCGGGTCGGCGCCCGGGGACGGCGGAAGCGGGGCCCACCCACGGCGGCAGCCCGGGGACGGCGGAAGCAGGGCCCGCCTGGGGCGACAGCCCGGGACGGCGGCCGGGGCGACGGGAGCGGCCGGGGAACAGGGGCGGGGTGGCCACGGGAACGCATGACCACCGGAACGCCGCCAGGACCACCGGAACTCCGCCAAGTCCACCGGCCGGCCGCGCGCGACCCGAAGCCGGCGAGGCGGCACCCCGACCCCCGAACAGCCCAGTCCGGTTTGCCCGAGTTGTGCGAGTGATGGAGTATCAAGACCAGGTGTCACCCATTTGGTCCACCCCAAGAGAAGTCTCATCTCATATCTGAGATAGCCTGCCCCTATGGCAGACGACTACCTCGTACGCATCGGCAAGCTCATCCGTGACGCCCGTCAACATCGGGGCTGGACGCAGTCGCAGCTCGCCGACGCACTCGGCACCAGCCAGAGCGCCGTCAACCGCATCGAGCGCGGCAATCAGAACATCAGCCTTGAGATGATCGCCCGGATCGGCGAGGCGCTCGACAGCGAGATCGTGTCGCTCGGCTACGCCGGTCCCATGCATCTGCGGGTCGTCGGCAGGCGCCGTCTCTCCGGCTCCATCGACGTCAAGACGAGCAAGAACGCCTGCGTCGCACTGCTCTGCGGATCACTGCTGAACAAGGGCCGCACCGTTCTGCGCCGGGTCGCTCGCATCGAGGAGGTCTACCGGCTGCTGGAAGTGCTGCACTCCATCGGCGTCCGCACCCGCTGGATCAACGACGGCACCGACCTCGAGATCGTCCCCCCGGCCCGGCTCGGCATGGACGCCATCGACGCGGAGGCCGCGCGCCGGACCCGCTCGATCATCATGTTCCTCGGCCCGCTGCTGCACCGGATGGACCAGTTCCGCCTGCCGTACGCCGGAGGCTGCGACCTCGGCACCCGGACCATCGAGCCGCACATGATCGCGCTGCGCCGCTTCGGCCTGGACATCACCGCGACGGAAGGCCTCTACCACGCGGCCGTCGAGCGCTCGGTCGCCCCCGACCGCCCGATCGTGCTGACCGAGCGCGGCGACACGGTGACCGAGAACGCGCTGCTGGCGGCCGCCCGCCACGACGGCGTCACCGTGATCCGCAACGCCTCCTCCAACTACATGGTCCAGGACCTGTGCTTCTTCCTGGAAACGCTGGGCGTACGGGTCGACGGCATCGGTACGACCACGCTGACCGTCCACGGCGTGCCCGAGATCGACGTGGACGTCGACTACTCCCCTCCGAGGACCCGGTCGAGGCGATGAGCCTGATCGCGGCCGCCGTCGTCACGGAATCGCAGCTGACGATCCGACGGGTGCCGATCGAGTTCCTGGAGATCGAACTCGCCGTGCTGGAGGAGATGGGCCTCGACCACGACCGCACCCCCGAGTACACCGCCGACAACGGACGGACCCGGCTGGTGGACCTGACCGTCCGCCCCTCCAAGCTGGAGGCGCCGATCGACAAGATCCACCCGATGCCGTTCCCCGGCCTCAACATCGACAACGTGCCGTTCTTCGCGGCGATCGCGGCCGTGGCCCAGGGACAGACCCTCATCCACGACTGGGTCTACGACAACCGCGCCATCTACCTCACCGACCTCAACCGCCTGGGCGGCCGGCTCCAGCTCCTCGACCCGCACCGCGTCCTGGTCGAGGGCCCGACCCGCTGGCGGGCCGCCGAGATGATGTGCCCGCCGGCGCTGCGCCCGGCCGTGGTCGTGCTGCTCGCGATGATGGCGGCCGAGGGGACCTCGGTGCTGCGCAACGTCTACGTCATCAACCGCGGTTACGAGGAGCTGGCGGAGCGCCTCAACTCGGTCGGCGCGCAGATCGAGATCTTCCGCGACATCTGACCCACGGATGCCGCCGCACCCAGCCCGACCTGCACCGCAGAGGCCGGCACGGGTGCGGCGGCATCCGTGGGACTTCTCCGGGACTTCTCCGGGACTTCTCCGGCACATGGGGCCGGGTTCGGGCCGTTCCCGGCGCTCCGGCCCTGGTGCGGCCGTGCGAGGACCGCGTCGACGGCGGGGCAGCCGCGTGTGCCGGTACGGGGCAGGAGGTACGCGGCTTTCCGGGCCTCAACTCCGGGTCAGGGTGACCGGGCCATGTCGCCGGTGGCGGCCTCAACGGCACGAAGCGAGACACACCTCGGGGCGGCTCGGGTCGGCGGTTCGTTCCCGACGTCTCCGGACACCCGGTTGACCCATGCGACAGGGACCCCGGCTGGCGAGCCGGCGGGTGCGGAGCCAGATTTCGATACCGAGAGCCGTTCGGCTGTCTCGTGCCCTGTGCGTGCGGCAGACAGGCGCGTCAGGCCCGTCCGAGAGGATCGATTGTGCGAAGACGTCCCGAGGTCTCCGTCATCGCAGCCCTCGCAGTGGCCGGAACCGCCACCCTGTGGATGACCGCCAGCTCCACCCCCTCAGCGGAACCCCAGGCGAAGGCGGCCGGGTCCGTCCCCATGGCGCAGCCCGCGCCCACCGATTCCGCGCCCGCCGCGGCACCCGCCGTGAGCCCGGAGGTCAGGGATCTCCTGATCAGCGCTGCCAAGACCCAGTCGGCAGCCAACCTGCAGTACTTCGCCTACGCCGACGGCGGCATGAGCCACCGGCCCAACCTGGCCTTCGTCTGGGAGACGGTGGGCGAGGTCGAGCACCAGGATCACTGGACGCGCGAGGTGACGATGGCCGGGTTGTACAGCGGCACGGACAACGCCGCCAACCTGCGGACCGCCATCGCACAGGCCAAGCAGTCCGCGAAGAAGTACGCCGACTGGGCGGCGCGGTTCCCGGGGAACTCGACCGCTGCCGCCGAGCTGCGCGCCGCCGCCGAGCGGCAGACCGGAAACGCCCACCTGCTCACCCAGGCTCTCTCAGCCCACCAGAACCCGGCGCAGATTCCTTCCGGTCCCCCTGTCGCCAAGGTCGCCATCAAGGCCAGCAAGAGCCCGCACTACTCCGGAAGCCTCTACAACGTCCTGACCGGAGACATGGACTCCGCGTTGGAGACGGCGGCATGGAACTGGGCGCAGTACGACGCCGTCGCCAGGACCGCGGTGAACACCGGGCACGCCAAGCTGGCGGCGCTGTTCGGTGCCCTGGCAGCGCAGGAGAGAAACGAGACCTGGCCCGGACTGTCCAACGCGGCCGGTTACGTCAACTCCGACGCCATGAACCTCAAGACGTCGATCGCCTCGGAACAGGCGGCCATCGACATGTACACACGGTACGCGGACCAGGCCGAGAAGGCGGGCGACATGGCCACGGCGACCTTCTTCCGCGAGGTGCGAGGCGACGAGACGGGCCACCGTGACAGCTTCCGGGCGGCCACGACCGAACTGCTGAAGCCCACCGGGCAGAAGTAGCGCCCGAGCCGCGGGTGATCCCGCGCCGCGGGAGCACGGCACGAGACCCCGGCGGCCGCACCGCCGGGGTCTCGTGCCGGCACGCCCCCCGGTGAGGGGAGCGTGCACGGGCGTGGTCAGCGGAGGTCGAACCGGTCCAGGCTCATCACCTTGTCCCATGCCGCCACGAAGTCGCTCACGAACGTGCCGTCCGCGTCCCCGGCCGCGTAGACCTCCGAGATGGCGCGGAGCTGGGAGTGCGAGCCGAAGACGAGGTCGACCGAGGTGGCGGTCCACTTGATCTCGCCCGTGGCACGATCCCGGCCCTCGAACACGTTCTCGTCCGAGGCCGATGTCTTCCACTCCGTGCTCATGTCGAGCAGGTTGACGAAGAAGTCGTTGGTCAGCGCCTCGGGCCGGTGTGTGAGGAGCCCGTGGGGAGACCGGCGGAAGCCGGTGTTCAGGCTACGCATGCCGCCGATCAGGACCGCCATCTCGGGAGCGGTCAGGGTCAGCATGTTGGCGCGGTCGAGCAGAAGGGTCTCCGGCGACAGCTTCTCCTCCCCGTGGAGATAGTTGCGGAAGCCGTCCGCGCTCGGTTCGAGCACGGCGAACGACTCCACATCGGTCTGTTCCTGCGAGGCGTCCGTGCGCCCCGCCGCGAACGGGACCACGATGTCGTGCCCGGCGTTCCTCGCCGCTTGCTCGACGGCCGCACAGCCGCCGAGGACGATCAGGTCGGCGAGGGAGACCCTGGTGTCTCCTGACTGTGCGTGGTTGAAGTCCTGTCGGATCCGCTCGAGGGCCTGGACCGTCCGTGCCACCTCGGGCGTGTCGTTGACCTCCCAGTCCTTCTGCGGTGCGAGCCGGATCCGCGCCCCGTTGGCCCCGCCGCGCTTGTCCGTGCCGCGGAAGCTCGCCGCCGACGCCCATGCGGTGGTCACCAGCTGGGAGACGGACAGCCCCGAAGCGAGGATCGCGGACTTGAGGGTGGCGACGTCGGCGTCCGTGACCAGGGGGTGATCGACCTCGGGGACGGGGTCCTGCCACAGCTGCGGCTCGGGCACCCACGGGCCGAGATAGCGCGAGCGGGGGCCCATGTCGCGGTGCAGCAGCTTGTACCACGCCTTGGCGAACGCCGTCGCGAGCTCGTCCGGGTTCTCGTGGAAGCGTTTCGCGATCGGCGCGTAGACCGGGTCGACCTTCAGCGCGAGGTCGGTCGTCAGCATCATGGGAGCGTGCCGCTTGGCGGGATCGTGAGCGTCAGGCACGGCGTCTCGGGCCGACGGGTCCGTGGGGGTCCACTGCTTCGCGCCGGCGGGGCTCGTCGTCAGCTCCCAGTCGTACCGGAACAGGTTGTCCAGGTACCCGTTGTCCCACTGCGTGGGCCGGGTGGTCCATGCGCCCTCGAGTCCGCTGGTGAGGGCGTCGGCGCCGCAGCCGCTGCCGTATGTGTTCCGCCAGCCGAGGCCCTGCAGCTCCATGGGAGCGGCTTCGGGTTCCGGGCCGATGTATTCGGCACCGACCGCGCCATGGCACTTGCCGAACGTGTGGCCGCCGGCGATGAGGGCGACGGTCTCCTCGTCATCCATGGCCATGCGTCCGAAGGTCTCGCGGATGTCCCTGGCGGCGGCGACCGGGTCCGGGTTGCCGTTGGGCCCCTCTGGATTGACGTAGATCAATCCCATCTGCACGGCGCCGAACGGAGCGGCGAGTTCCCTGTCGCCACTGTAGCGTTCGTCTCCGAGCCAGGTGTCCTCAAGTCCCCAGAAAATCTCCTCGGGTTCCCAGATGTCCACTCGCCCGAAGCCGAATCCGAAGGTCTTGAAACCCATCGATTCCATGGCGCAGTTGCCGGCGAAGACGAGAAGGTCGGCCCAGGAGATCTTTCGACCGTATTTCTGCTTGACCGGCCACAGCAGGCGCCGTGACTTGTCGAGGCTGGCGTTGTCCGGCCAGCTGTTGAGGGGGGCGAACCGCTGGGCGCCGCTGCCGCCGCCGCCCCTGCCGTCGGCGATGCGGTACGTCCCGGCGGCGTGCCAGCTCATCCGGATGAAGAGCGGTCCGTAGTGGCCGTAGTCGGCGGGCCACCAATCCCGGGACGTCGTCATCACCTCGATGACGTCCCGCTTCAGCGCTTCGAGGTCGAGGGTCGCGAACTCCTTCGCGTAGTCGAAGTCCTCGCCCATCGGGTTGGAGCGGTACGAGTGCTGGTAGAGAACCTGGAGGTCCAGCTGGTTCGGCCACCAGTCCTGGTTCGTCTTGGGCCGGGTCGGTTTGACGGACGGGGCGGGAATCGACGGGTTCTCGCTCTCACTGCGGGACATGGCTGCCCTTTCCTCCTGTCTCGGGGCTTCCGCCGGCCACTGCCCGGATCGCCGAAAGGCCCTGACGCGAAGCCGTGGCTCCACCTGGGCCAAAGGTCAGGCCGGCAGGTCGGCGGCAGGGAAGAACCTGATGATTCCGTTTCAGTGTGCGCGGCTTGGCATCTGCGTTTCCGGGAACCTCTCGCAGTTCGCACTGTCGAGCCGCCGACCTGCCCTCAAGGCGACGGTCAGGCCGGAACCACCCGAGTTTCCCGTCATCATGGTCACCCACCGCGGAATGCACCGCCACGAGAACACGCAGGGGCACCGAAAACTCGTGTCCACCGCTGGAACAGGGCGAAGTCCCACCCTTCGCACGGCGAGAACCGGCGCAGCCACTCGCGACCGCCGCGACTATTCCGGACTACGGGACCCAGCGGCCATACCATCGCGCCATGCCTCAGACATCGAAACTGCTGACCGAGTTCGTAGGTACGTTCGTCTTCTTTTCGGTGATCGCTCTGTCCGCTCCGATCGGAGCACTGGCCCCGCTCGCCATCGGTACCGCACTCATGGTCATGGTCTACATGGGCGGGCACATCTCCGGCGGCCACTACAACCCCGCGGTCTCGTTCGGGCTGTTTCCTCCGCAGCAAGCTGAGCGCGCCCGATCTCATCGGCTACTGGGGCGCCCAGCTCGCCGGCGGCATCCTCGCCTTCGTCTTCGGCTACCTCGTCAGTGGTAGCACCCCGGGTGTTCACCCCGGGCCCGGGGTGAACGCCCCTCGGCGCTCGTGGTCGAGATCGCCTTCGCCACCGCACTGGTCCTCGTGGTCCTCAACTCCGCCGCCACCAGGGCGACGCAGGGAAACTCCTTCTACGGACTCGCGATCGGCTTCACCATCGTCACCGCCGTGTTCGCCGGAGGCCCGATCTCCGGCGGCGCGTTCAACCCGGCAGTCGGCTTCAGCGCCACGCTGGGAGGCGTAATCTACGCCGGCCAGTCATGGTCCGACCTCTGGATCTACCTGGTCGGTGGGCTGATCGGCTCCGTGATCGCCGCCGGCATCCACGCAGTGCAGATCGCCGGGATCGAACCCCGCGAACCGTCCCCCGGCGAGTAGCCTCCGGGTCGCCTCCGCGCCGCGTGCGTGTGAGGGCGAGGTCAGGACGGGCACCGGTGCGTCGCAGGAACGCCTGCCGGAGGAGGTCGGCCCGGTGGGTGGCGCCGGTGCCGGACCACCGCATCCGCACCGGAGCCGGCGTGGATGCGGTGGGCGAGTCCCCGGCCCGGAGGGGGACGACGGGTACCCCGGTAGTCGGCGGGACGACGAACGGGCCGCGCGGGCGGAGCGGTGGCCATGCCCCCTGTGCCCGCACCCGACCGCCCCGCCCGCGTCCGGCGGTGGGCACGGTGCGGCCCGGGTACGTGTGCCTCCCGAGTGCGTGAAGTGGTGATGTGGGGCCGGAGGGTTCGGGCCGACCGGGCGGGTACGGCACGGGCTGACGGGACCGCCCGGCGGCTCCGGTCCCGCGGGGCGGGCGGCCGCACGGGGACCGCCCTCACGCCGGCCGGGTTCTCCTCCGGCACCACCTCACCGCCGGGGACGCCGGCGTACGAGTCCCGGGAACGGGCCACGTCGCGCACGGTCAGGAAGTGCGTCAGCAGCGGCCCTGCCACCGGCGGCGGGAGAACAGGCAGGTCGGGCCGGCCGCGCATCGGGGGCCGGTCGGGTATGTCAGCTCCCTTGGCGCCGCCGTCGGGGGTGGCGCGGCCGCCGGTGGGCCCACCGGTCGGGATCGTCCTCGAGTGCCGCCCGGTCCCATCCTCCGTGCACGGCTGCCGCCTCGTAGGTCGTGTGCAGGAACGACGCGAGGGCCCGATCGGGGTCGTCGGCGGTGCGGACCGCCTCGTAGGGCAGGAGGAACTGGCCGTGGTCCTTGCTGTAGAAGGCGTCGCCGGGTGCGACCGGGTGGCCGGCGAAGCCGTCGGGTTCGGGGTAGGCGTAGGAGTAGAAGGCCCCCTCCTCGCCACCGCCGGGCCAGAAGCCGCAGCTGCTCAGCTCGCGGGAGTAGCCCTCCTCCATCACCCAGTCGCCGCAGTTCGGCGCGCCGCCCGGGTGGGGCGGTGCCGGCCTGCCGGAGAAGCGCGTACAGGCCAGGTCCATCGCGCCCCAGAAGAAGTGCACCGGGCTGACCTTGCCGACGTAGTACGAGCGGAACTCGCCGATGACCCGGTCCGCCTGCAGCAACTGCCGCCAGAACAGCTGGGCGGCAACGGGGTCGTAGGCGTCGTGCCGGTCGTCCTCGGCGAAGGGAACGGCCTCCTCGACCTCGTTCGGGGACGCATGGATGCTCGTCGGGATGGCGAGTTCCCGGAGGGCCCGCATCGTCTCGCGGTAGAAGTCCGCCACCGGCTTGGGCTCCAGCGCCACCGTACGGACGTCGCCGTCGCTGGTGCGGACGACCAGCCGGTGGTCCACGAAGTCGAACTCGATGTCGAAGACGCCCGACCCGTACGGGATCGCGGACGTGGTGAGCCCGCGCGGACTGACGTACGACGTGACCTGCCACCAGTGGTTGACCAGCGGCGCGTGCGCCAGCCTGACCTTGCCCACGATCTGCATCCACATGTGGAGCGTCTCCCGGGTGGCGGTCCAGTCGGCCACGCGCAGCTCGGGCCAGGTACTCGGCGCTCCGGCCGATGAATCCGCCGCCATGCCGTCTCCTTCCGTCTGAACGGAGTGAGCTTGACAACCCTCCATCACGGGAGGTAACGGGCAACCGCGCGACGCTGCCGTACGGTCAGGGTCCAGGGCCCGGGGCGGGGGTCCGGGACAGGCCGAGGGTCCGGGACAGGCCGGGGCGGGGGGCGCAGCACGCGGTGCGACTCAACGCCTGCCCGGTCCCGTCGGCCCCGTGTGGCCCGTCGGTCCCGCCCTGCCCGGTCCCGCCCTGCCCTTCAGCCGCGCGAGGTCGGAAGGACGCACCTGGATGACGAGCAGCGCGATCAGCGCGGCGACACCGGTGAAGACCGCGGCGAGTACGAAGGCGGCGCTGGTCCCGGCGGCGAGCACCTGCTCGCCCCAGGGCGGCGGCAGCTGTCCGGAGCGCTGGTGGAGCAGCCGTTGCGGCGGGGTGGCCCGGGCGAGGAAATCCGGCGTCTGGCGGGCCGACTCGCGGGCGGCAGCCGCCCCGAACACCGTGACCAGGACGGACAGGCCGAGCGACCCGCCTATCTGCTGGCTGGTGTTGAGCAGTCCCGAGGCGGCGCCCGACTCGTGCGGCGGGACGCGGGAGAGCGCCATAAGGATGAGGGAGACGAACTGCAGCCCTATCCCGAAGCCGAAGAGGACGATGGGCCCGAGGATGTCTCCCGTGTACGTGGCGTCCACGCCGACACCGGTCAGCCAGGCGAGGCCGGCCGTGGCGAGCAGTGCCCCGGTCACCAGGAACGGCTTGGGCCCGAACCGGGGCAGCAGGTGCGAGGCCAGCCACGCGCCGGTGGCGATCACCGCGCTGACGGGCAGGAAGGACAGACCGGCCCGCAGCGGGGAGAAGCCGAGGACGTTCTGCACGAAGAGCGTCAGGAAGAAGAACATCCCGAACATGGCCGCGGCGAGGCTGAGCATCATCCCGTATGTGCCCGCACGATTGCGGTCGGCGAACATGCGCAGAGGGGTGATCGGCTGCCGGGAGCGGGTCTCCACCAGGATGAACGCCGCGAGCACCACGGCCGCGGTGGCGAACGACGCCAGCGTGAGCGCGTCCCGCCAGCCGTGCTGCGCGGCGCGGATGAAGCCGTAGACGAGCATCACCATGCCGAGGGTGGAGGTCAGGGCACCCGCGACGTCGAAGTGCCCGGGGTGGCGCGCGGACTCGCGTACGAGGCGCGGGACGGCGAGGGCGATGAGCAGCCCGATGGGGACGTTGACGAAGAACACCCAGCGCCAGTCGAGCCATTCGACGATGACACCGCCCGCGAGGAGGCCGAGGGCGCCTCCCGCCGCCGACACGGCGGCGAACACGCCGAAGGCCCGGTTGCGCGCGGGCCCCTCGCGGAACGTGGTGCTGATGAGGGCGAGCGCGGTCGGGGACGCGACCGCCCCGCCGGCGCCCTGCAGGGCGCGGGCTGCGAGGAGTTGGGGCGCGTTCTGGGCGAGCCCGCCGAGCAGTGACGCGAGGACGAACACCAGCACTCCGGTGATGAACACCCGCCGCCGGCCGAGGATGTCGCCCATCCGGCCGCCGAGGAGCAGCAGTCCGCCGAAGGTGAGCGTGTAGGCGCTGACCACCCAGGCCAGCCCGGTGGTGGAGAAGTGCAGCGACCTCTGGATGTGCGGCAGGGCGATGTTCACGATGGTCGCGTCGAGGACGACCATCAACTGGCACGAGGCGATGACCAGCAGGGCTGTCATGTTTCCGTCGCCTCGGGAGGTGACGGCGGCGCTCGGTGCGGGAGTGGGCCGGGGCGTGGTCATGGCGTGTCTGCCTGGTCGGATGTCTGTCGGGCATCCGCCCTTCGACCGTAAGCCCGGCCGGTGGGGTTGACCAGTTGATCAGATACGGGTTCGGTCCCCGCACGGCTTGGTAGACCGGTGCGACCGGTGCGGTGGGGGTGGCGGGCGTGCTGCCCGAGGGCCGGCGCCGAAGAGTCCGCGCAAGGCCGTGGTCAGGGCAGTACGGCGATTCCGTCGAGTTCGACGAGGGCCTCCTCGTCCCAGAGGCGTACGGCGCCGATGACCGCCATGGCGGGGTAGTCGCGGCCGGCGAGCCGGTGCCAGACCCGGCCGAGTTCGGTGGTGTGGCGTCGGTAGTCGGCGACGTCGGTGGCGTACACGGTGACGCGGGCGAGGTCGTGAGGGGTGCCGCCGGCCGCGGCGAGGGCGGCGAGGAGGTTGGCGAGGGCTGTCTCGAACTGTTCGACGAGGCCGTCGCCGATGACCTTGCCGGCGGTGTCGAGGGCGGTCTGGCCGGCCAGGAAGATGATGCGGGAGCCGGTGGCGGCGACGGCGTGGGAGAAGCCCCCGGCGGGTGACAGCCCGGGCGGGTTGATGCGTTCGAGGCTCATCGGGTGGTCTCCTCGGTGCGGATGCCGGCGTACAGCTCCTTGGCGATGATGCCGCGCTGGACTTCGCTGGCGCCTTCGTAGATGCGCGGGGCGCGCACTTCCCGGTAGAGGTGCTCGAGCAGATGGCCGCGCTGGAGTGCGCGTGCGCCGTGCAGTTGTACCGCCGTGTCCACGACGTACTGGGCGGTCTCGGTAGCGAACAGTTTGGCCATGGCGGAGCGGAGCCGCACGTCGGGGGCGCCGGCGTCGTGGGCGCAGGCCGCGGCGTGGACGAGCAGCCTGGCGGCCTCGGTGCGGGTGGCCATCTCGGCCGTCTGGTGGGAGACGGCCTGGAGGTCCCGGAGGGGGCCGCCGAAGGCATGGCGGTGTGCGGTGTGGTCGAGGGTGGCGTCGAGGGCGGCCTGGGCCATGCCGACGGCGAAGGCGCCGACGCTGGGCCGGAAGAGGTTGAGGGTGTCCATGGCGACGCGGAAGCCGTCGCCGGGCCGGCCGATGACGTCGTCGGGGGTGACGGGTACGCGGTCGAAGGTGAGGGCGCCGATCGGGTGCGGGGAGAGCATGTCGAGGGGCCGGCCGGTGAGGCCGGGGCGGTCGGCGGGGACGAGGAAGGCGGTGATGCCGCGGGCTCCGGGGGCTTCGCCCGTGCGGGCGAAGACGGTGCAGAAGTCCGCCTCGGGGCATTGGAGATCCAGAGTTTCTCTCCGGTGAGCCGCCAGCCGGGTCCGTCGGGTGCGGGGGCGGCGTGGAGGGTGAGCGCGGCGGCGTCGGAGCCGGCGCCGGGCTCGCTGAGGGCGAAGGCGGCGACGGTGCGGCCGGCGACGACGCCGGGGAGCCAGCGGTCGCGCTGGGCGGGGGTGCCCGACCGGTGCAGCGGGTGGGCCCCGAGTCCCTGGAGGGCGAGTGCCGTCTCGGCTTCGGTGCAGCCGTGGGCGAGGGATTCCCGCATCAGGCAGAGGTCGAGCGCTCCCGCGGTGAACAGCCTTTCCAGTAGGCCGAGTTCGCCGAGTGCGCTGAGGAGCGGGCGGTTGACACGGCCGGGTTCGCCCTTCTCCGCGAGGGGGCGCAGTCGCTGCGCGGCGAGGCTGCGCAGTTCGGCGCACCAGGCGGTCTGTGCCGGTTCGAGCGAGAATGCGGGCATCCGGTTCCCCACTTCCTGCGGCCGGAGTACGGGGCGGGCGGGCGGCGGCGCCGCGCGGCAGCCTCCCGAAGCAGGTTATCGCGAACCGTTGACTGTCGTCACCATCACGCTACGCTCGTTGCGCGACCCCACCACGACTAGGGGGCGGAATGGTGCTGACACCCTCGGCCGGCCCGGAGCTGACACCCTCGGCTCATCACGACACGTTCGCGCGGGACCGTCTGCCGCCGCCCGAGCAGTGGCCGCGGCTGCTGTTCGAGCTGCCGGAACTGCGGTATCCGCAGCGGCTCAACTGCGGCACGGAACTGCTGGACGCCACGATCGAACGGCACGGGGCGACCGTGCCGCGTTCCGCGACGGGAAGGGCGCCGTCTGGACGTACGCGGAGCTGCGCGACCGGGTCGACCGGATCGCGCATGTGCTGACCGGCGAACTGGGCGTGGTGCCCGGGAACCGGGTGCTGCTGCGCGGCCCGACGACTCCGTGGCTGGCCGCGTGCTGGCTCGCGGTGATGAAGGCGGGCGGGGTGGCGGTCACGGTCCTCGCCCAGCAGCGGGCCCGGGAACTGGCGGTCATGTGCGACATCGCACAGGTGACGCATGCGCTGTGCGACATCCGCTCGCTGGACGATCTGGTGAAGGCGGAGGTGCCGGGGCTGCGGGTCACGGCGTTCGGCGGGGACGGGCCCGGCGATCTGCTGCGGCGGGCGGCGGACGCGCCCGGCGTGTACCGGGCGGTGGAGACGGCGGCGGACGACGTGGCGCTGATCGCGTTCACGAGCGGGACGACGGGCCGGCCGAAGGGGTGCATGCACTTCCACCGGGACGTGCTGGCGGTGGCCGACACGTTCTCCGCGCGGGTGCTGCGGCCCACGCCGGACGACGTGTTCGCGGGCAGCCCACCGCTCGGCTTCACCTTCGGCCTGGGCGGTCTGGTGGTGTTCCCGCTGCGGGCCGGGGCGTCGGCGCTGCTGCTGGAGCAGGCGGGGCCGGGGCAGTTGCTGCCGGCCATCGCGGAGCACCGGGTGTCGGTGCTGTTCACCGCGCCGACGGCGTACCGGGTGATGCTGGACGGTGTCGGCGGTCATGACGTCTCCTCGCTGCGGCGCTGTGTGTCCGCCGGGGAGAACCTGCCGGCCGCGACCTGGGAGGCGTGGCGGGAGCGTACGGGGCTGCGGATCATCAACGGCATCGGGGCGACCGAGCTGCTGCACATCTTCATCTCGGCGGCGGACGGGGACATCCGGCCGGGGACGACGGGTGTTCCGGTCCCGGGCTGGGAGGCCCGGGTGGTGGACGGCGGTTCCGGGGTGCCGGTGCCGGACGGCGAGCCGGGGCTGCTGGCCGTGCGGGGGCCGGTGGGGTGCCGCTATCTGTCGGATCCGCGGCAGGGCGGGTACGTGCGGGACGGCTGGAATCTCACGGGCGACACCTACGTGCGGGAGCCGGACGGATGGTTCCGCTATGTGGCCCGGGCCGACGACATGATCATTTCGGCGGGTTACAACGTCGCGGGCCCGGAGGTGGAGGACGCCCTGCTGGCGCATCCGGACGTGGTGGAGGCCGCGGTGGTGGGCCGCGCCGACGAGCTGCGGGGCCAGATAGTGGCGGCGTACGTGGTGCTGCGGGACGGTGCCGCGCGGGGCGAGGCAACGGCAGAGGCGCTGCGGGAGTTCGTCAAGACGCGCCTGGTGCCGTACAAGTGCCCGCGGGCGATCGTCTTCATGGACGCGTTGCCGCGTACACCGACGGGGAAGTTGCAGCGGTTCCGGTTGCGGGACCCGGGAGCTGTACCGTAACCCCCGGCGGGCGCACGACGACGGCCGCGGCACCTCGCCGCGTTGTGTCGGATCGCCCGGACACGCCCAGGATGAGGGCGGCACTCCGCCTTGCGATGCACCGCATCCGACGCCGACGCTGTCCACCGGGGATCACGGGACAGCCCTTAGAGTGATCACGTGGCCGAGCAGCACACTCCCCGTTCCCTGATCGTCACCCTGTACGGCGCGTACGGACGCGAGACGGCGGGCCGTTCGCGGTGGCCGAGCTGATCCGGCTGCTGGGGCACTGGGGGTGGACGCTCCGTCGGTGCGTTCCTCGGTGTCGCGGCTGAAGCGGCGGGGGCTGCTCGTCGCGCAGCGGACGGCGGCCGGGGCGGCGGGCTACGCCCTGTCGGCCGATGCCCGGCAGCTGCTGGACGACGGCGACGAGCGGATCTTCGGCCGCCGCGCGGCGCTGCTGTCGGACGGCTGGGTGCTTGCCGTGTTCTCGGTGCCGGAGGCGGAGCGGCACAAGCGGCATCTGCTGCGGTCGCGTCTCGGCAGGCTGGGTTTCGGCACGGCGGCGCCGGGGTGTGGATCGCTCCGGCGCGCTACTACGAGGAGACGCGTCACACGCTGCGCCGGCTCCAGCTGGATCCCTACGTGGATCTGTTCCGGGGTGAGCACCTGGGGTTCGCGGCGACGGCCGAGGCGGTGGGGCGCTGGTGGGACCTGGCGGGGGTGGCGAAGCAGCACGAGGAGTTCCTGGATGTGCACGGCCCGGTGCTGCGGGCGTGGGAGGCGCGTGGGACGACGCCGGCCGAGGACGCGTACCGGGACTACCTGCTGGCGCTGGACTCGTGGCGGCGGCTGCCGTACGCGGATCCGGGGCTGCCCGCGGAACTGCTGCCGGCGGACTGGCCGGGCGGGCGTTCGGCGGCCGTGTTCTCCGGGCTGCACCGGCGGCTGCGGGACCCGGGGGCGGGGTACGTCCGGCCCGACGCCGTGTGAGTGAGCGTCGGCGGTCCCGTGCGGCTGCCGGACTGCGGGGCGCCTCCCCGGTGGCGGGGTGTGCCGTACGCGGATCCGGGGGCGCGGGGCGCGGGGCGCCCTGCCGGGTGAACGTGGGGCGGCACCGGGCGCCTCCCACGTCGGCGGCGGTGGTCCCGTGCGGCTGCCGGCGCCTCCCGGTGGCGGGGCTGCGGGGCTACGGGTGGGGTGTTCCGGTGAGGCTGAGGCGAGGTTTGGGGGCGTCGGTGCGGCCGGTGGGGGGTGTGCGGCTGCCGGCGCGGTAGGGCGCGGGCCAGGGCGCGGCCGCGCCCGCGTAGTTCTGCTCGGCGGCCGCGTGGAGCGTCCAGTGGGGGTCGTAGAGGTGGGGTCTGGCCAGGGCGCACAGGTCGGTGCGGCCGGCGAGGAGGAGGGAGTTGACGTCGTCCCACGAGGAGATCGCGCCGACGGCGATGACGGGTACGCGGAGGGCGTTGCGGATGCGGTCGGCGTAGGGGGTCTGGTAGGAGCGGCCGTACTCGGGGCGTTCGCCGGGGACGACCTGGCCGGTGGAGACGTCGATGGCGTCGGCGCCGTGGTCGGCGAAGGCGCGGGCGATCTCGACGGAGTCGTCGGCCGTCGTGCCGCCGGCGGCCCAGTCGGTGGCGGAGATCCGGACGGTCATGGGCCGGTCGCCGGGCCAGGCGGCCCGGACGGCGTCGAAGACTTCGAGGGGGTAGCGGAGACGGTTGGCGAGGCTGCCTCCGTAGGCGTCGGTGCGGTGGTTGGTGAGGGGGGAGAGGAAGCCGGAGAGGAGATAGCCGTGGGCGCAGTGGAGTTCGAGGAGGTCGAAGCCGCTGTCGGCGGCGCGGCGGGCGGCGGCGGCGAACTGGTCGCGGACGAGGCTGAGTCCGGCGCGGTCCAGCTGGTGGGGTGTCTGGTTGACGCCCGGCCGGTACGGCAGGGTGAGGCGGCGACGAGGGGCCAGTTGCCGTCGGGCAGGGGCTGGTCGATGCCTTCCCACATGAGCCGGGTGGATCCCTTGCGGCCGGAGTGGCCGAGCTGGACGCCGATGGCGGTGCCGGGGGCCTCGCGGTGGACGAAGTCGGTGACGCGGCGCCAGGCGGTGGTGTGGGCGTCGGTGTAGAGGCCGGTGCAGCCGGGGGTGATGCGGCCCTTTGCGCTGACGCAGACCATCTCGGTCATGACGAGTCCGGCTCCGCCGAGGGCTCGGGCGCCGAGGTGGACGAGGTGGAAGTCGCCGGGGTTGCCGTCGGTGGCGGAGTACATGTCCATGGGTGAGACGACGACGCGGTTGCGCAGGGTCAGCCCGCGCAGCCGCAGGGGCGTGAACATGGGCGGGGTACCCGGCGGGCAGCCGAAGTCGTCCTCGACGGCGCGGGTGAAGGCGGGGTCGCGCAGCCTGAGGTTGTCGTGGGTGACGCGCCGGCTGCGGGTGAGGAGGTTGAAGGCGAACTGGCGGGGCGGCTGGCCGAGGTAGGTGTGGACGTCCTCGAACCAGCGGAGGCTGGCGGCGGCCGCGCGCTGGGTGGACTCGACGACGGGGCGGCGCTCGGCCTCGTACGCGGTGAGGGCCTCGGGGAGGGTGGCGTGTTCCTCGACGCAGGCGGCGAGGGCGAGGGCGTCCTCGACGGCGAGTTTGGTGCCGGAGCCGATGGAGAAGTGGGCGGTGTGCGCGGCGTCGCCGAGGAGCACGGTGTTGCCGTGGGACCAGTGTTCGTTGGCGACGGTGCGGAAGGCGGTCCAGGCGGAGTTGTTCCCTCGGAGAGGACGTCCGCCCAGGGCTTCGGCGAAGATCTTGGCGCAGCGTTCCGCGGACTGCTGCTCGTCGCAGGCGTCGAGTCCGGCGGCGCGCCAGACCTCTTCGCGCATTTCGACGATGACGGTGGAGGCACCGGTCGCGCCCGGCTCGCCGGCGGGTCCGGCCGGCGGGTGGGGGCCGGGTGCGGGGCGTTCGAAGGGGTAGCCGTGGAGTTGCATGACGCCGTGTTCGGTCTCGGCGATCTCGAAGCGGAAGGCTTCGAAGGCGAAGTCGGCGGCGAGCCAGATGTAGCGGCAGCGGTGGGTGGTGATGCGGGGGTGGAAGGCGTCGGCGTGCGCGGTGCGGGTGGTGCTGTTGACGCCGTCGGCGGCGATGACGAGGTCGTGGCGGCCGGCGAGTTCGGCCGCGGTGGGGGCCGGGGTGCGGAAGTGGACGCGTACGCCGAGTTCCGCGCAGCGCTCGTGGAGTATGCGCAGGAGGGTGCGGCGGCCGAGCGCGGCGAATCCGTGTCCGCCGGAGGTGAGGGTGCGGCCGCCGCGGACGATGTCGATGTCGTCCCAGCGGACGAATGCGCACTGGAGCGCGCGGTGGACGGCGGGGTCGGCGTGCTCGATGCCGCCGAGGGTCTCGTCGGAGAGGACGACGCCGAAGCCGAAGGTGTCGTCGGGGCGTTGCGCTCCCAGACCGTGATGTCGCGTGCGGGGTCGAGGCGCTTGAGGAGCACGGCGGCGTAGAGTCCGCCGGGTCCGCCGCCGATGACGGCGATCCGCAGGGGCGCGTTCCGGCGGGACGGCGTACCGGGAAGCGGGGTGGCGCGCGGCCCGTCCGGGGCGCCGGGAGCGGCGGGGTGCCAGGCTCCGGGAGCGGTGGTGCCGGTTCGGGGCCCGGCGGTTCGGGGCCCGGCGGTTCGGGGCGGGGTGTCGGGGGTGTGCGGCGGGGTCATCGTCCGCGCCAGTTCGGGGGGCGCTTCTCGGTGAAGGCGGCGTGGAACTCGGCGTAGTCCTCACCGTTCATCAGCAGTGCCTGGGTGGCGGCGTCGAGTTCGACGGAGGCGGCGAGCGGCATGTCGAGTTCCGCGGTGAGCAGGGCCTTGGTCTGGGCGTGGGCGAGGGCCGGGCCGTCGGCGAGGCGGCGGGCGAGGTCCGCGGCGGCCTTGCCGGCCTGGCCTTCCCCGGTGAGTTCGCTGATGAGCCCGATGCGCTCGGCCTCGGTGGCGCCGACGGGTTCACCGAGCATCAGCAGCCTGGTGGCGTGGCCGAGGCCGACGACGCGGGGCAGCAGGTAGGCGGCGCCCATGTCTCCGCCGGAGAGCCCGACCTTGGTGAAGAGGAAGGAGAACCGGGCGGTGGGATCGGCGACGCGGAAGTCGGCGGCGAGGGCGATCACGGCCCCCGCTCCGGCGGCGACGCCGTGGACGGCGGCGATCACCGGGAAGGGGCACTCGCGCAGGGCGCGTACGACCTGGCCGGTCATCCGGTTGAAGTCGAGGAGCTGGGCGGTGTCCATGGCGAGGGTGGCGCCGATGATGTCGTCGACGTCGCCGCCTGAGCAGAAGCCGCGGCCCTCACCGGCGAGCACGAGGGCGCGCACGGAGCGTTCCCGGGAGAGTTCGGCGAGCAGGTCGCGCAGGTCGGCATAGGCGCCGAAGGTGAGCGCGTTGAGTTTCCCGGGGCGGTCGAGGGTGACCGTGGCAACGCCGTCATGCCTGGTCAGGCGGATGTGGTGCCACTGCTCGGTGCGCGGTGCGGAGCTGGGAAAGGGGCTCATGGACGTGTGGCCTCCTTCGGCGGGGCGCGTCTCGTCCCGCGTCTGCCTGCCACCCGAATTTATCACTCTTCCGTGACTTCCGTCACGAGTGCGCGATAGAGCGTGGGGGTACCGCGGTCCGGCGGAGGTCCCGCACGGGCGGGACGGGGGCCCGCGGCCCGTCCGGACGTCCTGTGCCGGCCCCGTCGGGCGCATCTCGTAAGGTGGGGGGCCGTAGCGGACGCCGTACCGGCCGCCCGCGCGCCGTGATCGGAACATTCGGAGACCTCGGAAACCCCGGAAACAGAGCCTTGTCCCACTCCCCCGGATACGCCCCCGGAATC
Organism: Streptomyces sp. I6; assembly: GCA_003725745.1. Classification (GTDB taxonomy): domain Bacteria; phylum Actinomycetota; class Actinomycetes; order Streptomycetales; family Streptomycetaceae; genus Streptomyces. Next base: position 5,427,912 of record RHDP01000001.1, on the reverse strand, counting down.
GCTTCCGGAACCACCCCCGCAGCCGAGGCCGCCGGCCTCTGGCGGATCGCGCTGCCGCACACCACCGCGGCGGTGCCGATCGCGCGGGCCCTGGTGCGTACGGCGCTGGCGGACGTGGACGAGGGGGCCGACTGCGACACGGCGGAACTGCTCACCGCGGAACTGGTCGCCAACGCCGTGGAGCACACCGACGGCTCCACCCCCATCGAGCTGGCGGTGCAGTTGCTGCCGGAAGGCTGCCGGGTCGAGGTGCACGACCCGGACCCGTCGCCGCCCGGCGATCTGGCGGGCCCGCCCCCGCACCGGATGCCCGACCCCTGGCAGGAGCACGGCCGCGGGCTGCTGCTGGTGCGCACGCTCAGCGCGGCGTGCGGGCATCGCCCCACCACACGGGCAAGGCGGTCTGGTTCAGGCTCCCCGGAGCCCCCGCCCAGGCGTGATCACGCCCCTTGGCAGCCGCTTGCACCTGTCCGGACGAGACGAGCGCCGGGCAGCGGAGGCGCACACGCCCCCGGGCCCGGCCGTGGGCCGCCCCTAGCCGCGGCGCGGCTGTCCGGCCCCGGCCATGGTCGCGACGAGGACGGCCTTGATGGTGTGCATACGGTTCTCGGCCTCGTCGAAGACGACCGAGTGAGCGGACTCGAACACCTCGTCGCTGACCTCGAGCGCGGTCAGCCCGTGCCGCTCGTGGAGTTCGCGGCCGATGAGGGTGCCGAGGTCGTGGAAGGCGGGCAGGCAGTGCAGGAACCTGACGTCCGGGTTGCCGGTGGCACGCAGGACGTCCATGGTCACCGAGTAGGGGGCGAGGGCCGCGATGCGCTCGTCCCACACCTCCTTCGGCTCGCCCATGGAGACCCAGACGTCGGTGGCGACGAAGTCCGCGCCCGCGGTGCCCCGGGCGACGTCGTCGGTGAGGGTGATCGTCGCCCCGCTCGCCTTCGCGGCCTCGCGGGCCGCGGTGACGACCTGGTCGGCGGGCCAGTAGGCCCTGGGGGCGACGATCCGCACGTCCATGCCGAGCAGCGCGCCGGTGACGAGATAGGAGTTGCCCATGTTGAAGCGGGCGTCGCCGAGGTAGGCCAGGGCGGTCGAGGTGAGCGGCTTGTCGGTGTGCTCGGTCATGGTGAGGACGTCGGCGAGCATCTGGGTGGGATGCCAGTCGTCGGTGAGACCGTTGAACACCGGGACCCCCGCGTAGGCGGCGAGTTCCTCGACGGCCGCCTGGCTCTCCCCCGGTACTCGATGCCGTCGAACATGCGGCCGAGTACGCGTGCGGTGTCCTTGACCGACTCCTTGTGTCCCAGCTGGGAGGCGGCCGGGTCGAGGTACGTCGTCGACGCGCCCTGGTCGGCGGCGGCGACCTCGAAGGCGCAACGGGTCCGGGTGGAGGTCTTCTCGAAGATCAGGGCGATGTTCTTGCCGCGTAGGCGCTGCACCTCGGTACCGGCCCGCTTGGCGGCCTTGAGTTCCGCGGCCAGGTCGACCAGGCCGCGGAACTCCTCGGCGGTGAAGTCGAGCTCCTTGAGGAAGTGGCGGCCTTCGAGTTGTGTCGCCATGGTCGGCTGCTCCTGGATCGCTGACGGGACACTGGAAGTCTATACATACTCCCGTATTGCTATACGACGAGGTGGGGGGTGGGGCGGAGGGGCGGGTGTCAGGGAGCCGGCTGGACGGCGTCCCGCTCGACCGGGCAGCTCATGCAGCGCGGACCGCCCCGGCCGCGGCCGAGTTCGCTTCCCGGGATCTCTATCACCTCGATCCCCTGCTTGCGCAGATGGGTGTTGGTCGTCACATTGCGGTCGTACGCGACGACGACGCCGGGCTCCACGGCCAGGACGTTGCAGCCGTCGTCCCACTGCTCCCGTTCCGCCGAGTGCACGTCCTGCGTCGCGGTGAGCACCCGGATGTCCTTGAGCCCGAGGGCCGCCGCGATCGCGCTGTGCATGTGCTCCGGCGGATGGTCGGTGACCCGCAGGGACACGGCCCGGTCGCCCGCCGCGGGCTCGATCGTGTACGAGCGCAGCATGCCGAGCCCCGCGTACTGGGTGAACGTGTCGTGGTCCACCATCGTCATCACCGTGTCCAGGTGCATGAACGCCCGGCGCTTGGGCATGTCGAGCGCGACGATCGTCCGGGCGGAGCCCGCCGCGAACAGTCCCCGGGCGAGCATCTCCACCGCCTGGGGGGTGGTGCGCTCGCTCATGCCGATGAGTACGGCTCCGTTGCCGATGACGAGGACGTCGCCGCCCTCGATGGTGGAGGGGTAGTCGTCCTGGCCCTCGGACCAGTGGTGGAACTCCCCCGCCTCGGGGCCGGTGAACAGCGGATGGTGCTTGTAGATCGCCTCGAAGTGCACGGTCTCGCGCCGGCGGGCGGGCCAGCGCATGGCGTTGATGGAGACGCCGTCGTAGATCCAGGCGGAGGTGTCGCGGGTGAAGATGTGATTGGGCAGGGGACCGAGCAGGAAGTCGTCGAGATCCATGACGTGGAAGCGGACGGAGGACGGCTCGGAGTGGCCGGCGAGGAACTCCCGTTTCGTCACGCCGCCGATGAGCGCCTCGGTGAGCGCCCCGGTATCCATCTCGTCGAAGGCGGCGCGCAGATGGTCCGTGGCCAGCGGGCCGTACTCCTTCTCGTCGAAGACCCGGTCCAGGACGAGTTTGCGGGCCGCGGGGATCTCCAGCGACTCCCGCAGCAGATCGCCGAAGAGATGGACGGCGACACCCCGGTCGCGCAGCACGTCGGCGAAGCCGTCGTGCTCCTGGCGGGCGCGCCGGACCCAGAGCAGGTCGTCGAAGAGCAGCGCGTCCTTGTTGCTCGGCGTGAGCCTCTTCAGCTCCAGATCCGGCCGGTGCAGAATGACCCGGCGCAGACGCCCGGTCTCGGAGTCGACATGGAATCCCATGCCCCCCATCCTGGCCGTCCGGAGGTCGCTTCACTCGGCGAACGCCCGGACCGTCCGGCGTCGCGTCCGTCATCGCGCGGCCGCCCGGCGGGCCCGGCGGCGGGATCGGTCCCGACGAGGGGGCCCCGCCGGCCGGTTCCGGTGGCCGGCTCGCCCGGCTGCGGACCGGGAGCACCGGCCGTCGGTTCCGTCCGGCGGGGCGGAAGGCGGGAGGGGTCGCGCGCGGCTCGGCTCCGCGGCGGACTGCCGCGGGAGCGGGCTCCGACTGCTCGGCGCGCGGCGGAGTGATGGGCCGCACGGCCCGGACGGCGGCCCGGAGCCCCTGCCTGAGCCCGGCTGGGCTCAGGCAGGCTCAGGCAGGCTCAGGCGAGGGTCTCGGGGGCGAGGGTGATCGCGGCGACGCCGCATCCAGCACGCGGGCCGGTGAGCACCCTGAAACTCCCGGCCCGGACCCGCCCCGCCCCCCAGATACCGTCGGCCCTTGTCCGGCGCGCCCCCGCCTGACCCGCACGCGGCCTCGGTACCGGCGGCGGCGTAGGGGCCAGGCGGCGGGGCCTGTGCCCGTCCCGGGGCGGTGTCGGCGTACGGCGCCGGTACACGGCGGCCGACGGTCGACAACCGGCGACCGGCGACCGGCGACCGGCGACCGGCGACACGGTGGCCGCACACCCGCGGCGGAACGCAGTCCGGGGGTGGCGCAGTCGCGGTGGTCAGGCCCAGCCGCAGGCGCCGTCCCTCGGCACAGGCACAGGCACAGGCACAGGCGCCGCCCTCAACGCAGGCGTAGAGCGCCGGTACACGGCGGCCGACGGTCGACGACCTTCGACCGGCGACCGTCCACCCATCGGCCGTCCCCATGACACCGTCCCTACGGGTGGTCGGCACCGACGTCTCCCCGCGGCCACACGGTGTCCCCCTGGGGGAGGCCGGGCACGGCCTCCCACACCGCTCGCGGCGTACTACAGCCGGGGGTCGACCGGCTCCGACTCCAGCGCGAGCACCGCGAACACGGTTTCGTGGACGCGCCACAGCGGCTCCCCGCCGGCGAGGCGGTCGAGGGCCTCCAGACCGAGCGCGTACTCGCGCAGGGCCAGTGAACGCTTGTGGCCGAGGAAGCGGTCGCGCAGCCGGGTCAGGTTGTCCGGGCGGGTGTACTCGGGGCCGTAGATGATCCGCAGGTACTCCCGGCCGCGGACCTTGACGCCCGGCTGGACGAGCCGGCCCTCGGCGTCGCGCACCAGGGCGTGCAGGGGTTTGACGACCATGCCTTCGCCACCCGCCGCGGTCATCTCCAGCCACCACTCGGTCCCGGTCTTCACCGAGTCCTCGTCGCCGGTGTCGACGACGAGGCGGCGGGTGCGCTGCAGCAGTCCGGGCCCGGCCGCCGTGCCGTCGGCATCCACCAGCCGGTCCAGCAGGGCCAGTTGCTCGTCGTGGGGCAGGCCGGCCAGGGAGCGGCCCTGCCCGGCGAGGATCTGGAAGGGCGCGAGGCGCACACCGTCCAGGCCGTCGGTGGTCCAGCAGTACCGGCGGTAGGCATCGGTGAACGCTGCGGCGTCCGTCGCACGTTGACGCTGGCGATCCAGTAGGTCGCCGGCGTCGACACCGCGGGCCACGGCCGCCTCGAGGGCGGCCGTGGCGCCGGGGAGCACCGCGCGGGACGCGGCGCCGACGGCGGCGTACTGCTTGCGGAGCAGTCCGGAGGCCTTGAGCGACCACGGCATGAGTTCGGCGTCCAGGAGCAGCCAGTCGGTGCCGAGTTCGTCCCACAGCCCCGCTCCGGTGATCGCCGTGCGCAGCCGGCCGAGGACCCGCTCGGTGACGTCGGGGTCGTCGAAGAAGGGGCGGCCGGTGCGGGTGTGCAGGACGCCGCTGACACCGTCGGTACCGAAGCGCTCGTGCGCGACGCCCGCGTCACGGCACACCAGGGCGACGGCCCGGGAACCCATGTGCTTCTCCTCGCACACGACCCGTTCCACCCCGTCGGCCCGGTACTGGGCGAACGCCTCCTCCGGGTGTTCCAGATAGCCTTCCTTCCGCGACGTCGCGGTGGGCGCCATGGTCGGCGGGAGGTAGGCGAGCAGCCGCGGGTCGACGGCGAACCGGCTCATCACCTCCAGGGCGGCGGCGGCGTTCTCCTCGCGCACCGCGACGCGTCCCATGTGCCCGGTCTCCACGATACGGCGTCCGTGGACGTCGGTGAGGTCCAGTGGCCGGCCCTCGCGCCCGCCGGGCGCCTCGGTGAGGAGCGGCCTGACGGGCTCGTACCAGACCTGCTCGGCGGGAACGTCGACGAGTTCCCGCTCCGGCCATCGCAGTGCGGTCAGCCTGCCGCCGAAGACGGCGCCGGTGTCGAGGCAGATGGTGTTGTTGACCCAGGAGGCCGTGGGCACGGGGGTGTGTCCGTACACCACCGCGGCGCGGCCGCGGTAGTCCTCCGCCCATGGGTACCGTACGGGCAGCCCGAACTCGTCCGTCTCGCCGGTGGTGTCGCCGTACAGGGCGTGGGAGCGGACCCGGCCCGAGGTGCGGCCGTGGTACTTCTCGGGCAGGCCGGCGTGGCAGACCACGAGCCGGCCCTCGTCGAGAACGTAGTGGCTCACGAGCCCGTCGATGAACTCCGCCACCCGGCCGCGGAACCGGGGGTCGGCGGCGTCCTCGCGGTCCAGTTGCTCGATGGTCTCGGCGAGCCCGTGGGTGTGCCGGACGTTCCGGCCCCTGAGCCAGCGTCCGAGCTTGTTCTCGTGGTTTCCGGGCACACAGAGGGCGTTGCCGGCGGCGACCATACCCATGACACGGCGCAGCACACCGGGGCTGTCGGGCCCGCGGTCGACGAGGTCACCGACGAAGACGGCGGTGCGGCCCTCGGGGTGTGCGCCGTCCACATAGCCGAGTCGGCCGAGCAGGGTCTCCAGTTCGGAGCTGCAGCCGTGGATGTCGCCGACGATGTCGAACGGACCGGTGAGGTGGCGCAGGTCGTTGTAGCGCTTCTCCAGCACGATCTCGGCGGCGTCGGCCTCCTCGACGCTCCGCAGGACGTGGACCTTGCGGAAGCCCTCGCGTTCCAGGCCACGCAGGGAACGACGCAGTTCGCGCCGGTGGCGCTGGATGACACGGCGGGGCATGCCCGCGCGGTCCGGGCGGACCGCGTTGCGTGCGGCGCACACCTCCTCGGGAATGTCGAGGACGATGGCGATCGGCAGGACGTCGTGCCGGCGGGCGAGCCGGACGAGTTCGCGGCGGCTCTCCCGCTGGACGCTGGTCGCGTCGACGACGGTCAGCCGACCGGCGGCGAGCCGCTTGCCGACGATGTAGTGGAGGACGTCGAAGGCGTCGCCACTGGCGCTCTGGTCGTTCTCGTCGTCGGCGACCAGGCCGCGGCAGAAGTCCGAGGAGATCACCTCGGTGGGCCTGAAGTGCTTGCGGGCGAAGGTGGACTTGCCGGATCCGGTGGCGCCGATGAGGACCACGAGAGACAGGTCGGTGACGGGCAGTTCGCGGGTGGTGGTCACTGGTGGACCCCTTTTTCTGCGGGCACCAGTGGGGTGTTCGTGGCCTCGGTGCCGTGCATGGCCTGGGTGGTGACGGTGCGGGAGACCGGGGCCGGGGGCGCGTCCGGACTCCCGGCGGTCCCCGCTCGGCCGGTGTGTGGTCCGGCCGCCGGGCGGCCCGCCGTGGATTCGGCGGGGGTCAGGGTGAAGACGGCCATCTGCGTCGGCGGGCCGACCTCCGGATCGTCGTCACCGACCGGCATGTACACCACGTCGTAGCCATGCCGCTCCGCGACCCGGGCGGCCCAGTCGCGGAACTCCTCGCGGTTCCACTCGAAGCGGTGGTCGCTGTGGCGTGCGTGCCCGGCGGGCAGGGTCTCCCAGCGCACGTTGTACTCGACGTTCGGCGTGGTGACGATCACCGTACGCGGGCGTGCGGAGCCGAACACGGCGTACTCGAGCGCGGGCAGCCGCGGCAGGTCGATGTGCTCCACGACCTCGCTGAGGACCGCGGCGTCATAGCCCGCGAGGCGCTTGTCGGTGTACGTGAGCGAGCCCTGCACAAGGGTGACGCGGCCGGACTGCCGCTCGCCCAGACGCTCCAGGCGCAGCCGGCGAGCAGCGATCGCGAGGGCTCGCACGGACACGTCCACACCGGCGATGGCGGTGAAGCGGATGTCCTTGAGGAGTTCCTGGACGAGCCGGCCCTGCCCGCAGCCGAGGTCGAGCACAGTCGACGCGCCCGCCGCGCGGAGAACGTCCAGGATCGCGGTGCGCCGCTGCTCGGCGAGCGGGACCGGGCGCTCCTCGGTGTCCTTCGTCTCGTCCACCGCGTTGTCGACCGCCTCCGCCTCGAGGTCGTCGCTCTCGGCGAGGCGTGCGAGTTCGAGCCGCTCCGTGGCCTGCCGGGTGAGTCCCCGGCGGCGGGACAGATAGCGGCTGGTGATCAGCTGCTGCTCGGGGTGGTCGGCCAGCCAGCCCTCGCCGGCCCGCAGCAGTTTGTCGACCTCGTCCGGCGCCACCCAGTAGTGCTTGGCGTCGTCCAGGACAGGCAGCAGCACATAGAGCTGGCGCAGGGCGTCGGCGAGGCGCAGCTCCCCTTCGAGTACCAGTCGTACGTAACGGGAGTCGCCCCACTCCGGGAACTGCTCGTCGAGCACGACCGGCTCGGCCTCCACGCTGTCCCAGCCCAGCGGCCCGAACAGCCTGCGGACGAGTTCGGGACCGCCGCGCGCGGGCAGTGCGGGCACCTCGATCCGCAGCGGCAGCGGGCTCGCGGCCCGTTCCGGCATCGCGGCGCACACTCCGCGCAGCGCGCTCTTGAAGACGGTGCTCATGGCGACGGCGACCAGCGAGGACGCCGCATAGGGGCGGTCGTTGACGTACTGGGCCAGGGCGGAGTCGGGTGCTCCGCCACTGCTCCTGCCCCTGGCGCGCCGCACCAGCGCCACGGGATCCACCTCCAGCAGCAGCGCGGCGGTGCAGCGTTCGGCGCTCGCCTCGGGGTAGAGGATGTGGGCCGTGCCGTGCGAAGTGGAGAACGCCTGCGCCCTGCCTGGGTGCTTGTGGAGCAGGAAGCCCAGGTCGGTGGCGGGGCGCTCGGGGGTGCCGGTGGTGCTGATCGTCAGGAACACGTGCCCGAGTATCACCGGCCTGCCACCGTGCCGAACAACGGTTTTCCGTGGTCCCGGACCGCTGCCGCGGGGCGGCGACCCGGCCCGGCTCACTGGTGTGAAGCCCGGGTGAGCGCGGCGAGGGCGGCGATGCGGTCCGGTCCGACGCGGCAGCATCCGCCGACCAGGCGGGCCCCGGCGGCGGCCCAGTCGGGCAGCCGTGCCGGGTCGAAGGTGATGCCGCCGGACCAGGCACGGGTGCGGGCGTCCCACCGTTCCCCGCTGTTGGGATAGACCACGACCGGCCTGCCGGTCTCGCGGGCGGCGGTCTCCACGGCGCGGTCCGCGTCGGCGGGTTCGCAGCAGTTGACGCCGACGGCGATGACGTGGTCGTGGCCCGCGACCAGAGCGAAGGCCGCCCCGAGGTCCTGGCCCGCGCGGGTGCGTCCGCCCTCGATCGTGTAGGAGAGCCACACCGGCACGCCGGCGTCCGCCGTGGCCCGCAGCAGGGCAGCCGCCTCGTCGGTGTCCGGCACGGTCTCCAGGGCGAGGACGTCCGGGCCGGCCTGGGCGAGGGTCTCCACACGGGGGCGATGGAAGGCCTCCAGTTCCCGCACCGCCAGTCCGTAACGGCCCCGGTACTCGCTGCCGTCGGCGAGCATCGCGCCGTACGGTCCCACCGAAGCGGCCACCCACACCTCCCGAGCCGCCCGCTCCGCGGCTGCGCGCGCCAGCGCCACGCTGCGGGCGAGGAGCGCGGACGCCTCGTCACGGCGCGCTCCGCGCCGGGCGAACCCCTCGTAGGTGGCCTGGTAGCTGGAGGTGATGAGCACCTGGGCACCCGCCCGCACATACGCCGTGTGCGCGGCCTCGATCTGCTCGGGCCCGTCGGCGAGCAGCCGTGCCGACCAGAGGTCGTCGGACAGGTCGCAGCCCTGTGCCTCCAGTTGGTTGGACAGTCCGCCGTCGAGGACGAGCGGGCTGTCCCCGGCGAGGGCGGCGGCGAGACTGCGGGCGGGCTTCACTGGCGGCTCCGTTGGCGACGTCCAGGACGGCGGGCGGGACGGCGGGCGGGACGGCGGGCGGGACGGCGGGCGGCTTCAGTCCAGCTGGGACTGGACCTGTGCGGAGATGAGTTCCAGGTGGTCGAGGTCGTGCAGGTCGAGGACCTGGAGGTAGACGCGGGAAGAGCCGGTGGCGGCGTACCGGCCGAGCTTGTCGACCACCTCGGCGGGCGAGCCGGCGAGGCCGTTGGACTTCAGCTCGTCGACCTCGCGGCCGATGGCGGCGGCGCGGCGGGAGACCTCCGCGTCGTCCCTGCCCACGCAGACGACGAGGGCGTTGGAGTAGACGAGGTCACCGGGGGGACGCCCGGCCGCCTCGGCGGCCGCGCGGACACGGCCGAACTGGCGCTCCGTGTCCTGTGGCGACGCGAAGGGGATGTTGAACTCGTCGGCGTACCGTGCCGCCAGCCGCGGGGTGCGGGTGGCGCCGTGGCCGCCGATGAGCACCGGGACCTTACGCTGGGCGGGCTTGGGCAGCGCCGGGGAGTCCTCGAGCCGGTAGTACCGCCCGTCAAAGCTGAAGGTTTTGCCGGTCTCCGTGCCCCACAGGCCGGTGAGGATGGCGAGTTGCTCCTCGAGGCGGGCGAACCTCTCCTTGGGGAAGGGGATGCCGTAGGCCCGGTGCTCCTCCTCGAACCAGCCCGCGCCGAGTCCGAGCTCGACGCGGCCGCCGGACATCCGGTCGACCTGCGCGACCTGGATGGCGAGCACACCGGGCAGCCGGAAGGTGCCTGCCGTCATCAGTGTGCCGAGCCTGATCCGCCTGGTCTCGCGGGCGAGCCCGGCCAGGGTGATCCAGGCGTCGGTGGGTCCGGGCAGGCCGTCCGCCGATCCCATGCTGAGATAGTGGTCCGAGCGGAAGAAGGCGTCGAAGCCGAGGTCCTCGGTGGCTCTGGCCACGGTGAGCAGGGTGTCGTAGGAGGCGCCTTGCTGGGGTTCGGTGAAGATGCGAAGGTCCATCCATCCATCCTGCACCTTGGGCAACGGCTCAGCCCGTGCCGGCGCCGGGTACGGTCCCCGCCCCATCGGTCACGCCGTGCCCGGGCGCGCTGCAGCCCGCCGGTCCCGCCGTGCCCGGCCGCGGGGCGCGGCACTGCGGCCGCGGAGCCCGGCCGCACGGCCCAGTGCACGCACCGCGAAGTGGACGCACCGCCCCGGCCGCGCGGCGCAGTGTCCGTTCGGCGCGGTGTCCGTTCGGCGCGGTGAGCGCGGGGCCTCCCGCTCAGGGAGGGCTCGCCGTCGGCTCCGCCGGGTCCGGTCTGCGGGCGGCGCTCTCACCGCCGAGCACCGCGCCGGCTGCCCACTCCCGGTCGCGGTCTCTTCGGCGCTCCCGGTCACGCTCGCACAGGGCGAGGCGGTGGAGCATGGCGCGGACGTGGTCGCTGGACTCGTCCGCGGCGTCGATCGCCTCGATGCACTGCCAGTAGAGGCCCTCCTCGTCCGTGGCGCAGGCGACGCCGACGAGCGCTATGCCGACCTCGCCGAGCAGGGTCCCGAGCGCATCCAACGCCCGCCAGGGATTGGCCACTTCCGTGAGCTGCGCGGCTCTCGGGCCGCCCGAGCGCAGGGCGGCCGGGTCGGCGAGTATGCCGGCCCGGCCGCTGGCCTCGCTCAGCCCGCGCGCCTCGCCTCTCAGCTCCTGGGGTCCGCTCACCGCCAGCCGGCCTCCGATCGCCTGCGCGAGGGCCTGGGCCTGCCAGGCCTCCACCACGACGTCGAACGCCACGCGGCACTCAGCGAGTGCGCGCCTGCCGATCGCCACGAGCCGTTCCGCATCCATGGACGCCGCCCCCGTTCGTACGACTTTCTGCCCACTGAGTCACTACCCAGAGTGAATGAGCTCCAGACGAAAAGCCAGGGGAATTCGGAAATCTGTGGACAGGTGGCCGCTTGAGGAAAGGTCAATCACTCCGGAGAGTGACGATCCCGAGCTGAGGGGCCGTCGGATGCCCCTTCAGCGGGCGGGAAACGGAGCTCATTCCGGTCGATCTTGTCCGAGAGCGCCCGGAGCACGTCGACCCCTACCACCTCGCAGAACTGGAGCAGATAGGCGAGCACGTCGGCGACCTCGTCGGCCACCCGGTGGGACCGTCGCGGGTCGTCCATCACCCGTGCCGACTCCTCCGGCGTCAGCCACTGGAAGATCTCCACGAGTTCCGCCGCCTCGACCGTCAGTGCCACGGCGAGGTTCTTCGGTGTGTGGTACGGCTGCCAGTTCCGCGCCGCGGCGAACTCGGCCAGTCTGCGCTGCAGCGCCCGCACGTCCAGTTCCGTCATCGCACCAGGTCTACCACCGTCACACCGCGGATCTCCCGCGCGGCCGCCACGTCCCCCGCCCTTCCCACCTCTCCCACCAGCCGCAGATGCCCCTCCGCGCAGACGGCCGCCGCCAGCGCCACAAGGGACCGGAACTGGGCGGCGTCCAAGGCGCGATCCAGGTTCTCGGCGAGGACGGTCAGCGACTGCAGGGCCCTCGGGACCTCCGCCGCCTGATCGACCGCCAGCACACCGGGACCGGTCAGCAGGACCAGGGCGAGGGCCAGGAACCGCAGTTCGCCGTCCCCCAGCCGCCCGAGCGGGGTGGCCCGGGCCGTGCCGCCGCGGCCCAGGACCGCACGGACCGTCCCGTCGGCGAGCGCCTCGACCCCGATCTCGCTGACGGGGCCGGCGCATCCCGCGCGGGCGGCCGACGTCAGCCTGGCGTGGCGGCGGGGGCACTCGTGGCGGGTCCGGTGGAGCACGGCGGCCAGGTTGCCGCAGCCTCGCCGCAGCCGCCCCTCCCCGGCGGAACCGGCACGCGCATCCCCTCGGGCCGGGGATCACAGGGGAAGACCGACCGCAGCGCCACCACGACCTGCTCGGCGGCCGCCAGCACCTGCCGCTGCCCGTCCGTCGTCCCCGCGACCCGCAGCGGCAGCAGCGCCGTGCCGAGCAGGTCGCCGGGGAACGGCGCGCGGGTGACCCGGGCGTCGCCGGCGGTGTGCCAGGCCGCCTGGACGCGAGAGCGCCCGGGGTCGCGCAGCGCGGTGCTCAGCAGTGTCCGCCCGTGGGCGGTCAACCGCTCACCGGCGATCCGCAGTTCGGGGTCGGCCTGCACGGCGACGTCGAGGCGGACGGGCCCTTCCGGGCCGTCGACCGTGCAGCCGATCCGGAAACCCCGCCAGCCCTGCTCGTCGCGTGCCGCGCCCTCGGGCACGCAGCCCAACGGATCGGGGAACACCTCGCCGAGCGGGGCGCCGGCTCCGAGCCGGGCCAGCGCCTCGTACGCGCGCAGCACGGTCGACTTGCCGCTGCCGCTCGGCCCGGCGAAGAGGGTCACGGGGGCGAGCGGCACCACCCTCCCCCGGTGCGCGGCGAAGGAGGAGAGACGCAGTTCGGTGACGACGGGGCGGCTGGCGGGTACGTCCACGCGGCGGACGCTACGCAGGGCCCGGCACGCCGAACCGATACCTCGGGAAACGCTTCCTACGAATGGGGGACGGCGGTCGCCGCGAGACCGTCGACCTCCGTACCGACGGGCGCGAGCAGGAACACGTTGCGGTCCACGCGGTGCATCCCGCAGCCGAGCCCGAAGACCACCCCGCTGCTGAAGTCCAGGATGCGCTTGGCGACTTCGGCGTCCGCGCTCGTGAGGTCGAGCAGCACCGGGACCTGGGCGACGAGGTACTCGGCGACCTCGCGGGCGTCGGCGAAGACCTGCACGCGCAGCACGACCATCCGGCGCTGCTCCACCTCGGCGGCCGGCGCGGCGAGGCCGTCCCGGGGGATCGTGCGGTGGTCCACGCGTGACGGCCACTCGTTGCGGCCCCGCAGCGGCACGACCTGGGCCAGGCCCTCCCACTGCTCGTCGGTGACGTCGAACCTCTCGTACCTGCTCATGCGACCATCTTCGCGTCCCTCACCCGTTCGGCCCAACAGCGACACGGGCGAGTCGCGCCCGGCCCGGACAAGCGGCGCCCGGCCCGGGTCCAGGCGGCGCCGCGCGGTGCGGAACGGGGCCCGCCCCGAACGGCCGCCCCGGACGGGGCCCACGGCAGAGAGGCCCCGCGTCACGAAGGACCCGCGGTGAAAGGGGCCGGCAGCGGCTCCCCAGGACCCGGCCGGGTGCCGGCCGGCGGGAGCGCCCGCCGACGCCCGGGCGCATCACGGTCGCGCGGCGTCGCTGCGCGTCGCGGCGCGTCGCGGCGGCTCGAAGCGCACGCCTGAGGCCGCGGCGAGACCCGCCGGGTCGGCCCGCCCCCGCGGTGCGGAACGGGGCCCGCCGCGGACGGGGCGCCCGCCCGCCCGCCGGTACCGGTCGGCGCCCCGGCCCACCACGGGTGCGCGACGTTGCGGCGGCTCGCGGCGGCCCCCGTACCGGGGAAAGGCGCGCGCCCGGCCGCCACGGCCCGAGACTCCGGGAAGCCACCGCCCGCACCCCTGACGTGAACGCCGCCACGCCCCCGGACGTGGACCCCGCGCGGCACCGGACGCCGGGAGCGCCCCGCAGCCCGGGACGCCGGGGAGAGCCGAGTACCTCCTGCACACGCCCGGGGAGGGCCGAGTACCTCCTGCACACGCCCGGGGAGGGACGCGTGCGTGCACGCCTGTTGGCAGCCGTGGCTGCCCGGGAGCACACTGCACGGGCGGACGGCCGCCACGGCTCCAGGGCGCGGCCCGCGGTCGAGGCCGTATGCCAGAGCGCCCCGCCGAGGCCTTGTCCGCGTCGCGCCCGCGCCGGTCCACCGCGGCGTGCCCCGGGTGCCGTACCGGGAACCGCCCCGGCGAGGCGGTGCCGGACGGGCCACGGGGCGTGCGCAACCATCGGAGCCGGTGGAGCATGGGAGTGATGACCGGATCCGTGACCCTGATCAGTGAGAGCCCGGAGGACCCGTTCTCGCTGGGGCGGGCCCTCTCCGTCGTACTGGACGAGCGGGGATCGGTGGTCGGCTGGAGCGAGCGTGCGCGCGAACTCCTGGGATTCACCGACGAGCAGGCCCTCGGCCGCCGCGCGGAGGACTTCCTCGTCGACGTCCGCGACCGCGGCCTCGTGCGGGAGGCCGCGGCGGGCTGTGTGCGGGACGGAGGCTGGTTCGGGGTGCTGCCGGTCCTCGACCGGGAGGGCCGAAGGTCCCGTTTCGGCGTCCGGGCCGCACGGGTGGCACGGGAGGGCCGGGAGGACGAGTGGCTGCTGCTGGGCGCGCCGGCGGAGGAGGTCGCCCAGTGGGAGATCGACCGGTCGGTCATGGAGGGGCTGTTCCGCCGCTCTCCCATCGGTCTGTCGGTGCACGACCCGGGTCTGGCGATCCTGCGGGTCAACCGGCCGATAGCGCACATCGGCGGCATCACCTCCGACCAGGCCCGGGGACGGCGCATCGGTGACTTCCTGGTGGCCGCGGACGCCGAGACGATCGAGTCCCGGCTCAGCGAGGTCCTGGAGACCGGGACACCGATGATCTTCACGGAGCAGTCGTGCCGGCTGCTCGCCGATCCGGGGGCCGAGCGCTACGTCGCGGTGTCGGCGTTCCGTATGGAGGACTCGGCCGGCCGCACGCTCGGGGTGACCCAGCTGGTGGAGGACGTCACCGACCGGCACCGGGCACGCCGCCGGCTGGCGATGCTGAACGAGGCGAGCGAGCGCATCGGCACCACGCTGGACGTGGAGGCCACGGCCCATGAGCTGGTGGACGTCGCCGTGCCCGGTATCGCCGACTGTGTGACGGTCGACCTCCTGCCGGCGGTCGGGCTCGGCGAGGCGCTGTTCCCGGAGCGCGGCGGCCCGCTGCGACGGGCCGCGTTCAAGTCGGTCGCGCCGTTTCCCGAGCAGGTGATGTACCCGGTGGGAACGCTCAGGTCCTTCCCCGAGGGCTCACCGCAGGCCCGGTCCCTGGTGACCAGGCGCCCGGTGCTGGTCGCCCGCCTGGACAGGGACGGCGCGGGGCTGGGCCTCGACCCCGACAGGGCCGGGCACGTCCGAGCGCTCGGCGTCCACTCGCTGATGGTCGTACCGCTGACCGCCAGGGGCCTGGTGCTGGGGCTCGTCTGCCTGTGGCGGTACGCCGTCCCGGAGCCGTTCGAAGAGGACGACCTGACGTTGGCGAACGAGTTCGCGGCCCGGGCCGGGGTCGCCATCGACAACGCCCGCCGGTACACCCAGGAGCACCGGACGGCGCTCGCCCTGCAGCGCCGTCTGCTGCCGCGCAGAGTGCCCTCGCAGCCGGCGGTGCGGGTGGCGCACCGGTATCTGCCGGCAGGCGGCTCCGCGGGGGTCGGGGGCGACTGGTTCGACGTGATCCCGCTCTCCGGGGCCCGGGTGGCGCTGGTCGTCGGCGACGTCGTCGGCCACGGCATCAACGCCGCGGCGACGATGGGCCGGCTGCGGACAGCGGTGCACACCCTGGCCGATCTGGACCTGGAACCGGGCGAGGTGCTGTCCCACCTGGACGACCTGGTGACGCGGCTGGCCGGTGAGCAGGAGCAGGGCGACGACGGCGGTCCCGGCGAGCAGGTGGTGGGCGCCACCTGCCTGTACGCCGTGTACGACCCGGTGTCGCGGATCTGCTCCGTGGCCCGCGCGGGCCACCCGCCGCCCGCGCTCGTCACGCCGGAAGGCCGGGTGAGCCTGCCCGACCTGCCGGCCGGGCCCCCGCTGGGCCTCGGTGGACTGCCGTTCGAGTCCGAGGAGCTGGAGCTGCCCGAGAACAGCGTGCTCGCCCTCTACACCAACGGGCTGGTCGAGGGCGACGCGCACGACATCGACGCCGGTCTCGACCGCCTGTCGGAGGCCCTCAGCGGCCCGCACCGGCCGCTGGAGGACATGGCCCAGGCGGTGGTGGACACACTGCTGCCCGCGCGGCCCGCCGACGACGTGGCGCTGCTGCTGGCCAGGACCCGCACCCTGGCGTCCGAGCAGGTCGCGACCTGGGTGCTGCCCGCCGAGCCGACCACCCCGGCCCGGGCCAGGGCACTGACCGCCCGGAAGCTGACCGAGTGGGGGCTGGAGGAGATGGTCTTCACGACGGAGCTGGTGGTGAGCGAGCTCGTCACCAACGCCTACCGCTACGCGGGCGGCCCGGTGACCCTGCGGCTGATCCGTCTGCACCGGCTGATCTGCGAGGTCTCCGACCCCAGCAGCACCTCGCCGCATCTGCTGCGGGCCCGCAGCACCGACGAGGGCGGCCGCGGGCTGCTGCTCGTGGCACAACTGACGTCGAGGTGGGGTACACGTCACGTGCAAGAGGGCAAGACTGTGTGGACCGAGCAGGAGCTGCCGGGCTGACCGGTGGAGCCGGAGCTGCATGGATCGGGGCGCGGAGGGACGATGGAGAGCGCGAGCGCCCAGGTTTCCGGCGGGGTGGGCATGACCTGCACAAAAGCCCTGTGACGGTGGCGGGAGGAGCGGCTGCGGATGGGTGGCACCGAAGCGTTCCCCGGTGACCTGGTACCGAGCGTGGAGGCCGGCCCCGCCCCGCCCGGCGGGCTGCTCGACGTCCTCGGACTGGCGCCGGTGGTGCTGGACGCGGAGGGGCGGATCGCCCTGTGGAGCCGCCAGGCCGAGGAGCTGCTGGGCTACACCGCGGAGGAGGCGCTCGGGCAGTACGCGCTGCGGCTGCTGGTCGAGGAGGAGCACTTCGGGGCCGTCCTCGACCTGTTCTCCAGCGTGATGGAGAGCGGCGAGAACTGGGCCGGGGTGTTCCCGGTCAGGCGCAAGGACGGCGCGGTCCGGCTGCTGGAGTTCCGCAACATGCGGCTCCAGGACCGGCACGGCGGCTTCTACGCCCTGGGGCTGTCCACCAGTCAGGAGGCCCTGCGCCAGGTGGAGCGGGACCTGGCGCTGTCGGTGCGGCTGGTGGACCAGTCGCCGATCGGCCTCGCCGTGCTCGACCCCGATCTGCGCTGTGTGACGGTCAACCCGGCGCTGGCGGCGGTCAGCGGGCTTCCGGCGGAGCAGCATGTGCGCCGCCGGGTGAGCGAGACCCTGCCGTTCCTGGACGCCACCCGGCTCGAGGCGGCCATGCGCCGGGTGCTGGAGACCGGCACGCCCATGGTGGACCGCCAGGTGCTGGGGCGCACGCCGTCCGACCAGGACACCGAGCACGCCTGGTCGGTGTCCCTGTACCGGCTGGAGGACGCCCGCGGCCGCATCCTCGGCGTCGCGCTGTCCGTGGTGGACGTGACGGACCGGCATCACGCCGCCAGGGAGGCGGAGCGGGCCCGGCACCGGCTCGCCCTGGTCGCCGACGCGTCGATGCGGATCGGCACCACCCTGGACCTGTGGGAGACCGCCCGGGAGCTGGCCGACGTGGCGGTGCCGGAGCTCGCCGACATCGCCGCGGTGGACGTGCTGGACTCGGCGGTCGAGGGGCGGCGTGAGGCGGTGCCGGCCGACGGCACGGCGGTGTTCCGCGCGCTCGCCGTGGCGGTGGCGCACCCGACCGTCGCGGTGCAGGCGGCCGACCCGCCGGGCGAACTCACCCGCTACGACGCCGACCGGCTGGTCACCCTGTGCGTGCGGACGGGCGAGCCGATCGTGGTGCCGCACGTGGCCGGCGAGGATCTGCCGCGGATCGCGCGGGACGCGGCCGCGTCGGTGCTGCTGGCGGCGGCGGGGGTGCACTCGTACCTGGCCGTGCCGCTGATCGCCCGCGGGGAGGTGCTGGGTGCGCTCGACCTCAAGCGGTTCCGCAACCCGGTGCCGTTCGACTCCGACGACGTGCTGCTGGCCGGGGAGCTGGCGAGCCGGGCGGCGGTGTGCATCGACAACGCCCGCTGGTACCAGCAGCAGCGCGACGCGGCGCTGGCCCTCCAGCGCAGTCTGCTGCCGCGGCATCCGCTGAACCTGGTCGGGCTGGAGGTGGCCTCCCGGTACCAGCCCGCGGGGGCGGTCAGCGAGGTCGGCGGCGACTGGTTCGACATCCTCCCCTCAGCGACGGAAAGACCGCACTGGTGGTGGGGGACGTGATGGGCAGCGGGATCAACGCGGCGACGGCGATGGGGCGGCTGCGCACCGCGACCCAGACCCTCGCCTCCCTGGGCCTGGGGCCCGAGGAGGTGCTGCGGCACCTGGACTCGATCACCGCCGGGCTGGAGCCGTACATCGCGACGTGCCTGTACGCGCTGTACGACCCGCACCGGGGCCGGGTGTGCGTCTCCACGGCCGGGCACCTGCCGCCGGTGCTGCTGCGGCCCGGTGAGGCGCCGGTGCTGCTCGACCTGCCGACCGGGGTGCCGCTGGGCGTCGGCGGAGTGGAGTTCCGCTCGGTCGACTTCCCCCTGTGCCCGGGGGACACGCTCGTCCTCTACACCGACGGCCTGGTGGAGACCCGAGACCAGGACATCGACGCCCGGCTGCATGTGCTGCTCACACTGATGGCGGGGCCGGCCGCGGGGCTGGAGGAGACCTGCGACCGCCTGCTGGGCTCCCTGCGGCGGGGCACGGTGGAGGACGACGTGGCGCTGCTCATCGCACGCGTGCGGGAGTGAGCTTGCCGACGTCCGCAGCCGGTCCGGGTCCAGCCGGGGTCCGGCCCGCGGCCGGGTCCGGGTCCGGGTCCGGATCCGCAGCCGGCCCGGCTCCAGCCCGGTGCCGGGTCCGCGACCTGACCGCGTCCTGACCGGAACCCTGTGCCCGCGCCCCGTTCAGCCGGGGCGGCCCGTTTCCCCGGTCAGTCCGCTCATCCGGTGCCGGAGAGCCACCAGCATGCTCACGCAGCCGAGGGCGAGCAGTCCCGCCGTGGCGAGGAGGACGGCGGTGAACCCAGCGGTGTAGGCGCCGTTCGCGGAGTCGAGCACGGCCTGCGCCGACGGTCGGGGCAGTGAGTCCAGCAGCCGGCGGCCCCGCTCGCCGTCGGAGACCAGGCTGTCCAGATCGTGCCGCTGTACGGTGCCGAGTCGCTCCGTACGGGTGAGGTGCGCGAGCGCGCCCGCCTGCACCTGGGCGAAGAGCATCCCGGAGACTGCCAGGCCCAGGACCCCGCCCAGCTGGCGGGCCGTCGTGGTGAAGCCGCCGATCAGCCCGTAGGCGGCGGTGGGCACGGCGGACATGGCGAATCCGCTGGCCGGTGTGTAGACCAGGGGCGCCGCGCAGCCGAAGGCGAGCAGCGCCAGCATCAGCGTCACGACGTCGCCCCGGTCGACGGCCAGGGCGACCAGCATGAGGGAC
Source organism: Streptomyces sp. I6 (assembly GCA_003725745.1). GTDB lineage: Bacteria > Actinomycetota > Actinomycetes > Streptomycetales > Streptomycetaceae > Streptomyces. Next base: position 5,408,698 of record RHDP01000001.1, on the reverse strand, counting down.
ACCGCCCCCAGCAGGGCTCCGCCGACGACGGTCCACCAGTTGGGCGCGTAGTCGTGCAGCCGCCCCACCAGGCGGGGCAGCAGGAGCGGGCCCAGGGCCCCGGGCAGGGCGACCAGTCCGGCCTGCAGGGCGCTGTAGCCGAGCACCTGCTGCAGGTAGAGGCTGAGGTAGATCGACAGCACCAGGCTCGCCCACTGGGCGAGCGCCAGGCCGCCGGCGGCGGCGACCACGTTGGGGCGCCGGCACATCCCGAGGTCGATGAGGGGATCGGCGGTAGTCCTCTCCACCAGCACGAACACCAGGAGAAGGGCGGCACCGGTGAGGAGGAGCAGCAGGGCCGTGAGGTCCCGGTGCCCCAGGCGGCCACTCTCTCCAGCGAGACCACGACCAGGGTGAGTCCGCCCGTCAGGGTGAGCAGTCCCTTCCAGTCCATGGGCACCGCGGTCCTGCCCGTCCCGTAGCTCTCGCGCCGGGCGAGTACGAGCAGGACGAGCCCCGCCGCCGTGTAGACGCCGAAACCCCAGCGCCAGTCGGCGTAGTCGGTCAGCACCGCGACGAGGTACGGGGCCGCCGTACTGGTCACGGTGATCGACAGAGCGAGGGTGCCGAGCGCCCACCCGCGCATACGGACCGGGATCTCCCTGGCCAGCAGGGCGATCCCCAGCGGAGCTGCCAGGGCCGCGGCGACCCCCTGGAGGACCCGGCCGGCGATCAGCCAGCCGCCGGTGGGCCCCAGGGCGCAGACGGCGGAGGCGACGGCGAAGCAGAGCAGGGCGGACCGGAGCACGGTCCGGTACCCCAGCAGGTCGGAGAGGCGTCCGGCGGCGGCCGCCAGGCAGCAGAGCGGGAGCTGGGCCGCGATCACGATCCAGCGCAGGGTGGCCGCCGTGGCGTCGAGGTCGCGCTGGATGGTCGGCAGGGCGAGCGTGATGCTCGGGGCGCTGGAGAAGAGTACGGAGCTGGTGACGCACGCCAGAGCCATCGTCATGCGTTGCCGCGGGTCGATCGCACGGGAACGCCTCACCGGCCCATCACAGCACGGGCCGGGTCGCCGTGCACCTCTGGTGCCTCCGGTACCTCTGGTGCCTCTGGTGCCTCCGGTGTGCGCCTGTGTGCGCCGGGGCGGGCCGGGCGGGTCGGCCTGATCGCGTCGCCCGGGTCCGGCTCCTTCGGCGCCGGGCCCGTGCGCCGGTCCACGCCGATGCGCCGGGGATCGTTCGGGGATAGTGTGCGAAGCGGGAGGGCGGAGGTACCGCACGTACCGCACGGGGGCCGAGCACCGGGGCGGGCGGCCCGTGACCCACGCGGCCGCAGCAGCCCGGGCACGATCGCATCCGGAGCCCGCCGATGGCACACGCGCAGACGCTCCGGGGGCCCGACGCGGGCCCGCCGGTCCTCGTGGAACTCGCCCTGTACGTCAACGGTGAGGCCCGGCAGCTCACGGTCGACACCAGGATGTCGCTGCTCGACGTGCTGCGCGACCGGCTGGGACTGACCGGCGCGAAAGCCGGCTGCGAACGGGGGCAGTGCGGCTGCTGCACCGTGCTGGTCGACGGCCGTCGCGTCTACAGCTGTCTGAGGCTGGCCGTCACCTGCGACGCCGCCGGCGTGGTGACGGTCGAGGGCCTCTCCGGAGCGGAACTCCACCCCCTGCAGCGGGCTTTCATGGCGCGCGACGCCCTCCAGTGCGGGTTCTGCACGCCCGGGCAGCTGTGCTCGGCGGCAGGAATGCTGGACGAGGCCGCGCGGGGGTGGCCGAGCGCCGTGACGGACGGACCCACCGGTGCCCCCGCACTCACCGACGCGGAGATCCGGGAGCGTATGAGCGGGAACCTCTGCAGGTGCGGCGCCTACCAGAACATCGTGGCGGCGATCAGGGACGCGGTGCGATGACGCGCCCGCGGCGGAGCGGACCCGTACCCGGTCCGTCCGGCGGCGGGACGCCGCCGGACGACCGGCGGGGGCCGCCCGGCCCGCCCGCGAGCACCGCCGCCCCGGTGGCGGCGGCCCCGGCTCAGCGCTTCACCGGCGCCTCCCTCCCCCGGCGGGAGGCCGGGGAGAAGGTCACCGGCCGGGCGCGCTACGCCGGCGACGTGAGGATGCCGAGGGCCGCTTACGTCGCGGTGGTCCCGGCGGCGGTGGCCCATGGACGGGTGCGGGCGGTCCGTCCCCAGCGGGCCCTCGCCCTGCCCGGTGTGACGGCCGTGATCTACTTCGCCAACTGCCCGCGCCTGCGCAGAGCGGGCGACGGGGAACTCGCCCTGTTCCAGTCTCCCGGCATCGCCTACCGGGGGCAGTTCGTCGCGGCCGTCGTCGCCGAGTCCCCGCTTCTCGCCCGGGAGGCCGCGCTCCGCGTGGACGTCGAGTACGCCGCCCGCCCGCACGAGGTACAGCTGGCCACCGACGGCCTCTCGCTTCAGCCGCCCCCGGGCACGGCCCGTGGTTCCCCGCCGACTGCGTGCACGGCGACCCGGAGGCCGCGCTGCCGCGCTCCGCCGTACGCGTGGACGCGGTGTACCGCACGCCCCCGTACCACCACCATGTGCTGGAGCCGCACGCGTCGCTGGCGTACTGGCAAGGAGGGTTCCTGACCGTCCACGACACCACGCAGGGGCCGTCGGGAACGCGTGACGTCCTGGCCCGCCTCTTCGGGATCCGGCCCGACCGAGTGCGGGTCCTCGCCCACCACATCGGCGCGGGCTTCGGCTCGAAGGCGGCGCCGCGCGCCCAGGTGGTCCTGGCCGCTCTGGCGGCCCGTGTCGTGCAGCGGCCGGTCGTCACCGCCCTCGGCCGGGAGCAGCTCAGCGCCGTCGTGGGATACCGGACGCCGACCATCCAGCGGATCCGCCTCGGGGCCGGGACGGACGGCCGCCTGGTGGCCGTGTCCCATGCGGCGTTCGAGCAGACCTCGCTGATCAGGGACTTCTCCGAGTGCACGGCCGCACCCACCCGCACCATGTACGCGGCGCCCCACCGCATGACCAGTCACCGGCGTGCGCGCCTGCACGTCCCCTCCCCACGTGGCTGCGGGCCCCGGCGAGTGCCCGGGGATGTTCGCGCTGGAGTCGGCGATGGACGAGCTCGCCGAGGCGTGCGCCATCGATCCCGTCGAGCTGCGGCTGCGCAATGACACTCCCGTGGACCCCCACAGCGGACGGCCCTTCAGCTCCCGGAACCTGGCCGCCTGCCTGCGCCTGGGCGCGGAGCGCTTCGGGTGGGCCGAGCGGGACCGGCTGCGGGCGCGGCGCGGCGACCGGCACCGGCTGGTGGGCCTGGGCGTCGCCGCATCGACGTTTCCGCAGTACCGGTTCCCCTCGCGGGCGACCGTGCACGCCGACCCGCACGGCCGCTATGTGGTGCGTATCGCGGCCGCGGACGTCGGTACGGGAGCCCGGACGGTGCTGGCGCAGATCGCCGCCGACGCCCTCCGGGTACCGGCGGACCGCGTCACCGCGGAACTCGGCGACAGCGCCTACCCGTCGGCGAGCTGGGCCGGGCGCTCCAGCGGAACGACCTCCTGGGGCACGGCGGTGGTGCGGGCGTGCGAGGCGCTGCGCGCCGAGATCGGGCGGCGCGGCGGCGAGGTGCCGCCCGGCGGCGTCGAGGTGTCCTGGGACACCTCCGACGAACTCGCCCCGCCGCGCGCGTGCTCGCAGCACGCCTTCGGAGCCCAGTTCGCGGAGGTCACCGTGGACAGGGCCACCAGGGAGGTGCGGGTGCCGCGCCTCCTCGGCGTCTTCGCCGTGGGCCGGGTCATCAACCCGGCGACGGTGCGTTCGCAGCTGGTCGGCGGCATGGTCATGGGCGTCTCCATGGCCCTCTGCGAGGAAGGCGTCCTGGACCCGGCTCACGGTCACTTCCTCACCCGGGACCTCGCCGCCTATCGCGTCGCGACATACGCGGACGTGCCCCGCGTCGACGCCGTCTGCGTCGAGGAGGAGGACTTCCACACGAGCCCCATGGGAGCCAAGGGGGCCGGCGAGATCGGCATCGTCGGCACGGCGGCCGCGATCGCCAACGCGGTGCACCACGCCACGGGGCACCGCTTCCGCGAGCTGCCGCTGACTCCTCAGCGGCTCGTGGAGGTGATGGGGCCCTCGGTGCGGCCGGGGCCGCCGGGGGCGCCCCCGGCTTGTGGCACTCCCCCACCGTGTGGCACTCCCCCGCCGTCGGGAGCGCTCCCGCGGCCGGGGTCGCCGGAGCAGCCGTGACCGGGCGGGGCCACGGTGCGCGCCCTGAAGACCCTGTGCGCCGTGCGGGGCGTGGAGGCGGTGTGCGCCGTATGTGCTGTGTGTGCTGGGCGTGCTGCGCGTGCTGGGAGTGCCATGCGCACTGCGGAGGCCGTCCCCACGGTGAGGGCCATCCGCACCGTGAGGGCTGCGGGGCCCTGGTTCCCCGCCCGGCCGCTCCCGGACTGCGCCGGAACGGAGCGTCCCGGGCGCGGTCCGCGACCGGGGAGGCGGGTGATGCGGCCCTTCGCCTATGAACGCCCCGCGACGGCCGAGGAAGCCGTCGCACTCGTCGCGACCCGCCCGGGCGCGGTGTTCCTGGGCGGCGGGACGAACCTCGTCGAGCACCTGAGGCTCGGGATCGCCCGGCCCCGTGTGCTGGTGGACGTCACCGGACTGCCCCTCGACACCGTCGAGGAGATTCCCGACGGGGGGTTGCGCATCGGGGCGACGGTCCGCAACGCCGACCTGGCTGCTCATCCGGTGGTGCGCGAGCGCTACCCCGTGGTCTCCCAGGCGCTGGTGTCGGGGGGTCGGCCCAGTTGCGCAACGCCGCCACCTTGGGCGGGAATCTCATGCAGCGCACCCGCTGCGTGTACTTCCAGGACCCGGACACCCCCTGCAACAAGCGGGAACCCGGTTCGGGCTGTTCGGCCCTGAGCGGCTTCACCGGTCACAACGCGGTCCTGGGGGCCTCGGAGCACTGTGTGGCGGTGCACCCCTCCGACGTGGCGGTCGCGTTGTGCGCCGTGGACGCCGTCGTCATGACGGTGGGGCCCTCGGGCCGCCGCCGGGTACCCCTGACCCGGCTGCACCGGCTTCCCGGGACGCGCCGGAGCGGGACACGGGGCTGGAGCGCGGGGAGCTCATCACGGCGGTCCAGCTGCCGCCGCTGCCGACGGCGGCCCGCTCTCGCTACCGCAAGGTGCGGGACCGGGCCTCGTTCTCCTTCGCACTGGTCTCGGTCGCCGCGGCACTCGACCTGGAGGGCGGCACCGTGCGCGATGTGCGTGTCGCGTTCGGCGGGGTCGCCCCCAAACCGTGGCGCGCGACCAGGGCGGAGACGGCCCTGCGCGGAGCACCCGGGACGGCGGAGTCCTTCGCCACGGCGGCGCACGCGGAGCTGGCGGCGGCACGCACCGTGCCGGGGAACGCCTACAAGGTCCCGCTGGCTTGCGACACGCTCGTCGCCACACTCCTCGACCTCTGCGAAGGAAACTGAACTCGGGTCGTTCCGCGCGTCACCGGAAGGCACCGACAGCCGGCGCCGACAGCCGGGGGCCTGTGGCGGGCGTACGGGGGCGGGCGGGCCGACAGGCACGGGGCGGGCGCGGGCATGGGCATGGGCATGGGTACAGGGGCCGGGCCGGGTGCGGGACCGGCCCGGCCCGTGCGTCCGGGAGTGCGGGCGGGCATGGGCCCGGGCCTGGGCGAGTGCGGGCAGGAAGGGGCGCGGGCAGACGGGAGCGCGGGCCGCGGAACGCCACGACGGGCCCGCTATCGCTGGATGGTCCCCGGGGTGATCGTCACTCGCTCGCACTCGACGAAGTCGTCCATCGCCGACGCTTCCCGGGCGGCCCCGTCGAGGGCGCACGGCACATCGGCGGCGGCAACCAGATACCGGGCACCCGCGCCGTCCTCCTCCGTGAAACCGTTCACGACTCCGCGCGGCAGCGACTCGGTCTCGGAGAAGATCCCGAAGACCAGGGCGTTGACGCGGGCCGTCTGCCCCGGCATCCGCACCACACTGGTCGTACCGGCTGCCAGGGCCGGGGCCAGGGAGCAGACGAGCAGGACGACCGGGGACCGGCGCGGCACGACGATGCCCGCCACCCCGCGGGGGCGCCGCAGGACGAGGGAGCCCTGCCCCGGGGCGGCTTCGAGGGCGCGGCCGTGCTCGGTGCGTACGAGCGAGGCGAAGTACCGCAGCCTCGACGGCACCGTCTCCGCCTCGAAGCGCGCGCGCCGCCTGCTGCCGTCCACCTGGGCCAGTGCGTCGGTGATCTGCCCCGGCGCGCGGCGAACAGGTCGGCCATCTCGTGCAGGGTCCTGGCGCGCAGATGCCGGTCGTCCTTCCAGCGCGTCTCGCCGAAGGCCCGCCGGGCCGCCGCGAGCGCCCGTGCCGCCATCTCGCGCCCGTCCGCATTCTGCTCCCCCGGCGCCGGACGGGCTTCAACGCCGTCCCGGCTTCCCGGACCGACCCAGGTGCCGTCGATCCAGTGCAACGCGGTCCCAGTGGTCATGGCTCACTCCCAGCTTCGTCCGGAGCGATGAGTGAGCGGACACGTCGTTGTTCGGTGCAGTGCCGGTCCGACATGCCCGCCGTACCGGACGGCGCCGGGCGCGGTGTGCCGCACCACGGTCCGCGTCGGCCGCCTCCGCGACGCCGCCGGTGTACCCGAGTGGCAGATCCGTCTCGTGCAAGAACGCTGATCGGTCTCGTGGTGGAGTCGCTCGGACTTCCATGGCGCCCGAGGCGCCCGCTCAGCCGGTCCGGGGACGTCCGGCTGATCTGGGAGAAATCGCCGCATCGCCTGCACGCCGGGGGTTTCCGGCGGTCGCCGCCGGCTCACCGGCGGGGCCCTGGCCGTGGGCCGTCCGACCATGTTGCCGCCCCCGGGGGAGGCGCGCAACGCGAGCCCGTGACGCGCCGGTGCCGGGCTCCCGTCGCACGCCGCGCCCCGCTTCCGGGGTTCCCGTCGCACGCCGATCCGCGCGGGACCGGCCGTCGCACGCCGGTCCGGACCGTACGGGGGCTGCCGACCGTCGGGCCGATCAGGACCGCACGGGAACCTCCGGACCGTACGGGAACCTCCGGGATCCGGCGGCCCCCAGCGGGCGCCGCCCTCCCGGGGTCTCCGCTCTGACGGGCAGGTCCTCCGCCGGGGAACGGCCTGCCGGGTGCGAGGGTCCGGCCGGTCAGCCGCCGCGAGACCCGCGCGGGGCGTGGGTCACAGGGGCGGCGGGCACAGCCGGACCCGCAGGACGCCGTTGCCGCCGGGCCCGTACCCGGGGAAGGTGACCGTCGCACCCGGCTGTGCCTCGCGACAGGGCACTCCGGTGCCGTCGGGGTACTCCACCGTCAACCGGTACGCGGTGTCACAGGCGTTGGTGACGTGGGTGTAGCGCCAGGTGGCCGCGTACTGGACGCACCCGGGAGCCGGCTCGCCTCCCCGGCCGCCGGTGCCGCCGCGGCCACACCGGCCGTGGACAGCGCCACCATCACCGCTGCACCGACTACTGAAGCGGATATCCGCCACATCGAGACTCCTAATTCAGAAGTTGAATGCACGGAGACAGTCTGCCCCTAACAGCATGGGGCGGGGATGGATTTCGGTCAGTCCGGTGGCTTCAGTTCATGAACTGTTCAGATGGATCCGCCCTGGCCGTCGCCCAGGCGAACCCACCCCACCGCAGCCGGTCAACCGCGCTACGGGCCCCGTAGCCTTCCCTCGCCTCGCGTCCTGCGCCGACCGGGACGGAACGCGACACGACGGCACACGAGACGGAACGCGAGACGGGACGCGACGAGCCTGGACCGGCCTGGGCCACGTACCGGCTCACGGTCCGTCAGTACGTGGAGTGCGGGCCGGGGGCGGCACATGCCTCATCGCTGATCCGCCCCCGGGGACGCCTCTGGCCGCGACCGGGTCTCAGTGGGAGCGGTCCGCTGCGGGCGGGGGGACGGCTTCCCGGGCGCGCGGACGCCGGGCCCGCCGCAGTCGGGCCAGCGCCACCGCCGTGACCAGCAGGGCCGCGAACAGGGCGGCGACCCCCGCTGGACCCACGGCGTCCAGGGCATCGGCGATGGTGCGCTGGAGGGCGCCCGCGGCGTCGATGACCGGATCCCGGGTGGCGGGGTCGCCCTGCACCCGGATCTCGTACCAGCCGTAGTACGCCACGTACGCGCCCACGAGCAGGAGCAGCGCGCCACCGAGGCGGGGGGCGGCGGCGCCGAGACGGCGCAGCCGCGTGACGGCGGTGGTGCGGGTGAGGGCGACGGTGAGGGAGGCGGCTCCGACGATCAGGCCCATACCGGCGGCGTAGGCGACGAAGAGGGCGACGCCCTCGCCGGTGGACCCGCTGCGGACGGCGGACACCACGATCGCGAGGAACGGGGCGATGGTGCAGCCCAGGGAGGCTGCCGCGTACGCCATCCCGAACAGCGCCATGGAGGGGACGGAGCGGGTGAGACCGGGCGCCCGGCGGATCTTCGGTGCCGGGGAGGGCAGCCGGCGGCCCGCGAGCAGCCAGGCCCCGGCGCCCGCCATGAGGAGCCCGAAGACGATGGTGAACCACGGCAGATGCCGCTGCACCTGGCCCGCTACGGGCTGCACGGCCAGGCCGAAGATCCCGAAGAGTGCCGCGAATCCGGCGGTCATGGCAGCGGTCGCGATCAGGGCACGGCCGACGGCCACGGTGCGGCTGGGGGCGTCGTCGCCGAGGACGAGGAGGGACAGATAGGCGGGGAGCAGGGCGAAGCCGCACGGGTTGACGGCGGCGAGCATGCCCGCGGTGAGCGCGAGGGCGAGGGGCAGATCGGACATCGGGGTTCAGCCGGTGAGTCCGGCGACCTTCTCGGCCAGCCCCTCGCCGCCGGGCAGGACGCCTTCGTAGACGGTCTTGCCGTTCTCGTCGAGGATGACGTAGCGGCTCTGCTCGGTGACGTCGAACCGCTTCCACACGTCACCGGCCTCGTCGGACAGATGGGGGAAGCCGCCCGTCTTCGTCTCCGCGACGAAGTCCTTCATGGCGGCGGCCCCGTCCAGGCCCGCCACACCGACCACGTTGGCCTTGCCCGTGTACTCGGCGGCGACCCTGGCCGTCTCGGCCGCCTGCGCCTTGCACTTGGGGCACCAGGGGGCCCAGAACCACAGCACCGCCGGCTTGCCCGCGAGCGTCTTCGCGTCGAACGGCTCGCCGTCCACGGTGGTGCCGGTGAACCTCAGGGCCTCGGGCGCCTCGGTGCCGCCGGTGTCACCGCCGTCCGACGCGCCGGGCGGGGCCGGTGACGGCGCCGCCGAAGGGACCGCCCCGGTGTCGCCCCCCGGGCCGGAGCCGCCTTCTGCGCCGCATCCGGCGAGCGTGAGCAGCGTGGCGGCCAGGGCGGCGGGGAGGAGGGTGCGGGCGCGCATGGCGGACTCCTGTCGGGGTACTCGGCTCGGTTCCGGTGCGACTGTAGAACCCACCGGGCCGGCGGGTGCGGAGTAGGGTCCTTACGGTTCGGTGACGGCCCGCCAACGGTGACGGCCCGGCACAGCGGCTGCTCGACACGGCGGCTGCTCGACACGGCGGCGGCCGGCGGGCGTCAGCCCCCGGCGTCCCTGAGCCGGGCGGCGTCGAGGACGGTGATACGCCCGCGGGCGAGGCGGATCATCCCCTGGTCCGCGTAGTCGTGGAGCACCTTGGTGCAGGTCTCGCGGGAGGTCCCCGCGAGGGCGGCGATCTGCTCGTGGGTGAGCGCGATCTGCGGGTGGCGCCCGACGGGACGCAGCGGGCCGGCGGGGGCTGGGCGGCGGTGAGGGTGCCCAGGGTGGTGGCGATGCGCTGGGCGACGGTCTTGAAGACGCTGTCCGACAGGCGCTGCTCCAGCTCGGCCAGCCGGCGTCCCAGGATCGCGGTGATACGGGCCGCGATACGGGCGTCGGACAGCAGCAGCCGGTTCACGTCGGCGCGGCTCATCACGCAGACGATGACGTCGTCCAGGGCCTCGGCGTAGTTGTCGTACATGTGCTGCCCGAGCAGGACCATCTCCCCGAAGATCGTGCCCGGGGTGATGATCGCCGTGGTCAGCGCCCGTCCGTCGGCGGAGACCCGGAAGACCCGCACCCGGCCCTTCTTGAGGATGAACAGCACCTCGCTGGGCTGGTCCGGCGAGTGGAGGATCTCACCGGCGCCGTACGTCTTCATCGGCGCCGCTTCCGCGATGGCGGCCATCTCCTTCTCCGACAGGTCGCAGAAGATGTCCACCTCGGCCATGCACCACGTCCCCTGCCCGCCCCCGTCGCTGTCCGTGTAGGCGTGGGTCATCGTGTGCGTCTCCTCCCGTCGTCCCGGGGCCCAGGGCGGGGGCGCGGCGCCCCACGCCGGGCCGGCCAGCGCGTCGGCGCTGTCGGCCAGACAGTAGGACACCGCGATGCCGTCGTCGCGTGACCGACGCGGCGCGGCGCCCGGCCCTGGGCCATCGGGGCGGGGGGCCGGCGCGGGCGGTGCTGGGGTCATCGGACGGCCGGGCCCGAGTCCCGGTGGTTCGCGGTCTGGGCGATCGCGGCGTAGGTCAGACCGGCGAGCAGCCCGAACACCAGATGGGCGCCGAGGCTGGACGCGGTGACGGCGTTCCACTCGAAGACCGGCATGCCCATGTTGGCGGGCATGATCCACAGCGCGCCGACGAACCACCACAGCACGCCGTAGGCCAGACCGAGAGCGGCACCGGCGGCAAGGCGCTCGGCGTACTGCCCGACCAGTACGCCGAACACCCCACCGGCGAAGAGCGCGATGGCCAGGTGCACGATCCAGCCGACGAAGGCGTTGGTCGAGCCGAGGAGCCCGGCGACCATGGTGATCATCGCGGTGTCCGCCATCGGCCTCGACACCGACATCCAGATGCCCATCCCGACCCCGCCGACCAGACCGGCCGCGGCTCCCCAGACCGCGTGTACCGGGATGACGGCCGTGCTCGGGGATACGTGCATGGTGGCTGCCATGGTGAGCGCCCCCTCATGTGGGAGTGGTGTGTGTCTCTGGCGATCCACGCTAGGGGCGGCACCCGCGGCGGGTATGTGAGGCCGCTTACGTACCCGGTGGTAGATCGGCGCCGGGGTCTGCTTCACGACACCGGCTCCACGGCGGTGAGCAGGCGTAGCCGAGGGCGCCGCGGGCCACGGCGGACGGAACCGGCTCCACGACACCGGCTTCACGACACCGGCTTCACGACACCGGCTTCACCGCGGTGAGCAGGGCGTAGCCGAGGGCGCCGCGGGCCACGGCGGCGCGCGCCGCCCCAGGACGGCGGGGGCCGCGCCCGGGTCGACGCCCGCGTCCGCGAGCCTGGCGGGCGAGGTGATGCGCAGCAGGTTCAGCCGGGCCTCGATCTGGTCGATCATCCGGAGCATGGCGGCGTCGTGGCGCTCGGTGGTGACGGTGCGCAGTCCGGCGCCGGCCAGGACGGCCGCGTACGCGGTCAGCGGGCGGGCGTCGGCGACGCAGGCGATCCGGGCGCCGACGCTCCTGAGTTCGGGCGGGAGCCGGTCCGGGGCGGCGGTGACGTCGGTGATGCCGACCCGGCCGCCGGGACGCAGTACCCGGGCGAACTCGGCGGCCGCCCGGGCCTTGTCGGGGAAGGTGCACAGGGCGCACTCGCACAGCACCGCGTCGAACACGCCGTCGTCGTAGGGCAGGTGCTCGGCGTCGCCGGTGACGAACCCGGTCCGCTCGGCGAATCCGGCCGCCTGGGCCGCCCCCTGGGCGAGGGCGGTGTTGGCGGCGGAGTAGTCGACGCCGTCCACGCGCACGCCGTAGACGCCCGCGAGCAGCAGCGCGGAGGTGCCGCGGCCGGAGGCCACATCCAGCACGCGGCCGTCGCGGGCGAGCCCCAGCGCGTCGGCGAGGCGGCGGGTCAGGGCGGTGCCGCCGGGGTGGTAGGAGTCGCCGAGCAGCAGGGCGACGACGTCCCTGGAGTAGGCGTCGGCGCAGCAGCTCTTGATCTCGTCGCTGTTCACGGCTGCTCCCGGGCGACGGTGCGGACGGTCTTCGAACCGTACGGGGTCGTGGTGAGCCGGGGGCGAGCGGCAGGGCGTTGGGGACGACCTGGGCGACGGGCACCCCGGACATCTGGGCGCGCACCTGCTCGCGGTAGCCGACGGAGTTGTAGGCGCAGAAGGGGATGAGGCGACCGTCGGGGGTGATCTCCTCGACGCAGCACTTCATCAGCTGCTTGACGTTGAGGGTGTAGGGGTCCTGGAAGTCCTGCACGACGATCATGAACGCCTTGTCGTCGAGCTGCTTCACCGCCTGAGGCAGGTCGATGCCGCAGCTGTCCGCGCAGTCCAGTGCCTCGGCGGTGGCGCGCAGTTTCTCCTCGGTCGTCGCCGTGCCCATGAACGCGGAGGCCGACCACAGCTTCTCCAGCGCCTCGCGGACGCCGGTGTCCGGCATGACGCGGTTGGCGACGTAGTCGAGGTGGTCCTCCACGTCGAGCAGCCTCGGGATCGGCACGACGGTCCGGTCGCCCGGTTCGCCGTCGACCAGCAGGTAGGTGATGGAGCGGCAGGTGGGGAAGCAGCAGGGGACGGGGAAGAAGTCGCCCTTGCGGAACCAGTCCGGACGCTGCTCGGTGATCAGCCGGATGACGTCGGGGTTGGTGAGCCGGTTCAGCGGGTCGAACTCCACGTGCCGGCCGGAGTGGGTGACCGGCTGGAAGGCCACGGAGCGCACGGCGGGGTGGTCGATGCCGTACTCGATGACGGCCCCGAGTTCGTGCTCGTTCAGGCCGCGCTCGACGGCGGCGACGAGGGTGACGGTGAGGCCGGCCTCGGCGCAGTTGTCCAGGGCCCGCCGCTTGAACGAGCGCAGGTCGCGGCCCCGGATCTCCCGATGGGTGCGCTCGTCGAAGCCGTCGAACTGGAGGTAGACGTTCACCGACCGACCCGGGGTCCGGTTGCGTTCGCCGAGCCGGGCGGCGAAGTCCCGGTCGGTGGCGAGGCGGATGCCGTTGGTGTTGAGGTTGACGCACGCGATGGGGCGTGCCTGGGCGAGGTCGATGAAGTCGAGGATGTGCTTGTGGATGGTGGGTTCTCCGCCGGAGAACATCACCACCTCCGCCTCGCCCTCCGACTCCACGAAGACGTCGAGCATCCGCTCGCACTGCTCGCGGGTGATGGAGTAGCCGTCGCCGTGGTGCCCGGAGTCGGCGAAGCAGATCGGACAGTCCAGGTTGCAGCCGGTGTTGACCTCGATGATGCCGAGGCAGGCGTGCTGCTTGTGGTCCGGGCACAGCCCGCAGTCCAGCGGGCAGCCGTCCCTGACCTCGGTCTGGAAGGCCAGCGGGATCGTGCCGGGCTTATTGTACCGCGCCGAGGTCAGGTACTCCTCCGCATCACCGTAGACCAGGGCCTCGAACTCGCCGTGGTCGCGGCATCGCTTGCGCAGATAGACCTTGCTCTCGCGGATGTTGACCTGTGCGTCGACGGGCGTCTTGCACACGGGGCAGATCGACTTGGTGAACTCCACGAACACCTCGTCGCGGTCCGCCTTTCGCCGGGGCGCAGGGGCACGGGACGGCTCGGGCATGGCCAACTCCTCACTCGGAAGGGTCTTGACGGTCCGGCGTCCCGGCCCCGGATCCGGCCCCGCCCCCGGAGGCCGCCGCGGGTCGTGCGGCGGGCGCGGGCGGGGCCCGAGGGCCGTGCGGAGCAGCACACCGGCGTAGAGCAGCAGCAGCGCGTCCTGGACGAGGACGAACCAGTTCAGGCGCTGGACGAGATAGACGCCGAAGCAGCCGCAGTTCGCCACCGTGAGCCCGCGCGCGAACGCCTGGACGGCCAGCAGAGCCCACACCGCGGCGACACCGGTGAACACCAGCACCGGCGCGAGCGCTCGGGAGCGCGGGCGGGCCAGGAACCACACCCCGCACACCAGCTCGCCCACGATCAGTGCCACGGCGAGCACGGCCGCCGCAGATCCGGCGACCAGCCCGTACCCGGCCAGGATCCCGGGCATCTGCCGAAGGGACGCGAGCTGCCCGGCCGCCATCGCGAGGAACAGCGCGCCCAGCACGAGCCGCAACACCATGCTCCGCACGCTATGCCGCCGCCGCCGCCGATATCTGTAAGCGCGCTCACCGAAGCTGAACCCCGGCACGGGGATCCCCCGGACGTGTGCGCAGCGGGGTGGGCAGCGGGTCCGCGGACCCCGGCGGACCCCGGCGGACCCCGGCGGGCCCCGGTGGGCCCCGGTGGGCCCCGGTGGGCCCCGGTGGGCCCCGGTGGGCAACGCCGCGGACAGCGGGTCGCGGCAGGGAGGGGGCGCGGGAGGGAGGGGGCGCGGGAGGCGACGCCGCGGACAGCAGGTCACCGCGGGAAGGGAGCCGGCGGGGGCGGGTCGCGGCAGGCTACGCCGCGGGCGTCGCGAGCAGCCGCTTACGCCGCCGGTCCCGGCTCACCCTCGACCCGCACGCCCCATCCGAACGCGACATGGCCTTTGATCCGGCGGGCGAGCGGGCTGGGGCGCGGGTAGTACCAGGCCGCGTCCGGCATGGTCCGCCCGTCGACGGTGACGGTGTAGTACCGGGCGAGCCCCTTCCAGAAGCACAGCGAACGGGAGCGGCTCTCGGTGAAGTACTCGCGGCGCAACGCCTGGGGCGGGAAGTAGTGGTTGCCTTCGACGACCACCGTGCGCTCCGCTTCCGCGATCACGGTGCCGTTCCAGATGGCACGCAGCATGAGCATGCTCCTCGTCGTGCGCCGACCGGGACGCCCCGGTGTCCTCTGCTGCGTCTCACGCTATGCCCGGCCCGCGTCAGGGTTCCGTGACGACGCTCACCGTCCGCGGTGCGCGCAGGCGGCGGTACGCGCTGCCGGTGGTGACGCTGCGGGCGGGCGTGAGTGCAGACGCGGGCGCGAGTGCACCGGCAGTGTCTCCGTCCCGGCCACACGTCGGGTGGCCGCGACCGCGGGCGCGAGCGGCCGCGTTCACACCGGCGGCTGCCCGGTGGGGTCGGCCACGCCCACCGTGCCGGGTCCGGGGTCGCCGCCCTCCGCGCGTGCGGCCGGCCACTGCAAACGGTGCGTCCAGCCCTCCTCATGCACGGCGCACGCCCCGGAAGCGGGCAGTCCGCTGTGCGGCCTGGCGGAGGACCGGGCAACCGGACCGGACGGAGGACCCCCGGGGAACCGGATCCTCTCGGCGACTCGCGACACGGGCGGCTGCCCCCCCGTTTGACCTTGACACGGTGACAGGGTTTTCACTGCTTCCCGAGGAGGTGGTCCCGATGACCGCGACGAGGCGGGACACGGATGCGATGCGAGCGCTCCGGGGACTGGAGGACGGACGGTCGTCGGTGCGGCTGCGGGCTGCGCTGGCGGCCGGTACGGCCCCTGACCCGCGCTTCGTGGGCAAGCTCGTCGAGCGGTGCGCGAGCGAGCCGGAGTTCTTCGTCCGGGACATGCTGACCTGGGCGCTCACCCGCCACCCGGTGGCCCTGACGCTTCCCGAGCTGCTGCGCGAAGTCCGCTCGGAGCGTGCGCGGGCACGGAGCCAGGCGCTGCACACGCTGTCCAAGATCGGGGACCGGCGGGCATGGCCGGCGATCACCTGGGCGCTGCTGTCCGACGCCGACGACGAGGTGGCCCGGAGTGCCTGGCGGGCCACGGTCGTGCTCGTGCCCGATGGCGAGAAGTCCGCCTTGGCCACGATGCTGGCGAAGCAGCTGGGGCGCGGTGGGCAGGAGACGCGGCTGAGTCTCAGCCAGGCGCTGGTCGCGCTCGGGGACGTGATCGTGCCCGCGCTGTGTGCTGCGGCGACGGCGTCCGGCCCGCACGTGCGCGCACACGCGCTCGCCACGCAACGGCTGCTGCGCGACCCGGACGCCGGATTCGAGTCGGCGGTCGAGGAGGCCAAGCGCGTCGTGGCTCTCGCCGGGGCCCGAGGACGGACGATGAGAACCGTGCTGATCGGTGAGGTGTCGAGACGGTCCGGGGTCAGCGCCCGCATGCTCAGGCATTACGAATCGCTCGGTCTGGTGCGGCCTTCGGGTCGCACGGGCTCCGGCTACCGGGAGTACTCCGCGGAGGACATCCGGCGGATCTTCCACATCGAGAGCCTGCGGTCGCTGGGGCTGTCGCTCCGGGAGATCGGGCGCGCGCTCGATGATCCGGGCTTCACGGCCTCGGCGCTCGTCGACGACCTCATCCGCCAGACAAGCGACCGCATCGCGGCCGAGACCGAGCTGCTCAGGCGGCTCCGCCGGATCCGTTCCGCGGAACCCGCCGGCTGGGAGGACGTCCTCCGGGTCGTCGCGCTCCTCCAGGCACTCGGGTCGAAGAGCGCCGACGCGCGGCAGCGCGCGGCCCTCTCCTCGGGCGACGAGGTTCCGGTGCCGGTGGAGGCCTTGGTCGAGGCCGTACTCGGTGAGACGGAGCCGAACGTCGCCGGAGCCCTCCGGTGGGCACTGGCGCGTGCGGGCGACGGCGGCACGGCCCTGCTCGCGGAGGGTCTCGGCTCACCGGCGGCCGCCGTGCGGGAACGTGCCGTTCGGTCCCTCGCGGAGATGCCCGGTGATGAGGCTGCCGCGCGGCTCCGTGGCGCCCTCGCGGACCCCGAGTTCGCGGTCCGCGCGATCGCGGCTCTGGCGCTCGGGGCGCGTGGGGCGGCCGATGCGGTCCCGATGCTCATCGACATGATCGTGGTGGGAAGGAACGACACCGACGCGGCCGACGCACTCGGCGCGCTGGCGACCGACACCGCGACGGCCGATCGGATCGCGACCGCGCTCGCCGACCGCCTCGCCCACGACATCACCGAAGCGCCCGCGCGTGGACGGTTGACCCAGGCGCTTGCGGACATCCCGGGGGCCACGGCTACCCGTGCTCTCGGGGAGCTGTCGCATGACGGGGACCGTGCCGTCGCACTGACTGCCGCATACCTTCTCTGGCTGCGCGAGGCACGGTGACGGATCCACGGGTCCTTCCCGAGTGCCCCGCACGAGGCCACGGCGGGGCGTAGCGGTCCCGGGCATGTCGCCGTCCAACGACGGACCGACCCCTCCCGGAGGCGGAGGCGGAGCACACGACGAGGGGCGCACACGACGAGGGAGGCACACGACGAGGGAGGCGGCGCGGGCGGCGTCATGCGACGAGCAGTCCGATGCCGCAGAGGGTGTAGCCGATCATGAGCACCAGCAGGGGAATCCCTCCCGCGACCGCCCGAGCCGGCGGGAACAGGCGTACGGACCGGTCGTGCGCCGCGACGACACCGAGGACGTGGCCGGTGACCACGGCCGCCACCTGGAGGGTGGCGAGGCCCGCCGGCCCGAGCGGCGGGTCCGGCGCGGGCAGCCCGCCGGACCCGGCGCCGTCGAGGGCGAGCACCAGCGTCCGGGGTCCCTCGGTCGTCAGCAGGGAGAAGTAGTGGGCGACCAGATAGCCGGCGGCGATCGGCAGCAGGGAGTGGGCGAAGGCGCCGAGCGGCCGCGGCACCGGCCCGGCGATCAGCCGGGCGCTGCCCGCGCACACGACGTAGAGGAGGGCGATGCCGCCCACGGTGCCAGCGAGTCCGGCGGTCGCGGTCGCGGTGCGGCCGAGCGGTGACGTCTGAAGCGTGTTGATCCACCACGGGGTGTCCGAGAAGCCGTCGTAGGCCGTACTGCCGAGCAGCACGCACACCGTGGCCACCAGGCCCGGGATCTGGGGGGTGCCGTCGAGTCCGTGCAGCGGGTTGCGGAGGACGAGCCGCCCGTCGGCTCCACGTCCCAGGGGCGCGAGCCGGGCGAGCAGTGCGGAGTAGACCTCGAACGCGTCGCACCGGTCGAACCAGACACGGCCGCAGACGGCCGCGCCCGCCAGTTGCACGGCCGCGTAGGAGAGCAGGAAGAGCAGCAGGGCGGTGCGGGAAGCGGGGGCGGGGGAGGCGAGTTCGAGCCAGGTGAAGGCCAGCAGCCCGGCCGCCGCCGGCCAGTGGCCGAGCCGCAGGGCCGGCTCCCGCCGTCCGGCGTCGGGGGATCTGCGCAGAGCGCGGCAGCCGAGCAGGTGCACCGTGCGCAGCGGGTTGAGCAGCCGCCACACGGGGCCGAGGAGCATCGAGGCCGGTATCAGCCCCACCCAGAGCAGCACATAGACCGCGCCGGGCGCGGGGTTGCGTGCCGGGTCGTCCGGACCGGCCACCAGGTGGACGAGTACGGCGGTGGCGGCGACGAGTCCCAGTGCCCGGAGCCCGCCGCGCAGGGCGCGGGAGTCCGCCGCACGCTGGAGAACGGCGGGCAGCGGTCGCCCGGAGCGGTCTCCGCGGAAGCGTGACTCCGGCCAGAGCAGGCCCAGTGCCAGGAAGGAGAACAGCAGCGCGGCGAACGCACCCGCATAGGCGTGGAAGGCCGAGACGGGCAGATCGTGCCGGGAGCCGACTCCGTGGGCGAGAACGTGCACGCCGTTCACCGGACCGCGAGCTGTGCCAGCACCAGGCCCGAGCGGTGCGTCTCGACCTCGAACAGCCCCGCCCGGTCCATGACGACACGGAGGGTGGTGGTGCGGCCGGCCTTGAGTTCGGCCGAGCGGTCCACTCCGTGGACGTGCAGTTCGTCGTCGGTGTCGCTGGTGACCCGGAGGTCGACGGGCCGGCCCTTCCGCACGTCGATGCGCCCGGGTGCCGGACTGATCCTGCCTTCTGCGATGGCGATCGCGACGGTCTGGGCGGCCTGGCCGGTCTGGTCTGGCCCACCGGCAGGGGACTGCCCGGACGGGGACTGCCCGGACTGGGACTGCCCGGACTGGGGCTGACCGGACGGAGGCTGACCGGACTGGTCCGTCGGCTGGTCCCCGGGCTCCGGGGTCGCGCCGGGCGGCGCACCGGGCGACACTCCGGACAGCCGCACGGTGTCCTCGACGGGGCGCCCCTCCACGGCCCAGGCGGTGTGGTCGTCGGCGACGAGCCGGGCGGTGAGCGTCCCGCCGCCGGCGGGTATCCGCTCGGCGGGCAGGTGGTAGCTGCCGCCGTACACCCGGGCGATCTTCGCGCCGTCCAGCAGCAGATGGGCGTGGCCGGTGCCCAGGACGGCCGCGCCGCCCACGCTGTCCGGGGTGAAGCGGAAGCGCCCGACGGCGAGCCGTACGTTCCAGCCGTCCTCCGCGTCGGGCCGGACGGTCAGGGTGACGGTCGGGGCGTCCCCTGCGGGTACCTGCCGCAGGCGGTCGTGAGAGTGCTCTCCGTGGCCGCCGGGCAGCAGCGTCCCGGCGGGGCCGGTGACCACCTCGTGGCCCGTGCCCGACCCGTGGTGCGTGGTGGGGCGCTCGGTGCAGGAGCCCACGGCGAGGACCAGGGCCGCCGTGACCAGCGCCGTGACCAGCGCCGGGGACGCCCGCCGGGGACGGCCGTCCTGACCCGGCCTCATGACGCGGCCCCGGGCCGTACCGCACCGGTTGCGTCCGGGTCGTTCGTGGCGGCGGACCGGGAAGCGTCCACCGGCCGTGCCGCGGCCACCACCGCCCACACGACCCACACCAGGCCCAGCAGCCCGCGCAACCACGCCGGGCCGAGCGGCGTCCACGGGACCATGACGACCGCCTGGTCGAAGGCGTCGAGCAGGGTCAGCAGGCCCATCGCCACCGTCGTCCAGCCGAAGGCGGGGCTGCCGGTGCGCAGGGCGAGCCCGGTGGCGGTCCACCAGATCCCCAGGAGCAGCAGGGCGAGCGCCGGGACGATCGTGGCGGACAGGGAGAGCGTCTCGCCCGCGACGTCGAGTACCAGGCCGGCCGCGCCGAGCGCGGTGGCGACGGCGACCCAGCGGTTCCCGCGCAGTCTGCGCCACCACAGCAGGCCGCCGACCAGCGCGAGCACCCCGGCGATCGCGAGGGCGGTCTGCACCTCGACGCGTTCGATCCCGCGCGCCCCGTACCAGTCGCAGCCCGCGGGCAGCCGCCGCGCCCCGACGCTGTAGTCGGAGCAGACGATCAACTGGGCGAGTTTGACCGGCTCTCCGAGGATCCGGTGCGATCCGCCGGACACCGCCCCCGGCTCCTCACCACACACCGGCAGGGTGCGGGGGGTGCTGCCGGAGGTGTCGTCCTGCCAGCAGTTGCCCTCGCCCTGGCCGTCCCACCAGACGTCGACGCGGTTGGGGGCCGCCTTGCCGTCCCGGTCGGTGCCGAGCTTGTTGGCGTGGAAGCGGTTGTGGTGGGAGGTGTCGGTCTGCCTCGACCAGGACTCGTCGCCGCGGATGTAGGCCGGTACGGCGTTGAGGTGGAACGCGGCGCGCTGGTGACCGTAGACCCAGTTGCCCTCGAAGACGTTCCAGTTGCCGCCGGCCACCATGACGCCCGTGCCGGGTGGTACGGACGTCTGGGGGCACACCACGCCCCGCTCGTAGCCGCGCTCGGCGGGCGGCTTGGCGCATGTGCCGTCCACGACGTACCGGTAGTAGTTCTGGTTGTTGCTGTGGATGAGGTTGCGCTCGAACCGCGCGTGGTTCTGCGGCAGACCGGGGTGCCCGGGGAAGACGCTGTCCATGGACGCGCCGGCCATGTTGTGGTCGAACTCGTTGTCGTGGGCCCAGACCGAGTCGCCCGCCGTGCCCGAGTAGCCGAGGAGGTTGTGATGGCTGCGGCAGCCGGTGATCTCGATGGAGTAGCGGGGTACGTCGTACCCGCGGCCGTCGTTGATGTCCGAGGCGCTGCCCGGGTAGATGCCCGAGTCCCCGTTGCCGTACGACTCACAGTCGCGGTACAGGCCGTGGTCGCTCGCGAAGGTGAGGAAGCCGTACTCGTCGTTCCAGCGGGTGAGCACCTTGTCGATGACGAAGCCGTCCACGGCCAGCACGTAGAGCGCGTTGAACGTCGTGCGCTGGGCGGTGAAGTTGCGGAAGTAGACGCCGTCGGAGCCGTCGGCGCGGACTGCGTTGAGCTTGCGGTAGCCGGCGTCCACGACCACGTCGAGCGGTCCGGCCCCGGTGCCCTCGATCTGGAGGTCCCGCTTCCCGAGGATCGCGACCAGGTTCTGGTTGTGCGGGCACTGCTTCTGCTGAGCGTAGGACAGGACCTGGTAGCCCTGCGCGGCCCTGGGGGCATCCAGGCGGGCGCATTCTCCGGCCGGTTCGGGCTGCGAGGGTTCCTCCTCGTAGCGGCCGGGCAGTACGGCGATGGTCATTCCCGGCCGGTCCACGGCGTCGACCGCCTGCTGGATATGGCGGTAGCCGTCCCGGAGGCACCGCTCGTAGAGCCGGAGGTTGTGTGCGCGCAGCGCGTCGGGGAACCGGGCGACACGCCGCTGGAAGTCGCCGCTGTCGTCCTTGCAGACCAGCAGGTCCGGTGGGCCGTCGCGGTACTCGGGGACGCTGCCGGTGCCGTCGGGGAAGGTGACCTCGCGCTCCTCGTGGGCCGGCGCCGCCGTCGCCGTGCCCAGCAGCAGCGCGGCGGCGACGGCGAGGGCCGTCATGATTCGACGTGTCCACGTCATCCACATGCGCTGAAAAGTAGAACGTGTCTCAGAATTTGTGAAGGTCACGGTCCGGCCGAATCGCGACCGGAGCCGGCGTCCCGGCATCGCCGTCCTGACATCGCCGTCCGCTGACCGCCGTTCCCCGCCAACCGACCCGGTCCCTGGCCGGATTGCCGTTCGGTCGACCCGGCGCAGCGGTGGCTTCGCCGGTCGAGGGCAGGCGGCATGACTGTGCCCCCGGTGCAGAACCGGGGGCACAGCCGTCGCTCACCGAACGGCGAAGCCGACGAACGCGGCCCATGCTTCGGTGCCGACCGCAAGGCCGCGACGGGCCACGTCCTTGGAGTCGCGTATACGCACGGCGTGAGCGCTGACGGCGACCTCGATACACTCCCCGCCTGAGCCGGTGCTGTAACTGCTCTTGAACCACGGCAACGCGGACTCGGGGCACTTCTCGGCGTTCATTGTTCTCCCAGCAACTCTTCGACGAAGGCCAGTGACGCACGAGGGGTGAGTGCTTGGGCCCTGAGGATTCCGTACTGCTCCTCAGGCTCCCGGACCGCCTGACGCTCGGTATGCAGGCGACTGTCCTTGTACCCCTCCACGTAAGCGATCCTGCGCCCGTCTCGCGTCTCGATCAAGGTGAACGGCCCCTCCAATCCAGCGTGCTCCTCCAACTCGGTCGGCACCACCTGAATTTCGACATGACGAAGCTGACCGGCTAGCAGAACATGCTCCAACTGGCCTCGCATGACGGCCCGACCTCCGAGCGGCCGCCTGAGCACCGACTCCTCGATCACAAAGCTGATCGTGGGCTGCGGCATGCCGGAGAAGACCCCCTGCCGGGCAAGACGGGCCGCCACCCGCTCCTCGATGACGTCCTGCGCCAGCAACGGCCGCCACATGGTGAACACGGCGCGCGCGTACTCGTCGGACTGAAGCAGCCCTGGCACAGCCTTCGTCGCGTACACGTGAAGCTCGACCGCTTCCCCCTCCAGCCGTGCCGCGTCCCGGAAGAACGCCGGATACTGAGCCCGGGCCACCTCCTCCTTCATCTCCTGGAGGACACCGCCCGCGTCCAGCACCTCGTCCGCCCGGTCGATGAACCTCGACGGCGGCACTCGGCGCCCCTGCTCGTACGCGGCGATCGTCGACACCGAGTACCCCGTCAGCGACCCGAACTCAGGCCGCTCCAAGCCCGCCCGCACCCGGAACCGCTTCAACTGCCGCCCGAAGACCCGCAGCACACCGGAACCCGTCTCCGGTTCGGGGTACCGTTCGCCGCGGTCACCGCGGCCGTCTCCGCTGCCCGTCATCTCGTACACCAGACCCGTCGGTTCACTCATCCCCTACCACCTCCCCCGGCCAACGCACCCCCGCACCGGCCGTCACGCTCCGTCCCGCCTACACCCGCCCGCCGCACACCTACAGCGACGCCCCGTGTGCGTGTCATATCCGGTCACGCCAGGACGGCACCGACAGCGTGGACCACATGAACAGTGGAGCTTCCAACGACACGCTCACGCTGATCACCGCCGAACTCGCAGCGAACGTGGGCGCGCCATGAGGCGCTCTGCTGGGCCCGTTCGGCACAGCGGCCACGCACCCCTGCCGCCCGCCCGTTCGGGACGGCGGACGCGGAGGCCCTACCGGGGCTGCGGAGGCCGTGGCGGGGATGCGGCGGCGTCCTCACCCGGCCACGGTCGGCGCGGGTGGCGTCCAGCGGTGGGTGCGCGGCACGCTGCCGCCGACCCCGAAGTCCTTCTTCAGCTGCTCCGGGATGGCGTAGTGCATGACCCGGCCCCGGGTGAGGGAGGACAGCTCGAGGACGGTGGTGAGGTGGCCGAGGCGGTCCAGGGCCCACGCGCCGAGCGGGGAGCGGTCCTCGATGCTTTCCAGGACACCCAGCAGGGTCGGGATGACCTTGGCGACGTTGTCCCAGGCGGTGCGCGGCACGTTGAGCCAGTCGGCGCAGGTGTCGCCGATGAGGTAGCGGATGAGGGCGGAGACGACGGGGTCGAAGAAGGTGCCGGGGACGACTTCCTCGTAGAGGTCGATCAGTTGCCGGGTCAGGTGCGCGCCCTCTGCGGAGGGGCCCATGTGGCGCAGCATGTACAGGTCGAGGAACTGCCGGGCCTCCTCCAGGTCCTTGGGTACGGCGTCCTGGTCGACGCCGAGCATCGCGCCGACCACGCGCCAGGCGTAGAAGTAGGCTTCGGCGCCCTCGGTCGACATGTGGATGTTCAGGCGGTGCAGGCTGTCGAGGACCAGGAGGGAGAAGAACATCTGCCCGCCGATCATGTCCTCCTGGCAGATCGGCGTCCCGAGCGCTGCGGTGTCCCAGCGGTCCTCGCGCTTGAGGTGGTGGCGGATCGACGCGTGCAGCAGGCGCACCTTCTGCGCGGCCGGGATGAACCGGCTGCCGGCCTCGAAGGCGTCGGGTTGCATCAGGTAGACGGTGAACTGGCCCGTCTCGGCCATCCGCTTCGACGGGTAGTCCAGACCGTGGGTGGCCGAGAGCAGCCTGGCGACGTGCGGGACGACGTAGCAGGCGGGCATGGAGGCGAAGGAGAGCGCGGTGGCGATGTGGACGTTGTTGTCGATGAAGAACAGCCGCGCCCTCTCCATCTCCCCCCAGTCCACCCAGGAGGGCGGGGCGCTGGTCGCCTGGAGGTACTCTCGGGCGACGTCGGGCAGTCCCTCGGGCAGTGGCGATCCGGCGGTGGTGACGTGGCGCATCAGCGAGTTGAACGTGCCGACCTCGCCACGTTCGAAGAGAGTGGCCACGACGGCGTCCGCGAGTTCGTCCCCGGACCGGCGCAGGGCGTCCATTGAGGCTTCGGTGCAGGTCATGTCGGAAGTCCTTCCCGTCAGGCCGCGCCTGGTGGGGAGCGGTCCTGCCGCGCGGTCGGTCGGTGTCGGTCAGTGCCGGCGGTCGGTGCCGGTGACGGCCGTCGGTATCGGTGACGGTGACGGCGGTCGGTGTCGGTGTCGGTGTCGGTGACGGTGACGGCCGTCGGTGTCGGTCAGTGCCGGCGGTCGGTGGCCAGCCGGGCCAGTTCGGTCAGGGCCTGTCTCGCCGCGCCGGGAAGATCGAGTCCGTCCAGGTGGCCGACGGCCTCCCCCACCCTGGAGGCGATCATGTCCTCCACCTGTTCCGGCGCCTTGAGCGCGCGTATCAGCTCCCGCGCCCGACGCAGGTGCCCCTCGTCGAGGTCATGGCGTCCCAGCAGAAGCGCGAGTTGCTCGCGCTGCACCGGCCCGGCGGACTCCCAGGCCTGGGCGAGCAGGGCGGTGGGCCGGTGACCGCGGATGTCGTCCAGGGCGGCCTTGCCGGTGCGTTCGGTCTCGCCGAACAGGCCGAGCAGGTCGTCACGCAGCTGGAACGCCTCCCCCAGCGGCAGCCCGTAAGCGGAGAGGCCGGCACGCAGCTCCCGGGCGGCGCCCGCGAGCAGACCACCGATCAGCAGGGGGTGCTCGACGGTGTACTTGGCCGTCTTGAAGCGGACGACCTTCAGGGACACGCCGGTGTCGGGTCGGGTGCCGGACTTGAGGATCTCCAGGCACTCGCCCGCGATCAGCTCCCGGGCGAGTTCTCCCCACATGGGCCGGGCCCTGGCGAGGTAGGCCGCGGGGAGACCGCTGGTGGCGAACAGCTGGCCCGCCAGCGCCATCAGGTGGTCCCCGACCAGCATGGCAAGTGACCGGGCGGCGGCGTTCGCCCGGGGGCGGCCGGTGACGGCGGACCGCAGCGCCATGTGCGCCGTGGGCAGATGGTGGCGCAGAGGGCTGTCGTCGATGAGGTCGTCGTGGACGATCGCCGCGGCGTGGACCAGTTCCATCGAGGCGGCCGCCCGGGCCATCGCGTCGCTGTCGGGCTGGCCGGCCGTCCGCCACCCCCAGTAGCAGAAGGCGGCACGTAGTCGCTTGCCGTGCCCGACCGAGGCCCGCAACTGGTCCGCCACCGGCCGTAACGCCTCGTCGACGGCGAGGAGCCGTCCGGCCTCCTCGGCCACGAAGTCGGCCAGCACGGCGTCGATCCGGCCCTTGAACCCGGCCGGGTCCCAGCGCTCAGGCATCGCCACCGGACGCCGTCCGCCTCGCCGCGGCGTGCCGGGCCAGCACCTCCAGATGGGCGGGCGGCGCCGCGAGGCGGTCGACCGTGATACGGCCCCGGGCGATCAGGTCCTGCTGCGCGTCCCGGGCCAGTTCCGGTCCGTCGGAGCGGCGCAGCAACTGCTGCACGGTCCCGGCGACGGAGCCGACGGCGCTCACCACGAGGTCCGCCAGCCCCGCCGCGAGCAGTACCGCCCGCTCGTCCGGCCCTGGCCCGCCGCGCGGAGTGTGTGTCATCCGATCCCCCTGTGCTGTCCTCGTCTGCGGTATGCGGCGAACGTGACGGCGGTCCCGCGCGCATGCGGTGTTCGCCGCTTGAGTGACCGGGGTGCTTTCCTCGGACTGCGAAGGCTGCGGGCCCGGTCCCGCAGCCACCGCCGCACCGGCTGCGGCGCCCCGAACGGAAGCCGCGGCGACGCCGCGGTCCGCGCGGACAGCCCGAGTCCGGTCGAACCCGGCCGCCAGATCCCGCACCCTCCTCCGGTCACGGCGGCACTGGTGCGCACCGCCCGGTCTCCAGGAGACCCGACCAGCGGCCGGCGGTGCCGACCTCCCCTCGGAAACCACCCCTTCGTGGGACAGGACCCGTCGCCGCCCCAGCAGGCGAAACGATGCGCCTGAGTACGCAGTGCCGCGAAGCACTGGCCCGGCCTCCCGGCAGGCGAACCGCACCCTGCCGTCCGGAGGCACGGACAGCCGGTACGGCACCGTCCCGTCACCGGACCCCAGCCGGCCCCGGGTGATCAGTCGGTGTGTGTCACCCAGCCGGTCGAGCGTGCAGAAGACCTCCCGGGTGAGGTCCTCGGCGAGGTGGAGCGAGTCGTCGTCCGACTCCGGTCACCCCGAGCCGTCCGGCCGCACCGCCCAGGACCGGTCGAACGTCGTCGTCCGACTCCGGTCACCCCGAGCCGTCCGGCCGCACCGCCCAGGACCGGTCGAACGCGGACGCCACGTGCGTCCACTCCCCGGCCGGGAACACCTCGCGGCTGCGCACCGCCCGGTCGCCGGGTCCGTAGACCAGCCGGTAGCCCCGGGCCCGGGCCTCGGTCCTGGCCGGGTTGCCGCGCAGCGCCCCGTGCCGGCCGTGCCCGGAGGCGTCCAGGAGCTGTCCCCGCCGTGTGTCCACGCACCCGGCGGTCCGGGCGCCTCCTCGGCGACCGCCGCGGCGCCGACCGGCCGGAAGCCGCGCCGCAGGTGCGCGGTCGGCCCCGGCCGGGACTGATGGGAGGAACGGCACCGGCGGGGCCGTCCTGCCGGGGACGCCCACCCGTTCGGGCACCGGCGGGCGGCGCCCGCCCCCGTGGTCAGCCCCCGTCCACCGGTGGGATGTTGTGGGTGAACCGGAACAGGTTGTGCGGATCGTGCCGGGTCTTCACCCGCCGCAGCCGCTCGAAGTCCTCGGCGGCGAAGAGTTCCCGCACCTGCTCCGGGAGGATCGGGGCGCCGTCGTGGTAGACGGAGTTGGGACTGCGGCCGACGGTCCACTGCTTCAGGGCGTCGTAGACGCGCTGGTGGACCGGCCGGGCCGCCGTGGACGGCGCGGCCGTGCCGCCGGTCATCACCCGCAGCATGTACGCCGCGTCGCGGCCGCCGACCGCGCCCGGTTCGGGGGGCCGTCGGGCGAACGCGCCACCGAGGTGGCGGACGTCGAGAGCGCAGGGCACGGCGGCGCCGGGTCCCGCCAGGTCGGCGACGGTCCGCAGGACGTCGGGGTCGAGTTCGCGCAGCAGGACGTTCCCGCCGAAGTAGGCGTGCGGAACGTGCGGGTCCTGGTAGATCGTGCCGGCCTCCGCGTACGGCATCTCCCGGACGGTGTCGGTCACGCGCGGTCCCAGCGCGCGCAGGGGCGCCACGAGCCGTTCGCCCTCATCGGCGGGACCGGTGAACGCGATCCGGACATGGGCGGCGTAGCGTCCGCGCAGCGGCTCGGGGAAGGCGGGCGACCGCGGGCAGGTCATGAGGCCGATGGAGGAGGTGAGTTCCTCGGGCAGTGTCAGCGTCCAGTCCCGGTAGGCGCGCAGCACGTCGGCGGGGCTGTCCGCGGCGAAGCGGAGGCCGCCGCCGTAGAGGCGGGCCACCGGCACCAGGGCGGTCTCGACGGCGGTGACGGCGCCGAAGTTGCCGCCGCCACCGCGCAGCGCCCAGAACAGGTCGGGGTCGGAGCCGGCCGTGACACGGCGCAGTGCGCCGTCGGCGGTGACGATGTCGAAGGCGTGAACATGGTCGCTGGCGTAGCCGGTCTGGCGGCCGAGCAGACCGATGCCGCCGCCGAGGAGGTACCCGACGACGCCGATGTGCGGGGCCGAGCCGCTGACGGGGGCCAGACCGTGGGGGGCGGTCCGCTCGATGACCTCTCCCCACTGCACGCCGGCCTCGGCTCTGACGGTGCGCGCCCCCGCGTCCACCGTGACGGCCTTCATCCGGCGGGTGGTGATGAGGACGCCCTCGCCGTCCTGGGCGGTCACGATGCCGTGCCCGGTGGACTGCACGGCGACCGGCAGCCCGCGCTCGGCGGCGAAGCGGACCGCGGCGCGGACGTCCCCGGCGCGGGTGGCGCCGACGGCGACGGCGGGACGGTGCCGGAAACCGGTCTGGAAACCGGCCCGTTCCCTCTCGTACTCCGCGCTGCCGGGCAGCAGGACGGGGCCTCGCACCCCCGCGACCAGTTGTTCCACGTCCAGGCTCATGGGCGGCTTCCTTCCGTGGACGGTGGGCCACCGCCCCGCGCGTCCCGCGTCCCGCGTGCACCGCCCGGCAGACAGGCGGACAGGCGGACAGGCGGACAGGCGGACGGCAGACGGCAGACGGCAGACGGCAGACGGCGGACGGCGGACGGCGGACGGCGGACGGCTACCGCAGGTACGAGTTGTCCTGCACCCAGTGAAAGCCCCGACCGACCAGCGGGAACGTGCCGAGGTCGCGGCGGCGCAGGTGCAGGCGGAGACGGTGGCCGTCGGCTTCGCCCTCCAGGGTCAGGCGGTCGTCCGCCGGGCGCCGGAAGGCGAGAGCGGCCCGCCACCCCGGATCGGCCGTCCTGGTCAGTGCGATGGTGCGGGCGTCCATGTCGATCACCGCCATGCAGGGGTCGAGCGAGTCGTCCATGTGCTGGACGGCCACGGCGTCGGCGGAGTCCACGACGACCCGGCGCCAGCGCCGGCCGTCGGTCGCAGCGGGCGGGTGCCGCTCGCCGTCGAGGAAGAAGTCGGTGACGTCCCAGACGCCGTACAGCTCGGGCTTGTCCCGTCCGCCACCGTGGTTCCTCCAGAACGACCAGTCGTTGCGCAGTTGCGCGCCGAGCAGCCAGAGCCCCGCCCCGACCTGCAGGCCGGTGGCGATCCGGTTCATCCGGCGGGAGCGGAAGAGGCCCGGAGGGGCGGACGGGGGCAGCGGGCGCGACGTGAGGAGGGCCCCGGCCAGGCGGGGCGTCTCCGGGGCCAGCAGCAGCAGGCTGAGCAGGAGCAGATGGAAGGAGTGGACCTTGACGGGGACGTCGAAGGTCATGTTGAGGAGGAACACCTGGCTCATCTCCGCCGCCGACAGCAGCGCGCCCGCGGTCGCCGTGCGCGGCGCGATGAGCAGCAGCCCGCCCGCGATCTCCGCACAGCCGAGCAGCATCTGGTACGGCTTCGAGAACCCCGTCTGCGCCCACAGCAGGCCCATCGGGCTGAGGTCGCCGAGCGGCTCGACGAGTTTCGACGGCGGCAGCTGGAACTGGAGCGGGACGGCCTTGGCCGCGCCGTACGAGAACATCTGCGCGGCGAGGCAGAAGCGGACGGCCAGGCGGAACCACCTGTCCAGTGCCGTGTAGTGCGTCCGGTGCCGGTCCAGCACGGACCAGAGCGGGGTGGCCGCGGCGGCGCCCGCCAGCCAGCAGAGCTGCCCGGCCCAGGTGTGCGGGTCGTCTCCGCCGTCGAAGCGGTCGCCCAGTTCCCTGCCGAGGACGCGGACGGACACCCGGTTCCGCACCGGGCGTATCTCCCAGAGCTTCGCCCAGGAGTCGGCCGCCTCCTGGAGGCGGCCCATCCCGCCGCCGCGCAGGGCGAGATAGATCTGCGGGGTCGTCAGGCAGTAGAGGCCGGCGTAGACGAAGCCGAACCGGAAGGCGGTGCGGGTGGCCCTGCTCCAGTGCGGTGCGGCCGGGGAGCCGCCGGCCGGCGGAAGTGCCCGTCTGGCCGCCCGGTTGGCCGGTGCGGACGCGAGGGTCCGCAGCCACGTGCGCACTCGCACCTTCATCGTTCATCACCCTCGCACTCGCCGTGTCGGATGGTCGCGGTCAGCTGCGGCGGAATCGTCCGAGCCAGGCGGGCACGTCGAGCAGTTCCGCGGTGGTCGGGACGATGCCGCGGATGAGGGCCTCGTCGATCGACTCGGCGGTCCAGCCGTCGGCGAAGCCTTCGCGCAGGTGCTCCGCGGAGCGCCTGCGGGCGGGCTCCGCCGACTCCCCGTCCGGGAGGGGCGCCGGTATCCGGTCGATGGCCTCGGCGAGCCGCGCCTGCATCTCCCGGGCCCCCCGGTCGCTGACGGAGAGGATGTGCACGACCGCCCCCGGGCGGCAGGCCCGGTGCAGGGCGGCCGCGTAGGCGCGCAGCCCGCCGGCTTCGAAGGTGTGGGCGAGGCCGGAGTCGATCACGGTGTCGAAGCGCCCTTCGTAGCCCTTGAGGTCGAGGGCGTCGGCGACCTCGAAGACGGCGTCGAGCCCGCGTTCCCGGGCCTTCCGCCGGGCGAGGGCGATCGCCGCGGGCGACACGTCGAGCCCCGTCACCGCGTAGCCCCTGCCCGCCAGGTGGAGGGCGTCCTCGCCGGTGCCGCACCCCGCGTCGAGCACCGCGCCGCCGATCAGTCCCGCCTCCTCCAGGGCGACGTAGGCGGGTTGGGGCGCCCCGATGTCCCACGGCGGGCGCTTGCCGAACGGGCTCTCCCCGCGGTAGACGGCGTCGAAGACCTCGGCCGTCGCGGCGGTTCCCTCGGGTGGTCCGGCAGGTTCGGTCATGGGGGCCATGATTGCGCCGCCTTCCGGGTGGGTCGCCGGTCTCTTGCGGACTTCTGTCGTGGCGACCGGTACGCCCTCGCCGGGGCGCAGCGGCACCGCCCGCGGGTCATCGCGAGCCGTACTTGCGGACCGCGAGCGGGGCGAACACCACGATCAGCCCGATCGACCAGGCGACGGTCTGGAGTACGTAGCTCGTCGCCGGGCCACCGGTGAGCAGTGCGCGCAGCGCGTTCACGGCCGCCGTCATGGGGCTGTTCGCGGCGTACGCCTCCAGCCAGCCCGGCATCGTGCTGGTCGGCACGAACGCCGAGGAGATCAGCGTGAACGGGAAGATCCAGACACCGCCGACCGCCTGGGCCGCCTCCGCGTTGCGCACCGAGAGTCCGAGGTAGACGGCGAACCAGGACACCGCGTAGCCGAACAGCAGCAACAGCAGCAGGCCGGCCAGCGCGGGCAGCAGGCCGCCCCGGAACCGGAAGCCGACCAGTACCCCGAGACCCACGGTCACTCCGGCGACGCCGACGTTGCGGAAGATCTCCGACAGCGTGCGTCCGATGAGCACGGCGCTGCGGCTCATCGGCATCGAGCGGAAGCGGTCCATGAGGCCCTCGCGCATCTCCGCGGCGACGCCGATGGTGGTGCCGGCGGCCGAGCCGTAGAGCGCCATCTGGACGAGGATGCCGGGCAGCAGGAACTGGACGTAGCGCTCACCGCCGACGTCGATGGCGCCGCCGAAGACATAGGTGAACAGCAGGATGAACATCACCGGCTGGACGAGCGAGAACATCACCAGCTCGGGGCTGCGCAGTACGTGCCGTACGTTGCGCAGGGTCATCTCCCGCACGTCGGAGAGCCACCATGCGAAGGCGCTGCGCTCCTGCGTGCTCGACGTGCCGCTCTCCCGCGTCAGGGTGATGGAGGTCATGGCCGCTCGGTTTCCTTCCCGGAGTTCCGCTGGTCGGGGCCCTGCTCGGCGGACCGGCCGGTCACGGCGAGGAAGACGTCGTCGAGGGTGGGCCGGCGCAGCGCCACGTCGCCGATCGCGATCCCGGACTCCCTGAGCAGGTGAAGCAGGTCGGGCAGGGTGCCGCCGTCGGACAGCGGCGCGTGGACGAGCATCCTGTCCGGGTCGGCGACCGGTTCGGTGCCCAGCCGCTCCCGCAGGAGCCGCACCGTCCGCTCCATGGCGCCCGCATCGAGGAGGGTGATCCCGACCCGGTCCTGGCCCACCTGGGCCTTCAGTTCGTCCGGGGTGCCGCTGACGATGACCCTGCCGTGGTCGATCACGGAGAGGGAGTCGGCGAGCTGGTCCGCCTCCTCCAGGTACTGGGTGGTGAGCAGTACGGTCGTACCGTCGGCGACCAGTTCGCGCACCAGCCGCCACACCTCCATGCGGCTGCGCGGATCGAGGCCGGTGGTCGGTTCGTCGAGGAAGATGAGCCTGGGCCGCGCCATGAGGCTGGCGGCGATGTCGAGCCTGCGCCGCATACCGCCGGAGTACGTCCTGGGCTGCCGGTCGGCCGCGTCCTCCAGGCCGAAGCGTTCGAGCAGTTCGGCCGCGCGTGCCCGGCTGCCGGGCTTCGACAGCCGGAACAACCTGCCGATCATGTGCAGGTTCTCGCGACCGGTGAGCAGTTCGTCGACGGCTGCGTACTGGCCGGTGAGCCCGATGACCGACCGCACCCGCCGAGGGTCGCTGCGCACGTCCACGCCGAACACCTCGGCCGTTCCCGCGTCGGGCCTGATGAGGGTGGCCAGGATCCGGACGGTGGTGGTCTTGCCGGACCCGTTGGGGCCGAGCACGCCGTGCACCGTGCCCTCGGGCACCGTGAGGTCGAGGTGGTCGAGCGCGGTGAGCGAGCCGAAGCGCTTGCAGAGCCCGGCCGTTGTGATCGCTGCTGGCATCTGAGGTGATTCCTTCCCGGATCCGACGCGGCCCTGGGACGAGTGGTGAGAGGGGCGGCGACCGGTTCAGTGGTGCGCGGCGCCGAGCAGCGCCGCCATGTGGATGGCGTCGGCGGCCGCCGCGCCCGCCGCGGCCGCCGCGGTGACCGACTGCTTCCAGCGGGTGGTGAGGTCGCCGGCCGCGTACAGGCCGGGCACGCTGGTGCACTGGGCCGCGTCGACGTCGACGAAGCCCGCGTCGTCGACCGTCAGCTTCAGTTCGTCGACCGCCCGCTGCACGACGGGTTGCTGCCGCTGTCGCGGCGTCCACACCAGGGTCTCCCGCTCCAGCAGCCGGCCGTCGTCCAACTCGACGGCGTACAGGGCCCCTTCCCGGTGGTGCAGGCGGCGGACCGTTCCCGTGACGACGTCTCCTCCGCTGCATCGCGCGGCCGCGCGGGCGGTCTCCAGGCCGGGCATGGACGGCGGGCAGATGGCGATCGTGTCCTCGCTCCAGGCGCGGAAGGCCACGGCCGACAGTCCCGCGAGTTCCGCGCTGCCGGCGACCGTCGCCCAGCGCCGGCCGGCGTTCTCCTCACCGAGGCAGAACGGGCAGTGGATCACGGTGCGGCCCCAGCACGCCGCGAAGCCGTCCACGTCCTCCGGGTGGACGTCCACGACACCGGTCGCGAGCAGGACGGTCCGGGCCTCGACGGCCGCGCCGCCGCCGAGGGCGACTCGGAAGCCCCCGGCCGCGGCGGGGCGCACGCTGCCGGCCTCGGCCTCCAGCCGCTGGACGGCCGGGTAGCGGGAGAGTTCGCGCCAGGCGCGCGCCCGGAACTCGGCGGGGGTGGCGCCGTCCATCCCCACATGGCCGTGGATACCGGTGGACGCGCTGTTCCTCGCCGGCCGGGGACCGTCCACGACGGTCACCGGGTGGCGGTATCTGGCCAGCCCGAGCGCCGCGGTGAGTCCGGCGGGGCCGGCTCCCACGACGACGGTCGTGTGGTCGGGGTGCGTGGACATCGGTGTGGTCCCTTCCGTCGGGCGGCGCGAGCGGGGTCCGCCCACCGCGGGGGCGGTCCGCCGGGTGTGCGGTGGGCGGGGTCCGGGATGCGCTGTCGGCGGGCGAGGGCCACCGACCGGAATGGTGGCCGCGGCCCCGGTCCGGTGGGGGGTGCGGGTGACAGAGGTGAGCCGGAAGGCCCGGGCGGGACGGTGGCGCGGGCGCGGGGCGGGGCCCTTGCTTCCGGCCGGGGCTGGCGGCGTACGCGGCAGGCGCTTCCGGTGCCGGTCGGGCCCGCCGGGGTCCCGCCCGATGGGCCGTCACCGCCCGAAGCGGGCACCCCGGCCCCCGCCCGCGCCACCGCCCCCGCCCCCGGTCGCCGGGGCGGTGGCGGGGACGCGGGCGCACGGCCGCGCCGGTCAGGCGCCGACGTACTGCGCGAGGTGCTCGCCCGTGAGGGTGGAGCTGGCGGCGACCAGTTCGGCCGGAGTGCCCTCGAAGACGACCCTGCCGCCGTCGTGGCCGGCGCCGGGACCGAGGTCGATGATCCAGTCGGCATGGGCCATGACCGCCTGGTGGTGTTCCACGACGATGACCGACTTGCCGGCGTCCACGAGCCGGTCGAGCAGGGCGAGCAGTTGCTCGACATCGGCCAGGTGCAGGCCGCTGGTCGGCTCGTCCAGGATGTAGACGCTGCCCGCCCCGGCCATGTGCCCGGCCAGCTTGAGGCGTTGGCGCTCGCCACCGGAGAGGGTGGTGAGCGGCTGGCCGAGGCTGAGGTAGCCCAGGCCGACCTCGGCGAGCCGGTCCAGGACGGCGTACGCGGCCGGTGTACGCGCGGCACCGTTGCGGAAGAACTCCGCGGCCTCCGCCACCGGCATCTGGAACACCTCGCTGATGTTCCGTCCTTCCAGGCGGTACTGGAGCACCGACGCCTCGAAGCGCCTCCCCTCGCACTCGTCGCAGGTGGTGGCGACGCCGGCCATGATCGCCAGGTCGGTGTAGATGACTCCGGCCCCCTTGCACGTGGGGCAGGCGCCCTCGGAGTTGGGGCTGAACAGGGCGGGCTTGACGCCGTTGGCCTTGGCGAACGCCTTGCGGATCGGCTCGAGCATGCCGGTGTAGGTGGCCGGGTTGCTGCGCCGGGAGCCCTTGATGGGCGACTGGTCCACCGTGACCACGCCGTCGCGGCCGTCCACCGATCCGTGGATCAGTGAGCTCTTGCCCGAGCCCGCCACCCCGGTGACCACGGTCAGCACGCCGAGCGGGATGTCCACGTCGACATCGCGCAGGTTGTGGGCGTTGGCGCCGCGCACCTCCAGCACGCCGGTCCGCCCGCGCACCGCCGGCTTCACCGAGGCCCGGTCGTCCAGGTGCCGTCCGGTGAGGGTGCCGCTGGCCCGCAGGCCCTCGACGGTGCCCTCGAAGACCACCTCGCCGCCCTT
Organism: Streptomyces sp. I6; assembly: GCA_003725745.1. Classification (GTDB taxonomy): domain Bacteria; phylum Actinomycetota; class Actinomycetes; order Streptomycetales; family Streptomycetaceae; genus Streptomyces. Next base: position 5,373,886 of record RHDP01000001.1, on the reverse strand, counting down.
GGTCCCGGCGTGCGGTCCGAGGTCGACGACATGGTCGGCGATCGTGATCGTCTCCGGCTTGTGCTCGACGACCAGCACGGTGTTGCCCTTGTCGCGCAGTTGCAGCAGCAGCTCGTTCATGCGCTGGATGTCGTGCGGGTGCAACCCGACGGTGGGTTCGTCGAAGACGTAGGTGACGTCGGTGAGCGCGGAGCCGAGGTGGCGCACCATCTTGACGCGTTGTGCCTCACCGCCCGAGAGCGTGCTCGACGCCCGGTCGAGGGAGAGGTAGCCGAGGCCGATCGAGACGAACGAGTCGAGGGTCTGGCCGAGCACGGTCAGCAGCGTCCTGACCGACGGGTCGTCCAGACCGCGGGTCCAGGAGGCGAGGTCGCTGATCTGCATCGCGGAGGCGTCGGCGATGCTGATGCCGTCGATCTTGGCGGACCGGGCGGTCTCGCTGAGCCGGGTGCCGTGGCACCCGGGGCAGACGGCGAACGTCACCGCCCGCTCGACGAAGGCGCGGATGTGCGGCTGGAGCGTCTCCCTGTCCTTGCTCAGGAAGGACTTCCTCACCCGCGCGAGGAGGCCCTCGTAGGTGGTGTTGACCCCCTTCACCTTGACCTTGACCGGGTCCCGGTGCAGGAGGTCGTGCCTCTCCTGCTCGGTGTAGTCGCGGATCGGCTTGGCGGGGTCGAGGAAGCCGGACTCGGTGAACGACTGCACCACCCAGCCGTCGGGCTTCCAGCCGGGGACGGTGACCGCGCCGTCGGCGAGCGACCTGGAGTCGTCGATGAGCTGGGCGGGATCGATGTCCGAGACGGAGCCCATGCCCTCGCACCGCAGGCACATGCCGCCGACGACGCTGAACCCCTTCTCGATCTTCTTGCCGTTCACCACCAGCACGCCCGACGCGTCGGCCGAGGCGACGTTGAAGGCGAACGCCTTCTGGGAGCCGATGTACGGCTTGGCGATTCGGCTGAAGAGGATGCGCAGCAGCGCGCCCGCGTCGGTGGCGGTGCCGACCGTGGAGCGGGGACTGGTGCCCATCGGCTGCTGGTCGACCAGGATCGCGGTGGTCAGCCCGTCGAGCACGTCGACCTCGGGCCGCGCCAGGGTGGGCATGAAGCCCTGGACGAAGGCGCTGTACGTCTCGTTGATCAGCCGTTGCGACTCGGCGGCGATCGTGTCGAACACCAGGGAGCTCTTGCCGGAGCCGGAGACTCCGGTGAACACCGTCAGCCGCCGCTTGGGGACCTCGAGATGGACGTTCCTGAGGTTGTTCTCACGTGCCCCGTGCACCCGGATCCGGTCATGGCTGTCGGCGGCACGCAGCGCAGGCGGCTGGGTGTCCGTCCCCGTGCCCACCGTCATGGTGTCCCTCCCGTGTGTCGGACGCGGCACGCCGCCGTCCTGCGGCGCGGTGACGAGTTCCTGGGCATCCCGGTTCATGACACTCAAGCGTATACCTGCAAAGTCGGTTGAGGCTTTTACGCAAAGTTCCCTGCACTGCTTGAGATAAAGTCTCAAACCGTGAAGTACCTACGCCCCTTCGACCTGGCCCGTGAGCACGGCATCTCCACCCAGGCCGTCCGCAACTACGAGCGAGACGGCTTCCTCCCGCTCGCCGAGCGCACCCCGTCCGGCTACCGGACCTACACCGAGACGCACGCGGCGGCCCTGCGGGCCTATCTGGCGCTCGTCCAGGCGTACGGCTACGCCGTCGGCGGGGAGATCATGCGGTCGCTCAACGCGGGCGACCTCGACGCCGCGCTGACGGCCGTCGACCGCGGCCACGCCCAGCTGCTGCGCGACCGGAGCACCCTGGACGCGGTGGGGCGGGCGGTCGAGCACCTCACCTCCGGGCCCGCCGCCACCGAGCACCCGCCCGCCGACCGCGCCCCGCTGAGCATCGGTGAACTCGCCCGCCGGCTGGGAGTCACCGCGGCGACGCTGCGCAACTGGGAGGCGGTGGGCATCCTCACCCCGGTCCGGGAGCCGGTCACCGGGCACCGCTCGTTCGGCGCCGCGGACGTACGCGACGCCGAACTGGCCCATCTCCTCCGGCGCGGGGGCTACCCGCTGGAGCACATCCGCACGGTGGTCCGGCAGATCCGCACGGCCGGCGGCACCGAGGCGCTGTCCGCCGCCCTCGACGACTGGCGGCGGCGGCTCACCGCCCGGGGTGTGGCGATGCTCGACGCGGCGGCCCGGCTCGCCGGGTACGTGGCCCTGCTGGGCGCCGCACCGGCCGGACGGCGGACCACCGCGGAACCGGACCCCGCGGCGGGGTCCCCGCCGACGGTTTGAGACCTCGCGGCACGGCAGGTCCGCGCTCCCCGCGGACCGCAGCACCACAAGGCTCAACGGCTCTTTCAATGATTCGATCGACAGACATGAGAAAGGACTTCCACGATCCCCTGGTGGCCTCGTGCGCCGTGCTGGCGCTGGGTGAACCCAGCCACCGGGAACCCGCCTTCGGGTGGATCCGCAACGAACTGTTCGCCCGGCTGGCCGGCCTCGGCTTCCGGTCGGTCGTCCTGGAGACCGACCGGGTGGCCGCGCTGCGCGTCGACGACTTCGTCCAGGGCGGCGACGGGAGCCTCGACGAGGTGATGCGCGAGGGCTTCTCCCACGGCTTCGGCGACCTGGAGGCCAACCGGTGCCTGGTGGCCTGGATGCGCGACCACAACGAGAGCCGGCCGCCCGGGGAACGGCTGGCCTTCCACGGCTTCGACGCCCCGATGGAGACCACCAGCGCCCCCAGCCCGCGGCGCTATCTGGAACACGCGCGCGACTATCTGCGGCTCGACCTCGACCTCGCCGGGCTGCTCGGCGCCGACGAGCAGTGGAGCCGCGCGGAGGCCGTGACGGACCCGGCCTTGTCGGTCGGGGCCACGCCCGAGGCGGAGCGCCTGCAGTTCCTCGCCGACGACATGCTCACCGTCCTCCACTCCAGTGCCGCCGAGCGGATCGCGCAGACCTCCCGCGCCGAGTGGCTCCGGGCCAGGACGCACCTCGCCGCCGGCCTCGGTCTGCTGCGCTACCACCGGCAGGCGGCCCAGCGCCTGGAACACGGTGCCCGGCTGTCCCGGCTGTTCACCACGCGGGACGCGCTCATGGCGCAGAACCTCCTCGACATCCGCAGCGCCGAGGCCCGCCGGGGCGCGACGCTGGTCTTCGCCCACAACCTGCACCTCCAGCGGACCCCGGGCACCTGGAGCCTGGGAGACCTGTCCGTCAGCTGGCCGGGGGCCGGCACCGCCGTGGCACCGCTGCTGGGCGAGCAGTACGCCTTCGTCGCCGGCAGCCTGGGCCGCAGCGAGGCCGTCGCGCTCGGCGACCCCGAGCCGGACACCTACGAGGGCTGCCTGCAGGACCGCGTCACCGGCTGGGACCTGATCCCCGCCGGCACCGTCGCCGCCGCCCGGCCCCGGACGGACACCACCCCGCAGCAGGGCTACTTCCCGCTCGACCGGGCCACCCTGGACACGGCCGACGCGGTGCTGCACGTCACCGACGGCGCGGCCGTCGCCCGGGCCCTGGACGGTGCCCGGGTGACCGCCGGCGTCGGGTGAGGCGGGCCGGGTGAGCGGGGCCTGACAGAGACGGGAAGGAATCGCCGGGCGCGCCGGGCCCCGGAGGTTAGATTCGCGGTCGATGAGGGACTCTCCCGAAGGAGCTGACTGCGCTTGAACACGGTTCCGGAACTGTTCGAGTCGACCGTCGCCCGGCGCGGCGGAGAGCCCGCCCTCATCGACGCGGAGAGCACCCTCGGGTACGCGGAGCTGAACACCCGGATCAACCGGCTGGCCCGCAGGCTGATCGCGCACGGTGTCGGTCCCGACACGCTCGTCGCGATCGCGATGCCGAAGTGCAACGACCTGATCGTGGCGATCATGGCGGTGCTCAAGGCCGGTGGCGCCTACCTACCGCTCGACCCGGGCTATCCGGCGGAACGCCTGGCGTTCATGCTCTCCGACGCGGGGCCGGTGCTGCTGCTGCGGTCGTCCTCGGTGGCGTCCCTCGGCGCGGGACTGCCGGAACTCGTGCTGGACGACCCGGCGTTGCGTACCGCGTGCGCGGCGCTGCCGGGGCACGACGTCGCCCAGCACGAACGCCGCGCCGAACTGCGGCCCGAGCACCTGATGTACGTCATCCACACCTCGGGGTCGACCGGAAGGCCCAAGGGTGTCGCCGTGCCGCACGGCGGTGTGCGCGACATGGCGGCCACCCAGGCGGCCGTCCTGCGGGCAGGCCCGGGTGACCGGGTGCTCCAGTGGGCGTCGATCAGTTTCGACGCCGCGTTCTGGGACGTGGCCCTGGCCCTGCTGTCCGGGGCGGCACTCGTGATGGTGCCCGCCGAGGACCTGCTGCCGGGCCGGCCGCTGTGGAACACCCTGCTCAAGTACGGCATCACGCACGCCGTGCTGCCCCCGGTGGCGCTCAGCGAGACCGACGCCGGGGACGTCCTGGTCGGCGGCACCGTCATGTCCACGGGGGACAGCTGTACGCCGACGCTGGTGCGCAAGTGGTCGCCGCAACGGCGCATGTTCAACGGCTACGGCCCGACCGAGGTGACCGTCGGCGCGACGATCGGCGGACCCGTGCGCGACGCCGGCGACACGGGGATCGGCACACCGTGGATCGGCAACGAGGTGCATGTGCTGGACGAGCGGCTGCGCCCGGTGCCGCCCGGTACGGAGGGCGAACTGTACATCGCGGGCAGCGGGCTGGCGCGCGGCTACCTGAACCGGTTCCCGGCGACCGCGGCGAAGTTCGTGGCCGACCCGTTCGGGCCGCCCGGCAGCCGGATGTACCGCACGGGCGACCGGGGCCGCAGGGAACCGGACGGCGAGCTGTTCTTCACGGGCCGCGCGGACGGCCAGGTCAAACTGCGCGGCTTCCGCGTCGAACTCGGTGAGATCGAGACCCGGCTCGCCGCCCATCCGGCGGTGCAGGTGGCCGTCGCCGTGGTGCGGGGTGAGCTGGCCGACGCGCATGTGGTCGGCTACGTCACCACCATGGCGCCGGTCGAGCCGGGTGAACTGCGCGCCCATGTCGCAGGCTCGCTGCCCGCGCACATGGTGCCCACCCGGGTCACGGTGCTGGACCGGTTCCCGACACTGGCCAACGGGAAGATCGACCGGGAGGCCCTGCCGGAGCCTGCCGCCCCGGCGGCCGTCCGGCCGGACGGGATACGGGAGTTCGGCTCCCGCGAGGCCGGCGGCTGCGCGGCCGTCGTCTGCGCGATCGTGGAGGACGTCCTCGGGATTCCGGAGGCGAGGGTCACCGACAACTTCTTCCGGCTCGGCGGGCATTCCGTGCAGGCGACCCGGCTGGCCGTCCGGATCCGCGAGCGGTTCGAGGTCCGGCTGCCGATCAGGGCCGTGCTGGAGGCGGCGACGATCGGCGAACTGGCCGCGTCCGTCGAGAGCCGCCTGCGCGGCTGACGGCCGTCAGCGGAAGACGACCGGCAGGCTGCTGTAGCCGTTGAGGAAGTTCGAGTAGATCGGCGCAGGCGCCCCGCACACCTCGATCTCGTCGACCGATTCGGTGAGCGCCCCCATCAGTGCCCGCAGCTCCGCGCGGCCCAGGAACGCGCCGACGCAGAAGTGCGGTCCGTGGCCGAACGACACGTGCCTGTTGGGCGACCGGGTCGGGTCGAAACGGCGCGGCCGGGCGAACACCTCCTCGTCGTCGTTGGCGGAGGTGTTCCACAGGGTCACGATGTCGCCCGCGCGCACCCGGCTGCCGCCGATCTCCAGATCCCGGGTGGCGGTGCGCGCGAAGTGCATCGCGGGGGTGGCCCAGCGCAGCACCTCCTCGACGGCCGTGTCGATCCCCGCCGAGCCGTCCCGCAGCGCACGCCACTCGGCGGGGTGCTCGGCCAGGGTCTTCACCGCGCAGATCGCGGACACCCGGGAGGACTCGTCCCCGCCGAGCACCAGGCTGTAGCAGTTGAGCGCGACCTCCTCCAGGGTCAGCGGGCGGTCACCGGCCCGTGCCGCCGCGATCATGCTGACGACGTCGTCGCCCGGGTCCTCGCGGCGGTGGCGGGCGAGGTCCATGAAGTAGCCGACGATCTCGTTCCGGGCCTCCAGCGCGTCCAGCGGATCGGCCTCGGCGTCGTCCGAGGAGAGCGCCGACTTGTTCCAGCGCAGCAGCTTCTCGCGGTCCGCCTCCGGAATGGAGAGCAGATCGCAGATCGTGTTCATCGGAATGTGCTCGGCTACCTCTGCCGCGAAGTCGAACGCGCCCTGCCGGGTGACATTCCCGATGAGCCGCAAGGCCCGTTCCCGCAGGCGATGCTCGACCGCGCCGAGTACGCGCGGCGAGAAGGCGCGCAGCATCAGGTTGCGCAGCTCGCGGTGGCGGGGCCGGTCGGTGACCGCGAGCATCTTGCCTCCGGCCGAGTCACCGCCGCTCAGCAGGACGTCCAGTACGGTCCCGCGGGCGGAGCTCAGGGAGCGCACGTCGGCGTAGCAGGAGAGCACGTCGGCGTGGCGGGCGACCACCCAGAAACCGGGGTCGCCGTCATGCCAGTACACGGGCCGGGACCTCCGCACGTCGCGCCAGAACTCGTGGGCGTCGTGCCGCACGAACGTGCCGCCGTCGGTCAGATCCAGCTCGGTCCGGGTGGTCATGCCGAAATCGTGGCAACCGCGGGGGCGGCGCCGTGGCTTTCTTGCCCAGGTCTTTCCCGCTGAATGAGAGCGGAAAGATTGCCGATGGGCGGATCGCCTTCCGTGCCATGCTCCGGAGCGCGTGTCGCCGGACTCGCCGGGTCGTCCGGCGGCGGCCGGCCGGTCACCCACGACGAGGAGGCGGCGCCTTGAGCGCTCTGACGTACGCGGACTACCTCCGGATGGAGCCCCTGCTTTCGCTGCAGGAGCCGCGGTCCCCGCACTCGGCAGGCCGCGCGGTCGTTCTGGCCGAGCAGTTCTTCATCATCACCCACCAGTCCTGCGAACTGTGGCTGAAGCAGATCGGGGCGGATCTGGACGCCACCGCCGAATCGCTCGTACCGCCGTGCGACACGCACGATCTGGAGCTGGGACTGGAATTCCTGTTGCGGGCGGCCGAGTTGATTCGGCTGCTGCAGCAGCAGGTGCTGGTACTGGAGAAACTCCCGCTGCGCTATTTCGCCGAGTTCCGGCCCCATCTGGGCACGGCGAGCGGTGCGCAGTCGGCGCAGTTCCGGCGGCTGACGGCACTGCTGGGCAACGAGCACCACCAGGGCACCCTGTACGAGGCGTTCACGGGGGCGGCCGGATACCACGGGCAGTCGGTACCCGACGTGTGCCGGCGCGGTGTGGAGTGCGGGGTGCTGCACCGTATCGCGGAGGCCCTGGTGGACCTGGGGAACGGCTACTGGCACTGGAAGGTGGCACACCTCGCGCTGGTGTCCAGGATGGTCGGGGAACTGGGTGGAACCGGCGGTTCGAGCGGTGTCGACTTCCTCGCCCGCCGCGTCACCAGGCCCTTTCCCGAGCTGCGCCGGCTGCGCGGGAAGGTGCACCACTCGCGGCACTCGGCCACCGGCTGACGCAGGCTGACGCCGGCACGGACCAGCACCCACGGCACACCGTCCTGGCGCGTCAACCCGGCGCCACGCGAGACAGGCTCTAGGGGCCGTCCTCGGTCTCCAGCAGGTAGCCGCGGCCCCAGGCCGTACGGATGGCCAGGTTGATCGGGGACAGGCGGCGGCGGAGCCGCATGATGTGGAGGTCCAGCGCATTCCTCGTCGGCCTCTGTACGCGCTCCGCGAGCCGCTGTGTGAGTTCGTTGCGGTACACCACCTCCCCGAAGTGCTCGATGAGCAGCTCCATCAGGTCGGTCTGGACATTGGAGATGGTGATCGAATGCGGGCCGAAGCAGAGCGTCCCGGCCGAGTCGAGGGTCGGGACCTGCTGGTTGTCCAGCCTGTTCTGGAGCGCCCTGACCCGTGCCTCCAGATCCTCCCGGGAGATGGGTGCACGGACCCAGTCCTCGAAGGGGTCGTTGCAGACCGGGGGGCGGGCGCCGCCCTCGACCACGAGGAGGCGGGGCACGCCGTTCCTCTTGCACCGGGTCCGCAGGTCCATCTGTGCCGGCCAGCGTATGAACATGACATCGGTCTTCGTGCCTAACACAGCACGCGCCTCCCCGTTGACGCAGATGGTTGTCCGTTCTCATCGCCGGCACCCGGGTTCCTCTCGTCCGTCCTGCGGCGGGAGAGGCCGCGGGCCGTGGTGGTTCGTCCAGCACGGCCCGCAACCCGTGGAGGCACCGGTTCCTCCGGGATCTCCGGAGCCCGCACCTCGCGGCCCGTCCTCCGGGATCTCCGGAGCCCGCGCCTCGCGGCACGGCCCTATGCGTTCATCGCCTCCCGCAGACTGCGCGGCCGCAGATCGGTCCAGTTCTCCTCCACGTAGGCCACGCTCTCGGCTCTTCCCGCGGGGCCGAAGACGCTGCGCCAGCCCGCGGGCACCTCGGCGAAGGCCGGCCAGAGGCAGTGCTGGTCCTCGTCGTTGACCAGCACGTGGAACCGGCCGTTCTCGTCGTCGAACGGATTGGTGCTCACCCGTGTCCTCCAGATCTCGTGGTCTTTCCGGTCGGTGGTTCGGACGGGGTCACCGGGGCGCCCGCAGAATGCCGTTGACGGCCCGGCTGATCTCGGCCGCGTTCCGCGGCCAGTACATCTCGTTGTGGGCGCAGGCGATGTCGATGCGCTGCACACGGCCGTCGACGTGCTCCTGCCAGAGCACGTCGAGTTCCGCCTCCAGTTCCCGCTTGTCGTGGGTCTCCGGGTCGAGCAGCGCGTTGAAGAAGACGACGTCGCCGCGGAACCGCGGGGAGGTGAACCGGCGCATCTGCTCCATCTGCCCGATGAAGATCGAGGAGGCGGTGGCGACCAGCGACGGGTACTCCTCCATCCCCGCCAGGTGCCCCATGTAGTTGGCCAGGAAGCGGCGGACCATGGCCTCGTCCAGGGCCTCCAGGTCGGCGAAGTGGCCGGAGGGCGCCGCGTCCAGCAGGGCCAGGAACGCCACCTCGTGTCCGCGGCGCTGGAGTTCGGCCGCCATGGCGTGCGCCAGGGTGCCGCCGAAGGACCAGCCCAGCAGGTGGTACGGGCCGCTCGGCTGGACCCGGAGCATCTGGCCGAGGTAGTCCTCGACCATCTCCTCGATGGAGCCGGCCGGCGGGGTGGTCCCGTCGAAGCCGCGCGCCTGGATGCCGTACAGCGGCCAGGACGGGTCCACATGGCGGGCGAAACCCAGATAGGGCCAGCTGAGCCCGCCTCCCGGGTGCAGCCACCACAGCGGGGGCCGGTGGCCCTCGGTGCGGATCGGCAGCAGGACGGCGAACGGGTCCTCGAAGGCCGTCTCGGTGCCGGCGGACAGCCGCGGCGCCAGTTCGGCCACGGTCGGGTACTGGAACACCGTGCGGATCGGGACGTCCACGCCCAGTTTCTGGTGGATCCGCCAGACGAGGCGGGTCAGCCGCAGGGAGTGGCCGCCGCAGGCGAAGAAGTCGTCGTCGATGCCGATCCGGTCCATGCCCAGCACCTCGGCGAAGAGTACGGCCAGTTCCTCCTCGCGGGGGGTGCGCGGGGCCCGGTAGCCGCCGCCGGCCGGGTCCGGGTCGGGCAGCGCGGCGCGGTCCACCTTGCCGTTCTCGGTGAGCGGCAGCCGGTCGAGGACGACGATGTCGCCGGGCATCATGAACTCGGGAAGCCGGCCGGCGAGCCGCTCGCGCAGCACGGAGGGCAGCCGGGAGACGCGGCGGGAGACCGCGGGCACGTTCGCGAGCCGGGCCGAGGAGGTTCCGGCGGGCCGGTAGACGCCGTCGCAGCAGACGGCGCCGACGTCGGGCAGGACGGCCGCCTCGAAGCAGTCACCCGCCTGCGCCGACCAGGTGCAGTACACCGCGAGCCCGCGCCGGGCGCCCCATTCCTCCAGCTCCGCGGGGTCGAGGGTGCCGCCCAGTTCGGCGGGGGCACCCCACTCGGACGCCTCACCGGCCAGGCGGGCGTTGGGAATGCGGGTGAGGCGCAGCCGGCCGCCGTGCCGGGCCAGCGCGGTCTCCAGGCCGGCCAGTTCGCGGACCTCCCCTCCCCAGGCCGTCTCGGGCAGGTCGCGCAGGTCCAGCGGCCTCGCCGGCGCCTTGTGCAGCACCACCTCGTAGCGGTGCCGGGTCAGCTCGTTGCGGTGGGTGCCCTGTTTGAGGCGGATGTCGGCCGCGACGGCGTCCGGCCGGTGCTCCGCCCAGCGGGTGAAGAAGCCCGGGTCGACGACGAGTTCCTTCTCGCCGAGGACCGCGCGTTCGACCGCTGCCCGCACCGCGGCGGGGCCGTCGCCGGGCTGCCGGCAGCGGTGCACCGCGGCGGCGAAGGCGTGCAGGGTGCGGTGGTTGCGGACGTCGCCGATCACCACGCGTCCGCCGGGTGCGAGCCGGTCCATCGCCAGGTCGAGCACCCGGGTGAGGTAGCCGGCGTCCGGGAAGTACTGCACGACCGAGTTGAGGATCACCGTGTCGAAGTACCCGGCGGGCAGGCCGTCGGGGTCGTCGGCGGGCTGGCAGCGCAGCGTCACCCTGTCCGCCAGGCGCCGGTCGGCACCGGTCTGGGCGCGCAGCCGTTCGACGACGGGCGCCGAGAAGTCGGTTCCCCAGTACTCCTCGGCCTCCGGTGCGAGCGGGCCGAGCAGCAGTCCGGAGCCGACGCCGATCTCCAGCACCCGGCGCGGCCCGAGGGCGCGCACCCGCCGCAGCACGGCCTCGCGCCATTCCCGCATCTCCGGCAGCGGGATGGGGCTGCCGGTGTAGGAGCTGTTCCAGCCGGTGAAGTCCTCGCCCAGCCCGCCGGTGTCGACCTCCGTCCCGCCGTACATGGTGTCGTAGATCTCCCGCCATTCGCCGACCTGCTCGGCGGCGTCGCGGTCGTCGGCCGCGGAGCCGTCGGGCACCACATAGGCGGCCATGCGGCGTTCGCCGAGCCGGTCCCGGCGCACGGCGACCACCGCGTTCGCCACGCCGTCCTGTTCGCGCAGCACCGACTCCACCTCGCCCGGCTCGACGCGGTGGCCGCGCAGCTTGATCTGGTCGTCGCTGCGGGTGACGTACTCGAGGCGGCCGGCCGCGTTCCAGCGCACCAGGTCGCCGGTTCGGTACATGCGGGCTCCGGGCGGCCCGGACGGGTCGGGGACGAAGCGGGCGGCGGTCAGGCCCGGCCTTCCCGCGTAGCCGCGTGCCACGCCGTCGCCGCCGATGTACAGCTCGCCCACCACACCGGGCGGCACCTGCCGCAGCCGGCCGTCGAGGACGAGGAGCCTGCTGCCGTCCATCGGGGTGCCGATGGGCAGCGGGTCGGCGCACTCCGCGACGGAGGCCACCCGGTGCCGGGTGGCGAACGTGGTGGTCTCGGTGGGGCCGTACCCGTTGACCACGGTGATGCCGGGGCAGGCGCCGAGGACCGTGCGGACGGCGGTCGGCGAGAGGACGTCGCCGCCCGCCCACACCTCCCGCACGGTGCCGAAGCACTCGGCGTGCTGTTCGGCCATCACGGCGAACAGTCCGGCGGTCAGCCACAGCCCGGTCACCTCCCGCTCGGTGATCACCCGGGCGAGTTCCGCGGTGTCCGGCCGGCCGGCGCGGGCCACCACGGCCGTGCCGCCGCCGAGCAGCGGCACCCACATCTCGTACGTCGACGCGTCGAACGTGTGCGGCGAGTGGACGAGGACGCGGCGGTGGGCGCCGGTGCCGAAGCAGCCGTCGAGCGCCAGGTCGGCCACGTTCCGGTGGGTCACCTCGACCCCCTTGGGGCGGCCGGTCGAACCGGACGTGTACATCACATAGGCGACGGCGTCCGGGCCCACTCCCCCGCTCTCGGGCGGCGAGTCGGGCAGCCCGTCGAGGTCCTCGTCGTCCAGGCCCCGGTCCGCGATGACGGCCGGGTCCAGGTCCGTGAGCAGGAAGCCGATGCGCTCGGGCGGGTAGGTGGGGTCGACCGGCACATAGGCGGCGCCCGTCTTGAGGACGCCGAGGACGGCGGCGACCAGCAGCGGCGAGCGCTCCAGCACGAGCGCGACGCGGCTGTGCGGGCGGGCGCCGCGGGCCGCGAAGTGGTGGGCGAGGCGGTTGGCCCAGCGGTCCAGTTCGGCGTAGGACCACGCGAGAGTGCCGTCCGCGGAGACCAGCGCGGTCGCGTCCGGGGTCGCGCGCGCCGCCGCGGCGAACCGCTCGTGCAGGGTGCCGGCCGCGAACCGGGCGTCCCGGCCCTCACCGCCCCAGCGGGTCAGGGCCGCGTGCTCGTCCTCGGCGAGGACGCCGACCGCCTCGATGGGCGTGTCGGGCGCGGCGACCACCTGGCGCAGGAAGTGCAGCCAGCGGTCGAGCAGCGAGGTGACCGTCCCGGCGTCGAACAGCTCGGCCGCGTACTCGGCGAAGCCCTCGATGCGCGCCGGCGCGCCGTCCTCGTCCAGCTCGGTGACGCTGATGAACAGGTCGAAGCGCGAGGTGCCCAGGGAGAACGGCTCCTCGGTCACGGTCAGGTCCGGCAGGTCGAACGCCGGCCGCGCGTTGTTCTGGAGCGCCAGGCAGACCTGGAACAGCGGGTGGTGGGCGGGCGAGCGCACCGGGTTGAGCACCTCGACCAGATGCTCGAACGGGATGTCCTGGTGGTCGTAGGCGGCGAGGCTGCTCTCGCGGACGCGGCCGACGAGTTCGGCGAAGGACGGGTCGCCGGAGGTGTCGGCGCGCAGCACCCATGTGTTGACGAAGAAGCCGACCAGCCCGTTGAGCGCCTCGTCGGTGCGTCCGGCGATGGGCGAGCCGACGGGGACGTCCGTGCCCGCGCCGAGCCTGGTGAGAAGCGCGGCCAGGGCCGCCTGGAGCACCATCGACACCGTGGCGCCGGTCTCCCGGGCCAGCCGGTGCACGCCGTCGGTGAGTCGGGGGTCGAGGGCGAGCGGCACCACGTCGCCGGCGTACGAGGCGACGGCCGGGCGGGACCGGTCGGCGGGCGGTGTGACCGTCTCGGGCAGGCCGGCCAGCTGTGTCGTCCAGTAGTCCAGCTGCCGCCGGTAGAGGCTGCCCGGGTCTTCGCTGCGGCCCAGCAGCTCCCGCTGCCAGAGCGTGTAGTCGCCGTACTGCACGGGCAGCGGCTCCCAGTCGGGCGCCCGGCCGGTACGGCGGGCCTGGTACGCGGCGGTGAGGTCCCGGGCGAGCGGGAGGGCCGACCAGCCGTCGGCGGCGATGTGGTGGGCGCCGATCAGGAACACCGCCTCCCGCTCACCGGTCCGCAGCAGCCAGGACCGCAGGGGGATCTCGGCCGTCAGGTCGAACGGGCGGCGCGCTGCCGCCCGCAGGGCGTCGGGCAGCCCGGCCTCGGTGACCTGGCGCTCCTCCCACGGGACCTCGATCGCGGCCGGCTCCAGGATCCGCTGGTACGGCTCGCCGTCCGCCTCGCCGAAGACGGTGCGCAGCGACTCGTGCCGCACGACGACGTCGTGCACGGCGCGGCGCAGTGCCGCCGCGTCGAGTTCGCCGCGCATCCGCAGGGCCAGCGCGACGTTGTACGTCGCCGAGGGGCCCTCGAAGCGGTGGATGAACCACAGCCGCTGCTGGGCGTAGGACAGCGGCAGCCGCTCCGGCCTGGCCCGGGGCCCGAGCGGTGGGCGGACGGTGCTCAGAGTGGTCAGGTGAGAGGCCAGTTCGGCGACGGTGGGCGACTGGAAGACGACCCGGATGGGGATCTCCACGCCGTGCTCGGCGCGGATGCGGCTGACCAGCCGGGTGGCCAGCAGCGAATGGCCGCCGGCGGTGAAGAAGTTGTCGTCCACGCCGACCCGGTCCAGCCCCAGCACCGCGGCGAACAGCGCGCACAGCGACTCCTCCTCCGGGGTGGAGGGGGCCCGGCCGCCGCTGCCGGCCGCGTAGTCGGGGACGGGCAGGGCACGCCGGTCGGGCTTGCCGTTGTCGGTGAGCGGCACGGCGGCTATGGGCACGATCGCGGCCGGGACCATGTACTCGGGCAGGCTGTCCCGGAGGTGGGTGCGCAGGTCGGGCAGCAGCGCGGTGACGGCCGCGGCGGTCGCGGGGTCGTTGGCCCCGGCGCGTTCGTCCGTGCCGGGCAGGTAGGTGCCGGCCAGGTCGGTGCCGGCCGCCGGGCCGTCGCGGAGGAGGATGACGTCGAGCAGGTCGACCGCGCGGGCCGACCAGGTCGGCACCGCGCCCCAGCCGTGGCCCGCGGCCCACGCGGTGATCCCGGCGGGGTCGAGCGGCGGCGGTTGCGGTGCCGCGGAGTCGTCGGTGCCCAGGGCGCGGGCGGCCGCGGCCTCCCCGGTCAGGCGGGCGTTCGGGACGCCGGTGACGCGTACCACCGGCTCGGCCAGGTCGCGCATCCGGGCGGCGAGCCGGCCGAGGTCGCCCTCCCAGGCCAGGACGGGGACGCCGTCGAGCCGGCGCGGCCCGCCTGCCGGTCCGGTGCCGGGCTTGTGCAGCACCACCTCGTAGCGGTGCCGGGTCAGCTCGTTGTGGAAGGCGCCGTCCTTGGTGCGGACGTCGACGCCGGCCGCGGCGGTCCGCTGCGACCAGCGCACGAACCACTCCGGATCGACCACCAGTTCCTTCTCCAGCAGCACGGCCTGGTCCACGGTGGTCCGCAGTACGGCCGGTGCCGCGTCCGGGTGCCTGGCCCGCTGGACGCCCGTCTGGAGCATGCGCAGGGAGCACGCCCGCCGGACGTCGCCGACGACGATCCGGCCGCCCGGCGCGAGCAGTTCCCAGGCGCCGTCCAGGACCCGGGCGAGATACCGCTCGCCGGGGAAGTACTGCACGACCGAGTTGAGCACCACGGTGTCGAAGTACCCAGCGGGCAGGCCGGTGAAGTCGTCGGCGGGCCGGCAGCTCAGGCGGACCCGGTCGGCCAGGCCGGCCCGGGCGGCCAGGCCGGCCCGGGCGGCCTGGTCGCGGAGCCGGTCGACCGCGACCCGGGAGAGGTCGGTGGCCCAGTACTCCTCGACCCGGCCGGCGGTGTGCGCGAGCAGGAGTCCGGTACCGGCACCGAGTTCGAGGACGCGCTTCGGGGACCGGCACAGGACCCGTTCCACGGCGGCGTCGCGCCAGGCGCGCATCTCGTCGAGCGGGATCGGCTCACCGGTGGAGGAGCTGTTCCAGCCGGTGAAGTCCTCGCCGAACGCGCCTTGCCCGTCATGGGAGTACGCCTGGTCGTAGACCTCCCGCCACTCCCCCACCTGGTCGCCGGGCCCGCCCGCGGACTCCAGGGCTCCGGTGTCCGGGACGACGTAGGCGACCAGCCGCACGTCGCCGGGCCGGTCCTCGCGGGTGGTGACGATGGCCTGGCGGGCCGCCGGGTGGCGGACCAGGGTGTGCTCGATCTCGCCGGGCTCGACGCGGAACCCGCGCAGCTTGACCTGATTGTCGGCGCGGCCGAGGAAGCAGATGTTCCCGTCCGGGAAGTAGCAGGCGCGGTCGCCGGTGCGGTAGAGCCGATCGCCCTCGCGCGCGCTGAACGGGTCGCGGACGAAGCGTTCGGCGGTCAGTTCGGGCCGGTTGACGTAGCCGGTGCACAGGCAGTCCCCGCCGATGTACAGGTCGCCCTCGACGCCCACGGGGCACGGCTCCATGTCCTCGTCGAGGATGTAGTAGCGGGCGTTGTCGATGGGGCGGCCGTAGGGGATGCTGCGCCAGGCGGGATCGGTCTCCCGGACGCGGAAGTAGTTGGACCACACCGTCGCCTCGGTGGCGCCGCCGAGGCTGACGATCTCCGCGCGGGTGAACACCCGGCGGACCTCGCCGGGCAGGGACAGCGGGGTGTAGTCGCCGGAGAGGAACACCAGCCGGAGGTCGCCGGTGCCCTCGTACCCGGTGCTCGTGGCGGACCCGGTGCTCGTGGCCGTCCCGGTGCCCGCGCTGTCCCCGGTGCTCGTGGCGGACCCGGTGCTCGTGGCCGTCCCGGTGCCCGCGCTGTCCCCGGTGCCCGCGCTGTCCCCGGTGCTCGTGGCGGACCCGGCGCTCGTGGCCGTCCCGGGGAGCAGGGAGGCGACCTGGTTCAGGGTGGTGGGCACCGAGTCCCAGAAGGTGATCGGCTCGGTGAGCAGGACGTCGAGCAGCAGCCGCGGATCGCGCTGCTGGGCGGCGTCCGCGAGGTAGACGCCGCCGCCGCAGCCGAGGAGGCCGAAGATGTCGAAGACGGAGAGGTCGAAGCCCAGCGACGTCACGCACAGGGCGACGTCGTCGGGGCCGAACGCGAAGGTTCGGTAGCACCAGTTCAGCAGGTTGTGCACCGGGCGGTGGGTGACCGCGACGCCTTTGGGCTTTCCGGTGCTGCCGGAGGTGAAGATGATGTACGCCGTGCTGTCCGGGCCCCGGCCGGCTCCGGGTCGTGGTCGGCGCCGGGCAGCCGGGCGCCGGTGGCTTCGACGAGTCCGACGCCGTCCGGCACGTCCCAGCGCTCGGTGTCCGGCGTGGAGAGCACGAGGGTGCACCCGGCGTCGGCGAGCATGCCGGCCACCCGTTCGGCGGGCAGCGCCGGTTCGAGCGGCAGATAGGCACCGCCCGCCTTGAGCACGCCCAGAACGGCGGCGATCATGGCCGGGCCGCGCCGGATGCCGACGCCGACGACGGTCTCCGGGACGACACCGCGTTCCTTCAGGTCCCAGGCGATGCGGTTCGCCCACCGGTTCAGCTCGCCGTAGGCCATGGTGCCGCCGGCCCAGCGCAGCGCGATCGCGTCCGGGCGCCGTGCGGCCTGCTCCTCGAAGAGCAGATGGACCGGCCCGGGGCAGGGGAAGGCGCGGGCGGTGTCGTTCCAGTCGACGAGGATCTTCCGGCGTTCGGCGGCGTCGAGCCGCTCCCGGGGCCCGTCCCCGCCCTCGGCCGGCCCGCCGGCGGAGGTGGCGGGGTCGGCCACGGCCTCCTCGACGACCGCCGTGAACCGCGCCGCGATCTCCTCCACCGTGGCGCGGTCGAAGAGGTCGGTGGCGTACTCGACCTCGCCCCTGACGGAGCCGGTGGACTCGTCGGGGCCAGGTTGAAGAACAGGTCGAACTTCGCGCTGCCGGTGGGAAGCGGCTCCATCGTGACCTCGAGCCCTGGCAGGTCCAGGTGAGGAGCGGTGTTGTTCTGCCACGCGAACACCACCTGGAACAGGGGGTGGTGGGCGGTCGAGCGTTCCGGACGCAACGACTCCACGAGCCGCTCGAACGGAACGTCCTGGTTGTCGTAGGCCGCCAGTGCCTTGCGCCGGACCTGTTCCAGCACCCAGTCGAAGGACCGCTCCGGCCGCACCTGCACCCGCAGCGTCCAGGTGTTGACGAAGAAGCCCACCAGTTCGTTCAGCGCCTCGTCCGTGCGACCCGCGATCGGCGAGCCGAGAGTCACGTCCCTGCCCCCTCCCAGCCGGTGCAGCAACACCACCAGCGCGGCCTGCAGCACCATCGACACCGTCACCCCGCGGGTACGGGCGAGCCGCTGCACCTCGGCGAACAGTTCGGCCGGAAGCCCGGCCGGTACCGACTCGCCCCGGAAACCGGCCACCGCCGGACGCTGCCGGTCCAGGGGCAGGGGAAGAGGCTTGGAGACACCCGCCAGTTCCTCTCGCCAGTAGGCGGTCTGCACCGCGAGCACACTGCCCGGATCGTCCTCGTCGCCCAGCATCTCCCGCTGCCACAAGGCGTAGTCCGAGTACTGCACGGGCAGTTCGGACCAGTCCGGTGCCGCGCCGGTCACCCGCGCCCGGTAGGCCGCCGACACGTCCCGTGCCAGCGGCGCCAGCGACCCGCCGTCGCCCGCGATGTGGTGGATCACCAGCACCAGCACGAACTCCTCGTCGCCGGTCTGCAGGACGCACCCGCGCAGCGGCACGTCGGCCGAGAGGTCGAACCAGCTGCCGGTCACCGAGGCCACCACGCCCGGTACCCGGTCGGGGGCCACCCGGCCCCAGTCCTTCCAGGGCGGTTCGATGCCGGCGGGGTCGAGAATGCGCTGGAAGGGCTGGCCGTCGACCTCTTCGAAGACCGTTCGCAGGACCTCGTGGCGCTCCATCACGTCCTGGAAGGCTCCCCGCAGCGCGGCCGTGTCGAGCGGGCCGCGGAATCGCAGGAGGAGCGGGATGTTGTAGGTGGAGGAGGGGCCCTCGAAGCGGTTGATGAACCACATCCGCCGCTGCGCGTACGACAGGGGAATCATGGTGTTTCCTACCTTTCGGTCATTCTCCGCAGCGGCTTTCGGGACGTGGCCGACATCTCGGCCCAGCGGCCGTCCAGTTCGGCGACCGTAGGGGCGGTGAAGAGGGTCCGCATGGGGATCTCCACCCCCAGCTCCGCGCGCACCCGGGCCACCAGCCGGGTGGCCAGGAGCGAATGCCCGCCCAGGACGAAGAAGTCGTCGTCGAGGCCGACCCGTTCGGCGCCGAGGACCTCGGCGAACAGTGCGCACAGCGTCTTCTCCCGGGGGGTGCGGGGATCCCGGTGCCCGTCCCCTCCGGATTCCGGCCGGGGCAGCGCGAGGCGGTCGAGCTTGCCGTTCGGTGTCAGGGGCAGTTCCTCGAGCGTCACGAACGCGGCGGGGACCATGTAGCCCGGGAGCCGCTCCCCCACGGCCTCCCGCAGCTCTTCCGCGCGGGGCGGCTCGGTGCCGGCCTCCGGCACCACGTACGCCACCAGCCTCCGGTCGCCCGGCCGGTCCTCGCGGGCGACGACGACGGCCCGGCGGACCGCGGGGTGGCGGGTCAGGGCGTGCTCGATCTCGGCCGGTTCGATCCGGAAGCCGCGCAGTTTGATCTGGTGGTCGGACCGGCCGAGGTACTGCACCTCTCCGGCGGCCGTCCAGCGGGCGAGGTCCCCGCTGCGGTACATCCGTGCGCCGGGCGGGCCGAACGGGCAGGCCACGAAGCGCTCCGCGGTCAGCCCCGGCCGGCCGTGGTAACCGCGGGCCAGGCCCTCGCCGGCGATCCAGAGGTCGCCGGTCGTGCCGGGCGGCACCGGGCGCAGCGCGCGGTCCAGGACGAGGATCCGGGTTCCCGCGACCGGACCGCCGACGGAGGGAGGCATGCCGCGGGTGCCGGGGACCAGACGGGCGGCGGTGGCGTAGACGGTGGTCTCGGTGGGGCCGTACAGGTTGGTGACCTCGGCGGCGCGCTCGCACAGGGTCTCGGCGAGGGCCGGCGGCAGGGCCTCTCCGGTGGAGATCACCCGCAGCCCGGTCAGGCAGGCCGGCACGTGGGCGGCCAGGGTCTCCCAGAGCGCGGGGGTGGCCTGCATGACGGTGATGCCGGACCGCTCGACGAGGTCGAGCAGGGCCGAGGGCTGGGTGATGTCCTCCCTGCCCGCCAGCACCACCCGGGCACCGGTCGTCAGGGGCAGGAAGAGTTCCAGCGCCGCGATGTCGAACGCGACGGTGGCGCAGGCCAGCAGCCGGTCGTCCGGCGTCAGAGTGAAACGATCCTGCATTCCGGTCAGCAGGGTCGCCAGGGAACCGTGCCGGACCACGACCCCCTTGGGGGTCCCGGTGGAGCCGGAGGTGTAGATCGTGTACGCGGCGTGGTCGGCGCCGACGGGGACGCGCGGGCCGCGTACGGGGTGGGGGGACCCGGCCGACAGGTCCACCCCGGCCAGCCGCTCCTCGTCGAGGACCAGCACCGGTGCGCAGTCCTCGACGACGGCCCGCACCCGGGCGGCCGGATAGTCCGGGTCCACCGGCACATAGCCGCCGCCCGCCTTCCACACCGCCAGCAGAGCCACGACCAGGTCGGCCGATCGGGGCAGCAGCACCACGACCCGCGCCTCCGGGCCCACACCCTGTCCGGCCAGCCAGTGCGCCAGCCGGCCGGACCGCTCGTCCAGCTCCCGGTAGGTCAGCCGGTCCCCGCGGAACTCCACGCAGACCGCGTCCGGCGCCGCCGCCGCCCGCGCCGCGACGAGTTCGGGAACGGTCCGCTCGGGCGGCGGGACCGCGGTGTCGTTCCAGCCGTGCAGCACCTGTTCGCGCTCGGCACCGGACAGCACGTCGATCGCGCCGACGGTGGTGCGCGGGTCGGCGGCCATCTGCCGCAGCACCCGCACCAGCCGGCCCGCCGCCGCCTCCACGGCGGTTCGGCCGAAGACGTCCCGCCGGTACTGGAAGGAGATCCGCAGCAGCGGGTCGGCCGCCGCGATCACGGTCAGCGGGTAGTGCGGCGGGGCGTACGGGCGGACGCCGGTCACGGCCAGGTCCGCCGGCGAGCGGCCGGACCGGTCGACGGGGAACGACTCGAACACCACGAGGGTGTCGAACAGGGCGCTCAGACCGGTCGCCCGCTGGATGTCGGCGAGCCCGAGGTGGTGGTGGTCCAGCAGGCTCGCCTGGGCGTCCTGGAGCCGGCCGAGCAGCTCCCGGACCCCGTCGCCCGGCGCGCACCGCACCCGTACCGGCACCGTGTTGATGAAGAGGCCGATCATCGTGTCCACTCCGGGCAGCCCGGCGGGCCGTCCCGCGACCGTGGCGCCGAACAGCACGTCCTCACGGCCGGTCAGCTCCGCCAGCACCACCGCCCAGGCTCCCTGTACCAGGGTGTTGGGGGTGACGCCCCACTCCGCGGCCCGGCGTGCCAGCCTGGCGGCGTCCTCGCCGGTCAGCGCGGCGTCGACCTGCCCGCTGCCGCCGGCCGGGCGCGCCGCGGGCAGGGTGGGCGCCAGCAGGGTGGGCGCCAGCTGGGTGGGCTCCGCCACCCCGGCCAGCTCCCCGGCCCACGCCCGGGCGGAGCGTGCCGTGTCCTGCCGCGACAGCCAGCCCAGGAAGTCCCGGTAGCCGTGCGGGGGTGCCGGTCCGTCGTCATGGCCGCCGGCGGCGTAGAGGTCCATCAGTTCGCGCTCGATCAACGGCACCGACCAGCCGTCGAACAGCGCGTGGTGCGCGGTGAGGGCCAGTTCGGCGCGTCCGGGCCCGAGCGTGACGAGGGTGAGGCGCAGCAGCGGCGGGCGGTCGGGGTGGAAGCGGGTGTCCCGCTCCTCCGCGAGGATCTCCGCCAGCCGCGCCCCGGCGCCGGACTCGCCGGTGAGGTCCACATGCCGCCAGGGCAGCGGGAGGTCCTCCACGACGATCTGCACGGGCTCGCCGGTGGCGCTCGGCAGGAACGCGACCCGCAGGTTCGGGTGCCGGTGGAGCAGGGCCTGGCCCGCGGCCCGCAGGCGGATCGCGTCCAGCGGGCCTTCGAGCCGGAACACGAACTGCGTCTGGTACGCCTCTGAGGCGGTCCGCGCGAGCATCGTGTGATAGAGCAGGCCGTGCTGCAGCGGGGTGAGCGGCCATACGTCGCCGACGCGCCCGAAGCGCCGCTGCCAGCCGTCCAGTTCGTCCTGGCGGACGCTCACCAGCGGGACGTCGGACGGGGCCAGCCCGTGGCCGCCGGCCGCGACCAGGGCCTGGAGCCCGCGCAGGGCGTCGCACCAGGTGCCGGCGAGGGCGCGGACCTCGCCGGAGGTCAGCACTCCGGTGGCGAAGGTGAACAGGGCGGTGAGCCGCGCGTCGCCGCCGGTGCCGGTCACCAGCGAGTTCAGTTCGAGCGCGCAGGGGGCCGGCATGTCCGCCGCGGGGGCGGCGACCAGTTCGGCGCTTTCGGGCGCCGGGGTCCATCCGGAGCCGGCGGCGGGGTCCGGGCCGTGCGCCGGCCCGGGAGGTGCGAAGGAGAAGCGGCCCAGGAAGTTGAAGCCGATCTCGTCCGCCGGGTACGGGCGCAGCAGCGCCGCGGTCTCGCCGTTGACGTACCGCAGCAGGGTGTAGCCGATGCCCCCTCGGGCAGGGCGCGGCGCTGCTCCTTCACCCTGCGCAGGGCGTCGCCCGCGGCGGCCCCGCCCGCGACCGCGGCGTCGATGTCGATCCCGGAGACGTCGAACCGGACGGGGGTGACCGTGGTGAACCAGCCGGCCGTGCGGGACAGGTCCGCACCCGGGACCAGTTCCTCGTGCCGGCCGTGCCCCTCCAGCCGTACGACCGTGGCACCGTCGGTGACGCCTCGCCGCTGCCGGGCCAGCGCGAGGACGAGAGCGGTGAGCAGAACGTCGTCCGCGCCGCTGCGGTAGGCCGCCGGTACGGAGGTCAGGACGGCCTCGGTGAGGCCGGCCGGGAGTTCCACGCGCACGGTGTCGGTGGTGGCGGTCAGGTCCCGCAGGGGGTCGAGCGGCCGGGAGCCGACCGGGGCGACGGGTGGGGTGAGCAGCTCGCGCCACAGCGGCACCTCCGCGACGCGTCCGGGCCGGGCCGCCTCGTCCGCCAGGGCGCGCAGCCAGCGGCGCAGGGAGGTCCCCACCGGGGGCAGCTCGGGCGTCCGGCCGGCCCGCACCCGGGACCAGGCCGCGGCCAGGTCGGGCAGCAGCACCCGCCAGGACATCCCGTCGACGGCCAGGTGGTGGACCGCGACCAGCAGCCGCCCGGGGCCGCCCGGGGCGTCGAACCAGACCAGCCGGAGCATCCGGCCTGCCCGGGCGTCGAGGTGCCGTACGGCCTCGGCGGCCTCGGCGCGGAGCAGGGCCCCCCAGTCCTCACCGCCCCAGTCCCCGGGGCAGCCGACCCGTTTGACCAGGGCGGCCGGGTCCGGGGTGCCGGGTGGCGGCACCAGCAGGCCGTCGTCCGTGAGCCGGGAGCGCAGCACGTCGTGCCGGTCGAGGACGGCGCGCAGGGTCGCGGTGAGACCGGGGAGGTCCACCCCCGCGGGCAGTTCCAGCACCAGCCACTGGGCGAGCCGGTCCAGGCCGGGGCCGCGCTCGGCGTGCAGCCGGGCCATCGGGGGCAGTGGCAGCGAACCGGCTCCGCCGCCGTCGAGTTCGGCGAGGGGCGCCGGGGCGGTGTCGCGGACCGCGGCCCGGGCGAGCGCGGCGACGGTGCGGCACTCGAACACGGTGCGCGGGCTGAGTGCGAGGCCGCCGGCGCGGGCGCGGGCCACCACCTGGATCGCCCGGATGCTGTCGCCCCGAGGGTGAAGAAGTCGTCGTCGACCCCGATCCGGCTCAGGCCGAGCACCTCGGCGAACGCCTCGGCCAGGAGGCGCTCCCCACCGGTCCGGGGCGGCCGGTGGGCGCGCCCGGCGAACTCCGGCTCGGGCAGCCCGGCGCGGTCCAGTTTGCCGTTGGCGGTCAGCGGCAGCCGGTCCAGCGCGACGAAGGCGGCGGGCACCAGGTGGGCGGGCAGCCGGGCCGCGGCGAAGCCGCGCAGCTCGGCGATGTCCAGACCGGCGTGCAGGTCCCACTCCGTGCCGTCGCCGCGGGTGTCCGGGACGACGTAGGCGAAGAGCTGCAAGGCCCCGTCGGCACCCCGGCCGGGCCGGGCGACGACGGCCGCCCGCAGCACTCCCGGGTGGCCGGTCAGGGCGGTCTCGATCTCCTGCGGTTCGACGCGGAAGCC
The DNA here is from genome assembly GCA_003725745.1 of Streptomyces sp. I6. Lineage (GTDB taxonomy): Bacteria > Actinomycetota > Actinomycetes > Streptomycetales > Streptomycetaceae > Streptomyces. The sequence continues at coordinate 5,350,528 of RHDP01000001.1, read as the reverse complement.
GCGGATCTTCACCTGGTGGTCGGCGCGGCCGGCGAACTCCAGCTCGCCGTCGGCGTTCCAGCGGGCCAGGTCGCCGGTCCGGTACATGCGCCGCCCGGGCGGGCCGAACGGGCAGGCCACGAAGCGCTCCCCGGTCAGGGCCGGGCGGTCGTGGTAGCCCCGGGCGAGTCCGGCGCCCGCGATGTAGAGGTCGCCGAAGACCCCGGGGGGAAGCGGCCGGAGCCGGTCGTCGAGGACGTACAGCGCGGTGTTCCAGATCGGGGTGCCGATCGGTATCGTGCGCGCACCCGGCCGGTACTGCCAGGCGGTGACGTCCACGGCCGCCTCGGTCGGCCCGTACAGGTTGTGCAGCGGCACCCCGAAGACCCGGTGGAACCGCGCGGCCAGCTCGGCGGGGAGCGCCTCGCCGCTGCAGATGACGCGGCGCAGACCGGTGGCGGCGGCGGCCGTCTCCTCGGTGACGAACTCGGCCAGCATCGAGGGGACGAAGTGCACGGTCGTGACGCCGGCCCGCCGGATCAGCCCGGCGAGGTAGCCCGGGTCGCGGTGCCCGTCCGGCCGTGCCACCACGAGGGTGGCGCCGGTGGTCAGTGGCCAGAAGAACTCCCAGACGGACACGTCGAACGAGGCGGAGGTCTTCTGGAGGACCCGGTCGGAGCCGTCCAGCCGGTAGCGGTCCTGCATCCAGCGCAGCCGGTTGACGATCGCGGCGTGTGTGACGACGGCGCCCTTGGGCCGCCCGGTCGATCCCGACGTGTAGATCATGTACGCCGGATGCTCGCCGCGGTGCGGGGCGGGCGGGACGGGAGCATCGGTGATGGGGAGGTCGTCGAGCGTGATCAGGGGGACGTCCGTCCGCGGCAGCCGGTCCGCGGTGTCCTTGACGGTCAGCAGCAGCGCCGGCCCGGCGTCGGCGAGCATGTACGCGATCCGGGCGGCCGGGTAGTCCGGGTCGACGGGGACATAGGCGGCGCCTGCCCTGAGCACCGCGACCAGGGCGACGACCAGTTCCGGGGAGCGGGGTACCGCCACCGCGACGAACCTCTCGGGCCCGGCACCTCGCCCGGCGAGCAGCGCGGCGAGCCGGCCGGAGCGCTCGTCCAGCTCCCGGTAGGTCAGCCGGGTGTCCTCGAAGGTCACCGCGACGGCGTCCGGGGTGGCGCGGGCCTGCCGGTCCAGCAGTTCGGTCAGGGTCGCGGGCGGCGGGGCCACGGCGGCCCCGGCGTACTCGGTGAGCAGCGCGCGGCGTTCGGCTGCGCCGAGCACCGACACCTCGCCGACCGGGGTGCGCGGGTCGGCCAGGGCGGCGCGCAGGAAGGTCACGAACCGGTCGGCGAGCCCGGCGACGTCCTGGTCGTCGTACTCCGCCCGCGGCGCGTCGAAACGGATGTACAGATCGCTGCCGGGCCCGCCGTCGGTGTAGACGCAGACCATGACCTCGTCGATCACGCCGAAGGTGCCGCCTGCGAAGCGGGCGCCGGCACCGGCGAGATCGAGTGCCTCGACGGAGGGGAGCACGTTGACGACGGCGCCGAACGGGCTGCGCGCGTCGCCGGCGTGGCCGGTGGCCCGTTTGATCAGGGAGATGTCGTGCCGGGAGTGCCGCAGGACGCGGCGGCGTTCCCGGCCGAGCGACTCGGCCAGCTGCACGAAGTCGGCCTCGGGGTCCACCCGCGATCGCAGTGGTACGCGGTTGGAGAGCAGGCCCAGGGAGCGGCGCAGGGCGCCGACGCGGTGGTTGACGGTGATGGTGAGCAGCGGCTCGGGCAGACCGCACATGTGCCGTAGGAAGGCGGTGGCGGCCGAGGCGACGAGGTCGGGTACCGCCGTCCCGGCCGCGTCGGCGGCGTGTTCCCAGGCGGCGAGTTCACCGGCCGGGACGGTAGCGGTGCGCGTGGCCATGCCCTGCGGTGCGGTGAGCCCGTCCCAGTACCCCGGCCCGCCGGCGGGGCCCCCGGCGTCGGGGCGGACGCCGGTGGGCAGACGGGCGGCGGGCAGTTCGCCGGCGAGGTAGTCGCGCCAGAACCGCTCGGCGTCGGCGAAACGTTTCGACGCCCGGTAGGCGGTGTCCTTTCCGGCCGCGTCCGCGGGCGGGTTCGGGGCGCCCCCGGGCAGCGCGGCACCCGCGTGCAGGGCGCGGTAGATCTCGGCGATCCGCCCGGACAGCAGGGTGAGGACGCCGAACGCGTCGGTGAGGATGTGGTGGAAGACGAGCACGAGCAGATGGCGCCTGGGGCCCGTGCGGATCGAGCCGATCCGCCAGAGGGCGTCCCCGGTCAGGTCGAACGGCCGGCGCACCAGGCCGGCGACGATCCCGCGGGCCGCGTCGGCGGGGTCGGCGGCCTCGCTGACATTGAGGCGGAACGGCTCCCACCCCGCCGGGTCCCGGGCGATCGGCCGCAGCCCGTCGTCGTCCCGGCGGAAGTTCACCGTCAGTGCGCCGGCTTCCGCCACGGCCGCCCGGATCGCCTCCGCGAGCAGGGCGGTGTCCAGGTCACCGTCGATGTCCCAGAGGGTGGCGACATTGTTCGGTACGTCCGGAGCGAGTTCCTGCGCGAGCCACATGGCCTCCTGCGCGGACGTGACGCCGTTGCAACCCATCAAGCCTTCCCTCCGGTTAGACGGTGGTTCCAGGTCAACGGCCACTCACGGTGCCGATGTTTGCCGCGGCCACAAAGCTGATCAACGGGGATGAAAGATGTTGGCCAGAGATCCGAATCGAATTCGGCCACCGCTCGAAGCACGTGGGCCCGACCGCGCGGCCCGGCCGCGGTCGGCCCGCCGCGCCCTTCCGGATCGCGTCCGCTGATCACAGGCCCCCGCTTTCCCGCACGCCCCCTCCGCCTCCCGGTGACATGGCCGGAAACATATGCCGGAAGGATCGCGCCATCGGACGCCATGGGGCCTCGCCGGACCACCGGAGCCCCGGCACGCCCTCTCCCCGGACCTCCGCGGCCCCGGCACCGGGTCTCCCCCGGGCCCGCAAGGGCCCCTCAAGGGCCCTGCGGGAGGCATCGCGCCGCGCAGGAGGCCCCTCCCTCGTACCGGACCTCGCCCGGGTGACGCGGCACCCCGGCGAAGTCCGTGCCGGGCGCCGCGGGCCGGTCGCCCCCTCCGATCGCACCGCTCGGGCCTGCCGCGCGATCCCCAGCGGGCGCAGGACGACGGCTACGGCACCTCGCCGCGCCGCCGCACCGCCCGAACGCACCCGGTGTGAGGACGGCCCTCCGCCCGGCGGCGCAGCGCGTCCGACGCCGCGCGCTGATCCCCGGGGACCACGGGACAGCCCTCAGCGCGGCTCCTCGGACGCCGTGGTGCCGGCCCCGCCCGCGCTGGTCCGGAGCACTTCGGCGACGGTGAGTTCGTAGGCGGAGTACCAGCGTTCCCGCCCCAGCCGCTGCGCCCCCCGGTGCCCGGGGTCGGCACGCCACTTCTCCAGGGTCTCCGCGTCCCGCCACAGCATGACCGTGAGGCGTTCGCCGTCGTCCCCGGTGTAGTGCTTGACCTCCACCGGGTCGGAGTCGGTGACGGCCCGGAGCCGCTCCTGCAACCGCTCCTCGGTCGCGTAGTACTCCGCGCCCGCCTCCTCGGAGAGGCGCGACGTGAACAGGATCACGAACATCCGGTGTCCTCCAGGGTGGTTGTGTCCGGGACGAGGGGGCGGGTGCAGGCGCGCAGCCGGTCGTCGGACGCCGAGACCAGCCCGGTGCCGTGCCGGTCGATCAGGTCCGCCGCGAGCCGGTCCAGACGCTGCTCGTCGCGCAGTACGGAGGCATAGCTCTCCTCGGTGAAGGCGCACCGCTCGTACAGCGGAACGAACCGGTCGGGGAAGAGGGCCGTCAGCCGCCCGCGCAGCACGCCCACCGCGGTCTCGGCGCGGGCCGGGTCGGCCATCGTGAAGTAGTGCCGGTAGGAGAGTCGGGAAATCGCGTCGGCGTCCTCGATCCGCGACTTCTCGTAGGCGGCCAGGCCCGCCGCCCGGTCCGCGGAGGCGCCGAGGCAGCCGACGAGGACCCGGGCGTCCTCGAAGCCGCAGTTCATGCCGTGTCCCATGAAGGGCGCCATCGCATGGCAGGCGTCGCCGAGCAGCGCGAAGGTGTCCTGCCACACCCATCGGTCGCAGCGGACGGCAGTCAGGGTCGAGACCGCCTTGGCGGCGAGTTGTTCCGCGATGTCGGGGACGACCGCGGTCAGCTCCGGGAAGTGGGCGGCGAACATCTCGAACAGGTCCCGTCCCCCGGCGGCCGCGGCGTAGGAGGGGGCCGGACCCTCGAGGCGCATGAACAGCGAGCCGGAGAACCTCCCCGACGGCAGGGGGTGCGCGGCGAACATCGCCTTCCCGCTGGGCCAGTAGTGCGTCATGGTCCCGTCCAGCCGGTCGCCCGGCACGTCGATCTCCTGATAGGCCAGGTCCAGCCTGCGCACCTCGGCCCGGGTGCCGCGCGCCTCCAGGGCGGCCCGGGCGGCGGAGTGCGCGCCGTCGCAGCCGAGGACCCGGCGGCACGTCAGCCGGTGCCGCCCGTGCCGGTCCTCCACCAGTACCGCGGGTTCGTCCAGGTCCACCGAGCTCACCCGCCGCCCGAAGCGGATGCGCACACCCGGTGCCGCCTCGGCCGCGTCCAGCAGGATGTGGTGCAGCCGCTCGCGCTCCACCGCCCAGATGGGCTGCCCGTCCCGGCTGTAGGGGGTGAACCGCGTCCGGCCGTCGGGCAGATGCCCGCGGCGTCCGTGCAGGGGGACGCAGATCCCGCGCACGGCGTCCGCGACGCCGAGGTCGGACAGGGCGCGCCAGCCGCGCGCCGACAGCATCACGACGAGAGACCGGCCCTGTCCGCCGGGCGCCCGCCGCGGATCCTCCCGCTTCTCCAGCAGGGTGACCGGTCCGAAGCGGGGCGCGAGGTAGAGCGCCGTGACCGCGCCCACCAGGCCGGCCCCCACGATGACGGTCTCCGGGTCCCCTTCCGTGCGGCGTACGCCGTTCCCCTCCATGGTGTCCCCGCCTCTCATCCGGCTCTCTTCGGCCGGTGGTCCCGCTGCCGGGTACGCGCCCGCCCCGCCGGCTGCCGGAGTTCCGCCAGGACCGCCCTGCCCGCCTCCCCGGTGCTCAGGGACCCGCCGAGATCGGCGGTGACCCGGCCCGCCGCCACGGCCGCGGCGACCGCCCGGCGGACCGCGTCCGCCTCCTCGGCCCGTCCCAGGTGCTCGGCCAGCAGGGCCACGGAGAGGATCGCGCCGAAGGGGTTGGCGGTGCCGGTACCCGCGATGTCCGGGGCGCTGCCGTGCACGGGCTCGAACAGCCCCTGTCCGGTCACGGGGTTGAGGTTCGCCGACGCGGCCATGCCGATGCCTCCGGCGAGCGCGGCGGCGAGGTCGCTCAGGATGTCGCCGTAGGAGTTGCTGGTGACGATGACGTCGAAGGCGGCCGGATCCGTGGCCAGCCGCATCGCGGCGGTGTCCACGTAGAGGTGGGACGTCTCGACGTGCGGATACCGCGCGACCGCCTCGCTCCAGCAGCGCTGCCACAGCTGCCCGCCGTTGCGCACGGCGTTGGCCTTGTCGACCAGGCACACCGATCTGCGCGCCACGGAGAAGGCGAACTCCAGTACGCGTGACACACCCTGACGGGTGTTCAGGTCCACGTCGATGGCGATCTCGTGGGGGGTCCCGGTGCGCGAACCGCCGCCGATGCCGCTGTAGAGCCCCTCGGTGTTCTCCCTGACGATCACGCAGTCGATCGCCCGCCGCGCCGCGTCGCGCAGCGGGCTGAGCCTGTCATGCCATAGCCTGGCGGGCCGGTAGTTGACGTAGACGTCGAGTTCGACGCGCAGGGTGGTCAGCACGCCGCGCACATACCCGGTGCCGCTGAGCCGGGGGTCGCCGACCGCGCCGAGGAGCGTCGCCCCGCTGCGCCGGACCCGGTCGAGATCGTCCCCGGTCATGGCCGTCCCGGTGCGCAGGTACGTCCGTGCGTTGACGTGGTCCAGGACGTCGGTCCGCACACCGAGGCCGAGGGCGTCGAGGACGTCCAGCGCCGGCCCGACCACCTCCGGGCCGATGCCGTCCCCGGGAATCACGGCGACGGTGGTCACGGCCGCCTCACGCCCGGCCCTGGCTCAGCACGTCCGCGACCAGTCCCTCGGCGTCATGGGTCAGATGGAAGTGCCCGCCCGGCCGCACGGTCCGGGTGAACCCGCCGGAGGTGACCCGCGCCCAGTCCTCCAGTCGCTCCTCGTCCACCAGCGGGTCGCCCGCGCCGTGGTAGCAGCGCACCGGGCAGGACAGCGGACGGGTGCCGGGGCGGGGCCGGTAGTTCGCGTGGGTCCGCAGGTCCGAGCGGAGCGTGGGCAGGAGCAGTTCCCGCAGCTCGGCGTTGTCGGCGACGGCGGGTTCGATGCCGCCCAGCTCGCACAGCGTCGCCCAGAACTCGTCGTCGGGCGCCAGGTGGACACCGCTGTTGCTCATCTCCCCGGGCGGCAGCGCGGCGGACACGCAGAGCGCCAGGGGCTCCTCACCGGCGTCCCGCAGCAGCAGGGCGGTCTCGTAGGCGACCAGTGCGCCGAGGCTGTGCCCGAACAGCAGCCGGCCGGCCGGCGGGAGCCGCAGCAGCTCTGCCGCGGCGCAGCCGGCCATCGCGGCCACGTCGTCCACCGGTGGTTCCGCGAAGCGGTCGCCGCGGCCCGGGTACTGGACGGCCATGAGCGACACGTCGGGCGGTACCGCGGCGGACCACCCGCCGAAGGTGATCGCCGAGCCGCCGGAGTGGGGGAAGCAGCACACCGCACGCGCGTCGGGACGGTCGGCGGCGTTCAGCGACCGCACCCAGCTGCGTTCCCGTATCCGGCTCATCGTCTCCGCCCTTCTCGTCGGCCGTCCGTCGTTGCGCCCGTCCCATGCTTTCCGCTCGCCGCCGATTCGCCGGGTGCACGACAGATGTCGGCAAGAGATCGCGGGGCGAAGGGCCATGGCGATGACGATGCGGGAGGGATGACGATGCGGGAGGGAGGGACCCGGCGGGCGCGCCGCACCCGATGGCGGCCCGCCGCCGTACACCGGCATCGGCTCACCGCCGTACGCGGACGCCGGCGCTCACCGCCGCAGCCGGACACCGGCCCGCCACCGCGCCCGGCGGCCCGCGCCCGGCTCCTGCCGAAAGGGAACGCGACCATGCTCGACGGATTTGTGCCCTGGCCCGAACACCTCGCGGCCGACCTGCGGCGAACGGGTATCTGGCTCGGCCGGCCGATCGGCGACCTGCTGCACGAGGCGTGCGAACGGAACGCCGATCGGGTGGCCGTGGTCTGCGGCGAGCACAGGATGACCTACGCGGAGCTGTCCCGGCGGGCGGACCGGCTGGCCGGCGGTCTGATCGGGCTGGGTGTCAGGCCCCTGGACCGGGTGGTCGTGCACCTGCCCAACATCCCGGAGTTCGTCGTCCTGGTCTTCGCGCTGCTGCGGGCCGGAGCAGTCCCGGTGCTGGCGCTGCCCGGGCACCGCAAGGCGGAGATCGAGCACCTGTGCGCGCACTCCGGTGCGGTGGCCTATGTGGTGAAGGACGAGTTCGGCGGGTTCGACTTCCGCGGTATCGCCCGGGAGATCGCGCCGGGCCCTCAGATCCTCGTCAGCGGTGACGCCCAGGAGTTCACCGCACTGGAGTCGCTGGGCGCCGACGACGTCGCCCTGCCCCCGGTGGACCCGTCCGGCCCCGCACTGTTCCTGCTCTCCGGGGGCACCACCGGACTGCCGAAGCTGATCCCCCGGACCCACGACGACTACGGGTACGTCATGCGGGCCACCGCGGAGGCGATGCGGGTCGGCCGGGACGTGGTCTACCTCGCCGTCAACCCTGTCGCGCACCAGGCCGCCCTGGCCTGTCCGGGAGTGCTCGGCAGTCTTCTGCTCGGCGGCCGGGCCGTCCTCACATCGAGCGTGCGGCCCGACGAGGTGTTCCCGCTGATGCACCGCGAGGGAGTCACGGTGACCACGGTCGTGCCCTCGGTGCTGCGGCTGTGGGCCGACTCCGGACGACCGCCCGGCGATCTGTCCCGCCTGCTGATCCAGGTGGGCAGCGCCCCGCTCGACCCGGCCCTGGCCGGCCGCGCGGGCCGGGTCCTGGGCTGCCGGATCCAGCGGTGGTACGGCATCAGCGAGGGGCTGCTGACCCACACCCGGCTCGACGACCCGGAGGAGGTGGCCGTGAACACGGACGGCCGCCCCATGTCGAAGCAGGACGAGATCCGGATCGTCGACGAGTCCGGGAACCCGGTGCCCGACGGGGAGGCGGGCGAGATGCAGGTCCGGGGCCCGTACACGATCCGCGGGTACTACCGGGCCCCCGAGGAGAACGCCCGCTCGTTCACCCGGGACGGCTTCTTCCGCACCGGCGACCTGGTCCGGCGCAGCCCGGACGGCAACATCACGATCGTCGGAAGGATCAAGGACGTCATCAACCGGGCCGGCGAGAAGGTCTCGGCGGAGGAGGTGGAGCGGCAGCTGCGCACCCACCCCGCCGTGCAGGACGCGGCCGTGATAGGCGTGGCGGACACCGTGCTCGGCGAGCGGACCTACGCCTTCGTCGTGCTCACCGAGGAGGGCGTCCGTCCGGCCGCCGTGAAGGAGTACCTCCGGGGCCGCGGCATCGCCACCTACAAGGTCCCCGACCGCCTGGTCCCGGTGCCGCGGCTGCCGCGCACACCGATGGGGAAGGTCGACAAGAAGGCGCTGCGCGCGCTGGCCGCCGCGTCGGCGCGATGACGACGGCCGGGCGGTCCGGGTCGGGCGCCGGGTGTCGCGGGACGGGCTCCATGCCGGGTGTCGCGGGACGGGCTCCACGCCGGGTGTCCCGGGCGGCTCCCGGATCCCGCCCGCTCGCCACCGGCCGGTGCCGGCATAGCCGCGCGGCTGCTCAGCCGCGTACCGGTGCACGCGCAGCGCCTGATGCCGTGTCGGGCCGGGCGGCGGCCGGGCGGGCCCTCAGGGTGGGGTCAGTGCCGTGGCCGTCGCCCTCGTGAGGTGTTCGAGCAGGGCCGCGACGGCCGGCGGGTCCGGTGGCTCTCCGTGGACGGCGGCGCTGACCACCCTCTCGTGGTCCGGCAGGCGTACCGTCCGTACGGCTGCGTTGAGTTGGGCTGCCAGGGCCAGGCCGGGCAGTGTGGTGACGCCCAGCCCGGCGGCGACGAGGGCTTGGACGGCGACGTAGTCGTCGGTGGTGAACGCGATGTCAGGGGTGAAGCCGGCGGCCTCGCAGCAGCGCACCAGGTGGGTGCGGCACCGTTCGCACCCGGTGATCCACCGTCGCGCGGCGTGGTCGCCGATCCGGTCGCCCGGCAGGCCGGCCGGGGTCACCAGGTGGATGGGCTCGGTGAGCAGGGGCGTTCGGCGCAGCCCGTCGGCGGCGGGTGGTGTGCCGGAGTAGCTGAACAGCAGGGCGATGTCGACCTCGCCCGAGCGCAGCAGCCGCGCCGCGTCGGGCGGTTCGGCCTCGGTGAAGCGCAGTTCGACGTCGGGATGGGCGGCGGCGAAGGCGGCCGCGGCCCTGGGGACGAACGTCCCCAGGGCCGAGGGGAACGCGGCCAGGCGCACCCGTCCGGCGTGCAGTCCGGCGTGGGCGGCGAGTTCGTCCTCGGCCGCGTCCAGGCGCCCCAGGATCTCCTCGGCCCGCTCGGCCAGCATCCGGCCCGCATCGGTCAGCCGGATGCCGCGCCCCACTCGCTGGATCAGTCGGCTGCCCGTCTCGGCCTCCAGCCGGGCCAGATGGTGGCTGACCGACGGCTGCGCGTAGCCCAGGGCGCGGGCGGCGGCGGTGACCGAGCCATGGCGGGCGACCGCGGCGAGCACGCGCAGGCGGGTGACGTCGAGCATGAGGGCAATATATCAATGAGCTTGATAGGTATCCGCAAGAACTGGCATTGGACCGATAGGACGGCCTGCCGGGACGATGGCGGCATGCCACAGCCCCCTGCCTTCGCCGACATCCTCGCCGCCCGGGACCTTCTCGCCGGCCACCTGCCCGCCACGCCGATGTGGTCGTATCCCCTGCTGGACGCGGTGACCGGTGCGAACGTCTACGTCAAACACGAGAACGTCCAGCCCGTCGGAGCGTTCAAGGTGCGCGGCGGGCTGACCCTGCTGTCCGGACTGACCCCGGCGCAGCGCGCCCGCGGCCTGGTCACCTACTCCACCGGAAACCACGCCCAGTCGCTGGCCTACGCCTGCGCCGCCTTCGGCGCCTCCTGCACGGTGGTGATGCCGAAGACGGTCCCCGAGGCGAAGGCACGGGCGGCACGTGCGCTCGGCGCCGAGGTGGTACTGCACGGCGCGGACATGGGTGCCGCGCAGGAGCGGGCCGAGCAGCTGGCGGCCGGCGGCGACCGGCATCTGGTCAGCCCCGGCGACACCCCGGCCCTGCTGGCCGGTGTCGGCACCCTGTACCTGGAGGTCTTCGGCGCCCGCCCCGACCTCGACGCGGTCGTGGTGCCCGTCGGCTCCGGCACCGGAGCCGCCGCGGCCTGCCTGGTCGCCGCGCAACTCGCCCCGGAATGCCGGGTGATCGCCGTGCAGTCGTCCGCCGCTCCGGCAGCGCACGACTCATGGCGGGACGGCGTGTGCGTCCGGCGCCCCAACCGCACCACCGTGGAGGGCCTGGCCACCGGACGGGGCTTCACCCTGCCGCAGCACGTCATGCGCTCCGGGCTCGCCGACTTCCACCTCGTCTCCGACCCGCAGATCGCCGAAGCGCAGCGACTGCTCGCCAGCCATGCGCACACCCTCGCCGAAGGCGCCGGAGCCGCCGCCCTGGCGGCCGTGCTGGCCAGGCCGCAGGAGTTCACCGGACAGCGCGTCGCCGTGGTCTGCACCGGCGGCAACGCCTCCGCCGGCGATATCGCCGCACTCGGCGAGGGCGCCGCGCCGGCGCTCAGCCGATGATCACGCGGAATGCGAGGCGCTCCGGGCCGGCCTCGCCGTCCTCGTACGTGTCCGTGGAGAGCTGACCGAAGAGAGCGAGCGACTTCCCGGCGCCGGGCTTCTGGTGGAAGCCCTTCGAGAACTCACGGCGCGTCCGCACCGGAACGTCGACGTGGTGCGTGAGACCGCCCGGCGCCACCGGTGTTCAGCGGAGCCTGGGACCCGTCACGAGATGATCGAGCGGGACCGCGGCCTCGCAGGACTCCCCGGCCGGTCAGGGGACACCGGACAACCGTGGCAGCCGGGCCGGCGATTGACCGGAATCCCACTGGCATACACCCCGTCGCCCACCTTGGATGAAGATCGTTCGGGTGGGCGACGCACGGGTGGAGAGGTTCCTTGAACGAGCGGCATCCCACGGATGCGCTGCGGGAGCCTGCCGCGTACGCGCGGGAGCCCTTCCACGGGACCCACACAGGCCGCCGGCTTCCCGGTGACCCACGCAGCCGCCCCATCGATCTGCTCCCGTACTGCTCCCCGTACCGGTGCCCTCCGATCCGTGGATCGCAGCGGACCAAGCGGACTGCTTCCCCTCTCAGCGGGAAGCCAGCCCGGCTCATCAGGACCACATCGTCCTGCACGGGCTCGGCCGCATCCTGGCCGACCACGCCGGCGGCGCGTACGGGCACGGTGTTCCGGCCGACGACGCCAAGCCCAAGCCCAAGGTCGCCGCACGCCACCCGCGCGAGGCACTGCGCACGTACACGCCGGGAAGCCGGCACCCTGCGATCCCGCACCGGTCGCGCTTCCGCCCGGCGACGGGCCGGGAGGGGACGCCCGGCAACTCGCCCTGCCCTCCGAAGCTCCGCCACCTGCTCTGCCACCTGCTCTGCCACCACACTCGGGAAAGGAGAACCAGCCATGGACGCGCTCGTCTCGGCCGGACGCATGCTGACCGGTCCCAGGGGTCGGCTGCTGCCGGACGGGGCGGTCCTCGTCCGCGGGGGCGTCATCACGGACGCCGGACCCCTGGCGGACGTCAGGACACGGGCCCCGGACGGCATCACCAGGTACGACCATCCGGAAGGGACCCTGCTGCCCGGCCTGATCGACACGCATGTCCATCTGGCCCTGGACGCCGGTCCGGACCCTGTGGCCGCCTTGCTCGAGGCCGACGACGCAACGCTGCGCGACGGTATGGCCGAGCGGGCCGCGCAGCTGCTCCGTACCGGTGTCACCACGGCACGGGACCTCGGTGACCGCAACGGGCTGGCGATCCGGCTCCGCGACGACATCGCAGGCGGGCACCTCCCGGGCCCGCGGATCCTCGCCGCGGGAACGCCGCTGACGGGGCCGGGCGGCCACTGCTGGTTCCTCGGCGGGGAGGTGCGCGGCGAGCACGCCATCCGCGGCATGGTCCGGCGCAACGCGGCTCAGGGCGTCGACGTGATCAAGGTGATGGCGACAGGAGGCGGCATCACCAGGGGCGGGCCTCCCGTCTGGGCCTCCCAGTTCACACCCGCCGAGCTGTGCGTCGTGGTGGAGGAGGCGGACCGTGCGGGCCTGCCCGTGGCGGCCCACGCGCACGGCGCCGAGGGCATCGCCGCTGCCGTAGCCGCCGGGGTGGCCACTATCGAGCACTGCACCTGGATGGCCCGGGACGGATTCGACGTCCGCGAGGACGTCGTGGCAGAGATCGTCGCCAAGGGCATCCACGTCTGCCCGGCGGCCAGTCCCGACTGGCGTGGCTTCGCCGAACGCTTCGGCACCGGGCGCGCGGCGGAGATGTTCGGCCGCTTGGGGTGGATGCGCGAGCGGGGCGTACGGCTGATCGCCGGCACCGACGCCGGCGTGAGCCGTGCCGTCTTCGACGACTTCGTCTCCAGCCTGGAGTTCTTCGCACACATCGGCTGCACACCCGCCGAGATCATCGACCTCGCCACCACCGAAGCCGCCCGCGCCCTGGGCCTGGGCGGCACGACCGGGCGCCTGGAGCCCGGCCATCGTGCGGACCTGCTGATCGTCCACGGCGACCCCGTCAGGGATCTTCGGGCTCTGCGCCGAGTGGCTCTGGTCATGTCCGGCGGGCGGGTCCACCTGCCTCGGATTCCGCCCGTGTCCGGGTGAGACGGCTCGACGGACTTCTCGAGGTCTTCGCCGGACACCTAGACGACGTCGTCCGGGAGCCTCCCGCCGGACGGCGACGTGGTCGCGCCCCTGTCGGCGGCCCGGTGGGACGACGTGACGCTGCGGGGTATGTCCGCCGCCGCCTGCCCGCCCCACCGCCGCCGGCCGGCGGGCGGGCAGGCGAGCCCGCGGCAGGCACTGAGCAGGGGTCGGGCACCTGGTGCCGGCGGTCCGCCGGCACCATTTGAGGCTCCGCCGGAATCGGCGCCAACGGGGGCGGCACGGGCGTGGCTTCGGCGTCAGGACATCGCGCGCGACGGCCGGCCGGATGGGATGCTCATCCCCAGTGCTCCTCCTGGTACCGCAGGAGGTCATCGCCGTGGAGTTGCTTGGTGGCGTTGCCGACCCGGACCCAGAAGTCGGTGGGGTCGCTGCCGCCCTTCGCGGGTTTGGCGAACACCGGCTTGCCCGCCGCGGCAACGCTGATCTGGCAGACGGCGTTACCGGAGATCTCGGGGAAGCGTACGCGGACGGTGGTCGCGGTCGGGGCGGACAGGCTGCTGTCGAGGAGTTGGCGTACGAAGAGTTCGTATCCGTCCGCGCCCGCCTGCGACTCCAGCGTGGCGAAGTCGTCCTCGATGCCGAGGACGGTCCCGTCGTCGGCGACACCGATGAACAGGTTTCCGCCCTGGCCGTTCAGGAAGCCGCAGACGGCCTTGACGATGTTGTGCCGCAGGGACTTGTCGGCCTGCCGGGTGTGCACGTTCCAACGGGCGCTGGCCTTGAACTCGGTGCCCTGCGACTCACCGGCGGCGATCATGTCGGCCGGGGTCGTGGGGACGTACGCGGGGCGTTCCCCCGTGAGGGTTTCGAACGCCTCCCGCACGACCTTGGCGATCAGCTGGCGCCGCCGTTCCAGGAAGGCTGCGTAGTCGAGCTGTGCCCAGCCGACCGGAAGCGCGTGCCACCGCACCTGCCGCTCGAGGACCTGGGGGTCCATCGCGTCGGTGACCCTCGGCCAGTATTCGTGGGGTGCGTCGGTGGTGGACTGCTCGGCCGCCGGCCACGTCACATAGGCCATGTTGGCGATGGCGTTGACTTGGCGCCGGTCGGTGATACCCAGTCCGGCGAGCACCTTGCGGTGGAACAGGTTGCTCCGGTCGACAGTCTTGGCGGGTTGGACCGAGGGGTCCATCAGATCGCGGATTCGCCGGTCACCGAAGAGCATCTCGGCGTCGAGGATGTTGAGCGCCGCCTGGTAGGCGAACAGCACGGGTGAGCGCGACGAGGAGGTGTCCAGCCGGTTCGGCAGGGAGATGTCCCAGTAGTCGCCGGTGAAGTTCGCTGCGATGATCCGGTCGAGTTCCGCGGTGAAGGCCCGGCCGTCGCCCGGTGGCAGACTGCCGATCCGTCCCAGGTCGAACTCCATCTGCGACTCCGGCGAGTTGGAGTACCGACCGGTGGTGTGCGCCATGAAGAACCACCGGCCGATCACGGGACGGAGTTCGTCGACCGTCAGTCCGAAGTCGTGGCGGCCGATCAGCCAGACCGTGTAGCTGTACAGCAGGGCGTTGTCGGATGTGATCATCTTCCGGCCGAGGAAGCCGGCTGCCGTGACGCACTGGAAGAACTCGTGCCAGCTGGTCAGGTCCAGGACTTTGGTCTGTGCTTGGGCGAGCAGGTCGAACTGCTTCTGCCGTCGTTCGGGGGTGACCTTGCCGGTTTCGAGGTCCTTTCCCCGCAGGACGCTGTAGACGTGCTGCAGCCGGGCGCGGCGGAAGGCGACAGCGACGGCTACCCGCAGCAGTTGATCCGGGCTGGGGTCCAGGAAGGCGTTGCGAGGGCTCGGACCGGCCGGTCCTGCGACCACCGCGCAGCGGCTGAAGTCCTCGAGCTGGCGGCGGCCCTTCTCCCAGTGGACCGACATCAGGGTGAGGATGAAGTCGGACTGGTTGAGCTTCACTCCCTCGGAGTTGATGCGCACGAAGATGTCGGCGACCTGCTCCTCGTCGGCCGAGTCGCCCAGCTCCACGACCTGGAAGTGGAACCCCTGCAGGTCCCTGACCCTGTACACGCGTTCTTCGAGCTCGTCCTTGACGGCGTCCGGCAAGGGCTGCCCGCCGGCCTGTTCCAGGCGTTGGAAGAACTTCCGGACGGTCGACTTGTAACCGCCCCTGGCCCAGAGCGCGGTGATGTCCGGAATGAAGTGGGCGTCACGCTCGATCGCGGCGTCCGTGACCTCGAACGTCTGATCCCCGGGGTGGAACGCGATCCGCACGTTGATCTCGTCGAAGGACTTGGAGACGATCTTGCGCCCGGTGAGCACGGCGAACAGGGCGGTCAGCCGCTGCTGCCCGTCCACGACCAGCAGCTGAGGTGCCCGGTCACCGGCTTCCGTCCCGATCCGACGCGTCCCCACCTCGGCGCCGGTCTCCCAGAACATCAGGGTGCCGATCGGGTATCCCCGGTACATCGAGTCCAGCAGATCGCGGGTCTTCGCCGCCGACCAGACGAACGGGCGCTGGATGTCGGGCAGTCCGATACGGCCGCCCTCGATGTTCTCGATCAGGTGCCGGAGCGTGTAGTTGGTATCGCGATACAAGGTGGGCGGCACAGCCGAGGGCTCCTTACGTCCGCGGACAACTGGTCGGCGGAAGCGGTCATGGCGTGGGAACGGCATCAGGTTTCTACCACGCGTACCGGCCGCACCGCAGGGCCCTCGGCTCCCGTCACGAGGGGGGGCGCCCCTCGGCGACGGGCGCCGTTTCCGCGGGCTCCGGTCCGGCGCCACCTCCCAAGCCGCGCGCGGGGATTGGGGCGCAGGCCGCTCAGACCGCCTTGCCAGGGCCGAGACGGCCGTGCACGCCGCGGCGGGTGACCGGGGGCGCTCCGACCCCCAGGGCCGACTGGGATGACTTGGCTGATCAGGCTGACCGGGCTGAACAGAGCTTCATGCGCTGGTAGTTGACGGCGACCGGACTCCCCTGGAACTGCTGCGGACAACCGGCTGGCGGTCTCGAACAACGCCTGTTCGAAACCGCCGGGTTGTGCGGTGGGCTCAGAGGGTGACGACGACCTTGCCCCGGGCGTGCCCGGCTTCGAGGTAGCCGATGGCCTCGGGGAGCTCGCTCAGGGGATAGGTCCGGTCGATGACCGGCGCGACCCTTCCGGATTCGAGCAGGTCGCGGACCGCCTCCAGGCCGTCCTTGGCGGGGTCCGTGATGAAGAAGACCAGCCGCTGCCGCGTGAAGCGCGACAGCACGAGCGCACGGGCCACCCGGCCCAGGGGGCCGAGGAAGCGGCCTCCCGCGCCGCTGACGAGGACGAGCGTCCCCTCCGGGGCGAGCACCCGCCGGTACGCCGACAGCGGACGGTTGCCCACGTTGTCGAGGATGAGGTCGTAGCGCCGCTCGCCGGTGGTGAAGTCCTCCTGGGTGTAGTCGACGACGTGGTGGGCGCCGAGGGTCCGGACCATCTCCACGTTCGCGGTGCTGCACACGCCGGTCACGTCGGCACCCAGTGCCCCGGCGATCTGCACCGCGAACGTCCCCACGCCGCCCGCCGCGCCGTTGACCAGTACCGCGTGCCCGTCTCGCAGCCGCCCGTGGCGGTGCAGGGCCAGGTAGGCGGTGAGCGCCGCCACCGGCACGGACGCGGCCTGAGCGAAGGTCAGGCCGGCCGGCTTCTTCACCACTCCGGCGTCGTGGCGGATCGTGACGTACTCGGCGAACGTACCCATACGGTCAAGCCCCTGGCATCCGAACACCTCGTCTCCCGCCCGTAACGTGGTGACGTTCTTGCCGACCGCTTCGACGTGCCCCGCCAGGTCGGCGCCCAGTCGGCCGGTCCTGGGCCGTGACAGCCCGCCCTGCACCCGCGTGATGTAGGGGGTGCCCCGCATGGTGTGCCAGTCCAGCGGATTGACCGAAGCGGCCCGGACGCGGACGAGCACGTCGTCGTCGCCGACGACGGGCATGTCGAGGTCCTCTAGTTCAAGGACCCCGGGCGGGCCGTAGGTGTGGAACCGGATGCCTCGCATGGTGCCGCCTCTCATTCGACGCTCAGCAGAATCTGTTCGATCGACGCGGTCCGCGCACGCAGCTCGGCCAGGTCGGCGGCCACACGCTTCTGCGCGTCGAGGGTGTTATCGGCCAGTTGTTCGAAACGGTGTACGAGCTGACGCAGGTCTTCCGCCCGGGCGGCCGAGTGCTTCTCCTTACGGGTGTCGAACAGGCCGACGATGACTATGGCGACCAGGAAGGCCGCCACGATGACCACGGCAACGAGGAAGATCGCCGAAGGCCAGGACATTTCCCCTCCGAAGGGGTCCATCAGGTGCGCTCCTTGGGTCGGGGACCCTTCTCCGGGTCCTGCTTGGTGAGGGTCTTGGCCGCCTCGGCCACCGCCAACGCGGTCAGGTGCAGGCTGAAGTCGGTGACGTCGTAGTACTTCATGGCCTTGCCGTCCTCGGACAGCTCCAGCCGGCCGACGACCAGGCCCGCGGCTTCCAGCCGCCGCAGGTGCATGTGCAGGAGCGGACGGCTCACTCCCATCTCGCGGGCCAGCCGGCTCACGTAGTCGCGGCCCCCGGCCAGTGTCGCGACGATGCGCAGCCGAATCGGATGGGCGAGCGCCGCCAGCATCTCGACCAGTTCGTCTCCGCTCGGGCCGCTTGCTGTCACAGAACACCTCTACGTGTAAGTAATTTCTGACATGTGTCGAGCTTAACTTGCCGTCACCGGTGCCGGCAAGGGCGAATCCCGGAACAGCCTGAGGCGCGGGCGAGGCAGGATCCGGAGTCCTGGACCGAAGCCCTGGGCGGAGGCGGATGCCGGGCGCGAGCAGGCCGGGCGGGCCGGGCGGGACCGGGTACGGCGCGGGCGCAACCCCGTAGTCGTGCGCCTACGGGGTTGCCGGTTCCTGCAGCCACGCCGGTCGAACGGCCGCTCCCGGGGACCGGACCTGAAGTCCCTTCATGGTGAGACCGGTTGCCGTCGCACGCGGGATGCTCCTCGTCCGGGACGGCGCGAGAGCCGATGCGGACGGGACGGCGCGAGAGCCGATGCGGACGGGACGGCGGGGCAAGCCCGACCGGGGATGGCACGGTCGGGCAAACCCGACCCCAGGTCTCGACCTGGGCGTCATGACGGCGCCGACCAGGGACGGGTCTGATGGACAGGTGCCTGTTCTCCCGATGCAAGTACCGTGCGAACAACGGCTGTTGTGGTCCGGCGGCTGGTTCCTGGCGTTCGCGTGGGCCGGGGTGTTCTCCCTCATCGCGGCACCCGGACCACACCGCCTCTGGGGGCGTGCGCGTCCGCCGGCCACCTCTGCGCGGCAGGTGCCGCGCTGTGGCCGCGAGGACGGCGCCTGTCCGTCGGGGCGGCCTTCACCGGCGCGGTGGCCGTGCTGCTGCTGGTGCTGCTGGCCGGTGGCGGCGCGCAGAGCGAGGTCTTCGTCATCGAGCGGTCCGGGTTGCTGACGCTGAGCCGGGCGACCCCGTACCTGGCCGATCCCCGCTCCGTGGTCGAGGTCACGCCGTACCTGCCGGGCATGGCGGTGTTCGGGGTACCGCGTGCGCTGATGGGCGACAGTGGCCCGCTGACCGGGATGCCGGGTGACGCCCGGCTCTGGTGCGCGGCCGTGTTCCTCGGCTGCCTGTGGGCGGCGCGCCGCGCGACCGTGGCGGGCAGCGGGCGGGCGCGGGAGGCACGGTGGACCGGAGCGTCCTCGGCGCGTCCGTCGTCTCCCCGGTCGTGGCGCTGCCGCTGCGCGTCAGCGGTGTGGACCTGCCGTTGACCGGACTGCTGTTCCTGGCTCTGGCGTACGCGGCTCGGCGGCGACCGGCGGCCGCCGGGCTGGCGCTCGCCGCCGCCTGCTCCCTCAAGTGAACGGCGTGGCCCGCCGTTGCGGTCGCCGTCGCGCCGCTCGCCCAGCGGGGCGGGACCCGGGCGGCAGTGCGGGGGCGGCCGTGGCGGTGGCGGGCACCGTCCTGCTCGTCCTGCCGAGCGCCCTGCTGTTCCCCGGGCCCCTGGTGCAGCAGGTGTTCGCGTTCCCGACAGGGCGCGGGCCGTGGCAGACGCCGGCGGCCAGTCCGCTGCCGGGCCGGCTGCTCGCCGACCTGGGCCCGGCCGGCTGGTACGCGGCGGTCGCGCTGCTGCTGGCCGGCGGGCTGGCCGTCGCCGTCTCCCTCGTCGTGCGGCCCCCGTACGGCCTCGTGTCCGCAGCCGACCGGCTCGCCGCCGGCCTCTGCGTGGCGTTCCTGCTCGCCCCGGCCGGGCGGTTCGGGTATCTCGCCCTGCCGGTCACCCTGGCGGTGCTGGCCCGGCTGCCGGGCGGTGCCCGCGGGGGTGAGCCCCTACGCGGCCGCGTCGTACGGTCCTCCAGGCCCGCGCGGCCGGCTCATGCCCCGGCCGTGCGGGGTGACCGGTGAGCCCCCGCCCCACCGCGGGGGTGGCAGCCGCCCGGCGGCGGGGCGCCCGCCGGTTACGCCTTGTCCCCGGCGACCGCGCCGGGCCGGGTGCGCGGACGGCCGACGGGCATGCGCACCCGCACCTTCCCCAGTACGGGGATGAACTGCGGGCTGTCGGCGGCCTGGCCCGCGGTCAGTACGAACGCCAGCGGGCGGCACTTCCGGTCGCCGGCGACATGGATCTTGCTGGTCTGCCCTCCCCTGGAACGTCCGAGCCGGGCGGCCTTCAGCCGGAGTCTTCGTCGGCGCCGGATGCGCCGCCGCTCTTCCCGCACGGGATCACCTTCGGCCTCCTCGACGGTGACCAGCTTGGTGTCCAGTTCACGCACGTCGGACACGAGGCGGGCGATGTCGTCCCGGGCATGGCGGTGCCGCATCCGTCGGTACTGGGCCCGCGCGCAGGAGGCCAACTCTGCGGGAAGGCTGTCGGGGTCGAGGCGTCCGGCGTGGTCGAGCAGAACGGGCACGACGGTGATGCCGACTCTCTGCGCCTCAACCAACTCCCTTCTGACCAAGTCGGATTCGAGGTCGATACGGCGCCGGCCGTCAGCGGTGCGCGCGTCGAGCCATCGCCCGCCGACCAGGGCCAGGACCTGGCTGCACTCCCGGAACCGACCGAGGATCTCGCTCTCGAAATCCTCCGCTGAACGACGTCGACCGTCGGGAAACGGGGAACCAGGCCGACGGGCGCTTGGCAACGGCCGGTACATCGGTGTTGTCCCGCGCGACCTCCTCGACGAACGGGTCGGCAATGGAGGCGGATGGCGGGGCGGTACTGGCGCTGACGCCGTTGAGCCGCAGGAAGACACGCATGGCAAGCCAGGCGGTGCGCTCGTTGCCGTCGATCAGCGCGTGATCACGGGCGACGGAGTGCAGCAGCGCCGCCGCCTTCTCATGCAGCGTGGGATACGGCTCGGCCCCGAACACGTTCGTCCGGGGCCGTTCGATCGCTGACACCAAGAGTCCCATGTCACGCACGCTGCGTTCGGTATCGGTGACCATGCGAGCGATGGCCAGGATCTCGTCGATCTGGACGTAGCGGACGTCGGTCACTTCAGGTAGTCCAGGATCTCCGCATCACTGTCCATGAGTTCGGCCAGGACGTCGCCGCTCAAGACCTCAGACCACGACGGCGTCAGCGGAGTCCTTGCCCCGTACCGACGGCCCCGGTCCGCGGCCCAGGGCCGGAGAGGTCCGCGAGGTTGCGGCTTCCCCTATTCGAGCGTCGCCTGAGCGTCAAGAATTCTGCAGTCCGCATCGCCACGTCGCCGCGAAACCCACGCAGGCCCTTGAAGCTGCAGGCCAGAGCGTTCTGTACAAGCCAACCTCAGTCGACTCATTCCGCGAGGAAAAGGGGTCGAACTGACCATCCGAAATGTAAAGCAGCAGGTCAGAGGCCCTTCTCGGCGGGCTCAAGAATAGCCACGCACTCCACGTGCGACGTCATCGGGAACAGGTCGAACGCCCGCAGCGTCCGCACCCGGTAGCCGTTCTCGCGGAAGTACCCCAGGTCGCGCGCCAGGGCCGCCGGGTCGCAGGCGACGTAGGCGATGCGGCGGGCGCCGAGGCCGGAGACACGCGCGACCGTGGACTTGCCGGCACCCGCGCGGGGCGGGTCGAGGACGACGAGGTCGGCCTCGGTGATGCCGGTGCGGGGCAGCACGGACTCGACCCGGCCGTGTTCGATGCGGACCCGCGGCAGGTCCTGGAGGTTGTGGCGGGCGTCCTCCGCCGCGCGCTTGCCGGACTCGATGCCGAGCACCGCGCCCTTCTCCCCCACCCGCTGGGCGATGGCGCCCGCGAACAGGCCCACGCCGCAGTAGAGATCGAGCGCGGTGTCGCCCTTGCGGGGCATGAGTCCCTGCATCACGGCCTCCACCAGCGTCTGGGCCGCCTTCGGGTGGACCTGCCAGAAGCCGCCCATGCCGACGCGGTAGGTGCGGTCGTCGGCGCGTTCGCGGACGAAGGGGCGGCCGTGGACGCGGTGCACACTGCCGTCGCCCTCGTGGACGCGCAGGACCGACACCGGCCTGTCGAGTTCCACGATCGGCAGCCGTGCGCCGGGCCTCGGGGTGAGGACCACCTGCCGGTCCTGGGAACCCGTCGCGGCGATGGCCTCGATCGCGGCCATGCCCTCCCAGTTCCGCTTCTCGACGCCGAGTTCGCAGACCCCGGGAGCCGCGATCATGCAGTGCTCGACCGGCTCCACCTCGTGGGAGCGGTGCCGGCGCAGCCCGGCGCGGCCCTGGCCGTCGACGGCGTACTGGACGCGGGTGCGCCAGGCCGGGACCTGGCCGGCGGGCAGCTTGTCGCCCTCCGCCGGCATCACGGTGCCGTCCCAGCCGGCCTCCTCCGGGGTCAGACCCGCGAGCCGCTTCAGCTGCTCCGCGACGACCTCGCCCTTGAGGCGACGCTGTGCGCCGGGCTTGGCGTGCTGCCAGTCGCAGCCGCCGCACCGTCCGGGCCCCGCGTACGGGCACGGAGCCTCGACGCGGTCCTTGGACGCCTCCAGGACGCGCACGGCGTCGGCGCGCAGATAGCGGGAGCCCTCCTCGCCCTCGGTGATCCGGGCGACGACCTTCTCTCCGGGGAGCGCGTGCCGGACGAAGAGGACCCGGCCGGCGTCGGTGCGGGCGATGCAGTGACCGCCGTGCGCGACGGGACCGACCTCGACCTCGTACTCCTCCCCGACGAGCGAGGCATCGGAAGCGTTCGGCATGGCGGGGTGACTCCAGGGGTATGAGAGGGGGCTGCCGCCGGTCTGCGGACGGCAGCCCCCCAGTCTACGCGGGCGGGAGGGAGCCCCGGCCCGTGCCGCCGGGTGCCCGCTCGCCCGGCGCGGCCCTCAGGTCCTGCCGCTGGGCTCCTTGGTCTGCTCGCTCACCGGTCCGCGCCGCACCGATCCGGGCGCGTTCCAGTCCTGGCGCTTCTTGGCCCGCTTCTTGGCCAGCTCGGAGGACTGGAGCTGGTAGGGCACCGAGGTGACCATGACGCCCGGGGTGAACAGCAGCCGGCCCTTGAGGCGCAGGGCGCTCTGGTTGTGCAGCACGTGCTCCCACCAGTGGCCGACCACGTACTCGGGAATGATCACACTGACGGCGTCACGGGGGCTCTCGCGCCGCAGGCTCCTCACGTACTCGACGATGGGCCGGGTGATCTCCCGGTACGGCGAGTGGAGGATCTTCAGCGGGATGTTGATGCCGCGCCGGTCCCACTCCTCCTTGAGGGCCGTGGTCTCCACCGGGTCGACGTCGATGCTGATCGCCTCCAGCTTGTCGGAGCGCATGAGCTTGGCGTAGGCGAGGGCCCGCAGGGTCGGCCGGTGCACCTTGGAGACCAGCACGATGGAGTGGACGCGGGAGGGGCGCACGCTGTCGTCGGTGGGCTCGTCGGGCGCGGCGATCTCCTCCGACACCCGGTCGTAGTGGCGCCTGATCGCCGACATCGTCACGTAGAAGATCACCATGCCCAGGAGCGCCACCCAGGCGCCGTGGGTGAACTTGGTGACGAGGACGACGACCAGGACGAGACCCGTGAAGAACGCGCCGAAGGCGTTGATCGCCCGCGAGCGGATCATACGGCGGCGGGCGGCCTGGTCCCGCTCCGTCTTCAGATGGCGGTTCCAGTGCCGGACCATGCCGGTCTGGCTGAGGGTGAAGGAGACGAAGACGCCGACGATGTAGAGCTGGATCAGCTTCGTCGAGTCGGCGTCGTAGACCCAGACCAGCAGCATGGCAGCGCCGGCGAGCAGCACGATGCCGTTGGAGAAGGCGAGCCGGTCCCCGCGGGTGTGCAGCTGGCGCGGCAGGTACCGGTCCTGGGCGAGGATCGAGCCGAGCAGCGGGAAGCCGTTGTACGCCGTGTTGGCCGCCAGGAAGAGGACAAGCGCGGTGGCCGCGGCGAGGAGCACGAAGAAGAACGTCTGCTCGCCGAAGACGGCCGCCGCCACCTGCGAGATGACGGGGTCCTGGACGTAGTCGGGGCCGACCGGCTGTCCGTCGAGGGTCAGGTCGTGGGCCGGGTTCTCGGCCATCCGGACGTTGCTGGCCATGGCCAGGCCGATGATGCCGCAGAACATGGTGACCGCGAGCAGGCCCATCAGCAGCAGCGTCGTGGCGGCGTTCCGGCTCTTGGGCTTGCGGAAGGCGGGCACCCCGTTGCTGATGGCCTCGACGCCGGTGAGCGCGGCGCAGCCCGAGGAGAAGGCGCGCAGCAGCAGGAAGACCATAGCGAGGCCGGCCAGGCCCTGCTGCTCCGGTTCGATGTCGAACTCCGCGGTCGGGGCCCGCATGGTGTCGTCGAGGACGAGCCCCTTGAAGGCGCCCCAGGCGATCATGGTGAAGACACCGAAGACGAAGACATAGGTGGGGATCGCGAAGAGCTTCCCGGACTCCCGCACACCGCGCAGGTTCATCAGCGTCAGCAGCAGGATGATGGCGACCGCGCTGAGCACCTTGTGCTCGATCACGAAGTGGACCGCCGAGCCGAGGTTCTCCACTCCGGAGGAGATCGACACGGCCACGGTGAGGACGTAGTCGACGAGGAGGGCGCTCGCGACGGTGAGGCCGGCACGCGGGCCGAGGTTGGTGTTCGCCACCTCGTAGTCTCCGCCGCCGCTCGGGTACGCGTGGACGTTCTGCCGGTAGGACGCGACGACGGTGAACATCAGGACCACGACGGCGGCCGCGATCCAGGGGCTGTACTGGTAGGCCGACACACCCGCGATCGACAGGACGAGCAGCACTTCGCCCGGCGCGTACGCAACGGAGGACAGCGGGTCGGAGGCGAAGACGGGGAGGGCGATGCGCTTCGGCAGGAGCGTCTCGCCCAGCCTGTCGCTTCGCAGCGCCCGGCCGATCAGGATCCGTTTGGGCAGGTCGGTCAGTTTGGACACGGAGAGGATCGTAAGGGGTCACTTCCGGCCCCGCCCACTCGTGGGGCCCTCCGCCGTGCGATCGCCTCCCGGCGGCCACGCTGCGGCAACGGCCCCTCCACCGAGCGCTATCCCGCCTGTCCTACCGGCGGTATCGGCACCGCGGATGAGGGCAACGCGGACGCCGCGGCATAAGCTCGTCTGGGGCGGCAACCGCACGCTGCGCCCCGTCGTTGCCCGGCAGAGCCGGGAGAGAAGAGTGAGCAGGGTGTTTGCACAGGTCATCGGGATGACCAGGACTGCGGGGTAGATAGGTGCACATCGTGATCATGGGCTGCGGGCGCGTGGGAGCAGCGCTCGCGCAGACCCTGGAGCGACAGGGGCACACGGTCGCCGTCGTCGACCAGGACCCCACCGCCTTCCGTCGTCTGGGCTCCGGGTTCGGGGGCCGCCGGGTCACCGGCGTCGGCTTCGACCAGGACACGCTCCGCGAGGCGGGCATCGAGGAGGCCGGCGCGTTCGCGGCGGTCAGCAGCGGTGACAACTCCAACATCATCGCCGCCCGGGTCGCGCGCGAGATGTTCGGTATCGAGAACGTCGCCGCCCGTATCTACGACCCGCGGCGCGCCGAGGTCTACCAGCGGCTGGGGATTCCCACGGTGGCGACGGTCCGCTGGACCGCGGACCAGATGCTCCGCCGGCTGCTGCCCTCCGGGGCCGAGGCGCTGTGGCGGGACCCGAGCGGCGGTGTCCAGCTCGCCGAGGTGCACACCTCCCCTGCCTGGATCGGCCACAAGGTGAGCCGGCTCCAGGAGGAGACCGGGGTGCGGGTCGCGTTCCTCACCCGTCTGGGCGAGGCGGTGCTGCCGACCTCCCAGACCGTGCTGCAGGAAGGCGATCTGGTGCACGTGATGATGCGCACGGACGAGATCGAGAAGATCGAGGCGGCGTTCGCCCAGGGTCCCGAGGGGGGCGGTCACTGATGCGGGTCGCGATCGCCGGCGCCGGCGCGGTGGGGCGTTCCATCGCAGGAGAACTGCTGGAGAACGGGCACGAGGTGCTCCTGGTCGACAAGGCGCCCACCGCCATCTCCGTCGAACGGGTGCCGCAGGCGGAATGGCTGCTGGCCGACGCCTGTGAGATCACGTCGCTGGACGAGGCGGCGCTGCAGCGCTGCAACGTGGTGATCGCGGCGACGGGTGACGACAAGGTGAACCTGGTCGTCTCCCTGCTCGCGAAGACCGAGTACGGCGTGCCGCGCGTGGTGGCCCGGGTGAACAACCCGAAGAACGAGTGGCTGTTCAACGAGTCGTGGGGCGTCGACGTGGCGGTGTCCACACCGCGGCTGATGTCGGCGCTGGTCGAGGAGGCCGTGAGCGTCGGCGACCTGGTGCGGCTGCTGCGCTTCAGCCACGGCGACGCCAATCTCGTCGAGCTGACCCTGCCCCCGGAGTCCGCACTGGCGGGTACGCAGGTGGGCGATGTGGCCTGGCCCGAGGACACCTCGCTGGTGACGATCATCCGGGGCCCCCGGGTCCTCACCCCGCACAACGAGGAGACGCTGGAGCCGGGCGACGAACTCCTCTTCGTGGCCGCCCAGGCGCGCGAGGAGCAGCTGGAGGACCTGCTCTCGGTCCGCCGCGAGGGCCCGGCGGCCGCGGGCTGACGGCACGCGCGGGCTTGTGGCCGCGCGCGGGCTGAGAGCACGCGGGCTGAGAGCACGCGGACGGCGGAACACCGATCGCCGGACGGGGCCCGGGTGTCCGGTCCGGTCCGTCCGGCGAAGCGCTGCGGGGGCGGGCCTTCCGTTCCACGGGCCGGCAGCAGGGGCGGCGGCCGGGCAGGGATCGCCCCGGGCCCCGGGCGGGCGAGGGGCAGAGCACGGGCCCCGGGCCCCGGGCCCCGGGCCCCGGGGCGGACGGTCGGGTCTCCGGCGCGTACGGCCGAGGGGGCTCGGGCAGGCGTCACCTGTACGTGCCCGGGGTTCGGACCGCGCGGACGGCGCGGACGGCGCGGACGGCGCGGACGGCGGCACTGTCCGGGAGGCCGAAGTCAGGGCAGTGTCCCGGAGGGCCGGGGTGCCGTGGACTGCCGGACTCCCGGGCTCCTGTGGGCCCGGGTGCCGTGGACTGCCGGACTCCCGGGCTCCCGGTCGGCTACGCCTCGCCCTCGCGGGCCGCGGCCGCCCTGCGGGCCTCCTCGGCGCGCTCCTGCTCCTCCATCTCGGCGAAGACGTCGATGGGCGGTGGAGCCTTGGCCAGGAAGACCCAGGTCAGATAGACCGCCAGCAGGAACGGCGGAAGCTTGAGCGCCACCAGGACCCAGCCGAGCTGCGTCGTGTCGGCCCACCAGTAGAGCGGGAAGAGGATCGCGCACTTGGCGAGGAGGATCAGGCCCCAGGCCCAGCTCGCCTTGGCGTAGGCCTTCTTGCGACCGGGGTTGCGGGTGCGCCAGGAGAGGTTCTCCTTGAAGACCGGTCCGAGGATGAGGCCGATCAGGGGTACGCCCGCCAGCGTCGTGATGATGTACGCGAGGGCCAGTCCCAGCGTGTACAGCATGCCCGGCAGGTAGAAGTCCTTCGCGTTGCCGGTCATCATCGCGAAGACGACACCGAAGGCGACGCCGAAGACGCCGCTGAAGGCGTGCTTCACGGTGTCCCGGCGGATCAGCCGCACGGCGACCAGCACCAGCGACAACCCGAGGGCCGCGATGGCCGAGATGTGCAGGTCCCTGTTGACCGTGTAGATCGTGACGAAGAGCAGTCCGGGCAGGATCGTCTCGACCGTGCCCCGGATACCGCCGAAGGCCTCGAACAGGGCCGCCTCGGTCACGGCCTTGGCGTGCCGGCCGTGACCGTCGTCGCCCTGTTCCTGCGTGGTCGGCTTGTCGAGGGACGTCACCGGCTACTCCTGTCCGAGCGGTCGGAGCTCGTATTTGGGATTGAACAGCACCCGCCGGCCCTGGCTCATGGAGATCCTGCCGGAGGCGATCATCTTGCGGCCCGGCTCTATGCCCACGATGGAGCGCCGGCCCAGCCACACCACGTCCAGGGCCGCGGAACCGTCGAAGAGCTCCGCCTCCAGGGCCGGGACTCCGGCCCGTGGACGCAGGGTGACCGTGCGCAAGGTACCAGTCACCTTCACGATCTGCCGGTCGCCGCAGTCGCAGATGGGTGTGCAGCCGGACGCCTGCGCGTCCTCCTTGAGCTCCGCGGACTCGAGTTCCTGCTGGGAGCTGGACAGCCGGTCGAGCATCCGCCGGAAGCGGCCCGCCGGCTTCCCGTCGTTCCCGGAGCTGGGTACAGCACTCATGAGGAAAGCGTACCGGGGCGGTGTACCGGCACGGTCAGGAGACGAGCGGTACGGAGCCCGTACGGAGTCGACGCAGGTCGGTTCAGGTCCCTACAAGGTCGATCCAGGTCGATCCAGGTCGATCGGAGCCGGCGTGAAACCGGCCCGGCCCGTCAGGCCGGCCGGAGGGGCACGGAGAGGCACGAAGGAGTACGGAGGAACCCAAGGAGTACGGATCAGCCGCACCACCGGCCGCCGGACCCGTTCAGCGCTCGAACCGGTAGCCCATTCCCGGCTCGGTGACGAAGTGCCGGGGGTGCGAGGGATCGGCCTCCAGCTTGCGGCGCAGCTGGGCCATGTAGACCCGCAGGTAGTTGGTCTCCGTGCCGTACGAGGGCCCCCACACCTCCTGGAGCAGTTGCTTCTGGCTGACCAGGCGGCCGGTGTTGCGGACGAGGACCTCCAGCAGGTGCCACTCGGTCGGGGTGAGCCGGACGTCCTTGCCGTCCCGGTTGACCTTCTTCGCCGCGAGGTCGACGGTGAAGCCCGGGGTCTCCACGATCACGAGCTCGCCCTCGTCGCCGCCGGCGGGCTCGGCACGGCGCACCGCGGCCCGCAACCGGGCCAGTAGCTCGTCCATGCCGAACGGCTTGGTGACGTAGTCGTCGGCGCCGGCGTCGAGCGCCTCGACCTTCTCGTCGGAGGTGTGCCGGGCGGACAGGACCAGGATCGGCACGCGCGTCCAGCCGCGTAGCCCCTTGATCACGTCGACGCCGTCCAAGTCCGGGAGCCCGAGGTCGAGGACGACGACGTCGGGGTGTCGCGCCGCGGCGAGCTGCAGTGCCGTCGCGCCGTCCGGGGCCGCGTCGACCTCGTACTTGCGGGCCTTCAGGTTGATCACAAGGGCGCGTACGATCTGCGGCTCGTCGTCGACCACGAGCACTCGGGTCATGAGTGCCCTCCTTCCGTCTCTCGTCCGTCGTCGGGTGGTGTGCGCGGGGCGCGCGGTCAGCCGGCGGCCCGCGCGGGGACCCCGGGGCCGGGCGCGCCGGCGCCGGAGGCCGCCTGGAGCGTGAGGACCATCGTCAGCCCGCCGCCGGGGGTGTCCTCCGCGGACAGTGTGCCGCCCATCGCCTCGACGAAGCCGCGTGCCACGGCGAGGCCGAGCCCGACGCCCGCCCCGCGCGGTGCGTCCCCGTAGCGCTGGAACGGCTCGAAGATGCGGTCCTTGGCCTCGTCGGGGACGCCGCGGCCGCGGTCGGCGACGCGCACCTCGACCCGGCCGCCGTGGGCGCTCGCGGAGACCGTGACGGGGGTGGCGTCGGGGCTGTACTTGACGGCGTTCTCCACGATGTTGGCGACGGCCCGTTCCAGCAGGCCCTTGTCCACGCCCACCATCGGCAGGGTCTCGGGGATGTCCAGCTCCACGCTGCCCTCCGGAACGCCCACGAGGGCCATCGGGACGACCTCGTCCAGGTCGATGCGGCGGATGAGTGGGGTGACGGTGCCGGTCTGGAGCCGGGACATGTCGAGCAGATTGCCGACGAGGTGGTCCAGCCGGTCGGCGCCCGCCTCGATCCCCGCGAGCAGTTCGGCCCGGTCCTCCTCGGACCACTCGACGTCGTCGGATCGCAGCGAGGTGACGGCCGCCTTGATACCGGCGAGCGGGGTGCGCAGATCATGGCTGACGGCGGCGAGCAGCGCCGTGCGGATGCGGTTGCCCTCGGCGAGTTTGCGGCCCTCCTCGGCCCGGTCCACCAGCCGCTGGCGGTCCAGGACGACGGCGGCCTGGGCGGCGAAGGCGCCGAGGACGCGCCGGTCCTCGGCGGGGAGGAACCGGCCCGACAGCGCCAGGGCCATGTTCTCGCCGACGGGCATGTCCACGTCCGCGTCCTCGGGACGGCCGACGGGCCGCGGTCCGACGCTGCCCGCACAGGTCCAGGGGTCGACGTCGCTCTGGCGTTCCAGCAGGGCCACGGACTCCATGCCGAAGGTCTCGCGGACCCGCTCCAGCAGGGCGCCGAGGGCGGTCTCGCCGCGCAGCACGCTGCTCGCGAGGAACGACAGGATCTCGGACTCGGCGCGCAGCCGGGCCGCCTGCTGCGTCCGCCGGGCGGCGACGTCGACGACCGAGGCGACGGCGACGGCGACCCCGAAGAAGACCGAGATGGCGACGATGTTCTTGGGATCGGCGATCGTGAACCGGTGCAGGGGCGCCGCGAAGAAGTAGTTCAGCAGCAGCGAGCCGAAGGCGGCGGACGCGAGGGCCGGCAGCAGGCCGCCGAGCAGCGCCGCGGTCACGGTCAGTGACAGGAACAGCAGCATGTCGTTGGCCAGGCCGAGGTTCGGGCTGACGTTGGTCAGCAGCAGCGCCAGCACCACCGGGCCGGCGACACCCACCAGCCAGCCCGCGGTGCTCCGCGAGCGGCCGAGCCGCGCACCGCGGGCCACCGGCAGTCCGCGCCCCTTGGCGGCCTCCTCGTGGGTGACGATGTGGACGTCCAGGTCGGGACCCGACTCGCGGGCGACGGTGGCGCCCACTCCGGGGCCGAAGACGTACTGCCAGGCCTTGCGGCGGGAGGAGCCGAGCACGATCTGGGTGGCGTTGACCCCGCGGGCGAACTCCAGCAGTGCGGTGGGGATGTCGTCGCCGACGACATGGTGGAAGGTGCCGCCCAGGTCCTCGACGAGGGTGCGCTGGAGTGCCAGCTCCTCGGGGGACGCGGAGGTCAGTCCGTCGCTGCGGGAGATGTAGACGGCGAGCACCTCGCCGCCCGCGCCCTTCTCGGCGAGGCGGACGGCGCGGCGGATCAGGGTGCGCCCCTCGGGGCCGCCGGTGAGGCCGACGACGATGCGCTCGCGGGCCTGCCAGGTGGTGCGGATGTCGTGCTCGCCCCGGTACTGCCGGAGGTACTCGTCGACGTGGTCGGCGACCCACAGCAGGGCGAGCTCGCGCAGGGCGGTCAGGTTGCCGGGGCGGAAGTAGTTGGACAGTGCCGCATCGACCTTGTCGGACTGGTAGACGTTGCCGTGCGCCATGCGGCGGCGGAGCGCCTGCGGCGACATGTCGACCAGCTCGATCTGGTCGGCACGGCGGACGACCTCGTCGGGGACGGTCTCCCGCTGGCGCACGCCGGTTATCGACTCCACGACGTCGCCGAGCGACTCCAGATGCTGGATGTTGACGGTCGAGATCACGTCGACTCCGGCGGCGAGGAGCTCCTCGACGTCCTGCCAGCGCCTGGTGTTGCGCGAGCCGGGCACATTGGTGTGGGCCAGTTCGTCCACGAGCGCGACGGCGGGCCGGCGGGCCAGCACGGCGTCCACGTCCATCTCGGTGAAGACGGTTTCCCGGTACGGCAGTTCGCGGCGGGGGACCTGTTCCAGGCCGTGCAGCAGGACCTCGGTCCGCGGCCGGTCGTGGTGCTCCACCAGGCCGACGACGCAGTCCGTACCCCGCTCGACGCGTCGGTGCGCCTCGGAGAGCATCGCGTAGGTCTTGCCCACCCCCGGTGCGGCCCCGAGATAGATCCGTAGCTTGCCGCGCGCCATGGCCTCATTGTCCTTCAACGGCAGCCGGGCGACGGCTGCTGCGCCCGCCGTGGACGCCCTGCCGAAGCTACATCCAGGACGTCGGGCACATCAGACCGCTTGCCCCGGCCGGGGGGCGTATTGACGCGATTCTGACGCGCGGGCATCGCCGTCCCACCTCCGTCCCACCCCGTTCCGGCCCCGTCCCGGACCCCGACGTCGCTTCCCCGCCCCCGTCCCGGACCCTGCCCCGGGCCCCGACGTCGCTTCCCCGGCCCCGTCCCGGGCCCCGAGGTCGCTTCCCCGCCCCCCGTCCCGCACCTCGACGTCGCTTCCCCGACCCCGTCCCGGACCCTGCCCCGGGCCCCGACGTCGCTTCCCCGGCCCCGTCCCGGGCCCTGCCCCGCCGTCTGGTCCGCCGCCTGGTCCGCACGGCGCCCGGGGACGCGGCCCTCCGGAGCCTCGACGGCGCCCAGGGCCCCTCGAGCGACCCGGCGCGGCGGGCATCGCGATTCGCGGCCCGGGGTGTCGCGGATGGCGGGCCCGGGCCGCGGCTCTTCCCGCCGCGAGCGGCCGCCACAGGAGAACCACGGAGCGGGACCGGTCCGGGTGTGCGCCGCCGTCCCCCCGGCGACGGCGGCGCCGGATCGCGGCAAGGGCCCGCCCGGACGCGCCCCGCACCCGGTCGGCCGGCCCTGGGCGCCACCGTCCGGTCGGCGCTCCGGCGGTGCGAGCGGCAATGCGAGCGGCCGTGCGGACACGCTGCCCGCGCCAGGGGGCCCGGTGCCGGGCGCGGCCGCATCGGCACGCCGGCCTTCCCGGCAGCGGGGCGGACCCGGGACCGGCCCGGAGGACCAGCACGGAGGACCGGCCGCGGGACCGGCTCCGGGAGGGAGCGGCACCGGCTTCGGTGGAAGGGGGAACGCCGGTGGGCCGCACCCCACCCGGGTACGGCCCACCGCGCGGCTCCACGGCGCCTCGCCGCGGGTACGTCCGCGTTCAGCGCACCTCGGTGATCTCCGGGCCGCGCTGCAACTGCCCCATGCCGCCGGAGAACCGGGACGTCTCCTGCTCCTCCTGCTGCACGCCCTCGGGCACCATCTGCGCGTCGTTCGGCAGCTTCAGCACGATCGGGTCGCGGGGGGCCATCGGCCCTTCGCCCCGGATCACCACCGTGTCCCGGAAGATCTGCTCCAGCAGACCGGCGGCCTGCGGCTGCACCGCGCCCTGGCCTGAGATCACTCCGCGCAGGAACCAGCGCGGTCCGTCCACGCCGACGAAGCGCACCAGCTGTACGCCGCCGGTGCCGTCGGGCAGCTGGACGGGGACCTGGGCCCGCAGTTCCCAGCCCAGGGGACCCTCGACCTCGTCGATGACGCCGCCCTGCTGGGTGATGCCGGAGGCGATCTCCTCCCGGACCTCGCCCCAGATGCCCTCCTTCTTGGGGGCGGCGAAAGCCTGCAGCTGGATCGCGCTGTCGCGCAGCACGATCGTCGCGGCCACGATCGCGTCGCCCGCGACCTCCACCCGCAGCTCCATGCCCTCGACCCCGGGCACATGCAGTCCGCCCAGGTCCACGCGCCCCTCCTCGGGCCGTGAGACCTCGGAGACGTCCCAGGGGCCGTCGGGCCGCGGCGCCGGCGGGAGGTTCATCCGGCGGGGCGCGTCCTGCTCCGCCGCGTCGCCCGTGTCGGGCTCGTCGGCGACCTGCTCGGCCTCGCCCGCCACGTCCGCCGACTCGTCGGCGGGACTGCTCTTCTTGCGACGTCCGAACACGTCACTGTCCTTCCCGGTCGGATACGACCGAAGCGTATCGATTCCCACCCTGTGAGCCGCCCGATCCGCCCACGGCGGCATGACCGCCGGTGGACCCGAAGCCCCCCTCGGCCCGCGCCGAGCCGGGAAGCTCCGCCACCTCGTGGAAGCGCACCTTCTCGACCTGCTGGACGACCAGTTGTGCGATCCGGTCGAACCGCTCGAACCGCACGCTCTCGCGTGGGTCCAGATTGACCACGATCACCTTGATCTCCCCACGGTACCCGGCATCCACCGTCCCCGGGGCATTCACGAGCGCCAGTCCGCAGCGGGCCGCCAGGCCCGACCGGGGGTGTACGAACGCCGCGTACCCGTCCGGCAGCGCGATGGACACCCCGGTCGGCAGAACGGTGCGCTCGCCGGGTGCCAGCTCGGCGGCCCGGGTGGTCACCAGATCGACACCCGCGTCACCCGGATGTCCGTATTGCGGAATCGGTACCTCCGGGTCCACGCGCCGGATCAGTACGTCCACGGGTTGGCGCATCAGGGGTTCACCTCGAAGGCGCGGGCACGCCTGGCCTGGTCGGGGTCGGCCATGGCCGCCTGGATCTCCTCCGGGCGGCCGTTGTCGATGAAGTGGTCGACCTTGACTTCGATGAAGAGGGCCTCGGCACGGACGGCGACGGGTCCCTCCGGGCCGCCTATCCGCCCGGTCGCCCGGGAGTAGATCTTGCGGCCGGCGACCGCGGTCACTTCGGCTTCCAGGAACAGCACCGTGTCCACGGGGACCGGGCGGACGAAGTCGGTCTCCAGCCGTCCGGTCACCGCGATCACCCGCAGCAGCCAGTTGAGGGAGCCGAGCGTCTCGTCGAGCGCGGTGGCCAGGACGCCGCCGTGGGCGAGGCCCGGTGCTCCCTGGTGGGCGGCGGACACCGTGAACTCGGCGGTGAGACTGACGCCCTCGCCGGCCCGTGCCTCCAGGTGCAGCCCGTGGGGCTGCCCGCCGCCGCAGCCGAAGCAGTAGTCGTAGTGCGCGCCGAGGAGCTCACCGGGGGCGGGCGCGTCGGGGTGCCGTACCGGCGCCGCGGCGTCGGCGGGAGGGGTCAGTGCAGTACTCACAGGCGCAGACCTTACCCGCGCGGCAACCCGGCGGTCGCGCCGTGCCAAGCTTGGATCCATGCAGCCCTCCCCGCCGAGCCCGGCACCCCCGCCGAGCCCCGTTTCGACGAGCGCCTCACCGTCCCCCGCTCCTGGTGGCTGATCACCGCTCTGGTGGCGGTCTCCGGCGGTGTGGTCCTTCTGCCTCTGGGGCCGGCTCCGATGCTGGGCGGGCTGATCGCGGCGGGCGCGATGGCGGCGGCCGGGGTGAGTTCGTACGGCTCCGCCCGGATCCGGGTGGTGGCGGACTCGCTGGTGGCGGGCGACGCCCGGATCCCCGTCCCGGCGCTCGGCGAGCCCGAGGTGCTGGACGCGGGGGAGGCGCGCGCATGGCGTTCGCACAAGGCGGACCCGCGCGCGTTCATGCTGCTGCGCAGCTATGTGCCGACGGCGGTGCGGGTGCCGGTCACAGACCCGCAGGACCCGACGCCGTACCTGTATCTGTCGACGCGGGACCCGCGGGGCCTGGTCGCCGCGCTGGAAGCCGCCCGGGGCCGCTGAGACCCGGCTGAGGACCGGCCGGGGCGGCAGGCGCCCCGTCCCGTGTCCCGCACGGGACAGCCGGCCGCTGCTGTCCTGCACGGGACAGCAGCGGCCGGA
Organism: Streptomyces sp. I6; assembly: GCA_003725745.1. GTDB lineage: Bacteria > Actinomycetota > Actinomycetes > Streptomycetales > Streptomycetaceae > Streptomyces. The sequence goes on along the minus strand of RHDP01000001.1, from coordinate 5,315,820 downwards.
CGGTGCGGCCGGACCGGATGGGAGCCGCCGCGGGCGGGCCTCGGCGGGCCATGGACGCCCGCGCGCGGGCGTCCCGTGTCGGTTTGCCCCCGCGCGTCTTGCCGGGCTTCCCGGCGGTGCCGGGGCGTCCCCCGCGTGCACGCGCGCGCACGCGGGCGATCTCCAGGACGACGGCGGCCGCGACGACGACATCGCCGCTGCACGCGCGCACGCGGGCGATCTCTGCTCCGGGGCGACCTGGACGGCTGGGACCACGCTGCGCCCGCGGGCACGCGGGCACGCGGGCGATCCGCGCCGGGTACGGATGCCCGGTTTCCGGATGGACCGCGCACGCGTGCACGCGCGGGCGATCTTGTGGGACCGCGAGCAGGCCACCGTTCCCCGGCGGCGCGCGCCTGCACGCGCGCGTGCGGGCGCGTGCGGGCGCAGTCAACGGAGTCAGCCGGAGTCAGCGGTCGAGTTCTCGGCGGAGTTCGGCGGGGATGGTGTGCGGCAGCTCCCCTGGCTGTTCCAGCCGGGGCTGCGGGGGAAGTGCGTCCCAGGGGACCTGCCGGGCGCGCAGGTCCTTGCGGATGCGCTCGGCGAGCTTCCTGGTGTCGCGCCGGTTCATCACGGCGCCGACGGCGGCACCGATCATGAACGGCATCAGGTTCGGCAGATTGCGGACCATGCGCTTCATGATCTGCTGCCGGAGTTCGCGCTTCATCCGGCCGCCCAGGGCGGCGTTGATCGTCGACGGGTCGGAGACGTCGATACCGCGCTCCTGCGACCAGCTCCCGAGGTAGGCGGCCGAGCGTTCCGTGAGGTTGCCGGGCGGACGCCGTCCGTAGACCTCGTGCAGCTCGGCGATGAGCTTGAGCTCGATCGCGGCGACGCCGATGATCTCCGTCGCCAGCTCGGCCGGCAGTGCGGGCGGTACGGGCATCATGGCCGCGGCACCGACCCCGGCGCCCACGGTCGATGTGCCGTTGGCCGCGCCCGCGACCAGTCTGTCCGCGATCTGCTCCGGGCCGAGGCCCGGGAACTGCGCCCGCAAGGTGGTCAGATCGCGGACGGGAATCCGCGGCGCGTACTCGATGAGCCGGTCGGCGACGAATCCCAGCGTGGCCTTCGCGGCCTCGCCGCTCCTGCGCACGGCCGCCTCGCCGCTCCGGCGGACTCCCTGCCTGACGGCGTCCAGGCGCCGGGCCCTGGTCGGGGGCCCCGCCTGGGGTGCGGCCTCGAGCGAGGCCGGCCGGCCCCGCTCGTCGTCACGCGCGTCCGGATGGGGCGGGTGGGGAGCGTCGCCCCGCCCGTCCGAAGGCGTCCCGGTGTCCTGCGGGCCGGTGTCCTGCGGGCCGGTACCGCCCGGATGCGGACCCGGGCGGCCCTTCCGGCCGAAGCGCCGCTTCGCCGGCCGGTCCGCCGGTCGGTCGCCTGCCACGGCCGGCCGGGCCTCAGTCGCAGTCGCGGCAGATCGGCTGGCCGTTCTTCTCGCGGGCCAGCTGGCTGCGGTGGTGGACCAGGAAGCAGCTCATGCAGGTGAACTCGTCCGCCTGCTTGGGCAGCACCCGGACAGCCAGCTCCTCGTTCGAGAGGTCCGCTCCGGGCAGTTCGAGGCCCTCGGCGGCCTCGAACTCGTCGACGTCGACCGTGGAGGTCGTCTTGTCGTTCCGGCGCGCCTTCAGCTCTTCGAGGCTGTCGGAATCGATGTCGTCGTCGGTCTTGCGTGGAGTGTCGTAATCCGTAGCCATGTCGCTCTCCCCCTCTGGGTGTTTGCGGTGTCTCCAGCGCACGTAACGCGTGAGAGGCCGGACTTGTGCCCGACCTGAGGCGGAGATTTTGCCTCACATCAAGGTCTGTTACTCAATCGACACCCAATCCGACCCCTCATGAGTGATCAGCTTGGATGGCGATCAGGACCGTACACGGTCCTAATGTCGCACTTCACGGGTGCCACCCCGTGTACTTCCCGTCATTCCGACCCTCGGAAACCCGGACGTTCCCGGCGTTCCAGAGGTTCTTCGACGACGGAGCGTACATGGCCGGAAATTCGCCCATGTGATCGATCACACAGCCAGCCTTCGAGTCCGGGCCCCCGGGATTCAGCGCAAAGCGAACAGGTGCGTCTCCCCGGGGCCCTCCGCGCCTCCGGGCGAGGTCGGAAGCCCGGGTCAGAGCGGCAGGGTGACGCGCATGACGAGACCGCCGCCCTCGCGCGGCTCCGCGATGATACGGCCCCCGTGGGCCCTCGCGACCGACCGCGCGATCGACAGGCCGAGTCCCACCCCCGGTCACTGCCGGTGCGCTCCTGGCGGAGGCGCCGGAACGGCTCGAAGAGGTTGTCGATCTCGTAGCCGGGCACCACCGGACCGGTGTTGGTCACCACCAGCACCGCCTGACCGTGCTCGACCCCGGTGGTGACCTCCACCCAGCCGCCGTCCGCGATGTTGTAGCGCACCGCGTTCTGCACCAGGTTCAGGGCGATCCGCTCCAGCAGGACGCCGTTGCCCTGGACGACTGCGGGCGCGCGCGCTCCGCGGATCTCGACGCCCCCGGCCTCCGCCTCCGCCCTCGTCTGGTCCACGGCGCGGCCGGCCACCTCGGCGAGATCGACGGGCTTGCGCTCGACGATCTGGTTCTCGCTGCGGGCGAGCAGCAGCAGTCCCTCCACCAGCTGCTCGCTGCGCTCGTTGGTCGCGAGCAGGGTCTTCCCCAGCTGCTGGAGCTCGGCCGGGGCACCCGGGTCCGAGAGGTGCACCTCCAGCAGGGTCCGGTTGATCGCTAGCGGGGTGCGCAGCTCATGCGAGGCGTTGGCGACGAACCGCTGCTGGGCGGAGAAGGCCCTCTCCAGCCGCTCCAGCATCTCGTCGAACGTGTCGGCCAGCTCCTTCAGCTCGTCGTCCGGGCCGTCCAGCTCGATGCGCCGTGAGAGGTCGGTGCCGACGACCCGGCGAGCGGTGCGGGTGATCTTGCCGAGAGGGGACAGCACGCGGCCGGCCATGGCGTAGCCGAACGCGAACGCGATCACGCTGAGACCGAGCAGCGCGAAGAGCGAGCGGGTCAGCAGCTCGTCGAGGGCGCGCTGACGCTGCTCCGCGATGCACAGCTTCAGGGCGGCGTTGCGCTCCGAGTTGTCGACCAGGTCGTTGATCCGGGGGCACGTGGGGCTGGTGATGGTGACGTTTGCGCCCGGCGCGGCGCCGACCTCGACGGACTGCCGGATTCCGTCGTGCAGCGCCTGCGCGGCCAGCAGATAGATGATCGACAGCAGCAGGATGCCCGCGATCAGGAACATCCCGCCGTACAGCAGGGTGAGCCTTATCCGGATGGTGGGGCGCAGCAGGGGGCCGCCGGGCTCTCTCGGGTCCCAGGTGGGCTTGGGTGGCGCGGTGGGGGGCGCGGGTGCCGTCGCCACGGTCAGATCCGGTAGCCGGAGCCCGGGACGGTGACGATCACCGGGGGCTCGCCGAGCTTGCGGCGCAGGGTCATGACGGTGACCCGGACGACGTTCGTGAACGGGTCGGTGTTCTCGTCCCAGGCCTTCTCGAGCAGCTGTTCGGCCGAGACGACCGCGCCCTCGCTGCGCATCAGTACCTCCAGCACGGCGAACTCCTTGGGGGCGAGCTGGATCTCCCGGCCCTCGCGGAAGACCTCGCGGCGGTTGGGGTCGAGCTTGATCCCGGCTCGCTCCAGGACCGGAGGCAGCGGCACGGTGGTGCGCCGGCCCAGCGCGCGCACGCGCGCGGTGAGCTCGGTGAAGGCGAAGGGCTTGGGCAGGTAGTCGTCCGCGCCGAGCTCCAGGCCCTCCACGCGGTCGCTGACGTCGCCGGACGCGGTGAGCATCAGGACGCGGGTGGGCATGCCGAGTTCGACGATCTTGCGGCAGACGTCGTCGCCGTGAACGAGGGGGAGATCGCGGTCGAGGACGACCACGTCGTAGTCGTTGACCCCGATGCGTTCCAGTGCGGCGGCGCCGTCGTACACGACGTCGACCGCCATGGCCTCCCGGCGCAGTCCGGTGGCCACCGCATCGGCGAGCAGCTGCTCGTCCTCGACGACGAGTACGCGCACGGGGCTGGTCCTTCCTCTGTGGCTGCCCTGTCCATTCCAGGGCAGGTCGACGGCGACCCTGGCCGGGTCGATGGTCGAATGACGGTTCGTTGTTGCCTCCATCCTGCCCCTTACGCGCGTAAACCGGCTGTAAGACGGAGAAGGCGCACCCCGGCGGCACCAGGAGTGCACCGGGAATTCACGGGATAGGCGATGGAGTTGAGGTTTCCCCGGGGGTGGCCTTGGGGAGGACGAGTGCACACCCCGCGATCACGCCGTGTATGTGGCATGCCACACCCCGTCTCTCTGTCCCCCAGAGGGTGCGCGTGATCCACCACCCGCCACCGACCCACGACGAGGGGGCGCAACCATGGACGCATTCACCGCAGGTCTTCTGCAGCGCATCAAGACCACGGAGACCGACCTCACGCGGGCCCGCGAGGACGGCGACGACTTCCTGGCGGAGGTCGAGCAGGCCGAGCTCGAGGACCTGCACCGTCTCGCGGCGGAGCACGGCGTGAAGGTCGGCGCCGTCGGCGTCTGACCGGCCGGCGAGGGCCCGGTGCCGCTGCTTGCGGCGCCGGGCCCTCGCGCATGCGCGGCGGCGCGGCCCGGGGAGCACGTCGGCACCGGCCGGGCTTCGCGTATGCGCGGCGGCGCGTACGCCCCATATGTCGGGTCCGGCATGTGCGGCGCCGGGCCCTCGCGTATGCGCGGCGGCGTGCGACCGCCGGAGAGCGGCCGGCCGGCGTGCTCAGTCGTGCCAGGCTCCCAGGTCGTCGAGCAGTCGCTGGAGGGGCGAGAAGACTCCGGGCGATGCCGCCACGGCCAGGTCCCGGGACGGCGGCTCGCCCGGGCGGGATCCGGTGAGAGCGCCCGCCTCGCGGGCGATGAGATCCCCCGCGGCGAGGTCCCAGGGGTGGAGGCCCCGCTCGTAGTAGCCGTCCAGACGGCCGGCGGCGACGTCGCAGAGGTCCACCGCCGCGGAACCGCCGCGCCGGATGTCGCGGAGCCGCGGGATCAGCAGCCGGGCGACTTCCGCCTGGTGACGGCGAACGGACTCGACGTAGTTGAAACCGGTGGAGACCAGTGCCTGGTCCAGCGGCGGGGCGGGCCGGCAGCGGAGCGGGCGGTCGCCGCAGAAGGCGCCGCCGCCGAGCACGGCCCGGTACGTCTCGCCGCGCATCGGCACCTCGACGACCCCGGCGACGGTCTCGCCGTCCCGCTCGGCCGCGATGGAGACGGCCCACGTCGGCAGGCCGTAGAGGTAGTTCACGGTGCCGTCGAGCGGGTCCACGATCCACCGGACCCCGCTCGTGCCCGCCGTGGAGGCCCCCTCCTCGCCGAGGAAGCCGTCGTCCGGCCGGGCGCCGGCGAGGAAACCGGTGATCAGCTTCTCCGCCGCGATGTCCATCTCGGTCACGACGTCGATCGGGCTGGACTTGGTCGCGGCCACCGAGAGGTCGTCGGGTCTGCCGTCCCTCAGCAGCTCACCCGCCCGGCGCGCGGCCTCCAGCGCCAGGGACGACAGCTCGTCGAGCAGGGGGTCGGGCAGGGGGTCGGTCACGGATTGGCTCCCGGGTGCGTGGCTGTGTGGTGTACCGGGGCGTGTGCCGCGCTCGCGCCACGCACCCCTCTTCCGTCCTCAGGCGGGCCGTCCTCAGGTCATACGCGGATCGCCGTACGCGGGCCGGACGCGCATGGCGGCGGCCGTCCACGACGTGCACCCGCCTGCCGGTCAGGCGAACGGGCTGTCCGCGCCGGCCGCCGCCGGGCGCTCGGACCTGGCGGGGCAGCATCCGATCGGACACAGGTCGTGGGACGGCCCCAGCTCCCCGAGCACGCACCGCGCCACCGCCTTCCCCCGCTCGGTCGCCGCACGCTCCAGAAGCAGGTCTCGGATCGCGGCGGCGAAACGCGGGTCCGCGCCCACGGTCGCCGACCGGCGGACCGGAAGCCCCAGCTCCGCCGCCTTGGCGGTGGCCTCCGTGTCCAGGTCGTACAGGACCTCCATATGGTCCGAGACGAAACCGATCGGCACCATCACGGCCGCGGGCACCCCCTCGCCGTGCAGTTCCTCCAGGTGGTCGCAGATGTCCGGCTCCAGCCAGGGGATGTGCGGGGCGCCGCTGCGCGACTGGTACACGAGCCGCCACGGGTGGGCGACGCCGGTCTCCTCCCGGACCGCGTCCACGATCACCCGCGCCACGTCGAGGTGCTGCTTCACGTACGCCCCGCCCCCGCCGTGCTCGGCGACCGGGCCCGAACCGTCCGCGGCCGCGTCCGGGATGGAGTGGGTGGTGAACGCCAGATGCGCGTCCGCCCGCACGTCCTCGGGCAGGTCGGCGAGCGAGGCGAGCACACCCTCCACCATCGGGCCGATGAAACCGGGGTGGTTGAAGTAGTGCCTCAGCTTGTCGACACGCGGCAGCGGCAGCCCCTCGGCCTCCAGTGCGGAGAGGGCGTCCGCGAGGTTCTCCCGGTACTGGCGGCAGCCCGAGTACGAGGCGTACGCGCTGGTGGCGAGCACCGCGACGCGGCGGCGCCCGTCCAGGACCATCTCCCGGAGGGTGTCGGTCAGATACGGCGCCCAGTTCCGGTTGCCCCAGTAGACCGGCAGATCGATTCCGGCGCCGGCGAAGTCCTCGCGCAGCGCGTCCAGCAGCGCCCGGTTCTGGGCGTTGATCGGGCTGACTCCGCCGAAGAGGAAGTAGTGCCGACCGACTTCCTTCAGGCGTTCCCTGGGGATGCCGCGGCCACGCGTCACGTTCTCCAGGAAGGGGACCACGTCGTCCGGTCCCTCGGGGCCGCCGAAGGAGAGCAGCAGCAGGGCGTCGTAGGGGGCGGGGTCGCGCAGGGCGGGATCGTGCTGTTCGGCCATGATGCGATCCTCCCACCAGGTTCGGACAGCGGGGAAACCGCACTGGAGTAAGGCTTGCCTCACCAGTAAGCTGTACCGGCCACTCACATCCCTTACGGAGCGCCGTCTTGCCCAGTCCCTACCGCGCGATATTCGCGGCCCCCGGCACCCTGGCGTTCTCCGCCGCAGGCTTCTTCGGGCGCATGCCGCTGTCCATGATGGGCGTCGGCATCGTGGCGATGGTCTCCCACGTCACGGGGCGCTACAGCCTCGCCGGCTGGCTCTCCGCCACCCTGGCGCTCTCGGCGGCGGTACTCGGCCCCCAGGTGTCCCGGCTGGTCGACCGGCACGGCCAGAGCAGGGTGCTGCGCCCGGCCCTGCTGATCTCGGTCGCCGCGGTGGCGGGACTGCTCGTCAGCGTCCGGCAGGGGGCGCCGCACTGGACGCTCTTCGCCTTCACCGCCTGCGCCGGCTGCATTCCGGCGGTCGGCGCGATGACCCGGGCCCGCTGGGCGGCGATCTACTACGGCTCACCGCGCGAACTGCACACCGCGTACGCCTTCGAGTCGATCGTCGACGAGGTGTGCTTCATCGTCGGGCCGATCGTCTCCATCGGGCTGTCCACGGTCTGGTTCCCGGAGGCGGGCCCGCTGCTCGCCACCGCCTTCCTGGTGGTCGGCGTCCTCTGGCTCACCGCGCAGCGCGCGACCGAGCCGGCGCCGCACCCGGGCACGCCCGGAAGCGGCGGTTCCGCGCTGCGCTCCCCCGGTCTGCGCGTACTGGCCCTGACGTTCGTCGCGACGGGTGCCGTCTTCGGCTCCGTCGACGTGGTCACGGTGGCCTTCGCCGAGGAGCAGGGCAGCAAGGCCGCGGCCAGCCTGGTCCTGGCGGTGTACGCGCTGGGATCGTGCCTCGCCGGCGCGGTCTTCGGGCTGCTGCACCTGAAGGGGGACCCCGCCCGCAGATGGGTACTGGGCGTATGCGCGATGGCCGTGAGTATGATCCCCCTCCAACTGGCCGGGAATCTGGCGGTCCTGGCCGTGGCGCTCTTTGTCGCGGGCCTGGCCATCGCGCCCACCATGGTGACGACCATGGCCCTCGTCGAAGCGCACGTACCGCGCACCAAGCTGACCGAGGGCATGACCTGGACCGGTACCGGGCTCGCGGTCGGCGTCTCGCTCGGCTTGTCGGCCTCAGGATGGGCGGTGGACGAGTACGGGGCCGGTGCCGCGTACGCGGTGCCCGCGACGGCGGGAGTGCTCGCGGTCGTGGTCGCGTTCCTGGGATACCGCCGGCTGCGCAGGCCGGTGCCGACGCGGGAGGGGCGGGATGACGAGCACATCCGGGACCACGAAGGGGAACGCGTGGCGTAACTGGGCCGGCACGGTCGCCGCCCGTCCGGTGCGGGAGGTCGCTCCGGCCTCCGCCGGGGAGCTGGCCGAGGCCGTGCGCCGCGCCGCGGAGGACGGTCTGCGGGTGAAGACGGTCGGCACCGGCCACTCGTTCACCGCGATCGCCGCCACCGACGGCGTGCTGATCCGGCCCGATCTCCTCACCGGCATTCGGGAGATCGACCGGGCGGCGATGACGGTGACCGTCGAGGCGGGTACCCCTCTGAAGCGCCTCAACGCCGCGCTGGCCCGGGAGGACCTGTCGCTCACCAACATGGGCGACATCATGGAGCAGACGGTCGCGGGCGCCACGAGCACCGGGACGCACGGCACCGGCCGCGACTCGGCCTCCCTCGCGGCGCAGATCCGGGGCCTCGAGCTGATCACCGCCGACGGTTCGGTGCTGACCGTCTCGGAGAAGGGCACCGACGAGGAGCGGGCGATCTTCGCCGCGGCCAGGGTCGGGCTCGGTGCCCTGGGCGTGATCAGCGCCATCACCTTCGCCGTGGAGCCGCTGTTCCTGTTGTCAGCCCGCGAGGAGCCGATGTCCTTCGACCGGGTGACATCGGAGCTCGACGAGCTGCACGCGGAGAACGAGCACTTCGAGTTCTACTGGTTCCCCCACACGGGCAACTGCAACACCAAGCGCAACAACCGCAGCGCCGGCCCCGTCGCCCCGCCCGGGGCGGTCAGCGGGTGGATCACAGACGAGCTGCTCTCCAACGGGCTGTTCCAGGTGGTCAATTCCGTCGGGCGGGCGGTTCCGGCCGCGATACCGGCGATCGCGAGGGTCTCCAGTCGCGCACTGTCCGCCCGCACCTACACGGATATTCCTTACAAGGTCTTCACAAGTCCCCGCCGGGTCCGCTTCGTCGAGATGGAGTACGCGCTTCCGAAGGAGGCCGCCGTCACGGCCCTGCGCGAACTGAAGGCGATGCTGGACCGTTCACCGCTGCGCATCAGCTTCCCCGTGGAGGTGCGTACGGCGCCCGCCGACGACATCACGCTGTCCACCGCGTCCGGGCGGGACAGCGCGTACATCGCCGTGCACATGTACAGGGGCACGCCGTACCGCTCGTACTTCACCGCGGTTGAGCGGATCATGACCGCATACGGCGGCCGGCCGCACTGGGGCAAGATCCACACGCGCGACGCAAAGTACTTCGACGGCGTCTACCCGCGGTTCGGCGAGTTCCTGGCGCTGCGCGACCGGCTGGACCCGGGCCGGCTGTTCGGCAACGACCACCTGCGGCGGGTGCTGGGAGGCTGAGGACCGCACGGCGCCGGGGAGTGCGGGGCGGCCGCCGGCCGGGCTACGGACTGGCGCCGGCACCCGGCCCGGGGCTCTGCCCGGAGTCTCCGGCGCGGACGGCCCCGGCGCGGAGGACGCCGGGTCCGGCGACTCGGCGGGACTCTCCGCTCCGGTGGACCCGGAGGGCCCGGGGGCCGGACCGTCCGCACCGCCGTCCGCGCCCGGACCGTCGCCCGAACCCGACTCCGAGCCGGAGCCGGTGCCGTGCTCGCCCGCCGGGCCGCTGGACCCGGACGGGCCGGCACCCGTTCCGGAGCCGCCCTGTCCTCCGTCCGGGTACGCCTGCCGCTCCGCGCCGCCGTCGCGCGGAGACACGGAGGGTGAAGGGGACCCGTCGTCGGCAGGGTTGCCGCCCCCGCCCCGCACGGCCGTGCCCACGGTGGTGCCCCGCCCGCCGCTGAGGTCCCGGCCCAAGGCCAGTTCGTAGCCGGTGATGCCGACCATGGCGAGGACGAAGGCGACCGCGGCGGCGAGCACGGAGCGCCTCCGCCCGCGGACGCGGGTGCCGTGGGTGGTCGCCTCGCCGAACTCCCCGGGAGCGGGCGGCTCCCGGTACGCCGCAGGCCCTGCTTCCGGGGAACCGCCCGGCGGTCGCGGGCCCCTGGGCCGGGCCTGCCGGGTGGCACCGCGAATCTGTTCGCCGGTTCGCCGGAACAGGTGCTGGAAGAGGGAGCCGCCGCAGGTGGCCACCACGCTCACCACCCCGGCGCCCAGGATCGTTCCGTAGACGCCGAGCCGGGAGGCGAGGACCGCCGCCGCGACCGCCGCGAGGGCACTGCCCGCGACCTGCGGAACGCTCAGGTCCAGCCGCCGCACCTTCCGTTCCCTCGCCCCGTCGTCCCTCGTGTGGTGCATCTCCGCCCTCTGCTCACCCATCTGTTCCACCGTGCACCATGAAGGGACATATGGGCGAATGAAATAGTTCCGGTTCTGTGGATTCTGTGAAGCTTGCCACCCGCGAATTCGGGGTAGAGAAGCGGAACTTGCCCTCTCCTCGACAAAGTCGGCGGCGCGCCGGTCCACCGCGATGGCCCGAATGGAGTACTGTGACGAGCCCTGGGTCCGGTCTCTCTCACGGGTGCACGGCCCCGGGAAAAGGGGGCCGAAAGCGGCACTCGAACCGGCGGCGCCGTGGCACCGCACGGTCGCCTGCTGTGCGAGGTGGCGGCATCCGTCACCCTGCGTTGCAAACAGGTAACCGTGCCATAACGGCGGTCCAGGGCCCATGCCCGACACGCCGGGCAACTCGGCAAGGTTGTGGCAGGCTGCACCCGGGCAGGCCACACTCGACTAGCGGAAGCAGCGACGCACGTGACGTCGGCAGGCACCACCCGGGAGGTCCCCATGCCCGAACTGCGTGTCGTGGCCGTCTCGAACGACGGCACACGACTGGTGCTGAAGGCTGCGGACAGCACGGAGTACACGCTTCCGATTGATGAACGGCTGCGCGCCGCCGTCCGCAACGACCGCGCGCGTCTCGGCCAGATCGAGATCGAGGTCGAGAGCCACCTCCGCCCCCGCGACATCCAGGCGCGTATACGAGCGGGCGCCTCCGCGGAGGAGGTCGCCCAGCTCGCCGGCATCCCCGTGGAGCGGGTGCGCCGGTTCGAGGGGCCCGTCCTCGCGGAGCGCGCGTTCATGGCGGAGCGTGCGCGCAAGACGCCCGTCCGGCGCCCCGGGGAGAACACCGGCCCGCAGCTCGGCGAGGCCGTCCAGGAGCGTCTGCTGCTGCGGGGCGCCGAGAAGGACACCGTCCAGTGGGACTCCTGGCGCCGGGACGACGGCACCTGGGAAGTACTGCTGGTGTACCGGGTGGCGGGAGAGCCGCACTCGGCGAGCTGGACGTACGACCCGCCACGCCGGCTCGTCCAGGCCGCCGACGACGAGGCCCGGGCGCTGATCGGGGAGACCGACGACACGATCGGCGTCGCCCATGAGCCGAGCTTCCCGTTCGTGCCGCGCATCGCCCGGCTCCCCCGGGACCGGCCGCTCGACCGCGCCCCGGACCGTCCCGCGCAGCTCCCGGCAGCGGCACCCGAGGCCGACGAGACCGAGCGGGACTCGCTGACCAGCCTGCTGGAGGCGGTGCCGAGCTTCCGGGGCGACCTCGTCGTGCCGGAGCGGTCCGCCCCCGACGGGCCCGCCGCCGACCCCGTCCAGGAGGCCGAGACCGAGGAGCCCCCGCCCCCGCGGCCTCCGCCGGCGCGGGCTCGGCGTACGCGGACGTCCTGATGCCGCGGTCGGTCACCGGCCACCGCGACCGCCTCACCGGAACCACGGACCGGCAGGCCGAGGCCGACGGCGTCCGTCCGGGCCGCCGGGCCGCGGTGCCGAGCTGGGACGAGATCGTGTTCGGCACCCGCAGGAAGAAGCAGGAGTAGCCCCTTCGGGCCATCGCGGTGGAGGGCTCCTACGGGTTGGCGGTTTCCGTATGAGCCCTCCACCGTTCTCCGGTGCCGCATCGGGCGAGTTCGCACACCACACAGGCTCCCGTGCCGCATCGGGCGGCCTTCGCCCCGTCGCGGCGCCCGGCACGGCAGGCTCGCGGCGTTGCGGAATCAGGCGCATCGCCGCGTTGCCGAATCGACCGAATCGACCGAATCGACCGAGTAGGCCCGCGACGAGGCCGATCCGGCGCCTTGCGCTGCCTCCCTCGGCCCGGAGGGCCGGGGGAATCCCCATGCGCCGGACGCCGCTCCCTGACGGGCGAACCCCGCCTGACGCGGCACCAGCGGCCGGACGGCCCCGAACGGGCCCGGGTTCTCGGCAAGCGGGCCCGCCGCCCGGCGATCCGGCCCTCTCCGCGACCGGCGGGCCCGGGAAGCGGCCGGCCCCGCGTGGCACCGGTGCCGGCCCGCCCCCTCCCGCTACTGCGGGTCGGGGCCCGTCGCGACCGGCCGGGCGGGGTCGGAGGACCACTGCGACCAGGAACCGGCGTAGAGCGCCGCCGGGATTCCGGCGATCGCCAGAGCCAGCACCTCGTGGGCGCCGGAGACCCCGGAACCGCAGTAGACCCCGACCTCGCGGGCATCCTCGGCGCCCAGCCGCTTGAATCGGGAGGCCAGTTCCTCGCGGGACAGGAAGGTGGTGGCGCCCTCCGATACGTTCTCCGTGGTCGGAGCCGAGACCGCGCCGGGGATGTGCCCGCCGACGGGGTCGATCGGCTCGACGTCGCCCCGGTAGCGCTCGGCGGCCCGGGCGTCCAGCAGGAGCCCTGACCGGGCGAGGGCCGCAGCCCCGTCCGCGTCGAGCAGCGGCAGGCCCCGGGCACGGGCGTGAAGTCTCCCGGCGCCGTGGGAGGGACGTCCGTACTCAACGGGCCGTTCCATGCCGCGAGACCCCCGTCCAGGACACGGACGTCCGGGTGTCCCGCCCACCGCAGCAGCCACCACGCCCGCGCCGCGCCCCAGCCCTGTCCCCCGTCGTAGACGACGACCGGGGCGCGACCCGACACGCCCGCGCGGCGCATCGCCGCGCCGAAGGTCTCCATGTCCGGCAGCGGATGGCGGCCACCCCGGCCGGGCGGTCCCGCCAGTTCGGAGTCGAGGTCGACGTACACGGCCCCGGGAATGTGGCCGGCCTCGTAGGCGGCCCGGCCGTCGAAGGGTGCGGCACCTGCGGCCTTGGCCGCAGTGAGCTGCCAGCGGACGTCGAGCAGCACCGGCGGCCGCCGACCGGCTGACTCGCCGGCGAGTTCGGTAGCGGTGATGATGGGCTTCATGACGCCATCTTCGCGCAAGGGCCCGCCGGGCCCCCGGCAGCGACGTCAATGACCGTACCGAGGATGGAAGATGCGGGAACGGGCATCCTTCCCCGGGGATCCCCGGGAGGAGCGGCGCGGCCGTGACGCGCGGCGCGCCCGGTGGTGCGAGCATCTGCACGGGGTGGGGTCCGTCCCGTACGACGGTCGCCGGTCCCCGCACGGCCACGACGACGATGGTCCGAGGAGAGAGTGACGATGACGACCGAGGCGACTCGGCGCAGACCCGGCGCGCCCTGCTGGGTGAGCCTCATGGTGCACGGACTCGACGCGACGCAGGACTTCTACCGGGAGCTGTTCGGCTGGGACTTCCTCCCCTGGCCGCAGCAACTCGGCCCGTACGTCCGGGCACTGCTCGACGGCAAGGAGGTGGCCGGCATCGGCCGGCTCCCGGCGGACCGCCGTCTGCCGGTCGCGTGGACGCCGTACATGGCCTCGGACGACGTCGACGAGACCGCCGAGCAGATCAGGATGTGCGGCGGCACGATCGGGGTCGGACCGCTCGACGCGGCGGACGCGGGACGGCTCGTCATCGCCGCCGACCCGGAGGGCGCGGTCTTCGGCGCCTGGCAGGCCTCGGCGCACACGGGTACCGCGATCTTCGGCACCCACGGCACACCCGTCTGGAACGAGCTGATGACACGGGAGACGTCGGCGGTCGGCAAGTTCTACGAGTCGGTCTTCGGCTACGACCTCGAACCCGTGGTCCCGGTCGGGTCCGACCGGCTGACGCTGCGCCTGGACGACCGCCCGGTGGCCTCGATCCACGGGGTGGGCCACGCGCTGCCGCGGGACAGGGGCTCGCACTGGATGACCTCCTTCGAGGTCGAGGACCCCGACGCGGCCGCGGCCGCGGTGGTGGGTCTCGGCGGCCACGTCGTGCGCGAACCGCACGAGGGCACCAGCGGCCGGCAGGCGACGGTGGCCGACCACGAGGGGCGGTCTTCACCGTCGTGCGGACCTCTCGGCGGGACTGACCCGGGCGGCGGGCCGTCGCGGGCCGAGCCCACCTCCTCCCAGGACGTTGCCCGCGGCCGGCCCCGGCCTCGACCGGGCACTACCGGGCTCGTCGGTCGTGCTGCGGGGCCCGCTGCCGTCGGGCCCGCTGCCGTGGGAGGCGCCGGAGCCGGCCACGCCGGGACCGCTGCGGAGCCCGTCACCCTCGCGAACGTGCCGGGAGCCCGCTCCCCGCCGGCCGCCGTGGCGCGCCTCCCCGCCGGGGTGCGCCCGGAGTGCGCCCGGGGTGCGCCCCTCCCGGAGCCCGTTTCCACTCGACGGCACGGTGCGCGTCCCCGCCGGGGTGCGCCCCTCCCGGAGGGTCCCGACGGGATACGCCGGCGTCCGCTCTCAGTCGGCGGCCACGGGCAGCACGTCGGGCGACAGCGCCGCGGCCCGCGCGGAGGCGGCGGTCGTGCGCCGCCGGTGATGCAGCCGGCACAGCACCTCGTAGCCGATCTCGTCCAGCGACTGGTTCACGTCGCCGACGACGACCTGGGCACCCTCGACGACCATCTCCCCGCCGATCGTACGGGCGTTGTGGGTGGCGCGGGCCCCGCACCAGCACAGCGCCTCGACCTGCAGCACCTCGACCCGGTCGGCCAGTTCCACCAGCCGCTGCGATCCGGGGAACAGCTTGGACCGGAAGTCCGTCGTGATGCCGAACGCGAACACGTCGAGCCGGAGGTCGTCCACGACCCGCGCCAGCTGGTCGATCTGCTCCGGGGCGAGGAACTGCGCCTCGTCCGCGATCACGTAGTCGCAGCGTCCGCCCCGGGAGAGGCGGGCGACGAGGTAGGCGTAGAAGTCGAAGCCCTCCGCGGCCTCGATGGCGTCCGTCACCAGTCCCAGCCGGGACGACAGCTTGCCCTCGCCCGCCCGGTCGTCGCGGGTGAAGATCACACCCTGCAGTCCGCGGGCGGACCGGTTGTGCTCGATCTGAAGAGCGAGGGTGCTTTTTCCGCAGTCCATCGTTCCGGAGAAGAACACCAGCTCGGGCATGGGGGCGTGACAGCCTTTCCGTTGTTTCCGGGGGACTGGGACCGGGGCGGGCCGGACGTCAGGAGCGTACTTCGAGGAGGGGGACGAGCTGTTCCGCGGGGGTCATCGACCCGTGCATGCCGACCATGGCCGACTCGTGGGGCTCGTTGACCGATGCGGTGATCACGACGTCGTCGTGGGCCGCCGCGACGACGTCCCCGATACGCCGGTACACCCGCTCGTCGGTCCGCGGGCCGAACCAGCCCGCCGCGATGGCCTCGTCCCGGCTCGCGATCCAGAACCGCTCGCCGAGCACCTCGCGCCACACGGCGAGCACATCGGCCTCGGCGCCGGGAACGGCGTAGACGTGCCGGGCCCGGCCCTCGCCGCCGAGCAGGGCGACTCCCGCGCGCAGCTCCCAGTCCTCGTCGAAGTCGATCCGCGACTCCTCGTCGAACGGGATGTCGATCATGCCGTGGTCCGCGGTGACGTACAGCGCGGCGTGCGGCGGCAGCTGCTCGGCGAGACGCTGGACGAGACGGTCGACGTACATCAGCTGGCCGCGCCAGGCGTCGGAGTCGATGCCGAAACGGTGGCCCTTGCCGTCCAGCTCGCTGTAGTAGGTGTACACCAGCGACCGGTCCCCCGCGGCGAGCTGCTCCGCGGCGAAGTCCATCCGCTCCTCGCCGCTGAGCCTGCCGTGGAACGTCCCGCCGCTCAGCGCGATCGTGGTGAGCGGGGTGTCCCGGAACGTGGGCGACGACACCTGGGCGGTGTGCACCCCCGACTCGTCGGCGAGCTGGAAGACCGTCGGGTACGGCTGCCAGACGCGCGGCGAGGTCCACGGCTTCCAGCGCAGCTGGTTCATCAGCTCCCCGGTCTCCGGATTCCGCGCGGTGTAGCCGGGCAGGCCGTGTGCCCCGGGCGGCAGCCCGGTGCCGAAGGAGGCGAGCGAGGTGGCCGTCGTGGCGGGGAATCCGGCGGTCAGCGGCCGTCCGGTGCCGCCCAGCGAGCCGGCGAGGAGCGAGGTGAGGTACGGCGCGTCGTCGGGGTGGGCCTTCAGCTGCTCCCAGCCGAGACCGTCGATCAGGAAGACGCAGTTCCGGTCCGCGGGCGTCAGCTCCGGGATGGCGCGGCGCAGACCCGGCACGCCCTGCCCGGCGGCGAGCGTCGGCAGCAGATCGGCGAGCGAGGCCGTGCCGTAGGCGGGGACAGGGGCCGTGTCGAGGCCGAGCGGAACGACGTCCTCGGGCCAGTCGGGACGGGCCATCAGCGGGTGGCGGCCGTGGCCTCGGACAGCGCCTGGGCGAAGGCGAGCGTCTGGCGGACCGCCTCCGGGCCGTCACCGGCCTCGCTGACCCGCAGGCTGAGGTCGTCGGCCGTGGAGCTGCCGGTGTAGCCGTGGTCGGCCTCGCAGTTGGTGTCACCGCAGGCGGCGGGCTCCAGGTCGATCCGGGACACCGCGCCCCAGCCGATGGTGAGGACCACCTCGCGGGGCACGGTGCCCGGGGTGTACGACTCCGGGTTGCCGACGACGCGGCTCACGACGACGGACGAGATCCTCGGAAGCTTCACCGACTCGGTGGAGGTCGTCGCGTAGGGCGTCGGGGAGCTGCTGTCGGCCGCCTGCTCGTCGGTGTGGCTCACGATGAACCGGGTGCCGGTCAGCACGAGGACGGTGACATGGCGGCGCACCTCGTTGGAGTCGAAGGTCGTCTCCTGGTGCACGAGGTACGACGAGATCTGCTCGCCCCCCACCGCCGCCTCCACCGCTTCGGCCACGAGAGCCGGGTAGTAGCCGCTGCGCTCGATCGCCGTGCGCAGCCCCTGGGTCGTCGTACCGGTCTTCGCCATGGGCTCCATCCTACGGGGCCCGCGGACCCGGGAGTGCGCCCCGCGACCGCCCGCCCCGGCTGCCCGCCGGCCGGGCCGGGTTCAGTAGCTCGGGAGGGTCCTGGGCCCCAGGTCGGTCCGGGCCGGCGGCGGGGCGAGCCGTACCGAGGCTCCGAGCACGGAGAGGCCGTGCCGGGCGACCACGACCGGTTCGAGCCCGACGCCGACGACCTCCGGGTGGTCGTCGACCAGGCGGGAGACGCGGAGCAGCAGCTCCTCCAGCGCGGCGGTGTCGACGGGCGCGGAACCGCGCCAGCCGAAGAGGAGGGGGGCGGTCCTGACGGACCGGATGAGGCCGGCGGCGTCGCGGTCGGTGGCGGGGACGAGACGGTGGGCCGTGTCGCCGAGCAGATCCGTGGCGGGGCCCGCGAGCCCGAAGGACAGCACGGCGCCCACCGCGGGGTCGATAGCGGCTCGCACCACGGTGTCCACTCCTCTCGGGACCATCGCCTGCAGGACGGGCCGGAGCTCCTCGGGCTTTCCGAGGTGCTCCGTCACCTCCGCGTACGCCTGGCGCACCTGCCGTTCGTCGGCCAGGTCCAGCCGCACGCCGCCGAGGTCGGGGCGGTGGCGCAGATGGGGGGCGGTGGTCTTGAGGGCGACCGGGTAGCCCAGCCGGGCGGCGGCCCGGGCCGCGGTGTCCGCGTCGGGGGCTGGGAGTGTGGGAAGGACGGCGATGCCGTAGCGCTCCAGCAGCCGCCGCGCGTCGTCCTCGGACAGGGTGACGCCGTACTCGCCGGGGGTGGCGTCGAGCAGGCCCGCGATGAGTCCGGCGGCACCGCTCTCGTCGATGTCGTCGTACTCCGGCACCTTGCCCGGCTCCGCCGCGTCACGGCGCCACTGCGCGTACCTCACGGCCTCGGCCAGGGCCCGCACGGCCCGTTCGGCGGCGGGGTACGCGGGGATGCGGCCGGCTTCTCCGCGGGATGCCGCGGGCGCGTCCTGCCCGGCGGGCCCGTCCGGCGGTGCCCCCGCACCGGGCGGAGGCTGCGCGCCTCCGGGCACCGTGGTGGCGGGTGCTGCGGTGGCGGGCACCGCGGTGGCACCGCGCGCGCCAGGCCCGACAGCCGGGAAGCCGGCCGCGGAGCCGCCCGCGGGACCGGCCGGGGAGGGCGAGTCGCAACCGGCCGGGGAGGGTGGGCCGGAACCGGGGGCCGCGTTCCGGGCGACCGCCGGGAAGCCGGCCGCGGCAGCCCCGGCCCCCGGCGCCGGCACGGCGCCCGCCCCCGCACCCCGCGCGGTGCCCGCGTACGCCGGGGCGGGGTCCGCCCCGGTGCCCGGGCCGCGGTGCGGGGAGGCCGGGGCCGAACTGCTGGCCGCCGCGAGGGCGTCGGCGAGCCCGCCGAGTTCGACGTGGACGACGAGCACGGGCTTCGCCGGCGCGGAGGCGGTCGCGGCGAGGAGTGCGGCGGCGAGGACCTCGCCGTCACCGGACTCGGTGACGCCGTTCTCCCCGACCCAGGGGATCGCGTTGACGACGACCGCGTCGCACGCGTCGTCCCGCAGCGCCCCGGCCAGTGCCTCGCGGAAGTCGTCCGGCGTCGCGGCCGTCGTCAGGTCGCGCGGCCGCAGCGGGCGCAGCCCCTCCGTCAGGCAGGCGTCGTACGTCAGCAGGCCCAGGGACTCCGAGTTGCCCAGGATCGCGACCCGCGGCCCCGCGGGCAGCGGCTGGCTCGCCAGCAGCACCCCGGCGTCGACGAGTTCGGTGACGGTGTCGACTCGGATCACGCCGGCCTGCCTCAGCAGTTCCGAGACCGTCGCGTACGGCACCCGGGTGGACGGCACCGCGTGTCCCGGCGGAGCGCTGCCGCTGTGCCGGGCGCCCTTGACGACGACGACGGGTTTGACCGCCGCAGTGCGCCGTGCGAGCCGGGTGAACTTCCGCGGGTTGCCGATCGATTCGAGGTAGAGCAGGACGACGTCGGTGTCCGGGTCGTCGTAGCAGTACTGGAGGAAGTCGTTGCCCGACACATCGGCCCGGTTGCCCGCGGAGATGAACGACGACAGTCCCGCGCCCCGGCGGTGGAGTCCGCTGAGCAGCGCTATGCCGATGGCGCCGGACTGGGTGAAGAGCGCGGTACGGCCGCGGGCGGGGGACTCCGGCGCGAGGGAGGCGTTGAGCCGTGCCCCGGCCGAGGTGTTGATGATCCCGAACGCGTTCGGTCCGATGATCCGCATCCCGTGCGCACGCGCCTGGCGCACGAGCCGGCGCTGCCCCTCCAGCCCCTCCGGGCCGCTCTCCGCGTACCCCGCGGCGATCACCACGAGTCCCTGCACCCCGTGCTCGCCGCAGTCCGCGACGACTTCGGGGACGCGTTCGGCGGGGACGGCCACGACCGCGAGGTCGACCGGTTCCCCGGTCGATGCGACGACCTCCCCCACCGAGCGGTAGGCGGGCACCCCGTCGATCTCGTCCATGTCGAGGACGAGGGAGCGGTTCACCGCGTAGGTACGCCCGGTGTAGCCCGCGTCGAGGAGGTTGCGCAGCACCGCTCGCCCCACCCCGCCGGGTGCACGCCCCGCGCCGACCACCGCGACCGAGCGAGGAGCCAGGAGCCGCTGCACGGAACGGGCCTCGGCCCGCTGTTCCCTGGCGCGCTGGACGGCGAGGGACCGGGCGGTCGGCTCGAGGTCGAGTGTGAGGTGGACGGAGCCGTCCTCGAAGCTGCGCCGCTGGGTGTAGCCGGCGTCCGTGAACACCTTGATCATCTTGTTGTTGGCGGGCAGCACCTCCGCCGCGAACCGCCTGATCCCGCGCTCCCGTGCGACCGCGGCGATGTGTTCGAGCAGCGTGGAGGCGACACCCCGGCCCTGGTGTGCGTCCTGCACCAGGAAGGCCACCTCGGCCTCGTCGGCGGGGGCGGAGGCCGGCAGGCCCCGGGCGTCGATGCGGTCGTAGCGGACGGTCGCGATGAACTCGCCTCCCACGGTCACCGCGAGGCCCACCCGGTCCACGTAGTCGTGGTGGGTGAACCGGTGCACGTCCTTGGCCGACAGCCGCGGGTAGGGCGCGAAGAACCGGTAGTACTTGGACTCGTCCGAGACCTGCTCGTAGAAGCTGACGAGCCGCTCGGCGTCCTCGGTGGTGATGGGCCTGATGTGCGCGGTGCCACCGTCGCGCAGCACCACGTCGGCTTCCCAGTGGTCGGGATACGCGTGATCCGACGGGCTCTGCATGGGGCAAGGGTAAGGCCCCGGCACGGGTCGCGTTCCCCGGAGTGCGGAGGCAGGCTGGGAGGGCCGATCCCGGCCCCGCACCGGCCGGGGCCGGTGGCCCGGCACTCCGCACGTCATGAGAGACTGGTCTAGACAACCCAGGGGCTTCCCTGTCACCCGCCCCGTCAACCTCCCTGCCGACCTCCAGCGAATTCCCTGCCAACTTCCAGCGGACTTCCCGCCGAGACCCGAAGGGCACCACCATGGCTGAGCGCCGCGTCAATGTCGGCTGGGCCGAGGGCCTGCACGCCCGCCCCGCGTCCATCTTCGTCCGTGCCGCCACGGCTTCCGGCGTTCCGGTGACGATCGCCAAGGCCGGCGGCACCCCGGTCAACGCCGCGTCGATGCTCGCGGTGCTCGGCCTCGGCGCACAGGGCGGTGAGGAGATCGTGCTCGCGTCGGACGCGGAGGGCGCGGAGGCGGCACTGGAGCGTCTGGCGAAACTGGTCGCCGAGGGCCTCGAGGAACTTCCCGAAACCGTCTGAGCACAGCGAATCCATAAACGCGGGCCGCGGCGCCGGATTTTCCGGGACCGCGGCCCGCACGCCTTTCCAGACCCTCGCCGGAATTACGTTCCGGGCAGCCGGAAAGAATCTCGGACTTCCCGTTGCTTCTTTGTATACGGCGCGTGTGTTAAATGCGGCCGCCCGCCGTGTTTACGGAGTGTTGCGAGGTCCTCACGGCCGCAGGGATCCGAAGCCGGTGCGCACCCGTCGTGCGCTCGGCGTGCAGGGCGGTGAGCGCGCGGGCCCGCTCCGCGTCCCCGCGGGCCACCGCGTCCACGATCGCGCCGTGCTCGGCCCATGCCTCGACCGGGCGGGCCGGCTGCTCGACCGCGTACATCCACGCAATCTTGTGACGGAGCTGGGTCAGCAGCGCGGTGAGACCCGGACTCCCGCACGCCCGCGCCAGGGTCTCGTGGAACCAGGCGCCGAGCGACCGCAGATCCTCGCCCTGACCGCGCCGCGCCCGGTCCTGACCGAGCCGGACCAGTCCGCGCAGCACCTTGAGGTGCGCCTCGGTCCGCCGCTGGGCAGCCCGTGCGGCACCGAGGGGCTCCAGCAGCAGCCGGATCTCCAGCAGGTCGGCGGCCTCCTGCTCGGTGGGCTCGGCCACACACGCGCCGGCGTGGCGGCGGGTGACGACGAACCCCTCCGACTGGAGGGTGCGCAACGCCTCACGGACCGGGACGCGCGAGACGCCGTAGCGGCGCGCCAGCTGGTCCTCGGTGAGCCGGCTGCCGCGCTCGAACACACCGGAGACGATGTCGTCGCGGATCGCCGTGCATACCGAGCGTGCGGGAACGCGCATACCGAACCTCCGCTTTAATCGCCGCGAAACCCCGTCGAGCGACGCCTGTTTGGCGACTCTATGGCAGGTGGCCTGAATTTCCGAAGACCCATCGTAATCCATGGATATCTTTTGGCCTGAATACGCCGAAAGCCCCGGCTCATGGAGGAGCCGGGGCCTCGTGGGACCGGTGCGCGCGTCAGACGCGGACGCCGTGCGAGCGGAGGTACGCGATCGGGTCGATGTCCGAACCGTAGTCCTGTCCGGTGCGGGCCTCGAAGTGGAGGTGGGGGCCGGTCGAGTTCCCGGTCGATCCGGCGAGGCCGATCTGCTGGCCCGGGGTGACCTGCTGGCCGGCCGAGACACTGACCGAGGACAGGTGGCCGTACTGGGTGTACGTGCCGTCGTGCATGCGGATCACGACGTTGTTGCCGTAGGCACCGCCCCAGCCGGCCTCCACGACGGTGCCCATGCCGACCGCGACGACCTTGGTGCCGGAGGCGGCGTGGAAGTCGACGCCGGTGTGACTGCCGGAGGACCACAGACCGCTTCCGGCGCGGTAGGCGGTGCTCACATAGGAACCGGCGACCGGAAGCGTGTAGGTCGTCAGGCGCTTGCGCTCGGCCTCCCGGGCGGCGCGCTCCGCGGCGTCACGCGCGGCCTTCACCCGGAGCTCGGCCCTGCGCTTGGCCTCGGCCTCGGCCTTCTCCTGGGCCGCGGCCAGGGCGGCTTCCTGCTGCTGGGCATCGGCCTGGGCGCCGATCTGCTCGGCGAGCGAGTCGGCGGCGACCGCCTGGGTCAGTCCGGTGTCCTCGACGGGGGCGGGCCCCCCGGCCTCGGCGGCGAGGGCCGGGGAGGCGAGGGTACCGATGACGCCGGTGGTGGCGATGGCCGCGACGGAGGCGGCGCCCGCGCGCTTGCGCGACAGGCGGCTCGGACCACGGTGCTTCCCGGTGGCACGGGTGAACGCCATGAAGTGGCTGATCCTTTCCTTCCTTCTCGCCTACCGGGTTAGCTGACGGGTTCGGAGCAGGAAGGTCTCCTACGGGCCCCTCCGCACGAAGGCGAAGGCACCCGATTCACCCCGGGGGACATATGGGTCCCCGGCTCCCCGGGCTCGCGCCGGACGGGGACTCGGCGATGGCTGCCCGATGCCGCGGGTGCGGCGTGTGCAACTGGCGGACAGCGCAGAAGACGCTAGGCCGATCTTCGTTCAATCACCAAACGGTCACGGAAATTTGTAGTGCACGCCACAGGGCAGACACCGACTCTCCTCATCAAACCGGACACGGGGAAAGCTGTTCCGGGCAGGGGAAAGGGGCTCCCACGGCGTCGTGCCGTGGGAGCCCCTTTCCCCTGCCCGGAACCCGGGCGGTCAATCAGCCGGTGACAACGGTCACTTCACCGATCCCGAGGGCCCTCACGGACTCCTCGATCTCGGACGCGTCCCCGACGAGGACCGTCACGAGCCGGTCCACGGGGAAGGCGCTGACCACCGCGGCCGTCGCCTCCACCGTGCCGGTGCCGGCCAGCCGTGCGTACAACCGGGCCTGGTAGTCGTCCGGGAGGCCCTGCTCGACCTGGTCGGCCAGCGTGCCGGCCACGGAGGCGGCCGTCTCGTACTTCAGCGGGGCCACGCCCACGAGGTTCTGCACCGCGACATCGCGCTCCGCGTCCGTCAGGCCCTCGGAGGCGAGGGTGCGCAGCACCGTGAACAGGTCATCGAGCGCGGGACCGGTGTGCGGGGTGTCGACCGACCCGCTGATGGCAAGCATGGAGGCGCCGGCGGCCCCGCCCGGGGCCGCCGGGGCGTCGGAGCGCAGGACCTGGCCGAAGGCCCGTACGCCGTAGGTGTAGCCCTTCTCCTCTCGCAGGACGCGGTCCAGGCGGGAGGTGAGCGTGCCGCCGAGGCAGTAGGTGCCCAGGACCTGGGCGGGCCAGACCCGGTCGTGGCGGTCGGGCCCGATCCGCCCGATCAGCAACTGGGTCTGCACGGCGCCGGGGCGGTCCACGATGACGACGCGGCCCGTGTCGTCGGCGGTGATCGGCGGCATCGGGCGGCTCTCGGCCGAGTCGCCCGTCCAGGCGCCGAGCGTGTCGGCCAGTACGGCGTCGAGATCCACGCCCTCCAGGTCGCCGACGACCACGGCCGTGGCCGCGGCAGGCCGGATGTGCGCCTCGTAGAAGGCGCGGACCGCGGCCGAGTCGATGCGCTCGACGGTCGCCTCCGTGCCCTGCCGCGGACGGGACATCCGGGAGGACGCCGGGAAGAGCTGCCGGGAGAGCTCCTTGGCGGCCCGGCGGGCCGGGTTCGCCGTCTCGTGCGGGATCTCGTCCAGCCGGTTGCGGACGAGCCGCTCGACCTCGCCGTCGGCGAACAGCGGGGCGCGCAGCGCCTCGGCGAGCAGGCCGAGGGCCTTGGGCAGCCGCGAGACAGGCACCTCCAGGGAGAGCCGGACCCCGGGGTGGTCGGCGTGGGAGTCGAGCGTGGCGCCGCAGCGCTCCAGTTCGGCCGCGAACTCCTCCGCCGAATGCTTGTCGGTGCCCTCGGACAGCGCCCGGGCCATGATCGTGGCGACGCCGTCCAGGCCCTCGGGCTCGGCGTCCAGCGGCGCGTCGAGGAAGATCTCCACGGCCACGACCTGCTGGCCGGGGCGGTTGCAGCGCAGCACGGTCAACCCGTTGCCCAGCGTGCCGCGCACGGGGGCGGGAAAGGCCCAGGGCTTGGCCTCGCCGGGTTGCGGCTGCGGATGGAGGTCCATGGTCACGGCAGCGTCGGTCACTGGTCCGTCCCCTCTGCGTCGTCGTTGTCCCCGGCGTCCCCGGCGCCTTCGGCGTCCCCGGCGTTCCCGGCGTCGTCCGCGGGCGCGGCCGGCTCGTACACCAGCACCGCCCGGTTGTCCGGGCGCAGCCTCGCCGCGGCGACGGCCCGCACCTCCTCGGCCGTGACGTCGAGCACCCGCTGGACGGCGCTCAGCGCCAGCTGCGGGTCGCCGAAGAGCACGGCGTACCGGCACAGCTCGTCGGCGCGGCCCGCGACGGTGCCGAGGCGGTCCAGCCACTCCCGCTCGAGCTGGGCCTGGGCGCGCTCCATCTCCTCCGGCGTGGGGCCCTCGGCGGCGAACCGCGCCAGCTCCTCGTCGACCGCGGCCTCGATGCCGGGGACCTCGACGCCCCCGGAGGTCTTCACGTCCAGCCAGCCCAGCGAGGGGGCGCCGGCGAGGCGGAGCAGGCCGAAGCCGGCGGCGACGGCCGTACGGTCGCGGCGGACCAGCCGGTTGTGCAGCCGGGACGACTCACCGCCGCCGAGGATGGTCAGCGCCAGGTCGGCGGCGTCGGCCGCGCGGGTGCCGTCGTGCGGGAGGCGGTACGCGGCCATCAGGGCCCGTGCCGGAACCTCCTCCTCCAGCACCTCGCGCAGCTGCTCGCCGATGATCTCCGGGAGCGAGCCGTCGCGCGGCGGCTGCTTGCCGTCGTGCATGGGGATGGACCCGAAGTACTTCTCGATCCAGGCGAGCGTCTGCTCCGGGTCGATGTCGCCGACGACCGACAGGACCGCGTTGTTCGGCGCGTAGTAGGTGCGGAAGAAGTTCCGCGCGTCCTCCAGCGTCGCCGCGTCCAGGTCGGCCATCGAGCCGATCGGGGTGTGGTGGTAGGGGTGGCCCTCGGGGTAGGCCAGCGCGGTCAGCTTCTCGAAGGCGGTGCCGTACGGCACGTTGTCGTAGCGCTGGCGGCGCTCGTTCTTCACGACGTCCCGCTGGTTCTCCATGGACTCGTCGTCGAGAGCGGTCAGCAGGGAGCCCATGCGGTCGGCCTCCAGCCAGAGCGCGAGCTCCAGCTGGTGGGCGGGCATGGTCTCGAAGTAGTTGGTGCGCTCGAAGCTCGTGGTGCCGTTCAGCGAGCCGCCGGCCCCTGCACCAGCTCGAAGTGGCCGTTGCCCGGCACCTGGGCGGAGCCCTGGAACATCAGGTGCTCGAACAGGTGGGCCAGGCCGGTGCGGCCCTCGACCTCGTGGCGGGAGCCGACGTCGTACCAGAGGCACACCGCGGCGACCGGGGTCAGGTGGTCCTCGGAGAGCACCACGCGCAGGCCGTTGGCCAGGCGGTGCTCGCTCGCTGTCAGGCCTCCGGAGCCGGCCCGGGCTGTGGCCGTGTGACCCATGGGCATGTGGTCCCTTCGATCGCGTTGCAGGATGTCCTGCCACTGTATGCAAACCGTGCAGGTAACCGGCGAAGTTCCCGAGGCTTCCACCCCCCTGTCCCGGGTCGCGGTCGGCGTTGTCGG
This sequence comes from Streptomyces sp. I6, assembly GCA_003725745.1. GTDB lineage: Bacteria > Actinomycetota > Actinomycetes > Streptomycetales > Streptomycetaceae > Streptomyces. The sequence continues at coordinate 5,289,805 of RHDP01000001.1, read as the reverse complement.
CGCGACGGTCCACAATGGTCGGCGTCAGATCCCGTTCATGGTTCATGTTGGTGAAGGAGCCGCAGCAGCGATGGCCCGCCGCAGCACGAAGACGCCGCCGCCCGACGACTTCGAGGAGAGGATCCTCGACATCGACGTCGTCGACGAGATGCAGGGCTCCTTCCTCGAGTACGCGTACTCGGTGATCTACTCCCGCGCCCTGCCCGACGCCCGGGACGGCATGAAGCCGGTGCACCGCCGGATCGTGTACCAGATGAACGAGATGGGGCTGCGTCCCGACCGGGGCTATGTGAAGTGCGCCCGGGTCGTCGGCGAGGTGATGGGAAAGCTCCATCCGCACGGCGACGCGTCGATCTACGACGCCCTGGTGCGCATGGCCCAGCCCTTCTCGATGCGGCTGCCGCTGGTCGACGGCCACGGCAACTTCGGCTCCCTGGGCAACGACGACCCTCCGGCGGCGATGCGCTACACCGAGTGCCGGATGGCCGACGCGACGAGCCTGATGACCGAGTCCATCGACGAGGACACGGTCGACTTCGCCCCCAACTACGACGGGCAGGAGCGCGAGCCCCTGGCGCTGCCGGCGGCGTACCCGAACCTGCTGGTGAACGGCGCGTCGGGGATCGCGGTCGGCATGGCGACCAACATGCCGCCCCACAACCTCGGCGAGGTGATCGCCGCCGCCCGCCATCTGATCAGGCACCCGGGGGCGGACCTGGAGACGCTGATGCGCCACGTGCCGGGACCCGACCTGCCCACCGGCGGCCGGATCGTCGGCCTGTCCGGGATCAAGGACGCGTACGAGACCGGCCGCGGCACGTTCAAGATCCGCGCCACGGTCTCGGTGGAGAGCGTAACGGCGCGCCGCAAGGGCCTCGTCGTCACCGAACTGCCGTTCAGCGTCGGCCCGGAGAAGGTGATCTCCAAGATCAAGGACCTGGTCGGCCAGAAGAAGCTGCAGGGCATCGCCGACGTCAAGGACCTCACGGACCGCGAGCACGGGCTGCGCCTGGTCATCGAGGTCAAGAACGGTTTCATCCCCGAGGCCGTCCTGGAGCAGCTGTACAGGCTGACGCCGATGGAGGAGTCCTTCGGCATCAACAACGTGGCACTGGTCGACGGTCAGCCGCTGACGCTGGGCCTCAAGGAGCTGCTGGAGGTCTATCTCGACCACCGCTTCGACGTGGTGCGCCGCCGCAGCGAGTTCCGCCGCGGGAAGCGACGGGACCGGCTCCATCTGGTCGAGGGCCTGCTCGTCGCGCTGGTCGACATCGACGAGGTCATCCGCCTGATCCGTTCCAGCGAGAACGCGGCGCAGGCCAAGGAGCGGCTGATGGAGCGCTTCTCCCTCAGCGACGTCCAGACGCAGTACATCCTGGACACCCCGCTGCGCCGGCTCACCAGGTTCGACCGGATCGAGCTGGAGGCCGAGCGCGACAGGCTCAAGGACGAGATCGCCGAACTGACGAAGATCCTGGAGTCGGACGCCGAGCTGCGCAAGCTCGTCTCGGCCGAACTGGCTTCGGTGGCCAAGAAGTTCGGCACCCCCGGCGCACGGTCCTGCTGGAGTCCACCGGCACCCCGGCCCCCGCCGCCTCACTGCAGGTCGCGGACGACCCGTGCCGGGTACTGCTGTCCTCCACGGGACTGCTCGCCCGTACGGTCACCGCCGAACCGCCGCCGCAGGCGGGCAAGCGCGCGAAGCACGACGTGGTCGTCTCCTCGGTGGCGGCCACGGCGCGCGGCGAGGTGGGCGTGGTGACCTCGGCGGGCCGGCTGCTCCGGCTGTCGGTGATCGACCTCCCGCAGCTCCCGGAGTCGGCGCAGGCGCCGAACCTCTCGGGCGGCGCGCAGATCTCCGAGTTCCTGTCGCTGGAAGCGGACGAGACGGTCGTCTGCCTGACCGGTCTGGCCGAGTCCTCCCCGGGCCTGGCGCTGGGCACGCTCCAGGGCGTGGTCAAGCGGGTGGTGCCGGACTACCCGGCCAACAAGGACGCACTCGAGGTCATCGCACTCAAGGAGGGTGACCGGATCGTCGGCGGCGCCGAACTGCGCACGGGCGATGAGGACCTGGTCTTCATCACCTCCGACGCGCAACTGCTGCGCTTCCAGGCCTCGCAGGTGCGGCCGCAGGGCAGGCCGGCGGGCGGCATGGCGGGGGTCAAGCTCACTGAGGGAGCCGAAGTGATCTCGTTCACCGCGGTTGACCCGGCAGCGGAGGCGGTGGTCTTCACGGTCGCGGGAGCCGCCGGGACACTGGACGACTCGGTGATGACGGCGAAGCTGACGCCGTTCGACCAGTACCCGCGCAAGGGCCGGGCCACCGGCGGTGTGCGCTGCCAGCGCTTCCTGAAGGGCGAGGACCGGCTGGTCTTCGCCTGGGCAGGGGTGAGCGCGGCGCGCGCGGCGCAGAAGAACGGCTCCCCGGCGGAGCTTCCGGAGATCGACCCCCGCCGGGACGGCTCGGGCACCCCGCTGGCCAAGCCGGTCGCGGCCCTGGCGGGTCCGGTGTCATAGGCGGGGATACCCCGTCACCCGGCGGCGGCCCGCCGGGTGACGGGCCGCCGCCGGGTGACGGGATCACCGCCCTTCCGGGTTGGGCCGCCGCCTTGAGGGGGCCGGGCGCGGAGGGGGCGGCCCACTGTGGTGCGGGGCGGGCCGACCCCTCCTGGTGCCCGGCCTGGGCCATCGAGGGCGGCCCACTGAGGTGCGGGGCGGGCCGGGTCAGTCCCAGGCCCCTTCCCCGGAGGCGTCGCGCCGCTCCGGCACATAGCGCAGCACGCCCCACATGCTGTGCTCCTCCGGGCGGTCGCCGGGGCCGGCGACCCTGGCGGCGCCGAGCCGGGCGAGCAGTGTCCCGGTGTCGGTGCCCGAGCCGATGAGCACGAGCCGGGTGCCCTTCCCGGTGCCGTCGGCGGGCCAGGGCTGCGAGTGGAACCGCAGGAAGCGGCCGACCGCGTGGACCTCGTAGCGGTTGAGCGGATCGGCCTCGCCGAAGTCCACGAACCCCTTGATCCGGTACAGCCCTTCGGGCCGCGCGTCGAGGAAGTCCAGCAGCCTGCGCGGGTGGAGCGGTTCGGCGGCCTCGAACGACACGGTCTCGTAGGCCGCGTGCAGATGGTCGTGGTGACCTCCGCCGTGCTCGCCGTGCTCGTGGTGGTGGTCGTGGAGGTCGTCGAAGGAGAGCTGGCCCACCCGCTCACCGGGAGGGCGGCAGTCGAAGAGCAGCTCCGGGTCGACGCGCCCGTACCTCGCCTCGATCACCGCGGCCCCGCCGGCGAGTCGGGTGACCCGCTCCACCAGGCGCTGCCGCTCCTCGGCACCGACCCGGTCCGTCTTGTTGACCACGACCAGGTCGGCGATGCCCAGATGCCGTTCGAGCTCGGGGTGCCGTTGCCGGGTCGCGTCGAACTCGGCGGCGTCGACGACCTCGACGAGGCCGCCGTAGACGATCCGCTCGTTCTCGCTGGCGAGGACCATACGGACCAGCTCCCGGGGTTCGGCGAGTCCGCTCGCCTCGATGACGATCACATCGAGGCGGGCGGCCGGCCGGGTGAGCTTGTCCAGGAAGACGTCCAGCTCGCTCGAGTCGACGGCACAGCACAGACAGCCGTTGCCGAGGGACACGGTGGAGTCGCCCAGCTGCCCGGCCACGGTCATGGCGTCGATCTCGATCGCCCCGAAGTCGTTGACGATCGCACCGATCCGGGTCCCGCGGCCGGCCCGCAGCAGATGGTTGAGCAGGGTGGTCTTGCCCGATCCCAGAAAGCCCGCGAGGACGACGACGGGTATCTGCGGACTGCTCAAGGCGGGACCTCCTGGGCTGCTCGTGCTTCGGCCCAGGATATGGGGCCAGGACACGGGCAGGGTCGTGCGGGCCGTTCAGCAGGCCTCCGGCAGCGGCTGCGGCGGCCAGGGCCCGACATAGCGCGCGGCGGGTCGGATGATCTTCGAATCCTGCGCCTGCTCCGCGATGTTGGCGCTCCAGCCGACCACCCGTGCCGCGCAGAGCGTGGGGGTGAAGGCCCCGCGACGGCGACCCGCCACCGGTCGGCGCCTGACCGAGCTCCCCGATGGCCGGGCCGTGCCCTCGGCGACCGCGCCGCCTAGGCGATCGGGCGGGGGGCGATCGGGTCAAGTGCCGCCGCGTGCACCGCTGACAGCCGGGCGCGGCCGCGCGGCGGCCGGCGCGGTCCTCTCCGGCCCCGCGGTGGCGCCGGAGACACCGGCACACCGCCGCTGACCCGCGGCCGCCTTCCGGCCGGTCCCACACCGCGTTCGCGCCCTCCGTGCACCGGCGGTGTCACAAGCGCGGAGCGGGGCGGCCGGCGCACCCGGCTCGTCCGGTTTCGCGCCGCATCGCCCCCGCGGCGCCCGTCCGGGGATTCCCGAGCGCCGTCCGGCACGCATACCGTGCCTCGGATGAGCCCCGCATCGACCGGCCCCGCAGGCGTGTCCCCCGGACCGAGGCGGTTCCGCTGGCCGCGTCGGGTCTTCGCACAGGTCCTGTTGATGCAGCTGGCCACCACCGCCGGCGTCGCCGTCCTGGCCACCGGCCTGTTCCTGGCACCGCTCAGCTCCCAGCTGGACGACCAGGCGATGCGCCGCGCGCTGGCTATCGCGGAGACGACGGCGTCACCGCAGGTGGTTGGGGCCCTTCTGGCCTCGGAACCGTCCGAGGGCGGCCCAGTCCAGGCGGAGGCGGAGAGGATCCGGCGGAGCACCGGGGCCGAGTACGTCGTGATCATGGACCGGCGCGGGGTGCGCTGGTCCCACCCGGACGCCGACAAGATCGGCCGGGTCGTCTCCACCGACCCCGGCCAGGCGCTCGCGGGCCGGCATGTGATGGGCATCGAGAGCGGGACGCTCGGCCGTTCGGCCCGGGGAAAGGTCCCGCTGCACGACGAAGACGGCAGGATCGTCGGCGCGGTCTCGGTCGGTATCGCGTACGACAGCGTCCGGGACCGGCTGCTCGACGCGATCCCCGGGCTCCTCGCCTACGCGGGCGGCGCCCTCGCCGCCGGGGCCCTCGCCTCCTACATGGTCTCCCGCCGGCTGCAGCGCAAGACCCACGACCTCGCCTTCTCCGACATCTCGGCGCTGCTCGCCGAGCGCGAGGCCATGCTCCACGCCCTCCGGGAAGGGGTGGTCGCCCTCGACGGGGCGGGCCGGATCCGGCTGATGAACGACGAGGCGCAGCGGCTGCTGGGCGTCGGTCCCGAAGCGGGCGGCCGCCTGCTCCGGGACGCGCTCGGACCGGGCCGCACCACGGACGTGCTGGCCGGACGGATCACGGGCGAGGACCTGGTGACGGTACGGGGTCCTCGCGTACTGATCGCCAACCGGATGCCGACGGATGACGGCGGCGCCGTCGCCACATTGCGCGACCGCACCGAACTGGAGCGGCTGGGCCGCGAACTCGACGCCACCCGCGGCCTGATCGACGCGCTGCGCGCCCAGGACCACGAGCATGCCAACCGCATGCACACGCTGCTCGGACTGCTGGAACTGGGGATGCACGAGGAGGCGGCCGAGTTCGTGACCGAGTCCGTGGGTGTGCACCGGGCCACGGCGGAGCAGGTCACGGAGAAGATCCACGATCCCCTGCTGGCGTCGCTGCTGGTCGGCAAGGCGACAGTGGCGGCCGAGCGGGGCGTGTCGCTGCGGATCGCGTCCGGCACGCTGCTGCCGGACCGGCTCGTCGACCCGCGCGGCCTGGTGACCGTCGTGGGCAACCTCGTCGACAACGCACTGGACGCGGCCGCCGGGTCCGAGGACCCGCGCATCGAGATCGAGGCGCTCGCCGAGGACCGCACCGTCGTCCTGCGGGTCTCGGACAGCGGCCCGGGGTGCCGGGGGAACTGCGCGGACTGGTCTTCACCGAGGGCTGGTCCACCAAGGAGCCGCCGGCGCACGGCAGACGCGGCCTGGGGCTGGCGCTGGTCCGGCGCTTCGCGGAACGGCAGGGCGGTACCGCCCGGGTGGCCGAGGCCCGCGCGGCGATGGGCGGGGGCGCGGAGTTCACCGTCGTGCTGCCCGAGGCGCTGGCCGACCCAGGACTGGACCGGGCCCTCACGGCGGTGGATTCGGCGGGACGGCGGACAGGCCCGAGGCACTGACCGGGTTTTTCGTCCGCGGCGACGGCGTCCGCCGTGCCGTGCCCGCGGGGGCAGCGGCCAGGGACCGCCCCGGCTCAGACCGCGCCCGCTCCCGTCAGCGCCCGGACCTCCGTCTCCGCGTGCCTGGCCTCGTTCGGTTCCTCCGCGGACGTCACCGTGCCGAGCCAGCCGGCGAGGAAGCCGAGCGGAATGGAGACGAGGCCGGGGTTCTGCAGCGGGAAGTACTGGAAGTCCAGGTGGGGGAACAGCGCCTCGGGACTGCCCGACACCACGGGCGAGAGAAGCACCAGCAGCACCGCCGGAACGAGGCCGCCGTACACCGACCACACCGCGCCCCGGGTGGTGAAGTCGCGCCAGAACAGCGAGTAGAGCAGCACCGGGAGGTTCGCCGACGCCGCGACCGCGAAGGCGAGGCCCACCAGGAACGCCACGTTGAGGTCGCGGGCGAGCAGGCCGAGCGCGATGGCGGCAGCGCCGATGACCGCGGCGGCGACGCGTGCCACCGCGACCTCGCTGTGCCCTCTGCCGTGCCGCCTCTTCAGCGACGCGTACAGGTCGTGGGCGACGGACGCCGACGACGCCAGGGTGATGCCGGCGACGACGGCGAGGATCGTCGCGAACGCGACCGCCGCGACGACGGCGAACAGCACCGTGCCTCCGGTGGAGCCCGCCCCACCGCCGAGGTCGAGGGCGAGCAGCGGGACCGCCGTGTTTCCCGCGGCGTTCGACGAGCGCACCGCGTCGGTGCCGAGGATGGCGGCCGCGCCGAACCCGAGCACGATCGTCATCAGGTAGAAGCTGCCGATGAGCGCGATGGACCAGACGACCGAGCGGCGGGCCGCCCGGGCCGTGGGAACGGTGTAGAAGCGGGACAGGATGTGCGGCAGACCGGCGGTGCCGAGCACCAGGGCGAGGCCGAGGCTGATGAAGTCCAGACGGGCGGTCCAGTCCGTGCCGTACCGCAGCCCGGGCGACAGGAAGTCCTTGCCGTGTCCGCTCTGGGCGGCGGCGGAGTCGAGCATTCCGTTGACATCTCCGTGGAAGCGGGCCAGGACGAGCACGGTGAGGGCGGTGGCGCCGGCCATCAGCAGTACGGCCTTGACGATCTGGATCCAGGTGGTGGCCCTCATCCCCCCATCGAGACGTAGACCACCATCAGCGCGCCGACGCCGACGACGGTCCACGAGCGCGCGGAGTCGCTCGTCCCTCCGAGGAGCAGGGCCACCAGGCTGCCTGCGCCCACCATCTGCGCGACCAGATAGAGAACGGAAACGGTGACCGAGGAGGTTCCCGACGCGATGCGGACGGGACGCTCGCTCATCCGGCTGGCGACGACGTCGGCGAGCGTGAAGCGGCCGCAGTTGCGGACCAGTTCGGCCACCAGGAACAGCACGACCAGCCAGGCGACGAGAAAGCCCACGGAGTAGAGCATTCCGTCGTAGCCGTACAGTGCGATCAGCCCGGAGATGCCGAGGAACGAGGCCGCCGACATGTAGTCGCCCGCGATCGCGAAGCCGTTCTCCATCGGGGAGAACAGCCGCCCGCCGGCGTAGAACTCCTCGGCCGAACCGCGCCGGTTGCGGCTGACCCACGTGGTGATGGCCAGGGTCACCGCGATGAACGCGCTGAACAGCACGAGGGCCAGCATCTGGTGATCGCCCGTCACTGACCGTTCTCCCCCGTGCCGGTGTGCGGGTACGCCGGGAGGCCGACGGGAGCCGCCCACGGGCCGTCCTCGCCCGGTGCCGATTCCGTGTCGCGGGTGCGGTCGAAGACCGCCCAGCGGAGATCGAGTGCGGCACGGTCCCTGCGCAGCCGGGCGTGCCGGGCGTACGCCCAGGTCAGCAGGAAGGTGCTGAGGAACTGGCCGAGCCCGGCCACCATCGCCACGTTGACGGCGCCGATCACCTGCCGGGCCATCAGCGCGGGTGCCGCGGTGGCCGTGATCACATACGCCACGTACCAGATGAAGAAGGCAGTGGTCGCCGGTACGACGAACCGCCGATACCGGCTGCGGACCTCCTGAAAGGCCGCACTGCGGTGCACTTCCAGGTAGATGTCGCTGGTCCGGTGGCCGGGCCCGCCGGTTGCCGCGGCCGGGGCCGCCAGGGGAACGGAGTCGTCCGCACCGCCCGGCTCACCCCAGCCCGCGGCCAGCGCGTCGTACCACGGGTCGTCGATGCGGACAGCGCCGTCGTCCCGGTCTTGCTGCTTCTCCACGCTCAGTTCTCCTTGTCAGCGAACCGTTACGGCCGCGTGCCCAAGGATGGACAGAACGGGGGGATCCCGGACTCCTCTCTCAAGCTCTTCACTCCATCAGGTGACGGAGACTCACACTCCGCCCGCGGTCACGGAGGACCTGCCCGTCCTGGGCCGTCCGGGGCCGGGGAGGCCCGGGTCCGTGCTCGCGTCAGGCGTCGATGCGCGAGCGGTCCAGGGTCGCCGCGGAGCTGGTGATGAACTCCTTGCGCGGTGCGACCTCGTTCCCCATCAGCAGGTCGAAGATCTGCTCCGCCGCCTCCAGATCCCCGATGTTGATCCGGCGCAGCGTGCGGTGGCGCGGGTCCATCGTGGTCTCCGCGAGCTGGTCGGCGTCCATCTCGCCGAGGCCCTTGTAGCGCTGGATGGAGTCCTTGAAGCGGATTCCCTTGCGCTGGAACTCCAGCAGCGTGGAGCGGAGTTCGTTGTCCGAGTACGTGTAGACGTACTTGTCCTGGCCCTTCCTGGGCTGGATCAGCTCGATCCGGTGCAGCGGCGGGACCGCGGCGAAGACCCGGCCCGCCTCGACCATCGGCCGCATGTAGCGCTGGAAGAGCGTGAGCAGCAGGCAGCGGATGTGCGCCCCGTCGACATCGGCGTCCACGAGCAGGACGATCTTGCCGTAGCGGGCGGCGTCGATGTCGAAGGTCCGTCCGGAGCCCGCTCCTATGACCTGGATGATCGAGCCGCACTCGGCGTTCTTGAGCATGTCGGAGACCGACGACTTCTGCACGTTGAGGATCTTGCCGCGGATCGGCAGCAGTGCCTGGAACTCCGAGTTGCGGGCGAGCTTGGCCGTACCGAGCGCGGAGTCGCCCTCGACGATGAAGAGTTCGCTGCGCTCGACGTCGTCGCTGCGGCAGTCCGCGAGCTTGGCGGGCAGCGAGGACGACTCCAGGGCCGTCTTCCGCCGCTGCGCCTCCTTGTGCTGGCGGGCGGCGATCCGTGTGCGCGCGGCGGCGACGGCCTTCTCCAGGACGGCCCGTGCCTGCGCCTTGGCGTCGCGCTTGGTCGAGGTCAGGAACGCCTTGAGCTCCTTGGCGACCACGTTGGCGACGATGCGGTTGGCCGCGGAGGTGCCGAGGACCTCCTTGGTCTGCCCCTCGAACTGGGGCTCGGCGAGCCGTACGGTCACCACGGCGGTCAGCCCCTCGAGGGCGTCGTCCTTGACGATGTCGTCCTCGGCGACACGCAGCAGCTTGGCGGAGCGGAGCACCTCGTTGATCGTCTTGGTGACTGAGCGCTCGAAGCCGGTGACGTGGGTGCCGCCCTTGGGGGTGGCGATGATGTTCACGAACGACCTGACCGTCGTGTCGTAACCGGTGCCCCAGCGCAGCGCGATGTCGACGCCCAGTTCCCGGGTGACCTCGGTGGGCGTCATGTGGCCGCGGTCGTCGAGGACGGGGACGGTCTCCTTGAACGTGCCGTGGCCGCTCAGCCGCAGGACGTCGCAGACCGCCTTGTCCTGGGCGAGGAACTCGCAGAACTCGCTGATGCCGCCGTCGAAACGGAAGATCTCCTGTGACTTGCCCTCGCCCTCGAGGTCGCGCTCGTCGCGGACCACGATGGTGAGGCCGGGCACGAGGAACGCCGTCTGGCGAGCGCGCTGGTGGAGCGTCTCCAGCTGCAGCCGGGCGTCCTTGAGGAAGATCTGGCGGTCCGCCCAGTAGCGGACCCGGGTGCCGGTGCGGGTCCTGGGCACTCGCCTGCCCTTGATCAGGCCGCTCGCCGGATCGAACGGCGCGTCCGGGCCGGACTCGGTGAAGATGCCGGGAACACCCCGGCGGAAGCTGATCGAGTGGGTCGCGCTGCCTCGGTCGACCTCGACGTCGAGACGGGCGGAGAGCGCGTTGACGACGGAGGCGCCCACACCGTGCAGACCGCCGGAGGCCGCGTACGAGCCGCCGCCGAACTTCCCGCCGGCGTGCAGCTTGGTCATGACGACCTCGACGCCGGACAGCCCGGTCTTGGGCTCCACGTCGACGGGGATGCCGCGGCCGTTGTCGCGGACCTCGACGGAGCCGTCGTCGTGGAGGATGACCTCGATGTGGTCGCAGTGGCCGCCGAGGGCCTCGTCCACCGAGTTGTCGATGATCTCCCACAGGCAGTGCATCAGGCCCCGGCTGTCCGTCGAGCCGATGTACATGCCCGGCCGCTTGCGAACGGCCTCGAGCCCCTCGAGGACGAGCAGGTGCCGCGCGGTGTAGTTGGAACCGTCACGGTCTGCGGTCAGCAGCGCACTCGACGGCACGGACGTTTCGGCGGTCACGCGGTTCGCTCCTCGCTGAATTCGGATGGTGGCCGTGTGGGGGAGACGGCCGGCGTCGGTCGACCGTCAGAGGGTACCGAGGCCTGGTAGAGCCGATGTCACGCCACCCTCATGATTCAACATGCTAGTCCAGAGTCGCATACACGTTCGATACCTCGATGGAGTGACGTGCACATCACGTTCCCTTCCAGGCATGAACCATTTAGGCTCCGGGCACGTCCTCATGAACAACCGGCAACCCAGCCGGGAGGACCAAGGCCCAGAGAAGCCAAGCGAAACCGTAAAGCCAAGCAATACGGCACATTCGCCGCCAACCGGCAGCAGACAGCCACCTTGACGAAGAAGTTTCAGGGGAAAGGCACGAGCGGGAACGTTTTCGGCCTGGTTGGATGTTGACCCTGGTACGACAGCTCGTCGAGCTAGAGAAGAGGCGACGTGACTACTGTTCTGACCCCCGCGAGCCCGCTGACGGCCGCTGACCGCTGCGACCGCTGCGGCGCCCAGGCGTACCTGCGCGTCGTCCTGACAAGCGGCGGTGAGCTGCTCTTCTGTGCCCACCACGGGCGCAAGTTCGAGCCGGAACTCAAGAAGATCGCCGCTGAGATACAGGATGAGACGGACCGCCTGACGGCCGTACCGGCCAGCGCCGGAGACGACGAGCGCTGATCTCTCATCCCACGACGAGCCAGGGGCCGGTCCAGGACCGGCCGACGGGCGGCCGCCCCTCCCGCGGGGGCGGCCGCCCGTTCTCATCCCCCCACCACTCGGTGGCGCGACGCGCACGCACGGTGACACCCGGCAGACCCCGATCCCGCTCAACGGGGTTGTGTTCCCCGGCAGTCCACGTCCGGCGGCCCCGGGCGCCGCCGACCGACGCGGGGCTCAGTGCCGGCCGGCCACCGTGGGCAGCACCTCACCGACCCGGGTGTAGACGCCCGGAGCGTCCGCCCGACCGCAGCCGCTGCCCCAGGAGACGATCCCGATCAGCCGGCCCCGCGCCACCAGCGGGCCGCCGCTGTCGCCCTGGCAGGCGTCATGACCGCCCCTGGCGTCACCGGCGCACATCATGGTCGCCGGCATGTAGCGGCCCCCCATCACTTTTCCGGGATACGCCCGCGCGCACACCGAGTCCGGCTGGACCTGCACCCGGGCGCCGTGCAGCGTACTGGAGTAGGTCCCGATCCCCGTGGTGTCGCCCCAGCCGTAGACCGTCGCCGGGGTGCCCGGCCGGTAGGCCTCGTCGCCCCGGCGGGCCGTCGCGATGGCGTCGCGCGCGGGCAGCGCGGTTCCCAGCGTGAGCACGGCCAGATCCGCGGAGCTGGTCGCGGGGTCGTACCCGGGCGCGAGCTGGACCTTCCGCACCGGGATCTCCTGACCGCCGGATCCGCGAAGGTCCTCACGCCCCGCGATCACCCGGAGGTCCCGCACCTCGCCCACCGTCGTCCCCAGCACCTCGCGGCTGAGGCAGTGGGCCGCGGTGAGCACCTGGGTGGGGGCCACCACCACGCCACCGCAGAACTGACCGGCCCTGGTACCCCCGAACCGGTCACGGCTGGACAGGGCGACGACCCAGGGAATCTCCGAGGAGCGCACCGCCGCGCCTCCGATGATCACGCTGTCGGCCGCCGCCGGAGCCTGGGCGGCCAGGGGTGTCAGAGCCGCCGCGGAGGCCAGGGCCAAGGCCACCGGCAGGGGCCGGATGATGGGACGTCGCATGCGCTCTCCTGACTCTCCGGTGCTCTCCGTACACTCAGCGTCAGACAGCCCGGCACGGTTTGCACCCCGCGAGAGCGGTGCGTCGGCGCCCTCCGGCGTATCGGCCCGAGGGGCCCGGCGCGGGCAACGGCCGGGGCGGCGAAGGGGGCACGGACCCGGAGGCGGGCTCACCGGGCGTTCGGGACACGGACGGGCAGCGGGCCCGGCGCCCCGTCGTTCCGGGGGTGTGCCGAGCCCGCTGCCGGTCGACCGGGGCTTCGGCCCTTCGGCCGCGCTCGGCCAGGGCGGGTTGCGGGAGTCCCACCCGGCCCACGACGGGCCGGCACGCACTCCCCGCTGCCCTTCGGGCACGGGAGCACGGGAGCACGGGAGGCGGCCCCGCGCCGCGTTGCCGGATGCATCCGAGTACGTCCGGTACGAGGATGACCTTCCGCCCTGCGGTCGCACGCACCGGACACGGCCGGCCCCGCCCCGCGGGCGGGGCTACTCTCGCGACACCGCCTGGTCCAGGTAGTCGCGCAGGCTGGTCCAGGTGGTCGCGCAGGCTAGTCCAGGTAGTCGCGCAGGACCTGGGACCGGGACGGATGGCGGAGCTTGGACATGGTCTTGGACTCGATCTGCCGGATGCGCTCGCGGGTCACGCCGTAGACCTTGCCGATCTCGTCAAGCGTCTTGGGCTGGCCGTCGGTGAGGCCGAAGCGCATGGAGACCACGCCCGCCTCGCGCTCGGAGAGCGTGTCGAGCACCGAGTGCAGCTGCTCCTGGAGCAGCGTGAAGCTGACGGCGTCGGCCGGGACGACGGCCTCGGAGTCCTCGATCAGGTCACCGAACTCGCTGTCGCCGTCCTCGCCCAGCGGGGTGTGCAGCGAGATCGGCTCGCGGCCGTACTTCTGGACCTCGATGACCTTCTCCGGGGTCATGTCGAGTTCCTTGGCCAGCTCCTCCGGGGTGGGTTCGCGGCCCAGGTCCTGGAGCATCTGGCGCTGCACGCGCGCGAGCTTGTTGATGACCTCGACCATGTGCACCGGGATGCGGATGGTGCGGGCCTGGTCGGCCATGGCGCGGGTGATCGCCTGGCGGATCCACCAGGTGGCGTATGTGGAGAACTTGTAGCCCTTGGTGTAGTCGAACTTCTCCACGGCACGGATCAGACCGAGGTTGCCCTCCTGGATCAGGTCCAGGAAGAGCATGCCGCGGCCGGTGTAGCGCTTGGCCAGCGACACGACCAGCCGGAGGTTGGCCTCCAGCAGGTGGTTCTTGGCGCGGCGGCCGTCCTCGGCGATGATCTCCAGCTCACGCTTGAGCTTCGGGGCGAGCTTGTCGGAGTTGGCCAGCTTGTCCTCGGCGAAGAGGCCCGCCTCGATGCGCTTGGCCAGCTCGACCTCCTGCTCGGCGTTGAGCAGGGGAACCTTGCCGATCTGCTTGAGGTAGTCCTTCACCGGGTCGGCGGTGGCGCCGGCCGCCGCGACCTGCTGCGCCGGAGCGTCGTCCTCGTCCTCGTCGGACAGCACGAAGCCGGCGCTCTCGGCGCTCTCCGGCTCATCGCCGCCGGCCTTGCCGGCCTGCGGCTCCTCGAGCGCCTCCTCGCCCTCGAGCAGCTCTTCCGCGTCCTTCTTGGCCGCTGTCGTCTTCTTGGCCGCGGTCTTCTTCGCGGCGGTCTTCTTCGCGGGTGCCGTCTTCTTGGCCGCGGTCTTCTTCGCGGCGGCCTTCTTCGCGGGCGCGGCGGTCTCTGCGGCCGCCGCAGGGGCCTCGTCGGCGGTGGTGGCCGCGGCGGAGGCGGCGGCGGTCCTTGCCGCTGCCGTCTTGCCCGCGACGGTCTTGGTGGCGGTGCGCTTTGCCGGGCTCTTAGCTGCGACGCTCTTGCGGGTGCGCTTGGGCGACTCCGCGGCACTGACCATCAGCGTCACACCCTCTTCCTCGAGGATCTGGTTGAGGCTGCGCAGAACATTCTTCCACTGGGTTGGCGGAATCTGGTCAGCCTCGAAGGCCCGACGCACGTCATCGCCGGCGATCTGCCCATCAGCCTTTCCCCGCTCGATGAGCGCCATGACAGACTCGGACTCGGCGATCTCCGGCGGGAGCGTACGGGATGTGCTGGCCGACACGAACAACCTCTCGGAACGATGGAAACGGCTTCCGGCCCCGCCCGTGATCGGGCCGGAGCCGACGACCGCCGGCTGGGGATGTACCGACGGCGCGGGCTGGACCTCGGAGAGTGAACAGCGCCGCGATCGGCGCCCGTATTCCCTCCTCGGCTGTCACCTCTTAGGTCATCGCGCTGCCTCGAGGAGTGTTACGCCCATTACGCGTGGCCCGAGTCACACCCCATTTGCGACCAAACGGCCAAACGGGGTGGCCGTTCGGCATCCGGGCCCACGATCGTGTCGCCGGACCCCACGGTCCGGCGACACACGAGGGTGCGCCTCGAACACCTCGGCCGCAGCCGCGGGTCAGTGCTCGCGGGGAGCCGGAACCACTCGCTCCACCTCGGGGTGGGCGGTGAGAAGTTGCCGCATGGCGGACTCGGCGCCGTTCGCGTCACCGGCCGCGAGGGCGTCCACGATGCGGGCGTGGTGCGCCAGGGAGGCCTCGGAGGGGCGGTCGCAGCCCGCGGCAGGCCCCCCGGACACCTGAAGGGCGGCGGCCACGATGCCCGACAGGTGCTCCAGCATGCGGTTGCCCGCGACCTGGATCAGGAGCGAGTGGAACTCGGCGTCGGCGCGGCCGAAGGTGATCCCGTCGCCCTGCGTGAGCGAGTGGCTCATGATCTCCACCATGTCGGCGAGACGCTGCTGGACGTCCTCACGGCCGTGCCCCGCCGCCAGCCGGGCGGCGAGCGGCTCGATCGTCCAGCGGAGCTCGGTCAGCTCGCGGCGCTGGTCGTCGCGCTGGGGGCCGAAGGCGCGCCACTCGATGATGTCGGGGTCGAGCAGGTTCCAGTCACTGACCGGACGGACCCTGGTGCCCACGTTCGGGCGGGCACTGACAAGGCCCTTGGCCTCGAGGACCCGCAACGACTCGCGGACCACGGTGCGGGACACCTCGAAGCGCTGGCCGATCTCCTCCGGCACGAGCGGGCGGTCGGCCCCGAGGTCCCCGGAGACGATCATCTGGCCCAACTGCTGGACGAGTTGACCGTGGAGCCCGCGGCCCCGGCTGCCCGCGGCACGGCGGCCGGCCCGGCCCAACTCGCTTTCCGCGGTGTCCCAGGCCGGGGGGCCGACCCGGTCGACGCCGGGCACCTCCGGGTAGGGGTATCGGTCGAGATCGCCCGGGCCGGCGAGGCCGGGCTCGACGGGGCGGGCGGCGGTCATCATGGTGTGCGCAAGGGTACTCACGCATCTTTTGTCGGCGTGCCTTCAGCCGCCCTTGAGGTCTTTGGTGAAAAGCACACGAAAGGGTGATCGGCGCCCGCCTTGCAATTGACGCCTTATCGGGAAGAAACGGTCATTCTTCGGGGAGTTACGGGCAGCTCATCGCACCGTGATCGCATTCGGTCACCAACGAGCTTTGCCGCGAAGTCCGATGAGCAGGTACGAGCAGAGCAGAATAGAGAACGACAACGCCATTGCCGTTCCCACGGGTTGCGCGAGCGCTCGCAGCGCCGCGAGCAACCAGCGGTCCACCTCGTGCGGCCAGCCCAGCCAGGTCAGCTCCCCAGACGGTCCGGGAATCCCCGAGCGAGCGTCCGGACGGACCGGCGAGCGCCTTCTGCAGGAGGGGACGACCACCACGGGTACGGCCGGCACCGCGACCACACCCGCGACCGTGCGGCGGAAGGTGCCCGCGGCGAGCAGGCCCGACCAGGCGCTGCCGACCAGGAGTCCGGCCCAACTCAGGCAGAGAGCCGGCCAGTTCCGCAGAACTGGAACGGGGTCGGACCCGTAGAGGAGCCACAGCACCTGGGCGTCGAGCACGAGGACGGCGCCGCCGATCGCGAGGGCGGCCGCGGCCGTCACCGCCAGCTTGGCGAGGAGCAGGCCGAGCCGCCGGGGGACGGTTCCGCGGGCGGCCGCCAGCGCGGGATAGCGGAACTCCTCCCGAACGAGAGGGCTCCGAGCACACCGGCCCCCAGGGCCGCCGGAGGCAGCGGCAACGCATCGGGCCAGGCCGCGAGGAGGCCCGGCAGCGGGGTGCGACCCGTGTACGCGAGCAGGGCGGAGAGCGCGGCCGAGGAGACGAGAACGGCCGCGACGACCAGATACGTCGTGCGGACCCCGAGGATGCGGCGCAGTTCGTACCGCAGCGGCTGGAGCGGCTGCGACGGAGGCCGCCCGGCGCGGGGTGCCCCCGGCGGGGACGGAGGGAGGGCTGCGCGCCGGCGGCAGCCCGGCCGCCGCGCAAGACTCCCCGACCGCTCCGGAAGGGTTCGGTGCGCGGCGCGCCGTCGGGGCGGGCGCCGTCGGAGACGTCCGGGCCGGGCACTGCGGGGGCTCGGGCCTCGCGATGGGCGGCGCCGGGGCCGGAGACCCCGACGAGGAGGGCATGGGCGCCGTCGGGATCCCGGCCGGGATCCCGGCCGGGATCGCGGAGTTCGGGGCGGGGCGGCGGGGCGGCCGGATCCGGGCCGGCGTCCGGGCGGTGCACGGCAGGCGGACGGGGCGCCGCCCGGCGAGGAGCGGCGGGGTGGTGACCGGGGCCCTGCGGCCTCGCGGGATGGGGCTCCGAGCCGGCCGCGGGCGCATACGGGGAACCGCCGTCCAGGGACGCCGGCCGGGCGGCATCCCGCGCGGTGACCCGGCGGCCGGCACAACCGCCCGGAGCGGGTGCGGGACCGGGTCCGGCCGGCCCCGCGAGGGCGGTGCCGTCCGCGGCCTCGCCCATGGCCCCGGGTACGGACGGCGGGCGGGGGCCGGCGTCACCGATCTCCTCGGCGAGTCGGTGGACGGGAACGCCGTGCCGAAAGGCGGCGTCACCGATCTCCGCACAGCTGCTGCCGTACACGGAGAGCCGGTTCCCGCCCTCGGTGACGACTTCGACGGAGCGGCGCCCGGCCCCCGACTCACGGCTCAGTGCCGCGGCGAGCCTTCCGGCGTGCGGCGTCCTGACCGCGACGCGCGGCCGGAGCCGGGTGCGGGCGAAGTCGGCGGCGTCCTGGTCGGCGACGAGCCGGCCGTTGTCGATCGTGACCACGCGATCCGCGGTCCCGGCGGCCTCCTTGGGGTCCGCGGTCGTGTAGAGGACGGTCCCGCCGTGCGCGGCATGAGCGCGCAGCAGACCGAACAGCCAGCTGTGCTCGCGCGGCGAGAGTCCCCGGGACGGGGCGTCGAGCAGCAGCGTGTGCGGGTCGCCCAACAGCGCGGAGGCCAGTCCCAGTCTGCGGTCCATGCCGAGCGAGAGGGAGCCGAGTCGCGCGTCCCGCAGGGCGGCGATGCCCACGAGGTCGAGCATGTCGTCCGCGCGCGACACCGGCACTCCGGCGGCCGCGCAGAGCATGCGGAGCTGCCCCCGTGCGGTGCGGGCGGGATGCCCCGGAACGTCGCCCAGCAGCACACCCACCTCCCGGGCGGGGCTCGCCATGGCGTGCAGGGGGCGTCCGCGGAAGTACGCGACGCCGCGGCCGGCCTCGAGCCCGAGCATCAGGCGCAGGGCCGTGCTCTTGCCCGAACCCCTGGCCCCGAGAAGGGCGGTGACGTCGCCGGGCCTCGCCTCGAAGGTCAGATCGTCAACGGCACGCGTGAGGTACCGGCGGGTGGTGCTGGTGAGTCCGATGGCCTGGAGCATCGCTTCCCTTGCGGAGGTGAGACCGCTCGGCGGCAGTGCGGGTACGCGGCAGGTGTGGATACCGCAGCACGATAACGCGACATTTCGGACTTTCTATGCAGCTCCGGGGTACCGGGTGTCAGGCGCCGTCACGGCCTCCGCAGCTCCGATACCGCGGGCGTCAGACCTCCGGGCGCAGCATCGGCGGATTGAGCAGGGTCGCGCCACCGGCCCTGAAGAGCTGGGCCGGGCGCCCGCCCTGGCGGGTCGTGGTACCGCCCGTGGGCACCAGGAAACCAGGGGTCCCGGTCACCTTGCGATGGAAGTTGCGCGGATCCAGGGCGACTCCCCACACCGCCTCGTACACCCGCCGCAGCTCGCCCACGGTGAACTCCGGCGGGCAGAAGGCCGTGGCCAGCGAGGAGTACTCGATCTTGGAGCGGGCCCGCTCCACACCGTCGGCCAGGATCTGCGTGTGGTCGAAGGCGAGCTGCCCGGACTGGTCCTCGTCACGCGCACCCCCCTCCTGGCTCAGCAGCAGCCCGACGGGCGCCCAGCGGGCCTGGTTCGCGTCACCACCGGCGCGCGGCGCCGGGAGGTCCGGGGCGAGTACCAGGTGCGCCACGCTCACCACGCGCATGCGCGGGTCCCGCTTCGGGTCGCCGTAGGTCGCGAGCTGTTCGAGGTGGGCGCCGTTGCCCGGCGCGGGGGAGTGGGGGTCGTGCACGCAGAGCCCCGTCTCCTCGACGAGTTCACGCGCCGCCGCGGCCGTGAGGTCCTCGTCCGCCCTGACGAATCCTCCGGGCAGCGCCCACCGGCCCTGGTACGGCTGCTCACCGCGCCGTACCACCAGGGCGCACAGCGCGTCGCGCCGCACGGTGAGCACGACCAGGTCGACGGTGACAGCGAAGGGCGGGAAGGCCGACGGGTCGTAGGGCATGCCGCGATCATAGTCGTCTCCCTGACGATAAACACTCCCTTCCATGCGGGAACGGCGACTTCCGGCGCTCACCGGATTGACGTCCCGGCCACGCGACGGGCTCGTTGGGCGCAGCCCCGGGGGCTCCCGCTCGCCAGCCGCTCCCGTCCGGAGACCGGGTTCGCCGGTACAGGACCGGAACCCGTCCACTCACCCCTCCACGGCAGAACCGGAGCTCACGCCGGGGTCGCCGTCTGGCGGGCCGGAGTCCCGGGCCCAACCGGGTGCGGCGGGAGCCCGGGCTGCCGTCAGCCGGGGGATGGAGGCCCGGACCGGGCAGTGGCGGAGCGCGGGCCGGGGCAACGGCGGGAGACGGAGCCGGCGACGCGAGTCGGGGGCCAAGACCGCGAGCGGGCCGGGCGGGCCCGGCCCGGACTCGCGGGACGGGGCCCGGCCGGCACGCGTTGGACGGCGCCCGGCCGGGACTGTGCGTGCCGGGCGGGGCGGAGTGCGGCCAGGCGGCTCCCGGTGCACGGCCGGCGCCGAGCGGCTCCTGCTGCCCGGCTTCACGGCGCCACCGCTCAGCCGGACAGCGGCACCCGCTGCGAGGCCGGCCGATCACGCTCCGCCGCCTGCTCCCCTTCCCGTGCCGCGATCACCGGAGCGGCCGGCCGGGCGTGTCCGTCCACATGCGGCGGCATCGCCGTCGACGTGCGAGGCGGCGCGCTGCCCGGGGGCCGTGGCGCCCGAAGCGGCGGAGCCCGCCGCCGTGACTCGCTTCCGGACTGCCGGACGTGCCCGTGGCACCGGGCGCACGGGGGCGGGTCGTACCCCGGGGCGGCGCCCCTCCTCGGCGCGTTGGCACTGAGGTCGTGCCGCGCCGTGAATCCGCGGCACGCCGTCACCCTCCGTGTCCGGCGTCCCCGCGCGGGAGGGGGGCGAGTCCTGGTCCGCTCCGGGAAGTTCCGCCGCTGCGGGGCCCGGTGCCGGAGCCGCCGAGGAGGGTGAACCCGCAGTGGCCGAATCTGGAGCGGGCCGCTCCGTGACGGATCCGGGAGGAGCAGGCACGCTGCCCGCGAACCCGGCCGTGGGCTCAGCGACAGCCAGCCCTGGCCCCGGCCCCGCGGAAGCGGCCGGGGAAGCCTCGGCGGACGGGACGGGTGCGGACGTCCCCGCCCTCTGCGGCTCCTGCGCCGCCGCATGTGTACGCAGGCAGCGGCGCAGGTCCTCGGGATCAAGCCCGTCGTTGCACGCCTGGTGCAGCAGGCGTGCGAAGACGTACTCCGGATCGACGCGCAGGGCGAGGCTGAGGGCGACTCTCGCACTCGGCTCGTCGCCCGTGGACCAGGACACCCACCCGGCCAGCGAGAGCGGAGCGGCGGCATGCTCCACATAGGGGCCGACGCAGCGGCGGGCGAGCGCACGCCACAGCCTGAGCGCGCGGTGGGCCTCCGGGCCCTCCATCCACGCGGCGGCCCGGTCCCGGGTGTCGCGGTCCTGGAGTCCGAGGATCACCGCGGCGGCCTCGGCGTGGGAGATCAGCCTGTCGTCGCGCCCGTCCGCCGAGGACCGGTCCATGTCCAGCGTCGCCCTCTCCCCCAGGCGCTTCATCAGCCGGCGGGCGAGCCTGAGGGTCTCGGACGCGACCTGCTCCCTGCTCCCTCCGTCCAGGATCCTCGGCAGCAGGGCCGCGCCTGCGGAGTCCAGGGCCCGCTCCTGGTCGGCCATGGACGGGGTCCCCAGCGGCTCCAGGCGGGACTCCATCTCCTGCAGTGAGCCCCGCACCTGGATACCCGCATAGGCCGCGGCCGCGGCCATCACCGAGGTGCCCGGGATCGCCGTCGCCGTCCCCTCCGCCGGACAGCAGCGGGAATCCGGGCAGCAGTAGCTCCAGAAGCGGCCGCCGGAAATGCACAGCGCCTCCGGGACCGGAACGTCGAGCGCTCCGCAGGAGGTCCGGAGCCACTGCGCGAGCGGACGCAGCCGCTCCATCACGGCCTGCCCGGACTCCCCTTCCGCGGGGTCCCGGCAGAGGAAGACGACGATGCCGTCCGGCCGGGCGCCGCGGCGCTCGCTGCCCTCGACGAGGCACTCGGCGAGGTGCCGGGCGACGGGCAGCCACTCGCGCGGCGATTCGGGGATGCCCACGCGGAGCCGCCCTCCGAAGCGGCCCCGCCCGCCGTGCAGCGCGACGAGCACGATGGAGTCGGTCGGATGGAAGCCCAGCATGTACGGCAGGGCGTCGGCGAGTTCGGCGGGCCCGCGCAGGACGACCTGCTGCTGATCGTCGACGGCCGGCCCGTTGGGTTCGTGGTGCTTGGTCATGGCACGACGTTCCCGCGGACCGCCACGGGACCGCGACCCCTGTGGATAACGTTTTCCACAGGGAGACCGGCCCGTTCGCGCATTGTCCGCGCCATCGGGTTGCATGGGGGCATGACCAACGCAGATCACGCACAGCTCAGGGCGTCGGCCGACGCGGTACTCGCACGCCTCGTCGGGGACACCACCGGCGCCGCGAAACTCCGCGAGGACCAGTGGCGGGCCATCGAGGCACTCGTGGCGGAGAAACGCCGGGCGCTGGTCGTGCAGCGGACGGGCTGGGGCAAGTCCGCCGTGTACTTCGTCGCCACTTCCCTGCTCCGTGAGCAGGGCAGCGGCCCGACGGTGATCGTCTCGCCGCTGCTCGCGCTCATGCGGAACCAGGTGGAGGCCGCCGCGCGAGCGGGCATCCGGGCGAGGACGATCAACTCGTCGAACACGGAGGAGTGGGAGTCGGTCCAGGACGAGGTGGCAGCGGGCGAGGTCGACGTGCTGCTGGTCAGTCCCGAGCGGCTGAACAACCCGGACTTCCGCGACCAGGTGCTGCCGAAACTCGCAGCGGCGACCGGTCTGCTCGTGGTGGACGAGGCGCACTGCATCTCCGACTGGGGCCATGACTTCCGGCCCGACTACCGGCGGCTGCGCACGATGCTCGCCGATCTGGCGCCCGGTGTCCCGGTGCTGGCCACGACGGCGACCGCCAACGCCCGAGTGACCGCCGACGTCGCCGAGCAGTTGGGCACGGGTGCGGGCACCGACGCGCTGGTGCTGCGCGGGCCGCTCGACCGGGAGAGCCTGAGCCTCGCCGTGCTCCAACTCCCCGACGCCGCCCACCGGCTGGCCTGGCTCGCCGATCACCTCGGTGACCTGCCCGGCTCGGGGATCATCTACACCCTCACCGTCGCCGCCGCGGAGGAGGTGACGGCGTATCTGCGGCACTGCGGGCACACGGTGGCGTCGTACACGGGCCGCACGGAGAACGCGGAGCGGCAGCAGGCGGAGGACGACCTGCTGGCGAACCGGGTGAAGGCCCTGGTCGCCACCTCCGCGCTCGGGATGGGGTTCGACAAGCCCGACCTCGGCTTCGTCGTCCACCTGGGATCGCCCTCCTCGCCCATCGCCTACTACCAGCAGGTGGGCCGCGCCGGGCGCGGTGTGGAGCACGCCGAGGTGCTCCTCCTGCCCGGCAAGGAGGACGAGGCGATCTGGCAGTACTTCGCCTCGGTCGCCTTCCCGTCCGAGGACCTCGTGCGGCGCACTCTCGACGTCCTGGCGCACGCTGAGCGTCCCCTGTCGCTCCCTGCGCTGGAGCCGCTCGTCGAGCTGCGGCGCACACGTCTGGAGACCATGCTCAAGGTCCTCGACGTGGACGGAGCCGTGCACCGGGTCAAGGGCGGCTGGACGACGACGGGCCGGCCGTGGGTGTACGACTCCCAGCGCTATGCGTGGGTGGCGCGTCAACGTGAGAGCGAGCAGCAGGCGATGCGCGACTACGCCTCGGCCGTGGGCTGCCGGATGGAGTTCCTGCGCCTGCAGCTCGACGACGGGGACGCTGCCCCCTGCGGACGCTGCGACAACTGCGCGGGGCCCCGCTTCGACGCCTCGGTGTCCGCTGCCGCACTGGACGCCGCACGTGGCGAACTGGGGCGCCCGGGTGTGGAGGTGGAGGCCCGCAAGATGTGGCCCACGGGCCTTCCGGCGGTCGGTGTGGACCTGAAGGGCCGTATCCCCGCGGGCGAGCAGGCCTTCACCGGCCGGGCGCTGGGCCGGCTCTCCGACATCGGCTGGGGCAACCGACTGCGGCCGATGCTCGCCGCGCAGTCCCCGGACGGCCCGGTGCCCGCCGATGTGGCCGACGCCGTCGTGAGTGTGCTGGCCGACTGGGCCCGGGGCCCTGGTGGTTGGTCCTCGGGGGCCCCGACGCTCCGGCCCGCCCCGTCGGGGTCGTGGCCGTCGCCTCGCGCACCAGGCCACAACTCGTGGGATCGCTCGGAACCCGCATCGCGGAGGTCGGGAGGATGCCCTTCCTCGGCACCATCGAGTACGCGGCGGGTTCGGAGGACCGGCACATCTCACGCACGAACAGCGCGCAGCGGGTGCGCGGGCTGCACGAGGCCTTCGCCGTTCCACCGGATCTGGCACGGACGGTGACGGAGGCCGGCGGCCCGGTGCTGCTTGTGGACGATCTTTCGGACAGCGGCTGGACCCTCGCCGTCGCGTCACGACTGCTGCGGCGGGCGGGAGCTGAGGGGGTGTTTCCGCTGGTCCTGGCAGTTCAGGCGTAAGGGTGTGCGGGACAGGACGCGTGGACGGGCAGGGAAATGAGCACCATTTCCGCCCATTCCAGTCAGCGGCCTCAATTGCTCGTTGCCGCCCGCCCCCTGGCCCGCAAGAATTGGAACCACCGCCCTCCGCCCGGTCCGGTCGCGGTCCGCAAGGGCTATGCCGCGGTGCGCCCTCACCCGACCCTGCCCGCACTGTGGGCGCGTATGCGAAGGGAGGACCGTGACCTTCGGATTCGCCTCGTCCGCAGCCACTTCGTTCAAAGGATCGACCGCCTCCGCCAGTCGCCTCGCCAGACTGCTGGAACCCGCGGAGTGGGCGGAAGCGGGGATACCTCTCCTTCGCAACCCGCGCGAGGTGGTCAGCGGACTGCACGTCCGCCACGAGCCCGCGCCCTCGACGGCCGTGGTCGCCGTGCTCGACACCGAGGAGCGGCTCGTCGCCAGTGCCTCGTTCGCCCGGCGCCCCGTCCCGGCCGACGGGTGGGAGTTCCGTAACACCCTGCTGGCCCAGCTGCGGCGGGTCATCCCCCACGATCTGCGCCGCCGTTCACCGGTGCGCACCGCCGTGCTGCTCTACTGCCGTGAGGGCGATGAGCGTTGGACGGAGGAGGACGGCGCCTGGATGTGGGGCCTGCGGGACGCGTGCACCTTGCACGGGCTGAGGTGCGGCGCGTACATCACGCTGACGCGCGGCGGGTGGCAGGTGCTCGGGGAAGGGCGCGGCGGGCGCCGGCCCAGCTCCGGGTCGCGGCCGAGCGGTTTCGCGGACCTGGTGTCCGGTCCGGGGACGGCTCCCTTGCGCACGGCGAGCGGCGCCGCCGAAGCGATGCGCCGTACGGCGGCTCGCTAGGGCCGCGTCAGGCGGCGTTCGACCCGTCGCGGCGCCCGGCACGGCAGGCTCGGCGAATCGCTGCGTTGCCGAGTCAGCCGCATCAACCGAGCAGGCCCACGACGAGGCCGGTCCGGCGGCTTGCGATGCACCACACCGGACCCCGCTCCTTGACGGGCAAACCCTGCCCGGCGCGGCACTAGACGCGGGGACGGCGGTCTCCGGCATGCGGGCCCCCGCCTCGTGAGTCCGCGTCAGGCGGCACCGCCGCACCGTCCGCGCCGCCCGGCAGGCGCCGTGCAGAGCGGCACTCGCCATCGTGCGCGGGCGACGGCTCCGCGGGCGAGGACGCGGGCGCCCATGCTCGGCTGGTACCCCGTGCCCCGGTGATGCGCCGCACCGCGGCGAGCCCGGCGGTCCGCTCAGGCGGGGAACCTCTTCCCTCGGCGGTGCGCCGCACCGGTGCGAGCCCGGCCCTGAGCCGGTGCACGACCGCACCGCACCGGCTGGACACCGCGTCAAGGCACAGCACGGCGCCGGACGCGCTCCGCGCGGCGCCCGGTCCGGCTGCCCGCGCCGGCGGTCCGCTCAGACGTTCGCGCCGAGCGCCGCGTCGATCCGCTTCGGGTCACCGCACAGGATCAGCAGCGCTCGCGCGTGCCCCAGGGCGACGGGCAGCACCCGGGCGGCGTCGTCGCCGCCGTCGCCATTCACGGCGACGACGACCACGGGCCGGGGCGAGGCACGGCCCACCGAGGCGGCGTCCGCGTAGAAGACGTCGTCGGCGGCGTCGTGCTGGGCCCAGTAGGCGCTCTCACCGAAGGACAGCTCGTGGGCCGCCCAGGGGTGCTGCTCGCCCGTGGTCAGCACGAGGATCTCGCCCGGGGCACGCCCCGAGTCGAGCAGCAGGTCGACGGCCTCACCGGCGGCGTCGAGCGCCCCCTCGGCGGAGGCGGGGATGAGCTGGATCTGCGGCGCGGAACGATTCTGCTTCCGGGGCGACGCCGGAGCGGCGGAGCCGTGCGCGCGCTGCGCGGGCGGAGCGGGCCTGGCCGGACCGGGGCCGGGGCGCCCGGGACGGGGAGCGGCCACGCTGCGCGGACCGGGTACGGGACGGGGGGTCGGCGCGGTACGGCCTGTGGCCGAGGCAGCGCGGGGACCCTGGGCACTCTCGTGAATCTGAGGCTCCTCGGGGATGAGAGGCATGGGTGGATTTTTATCAAACGCCGGTGCGATGGGCATCGGCGGGTGGCACATAAGTGCGACCGGAGGTCGGGCCGGTCGGCACAGTACTCCTGGTACGGCCGGTTCAGAAGTCGAAGCCGAGTTGGCCCCCGCTTTCCAGAGCGGCCGCCTCCGCGGGAATCCGGACCTTCTTCAGATGCCGCCAGCGCGGCATCGCGTCGAGGTAGGCCCAGGAAAGCCGGTGGAAGGGCGTGGGACCGAGGTCGTGCAGCGCCGCCCTGTGCACCGGTGACGGGTAGCCGGCGTTCTCGGCGAACGCGTACGGTCCGACCGCCGCCGACTCCAGTCCGAGCTCGGCCATCAGCTCGTCCCGCCGCACCTTGGCGATCACCGAGGCGGCAGCGACGGCGATGCACGACCGGTCACCCTTGATGACCGTCCGGACCCGCCACGGCGCGCCCAGGTAGTCGTGCTTGCCGTCCAGGATCACCGCGTCGGGACGGACCGGAAGCCCCTCCAGGGCCCGTGACGCCGCCAGGCGCAGGGCCGCCGTCATGCCCAGGTCGTCGATCTCCTCCGGGGAGGCGTGCCCGAGCGCGTGGCAGGTGACCCAGCGCTCCAGTTCCGCCGCCAGGACGGCACGGCGCCTGGGTGTGATCAGCTTGGAGTCGGTCAGCCCCTCGGGCGGCCGTCGCAGACCCGTGATGGCCGCGCACACCGTGACCGGACCGGCCCAGGCCCCTCTCCCGACCTCGTCGACACCGGCGACGATCTTGGCCCCGGTGGTGGCGCGGAGGGAGCGCTCGACGGAGTGCGTGGGTGGTTCGTACGGCATGGCGCCAGACAGATTACGCCGCGCGGCCCGGTCGCGACACCCCGGCTCCCCGTCCCCCGGACGGGCACGCCGCCGACCGCCGCCCGGACAAATGCGCGGCAGGGCGGCCAGATCGGCCGTGCCGGCGAAACTCGCACTCCGCCTTTCGCTTCCGCACACTCCGGGCCGGCACGTCGTCATCGCCGCGACCACGACGAAGCCCGGGTGGCGCACGGGGTCCGGACACCCCGGCAGCGGCCGCACCACCGCGCACACCCTGCCGGAAGCGGCCAGCCGACGACCCGACGGCACCGCCGGCGCCCCGGCTCTCGGAAGCGCCGCGCCGCTGACGTGTCGCATTCGTGAAGGACCGTTCGAAGGGCCCATCCGCGCTTCGGATGCGTCACCACCGGCGGAGGGCGGGTAAGTTGGCGGGGGGGGGCCGCCCAGACACGTCCGTACGCCCGCACGCCCGGGCGCGGTCGGCGGTCCGCAGGGCCGAGCACCACCTGCCGGGCCGCCGGCAGTGACGGTGCGGCCGACCGGACTCGCCGCTCCGCACCGGGGCGCCTCCCGGCGTCAGGCGACCCGGGCGGGCAGCCAACCGGGCAGGGCCTCGGTCCGCTCCAGCCAGGCCGCGGGCGGAGCCCCGGCCCTGGCAGCCGCGACCACTCCCCCGCGATGGCGCAGGTCGTGTCGACGTCCCCGCCCACCTGGGCGGTGGTCCAGAAGGTCTCCTCGAAGTCCCCGAGGGCCCGGGCCGCGGACCAGAGCGCGAACGGGACGGTGTCGTGCGCACTCGTGCGGCGTCCCCGGCCGAGCACCGCCGCGACCGTGCCGACGTCGCCGTAGTCGAGCATGTCCCGCGCCCGGCGGAGACCCTGCCCCACGGCGCTGCGCGGCACGAGTGCGATCACCCCGTCGAGCAGTTCGCCGGGCGGCGGAGTCCCGTCCTCGGAGGCCGCGAGCGCAGCGGCCGCGGCGACCGCCATGCTCCCGGCGACGGCCTCGCGGTGCTGGTGCGTCGTGTACGCGGAGATCTCGGCCTGATGGGTGGCCTGCTCGGGGTCGTCGGCGTACCAGGCGCCGAGCGGGGCGATGCGCATGGCGGCCCCGTTACCCCACGAGCCCTGTCCGCTGAAGAGTCCCGCAGCCAGTTCTCGCCAGTCGCCGCCCTCGCGGATCAGCCTCAGCATCCGGTTCACGGCGGGACCGTAGCCCCGGTCGAAGTCGTGGTGCTCGGCGAAGGACCGGGCGAGTGCGTCCTGGTCGATGCGGCTGTGGGCGGCCAGCACGGCCACCACCGAGCAGGCCATCTCGGTGTCGTCGGTCCACTGCCAGGGTCCGGACGGCAGGGCCCGCCGCTTCAGCAGCGCATGGTGGGAAGGTACGAAGAACTGGGAGCCCAGGGCGTCTCCCACGGACAGCCCGCGCAGGCTGGCCAAGGCGCGGCCGAGGCGCCGGTCGAGAGTGGAGTCAGCGGTCATCGCACCGCCACTCTATCCGGTGATCCCGTACCACTCGGGTGTGCACCAGCGCTCGAAGGGCCTGTCCAGCGCGTACCGGCCGTCCTCGCCGAGCAGCAGCATCCTCGTCTCGCCGTTGCCGGGATTCGAGAGCGACTCGAATTCGGGAACCGTCCAGTGGAACCAGCGCATGCAGAAGAGGCGCATGGTCAGCCCGTGGGTGACGAGCAGGACGTTGGGCGGGTGCTCCGGGGACTCGAAGCTCCGGTGGAGACTCTCCAGGAACGCCCCGACCCGGTCGTAGACGTCCGCTCCCGACTCGCCCTGCGGAAAGCGGTAGAAGAAGTGGCCGTAGGCGTCGCGGTAGGCCTTCTGAAGCCGCACGGCGTCCCGCTCCTGCCAGTTCCCCCAGTCCTGCTCTCGCAGTCGCGGCTCTTCCCTGACCCGGACGAGCCGGGGATCGAGCCGGAAGGCGTGGAGCGTCTGGTGGGTGCGCCGGTAGGGCGACACATAGACACTGACGCGCTCATGACCAAAAAGGGTGCGCAGCCTGCTTCCGGTGTCCTCGGCCTGGCGCCATCCGCGGTCGGTGAGGCTCAGCGCGTGGTCGGGCTTGCGCTCGTAGACCGAGTCGTCGGCGTTGCCCTCCGACTCGCCGTGCCGGACGAGGACGATGCGCCGTGGTCGTGCCATAGGACAAACCCTAGTGCCGCCACCCGCGGCGCCCGCCCCCCGAGGGCCATCACCCGGCACCCCGCACGGCCGGGCGGCCGGCAGTGCCCCCGGCGGAGCCACCAGGGCTTTCGGCAGGCTCTCGGCGGGGCTCGGCGCGGATGTACCGGACGTCCTGAGCCTGCCCCAAGGGCACCGGATCGGAGCGGAAGACCGCAGCGCGGGTGCCGCGGGCCCTCGCACGACGCGTCCACAGCCGCGGATCCCGGAACGGACCTGCGAGCCGGTCGGCACGTCCACCGCGGCGACGCCGTACGCCTCCCCGGCCTGCGGCGGCCCGGTGGATTCGGGGTGGTCACACCGCCCACCGGAGGGAGTCACACCGTCCAGGACGGCTCCAGCTCCACCACGTCGCCGGCCAGCGCCGCTATGTCCGCCTCCGTCTGCGCCCTGAGGGACAGCCGCTCCACCCGCTCCACCCGGTACTTGCCGTGCTCAGCGGCCGACTGCCACATGGACAGCACCAGGAACTCGTTCCCCGGGGCTTCGCCGAAGAGTCCCCGCACCATGCCCGGGGACCCCGCCATGGCCGGATTCCACACCTTCGCCTGCATCAGGGAGAAGTGCTCGACCCTGTGCCGGTGCACCCTGCAGTGAGCGACGCGCACCACGTCCGCGTCCGTGAACCTGGGCTCGAATCCGGTCTTCACATCGAACCGGTGGTCGAAGAGTTTCGCCTGGAGATTCCGGTACGTGCCCGACTGGGCGGACGCGAGGCGGTCGTGCGACCGCGCCATGAACGAGTCGTAGAACGCACGGGTCTCCCAGAAGGCGAACACATGCGCGACACCCGGCCGCCCTCGGCTCCAGCCGCCCCCCTGCCCCGGAAGCCCGGCTCCCCCAGCAGCCCCGCCCACTTCCGCTGCCCGCGCTCGAACCCCCGACGGTCCACGACGGTGCAGCGAATCCACTTGACCAGCACCGCGCCATCGTACGGCCAGGGGACGTGGTCTCGGTCACTCTCCCGGGTGAAGGAGTGCCCCGGTCGCCCTCCCCACCGGATCAGGCCTCCCCTTCCCGGTCGCCACCCGGGCCGCGGCGGACGCATGACACGATGACAGTTCGCACACGGGGCCGGGAGTTGCGGGCCCGCAGCCGGGCGGCCCGCGGGCAGCCTCCGCCGTCCACGAGGAAGGGAATTCGGGTGAGCAGTCTCAGCAAAGGGCTCCGGAAGGTCCAGGTGACGCTCAAGTGGGACCCCAGCCCCATCGGAGCCG
This sequence comes from Streptomyces sp. I6, assembly GCA_003725745.1. GTDB lineage: Bacteria > Actinomycetota > Actinomycetes > Streptomycetales > Streptomycetaceae > Streptomyces. Next base: position 5,259,970 of record RHDP01000001.1, on the reverse strand, counting down.
CCGCCCACGACCTGGACATCGTCGCGGCCACCTACACGGCGGACGCCCCCCACGGCACGCCCGCCTATCTCGTGCACTTCGACAGCCGGTCGCCTGACGGCACGATCACCCTCGACAGGGACAGCCGCACCGGGCAGGGCTTCGGCGCCGACGAGGTGATGACCCTCGAGCTCGAGCGGCTGGCCCCGGCCTACGCGAGGGTCGTGGTCGGCGTCGTGATCCAGCAGCAGACCGCGGAGAAGACCTTCTCCGACATCCCGAACACCGGGATCCACATACTCGACGGCCCGGTGGAGCTGGCGAGCGATGATCTCTCGGGCGTCCCGGACGCCTCCGCCGCCACGATCGCGGAGTTCACCCGGGACGACTCGGGCGCGTGGCGACTGCGCCCCGTCCTGCACGGCTTCACCGCTGCTCCGGCCGAGTTCGCCGGGCTGATGGGGACGGCGCCGGCCTGAGCGGAGCGTCCGCGACGGCCGGCCCGGGCCGTCCCGGGCCGCCGCCCGCCCCCGCGGGCCGGCGGGACCGGCGAACCGTCCGCCCGGGACGGCCGGGCGCCTTCCGCGCGGGCCGCTCTCCCCGTAACGGCCGTACGACGCCGGGGAGGGGCGCCGGCTCCGCGCCGACGCCCCTCCCCGAGTTCACTTCACGGTCCGCGGCGCCGCGTGCCGCCCCCGGCACGCCGCGCTCGTGATCAGCTGCAGCCGCTCGTCGAGCCGCAGCCCTCGCAGATGTAGCAGGAACCGGCACGCTGCATCTTCGTGCCGCAGGAGAAGCACAGCGGGGCGTCCGCGCTGATGCCGAGCTGCATCTCCACGAGCTCCGCGGAGGTGTGCGCCTGCTGCGGGGCGGGCGCCTCGGCCCTCGGTTCGGCCACCGGCCTCGGCGTCTCCTGACGGCGCGGGGCGGACTGGGCCAGGCCCTCGACGTCCACCTCGTCCTCGGCGGGCTCGTACGAACCCGTCTCCAGATGCCGCTGCCGCTCCTCGGCCGAGTGGATGCCGAGTGCCGAGCGTGTCTCGAACGGCAGGAAGTCCAGCGCCAGGCGGCGGAAGATGTAGTCGACGATCGACTGGGCCATCCGCACGTCCGGGTCGTCCGTCATGCCGGCCGGCTCGAAGCGCATGTTCGTGAACTTCGAGACGTAGGTCTCGAGCGGAACGCCGTACTGCAGACCGACCGAGACCGCGATCGAGAAGGCGTCCATCATGCCCGCGAGGGTGGAGCCCTGCTTGGACATCTTCAGGAAGACCTCGCCGAGACCGTCGTCCGGGTAGGAGTTGGCCGTCATGTAGCCCTCGGCGCCGCCGACCGTGAAGGACGTCGTGATGCCCGGGCGGCCCTTGGGGAGGCGCTTGCGGACCGGGCGGTACTCGACCACCTTCTCGACCGCGCTGCGGACGGCCTCCTCGGCCTTCTCCGCGATCTCCGCCTTCTCCTCCTTCTTCTTGGCGGAGAGCGGCTGGCCGACCTTGCAGTTGTCGCGGTAGATCGCGAGGGCCTTGACGCCCATCTTCCAGGCCTCGAAGTAGATCTCCTCGACCTCCTCGACGGTCGCCGACTCCGGCATGTTGACCGTCTTGGACAGGGCGCCGGAGATCCACGGCTGGATCGCGGCCATCATCCGGACGTGGCCCATCGGGGAGATGGCCCGCTCGCCCATCGCGCAGTCGAAGACCTCGTAGTGCTCGGTCTTCAGGCCCGGGGCGTCGATCACGTTGCCGTGCTCGGAGATGTGGGCGACGATCGCCTCGATCTGCTCCTCCTGGTAGCCGAGGCGGCGCAGCGCCTGCGGCACGGTGCCGTTGACGATCTGCATCGACCCGCCGCCGACCAGCTTCTTGAACTTGACCAGCGCGAGGTCGGGCTCCAGGCCGGTGGTGTCGCAGGACATCGCGAGACCGATGGTGCCGGTCGGGGCGATGACGGACGCCTGGGCGTTGCGGAAACCGTTCTTCGCGCCGAGGCGGATCACGTCCTGCCAGGCCTCGGTGGCCGCGGCCCAGATGGGGGTGTCCAGGTCGTCCATGCGGACGGCGGCACCGTTGGCGTCGGCGTGCTGCTTCATCACCCGCTGGTGCGGCTCGGCGTTGCGGGCGTAGCCGTCGTACGGGCCGACGACCGCGGCGAGCTCGGCGGAGCGCCGGTAGGAGGTGCCCGTCATCAGCGAGGTGACGGCACCGGCCAGGGCGCGGCCGCCGTCGGAGTCGTACGCGTGGCCGGTCGCCATGAGCAGGGCGCCCAGGTTGGCGTAGCCGATGCCGAGCTGGCGGAAGGCGCGGGTGTTCTCGCCGATCTTCCGGGTCGGGAAGTCCGCGAAGCAGATGGAGATGTCCATCGCGGTGATGACGAGCTCGACGACCTTCTGGAACCGCTCGACGTCGAAGGACTGGTTGCCCTTGCCGTCGTCCTTGAGGAACTTCATCAGGTTCAGCGAGGCCAGGTTGCAGGACGTGTTGTCCAGGTGCATGTACTCGCTGCACGGGTTCGAGCCGTTGATCCGGCCGGACTCGGGGCAGGTGTGCCAGTGGTTGATGGTGTCGTCGTACTGGATGCCCGGGTCGGCACAGGCCCACGCGGCCTCGGCCATCCTGCGGAAGAGCGCCTTCGCGTCGACCTCCTCGATGACCTCACCGGTCATCCGGGCGCGCAGGCCGAACTTCCCGCCGGACTCGACGGCCTTCATGAACGCGTCGTTCACGCGGACGGAGTTGTTGGCGTTCTGGTACTGGACGGACGTGATGTCGTCGCCGCCCAGGTCCATGTCGAAGCCCGCGTCGCGCAGCGCGCGGATCTTCTCCTCCTCCTTGACCTTGGTCTGGATGAAGTCCTCGATGTCCGGGTGGTCGACGTCGAGGATGACCATCTTGGCGGCCCGCCGGGTGGCGCCACCGGACTTGATCGTTCCGGCGGAGGCGTCGGCGCCGCGCATGAAGGACACGGGCCCGGAGGCGTTGCCACCGGAGGAGAGCAGCTCCTTGGAGGAACGGATCCGGGAGAGGTTAAGCCCGGCGCCGGAACCGCCCTTGAAGATCATTCCCTCTTCCTTGTACCAGTCGAGGATCGACTCCATGGAGTCGTCGACGGACAGGATGAAGCAGGCGGACACCTGCTGCGGCTGGGGCGTGCCGACGTTGAACCACACCGGCGAGTTGAAGCTGAAGATCTGGTGCAGGAGGGCGTACGCCAGCTCGTGCTCGAAGATCTCCGCGTCGGCGGGCGAGTCGAAGTAGTCGTGGTCCTCGCCGGCCTTGCGGTACGTCTTCACGATGCGGTCGACGAGCTGCTTCAGGCTCGTCTCGCGCTGCGGGGTGCCGACCGCCCCGCGGAAGTACTTGCTGGTGACGATGTTGACCGCGTTGACCGACCAGAAGTCGGGGAACTCGACGCCACGCTGTTCGAAGTTGACCGAGCCGTCGCGCCAGTTGGTCATGACGACGTCACGGCGCTCCCAGGCCACCTCGTCGTACGGGTGTACGCCGGGTGTGGTGTGGACGCGCTCGATACGCAGGCCCCGCCGGGCCGCGGCAGCCTTGGCTCCCTTGGCTCGGGAGCCTCGTGCCGGGCCGCTCGCCGTCTCTGTCATGCCGCCTCCCATATACGGGCAAAAACGCCCTGAAGTGCCCAGATCTTCCCGTGGCACAGTCTCTGTCTGACGTCCCGGGCGCCGCGCCGCGCGCCGCGCCGGGGACACATCTGCTCAGCCGCTCAGCGACCGGTCTCCGCCCGCTCCGGCGGGCCGGACGATCAGTCGGCGGCTCTGGCGGGTTCGGGGGCCCCGTGCGGCGCACCGGGCCCGCTCCGCCCTGTGGGCGGCCGCTGCTCACGGAGCTCCGTGATGGCGGCCTCGAAGTCTTCGAGCGAGTCGAACGCTCGGTACACGGACGCGAAGCGCAGGTACGCGACGAGGTCGAGCTCCTGCAGGGGGCCGAGTATGGCCAGACCCACGTCGTGGGTGGTCAGCTCGGCACTGCCGGTGGCGCGCACGGCCTCCTCGACCCGCTGGCCGAGCTGGGCGAGTGCGTCCTCGGTGACGGGCCGCCCCTGGCACGCCTTGCGCACGCCGGAGATGACCTTGGTACGGCTGAAGGGCTCGGTCACCCCGCTGCGCTTGATCACCATCAGCGACGCCGTCTCGACCGTCGTGAAACGACGGGAGCAGTCGGGGCACTGGCGGCGGCGGCGGATCGACGTGCCGTCGTCGGTGGTGCGGCTGTCGACGACCCGACTGTCAGGGTGCCTGCAGAAGGGGCAGTGCATGGTTCCTCGACCCTCCTTCACAGCACGACTGAACAGCCTCGCAGGGGCGCGTCAGCCCCCTTGAAGCAGCCACAAGCATAGGCGATCGCCGCGACCTTCAACGGACCGGGGACCACAACTTCTGGGCGGCTGGGGCAATCCAACCACTAGATCTGGGGTTTGACCGCCAAATGCACCCTGACGCGTGTCGCGCGGCGGGGGCGCACGGCCCGGGGGGCCGCCGGCCCGCACCGGTCGCCGACGAGGTTACCCGGGGGCGCCCGGCACGCCCGGCCCCGGGGGGCGGGTCGCCCCTTTCGGCGACGTCAGGTGACAGACTGGGGGCGTGGGCATCCCGTCCGTGCGGGCAGCCCGCGCACCCGGTCCCGCGGGCTGTCGCGAAGCCGCGGACCAGTGACGCGAAACCAGCCCCCATACACCCAGCCCCAGGCAAGCGTAAGGCTATCTGCGTTTTTTCACTCGAACGTGTGTTTGGCGCAACCTTTCGAAAGCAACTACCGTTGTCCAGCTAGGGAGACCATCTCGAGAGGGGCCGACGTGACCACCACCGCTGACAGTGCCACCATCACTGCCCAGGACCGCTCCCAGAACCGATTCGAGCCGGTGCATGCCATGAATGACGCAGCCACGACCCCGGAGGGCGCAGAGCCCGCGCGCCCCGCTCGCTCGCTGCCCGGTCGACCTCCGGGGATCCGCGCGGACAGCTCGGGCCTCACGGACCGCCAGCGCCGGGTCATCGAGGTCATCCGCGACTCGGTGCAGCGCCGCGGATACCCGCCGTCGATGCGTGAGATCGGCCAGGCGGTGGGCCTGTCCAGCACGTCGTCCGTGGCCCACCAGCTGATGGCCCTGGAGCGGAAGGGCTTCCTGCGCCGCGACCCACACCGGCCCCGGGCCTACGAGGTGCGCGGCTCCGACCAGCCGGCCACGCAGCCCGCGGACACGACGGGCAAGCCCGCGGCGTCGTACGTGCCGCTGGTCGGCCGAATCGCCGCCGGTGGCCCCATCCTCGCCGAGGAGTCGGTCGAGGACGTCTTCCCTCTCCCCCGCCAGCTGGTCGGCGACGGCGAACTGTTCGTCCTGAAGGTCGTCGGTGACTCGATGATCGAGGCTGCGATCTGCGACGGCGACTGGGTCACCGTCCGCCGCCAGCCGGTCGCGGAGAACGGCGACATCGTCGCGGCCATGCTGGACGGCGAGGCCACGGTCAAGCGCTTCAAGCGCGAGGACGGCCACGTATGGCTCCTCCCCCACAACGCGGCGTATCAGCCGATCCCCGGCGACGAGGCAACCATCCTCGGCAAGGTGGTGGCGGTGCTTCGGCGGGTGTGAGCACACCTCGTCGGCTCTGACCGGGCCCCGGGACCCACTGCGCCGGTCCCGGGGCCTGTTCTGCCGCCCCCTCGTGCCCCCAGGGGGAGCGATGGCCGTGCCGATGCCGCTGCCTGACCTCCGCACCCCTGATGCTCGGCCGCACCGCACCGCACCGGGAGCGTCCCGGCGCCCCGCCGGCCTCGCCTCGGCCTACGCCCCCATCGGCTACGCCCCCTCGGCCTTCGCCGCCGCGTCGATGGCCGCGAGGGAACGGCGCACCTGATGACGGTCCGTGGTGTACCAGAAGTCAGGCAGTGACGCCTTCAGATAGCTACCGTACCGCGCCGTGGCGAGCCTCTGGTCGAGCACGGCGACCACGCCGCGGTCTGCGGTGGCCCGCACCAGCCGGCCCGCGCCCTGAGCCATCAGCAGCGCCGCATGGGTAGCCGCGACGGCCATGAACCCGTTGCCGCCGGCTTCCTCCACCGCCTTCTGCCGCGCGCTCATCAGCGGATCGTCGGGGCGTGGGAACGGAATCTTGTCCATCACCACCAGCTGGCAGCTCGGACCGGGGACGTCCACCCCCTGCCAGAGGGACAGCGTGCCGAACAGACACGTCCGGGGATCGGCCGCGAAGCTCTTGATCAGCTCCCCGAGGGTTTCCTCGCCCTGGAGCAGGATCGGGAACTCGGGGATACGGGAGCGCAGTTCCTCGGCCGCGAGCTGGGCCGCCCGCATGGAGGAGAACAGACCGAGCGTGCGGCCGCCGGCCGCCCGGATCAGCTCGGTGAGCTCGTCGAGCATGTCGTCGCGCCCGCCGTCCCTGACGGGGCGCGACAGATGCTTCGCGACATAGAGGATGCCCTGCCTGGGGTAGTCGAACGGCGAGCCGACGTCGACCCCCTTCCAGACGGGCAGGTCATCGCCCTTGGTGCCCTCGGGTGCCAGCCCCAGCGACGCCCCCACCCCGTTGAAGTCACCGCCCAGTCTGAGCGTCGCGGAGGTGAGCACCACCGAGCGCTCTGCGAAGAGCTTCTCCCGCAGCAGGCCCGACACCGAAAGCGGGGCCACGCGCAGGGACGCCCCGAAGCGGTCGTGGCGCTCGTACCAGACCACGTCGTACTCGGAACCGTGGCTGATCCGCTCGGCGACCTCGTGCACGGACTCGACCGACGCGAGCGCGTGCTTGCGGACGGCGTCCTCGTCCTGCACGGACTTGTCGCGCGTGGCGCCCAGCGCCGAGATCACCGTGCGGGCGGCGTCGCGCAGCGCCAGGAGTGCGTAGCCCAGGTCCTCCGGCACCTCGTCGAGGCGGCCGGGCAGCGCGAGCTCCATGAGCCTCTCGAAACCCTCGGCCGCCGTCTGGAGCTTGTCGGCCGCCTTCTCGTCGACCAGTTTGGCCGCGCGCCGCACGGCGCGATTGACCTGGCCGGGGGTGAGTTCGCCGGTGGCGACCCCGGTGACCCGCGAGACCAGCTCATGGGCCTCGTCCACGATCAGGACCTCGTGCTGCGGAAGCACCGGAGCGCCCTCGGTCGCGTCGATCGCGAGCAGGGCGTGGTTCGTCACGACCACCTCGGCGAGCTTGGCCCGCTCGCGCGCCATCTCCGCGAAGCACTCGGCCCCGTAGGCGCACTTGCTCGCGCCGAGGCACTCCCGGGAGGACACGGAGACCTGCGACCACGCCCGGTCGGACACGCCGGGGGTGAGGTCGTCCCGGTCACCGGTCTCCGTCTCGTCCGACCAGTCGCGCAGCCGCATCAGGTCCTGGCCCAGCTTGCTGGTGGGGCCGGTGGCCGACGCCGCGTCCCCGGTACCGAAGGCCGGGAGAGGGTCGAAGAGCCCTTCCCCCTCCTCCTGGGGGACGCCCTCGTGGAGCCGGTGCAGGCACAGGTAGTTCGACCGGCCTTTGAGCATGGCGAACTCCGGTCTGCGGCGAAGCAGCGGGTGGAGGGCCTCCACCGTCCTCGGAAGGTCCCGCTCGACGAGCTGGCGCTGCAGCGCGAGCGTCGCCGTGGCGACCACCACGCGGTCCCCGTGGGCCAGGGCGGGCACCAGATACCCGAGCGACTTGCCCGTGCCGGTGCCGGCCTGGATGAGCAGATGCGACCCGTCGTCGATGGCCTCCGAGACGGACTCGGCCATGGCGGCCTGGCCGGGCCGCTCGACCCCGCCGACGGCGGTGACGGCTGCGTGGAGGAGCTCGGGGAGGGATGGCTTCGTCATAGGACGCCCACCCTACGGGGCGCCACCGACAGCGCGGTCCGGTCCCGGCCGGCACACGGCGTCATAACGTGCTCAGGGGGTTGCGGACCGTTCCGTGGACGGCGGCATGCGGGCGCTCGGAGCGGTCGCGGTAGCCGTCGAGGTGGAGCCGGTTGCGGTTCAGGCAGAGGCGCTCGATCCGCGGAGTGAGCAGGTCGAACAGCTCGTAGCGGTCCTTGAGCCCGGGGAAGCGGGACTGGTGGCGCAGGATCTCCGCGCGTACCAGCGCCCAGAACCCGGCCTCGGGTACCCCCAGCTGCTCCTCGCACAGTGGGGCGAGATAGCGGAACACACCGATGAAGAGACCGGAGTGGATGAACTGGGTGAGGAACGCCGGCTCCTCGGTGAGCAGGACCGCGCGCACCTCCTCGGGCATGGCGTCCAGTTCCGGCAGCGGCCGGGCGCAGACGTTCACATCGTCGACGAAGTCCTTGATCGCCAGGCGCACGGGCACGTCCCGCTCGTCGAAGACGACGATGGCGTTCTCACCGTGCGGGGAGAACACCGTGCCGTAGCGGTAGAGGAAGTGCAGCAGGGGCGGGAGCAGGGCCGCGAAGAGGTGGCGCAGCCATGTGGCGGCCGGCAGCCCGGAGCGTGCGACCAGTTCGGCCGTGAAGGCGCGCCCCGCGGGGTCGGTGTGCAGGAGCGAGGCGAGGGTGCGGGCACGCTCCCCCGCGGGCAGCCGCAGGGGCTCCCGCCAGATGGCGCCGAGCAGTTCCCGGTACTGGTAGGGCACTTCGGGAAGCCGGTCGTAGTGCGGGTGCTCGACGGTGACGGAGGCGACCTCGCCCAGCAGGACCACCCCGCACTCGTCGCGGAGGAAGGGGTCGGCGTCGCGCACCCCGTGCACCCATGAGGTGACGGCGGGTGCGGCGAGCGTGCGTTCGGTGGGGAGCCCGCGCCAGACGAGGGTGTTGAGTACGGACAGCGGGAGCTTGACGGTGTGGCGGTCGGGGCGGCTGGTGTTGAGGAAGGTGCGGATGGACTGCTGGGGAAGCCGGAGGTCGCCGTCCGCGGTGAGCGGGACGATCTCGCCGCGGGCGATCGAGGGGGCGTAGAGGGGCAGCAGCACCTGGTCCCACTGCCAGGGGTGCACGGGCAGGTAGAGGAACCCGGCGGGGTCGTGGCCGCGGTCCCGCAGCGCGGCCGTGAAGGCGTCACGGACCGGGGTGTCGAGTTCCGCGGCGTAGAGGTGCTCGGGGGTGTCGAGGCCCGGCACGCCCCGGTAGGCGGCGAGACCGGTACTGACGGCGATCCAGGGCAGCCGCGCCGGGGTGCGTGCTTCAGGGGCCCAGCGTGCGGCGTCGCGCGCCGAGAAGCCGAGGCGTCCCTTGTTGAGTACGAGCCAGGGGTGACCGGTCTGGTGGCCTTCCAGGGAGGCGTAGTCCAGGTCGGCGAGGCGTGCCGCGGGGAGCGCGGTGCTGTCGAGCCTGCAGTCGGCGGCCAGGGTCGTGCTCAGTTCGCGTACGAGGTGGCCGAGCGTGGCGCCGTCGAGCGCGAGGAGATGGCGGGCCTCGGCCAGGAACCGCAGCGGGTCGGAGAAGGGGGCCCCGTCGCACCGGACGGAGCCGGGTACCACCCGCCAGCCGCCGTACGCACCGCGCCGGGCCCGGAAGGAGAGGTTCTGGCCGTCGTCGAGGCGGAGCGTGTAGCCGTCGCCGTGGCCCTGGGGCACCGGCTCGATGATCTCTTCGTAGGCGAACTCGCCGAGCATCTTGGCGAGCAGCCGGGAGGACGCCCGCTGCCAGGTCTCCGGGTTGAGCTCGGCCGGCGCGAGCAGGACGGACGGCTCGCCGGAGTCTGGGGCTGCGGGGGACTTCGGCACGGGGACTCCTCGGATGCAACCGATGCGGTTCGGGCGGTCTTTCCGGCGGTCTGCGGCGGACGGCCGGTCGTTCACAGCACCTTGCTCAGCGCCCGGTCGCGGACCATGAGCGCGGCCCGCTTGTCGGGGAGGTCGACTTCCGCGGAGAAGCGGAAGCCGGCGCTGAGGAAGGCGGCGACGGAGGGGGTGTTGCGCAGGTCGGGTTCGGCGACGACGCGCGCGCAGTGGGGGCGGTGGTCGAGTACGTGGTCGGCCGTGGCCCGGAGCAGGGTCGTGCCGAGACCGCGGCCGCGGTCGGCGACGCCCCCGATCAGGAGGTGGATGCCGGTGTCGTGGGGCCGGGCGGGGTAGTGGCGCGCGAGTGGGTCGAGGTCGGCTCGGTAGATCTCGAAGTAGCCCCTCGGCACGCCGTCGAGGACGCCGAGGCAGGGGATGCTGCGGCCGTCCCCCGCAAGCTGGCCGCCGAGATGGTGCTCGGTGACGGACTCCGGTCCGGCCAGCTCCCAGAAGGCCGCGACGGCGGGATCGTTCATCCAGCTGCTGATGAGTTGCAGATCCCGATCGATCCGGACGGGCACCAGCTGGAACGAGCCGACGGCGGTGGCGACCACACCCCACTCGGCGAGGGCGTCGAGCAGGTCCTCGCCGGGGAACGGCCGGCCGGGGGGCTTCTCGCCGCCGGAAGCGCCGCGGGGGGTGGTGCCCTGCGGTTCCCGGCCGGCCGGTGCCTGAGTGCGGGAGTGCCGGTCCTGCCCGAAGAGCGCCAGGAGTTCGCCGGGCAGCCGCAGCTCGAGGGTGTCCTCCACGCCACCGCCGCCGGAGGGGTGTCTGGGCCGTCTGTCTCGGCGCTCGCTTCGGTGGGCGACATGGCTGGCGCTCTCCTCTCAGCAGTTCGGGCGGGCCGGTCGTGGGACGGGGTGCCGATCCCGGGTGACCGGTCGTCTCGGTGGCGGGTGGGCTGCGGCGGGTGGCTGCGGAGTCGAAGGTCCTCCGGAGGCGGGTGGTGCCGGGGCGGCAGGTTCCCTCAGGAGTGCAGCGGGTTGGCGATGGTGACGTAGACGGACTGGCTGTCGACCGGGCCGGCCAGCTCGTCGAGGCCGTGGAGCCGGGTGAGCAGATTCGCCTTGCAGCGCAGGGCCGGGCTGTCCAGCAGTTGCGCCGGCAGCGGTGAGCCGAGGTGGCGGGCTGCGTCGAGGAAGCGGCGGAACCCGGCGAGGAGCATGCGCTCGTCGGCGAGCCGCTGCGACCCGAAGGCGCCGATGAGACCGAGGACGTTGTTGATGCCGAGGTAGTAGGCGAAGCGTTCGTCCGTGACGGCGTCGTCGACGAAGGTGTCGCTGAGCGCGCCGATGCCCGGAAGCCGGCGGTCGAGTTCGGCACGGCGCGACTCCCGGAAGTAGTACCCCTGGTTGTCGCGGTAGCGGCCGCCGGCGGGCCAGCCCTGGGGATCGAGGATCACCAGGGTGTTCTGCTGGTGGGCCTCCAGGGCGACCCCCGCCGTGGCGTCCAGCCAGAGCACCGGGCGCACGACCTGGTCGAGGTAGCGCAGGAACCACTCGGCGGCGACGGCACTGGCGGGGCGGCCCGTCCGGGTGGCGAGGCCGCCGATGACCTCGGCGAGGCGCGAGTGGATGCCCGTCCGGCCCGGCCAGGGCCGGGGGGCGGTGAGGCCCGCGAGGCAGACGGCGTCGTCCCCCGGGCCGAACGGGTTGTGCCGGATCATGACGTCGAGCCCGGGGAGCGGCGCTCCGTCCGGGGTGTCCACGGCGAGCCATGCCGGGTCGCGGACGATGTCGAAGCGGGGGTGCGCGGCCCGCCACTGCGTGCCCAGGCCGCTGCGGAGAAGACGGTGCACCTCCACGCCCCGGTGGAGTTCCTTGCGGAGGTTCTCACGGCGGGAGTTGGTGATGCGCACGCCGAGGGAGAGCTTGAGCATGGCCGGCGCGCCGGACCGGTGCACGGTGCGGACGGAGGAGGTGGGATGCCAGGGTTCGCCGGCCGGGCCCAGGTCGTGGAGCAGGCCCGCGTCGAACAGCGCGGCGGCTTCGGGCCGGTGGCCCACCTCGCGTGCCTGCCAGGGGTGCAACGGCAGGGCGGCGGTGCCGGGAGGGAGGCGGAGGCCACCCGCCAGCCGGGAGGTGATCCGCTCGGCGGGCACCGTGCGGCCTTCTTCCGTCCAGGCCGAGTCGGCGGCCAGTACGGACCGGTCGACGGCGAGCCAGTGGAGGAGGAAGGAGCCGTACAGCTCCGGTGAGTAGAGCCGGGCCTCGGCCTCGGAGAGCCCTTCGCGGCTCTTGGGGGTGGGGTGCAGCGGATGGCCCAGGATCAGCGACTGCTCGGCGGTCAGGAACAGGTCGGCCCCGTGCCGGGGGCGGGGCGCCGCCGCCGGTCGTCGATGAATGCGGCGGTACGGAGGACGGAGTCCGCGACGCGTCCGGCGAGGTCGACCGCTTCCGGACGGCGTCCCCCACCGTCTCCCCGCGGGCCGCCGGGGCGGGGACCGGCACCGTCACCACCCGGCTCACGGGTGAGGAGGACCGCGACGGTGACGGCGTCGGCGGGGGGCGCGTCCGCCGGCGCGCCCTCCAGTACGGGCGGGCCGAAGCGGTGCCAGCCGGCGGGGGACCAGTGGAGGACCGGCACCAGCAGGGCGGTGCCGCTGGCGTGGAGCGGGATGCGCAGGCGGTCCCCGCCGGGCTCCGGGAGGTCGTTCTCCCGGACCCAGCAGCGCAGGAGGTTCTCCACGGTGCCGGCGTCGGCGGCCACCAGGGGGTCGGGGTGGTCCAGCGGGTCGGCCGCCGTGTCCGGCGGAGCCCCGGCGGGGGCCGCTGCCGGGGCCGGGGACGCCTCGGCCGCGGGACCGCCGCCTTCGTCGTCGGGTGCCCCGGGCGACTGCCGCGGTACCGTCCCCGCCCCGACGGCGGCGGGGGCGTCCGTCGTGCTCCGCCCGGGGTGGTGACCCGTGGGGGGACGGCGCTCGGGTTCTGGGGTGCCGGCAGCGGGGGTGCGGTTCACGGGGACTTCCTTGTGGTGTCGTCCGGGATCACAGAGACGGTCCGGTGTCGTTGCGGCGGTGCGGTGCGCACACGGCCGCTTCCAGGGAGTCGGCGAAGCGGTCGAGGACCGCCTCGGCCTGCTCGTCGGTGAGCGTGAGGGGAGGCAGCAGACGGACGACCCCGGAGTGGCGCCCGCCGAGTTCGACGATGAGCCCGCGGCGCAGGCACTCCCGCTGCACGGCGGCGGCCAGGACGGGGTCGGCCGGCGGGACGTCGGCATGCGGGACGCCGATGTCGGGTTGGACCAGCTCGACGCCGATCATCAGCCCCCGGCCGCGTACGTCGCCGACGCAGCGGTGGGTCGCGGCGAGGCCCTGGAGCCGCCCCAGCATGCGCGCGCCGAGGGCAGCGGCCCGCTCCGCGAGCCGGTTCTCCCGAACGAAGGCCAGGGTGGCCGCGCCGGCGGCCATGGCGAGCTGGTTGCCCCGGAAAGTGCCGGCGTGGGCGCCGGGCCGCCAGACGTCCAGGTCGGCACGGTAGACGATCACGGCCAGGGGAAGGGAACCGCCGATGGCCTTGGACAGCACCATCACATCGGGGACGACCCCGCTGTGCTCGACCGCCCAGAAGGCTCCGGTGCGGCCCACCCCGGTCTGCACCTCGTCGGCGATCAGCGGGATGGAACGGGCCGCGGTGAGTTCCCGCATCCGCCGCAGCCAGCCGTCGGGGGCGGGGATGACACCGCCCTCGCCCTGCACCGGTTCGAGGATCATTCCGGCGGGTGCGGGGACACCGCCCTTGGGGTCGTCCAGCAGGTTCTCGGTCCAGCGGGCGGCGAGTTCGGCTCCGCGTTCACCGCCGGCCCCGAAGGGGCAGCGGTAGTTCTGCGGGTAGGGCAGCCGCGTCACCCGGACGTCGGGGGCGCCCCCGGAGGCGTCCAGCGCCCCGGCCGTCATGCCGTGGTAGGCGCCGGTGAACGCCAGGAGCCCGGTGCGGCCCGTCGCGGTGCGGACCAGTTTGAAAGCGGCCTCGACGGCGTCCGTGCCGGCCGGCCCGCAGAACTGGATACGGGCGTCGTCGGCGAGTGGCCGCGGCAGCGTGGCGAACAGCTCGGTGGTGAAGGCGTCCTTGACCGGGGTGGCGAGATCGAGGACGTGCAGCGGCGCTCCGGAGGCGAGCACCTTCTTGATCGCTTCCAGGACCACGGGGTGGTTGTGGCCGAGGGCGAGGGCCCCGGCGCCCGAGAGGCAGTCGAGATAGCGCCGTCCGTCCGCCCCCTCGATCGTCAGCCCCCTGGCGCGTACCGGGACGATGGGCAGCGAGCGGGCGTAGGTCCGCGCCGCCGACTCGCGGAGCGACTGGCGGCGCAGGATGCCTTCGTGCGCGACGGGCTGTGCCGGCGGAGCGGGTTCGGTCACGGCCACGGTTGTTCGTCCTCCGACTGTCACGGTTGTGTCGCGCCTCGGTACGGCGGTCGACCGGCACCGGCGCGACGGTGAACGCTGGAACCCGCGTCCCCCCGTCCGTACCAACGACTCCGGAAGCGGCGGATCACGGCCATTCCGGAAGATCCTCGGGCCCGGGAACCACGGCCCTGCCGCTCGCCGTCCCCATCGGCACCGGCATAGTGGGGGCCGCACCGCGGCACCGGCGGCGTCGCCGGGCTGTGCGCGGTCGGTCTCGTTCCGTATGCACGCACCTGATGAAGTCCCAGGGGGATCACCACATGCGACCCAATCGCCCGATCTTCGCGGCACGCCGTGCGGGGAGCGCCGCCCGCAGACCGGTGCTCGCGGCGGCCGCGCTGGCCGCCGCGCTCGCGCTGACGGCCACGGCCTGCGGCTCCGGTGGGAACGGTGCGGTGGACGGGCCGAGCGCTTCGGCGGCGGCGGGCGGCACGGCCGACGGGAAGATCACCATTCCGGACGATCTCAAGGACCGGCTCAGGGAGCACGGGATAGACCTGGACAAGTGGCGCGACGGGGAGTGGAAGGACTGGGACAGGGACACCTGGCTCCGCGAGGCCAAGGACTTCGTCAACCCCATCATCGAGGACCTGTGGAACCCGGACCGGATGCGCGAGGCCGAGGAGCCCGAGAAGCCGGTCGCGGAGGAGGACATCCCCAGTGACGAGGGTGTCACCGACCCGGCGCCCCGGCCGGTCGAGGCCGCGGCGGTGGCCGCGCCCTACCACGGCAGCGCCCCCGAGGCCGGGAAGGTCTTCTTCGACGGCCCCAAGGGTTCGATGGTCTGCTCCGCGACCGTGGTGAAGGACCCGGCGAACCCCGGAAGGTCCAACCTGGTGTGGACCGCGGGGCACTGCGTCCACGCGGGCAAGGAGGGCGGCTGGTACCGCAACATCGCCTTCGTGCCGTCCTACAACAACGGCGCCAAGACCTCCACCGAGGGTGACTCCAGGGAGGAGGTGGCCCCCTACGGCGTGTGGTGGGGCGACTGGGCGGGGACCTCCGACGAGTGGATCTCGCAGGGGGCGGCGACGGGCGGCCGGGGCGCGCCGTACGACTTCGCCGTGATCCATGTGACACCCGAGAAGGGCGGCGACGGCAAGTCCCTGGAGGAGACGGTCGGTTCGGCGCTCCCGGTCGACTTCGACGCTCCGGCCGTGGCGGACATCGGCCGCATGAAGGCGACCGGCTTCCCGGCGTCGCCGCCGTTCGACGGCGAGCGGATGTTCCAGTGCGAGGACAGGCCGGGCCGGCTGTCGCTGAAGGCGGAGGAGCCGACGATGTACCGCATCGGCTGCACCATGACCGGTGGTTCGTCCGGTGGCGGCTGGGTCGCTGCCGGCGGGGACGGCAGGCCCGCACTGGTCTCCAACACCTCGATCGGCCCGGCGACGGCGGGCTGGCTCGCCGGACCGCGTCTGGGCGCGGAGGCCGAGGACGTCTACGACGCCGTCAGCGCCAAGTTCGCGGGCCGGTAGCCCGCCGCGGGCCGGGACGGACGCCCCTGGGCCCTTCCGGCGCGCTGCCGGAAGGGCCCAGGGGGTGCTCAGGTTCCAGTGGTCGTCGCAACACCCCGGCTCAAGGGGTGCGATGGACTTCGAGATCCGCAGTGTGCGGACCGCGGAGGGCTCAGCGCGCCGCGGGGACGTACGGCCCCAGCGCGGCCGCGAGTTCCTCGTGCACCCGCGCCTTGAGCAGGGTGCCCTCGGAGGTGTGCTCCTCCGACAGCACCTCACCGTCGGCGTGGACCCGCGAGACGAGCGCTCCCTGCGTGTACGGCAGCAGGGCCTCGATCTCGACCTGCGGGCGGGGCAGTTCCGCGTCGATGATCCCGAGGAGTTCGTCGATCCCCGAGCCCGTACGCGCCGAGACGGCGATGGCGCGCCGCTCGATGCGCAGCAGGCGCTGCAGCACCAGCGGATCGGCCGCGTCCGCCTTGTTGACCACGACGATCTCGGGCACGTCCACCGCGCCGACGTCCCGGATCACCTCGCGCACGGCGGCCAGCTGCTCCTCCGGTGCGGGGTGCGCACCGTCGACCACGTGCAGGATCAGGTCGGACTGGCCGACCTCCTCCATCGTGGAGCGGAACGCCTCGACGAGGTGGTGCGGCAGATGCCGGACGAACCCGACGGTGTCGGCCAGCGTGTACAGCCTGCCGCTCGGCGTCTCGGCCCGCCGGACGGTCGGGTCCAGGGTGGCGAACAGCGCGTTCTCCACCAGGACACCCGCGCCGGTGAGGCGGTTGAGCAGTGAGGACTTGCCCGCGTTGGTGTAGCCGGCGATCGCCACCGAAGGGACCCGGTGCCGCCTGCGCTCCTGCCGCTTGATCTCCCGGCCGGTCTTCATCTCCGCGATCTCCCGGCGCATCTTCGCCATCTTCTCGCGGATCCGGCGCCGGTCCGTCTCGATCTTGGTCTCGCCGGGGCCGCGGGTGGCCATGCCGCCGCTGCCGCCGCCCATCTGCCGGGACAGCGACTGGCCCCAGCCGCGCAGCCGGGGAAGCATGTACTGCATCTGCGCCAGGGCCACCTGCGCCTTGCCCTCCCGGGACTTCGCGTGCTGCGCGAAGATGTCCAGGATCAGGGCGGTCCGGTCGACCACCTTGACCTTGACGATGTCCTCGAGGTGGATCAGCTGGCCCGGGCTGAGCTCACCGTCGCAGACCACGGTGTCGGCTCCGCTCTCGAGCACGATGTCGCTCAGCTCGTTCGCCTTGCCTGAGCCGATGTACGTGGCCGGGTCCGGCTTGTCGCGGCGCTGGATCACGCCGTCCAGCACGAGCGCTCCCGCCGTTTCGGCGAGGGCCGCGAGTTCGGCGAGGGAGTTCTCCGCGTCCTGGACGGTCCCGGAGGTCCACACGCCGACGAGCACGACGCGCTCGAGGCGCAGCTGCCGGTACTCGACCTCCGTGACGTCCTCGAGTTCGGTGGAGAGGCCCGCCACGCGCCGCAGCGCGGCGCGGTCGGAGCGGTCGAACTGGTCGCCGTCCCGCTCTCCGTCGATCTCGTGGCTCCAGGCGACGTCCTCTTCCATCAGGGCATCGGCCCGGAGGCTCTCGGTGCGGGTGGTGTCCGCGAAGCTCTGCGCGTCCTGGGAAGTGGATGAAGAGGAGGTCATTGGATCCTTACGTCGATGGAGAGCCGATGCGGAGCGCATGCGCACGGCATGCTTCCACGATAGTCACAACGCGTCACGATCCCGGAACATTCCCGGTGTGCCGCGCCGGGGTGGACGGGCCGGTCAAGGGCCCGTCCCCGTCCCGGAGGACCGGCCCGGCGGCGGCGCCGCCGACCTGTCGATGGTCCCACGGCGGCGCCGCGGCCGTCATCCCGGTTTCCGCCCCGCCGGGCTCGGGGCCGGGGCCGGAGGCCGGTGCTCCCCGCCGGGGCCGGGGCCGGGGCCGGAGGCCGGTGCTCCCCGCCGGGAGCAGGCGGAGGTCAGTGCTCCCCGGCGGGCGGGAGCAGGCGGAGGTCAGTGCTCCTCTGCCGGGGCGGCGTCCCGCCGGTCCGAGGGGGGCTCGCTGCGCCAGTCCGGGTGACCCGGCATCTTCGGGGTCGTCGCTCCGTAGAGCCAGCCCTTGAAGAAGGCGGTCAGATCGCGGCCGGAGATCCGCTGTGCCAGGGCGGTGAAGTCCGCCGTCGTCGCCGTGCCGTCCCGGTGCTCGGCGACCCAGGCCCGCTCCAGCGTTTCGAACGCGTCCTTGCCGATCTCCTGGCGCAGCGCGTAGAGGACCAGGGCACTGCCGTCGTACACGATCGGCCGGAACAGCCCGAGCTGCCGGCCGGGCTCCGCGGGTTTGGGGGCGGCGGGCGGTCCGCCGGCGGCGCGCCAGCGGTCGGACTTCGCATACGCCTCGCGCATCCGGTCCTCCAGCGGCTGCGCGGCGTGCTCCTCGGCGTACAGCGAGCCGTACCAGGTGGCGTGTCCCTCGTTGAGCCAGAGGTCCGACCAGGTCCGGGGGGAGACGCTGTTCCCGAACCACTGGTGGGCGAGTTCGTGCACCATGACGGACTCGACGTACCACTTCGGGTGCCGGTCGCCGGTGAACATCGACATCGCGAAGAGTGACAGCGTCTGGGTCTCCAGTGCGAAGCCGGTCTCGGCCTGTGCCAGGAGCAGGCCGTACGTCTCGAACGGGTAGGGCCCGACCTTGTTCTCCATCCAGGTGATGTGCGCGGGCGTCTTCTTCAGCCAGGGCTCGAGCCGCGCCGCCTGCGCCGCGGGGACGACGTCCCGCAGCGGCAGGCCGTGGGGGCCCTCGCGGTGGACCACGGCGGACGTGCCGATGCTGACCTGGGCCAGCTCGGTCGCCATGGGATGCCGGGTGCGGTACACCCACGTCCTGGTGGCGGACGTGGCACCGCCGTCCCCGGCGGCAGGGACCGGGAGGCCGTTGGCCACGGCGGTCAGCCCCGCGGGAGCGGTGATACGGAAGGTGAAATGCGCCTTGTCGGCGGGGTGGTCGTTGCAGGGGAAGACCCGGTGGGCCGCGTCGGCCTGGTTGGCCATCGCCAGGCCGTCGGTGGTGCGTACCCAGCCGCCGGCCTCCCCACCCGCGGGGTCGCTGGTGTGGGTGACGGTGATGGTGAGCGGGGTGCCGGCGTCCACGGCCTGCCGCGGGGTGATCACCAGGTCCTCGCCGGCGGTGGTGAAGTCGGCGCTGCCGCCGTTCACCTCCACCGCCCTCACGGTGCCGCTGGTGAAGTCGAGGTTGATCCGCTCCAGGTGCTGGGTGGCCCGTGCGTCGATCTTCGTGACGGCGTCCAGTGGCTTGCTGCCGGCTCCCCGGTAGGTGAAGGCGATGTCGTAGGTGAGGACGTCGTACCCGGGGTTGCCCAGGTACGGGAACAGTGGGTCCCCGATACCGAGTGGTTCCGGGCCGGGCAGTACGGCGGCGACCAGCGTGGCCGAGGCGGCGGCGAGCGACGCGGCCCGCAGGCGTCGTGAGGTGAGGCGCATGCCCTCACCGCTACCAGCGCGGGGAACGCGGAGCGTGACGGCTCGCTCCGCGCACACCCGAACGGCGTCAGGCGGACCGGGGCAGGGTGCCCGTGCCCGGCCGGGAGGGGCCTGGGCTGGCCGCCCGTGCCCGGTCGCGGACGGGCCGGGGCGGGGCGGGGCGCTCAGGGCGCAGCCGGGTGCCGTGCGCGGCTCACGTCGTACACCCCCGCCACATCGCGCATCGCCCGCATCAGCGAGGGAAGCCCGGCGGCGTCCTGGAGCTGGAGGGTGTAGGTGTGGCGCACCCGCTGTTCGCTCGGCGGTTCGACGGTGGCGGAGACGACCGCCGCCCCCGCCGTCGCGATGGCCTCGGTGAGGTCGGCGAGGAGGCGGGGCCGGCCGAACGCCTCGGCGACCAGCGTCACTCGGCACTCCGCCGCCCGGCCCCAGCGCACTTCGACGGGCTGACGCCCCATGGCGCGCATCCGGGACACGCCCGGGCACTCGCCGCGGTGCACGGTGACCGCGCCACCGCGGACCGGGAACCCCGTCACCGCGTCGGGCGGCACGGGGGTGCAGCACCCCGCGAGGCGGACGGTGGCGCCGGGGAGTCCGGGCGCCTCGGCCACGGCGTTCGCGCCGGCTCGGCGGCCGCCGCCGGAGGCCGCCGAGCCGCAGGCAGCCGCACGGGGCGCGGCTGCCTGCGCCTTGGCGGCCTCGGGGTGCTCGGCGAGCCACCCGGTGATCGCGATCCGGGCCGCGGGGGTACGGGCGTGCTGGAGCCAGTCCGGCGAGGGTCCGGCGGCCGCGTCCTGGGCGAGCAGCGGCTCGACCGTGTCGCCGTCGCCCAGCCGGGTGGCGAGCGCGGCGAGCCGGCCGTTGACCCGGGCCCCGACACAGGCGTGTGCCGCTTCGCCGTGCTGTGCGTAGGCGGCGTCCACACAGCTCGCTCCGGCGGGCAGCCCGAGGGTGCCGCCGTCCGCGCGGAAGACGGTGATCTCGCGGTCCTCGGCCAGGTCCGCCTGGAGGGAGGTCCAGAAGGTGTCGGTGTCGGGGGCGGACTCCTGCCAGTCCAGAAGCCGGGAGAGCCAGCCCGGCCTGGTGGGGTCCGCGCGCTCGCCTTCGGCCCCGGCGGAGGACTCGGCCGCCCCGGGGGAACCGGCACCCTCCGCGGTGTCCGCCGTGTACGGGTTGCCGAGGGCGACGACGCCGGCCTCGGCGACGCGGTGCATCTGGTGGGTGCGGATGAGCACTTCGGCCACCGCGCCGTCGGTGCCCGCGACCGCCGTGTGCAGCGACTGGTACAGGTTGAACTTGGGGGCGGCGATGAAGTCCTTGAACTCGGAGATCAGCGGCGTGAAGCAGGTGTGCAGTTCACCGAGGACGGCGTAGCAGTCGGCGTCCTCGCCGACGAGGACGAGGAGACGGCCGAAGTCCGTGCCGGACAGGTCGCCGCGCTTGAGCCTCACCCGGTGCACGGAGACGAAGTGGCGCGGCCGGACCAGGACTTCGGCCTGGATGCCCGCGTCCCGCAGGACGGCCCTGACCTTGCCGGCGACGGCGGCCAGGGCGTCGACGGCGTCGGTGTTCTCCGCGATGAGCGCGCGGGTGCGTTCGTGCTCCTCCGGGTGGAGGATCGCGAAGACCAGGTCCTCCAGTTCGGTCTTGAGCGCCTGGACGCCGAGCCGCTCGGCGAGCGGGATCAGCACGTCGCGGGTGACCCTGGCGATGCGCGCCTGCTTCTCGGGGCGCATCACGCCGAGAGTGCGCATGTTGTGCAGCCGGTCCGCGAGCTTGATGGACATGACCCGGACGTCGTTGCCGGTGGCGACGAGCATCTTGCGGAAGGTCTCCGGCTCGGCGGCGGCGCCGTAGTCGACCTTCTCCAGTTTGGTCACTCCGTCGACGAGGTAGCAGACCTCCGCACCGAACTCCTCCCGGACCTGATCGAGGGTCACATCGGTGTCCTCGACGGTGTCGTGGAGGAGCGAGGCGGTCAAGGTCGTCGTCTCCGCGCCGAGTTCGGCGAGGATCAGGGTCACGGCGAGCGGATGCGTGATGTACGGCTCCCCGCTCTTGCGGAACTGCCCGCGGTGCGAGGACTCGGCGAGGAGGTACGCCCTGTGCAGGATCGCCAGATCGGCGTCGGGGTGGTGGGCGCGGTGCGCCTCGGCGACATGGCCAATGGCGTCGGGGACCCGGCCCCTCGCCGCGGGACCGAGCAGCGCGGCTCTGCCCAGCCGGCGGAGGTCGAGCCTGGGGCGGGCGCGTCGGCGGCTGGCGGCACCAGGGTTGGTGGCCTCTGCACTCATGGGGCACCTCCGGCGGCGTGGACCGGCGGTGGGTGGAGCAGGCGTGCCCTCCCTGCCGGTGCTTGATGCTACCGAGCCCACCACGGCGCCGAGTTCACCTCTCGCCGAGCGTGAATCGGATCACCCATTCGAGCGACGGATCCGGCGATGGCCGCGCCCGGAGACGTGTGCGAGGGTGCGGAGGAACGCGGACGGGCGCGCTGCCACGGGCCGCGAGCGGAACCGGGGGCGCAGACGGCCGCGAGCCGGTCAGACAGGCGCGAGCCCGGTCAGACAGGCGCGAGCCCGGTCAGACGGCCGCGAGCCAGGCGGGGTCGATACGGCCTTCGGCGACGATGACCGCGGGGCCGGTCATCTCGATCTCGCCGTCCGGGCGCTCGGTGACGGCCAGCCGGCCGCCCGGGAGGTCCACCAGGTAGGTCACGGGGGAACCGGTCACGGCCGGGTCCGCGCCGTCCCTGCGCGCCGCCGCGACGGCGACGGCACAGGCACCGGTGCCGCACGAGCGGGTCTCGCCGGAGCCCCGCTCGTGCACCCGCACGGCCAGGTGGCGCGCACCGCGGTCGACGGCGAACTCGACGTTCACCCCGTCCGGGTACACCGAGGCCGGGGTGAAGGGCGGGGCGGAGCGCAGGTCGCCCGCGTGGTCGAGGTCCTCGACGAACGCGACCGCGTGCGGATTGCCCATGTTCACGTTGCGGGCGGGCCAGCTGCGGCCGTCGACGGTGACGGTGACACCGGCCTCGGGGAGCAGCGCCCGGCCCATGGCGACGGTGATGTCGCCGTCCTTGTCGATGTGCACCCGCTTGACGCCGCCCCGTGTGGCCACCGCGAGATCACCCGCGTCGACGAGGCCGGCGCGCTGCAGGTAGCGGGCGAACACCCGCACTCCGTTGCCGCACATCTCGGCGATCGAGCCGTCCGCGTTGCGGTAGTCCATGAACCACTCGGCCTCGCCGGCCATGGACCGCGCCTCGGGGTGCGCTGCGGAGCGCACCACGTGCAGCAGCCCGTCGCCGCCGATGCCCGCCCGGCGGTCGCAGAGCACGGCGACCGCGGACGCGGGCAGCCGGAGTTCGTTGCCCGGGTCCGGGACGATCACGAAGTCGTTCTCGGTGCCGTGGCCCTTGAGGAAGGCGATCGGCGAGAGCGGCCGGGTGGCGGGGGTCGCGGCGCTGGTCACCGGACCATCGTACGGGGCCTGCCGGGCGCTCAGCGAAGCCGGGCCACGCGCCATACGGCGAGGGCGACGAGAACCGCCGCCACCACGACGTACAGGGCGATCACACGCCAGTCCGGGCGGTCACCGGAGCTCCGCTCGGGCAGGCCCGGCCAGGTGTGGCCGACACGGCGGGCGGCCATCATGCCCCAGCCCGCGGCGCAGCAGCTGATCAGGAGACCGAGCATGGCGACCACCGCGCCGCCGTCCCCGGAGCCGAACGCGAGTGGGAACGCGAACATCAGCGAGCCGACGGCGGCGAGCCCCACGATGGGCGCGAGCTGCCAGATCCTGAGCCGGCGCGGCGGGCGCAGCTCCACCTCGACCTCGACCGCGCCGTCGGCGCCCGAGTCGTCCGCGAGCAGGTCCGCGGTCTCGTCCGGGCCGTCGGGACTCAGACGGGGCAGGTCGTCCTGTGCCTGCTGTTCTCTGTCGCGAGGGCCGGCCTCCATCGCCACGCGCCCTCCCAACTCGGACCACTAGTCGATCGATGCTCGATGATGGCACGGCCCGAGGCGCCGGATTGACGGCCGTGGCGTCCCGATGCCATCACGTGATCAGGCTGTAACCGGTCGTTCGACCAACGAGAGGGCACGGCCCGGAAGTTCCTCGCGGTCGGCGGCGGCGCCGCTCAGCCAGTGCACCCGCGGATCACGCCGGAACCAGGAGTCCTGGCGGCGTGCGAAACGCTTGGTGGCGCGTACGGTCTCGGTGCGCGCCTCCTCCTCGGTGCACTCCCCCGCGAGCGCCGAGAGCACCTGCTGGTAGCCGAGTGCGCGCGAGGCGGTGCGCCCTGCGCGCAGTCCCCGCGCCTCCAGCGTCCGCACCTCCTCGACGAGACCCGCGTCCCACATGCGGTCCACGCGCAGGGCGATGCGCTCGTCGAGTTCGGGGCGGGCTACGTCGACACCGATCTGCAGGGTGTCGTACACGGCGTCGTGGCCCGGGAGGTTCGCGGTGAAGGGCCTTCCGGTGATCTCGATCACCTCCAGGGCCCGGACGATCCGGCGGCCGTTGCTGGGGAGGATCGCGAGGGCGGCGTCCGGGTCGGCATCTGCCAGACGGGCGTGCAGCACCCCCGAGCCGCGCTCCGCCAGCTCCGCCTCGAGCCGGGAGCGGACCTCGGGGTCGGTGCCGGGGAACTCCAGTGCGTCGATCGCGCCGCGCACGTAGAGCCCCGATCCGCCGACGAGGACGGGTGTGCGGTCCTGGGCGAGCAACCGGTCGATCTCCGCACGCGCCAGCCTCTGGTACTCGGCGACGCTCGCCGTCTCGGTGACGTCCCAGATGTCGAGCAGGTGGTGCGGAACCCCGCCGCGCTCCTGCCGGGTCAGTTTCGCGGTGCCGATGTCCATCCCGCGGTACAACTGCATCGAGTCGGCGTTGACGACCTCGCCGCCGAGTTGCCGGGCCAGGTGGACGGCCAGATCGGACTTGCCGGCCGCGGTGGGGCCGACGACGGCGATGACCCGCGGTGCGGGGGCTGCGCTTCTCACCGCCCCAGTCTCGCAAACGACCCGGCCGTCCCCGAACGAGCTACGTGACGGGGCCCGGGCGGGGTCGTTGCCTGTTGCGAGGTTCCCGGCGCCGGTCGCAGGACCGGCGCCTTCGGGGCGAGGCGGCGGGCCGCTCCGGGCGGCGCGGAACTTCGCCCACACGAGTTAGTCTTTGGAGTGGATATGGGCGTTTTTGCAAGGTTCCGCCGGAAAGCCAAGGGGACCGTGGAGGTGTCGACCGAGGAACGCGCGTCCGGTCGTGCGACGGACGGCGCCGAGGGTGGCACCGACGGGGTGTCCGCCCAGGACGCTGGAAAGGCGAAGGAGCCGGTGAAGACGTCCGCGGACGAGTCCACCGGCCGCGCCGACGGCGGAGGGGACAAAGAGGTCGGAGACGGCAGCGGCACCGGGGACCTCGCCGGGTCCGGTGCCGGCGAGACCCCCGCGGCCTCCGCCGCGGCCGGCGGGTCCGGGCCGTCGGACCCCGCCGGGCCCTCCGGGGCGGAGCAGCTCGAGATCCCGAAGCAGCAGTCCGTCGGCGAGGCCGCGGACAACGGAGCCGGGCAAGGCGCCCGGCAGTAGATCCGGATGAGCGAAGGTGACCCATGGGCATCATGGACACGCTGAGGGCCAAGCTCGCGCCCGCCAGGGAGAAGTTCGCCGACCTCGCCCACCAGCACGGGCACAGGATCGAGCACGGTTTGGACAAGGCCGCACGGACGGTCGACCACCGGACCAAGGGCAAGTACAGCGACAAGATCGAGTCGGGTACCGGCAAGGCCAAGGAGGCCTGGGACCGCCTCGCCCACAAGGACGACGGGCCCCAGAAGGACGGTGGAGGCACCCCTCCGCCGGCTTCCTGAGAGTGCGACGGCCGGCGGCCGTGGAGCGCGGGCTCCGCGGCCGCCGGCCGTGCGGGACACGTCCGGGTGCCGTGCCCGAGCCGCCGCTGCCGTAGGCCGGGCCTACGGCAGCGGCGGCTCGGGCACGGACGGCTCGGGGTCAGGACCAGGCCGCGACGAAGTACCCGACGCCGTACGGAGCGTCCTCGTAGAGGAGCCGTCCGCTCAGGCGGGCGCCCTCGGCCGCGCCCGCGAGCACCTGCCACGGTGCGCGTCCCGCCGCACCTAGCTCGCGGGCCAGTGCCTCGTCGAGGACGGCGAGACCCGCGGTGTCAGCGGTGCCGAGCGCCCGGGCGGCCGCCGCGTCGAAGGGCGCCGCCCGTTCGTCCAGGTACCCGGGAGCCTTCCGGCTGCGGCAGGCGCTGCCGTCGCCCATCACCAGCAGCGCGACCCGCCGGGCCCGCCCGGCGAGATCGCGTCCGGTCTCCGTGCAGCGCCCGGCCGCCAGACCGGTGTCCACGGCGAGGCCCGCCACCGGCGCGGACGACCAGCGCGCCCGCTCCAGGAGCCAGGCTCCGACGGCCAGCGCCGCGGGCAGGTTCCCCTCCGGCGGAGGCCCTTCGGGCGCGCCGAGGCGCACCCGGACGG
The DNA here is from genome assembly GCA_003725745.1 of Streptomyces sp. I6. Taxonomy (GTDB): domain Bacteria; phylum Actinomycetota; class Actinomycetes; order Streptomycetales; family Streptomycetaceae; genus Streptomyces. The sequence goes on along the minus strand of RHDP01000001.1, from coordinate 5,234,383 downwards.
GCACACCGAAGCCCTCGAAGGATCCGGGTGTCCCCTGGGCATGGGGCCCCGGCCGCTCACCGGGCCGGGTGGGCCCCACCACGAGCAGCACCTCGGGACGCGACATGGCCAGCACGCCCAGCGCCTCGGCACAGGCGGTACGGGCCGCGTCGAGCTCGGGTGCGGCGCCGGCGGCCACATCGGGCACCAGGAGCGGGGGGCTGGGGCAGACCGCGGCGGAGACAAGCATGATCGCAGCCTAAGGGGCCGTCCCGTGCGGGTCCCGGCCGCCCCGGCGGACCCGCGCACCGGGGCGCCGGAGGCCGTACGGATCATCGCACCGGCGATGGGCCCGTACACCCGGGCAGGAAACCGCGCGGGTCCCGGCCGCGCCGAAGGAGACCGGCGGGAAACCGTGCGGGTCCCGGCCGCACCGGGTGCAGAGGCCCCTGCACCGCGCGGCGGCAGCCTGCCTCAGGGGCCGTCGTGCGGGTCCCGGCCGCCCCGGCGGACCCGCCCACCGGGGCCGGAGGCCGTACCGGGCCCGCTCTGCCGGCACCGCGTGGCGGCAGCCCCGCGCGGCGGGTCAGCCCACCGCCGAGCAGCCGCCCGCCGGGGCGGGCAGCGGGGCGGGGACCCCGACCGCCGGCAGGCCGAGCATCACGCCCGCGGGCCGCTGCGGGCCTGCGTGCCGCTTCTCCCAGGCGTCGCCGGCCCGGGTACGGCGCACGGAGATCGCGTCGCCCTCGGCCAGCAGGTGGTGCGGGGCCGCGTACGTGACGGCGACGGTCACGACGTCGCCCGGTCGCACCTCTTCGGCGGGCTTGGTGAAGTGCACCAGGCGGTTGTCCGGCGCGCGGCCCGACAGCCGGTGGGTGGCGCCGTCCTTGCGCCCCTCGCCCTCGGCCGCCATGACCTCCAGGACCCGGCCGACCTGCTTCTTGTTCTCCTCCCAGGAGATCTCCTCCTGGAGCGCCACCAGCCGCTCGTAGCGCGCCTGGACGACCTCCTTCGGGATCTGCCCGTCCATCTCGGCGGCCGGAGTCCCGGGACGCTTGGAGTACTGGAAGGTGAAGGCCTGGGCGAAGCGGGCCTCGCGGACGACGTGCAGGGTCTCCTCGAAGTCCTCCTCGGTCTCGCCGGGGAAGCCCACGATGATGTCGGTGGAGATGGCGGCGTGCGGGATCGCGGCGCGGACCTTCTCGATGATGCCGAGGTAGCGCTCCTGCCGGTACGAGCGGCGCATCGCCTTGAGCACCGTGTCCGAGCCGGACTGCAGCGGCATGTGCAGCTGCGGCATCACGTTGGGGGTCTCGGCCATCGCGGCGATCACGTCGTCCGTGAAGTCGCGCGGGTGCGGGGAGGTGAAGCGGACGCGCTCCAGGCCCTCGATCCTTCCGCAGGCACGGAGCAGCTTGGAGAACGCCTCGCGGTCGCCGATGTCGGAACCGTACGCGTTGACGTTCTGGCCGAGCAGGGTGATCTCCGATACGCCCTCGGAGACCAGCGCCTCGACCTCGGCGAGGATGTCACCGGGGCGGCGGTCCTTCTCCTTGCCGCGCAGCGCGGGCACGATGCAGAAGGTGCAGGTGTTGTTGCACCCGACGGAGATGGACACCCAGGCCGCGTACGCGCTCTCGCGGCGCGTCGGCAGCGTGGAGGGGAAGGCCTCCAGCGACTCGGCGATCTCGACCTGCGCCTCTTCCTGGACGCGGGCGCGCTCCAGCAGCACGGGCAGCTTGCCGATGTTGTGCGTGCCGAAGACGACGTCGACCCACGGCGCCTTCGTGACGATGGTGTCACGGTCCTTCTGGGCCAGGCAGCCGCCGACGGCGATCTGCATCCCCGGCCGCCGGGCCTTCATCGGGGCGAGCCGCCCGAGGTTGCCGTACAGCCTGTTGTCGGCGTTCTCCCGGACCGCGCAGGTGTTGAAGACGACGACATCCGCCTCGCCCTCACCCGTGCCCTCGGGCGCCCGGACATAGCCCGCGTCCTCCAGCAGGCCGGACAGCCGCTCGGAGTCGTGGACGTTCATCTGGCACCCGTAGGTGCGCACCTCGTAAGTCTTCGCGCTCATCTCGCACACCAGGGTACGGGGTGAGGACCGCCCGTCGCCCCCGCGTTCCCGGGCGGGAAGCGGGAGAGCGGCCGCGGCGGGGAGGAGGGCCCCGGTGGGCCGGGGAGGCGGGGCCTGGCCAGCACCGCGGGTGACCTGGCAGGATCGCGGCCATGCTCCCCGCTTCGTCCCGGACCGGACGGCGCCGCGCTCTGCAGGGCTCCGCGGCGCTGGCCGTCGTGTGCGGACTGCTGCTGTGGTGGCTGCTGCCGACGGGCGAGGACGGCCCGAGCGGCCGGCTCACGTTCAGCACGGGGGTGAAGAGCGGCGTCTACCAGCGGTACGGGGACCTGCTCCAGGACGCCCTGGCACACGATCTGCCGAGGGTGTCGATAGATCTCCGTACCAGCGAGGGCTCGCAGCAGAACCTCGAGCGGGTGGTGAGCGGCGAGGCCGACTTCACCGTCGCGACCGCCGACGCGGTGGCGAAGTACCGGCTCGACGGCAGACCGGGCGCCGACCGGCTGCGCGGCTGCGCGCGGCTGTACGACGACTACGTGCAGCTGATCGTGCCCCGGGGCTCTGCCGTGGAGACCCCGGCCGATCTGCGCGGCAAGCGCGTGGGCGTCGGACATCCCGGCTCAGGCGTCCGCCTCATAGCGGACCGGGTTCTCACGGCCGCGGGCCTGGACGCCCGCCAGGACATCGACGCGGTGTCCGCCGGCATCGACACCGTGCCCGGCCGGCTGGAGCGGGGCGAGCTGGACGCCTTCTTCTGGTCGGGCGGACTGCCGACCGGCGCGATCCGGGACCTCTCGGAGCGCTTCCCCGTACGGCTGGTCCCGGTGGGCGACGAACTCATCGGCCGCGTCCACGCGACGGGCGACGCGACGCGGTACTACCACTCGGCGGTGATCCCGTCCGACGCCTATCCCAGGATGGGCGCGAGGTCCTCGGTGCAGACCGTCGCCGTGGCCAATCTGCTCGTCACGACCGACAGGGCGGACCCCGAGCTGACCGAGCGGCTCACCCGGACCGTGATCAGAAGCAGGGACCGGATCGGCCGCCAGGTGCACCCGGCGCAGCTCGTGGACCTGCGAACGGCGATCTACACGGACCCGCTGCCGCTCCACGAGGGCGCCCGGCGGTACTACAGCTCCGCGAAGCCGTAGCCCGGGCGCAGAGCCGTAGCCGGGGCGCGGGTTCCGGGCCGGCCGACGGCCGTGGCGTGCACAAGGACCGCTGCCTCGCCGCCGTAGGGCACCCGCGCCGGCAGCCCCGGCAACCCCCGGTGCCACAGCGGCACCGTGCGTCACAGCGGTCCCACGGTCCCTCGTGTTCCAGCGGTCCCACGCCTCCCGGCGGCTCCCCCGGCGGGACCAGGCACCCCCGCGAGCCGCCCGGCTCGTCGTCAGGCCGTCGGCGGATTGCGCGGAAGCGTGACCGTCACCCGCAGTCCGCGGGGCTCGTTGCGCGCGTACGCGATCGAACCGCCGCCCGCGGAGAGCAGAGCGCGGGTGATGGAGAGTCCGAGACCGGAGCCCTTCACGTTCTGGTGGCGGCCGCTGCGCCAGAAGCGGTCGCCGACCCGGGTGAGCTCCTCATCGGTGAGCCCGGGGCCGCCGTCGGCCACCACGATCGTGGAGGTCCTGCCGTCCGCCGAGGCGGTGACCGTGACCTCTTGCCCCTCGGGAGTGAACTTCAGCGCGTTGTCGATCACGGCGTCCAGTGCGCTGGAGAGCGCGATCGGGTCGGCCCAGGCAGTGACGGCCGGCCCGTGGCCCCTGAGCCGCACCCCCTTCTCCTCCGCGAGCGGCCGCCAGGCGGCGACCCGCTCGGCGGCCAGCTCGCCGACGTCGGTGAGCCGGATGTCGGTGAGCCGGATGTCGGCGGAGGCGTGCTCGGCGAGTGCCAGGTCCAGCAGGTCGTCCAGGACCCGGGCGAGCCGCTTGCCCTCCGTGCGCACCGAGGCGATCTCCTCGTTGCCCTCGGGCAGTTCGAGGGCGAGGAGCTCGATCCTCAGCAGCAGCGCGGCGAGGGGGTTGCGGAGCTGGTGCGAGGCGTCGGCCACGAAGGCGCGCTGCTGCTCCAGCACCAGCTCGACGTTGTCGGCCATCTCGTTGAACGAGCGGGCCAGCCGACGGAGTTCCGGCGGGCCGCCGGCCGCGGCGACCCGTGAGTTCATCCGGCCGGTCGCTATCCCGTGGGTGGCGGCGTCGAGGATGCGCACGGGCCTCAGCACCCACCCGGTGAGCCGGAACGCGGCTCCGACGGCGACCAGCATCGCGGCGGACTCGCCGGCCGCGATGAGCAGCCAGCCGCGCAGGATGCGGGAGCGCAGCTGCCCCGTGGGCGAGTCGGTGACGACGACCGCGACGACATCGCCGTCGCGCACGACCGGCGAGGCGACCACGATCCGCCCGTCCCACTGCCAGGGCCAGACCTGCGGCGGGTCGTGGCTGCGGCGGCCGAGGAGGGCCTCGGCGAACGCCTGGCGGCCCACCCCCGTCTCCGGGACCTCCCAGTGCCAGGGGGCCCGGGCCATGGCGGCACCGCTGCGGTGGAAGACGCCGGCGTGGATCCCGTACACGTCGTTGTAGCGGGTCAGTTCCTCCTCGAGGGTGGTCCGGCGCTCGGCGTGCCCCGTGACGCCCTCGGTGACGAACTGGGCCTGGGCGGCGAACCGTGCCGTGTCGTCCAGCCGGTCGACCACCACCCGCTGCTGCTCGGCCGCCGCCAGGCTCACCGCGAGCGGGAATCCCAGGGCCAGCAGGACGCCCGCCATGAGGACGATGAGCAGCGGGAGGAGGCGGGTACGCAAGGGGAACGCGGGCCCTCTACGCGACGGGGGAGACCAGGCGGTAGCCCACGCCGCGCACGGTCTCTATCAGGGCGGGCATGCGGAGCTTGGAGCGCAGCGACGCCACGTGCACCTCGAGCGTCCGGCCGGTGCCCTCCCAGCTGGTGCGCCACACCTCGCTGATGATCTGCTCGCGACGGAAGACGACGCCGGGCCGCTGCGCGAGCAGCGCCAGCAGGTCGAACTCCTTGCGGGTCAGCTGCACGTCCGCCCCGTCGACGCTGACGCGGCGGGTGGGCAGTTCGATGGTGACCGCACCGAGCCTGAGCGCGCTGCCGGAGGCCGGCGCGGCCTCCTCGCCGGAGGCGGTGCGGCGGCTGACGGCGTGGATACGGGCGAGCAGCTCACCCGTGTCGTAGGGCTTCACGACGTAGTCGTCGGCGCCGAGGTTGAGCCCGTGGATGCGGGAGCGCACGTCTGCGCGCGCGGTGACCATGATCACCGGGGTGCTGGTGAGCTTCCGGATCTTCCCGCACACCTGGTAGCCGTCCTGGTCCGGCAGCCCCAGATCGAGCAGCACGACCCCGAAGGGCGCCCTGCCCTCGGCGGCCGCCGGGAGCACGGCCTGGAGTGCCTCCTCGCCGTTGCGGGCGTGGGTGACCTGGAAGCCGTGCCGTGCGAGCACCGCGGACAGGGCCGCGGCGACGTGGTCGTCGTCCTCGACGAGCAGCAGTCTCATGTGGCCCCCCTCCCGGTGGTGACTCGCGCGTTGTTACCAGGGCATAAAGACCGATAGGCCCACCATGCGTCAAGAGGCACACCGGCGACCTGGGGTTTTTCGTTACCCACCCGGTACTGCGAGCGCCGCCCCGTTGACGCAGAGTGTCCGGTTGCGGCCGGATCGTTATGCTCAATTTCCGCTCAGATGTAATGACGATGGTCGCAGCGCCTCATTAAGGTCCTCCCAACCGAGGAGGACGGAGCAAGAAGCCGATGAGCGGAGTATCAGTGACCAAGGGCGCCGAGGACGCCGTGCCGGCCGCGACGGACCTGGTCGTACTGAGCAACGTCAACAAGCACTTCGGCGCGCTGCATGTACTCCAGGACATCGACCTGACGATCGCGCGCGGCGAGGTCGTGGTCGTCATCGGGCCCTCCGGGTCCGGAAAGTCCACGCTGTGCCGCACGATCAACCGCTTGGAGACGATCGACTCCGGTTCGATCACGATCGACGGAAAGCCGCTGCCCGACGAGGGCAGGGAGCTGGCCCGGCTGCGCGCCGACGTCGGCATGGTCTTCCAGTCGTTCAACCTCTTCGCGCACAAGACGGTGCTGGAGAACGTCACGCTGGGCCAGCTGAAGGTCCGCAGGACGGACAAGAAGGCGGCCGAGGAGAAGGCCCGGGGCCTGCTCGACCGGGTGGGCGTCGGCTCGCAGGCCGACAAGTACCCGGCGCAGCTCTCCGGCGGTCAGCAGCAGCGCGTCGCGATCGCCCGGGCCCTGGCGATGAACCCCAAGGTCATGCTGTTCGACGAGCCGACGTCCGCGCTCGACCCCGAGATGATCAACGAGGTCCTCGAGGTCATGCAGCAGCTGGCACGGGACGGCATGACGATGGTCGTCGTCACCCACGAGATGGGGTTCGCACGCAGCGCCGCCAACCGCGTCGTCTTCATGGCCGACGGCAGGATCGTCGAGGAGGCCACGCCGGAGGAGTTCTTCAGCAACCCGCGCAGCGACCGGGCCAAGGACTTCCTTTCGAAGATCCTGCACCACTGAACCGGTCCTTTCCTGGGCACTGTTGGCCCCGGGCAGGTTCTGCTGATCGCACACATCACGTCCAATCAAGGGAAGTTCACATGAAGCTCCGTAAGGCCTCCGCCGCCGCAGCGGCCGCCGTCGCACTCGCTCTCACCGTCACCGCCTGTGGCTCCGGCACGAAGGACGACGCCGCGGGCGGCGGTTCCGCGGGCGGCGGCGAGAAGATCACGATCGGTATCAAGGTCGACCAGCCGGGCATCGGCCTGAAGACCCCGGACGGCAAGTTCGTGGGCTTCGACGTCGACGTGGCCACGTATGTGGCCAAGGAGCTCGGCTACGACGAGGGCGACATCGTCTTCAAGGAGACCAAGAGCGCCGACCGCGAGACCGCGATCGAGCGCGGCGACGTCAAGTTCATCGTCGCCTCCTACTCGATCAACGACAAGCGCCTGGCCAAGGTGGACTTCGCCGGCCCGTACCTGCTGGCCCACCAGGACATCCTGGTCCGCGCCGACGACGACTCCATCAAGTCCCCTGCGGACCTGAACAACAAGAAGCTCTGCTCGGTGGTCGGCTCGACCTCGGCGCAGAACGTCAAGGACAAGCTCGCCCGAAGGCGCAGCTCCAGGAGTACGGCGGCTACTCCGAGTGCCTCACCGGCCTGGAGAACAAGGTCATCGACGCGCTCACCACGGACGACTCGATCCTCGCCGGTTACGCCGCACAGGACGCCTTCAAGGGCAAGTTCAAGCTCGCCGGCTTCAAGATGAGCAACGAGAACTACGGCATCGGCCTCAAGAAGGGCGACACCGAGCTCAAGGAGAAGATCAACAAGGCCCTGGAGAAGATGGTCCAGGACAAGTCCTGGGACAAGGCCGTGGAGACCCACTTCGGCCCGGCCGGGTACCAGAACGAGCCCGCGCCGAAGATCGGCGACATCGTCAAGTAACCCCTGGCCGGCCGGGCGCGCCGCCACCGCTGCCGGCGGCGGCGCGCCGAGTCCTTCCCACACGCAGACGCGGAAGCGCGGGAGATCGTGTTCGACTTTCTTGAAATGGACGCCCTGCTGGGCGCCTTCTGGGTGACGGTGAAACTCACCGTCTACTCGGCCATAGGCTCCCTTATATGGGGAACGCTGCTGGCCGGCATGCGGGTCAGCCCGGTGCCGCTGATGCGGACCGTCGGCACCGCGTACGTGAACGTCGTGCGTAACATCCCGCTCACCGTCGTCATCCTCTTCGCCTCGCTGGGCCTCTACTCGACGCTAGGCGTCGCGCTGGGCGGTGGCGACTTCGAGGGGATCAACTTCCGCCTGGCGGTGCTCGGCCTGATCGCCTACACCGCGGCCTTCGTGTGCGAGGCGCTGCGGTCCGGCATCAACACCGTGCCCGTCGGACAGGCGGAGGCGGCGCGCGCCCTGGGCCTGAGCTTCACCCAGGTATTGACGCTCATCGTCCTTCCGCAGGCCTTCCGGTCGGTCGTCAACCCGCTGGCCAACGTGCTGATCGCGCTGACCAAGAACACCACGGTCGCAGCGGTGATCGGTGTCGCGGAGGCCTCCCTCCTGATGAAGGAGTGGATCGAGACGTACGCCGCCCTGATCCCCATCGTCGCGGTCTTCGCGTTCGGCTTCATCTGCCTGACGCTGCCGACCGGACTGGTACTCGGCTGGGTGAGCAGGAAGGTGGCGGTCAAGCGATGAGTTCCGTTCTCTACGATGCGCCGGGCACCCGCGCCAAGTGGCGCAACATCGCCTACACGGTCCTGTTCACGTCCGTGCTCGCGCTGGTCGTGTGGTGGGTGTACGACGGCCTGAACTCCAAGGGACAGCTCGACTGGGCCAAGTGGGAGCCGTTCTTCACGAGTTCCCAGCCGTACACGGCGTACATCTGGCCCGGACTGCAGAACACCCTGATCGCCGCGACCCTCGCGCTGGTCATCGCACTGCCGCTCGGTGCGGTCTTCGGTATCGCGCGGCTGTCGGACCACCGGTCGGTCCGCGCCGTCGCCGGCGCGGTCGTGGAGTTCTTCCGCGCCATCCCGGTGCTGATCCTGATGCTGTTCGCCAACGCGGCCTACGCCGACTTCACCGACATCAGCAGCGATGTGCGACCGCTGTACGCGGTAGTCACCGGCCTGGTGCTCTACAACGCCTCGGTCCTGGCGGAGATCGTCCGGGCCGGTATCCAGTCCCTGCCGCGAGGCCAGACGGACGCCGCCAAGGCGATCGGCATGCGCAAGGGCCAGACGATGCGGCACGTGCTGCTGCCGCAGTCGGTGACGGCCATGCTGCCGGCCATCGTCAGCCAGATGGTCGTCATCGTGAAGGACACGGCCCTCGGCGGCGCGATGCTCTCCTTCAACGAACTGTTGTCCTCCGTCCGGCCGATGAGCGCCAACTACGGCGCCAACACCATCGCCAGCTTCACCGTCGTCGCCGTCATCTTCGTTGCGCTGAACTTCGCCCTCACCTCCGCGGCGGGGTGGCTGGAGCGCAAGCTGCGACGCGGCAAGAGGAGCACCGGCGCGGTGGTCCATGCCGGGCCCGACGGCGACCTGGAGGCGATCGGAGCCGGCCCCGTCAAGACCGATGCTCCCAGAACAGCCGACGATTCATAGGTCCGCGGTTGACGAGGGGCGGTGGCTCACGGCGGGTTCTCGCGGCCGCCCCTCGTCGCGGTCCGGGACAGCACCACGGGTAGCCCCGGAGAGGGCGGGCGCAGCGACGTCGGACGGGAGCACCGCCTCGAGGGTCCCGGCGAGGAAGGCGCCCGAACCGGCCTGACGCACCCCGTGCGCCCGCTCCCCCGCGGCCGTCCAGACCCGGTGGGAGGCGGGGCCGGCCAGGGCCGACACCGCGGCGCCCTTCAGCCGCGGACAGAGCACGCTTCGTCAGATCTTCAGCCCTTCATAGGGAACCGGGCCGGAACCCCTTGCGGCCCGTCGCGCGTGCACATCTCCGACGGCTGTCGTCGCGCCCCGCGCCCCCGTTTGCGCGTGCCTGTGCCTGTGCCTGTGCCCGGGCACAGGCACAGGCACGCGACAGCGCCGAGCATCACCCGCCGCAGCCGGTGTCGTGAAACCGTTCTTGGCTGGGCGAGATCAACATGTACATCCCTATAAGCTGATTTGAACGCTTCGGAATCCGAGCGGAATGATGACCGACCGTGATCGCCCTTCGGGATGGGGCGGTCGGTCACAACCTCTGTGCGCGCTGCGTACGGGGCCGCCCGGAGGTTCGCATCGTGCAGCATGTCCGCGCCCGGCGCGTCGTCGCCGCCGTTCTCACCCTGGTCGCTCTCGTCCCGCTGGCCGCCTGCGGCCGCGACGGGTCACCCGCCACACCGGCTCCCCCCGGACCGGCGTCACCCGCCGCCACGACGCCGGGACCAGGTCCGGCTGCGGTGTCGTCGGCCGTCCGCGAATTCACGGAACTCGAGGACAGGTTCGAAGCGAGACTCGGTGTCTACGCCGTCGACACAGGAACCGGGCGGGAAGTGGTCCACAACGACGAGGAGAGCTTCGCCTACGCGTCCACGTTCAAGGCCCTGGCCGCCGGTGCCGTGCTGCGCGAGTACTCCCTGAGCGGGCTGGACCGGGTGATCCGGTACTCAGCTGATGAGATGGTCGCCCACTCCCCGGTGACCGCGAAACACGTCGGGACCGGGATGAGCCTGGCCGAACTGTGCGACGCCGCCGTCCGCCTCGGCGACAACACGGCCGCCAATCTACTCCTCGACCAGATGGGCGGCCCCCGGGGGCTCGACGCCGCGCTCGAGGAGATCGGCGACGACGTCACCCGGATGGAGCGCCGCGAGACGCAGCTGAACGAGTGGTCCCCGGGCTCCCTGTCCGACACCAGTACCCCGCGGGCCCTGGCCGGTGCCCTGCGCGCGTATGCACTCGAAGACGCCCTCGGCAAGGGCGAACGCGCCCAGCTCACCGCGTGGCTGCGTGCCAGTGCCACGGGTGCCGAACTCATCAAGGCCGGGGTGCCCAAGGACTGGCTGGTCGGCCACCGGGCCGGAGCCGGGAGCGGCTACGGCGTCCGCAACGACATCGCCGTGGTGTGGCCCCCTGACTCCGCACCCATCGTCATGGCGATCATGTCGAACGGCCTGCGTCGGGACGCCGACTACGACGACCGGCTGATCGCGGGAGCGGCCTCCGTGGTCGCCGACACGCTGAGGTAGCGAACGGCAGCGGCCATCGGCAGCCCGCCGTTCGCCTCGGCCGGTCTCGTGTAGATGCCCTCCGCCGGGGTGGCGTTGGAACGTGGCGTGATGGGTGTACGCTCCCGCCGCCCCGCTTGGCTCGGCCGGCATGCTGCCGGCTCAGAACACGACGGCGCCGACTTGCTGCGGCGCCCGTCGTGTGCCCGCCTCCGTCGTGTTCCGGCAGTTATCGTGGCCGGTGGGCTGTCACGGCCGGCGCACCTCCCGCCGGGTGGACGCTCGCGGCCGGGACGAGAGGGCCGCAAGTGCAGGTGCCGCCTCGCCGTTGGGCACCACGTCGCTTGACGGGGGCGGCGGCAGTGGGTTGCATACGTTCTGTGATCGCGCACCGGGCGCCAACCTGCCCTTTCCCTCTGTTCCCTCCGTCCCGGCAGGTCCCAGGAGCAGCGCCGTGGATCCGGTGATCGTGGTCGGCGCGGGTCCGGTCGGGCTCGTGCTCTCCCTCGCCCTCGCCGCACAGGGCGTTCCCTCCGTGATCCTCGACGAGGGCGAGGGCAAGGACGAACCACGCCCCGCGCGCACGGTCGTCCTGCGCGCCGACACCGCGGCGCTCGCCGAGCGGCTGGGCTGCTCCACGATGCGTGACGAGGGCTTCCGCTGGATCGGCTGGCGTTCTCTGCGGCGCAAGCAGGAACTGCGCCGGGTGGAGTTCCATGGACAGGATCTGCCCGCCCCCGTGCACATTCCGCAGCATGCGCTGACGCGGGGGCTGCGGGACGCCGTGGAGGCCACCGATCTGGTGCGGGTCGCCGCGTGCAGCCGGCTCGACGCCCTGGAGCAGGACGGGAGCGGTATCACCGCACACGCGCGCGGCCCCGAGGCGACCTGGTGGCGTGGGAGTTTCCTGGTCGGCTGCGACGGGGCCCGGTCGACGGTCAGGAAGCTCCTCGGGATCCGCTTCCCCGGCCGGACCGCCGTGGAGCGCCACGCCGTCGCGGCCCTGCGCACCGAACTCCCCTGGCCCGGCGAGGGCGTACTGCACCGGCTGCCGCCGTGGCGGGCGGTCGGCGACGAGGTGACCGCGCGCCCTCTGGCCGACGGCGTGTGGCGGCTGGACTGGCTGCTGCCCGCCCGCGGCGAACTGGTGACGCCCGACGCGCTGGTGTCGCGGGTCCGGGACACGCTGGCCGGCTGGTGCGACGGACCACCCCAGTACGACCTCCTCGACACCGGTGTCCACACCCTCCACCATCGACTGGCCCGGCGCTGGCGGGCGGACCGCGCCTTCCTCGCCGGAGACGCCGCCCATCTCCTCGGCGCGGTCGGCACCCAGGGCGTGGACGAGGGCATGCGCGACGCCGACAACCTGGCGTGGAAGCTCGCCCAGGCCTGGCACCACGGCGCCTCCGGCACCCTGCTCGACAGCTACCAGGCCGAACGGCGCACGGCCGTTGCCGCACGGCTGCGGGCCGCTGACCAGTCCCTGCCGATACTGCGCGGCACCGGGGGCATTCGGACCTATCTACCGGGCGCCGCCCGGGGCCACGGCACCCTGCTGACGGACGGACATCTCGGGCTCGGGGCGCTGGGAGCGCCCCCCTCCTATCCGCACTCCCCTCTCACGCCACAGCCCACCGAGGCGCACACCGCCGTCGCCACCCCGGTGGGCGCTCCGGTGGCGGATGTCGCCGTGACGACTCCCGAAGGCACGACGGCCCGGCTGCGGCACCGGCTGGGCAGGGCCCGGCTGCTGGTGGTGCTGGTCGCCCCCGGCACGGGGGTGTGGGACCGGCGCCACTGGGTGACGGCGGGCGTCATGCCCCGACTCGCCTCGACAGTGGCGGAGCTGCCCACCCCGGCGGAGCTGCTCGTCGCCGAGTCCTACCCGGGAGCATCAGCGCACACGGTCCTACTCGTGAGGCCGGACGGACATCTTGCGGCGGCCTTCGGGGGCGTGCGCTCCGCCGAGCTGTACGCGGCGGCCGACGCGGTGCGCGGCGGTGCGCCCGCGGCCTCGGAGTCCCGTTCCGAGCACGCCACCGCCCGGCCGGACTGACCTGCCGCCCGTACTGCGTGAGCCGGTCGGCCGGCGCGGACGCACACCGCGCGTGCCCACGGCCGGCGATCCACAGACCGGACGCACCTCCTCGGACCGAACGCGCCTCCTCGGACCGGAGTCGGGACCGAGTCCGAACCCGGGCGGGTGGTCCGGCTGCCCTCAGTAGGGGCCGTCCCCCAGCCCGTCCAGCCCCCGGTGTCCTCGCCCTCCTCCTCCAGGGCCCTGCGGACCACCCTCAGGGCCATCCCCTCCGGGTATCCCTTGCGGGCGAGCATGCCCGCGAGGCGGCGGAGACGGCGGTCCCGGTCGAGGCCCCGGGTGGAGCGGAGTCTCCTGGCGACCAGCTCCCGTGCCGTCTCCTCCTCCCGGTCGGTGCCGAGCCGGCCGACCGCCTCGTCGATCAGCGCCGGATCGACGCCCTTGGTGCGCAGTTCACGCGCGAGGGCACGGCGGGCGAGTCCGCGGCCGTGGTGCCGTGACTCCACCCAGGCGCCCGCGAACGCCGCGTCGTCGATGAGGCCGACGTCCTCGAAGCGGGACAGCACCTCTTCGGCGACCTCATCCGGGATGTCACGCTTGCGGAGCGCCTCGGCGAGTTGTCTCCGGGTCCGCGGGGTGCCGGTGAGCAGACGCAGGCAGATCGCCCGCGCCCTCTCCGCCGGGTCCTGGGGCGGCAGCTCCTCATCGGCCCTCGACGACGCTGAGCTGCCGCCCGGCCTCTTCGCGGTATGCCGCGTGCTCGGGTCGGGCACGGTGCCGGTCAGCCCCTGGCCGCAGCAGCCGTCTTGGTGGCCTTCGCCGTCTTCGCGGCGGGCGCGGGCGCCGACTTGGCGGGGGCTTCGGCGGGCCCGGTGCCTGCCGTGTCCGCAGCGGGCTCGGCCGCCGGGGCCTCGGTGCTGCTTACTCCGACGCCCAGCTTCTCCTTGATCTTCTTCTCGATCTCATTGGCGAGGTCGGGGTTGTCCTTCAGGAAGTTGCGCGCGTTCTCCTTGCCCTGACCGAGCTGGTCGCCCTCGTACGTGTACCAGGCGCCGGCCTTGCGCACGAAGCCGTGCTCCACGCCCATGTCGATCAGACCGCCCTCGCGGCTGATGCCCTGGCCGTAGAGGATGTCGAACTCGGCCTGCTTGAAGGGCGGCGCGACCTTGTTCTTGACGACCTTGCAGCGGGTGCGGTTGCCGACGGCCTCGGTGCCGTCCTTCAGGGTCTCGATGCGGCGGATGTCGATGCGCACCGAGGCGTAGAACTTCAGGGCGCGGCCACCGGTGGTGGTCTCGGGCGAGCCGAACATCACGCCGATCTTCTCGCGGAGCTGGTTGATGAAGATCGCCGTGGTCTTGGACTGGTTGAGCGCGCTGGTGATCTTCCGCAGGGCCTGGCTCATGAGCCGGGCCTGCAGACCCACGTGGGAGTCGCCCATCTCGCCCTCGATCTCCGCTCGCGGTACGAGCGCCGCGACGGAGTCGATGACGATCAGGTCGAGCGCGCCGGAGCGGACCAGCATGTCGACGATCTCGAGCGCCTGCTCACCGTTGTCCGGCTGGGACAGGATGAGGTTGTCGATGTCGACGCCGAGCTTCTTCGCGTACTCGGGGTCGAGGGCGTGCTCCGCGTCGACGAAGGCGACCTGGCCGCCCGCCTTCTGCGCGTTGGCGACGGCGTGCAGGGTCAGGGTCGTCTTGCCGGAGGACTCCGGGCCGTAGATCTCCACGACACGGCCTCGCGGCAGGCCACCGACGCCCAGCGCGACGTCGAGCGCCGTCGAGCCGGTCGGGATGACCTCGATGGGCTCCTTCGACCGCTCACCCATGCGCATCACGGCGCCCTTGCCGAACTGTCGTTCAATCTGCGCGAGCGCGGCGTCGAGCGCCTTCTCGCGGTCGGTTCCTGCCATGGGTTCCACCCGGTTTGCTTGAGTCGATCGCTTCACGTCCAAGACGCTAACCCCTGCCACTGACAACGCGCCCCGACGTCCTCCAGCCTGTGGACAACCCGGTGAGGACCCGGGCTCCCAGGGCCGGACTCCCATCAGAATGGATGTTCGATTTTGGTGTCAAGCGCGTCCCGGCACCATGCCTCGTGTGCCGCACCCTGCCCGGCTGCCGCGGCGACCTGTGACGACGACCGCCGGAGCGACCGCCGCGACACCCCCGGAGCGGGCCGCCGGGGGCGGCCGCGGTCCCCGAGAGATCCTCAGCCGCCGCGCTCCCCGTCGGCCGCCGCCCCCTCCTTCTTGCCGCGCAGGGCCCGCTGGACCCGGGCCAGCACCACCTCGCCGTGCCTCCGGTGCCCGTGGACCCGCGGGTCCTCCGTCACGGTGTAGCGCTTCACATAGGCGCCGAGGAAGGCCTGGAGCGTGGCGACGGCCGGAATCGCGATCAGCGCGCCGACCGTACCCAGCAGCGCGGTACCGGCGATGACCGAGCCGAACGCCACCGCCGGATGGATGTCCACGGTCCGGGCGGTGAGCTTCGGCTGCAGCACATAGTTCTCGAACTGCTGGTAGATCAGTACGAAACCCAGCACCCACAGCGCGTACCAGGGGTTGATCGTGAAGGCGATGAGCATCGGCAGGGCGCCCGCGAGATAGGTGCCGATGGTCGGGATGAACTGCGACACCAGCCCCACCCACATGGCCAGCGCAGGGGCGTACGGCACATCCAGCATCGCCAGCAGCACGTAGTGGGCGAACCCCGAGATCAGCGCCATCAGCCCGCGCGAGTAAAGATATCCGCCCGTCTTGTCGACGGCGATCTCCCAGGCCCTCAGCACCTCGGCCTGCTTCGACGGCGGCAGTACCGAGCACAGAGCGCGCCGCAGCCTCGGCCCGTCCGCCGCGAAGTAGAAGGAGAAGAGGAAGATCGTCAGCAGCTTGAACAGCCCGCCGAGCACCGTCGCGGAGACGTCGAGCACACCGGTCGCGCTGTTCTGCACGTACTTCTGCAGCCAGTCGGAACGCAGCAGGCTGTCCTGGATCGCGACCCTGGACAGTTCGCTGTGGAAGGTCTTGTTGATCCAGTTGATCACCTGGTCCAGGTACTCGGGGAAGTCCTCGACCATCTCGACGATCTGACCGGCCAGCATCGAGCCGAGCGCCACGACGAAGCCCACACCCGCGGCCAGCACCGCGATGAAGACGAGGAACGTGGCGATGCCGCGGCGGATGCCGCGGGCCGCCATCCGGCCCACGGCGGGCTCGATCGCGAGCGCCAGGAAGAACGCGATCAGCACGTTGATCAGCAGACCGATCAGCTGGTGGAAGGCCCAGCTGCCGAGCTGGAAGCAGCCGTAGAGCGCCAGCGCCAGCACCATCGCGCGGGGCAGCCAGCGTGGCATCCGGCTCGGCGGGGCCGCCGCGCCGACGGTCCCGACTCTCCCGCCGGTCCGGCTGTCCCCGTCGGACGCGGCTGCGGGCGGGGGACGGTCACCCGGCCCGGGGCACTTGCCGCGACGCTCCCGGTGTCGTCGTCGGGCCGCCCGGCCTCCGCGTACCGGGAGGTCGGGCGGTTCTCGTCCTGGGTGGTGCCGTCGTTCGCTGCCACGGAGCAAGTCTCGCCTACCGCGGCGACACCCGGCACGGGCCTGTGGACAAAGCCCTGTCCACGGGCCGGACCGTCACGTCGCGGACCTCACCGGCCCCGGGACGCGGGACGGGGAGACGCGGGACGGGGAGTCACGAGCGGAGGACGCCGGACGGGCAGCACGGGGGCAGAGGCGGCGGAGAGGCTCCGGGTCAGCGCCTGTCCGCGGGGATGCCGACCGCCGCGCACACTCCGCGCCAGACGTCCTTCGTCTCCCAGCCGGCCGCCAGCGCCTCGTAGACCGTCCGTCCTCCGAGTTCCGTCATCACATGGTCGCGTGCGAAGGAGTCGGCGTAGGCCGCACCGAAGTGCTCTTCCATCCGCTCCCAGAAAATCGTCAACCGCATGACACCAGTATCCGCCCCCTGAGAGTGCAGACCCGTCCGTCGGCCTTGTGCGAAGCCCGTTCGCCCCTACCGTCGGAGCATGGCTGGAACACCTCTGGCACGCGCCGAGCATTTCGTCTGGCTCACGGCCCGTGTGCTCGAACAGCGGCGGTTCGCGTATCACTTCCTGGGGGCGGCGGCCGAGCCGGTCGAAGCCGCGCTGACCGCGTACCTCAACGAGGACGGCGGCTACGGACACGCCCTGGAGCCCGATCTCCGCGGCCCCGCGAGCCAGCCGCTGCACACCGCGCACGCCCTGCGCGTGCTGGACTCGATCGGGCGCTGCGGCGGCCTGCGTGCGGAGCGGATCTGCCGCTACCTCACGCACGTGGCCACCCGGGACGGCGCCCTGCCCGTGATCCATCCCTCGCAGCGCGGGTATCCCACGGCGCCGTTCATCCCGGTCGTGACGGATCCGCCCAGCGAGCTGCTGGCCACGGGGCCCGTGGTGGGCCTGCTGCACCGCAACCAGGTGTGGCACGCGTGGCTGTTCCGCGCGACCGACTTCTGCTGGGCGGCGGTGGAGGGGCTGCGGAAGTCGCACCCGTACGAGATCCAGGCGGCGGTCGCGTTCCTGGACGGGGTCCCGGACAGGTCGCGTGCCGAGGAGGCCGCGGACCGGCTCGGCCGGCTGGTGCGCGAGCAGCGGCTCGCGGTACTCGACCCGGACCGTTCGGACGACCACCCGGTCGCCGCGGGCTACGCCCCGGGCGAGTACCACTATCCGCACGACTACGCGCGCGTGCCCGGCTCGCTGGCACGGCGCTGGTTCACCGACGAGGAGATGGACCGGTCGCTCGACCACCTCGCCCGTGAGCAGCAGGAGGACGGTGGCTGGCTGGTCCGGTGGCGCCGGTGGACGCCGAGCACCGCCCTGGAGTGGCGCCCGGTGGTGACGGTCGAGGCGCTGCGCACACTGCGGGCGCACGGACGCGTGCTCCACTGAGGCGGCACGCGCCCTGCTGCGTACGTACGGCTTGCCGCCTTGGGACGGCACGAGCACCCGGTCGCCTCCGACCCCTTGTCCCGGCTCCGCGGGACGGGCTGGCCGGCTCAGGCCCCGAGAGCCCTCGCCGTCGCGGTGACGGTCACGGCGGCGGCGACCACGACGAGGAACGGCGCCCGCAGGACCAGCGCCACCGCCGCGGCGGCCAACCCGGCGGCGCGGGCGTCCAGCACCAGTGCGTCGCCCGTGCTGAACGTCTGCTGGGCGGTGAGTGCTGCCAGCAGGGCGACCGGGAGCAGGGCGGCGAGCCGCCGGACGAGCGGGCGCTCCAGCGCGCCGGCCGGCACCAGCAGACCGGCCAGTTTGACCAGGTAGCAGGCGGCGGCGGTCGCTCCGATGGCGATCCAGACGTTCAACGCTCCGCTCCCTTCCGCCTGCCGGCCGTCCGCCCCTGCCACCAGAGGACGGCGGGCGCCGCGAGTGCGGCGACCAGTACGGGTACGCCGGCGGGAAGCACCGGCAGCAGCCCCAGCCCGAGGACGACCGCGATCCCCGCGACCACCCGATCGGTCGTCGTGCGCAGCATGGGTGCCAGCAGTGCCAGGAAGACGGCCGGCCCGGCCGCGTCCAGTCCCCAGGCGTTCGTGTCGCCGACGGCCTCGGCGCCGAGCGCGCCGAGCAGTGTGGTGAGGTTCCACAGCAGATAGAGGGTGAGCCCGGTGACGGTGAAGCCGATGCGGGCGGCCCTGCGGGTGGGCTGGGCCAGGGCCACCGCGGTGGTCTCGTCGATGACCCAGTGGGCCGCGAGGGGCCGCACGGCCCGGCGCACGGCGAGGAGCTGGGAGAGCCGCAGGCCGTAGAAGGCGTTGCGGGTACCGAGGAAGAAGGCGCCGGCGGCGGCGGTGAACGGGTTGCCGCCCGCGGCCAGTGCCCCGACCAGCGCGAACTGCGACGCACCGGTGAAGACGAGCAGGCTGAGGGCGCAGGTCTGCAGGACGTCGAGCCCGGCGCCCGCGGCGGTCACGCCGAACGCGAAGCCGGACAGGCCGACGGCGACGCCCACCCCGAGGGCGTCCCGTACCACGGCGGAGTCGGCTTTCACCGGTACGCCGGCGGTCGTACGCGCCCCGGCCGCCCCCGCCGCACCGGCCGGGGTGCGCCGTTCGACGTCGACGGGTATTTCCGCTGATGCTGTCTGTTCTGGCACGCCATGGACGGTACGGGAGCGGATACTTCGCGGTCTTGTACGTTCTTGCACGCACGCGCCGTCTCATCCCTGCCCTGGCACGCCGCTTCCTCTCCCCTCCGCCGTCCACTCTCCGCCCGCCATCCCGCACACGGCACAGGCACCCGCTGCCGTGCCCCGAATCGCGCCCGTGCCCGTGCCTGTGCCTGTGCCCGTGCCTGTGCCCGTGCCCGTGCCCGTGCCCCGAACCGTTGCGCACCGAGCCGGTGCGCCGCAGGCCCCACCCGTCTCGCCCCCCTCCCCGGTCACGCCCACCCTGCCGGAGAACCGGCCTCACAGCGGCCCGCCGACTCCCCGTCCCCGCCGGTAGGCCCCGGGGGGCACTCCCACGATCCGCGTGAAGTGCCGGTTCAGGTGCGGCTGGTCGGTGAACCCGACCGCGGCGGCCGCCTGCGCCGGGGCCGCGCCCACGTCCAGCAGGCGCCGGGCCCGGCGGACGCGGGCGTCGGTGAGCCAGGTGTGCGGAGGCATCCCGTGGCGGTCGCGGAAGGCCCGCAGCAGGGCGAACGGGCTGGTGCCCAGCTCCGCGGCGAGAGCGTGGAGGGTGGGCGGATCCGCCATCCGCTCCTCCAGCACCGCCCGGGCGCGCTCCGCGTCGCGCGCGCCCGCCGTGAGCGGTTCACGCGCCGGGAGGCTGCTTCCGTGGTTGCGCAGCAGCCGCGCCACCATGATCCGCAACACGCTGTCGGCGGCGAGCGCGTTGCCCTCCTCGGCCGCGCGGTGCACCTCGCGGATCATCAGGGCCGCCTGCGGATCGGCCACAGAGGTCTCCGCGAAGCCGGCGGTTCCCCTGATCGTCGTGGTCTCCGCCGCTATCTCGGCCACCACCCGGGACGACGGATAGAGCGTCGAGTACACCCAGCCCTCCGCGATCCCGGCGCGGGCGGTGTGCGGAACCTCCGGATTGATCATCACGACCGTGCCCGGCCCGGCGTGCACGACACCGCCCGGGAGCCCGACGTCCTCGAGGCCGTGCGTGATCGTCCCGAAGACGTAGCCCTCGTGACTGTGGCGGGGGAACGTGTGCCGCACGTAACGGGCCCGGAGCAGGTCGATCCCCGGAAGCCGCTCGTGCTGCCAGTACCGCGCCCACTCACCCTCGGCCATGTCGATATTCTCGCAGGTCCGGGCGCTTGTCAGTGGGGCGGTGCACGATGGGTGTCATGGTCGGCAGTGCACTCGACACCTTCGCCCCCGCGACCCGCGGCTGGTTCACCGGGGCCTTCAGCGCGCCCACCGCGGCCCAGGAGGGCGCCTGGCGGGCGATCGGCCGCGGCTCCGACGTGCTGGTCGTCGCCCCGACCGGTTCCGGGAAGACGCTCGCCGCGTTCCTGGCCGCCCTCGACGGCCTGACGTCCGCCCCGCCCCCGGCGGACGTCCGGAAGCGCTGCCGGGTGCTGTACGTGTCGCCGCTGAAGGCGCTCGCGGTCGACGTGGAGCGCAATCTCCGCAGCCCGCTGACCGGTATCCGGCAGGAGGCCGTGCGGCTGGGGCTGCCCGAGCCCGAGGTCCGCGTCGGCATCCGGTCCGGGGACACCCCCGCGGCCGAGCGGCGGGCGCTGGCGACCCGTCCCCCGGACATCCTGATCACCACTCCCGAGTCGCTGTTCCTGATGCTCACCTCGTCCGCCCGCGAGGCGCTGAGCGGTGTCGAGACGGTGATCGTGGACGAGGTGCACGCCGTCGCGGGCACCAAGCGCGGCGCGCACCTGGCGTTGTCCCTCGAGCGGCTGGACGGGCTGCTGCCCCGGCCGGCCCGGAGGATCGGCCTCTCGGCGACCGTCCGGCCGGTGGACGAGGTGGCGCGCTACCTGTCGCCGGGGCGCCGGGCGGAGATCGTCCAGCCGCCGTCCGGGAAGGAGTTCGACCTCTCCGTCGTCGTCCCGGTCGAGGACATGGGCGAGCTCGGCGGCTCTCCGGCGTCCGAACCGGACGGC
Source organism: Streptomyces sp. I6 (assembly GCA_003725745.1). Taxonomy (GTDB): domain Bacteria; phylum Actinomycetota; class Actinomycetes; order Streptomycetales; family Streptomycetaceae; genus Streptomyces. The sequence continues at coordinate 5,213,457 of RHDP01000001.1, read as the reverse complement.
CCCGGTGAGAAGCCGTCGATCTGGCCGCAGGTGGAGGAGCGCATCGCCGATCTGGTGCAGGCCCACCGCTCGACGATCGTCTTCGCGAACTCCCGCCGTCTCGCGGAGCGGCTCTGCAACCGGCTCAACGAGATCGCCTACGAACGCACCGTGGGAGAACCCCTTCCCGACGGCGCCCCGCCCGCCGACGTCATGGCGCAGTCCGGTGCGGCGCGGGGCGCGCCCCCGTTGCTCGCCCGCGCGCACCACGGCTCGGTCTCCAAGGAGCAGCGCGCTCTCGTCGAGGAGGACCTCAAGGCGGGCAGGCTGCCCGCCGTCGTCGCGACATCCAGCCTGGAGCTGGGCATCGACATGGGCGCGGTGGACCTGGTCGTCCAGGTCGAGTCCCCGCCGTCGGTCGCCTCCGGCCTGCAGCGCGTGGGCCGCGCCGGGCACCAGGTGGGGGCGGTGTCCACGGGTGTCGTCTTCCCCAAGTACCGGGGGGATCTGGTCCAGGCTGCCGTCGTCACCGAGCGGATGCGCACGGGCTCGATCGAATCACTCCGCATCCCCGCCAATCCGCTGGACGTGCTGGCCCAGCAGCTCGTCGCCATGGTCGCCCTCGACACCTGGCAGTTCGACGACCTGCTGGCGGTCGTGCGCCGCGCCGCGCCCTTCGCCTCGCTCCCCGAGTCGGCGTTCACGGCCGTGCTGGACATGCTGGCGGGCCGGTACCCGTCCGACGCCTTCGCCGAGCTGCGCCCGCGGGTGGTGTGGGACCGGGTCGCCGGGACGGTCACGGGGCGCCCCGGCGCCCAGCGGCTCGCGGTCACCTCGGGCGGCACGATCCCGGACCGCGGGCTGTTCGGCGTCTTCCTGGCCGGTGCGGACCCCAAGAAGGGCGGCGGCCGGGTCGGCGAGCTCGATGAGGAGATGGTCTACGAGTCCCGGGTCGGCGACGTCTTCACCCTGGGCACCACCTCCTGGCGGATCGAGGACATCACCCGCGACCGGGTGCTCGTCTCGCCCGCTCCCGGGGTCCCCGGCCGACTGCCGTTCTGGAAGGGCGACCAGCTGGGCCGTCCGCTCGAGCTGGGCAGGGCGGTGGGCGCCTTCCTCCGCGAGATCGGGTCGCTGCCCGAGGAGGACGCCCGGCTGCGGCTGATGACGGCCGGCCTCGACGGCTGGGCGGCCGGTAACGTCCTGTCGTACCTCGACGAGCAGCGCCGGGCCTGCGGGCATGTGCCCGACGACCGCACCATCGTCGTCGAGCGGTTCCGTGACGAACTGGGCGACTGGCGGGTCGTGGTGCACTCGCCGTTCGGTGCCCAGGTCCACGCCCCCTGGGCACTCGCACTGGGTGCGCGCCTCTCCGAGCGGTACGGCATGGACGCCCAGGTCATGCACGCGGACGACGGAATCGTGCTGCGGCTACCCGACGCCGACCTGATGGGCCTCGACCTGCTGGACCAGGACCCGGTGCACCTCGACACCTCGTACGACGGCGACCAGGCCCCGGTCGGCGCCGGCGACACCCTGTTCGACAAGGGTGAGATCGGTCAGATCGTCACCGACCAGGTCGGCGGATCCGCGCTGTTCGCGTCCCGGTTCCGCGAGTGCGCGGCACGCGCCCTGCTGCTGCCGCGCCGGAATCCCGGAAAGCGCACCCCGCTGTGGCAGCAGCGTCAGCGCGCGGCCCAGCTGCTCCAGGTCGCCAGCGAGTTCGGCTCGTTCCCGATCGTCCTCGAAGCCGTACGCGAGTGCCTCCAGGACGTCTTCGACGTCCCCGGACTCGAAGAGCTGATGGGCGACATCGAGTCCCGCAGGGTGCGGCTCGTCGAGGTCACCACCCCCGAGCCCTCCCCCTTCGCACGCTCCCTCCTGTTCGGCTATGTGGCCCAGTTCCTCTACGAGGGGATTCGCCGCTCGCCGAGCGACGGGCCGCCGCCCTCTCGCTGGACTCCCGGCTGCTCGCCGAACTCCTCGGCCAGGCGGAACTGCGCGAACTGCTCGACGCGGACGTCCTGGGCGAGCTGGAGCGGGAGCTCCAGTGGCTCACGGACGACCGCAGGGTCAAGGACGTGGAGGGGGTCGCCGACCTGCTGCGGGTCCTCGGGCCGCTGACGACCGGGGAGCTGACCGAGCGCGGAGCCGACCCCGGCTGGCCCGAGGAGCTCGCCGGTACCCGCCGCGCCATCCGGGTCCGGATCTCCGGTGCGGAACACTGGGCGGCGGTGGAGGACGCGGGACGCCTCAGGGACGCGCTGGGCACGGCGCTGCCGGTGGGCGTCCCTGAGGCGTTCACGGAGCCGGTGAAGGACCCGCTCGGCGATCTGCTGGCCCGTTTCGCCCGCACACACGGGCCGTTCACCTCGTCGCAGGCGGCCGCGCGGTTCGGGCTGGGCGCGGCCGTGACGGACGGGGCACTGCAGCGGCTCGCCGCGGCCGGGCGGGTCGTCCAGGGCGAGTTCCATCCGTCGGGCATCGGCCAGGAGTGGTGCGACGCCGCCGTGCTGCGCCGGCTGCGGCGCCGCTCCCTCGCCGCGCTCCGCGAGGAGCTGGAACCGGTGCCGCCCGCCGCGCTGGCCGCCTTCCTGCCCCAGTGGCAGCATCTGGGCGGCAGCAGCCTGCGCGGGATCGACGGACTGGCCCGCGCCGTCGAGCAGCTCCAGGGCGCCCCCGTGCCCGCCTCCGCGCTGGAGAAGCTGATCCTCCCGTCCCGGGTGGCCGGATACGCGCCGGGCCTGCTGGACGAGCTGACCACGACCGGCGAGGTGGTGTGGGCCGGAGCCGGCGCGCTGCCGGGCAAGGACGGCTGGGTCTCGCTCTACCACGCCGACGCCGCCCCGCTGCTGCTGCCGCGGCCCCATCCGCTGGAGCTGACGGCCCTCCACGAGTCGGTGCTCTCGGCCCTCTCGGGAGGCTACGGCCTGTTCTTCCGCCAGATCGCGGACCAGGTGCGGGCGACGACGCACCCCGAGGCCACCGACCCCCGGCTTGCCGACGCACTGTGGGAGCTGGCCTGGTCCGGCCGGCTCACCAACGACACCCTGGCGCCGCTGCGCTCGCTCCTGGGATCCGGCCGCACGGCGGGCTCCACCGCGCACCGCGCCCGGCGCACGGTCCCGCGTGGGCGGTACGGCTCGTTGACGGCTGCCGCCCGGACCGCGTCCCGCAACGGTCCACCGACCGTCTCCGGACGCTGGTCCCTGCTGCCCGCGCACGAGCCCGACCCCACGCACCGCGCCCACGCCCTGGCCCGTACATTGCTGGACCGGCATGGTGTCGTCACCAGGGGCGCGGTCGCCGCAGAGGGCGTCGAGGGCGGTTTCTCGGCGACATACCGCATCCTCTCCGCCTTCGAGGACAGCGGGCAGGCCCGGAGGGGCTATGTCGTCGAGGGGCTCGGAGCCGCCCAGTTCGCGATGGACGGCGCGGTGGACCGGCTGCGGGCCGCTGCCGGCGCCCGCGAGCGCGCCGACGGGCACACCGCACCGCGTGCGATGGTCCTGGCCGCCGCCGACCCGGCGAACGCGTACGGGGCGGCGCTGTCCTGGCCCGAGCCGCCGGTCGGCGCGAGCCACAAACCGGGCCGCAAGGCGGGCTCACTGGTCGTGCTGGTCGACGGGGAGCTGACGCTCTACCTGGAGCGGGGCGGCAAGGCCTTGCTGTCCTGGGCCTCCGAGCCGGACGACCCGGTCCTCCGTGCCGCCGCCGAGGCCCTGGCCGAGGCGGGCGGGGCGGGCATGCTCGGCACGATCACGGTCGAACGGATCAACGGTTCGGCGGCTCTGACCTCTCCGCTCTCCCGCCCGCTGGAGGAGACCGGTTTCCACGCCACACCCCGCGGCCTGCGCATACGGGCCTGACCACGGGCGCACATCCGGCCGATCCCGCCCGACCGCCGGCGGGTTGGTGTCCCGAGGCAGTGCGCCCGGGCACCCGCCCCGGGTGGTAGGCACCCGCCGGCCGCGGCCCCCGGCCTCTTGTCCGGACTCGGCGCCGAGGGCGCGAGCGGGCACGCAGGGCGGGACCGGCGCGCCTGCCCCACTGGGCCGGAGAAGCGCGGCGAGGGTGCCTGTACCGTGCCGGGCCCCGTCCCGCGACCCGTTCGGTCCCCGGGGCGTCGGGGCGGCGCCCCGGGGACCGGGCCTCGCCGCCGGCCGCCGGGCCGTCCGGTTTCCCAGCCCCGCCGCCGCGGACCCGCTACGCGCATCATGGAGGCATGCCCGAAGGAGATACCGTCTGGCTGACCGCGCAGAAGCTCCGCACCGCGCTGGCGGGACGGACGCTGACCCTCTCCGATCTCAGGGTTCCCCGCTTCGCCACCGCCGATCTCACCGGACGCGAAGTGCTGGACGTCACTGCTCGAGGCAAGCACCTGCTCACCCGCATAGAAGGCGGGCTCACCCTGCACTCCCACCTCCGGATGGACGGCTCCTGGCGGGTCTTCCCCGCCGGCGAGCGCTGGCGCGGCGGCCCGAACCACCAGATCCGGGCCGTACTGGGCAACGCCGAGCGCACTGCCGTGGGCTACCGCCTGCCCGTGCTGGAACTGCTGCGCACGCGGGACGAGAGCAAGGCGGTGGGGCATCTCGGGCCGGATCTGCTGGGGCCGGACTGGGATCCGGACTCGGCCGTGCGCAACCTGCTCGCCGACCCCGGGCGCCCGATCGGCGCGGCCCTGCTGGACCAGCGCAACCTCGCGGGCATCGGCAATGTCTACAAGTCGGAGCTGGCCTTCCTGGCCCGGGTCACTCCCTGGCTCCCGGTCGGCGACCTGCCCCCGGGCGTCCCCGAGCGCCTCGTCGCAACGGCCCGGCGACTGCTGGAGATCAACAAGGACACCTTCGATCGGCGCACCACTCCCCGTGCAGGCGCCGGCAGCCGCGGAGGCGGCCAGCGATGGAGCCCCCTGCGTCCGGGCGAACAGCGCCTCTTCGTGTACGGGCGGCAGGGCCACCCGTGCCTGCGCTGCGGCACCGCGATCCGCAGGGCCGGCCAGGACGGCCGGGTCTCCTACTGGTGCCCGGGATGCCAGCCCGGTCCCGCGCCCTGACGCTCCGTCATCGCGCTGCCCCGCTCCGGCACACCGTGTTGCCTCCGCGCCGTTCTCCCAGGCGCGACCGGGAGGTTTGCGGATGCTCCGGAACCGGCCTCCGGCCATCCGCCGCCTCACGGGATTTGATAGGCCATCAGCTACGGATCCGCGCTCGGCACGGGCCGTCACCGGGTACAACCACCCCACGACCGCCGCGCGTTCGGGACGTCTGCGGCCGCAAGGCGTCCGTCACCGGGGCCGCGAGGGCACCGGCCGCCACCACGTGTCCGCTCGCCGAGGCGGGTGCCACCGCGCCCGGCGCGGACAGGGCCGGGCGAGGACGTCGAGGAGTTCGCACTTCCGGTAGTTCGCGGACGGCCGCGGGGAGGACCTACCGGACTCCGCCGATACAAGGGCGGCGATCGGAACCCCCGGGCCGGCTGGCACACGCCCACCCCATGGCCGCTACCGGCCTCGCGGCGCTCCGCACGGCGGCGGCGGAGGCGGCCATGGCCAGGTTCTCACCGCTCGGCAGGGTCGGCGAGCCCGCGGGCGCCCTCGACGCGGTACCGCACCTCGCCTCCCGCACGCCGTCGTTCACGGCGTGCCGGACCCTCCGGCCGAACGGGGGCGTCGCGGGGTCCTGGCAGCCGTGGTCGTCCCCCCGGCCCCACCGGCGTCCCCGGCCCGCGACGCTACGTGCACCGGCAGCAGGCTGAGCCCCCACCCGCCTGCCGCCACTGCCCCCTCGACGAGCCCCGCATGCTCCGGCACCAGCGCCAGCCGCAGCACGGCCCACCACCACGTAGCGCCCAGTGCGAGCGCCGGCAGCAGGACCCATCGCCTCTCCATGGCCGCCTCCTCCGGTCGACGCTAGACCGGACCGATCACGCGGCGGGAGGGCGCACCGGTTGCACACCCGGCGCGCCCGCAGCATCCACGCCTAGCGCCCCGGGGGGCCGTGCACCGGACCGTGCGCCCGCGCAGCAGCCCCGGCGCGATGTCCCGCCCGGCCGCCGCAGCGGCCCCGGAGGAGGCTCCGGATATACCCACGGCTAGACGCTCTCGGCCTGGAACATCCACGCGTGCTTCTCGAGATCGGCCGTGAGCGCGATGAGGATGTCCTGGCTCACCGGATCCGGCTCGTCGGTGATCCGGATGCGCTCCCGCATCCGCCCGATCACCGCGGACAGCGAGGTCACCATGGTGCTGACGACGTCCGAGTCCTGAATCCAGCCGTCCGCGACCGTCCCGATGGCGCTCGCGGAGGCGACGGTCGTGGCACGGCCGTCAGGGGCGACCCCGATGGCGGAGGCACGCTCGGCCACGACGTCGGAGTGCTTCCGCGCCGTGGTCACGACCTCGTCCAGCTGCAGGTGCACGGAGCGGAAGCGGGGCCCGACCACGTTCCAGTGGACCTGCTTGGCCACGAGCGCAAGATCGATCAGATCCACCAGTGCGCCCTGGAGGGCCTCACCCGTGACCTTGCGCGCGTCCTCGGGCAGCGTGCTCTTCACCGCAGACATAGTGACCTCCGTTCGACGACACCGTTCTCCACCATGACACAAATGGAATAAAACGGTTATCCGGGGATGAGAGAAGCCCCGGTCGGGTACCCACCCGACCGGGGCTCACACCTGGGGATCAGGCGGCGACGACGTCCACCGCTTCCGCCGGCGCCTTGATCGTCACCCGTTCCGTCGGCACGCCCGCGACCGATGTCACGGACACGGAATTCAGCGGACGCACCGGCGCGGACACCGGCTCGCTCGCCGCCGCCGACGCGGCCAGCTCGGCGAGCGACAGCTCGTCGCTGACTTCCCGCATGAGCTCGGACATCCGTACGTCAAGCGCGTCGCAGATGGCGGAGAGCAGCTCGGAGGAAGCCTCCTTCTGCCCCCGCTCCACCTCGGAGAGATAGCCGAGAGAGACTCGGGCGGACGAGGAGACTTCGCGCAGAGTACGGCCCTGGCGCTGGCGCTGCCGACGCAGCACGTCACCCAGCAGGCGACGGAGCAGAATCATCGGTGGCTCCCTCCTCGGACCGCGTAGCCGCATCCTTCACGCCCCACCGTACCGCCTCGCGCTGCGGCCGTGCGGGGAGCGATGTCGTGTTCACTCAGGGCTGCAAACATCAGTTCCCCCCGTTCTGTTCCGTACCCTGTGCCCGCCCGTTACCCGAGAGTTCGCCGGCGAGCAGTTCCAGCACCCCCCGGACACTCTCTCTACGGATGACCGAACGGTCGCCGTTCAACCTCAGCCGGGCCACTTTACGGGTGCCGCCAGGGCCCGCGACCGCGACGAAGACCGTGCCCACCGGCTGTCCGTCCTGGGGGTCGGGCCCCGCGACGCCGGTGGTCGCGATGCCCCAGCCGGCCTCCATCCGGGCCCTCACGCCCACGGCCATCTGGGCGGCGACCTCCGGATGCACCGCCCCGTGCGCGGCCAGGAGGGCTTCGTCGACCCCCAGGAGATCCCGTTTGAGGGCGGACGCGTACGCGGTCACGGAGCCGAGGAAGCTCCTCGAGGCACCGGGAACGGAGGTCAGCTCCGCGGCAACGAGACCGCCCGTGAGGGACTCCGCCACGGCCAGGCTCTCGCCGCGTTCCGCGAGGAGGGACAGCACCCCGGCGGCGCTGCTCATCGCGGGGACTCCGCGCGCTCCCGCGCGGCGGACCGTTCGGCCGCGAGCCCCCTGCGCCGCAGGACCACCGCCTGCCGCACGTAGTCCAGGCCGGTGGCCACGGTGAGGACGACCGCCACGGCCATCACCCACCAGCGCAGGGTGGCCAGCGGCCCGGTGAGCACGAGCACGTACATGCCGACCGCCGTGCCCTGCGCGAGGGTCTTCAGCTTGCCGCCGCGGCTGGCGGGGATCACCCCGTGGCGGATCACCCAGAAGCGCATCAGGGTGATGCCCAGCTCGCGGAAGAGGATCACTCCGGTCACCCACCAGGGCAGGTCACCGAGTGCCGACAGGCAGATCAGCCCCGCGGCCATGATCGCCTTGTCGGCGATCGGGTCCGCGATCTTCCCGAAGTCCGTGACCAGGTTGTACGTACGCGCCAGATGCCCGTCGAAGATGTCCGTGATCATGGCGACGGCGAAGGCCGCCCAGGCCCAGGCGCGCCAGACCGGATCGTGCCCGCCGTCCATGAGCAGCAGCACCACGAAGCCGGGCACGAGCAGCAGCCGCACCATGGTGAGGATGTTGGCGATGTTCCACAGGCTGGCCTGGTTGACGGCCGCAGCGCCCAGCTTCCCGCCGGGCGCCGGCCTCCCGGTACCGCCCGCAGCGGATGCCGGCGCTCCGGTCATCTGCCCGCCTCCTCACGACAGTCCGAAACCACGTCGGCCATGAGATCGACGCCCTCCGTACCGACGACCTTCGCTTCGACCATACGTCCGGATACCAGGCCGGCGGCACTCGTGAAGACGACCTGTCCGTCCGTCTCGGGCGCCTGGTGCGCGGCGCGGCCGACGGCGCCGTCCTCCTCGTCGACGGACTCGACGAGGACGTGCAGGGTCTCCCCCAGGCGTTCCTCGGCCCGCTGGGCGGTCAGCTCCTCGGCGAGCCGGGACAGCCGCGCCAGGCGCGCGTCGACGACGTCCTGGTCGAGCTTGCGCTCGTAACCGGCGGCCTCGGTGCCCTCCTCGTCGGAGTATCCGAAGACGCCGATCGCGTCCAGCCGTGCCTCGGTGAGGAACCGCTCGAGCTCGGCGAAGTCCGCCTCGTCCTCACCCGGGAACCCGACGATGAAGTTGGAGCGCACACCGGCCTGCGGGGCCTTGCCGCGGATGGTCTCCAGCAGCTCCAGGAACCGCTCGGTGTCGCCGAAGCGCCGCATCGCGCGCAGCACGCCGGGGGCGCTGTGCTGGAACGAGAGGTCGAAGTAGGGCGCGACCTTCTCGGTGGAGGTGAGGACGTCGATCAGTCCGGGGCGCATCTCGGCGGGCTGCAGATAGCTGACCCGGACCCGCTCGATGCCGTCGACGGCGGCGAGCTCGGGCAGCAGCGTCTCCAGAAGCCGGATGTCGCCGAGGTCCTTGCCGTACGAGGTGTTGTTCTCGGAGACCAGCATGATCTCCTTCACGCCCTGCCCGGCGAGCCAGCGGGTCTCTCCCAGGACGTCGCTCGGCCTGCGGGAGACGAAGGAGCCGCGGAAGGACGGGATGGCGCAGAACGAGCAGCGCCGGTCGCAGCCGGAGGCCAGTTTCACCGAGGCGACCGGGCTGCTGTGCAGCCTTCGGCGGAGGGGCGCCCGGGGCCCGGAGGCGGGCGCCAGGCCCTCGGGGAGGTCAGCGGGCACGTCCTGCGGGGCCGGGGCCTGGGCGTGCCCCGGGAGGGACACGTCCACGCCCTGCCGGTCCGCCGGGCTGATCGGCAGCAGCTTGCGGCGGTCGCGCGGCGCGTGGGAGGCGTGGATGCCTCCACTGAGGATGGTCCGGAGGCGGTCCGAGATGTCCGCGTAGTCGTCGAAGCCCAGCACGCCGTCGGCCTCGGGCAGGGCCTCGGCGAGTTCCTTGCCGTACCGCTCGGCCATGCAGCCGACCGCGACGACGGCCTGGGTCTTCCCGTGGTCCTTGAGATCGTTGGCCTCGAGCAGGGCGTCGACGGAGTCCTTCTTTGCGGCCTCGACGAAGCCGCAGGTGTTCACGACCGCGACGTCCGCGTCGGCGGCTTCCTCGACGAGCTCCCAGCCGTCCGCTGCCAGGCGGCCTGCGAGCTCCTCCGAGTCCACCTCGTTACGGGCGCAGCCAAGAGTGACAAGGGCGACGGTGCGGCGTTCGGGCATGGGCTCAAGACTACTTCGTCCCGACCCACGCCCGATCCGCCAGGGTTGCCGCCCGCGCTACGGGCGGTGGATGGCCGGCTTCCAGCCGGTTCCAGCAGGTCGCGGCCGGTCCCGGTCGATGCGGATCAGCCGGCCTCGGGGTCTCCCTTGGCGTAGGAGAGCCGCTCCACCTGACCGTTCTCGAACTGGTCCTCGACCTTCTTGCCGTTCACGAAGAGCTCGATGGCGCCCGCGTTCCCGAGGATGAGGTCCAGCCGCTCGTCGTCCTGGAAGGTCTTGGACTCGCCCCCGAGGAGCAGTCCGTCGAAGAGCAGCTTGCCGTTGGCGGACTTGGCGGAGATCCAGCTCTTGTCGTCGACCGCCGTCAGCTTCACCGTCACCTTGTCCTGCGGGACGGCGGCGATGGCGCTCTCCGAGGCCTCGGGCTTGGGCGCCGCCGGCTTGGCCGGAGACGGCTCGGGGCTGCTCTTCTCGGGTGCGGAGCCCTCGGCGACCTGCTTGGTGCTGTCGGCTCCGTCGGGACCGCTGAAGAGGGTGAAGCCGACGAAGCCGATGACGGCGACGATCGCCGCGACCATCGCGGCGGTCCAGTTGGGGCGCCTGCGCTCGGGGCGGATGCGCTCCGCCTCGAAGAGCGGGGCCGCCGGCGTCGGCGAGGGACGCCCGCCGTGCTCGGCGTCGTACCGCGCGACGAGGGGGTCCGGATCCAGCCCCACGGCGCGCGCGAGCGTCCTGACGTGCCCGCGCGCGTAGACGTCGCCGCCACAGCGTGAGAAGTCGTCCTGCTCGATCGCCTGCACGATGGGGACGCGCACCCGGGTGGAGGTGCTGACCTCGTCGACGGTCAGACCTGCGTCGGTCCGCGCCTGACGGAGCGAGCGGCCGATCGAAGGCCCGTCGTCTTCGGGAGAAGGACGGTCGTCTTCGGGGGAGTTGCCGATGGACACGGGGGCGCCTTTCGAGCGTGTAGCCACCTGCTGGAGGTTCAGTCTACGGGTGGTACGAAAGGGTGGGGCAACCGGGCGGATGCAGTTTGTACGCCATCGGAATGGTCGTACGTCACGTTGGATGGAGGACGGGGAACGCCCCGTCCTCCATCCAACGTGACGTACGACCAAGGGAAATGGTTGCCTCGCCCTTCCTCACGAATCAGACTCCCCACGGATCACCGCGAGCACTCCATCCAGCTCATCGGGTTTCACCAGGACGTCGCGCGCCTTGGAGCCCTCGCTGGGGCCCACGATGTTCCTGGACTCCATGAGGTCCATGAGGCGGCCCGCCTTGGCGAAGCCGACCCGGAGCTTGCGCTGAAGCATGGACGTCGAACCGAACTGCGTGGAGACCACCAGCTCAGCGGCCTGGCAGAGCAGGTCGAGGTCGTCGCCGATGTCCTCGTCGACCTCCTTCTTTTGCTTCGTCCCGACCACCACGTCGTCGCGGAACACGGGGGCCATCTGCTCCTTGCAGTGCCGTACGACGGCCGCGACCTCCTCCTCGGTCACGAAGGCGCCCTGCATACGGGTGGGCTTGCCGGCTCCCATGGGCAGGAACAGGCCGTCGCCCTTGCCGATCAGCTTCTCCGCGCCCGGCTGGTCCAGGATGACCCGGCTGTCGGCGAGGGAGGACGTGGCGAAGGCGAGCCGGGAGGGCACGTTCGCCTTGATCAGACCGGTTACCACGTCGACCGACGGCCGCTGGGTGGCCAGGACCAGATGGATGCCGGCGGCACGGGCCAGCTGGGTGATCCGGACGATGGCGTCCTCGACGTCGCGCGGGGCGACCATCATCAGGTCCGCCAGCTCGTCGACGATCACCAGCAGGTACGGGTAGGGCTGGAGCTCCCGCTCGCTGCCCTCGGGTGCCTTGGCACGGCCGCTGCGCACGGCCCGGTTGAAGTCGTCGATGTGCCGGAAGCCGTACGCGGCCAGGTCGTCGTAGCGCAGGTCCATCTCGCGCACGACCCACTGGAGGGCCTCCGCGGCCCGCTTGGGGTTGGTGATGATCGGCGTGATCAGGTGCGGGATACCCTCGTAGGCCGTCAGCTCGACCCGCTTGGGGTCGACGAGGACCATCCGGACGTCCTCCGGGGTGGCCCGCATCATCACGGAGGTGATGAGGCAGTTGACGCAGGAGGACTTGCCGGAGCCGGTGGCACCGGCGACCAGGATGTGCGGCATGTTCGCCAGGTTGGCCATGACGTAGCCCCCCTCGACGTCCTTGCCGAGCGCGACCAGCATGGGGTGGTCGTCCTCGGCCGCGTCGGCCAGCCGCAGCACGTCGCCGAGGTTGACCATCTCCCGGTCGGTGTTCGGGATCTCGATGCCGACGGCGGACTTGCCGGGGATCGGCGAGATGATCCGCACGTCGGGGCTCGCCACGGCGTAGGCGATGTTCTTGGTCAGCGCGGTGATGCGCTCGACCTTCACGGCGGGGCCGAGTTCGACCTCGTAGCGGGTGACCGTCGGGCCGCGGGTGAAGCCGGTGACGGCGGCGTCGACCTTGAACTCCGTGAACACATTGGTCAGCGCGGCGACGATCGCGTCGTTGGCCGCGCTGCGGCTCTTGCCCGGTCCGCCGCGTTCCAGCAGGTCGAGGGCGGGCAGCCCGTAGGTGATGTCGCCGGAGAGCTGGAGCTGCTCGGCCCGCGGGGGCAGGGACTGCGGCTTGTCGGGAGCGGGCTTCGTCAGATCGGGCACCGAGCCCGTCGGGGCCGGCGTTTCCTCCACCGCGGGCGCCGGGGGCGCGGGCTGCCCGTTCCGCGCGCCGGGCAGCGGCCCGGCGGCGCGCTCCCGGTCGGCGGTGAGGTCGCGGGTCAGACCGGCGACGACGGGCGACGGCGGCATCCCGTTGAGGACGGCCCCGTCCAGAGCGGCAGCGGCGGCAGCGGCGACGTCGACGGCGTCCATCGGCCGGCCGGCGTCGGGCTGCGCGGAGGGCCCGCGCCGCCGGCGCCGGGACAGCGCCGCCTCCTCCGCCCTGTCGGCGTCATATCCCTCGGTGCCCCGGCGCACGGAGGTGCGGCGGGGCGGGGAACTCGTCTCGTGCCACTCCCCGTCGCGCTCCCCCGGCTCCCCGGCGTGATCCGCATCGCGCTCGTACGGCCCCTCCAGCAGCCCGAGGCCGACCCCGAGCCTGCGCAGCCGCTGCGGGATGGCGTTGACCGGGGTGGCGGTGACGACGAGCAGACCGAAGACGGTGAGCAGCACCAGCAGCGGTACGGCGAGGACCTCCGTCATCATGAAGATCAGCGGCTTGGAGGCGGTCCAGCCGATCAGACCGCCCGCCGCCTGCATCGCCTCCGCGCCGTCCCCGCGCCCCGGCGAGCCGCAGGCGATGTGGACCTGCCCGAGCACGCCGACGACCAGCGCCGTGAGCCCGATGACGATGCGGCCGTTGGCGTCGGACCGCTCGGGGTAGAGGATCAGCCGTACGGCGATCGCCGCGAGCAGGATCGGCACGAGCAGATCGAGCCGGCCGAAAGCACCGGTGACGAGCATCTCCACGAGGTCGCCGACCGGGCCGTGCAGATCGGACCAGGTGCCCGCGGCGACGATCAGCGAGAGGGCGAGCAGCAGCAGGGCGAGCCCGTCCTTGCGGTGCACGGGGTCGAGCCCCTTGGCGCCGCGTCCTATGCCGCGGAGCACTGCACCGACTGCGTGCGCGACGCCGAGCCACATGGCGCGGATCAGCCACAGCACGCCGCCGGTGGGGTTCGGCGCGGGCCTGGGTGCGGCCTTCTTCGCCGCCGCCCCGCGGGCGGGTGCCTTCTTCGCCGGGGCGCGCTTCGCCGCCGGCTTCTTCGCCGCGCCCTTCTTGGCGGGCGCCGCCTTCTTCGCGGCACCGGTCGTACGGCCGGCGCGCGGCTGCGCGGTACCCGCCGCGCCTTGGGAACCCTTGCCGGACGTACGTGAGGCCATGGTGGTGAGGTTACCGGTGCGGAAGGCGAGGGACACGCGTGCCCAGTGGTTCACCCGTTCGTGTCGCCCTTGCCGCGTCAGCGAGCTGACACTCGCTCAGCTGCCGGGTACCCGTGCCGTTCCCGGCGGGCTCCGGCAGGCCGCGGCGCCGGCCCGGTGACCTCAACGCTCTGCCGGGGAGGGTCACGGCGTCGCAGGCTCCAGGTGTTCTGTCCGGGCTCCGGGGCCGAGCACGGGGTCTCCCCGGGCCTCCCCGAAGCCCAGGCACGGGGCTTCCCCGGCCCCCGGGGGCCGGGGGAAGGACGCATCGCCGGAATCGCCCTCCCACCGGATGCGCCCGGGCGACGGGGCGGGGCACCAGCGCGCGGTGCGGGGGCAAGCCCTGCCGTCTCCTCCGGCCACTGCACCTGAGGGCTGTCCGTGATCCCCGGTGGATCGGCGCGCGGCGTCAGATGTGGCGCATCGCCAGGCGGAGGGTCGTTCTCATGGGTGTGTTCGGGCGATTCCACAACGCCGCGAGGTGCCGGTTAGCCGTCGTCGTGCGCCCGGGATTGCGGGACAGGTCGTGAACGAACGGCCGCGACCAGCACTTTCCCCGCAGACCCTAGCTCTGCGACGGAAGCGTGGGCGAACCGGCGCCCGCACCGGGCTCGAGTGCGTCCAGCGCCCTGCGCAGTCCGGTGAGTTTGCGTTCGAGGTGCGCCGCCGTGGCGACGGCCGCCGCGTCCGCGGACTCGTCGTCGAGTTGCTTGGAGAGCGCCTCGGCCTGCTCCTCCACCGCCGCGAGCCGTGCGGACAGTTCGGCGAGGAGCCCCGCGGGCTCCTTGGCCTCGCCAGCGCCGTGCCCGCCGCCCTCCAACTGGAGCCGGAGCAGGGCCGCCTGCTCTCGCAGCTGGCAGTTCTTCATGTAGAGCTCGACGAAGACGGATACCTTCGCCCGGAGCACCCAGGGGTCGAACGGCTTGGAGATGTAGTCCACCGCGCCTGCGGCGTACCCGCGGAAGGTGTGGTGCGGGCCGTGGTTGATCGCGGTGAGGAAGATGATCGGGATGTCCCTGGTCCGTTCCCGGCGCTTGATGTGCGCTGCGGTCTCGAATCCATCCATGCCCGGCATCTGAACGTCCAGCAGAATGACCGCGAAGTCGTCCGTCAGCAGCGCTTTGAGCGCTTCCTCTCCTGACGATGCCCGCACCAGCGTCTGATCGAGCGCGGAGAGGATGGCCTCCAGCGCCAGCAGATTCTCCGGCCGGTCATCGACCAGGAGGATCTTGGCCTTCTGCACCATGCCTCGCCCTCCTCGCCCCGGCTTGGGTTCTCCCCGGCTCGATGAGCCGGCGGAGACACCGGGCGCCGCCCCGAGGGACGACTCCCTTGCGCCGCCCGTCCTTGTGCCGGTCATGGTAGCCGCACCCCGCCCGTCGCCACACCCTGTCACCGCGATGTCACTGTGCACGTAGCAGAAACGCGGTGGGAGACGAGAAGGTTCCCCGGATCCCGCCTCCCCACACGCCTCCGCGCACGGCCGGTCAGCGATTCCCGGGAATCCGTACGGTCCGCAATCAGAATGTGATGTGCACGTGCGCGACCATCGTCACTTTCCGCGCATCCACTGTTCCATCACACCGAGAAGATGATCGGGATCGACCGGCTTGGTGACGTAGTCGGAAGCACCCGATTCGATCGCCTTCTCCCGGTCGCCCTTCATCGCCTTCGCCGTGAGCGCGATGATCGGCAGCCCGGCGAACTGCGGCATCCTGCGGATCGCCGTCGTCGTGGCATAGCCGTCCATCTCGGGCATCATGATGTCCATCAGCACGACCGTCACATCATCGTGCTGCTCCAGCACTTCGATCCCCTCCCGCCCGTTCTCCGCGTACAGCACTGACAGACCGTGCTGCTCCAGCACGCTGGTGAGCGCGAAGACGTTGCGGATGTCGTCGTCGACGATCAGCACCTTCTCACTGTGGAACTCGTAGGTGCGGCGCGGCTCCGGACCAGGCTCCTGCGGGGGCTGCCCCGTCCAGGACTCCTGCCCGAAGCCCGACGCCGCCGTGGGCTGCCCGGGCAGCGCGTGCCGCAGGTCCGCGGCCCCCAGCGCCTTGCGGCGGCGGCGGAACAGCGTGCCGCCGGCGCCGTTCGGCTCCCCGGCCGAGGGTTCCTGGGCACCCGGCGGATGCTCGGCCGTCCTCATGTCGCCCAGCGCGGCAGCCTGCGCCTCGGAACCGGGCACCAGCTGCGGGTAGCCCTGCGGCGGCAGTTCGCTGGGGTGCAGCGGCAGGTACAGCGTGAACGTCGAGCCGCGACCCGGCTCGCTCGCCGCGTGGATCTCGCCCCCGAGCAGCCGGGCGATCTCCCGGCTGATCGACAGCCCCAGGCCCGTACCGCCGTACTTGCGGCTCGTCGTGCCGTCGGCCTGCTTGAACGCCTCGAAGATCACCCTCATCTTGCTGGCCGCGATCCCGATACCGGTGTCCGTGACCGAGAAGGCGATCAGGTCGCCGTCGGCGTCGCGCAGCGAACCGGCCTCCAGCAGCTGCTCGCGGATCGACTGCGGCACATCGGCGCTCGCCGGCCGGATCACCAGCTCCACCGCCCCGGTGTCGGTGAACTTCACCGCGTTCGACAGGAGGTTGCGCAGCACCTGCAGCAGCCGCTGCTCGTCCGTGTGGAGCGTCGCGGGCAGCTCCGGCGAGACCCGCACCGAGAAGTCCAGCCCCTTCTCCACCGTGAGCGGCCGGAACGTCGCCTCCACGTAGTCGACGAGCTGCACCAGGGCGATACGGGTCGGACTGACGTCCATCTTGCCCGCCTCGACCTTCGACAGATCGAGGATGTCGTTGATCAGCTGCAGCAGATCGGACCCCGCCCCGTGGATCGTCTCGGCGAACTCCACCTGCTTCGGCGTGAGGTTGGTGTCCGCGTTGTCCGCCAGCAGCTTGGCCAGGATCAGCAGCGAGTTGAGCGGGGTCCTCAGCTCGTGCGACATGTTCGCCAGGAACTCGGACTTGTAGCGCATGGAGACCGCGAGCTGCTCGGCCCGCTCCTCCAGCACCTGCCGCGCCTCCTCGATCTCGGTGTTCTTCACCTCGATGTCGCGGTTCTGCTGGGCCAGCAGCTCGGCCTTCTCCTCGAGTTCGGCGTTGGAGGACTGCAGAGCCTTCTGCCGGTTCTCCAGTTCCTCCGAGCGCTCCCGCAGCTGCTCGGTCAGCTCCTGGGACTGCTTGAGCAGCACCTCGGTCTTGGTGTTCACGCTGATGGTGTTGACGCTGGTCGCGATCATCTCGGCGATCTGGTTGAGGAAGTCGCGCTGGATCTGGGTGAACGGCTGGAACGACGCCAGCTCGATCACGCCGAGCACCTTGCCCTCGAACAGCACCGGCAGCACGATCACATGCGCCGGCGACGCCTCGCCGAGGCCGGACGAGATCTTCAGGTACCCCGGCGGGACGTTGACCTGGATCGTCCGCTTCTCCTCCGCGGCCGTGCCGATCAGGGTCTCCCCCGGCCGGAACGAGGTGGGCATCAGCCCGGCGGAGTAGCCGTAGCTGGCGCGCATCACCAGCTCGTAGGAGCTCTCACCGCCGGAGCCGAGCTCGTCCCCGCCACCCGTCGGCATGGCCAGGAAGAAGGCGCCGTGCTGCGCCGAGACCACAGGTGTCAGCTCGCTCATGATCAGGGAGGCGACGTCGTCGAGGTCCCGGCGGCCCTGCATCAGACCGGAGATGCGGGCCAGATTGCCCTTCAGCCAGTCCTGCTCCTCGTTGGCGAGGGTGGTGTCGCGCAGATTGGCGATCATCGTGTTGATGTTGTCCTGCAGGACCTGGATCTCGCCGGCCGCGTCCACGTCGATCTTCAGGTTGAGATCACCGCGGGTCACCGCGGTGGCGACGGCGGCGATCGCGCGCACCTGCCGGGTCAGGTTCCCGGCCATCTCGTTCACGGACTCCGTCAGGTCCCGCCAGGTGCCGTCCACGTCGCGCACCCGGGCCTGGCCGCCGAGCATGCCGTCGGTGCCCACCTCCCGGGCCACCCGGGTGACCTCCTCGGCGAACGACGACAGCTGGTCGACCATCGTGTTGATGGTGTCCTTGAGGTCCTGGATCTCGCCCCGCGCATCAATGTCGATCTTCTTGGTGAGATCGCCCTTGGCGATGGCGGTGGTGACCGTCGCGATCTGCCGCACCTGACCGGTCAGGTTGGACGCCATCGAGTTCACCGACTCGGTGAGGTCCTTCCACGTGCCCGCGACGCCCGGCACCCGGGCCTGGCCGCCGAGGATGCCCTCGGTGCCCACCTCACGCGCCACCCGCGTCACCTCCGCCGCGAACGACGACAGGGTCGTCACCATCGTGTTGACGGTGTCGGCGAGTTCCGCGACCTCGCCGCGGGCCTCGACCGTCACCTTCTTCGTCAGGTCGCCGGTGGCGACCGCCGAGGACACCCGGGAGATGTTCCGCACCTGGCTGGTCAGGTTGTTCGCCATCAGGTTGACGTTGTCGCTGAGGTCCTTCCAGATGCCGGTGACACCGCGTACCCGGGCCTGGCCGCCGAGGATGCCCTCGGTGCCCACCTCACGCGCCACCCGCGTCACCTCGTCGGCGAAGTTGGAGAGCTGGTCCACCATCGTGTTGACGGTCGTGACCAGTTCCAGGATCTCCCCCTTGGCATCGACCGTGATCTTCTTCGACAGATCGCCCTTGGCGACCGCCGTCGTCACCTCGGCGATGTTGCGCACCTGGCTGGTCAGGTTGTTCGCCATGAAGTTGACCGACTGGGTGAGGTCCTTCCAGGTACCGGAGACTCCCTGCACCTCGGCCTGGCCGCCGAGGATGCCCTCGGTGCCCACCTCACGCGCCACCCGCGTCACCTGCTCGGCGAACGACGACAGCTGGTCCACCATCGTGTTGAGGGTGTTCTTCAGCTCCAGGATCTCGCCGCGCGCGTCCACATCGATCTTCTGCGAAAGATCACCCCGCGCCACCGCCGTGGCGACCTGGGCGATGTTGCGCACCTGGGCCGTGAGGTTCCCGGCCATGCCGTTCACGGAGTCCGTCAGGTCCCGCCACACCCCGGCCACGCCCGGCACCTGCGCCTGGCCGCCGAGCCGACCGTCCGTGCCCACCTCACGGGCCACCCGGGTCACCTGCTCGGCGAACGCCGAGAGCTGGTCGACCATCGTGTTGATGGTGTTCTTCAGCTCCAGGATCTCGCCGCGCGCGTCCACATCGATCTTCTGCGAAAGATCACCCCGCGCCACCGCCGTGGTCACCTGGGCGATCTGGCGCACCTGCGAGGTGAGATTGCCGGCCATGAAGTTGACGGAGTCGGTGAGTTCCTTCCAGGTGCCGGACACCCCGTCGACCCGTGCCTGGCCGCCGAGCCGGCCTTCCGTCCCCACGTCCCGTGCCATGCGCGTCACCTGGTCGGCGAACGAGGACAGCTGCGCCACCATGGTGTTGACGGTGTTCTTCAGCTCGAGCATCTCGCCCGCGACGTCGACCGTGACCTTCTGCGACAGATCGCCGTTCGCCACCGCCGTCGTCACCTGCGCGATGTCCCGCACCTGGCCGGTGAGGTTGCGGAACGCCGTGTTCACCGAGTCGGTCAGGTCCTTCCACGTGCCCGCGGCACCCGGCACCGCGGCCTGACCGCCCAGCCGGCCCTCGACACCGACCTCCCGCGCCACCCGGGTCACCTCGGAACCGAACGACTGCAGCTGGTCCACCATGGTGTTGACGGTGTTCTTCAGCTCGAGCATCTCGCCCGCGACGTCGACCGTGACCTTCTGCGACAGATCGCCGTTCGCCACCGCCGTCGTCACCTGCGCGATGTCCCGCACCTGGGTGGTGAGATTGCGGAAGACGGTGTTGACCGAGTCGGTCAGGTCCTTCCACGTGCCCGCGGCACCCGGCACCTGGGCCTGACCGCCGAGCAGGCCCTCGGCACCGACCTCGCTGGCCACCCGGGTCACTTCGTCCGCGAACGTGCGCAGGGTCTCGGTCATCTGGTTGATGGTCTCGGCCAGCTGGGCGACCTCGCCCCGCGCGCTCACCGTGACCTTCTGCGACAGGTCGCCGTTCGCGACCGCCGTGGTGACCTCGGCGATGCCCCGCACCTGCGAGGTGAGATTGCCGGCCATGGTGTTGACGGAGTCGGTGAGGTCCTTCCACACACCGGCGACACCCGGCACCACCGCCTGGCCGCCCAGCTCGCCCTCCGTGCCCACCTCACGGGCGACCCGGGTCACCTCCGAGGAGAACGAGGACAGCTGGTCCACCATCGTGTTGACGGTGTTCTTCAGCTGGAGCATCTCCCCGGCGACATGCACGGTGACCTTGCGCGACAGGTCCCCCTTGGCGACCGCCGTCGTCACGAGGGCGATGTCACGCACCTGGGCCGTCAGCCGGTACGCCATGGTGTTCACGGAATCCGTGAGGTCTTTCCATGAACCGGACATACCGCGCACCTGGGCCTGGCCGCCGAGCTTGCCCTCGGTACCGACCTCCAGTGCGACCCGCGTCACCTCGTCGGTGAACGCGGACAGCTGGTCCACCAGGTTGTTCACCGTGCGCGCGACCTTCAGGAACTCTCCCCGCAGCGGCCGCACCGCCCCGTCCGAGCCGTCCGCCGCGTGGGAACGGAGCTCCATGCGGTGCTCCAGATCACCCTCCGCCACCGCCGACAGGACCCGGCCCACCTCGGACACCGGGCGCGCGAGATCGTCCACCAGCTCGTTGGACGCCTCGATCGCGGCGGCCCAGGAACCCTCGCAGGCGCCGGGATCCAGCCGCTCCGTGAGTTTCCCCTCACGGCCCACGACACGCCGGACACGCGCGAGCTCGCCCGTCAGATGCAGATTGCGGTCGGCGACCTCGTTGAAGACGGCGGCGATCTCGGCCATCACGCCGTCGCCGGAGACGGTCAGCCGCTTGCGGAAGTTCCCGTCCCGCATGGCCGACAGGGCGGCGAGAAGCCGGTTCAGCGCCGCGGTGTCCACCGGGGTCGTTCCCCCGCGTGACTGATTCCTCCGGGACTGTCCGCCTTGTGCGCGCGTGCCCTCGCCACGCGCCGTTGCACCAGACTCCACCGTGTCCCTCCCGCAGGGGTTGACCGTATTGCTCGGGCTGTCTCAGGAAGCTTGCCCAGTGTTTCACCGCGGCCGAACCAGGCCATAACAGTTCGGCAGCTTCGCATAGCGTCCCCACCCCTGTAAGGCGGAAACGGCGGTGACCGGCATCCGCTCGGACAGCGAAGGTAAGTAACCTGGCATCCGGCTGTCCAACCGCCCCGGTCGCCCGGCGGGGGGCGGCAAGGCGCAAGGACTACCAGACCGGGCACCGGGAGGGGCAGACATCGACCATGGCCGAGCCGGGCGTCGAGACGCGTACGAGGAGTTCCGAGATCACCGCACGGGCGGCTGCCAGCTTCGACCCGGTCGGGCGGTCGGTGGCCACGGCACGCGCGTTCGTCCGCGACACCCTCCAGGGCTGGGGGCACTCCGACGTCGTCGACGACGCCGTCGTCCTCACCAGTGAACTCGTCACCAACGCGGTGATCCACGCAGGTACCTCCGCGGATGTGCTCTGCCTGCGCACCGGGGATGGCGTGCGGGTCGAGGTCGCCGACCGCTATCCGGAACGCGAGATCCCCATGCAGGGCGGCAGCAGAGCCGTCGTGCACCCCGACCGGGAGAACGGCCGCGGACTGCTGCTCTGCGCCGCCCTCGCCTCCCGCTGGGGCGTCGAGTACACGCCGACCCGCAAGCACGTCTGGTTCCAACTGGACCTTCCGCAGCGCACCGTGGGAACCCGCTCGGCGGGCCCTGTCCTCCCGGTCGACCTCCTTCCCGTCGCCGACGAGCGCGTCCGTGTCGCCGTCGTCCAGATCGACCGCAACGGTGCCGTCGGCTCCTGGAACGACGACGCCGAGCACCTCTTCGGGTACGCGGCGGACCAGGTGGTCGGCAAGCCGCTCGGCGACCTCGCCGCCTGGCCGCAGACACCCGGCATCGGCACCGGCCTCGCCGAGGCGCTGCAGCTCTCCCGCTGGGAGGGCAGCTACGGCATCCGCGGTACGGACGGCCGGGTGGTCCCCGTCTACGCCTCCCACCTCCGCGTACGCGACACCCGGGGTGAGGCGTCCACCGTCTGCCTGCTGGTGCGCGACTACGAGCGGGCCGTGCTCCAGACGCCGACGCGCGCCCCCGCGGCGGACGGCGCCGGCCACGACCACCGCAGCACCGATCCCTTCGAGGTCTTCATCGGCTCCCCGGCGCCGGACGACCTCGACGGCCTCCTCCAGCGCACGGTCGAACGCGCCCGCGACATGCTCGACGGCGACGCGGCGTTCCTTCTCCTCGCCACCGACGACGAGACGGAACTCGAGGTGCGGGCCACCACCGGGCTCCCCTCTGCCCGCCAGCGCTTCGCCCGGGTCCCGGTCGAGGCGGGCACGGGCCGGTACGGCTCGGCCCGTATGCCCGCCGTCCACGAGGACCTCACCTCGGTCCCCGGTGCCGTCCCCCTCCTCAGCGGCACCGGCATGCGTTCCGTCGTCACCGTCCCGCTGAAGGTCGAGGGCAGGCTCACCGGCTCCCTGGGCGTCGCCGCCGAGGCCTCGGGCCGCTATTCCAACGAGGAGGCGCTGCGCCTGCAGTTCGCCGCCGACCGCATCGCGCTCGCCGTCGAATCCGCAAGGCTGGGCGAGCTGGAGCGGCTGCGCCGGGGCTCCCTCAGCTTCCTCGTCGAGGCCTCGGACCTGCTGGCGGGCACGCTCGACCGCGACCAGACGCTGGCCCTGATGGCGCAGATGACGGTGCCGACGCTCGCCACCTGGTGCGCCGTCTACACGATCTCCGACCAGTCCTCCGAGCCGTACCTCTCGTACGTCCTGCACGAGGACGAGGACCGCATCGACGGCCTC
The DNA here is from genome assembly GCA_003725745.1 of Streptomyces sp. I6. Lineage (GTDB taxonomy): Bacteria > Actinomycetota > Actinomycetes > Streptomycetales > Streptomycetaceae > Streptomyces. The sequence goes on along the minus strand of RHDP01000001.1, from coordinate 5,190,802 downwards.
AAGGCCCTGCTGTCCAAGATCGAACCGCCGGACCCGGTTCCGACGCCCGGCGCCCGCGTGTGGACCGCTCCGGCCCACACGGCGCACCAGGCCGCTCTGCGCACCTCCATGCGTGAGCTCGGCCTCGGTGCCGCCCATCTGTCGTCCGGCATCGGCACAACTCTGGCCACGGCCTCCGCGGTCGGCGGCGAGACCGTGGTCCTCCCCCTCGTCGCCCGCAACCGCGTCATCGGGATGCTGACACTGGGCAAGCCGTCCGACGACCATTTCCGCCAGGAGATCCTGGAACTGGCCGAGGACCTGTCCCGCCGGGCCGCCCTCGCCCTGGACAACGCCAGGCTCTACTCCGAGCGCACGGCCATCAGCCAGTCGCTCCAGCGCAGCCTGCTGCCGCCGGGCCTGCCGCAGGTACCGGGCGTGGAGGTGGAGGTCATCTACCGCGCGGCCGGCGAGGGCAACGAGGTCGGCGGGGACTTCTACGACCTCTTCCCGATCCGCGACGGGGCGTACGGCTTCGCCATCGGCGATGTCTGCGGCACTGGCCCGGAGGCGGCCGCGGTCACCGGCCTCGCCCGCCACGCCCTGCGTCTGCTCGCGCGGGAGGGCTTCGGCGGTCCTGCGGTGCTGGAGCGGCTCAACGCGGCCATCCTCGACGAGGGTGCCCGCAGCCGCTTCCTCACTCTGCTGTACGGCGAACTCTGGCCCCAGGAGGACGGCTCGGCGCTCCTGAAGGTCGTCTGCGCCGGGCATCCGCTGCCTCTGCGGCTGCGCCAGGACGGCTCCGTGGAACCCGCCGCCGAACCGCAGCCGCTGCTGGGGGTGATGGAGGACCTGGAGCTGTACGAGCAGACCGTCACCCTCGATCCGGGCGACGTGCTTCTCTGTGTCACCGACGGCGTCACGGAACGGCGTGAGGGCACCCGCATGCTCGGGGACGACGGTCTGACCGACGTCCTGACGACCTGTACGGGCCTGACGGCCGGGGCGGTCGCGGCACGTGTCCTCCGCGCGGTCGAGCGTTTCGCGGCCGAGCCGGCCTCGGACGACATGGCGATCCTCGCGATGCGCGTCCCGGAACCGCACGGAAGCTGACGCGGGCACACGGACACGCAACAGGCCCCCCGCCGAAAGGCGGGGGGCCTGTTGCGTTCGGAGCCCCCAAACGGAATCGAACCGTTGACCTTCTCCTTACCATGGAGACGCTCTACCGACTGAGCTATAGGGGCCTGTTGCCTCGTCGCGATCCTCCGCTCGGCAACGGAATGAAGCATACCCCGAACTGACGTGTGCTCCTAATCAGCCAGGGAATGGCTCGCTGAGTCCACGTCAGCGGACATCCGCCTCGCGCGGCCGGCCGGATGAGGCTCTCCGAGTCGTACGGAGCAGTGGTTCGACAACACAGAAAAGCCTCAACCCCCGAGTTCTCACTCGGGGGTTGAGGCCCAACAATCGTTCGGCGGTGTCCTACTCTCCCACAGGGTCCCCCTGCAGTACCATCGGCGCTGAAAGGCTTAGCTTCCGGGTTCGAAATGTAACCGGGCGTTTCCCTAACGCTATGACCACCGAAACTCTATGAAAATATCGAACCAGCCCACCACCACAGTAGCAGCATGTTCGTTACTTCAGAACTAACACAGTGGACGCGAGCAACTGAGGACAAGCCCTCGGCCTATTAGTACCGGTCAACTCCACCAGTCACCTGGCTTCCATATCCGGCCTATCAACCCAGTCGTCTACTGGGAGCCTTACCCCATCAAGTGGGTGGGAGCCCTCATCTCGAAGCAGGCTTCCCGCTTAGATGCTTTCAGCGGTTATCCCTCCCGAACGTAGCCAACCAGCCATGCCCTTGGCAGGACAACTGGCACACCAGAGGTTCGTCCGTCCCGGTCCTCTCGTACTAGGGACAGCCCTTCTCAAGACTCCTACGCGCACAGCGGATAGGGACCGAACTGTCTCACGACGTTCTAAACCCAGCTCGCGTACCGCTTTAATGGGCGAACAGCCCAACCCTTGGGACCGACTCCAGCCCCAGGATGCGACGAGCCGACATCGAGGTGCCAAACCATCCCGTCGATATGGACTCTTGGGGAAGATCAGCCTGTTATCCCCGGGGTACCTTTTATCCGTTGAGCGACGGCGCTTCCACAAGCCACCGCCGGATCACTAGTCCCGACTTTCGTCCCTGCTCGACCCGTCGGTCTCACAGTCAAGCTCCCTTGTGCACTTACACTCAACACCTGATTACCAACCAGGCTGAGGGAACCTTTGGGCGCCTCCGTTACCCTTTAGGAGGCAACCGCCCCAGTTAAACTACCCATCAGACACTGTCCCTGATCCGGATCACGGACCCAGGTTAGACATCCAGCACGACCAGAGTGGTATTTCAACGACGACTCCACCTGAACTGGCGTCCAAGCTTCACAGTCTCCCACCTATCCTACACAAGCCGAACCGAACACCAATATCAAACTGTAGTAAAGGTCCCGGGGTCTTTCCGTCCTGCTGCGCGAAACGAGCATCTTTACTCGTAGTGCAATTTCACCGGGCCTATGGTTGAGACAGTCGAGAAGTCGTTACGCCATTCGTGCAGGTCGGAACTTACCCGACAAGGAATTTCGCTACCTTAGGATGGTTATAGTTACCACCGCCGTTTACTGGCGCTTAAGTTCTCAGCTTCGCCCCACCGAAATGGAGCTAACCGGTCCCCTTAACGTTCCAGAACCGGGCAGGCGTCAGTCCGTATACATCGCCTTACGGCTTCGCACGGACCTGTGTTTTTAGTAAACAGTCGCTTCTCGCTGGTCTCTGCGGCCACACCCAGCTCAGAGTGCAAGACTCATCACCAGACGTGGCCCCCTTCTCCCGAAGTTACGGGGGCATTTTGCCGAGTTCCTTAACCATAGTTCACCCGAACGCCTCGGTATTCTCTACCTGACCACCTGAGTCGGTTTAGGGTACGGGCCGCCATGAAACTCGCTAGAGGCTTTTCTCGACAGCATAGGATCATCCACTTCACCACAATCGGCTCGGCATCAGGTCTCACCCCACACGAGAGACGGATTTGCCTATCTCTCGGGCTACACCCTTACCCCGGGACAACCACCGCCCGGGCTGGACTACCTTCCTGCGTCACCCCATCGCTTACCTACTACCACCTCGGGTCAGCGGCTCCACCACTCCGACCTCGTCCGAAGACTCAGCCGACGGCTTCACGGCCTTAGCATAAATGGGCTCGATACTGGGCGTTTCAAAGCGGGTACCGGAATATCAACCGGTTGTCCATCGACTACGCCTGTCGGCCT
>RHDP01000001.1:3852500-5182500 GCA_003725745.1 Streptomyces sp. I6 | reverse complement strand
ATCTTGAAGTCGCCCGTGTGCACGGCCAGCCCCGCAGGGGTGCGGATGGCGACCGCGAGCGCGTCCGGGATGGAGTGGTTGACCGCGACGAACTCGCAGTCGAAGGGGCCGACGTCCTCGCGCCGCCCCTCCGCGACCTCCAGGGTGTACGGACGGATGCGGTGCTCCTGGAGCTTGGCCTCGATCAGGGCGAGGGTCAGCTTGGAGCCGATCAGCGGGATGTCGGGCTTGAGGCGGAGGAGATACGGCACCCCGCCGATGTGGTCCTCGTGGCCGTGCGTGAGCACGATCGCCTCGACGTCGTCGAGCCGGTCCACCAGGGTGGTGAAGTCCGGCAGGATCAGGTCGACGCCGGGCTGCTCCTCCTCGGGGAAGAGGACGCCGCAGTCGACGATCAGAAGCCGGCCCTCGTACTCGAAGACGGTCATGTTGCGGCCGATCTCGCCGAGACCGCCGAGCGGTGTGACGCGCAGGCCACCCTTGGGGAGCTTCGGCGGAGCGCCGAGTTCGGGATGCGGATGACTCAAAAGACTCTCCTCACTACACGCGCCACGTACCGCTTGGGCACGTGGCGCGCATGACATTCGTGCACTTGCTGTTGTCGTCCGGTCGTTCGTATTCAGTCGAACGTATTCAGTTGTGAAGTCTGTGCCTACAGCTGTACCCCGCCGGCCGCGAGATCGATCTTCAGCTGGGCGGTCTCGGCCTCGCTGAGCTCGACCAGCGGGAGCCGGAGCGGGCCCGCGGGCAGGCCCTGGAGGGCGAGCGCGGCCTTGCTGGTGATGACACCCTGGGTGCGGAACATGCCGGTGAAGACCGGAAGCAGCTTCTGGTGGATCTCGGTGGCCTTCTGCACGTCGCCCGCGCTGTAGGCGTCGACCAGGGCACGGAGCTCCGGGGTGACGACATGGCCGACCACGGAGACGAAGCCGATGGCACCCACGGACAGCAGCGGCAGGTTGAGCATGTCGTCGCCCGAGTACCAGGCGAGTCCGCTGCGGGCGATGGCCCAGCTCGCACGGCCGAGGTCGCCCTTGGCGTCCTTGTTCGCGACGATCCGCGGGTGGGCCGCGAGGCGCACGATCGTCTCGGTGTCGATCGGGACGCCGCTGCGGCCGGGGATGTCGTACAGCATCACCGGGAGTCCGGTGCTGTCGGCGATGGCCGTGAAGTGCCGGTGCAGGCCCTCCTGAGGGGGCTTGTTGTAGTACGGGGTGACGGCCAGCAGCCCGTGCGCGCCTGCGCGCTCGGCGGCACGTGCCAGTTCGATGCTGTGGCGGGTGTCGTTGGTCCCGACCCCGGCGACCACATGCGCCCGGTCGCCCACGGCCTCGAGGACGGCACGGACGAGCTGGTCTTTCTCCGCGTTGCTGGTGGTGGGGGACTCACCGGTGGTGCCGTTGATGATCAGGCCGTCGTTGCCTGAGTCCACCAGATGGGTGGCGAGCCGCTGCGCGCCGTCGAGGTCGAGCGCGCCGTCCGCCGTGAACGGCGTGACCATGGCGGTGAGGACCCGCCCGAAGGGGGTCTGCGGAGTCGAGATCGGTGCCATGGGTAACACGCTACTCGCTGCTCTGCGCGGAGGGTCCCCTTGGGGGACGTGACGTATCCCTGCCCAGTGGAGCCCGGCACTGCCTGCTCGGGGGTTCAAGCAGTGCCGGGTCCGTTTGATCAGCCTAGATGAACTTCTCGAAACGCCGCAATACGGACACCTGGTAAGGCTGACCGTACATCTGTCCCTTACGGGGCCACCCGGCCGTTGGCGTTGAAGGCCGCGTGGGTCAGCGGCATCAGCCCGGCCCAGTGCTCCTCCATCTTCTCGCCGACCATCTCGATCTCCCGCTGCGGGAAGGACGGGACCTTGGCCATCTCGTGCTGGGTACGCAGGCCCAGGAAGTGCATCAGCGAGCGGGCGTTGCAGGTCGCGTACATCGACGAGTAGAGGCCGACCGGCAGCACCGAGCGGGCGACCTCGCGGGCCACACCCGCGTCGAGCATCTCCTGGTAGGCCTCGTAGGCATGGCGGTAGGAGTCCTCCATCACCCGCCCGGTCAGCTCCTGCTGGGCCCGGGTGCCCTCCACGAACACGTACTTGCCGGGACGGCCCTCCTGCACGAGCCTGCGCGACTCGTCCGGGACGTAGAAGACCGGCTGGAGCTCCCGGTACCGGCCGGACTCCTCGTTGTAGGACCAGCCGACGCGGTGGCGCATGAACTCGCGGAAGACGAAGATCGGGGCGCTGATGAAGAAGGTCATCGAGTTGTGCTCGAAGGGGCTGCCGTGGCGGTCCCTCATCAGGTAGTTGATCAGTCCCTTCGACCGCTCCGGGTCCTTGGCGAGTTCGTCCAGCGACTGCTCGCCCGCGGTGGAGACCCGGGCAGCCCACAGCACGTCGGAGTCGCCGGCGGTGTGCTTCACCAGCTCGACGGTGACATCGCTGCGGAGGCTGGGCTTGATGTCGTCGGGGTTCCGGGTCACCGGCGGGGGTCCTTCCAGTCGCGTCGCTCGGGCGGCGCCCATTCTCTAACGGTCGCCCGCTTCAACGATCGGCGGGGCGGACCGTCCCGGTCTCCCCTCCCGATTCGCTGGATTCGGGCACCGAATCCCGGCTACACGCGTCTGTACCGGTAGCCGCGTTTCGTCTCACACCCCGAGGGGGCCCGCACCATGTTCCGCCGGCGAGAAGCCGTTCCGTTCGCGTTCGTCGCCGAGGCCGACCGCTTCCGCAGCAATGTCGCACCCCCGCCCCGACAGCGGCCCAGCGCATCCCAGCTCGCCGGCCGGACGCTGATCGGCCTGACGGTGACGGCCGGGCTGGTGGGGTCCCTGCTCTTCGGGCTGCCGGCGCTGGAGGCCCCGGTCTCCCCAAGGCCCCGAGTCAGGCACAGGAGTCCGAGGGGCGCTGACGCGCTCCCACCCCCGGCCGGCGGACACGGAGGCACCCCCATGGCCCCCTGGGGTGGCTGGTCGAAGGTCGCCTCGGTAGCCTCACCGGTCACAACCCCCGACGTGGTGACGAGTGAGGACCAGCCGTGCCCCTGCCCTTCCTGACGGCGGACCGCGCCTTTGACGCTGCGGACGACGATGTCGCACTGCCGTTCGATGACCACGATCTGTGGCGGCGTCCGTACCGTCCGGGCCCTGGCGGGTCGGAGGTGCGGCACTGCTTCTGCTGCTGGCCTCGTTCGTGCTGCTCGCGGCCATGGTCATCGCCTTCGCCGGGGCGCTGGCCGGAGCGGCCGGCTGCTTCGGCATCGCCGCACTGCTCATCTGCGGGGCGCTGCGGATCCTGCGCATGGGCGCCTGGGTGAGCGGGCACGGGCTGCGGCATGTGGCCCTGTTCTCGACCACCACCCTGCCGTGGGCGAAGGTGAAGGCCCTGCGGACCGCGCAGCAGCCGGTGCGGTGGCTCGGGCTGCCGCGGACGGTCCAGGGGCAGGCGCTGGTCCTCGTACGCGAGGGTGACGAGCCGCTCACCCTGCTCACCGATCACAACGGGGACTTCCTCTCGCGCGTCGAGGCGTTCGAGCGCGCGGCTGACACCATCGAGGCGTGGGGCGCGGAGTACGGCGCACAGCGCTGAGGCGGTCTCAACCGCCCCGTGTGTCGGCGCCCCGGCCGCGGCGCACAAGGCGGGGCCCGTCGTCCGGACGGGGCACGACGGCCGGACCGCGCGGACGCCGGCCCCGCCACCCCACCGCACGGGCCCGCCCCGGCGCACGCCGCCGCACACCCGGAGCGGGCGGCCCGGGCCGAACGCTTAGACGCCGTCACGTGCCCGGCGCCGTCACGTGCCCGCCCCGGGAGAGCGCGTCAGGCCGCGGGCGGTCTTCCCGCATGGAGCGCGATCGCCCGCTGCATCGCCTTGCGGGCCCGCGGGGTGTCCCGGGCGTCGTGGTAGGCGACGGCGAGCCGGAACCAGCATCGCCAGTCGTCCGGCGAGTCCTCGGTCTCCGCACGGCGTTCGGCGAAGACGGCGTCCGCGCAGTCGCGGTCGATGCGCCCGCCGGGCGTACGGAGCAGGTCGTCCACCGGCAGTCCCCCCTCGGCGTCGAGCTCCGCCGCCAGGGCGTTGGCCTTCCTGACGAACCGGGTGTTCTTCCACAGGAACCAGAGGCCGATCACCGGAAGGATCAGGACCGCCGCTCCGAAGGTCACGGTGAGCAGGGTGCCCTGCTCGATGAGCAGTACCCCGCGGCTGCCGACCAGGACGAGGTACACGACCAGGGCGGCGGCGGTGACGAAATAGGAGATCTTGGCGCGCACCGGGGGTCCTCAGCCGAGATCGAGGTAGTTCTCGAGGCCGAAGGTCAGCCCGGGCGTGGCCACCACACGGCGGACTCCCAGCAGGATGCCCGGCATGAAGCTGCTGTGGTGCAGCGAGTCGTGGCGGAGGGTGAGCGTCTCGCCCTCGCCGCCGAGCAGGACCTCCTGATGGGCGAGCAGGCCGCGCAGCCGTACGGCGTGCACCGGCACCCCGTCGACGTCCGCGCCGCGCGCCCCGTCCAGGGCGGTGACGGTGGCGTCGGGCTGGGGGCGCAGCCGGCCTCGGCTCGGGCCTCGGCGATCAGCTGGGCCGTGCGGGTCGCCGTGCCGGAGGGAGCGTCCGCCTTGTTCGGGTGGTGCAGCTCCACGACCTCGACCGACTCGAACCAGCGGGCGGCCTGGGCGGCGAACTTCATGGTGAGGACTGCGCCGATGGAGAAGTTGGGCGCGATCAGCACACCGGTCTCCGGCGAGGCCGCGAGCGAGGTACGCAGATGCGTGAGGCGCTCGTCGGTCCAGCCGGTGGTGCCGACGACCGCGTGGATGCCGTGGCGCACGCAGAAGTCGAGGTTCCCCATGACCGAGGCGGGGGTCGTCAGCTCGACGGCCACCTGGGCACCGGTCTCCACGAGGGTCTCCAGCTTGTCCCCCCGTCCCAGTGCCGCGACGAGCTCCATGTCGTCGGCGGCTCCGACGGCTCGCACGGCGTCGGAGCCGATGCGGCCCCCGGCACCGAGGACGGCCACACGCAGCTTGCTCATTGCTCTGCTCTCTCTAGGGTGGACGGCGGGTCAAGCGGGAGACGGCGGGACCACGCGACTACGAGACCGCTTCGTGCAGACGGCTCGCCTGCTTGTCCCTCAGCGGGCCGATCACCGACAGCGAGGGGCGCTGCCCCAGGACCTCCCCGGCGACGGCGCGCACGTCGTCGGGGGTGACCGCGGCTATGTTCGCCAGCATGTCGTCGACGGACATCTGTGCGCCCCAGCACAGCTCGCCCTTGCCGATGCGGTTCATGAGCGCGCCGGTGTCCTCCAGCCCGAGGACGGTCGAGCCGGAGAGCTGGCCGATGGCACGGTCGATCTCGTCGTCGGCCAGCCCCTCGCGGGCGACCCGGTCGAGTTCGTCGCGGCAGATCTTCAGCACGTCGTGGACCTGGTTGGGGCGGCAGCCGGCGTAGACGCCGAAGAGACCGCAGTCGGCGAAGCCCGAGGTGTACGAGTACACGCTGTAGGCGAGGCCGCGCTTCTCGCGGACCTCCTGGAACAGCCGCGAGGACATGCCACCGCCGAGGGCGGCGTTCAGCACGCCGAGCGCCCAGCGCCGGTCGTCCGTCCGGGCGAGGCCGGGCATGCCGAGGACGACGTGTGCCTGCTCGGTCCGGCGGTCGAGGACGTCCACCCGGCCGGCGGCACGCAGCTTGCGGTGCCCGTCGCGCGGGGCCACCGGGCGGGCGTCCGTCCGGGTCAGGGCGCCCGCCCGTTCGAAGGCCTTGCGGACCTGCCGTACCACCGTGGCGTGGTCGACGTTGCCGGCGGCGGCGACGACCAGATGGGTCGGGTCGTAGTGCTTGCGGTAGAAGCGGGCGATCTGCGAACGGTTCAGCGCGTTGATCGTGTCGACGGTGCCGAGCACCGGGCGGCCCAGGGGGGTGTCGCCGAACATGGTGCGCGCGAACAGGTCGTGCACCACGTCACCGGGGTCGTCCTCGGTCATCGCGATCTCCTCGAGGATGACGCCGCGCTCGGCGTCCACGTCCTCGTCGAGGATCAGCGAGCCGGTGAGCATGTCGCAGACGACGTCGATCGCCAGCGGCAGATCGGTGTCGAGCACCCGCGCGTAGTAGCAGGTGTACTCCTTCGCCGTGAAGGCGTTCATCTCCCCGCCGACCGCGTCGACTGCGGCGGAGATGTCGAGGGCGGAGCGCCTCTGCGTGCCCTTGAAGAGCAGGTGCTCCAGATAGTGGGTGGCGCCGTTCAGCGAGGGGGTCTCGTCGCGCGAGCCGACCAGCGCCCAGATGCCGAAGGTGGCGGAGCGTACGGACGGCAGGGTCTCGGTGACGATGCGCAGCCCGCCCGGGAGGGTGGTCTTGCGGACCGTGCCGATGCCGTGCTCGCCCTTGAGGAGTGTTTGGGTACGGGCGACGGCCCGCGCCTCCGAGGAGGTGCGGGCCGTCGTCCTGGCACTACGGGACGTCACTGGTCGGTGTCGTCCTTCTTCTCGCCTTCGCCGGCGCCGTCCTCGCCCTCGATCACGGGGATGAGGGACAGCTTGCCGCGCTGGTCGATCTCGGCGATCTCGACCTGGACCTTCTGGCCCACGCCGACGACGTCCTCGACGTTCTCCACGCGCTTGCCGCCGGCGAGCTTGCGGATCTGCGAGATGTGCAGCAGGCCGTCCTTGCCCGGGAGCAGGGAGACGAACGCGCCGAAGGTGGTGGTCTTGACGACCGTGCCCAGGTAGCGCTCGCCGACCTCCGGCATGGTCGGGTTGGCGATGCCGTTGATCGTGGCACGGGCGGCCTCGGCGGCCGGGCCGTCGGCGGCACCGATGTAGATGGTGCCGTCGTCCTCGATCGTGATCTCGGCGCCGGTGTCCTCCTGGATCTGGTTGATCATCTTGCCCTTGGGGCCGATGACCTCGCCGATCTTGTCCACGGGGATCTTCACGGTGATGATCCGCGGGGCGTTCGGGGACATCTCGTCCGGGGTGTCGATCGCTTCCATCATCACGTCGAGGATGTGGAGGCGCGCGTCGCGGGCCTGCTTGAGGGCCGCGGCCAGGACGGAGGCCGGGATGCCGTCCAGCTTGGTGTCGAGCTGCAGGGCGGTGACGAACTCCTTGGTGCCGGCGACCTTGAAGTCCATGTCGCCGAAGGCGTCCTCCGCACCGAGGATGTCGGTGAGGGCGACGTAGTGCGTCTGGCCGTCGATCTCCTGGGAGATCAGGCCCATGGCGATACCGGCGACCGGGGCCTTCAGCGGCACACCGGCGTTCAGCAGCGACATGGTGGAGGCGCAGACGGAGCCCATGGACGTCGAGCCGTTGGAGCCGAGGGCCTCGGACACCTGGCGGATCGCGTACGGGAACTCCTCGCGGCTCGGGAGCACCGGCACGATGGCGCGCTCGGCGAGAGCGCCGTGGCCGATCTCGCGGCGCTTCGGGGAGCCGACGCGGCCCGTCTCCCCGACGGAGTACGGCGGGAAGTTGTAGTTGTGCATGTAGCGCTTGCGGGTCACCGGGGAAAGGGTGTCCAGCTGCTGCTCCATGCGGAGCATGTTCAGGGTGGTGACACCCAGGATCTGGGTCTCACCGCGCTCGAACAGGGCCGAGCCGTGCACCCGCGGGATGGCCTCGACCTCGGCGGCGAGCGTGCGGATGTCCGTGACACCGCGGCCGTCGATGCGCTTCTTCTCCTTGATGACGCGCTCACGGACCAGCGACTTGGTCAGCGAGCGGTACGCGGCGGAGATCTCCTTCTCGCGGCCCTCGAACTCCGGCAGGAGCTTCTCGGCGGCGAGCGCCTTCACGCGGTCCAGCTCGGCCTCGCGCTCCTGCTTGCCGGCGACGGTGAGCGCCTGGGTGAGCTCGCTCTTGACCGCGGCGGTGAGGGCCTCCAGGACGTCGTCCTGGTACTCGAGGAAGACGGGGAACTCACCGGTCGGCTTGGCGGCCTTCGCGGCGAGGTCCGCCTGGGCCTTGCACAGGACCTTGATGAAGGGCTTCGCGGCCTCGAGGCCGGCGGCGACGACCTCCTCGGTCGGCGCCTCGGTGCCGCCCTTGACCAGCTCGACCGTCTTCTCGGTGGCCTCGGCCTCGACCATCATGATCGCGACGTCGCCGTCCTCCAGGACACGCCCCGCGACCACCATGTCGAACACGGCGTTCTCCAGCTCCGAGTGGGTCGGGAAGGCGACCCACTGGCCGTCGATCAGTGCGACGCGGGTGCCGCCGATCGGGCCGGAGAAGGGCAGGCCGGCCAGCTGCGTGGAGCAGGAGGCGGCGTTGATCGCGACCACGTCGTACAGGTGGTCGGGGTTGAGCGCCATGATCGTCTCGACGATCTGGATCTCGTTGCGCAGGCCCTTCTTGAAGGACGGGCGCAGCGGCCGGTCGATCAGGCGGCAGGTCAGGATCGCGTCCTCGGACGGCCGGCCCTCGCGGCGGAAGAAGGAGCCGGGGATCTTGCCCGCGGCGTACATCCGCTCCTCGACGTCGACCGTCAGGGGGAAGAAGTCCAGCTGGTCCTTGGGGTTCTTGGACGCGGTGGTGGCCGACAGCACCATGGTGTCGTCGTCCAGGTACGCAACGGCGGAGCCGGCGGCCTGCTTGGCCAGGCGGCCCGTCTCGAAGCGGATCGTACGGGTGCCGAAGGAGCCGTTGTCGATGACGGCTTCGGCGTAGTGGGTCTCGTTCTCCACCAGCGATATCTCCTCGTCTGCGTCCTCCGGCCCGCGTGGCGGGAGGACGGTGGCGGAGAAGCGCGCCTTGCGTGCGGGCCGGTCTTCGATCGAAGCACCCGGTCGTCAGGCTTCCGGGGGCCACTACCGAGGACCGGCGGCGGAGGGGCGCTCCTCCTCGTTCGGTGTTTCGTTTCCGGTATGGCGTTGTGCGACCAGACTACAAAGCGTCCGTGACACTCCGCACGTACGGCAAAGGGAGCGGCCCCTGGAAGTGGGAACCGCTCCCTTCACCGCGTCTTACCTGGCGCCCGCGGCACCGCGGCGGATGCCCAGGCGCTCGACCAGCGTACGGAAGCGCTGGATGTCCTTCTTGGCCAGGTACTGCAGCAGCCGGCGGCGCTGGCCGACCAGGATCAGCAGACCACGGCGGGAGTGGTGGTCGTGCTTGTGGGTCTTGAGGTGCTCGGTCAGGTCCGAGATGCGGCGGGAGAGCAGCGCGACCTGGACCTCGGGGGAGCCGGTGTCGCCCTCCTTGGTGCCGAACTCGGACATGATCTGCTTCTTCGTGGCGGCGTCGAGAGACACTCGGTACTCCTCTTGGTGTTCGATGCGCCTGCGAGTGCCCCTGGTCTTGGTCTCAGGGGAGCTTCCGTGACTCGGAGGCGAAGGCTCGATGGGCGCTGCTCCCAGAGCCTGCGAGGCTCCGGGTGCGCGTACACAAACGGCCGTTACACAGAGTACCAGCTCCCCGCACCCCGTCCGGTCGCGGACCCCGGGCGGGGCCGGCGCGGGTCCGGTCCGCGCACGGGCCGGCGTACCGGCCGGTCAGGACGTCAGCGCCCGGATCGAGTGGTACACGCCGAAGACCGCCAGGCACAGCGGTACGAGCGTGAGCAGCACGAACGTCTCCGCGACCTCCAGGAAGCGCCCCAGAAGGGGGTGACGCCCTTGCGCGGGACGATCAACCCGATGGTGATGATCACCGCACCGACGGCGGCGACCGCGGCGGACAGCCACACCGTCCGGACGTCGAGGCCCGTGCCGTCGCCCTCCAGGGCCGCGGCGAGGAGTTCCGCGGGCGGGTTCAGGCTCAGTCCGAGCCCCAGCAGGACGAGCGAGACCAGGCCGGCCGCGAGGGCGCAGCCGACCTGGGCCGTGTAGCGGAAGAGATGGGCGCGCATCAGCATGGCGACGCCGGTGGCCAGGGCGAGCAGCCGGCCCCAGACGTCCTCGGAGAACCCGAGCACGGCGGCCGAGCCGACGGCCAGCAGGGCGCAGCCGCCGACGAGGCCGACGAGCAGTTCGTGTCCCCGGCGGGCCTGCGCGGCGATGCGCTCGGCGTCGACGGGGCCCTGGGGCGCCTGGTCGGCGCCGTAGCCGCCGACCGCGGTGCGGGGAGGCTCGAAGCCGACGGGGAGGCGGGCGAAGCGGGTGGACAGCCCCGGCAGGAAGGCGAGGGCCCCGACGGCGAGCGGGGAGCACACGGCCGCGGTCTCGGAGGGCTCCATCCCGGTCGTGATCGCGACGAAGGTGACGACCATGCCGATGGCCGCGGCGAAGGCGAACGCCACGAACGGCCCGTCCCCGCCGGGGGCGACCGTCATCAGGATCACCGAGACCACCAGCACGGCGGCGCAGGCGAGCAGGAACTGCAACCGGCCGACGCCCTGGCCCGACGCCACGGGCAGCAGCCCGGCCCCCGCGACGGCGGCGTTCGCCATCGCTCCGGCACCGAGGGCGACGGCCGACCCGCGGTCGGTGTACACCCGGGCACGCACACACGCGAGCGCGAGGAGCAGGGCACCGGCGACGCCGGCCAGGACACCGGGCAGGCCGTGGGTGTCGCGGCGGGGGTCGGCGGACCACAGCACGAAGGCGAGCAGCACGAGCAGCACCGAGCCGCCGGCGAGTCCGGCGCCGCGCATCAGGCTGTCGGTCCACAGCGTGCGGTCACGGGCGACCGCGGACGCCACGGCGTCGGACACGTCGTCGAAAACGGCCGGGGGCAGCGATTCGGCGAAGGGCCGCAGCGACAGCAGCTCCCCGTCGAGGATGCGCTGGGAGAGGAGGGAGCGCGCGCCGTCGAGCACGGTGCCGTCACGGCGCACCAGGTGGTACCCGACCGGAGCGCCCTCCGCCGGGCTCTGCCCCGACAGCCTCAGGATCTCGGGGTGGAGGTCGGCGAGGGGGACGTCCTCGGGCAGCGCCACGTCCACGCGGCCGTCGGGCGCGACGACCGTGATCCGGCAGAAGCCGGTTCCGCCGCCGGACGGAGTCGTGGGAGCCGGCCGGCCCGCCCCGGTGGCCGCCGCTGGGGCCGTCATACTCACCTGCTGCATCCCCTCGTGGGTCGCCTGGACCATCGGGCCGGAACCACGTTCCGAATGGCCCTCCTTTTGCGGTAGTTCACGCGTGCGCAAACACGTCGGGACACCCACCCTACCGCCCGCCTCGCCACCCCGCGCAAGTAGGATCCCTCCCCGCGGATGGAACCCGTCGCCACGGGGGCGCCGATAGGAACATTTCCGTCCGGCAAGGGAATTGGTGAGCTGTGAGTCAGATCGTCGTCAAGCGCCCACCACGGGTCCTGCCGTCCGAAGTGCCCGGCGAACCGGTGCATCTGCAACCACCGCCCGAGCTGCCGAGAGGCCAGCAGGAGGGCGCGCTCATGCAGTTGCTTCCGATGCTCGGCATGGGCGGTTCCGTCGTCTTCTTCTTCATGACGCCGAACCCCATCATGCGGATCATGGGCATGGTGATGATCGCGTCCACCGTCGCGATGGCGATCGCCATGCTGGTGCGCTACCGGCGAGGCACCCAGGGAGAGCTCGCCGGGCTGCGCCGCGACTACCTCAAGTACCTGACGCAGACCCGGCGTACGGTCCTCAGGACCGCCCGGGTGCAGCGCGACGCCCAGTTCTATCTGCACCCGTCGCCCGAGCAGCTGTGGGCGCTGGTGGCCGAGGGAAGCCGGGTGTGGGAGCGCCGGGTCGCCGACGAGGACTTCGGGCAGGTGCGCATCGGGCTCGGCAGCCAGCAGCTGGCTACTCCGCTGGTGGCGCCCGAGACGGCACCCGTGGACGAGCTGGAGCCGCTGACCGCGGGCGCGATGCAGAAGTTCGTCACGGCCCACAGCACGCTCGACGGCCTGCCGATGGCACTGTCCCTGCGGGCCTTCTACCACCTGACGGTGAGCGGCGAGCCGGAGTCGGTCCGGTCCGCCGCGCGGGCCGTGATCGGTTCGCTCGCCTCGCTGCACTCCCCCGAGGACCTGGTCGTCGCGATCGCGGCCGAGCCCGCCGCCGCGGGGCACTGGGAGTGGGCGAAGTGGCTGCCGCACGTGCAGGCGCAGGGCCCGGGCGACGGCGCGGGAAGCCGGCGTCTGATCACCACCGACGCCCGCGATCTGCAGGACATGCTCACGAGCCGCCTGGAGGGACGGCCGCGTTTCCAGGGCCCCCAGAACCCGCTGCTCGACCAGCCCCACCTCGTCGTCGTACTCGACGGCCGGTCCGTGCCGCCGATGTCGCCGCTCGCCGCGGCCGAGGGCCTGCAGGGAGTGACGCTGGTCGAGATCGTCCCCGGTGACATGGGCGCCCCGCGCGGCGGACTGTCCGTGGTGGTGCACCCGGACTCCCTGCGACTGGAGTCGGGGCACGGCCTGGTGTACGACGGCACACCGGACCGGCTGAGCATCGAGGCAGCCGAGGCCCTCGCACGGCAGCTCGCGCCGCTGCGCGTCGCCGTGGGCGCGAACGAGGACGAACCGCTCCTGGCCAATCTCGAGTTCACCGATCTGCTCGGCCTCGGCGACGCCGCTTCCGTGGACGTCAGCCGCAGCTGGCGGCCCCGCTCACAGGCCGAGCGGCTCCGGGTGCCGATCGGTGTAGGCGAGGACGGCTCGCCGGTCATGCTCGATCTGAAGGAGGCCGCGCAGGAGGGCATGGGCCCGCACGGCCTGTGCGTCGGCGCGACCGGTTCCGGCAAGTCCGAGCTGCTGCGCACCCTGGTGCTCGGACTCGCCGTGACCCACTCCTCGGAGACGCTCAACTTCGTCCTCGCGGACTTCAAGGGCGGCGCGACCTTCGCCGGAATGTCCCGGATGCCGCACGTCGCAGCCGTGATCACCAACCTGGCGGACGACCTCACCCTGGTCGACCGGATGGGCGACTCGATCCGCGGCGAGCTGAACCGCCGCCAGGAGCTGCTCCGTGACGCCGGCAACTACGCCAACATCCACGACTACGAGAAGGCACGGGCGGCGGGCGCCCCGCTGCAGCCCATCCCGTCGCTGGTGCTCGTCATCGACGAGTTCAGCGAACTGCTGACCGCCAAACCGGACTTCATCGAGATGTTCGTGCAGATCGGCCGCATCGGCCGGTCCCTCGGCGTCCATCTGCTGCTGGCCTCGCAGCGTCTGGAGGAGGGGAGGCTGCGCGGACTGGAGACGTATCTGTCGTACCGGGTCGGTCTGCGCACGTTCTCGGCGGCCGAGTCGCGTGCGGCGATCGGCGTCCCGGACGCGTACCACCTGCCCAACGTCCCCGGTTCGGGCTATCTGAAGTTCGGCACCGACGAGATGGTGCGGTTCAAGGCGGCATACGTCTCCGGGGTGTACCGGGCGACCGGGCGGCACGCGGTCGCACCGGGCGGCCCGCTGCCGGTGGACCGCCGACCGGTGCCGTTCACGGCCGCACCGGTGCCGGTACGGTACGTCGAGTCGGCGGTACGGGCCCCGGTTCCCGAGGCGCGCAAGCCCGAGGACGACGCACTCGCCGACTCGGTGCTCGACGTGATCGTGCGGCGGCTCGAAGGCCGCGGCGCGGAAGCCCACCGGGTATGGCTGCCGCCGCTGGACAACCCCCGCCGCTGGACGAGCTCCTGCCCGGTCTGTCACCGGTGGAGGACCGGGGACTGACGCAGCCGGGATTCGAGGGCGCGGGGCGGCTCGTCGTCCCGCTCGGCGTCGTCGACAAGCCGTACGAGCAGCGCCGGGACACCCTCTACCGGGACTTCTCCGGAGCGGCCGGCCATATGCAGATCATCGGCGGCCCGCAGTCCGGCAAGTCGACACTCCTGCGGACGATCATCTCGGGCTTCGCGCTCACCCACACCCCGCACGAGGTCCAGTTCTACGGACTCGACTTCGGCGGCGGCGGTCTGTCGTCGGTCGCCGGCCTGCCGCACGTGGGCGGTGTCGCCTCACGTCTCGACCCCGAGAAGGTGCGGCGGACGGTGGCCGAGGTCCACGGCATCATGACGCGCCGGGAGGAGTACTTCCGCAGCACGGGGGTCGACTCCATCGCCACCTACCGCAGGCTCCGGGCTCGCGGGGAGATCTCCGTGACGGAGCAGCCGTGGGGCGACGTGTTCCTGGTCGTCGACGGCTGGGGGAACTTCCGCTCCGACTACGAGGGGCTGGAGTCGGCGGTCGTCGACATGGCGGTACGCGGACTGGGCTACGGGATCCATGTGATCCTCACCGCGTCCCGGTCGATGGATGTGCGGTCCAACGTCAAGGACCAGCTGGTGAACCGGCTGGAGTTGCGGCTCGGCGACACCATGGACTCCGAACTGGACCGCAAGGCCGCGGTGAACGTGCCCCCCGGGGTGCCGGGGCGCGGTCTGACGCCGGAGAAGCTGCACTTCATGGCCGCGGTGCCGCGCATCGACGGCATCAACTCCGACAGCGACCTGTCGGAGGCGACCACCGCGATGGTGCGGGAGGTCGGCCGCCACTGGCCAGGCGCTTCCGCCCCGAAGGTACGCCTGCTCCCCCGCGAGCTGCCGGGCCACGAGCTCCCCGCGGGATTCGCCGAACCACGGCGCGGTGTGTCGTTCGCGATCGACGAGGACGATCTGGAGCCGGTGTTCGCCGACTTCGGCCGTGACCCCTTCTTCCTGGTGTTCGGTGAGAGCGAGTCCGGCAAGTCGAACCTGCTGCGCCTGTTCATCAAGCAGTTGACGGAGCGGTACGACGGCGACGCCGCCAAGTTCTTCGTGATCGACAATCGGCGCGCGCTGCTCGACGTCACCCCGGCCACGCACCTGGCCGAGTACGTGCCGATGTCCAACGGCATGGATCACCATGTCGACGCCCTGGCGGATCTGATGCAGCGCCGTGCGCCGTCCGCCGAGGTGACGGCACGGCAACTGCGCGACCGGAGCTGGTGGCAGGGACCCGACGTCTTCGTGGTCGTCGACGACTACGACCTCGTGTCCACGTCGAGCGGCAACCCGCTGGCCAAGCTCACCGAGCAACTGCCCTTCGCGCGCGACGTCGGTGTCCGGTTCATCATCGCGCGCAACTCTGCGGGAGCGAGCCGCGCGGCGTACGAGCCCTTCCTGCAGCGGATGATGGAACTCGGCGCACAGGGGCTCCTGCTGTCCGGTGATCCGGCGGAGGGCGAGGTGCTCGGCGCCCGTATGCGGCCCATGCCTCCGGGGCGGGGCATCTTCGTCTCCCGCCAGCGCGGGAAGCCGCTGGTGCAGACGGGGCTCATGCCGGATGTCCACGGGGAGGCGCAGTGATCGGGTGCAGCTGTCTTCGTCGGCTTCTTCGCGGTGGCGTTGCTCGCCTCCGCGGAGTTCATCACCCCCCGCAAGCTCCGGTGGCGGTTCAGGGCACCGCACGTCGCACACCCGGAGGCCCATGAGCCGTGGACGGCCTCCTGCACGGCCCGCGGCGTGCCGGGTGGTCAGGGCATGCGGGGCAGCGTCCCCGGGCCGGCCGGCGGTCGGCCCGCTGCACCTCGCAGGAGTCCCCGAAACCGGGCCGGACCACCCGGAGACACTCGTCCACCTCGAGTCCGCGGTGCGCGTCCGCGAGACGAGCGGGACCGACGGCCGTGACAACGTGCCCGGCCGGGTGGGTTCGTGACGTGATCTCCTCGATCCACTGCACGAAGGGGCCGGGAGTGGACTCCTCGGTGTACCTGGTTTCCGAGCCTGGAGACGTGGAGCGCTACGGGTGAACGGAATGTGTCCCGGTCACCGCGGCACCGCTGCCCAGCCAGTCCGAAATGGCCCACGCGATCGGGCATTTCACGTACCGCGTCACAACTGGCGTCTCGGACGGTTCTTGCAGGTGATCGCGCACGCTCAATAGGTTGAGGCAACGAACGCTGCGGCCGGCGCCGCACGGGGGAAAGGAGCCACTCGATGGCATGGGATGAGTGGGAGCGGTTGAAGACGCAGGCAGCCGGGCGTCATCCGGAGCAGATGCAGCTGAACCGGGTGCCCGACGAGGGAGGCGGGGGCGGTGGCACCTACGGCGACCTCGCCGTCTCCGAAACCGATCTCGCGAAGATCGGCACCAACGCGTTCACGCTGTTCAACCGCTTGTGGGACGAGGCGCGTGTGGCCGGCCCCAGCAGTTCCCAGGCCGCTGAGGACCTCAAGCGCCAGGGCTTCGACCTCGGGGCCGGGCTCGCCCACGTGGCCAAGCGCTGGGACGAACAGCTCGGCTCGCTCCGGGACGCCTGCTCCCATATCTCGAACCACATGCGAGTGACGCAGAGGATCCACCAGGACGACGAGCACCACATCACCGGGCAGCTGAGCAGCATCGCCACCCTGGACGGCGGATTCGACGAACGCGTCGGGGAGCCGGGCGAGAAGAACACGATCTACGGCGACAACAAGAAGAACGAGAAGGGCGAGGACTAGCCATGGATCTCGAGACTCTGCGTTTCGCCAGGTTCGGCCTGCTCGAAGAATCCGTCGCCGACTGGACGACCCTGACAAGCAAGCTTGCGATCCTGAAGAGGGACGCCGACGACGGGCTGCGCAAACAGGCGAACAAGGCGAACTGGGCCGGTGAGAACGAGAAGATTTCCAAGCTGTTCATCGGAAGAACAGCAGGTGAGTTCGCGGACGCCCACGCCCAGGCCATGTCGATCCGCAACATCCTGAGGGACACCTGCGGCGAACTCAAGGACTACCAGACCAAGCTGAACAACGCGATCGAGCGGGGGCTCGAGAAGAACCTCACCGTCGTCTCCACAGCCGGCGGCGGCTTCACGGTGAGCATGAACATCCATCCCGACCGGGCCGCGCAGGGGACAAGCCTCCCCCGTCACACCGACGCGGATGTGGCGGCACTGCGGGATGAGGTGCAGAGAATCCTCGACGGCGCGACCCAGAGCGACAGTTCCGCGACCAGGGTTCTGACGGCACTCGTCGACCTCACCGACTACGGATTCGCTGGCGTAAACCAAAAGGATCGGGACTCCGCGATCGCATCCCTCGAAGATGCGGAGCGACTTGCCTCGCTTGCCAAGAAGAGCACGGAGGACTTGACGGTTAAGGAGTTCGATGAACTGAACGCTGGACTCGAGAAATACGTCGGTGACGAGATGTTCGCCGAGCACTTCGCCAAGACACTCGACGCCAAAGGGACCTTGGAGTTCTGGGCAGGAATCAACGCACCCTACCAGAACAGGGAACTCTTCTTGGACAGGCGCGAGCAGTACGACGAACTGCAGAAGCATCTCAGCCTCACACTGGCCACGGCAACTCAGGCAGACACACCCGAGATGTCCCGGTGGAAACACGAGGTGACCGATCTGGGCAGCCAGACCGTCGGCAGGCACGGAATTATGGGCTTCCAGGTCATGAGCAACCTCATGCGTTGGGGGAACTTTGAGGACCAATTCTTGAAGGACTACGGCTCAGCGCTCATAGAGACTGAGAAAAAGGTCAGTGCCAATGGAAGCCGCATGCCGGCGATGTGGGTGCAGATGGGCATGGACCCAGACCTCAACCGGACCGGTACGGACTCCGGCTCGGATCCGATGATCGGCTTCATGAAAGCACTCTCCAACAGCCCCCGCGCTGCAACCGACTTCTTCAACGATTCCTTCGTCACAAAGGACGAGGATCACGAATTCCTACGTGACACGGACGGCGACGGCAACAAGGGCAAGGTCGGCCTCAGCAACTTCAATTACCTGTTCGAAGAACGTGACTGGCCGCTGGAGAGGGACGACAGAGGCGAGGAAAGCATCGCGGGCCGCAACAACTTGGCGCTCGCCTTGGAGGCGGCTACGACTGGCCATCCAGCCGGCGAAATGCCCACTCAGGACACGCCGGCCCATAATTCCGGACAGGCTAAGCTGGTGGAGAGGCTCTTCACTTCGGTTTCGGAGAATCCCGAGCGCCTGACTAAGTACGGATACATGTCAGACAGCCTTGGTCAGATTGCCGCCGAGTACATGCCTGACGTCCATAGAGGGCTGCATCCGGGCGAGAGACGGGAAGCAGACCTCTTCCCTGTGGCCGGATCTGTTGCAAAGCTGGATGAAGTGGATGTCACTCGATTCCTCTACACGGTCGGCCAAAAACCGGACGGGTACGCGGCCGTTAACGCAGGACTAGCGATCTACACCACATCCCTGATGGAGTATCACTTCGCTCATCCGGACGCATACCTTCCCGACAAGAATTTCGCCGAGAGCGAGAATCTGAAGAAGACGATCGAGGATATCGGAAGAATCGCAGGGGAAATCGAAGGGACTATCGGGGCCGGACGCGCCTACGCCAACGAGCTGGACGGAGGCGCCAAGGACCAGGAGTTCAATGACGCCATCCAAACAACAAGCACATGGATCGGGACGGGCATCGGCATCGGAGTCGGGCTCGGTACCGCACCCTTGGTCGGGCCAGGTGGTGTTGTGGCCGGAGATGTGGCTGGCACTGCTGCAGATGAAATCCTCGGCAGCATCACCGAGGGGCTCTTGAGGGACAGTTCGGGCGAAGTCATCTACGGCAACGGGCAAGAGATTGAAAATACCAGGAACTCCACCTACATGCTCGTGGAGACTGCTGCCCAAAAGGCCGGCGAGAGCACTGCGAACCCTTCGCCCCACATTGTGTCCGCAGCCGCAACCGCGGCAGAAGAGGGCTTCAACAACGCCCAGAGTAACCTCGATAGTTTCATCGAAGGTCAGGGCGTTCCTCGGCAACTCGACACCAAGGAGGAATGACTCGTGATTGCCACACCAAAAAAAGTCGTGATCCCACTCGCGGCACTGCTGGCCGTCGCCTCGTCTGCGGTCGCAGTTTACGCGTTCGGACTTCCGCCGTTTGAGCGGCGCGGAGAAATCAGAGCGAGTGACGTCTGCGAATCCCTCGGCAGATCAGCAAAGGTGATCCCCGCGCTGAAGGCCTCGCTACCGAGCGATCCCGTGTACAGATTCGATGACAGGTTGAGCGGCAGGGACATCATGTCGGAGAGTTCGAGTTACACCGCCGACTGTCTCGTTTGGGGCGAGGACCATCTTCTGCTCACCGCCAGGACCGAGATGATCCTCACGGAGACACTAGAAAGTACGCCTTCCGACGTCCGCAACTGGGCGACGACAGCGCTCGACGCTCGGGAATCCCACATCAAGAGCTTCAACGCAGGCACCGCAGGCGCGACCGCGGCTGGCAAGGCAGCCGTCCTGGTGCCTTGCGCATCGCCTGGACGGATTCCGGGCGGGGTGTACAGTCTTAGCGTCATTGTCGACTTGAAGAGCCAGGCTGAATCGAGTGAACCCAACATTCGCCAGGAGTTGATCGATCTGGCGACCAGCGCGGCGGGATTCTCCCATGCGAAGGCGAAGTGCGACCTTCCCTCCAAGTTGTCCGGCTAGCGTCTCACGGTTCCGTCAGCCCTACCTGATCCTACTTGGCAGGGTCTCCTGACATGGAGTCTTCTACTGAACAGGTGCCTGCGGTGCAGGAGTTGACGGGCAGCAGGAATGCGCCTACTCGCCTCGTCCGTCGGCTCTTGGCGCCAACGTCCACGACAACGAAGCCCTGGAGCCCATGGTCACCGGCCACCGAACGAGACACGACCCCCACCGCGGCCGCCATTTCGAGCCCATCCAACGCCTGCACGCCGACACAGCCTACGACGTGCTCCACCCGCGGAAACGGCTACGCGGCAAACTCATCGACGTGCGCATCGCCGGTCCGCCTCACCATAGAGAAGACGGTCTAAGAGCGTACGCCACAACGAACCTGCCGCCGCACTGAACGTCACCACGGGGGAAGTGATCAGCGAGCGCGAGCCCGCAAACAGCAGGACTTTCTCCCGTTCTTGAAGAAGTCGGTGAAACCGCACGGAGAAAAGGACATCCGCGTCGGCAGGTTACTGCGCTGACGCAAGAAGATCAGAGGTGGGCACCCCTCGCGCGTACCCACCCCTGATCAGCGTCCTGAGTCCCCGGTCAAGGTCTCTCGCCTCAGGCGAAGTAGCCGGCGGCCTTCTTGTCGCCACCCATGTAGTCGCCGCCCGCGTTCGCCACGACCTGGCCGATCTGCATGAGCGCGCGGTGGATGTCCGCGGCCTCCTTGTCCCACTTCACCTGTTCTTGGACGTAGGCGTTGTGGGCCTCGCCCTCCCAGCCGGCGGCTACGGTGGCCATGGCCGTTTTGATCTCTCGCAGGTCTTCCTCGAGCTTCTTGGCCTGGTTGCCGAGTGTGGTCGCCGCCAAGTCGAGGCCGCCGTACCTGACGACGAGCTCGTCTCCCGAGTTCATGCCCATGATTCCCTCATCTCACGTTTGATGGTGATTCGGCCCTGACAGCCGAAGTCAAGCAGTTCAGGGTGTCTAGAGACCGGCGAGGCCCGACCTGGGGGCGGCGCTGCCACCGGCACCGAGGTCGACGTTGATCGCCTGCACGGCGGCGCGGACGTCGTCCTCGGTGCCGTCCTTGATCCTCCTCGAAGTGCTCATGGCCTCGATGAACTTCGCGAGGATGTTACCGAGACGCACCATTGAGGTGTTGATCTCCTGCTGCTTCGCGTTGAAGGCCCCGGCACCGATACCCTTCCACTGGCCCTCAAGGCTGTCGATCGTGCCCTGAATCTGCTGCAACTGACCCTTGATCGAGTTGAATTTCTCGGAGAGCTGCTTCTCGAGCTGAATGACTTGCTGATCTGAAAGCCGCTGGCCCTGTGACACAGTTGTGTTCCCTTCTGAAGTATGTGTGTAGCTGGATGTACTACGCCTCACCTGGCAGCGGCAAGGCGAAGCTCAAGGAGAGTGGGCTGCACGACGGACTCGTCGCTCAGCCAGTCGGTCAGGTGGCGCGCCGTCGTCGGACTACCGCGAAGGCCGTGCCCGCGATCGCCACAGCCACACCGGTTCCGACGATGAGGACCAACTGGTACCTGCCGTCTGCGGTCTTGCCAGAGCCCGTCGTCTCGGGGCTCGACTCCCCGCCGCCCTTGGGTTCCTGGGACTCAGTAGGCGCAGAAGGCGAAGCCGGGCCCGCGGAGGCGCCATCGCCGTTTTCCGCGTGGGTCAGAGGGCTGACGTCTGGAGGACCGGGCTTGCCGATACCGCGGGTGATGTGTGCGTTGGGGCGCACAACTCCGTGGCCGAGGTACTGGCTCTTCGAGTCGTCCTTCCACGCATCGCCGCGCCCCGCGCTGTCGAACATGACACGCAGAACCTGGTTGGCGGTCCAGTCCGGGTGGGCTGACCAGATCAACGCAGCGGAGGCGGAGGCAAGAGCGGTAGCGGCGCTGGTTCCGCCGCCCTCGCAATACCTGGTGAAGCTGGAATCGCACCATCGGGGAACATCTGCGCCCGGAGCCGCGATATCCACGAAGTCACCGTGCTGGGAGTATTCAGCGACCTTGCCGTCGCGGCCGATTGCCGCAACCCCCACGACTTCGTCGTAGGCGGCGGGATACTCAGGCTTATTTGCCTTGTTTCCGGTATTGCCTACAGCAGCGAAGACCAATTTTCCTTTACTGTGCGCGTACTTCACCGCCTCCATTTCGCGGGCCTCAAGGAACTCGTTGCCAATCGATACGCTGATGATATGTGCGTCGCTGTCAGCAGCAGCCCTCATCGCGACGGCGTCCGCCCACGCGTTCACCTTGACGTCTTTCGGGAAAGAATCGGTTGCGATTCGAAACGGAATGATCTTGGCGCCGGGCGCCAAGCCACGCAGGCCTCCACCTGCTCCAGTGCCGGCAATCAGTTCTGCCATCGTGGTGCCGTGGCCGTCGTAGTCGTCCGTGGCCTCGCCTGCCGCGTCCGTGGCGTCCAGTCCCTTCACGACCTGTCCCCTTAGAGATGGTGTCGAGGAATTCACGCCTGTGTCGATGACAGCGACCTTGATGCCCTCGCCTGTGCTCTTCTTCCAAGTCTCCTCAGCACGCATGAGGTCCAGATACCATTGTTCCGACGGTATCTCTGCCGCATGGGCGATCGGCGCTGAAACGAGTGGATACGCAACGACCAGGGCAACAACGCACGCAAAGGCCCGCCACCCGGTTCTCCTTGACGCACGACTCAATCCTGCTGTCATCCCGTCTTCCGTACCTTCCTACGCCTAGTCGACCACCGGAGGAACAGCACCGCGCCGTCGAGCCGTCCACGTCTCTTCGTCTTCGGTGAGGTAATCGGGACGGGAAGACTCGGCACGCTCCCCATTCCTTTCACGCGACCGCCGTTGCCCAACGCCACCCGAGGCGCCGCCCGGCCTGAGGGGCTGAGCCCCGTCACGCGGTGCCCCCATGACGTCATTGCCACCCTGCGTGCCCCTGCTCGTACGTCGCTGAGGAGCGGTGCCACTGGTCGCCCCGGCTACCCCGGCCTGTGGAGACCGTCCTGCCGAGGAGTTACCGGGCACTGGCCCTTCGACACCGATGACGGTGCCGCGAGGAATGCGTGCCCCCGACGACCCTGCGGCGGAGCGCTGCGGTGTGCCCCCGACGACGCCGTCGCCTCGCCCTGTGCGTGCCCCAGGTGACGAGCTGCCACCCGGGAGCCCCGCCCCGTTACGGCCAGAGACGGCCTGTCGCCCAGCGGCTTCACCGTGGCGGCCCGTCGCACCCGTGGCGCCGGCGCGACCTGGAGCTGCACCTGATGCCGTGGGGCTCGAAGTACGTCCGGCCACCCCCTGGCCGCCGGATCCGGCAGGAGTGGCCCCGAATACGCCTGCTCTGCCCACCGCGCCGGCGCGACCTGAGGAGGCACTACCTCCCGGTGTGACCGGGCGCCCGAGGGTATTAGCGCCAGCTCCGCCGCCGGCCCTGGGGATACCAGAGGTACCTACCCGCGGCGTGCTGTTTCGGACGGGAGCACCGAAGCTGGGCGGGAGAGATCCCACCACACCTGACGGAGTGCCGGATGCTCCCGTCGCCGTCGGCGTCGAGGGGGCGGGAGACGTGGTCGGAGCAACCTGCAGCGCAGTGGCACTGTCGATCTCCATCGACGTGTTCCGCTCAAGCGCCACCGAAGTCGCACCGGGCACTTCGGGGCGGAGTACACCATCTACGCCATGCCCGCGTGCCTGGTTACGGTCGGAGTGCTGGGCAACGGTTCCCGGGGCCTCTGCGCCTGAAGGGCCGGCACCGGCCGCCGCATCCCTGGCTCCTCCAATCGGCCGAGGTACGTCCGCCTGCAGCATCTTCGGCATCCTCGGAGGTTCCTGGGCCGACAGGGACTCCTCCGACACCGCGTAGAACGACGCTAGGCGGTTCATCTGGTTGATGGCCTCCTGGCGGTGCTCCTCGACCCTCACCGCCTCGGCATACTCGGGGTTGTCCGCCCGGCGCTCGGGCATCGCGAAATCCTCGACCCTCTTCCGAACGAGTCTTCCGTCTCGTGGAGGCTTCGCGCTGCGCACGGATGTCAGGCCGGTGCTGGCGACCTCCATCTGAGTGCTGACACTGTTGGCGAACGACCCCAGGGACCACGCGTACTTGGCCAGCTCAGTGCCGTATCTGCGGAACTCCCCGCCGGATTCGCCCTCCCAGTGAACCCGCTTGACGTAATCGTCGAGTTCCTGTGCCGCGGCATTGAGTGCGTCCCTCGCCTTGCCGAGCTCCTTACCCGCATTCTCCAGGTCGGAGGGGTTGGAACCCTCCAGCAGGTCAAGCATCGCGTTGAGGTCAACGCCCTCGAAGTCGGTCCTCCCGAAAAGGCTGCCCCGTATACCGAATCCAATGTCGTCCATCACCGCAGTCATGCGTTGATAGGCGTCGGTGGCGCCGAACACCGACTCGATCCGGGCCGAGTCCTCGGTCTGCTGCTCGGTCACCTGGGACGCTTGCTGCTCAGGGGTAAGTTCCGGGATCGTGTCGTCACTCATCGGGTGTCACCCCATGTCCTGGATGTCGATGTCCTTGACGTCTGAGTTCTGGCCGGGTAGGTCACCATGGGGCTTGTCGCGCTTCTCGTGCTCCTGGCGCTCGTGACCCAGGCGCGTCTGGATCCGGTGGAAGCGAGACCGCAGATCTTCTTCCACATTGTCGAAACCGACGTCCGCCGCGTGCACCCCGATCCTCAGCAGCTCGATCTGATCGCCCAGCGACCTGGACAGCGAAGTGAGCTCCTTGTGAACGCGGTTGTACTGGCTGAAGAAGCCGTCCGCCTCCGCGAAGGGCATGCCGGCACCGCTGAAAGAACCCGGGATATCGCCTGCGCGGCGACCCTCTTCGCGCCGCCAGCCCCGCTCTCCAGTTCCGTGAGCAGGTTGTCCACGTGCTTCTGGAAGCGCTTCAGCGCACCCACACCACGCTCGAGATCGCTTGCGGCGCCGCCCCCGCCACCGTCCGCTGGCAGCATTACGACCGATCCTCCCCGTTTACCGTCATCACAAGAAATTCACACCGTGCGGTCGTGGATCGTGGTGACTCGTCACCCAACTGTCATTCACTCATACGCACAGGTCACTGTAGCCACCGCCACTGACAGCCCCAAGTGGCTTATCTGTGACCCGACTTGCCCGGCCCGCGGTACCGCCGGACGCATGGGGACCCTATGCGACCGCAACGAGGGGACGCATCCGTAGAGATACTCAGACCCGGCCTGACCCTCGCCCGGCTCCTCGTCCGGTCCCCGCGCCCGGTTCCGGGCCGTCGGCCCGGCGCCGGGCGTCGCGGACCGTCACCGCTCCGCCGGCGATCGCGGCGACCAGGACCGCGCCGCCTACCATGACGTACGTCGCGAGCCGCGCGTTGCGTTCGTCCGGGGTCTCGCCGAGGTGGAGTTCGGCGGGGGTCGGGGCCTCGGCGCGGGTGAGGCCCTCCCGGGCGACGGGTTTCGAGACCGGCTCGTCGTCCTCGGTGAGGGCCCGGACCGGGTCGACGACGCCCCAGCCGACCAGGCGGTCGTGGCCCGCGACGGAGCGTTCCGCGGTCTGCTGGATCTGGGCGACGATCTGCTCCTGCGTCCATTCCTCGTGCTTGCTCCTGATGAGCGCCGCGACGGCCGCCACATAGGGAGCGGAGAAACTGGTTCCGTTGTCGGCGCAGTGGCCGCCTCCGGGGACCGTGGAGACGACGTCCACACCGGGGGCCGCGATGCCGACGAAGTCCCCGGACTGGGAGAACGCCGCCCGCTCGTTGTTGCGGTCCGACGAGGCGACGGCGAGGACGCCCTCGTAGGAGGCCGGGTAGGTCTTCTTGACGTTGCCGCCCATGCCGTCGTTGCCCGCAGAGGCGACGACCACGATCTCCCTGTCCAGTGCCTTGTCGATGGCCTGCTTCAGCAGGGGTGTGGGTTCCACGGCGTCGGCGGTGTCCTGGGAGATGTTGATGACCCCGGCTCCCTCGGCCACCGCGTGGTCGATGGCCCGTGCGAGCGTCTCGGCGGTTCCGTGCCCCTCGGCGTCGTTCTGCTGGATCGGGATGATGGTGGCGTCGGGGGCGAGGCCGACGAATCCGGTGCCCTCGGCCGGACGCGCGGCGATGATGCCGGCGACCTTGGTGCCGTGGCCGACGGTGTCGGTGGTGCCGTTCTCGCTGCCGCGTTCGAGTGCGTTGCCGTCGGCGTCCTTCAGGTCCCGGTCGAGGAGGTTCCTGCCGCTCGCGACGTCGACCGCCGGGCCGAGCTGCGGGTGCCCGGCGTCGACACCGGTGTCGATGACGGCGACCCGCACGCCCTTTCCGGTGGACTGCGCCCACAGCTCGTCCAGCAGGACGCGCTGCAGCGCCCAGGGACGGCCCTCGTACGTCCTGCCCGGGTAGGTGCACTGGTCGGTACCGTCCGCCGCCGCGGGGACGGCCGCGACGGCGACGAGGGCGAGTGCGGCGGCCGCCGGGGCGGCGAGGAGGCGCCGGTGCGTATGCGTCATGTCAGATCGGGTCCCTGCCTCAGGAGCCCTGCGGCTGGCGCGCGGCGCCGGTGGACAGACGGGGCCCGGTCGGCAGGAAGGCGGACCAGGCGGCCGGTACCGGCACGGGCTCGACGTCCTGGTAGCCGAGCCGGTTCTGGGCCTGCTGCGCCTCCTGCCGGCGGGCCTCCCGCTCCTTACCGGAGCCGGAGGCCCCGATTCCGGAGTCGTCCGCCGCGCTGTCGCCGTTGGACTGCATGGCGTAGCGCAGTCCGGTGTCCGTGACGAGGAAGAGGAAGCCGGAGTCCGTACGGGAGCCCTTGAACTGGCGGAAGAGCTGACCGGAGCCGGGGGTGACGTAGGCGCTGCTGGAACCGGTGGGAAGCGTGGCGGGGAACCCGGTGCCCGCCCAGGTGCTGAGGGTGGTCGAGCCGTCGCCGTCCACCTCGCGGAGGACGTTGCACACGGTGTTGCGGCTTCCCTCGTCCGTGCCGGCCGAGTTGACGGGCTCGGGGGCGTGCTCGGGCCACTTCCTGTCCTTGCCGAAGGCCCGGCCCGGCCGGATGGCGGCGGGGCTGACGGACTCGGCGCGGCCGTCCTGGTCGAGGCCGATCACGTCGCGGCTGCCGAGCAGCAGTTTGGCCGTGAAGTCGGTCACGGGCGCCACCCGGCCGCTGAGTACGACGTACTGCTGGACCCGGGTGCCGTCGGTGGCCTTCAGGACCATGCCGACCTTGTTCACCGCGTCCGGGAGTCCGCCGGGGACCCCGGCGTCCACGCCGGCGCCCGGCACCGCCGGGAACCTGATCCTGTCGCCCTTGTGCAGGGTGTCCAGCCAGGCGCCGGAGACGCGCTGGGGCGCCCGCCCGAGGCCGACGAGCACCCGCAGGAGCAGTTCGTCCTCGTCCACGGGGTAGGCCGTG
The DNA here is from genome assembly GCA_003725745.1 of Streptomyces sp. I6. Taxonomy (GTDB): domain Bacteria; phylum Actinomycetota; class Actinomycetes; order Streptomycetales; family Streptomycetaceae; genus Streptomyces. The sequence goes on along the minus strand of RHDP01000001.1, from coordinate 5,155,841 downwards.
CCTGCGGCGTCGACGACGTAGCGGGTCGCGTCGGGGCCCTCGACGTAGAGCAGTTCTCCGCCGCGCAGCCGGCCGGCGCCCTCGGTCTTCCCCTCCTCGCGCTCGGCGAGGACGAAGGCGGCCTTCTGGATGGCGCGGCCGCCTTCGCCCGGCCGTTCGCAGACCGCCCAGCGCTTGGCGGATCCGGCCTCCTTGGCGTCGGGAAGCCGGTCGGGGGCGTAGGGGATGCCGAGGGTGGCGCCGTGCGGGATCGTGCCGTTGTCGAGCACGGACTCGTCGACGTTGACGACCTTGCCCTTGTCGGGGTCGAGGAGCAGTTTCGCGGACGACATGTTGAGCACCGGGTGGAGCTGCTTCTTCCCGTTGGTCCTCAGCACGACGTAGCGGGTGGTCGACTTGCTGGCGATGATGACGTTCTCGTTGGGGGTGTCCCAGTTCTGCGGGGCCACCGGCTTGAACATGCCCCACGCTCCGAAGACGGCCAGGATCACCACGGCCACGATGGCTCCGGGAACCACCGCGCGCAGCGGGCGGGGCGCAGCCTCCTCCGACCCCGTCGTGTTCGGCTGCACGAACTGCGCGACCAGTCTCCGCTTCGCGAAGGTGTATGCGTTGAGTTCGTCCCGACGTGATGCCATCTGTCCGCTGCCCCTCTCCCCGCCGGGCGGCCGGGTTGCCACCCCCCGTGCCGGGGCCCGCCGCCGCACAGCCCCCTACTATGCCTGCCGGTACCGGTGCCCCAACGCTCAGGTAGGGTGATCGCCCGGTCAACGCCCGTGCGAGATCGGCACATACGGACACGAGGGGCAACGCGGCGATGGGTACGGCGACTCGCTCGCGACGGGGGCGGACTTCCGGAGGGGCCCCGGAGACTTCCCGGCGGCAACGCAGCAACGCCCTGTCCGGCGACGCTCCCCCGACCGCTCCGGCCGCGACCACTCCGCGGCCCCTCGCCGGTGCCGGCCGTATCGGCCCCTTCCCGTTGCGGCAGTTGGTGCTCGTGGAGCTGGCGCTCGCGCTGGTGCTGGTGGGCGTCGCGCTGGGCGGTCTGTGGCTGGTCCCCTTCTGTGCCGTCGCCGCGGCCCTGCTGCTGCTCGCGGTGCTGCGGCGGCGTGGTCACGCACTGCCGGACTGGCTGTCCACGGCCTTCGGGCTGCGGGCACGCCGCCGGGCCGCCGGGCCCGCGGGCCCGGACGTGGATCCCTCTCTGGCGCCTCTCGCGGAAGCCGCGCCCGGTGTGCGCCCGTTCACCTACGTGGACCGTGATCGCCGCACGGTCGGGATGCTCGGGGACGGCTCGTTCCTCACGGCCGTCGTACGGGTCGAGGCGAGTGGCTCCGGGCTGCGGCCCGCCTTCGGGGCTCGGGCCCTGCCGATGGCGCTGCTGGGCGGTGCGCTGCGGGTCGACGACATCACCGTGGAATCGGTGCAGTTGGTCCAGCAGGTGCGCTCCGCGCCCGCGCCGCATCTGCCGCAGCAGGCGGTCGCCCGGCTCTCCTACGGCCCGTTGCAGGAGCGCACGGGCGCCCCGCGCTGAGGATGACGTGGGTGGCCGTCAGGCTGGACCCGGAACTCTGCCGGGAGGCCGTCGAGGCCCGGGGCGGCGGCGTCGAGGGCGCGCAGCGCTGTCTGGTGCGGGTCGTCGACCATGTGGCGAGCCGGCTCACCGGAGCCGGGTTCCAGTCGGTGGTCCTCGACCAGGAGGAGTTCAACTCCGCGATCGCGACCGCGGTCTGTGCCAGCCCGAGGGCCGCGGCCCTCGCGGGCCGGACCGGTGGGGCGGCCCAGCGCCGCACCGCCGAGACCTCGCGGGTCTGGCGCTGCGACGACCGCTGGCACACGACGTACGCCGTGGGCCGCTGGCCCGAGTTGGGACGCGGTGCGCAGCCGCTGCCCGCGCTGGTGTCGACGCTGACCTCGGCCCCGGCCTACGCGACCACCTTCAGCCTCGCCCTGCGGCGCGGTGCGCGGCAGGGAGCGCTGGTGATGCGCGGGCACGTGCGGATCACCGGCGGCTCGGACACCGAACTGGTCGGGGTGCGAAGGGAACTGGAGCACGCCGCACGGTCGGCCAGGGTCGGTCTGCTGCGGCTGGACCGCGAGCAGCTGCCCGGGGCGCTGGCGACGATGCCGCTGGGAGGTACGCGGTGACGGGTACGGGTACGGGTTCCCCTCGTGTGCTGAGGGGGCTGTTCGGCCCCCGGCACCCGGGTCACACCATGGCGGCGGAGGACCTGGGTGCCCTGTTCCTGCCGGTGGGCGACGACGGCGTGGTGATCGGCGACGACGCCGAGGGCCGGCCCCAGATGGTGGGTTTCCACCGTTCGGCTCCGTACGAGGTGCTGCTGATCGGCGGCCTCTGGACGGCGCAGGTGCTGGCGCTGCGCGCGGCCGGTACGGGTGCCCGGGTGGCGGTGGAGACCGGCCGGGCGCAGGCGTGGACGGCACTGGCGCAGGCGGCGGGGGCGGGCCTGGAGTGCGTCACGCTCCATGACGTGGGGCGCGTGCCGCCGATGGGCGCCACGGTGGGCAGTCCGGTGGTGGTCGTCCGGGACTGCGGCATGCGGCCCCCGCGGGGGCGCGTGGTGTCGTCGCCGTGGCAGTCGGTGCTGACGCTGCTCCCTTACCTGAGCCCCGTGGCACCGCGCCTGCTGCGGGACGCCACGCTGGTCGGAGTGCAGCGGGTGTCGCCGCAGGAGGCCGGGCAGATCGGCCGGATCCTCGGGCTCGGCCGGGCGGAGAGCGACGCCCTGCCGACCCTCGCCGACGGGGTGACCCTGTGGGTCTCGGGACGTGAGCGCCACTGGGTGATGACGAGCGGGACGGACGCCGAGACGGGCCTGCTGGGTGTGGCCCGCCGGGTCGACTGACGTCGCCGCCCCCCGGGGGGCGGCCGTGCGTGGGCGATCGTGTGGCCGGTCCGCAGACGGCTGTGGACCTGAACAGCGCTCGCTAGGATGCCCGTGTGACCCGGGCAACATCCGCAGGTGCGGCCCTCTCCGGGGATCTCGCGGGGAACAGGCCCACGGCCTGGCCCCTCGGTTCACCTCGACTCGGCACCACCGGCTTCGGGTCACTTCGACTCGGTACCACCGAAAGGAAGCATGACGCATGGGGAGCGCCCAGGAGAAGGAAGAGCTGTACGCCCTCGACATCTCCGGCGTCGAGTGGCATGGTGCGCCCGGCACCAGCCCGGACGAGGAGCGGGTCGAGATCGCTCATCTGCCCGGCGGCGCCGTCGCGATGAGGTCGTCGCTGGACCCGGAGACCGTGCTGCGTTACACGGAGGCCGAGTGGCGGGCCTTTGTACTCGGCGCCCGCGACGGGGAGTTCGACCTGCGCTGAGCTCCTGCCGGGCCGGGGCGATCCGCGGGCCGGCCGCCGGAGACGGCGTGTCGGACGGTGCCGGGGTCCGGGGCCGGCCGGGGCCGGTGCGGGCGAAGTGCGCCCGGCGCGGCGGTGGTCCTCTCACGGTCGTCGGCTCACGGTCGTCGGCGGTACGGGTGGCCGGGGGCCCGCGGCAGTTGCCGATCCTGTGAAGTCCCGACAGCCCTGTCGCCCACGGATACTCCGGTTTCGCCCGTCACGCCGGGCCTCCCGTCCGTCACTTGGGACAGCGCCGCGGCGGAGGGTGACGCAGCGGACGGGCACCGGGCGCGCTCCGGCCTGCCGTACCGTCGGTGTCGGCGATTAGGGTGGGTCGGGGCGCAGCGGGGAACCTGCGGGCAGGTGCGCGGCGCCGTACGGGGGAGAGCCGGGCGGGCCGACGGCGGAGACGGTCGCCCCTACCCACCACGGCACGAGGGTGCTCGACCACAGGAGGCAAAGTGAACGGCGATCGGGACGAGATCCGCGGGGGCTGGAGCACACCCGTCGACGATCAGTCCGACGCGGAGCCCGCAGAGATGACGGGTGAGTTCACCATCGACTACACCCCGCCCGCCTGGTACACGCAGAACGCGTCGGGGGATACATCGGGGGGCTCCGCCGTGCAGGGCGCGACGCCCCCGCCGCCGTCCGGGGCCCCGGTCGCCGTGCCCGGTGTTGCGCAGGACGGTGGACTCGAGCCGGGCCGGCCGTCGTCGGCGCCCGGCCCGGCGCACCACGAGGCGAACGTGCCGCCCACCCCGGCGCATCCCCGGACGAACGCGCCGTCCGCCGAGCCGGGGCCGGCCCACGGGCCCGGACCGGTCGCGGCGCTGGGTCCGGTTCACGATCCCGCTCACCCGGCAGGGGACGCCCCGGACGGCCCGGCTCCCGACGCCCCGGACGGCGCGGCGGCGCAGCCGTTCGGCGGCGGCGACGTCGAGAGCGGCGCGACGATGCGGTTTTCCCCGGCCGCTCTCAGGCGTGAGTTCGCCGAGCGCGAGGCGGCGGCCGCCGCCTCGGCCTCGCAGGAGGAGACCGGTCCGGCCGCTGGGACTCCGCCCCCGGCCGCTGGGGCCGACCGCGTGGACGAGCCGGCGGCCGTGCACGGACCCGCGGCGCCCGGAGGGCCTTCGGACGCGGACGGGCCCAGTGCCGAGGGCAGCGGCGAGGGCTCCGCGTCCGGCGCCGCTCAGGAGGCTCCCACTGCCGGGCAACAGCACGGCGACGGGGGCACCGCCCAGGCCGGCCCGGCGGTCGCGGGCGAGTACGAGGGCGCCGCCCAGGGCGAGCGCGAGACGGCGGACGCCACCCACGGCGAGCGCGAGACGGACGAACCGTACGGCACCGCGCACGGCGCCGATGCGGACGGCACCCTGCCCGCCGCCCCACCGTCCGAGACCGCGCCCGGCGCCGAACCGGCAGACACCGCGCCGTTCGCCGACCCGGCCGGTTCGACTCCGGCCGGGTCCGGACCCGCAGGACCCGGACCCGCAGGCTCCGTCCCCGAAGCCGCGCTGCCGCAGGACGACAGCCCCGCGGCCGCGCCGCAGGGCACTCACCCGCTGCCGGCCGCCGCACACCCCTGGGCTCCGGCGCCCGGAGCCTCTCGGGACGCCGGCGGCGCTCTGCCCCCGCTGCCGCCTGCCTTCCCGCCCGCCACGCCGACGGCCGCGCCCCAGTGGCCCGTACAGGCGCAGCCCGCGGATCGTCCCGCGGCCGCGGCTCCCGGGCAGCAGGCGTCCCCCTCGGGGGTACCGGAGCAGCCCACCGGCCACGGCTTTCCTCCGCCGGGCGTCCAGCACCAGCAGCCCGCGGGCCCGCAGGGCGGTCACGGGTTCCCCGAGCCCCCGCACCCCGGCAGCCCCAGCAGCCCCAGCAGCCCCAGCAGCCCCAGCAGCCCCAGCCAGGCGCTCGGAATCCCGACCCGGCCGCACCCCCGGCCGGTTACGGGTTCCCTCCGCCGGCGTACGGCCCGGGCCCGTCCCGGGAGCGGCAGCCCGGTGCTCCGCTGCCACCGGCCGCGCCGGCCCCCGAGCCCCTGCCTCCGCAGAGCGGCTACGGCTTCCCCAGGCGACCCGGCAACCCGGCGGCCCGGGCCGATACCGCCCCAGGCACCCCCGGGCGGGCAGCCACCGCACGTCCCCGGCCCGGCCGCTCCTCGGCAGCCGGCCCAGCAGGCCCGGACGCAGGGACAGCCGCACCCCCATGGGCAGGCTCAGCAGCCCCCGGCCGCCCCGGTCGACCCCCGCACGGGTGCGGGCTGGCCCCAGCCGGTCGCGCACGACCAGCGCGAGCGCTCGGTACCGGGCGCGCCGCTCGGCTACACGGCGGCGGTGGAACTGTCCTCCGACCGCCTGCTGCGCAACACCAAGCCCAAGGCCAGGTCGAGCCGCAACCCCTCCGGCTCGGGCCGGTTCAGGATCGGCGGCAAGAAGGAGGAGGCCGAGCGGCAGCGCAAGCTCGAACTGATCCGCACCCCGGTGCTGTCCTGCTACCGGATCGCGGTGATCAGCCTCAAGGGCGGCGTCGGCAAGACGACGACCACCACCGCGCTCGGCGCCACCCTGGCCACCGAGCGCCAGGACAAGATCCTGGCGATCGACGCCAACCCGGACGCGGGCACGCTCGGGCGGCGGGTGCGGCGGGAGACCGGTGCGACCATCCGCGACCTGGTCCAGGCGATCCCGTACCTCAACTCGTACATGGACATCCGCCGGTTCACCTCGCAGGCGCCCTCCGGTCTGGAGATCATCGCCAATGACGTGGACCCCGCCGTGTCGACGGCGTTCAGCGACGAGGACTACCGCCGGGCGATCGACGTACTGGGCAGGCAGTACCCGGTCATCCTCACCGACTCCGGTACGGGTCTGCTCTACAGCGCGATGCGCGGTGTGCTGGACCTCGCCGATCAGCTGATCATCATCTCCACGCCGTCCGTGGACGGCGCCAGCAGCGCGAGCACGACGCTCGACTGGCTGTCGGCGCACGGCTACGCGGAGCTGGTGCAGCGGTCCATCACCGTGATCTCCGGGGTCCGGGAGACCGGCAAGATGATCAAGGTCGAGGACATCGTGCAGCACTTCGAGACCCGCTGCCGCGGTGTGGTGGTCGTGCCGTTCGACGAGCACCTGTCCGCGGGCGCGGAGGTCGACCTGGACATGATGCGCCCGAAGACGCGCGAGGCGTACTTCAACCTGTCGGCGATGGTCGCCGAGGACTTCGCCCGGGCCCAGCAGGCGCAGGGCCTGTGGACGTCCGCGGGCCAGGGTCACCAGCCGCCGCACATGGCGCCGCCGATGCCCCACCAGCCGTACGGGGGCAGCCGCAGCCCGGGCCGGCGTACGCGCCGGGCCCCGGGCAGCCGCAGCACCCCGGCCACCCTCCGTACCACCCCGGTCAGCCGGGCGGCCCGCCGCAGCAGGGAGTCCAGCCCCCGCAGCACTACGGTCAGCCTCATCAGCCGGGTGGTCAGCCCCCGTTCGGGGGACGGGCCGGCTTCGGCGGTCCGCAGCCGTACGGCGGACCGATGCCGGGCGTGCAGCAGCAGTGGCAGCAAGCGCCCCCGCCCCAGGCGCCGTCGGTGCCGCACCCGGCCGGTCCGCCGCCTGCGCAGCCGGGTGGCGCCGGCTTCCCGCAACAACCCGCGCAGCCGGGCGCACACCCGGGTCAGCCGGCGCAACCGGGTCAGCCGCCGGCGCAGGACGGGGCGCCCGCTCAGCCGGATCAGGGCGGACCCCAGGGCCGTGTGCCCCAGGCGGCCACGGCTACGGCCATCCGCGGCCGCAGCCGCCGGAGGCACCGCCGGCCTCTCAGCAGTAGGGCGTCAGCGGTTCAGACCAATGAGGGCTCGCACCGTGCTCCACGGTGCGAGCCCTTCGGTGTTCGCGCAGCCCACAGGCGTTTTGACGCGGCGTCACTGCATCGTTGACTCGTCTGGACCACGCTGATAGACCTTCGCATCACCAGTTGGCGCCCAGAAGATCCACGTGCCTCCTCCAAGCGAGCTACGACGCGAGGTCAACGTCCTATGATCACAACGGCTCCGCACCGCTCCCCCGGCCCGAACCCCTCCCGCCGCCCGCGGGCGGGACGCCGCCCGCGCCGCCTGCTGCGGCTGCTGCTCGCCTCCGGCATCGCTGCCGCCGCGCTCTCCGCCGTCCCGCCCCAGGCAGAGGCACAGGCACAGGCACAGGCACAGGCACAGGCACAGGCACAGGCACAGCGTGCCGTACGCGGCGCCGAGCAGCTCACGGACGCCCGGGCGAGCGCGGACGGCACCGGCGCCAGCGCGGACGACGGCAAGAACGACGGCAAGGACGGCGCGGACAACGTCCTGACCGTGGCCGTCTCGCAGAGCGTCGACTCCCTCAGCCCGTTCCTCGCCCAGCGGCTGATCTCCACCAGCGTCCACCGGCTGATCTACGAGTACCTGACGAACTACGACCCGAGGACGCGCGACCGGTCCCGGGACTCGCGACCGCCTGGAGTCCGTCATCCGACAAGCTGACGTGGACGTACACCATCCGCAAGGACTCCACCTGGTCCGACGGCAAGCCCGTCACCGCAGAGGACGCGGCCTGGACCTTCAGCAAGATGATGAAGGACCCCGACGCGGCGACCGCCAACGGCAGTTTCACCGCCAACTTCGCCGAGGTCACGGCCCCGGACCCCGGGACGCTCGTCATCCGGCTCAACAAGCCGCAGGCCAATATGGCGGCACTGGACGTCCCGATCGTGCCGAAGCACATCTGGGAGAAGGTCGGCGACTTCTCCGCGTTCAACAACGACACCCGGTTCCCGATCGTGGGCAACGGGCCCTTCGTGCTGACCGACTACAAGGTCGACCGGTACATCCGGCTGAGGCCCAACAAGGACTTCTGGCGCGGCGCGCCGAAGTTCGACGAGCTGGTGTTCCGGTACTACAAGGACGGTGACGCGGCAGTCGCCGCCCTGCGCAAGGGCGAGGTCTCCTTCGTCCCCGATCTCACCCCGGCGCAGGCCGCTTCGCTGAAGGACGCGGACGACATCAAGGTCAACGATGCCCCGGGCCGCCGCTTCTTCGCGCTCGCCACCAACCCGGGCGCGCGGGCGAAGAACGGCGGCAGGTTCGGCAGCGGTCACCCGGCGCTGCTCGACCCGGTCGTGCGCAGGGCGCTCTTCCACGCGGTCGACCGGCGGACCATCGTCGACAAGGTGTTCCAGGGGCATGCGGCGGAGGGCGAGGGGTACATCCCGCCCCGCTTCGCCGCGTACTTCTGGAAGCCGGACGCCTCCCAGCGGATCGCGCACGATCCGGCGAAGGCGGCCGCACTGCTCGACGAGGCCGGATACCGGAGGGACGGCAGCGGCAAGCGGAAGGGCAAGGACGGCCGGCCGCTGGACTTCCGCATCCTGTGCCACGCCACCGACCCCCACGACAAGGCGGTCGGCAAGTACCTGCAGGAGTGGTGGGGAGATCTCGGTATCGGGCTGAAGGTCGACTGCCTGGACAACGTGTCCGACCCCTGGCTCAAGGGTGACTACGACCTGGCGTTCGACGGATGGTCGGTCAATCCCGACCCGGACTTCGTCCTGTCCATCCACACCTGCTCCGCCCTGCCCGCCACCCCCGCGGACACCGGCGCGACCGACAACTTCATCTGCGACGAGCGGTTCGACCGGCTGTACGCGCAGCAGGCGGTGGAGTACGACGCGGCCAGGCGCGGGGACCTGGTCAGGCAGATGCAGTCCCGGCTGTACGACACCGGCTTCATGAACGTCATGGTGTACCCGAACGCGCTCGAGGCCTATCGCACCGACCAGATCAAGTCCATCACGACGATGCCCGAGGCCGCCGGCAACCTCTACGGCCAGGACGGCTACTGGAGCTGGTGGTCCGCCGAGCCCGCCGCCGCGGGCCGGGCGGCCTCGGACGGCGGCGGCTCCTCCGCCGCCGTGGCCATCGGCATCGGGATCTCGGTCGTCCTGGTCATAGCGGTCGGCATCCTCACCAGTCGGCGCCGCCGCGCCACCGCCGACGACCGCGAGTAGCCGATGAGCAGAACCACGAGGCCCTCCGGCTCCTCACCCGACGTGCCGGACGCCCCGGGGGCACCGACCCGCCCGGGGCCTCCGGGATCGAGATGAAGGCCGCTGCCCCGTCTCCCGGCTCCCCCGGCGCCCGGCCGGGCCGGACGGCCGGCGCGAAGGCGGCGTACCCGGCCTCCCCGGCCTATCCGGTCTATGTGGCCGGCAGACTCGGCGGCGCCCTGGTGTCGCTGTTCGCCGTCCTCGTGACCAGCTTCTTCCTCTTCCGGATCATCCCCGGTGACCCGGTCAGGGCGATGACGCACGGTATGCCGACCAGCGCGGAGCAACTGGCGACGCTGCGGAGGCAGTTCGGTCTCGACCTGCCCCTGTGGCGGCAGTTCTCCGACTACTGCGCCGGAGCGCTGACCGGCGATCTCGGCATGTCGTACCAGTTCCGGGCGCCGGTCGGGGAACTCATCGCCCAGAAGCTCCCGGCGACCCTGCTCCTCACCGGTGTGGCCGTGGGGCTCTACTCGGCGCTCGGGCTCTGGCTCGGTACCCGTTCGGCATGGCGGCACGGCGGACTCGGCGACCGGCTGAACACGGGGGTGGCGCTGACGCTGTGGTCGGTGCCGTCGTTCTGGCTGGGCCTGCTGCTGATCATCACCTTCTCGGTGGGGATCGGGCCGGTGCCCGGCATGTTCCCGACCGGTGGGATGGAGTCGGGCGGCACGTCCGGCGTCGCGTACGTCCTGGACGTCGCGCACCACATGGTGCTGCCGGTGCTGACCCTGGTGGCCGTCGGCTACGCGCAGACGCTGCTGGTGATGCGCTCCTCGCTGCTCGAAGAGATGGGCGGCGACTATCTGACGACGGCCCGGGCGAAGGGGCTGCGGGACGACGACGTACGACGCCGGCACGCGGTCCCCAACGCCCTGCTGCCGACGGTGACGATGGTCTTCATCAACCTCGGCCATGTGGCGGCCGGGTCGATCCTCGTCGAGACGGTGTTCTCCTGGCCGGGGCTCGGCGGGCTGTTCTACCAGGCCCTCAGCGTTCCCGATCTGCCGCTGGTACAGGGGCTGTTCGTGGTGTTCGCGGGGGCGATGATCCTGATGAACCTGCTGGCCGACCTGCTCTATCCGCTGCTCGACCCGAGGGTGGGCCGATGACGAGGCCACCGAGGCCAACGAGGCCGTCCAGGTTGACCAGATCTACCAGGTCGACCAAGTTGTCGAGGCCAACGAGGTCGACGAGGTCGACGAGGTCACTGCGCTGGGCACGCCGGCGTGCCTCCGTCGCGCGCTTCTGGCGGCGGTACCGCACCCATCGCGCCGGGGTCGTGGGCCTCGCGGGCCTCGCGCTGCTCGCCCTGATCGCCCTGGCCGCGCCGTGGCTGGTCGGCGGTGACGTCCAGAGCGTCACCCAGGCGCCCGGCAGGGCACTGGAGCCGCCGAGCGGCGCCTTCCCCCTGGGCACGGACCAGTTCGGCCGCTCCCTGCTCGGCCTGCTGGTCTGGGGCTCCAGGATCTCGCTCACCGTGGGGCTGCTGGCGGCCGCGCTGTCGGTGGCCATCGGCACGCTCGTGGGCATCGTCGCGGGGCACTACCGCGGCTGGCTCTCCACGGCCGTCATGAGGATCACCGACTGGTTCCTCGTGATGCCGACCCTGGTCCTGGCGATCGTGCTGGCCACCGTGCTGTCGCGCAGCGTGTGGACGGTGATCCTGGCCATCGGCGTCACGACCTGGCCGACGACTGCGCGGCTGGTGCGCGCGCAGACGATCGCGGTCGAGTCGCGGCCGTACATCGAGCGCGCGAGAGCCCTCGGCGGCGGTCACCGGCACATCATGACCCGCCATGTGCTGCCCCAGGTGATGCCGCTGGTGCTGGCCCAGACGACGCTCGGCATCTCCGCCGCCATCCTCACCGAGGCGACGCTGGCCTTCCTGGGGCTCGGCGACCCGTCGGTGGTGTCCTGGGGCGGCATGCTCCAGGACGCACGGGAGGCGGGCGCGGTGTCCTCGGGCCACTGGTGGTACCTCGCGCCGCCCGGGATCGCCGTCGCACTGGTGGCACTGGCGTTCACGCTGTGCGGGCGGGCCGTCGAGTCCGTCCTCAACCCCCGTCTGGGGGTGTCCCGTTGACTCTGCTGGAGATCAGGGGACTGCGGGTGACGTACGGGTCAGGGGCGTCCGCCGTCCCGGCCGTGCGCGGGGTCGACCTCACGCTCGGCGCCGGGCGGAAGCTGGGGGTGGCGGGCGAGTCGGGCTGCGGGAAGTCGACGCTGGCCCTGGCCCTGCTGCGGCTGCTGCCCGCGTCGGCGCGGCTGTCGGGCGAGATCCTGCTGGACGGCGAGGACGTGCTCGCCATGACGTGGGGCCGGCTGCGGGCGGTGCGGTGGGCGGGTGCGTCCGTCGTCTTCCAGGGGGCCATGCACGCCCTGAACGCGGTGCACCGCATCGGCGACCAGATCGCGGAGCCGGTGCTCGTGCACGGTCGGGCGACGCCCGCGGCCGCGCAGCGGCGGGCCGGTGAGCTGCTGGAGCAGGTGGGGCTGCCGGCGTCGCGCGCGGCGGCGTACCCGCACGAGCTGTCCGGCGGCCAGCGCCAGCGCGTGATGATCGCGATGGCACTGGCCTGCGAACCGCGGCTGCTGATCGCCGACGAGCCGACGACGGCGCTGGACGTGATGATCCAGGCGCAGATCCTGCGGCTGATCGAACGGCTGGTGTCCGGGCAGGACATCGCGCTGCTGATGATCAGCCACGATCTGGCGGTGCTGGCCGACACCTGCGACCGCCTCGCCGTGATGTACGCGGGCAGGGTGGTGGAGGAGGGACCGGCCCGGGCGGTGTACGACGCGGCGGAGCACCCGTACGGCCGGGCGCTGTCGGCGGCGTTCCTGCGGGTCGGGGACCCTGCCTCGCGGCGGTCCCCGCGCGGGCTGCCCGGTGATCCTCCGGACCCGTCGGCACTGCCGGGCGGTTGTGCGTTCCGTCCGCGCTGCCCCGTGGCGCTGGAGGTGTGCGGCCGGGACGACCAGGAACTGCGCGAGGCCGGGCCGGACCGGCTCGCGGCCTGTGTGCACGTGGGTGTGCGGGAGGAAGCGTGAGCGCCGTCGACGAGACCGGCACGGACCGGAGCGAGGCCTCCCCCGATGCCGCCGCCGTCCCCCTGCTGTCGGCCACCGGTGTGCGGGTGTCCTACCCGGGCCGGCGCGGCGCCGCACCGGCCCGTGCCGTGGACGGCGTGGATCTGGACATCGGCGCCGGGGAGATCGTCGCGCTGGTCGGCGAGTCCGGCTGCGGGAAGACGTCCCTGGCCCGGGCGCTGCTCGGTCTGGTGCGGCCGGAGGAGGGGCGGGTGTCGTTCGGGGGCGTGCCGCTCGGCTACGGCTCGCGGGCGCTGAAGGGGCACCGCAGGCGGGTGCAGCTGGTGCTGCAGGACCCGGGCGGCTCGCTCAACCCCCGGCACACCGTGTACGACGCGGTGTCGGAGGGGCTGCGGATCCACGGCTACGGGGGCGGCGAGGAGGAGGCGGTCGCGGAGGCGCTCTCGCGCGCGGGTCTGCGGCCGCCAGAGCGGTTCTTCCTGCGCTACCCGCACGAACTGTCCGGCGGGCAGCGCCAGCGCGTGGTGATCGCGGGGCGCTGGTGCTGCGGCCCGAACTCATCGTGGCCGACGAGCCGGTGGCCTCCCTGGACGCCTCGGTGCGCGGCGAGATCCTGGCCCTGCTGCTGCGGCTGCGCGACGAGCTGGGCCTCTCCGCACTGGTGGTGACCCACGACCTGGGCCTGGCGTGGAACATCGCGGACCGGGTGGCCGTGATGTACCTGGGCCGCGTCGTGGAGACGGGAACGGTGGAGGAGGTGCTGACACGCCCTCAGCACCCCTACACACAGGCGATGCTGTCGGTGCTGCCGGAGTCGGCGGTGCCGCCGGTGGTCCTGGCGGGCGAGCCGCCGGACCCCTCGCGCGTACCGCCCGGCTGCCGGTTCCACCCCCGCTGCCAGGTCCTCGCCTCGGGCGCTGCCGACGGTGTCGCCGGCCGATGCCGTACGGAGGACCCGCCGGTCCTCGCCGGGGGCTCTACGGGTGCGGTGGCCTGCCACTGGGCGGCGCGGACCGGCACGGCTTCCGCGGACGGCCGCGGCAAGGGCACGGAGGCCGGGGGCGGCAACGGCACGGAGGCCGGGGCGGCCGGGGCGAGGACCCGGAGGCCACGGCGGGACCCTCGGGGACGTAAGGCACCCGAGGGGACACCCCGCGCGCGGTCGCGCCCGGGCGGCCCGGCGGCCCGGGCACGGCGCCGCCGCGGCCCAGGCCGAGGCCCGTCCCGCACTCCCCGGCGGGCGCACGACGACGGCTACGGCACCTCACCGCGTGCCGGATCGCCCGCATACACCCGGCACGAGGACGACCCTCCGCCTGGCGATGCACCGGATCCGACGCCGCGCGCCGATCCACCGGGGACAGCTGATCCACCGGGGACAACGGGACAGCCCTTAGGCGTCGTACTCCGCCGTCAGTTCACGCGCGCGCTTCACATCGGTGGCGATGGCGTCGAGAAGGGCCTCGACGGACTCGAACCGGGCCATGCCGCGCACATAGGCGAGGAAGTCGACCGCCACGTGCAGCCCGTACAGGTCGAGGCCGACGCGGTCGATGGCGTACGCCTCGACCGTCCGCTCGGTGCCGTCGAACTGCGGGTTGGTGCCCACGGAGATCGCGGCGGGCATGCGCTCCCCGCCGGCGGTGAGCCAGCCCGCGTAGACGCCGTCCGCGGGGATGGCGGTGTGCGGCAGGGTCTCCACGTTGGCCGTCGGGTAGCCCAGCTCGCGGCCCCGCTGGGCACCGCGGACGACCACGCCCTCGACCCGGTGCGGCCGGCCGAGGATCTCCGCCGCCCCCTCCACGTCGCCCTCCGCGATCAGCCGCCGGGCCAGCGTGGACGAGAAGGGCTCGCCGCCGCCCGCAGCGCCGCGCACGAAGAGGTCGACGACCTCTACCTCGTAGTCGTAGGTGCGGCCGAGTTCGGTCAGGAAGTCGACATTGCCCGCCGCCCGGTGGCCGAAGCGGAAGTTGGGGCCCTCGATCACCGCACGGGCGTGCAGCTTGTCCACCAGCACCTTCACGATGAAGTCGGCCGGCGACAGCTTGGAGAACTCGGAGGTGAACGGCAGGATCAGCACCGCGTCCACGCCGAGTTCCGCCATCAGCTCCGCGCGCCGGTGGTGCGGGGCGAGCAGCGGCGGGTGGCTGCCGGGGCGGACGACCTCGCTCGGGTGCGGATCGAACGTGACCACGACCGACGGCACGCCGAGCTCCCGCGCCCGATCCACGGCCCGCCCGATGATCAGCTGGTGGCCGCGGTGCACGCCGTCGTAGGAACCGATGGTGACGACGCTGCGCCCCCAGTCCTGGGGGATGTCCTCCAAGCCACGCCAGCGCTGCACTGTGACCGCTCCTCGCCCGAACCCGAAACATCGAACCTGCGTGCGCAATGATGACTCCTTACGCAGGTCTAAGACTGCCATGCCCGCGCAGCGTCGTGGGCATCGGCACCTGGCTGCCCAGCGCCTCCAGCGTCCGGCGTGTGCTGGGGCCGATCACCACCGCCCACTCCCGGGGCGCCTCCGCCTGCCACGACACCGCGTCGGCCGCGAATCCGGGCACCTGGCGGGCCAGCTCGACCAGGCGGCGGTCGAAGCGGTTCGCGCCCTGCGGGGTGCGTACGAGGAGGAGGCCGACGCGGTGGACCAGTTCGCGGACGCGGGGATCAGAGGACCGCACCCCCGGGGCGCGCACGGCGGCCTGGAGCACCGTGTCCAGGACCTCCGGGTCGCCGCCCTCGTACCGCTCGTACTCCAGGAGGACGTCCAGCAGCTCGGTGCGCAGCGGCTCGCAAGCCGGGCTCCCCGGTGCCCCGAGCACGGCGGCCAGCGCACACCGCACCGTCGCGGGCCGGCCGCGCAGCAGGTCCACCACGAGCGGCAGCAGCACGGCCCGCGCCGGCACGCCGTGCCGCAGCCGGAGCGCGACGAAGGCCGCCGCGTGCGCGCCGCCCGAGGGCCGCAGTCCCACGTACTCGCCCACCAGGGCGGCCGCGCGGCGGGCCAGCGCGGGTGTGTCGAGTCCCGCGAGCGCCCGCAGCACGTCGCCCGCCCCGCCGCCCGGGCGGCGCAGCGCGGCGCGGAACGCCGCGAACACCGGCTCCGGGTGGGTCGGTGCCGCGGCGGCGAGGACCTCGGCGGGCACTCCCGGATCATCGTCGCGGTACGCCTCCACGGCGCGCGCGAGGTAGCTCGGACGGGTCCGCGGGTCGCGGACGAGGACGGCGAGCGCGGCGCCGTGCAGGGCGGTGTCGGCGGGCCGGGCGAGGAGCGCCAGCGCCGCGTATCTCAGCAGGTCGCGATCGGCCCGGGTGGTGACATGCGCCGCCACGGCAGGCGCGTACGCGGCGGCGGCGAGCCGGCGCGCCGGGCGGGTGTCGTCGTGGGCCCAGCGGTCGACGGCCCGGCAGACGGCGGACGGCTCGTCCTCGGTGAGCGCGGTCAGCAGCTCCCGGGCACGGGGTGGGCGGTGCTGACGAGCGCCTCGCAGAGATCGTCGACGGCCCGTCCCGGTGGGTGTGCAGGAGGGCCTGGGCCGCGGCGGCGACGGTGGGCCGGATGGCCGCGCCGGGCGCCGCGGGCAGCGGCCTGTCGTCGGTGAACCAGCGGCAGAGCAGCGGCTGTACGGCTCGTGGTGACCGGGCCAGCCGTTCGGCGACCGCGTCCAGATAGCGGGGCGGCCGGCGTGCGCCGGGATCCTCCGGGCAGCGGCCTGCGGCCGAGGTACCGGGGCACTCCGCGCGCCGCATCGGCCGGTCCCGGTGCGCTCGGGCGGCCCGTCCGCCGGGACGAGGCGGCGCAGCAGGTCCATGCGCTCCGCTTCGCCGATGTGCAGCGCCTGCCAGAAGGAGGGGCCGAACTCGCCGGGACCGGGCGTCCGGCGCGGCCCGCCCGGCCGCAGTGCGCGCAGGGTGATGCGGTCGGCGAGGGTGCGGAGCACACCGAGGTATCTGCGAGTACGCGGCACGCGCAGCAGCGTCTCCCGGAGGAGCCCTGCGGCCCACCAGTGGATGTCCGCACCCGCTGCCTGACCCGCGCCGGGTGCGCCGATGCCGGCAGGACCGCCGGAACCGTGCGAGTCGTCCGAGCCGCCGAAACCAGGAGGGCCGTCCGAGCCTCCGAAAGCATGCCGGCCGTCCGGCCCGCCGAAGCCGGCCGGACCGCCCAAACCGTGCCGGCCGTCGGGCACTTCGAGACCGCCGAGCGCACCCATGCCGTCGAGGACGTCGACCAGCGCGGTGAGCCGGGGTGCCAGCGCGGACTCCCCGGAGCGGCGGTCCAGCAGGAGCAGCGCCCCGACGACCGTGCCCATCCGGTGCCGGGGCAGCGCCGGCGTACCCCCGTCCACCGCCGAGTCGTCCTCACGGTGCAGCAGCGGATGCAGGACCGTGTCCACGTCGAGGTGCGCGGCCTGCAGCCATTCGGCGACCTCCTCGTGGGCGAAGCGGTAGCCGCCGCCCGCGGGCACCAGCAGCCCCGTGGCGAGCACCGCGGACGCCCATCCGGTCCGCCAGGGGAAGACGTCCCCGAAGGTCTCCCGGTCGAGACCTGCCTCACCCGGGCCGAGGCAGCGCCGCGCCGCCTCGTGGACCCGTCCGGCCACCCGGGCCGCCAGCAGGCGCACCCGGGGCCCGTCATGCCCGTGCCCCGCGGTCTCGGCGAGCCGCGTCGCGGCACGCAGGCACATCAGGTCCGTGTACGCCGTGAGGATCTCCTCGCGCGACGGCCGGCCGGGCACCTCGCCGGACAGTGCGTCCCGCACTTCCGCCAGGAGTCCGAGGGCCAGCGGATGGCGGGCGTCCGCCGCGGCCGTCGCACCGGCCGGGAGTCCGAGGCGCGCCCTGGCCTGCTCGGCCTCCCGCGCGGTCAGCGGGCCGAGGTGCAGCGCCGGCCGGTGCACGGCGGCCTCGGGGTAGAGTGCCGCGGCCCGCTCCCCGTACGCGGGCCGGCAGGCGACCACGAGCCGTACGCCGTGGTCGCGCAGCCAGCGCGCCGTCTCCGCCGTCCAGTCGGGGAGCCGTGCGGCCAGGGCGGCGGGCATCTCCTCGGGGCCGTCGAGGAGGACGAACAGCGGCCGGCCGGCCTCGCGGGCGACGCGTGCCACGTGCTCCGGAGCGGCCTCCGTGCCGGCCGCCGGGACGGTCCACGGGCCGCCGCGGTGGGCCGTGATCCCGGCGACGACCCGGCCGGAGCGCGCCAGAACGCGGGCGACGGCGTCCGCCAGGCCGCGGTCGCCCGCCGCGAGGTCGGCGCCGCGCAGCCAGATCGAGACGCCCGCCTCGGCGCCTTGGGCCCGCCGGGCGGCGAGCGCGGCGAGTTCGGTGGTACGGCCGCTCCCGAGGGCTCCGGTGAGGGTGAGGACATGTGCGGGGGATGCCTCGAACTCCGCGAACTCCCGGACCACATGCGGGCGTTCGACGGGTTCGGTACGGGTGCCGGCGCCGCGGGCCGGCCCGGCGGGGCCGAGGGACACCGCGGCCAGCCACCGGGCTCCGGCGAGGTTGAGATCGGCCCCGAAACCGGGGACGGTGCGGGCGTTGCGCCGCAGCAGTGCCCCGAGCGGCCCGCCGGGGTCGCGCGCGGCCGCCGTACGCAGGGGTACGGCGAGGCCCGCCGCGGGGTGCGCGGTGTCCGGCGCGGTGCCCGTGAGGACCGCCACCACGGATCCGGTTGCGCTGTCCACGACCGGACCACCGCCGGCCGTGCCGCCCGGCCCCAGGGCGTCGCTTCCCCCGGTGCCGACGGCCAGCTCGAGGGCGCCGTGGAGGTGGTGTGCGCGGCCGTCGGCGGTGTAGGTGGCCGGGATCTCGCCGAGGACGCGGGCCTCGCGCCAGCCACCGGCCGGGATGCGTACGTACGCGCCGTCCCCCGGCCGGTCCCGGACGGCGACCGGCAGGGGTGTCAGGGCGAGCCCGCTGGTGCGGACGAGCGCGAGATCGGCCTCCGGCAGGAGGGTGACGCCGTCGGCGGCGCAGGTTCCGCCGCCGGGCACGCTCAGCACGATCCGGTCGAGCCCGCCGACTGCTTCATGGCTGGTCACGACCGTGCCCCGGTCGTCGACGGCGAAGCCGGTCCCGCGCGGCCGGCCCGCCGGATCACAGATGCGCACCAGCGTCGCCAGGTCCTCGCGTCCCATGGCTCCGACGGTAGGCCGGAGTTGATCACGGGGAGAAGAGCGCCGGACGAACGCGCCCCCGAGTGCACCCCCGGTGCACTCCGAGCGCCTGCCCGTTGGGGTGAATCCATGGTGCGGGACGGATAGACACCCTCCGAGGGGGATCGTGGAGCGGGCAGCGGCCCTGCCCGCTCCACGATGGAACTCCCCGCACGGCCCGGCGGGCAGGCCCGCGGGGCCTTCGCCCGCGGGCGTCAGCCGAAGACCGCGAGGCTCTTCGCCTTGCCCCGGTGCTCCTCGACGAGTGCCAGGAACCGCTCCTCGGGCCCGAAGACGGCCACCGGCCCCCGTCCGCCGTACTCCGGCATGTCCAGGCGTACGCCGTTGAGCAGCAGCCGGGCGCGCCTTTCGTCGACGTCCCAGCGGGCGAACGCCGCTACGGCGGCCTCACCGATCGGCATGACCGTCAGCTCCTCCTGGAGCTGGTCGATGGTCCTGGCCGCCTCGAGCCGGTACGGCCCGACGCGGGTGCGGCGCAGTGCGGTCAGGTGCCCCCCGACGCCGAGCCCGGCGCCGAGGTCGCGGGCGAGGGCGCGGACGTAGGTGCCGGAGGAGCAGACCACCGAGACCACGAGGTCGGTCACGGGTGTGCCGTCCTCGGCGACGGCCTCGCGGACGTCGTGGACGGTGAACTGCGACACGGTCACCGGACGGGCGGGGATGTCGAACTCCTCGCCGCCGCGGACCCGGGCGTAGGACCGCCTGCCGTCGATCTTGATGGCGCTGACCTTCGACGGCACCTGCATGATGTCGCCGGTCAGTTCGGCGACCCCGGCGTCGACGGCGTCCCGGGGGATGCCGGATGCGTCGGCGGACGAGGTGACCTCGCCCTCCGCGTCGTCGGTGACCGTGGTCTGGCCGAGCCGGACCGTGCCGAGGTACTCCTTCTCGGTGAGCGCCAGATGGCCGAGCAGCTTGGTGGCCTTCTGGACGCCCAGGACCAGTACTCCGGTCGCCATCGGGTCCAGCGTGCCCGCGTGACCGACGCGGCGGGTCCGCGCGATGCCCCGCATCTTGGCGACGACGTCGTGCGAGGTGAAGCCGGCCGGCTTGTCGACGATGATCAGGCCGTCCGGGGTGCCGCCCCCGCCGGCGGCCGGGGCGGCGTTGCTGTGCTGGCTCATGCGGAGGCCGTGTCCTCGTCCCTGCCCTCGTCGCGGCCCTCGTCGTCGTCCTCGTCCTCCGGCTTGCGGTAGGGGTCGGCCCCGCCCGCGTACGTCTTGCCCGTGGACGCCTGGCGGACCTCGGCGTCCTTCGCCCGCGCCTTGTCGAGCAGGTCGTCGATGGTCCGGGCGTTGTCCGGGAGGGCGTCCGGGACGAACGTCAGGCTCGGCGTGAAGCGGACCCCCGTCTGACGGCCCACCTCGGACCGCAGGACGCCCTTGGCGGACTCCAGCGCCGCGGCGGACGCCGCGCGCTCCTCGTCGTCCCCGTACACCGTGTAGAAGACCGTGGCCTCCCGCAGGTCGCCGGTGACCCGGGCGTCCGTGATCGTGACGAAGCCCAGCCGCGGATCCTTGATTCGCCGATCCAGGGTCTCCGCGACCACGACCTGGATGCGATCGGCCAGCTTGCGGGCCCGCGCGTTGTCGGCCACCGGTCCTTCTCCTCTTTCGTGCGGTGGTCCGGGGCAGCCCCCGGACGGTGCAGTCTCAATCATCGTCTCCGTGCAGCCGCCGTCGCACCGACAGCAGCTCCACTTCGGGCCGGGCGGCGACCAGGCGCTCGCACCGGTCCAGTACCTCTGTGAGGTGTCCCGGATCCCCGGACACCGCCGCAAGGCCGATCTCGGCCCTGCGGTGCAGGTTCTGCCCTCCCACCTCGGCCACCGCCACCGCGTACTTGCGCTGGAGCTCGGCCACGATCGGGCGGACGACGGAGCGCTTCTCCTTCAGCGAGTGGACGTCGCCGAGAAGCAGGTCGAAGGACAGCGTCCCCACAAACATGTATGTCCGGATGTCCCGCCGGTACGGGTTCGGTATGCGCCCTGCCCGCTCTTGGCAGGTACATCAAGGAACCGTACACGCACGGCCGGGGCCGATCGACGGGATTACCTCCCGCCGACCGGCCCCGAGCACGGTGTGCGTGGTCAGCCGAACCGCGTCAGCCGCGGGGCTTCTCGCGCATCTCGTACGTCGCGATGACGTCGTCGACCTTGATGTCGTTGAAGTTTCCGAGGTTGATACCGCCCTCGAAGCCTTCGCGGATCTCGGTGACGTCGTCCTTGAAGCGGCGCAGACCCTCGATGGTGAGGTTCTCCGCGACGACCTTGCCGTCGCGGATGAGGCGCGCCTTGGTGTTGCGCCGTACCTCGCCGGAGCGGATGAGCACACCCGCGATGTTGCCCAGCTTGGACGAGCGGAAGACCTCGCGGATCTCCGCCGTGCCGAGCTCGACCTCTTCGTACTCCGGCTTGAGCATGCCCTTGAGGGCCGCCTCGATCTCCTCGATCGCCTGGTAGATGACCGAGTAGTAGCGGACGTCCACGCCCTCGCGCTCGGCCATCTGCGTGGCGCGCCCGGCGGCGCGCACGTTGAAGCCGATCACGATGGCGTCGGAGCCGGTCGCCAGGTCGATGTCCGACTCGGTGACCGCACCGACACCGCGGTGCAGCACGCGGATGTCGACCTCTTCGCCGACGTCCAGCTGGAGCAGCGAGGACTCGAGGGCCTCGACCGAACCGGACGCGTCGCCCTTGATGATGAGGTTGAGCTGCTGGACCTCGCCCGCCTTGAGCACCTTGTCGAGGTCCTCGAGGGACACCCGGCGGGTGCGCTTGGCGAACGCGGCGTTGCGCTCACGGGCGGCACGCTTCTCGGCGATCTGGCGGGCCGTGCGGTCCTCGTCGACGACCAGGAAGTTGTCGCCGGCGCCCGGGACGTTGGTGAGACCCAGGACCAGGACGGGAGTCGACGGGGTCGCCTCGTCGACGTTGTTGCCCTTGTCGTCGAGCATCGCGCGGACACGGCCGTACGCGTCGCCGACGACCATGGTGTCACCGATGCGCAGGGTGCCCCGCTGGACCAGGACGGTCGAGACGGCACCGCGGCCGCGGTCGAGGTGGGACTCGATCGCGATGCCCTGCGCGTCCTGCTCCGGGTTGGCCCGCAGGTCCAGGGCGGCGTCCGCCGTCAGGACCACGGCCTCCAGCAGGTTCTCGATGTTCAGGCCCTGCTTGGCGGAGATGTCGACGAACATGGTGTCGCCGCCGTACTCCTCGGCCACCAGGCCGTACTCGGTCAGCTGACCGCGCACCTTCGTCGGGTCGGCGCCCTCGACGTCGATCTTGTTGACCGCGACCACGATCGGCACGTCGGCCGCCTTGGCGTGGTTCAGCGCCTCGATCGTCTGGGGCATCACACCGTCGTTGGCCGCCACCACGAGGATCGCGATGTCGGTCGACTTGGCACCGCGGGCACGCATGGCGGTGAACGCCTCGTGACCCGGGGTGTCGATGAAGGTGATGCGGCGCTCTTCGTTGTTGACCTCGGTCGAGACCTGGTACGCACCGATGTGCTGGGTGATACCGCCGGCCTCGCCCGCGACGACGTTCGTCTTGCGGATCGCGTCCAGCAGCCGGGTCTTGCCGTGGTCGACGTGACCCATGACGGTCACCACCGGCGGACGCGCGACCAGGAACTCCTCGCCGCCCTCGTCCTCGCCGAACTCGATGTCGAACGACTCCAGCAGCTCGCGGTCCTCCTCCTCCGGGCTGACGATCTGAACCGTGTAGTTCATCTCGCCGGCCAGGAGTTGCAGCGTCTCGTCGGAGACGGACTGCGTGGCGGTGACCATCTCGCCGAGGTTCATCATCACGGCGACGAGCGACGCCGGGTTGGCGTTGATCTTCTCCGCGAAGTCGGTCAGGGAGGCACCGCGCGACAGACGGACGGTCTCGCCGTTGCCGCGGGGCAGCATCACACCGCCGACCGACGGGGCCTGCATGGCCTCGTACTCCTGGCGCCTCTGCCGCTTCGACTTGCGGCCGCGGCGCGCCGGGCCGCCGGGGCGGCCGAACGCACCCTGCGTGCCACCGCGGCCGCCGGGGCCGCCGGGACGGCCGCCGAAGCCGGGACGGCCACCGCCGCCACCGCCGAAGCCGCCGCCACCGGGACGGGGGCCGCCGAAGCCGCCACCGCCGCCACCGGGACGGCCACCGCCACCGCCGCCGCCACCGGGACGGCCGGCGAAGCCGGGACGGCCGGCGCCGCCGCCGCCACCGGGACGGCCGCCGGGGCCACCGGGGCCGCGGCCGCCCGGACCGGGACGCGGGCCGGCAGCGGGACGCTGCGGCATCATGCCCGGGTTCGGACGGTTACCGCCGGGACCGCCGGTGCCGCCGGGGCCGCCGGCTCCACGCGGAGCCTGCGGACGCGGCATGCCGCCGGGGTGGGACGGGAGCCACCGGGAGCCTGCGGACGGGGACCGCCCTGGCCGGCGCCCTGCGGACGGGGGCCACCGGGGCACCCGGACCGCCGGGACGCGGGGCACCGCCCGGACGGGGCGCCTGCGGGCGCGCCATACCGGTCGAGCCACCGGAGGTGAAGGGGTTGTTGCCCGGACGCGGGCCCGCGGGGCGGGCACCGGGACGCGGAGCCTGGCGCTCGCCACCGGGGCGCGGGGCGCCGGGACGGGCACCGCCGCCGCCCTGGCCCTGGCCGGGACGTGCGGCCGGACGCGGGCCGGGAGTGGCACCGGGCCGGGGACCGGCAGCCGGGGCGGCCGGGGGCGCGGTGAACTCCGGGGCGGCCGGAGCGGCCGGAGCCGGCTTCGGGGCCGCCGCGGGCTTGGGGCCCGGCGTCGGCCGCGGGCCGGGGGTCGGTGCCGCGGGAACACTCCTGGGAGCCTCGGCCGCCGCCGGCTTGGGGGCCGGTGCGCCGGGCTTCGGGGCGGCGGGGCGCGCCGCCTGCGCCGGGGAGGGCGCCGGGGCACCGCCCGCGCGGCCCTCCACCGCCGGGGCGGGCTTCGCGGGTGCGGACTTGCGCGGCGCCGCGGGCTTCCCGGCAGAGCGCTTCGCGGGGCGGCCCCGGAACCCTGCTGGAAAGCGTCAGTCAGTTTGCGTACAACCGGCGCCTCGATCGTCGAGGACGCCGAACGGACGAATTCACCGAGTTCCTGGAGCTTGGCCATGACGACCTTGCTCTCCACACCGAACTCCTTGGCGAGTTCGTATACCCGGACCTTAGCCACTTCGCTCCTTTTAGGTCCGGGTTACCGCCGGACCGTCGCTACTTCATGGGCGTACTCATCGCGTACTCATCGAGTGCTCATCGCAATCTCGACCTACTTCCGACTCGCGAGGTACCTGACCGAACGGGGATCCGTGCGGTGCTGCTTCTTCCGTGCTTCTTACGGTGCGGCCTGAGCCGCCGCCTCGACGGCACGGCGTACGTCCGCGGTGTCGAGCGGCCCCTGGGCCCTGAGGGCCCTCGGGAACGCCCGACGGCGAACCGCCAGGTCGAGACAGACCGAGGCGGGGTGCACATAAGCACCCCGGCCGGGCAGCGTACCGCGATGATCGGGGACGCACACACCCTCGACCGCCACGATGCGCAGTAGATCGCGCTTGGCCGCTCGCTCCCGACACCCCACGCAGGTTCGCTCAGGGCATGCGCGGGCATGCGTCCGACCAGACACGTCCAAGTCTACCTCCCCGTACCGACCTCACCCCTTTGGGGCAAGAATCGAACATTTGATGGCTCAAAACTCTCGGCCATCCCCCGGCTACGGAACCGAGTCTGCGCGCGGATCCGTTCCCCGGCACGCCGGGCCGGGGAGGGAGCACCTCGCTCCGCCCCGGACGCCCGGGTCCGGATCAGCTCTGCCCGGCGGGCTGCTCGGTGTCCGGCCGGATGTCGATCCGCCAGCCGGTGAGCCGGGCGGCGAGCCGGGCGTTCTGCCCCTCCTTGCCGATGGCCAGTGACAGCTGGTAGTCGGGGACCGTCACCCGGGCGGACCGGGCGCCGAGGTCGACGACCTCGACCTTGGAGACCCTGGCCGGGGACAGCGCGTTGGCGACCATCTCCGCCGGGTCGTCCGACCAGTCCACGATGTCGATCTTCTCGCCGTGCAGCTCGGCCATGACATTGCGCACCCGACCGCCCATCGGGCCGATGCACGCGCCCTTGGCGTTCAGGCCGCTGCGGGTGGACCGCACGGCGATCTTGGTCCGGTGCCCGGCCTCGCGGGCGATGGCCGCGATCTCGACCGAACCGTCGGCGATCTCCGGCACCTCGAGCGCGAAGAGCTTCTTCACCAGATTGGGGTGGGTCCTCGACAGGGTGACGGAAGGACCGCGCACCCCCTTGGCCACCCGTACGACGTAGGTGCGCAGCCGCAGGCCGTGGGAGTACTCCTCACCCGGCACCTGCTCCTGCACCGGCAGGATGGCCTCCAGCTTGTCGTCCAGCTTGACCAGCACGTTCTTGGGGTCCTTGCCCTGCTGGACCTGGCCCGCCACGATGTCGCCCTCGCGGCGGGCGTACTCACCGAAGGTGACGTCGTTCTCGGCGTCGCGCAGCCGCTGCTGGATCACCTGGCGGGCGGTGGAGGCCGCGATCCGGCCGAAGTCGTGCGGGGTGTCGTCGAACTCGCGCGGCTCCTGGCCCTCCTCGAGTTCCGACGGGTCCTCCTTCGCCCACACCGTCACGTGCCCGGTCTGGCGGTTCAGCTCGACCCGGGCGTGCCGGCGGCTGCCCTCGGTGCGGTGGTACGCGATGAGGAGGGCCGACTCGATGGCGTCGACCAGCAGGTCGAAGGCAATCTCCTTCTCCTGCGCCAAGCCCCTCAGGAGCTTCACGTCGATGTCCACGGCTACGCCTCCTCTTCTTCCTGAATGCCGTCGGTGTCCTTGCGGTTGAACTCCAGCTCCACGCGCGCCCTGGCGATCTCGCCGAAGGCGAGTCTGCGGGAGGTGGGCTTGCGCCCCTTCACACCCGGCACCTCCAGGTCGAGGCCCTCGTCGTCGACGTCGAGGATCCGGGCGACCAGTTCCCCGCCGGGGCCGCCCTCCGGGGCGGTCAGGTGGAACCGGGCGAGCCGGCCCGTGGCGCGCACATAGTGACGGTGCTCCTTGAGCGGGCGCTCGGCCCCGGGGGAGGTGACCTCGAGCTGGTACTCGCCCTCCCCCATGGCGTCGCTCTCGTCGAGCCGGTCGGAGATGACGCGGCTGAGCTCGGCGCACGCGTCGAGATCGACACCCTGCTCGGAATCCACGACGACACGGAGCACACGGCGGCGGCCGGCCCGGGACAGTTCGATCTCTTCCAGATCCAGGTCCGCGGCGCTGACGAGCGGTTCGAGCAGTCCGCGCAGCCTCTCGCTCTGGGTGGTGCTCATCCGGGTGACTCCTCGGCCGCGTGTGCTGTTGTGGGTTTCGTCGTGTGTCAGCACAAAGGGTAACCGGTCGCGGGGGGTGTTGCCGTCCACCCGCCGATGACCCGCAGGTACGCTCGCCTGCGGTGATCACATCAAGGCGCCGTCCACCCGATCGGGTGATCGCGCCCCACGGCCCGAGGAGAGACCAGGTGGACCGCACGGGTACGACGGCCAGACGTGTGCTCCTGGCCGCCGGGGCGGCCACCGCCGCGGCGCTGACCGGGTGTTCGCCGAACGAGCCCGGCCCGCGGCGCGCGGCGCTCCGCAGCGAGTCGGCGGAGACCGTGCTGCGCGAGCGCGGTGCCGAGCTGAGCGGCGCCCTGCTGCTGCGGTACGACGCGGTGCTGACGGCGCATCCCGCCCTGGCGGCGCGCCTGTCGCCGCTGCGCGCCGAGGTCGTGCGGCATGTCGAGGCGCTCGCGCCGACCGGGTCGCGGCTCCCGCCCCGGACCCGGCCGGCCCCCTCGGCGTCCCGGCCGCCGTCGCCCGCCTCCCCCGCGCAGGTCTCCCCCGTCCAGGCCTCCCTCGCGCCGGCCGCGTCCGGGCCGGAGCGCCCCACGGCCTCGTCCCCGACGGCCCCCGCGGCACCCCCGGTGCCCGCCGACGCCGGGGCGGCCGTGCGCGAACTTGCCACGGCCGAGCGCAGGACCGCCGACGGGCACACCGCCGCGCTGAGCGCTGCCCCACCGGAGTACGCCCGGCTGCTGGCGTCGGTCGCCGCCGCCG
Organism: Streptomyces sp. I6; assembly: GCA_003725745.1. GTDB lineage: Bacteria > Actinomycetota > Actinomycetes > Streptomycetales > Streptomycetaceae > Streptomyces. The sequence goes on along the minus strand of RHDP01000001.1, from coordinate 5,129,070 downwards.
GCGCGGTCCACGCCTATCTGCTGACGGAAGGGTCCCGCTGATGAGCGACGCGCTGGTCGCGACGCAGGCCGCCCTGGCGGCGGAGCACGCCGCCGTGTACGGCTACGGCGTGGTCGGAGGCCGGGCCGGCGAGGCCCGCCGCCCCGATGCCCTGGCGGCCCTCGCGGCGCACCGGGCCCGCCGGGACGCCCTGGAGCGCACGGTCCGGGATCTCGGCGGAAGGCCCGCCGCCGCGCAGGCCGCCTACACTCTGCCGTTCGCGGTACCCGACCCGGCGGCCGCAGCGCGCCTCGCCGCGGTACTGGAGGACCGGGTCGCGGCCGTCTACTCCGATCTGGTGCGGGCCGCGCGGGGCCCGCTGCGGCAGGACGCCGCGGCCGCGCTGCGTGAGGCGGCGGTGCGGGCGGCGCGATGGCGCGGCACCGGCGTGGCCTTCCCCGGCCTGGTCGAGCGAGCCGCGACTCAGTGAAAGGGAACGATGCACGCATGGGTTTCGAACCGCCCCAGCGTCTGGTGCGGGCGCTGGGCGACGACGAGTGGACCGGGCGGCTTCCGGAACTCGTGGAGCAGAGGGCCGCCCGCGGCGGCCTGGAGGTCGAGCGGGTGATGGTGCCCGGCGGCCGCAGCAGCCTGGTCGTCCTCGTGAGGCGGCCGGACGGCACCCCGGCGGCGCTCAAGCTGGTGCCGCCCCTCGCGGCGCCGGAGCTGGAGCGGGCGGCCCTCGTGCACTGGGACGGGTTCGGGGCGGTGCGGTTGCTGGGCGGCTCCGGAGACGCGCTGCTGCTGGAGCGGCTGCACCCCGAGCAGTCCCTGCGCTCGCTCCCGGAGGCCAAGGCGCTGCTGGAGGCGGCGGGCACGGTCCGGCGGCTGTGGGTGGAGCCGCCCCCCGGCCATGCCTTCGAGACCGTGGCCGAGCGCACGGCACGTCAGGTGTCCGCGCTGTCGGACCGCGCGGGAACGGCGCCTCGGGCGCTGCTGGACGAGGCACTCGCCGCGCGCGGGGAACTGCTCGCGGACTCCCCCGAGTCGCTGCTGCTGCACGGGAACTTCCGCCAGAGCAAGGTGCTCGCCGGCGACCGCGCTCCATGGCTGGCCGTCGGGCCGGAGCCCCTGGTGGGCGAGCGGGCGTACGACCTGGCGAGGCTGGCCCGGGACCGGGTGGAGGACCTGGTCGCCGCCGCCTCGGGCGCCTCCGCGGCCCGCCGCCGGGTGAACCGGCTCGCGGACTCGCTGGACGTCGACCGCGACCGGCTGCGCGGCTGGACGCTGTTCCGCGCGGTGGAGTCGGGCACACGGGCGATCGCCGCGGGCCGGCACTCCGAGGGCGAGCTGTCGCTGGAGTTCGCCGACTGGCTGTGACCGGCCCGCAAGGCACCCGTGGCCTACGCCGGGGGCCCCGGCCGTCACCCGGCGGCACGGAAGCTCCCGCGGAGACCCGGAGACCCGGAGGGCGACGGGAAGCGGGACGGGACCGGTGGGCACCGGTTCCGTCCCGCTTCCCGTCTCGGGACGGGGGTCTCACCCCGTGCCGGACGGAACCTCCCGAACCTCTTCACCGCTGCCCCGGGCCGGGAGGGGACCCCCGCCGCTGACCCGGGCCGGGCCGGGACCTCGGTCTCGCTCAGGCGGTGAGGCGCGCGATGGCCTCCTCGGCCGTCAGCTCCTCGCGCTCGCCCGTGCGGCGGTCCTTCAGCTCCAGGACGCCCTCGCCGGAACGGCGGCCCGCCACCAGGATCTTCGGTACACCGATCAGCTCGGCGTCGGTGAACTTCACGCCGGGGGAGACACCAGCCCGGTCGTCCACGAGCACCCGCGCACCCGCCGCGCCGAGCTTCTCCGCCACGTCGAGCGCGAGCTCGGTCTGCAGCGCCTTGCCCGCGGCGACGACGTGCACGTCCGCCGGGGCGATCTCGGCGGGCCAGCACAGGCCCTGCTCGTCGGCGTGCTGCTCGGCGAGGGCGGCCACCGCACGGGAGACGCCGATGCCGTACGAGCCCATGGTCACGCGGACCGGCTTGCCGTTCTGGCCCAGGACGTCGAGCTGGAAGGCGTCCGTGTACTTGCGGCCCAGCTGGAAGATGTGGCCGATCTCGATCGCGCGGTCCAGCTTCAGTCCGGCGCCACAGGCGGGGCACGGGTCCCCGTCCTCGACGACGACCACGTCCAGGTACTCGTCGACCTCGAAGTCGCGGCCGGCGACGACGTTCCGGGCGTGCTTGTCCTGCTTGTTGGCACCGGTGATCCAGGCGGTGCCCGGGGCGACGCGCGGGTCGGCGAGGTAGCGGACCTTCTCCAGGCCCTGCGGGCCGACGTATCCGCGCACCAGGTCGGGGCGGCCGGTGAAGTCCTCGGCGGTGACCAGGTCGACGGCCGCCGGGGCCAGGTGGTCCGTGAGCTTGCCGAGGTCGACCTCGCGGTCACCGGGCACGCCGACGGCGACGATCTCTCCGTCGACCTTCACGAGCAGGTTCTTGAGCGTGGCGGACGCCGGCACCCCCAGGTGGTCGGCGAGCGTCTCGATGGTCGGGGTGTCGGGGGTGTCCAGTTCCTCGACGGGACCGTGCTCCCCGGTGGCCGGCGCGACCGCGAAGGTGACGGCCTCGGTGTTCGCCGCGTAGTGGCAGGAGGGGCAGTGGACGAAGGTGTCCTCGCCCGCGGGGGCCGGGGCCAGGAACTCCTCGGAGGCCGAGCCGCCCATCGCGCCGGAGACGGCGGAGACGATGCGGTGCTCCAGACCGAGGCGCCGGAAGATCTTGATGTAGGCCTCGCGGTGCAGCCGGTACGACTCCGCCAGCCCCTCGTCGGTGGTGTCGAAGGAGTAGGAGTCCTTCATCTGGAACTCGCGGCCGCGCAGGATTCCCGAGCGCGGACGGGCCTCGTCGCGGTACTTCGTCTGAATCTGGTAGAGGATGACCGGGAGGTCCTTGTACGAGGTGCACTGGTCCTTCACCAGCAGGGTGAAGATCTCCTCGTGCGTCGGCCCGAGCAGGTAGTCCGCACCCTTGCGGTCCTTCAGGCGGAACAGCTCGGCACCGTACTCGTCCCAGCGCCCGGTCGCCTCGTACGGCTCCTTGGGCAGCAGCGCCGGCAGCAGCACCTCCTGGGCGCCGATGGCGTCCATCTCCTCGCGGACGACCCGGGCGACGTTCTCCAGGACCCGCATGCCGAGGGGCAGCCAGCTCCAGATGCCCGCCGCGTTCCGCCGGACGTAGCCGGCGCGCACCAGCAGCTTGTGGCTGAGGGTCTCGGCGTCCGCCGGGTCGTCGCGCAGTGTCTTGACCATCAGACGGGACATGCGCTGGACCTGGGCTGCCATGGATTGTCTCCTGCGTACACGTGCGTACAAGAAAGGGTGATGCCCAGGAGGTTAGCCGGGTGGCACCGGCGGGCGGAAATCAGCTCCGCCCCGGGCGGCCCCCGTGCGTACGGCAGGGCCCTCACGCGCCGCGCAGCAGCGGCAGCGGGGCCCCCATCACCGCGTAGGGTTTCGGGGCGCTGGGGAAGAGGACCCGGCGGGCGAGGTCCCGGTAGCCCAGGGCGCGGTACAGCCCGCGGGCCGGGCTCTCCGTGTCGATCGCGGACAGGATGGAGCGGGACTGCGCGGCGCCGTCGGTGATGGTGGTGATCAGCCGCCGGCCGATGCCGCGTCCCTGGTAGGCGGGATGGACATGGAGTTCGGTGATCACGAAGGAGTCGTCCAGCCAGTCGTCGACGCCGTTGCTGCGCAGGTACGGCTCCACGACCGTGGACCACCAGTGGGTGCGGTCGTTCGGCATCCCGTACACGAAGCCCACCAGACGGCCCCCGGGGTCGTCGCGCCGAGGGCGTGGGCGCCGGGGCAGAGCAGGTGCCGGAGCACGATGTGGCGGCGGATCCCGACCTCCTCCTCGGTCAGGCCGAAGGCGAGGGCCTGCACGGAGAGGGCGTCGTCCACGCGCGCCGCGAGGTTGACCGGCGCCACCTCGACATCGTGTTCCATGCGGGAACCCTACTTCTCCGCCGACCGCTCAGAACAGCACGCTCATGAACGCACCGACCTCACGGAACCCCACCCTGCGGTACGCCGCGCGGGCCGCGGTGTTGTAGTCGTTCACGTACAGGCTGACGACCGGTGCGACATCGGCGAGGGCGTAGCGGATCACGGCCGCCATCCCGGTCTCGGACAGCCCCCGCCCGCGGTACTCGGGGGCGACCCAGACGCCCTGCACCTGGCAGGCCAGCGGGGTGGCGGCGCCGATCTCGGCCTTGAAGACGACCTTGCCGTCGTCGATGCGCGCGAAGGAGCGTCCCGTGCCGACGAGTTCGGCGATGCGGGCCTGGTAGAGCAGCCCGCCGTCGCCGGCCATCGGGGAGACGCCGACCTCCTCGGTGAACATGGCCACGCAGGCGGGCATGATCACCTCCATCTCGTCCTTGCGGATGCGCCGCACATACGGATCGGGCTCGATGTCCGGGGGGACCGACTCGGTGGCCATGAGCGGCTGGTGGGCGCGGACTTCGCGGGCCGGGCCCCAGCTCGGCTCCAGCAGCTTCCACAGCAGGGAGGTGGCCTCCGCCGGGCCGACGACGGACGAGCAGCGGCGGCCGGCCCTGCGGGCGCGGTCGGCGAAGGCCCGGACGGCCTCGGGGGTGGCGCAGATGGGGACCAGGTTGGCGCCCGAGTAGCAGAGCGAGCGCAGCCGGCCGCCCTCGTACCAGCCCCACATCTCGCCGCCGAGGCGCCAGGGGTCGAGTCCGGCGACCTGGACGCGGGCGGTGACGAACGCGTTGGCGACGGGCTCGCTCTCCAGGACCGCGAGGGCGGCCCCGAGGTCGTCGGGGCCGAGGACCCGGCTGGTCGTCTGCGTCAACACGAGAGGGCCCTCCATCACTCCTTGCGGGCAACGACAGGTGCCGCTCGGTCGGCCCGGCCCTGCGCGTACCCGTGGTGGTGTACGGCCTGCCGGTCTGTGCACTTTACCTGCATACCCTGGTCCGGGCCCCTCACCCGAAAGGGCCGGGCCGCCCGCGCGGACCCGGCCCTCAGGCGGGTTGTCAGCTGACGGAGACCTCGGGCTCGCCGGAGGCCACGCCGTCCTTCTCCATCTGCTCGGCGATCTTCAGTGCCTCCTCGATCAGGGTCTCGACGATCTTCGACTCGGGCACCGTCTTGATGACCTCGCCCTTGACGAAGATCTGGCCCTTGCCGTTGCCGGAGGCGACACCGAGGTCGGCCTCGCGGGCCTCGCCGGGGCCGTTGACCACGCAGCCCATGACGGCGACGCGCAGGGGTACTTCCATGCCCTCGAGGCCCGCGGTGACCTCGTCGGCCAGCTTGTAGACGTCGACCTGGGCGCGTCCGCAGGACGGGCACGAGACGATCTCCAGCCGGCGCTGGCGCAGGTTGAGCGACTCCAGGATCTGGATGCCGACCTTGACCTCCTCGACCGGCGGCGCGGACAGCGACACCCGGATGGTGTCGCCGATGCCCTCGCTGAGCAGTGCGCCGAAGGCGACGGCGGACTTGATGGTGCCCTGGAAGGCCGGGCCGGCCTCGGTCACGCCGAGGTGGAGCGGGTAGTCGCACTGGGCGGCCAGCTGGCGGTAGGCGTTGACCATGACGACCGGGTCGTTGTGCTTGACCGAGATCTTGATGTCGCGGAAGCCGTGCTCCTCGAAGAGCGAGGCCTCCCACAGCGCGGACTCGACGAGTGCCTCGGGGGTGGCCTTGCCGTACTTCTGAAGCAGCCGGCGGTCGAGCGAGCCCGCGTTCACACCGATCCGGATGGGGGTGCCGGCGTCCCCGGCCGCCTTGGCGATCTCCTTGACCTTGTCGTCGAACTGCTTGATGTTGCCGGGGTTGACGCGGACCGCGGCACAGCCCGCGTCGATGGCCGCGAAGACGTACTTGGGCTGGAAGTGGATGTCCGCGATCACCGGGATCTGCGACTTCCGGGCGATGGTGGGGAGCGCGTCGGCGTCGTCCTGCGTGGGGCACGCGACGCGGACGATCTGGCAGCCGGACGCGGTCAGCTCGGCGATCTGCTGCAGCGTGGCACCGACGTCGGAGGTCCGCGTCGTCGTCATCGACTGCACCGAGACGGGCGCGTCGCCGCCGACGGCGACCGAGCCGACCTGGATCTTGCGGCTGACCCTTCGGTCGGCGAGCTTGGTCGGAACGGACGGCATTCCGAGAGAAATCGCGGTCATCTGCTGTGCAACCCCAAGGTGTGGATCGAGGCCCTGACAGGGCGGGCTCCAGCCTTCGAGATTACGCCACGGGCCCGCGGCCCGGCACACCGCGGCGGTGAACCACCCGAAGGGACGCGGCCGGACGCCACACGGTGTCCGGCCGCGGTTCGCCCGGTCCCGGCGGGGGCCGGGCGGGGGCGGACGCGTGCCCGGCGCGGGCCGGGCCGGTTCCCGGCGAGACCACGCTGAGGCGCAGCGGTTCCGAGCGGGTTCCGGACACGGACCACGAGCCGGCCGGACGCCCGCAAACCGGTTCCGGCCCCCGGCTCGGACCGGCGAAACGCCGAGGTCCCACGCGGGCCGGGCCGGTTCCGGACACGGCCCGGCGGGGTACGGCGCGGGCCCGGCGGGGTCCGCGCCGTGTCACCCGGGGCACGCCTCGTTCTGCTCGGCCCGGCCCCCGAAACCGCCGGGGAGCCACCGGCAGCCCCTAAGTGATCTTCACCGGGTTCACGATGTCCGCCACCAGCACGAGCAGGGTGAAGCAGATGAAGATCCCCGCGACGACGTAGGCCACCGGCATCAGCTTCGCCACGTCGAAGGGACCCGGGTCGGGCCGGCGGAAGAGCCGGGCGAGGTTGCGCCGCACGGACTCCCAGAGCGCTCCCGCGATGTGACCGCCGTCCAGCGGCAGCAGCGGCAGCATGTTGAACAGGAAGAGCGAGAGGTTGAAGCCGGCGAGCAGCATCAGGAACGTGGCGACGATGTTCTGGGTGGGGGCGTCGAGGTTGAGCACCTCGCCGCTGATCCGGGCCGCCCCGACCACGCCGACCGGGGAGTCGTCCTTGCGCTCGCCGTCGTTGAAGGCCGCAGCCCACAGGTCGGGCACCTTCGCGGGGAGCGAGACGATCGCCCGGGCCCCGTTCTCGAACATGTCGCCCATGCGGTCCATGGACTGCCCGAAGGTCTGGGGGACGATCTCCGTCCGCGCCGCGAAGCCGAGGTAGCCGGCCGGCACGAACTCGCCGGGGACGACCTGGCCGTCCGCGTCCTTCTTGGCCACCATGTTCTTCAGCAGGGTGGCCTGGAGGACCTTCTCCTCACCGCCGCGGTCGACCGTGATGGCGGCGGGGCCGATGGTCTCGCGGATGCGGTTGGACAGGTCGCCCCAGTCGCTGACCGGCACCCCGTCGAAGGCGACGATCCGGTCGCCCTTGAGCAGCCCCGCGGCCGCCGCCGGCGATTCGGGGTCCGTGGACGTGCAGGTGCTGCGTTCCTCGCTCTGCGGGATGACGCACTGCTGCACGCCGGCGACCTGGGTGGTCTGGGTGGCGAAACCGAACGACATCGAGACGCCGAGGAAGATCGCGACGGCGAGCACCAGGTTCATGAAGGGGCCCGCGAACATCACGATGACGCGTTTCCACGGCTTGCGCGTGTAGAAGAGCCGGGTCTCGTCGCCCGGCCTGAGCTCCTCGAAGGCCGCCGTGCGGGCGTCCTCGATCATGCCCCGCCAGGGGGAGGTGGAGCGGGCCTCGAGCCGCCCGTCGGGGCCGGGCGGGAACATCCCGATCATGCGGATGTAGCCGCCGGCCGGGATCGCCTTGATCCCGTACTCGGTCTCGCCCTTGCGGCGCGACCAGATCGTGGGGCCGAAGCCGACCATGTACTGCGGCACGCGGATGCCGAAGAGCTTGGCGGTGGAGAGATGCCCGAGCTCGTGCCAGGCGATGGAGAAGAGCAGCCCGACGGCGAAGAGCGCTATGCCGAGGACCGTCAACAGAATCGTCATGCGCGAGCCTCCGCTGTCGCCTTCTCTGCCGGTGCGGACAGTTCCCGGGCGCGGGCGCGCGCCCAGGTCTCCGCCTCCAGGACGTCCTGGACCGTCAGCGAGGTTCCCCCGCGGGGAGTGCCGTGTTCGCCGACGACTGCAGTGACCGTATCCATGATTCCGTTGAACGGCAGCCGTCCCGCGAGGAACGCGTCGACGCATTCCTCGTTCGCGGCGTTGAACACCGCCGGGGCGGTGCCGCCCAGCTCCCCCACGTGCCGGGCCAGGGCCACGGACGGGAAGGCCTCGTCATCGAGGGGGAAGAACTCCCAGGTGGAGGCGGTCGACCAGTCGAAGGCGGGTGAGGCGTCCGGCACCCGCTGGGGCCAGCCGATGCCGAGGGCGATGGGGCCTCGCATGTCCGGCGGAGTGGCCTGGGCGAGCGTGGAGCCGTCGGTGAACTCCACCATCGAGTGAACGTAGGACTGGGGGTGGACCACGACCTCGATGCGGTCGAAGGGGATGTCGTAGAGGAGGTGCGCCTCGATGACCTCCAGGCCCTTGTTGACCAGGGTGGCGCTGTTGACCGTGATCACCGGCCCCATCGCCCAGGTGGGGTGGGCCAGGGCGTCCTCGGGGGTGACCCGGGAGAGCTCGGCCCGGGAGCGGCCGCGGAACGGCCCGCCGGACGCGGTGACGACGAGCTTGCGCACATCGGCGCGGGTGCCGGCGGCCAGGGCCTGGAACAGCGCCGCGTGCTCGGAGTCGACGGGGATGATCTGGCCGGGCTTCGCGAGCGCCCTGACCAGCGGGCCGCCGACGATCAGCGATTCCTTGTTGGCGAGCGCGAGGGTGCGTCCCGCCTCGAGCGCGGCGAGGGTGGGAGCGAGGCCGATGGATCCGGTGATGCCGTTGAGGACGGTGTGGCACTCGGAGGCGGCGAGGCGGGTCGCCGCGTCGGGCCCGGCGAGGATCTCGGGGAGCGGCTCGCCCGTTCCGTACCGTGCGTCCAGGGCCTCCCGGAGCGCGGGGACGGCGTCCTCGCGGGCGACGGCGACCGAGCGGACCCGCAGCCGGTGGGCCTGCTCGGCGAGCAGGGCGGCCCGCCCTCCGGAGGCGGCGAGCGCGGTGACGCGGAAGCGGTCGGGATTGCGCAGGACCAGGTCGATGGCCTGCGTGCCGATGGACCCGGTGGAGCCGAGGACGACGATGTCCCGGCGGCCTTCGGACGGATCGAAGGCGATGTGCGGATCGGCGAGGGGGGATGGGCTGTCGCTCATGCCCCCATTGTGGCCGCAGTCCCCGCCGGTCCCGACAGCGCGTCCCCGCGGGCCGCGGGTGCGGGGCGCCGCCTCCCGGCGGGGCCCCGCACCGGAGGGCCGGTCAGCGGAACGGGCGGTGGACGTTCTCCCGTGTCGACGGGCCGGGGGACGCGTCCGCGATCCAGGGGCCGTCGCCGCTCGGGTCGAGGACGCCCTCCTCGAGCCAGGTGTAGGAGCCGGCGAGGACGTCCTTCACCACCGACCCGTCGAGGTCGTCGGTGTTGGTCCACAGCCGCCCGAAGAGCTCCTCGACCCGGATGCGGGACTGCCGGCAGAAGGCGTCCGCAAGCCGGTACGCCTCCCGGCCGTGCTCCCCGGTCCTGCGCAGGAGTTCGGCCCGCACACAGGCGGCGCTCATCGCGAACAGCTCGGCTCCGATGTCGACGACGCGGCCGAGGAAGCCCTGCTTGGTCTCCATCCGGCCCTGCCAGCGGGACATGGCGTAGAAGGTGGAGCGGGCGAGCCGGCGCGAGGTGCGCTCCACGTACCGCAGGTGCGTGGAGAGGTCCGTGTGCCCGCGCGGGTGGAACTCCGCGTAGGAGCGGGGCAGCTGACCCGGGCCCGCGACCAGTTTGGGCAGCCAGCGGGCGTAGAACGCGGTGGCCGCCGCGCCCGCCCTGGCCTTGTCGCCGAAGGACTTGTCGGGGTCGATGATGTCGCCGGCCACGGAGAGGTGGGCGTCCACCGCCTCGCGCGCGATCAGCAGGTGCATGATCTCGGTGGAGCCTTCGAAGATGCGGTTGATGCGCAGGTCGCGCAGCAACTGTTCGGCGGGGACGGCCCGTTCGCCGCGGGCGGCCAGGGACTCCGCGGTCTCGAAGCCTCGTCCGCCGCGGATCTGGACCAGTTCGTCGGCGATGAGACAGGACATCTCGGAGCCGTAGAGCTTGGCCAGGGCCGCCTCGATGCGGATGTCGTTGCGGTCCTCGTCGGCCATCTGGGACGCGAGGTCGACGACGGCCTCCATGGCGAAGGTGGTCGCCGCGATGAAGGAGATCTTCGCGCCGACGGCCTCGTGGCCGGCGACCGGCTTGCCCCACTGCTCGCGGACGGCGGACCACTCGCGGGCGATCTTCAGACACCACTTGCCGGCGCCGACGCACATCGCGGGCAGCGACAGCCGGCCGGTGTTCAGTGTGGTCAGGGCGATCTTCAGCCCGGCGCCCTCGGGGCCGATGCGGTTCGCCGCGGGCACCCGGACCCGGTGGAAGCGGGTCACGCCGTTCTCGATGCCGCGCAGGCCCATGAAGGCGTTGCGGTTCTCGACCGTGATGCCCTCGGCGCCAGCCTCGACGACGAAGGCGGTGATGCCTCCCCGGTGGTCCTCGGACTTGGGGACGCGGGCCATCACGACGAGGAGGTCGGCGACGACGCCGTTGGTCGTCCACAGCTTCACGCCGTCGAGCACATAGTCGTCGCCGTCGGGCACGGCCGTGGTGGCCAGGCGCGCCGGGTCGGAGCCCACGTCGGGCTCGGTGAGCAGGAACGCCGAGATGTCGGTGCGGGCCAGGCGCGGCAGGAACGTTTCCTTCTGCTCCTGGGTGCCGAAGATCTTCAGCGGCTGCGGTACGCCGATCGACTGATGTGCGGACAGCAGCGCGCCGATGGCGGGGCTCACCGAGCCGACCAGGGCCAGCGCCTTGTTGTAGTACACCTGGGTGAGGCCGAGACCGCCGTACTTGGTGTCGATCTTCATGCCGAGGGCGCCGAGTTCCTTGAGGCCCTCGATCACCTCGTCCGGTATCCGGGCCTCGCGCTCGATGAGCGCCCCGTCGATCTTCGTCTCGCAGAAGTCGCGCAGTTTGGCGAGGAACTCCTCGCCGCGCTGCACGTCCTCGGAGGCCGGCAGCGGATGGGGATGGATCAGGTCGAGCCGGAAACGGCCGAGGAACAGCTCCTTGGCGAAACTGGGCTTGCGCCAGCCCTGCTCGCGCGCGGCCTCGGCGACCTGCCGTGCCTCACGCTCGGTGACCTTTGGTGCCCCTGTGACCTCTGGGGACACGGTGGCCTTCGGGGCGTCCTGGGGAGTGGATGGTGCGGACATGAGGGACTCACCTCGCCGCTGTCGGAGGGCGGCCGGACCGGGAACTACCGACCGGTGCTACTCGTCCGTATCTACCCGAATACCGGCCGCCTCACCAGTCCTGCGGGGCAGCCGGGTGGATCCCGGCCGCCCTACCACGAAAGGACCGCCGCAGCCCCCGCACCGCGACGTCCGCACCGCGCATGAGGCGACCGCACCGCACGGCACGGCACGGCACGGCACGGCACGGCACGGCACGGCACCGAGCATGAGAGACCGCACCGCCCGGCCGTACTCGCAGCCGGACGCCCGCTTCACATCGCCGCCGGTCCGACGTGGCCCCCCGGCACCGGCTCCGTCCCGCCGACCCGGACTCCGTCGGGGAGGAGTCGGCAGCCCTCGCCCCGCCGCACCGGCTGGCCCGGCACAGGTGACGCGTCCGAGGGTCAGCCGTGATCCGGCCTTCTCCGCCGGTCGGACGGGCGGGGAAGATCGGATGCGAGGGGAAGAGAGGGACGGGGGGAGAAGGGGGACGGCCGGAACCCCCGCACAGTGGGCTCCGGCCGTCTGCTCCCGGACACGGCGGGGCCGGTCCGGGACGTACTACAGGGCGAGTCCGGTGAGGACCAGCACCCGCTCGTAGGTGTAGTCGTCCATCGCGAACCTCACGCCCTCGCGGCCCACCCCGGACTGCTTGGCGCCGCCGTACGGCATCTGGTCGGCGCGGTAGGACGGGACGTCGCCGACGACCACGCCTCCGACCTCCAGCGCCCGGTGGGCGCGGAAGGCGGTCCGCAGGTCGTGCGTGAACACGCCCGCCTGCAGGCCGTACTTGGAGTCGTTCACCGCCGCGAAGGCCTCGGCCTCGCCGTCGACACTCTGCACGGTGAGGACCGGCCCGAAGATCTCCTCGCAGGCCAGCGTCGTGTGCGCGGGCACGCCGGTGAGCACGGTGGGTGCGTAGGAGGCGCCGTCGCGCTTGCCGCCGGTGTGGAGCCGGGCGCCCGCCTCGACGGCCTCGTCGACCCAGGACTCGACACGCTTGGCCGCGTCCTCGCTGACCAGCGGGCCGACGTCGGTGGACGGGTCGGACGGGTCACCGGTGTGCTGCGCCTCGACCGCCGCGACGATCTTCGGCAGCAGCCGGTCGTACACCGAGGTGTCGGCGATCACCCGCTGCACGGAGATGCAGGACTGGCCGCCCTGGTAGTTGGAGAAGGTGGCGATCCGGGTCGCCGCCCAGTCCAGGTCCTCCTCGGAGGCGAAGTCGGCGAGGACGACGGCCGCGCCGTTGCCGCCGAGCTCCAGGGTGCAGTGCTTGCGCGGCACCGAGTCCATGATCGCGTAACCGACCTTGTCGGAGCCCGTGAAGGAGATGACCGGGAGGCGCTCGTCCTGGACCAGGGCGGGCATCCTGTCGTTCGGGACCGGGAGCACCGACCAGGAGCCGGCGGGCAGTTCGGTCTCGGCCAGCAGCTCGCCGAGGATCAGACCGGACAGCGGAGTGGCGGGAGCGGGCTTCAGGATGATCGGCGCCCCGACGGCGATGGCCGGCGCGATCTTGTGGGCGCACAGGTTGAGCGGGAAGTTGAACGGCGCGATGCCGAGGACGACGCCCTTCGGGAAGCGGCGGGTGAGGGCGAGGCGCCCCTGGCCGCCGAGGTCCGTGTCGAGGCGCTGGGCGTCGCCGCCGTTGAAGCGGCGCGCCTCCTCGGCGGCGAACCGGAAGACGGAGACCGCACGGCCGACCTCGCCGCGGGCCCACTTGACGGGCTTGCCGTTCTCGGCGGAGATCAGCTGGGCGATCTCCTCGGTGCGCTCGGCGAGGCGCTTCGACACATGGTCGAGGGCGGCGGCGCGCACGTGGGCCGGGGTCGCGGCGAACTCGTCCACGACGGCATGGGCTGCGGCAACGGCCTCCTCGACCTGGGCGTCGGTCGGGACGGCGACCGTGCCGACGAGACGGCCGTCCCAGGGGGAGGTCACGTCGAAGGCCGCCTCGCCGGTGGCCTGGCGGCCGGCGAGCCAGAAGGCGTGGGTGGAAGTCATATTGGGGGTCCCGGCCCTTCCGAAGTAGTGGGTTGCCTCTTCTCACACGGTAGGGCGGCGGGGCCGGATCGTGGGTTGTCCGGCGTGGAGTGGTCGGCCGGGCCGTCCTGCCGCTTTGGCGGGTACGCGGGGACACGGCCCACCCCGCCGCCTCGGCCGGCGCCCGAGGGCGAGGCCACCCTGCCGCTTCAGCGGGTACCCGGTATCCGGTCGCCCACCCTCCCGGGTGCGCGGGCTCCGTCTCTTGTCAGCGGCGGCGTTCGGTACTGACGATCAGGCAGACGCCGGCCACGACGACCGCGCCACCGACGGCGATGGGCCAGGTCAGCCGCTCCCCGAGGACCAGCGAGCCGAGGAGTACGGCGACGACCGGGTTGACGTAGGCGTAGGTGGCCACGAGCGAGAGCGGGGCGGAGTGCAGCAGCCAGGCGTACGCCGTGAACGCGATCAGCGAGCCGAACACGACGAGATAGGCGAGGGCGGTCCAGGAGCGGCCGGACACCTCGGCGAGGACGAAGCCCTGCTGCTCCCCGCGGGCCAGGCCGACGAGCAGACAGCCGAGGCCGCCCGCGACCATCTCGTAGGCGCTCGTCGCGAACGGATTGGCCGGCATGGGGATACGGGAGGAGGAGAACGAGCCCACCGACCACAGGACGGTCGCGGCGACCACGGTCAGCACGCCCCAGAGGCGGACGTCGCCGCTCAGGCCCGGCAGGGTCAGCACGGCGAGACCCGCGAGTCCGAGCAGGACTCCGCCGTACGCGCCCGGGCCCGGCCGCTCGCCGGACGCGCGCCGCAGTACGACGACCCAGGCCGGGACGACGGCGACCAGGAGCGCGGCGAGTCCCGACGGGACGGCCGTCTCGGCCAGGACGACCAGTCCGTTGCCGCCCAGGAGCAGCAGCAGCCCGACCACGGCGGCCGAGAGCAGCTGGGCGGGGGTGGCGCGGAGCGCGGACGGCCCCTGGCGCCAGGCGATGATCACGGCGAGGACCAGGCCGGCAGCGACGAAGCGCGCACCGGCCGACAGGAACGGCGGCATGGTCTCCACGACCACGCGGATGCCGAGGTACGTGGAACCCCATACGACGTAGACGACGGCGAGCGCGGCCCAGACCGGACCGGATATCCGGCGGCCGGGCACGCTGGCGTCCCCGGCCCGGACGGCTGCCGCGGCAGCGGGTTCGGAGCCGAGGGCGGCGCCGGTGCCGGACCGCGCGCCGGTGGCCGTCCCGGTGCCGTCGCCGTTGCCTGTCGGGGCGCCGGTTCCGGCGGGGGGCGTGATCCCGCCGGACGCACCGGGAGCGGACGCAGGGGGGAGGAGTGCACGGGACTCAGGTGCGCCGGTACCTGCTCCGGATGCCGTCATCGGTCCTTCTCGTCTCGTGGAGGCCGGGTGGGTGCCACCCCGCCCGCGCCGGTGATCACGGAGCAGGACCTTAGGCAGTTCAGCCGTCAAATGCCATGTTTTCTGCCCGATTTCGGGCAGCAGAAGAGGGATTTCCTTCTTGGTCGCACTGAGGGCTGGTCCCCGACGACGGCCCGACGAGTCACCGCCACCGATTCGCCGCCGGAGACCAGGGCTGAACGGCTGGAGCAGGGGTCGGAAACGGGCCCTGCACCGGTCGGAGGACCGAGGGCGGGCGGAGAGGGACCCCGTCCGCGGCCCCGGGACCGGGGCGGTCCCTGCCCCGGGTTACGGCACGGGGCCCTGTTCCGAGGCCGGGTTCGGAATCGGGGCCGGGTTCGGGGCCGGGTTCGGGGCCGGCAGCGGGGCCTCGGTCGCCTTGAGAGCCAGCCAGAGTTCCATCCGCACGTCCGGGTCGTCCAGGGAGCGGCCGAGGATCTCCTCGACGCGCCGCATGCGGTAACGCAGGGTGTGGCGGTGGACCCCCAGATCGGCAGCGGCCGCGTCCCACTGGCCGTGGCGGGAAAGCCAGGCTCGAAGGGAGGCCACGAGGTCGCCGCGGCCGGTCGCGTCGTGCTCCCGCAGGGCTCGCAGCATCCCGTCGGCGAAGGCGCGCACCGCGTCGTCGGCGAGCAGCGGCAGCACGGAGCCCGCCGCGAGCTCCTCGTGCTCGACGAGCGCCCGGCCCCGCCTGCGGGCGACGGAGAGCGCCTGCTCGGCCTGCTTGTACGCGGCGGCCGCCGCGACCGGCCCCGCCGGCGCCGACATGCCGACGACGACCCCCGCCTCCTCCGTCTCGCGTTCGGTGTACGGCTCGCAGGCGAGCGCGACCGCTCCCCCGTCGGCGGCGAGGACCACGAGCCGGTCGTCGCTCTCCCACACGGTCAGCACGGACTCACCCGCCCGGGAGGCGGCGGACTCCAGCGCCTCGGCGAGGGTGTGCGCGGGGTGTTCGGCCGCCGGGTCCGGTTCGCCGTCCGGTTCGGCGATGAGCAGCCGGAACGGAGCGTCCAGGAGACCGCCGTAGAGATCCCCGGCGACCGTTCTGGCCGGGTCCGGCTGGCCGGAGAGCATCATCCTCAGCACCGCCGCACCCAGCCGCTGCTCCGCGGCCTGCAGCGAGCGCGACCGTTCCGTCGTCAGGGTCAGCAGGGCCACCGCGGAGTGCACGGCATAGCGCTCGGCGGTGCCGAGCGGCGCGCCCGTGCCGACCGCCAGGGCTCCCCTGACCCGCCGCCCGGTGCCCAGGGACTGGAGTTCGACGCGGTCCTCCGCGCCGCCGACGACCGCGCTGGCGGGCGCGGGGCGCTCGCGCAGGCGTTCCACGTCTCCCGTGAGCCGGGCAGCGCGCCGGGCGGCCCAGTCGGGGGCGGCGGCGACGACGGCGCCGGAGGTGTCGTAGAGCGCGGCCCAGCCGTCGACGTGCGAGGCGAGCCGGGCAAGCAGGGCCGCGGGGCCCTCGGCGAGCGCAGCGCGGGTCAGCTCCCGCTGGGCCTCGAAGCCCGCGGTGACGGCCCGGTACTGGTCGGCAGCGATCGCCGCCGAGACCGCCTTGCTGATGGCCAGGAACGGCGTGCGCCGGGGCACCTCGAGCAGGGGGAAGTCCTCGGCCTCGGCCGCTTCCAGAAGAGCGCCGGGGATGTCGTCGTAGTTCACCCCGACGGCGAAGCCCAGCCCCGCGACGCCCGCGCCCGAGAGCCGCCGCACATAGCGCCGCATCGCCTCCCGGTCGGCGGCGTCGAGCGTCATCGCGGTGACGAGCAGCAGTTCGCCCCCTCCATGTAGGGCACGGGGTCCGCCAGCTCGCTGGCGTGCACCCAGCGCACGGGGTGTCCAGGCGGTCCTCCCCCGCGCGGACGGTCAGCTTGAGCGCGGAGTGCTGGACGAGGGACGCGAGGGTGACCGGCATGGGACCGCGGACTTTCGGCAGAGGACGGGTGCTTCTCGGTCTGTTTTGCCGTCCCGTATGAACGGCGTACCTCGATTCTGCCACCGCGTAGGGGTGCCCTGCTCAGTTCCTCAGGTCCACCAGGAGCGGAGGGGTGTGCTCGCCGCGGACCGACGCCAGCGAGAGCACCGCGTGCCCGGCCGGCACGGAGTGCGCCAGCTCGGAGGCCGACCAGCGCTCCCGCTCGACCTCACGGACCGTCACCGCCTCGGCCGTCGCGGCCCGCCCCGTCACGACCCGGCGCATGAAGTGCAGCGCCTTGGTCAGCGGCTCGTCGGAGATGATCTGCCGGTTGGTCACGTCCTTGGTCTGCACCCACTCCTTGCCCCAGGACTCGGCGAACCGGCCGCCGTCCCACGGCCCGAGCCCGGCGAACGCCATCCGGCAGCCGACCGCGCCCAGCAGCGGCCCGCGCAGCGGCTCCGGCACGTCCTCCAGAGTGCGCAGCGCCAGCACCACCCCCGCGTGCGCGGAGCGCAGCCGCTGCACGGCCCGGATCGAGTCGGGCGTGACCGTGTGGGTGGCGTCGTCCAGCACCAGGCAGGCGAACAGCGAACGGTCCGAGCGGCTGAGCACGGCCTCGGTGAACTGGGCCAGGACCAGCCGGGCGATGATCCGTGACGCCTCGGCGTGGCCGCGTTCCGGGAGGTCGATCCGGACCCGCAGCGGGTGCTCGACGGCCCGCAGCGAGAACTGCCGGCCGGGCTCGGCGGTGCGGAAGAACCCGGCGAACGCGGGCCGGTCGAGGAAGGCGATCCGGTCCGCGAGCAGCGCCCCGACGTCGTCGGCGCGCTGGGACTGCCGGGCCCGCGCGTCGAGTTCCCGCAGCTGCGACGTCCCGCCCGCGGCCTGCAGGGCGGCACGCAGCCCGTCCAGCGCGCCGGGCGCGCCACCGAGGAGGTCGCGCAGTTCGGGTACGGCCGGGAAGTGGCCGTGGACGCCGCGGTACGGCCCGATGAGCTGCGCGAGTGCGGTGGCGGCCCGCCGGCCGTCGGCCGTCAGGTCCCCGACGAGTGCCTCGGCGAGGACGCGCGCGGCCTCGTCGGGGTCGTCGCTGCCGCCGTACAGGTCCAGGTCGTGCGTGGAATCGGGCCGCCCGGGGGCGATGACCAGGTCGAAGGCGTCGTCGGGGGCGAGCACCGTACCGTGCGCGGTGACGGCCACGACCGCGGCGCGGTTCGCGAGCGCCTGCAGGCACATGGACTCCACGACGGGCCGCACCAGCCGCACCGTCTTACCCGCCCCGGACGGCCCGACGGCGAGCAGCGAGGTGCCGAGCAGCGCGGGTTCGAGGGCGACCCCCGTGGTGCGGCGGGCGTAGGGGTTGCGGGGGTGGTCGGCGGCGGTGCCGATCCTGACCTGGTTCGTGGCGAGGTCGCTCCGCGCGCCGCGCCCTGGGAGATCGCGCGCTCCGGACGGGTGGACGAACGCACCGGCTCCCTGTCGTACGACGTTGTCCACGAACGCACTCAGCCGCTGCGGGTCAGCCTGGACGGAATGCCAGGCGCGACGGATCCGGGCGTAGTCGACATCGTTCATCCTCCCGGCACGCACCTCCTCCGACAGCCGCTCGGCCACGACGTGCTGCCCTGCCCGGCGCAGCTGGGGCCACTCGGCCGGGTCGTCGGGTCCTCCCGCCGCGACGGGGGCGGCGCCGGGCAGAACGTGCCGCAGGCGACGGGCGCGCTTCAGGGGCAGGACGTACCGGCGGCCGATCTCCGGCCAATTGCCGAGCCGTCCGAAGAACACCACCATGCCCACGATGAGCAGCGCATCGACGGCCCCCCGATCACGGCCTTGACCACGGCGTTGTCGGAGAGCTTCACCAGCGCCCCGGCCCAGTAGTGCGGATCCAGCCAGTACGGGATGTAGTAGTTGTCGTACAGCGACCAGAGCAGCAGCGCGCAGAGCGCCGAGATCAACGCGCCCGCGAAGAGCCTCCTCGCCGGGACCGGCTCCGGCTCCTCCGCCGGGCGCGGCCGGTGTCCCAGCCGCCAGACGCCCGGTTCGGCCTCGGGCCGCGGGGTGCGCAGCCAGTCGGCGACCGAGGTGCCGGTCGCCGCCGGGGCGTGGGCCGGGACCGGCGGGACGGCGGGCGGCATCGGCGGTGGGCCCGCGGGACGCGGGACGGGCCGCGCGCTGCCGGTGCCGCCGGATCGGGCTCCGCGTGCGTCGTACGTGCCTTCCATCTCCATGAACCCCTGCCCCCTGACCAGCCAGGTCCGCGCGTCTGTGCCACCGTCAATCTAGTGCCCGGCGGCGGGGAGTTCAGCGATCCCGCACCGCGAGTACGGCGGGTGGCTGGAGTGGGCCGGCGGCCGCGCCCGCCGCCCTGCCGGATCCTCGCGGGAAGCGGCCGCGACCCGGCCGCGGGAGGACGGCAGCACGGCACGCCGGACGCGGCCGCTTGCCGGGGCGGCCCCGGGAGGCGCGCAGTCCCCCGCGCCCTCGGCGCTCTATGTCCGCCACGGACAAGGACACGCCCCCATCACTACCGAACGGAGCATGCCGGACCTCCCGAACCGGACCTAGCCTGCGAAGAAAGAAGAAGTGCGTCCGGAAACACCCCCAGGAGCCCTCATGAGCGCAATTCCGCAGGAGCGCCGCGTCGTCACCGCCATCCCCGGCCCCAAGTCGCAGGAGCTGCAGGCCCGCCGCCTCTCCGCGGTCGCGGGCGGCGTGGGCTCCGTGCTGCCGGTGTTCACCGCGCGAGCCGACGGCGGGATCATCGAGGACGTCGACGGCAACCGCCTGATCGACTTCGGGTCCGGTATCGCCGTGACCACCGTGGGCGCCTCCGCCGAGGCCGTCGTACGCCGTGCCTCCGCGCAGCTCGCGGACTTCACCCACACCTGTTTCATGGTCACGCCGTACGAGGGCTACGTCGAGGTCTGCGAGGCCCTGGCCGAGCTCACCCCGGGCGACCACGCCAAGAAGTCGGCGCTGTTCAACTCCGGCGCCGAGGCCGTCGAGAACGCCGTCAAGATCGCGCGTGCGTACACCAAGCGCCAGGCCGTCGTCGTCTTCGACCACGGCTACCACGGGCGCACCAACCTCACGATGGCGCTGACCGCGAAGAACATGCCGTACAAGAACGGCTTCGGCCCGTTCGCCCCCGAGGTGTACCGCGTCCCGGTCGCCTACGGCTACCGCTGGCCCACCGGCCCGGACAACTGCGGCCCCGAGGCCGCCGCCCAGGCCGTCGACCAGATCACCAAGCAGATCGGCCCCGACAACGTCGCCGCGATCATCATCGAGCCGGTCCTCGGCGAGGGCGGCTTCATCGAGCCGGCGAAGGGCTTCCTCCCGGCGGTCGCGCGGTTCGCCAAGGACAACGGCATCGTCTTCGTCGCGGACGAGATCCAGTCCGGCTTCTGCCGCACCGGCCAGTGGTTCGCCTGCGAGGACGAGGGCATCGTCCCGGACCTGATCACCACCGCCAAGGGCATCGCCGGCGGCCTGCCGCTGTCCGCCGTCACCGGCCGCGCCGAGATCATGGACGCCGCGCACGCGGGCGGCCTCGGCGGCACCTACGGCGGCAACCCGGTCGCCTGCGCGGGTGCGCTCGGCGCCATCGAGACCATGCGCGAGCAGGACCTCAACGGCAAGGCCAAGCGCATCGAGGAGGTCATGAAGCGGCGTCTCTCCGCGATGGCGGAGAAGTTCGACGTCATCGGCGACATCCGCGGCCGAGGCGCCATGGTCGCGATCGAGCTGGTCAAGGACCGCGTCACCAAGGAGCCCGACGCCGGGGCCGCTGGCGCGCTCGCCAAGGCCTGCCACGCCGAGGGCGTCCTCGTGCTCACCTGCGGCACCTACGGCAACGTGCTCCGCTTCCTGCCTCCGCTGGTGATCGGCGAGGACCTGCTCAACGAGGGTCTGGACGTCATCGAGACGGCGCTCGCGGGCGTCTGAGCGGAAAGCGCGGGATGCGTGGGATGCATGGGGTGTAACCCCACGTAACCGCGCGCTCTCTGTGAAGAAGGTGTGGGGGGGCAATGGCGGGATGGCATGCCCGCTGTCGGTCCCCCCTCCTGCTGCCGTACGGTTTCCGCAGATGAGAGAAACACCCCGCTCGCAGGAGACTGCGGGCGACTCCAGGGCGCGGCCTCCCCAGCCCCGCCCTGGGCGTGCCCTCGAGCACACCACCGGGGCCTCGTGCTCCGGATCTCCTCTCCGATCGGACGGCCGCCCGCCCCAAACCCCCCGGGGCGCGCGGCGCACCGATCGTCACGGCCGCCCCGGAACTACCCCCCTGTTCCGGGGCGGCCGTCCTCCCTCCCCGGGCTCCCCCGCCGCCGCGGAGTCCCCAAGCGCCCCCGGGTCCCCGGACCGCCGTCCGGCCCCGCCGTCGTCGCGGCGGTGTGCGCCGTCCTCTTCGCTCTGATCACCTGGCAGGTCGCGGTCCACGGTCCGCTGCGCGCGCTGGACGAGCACATCGGCCGGGCGCTCGTGGGCGGCGGCCCCGCGTACCTCACCGAGTTCCTCGCCGACCTCGGCAACCCGCAGGTCGCCTTGCCGGTGCTGGCCGCGGCCGCCGGCCTGGCGCTGCGTCGCCACCGCTGGGCCATGGCGGCGGCGGTCGCCACCGCCATGGTCCTCGTACCGGCGCTGGTGGCTCCGCTGAAGGCGCTGACGGACCGGCCTGGGCCGCTGACCCCGGAGACGGGGTACTTCCCTTCGGGCCACGCCGCGACCGCGATGGTGGCGTACGCCGGGGCCGCCCTGCTCGCCGGCAGACGGCTGACGCCCGTCGCCGTGCTGCTCACGGCGGCGACGGGCATCGGTCTGGTGCTGCGCGGCTACCACTGGCCGCTGGACGTCCTCGCGAGCTGGTCCCTCTGCGGGGTGCTGCTGGCCGGTGCGGTCCTGGCCGGCTCCAGGGGCGGGAGCCGGTGTCCCGCCCCCGGAGCCGCGGGCGGCCGGACCGCTCGCGGTTGATCTACCTCTCCCTCACTCCTTCTCCTCGCCTGCGACCAGGGCGGCCGCCTCGTGCATGGCCAGCTCCAGCAGTGCGGGGTCGGTGAGGGTGCCCGATCCGTCCGGAACGACCAGCCAGCGCACACCCCCCGCGGTCCGGCCGGGGTACGGGAGCACCACCCAGGCACCGGGCCCCGCGGCGTGCGTACCCGTGGCTACCCACCACTCCGAGACTCCCGGCGGCACGAAGAAGCCCATGCGCGGGGCCGCGGCAGGGCCGTGCCGGACAGCACCGAAGTGGGCCAGGACCGGCCCCGGCCGGCCCGTGAGCCGCGTCAGCACGTCCAGCGTCGGCCTGGCGATCCTGCCGGGGAGGACGAGCACGTCCCAGTGCCGTCCCGCCGGGAGCAGCACCAGCCCTCTGGGGTCGCTCTCCCACCGCCTGCGCCGGCCTTCGGGGTCGGGCGCCGCCGACACCAGCCACCGCACCGCCGCACCAGCCCCCTGGCCCCCGGTTCCCGACATCTCTCCAGCCTCCGTTTCCGTGCGCCTCGCCGCCTGCGCGGTCTGTGCGTTCACCTCTGGAGAGCGGGAACGGCGTGCGCTATGACGCCGGTTCGGGCAGCCCATGGGAAAGTCTCGCCGGAGACGAGAGACCAGGGAACAGAGACAAGGGAACGGAGAACCGAGAACAGAGAACGGAGGACAGGAAACGGAGGGCAAGCAGCAGGGAACCGGAGGCCGAAAGCCGGAAGCCGGGACTGCCGAGGGGGGCACGGCGCGGCCGGCGGCCGGGCGCCCGGTGGCGCGCGGCCGCCGGCCGTGAGCGGAGGTGTCAGCTGTCGAAGCCGAGTCCGAGGCGGTCCATCGTCCTCAGCCACAGATTGCGCCGGCCGCCGCGGGCGTCCGCCCGGGCCAGCGACCACTTGGTGAGGCCGATCCCCGCCCAGGCCACCGGCTCCGGCGGGAAGGGCAGCGGCTTCTTGCGGACCATCTCCAGCTCGGTGCGCTCGGTGCGCTCGCCGGCGAGCAGGTCGAGCATCACATCGGCGCCGAAGCGGGTGGCGCCGACACCGAGGCCGGTGTACCCGGCGGCGTAGGCGACCTTTCCTCCGTGCGCCGTGCCGAAGAACGCCGAGAAGCGCGAGCAGGTGTCGATCGCGCCGCCCCAGGCGTGGGTGAAGCGCAGGCCCTCCAGTTGCGGGAAGCACGCGAAGAACTGGCCCGCCAGTTTCAGGTAGGTCTCCGGCCGGTGGTCCATCTCGGCGCTGACCTTCCCGCCGTACGGGTAGACGGCGTCGTAGCCTCCCCACAGGATGCGGCCGTCGCCG
Organism: Streptomyces sp. I6; assembly: GCA_003725745.1. GTDB lineage: Bacteria > Actinomycetota > Actinomycetes > Streptomycetales > Streptomycetaceae > Streptomyces. The sequence continues at coordinate 5,106,127 of RHDP01000001.1, read as the reverse complement.
GTGATCCGGAAGTAGTGGAACTGGTTGGCGCTGTCGCCGAGGCCCTGCCGGTTGTGCCAGCCGATCGCCTCGCGCTGGGCGGGCGAGAGCGGCTCGGTCATCAGCGCGTAGTCGTACACCGGCACGGTGTACGGGCGGATCCGTTTGACGAGCGACGGGAAGACGTTCGTGCCGAGCGCGATCCGCCGGGCGAAGACCCGGCCGTAGGGTGTGCGCACGGCCATTCCGGCGCCTGCCGGGGACAGGTCGAGCGCCCGGGTGTTCTCGTAGATCCGTACGCCGAGGCCGAGGCAGGCCCGCTTGAGGCCCCAGGCCAGCCTGGCCGGGTGGAGCATCGCCACCCCCTCACGGTCCCAGAGGCCGCCGAGGAAGGTCGGGGAGTCGACCTCGGCGCGTACGGCGTCCCGGTCCAGCAGTTCCAGGCCGCCGAAGCCGAGCCTGCCGGCCTCCTCGTGCAACGCGCGGAGTTCGTCGAGCTGGTACGGCTCGGTGGCCACGTCGATCTCGCCGGTGCGCTCGAAGTCGCAGTCGATGCCGTACCCGGCGACCGCGGCCTCGATGGCGTCGAGGTTCCGCGCGCCGAGTTCCTCCAGCCTGGCCATGTCCTCCGGCCAGCGGGCCAGGCCGTTGGCGAGGCCGTGGGTCAGGGAAGCGGCGCAGAAGCCGCCGTTGCGGCCGGAGGCTGCCCAGCCCACCTCTCGGCCCTCGACCAGGACGACGTCCCGCCGCGGGTCCCGCTCCTTGGCGAGGAGCGCGGTCCACAGTCCGCTGTAGCCGCCGCCGACGACGAGCAGATCGGTCTTCTCGTCGCCGGTGAGGGCGGGCAGGGCGGCGGGCTTGCCGGGGTCTTCCAGCCAGAAGGGGACGGGCTGGGCGTCGGAGAGTGATGAGGCAAAGGTCATGGCTGCTGGGGCCATGGTTTCCACTCCTTCGTGGTGCTGCTGGGTGCTGCTCGGTGCCGCGTGCCGCTACGAGGACAGTGCGGTCTTGCGCCGCCGGCCGCTGATGATCTGGCCCGCGACGACGACGATGACGGCGAGGGCGAACATGGCGGTACCGATGACGTTGATCTGGACGGGCGTGCCGCGCTGGGCCGAGCCCCAGACGAACATCGGGAAGGTGACCGTGTTGCCCGAGTTGAAGTTGGTGATGATGAAGTCGTCGAACGAGAGCGCGAAGGCGAGCATCGCGCCCGCGGCGATGCCCGGTGCCGCGATCGGCAGCGTGACCCGCAGGAAGGTCTGCACGGGTCCCGCGTAGAGGTCCTTGGCGGCCTCCTCCAGCCGGGGATCCATCGACATCACCCGTGCCTTGACCGCCACCACGACGAAACTGAGGCAGAACATGGTGTGCGCGATCAGGATGGTCGTCGGGCCGAGTTCCGCCCCCAGGTTGAGGAAGAGCGTCAGCAGCGAGGCCGCCATGACGACCTCGGGCATCGCCATCGGCAGGAAGATCAGGGAGTTGATCGCCCCGCGGGCCCGGAACCGGTAGCGGACGAGCGCGAAGGCGATCATCGAGCCGAGGACCGTGGCGCCGATCGTCGCCCAGAGCGCGATCCACAGCGACAGGCTGAGCGATTCGCACATGCCGGAGACCCCGCACGGGTCCTGCCACGCATGGGTGGAGAACTCCCGCCAGGAGTAGTTGAAGCGCCCGGCGGGCTTGTTGAAGGAGAACACCATCACGATGATGTTCGGCAGGACCAGGTACGCCAGCGTGAGCAGGCCCGCGATCACCACCAGGTTGCGGCGTATCCACGTTGTCGAGAGTCGCAGCATCAGACGAGATCCTCCGTACCGGCCCGGCGGATGTAGACCGTCACCATGATCAGCACGACGGCCATGAGAATGAACGACAGCGCGGCCGCGGTCGGGTAGTCGAGCACCCGCAGGAACTGCGACTGGATGACGTTGCCGACCATCCGGGTGTCGGTGGAGCCGAGCAGTTCGGCGTTGACGTAGTCGCCGCTGGCCGGGATGAAGGTCAGCAGCGTCCCGGAGACGACACCCGGCATCGACAGCGGGAACGTCACCTTGCGGAAGACGGTCGACGGCTTGGCGTAGAGGTCTCCGGCCGCCTCGTGGAGCCGCGGGTCGATCCGCTCCAGCGAGGTGTAGAGCGGGAGGATCATGAACGGCAGGAAGTTGTACGTCAGACCGGTGACCACGGCGAGCGGGGTGGCCAGCACCCGGTTCCCCTCGGTCATCCCGAGCCAGCTGGTGACGTCGAGGAAGCCGATGGTGTTGAGGACGTCCACCACCGGTCCGCCGTCCGCCAGGATCGTCTTCCACGCGAGCGTCCGGATCAGGAAGCTGGTGAAGAACGGCGCGATGACCAGCACCAGCAGCAGATTCCGCCAGCGCCCCGCCTTGAACGCGATGAGGTAGGCCAGCGGATAGCCGAGCAGCAGGCACAGGATCGTGGCCGTGCCCGCGTACAGCACCGACCGCAGGAACTGCGGGTAGTACTCGCTCAGCGCGTCCCAGTAGGTCTGGAAGTGCCAGGTGACCTTGAAGCCCTCTTCCAGCGAGCCGGTCTGCACGGAGGTCGACGCCTGGTAGACGAGCGGCAGGGCGAAGAAGACCAGCAGCCACAGGATGCCCGGCAGCAGCAGCCAGTACGGCACCAGCTTGCGGCGCACCGGCTGCTTGCGCGGCACGGGGCCCGTGCCGGCGGGGGCGGGCGAGGCGGGTGGTGCCTCGGTGACGGTCATGCTGTCTCCTCCACCGTCTCCACGCCCGCGTCGATGTCCATGGCGGCGTCGAGGCCGAACGTGTGCTGGGGGTTCCAGTGCAGGACGACCTCGGCGCCGGGGACGAGACGCGGGTCCCGCTCGACGTTCTGCACGTACACCTCCAGCTCCGGGCAGACCGGGCTGTCGATGACGAACTGGGTGGAGACGCCGATGAAACTGGAGTCGGCGATCTTCCCGGTGAACCGGTTGCGCCCCTCGGAGATGTCACCGGCGTCGTCGGCGTGCGCCAGGGAGATCTTCTCGGGGCGGACACCGACGAGGAGCTTGCCGCCGGTGCGGGGCAGCGTGGCGCAGCGAGCGGTGGGAAGCCGCAGTTTGGCGTCGGCCGCGGTCACCACGACCTCGCCGCCCGCGGCCTCCGCGACCTCGGCCTCGATGAGGTTGGAGGTGCCGAGGAAGTTGGCGACGAACGTCGTCTGCGGGTTCTCGTAGAGTTCGGAGGGCGCACCCAGCTGCTCGACCCTGCCGCCGTTCATCACCGCGACCGTGTCGGCCATGGTCATGGCCTCCTCCTGGTCGTGGGTGACGTGGACGAAGGTGATGCCGACCTCGGTCTGGATGCGCTTCAGCTCCAGCTGCATCTGGCGGCGCAGCTTGAGGTCGAGGGCGCCGAGCGGCTCGTCCAGCAGCAGCACCTGGGGGTGGTTGATGAGTGCGCGGGCGACGGCGACGCGCTGCTGCTGGCCACCGGAGAGCTGGTGGGGCTTGTGCCTGGCCTTGTCGCCGAGCTGGACGAGTTCCAGCATCTCGTCGACCTGCTTCTTCACGGACTTGATGCCGCGGCGGCGGAGCCCGAAGGCCACGTTCTCGTGGATGGTCAGGTGCGGGAAGAGGGCGTAGCTCTGGAAGACGGTGTTGACCGGCCGCTTGTACGGCGGGAGGTCGGTGACGTCCCGGTCGCCGAGGAAGACGGAGCCGGTGGTCGGGTCCTCCAGTCCGGCGATCATCCGAAGGGTGGTGGTCTTGCCGCAGCCGGAGGCGCCGAGCAGGGCGAAGAACGAGCCCTCGGGCACGGTCAGGTCCAGCGGGTGCACGGCGGTGAACGAGCCGTAGGTCTTGCTGATCCCGGTGAGGCGGACGTCTCCGCCCGCTGTCTTGTCAGTCATGGATCGCGGTCCCAGGTGTCGAGAGGGGAGCAGGGAAGCAGGAACGGTCAGGCGCCGATGAGCTTGGCGAACTTCTCTTCGTACGCCGTCTCTTCCTCGCTGCTGAGCGAGCGGAAGGCATGGGACTTCGCGGCCATGGCCTTGTCCGGGAGGATCAGCGTGTTCTTGGCGAGTGCCGGGTCGATCTTGGCGAGTTCGGGGCCGACGCCCTCGACCGGGCAGACGTAGTTGATGTAGGCGGCGAGCTGGGCCGCGACCGGGAGCTCGTAGTAGTAGTCGATGAGCTTCTCGGCGTTGGCCTTGTGCCGGGCCTTGGCCGGGACCAGCAGGTTGTCGCTGGAGGTCATGTAGCCGGCGTCGGGGACGACGAACTGGATGTCGGGGTTGTCCACCCGGAGCTGGACGAGGTCCCCGGCCCAGGCCAGACAGGCGGCGATGTCGCCCTTGTCCAGGTCCGAGGTGTAGTCGTTGCCGGTGAAGCGGCGGATCTGCCGGGTGTCGACGGCCCGCTGGATCTTGGATATCGCCGCGTCGTAGTCGTCGCCGGTGACCTTCCCGGGGTCCTTGCCCATGTCGAGCAGGGTCATCCCGACGGTGTCGCGCATCTCGGAGAGGCAGGCGACGCGGCCGCGCAGCGCCTTGTCCTCGAGCAGCTGGGAGACGCTCTCGATCCTCCGGCCCCGGTCGCCTTGGAGTTGTAGGCGATGACGGTGGAGATACCGGTCCAGGGGTAGGAGTAGGCCCGTCCGGGGTCCCAGTCCGGGCTGCGGAACTGCGGCGACAGATGGGCGTAGGCGTTCGGCAGGTTGGCGGGGTCGAGCTTCTGCGCCCAGCCGAGGCGGATCATGCGGGCCGCGAGCCAGTCGGTGACGTTGATCAGGTCGCGCCCGGTCTCCTGGCCGGCGGCGAGCTGCGGCCGGATCTTGCCGAAGAACTCGACGTTGTCGTTGATGTCCTCGGTGTACTTGACGCTGATCCCGGTGCGCTTGGTGAACGCGTCGAGCGTGGGGTGGCTCTTCTCGTCCTCGCTGATGTCGATGTACTGCGTCCAGTTGGAGAAGGTGATCCGCTTCTCCTCGGCCGAGTGGTCGTCGGAGGCCGCGGCCCCTTCGCCCTCGCGCTTGGCAGGCGGGATTCCGCACGCGCTCAGCGCGCCCATGCCACCTATGGTGAGCGCGCCTATGCCCGTCGCTCGCAGCAGGGAGCGGCGGGATAGCGCGCCCCGGCCGCTGCTCAGACTCCGCCGCATAGCGGCCAGCTGGGCCTCCGAGAGGCGCTCGGGCTGGAACTGCTTCATGCGCTGTGTTGCCTTTCGGGATGGGCCGCCGTCGGTGGTACGGCCGCGGCTGTTATCGGTCTCCGAAGATCGTGCGGTGCCAGTCCTTGCGGACCACCGCGGTGTTGTCGTACATCACATGCTTGACCTGCGTGTACTCCTCGAACGAGTACACCGACATGTCCTTTCCGAACCCGCTGGCCCGGTAGCCGCCGTGGGGCATCTCGCTGATGATCGGGATGTGGTCGTTGACCCATATGCAGCCCGCCTTGATCTCGCGGGTGGCGCGGCCCGTGCGGTACACGTCGCGGCTCCAGGCGGAGGCGGCCAGGCCGTACGGGGTGTCGTTGGCCAGCGCGATGCCCTCGTCGTCGGAGTCGAACGGCAGGACCACCAGGACGGGTCCGAAGATCTCGGACTGCACGGCCTCGCTGTCCTGCGCCGCGTCCGCGATCAGCGTGGGGAGGTAGTAGGCGCCCTTCTCCAGGTCGCCGCCGGGTGCCCTGCCGCCGGTGACGACGGTGGCGTACGAGCGGGCCCGGTCGACGAAGCCGGCCACCCGGTCGCGCTGGGTGTGCGAGACGAGCGGGCCGAGGTCGGTGGCCGGGTCGAAGGGGTCGCCGAGCCGTACGGTCGCCATCAGGTCGGCGACCCCGGCGACGAAGGCGTCGAACAGCGGGCGCTGGACGTAGGCGCGGGTGGCCGCGGTGCAGTCCTGGCCGCTGTTGATCAGCGCGCCGGCGACGGCCCCGTGGACGGCGGCGTCGAGGTCCGCGTCGTCGAACACGACGAACGGGGCCTTGCCGCCGAGTTCCAGGTGGAGCCGCTTGACGGTGGCCGTGGCGACCTCGGCGACCCGCTTGCCGACGGGCGTCGAACCGGTGAACGAGGTCATGGCCACGTCGGGGTGGCCGACCAGGTGCTCGCCCGCCTCCCTGCCGGTGCCGGTGACGATGTTGAGGACGCCGTCGGGGATACCCGCCTCGGTGGCGGCCTGGGCGAACATCAGCGAGGTCAGCGGGGTGATCTCGGCGGGCTTGAGGACGATGGTGTTGCCCGCGGCGATGGCCGGGAGGACCTTCCAGGCGGCCATCTGGAGCGGGTAGTTCCAGGGTGCGATGGACCCGACGACGCCGATCGGCTCCCGGCGAACGTACGACGTGTGGTCACCGCTGTACTCGCCCGCGGACTGCCCCTGGAGATGGCGTGCGGCGCCGGCGAAGAACGCGGTGTTGTCGACGGTGCCGGGGACGTCGAACTCCCGGGTCAGCTTGATCGGCTTCCCGCACTGCAGCGATTCCGCGGCGGCGAGGTCCTCGGCCTGCTCGGCGAGCACGGACGCGAACCGGTGCAGGGCGTCGGAGCGCTCGCCGGGCGTCGCACCCGCCCAGCCGGGGAAGGCCGCCCGGGCCGCGGCCACGGCGGCGTCGACGTCCTCGGTGCCCGCCAGGTCGTAGGCGAGCAGCTGCTCACCGGTGGCGGGGTTTACGATTGCGTGACTATGTCCCGATGTGCCGGGGCGCAGCCTTCCGTCGATGTACTGTGCGCCGCCCTTGAAACGGTCCCGCACCTGGAAGCGGTTGCCCATGACGCTCTCCGTAGTTCCAGATCGAAGTGAATGCCGATCCTGACAGAGGCAGAGTCCCCCAACAAGTGATTCCGTAGTTGCCTTTTGGTTACGCGACGGATTCGGTGGACCATGTGTCGCATCAGGAGGGAAATCCCGTACGGATTGTCAGTGGTGGATGTCGGACTCGCGTGCATGGGGATCACCGACGTATCGGTCGAGAGGCTGACAGAGCGGATCAGTCGGGGTGCACGGGTCTGGTATCCGCACTTCTGGGGCCACCGGCCGCGGCCCGGCGGAGCCGTCGGTGCCTGCCGCCTGCCGCCTGCCGCCTGAGCCAGTGGTGGCCGGCGCCGTTCACCGTGGACGGAATCGAGTATGCGACGGCCGGGCACTGGATGACGGCCCGCAAGGCCCGCCTCTTCGGTGACGTGGAGGCCGAGGTGAGGGCCGCGGCTGCCGCGGGTCCCGCCCGGGCGAAGAAGGTGGACCGGCCGGTGCGCGGCTTCAGCGAGGAGAGGTGGCAGCGGGAGCGCTTCGGCACCGTCGTCGGGGGCAACGCCCACACGTTCTCACAGCACCCCGAGGAGGCCGCGTTCCTGCTGGGCACCGGGGAGCGGGTGCCGGTGGAGGCGAGTCCGATGGACCGCACAGGGGGCATCGGCCTCGCGGCGGACGACGAGCGGGCGCACGACCCCGGGCGCCGGCGCGGGCTGAACTGCCGGGCTTCGCGCTGTGGAGGTCCGGGAGCGGCTGAGGGCGGGCCGGACGGAGTGAGTGAGGTGCCCCGCCCGATCGCGTCCCGCCCCGATCGTGTCCGGCCTCGGCCGTGTCCGGGACGGGCGGTGCGGGACGGGCGGTGCGGTGGCGGGCGGGACCGGGCGGCGCGGGGGCCGCCCGGTTCAGCGCGCCGCCGTGGCCACGGTGAGTGACGTCGCCCAGGGGTCCTCTTCGAACCCGTCGCGGAACTCCGGATCGTTGGCGATGGCCCAGATCACAAAACCGAGGAACGCCGCGCTGACCACGATGCCGACCGCACCGAGGATGATCCCGGCGAGCGCCATCCCGCCGTTGTTCGCCTCCCCGCGCCGCGCACGGGCGCGGCCGACGAAGCCGAAGATCAGCGCCAGGACGCCGAGGACGATCCCGAGGCCGTACAGGCAGAACCCGACGACGGCGATGATGCCCAGCACCAGCGCGGTGATCCCCATGCCGTTCGCCGGGGCCGGTGCCCAGCCGCCGGTGCCGTAGCCGGGGTGGCCCTGGTATCCGGTGGGGCCGCCGTGCGGCCATCCCGCCGAGCCGCCGAACGTGCCGCCCGGCACCCCGGCGGGATGGCCGTACGGGCCCGGCGCCGTCTGCCCGGGGCCGCCCGGGGCGATCGGCGGCGGCGGGGGACGGCGCCCCCGTCACCTCCGGGGCCCGCCCCGGCACCGGGAGCCGCGAAAGGATCACCGCCCGGCACGGAGGTGACCGTCGGCTGGTCGTGGGCACCGGGAGGGCCGCTCTGCGGCGTACCGCCGCTGCCGGGCCCGCCCCGCTTGCTCCAGTCCACCCCGTGCTGCGGGGTGCGGTGCTCAGGCGGAGCCCACGGATCCTCGTGGCCGTTCCCGTCCGGCCGCTGGTCGCTCTGGTCTGACATGAGCCTCCCCCATCGTGGTCCTGTCATGCTACGGGCCCGCTCGGCGCGCGCCCGCCCCGCATACGATGATCCCTGACCGGTACGGACAGCACACTCGGAGGACCCGGTGACCGATCTGCTTCCCTTCATCCAGGGCCTCCCCAAGGCCGAGCTGCACGTCCACCACGTGGGGTCGGCGTCACCGCGTATCGTGTCCGAGCTGGCGGCCCGGCATCCGGACTCCCGGGTCCCCATCGATCCGGCCGCGCTCGCCGAGTACTTCTCCTTCACCGACTTCGCGCACTTCATCGAGGTCTACCTGTCGGTCGTGGACCTGGTCCGCACCCCGACGACGTCCGTCTGCTGACGTTCGAGGTCGCCCGGGACATGGCCCGGCAGAACATCCGGTACGCGGAACTCACGGTGACCCCGTTCAGCTCGACCCGCCGCGGCATCCCCGAGCAGGGGTTCATGGAGGCGATCGAGGACGCCCGCAAGGCGGCCGAGGCCGAACTGGGCGTCGTGCTGCGCTGGTGCTTCGACATCCCCGGCGAGGCGGGCCTCGACGCCGCCGAGGAGACCGCCCGGCTCGCCGTCGACCTGCGCCCCGAGGGTCTGGTGTCGTTCGGTCTCGGCGGGCCCGAGATCGGCGTGCCCCGGCCGCAGTTCAAGCCGTACTTCGACCGCGCCATAGCCGCGGGGCTGCGGTCCGTTCCGCACGCCGGTGAGACCACGGGCCCGCAGACCGTCTGGGACGCGCTGAACGACCTGCGGGCCGAGCGCATCGGACACGGCACCAGCGCCCCGCGGGATCCGGAACTGCTGGCGCACCTCGCCGAGCGCCGGATCCCGCTGGAGGTCTGCCCGACCTCCAACATCGCCACCCGGGCCGTCGCCACGCTCGACGAGCACCCCATCAGGGAGATGGTCGCGGCCGGCGTGCTCGTCACCGTCAACAGCGACGATCCGCCGATGTTCGGGACCGACCTCAACAACGAGTACGCGGTGGCCGCCCGGCTGCTGGACCTCGACGAACGGGGCGTCGCCGCCCTCGCCGGGAACGCCGTGGAGGCGTCGTTCCTCGACCCCGCGGGGAAGGCGCGGCTCGCGGGCGAGATCGACGCGTACACCGAGCAGTGGCTCGCGAAGTGAGGCGCGGCCGATGCGCGGTGTCACGGTCGTAGGGCATCGCGGCGACCCGTACGTCGCACGCGAGAACACCCTGCCCTCGCTGCGGGCGGCGATCGACCGGGGTGCGGACGCTGTGGAGGTCGACGTCCGGCTGACCCGTGACGGGGTGCCGGTGCTGCTCCACGACGACACCCTCAAGCGCCTGTGGGGCCACGACCGGCCGCTGTCCCGGCTCTCCCACGCACGGCTCACCGAGCTGACCGGCGGCGGGGTGCCCACGCTCGCCGCGGCGATGGCCGCGGCCGGCGGCCACCGCCTCATGCTGGATCTGCCGGGCGCGGACGAGTCGTCCGTGCGCGCGGTCGTCGGCGCGGTCCACGAGGGCGGCGCCGCCGACCGGGTCTACTACACGGGCGGTCCCGCCGGCATGCTGGCGGTCCGGGACGCCGACCCGGACGCGGAGATCGCGCTGACCTGGACCACACTCGCACCGCCGCGTCCCGTGCTGCTCGCGTCGCTGAGGCCGCGCTGGCTCAACTACCGCTTCGGGCTGGTCAGCCGGGAGCTGGCCGAGGCGGTTCACGCGCGGGGCTATCTGCTGTCGGTGTGGACGGCGGACACCCGCGCGGCGATGCGCAGACTGGTGGACCGCGGGGTCGACTCGATCACCACCAACCGGGTGGACGCGCTGACCCGGGTCCTGGGCGGTGCACGGGCCGGCGCGGCCGGGCCGGGGCACCGGCCGTGAGCGGTCCGCAGGGCACCGGACGGCACGGGACGGCACCGGACGGCACCGGACGGCACGGGATCGGCAACCGCACCGCCCGTGGTCCCGCGTCCGGGACCACGGACCGGGCGGCACGGGCAGCTCTCTGCCCGGCCGTCAGGCAGGTCCCCGAGGGCACGGACGGGTTCCCGAGGGCAGGGTCGTACCACCCGCGCGGACCGGGAGTTGTGCGGCCGCGCGGTGATCCGTCCCGCGGGTGGCGCCGGACTGCCCCGGCCCGTCGTCGCGCGGGTGACGCGCGCCTGGGCCGGGGTCGCGCCCTGCCCAGACGACCGGAGCGGGACCGCCCCGGGCCGCGGCGGACCGCGCGGGCTACAGCCCCACGATGCCGTTCCATCGCTTCGCGAACTCCCGCCGCTCCGCCGATGTGATGTCGCGGGCGATCGCCAGCCGCCGGCGCATCGCGGCGTCGGGGAAGATCAGCGGATCCTCGGCCAGCGCGGCGAGTTCCGCGTCGCCGGAGCCGGCGAGGACGTCGCGGGCCGCGGGCACCGGGCAGACGTAGTTGACCCAGGCGGCGAGTCCGGCCGCGACCTCGGGCTCGTAGTAGTGGTCGACGAGGGCTTCGGCGTTCCTCTTGTGCCGGGCGAGGTTGGGGATCATCAGGGACTCCGCCCACAGCTCGGCGCCCTCCTCCGGAACCACGAACTCGATGCCCGGGTTGTCGGCCTGGAGCTGGATGGCGTCGCCCGAGTAGGCCTGGCAGGCGAGGACGTCTCCGGAAGAGAGGTCCTTGACGTAGTCGTTGCCGGTGAAACGGCGGATGTGCCCGCGCCGCACGAACTCCTCCACCCGGTCGCACACGGTGTGGAAGTCGCCGGGGGTCCAGCGCGTGATGTCCACGCCGTTGCCCTGCATGAGCAGCCCGAAGGACTCGTCGAGCCCGGACAGCAGGGTGACCTTTCCCCTGAGGTCGGCGGCCCACAGGTCCGCGGTGCTCCGGATCTCGCGCCCCAGGCGGGCGCGGTCGTACGCGATTCCGGTGATCCCGGACTGCCAGGGCACGCTGTGCCGCCTGCCCTCGTCGAAGGCGGGCGAGCGCAGCTGGGGGTCCAGGTGCTCGGTGACGTTCGGCTGGCGGTCGCGGTCCATCTCCTGCACCCAGCCCAGGCGTACGAAGCGGGCGGCCATCCAGTCGCTGACGACGACGAGGTCCCGCCCGGTGGCCTGACGGTTCATCAGGGCCGGGCTGATCTTGCCGAAGAACTCGTCGTTGTCGTTGATCTCCTCGGTGTAGCGGACCGAGATCCCGGTGCGCTCGGTGAAGGCGTCGAGGGTGGGGCGCCGGGAGGCGTCCTCCTCGTCGGTGTCGATGTAGAGCGGCCAGTTGGCGAAGTCCAGGGTGCGGTCGCGGCCGGAGACGTCGCGCCCGGCGCGGTCGGCGGGCCGTGCGTAGGCCGGGGCACCCCGCAGCCCGCGAGCGGGAGCCCCGCGGCTCCGGCCGCGGCGGCGCCCAGGGCGCGCAGCACGGAGCGCCGGGTCGGGAGGCGGGACGTACCGGGCATCGGGAGTCGCTTCGGCATGGCGGGCACGGTCGGCAGGATGCCGGGCGGGCGGACCGGGCGGCAATGGACGGTCCGTCGAGGCGGAGGCCGGCGCGCCGACAACCTGTCGAGGGCTCGGTGGGGCTCCCGCCGTCGAGGGCTCGCTGAGGCTCCGGACACGCCCGAGGCCACCGGGGCGATGCCCTGGTGGCCTCGTACGGAGCCCGTGGGAGGGTGGCCCGCCCGCGGGATCCGGTTACGCGTCGAGGGACGTCATCACGTGCTTGATGCGCGTGTAGTCGTCGAAGCCGTACGCCGACAGGTCCTTGCCGTATCCGGACTTCTTGAAGCCGCCGTGCGGCATCTCGGCGACCAGCGGGATGTGGGTGTTGATCCACACGCAGCCGAAGTCCAGCACCTTGGACATGCGCATCGCGCGGGCGTGGTCCTTCGTCCAGACCGACGAAGCGAGGGCGTACTCCACGCCGTTCGCGTACTCGACGGCCTGGGCCTCGTCGGTGAAGGACTGGACCGTGATGACCGGCCCGAAGACCTCCTTTTGGACGATCTCGTCGTCCTGCTTGAGGCCGGAGACGACCGTCGGGGCGTAGAAGTAGCCCTTGTCGCCGACCCGCTGGCCGCCGGCCTCGACCTTCGCGTGGGCCGGGAGCCGGTCGATGAAGCCGGAGACCTGGTTCAGCTGGTTCTCGTTGTTGAGCGGGCCGAACAGCACGTCCTCGTCGTCGGGCATGCCGGTCTTGGTCTCCTGCGCGGCCTTGGCCAGCGCGCTCACGAACTCGTCGTGGATGGACTCGTGCACCAGTACGCGGGTCGCGGCCGTGCAGTCCTGGCCTGCGTTGAAGAAGCCGGCGACGGAGATGTCCTCGACGGCCTTCGCGATGTCGGTGTCCTCGAACACGACGACCGGGGCCTTGCCGCCCAGCTCCAGGTGCACCCGCTTGAGGTCCTTCGACGCCGACTCGGCGACCTGCATACCGGCCCGTACCGAACCGGTGATGGAGGCCATCGCCGGGACCGGGTGCTCGACCATCATCCGCCCGGTGTCGCGGTCGCCGCAGATGACGTTGAAGACGCCCTTCGGGACGATCGAGCCGATGATCTCGGCGATCAGGACGGTGGAGGCCGGGGTGGTGTCGGACGGCTTGAGCACCACGGTGTTGCCGGCGGCGAGGGCCGGGGCGAACTTCCACACGGCCATCATCATCGGGTAGTTCCACGGGGCGACCTGCGCGCAGACGCCGACCGGCTCACGGCGCACGATGGAGGTCAGCCCCTCCATGTACTCGCCTGCGGAGCGGCCCTCCAGCATCCGGGCCGCGCCCGCGAAGAAGCGGACCTGGTCGACCATGGGGGGGATCTCTTCGCTGCGGGTGAGCCCGAGCGGCTTGCCGGTGTTCTCCGACTCGGCCGCGATCAGCTCCTCGGCCCGCTCCTCGAAGGCGTCCGCGATCTTCAGCAGGGCCTTCTGGCGCTCGGCCGGCGTGGTGTCGCGCCAGCCGGGGAACGCCGCGGCGGCGGCGGCCATGGCGGCGTCCACGTCCGCCTGGCCGGACAGCGGGGAGGTCGCGTACGCCTCGCCCGTGGCCGGGTTGACCACCTCGATGGTCCGCCCGTCAGCGGCGTCCCGGAACTCTCCGTCGATGTAATTGCGCAGACGACGCAGTTCGGTGGTCACAGCCACCCCTCCTCAGATGTCCGATGGGTGAGACACCCCCACACTACGCGGCCCAGGCTAGCCCGACGAGCGACGCTTTCGACAGACCCGACACCGCTCGACTTCGAAATCGGTAACTTTTCCATCGCTAAACAACGAATTTCATCGCTCACCGGTTGCAGAAACCACGACTCCGGTGCACAGTGTGCTCGTGGCAAGTCGAAGCGCGGACTCCAGGACCGGGGGTGGCACCTCCCCCACGATCGATGCCGTCTCCCTGGCGATCATCGAGCAGTTGCAGGAGGACGGACGCCGTCCCTACGCCGCGATAGGGAAGGCCGTGGGCCTGTCCGAGGCGGCCGTCCGGCAGCGCGTCCAGAAGCTGCTCGACCAGGGCGTGATGCAGATCGTCGCCGTCACGGACCCGCTCACCGTGGGCCTGCGGCGCCAGGCGATGGTCGGGATCAACGTCGAAGGCGACCTGGACCCGGTGGCAGACGCGCTCACCGCCATGTCCGAGTGCGAGTACGTCGTCATGACGGCGGGCTCGTTCGACCTGATGGTGGAGATCGTCTGCGAGGACGACGACCACCTGCTTGAAGTGATCAACCGGCGCATCCGCACCCTCCCCGGTGTGCGCTCCACCGAGAGCTTCGTCTACCTCAAGCTCAAGAAGCAGACCTATATGTGGGGAACCCGATAGCCGTGAGCAAGGACCGCAGCGACCTCTCCAAGTCCGCCTACGACCACCTGTGGATGCACTTCACCCGCATGTCGTCGTACGAGAACTCCCCCGTGCCCACCATCGTGCGCGGTGAAGGCACCTACATCTACGACGACAAGGGCAAGCGCTACCTCGACGGCCTCGCCGGCCTGTTCGTGGTCCAGGCGGGCCACGGCCGCCGGGAGCTGGCCGAGGTGGCCGCCAGGCAGGCCGAGGAACTCGCCTTCTTCCCCGTGTGGTCCTACGCCCACCCGAAGGCTGTCGAACTGGCCGAGCGCCTCGCGGGCGAGGCCCCCGGCGACCTCAACAAGGTCTTCTTCACCACCGGCGGCGGCGAGGCGGTCGAGACCGCCTGGAAGCTCGCCAAGCAGTACTTCAAGCTCACCGGCAAGCCCACCAAGTACAAGGTGATCTCCCGCGCGGTCGCGTACCACGGCACCCCGCAGGGAGCCCTGTCCATCACCGGCCTGCCCGGGCTGAAGGCCCCGTTCGAGCCGCTGGTGCCGGGTGCGCACAAGGTCCCGAACACCAACATCTACCGCGCGCCGCTGCACGGCGACGACCCCGAGGCCTTCGGCCGCTGGGCCGCCGACCAGATCGAGCAGCAGATCCTCTTCGAGGGCCCCGACACCGTCGCCGCGGTCTTCCTGGAGCCCGTGCAGAACGCCGGCGGCTGCTTCCCGCCGCCCCCGGCTACTTCCAGCGGGTCCGTGAGATCTGCGACCAGTACGACGTGCTGCTGGTCTCCGACGAGGTCATCTGCGCCTTCGGCCGCCTGGGCAAGACCTTCGCCTGCGACAAGTTCGGCTACGTGCCCGACATGATCACCTGCGCCAAGGGCATGACCTCGGGATACTCCCCGATCGGCGCCTGCATCGTCTCCGACCGGCTCGCCGAGCCGTTCTACAAGGGCGACAACACCTTCCTGCACGGCTACACCTTCGGCGGCCACCCCGTCTCCGCGGCCGTCGGCCTCGCCAACCTCGACCTGTTGGAGCGCGAGAAGCTCAACCAGCACGTCCTGGACAACGAGGGCGCTTTCCTCTCGACGCTCCAGAAGCTGCACGACCTGCCGATCGTCGGCGACGTCCGCGGCAACGGCTTCTTCTACGGCATCGAACTCGTGAAGGACAAGAACACCAAGGAGTCCTTCAACGAGGAGGAGACCGAGCGGGTCCTCTACGGCTTCCTCTCCAAGGCGCTGTTCGACGCCGGGCTCTACTGCCGCGCCGACGACCGCGGCGACCCGGTCGTCCAGCTCGCCCCGCCGCTGATCTCCACCCAGCAGACCTTCGACGAGATCGAGCAGATCCTGCGCGGCGTCCTCACCGAGGCCTGGTCGAAGCTGTAGGACCGGGTCCCCGTCCCACCCCGGTGGCCGGTGGCGCGCTCGCGCCGCCCGGCCGCCGGCCCCCGCGGCCCGGACGCCTCCCTTCGAGTGAGAAGGGAGGCGTCCGGGCCGCGTGCCGTGCCCGTACCCGGCCCGGAGTCCCTACGGTGCTGTGACCGATCGGCATCGGGACCGTTCGCCGTGCGGCGGAACGGAAACCCACGGATCTGAACCGAGGTGCACGCCATGGTGGTCCCGCCGGACAACGATGTGCTGTGGGCGAGGTCCCTGAACCACGACTTCGGCGGCTCGCCCGCCCTCCGCGGAGTCTCCCTCGGGGTGCGCGAGGGCGAGATCCTCGCCGTGAACGGCCCGCGCGGCAGCGGGAAGACGACCCTGCTGCGCTGCCTCTCGGGCCAGATCGTGCCGCAGCAGGGCGAGGTGTGGTTCAACAGCACACCCGTCCACACCATGGGGGCACTGAACCGCGAGCGGCTGCGGCGCGAGCGCTTCGGCTGGATCGGGCCGGAGCCCCAGCTGGTGCCCGAACTGACCGCCTGGGAGAACACGGCGCTGCCGCTGCTGCTGCGCGGCTCCTCGCACCGCAAGGCCAGGGCCGCCGCACTGGAGTGGATGGAGCGGCTCGACATCGGCCGCTGCGCCCGCACCCGCCCCCGGGCCCTGCTGCAGTCGCAGCGGCAGCGGATCGCTCTCGCCCGCGCCCTGGTCACCACTCCCGCGGTGCTGTTCGCCGACGAGCCGACCGCGACCCTGCACAGCGCCGACCGGGCCCAGGTACTGCGCACCCTCACCACGGCAGCCCGGTCCCACCGCATCACCCTCGTGCTCGCGACCCACGACGAGGAGGTCGCGACGCTCGCCGACCGCGGTGTGACCCTGGTGGACGGCCGGCGCGTCACCCCGGCGCAGGACACCGACACGGAAGGCCGGGCCGAGTGCTCGCTCTCCGTCTGAGCCGCGGCTCCCACCCCCTGGTCCTGCTGCGCCGCCTCCTGGTGGCGGCGGCCTCGGCGGGCGTCGGCTTCCTCCTGCTGTGCACGCTGGCCTACGCGGTGACCGGCCCGCACCCCGCCGACCCGGCGGCGCAGCGGCTGGCCTGGTGTCTCGCCCCGCTGGCAGCCACCGTCCAGCTGGCCGTGGCGGTGGCGCGTACGGATCCGGGCACGCGGCCACGCCAGGGCCTGTCCGCCGTCGGACTGGGACCGGTACGGATGAGCGCGCTGGCCGCCGCGTCCACCGCCCTGTCCGGTGTCCTCGGCAGCGCGGTGGCCCTGCTGTTCTTCCTGCACCTGCGCGGCGACCTCAGCGGAACACCGTTCGACGGCGATGCGGCGGAACTGCTCGCCGCGGGCGAGCCGCTGCCGCCGGGTGCGGTGGTCCTGCTCCTCGCGCTCGTCCCGGTCCTCGGTGCCGGGGCGGCCGCACTCGCCTTCCGTCCGCCCCGCAGCAGGACCGGCGAACTCCCCGGCGACGAGCCCGAGCGCCCCGCGGGAGCTCCCACCGGCCTCCCCTGGGGTGTCGCGCTGACGGCCGTGGGCGTCGCGGTCGAGTCGTACACGGCCCGGGGCACGGAGGGGGCGAGCGGTGCCACCGGAGGGGTGCTCGCGGGCTGGACGCTGACCGCGGTCGGGCTCGCGATGGCCGGCCCCGGCATCGTCCATCTGTGCGGGCGGGTACTGCAGTCCGTGCGGCCCGGAGCGATGCGCCTGCTCGCGGGGCGGGCGCTCATGGACGACGCACGCCGGATCGGCCGCCCGCTCGGGGTCGCGTGCGCCGTGGTGTCCGCCCTGATCGCGGCCTCCGCGCTCGCCGGGGAACGGCCGCAGCCCTTCGGCCCGCTCACCGCCCTCGGGGCGGCGCTCGTCGCGGCCTGCACCGTGGCGACTCTGCTGACCTCGGCGGTGGAGGCGCGGCAGGCCCGCGCGGCCACCCGGGCGGGCCTGCTGGAACTGGGCGCCTCCGCGACCCTGCTGCAGGCCACCGCCCTGCTCCGGGCCGTGGTCCTGCTCGCGGTCTTCGCTCCGCTCACCTGGGCGGTGGCGGAACTGGCAGCCCTGCCGCTCCGGCGCTGACACCCGGGCAGGGGCAGCCGTGGCGAAGGGACGGCCACCGGGGCCGACTCGGGACAGGCCCGAGACGGAAGCTGCGGCCGACTCGGGAGAGACCCGGGACGGAAGCTGCGGCCGACTCGGGACAGGCCCGGGACGGCGGCCCGGCTGGAGGACACCCCGCGGCCGCGGATCAGCCGCCGCTGCCGGGCCGCAGGACCACCACGTCCTCGGCGGCGAACACGGCTCCGACCTCCGCTCCCGCCTCCGGCGCGTCCCGCAGCCCGCACTCGGCCTCCAGCGGCGGCGCACCGTGCGGCCGCAGCCGCACCGCCACATGATGGCCGCGGAAGGTCAGCGACTCCACCACGCACGGCAGTCCCGCGCCGCTCGGCCCGATGCGTACCGCGGACGGCCGTACCAGCAGCCGGCACGCCCCCTGGGGCGAGCCCGCGGGAACCGGGACGCCGCCCCAGGGGGTGGCGGCGGTGCAGGCGGTCACCGTCGCGGGCACCACATTGGCGAAGCCCAGGAACCGGGCGACGAACTCGGAGGCGGGCCGCTGCCACACGTCCCGGGGGGTGCCCGACTGGGCGACACGCCCGTCCCGCATGACCACGAGCCGGTCGGCGAGCGCGAAGGCCTCCCCCTGGTCATGGGTGACGGCGAGCACCGTCGTGCCCAGCCGGCGGAACACCGCGCGCAGTTCGACGACGAGCCGCTCCCTGAGGGTGCGGTCGAGCTGGCCCAGCGGCTCGTCGAGCATCAGCAGCCGGGGCCTGGGCGCCAGCGCCCGGGCGAGGGCGACGCGCTGCTGCTCACCGCCGGACAGCGAGCCGACGGCCCGCCCCGCGGCACCCGGGAGGCCGACCAGCTCCAGCAGCTCCTCCACCCGCTGCCGCCGCTCCCCCTTCGGTACTCCGTGCATGCGCAGGCCGAAGGCGACGTTGCCGCCGACGTCGCGCTGCGGGAAGAGCTGGTGGTCCTGGAACATCAGGCCCACCCCGCGCCGGTGCACCGGCACCCCGGCCTGGTCGGCGCCGCCGAGCAGGACCCGGCCGCCGTCCAGTGGCTGCAGTCCGGCGACGGCCCTCAGCAGGGTCGACTTGCCGCTGCCGCTCGGCCCGAGCACGCATACGATCTCGTGGTCGGCCACCTCCAGACCCACCGCGTCCAGCGCCGCCCGCCGCCCGAAGCGTACGGTCGCGCCCTCCAGCGCCAGCATCAGAACTCCCCTGCGGAACGGTCGGGGCGGAGCCGGTCGAGCAGCAGCAGGGCCGCCGCGCAGACCAGCATGAGGATCGTCGAAAGCGCCATCGCCTGCCCGTAGTTGAGTTCGCCGGGGCGACCGAGGAGCCGGGCCACGGCGACCGGGAGCGTCGGGTTGTCCGGCCGGGCGATGAAGACGGTGGCGCCGAACTCGCCGAGCGACACGGCGAAGGCGAAACCGGCGGCGACGAGCAGCGCCCGGCGCACCAGCGGCAGGTCGACCTCGCGCCATACGCGCAGTGGTGAGGCGCCCAGCACGGCCGCGGCCTCCCGCAGCCGTGCGTCGACGGCCCGCAGCACGGGCAGCATCGTCCGCACCACGAAGGGCACCCCCACGAGCGCCTGGGCCAGCGGCACCAGGATCCAGGAGGTACGCAGGTCGAAGGGTGGTTCGTCGAGGGCGATGAGGAACCCGAAGCCCACGGTGACGGCGGAGACTCCGAGCGGCAGCATCAGCAGCGCGTCGAAGCCGCGGACGACCCGGCCCGCCGCGGAGGCCTTCTCGGAGGCGGTCCGGGGGAAGGCGAGCGCCGCGGCCGCGAGAGAGCCGACGAGGAGCGCGATCGCGGTGGCGGCAAGCGCGTACCGGAGGGAGTTCCACACGGCCTCGAGCGGGGGGACGAGGAAGGTGCCGCCGCTCGCCTCGGCCGACTGCAGGGCGCGGTAGAAGACGAGGCCGTACCCGCCGGGGCCGTCGAACGACCGCTCCACCAGCACCGCGAGCGGTGCGGCGATCAGCAGTCCGACCGTGGCCAGCACGGAGCCGAGCAGGGCCCGCTGTGCGGCGCCCCTCGGGGGGTGCGCGGTGTGCGACGGATCGACGAGCCGCAGCGCGGTCTCCCGGCGCCGCACGGTCCGGGCGTGCACGGTGAGGATCGCACCCACGGCAGCGAACTGCAGCAGGGTCAGCACCGCGGCCGTGGACAGGTCCAGCACCTGGGCGGTCTGCCGGTAGATCTCCACCTCGAGCGTGGTGTACGCGGGGCCGCCGAGGATCTGCACGACACCGAACGAGGTGAAGGTGAAGAGGAACACCATCAGCGCCGCAGCGGCGACGGCCGGGGCCAGCGCGGGCAGTGTGACGCGCCGCCAGGCCGTGAAGCGGCCTGCGCCGAGGACCCGGGCCGCCTCCTCCTGGCGGGGGTCGAGCTGGGCCCACAGCCCGCCGACGGTCCGTACCACCACGGCGTAGTTGAAGAACACATGCGCGAGGAGGATCGCCCAGACCGTGGTGTCGAGCCGTACGCCCCACAGGACGTCGAGGAGCCCGCCGCGGCCCAGGAGGGCCAGGAACGCGGTACCGGCGACGACGGTGGGCAGGACGAACGGCACGGTGACGACCGCCCGCAGGAGTTGCTTCCCGGGGAAGTCGAGGCGGGCCAGGACGTAGGCGCCGGGCAGCGCGACCAGCAGGGTCAGCCCCGTGGAGGCGAGCGCCTGCCAGAGGGTGAACCAGAGCACCCCGAGGATGTCGGGACGGCCGACGACCTCGGCGATCCCGTCGAACCGCCAGGAGTCCCCCACCCGCAGCCCGCGGCCGACGATCGACGCCACGGGATAGGCGAAGAAGAGGGCGAAGAACGCGACGGGCAGGGCCAGCAGGGCCGCCCTCGCCGCGGCGCCGCGCGGGGACGCCCTTCCGCGCGAGGGGTGCCTCCCGCGCGGGCCGGCGTTCCCGGCGGGCGCCTCGGCTACCTCAGGACGAGCGAGGACCACGACTGGATCCACTGGTCACGGTTCTCCGCGATCTTCTCCGGAGCCATCGTCCGCGGCTCGGCGATCACCTCGCCGAACTCGGTGAACAGCGGGGGCA
Organism: Streptomyces sp. I6; assembly: GCA_003725745.1. GTDB lineage: Bacteria > Actinomycetota > Actinomycetes > Streptomycetales > Streptomycetaceae > Streptomyces. The sequence goes on along the minus strand of RHDP01000001.1, from coordinate 5,085,517 downwards.
GCTTCGCGTCCTCGGCCACCGGGTTCACGAACATGGTGAGCGGCATGTCCTCCTGGAACTTCCTGCTGATCAGGAAGTCCAGCAGGGCCTTGCCGCCGGCCTCGTTCCGGGCTCCCGCGAGCAGGCCCGCTGCCTCGACCTGGCGGAAGCAGGTGCCGGTGGAGACACCGGTCGGCGCCGTCTTCGGCCGGGGCTCGGAGTACAGCACCTCGACCGGGGGGCTGGAGGCGTACGAGACGACCAGCGGCCGGTCGCCCTTGGCCGCCCGGCCGCCTGCGGAACCGGAGAACTCCTGGTTGTAGGCGATCTCCCAGCTGTCGACGACCTTCACGCCGTTCGCCCGCAGTTTCTTCCAGTAGTCCTGCCAGCCGTCGTCCCCGTAGGCGGCGGCGGTGCCGAGGAGGAAGCCGAGGCCCGGCGAGGAGCGCTCGGGGTTCTCGACGACCAGAAGGTTCCGGTACGCGGGCTCGGCGAGGTCGTCGAGGGTCTGGGGCGGGGCGAGCTTGCGGTCGGCGAAGTACTTCTTGTCGTAGTTGACGCAGATGTCGCCGCTGTCGACCGGCGTGACCCGGTGCTTGCCGGGGTCGAGCCGGACGGCCTCGGGGACCCGCTCCAGTCCCTCGGCCTCGTACGGGGTGAAGAGGTCGTTGTCGAGGGCCCGGGAGAGCGTGGTGTTGTCGACGCCGAAGAACACGTCGCCCTGCGGGGAGCCCTTGGTGAGGATCTCCTTGTTGAGCGCCTCGACGGCGTCTCCGCTCTTCAGCACCTTGACCGTGTAGCCGGTCTCCTCGGTGAACTCCTCCAGCACGGCCGGCGAGGCGTTGAAGGAGTCGTGGCCGACCAGCGTCACGGTCTTGGAGCCGCTGCCGTCCGCCCCGGCGGAGCCGTCCCCCGAGCCGCCTCCGCAGGCGGCGAGGGAACTCGCGCCGAGGGCCGCGGCCAGAGCGGTGACGGCGATCTTCTTGGTGGTGCTCACTGATTCCTCCTGGACATGACCAGGAAGAGACGCGGCCCTGCCCGGTCGCCGGATCCTCGGGTCCGGCGACCGGGCAGGGCGCAACAGCTTGAGTCTCGTCCGAACTTCCTACCCGGAATGACCCGGGCGAGGTTCAGAGGGTCTGCGGCCTGACGTTCACCGCACTCTCAGCGCTGTGGCGCTCCCCTGTCGGAATATGCAGATGTCCGGGCCAGCGTACAGCGGCGCACCGAGCGCCCCGCAGGGCCGGGGGCGGTCCCGCGGCCGGCCACCGGTGCGCCGGCCGGCGCTCGCCTACCGCTCGCCTACCGCTCGGCGGCGGCGAGCTGCCCGCAGGCTCCGTCGATCTCCTGGCCACGGGTGTCCCGGACGGTGACCGGGACACCGTGGGCGGCGATGGCCTCGATGAACGCCTTCTCGTCCTCGGGCCGGGAGGCCGTCCACCTGGAGCCCGGAGTCGGGTTCAGCGGGATCAGGTTGACATGCACCCGCTTGCCCTTGAGGAGGCGCCCGAGCAGGTCACCGCGCCAGGCCTGGTCGTTGATGTCGCGGATCAGGGCGTACTCGATCGAGATCCGGCGGCCGGACCTCTCCGCGTACTCCCAGGCGGCGTCCAGGACCTCCCGCACCTTCCAGCGCGTGTTGACGGGTACGAGGGTGTCGCGCAGCTCGTCGTCCGGGGCGTGCAGGGAGACGGCGAGACGGCACTTGAAGCCCTCGTCGGCGAACCGCAGCATCGCCGGGACGAGGCCCACGGTGGACACGGTGATCCCGCGCTGCGACAGGCCGAGGCCGTCGGGCTCGGGATCGGTGAGCCGGCGGATGGCCCCGACCACCCGGTTGTAGTTGGCCAGCGGCTCGCCCATGCCCATGAACACGATGTTGGACAGCCGGGCGGGGCCTCCGGGAACCTCGCCGTCGCGCAGGGCCCGCATGCCGTCCACGATCTGGTGCACGATCTCGGCGGTGGACAGGTTCCGGTCGAGACCGGCCTGGCCCGTGGCGCAGAACGGGCAGTTCATCCCGCAGCCGGCCTGTGAGGAGATGCACATCGTCACCCGGTCCGGGTAGCGCATCAGCACCGACTCGACGAGTGTGCCGTCGTGGAGCCGCCACAGCGTCTTGCGGGTGGTGTCGTCATCGCAGGAGACGTGTCGGACCACGGACATCAGCTCGGGCAGCAGTTCCGACGCGAGCCGCTCGCGCGCGGCGGCGGGAATGTCGGTCCACTGCTCCGGGTCGTGCGCGTAGCGCGCGAAGTAGTGCTGCGACAGCTGCTTCGCCCGGAACGGCTTCTCGCCGATCGCGGCGACGGCGTCCTTCCGCTCGGCGGGCGTGAGGTCGGCGAGGTGCCGCGGGGGCTTCTTGGCTCCGCGGGGGGCGACGAAGGTGAGTTCTCCGGGCTTGGGCATGGTCGTACCAGTGTCGCAGATCCACTCGGGTGACCTGCGGCTGTGGGCGGGACCCTGTCGTCGGCGGTCGTCGACGGTCGTCGGCGGTCGCCGGCGGTCGCCGGCGGTCGCCGCTGACGGCCTCGAACGGCCCCACTACGCGAGACGGCGAACCTCGTCATACGGGTCATCGGCGATACGGTGGGCGGAACGGCCCTGCTGGCGAAGCGCGGACTGTGCGGTGAGCCGACACCGACGGGAAGCGAGCGGTCGTCGCGGGGCGGCTCGCGCCGCGTCCGCCCAGCGGCCGCGAGCCCTGCCGAGCGGCCACCCGTACACCGGCAGAAGCGCTCCTCCCCCGAATCCCCGCCGCAGAACCGCGTGACACGCACACGAAGGGCGCACTGACGGGAGTTCTGACCATGGGGGGCCGGGGCTCTCGTCCGGAACCACCTCCGCACAGTGCCGCATCGGGTTCCCGACCCACCATCACGTAATCGATCAGCCACCTGAAGGAGCCCCGGAAGAGGGGGACCGCGTGGTGCCATGGCGGAGCGTCCGGGGCCCCTGGTCGACGCCCCCTGCCGACTCGTAGTCTCCGGGCCATGGAGTGGACCGCGTTGGTCGGCACGGTGGTGGGTGCGGCTATCGGTGTGTGCAGCACGCTCGTCGCGGACCGAGTGCGTTGGCGACGGGACACGGGCGAGCGCGACAGAGAAACCTTGCGCACGCTGTCTGCGGAGTTCCTGGAGGCCCTGACCGGGGCGCGCGATGCCATCAGTGATGCCAGCCGGTCGGGGCACTTGCCGGTGGATGAACGGGCCGAACTGGCGCGCGCGAGCATCCTGGCCCACGGCGTGCACGCGAAGCAGTACCAACTCGAGCTGGTGGCTACGCCGGAGGTGACTCGGGTCGCCGGGGATACGGCCTACCGGCTGCTCCTGTACCGCGACGCAGTGGCCGCCGGGCACTTACGTGACGATCGTGAGTGTGCCACGGCGCGGCGCGCCTTCCGGGACGCACGCAAGGAACTCATGACTGCCATGCGGTCTTCACTGGCTCGCCGGTGAGAGGCTTCGATTGCGGCTTTCCTCTGCCCTCACCCGTGGAGTTTCTTGAACCCATGGGGCCTGCAACCTTCGGCCGACCCGCCTCGCTCCTGTACTGAACCTCCGAGCCGTCCCGTCCGTCCGGCCCCACACCGTGGACCGGGTGACGGGAATCGAGCTGCGCAGCCGGTGCGGAAGAACCCGTATCCGGATGCTCACGGACCTGCCGGTTCGCTGACCTGTGTGCTCTTGGACCGGTGCGCGGCAGCTCCCCCGAGGCTTCCCGGTGTGCCCCTCCGGCCGGCACGTGGCGGGCACGACCGCCGCTCCCGGGCCCGGACGCACCGGGCCGGTCGTCCGCACCACCACCTCGCATAGTGTGGCGGCACACCGCCACCAGCACCCGAGGGACACCGCGTGGATCGAGGACGGCACCGGCGTATGCGGCGTGCGAAGCTGCTCGGCGCCGTCACGACGGCACTTCTCGCCGCGGTGGCGGTGGTCGGCATCGGGATCAGGGGCGGCCTGCCGTGGTGGGCGGTGGTGGCTGCGGCGTTGCCGACGGCGGGGCTGGGCGGCTGGACCGGGGCGCAGATCGGCCGACAGCATGGCATCCGCAACGAGGTCCTGGAGCCCGGGGAGACGGTGCTCGGCACCTACACCGTTCGCCCTCCGTACACCGAGCACACTCCGCCGGCGGCTCACGAGGGGCCGCAGTACCAGCTTCGCGCGACCACGCGCAGCCTGGAGTTGTGGGAACGCTCCGCCCTGATGTGGCGGCACCCGTGGCCGGAGCTGCGTCTGGTCCTGGTCGGCCCGCGACTGCACATCCAGCACGGAGGGCGCGAGGCCGGGACGATGCTGCTGGAGCAGCCGGGCGCCGCTCAGGAGGTACGCGGCGTCGCCAGGCGGTACGGGCTCAACTGACACCCGGCTGCGTGCCCCGCGCGGTTGCCGTCCCTGGCGGTGGTGTGCGGACTGCCGCCCGGGCGGCGGAGCGGCTTTGGGAGCTAGCTAGTGCCGCGCCAGGCAGGGTTCGCCCGTCAAGAGCGGCGTCCGGCGCATGGGGATTCCCCGGCCCTCCGGGCGGAGGGGAGGCATCGCAAGGCGCCGGACCGGCCTCGTCGTGGGCCTACCCGGTTGGTTCGGCAAGCAGGCGCTTCGCCGAGCCTGCCGTCCCGGGCGTCGCGACGGGGCGAACGCCGCCTGACGCGCACGAGCTGGTGCCGGGGCGATTGACCGGGGCCCGTACGCTCGTCCCGCGTCGGGCAGTCCGTGAACCTGCCCGCGATGGCCCGACGCCGGCCCCGGCTCCGGCGGCTCGCGCCGCAGCGACCGGGGAAGGCGGCGGAGCAGAGGGCCGGACGAGGCCTCGGAAGCCCACGCGGCATGGAGCCCGGCATCGCTCCTCGGCTACCCTCTCCAGAAAATGTCATGGACACCACAAATCGAGGTGCTGGATGCATGCGCTGCTCCGATCCGCACTGGCTGTGGTCATCGCCCTGCCACCCCTGGGCACGGCCTCCCCGGGCCGGCCGCCGTCAGCCGCTCCCGCGGCTGTCTCCTTCTCCCCCCACACGGTCGACGGGGACCTGCCCGGCGCGGCCTTCGCCGTGGCGGGCGACATCCGGGGGACGCCCGCCAGGAGATCGTCGCCACGGGGTTCGGCCGCTTCACGGCCGTGCCGGGAGGCCCACCGACACCCCCGGCAGCCGGCCGGCTCGCCCTGTACCAGCAGCGCGGGCACGGTCTCGGCTCGTGGTCGAAGCAGCTGGTGTTCGACACCGACGCCCGGATCCCCTTTCCCAACGAACCGAGCGTGGCCGACGTCGACCGCGACGGCGACCGCGACATCGTCGTCCCGGGCGGGTTCTTCGCCTGCACGTCCCGGTGCGGATCCCTGACCTGGTGGGAGCATCGCGCGGGCGGCACATGGCGCCGCCACGACATCGTGCCGCCGGGCAGCTCGCCGCTCTTCTACCACCGCGCCCTTCTGGTCGACTTCGACGGCGACGGCCGAAGGGACCTGGTCACCGTCGGGGAGTCCCTGCAACCCGTCTCGAGGATCGAGGGCCTGCCACCGGCCAGCGCCTGGGTCCAGGTCTTCCGGGGCACGGACGGCCCCGAGCCCTTCAACCGCGAGCCGATCGACCTCGCCCCTGGCGGCGGTGCCCTCCCCGTCGTGGCGGACGTCGACTCCGACGGCGATCTGGACCTCGCCTCCGCGCAGTACTTCGAGCCGGGAGCCGCGTTCGTCTGGCTGGAGCGCACCGCGGCCGCGAGCCCGAGGCACCCGATGGGCCGGTTCACGGTCCATGTCATCGACACCACCCAGGGCAAGGCCATCCAGCTGCGGCCGGTGCGCGACCTCCACGGCGACGGCCGGACGGCCTGGATCGGCTCCAACCACACCAACACCGCCTTCCCTCCGGGCTCGACCGACCCCGAGTCGCAGGTGGTCTCATTCGACGTTCCCGCCGACCCGCGCTCCCGGTGGACCCCGACCCGCCTCTCGAGCGGCATCACCGCACGCGGCCGGGCCGGTCAGGCGGCTCCCGGCGTGTTCGGCAGCGGTGACCTGGACGGCGACCGCGACATCGACCTGCTGGTGTCCGGCGACGGCGACGACCGGCTGTTCTGGCTGGAGCAGAAGGCCGACCGCACGTTCGCGACGCATGTCATCGCCACCGGCGCCGGTCAGGCGGGAGGCGCCGTGGTCACGGATCTCGACCGTCGCAGGCCCCAGCGCAACGAGGCCGTGTTCACCGTGTTCGAGTCGGACAGCGTGACCGTCTGGGCCCGCGACTGACCGTCCGCGCCGACCGTCCACGGGCGCCCGCACACCCCGGGGACGGCCGCCGCGGAACCGCCGGCCCGGTCTGCCGGGGCGCTGGGGCGCTCCGGCAGGCCGAGACATGTCACACGGCGGCCGGCTACGGCTTCGCGGAGTAGACGACGCCGGGAAGGTTCCGGGCGGCCGCCCCCCAGACCTGTTCGTACACGGTCGGGTCACCGGCGAGGGTGTACAGCAGATACGCCGTGGTGACGCCTCGTGTGAGCCTCTGCTGGGTGGCCCGGTCGATCGATCCGCTGTCGCAGCCGAAGCCGGAGGTGTCGACGAAACCGCAGTGGAAGCCGCCGGTGATGACGCGGAGCTGGGTGGGGGCGGGCTTGGCGTCGTACATCTTCTGCTGGTGACCGGCCACACCGGCGATGGAGTCGGCGCTTCCGCCGACGAACTGGGCCGGTATGCCCAGGGCGCCGGAGGCGGTGACCGCGGACGGGCTGGTCTCGGCGGCCGCGAGTGTGGAGACGGTCTTGACCGCCGCGCTGCGGGCGGACGCGAGCAGTGCGGCGCCGCCTCCCATGGAGTGCCCGGAGACGCCGAGGCGAGCGACGTCGATGGCACCGGCGAAACGTGATCCAGGAGTTCCGTTCTGGTCCGTGAGCCAGGTCAGGGAAGCGGCCAGGTCGTCCGCGAACCCCGAGTGACTGGGGAACAGCCCTCCCTGGCTCCTGGGTGCGACGGCGACGAACCCCCAGGACGCGTAGTGCCGCAGCAGACTCTGGTACCTGGAGACGTCCTGGAAGAAGCCGTGCCCGAACGCGAGCCCGGGATGGGCACCGGGAGCGACGGGCGTGTCGGCGCCGGCCGACGTACTCGGGTACCAGACCCGCGCGCCGAACGAGCGGCCGGACGCGGACACGGTCAGGTCGGTGTAGCCGACGGCGAACGAACCGGGCGCGGACGGGTCGACGGCCGCCACCCTCGGATGTGCGCCGGCGGATGAGGTGGTTGCGCCGACGAGCAGGGCCGCTGCGAGCACAAACGGCATGAGTACGGCACGTACGGGTGCTGGTAGCACGATGTCACCCTTCCATGGGAGTCGACTGACGTGCACATGACATTTCACAACCGGCCCCCGCCGGCCATCACCAACGGGAGCAGGGGGAGTATCTCAATGATTGAGATACTTGGCTATCGAGTCGGCATGGGGAATACCGTGGCGCGACACGGCATCGGCGTGCCGGCTCTTCTGCACGGACGAACCGGCGACGAGCCGCGGGAGGCCGCGGGAGGCCGAGCAGGAGACCGTCGGGCGGACGGCTCGAGGCAGTGAGCGGTGTACGCGCCGGGCCGGGTTCTCCGGCCGGGGCCATCTGGGCCGGGAGCAGTGCGGGCGGCACCGTACGAGGAGAGGTCCAAGCGACCGGTCCGCGTCGGGCCGCCGCCGTCCTCCCCGAGGGGGGCGGCCCGGCAGGAGGTGAGGACGCGACCCGCCGACGGGCCCGGGCTCCGGCCCTGCCGAGAGGCGGAGCCGGCACCGTGGCCGATCCGGCCGGCCGCCGGGACGCGGGTCCGGGCTGCCGGCCCTGCCCGGCGTCGAACCGGCCTGGTCCCGTTCCCGGCCCGGACGGCGCTCGCATCGCGTCCGGGCCGGTACTCCCCGGATCAGCCCGCGCCGACGAACAGCACGAACAGCAGCCACACCACCGGCGCCGTGGGCAGCAGCGAGTCGAGCCGGTCCATGATGCCCCCGTGGCCGGGCAGCAGGGTGCCCATGTCCTTGATGCCCAGGTCCCGCTTGATCATCGACTCACCGAGGTCGCCCAGGGTCGCGCTGACCGCGACCGCGAGGCCGAGGACCAGGCCCTGCCACCAGGTGCCGCCGTCGATCAGGAGCGGCATGCAGACGGCGCCCGCCCCCATGCCGAACGCCACGGCGCCCAGCAGTCCCTCGCGGGTCTTCCCGGGGCTGATGCGCGGCGCCAGCTTGTGCCTGCCGAAACGCCAGCCGATCGCGTACGCGCCGGTGTCGCTCACGACGGTCAGCAGGAGGAACGTGAAGACCCGCTGCGGGCCGTCCTCCGCGGTGAGCATCATCGCGACGAACGTGGCGAGGAACGGCACGTAGAACGTCGCGAAGAGCCCCGCCGTGACGTCCTTGAGGTAGCCCTCGGGTGGTTCGGTCATCCGCCAGACCAGCACCGCCAGGGCGGTGAGGGCGGTGGCGACCCACGCGCCCTCGGCACCCCGGACGTATCCGGCCACGACCATCGCCGCGCCGCCCACCGCGAGCGGCACCAGGGGCGCCCTGATGCCCTTCCGTTCCTGGAGGCGGGAGGTGAGTTCCCACAGCCCGACCACCACGGCGACGGCGATCACGCCGACGAACACGGACTTGACGACGAACAGCGCCGCGACGATCACCGCACCGAGTCCGACGCCGACCCCTATGGCAGCACGGAGATCACGGCCTGCGCGCTTCTTCTGCGGCGGCTGCGGCTCCGACGGCTGGGGAGCCGCAGGCGGCGGAGGGCTGGGCATGGGCTCCTGCGGCATCTCGTCGCGGACCGGGGGGCCGCTCAGCCGAGCGGCCCCCCGGTCACGGTCATCGCGGTGTGCGGCGTCTCTCCCTGCGTCGGGATCACCCGGCACGACGGGCATGGGCCGAGTCTGCTGGGCAACAGGCTCATCGTATGCGGGACCCGCCGGGGCAGCCCCCTGGGCGGGCGGACCCCAGTAGCCGGTGCTCGTCGGGGCCCCCGGGAAGAGTCGTTCATCAGACCTCGAGCAGCTCGGCTTCCTTGTGCTTGAGCAGCTCGTCCACCTGCGCGACGTACTTCGCGGTGGTGTCGTCGAGCTCCTTCTCCGCACGGCGGCCCTCGTCCTCGCCGACCTCGCCGTCCTTGATCAGCTTGTCGATGGCCTCCTTGGCCTTGCGGCGCACGGAGCGGATCGAGATGCGGGAGTCCTCGGCCTTGCCCTTGGCGACCTTGATGAACTCGCGGCGGCGCTCCTCGGTGAGCTCGGGGAACACCACCCGGATGATGTTTCCGTCGTTGCTGGGGTTGACGCCCAGGTCGGAGTCGCGGATCGCCTGCTCGATGTTGCGCAGCGCGCTCTTGTCGAACGGGGTCACCACGGCCATGCGCGGCTCCGGCACCGAGAACGAGGCCAGCTGGTTGATCGGCGTCAGCGCACCGTAGTAGTCGGCCACGATCTTGTTGAACATCGCCGGGTGCGCACGCCCGGTGCGGATCGCGGCGAAGTCCTCCTTGGCGACCACGACGGCCTTCTCCATCTTCTCCTCGGCCTCGAGGAGGGTCTCTTCGATCACCACTTGCTCCTGCGTGTCTTGGTAGTCCCGGCGTGTACGAGCGGCGACGCCCCGGCCCGGCCCCTGGTGCGGGTCCGCGGTCCGGTCCGTGCCGCGCGTACGACGCCTGCGAAAGTTGGCGGCGCGTCTCCCCTGCACGGTGTCCGACCGGCAGGGCTTTGTCCATCCCGGGGCGGTGCCCCGGGGTCAGGCCCGGGTGCCCTGGTCGCTCACGAGCGTGCCGATCTTCTCACCCCGGACGGCCCGAGCGATATTGCCCGCGGCGAGCAGTTCGAAGACGAGGATCGGCAGGGCGTTGTCGCGGCAGAGGGTGATGGCGGTGGCGTCGGCGACCTTGAGGTCGCGGGCGAGCACCTCCCCGTACTCCAGCGCGTCGAACTTCACCGCGTCCGGGTTGGCCTTGGGGTCGGAGTCGTAGACGCCGTCGACCCCGTTCTTGCCCATGAGCAGCGCCTCGGCGTCGATCTCCAGGGCGCGCTGGGCGGCGGTGGTGTCGGTGGAGAAGTACGGCATGCCCATACCGGCACCGAAGATGACGACACGCCCCTTCTCGAGGTGGCGCACCGCCCGCAGCGGAATATAGGGCTCCGCGACCTGGCCCATGGTGATGGCGGTCTGGACGCGGGAGTCGATCCCCTCCTTCTCCAGGAAGTCCTGGAGGGCGAGGCAGTTCATGACCGTGCCGAGCATGCCCATGTAGTCGGAGCGCGCCCGGTCCATGCCGCGCACCTGAAGCTCGGCTCCGCGGAAGAAGTTGCCGCCGCCGATGACCACCGCGATCTGCGCGCCATCGCGGACGACCGCGGCGATCTCCCTTGCGATGGCATGGACGACGTCGGGGTCGACGCCCAGGCCGGTGCCGCCGGAGAAGGCCTCCCCTGACAGCTTCAGCATGAAGCGGCCGGCTTTCGTGCCGGTACGGTCGCTCTTGTCGTCGGCGGCCGGATTGGCGTCCGCGCCCTTGTTCATGGAGATCTCCTCGTGCACATACGAAGAAGGCCATCGCCGGTGGGTGCTGGTGTCCCTGCGGCAATGGCCTCCTCGTCAGATCTGCGGTCGTCCGGCGTCACGCGGCCGACGACTGCGGGAAGACCCTATCGGGCTCCCGTGTCGATCGCGTACCGGCTCAGATGCCGACCTTGATGCGCGAGAAGCGCTTCAGGGCGACACCGGCCTCGTCCAGGATCTGCTGGACGGACTTCTTGTTGTCCAGCGCGTACGGCTGGCCCAGGAGGGTGGCGTCCTTGAAGAAGCCGTTGAGGCGACCCTCGACGATCTTCGGCAGGGCGGCCTCGGGCTTGCCCTCGGCGCGGGTGGTCTCCTCGGCGACACGGCGCTCGGACTCGACGACCTCGGCCGGGACGTCCTCACGGGACAGGTACTTCGGCGCGAAGGCGGCGATGTGCTGGGCGATGCCCTTGGCGACCTCGGCGTTCGGCTTGTCGAGCTCGACGAGGACACCGATCTGCGGGGGCAGGTCGGGCATCGTGCGGTGCATGTACGCGGTCACGTAGGCGCCGGAGAACTGCGCGAAGCGGTCCAGGACGATCTTCTCGCCGAGGTTGGCGTTGGCCTCGTCGACGTAGGCCTGCACGGTCTTGCCGGGCTCGATCTCGGAGGCGAGCAGGGCCTCGATGTCGGCCGGGCCGGTGGCGGCGACGTGGGCGGCGAGCGCGCCCGCGACGGCCTGGAACTTGTCGCCCTTGGCGACGAAGTCCGTCTCGCACTTCAGCTCGACGATGACACCGGAGGTGTTGTCGTCGGCGATGAGGGAGACCACGGCGCCGTTCTCGGCGGAGCGGCCCTCACGCTTGGCGACGCCCTTCTGGCCCTTGATGCGCAGGGCCTCGACGGCCTTGTCGACGTTGCCGTCGGCCTCGTCGAGCGCCTTCTTGCAGTCCATCATGCCCGCGCCGGTGAGCTCGCGGAGCTTCTTAACGTCAGCGGCGGTGTAGTTCGCCATGTCTGTGAATCTCTCTGAAGTCGAAGAGCTGAGGTCGAACGATCTACGGGCCGACGGCGGGGGCTTCATGGGCCCCCGCCGTCGGCTACCGGAACCTGGGCGTCAGGCCTTGTCGGCGTCCGCGGCCGGAGCCTCGGCAGCGGCCTCGGCCGGCTTCTCGGCCTCGGCCGGCTTCTCGGCCTCGGCGGCCGGGGTCTCGTCGGCCTTCTTCTCGCCCTCGAGCAGGTCGCGCTCCCACTCGGCCAGCGGCTCGCCGGCGGCCTTGTCGCCCGGCTTCGAGTCGCCGGTCGCGACGCCGGAACGGGCGATGAGGCCCTCGGCGACGGCGTCGGCGATCACGCGGGTGAGCAGGGTGACGGAGCGGATCGCGTCGTCGTTGCCCGGGATCTTGTAGTCGACCTCGTCCGGGTCGCAGTTGGTGTCGAGGATCGCGACGACCGGGATGTGGAGCTTGCGCGCCTCACCGACGGCGATGTGCTCCTTCTTGGTGTCGACGATCCAGACGGCGCTCGGCACCTTCTGCATCTCGCGGATGCCACCGAGGGTCTTCTCCAGCTTGGCCTTCTCGCGCGAGAGGACCAGGAGCTCCTTCTTGGTGAGACCGGAGGCGGCCACGTCCTCGAAGTCGATCGCCTCGAGCTCCTTCAGACGCTGAAGGCGCTTGTAGACGGTGGAGAAGTTGGTGAGCATGCCGCCGAGCCAGCGCTGGTTGACGTAGGGCATGCCGACGCGGGTCGCCTGCTCGGCGATGGCCTCCTGCGCCTGCTTCTTCGTGCCGACGAACATGATGGAGCCGCCGTGCGCGACGGTCTCCTTGACGAACTCGTAGGCGCGGTCGATGTACGACAGCGACTGGAGCAGGTCGATGATGTAGATGCCGTTGCGCTCGGTGAAGATGAAGCGCTTCATCTTCGGGTTCCAGCGACGGGTCTGGTGACCGAAGTGGACGCCGCTCTCCAGCAGCTCCCGCATCGTGACGACGGCCATGGCCGTATCTCCTTGAGTTTTCCCGGTTGTGTCCTGACGCCCCGGCGCGCCGTGCCGCAAGGGACCGAGAGGCGCGGCCACCGACCGCGGATGTGGGTGGTGGCGGGGCGTGCGAAGTCGACCCGGGTGACCCGGATCGCCAGAAGAAGTGTACGGGACCGCCGGGGTGCCGGGTGACGGCGATGTCCACAACCGGTCGGTAGTCCACAGATCCAGACCATGATCAGCGCAACGACGGCCGGTTGCGGGACCGTCGGCGTCATGAATCTCGGACGACGAGTCGCGACAACGGCACTGGCAGCGGTGCTGCTGGTGCTGGTCTCCCCGGTGGCCGCCCGGGCGGCCGTCTGGCCGGTGGGCCCGCCCCGCCCCTCGGTGGTGCGGGGCTGGGAACCGCCGCCTTCCCCGTACGGGCGGGGCCACCGCGGGGTGGACCTGGCGGCGCCCCCGGGCACCGAGGTGCGCACCGCGGCGGCGGGCCGGGTGGCCTTCGCCGGGCCGGTGGCGGGGCGCGGAGTGCTGTCGATCGAACTGGCGGGTACGGGCGACCCGCCGCTGCGGACGACCTACGAGCCGGTGCGTCCGCTGGTCCGCCCGGGCGCCCTGGTGGCCGAGGGGCAGGTCGTGGCGGTGGTGGCGGAGGGTTCCTCGCACTGTCCGCGAGGCTGTCTGCACTGGGGGCTCCGGCGCGGAGAGGAGTACCTCGACCCGCTGGCCCTCCTGCCCGCGTCGGCCCTGCGCCGCGGCCCGTCCCGGCTGCTTCCGGTCTTCGGCGTCCCCGAGCCGGCGACGGCACCGGGGGGAGCCCCGCCGGGGCTCGCCGCGGCCTCGGCGGCTCGGTCCCGGGCGGGCGCGGACGGGATCCAGGCCCTGCTGCTCGCGGTGGCGGCGATCGTCTCCCGCAGGGCGTCTCGCACCACCGGCGGCGGCCTGGACCACAGAAGGAGCCGGGGAGGAGGGGAAGGAAAGAAGGGAGAGCGGGAAGGAGGCGGGAGGGAGGGGGCAAGGGAGGGAAGAAGCGGGGTGGAAGGCACCCCTGGGCGGGCAAGGGCGGATCCAGGCACGTGGCGGAACCGGGCACGGGCCGCGGCGCACGAGCGGGCGGCGCCGCAAGGGCGAGCGCGACGCAAGGGCGAGCGGGACGGCACGGCGCGGACTCGGTCACGGCAGCCGGTCACGGCGCGGGACGGGAGCGGTACAGGCCGGACGGCGGCGGACGAGAGGCACGGGAAGGCGGCACGGGCCGGGGCGGGCTCGGTGTGGGGAGCCGTCGGCTCGAGGTGTGGGCCGGCGGGGCCGGCGGGTGGGGCGAGTGGGGCGGGTAGGGCGCACACAAGCGGTCGCGACCGGGACCGTCTCAGGGCAGACCCGGGCCGGCAGGAACGGCAGGCGCGGGCTCAGGCGCCCAGGACCCCGCGGAGCGCCATCGAGACCGCTGCCTCCGCGATGGCAGGGGGGTCCTCGGCGGCGCCCAGCTCGATACGGCGCACCGCGGCGTCCACGACCCCCTGGAGGAGCATGGCCGCGAGTCGGGGCTGCCGGTGACCCAGTTCCCCGAGCGCCTCCACGATCATGGCGATCAGCCCGCCGTGCGCGGCGCGGATCTTCTCCCTGGCACCGTCGTCCAGCTCGCTCGCCGAGATCGCGACGACGGCCCGGTGGCGGCGGTCACCGACGAGTTCCAGCTGACGGCGCACATAGGCCTCGACCTTGCCCTCGGCGGTGTCCGAGGCGGCCATGGCGGCCTCGACCTCCGCCGCCCAGACCGGGAAGTCGACGGCGCACAGCTCTTCGACCACCGCGGCACGGGAACGGAAGTACTCGTAGACGGAGGATCTGGCCAGGCCTGTGCGCTCGGCGAGGGCGGGGAAGGTGAGCGCGTCCGTCCCCCCTTCGGACAGCAGGGAACGTGCGGCGTCCAGCAGAGCTGCGCGCTGCATGGTCCGGTGCTCGGCCACGGAGGCCGCTCGAATCCTTGGCACGGAACCACTTTACGGCGAGGGCGGTGCGCACGGGCGGACTGCGCCGGATCGGCCCGGCACTGCGGCCGTCTCCCCGGCAGGAGGGGGTACCGGCGGGCGGCGCCGGCCTCACCGGGCGACGTCGGCCAGCTTCGCCCTGAGCTGCAGCACGGACTTGGTGTGGATCTGGCTGACCCGGCTCTCGGTGACGCCCAGGACGTTGCCGATCTCGGCCAGGGTCAGGCCTTCGTAGTAGTAGAGGGTGACGACGGTCTTCTCCCGGTCGGGGAGGGTGTTGATGGCGCGGGCGAGAAGGCGCCGCAGCTCGCGGTCCTCGGCCACTTCCACGGGGTTGTCCGCAGCGGTGTCCTCCAGGGTGTCCATGAGGCTGAGCCGGTCGCCGCCCTCACCGCCGACATGGAGCAGTTCCTCCAGGGCGACGACGTTCGCCAGGGACAACTGGCTGAAGACGGAGTGCAGTTCCTCGAGCGAGATGCCCATCTCCGCGGCCACCTCGCTCTCGGAGGGGGTGCGCCGCAGTTGAGCCTCCAGCGTGGCGTACGCGCGCTCGACGTTCCGGGCCTTCTGGCGCACCGAGCGCGGGATCCAGTCCAGTGCCCGCAACTCGTCGATCATGGCGCCCCGGATGCGGGTGATCGCATACGTCTCGAACTTGATCGAACGTTCGATGTCGAACTTCTCGATCGCGTCGATGAGTCCGAAGACTCCCGAGGAGACGAAGTCCGCCTGCTCGACGTTGGACGGCAGTCCGACGCTCACCCGGCCCGCGACGTACTTCACCAGCGGTGAGTAGTGCAGGATCAGCTGCTCCCGCAACCGCTCGTCACCGGTGGCCTTGTACGACCGCCACAGCTCTTCGAGCGACGAGGGCGCGGGCGGCCGCACGGAACCACGGGCAGCGGGGGGAACTGCCGCGTGGTCAGACCCGGAGGTGTGCTGGGGCATGCGTTGCCTTTGAGCCGTTCTGCCGTGGAGCGTGTGGGACGGGTTGTCTGGGCGGGTGGCTGGGCGGTGAACCTGGTGAGCGTAGCGTGACTGGAGGATGGCGGTGCGCGAACGGCGGCGGATCGCGCCTCGGTGAGTGTGTACCGTCGGCCACATCTTCGAACGAGGGCCGGGGCAGCGGGCACCGGCCCCCGTGATGTCGCGGAGGCGCGGCCCGGGCCATCGGGCTCACCTTGTCACCCGAATGCCCCGGGTCAAGCATCGCCTCGCCGTGCGTTCGATCCCGTTGTGGCGCCTGCGGCCAACTGCCAGCGATCACCCTGGCGTTCGACAAAACCCAGGGAGTGCAGTTCGTACAGCCTCGCGAGAGCCTCGTCGGGCGTGCTGCCGGCTCGGTCGGCGACCTCCCGGCCGTCGAGAGCACCGCGGACCGGGAGAGCCTCCAGAACCCGTGCACAGCCGGGTGCGAGGAGGTCTCTCGGGAGCACCGGCCCACGGCGCGCGGGGCGAGTTCACCGATGTCACCCACCAGTTCCACCACTTCGTCGGTGTCGGTCACCAGCACCGCCCCGTTGCGCAGGAGTTCATGTACCCCCGAGGAGAGCCCGCTGGTCACCGGCCCGGGAACGCCCATCGTGAAGCGGCCGAGGCGATCCGCGGCACGAGCGGTGGCCAGGGAACCGCTCCGGTACTCGGCCTCCACGACGACGGTGCCCCGGGACAGGGCCGCGATGACCCGGTTCCGCAGCACGAACCGGCTGCGTGTGGGGTGGCTGCCGGGCGGCAACTCCGCGACGACCAGTCCCTGTTCGGACACCCGACGGACCAACTCGGCGTGCCCCCGGGGATAGACGGTGTCCACCCCGCAGGCCAGCACGGCGACCGTCGCGCCGCCCGCGGACAGGGCACCCCTGTGGGCCGCGGCGTCGATCCCGTACGCGGCGCCGGAGACGACGACCCAGCCGCGCTCGGCGAGGCCCGAGGCGAGTCTCCCGGACACATGCGCGCCGTACGGGGTGCAGGCTCGGGCACCCACTACCGCGACCGAGCGCAGAGCCCATATCCGCAGGTCGGCACGGCCCCGCACCCAGAGCCCGACCGGTCTTGCGTCTCCGAGGTCGTCCAGCTGGCCGGGCCACTCCGGATCCCCCGGGCACACGAAGCGCCCGCCCAGCTGGGCCACCCGCTCCAGATCCCGCTCCGGACGAGCCGCCACCGCCCGGGTCCGGTAGCCCCGCATCCTCCGCTCCCCGGCACCTGGGAGGCGGTCCTCGGTCCCGGCGGGCACGGCGAGGCGGGTCAGCAGTTCCACCGGGCCGTATCGGCGCAGCCATCCGCCCGCACGTTCATCACCCGGTTCGACGACCCCCGTCAACGCCGCACGCGCCCTCCGCTCCTCCTCACCCGCTCCGGCGGTCATCTCCGGGCTCCCTTCGCCGTGCCCGGGCGGCCCGGCGGCCCGTCTACCCGCCCGGCGCTCATCGCCCGGTTCCGAAACCCGCCGGGACACCGCGGGCGATACCCGTACGCAGTTGCAGCGCCAGGTCCACATCGCGTGCATGGGGCCGGTCGCGGCCCGCGAGGTCGGCGACCGTCCAGGCGACCCGGAGCACACGGTCCATGCCCCTGGCCGTGAGCAGCCCCCGCTCCATGTCCCGCTCCGCCTCGGCGAGTGCGCCGGGAGAGGTGTGCCAGCGGGTGCGCAGTTCATGGCCGGGCACCTCGCTGTTGGCGCGCCACGGGGTGCCGGACAGCCGTGCCGCCGCTCGGTCGCGCGCCTCCCCGACCCGTGCGGCGACGGCGGCGGACGGCTCCCCCCGGGCGCCTTGGCCCAGCAGCTCGGCCCGGCTGACGGGCTCCACCTCAACCCGCAGGTCGACCCGGTCGAGCAGCGGACCGGAAAGCCGTGCCTGGTATCGCCGGATCAGCGAGGCAGGGCAGTCGCATCCCGCGCCGTGCAGGGTGTGGCGCCCGCAGGGGCAGGGGTTGGCCGCCAGCACCAGCAGGAACCGAGCGGGCAGCCGGACCACGCCCGCACTGCGCGCCACGACCACGTGACCCGACTCGAGTGGCTGGCGGAGGGCGTCGAGCGCCTTGCCGGAGAACTCCGGGGCCTCGTCCAGGAACAGGACGCCCCGGTGCGCCAGCGAGACCGCTCCGGGCCTCGGCATGCCCTGTCCGCCGCCCACGAGGGACTGCATGGTCGCCGAATGGTGCGGGGCGCAGTAGGGCGGCGTGCGCACCAGGGGTTCGCCGGGCGGCAGGATGCCCGCGACCGAGTGGACCGCGGTGACCTCCAGGGACTCCTTGCGGGTCAGCGGCGGAAGCACGGACGGAAGCCGCTCCGCCAGCATCGTCTTGCCCGCGCCCGGAGGGCCCTGGAGCAGCAGGTGGTGTCTCCCGGCCGCGGCGACCTCGAGCGCGGTCCGGGCCCCGTGCTGACCGGCGACGTCCGCCAGGTCGGGAAGGGAGCCCCCGGCCCGGCCCGGGTCGGCGGCGAGTCCCGTGCCCAGCCCGGCGCCTGGCACCACCAGCCCCGCGAGCATGGCACCGGGCCGGCCGTCGCCTTCGGGCTCCTCCTGCGGCACCGGCTCGTCGTTCAGTACCGCGATCAGCTGGCGGAGGCTGCGCACGCCGAGGACCGAGACGCCCGGTACCAGCGAGGCCTCACCGGCCGTCCGCTCGGGCACGACGACCTGCTGGTAACCCGCCTCGGCCGCGGCGAGGACCGCGGGCAGCACTCCCCGCACCGGCCGCACTCGGCCGTCCAGGCCCAGCTCGCCGAGGAGCACGAGATCCGCGATCGCCCTGGGATCGACGCGCTCGGCGGCGGCCAGGACCGCGCAGGCGACAGCCAGGTCGAACCCACTGCCGCCCTTGGGCACCGACGCCGGGCTGAGCCCGACCGTGAGCTTCTTCTGCGGCCACTCGGCGCCCGAGTTGACGACGGCCGCCCGGACCCGGTCGCGGCTCTCCACCAGGCTCTTGTCCGGAAGCCCGACCAGGGCGAAGGCCGCGACCCCCGGTTCCAGGTCCGCCTGGACCTCCACGACCACGCCCTCGACGCCCACCAGCGCCACGGAGCACGTGCGAGCGAATCCCATCTCAGGCCACCCCCGTCACATGCTCGACCCGGGGAGCACCCCGCCGCGGAAGCAGCACCGCCACGAGATCGATCCGTACCCCGCCCCGGGGCGGTGGTCCTTCCTGCAGTTCCAGCCAGCATGCGGCCAGGCGTCTGAGGCGGTCCGCCTTGGCCGTGGTGATCGCGGCCATCGGATGCTCGAAGGGCGCCCGCCCGGCCGGACCGCCTCTGCGCGTCTTGACCTCGCACACGACCACCGTGTCGCCGTCCCGGGCGACGATGTCGATCTCGCCGGCCCGTCCGCATCGCCAGTTCCGGGCGAGCACGGCCATCCCGCTCGCCGCCAGCCGCCGGGCCGCCAGCTCCTCGCCGTACCGCCCCAGTGCTCCCGTCGCGTTCATCTCGGCACCACCTCCGGCACCGACTCTGACGCGAGCGGCCCCAGCGAGTGGATCTTGGTGGACAACCCCCTCGCTGTGGAAAACCGCACCACCCGTTCGGGTGAGGGTCAGCCCTGGGGAAGCTCCAGATCGCTCTTGTTCAGCTCCTCGATGTTCACGTCCTTGAACGTGAGTACCCGGACCTGCTTCACGAACCTGGCCGGCCGGTACATGTCCCACACCCAGGCGTCTGCCATGGAGACCTCGAAGAAGACCTCACCCTGCACCGAGTGCACCTGCATCTCGTAGTCATTGGTGAGGTAGAAGCGACGCTCGGTCTCGATCACGTACTTGAACAGGCCGACGACGTCGCGGTACTCCCGGTAGAGCTTCAGCTCCATCTCGGTCTCGTACTTCTCGAGGTCCTCGGCGCTCATGGCATGTTCCCCTTCAGCCGTGCGTCCCCCTATTGTGCGCCAGCCCCCGCGTCCCTAGGCGACTTCCCGGGCCAGGACCACAGGCGCACTCGGAGGCCCCTCGTCGAGCAGCGTACGCAGCAGCTCGGCGAGCCTGGTCGGGTACACCGTCTCACGGGCCGCGGACAGTTCGGAGGAGGTCCACCACCTCAGCCCGGCGACACTGCGCCGCTCCAGCCGGGTCAGCCCCGTCAGGCTGGTCGCCGTCTGCCGGGTACGCGCCAGGTAGTACCACTCGTCCTGGTTCCAGCGGCGCCCGTCGAACGGGAAGGAGCACTCCCGCTGCCAGATCACCGGCCCCAGCTCGACCTCGGTGATCCCCGTCTCCTCGGCCAGTTCGCGCAGCGCGGCCTGTTCCCGGGACTCCGTGCCCTCGACCCCGCCACCGGGCGTGAACCACCAGTCGTCGTCCGGGTCGTCCGGCTCGAAGCCGTGCAGCAGCAGCACGCGGTCGTCGGGATCGAGCAGGATCACCCGGGAGACCCGGCGCAGCGGGCGTCCGTCCGGGGCCGTCCCGGGTGCCCCGCCTCCTCCGGGCTCGTCAGGCATCCGCGGCCGCCCCTCTCCGCGCGGCGGCCCGCCGCCGGGCGGCGAGCCCGGCGAGCGGTCCCCAGGCCGCCCCGCCGAGGATCAGCACGGCACCGAGCGTCACCGACGCCAGCACCGGCCGGATGGGGCCCGGCTCGGAGATCCCTCCCGGCAGTGCGGCGAAGCTCCGCGGCCGTTCCAGGACTCCGCCGAGAGGCCAGGCGACGGCGTCCAGCCGGGCGCTGACGGATCCGGCCGGCACCGTGCCACGGCCGGCCTCCTGAAGGTGCGACCGGGAGTCCACGGAGTTCCTGCGCTCGTCGCCCAGGAGGAAGAGCTTCCCGTCGGGCACCGATACGGTGAAGCCGATCGGTGAAGCGGGCCCGTCGCCGCGCAGATACGGTTCCTCGACGGCCCTGCCGTTGACGGTCATCCGGCCGTCGGTGCCGCAGCAGGCGACCGTGTCCCCGCCGGTCCCGACCACGCGCTTCACCACCGGGGCGTCCCCCACACCCGGTCGGTGAAGACGACGATGTCCCCGCGCCGGACCTCGGAGCCGTCGATCCGCTGCGCCAGCACCCGGTCCCCCGGTGCCACGGTCGGGGACATCGAGTCCGTCGGCACCGTGTACGGCTGGTAGAGCAGCGCCCCCCAGACGAAGCCGCCGAGGAAGAGCACACAGCCGACGGCCACGGCGAGCCCCGACAGCACACTGCCGAGGCGGCCGCGGCCGCGGTCCGTTCGTCCTGTTCCGCTCATCGCAGCGCTCCCTGCCTCCCAGGACCGGCGGTCGCTGATCCGAGCGGCACCCTACCGGCCGGTTCGCCCGCGGGTCAGCCTCCTGCGGCGGACGAGCACGATCGGCAGTGCGCCCGCCGCGGCCAGTGCGCCGGGCCCCGCGGTCCCCTCGATCAGCGCCGCCGCGTTCAGCCCCGGCTGGTCGAAGGTGTCCGGAACGGGCAGCGTGGACCAGCGGTCGAACGGCCAGGCCACCACCACGGCCCGCCCCACGACGTCCTCGTTGCTGACCGTGCCGTTGTAGGGCAGCTCCTGGTGGTAGCGGGAGTCCAGGGAGTTGTCCCGGTTGTCGCCCATCACCCAGATCCGCCCCTCGGGCACCCGGATCGGACCGAACGGCTTGTCGTCGCAGGGCGTGCTGCCCGGGCGGATGTAGGACGTCTCGTCCAGGGCCTTGCCGTTGACCATGACCTTGCCCCCCTTCTTGCAGGAGACGGTGTCACCGCCGACCGCGATGACACGCTTGATCAGGTCCTTCTGCTCGGACGACGGCATCAGGCCGATGAAGCTCAGGAAGCGCTGCGCCACGTTGGGCTCGGGGGTGTAGGTGTCGTCCAGCCAACCGCCCGGGTCGTGGAAGACCACGACCTCGCCGCGCTCGGGCTCGGAGCCGAACCAGGGCGTCAGCTTGTCGACGAGCACCCGGTCGCCGCGCTGGAGCGTGTTCATCATCGAGTCGGACGGGATCGAGAACGCCTGCACCAGGAACGTCTTGATCAGCAGCGCCAGCACCAGTGCGATGCCGACCAGCAGGGGCAGTTCCTTCCAGAAGGACCGCTGCTTGCTCGCACCGGTACCGGACGAACCGCCGTCGCCCGCCTGCTCACCGTCTCCCGAACCGCCGTCGTCCTGCGGGGGAAGGCCGCCGGAGCTGCCGGAACCGGGGGAAGGCCTCGCGTACCGCTCGGGCCGCTCCTCGGGCTCCTCGTGTCCGGACCGTGCGCCTACCGCCAAATCCCCCACATCCACTCCTCACTCCGTGCGACCGCCCGCGCCCGAGACGGCGCAGGCCCACCACTCCCATAACGAGCGGGAGTTCCGCAGGGCTCGGGAGCAGGACCACTCCTTTGTGATCCCGGGAAGACACACTATGCGACGGCCCGCCCGCGGCGGCCGCCCCGGCGCGCGCATCGGGGACCGAGGCGTACGTTCCCCTCTCCTCCAGTTTGCGCCAGTGGTCGAGCGGCCAAGCGATGACCACGGCGCGCCCGACGACCTCCTCCTCCGAGACGGTGCCGCTGTACTCCTCGTCGAGGTGGAAGCGGGAGTCTGCCGAGTTCGACCGGTGGTCGCCCATCACGAAGAGCCGGCCCTCGGGAACCTGCACGTCGAACGGCAGCTTCGAGGGCGCGTTGCCGGGGCGCAGATACGGCTCGTTCAGCGGGACACCGTTGACCGTGACCCTGCCGTCCTGGTCGCAGCACTTCACCGAGTCGCCGCCGACGGCGACGACCCGCTTGATCAGGTCCTGCTCGTCGTCGCTCGGCAGCAGGCCGATGAAGGTCAGCACGTCCTTGACCTGCTTGACGACGATCGGGTCGTCCGGCCGCGGCGTCTGCTCGTCCTGGAGCCAGCCGCCGGGGTCCTTGAAGACGACGACGTCGCCGCGCTCGGGCTTGGAGCCGAACCAGGGCGTCAGCTTGTCGACCAGTACGCGGTCGTCGATGCGGATCGTCTGCTCCATGGAGCCGGAGGGGATGACGAACGCCTGCACCAGGAACGTCTTGAGCACCAGGGCGATCACCAGCGCCACCGTGATCAGGAGCGGGATCTCCTTGACCGCCGAGCGCTGACGCCGTCTCTTGACCTTCCTGGCGAGCCTGCGCCGCTCGGCGCGCCCTGGGAGCGTCCGGCCGCCGTCGGTGGGCCGGGTGCCGGTGGGCAGCCTGGTGTCGGCCCGGTGGCTCGCGCGGCGCCCGCGGCTACCCATGGGCGCCGTCCGGCGCGGTCACGCGGTCGAACGCGCCGGTCGCCGGCAGCGGGGACCAGCGGCCGGCCGGCCAGCCGATCCAGTCCGCGCGCCCGATCACCTTGTCGAGGGGCACCGTGCCCCCGCCGGGCTCGCCCAGGTGGTCCCGGGAGTCCCGCGACCTGCTGCGGTGGTCGCCCATGACCCACAGGGTCCCCTGCGGTACCACGATGTCGAAGGGCACACGGGACGCGGCCTCACCGGCGTACAGGTAGCTCTCGTCGACCGGTACGCCGTTCACCTCGAGCCTTCCCCCCTTGTCGCAGCAGACCACGCGGTCGCCGCCCACGCCCACCACGCGTTTGACGAAATCGGTGTCGGACGGTTCCGCGAGCCCCAGCGCGGAGAGCCCCTCCCGGGCGGCGGCACTGACCGGGTTCTCCGCCACGTCCTCCGGTACGAAGGACCCGGTGCCGTCGAACACGACCACGTCACCGCGCCTCGGTTCGGAGCCGAACCGGTACGCCAGCTTGTTCACCAGCACCCGGTCGCCGACCTCGAGGGCGGGCTGCATGGAGGTGCTGGGGATCTGGAACGGCTGCATCACGAACTGGCTGAGGAGCAGCAGGAACACGGCGCAGACACCGCCGAGGACACCGGCTCGCCGCCAGCCGGGCCGCCGGGAGACGCGCACGGAGCGCGACCCCTCTCCGGCGCCGGACCGATCGGTCTCGGGGGCGGAAGAGCGGTCGCGCTCCGTGTGCAGTGCTTCGGTGTCCATCGGGGCCAGATGCTATCCGGCCGCCGTAAGAACCGTATGAGGCCTCAGCAGGGCACGGGTGTGAGCCGCGGCTCAGTTCTCGCGCTTCTCCTTGATCTTCGCGGCCTTGCCGCGCAGCTCACGGAGGTAGTACAGCTTGGCGCGGCGGACGTCGCCCCGGGTGACCAGCTCGATCTTCTCGAAGATCGGGCTGTGCACCGGGAAGGTGCGCTCGACGCCGACGGAGAAGGAGACCTTGCGGACCGTGAAGGTCTCGCTGACGCCCGAACCCTGGCGGCGGATGACGACACCCTTGAACTGCTGGATGCGGGAGCGGTTGCCCTCGATGACGCGGACGTGGACGTTCACGGTGTCACCGGGGCGGAAGGCGGGGAGGTCCGTCCGCAGCGAGGCGGCGTTGACGGCGTCGAGCACATGCGACATGTTCGTCTGCTTTCTTCGCCGATGCCACAGGTCATCGACGGTATCCGGGGTGATGGCGGGGGAGCCGCGGCGTCGGGGCGGGCGTCGTGTCCCCCTGTGGCAGGGGCGCACGCCAGACGAACGGCAGCGGCCTATTCTTCCACGGCCTGCGGCCTTCGCCAAAATCGGCCGTCGGGAGACGGCGCCCAGCCCAGGATGGAGAGGATCTCCCGGTCCTTCCTGTCGAACGCGGACGGGTCGCAGCGCTCGATCAGGTCCGGCCGGTGCAGGGCGGTCCGGCGGAAGGCCTCGTCCCGGCGCCATCGGGCGATCCTGCCGTGGTGGCCGCTGAGCAGCACGTCGGGGACGCCGCGGCCGCGCCAGAACGGCGGCTTGGTGTAGACGGGCCCTTCCAGGAGGTCGGCCATGGCGCCGGGCGCGAAGGAGTCGTCGCGGTGGGATTCGGCGTTTCCGAGGACGCCGGGCAGCAGCCGTGCGACGGCTTCCGTCATGACGAGGACGGCGGCCTCGCCCCCGGCCAGCACGTAGTCGCCGATGGAGACCTCGTGGACGGGTATGCGGGTCGCGTACTCGTCGACGACGCGGCGGTCGATGCCCTCGTAACGGGCCGGGGTGAAGATCAGCCAGGGCCGCTCGGAGAGTTCGACGGCGAGCTCCTGGGTGAACGGGCGGCCGCTCGGGGTCGGCACCACCAGCGCCGGCGCGCAGGCGCCCGACTCGTAGCCGGAGGCGAGGACCTCGTCCAGCGCCTCGCCCCAGGGCCCGGTCTTCATGACCATGCCCGGTCCGCCGCCGTACGGGGTGTCGTCGACGGTGCTGTGCCGGTCGTACGTCCAGTCCCGCAGGTCGTGGACGTGGACGTCGAGTTGCCCGCGCGCCCGGGCCTTGCCGACGAGCGAGACGTTCAGCGGCTCCAGGTACTCGGGGAAGATGGTGACGACGTCGAGCCGCATCAGTTCCCGTCCCCGGTGTCCGCGTCACGCCGAGAGGCGGTCTCCGCACGGTCGTCGACGAGTCCGGGAGGCGGGTCGATGACGGCCTTCTGCGCGGCCAGGTCGATCTCGGTGACGATCTGCTCGACGAACGGGATCATGACCTCGCTCCCGTCGGGCCGCTCCACGATGAAGAGGTCCTGCGACGGCAGATGGGAGATCTCCGTGATCCGGCCGATCTCCGTACCGTCCGCGAGCACCACGTCCAGGTCCATGAGCTGGTGGTCGTAGTACTCGTCGGGCTCCTCGGGCAGCGCCTCCGGGTCGATCTCGGCGATCAGCAGGGTGTTGCGGAGCGCCTCGGCGGCGTTGCGGTCCCGGACGCCTTCGAAGCGCAGCAGCAGCCGGCCGCTGTGCACCCGGCCCGTCTCGATGGTGAGCGGGCCCGCGGAGGCCGGTTCGGTGGCCAGGACGGCCCCGGGGGCGAGCCGCAGTTCCGGCTCGTCGGTACGCACCTCGACGGTGACCTCGCCCCTGATGCCGTGGGCGCGGCCGATCCGTGCGACTACCAGCTGCACGCTCAAAGCTCCTGTCGTACGACGACGGGCCGGGGAGGGCCGGCCGGCCCTCCCCGGCCCGCGCCGGTGATCAACTGTTCAGCGGACCTGGTCCACGTCGACGAGGTCGACACGGATGCCACGGCCGCCGATGGCGCCCACGACGGTGCGCAGGGCGCGCGCGGTGCGGCCGTTGCGGCCGATCACCTTACCGAGATCGTCGGGGTGCACCCGGACCTCGAGCACCCGGCCGCGACGCAGATTGCGCGAGGCGACCTGCACGTCCTCGGGGTTGTCGACGATGCCCTTCACGAGGTGCTCGAGAGCCTCCTCGAGCATGCTCAGGCCTCGGTGGACTCGGCGGGGGCCTCAGCCTCGTCCGCCTTCTTCTCGGTCTTCTTCGACTTCTGGGTGATGGCCTCACCCTTGCCCTCTTCACCCTCGAGAGCCTTGGCGAACTCGTCGAAGGAGCGGCGCTTCTCTTCCTTCGTGGCCGGGGCGAGGAGCGGCTTCTCCGGGGCGGGCAGGCCCTTGTGCTTCTGCCAGTCGCCGGTGAGCTTCAGGATCGCGAGGACCGGCTCGGTCGGCTGGGCGCCGACGGACAGCCAGTACTGGGCGCGCTCCGAGTCGACCTCGATGCGCGACGGGTTGTACGTCGGGTGGTACAGACCGATCTCCTCGATGGCCCGGCCGTCACGGCGGGTACGGGAGTCGGCGACGACGATGCGGTAGTGAGGCGAACGGATCTTGCCCAGACGCTTCAGCTTGATCTTGACTGCCACGGGAGTGGGATCTCCTGGTTTTGACGTGGTGGGGCACAACGAGATGCCGCGTGGGGTTGCGGTACCCGATGGCCCGATGGACGCGTCAGCCGGAGGAGAGAGGGGTCCTGTGCGACTGTCGAGTACAGCTAGACATTGTGCCACACGGACACCGCCCGGCTGACCCGAGGCCGTGGGCCCCGGGCCGGGCCGGCCGGTCACTCCCGGCGTGCGGTCGGGTGCGGGCCCCGCTCAGCTCGCCGCCGCCACCGGT
Organism: Streptomyces sp. I6; assembly: GCA_003725745.1. Lineage (GTDB taxonomy): Bacteria > Actinomycetota > Actinomycetes > Streptomycetales > Streptomycetaceae > Streptomyces. The sequence continues at coordinate 5,059,198 of RHDP01000001.1, read as the reverse complement.
TCGGGGATGCGGAACGGCTTGCCGCAGCCGCCGCAGACGATCGGCGCCTGGGCGAGGACCGAAGGGACCACCCGGACGTTTCTCCCGCAGTCGCAGACCGCCTTGACCCGGACGCCACCGCCGGACGAGCCGTGGCGGGCCGCCGGACCGCGGAAGGTCCGTTTGGTGTCGGATGCCGTGGCGACCGTGTGCGCGGCGAGGGCGCGCTGCAGCCGCTCGATGGTCGGCCGGTACCGCCGCTTCGCCTCGGGGGTGAGCGTGACCAGCGAGAAGCCGCTGCTGGGGTGCGGCTCCTCGGGGTGGTCCAGGCCCATCTCCTCGGCGATCGCCAGGAACCGGCGGTTGTGGTAGCGGCCGGCGCGCGAGGTGTCGCGGACTCCCCGGGCGGCGGCGATACCGTGGACTGCCTCGTGGAGCAGTCGCTCGAAGGAGAGCTCGTGCCCGCAGGCCGACGAGGACTCTCCGATCAGTGACTCTGGCGCGGCAAGATCGGGCAGCTCGGGGTGGTGCCGCTGAATGTCGGCCCACGCCTGTGCCAGCTCTGCGGCGAGAACAGGTGGTGTCGTGCTCACGTCGTGACAACGAGCCGGACGCTCCCCGGGTTCCATTCCGGGGCATCCCAAATAATTTGCACGTACCCGTCAGTTGCCCTTGATGCGTCCTGACGAGGGCGGGTGCGCTGATCTGCGGAGAAGCCTCGCAGCTCACAACAAGGTGGTACGTAGTCACGCGTCCGGGCAGCAACGCGACACCGGCTGAACCGGATGCGCGGTCGCGCGCCGCGCGCCGGGGCGGACGCCCCCCGGCAGGGGCGCGTCGTCTCCCGAGCGCGCCCGGGTGCGCGGGACGTCCGGCTCCCTCCTGACCAACGGCCACTGCGTCGCGGGTCCGTCCGCGGGTGCGCGGGACGTCCGCGAGCGTACCGGGAGGGTCGCAGAACCCGGGCGCCGCCCCCTCCCGTCCGCCCGGAACCGCGCCCGGCCCGGTTCCGGGGAACGCCCCTGCCTCCGGCACCGGGCGGCCCGCTCCCACCGCGGCCGCCCCGGACTTCCGCCGCAGCCGCTCCGGGGCCCGCAACCGCGAGGGGCGACCTCCGCCCTGCCGCAGAGGGGGCCGACGTCCCCGGGCTCCGACGGCGCCGCTGCCGCCGGCCGGAGCCCGGCGGCAGCGGCGCAGGCTCCCCCCGCGGCACGGGACCCGCGGCTCTGCCATGGCGGGAATCGCGAGGGGGCGGCACTCTGGATGCGGAAAGGTTCCGGGCGCGGGGGCGCACGACCGGGGCATCCGAGCCATTGCGGTGCGACCTCTGGACGTACCGAGCGAAGCGCAGTTCCCTGGCATACGGGGGGCGCGAGCGATACGACACGGGGGCTGTCCAGCAGGGCAAGGCTGACCTCTTGGCGGATTGGGGCGCTTTCGATGACACCTACGCTCGTCCCGCACCACCCTCGTACCTCCTCAGCGCCCCCGGCGGATGCCGGGAGGCGCGCCCGTGACTGGGCCGAGATCCAGGAGCGGATGCTGGTACCGCTCTACGAGGCGGTGTACGAGCATCTGGAGGTCGGCCCCGGCACCCGTGTCCTCGGCCTCGGCTGCGGCACCGGCCTGGCCCTGCTGATGGCGGCGGGGCGCGGGGCGAGCGTCACCGGCGTCGACACGGACCGGGCGAGGACGGCGCTGGCGCGCGAGCGGCTCGCCTCCGGGCAGCAGCACTCCGGGGCAGGTGCCTCGCCCGGCGCGCGGGTGGTCGAAGGCGGGCCGGAGGAGGCCGCCGATTCTCGGAGCCCCCGGTTCAGCATGATCACGGTTTTTCAGCCGATCGGGTGTACGGCCGGCGACTCCGACGGGTTGGTGCCCGCACTGGAGGCAGCGGTTCCGCTCGCCGAGCGCGGCAGCCCCGTGGTGCTGGCGGGCTGGGGCCCGCCCGAGCGGTGTGCCACCTCGGCCGTGCTGCGGGTGGCGAGCAGGCTCACCGAGCGGCTGCGCTCGGACGGCGGCTGGCGGCCGACGCTCAGGGACGACCTGGAGGAGGTGGCGTCCCGGGCGGGGATACGCCCGGACGGTTCGGGCCGGGTGTCGTGCCCCTTCGGCTACGCGGATCTGGACAGCGCCGTGCGCGGACTGCTGTCGACCGGCCTGTTCGACGCGGCGGTACGGGCGACGGACCCGGCGCAGGTGGAGAAGGAGGTCACGGAGGCGCTCCATCCCCATGTGCGGGCCGACGGGACGGTGTGGATGCCCAACGTCTTCCGGTATCTGATAGCGCGTACGCCGTGAGGGGGCCTGCCCCCCGTCAGCGGGCGCACGACAGCGCCTGCCCCGTGAAGGCCCCGGAATCCGGGCCTCCGTGGTAGGCCGGGCGTGACGGGCCGGGCGCGGTGCCACGGGCCCCGCGACCCGCAGTACTGGGCCGGCCAGCGCTCCCCGAACCGCCACGGGCACCCGGGGCCCGTCGTCCGGGTTCGTCGTCCGGGTTCGTGTCCCGAATCTGGGGTCCGGGCCCGAGTCCCGGGTTCGTCGTCCGGCCTCGCCGTCCGGGTTCGTGTCCCGAATCCGAGGTCCGGGGGCCCGGGGCCCGGACCCCCGGATTCACTGGCCGCTCGCGTCCTTCTTGAGCCGGGGGATGCCCGCGGCCCGGTACGCCTCTTCCTCGTCCAGGGTCTCGCTGGCGAGGAGCGCCTCGGCCAGTGCGTCCAGCCGGTCGCGGTTGTCGCGAAGCTGCCGGCAGGCGCTCTCGTAGCACTCCTCGGCGATCCTGCGCATCTCGTGGTCCACCGCGTCCAGCGTCGCCGGGGCTGCGGCGAGCCCGTACGGCTCCTGCCCGTCCCCCGGCACCGCGGTGAAGCGGCCGACGCGCTCGCTCATCCCCCAGCGTCCGACCATGCCCCTGACCAGCCGGGTCACCTGCTCCAGGTCGTTCTCCGAACCGGTGGTGATGATCCCGAAGACGACGTGCTCCGCGGCCATGCCGCCGAGCGCGCCGATGATCCTGCCACGCAGGTACTCCTCGGTGTACGCGTACTTGTCGGCGTCGGGGGTGGAGAGGGTGACGCCCAGGGCCCGGCCGCGCGGGACGATCGTGACCTTGCGGACGGGGTCGGCGCCCGGCTGGAGCATGCCGAGCAGGGCATGACCGCTCTCGTGGTACGCGGTCCTGCGGCGCTCGCCCTCGGGCATCACCAGCGCGCGCTCCGCGCCGAGCTGCACCTTCTCCAGGGCGTCGGAGAGGTCCCGCTGCATCACCCGGCCTTGCCGCCGCTTGACGGCGAGCAGCGCGGCCTCGTTGGCGAGGTTGGCCAGTTCGGCACCCGTCATACCCGGTGTCGTACGGGCCACCTGCGCCAGGTCGACGCTCGGTGCGAGCGGGATGTCCCGGGTGTGGATCCTGAGGATCGCCTCGCGGCCCGCCCGGTCGGGCGGGCTGACGTGCACGATGCGGTCGAAGCGCCCGGGCCTGGTGAGCGCGGGGTCGAGGACGTCCGCGCGGTTGGTCGCGGCGATGACGACGACACCCTCCGAGCCGGTGAAGCCGTCCATCTCGGTCAGGATCTGGTTGAGGGTCTGCTCGCGCTCGTCGTGCCCACCGACGGTCGCGCCTCCACCGCGCACCCGTCCGATGGTGTCGATCTCGTCGATGAAGACGATGGCCGGGGCCACCTTGCGGGCCTCGGCGAACAGTTCGCGGACGCGGGAGGCCCCGACGCCCACGATCATCTCGATGAACTCCGACGCGGACGCGGAGAAGAACGGCACCCCCGCCTCGCCCGCCACGGCCCGCGCGAGCAGCGTCTTGCCGGTGCCCGGCGGGCCGGCGAGCAGGACGCCGCCGGGCATGCGCGCACCCATGGCCCGGTAGACCTCGGGGTTCTTGAGGAAGTCGACGACGTCGTCCAGCTCGCCCTGGACCTCGTCGATCCCCGCCACGTCGGCGAAGGTGGTGCGCCGGTGGGGTTCCAGTTCCACGGGGCGGGGAGGCGCCTTGCGGCCCAGCGGACCGCCCAGGCGTGGTCCCAGGCGTCTCGCCAGGGCCACCCAGAGCAGCACGAGGATCACGATCGGCGCGAGGGAGAGCAGCAGATTGGTCAGCAGGCTGCGCTGGACGACGACCGGTTCGGCCGTCACGGTCACGCCCTTCTGGCTCAGCTGCTGCCAGAGGTCGTCCTCCGCGAACTCCGGCCGCTGGGTCCGGAAGGTGGTGTAGTCGCCCTCGCCGCCGGGGATCGGCTGCCCCGTCCTGAGCTCTCCCTCGATCGTGCTGCCCTTGGCGTAGATCTTGGTGACGTTGCCGGCCTCGACCTGCTTGCTGAACTCGGTGTACGAGATCGTCTGCTCGCCGCCCCCGGCGAAGTACGACAGGATCCCGTAGGCGACGAGGAAGAGGGCCGCGGCGGTCGCGACGAGCACGACCCAGCCGCCGGGCGGCTTCCTGCGCGGCGGCGCGGGTGGCGGTGCCCCCTCCGACCGCCAGGGCTGGTCGGTGCGGTCGCGCGGGGTACGGAATTGGCCACGGCCTGCCCTCCGGTCCCTCGGCTGCTCCCGATCTCTGCCCATGAGCGCACAGAACAGGGCGCGCTGCCACCCGGAGCGGGCCGCGGTGGGACGGGCCTCCCGGCCGCCGGGGTCCGGCACGGCCCGGGGCCCCGCGATCGGGTGATCGCGGGGCCCCGGGGTGCTGGTGGCCGGGCCCGTCAGCCCATGAACTTCCTGAACTCCTCCGGGAGCTCGAAGTCCTGGGCGCCCTGGCCGCCCGCCGGCAGGCCGAACGGGCTCCCCTGGTCGGCCTGCTGGCGGCGTGCCTGGGCGGCCTGCTCCTCGGCCTTGCGCTTCATCGGGTTGCCGGAGCGCTGCTTGCCCTTGGCCTGCTTCTGCTTCTTCTTCTGACGGCCCGGGCCGCCGCCCATGCCCGGGATGCCCGGCATTCCCGGCATGCCTCCGCCCTGGGCCATGCGCGACATCATCTTGCGGGCCTCGAAGAACCTCTCCACCAGGTTCTTCACGGCGCTGACGTCGACACCGGAACCGCGGGCGATGCGGGCCCGGCGCGAGCCGTTGATGATCGTCGGGTCGGTGCGCTCACCGGGCGTCATCGACTTGATGATCGCCGCCGTCCGGTCGACGTCCCGCTCGTCGATGTTGTTGATCTGGTCCTTGATCTGGCCCATGCCGGGCAGCATCCCGAGCAGCTTGGAGATGGACCCCATCTTCCTGACCTGCTCCATCTGGGCCAGGAAGTCGTCGAGCGTGAACTCCTTGGGCCCCTTCGCCAGCTTGGCCGCCATCTTCTCGGCCTCGGCCTGGCTGAAGGTCTGCTCGGCCTTCTCGATCAGCGACAGCATGTCGCCCATGCCGAGGATGCGGGACGCCATGCGGTCCGGGTGGAACGCGTCGAACTCGTCCAGCTTCTCGCCGTTCGAGGCGAACATGATCTGCTTGCCGGTGACGTGCGCGATGGAGAGCGCGGCACCGCCGCGGGCGTCGCCGTCCAGCTTGGACAGCACCACTCCGTCGAAGCCGACGCCGTCCCGGAACGCCTCCGCGGTGTTGACCGCGTCCTGACCGATCATCGCGTCGACGACGAAGAGGACCTCGTCGGGGCCGACCGCGTCACGGATGTCCGCGGCCTGCCGCATCATCTCCTGGTCGATGCCGAGGCGGCCCGCGGTGTCGACGATGACGACGTCGTGGACCTTCGACTTCGCGTAGTCGATCGACTCCTTGGCGACCTGCACCGGGTCGCCCACGCCGTTGCCGGGCTGGGGCGCGAAGACGGCGACGCCCGCGCGTTCGGCGACGACGGCCAGCTGGTTCACCGCGTTGGGGCGCTGCAGGTCGCAGGCGACGAGCAGCGGGGAGTGGCCCTGGCCCTTGAGCCAGAGGCCGAGCTTGCCGGCCAGGGTGGTCTTGCCGGCGCCCTGGAGGCCCGCGAGCATGATCACCGTGGGCGCCTGCTTGGCGAAGCGCAGCCGGCGGGTCTCGCCGCCGAGGATGCCGATGAGCTCCTCGTTGACGATCTTGATGACCTGCTGGGCGGGGTTCAGCGCCTGGGACACCTCGGCGCCGAGGGCGCGCTCCTTGACCTGCTTGATGAAGGCGCGCACGACGGGCAGCGCCACATCGGCCTCGAGCAGCGCGATACGGATCTCACGTGCCGTGGCGTCGATGTCGGCCTCGGACAGGCGGCCCTTGCCCCGGAGGTTCTTGAATGTCGCTGCAAGGCGGTCGGAGAGGGTGTCGAACACGGTGGTCGCGGATCCTCAGGTCTCGGGGCGGGCGGACAGATGTCACCCAAGGGTATCCGGCCGCGTGGGATGGGGTCTGCCCCTGGCACGCGGCCGGACGGATCCCCCCGCCCGGGTCCGGGGCGTTCAGCCGGTCCGCAGCGCGGCCTCCACGGCACGCGCCACGTCCACGGCCTCCTCGGGCGGCAGCGGGGCTCCCCGGGGCCTGTGACGTAGAACGCGTCCACGGCGTTCGCCCCGAGTGTCGAGACCCGCGCGCTGCGCGCGCTGACCCCCGCGGACTCCAGGGCGTGGCCGATCCGGTGCAGCAGCCCGGGAGCGTCCTGGGCGCGGACCTCGATGACCGTGGCCAGCCGGGACGCCGCCGGGGCCACAGTGACCCTCGGCGGCGGCGCCTTGACCCCCCGCCGGCGCGGGTACGCGGCGTCCCGCTCGGCGAGGCGGGCGGTCACGTCCAGGGAGCCGTCGAGGGCCCGCACGAGATCGGAGCGCAGCCGGGCGGCCTGCGGGAGCGAGCCGTAGGCGGCGGCGACCCGCCAGTTCAGTACGAGGACGGTCTCCGGCCCCACCTCGCGGGGGAGTTCGACCGCGCGCAGATCGGCGGCGCGGACGGTGAGCCGGTGCAGCGCGAGCACGCCGGCCACCGCCGGCAGCACCGACGGCTGGTCGGGCACGGCGATGAGGAGTTCGACACCGACGGGCTCGGGCTCGCCGTCCGCCTGCCCGGTATCGGCCGGGGCGGCGTGCAGGGCGAGCACCGGTCCGCGGGTGCGCAGCGCCTCGACGGCCAGGCGCTCCTGCTCGGCGCTGGTCACGGCGGGTTCCGGTTCGTCGGGGCCCTGCCCCGAGAGGAGTCCCGCGACCCGTTTGACCAGGTCCGCGACGAGCGATCCCCGCCAGGCGGACCACGCCGCCGGCCCGGTCGCGAGGGCGTCGGCCTCGGTGAGGGCGTGCAGCAGCTCCAACGTGCCGGGCGTGCCGACGACGTCCGCGACCGCCCGCACGGTCGCGGGGTCCTCCAGATCGCGGCGGGTGGCGGTCTCGACGAGCAGCAGGTGGTGGCGCACCAGGGTGGCGATCACTCCGGTGTCCTGCCGGTCGAAGCCGATGCGGGCGGCGACGTCGCGGGCGATGGTCTCGCCGGCCACGGAGTGGTCGCCCGGCCAGCCCTTGCCGATGTCGTGGAGCAGGGCCGCGACCAGGAGCAGGTCGGGGCGGCCGACGCGGCGGGTCAGCGCGGCGGCGCGGACGGCGGCCTCGACGAGGTGGCGGTCCACCGTCCAGGTGTGCACGGGGTTGCGCTGGGGCCGGCAGCGGACCCGCTCCCAGTCGGGCAGCAGCCGGGTGATCAGCCCCTCGGCCTCCAGGGCCTCCCACACCGCGACGGCCGGTTCGCCCGCTCCGAGCAGGGTGACGAGTTGCTCCCGCGCCTCGGCGGGCCAGGGCACGGGAAGCGGCTTGGTCGCGGCGGCCAGGTGGCGTACGGCGTGCAGGGAGAGCGGCACGCCGGACTGGGCCGCTGCGGCGGCCGCGCGCAGTGGCAGCACCGGGTCGCGCTCCGGTCTGGCCGAGCGGGCGAGGACGGCCTCGCCGTCCATCTCGACGACGCCCTCGGCGAGGGGGTGCGCTCGGGCTCCGGGCGGCGCCCGCCCAAGATAGCGCGCAGCCGGGGCCGCGCGGACCGGGCCTTGAGCACCCGGTTCACCTCGCGCCAGGTGACGTCGGCGGCGTACGAGACGGTCCGCGCGGCCTCGTACACCTGGCGCAGCAGCGCGTCGGCGTCCAGCAGGCCGAGGGCCTGGGCCACCTGGTCCTGCTCCTGGAGCGCGAGCCGGTCGGTGGCCCGCCCGGTGGTGAGGTGGAGGGCGTCGCGGGTGTCGAGGAGTGCGCGGCCTGCCTCGGCCAGGCCCTCGCGGGGGGCGTCGGCGAGCCATGACGCGGCCACGGCGCGCAGGGCCGTGGCGTCGCGGAGGCCGCCCCGGGACTCCTTGAGGTCGGGTTCCAGCAGGAACTGCAGCTCGCCCTGGCGCTCGGCGCGCTCACGGCAGAGCTCGCCGAGTTCGGGGAGCCGTCTGGGCGCCTGGTTGCGCCAGTCCGCGAGGAGGGCCGTACGCAGTCCGGCGGCCATGCCGAGGTCTCCGGCGACCGCGCGGGCGTCGAGCAGACCCAGTTGCACCTTGATGTCCTCGCCGGCCGTCCGGCGGGCCTCGGCCGGGGTCCGGACCGAGTGGTCGAGCGCGAGCCCGAGATCCCACACCGGGTACCAGATCCGGTCGGCGAGCGCGGCGAGCGCGCCCGGGTCGGAGTCGCCGTCGTGCAGCAGGAGGAGGTCGAGGTCGCTGCGCGGCGAGAGTTCGCCGCGCCCGTAGCCGCCGACGGCGACGAGGGCGGCGCCGCGCACCCCGGTGTCCTCCTTGGCCGCGGTGAAGAGCGCCGCGAGCCAGTCGTCGGTGAGCCGGGCCAGGGCGGCACGGCGCGACGGCCCGGACCGCGTCTCCTCCTGGAGGAGACGCAGCCGGGCCGCCGCGTAGCCGCTGGGTCCCGAGCCCCCGGTTTCCGTGGTCAGGTCGACGCTCGTCACCCGCAACTCCCGTCTACAGCGCGTCCGGGCCGCGTTCGCCGGTCCGGACCCGGACGGCGGTGTCGACCGGCACGCTCCACACCTTGCCGTCACCGATCTTCCCGGTGCGGGCGGCCTTCACCACCACCTCGATGAGCTGGTCGGCGTCGTCGTCCTCGGCCAGGACCTCGATCCGGATCTTGGGGACGAGGTCGACGGTGTACTCGGCACCCCGGTAGACCTCGGTGTGGCCGCGCTGCCGCCCGTAGCCGCTTGCCTCGGTGACCGTGAGCCCCTGGACCCCGAAGGCCTGGAGGGCCTCCTTGATCTCGTCCAGCCGGTGCGGCTTCACGACTGCGGTGATGAGCTTCATGCGTCCACCTTCCTGGTCTGCGGTGCGGCTGCCACGGTCTCGGCGGGTACGGGGGTGTTCTTGCGGGAGCCTGCGCCGCCGCCCGCCCCGCTGAAGTCGTACGCGGTCTCGGCGTGCTCGACCTGGTCGATGCCCGAGATCTCGTCGTCCTCACCGACCCTCATGCCGATCGTCCTGTCGAGGACGAGGGCGAGGATCGCGGAGACGATCAGAGAGTAGGCCAGGACCGCGAAGACGCCGACGGCCTGCTTGCCGAGTTGCTCGAGTCCACCGCCGTAGAAGAGGCCCTTGGCGTCGGACTGGACGCCGCCGGTGGCGAAGAAGCCGACCAGCAGCGAGCCGACGACACCGCCGACGAGGTGGACGCCGACGACGTCCAGGGAGTCGTCGTAGCCGAACCGGTACTTGAGGCCCACGGCCATGGCGCACAGCAGACCGGCGACGGCACCGATGGCGATGGCGCCGAGCGGGGAGGAGGAGCCGCCGGAGGGGGTGATGGCGACAAGGCCCGCGACCGCGCCGGAGGCGGCGCCGAGTGTGGTGAAGGAACCGTGGCGGATCTTCTCGTATGCGAGCCAGGCGAGCATCGCGGCTGCTGTGGCGACCTGTGTGTTGACGAACATGACCGCGCCCACGCCGTCGTCGTTGCCCAGCCACGAGCCGGCGTTGAAGCCGAACCAGCCGAACCACAGCAGACCGGCGCCCAGCATCACCAGGGGCAGGCTGTGCGGCCGCATCGGGTCCTTCTTGAAGCCGACGCGCTTGCCGATCACGAGGATCACCCCGAGGGCCGCGGCTCCCGCGTTGATGTGGACCGCGGTACCGCCGGCGAAGTCGATGACGCCCATCTCGAACAGCCAGCCGCCCGAGCCCCAGACCCAGTGCGCGACCGGGAAGTAGACGACGGTGGCCCACAGGGCGACGAACAGGGCCCAGGCGGTGAACTTGACCCGGTCGGCGAGTGCGCCGCTGATCAGCGCGGGGGTGATGATCGCGAACATCAGCTGGAAGACGGCGAAGACGTACACCGGGATGGTGTAGCCGTCCCAGAGCTGGTTGATCCCGATGCCGCTCAGGCCGACGTAGTCGGAGGACCAGCCGATGAGGGAGCCGGAGTCGGTGCCGAAGGCGAGGCTGAAGCCGTAGAGCACCCACAGGATGGTGACGATCCCGAGGCTGATGAAGCACATCATCAGCATGTTCAGGGTGCTCTTGACGCGGACCATGCCTCCGTAGAAGAAGGCCAGGCCGGGCGTCATCAGCATCACCAGCGCGGAGCAGATGAGCATGAAGCCGGTGTTGGCGGCAGACAGCCCGGGGGCGTCTGCGGCAAGTGTGATGCCTGGGGGCATCGGCGTCTCCTCGTCGTCGTGCGGCCTGTGCGGGGGCGGGAGCCTGGGCTGCCGGCGGCCGGTCCGGCTGGATCCGGCTCGGCCGCCCGGGGAGTCGGCCCGTTATGGGGCATGAGGTTGGCGCGCCGGGGTTTCCGCCGATGCCGCACGGTGTTTCACCGCAGTGACGAAGAGGGCGGGCGTGTTACACGCCCATGAACTGAAGGGTCACGGGAAGGTCACGCGCGTACCCTCCGCGGGAGACACGACCGGCGCGACGGCCACCCGGTTGACCTGGCGTGGGGAGCCGAGTCGGGCGGTAGGGGCGGCCGTCGCGCCGGAGTTCTGTGGAGGGCTGCTCAGACCGCTTCCGCGGTCTCGGGCAGCTGTGCGGTGATGAGGTCCGTCAGGTGTACGACCTCGGGGACGTCACCGAAGTCCCTGGCCGCCGTGTCGACCGTCTTGCGCAGCCGGGTGTTGACCCGCTCGGAGCGCACCCGTCTGGCGACGTGCAGTGCCTGCTCGGCGAGCCGGGTGGACTGCTCGGGCTCCCGCTTCAGCAGGTGCACCGTCGCCATGCCGACGAGGTTGAGTGCATACGAGCGCTGGTGCTCGGTGTCCTCGCTGAAGAGCTCGACGGCGCGTTCCATGACGGGCTCCGCGAGCGAGGCGTACGTGGGGCTGCGGCCCGCGACATAGGCGAGGTCCCGGTACGAGTGGGCGTTCTCGCCGTTGAGCTCGGCCTCGGAGAAGAAGCGGATCCAGTCCGGCTCGGGCTCCCGGGTCTCGAGCGCGTCGGCGAAGGTGTCCTCGGCCATGCGGACGGCCCGCTTGGTCTTGCTGGGCTGGCCCATGTTGGCGTAGGCGCGGGCCTCCATCGCATACAGCATCGCCTGCGTGCGCGGGGTCGCGCACTCACGGCTGCCGTACTGCGCGAGGTGGATGAGCTCCAGTGCGTCGTCGGGCCGGCCCAGGTGGATCATCTGCCGGCTCATGGACGAGAGGATGTACGAGCCGAGGGGCTTGTCCCCGGCCTCCTTGGCGGCGTGCAGGGCGAGCACGAAGTACTTCTGCGCGGTGGGCTGGAGCCCCACGTCGTAGCTCATCCAGCCGGCCAGCTCGGCCAGTTCCGCGGCACAGCTGAACAGCCTTCCGGAGACGGCCGCGGGGTGCGGTTCCTGGAGCAGGTCGGTCACTTCGTGGAGCTGGCCGACGACGGCCTTGCGGCGCAGCCCGCCGCCGCACTGGGCGTCCCACTGGCGGAACATGGCGGTCGTGGACTCGAGGAGGCCGAGTTCCGGTTCGGAGAGCCGGGAGGGCCGCCGGACGCCCGCCGAGTCGGCCGGACCGGGGCCGGACGGCGGGGTGGGCACCAGCCAGCGCTGCATCGGCTCGATGAGGGCGGGCCCGGCCGAGAGCGCGAGCGACGTCCCCAGGAACCCCCGGCGGGCCAGCATCAGATCGCTGCGCGAGAACTCGCTGAGGAGCGCCACGGTCTGGTGGCCCGCCCAGGGCAGGTCGACGCCGGACACCGAGGGTGACTGGTGCGCCGTCCGGAGCCCCAGGTCCTCGATGGCGACGACGGTGCCGAACCGCTCGGAGAACAGTTCGCTGAGGATGCGCGGGATGGGCTCGCGCGGCTGCTCGCCGTCGAGCCATCTGCGGACGCGCGAGGTGTCGGTGCTGATGTGGTGCGCGCCGATCTGCCGCGCCCGGCGGTTGACCTGCCGGGCCAGCTCGCCCTTCGACCATCCGCTGCGCACGAACCACGAGCCGAGCTGCTCGTTCGGGCGCTTGCCGTTGCCCGTGCCGTCCGCGTCGCTGCCGCTCACAGGAACGCCCCCATCCGCTTGTTGTCCTTGCATGTCGTGCCACGAAATCCCGCCGGGATGCCCTGCCCCGCGGAGCGGCGTCCGAACCCCTAGCAGAATGCCCTGGATCGCGGCCCTCCGTCCGGCGGTCGCCCCCCTTCGAACAGGAAACCGACTTGCCTCCGGCATACCCGTGGAAGCCAACGAGCCCTCGGGTTCGTGCACCGAAAGTAATCCTACGATCACCGGTCTCGCCATGGCGATTCCAGAAACGCCACCATTCGCCACCCCTTCGAATGAACTCCCCTGCGGCCAGGCGCGATTCACTGGGCAGACGACGGCCAGGAGTCGGCGGAGCGTTGCACGCCAGGGCGCGCGGAGCCGGCCGCACCACCTCGAGCGACACATCGCACCCGTGAGCCGGGGCGACGGCGACGCAGAGTTACCGGCAGACTCCTTTTCGTAACCATCGGTGCGTTCGACCCGTTGGAGGGGGCATGGGCTTCACGATCGGCGGCTCCCGGGTCCGGGAGATCCGGCCCGGCTCACGGCGCCGCGGCCGCACGACGGCGTGCACGGCGGTCGCCGAGTGCACGGGACTGTGGGGCTGGGACGTGGCCCCGGGCGCGCGGGCCGTGGCGGGCCGCTGCTCCTGCGGGGATGCCGGCTGCCCGGCCCCGGGAGCGCATCCCCTGGACTTCGCGCCCGAGGTGCCGGCAGGCGCCACCCTCGACGAGGTGGCGAAGGCGTGGGCGGAGGTGCCGGGCGCCTCGGCCCTGCTCCCGGTGGGCCGCACCTTCGACGTCCTGGAGGTCTCCGAGACCGCCGGGCGCCGCGCCCTGGTGAGGCTGGAGCGGATGGGAGTGCCGCTGGGGCCCGTGTCCGCGACGCCGACGGGCCGCGCGCAGTTCTTCGTGGCCCCCGGCGCGGCCCGGGAGCTGCCGCATCTGCTCTACCGGATGGGCTGGGACGACGCCGGCCTGGACCTGCGCTGCCTCGGCGCGGGCCACTATGTGACGGCCCCGCCCTCCGACCACGCCGGTCTCGGCGCGTCCCGCTGGCTCCGGCCGCCGGCCCTCGGCTCCGGCGCGGCCCCGCCGCAGGCCCGGCTGCTGCTGGGGACGCTCGCCTACATCTGCCACCGCTCCACCGCCCCCTGAACGGCAGCGGCCGCCCGACGAAGAGACGCCGGCCTCCCGCCTCCCCCGGCCCGGGGCGGCCACCGGCGGGCGGGCCCGGAGTACACCCCCGCTGCCCGCCACCCCTTCCCGGCCCGTCGGGTGTTCGCCGCGGGCCGCAGCTGAGGGGCCCTCCATGAGCGGCTCCGACCGGGCCGCGACGCGGAGGGGTCCCGGGCCCCCGGCCCGCCCCGCGGAACGCGGGCCCCGAACCCGGTCCGCCGCGCCGCGCAGGACGCGGCGCGGCGGACGGCAGCCGGACGGGGAGCCTTCCCGCTAGTCCCCGATCAGGGCGTCGACGAAGGCCTCCGGCTCGAAGGGCGCCAGGTCGTCCGGGCCTTCACCGAGGCCGACCAGCTTGACCGGCACGCCGAGCTCGCGCTGGACGGAGATGACGATGCCGCCCTTGGCGGTGCCGTCGAGCTTGGTGAGGACGATGCCGGTGATGTCGACGACCTCGGCGAAGACACGGGCCTGGACCAGGCCGTTCTGGCCCGTCGTGGCGTCGAGGACGAGCAGCACCTCGTCCAGCGGACCGTGCTTCTCGACCACGCGCTTGACCTTGCCCAGCTCGTCCATGAGACCGGTCTTGGTGTGCAGCCGGCCCGCCGTGTCGACGAGCACGACGTCGGCGCCCTCGGCGATGCCCTCCTTGACCGCGTCGTAGGCGATCGAGGCCGGGTCGCCGCCCTCGGGCCCGCGGACGGTGCGGGCGCCAACCCGCTCGCCCCAGGTCTGCAGCTGGTCGGCGGCGGCCGCGCGGAAGGTGTCCGCCGCGCCGAGGACGACGCTGCGCCCGTCCGCGACGAGCACCCGGGCCAGCTTGCCCGTGGTGGTGGTCTTGCCCGTGCCGTTGACGCCGACGACCAGCACGACGCCGGGGGTGTCCAGACCGCTCTCGGTCCGCACCGAGCGGTCCGCGTCCGTACCGATGAGCCGCAGCAGTTCCTCGCGGAGCAGCCCCCGCAGCTCGTCCGGGGTACGGGTGCCGAGGACCCTCACCCGCTCCCGGAGGTGGTCGACGAGCTCCTGGGTCGCCGTGACGCCGACGTCCGCGGTGAGGAGGGTGTCCTCGATCTCCTCCCACGTTTCCTCGTCGAGGTGCTCGCGGGACAGCAGGGTGAGCAGCCCCTTGCCCAGGGTGTTCTGGGAGCGGGCCAGACGGGCGCGCAGCCGTACGAGACGGCCGGCGGCCGGTTCCGGGATCTCGATCGCGGGAGCCGCGGGCTCGGCGACGACCGGATCCTCGACGGCGGCGGGCTCGGCGACGGCCTCCTCCGCGGACGGGAGGTCGACCTCCTCGATGGTGCGGCGGGGCTCTTCCCGCGGGGCCTCCGCCTCCTCGCCGACGTGCGGCTCGGCTGGCGGAGCGGTGATGGTCGGCGTGCTCGACGGCGCCGAGGGCGGCAGCTGCTTCTTCCTGCGGCTGCTGACCACGAGCCCGCTGATCGCGCCGACCGCGACCAGGGCGATGACTACGGCAAGGATGACGATTTCCATAACGCCACCCAGTATCGGCCAAGGCCACCGGGGACCAGCCCCCTGGGAGGACCACAGAAGGAGTTGCGACCTTTTTGGGCCTATTGCCGGAGACGTTGTGTTGCTCCCCTCCGGGTCGGCGGCGCCGCTTCCGATCTCGTGGACCGTGGCGCCGGCGCCGGCCTGCTCCGCGGTCCGCTGCGGCGCGCCGCGGACGTCGCCGTGGTCGCGGCCGCCGGGCCGCCGGGGCGCTCCCTGAACGGATACTGCCCCGGCTCGGGGATGAGCCGGGGCAGCGCCGTGGCCGGTTGGCCGAGAGGAGCGGGGCAGCGGGGGCTCAGCCCATCTCCTCCAACGCCTTGCCCTTCGTCTCGGGCACCCATTTGAGGATGAACGGGATCGAGAGCACGGCGAAGACCGTGTAGATGACGTAGGCGCCGGAGAGGTTCCAGTCCGACAGCGTCGGGAACGTCACGGTGATCAGCCAGTTGGCGATCCACTGGGCCGAGGCGGCGATGCCCAGCGCGGCCGCGCGGATCTTGCCGGGGAACATCTCGCCGAGCAGCACCCAGACCACCACGCCCCACGAGAGCGCGAAGAAGAGCACGAAGAAGTTGGCGGCGAAGAGGGCGACGGTGCCCTGGAGGCCGGGCAGCGAGACCTCGCCGCCGACCCCCGTCTTGTACGAGAAGGCCCAGGCGGCCAGTCCCAGCGAGACGGCCATGCCACCCGAGCCGATGAGGGCCAGCGGCTTCCGGCCGATGCGGTCCACGAGGAGCATCGCGATCACCGTACCGACGATGTTCACGATCGACGTCTCGAACGAGTAGAGGAACGAACTCTGCGGGTTGACGCCGACCGACTGCCACAGCGCCGAGCTGTAGTAGAAGATCACGTTGATGCCGACGAGCTGCTGGAAGACGGACAGGCCGATGCCGATCCAGACGATCGGCAGGAAGAGGAACCTGCCGCCGAGCAGGTCCCTGAAGGAGGGCTTGCGCTCGTGGCGCATGTTCTCCTCGATCTCGACGACCCGCTTGTCCAGGTCCACGGCCCGGCCCTCGACGTCGCGGAGCACCCTGCGCGCCTCGGTCTGGCGGCCGACCGAGATCAGGTACCGGGGCGACTCGGGGATGAGGAGGGACAGCAGCCCGTAGAGCACGGCCGGGACGACCTCGATGCCGAGCATCCACTGCCAGGCTTCCAGTCCGCCGATGTCACCGCGCTGGTCTCCGTCCGCGATGGTGAGAATGGTCCAGTTGACCAGCTGCGAGAGGGCGATGCCGGTGACGATGGCGGCCTGCTGGAAGGAGGCGAGCCGGCCGCGGTAGGCGGACGGGGACACCTCGGCGATGTAGGCGGGGGCGATGACGGAGGCCATGCCGATGGCGACGCCGCCGACGATGCGCCAGAGGGCCAGATCCCACAGGGCGAACGGCAGGGCGGAGCCGATCGCGCTGGCGGCGAACAGCACGGCGGCGATCTGCATGACCCGGATACGCCCGATGCGGTCGGCGATCCGGCCGGCGGTGGCCGCGCCGATCGCACAGCCGATGAGGGCGGCCGCGATGACCTGGGCCAGTACTTCGGAGCTCACCTCGAAGCGCTCGCGGATGGCCACGACGGCTCCGTTGATCACCGCGCTGTCATAGCCGAAGAGGAAGCCTCCCATCGCGGCCGACGCCGCGATGAAGACGACATGGCTGAGGTGCTCCGGCCTGGCCTTGCGGCCTTCGGGCGCCTGCGCCTGCGGTGTGCTGGTCACGGTGTACTCCTGGGGCCACCCGGCGACGGCGCCGGGGGTGGGGGCGAGCCCTTCCAGTGGCGCACAACATAACGCCGCCCACCACTTGAAGGTAAAAGCAACGCTGAAGAGACTATGCGTTCAAACTTCGAAGTCAACATGCGGGGCGGACGGGCACAGGAACGTCACTTCTGTCACGGATATGTATAAGTATTGAAGATCAGAGGGTCCCCGTCTCAGGGGAGGTGACCAGGGACCCGCCCCACCGCTGCAGGCGGGAGAGGGCGGGCGGGCGGCTCAGCGCAGCCGCTGGCTGATGACCTTGGACACGCCGTCGCCCTGCATGGAGACGCCGTAGAGCGCGTCCGCGACCTCCATCGTCCGCTTCTGATGCGTGATCACGATCAGCTGGGAACTCTCCTGGAGCTCCTGCATGATGCCGATCAGCCGCTGGAGGTTGGTGTCGTCGAGTGCCGCCTCGACCTCGTCCATCACATAGAACGGACTGGGCCGGGCCTTGAAGATCGACACCAGCATCGCCACGGCGGTCAGCGAGCGCTCGCCGCCGGAGAGCAGCGACAGCCGCTTGACCTTCTTGCCCGGGGGCCGGGCCTCCACGTCCACGCCCGTGGTGAGCATGTGGTCGGGGTCGGTCAGGACGAGCCGGCCCTCACCCCCCGGGAAGAGGCGCGAGAACACGCCCTCGAACTCACGCGCGGTGTCCCGGTACGCCTCCGTGAAGACCTGCTCGACCCGCTCGTCGACCTCCTTCACCACCTGGAGCAGGTCGACCCGGGTCTTCTTCAGATCCTCGAGCTGCTCGGACAGGAACTTGTGGCGCTCCTCCAGAGCCGAGAACTCCTCCAGGGCGAGCGGATTCACCTTTCCGAGCTGCTGGTAGGCCCGTTCGGCGGACCTGAGCCGCTTCTCCTGCTCGGCGCGGACGAACGGCCGCGGCTGGTTGCGCGGGTGCCCGGGGTCCTCGGGAAGCTCCTCCCCCTCGGCCGGCGGCGACGGCGGCACCGGCCGGCCGGGACCGTACTCGGCGACCAGCCCGGCCGGTTCGACGCCCAGCTCCTCCAGCGCCCTCGTCTCGAGCTGCTCGACGCGCAGCCGCTTCTCGGCTCCGAGGACCTCGCCGCGGTGCACGGAGTCGGTGAGCTTGTCCAGCTCGCTCTTGAGGTCCCGGCCCTCCGCGCGGGCCGCGGCCAGCTCACGCTCACGCTCCGCCTTGGCCGCCTCGGCGGCGGCACGCTCACGCTCCGCCCGGACGACGGACACCTCGGCGTGGGCCAGGAGCTGACGGGCACCGCTCGCCACCGCCTCGGCGACGGCAGCCTCACGGCGGAGCCCGGCGCGGCGCCGCTCGGCACGCGCCCGCGCCTCGCGTTCCGCGCGTGCTCCGCGGTCCAGCGCGTCGGCACGCCCCGCGAGCCCCTTCACCCGCTCCTCGTGGGTACGGACCTGGAGCCGGGCCTCCATCTCGGTCTGCCGCGCGTTGGCGCCGTCGGCGGCGAGCCGGTCCCGCGACGAGGTGTCCGGCTCCTCCTCCACGGGAGCCTCCTCGGCGGCGGCGAGCCTCTCGGCCAGCTCCTCCGCCTCGTACAGCGCCTTCTCCAGGGCGGCCTGGGCTCGCTCCGCCGCCGCGGCCGTGCGTTCGGCCTCCCCGGCGGCGCCGCGGGCCTGCCCCGACAGCCGGCCCAACTGCTGGGCGACGCCGGCCTTCTCCTTCTCGGCCGCCCGTCTCCGCTCGCCCAGCTCCTCCACGAGGGAGGCGCACGCCGTGCGCCGCTCGGCTGCCTCGCGCTGCCCCGCCGCGAGTTCGCCGCACCGCACGGCCAGGTCCTCCAGCTCGGCGGCGGCCTCGTCGACCGACGCCTGGACCTCCAGGAGGCTGGGCGCACCCGCGGAGCCCCCGTGGGCGAAGTGGGCACCGAGGAGGTCTCCCTCGGCGGTCACCGCCACAAGTCCCGGCTCCGCACGGACCAGGTCCTCCGCGTCCTCCAGGGTTCCGACCGCCACCATGTCCCGGAGGAGCCTGGCCACGGCGGGCATCAGCTCTTCCGGCCCCCGCACCAGGTCCACGACCCGGGACGCCCGCACCGCCCCTTCACCGCCGCCGGCCGGGCGGTCGCCCCGGGGGCGGCCCCGTGGTGCGCCTCCGCGGCCGCGCCAGGGCCGCCGCCCGGCCCCCCGAGCGGAACCGCGGGCTGCACGAGGGGGTGCGCGGGGCCCTCGCACGCCGCGGCGCCGACGGCGGGCGGCCGGGCGGGAGCCGGGATCCCGGCCGCGGGCACGCCGCCGACACCGGGGGCCGGCCGAGGGCCGCCCTGTACCGGCGCGGACAGCAGCAGGGACGCACGGCCGGCATCTCGCTTCCGGAGCAGCCGGATGGCGTCCGCCGCCGTGGCGGCATCCGCGACGGCGACGGCGTCGGCGGCCGCGCCGAGGGCCGCCGCGACCGGGAGTTCGTAGCCGGGAGCGACCGTCAGCAACTCGGCGGCGGGGCCCAGCAGGCCGGCGAGCCGGTCCCGGGCGGACAGCAGTGCGCCGGTGCCGTCCTTGCGGCGCAGCCCCTGCGCGAGGGCGTCGTGGCGTGCGGCGACCGCGGCACGCTCGCGCTCGGCGACCGTGGCCGCCTCCCGGGCGGCCGACAGGGCCTCCTCGGCCTCCGACAGTTCACGCCTCGCCGCGTCGTGCCGTTCCGCCAGCGCGATGTCGTCCACCGCCAGCCCGTCGACCTCGGCCCTGAGCTGCTCGTACTCCTCCTGGGCCGCGGTGGCCCGCTCGCGCGCCTCGTCCCGGGCGGCCGCCAGCCGGTCGATCTCCGCCTGGGCCGAAGCGGCGCGTGAACGGGCGGCGTTGACCTGCCCGCTGAGCCGGGCCAGCCCTTCACGGCGGTCGGCGATCGCCCGGGCCACGTCCTTCAGCCGGCGCTCCTCGACCACCAGTTCGCGCTCCAGTTCGGCGCGGTGGGCGACGGTGTCCTCCAGCGCGCGCTCAGCCGCCTCCAGCGCGGCCTCGAGCTCGGCCTCCTGCTCGCGGATCCGCGCGGCCTCGCGCTCCATGTCCTCCGGGTCGCGGCCGCGCCGCTCCTCCGCGGGCACCGAGGTGGCGCTCTTCACCCGTGCCTCGGCCAGCGACACCGTGCCGCGCACCCGTTCGGCCAGCTGGGAGAGCTCGTACCAGGTCTGCTGGGCCCGCTGCAGCCGGGGCGCCAGCCGGCGCACCTCGTCCTCCAGGTCCGCCTCCCGGGCCAGGGCCCTCTTCAGCTCCGCCTCCGCGGCTTCCTTGCGCTCCTT
The DNA here is from genome assembly GCA_003725745.1 of Streptomyces sp. I6. Lineage (GTDB taxonomy): Bacteria > Actinomycetota > Actinomycetes > Streptomycetales > Streptomycetaceae > Streptomyces. Next base: position 5,039,181 of record RHDP01000001.1, on the reverse strand, counting down.
GAGCGCGGCCTCGTCGGCGACCTCGGTCCTGAGCGCCTCGCGCATGCGCACGAGGTCGTCGGCGAGGAGGCGCAGTCGGGCGTCGCGCAGGTCGGCCTGGATGACCGCGGCCCGGCGCGCGACGGCGGCCTGCCGGCCCAGCGGCTTGAGCTGCCGCCGGAGTTCGTCCGTGAGGTCCTGGACACGAGCGAGGTTCGCCTGCATCGCGTCGAGCTTCCGCAGGGCCTTCTCCTTGCGCTTGCGGTGCTTGAGGACGCCCGCGGCCTCCTCGATGAACGCCCGGCGCCCCATCGGGTCCGCGTGGAGCACGGAGTCGAGCCGGCCCTGCCCGACGATGACATGCATCTCGCGCCCGATACCCGAGTCGGAGAGCAGTTCCTGAATGTCCAGCAGCCGGCAGGTGTCCCCGTTGATCTGGTATTCGCTGCCGCCGTTGCGGAACATGATCCGCGTGATCGTGACTTCGGCGTACTCGATCGGGAGCGCCCCGTCGGAATTGTCGATCGTGAGGGATACCTCCGCACGGCCGAGCGGCGGGCGCCCGGTCGTCCCGGCGAAGATGACGTCCTCCATCTTTCCGCCGCGCAGGGACTTCGCCCCCTGCTCACCCATGACCCAGGACAGCGCGTCCACGACGTTGGACTTGCCGGAGCCGTTCGGCCCCACGACGCAGGTGATGCCGGGCTCGAAGCGCAGCGTCGTCGCCGAGGCGAAGGATTTGAACCCGCGGAGGGTCAGGGCCTTGAGGTGCACGCCGCCGGACTCTACCCCCAGGGGCCCGGGGATCGCGGGCGGCGCAGTTCCCCCGGCCCGCCGCGATGGAAATCCCGCCGCGGTGTCATCGCCGAAGGCGCCGCGGTTTCATCACTGAATATGCAGGGCACATCAGACGGTAAGCAATGCGCTACAGAGGGGGAAACAAAAAGAAGGGACGCCGAAGCGTCCCTTGCATACATACCTGCCGTGCGAGAGAGTTCCTCACCGGATCCCGACGGGGTCGAGGATCAGGTGAGCGCCGGCTCGCCCTTGGGTACGTCGATGTCGATGCCTTCGAGCAACGACTCGCCATGGTGCCGTGCGGCGGCAGCGCTCAGCGCGTCGTTCTCGGACTGGATCCGTACGAGCTCGGACTCCAGGTCCTGGACGCGCTGCTGAAGCCGTCGCATCTCGGCGAGGAGTCGCGGGTCGGAACCGCCGACGTAACCGAGAAGCGCCTTTGCCATGATGGATGGTCCTCCACACTGAGTGACCGACCGATGCGGTGTGGGTCGTGAGGGATTTCCGCACCCGCGGTGCTCGGCAGCGCTTGTGTTCACTGCGATTCCTGCCACCGAACAGCCAGGGTGCGCGGGGCTTCCAGCGTCTCACCAAAAAGTTTGACGGTCAACACGATCACACCCCGTATCGGCGACAGGCCGCGGGCTCGCGGCCGTGGCACACACGGCGGCGGCTCTCCTGCAGGCCCTCGGGGCTCGGAGATCATCGTTACTGGCGCAGCCTGGCACGGTTGACCCGCTATTGGCAACCACCAGCGCGTTTCTGTCGAACACGCATGCTGTGGGCAGTCGGATGAGCACATCGCGTACCCGTGCGCCGGGTCCGCGGTTCAGCGGATCGCGAATCCGTCGTAGCCACCGCGCGGACGGCCCCAGATCTCGGTGACGCCGGCAACGGCGCCGGGCGTGTCGGACGACCGGAGCCACTCCAGGAGGCGGTGGCAATTCTCACGCGGGCCCTCCGCCACGATCTGCACCCGGCCGTCGTCGAGGTTCAGCGCGAACCCGCGCAGGCCGCCGATTCCCAGGGCGTTTTCCCTGGTGAACCAACGGAAGCCCACTCCCTGTACGCGGCCGCGTACCCATGCGGTCATCCGTGCGTGCTCATGCATGCGCGAAACCTACACGGACGTGCACCGGGGAATGCCACTCGGGTCACATCGCCCACTCCAGACATCGCGTACAGTCGCGACGCAACGGACTCGCCCGTTCGGGCGAGTCCATCCACTGATCCAGACGAAGTCGAGACCGGAAAGGCGAGCGGATGGGACGCCACCGCCGGAAGAAGCGGGTTCCCGGGCCCGTGCGCAACGGGCTGCTCGGGATCGCCGCCGCCGCTGCGGTAGGCGCCGTCGCCGTCGCGGCCGGGCTGGTGCCCGGCGGCGGCGTGCACACCGCGGGGGACGGGGAGACCGCCGCCCAGCAGGTGCGCGAGGTGGCCTCCAGCGAGCAGGAGGCCGGGGGCGGCCCCTCCTCGTCCCCGTCCGGGCGCTCCCCGGCCGAGCCGGCCCCCCGCTCCTCGAAGGGCATGTCCTCGACCTCGGAGAAGGGCTCCCCGTCGGCCGCCGGGCCGGGCGCGAAGCCACCCGCGAAGGAGGCACCCGCGGAGGAGCCGGCGGCAGCTGAGGCGCCCGCGAAGAAGGCGCCCGGGTCGAAGCAGACGGCCGCGCCCGAGAACGCCGGAACTCCCGGGAGCGGTACCGCGGAGGGCAAGAGCAACGCTCCGGAACGCCGTGCCGCACCCGCCCCGGCCAAGCCCCGCCCCCAGGCGCCGACCGGCGAGACCGCCGCGGAGGCCGAGGTGCTGGCCCTGGTCAACGAGGAGCGCGCCAAGGTCGGCTGCGCCCCGGTACACCCGGACGCCTCCCTGGCCCGCCTCGCCGGCAGGTTCAGCTCCGACATGGCCGCGCGGAACTTCTTCGATCACACCGACCCGGAGGGCGACAGCCCCTGGGACCGCGCCGCCGAGGCGGGCGTCAGCGGGCTGGGGGCCGAGAACATCGCCCGCGGCCAGGCCGACGCGCGTACCGTCATGAACGCCTGGATGAACAGCGACGGCCACCGGGCGAACATCCTCAACTGCGACTACCGGTCGCTGGGTGTGGGAGTCTCCTTCGCCGAGGGCGGCCCGTGGTGGACCCAGGACTTCGGCCTCTAGCCAGTGCCGCGTCAGGCAGGGTTCGCGGCGTCCGGTGCGGTGCATCGCAGGCGCCGGATCGGCCTCGCCGTGGGCCTACTCGGCTGATTCGGCTGATTCGGGCGATTCGGCAACGCGGCGATTCGCCGAGCCTGCCGTGCCGGGCGCCGCGACGGGGCCGTCGTCGGCATTCGGGGCGGCCGTGTGCCGCACCCGACGCACCCCGCGGCGGCGCGCCCGCCGACCCGCCCCCGGCTGGTGAGGTCCGCCCGGTTGCCCACCCGTCGGGTGCCGACCCGGTGCGCCACCGCACCACCGCGACACGGCGGCACCGCGGCAGCGGGGCACCGCCCGGGTCGTCCGTCCGTCGTTCGGGTCCCCCGCAGGCGCCGCGTGCCGGTGGGAGCGGAAGGGACGCCCGGGGGACTCGCCGGCCCGGACGGGCACCCGGTGAGCGGCCGCTCACCCGCGAACAGCGGACGTCCGATGCGCCGGCCGTGCGCGGACGCTACGACGCGACGCGCGGCAGCGGCCGCGGCGGGCGCTGGCAGCGCGGGCAGAAGTAGCTCGAGCGGTTCATCCAGGGGCGCCGGCGCATCGCCGTACCGCAGCGGCGGCATGGCTCGTCCTCGCGCCCGTACGCGTCGAGCGAGCGGTCGAAGTAGCCCGACTCGCCGTTCACGTTGACGTAGAGGCTGTCGAAGCTGGTACCGCCCACGGCGAGGGCGGCGTTCATCACGTCCCTCACATGGCCGAGGAGTTCAACCGACCGGGCACGGGTGAGGCCGGCCGTGGGCCGGTCGTAGTGGAGTCCGGCCCGCCACAGGGCCTCGTCGGCGTAGATGTTGCCGACGCCGCTGACCAGGGACTGGTCGAGCAGGGCGCGCTTGATCGTGGTCCGGCGCAGCCGGAGCGCCCTGTGGAAGGCGGCGTCGTCGAACGCGGGGTCGAGGGGGTCCCGGGCGATGTGGGCGATGGCGTCGGGCAGCCCGTCCGGGGTCGTGTCGTGGACCGACAGACCGCCGAAGGTGCGCTGGTCGACGAAGCGGAGTTCGGTGCCGAGGCCGTCCCCGAAGCGGATCCGGATCCTGAGGTGCTTCTCATCCACGGCCGCCTCCGGCTGGACCAGCAGCTGACCGCTCATCCCGAGGTGTCCCAGGACGGCGCTGCCGCCGTCCTCCAGCGGCAGCCAGAGGTACTTCCCGCGCCGCCGGGCGGTGCCGATCCGCCGGCCGAGGAGCCCGGCCGCGAAGTCGCTCCCGCCGCCGATGTGCCGGCGGACGGCCCGCGGGTGCAGGACCTCCACGCCGCCCACGGTCCGCCCGGAGACCCACCGCTCGAGTCCCCGGCGCACGACTTCCACCTCGGGCAGCTCGGGCACGTATCTCCTCCGGATCTCGAACGACGCGACGCCCGCAGCGTACCTCCGCGCCGTCTTCCGACGGGCCGCGGGCCGGTTCACCGGACGGCCGCAGCGCGAAGACGCGGGACGGCGGCTGCCCGGCCGGCCGGGGGCCGCGGGCGGGAGCGGGAGCCCCGCGGGAAGGAGAGAACCCCGCCGTGCGGGGCACGGCGGGGTTCGGAAGCCGACCGTCAGGCCGTGGCGCGGGACGAAGGGGTGTCGGCGGCCCCTTCGGTCTCCGCGGTCCCGGGAATCCCGGCGGTTTGAGCGGCTTGGGCGGCCTTCGCCGCCGCGGCGCGCTCGTCCGCCGCGGCCCGGATCGCCCGCCACGCGGACTCCGCCGCCTGCTGTTCCGCTTCCTTCTTGCTGCGGCCGGTGCCGGTGCCGTACGAGACACCACCGACGCGGGCGGCAGCAGTGAAGGTCTTCTCGTGGTCAGGGCCCGTCTCGGAGACCAGGTACTCGGGCACTCCGAGCGCCTCGGCGGCCGTCAGCTCCTGGAGGCTGGTCTTCCAGTCCAGGCCGGCACCGAGGTTCGAGGACTTCTCGATCAGCGGGTCGAAGAGCCGGTGCACCAGCTCGGACGCCGCGTCGAGGCCCTGGTCGAGATAGACCGCACCGATCACCGCTTCCAGGGTGTCGGCGAGGATGGACGCCTTGTCCCGCCCGCCCGTGCCCTCTTCGCCCCGGCCGAGGCGGATGAAGGACCCGAGATCGAGACTCCGGCCGACCTGCGCCAGCGCACGCGAATTGACCACCGCGGCCCGCAGTTTGGCCAGCTGGCCCTCGGGCAGGTCGGGGTGGGTGCGGTACAGCGTGTCCGTGACCACCAGGCCGAGTACCGAGTCCCCGAGGAACTCCAGCCGCTCGTTGGTGGGCAGACCGCCGTTCTCGTACGCGTACGAGCGATGGGTCAGCGCACGGACCAGAAGGGCGGACTCGAGCTGATACCCGAGCCGCCCTTCCAGAAGCGTGTGGGACGAGGCCGAACTGATGCTGTCGGACATCGTGCCTCTCACCAGCCGCTCAGACCTCGAGGACCTGGCGCTTGTTGTAGGTACCGCAGCTCGGGCACGCGATGTGCTGCAGCTTCGGCTCCTGGCAGCGCTCACACGAAACCAGGGTGGGGACCGCAGCCTTCCACTGCGACCGGCGGTGGCGCGTGTTGCTGCGCGACATCTTCCGCTTCGGAACAGCCACGGCTACTTCTCCTGCTTCTCGTCGACGCGTGCTGATCGAGGCGCGTCGCCGCTCTTCTTGTCCTTCTCACCGGTTCCGAGTGAATCGGCGAGTCCCTGCAGTGCCGCCCAACGGACGTCGACGGCGTCGTGGTGGTGGTCCGGTTCGGCGTTCAGGTCGGCCCCGCAGTCGGAGCACAGCCCTGCACAGTCCTCCCGGCACACCGGCTGCATCGGCAGTGCGAGCACCACCGCGTCCCGCAGCACGGGCTCGAGGTCGAACAGTCCGTCCTCGAGGAAGACCACGCCCTCGTCCTCGGCGTCGTCGCCGGGCGCCGGCTCCTTGGCACGGCCCCGGTCGTCGGCGTCGGGGTACGAGAACATCTCCTGGAAGTCCGCCACGACCTCTTGGCGCAGCGGCTCCAGACACCTTACGCACTCCCCCTCGGCCGCGGCACCGGCGGTGCCCGTGACGAGCACCCCTTCCATGACGGACTCGAGGCGGAGCTCAAGCTCCACCGGCGCGCCCTCGGGCACGCCGATGACCCCTTCGATGCCGAGGACCGCGGGCGCGGCGGGCGCCGGCACGGAACGGGAGAGCCGCTGGAGCGCACCGGGCCGCCGGCCCAGCTCGTGCGTGTCGAACACGAGGGGGTTGCGGTGGTCGAGGCGGGCGTTCAGGGCTCTTCCTGCTTTCGGATCGCATGTGGGAGGCCGCGATTCCAGCGCAGCGTCCATCCACGCTCCCGCGACCGAAGAGCCAGGATACTTGACCGTTCGCTCCAGGCCCAATCCGGCCCGTACCGGATCAGCGGTCCTGCTCGTAGCGCCGCAGCTGCTCCATGTCGATCATGCTGGTGTCGAAGAAGCTGGTCTCGTCCAGCGAGGCGGGCCGGGCATGGCCCTGATCGGTCTGCTGCTGGGCGCCGTAGCCTCCGGCGTACGCGTCCTGGTCGTACCCCTGGTCGTACCTCTGGCCGTAGCCCTGGGCGTACGCCTGGTCGTAGCCCTGCTGCTGCCCGTAGACCCCGGCGTAGGGGTCCTGCGGGTACGCGTACATGTCCTGGGCCTGGGCCGCCGCCGGCTGGGGCCGGGCCTCGGCCGCAGCGGGCTGGTAGGGGTACGGCTCGGCCTGGGCCGGGATGTGGGGCTGCCGGGCCGGCTGCGGCGGCTCCGGGTCCGCCGGCGCCGCCAGCCCGGCGAGGTAGTCGGCGTCGCTGGTGTGCCGCGCGGTGCCGGCGGACTCCTGTGCGGCCATGTGCGCGCCCAGGTCGTCCGTTGCGATCCGGCCGTGCAGCTTCTGCCTGCCCCGGCCGACGGCCTCCAGCGTCTTGGAGAGCACCGCCTCGAAGGCGCTGAGCTTGGCGTCCACATAGTCGTCCGCGCGCCGGACCAGCGTCTGCGGATCCGCGCTGTACTCGGGGGCGTCGTCGTCGGCGGGATCGGCCACCCCGGGGCCGCGGCCGAGCAGCTTCTCGCGGCCCCGGTCGACGGAGCCGATGGTCTTGTTGAGGACGACCTCGAAGTTGGCGAGTTTGGAGTCGACGTAGTCGTCGGCCTCGGCGCGGATCTCCTCGGCCTCCCGGCGGGCTTCGGCGAGGATCCGGTCGGCCTCCTCCTGGGACTGCCGCGCGAGCTGCGTGCCGGAGAGCAGGGTGCCCCGCTCGGAGTGGGCGGCCTGGATGATCCGCTCGGCCTCCTGGCGGGCCTGCTCGACCATCTGCTCGCGGTCGCCGATCAGCTCGCGGGCCTGGGCGAGCGAGCCGGGGAGCGCCTGCCGGACCTCTTCGAGCAGGGCGAGCAGTTCGGCGCGGTTGACCACGCAGGAGGCCGACATGGGCATGGACCGGGCGTTCCCGACCGCCTCGACGATGTCGTCGAGCTTCTTCTGCACGTCCACCGTGTGCTCGCCACTCTCTACAGTCACTACAGCCGTTTTGGAGCCGGACGCAACGACTGTACGGGCAGCCGGTGCCGGTCCGACACCGGATGACGGAACGTCAGCGGAACGCCGGGAGGCGGCGCCAGCGCCGTCGCCCGTGTCACTTCCCCGGGAGCCGTTCGGTCAGCGCCTCCAGGACGGCCGGCGGCACCAGGTGGGAGACGTCCCCGCCCCAGGCCGCGACTTCCTTGACCAGCGAGGACGACAGGAAGCTGTAGGTCGGGCTGGTCGGCACGAAGAGCGTCTCGACACCCGACAGGCCGTTGTTCATCTGGGCCATCTGCAGCTCGTAGTCGAAGTCGCTGACCGCCCGCAGGCCCTTGACGATGGCGGGGATGTCCCGCTCCTTGCAGTAGTCGACGAGCAGCCCGTGGTACGCCTCGACCTCGACGTTGCCGTACTCGGCGGTGACGTCGCGGATCAGCCCGATCCGCTCGTCGACGGTGAACAGCCCCTGCTTGGACTGGTTGATCATCACCACCACGTGCACCACGTCGTACAGCTTGGAGGCGCGGGCGATGATGTCGAGGTGTCCATTGGTGATGGGGTCGAACGACCCCGGACAGACGGCGCGGCGCAACTGAAGTCCCTCGCTCTCCGGTCCGGTCATGGTGCGTCTTCGCACGCGGCGGCGGCGCGACCGTACCAAAGCGTCCCCTCGCCGTAGCGACGGGCCCGCAACGGCTCGATCCCGTCCGGCCAGGCGAACTCTCCGCCCCTGGTGCTGCGCTCCACGGTGACGACGGCGTCCTCCGCGAGCCAGCCTCCCGAGCGGAGTGTGAGGAGAATCTCGCGAAGATCGTCGTCCGTGACGGCGTACGGCGGGTCGAGGAACACCACGTCGTACGGTTCCGCCGGCGGCGGCCCCTGGACGATCTGCTCGGCCCGGCCGGACCGGACCTCGGCTCCGGGCAGGGCCAGGGTCCTGACGTTCTCCCGGACGGTGCGGGCGGCGCGGGCGTCGGCCTCGACGAGCAGGGCGTGGGACGCGCCGCGGGACAGCGCCTCCAGGCCGACGGCGCCCGAGCCCGCGTAGAGGTCCGCGACACGCAGTCCCCCGAGGGGCCGAGCAGCGACTCCCAGGTGGAGAACAGTCCCTCACGGGCCCGGTCGGAGGTGGGGCGGGTGCCGTTGCCCGGCGGTACGGCCAGGCGGCGTCCGCCGGCCGCACCGGCGATCACGCGGGTCATCTGGGTCCTTCGCGGAGACGTCGCTCGATCGGCTCGACGGCCTGGTCGCGGCGGTCGGACCGATCCGGTCATCTCCACGATATGGGCTGCGCGCGGCTGCGGACCCCTCCCGTCCGGGCCCGGTGCGGGAGGAGGCACGGCCCGGCCCGGGGCCGCAGGCGCACCCGGCCCCGCCCGTGGGCTCAGCCCTTGTCCAGGTACTGCTCGCGGTCCTTGTCCAGCAGGGCGTCCAGGGCGGTCCTCAGTTCGGGGAGTGCCGCCAGCTCCGGGTCGGCGGCGACCACGGACACGGCCTCCTCGCGGGCCGCGGCGATGATCTCCTCGTCCTCGATGACCGCGAGGACCCGCAGCGAGGAGCGCACTCCCGACTGGGCCTGGCCCAGCACATCGCCCTCGCGGCGCTGTTCGAGGTCGATACGGGAGAGCTCGAAGCCGTCCAGGGTCGCGGCGACCGCGCCGAGCCGGGCGCGTGCGGGACTCGCCTCGGGCATCTCCGTGACGAGCAGGCAGAGCCCGGGGGCCGAGCCGCGGCCGACCCGGCCGCGCAGTTGGTGGAGCTGGGAGACGCCGAAACGGTCGGCATCCATGATCACCATCGCGGTGGCGTTGGGTACGTTCACGCCGACCTCGATGACGGTCGTGGCGACGAGCACGTCCACCTCGCCCGCGGCGAAGCGGCGCATGACCGCGTCCTTGTCGTCGGGCGCCATGCGGCCGTGCAGCACCTCCACGCGCAGGCCCTTCAGCGGACCGGCCGCCAGCTGCCCGGCCACGTCCAGCACGGCCAGCGGCGGACGCTTCTCGGCCTCGTCCTCCGGCGACCTCCCCCGGGCATCGGCGGAGCTGTCGAGGTCGTCGCCGATGCGCGGGCAGACGACGTACGCCTGGTGACCGGTCTCCACCTCCTCGCGCACCCGCTCCCAGGCCCGCGCCAGGAAGTGCGGCTTGTCCGCGGCGGGGACCACGTGCGAGGCGATCGGCGAGCGCCCGGCGGGCAGCTGGTCCAGCACGGACGTCTCCAGATCGCCGAAGACGGTCATGGCGACCGTGCGGGGGATCGGGGTGGCGGTCATCACCAGCAGATGCGGCGGCTGCCTGCCCTTGCCGCGCAGGGCGTCGCGCTGCTCGACACCGAATCGGTGCTGCTCGTCCACGACGACCAGGCCCAGGTCGTGGAACTGCACCTTGTCCTCGATCAGGGCGTGCGTGCCGATGACGATCCCCGCCTCGCCGGTGGCGAGGTCGAGCAGGGCATGGCGGCGGGCGGCCGCACCCATCGATCCGGTGAGCAGCACGACCTTGGTGGCACGCTCGGCGCCGCCGAGCATCCCGCCCTCCGCGAGGTCGCCCATCATCTCGACGACGGACCGGTGGTGCTGCTGGGCGAGGACCTCGGTGGGCGCCAGCATCGCCGACTGCCCTCCCGCGTCCACCACGGCGAGCATGGCGCGCAGGGCGACCAGGGTCTTGCCGCTGCCGACCTCCCCTTGGAGCAGCCGGTGCATCGGATGCTCCGTGGCCAGATCGCCGAAGATCTCGGCGGAGACCTTCCGCTGGCCCTCGGTGAGGGTGAACGGCAGCCGTGCGTCGAAGACGTCGAGCAGTCCGTCCGGCACGGGCCTGCGGGCGACGGCGGGGAGCTGCGCGTCCGCGTACCGGCGCCGGGCGAGGGCGACTTGGAGGACGAAGGCCTCGTCCCACTTCAGCCGCTGTCTCGCCGCCTCCACGTCGGCCTTGGTCTGCGGGCGGTGGATCTTCAGCAGGGCTTGCGGGAGAGGGACGAGACCGCGACCCTCGCGCAGCGTGGCCGGCAGCGGGTCGACGGCCTCCGTCGCGTGCGGGAGGACGGCGTCGACGGCCTTGGCGATCTTCCAGGACTCCAGGCCCTTGCAGGCCGGGTAGATCGGGATGAGCCTTCCGGCGAAGGCGCTGACCGCGCCCTCGCCGCTCTCGGCGTCGAGCCGCTCGTACGTGGGGTGGGCGAGTTGCAGCTTGCGGTTGAACACGGAGACCCTGCCCGCGAACATGGCGCGGGTGCCGGGCAGCAGATCCTTTTGGGGCCGGTGCACACCGCGCCCGAAGAACACCAGCTGGAGCCGTCCGGTGCCGTCGGTGATGGTGACCTCCAGCCGCCGGCCGCGCCCGCCGTTGAACGTGAGCACACGGGCGTCGGCGACCTGGGCGACGACGGTCACATGCTCGTCCAGCGGCAGCTCGGCGAGCCGGGTCAGCTGCCCGCGCTCCTCGTACCGGCGCGGATAGTGGTGCAGCAGATCACCGACGGTGCGCAGGTCGAGGTTCTCGGCCATGACCTTGGCGGTCACGGGGCCGAGCGTCTTGGTCAGCGGTTCGTCCAGCACGCCGTCCATTGCACACCACGGCACCGACAACCGTCGCGCGCCCGCGGGAACGGCGCGTTCCGCGGCGCGTGCGGCCCGGGGGAGGCGCCCGGGAGGTGCGGCGAGCCCTCCGGCGGGCCGCGCACCACCGCCGACTCCTGCGTACCGCCGCCGACTCCTGCGTACCGCTGTGAACCGGTACGAACACCCTGCGGACCGCGGGCAGCCGCCGGGCGGCCGCTACGGCGCGGCCGTCCGCCGGCGGGCGGTCACTCCACGCCCACGAGGAGCGGGGCCCCCGCTCCCCCGTGGTAGATCACCGTGTCCACCGCCAGGTGGCCCGCGCGCACATGCGCCTCCAGCCGCTCGCCCAGCTCCGGCGGGGCGTCCTCGGGAGGACCAGGGTGACGAGTTCGCCGCCGGCCGAGAGCATGCGGTCCAGAACCGTTTCGGCGGTGGTCGCGAGGTCCGCGCCGATCACCGCCACATCGCCCTCGATGAGCCCCAGCACGTCGCCTGCCTGGCAGACGCCGGCGGAGGTGAAGGACTGCCGTTCGGCGACGGCCAGTTCGCCGTAGCGCGTCGCCCCCGCCGCCGAGGTCATGGCGACGACGTCCTCGTCGAAGCGGCGCCCGGGTTCGTGGACGGCGAGTGCGGCGATGCCCTGGACCGCCGAGCGGGTGGGGATGAGGGCGACTCGGACGCCCTCGTTCCGGGCCTGTTCCGCAGCCGCCGCCGCGGTGTGCCGCAGCTCGGTGTCGTTCGGCAGGAGCACGACCTCGCGGGCGTGCGCACGCCGGATGGCCTCGACGAGTTCGCCGCTGGCGGGCGGCTCTCCCGGTCGTGCGAGCACCGTGGTCGCGCCGGCCTCGGCGCAGAGCCCGGCCAGCCCCTCCCCCGGCACCACGGCGACGACGGCCCGCTGGATGCGCTCCCGCGGCTCGGGATGCCCGGCCGCCGCGAAGTGGGTGATCCGGATCCGGTACGGCCGGCCCGCCTCCACACCGGCCTCCACCGCCGCGCCCGCGTCGTCGGCGTGCACATGGACGTTCCACAGACCGTCTCCGCCGACCACGACCAGCGAGTCGCCGAGCGCGTCGAGCCGGGCCCTCAGCCGGGCCACGGCGTCGTCGCCGGCCTCCAGCAGATAGATCACCTCGAAGGCCGGCCCGCCACCCGCGCACCCCTGGGCGGCCGTCGCCACGTCCGGGTGGGCCCGTGGTGCGGGGCGTACCGGGGCCTCCCCCGAGACGGCCTCGGCCAGGGCGCCCAGTACCGCCACCAGACCCTGCCCGCCCGCGTCCACGACACCGGCCCGTCCCAGCACGTCGAGCTGTGCCGGAGTCTCCTCCAGGGCACGGCGCGCGGCCGCGTAGGCCGCTGCGACGGCCGCCGCGTCGTCGCCGGGTGCCGTGCCGCACGCCGCCCGGGCGGCGGCGGAGGCGACGCTCAGAATCGTGCCCTCCACGGGGTGCGCCACCGCCCGGTGTGCGGACTCCGCGGCCCGCCGGAGCGCGCCGGCGGCCCCGCCGCCGCTGTCCCCGAGCACCTCGGCCATACCGCGCAGCAACTGCGCCAGGATCGTTCCCGAGTTGCCCCGCGCCCCGATCAGCGCGCCGTGCGCCATGGCCCGCACGGTGTCGGCGAGCGCGGGTGCGGCCGAGCCGGTCTCGTACGCCGCGAACACCGCCTCCACGGCGGTGGCCGCCGACTCGACGGTCAGGTAGAGGTTGGTGCCGGTGTCACCGTCCGCGACCGGGTAGACGTTGATCGCGTCGATCTCCTCGCGCTCCCGGCCCAGTGCGTCCAGCGCGAGCGAGCACCAGGTGCGGACCGCCAGGGCATCGAGGGGCTGGGGCAACGAGGTCCTCCTTCGGCGGTCCCTCCACACGGCGGGGCGGACGTGGGCGGGCAGGCTGGGCTGCACCGCAGGGTAGACCCGGGCAGTGCCCGGAGCCGGGGTGGGGGCGCTGACGACCGTGGTAGTTTCGTTCTACGGACGCAGCCGTTGTATGCTGCTCCGGTTGCCCGATGAAAATCGGGCCATTCCCCCGGCAAGCCACTTCAGACCACTGATTCCGGCACGCCGGATTTCACTGTAAGTGCATCTGAAGTCTTTGGAGTGACCCGTGGCTGCCAACTGCGACGTCTGCGGCAAGGGGCCGGGCTTCGGCAACAACATCTCCCACTCGCACCGCCGCACGTCCCGTCGCTGGAACCCGAACATCCAGCGTGTGCGTGCCGTGGTCGGTCGGACGCCGAAGCGGCTCAACGTCTGCACCTCGTGCATCAAGGCCGGCAAGGTCTCGCGCTAAGTGATGCTCCCCGCGTTCGTGCGGGGATGATCCCGCCGACGCTCCGTCGTAGCGCAGCCCTCCGGTTGCCGTGAAAAGCCGGTCCACCTCTCGGTGGGCCGGCTTTTCACCGTTCGCGGCGCCGCCCGGCCGGTGTCCGGCGCGGGCGTGCCCTGCCCGGGCGCCGTCAGCCGCCCGGCCGGCGCCGCTCCCAGGCGTGGTCGACGGGCCCGATCCCGCCGCCGAGCGGGAAGCCCGCGGCGATCGCGCCCGTCACATACGCCTTGGCGGCCGCGACGGCCTCCGGGACGTTCCGCCCCTTGGCGAGTTCCGCCGCGACGGCCGAGGCGAGGGTGCAGCCGGTGCCGTGCGTGTGCCGGTTGTCGTGCCGCGGGGCGCGCAGCCGGTGGGTCACGGTGCCGTCGGTGAGCAGGTCCACCGCGTCCCCGGCGAGATGGCCGCCTTTGATCAGCGCCCAGCGCGGCCCGAGCGCGAGCACCGCGTCCGCCGCACGGGGCAGGTCGTCCTCGCTCTCCACGCGCACGCCGGTGAGACGGGCGACCTCGTCGAGGTTGGGGGTCGCGACCGTGGCCGTCGGCAGCAGCACCGTGCGGACGGACTCGAGCGCGGACGCGGCCAGCAGGGGGTCGCCGTGCTTGGAGACGCCGACCGGGTCGACGACCACGGGGGCGTCCGTGCCGGCCAGCAGGTCCGCGACGGCCTCGACGAGTCCCGCGGAGGCGAGCATCCCGGTCTTCACGGCCTGGACGCCGATGTCGTCCACGACGCTCCGGTACTGGGCCCGTACCGCCTCGGCCGGCAGCTCCCAGGCCCCCTGCACCCCGAGCGAGTTCTGCGCGGTGACGGCCGTGACGACGCTCATCCCGTGCACGCCGAGGGCGAGCATGGCCTTCAGGTCCGCCTGGATGCCGGCGCCGCCGCCGGAGTCGGATCCGGCGACGGTGAGCACCCGCGGCGGTGCCTGCCGCGTCACGCCTCCGCCCCGAAGTGGTCCCAGCCGCCCTTGCTGGTCCAGGGTGCGCCGTCGACGGTCACCTGGGGCAGCGCCGACGGGTTGAGCACCTCGCCGATCACCTTCCACCGGGCGGGCAGCTTCGCGTCCGGCGGGAAGGTGGCGACGATCGCGTGGTCCTCGCCGCCGCTGAGCACCCACTGGAGGGGGTCGACGCCGACGGCCTGGCCGATGTCGTTCATCTGCGAGGGGATGTCGATCAGTCCGGCGCGCAGATCGATGCGGACCTTGCTGGCCTCGGCGATGTGGCCGAGGTCGGCGACCAGGCCGTCGCTGACGTCGGTCATGGCCGTGGCGCCCAGTCCGGCGGCAGCGGGACCCGCGTGGTACGGCGGTTCGGGGCGACGGTGCGCCTCGACGAACGCGCGCGGCGAGCGGAACCCGCGCGACAGCACCGCGTGGCCGGCGGCGGACCAGCCCAACCACCCGGTGTACGCGACGACATCGCCGGGCTGGGCTCCGGCCCTGGTCACCGGGTCGTGGTTGCGGAGGTCGCCGAGAGCGGTGATCGCCAGGGTGATCGTGTCGCCGCGGACGACGTCGCCGCCGACGACGGCCGCGCCGGCGACCTGGCACTCGTCCCGGATGCCGTCCATCAGCTCGGTGGCCCAGGTGACCGGCAGGTCGGCGGGCACCACCAGACCGAGCAGCAGCGCGGTGGGCACGGCGCCCATGGCGGCGATGTCGGCGAGGTTCTGCGCCGCCGCCTTGCGGCCCACGTCGTAGGCGGTGGACCAGTCGCGCCGGAAGTGCCGTCCCTCCAGCAGCAGGTCGGTGCTGGCCACGACCCGGCGGTCGGGTGCGGACACGACCGCGGCGTCGTCGCCCGGTCCGAGCCGTACCGCGGGGGTGGAGGTGAGCCTGGAGGTGAGCTCCCTGATGAGCCCGAACTCCCCCAGCTCGCCCACAGTGCCCTTCATCTCGTCATGCCCTTCGTCGCCGCGGTGCCGCCGGACGGCCCGGCCCACCTGTTCGTCGTGCGGTCGCGAGCCGTCACCGCTGTAGGTACCGTCGAGTAGGCCCCGTCGGCCGTCAACTTCTGTGCCCGGTACGCCACGCTGCGCGCGCCCCGGGGCGCGCGGGTCTCCCCGCGGCCCGCGGCGACGCGATACCGTGGCGTCCCTTCTCCCCACATGATCCTCGTGGCCGCCCTGGAGGTTCCGTGGTACAGGCGTACATCCTCATCCAGACCGAGGTGGGCAAGGCGTCGACGGTCGCCGACACCATCTCCAAGATCCCGGGAGTGATCCAGGCCGAGGACGTGACGGGTCCCTACGACGTGATCGTGCGCGCCCAGGCCGACACCGTCGACGAGCTGGGCCGGATGGTGGTCGCCAAGGTTCAGCAAGTGGACGGCATCACCCGTACGCTCACCTGCCCCGTCGTGCACCTCTAGCCCCCGTCTACCCTTGGCCGGTGATGACTCACCGCCGGCTCCCGTTCCTGCCCCTCGCCGCCGTGCTGCTGGCCGCCGCGGGCTGCTCCTCCGCGGACGCCGCCCGGTCGGTCACCGTTCCCGCTCCCCCCGCCGAGGAGAAGGCCCTGTGCCTGGCGCTGCACAAGGCGTTGCCGGAGTCGGTGGCCGGTGAGAGCCGCCGGGATCCCGAGCCCCGATCCGAGCTGACCGCCGGGTGGGGGGACGCCGCGATCGTACTGCGCTGCGGCGTTCCCCGCCCCGCGGGGCTGCAGAGTTCGCAGGCGGACGGGGTGGAGGTGAACGGCGTCAGCTGGTTCTCCGAGGAACTGGAGGACGGCGCCAGGTTCACCACCACGTACCGCAGGACGTATGTCGAGGTGACGCTCTCGGACCGGTTCACGGACATGGGACCGCTGACGGATCTGGCGGAACCGGTCGCCAGGGCCGTCCCGCCGCGCTTCGCCCGCACTCCCTAGGCGTGCTCCGGCGGGGGCGCTCCCGCCCGCGCGGCGGGGGTGGCGTCCGGTGCGCGCGATCGCACCGGAGGGAGGTGAGCGCGTCGGTCCGCGCGGGGTGTGGCGACGCCGCGCCGGGGACCGCCCGGACCCGAAGGGCTGCGGGGGAGTTCGCGCCGTACGCCCCGCGGGGCTTTCGGAACCGGCCCCGGGGCCCGGGAGGCACGGCTTCCCCGGCGCCGCCCCGCACCCGTCGGCGGGTGCGGGCGTGGCGGTTCAGCGCAGGCCGGTGGAGCGCCGGAGCGCCGCCTGGACCAGGCGGTCGACGAGTTCCGCGTAGTCGACCCCGGACTCCTGCCACATGCGCGGGTACATGGAGATGGGCGTGAAGCCCGGCATGGTGTTGATCTCGTTGATCACGAACTCGCCCGCCTCGGTGAGGAAGAAGTCCGCGCGGACCAGCCCCTCGCAGGCCGCGGCCTCGAACGCCTCGACCGCGAGGCGCCGCACCTCGGCGGTCTGCTCGCCGGTGAGCGGCGCGGGCACCAGCCCGGTGGCCGAGTCGATGTACTTGGCCTCGAAGTCGTAGAAGTCGTGCGAGGAAACGGGCGGGATCTCGGCCGGCACGCTGGCGCGGGGACCGTCCTCGAACTCCAGCACACCGCACTCGATCTCGCGGCCGCGCAGCAGTGCCTCCACGATGACCTTGGGGTCGTGGCGCCGGGCCTCCCGCACGGCCTCGTCCAGCCCGGCGAGGCCGTCGACCTTGGTGATGCCGATCGAGGAACCGGCGCGGGCGGGCTTCACGAACAGCGGCCAGCCGTGCTCGCCGGCGAAGTCGACGATCTTCTTGCGGGCGGCGGAAGGGTCCTGTTCCCACTCGCGGGGCCTGATCACCGTGTAGGGGCCGATCGGCAGTCCGAAGGAGGCGAAGACGCGCTTCATGTACTCCTTGTCCTGGCCGACGGCCGAAGCGAGGACGCCGGATCCCACGTACGGGACTCCGGCGAGTTCCAGCAGGCCCTGGACCGTGCCGTCCTCGCCGTACGGGCCGTGCAGCACGGGGAAGACGACGTCGACCTCGCCGAGGGCCTTGGGGACGGAGCCCGGCTCGCTGTAGACGACCTCGCGGTCGGCGGGGTCGACGGAGAGGACCACGCTGCCCTCGGCCGACTCCGCGAGGTCGGCGACGGACGGCAGCCGCCGTTCGGCGATGGCCATCCGGTCGGGCTCGTCCGCGGTGAGCGCCCAGCGGCCGTCCGCGGTGATGCCGATGGGCAGGACCTCGTACTTGGTGCGGTCGATGGCACGCAGTACGGCGCCGGCCGTCACGACGGAGATCGCGTGCTCGGAGCTTCGGCCGCCGAAGACGACCGCGACGCGCGGCTTGCGGAGCGCCTCGCCGCTGGTGGGGGCAAGGCCGGTGCTCTGGGACTGGTTCTCGCTCATATCGCGACGAGCGTACCCTGCGCCTCCGCCGGGTCGAAGGGGCGCGCGGCCACCGGACGGAAGAGCAGGCTCCGGCCGCCTTTCCTCAGTGGCGCTCGGGCTTGGCGCTGCGGGACATCAGCTCCTTGAGCGCGACGACCGGCGGCTTGCCCTCGTGGACGATCGACACGACCGTCTCGGTGATGGGCATGTCGACGCCGTGCCGGCGGGCCAGGTCCAGGACGGACTCGCAGGACTTCACGCCCTCGGCCGTCTGCTTGGTCGCGGCGATGGTCTCCCGGAGCGTCATCCCGCGGCCGAGGTTGGTGCCGAAGGTGTGGTTCCGGGAGAGCGGCGAGGAACAGGTGGCCACGAGGTCGCCGAGGCCGGCGAGGCCCGAGAACGTCATCGGGTCGGCGCCCATGGCGAGTCCGAGGCGGGTCGTCTCGGCGAGTCCCCGGGTGATGAGGGTGGCCTTGGAGTTGTCGCCGAGACCCATGCCGTCCGCGATGCCGACGGCCAGGCCGATCACGTTCTTGACCGCACCGCCGAGTTCGCAGCCGACGACGTCGGTGTTGGTGTAGGCGCGGAAGTACGGGGTCATGCAGGCGGACTGGAGGCGCCGGGCGACGTCCTCGTCGGCGCAGGCGACCACCGCCGCGGCGGGCTGGCGGTCGGCGATCTCCTTGGCCAGGTTGGGCCCGGTGAGGACGGCGACCCTCCGCCTGACCTCGTCCGGGGCGCCCCCGGCGGGCGCCTTGGCGACCACCTCCTCGATGACCTCGCTCATCCGCTTGGCCGTGCCGAGTTCGACCCCCTTCATCAGCGAGACCAGCACGGTGCCGGGGGCCAGCAGCGGCGCCCATTCCGTGAGGTTGGCACGCAGGGTCTGGGAGGGGACGACGAGGACGGTGAAGTCGGCGTCCCGGGCCGCTTCGGCGGGGTCGGTCGTGGCCCGGACCGCCTCGGGGAGCTGGACCCCCGGCAGGTAGTCGGGGTTGGTGCGGGTGCTGTTGACGGCGTCGACCAGCCCGGCGCGGCGGCCCCAGAGGGTCACCTCGCAGCCGGCGTCCGCCAGGACCATCGAGAAGGCCGTGCCCCAGGAGCCCGTGCCGAAGACGGCGGCTTTGACGGAACGAGTCACTTGGTCCCCTCCCCGGCGGCCTTGTGCCGCTGATCGGCCCGCGCCCGGCGGTGGTCGTACGGCAGGGCCGGCGCCCGCTCGCCGCGGATCTCCGCCAGCTGCGCGGTGATCGCGGCCATGATGGCCTCGGTGGCCTCGCGCAGGACGTCGGGGGTGGGCTCCATACCGTGGAACCGGGACAGGTCCACGGGCGGCCCCGCCTGCACGGTCAGGGTCTTCCGGGGAACAGCCGCAGCTTGTTCTCCCTGGCGTACGGCGGCATCGCCAGGTTGGCGCCCCACTGGGCGACGGGAATGACCGGCGCCTTGGTGAGGAGCGCGACGCGGGCCGCGCCGGTCTTGCCGGCCATCGGCCACATGGCGGGGTCCCGGGTCAGCGTGCCCTCGGGGTAGAACGCGACGCACTCGCCGCGCTCGATGGCGTCGACGGCGGCCCGGAAGGCGTCGAGGGCGTTCGTCGTCTCCCGGTAGACGGGGATCTGGCCCGTGCGGCGGAGCATCAGGCCGACGAAAGAGCCCTCGAAGAGCCCGGCCTTCGCAAGGAAGCGCGGGACACGTCCGGTGTTGTACTGGTAGTGCGCGTAGGAGAGCGGGTCCAGGTAGGAGTTGTGATTCACCGCGGTGATGAATCCGCCGTCGGCCGGAATGTGGTCCATTCCCCGCCAGTCCCGCTTGAACAGAACCACCAGCGGCGGTTTCGCGATGACCGCTGCAAGGCGGTACCAGAAGCCGATTCTGCGGCGGGACACTCGGACACCTTCCTCTTTGGACCTGACTGCCGCCCGGCTGGTGCCCGGCTGCTGGGGGTCAAGTGTCGCCCCAGGCCCCTGGTCTGTCGAGAACACCGTACGCCCCGCTCGTGGCACCGGGCCGCCGGGCCGCCGCGGCCGCGGGTGACAATGTGCCCGTGCACTGGTCACTGGTCGTCCCGCTGAAACCACTGGCACTGGCCAAGAGCCGGCTGTCGGAGGCCGCGGGTGGTGCCATGCGTCCGCGGTTCGCGCTCGCCTTCGCGCAGGACACGGTCTCCCGGGCGCTGTGCTGCCGTGCGGTGCGGGACGTGGTGGTCGTCACCGACGATCCGCTGGCGGCGGCCGAGCTGGCCGCGCTGGGCGCGCGTACCGTCCCGGACTCGCCGGGCGCCGGGCTCAACGCGGCACTGGCCCACGGGGCCGCCGAGGTGCGTGCGCGGCGCCCGGGCGCCGCGGTGGCGGCGCTCAACGCGGACCTGCCGGCGCTGCGCCCGGAGGAATTGGAGCGGGTGCTCGCCGCGGCCCGGCAATTCCCCAGGGCTTTCCTGGCGGACGCCGCCGGAATTGGCACGACATTCCTGTCGGCGGCACCCGGCACGGAATTGCGTCCCGCATTCGGCGGGCCCTCGCGGCACCGGCATTCGGCCTCGGGAGCCGTGGAAATCGAATTGGACGGGGTGGAGTCGGTGCGCCGCGACGTGGACACCGGGGACGATCTGCGGGCCGCCCTCGCGCTGGGAGTCGGTCCGCGAACCGCCGCCCGGTGCGCGGCGGCACCGGCCGCCTGGTGCCGCTGAACTCGCGCCGCCGGCCCCCTGACGGCCCCTGACGGCCCCGGACCGCCCCGGACTGGACCCGGACCGGGGGCGGACCGCGGCGGAACGCCCTCCGCCGGTGCCGGATAGGCTCGGGGCATGCAGGCGACCGCGTACACGTACGACCCATCGACCCGCAGCGGGAGTGTGCTGCTCGACGACGGGACTCCGGTGGACTTCGGCACCGCGGCGTTCGACGCCGGGGGGCTGCGGCTGCTGCGCCCGGGCCAGCGGGTCCGCATCGAGACCGAGGGCGAGGGCGACGCCTTCCGCATCACCCTGGTGACCCTGCAGACGCTGTGACCGGCCCGGGACGGGACGGTCCGGAGCGATCCGGGAAACGCCGCGGGCCGGGCTCCCCCAGGGGAGTCCGGCCCGTCGCGTGAGTGGCCCTGAACCGCTGCGCCGCTTACTTCTTGCGGGCGGTGGCCTTCTTGGCGGAGGTCTTGCGCGCGCTGGCCTTCTTCGCCGGCGCCTTCTTGGCCGTCGCCTTCTTGGCGGGAGCGGTCTTCTTCGCCGCGGCCGTCTTCTTGGCGGTGGTCTTCTTCGCCGCCGTCTTCTTGGCGGTGGTCTTCTTGGCGGTGGTCTTCTTCGCCGCCGTCTTCTTGGCGGTGGTCTTCTTGGCGGTGGTCTTCTTCGCCGCGGCCTTCTTGGCCGTCGCCTTCTTGGCTGCGGCCTTCTTCGCGGCGGCCCCCATCTGAAGGCTGCCCTTGGGAGCCTTCTTGACGGACACTTCGCCACCCCTGGGGAGCTTCTTCGTGCCGCTCACCAGGTCCTTGAAGCCCTGGCCCGCGCGGAACCGCGGCACCGAGGTCTTCTTGACCCGTACGCGCTCGCCCGTCTGCGGGTTGCGGGCGTAGCGGGCCGGACGGTCCACCTTCTCGAACGAGCCGAAGCCGGTGACCGAAACCCGGTCGCCGCCGACAACCGCGCGGACGATCGCGTCGAGGACCGCGTCGACAGCGTCGGCGGCCTGCTGCCGACCGCCCATCTTGTCGGCAATCGCTTCTACGAGCTGCGCCTTGTTCACGTCTTCCCCTTCGGAGACATCGCCGGAACGAAACTGTTCAAGCTATTTCGCACGTTAGGCAGATATATACCGCAAATCAAACACGAAACGGGCTAATCACCCTAGTGCCGCAACGAAGTCGACCGTCGCGGCACGCGACCGCGCCGCATATCGGCCCCGTCGCCGGGCGGTCAGTCACCTTGGGGGAATCGACCTTCATCGAGGTCCTTCATCAACCGGTCCAGGCGCCTTGCGGCGTCTGCGAGATCGTGCTTCGCCACGGCCGTCACTGCCAGCAGCTTCCGGGACAGCGCCATCCGCACGCTCTCCGGAACATGCAGTTCGCGCACCCTTGTGTGCGCTTCCTTCAGTCGGGCCGCGACCGCCTCGTAGAGCTCGAGTTGGCTGTCGCGTTCCATGCACCGATTGTGCCATCTGGGGCGAGTTGTCGCCCCGGGGGGCCTCAACATGCGACTGCGCCCCCCACCGGGCGGTGAGGGGCGCAGCACCGGGAAACCGCTGCTCAGACCTCCATCGTGCGGGGCTTGAACGAGTGCCTGGAGGCTTCGTGCGCGGCGATGTCCGCTTCGTTCTGAAGGGTGAGGCTGATGTCGTCGAGTCCGTTGAGCAGCCTCCATCGGGCGTTCTCGTCGAGCTCGAAGGCGGCGGTGAGGCCCTGGGCGCGGACCTCCCGGGCGTGCAGGTCGACGGTGATCTCGGTGCCGGGGTCGGCCTCGGTCAGCTCCCACAGCCGGTCCACCGTGCCCTGCGGGAGGACCACGGTCAGCAGGCCGTTCTTGAGGGAGTTGCCGCGGAAGATGTCGGCGAAGCGGGAGGAGACCACCGCCTTGAAGCCGTAGTTCTGCAAGGCCCATACGGCGTGCTCCCGGGACGAGCCGGTGCCGAAGTCGGGGCCGGCGACCAGGACGGTCGCGCCCTGCCGTTCGCGCTGGTTGAGGACGAAGTCGTCGTTCTTGCGCCAGGCCTCGAACAGTCCGTCCTCGAAGCCGTCGCGGGTGACCTTCTTCAGCCAGTGAGCGGGGATGATCTGGTCGGTGTCGACGTTGCTGCGGCGCAGCGGGACGGCCCGGCCGGTGTGGGTGGTGAAGGCTTCCATGGTGGTCAGACTCCGGCTGGTGCGGGCGTGGCGGACGCGTCGGTCAGGTCGGCGGGGGAGGCGAGGTGGCCGAGCACCGCGGTGGCGGCGGCGACCTGCGGCGAGACCAGATGGGTGCGGCCGCCCTTGCCCTGGCGCCCCTCGAAGTTGCGGTTGGAGGTGGAGGCCGAGCGCTCCCCGGGAGCGAGCTGGTCGGGGTTCATGCCCAGGCACATCGAGCAACCCGCGTGCCGCCATTCGGCGCCGGCTTCCTTGAAGACCTTGTCCAGGCCCTCCTCGACGGCCTGCAGTGCGACGCGTACCGAGCCGGGGACGACCAGCATCCGTACGCCGTCGGCGACTTTGCGGTCGGCGAGGATGTCCGCGGCGGCGCGCAGGTCCTCGATACGGCCGTTGGTGCAGGAGCCTACGAAGACGGTGTCGACCCGGATGTCGCGCAGCGGCTGCCCGGCGGTCAACCCCATGTACTCCAGGGCCTTTTCGGCGGCGTGCCGCTCCGATGCGTCCTCGTACGATGCCGGGTCGGGGACGCTGGCGGACAGCGGTGCGCCCTGGCCGGGGTTGGTGCCCCAGGTGACGAAGGGGGACAGTTCGGCGGCGTCGATGAACACCTCGGCGTCGAAGACCGCGTCGTCGTCGGTGCGCAGGGTCTTCCAGTACGCGACCGCGGCGTCCCACTCCTCGCCCCCGGGGGCGTGGTCGCGTCCCTCCAGGTAGTCGAACGTGGTCTGGTCGGGGGCGATCATGCCTGCCCGGGCGCCGGCCTCGATCGACATGTTGCAGATGGTCATGCGGGCCTCCATCGAGAGCTTCTCGATGGCGGAGCCGCGGTACTCCAGGACGTAGCCCTGGCCTCCGCCGGTGCCGATCCTGGCGATGATGGCCAGGATCAGGTCCTTGGCGGTGACCCCTTCGGGCAGCTCCCCCTCGACGGTGATCGCCATCGTCCTGGGGCGCGTCATGGGCAGCGTCTGGGTGGCCAGCACGTGCTCGACCTGCGAGGTGCCGATACCGAACGCCAGCGCGCCGAAAGCGCCGTGGGTGGAGGTGTGGGAGTCACCGCAGACCACCGTGGTACCCGGCTGGGTCAGCCCCAGCTGCGGCCCCACCACATGCACCACACCCTGCTCGACGTCGCCCAGCGGGTGCAGCCGGACCCCGAACTCCGCGCAGTTCTTGCGCAGGGTCTCCAGCTGGGCCCGGGACACCGGGTCCGCGATGGGCTTGTCGATGTCCAGCGTCGGTGTGTTGTGGTCCTCGGTCGCGATGGTGAGGTCGAGCCTCCGCACCCGGCGGCCGTTCTGGCGAAGACCGTCGAACGCCTGCGGGCTCGTCACCTCGTGCAGGAGGTGGAGATCGATGAAGAGGAGGTCTGGCTCGCCCTCGGCGCGCCGGACGACATGATCGTCCCAGACCTTCTCCGCGAGTGTCCTGCCCATCGCTTTCCCTCCGGCCCGGCAGCGTCGCCGGGCACCAGCTAGAGATCGATTGCACCTCCGTCCGCATGTCGGGCCGGGCGGAGAGCGCGGGCCCTTGTGCGGGCACACATCCAGAGTCGCAACTTCTCGGAGAATGTGAACTTGCGTTTCACAGAGTGAGACGTGAATATCGTTGCATGGACAACTCTAGCGGTGTCGGCGTTCTCGACAAGGCAGCTCTGGTGCTGAGCGCCCTGGAGTCCGGTCCGGCCACCCTCGCCGGGCTGGTCGCGGCGACAGGGCTCGCACGACCCACGGCCCACCGCCTCGCCGTGGCTCTGGAACACCACCGGATGGTGGCGAGGGACATGCAGGGCCGGTTCATCCTCGGCCCGCGGCTGGCGGAGCTCGCCGCAGCGGCGGGCGAGGACCGGCTGCTGGCCACGGCCGGGCCGGTGCTGACGCATCTGCGCGACGTCACGGGCGAGAGCGCGCAGCTCTACCGCCGGCAGGGGGACATGCGCATCTGCGTGGCGGCCGCCGAGCGGCTGTCCGGACTGCGGGACACGGTACCCGTCGGCTCCACGCTCACGATGAAGGCGGGCTCCTCGGCCCAGATCCTGATGGCGTGGGAGGAGCCGGAGCGGCTGCACCGGGGCCTGCAGGGGGCCCGCTTCACGGCGACGGCGCTGTCCGGCGTACGGCGCCGGGGCTGGGCGCAGTCGATCGGCGAGCGCGAGCCGGGCGTCGCCTCCGTCTCGGCGCCGGTGCGCGGCCCCTCCAACCGGGTCGTCGCCGCCGTATCGGTCTCGGGGCCGATCGAGCGCCTCACCCGGCACCCCGGCCGGATGCACGCGCAGGCCGTGATCGACGCGGCGGCGCGCCTCTCCGACGCCCTGCGCCGCTCCGGCTGACGCCTCTGCCCCCCACGGCGTCGCGCCGGCGGCGCTCCCCCGGTGCCGTCCCGCGGCCGCCGCCCGCACGGGCGGAGCGACCTGCCGCATGGCTGGCCCCTGCATCCCGGCCCGCGCCCGCGGCCCGCACGGGCGGAGCCCTCCCGCCGCCGAAGGAGCGGCACCCTCCGGCGGCGGGGCGCACGGCCGGGCGCCCCGCGATCACGCGGAGCGCAGGCGCTCCGCCGCCCGGTCGCCGCGGCGGGCGACGGGGACGACCCCGGTCGCCGCCCCCAGCCCGTACGCGGGCATGTTCACGTAGACGTTCTCGTACGAGCCCGCCGGCACGATGTAGGTCTCGTGCCAGAAGCCGACCCGGCCCCTGCCCTCGCGCATCCGCCTGTTGAACGCCGCCCAGGCGGGGCGGTGATCCCTGCCCTGGTCCGCCGCGTAGGCGAAGAGCTTCTCCACGCTGTCCCAGTACTGGACGACGACGAGGACACGCGGCCCGCCCAGCAGCAGCCGGTGGCCGAGCAGCCCGCCGCCCTCGTCCCGCGACAACTCCTTCAGCATCCGCGACATGGCCCGGAACACCGGCCACCAACTCCGCACCGCACGGAAGCTGTTGATTCGCATCCCGATGAGGAAGACGGTCACGTCGCCCTGCGCATCGGCGGTCATACGACCCTGGATCGGAGTGCTGCCCATCGCTGTTTCCCCTTGGACTCACCTTGGATAGTCTCACTATCCATGATTGGATAGTGACACTCTCCACGAAGGGGCGCAAGGGCATGAGGCTCGCGGAACTCAGCGAACGCAGCGGGGTGCCGATACCGACGATCAAGTACTACCTGCGTGAGCGGCTGCTGCCGCCCGGCCACCGGATCAGCGCCAGGCAGTCCGAGTACGACGAGGGGCATCTGCGCCGGCTGCGCCTGGTCCGCGCGCTGATCCAGGTCGGCCGGATGCCGGTGGCGACGGCGCGCGAGGTGCTGGCGGCCGTCGCCGACGACGGCCTCGACCCGCACAGGCGGTTCGGCGCGGCCGTCTGGGCCATCCCGGACGATCCGGAGCCGGGCGAGGACGACCCGGCCGCGGACGCGGCACACCGCGCGGTGGACGCTCTGCTGGAGCAGTTGGGCTGGACGTTCGGCCGGGAGGCGGGCGCGCAGTCACCCGCCTACCGGATGGTGGTCTCCGGGATCGCCACGATGGTGCGCCTCGGATATCCCTGCGACGTCGGCCAGCTGCTGCCGTACGGCCGGAGCGCTGCCGAACTGGCCGTCACGGACCTGGACTCGGTGGAGCGGTACGAGCCCGGGGAGGAGCAGGTGGAGGCGGCGGTGGCGCTGACCGTGCTCTACGAGCCGGTGCTGCTCGGACTGCGCAGGCTGGCCCAGGCCGAGGAGTCGAACCGGCGCTTCGGCTGACCGGGAAAGGCCTCGCCGAGCAGGAAAGGCGGAGAGGCCCTCCCGGACGGGAGGGCCTCTCCTCGGTGTACCCCCGACCGGATTCGAACCGGCGCTACCGCCTTGAGAGGGCGGCGTGCTAGGCCGCTACACAACGGGGGCAAGATCTCGATCCATCAAGACGGATCAGCTGGCCTACCTGGACTCGAACCAAGACTAACTGAACCAGAATCAGTCGTGCTGCCAATTACACCATAGGCCACTGGTGGTTTAGACCAGCTGGTACCCCCGACCGGATTCGAACCGGCGCTACCGCCTTGAGAGGGCGGCGTGCTAGGCCGCTACACAACGGGGGCCTGGACGATCCCCACCCGGTCGGAACCGGATGTTTTTTCACTGCGGGACCACCGGGAGCGACCTGGTGATCACACGGGAAGGATCTGTACCCCCGACCGGATTCGAACCGGCGCTACTGCCTTGAGAGGGCAGCGTGCTAGGCCGCTACACAACGGGGGCTTTGCAGATGAGCTCTGCGAGCTGGCCTACCTGGACTCGAACCAAGACTAACTGAACCAGAATCAGTCGTGCTGCCAATTACACCATAGGCCACCAAAACTCAACCCCCTGCGGGGGTTTCGTTCAGGTTGTGCGCTTCCGGTTCCGGCCTTTCGGCCCGCTTCCCTCGGCGCAGGAAGAACATTACCCGAAGGAGGACGGCGCTCCAAAACGGGTATCCCCCCGCACCAGCGCGGGCAGCTCGCCGAGACCGGTGATCCTGGTCAGCTCCGGCCGCCCGCCCACCCCGCCGCGGTCCAGCCAGATGCCGGTCAGCCCGGCGGCGACGGCTCCCCGGGCGTCGATGTCCGGGTGGTCGCCGACGTACGCCACCTGCCCCGGCGGCAGCCCGAGCGCGTCGCACGCGGCGTGGAAGGCGGCGGGCCGGGGCTTGGCGACGCCCAGCTCCGCGGCGCAGACGACCGCCTCGAAGCGGTCGCGCACACCCAGCACGGTCAGCTTGCGGTGCTGGTTGCGGAGGGAGGAGTTCGACAGCACGGCGTGCCGGAAGCCGTCCGCCAGCCGGTCCAGCGCGGGTACGGCGTCGGGGAACAGCTGCCAGGCGGCCTCGTAGTGGGCGACATAGCGGGCGAACCACTCCTCCGCGCGGGCGTCGCTCATGGCCGGCGCCCCGAGGAAGTCCCTGACCCGGTCGCGCCGCTGGGCCTCGAAGTCCACTCCTCCGGCCTCGAAGCGCCGCCAGTGGATCCGGGTGAGCTCCCTCCAGCGGACCAGGGCCTGGTCGACGGACGCGTAGGCCCCGGCCAGGCCCTCGGCCCGAAGGTGCCGTTCCATGCCCGCGCGGTCGGCTCCGGCGTAGTCGAAGATCGTGTCATCGATGTCCCACAGGACGGCTCGGATCGGCATGGTCCGAGGCTACGCCGAAGAGGTGACCTCCCGGCCGGGGAGGAGCGGGGGCGGCGGACGGCCCGGGGACCCGGTCCCTCCGCCGGAGGCCCGCCGCCGTTAGGCGGGGCGGGAGCCGGGAGGGTGCCCGGCGCGGAGGACACCCGCGCCCGGGAGCCGAGCCGAGGGCGGCGGCGTGCGGCTGCCGCCCTCGGGACGCACGGCGGCGGGGTTACGCCCCGAGCTTCTCCAGCGCCGCGTCGATGCGCGCCAGCGACCTCTCGCGGCCCAGGATCTGCAGCGACTCGAACAGCGGCAGGCCCACCGTGCGGCCGGTGACCGCGACCCGGACGGGGGCCTGTGCCTTGCCGAGCTTGAGGCCGTGTTCCCCGCCCGCGGCCAGGACCGCCTCCTTCAGCGCCTCCGGGCTTGCCCAGTCGGCGGCCGCGAGCTTCTCGCGGGCCGTGCGCAGCAGGGCGTCGGAGCCCTCCTTCATCGCCTTCTGCCAGGAGGCCCCGTCCTCGACCGGCTCCTTGCGGAAGAGGAAGTCGACGTTGGCGGTGATGTCGGAGAGGACCGTCAGCCGGGTCTGGGCGTACGGGGCGACGGCCTCCCACGCGGGCCGGTCGAAGTCCTCGGGCTCCCAGTTCGCGTGCGGGGCCCGCAGCCATGGCTCGCAGGCCTCGGCGAACGCCTTGACGTCCAGCCGGCGGATGTGGTCGGCGTTGATCGCCTCGGCCTTCTTGAGGTCGAAGCGGGCCGGGTTGGCGTTGACGTCCGCGATGTCGAACCTCCCGACCATCTCGGCGAGGGAGAAGACATCCTGGTCCGCGGAGAAGGACCAGCCGAGCAGGGAGAGGTAGTTGAGCAGGCCCTCCGGCAGGAAGCCGCGCTCCCGGTAGAGGTTGAGCGACGCCTGCGGGTCGCGCTTGGAGAGCTTCTTGTTGCCCTCGCCCATGACGTACGGCAGATGCCCGAAAGCAGGGATCCGATGGGCGACGCCGAGCTCGATCAGTGCCCCGTAGAGCGCGATCTGGCGCGGGGTGGAGGAGAGCAGGTCCTCGCCGCGCAGCACGTGGGTGATGTCCATCAGCGCGTCGTCGACCGGGTTGACCAGCGTGTAGAGGGGCGCGCCGTTGGCCCGGACGATGCCGTAGTCCGGCACGTTGTCCGGGGTGAAGGTGAGCTCACCGCGGACCAGGTCGGTGAAGGTGATCGGCTCGTCGGGCATCCGGAACCGGATGATCGACTCGCGGCCCTCGCGCTCGTAGGCGGCCTTCCGGTCGCCGGGCAGCTCGCGGCAGTGGCCGTCGTAGCCGGAGGGCCGGCCGGCGGCGCGGGCGGCCTCGCGGCGCTCGTCGAGCTCGGTGACCGTGCAGTAGCAGCGGTAGGCGTACCCGCCGGCCAGCAGCTTCCCGGCGACGTCCCGGTAGAGGTCCATGCGCTGCGACTGGCGGTACGGCTCGTGCGGCCCGCCGACCTCGGGCCCCTCGTCCCAGTCGAGCCCCAGCCAGCGCAGTGATTCCAGGAGCTGGGCGTACGACTCCTCGGAGTCGCGTGCCGCGTCCGTGTCCTCGATGCGGAAGACCATGGTGCCCTGGTTGTGCCGGGCGAAGGCCCAGTTGAACAGGGCGGTGCGGACCAGACCCACATGGGGGTTGCCGGTCGGCGAGGGACAGAAACGTACGCGGGGGGTACCCCCTGCCCGAGCGGAGCCGAGAGCAGGGGGGAGGGTCCGTTAGCCACGCTTGATCACCTTGTTGGTGAGAGTGCCGATGCCTTCGATGGTGACGGCGACCTCGTCGCCGACGTTGAGGGGGCCGACCCCGGCGGGTGTGCCGGTGAGGATGACGTCTCCGGGCAGCAGCGTCATGGCCTCGGTGATGTGGACGACCAGGTCCTCGATGGAGCGGATCATGTCGCTGGTGCGACCCAGCTGGCGCTGCTCGCCGTTGACCGTGCACTGGATGGTGAGGTCGCCGGCGCGGGCCAGGTCGATCCCGGTCTCCACCCAGGGGCCGAGCGGGCAGGACGTGTCGAAGCCCTTGGCCCGGGCCCACTGCTTCTCACGCCTCTGGGCGTCGCGGGCGGTGACGTCGTTGGCGCAGGTGTAGCCGAGGACGACGTCCTTGACCCGGTCGCGCGGGACGTCGCGGCACAGCCGGCCGATCACGACGGCGAGTTCGGCCTCGTGGTGCACTTCGCCGGAGAAGGACGGGTACTCGATCGCGTCACCGGTGCCGATCACCGAGGTGGTGGGCTTGAAGAAGGCGACCGGCACCTCGGGGACCTCGTTGCCGAGTTCCGCGGCGTGCTCCGCGTAGTTGCGGCCGATGGCCACCACCTTGTTCGGCAGGACGGGCGGCAGCAGCCTGACCTTGCTCACCGGGATCTTCGTGCCCGAGAGCTCGAAGTCGCCGTAGGGGATGCCCTTGATGACGTCGAGGACGAGGCCGGCCGGATCGCCGGTCCCCTCGCCCTCGACCGCGCCGAAGGCGACATTGCCGTCGATGGAGAATCTGGCGATCCGCACGGGTGCCTCGCGCCCCTCTGTGTCCACTGGCCGGAGTCTGACGCTCCAGGCTAACGCGCGGGAGGGGGCCGTCCTGCCGGGTCAGAACGCCGCGGGGGCGTCCACCAGGGTCGTCCGGCGGGGGTTGGCCGTCTGGGTGGGGAGTGCGGCGGACGGTTCCGGCCGTGCCTCCGGCTGCAGTTCGCCGGCGTCGTCGAGGTGCGCCAGGGTCGTGCGGCGGGGGTTGGCTATGTTGCGGAACATCGTCGTCGTCTTCATCGCTCGCCTAGTCGGTGTGCCGGTGCTTGTAAAGCGTCAGGCTAAGCAGCGATTTCCCTGCGAAAGCACGGAAGAGCCAACGATCTACGTGTGAGTTTGCTCACGGACTCGAGTGCAATTCCGTCATTCTGGGCAACCGAACGCTCGCTCGGAAACGGACATCGCGGACTTGAACACGCCATTCCGCTCCCGATCATCGCGACTGGGACACCCCCCACCCGTAAGCGACTCGTCAATAAACGCCCGATTCCTCCGCGATCCATTTCTACACTTTGTGACGTTCCCCTCACGCCCCGTCATCCAGATCACAGGCCGGTACACGGCCCTTGTTGGAGATCCGGCACTGTGCTGGAATTCCACGCACCGCCGCGGGTTACGACCGGCGCGCAGGGGGCGCAACGCAGCGCCGAGTGGCGGCGGAGAAGGGGGGAAGCGCCGGTCCACGACCACCTGGGGGCGCCTCCACCGCCCCTATGACGCCGACACCGTCCTTCCGTACCGCGGGGGACGCCTGGTCCAGAGGTTGCGACGCTAGTGCAGGGACGTTTCAAGAGGGATGGCATGGGGCGTCCCCAGGCCCGCAAGGGCCAAGGGGAAGCTGCCGCTGAGAAGGAGCCGCGCGGCGCGAGTGACCGCGGCCCCTCGCCCCAGCACGCCCAGAACCAGGGACCGGCAGCCGACAGCGGTGACCGCGGAGCACGCCACGGCGCGGCCCCCGCCGCCGCGGAACCGGCGGACCGGCCCAAGGCCAAGAGCCCGTCCGACACGGGCTCCCGTATCGCCCTGCGCAACTGGCGCATCAGCACCCGGCTGGTCTCCCTGCTCGCGCTCCCCGTCGTCGCGGCGACCACTCTGGGTGGCCTGCGGATCAACGAGTCGATGAACGACATCGAGCAGCTGGACCACATGCAGCTGCTCACCAAGCTGACCAAGGAGGCCACGGCCCTCGCCGAGGCGCTCCAGGAGGAGCGCGACCACGCGGCCGGTCCGCTGGCGAACAACGGCAACGCCGACGCCTTCGAGGTCACCCAGCCCCGCCGGGAGACGGACCGCCGGAGGGAAGCCTTCCTCGCCGCGACCGTGTCCGTCGGCGACACCTCGGGCGACGAGGCGCTGGAGAGCATCCACGCCAATGTCAGCCAGATCGCCCAGCAGGTGACGACGATCGCCAAGATCCGGGGCACCGCCTACGACGGCGAGGGTTCGACCACGCAGACGGTGAA
This sequence comes from Streptomyces sp. I6, assembly GCA_003725745.1. Taxonomy (GTDB): domain Bacteria; phylum Actinomycetota; class Actinomycetes; order Streptomycetales; family Streptomycetaceae; genus Streptomyces. The sequence goes on along the minus strand of RHDP01000001.1, from coordinate 5,007,619 downwards.
CCGGTACAACCGGCTGATCACGTCGCTGCTCACGCTGTCCCAGGACATGGCCCAGGCCACCAACAACCCCGAGATGATCAAGCGTACCCGTGCCCTGGCGGCCTTCTCCGCCGCCAAGGAGTACGCGTCCATCCAGCGCGCAGTCATCGCGGCCGCGCTCCCGGCCAACGCCAAGACCGCCGGCGAGATGAGCGAGAACGACCGCCTCACCGGTGACGACGCCGCCGAGAACGAGAAGCAGGCCCTCGCCTCGTTCAAGCGCATCTACGCCTCTCTCGGCGGCAACGCCGAGGAGCTGACCGCGCCGCTGGTGGACGGCAACTCCGAGATCGAGGAGGCGAACGAGTACGCCACCCGCGTCCTCAGCCGCCCCAGCGGCCTCGCCGGTGCCGAGCGCCGCGGCTACAAGGACTGGACGGACCAGGCCGACACCAAGATCGACGCGATGAACACCATCGAGAAGACGCTTCTCGGTGAGATGGAGAGCAAGGCCCGCGAGCTCAAGCAGGAGTCGCAGCAGGACGCCATCATCAACGGTGCGCTCATCCTGCTGGTGCTCGGCGTGTCGCTCGTCGGCGCCTTCGTCGTCGCCCGGTCCATGATCCGCTCGCTGCGCCGGCTGCAGGACACCGCCACCAGGGTCGCCCAGGATCGCCTGCCCGAGCTGGTCAAGCAGCTCTCCGAGGCCGACCCGCAGGACGTGGACACCACGGTCGAGTCCGTGGGCGTGCACTCCCGGACGAGATCGGCAAGGTGGCCGCGGCCTTCGACGACGTGCACCGCGAGGCGGTCCGCCTCGCCGCCGAGCAGGCCCTCCTGCGAGGCAACGTCAACGCGATGTTCACCAACCTGTCGCGCCGTTCGCAGGGTCTGATCCAGCGTCAGCTGTCGCTGATCTCCGAGCTGGAGTCCCGCGAGGCCGACCCGGACCAGCTCTCCTCCCTCTTCAAGCTGGACCACCTGGCGACGCGTATGCGACGCAACGGCGAGAACCTCCTCGTCCTCGCGGGTGAGGAGCCGGGCCGCCGCTGGACCAGGCCCGTCCCCCTGGTCGACGTGCTCCGTGCCGCCGCCTCCGAGGTGGAGCAGTACGAGCGCATCGAGCTGGCCTCCGTCCCGGCGACCGATGTCGCGGGCCGTGTGGTCAACGACCTCGTGCACCTCCTCGCAGAGCTGCTGGAGAACGCGACGTCGTTCTCCTCGCCGCAGACCAAGGTGCGCGTGACCGGTCACGCGCTGCCCGACGGCCGGGTGCTCGTAGAGATCCACGACACCGGTATCGGACTCTCCCCGGAGGACCTCGCCGCGATCAACGAGCGGCTGGCTTCGCCGCCGACCGTGGACGTCTCGGTGTCCCGCCGCATGGGTCTGTTCGTGGTCGGCCGCCTGTCCCTGCGGCACGGCATCCGCATCCAGCTCCGCCCCTCCGACTCCGGAGGCACCACCGCGCTGGTCATGCTCCCCGTCGATGTCGCCCACGGCGGCAAGAGGGCTCCGGGCAAGCCCGGTGCGGGCGGGCAGAACGGCGCTCCGCAGGCTCCCGCCGGCGGTGGACGCCCCGGTCTCGGCAGCGGTCCCCAGGCCGGCCCGGGCGGTCGGCCCGCCCCGGGCGGAGAGCGCGGACAGGTCGGCGCGGGGTCTGCTCCCCGTGCGGCGCTTCCGGGCCGCGACGGCGGCCCGCAGCAGGGCGGTCCGGCACAGGGTCCGGCACAGCAGGACTTCTCCGGACAGGACTTCTCCCGGCAGGGCGGCGCCTCCACGGGCACGTTCGCCGCGTTCGGCACGGACTCCGGCCGCGGCCGTACGGCCGGACCGGGCATGCAGGACCGGGGCCGGGGCGAGCGGGGCCGTGACTCCGGGCGCCCGGCGCCCGGCGGCGGTCCGCGCGCCGAACTGCCGGGCAGCGGCGGCCGCCGGCAGCGCCCGCAGCCCGCCGAATGGGGCGGGGAGCAGTCGCGTTCCGCCCAGGAGGCGCCGCGGGGCCACGAGGACCCGGAGTCCACGGGCCGGTTCGCCGCGCCCGGTGCCGGCGGCGACGGCTACGGGGGCCGGCCCTCGGCCCAGGACCCGGCGGCCACCGAGCAGTTCGCGCGTCCCGACTTCAGCGCCCCGCGTCCGCCTGCGGCGGGCGAGGGCCGGCCCGGAGCCCCGCGTCCGCGGCGGGGCGGTGCCGATTTCGGCGCCCCGCGTCCGGCCGTGGGCAGCCTGCCCGCCCAGCCGCAGCCGGAGGCACTGCCGCCGGCGTCGGGCCCCGGCGACGGCCGTACGCCGCTGTACGACACGCTGGAGACGAACTGGTTCCACCAGAACCAGGGCGGCGGGGTGAACGGAGCCGCGCAGCCCCCGGCCGAGCCGCCGCAGTCCCAGCCGGCCGGGCGCCCCGCCCCGTCGGGCCCGTCCCGCCACCCGGGGGCCGACCAGGGCCAGCCGGCCCAGGGCGGCCAGCACAACGCGGGTGCCGCCTCGTGGCGGACCTCGCCCAACGACGAGCTGGTGCGCCAGGCCGAGCGGGTCCGCAAGCCCGCGGCCGGCGGTGTCACCACCTCGGGTCTGCCCCGGCGGGTCCCGCGCGCCAACCTCGTGCCGGGAACCGCGCAGGAGCAGCCCCACCAGGCCGGTCCGCAGGTGTCCCGCGCGCCGGACGACGTGCGGGCCGGCTGACCAATCTCCGCCGGGGCATCCAGCAGGGGCGCCAGGCGGGCGGCTCCGGAAACACCGGCAGCTTCAACATCGGCCCCACTCACCAGCAGGAGCGTTAGTTGAGCCCGATGAGCCAGGCGGCGCAGAATCTCAACTGGTTGATCACCAACTTCGTGGACAACACCCCCGGGGTGTCCCACACCGTGGTGGTCTCCGCCGACGGACTCCTGCTGGCGATGTCCGAAGGGTTTCCGCGCGACCGCGCCGACCAGCTGGCGGCGGTGGCGTCCGGACTGACCTCGCTGACCGCGGGAGCGTCCCGGATCTTCGAAGGCGGAGCGGTCAACCAGACCGTCGTGGAGATGGAGCGCGGCTTCCTCTTCATCATGTCCATCTCCGACGGCTCCTCACTGGCCGTACTCGCCCACCCCGACGCGGACATCGGCCTCGTGGGCTACGAGATGGCCCTCCTGGTCGACCGCGCCGGCACCGTCCTCACCCCGGACCTGCGTGCCGAACTCCAAGGGAGCCTTCTCCACTAGGAACCCTCGGCGAGTCCGCCGTCCGTGGGATGCGCCCCAGGCAACCCCACATCCGTCCACTCACCGTCCGGCCGCCCCAACCGGCCCCCCACCGGCCCAGTCAGACGGCACAGCCGACCACTTGCTGTCACGCCCGGAGGATTCATGACCCCGCCCCCCGCCTCTCACGATCCGTACGGTGTCCCCATGGACACCGACTACGGTCATGAAGGCGACCAGCCGCTGGTGCGTCCGTACGCGATGACCGGCGGCCGGACCCGGCCGCGCTACCAGCTCGCCATCGAGGCGCTGGTCAGTACCACGGCCGACCCGGCGCACCTGTCGACGCTGCTGCCCGAGCACCAGCGGATCTGCCATCTCTGCCGGGAGGTCAAGTCCGTCGCCGAGGTGTCGGCGCTGCTGTCGATGCCTCTGGGCGTGGCGCGGATCCTGGTGGCGGACCTGGCGGAGGCCGGCATGGTGGCGATCCACCAGCCGGGTAACGGAGAGGCCGGCGGTACGCCGGACGTGACACTGCTCGAAAGGGTGCTCAGTGGACTTCGCAAGCTCTAGCGGCGGTGCTGCCCGCTCAACCACCAGTGCGAAGATCGTGGTGGCGGGTGGCTTCGGCGTGGGCAAGACCACGTTCGTCGGCGCCGTCTCGGAGATCAACCCGCTGCGCACCGAGGCCGTCATGACGTCCGCGTCGGCCGGCATCGACGACCTCACACACACCGGCGACAAGACCACCACCACCGTGGCCATGGACTTCGGCCGCATCACACTCGACCAGGACCTCATCCTCTACCTCTTCGGCACCCCCGGACAGGACCGCTTCTGGTTCATGTGGGACGACCTCGTCCGCGGCGCCATCGGCGCCGTCGTCCTCGTCGACACCCGCAGACTCGCCGACTGCTTCCCCGCCGTCGACTACTTCGAGAACAGCGGCCTCCCCTTCGTCATCGCCCTCAACGGCTTCGACGGACACCAGCCCTACACCCCCGACGAAGTCCGCGAAGCCCTCCAGATCGGACCCGACGCACCCATCATCACCACCGACGCCCGCCACCGCGCCGACGCCAAAAGCGCCCTCATCACCCTCGTCGAACACGCACTCATGGCCCGGCTCAAGTAGAAGTGATCACAAGGCAGTTGTCGTAGACCTTGATGAGCGGGCCGTGTCGTTCGACACGGCCCGCCTCCATGTTCATAACGTTTCGACAGAGAATTCGGAGGGCTCGGACACCCGACGCATCCGGCTGGTACCGCTGTGCTCACGCAGGCCCCGTTTTTTGCCGGGGCTCGCTATTTATGCCCGTTTTATCTCCGGTTCGACGAGCCAGGCTCGGCCGGTTCCCGCTGTTTGGAGCCGACCCCCCGGGCGTGCTGAAATCAACGAACTCATGAGTAGTACGGCCCTGAACAATTATCGGCACAACCTAGGTGCCGACGCCGAGAGGTTGTTGGTCGAGTGAGGCGAAGCAAGACGAGCTCCGCGGAGCAGCAGTCGCGGGGCAACTTCACCCCGCCCCTGCGCGCAGCGGCGTCGCCCGCGGAGGCGCAGCCCGTGGAGCCCACCAGTGCCGGTGGCAGCTCCAGCAGGCTGTCGCCGCGCAACTGGCGTGTGCCGACCCGGCTGAACGCGATCCTCCTCATACCCGTGCTGGTCGGCCTCGTCATGGGCGGCTTCCAGGTGAAGGGGTCGATCGACACCTGGAACGAGGCCCAGGACGCCGAGAAGACGGCGCTCATCGTCCGCGCCGCGTCGGAGTACGGCCAGGCCCTCCTCAACGAGCGGGACCTCACCGCGGAGCCCCTGCTGAAGGGCGACAGGGAGAGCAGGGTCGTCACGGAGGCGCGAGCCGCCACGGACGCCGCCAAGCGGAAGTTCGACGAGGCCGTCAAGGACATGCCGCAGAAGGAGGGCCTCCAGCGGCGCCTGAACCTGTTCCGTGCCGCGGAACCCGGCCTCGAGAAGCTGCGCGAGGTCGCCTACACGACCCAGTTCGAGACGGCGGCCAAGTCCGAGGGCGAGGACCCCGACGACCCGTCCGACGACCTGCGGGGCCCGGTCGCCACCCAGGAGAGCTACGTCGGCGTCCAGCACTACCTCATGGAGTTCGCCAACGAACTCGGCCTCGGCACCGGCAACGTCACGAGCTACGGCCGGATGGTGTACGCGATCCAGCTGGCCAAGGCCGCCGAGTCGCTCCAGCGCTCCATCGGCATGGAACTGCTCGTCCGCCCGAGCAAGAAGCAGGACATCAGGGCCGGTCAGACCATCGCCTTCAGCTCCTACGCCTACCTCGAGGGCATCGCCCTCGGTGAGTACCAGTCCGGTGGCACCCAGGCCGACGTGGACCGGCTGAAGGAGGTCATGGCCAAGAAGACGGAGGAGGGCCGGAAGGCGCTGGCCGCCGCCGCCACCGCCGCGGCCGCCTCGGGCCGGGAGTTCCGGCCCCCGCCCAAGGACGAGGACGGCTCGGTCCTCGGCGGCATGGTCGGTGCGATCAGCACCGGTGCCGGCCCCGACGAGCTCGCGCAGATCGGCGTCACCAAGGACGTCTGGATGCCCGCCGCGACCGCCAAGTTCGAGGGCTACAGCGAGGTCGAGAAGGAACTCGTCGACAAGGCCGTGGCCGAGGCGGCACGGATCTCCGACGAGGCCAGGACCGATGCCTTCGTCAACGGTCTGATCGTCGTCATCGCCCTGCTCACCGCGTTCATCCTGGCCGGCATGGTGGCCCGTCAGATGAGCCGCTCGATGCACCGGCTGCGCACCGCCGCCTTCGGTATCGCCGAGCAGCGCCTGCCCATGCTCGTCGACCAGCTCTCGCGCACCGAGCCGGGCCGGGTGGACACCCGTGTGCAGCCGATCCCGATCGACAGCCAGGACGAGATCGGCGAGGTCGCCCGCGCCTTCGACCAGGTGCACCGCGAGGCCGTGCGGCTCGCCGCCGAGCAGGCCATGCTCCGCGGGAACGTCAACGCGATCTTCACCAATCTGTCCCGGCGCAACCAGTCCCTGATCGAGGGGCAGCTGACCCTGATCACCGACCTGGAGAACAACGAGGCCGACCCGGACCAGCTGGAGAACCTCTTCAAGCTGGACCACCTGGCGACCCGTATGCGCCGCAACGGCGAGAACCTCCTCGTCCTGGCCGGCGAGGAGCCCGGCCGCCGCTGGAACCAGCCGGTGCCGCTGGTGGACGTGCTCCGGGCCGCCTCCTCCGAGGTGGAGTCCTACGAGCGCATCGAGCTCACCGGCGTCCCCGAGACCGAGATCCACGGCCGTGCCGTGACCGACCTCGTGCACCTGCTCGCCGAGCTGCTGGAGAACGCCACGACGTTCTCCTCCCCGCAGACCAAGGTCCGGGTCACCGCGACGCGGCTGCCCGACGGCCGGGTCATGATCGAGATCCATGACAAGGGCATCGGCCTGACCGCCGAGGACTTCGCCGACATCAACCACAAGCTGGCCAACCCGCCGACGGTGGACGCCGCCGTCTCGCAGCGCATGGGCCTCTTCGTGGTCGGCCGGCTGTCCGACCGCCACGGCATCCGCGTCCAGCTCCGCCCCTCGGGCGAGCAGGCCGGTACGACGTCGCTGGTCATGCTCCCGGACGCGATCACCCACGGTGGCGGTGGCGAGGAGGTCCCCGAGGACGACTTCACGGTCTCCCAGATGATCCCGGCGCAGACGTCCTTTGAGGCCGCTCCGGTGCTCACCGCCGAGGAACTCGGTTTCGACGACTCGCGCTACGAGGAGCAGCCGTCCGGTTCCCGTCGGCTGGACCCGGTCAACCGCTCGCTGATGCGCGGGGAACGGCGTGCGGCGCTGGAGGCACAGGCAGACGGCGACCACCCGCCGTTCCCCGAAGACACCGAGCAGGGCTACGCCGATCAGGGGAGCTACGCCGAGGAGCAGTACGAGCAGGGCTACGCACAGGAGCGGCAGTCCGCGTACGACCGGAACGGGTACGACCGGAACGGGCACGAGCCGGGCGGCTACGAGCCCGGCGGCTACGACCGGAACGGCCACGACCGCAGCGGCTACGACGCCAACGGCTACGAGAACACCGGCGAGTTCCAGGTTTCCGGCGGTTACCCGGAGCGCCAGGAGCAGGCGTATCCGGAAGCCTCGTACGATGGCCCGCAGGGCTCCGCGCCGGAGTACGGCAACGGCTACGCCTCCCGGTCCCGCCAGGGGGAGTGGACGGACCGGAACGCGTACCAGGAGGCGTACGAGCCGGAGTACCGGGCGGATGCGGAATCTGCTCCCCCCGCTCCCGCGAACGGCGCGGAGCGCGTAGGCTTCGAACGTCCGGGTCCGGCCACCGGTTCCGGCCACCAGCTGACCGACGCCGGTCTGCCGCGCCGCGGCAGCAGCCAGCCAGGACAGCAGGGACAGCCGGCGCAGCAGGGAGCGCAGTGGCAGTCCTCCACCGCCGGCGGCGGCCGGACGGGGGACGGGCCGAGCAGGCCCCCCAGCCGGACCAGGCCGGAGGCACGGAGGCGGACGGCCCCGACGAGTGGCGCTCGAAGAACGACGAGCGCTGGCAGCGGGCCGAGAAGCTCCGCAAGCCTGCGGCCGGCGGAGTCACCTCGTCAGGGCTTCCCCGCCGGGTTCCCAAGGCCAATCTGATCGAGGGCACGGCGGAGCAGACCCCGCAGAGCGGCCCTCAGGTGTCCCGCGCCCCTGAGGACGTGCGTGGCAGGTTGAGCAACCTGCGGCGCGGTGTCCAGCAGGGACGCAGCGCGGGAACGGACACGAACGGATCGGGCTTCGGCCCGGGCAGTACCTACAACCAGGAGCGTTAGTGTGAGCCCGATGAGCCAGGCGGCGCAGAATCTCAACTGGTTGATCACCAACTTCGTGGACAACACCCCCGGGGTGTCCCACACCGTGGTGGTCTCCGCCGACGGACTCCTGCTGGCGATGTCCGAAGGGTTTCCGCGCGACCGCGCCGACCAGCTGGCGGCGGTGGCGTCCGGACTGACCTCGCTGACCGCGGGAGCGTCCCGGATCTTCGAAGGCGGAGCGGTCAACCAGACCGTCGTGGAGATGGAGCGCGGCTTCCTCTTCATCATGTCCATCTCCGACGGCTCCTCACTGGCCGTACTCGCCCACCCCGACGCGGACATCGGCCTCGTGGGCTACGAGATGGCCCTCCTAGTCGACCGCGCCGGCACCGTCCTCACCCCGGACCTGCGTGCCGAACTGCAGGGAAGTCTTCTCAACTAGCTGAACGGCAGTGCGTTTGCCGCCACCGCACCATAGGGTGCGGTGGCGCGGCTCCACAGGGACATGGACCGACGTACGGCACTCGGAGGAGGAATCGTGGCAACACCACCAGGCGGACACCCATACGACGGGGCCCAGCAGTCTCCGGGTGAGCACTCTCAGAACCGCTTCAACTTCCCCTCTTCACCGAGCAGGGGCGGTGGTCCCCAGCCCTACCATCGGCCGCAGCAGCCGTACGACCCGTACCACCAGCCGCAGGGACCCCGGAGCCACCCGGCGGCTCCCCGCCGGGCCCCGGAACCGGCTTCCGCGTCGGGCGGCAGCAACCCGTTGGTGCGTCCGTACGCGATGACCGGCGGCCGGACCCGGCCGCGCTACCAGCTCGCCATCGAGGCGCTGGTCAGTACCACGGCCGATCCCGCGCGGCTGCAAGGGCAGTTGCCCGAGCACCAGCGGATCTGCCGGCTGTGCTTCGAGATCAAGTCGGTGGCCGAGATCTCGGCACTCCTCTCCATCCCCCTCGGCGTCGCCCGGATCCTCGTAGCCGACCTGGCCGAGGCCGGACTCGTCGCCATTCACCAGCCCGGCGGTGACGAGACCGCCGGCGGCCAGCCAGACGTGACACTGCTCGAAAGGGTGCTCAGTGGACTTCGCAAGCTCTAGCGGCGGTGCTGCCCGCTCAACCACCAGTGCGAAGATCGTGGTGGCGGGTGGCTTCGGCGTGGGCAAGACCACGTTCGTCGGCGCCGTCTCGGAGATCAACCCGCTGCGCACCGAGGCCGTCATGACGTCCGCGTCGGCCGGCATCGACGACCTCACACACACCGGCGACAAGACCACCACCACCGTGGCCATGGACTTCGGCCGCATCACACTCGACCAGGACCTCATCCTCTACCTCTTCGGCACCCCCGGACAGGACCGCTTCTGGTTCATGTGGGACGACCTCGTCCGCGGCGCCATCGGCGCCGTCGTCCTCGTCGACACCCGCAGACTCGCCGACTGCTTCCCCGCCGTCGACTACTTCGAGAACAGCGGCCTCCCCTTCGTCATCGCCCTCAACGGCTTCGACGGACACCAGCCCTACACCCCCGACGAAGTCCGCGAAGCCCTCCAGATCGGACCCGACGCACCCATCATCACCACCGACGCCCGCCACCGCGCCGACGCCAAAAGCGCCCTCATCACCCTCGTCGAACACGCACTCATGGCCCGGCTGCGGTAGGGCCGTCGCGCCGCCAGCCGCGGGCGCGCCGTCCCAGCGCGTCCGCGGCCCCTCCCCCGTCCCGGCCGGGACGGGTACGGTGAGGGCCCCGTCCGTCCCCCCGACGCCGTCGGTCGATCCGCCCCGCCTGGACCTCGTCCGGCGGGGCGGACGGCTGCGTGGGGCGGGATGCCGGGCGCCCGCCCATCGCGTGCGGTGCCCGCGCGCCGGGCGGGCAGGCGGGCAGGCGGGCAGGCGGGCAGGCGGGCAGGCGGGCAGGCCGATGACGGTACGCCCCGAACACGACGACGGCCTGCGCGACCCCGAACGGGTCGTGCAGGCCGTCGTCGTACAGGCCGTCGTCTCACAGGCTCCGGGGCGGCAGGTAGCGTCCGCTCCCGGACGGCGCCTCGGGGCCCGGAGGGGCGTCAGCCCTGCCAGGAGTGCGGCGCGCGGAAGCCGGACTGGCGCTCCAGGCGGCGCCACCCGGCGGTGCTGCGGCCGCGATGGGCCGGCGCGGTCTGCGGCTGCGACGCGGCGCGGGCGAGGAGAACGGCCGTGATGGCGGCGAGTTCCTCGGGGTCGGCGTGCCCCTTCTCGACGCGGAGCAGGGACTCGGCAGGCGTGATCATGTGCAGCATTCTCCTCGTGGGTTCACTGCGGGGGGTTGCCGTGCTTGCGGGACGGCAGGTCGGCGTGCTTCGTGCGGAGCATCGCGAGGGAGCGGATCAGCACCTCGCGGGTCTCGGCCGGGTCGATGACGTCGTCGACCAGTCCGCGCTCCGCCGCGTAGTAGGGGTGCATCAGCTCGGCCTTGTACTCCTTGACCATGCGGGCGCGCATGGCGTCGGGGTCCTCGGCGTCGGCGATCTGACGGCGGAAGATGACGTTGGCCGCGCCCTCGGCGCCCATCACGGCGATCTCGTTGGTGGGCCAGGCGTAGGTGAGGTCGGCGCCGATGGACTGGGAGTCCATGACGATGTACGCGCCGCCGTAGGCCTTGCGCAGGATCAGCGAGATCCGGGGCACGGTCGCGTTGCAGTAGGCGTAGAGGAGTTTCGCACCGTGGCGGATGATGCCGCCGTGCTCCTGGTCGACTCCGGGAAGGAAGCCGGGGACGTCCAGCAGCGTGACGATCGGGATGTTGAAGGCGTCGCACATCTGGACGAAGCGGGCGGCCTTCTCGCTTGCCTCGATGTCGAGGACACCGGCCAGCGACTGCGGCTGGTTGGCGACGATCCCGACGACCTGGCCGTCCAGACGGCCGAGGGCGCAGATGATGTTGCGCGCCCAGCGCTCGTGGATCTCCAGGTAGTCACCGTCGTCGACGATCTCCTCGATGACCTTGTGCATGTCGTAGGGGCGGTTGCCGTCGGCCGGGACCAGGTCGAGCAGGACGTCGGAGCGGCGGTCCGCCGGGTCCTCGCTCGGCACCTGCGGCGGGTTCTCCCGGTTGTTCTGCGGGAGCATCGACAGCAGGTAGCGGACCTCCGCGATGCAGGTCTCCTCGTCGTCGTAGGCGAAGTGCGCCACACCGCTCGTCTCGGCGTGCACGTCGGCGCCGCCGAGGCCGTTCTGCGTGATGTCCTCCCCGGTGACCGCCTTGACCACGTCCGGGCCGGTGATGAACATCTGCGAGGTCTCACGGACCATGAACACGAAGTCGGTCAGCGCGGGCGAGTAGGCCGCGCCGCCCGCGCACGGGCCGAGCATGACGCTGATCTGCGGGATGACACCCGAGGCCCTGGTGTTGCGCTGGAAGATGCCGCCGTAGCCCGCGAGGGCGGAGACGCCCTCCTGGATACGGGCGCCGGCGCCGTCGTTCAGCGACACCAGTGGCGCACCGGCCGCGATCGCCATGTCCATGATCTTGTGGATCTTCGTGGCGTGCGCCTCGCCGAGGGCACCGCCGAAGATCCGGAAGTCGTGTGCGTAGACGAAGACCGTGCGGCCCTCGACCGTGCCCCAGCCCGTGATCACACCGTCGGTGTAGGGCTTCTTCGATTCGAGCCCGAAACCCGAAGCCCGGTGCCGCCGGAGCTGCTCGACCTCTCGGAACGACCCCGCGTCCAGCAGCAGCTCGATGCGCTCCCGCGCGGTCAGCTTGCCCTTGGCGTGCTGCGCCTCGGTGGCCCGGTCGCTGGGGCCGCGCCGCGCCTGCTCACGAAGGGCGTGCAGCTCGGCCACACGCCCTCGCGCGTCGGTCGGCTCGCCCGCGGTCTCGTCCAAAACGGTCATGTACGAACCCTACGGAGCCGACCGAGAAAATCCTGCCGTTGACTCCGTACAGTCTCGCGCCCGTTCTGCTGTCAGCCCCGCACAGAACCGTTTCGCACCACAGGTGAACTACCAGTTGAACGCCCCTGGGATTTGTTGTGGTCCGACAATGACGTCAGGCCACGGTCACCCGACGGCAAGGTATGGCACCCGATGCTCCCGGAGCGTCGTGCGGCCCGGCACAGGGGCCGGCGCCAGGCGCTCCCGCCGCGGGAGCGGGGTCCGTGACCCGGCGCACCGGTCGGCCGTGGACGCGCTCCAACAGCTACCCGGGGCACGGGGGTTCGCCGTCGCGCCGACCACGGGCCCGGGTGAACGCCCGCCGCGGCACGGGCGCCGGGGACACGACGATCGGCGCACCCGCGGTGGCGGCCTGCCGGAAGTTCACCGCGGCTGGTCCGGTCGGGCGGGCCACGGCCGGCCGGCGGAACTCCGCGTTGTCGAGGATCTCCAGCCGGCCCCGGCCGCATGCACGGGCCGCCACCGCCGGCCGGAAGGCCCAGGAGGCCGGGAAGCACCCGTACGACGAGTTCACCGGATCGGTCCCCTGGCCGGGCCAACGGGTCCCGGGGTGACGGGTCCGTTAGCGACCGGCCCCGTGCGGTGACGGATCCGCCGTCCGGGGCGCCGCAGACGCCGACGCCCCGCCGCGCCCCGCCGCGCTCCGGCCGGCACCTTGCGCAGGCCGCGCGCCGCGGGGGCGATCCGCACCGACGGAAAAGTTGAACCTTGAACGGGAATGCTTCTATGGTGGACATCGTTGAAGGTTCAACGAGTGGCCGGGAAGGCCACCACCCCGCCCGACCACGTCCCGAGGAGCAGATCATGGGCCTGTTCAACCGCAAGACCGCTGCCGCCACTGCCGGCACCACCTCCACTGCCGCCACCACCGCCACCACCACACACGCGGCGGAGCCGGCCCTGGCGGCGCTGACCGGCACCTACACCATCGACCCCGCCCACAGCCGCATCGGCTTCACCGTGCGCCACGCCATGGTCACCAACGTCCGCGGCACGTTCGGCGACCACGAGGGCACGCTGCACCTGGACGGCACCGACCCCTCCCGCTCCACCGCGGCCATCGACGTCAGGATCGCCAGCATCGACACCGGCATCGCCGACCGCGACGGCCACCTGCGCAGCGGCGACTTCTTCGACGTCGAGACGTTCCCGGTGATGTCCTTCCGATCGAACCGGGCCGAGCAGCTCGATGGCGGGAAGTACCGCGTCAGCGGCGACCTCACCATCAAGGACGTCACCCGCCCGCTCTCCATCGACCTGGAGTTCAACGGCGCGGCGACCGACGTCTACGGCAACGAGCGCGTCGGCTTCGAGGGCAGCGCCGAGATCCTGCGCTCCGACTGGGGCCTGACCTGGAATGCGGCGCTGGAGACCGGCGGTGTGATGGTCAGCGACAAGGTGAAGCTCGGCTTCGACATCTCGGCGATCAAGCAGGCCGCCTGACCGCGCGCCCTCGCGCCATGAGCCCCCGTCCCCGTGGATCCGTTGGATCCACGGGGACGGGGGTTCCGCCCGGACGGCCCCCGTAGCCTCGCGCGCGGTCACCCGGCACCCCGAGGACCGCCCTCCGCGCCCGGGCATGCCCCCGCGCCCCGCGCGCGTCGGCGTCCCGGCCGCGACCGGGTGGGCCGGTCACCGCCCTCGCCGCAGTGGTATCTCGATGTCGACGACCGGGCCGGTGACGTGGGCGGCCGGCACGTCAAGGCGCTCCAGCACATGGAGCATCGGCGCGTTGGCCGCGGCGACCGCGGCGGTCAGGGTGTGAAGCCCGATCCGCCGGGCGACCTCGGCCGCGTGGGCGGCGAGCGCCGTACCCAGCCCCTTGGACTGCCAGGCGTCCTCGATCAGCACGGCGAACTCTCCGACGCCCTGCCGGTCGGTGCGCATGACGTTCGTCATGGCGATGATGCGGTCCGCACGCTGGGCGGTGGCGGTGACCAGGGTGGTGCCGCGCTGCGGATCGCACAGCAGCCGCCAGCCGGCTGCGGACAGTCCGGGTGTCCCCGCGTGATAGCGCATGGCGCGGCTGCCGACCGAGCAGCGGCGGTGCAGCGCCTGGACCGGACCGAGGTCGGCAGGGGCCGCCTCCCTCGTGCGGGTGAGCGTGCCGTCGGCCAGGGTGATGGGGTGTCCGGTGCGTCGCGTCCCGGGTGCGGACATACGGGGGCCTCCTCGGTCGGCCGGTACGTGGAGTGCCGCTGACCCCCGTGCGGGCGGACACCCGTCGCGGCACATGACACAGTCTTTTGCGTCCGCAAGGCCGTCTCAAGAGGGGTTCGCGCCATCCTGGCTACGCTTCGCACAGGTGGCGTCACCGAACGGAGCTGATCAGCGGTGGCGCGCGCGGTCGCGGCGCGGATGCACCCGGCGCCGCACGGAGGCCCTCCCCGTGCGCGAGCACACCTCAGGCGGGCGTGGCGGCGTGGGGCTCGCAGGCCGCGGACGCAGGGCCCGTGACCGGGGCGGGCAGGCCCGGCGCTCGCGGCTCCCCGGACCGGCGGTTCAGCCTTCGCGCAGGCGGCGGACCGGCTCGCCCGTGCGGGACTCGATCTCCGTGGCCACCTCGTGCAGCAGCGAGTGGCTCACTCCGTTCAGGGCCCGCGCCACCGCCAGTTCATCGCCGATGTGGGGGATGTCCCGGTCCGCGCGGTTGCGGTGGGCCGTGCCCTCGCCGACGTACAGTTCCGCGTTCTGACCCCGCAGCCGCGCCTCGGCCTGGGTGGTGCGGTCACTCTCGGTGATGACGATCTCGACGTTCCACTTCTTGGTGCGCATCAGAAACCACCGCCTGCGTCGAAGCCGCCGCCGGAACCCCAGTCGCCGAAGCCGCCGCCGAAGTCGGAGGAGTTGGCGTCGGCTCCGGAGAAGTCGCCGCCGGCGAAATCGCCGCCGCCGTACTCGGCGCCGTACGCCGGGGTGGCCAGGGCACTGCCCAGCAGCGTGCCGGCGAGCAGGCCGGGCAGCAGTGCGCCGCCGAAGTAGCCGCCCGCCCAGGGCCCGTAGGCGGGTCCGGCCTCCCAGTACGGGCGGCGGCCGGACTCGGTCTCCACGGTCCGGGTCATCGGCTCCTCGCCGTCCTGGAGGCGGGCCGCGTCGGCGGCGCACACGGGCACCTCGCGGGGGGCGCCGGCCGCCGGGGTCCAGCTCGTATCGGTCGTGGACGGGCCGTGGCGCGGGTCGAAGAAGCACGGAGCGCGGCGCTCCGGCAGCGGGGCGCCTTCCCTGCGCGCGGCCAGCACCGCCAGCGCGAAGCGGCCCTCCTCCAGCGCGCCGGTGACCACCCGCACGTCATGGGGGTGCTCCGCGGCCGCCATGGCGGCCTTGGCCTCCTCGTAGGAGTCCAGGGCGCGTTCGTAGTCGGCGCGCATCGCGTCGTCGGCGCCCGGCTCGGACGGGTGGAAGTCCAGCCGGTCCAGTTCCTCGCCGTAGGCGGTGATGTCCTCGTCGACGACCACCCGCAGCTTCTCCAGCGCGGCCCGCTCCTCCTCGGCCCTGCGGCGGCGGTTGCGTCGGACCACGGCGTAGGCGCCCGCCCCGCCCGCGACGAGCACGGCACCGACGGCGATCAGCGAGCCCGTGTCGGCGCCCGTGGGGGCGGACCCGTCGCTCCAGGACGCCGGTGCGCTGCCGCGGGCGGTCGGGAGGGCCTGGTCGACGAAGTTGCCGAGCTGTGTGGCGGCGTCCGTGCCCGGGGTGTTCACCCCGGAGACGATGTCGCGCACCGCGTTCCGCGGCATCACGGTGCCGTCGGCGCCCGCGTCGAAGCGGTCGCCGAGGCGGATGCCGTACAGCCCGGTGATTCCGGTGGCGGTACGCAGATCGCGCAGCACGCTGTCCGCGGGGAACTGCGGACTCTCGGGCAGGACGGCGACGAACACGGGCTTGTCCGCGTTCACGATCCTCTGCTCGAGGGCCTTCTCGTCGGCCTGGGACAGCTGGGTACGGGCGGCCGGGTCCACATAGACCGGGTCCTGCTTCAGTGCGGCGGCCGCGTCGGAGATGCCCGTGGTTGCGGCGCCCGCGCCCGGAGCCAGGGCCAGCAGCAGCAGGAGTGCCAGCCCGGCGAGGGCGGACAGCAGGGCGAACGGCCTGGTCCTCATAGCATCGAAACTACCCGAACACCACGAAGGAGGACATTGCCCCTGGTCGCGCCGCCAGGGGCCGGTGCCGCAGCGGAGGCCTCCCGACCGGCCGGGGCCTCCCGACGGACCGGGGGCCTCGCGACGGACCGGGCTACTCCGCGGGCTCGACGCCCGCGCGCAGCAGTCCATAGGTGTACGCGTCCTCCAGTGCCTGCCAGGAAGCGGCGATGATGTTGTCGCCCACTCCGACCGTGGACCACTCACCGGTGCCGTCGCCGGTGGTCGTCAGCACCCGGGTGGTCGAGCCCGTGCCGTGCCGGCCCTCGAGAATGCGGACGCGGTAGTCGACCAGCTCCAGCTTGGCGAGCTGGGGGTAGATCCGCTCCAGACCCACCCGCATCGCCCGGTCCAGCGCGTTGACGGGACCGTTCCCCTCGGCGGTCGCGACGATGCGCTCGCCCTTGGCCCACAGTTTCACCGTGGCCTCGTTGGCGTGGCTGCCGTCGGGGCGGTCCTCGACGATGACCCGCCAGGACTCGGTGCGGAAGTAGCCGAGCGCACGCCCCTCCGCCTCCGCCCGCAGCAGCAGCTCGAAGGAGGCGTCGGCGGCCTCGTACGTGTAGCCGCGCAGTTCGCGATCCTTGACGCGCTCGACGACCCGGCCGACGAGCTCCCGGTCGCCGCCGAGGTCGACGCCCAGCTCCCTGCCCTTGAGTTCGACGGAGGCCCGGCCCGCCATGTCGGAGACCAGCATCCGCATGGTGTTGCCGACCTGCTCGGGGTCGATGTGCTGGTACAGATCGGGATCGACCTTGATCGCGGAGGCGTGCAGTCCGGCCTTGTGGGCGAAGGCGGAGACACCCACGTAGGGCTGGTGGGTGGACGGCGTGAGGTTGACGACCTCGGCGATGGCGTGCGAGATACGGGTCATCTCCCGCAGCGCGCCGGGCGGCAGCACCCGCTTGCCGTACTTCAGCTCCAGCGCCGCGACGACCGGGAAGAGGTTGGCGTTGCCGACGCGCTCCCCGTAGCCGTTGGCGGTGCACTGGACGTGCGTCGCACCCGCGTCGACGGCGGCGAGCGTGTTCGCCACGGCGCATCCGGTGTCGTCCTGGGCGTGGATGCCGAGGCGCGCGCCGGTGTCGGCGAGGACGGTGGCGACGACCGCCTGGACCTGGGCAGGCAGCATGCCGCCGTTGGTGTCGCAGAGGATGACCACGTCGGCGCCCGCCTCGTGGGCGGTGCGGACGACCGCCTTCGCATACCCGGGGTTGGCCCGGTAGCCGTCGAAGAAGTGCTCGCAGTCGACGAACACGCGCCGGCCCTGTGAGCGCAGGTGGGAGACGGTGTCACGGACCATCTCCAGGTTCTCGTCCAGGGTCGTGCGCAGCGCCAGTTCGACATGGCGGTCGTGGGACTTGGCCACCAGGGTGATCACCGGGGCACCGGAGTCCAGCAGCGCCTTGACCTGCGGGTCCTCGGCGGCGGCCGCGCCAGGGCGGCGGGTGGCGCCGAAGGCGACGAGCTGGGCGTGCCTGAAGTCGATCTCCTGGCGGGCCCGGGCGAAGAACTCCGTGTCCCGGGGGTTGGCACCCGGCCAGCCGCCCTCGATGAAGCCCACGCCGAACTCGTCGAGGTGCCGGGCGATGGTCAGCTTGTCCGCGACGGTGAGGTTGACGCCCTCGCGCTGCGCTCCGTCGCGCAGCGTGGTGTCGAAGACATGGAAGCCGTCGTCGAGGACCGTGGACCTATCGGTGTCGGTGGCCTCTGTGGTCATGGCTGTTGTGACTCCTGTCGGATGAGTGGCTCCGGAAGCTCTGGCTCCACTTGCCCCCATCTTCGCGCGCCTCGGTCTCCGGCCGGGGGTTGGGGCCGTAAAACGAAAAAACCCCTCGCGGGTGCGAGAGGTCTGCGCGCGGGTCTGGGGCACGGTGCCGCCGCCGCGGGGGGTGCTGTCCACGGTTCAGCGGTCACTGCGGACCGGCGCGCTGCTGCCGATAATCATGGCGAATGCGAGCACGGTGGCAGTGTGCCACAGAGTCGCGCCTGCATGGACAGCGGTCTCAGCATGCGGGCGGTGCGCCGACCGCATGGGCGTCGGCGCGCTCCGGCACCCGATCGGCCGGGCGGGGTCGGCCCGGCCGGGTGGTAGGGGAATCCCCATGAGCTCACCCCCTCCCACGGGTCCGCCCACCGGACCCGTCCCCCGGCCCGCCGGACCGCCTCCCGGTCCGCCGCCCCCAGGGGGTGGGGCTCGCCGAGGAGGCGGCCGGCGCAGGCGCGCGCTGATCGCGGGGGGCGCGGCCGCGGTACTGGTGCTCACCGCGGTGCTGGTGAGGTCGCTCGGCGGCGGAGGTGAGGACGGCGGTGGGAGTGCGGTCTCGCCCGCGCCCACCGGCACGAAGCCCACCGGTACGGAGCCGACCGGTACAGAGCCGACCGGTACGAAGGCCACCGACACGAAGGCGGCGGAGGCCGAGGCGCGGGCCGTCGCGACGCGGGTGGCGCTCACACCCCCGGACTGGGGGTCCGGCTTCACCCGGCACACGCCGTACGAGGTGGATCCCGCCCCGGAGCCGGTGGTGCGGGAGAACTGCGAGTTGGCCGGCCGGCCCAGCCGTATCGGCACGCTGGCCTCGCTCCAGCGCAATGTGGCCGAGACCGCGTCCGGTATCGCGGGGACGTCCGAGGTCAGGGTGTTCGCCGACGACGCCACGGCGCAGCGGTACCTCGCCGACGCCCGGGACGACATCCACCGCTGCCCGGACCAGTTCCGCGGCAAGGAGCGCTGGAGCGGTGTACGCGAGGCGAACCCCCCGGAGGTGGCGGGCTTCGACGAACTGGTCGCCGAGGAGGGCCGCCAGGTCGTCACGGCGAAGGGGGCCAAGGTCAACGACGTCTATGTGATCGCCACCGGGCGGGACGGCCGGAACATCCTCAGCGCCTATGTGGTCGGCAAGGCCGCTCTGGACGCGCGGATCGAGCAGTACGCAGCCGACACGCTGCGCGAGATGCACCGGCGCCTCGGGCAGCAGCCGGAGGCGGCCGCGGGGCGGTGACCGCCGCGGCGGCCGCGCCCGCGGACCGTCCGGGCCGCTCACCGGCCGGCGCCCGCACGCCCGGCGGCGCCGCGACGAGAGGAGCCGCGCGTGCGGGTCCCCCGCGCGGGCTGACGGCCGGCGGCGGTCACCGGCCAGCGGACGGCTCACGGCTCACGGCTCACGGCTCACGGCTCACGGCTCACGGCTGACAGCGGTCAGGGGACGGCGGTCAGCGGTCAGGGGTCAGGGGACGGCAGTCAGGGGACGGCCGGCGCGGGTGACGGGACCGCGGTCACGGGAGCAACGAGTCGGCGATGAACTCCCGCACATGGGCCAGGACCTGGTCCCGGCCGGTGCCCGGTATGCCGACCGCCACATGCACGCTGAAGCCGTCGAGCAGGGCACGCAGCCGCGCGGCGTAGCGGTCCGGGTCGACGGCGCGGAACTCGCCGCGTGAGACTCCCTCGGCGAGCAGGGCGACGAGATCCCGGTGCCAGGCCCCCTCGATGGCGGCCTGCCGGGCGCGTGCGTCGTCGTCGGCGCTCTGCGAGCGGTTCCAGACCTCCAGCCACAGCGTCCAGTGCGGGTCGCGGGGCCCGTCGGGAACGTACAGGTCCACATACGCCTCGAGCCGCTCGGCCGCGGTGGCCGGACGGGACAGCAGCGCGCTCCGCTCGGCGCCGAGCCTGCCCTCGCTCCACTCCAGGGTCCGCAGCAGCAGCTCGTCCTTGGTGCGGAAGTAGTACAGCAGGTGGCCGCTGCTCATCCCGACCTCGCGGCCGAGCCCGGCCATGGTGAGCCCGTCGAGCCCGTGCTCGGCGATGGTCGCCATCGCCGCGGCGAGCACCTCCTCGCGGGGTGGTGCGGTGTTGCGGCGTCGGGGGCCCGGGGGAACGTTCACCCGTACGTTCTACCCGATCCCCCGGCCGTCCGGTGGCGGCCCCCGGGCGGATCCGCGGGCCGCCGCCCGGAGACCGGGCACGGGGTCAGACCCGCGGCTGCTGCTGGGTGATGCAGTGGATCCCCCGCCGCCCGCGAAGATCGTGCGGGCGTCGACGAGCGTCACCGTCCGCTCCGGGAAGAGGCGGCGGAAGACGCCGGCCGCGATCTCGTCGTTGGGGTCGTCGAAGGAGCACAGGACCACTCCCCCGTTGCAGAGGTAGTGGTTGATGTAGGAGTAGTCGACCCACTCCCCATCCTCGTCCTTCAGTACGGTCGGCGCCGGGACCTGCACGACCTCCAGAGTGCGGCCGCGGGCGTCGGTGGTGCCGCGCAGGATCTCCGCGTAGGTCCTCGACCGCTCGTGGTCCGGGTGGGCCGGGTCCTGCTGGCTGTGGACGAGCACCACACCCGGCCGGGCGAACGCCGCGACGATGTCGACGTGGCCCTGCGTGCCGTACCGTCCGTAGTCGCCGGCCAGGCCGTGCGGCAGCCAGATCGCCTTGCTCGTGCCGAGCCTGGCGTGGATCTCCGCCTCGACCTGCTCGCGCGTCCAGTCGGGGTTGCGCCCGGCGCCGAGCTGGACGGTGTCGGTGAGCAGGACCGTGCCCTCGCCGTCGACGTGGATCGCGCCGCCCTCGTTGACGAGCGGCGAGGAGTGGACGGGGGCGCCCGCCAGGTCGGCCACCTGGCCGGCGATCTTGGAGTCGTGCTCCCAGCGGGCCCAGTCCTGGGCGCCCCAACCGTTGAACACCCAGTCCACGGCGGCCAGCCCGCCCTCGCCGTCGGTGACGAACGTCGGGCCGATGTCCCGCATCCACGCGTCGTCCAGCTCGCGCTCCACGATCTCGACCTCCCCGCCGAGCAGTTCGCGCGCGCCCTCCGCCTGCCCCCGTCCCACCACCATGGTGACCGGCTCGAAACGGCGTACGGCGCGGGCGACACAGGCCCAGGCGGCACGGGCCGCCGCGAGTTCCCCGTCGTCGCGGAAGGTCGGATTGGGGCCGGGCCAGGCCATCCAGGTGCGCTCGTGCGGGGCCCACTCGGGCGGCATACGGAACGTCATCACAGGTCCTTGTGCAGAGGGTTCGGAGCAGAACTCGGAGCAGAACTCGGGGGCCCGGGGTCGGGCGGCTCAGAGGAAGTACAGGCGGTTCAGGGACATCGACTCGGCCGGATCGGAGCGCAGGGGATCCCCGTCGAGCGTGACGAGGCCGCTGCGCGCGTCCACGTCCACCCGGCCGACGCGGGAGTTGAGGAGCAGGTCGCGGGGGCCGATGCCGCGGGTGCCGCGCACCGCGACACGCCGCCGGCGGGTGGGCATGGTGTCGTCGCCGAGCGCGACCGCGGCCTGGGACACGAAGGCCACGGAGATCTCGGCGGGGGTCGCGCCGTGGGCCCCGAACTGCGGCCCGAGGACCAGCGGTTCACAGGTGTCGGTCGCCGCGTTCGGGTCGCCGGTCACCCCGTACGCGGGGAAGCCCGACTTCAGCACCAGTTGCGGTTTCGCGCCGAAGAACTGCGGCTTCCACAGCACGATGTCGGCGAGCTTGCCCGGCTCGATCGAGCCGATCTCGTGCGACAGCCCGTGGGCGATCGCGGGGTTGATGGTCAGCTTGGCCATGTAGCGCAGGACGCGGGCGTTGTCGTCGTGCGCCCCGTCGCCCGCCATCGGGCCCAGTTCCGCCTTCATCTTCCCGGCCAGGGCGAAGGTGCGCCGCACGGTCTCGCCCGCGCGGCCCATGCCCTGGGCGTCGGAGGAGGTGATGCCGATCGCGCCGAGGTCGTGCAGCACGTCCTCGGCCCCATCGTCCCGGCGCGGATCCGGTCCCGGGCCATGGCCGCGTCGCCGGGCAGGTCGGTCTTGAGGTCGTGTACGGAGACGATCATCCCGTAGTGCTCGGCGACCGCGTCCCGGCCGAAGGGCAGGGTGGGGTTGGTGGAGGAGCCGATGACGTTGGGCACGCCCGCCATCCTGAGCACGTTCGGCACGTGTCCCCCGCCGCAGCCCTCGATGTGGAAGGCGTGGATGGTGCGGCCCTCCAGGACCTTCAGCGTGTCCTCGACGGAGAGGCACTCGTTGAGGCCGTCGCTGTGCAGGGCGACCTGGACGTCGTACTCCTCGGCCACCCGCAGGGCCGTGTCGAGCGCGCGGGTGTGGGCGCCCATGTCCTCGTGGACCTTGAAGCCGGACGCCCCGCCCTCGGCGAGGGCCTCCACGAGCGGGGCCTCGCCGGAGGACGAGCCGCGCGCCAGGAAGCCGATGTTGACGGGCCAGGCGTCGAAGGCGCCGAAGGCGTGCCCGAGCGCCCAGGGGGAGTTGACACCGACACCCCAGACCGGGCCGAACTCCTGTCCGATGATCGTCGTGACACCGGAAGCGAGCGACGCCTCCATCACCCGGGGCGAGAGGAGATGGACATGGGTGTCCACGGCACCGGCGGTGGCGATGAGCCCTTCGCCGGACACGATCGTCGTTCCGGTGCCGGCGACGACGTCCACGCCGTCGAGGGTGTCCGGGTTGCCGGCCCGGCCGATGCCGGCGATGCGGCCCTCGCGGATGCCGATGGACACCTTGCGGACGCCCTGGACGGCGTCGATGACGAGCACGTTGCTGATGACCACGTCGCAGGTGTCGCGGACGGCGGCCGCCCTGAGGTGCAGTCCGTCACGGGCGGTCTTGCCGAAGCCCGCGAGGAACTCGTCCCCGGGCTGCTGCGAGTCGGACTCGACGCGGACGACCAGGCCGGAGTCGCCGAGGACCACCCGGTCCCCGGCGCGCGGGCCGTGCACGCTCGCGTACTCGTGCGGATCGATGCCGGTCACTGGTCCTCCTCCGGCCGGCAGGGCGCCTGCTGCCGGGATTCCCGTGGTGCGGGGTGCTGGTGGGCGGGGTCGTGGGGGCCGGGTTCCCCTGGAGCCGATTCCTCAGCCGTTTCCTCAGGAGCCGCTTCCTCAGGAGCCGCTTCCTCAGGCGTTTCCTGCGGACCGGTCCCGAGCCGAGCGGCCCTGCGCTGAGCGGTCTCCCTCCCAGCGGTCTCCCTCCCAGCGGTCTCCCTCCGAGCAGACTCCGGCACGGCGGACTCCCCCTCGGCGGACTCCTGCCCGACGGTGCTCCGGTCGAGGGGCCGCTGTCCGCCGGTGGCCCCGAGATAGCCGCAGGCGGCGGCCCGGTGCAGGGCATGCGCCTTCGCTCCCGGAGCGTCCAGCGGGCCGTCGACCAGGCCCGCGAAGCCGATCGCGACGCGGTCGCCGCCGATCGGCAGAAGCCCGACCCGGACCTCGTCGCCGGGGCCGAAGCGGACGGACGAGCCCGCAGGGACGCAGAGCCGCATGCCGTAGGCCGCCGCCCGGTCGAAGTCGAGCCGCGGATTGGCCTCGAAGAAGTGGAAGTGGGAGGTGACGCTGACCGGCACGGCAGCGGTGTTGCGCACCGTGAGGCGTACCACGGGTTCCGGCTCTGGGTCCGCGGGTCCGGGCAGCACGGCGCCGGGCGCGGAGTCGCCGAGTCCCCCGCCGCCGATCGGGTCGGAGACGACGGCCAGCCGTGATCCGTCGTCGAATACGGCCTCGACGTGGATCTCGGTCACGACGTCGGCGACGCCGGGGAGGACGTCCTCGGGACCGAGCACGCCACGGGCCGCCTCGACGGCCTCGGCGAGCCGACGGCCGTCCCTGGCCGCCTCGCAGACCGTGTCGGCGATCAGCGCCGTCGCCTCGGGGACATTGAGCTTGAGCCCTCGGGCACGCCGGGCCCTGGCCAGTTCGGCCGCGCCGAACAGCAGCAGCCGGTCCCGTTCGGTCGGGGTCAGTCGCACGTCACCACGCCTCCCTGGAGGCCCGCCGGGCCCTCGCGCTGGATGCACCGCACCGGAGTCCACTCGTCCGGTTCCGGGTGTTCGAATGACACTCTAACCCCGACTCACCTAGGTGGGAAGCATTGACGAGGAGGCGACACCGGGTCCACATTGAGCAGCACTCAAATCATTCCGACGAGGCAGGAGAGCCGCATGCCGATCGAAGAGCGGGGAGTCGGCACCGTCCCCGAAGCGGAGCGAACGAGCGGCCCCCGCGATCTGGTGGCGATCCTGCTGGGCTCCAACCTGTGCCTCGGCGTGATCGTCTTCGGCTGGCTGCCGGTGTCCTTCGGCCTGGGACTCCGGGACGCGGTCACCTCGGTCGTCGCGGGCACCGTCGCCGGTGTGGCCGTGACGGCACCGCTCGCCCTCGTCTCGCTGCGCACGGCGACCAATCTGTCCACGTCCAGCGGCGCGTTCTTCGGTGTGCGTGGACGGCTGATCGGCTCGGTCGTCGGGCTGCTGCTGTCGCTCGGCTACACCGCTCTGACGCTGTGGATCGGCGGTGACGTCATGGCCGGAACCCTCGCCAGGGCGCTCGGCCTGCCGTCCGGGGACGCCTCCCACGCACTCGCCTACGGCCTGCTGGCCGCGCTCACCGTCGTCGGCGCGGTCTTCGGCTACCGACTGCTGCTGCGGATGAGCCGGATCCTGTGCGTCGGCATGACCGTGCTCCTCGCCCTGGGTCTGGCCGCCTACGCACCGGACCTCACCACGGCGGCGCCGGCGCACACCCCGTATGTGCTGGGCTCCTTCTGGCCCACCTGGATCCTGTCCGCCGTGGCCGCCGGACTCAGCGGGCCGATCGCGTTCATCACGCTCCTCGGCGACTACACCCGCTACATCTCCCCCGTGCGGCACAGTCCCCGGGCCGTGCTGGCCGCCACCTGTCTGGGCCTCTTCGCCGGACTGCTGATCCCGCAGCTGTTCGGCACGGTGACCGCGCTGGCGGCCCGGGCCTCGGCCGACTACGCGGGGCCCCTGGTGGAGGCCGCTCCCGCCTGGTACGTCCTGCCACTGCTGCTGGCCGCCACGGCCGGCTCGGTCGGCAACGCCGGACTGATGCTCTACTCGATGGGCCTCGACCTCGACGCGATCGTGCCCCGGGCCGGCCGCACGGCGGCCACCGTGATCGTCGCCGTCGTGGCCACGGCGTTCGTCTTCCTCGGGCACTTCGCCTGGGACGCGCGGTCGGCGATGACCTCGTTCGTGCTGCTGCTCACCGCGATCGGCACGCCATGGGCCGTGATCACCCTCATGGGTCATCTGCGCTGCCGCGGCCGCTACGACGCCGACGCGCTCCAGGTCTACAACCGGCGTGCCCGTGGCGGCGTGTACTGGTTCCGCGCCGGCTGGGAACCCCGGGCCACGGCGGCCTGGGCACTCGGCGCGGCCGTCGGGCTCCTCGCCGTGTCGACCCCGTTCCACGAGGGCCCACTGATCGGCCTGACCGCGGGTGTGGACTGCAGCTTCGTACTGTCGGGCCTGGTGGGTGGGCTCACGTACGGGGTGCTCCGACCCCGCCGGAACCGGAACGGCGCCGACGGGGCGCCCGGTGCCGCCCCGAGCCGGGCCGAGCGGGCGGCGGCGGGGGCGTCCTGAAGCCGCCGCGAGAGCGGCTCGATCGCCCCCGGCGGCCGGGGCGTCCAGGGCCGGCGACCCGTGCGGCTCTCCGGACCGCCCACGGGCCCGGCGAGCGGTGCGGCCGCACCGTCGTGCAGCGGAGCCGCGCGGCCCGGACGGGGCCGCGCGGTCCCGTGGTCGGCAACCCCGCGGTTCCCGCCGCCGGCGGCGGGAGGGTGCCGGGTGCGTCCCGGGGCATGACCGGACCCGGCGCGTCAGCCGAGTTCGTGCATCCAGCCGTGCCGGTCCTCGGCCGTACCGGTCTGGATGGCCAGGAGGGCCTTGCGCAGCTCCATCGTGACCTTGCCCGGCTCGCCGTTGGACTGGGTCCACTCACCGCCGGTGGACTTGACGGTGCCCACGGGCGTGATGGCGGCGGCGGTACCGCAGGCGAAGACCTCGGTGAGAGTGCCGTTCTCGGTGTCGCGCTTCCACTGGTCGGTGGTGATCGTGGCCTCCTCGGACTCGTAGCCGAGGTCGCGTGCGAGGGTGAGCAGCGAGTCGCGGGTGATGCCGGCCAGCAGCGAGCCGGTGAGCTCGGGTGTGACGATCCTGTCCCCGTACACGAAGTACAGGTTCATACCGCCCATCTCCTCCACGGTCCTGTGCTCCAGGGCGTCGAGCCAGACGACCTGGTCGCAGCCCTCGGCCGCGGCCTCGGCCTGGGCGAGGAGGGAGGCGGCGTAGTTGCCGCCGGTCTTGGCGAAGCCCATGCCGCCGGGGACCGCGCGGACGTAGTTCTCCGACAGCCAGACGGAGACGGGCTTGACGCCGCCGGGGAAGTACGCGCCGGCCGGCGAGGCGATGACGATGAAGAGGTACTCGTTGGCCGGGCGGACACCCAGGCCGACCTCGTTGGCGAACATGAACGGGCGCAGATAGAGGGAGGCCTCGCCACCGTGCTCCGGGACCCATGCCTTGTCCTGCTGGACGAGTGCGTCGCAGGCCGCGATGAAGGTCTCGACCGGCAGCTCCGGCATGGCCAGTCGGCGGGCGGAGAGCTGGAAGCGGCGGGCGTTCGCCTCGGGCCGGAAGGTGGCGACCGAACCGTCGGGCCTGCGGTAGGCCTTCAGCCCCTCGAAGATCTCCTGCGCGTAGTGCAGGGTCATGTTGGCCGGGTCGATCGACAGCTGCGCATAGGGGGTCAGCTGGGCGTCGTGCCAGCCCCGGCCCTCCGTCCACTTGATCGTCACCATGTGATCGGTGAAGTGGCGGCCGAATCCCGGGTTGGCCAGGATCGCCTCGCGCTCCGCGTCGGACAGGGGGGTCGAGGAGGGCTTGAGCTCGATCGAGGGCGTCGTCATGTCTGCGTGTCCTTCACCGTGTGTTTGTGACGGACCGCGCTCACGTCTGTACGTCTGCTCGCCCCGTGTACATCGGTACCAGGACGTCCGAGCTTCCCCGCATGATGCGGCCCCACGTTCGATTATCGCAGTGCGTGGGGGCGGGAACGGAACAGCGTGGGCTGCGGCCCATGGGTCGATGGTGGCACCCGGAGGCCGCAGAGGAGAAGCCGCCGGGTGCGTGTGCGACCCGGCGGCTCCGAGGTTTCGGGATCCGACGGGTCAGCCCGCTACTCGCGCCGCGATCGCGTCGCCGATCTCGTCGGTGGTCCGCGGGCGGCCTCCCGCCGACCCCTCCGGGCCGGGACGGGACTGCCCCCGGTCCGCCAGATCGGCGGCGACGGCGTCCTCGACTCGGGCGGCCTCGGCCTCGTGACCGAGGTGGCGCAGCAGGAGGGCGACGGACAGCACCGTGGCAGTGGGGTCTGCCTTGCCGGTGCCGGCGATGTCGGGAGCGGAGCCGTGGACGGGCTCGAACATCGACGGGAACTCACCCGTCGGGTTGATGTTCCCGGAGGCGGCCAGGCCGATGCCGCCGGTCACGGCCGCGGCCAGATCCGTGAGGATGTCACCGAAGAGGTTGTCGGTGACGATGACGTCGAAGCGCTCGGGCTGGGTGACGAAGAAGATCGTCGCGGCGTCGACGTGCAGATAGTCGGTGGTGACCGCGGGGTACTCCTCGGCGACCTCGTCGAAGATTTTCTTCCACATGTGGCCCGCGTGGACGAGGACGTTGTTCTTGTGAACCAGCGTCAGCTTCTTGCGGGGGCGGGCGTCGGCGCGCGCGAACGCGTCCCTGACGACCCGCTCGACGCCGTACGCCGTGTTGACGCTCACCTCGGTGGCGACCTCCGCGGGCGTACCGGTGCGCAGGGAACCGCCGTTGCCGGTGTACGGGCCCTCGGTGCCCTCGCGGACGACCACGAAGTCGATCTCGGGGCGGCCGGCCAGCGGGGTAGCGGTGTTCGGAAAGAGCTTCGAGGGACGCAGGTTGACGTAGTGGTCGAAGGCGAACCGCAGCTTGAGCAGCAGCCCTCGCTCCAGGACACCGGCCGGCACGGACGGGTCGCCGATCGCTCCGAGGAGGATCGCGTCGTGGTCCCTGAGGGAGCCGAGTTCCGCCTCCGGGAGGGTCTCGCCGGTGCGGTGCCAGCGCTTGGCACCGAGGTCGTACTCCCGGGTCTCCAGCTTCACATCCTGAGGAAGCACGGCCGAGAGGACCTTGAGGCCCTGGGCCACGACCTCCTGGCCGATGCCGTCGCCGGGGATCACTGCGAGATTGAGGCTGCGAGACATAACCGCACCGTACTCCGCGTCCCATCGGATGACACTCGACGTCCACCATGCGGACGTGCCCCGCCGTCCGTGCCCGCTTCAGCCGCGCACCGGCTCCCGCCTCTCACGGCAGTTCGGCATCCGCGCCACCCGGCACCCCGCCCCCGGATGCCGCCCCGGCGCGTCGAGTCGGCGTACGCACGGGTTCGCCGGCTCTCCGGTCCGGCGAACCCGTGCGGCACCCGCGGCAGACGGAGCGCACCGCCGACGGGGGACGGCCGACCGGAGCGCAGCCACGCGGAAGGACGGCCGGAAGGGCGGAGCGGGAGACCGGAGGGCGAGGGCGGGCGTCAACGACCGCGAGCACGACGGATACTTCGCCGCCGGGCTGCGCGGCCGGACGCGGGGCCGGCGGGACCGGCCGGTGACCCCCGGGCGCCACCGGCCGGTGCCGCCGGTCAGTGGCCGGTCAGTGGCCGGTCTCGCCGCCGTTGTCCCTGCGGTCCAGGGCGCGCTGCAGGGCCGCGGCGGCGTTCGCGGCGGTGCTCCTGCGGTCGGTCTCGCTGATGCGGGGCGCGTGGCGGACGCGGCGACGGAGAAGGGTCTGCTCGGGCATGGTCGTCGACTCCTTGAGATCGGGAACGATCGAAGGCGCCGGAAGGGGCGGGGAGCGGGCCGCAGGGGTTGCCTGCCTCGGGGCTCCGGCTCGGGCCGCCATTCGCTGGATCGAGCGAGACGTTCGGCTCCTACAAAGCTAAGGGACCGTGGCCCGGCTGTCTCCACAATTAGTCGGACTTCCTACAATCTGAGACGCGATCTTGAAGAATCGCTGGTCGGAGCGGTGCGCCATGGTGGTCCGGGCGTCCTCCGCACGCGTCCGACGAGGACTCAGCAGGGCGGGCCCGTCCGACGGCTGACGGGGTGCTGCGGCTTCACCGCGGGACCGAGACGGGCCGTGCGGGTCGCGCGGGTCGCAGGACGACCGGACTCCGGCCGGCCTCCCGCCTCACCCGGCCCGGACGCACCGCGCTGCCCTCGCGGGCACGGTCGCCGCCGGAGCACGTCGCCGTCAGAGCACGTCGCCGTCGCGCCAGTCGAAGAGCAGGGAGCCCGCCGAGGGGTCCGGAAGGGACCGCCCCGGCGGCTGCCGGAGGAAGGTGGAGTCCTCCTCGCCCGGCAGGGGGACGACGCCGCCGGGGCTGAGGACCTCGACCCTGCCGCGCCACGACCGCCAGCCGCGGGAGCGGTACAGCTCCGCACCGTCGTCGGACGCCGAGAGGGCCCCCAGCTCGTACGCGCCGTCGATCACCCTCTCCAGAGCGCCCGTCACCCGCCCACCCAGCCCTTGCCGCCGGCGGTCGGCCCGGACGGCCACCGCCTCGAGGTAGCCGACGCGGTAGGAGCGTTCGCCGTGCACCACCCGGCGCATGATCACGCTGCCGTGGGCGGCCAGGCCGTCCCGGTCGCGGATGAAGGCGTGGATGCCGCCGAGCCCGTGGGACCAGTCGCCGTCGTCGAAGTCGCCGTCGAAGGCTGCGTCGAGCAGTGCGCGGATCTCGCCGAGGGCGGCTTCGGACAGCTGGTAGGTGTGGGCCGTGCGCAGCGACCCGGTCGTGTTGTCCGTCATGCGGGCAACTCTCTCAGGCACGGGCGCTCCCGCCCTTGCCGAAGGCCGTCACGGCGTCGCTAATACGCCACCCCTGGGGCGAGTTGGCCGTGCCTCCGCCGAGGTGGCCCCGTGCCGCCGGGGAACCGCTCGGCCGCGGGAACCACGTCGCCCCGGGAACCACCAGGCCGCGGGAACGGTGCCGGCCGGCCCCGGCCCGCCCCAGGCCCGCCCCAGGCCGGGCACACGGGCCGGGAGCGCGAGCCGGGAGCGCGAGCCGGGCCGGCCGGTCCGTCGGTCGAGCCGTCGGCCGGTTCCCTCGGCCCGTCCACGGTTCCGCAGGTCCACCGGTTCCGCCGGTCCGCGACGGGAACACGACGGGCGGTGAAGGGGCCGGCCCAGCGGGTGCACCGATGCGCCCGGGGCCGCGGCGGGCCGGGCGGACCCCGGTCGTCCGGCGCGGGGCCTTCGCACCGGTGTGGACGCCGAACCCGGACCGGCCCCGGAAGGCCCGCCCGTACCCGACCCGGCGGCCGGACCCGGCTCACCGTCCACGCCCTCGCGGGGCGGAACGACTAGCGCGAGACGGCCTTCTCCAGCTGGTGCGCGACCCGGTCCACCCAGTCGGTGAAATCCTCGCGGCGGTGCGCCTCGCCGCCGCACAGCTCGGCGACCTGCGGATCCGTGATTCTGTCCGGCCCCGCCGCCACCAGGAGCCGGTGGAGCTCCTTCATGACGGAAGCGAGCCGCTGAGCGTCGGAATGCTCGATGGCGTCGGCTCCGTGGCCGGGGCCGAGTGTGGTGGAACCGGGCATGGCGTGCCTCCTCGCGCGGGCCCCCTCCCCAGCAGCCTATGCCCGCGCCCGGCCGGGCGCGGGACGTGCGGCGCCCCCGGCCGGTAAGGGGAGAACCGGCGGGGGCGGTGCTCACGGGGCCGGGCCGTCCGGCCCGGCCCGGGTGTCAGCCCATGTGCGGGTAGCCGTACTCGGTCGGCGGCACCAGGGTCTCCTTGATCGCGCGGGTCAGGGTCCAGCGCATCAGGTTCTGCGGGGCACCGGCCTTGTCGTTGGTCCCCGAGGCGCGGCCGCCGCCGAAGGGCTGCTGGCCGACGACGGCACCGGTCGACTTGTCGTTGATGTAGAAGTTGCCCGCCGCGTAGCGGAGCTTGTCCATCGTGTACGCGGTCGCCGCGCGGTCACCCGAGACGACCGAGCCGGTCAGCGCGTACGCGGACACCGACTCCATCTGCTCCAGCATCTGCTCGTAGGCGTCGTCCTCGTAGACGTGCACCGCGAGGAACGGGCCGAAGTACTCGGTGGTGAAGACCTCGTTCGCGGGGTCCGTGCACTCCACGACGGTGGGGCGGACGAACCAGCCCTCGGAGTCGTCGTAGCTGCCGCCGGCGACGATGGTGCAGGTCGGGTCCTCCTTCGCCCGGTCGATCGCGGCCTTGTTCTTGGCGAACGCGCGCTCGTCGATGACGGCGCCGATGAAGTTCGTCAGGTCGGTGACGTCACCCATCCTGATGCCGTCGACCTCGGCGGCGAACTCCTCCTTGAAGCCGGAGTTCCAGATGGAGGCCGGGATGTACGCGCGGGAGGTCGCGGAGCACTTCTGGCCCTGGAACTCGAAGGCGCCGCGGGTGAGCGCGGTCTTCAGGATCGCCCGGTCCGCGCTCGGGTGGGCCACGACGAAGTCCTTGCCGCCCGTCTCACCGACGATCCGCGGGTAGGAGCGGTACTTCTCGATGTTGCTGCCGACCGTCTTCCACAGGTGCTGGAAGGTCCTGGTCGAGCCGGTGAAGTGGATACCGGCCAGATCGGGGTGGTTCAGCGCGACCTCGGAGACGGCGATGCCGTCGCCCGTGACCAGGTTGATGACGCCCTTGGGCAGCCCGGCCTCCTCCAGCAGCTCCATGAGGAGCACGGCGGCGTGGGTCTGGGTCGGGGACGGCTTCCAGACCACGACGTTGCCCATCAGGGCCGGGGCGGTGGGCAGGTTGCCGGCGATGGCCGTGAAGTTGAACGGCGTGATGGCGTAGACGAAGCCCTCCAGCGGGCGGTGGTCCAGCCGGTTCCACACGCCCGGGGAGTTGGCCGGCGGCTGCTCGGCCAGGATCCGGCGGGCGTAGGCGACGTTGAACCGCCAGAAGTCGATGAGCTCGCAGGGCGTGTCGATCTCGGCCTGCTGCGCGGTCTTCGACTGGCCCAGCATCGTGGAGGCGGCCATGGTCTCGCGCCAGGGGCCGGACAGCAGCTCGGCGGCACGCAGGATGATGGCGGCGCGGTCGTCGAACGACATGGCGCGCCACGCCGGGGCGGCGGCCAGGGCCGCGTCCACCGCGTCCTGGGCGTCCTGCCGGGTGGCGCCCCGGAAGGTGCCGATGACGGCCTGGTGGTTGTGCGGCTGGACGACCTTGAACTCCTCGCCGCCGCCCATGCGCTTCTCACCGCCGATGGTCATCGGGAGGTCGATGGGGTTCTCGGCCAGCTCCTTGAGCTTGGCCTCGAGCCGCGCGCGCTCGGCCGAACCGGGAGCGTAACCGTGCACCGGCTCGTTGACGGGGGTGGGGACCTGGGTCACAGCGTCCATGGCTACCTCTTCCGAGTGAATTTCCAAGTGGGTGGCTGACTCCAGCCGGGAGGAGCTGAAGCGGTGGCACGGGGTGCGTCGCGGTCAGGGCTCGACCGCCACGCACCCGCCGCGGCGGGTGGGCGGGAAGCGACTCGGGGCGGAGTCACGGGTCCCGCGGCCCCTGGGGCACCGTGCGCGGAACCGGGTCCGGCCCGGTGGGGCCGGAGGGCGGCGGGTGTCGCCGTCCGGCATGGGTCCGGGTGATGACCGTCGCCGATCCCTCCCCATCAGTTCTTGGTGATCATCGAGCGGACGAAGAACAACAGGTTGGCCGGCTTCTCGGCGAGACGGCGCATGAAGTAGCCGTACCAGTCGGTCCCGTACGCCGTGTACACCCGCATCCGGTGGCCCTGGGCCGCCAGCCGCAGGTGCTCGTCGCTCCGGATCCCGTACAGCATCTGGAACTCGTACTCATCCAGTTTGCGCCCGGCACGGCGCGCGAGCTCCTGGCTGACAGAGATCAGCCGCGGGTCGTGGGACCCGATCATCGGGTAGCCCGCGCCCTCCATCAGGGTCCGCAGGATGCGGACGTACGCCTTGTCGATCTCGGCCCTGTCCTGGTGGGCGACGGAGGCCGGCTCCTTGTAGGCGCCCTTCACCAGACGGACGCGGCTGCCGTCGGCGGCGAGCCGGCGGGCGTCCTCCTCGGTGCGGAACAGATAGGACTGGATCACGCATCCGGTCCCCGGGAAGTCCTTCCGGAGCTCCTCGTGGACGGCGAACATCGAGTCCAGGGTGGTGTGGTCCTCGGCGTCCAGGGTGACCGTGGTGCCGATCGCGGCGGCGGCCTCGACGACCGGGCGGACGTTCTCCAGCGCAAGCTCGTGGCCGCCCTCCAGGGACTGGCCGAACATCGACAGCTTGACCGACATCTCGGCCCGGGCGCCCAGGGCCAGGGGCTCGAGCTGCTCGATCAGCCGCAGATACGCGTCGCGTGCCGCGGTGGCCTGCTCACGGGTGGTGATGTCCTCGCCCACCACGTCCAGGGTGACCTCCAGCCCCCTCTCCGTGAGCCCGGCCACGATCGGAATGACCTGGTCGACCGTCTCCCCGGGGATGAAGCGGTCGACGACCGGCTTCGTCATCGGGGCGGCCGAGACCAGACGGCGCATCCTGTCGCTGCGCGACGCGGCGAGGATCAGGGGACCCAGCACGGGCACCTCCACGGAACACGGGTAGCGGGGGCCGGAAACCGACCGCTCGGTGTACGGCACGGATAACCACCGTGAAACCTAAATATCGCTCCGGCGCCGGGCCATCGACAGCTGTCACGCGTCCAGCCGCACCTCTTCAGACATGTGTCTGAAGAGGTGTGGCGCCCGGTGGGAGAATGACCGGGTGAAGGGCGATTACCAGGAACTGGTGGACGAGATATCGGGCCTGCTGGGCGTCCCGGCGACGCTGGAGAACCGGGACTTCGAACTGATCGCCTTCGGCGCGCACGACAGCGACGACGACAGCGCCATGGACCCCGTCCGCACCCGTT
Source organism: Streptomyces sp. I6 (assembly GCA_003725745.1). GTDB lineage: Bacteria > Actinomycetota > Actinomycetes > Streptomycetales > Streptomycetaceae > Streptomyces. Next base: position 4,973,825 of record RHDP01000001.1, on the reverse strand, counting down.
CGATCCTCACCAGGAAGTCCACCACCGCGGTGCGGTCCTGGTTCGAGGGCTTCGGCATCACCCGGGCGGCCGGCCCGGTGCGGATCCCCGCGGCCCCGAGGCCGGCGTCCTCCGTGGCCGGATCTGCCTGCCCGTCCGCCATCGCGGGGTCGTCCTCGGCTATGTGTGGCTGCTCGACTCCCGGCCCGGGCCGACGGCCGCGCAGCTGGCTTCGGCCATGGACGTGACCGACCGGATCGGGGCCCTGCTCGCCGACGAGGAACGGGCGGGCGCGGATCTGTCCCGGGAGTTCCGCGCCGTGCTCACCGCCGAGCGCGGCTGGCAGTACGACATGGCCCTGGCGGCCCTCCGCACGGCGCTCGGCCCGGCCGCGGAGGGGCTCCACACCGTGGTGTGCGTGGCCCCTGGCCCTCCGGCGAGGCCCCGTCGGTCCGCGCCGTCGCCGGGGCGTCGGCGCTGTGCACGGTGCCCTGGCAGGGGCCGCGGGGTCCCGCCGCGCAGCGCCCGTCCGCGGTTCCCGGGCTCCGTGCGTCCACCGGAGCGGCTCCTTCCGGCCCCGGCGACCCGGGCCTGGGCGCCGCGGCCTCGCCGGGACGGACCGGGAAGGGCGCTCGCGGCGGGCGGGGCCCGGACGAGGGCCCCCGTACCGTCGTGGACACGGCCGGCGACGGACACGCGGACGGGCGCGCGGACGGGCGCGCCCTCGCCGTGCTGGTGCGACTGCGCGCCGCCGACGTGCTCGCACCCGCTCTCGGTGCGGCCGGCCGGCTCGCGGAGGCCGCCGGACCCGGTGCCGCGGGCATCGCCCTCCCCCGCCGGGGTACGGCCGACCTCGACGCCTCCTGGCGGGAGGCCGCTTCGGCCGCGCGGGCCGTCCTCGCCGAGCCCCGGCGCGGCCCGGTCGCCGACTGGGCCTCGATCGGCCCGTACCGGCTGCTGACCGGGCTCCCTCCCGGTCTGTCCCCGGACCCCGCGGCCGCGGCCCTGCTCGCACCGGCGCACGCCGAACTCGCCCGGACCGCCGAGGTGTTCCTGGACTGCGCCGGCCAGGCGGGCCGTGCGGCCACCGCCCTGGGCATCCACCGCCAGACCCTCTACTACCGGCTGTCCCGGGTGGAGCGGCTCACCGGACTCGATCTGGACGACGGCGAGGACCGGCTGCTGCTGCACATGGCGCTGAAAACCGCCCGGCTGTGACCCGGTCCGAGGACTCGAGGATCAGCGAAGGACGCGAGGAGCAGCGACTCGTCGTCCCGATCCCGTTCCCGGGGTGACCGGTCCGGGCCAGGGCGGGTCCCGGTGGCGCGAGGGCGGTGGGAGTACTTCCGGGGGTCGCCCGTACGGATCCGCCTCCAGGAGCGGCATGACCTCCGGTCTCCCTTCCTTCGTGCGGAGCGCGGCGCGGTGCGGCGCTGTGCGGTGCGGCGCTGTGCGGTGCGATCGCCTGTTACCGGCGTCGGGCAGGCGTCCTCGCGCTCGCCTTCGCGGCACCGGGAAGTCGCCGGCGTACCGGATGATCCGCCTCCGTCTCGAGGCGAACGGAAGCACCCGCCCCCGCACACCCGAGCGGGACGGGCGTGCGGGGGCGGGTGCGCGAAGCGCGGGGAGCCGGGCCTCAGGTGTCGAGGTTCACCGAACGGGCCGACGTGGCGCCGATCTCCTCGGCGATCTCGTTGAGCACGTTCGGCGGCACGGTGTCGTCGACGGTGAGCACGACCAGCGCCTCACCGCCCTCCTCCTGACGCGAGACCTGCATGCCGGCGATGTTGAGCCCGGCCTCACCGAGGATGCGGCCGACGGTGCCGACCACGCCCGGACGGTCCTCGTAGCGCGCGACGACCATGTGGTCCGCCAGCGCCAGGTCGATGTCGTAGTCGCCGATGGCCACGATCTTCTGCAGGTGCTTGGGTCCGGCCAGGGTGCCGGAGACGGCGACCTCCTCGCCGCCCGCGAGCGTGCCGCGCACCGTCACCACGTTGCGGTGGTCCGGGGAGTCCGAGCTGGTGGTCAGACGGACCTCGACGCCGCGCTCCTGCGCGAACAGCGGGGCGTTCACATACGACACGGTCTCGTCGATGACGTCCTCGAACACGCCCTTCAGCGCCGAGAGTTCGAGCACCTTCACATCGTGCTGGGTGATCTCGCCGTACACCTCGACGTCGAGCCGGACCGCGACCTCGCCCGCCAGCGCGGTGAAGATCCGGCCGAGCTTCTCGGCGAGCGGCAGACCGGGGCGGACGTCCTCGGCGATGACCCCGCCCTGGACGTTGACCGCGTCCGGCACCAGCTCCCCGGCGAGCGCGAGGCGGACGGACTTGGCGACCGCGATACCGGCCTTCTCCTGGGCCTCGTCCGTGGACGCGCCGAGGTGCGGGGTGCAGACGACCTGGTCGAACTGGAACAGCGGGGAGTCCGTGCACGGCTCCTTCGCGTACACGTCCAGGCCCGCGCCCGCGACCCGGCCCTCCTTGAGCGCGCTGGCCAGCGCCTCCTCGTCGACGATTCCGCCGCGCGCTGCGTTGACGATGCGGACGGTCGGCTTCACCCGGTGCAGCGCCTCGTCGCCGATGAGCCCGATGGTCTCGGGGGTCTTGGGCAGGTGGACGGTGATGAAGTCCGAGACCTCGAGCAGTTCATCCAGCGAGAGCAGCTTGACGCCCATCTGCGCGGCGCGTGCGGGCTGCACATAGGGGTCGAAGGCGACGATCCGCATCCCGAAGGCGGACATCCGCTGGGCCACCAGTACGCCGATGCGGCCGAGGCCGACGACTCCGAGGGTCTTCTCGCTCAGCTCCACGCCGGTGTACTTCGAGCGCTTCCACTCGCCGTTCTTCAGCGCGGTGTTGGCCTGCGGGATGTTGCGCGCGGTGGCGACGATCAGACCGCAGGCGAGTTCGGCGGCGGTCACGATGTTGGACGTCGGCGCGTTCACCACCATGACGCCGGCCTTGGTGGCCGCGGAGACGTCGACGTTGTCCAGTCCGACACCGGCGCGGGCGACCACCCTGAGCTTCCTGGCGGCGGCGACGGCCTCAGCGTCGATCTTGGTCGCGGACCGCACGAGGACGGCGTCGACATCGGCGACGGCGGGGATCAGCTCGGCGCGGTCCGCGCCGTTGCAGTGCCGGATCTCGAAGTCCGGACCGAGCGCGTCCACGGTGGCGGGCGACAGCTCTTCGGCGATGAGTACAACGGGTTTACGGGGCGCAGTGCTCACGTGAGTCCTCACTGGTCCAATGCGGACGGCCGTCCCGACGGCCGCTGGCGGTGAAGGGGCTAGCCGCGTGGAAGACGCACGACGCTGTGGGCCTGACCTGACGCGTATGTGCTGACCACTCTAGTGGGGTGGCGGGGGTCTTTTCCGCCTTGACGGAAGGATCACCCGTCCGGGTTGGACTTGCTGTCCAACGGCGGTCCCGGGATGCGGCGCGGGGTCCCCGAGCGCTCGCGACCGTCGCGCAGTCCCGGGACGCGGTACGGCGGGCCCCTCGAGGGGCCCGCCGTACCGGGGCGCTCACGCCTCCTCGGCGTCCACCCAGCTCATGAGCTTGCGGAGCTCCTTGCCGGTGGTCTCCAGCAGGTGGTTCTCGTCCTGGGTCTTGTACTCGTGGTACTTCTTCAGGCCGCCGTGGTACTCGTCCATCCAGTTCTTGGCGAAGGTGCCGTCCTGGATCTCGCCGAGCACCTTCTTCATCTCGGCCTTGGTCTGGTCCGTGATGATGCGCGGGCCGGTCACGTAGTCGCCCCACTCGGCGGTCTCGGAGACGGACCAGCGCATCTTCTCCAGGCCGCCCTCGTACATGAGGTCCACGATCAGCTTCAGCTCGTGGAGGCACTCGAAGTAGGCGATCTCCGGCTGGTAGCCGGCCTCGACCAGGGTCTCGAAGCCCGCCTTGACCAGTGCGGCGGTGCCGCCGCAGAGCACGGCCTGCTCGCCGAACAGGTCGGTCTCGGTCTCCTCGGTGAAGGTGGTCTTGATGACGCCGGCGCGGGTGCCGCCGATGCCCTTGGCGTACGAGAGCGCCAGCGCGAAGGCGTTGCCGGTCGCGTCCTGCTCGACACCGGCGATGCACGGGACGCCGCGGCCCTCCTCGTACTGGCGGCGCACCAGGTGGCCGGGGCCCTTGGGGGCGACGAGCGCGACGTCCACACCGGCCGGGGCTTGATGAAGCCGTACCGGATGTTGAGGCCGTGGCCGAAGAAGAGCGCGTCGCCGTCCCTGAGGTGCTCCTTGACGGACTCCTCGTAGACCTGGGCCTGGATCGGGTCCGGGACCAGGATCATGATGACGTCGGCCTCGGCGGCGGCCTCCGACGGCGTCACCACGCGCAGGCCCTGCTCCTCGGCCTTGGCCTTGGACTTGGAGCCCTCGTGCAGACCGACGCGGACGTCCACACCGGAGTCACGGAGCGACAGCGCGTGGGCGTGGCCCTGGCTGCCGTAGCCGATGACCGCGACCTTGCGGCCCTGGATGATGGACAGGTCGGCGTCGTCGTCGTAGAACAGCTCGGCCACTGGGTTTCTCCTTGGGTGTTCCGGTGTTGCGTCCCACCGTACGGCGGGGAGGGGTGAGGGGGTCCGGGGGTCTCGCCATCCGGGCGGCCCGGCGGCCCGGGCCGGCCGGCTCAGGCGCTGCGCTCCAGGGCGCGCAGGCTGCGGTCCGTGATGGACCGGGCGCCGCGCCCTATGGCGATCGTGCCGGACTGGACGAGTTCCTTGATGCCGAACTGCTCCAGCATCTTCAGCATGGCCTCGAGTTTGTCACTCGAACCGGTGGCCTCGATCGTGACGGCCTCGGGCGAGACGTCCACGGTCTTGGCGCGGAACAGCTGGACGATCTCCACGATCTGGGAGCGGGTCTCGTTGTCGGCGCGGACCTTCACCAGCACAAGCTCGCGCTGGATCGCGGCGCTGGGCTCCAGCTCGACGATCTTCAGCACGTTGACCAGCTTGTTCAGCTGCTTGGTCACCTGCTCCAGCGGCAGGTCCGCGACGTTGACCACGATGGTGATCCGGGAGATGTCGGGGTGCTCGGTGACTCCGACGGCGAGCGAGTCGATGTTGAAGCCGCGGCGGGAGAAGAGGGCGGCGATCCTGGCGAGGATGCCGGGGGTGTTCTCCACCAGGACGGAGAGCGTGTGCTTGGACATGGTCGTCGTGTCTCTCTCTTCGCTCAGTCGTCTTCGTTGTCGCCGAAGTCGGGGCGGACCCCGCGCGCGGCCATGACCTCGTCGTTGGAGGTGCCGGCGGCGACCATCGGCCACACCATGGCGTCCTCGTGGACGATGAAGTCGATCACGACGGGGCGGTCGTTGATCGCGTTGGCCTCGGCGATGACCTTGTCCAGCTCGGCCGGGTCCTCGCAGCGCAGGGCGACGCAGCCCATGGCCTCGGACAGCTTCACGAAGTCCGGGATGCGGGTGCCCTTGCGGGGGGCCCGGCTGGCGCCGACCTGGGAGCCGATCGTGTGGTGACCGGTCTCGTCGGAGTGCAGGACGGTGCTGGAGTAGCGCTCGTTGTAGAACAGGGTCTGCCACTGGCGGACCATGCCCAGCGCGCCGTTGTTGATGATCGCGACCTTGATCGGGATGCCGTTCAGGGCGCAGGTGACCAGCTCCTGGTTGGTCATCTGGAAGCAGCCGTCGCCGTCGATCGCCCACACGGCGCGGTCCGGCATCCCGGCCTTGGCGCCCATGGCGGCCGGGACGGCGTAGCCCATGGTCCCGGCGCCGCCGGAGTTCAGCCAGGTGGCCGGCTTCTCGTAGCCGATGAAGTGCGCGGCCCACATCTGGTGCTGGCCGACGCCGGCCGCGAAGATCGTGTTCTCGGGCGCGAGCCGGCCGATCCGCTGGATGACCTGCTGCGGCGAGAGGCTGCCGTCCTCCGGCAGGTCGTAGCCGAGGGGGTAGGTCTCGCGCCAGCGGTTGAGGTCCTGCCACCAGGCGCTGTAGTCGCCGGTGTTGCCCTCGCTGTACTCCGCCTGGACGGCCTGGACCAGGTCGGCGATGACTTCGCGGGCGTCACCGACGATCGGGACGTCGGCGGCCCGGTTCTTGCCGATCTCGGCCGGGTCGATGTCGGCGTGGACCACCTTGGCGAAGGGTGCGAAGCTGTCCAGCTTTCCGGTGACGCGGTCGTCGAAGCGGGCGCCGAGGGCAACGATCAGATCGGCCTTCTGCAGCGCGGTGACGGCGGTGACCGCACCGTGCATGCCCGGCATTCCCACGTGCAGCGGGTGGCTGTCGGGGAAGGCTCCCAGCGCCATCAGGGTGGTGGTGACGGGCGCGTTGGTGAGTTCCGCGAGGACCTTCAGCTCGGCGGTGGCGCGGGCCTTGAGGACACCTCCGCCGACGTACAGGACGGGACGCTTCGCCTGGGTGATCAGCTTGGCGGCCTCGCGGATCTGCTTGGCGTGCGGCTTGGTGACCGGCCGGTAGCCCGGCAGATCGGTCTGGGGCGGCCAGCTGAACGTGGTCCGCGCCTGGAGGGCGTCCTTGGCGATGTCGACCAGGACCGGGCCGGGGCGGCCGGTGGACGCGATGTGGAAGGCCTCGGCGATGGTCCGCGGGATGTCCTCGGCCTTGGTGACCAGGAAGTTGTGCTTGGTGATCGGCATGGTGATGCCGACGATGTCCGCCTCCTGGAAGGCGTCCGTGCCGATGGCCTTGCTGGCCACCTGGCCGGTGATCGCGACCAGCGGGACGGAGTCCATGTGCGCGTCGGCGATCGGTGTGACCAGGTTCGTGGCCCCCGGGCCGGAGGTGGCCATGCACACGCCGACCTTCCCGGTGGCCTGCGCGTAACCCGTCGCCGCGTGACCCGCGCCCTGCTCGTGCCGGACCAGGATGTGACGCACCCGGGACGAGTCCATCAGCGGGTCGTACGCCGGGAGGATGGCACCGCCGGGGATGCCGAACACCGTGTCGGCCCCGACCTCCTCGAGAGAGCGGATGAGGGACTGCGCGCCCGTGACGTGCTCAACGGTGGCGGGGGCGGTGTGCCCGCCGGTGCGGGCCCGCGGCTGCGGATGGTGGGCCCCGGTGGCCTGCTCGGTCATCGGCATTCTCTTCTCGAAGCTGAGGGTTGTAGCGGTTCTCGTAGCTGGGGGAGGGTGGTGCGGCGGAGGATTTTGCGGGGTTTTGGTAGTACCAGTGCAACAAAAAACCCCTCGTGCCGGAAGGCAAGCGAGGGGAGCGCGCCGGTGCGGTCTGCAGAGCCCGTGCGGGGCCGTGCTTCAGCCGACGCGCTTTCCACGTACGAGAATTCGGGTGCGCATGGCACTGACCCTCTCTCCGGCGCACCATGACTGTCAAGTGGGTGGGACAGGCGTCTCATTATTTGAGCACATCGGGGGTCTGCCGACGACCTCGGGAGTGGCCGGGGAGCGCCGGGCGGGCAGCGCCCGGCCGGACAGGACCGGCAGGGCGGACCCGCCGGGCACCGGGAACTCGCCGCGCGCCAGCACACGGCGCAGCCGGTGCTCGTCGAGGGGCCCGGAGAACGCCATCCCCTGCCCGTGGGTGCACCCCATGGCGCGCAGGGCCAGCAGCTGCTCCGGAACGTCCACGCCGTCCGCCACGGACTTCATGCCGAGGTCCCGGGCGATCCGCAGCAGACCTGCGGTGATCTTGTGCAGCCTGGCCGACTCCACCACGCCCTCGACCAGCCCGCGGTCGAGCTTGAGCACGTCGATCGGCAACCGGCGGAGGGCGATGATCGCCGCATACCCGCTGCCGAAGCCGTCCAGGGCGATCCGCACACCGAGTCTGCGCAGCGCCACGAGACGGTGCTCCAGTTCGTCGAAGGAGATCCGTGGGTCGCTGTCGGCCAGCTCGATCACCAGCGAGCCCGACGGCAGCCCATGGCGGGTGAGCAGGCTCTCGATGGAGCCGAGCGGCGTGGACCGGTCCAGCAGCCTGCGGGCGGGGATCCGCACCGACACGGGGACGCGGTGACCGAGGCGGACGCGCTCCGCCGCCTGCTCGACGGCCTCCTCCAGGAGCCGGTGGCCGAACCGGGCGGTCGGGTCGCCGTCCTCGGCGACCCGGCGCAGTTCGTCGGGAGTGAACAGGATGCCCTGGGACGATCTCCAGCGCGCCTGCGCCGCCACGGCCGCGATCCGGCCGTCGACGAGGCCGACCACGGGCTGGTGGAGCAGGGTGAACTCGCCGTCCTGGAGCACGGGCCGGGACCTGGCGGAGCGGTCCACGACCGCGGGGGCCCCGGTCTGCATCTGGGGTGCGTACAGCTCGACCCGGTCCTTGCCGCCGGCCTTGGCCCGGTACATGGCCAGGTCGGCGTTGCGCAGCAGATCGCCGGCGGTGATGCCGGACTCGGCGAAGGCGACTCCGATGGAGGCGGCGACCCGCAGCTCATGGCCCTCCACCCGGTACGGCTGCGAGAGCATGAGCCTCAGCCGGTCGGCGATCTCCTGCACCTGGCGCTCCCGGGCGGCCTGGTCGCGCGAGCCGTCGCCGAGGATGAGCGCGGCGAACTCGTCACCACCGAGCCGGGCCGCGGTGTCGCCCGCCCGCACGGACTCCTGGAGCCGGCGGGCGGCCTGGATCAGCAGTTCGTCGCCCGCCTGGTGGCCGTGGCGGTCGTTGACTCCCTTGAAGCCGTCCAGGTCGATGAAGAGCACGGCCGTGCCGGCGTCCCCGGCGCGCCGGCCGGAGAGAGCCTGCCGCACCCGCTCGGTGAACAGGGCCCGGTTGGGCAGGTCGGTGAGCGGGTCGTGCTCGGCGTTGTGCTGCAACTGGGCCTGGAGGCGCACCCGTTCGGTGACGTCCCTGCTGTTGAAGATCAGGCCGCCCTGGTGGCGCTTGACCGTGGACTCGACGTTCAGCCACTGGCCGGTGCCCGACCTGAAGCGGCACTCGATCCGGGTCGTGGGCTCGTCGGCGGGCGGGGCCGCGAGGAATCTGCGCACCTCGTGGACGACGCGTCCGAGGTCCTCGGGATGGATGAGCGACGACAGCTCCGAGCCGATGAGCTCGTCCGCGTCGCGGCCGTAGACCCCGGCGGCGGCCGGGCTCACGTAGCGGAGTACGCCGGTCGGCGCGGCGATCATGATCACGTCGCTGGAGCCCTGCACCAGGGAGCGGAAGTGGTTCTCCTTCTGGGCGAGTTCATGGGTGAGGGCGATGTTGTCGAGCAGCATGATGCCCTGCCGTACGACCAGGGCGAGGACGACCGTGCATCCGGTGAAGACCACCACCCGGTCCACACGGCGGCCCTCGATGACGTTGTACAGGATGCCGAGCGTGCAGACGGCGGCGGCCAGGTAGGGGGTGAGCGCGGCGAGCGAGCCCGTGATGGGCCGGACCGCCGGACGCGGGCCACGGACCGGCGCGAGGGGCGGCTCCGGTCGGCGCACCCCCCAGGGCGCGTAGGCGAGCAGGAGCGAGGCCGCGAACCAGCCCGCGTCCAGCAACTGGCCCGAGCGGTAGCTCTCCCGCAGCAGGGGGAGGTGAACAGCGCGTCGCACAGCACGGTCAGGGCGAGCGCGGCGATCGCGGTGTTGATGCCGGACCTGTTGGCGTGCGACCGCCGGAAGTGCAGGGCCAGCACCATGCTGACGAGAACGATGTCGAGCAGCGGATACGCGAGGGACAGCGCCGCCTCGGACACGCTCTCGCCCTCGAAGTGCGCGGTGTGCGCGAGAGCCAGGCTCCAGGAGAGCGTGAGCAGCGAGCCGCCGATGAGCCAGGCGTCCAGCCCCAGGCACACCCAGCCGGCCCGGGTGACGGGCCGCTTGGCGAGGACGAGCAGCCCGACGATGGCGGGCGGGGCGAAGCAGAGGAAGAACAGATCGGCCGGGGACGGACTGGGGACCGGCCTGTCGAGGACCACCTCGTACCAGCCCCACACCGCGTTTCCGCAGGCGGCCATGGCGGAGGAGACGGAGAACAGCATCCAGGCCGGCCGGAAGCGGCTGCCTCGCGCACGCGCGTAGAGGAAGCAGGAGACCGCGGCGAGTCCGGCTGCGCAACTCAGCCCGAAGTCGCCCATGACCAGAGCGAGTTGCCGGGAACCCCAGCCGAACGCCGCGCCGATGGCGTAGCCACCGCTCGCGAGCACCAGCAGGATCTGGGGCAGCAGCCCCGTCCCGCCGCTTTCCTGCACCTCGCGGCGGGCGAGGAGCGCCGCGGGGGCGATCACCGTACTGCCCCTGACAGCGTTTTCATCCGGCTCCGTATGCGGGGCCGCCCGGTCGGGCCGCCCCGGAAGCGCTTGCGGGGCACGTCCGTCGGATCGGGCCGGGCCGCAAGGGCCGGCCCCGGCGCCGGTACGTGCGAGGGTGGTCGGCGGCGCTCCCGCCGCGTCGGATGGTTCGTCCACTGGCCGTGCATCGCCCGTCGACCCCCCTCGAAGTCTGGTCGCTCCGCAGCGCCGTTCTCGAACCCGACGCAGCCCCCAAGTCGGGACGATACACCAGAGTCGTCACTCAGGGACATAGGTCGTCTACGCTCCGTGACGGCAAGGCAGTTTGTCGACACAGGCCGGCACCGTGCGCATCCGGACGACTCCGCAGGGTGTCCGGATGTACCAGTGTGGCGCCTACCCGGTCGTGAGGACCACGTTTCGCAGGGGCTCACCCGCCGCGTACCGGGTCAGCTGCCCGGCCAGCAGCCGCTTGGCGCGCGGCATGAACGCCGACGTGGAGCCGCCGACATGCGGGCTGACGAGGACGCCGGGGGCGTGCCAGAGCGGGTGCCCCGCGGGCAGCGGTTCGGGGTCGGTGACGTCGAGCGCCGCGGTGATCCGGCCGTTCTCGACCTCCTTGAGCAGCGCCTCGGTGTCGACGACCGGTCCGCGCGCCACGTTCACCAGCAGCGCGCCGTCCTTCATCCGGGAGAGGAATCCGGCGCCCGCGAGGTGGCGCGTGGCCGGCGTGAGCGGTGTGGAGAGGATCACCACGTCCGCTTCCGGGAGCAACGCCGGCAGATCGGTGAGTGCGTGCACTTCGCCGCGCTCGGTAGTACGGGCGGAGCGCGCGACGCGCGCCACCCGCGCGCATTCAAACGGCGCGAGCCGGTCCTCGATGGCCGCGCCGATCGAGCCGTAGCCGACGATGAGCACGGACCTGTCGGCGAGAGCCGGGTAGAAGCCGGCGTGCCACTCCTCCCGGCGCATGCCCTCCACGAAACGGGGGATGCCGCGCAGGGAGGCGAGGACCAGGGCGAGGGCGAGTTCCGCCGTGCTCGCCTCGTGGACTCCCCTGGCGTTACACAACCGCACTCCGGGCGGCAGCGAGCCGAGGCCGGGCTCGACGTGGTCGATGCCCGCCGAGAGGGTCTGCACGACCCGCAGACGCGTCATCGCGGCGAGCGGCCGCACGGCGACCTCCGTGCCCTTCATGTACGGCACCGCGTAGAAGGCGCAGTTCGCGGGGTCCGCGGGGAAGTCCTGTCCGCCGTCCCAGAAGCGGTAGTTCAGCCCCGCCTCCGCGGGAGCGGGAAGCCCTTCGATCTCGCCGGCCGGAATCGGCAGCCACACGTCAGCAGTCATGGTCAGGAGGCTAACCGCCGGGAGGCTGGGCGCGCCGGGGCGGGAGCCGGACGTTAGTTTGGGGGCGGCACGAGGAGGGGTACGGGCAGGTGGACCGCAGGACAATCGGTGCGGCGGCGCTCGCGGTGGGCGCGATCGGCCTCGGATGCATGCCGATGAGCTGGGGCTACACCGGCTCGCAGCAGCGCGGCGACCGTTCGCTGCGCACCGTGCACGCGGCACTGGACGCCGGGGTGACGCTGCTCGACACGGCCGACATGTACGGCCCCTTCACCAACGAGCTGCTGCTGGGCAGGGTACTGAAGGAGCGGCGGGCCGACGTCTTCCTCTCGACGAAGGTTGGGCTGCTCGTCGGCGACCAGCACATCGTCGCCAACGGGCGGCCCGGATACGTGCGGCGGGCCTGTGACGCGTCGCTGCGCCGGCTCGGGACCGACGTCATCGACCTGTACCAGCTCCACCGCGCGGACCCGGAGGTCCCCGTGGAGGAGACCTGGGGGGCCATGGCGGAACTCGTGTCGGCCGGGAAGGTCCGGGCCCTCGGACTGTGCGCGGTGGGGGCGCGCGCCTCGCGCAGGCCCGGTGCGGGTCGCCACGACGAAACGATCCGGCAGCTGGAGCGGATACAGCAGGTCTTCCCGGTGAGCGCGGTCCAGGCGGAGCTGTCGGTGTGGTCGCCGGAGGCGCTCGACTCGCTGCTGCCCTGGTGCGAGGCGCGGGGTGTGGGCCTCATGGCCGCGATGCCGCTGGGCAGCGGCTTCCTCAGCGGCACCCTGACCCCCGGGGAGGGCTTCGAGCCCGACGACCTGCGGGCCCGGCACCCGCGGTTCACGGCGGAGATGATGGCCGCGAACCAGCCGCTGGTGGCGGGGCTGCGGAGGGTCGCCGAACGGCACGGCCCCGGCGCGACCCCCGCCCAGGTGGCGCTGGCCTGGGTACTGGGGCAGGGTCGTCATGTCGTACCGGTGCCGGGCGCCAAACGGGAGCGGTGGGCCGTGGAGAACGCGGCCGCGGCCCGGCTGGAGCTGACGCCTCGGGACGTCGCCGAGATCGCGGCGCTGCCGCCGGCCCTGGGATCCTGGGACCCATAGGTTCGTGAACGACGGGAACACCGGGCCGGGCCGCGGTGCGGGGGCCTGCGGGCCGGGCGGCTCCCGTGGTCCGCGCGCCCCACCGCTCACCGGCGAAGGGAACCAGGACAGTGCAACGTTCAGTGGTGACGGCCCTGCTCGCAGCTGCCGCGCTGATGCTCTCCGCGGGATGCTCGTCCGACGGCGGGGCAGGGGCCGCCGCCGGCCGCGACGGCGCCGCCTCCCGCCCGGCGCCGTCGGCCACGGCCGCCGGCCCCTCCCCGACGGCACCCCCGGCGAAGGGGTCGGTGAAGGTGGCGGCCACGCTGACCCGGGATCTGAAGTCGCCCTGGGGTCTCGCGGCCCTCCCCGGCGGCGACCTGCTGGTGTCGTCGCGGGACGAGGGCACGATCACCCGCGTCGACGCCGACACGGGGAAGCAGACGGTGATCGGCTCGGTGCCGGGCGTGGCCCCGGCCGGCGAGGGCGGGCTGATGGGCCTCGCCGTCTCCCCCGACTTCGCCTCGGACCAGCTGGTGTACGCGTACTTCACCACCGCGTCGGACAACCGCATCGCCCGCATGCTGTACGACGAGCGCAAACCGGCGGGGCAGCAGCTCGGCGCGCCCGACACGATCCTGCGGGGCATTCCCAAGGGCCGCATCCACAACGGCGGGCGGATCGCCTTCGGCCCGGACGGGATGCTGTACGCGGGCACCGGCGAGGCCGGCGAGCCGGGGCTGGCCCAGGACAGGGAGTCCCTCGGCGGCAAGATCCTCCGGATGACCCCCGACGGGCAGCCCGTCCACGGCAACCCGTCGGCCGGCTCCGTGGTCTATTCGTACGGGCACCGCAATGTGCAGGGCCTCGCCTGGGACTCGCAGAAGCGGCTGTGGGCCTCGGAGTTCGGGCAGAACACCTGGGACGAGCTGAACCTCATCGAGCCGGGCAGGAACTACGGCTGGCCCGACGCCGAGGGCAGGGCCGGGAAGGCCGGCCTGGTGGACCCCGTGGCGCAGTGGCGCACGGACGAGGCGTCACCGAGCGGGATCGCCTACGCCGCGGGATCCATCTGGATGGCGGGGCTCAGGGGCGAGCGCCTGTGGCGGATCCCGCTCGCCGGCACCGAACCGTCCGCGGCCCCTCAGGCGTTCCTCGAGGAGGAGTACGGCCGGCTGCGCACGGTCCTGCCGGTCGCCGGGACCGCGGGCGGACGGGACCTCTGGCTGGTCACCAGCGAGACGGACAACAGGGGCACACCGGAGGCCGGGGACGACAGGATCCTGCGGCTGACGGTCGAGTGACCAGCGGCCGCCGCCTGCGGACGACGGGAACCCGGACGCGGCCGAGGGGAGCCGGGTGCGGCCGAAGGCTGATCGGGACCGGGCGAGCACGCCCGCCCGGCCCACCTGCGCGGTCGCGGCTACGCGGGCGCCGTCACGACCGAGGTGAGCCGGGCCGCGAGGGCCTCGGGCGCCAAGGAGGTCGTGCTGTTCGCCAACGCGGCCAACCCGACGAGCAACGCCCTCTACCAGCGCCTCGGGTATGTCCCGATCGCCGACTGGTCCGCGTACGACTTCGTGTACGCCGACTCCGGAAACCGCTGAGGAACGCGACGGCGGCAACGGCGAGATCCGGTGGTCCGGCCCGGCCGCGGGCCACGCCGCCCGCTCCCCGGGGGGCCGCCCGGCCGGCGGCGCCGGAGGCCGTCCCCGGGTGCTCCCGCGCCGCGCGGCCCGTCGCTCAGCGGCACCGCGCGGCCGGTGCCTCAGCGGTGGCCGGCCGCGCGGCGCGCCCGCCACTCGGGCGCAAGCACGGACCAGACCTCCATGTCATGGCGGACGCCCTGCCACGGAAAGCTCTCGCGCAGCACCCCGTCCCGGCTCATCCCGAGCCGCTTCGCCACGGCGATGGACCGGTGGTTGGCGGACGATGCGAGCCATTCGACGCGGTGCATCCCACGCTCCTCGACGGCCCAGTCGATGAGCAGTTCGACGGCCTTGCCAATCAGTCCCCGTCCGGCGGCGGAAGGCTCCAGCCAGACACCGACCTCGCAGGTCTCGTTCGCGGTGTCGAAGACCCGGAAGAGCACCCCGCCGACGAGCGTGCCGTTCAGCCGGACGGCCCAGAGGCGGCCGGTGTCCGCGGCCTGCTTGTCTGCGTAGTCCTGGAGCAGGACCCGGGCCGACTCGACGTCCCTCACCCTCACCATCAGCGGCACCCAGGGGCGGGCGTAATCCCGGGCGCGGTCGATGTGCTCCAGGAACTCCTGCGCCTGCCAGGGTTCGACGGGCCGCAGTTCGGCGCCGTCGCCAAGGGGTATCGCGAACATCCCGCTCCTCACACCCCGTGGCGCGTCACGCGTGACGGGGCCGCTGTGGTCCTCGTACCGGTCTGCCGGCAATCCTCGTACCGGTCTACCGCGCGAGCGGGCCGTCCTCGCCCACCCGCACTCCGGTGATCTTCGCATGCGGGGGTGGCAGGCTCTCGGGGGTTTCGATGCTGATGCGCGGGAGCCGGCGCTCCAGCCAGCGCGGCAGCCACCAGTTGGCGCTGCCCAGCATGTGCATGAGCGCCGGTACCAGCAGGGTGCGCAGGACGAAGGCGTCCAGCGCGACCGCGGTGGCCAGGCCGATGCCGAACATCGCGATGACCCGGTCGCCGCTGAGGACGAACGCGAGGAAGACGGAGATCATGATGATCGCCGCCGAGTTGATCACCCGGCTGGTCTCGGCGAGGCCCACCCGTACGGCGCGCCGGTTGTCCCGCGTCTCCAGCCACTCCTCGTACATCCGGCTGACCAGGAACACCTGGTAGTCCATCGAGAGCCCGAAGAGCACCGAGACCATGATGACGGGGAGGAAGGGCTCGATCGGTCCCGCGCCGCCGAACCCCAGCAGTTCGGCGCCCCAGCCCCACTGGAAGACCGCGACGACGACGCCGAACGCGGAGGCGACCGCGGCCACGTTCATCAGCGCGGCCTTGAGCGGTATGCCGACCGAGCGGAACGCGAGGAGCAGCAGCGCACAGCCCAGCGCGATGACGATACCGACGAACAGCGGCAGCTTCCCGACAATCACGTCCGCGAAGTCGTCGTAGCTCGCGGTCACTCCTCCGACAAGGACCTCGAGAGAGGCCCCGCTCCCGGCGGCGGGCAGCACATCGGCGCGCAGCAGGTCGACGAGTTCGCTGGTCAGGTGCGACTGCGGCGCCGAGTCCGGGACGACGACGACCAGGGCCGTGTCGGAGCGGCTGTTGAACGTCACGGGGCTGACGGAGGCGACGCCCTCGGTGTCCCGCAGGGCCGCGGGCAGTTGCTGCATCGCCAGCCGGTCGTCCGCGCCGTCGAGGGCGGCGACGAGCGTGAGCGGTCCGTTGGTGCCCGGCCCGAACCCCTCGGCGATCAGGTCGTACGCCTTGCGGGTGGTGCTGGAGGCGGGGGCGTTGCCCTGGTCGGAGGTGCCGAGGTGGAGGGAGAACGCGGGCAGCGCGAGAACGGCCATCACCACGGTGGCGACCAGCCCGAGCAGCTTCGGGCGGCGCTCGACGAAGGCGGACCAGCGGGCGGCGAACCCGGTCGGCAGCTCCGGCCGTGGCCCGTACCGGGCGAGCCTCCTGCGTTCCGGGCGGCTCACCGCACGCATCCCGATGAAGGACAGCAGGGCGGGCAGCAGGGTCACGGAGGCGGCGACGGTCAGCAGCACGGTCAGACAGGCGGCGATCGCCACTCCGTTGAGGAAGGACAGCCGCAGGACCAGCATTCCGAGCAGCGCGATGCAGACGGTGAGGCCGGCGAAGACGACCGCGCGGCCCGTCGTCGCCACGGCGTTCTCGGCGGCCTCGGCCACCGGGAGCCCGCGCCGGAGGCCCTTGCGGTGCCGGGTGACGATGAACAGGGCGTAGTCGATCCCGACGCCGAGCCCGATCAGCAGCCCGAGCACGGGCGCGAAGTCCGCCACGTCCATGGCGTGGCCGAGGAGCACGATGCCCGCGTACGCGGCGCCGACGCTGATGAGCGCGGTGGCGACGGGCAGCAGGCTGGCGGCCAGTGACCCGAAGGCGAGGAAGAGGACCACCGCCGCCACGGCGACTCCGACGATCTCCGCGAGGTGCGAGGTGGGCGTCTCGGTGAGCGCGGTGGCGGGGCCGCCGAGTTCGACCTGGAGACCGTCGCCGGCAGCCGCCCTGGCCGTGTCGACGACGGCTCGCGCCTGGGCCTCGGGGACGTGCCCGGCCTTTCCCTCGAAGGCGACGGTCGCATAGGCCGTACGGCCGTCCTCACTGATCTGCGCGGATCCGCCCGGCTTCTCGGGGTTCGCGCCGGGGTCCTGCGCGGAGCCCGCCCCGGAGCCGGAATCGTTCCCGGACCCCGTCCCGGTGTCCCTCCCGGTGTCCCTCCCGGTGTCCTTCGTCGAAGCCGCCCCGTCAGCCCCGCGCGCGCCGTCCGAACCATCCGAACCATCCAAACCGCCCGGCGTACTGCCGGAAGACCTGCCCGCCCCCTCCTCGGACCGGGGCTCCGGGGACGCGCCGTACGGGCCGGTGACCGAGGCGACGCCGTCCAGACGCTCGACCTCCTCCAGCATCGCGGTCATCCGCTGCTCGACGGCGGCAGCCCGGACACTGCCCTGAGCGCTGTGCCAGACGATGGTGTCCCCGCCGTCGAGGCCGCCGTGGAAGCCGTCCCGGAGGAGGTCGGCGGCCCGGCCCGACTCGGTGCCGGGTATGTCGTAGTCGTTCGAGTACGCCGTACCCGCGAAGGCCGCGGCCACCGAGACGCCGCAGAGGGCCGACAGCCAGAGCAGGACGGTGACGAGTCGGTGCCTGATGCACCACCGGGCGATGGCGGACACGGACGAGCTCCCTGGTGGTTCGTGGATCTTCACTGGGAACTGCCCGCAAAGAACACATGACCTACGGCGCAACACTCTCTCAGGAGAAAGTGATCGTTAGGGACCCTTCGCCCGGTTCGTGGCCATACTCACAAGGGTGAGGGAATCGTCGCGGTGGCGGTCGGCGAGGCGGAGCCGGGACGCGCGGAGTCGATCGCGCTCGGCACGGGATACGCGACCTCCGGGAGCTCCCCGCCGCCACATCGGGACGGGACCGCTCGGCGAGGCCGCCGGTCACACAGCGCCGCAGCCCCCGCGCGAAGAACGACCTCTCCGGCCCGAGCCAGCGCGGCGACGCCCAACTCCAGCGCGGCGAGCAGCCGCTCGCGCCCGGCCGGCTCCGCGGTGTCGCGGGCCCGGCCTTGGAAGGCTCCGTGTACGGATACCCCTGGCGGAATCCCGCCGGTGGCCGACGGGCCGTCGGGGCCAATTCGGTGGCGCTGTCGTAGCGGACTGCCACCATGGGCTCATGACCAGTAGGGGGAATCACGGATCGCCGTCGCCACCACGGCCGCTTCGGCCATCACGGCTGCCGACATCGCTCGGCACCTGCACCGGTCGCCCGGGGATCATCTGGGCGGGCCGCCGGTCGCGATCGTGCACCATCCGCCCGAGGCGACCCGGATGGAGCGGCGCGAGGCGTTCCGGGAGGTCTACGGGCCGATCGTCGCCGCCATCGGGGAGCCGACGCTGTACGGCGGATCCGCTTGGGGGCCCAGTGTCCGCTGGCGCGACGCGGACCGGCTGGTGCTGCTGTCGGGAGACCGGTTCCACGTCACGCTGTCGGTCCACCGGCCCGAGGAACTGGAGCGCGGCGAGCACCGTTGCTTCACCTGGGGCGGCGCCTGGTCGGCCGACGAGCCGCACGACTTCGACCTGCTGCCGTACAGCTGGCAGCTGTACCGCGGCGGGCCGGGCGAGTCGCCCTGGCGGCGCCCGGACCATCGGCTCGCGAGTGACTGGGAGCAGTTGGAGAGCGCCCTGGAGCTGCTGCTCGCCGCATGGGCGGAGCAGCTTCCCGTGCAGGTGCCGGGCGACTGGGCCGGGTTCACGGTGGTGGCCGACCGGGATCCCGGCCGCGACCTCGTCGTCTCGTACAGCCCGGGCGAGGGACTGGGGGTGGCGATCGACGACCGGGACGCGGAGCAGTGCCCGGAGCGGGACTGGCTCATGCGGGAATGCGGTTGGCATGGCCACGACCGGGGCTGGTGGCATTCGGCGTTCCCGGAGGCCGCGGAGAACTCCCCGACCGCTGCGGCGCGGCTGGCCGTCGCGGAACTCCGTTCGCGCGGTGCGGTCGGGCCGCAGGAGCTGTCCGCCCGGGAAGCCGGTGTCGACGGCCGCGGCGAGCTGTGGCTGCCGGGCCTGGGGATACGGACGTAGTCGACGTGACCCGGTTCTGAAGGACCGGGCTTGGAGGAAGGACCGGGCTTGGAGGTGGGGCGCGGCCGGCTGCCGCGTGGCCTCCTGCGTCCAGACACCCCTGTGGGTGGGCAGGGGCGCGTGACGCACGCCCCGCAGTCCACCCGGTCTCGTACTTGCGGCCCGCGGCGAAGTCCGCACCGGGACAGGGCCCCGATCCGCCCTGCCCGTGCCCGCCCGCGGGAGGTCCCTCGGATGCCGGTCCGCCGACGGCCCCATGCGTACCGGTCCCCGGGACGGCGCGCCCGGCCGGCGGGAACATGAGAGGGGTGGGACACCGTCGCGGTGTCCCACCCCTCGTGCCGAGGTGCCGGGGATCAGCCCTCGGTCACACCGAGCTTCTGCAGAATCAGCTCCTTGACACGGGCCGCGTCGGCCTGGCCGCGGGTGGCCTTCATGACGGCGCCGACCAGCGCGCCGACCGCGGCGACCTTGCCGCCCCGGATCTTGTCGGCGATGGCGGTGTTGCCGGCGATCGCCTCGTCGACGGCCGCGCCCAGCGCACCCTCGTCGGAGACGACCTTCAGGCCCCGCTTCCCGACGACCGCGTCCGGGTCGCCCTCGCCGGCCAGCACGCCCTCGATGACCTGACGGGCCAGCTTGTCGTTGAGCGAGCCGTCCGCGACCAGGGCGGTCACCCGGGCGACCTGCTCCGGCGTGATCGGCAGCTCCTCGAGCGAGCGGCCGGACTCGTTGGCGTTGCGGGCCAGCTCGCCCATCCACCACTTGCGGGCGGAGACCGGGTCGGCGCCGGCCTCGATGGTGGCCACGATCAGGTCGATCGCGCCCGCGTTCAGGATCGACTGCATGTCGTGCCCGGAGACGCCCCACTCCTCGCGGAGGCGGTTGCGACGCACCCGCGGCAGTTCGGGCAGCCCGGCGCGCAGCTCCTCGACCCACTCACGGGACGGGGCGACCGGGACGAGGTCGGGCTCCGGGAAGTACCGGTAGTCCTCCGCCTCCTCCTTCACCCGGCCGGACGTCGTGCTGCCGTCGTCCTCGTGGAAGTGCCGTGTCTCCTGCACGATCGTGCCGCCGTCGCCCAGCACCGCGGCATGGCGCCGGACCTCGAAGCGGACCGCGCGCTCCACGCTGCGCAGCGAGTTGACGTTCTTGGTCTCGCTGCGGGTGCCGAACGTCTCCGAGCCCTTCGGCATCAGCGACAGGTTGACGTCGCAGCGCATCTGGCCCATCTCCATCCGGGCCTCGGACACACCGAGGGCGCGGATCAGCTCGCGCAGTTCGGCGACGTACGCCTTGGCGACCTCGGGGGCGCGGTCACCGGCGCCCACGATGGGCTTGGTGACGATCTCGATCAGCGGGATGCCGGCCCGGTTGTAGTCGAGCAGGGAGTGGGACGCGCCGTGGATGCGGCCGGTGGCGCCGCCGACGTGCGTCGACTTGCCCGTGTCCTCCTCCATGTGGGCGCGCTCGATCTCCACGCGGAAGACCTCGCCGTCCTCCAGCTGGACGTCCAGACAGCCGTTGAAGGCGATCGGCTCGTCGTACTGCGAGGTCTGGAAGTTCTTGGGCATGTCCGGATAGAAGTAGTTCTTCCGGGCGAAGCGGCACCATTCGGCGATCTCGCAGTGCAGCGCGAGACCGATCTTGACGGCGGACTCGACGCCGACCGCGTTGACCACCGGCAGCGAGCCGGGCAGGCCCAGGCAGGTGGGGCAGGTCTGCGAGTTGGGCTCGGCGCCCAGCCCGGTCGAGCAGCCGCAGAACATCTTGGTCCTGGTGCCGAGTTCGACATGGACCTCCAGGCCCATGACGGGGTCGTACGACGCGAGTGCGTCCTCGTACGACACCAGGTCAGTCGTGACGGTCACGGTGAAACTTTCCCTCTCAGCCCAGCAGGACGTCGTCGTCGCCCAGGCGCTTCAGCTCCCGGTAGAGGATCGCGAGTCCGGTGACGATGGCGGCGGCGGACACGGCGGCGTCGATCAGCCGGAGCGTGTCGTGCTCCAGGCGGGCCTTCCTGGCCTGCTTGGCGACGCCGACGGCTCCGAACGCGGTGGCGGCCATGGACACATACGTGCCGGTACGGGACTTCGTGAAGCCCTTGGCCTTCTGCAAGCTACTCACAGTGACGGTGCCTCCTCCAGCAGCGGGTGGCCCCAGCGTGCCACGAAGGCCGCCTCGACGACCGCACCCACCTGGTAGAGCCGCTCGTCCTTCATGGCGGGGGCGATGATCTGGAGACCGACCGGGAGGCCGTCCTCCGGTGCCAGTCCGCAGGGCAGCGACATCGCGGCGTTGCCGGCCAGGTTGGTCGGAATGGTGCACAGGTCGGCGAGGTACATCGCCATCGGGTCGTCGGCGCGCTCGCCGATCGGGAAGGCGGTGGTCGGGGTCGTCGGTGAGACGATCACGTCGACCTGCTCGAAGGCCTTCTCGAAGTCCTGCTTGATGAGGGTGCGCACCTTCTGGGCGCTGCCGTAGTACGCGTCGTAGTAGCCCGACGACAGGGCGTACGTGCCGAGCATGATCCGGCGCTTGACCTCGTCGCCGAAACCCTCCTCGCGGGTCAGCGAGGTGACGTCCTCGGCCGAGCGGGTGCCGTCGTCCCCGACCCGCAGGCCGTAGCGCAGGCCGTCGAACCGGGCGAGGTTCGAGGAGCATTCGGACGGCGCGATCAGGTAGTAAGCGGAGAGAGCCAGGTCGAAGGAGGGGCAGTCGAGCTCGACGATCTCCGCGCCCAGCTCCTTCAGCAGCTGCACGGACTCGTCGAACCGCTGCACCACACCGGCCTGGTAGCCCTCGCCGCGGAACTGCCTGACGACTCCGACGCGCATGCCCTCGACCGAGCCGTTGCGCGCGGCCTCGACGACCGGCGGGACCGGGGCGTCGATGGAGGTCGAGTCGAGCGGGTCGTGGCCGGCGATGACCTCGTGCAGCAGCGCCGCGTCCAGGACCGTGCGGGCACAGGGACCGCCCTGGTCGAGCGACGAGGAGAAGGCGACCATGCCGTAGCGGGAGACGGCACCGTAGGTGGGCTTCACGCCGACCGTGCCGGTGACGGCGGCGGGCTGGCGGATGGAGCCGCCGGTGTCCGTGCCGATGGCGAGCGGGGCCTCGTACGAGGCCAGTGCGGCGGACGAGCCACCGCCGGAGCCGCCGGGGATGCGGGTCAGGTCCCAGGGGTTGCCGGTCGGGCCGTACGCGCTGTTCTCGGTGGAGGACCCCATGGCGAACTCGTCCATGTTGGTCTTGCCGAGGATGACGACGTCGGCCTCCTTCAGCCTGCGCGTCAGGGTGGCGTCGTACGGCGGGATCCAGCCTTCGAGGATCTTCGAGCCGACGGTGGTCGGGATGCCCGCGGTGGTGAAGATGTCCTTCAGCGCCAGCGGCACACCGGCCAGCGGGCCGAGCTCCTCGCCGCGCTCGCGCTTCTCGTCGACGGCGCGGGCCTGGGCGAGGGCGCCGTCACGGTCGATGTGCAGGAAGGCGTGGACCTTCTCGTCCACGGCCTCGATCCGGGCGAGGTGCGCCTCGGTGACCTCCACGGCGGTCAGCGCACCGGAGGCGATCTTCGCGGCGATCTCCGCCGCGGTGAGCTTGATGATGGGGCTGTCCGTCATCGCTGGTCAGTCCTCCCCCAGAATCTGCGGCACCTTGAAACGCTGCTGCTCCTGTGCCGGGGCGCAGGAGAGCGCCTGCTCGGGGGTGAGCGACGGACGGACCTCGTCCGCGCGCATGACGTTGGTCAGCGGCAGCGGGTGGGAGGTCGGTGGTACGTCTCGGTCGGCGACCTCGGCGACGCGGGCGACCGCGCCGATGATGTCGTCGAGCTGTCCGGCGAAGTGGTCGAGCTCTTCGGCCTTCAGCTCCAGACGTGCCAGCCGGGCGAGGTGAGCGACCTCCTCGCGCGTGATGCCAGGCATGCAGCGATCCTCAGGGGTGAGTGTGATGGTTGTGGCCCAATCCTATGGGCCAGGTCCGGGTGCCCGCGAAACCCTTTGCCACGGGACCGGGCCGGTACCCGCGGCAGCGGCCGCCTCGGGCCGCGCGGCGGAGGCCCCTGCCCCCGGCGGGACCGCCCTGGCGGACGGCGTCACCGGGCCGCCGGACCGCCAAGCCGCGAAGCCGCGAAGCCGCGAAGCCGGGTGACCCTCGGGACGTACTCCCGCGGCGCCTCCGTGGACTGCTCGACCGCCACGTACTGGCCGCGAAGCCGCGAAGCCGCCGAGCCACCGGACCGTCAGACCGGCCGAGCCAGCGGACCGCACCGGGCCACCGCGCCGCCAGACCGCCGGGCCAGCGGGCCACCGGGTCCGAGGATCAGACCACCGGGCCACCGGACCGCCAAGCCGCGAAGCCGCCGAGCCACCGGACCGTCAGACCGGCCGAGCCAGCGGACCGCACCGGGCCACCGGGCCGCCGGGCACCCAGCACCCGAAACGCCGGGCACCGGCCACCAGGCCACCAGGCCACCAGGTCCGAGGATCAGACCACCGGGCCGCCGGACCACCGGGCCGCCGGACCGCCAAGCCGCCGAGCCACCGGACCGTCAGACCGGCCGAGCCAGCGGACCGCACCGGGCCACCGGGCCGCCGGGCACCCAGCACCCGAAACGCCGGGCACCGGCCACCAGGCCACCAGGCCACCAGGTCCGAGGATCAGACCACCGGGCCGCCGGACCACCGGACCACCGGGCCGCCGGACCGCCAAGCCGCCGAGCCACCGGACCGTCAGACCGGCCGAGCCAGCGGACCACACCGGGCCACCGGGCCACCGGGCCACCGGGCCACCGGGTCCGAGGATCAGACCACCGGACCACCGGACCACCGGGTCGGAGGATCAGCAGCCGGCCTCGGCGCGACCGCTCAGTTCACCAGGCCCGACGGGCGGTCCACCTCGGACGGGGCGGCGGGGAGCTCGCCCACCGGGCGGCGCCAGCCGTGCTCGCCCCGGGCCCGCAGCCAGGCCGTGGTCTCCTGCGGCGGCATCGCCGCCGCGACCAGCCAGCCCTGTACCGCGTCGCAGCCCAGGTCGCGCAGCCGCTCCCAGGTCTCGTCGTCCTCCACGCCCTCGGCGACCACGAGCAGTCCGAGGGAATGGGCGAGGTCGACGGTGCAGCGGACGATCTCGGCGTCTTCCGCGTCGACCGCCAGCCTGGCGACGAACGACCGATCGATCTTGAGTTCGCTGACCGGCAGGCGACGCAGGTGGACCAGGGAGGAGTAGCCCGTACCGAAGTCGTCCAGCGACATCTTCACGCCGTGGCCGGTGAGCGCCGCGAGGGTGTCCCCGGCCCGCTGCGGGTCCTCCAGCAGCACATGCTCCGTGATCTCCAGCTGGAGCGCGCCCGCCGGGACGCCGTGCCGGGCGAGCCGTGCCGCGACGGAGCCGGCGAAGCCCGGGGTGTGGACGTCGCGCGGCGACACATTGACCGCGACCGGCACCTCGAGGCCCTGGGAGCGCCACGTGGCGACCTGGCCCAGTGCGGACTCCAACACGTACTCGGTCAGATGCGGCATCAGCCCCGAGGACTCCGCGATGGCGATGAACTCGTCGGGGGGAACCCGGCCGCGGTCCGGGTGCACCCAGCGCACCAGTGCCTCAAGCCCCGCGACGTGGCCGTCGAAGCGGACCTTCGGCTGGTAGTGGAGCTCCACCTCGCCCGCGTCCAGCGCCCGGCGCAGATCGCCGAGCAGTCCGAGCCGGTCCGGCGTGTTCGAGTCGCGCTTGGACTCGTACACCTCGACGCCCGTGCGGTCGCGCTTCGCCTGGTACATCGCCACATCCGCCCGCCTGAGCAGCCCTTCGGCGTCCAGGGCGTGGTCGGGGAAGACGGCGAGGCCGGCGCTGGCCTCCAGGACCAGGGTGAGCCCGTCGAGGTCGAGGGGTGAGGACAGCTGGCCCACCAGGTGCCGGGCGACCCGCTGGGCACTGGTGGTGGAGTCGGTCGTGGGCAGCAGCACGGCGAACTCGTCACCGCCCAGCCGCGCGGCCTCCGCTCCGCGCGGCAGCGCGAGCTTCAGCCGCTCGGCGATCTGGAGCAGCAGCCGGTCGCCTGCGAGGTGACCGAGCGTGTCGTTGACCGAGCGGAACCGGTCGAGGTCGATCAGGACGAGAGCCGAGCGCGCTCCGATCCCCTCGGCCTCCTCCAGCGCCGTCCAGGTGCGCTCCAGCAGGCACTGGCGGTTGGGGAGTTTGGTGAGCGGGTCGCGCAGCTGCTCCTCTGCGCGGGCGCGGGCGATCCACAGCGTGGAGTCGAGGGCGATCAGCGGCACGGCGAACAGCGGCAGCACCACGGGCAGGGTGGTGGCGACGACGCAGATCAGCGGGGCGATGCCGAGCAGGGCGACGGCGACGAGCCCCTGCCGCACCAGGGCGGTGCGGGCGACGGTGGGCAGTCCGCTGCCCTGCGGCACCAGGGCGTACCAGAGCAGCATCCGGGTGACGGCGATGTAGGCGGCCGTGGCGAGCACCACCTCGGGGATCGCCTCCGGCCCCCACTGCATGGGCTGCCAGGGGTCTTCGACGGTCGGTGCCTCGCCGAACGCGGCGAGGACGAGTGCGGCCGCGCCGATGCCCAGGACGTCCACCGCGCCGTGCAGTGCGCCCTGCCGCCAGCGGTGCCGCCGGGCGGCGCCGACCAGCACCACCACGGCGAGGCTGACCACGGCGGCCGGAACCCAGCCGTACAGCAGCAGCACCGCGAGCGTCAGGGCGGCACCGGAGCCCGTGCCGCCCCACCAGCGGTCGCGCCCGAGGGCGACCAGATGGCCGACGATGACGGCGGTCAGCGCGGCGAGGGACCAGCCCTCGGCGCCCGGGGGAAGAGCGCCCGCCCCTCGCGCAGGACGCCGAAGAGCCCTGCCGCCAGGGCGAGTGCGGCAACTCCCGTGACGACGAGCGGCAGCGTCGACGCGATGCCCGCGACGAACGCGAGCCCCGCGAGACCACGCGGCCGTGAGACCGGGGCGGCGCTCTCGGTCGGTTCCATTCCCGTCCCTCTCACAGCCGGCGGTGCCGATGCCACGTGGTGGCTTCCGTGTCATGCGACCACGGCCGGAACCTCACCACGCGGCCGTGCACGACAGGCGCATACCTCAACAGTAGGCCGCGGTGGGCTCCGACGGGCAGCGCTCTACAGCTCTTGCCCGAATGCGACCCGGCCACCCTTATCCCTCTGATATGCGCCGAACGAGTGATCCTGACGGGGGGTCGGTTCGCACGGCCGTACTATTCCCCGACCGGTGCGGCCACCTCGCGGGCCGCGTCAGGGCCTTGCTCGAGCAGGACCGCGAAGCCGTCCTCGTCCAGTACGGGCACCTTCAACTGCATGGCCTTGTCGTATTTCGATCCAGGGTTGTCACCCACAACGACGAACGAGGTCTTCTTCGAAACGGAACCCGTCACTTTCGCTCCACGGCTCTGGAGCGCGTCCTTCGCGCCATCCCTGGTGTGCTTTTGGAGCGTTCCGGTGACGACGACCGTGAGGCCCTCGAGCGGACGCGGCCCGTCGTCCTCGCCGGAGCCCTCCTCCTCCATCCGGACGCCCGCGGCCCGCCACTTGCGGAGGATCTCGCGGTGCCAGTCCTCCTCGAACCACTGCTTCACCGAGGCGGCGATGGTCGGCCCGACGCCCTCGACGGCCGCGAGCTCCTCCTGGGACGCCTGTTCGATGCGCTCGATCGAACGGAACTCGCGGGCCAGCTCCTCGGCGGCCACGGGTCCCACATGGCGGATGGAGAGGCCGGTGAGGATGCGGGCCAGCGGGCGCTCCTTGGCGGCCGCGATGTTCTCCAGCAGCGCCAGCGTGTTCTTCTTGGGCTCGCCCTGCTGGTTGGCGAAGACGGTGACGACCTTCTCCTCCCCGGTCCTGGGGTCGCGCTTGGGCAGTCCGCTGTCCTGGTCCAGCACATACGCCTTGATGGGCAGCAGCTGTTCGACCGTCAGGTCGAACAGGTCGCCCTCGTCGGCCAGCGGCGGTTCGGCCGGCTCCAGCGGCTTCGTCAGAGCCGCCGCGGCCACATAGCCGAACGCCTCCACGTCCAGGGACTTACGGCCCGCCAGGTAGAACAGCCGTTCCCGCAACTGGGCAGGGCAGCTACGGGCGTTGGGGCAGCGCAGATCGACGTCGCCCTCCTTCATCGGCCGCAGGGCCGTACCGCACTCGGGCACTCGGCCGGCATGACGAACTCCCGCTCGCCGCCGTCCCGCAGATCGGCCACCGGGCCGAGGATCTCGGGGATGACGTCGCCCGCCTTGCGCAGCACCACGGTGTCGCCGATCAGGACGCCCTTGGCCTTCACCACGTCCTGGTTGTGCAGGGTCGCGAACTCGACCTCGGATCCCGCGACCGTCACCGGCTCCACCTGCGCGTACGGCGTCACCCGGCCGGTACGGCCCACCCCTACGCGGATGTCCACCAGCTTGGTGTTGACCTCCTCCGGCGGGTACTTCCAGGCGATCGCCCAGCGCGGCGCCCTCGACGTCGAGCCCAGCCGTCCCTGGAGCGGGATCTCGTCCAGCTTGACGACCACTCCGTCGATCTCGTGCTCCACGGAGTGACGGTGCTCGCCGTAGTAGGCGATGAACTCCCGCACCTCCTCGAGGGAGTCCACCACCTTGTAGTGCCGGGCGGTCGGCAGGCCCCACGCGTGCAGGAGCTCGTACGCCTCCGAGAGCCGGCTGATCTCCAGGCCGTCGCGCGCGCCGATTCCGTGCACCACCATGTGCAGCGGCAGGGTCGCGGTGACCTTGGGGTCCTTCTGCCGCAGCGAACCCGACGCCGAGTTCCGGGGGTTGGCGTAGGGCTGCTCACCGGCCGCGACCCGGCGGGCGTTGAGCTCCTCGAAGGCCTCCATGGGGAAGTAGACCTCGCCCCGGATCTCCACCAGATCGGGTACCCGGTCGCCCCGCAGGCGGACCGGGATGTCCGCGATCGTCCGGACGTTGGGCGTGATGTCCTCTCCGGTGCGGCCGTCGCCCCTGGTAGCCGCCCGGGTGAGCCGGCCCTTCTCGTAGGTGAGGTTGACCGCCAGGCCGTCGACCTTCAGCTCGCACAGGAAGCGGTGCGCGGACGTGCCGACCTCCTTGCCGACCCGGTCCACCCAGGCGGCGAGTTCCGCCTCGTCGAAGGCGTTGTCGAGGGAGAGCATCCGCTCGCGGTGCTCGACCGCGGTGAACTCCGTCTCGTAGGCGACCGCGACCTGCTGGCTCGGCGAGTCGGGCGTGCGCAGCTCCGGATGCCTGTCCTCGAGCGCCTCCAGGGCCCGCATCAGCCGGTCGAACTGGGCGTCGCTGACGACCGGCTGGTCCTTCACGTAGTACCGGAAGCGGTGCTCCTCGATCTGCTCGGCCAGCCGGGCATGCTCGTCCCGCACCTCCGCCGGCACCGGCCCCTGCTGTTCGACAGCCACCGTCACGTCCTCCCGTACCTCGGCCCTCAGTCCATCACTCAGGGTTGTCCGCGAGCGATCTCGCCGCCCGGACGCAGTGCGCGAGGGCCGCACGGGCGTAGCCGGGCGAAGCGCCCGCGAGCCCGCACGACGGGGTGATCACGACGGACCCGGCGAGAGTCCCCGGATTCAGCCCCAGCCTGCGCCACAGCGTCCTGACACCCATGACGCTACTAGCAGGGTCGGACAACGGGCCGTCGGTGGAGGACACGACCCCCGCCAGAAGCTTCGTACCGCCCTCGGCCGCCTCACCGATCGCCTCGTCGTCACGCTCGGTGAGCAGCGCGGCATCGAACGAGATCCCGGCGACGCCGGCCCGGCGCAGCAGGGCGAACGGCACCTCCGGAGCACAGGAGTGCACCGCCACCGGCACACCGGCGGCGGCGACGACCTCCCGCAGCGCGCTCTCGGCGAGCTGCCGGTCCACGGCGCGGTGCGTCCGGTACCCGCTGGCGGTCTTCACCCGGCCGCCCAGCACCGCCGTCAGTGAGGGCTCGTCGAGCTGCAGCACGGGCCGCGCACCCGGCACCCGGCGCCGCACCTCGGCGAGGTGGCCGCGGAGGCCTTCGGCGAGCGAGTCCGCGAGGTCCCGGCAGGCGCCGGGGTCGGCGAGAGCGGCCTCGCCGTTCCTGAGTTCCAGGGCGGCCGCCAGCGTCCACGGCCCGGCGGCCTGGACCTTGAGCGGGCCCTCGTAGCCCTGCGCGAACTCCTCCAGCGCGTCCAGGTCCTCGCCGAGCCAGGACCTGGCCCGCCGGGTGTCCCGGCCCGGCCGGTCACCGATCCGCCAGCCGCTCGGCTCGACGTGCGCGTACAGCTCCACCAGGAGTCCCGCGGTCCGGCCGATCATGTCGGCGCCGGGGCCGCGGGCGGGCAGCTCTGGCAGGTGGGGGAAGTCCTCGAAGGACCCGGTGACGGTCTTCGCGGCCTCGCGCGCGTCACCACCGGGCAGCGAGCCGACTCCGGTCGCAGGGCCCCACACGGCGCCGCTCACCGCCCCGGCCGGACGGTGAGGTCGTGGATGTCGGCGTCACGCGGCAGGTCGAGGGCCGTGAGGATCGCCGTCGCCACCGACTCGGGGTCGATCCACCGCGACGGGTCGTACTCCTTGCCCTCCTGCCGGTGGACCTTCTCCTGCATGGGGCTCGCGGTGCGGCCGGGATACACCGAGGTGACCCGGACGCCGTGTTCCTTCTCCTCCTGCCGCAGGGCGTCGGCCAGTGCCCTGAGACCGTGCTTGGAGGCGGCGTAGGCGCCCCACTCGGCATGGGCGTTGAGCCCGGAACCCGAGTTGACGAAGACCACCGCACCCCGGGAGACCCGCAGCTGGGGCAGCAGCAGCCGGGTCAGCTCCGCCGGGCTCACCAGGTTCACGGTGAGCTGTGCCAGCCAGGCCTTCGGCGTGAGGTCGGCGACCCGGCCGAGGTCCACGACGCCCGCGATGTGCAGCAGCGAGTCGACCCGCTCGGGCAGCGTCTGGTGCGAGAACGCCCAGGAGAGCCGGTCCGGCGTGCCGAGGTCGCCGACGAGGGAGCGGGAACCGGGGTAGGCCTGGACCAGCTCCCGGGCGCGTCCGGCGTCCCGGGCCAGCAGCACGAGGTCGTCGCCGCGCTCGTACAGCCGGCGCGCGACGGCAGCGCCGATGCCGGAGCCCGCTCCGGTGATCAGATGTGTAGCCATACCGGCCATGCTCGCATCACCGCACCCCCGCGCTCGCCACGAGGTGGGCGAGGGCGGCCCACCGGGCCCTCTCGGCCGAGAGGGCCGGCCGCCCGCGAGATGAAGACCAGCCCGTCCCCGGCCGTGAGGACCCGGCCGGCGAGGGCACCGACCGGGGAGCGGCACCGGCCGGCGAGGGGCACCGGCCGGTGTTCCACGGAATCCGTACGCCGGGACCGCTCTGTCCCGGCCCGCCGTGGCGGCGTCCCCGCTGCCGCCGGGCGGCGCGTCGTCCGCGAAGGCCCCCGCCGGCGGCGGCGCCCACCGCACCGGATGGAACCGGCGCCTCGGTTACCGCTGCCCGGGCTGACCGGTGCCTCCCCGGTGGGGCCGGAGGTGCGCTCGAGGAGGCGCCGGCCTCAGGCCGTGACCGGGCTCGGCCGGCGCGTCGTCGCCGCGATCGTCGCGGAGCCGACCACGCGGGTGCCGTCGTACAGCACGATCGCCTGGCCGGGCGCCACACCGCGGACCGGCTCGGTGAACGCCACCCGCAGTTCGTCGCCGACCAGCTCGGCCGAGACCTCCGTCTCGCCGCCGTGGGCACGCAGCTGCGCCGTGTACGTGCCCGGGCCGGAGGGTGCCGAGCCGCACCAGCGGGGCCTGACCGCGGTCAGCGCAAAGACCTCCAGGGCCTCGGCCGGGCCGACCGTGACGGTGTTGTCCACCGGTGAGATGTCCAGGACGTAGCGGGGCTTGCCGTCGGGCGCGGGGTGGCCGATGCGCAGGCCCTTGCGCTGGCCGATGGTGAAGCCGTACGCGCCGTCGTGGGTGCCCAGCTTCGTGCCGGACTCGTCGACGATGTCGCCCTCCGCCCTGCCGAGGCGCTTCGCCAGGAACCCCTGGGTGTCGCCGTCGGCGATGAAGCAGATGTCGTGGCTGTCGGGCTTCTTCGCCACGGCCAGTCCGCGCCGCTCGGCCTCCGCGCGGATCTCGTCCTTGGTGGTGAGGGTGTCGCCGAGCGGGAACATGGCGTGGGCGAGCTGCCGTTCGTCGAGCACGCCGAGTACATAGGACTGGTCCTTGGCCGTGTCGCTGGCGCGGTGCAGCTCGCGGCGGCCGTCCTCGCGCACGACCACGGTGGCGTAGTGGCCCGTGCACACGGCGTCGAACCCCAGGGCCAGGGCCTTGTCGAGCAGCGCCGCGAACTTGATCTTCTCGTTGCAGCGCAGGCAGGGGTTGGGGGTGCGCCCCGCCTCGTACTCCGCGACGAAGTCCTCGACCACGTCCTCGCGGAACCGCTCGGCGAGGTCCCAGACGTAGAAGGGGATGCCGATGACGTCCGCGGCGCGGCGGGCGTCGCGGGAGTCCTCGACGGTGCAGCAGCCGCGCGCGCCGGTGCGGAACGACTGCGGGTTCGCCGAGAGCGCCAGATGCACCCCGGTCACGTCGTGGCCCGCTTCGGCGGCCCGGGCGGCGGCGACGGCGGAGTCCACGCCGCCGGACATGGCGGCGAGGACGCGGAGGGGGCGCTGGCGTGTGTCAGTCATAGCCCTACCAGGGTACGGGGCGCCGGGAACCGAAAGCCCGCGCGTAGGCGTTCGGGAGGTGACGGGGTGCGAAGAGGGGTGGCATGGGCGGCAGGAAGGCACAGCGCGGCGTCGGCAGACGGGCCGTGCTGATCGGCGGCGCGGCGGCGCTCGTGGGTGCGGGGGTGGTGGCCCAGGACGAGCTGAGGCGGCTGTGGTGGCGGCTGCCCGGCATGGAGAAGCCTCGGGTGGAGGGTGAGCTGGACCACGCGGGCGCGGTGTGGACGGCGGCCTCCCGGGCGAACTGGCGGCGGGCCGACCGGCCCGGCGACTACACGATCGACCGGGTGGTGATCCATGTCGTCCAGGGCAGCTACCGCACGGCGCTGAAGGTGTTCCAGGACCCGGGCCACGGCGCCGCCACGCACTACGTGGTGGGCGGGGACGGGCGGGTCGCGCAGATGATCCGCGAGCTGGACGTCGCCTTCCACGCGGGGAGCCGGGAGGTCAACGAGCGGAGCATCGGCATCGAGCACGAGGGCTTCGTCGACCGTCCCGAGGACTTCACGGACGAGATGTACGCCTCGTCGGCCCGGCTGACGGCCGGCATCTGCGCGCGGTACGGGATCCCGGTCGACCGGGAGCACATCATCGGCCATGTCGAGGTGCCGGGGACCGACCACACCGACCCCGGGCCGCACTGGGACTGGGACCGGTACATACCGATGGTGCGGCGGGCGGCGGCCCGGCCGTCGCCGGGGACGACACGGCTCCGGTTCACGACACGCGCTAGTGCGCGTCAGGCAGGGTTTGCCCGTCAAGAGCGGCGTCCGGTGCGGTGCACCGCAAGGCGCCGGATCGGCCTCGTCGTGGGCCTGCTCGGCCTACTCGGCTGACTCGGCTGACTCGGCTGACTCGGCAACGCAGCGATTCGCCGAGCCTGCCGTGCCGGGCGCCGCGACGGGGCGAACGCCGCCTGACGCGGGCCCTAGCTGAGTCCGGCCGCCCGGGCCCGCTCCACGGCGGGCCCGATCGCCTTGGCGACGGCCTCGACGTCCTCCGCGGTGGAGGTGTGGCCGAGGCTGAAGCGGAGCGTGCCGCGGGCCAGGCCGGGGGCGGTGCCGGTGGCGAGGAGGACGTGGCTGGGCTGGGCGACACCCGCCGTGCAGGCCGAGCCGGTGGAGCACTCGATGCCCTGGGCGTCCAGCAGCAGCAGCAGGGAGTCGCCCTCGCAGCCGGGGAACGTGAAGTGGGCGTTGGCCGGGAGCCGGTCCTCCGGGTCGCCGCCGAGGATCGCGTCGGGCACGGCGTCGAGCACGGCGCCGACGAGTCTGTCGCGCAGGGCGCCGATGTCGCGGGCGAAGTCCTCGCGGCGCTCGGCGGCGGTCCGGGCGGCCACGGCGAAGGCGGCGACGGCGGGCACGTCCAGTGTCCCGGAGCGCACATGGCGTTCCTGGCCGCCGCCGTGCAGCACGGGTACCGGGGTGTACTCGCGGCCCAGCAGCAGCGCGCCGACGCCGTACGGGCCGCCGATCTTGTGGCCGCTCACGGTCATGGCGGCCAGTCCGGACGCGGCGAAGCCGACGTCGAGCTGCCCGACGGCCTGGACCGCGTCGGAGTGCAGCGGGACGCCGAACTCGGCGGCGGTCACGGCGAGTTCGCGGACCGGCATCACGGTGCCGATCTCGTTGTTGGCCCACATGACGGTGGCCAGCGCCACGTCGGAGGGGTCGCGCTCGAGGGCCTCCCGCAACGCCTCCGGGTGCACCCGGCCGTGGGTGTCGACGGGCAGGTACTCCACGTTCGCGCCCTCGTGCTCGGCGAGCCAGTGCACGGCGTCGAGGACGGCATGGTGCTCGACGGGGCTGGCGAGGACGCGGGTGCGGCGCGGGTCGGCGGCTCGCCGTGCCCAGTAGAGGCCCTTGACGGCGAGGTTGTCCGCCTCGGTGCCGCCGGAGGTGAGGACGACCTCGCTGGGCCGCGCCCCGAGCGCCTCGGCGAGGGTCTCGCGGGCCTCCTCGACGGTACGGCGGGCCCTGCGGCCCGCTGCGTGCAACGACGAGGCGTTGCCGGTGACGGCGAGCTGGGCGGTCATCGCCTCGACCGCCTCCGGAAGCATCGGAGTGGTCGCGGCGTGGTCGAGGTAAGCCATGGTGGACACGATTCTACGAGCCGCCCGGAGCCCGGCTTCCGCCCCGGGGGCCGGGCAGGTCAGCCGACCGGACTCCAGACGACCACGCCGTCGCCCACGACGAGCGCGGCGAGTACGGCGAGGTCGGCGATGCCGAGCGCCAGACCCAGCAGGGCCCGCCCGCGCCGGGCGGTGCCGCGCCGCAGCGCGAGGCCGGCGAGGACGACGGCGACGGGCCCGAGCACGATGTTCATCACGAGCAGCCCGACGAGTCCGAGGACGAACGACGCGACGGCCATGCCGTCGGCGTCACGCGTACCGGTGAACCGGCGTGCGGGTGAGGTGAGTTGCACGGAAAGCCCCTCCTCGGGTCAGCGGACGGCCCGGCGTGCGTGGCGCTCCCGCACGGCGAACACGAGCAGCCAGCCGGCGATGACGGCGGCGGCCGCGGCGGACACGGGCAGCGGGACATGGGCCACGGTGCCCAGGAGGACGCCCAGCAAGGCGACCGCGGCGACGAGGGCGATCATCCTTCTCGACCTTCCTTTCGCTGGGGAACGCGGGAGCCGGCTCGCAGCCGGACCCCCGGGAGATTCAGAGTACGACTGTTTACTGACTACCCGGTCCAGGGTTTCGCATACCCGTGGCCGGCTGTTTACTGCATGCCATGAGTCACAGCGTCGGCGTCCGCCAGGCCCAGAAGTTGAGGACCCGTCAGGCGATGCTGGACGCCGCACTGCGGCTGCTGGAGCACCAGAGCCTGAGCAGTCTCGGACTGCGCGAGCTGACACGGGCCGTCGGAGTGGCACCGACGGCGTTCTACCGCCACTTCCCGGATGTGGCCGAACTCGGCGTGGCCCTGGTCGAGGAGACGCTGGGCAGTCTGCACGGGCTGATCGGGGCGATCCTCGCGGAGACCGGCGACGCCGAAGTGCGGATCTCGCGGACCGTGGAACTCATCGCCCGTCATGTAGCGGAGCAGCCGGCCCACTTCCGCTTCATCGCCCGCGAGCGGCACGGCGGCGTCGGGCCGGTGCGGGCGGCGATCGCCGCCCAGTTCGACGCCTTCACCGCGGAGGTGGCGGCGGCGCTCGGCCGCGAGCCGGTGTCGGCCGGCTGGAGCGAGGAGGATCTGCGCATGCTGGCGGGCCTGTACGTGGAGCACATGGTGATGACGGCCTCGGCGTTCCTCTCGGCCCGGGAAGCCCGCGAGTCCGGCGCCCCCGAGGCACCCGGCGAGGAGCAGGTCGCCCGCACGGCCCGCGACCGCCTCCGGCTGGTGTCGCTCGGCCGCCGGCACTGGGCGCAGCGCGGCACCGGGCACTGACGGCACGGATCCCGGCCGCCTCGGCCCGGCGCTCCCCCACCCGGCCGCGCTCCCATCGTCTCGGAGCTCCCCGCCCGGCCGCGCTCCGCACCCGGATCGGCGGTCCTCGGCTCAGCCCTGCCCCTCTCGGCTCGGCCGCGCCGCCCTCGCAGCGTCCGCTCCCCTCGCCCGTTCCCCTCGGCTCGCCGGCGCCCCCGCCCGGGCCCGGAACCCGGTGAGTGCCCTACTCGTCCCCGGCCGGACGCCCCTCCCCCGCCATGAAGCGCCACACGAGGCCGTGCCCCAGCACCACCAGCAGGATCAGCAGGACCGCCTCGGCCTGGATCGGTGCGAGACCGGCCACACCCGCGAGCTCGGGCACGACCCCCACCACCGCGATCAGCACGTAGAACAGCGCCGCCGCACCCATGATCACGGCCAGGACGGGCGAGGAGCCGTCCCTGCGCCCCTGGGCGAGCAGCCGCAGCGTGGACGCACAGCCGATCACCGCCAGCAGGGCGAAGCTGGCGCGCCAGACCCCAGGGGTGGACTGACCGCCGACCTGGGCGAACAGCCCCATCAGCGCCGGCAGCAGGAACGAGAGGTAGACGCCCCCGACGATGCGGCGCAGGGCCGGCCGGCGCAGCCACTCGGCGTGCCCCTGCACCACGTTCCACCAGAGGCCTACGAGCGTGAAGCAGGTGGCCGCGAACAGGGCGTAGAAGGTGCTGACGTCCATCGGGCCTCCTGCGTCGGGGCGGCCACGCCGTGGCCCGGTCCGGGCCGGGGGTGCGCACCATAGGCGCCCCGCACGGGGTCCACGGGATGTGTGGGGTCGGATGGCACACCCCGCCCCGGCGTGGGCGAGCGTCCCATGCCGGCGGAGCCGTCCCGGGGCACCGACACTCCCCGGCCACCCGGGCGGGCTCCGGAGCACGTCATGACGGCGGCCGGGTGCGGCCCTCGCCGTGACGGCGGCCCGGATGGGCGGATCACGGGACCGGAACACCACCGCAGGCGACCGCCGGCAGCGGATCACCCGGTCCGCGCCCACCGCGAACGCCCCACAGCGGCGCATCGCCGGGCCTGGCCCCGCCGCCAACGGCCTGCGGCGGGCGCACCCGGAGCCAGCGGTGAACGGGGCCTGTCCCAGGTGAACGGCCTGTCGCCGCGAAAGGACGGCGAGGAGCCGGCCGGACTTCGCCCGGCCGGCGTCCACCGGTGAGCCGACGGATCAGCCGCGCGTGAGCGGCGCCTTCGCCAGCTGGCGGGACTGGGCGACGAGGCGGCCCGCGCTGTCCCAGACCTCGGCGTCCTCCTCCAGGAAGCCGCCCGCGAGATTGCGGGTGGTGATGGAGACGCGCAGCAGACCCGGCGCCGGACGGCAGCGGATGTGGGCGGTGAGTTCGACGGTCGGCGTCCAGCCCTTCAGGCCCAGGTCGAACGCGGTCGGCGGGAGCGCGTCGACGGTGAGCAGCAGGGAGAGCGGGTCGGGGTCGCGGCCGTCGGCGAGTCCGAACCAGCCCCGCACCTCGCCCTTGCCGGAGGGGGCTCCGACCGCCCAGCCGACGGTCGCGGGGTCGAGCTTGATGTTCAGCCGGTCGGTGATGGCGGAGGAGCCCGGGACCGCGGGCGCCGGACCGTCGGACGGGCCGAGGCAGTCCTGGTAGGCGGGGATGGCCGGGGGCAGGGCGGCCGTCCGGACGTCGCCGGGCAGCGCGTCCAGGTCGCCGTAGGTGGCGAGGACGCGGATGCGCTCCACCTCGGTGCCGTCCTCCGCGTACTGGAGGAGGGAGGCCTGGCCGGTGGAGAGGGTGCGGCCGGTGCGGATCGTCTCGGTGCGGATCACCGCCGGGCCGGGCTCGGAGGGAGTGAGGTAGTACGCCGAGACCGTGAACGGGTCGGGATGCGGGAGGGCGTTGCCGAGGGCGCGCCCGAGCAGCGCCAGCAGATAGCCGCCGTTGACGGCGGTGATGATCGTCCAGCCGGCGGAGAGCTCCGCGTCGTAGACGCCGGGTACGCCGGGATCCCGGAGGGTGACAGCGGTGTCGCGGTCGAACTCGCTGTTACCGATGGTTGCCTGTGCCACCTGTGCCATGACCGAATCGTACAACAGATAACTACTAAGCGGTAGCTTTTCCGAAGCCCTCGTTCCCCGGCTCGCTCGCGGCGGACCGGCGGTTCCAGGCGCGCGGCGCCCGCCAGTGGAACCGCATCGCGAGCAGACGCACGGAGAAGGCCGTCAGTGCGGCGACTCCGCTGGTCAACCCGTTGAGCACCTCGAAACGGATGAACAGTACGACCATGGTGGCACCGACGATCGCGGGAACGGCGTACAGGTCGCGGTCCCAGCGCAGCAGCGACGGCACCTCGTTCGCGAGGACGTCCCGCAGCACACCGCCGCCGACCGCCGTGGCGAGCCCGAGCGTCGCGGAGGCGGTCAGGCCGAGGCCGTACTCGTGCGCCTTGGTCGTGCCGGTGACCGCGAACAGCCCCAGACCGGCCGCGTCGAAGACGTTGACCGAGCCCTGGATCCGCTCGACCTCGGGATGGAGGAAGAAGACCAGCACCGCCGCCACCAGCGGCATCACGAAGTAGCCGAGATCCGTGAACGCGGCGGGCGGGACGGCGCCGATGACCAGGTCGCGGAACAGCCCGCCGCCCAGCGCGGTGACCTCGGCGAGCACCGCGATGCCGAAGACGTCGAAGTTCTTCCGCACGGCGAGCAGGGCGCCGGAGATGGCGAAGACGAAGATGCCGGCGAGGTCGAGAGCGTGTTGGACGGAGGGGGTGAACAGTTCCTGGAGCACCGGCCAATTGTGCCGCCTGCGGACCGGGAACCCGTCCGGGCCCCGAGCCGGACGGGACCCTGAGGACGGGAGACGGACACGGGGTGGGGTCCAGCGCGGGGTCGGGACACCGACCGGGGGCACAGCGCGCGGCACGAACCGGGACACGGACCGGTGGGCCCGCGTCCCGGCAGGCGTACCGCTACGTGCCCGCGGGAGCCTCCGACGCCTTCTCCCCGGACGTCGCCTGCTTCTCCGCCCCACTGCCGGAAGCCCCGGAAGCCCCGGGTACCTCAGGTACCTCAGGTACCTCAGCGCCCCCGCGGACGGCCGGGACGACCTCGCCCGAGGTGCGGGCGATCTCGCCCGACGCGATCTCCGCGGCGAAGTGGCAGGCCACCCGGTGGCCGCCGCCCAGGTCCCGCAGCTCTGGGCGCTCCGTGGCGCACCGGGTGTCCTGCTTCCACGGGCAGCGCGTGTGGAAGCGGCAGCCCGCGGGCGGGTTCGCGGGGGACGGCAGATCGCCCAGCAGCAGAATGCGCTCGCGGCGGTCCTCCACCTCCGGGTCCGGCACGGGAACCGCCGACATCAGGGCCCTGGTGTACGGGTGCTTGGGCTCCTCGTACAGCGCGTCACTCGGGGCCTCCTCCACCAGGGAGCCGAGATACATGACCCCGATGACGTCGGAGATGTGCCGGACGACGGCGAGGTCGTGGGCGATGACGAGATACGTCAGGCCCATCGACTTCTGGAGCTCCTCCAGCAGGTTGATGACCTGCGCCTGGATGGAGACGTCCAGCGCCGAGACCGGCTCGTCGCAGATGATCAGGTCCGGTTCCAGCACCAGCGCCCGCGCGATGCCGATGCGCTGGCGCTGGCCGCCGGAGAACTCGTGGGGGTAGCGGGACAGGGCGTTCCCGGGAAGGCCAACCCTCGCCAGGATCTCCTTGATCTTCTCCCGGCGCTCCTCCTGGTTCGCGCCGATGCCGTGCGCGGCCATGCCCTCGGACAGGATGGACTCGATGTTCTGCCGGGGGTTGAGGCTGCCCAGCGGGTCCTGGAAGACCATCTGGAGCCGCCGCCGGAACGACCGCATCTCCTTCTCGGGGAGCTGTGCCACGTCCGTACCGTCGAGGACGACCCGGCCGTCCGTGACGTCGACGAGCCGCAGCACCGCCCGTCCGAGCGTGGTCTTGCCGCAGCCGGACTCGCCGACGAGCCCGTACGTCTGGCCGGCCTCGACGGACAGCGAGATGCCGTCCACGGCGTAGACGTGCCCGACCGTACGGTCGAAGAGGATGCCCTTCCTGACGGGGAAGTGGACCTTCACTCCGTCGAGTTCGAGCAGGCTCATGCCGGGACCTCCGTCGTGGCCAGGACCGGGTTGACGCAGCGGGCCTCGTGCCCGGCCTCGCGGGGTTCGGTCAGTTCGGGCGTACCGGTGAGGCAGCCCATCTCGTAGCGGTCGCAGCGGGGTGCGAAGGCGCAGCCCTCGGCCCAGGCGATCTGGTCGTTGATGGACCCGCGAATGGGGTTGAGCGGCTCGCCGCGCGGTGCGTCGAGCCTCGGGATGGAACCGAGCAGGCCGTGGGTGTACGGGTGGGTCGGGTGCGCGAACAGCTCCCGCCGTCCGGAGGACTCCACGACCTTGCCCGCGTACAGCACGTTGACCTGGTCGCAGAGCCCGGCGACGACCCCCAGGTCATGGGTGATCATCAGCAGGGCGGTGCCCTCCTGGTCGACCAGTTCCTTGAGCAGCTCGAGGATCTGCGCCTGGATGGTGACGTCCAGCGCGGTGGTCGGCTCGTCGGCGATGAGCAGGCGCGGCGCGCAGGCGACGGCCATGGCGATCAGCGCCCGCTGCCGCATTCCGCCGGAGAGCTGGTGCGGGTACTCCTTGAGACGCCGGTCCGGGTCGGGGATGCCGACCCGGTCCAGCAGGTGCGCGGCCTCCTTGCGGGCGGCCTCGCCCTTCATACCGCGGTGGCGCTTCAGGATCTCGGTCACCTGGACGCCGATCGGAACGACCGGGTTCAGGGAGGACAGCGGGTCCTGGAAGATCATCGCCAGTTTGCTGCCGCGCAGGTCCCTGATCTTGCGGGGGCTCATCGCCAGCAGGTCGGCGCCCTCGAAGTCCGCCCGTCCGCCGAGGGTCACGCCCTTGCGCGGGAGCAGTCCCATCAGGGCGAGCGAGGTGACGGACTTTCCGCAGCCCGACTCGCCGACGAGTCCGACGACCTGGCCCTCGTCCACGGAGAAGGAGACTCCGTTGACGGCCCTGACGGTGTTGTCCCGGGCGGCCCTGACGGTGTTGTCCCGGGCGGCCCTGACGGACGTGTCCTCGGTGGTCTCGGCGGCCTTG
Source organism: Streptomyces sp. I6 (assembly GCA_003725745.1). Taxonomy (GTDB): domain Bacteria; phylum Actinomycetota; class Actinomycetes; order Streptomycetales; family Streptomycetaceae; genus Streptomyces. Next base: position 4,933,744 of record RHDP01000001.1, on the reverse strand, counting down.
ACGGGCTCGGCGGCCTTGACGGGCTTGACGGTTTTGGCGGGCTTGCGGCCGCGACCACCGAAGGTGACGGTGAGTTCGTCCACGGTGAGCAGTGGCATGACATCAACCTCGCAGCTTCGGGTCGAGGGCTTCGCGCATGGCCTCGCCGAGCAGGGTGAAGCCCAGGGCGGTGACGATGATGGCGACCGCCGGGTACATCGACATCATCGGCGCGTTGTCGAAGAAGCGCTGCGCCTGCGAGAGCATGACGCCCCACTCCGGGACGGCCGGGTCGGGGTTGCCGAGACCGAGGTAGGACAGTGCCGCGGCCTCGATGATCGCGGTGGCGAGGCTGAGGGTGGCCTGGACGATCACCGGGCTCAGCGAGTTGGGCATGATCTGGGTGAGTACGATGCGCCGCTTGCGGATGCCGAGGGAACGGGCGGCCAGCACATAGTCCTTGCCTCCCTGGGCGAGCATCGAACCGCGCAGCAGCCGGGCGAAGATGGGGATCTGCACCACACCGACGGCGATCATCACCGTGGTCAGCGACTGCCCCAGCACCGCGGCGACGGAGACGGCGAGCAGCAGCGACGGCAGCGCCAGCATGATGTCGGTGACCCGCATGACGACGTCGTCGAGGCGCTGGCCCGCGCGTCCGCCCAGGGTGGCCGCCGCGCCGGAGACCGCGCCCACCAGGGCCCCGAGGACCAGGCCGATGAGCATCGACACCACACCGACCAGCAGCGTCTGCCGGGCTCCCACGAGCATCCGGGAGAACATGTCGCGGCCCAGGTGGTCCAGGCCGAACCAGTTCTCACCGCGGGCGCCGACGAACCTGCCCTGGTTGGGGAAGACCTCTCCCCGCCAGGTCTGCGCCGTCGGAGCGTACGGGGCGAGCCAGGGGCCCACGATCGCGACCACGACGAACAGGGCGATGACGATCGCACCGATGATCGCCATCTTGCTGCCGCGCAGCCGGCGGAAGGCCTCCCGCCAGAGGCTGGCGCCGCTGGACGTCTCCTTCTTCGCGGTGAGCTCGGCGAGGCGGTCGATCTTCGATGTCTTGGTGGTAGCCAGGCTCATCAGTGCACCCGCACCCTCGGATCGATGACGCTGTACGCGAGATCCACCAGCAGGTTGATCAGGACGTACACCATCGCGATGAACATGATGAAGCCCACGAGCACCGGGTAGTCACGGGCGTCGATCGCCGTCCGGATGAAGGAGCCGATGCCGCCGAAGGAGAAGACCGACTCGGTGAGCACCGCCCCCGACAGCAGACTGCCGGTGAGCAGGCCGACCGCGGTGACCACGGGCAGCAGCGCGTTGCGCAGGATGTGGCGGCCCCGGACGGTCCTCCGCTCCAGTCCCTTGGACTCGGCGGTGCGGACGTAGTCCTCGCCGAGGACCTCCAGCACGCTGGCGCGGGTCATGCGCACGATGACGGCGAGCGGGATGGAGGACAGGGCGAGTGCGGGCAGCACCAGGTGCATGATCGCGTCCCACGAGGCGTCGAACTCACCGGTGAGGATCCCGTCGAAGACGGCGAAACCGGTCACGCTGGTGGCGTCGAGTCCGGTGGTCAGACGGCCGAAGGTGGGGAACAGGCCGAGGTTGACGGCGAAGATGCCCTTGAGGAGCAGGGCGAGGAAGAAGACAGGGATGCAGATCCCGACGAGCGATCCGGAGACCGCGGCCACGTCGAGCCAGCCGCCGCGCCTGCGGGCGGCCAGATAGCCGAGCGGAATGCCGACCGCCACGGCGATCAGCATGGCCCCGACGCTGAGTTCGACCGTCGCGGGGAACCGGAGGACGAACTCGTCCCACACCGGCTGTCCCGTCTGGGTGGAGGTGCCGAGGTCGAGCTCGAAGATGCGCTTCAGGAAGCGTCCGTACTGGACGTGGAGCGGCTGGTCGAGTCCGAGCGCCCGGTTGATGCGCGCCACTTCGGCTTCGGTCGCCCGCTCGCCCAGGATCGCTGAGGCGGGTCCGCCGGGCAGCCGGTTCAGCCAGAGGAAGAGCAGAACCGACAGGCCGAGCAGGGTGGGTATCAGCTGTAGCAGTCGTCGTACGACGAGTCGCAACACCCCGCGTGCCCCTTTCTTGCGTGTGTTGTTACGAGTGGTACGGGATTGGGATGCGGGTCCGCCCGGCCACGAGTGCTCCGTGGCCGGGCGGACCTGATGCGGTGTGCTACTTGAAGGAGACCTCGGCGAAGTTCTCCTGCGTCAGCGGGGAGACGTTCGGCGGGTTCACGTTCTTGCCGAAGGCGATGGCCGGCGGCGAGGAGGACAGCGGCACGCCCGGCAGGTACTCCATGATGGCCTCGTTGGCCTTCTTGTAGAGCTCCGTGCGCTTGGCCGGGTCGGCCTCGACGGATCCGGCCTTCACCGCGTCGAAGACCTTCTGGTCCTTGAAGCCCCACTGCTTGTCGTACCCGGCGAACCAGGTGCCGATGAAGTTGTAGCCGTCGTTGAAGTCACCGGTCCAGCCCAGCATGTGCAGGGAGCAGGAGCCCGCCTCGGTGGCGTCCAGGTAGTCCGGGGCCCACTTCATCGGCTTGGGGGTGACCTTGACGCCGGCCTTCTCCAGGTCGGCCTTGATCAGCTCGAAGATGTCCTGCGGGGCGGGCATGTACGGGCGGGTGACCTCGGTCGGGTAGCAGAAGTCGATCGACAGTCCGCTCGCGCCGGCGGAGGCCAGCATCGACTTGGCCTTGGCCGCGTCGAAGGGGTACTGCTTCACGTTCTCCGAGTGGCCGGCGACCGTGTCGGGCATGAACTGCGTCGCGACCTTGCCGCCCTCGGGCAGCTGGGTCTTGACCAGGTTCTCGCGGTCGATGGCGTGCGCGATGGCCTGGCGCACGGCCGGCTTCTTCAGCGCCGGGTTCTTCTCCTGGGACATACCGAGGTAGAAGAGGTTGAAGACGTCACGGGTCGGCACGTTGAAGCCGGCACCCTCGAGCGTCTTGATGTCGGCGGGCGCGACCAGGTCGTAGCCGTCGATGTCACCGGCCTGGAGCGCCTGGCGGCGGCCCTCCTCGGTGTCGATGGTGCGGAAGACCAGGTTCTTCACCTTGGCCTTCTCACCCCAGTAGTCGTCGAAGCGCTCCAGGGAGACTTCCTTGTTGCCCTTGTTCCACTTCGTGATCCGGTACGGGCCGGTGCCGGCGACCGTGCCGGCCTCCTGGCTGTACTTGGGGTACGTGATGGCGTCGCCCTTGGCGGTCGCGTCCTGCTTCGCGTACTCCTCCAGCGCCTTCGGCGAGTGGATCGCGAGCGCCTGCAGCGAGAAGCCGCCGGGCAGGTTGGCGGAGGGCTCGTTGACCTCGATGACCGCGGTGTTCTCGTCCTTGGCGGTGCAGGACTTGTAGTTCGCGCTCGGCGTCTCCTTGTCCTCGTTCGCCTTGAAGCCGCCCATGATGGTCTGCCAGTAGTAGGAGACCGCGCTCGACTGGTAGGTGCCCTTCCAGTTGAACCAGTGGTCGTAGTTGGCGCACACCGCGGCCGCGTTGAACGCCTCGCCGTCGTGGAACTTCACGCCCTGGCGCAGGTTGAACGTCCAGACCGTGCCTTCGGGATTGCTGGACCACTTCTCCGCGAGGCCTCCGACCAGTTCGCTGCCACCGGACTCGTGCTCCAGCAGCGCCTCGAAGGCCTGGCGGGTGACGCGGAAGGTCTCGCCGTCACTGGCGAGGGCCGGGTCCAGGGAGCCCGGGTCACCCGGTGCGCCGAAGACAAAGGTGTCCTTGTCGCCGCCCTTGTCGCCGTCCTTGCCGCGCTCACTCGCACAGCCGGTGGCGACGAGGCCGACCGCGGCGGCCGCTGTGATCACTTTGACGGCTCTGGACTTGAATACTGGCATGGTCCACCCCTGGAATCCGCCTGTGGAGGAGGTCTTGACCGGCCGAACACTACAGACGAGTCTCGAACGGGAGAACAGTCCGCATAGCGGTGATGCACAGTCGAGACCCGGACAGCCGCCAAAACGGCCCGATCCGGGGCATCGGACCTCCTCCCGTCGGCCTTCCCGGCCGCAGCGTGCCGTTGGCCGGGTACGGGCTGAGGCCCCTGGCGGGCCCGCCAGGGGCCTCAGCCGGATGACTCAGAAGAGGAGCTCAGGGGAAGAGTTCAGGGGTGGAACCCGGGGGAGCCCAGGGGAGCCCAGGGGTGGAACGCACGGCAACGCGGCGGAACTCAGCGGGACTGGGCGGGCGGATATCCGTAGCCGGGCTGCCGGGGAGGGCCGGCGTGGGCCTCCCGGTCGTAGAACGGCCGGGTGTTGGCCCTCAGCCACATGGCCACCGGGTCGTAGTCGTCGGACATCGCGACGGTGGACACCGGAAGACCGTCCGGGACGGCGGCGATCGACTGCTGCATCATGGCGCGTACGGACTCGACGGACTGCTGGCCCGTGTCGTAGAGATCGAGGCCGATGGCAAGGTACGGAGCGCCGAGCGACGGCTGCACCCAGGCCCTGCGCAGCGACCGGACGACCGGGGTACGGTGCGCGTTCTGCGTGAGCAGCGCGTAGAACTGGGGGATCTCGATGGCCGGTTCCGCCAGCCTCAGGGGCCCGGCGGGCATCCGGTCGAGGCCGGTGGCGATCCGGCGCAGATCGGGCCAGGGGATTCCGACGCCCCCACCCGGCGCGTGCGGGTTGAGCCAGATGCCCCAGCGGTCGGGGAAGAGGGCACGGGCGACGTCGGCGCCGGCGACCACCTCGTGGGCCCTGGCCCAGCCGGACGCCGAGAGTTCCTCGGCCGAGGTGACACAGGGGGCGTACCCGAGGCCGTCCACCTCCATGTTCCCGTACTGGGCGTCGGGGGAACCGGCCTGGCCGTGCCAGAGGAGCATCCACACCCGGCCGCCGGTGAGGGCCTGGAGCAGCGCCTCGTAGGCGTCGTAGCGCCCGGGCGTCACCTGGCGCAGCATGTGCTCGACCTGCCCGGCCGCCGCGGTGCCTGACGCACTCACTCTGGGTCCCGCCCCTCTTCGATCCGCCGTTCCCTCGCGCCGCCCTGGGCACGCGAGTGCGGCGACCACGTCATCAAACCAGCTTATGCGGCCGTACCGACACCAACGTGACCTCTACGCGTACTGCCGGGTGTAGAAGGGCCGGACCCTGGTCAGCATCCAGTCGCCGACGGGGTCCTGGGCGATGTCGAGCAGCACCAGGTTGACCGGCCACTTCACGGCGACCCGGCCGAGGGCACGGCCGAGGGCGTCCATGGGGGCGGCGCGGTCGGGGTCGTCGAAGGCGGAGAGCTGGACGCCGACGAACAGGACCGGCGGGTCGCCCTCGATACTGGCCAGGATCCTGCGGGCGGTCTGGACGACCCGGGTGGACTCGAACTCGCCCGCCGCGGCGGCGAGGAAGTCGACCGGCTCCTCCTGCCAGTCGGGCTCGAAGAGCCGGACCCGGCCGCCGCTCGCCGCGCCTTGCTGGGGGACCCCGGCAGCGGAGGTGCCGCCGAGCGGCGGGGGACCCGTCCGGCACAGCTCGGCCACGGCGGGCGGGGGCAGCGGTACGCCGACCGCGCCACCGGGGTTCACCGCGATGCCGAGCTGCGGGGGCAGCCCCCGGGCGAACTCGACGGCGGGCGCGACCGTTCCGGACATGTGGTCGCCCGCGCCGAGGCGGAACTGCTCCTGGGAGCTGAAGACGGGGACGTAGGGGATGCCGTCGATCTCGACCGTCGGCAGGTCGAGGCTGGCGCTGTCGGGGCCACCGCCGTTGGGCAGCGGTACCCACACGGCGCTCCGTCCCAGCACCTCCACGAGCCGCCCCCCGGCCGAGGGGTTCCCGACCGATGCGGCCAGCACCTCTTCGAACTCATTGGCGGGCCATGTCGTGTCCACTGCGATCCCTGCTTCCCCCGCCGACCCGGACGGGCCGGCCGCGACGTCCTGCGAAGCAGGGTAGCGGCCGCGGCGGGGGTGGCGCGGGCTCGGGACGGCCCCGGCCCACGCGGGCGGGTCCCGCGCCCGAGGGGCCTGCGGGGATTCCGGCGGGGATTCCGGCCGGGGATTCCGAACAGGCTGCGCGGGTGCCCGCCGGCGGGGGCGGTGTCCTGGGCGTCGCGCGAGGGCCCTGGACGGGCACCGACCCCTGCGGCCGCCGGCGGGCCGGAGCGCACGCCGGGCCGCCTTCCGGACACACCGGCGGCCGCCGCCCGCCGGGCCGAGGCCGCACGCCGAGAGCCGCCCGCGAGGCGGGCCCGGACGCCGAGCCCCGCGACGCGGGCCACGCCGGCAGGACGGGCACGGCCCCGGGACGTCCGGCGAGTCCGACAGGCGGGCACGGAGCCGAGCCGGACGGCACCGGAAGCGTCGCCCGCGGCGCCCTCGGGGGAGCGGACAGCCGCGCGGCGGAGCGGGAGCCGGCACCGCCGACCGCACGACGGAACCGCACCGGGCGACACCCGCCGACCCACGGGCGGAAAAGCCCCACCGACCACGCAACGGAACCGCACGGGACGACGCCCGCCGACCGCACGGCGGAACCGCACCGGGCGACGCCCACCGACCCACGGGCGGAAAAGCCCCACCGACCGCCGAACGGAACAGCCTCACCGACCACGCAACGGAACGGCGGGCGACCCGACGACCGCGGCCCGCCACGCGCCCGCGCGGTCTCCGAGAGAGGAGTGCGTTGCTGCCGTCACCCCGCCCGCCCGCCGCGCGGCCGCCCGGTCTCCCGGCCCCCCGTCAGGGGCTGCTCGGCGAAACCGATCCGGGCCAGCGCGGAGGCCGCCGCGCGGTCGAGGAGGGTCGCGGAGGCGCAGCCCGAGGGGAGGCGGCCGCCTTCGACGGCCCGCAGGATGCGGGAGACCGCTCGGCGGTGGCGTGCAAAGGCGTAGCCGGAGACACCGCGGCCGCGCTCCCGCTGCCCCGCGCGGGCGGTCTCGGGGGTGACGTCCAGCAGCAGCAGATGGAGGCCGGCGCCCCGCCTGCGGGCCTCGCGGGCCAGCCAGCGCCGGACCCACGTCTGGGTACCGCAGTCGTGCACGATCACGCTCTCCCCGGAGCGCAGCGCCCGCCGCAGCCCCGCGTAGTGGGCGAGGCGGACGAGCGGGCGGTAGACGGCGTACGGCACGGCGCGGGGCATCCGCCGGTCCCAGCGGTCCCGGGTGTCCTGTGAGTCGATCCCACCGCCCTCGGCCGCCCGCCGGATGAGCGTGGACTTGCCGCTGCCGGGCAGCCCGGAGATCACGACCAGGTCGCCGCGGCGGAAGACCAGGGCGCGTGGGCGCTGTCCCTGCCGCTCCCGCAGGTCGCGTACGGGGGGCGGGGCCGTGGTGAGGCCGGCCGGCAGGCCGCGCCCGGTGGCCCCGGCGGCTCGCCCGGGGAATCGGGGCCGGGCGGGCACCCCTGCGGTCGCCGGATACGCACCGGACTGCTGCAACGTCATCAGCTCACTCTCCCCCTGTCGGGTCTCGAGACCCTGCCCAAGAAGCTTAAAGAAAAGGTAATGGCCACCAAGTGATTTGCCGACGCGAGCACCCGTGCAATGATGTCCGCGCAAACTGCATACCGGCCGCTTGAATCCGCGCGGGAGAGTCCCGGCCACTGTGTGGGCCGGGCGCCGAAGGAGCAAGTCCCTCCCTTGAATCTCTCAGGCCCCGTACCGCGCGCGACGAGGCAGATCTGAAAAGCGGACCGCAGCTCCTGCGGTTCCACCCAAGGTGCAAGTCACGCCCTCCGCGTACGTCCGCTACGTGTGGTCGTGACGAACCTCTCAGGTTTCGATGACAGATGGGGAGGATCGTCCTCGCCAGTCATGCCCTGGGAGCCCCATCCATGAGCAACGCCCCCCGTCTCACCGCACTCGACGCCCTGCATCGCTCGCTGGGCGCGACCATGACCGATTTCGCGGGCTGGGACATGCCGCTGCGGTATACGAGCGAGCGCGACGAGCACAACGCCGTCCGGACGAAGGCCGGTCTCTTCGACCTCTCCCACATGGGTGAGATCACCGTCACCGGGCCGCAGGCCGCCGCCCTGCTGGACTACGCGCTGGTCGGGAACATCGGCGGCGTCGCCACCGGCCGCGCCCGCTACACGATGATCTGCCGGGAGGACGGCGGCATCCTCGACGACCTGATCGTCTACCGCCTCGGCGACACGGAGTACATGGTCGTCGCCAACGCCTCCAACGCGCAGACCGTCCTCGACGCGCTCACGGAGCGTGCCGAGGACTTCGACGCCGCCGTACGCGACGACCGTGACGCATATGCGCTCATCGCCGTACAGGGCCCCGAGTCACCGGGCATCCTCAGCTCGCTCACCGACGCCGACCTGGACGGACTTAAGTACTACGCCGGCCTCCCCGGTACCGTCGCCGGCGTCCCGGCGCTGATCGCCCGCACCGGCTACACCGGGGAGGACGGCTTCGAGCTGTTCGTCGAGCCGCGGCACGCGGAGACGCTGTGGCGGGCGCTGACCGAGGCCGGCGCCCCGGCCGGTCTGGTGCCCTGCGGCCTGTCCTGCCGGGACACGCTGCGCCTGGAGGCGGGCATGCCGCTGTACGGGCACGAGCTGACCACGTCGCTCACCCCCTTCGACGCCGGTCTCGGCCGGGTCGTGAAGTTCGAGAAGGAGGGCGACTTCGTCGGCCGAAAGGCGCTGGAGGCCGCCGCCGAGCGCGCCGCCGCGAACCCGCCGCGCAAGCTGGTCGGCCTGGTCGCCCAGGGTCGGCGGGTGCCGCGGGCCGGGATGTCCGTGGTCGCCGGTGGCGAGGCCGTCGGCGAGGTCACCTCCGGTGCTCCTTCGCCGACCCTCGGCAAGCCGCTCGCCATGGCCTACGTGGACGCCGCGCACGCCGGGCCCGGCACCGAGGGCGTCGGCGTCGACATCCGCGGTACCCATGAGCCGTACGAGGTCGTGGCGCTTCCCTTCTACAAGCGCCAGAAGTAGTCACTCGGGTCCTACCAGCGCCGGGAGCACCCACTCCGGCATCCCCCATCAGCAGCACTTCCCCGCGTACAGGAGAATTCAGGTCATGAGCAACCCCAGCAGCTGCGGTACAGCAAGGAGCACGAGTGGCTGTCGGCCGCCGAGGACGGCGTCTCGACGGTCGGTATCACGGAGCACGCGGCGAACGCCCTGGGCGACGTCGTGTACGTCCAGCTCCCGGAGGTCGGCGACACGGTGACCGCGGGCGAGACCTGCGGCGAGCTGGAGTCGACCAAGTCGGTCAGCGATCTGTACTCCCCGGTGACGGGCGAGATCGTCGAGGCCAACCAGGATGTCGTGGACGACCCGTCGCTGGTGAACTCCGCCCCCTTCGAGGGCGGCTGGCTGTTCAAGGTGCGGGTCGCACAGGAGCCGGAGGACCTGCTCTCCGCCGCCGAGTACACCGACTTCGCCAGCTGAGCAGGACTCGACCCTAGGGATCGCATGATGTCGCTTCTCAACACCCCTCTCCACGAGCTCGACCCGGATGTCGCCGCCGCCGTCGACGCCGAGCTCCACCGCCAGCAGTCCACCCTGGAAATGATCGCCTCGGAGAACTTCGCCCCGGTCGCGGTCATGGAGGCGCAGGGCTCCGTCCTGACCAACAAGTACGCCGAGGGCTACCCCGGCCGCCGCTACTACGGCGGCTGCGAGCACGTCGACGTCGTCGAGCAGATCGCGATCGACCGCATCAAGGAGCTGTTCGGCGCCGAGCACGCGAACGTCCAGCCGCACTCGGGCGCCCAGGCCAACGCGGCGGCGATGTTCGCGCTGCTGAAGCCGGGCGACACCATCATGGGCCTGAACCTCGCGCACGGCGGGCACCTGACCCACGGAATGAAGATCAACTTCTCGGGCAAGCTCTACAACGTGGTGGCCTACCACGTCGACGACACCACCGGCCAGGTCGACATGGCCGAGGTGGAGCGGCTCGCCAAGGAGTCCAGGCCGAAGCTGATCGTCGCCGGCTGGTCGGCGTACCCGCGTCAGCTGGACTTCGCCGCGTTCCGCCGGATCGCGGACGAGGTCGGCGCGTACCTGATGGTGGACATGGCCCATTTCGCGGGCCTGGTGGCCGCCGGGCTCCACCCGAACCCGGTGCCGCACGCCCATGTCGTGACCACGACCACCCACAAGACGCTGGGCGGTCCGCGCGGCGGTGTGATCCTCTGCACGGCCGAGCTGGCCAAGAAGATCAACTCCGCGGTCTTCCCCGGCCAGCAGGGCGGCCCGCTGGAGCATGTGATCGCCGCCAAGGCGGTGTCCTTCAAGGTCGCGGCCTCGGAGGAGTTCAAGGAGCGCCAGCAGCGCACCCTGGAGGGCGCGAAGATCATCGCCGAGCGCCTGGTGCAGGACGACGTCAGCGAGGCCGGGGTCTCCGTCCTGTCCGGCGGCACGGACGTGCACCTGGTGCTGGTGGACCTGCGGCACTCGGAGCTGGACGGCCAGCAGGCCGAGGACCGCCTCCACGAGGTCGGCATCACCGTCAACCGCAACGCCGTCCCGAACGACCCGCGCCCCCCGATGGTCACCTCCGGCCTGCGGATCGGCACCCCGGCGCTCGCCACCCGCGGCTTCCAGGCCGAGGACTTCCGCGAGGTCGCCGACGTCATCGCCGAGGTGCTCAAGCCCTCGTACGATGCGCAGGCCCTCGGGGGACGCGTCTCGGCTCTCGCCGCGAAGCACCCCCTTTACCCTGGTCTGTAAGCAGACCCGAGCACGACCGACGGGGCACCGCGCACACCGCGGACGGTGAGTGCGGTGCCCCGCACCGTGCACCCGGCGCGCACCCCCGCGCCTTCCTGCCCCGGCCCCACCGCCGGGGGTCCGGCCTGCGGCACAGCCGCACTGGGACACCGCGTCCCCCGGGAAAGCACAGCCATCCACAAGGAGTACCACCCGTGGCCATCTCGGTCTTCGACCTGTTCTCGATCGGCATCGGGCCGTCCAGCTCCCACACCGTCGGCCCGATGAGGGCGGCGGCCATGTTCGCCCGCCGGCTCAAGAACGAGGGCGTGCTGGCCCATACCGCGGCGATACGCGCGGAGCTGTACGGCTCCCTCGGCGCGACCGGGCACGGCCACGGCACCCCCAAGGCCGTCCTGCTGGGCCTGGAGGGCAGCTCACCCAGGACGGTCGACGTCGAGACCGCCGACGACGAGGTCGAGCGGATCAGGAACAGCGGGCGGATCAGGCTCCTCGGGGCGCACGAGATCGCCTTCGACTTCGACCGGGACCTCGTGCTGCACCGCCGCAAGGCACTCCCGTACCACGCGAACGGCATGACCCTGTGGGCGTACGACGCCGAGGGCGGGACGCTTCTGGAGAAGACGTACTACTCGGTGGGCGGCGGCTTCGTCATCGACGAGGACGCCGTGGCCGGCCAGAACCCGATCGTGCCGGACGACACCGTGCTGAGGTACCCCTTCCGCACCGGCGACGAACTGCTGCGGCTGTCCAGCGAGACGGGACTGTCGATCTCCTCGCTGATGCTGGAGAACGAGAAGGCCTGGCGGACCGAGGACGAGATCCGCGAGGGGCTGCTGGACATCTGGCGGGTGATGCAGGCCTGCGTCTCGCGCGGCATGTCCCGCGAGGGCATCCTCCCGGGCGGGCTCAAGGTCCGCCGCCGCGCCGCCAACACCGCGCGCAAGCTGCGCTCCGAGGGCGACCCGAAGGCACTGGCGATGGAGTGGATCACGCTCTACGCGATGGCCGTGAACGAGGAGAACGCGGCGGGCGGCCGTGTCGTGACCGCCCCCACGAACGGCGCGGCGGGCATCATCCCGGCGGTCCTCCACTACTACACGAACTTCGTGCCGGGAGCCGACGAGGAGGGGGTGGTCCGCTTCCTGCTCGCGGCCGGCGCGATCGGCATGCTCTTCAAGGAGAACGCCTCGATCTCCGGCGCCGAGGTCGGCTGCCAGGGCGAGGTCGGCTCGGCCTGCTCGATGGCGGCGGGCGCGCTCGCCGAGGTGATGGGCGGCTCCCCGGAACAGGTCGAAAACGCCGCCGAGATCGGCATGGAACACAACCTGGGGCTCACCTGCGACCCGGTCGGCGGGCTCGTCCAGATCCCGTGCATCGAGCGCAACGGCATGGCCGCGGTGAAGGCCGTCACCGCCGCGCGGATGGCGCTGCGCGGCGACGGCAGCCACAAGGTCTCCCTCGACAAGGTCATCAAGACCATGAAGGACACCGGCGCGGACATGTCGGTCAAGTACAAGGAGACCGCGAGGGGCGGGCTGGCGGTCAACATCATCGAGTGCTGACACGGGCCGCCCCTCGGGGGCGGTGAGCCGCGATCAGTCACACGGCACCGAGCCGGTACGGGCTCCAGCAGCCGGCGTGCGAGAACGCCGCCCGCCCGTGCCCGAGGGGTATCTCCCCGCGGGTGCGGGGAGCAGCGGATCGGGTCGTGAGCCGGCCTTAGGGCCCGTGGGACCATCCCCGCGGGTGCGGGGAGCAGCAGCGTCGCGGCCGCCAGCCGTCCGGCCCGGAGGGACCATCCCCGCGGGTGCGGGGAGCAGTCGGCCGAGGAAGACCAGCGGGTGGCTGAGCTGGGACCATCCCCGCGGGTGCGGGGAGCAGGACACCTCGACCTGGACGCCGCGCACGAGGTAGGGACCATCCCCGCGGGTGCGGGGAGCAGCTCAAGCAGATCCCCGGCAAGGTCGCTACCTGGGGACCATCCCCGCGGGTGCGGGGAGCAGGCCGACGTCGCGGAGGACCTGGCGGGCGAGGAGGGACCATCCCCGCGGGTGCGGGGAGCAGAGATCCGGGTAGCAGCGGGAGCGGAACCCGGGAGGACCATCCCCGCGGGTGCGGGGAGCAGCTTGCTCATGGTCGGATCATTTCCCGATAGGCGGGACCATCCCCGCGGGTGCGGGGAGCAGGTCGCGGCGTTCACCAAGGAGGAGGCCCACCGGGGACCATCCCCGCGGGTGCGGGGAGCAGGGACGGGCAGGTCCTGCGGGTCGGTGTCGTGGGGGACCATCCCCGCGGGTGCGGGGAGCAGGTGCGCGGGTTGTCGAGGGCGCGCTGGACCTTGGGACCATCCCCGCGGGTGCGGGGAGCAGAGCGCGGCGCTCCTCTTCTCCGAGCCGCCCACGGGACCATCCCCGCGGGTGCGGGGAGCAGCCAAGCGGGGTGTGCTCAGCGCCGACAATCCGTGGACCATCCCCGCGGGTGCGGGGAGCAGCCGACCGTGCTCGACCGCGTCCGGGAGGTCCCGGGACCAACCTGCTGTGGGCGCAGCTGGGACCATCCCCGCGGGTGCGGGGAGCAGTGCCCCCTGAGGAGTGCCATGGCCTGGTGCCCGGGACCATCCCCGCGGGTGCGGGGAGCAGCCGCTACCGTCCACGCCGGTCACCGCCGCCGGGGGACCATCCCCGCGGGTGCGGGGAGCAGGCATGCGACGGTCGGGCGCTGACCGGTGGGTGAGGACCATCCCCCGCGGGTGCGGGGAGCAGTGGTCCTCGAGGTTCACGCGCTGAGGTCTGCCGGGACCATCCCCGCGGGTGCGGGGAGCAGCACCAGTTCGAGGACCACGAGTGGGCGCGGAAGGGACCATCCCCGCGGTTGCGGGGAGCAGCACCAGTTCGAGGACCACGAGTGGGCGCGGAAGGGACCATCCCCGCGGGTGCGGGGAGCAGTCGCTGGCTTCCTTCGGGATGGGGATGCCAGGGGGACCATCCCCGCGGGTGCGGGGAGCAGTGCGTCGCCGTGGCCCTCGTCGGAGGCTCGCTGGGACCATCCCCGCGGGTGCGGGGAGCAGGTGCGGGCTGAGGTGTAGGGGACTGGTGTGCGGGGACCATCCCCGCGGGTGCGGGGAGCAGGCCGTCCAGGCGGCCGGCTACTCGGCTCAGCCGGGACCATCCCCGCGGGTGCGGGGAGCAGGGCCAAGCCGGGTCGGGACGGCGGATCAGGGTAACCCCTTCGAGATCGGTCGGGTGCCACGCGTGGTCGTGGGTGCGGAAAGTGAAACCCTGCTCGTTGTTCGTGGTGTGGGCCAGCAGGGCCCGGCCCTGGCCCGCGTACTGCTGGACTTCGTCCCAGAGCAGGTCGCGGATTCTGGCGGAGGGGTTGCCCACGAACACGCCCGCGGAGATCTCCAGCAGCCAGCGTGTCAGGAAGCCACGCAGACCGGCGGGGCAGTTGGTGAGGACGATGACGGTCACCAGAGCGAGTCTCCGTAGTCGTCCCCTCCGCCGTAGTTGACGCCGGAGGGGACCTGGCGGCCGCCGTCGCTGTGGAGGGTGACCACATCGGTTACCACGCCCGGGGTTGCGTCCTGGTGGCTGCCGGTTGCGGTGTCGCCGGCCGATTCCGGGAGCAGCAGACGCTTGATGTCGTCTACGCACCGGTTCAGCAGCGATGTGTCGTTGATGCGGTCCCGCAGAGCGCGGCGGGTGCGAGAGCCGACGTCCTCCTCGTTCTGTGCAGCCACGTCGAAGGCGACGGGGATACCGATCTCGGTCTTGTAGAGATCGGCGATGTCCAGAACGAAGGAGAGTTCATGGCCCGAGTGGACGAAGCCGAGAGCCGGGCTGCAGCCGAGCGAGGTGACGACGGCGTGGGCTATCCCGTACATGCACTGGGCAGCGGCGGTGACGGCCTGGTTGACGGCGTCACCGCTGCTGAAGTCGCCGGGAACGTAGCGGCGGCCCCGCCAGGGGACGCCCGTGCGGGCGGCTTCGGCCCGGTAGTGGTCCTTGACCCGTTTCCCCTCACGGCCGAGGAGTTCGTGCCGGGTGAGACCGGAGGGGTCCTCGTCCGGGAAGCGCAGCCGGTACATCTCCCGTGCCACGGCAAGGCGGCTGCGGGGATTGGCCCATTGCCGGGCCTGCGACTCCACGAGGGCGGAGGTACGGCTGAGGGCCCGGCCGGACGCGTAGTAGCGCACGCCGTGTTCACCGACCCAGCAGACCGCCGCGCCGGTCTCGCCCAGAACACTCATGGCCTGGTGGGTGATCCGCGTGCCGGGGCCGAGGAGCAAGGTGCCGATGGTCGCGGAGGGAATGTGGGTGGTGCCTTCGGCATCCTGGGCCGTGATGGCGTTGGCGTCGCGGTGGACCGTACAGCGTTCCAGATAGACGAAGGAGAGGCGTTCACCGGTACGGGTGAGGTGTCTCGGGGTGAGTGCCGGGCGCCTGGAGACCGTGCTCATGGCGTCCGTAGGGCGGGGTGGGTGACGGGGGCCAGGGTGAGGAGACCGCAGCCGTACGCTCTGGCCCGTCCGACGCCCTGGGTGAGCGCGCGGCGCAGGGCGTCCGGCTCGGTGATCTCCAGCCGTCCCTCGAAGGTGGCGGTGACGACGGTGACCGGCCTGCCCTGACGGCTCCCCGGGTCGCGGGACTTGGTGAAGGAGAGCTTCCGTGTGTCCCGTACGGTCAGCTCGTAACGGTCACCCGGGTGGGGGCGCTTCTGGTGTGTGGTGCCCTCGGGCAGGAGCCTGCGCTCGGCGGGCTTCTCGCAGACGCGGAAGCCGAGGCGCTGCTGGCGTTCCTCGTCGAGGAGCCAGCCCATCTGGTGCGTGGGGGTCAGATGGGCGGTGATCTTGCGTGGTTCGCCCTCCTTGCGGCGGATGGTGTGCACGGGGTTCGCGGTCAGGCGGAACTCCCAGCGGTCGCCCGCCCCAGCCGGTCGAGGAACGGCGTGTAGGGCCGGGTCTGCCAGCCCGGGTTCGCGGGATCGAAGGCGGCGGGCCAACCGGCCTGTTCGACCAGATGCGTCAGGTCGGGGCGGTGGGGACTGACGATGTAGAGCAGCACCTCGGCGCGGCTCCGCTGGTCCAGGCGCCACAGCACACGGGGGCGGCGGGCGCCGGGCGGTCGGAGGGCAGGATGCCGGGGAACGACGACATGACGGCGGCGTGGAGGGGCTGGGGCGAGGACAGGAGGCGGCGCGCGCCGGATCGCGCGGTGTTGACGCGGAATCGGGAGATGAACATCAGGCGCTTTCCTCCTCCAGGGAGTCGAGGGCGGTGAACGGGTCGTGCGCGTACCGCGGATCGCCGCCCGCGGGGATCGGGACGGGCACAGGATCGGTGACGACGGTGCGTGGCGCGTGCCGCCGGTGGCCGGCGTCGAAGCTGACCGGCTGGTCGTGCAGCAGGTCCGCCGTCTCGGTTGTCTCGTCGCCGGACGCCTCACGCAGCACGGTCAGGTAGTCCGGGGCCGGTGGCGCCTGCGGTACCAGTCCGCGGCCTGCCACGGCGTGGTCCTGAGCACGTCCTCGATGCCGTGTGCGTGCTCGTGCAGTTGCAGGACGAGCGGCTCGGCGGGCGGGCACGAGCGCCGGCCGAGGTAGGGCGGGTACACCGGCGCGTGCAGGGCGGCGCGCAGATCGCTGAGCAGGACGTGGTCACCCTCGACGGCGGCGACGAAGACGGCATCGGCGAGGTAGAACCGCTCAGACAGGGGCATGGACGTGTCGGTGACGCCGTGGTGGGCGGTGTGGAAGTCCCGGATGCGGGTGCCTGGCTGGTCGATGCGCACCCCGAACCGGAGTGCCGCCAGCGGAGCGAGGCGCTCGTCGTCGCCTCGTTCGATGCCGGCCGCCGCGGCGAGCAGGCCGACCACGCCGCTCTTTGTCGGGGCCGATTCGGTGGTGCGGCGAGTGAACCGGGAGGAGGCTCCCCAGGATTGCAGCGGACCAGCCAAGCGGAGGACGAGCACGCTCATGCGGGCTTCTCCAGGCGCTCCGCGACGGCGCAGGCAACGTTGGCCGCGAGTTCGCGCAGCGTATCGGTCTCCGTGCCGAGCCCGGCCAGCTTCTGCGTGGCGGGGCCGACGCGCAGCACCCAGGTACGGGTACTGCCGGGGTCGCCGTATGCGCGCTCGATGTCGGCGGCGTAGGCGGCGAGCCGGTCGGATGCCTCACGGAGGTGACCGCCGCCGTCGCTGCGGACCGGGTCCTCGAACGCGGCGACGTAGCTGATGGGCCGGGTGGTGCGGAGCCTGACGACGACGGCGTCGGGCTGGGTGTGGTGACCGAAGGTGTTGATCTTCCCGGTGGGCAGGGATGAGGTGAAGGCGTGCACGAACGCCTCGATCGCACGCCGGACGGGCTCGGTGTGCGGTTCGTCGTCGCGCAGGCCCGCGCCGAGGTTGGCGGCGAGCTGGTGCACTCCGAGTGAGGCGTACCGGTAGAGCGTGGCGGAGTTGAAGTCGACGGTACCGATCATTCCGGCGCCGGTCTCCTCGTCCGTGTTCTCGTCGTCGACGGCGGTGTAGTAGTCCGACTCGTTGTCGACCCGGTGGACGCTGAGGGCGTGTGCGACCTGTACAGCGGCGTCGACGTTGATGTCGGCGACATCGGCGACCATGCGGCCGAAGAGGGCGATGTCGACGGAGTGCCGGGTGTCCGCGAGTTCCTTGGCGCGGGCCTTGTTCTCCTTGGTCTTGAGGAAGGCCGTGATGTCGGAGGCGCCGTCGAGAGCGAGGCGCGCCAGGCCGTCAAGCTGCCGGGAGCTGAGGAAGACCAGGTACTTGCTCTCGGGTGCGGGGGTGCGGCTGCCCTCCTTCTTCGCATGGTCGGCCTTGCGCTTGGGCACCTCGGTCTTGAAGCCCGCGGCCCTGACGGTCTCGTCGGCCAGCTTCAGCGCCGTCTCCCGCTCGGCGGACGGGTCGAGCGCCGCGATCCGGTCGGCGAGGAGTTCCACGATCTTCTTCGTCCGCACGCCCAGCTCGGCGGGGTCGAGCAGCTGCTCGTCCTTGAAGGAGGTGCGGATGGCCCGCTTCCACGCCTGGCTGGAGACGCGGGCACGCGGGACTCCCCCGTAGAGCCCGGTCTTGGGCGCGCCGGTGTCGTCGCGATTGAGGTTGCTGGGCGGAACGGTCTGGAGGGCGTGCACGTCGAGGAAGATGCGGCTCACGAGGCGTCCTTGTCGGTGTGGCTGTCCATGGTGGTGTTCTCTTCCGAGGCCGCAGCGGCCCGAGCCAGCTCGTGGAAGGAGCGGCCCCAGCTGCGGCGGACGGCGGCGGGCCCGTCGGGCCACTGCCAGGTGTAGAGCTGGCCGGCGAGGAGCGCGTAGTCGAGCGGGATGTCGTCACGGCGCAGCAGGGCGACGAGGTCGCGCAGCCGCTGGGTGAGGGTGACGAGGTTGGGGGCGGTGCCTGCGCGGACCAGGCGCTTGCGGACGGGTTCGTCCACGCCGTCGGCCGGCATCAGGCGCCGGACCGCCGCACCCAGACCGCGTGGCCGGTCACGGGTGTGCCGGCAGTGCATGGGGGTGCCGCGGGACTGCTGGTGGAACGCCCACAGCGTGAGCGCTGCGTGCAGGGCGTTCTCGGCGCCGGTCAGCTCGCGCTCGCTCAACGCCCGTGACCCGTCCGTACGGGTGTGGAGCGGGCCGGTGTCGACCAGGTTCCACAGGTCGGGCAACTCGCCCGCCTCGCGGCCCGCGCCGCGGCGCAGGCGGGCGAGAGCGGCGACGGCCGGGGACCGGTCCGCGAGATAGCCCTGCTGGAGGGGGACGATTGTCGCCGCGGTCAGTTCGGCGAGCCTCTGGTGGACCGGGGCTGCGGCGGACGAGGGTGAAGCGGACGGAGGCGGGACCGGAGGGTGCGAGACGGGAGGGGGTGAAGCGGTGGTCATACGGGTACCTCCGGGGTGGTCGCGGCGTGGTCGGATCCGGGTGTGCCGGCCGGTTCCGGAGCGCTCAGCTCACCGCCGTCGGGGGCGGGCGGCCCAGCACCGTCCGGAGCTGGCGGCCCACCGCCGTCCGGGGTGTTGGTGTCTGCGCCGCCTCCAGCCGGGCCCGGGGAGTCGGGATCACCGGGGGCTCCCAGCGCCCTGGCCAGCCGCCCGCGGAACCACACGTCGGCGAGACCCGCGTTCAGCCAGTACGTGCTGCCCTTGGTGCCGGTTCCAGAGCCGGTGCCGGTGCCGGAGCCGGAGCCGGAGCCGGTGCAGAGGCGCCCCTCCCATGCCGCATCGCCCGCTGCGGCGATGAGGCGGTCTCCGAGACGGCCGACGGACTTCCGCAGTTGACGCCGCCATGCGTCCCGGTGTGAGAAGGGGTCGGGAATGTCCGCCAGGGCGGACAGCCAGTTTCGGTACGGCTGCTCCAGCGCGTCGAACCCTTCGGCGCGGCTCGCGGCCCTCGGCCCCTCCTGGCCGACTCCGGCCGCTCGGGCCAGGTCGGCCGCCAGGTCCCCCAGGGCCCGTACCGCGCGGTCGGCGTCGTCCGACGCGGCGACGGCCTGCACCGCGTACGTGGGGTCCTGCCGGTGCAGCAGGACGACCGGCATCTGCAGTCGGTCGTCGACGACCTCCTCGACGACCGACTGCTGGGTCCCGTAGCTGACGCCCACCAGCCGGGCACGGACGAGGTATCGGGGACGCAAGTGCCCCTCGCTCACCAGTCGGGCGATCCACTCAAGGATCCTCGGCCGCAGACGTGCGGCAGGCTCTGCGCCACCGCCACCGCCACCGCCACCACCACCGCCGCCACCGTCGCCCGGCCGGTCGGCGACGAGCGCGGCGATGCCCCGCCAGGCAGAGCGGGCCGGATCGTGTTCGAGCGGCAGATACACCGGCGACTGCCCGAGCTTCTTCTCCTGCGGTTCGCTGCGGCGCCACGCGGTCATCGGCTCGCGCCGGTGCATGTTCCGGGGGGTGTGCTGGTCTCCGTAGCCGAGGACGACACCGTGGACACCGTCGGCGTCGTAGTGCAGTCGCAGGCGCCGCGACTGCCAGCTGTACAGGTCGCGAAGACCGGTCGCGGGACGGTCGGTGGAGCCCGGTCCGCAGGGGTCGCGCCGCCACGCCGGCCGGTCGTCGGCCGGGAACTCGAGCTCGGTGGTGTCTGCCGCCACCAGGTTGAGCAGCAGGGTCTCGCGGAGCGTGTCGCCCTCGACGAAGACGCCGCCGAGTCCGCCGCACCAGCCGGTGCCGAGCGGATAGACCTTGCCGCTCTTGACCCGGTCGTCACCGGCCATGCCGGTCTTGATGCCGGAGGTGTCGTAGGCGTGGACGTGGACGACCCACCGGGCGGCCTCGGCGAACGACAGCCGCTCCACTTCCGGCAGCCGTGCGCTGAAGAACTTCTCACCGGCGGGCACGTCCGCCACGATCCGGTCGAGGGAGAGCACCTCGTCCTTCAGCGTGCGCAGTCCGGCCGACTGCAGGAAGGGCGTCTGCGGATGGAGCAGATCGAACCGGTCGGCGTGCCGCGTCAGATACTCCTGGACGGGCGCGAGGCTCTCCCGGTCCTCCCACAGCTCCGCCCACTCCTCGATGTCACGCGGACCGTCCAGGGCGTCGTGCGCGACGGCCAGGAGCAGCCGGATCAGGGCGAACTCCTGGGTGGCCAGACCGGCGACGACGCAGCGCAGGTCGTCGGCCTGCGCGAACACCTGACGGAGCGACAGTTCGTCGGGTGAGCCGTCACTCCGCACCACGCCGATCCAGGAGCTGCTGGTCAGATCGAAGGACGGCGCCATGAGAGCAGCCGGGTCATGAGTCGTCTGCGTCACGGGTCACCTCAAGACCGTCACCCGGGCTGTAGCGGAGTACGAAGCCTGCCAGCCGGGTCTGACAGCCCTCGTCGAGAGCGAGAATCAACTGGTCGAACAGCCAAGGGCTGTCCTTGCCCTGCCAGTGAGGCAGATACAGCCGCTCCAGTTCCTCGATGGCCCGGTCCAGCGTGGCACCGGAGAACTGCAGCGGAAGCCTCAGCCCGCAGCTCGCCGCGGTGCGGGCAGCGAACCGTGTCGGTGTCGCGTCCCGCGGCAGCTCGACTCCGGCGCGACGCCGCTGCCCACGGTCCGGCTTCAGCCACGGCAGAGTGGCCAGGCTTCCGTCACCGCGCCGCTGCACGACCACGACCTCCAGGCCGTCCCGGCTGTCACGCACCTGGGCGCGACCGGTGGCCGTGTCGTCCGTGTCCCCCACACCGGCGGCGACCCACCCGAACAAGGGCCGCCCCGGCTTCCCGACGTCCCCCAGACGGAACACGGCCGCCCGCTCGGCCTGGTCGACGCGGTGCCGCCCCAACTGCTCACGCGCCTCCTCGAAGGCGCCCTGCCAGTGGTCGGGACCGACCGGCCCCTCCCCGTAAGCGTTCTGCACCAGCGGATCGATGTCCGTGGGGAGTTCGACCGGCCGCCGGGTCGGGTCATCGAGGTGAGGGAGGAAGACCGCGGCCGACCTCAACAGCGCGTACCGCCCGTACACGGCGACCGACCCCCGCACCGGAACGGGCACCTCCGCCGCCCAGTCGGTCCCGGTCACCAGGCAGCGCGCGGTACGCAGGCGCCTGGGCCGCTCCTGCTGGTCAGGCCCGCGCTGGTGGCGGTGGAGGCGTCCCATGCGCTGCAGGAGCAGGTCGGCCGGGCAGAGATCGCTGACCAGCAGATCGAAGTCGACGTCCAGCGACTGCTCCGCCACCTGGCTGGCCACCACGATGTGCCGGCCCGCCGGCCGGTCGCCCGTCTTCTCCGGAGGACCGAACAGCCGGAGCAGCGTGCGGTCCTTGTCGGCCCGATCGAGGTCGATGAAGTACGAGTGGGCGACCGTGACGTTCTCGGCGCCGATCCTGGCACGCAGCGCCTCGGCCGTCTCCAGCACCCGCCTGACCGTGTTCCTGATCACCAGGACGCAGCCTCCGTCGACGAGTTCGTCCTCCAGCCGCCCCGCGAGGACGTCCAGGCCGTCGGCAAGGCGCTCCACCCGCACTTTCGTCGTCCGGGCCGATGCGCGTGGACAGCGGACCTGCGGTAATCCGCCCGGAGCGACAGCGGTCAGCAACGGGTACTCCGCCTGCGACGCGGTGGCCTCCTCCGCGGCGGTCGCGTCGTTCCGGCCGGCGTACGCGGCGAGGAGCGCGCTCCTGCGCGCGGCCGGCAGAGTCGCGGACAGCACCACCACGGGTACCCGGTACGCAGCCAGCCACGACAGCACCCGGTCCAGGTACACGCTCATGTACGTGTCATAGGCGTGCGCCTCGTCGATCACGACGACCTTGCCGGCCACGGCAAGGTGACGCAGCATCAGGTGACGGCTTTTCAGTCCGGCAAACAGCAGCTGGTCGACAGTGCCGACGACGAACGAGGCGAGCATGGCCTTCTTGCGCCCCCGCAACCAGGCGTGCGCCACGAGTTCGCCACTCGCGCGACGCTGGCCCTCCGCCTGCCTCCGGGGCGGCATCGGCACTGCCTCGTCGACGCCGATGGCCGCGACCCGTCCGGCGCGTGCCATCAGGTCGGCGAAGTCCTCGTTGAGGGCGGCCTTGGAATGGGCCAGGTGCACCGAGCGACGTGTCCCCGACACCCCCGGTACCCGCTCCAGCCAGTCGAGCAGACGAGGGAACATGGCGTTGCCGGTCGCCATGGTGGGCAACGCGAGGAACACTCCTCCCGCACCCGAGCGCGCCGCGAAGACCTCGGCCACGGCGAGCGCCGCCTCCGTCTTGCCCTCCCCCATCGGGGCCTCGACGATCATCAGGCCCGGCTTCTCCATCTCCCGGGCCAGCTCCACAGCCGCTTCCTGAACCGGGCGCACCTTCGCCCCCGCTGGCAGGGCGAACCGGGAGGCGAACAGCTCCTGCGCGCTCTCGACCGGCTCTTCGGCTCGCCAGGGCTCCGGCAGGTCCAGTCCACGCCAAGCAGCGTCCAGGCGTTCCCGATCGCTACGGGACGCCGCGTCGGGGAAGTACGGGAAGAGGTCCGGCGAGCTGGCGATCCAGTCGGCGAGGATGACCAGCGCGGTCAGCAGCACCTGCACCGGCTGCGGCAGCCTCACCGTCCGCCAGTCCCCCAGCCGCCCGCTCGCACCGAAGCAGTCGGCGCATGCGTCGAGCAACTCGGTCTGCACCTGCCGCCAGACGCGTCCGCTCGCACCGGGAGTGCGTAACAACTCCCCACGGTCGTACAGATCTTTGATCTGTCCGTACTCGGGCGGCACGCCATGGTGCCCGCCGACAACGACCGTGAGCTGTCCGCTCCGCGCGGGCGCCCACCCATACCGCTCCTCAAGCCACTCGCCCAGCAGCACCTGCCCGGCCAGACCATGCGGCGCGATCCGACGGTCCGGCCCCATCGCCTTCGCCGAACGCATCTCAAGTCCCCGGCCACGCATGGCGTCGGCGAGCGTGTCGACCTGACACGCGAACGCCGGGGTGGCCTTGCCGATGTCGTGCACAGCGGCGAGCCAACCGGCGAGGACTCGCGCGTCCGAGTCACCGCGCGGCAACGCCTCGGCGATCAGCCCCCTCACGCCCGCGGGCAGCCACCGATCCCACAACAGGCGAGCCACCTCGGCGCTGTCCTCCATGTGCCGCCACAGCGGCAGCCAACCGTCGGTATCGCGGTCATGCTTCGCCCACACCGACCGTGCCGGGTCCCCGAGCCGGGGCAGCATGCCGAGACGGGTACCCTCCCCGTTGCTCATGCAGAGATTGATACACGCGCGGCGGGGCTCCGCGCACGGGAATGGGTGAACGCAATCATCCGGGTGATATCGGCTGGTAAACCGATCCTCTGACGCCCGGTCCACCGAGCCACCGGAACCGAAGGAATGCCTTGAATGGCCCATCTGCCCGACTCTGCGGAAGTAGGCCGAACGGGGCCTGCGCCGCGGTGAACTACCAGGTCAACGAGTCTGCTCCCCGCACCCGCGGGGATGGTCCCCTAGGGTTATTGACACGCCCCTCCGATCGTGGCTGCTCCCCGCACCCGCGGGGATGGTCCCTTCGGCGGCGACATGGCCGCCCAGATCCTCCGCTGCTCCCCGCACCCGCGGGGATGGTCCCTGCACGTACCAGCGCAGGATCGGAAGGCTCGTCTGCTCCCCGCACCCGCGGGGATGGTCCCGCCCGGCAGACCAGGCGCCACCTGCCGCTCCTCTGCTCCCCGCACCCGCGGGGATGGTCCCTTCGGCGGCGACATGGCCGCCCAGATCCTCCGCTGCTCCCCGCACCCGCGGGGATGGTCCTGCGCTGAGCCAGGGTGTGCGCTTGGCACGGAGCTGCTCCCCGCACCCGCGGGGATGGTCCCAGGTGTCGAGCTGGGCCACGGTC
Organism: Streptomyces sp. I6; assembly: GCA_003725745.1. Lineage (GTDB taxonomy): Bacteria > Actinomycetota > Actinomycetes > Streptomycetales > Streptomycetaceae > Streptomyces. Next base: position 4,909,780 of record RHDP01000001.1, on the reverse strand, counting down.
GGCGGAGTCCTGCTCCCCGCACCCGCGGGGATGGTCCCATGTAGCCCAGGAACGGCTCGATCTCCCGGCCCTGCTCCCCGCACCCGCGGGGATGGTCCCCGTTCGGCCAAGATCCACGACAGCCAACTCGGCTGCTCCCCCGCACCCGCGGGGATGGTCCCGGGGCGCCGGGGTCACCGGGACCAGTGAGCAGCTGCTCCCCGCACCCGCGGGGATGGTCCCCTCCGGGCCCCGCCCGGAGACAGCCGGCCCCGCTGCTCCCCGCACCCGCGGGGATGGTCCCTGGACCGCGCTCGTCCTGGATTCTCCCGTGGACTGCTCCCCGCACCCGCGGGGATGGTCCCGTTTCTCCGGTCGCCATGCCCAGGACCAGGAGCTGCTCCCCGCACCCGCGGGGATGGCCCCTGGTGTGGCACGAGGTGGGCCCCGTCGCCTCTCTGCTCCCCGCACCCGCGGGGATAGTCCCACCATCGACCGCGACGGCCGGTCGTGGCGCAGCTGCTTCCCACACCCGCGGGGCCGGCTCGCCCGGGCCGTCGGCGCGCCCCGCGTGCCGCAGGGGCGTGCCGGGCGCGTGGGGCGCCCCTGTCAGTCCTGGCGCAGCGCGGCCCAGAACTCGTCGAAGGTCAGCAGGCCGTCGCCGTTGGCGTCCTTTGACCCGATGACCGCCTCCGCGACCGTCTCGGTCACGTGGAAGTCGCCCAGCTGCGCCATGGCGCTCTTGTACTCGGCGGCCGAGATCAGCCCGTCGCCGTTCAGGTCGAATCGATCGAAGGCCTTGCGTGCCGACTCGATGTCCGCCACAGTCCACCCCTTCTCGGTGCATTACTGACGCCGGCCAGGCTATCGGCGGGAGGGCGGTCCGGGGGCGGGGCCGCCGGAGAGGACGGGGGGTCTTCGGGGAGTGCGGGGGCGTCGGGGAGAATGGGGACATGAGCGACGCGGTGGCACGGATACTGGAGGCGGCGGCACGGGACGAGTTCCCGCCGCCGGACGGTGGTACGACGGTGGTACCGCAGCCCAGCCCGCGGGACGCGGGGGTGCTCGCCTTCACCGCCCACTCGGTGGTGTTCACGGACGAGGACCCGGCGTGGGTGCGGAAGGCCCTGGCCGCGGCGGCGAGCGATCCGCTCTCCGCGAGCATGAGCCCCGGTTTCCTGAGCGAGCTGACGGCGAGGACCGGCCGGTCGGTGAACACCGTCGACTTGCTCACGGTCGCCGCCGCCCGGACCGGAGACCCCGGGCTGGAGCTGAGGGAGATCGCCGACCCGGACCATCCCCGGGTGGCACGGGCGCTGAAGTACCGCGACGAGGTACGGGTGTGGGCCGCGGACGGCGGTGTGCTGGTGCTGGGCCGGGGAGTGGCCGGGCGGTGGGAGGCCGCGATCGAGGTGGACCCGGAGGCGCGGGGCGCCGGGCTGGGGGTGCGGCTCGCCGTCGCGGCCCGCCATCTGGTGCCCGGCACGCATGTCTGGGCCCAGCAGTCGCCCGGCAACGCCCGCAGCGTGCGGACGTTCCAGCGGGCGGGTTACCGGCCGGTCGGCTCGGAGGCCCTGCTCGTGGCTGGGTAGCCGCGCCGGGACCTGCGGTCCCCCGGCGGGCCCCGAGCCGCGGGCGGGTGGGATGCCGGCCGCGGCTCTGGCGGCGGCCGGGTATCCGTCCCGACCGCGGGCGGCCGGCGGCACCGACGGAAGCCCGGGCGGTGGGCCTCGCGCCGGGTCAGCGGAAGACGCCCGTGTGCCCCAGGGAGTAGCGGCCGGGCTGGGGGTAGACGGCGAGACCGTGCGGACCGCTGCCGACGGGGATGCGGGCGAGCTGTTCACCGGTCGTGGTGTCGATCGCGTACACCTCGGAGTGGTAGCGGCCCGACAGCCACAGCACCCTGCCGTCGGCGGAGACACCGCCCATGTCCGGGGAACCGCCGTTCGGCAGCCGCCACTTCCTCGTCAGCCGGTCCCGGGCGAAGTCGAAGACCGAGACCGACCCCTCGCCCCGGTTGGTGACGTACATCTCGCGGGAGTCGCGGCTGACGTACAGGCCGTGGCAGCCCTTGCCGGTGGGCAGCAGGTTCGGTGTGGTGAACCGGTCGCCGTCGAGCACCCACATGCCGTCGGCGACCATGTCGGCGATGTAGAAGGTCCGGCCGTCCGGCGAGAGCTTCACGTCCTGGGGCATGGCGCCGCCGTACGGCAGCTTCTGCTGGCCGACGACCTCCATGCTCTCCGTGTCGACCTTGAGCAGCTCGCCGGAGAACTCGCAGGAGACGATGAAGTAGCGGCCGTCCGCGGAGAAGTCCGCGTGGTTGACGCCGTAGCAGGTGACCGGCGTGGTCTTGAGGGTGCGCATGGTGTGCGGGTCGCGGAAGACCAGTTCCCGGTCCAGGGAGGCCATGACGACGGCGTAGCGGCCGTTGGGCGTGAAGTAGAGGTTGTACGGGTCGTGGACCTCCACGGGTCGGCCCGCCGTCCCGGTGGCCGGGTCGATCGGCGTGAGGGTGTGGCCCCTGTTGTTGTTCACCCACAGGGTCTTCAGGTCCCAGGAGGGGACGACGTGCTGCGGCCGGACACCCACCGGGATGGTCTCGACGACCTTGTAGGTGGCCGGGTCGATCACCGAGACGGTGTTGGAGCCGGTGTTGGGAACATAGACCCGCGACGGGAAGTCCCGCACCACGGGTGAGAGCCTGCCGGGGCGGTCCGCGGCGTAGACGTCCCTGTGGTCGAGGAGCGGCGGCATGCCGGGCAGCCCCACCGGTACGCCGCTGTCCCGCGCCCGGAGCGGTGGGACTACCACGGCCCCCTCCTTCTCCGCGGGCGCGCCGCAGCCCGCGCCGAGGGCCGCGAGCAGGAAGGCCGCGAGGAACGGCAGGGATCGCTGGGTGAGATGCGGCATGGGTCGGCGGCTCCGTGGTCGGCACCGTCGGCACCGCGGGCGGCCCGTGTGCCCGCGCGGCGGGTGCGATGCCGACGAAAAGTAGCGAGACGCATAGCCGACGACCGCCGTCCGACACACACCGAGAGACCCTCGGTCCGAAGATTGACCCAGTCAGCTCCACCTTTACTCATCGTTTGCCAGACAAGTGAGCGAATTTACCTTTGATTCAATATCGACTTGTCGGATTACAAACACATCAGACCGAAATGCACCATTGATGGATGGCCGAATGTCTGCCATAGTCGGTCGCGCGACCCCCATCGACCCGGGCCAGGTCGTCCAGAAGAGCGGCAGCGCGGATACACCCCACCCCGTCCGCGCCCCGCACACACGAAGCCCCTTCGGCGCCGCGGCGCCGAAGGGGCTTCGTACACTCCCGACCGCCGCTTCGTGCTCTCCCGACGCCGTTTCGGGCATCCCGGCCAGCGCCTCGAGCAGTCCCGGCCGGTGCCTCGAGCACTTCCGCCCACCGTTGTTCCGTGTACTCCCGGCCGCGTCTCGCGAACTCCGGGCCTGCGTCTCGCACACTCCGGGTCGCCGCGGCTTCGCCCGCTCCGGTCGCTCCTTCGCGCACCCTCCGGCCGGCGGGGCCGGGCCCGCCCCGGGGCGGGCCGGTGAGGGCCCGGTCTCAGCGGTCGTCCGTCCGCATCTCGAACCAGGTGGTCTTGCCGCGCGGCAGCAGATCGACGCCCCACCGGTCGGACAGCTTGTCGACCAGGAAGAGACCCCGGCCGCTGGTGTCGAGTTCGCGGACCGGCATGAGGCAGGGCAGCCCCCGCGAGGGGTCGCGCACCTCGACGCGGATCCAGCCGCGCCTGCGGAGCATCCGGAGTCCGAACACCCGCGCCCCGGTGTGCCGCACCGCGTTGCCCACCAGCTCGGAGACCAGCAGGACCGCGTGCTCCGCGGTCTGCGGCGAGAGCGCCCACTGCCGGAGCACCACACACTGCGTCAGCCGGCGTGCGACGGCCGCGGATTCGGGACGCGACGGGAGTTCCACCTCCCCCTCGGACGGATCACCGAACAGCTCGACCGCCTCGAGCGCCCGCCCGTCGTCGACGGCCGGCGCCCACCGCGCGGCGGTCGCGCTGCCACGCGCCCGCGGTTGCTCCATACCTTCCAGCCCCGCCATGCCCCCCATCATGGCCGCCCAGAGGCCCTCCCGTGACCGTTCCGGAGGAATCGGCACCCCGGGGAGCAGTGCCCGGGGCGCCGAATTGACATATGCCCCTGGCATTCGGAGGCCCTGCACCCCGATCGACCTGCGATGACGCGGCGCTTACGCATGATCGCCAAGAGCGTCGGACGAGGGCGCCCAAGGTTCCTTCAAGGTTCGATTACGCAGGGCGCCATGTTGACGAAGCGGGTATCCGTGTCCAATCCCCGCCGCTGGCGGGCCGGTTCACAGGAACTTGGCCTTCCCCGGGCCCTCCTCGACGAAGCTCCGCATGCCCCGCTCGCGGTCCTCGGTCGCGAACAGACCGGCGAACCAGTTCCGCTCGATCGCGAGTCCGGTGTCGATGTCGGTCTCGAGCCCTGCGTCGACGGACTCCTTGGCCGCCCGCAGCGCCAGCGCCGGCCCCTGGGCCAGCTTCGCGGCCCATGCGTGCGCCTGCCCGTGGACCTCGGCGGCCGGTACGACGCGGTCGACCAGTCCGATGGCCAGCGCCTCGTCCGCCTTCACGTGGCGGCCGGTGAAGATGAGGTCCTTGGCCCTGGACGGGCCCACCAGCCGGGCCAGTCGCTGGGTTCCGCCGGCGCCCGGAATCAGGCCCAGCAGGATCTCCGGCTGGCCCAGCCTGGCGTTGTCCGCCGCGATCCGGTAGTCGGCGCACAGCGCCAGCTCGCAGCCGCCGCCCAGGGCGTAGCCGGTCACGGCCGCGACCACGGGCTTGGGGATGCGGGCGACGGCGGTGAAGGAATCCTGCAGGGCCTTCGACCGCTTCACCATCGCGGTGTGGTCCATCACCTGCATCTCCTTGATGTCCGCTCCGGCCGCGAACACCTTCTCCCCGCCGTAGAGGACCACGGCGCGCACGTCGTCCCGGTCGGTGGCCTCGACGGCCAGCTCGCGCAACCGGTCCTGGGTCGCGATGTCCAGGGCGTTCATCGGGGGGCGGTCCAGGCGGATGGTGCCGACGCCTTCGGAGACTTCGAGAGTGACTGTCATACGGGGAGGTTAGCGCCCGTTCACCCCGTGGGGCCCGGTACGGTCCGGCCGTGGGGCCCGGTACGGTCCCGGTTCCCGGGGGCGCTACCGCCCGGGGCGCAGCGGTGTTGCGACGACCCCCTGACCCCAAGGCCGCGGCACCGGGCCCCTCGTCCGTGCCGTCCCGGGACTACCCGGTCCACTCCGCCCAGGACATGTTCCAGCCGTTCAGGCCGTTGTCGGGGGCGATCTGCTTGTCCTTGGAGTTCTTCACGACCACCACGTCGCCGATGATCGAGTTGTCGTACATCCACGCGGCCGGCGTACCGCTGTCGTAGGCGCCGCGCACATCCCGCAGGCCGACGCAGCCGTGGCTGACGTTCGCCGAGCCGAAGGTGCCGGGGGAGGCCCAGTAGTTCCCGTGCATGAAGGTGCCGGACGTCGACAGGCGCATCGCGTGCGGCACGTCCTTGATGTCGTACTCGCCGCCGAAGCCCACGGTGGCGCCGTTCATCCGGGTCACCTCGTACTTCTCGCTTATCACCATCTGGCCGTTGTACGTCGTGGTCGACGGGGCGCCCGCGGTGATCGGTATCGTCTTGAGGAGTTCGCCGTCGCGCACCACCTTCATGGTGTGGGCCCTGGCGTCGACCGTGGAGACCTGGCTGCGGCCGATGGTGAAGGAGACCGTCTTGGCCTGCTTGCCGTACACACCGGGCCGGCCCTCGACGCCGTCCAGGTTGAGCCGGACCGTCACCTTGGTGCCCGCGGCCCAGTACTTCTCGGGGCGGAAGTCCAGGCGGTCGTTGCCGAACCAGTGCCCCTCGATCGGCACCGACGGCTCGGCGGTGACCTTGATGGCCTTCTCGACGGCCTCGGGGTCGGTGATGCCGCGGGTGAAGTTGATGGAGACGGGCATGCCGACGCCGACCGTGGAGCCGTTCTCCGGGGTGTAGTGGCCGATGAAGGTGTTCTTGGGGACGAGCGTGCTGAAGGTCGTGTCCTTCGCGGACTCGCGGCCCTCGGCGTCCTTGGCCACGGCGTGCACCCGGTACTTGGTGGCCGACGCGAGGTGCTGGAGCGGCTCCCAGCTCGCGCCGCCGGCCGCGATTCTCCCCTCGACCGCGTTGCCCTTGTCGTCCTTGACGGCGACCTCGGTCAGCCTGCCCTTGTCGGCCGTCACCTTCAGCGCGCCGCTGGTGGCGACCGCCTTCGCCCCGTCCTTGGGCGAGACCGTCACGACCGCCCGGGACGCCGCCGTGGCGACCTTGCCGGCGTCCTCGGCCCCCTTGCCACCGCCGGCCGGGCGGTCGGAGCCGCCGCCGCAGGCGGACACCAGCAGCAGCGCACCCACGGCGAGGGCCGGCAGCACGATGCGCGCGCGTCGCCGGCCCGTCCTGTCCGATGCCCCCGATATCGGCTGCCCGTTCACGATGAGCTGTCTCCCCTCGCACGGCCCGGCCCCGCCGGGGCCCGCACCCCCGCGCGCTCGAACGGCGCGCACTGCGACAGACAATCACACCGCAGGTCGCCGCGGCTCCTCGCCGATGTCACCGTTCAGTCGCAAATCTGCCCGGCGGGGCGCCGCCCATGCGGGAGGGCGCTCACCGCAGCGCGGAGCCGGCCTTCCACGCCTCCCAGCCCATGTTCCAGCCGCTCAGCCCGTTCCACGGGTCGACCACCCGGTCCGGGGAGTTGACCACCTCCACCACGTCGCCGACGAGCGTCCGGTCGAAGAACCAGCCCGCCGGGGAGTCCTGGCTGCCGCCCTTGTCGTCGCGCAGCCCGATGCAGCCGTGGCTGACGTTCCGCATACCGAAGACCGCCGGGTCGGCCCAGTAGTTGCCGTGCAGGAAGGTGCCCGACGTGGTGAGCCGCATCGCGTGCGGCACGTCCTTGATGTCGTACTCGCTCTTGCCGTCGTCGTCGGTGAAGCCGACCGTGGCACCGTTCATGCGGGTGACGTCGTGCATCTCGCTGACGACCATCCTGCCGTTGTACGTCCGGGTCTTCTTTCCCCCCGTGGTGACCGGCAGCGTCGTCAGCAGCCTGCCGTCGCGGCGTACCTCCATGGTCCGCTCGCGGGCGTCGACCACGGAGATCTGGGACCGGCCGACGGTGAAGCGGACGGTCTTGCGCTGGATGCCGTACACCCCGGACGCCCCCTCGACGTCCCGCAGGGCCATGTCGACGGTGACCTTGGTGCCCGGCTTCCAGTACTCGCGCGGGCGGAAGTCGAGCCGCTCCGCGTCGAACCAGTGGCCGACGACCTCCACCGGCGGGACGGAGGTGACGCGGATGGCCCGCTCGACGGCCGCGCGGTTCCTGATGCCGCGGTTGAAGTCGAACGAGACGATCATTCCGACGCCCACCGTGGAGCGGTTCTCCGGGGTGAAGTAGCCGATGAACCGGTGGTCGGGGACGACTGTGGTGAAGGTCGTGTGCCGCGCCGACCGGCGGCCGCGGGCGTCCAGCGCCACCGCTTCGACGCTGTACTTGGCCGCCAGCGCGAGCCGGGTGCCCGGCTTCGGGCGCCAGGTCAGGCCGTTCGGGGAGATGGCGCCCGGGACCTCCGCCGGCTGGGCGTCCTCGACCCGGGTGACCTTGACCCGCTCCAGCCGCCCGCCCGCCAGTGCCACTTCGAGCCTGCCGTCCGCGGGCACCGCCCTGGTCCCGTCCGCCGGAGTGATCCGGATGGTGTCGCCGGGCGCCCGGGGTTTGTCGCCTTCGGCGGCCGGGCCACCGCCGGCACTCCCGGCTCCGCCGGTGCAGCCGGCCACGCCGGAGAGCAGTACCGTCCACAGCGCGGCGACGGCCAGCGTGGCCCTCGTCCGCCTCACCGCGTTGCTCACAGAGTCCACCTCGTGGGGTCGCAGAGACACAGCACGTCCCGCCCAACGACGGCCACCCTCCCGGGGAAACGTCGGCGCGGGGCACGCGGGGAGCGGGCCATACCGGGCGCGGGCGCGCGGGGAGCGGGCCATACCGCGGGCGGGGCATGTTGGGAGCGGCACGGCGTAGGGCAGAGATGGTGGGAGGACCACACGCGGGAAGCCACGGCCGGGACGCCGGGGCGGGAGCCGCGCGGGCCCGACGAGCCGCGGGAGGCCGACAGGTGTCGAGCGCAGCCGAGCAGGAGGCGGTACGGGAAGGGGAGCGGCCTCTTCCCGCCGTGGGGCCGCACCCGGCCCCGCACGGGCGGCCGGGCAGGGTGGACGGCTCCGGCCCCCGGTCTGGCCGGGGCCCCGACACCGCTGGGCGCCCGCTACCGGGTCGGTCCCGACGGGGTCGCGGGCACCAACTTCGCCCTGTGGGCGGGCGGCGCCGAGGCGGTGGAACTCTGCCTCTTCGACGCGTCGGGTGCGGAGGCCAGGCTGCCGCTGACCGAGCTGACCCACGAGATCTGGCACGGCTTCGTGCCCGGCGTCGGGCCCGGGCAGCGCTACGGCTTCCGTGTGCACGGCCGCTGGGACCCGTGGACCGGTGCCCGCTGGAACCCGGCGAAGCTGCTGCTCGACCCGTACGCCCGGGCGGTCGACGGTGAGTACGCGCTGCCGCCCGAGGTGTACGGGCACGTCCGCGACTGGCCGCATCAGCACGTCGCGGACACCGTACGCGACGACCGGGACTCGGCCCCGTACGTCCCCAAGGGCGTGGTCGTCCACGACGACGCCCCGGACGACGAGTGGGCGGACGACCGGCGGCCCAAGACCCCTGGGCGGACTCCGTCATCTACGAACTGCACGTGCGCGGCTTCACCCGGCTGCACCCCGGCGTCCCCCCGGAGCTGCGCGGCACCTACGCGGGCCTCGCGCACCCGGCGGCGATCGGCCATCTCGTACGGCTCGGGGTGACGGCGGTCGAACTGCTCCCGGTACACCAGTTCGCGCACGAGGACCACCTGCTGCGGCGGGGCCTCAGGAACTACTGGGGCTACAACTCGATCGGCTACTTCGCGCCGCACGCCGGCTACAGCGCCTCCGGGACCGCGGGGCAGCAGGTCGGCGAGTTCAAGCGGATGGTGCGCGCCCTGCACGAGGCGGGCATCGAGGTCGTCCTCGACGTGGTCTACAACCACACCGCGGAGGCCGGAGAGCTGGGGCCGACGCTGAGCCTGAAGGGCGTCGACAACCGCGGCTACTACCGCCTCCGGCCCGGCGAGGCGCGCCGCTACGCCGACTACACCGGCTGCGGCAACACCCTGCACGTGGTCCAGCCGCAGGTGCTGCGGCTCATCACCGACTCGCTGCGCTACTGGGTCACGGAGATGGGTGTAGACGGTTTCCGCTTCGACCTGGCGGCGGCGCTCGCCCGCTCGATGCACGACGTCGACATGCTGTCCCCCTTCCTCGCCGTGATCGCCCAGGATCCGGTGCTGCGCCGGGTGAAGCTGATCGCCGAGCCGTGGGACGTCGGCAACGGCGGTTACCAGGTGGGTGCGTTCCCTCCGCTGTGGACGGAGTGGAACGACCGCTACCGGGATGCTGTGCGGGACTTCTGGCGCGGTGCGCTGCCCGACCTGCGGGACCTGGGCTACCGGGTGTCCGGCTCCAGCGACCTGTACGCCTGGGGCGGGCGGCGCCCGTACGCCTCGGTCAACTTCGTCACCGCCCACGACGGCTTCACCCTGCGCGACCTGGTCAGCTACGAGCGCAAGCACAACGAGGCGAACGGCGAGGGCAACCGGGACGGCACCGACGACAACCGCGCCTGGAACTGCGGCGCGGAGGGAGAGACCGACGACCCCGAGGTCAACGCCCTGCGCCGGCGGCAGATCCGCAACCTGCTCACCACCCTGCTGCTGTCCACCGGCGTCCCGATGCTGGTGGCCGGCGACGAGATGGGCCGTACGCAGGGCGGCAACAACAACGCCTACTGCCAGGACAACGAGATCGGCTGGCTCGACTGGTCGCTGCCGGACCAGCCGGGGCCGGGCGGACTGCTGGCCCTCACCTCCCGGCTGCTGGCGCTGCGCGGCGCGCACCCGGTGCTGCGGCGCCGGGCGTTCTTCTCCGGCCGGCCGCAGACCGCCGACGGGCTGCGCGATCTGGCCTGGTTCACCACACGTGGCGCGGAGATGACCGAGCAGGACTGGTACGCCCCCTCCTCCACACTGGCGCTGTTCCTGTCAGGCCGGGACATCCCGGGCCGGGACGCCCGGGGCGCGCAGGTCACCGACGACAGTTTTCTGACGATCCTGCACGCGGCCGGCCGACCGACGGCCTTCCGGCTGCCGGGGCCGCCGTGGGCCGAGGAGTACGAACTGGTCGTGGACACCTCGCTGGAGGAGCAGTCCACGGCGCCGGGGACGGTGTACCGGGGCGGGGAGCGGATGACGGTGCCCGCGCGTTCGGTGCTGCTGCTGAGGGTGCGTGACTGACGGGGGCTGAGATCCGGTCGCGGTTCGCCGTCGGGCGTCCCTGCCGTGCTGATCGCGCTGCTCCGGTGCCGCGGCCGTGCCCGCCCGAGAGCCGCGGCACCGGGGACCGTTCCGGCGTAGGGGCAAGCAGGGGCCGGCACAGGACGGCAGGGGGCAGGGGCAGGGGCCGGCAGAGGATAGGGGCAGGGGCAGAGGGCAGGCGGGGTGACGGGAGGGCAGGGCGGCCGGGCGCGGACCGGGCGCACGGCGGGCGGCGCGGACCGGGCGTACGGCGCGCGGCGCGGACCGGGCGTACGGCGCGCGGCGCGGACCGGGCGGAACGGCGGCGGGCGGTGCGGCGGGAAAAACCCGGTGGGCCATGTCAGTGGTGAACCGTAGGCTCGCTCCTGATGTCCACCACAGTTGAAGCCGCCCGGTCCGACCGGTCCGCCGTCCGCTCCCTGCTGAGGCTCTGGCCGTACGTACGCCCGGTCAGGGCCCGGCTGTTCACGGCGGCGGTCGTCGCGATCGTCGCCTCCTGCCTGAGCCTGGTCATCCCCCTGGTCCTGAAGTGGATGGTGGACGGTCCGGTCGCCGACCGGGACGTGGGCGGGGTGTGGCTGGGGGCCCTGTACCTGCTGCTGCTCGGCGTCGCGGAGGCGGTGCTGTTCGGCTTCCGGCGCTGGCTGGTGGCGCGTCCGCTGGCCGGTGTGGAGGCGGCGATGCGGGCGGATCTCTTCCGGCATCTCCAGCGCCTTCCCGTGGCCTTCCACGACCGGTGGGCGTCGGGGCAGCTGCTGTCGCGCGGGACGACGGATCTGATGCTGGTACGGCTGTTCCTGGCGTTCCCGCTGACGTTCCTGCTCGTCAACGGGGTGACGATCATCGTCGGTGCGGGAATCCTGCTGGCCCAGCAGTGGACGCTCGGCCTGGTGCTGCTGGCCCCGGTCGCGCCACTGGTGTTCGTCATCGCCCGGTTCGAGGTGCGCTACTCGTCGGAGGCGCGGACGGCGCAGGACCAGGTGGGCGACCTGACCACCGTCGTCGAGGAGAGCGTCCTCGGCATTCGCGTCATCAAGGGTTTCGGGCGCCACCGCAGCCAGGCGGCTGCCTTCCGTGCACTGTCCGAGCGGCTTCGGGGACCGAGCTGGTCAAGGCCCGGCTGCTGGCGGGATCTTCGGCGTCATCATGACCGTCCCCGAACTGGCCATCGGCGCCGCCCTGGTGCTGGGCACGATCCAGGTGGCGGACGGCGCCCTGTCGGCCGGCACGCTCGTCGCCTTCCTCTCGACGGCGCTCGCGCTGCGCTGGCCGGTGGACGCGATGGGCTTCCTGCTCGCCATGAGCCAGGAGGCGGCGACCGCCACGGACCGCTACTTCGACGTCCTGGACGCCGAGGTGGAACGGGAGGGGCGGCCCGGGCCCGGGGACGGGAAGGGACACTGGGGCGGGCAGGAGCCCGGGGACAGGGAGGGACACGGAGGCGGGGAAGGGCACGGGGGCGTCTCCACGTCGCCCGTACAACCGCCGACCGCGCTCGCCGCGCCCGGGAGGAGGACCGGGCCGGCGAACGGGGCGGGGGCCGGGGCGGGGGCCGGGCTCCGGTTCGAGGGCGTCCGGTTCCGATATCCCGACGCGTCCGAGGACTCCGAACCGGTGCTGAAGGACATCGACCTGCACATCCGGTCCGGGGAGACCATGGCCCTGGTCGGCGGCACGGGCAGCGGCAAGACGACGCTGACCGCGCTCGTACCGCGGCTGTACGAGGTGACCGCAGGGCGCATCACGCTGGACGGACGGGACATCGCCACCATGCCGCGCGAGGAGCTGCGGACCCTGGTGTCGATGGCGTTCGAGGAGCCGACGCTCTTCTCGGCGAGCGTCGGGGAGAACGTGCGGATGGGCGCCGAGCAGGCCGGTGACGAGGAGGTGCGGCGGGCCCTCGACGTGGCCCAGGCGCGGTTCGTGGACACACTGCCGCACGGGCCCGCCACCCAGGTCGGCGAGCAGGGCCTCAGCCTCTCGGGCGGTCAGCGGCAACGGCTCGCCCTCGCCCGCGCCGTCGTCGGGAAGCCGCGCTTCCTCGTGCTCGACGACCCGCTTTCGGCGCTCGACGTGCACACGGAGGCGCTCGTGGAGGCCGCGCTGCGCCGGGTCCTCCAGGACACCACCGCCCTGGTCGTGGCGCACCGGCCGTCCACGGTGCTGCTCGCCGACCGGGTGGCGCTGCTGTCGGAGGGCCGGGTCTCGGCCGTCGGCACCCACCACGAACTGCTGCGGGACAACGCCGAGTACGCCTGGCTGATGTCGGGCGCTCATGCCGAGGAGCGAGACCGATGACGTCATCGACGGCCACGACGCCGCAGCCGGACGGCGGGGACGCCTCGGCCGGCACCGCCCCGCAGGCCCCCGAGGCGACCGGCCCGGACGGTACGGGTCCTGGCACGGGCACCGACACCGGCACCGACACCGGCACTGGCACTGGCACTGGCACTGGCACTGGCACTGGTGGAACGGCACGGGACGCGGCGGGTGCGGGTGAAACGGCACGGCATGCGACCGGGACGGACGCGACCGGCCCGGGCTCGACCGGCCCGAACGGAACGGGACCTGACGCAACAGAACCTGATGGACGGGGGCCTGACGGAACGCACCCTGACGGCACGTCACCGGAACGGGACGGGACGGGCCGTACGGACCGGACCGGCGGCCCGGACGCACCCCGCCCGGAGACGGGTGGTGACGCATTCGACCGGGACGCCCTGCCCGCACCCGACGGCGCCACCGGTGCCCTGCTGCGCTCGCTGCTGGCCCCCTCCGGGGCCGGGTGGTCGTCGCCGCGGTCCTGCTGCTGCTCCAGCAGGCCGCGGCCCAGGCCGGTCCGCTGCTGGTCGCGTTCGCCATCGACCGCGGCGTGCCCGCGCTGCGCGACGGCGACCACGGGCCCCTGGTCGTGATCGGTGCCGGGTACGCGGTGTGCGCGCTCGGGTCGGGCGCGTTCCAGTACGCCTTCATCCGTGCGTCGGCCCGCGTCAACCAGGACGCCCTGCTGGATCTGCGCGGCCGGATCTTCCGGCACGCCCAGGCGCTGAGTGTGGACTTCCACGATCGCTACACCTCGGGCCGGCTCATCTCCCGCTCCACCACCGACGTCGAGTCGCTGCGCGAACTCCTCAGCGAGGGACTGCAGGAGCTCCTCGCCGTGGCCATGTCGTTCGTCTACATCTCGGCGATGCTGCTGTGGCTCGACCTCGGCGTCGGCGGCCTCGCCGCGCTCAGCTTCGTCCCGCTGTTTCTCCTGGTGCAGCTCTACCGGAGGCGCGCAGCGACGGTGTTCTCCGCGCGGTCCACCGCCATCGCGTCCGTCATCGTGAAGTTCGCGGAGACCATGAACGGCATCCGGCCGGTGCGCGCCTTCCGACGCGAGCGGGCGAACGACGAGCACTTCCGCGCGCTGAACGACAGGCACGCCCACAGCAACGGGGACGCGATGCTGGAGATGGCCCGCTATGTCGTGGGATCCCGGCTGGTGGGCAACACCGCGGTCGCGGGCATCGTGCTGTGGGGCGCTTACCGCGTGACCCAGGGGACGCTGGCGCTGGGTGTGCTGGCGGCCTCGGTGCTCTATCTGCGGCGGTTGTACGACCCGATCGACCGGCTCGGCATGTTCCTCAACTCGTACGAGTCGGCGGCCGCGTCACTGCACAAGATCGCGGGGCTGCTCGCCCAGACGCCGTCCGTGCCGGAGCCGGTCCGTCCTGTGGCACTGCCTGAGCGCGCCGGTGCCACCGGTCCGGGCCGGGAGGTGGTCTTCGAGGACGTGCGCTTCGCCTACCGCACCGGCGGAGAGGTACTCCCCCGCTTCCATCTGGCGATCCCCGCCGGACAGACCGTCGCCGTCGTCGGCTCGACCGGGGCGGGCAAGTCCACGCTGGCCAAGCTGCTGGCACGGTTCTACGACCCCACGGACGGGCGGGTCCTGCTCGACGGGACCGATCTGCGCGATCTGCCGGTGCCCGAGCTGCGGCGCGGGGTGGTCATGGTGACCCAGGAGGCCTTCCTGTTCTCCGGCACGGTCGCCGAGAACATCGCCATCGGCCGGCCGGAGGCGACGCGTGCCGAGATCGAGCAGGCCGCGAAGGCCATCGGGGCACACGACTTCATCTGCGGCCTGCCGGAGGGCTACGACACCGATGTACGCAAGCGCGGAGGGAGGATCTCGGCGGGGCAGCGCCAGCTCGTCGCGTTCGCCCGGGCGCTGCTGGCGGACCCGGCGGTGCTGATCCTGGACGAGGCCACCAGCTCGCTGGACATCCCCGGCGAACGCGCGGTGCAGCGGGCCATGGACACGGTGCTGCGGGGGCGTACGGCGATCGTCATCGCGCACCGGCTGTCGACGGTGGAGATCGCCGACCGGGTCCTGGTGATGGAAGGCGGCCGCATCGTCGAGGACGGCAGCCCCGCCGCCCTCGTGGACGGCGCGGGCCGCTTCGCGGGGCTGCACCGGGCATGGCGGGAGAGCCTGGTCTGACGGCGGGGGAGCGGAATCCGCGGCGTCGCCGGCCGTGCGCATGCCGTGTCAAGTCGGCAGCCTGCGGGCGGGAAGGCTGCCGCACACGGCACAAGCCGGTGCGGCCCGGCCGATGGCACGATCCCACGCATGACCGACATCCGGGAAGTGATCTGCCGCCCCCGTCTGAACCGCGGCCTGTGGTTCGTCCTCGGACTCGGGGCGGCCGGGGCGATCCTGGCCGCGGTGCGGCTGGCGTACCGGGGCAACCTCCTGGACCCCTGGGCGCACGGGGGCCTGTTCGTCGCGTCGGTGGGGTTCGCGTACCTCTACCTGGCCACCGCCCGGGTGAGCGCCGACGCGCGCGGCCTGCACTCCCGGACGCTGCTGCGCCGCTGGAGCCTGCCCTGGCACGAGGTCGCCGACCTGCACGTGTACATGCAGAACGGCAGACACCGCGACGTCCGTCGTGTCAGCGTGGTGCTGCGCGACGGACGCAGGCGGCGCCTGCCGCTGCCGTGGGACGGTGCCGTGCACCACCGCACGCACTTCGACGCGCAGTTGGACGCGCTCCGCGCGGTGCACCGCCGGTACGGAACCCCGGAGTCACGCCACGTCCCCGTCGTCTCGTACCGGGCCGCCGGGCGCGGCTTGGCCGGGTGGCTGGTCCTGTGCGCGCTGCTGCTCGCGGGCGCGGGCCTGACCGCGCGGTTCGTGCCGGTCGCCGAGTCGGAGAAGGCGGCCTGGAGTTCGGCCGTCCCGTGCACCGCCGGCACTGCGGGGCGCGGCGATTGCCTGACCACCCTGCCGGCCGTGATCGTGCGGACCGAGGTGGGCAGGGGGAGGGGAAGCAGCTGGCTGTACTTCGCCGACGGCACGCCGTTGGAGCGGCTCTCGATCTCGCGAGAAGGCGTCCAGGGGTTCCGGCCCGGCGACAGCGTCGAACTGATCCTCTGGCGCGGCGAGGTGAGGGAGGCCATCGGAGAACACCACGTGTGGCGGGAGCACTTCACCGGTGCCGGAGACGTGGCCGTCGCCGCGGCCGCGTGCGCCCTCGCCGCCGGCTATCCCGGCGCCCGGGTGCTGCTGCGCCTGCGCGGGCGCCGGCTGCCCGACGACGAGGTCCTTCCCTCGGCCCATCCCTTCACGGGTGCGCTCGCCGGTACGGCCCTGTGGCTGCTGCCGCTCTGCTACCTCCACCCCACGACCCTGCTCGCCTCTCCCGTGGCGATCACATGGGCGGCCGCGGGTTCGCTCGTCACCCTGGGTCTCTTCGCCGGCGCCTGGCGCGCCACCCGCATCCGTACGCCCGGGCAGGCCGGGGCAGCCGAAGCGACCCGGGAGTCCTCCGGGCTGGTGTTTCCGGCCGCCCGCTTCCTGGAGCACACCGACTACAACCCGAACGGCTTCGGCACCCACATCGTCCTCGGAGACGGCCCGCCGGCGGTGATACCCCACCCTGGCCCGGGCCGGTTCGCGGCGAAACGGATCCCGGTGGAGCGGCTCACCGTCCGGGACGTGCGGCGCGTCCGGGGCGGCGACGGCGACACCGTCCCCAGAGGCTGGCACATCGCCGAACTCGACGACGCGGGCCGGCCGGTCCGCCTCGCGGCCGCCCCGGCCAACCTGACCCGTATCATCCGCGAGCTGGGCGCCGCGGAAGGCACCGGGGCCCGGTGAGCCCCGAGCCGTGCCGCGACCGCCTCCAGCGCCCCCGACGGGGCGCGTCCGTGGGGCCACCCGTCCGTGCGTCCGCCCGTCAGGCGATTTCCCGCGGCTGCGCGCGCGCCCCGTCCACCGGCCGGGCGGCGAGGGCCTAGCTTCGGTGTTCGGGGTTCGGGGCACGGCGGCCTGAGCCGCCTTCCGGCTCCGGTACCGGCCGGCCTGGGCCTGGGCCTGGGCGGCTGAGGCTCGCGCTCGGGCGGTTCCGGCTCCGGCTCCGGCTCCGGCTCCGGCCTCGGCTCGGGTTTCGGTTCCGACACCGGCACCTACTCCCATGACGGGGCGTCACTCGTGTCCCTGGGAGGTTCCCATGCCCGGTCCCGTGTCACGCGCGCTGGTGTCCGCGGTGCTGGCGGGCCTGCTGGTGCCCGTTCAGTCGGCCGGCGCTCACGAGGCACCCGGGACGACCGCCGCACCGCCCTTCCCGGCCCAGCCCTCCATGCCGGCCGCCCCCTCGGTGACGGCCGGACCCTCCGTGCCGACCGCGCACTCCGTCCCGGGCGGACCGCGGTCCCGGACCCTCGCCTATGTGGCCGAACTCCACTCGGACTCGGTGTCCCTCGTCGACACCCGCACGAACCGGGTCGTCGGCACCGTGCCCGTCGGGGACGGACCGGACAGCACCGCGGTCGCCCCGGACGGCTCGAAGGTCTACGTCACCAATTCGGGTGCGGACACGGTGTCGGTCATCGATGCCCGCCGGGGCGAGGTCGTCGCCACCGTGCCCGTCGGCGACGAACCGAGCAGGGTGGCCGTCTCCCCCGACGGCCACCGCGTCTATGTCGCCAACGTCGCGTCCGACGACCTCTCCGTCATCGACGCCCGCCGCGATCGGGTCGTGGCCACCGTCGACGTCGGCGACGCCCCTCTGGGTCTCGCGTTCCTCCCCGACGGCTCGCGCCTCTACGTCGCGAACGCCGGTTCCGACGAGGTGTGGGTGATCGGCACCCGCCGCCACCGGATCCTCGGCACCGTCCCCGTCGGGGAGGGACCGACCGCCCTGGCGGTCGCCCCGAACGGCTCCCGGGTGTACGTCTCCAACCTCACTTCCGGCGATGTGTCGGTCGTCAGCACCCGCCGGGACGAGGTGGTCGCCACCGTCGGGGTGGGTGAGGGACCGGCCGGGGTGGCCGTGCTCCCCGGCGGCCGTCGTGTGTACGTCGCCAACACGGTCAGCGACGACGTCTCGGTGATCGACACCTGCCGGGACGAGGTGGTCGCCACCGTGCCCGTCGGCGAACAGCCCAACGGGATCGCCGTCACCCCGGACGGCTCGCGGGCGTACGTCACCGACTTCGCGGACGACGCTGTCTCCGTGATCGGCACCCGCCGCAACCGGGTCGTCGCCACCATCGACGTGGGCGCCGGGCCGACGGGGGTGGCGATCAGCCCTGCGGAGGGCGGGAAACCGGGGTGGGGTGCCCGGCGGACCTCGCTCGGCGGCGAGGCAGTCGTATGCCCTCGCCCGGACGGTCCGCGTCCGCAGGCGGGCCGCAACGGCACGACAGCCCTCGCCCCGGCCCTCACCCCGCCCTCACCCTGAGGAGGCCGCCCCGCGGCGGGTCGCGCGGTTGGGGGCGAGGGTTCGGGGTTCCCGGTTCGCGGTTCGCGGCTCGCGGCTCGCGGCTCGCGGCTCGCGGTCGAGGGTTGGGGGTCGAGGGTTCCCGGTTCGCGGTTCGCACCGGGCTGCCGCCGGCAGGCTCGGCTCCCGTCCGGCAGCTGCCCTCTGCCATAGAACTGACGCCTTTTCAGTCATTCCCCAGGACCCGTCACAGCGTCGTTCACCGTACCCGGCACGACCGGAGGCGGCCGTGCGGTTCGACCGCGCGCGGCGGGCAGCAGGGCCCCGCGCGGCGGCCGCACGGCCGGAACGCGCCCTGCCGGGGCGCCGGCGTGGCGGGCGGCGCGTAGCATCTGCCCTCCGCGATCCCGTATGCGGATGTCTTCAGTCCGCATCCCGCCGACGCCGCCGCACTCGGCCCGCCACGGCGATGGGACGGCACTCGCGAGGCGCCCGGCGAAACGTCCGCTTAACGAACACGACCTCTCACTCAACGAACGCAATCCGGCCAATCTCTTGACGCGCCCCTGACAGAAACTGTTCACTCCTGCGACGCTTCCACCGAGCCACGCACGACATGCTCCTCAGTTCTGCCGGGCGGCCCACCCAGCCGCCTATGACCCCCCTCGCAGAAGGAGTCCGCGTGAGACCCATGCCCAGCCGTCGCGCGTCCGCGACCGGCGCTCTGCTGGCAGTCGCAGCCCTCCTGGCCGCCGGAGTCCAGGCCGGTTCCGCCGCCGCGGCCCCCGCTCCGATCGCCCCGAAGCAGCAGACCGCCTCCGGGGCCGACCCCGGCGCACTGCCCGTGGCGCTCTCCCCCGCCCAGCGGGCGGAGCTGCTCCGCGAGGCCAACGCCACCAAGGCGGCGACCGCGGCCGAACTCGGCCTCGGGGCCCAGGAGAAGCTCGTCGTACGCGACGTCGTCCAGGACCGGGACGGCACCACGCACACCCGCTACGAGCGCACCTACGCGGGCCTGCCCGTACTCGGCGGCGACCTGGTCGTCACGGAGACGAAGGCCGGAAGCACCGAGGCCGTCAGCAAGGCGTCGGCGTCGGCGCTGCGGAACATCGGCACCGGCGCCGACGTCGCCCCCGCCGCAGCCGAGCAGCAGGCCGTGGCCGCCGCACGCGCCGAGGGCTCGAAGGACACCGCCGCCGAGCGCGCACCGCGCAAGGTGGTCTGGATGGCCCAGGGCGAGCCGAAGCTGGCGTACGAGACCGTCGTGGGCGGTCTGCAGCACGACGGCACACCCAACGAGCTGCACGTCGTCACCGACGCCACGACCGGCGCCAAGCTGTACGAGTGGCAGGCGATCCAGCAGGGCACGGGCAACACGATGTACAGCGGCCAGGTGACCCTGGGCACCGCACCGTCGTACACCCTGACCGACACCACCCGCGGCAACCACAAGACCAACAACCTCAACCGCGGCACGTCCGGCTCGGGCACCCTGTTCTCCGGGACGGACGACGTCTGGGGCGACGGCACCCCGCAGAACGCCGAGACCGCCGGCGCGGACGCGCACTACGGCGCGGCGCTGACCTGGGACTACTTCAAGGACGTGCACGGCCGTTCCGGCATCCGGGGCGACGGCGTCGGCGCATACTCCCGGGTCCACTACGGCAACAACTACATCAACGCGTTCTGGTCGGACAGCTGCTTCTGCATGACCTACGGCGACGGCGCCGGCAACGCCAAGCCGCTCACGTCGATCGACGTCGCCGCGCACGAGATGACTCACGGCATCACCTCCAACACCGCCAGGCTGGTCTACAGCGGCGAGTCCGGCGGCCTCAACGAGGCGACGTCCGACATCTTCGCCGCCGCCGTCGAGTTCCACGCGGCCAACACCCAGGACAAGGGCGACTACCTCGTCGGCGAGAAGATCGACATCAACGGCAACGGCACCCCGCTGCGCTACATGGACAAGCCGAGCAAGGACGGCAAGTCCAAGGACTCCTGGTACTCGGGCATCGGCAACATCGACGTGCACTACTCCTCCGGCCCGGCGAACCACTGGTACTACCTGCTCTCCGAGGGCAGCGGCGCGAAGACCATCAACGGCGTGAACTACGACTCGCCGACCTCGGACGGTCTGCCGGTCACCGGCATCGGCCGCGACAAGGCTTCGCTGATCTGGTACAAGGCGCTCACCACGAAGTTCAACTCGACGACCAACTACGCGGGCGCCCGCACCGGCACCCTCGCGGTCGCGACGGAGCTGTACGGAGCGAGCAGCGCCGAGGTCAAGGCCGTGACCGACGCCTGGGCGGCCATCAACGTCGGCTCCCGGCCCGGCGGCGAGCCCGGACCCGGCAAGGTCTTCGAGAACACCGGCGACATCAGCATCCCGGACCTCGGCACGGTCAGCTCCCCGGTCGCGGTCACCGGCATCGCCGGAAACGCCCCGTCGAACCTCGCGGTCGACGTCGACATCCGGCACACCTGGCGGGGTGACCTGGTCATCGACCTGGTGGCCCCGGACGGCACCGCGTACCGGCTGAAGAACTCCAGCGGCAGCGACTCCGCCGACAACGTGATCGAGACGTACACCGTGAACGCCTCCAGCGAGGTGGCCAACGGCACCTGGAACCTGCGGGTCCAGGACGTCGCCCGCTATGACACCGGCTACATCAGCAACGTCAAGCTGACGTTCCCGTAGCACCCCGCGGTTCACCCGCCCTCGGCACCGCCCCGGCCGCCCGGGGGAGCCTCCGCTCCCCCGGGCGGTCCCGCACGGAACCTCCGCCAACTTGAAGTCGCAGGTCAAATGGCTGATGTGACCGGTGCCCGGGGTACTCACCCTGGTCGGGGCGGGAGGCTGCGCGGACCGGGACGCCGAGGCCGTCACCTACTCGCTGTGGGTGGACTGGTTCGAGCACCACACCACTTCCGCGACGGCCTTCGCCGAGGTCCTCGGTCATGACATCGACCGAGTGGTGGCCGAGCGATCGGAAGCCCTGCTCCGCCGGGCCCATCGGGTTCTGGAGTGTTCGGGACCGGTGAGCTGGACGGTGAAGGAGCCGACATACCGCACTGCCGCGCGGCTGCCCGACCTGCACTCGGCCCTCTTCCTCGGTCTTCGGGCGAGCTTCCACGACGTCCACGGCGACCTGGAACCTGTCGCCGCACCGGCCCTCCTCGACCAGCTAGATCCTCCCACGAACACTCAGCTCCTTGTCGCCCTGCGCCACGTACTCGCCGCAGGGCACAGCAACCACTACCGCAGTCCCGGTGCCTGGGACGATGCGGTTCGCTCTTGCTCAGGTAGCTGAACCATTCGATTTCTCCCTACAGATCGGCTGCCTCCTACGATCCGGTGCCTGCTGGATCCCGAGCTGCCGGAACGGATCACCGCGCGGCGCGCGGAACTGGACGAACTCGAAGAACAGCTGGTCTAACGGCTGGCGGAAGTGCGGACCGAGCGGACGAACTCGCCGTCGCCGAACGCGTCCTTCAACGGATGAACGAGCAGCTCGCCGAGGAACGCGCCTCCACCAGGCCGATGCCCGGGCACTCCCCCCACCCGGCCGACACGGGCCCACCCGGCCGGCGATTCGGCCGAACTCAGCGCATCAGCAGCCCCGCGCCCTCGCCCGTCGCCCCGTTCGGCCACGCCACCAGACCGAGGTCCGCCCCGTGCGGCAGCAGCGGGTGCGCGGGCAGCACCCGGACCGTGTATCCGAACGGGCCGGTGCGATCGAGGGCCAGCGGGCCCTCGTAGACCAGCCGGCCGGCCGTGTCGGGGCCGCTCGCGGCCGGCTTCAGCGGGAAGGTCTGGGGATCGGTGATCGAGTCGTCCGCGTCGACCCGGCCCGCGACGGCCTGCACCTCCACGTCCTCCGGCCGGAGCAGACCGAGGGTGACGCACACCCGCAGGGCCAGCGTCGACCCCAGCTCCACCGCGCAGGTGTCCGATCCCGTGTCCTCGCCCACCCCCGTGCCCACCTCGGCGTGGTCGACCGAGACACCGCGCCAGGCCGCGCGCACCCGGGCCTTCCAGGCGGCCAGGTCGCCGGCCGCGCCGGTGTCCAGGGCGAGCACCCGGTGGGCGCGGGCGGCGGGGCGTAGAGCCGGTCCACGTACTCGCGGACCATCCGGTCGGCCTGCACCTTCGGCCCCAGCCCGGTCAGCGTGCGCCGGACCATCTCGGTCCAGCGGGCGGGAACCCCGTCCGCGCCCCGTTCGTAGAACAGCGGCGCGATGCGCTCCTCGACCAGCCCGTACAGCGCGGCGGCCTCCAGATCGTCGCGGCGGTCCTGTTCGCCGGCTGCGGTGCCGTCGGCCGTCGGCACTGCCCAGCCGAAGTCCGGCTCGTACCACTCGTCCCACCAGCCGTCGCGTACGGACAGGTTGAGGCCGCCGTTGAGGGCTGCCTTCATCCCGCTGGTGCCGCACGCCTCCAGCGGGCGGAGCGGGTTGTTCAGCCATACGTCGCAGCCCGGCAGCAGCTTCCGCGCCATCGCCATGCCGTAGTCGGGCAGGAAGACGATCCGGTGCCGTACCCGCGGGTCGTCCGCGAACCTCACCAGTTCCTGGACCAGACGCTTCCCACCGTCGTCGGCGGGGTGCGCCTTGCCGGCGACGACGATCTGCACCGGGCGCCGCGGATGCAGCAGCAGCTCCGCCAGCCGTTCCCGGTCGCGCAGCATCAGGGTGAGCCGCTTGTACGCGGGGACCCGGCGGGCGAAACCGATCGTGAGCACGTCCGGGTCCAGTACCCCTTCGATCCAGCCCAGTTCCGTCGTCCCGGCGCCGCGCTGGCGCCAGGAGGCGTACAGCCGTTCGCGGACCTCCCGCACCAGCCGCTCCCGCAGGACCCGGCGCAGTTCCCAGAGATCGGCGGCCGGTGCGGCCGCGATGTCGTCCCCGAGGGCGAGCACCTCGGGGGCCACCCAGGTCGGGGCGTGCACCCCGTTGGTGACCGAGGTGATCGGCACTTCCGGAATGTCGAAGCCCGGCCACAGGCCGCGGAACATCTCACGGCTCACCGCGCCGTGGAGCGTGGAGACCCCGTTGGCGCGCTGGGCGAGGCGAAGCCCCATGACCGCCATGTTGAACACCCGGGTTCGCCGCCGGGGTAGCTCTCCGTGCCGAGCCTCAGCACCCGTTCCGTGTCGATGCCGGGCAGTTCACCGTCCGCACCGAAGTGACGGGCCACCAGCTCGCGGTCGAAGCGGTCGATGCCGGCCGGGACGGGGGTGTGGGTGGTGAACACCGTTCCGGCCCGGACCGCCTCCAGGGCGGCGTCGAAGTCGAGGCCGTACGGAAGCAGCTCACGGATCCGTTCCAGTCCCTGGAAGCCGGCGTGGCCCTCATTGGTGTGGAAGACCTCGGGCTCCGGATGCCCGGTGAGCCGGCAGTACGCACGGACCGCGCGGACCCCGCCGATGCCGAGCAGCGCCTCCTGGAGCAGCCGGTGCTCGCTGCCGCCGCCGTACAGCCGGTCGGTGACGTCGCGCTCCCCCGGGGCGTTCTCCTCCACGTCCGAGTCCAGCAGCAGCAGCGGTACCCGGCCGACCTGCGCCTGCCAGATCCGGGCCCGCAGCGTACGGCCGCCCGGCAGGCCGAGGGAGACCCGGGCGGGGCCGCCGTCGGGCTCCCGGAGCAGGGTCAGCGGCAGCTCGTCGGGGTCGAGGACGGGGTAGTGCTCCTGCTGCCAGCCCTCGCGGGACAGCGACTGCCGGAAGTAGCCGTGCCGGTACAGCAGCCCGACGCCGATCAGCGGCACCCCCAGGTCGCTGGCGGCCTTCAGATGGTCGCCGGCGAGTATGCCCAGGCCGCCGGAGTACTGCGGCAGCGCGGCGGTGATGCCGAACTCGGGCGAGAAGTAGGCGACGGCGGCGGGCAGCGGCACCCCGTCACCGGACCGCTCCTGGTACCAGCGCCGCCCGCGCAGATAGGCGTCCAGATCGCGGGCGGACTCCGAGACGCGGTACAGGAACTCCGGGTCGGTGGCGAGTTCGGCGAGCCGGCCCGCGGTCACCGATCCGAGCAGCCGCACCGGGTCGCCGCCGGCCGCCCGCCAGCCGGCGGGGTCCGCGCAGCGGAACAGCTCCCGCGTCGGCGCATGCCATGACCAGCGAAGGTTGCGGGCCAGCTCGCTGAGCGGGGCGAGGGGCCCGGGGAGGACGGGGCGGACGGTGAATCGACGAATGGCCTTCACGGGTCCCACCTTCGAGGCAGAGGTTCATCCGGGGACGCACGACGCTGTGCGCCCGTCCGACTCCTCGACCGTAGTGGCGCGCCGCCCGGCTCAACCACGGCGCGAGGAGGGCGCATCGAGCCGTGCCACCATCGGCCGATCCCGGCCGTGCCGCGTTCCGCGCCGCGGACGGGGTTCGCACGGCTCGGGGCGGGCGGGGCGCGTCCGCCCCACCGCGGTGCGCCCCGTGGCGGCCGGCCGGTGCCGTAGCGCCCGGTTCGCCGGCGCACGGTGACCCCCTCGTGGCCGGCGCACGGGCGCGCCGGACCCGCCCGCCGGTCTCGGCGCCGCGGCGGTGCACGGCACCCGCCGGTGGGCGCCCCCGGACGGACGGGGCGGCCACCGTACCGGGGACGGCCCCGGGTCACCGGCGGCCGCCGTGCCGGGTTCCCGACGGGCGGGGCGGCCACCGTGCCCCGGCCCCTGCGGGCAGGGCGGCCGCCGGAGCGCCGATGCGGGAACCACCGGCGCGCCGAGCCGGGCCGCCTCGCGCCCGCGGACGTGGTTCCGGCATCGAAGTGCCCAGGTGAGGGTGTACGCGCTTCGGGCCACCGGTCATCGCGGTCCCTTTCCGGACGGGGATTCGCCGTGACCGTCCCAGGGAGGGGCGCGGCCGTTTCGCAGCCTTTCGGCACACGCCGGCCGGTGCACCCCGCGATCATTCCCGCGCCCCGCGACGATTGGCCGGAAAGGGCCCTGGCGATCGGATTTGTATTACCGATCAGGAATTACCGAACTCAACACGGTAAGAAGATGACTGAAGTTGACTTCAAATGTTCAGGACGGTCGCTTCCCGTACAGGGTGAACGGTTCCGGAAGCGCCCGGCACCGGCCTCCGGACGGCGTCGGCCTTGTGCTGCCTGCCTACGCCCTAGTAGGTAACGCACCACCGGATTGCCGACCCGAAACGCAGGGGAAGGCTCCCCCGGTACGCCCGGAGCGCACTCGCGACCCTTCCATTCGAGTGAACGCGGACAGGAGCGGCCATGCCCGCAGCCCGCCAGCCGTCAACGGAGCAGCTACAAAGAACACCCGCCCCCGTGAAGTGGGAGCGTCCGTTCGACCCGCCGAGCCCGCACAGCCCCCAGGTGATGCCGTGAAAACGCTGATTGGCCGCATTCCCGTGCTGGACGTACGCCCCCTCGTCGACTGCGGCCGAAGGCCCGCGAAATCGGTGGTCGGTGAAACGTTCCGGATCAGCGCCACCGTGTTCCGAGAAGGACACGACGCGGTGGCCGCCAATGTCGTCCTGCGGGACCCCGCGGGCCGCCCGGGCCCCTGGACCCCGATGCGGGAGATCGCGCCCGGCACCGACCGCTGGGGCGCGGAGGTCGCACCGGACGCCGAGGGCCGGTGGACCTACAGCGTCGAGGCGTGGAGCGATCCGCTCGCCACCTGGCGGCACCACGCCGGCATCAAGATCCCCGCCGGGATCGACACCGCCCTGGTCCTCGACGAGGGGGCGGCACTCTACGAGCGGGCCGCCGCGGGAGTCCCCAAGAGAGCGGGCCGGGAGGCCGTGCTCGCCGCCGCCGACGCCCTGCGCGACAAGGGCCGGCCGGACCGCGAGCGGCTGGAGGCGGCGCTCGCCCCGGACGCGCTCGCCGCACTGGAGCGCCATCCGCTGCGCGAACTGGTCACCACCTCGCCCCCGTTGCCGCTCCAGGTGGAGCGGACCCGCGCGCTGTTCGGCTCCTGGTACGAGTTCTTCCCGCGCTCCGAGGGCGCCCGGACCGAACGCGGAAGGCTCGTCTCCGGCACCTTCCGCACGGCGGCGCAGCGGCTGCCCGCCATCGCCGCGATGGGCTTCGACGTGGTGTACCTCCCGCCGGTTCACCCCATCGGCAGCACCTTCCGGAAGGGCCCGAACAACGCGCTCGACGCGGGTCCCCACGACGTCGGGGTCCCCTGGGCGATCGGCTCGGCCGAAGGCGGCCACGACGCGGTCCACCCGGACCTCGGCACCCTCGAGGACTTCGACGCGTTCGTGCGGTGCGCGCGGGACCTGCGGATGGAGGTCGCCCTCGACTTCGCCCTGCAGTGCTCCCCCGACCACCCTTGGGTGACCGGGCACCCCGAGTGGTTCCACCACCGGGCGGACGGCAGCATCGCCCACGCGGAGAACCCGCCGAAGAAGTACCAGGACATCTACCCGATCGCGTTCGACCGCGACATGCAGGGAATCGTCGCCGAGACCCTGCGGGTGCTGCGCCACTGGATGGCGCACGGGGTGCGGATCTTCCGCGTCGACAACCCGCACACCAAGCCGGTGGTCTTCTGGGAGAAGGTCATCGGCATGATCAACCGGACCGACCCGGACGTCGTCTTCCTCGCGGAGGCGTTCACCCGCCCGGCGATGATGCACACCCTCGCCGCGGTCGGCTTCCAGCAGTCGTACACGTACTTCACCTGGCGCACCACCAAGCAGGAGCTGACCGAGTACCTGACGGAGCTGTCGGGCGAGGCGGCCGCCTGGATGCGGCCCAACTTCTTCGTGAACACCCCGGACATCCTGCACGCCTACCTCCAGGAGGGCGGCCGTCCGGCGTTCGAGGTGCGCGCCGTGCTCGCCGCGACCCTCTCCCCCAGCTGGGGAATGTACGCCGGGTACGAGCTGTGCGAGAACACCCCGCTGCGGCCGGGCAGCGAGGAGTACCTCGACTCGGAGAAGTACCAACTGCGTCCGCGCGACTGGGAGTCGGCGGAGCGCGAGGGGCGCGGCATCGCCCCGCTGATCACCGCGCTGAACCGGATCCGGCGGCGCCATCCGGCGCTGCAGCAGCTCCGGAACCTGCGTTTCCACCACACCGACAACGACTCCGTGATCGCCTACAGCAAGCGATCGGGTTCGAACACCGTTCTGGTGGTCGTCAATCTCGACCCCCACCACACCCAGGAGGCGACGGTCTCGTTTGACATGCCGGAGCTCGGCCTCGACTGGCACGAGACCGTACCGGTGCGCGACGAGCTCACCGGCGAGACCTATCACTGGGGCAGGGCCAGCTATGTGCGCCTCGAGCCGGGCGTCACGCCTGCGCACATCGCCGTCCTGCGACCGTCCCCGCCGATCGGAGGGTCACCCACATCATGATCGTCAACGAGCCCGTCCCCGACACCTTCGAGGACACCCCGGCCAAGGACCGGGATCCCGACTGGTTCAAACGCGCCGTGTTCTACGAGGTGCTCGTACGCACCTTCCAGGACAGCAACGGCGACGGCATCGGCGACCTCAGGGGCCTCACCGCCAAGCTGGACTATCTGCAGTGGCTGGGCGTGGACTGCCTGTGGCTGCCGCCGTTCTTCAAGTCCCCCTGCGCGACGGGGGTTACGACGTCGCCGACTACACCTCGGTGCTGCCGGAGTTCGGCGACCTCGCCGACTTCGTCGAGTTCGTCGACGCCGCGCACCAGCGCGGGATGCGGGTCATCATCGACTTCGTCATGAACCACACGAGCGACCAGCACCCGTGGTTCCAGGAGTCCCGGAGCAACCCGGACGGCCCGTACGGCGACTACTACGTCTGGGCCGACGACGACAAGCAGTTCCAGGACGCCCGGATCATCTTCGTCGACACGGAGACCTCCAACTGGACCTTCGACCCGGTCCGCAAGCAGTACTACTGGCACCGGTTCTTCTCCCACCAGCCGGACCTCAACTACGAGAACCCGGCGGTGCAGGAGGAGATCATCTCCGCCCTGCGCTTCTGGCTGGACCTGGGCATCGACGGCTTCCGGCTGGACGCCGTGCCGTACCTGTACCAGGAGGAGGGCACCAACTGCGAGAACCTCCCGGCCACCCACTCCTTCCTCAAGCGGGTCCGCAAGGAGATCGACGCCCACTACCCGGACACGGTGCTGCTGGCCGAGGCGAACCAGTGGCCCGAGGACGTGGTCGACTACTTCGGCGACTACCCGTCGGGCGGCGACGAGTGCCATATGGCCTTCCACTTCCCGGTGATGCCGCGCATCTTCATGGCCGTGCGGCGGGAGTCGCGGTACCCGGTCTCCGAGATCCTGGCCAAGACGCCGCAGATCCCGAAGAACTGCCAGTGGGGCATCTTCCTGCGCAACCACGACGAGCTGACCCTGGAGATGGTCACCGACGAGGAGCGCGACTACATGTACGCGGAGTACGCCAAGGACCCGCGGATGCGCGCCAACATCGGCATCCGCCGCCGGCTGGCCCCGCTGCTGGACAACGACCGGAACCAGATCGAGCTGTTCACCGCCCTGCTGCTGTCCCTGCCCGGCTCCCCGATCCTCTACTACGGCGACGAGATCGGGATGGGTGACAACATCTGGCTGGGCGACCGGGACGCGGTGCGCACGCCGATGCAGTGGACCCCGGACCGCAACGCCGGGTTCTCGTCCTGCGATCCGGGCCGGCTGTACCTGCCGACCATCATGGACCCGGTCTACGGCTACCAGGTCGCCAACGTCGAGGCCTCCATGGCGTCGCCCTCGTCGCTGCTGCACTGGACCCGGCGGATGATCGAGATCAGAAAGCAGAACCGCGCCTTCGGCCTGGGCACCTTCACCGAACTCCCCTCGTCGAACCCCGCCGTGCTGGCGTACCTGCGCGAGGCGCCCGCGACCGGGGACGGCTCCGACGACCTGGTCCTGTGCGTGAACAACTTCTCGCGCTTCGCCCAGCCCACCGAGCTGGACCTGCGCCGGTACAACGGCCGCCACCCGGTGGAGCTGATCGGCGGGGTCCGCTTCCCGGCGATCGGGGAGTGGCCGTACCTGCTGACGCTGGCCGGGCACGGCTTCTACTGGTTCCGGCTGCACAAGGAGCCGGTGGCCGCGGAGAGCGCCGCGCACCGGCCCGGGCGCAGGGCCCGCACGCGCAAGGGCGGCTGACTCCGGCACATGCCATGTCGGGTGCGGGGCGGTTGGACCGCCCCGCACGGGGCACGCTCCCCCTCATATCGAAACCCGGTCCGAGTCCGTACGGACCATCCTCCGCCGACACTCCCCCTGCCTGCGGCGGGGGACCCCCACGCACAGCCCGGACAGCTATTATTTGCCGCAATCCGGGACACTCTTCGCAAACTGTGGTGTGCCCGGGGAAAGGACGCGATGCCATGTCGGAGGCTGCATCCACCCGGACCCCCGTCGCCCTGCTGCCTTCGCTCTCGCCCCTGCTGCGCGAGTGGCTGCCCAGGCAGCGGTGGTTCGCGGGAAAGGGGCGCCCGGTCACCGGCTTCGCGCTGGTGGCGGCCGTCGAGCTGCTGCCGGTCGACTCGCCCGGCCCCGGACTGCTGCATCTGCTGCTGCGCGTCAGGCAGCCCGGCCAGGCCCTGGGCCTCAGGACCGCCACCGGGCGGACACCGTCCGCGCTGTGCGGCGCGGCAGCGGGCGGCGACTGCTACCAGCTGCTGCTGGGCGTGCGCGCCGCGGTGCCCCCGTATCTCGCCCCGGCGCTGATCGGCCGGGTGGCCGAGGGGCCGCTCGCCGGACGGACCGTCTACGAGGGACTGCACGACCCCCGGCTCGCCGGACTGCTGCTGGAGCGGCTGCGCACACCCGGCCGGTTCGGTCCGCTGCGCTTCGAGCGGGCCGCTCCCGTACCGGGCGGACTGCGCGCCCGCGTACTCGACGCCGAGCAGTCCAACTCCAGCCTGGTGTACGGCGATTCGCTGATCCTCAAGATCTTCCGCAGGGTGTATCCGGGCATCAACCCCGACCTGGAACTGCCCCTCGCGCTCGCCCGCGCGGGCTGCGGCCGGGTGCCCGCGCCCGTCGCCTGGTTCGAGTCGGACACCCCCGAGCCCTGCACCCTCGGCGTCCTCCAGCCGTTCCTCCGCGGCTCCCGGGACGGCTGGCAGCTCGCGCTCAAGGCCCTCGCCGACGGAGACGACTTCACCGGGGAGGCGCAGGCCCTGGGCCGGGCCACGGCGGAGGTGCACACGGCGCTCGCCGCCGCGCTGCCCACCGTCTCGCTGAGCGGGTCCCAGACCGAGCACCTGGCGACGGCGATGAACGAGCGGCTGGACGCCGCACTGCGGGCGGTACCCGCACTGCTGCCGTACGTCCGCGGGCTGCGCGCCGCCTTCGACGCCATCGCCGGCGCGACCTTCGACGGCGACGGCAGGGCCCAGCGCATCCACGGCGACCTGCACCTCGGCCAGACCCTGCGCACACCCGACGGGGGCTGGTCGGTCATCGACTTCGAGGGGGAGCCGGCCCGCCCGCTCGACGAACGCCGCCGGGTGCAGCCCCCGGTGCGCGACATCGCCGGGATACTGCGCTCCTTCGACTACGCGGCCCGCTCGTACCGCCCCTGGAACCCGGCCTGGGCGGCGCGCTGCCGGGCCGCCTACTGCGAGGGCTACGCCGACGCCTCGGGCTCCGACCCGCGGGCCGAGGCGGAGCTGCTGCGCGCCTACGAGACCGACAAGGCCGTGTACGAGGTCGTCTACGAGGCCCGCCACCGGCCTGACTGGCTACCGGTTCCCATGTCCGCCATCCAGCGGCTGGCCGGCCCCGCGGGCTGACGCCCGCGCCGTCCCGCTCGCGCCCCTGCCCCGACCTTCCCCCGAGTACCAGGAGGCCGTCCCCCGTGACTCCCCGCAACGGCGTACGCCCCGCCGCACCGCTCGACGAATCCGACCGGGAACGGCTGCTCGGCGGCACGCACCACGACCCGCACTCCCTCCTGGGGGCGCACCTGGGACGCGGCGGGGTGGCCTTCCGGACGCTGCGGCCGTACGCGGAGTCGGTCACGGTCCTGGCCAAGGGGCTGCGCGCCGAACTGCACGACGACGGCGACGGCTTCTTCTCGGCGCTGCTCCCGCTGCGCCGGATCCCCGAGTACGCGCTCCAGGTCGCGTACGAGGACGCCACCCTGGAGTTCGCGGACCCCTACCGCTTCCTCCCCGCCATCGGTGAGCTCGATCTGCACCTGATCGGCGAGGGGCGCCACGAGGAGCTGTGGCACGCCCTCGGCGCCCGGCCGATGACGCACCAGGGAGCCACGGGCACCCGCTTCACGGTCTGGGCGCCGAACGCCCGCGGGGTCAGGGTCGTCGGTGACTTCAACCACTGGGACGGCACGGCCTGCGCCATGCGCTCGCTGGGCTCCTCCGGGGTGTGGGAGCTGTTCCTGCCCGGCATCGGCGAGGGGGCCCTGTACAAGTTCGAGATCACCCGCCCCGACGGCTCCCGCACGCTCCGGGCGGATCCGATGGCGCGCCGGACCGAGGTGCCGCCCGCGACGGCGTCCGTCGTCACCGAGTCCCACCACGTGTGGCACGACGAGACGTGGATGGCGAACCGCGGCGCCCGCCCGGTCCACGAGGCCCCGTTCTCCGTGTACGAGGTGCATCTGCCGTCCTGGCGCCCCGGACTCAGCTACCGCCGACTGGCCGAGCAGCTCCCCGCCTACGTCAGGGACCTCGGCTTCACCCATGTCGAGCTGATGCCGGTGGCCGAGCACCCCTTCGGCGGCTCGTGGGGCTACCAGGTCACCGGCTTCTACGCGCCCACCGCCCGGATGGGCACCCCCGACGACTTCCGCCACCTGGTCGACGCGCTGCACCGCGCCGGGATCGGGGTGATCATGGACTGGGTCCCGGCGCACTTCCCCCGGGACGACTGGGCGCTCGCCGAGTTCGACGGACGCCCGCTGTACGAGCACTCCGACCCGGCCCGCGCGGCCCACCCCGACTGGGGCACCCTGGAGTTCGACTACGGCCGCAAGGAGGTCCGCAACTTCCTGGTCGCCAACGCCGTGTACTGGTGCGAGGAGTTCCACATCGACGGGCTGCGGGTCGACGCGGTCGCCTCGATGCTGTACCTCGACTACTCCCGCGAGCACGGCGAATGGAGCCCCAACGAGCACGGCGGCCGGGAGAACCTCGACGCCGTCTCCTTCCTCCAGGAGATGAACGCCACCGTCTACCGGCGCTGCCCCGGTGCGGTGACCATCGCCGAGGAGTCCACCGCCTGGGACGGCGTGACCCGGGCGACCCACCATGTGGGCCCGGCGGGCTTCGGCGGGCTCGGCTTCGGCCTGAAGTGGAACATGGGCTGGATGCACGACTCGCTCGGCTATGTCGAGCACGAGCCGGTGCACCGCAGGTTCCACCACAACGAGATGACGTTCTCGATGGTGTACGCGTACAGCGAGAACTACGTGCTGCCCATCTCCCACGACGAGGTCGTGCACGGCAAGCGCGCCCTGGTGTCGAAGATGCCCGGCGACTGGTGGCAGCAGCGCGCCAACCACCGGGCGTACCTCGGCTTCATGTGGGCCCACCCGGGCAAGCAACTGCTTTTCATGGGGCAGGAGTTCGCCCAGGGCGCCGAGTGGTCCGAGGGCCACGGCCCGGACTGGTGGCTGCTCGACCCCTCCTACTCGGCCGAGGCCGACCACCGGGGCGTGCGCGACCTCGTGCGCGACCTGAACCGGGTCTACGCGGCCACCCCGGCGCTGTGGCAGCGGGACACCGTCCCCGAGGGCTTCTCCTGGGTGGACGGCGGGGCCGCCGACGACAACGTCTTCGCGTTCCTGCGCTTCGACGCCGACGGCGCCCCGCTGCTGGCGGTCTCCCACTTCTCACCGGTGGTGCGGCACGCGTACCGGCTCGGCGTCCCCCCGTCCGTGCCCGCCTGGTCCGAGGTACTGAACACGGACGCGGCACGGTACGGCGGCGGGGACGTCCGCAACGACGACCCGGTGAAGCCCGAGTCCGTCACCGCCCACGGCCACCGCACCAGCGTGCAGCTCACCCTGCCGCCACTGGCGACGGTGTGGCTGAAGCCGGCGTGACGACCCCGAGCCGCTGGGTGGCCCCGGTCAGCGCCACATAGAGGCACGCGTACCGGCTCGGCGTCCCCCCGTCCGTGCCCGCCTGGTCCGAGGTACTGAACACGGACGCGGCACGGTACGGCGGCGGGGACGTCCGCAACGACGACCCGGTGAAGCCCGAGTCCGTCACCGCCCACGGCCACCGCACCAGCGTGCAGCTCACCCTGCCGCCACTGGCGACGGTGTGGCTGAAGCCGGCGTGACGACCCCGAGCCGCTGGGTGGCCCCGGTCAGCGCCACATAGAGGCACGCGTACCGGCTCGGCGTCCCCCGTCCGTGCCCGCCTGGTCCGAGGTACTGAACACGGACGCGGCACGGTACGGCGGCGGGGACGTCCGCAACGACGACCCGGTGAAGCCCGAGTCCGTCACCGCCCACGGCCACCGCACCAGCGTGCAGCTCACCCTGCCGCCACTGGCGACGGTGTGGCTGAAGCCGGCGTGACGACCCCGAGCCGCTGGGTGGCCCCGGTCAGCGCCACATAGAGGCACGCGTACCGGCTCGGCGTCCCCCCGTCCGTACCCGCCTGGTCCGAGGTACTGAACACGGACGCGGCACGGTACGGCGGCGGGGACGTCCGCAACGACGACCCGGTGAAGCCCGAGTCCGTCACCGCCCACGGCCACCGCACCAGCGTGCAGCTCACCCTGCCGCCACTGGCGACGGTGTGGCTGAAGCCGGCGTGACGACTCCGAGCCGCTGGGTGGCCCTGGTCAGCGCCACATAGAGGTCGTTGGGCGGCATCCGCTCGGGCGCGACCACCAGCACCGTGTCGAACTCCAGGCCCTTGGCCTGGCGCGGGTCGAGCAGGACGACGGGCCGGGAGAGGTCGAGCGGCCCGTCGCCGCCGAGTCCGGTGAGCGCGGCGTGCAGCTCACGGGGGGCGATGACGGCGAGCCGGCCCTCCTCCGGGACCTCGGCGGCGGCGAGGTCCGCCACGTCGGCGAGGTCCGCGGTGCGCTCGAAGGGAGCGGCCCCGGTGGACCGGATGGAGCGGGGCGGGGTGAAGCCCGGGTCGGTGCGCCGGCGCCGCTCGGCGGCGTAGTCCATGATCTCCGCGGGCGTGCGGTAGTTGACCCCGAGCCGCGCCAGCTGCCAGCGGTCCTCGACGTAGGGTGCGAGGATCCGCTGCCAGAAGTCCCCGCCCTCCCCCACGGCCCCCGGCGCGGCGGGCGCCGCCGGGTCCCCGGTCTGCGCGGGGTCGCCGACGAGCGTCATCGAGCGGGTCGGGCAGCGGCGCATCAGCAGCCGCCAGGCCATGGCCGACAACTCCTGCGCCTCGTCGACGATGATGTGCCCGAACGCCCAGGTCCGGTCGGCAGCGGCACGCTCGGCGGCGGTGCGGTGGTCCGCCTCCTCCTGCCGCTCGGCCATGCGCTCGGCATCGATGACGTCGTGGGCGGCCAGCACCTCGGAAGCGTCGGCGTCGACGTCCTCCTTGTCCTCGAACTCGTAGGTGCGGGAGGCGTAGGAGACGTCCAGCACGCCCTGGGCGTAGGCGATCCGGCGGGAGCGCTCGGCCTCGGCGGCGGCCCGGGCAGCGGAGTCGTCCGCACCGAGGAGTTCCGCCGCCTCGTCGAGGAGGGGCACGTCGGCCGGCGTCCACGGGCCACCGGAGCGCCTGATCAGGTCCGCGTCGGCGTCGTCGAGGTGCGTGGGGTCCGCGAGGTAGCCGGCGAGGAACTCCTCCGGGTCGAGCGGCGGCCACAGCGAGGCGATGGCGGAGTGCACCTCGGCACTGGCGGCGACGGCCTTGCCGAGCTGGGCGATGTCGTCGGGGCCGAGGAAGTTGGGGCCGCCGTGAGGGTCCTCGCCGATGCGGTCGGCGAGCTGGGCGGTGAGGTCGTCGATGACGTGGAAGGCGAAATAGGGCCGTGCGAGGTTGTGCGGCAGCCCGGTCTCACGAGCCTTGTGCCGCGCCTCCACGGCGGTGTCCCAGTCGAGGACCAGGTCGCCGTCGTCGTGCGCGATGACGATCGGCTCCCCCTTCTCGGGCACCCGCTGCCGGTCCCGTACGGCCTCGGCGAGCACGGCCGCCATCTCCGGGCGGCCCTTCACCGCCGCGGCGGCGGGGCTGTCGGTACCGGTGGCGTGGATTCCGGGGTAGAGCTCCCCGACGGTCGACAGCAGGACACCGGTCTCGCCCAGGGAGGGCAGCACCTCGCCGATGTAGCCGAGGAAGGCCGGGTTGGGCCCGACGATCAGCACCGCCCGCTTGGCGAGCTGCTCCCGGTGGGCGTACAGCAGGTACGCGGCGCGGTGCAGCGCGACGGCCGTCTTGCCGGTGCCGGGGCCGCCTTCCACGACGAGCACTCCGCGCTGCGGGGCGCGGATGATGTGGTCCTGCTCGGCCTGGATCGTGGAGACGATGTCCGCCATCCGCCCGGTGCGGGCGCTGTTGAGGGCGGCGAGGAGCACCTCGTCGGCGTCGTGCGACTCGTGTCCGGTGCGGGTCGGGTCGCTGAGGTCCATGATCTCGTCGTGCAGCGCGGTGACGGTGCGGCCCTCGGTGGTGATGTGCCTGCGCCGGCGCAGCCCCATCGGTTCGTATCCGGTGGCGAGATAGAAGGGGCGCGCGACGGGCGCCCGCCAGTCGATCAGCAGCGGCGTGCGCTCGGCGTCGCCGCCGCGCAATCCGAGACGCCCGATGTGGTGCGTCACTCCGTCCCGCCGGTCGACGCGCCCGAAACAGAGTCCGGAGTCGGCGGCATTCAGCGCGGCAAGTGAGGCGGAGTGCTCCGCCACCTCGATATCACGCTCGACACGTGCCTGCCGACCAGTGCTGACCTGCGCCATCGTGGCGCTCACGGCAGCCTCGGCCTCCCTGCGCAGCTGATCGAGCCGCTCATGGGCGAGGGAGACGAATTGCTGTTCCTGCCGGATTTCCTCGGTTGACAATTCAGCTCCTGACGCGCTAGAGTACGTTTATTAGGGCTTTCCGCATTCCTGGTTCCGATCGAACACGGAACCATTCAATATACGCGAAGAAATACCCGGGCCGTCAATGCGGACCGGGTTTTTGTGCGCCGGGACGACTCGGCCGCCACCGGCCTCCGCGCCGGGGCCGCGATCACGCCAGGCCGACGCCGCCGCCGCGTCCCGTGCTGCCGCACCGCGCCCGTGAGCGCGCGGCCACGAGCCCGCCGGGCGGGGCGCCGGAGCGGGCCGGCGGCCGCGGCGCACCCACCCACCGCACGGCAGGGGCCGCGGAAACCGGCGCGTCCGGTACCGGGTGCGGAAGCCCTCCGCCAAGTGCCTTGTGCGTTCGGGAAGTCAACACACGCAAGGCATTGACGCCGGCCGTGCGTCCATCTACAAAACCTGAGAGCGCTCTCACCCACTTCCGGCACCATCCCCTCCCGGAGGTCATCCTTGACCACGAGCCGCGTCAGCAGACACTCCCGCACCCCGCTCCTCACCGCGTTCACGGCCTTCGCCGTCGCCCTCACCGGACTCCTGGCCCTCGGCCCCGCGAGCCCGGCCAGCGGCGCCGTACCCCCCGCACCCGGCTGGAACCTGCAGTGGAGCGACGACTTCACCGGCCCCGACCGCTCCCTGCCGTCCTCCGCCCACTGGCAGATCGACACCGGTCACGGCTATCCGGGCGGCCCCGCCAACTGGGGCACCGGAGAGATCCAGAACTACACGAACAGCCCGGACAACGTCAGCCTGGACGGCAGCGGCAATCTGCGCATCACCCCGCTGCGCGACGGCGCCGGCAACTGGACCTCCGCACGCATCGAGACCCGGCGCGCCGACTTCAGGGCACCGGCCGGCGGCACCCTGCGCATCGAGGGCCGGATCCGGATGCCCGATGTCACCGGCGACGCGGCGCTCGGCTACTGGCCCGCGTTCTGGGCGCTCGGCGCACCGTACCGGGGCAACTACTGGAACTGGCCCGGTATCGGCGAGTTCGACATCATGGAGAACGTCAACGGCCTCAACTCGGTCTGGGGCGTGCTCCACTGCGGGGTGAACCCCGGCGGACCGTGCAACGAGACCAGCGGCCTCGGCGCCAGCCGCGCCTGCCCCGGCGCGAGCTGCCAGTCGGCTTTCCACACCTACCGCTTCGAGTGGGACCGCTCCGCCTCCCCCAACGCCCTGCGCTGGTACGTGGACGGCCAGCTCTACCACACCGTCGACCAGAACCAGATGGACGCCGGCACCTGGGCCGACATGACCGAGCACGCGGGCTACTTCCTCCTCCTCAACGTCGCCGTCGGCGGCGCCTTCCCGGACGCCCTGGCGGGCAGGACCCCGACCGCCGCGACCGTCCCCGGCCACCCGATGCTCGTCGACTACGTCGCCGTGTGGACCCGCGGCGGCGGCGCGACCCCGCCGCCCACCGACCCGCCGCCGTCCGGCTCCCCGCAGCTGTACCTGCGCGGAGACGGCGCCGCCGGGGACGCGGCCGGTTCCGGGTCCTCCGTCAGGCTCGCCTCGGCGGGCGGCGCGAACCACGACGGCACCCCGCACAGCCCGCAGGTGTTCACCTCGGGGCCGGTCACCCGCGCGTACAACGGCGGTACGACGCAGTTCGATCTCTTCGTGGACGCCGGGACGACCGTCGCCAACGGGCAGCAGGTGCGGGTGAGTTACGACCGCACCGGCGACGGGACGTGGGACCGCACCGAGACGTACCACTACTTCGCCACCGACCCCGTCCCGGGCTACGAGCACTACACCCAGGCGCGCGGCCTGCGGTCCGCCACAGGCACACACGGCGATCTGAGGAACGGCAGGGTGCGGATCGAGGTGTGGAACGCCATCGGCAACGGCGCCGGCACCCTGGGCATCGGCAACCAGTCCTTCGTCCGCATCCCCTTCGGCTGAGCGGAGGAGGCCGCACCGATCCGCGGTCCCGCGGCCCCGGCGCGGCCCGGCACGGTGCCGCGGCCGCGGTGTACGGCGGGTGCCGCCGGGTCCCCGCCCCGGCGGCACGTCCGAGCGCCCGGGGCTCAGGCTCCGGGCGCGCGGAACTCGACCGGCTTCCGCGCGGCCGTGTCGATGTCCTCGGGGCTGAGCAGGAGCACGGCCCGGGAGCGGACCGCCCCCGTGGCGCGGACCTTCATGGAGGTGGCGGCCATCGAGACGGCGTCCGGCATGTCCACCACGCAGTACAGGTCGTCCTCCCCGAACGCGAAGTACATCCATTCCAGGCTGCCGCCGCAGGAGCGGAGCACCTGCTCCACGGCCTCCCGGCGGCCCGTACCGCCCTCGGCGAGCAGCCCCTCGGTGCCCTGCGCGGTGTAGCTCGCCTGGACCAGGTATTTGGGCATCTGTCTCTCCCGTCGGATCACCCCCGGGTCCACCGTCCGGTACCGGCCGGGTTCCGGCCAGCCGGAGGGGGCCGGGCGGGGATCCGGGGCCGGAGGGGGCCGGACGGGTCCGCTCCCGTGTCCCCCCGGCCGCGGGCGGGGCACTCGGGGCACATGCCGGCGGACACGGGGAGGTGGTGTCCGCGCCCATCGCGCCGGACGGACCGGGGCCCGTGAGAACCCGAGCCGGGGCCCGGTCGGGCCCGGCACGGCCACGCGATGCCGTCAGCCGGAGGGGGTCGCCACCGGCCCGCTGCTTCGCCGGCGGCGCCGGGTCACCGCCAGGGCGACGGCGCCGGCGGCCAGGGCGGCGGCCGCGGCGGCCCCGGCGTAGAGGAGCGCGTGGGACGTCCGCTTCTCCGCGGCCAGCGTCACGGTCGCCGTGCTCGTCCGCTGCACGGTGCCGCTCTGCATCGTCAGTGCGGCCTTCCACGGGCCGTCGGGCAGGCGCGGTTCGAGGGGCACGGTGACCGTGCCGCGACCCACCGACCGCGACGGCGCCGCGACCGGCCACCTCCCACTCCGGCGCCGGGCACC
Source organism: Streptomyces sp. I6 (assembly GCA_003725745.1). Taxonomy (GTDB): domain Bacteria; phylum Actinomycetota; class Actinomycetes; order Streptomycetales; family Streptomycetaceae; genus Streptomyces. The sequence continues at coordinate 4,870,668 of RHDP01000001.1, read as the reverse complement.
ACAGGGCGGGACAGAGGCGCGGGCCCGGGCAGAGGTGGGGAACCGGCACAGGCGCGGGCCCGGGGCGCAGACCACCCCGGACCCGCACGCACGGCCGCCCGCTCAGACCGTGACGGCCGGCTCCCTGCGGTCCTCGTCCCGCCGTTCCGGCGTCGCGGCCGAGGTCGCGGCCGGGGCCGGGGCCGGGGCCGGGGCCGGAGCGTGGTCGTCGATGAAGGTCTCCTCGTCGAACGGGAGGCGGCCCGCGAGCACCTCGGCGGCGCGCTCCTTGTCGATCTCCTTGGTCCAGGTGCCGACCAGCACCGTGGCGACGGCGTTGCCCGCGAAGTTGGTGAGGGCGCGCGCCTCGCTCATGAAGCGGTCGATGCCGACGATCAGGCCGACGCCGTCGACCAGCGCGGGCTTGTGCGACTGGAGGCCGCCCGCGAGGGTCGCGAGGCCGGCGCCGGTGACGCCCGCGGCGCCCTTCGAGGCGATGATCATGAAGATCAGCAGCGAGATCTGCTCGCCGACCGAGAGCGGGGTGCCCATCGCCTCGGCGACGAACAGCGAGCCCATCGTGAGATAGATCGCGGTGCCGTCCAGGTTGAAGGAGTAGCCGGTCGGGACGGTGATGCCGACGACGGGCTTCGAGACGCCCAGGTGCTCCATCTTCGCGATGAGCCGCGGCAGGGCCGACTCGGACGACGAGGTGGAGAGGATCAGCAGGAACTCCCGGCCCAGGTAGCGCAGCAGCGAGAAGAGGTTCACTCCGGCGACGACCCGCAGCAGCAGACCGAGGACGACGACCACGAACAGCGCACAGGTGACATAGAAGCCGATCATGATGACCGCGAGAGACTTCAGGGCGTCGACGCCGGTCTCGCCGACCACGGCGGCGATCGCGCCGAAGGCGCCCACCGGGGCCGCCCACATGATCATCGCAAGGATGCGGAACACGAGCTTCTGGATGTGCCCGATACCGCGCAGGATGGGCTCCCCGGCGGGACCCATGGCCTGCAGGGCGAACCCCGCGAGCAGCGCCACGAGCAGGGTCTGCAGCACCTCGCCCTCGGTGAAGGCGGAGACCAGCGTGGTCGGGATGACCCCGAGGAGGAAGTCCACGGTGCCCGCGCTCGCACCCTCGGCCTGCTTGCCGCCCGCCGCCCTCGCCGCGTCCGTCAGCTGCAGCCCGTGGCCCGGGTCGAGCAGGTTGCCCACCACCAGGCCGATGGCCAGCGCGACCGTCGACATCACCAGGAAGTACCCGAGGGCCAGACCTCCGACGGCACCGACCTTGGCGGCCTTGCGGACCGAGCCGACGCCGAGCACGATCGTGCAGAAGATGATCGGGGAGATCATCATCTTGATCAGGTTCACGAACCCCGTGCCGATCGGCTTGAGTTCGACGGCCACGCCGGGGGCGGCGAAGCCCACGACGACGCCGAGCACGACGGCGCCGATGACGGCGAGATACAGATAGTGGGTGCGGTCCCGCCTTGCGGCTGCTGGGGTTGCCACGGGGATTCCTCCTCGGCCTGATGTGCGTCCACGTCCCGGTGGACGCCCGTGACTATGCAGCACCCTGTGACCCCGGTCACCGTTGCGTACGTTTCGTTCACACGAAACGGGACGGGCAGACTTGGGCCATGCGCATACCCCGCCCACGGAGCCTCGCCGGCCAGCTCTTCGCGATGCAGGTCGTGCTGGTCGCCGCGATCGTCGGCGGCTTCGCGCTCTTCTCGTACGCCATGGACCGCTCCCAGGCGGAGGAGACCGCACGCCGGCAGACGACGGCCACGGCGGCCGCGGTGGCGGACCACCCGTCGGTGGTGGCGGCCGTCCGGTCCGCCGACCCGACGGCGCTGCTCCAGCCGTACACCGAGCGGCTGCGGGAGGACGCGGGGGTCGACTTCGTGGTGGTCATGGCGCCGGACGGCAAGCGCTGGACCCATCCCGAACCAGGACAGATAGGGCATGTCTATCTGGGCCACATCGACGAGGCACGGAAGGGACGCACCGTCTCGGAGACCTACACGGGGACGCTCGGGCCGTCGGTGCGGACGGTCGCCCCGGTGCGGGACGCCTCCGGGAAGACCGTCGCGCTGGTCAGCGCGGGCATCACCATCGACAAGATCAGCGAGCAGCTCGGCAGGCAGGTCACCGCGCTGCTCGGGATGGCGGGCGCGGCACTGGCCCTCGGCGGTCTCGGGGCGTACGTGGTCAACGCCCGGCTGCGGCGGCACACGCACGGGATGAACGCGGCGGAGCTGAGCCGCATGCACACCTACCACGAGGCTACCCTGCACGCGGTGCGCGAGGGGCTGCTGATGCTCGACGGGCAGCGGCGCATCGCCCTGATCAACGACGGAGCGCGGGAGTTGCTGGGCCTCGGCGCGGACGCCGTGGGCCGGAGCGCCGGCGAACTCGGTCTGCCGCCCGGACTGACGGGGGCTCTGCTCGGGAGCGAGCCCCGGGTCGACGAACTGCATCTCACGGCCGAGCGGGTGCTCGTCGTGTCCACCCAGCCGGTGGTCGGCGGCGAGCGCCGGGGCACGGTGGTGACCCTGCGGGACCACACCGAACTCCAGTCGCTGACCGGCGAGCTGGACTCCGAGCGCGGCTTCACCCAGGCGCTGCGCGCCCAGGCCCACGAGGCGGCCAACCGGCTGCACACCGTGGTCTCGCTCATCGAACTGGGCCGGGTGGACGAGGCGGTCGAGTTCGCCACCGCCGAACTCGAACTGGCCCAGGTGCTCACGGACCGGGTGGTGACGGCGGTCGGCGAGCCGGTCCTGGCGGCCCTGCTCCTCGGCAAGGCGGCCCAGGCCAACGAGAGCGGCGTCGAACTGGTCCTCACCGACGACAGCCGCATCGACGACGGCGTCCTTCCATCCTGGCTGCCGGCCCGGGACCTGGTCACCGTACTCGGCAACCTCATCGACAACGCGGTCGAGGCGTCCTCCGCGCCGCGGCCCCCGGGAGCGCCGGCCGTACCCGCGCCGCGCGGCGACGCACGGTCCCCCACCGGGGCCGCACCGTCCCCCACCGGGGCCGCACCGTCCCCCGCCGGGGCCGCACCGTCCCGGGTCCTCTCGGGCCGCACCGGAGGCGCGCCCGAGCATGCCGGTGCCGCGGCGCACACCGGTGCCGCGGGCACGCGCCCGCGGGTCGAGGTCACCGCCCGGGCCGACGAGGACGAGCTGGTACTGCGCGTCAGCGACACGGGGCCGGGGCTCGGGCCCGGCGAGGCGGAGGCCGTGTTCGCACGCGGCTGGTCGACCAGGGGCCCGGGACGAGGGCTGGGGCTCGCGCTGGTGCGGCAGGCCGTGCACCGGGGCGGGGCACCGTCGAGGCGACCCGAAGCCCATGCGGCGGTGCCGAGTTCACCGTACGGCTGCCCCTGCGGACCTCGGAGGCCGCCGTATGAACGGACTCCCCTGGCCCAGGCCCCGGACGGAGGCGGCGAGATGACCGCTCCCGCCCCGATCAGGGTACTCGTCGTCGAGGACGACCCCGTCGCCGCCGACGCGCACGCACTGTACGTGGGACGCGTACCGGGATTCACCGTGGCCGGGGTCGCGCACTCGCGGGCCGAGGCGTACCGGGCGCTGGAGCGCACGCCCGTGGAGCTGATCCTGCTCGACCTCTATCTGCCGGACGGGCACGGACTCCACCTGCTGCGCGCCCTGCGGGCCGCCGGCCACTCTGCCGACGTGATCGCCGTGACCTCCGCCCGGGATCTGGCCGTGGTCCGTGAGGGAGTGTCCCTGGGAGTCGTCCAGTACGTCCTGAAGCCGTTCACCTTCGCCACACTGCGCGACCGCCTCGACCGGTACGCCGAGTTCCGCGCCACCGCAGGCGAGGCCGCCGGGCAGGACGAGGTGGACCGCGCCCTGGCGACCCTGCGCACCCCGGGGCCCGCCGCGCTCCCCAAGGGCCTCAGCGCACCGACCCTGGAGGCGGTCACCCGTACCCTGCGGGACACGGACGGCGGGCTCACCGCCGCCGGGGCCGGTGCCGCGGTGGGGATCTCACGCATCACGGCGCGCCGCTATCTGGAGCATCTCGTCACCGAGGGCCGGGCGGCGCGCAGCCCGCAGTACGGCCAGGTCGGCCGGCCCGAGCTGCAGTACCGCTGGATCCGCTCCGGCCGCTGAGCGGCGCCGCCACCCGCGCGCGGCCGGGGCGCGGGCGCTCGGGCGCGGCAGAGGCGCGGGCGCTCGGGCGCGGCAGAGGCGCGGGCGCGGGTGGCGCGGGCGGGGCGCGGGCGCTCGGGCGCGGCGGGTGGATGGGCTCCGCAGGCGGCCAGGCGGCCAGGCGGCTAGGCGGGAGGCCGGTGAGGTGGCTGGACAGCCGGGCGCGCGGGCGCGGCGGGCGGCAGACCGATCGGCGGGAAGCCGGTGGGTCGACGGCCGGGGGCCTCCCGCTGGACCTTCCTACGAGATCCCACCTTGTGCAAACGCACCGTAGGCGGCAGTGACGCTCCGCTCCTACGGTGTGCGCGTGCACTCCACCCCGCCTTTCAACGCTCCTGCCGCCCGCCGACTGCGCGAGGCCCTGGGGATGGCGCCGGGCCATGTCGCCTACGGACTCCAGGCCCAGTACGGACTCCAGGTCACCCCGGACACCGTGGTCGCCTGGGAACGGGGACTCCAGGCGCCGGATTCCCGGGAACTGAGCGCGCTCGCGGGAGTGCTGTGGTGCTCGCCCGGCGAGCTGCTCGGCATGCCCCAGAGCCTGCGCGAGCACCGGATGGCCCGCGCCCTGGGCCCCGACGAACTGGCCCGCCGGGTGGGCATGGACACGTCGACGTACCGGCGCATGGAGGACACCGGCCGCTGGCGCGGAAACGAGCGGCAGACCGCCGCGCTCGCCGAGGCGCTGTCCCTGACCCCGCGCGAGCTGCTGACCGCCACCGGGCGCGGCGAGGAGCTGGCGGAGCTGCTGCGCAGCGCGGCGACCACCCGCTGGCAGGCGTATGTACGCCCGGTGGCGAAGATGCTGCCCCTGCCCCGACGGCGGCTCGAGGACGTTCTGCAGCGGCTGCACACGGACTACCACGCGCGGATGGCCGCCACCTCCAGCTGGGGCGCCTCGGCCGGCTCCGGGGAGTCGGGGCGGGACTTCCTCGACCGGATCGCGGAGCACTTCTGGGCGCTCGCCTCCGGGTAACGCGGCCGGCGCGCGGCACGGACGGCTCCGGGCCCGAATCCCCCTCCGCCATCGCGTGGTTACCAGGGGTAGAGAGAACGCTCCGTTCCGTCCATCGTTAGACGCGAACATGCCAAGGCCCTCGGCGCTCCCCGGCCGAAGGGCGTCCACCGGACCTCCCTCAGGAGCGAACCCCCCATGCATGTACGCAGATGGACCACCCGCGCCGCGGTCACGGCAGGCGCGCTGACCCTCACCGCCACCATGACGGCCACGGCCACGGCCTCGGCCGACACCGCGAGCACCGCGCCGAGGACCTCGCCCGCCGCCGCCTCCGCGACGGCAGCGCCCCCCGCGGCACCGGCGACTTCAGCGAGCCCGACGACTTCAGCGGCCTCCTCGGCGACTTCCCCGTCCTCGCACGCGGCCTCGACCGCGGGAACCGCGCACACGCCGAGGACGGCCGACCTCACCGCCGCCGGACTGGCGGGCGTCGACTACACCACCTGGCAGCGGGACGTCACGGCGGCCCTCGCCACCGCCCGCCCCTACGTCGAGCAGCGCACGGCCGGAGCCGCCGGCGAGCGGCTGGCAATGGTGCTGGACATCGACAACACCTCGCTGGAGACGGACTTCCACTACTTCTGGGAGTACCCGACGCCCGCGGTCGGGCAGGTCCTGGACCTCGTCCGCTACGCGGACTCCCGCGGGGTGGACATCTTCTTCGTCACCGCCCGCCCCGGCATCATCGAGACGCTGACCTCGTACAACCTCAGGAAGGCCGGCTTCCCGGTCGACGGTCTGTACGTGCGCAGCCTGCCGGACCTGTTCGACGAGGTCAGCACGTACAAGACCGGCAAGCGCAAGGAGATCGAGGCCAAGGGCTACACGATCATCGCCAATGTCGGCAACCGGTCCAGCGACCTGGCCGGCGGCCACGCCGAGCGGACGTTCAAGCTGCCCGACTACGGCGGCAAGCTGTCCTGACCGGAGCCGCAGCCGCTCCGCACCCGCGGACGGCGTCCACCGGCCCCACCCGGGCCGCCGGACGACCCCGTCGCCCCCCGCACGGGCGCGTACCGCAGCCGCGGACACCGTCCGTCCGGCGACCCGGGGTCATCCGGCGGCCGCGGTCCTCCCACGGCCGGGGTCATCCAGCGGCCCGGGGTCATCCGGCGGCCCGGGGTCGTCCGGCGGACGGGCCGGTACCGCCGGCGGACGGCTCAGAAGACCGACTCGGCCTCGTGGACCCGGTCCTCCGGCACGGTCTTCAGCCGGGTCACCGCCTCCGCGAGCGGCACCGTGACCACCTCGGTGCCGCGCAGCGCGGTCATCCTCCCGAACTCGCCGTGGTGCACGGCCTCCACCGCGTGCCAGCCGAAGCGGTTGGCGAGCACCCGGTCGTAGGCGGTGGGCGTACCGCCGCGCTGGACATGGCCCAGGATGACCGGGCGGGCCTCCTTGCCCATCCGCCGCTCCAACTCGGCCGCCAGCCGGGTGCCGATGCCGGTGAAGCGCTCGTGCCCGTACTGGTCGATCTCGCCCTTCTTGTACTCCATGGAGCCCTCGGCCGGGTGCGCGCCCTCGGCGACGCAGATGACCGCGAACTTCTTGCCCCGGGCGAAACGCTCCTCGACCATCTTGACCAGGTTTTCGACCAGGAAGGGCCGCTCGGGCAGGCAGATCCCGTGTGCGCCGCCGGCCATGCCGGACTCGAGCGCGATCCAGCCGGCGTGCCGTCCCATGACCTCCACGACCATGACCCGCTGGTGGGACTCCGCGGTGGTCTTGAGCCGGTCGATGGCCTCGGTGGCCACCGTCACGGCGGTGTCGAAGCCGAAGGTGCGGTCCGTGGAGGAGATGTCGTTGTCGATGGTCTTCGGTACGCCGACCACGGGCATGCCGGCGTCCGACAGCATCCGCGCGGCGGTCAGCGTGCCCTCGCCGCCCACCGGGACGAGCGCGTCCAGTCCGTACTTCCGCGCCAACTCCAGGCTGCTTTCGGCGGCTTCGCACAGCCGGGAGCGTTCCAGCCGGGCCGAGCCGAGAATCGTGCCGCCGCGGGCGAGGATGCCGCTGACGGCGTTGAGGTCCAGGGTGCGGTAGTGGCCCTCGAGCAGGCCCTTGAACCCGTCCTCGAATCCGATGACTTCATCCCCGTAACCGGTCAGCGCACGGTGCACGACCGACCGGATCACCGCGTTGAGGCCGGGACAGTCGCCCCCCGCGGTCAGAATTCCGATGCGCATGGTGCCGTGTCTCCTGCTCGCTCGTGGGACCGGTGAGCCTCGTTTCGATTCTCACACGCGGGTCCGGGTCCACGCCGGTCCGGCGGTCCCGGACGGCCCGCGACCCGGCGGGCGCTTAACCCAGCCGTAGAGGTATTGTCAAGGGGATATTGCCACCCTATCGGGTTTTCTTGAGCCCTCGAGCGCGGCCCGCATCTCGCGCTCGACCGCGGCCCGGCAGGACCCCGGCAGCAATCCAGCAGCGACCGGCAGCAACCAGCAGGAACCAGCAGGAACCAGCAGGAGGGGAGAGCACGCGTGACGCGCAGCGTGTACGTGACCGGGATCGACCGCGGGGACGGCCGCCAGGTGGTGGACCTGGGAGTCATGGAGCTCCTGACCCGCCAGGTGGACCGCGTGGGGGTGTTCCGGCCCCTTGTCCACGACGGGCCCGATCGCCTGTTCGATCTGCTGCGGGTGCGCTACCGGCTCTCCCAGGACCCGGCGACCGCGTACGGCATGGAGTACCACGAGGCGGCGGCGCTGCAGGCCGAGAAGGGCACCGACGAGCTGGTGTCCCGGCTGGTCGACCGCTTCCACGAGGTGGCCCGCGACTACGAGGTCGTCCTGGTGCTCGGGACCGACTTCCGCGCCACCCAGCTCCCCGACGAGCTGGCCCTCAACGCCCGGCTGGCCAACGAGTTCGGCGCGTCGGTGATCGCCGTCGTCGGCGGCAAGGGCCAGCCGGCCGAGGCCGTGCGGGCCGAGGCCCGCAACGCCCACCGCGCTTACGAGGTACTGGGCTGCGACGTCCTCGCGATGATCGTGAACCGGGCGGCGGCCGAGGACCGCGACGAGATCGCCGGGCGCCTCTCGGCCCGGCTCCCCGTCCCCTGCTACGTCCTCCCCGACGAGCCGGCGCTGGCCGCGCCCACGGTCGCCCAGGTCAGCCAGGCGCTGGGGGCCACGGTGCTGCTCGGGGACGACGCCGGGCTGGCCCGTGACGCGCTCGACTTCGTCTTCGGCGGCGCGATGCTGCCGAACGTGCTGAACGCCCTGAAGCCGGGGTGCATGCTGGTCACCCCCGGGGACCGCGCCGACCTGGTGGTCGGAGCGCTGGCCGCCCACTCCGCGGGCACCCCGCCCATCGCCGGCCTGCTGCTGACCCTCGACGAACGCCCGGGCGACTCGATCCTCACCCTGGCGTCCCGCCTCGCCCCGGGAACCCCGGTGATCTCCGTGCCGGGCGGCTCCTGGCCCACCGCGGCCGAACTGTTCTCGCTGGAAGGCAAGTTGAACGCGGCCACCCCGCGCAAGGCCGAGACGGCACTCGGCCTCTTCGAGCGCCATGTCGACACCGCGGGGCTGCTGGCGCGTCTGGAGGTCGCCCGCACGGGACGGGTCACCCCCATGATGTTCGAACACGACCTGCTGGAGCAGGCGCGGGCCGACCGCCGCCGGGTGGTGCTGCCGGAGGGCGCGGAGGAGCGGGTGCTGCGCGCCGCTGACGTGCTGGTGCGGCGTGACGTCTGCGATCTGACGCTGCTCGGGAACACCGACGTGATCCGCAAGAGGGCTGCCGACCTCGGCATCGACCTGGGCGGCGTCCAGCTGATCGACCCCGCCTCCTCGGAGCTGCGGCAGCGCTTCGCCGAGCTGTACGCGCAACTGCGCGCCCACAAGGGCGCCACGGTGGAGCTGGCCTACGACGTCGTCTCGGACGTCAACTACTTCGGCACGCTGATGGTGCAGGAGGGTCTGGCCGACGGCATGGTGTCGGGCTCGGTCCACTCCACGGCCGCCACGATCCGCCCCTCCTTCGAGATCATCAAGACCAGGCCGGGGGCGTCGATCGTCTCCTCGGTGTTCTTCATGTGCCTGGCCGACCGGGTGCTGGTGTACGGCGACTGCGCGGTCAACCCCGACCCGGACGCCGAGCAGCTCGCGGACATCACGGTGCAGTCGGCGGCGACGGCCTCCCGGTTCGGTGTCGAGCCGCGGATCGCGATGCTGTCGTACTCCACCGGCACGTCCGGATCCGGAGCGGACGTGGACAAGGTGCGCGAGGCGACCAAGCTGGTGCGCGAGCGCCACCCCGAACTCCGGATCGAGGGCCCGATCCAGTACGACGCCGCGGTCGAGCCCTCGGTCGCCGCGACCAAGCTGCCGGACTCGGAGGTCGCGGGCCGCGCCACCGTCCTGGTCTTCCCCGACCTCAACACCGGCAACAACACCTACAAGGCCGTGCAGCGTTCGGCCGGCGCGGTCGCCGTGGGGCCGGTGCTCCAGGGCCTGCGCAAGCCCGTCAACGACCTCTCGCGCGGCGCGCTCGTCAGCGACATCGTCAACACGGTCGCGATCACCGCGATCCAGTCCCAGGGTCAGGAGTCCACCGCATGACCGGTCCCGCCACCGCCACCCGCGTCCTGGTCCTCAACTCCGGCTCCTCGTCGGTGAAGTACCAGCTCCTCGACATGGAGGACGGCACCCGGCTCGCCGTCGGGCTCGTCGAGCGGATCGGGGAGGAGACCTCCCGGGTGGCGCACACCCCGCCGGCCGGTGAGGCCGGAAGGCGGGAGCGCAGCGGCCCCGTCCCGGACCACGCCGCCGCGCTGAAGGCCGTCGCCGAAGAGCTGGCGCACGACGGGCTGGGCCTGGACTCCCCCGGGCTGGCGGCGATCGGCCACCGGGTGGTGCACGGCGGGATGCGGTTCTCCGCCCCCACCGTGATCACCGACGAGGTGCTGGCCGAGATCGAGCGCCTGGTCCCGGTGGCGCCGCTGCACAACCCGGCCAACATCACCGGCATCCGCACGGCCCGGGCGCTCCGCCCCGACCTGCCCCAGGTCGCCGTGTTCGACACCGCGTTCCACACGACCATGCCGGAGTACGCGGCGCGCTACGCGATCGACGTCGAGACCGCCGACGCGCACCGGATCAGGCGCTACGGCTTCCACGGCACCTCGCACGCGTTCGTGTCGCGCCGGGCCGCCGAGCTTCTGGGCAAGGCCCCGGAGGAGGTGAACGTGATCGTGCTGCACCTGGGCAACGGGGCGTCGGCGTCCGCGGTCCGGGGCGGGCGCTGCGTGGACACGTCGATGGGGCTGACCCCCTTGGAGGGGCTCGTCATGGGTACCCGCTCCGGTGACGTCGACCCGGCGGTCACGTTCCACCTCAGGCGGGTGGCCGGAATGTCCGTGGACGACGTCGACGTGCTGCTGAACAAGAGGAGTGGACTGGTCGGCCTCTGCGGCGACAACGACATGAGGGAGATCCGGCGGCGGATCGAGGAGGGGGACGAGCGCGCCCGGCTCGCCTTCGACATCTACGTCCACCGGCTGAAGAAGTACATCGGCGCGTACTACGCGGTGCTCGGACGGGTGGACGCGGTGGTGTTCACGGCAGGGGTCGGCGAGAACTCCGCCCCGGTGCGGGAGGCTGCCGTCGCCGGCCTGGAGGAGCTGGGGATCGCGGTGGACGCGGACCTCAACGCCGTACGGTCGGACGTGCCGCGGCTGGTCTCGCCCGGCCGCGCGCGGGTGGCGGTCGCCGTGGTGCCTACCGACGAGGAACTGGAGATCGCCGGGCAGACCTTCGCGCTGGTCGCCGCGGGCCGCCGGGGCGGCGACCGAGAGCGCTGAGAGCCGGGCGAAAGGGGTGCGAGAGAGGTGTGGAGGAGCATCGACTGAGCAGCCTGGCGCCCATTTGTACATTCCACCAGACGGAATATTCCGCGTAGAAACAAACCGATAGGATCCGCCCTATGCGCCGTTCCAAAATCGTCTGCACGCTGGGCCCCGCCGTCGACTCCTATGAGCAGCTGAAAGCGCTCATCGAGGCCGGCATGAACGTGGCCCGTTTCAACATGAGCCACGGGACCCAGGCAGAGCACCAGGAGCGGTACGACCGCCTCCGCCGCGCGGCGGCGGAGACCGGCCGCGCCGTGGGCGTACTCGCCGACCTCCAGGGCCCGAAGATCCGTCTGGAGACCTTCGCCGAGGGGCCGGTCGAGCTGGTCCGCGGTGACGAGTTCACGATCACCACCGAGGACGTACCGGGCGACAAGTCGACCTGCGGCACGACCTACAAGGGGCTGCCCGGCGACATCTCCAAGGGCGACCAGATCCTGATCAACGACGGCAACGTCGAGCTGCGCGCGGTCGAGGTCGAGGGACCGCGGGTGAAGACGGTCGTCATCGAGGGCGGAGTCATCTCCGACCACAAGGGCATCAACCTGCCCGGTGCGGCGGTGAACGTCCCCGCCCTGTCGGAGAAGGACGTCGAGGACCTCCGTTTCGCCCTGCGCATGGGCTGCGACCTGGTCGCGCTCTCCTTCGTGCGGGACGCCGACGACGTCAAGGACGTCCACAAGGTGATGGACGAGGAGGGCCGCCGCGTCCCCGTCATCGCCAAGGTGGAGAAGCCGCAGGCCGTGGAGAACATGGCGGACGTCGTCATGGCCTTCGACGGCGTGATGGTGGCGCGGGGCGACCTGGCCGTCGAGTACCCGCTGGAGCGGGTCCCGATGGTGCAGAAGCGGCTGATCGAGCTGTGCCGGCGCAACGCCAAGCCGGTGATCGTCGCGACCCAGATGATGGAGTCGATGATCACCAACTCCCGCCCGACCCGCGCCGAGGCGTCCGACGTCGCCAACGCGATCCTGGACGGCGCCGACGCGGTCATGCTCTCGGCCGAGTCGTCGGTGGGCGCGTACCCGATCGAGACCGTCAAGACGATGTCCAAGATCGTCACCGCGGCGGAGGAGGAGCTCCTCTCCAAGGGCCTCCAGCCCCTGGTCCCCGGCAAGAAGCCGCGCACCCAGGGCGGTTCGGTGGCCCGCGCCGCCGCCGAGATCGCCGACTTCCTCGACGGCAAGGCCCTGGTCGCCTTCACCAAGTCCGGCGACACCGCCCGGCGCCTCTCCCGCTACCGGGCGGAGCAGCCGATCCTGGCCTTCACCACGGACGAGACCACCCGCAACCAGCTCACCCTGAGCTGGGGCGTCGAGCCGTTCATCGCCCCGTTCGTGGAGACGACGGACGCGATGGTCGACCTCGTGGACGCCGCCCTGCTGAAGCTCCAGCGCTACAGCAGGGGTGACACCATGATCATCACCGCGGGCTCCCCTCCCGGCGTCCCGGGCACCACGAACATGGTCCGGGTGCACCACCTGGGCGGCGACAAGCACCCGGCCTGACCGGGCCCGGACCCCGCGACGCCTGTGGGCCGCACCCCTCGAGGGGTGCGGCCCACAGGCGTCGCGGGGTCCGGGCCGGCCGGCGCTCCCGGTCGGATGAACAGGCACCCGGAAAGCACGAGTGGCACCGAGTCCCCGTACCACTATTGCGGTACAGCGCTCCCGTACCGCTTGCCGAGAGGAGGGGCAACGTGGCCATCTCCGCCGGCGAGGCTCGCGCGAAGCTGTCCCCCGCTCATCCAGCAGGTCAACGACGACCACGAACCCGTGGAGATCACCTCCAAGGGCGGCAACGCCGTCCTGATGTCCGCCGACGACTACCACTCCTGGCAGGAGACCGTTTACCTCCTGCGCTCCCCCGCCAATGCCTCGCGCCTCATGGCCGCCGTCGCCGAGGACAAGGCGGCCGAGACCCCCGTGATCGATAAGACCATGGAGGAGCTGGAGGCCATGGTGGAAGGCCAAGAGTGAGGGACGTACTCTTCCGGCCCACGGGCTGGGAGGACCACCTCTACTGGCAGACCCCGCCTCAACAAGCAGAAGGCGAAGAAGATCAACAGACTGATCGGCGAGATCCAGCGGGACCCCTTCACCGGAATCGGCAAACCCCAGCCGCTGAAGGGCGACCTGTCGGGCTACTGGTCCCGTCGTATCGACGACGAGCACCGCCTCGTCTACCGGGCCGACGACAAGCAGGTCGTCATCATCAAGGCCCGCTACCACTACTGAGCAGTGCCCGTACGCGGAGGAACGGGGGACGCGGCGCGCGCGGTGTCCACAGGTCTCGCAACGTCCCCTCCGGGCGGGCGCGCGGCCCGCAGGCTGCCGGCCGCAGGTGGCGGCAAGAGTGCGAGTACCTACGAACCGGCTCCCGGGGGCCTGCCCAGCGCCTCGGCGATCTTCTCGGCGAGTTCGGCGGTGACCAGGCCGACATAGACGTAGGGCTTGCCGGATGCGGTGACCGCTGACCTGATGTGCCGGTACTGGCGCTCCGGTAGGCCAAGACCGGCGAGAGCCTGTCCGAGCGCAAGGGTCGCCTCCTCGGCCGCCGCACGGCTGTCACGCCATCGCCGCATCTCCTCGTCCAGTGCGGACGACTGCCGATCTCCACATCGTCGTCGGTCACGGCGGAGTGGTCGCCCCGGTCCCTGGCATCCTGCCGCTGCCGTGTCAGAGCGCTGCACACGGCACAGCCTCGGACCGGCAGCGGCGCCATCGGCGGGAGTGCCGATCCCAGCGGAGGGCCCGTCGCCGTCTTCTCCATCCTCATGGATGCGATCGTGACGTCCTCTTACGGACGTATCTCCATGTGAATCAGCGACAGTCGGCCCGCTCGGTCGCTACGGTACAAGAAGTCCCAATCGTCGCCGGGGGAAGCCTTGAACGTCGCCCTACGGTCGGCTATGGCGGACGCGAACCTCACACCCCGCAAACTTGCCGCCCGCATCGGTGTGGCACCCAAGACGGTGGAACGATGGCTGGCCGACGCCGAGCTCTTACCGCATGCAAGGAACCGTGTTGACGCCTGCCAGGCGCTGAAGGTGGACGAAGAGATGATCTGGCCGAGGGCTGTACAGAACCGCCTCAAGTCGAGCCACGACCGTGAGCTGGTGCACGCCTATCCGTACCGGTCCGCCTGCCCCTCGACGGTGTGGGGCGAACTCATCGAGGGCGCCACCGAGGAGATCTTCCTCGCCGGCTACACGAACTACTTCCTCTGGCTGGAACAACCGGCCTTCGCCGACACGCTCCGCCGGAAGGCCGCGTCAGGCTGCCGAGTGCGCTTCCTCCTGGGCGACCCTGATGGAGAGGTGACGCGTCACCGCGAAACACTCGAGGACGTGGCACTCAGCGTCTCAACGCGTATCAGGGTCACCTTGGAGAACCTGGAACGCCTCGGCCAAGCGGACGGCCTGGAGACCCGCCTCAGCAGTGCGGACGACGCGGTGAATCACGTCTCCCTGTCGGTGTTCCGCTTCGACCACGACGCCCTCGTCACCCCGCACCTGGCGAGGCTTGTCGGCCACGACTCACCTCTGCTTCACCTGCGCCGCCAGGGCGAAGGCGGCATGTTCGACAGGTTCGCGGAGCACACGGAGGAGCTGTGGGACAGGGGGGCATCATTGTGAGTTCGCAGGCGCCGCGGATTGGATCCTCACAAACGTATCGGCACCCCCGGGCCGTTGACCCCTGCTCCGCCCACCTTTCATCACGCCGACGACTTGAGCGGTGGCAGCCGACGTGCGGTTCCGCTCCGGCTTGGATTCCCGGGCAGAGTGGTGGAGTTCGTCTGCAGGTGCAAGCGCTGGCGTCCCAACTGGGACGTACGAATGATCCCGGCCTGATGGTCGAGCACCACCGCGCGTAGCGCTGCGAGCACTTGGGTCTCCAGGAGGGGACGTTAACGCTGGCGGACTGATCACCTTCCTCCCCGAACGCCCACAGTGAACGGCGCCCGTGACGGACATGTCAGGAATTGACCGAACGAGGTTAGTCGACACCAAAGCGTAACACGAAAGGCCCCCTATCACCGGTAAGATCATTTCGCTGATTCTCTGCCCGCGAGACATGCCAGGAAAGAATAAGAACATGAGACTGCGTAGGGTCCTCCCGGTCGCCGCCATATTGTCGGCCCTGCTCGCGATATCCGCGTGCAGCGACGAATCGACGGAATCCGCCGACGAGAAGGCGAGCGCGACGGGCACGCCGGGCGTAGACGACAAGGCCGCCGCCGAGGCCAAGCGCATCGGCTCGGTGGACCCGCAGACCCTCGAAAAGGCCACACTCTCCGGAAAGAAGAACGGATTCGAGGTCAAGAAGGTCGCCAACGCCGAGGTGGAGGCCGGCCGGGGCATGAAGGCCGACAAGACCGAGTGCCAGCCCCTCGCGAGTCTCGCCGGCGGCTTCACCCACATCCCCGCGGTGAGCGTGGAACACCGCTCCCTCAACCCCGCCGATGCGAAGAACGCCACCGTCGGCTCGATGTGGCTCGCTGCTCACTCGGAGGAGAATGCCAAGCAGGTCATGACGGATCTGCGAACCTCCCTCAAGGAGTGCCCCGACGGCTTCAAGACCCTGGGGCTGACGTATACCGCGATCCAGCCGGTGAAAGCCCCCAAGCTAGGCGATGAGTCGGTCGCCTACCAGATCGCCAGCGTGGTCGGCAAGCAGAAAGTGCCGATGACGTACTCAGTTATGCGCAGCCGGGGCGTGATCGCGGCGTTTTACGGCGTGAACATGCTGGACCCCAAGAAGGCGGCGATCCCGCAGCCAGTGATCGAGGCGCAACTGAAGAAGATCGCGGACGTGACAAGCTGACGCCGCTGTTGTAGGCGCACATCCCGGCAGGAGCCGCTGCGGTAACGCTCGAATGGCCGGGCCGGTCATGGCGACGACTGCGGCCGCTTCTTGCGCTGGGCGGGAAGGCAGGGCTGGCCCCTCCTCGCGAAGGTCACTGGTCGACACGTAGAGGTAACGATCACCAGGAGCGTTCCACCAGTGGCTCAGGATGTCGACAGACTGGCCGGGCGGGAATCGCTTTGACGGCGACGCAAAGGCTGAGCAAGCACTGCTCGGCACGGTCTCGGCGGCGCCTCAGAGTCGGAAGCGTCGACCTAGCCGGTCTTCGGCGAGGTCGACTGACGGCCCGCCTCCCCTCGCTCGACGGGCGGCCTTCCCGACTTCGAAGGTGGGAGAGGCCGCCCGTCTCCCATTCCCAGGACCCAGGACCGCTGGCCCGGGGCACCGGAAGGGGTCCGGCGGCGCTGGACGGGATGGGTCAGATGGATGTCAGAAGGTCCAGGGCAGGGGTGGCGCCGCGCCACAGCGCAGCACCACCCTCGGCGGCTGCGGCCGACAGACGGTCAGCTGACGTGCCCCGATTCCACCGGGAATTCCGGCGGCCAGGGTTTGCTCGCGTCGTACAACGACGTCCGGTCGCCCATCAGCTCGTACTCCGCCTCGCGCCAGGACGGGTTCGCTCCGACGACGAAGCTGTCGCCGCCCCGCTCCAGCGTCCAGGTGTACTCGGCGTCCCCCGCCGGAATGCCGTGCCGTTCATGGAGCACGGCGAACTCGGCGGCGGTCGCCTTCCGAATGTGGAGACCATTCGGATAGAGGGGCTTCAGGAACATCAGTTCCACATGCCCGATATAGACCTCGACCCTCGTCGTGGTCTGGTCCATAAGCGTGGCCTCACTGGTCAGGAAGAGCTGGCGGTGCGAGGGGTTGAACCCGCTCACTTTGAAGAGCCGCCCCTCCCGGACGAAATCTGTCACTGCTCTCTCCCTCAATCGACCGGCTGCCCGTTGGGGTACGTGAAGCGCTTCGGGTAGACGCGCTCGTACTTCTTCGCGGCCGGGTTGTACATGTACCACTCGATGTCGTCCCACTTGCGGTACTCCATCCGGACGGCCGTCCGGAGTTTGATCATCTCCCACGCGGTTCCGTAGCCGTCGGACTGGATGAGCTTCCAGTCGCTGTTCGGGATGGTCTCCCCTCGCGCCAGAAGCAGAGTCAGTGCCTCGTCGGCGTTCTTGGCGCCCTCGACGCCGTCCAGGGACACAGAGATCTTCACGCCGGACCTCTCGACCGCGCGCTCCACGCCCACCGTCCACAGGGCGCGCGTCCCCATTCCCATGCTCTCTGGAATTTCGGTACCAAATTCCTTCTCGTTGAAGGTGCGCCCGCCGATGGTCGGGGCCAGATGGTCCGAACCGGGCCTTTCCTTCCCGCCGTTGACACCGAGGACGATGTGATCACCGTCCTTGACGATGTCCTTGAGGATCGCCTCGCACTTCTTGACGATGTCGTCGTTAGCCGCCGCCGCGGATACCGAGAACTTCGCGACCTTGAAGGTCGCGGCGCCTCCCGCCTCGCACGCCGTACCGATCTTCCGGAAGATCCGGCTGATGATGCCCTGGATGGCGGCCTCGGTCAGGCCGATGGTGCGGAGGGCCATGAAGGCGTCCATGAACCCGATGCCCGTCTTGACGGCAGCGTCCATCGCCGTCACCGCGGCCTTCGCCGACCGGAAGATCGCGCCCGCCACGAACCAGCCGGCAGCCCAGGCGCAGTCGCCCCAGGTGCCGCCGGAGAGACCCGGCGTGATCTTCTTCGCGCAGCCGATGAAGTCGCCGAGAAGGACGTCGATCGGATCGATGCCCGAGTTGAACTCGACCATCGTCAGCGTGTAGCTGAGTCGCTTCGTCTCCGGCTCAGTCACCTCGCGGCCGAGGAAGACCGTCTCCGCTTGCGGGCAGGTGCCCATGGCCGTGTACGACTCCCCCGACACCATGCACATGAAGACGTCGACGTGCGACTTGTACGTGATGTCGGCCGTGATCTTGCAGTCGCCGAAGTGGAGGATCGGGTTGCAGTTGTCCTTGACGACGTTCTTCGGCTCACCGATGTACTCGATGTGGTCGAGGACCGCCCACACATCGCTGATCCCGGTGGTGACACCCTGCGAGATCTGCTCGGTGCTGCCGCCCTTCTCGGTGCGGTCCGCCGCGTCCTGGGCCTCCTCGGCGGCGTTCCGCGCCCCCTCGGCGGCCTTCTCGGCGGCGGCCGCGTCGACCTCCGCCTTGTCGGCGGCGGTACGGGCGGCGGCCGCGTCGGCTTCCGCCTGAGTTGCGACCTGGCGGGCGTGGGCGGCGTCGCGCTCCGCCTCCGTCGCCGCGTTGTCGGCGGCGATGGCGTCCTGTTCGGCGTCGTTCGCCGCCCAGTTCGCCGCCATCGCGTCGTTGCCCGCCGACTGCGCGTAGCCGTCGGCACGGTTCGCAGAGGCCTGCGCCGCCTTGGCGTCGGCCGCGGCCTGGTTGGCCGAGGCCTGCGCCCGCTGATACGCCTTGGCGGCGCGCAGCGCGTCGGCGGCGGCAGCGGCCGACGCTTCAAGGGCCAGCTTCATGTCGGCCGCGGCCTGCGCCGCGAGGGCCTTCGCCTCGGCCGAGAACTCCTCCGCGAGACCGGCCGTGGCAGCCGCGACGGCCGCCTGCTGCTGGGCGATCGTCAGGGACGACTGTCCTGTCAGGACCGCGAACGCGGCAGAGCTGTCCTCCTCCTGGTACGGCGTGCCGAGGGCGATCGCCTCCTGCGCCGGCCGGGTCACGGCGGCGGCGGAGTCGCGGGCCGCAAGCGAGGACGCCACGGCCGCCTGGGCCTTGCCGGCCGTCACCGCCGCCCAGTTCGCGGTCTGCTGCGCCTCGGTACGGGCCGCCGCCGCCTCGGACTTGGCGGTCTTGGCCGCCGTGTTCGCCTTGGCGGCCTCCTCCTTGGCACCCTTCGCGTCGGCCGCGGCCGCCTCGGAGGCGTCGATGGCCTCGGCCGCCTTCGCGTGCGCTACGGCAGCGGAACCGGCGGCGACCAGGTACGACGCCCAGGTGGCGTCGGCCGCGGCCCGGGCCCGGGACGCGGCGCCCTGCGCCTTGGTGGCGGCCTCGCGGGCGTTGACGGCGGCGGCCGTGGCCGCGTTCGCCGACGCACGGGCGTTGGCGGCCGCCGTGGTGGCGGTGTTCGCGGCCGAGCGGGCGTCGGTGGCGGCGGCGCGGGACGCCGTGGCAGCCTCCGTCCCCTCGTCGGCGGCGGCGTTGGCTTCCAAGGCCTCCGCCTTCGCGACCAGCGAGTCACGCCGCTGCTCGGCCTCCAAGGCGTTGTCGCGGGCGGCGACGGCGTCCCGTTCGGCCTGTTCGGCGACCTTCCGCTTGTCGGACGCGACCGTGCCGGACGCCTCGGCGGAGGCGCGTGCATCGCTCGCGATCCGGCCCTGGGCGACGGCGTCGGCCTCATGGCCGGAGGCGATGTCCCGCTCGCGCTCAGCGGTGGCCCGGTAGGCCGCCGCGTTGGCGCGCTCCAGCTCGGCGACGGCACGGGTCCGTTGCGCGTCGGCGGCGGCCTGGCGGGCCTCCTCCTCCTCGCGGGCCGCGTCCTCCTTGGCCTTCTTCGCGATGGCCGCGTTGTCGGCGGCAGAGGTGGCGTACGCGTCGGCGCTGTCGGCGGCGGCCTTCGCCTGGGCGGCGGCCTCCTGGGCGGCGATGCGGCGGAACTCGGTGCTGACCGCGTGCGCCTCGGTCTTCGCCAAGGCCAGCAGGGCCTGCGAGGTGGAAACCGTGGCCTTGGCCGCGTTCAGGGCCGTCTCCGTCGCCTTGGCGGCGGCGGTCGCGGCGGCGCCCGAGGCCCGGGCCACCTGTACCGACTGCTGGGCGTACATCAGACCCCGGCCGCGCGGCGCCTCGGCCGCGTCGGCGATGGTCCACGCCTGCTGCTGGGCCGTGACCGCGCGCGCGGAGGCGGCGTTGGCGGCGGCGGCCTGCTCGGCCGCGGCGGCCTTCAGCGCCTGGACGCGGCCCCTGGCCTTGGCCAGGTCCGTGTTGGCGCGGTCGAAGAGGGCCTTCTTCGGCTTGAGGATGTGGTCCGGGTCGCGCTCCAGTTCGTCGTGCCAGTACTTCTGCCAGCGCAGGATCTGGTCGGCGAGCCACGCCTGGCCGATGGCCTCCACCATGTTGTCGGTGGCGGCGCGGGTCGCGGCGGCAGCGTCGGCCTCCGCGCGCATGATGATCGCGCGGGGCGCAGCCTGGCCGGCGTACTCCGCCTCCCACTCGGCGGACGCCTGCGAGGCGGCCTCGCTGAGCACGTTGCGCGGGTCGACCGGGTCAGCATGGTTGCACGTGGCCCACGCCTGCTTGAGGTGCTCGACCTCGGCACGGAAGGCGGGGCTGTCCTCCGTCACCTTGGCGGCGGCGAAGCCGCCGTGCCGCAGGTACGTGGCAATGTCGGCGGCGGTGGTGCCGCCTGCCCAGCGGGTGTTGCCGGTGCTGGAGTCCCGCAGCATGACGTCGGCGGCGAAGTCGTGCCAAGCGTCCTTGCCGCGGTTCTGCTCGGTGATCTCCCGAGCCTTGGCGAGGGCCTCGGGACCGGCGTTGGTGTGCCCATCCCAGCCGAGACGGTCGATGAGCTTCGCCAACGTAGCGTAGGTGAAGCCGAGGATGTCGGCGCCGAACTCCGGTGCATGCAAGGTGATGCCGTCGTCAAAGGAGCTCATCGCGTACGGCCGGTTGGCGTCCTCCAGGATCGCCTTGCGGGCCGCGATGGTGTCCATGTACGCGTACCCGGCCTGCTTGTCCTGGTCACCGGCGAGACCCAGCGGCATCAGCCTGATCCAGCCTACGTCGCCGACGACGGCGCGCAGCTGCGCGTCCGTGCCCGTGAGGCCTTCGATGGCCTTGGTCTTGGTCTTCGCTCCGCCAGCGTGCAGGGCGACGCCGGTGAGGCATCGGTCCAGTCGCGGGGTCTCGCGAGCCTCGCGGATGACCGAGGTCAGCTCGTTGAGGCGGCGCAGGGCGTCGTCTGCGTCGGTGAAGATCTGCCGGACACCGTCGGAGACCTGCTCGATCGCCTGGGCGAGGGCAGGCATGCGGCCCACAATCACGGCGTGCGAGGCGACGTCGACAAGCTCCCAGAGGCACTCCTCGACGTCCGAACCGGCCAGGCACTGCTTGACCTCGGCGACGTCGAGCTGGTCGAAGAGAATCTGGCCGCCGTTGTCGGTGGCCCACTTCACGATGTCCACGGAGACAGCAGCGAGGCCGTCGCGGTATTCGTCGACGCAGGTCTGGCCACAGGCGTCGAGGAGGATCTTCTCCTCCCTCTCGCCGAGCAGGGGCCAGTTGTTCGCGCCGCCCTTGATGGGGGTGACACCCTCGGCGAGCGCGTCCTTGTGGGCGGCCTCGTTCTTCTTGCGCTGCTCCTGTTCGGCCTTCTTCGCAGCCTCCTCGGAGGCGGTGCTGTGGCCCTCCGCGTCGGCCGCTTTCGTCTCCGCATCCTTGGCCTCCTGCTCGGCCTTGGACGCCTTCCCCGCCGCGCCCTGGGCCGCCTCGGCAGCCCGGCCCGCCTTCTCGTTCGCCTCGGCGGCGCGCCGCTCGGCGTCGGTGGCCTCGCCGTCGGCCTCCACGGCCACGCTGCTCGCCTCGTCCGCGATGAGACGGGTGCTGGCGGCGTCGTTACCGGCCTGCTCGGCGTGGCCGGAGGCAGCCTCGGCGGCGGACTTCGCATCCTTCTGGGCATCGGTGGCGTCAGCTGCGGAAGCCTGGGCGCGGGCTACCGCCTCGACGGCGCGGACCGAGTCGACGGCCGCGCGTGCGGCCGCCTCGGCGGCAACCTTCGCGTCGCCTTGGGCCTGCGCGGCAGTCTGCTGCGCGGACTCCGCGGCATGCGCGGCTTCCGCGGCCTTGGCCTCGGTCGCGGCGGCCTGCTGCTCGGCCAGCGTCCTCGATTCCTGGCCGACGAGCACGGCGAGCGCGGCCGCGCTGTCCTTCTCCTGGTACGGACTGCCAATGGCGATGGCCTCGTCAGCGGCGGCGACCGCCGCAGTGGCACTGTCACGGGCGGCAAGCGCGGCCTGACCGGCGGCGTAGGCGCGGCCGACCACGGTCGCGGCCGACTTCAACGCCTCGGCGGCGCTGGTCCCGGCGGCGGCGGCCTCCTGCTCGGCCTTCCTGGCGAGTTCGGTGGCGTTCTCCGACGCCGTGGCGGCGTTGTCGGCACGGGTTGCGGCATCCTGGGAGGCGTCCAGGGCGGCGGCTGCAGCGGCGTGCGCGGTGGAGGCAGCACTGAGGGACGTGTGGTATGCCGACCATGCACTGTCAGCGTTGGCCTGGGATCGCTCGGCGGCGCCCTCGGCCTTGGTGGCGGCGGTACGCGCGGTGACGGCAGCAGTGGTGGCCTGGTCGGCGGCAGTCTGCGCGGCCGTGGCGGCCCCGACGGCCTGGTTCGCGGCCGTACGGGCGGCGGTGGCGGCGGCCCGGGTCTCGGCGGCGGCCTCAATGCCCTCGGCGGCGGCTGCCGCTGCCTCCAGGGCGGCTGCGCGGGCGGCAGTGGCCTGCTTGGCCTGGAGGGCGGCGGCTGCCTTCTCGCGAGCAGTCTGCGCGGCCTTCGCCTTCTCATCGGCGACCTTGCGCTTCGCCGTCGCGTCGGTGGTGGCAGTCCCAGCAGCCGTGTCAGCGTACCCGGCAGCAGCCTGCTGGGTCGCGGCCCGCTGCTCGGCCTCCTGCGCCTTGGCGCGCTCTGCAGCGGCCGTGGCCCGGGAGGCGACTGCGGTGGCCTGCTCCACCTGCGCCTTGGCGCGCTCGCCTGCGGCGGTGGCGGCGGCGGTCTTGGCCTTGTCACGCTTCTGCTTGGCCGTCGTACGGGCGGCCTTCGCGGCGGCAGCGCTCTCGGCGGCGGCCGTGGCGTTAACCTGGGCGTTGTCGGCAGCGGCCTTCGCCTGGGCGGCGGCCTCCTCGGCGGCAACACGGCGGAACTCGGTGTTCAGGGCGTGCGTATCGGCCTGTGCCTGTGCCGCCAGCGCCCTGCTGTCCTCGACCGTGGCGTCGGTGGCGTCCCGGGCGGTCTTTGTGGCCTTAGCCGCCGCTTCGGCTGCCGCAGCGGAGGCCCGGGCGACCTGCACCGACTGCTGGGCGTACATCAATGCCCGGCCGCGCGGCACGCTGCTCGCGTCGGCGACCGCCCACGCCTCCTGCTGGGCGGTGGTGGCCCGCTCGGACGCCTCGGCGGCCTCGGCAGCATGTCTGTTGGCCGAGGTCACCAGCGCGTCCGCCTTAGCCCGGGCGTCGGCCAGGTCCGTTTTGGCACGCTCGTACAGCTCGGGTTCGGGCTTGAAGAGGGAGTCGGGGTCGTTGGCGAGCAACTCC
Source organism: Streptomyces sp. I6 (assembly GCA_003725745.1). GTDB lineage: Bacteria > Actinomycetota > Actinomycetes > Streptomycetales > Streptomycetaceae > Streptomyces. The sequence continues at coordinate 4,847,425 of RHDP01000001.1, read as the reverse complement.
GCGACCACCTTCTGCCAGGTCAGGATCTGGTCGGCGCGCCACGCCTGCTGGACAGCCTGGATCATGTCATCGGTGGCCTCACGTGTGTGGGCCGCCGAATCCGCCTCCGCCTGGGTGATGGTGTGGCGCTGGGCGGCCTGGTCGGCGTACTCCTGCTCCCACTCCGCCATCGCAGTCATCACGGGGCCATTGATCACGCGTCGGGCGTCCAACGGGTTCTGCCAGTTACACGCGGCCCAGGCCTGCTTGAGGTCCTCGACCAGGATCCGGTACTCCGCTGAACCCTCGGCGGGTGCCTGGGTAAGGAAGCCGCCGTGCCGCAGGTAGGAGGCGACGTCACTGGCGGTGGTGCCGCCGGAATATTGAGTCTCGTAGACGAACTCGTCGCGGAAGTGCGCGTCCGCCGTCCAGTCGTTCCAGGTGTCCTGGCCCCGGTTCTCCTCGGTGATCTGACGGACCCGGGCGACCGCCTCGGGGCTGGCGTTGCTGTGGCCGTCCCAGCCCAGTCGCCAGGACAGTTCCCGCTGGGTAGCCAGGGTGAACTGGAGCACCTGGTCGAACTCCGGAATATGCCAGTCCATCTCGTTGCTATAGAAGGCCGATTCCGCGTACGGCTTGTTGCCCATCTCCAGGGCGGCAGCCCGGGCGGAGAACTCGTCGTAGTAGGAGGAGCTGGCTTCCTGGTCCGCGTTGCTCGCTAGGCCCAGCGGCCCGAAGCCGATCCAGCCGACGTCTCCGACAACGTCACGGAGCTGCTGGGGAGTGCCCGACAAGCCCTCGATGGCCTTTGCCTTCATCTTCGGCCCGCCAGAGTGCAGGGCTACACCGGCCAAGCACCGATCCTGGCGCACAGTGACGCCGATGTTGTTGCGGAATACACCGCTATCCTCCTCGGTCGGCGTGTCGGCGGCAGCCGGCACCACGTGGAGGAGGCTAGTGAACACGGCCACAGCAGCGACGAACGCCGTGCCCGCCGTGAACCTGCTCGACGCCTGTCTTCTGCGACGCCGGCGTCTGCCTACGTCTGTCATCCACGACATGCGATCTGCCCAACTCTTTGTAAGGTACGACAGAGCCAGTTCATGGGCATGACAAGGCTTCGACGGCCTGACGCCCCTACGGAGGCACCTGAACGCCAGCGCTCCCCAGGAACAGGCGACCGCCACTCAACGGAGGGCGCGCACCACGGCACAGACCCGTTCCCAGCTCGACGAAGGACACGCCCGTAGAACGATCTCACGCGCGACAGCATCACGAAAAGATCAGATGATCTTCACAAACAGATCGGATACGCCCAGCGGACAACAAATTGACGGCAAGCGTTTCAAGATCGTTACCAACGGGTTCGCAAGGCTGTGCCGGAGAGCTCGGCTTGAGCATCAACCCGTCTGCTTTTAAAGCTAGTTACCAGCTACTCTGGCCATTTCTGCAACAGTCGGTTGCGTGACGGTTGGGCAGTTGGTGCGCAGTGCTGGTCCTTCTTTAAGGGCCTGCAGGGACTCGAAGGTGGTTCGCCTGCTCGCGGAGGGGGCAGAACCAAGAGGTGCTGCAATCCGCCTGACACGCGACCACGGCGCGGCAAAGGCTGCGGGCCGCAGCCCCGTGGCGGGGATGCGGCCCGCAGCCTTCTTCCGCGGCTCCCGGAAGAATCGGGCGGCGTTCTAGCCGGTGAAGTAGTTGTGCAGGCCGGGCACGGTCAGTGTGCCGCCGAATTGGCCGGCCTGGGTCACCTTGACATCGGTGAACATGGCGAACGGAACGTTCAGCGGCGGTGGGGTCTTCGGGCTGAACGTGACGGGGATGATGCCGAAGAGGTTGCCCTTCAGCTCCTCCGTGTACATGGTCACCGTGCCGTTGCGGATGGTGGAGGTGGAGCCGCGCTGCGCCTTGACGTGGGCCGTGGTGCCGTTGGGCCCCTCCACCAGCTGGTGGAGGTCCTTGATGTCCACGCCCGACGCGGTGAACTTCAGAACCTTCTTGATCTTGCCGCTGCCGGTCCGCACCTCGACGATGCCCTTGTAGTCGAGCCCCTTCAGGGTGAGCCGGGAACTCTCCAGCACCCACGGGTCGTCGGGGAGCGCCGGGATGCCGGGCTCCGCCTTGGCGTTGGCGAGTGCCTCCGGGTCGGCGGTCGGGCACGGGAAGCGCGGCTTGCCGTCGGCGCCCTCGGGGATGTCCTCGTCCTTGACCGGGTCGAGGCCCTTGACCTCGTCGTCCAGCTCCTCCACCTCGACACCGGCCTTCTCGGCGGCGTCCCTGATGGCGTCCTTGGTCTGCTCCAGGGCCCCGTCAGCCGCGTCCGTCCCATCCCCGACCAGGTCGGCGGGCTTCTCGGAGAGCTTGGCCAGGGGCTTCGACGCGGTGTCCCCGACCGGCTTCGACGATTCCTCGGCCGCCTCCGACCGCTCCTCGGCGGGCTCGGCGGACTCGCTCGCCTCGGGGTGGCCCCAGGCTCCTCGTCGGGGCCGTCGAGGAGGTCCTTGACGGCGTCGCCGACACCCAGCGGGTCGAGCGGGTTCCGGGTCTCGGACTCGCTCGGGGTGGGCTTCGGGACGGGCCGGCCTGCTCGGGCGGGTCCTCGTCCGTGCGGGCGGGCGCGGAGGCCGAAGGGCTCTCGCCGGGCTCCGGCTCGTCGGCCCGCTCGCCGGCGGAACCGCCCGGGGACGACTCGGGCTTGTCCGCCTCCGCCTCCTCCTCGGACGGCTTCTCCGACTCCGGGGCGGACGGCGACTGCTCCGGCTCCTCCGGCTCGTCCGAGCGCGTCACGCACGGGCCGGGGGCGAAGGGTATGTCCTGCTTGTCGTCGGCGAGCGCCAGCTTGGGCGTGAGCCCCATGCCCACGAAGACCGCGGTGGGCATGGCGGCGATGGCCATCGCCTTGCCGGCGGGTATCTGCAGCTTGGTCAGCAAGGACTTTCTCGGGGCCGCGTGTCGCGGCCCCTTGCGCTGGCGGGGCTCGTCGTCGGCCGCGATCAGTGATGTCTCGTCACCCGGCACTGCTACCCCCGCCTTCGGAGTGGATGGGCTTCTTCGTCATGCTCACGGTGTCCGAGTGGGGCGGGCCGGGCACGAACGGAACCTCGGAACGGTCGCCCGCCGCCGGGGCGGGGGCGGTCGGCTGCACGGTGCCCGAGTCCGGCTCGGTGGGCTCGCCCGGCGCCCAGGAGATGGAGAGCGCGCCACCGATCAGGGCGAAAAGGAAACCGACGGCAAAACCGCCGAAGTTGGCCACGGGAATGGAGATCAACGCCAGCAGAATCGCCGCAACACCCGCAAAGACCCTGACGATGTGGTGGAACCACATCGTCAGCCCGAGCGTGACCAGCAGCACTCCGATGATCAACGCGCCGGCGCCCCCGGTCGTCGCCATGGAGACCGTCATCTGACCGAGGTTGAGGCTCGCGTACGGAAAGTAGGCGATCGGAATGCCGCCCAGCAGCGTGAACAGCCCCGCCCAGAAGGGCCGCTGTCCCCGCCAGTCGCGGAACCGCCGCTTCAGGACGCGGACATAGTGCTCATTCTGCCCCGGTGACTCGGCGCTCATGAAAAGCTCCCTGGAACTGGCTTGCTGGAGAGAGAGGGAGACGGGCGGGCGCGGCTGCCTCGGGCAACCCCGCCCGCCCGCACGGACCAGGGTCAGTAGCACTCGACGCCGGAGCCGGCGCCCTTGTGCAGGCGCATGCTCAGACCGCTCAGCTTGAAGGTGCCTGCCGTGGTGGCCCACGCCTTCTGCTTGACGCCCGTCAGCGTGACCTCCTCGGCCTGCTGAGCGAACCCGTTCTGCATGATGGTCTTGTCCTTGACCGCCGGGCCCTTGCCGATGTCGGGGTCGTCCGTGTTCTTGGCCGCGACGCCGATGTCGATGTTCTTGAACTCGGCGTCCGCGTCGAGCTCGGTGACGTCGAGGTACAGGTTGGTGGCCCGGACGGCCTCCTTGCCCCGCCCGCCTTGAGCTTCAGGGTGATCTTGCCGAGGAGCGGCACGTCGGTGACCACCGACTGGCACATGCCTCGGATCGACGCGTCCTTGAACGCCGAGATGGCCACCGGGTGGAGGACCTGCTCGTCCCCCTCCGCGACGTTCTTGTAGCCCATGTCGACGCCGCCGTACTGGGCGAAGCCCTTGCCCGTCAGCGAGTCGGTCGAGACCTTGAACTCCTGGCCGGACACCGCGAACGAAGCCGCCAGCGCACCCTGGGCCAGGCCCACACCGATCGCGGCCGTCGCGGCCACGGACGGCACCATGACGACGGCGAACCGCTTCCATCTGGTCCCACCACGAACCTGGGACATATGTTTCCTCCTTCTCGGACGTACATCTCCGGCGCGGACCGTCAAGTCCGCCCTGGGATGGGAGAAGTGCTACGTCCTCGGGAAGGAGAGCGCCTGTGCCTCTGGCGCGAGCCGCGTCCGAATCACCGGCGATCACCCCGAGCGACAACCACTGGCCACGCCTTCGCGCGACCTCGTCGGACAGGCCCTGCCGGCGAGGCAGGAACCCCCCTGTCCGCGGCCGGCGCCTCTGCCGCCGACCGGCCCGGTGGGGACCCAGGACCGCGGTACGCGGCTGGCTGCCGGGCGGGATGCGGTGATGGACCGAGCGTGGCCGATCGTGGTGCATTACGCGCCGGGGCACAAGAGGGTTCGTTACTCGCTAGTAACGGACCGATAACCACGCCACGACGAGATGGTGCCGCCCGGCCACACAGGGTGCCCCGAAAGGGCTCGCCAGACTGGGAGGTTCACGGAGGAAAGGGGACAGAACAATTCCATTGATTTACTGCGAGTAACAGCGGCCGCGCTTTACCAATTTTAGGTAAAGCGGGGCCGCTCTCCGTCACCGTTCAGCCGACCCGGTCCGCGCGCCCGGCGGCCCGGAACGTCACCCCCACCGGAGACCGCGGCGGGGAACCCGGGTACCGGGACCCGGGTTCGGGCACCGTCAGAACAGGACTCTCGCGAGTGCCGTGCGCGCCGCCGTGACCCGCGGGTCGTCCGGGCCGATCACCTCGAACAGCTCCAGCAGCCGCAGCCGTGCGGCGTCGCGATCCTCGCCCGCCGCCCTGCGCACGGCCTCGACGAGCCGGCCGAACGCGTCCTGCACATGGCCGCCGGCGAGGTCCAGATCCGCGGCGGCGATCTGCGACCGCACGTCGTCCGGGTGGTCCGCGGCATCCTGCCGCACCTTCTGCGGGTCCATCTCCCGCACCCGGGACAGCAGTTCCGCCTGCGCGAGGCCGAGCTTGGCCTCGGAGTTGCCCGGGTCGTCGGAGAGGACGTTCTCGTACGCCCGGATGGCGCCGCCGAGGTCGCCCGCGTCGAGGGCGTGGACCGCCGCCTCGAGCGCCGCGTCATGCGGGCCGGCGGCAGGGGCGGGGGCGGTCTCCGGCTCGGCGGCGTCCGTGTCGACGGTCAGTCCGGTCAGGCCGAACCGCTGCTCACCGACCTGGATCAGCTGGTCGAGGGTCTCGCGGATCTGGGGCTCCGGCGCCAGCCCCTGGAAGAGCGGCAGCGCCTGGCCGGCGACCACCGCGAACACGGCCGGGATTCCCTGGATCCCGAACTGCTGCATCAGCATCTGGTTGGCTTCGACGTCGATCTTGGCAAGCACGAAGCGGCCGTTGTACTCCAGGGCCAGCCGCTCCAGCACCGGGCTCAGCTGCTTGCAGGGCTCGCACCACTCGGCCCAGAAGTCGAGGACGACCGGGACCTCCGCGGAACGCTGGAGGACGTCGCCCTCGAAGCCCGCCTCGTCGACATCGATCACCAAGGCGGACGGGGGCACCGCACCGCCGCCGCCCTGTCGGGCGGCCTCCGCGCGCGTCTGCTCGGCCTTGGCCTTGGCCTCGCCGGCCGCCTTCACCGCGGCGAGGTCGACGACGCCGCTCATGGACATGTTCCTAGGCTGCATGGGTACATCCTCCCCCTCCGCGTGCACGAGTGAAAAATTCGGAGCGTCAGGCCCGTGCACCGGTCGTGCGCACGGCCCCGCGCGCCTGCGCCGGGTCCCCACCCGGCGCCAGCGGCTGTCGCTTTCGCTACGAGTCGTAGCGTAACTGGTCCGGTACGGCGCCGGGGCCCTTCCCCCGGTGAAGTGGCTCACAGCGATCTTCCTACTGGCCGGTATGGTCGCCTCCATGTGCAGTCACCGTCGTCGGGCCGCGGCCCGTACCGGCCGCCCTCGCAGCACCGAGGCGGACGCGGCCATCCTCGGGGCCACCAGGGCGGCACTGGTGGAGCTGGGCTGGTCGAGGCTGACGCTCGGCGACGTGGCGACCCGGGCCGGGGTGGCGAAGACGACGGTCTACCGGCGCTGGGCGGGCAAGAACGAGCTGGTCGTGGACGCGGTCGCGGAGCTCTTCGACGAGCTGGAGCTGCCCGATCGGGGGAGCCTGGCCGCGGACATCGAGGGCGTGGTGCTGCAGTTCGCCGCGCTGCTGGAACGTCCCGAGGCCAGGACCGCGCTGATGGCCGTGGTGGCGGAGTCGACGACCGACGTCCCGCTGCGCGAGCGGATCAGGGTGTCGATCGTGGACCGGCAGAAGCGGCTGGTCCTGGAGGGCCGCGCCCGGGCCCAGGCACGCGGGGAGCTGCCGGAGGAGACCGACCCGGTCGCGGCCGCCCGCGCGGCCGACCTGATCTTCGACGTGATCGCGGGCGCGGTCGTGCACCGCGCGCTGGTGAGCTGCGAACCCGTCGACCAGGACTGGGTAGGCCGCTTCACCGCGGTCCTGCTGGGCGGGCTCGGGGCCGCTGCGGAGTCCTGACGTGGCCCTGCCGCGGGCGGGGCAGGACTACTGCCGGTCGCCGGCGGTCGAGGCGGCCGCGCGCGGGCCGTCGACCGCCCACCGCCGGCAGTCCGGGGGAGACCGCCCGTCACCGGCCGGGGAGGGACACTCGCACCGCCACGGACCCCGCCGCCGCGAACCCGACCACCGCGGACCCCGCCACCGCGAACCCACCGCTCGGACCCCGCCACCGCGAACCCGACCACCGCGGACCCCGCCACCGCCGACCCCGCCGCGCGGGACCGCGCCGGGCATCGTTCGGCGCCCCGCCCGGCAAACCCGAACGGCCACCCCGCTCGGGAGGTTGGCCGAACTCGACGCTCTGCGCCCTGCCCGTACCCGGCACAGCAGGGCGCCGACCGGGCCTACAGGGAGAAGACGCGGCGCGCGTTGCCGGACAGGAACAACTCGCGCGCTTCCTCGTCGAGTTCCAGCCGGTCCAGATGCTCCAGGGCCCGGGCGGGGGTGATCATAGGGTAGTTCGTACCGAAGAGGACTTTGCGGCGGCCCCGGCCTCGCAGGTAGTCCACGAGTTCGGCCGGGTAGCGACGGGCGGTGTAGGCGCTGGTGTCGATGTAGACGTTCTCGTGCTTGTCGGCGACCGCGATCATCTCCGTCGTCCACGGGTAGCCGATGTGGCCGCAGACGATGGCCAGCTCCGGGAAGTCCAGTGCCACCTGATCGATGTAGGGGATCGGCCGGCCGGTCTCCGACGGCTTGAGCGGGCCGGTGTGCCCGACCTGGGTGCAGAAGGGGACACCGAGTTCGACACACGCCGCGTACAGCGGGTAGTACAGCCGGTCGGTGGGCGGCAGCTCCCACAGCCAGGGCACCACGCGCAGGGCCACGAACCCCAGCTCCCGCACCGCCCGCCGCAGCTCCCGCACCGCCTCCATGGGCCGGGCCAGGTCGGCGCCCGCCACCCCGCGCAGCCGGCCGCCCGACGCGGCGACGAATCCGGCCACCTCGTCGTTGCTGATCAGCGCCCCCTGCGGCCCGTACCAGGCGGCGGACAGACCGATCTCCACGTCCGCCGCCTCCAGCGCGGCCACCGTCAGCTCCACCGGCAGGGCCTCCTCCGGGAGTTCGAGCCCGGTCCACCTGCGCAAGGACGCGAACATCTCGTGACGGGAGTGGCGCAGCGTCGGATGCTGCATCCACGCATCGATGACCGGCACGGCTCTGGCCCCTCCTCCGGGCCGCTGCGGCGAACGGGCACCACCAGCGGCTAAGCGATCGCTTACCCGGACTCTAGCGGCAACCCGGCCGACGGGCTACCCGCCAGTAGGAATCTGCCGGTACCGGCCGGCCGGGCCCCGCAAGCGCCTGCGGCCCGCCCACCCCTTCCCCGGTGGGCGACTCCCGTTCCTCGCCGGAAGGCGCCGCCGCCTTCCCGCCCCGGGCACGCGGGGCAGCCGCGGCCGGCCCGGGAACCCGCGGTGACCACCAGCGTCGGCGGTCACGGGTGCGGGCCCGGCCTTCCCGGGGGCGAACCGGCCCTTCGGATCGCTGCCCCGATCGGCACTCCGCTCAGAAACCGGCGGGCTCGGTGTAGGTGCCCCACTCGTCCCGCAGCGCGTCGCAGATCTCGCCGAGCGTGGCCTCGGCGCGGACCGCCTCCAGCATCGGTTCGATCATGTTCGAGCCGTCGCGGGCGGCGACCAGCATCCTCTCCAGTGACACCTTGACGCGGGCGTCGTCGCGGCGGCCCTTGCGGTCGCCGAGGATGCGCACCTGCTCCCGCTCGACCTCGTGGCTGACGCGGAGGATCTCCAGGTCGCCGGTGACCGAACCGTGGTGGACGTTGACGCCGACGACCCGCTTGTCGCCCTTCTCGAGCGCCTGCTGGTAGCGGAAGGCCGACTCGGCGATCTCGCCCGTGAACCAGCCGTCCTCGATGCCGCGCAGGATGCCGGAGGTGATGGGCCCGATGGGGTGCCTGCCGTCCGGGTGGGCGCGCAGTCCGCGCTCCTTGATCCGGTCGAAGATCTTCTCGGCGTCGGCCTCGATGCGGTCGGTGAGCTGCTCCACGTACCAGGCGCCGCCGAGCGGGTCCGCCACGTTGGCGACGCCGGTCTCCTCCATCAGCACCTGCTGCGTACGCAGGGCGATCTCGGCGGCCTGCTCCGACGGCAGCGCCAGCGTCTCGTCCAGGGCGTTGGTGTGCAGCGAGTTGGTGCCGCCGAGGACGGCCGCGAGGGCCTCGACGGCCGTGCGCACCACGTTGTTGTACGGCTGCTGCGCGGTCAGCGAGACACCGGCGGTCTGGGTGTGGAACCTCAGCCACTGCGCCTTGTCGGTCCTCGCTCCGTAGACCTCCTTCATCCAGCGGGCCCAGATGCGGCGGGCCGCGCGGAACTTGGCGATCTCCTCGAAGAAGTCGAGGTGCGCGTCGAAGAAGAAGGAGAGGCCGGGCGCGAACACGTCCACGTCCAGTCCCCGGCTGACGCCGAGTTCGACGTACCCGAATCCGTCGGCCAGCGTGTACGCCAGCTCCTGCGCCGCCGTCGCACCCGCCTCGCGGATGTGGTAGCCGGAGACGGACAGCGGCTTGTACGCCGGGATGTCCCGGGCGCAGTACTCCATCAGGTCGCCGATGAGGCGCAGATGGGGCTCCGGCTCGAACAGCCACTCCTTCTGGGCGATGTACTCCTTGAAGATGTCGGTCTGGAGCGTGCCGTTGAGGACGCCCGGGTCGACGCCCTGCCGCTCGGCGGCGACTAGGTACATGCAGAAGACGGGGACGGCGGGGCCGCTGATCGTCATCGACGTGGTGACGTCGCCGAGCGGGATGTCCTTGAAGAGGATGTCCATGTCGGCGGCCGAGTCGATGGCGACTCCGCAGTGGCCGACCTCGCCGAGGGAGCGGGGGTCGTCGGAGTCGCGGCCCATCAGGGTCGGCATGTCGAACGCCACACTGAGCCCGCCGCCGCCGGCGGCCAGGATCATCTTGTACCGCTCGTTGGTCTGCTCGGCGTTCCCGAACCCCGCGAACTGGCGGATGGTCCAGGTGCGGCCCCGGTAGCCGGTCGGGTACAGCCCGCGCGTGAACGGGTACTCGCCCGGCCATCCGATCCGCTCGAAACCGTCGTAGCTGTCGCCGGGCCGGGGCCCATAGACCGGCTCGACCGGATCACCGGAAAGAGTGGTGAAGTCGGCGTTCCGCTTCTTCGCGGAGTCATAGCGGGCCTGCCAGCGGCGGCGGCCTTCGTCGATGGCGTCAGCGTCCATACCCTCGAATTTACTAGGACGTCCAAGTATCTGTCGATGGCAGACCGCCGTACGCGTGCGTACGGCGGAGTGACTACGCCTTGGCCACCGCCGGCTCCGGCTCGCCGACCAGCGGCGCGACCGAACGTGTGACGTTGCGCTCGACGAAGAAGGCGACGAAGGGGATCGTCCCGGAGAGCAGCACCCACAGCAGCCGGCCGAACGGCCACTTCGCCTTGGAACCGAGGTCGAAGGCGAAGACCAGGTAGATGATGTACAGGACACCGTGCGCCTGGGAGACGGCGAAGGTGATGTCCTCACCCGTGCCGAACCCGTACTTGAACACCATGCAGGTGCACAGCACGAGCAGCATCACGGCGGTGACGTAGGCCATCACCCGGTAGCGGGTCAGGACGCTCTTCTTCATGGCGCTGAGCGTAACGGTCCGCTTTGGGCGATCTTCGGGCGGGTCGGCCACTCCGGGGCAGGCAACCGCCGACCGGAACGGAGCACCCCCGGCGGCGGCGCACCCCGGCAGAGGTCCCCCGAAGCAGCCCCGCCCCGCGGCAGGGGTCCGCCCAAGCAGACCCGCCCCGCGGCAGCGGACCCGAGCGTGCCCCGTCCGCGAGAGAGCGGCCCCGTCCGCGAAAGCCGGTCAGCCCTCGTCGAAGTCGTGCGCGGCGACCCTGAGCGGCCGCAGCAGCGCGAAGATCTCCGCACACTCCTCGGCGTCGTAGGCGCCGAGCCCGAAGTCCATCTCCATCAGGTCGCGGGTGGCCGCCTCGACGACCTCGCGCCCCTTGTCCGTGATCGAGGCCAGCGTGCCGCGGCCGTCGTTGGGGTTGGGCCGCTTGGCGACCAGACCGGACCGCACCAGGCGGTCCACGGTGTTGGTGACGGAGGTGGGGTGGACCATCAGCCGCTCGCCGATCTTGGACATCGGCAGCTCTCCGGCCTTGGAGAAGGTGAGCAGCACCAGCGCCTCGTACCGCGCGAAGGTGAGCCCGTACGGCTTGACGACGGCGTCCACCTCGGCGAGCAGGATCTGGTGCGCCCGCATGATGGAGGTGATGGCGGCCATCGAGGGCACGGGGCCCCAGCGCTGCTGCCAGAGCTCGTCGGCTCGGGCGATGGGGTCGAAGGGGAGGCTGAGCGGCTTCGGCACGGCACCGACCTTACCCACTGGTCATATGCTGGTCAGCCCCGTCTCGAACTTCGGTCTCCGCCCGGCCGCGCCCCGGGCGCCGCGGGGGCGCGGCCGACGCCGGCGCCCGCGGGCGCGGCCGACGCGAACTGCTCCACGGTGGCGGCCGAGACGGGGCGGGAAAGCCTGCCCGGGCGGAGGCCGGGCGGGATCCAGACCGCGGGGGTACAGGCGGGCGGGGTGCAGGCGGGCGGGATCCAGACCGGCGTCAGGCAGGGGTCAGGCCGCTTCAGATCGCTTCAGGCGGAGAGATGGCGCTCCACGGTCTCGACCTTGCTCGTCAGGCCGTCCGTGACACCGGGCCTGATGTCGGCCTTGAGGACGAGGGAGACGCGCGGGGCGCGCGCCTCGACCGCGGCGACCGCACGCCTGACGACGTCCATGACCTCGTCCCACTCGCCCTCGACCGAGGTGAACATCGCATCCGTGCGGTTCGGGAGTCCGGACTCGCGGACGACGCGGACGGCGTCGGCGACGTACGCGCCGACGTCCTCGCCCACACCGAGCGGGGTGACGGAGAAGGCGACGATCACGCGTTCACCTTGCCCTCGCGGCGGGCGCGGGAGGCGATGACCGCGTCCTCGGCGGCGCGCTTGAGCTTGCGGTCGGCGTAGAAGCCGCCGAACGGCAGCACCGACAGGACGAAGTAGACCGCGGCGGTCCTGACGTCCCACTTGGCGCGGTTCCAGGCGTCCAGCCAGAAGACCACGTACAGGACGAAGAGGGCGCCGTGGATCGCACCCATGACCGGGACCGCGTTGAACTCCGTCGTGCGCTTGAGCACCGAGCAGACGAGCAGCAGCAGGAAGGACACGGCCTCCGGTGCGGAGACGAGCCGGAGGCGGTGGAGGGCGGAGGCGGTCTTGATGTCCACGGAAGGCACCTTCAGAGACTTCGGAGGGAGGGGGATGTTCTTGTGAACGGACGCACAAGCGTAGCCATTCTGGCATCGCTCTTCTCCCGGCCCGTGCCCGGGTGGCCTCGGGGTCGGGTCAGGGTCGGGTTCATTCCTGGGGGCCTGTCCGAATACGCGCCCCGCACAGTACCTTCACCCCCGTGGCAATGTTCCGACTGCAAGGCAGCAAAGTGCTCGCCGTCGACATGACCGGGGACTCCGTCAAGGCGAAGAACGGGTCCATGGTCGCGTACGACGGCCGGATGGACTTCAAGAAACTGACCGGCGGCGGCGAGGGCCTGCGCGGCATGGTGACCCGCCGCCTCACCGGCGAGCAGATGGCCCTGATGGAGGTGAAGGGCCAGGGCACCTGCTACTTCGCCGATCGCGCCTCCGAGATCAATCTCGTCTCCCTGCACGGCGACAAGCTGTACGTCGAGTCCAGCAATCTCCTCTGCACGGACGGCGGGCTGCGCACCGGCACCAGCTTCACCGGTCTGCGCGGCGGCGCGACCGGGAACGGCCTGTTCACCACGACCGTGGAGGGCACCGGCCAGGCCGCGATCATGTCGGACGGCCCGGCCGTGGTGCTGCGGGTGACGCCCCAGTACCCGCTCTCCGTGGACCCGGGGGCGTATGTCGCCCACCAGGGCGATCTGCAGCAGCAGTTCCAGTCCGGGGTCACGTTCCGGACGCTCGTGGGCGAGGGCGGTGGCGAGGCCTTCCAGATCCGGTTCGAGGGCGACGGGCTCGTGTACGTGCAGCCGAGTGAGCGGAACACCGTGGGAGGGGACGTCTGATGCCGTTCCGCGAGGTCAACTCGAAGATGGTCGAGGCGACGGTGGTCCCCGGCCAGAGGATGTACAGCCAGCGCGGCGCGATGCTCGCCTACAAGGGCGACGTCTCCTTCACCCCGAACATCGCCGGCGGCCAGGGCGGCCTGATGTCGATGATCGGGCGGCGGGTCGCGGACGAGGCGGCTCCGCTGATGACGGTGGAGGGCTCCGGCACGGTGGTGTTCGGCCACGGCGGCCACCACATCCAGGTCGTCAACCTCACCGGTGACACCCTCTACGTCGAGGCCGACCGGCTGCTCGCCTTCGACGGCACGCTGCAGCAGGGCACCATGTTCATGGGTTCTCAGGGCGGGGTCATGGGGATGGTGCGCGGCCAGGTCACCGGCCAGGGCCTCTTCACCACCACCCTGAAGGGCCACGGCGCGGTCGCGGTCATGGCGCACGGAGGGGTGATCGAGCTGCCGATCACGCCCGGCCGGCCGGTCCATGTCGACCCCCAGGCGTACGTCGCACACCACGGCGACGTGCGGAACAAGCTCTCCACGGCGCTGGGCTGGCGCGACATGGTGGGGCGCGGCTCGGGCGAGGCGTTCCAGCTGGAGCTGAGCGGCAGTGGTGCGGTGTACGTCCAGGCGTCGGAGGAGAAGCTGTGAGCACGCCGGTGATCCATGACCCGATGTCGCTGCCGAGCGACGACAACGTCAACTCGTACACCTTCTGCGTGGAGCTCAAGGGCTCCCAGTGGTTTCTGCAGAAGGGGAAGATGATCGCCTACTACGGGCGGATCGACTTCAACGGGATCGGCCACGGCCGGCTGGACCGGCTGATGCGCACCAGTTTCCACTCGCCGCTGCACGCGAGCGACTGGGTGGTCGCTGAGGGCAGCGGCAAGATGCTGCTCGCCGACCGGGCCTTCGACGTCAACTCCTTCGACCTCGACGACGGCAATCTGACGATCCGCGCCGGGAACCTGCTGGCGTACCAGCCCTCGCTGGCGCTGAAGCAGTCGATCGTGCCGGGCTTCCTCACTCTGATCGGCACGGGGAAGTTCGTCGCCGCGTCGAACGGGCCCGTGGTCTTCATGGAGCCGCCGATCCGGGTGGACCCGCAGGCGCTGGTGGGCTGGGCGGACTGCCCCTCGCCGTGCCACCACTACGACCACGGGTACATGAGCGGGGTGATGGGCGGTCTGCGGCAGCTGTCCGGGATCGGTGGGGCGTCCGGCGAGGAGCACCAGTTCGAGTTCGTGGGCGCGGGCACGGTGCTGATGCAGTCGACCGAAACGCTCATGCCGGAGGTGGCGACGGGTGCGGTCCCGCACGCGGACGGGGTGCCCGGCGGTGGCCACGGCCCTGTTCAGCACGGCACCACCCCGCGTCTGCCCGGTCAGCTGGGGGACCTCCAGCGCCGCTTCGGGTTGTGAGCGGTAGGCTGCGGAGTGTGACGTCGAACGTCTGCGCCCTTCACGGGGGGCCAGGGGTGCCGGATGTGACCGTCCCCCATTTCGTCCCGATTTCAACTTCTTAGGGTAGCATTCATATATGGAAACCGAGACGGCCACGCGCTGGCTGAGCGATGCGGAGCAGTGCGCCTGGCGCACCTATCTGGACGTCAACAGGCTGCTTGCGTACCAGATGGAGAAGGATCTGCAACCGTTCGGCCTGACCATCAACGACTACGAGATCCTCGTCAACCTCTCCGAGTCCCCCGAGCGGCGCATGAGGATGAGCGATCTGGCGGCGGCCACGCTGCAGTCCAAGAGCCGGCTTTCGCACCAGATCACCCGCATGGAGAACGCGGGCCTGGTGCGCCGGGAGAACTGCGAGTCCGACCGCCGCGGGCTCTACGCGGTGCTCACCGACCAGGGCACGGAGACCATGCAGAAGGTCGCACCGCACCACGTCGAGTCCGTGCGGCAGCACTTCATCGACCTGTTGCCCCCGGAGGCGCTCGCCGACCTCCACGAATCCCTGAAGCCGGTGGCGGAGCACCTGCGCGGCCGCCGGGGCAAAGTCTGACGGTGCACGCGTGCACCGCCGGCTCGGGCGCCGGCTCGGGCACCGGATCCGGCCGCTGACCTGCTGACCCGCCGCCCCCGCCACGCCGTCCGACCACGTGCCCTGGGGGAATGGGCATGGGTGGAGCCGGCGCGGCGCGGGGACGGGGCGTGCCCGGCGCGGTCGGGTGCGGCGTCCCGGAGGCCGGTCACGGCGGCCGGTGGCGGGCCACCGGCCGCCGTGACCGGACGGGGACCCGCGACCGGCCGCCGTGAGCCGGACAGTGACCAGGCTCACGACCGGACACCGTGACCGGGCGGCCATCCGTCGGCGACCGGCCCGCCGTCCGTTCGGGACCCCGAGGCGACGCCGGAGGCAGGGCCGTTCAGGACGCCAGGGGCAGACGGAGCACGAGCAGAGCACCACCGCCGGCCGCCTCGGCGAGCGTCAGCGTTCCGCCGTGGCGCCGGGCCACGTCCCGGGCGATCGCGAGCCCGAGGCCCGCGCCGCCCGCGTCACGGGTACGGGCGTCGTCCAGGCGGACGAAGCGTTCGAAGACCCGCTCGCGCTCCGGCTCCGGCACCCCCGGACCGTCGTCCGCCACGGTGAGCACCGCGTCCCGGCCCTCGCGCCGGACCGTCACGGTCACCGTGCGGCGCGCATGCCGCTGGGCGTTGTCCAGCAGATTGCCGAGGACCCGGGCCAGCTGCCCGGGCGACCCCGCCACCGGCACCGGCTCCCCGGCGTCCACGGCCACCGGCACGCGGTCCGCTGCGCCGCGCCGCGCGACCTCCTCGCGGACCGCCTCCGCCAGGTCCAGCCCGACAAGGCCGGGCCTCTCCCCCGCGTCCAGCCGGGCCAGCAGCAGCAGATCGGCGGCGAGCTGCTGAAGGCGCACGGTGTCGGCGACCGCGCCGGCCACGTCCAGCAGACCGGGGTGCGCGGCGCCCACCTCCAGCTGGGTGCGCAGGGAGGCGATCGGGCTGCGCAGCTCGTGCGAGGCGTCCGCGACGAAACGCCGCTGCCGCTCGACCGAGGCCTCCAGCGCGGCGAGGGTCTCGTTGGTCGTCCGGGCCAGCCGGGCGATCTCATCACGCGAGTCCGGCTCGGGCACGCGCCGGGAGAGATCCTCGGACGCGGTGATCGCCGCCATCTCGCTGCGGACGGCCTCCACGGGACGCAGCGCCCGGCGCGTCACCAGCCAGGTCACGGCCGCCACGACGGCCAGCATCACGGGCAGCCCGATCAGCATGGCGTCCCGGACCGATTCGACGGCCCGGTGCACGGCCGCCAGGGGCGCCCCCGCGGCGACGGTGACGGTTCCGCCGTGGCTCCCGTCGGCCCGTACGACCGCGAAGCGGTAGTCCGCCGTGTCGCCGTCCACCGTGGCGGTGCCGTCCCCGAAGCGCGGTCCGTCCTCGTCGTCGTCCGGGGCGGCGGGCGTCCCGGCCATCGCCTCCAGGTCCTCACTGGCCGCGCGCACCCGGCCGTCCTCGGCGGTCACCCGCACCGGGCGGTCCTCGCCGTCCGGCAGGTCCAGACCGTCGTAGGGCACGCCGAGGCCGAGCTGGGTGGCGACGTTCCGGGCGGTGGCCTCGGCCTGGAGCCCGGCCTGGTCGGTCAGGTTCGCCCGCAGTACGAACAGCACGGTCAGCCCGGCGCCGACCAGGGCCACCGCGACGACCAGTGTGGCGCCCAGCGCGGCCCTGGCCCGTACCGAACTCACCGGTCCGCCAGCCGGTAACCCGCGCCGCGCACCGTCTGGATCGCCGAGGCACCCAGCTTGCGGCGCAGCGAGCTGATGTACACCTCGACGATGTTCGGGTCGCCGTCGTAGGCGAAGTCCCAGACGTGCTCCAGGATCTCCGGTTTGCCGACCACTTCCCCGGGCCGCAGGGCGAGCTGCTCCAGGACGGCGAACTCCTTGGCGGTGAGGGCGATCTCGTCGTCCCCCCGGTGCACGCGGCGGGCGGCGGTGTCGACGGCGATGTCCCCGGCCCGCAGCACCGGCGAAGCGCCGTCGGCACGCCCTCGGCGGCGCAGCAGCGCCTTGATCCGGGCGACGAGGACGACATACGAGAACGGCTTGGTCAGATAGTCGTCGGCGCCGGTGTCGAGGCCCTCGGCCTCGTCGTACTCGCCGTCCTTGGCGGTCAGCATCAGGATCGGGACGTCGTTCCCGGCGGCGCGGAGGGCGCCGCAGACGCGGTAGCCGTTCACACCCGGCAGCATGACGTCGAGGAGGACGAGGTCGTACGGGCATTCGCCGGCGCGGTGCAGTGCCTCCAGGCCGTCGTGCACCACGTCGACGGCGTAGCCCTCGGCGGTGAGCCCGGCGGCGAGGGACCGCGCGAGCCGCTTCTCGTCCTCCACGATCAACAGCCTCATGGGCACAGCGTCGCAAACGGATCCTGAAGGCGCCTTCAGGTGCCTTCAGGCGGGCTTCAGCGTCGCCCGGGCAGGGTGGATCCCGTCATCACCACCCGTCACCGGAAGGCACGACCCATGATGCGACGCACACTGGCCACCGCGACCCTCACCGCGGCGCTCCTCGCCGGCGGAGGCACCGCCGGCGCGTTCGCCGTGCAGAACGGGGACGGGGATCGCGGTGACGCGGCACAGTCGAAGATCACCATCTCCGAGGCGATCGACACGGCCCTGGGCGCGGCGCCGGGGACCGTGACCGGCGCCGGCCTGGACGACGCCGAGTGGGAGGTGGACATCCACGGCAGGGACGGCGACCGCCATGACGTGACCGTCGACGCGGCCACCGGAGAGGTCGTCTCGACCGAGCGCTCGGACGGCGACGACCACGATCCGTCGGCACAGGACGCGCCGGTCACGGCAACCCGGGCGGCCGAGGCCGCCGAGTCCGCCGTCCCCGGCACCGTGACCTCGGTCCAGCTCGACCACGCCCACGGCCCGGGCGGCACCGTCGTCTGGGAGGCCGAGGTCCGGGGGCTGGACGGCCGGGAGCACGATCTGACCGTCGACGTGAAGACCGCGAAGGTCTCGACGGAGGCGCGCGGGGCCTCCGATGCGGAGTCGGACGAGGACGGCTCGGACGGGCACGGCTCGGACGGGCACGGTGACGCCTGCGACCAGGACAGGGGCACCGACGGCGACTGACCGGTACCGGGGCGGCAGAGGCGCGCGGCACCCGGCCCGGACGGCCGTCCGGGCCGGGTGCAGACAGGTGCAGACCGGTGCAGGCCGGTGCAGGCCGGTGCAGGCCGTCCGAGGGTCGGTGGGGCCCGTGGGGAGCCGTGCGGGCCCTGTACGGGGAAGGCCCAGCCGGACCCGCCGCATCCGCCGCATCCGCCGGACCCGCCGGACCCGCCGGGGTGCTGCGACGCGAGGCGCCGGTACGGACCAGGCGCCCCGGACGGGCGTTGCCCGCGGCGGCGGGCGCGTACGGCGCATACGGCGCTTCGGATGCGGGCGCGCCCGATTTCGTGCGGCGCCTCGGGCTCGGCGCGCCCGGCCCGAGGCGCCGCACGGGGCTCAGTCGCCGGTCAGACCCGCCACCAGTTCGTCGGCCGCCGCGTAGGGGTCCAGTTCCCCCGCGACGATCCGCTCCGCGAGGGCGTCCAGGCGGCGGTCCCCGCTGAGGTCGCCGATGCGCTCGCGGAGAGCGGTGACGGCGATGGTCTCCACCTCGTGCGCGGCGCGCCGGGCGCGTCGCTCGGCGAGGACACCGTGTTCCTCCATCCAGGCGCGGTGCTTCTCCAGGGCCTCGACGACCTCGTCGACACCCTGCGCCCGCGCGGCGACCGTCTTCACGATCGGCGGGCGCCAGTCGCCCGGCGCCCGGGACTCGCCGAGCCCGAGCATGTGGTTGAGTTCGCGGGCGGTGGCGTCGGCGCCGTCGCGGTCCGCCTTGTTGACCACGTACACGTCGCCGATCTCGAGGATCCCCGCCTTCGCGGCCTGGATGCCGTCGCCCATCCCGGGGGCCAGCAGCACCACGGACGTGTCGGCCTGGGAGGCGATCTCCACCTCCGACTGGCCGACCCCGACGGTCTCCACGAGCACCACGTCGCAGCCGGCCGCGTCGAGGACCCGGATCGCCTGGGGCGCGGCCCAGGCGAGGCCGCCGAGGTGGCCGCGGGTGGCCATCGAGCGGATGTAGACCCCGGGGTCGGAGGCGTGGTCGGACATCCGCACCCGGTCCCCGAGCAGCGCACCGCCGCTGAACGGGGACGACGGGTCGACGGCGAGCACGCCGACGCGCCTGCCGGCCTTCCGGTACGCCGTCACCAGCGCCGAGGTGGACGTCGACTTGCCGACGCCCGGCGAACCGGTCAGGCCCACCACGTACGCGCCGCCGGTCAGCGGCGCGAGTTCCGCCATGACCTCGCGGAGCTGCGGGGACGCCCCCTCGACGAGTGAGATCAGCCGGGCCACGGCCCGCGGCCTGCCCTCCCTCGCCTGGGCGACCAGCTGGGGGACGTCCACCATCGTGCGTGCTCCGATCTCCGAGAGGCTTACTTCGCCGGCACGCGCACGATCAGCGCGTCGCCCTGGCCGCCGCCGCCGCACAGCGCCGCAGCCCCGATCCCGCCGCCGCGCCGCTTCAGCTCGAGCGCGAGGTGCAGCACGATGCGGGCGCCGGACATGCCGATCGGGTGGCCCAGGGCGATCGCGCCGCCGTTGACGTTCACCTTTTCCGGGGACACCCCGAGGTCCTTCATCGACTGCACGGCGACCGCGGCGAACGCCTCGTTGATCTCGATGAGGTCGAGGTCCGAGACCTCCAGGCCGTCCTTCTTCAGGGCGTGCGCGATGGCGTTGGACGGCTGGGACTGCAGCGAGTTGTCCGGGCCCGCGACGTTTCCGTGGGCACCGATCTCGGCGATCCAGTCCAGGCCGAGCTCCTCGGCCTTGGCCTTGCTCATCACGACCACGGCGGCGGCGCCGTCGGAGATCTGCGACGAGGTGCCGGCGGTGATCGTGCCGTCCTTGGCGAACGCGGGGCGCAGCTTGCCGAGCGACTCCACGGTGGTCTCGGCGCGGATGCCCTCGTCCTTGCTGAAGACGACCGGCTCGCCCTTGCGCTGCGGGATCTCGACGGGTGTGATCTCGGCCTCGAACAGGCCGTTCTTCTGCGCGGCGGCGGCGCGCTGGTGGGACAGCGCGGCGACCTCGTCCTGCTCGGGACGGGCGATGCCGAGGCGGGTGTTGTGCTTCTCGGTGGACTCGCCCATGGCGATGTTCTCGAACGAGTCGGTGAGACCGTCGTGCGCCATGGCGTCGAGCATCCCGATCGCGCCGTACTTGAAGCCCTCGCGGGACTTCGGCAGCAGGTGCGGCGCGTTGGTCATGGACTCCTGGCCGCCGGCCACGACGATGTCGAATTCACCCGCACGGATCAGCTGGTCGGCGAGGGCGATCGCGTCGAGCCCGGACAGGCACACCTTGTTGACCGTGAGGGCCGGGACGCTCATCGGGATGCCCGCCTTGACGGCCGCCTGCCGGGCCGGGATCTGCCCGGCGCCGGCCTGCAGCACCTGGCCCATGATCACGTACTGCACCTGGTCGCCGCCGATGCCGGCCCGGTCCAGCGCGGCCTTGATGGCGAATCCGCCCAGGTCGGCGCCGGAGAACGACTTCAGAGAGCCGAGCAGCCGCCCCATGGGAGTGCGGGCCCCGGCGACGATGACGGATGTGGTGCTGTTCGTTCCGGTCATGAGAGGCGATCCCCTTCCAGCACGGCGGCTGAGGAGTGAACGAGGGTTTACTCGAACTGTACTGAGCGGTCGGCGTTCGGGTCACCGGGCTGCGCGTGTGATCGCGCGCACGTTGCGTAACCACCGCCGGGAGCGCTGCACTGGAGGCATGCTGACGCGAATCGACCACATCGGGATCGCCTGTTTCGACCTCGACAGGACCGTCGAGTTCTACCGGGCCACCTACGGCTTCGAGGTCTTCCACACGGAGGTCAACGAGGAGCAGGGCGTCCGGGAGGCCATGCTCAAGATCAACGAGACCTCGGACGGCGGGGCCTCCTACCTCCAGCTGCTGGAGCCCACCCGAGAGGACTCCGCGGTCGGGAAGTGGCTGGCCAAGAACGGCGAGGGGGTCCACCACATCGCCTTCGGCACGGCGGACGTGGACGGTGCCGCCGACGACATCCGGGGCAAGGGCGTACGGGTCCTCTACGACGAGCCCCGCACCGGTTCGATGGGCTCCAGGATCACGTTCCTGCACCCCAAGGACTGCCACGGAGTCCTCACCGAACTGGTCACTTCCGCCGCCCCTCATCAGCGGAGCACTGACCGCCGGGATTCCCGGCCCGGTAGAGTGGGCCGCTCCGGGCCGGGGCCGGGTCGGGGCCGCGCCGCGTCCTCGTTACTGATCTGACACCATTTCCCCGGGGGCCGTTCAGGCGAACGGCGCTCGTCTGTAGAGAGTTGCGACCAGGGGACGGATGGGACCGCGCAGTGCGGGGCTACGAACGCCAGGAGAGCCACCGAGCTGACGACGACCACCTCTCGCGGTTCGAAGCCGAGATGGACCGGCTGAAGACCGAGCGGGAGAAGGCCGTCCAGCACGCCGAGGACCTCGGATACCAGGTCGAGGTGTTGCGCGCCAAGCTCCACGAGGCGCGCCGCACCATCGCGTCCCGCCCCGCCTACGACAGCGCCGACATCGGCTACCAGGCCGAGCAACTGCTCCGGAACGCCCAGATCCAGGCCGAGCAGTTGCGCTCGGACGCCGAGCGGGAGCTGCGCGAGGTCCGGGCCCAGACCCAGCGCATCCTCCAGGAGCACGCCGAGCACCAGGCCCGTCTGCAGGCCGAGTTGCACGCGGAGGCGAACCAGCGCCGCCAGCGCCTCGACCAGGAGCTGGCGGAGCGCCGGCAGACCGTCGAGGCGCACGTCAACGAGAACGTGGCGTGGGCCGAGCAGCTCCGCGCCCGCAGCGAGTCCCAGGCCCGCCGGCTGCTGGACGAGTCGCGCGCGGAGGCCGAGCAGGGCCTCGCCGCCGCCCGCGCCGAGGCCGCCCGGGTCGCCGAGGAGGCCCGGCAGCGGCTCAGCTCCGAGGCGGAGGCCGCCCGCGCCGAGGCCGAGGCGGTCCTGCTGCGCGCCCGCAGGGACGCCGAGCGGCTGCTGAACGCCGCCTCCACCCAGGCCCAGGAGGCCACCAGCCACGCCGAGCAGCTCCGCTCCGCGACGACCGCCGAGTCCGACCAGGCCCGCCAGCAGGCCGCCGAGCTCAGCCGGAGCGCCGGGCAGCGGATGCAGGAGGCGGAGGACCGGCTCCGCGAGGCCCGTGCGGAGGCCGACAAGACCGTCGCGGAGGCCAAGGAGGCCGCGGGCAAGCTGCTCGCGAACGCCGAGTCGGCGAACGAGCAGCGGGCCCGGACCGCCAAGTCGGAGATCGCCCGGCTCGTCGCCGAGGCCACCAAGGACGCCGAGAACCTCAAGAGCGAGGCCGAGCAGGCGCTCGCCGACGCCAGGGCCGAGGCGGAGAAGCTGGTCGCGGAGGCGTCGGAGAAGGCCCGTACGGTCGCCGCCGAGGACTCCGCCGCCCAGCTCGCCAAGGCCGCGCGGACCGCCGAGGAGGTCCTGAACAAGGCGTCCGAGGACGCCAAGGACACCACCCGCAAGGCCGCCGAGGAGGCCGAGCGGATCCGCCGCGAGGCCGAGGCCGAGGCGGACCGGCTGCGCGCCGAGGCCCATGACACGGCCGAGGAGCTCAAGGGCGCGGCGAAGGACGACACCAAGGAGTACCGCGCCAAGACCGTCGAACTGCAGGAGGAGGCCCGGCGGCTGCGCGGCGAGGCCGAGCAGCTGAGGTCCGAGGCCGTCGCCGAGGGCGAGCGGATCCGCAGCGAGGCGCGCCGCGAGGCCGTCCAGCAGATCGAGGAGGCGGCGAAGACCGCCGAGGACCTGCTGACGAAGGCGAAGGCCGATGCCGACGACGTGCGGTCCAAGGCCACCGCCGACAGCGAGCGCGTCCGCACCGAGGCCATCGAGCGGGCCACGACGCTGCGCCGGCAGGCCGAGGAGACGTTGGAGCGCACCCGCACCGAGGCGGACCGGCTGCGCACCGAGGCCGAGGAGCAGGCCGACGAGGTGAAGGCCGCGGCCGAGCGGGCCGCGGCCGCACTCCGCGAGGAGACCGAGCGCGCGGTCGCCGCCCGCCAGGCCGAGGCCGCGGACGGGCTGGCCCGGCTGCACTCGGAGGCGGAGACCCGTCTCGCGTCGGCCGAGGAGGCACTGACCGGGGCGCGGGCGGAGGCGGAGCGGATCCGCCGGGAAGCCGCCGAGGAGGCCGAGCGGCTGCGGACCGAGACGGCCGAGCGCGCCCGTGGGCTGGTGGAGCAGGCCGAGCAGGAGGCCGAGCGGCTGCGCACCGAGGCCGCGTCCGACGCCTCGGCCTCCCGTGCCGAGGGCGAGGCGGTCGCCGTACGGCTGCGCACCGAGGCCGCCACGGAGGCCGAGCGGCTGAGGTCCGAGGCGCAGGAGACCGCCGACCGGATCCGCGGCGAGGCGGCCTCGGCGGCCGAGCGGGTCGGCCAGGAGGCCTCCGAGGCACTCGCCGCCGCCCAGGAGGAGGCGAACCGGCGCCGCCGGGAGGCCGAGGAGACTCTGGGCGCGGCCCGGTCGGAGGCCGACCAGGAGCGGGAGCTGGCCCGCGAGCAGAGCGAGGAGCTGCTCGCCGCCGCGCGCAGGCGGGTGGAGGACGCGCAGACCGAGGCGCAGCGGCTGGTCGAGGAGGCGGACGGGCGCGCCACCGAGATGGTGTCGGCCGCCGAGCAGACCGCCCAGCAGGTACGGGACTCCGTGGCCGGTCTGCAGGAGCAGGCCGAGCAGGAGATCGCCGGGCTGCGCAGCGCCGCCGAGCACGCGGCCGAGCGCACCAGGACGGAGGCCCAGGAGGAGGCGGACCGCGTCCGCGGCGACGCCTACGCGGAGCGCGAGCGCGCCACCGAGGACGCCAACCGCGTCCGGGCGCGCGCCGACGAGGAGGCGGAGGCCGCCAGGTCGCTCGCCGAGCGGACCGTCAACGAGGCGATCGCCGAGTCGGACCGGCTGCGCACCGAGACCTCGGAGTACGCCCAGCGGATGCGCACGGAGGCGGCCGACTCCCTGGCCTCCGCCGAGCAGGACGCGGCACGGACCCGGGCCGAGGCCCGCGAGGACGCCAACCGGATGCGTTCCGAGGCGGCGGCCCAGGCCGACCGGCTGGTGGCCGAGGCCACGAGGGAGTCCGACCGGGTCACGACCGAGGCGTCCGAACTGCTGTCGCTCGCCGAGCGCGACGCGGAGCGGCTGCGCACCGAGGCAGAGCAGGCCAAGGAGGACGGCGAGCGCCAGGCCGAGGAGTTGCGCGCGGCCGCCCGCTCGGACGGCGAGAAGATCCTCGACGAGGCCAGGAAGGCAGCGGACAAGCGCCGTGCCGGCGCTGCCGAGCAGGCCGACCAGCTCATCGCCGAGGCGGGGGCGGAAGCCGAACGGCTGCGCGCCGAGGCGGCCGACACCGTGAGCGGCGCTCAGCAGCGGGCGGACCGGGTCAGGGCCGAGGCGGAGCAGCTCCGCGGGGACGCGGAGCGGGCCGCCGAGCGGATGCGCTCGGAGGCGCGGGAGGAGGCCGACCGGCTGCTCGACACGGCCCGGAAGGACGTGGCGAAGCGCCGCGCGGACGCGGCCGAGCAGGTCGACCGGTTGATGGCCAAGGCGCAGGAGGAGGCACTGCGCGCCACGACCGAGGCCGAGTCGCAGGCGGACACGATGGTCGGCGCGGCCCGGAAGGAGGCCGACCGGCTGGTCGCCGAGGCGACCGTGGAGGGCAACTCCCTGGTGGAGAAGGCCCGTACGGACGCCGACGAGCTGCTGGTGGGGCGCGGGGCGACGCGACCGCCATCCGGGAGCGGGCGGAGGAGCGGCGCAGGCGCGTGGAGAGCGACGTCGAGGAGCTGCACGAGCGGGCCCGACGGGAGTCCGCCGAGCAGATGAAGGCCGCGGGTGAGCGCTGCGACCAGCTGGTGAAGGCCGCGGAGGAGCAGCAGGCCGAGGCCGGGGCGAAGGCCAAGGAGCTGGTGTCGGAGGCCAATTCGGAGGCCGGCAAGGTGCGGATCGCCGCGGTGCGGAAGGCGGAGGCGCTGCTCAAGGAGGCCGAGCAGAAGAAGGCCGAGCTGGTCCGGGAGGCCGAGAAGGTCAAGGCGGACGCGGAGCGCGAGGCCGAGCGCATGATCGCGGAGGGCAAGCGGGAGCTGGACGTGCTGGTGCGCCGCCGCGAGGACATCCAGGCGGAGATCTCCCGGGTGCAGGACGTGCTGGAGGCACTGGAGTCGTTCGAGGCCCCGGGCGGCAAGGACGGCGGCGTCAAGGCGGGGGCCACGGCAGGAATTACCCGTTCGAGTGGCAAGTCCTCCGAGAGCTAGCCACCCGAAAGGCTGGACATTCTCCATATCAAACGGGCATCTGCTCGATGACACGCCGCTCGGGCGCCTAGGATTCCCTCTAACACCTCAGCCGGTCTCATTCGACAGGATCCCCATGAGCGACACTTCCTCCCCTTCGGCTTCGAGCTCGTGCGGCGCGGGTACGACCGCGGTCAGGTGGATGACCGCATTACCAAACTCGTCGCCGACCGTGACAGCGCTCTCGCGCGAATCACCTCGCTGGAGAAGCGCATCGAGGAGCTCCATCTCGAGACGCAGAACGCCCAGGCCCAGGTCAACGACGCGGAGCCGTCCTACGCGGGGCTCGGTGCGCGTGTCGAGAAGATCCTCCGCCTCGCCGAGGAGGAGGCGAAGGACCTGCGTGAGGAGGCCCGGCGCGCGGCCGAGCAGCACCGCGAGCTCGCCGAGGGAGCGGCCCAGCAGGTCCGCAACGACGCCGAGGCGTTCGCCGCGGAGCGGAAGCAGAAGGCCGAGGACGAGGGCGTCAGGATCGTCGAGAAGGCGCAGGGCGAGGCCAACTCGCTGCGCGCCGAGGCGCAGAAGGACGCGCAGTCCAAGCGTGAGGAGGCGGACGCCCTCTTCGAGGAGACCCGCGCCAAGGCCGCCCAGGCCGCCGCGGACTTCGAGACGAACCTGGCGAAGCGCCGGGACCAGTCCGAGCGCGACCTGGCGTCGCGTCAGGCGAAGGCGGAGAAGCGTCTCGCGGAGATCGAGCACCGCGCGGAGCAGCTGCGTCTGGAGGCCGAGAAGCTGCGCACGGACGCGGAGCGCCGTGCCCGGCAGACCGTCGAGACCGCGCAGCGCCAGGCCGAGGACATCGTGGCCGACGCGAACGCGAAGGCGGACCGCATCCGCAGCGAGTCGGAGCGCGAGCTCGCGGCGCTCACCAACCGTCGCGACTCCATCAACGCCCAGCTGACCAACGTCCGTGAGATGCTGGCCACGCTGACCGGTGCGGCGGTTGCCGCGACGGGTGTGCCGGCCGACGACGAGCCGGTGTCCCGCGGCGTCCCGGCCCAGCAGTCCCGCTGAGGCCCTGGCGCACGGCAGTGCGCTCCTCGTGCGCCCGGTGCCTGCGAGGCACCGGGCGCACGCGCCGTCCGGCTCCCTGCGCGCCCCTGCGCGGCTCCCTCGGTCCGTGTCGTTGTCCGGATGGTGAAATGTGGCAGTCCGTCGGCCATATCGGGTGGCGTTTTCCCCGTATGCCCCCGTAGCGTGAACGCATGATCGAGCTCGAGGGTCTCACCAAGCGTTTCGGCTCCAAGGTCGCGGTCGACCGTCTCTCCTTCACGGTGCGGCCGGGCGTCGTGACCGGTTTCCTCGGGCCGAACGGCGCGGGCAAGTCGACCACGATGCGGATGATGCTGGATCTGGACAACCCCACCAGCGGGACGGTCCGGATCGACGGCAAGCACTACCGGGACCTGCAGGAACCGCTGAAGTACATCGGTGCCCTGCTCGACGCCAAGGCGATGCACGGCGGGCGGACCGCCTACAACAACCTGCTCTGCCTGGCCCAGGCGAACCGGATCCCGGCGAGCCGGGTGGCCGAGGTCCTCGACACGGTCGGCCTGACCGCGGTGGCGAAGAAGAAGACCAAGGGCTTCTCCCTCGGTATGGGGCAGCGGCTCGGCATCGCCTCCGCGCTGCTCGGTGACCCGGAGATCCTGATGTTCGACGAGCCGGTCAACGGGCTGGATCCCGAGGGAATCCACTGGATCCGCAATCTGATGAAACAGCTCGCGGCCGAAGGGAGAACGATCTTCGTCTCCTCCCATCTGATGAGCGAAATGGCCCTCACCGCCGATCACTTGATCGTCATCGGACAGGGGCGGCTGCTCGCGGACACCTCGATGGCCGATTTCATCCACCAGAACTCGCGCAGCTATGTGCGGCTGCGCTCGCCGCAGCAGGAACGGCTGCGGGACGTGCTCCACCAGTCGGGCCTCACCCCGTCGAGGCCGGCAACGGCACGCTGGAGATCGACGGCGCCACCACCGAGCAGGTGGGCGAGCTGGCCGCCGAGCACCGGATCGTGCTCCATGAACTGAGCTCCCAGCGCGCCTCGCTGGAGGAGGCGTTCATGCAGATGACGGCGAGCGCCGTGGAGTACCACGCGCATTCCGCCCCCGGCCACGGCCCCCAGTGGGCCCGCGCGACAAGGGAGCCTGACCCATGGCCTCGGTACCCGCCGTTCTGCGGTCCGAGTGGACCAAGATCCGCACGGTCGCCTCCACCAGCTGGACCCTCGTCAGCGCCTTCGTGGTGACGGTCGCCGTCGGCGCTCTGCTCTGCGCGCTGCTGGCCTCGACCTTCGACGACCTGCCGCCGGCCGAGCAGGCCACCTTCGACCCGACGCTCATCAGCTTCTCCGGCATGGTGCTGGGCCAGCTCGCCATGGTCGTCTTCGGCGTGCTGGTGGTCGGCACGGAGTACAGCTCCGGCATGATCCGCACCTCGCTCGCCGCCGTCCCGCAGCGCGCCACCTTCCTGTTCAGCAAGATCATGGTGGCCGGGCTGCTGGCGCTGGTGGTGGGGACGGCGACCAGCTTCCTCAGTTTCTTCCTCGGACAGGCCCTGCTCGGCGGGCGCGCCACCTCCATCGGCGAGGAGAACGTGCTCCGCGCGGTGATCGGCGGAGGGCTCTACATGGGCTCATCGCGCTCTTCTCCATGGGCGTCGCGGCGATGCTGCGCAGCTCGATGCTCTCGCTCGGCATCCTGATGCCGTTCTTCTTCCTGGTGTCGCAGATCCTGGCCGCCGTCCCGTACGCGAAGGACGTGGCCCGCTACTTCCCCGACCGGGCCGGCTCGAAGATCATGCAGGTGGTACCGCAGGCGATGAACAGCGAGGAGGTCCCGTACGGGCCGTGGGGCGGCCTCGGGATCATGCTGATCTGGGTGGCGGCCTCGCTGCTCGGCGGCTTCGCGGTCCTCAAGAAGCGGGACGCCTGACCGGCGTCCCGCCCGGACCGGGCGGGACGCCTTGGCCGGAACCGTCAGGCCCCGGATATCCTCCTAACTCTTACGGGGGGCTGCGGCCGTGTGCGGCCGTGCCCCGACGACCTGACCTGTCGATGGGGCTGGAGCAATGATCGAGGCAGTCGGCCTGACGAAGCGCTACGGCGCCAAGACGGCCGTGTACAACCTTTCCTTCCAGGTGCGGCCCGGTGCCGTCACCGGCTTCCTGGGGCCGAACGGCTCGGGCAAGTCGACGACGATGCGCATGATCCTCGGCCTTGATCAGCCGACTTCCGGCCATGTCACGATCGGCGGCCACCCGTTCCGGAAGCTGCCCAACGCACCGCGTCAGGTCGGGGCCCTGCTGGACGCCAAGGCGGTGCACGGCGGCCGGAGCGCCCGCAGCCATCTGCTCTCGCTCGCCCAGCTGTCCGGCATCCCGGCCCGCCGGGTCGACGAGGTCCTCGGGTCGTGGGCCTCCAGGACGTCGCCAGGCGGCGGTCCAAGGGCTTCTCCCTGGGTATGGGGCAGCGTCTCGGCATCGCCGCGGCCCTGCTGGGAGACCCGCAGGTGCTGCTGTTCGACGAGCCGGTCAACGGTCTCGACCCGGAAGGCATCCTCTGGGTGCGCAATCTGATGAAGCAGCTGGCCTCCGAGGGCCGTACCGTGTTCGTCTCCTCTCACCTGATGAGCGAAATGGCCCTCACCGCCGATCACCTGATCGTCATCGGGCGCGGTCAGCTGCTCGCGGACATGAGCGTGAAGGACTTCATCGCGCACAACTCGGCGGGCTTCGCACGGGTACGGACCCCGCAGACCGAGCCGCAGCAGCGGGAGAAGCTGAGCGTCGTCCTCACCGAGGCCGGCGGCCAGGTCATGCCGGAGCCGGACGGGGCGCTGCGGGTGACCGGCCTCCCGCTGCCCGCCATCAGCGACCTGGCGCACGAGGCCGACGTGCGGTTGTGGGAGCTCTCACCGCACCAGGCCTCCCTGGAGGAGGCCTATATGCGGATGACCCAGGCGGCCGTGGACTACCGCTCGACGGAGGACCAGAAGGCCGGTCTGATGCAGCCGCCGCCGCTGGGGTACGACCCGTCGGCGGTGATGGTCCCGAGGTGCCGCAGCAGGGCTGGTACGCGCCACCGCCCCCGGCCAGAACCCGTACGCGAGCACTCCGCCGGGCACCGACTCGCCCGTCCTCAACCCGTACGCGACCACTGCGGCGCCCGGTGCGCCGGCCCCGGCAGCGCCTCCCGCCGCGCCCCCGGCTCCCGCCGGCCCTCCGGCCCCTGCCGCCGCCCCCGCAGACCTGACCAAGAGCAGCACCGAGGACGCCCGATGACGACCCCGTACCAGCAGCAGGGCGCGTACCCGCAGGGCGCCTACGACTCCCCGATCCCCGTCCGGGCGGCGCACCTCGGCGACGCGCTCGCCTCCGAGTGGACCAAGATCCGTTCGGTGCGCTCCACCCTGTGGACCCTCGGCGTGATGATCGTGCTCATGTTCGGCATCGGCCTCCTCGCGGCGGTGGCCGTGTCCGCGGCGGAGCCCGAGCTGGGCGAGGAGTCCGTGCTCAGCCTCGGCTTCTTCGGCGTCCTGCTCGGCTCGATCTGCGTGATCACACTGGGTGTGCTGACCATCGCCTCCGAGTACGGAACCGGCATGATCCGCACCACCCTGACCGCCTGCCCCAGCCGCTCCCGGGTGCTGACGGCGAAGGCGACGGTCTTCTTCCTGCTGGTGTTCGTGATCACGACGGTGACCGCCGCGATCGTCGGCGCCCTGCAGACGGCGATCACGGACGCGGGCGTCAGCACCGGTGAGGACTGGTTCCGGGCGACGGTCGGCGCCGGTCTCTTCGTCGCCCTGCTCGGGCTGCTGTCGCTCGCCGTCGGCGCGCTGGTCCGGCACTCGGCGGGCGCGATCACCGTCATGATCGGTCTGGTCCTGCTGCCGCTGGTGCTGGCCATGTTCATGTTCGCGGACTCGCTGCGGCCGATGGCGGAATTCCTGCTCGAGTACTCGATCCCGAGCCAGCTGGGGGTGCTCTACGACACTCCGGTCTCGGACGAGGGCCCGAACGGCTGGCAGCCGCTGTGGATCATGGCGGGCATGGCTGGCGCGGCCATGGCCGCCGCCTACCTCTCGCTCGACCGGCGCGACGTCTGACCGCCACCGGGCGACCGGCGCGACGCCTGACCGCTGCCGGACCGGCGCCCCGGCAGCCTGACGGGGCAGGCACGCCCCGGCGGCCGGGCCGGGACGTTCAGTACCGAGGCGCGTTGCGGGACCGCTGCACCCGGGAGGTGCGGCGGTCCTTCGCGTTCCAGCACGCCCTGTGCCAGTGGCGGCGGTCGTCCACCCCGCCGTAGTCGGGCCAGGCAACCACGTGCGGGGTGCCGGGCGGGATCTCCTGGTCGCAGCCCGGGCAGCGGTAGCGCTTGCCCGCGGCGCTCGCCCCGGCGACGTGCCGGACCCGCCAGTCCTCGCCCCGCCAGCTCTCGGTCCGCTCCACCCCGCCGTAGCGGTCGGCCATGTCACCGGCGCGGTCGGTCTGCTTCTCCCCTCCGCGGGGCGGTTTCTGCGCGGGGACACATGACACCTCGGGAGCAGATGCGGACAGTTCACACCCAAGCCTACGGTCCCGGGCGGCGGGTAGGGGCCCCGTTCGGCGCCGACCGCTCCACCCGCCGGGCCCAGTTACCGGAAAATCGCAACAACTTCACTCGCGGCCGTGCCTTTGGCACGTGTCAGACGTTGTTGCCTGTGTGGGGGAATGCCGCGTCGGCCGCAAGGAGGCATCAGGCGATGCGCGTTGGAGCTTTTGTACTGGCCGCCCAGTTCCCGGGCCAGGGCATGGGGAGGCACTGCACCGGGCCGTGCGGTCCGCCGAGGCGGCCGAGGCCGCCGGACTGGACTCGGTCTGGCTGGCCGAGCACCACTTCGTACCGTACGGGGTCTGCCCGTCCGCGGTGACCCTGGCCGCGCTGCTGCTCGGCCGCACGGAGCGGATCCGGGTGGGCACGGCGGTGAGCGTGCTGCCCGCCGTCCACCCCGTGGCGCTGGGCGAGCAGGCGGCACTGCTGCACCTCACGTCGGGGGGCCGGTTCTCCCTCGGGGTGGGCCGCGGTGGCCCCTGGGTCGATCTGGAGGTCTTCGGCGCCGGTCTCGCGGCGTACGAGAAGCACTTCCCCGAGTCGCTGGACCTGCTGCTGCGCTGGCTGCGGGAGGCCCGGGTGGGAAGCGAGGGGGAACGATTCGCTTTCCGCGAGGTCCCCGTCGTCCCGCGCCCCGGGGATCTGATCGGCGGGGACGGCCACGGCCCCGCGAGCCCGGAGGTGGTCGTGGCGTGCACCTCCCCCGCGACGGTGCGGCTGGCGGCCGAGCGCGGGCTGCCGATGCTCCTCGGGATGCACTGCGACGACGAGGAGAAGGCGGGCATGGTCGCCCTGTGGCGGAGCCACGCCCTCGCGTCGGGCCGCGATCCGGAGACGGTGGCGGTGGCGGCGGCCGGCCATGTGTCGGCCGGCTTGGTGCAGATCGCGGACAGCCGCACGGCGGCTGAGGAGGTCCTCGCCAAGGCGATGCCGGGCTGGCTGAAGCAGGGCCTGGAGGCCCATGTGACGGTCGACGGGCGACAGCGTGCGATGCGCGACCCCGTCCGCTACACGGAGCTGCTGTGCCGGCTGCATCCGGTGGGACCGCCGAGGCTGGCCGCGGACCGGCTCGCGGCGACCGCGGAGCGCACCGGCATCACCCGGTTCGCGCTCCTCTCCGAGGGCTCGGGCGATCTGGCGGCGACAGAGGACAACGTCCGGCGGCTGGGCGCCGAAGTGCTGCCGCTACTTCGCTGATCGGACCGACGCGCGTGCGGGCCGCACGACCGTACAGCCCGCACGCCTCCTCCGGCCCGTCGTCCGGCGGAGGCTGCCGCCCGGCATACATGGCTCCTCGCGCGACGCGGAGCGGCAGCGGAAGACATCAGCAGTCGCGCAGTTCCGGCGACTGGTTGAGCAGCTGGGCCCTGACGGAGGTGAAGCGGGTGAGCCGCTCATCCACCGAGGAGTCCAGCGGGAACACTGCGACGCGGTGGCAGTTCTGGAAAGCGAGCCGCACTCCGAAGTGCCGCTGCAGCGCACCCCTGATGGCGTCGCTCGCGAGTGCGCGCAACAGCTGACCACGTGCCTGCTCGTCCGGCGGCGGCGTCTGGTTGTCGGCGAAGTCTCCACCGTCCACCTTCAGCTGGGCCACCAGAGAACTGATCATCCCCCATGCGTAGGGCAGGGAGGTCCGGACGCAGTCGACGAATGCAGCTTCGTCGACCTCGCCTCGCTCGGCCTGTTCCAACAGCGCCGGTGAGACGTCGAGCGACATGGGTTCTCCTCTCGCGACCCCGCCGAGCGGGGTCTTACGGGCAGGGAAGGAGGCGGCGGCGTGTGCCCGGCTGCGGCGCTGAGGGCGACGCTGCGTGCACGACCGGCGACCTCCTGCTTCCACGTTATGCGCGCTGTCTGGTCCGCACCAGGAGAATGGGAACACAACCGGCCACCTGCGTAAGGGCACAAGAGGGGCGACCCGTAGGGACTCGGACAGAGGCCGGGGCGACGGGGGAGGAATCGCGCACGGGGAGGTCGGTCGAGTAGCGTTGCGCACCATGCGTCTCGTCATCGCCCGCTGTTCCGTGGACTACGCCGGCCGGCTCACCGCCCACCTGCCCTCCGCTCCCCGCCTGATCCTGGTCAAGGCGGACGGCAGCGTCTCCATCCACGCCGACGACAGGGCGTACAAACCGCTGAACTGGATGTCCCCTCCCTGCACCCTCAAGGAGGGGGACGACAACGTCTGGACGGTCACCGGCAAAACGGGCGAGAAACTGATCATCACCATGGAGGAGGTCCTCCACGACTCGTCACACGAGCTGGGCGTGGACCCCGGGCTCATCAAGGACGGCGTGGAAGCGCACCTCCAGGAGCTGCTCGCAGACCGTATCGAGACACTGGGCGAGGGCTACAGCCTGATCCGCCGCGAGTACCCGACGGCGATCGGCCCCGTGGACATCCTCTGCCGGGACTCCGACGGCGCGACGGTGGCGGTGGAGATCAAGCGCCGCGGCGAGATCGACGGGGTCGAGCAGCTCACCCGCTATCTGGAGCTGCTGAACCGCGACCCCCGTCTCGCCCCGGTCCGCGGTGTGTTCGCGGCCCAGGAGATCAAGCCCCAGGCCCGCGTGCTGGCGACGGACCGGGGTATCGGCTGCGTGGTGCTGGACTACGACGCCCTGCGCGGTATCGAGGACGACAAGCTGCGTCTGTTCTGACGGAGACCCGGGAACGCGGGCGGCCGGCGGTTGCGCGGGCCGCCCGCGCCCCTCCGCGGACACGGGGCGCCGGAGACCGGGCGCCGGACACGGGGCCGCCCGAGACGGGGCGCTGAACGGACACGGGGTGCCGCGCGGACGCGGGGCGCCGCGCCGCACGCGTACCGGCGGGCGGTCAGGGCGACGAACTGCCGGGCACCGCCTGGCTGCCGCCGGGGCTGCTCGTCGTGGCCCCCGGGTCGCCCGTGGAGGACGCACCGCCCTCGACGGTGCCGCCGTCCGAGGCGCCGCCGCCCGGGCCCGTGGACGTGCCCCCGTCGCTCGCACCGCCGTCGCTCGCACCGCCCTCCGAGGCACCGCCGCCCGGGCCCGTGGACGTGCCCCGTCGCTCGCACCGCCGTCGCTCGTACCGCCCTCCGAGGCGCCGCCGTCGCTCGCACCGCCGCCCGAGGTACCGCCGCCCGGGCCCGTGGACGTGCCCCCGTCCGACGGGGATCCGCCCGACGAACCCGACGAACCCGACGACGGGCCGCCGGTCGACGGCGAACCAACCGTGGACGACGAACTCCCGGTCGTCCCGCCCGTCGCCGACGACGAACCGCCGTTCGCCGAGCCGTTCGTGCCCGAACCGCCCGCCGGGGAACCGCCGCCCGGTGCCGCGGGGTCGCCCGCCGAGCCGCTTTCGCCGGGCCGCGCGGTACCCGGTGCCGCGGGGGCGCCTCCCGTACCGCCGGTGGTGCCGTCCGCGGGGCCGCTGGTGGGGGTGTCGGCGGGCTCGTCCGCGTCGAGGCCCTCGCTCCCCTCCCCTTCGTTCGCCGACTGCTCGCTGGTCACCCGGTCCGCCGGGGGCTCCTCGTCGGAGGCCGCTCCGAGGGTCACCATGGTGCCGAGGACCACGGCCAGCAGTGCGCCCGCTCCGGTCGCGACCAGGTGGCGCCGGGGTCCGGATACCACGAGGCGGCGCGCCTCCGCGACGAGGCCGGCGGGCCGGGCCGGGGTCCGGCGGCCGGCCTCCGCCGTCTCGGCCGGTGCGGAGACGACCGTGGCACCCAGGGCGGGGAACACCGGCTCCTCGGCGCGTACGGTCGGGGCCGTCCCGCCCTCGGCGCCGCCCGCAACCGGCGGGCGGGCACCCTCACGGTCGGCGACGAGAGCCAGCGCCCTGCGGCCGGCGACCGTGCCGCTCTTGTCGGCAAGCGCTCCGCGCATGGCGACGGACGCCTCGAGTTCGGCACGCGCCCGGTCGAGGCTGCCCGAGCAGAGGGCCAGCACGCCCAGCTCGTGGAGGAAATAGGCCTCTTCGGCGACCTCGCCCACCGTCCGGGCCGCCTCCTGACCGGTCCGCAGCGTGCGCTCCCACGCCTGCCAGTGCAGTCCGGCCGCGAACGCGGGCGCGGCGCTGCGTGCCAGCAGCACGGCGGTTGCGGCGTGCCCGGCCTCCTGCGCGGGCACCAGGGCGCCCAGCGCCGCGAGGATCGCGTCCGCCTCGCTGGACGCCCGCGCGGGCGTCACCGAAGGGTGCCCCGTCCACCACGCGTAGTGCCGGGCGGCCGTGTCGGCGCGCTCGAGGGCGCCCTCGCCGTAGCCCGCGGCCTCCAGCTGGGCGGCGACTCCGGCCGCCAGCCGGTAGCGGGAGCCGACGGGACTGAGCAGGGCGCAGCTGGTCAGCTCGCCGAGCGCGGCGTCCGCGTGGGTGTCGCCGATGAGCGCCGGAAGGTGCGCCTGGTGCGGGACCTCGCCGCCGAGGGCGACCGCGAACCGGAGGGTTTCGCGGGCGGACTCACTGAGGCGGGAGGCGAGCAGCGCGGCGGGGGCGGCTCCTTCGCCGAGCGTCGGCAGCGGGGTGTCGACCCCGTCGCCGAAGACGCTGCCCTCGTCGTCGTCGGTGGCGTCAGTGGCGTCAGTGGCG
This sequence comes from Streptomyces sp. I6, assembly GCA_003725745.1. Classification (GTDB taxonomy): domain Bacteria; phylum Actinomycetota; class Actinomycetes; order Streptomycetales; family Streptomycetaceae; genus Streptomyces. The sequence continues at coordinate 4,811,935 of RHDP01000001.1, read as the reverse complement.
TCGGTGGCGGTGTCGCCGGCGACACCGCCGTCCCGCTCCGCGGGGCCGTTGCGCAGGGTGTCGCGCTGCCGGAGGAGCGCACCGGCCTGGACGAAGCGCAGGGGCAGCCCCTCCGACTCGAACCAGAGGTCGCCGGCCCAGTTCGCCTCCTCGTCGCTGAGCGGCCGCTCCACGGCCCGCTCCAGGAGCTCGAGGGCGGTGCCGCGGTCGAGTCCGGAGAGGAACACCTCCTCGACCCGGGACCCGGCCGAGGGTGCCGCCACATCGGGCGTCGCGGCGAGCAGGAAGGCGCATTCCGGGGTGGCGTCGAGGAGTTCGTCCAGGGCGCTGCCGCCGAACTCCAGGTCGTCGACGAGGACGACGGCACCGATCTCGCGGACGTGTCCGAGCAGTTCCGCCCGGCCGGGCCGGTGCAGCGGGGCGTTGTGGACCGCCGTGAAGAGTTCGCGGAGCAGCTCGGCGGGCGTGCGGTGGTGCCCGGAGAGCCGGACGACACCGTCGGGGGCCAGGTCCGCGCAGTCGGCGGCGACGGCGTCGAGCAGGGCGGTACGGCCCGACCCGGCGGGCCCGGTCAGCCGGACCGTGCGGCCGCGTCCCAGGAGGCGTACCAGCCGCTGACGCTCCTCCTGACGCTCCAGCAGCGGCAGTGCGGGGGCGGCCGGTCCGGGGGGAACCGGGGGCCGGAGGGCGCGCCGCAGTTCCTCGCGCTCACCGGAGGTGTGCCGTACGGGCGGGGCGGGTTGCTCGCCGGGGCGGCAGGGCTCGATCTCGCTGCCGTCGACCGGGTTGACGGTGAGTACGAGTTCGCCGGCCACCACGCGCACCATGCGTGCGGGCGTGGCCTTCTGGTGGGCGAACTCCGGCGGCACCGCGTCGCGCGGCGGCCGTTGCGCGGTGCCGCCTGCGGCGCCGTCGCGGTCGCCGTCGTGGCCGTACTCGTCCGGTTCCGGATTCTTCGGGTCCATGGTCAAAGCCCCCAGATGGCGTCTCGTGCGGAAGCCCCTCCGGCCGGCTGCACGCTCCGCTGCCGCTTCTGGTCCGGTGCCCGCCGTGTGGGTTGGTGGAGAGGCGGGCGACCGGAGCCTAGACGTTCGGCGGGAATCGGGGAACAGCCGGGGTGGCGGGCGCCCAGGACGTCACGGTCTCGTGATGATTGTGCGCCCTGGCACGTGTCGCCCGCTCAGACCCGGGGCAATGACTCTGCGGCGATTCCGCCCTCGATGGCCAGGATGCGGTGCAGCCGGGTGGCCACCAGGAGCCGCTGCATCTGCGGCGGCACTCCGCGCAGCACGAGGCGCCGGCCGCAGCGGCCGGCCCGTCGGTGCGCGCCCATGATGACCCCGAGACCGGTGGCGTCCCAGGAGTCCAGATTGCTCAGGTCGAGCACCAGATCGCCCACTCCGCCGTCGACGGCCGAGTGCAGGACCGTTCGGGCGTCCGCCGCGCTCCGGACGTCGAGGCGGCCCCCGACGACCAGCTCGGCGTGGTCGCCCCTGATGTGCATATGCGCTCCCCGAGAGTGCTCTTGTCCGTCAGAGCCGACGCCCACGTCGACGGCCCGACTCTGCGGCGCCCTGCCGCCGGCGCGGACTGGCGTTCGATCATCGCGTTCGACCGTGAGGTTCGACTGTCTCTGTGTTTGCACCAACTGACTGCCGTACGTGCAGAGAAGTTGCCGTCTGTAAGCGAACCGATACCGAATTCACCCGAAGGGGTGAAGGTGGGCAGGGGCGTACGGCCCCCGCGCACCCGGGGTCGGCGTTCAGTGCTTGTAGAAGCCCTGCCCGCTCTTGCGCCCGATGTCACCGGCGTCCACCATCCGGCGCATCAGCTCCGGCGGCGCGAACTTCTCGTCCTGCGACTCGGTGTAGATGTTGCCGGTGGCGTGGAGCAGGATGTCGACGCCGGTCAGGTCGGCGGTGGCCAACGGCCCCATCGCATGGCCGAAGCCGAGCTTGCACGCGATGTCGATGTCCTCGGCGCTCGCCACGCCCGACTCGTACAGCTTGGCCGCCTCGACGACGAGCGCCGAGATCAGACGGGTGGTCACGAAGCCGGCGACGTCGCGGTTGACGACGATGCAGGTCTTGCCCACGGACTCGGCGAACTCGCGTGCGGTGGCGAGCGTCTCGTCGCTGGTCTTGTAACCGCGGACGAGTTCGCACAGCCGCATCATCGGCACGGGCGAGAAGAAGTGGGTGCCGACGACGCGCTCCGGCCGCTCGGTCACGGCCGCGATCTTGGTGATCGGGATCGCGGACGTGTTGGAGGCGAGCACCGCCTCGTCCCGTACGAGCTTGTCGAGCGCACGGAAGATCTCGTGCTTCACCTCGAGCTTCTCGAAGACCGCCTCGACCACGACGTCCGCGTCGGCGACCGCGTCGAGGTCCGTGGTCGCGGTGATGCGCGCCAACGCGGCCTCGGCGTCGGCCGCTTCGAGCTTGCCCTTGGCGACGAACCTCTCGTACGAGGCCTTTATGCCGTCGGTGCCGCGGGTCAGGGCCGCGTCGGTGACGTCGCGCAGCACGACGTCCCAGCCCGCTTGGGCGGAGACCTGCGCGATACCGGACCCCATGAGTCCGGCCCCGATGACGGCGAGCTTCCTGGCCACTACTGCACCCCTTAACACACGTTTGCCTACCGGATCCCTGCGGAGGCTATCGGCCGCGGGGCGCCGTGTGGCGGCGAAGAGATGCGCGTCACGTCTCGGATGACGGACATCACACCGGAGACGGGGGCGGGTGGCCGAACCCGGGCCGCCCCAAGGGGTGTCCCGCCATCCCCGGCGGACCGGCGCGCGGCGTCGGACGCGGCGCACCGCAGGGCGGAGGGTCGTCCTCGAACCGGGCGTATTCGCGCGATTCGGCAACGCGGCGAGGCGCCGTGGCCGTCGTCGTGCGCCCGCCGGGGGCTGCGGGACAGGCCTTAGGCTGACCGTATGGTCAATCTGACGCGCATCTACACGCGCACCGGCGACAAGGGCACCACGGCGCTCGGCGACATGAGCCGCACGAGCAAGACCGATGTGCGCATCTCCGCCTACGCGGACGCCAACGAGGCCAACGCGGCCATCGGTACGGCCATCGCGCTCGGCGGGCTCCCGCAGGAGGTCGTCAAGGTTCTCGTCCGGGTGCAGAACGACCTGTTCGACGTGGGCGCGGACCTGTGCACACCCGTCGTGGAGAACCCTGAGTACCCGCCGCTGCGGGTGGAACAGCAGTACATCGACAAGCTGGAGGCGGACTGCGACCGCTTCCTGGCGGATCTGGACAAGCTCCGCTCGTTCATCCTGCCGGGCGGCACACCGGGTGCCGCGCTGCTGCACCAGGCGTGCACGGTGGTGCGGCGGGCCGAGCGCTCCACGTGGGCCGCCGTCGAGGTGTACGGCGAGACGATGAACCCCCTGGCGGCGACCTACCTCAATAGGCTCTCCGACCTCCTCTTCATCCTCGCCAGGACGGCGAACAAGGAAGTCGGGGACGTCCTCTGGGTGCCCGGCGGAGAGCGCTGAGGGCTCTCCCCGTACCCCCGTGCGGTGGGGGACGGCCGGCGGGCGGCCTGTCAGCGCGGTGTGTCCCCGGTGGTCCCGGCGGGTGCGCGGCCGGCCGGGGAAGGCGGCGCTCCCGGCCGCCGCTGCTCGCCCTGACGCCGCCGTGCCGCCGGGCACCCCGGCTCGCGCCCGGCGCTGACCGGCCCGCGTCCCGGCTCCCGCTCCCACTCCGGCTGCGGCGCCGCAGCCGGAGCCGGAGCCGGAGTCGACTCCCGGAACCCTCTCAGGGCCTTCTTCCGGCCGCTCCTCGGGGCCCGCTTCGGAAAGATCGCGTAGCTCAGTGCGAACAGTCCGTGGAAGGCCGCGACCCGCCACGAGAGGTGCATCCAGTCCTCCAGGGAGCCGGTCCGGGCGGCGTCCCCGACGTACCAGACGGCCGCCTGGAGCAGACCGGTGGCGACGGCCGCGCCCACCACCGTGCCCAGCCACACCCGGCCCTCGTGCCGGGCGCGCCCGGCACCGTGGCGCGGGGGCTTCGCGGGCGGCGGGCCGCCGCCCAGACGGTGCGCGGCATGCCCGTCGAGCCACGTGACGGTCCGGTGGCCGTGGCCCGCCGTGTAGCCGATGTAGAGCGCGGCGAGACCGTGCCGCCAGCTCGGTTCGGACCCGTTCCCGAGGTCGAGCACCGTCACCGCCAGCAGGACGAGTTCGAGCACCGGCTCCATGAGCAGGAGGGCCAGTCCGGTCCTCGGCATACGGAGCAGATAGCGCGTGGCGAGACCGGCGGCCAGCAGCACCCAGAAGCCGACCTCGCAGACGACGATCAGCGTGACGATCACGGTTGTCCCCTTCGTACCGGAGCCAGGCTGCCGGACCCCGGCCACGGACGCGTCGTCGCCGGTGACGAACCGTGACTGCATCCTTCGATGTACCCCGGCTCACCCCGGACGGGGAGGCCGGCGGCCCCACCCGGCGTGTTTCATGGGACGGTGACCTTCCCCGCCCCCACCGCGACGACGTCCTCATAGCCGTCACGGGCCTCGCCGGCGGTCTGCTGCTGTGGGCGCTGGGGCTGCACACCACCGAGGGCGTCCGTCCGCTGTCCGGGCCGTGGCCGGTGCTCGTACCGCTCCTCGCCATGTCGGGCCTGGAGCTGCTGCGGCGGACCATGCCGAGGACGGCACTCCTCGCGGGCACGGCCGCGATCGCGGCGGACCAGTTCACGCCGGGGAGCATCGCGACGGTCCTGATGTTCACGGACCTCGTGTACGCGGCCGTGGTGTACGGCCCGCCGGCCTCGGCCCGGCGCATCCCCTACGCGGCCGGGCTGATCACGGCCGGGGCCACGGTCTGCTCCCTGGCGTGGTTCCAGGATCCCTCCGCGCTGCTCCTCGGCCTGGTCGTGGGGCTGGTGTCGGTCGGCCCGGCCGCGACGGGCGCCCTCGTGCGCGACCACCGCGAGGCCGCGGAGGCGGCACGGCTGCGCGCGGAGCAGACCGCGCTGCTCGCCGAGCTGGACCGCCGGGAGGCGATCACCGCCGAGCGCGCCAGAATGGCCCGCGAACTGCACGACCTGGTCGCCAACCACCTCTCGGCGATCGCCATCCACTCCACCGCCGCGCTGTCCCTGGACGAGCCGGCGACGACCCGGCAGGCACTCACGGTCATCCGGGAGAACAGCGTGGAGGGCCTGGCGGAGATGCGCCGGCTGATCGGGCTGCTGCGGGACAGCGGCGACGCCGCCGAACCCGCCGTCGCCCCCACCCTGGCCGGACTGGACGCGCTCGTGGACCAGGCCGCCACCAGCGGTGCCGCGAGCGGGCTGAAGTGCACCCTGGACGACGCGATCGACCTGGACGCGGCGCCGCCGGCACCGGTGGCACTCGCCGCCTACCGGATCGTCCAGGAGTCGCTCACGAACGCGCTGAAGCACGCGGACGCGGGCGAGGTCGCCGTACGCCTCACCGGTGCGGCGGGCCATGCGCTGACGGTGACCGTGACCAGCCCCTACGGCGGCGGCCCGGAGCCGCGCGCGCCCGGCTCGGGCGCGGGGCTCGTCGGGATGCGGGAGCGGATCGCGCTGCTGGGCGGTGAGTTCGAGGCGGGCCCCGGACCCGGCCCGGCCGGCGGGCCGGCGAGGGTCTGGCGGGTACGGGCGGTGCTGCCCACGGTGGACGACAAGGAGCCCTCGGCATGATCCGGGTAGTGGTCGCTGAGGACCAGAAGTCCGTCAGGGCCGGTCTGGTACTGATCCTGGGCAGCTCCCCGGCATCGAGGTGGTGGGCGAGGCCGGGGACGGCGAGGAGGCGGTGCGGCTCGCCCGGGCGCTGCGGCCGGATCTCGTCCTGATGGACGTGCAGATGCCGCGTCTGGACGGGGTTTCGGCAACCCGGCAGGTCGTCGGGGAGGGCCTGGCGGACGTCCTGGTGCTGACGACGTTCGATCTCGACGCCTATGTGTTCGGCGCGCTGCGCGCGGGGGCCGCCGGCTTCCTGCTGAAGAACACCGAGGCGAGGGACCTGGTCGAGGCGGTGCGCACGGTCGCCCGCGGCGAGGGCCTGATCGCCCCGGCCGTGACCCGGCGGCTGCTCGCGGAGTTCGCCTCCCCCACGCCTGTGCCGTCGCGGGATCCGGCCGTGCTCGACGCGCTGACGCCGCGTGAGCGCGAGGTGCTGTCCTGTCTGGGCGAGGGCCTGTCGAACGCCGAGATCGCCATACGGCTCCGGATGGCCGAGGCCACGGTGAAGACCCATGTCAGCAGGCTCCTGGGCAAGCTCGAGCTGCGCAGCCGGCTTCAAGCCGCGGTGCTGGCGCAGGAGTTGGGAGTCTGAGCGTCCGGAGACCGGAAGCCCCACTCCCCATCGCTGGTCTGGACCTATTGACGATTGGTCCAGACCTCCCTACGCTCACCGCACACACCGCGGTGAGCCCCGCGGAGTGTTCTGCACGGACCGCCCCATCCCGTCCGTCCGCGAACTCGAGGAGCACCCTTGAGCACGAGCACCCCCCGCACCAGAACCGGCCTCAGGACCAGAGCGACGGCAGGGCTCACCGCCCTGCTGCTTCCCCTCGCAGCCATGGTCGGACTCGCCACGCCCGCCCAGGCGGCCACCGCCGCCACCGCCACCTACACCAAGGTCCAGGACTGGGGCACCGGCTTCGAGGGCAAGTGGACGGTGAAGAACACCGGCACCACCTCGATCAGCTCCTGGACCGTCGAGTGGGACTTCCCCTCCGGCACGTCCGTCACCTCCGCCTGGGACGCGGACGTCACCTCCTCCGGCACTCACTGGACCGCCGGGAACAAGAGCTGGAACGGCACCCTCGCCCCCGGCGCCTCGGTGACCTTCGGCTTCAACGGCGCGGGTTCCGGCTCCCCGTCCGGCTGCCGGGTCAACGGCGGCTCCTGCGACGGCGGCACGGTTCCCGGCGACAACCCGCCGTCCGCCCCCGGCACCCCGTCCGCGAGCGGTGTCACCGACACCTCGGTGACACTGAGCTGGACCGCGGCCACGGACGACAAGGGCATCAAGAACTACGACGTCGTCCGCGACGGCACACGAGTCGCCACCGTCACCGGACTGAGCCACACCGACACCCGGCTCACCGCGGGCACCGACTACTCGTACACGGTGCAGGCCCGCGACACCGCCGACCAGACCGGCCCACCCAGCGGCGCCCGCGCCGTGCGGACCACCGGCGGCGACCCGGGCCCCGGACCCGGACCCGGCTCGAAGGTCAAGCTCGGCTACTTCACCAACTGGGGCGTCTACGGCCGCAACTACCATGTGAAGAACCTGGTGACCTCCGGCACCGCCGCCAAGATCACCCACATCAACTACGCCTTCGGCAACGTCCAGAACGGCCGGTGCACCATCGGCGACTCCTACGCCGACTACGACAAGGCCTACACCGCCGACCAGTCGGTCGACGGCGTCGCCGACACCTGGGACCAGCCGCTGCGCGGCAACTTCAACCAGCTCCGCAAGCTCAAGCAGCGCTACCCGCACATCAAGATCCTCTGGTCGTTCGGCGGCTGGACCTGGTCCGGCGGCTTCCCCCAGGCGGTCCAGAACCCGACCGCCTTCGCCAAGTCCTGCTACGACCTGGTCGAGGACCCGCGCTGGGCCGACGTGTTCGACGGCATCGACCTGGACTGGGAGTACCCGAACGCCTGCGGCCTGACCTGCGACACCAGCGGTCCCGCCGCCTTCGGGAACATGATGCGGGCCATGCGCGCCACGTTCGGCCCGGACAATCTGGTCACGGCCGCCATCACGGCCGACGCCAGCACCGGCGGCAAGATCGACAAGACCGACTACGCCGGCGCCGCGCAGTACTCCGACTGGTACAACGTGATGACGTACGACTTCTTCGGCGCCTTCGACGCGGACGGCCCCACCGCCCCGCACTCGCCGCTCACCTCGTACGCCGGCATCCCCCAGCAGGGCTTCACCTCCGCGGAGGCCATCGCCAAGCTCAAGGCGCAGGGCGTCCCCGCCGCCAAGCTGCTGCTGGGCATCGGCTTCTACGGCCGCGGCTGGACGGGTGTCACCCAGTCCGCGCCGGGCGGCTCGGCCACCGGACCGGCCCCCGGCACCTACGAGCAGGGCATCGAGGACTACAAGGTCCTCAAGAACACCTGCCCCGCCAACGGCACCGTCGCCGGGACCGCGTACGCCCACTGCGGTTCCCAGTGGTGGAGCTACGACACCCCGGCGACCATCGGCGGCAAGATGGGCTGGGCGAAGAACCAGGACCTGGGAGGCGCGTTCTTCTGGGAGTTCAGCGGCGACACCGCGAACGGTGAGCTGGTGAGCGCGATCAGCAGCGGGCTGGGATAGCCCCGGCACCCGAACGGGGGTGGTGCACCGCACCACCCCCCGTTTCCCGTACGACGCGGAGTCCGGGCGGCTCCCCACCCGCGGCACGCCCCTGCTCAGACCGTCACCGGATAGGACAGCAGGAGGCTCACAGCCGCCAGCAGGGCCGCCACGGTGAGCCCGAGCAGCACCCACTGGGCGCGGCCCGCCCGGGCCCGGCCCGCCACCGCGGCGAAGAACAGCACGAGGGCGAACAGCACCGCGGTCAGCACGTAGTTGTCGGACCGCTGGTTCGCCTGACGCGCCGTCGCCGACTTGCGTTCGGCCTCCCCCACCAGCCGCTCCGCCTGCTCCTCGGCGGCGACCCGGTACTCCGGCATGTCGAACGGCGTCGACGGCGCCTTCGGGTCGACCAGAGGGCGCCTCATGAGCCAGGCGGCCACGGCCGGCTGGAACTCGTCGCGGAACCGGTTGAAGAGAAAGCCGGAGACGCTGTCGGGGTCCGGTGTGTACATACCCTGCGGCCGCTTCGACGGATCGGCGACGATCTCGTCGTTGAGCGCGGTGAGCCACTGGGTGAAGGTGATCACGTCGATGGTCACCAGCTGGCCCGCCTCGGCAGAACGCCGCGAGGACTCGGTGCGCGCCGCGGATGCCTGCGCGTAGGAGTTCGCCTGCACACCGCTCCACTTGGCGCTCTGGAACCCGGCCCACGCGGTACCGACCGCTGCCAGGGCGAGGATGACCGTCAGGAAGAGCTCGATCCGGTCCCTTCCGCGGCCCCTCTCCGCCGACTCGTCGCCGCCGGGGCCTCCGGGCCCGTCACTTCCCCGGTCCGCTCCCCCGTCGTCCGTGCCCTCCCCGGCACGCCCGTCCGCTGCGCTCATGGCGCGAGCCTATGCGCGCAGAGGCGCGGAAAGTGCCGCGAACCGGCCCGCAGTCGCCCAAGCGGGGGAGACCAGCCCAGCATCACCCGGATTCCGTACGGCCGCGGCTCCCCTGCTCATGCCACATTGACCCTCCCCCAGACTCCGTCCGAGGGCACCCCCAACCACCGAGACACCCCTGCTCAAGCCACATTGACCCTCCCCAGACTCCGTCCGGGGCACCCCCAACCACCGAGACACCCCTGTTCAGGCCACGTTGACCCTCCCCAGACTCCGTCCGGGGGCACCCCAACCACCGAGACACCCCTGTTCAGGCCACGTTGACTCGTTGGCCGGGAGGTGCCGCCTCGAGCCAGGCGAGGAAGCCGGTCAGCGCGTCCTCGCTCATCGCCAGTTCGAGGCGAGTGCCGTGGTGCAGGCAACCGAGGACGACCGCGTCCGACAGCAGCGCCAGCTCCTCCTCGCCCTCGGGCAGGCGCCGGGAGACCACCTCGATGGCCGAACGCTCCAGGGCGCGGCGCGGCCTGGGGGCGTAGGAGAAGACCCGGAACCACTCGACCCGGTCGCCGTTGTAGCGGGCCACGCCGTACACCCAGCCCTTGCCGGAGTGGTCGTCCTCGTCGGGCGCGTTCCAGCGCAGGCTGCAGTCGAAGGTGCCCCCCGAGCGCTGGATCAGCCTGCGGCGCAGGCCGAAGACGAAGAGCCCGATCACCACCAGTGCGACGACCAGTCCGCTCACAAGCAGAGCGAGGAACATCTCCACCGACCTCCTCGCTTCGTCCCGTAGCGGAATACGACCTGCATCTGCGTCTGCACCTGCATCGCCTCAGCCGCGACCTGGTCTGGAGAAGTCCAGTCCGGGCCGCGGCTGAGAGTGGTTCATCGGCGGGTGTGCGCTCAGCGCACCGCCACCGCGCGCAGCCGAACCTCGGCGCGCCGCCCGGCGGCGGCGTCGTCCTCGGACTTCGCGCGCTCCAGCGCACGCTCGGCGCGCTGGGCGTCGATCTCGTCCGCCAGCTCGGCGATCTCCGCCAGCAGCGACAGCTTGTTGTCGGCGAACGAGATGAAACCGCCGTGCACGGCGGCGACGACCGTTGCCTCGCTCGTACGGATGGTCACGGGGCCCGATTCCAGCACACCGAGCAGCGGCTGGTGACCGGGCATGACGCCGATGTCGCCGGACGTGGTGCGCGCGACGACCAGGTTGGCCTCGCCGGACCAGACCTGGCGGTCGGCGGCGACCAGCTCGACGTGCAGCTCAGCAGCCAAGGGTGGCTCCTCGGGTCACCACCCGGCGGTCATGCCGGGTGTTGGGTCATAAGTCTAATAGGGGCCCGGGCGCCGAAACGCCGGGGGCCGTCCGGGGCCCGCCGCGCGCGCGGCTGGTTCAGGACCCCGGGAGGGCGTGGGACGGGGGCGGGGCGGGACCCGCCCCCGTCGTGAGTCGCGGGACTCAGGAGACGCCGAGCTCCTTGGCGTTCTTCTTGAGGTCCTCGAGACCACCGCACATGAAGAAGGCCTGCTCCGGGAAGTGGTCGAAGTCGCCGTCGCAGATCGCGTTGAACGCGGCGATCGACTCCTCCAGCGGAACGTCCGAGCCGTCCACGCCGGTGAACTGCTTGGCCGCGTGGGTGTTCTGGGACAGGAAGCGCTCGACACGACGGGCACGGTGGACGACGAGCTTGTCCTCCTCGCCCAGCTCGTCGATACCGAGGATCGCGATGATGTCCTGGAGGTCCTTGTACTTCTGCAGGATTCCCTTGACGCGCATGGCGGCGTTGTAGTGGTCCTGCGAGATGTAGCGCGGGTCCAGGATGCGGGACGTGGAGTCCAGCGGGTCCACCGCGGGGTAGATGCCCTTCTCGGAGATCGGACGGGAGAGAACCGTCGTCGCGTCGAGGTGGGCGAAGGTGGTCGCCGGCGCCGGGTCGGTCAGGTCGTCGGCGGGGACGTAGATCGCCTGCATCGAGGTGATCGAGTGACCACGGGTCGAGGTGATGCGCTCCTGGAGGAGGCCCATCTCGTCCGCCAGGTTCGGCTGGTAACCCACCGCGGACGGCATACGGCCGAGCAGGGTGGACACCTCGGAACCGGCCTGGGTGAAGCGGAAGATGTTGTCGATGAAGAACAGCACGTCCTGCTTCTGCACATCGCGGAAGTACTCCGCCATGGTCAGACCGGCGAGGGCGACCCGCAGACGGGTGCCCGGGGGCTCGTCCATCTGGCCGAAGACCAGGGCGGTCTTGTCCAGAACGCCGGACTCCTCCATCTCGGCGATGAGGTCGTTGCCCTCACGGGTGCGCTCACCGACACCGGCGAACACGGAAACGCCCTCGTGCAGCTTCGCCACACGCATGATCATTTCCTGGATGAGGACGGTCTTGCCGACGCCGGCGCCACCGAACAGACCGATCTTTCCACCCTTGACGTACGGGGTGAGAAGGTCGACGACCTTCAGGCCGGTCTCGAACATCTCGGTCTTCGACTCGAGGTCCTCGAACTTCGGGGCCTTGCGGTGGATCTCCCAGCGCTCGGACTCCTGGCCGTTCGCCTCCGGCTCGTTCAGCACCTCACCGAGGGTGTTGAACACCTTGCCCTTGGTGAAGTCGCCGACCGGGACGGTGATGCCCTTGCCCGTGTCGGTCACCGGGGCCTGGCGGACGAGGCCGTCGGTGGGCTGCATCGAGATGGTGCGCACGACGCCCTCGCCGAGGTGCTGCGCGACCTCGAGCGTCAGGGTCTTGGTCGTGCCCGGGGTCGCCGGGTCCGGGACCTCGACGGTCAGCGCGTTGTAGATCTCCGGCATCGCGTCGACGGGGAACTCCACGTCGACGACCGGGCCGATGACCCGCGCGACGCGGCCGGTGGCCACGCCGGCCGGAACGGTCGGCTCAACAGTGGTGGTCATTAGTAGTCACTCCCCGCGGTCGCGTCGGCCAGGGCGCTCGCGCCACCGACGATCTCGCTGATTTCCTGGGTGATGTCGGCCTGGCGGGCCGCGTTGGCAAGTCGGGTGTAGGTGTTGATCAGATCACCCGCGTTGTCGGTCGCCGACTTCATCGCCTTGCGGCGGGACGCGTGCTCGGAAGCCGCGGCCTGCAGCAGGGCGTTGTAGATCCGGCTCTCGACGTACCGCGGCAGCAGTGCGTCGAGGACGTCCTCCGCCGACGGCTCGAAGTCGAACAGCGGAAGCAGCTCGTCCTTCCCGCCGCCCCGGCCGCCGCCTCGCCGAGGCTGAGCGGCAGCAGCCGGCCGTCGACCGGCGTCTGCGTCAGCATCGAGACGAACTCGGTGAAGACGATGTGGAGTTCGTCCACGCCGCCCTCGGCCGTGTCCTTCTCGATCGCCTCGATCAGGGGCGCCGCGATCTCCTTGGCGTCGGCGTACGACGGGTTGTCGGTGAAGCCCGTCCACGAGTCCGCGATCTTCAGTTCACGGAAGCCGTAGTAGGCCACGCCCTTGCGGCCGACGACATAGGTGTCGACCTCCTTGCCCTCGCCGCGGAGCCGCTCGGTCAGCCGGGCGGCCGTCTTGATGGCGTTCGAGGAGTAGCCGCCGGCCAGACCGCGGTCGCTCGTGAGGAGCAGGACCGCGGCACGGACCGGGGACTCCGCCTCCGTGGTCAGCGGGTGCTTCGTGTTCGAACCGGTCGCCACCGCCGTGACCGCGCGGGTCAGCTCGGTCGCGTACGGCGTGGAGGCCGCCACCTTGCGCTGCGCCTTGACGATGCGCGAGGCGGAGATCATCTCCATCGCCTTGGTGATCTTCTTCGTCGCGGTGACCGACTTGATACGACGCTTGTAGACCCGGAGCTGGGCTCCCATGAGTCAGGTCCCTTCCGTCGTCACTTCGAGACGTTGACGGTCGCCGGAGCGTCCTCGCCGAGCAGCCTGCCGTCGGAGGTCTCGAACTGCTTCTTGAAGTCGGCGATCGCCTCGGCGAGCTTCTCGAGCAGGTCGTCGGACATCTTGCCGCCCTCGCGGATGGAGGTCATCAGCGTCTTGTGCTCGCGGTGCAGGAACTCGAGCAGCTCGGACTCGAAGCGGCGGATGTCCTCGACCGGGACGTCGTCCATCTTGCCGGTGGTGCCGGCCCAGATGGAGACGACCTGGTTCTCCGTCGGGTACGGGGCGTACTGCGGCTGCTTCAGCAGCTCGACCATGCGCTTACCGCGCTCCAGGGCGGACTTCGAAGCGGCGTCCAGGTCGGAACCGAAGGCGGCGAACGCCTCCAGCTCGCGGTACTGGGCCAAGTCGACGCGGAGCCGGCCGGAGACCTGCTTCATGGCCTTGTGCTGGGCGGAGCCACCGACACGGGACACCGAGATACCGACGTTCAGGGCCGGACGCTGACCGGCGTTGAACAGGTCGGACTCCAGGAAGCACTGGCCGTCGGTGATGGAGATGACGTTGGTCGGGATGAACGCCGAGACGTCGTTGGCCTTGGTCTCGACGATCGGCAGACCGGTCATCGAGCCGGCGCCCATGTCGTCGGACAGCTTGGCGCAGCGCTCCAGCAGACGGGAGTGCAGGTAGAAGACGTCACCCGGGTAGGCCTCACGGCCCGGCGGGCGGCGCAGCAGCAGCGACACGGCACGGTAGGCGTCGGCCTGCTTCGACAGGTCGTCGAAGACGATGAGGACGTGCTTGCCCTCGTACATCCAGTGCTGGCCGATGGCCGAGCCGGTGTACGGCGCCAGGTACTTGAAGCCGGCCGGGTCGGACGCCGGGGCGGCGACGATCGTCGTGTACTCGAGGGCACCGGCCTCCTCCAGCGCGCCGCGCACGGACGCGATGGTGGAGCCCTTCTGGCCGACGGCGACGTAGATGCAGCGGACCTGCTTCGCCGGGTCGCCGGAGCGCCAGTTGTCGCGCTGGTTGATGATCGTGTCGACGGCCAGGGCGGTCTTGCCGGTCTGGCGGTCGCCGATGATCAGCTGACGCTGACCGCGGCCGACCGGGGTCATCGCGTCGACGGCCTTGTAGCCCGTCTCCATGGGCTCGTGGACCGACTTGCGCTGCATGACCGTGGGGCCTGCAGCTCGAGGGCGCGGCGGCCCGAGGTCTCGATCTCGCCGAGGCCGTCGATCGGGTTGCCGAGCGGGTCGACAACGCGGCCGAGGTAGCCCTCGCCGACGGCGACGGACAGGACCTCGCCGGTGCGCTGGACCGGCTGGCCCTCCTCGACGCCGCTGAACTCACCGAGGACGATGGCACCGATCTCGCGCTCCTCGAGGTTGAGGGCGAGGCCGAGGGTGCCGTCCTCGAACTTCAGCAGTTCGTTGGCCATCGTCGAGGGAAGACCCTCGACCTTCGCGATGCCGTCGCCGGCAAGGCTGACCGTACCGACCTCCTCGCGCGAGGCCGCGTCCGGCTTGTACGACTGGACAAAGTTCTCCAGCGCGTCCCGGATCTCCTCCGGCCGGATCGTGAGCTCCGCCATCTGGGTTCCCTGCTCTCCTTGTTGGGCCCGAAGTTTCTTTGGGGGTCTGGGGCTGTGTCCATGACGGCTCGCGCCGCGGGACCCCCAGGAATCCTCTGCGGCCCAACCGGGCCGCTCTAGCAATTCTTTTGTGACGTGGTGGCCGGTCAGCCCGCGAGGCGGCGCTGCGCCTCGGCGATGCGGTCCAGGACCGTCCCGTCGATCAGCTCGTCGCCGACCCGCACCGAGATCCCGCCGAGGACCTCGGGGTCCACGTCCAGGTTCAGGTGCATCTCGCGGCCGTACACGTTCGCCAGTACGGCTCCGAGGCGCTGCTTCTGCCGGTCGGACAGCGGTACCGCGGAGGTGACCACGGCGACCAGCCGGTTCCGGCGCTCGGCGGCGAGCTTGGAGAGGGACTCGAGTCCCGCTTCCAGGCTACGTCCACGGGGTGCCGTGACAAGACGGACCACGAGCCGCTCGGTGACGGGGTTGACCTTGCCGCCGAGGAGGCCTCGGACCAGCTGGGACTTGGCGGCCGCCGTGGCGGTCCGGTCGGTCAGCGCGGCGCGCAGCTCCGGGTTGGACGTGACGATCCGGCCGAACCGGAACAGCTCGTCCTCCACCCCGTCCAGGGCACCGGCCTGCTGCGCGGCCGTGAGCTCGGCGGTGGCCGCCAGCTTCTCGAGTGCGTCCACCAGGTCGCGGGACTGCGACCAGCGGGAGCGGACCATCCCGGAGACCAGGTCGGCGGACTCGCCGCCCACCTGACCGCTCAGCAGTCGGGCTGCCAGCTCGGCCTTGCCCTCACCGGGCTGCGCCGGGTCGGTCAGGACCCGACGCAGCGACACCTCGCGGTCGAGCAGCGCGGTGACGGCGACCAGCTCCTCGGCGAGCTTCGCCGCGTCGACCGACGTGCTGTCGGTCAGCGCGTCGAGACGCTCGCGTGCGGCGGCCAGTGCCTCGCGGCTCGCTCCGTTCATCGGGCAGCCTCGGCCTTCTCCTCGAGCTCGTCGAGGAAGCGGTCGATGACGCGGCTCTGGCGGGCGTGGTCCTCGAGGGACTCACCGACCAGCTTGCCGGCCAGGTCGGTGGCCAGCTGGCCCACGTCCTGGCGCAGCGCGGACGCCGCGGCCTTGCGGTCGGCCTCGATCTGGGCGTGGCCGGCGGCGACGATCTCCTCGCGCTGCCGCTGGCCTTCCGCGCGCATCTCGGCGATGATCGCGGCGCCCTGCTCCGTGGCCTCCTGGCGCAGACGCGCGGCCTCGTGACGGGCCTCGGCGAGCTGAGCGCGGTACTGCTCGAGCACGCTCTGGGCCTCGACCTGGGCCGCCTCGGCCTTCTCCATGCCGCCTTCGATGGCCTCGCGGCGCTCTTCCAGAACCCTGTTGATGTTCGGGAGGAGCTTCTTGGCGAGGAAGAAGAAGACGATGGCGAAGGCGATCGTGCCGACGAGCAGCTCGGGGCCTGGGGGAACGAGCGGGCTCTGCTCCTCCCCGGCCGCCAGCTGAACGAGGTTGGCGATCACATCAATGCCTTTCGTCGAGAAGTGTCAGGTAGCTGTGAATTAGCGACCGAACACGAACGGCATGACGATGCCGATGAGGGCGAGCGCCTCACAGAAGGCGAAGCCGAGGATCTGGTTGGCACGGATCAGGCCGGCAGCCTCGGGCTGACGGGCCAGAGCCTGGGTGCCGTTACCGAAGACGATGCCGACGCCGATGCCGGGGCCGATGGCGGCGAGGCCGTAACCGATGGAGCCGAGCGAACCGGTGACAGCGGCGAGGGTCTCAGTGGCAGCCATGCTGATTCTTCCTTTTCATTCACGGACCGGTGGGGGTTGGCCACCGGACGTTCTGGGGGTGGTGCGGGCGAGGTGCGGCTCAGTGGTGCTCGGCGAGAGCGCCCTGAATGTAGGAGCAGGCCAGCAGGACGAAGACGTACGCCTGGACGGCCTGGACGAAGAGCTCGAAGACGATCATGGCCATCGTCATCGCGAAGGAGACGCCGGCGGCCGGGATCATGTAGCTGTTCAGCAGGTACCAGGAGGCGACGGTGAACATCACCAGCATCAGGTGCCCGGCGAACATGTTGGCGAAGAGCCGGACCGCGTGGGTGAAGGGGCGGACGAGCAGGTTGGAGAAGAGCTCGATGAACGACACCAGCCACTTGATCGGGCCGAGCGACGGGTCGTAACCGGTGATGTTCTTCCAGCCGCCGACGAAGCCGTGGCGCTTGAAGGTCAGCGAGACCCAGATCACATAGACGAGCACCGCGAGGACGACGGGGTACGCGATGATCGACGACACCGGGAACTGGGCCAGCGGGATCACGGACCAGATGTTCATGATCCACACGAAGAAGAAGATGGAGACCATCAGCGGGACGTACTTCTCGCCCTCCCGCTTGCCGAGGGTCTCGTAGACGATCCCGCGGCGCACGAAGTCGTAGCCGGCCTCGCCGATCATCTGCAGCTTGCCCGGGACGACCTTCGCCCTGCCGAACGCCGCGTAGAAGAAGCTGACGACGACGAGCGTGGTGATCAGCGCGAGCAGCATCACCTTGTTGAACTCGAAGCCGCCGACGGTGGCGATCGGCTGGAAGAGGAAGGAGTGCAGGCCCGGCGCCGGAAAGCCACAGCCGTTGTCGGCCAGGATGCGGCAGCTCCAGTCAAAGGCGAGCGTGGTCTGTTCAGCACTCACCGCGGGCTCCTTCGGCGTGACGCATGGGTTCGGCAACCTCGTTGTGTCGGCGCGGCGCGCAGCCGCGAGTCGGCACCGGACTGGTGTTTCGGATGTGGGGGCGGCGGTCAGGCATCGATGCCTCGCGATCGAGCAGGCGTCAGCTCAGATGCCCGCGCCCGCAGTGCCGCAGTTGGCACCGGACGATAGCAGTTTCTCGAACGCGCACTTATACCGGCCCTACCCGTCACGTCGACGGACCCGTCTTCTCGCCCCTGCGGGCTTCCGACGGCTCCGGTTCGACGTAGAGGATCTTGGCCTTCATGTGGGCACGGGCCTGTGCGGCCACCCAGACGAGCGTCGACGCGACGATCGAGGCCGCGAAGGTCCTGGGGTTGAACAGGGTGGTGTCCTTGAAGGCGGCGACGAAGAGGAACAACACGAGCAGCTGCGTCGTGTAGAGCATCAGGCCCATCGCCTGGAACAGCTGCGGAAAGTGCTTCGCGGTCCGCTGCAGGACCACGATCCCGATCCCCATGAAGAGGATGACCACCAGGGTGCCGACGGCGGCGCCGAGGGCCCCTTGCCACCGGCGACCACACCGCTGACGATCGCGGCGATCACGCCGACGGCAGCGGTGGGCACGGCGGTCTGAAGGAGAGTCCGGACGTCATTGGACGGCATGGCGGCAACTCCGCTGGGTGGTGGGGCACTGGTGTCGTCAAGGACGAGCGTAGATCCGGTCCGAGGTGGGTCTCGGGCACCGAAGCGACCGTCGCACTGCGGTCCTTCGGCTCTGTCGCCGGTTCTCGTGAACCGTATCACAAACTATTTGAAGAGGTCTTTACCCGTCGGTGTGCCAACTCTCACACATGAGAGTGAGGTCGCGCGTGTGTGCAGGACAAATTACCGCTTTGTCTGGTATTGGCCGTGAGTGCGTTCCGAAGGCAAGCGCCCCGGACTCCTGGACGACGGAACTGCCGGCATCGCGGCCCGCAGGCACGCCGACCGCCCCACCCCGCCATCCTTTCATCACATTGTGTGGCCGATCTGCGGCATCCCGGTTGACGCTACTTCCTCGCCGCCGTGAACCGCGAACGCGACCCGATCGCCGTCGCCCCGTTGATCCCCGCGGGCACCGGGATGCGCCCCTCCTCGGGACTGACGGCGGCCGCGTCGGCGGGATCGGCGGGATCCGCCGCCGGGCCGGGCGGGATGCCCGGTGCCGGGGCCGGCACGAGAGCCGCGGAACGAGGCCGGCGGCGGTAGCGCGGCGGGACGAAGGACTCCGCCCAGCGCGGCGCCCGCGGGGTGAAGCGCGGCAGCAGCAGGAGCACCAGGCCCACGAAGCTCAGCACCACGATGGCGAACACGATCCACATCGAGGCGCTGTGGACCGAGTAGAGGACGACCCCGAACGCGATCAGGGCCGACCAGAAGTACATGATCAGCACCGCGCGGCTGTGCGAGTGCCCGATCTCCAGCAGCCGGTGATGGAGATGTCCGCGGTCGGCGGCGAACGGCGACTTGCCCTTCCAGGTCCGGCGGACGATGGCCAGCAGCAGGTCGGCCACCGGGATGGCGATGATGGTCAGCGGGAGCAGCAGCGGGATGAAGACCGGCAGCGCGGCGTGGGTGGCCTGCCGGGTGCCGCCCTCGAACAGCTTCAGCGCGTCCGGGTCCACCTGGCCGGTCACCGAGATCGCGGACGCGGCCAGCACCAGGCCGATCAGCATCGATCCCGAGTCGCCCATGAAGATCCGCGCCGGATGCATGTTGTGCGGCAGGAAGCCCAGGCACATGCCCATCAGTACGGAGGCGAACAGGGTCGCCGGAGCCGCGGCCTCGACGCCGTAGCCGAACCACATCCGGTACGCGTACAGGAAGAACGCCGCGGACGCGATGCACACCATGCCCGCGGCCAGGCCGTCCAGGCCGTCCACGAAGTTCACCGCGTTGATCGTGACCACGACCAGCGCGACCGTCAGCAGCGTGCCCTGCCACTGGGTGAGGGAGACCGTCCCGACGCCCGGGATCGGCAGCCACAGGATCGTCAGGCCCTGCATCACCATCACGCCCGCGGCGATCATCTGGCCGCCGAGCTTGATCAGGGCGTCGATCTCGAACTTGTCGTCCAGCACGCCGATCAGCCAGATCAGGGCGGCGCCGGAGAGCAGGGCCCGGGGCTCGTTGGACAGCTCGAACACGCTGTTGAGACTGTGCAGATGGTCGGCGACGAGCAGACCCGCGCACAGCCCGAAGAACATGGCGATGCCGCCGAGCCGCGGCGTCGGTTCGCGGTGGACGTCGCGGGCCCGGATCTCCGGCATCGCCCCGGTCGCGATGGCGAACTTCCGTACCGGCCCGGTCAGAAGGTAGGTCACCGCAGCCGTGACACAGAGCGTCAGCAGGTAATCACGCACGGGCTGCCCCAGAGGAATCGCTGGCCATCTCAGCCCCACACACTAGCTTTGTTGACCACATGCTTGAGGACATACGAGCGGCCCGTACGGTTGCAGCTCCCTCGCCTCCGCCCCGGGTCCGCCACCGGTCCGGCCTCAACCGGCCCGCAATCCGCCCTCAATAGGGCGGAAACCTCCGGGCCAGATCCCGTACTTCCTCGCGTACCCGGTGGATCTCCTCGGAGCCGGCGCTCAGCGCAGTGGTGAAGAGCACGGCGATCCTCGCCATCTCGGCCTCGCCCATGCCCTGGGTGGTGACCGCCGCGGTCCCGAGGCGGATGCCCCGGCCGTCGCCGTACGGCAGCGCGCAGGTGTCGAGCACCATTCCGGCGGCGGCGAGCCGTTCGCGGGCCGTGCGGCCGTCCACGCCGAGCGGCGCCGGGTCCGCGGTGATCAGATGGGTGTCCGTGCCGCCGGTGGTGACCGCGAAGCCCTCGGCCTCCAGCCCTTCCGCGAGGACCCTGGCGTTGGCGACGACATGGTGGGCGTAGCCGGCGAACCTCGGGGTCGCCGCCTCGCCGAAGGCGACGGCCTTGGCGGCGATCGTGTGCATCTGGGCGCCGCCCTGGGTGAAGGGGAACACCGCGCGGTCGATCCGCTCGGCCAGATGGCTGCCGCAGAGGATCATGCCGCCCGCGGTCCGCGCAGCACCTTGTGCGTCGTGGCGCACACGACGTCCGCGTGGGGGACCGGGCTGGGGGCCGCTCCCCCGGCGATCAGGCCCATCGGATGGGCGGCGTCGGCGATCAGATAGGCCCCGACCTCGTCGGCGATCTCCCGGAACACGGCGTAGTCGGGGTGCCGGGGATAGGAGATCGATCCGCAGACGACGGCCTTCGGCCGGTGCTCGCGGGCGAGCCTGAGGATGTGCTCGTAGTCGAGCAGCCCCGACTCCGCGTCGACCCCGTACGGGACGAACGTGAACCAGCGCCCGGAGAAGTTGGCCGGTGAGCCGTGTGTGAGGTGCCCCCGAAGGCCAGGCCCATCGCGAGGACGGTGTCCCCCGGCCGCAGCAGCGCCGCGTACGCCGCGAGGACCGCCGAGGAGCCCGAGTGGGGCTGCACATTGGCGTGGTCGGCGCCGAAGAGGGCGGTGGCCCGGTCGATCGCGATCCGCTCGGCGGCGTCGACGCGTTCGCAGCCGCCGTGGTGGCGTGCGCCGGGGTAGCCCTCGGCGTACTTGTTGGCGAGCGGGGAGCCGAGCGCCGCGAGGACCGCGGGCGAGGCGAAGTTCTCCGCCGCGATCAGCTGGAGGCCTTCGGCCTGCCGGGCCGTCTCGCCGAGCACGACCTCCGCGATCTCCGGGTCCTGGCGGCGCAGGACGTCGAGGCCGGCGGGCGCGTTCGGGGTGCGGGCGGGTGCGGGGGTACTGACCGGCATCGTGGTCTCCCGGCCTCACGTGGGGGTGTACGGCCCCTCCAATGTAGGCCCGGGTGCGTCCGGCCGCCCGGTGTCCGGCACCCGGATCCGCCTCGTTCGGCCGTCCGGGCCACGCCTCGGCGACGCCGCCCGTCCGTCCCCGGCCGGACCGTCGTCCCCATCGGCCGGCTCCCTCGCCGTCGGGCCGTACGGCGGTGGAGGACAGGGCCTTCGTACGGTACGGCCGGTCCCCAGGCGACGGCGCGCCCGGGGAACGGCGGTACCGTACGCCGCGCGCCGCCCGCCAAGCACGGGGCCGCGGGGCCGCGGAGCCCCGCCCGCTGGCAGCCGTCAGCCGTCAGCCGTCAGCCGTCAGCGGCGGGCCGGGACGCCCGTCAGCGCCGTCAGCACCGGGTCGAGCGCCTGGTGGATCTCGTCGCCGATGGACCGGAAGAAGGTGATGGGCCCCCCGTACGGGTCGTGGACCTCGTCCGCCTCCGCGCTCGGCGCCAGCAGCCAGCCGCGCAGTGCCGCGGCCGCCCGCACCAGGGCCCTCGCACGCTCGACGACGCCGTCCTGGCCGGGGTCCGGCAGGGTCGCCGGGTCTATGGCCCGCACGAGCCGGGTGAACTCCTTCAGCGTGAAGGTGCGCAGGCCCGCGGAGTGCCCATGGAGATGACCTGGGCCCGGTGGTCGCGAGTGGCGGTGAGCACCAGGTCCGCCCGGATGACGTGCTCGTCGAGCAGCTCGCGCCCCACGAAGCCGCTGGGGTCGGCACCGAAGTCGGTGAGGACCGTCGCGGCGTTCGCCTCCATCGGAGCGCCCTCGTGGCCCCAGGTGCCGGCGCTCTCCACGAGCAGACCGTCGGCGAGGGGGTCGCCGAGCCGGCGGCTCAGGGCATACCGCGTCAGCCGCTCGGTGATCGGCGAGCGGCAGACGTTGCCGGTGCTGACGTGGAGGATCCGGAATGTGCCGCCGGCTGCGGCCGTACCTTCTATGCCACGTCCCTCAGGGACGGTCACTGTGCCGGCCCCGGCTGTTCGCTCCGGTCACGGCGCCACCTCAAGGTCGGGTACGACCTTGCGCAGCTCGTCCGCCTCCAGGGCGCCCGCGCGCAGCAGGACCGGGACCTCGCCGGTGACGTCGACGATCGAGGACGGCACATTGCCGGGGTCGGACCGCCGTCGAGGTACACGGAGACCGAGTCGCCGAGCATGTCCTGAGCGGCGTCGCAGGTCTCGGGCGCCGGGTGGCCGGTGAGGTTCGCGGACGACACGGCCATCGGGCCCACCTCGGTGAGCAGTTCGATGGCGACCGGGTGCAGCGGCATCCGGATGGCGACGGTGCCGCGGGTGTCGCCGAGGTCCCACTGCAGAGACGGCTGGTGCCGGGCGACGAGCGTCAGCGCCCCGGGCCAGAACGCGTCGACGAGTTCCCACGCCTGCTCGGAGAAGTCGGTGACCAGTCCGTGGAGCGTGTTCGGGGAGCCGATGAGGACGGGGGTGGGCATGTTGCGCCCGCGCCCCTTGGCCGTCAGGAGATCGGCGACGGCCCCGGAGCCGAACGCGTCCGCGCCGATGCCGTAGACGGTGTCGGTGGGCAGCACGACCAGTTCGCCGCGGCGGACGGCCGAGGCGGCCTCCCGCAGGCCGGTGGCGCGGTCCGTCGCGTCGTTGCAGTCGTATCGCCGAGCCATCAGCGGGCCTCCTCGTTGTCGGTCACTCTGTTCTTCGCCCGGCCCCCGGCCGGGGGACCCCCTCCGGGGCGGCAGGGCGTGCCCCGGCGGACTCCCGTGCGCGGCCCCCGGGCGGCCGGGGCCTCCTCGCGCTCCCCTCATGGCATGGCCTTGCGGGCCGTGGCGAAGCGCGGGCGGTTGTTCAGGTCGGGGTGGTCGGCCGCGTCGGCCCAGCCCGCCTCCTCGCTGAAGATCCAGGGCACCTGGCCGCCCTGGGTGTCGGCGTGCTCGACGACGACGAGACCGCCCGGGCGCAGCAGCCGGTGCGCCGTGCGCTCGATGCCGCGGATGGTGTCGAGGCCGTCCTCACCGGAGAACAGCGCCATCTGCGGGTCGTGGTCACGCGCCTCCGGGGCCACGTACTCCCACTCGGTGAGCGGGATGTACGGCGGGTTGGAGATGACCAGGTCGACCTGTCCGTCGAGTTCGGGGACGGCGGAGAGGGCGTCCCCGTGGTGGACGGTCACCCGGGACCCCTCGGCGTTCTTCCGGGTCCAGCCGATCGCGTCGTCGGACAGCTCCACGGCGTGCACACGGGAGCGCGGCACCTCCTGGGCGATCGCCAGAGCGATGGCGCCCGAGCCGGAGCACAGGTCGACGACGAGCGGCTCGACGACGTCCATGGCACGGACCGCGTCTATGGCCCAGCCGACGACCGACTCGGTCTCGGGGCGCGGCACGAAGACCCCGGGGCCCACCCGGAGCTCCAGGTAGCGGAAGAAGGCGCGTCCGGTGATGTGCTGCAGCGGCTCCCGGGCCTCGCGGCGGGCGACGGCCTCCCAGTAGCGGGCGTCGAAGTCCGCGTCCTCGACCAGGTGCAGTTCGCCGCGCTTGACGCCGTGGACGAAGGCGGCCAGCTCCTCCGCGTCGAAGCGCGGTGAGGGCACGCCGGCGTCGGCCAGCCGACGGGTGGCCTGGGCCACCTCGGCTAGCAGCAGGGAGCGGGGGACCGGGGTCGTCCCCCGGGGAGCGACTGCACGCTGGTCCTCCGGGCTGGGCGGGGTCGTTCGTGGTTCCGCGGCTCACGCCGCGGCTAGCTTCGCGGCGGAGTCGGCGTCGACGCAGGCCTGGATCACGGCGTCCAGTTCCCCGTCGAGCACCTGGTCCAAGTTGTACGCCTTGAAGCCGACGCGGTGGTCCGAGATCCGGTTTTCCGGGAAGTTGTACGTACGGATCTTCTCGGACCGGTCGACTGTGCGGACCTGGCTGCGGCGGGCGTCGGCGGCCTCCTGCTCGGCCGCCTCCTGGGCCGCCGCGAGAAGCCTGGAGCGCAGGATGCGCATCGCCTGCTCCTTGTTCTGGAGCTGGCTCTTCTCGTTCTGGCAGGAGGCGACGACCCCGGTCGGCACGTGTGTGATGCGCACGGCGGAGTCCGTGGTGTTGACGGACTGGCCTCCGGGGCCGGAGGAGCGGTAGACGTCGATCCGCAGATCGCCGGGGTTGATCTCCACGTCGATCTCCTCGGCCTCCGGGGTCACGAGGACACCGGCGGCGGAGGTGTGGATCCGCCCCTGGGACTCGGTGGCGGGAACGCGCTGCACCCGGTGCACCCCGCCCTCGTACTTCAGCCGTGCCCAGACGCCCTGGCCCGGCTCGGGCGTCGCGTTGCCCTTGAGCTTCACCGCGACCTGGACGTCCTTGTAGCCGCCGAGTTCGGACTCGGTGGCGTCGATGATCTCCGTCTTCCAGCCGACGCGCTCGGCGTAGCGCAGGTACATCCGCAGCAGGTCGCCGGCGAACAGCGCCGACTCGTCGCCGCCCGCACCCGCCTTGATCTCCAGGATGACGTCCTTGTCGTCGCTGGGGTCGCGGGGCACGAGGAGCAGCCGGAGCTTCTCGGTGAGATCCTCGCGCTGCTTCTCCAGCTCCTTCACCTCGGCGGCGAAGTCCGGGTCGTCAGCGGCGAGTTCCCGGGCCGTCTCGATGTCGTCCCCGGTCTGCCTCCAGGAGCGGTAGGTGCCGACGATCGGGGTCAGCTCGGCGTACCGCTTGTTGAGCCTGCGCGCGTTCGCCTGGTCGGCGTGGACCGAAGGGTCGGCGAGCTGCTTCTCGAGGCCGGCGTGCTCGCCGACCAGTTCCTCGACCGCTTCGAACATCGGATGCTCCTGGTTTTGTGACGCTGGGTGGCTGCGGGAGAGACGGCAAAGCGCCGGTCACGGCCGCCCGCGCAGGGGCAGCCGTGGACCGGCGCAGTGGCTCGCTACTTCTTGGCGGAGCCGGCAGCCTTGCCGAAGCGGGCCTCGAAGCGGGCCACACGGCCACCGGTGTCGAGGATCTTCTGCTTGCCCGTGTAGAACGGGTGGCACTCGGAGCAGACCTCGGCACGGATGGTGCCGCCCTGGAGGGTGCTGCGAGTGGTGAACGACGCGCCGCAGGTGCAGCTCACCTGGGTCTCGACGTACTCGGGGTGGATGTCGCGCTTCAAGGGTTTCTCCTAGTTTCGGGAGGGCGCCGGGTCGCACGCGCGGGATGCGCGCACGTGAACCGGAGCCGACGTACCAGTCTGCCAGGACCGGCCGTATCTCCCAAAACCGGGGGTCACCGCCGGGTATTCCCCGCGGCCCCGCGGTGGGGCCCTGCGTACCCGCCCGGAGCCCGGTTCCTGCCGGGGCCGGTCGGCGCACGGTGCCGGTGCCGGGGGCAGCCGCGGTCGCCGCGGCAGGGTGCCGCGGCGGCGAGGTGGACCAGGTGCCACGGCGCCGGGGGGCCGGCCGGTCGGGGGCGCGCCGTCCGGGGCCCGCACGGGTCTCTGGGGCCGGCCCGGCTCCCGGCCCGCGCTGCTCCCGATCCGCGCTGCTTCCGGGGCGGCACGGGTCGCGGCCTGCGCGGATCGCGGGGAGGGCGGATCGGAGGGAGGCAGGGATCGGAGGGAGGCAGAGATGGCGGGGCGGCACGGATCGCGGGGCGGCACGGCCGGGAGGGGTCCGCTGCTCCCCTACTCCACGATGTCCGCGGCCTGCCCGTCAGCGGTGCCCTCGGTCGCGGAGGCGGGGATGGGCAGGTCGGCGCGCAGTGCCGCCCACACCTGCTCGCTCTGCTTCTCCAGGGGCACGACGCGGTTGGGGTCCCGTTCGTCGTACTCCACCGGCAGGGTGATCATCCGGACGTCGTCGGCGTCGAGGCCCTTGAGGCCGTTCGCGAAGCCGATGAGCTCCTGGACGGAGTCGAGGTCGGAGTCGGGCGTGATCGCCTTGGTGGCGGTGTCGGCGAGGTCGTACAGCTTCTTCGGGTCACTGAGCACCCCCACGTTCTCGACCTGCCGTATCAACGCCTTGACGAAGGCCTGCTGGAGCTGGATCCGGCCGAGGTCGCTGCCGTTGCCGACGGCCTTGCGGGTGCGCACCAGACCGAGGGCCTGCTCGCCGCTGAGCGTGTGTGTGCCCGGCGGGAGGTCCAGATGGCTCGCGGAGTCGCTGATCGCCTCGGTCGTGGTGATGTCCACGCCGCCGAGCTCGTCCACGAGCTGCTTGAAGCCGGTGAAGTCGACCTCCAGATAGTGGTCCATGCGGACACCGGAGATCTGCTCGACGGTCTTCACCGCGCAGGCCGGTCCGCCGACCTCGTAGGCCGTGTTGAACATGGCGCGGCGCTCGCCGGGGACGCTGTCCCCCGGCTGTCGGTACACGAGGGCCGGTCGATGAGGGTGTCGCGGGGCACGGAGACGACGGCGGCCTTCCGGTGCCCCTCGTACAGGTGCACGATCATCGCCGTGTCGGAGCGGGCGCCGCCCTCGTCCCTGCCGTACTCGCCGTTCGCGCCGACCCGGGAGTCGGAGCCGAGGACGAGGATGTCCATGGAGCCGTTGTCGACGTCGTCCGGGCGGTCGCTGCCGAGCTGGCCGCTGATGTCGACGCCCTGGATGTTGCCGTCGAGCTTGAGGTAGACCCAGCCGAGCCCCGACCCCCGAGGAGCACCAGCCCCGCCGCGGACCACGCGGCGAGCGTCGCGGCCCGGCGCCGCGCGGTGGCCGGCTTGCGCCGCCGGCCCGGCCCGCGTATTCGGCCCTTGCTCTGGTCCGTCATGGCTCCCCAAAGTCCTCGTAGGTCCCGATACCCCCCGGCCGCGGCCTTCAGGCGCGGTTTGTCCAACCTGTCAAGCTTTGTTACTCCACCTGTGAGACCGGCGAGGAGCGAGAAGGGTTGCACAGGCAGCTGTGAGGACCGTGAGAAGCACATGAGAAGGGGCCCGTGCGCACCGAGTGGGATTCGGTGCGCACGGGCCCCTGGAGCCGGCGGGGTCGGCTGCGCGGTCAGCCGAACAGGTTGTACGCCTGCCAGCCGGTGCCGAAGTCCTTGCGCGCGGCGAAGATCCCACCGGTCGAGGCGCTGCTGCCGTTGCCCGGGTACAGCCAGAGCCGGCCGGTCGTGTCACGGGCCAGCAGGTCCGCGTGGCCGTCGCTGTTGACGTCACCGACGGTGATCAGCGCGTTGAAGCTGCCGGGGGTGAACTTGCCGACCAGGCGGCGCGCCTCGAACGGGGCGGAGGTCCTGCCGGTGCCGCGCAGGAGGTAGGTGGAGCCGTCGGCGGTACGGGCGAGGACGTCGGGCTTGCCGTCGTTGGTGAAGTCGCCGTGGCCGCGCACCATGGTGTACTGGCCCCAGCCGGTGCCCACGGTGACCGGTGCGGAGAGCCCGCCGTTGCCCTTGCCGGGGTACAGGTAGAGCGTGCCGGTGGAGTTGACCGTGAGGACGTCCGGCAGCTCGTCACCGGTGAGGTCGCCGGGGATCACGAACTGCTTGTTCTTGCTCCACCCGGTGGAGATCAGCTTGCGCTCGGTCCTGCCGGTGGCCACCACGTAGTGGTCCCAGTAGACGGAGCCGTTGGACGCGCGGAGCAGTACGTCCTCGTGGTCGTCCCGGTCGAGGTCGCCCTGGATCGCCATGTTGTGGCCGGAGAACTTGCCGTGGTTGAGCGTCCGGGCCAGCGAGGTGACCTTGGAGGTCCAGCCGAACAGCGTGCTGTCCGAGGTACGGCGCGCCAGCAGGTCCGCCGTGTGGTCGCGGTTGCGGTTGGTGTCGTCGACGCGTGCCTGCATCGGAGCGGAGTAGGCGGAGACCTTCGCGTACACGCCGTACTTCCCGGCCGCCGAGCAGTCCACGTCGCCCCAGGACACCAGGCCGGCGAGCTTGCCGCCGACGACCAGCGGGCCGCCGGAGTCCCCGTTGCAGGTGGTCTCGGTGTTCTCGTCCCTGCCGGTGGGCGCGGCTCCGGCGCAGAGCATGCCGCCCGCCACGAACTTCGGCGCGGTGTCCGTCGGTGTCGGGTAGGCGGCCTTGCAGTCGGCGTCCGAGACGATGTCCGCGTCGGCGACCTTGAGCTTCTCCGACCCGCTGTCGGGCACGGTGGAACTGGTGCGGCCCCAGCCGTAGACCTTGCCGTCCAGGCCCTTCTTGTAGAGCGCGGAGTCGTTCGGCTGCGCGATCGGCAGTGCGGGGACGGAAACCGCCCTCTCCAGCGTGAGCACCGCCACGTCGTTGTCGAGCGTGTACGGGCTGTACTTCGGGTGGTGCCACTGGCGCTTGACGTTGACCGGCACACCGCCGTGCAGGTCGCCGTTCTCGGAGGGCATCCGGTCGGTGCCGACCACCACGACGCCGTCCGAGTACCACTTGATGCCCTTGACGCAGTGCGCCGCGGTGGCGACCTTCGTCGGGGCGATGACGACACCGCCGCAGAAGTAGCCGCCCTGGCTGTCCCAGAAGTGCAGCTGCGCCATCCACGGGGCGGCGGAGATCGTCGTCTCCTTGCCGCCGATGATGCGGGCGCTCGGTGCGGCCTTGGCGGCGGAACGCGCCGCGGGCTTCGCCGTCTTGGTGCGCTCGGCGGCGGCCATGGCCCTGACCGCGCGCTGGGCGAGTTCCTGCTGTGTGACCGGGCTGGACTGCGCCGGCTCCAGGCTGATCGGCGTCGTCTCGCCCGCCTCGGCGGAACCCGGGCCGGTGATAGCGATGCCCGCGCCGGTCAGTGCGACGACCGCGGCCACGGCCGGTATCGCCAGCTTCGTACGGCGCTTGTGCCGGCCACCACGGGTGCGTGTCTGCACTCGGTAACCCCTTGGGTCGAACCGGCAGTGCGCGACCGCCCGCCGGGAGAGGATCCAGGTAGTGGCGGGGTGTGACGAGCACGCGGGCAGCACGGTTCACGAGGCCTTCCGGCCTCGGCGGTGCCACGCAGTGGATTCCCCCCCACTTCGATTGGGCGATGATACGCGCGTCAACAGCCGTTTGACCAGTGGACGATGGGATTCCCGGGACAAACGAACCGCCCCGTCACCTCGGGGGTGACGGGGCGGTCAGGGTCGCCGTTGATGCGATGTCAGTCGCCGTTGCCCGGAGTGGGCGTCGTCTTCTGGATCTGCAGCAGGAACTCGGCGTTCGACTTGGTCTGCTTCATCTTGTCGAGCAGCAGCTCGATCGCCTGCTGCTGGTCGAGCGCGTGCAGCACCCGGCGCAGCTTCCAGACGATGGCGAGCTCCTCGCCGCTGAGCAGGATCTCCTCCTTGCGGGTGCCGGACGCGTCGACGTCCACCGCGGGGAAGATCCGCTTGTCGGCGAGCTTCCGGTCGAGCTTGAGCTCCATGTTGCCGGTGCCCTTGAACTCCTCGAAGATCACCTCGTCCATGCGCGAGCCGGTGTCGACCAGCGCGGTGGCCAGGATGGTCAGCGAGCCGCCGTCCTCGATGTTGCGCGCGGCGCCGAAGAAGCGCTTCGGCGGGTAGAGCGCGGTCGAGTCGACACCACCGGACAGGATGCGGCCGGAGGCCGGGGCCGCCAGGTTGTACGCACGCCCCAGCCGGGTGATGGAGTCCAGCAGGACGACCACGTCGTGGCCCAGCTCGACCAGACGCTTGGCGCGCTCGATGGCCAGTTCGGCGACCGTGGTGTGGTCCTCGGCCGGGCGGTCGAAGGTCGAGGAGATGACCTCGCCCTTGACCGACCGCTGCATGTCGGTGACCTCTTCCGGTCGCTCGTCGACGAGGACGACCATCAGATGGCACTCGGGGTTGTTGTGGGTGATCGCGTTGGCGATCGCCTGCATGATCATGGTCTTGCCGGTCTTCGGCGGGGCCACGATCAGACCGCGCTGGCCCTTGCCGATCGGCGACACCAGGTCGATGATCCGCGTGGTCAGCACGCCCGGGTCGGTCTCCAGACGGAGCCGGTCCTGCGGGTAGAGCGGAGTCAGCTTGTTGAACTCCGGGCGGCCGCGGCCGGATTCGGGCGCCATGCCGTTGACGGAGTCCAGGCGGACCAGCGCGTTGAACTTCTCGCGGCGCTCGCCCTCCTTGGGCTGCCGCACCGCTCCGGTGACGTGGTCGCCCTTGCGCAGGCCGTTCTTGCGGACCTGGGCGAGGGACACGTACACGTCGTTCGGGCCGGGCAGGTAGCCGGAGGTCCGGATGAACGCGTAGTTGTCCAGGATGTCGAGGATGCCCGCGACGGGGATCAGGACGTCGTCCTCGGCGACCTGCGGCTCGCCGCCGAACTCCTCGCGGCCGCGGCGGCCGCGGCGGTCGCGGTACCGGCCGCGGCGCCCGCGCCGGCCGCCCTGCTCGTCGTCGAAGTCGTCCTGCGGACCGCCGCCCTGCCGCTGCTGGCCGCCCTGCTGCTGGCGCTGGCCGCCGCCCTGCTGGTCGTCGCCCTTGCCGCCGCGGCGGTCGCGCTGGCGGTCGCGCTGGCGGTCACCGCGCTCACCGCGCTCACCGCGGTCGCGCCGGCCGTCTCCGCGGCGGCCCTCGGCGGTCTCGGTGGCGGCCTCGGCCTTGGCCTCCGGCTGCCCCTCGGTCCTGGTCTCGGCCCGGACCTCGGTCTTGAGATCACCCCTCGACTCGGCCTTGGCCGCGTCGGCCTCCGGGCTGCCCGCGGGGGCGGTGGCCCGGCGCCGGCGGCGCTCGCCCGCCGGGGCGTCGTCGCTGGCCGGCTGGCCCGGGATGTCGATCTGCTGCTGGGCGGCGGACTCGGCCTTCGGCTCGGCGGTGGCGCCCTGCTCACCCGTACGGGCCTTTGAGGTGGCGCGGCGCTTCGGCTTCGTCTCGGCTGCGCCGCCGCCCGCCTCGGCGCCCTTGGCCGGGGCTCCTCCGGCGGCCTGCGCCTCCTTGATGACCTCGATCAGCTGGCTCTTGCGCATCCGCGCGGTGCCCCTGATACCGAGGCCCGAAGCGACCTGCTGGAGCTCGGCCAGGACCATGCCCTCGAGGCCGGTGCCGGAACGGCGGCGCCGGGAGGTGGTGCCGGTGGCAGCACCTGCGGCGGGCGCGGCGGTGTCGACACTGCTGTCGGCAGTCACGCCCATCAGATCGGTGGTGTCGCTCACGAAGGGTCCTTCCCTGGAGCGGACGTCGGCCTTCTGGCTCGGCGACCGGTTGTGCTGTCCGGCGCGGTCTTCGATCTTTCTGATCGCGGACCGGAGCCGGGGCGGTGGTCCGCCGGGGTACGGCGGAGAGATGTACGTGCAGGGCCCGGCCCGAGTTCCCCCTGCTCAACCCTCTCTTCGGGAGAAGCGAGGGGTGTCGTGCCGGTTCCGGAGCGTGCTCGAAACTGCTCAGGCAGGCTGCTCAGGCAGTTGGGGAGGCTCCCGGAAGAGTGGTGGTCCCGGAAGGGGACACAAAGCACCGCGCCACAAGATTGTGGGGCTGCGTACTTGAGGTTAACACTACCGGCTCCAACAAACATTCCCCCTCTCTGTCACCGGCAATCCCGTGTCGGCTACGGAGCCAGCGGGAGGACGCTCGCTCCCGCGGCGTCGAGCGTGAGCCTGTTGGCCGCCCATCCCTCGCCCGCGAGCCGGGCGACCTTGTCGGCCGCACCGTCCTCGGCCAGCGCGAGCACGGTGGGGCCCGCGCCGGAGATGACCGCGGGGACCCCGTCGGCGCGCAGCCGGTTCACCAGGTCGACGCTCTGCGGCATCGCCGGGGCGCGGTACTCCTGGTGGAGACGGTCCTCGGTGGCGGGAAGCAGCAGCTCGGGCCGCCTGGTGAGGGCCTCGACGAGCAGCGCGGCACGGCCCGCGTTGACGGCGGCGTCCACATGCGGGACGGTCCGCGGGAGCAGCCCGCGGGCGGTCTCGGTGAGAACGGGCCTACTCGGCACGAAAACCACCGGAACGATGGATTCGGATGGGTCCATCCTGATCGCGCGGGCCGCGCCGGCGTCGGTCCACGCCAGGGTGAAGCCGCCGAGGAGGCAGGCGGCCACGTTGTCGGGGTGGCCCTCGATCTCGGTGGCCAGCTCCAGCAGTGCCGCGTCGTCGAGCCGGGCGTCGCCCCCTATGGTCACCGCGCGGGCGGCCACGATGCCGGCGCAGATGGCGGCCGACGAGGAGCCGAGCCCGCGGCCGTGCGGGATGCGGTTCGCGCAGACCACCTCGAGGCCGCGGGGCTGCCCGCCGAGCAGGTCGAAGGCCGTGCGCAGCGAGCGCACGAGCAGATGGCTCTCGTCGCGCGGCAGCGTCTCGGCGCCCTCACCGGCGATGTCGATGTGCAGCCCCGAGTCCGCGACGCGGACGACGACGTCGTCGTACAGGCCCAGCGACAGGCCGAAGGCGTCGAAGCCCGGCCCGAGGTTGGCGCTGGTGGCGGGCACGCGCACTCGGACGGCGGCGGCGCGGAACGCGGGACCTGCCATCGATCGACAACTCTCCTTATTGGTTCAGATCGGTTTCCGATCGCTTCCGACCGGCGCTGATCTCGGTGATCACGGTGATCTCGGGATCTCGGTGATCTCAGGTCTCGGGATCTGACGCGATCGGGTTTGATCGACTCTAGTCGGCTCTCATCAGCGTGATGACGATGCGAAGACGGAAGAAGGCGGAAGAAGACGGAATACGGGAAGACCCACGGGCCGGTGACGGCGGCGAACGCGGCGGCGGGGTTGCGTACAGCCTATCCAAGGAAGGTTGTCCGGCGACATAGGGCGCACGGGAGGCGCACGATGCGTGTCGCACTCCCCTGCGTGCCCCTGCGGCGCGTCCGGTACAGCGCGCCGTCCCCGCGTGCCACGCCGGCCGGGACGGCCCGGGCGGGGTGACGCCGCGCGCCTCGGCGACGACCTCCGCGCCCCCTGCACAGCCGCCCTCCGGAGGCGTACGGCTGCCGGAGGCGGGCGGCATGCGGCGATGCAGGGCTCCCGTAGGCGGGCGGCATTCGGCGGTGTACGGCTTCCGGAGGCGGGCGGACGCACGCCGCGGCACGGGCGGTGCCGCCGACCCTCGCGCGACCGGTGTCCGCGCCGCTCGGGACCCGCCGCGCGGAACCGGAGCACCGGCCGGCGGGGACACCGCGCCCGGCACGTCTCAGCCGAGCCCGAGCTGCTCCGCCGCCGCTGCCGCGTCCACCGGGACCGTGAGCGGCTGGGGCGCTCCGGCGACCGCCCAGTCGGGGTCCTTGAGGCCGTTGCCCGTGACCGTGCAGACGATCCGCTGGCCGGGGTCGACCCTGCCCTCCTCGGCGGCCTTGAGCAGACCGGCCACCGAGGCGGCCGAGGCGGGCTCCACGAAGACGCCCTCGCGCGAGGCCAACAGCTTGTAGGCACGCAGAATCTGACGGTCGGTCACCTCGTCGATGAAGCCGCCCGACTCGTCCTTGGCCGCCACCGCGAGCTCCCAGGACGCCGGGTTGCCGATCCGGATCGCGGTCGCGATCGTCGACGGGTCCTTGACGACCTCGCCGCGCACGATGGGCGCGGAGCCGGACGCCTGGAAGCCCCACATCCGCGGAGCGCGGGCGGACACGCCGTCCGCCGCGTACTCCCGGTAACCCTTCCAGTACGCCGTGATGTTGCCGGCGTTGCCGACGGGCAGCACATGGATGTCCGGCGCGTCGCCGAGGGCGTCGACGACCTCGAAGGCGGCGGTCTTCTGGCCCTCGATCCGGACCGGGTTCACCGAATTGACCAGCGCCACGGGATAGTTCTCGGACAGGCCGCGGGCCAGCACCAGGCAGTCGTCGAAGTTCCCGTCGACCTGCAGGATCTTCGCCCCGTGGACCAGCGCCTGACCCAGCTTGCCCATCGCGATCTTGCCCTGCGGGATCAGCACCGCGGACACCATCCCCGCGCGGCCGGCGTAGGCCGCGGCGGACGCCGAGGTGTTGCCGGTGGAAGCGCAGATGACGGCCTTCGCGCCCTCCTCCTTGGCCCTGGTTATCGCCATGGTCATCCCGCGGTCCTTGAACGAACCGGTCGGGTTGGCACCCTCGACCTTGAGATAAACGTCACACCGAGTGGCTTCGGAGAGGGACTGCGCGGTGACGAGCGGCGTGCCGCCCTCGCCGAGCGTGACGACCGGCGTGGTGTCCGTCACCGGGAGCCGGTCACGGTACTCCTCGATGATGCCGCGCCACTGGTGAGTGCGAGTGCTCATGGGTCCCTACTCTCCTTCAACCCGCATGATGCTGGCGACACCGCGCACGGTGTCGAGCTTGCGCAGCGCCTCGACGGTCCCCGAGAGGGCGGCGTCGGGCGCGCGGTGGGTGACGACGACGAGCGATGCCTCGCCGTCCTTGCCCGTCTGGCGCACCGTGTCGATCGACACGCCGTGCTCGGCGAAGACCGTCGCCACCTGGGCGAGCACGCCCGGCTTGTCGGCCACGTCGAGGCTGATGTGGTACCGCGTCACGACCTCGCCCATGGGGCTCACGGGCAGCTGCGTGTAGACGGACTCGCCGGGCCCCGTCGCCTCGGCGAGCTTGTTGCGGCAGACCGCGACCAGGTCGCCCAGGACGGCGGAGGCGGTCGGCGCGCCACCGGCGCCGGGGCCGTAGAACATCAGCCGGCCGGCCGCCTCGGCCTCGACGAACACCGCGTTGTACGCCTCGCGGACGGACGCCAGCGGATGGCTGAGCGGAATCATCGCCGGGTGCACCCGGGCCGTGACCGACCTGCCGTCGGCCGCCCGCTCGCAGATCGCCAGCAGTTTGATGGTGCAGCCCATCTGCTTGGCGGAGGCGAAGTCGGCGGCGGTGACCTCGGTCATGCCCTCGCGGTACACGTCGTCGAGGCGCACCCGGGTGTGGAAGGCGATGCCCGCGAGGATCGCCGCCTTGGCGGCGGCGTCGAAGGCCTCCACGTCGGCGGTCGGGTCGGCCTCGGCGTACCCGAGCGCGGTGGCCTCGTCCAGTGCCTCGGAGTAGCCGGCGCCGGAGGTGTCCATCTTGTCGAGGATGAAGTTGGTCGTGCCGTTGACGATGCCGAGGACCCGGTTGACCTTGTCGCCGGCCAAAGACTCCCGCAGCGGCCTGATCAGCGGGATCGCGCCGGCCACGGCGGCCTCGAAGTAGAGGTCCCGGCCGTGTTTCTCGGCGGCGGCGTACAGCGTGGCGCCGTCCTCGGCGAGCAGCGCCTTGTTCGCCGAGACGACCGATGCCCCGTGCTCGAACGCGGTGGTGATCAGCGTACGGGCGGGTTCGATACCGCCGATGACCTCGACGACCACGTCGATGTCGCCCGCGCGACGAGCGCCCTGGCGTCGGTGGTGACGAGTTCCCGCGGGACCCCCTCACGGGCCTTGGAGGGGCGGCGGACGGCGACCCCGGCCAGTTCCACCGGGGCCCCGATCCGTGCGGCGAGGTCGCCGGCGTGCGTCGTCATGATGCGCGCCACCTCTGAGCCGACCACTCCACAGCCCAGCAGCGCCACCTTCAGCGGACGCGTACGCATCATCCGACCTCGATTCCTTCATCAAGCAGGGTGCGAACCAGTCTCACCCACCGCACGGGGCTTTCCGCGCCTCGTCCGGATTCTGAGACATATATTTCATTAACCGACATCCAGACGCAGGAGATCCTCCTCCGTCTCACGCCGGACGATCACCTTGGCCTCGCCGTCGCGCACGGCGACGACGGGCGGGCGGAGCGCGTGGTTGTAGTTGCTGGCCATGGAACGGCAGTACGCACCGGTCGCCGGCACCGCGATCAGGTCTCCCGGCGCCAGGTCGGCGGGCAGGAAAGCGTCCCGTACGACGATGTCGCCGCTCTCGCAGTGCTTGCCGACGACGCGGACCAGCATCGGCTCGGCGTCGCTGGCACGCGAGACGAGCGCCACGCTGTACTCGGCGTCGTACAGCGCGGTACGGATGTTGTCGGACATGCCGCCGTCCACGCTGACATACGTCCGCAGCCCGTCGAGCGGCTTGATCGTGCCGACCTCGTACAGCGTGAAGGCGGTCGGCCCGACGATCGCGCGGCCGGGCTCGACGGAGATGCGGGGCGTGCGCAGGCCGGCCGCCTCGCACTCGCGGCCGACGATCTCGCTGAGCGCCTTGGCGATCTCGTGCGGCTCGCGGGGGTCGTCGGCGGAGGTGTAGGCGATGCCGAGACCGCCACCGAGGTCGATCTCGGGGAGCTCGACGCCGTGCTCGTCCCGGACCTCCTTCAGCAGCCCCACCACCCGGTGGGCGGCCACCTCGAACCCGGAGGTGTCGAAGATCTGCGAGCCGATGTGCGAGTGGATGCCGACGAGTTCGAGCCCGTCGAGCCGCAGGGCCCGCCGGACCGCCTCGGCCGCCTGGCCGCCGGCGAGCGCGAGGCCGAACTTCTGGTCCTCGTGGGCGGTGGCGATGAACTCGTGGGTGTGCGCCTCGACCCCGACGGTGACGCGGATCAGGACGCGCTGGCGCCTGCCGAGCGACTGCGCGATGTGCGCGACGCGGACGATCTCCTGGAAGGAGTCGAGGACGATGCGCCCGACCCCGGCGGCGACGGCCCGCTCGATCTCCTCGACGGACTTGTTGTTCCCGTGGAACGCGATGCGCTCGGCGGGCAGCCCGGCGCCGAGGGCCGTGGCCAGCTCGCCGCCGGAACAGACGTCGAGGTTGAGCCCCTCCTCGTCGAGCCAGCGCACGACGGCACGGGAGAGGAACGCCTTGCCCGCGTAGAAGACGTCGGCGTCCGTGCCGAAGGCGTCGGCCCAGGCGCGGCAGCGGGCGCGGAAGTCCGCCTCATCGAGGACGTAGGCGGGGGTGCCGAACTCCGCCGCGAGCCGGGTGACGTCGATACCGCCTACGGTGACGGCACCGCCGGGGGCTCGGTTCACGGTGCGCGACCAGACCTTCGCGTCGAGCGCGTTGAGGTCGGCCGGCGGGGCCGCATAGTGGCCCTCGGGGAGGACGTCGGCGTAGCGGGGCCCGGCGGGGTGTGCGGAACGGCTCATTCTTCTCTCACATCTACAGGTGTTCGGGTGCGCTGATGCCGAGCAGGGCCAGGCCACCGGCCAGCACCGTCCCGGCGGCTTCGGCGAGGGCCAGCCGTGAGCGGTGGGCGGCCGAGGGTTTCTCGTCACCGACGGGCACCACGGTGTGCTGGAAGCCGAGCAGGGCGTCGGCGGTCGCTTCGAGGTGGCGGGCGAGTCGGTCGGGGGCGCGCAGCCGGGCGGCGGACTCCAGGACGGCGGGGTGGTCGCCGAGGGCGGCGAGCAGGGCGGAGGGGTCCGCGTCGACCGGGTCGGACGGGTCCCCACCGACGCGAGCAGAACCGGCGCGAGCGGAACCGGCGCGAGCAGCGAGATGCCCGCCGTCCCGAGGGGAGGAGTCCCCGCCGCCCTCGGCGCACGGGCCGGAGGGGGAGAATCCCCGTGCACACCGCGCGGGGCGGACACGTCCCCTCGTACGAGACGGGGATGCCGAGCCGGTCGGCCGCACGCAGAAGGGCCCGGCTGCGGGAGTACGCGTACCGGACCCGGAAGAGCGCGTTCGGCTCCTTCTGTACGAGGAGGGGACCGACCGGCAGGGGCTGGTCGCGGGCGGCGGGCCGGAGCAGCGCCCAGAGAGCGGCGTCACGGCCGGCGCGCTCGAAGATCGCGTCGTCGCCGGCGGGCAGGGCGGTGATCCGCTCCCCCCCGCCGGGCTCGACGGCGGCCGTGGCGCCCTGGGCCTCCAGCAGCCGTACGACGGTGTCGGTGATCACGCGGGCGCGCAGCTCGCCGACGGGCGCGAAGCCGACGCGAACACCGGAGAGGCCGGCGCCGTGGCCGTACCGCGGTCCCCGCTCGCCGACGGCGCGGACGAGCCCCGCGGCCGGGTCCGCACCAAGGGTGAAGTTCAGGAATCCGGGACCGGTGATCTCGACGCGGGCGATGCCGGGGCTGCCGGCGATACGGGCTCTGATCGTCTCGGCGACGTCGCGTGCCTGCCGTCCGGCGGGCCCGGCGAGCCGCAGCGCGACATTGGTGGCGTAGTCCCCCCGGCCTCCGGGGCGGGGGCGCTCGACCCGGATCCGCTCGGGCACGGGTGCGTGCAGGGCGCCCTCCTCGACCGCGCGGCGCACGGCGCCCAGCACGGTACGGGAGAGGTCTGCGGGGGTCACGGGACAAGCGTATGGGAGGAGGGGGGTGTGATCGCGAACCGGTTTCGCCATGCGGTCAACCCCGTGTGCTCTCCGCCCTCCCGGCGCCATGCCTGCCGTCTACGGACGGCGGGCCCTCCCCGTACATCAGCCGCCGGACGAGCCGCACCAGCTCGGCGGGCTCGAAGGGCTTGGCGAGAAAGGCGTCGACGCCCGCGGCGACCCCTGGTCGACCTCGTGCTGGGTGCATGCGCTGATGACCGCTATGGGCACGCGCCCCGTCCCCGGGTCCGACCGCAGCCGCGCGGCGGTCCGCAGGCCGTCGAGCCGGGGCATCACGACATCGAGCGTGATCACGTCCGGCCGCACCTCGTGGACGACCTCCAGGCACTCGGCACCATCGGCCGCGGTCACGACCTCGAAGCCCTCCAGCTCGAGATTGACCCTGATCAGCTGCCGAATAACCCTGTTGTCGTCGACGACGAGCACCCGGCCGGACACGCCTGACACAACTCGAGAGTAGGTCCGCGAACGCCCCCGCGTCCGGCTTTTCCCCACTTCTGACCCATCCGGGGGCGCGAGGGGTGCGGTGCGGGCAGGGGGAGGGCGAGTGGAGGGCGAACGTGGGCGTGGATCCACCGGATTTCCACCCCGCCCAGGGCAGGGTGTGTTTCGGGGCCCGCCGGGAGGCGCACGGGGGTCCTCGGGAATGCGTACAGGAGCGCCACAGACGATCAGCGCCGGCTCGTCGGTCACGGGCTGGAAATACCTGTTCACGGGCACCCCATCGGAGCTGGTAGGGTTCTACCCGTCGCCGCCGAGAGCGGCGGACGCCCCCGTAGCTCAGGGGATAGAGCAACGGCCTCCGGAGCCGTGTGCGCAGGTTCGAATCCTGCCGGGGGCACTTCGCATGAAGTGCCCAAAGACCCCGCCATCAGCGAGTTCGCTGACAGCGGGGTCTTCGCGTATGTGCAGGCGGATGCCGCCCGGAGCGGCCGTGTGTCGGGGCCTGTGGACGAGGCGTGGACGGGATCTTGGAGCATCGCCGCAGGTGGGGTCCGGGAAAAGATGAGGCCGCACCAACATCGGTCGCCGCGCCCCGTATGCATCGTCACGCTGCGGGGCCGCCGGCTCAGGCCCGGGCCCAAGCCTGACGATGACGAGCGATGTTGTACACCTGCTCCACCTGGTCAGCCGTGAGCACGCCTGAGAGTGGAGCGAGTGCCGCTACCTGGCGCTCCTCGTAGACCCGGACACTGAGCTGTGTGGCAACTACCTTCAGCTCCGAGACGCCGACGAAGACGAGCACCGGCTCCACCGGTACCGGGAAGTCGCAGTAACGCTCAAGCACCCGGACGACCCGGTTGGCCTCCGCCCGGCTCTTGCGTGCGTAGGGCGCCGGTTTCCCGTGATCGACTTTCACGGAATCGTTTCCGACCCACACGGCCCTCCTGTGGTGGTGCTTCGTATTGATGCTGAACACCCCACCAGGCCCGATCAGTAAGTGATCGATATCCACTTTGTTGGCCAAGGGGATGGAGTGCAGGACACGCCAACCGTGGCGCCCCAAGCGGTTCAGCTCGGCTCCCACTCGCCGCTCCCCCTCCAACCCCTTCCGCCAGGAATCCCACTCCGTGGGTCGCCGAAGCACCCGCGCGAGCACTCGCTCCAGCAGTCCCGGGCCGGATTCATCGAGCAGATCACGCAAGGACGCCCCGGGAGGGTTCACGGCCAGATCATCCGCCGGCGTCAGATGCGGCAGCGTCGGACGCTCTGCAACCCCGAGCGCCCCGTCTGGCGAAACCGACTCCGTGAGCTTCTGTAAGTGCTGTGTGAGCACAGCGATCACGTCGTGGTGATACTCCGCCCGCAAGACCGTGATTTCCCCTGTCATGGCATCTGCCCAACCGGCCGCGGTGCCGTCCGGCAGGTTGGCATACAAGCGATCACGCCCGTACCGCTTCCAGCGCGTGACGCGCAGCTCCACAAGGCCCCCTGTGCTCTCGCATTGACGTTGCCGACATGCCAGCAGCAAACGAGAGGAGGCCACAAGACCGCGGGCAAGCAGGCGCGGCCGAGCTCGCTCATTCCAGATGCAGCACCGTCCCCGGTGAGGCATGAAACGACTGAGGCCCCAGGCGACATGCCTGGGGCCTGAGCGTGGGTGCGGGTTGTCTCACTCGTACTCGCGGAGTAAGTCCTCGATACGCCGGTTGGCGACGTCTTGCCGTCCGTCGAGGCACTTCGCGTAGCGAGTCAGCAGGACCTCGACACTGTTGCCGGCGCGCTCGGCCACTTCGGTCGGGTCGACCCCGGCGTTGAGCCACGTCGACAGCGCCGAGTGCCGGAGGTCGTACGGCCTACTTGCGAGCGGCGAGGCCGCGACGGCCGGCGGAAGGGCGAGGAGCCGGGCCTCCTGCCACACGCGGTAGTAGGTCGAGGACGGGACGACCGAGCCCTTCTCGCTGAAGAACAGCCTCCCGTCGTCCGCCGTGCCGAAGGTGGCCAGGTGCTCGCGGAGTACGGCGACGAGGTGCGGCGGGATGGGCACCCTCCTGACGTCCTCGGTCGGCCGGTTCTTCAGCCCGCGGTCGTCATGGGTCTCCCCCGAGTCGGTCCACTGCTTGCCGACGGACGGACGGGTCCGGTGGAGCAGCGCCGAGCCCCAGCCCTGCCCGGGAAGGTTCAGGTCCGTCTCGACGAGGCCGACCGCTTCCGCCGGCCGGAGACCGCCGAAATACATGGCGGCGAACAGACCCACGAGGCGACGACCACGGGCACGCCGGTACCCGCCCACGTAGGAAACCGCCGCCAGCAGGTTCCGTGCTTGCTCCGGGTTGGCGACGACCCGCGGATCGACCTGGTTGGACACCTTCGGCTTCTGCCAGCGGACAGCCGTGATCGGGTTCTCCCGCAGCTCCCCCAGGTCGACGGCGTAATTTGCGGCGTTGACGAGCGTCCGACGCTTGCGCCGCACCGTCTCCGCCGCTGCCGCCGTGCCGTCGAGCTTGAGCTTCAGCGAGTCGAGGACCGCGCGAGCCGTGGCCGGTTCAGCAAGATCGGCGAGCGGCCGGGACGCCTTGGACACCCAGTGGAGAACGTTCCGCACGTCATCCGGGACTTCCCGGTCATCGGGCCCCGGCAGCACGAAGGCCCAGTTGCGCAGTGCTCTGCGGATCACCTCGTCGGACGGCCGTCCAGCACGCTCGTCGAGGAGTTCCAGCGTCACGCTGGTGAGGGCTTCGTTGATCCCGTCCCGTGTGTTGGGTGCGGCATGGGCCACTTCATGGCGAGGTACCTGAGAGCGAAGGCGTACCACGACACGGCCGACTTCTTCTCTTCCATCGAGGCCGGAAGGCCCGACTCCGTGTCGAACTCCTCGCCGTCGCGCATCGCGCGCATGAGCTTCGTGCGGTAGTGGTCGGCAAGCGCCTTGGTCCGGAAGGACTCCGAGAAGACGTTGCCCGCAACAGACCAGCGGACCCCGTACGAGGGCGTCTTGGTGTCCCGCTTACGGACGCTCCAGACCTTCACGTCGAGAGACTTCACGCCGCCGACTCCAACTGCCGCAGCCACGTGGTGAAGTCACTTCGCCACACCCGGAGCTCCCCATTGGGCAACTTGAACGCAGCGGGGCCCTGACCCAACTCGCGCCAGCGGTAGAAGGTGCGCCGGGACACCCCACCCAGCTCGGTGAGGATCTGCGGAACGGTCATGAGTTCGTCGCGCCGGCGGTCCACGTGGGTTCTCCTTCCGTTCCGGGGGCGGGTTCGAGGGATGCGGCGAGCCAGGCTTCGCCGCGGGACAGGCCGGTGCCGGCGAACACCCAGTGCGCGAGGACGAGCGTGGATTCGCCGTCCTGCAGGACCGGCGGGGCCGCTTGGGCACGGCGCCATTCGGCGCGGGCGTCGCGGAGCGCGCCGAGCGTGGTCGAGTAGCGGCGGGACTTGGTGGAGAAGTGGCCGCGAAAGCCGAGCATGTGGGCCCAGGCCCGCAGCCGGAGGTCTGCCAGTGCGGGACGGGCGCCGAGGGCCCAGGAGGTGCGGATCATCCGTCGGGCGTGGTCGGTGATCTGGGCTTGGGCCAGCTCGGCGAGGAACTTCAACGGCCGGTCCAGGGTGCCGGTCGCCGTCTCGGCGCCTTTGGTGGCGTACTTGGCGATGTACGCCGCCACGGCCCGCTCGGTCAGCTCCTGGCCGCCGTCGAAGTCGGCGGTACGGATCGTGCGGACGTCGAGCTGTCGGCCGAAGACGAAGGTGTGCGACCGGCCGTCGAGCGTCGGGCCGTTGACGCGAGCGGCGGCCGCCGCGGCCCGAATGGCATCGGTCAGCAGCTCTGCCGTGGCCCAGGCGGGCGCCGGTGAGTCACCGCCCTCCGGGCCGTCGAGGCGGATCACGGCGTGGAAGTGGACCGCGCCGCGCTTCTGGTACTCGGCCACCTTCGCGAAGGAGATCCGGGCGTGGTCCCGGAACGCCCGCTGAGTGAGGCCGACGCGCTTGGCGACCTCCCGGCGGAGGTAGATCGTGAAGCG
Organism: Streptomyces sp. I6; assembly: GCA_003725745.1. Lineage (GTDB taxonomy): Bacteria > Actinomycetota > Actinomycetes > Streptomycetales > Streptomycetaceae > Streptomyces. The sequence goes on along the minus strand of RHDP01000001.1, from coordinate 4,769,273 downwards.
CCGCCACAGGGCACCGGCGTGCGCGTTCCACAACACGGCCGCTTCGTAGTCGTAGGTGTCGGGGTCGAGGGGCGTGCCCAGGGCGGGGTCTGCGTCCTCGTGCCGGACGCCGCAGCGGCAGGGCCGGCCGCTGGAGGGACGGTTGTGGACCGGGCCGAAGCCGGGAGCGGTGAAGGTGGCGAAGACGCGCGGGTGTGTGGAGACCTGTTCGGGAGTGCCCTTGCCGCCGCGGAGTCCGGCGGTGATCAGGTGGTAGGTGTCGCGGCGGTAGGTCTCGGCGCAGGCCGCGCACCGGGTGGCACGGCGGTTGTTGCAGCGGACGAGGAGCTGACCGGCGGGCAGGGCCGACGAGTCCAGGTGGTGCAGGACGCGGCCGATCTCGCCCGTCGTCCGGTCCACCGCGAGCTCGGTGCGGTGGCCGTCGAGACGTACGGGGCGGGTGCAGCCGCCCAGGCCGGACAGTTGGCGGGCCAACTCGGGCAGAGTGCCGAGAGAGGCCAGCGTGGAGAGTTCCGCCAGCGGGGGCGGAGTCTGCCGGGTGATGATGGGAATTCCTTTCGGCTGTTGCGACGGTTGGGAGGGGCGGCCGGCGGGGCGACGGGATGCTTGGCGGCGTTTGCCGCCCCGGCGGCCGGTCAGCGCTTGCGCGCGCTGGTGACGAGGGAGCGCAGGACCACGGCGGCGATGGCCACGGACACGGCCGAAACGGCGACCGCCGCCAGGAGCGCGGTAAGCACGACTCCGACGACGACCACGGCGGCGACCGCGCCGGCACCGACACCCAGGTACGGGGCGACCGGACGGCCACCCGCGGCGGCCGGAGGCTGCGTCTGCTGAGGCGCGACGGTCGGCGGCGGAGTCGGAATGTCGGGCAGTTTCGGGCGGAACACGGCGGACCTCCTTGTCACTCGCGGTTGCCGTTGACGACGTCGACACCGGTACGGGTGCCGGACTCGATGGCGGGGGCGAGGAAGGTGTGGGAGAGCCAGAAGCCGAACAGGGCGATCACCACGGCGATCCAGAGCCGGACGCCGAGGAACTTGATCGCGGCCCAGGCGATGACGCCCAGGACGACGACGAGCGGCAGCGAGACGGTCACGGGAGCTCCTTTCAGCGAACGGCGCAGCGGTGGGTGCGGGCGGCCAGTTCGGCGGCGGCGCGGCTGTCGTAGTCCGTGGCGAAGCCGCAGCGCGGGGCCGTGCAGGCGGCGGTGTGCTTCTCCCGGCCCGGCCGTCGTAGTAGGTGGCGACCTGTACGGGGCCGATGCGGACGACGCGGCGGAAGCGGCGGTTGGTGGTCAACGGCGGGTCTCCTTCGGGTCTTCGCCGGTGAAGTCGGTGACGTGGTCGGCGAGCCAGCGCAAGATCTCGTCGCCCTCGTAGCTGTCGGCGGTGAGGATCACGGGCTCGGCGACGAGCACGGCTTCGGTGAGGCGGTTCTGTCGGGTCAGCTCGGCGGCGCGCTTGAGCGCGCGGAGCGTGGACGGGCGCACGAGGGGATGTCCTCCGGGTCAGGTCAGGTGGGTGGCGATGGCTTCGGCCAGCGGCAGCGGGACGCCGAGCCGGGCGCGAAGGGTCGAGGTGTCGATGGGTGTTCCGGTGCGGGTGCGGTGCTCGTCGGCGATCTTGCGCGCGAGCGTGACGAGAGCCGGCGGCACCGGGGGCGCAGAGGGCGGAGCGGATGCCGACTCCGCAGCGGGCAACTCGGCTACCGGGGTCGGTTCTTCGGCCGCGTCCGGCGCCGGGGCCGACTCGTGCTCCTCGGAGCGGGCATCTGTGGTTGCTCCGTGAGCGAGGAGCGTCCCGCCGAGGAAGGCGACCGCGGGCCAGCCGGCGACGAGGATCCGCAGCCAGTCGGGTACGTCGTCGAGGTCGAGCAGCCCGGCCGTGGCGACGTTGGCGCCGAGCGAGGCGGTCAGTGCGACGAGGAACCAGCACCATCCGGCCGCTTTCGCCTCACCGGAGCGGAGCCGCCGCCAGGCCGCGACCATCAGCAGGTCGACGGAGACAGGGTAGGCCCAGGCCTTCCAGCCGTCCTGCCCCGCAGCCAGCGCCAGGTCGTGCAGGTGGGCGAAGGACAGCGCGGCGGCGATCAGTGCCTGGACGAGTACGGCGTCGATACGGACGGGCAGGGCACGCACAGGACAGCTCCTTCCGGTTTAGGGCATGGAGGGGTAGGGATATGGCACGGAACGGCCGTGCCGGCCCTGGCAGGCGCGCCTATTCGGTGACCGGGCGAGCGGTGGCCACGAGCCCGGACGCCTCGACCGGCATCGGCGCTACGTACGGGCGGAAGGGATCGAGCGCCGGTACGTCAGGGGCGAGGTCAGCCGTGGCGCGGCAGATGGCCGCGGCGTCGGCGAGCGAGAGGTAGGGGGTGCGGATGCGGGACCAGCCGCCGGAGGTGTCGCCGACGACGGCGAGGCCGGGCAGTTCGGGTGCGATGGCGCAGGCCGCGAGGACGGCTTCCGGGGCGATGTCGCCGAGCGCCATCTTCGCCGAGGCTTCGTCGTTCACGCGGTGGCAGACGCGGCCGGTGAGCTGGGCGCGGAGCATGGTCGCACCCTTGCCCAGCTCGGCGCCGAAGCGCTGCCCGCAGACTTCGAGGTAAATCCCGGCGGCTCGGCCGAGTTGGGCGAGCCGGATGAGCTGGGTGACCATCTCGTCCCGCCGTTCCTCCTCCTTCCTGGTGGCGACGAGGAAGAGTTCCGCCACTTCGTCGATGAACAGCACGATCGGAGCCGGGCGTTCGCCTTCCGGCAGGCCCCAGATGTCCGAGGTGATCAGCTCCTTGGGCGTGCCGGGTGCGATGCCCTGCCGGGCCTTGATCAGGTCGTACCGGTCCTCCATCTCCTTCACCAGTGCGGGAAGTAGTTCGGCCGCTTGGTCCGGATCGGTCGCCAGAGCGGAGAGCCGAGGCGCGAAGGGAGCCAGTTCGACCCCTCGCTTGCAGTCGATCCCGACCAGGACCACCGGCTGGGCAGCGAGACCGGTCAGCAGGTTCCGCAGGTACATGGACTTGCCCGAGAGCGTGGCGCCCAGCACCAGCTCATGCGGCACGGTCCGGTAGTCGCGTACGAACGCGGTCGCGTCCTCCCGTAACGCCACCGGGATCTGCAGCGGGCCGCCGTCGAGCCGACGGGGCATCTGCACCTTCCGCAGTACGTCGAAGCCGACGAGCCGCAGTTCGACGACCCCGGGCTTGACGTCCCGCACATGGACGGCGTGGACGCCCCAGGCGTGCCGGAGGCGTTCCGCAGAGGCCGCCACGTCCGCCGGCTCCTGGCCGGGAGCCAATCGCAGCCGCATACGCAGTCCGGTCGTCGTGGGCCGGATGACGCCCCGACGAGGAGGCACCGGCCGGACCTCACGCCGAGTGGTCGCCCGGACGGCCAGCGCCCGCCACCGGGAAGGCTCGACGGTCAGGCCGCAGGCGTCCATGGTCGAGGAGTACGAGGCCAGCAGCCGGGCCACCGCGAGCGGCAGCCCGACCGTGGACCAGTACGCCGCCGGATAGGCGTGCCGGGCGTAGGCGGCGCCGCCTATCGCAGCGAGCGAACCGCACAGCTCGGCCCACGTCACCAGGTCCGTCACGGCGATCAGCCCGCTTCGGCCATGGGGAAGGCGCCCGGGGCGACGGCAGTCGCCCGGTAGGCGATGCCGTGGCGCTCCTGGCCGTTGAACACGCTCTGCCAGGGCCGAGCCACCAGGCCCGGAAGGGACACCGGGGCGCCGACGGTCAGGCCCTCGGTTACGCCGCTCTCCGGGACCGCTACCTGGATCAGCGACGACTCGCCCTCGTCGATGTAGACGACGCCGACGGTCATCAGCACCTCGCCGGACACCGCGTCCTTGGCGATCTCACCGGTCTGCCGGTCGCGCACCTTCGGCGCCGGAGCTTCGGTGAGCAGGATGGTGGCGGCCGAGGCATCAACACGGATCACACGCACAGGGATTGCTCCTTCTGAGAGTCGATCAACCCATCTACCTGACAGGTTGACTTAGCAAGTTCGAAGCTAGGGATGACAGGTTGACTTGTCAAGTCGTAATCGCCGGCAACTCGCTCTCGACCGGGGTCAGTTCAGGCGGTACGTGTCTTCGAGTTCCTGCCGGTCAGCCGGCAGCAGAAGCTCGGAGACCTGCAACGACCGGCCCGACGCGTCGCACGCCACGACCAGCACGCTCAGCACGGGAGCACCGTCCGGCAGATCCAGTACGGCGGCCTCACCCGCGTCGGGCAGCCGAGCGGACACACGCTCGACGACATGGTCGAAGCGGATCTTCTTCCGGGCTTCGAGGTGTTCGCGCGCACTCTCGCCCAGGGGTTCGCCGGACCCCAGCTCAGTGCCTTCCGCCAGGTCGGCGGGGAAGTACGACGAGACCAGCTCCACCGCCTCGCCGTCCTCTTCCACCAGGAAGCGGCGCAGGAGGACTTCGGTCCTCTTCGGCAGGCCGAGCGCCGAGGCGACTCGCGACGGAACAGGCACACGCCCGACTTCGATCAGGCGTCCTTCGGCGTGCGACTCGTCGCGCTCAAGCGCCCCACGCCCCCGCCGGTCCTTCTGCTCGACGACTTCCGGGCGGCCCCGGACGGTCGTCCCGTATCCCTGCCGGGACTCCAGCCAGCCGTCCCGCTTCAGGAGCTCCAGGGCCCGGACGACGGTCGGACGGGACATCCCGAACGTCTGCACCAGCTGGTTCTCGCTGGGCACTCGGGTGCCGGGCGCGTACGTGCCGTCTTCGATGCGACGCTGAAGCGTCTGCGCGAGGCGCACGTACTTCGGTGGCTCCACTTCATAGGTCACGAGCGCCGCCTGTCGAGATTGGCCAAGTCAACTGGTCAACCAGCCTAGCGACACTTTCACACCGGCAGTAGAAGGGGTGGACCGTCCCGTTACGCCGGCCAGGCATCGGCGACCACGAAGGAGACGACCGTGCCGCCGTGCCGGCTGGGGCCGGAGCGCCAGGAGTCGGCGATGGAGTCGACCAGCAGCAGCCCCCGTCCGTGAGCGTCGTTCGCTTCGGGGTGCCGCACCCGCACGTTCACGGGAAGCCCGGGTTGTGCACGTCGACGCGGAGCGCGGTTCCCTCGCGGTACCACTCGACCCGCACCAGCCAAGGGTCGTCCGCCTGCCCGTACAGGATGGCGTTGGTCACCAGCTCCGAGATCATCAGAGTGCAGTCGTCGACGGAGCAGGCCGGGTTGTACGGAGCGATGAACTTCCGGAACCAGCGCCGGGCGCGGGGCACCGACTGGGGTTCCGGATGCAGGGTCATCGCGCCGAGCCGCGGCGAGTCCTGGCAGGGGTAGCGGTCGATCGTGTAGGCCATGTGTGCTCACTCCTTGCCGCTGCCGTCGCAGTCGAGGCAGCGCCGCTTCGACATGGCACGGTCGCGGTCATTGGCCGTGGAGAGCGCCAGCACCGTCCGGGAGCCAACGCGCTTCCAGCCACGCCCCCGACACCCCCGGCAAGCTAACCGCGCATCCGGCTCCGGCCGCCGACTCACCACGTCGTGCCTCCTTCTCCTCCAAGTGGCCTTAGCCACTTTCTGGATAGTGGCATTAGCCACTTCGAAGACGCAAGCGGTTCGGCGCAATTGGCGAGGGGTCAGGTCAGCGGGTAGCCCTGCTCGAAGGCCCAGCGGTGCGGCGGGTAGGTGGCTTCGGCGAACTCCAGGGGGCGGTCCTGGAGGTCGAAGACGACGTGATGGACGATGAGGACCGCGGATCCCGGCTCCAGCCGCAGGTCGGCCGCCTCCTCGTCGGTGGCGCCCCGAGCGCACATGCGATCCTCCGCATAGCTGCCTTGACGCCCCGTCATCCGCTCCACGTACATCAGCGTCCCTTCCTGGATCCGCTCGGGATCCGTGAGCCTAGGCGCCCGCCGGCCGATGTCCGGCGCGAACCACGAGGTGGACAACGTGATCGGGCCGTCCTGGTTGTTCGTCACGCGCCGGCGGTGCACGGCTCGACGATCCTTCACCAGGCCCAGCGCCTCGGCGACGTGGTCCGGAGCCTCCAGCCAGCCGGCGGAAGTGATCACCGCGTACTCGCCGGGCGTGTAGATCTTCCCGGTCTGCCGGGCACGCCCGTACAACTCCCGCGCCCGCCGATTCACTTCGAGACTGCGCACGTACGTCCCGAGCCCTGACGCTTCTCGACCAGGCCCTGATGACTCAGCGCCTCCAGGGACCGCGCGGCCGTGGGCCGGGACACCTTCCAGTCCGCAGCGAGCTGCCGTTCCGAAGGGACCTCGTCACCCGGCCGCAGGTCGCCCGAAGGATCTGATCACGGATGTGGTGAGCGATCTGGAGATACTTCGGTTGAGCCTCTTCGATCTGAGGCATCTCCCCTCCTTGTCCAAGTGGCTATGGCCTTTGGCCACTATAGGGTGAGTGGCCAACCCGCGAACCCGTAGTCTGATCGCATGACGCGGTTGATCGTCGCAGCAGGAGGAGGGGGCGACGCAGTCGCCGCCGCCATGCTCCACGCCGCCCTCTACGGCGGCCAGGACCAAGCGGTGATCCTCACGTACGCATGGGACCGCCTCCTGATCGACCCGCTACCAGGTCCGCGGCGACCAGCCGACTTCACCGGCCTGGAGCGCCTCACCTCGGCCGTCTGGGCGGTGCCGGCGCAGGCCCGGCCGATCCCACCCGCAGGTTCCACACTCCCCGACTAGCGGCGGAGCTCCCGCACACCTTCGCGCTGCTCGACCCCTACCAGGGAGCCGAAGGACTCACTCACCAACTCGACGATCTGGTGAGTCACTTGGAGCCCGAGTCGATCGATCTCCTGGACGTGGGCGGCGACATCCTCGCTCGCGGCGACGAGCCGACGCTGAGGAGCCCACTCGCCGACGCCCTCGCCCTGGCAGCATGCTGCCAGGTGAACGCGCCTGTGCGGCTGCTGGTCGCAGGGCCAAGCTTGGACGGCGAACTTCTGCCGGCCGACCTGAGCGACATGCTGGGCTCCGTCGTCCACACCTTTACCGCCAGCGACGCGGAGACGATCAGCCCGGTTCTGGAGTGGCACCCGTCCGAAGCGACCGGGGTCCTCGCGGCGACGGCCAGGGGTGCGCGAGGCACCTGCGAGATCCGGGATGCGGGGCTCCCCGTACCGCTCACGGACGACAGCCCCACAGTGCACGAGGTCGACCTGGACGACGCCGTCAGCCGCAACCAGTTGGCCCGAGCCATCATGGCGACAGAGCACCTGGACGAGGCCGAGGCCTACAGCCGCGAGATCTGCGGCTACTCGGAAATCGACTACGAGCGCAACAAGGCCCTGTGGCTCAAGGATCAGCAGCCCGCGACTCTGGACCCGTCCGCCATCTGGCCCCAGCTCGACCAGTTCGAGGCCGAAGCACGCGCCCGCGGCATCACCCACACGACATTCCGCCGCATCACCGAGGCCCTGAACCTCAGCGGAGCGCAGCGCGATGATCTGCGACGGCTCCTCATCAGCAACCGGCCGGAGCAGTACGACGCGCCACTGTGGCGCATCCCAATTGCCGCTGAGTAACAACCTTCTTCACGGGTTCAAGGCGGCTCGCTCCGCTCACCGCGCGCGGCCCGGCCCCCCGGCCGGGCCTGCGCTCCAGTCTCCGCCCCGCTCCAGCCCGGCCGGCGCCCGTGCCGCGCGCACAGCAATCAGCCGCCTGACGTCAGAGAAGGGGTACGTCGTGGCCGGGGCGGTCGGCTCAGCGGCTTTAGCCACCTCCCCGGTCAGGGTCCCGCGTCGAGCAAGACCAGGGGCCACTCGAGCACATTGCGGGCAGGTCCAAAGCCTGCCCGAGTTGCCAACCAGCGTACGGCCCCCTGATCATGCTCGACCCCAGACCGGGCAGGCCACCGGCCAAACCCGCTCCACCGCCCTGCTCGGGCACCCACCACGTGTTCGTCGCCGCCCTAGTGTCCTGAGTCGGTAGTTCATTGGCGGTTGTAGGGTTAGGGGATGCCGGGCCCGAAGCCGTTGTCATTGGAGTTGTCCGAGCGTGAACGCCGTGTACTGCGAGGCTGGTTGCGTAAGCGGACCGCGGGGCAGGCCTTGGTGCTGCGGGCGAGGATCGTGCTGGCCTGCGCCGAGGGGCGCCCGAACGCGCAGGTCGCGCAGGAGCTCGGCATCTCGCGGGAGACGGTGCGCAAGTGGCGGTCTAGGTTCGTGACCGACCGTCTTGAGGGGCTGGTCGACGCTCCGCGGTCCGGTGCCCCGCGCAGGATCACCGACGAGCAGGTCGAGTCCCTGGTCGCCCGGACCCTCGACCAGGCGCCTCCTTCGGGGATTCGCACTGGTCGACGCGGTCGATGGCCCAGGCTGCGGGCATGTCGCAGTCGGCGGTCTCCCGGATCTGGCGGGCGTTCGGCCTCAAGCCGCACATCGTGCAGACATGGAAGCTGTCCACCGACCCGCAGTTCGTGACCAAGGTCCGTGACGTGGTCGGCGTCTACCTGTCCCCGCCGGAGAACGCCCTGGTCCTGGCGGTGGACGAGAAGTCGCAGATCCAGGCCCTGGACCGCACCCAGCCGGTGCTGCCGCTGGCACCGACGACGCCGGCGCGGATGACGCACGACTACGTCCGGCACGGCACCACAAGCCTGTTCGCCGCCCTGGACATCGCCTCCGGCTCGGTCATAGCCCAGCACTACCGACGCCACCGCCACCAGGAGTTCCTCCGCTTCCTGAAGACCATCGACACCGCCGTCCCCAAGGACCTGGACCTGCACTTGGTCCTGGACAACTACGCCACCCACAAGACCGAAGCGGTCAAGAAGTGGCTGCTGCGACACCCTCGCTTCCACCTGCACTTCACCCCACCTCCGCCTCCTGGCTCAACCTCGTCGAGCGCTGGTTCGCCGAGCTGACCTGCCGCAAACTCCGCCGCTCGGCCCACCGCAGCGTCGTCGAGCTGGAACGCGACATCCGCGGCTGGATCAACGAGTGGAACAAGAACCCCAAGCCGTTCGTGTGGACCAAGACCTCAGACGAGATCCTCGAAACCCTCGCCGCATACTGCACACGAACTACCGACTCAGGACACTAGTTAAGCTTTGGTCTTGTCAATGAACCTCTTTCATCCTGAATAGTCGCAGGTCAGGAGTGTGTGGACGGCCTGGACGATGGTGCCGATGCGGCGGGTGGAGCATCTGGCTCGCCGAAGCAGTCGCCAGGACTTGAGCTGCGCGAAGGCGCGTTCTCCCGGGGCTCTCAGCCTGGCGTGGTCGCGGTTGAACTTCTGGTAGTGCTCGGGTTGTTCGCGGTGGTGGTAGTACGGGGTGCGGAAGGTGGCGCCGGCGCCCTGGTAGGCGCGGTCGGCGAGGACGAGGATCTGTCTGGTGAGGCAGGCCTGGACGATGCCGTGGGCGCGGGCAGCGGTCAGGTCGTGGGTGCGGCCGGGTGTCGCGCGGGAGAACCAGAGCGGTGTGCCGTCGGGGCGGGCGATGACCTGCACGTTCATACCGTGTTTGCGGTGCTTCATCGAGTAGTACGGCTCGTCCGCGCGGATCCGGTCGATGGGGATCAGGGTGCCGTCAACGATGACGTGGTCGCCCTCACCGAGGCCGGTGAGAGCTTCATGGAGGCCGGGCGCCCAGGAAGCCAGAACGTCCAGGGCCTCGTCCACGTATCGCCAGGCAGTGGCCTGCGATATCCCGAAACTGGCTCCGAGCTGCGAGAACGTCTCGTTCTTGCGTAGATGGACGAGAGTGAGCAGTGCCTGCTTGAAGCAGCCGAGCTTGCGCCAGCGGGTGTTGCGGGCCCGGCGGTGCTCGTACAGCAGCCAGGAAACATGCTCGACGAGCTCGTGCGGGACGTCGAGCATGGCAGGATACGGAACCAACAGGGCCCCTTCGGTCGCCAGCGTGTTGAGTGGAATCACCACGCCAACGACGAGGGGCCCTGCCTCGTTACCACGCCCGCTGACCAGCCCATTTCACCCGTCAGCGCAGGATGAAAGAGGCTCAATCAGGCTTGGATCGAAGGCATCCCGTGAATCGCGCTGCGCCATTCTAGAGAGAAGCGCTGATCGGTATGGTTCCCGGAGACGCCCAACTCTTCTAACACCATAGCTGATCGCTGAATGCGACAATGAAATAAGCGCTTCCAGCCTGTTAGATGCCACAGTCCCAGTCATCGCTGCTGTGATTTGATCGGCCGCCTTGCCCGACATCTCACGCGGTTCCATAGCTCTGTAAGCAGTCACCTGCTTAGCAACCCACGCACGGAGGTGCTTGAAGCGCTCTTGCCAGTTCGGCAAGAGATGGTTAGGCATCTCCTGCTCAGCAAACATGAAGCCCTCGCCCGTAGCACTGAGGACACACATATCTAGAGCTGTCAGTGGAATGTAATGTTGCTGACTTAGCTTGACCTCAACCCTGCCCCCGATTCCTCGAAAAAGAACGGGAGATCAAACGAGGTCGCCACGCCTCCTCCTGGATGCGTGATTATTCTCCCTTTGGCTGGACTCTTCAAAGGCGCCAGCCTGACGAACTCTAGATCATTTCCTCGTTTACCATCTGCACGAACAGCCAGATCGCAGGGTTGGGCCAGAAGGATCAGGTAGTGCTCTTCGCCTGAGCGCCGAAGGCTGAGACTACCGCTCTCGGAAACGGCAGGATCACCGTTCCGCTGCTGTTCGAACTTGTGAGGCTTGTCTGCGAACTTCTGGAACGCGAACACATCCCCAACTTCGAGCGGGAAGTGAAGCTCTGTCAGGTGATCAGCCGACTCAAAGTACTCAAGCCGTTCAATCTCCGCTAGCTCCTGACGAACGCGGTCAGAGTTTGATGCGCTCGGCATCTTTACTCTACTTAGGCTGGTTACCAACTCGCTCGACACGTGGACCGTTCGATCAGCGCGAAGCTTGGCTCGTACAAAGTCCTGTGTGAATGCCGTAGCGATACGCAACAGTGTCTCGGGACCCCAAGTGCCATCGGTGAGCCGGTCGCCGTTAAGCGCGGCTTCCAGCGTGTAGGGGTCAATCCGCCCAACCTTATCGATGGCCTCTGCCCAGGTTCCATTCACAGCCTCGGCAAGGCCGCCTTGCAAGCGCTCAAGCGCTGGCGCCAGCAGGGTGAGTTTAAGCATGCGCGGAAAACCATCCGCACTCACCGAAAGGCGCCCCTTGGCAATAACGAGGAATCTAGAGGAATCGGCCTCAAACTGCTGCGAAAGCGTCTTCCACGCTTCGACCTCCGCGTCATCTGGAGACACCGTATGGGTCAGAAGGCCAATGCGCCAATTCTCGGGAGCGTCGCGAAGCAACCCGGAGATTTCCTCCTCCCCGGCATTCTGCGATGCACCCTCTCTGCTGAAATCTCGATCGAAGAGGATCAGAGTACTCTTACCATCCGCAAGCAATATGGCTCGTTGCCTGCGCCAGTCAGAGAGCGAGCGGGTCAGAAACTCCCTGGAGCCAGCGAGGAGATCACGTAGGCAGGCAGCGGCCGGTTCGTCCTCTTCCCCGGGAAGCCCAACCCCTCCGGCCCCAGACGGTCGTCCACAATTTGGCGTATCGCCTCACGCCCGCCTTCGTCCAGAGATACCCACCTGTCTCTCACCTCATCTTGAAGTAGTTCCAGAGGGGCTGACGGATCCCTTAAGAGGGCGACTCCAGGGATAACCTTGGCGATTTGCTCCCAATCCGAGGGCAGCAATGCGCCTTCGGCTAGGGCCGCGAGGACGTTTTCTCCATCATCCTCCTTTTCGGCATACCAATCGTCGACGCAGATGACGCGCTCGACCGCAGCAAGTTCAAGTAGTTCAGCGGAAGCAGCTTTGGCGTCGAAGGCTGGCGCTACATTTATGTCCGCTTGAGCTGGAACACGAGATGACCCCGCACGCGCCGCTGCATCACTCGTCAAACTCTCTTCATGCATCAACACGCATCCCCCCCAGGTCAAGTTGGAACTTGTAAAAGCGACCGTTGTCGTTTCGATCAAGAGCCAACTCGATCCCGCATCCCTCAGAATCAAGTAGCTGCGTAACTACGTAAAGGCCCAATCCCCTACCTTCGCCGCGTTTCTTGAATGATACAAACGGTTCGAAGAGCGTCGACTCTACGCTTCGATCGATACCTCGACCGTTGTCGCTCGTGAACAGATAGGGCGCTTTGACCAACAGCGACACTTGAGGAGAGCCCTGGAGGCCAAGCCTATGATCCTGCAGAAGCCAATACTCACTATTCAGCAACAGATTATCGAGAACCTGAGTCAGCTTGCCTCTATTGACCTCAACAACGAAATCTTGATCCACCTCAACGTTGATTGAAATCGGACCGTCACTCCACCTGTCGCGATGATACTGTGCAATATCTCGACAGAAGTCACCGAGAGAGATTCTCTCCCGACGTTCACGCATGTAGCGAAGAGACGGGTTGAGGTGAGCGAGTTGACGTTTCAACGCACTCGCCGCCGACTGCACGTATTGGATGTAGTTCGAGAGTCGCCTATCGACTGTTCCGGCATCAGCAAGGTGTCGTCGGATCTGAGCGCTTCTGACCGCGATGCCCTCCGCCACATGAGCTACTTCGTGAGACGCTGCCTCAGCAGTGAGTCCCAGCGAGACAGTCTCCCAAGTTTGAGCCAGCTGTTCACGGAGACGATCGGAATGCTCCCGCAGCAATTGCAGCACAGCTCGTTCAGAGTCGAGAGAATCGAACATTTCCTCGATCTCGGCGAAGGACTGCCCCCTTCGCTTGTCCGCAGCCTGCAAATTAGATAGCTCGTGCGCAATCGCCGGGTCCACTGGGCCGGCGAAGAGCGAGCGCTGATTACCATCCAATTCATTCGCCACGCGCTCGTGGCTCTTGGCCGTTGCTTCCGCCTCTTCCCGCAGGGCCCTGATTCGCTTCTTCGCCGTGAGAATCGTACGTGATCGAGTGTCTTCGACGTGCTGGATCAGGACTTCTGAACTCGCTGCAGGATCGATACCAACTTTGGTAGCTTCGGTCTCCTGACGATACTCATTGTAGGAGCGCCGAATGAAGGTCTGAAACTGTTCCGTGAAGGATCGCCAGCCCTGTAGAAGGGCCATAAGATTGCGATAATGAGGCGTGTCAGCGAAGCCTTCACGGTCGGTAGTCTCGACGAGTTTCGCATTGTGACGGGCCGAGATATCGATGAAGCCTAGGGTATTCTCAGGACGCAGGCTGTAGAAGGAAGAGCCGCTGGTCTGCGACTTCCGCAGACCTAGCCAGTCTTCGTCCATCCGAACACCGAATCCATCACGGTAAACTCGGACTCCTGCAAGGCTCCTTAGGTAGTTACGGAATTCGCTCCGGCTGTTGAATGCCTCGGGGTGCCCCTGTCCCAGGGTTACATAGTCAACCTCACCGCGGAAGGGCCCGGGATCGGCGGGGGCCAACTCACCCGTAGTCGACTGATGCAACGTAACATTATCAAGATCGCTCAGAGCGATCGTTCTGTGGGCACGCAGAAAGTAGGGGGCTTCAGCGGCACGGCAGTTGTAAGCCTCCATCTGCTTAGCCCGGTGCGTACGTAGCCATTCCAAATAGGCAGCGCCGGAATCGGCCTCGAGAAGAGAAGCAAAATGTGCTCGATCCTCTTCTTTGGACCTTTTTTCTTGTGGCGCCCAATACGTCAGTGATGCTTCCCCAACAACGTCAAGCTTTCCGTTGTCATAGTTGAGGAGGTACCGAACCTCAGCGGCGTTGCGAACACGGGACGGCAAATCATAAAGGTCGATGCGCTCTTCATCGACCTTGAGGAGAATTCTGAGTCCCCGCTCATCACCATACGGTGAGATCAGAACGGATAGGTCCTTCTGCAGGGCAGACGCGCCATCCTCGGACCCGCTATTCGCAGCGGCACGCCACTGTCCCGGCTCTCGCAGTTGCGTGATCGTCAAAGTTGTCCCGGCCGGCTCCTGAGTAGGCCGGGACACTAGCGTCAGGTCGACTTCATTGAGCGATGATCGACTCTGAAACGCGCGCCAGTCGATCGTAAGTTCGTGCTCAACTGCGGCGTCCACCGGCCTAGTGACGATCGATACGATATCGCCCAGACGCTGCGCGCCCAGACGACCAAGCCCCTTATCTCCGAGGGGGTCCTGCCCAGGTGGGTAGAAATTCCCTGCGCCTTCATTTCGCGCTTCACGGAGTTGCTGATCGTGAGCCACCCGCGCCTGATTTGCTCGACAGACATGCCTGAGCCGTTATCTCGGATCACAATCGAAGGATTAGCGGGGTTACCTGCTCCAGCGAGCCCGGTGTTGATGACAATCTCTGCCCACGTCGCATCCGCGTCATAGCAATTCTTTACAAGCTCAATCAGAGCTTGCATAGAATCCGTGATGAGGTCTTCTCCAAGTTTGAACACCACGGAGGGGTGCACCTCGAGGTGAAAAGTCTCCACCGGCTCACGTCCCTCGTAAGATTGAGACACCATTCTCTCCCTTTTTACGAGCAAGAATCGTCAGCAGTGTTACGAGGACCCCGCATAACGAGGATACTTTCTGTGTTCATCGTTTCGACGCTGGCATTTCGGTACGCCATTCGCTTCGCTCCGCCAGGGATTTTCCTTTCCAATGTTTCGATGTGTCGGGAACCACGAGAGACTAGTAGGTCTCGAACAATGGCCACTGTGGGCACCGAAATGCCGCTGATCTTGCGCTCACCCAGTGTCCAAAACATCCAGGCATCACTGCGTAGGTGGGCCGTGATGGCGTCCAATGATTCATCGAGATCTCGAACAAATCCGACGAATCTCAACTGTGCATTCCTTGGATGCGCCTTGAGTTGATTCAAGCAATACGCGAAGGCCGGAGATTTATCGCTCAACTCGCCAGCCGAGTCGAGCGCACCTTTAAGCTTCCCTCCAAGACTTATTGAGTCAATGGAGCGGGTGTTCTCCAGGAGCTCTTGCCGCATACCTGGCACGTCGGTTGTGTCAATCCATTGAAGCGGCAGGTAGCTATGCTGACCGTACGTAACGGTGGTGACATTGTCACCGTACGGTGGTGACGTCATCAAGATGTCGGCGAATGCGCGGTTCTTCTTTGTGGGCGCACTTCTAGCGTCTCCGACGGCGCACGAGATTTGCAGGCTTGGGTTCTTTCCTAGCCCGCGGGACAAAGTCTTGGCCTGATCCCTCAGTTGTTCAATCTGTGATGCAGAAATACGCAGGAAATTCTCGACCGTATCGATCTGCCGAGACTCGATCTCGTCAGCACTATACGAATGCAGTTTGACGGTGGAAGTTCGGCTGTTACTTACGAGCCGGATCGTCTCAGCCATAGCAACCCAAAATACCTGACGAACCGCTTTTCTACGCTCAGCTGAGACGGCTCTTTTGATCTTCGACAAATCATGAGCGACGTCGCGTCGGAACCACTTGTCGCGGTTATGAAACTGAATTTCAACCTGGTCCGCTGTGTCCTCTGTGACGCGCAGTGCGATTCTCTGGCGCGCTTTCGCCAGTTGATCAGAATCGTGCACCTGTGACTTCACCGTCGTTAGGAGTACTGCTAATGGGTTGATGTCGGTGCCGAAAAACGAAAGCCCTCGACTCACTGATTCCAGCATTACAGTTCCTGACCCCATAAAGGGGTCCATGACTGAGGACACAGATGGATCTACTGCCTGCACATCCTCCAGAAGCGCGCCCTGTAGCTGAGGAACCATCATTGCCGGGTAAGCAAAAATTCCGTGACCGGCCTCGCGGCGGGAGCGCCCTGAGAACGACCAGAACTCCGGTGTCGAGGTGGCCCGTTCCCGCAGCTTGGACGCCAACGCTTCCTCAAGCTCAGCCGCTGACCTCACCAGCGCTGCCCGAGCTGCTGTAGACATGCCTCCACCCTGCACATCATCTCTGGGAGCGTCGGACACGGGTGGGCGAGCCATCGCACTCTCCATCGAGGCGAACCCCGTTTCGGTCTCGTTCAACGCGACCCCCCGCCTGCGTAGTTGCATCTACAAGTGCATAGATTGAATCAGATGACCGCCTGTCACGTCACCGGTACATGGGGCGAGACCGGTTGAATCTGCAGGTCAACTCGCTCGAGCGGGCGTTGTGCGACTCGCTCGCTCGTCAACCGGCGTGCTGGCACGGCTCCTAGCCGGGCTACTGAGGGTCATCCAAGAGACGTCCAGGCCCACGAGACTTCGCATAGTCGTGGACCAGTCGTGGACCGGCGGAGCGCACGCACACTGCTGTCCCGCCGTTGACCTGCGGCTTCCGCACAAGATGAATCGCCCTCCGGAGCCGTGTGCGCAGGTTCGAATCCTGCCGGGGGCACTTCGCAGGAAGTGCCCGAAGACCCCGCCATCAGCGAGTTCGCTGACAGCGGGGTCTTCGCGTAGGTGCAGGCGGATGCCGCCGGAAGCAGCCGTTTGCCAGTGATCACGTAATGGCCACGTCATGATCTTGAGAGGTCTTTCGGCAGGTCAAGGGCCGTTTCGGACCCTCTCAGCGTGGCTCTTCGACACACCTCCGACATGGTGGAAGCCCCGGATCATTCCGGGGTTTCCGCCGTGAGGGCCGTGCGAGTCCTCTCATGCTTCGGTGTCGCCGTCCTCCTCCCCCAGCCCTTTCAGAATCCGGGCGTTCATCTCCTGCTCCTGGCCGTCGACGCACTTCGCGTAGATCTTGAGAAGCACGTCTACGGAATGGCCCGCGCGGGCGGCCACCTCCGGAGCGGGAACACCGGAGTTGAGCCACTGGGAGACGCCCGCGTGCCGCAGGTCGTACGGCCGGGCCGCGAGAAGGGAGGTGACCTGTTCGGGCGGGAACGCCAAGATGCGCGCCTGCTTCCACGCCCGCGAGTACGACGATGCGGCAATGACGTTGCCCCTCTCGCTGGCGAACAGCCGACCGTCCTCTGCCGTGCCGAACTCCTTGACGTGGTCCTGGAGTATCCGCACGAGCGGTGGCGGAATCGGCACGATGCGCACCTCCCCGCCCGCCCGCTGCTTCAGTCCGCGTCGGTCGTGAGCCTCACCGGAGTCGGTCCACTGCTTCCCCGCGGTGGGCCGGGTCTCGGTCAGTTCGACCCGACCCCATCCCTGCTCGGGGCCCCAGCAACGACAGGGCCGCCCTGCCTCCACGCAGCGAGTCGGGCAGGCCGGTCACGGTGTCGAACGGCTCGCCCTTGTCCGCAGCTCGGAGCAGCTCGGCACGGAAGCGGTCGGCCAGTGCCTTGGTCGTGTGAGACTCGTGGATGGCTTCGCCGTCGACGGACCAGCGCACCAGATACGTGGGCTTCTTCGCGGAGCGATTGACGCTGAGCTTCCAGATGACGACCTTGTACGACTTCACGACGCCGCCCCCTCTGCCCGCTCCTCCAACCAGTCGTCGAGCACGTCCCGGCGGATCCTCAGCACCCCGTTCGGCAGCCGGATGCAGGCCGGAGCGAGGCGCAGTTCCCGGCAGCGGTAGAAGGTGCGCCGGGAGATGCCGCCCAGTTCGTCGAGCACCTGCCGGACCGTGAGCAGTTCGGCCGGCCTCCCCCGGCTGTCACGCGCCATGGAGACCACCGCCCTCCCGCGCCGAGGCAGCCAGGAGAGCCGCTTCCGGTGAGTAGCCGCGCCCCCCGTAACGCCACTCGCCAAGTCCCCTCCGCGGGGCGGTGGGACCGCGCCGTTGGACGAGCGGGCCGTGTTCACGGCGGTGGTGTACGTCCTGACCAGCGGGTGCGCCTGGCGGCATCTTCCGGAGACGTTCGGTATCTCGCCCGCCAGCGCGCACCGCCGGTTCCCGTGTGGACGAGGGCGGGGCTGTGGCGGCGACTGCACCGGGCGGTACTGGACGGGTTCGGCGCCCGGGGAGAGCTCGACTGGACCTCCTCGATCGTCGACACCGCCTCTGTGCGGGCGAGAGGGGGGGTTGACCGGGCCGAACCCGGTCGATCGCGGCAAGAAGGGCACCGACCTCGCGCCATACGTCAACGGCTGGCTACTGCTGCCGCAGGCGAGCACCCTGCTTCTCCTCCTCGGCCTGACCGTGCTGGTCGTGGCGATGGGGTCGCTGGCCCCGGCGCGCAGAGCCGCGAAGATGTCCCCCACAGATGCAATGAAGGACTGGTGAGCCACCCCATGCCGTACCTCACGACACGCAAGCACCCGTCACGGCCGGCCCGTCCCGCCCGCATGGCGCTCCTCCTGACCGCACTCGGCACGACGGCCGCGCTGACCACGGGTTGCTCCGGACCGGGCGGGGTGGACCTGGGCGACGACTGGAAGGGCGCCTCGACCTTCGCCCTCGCCGAAGTCAACGGCCTGGTGACGGTCGTCGGAATCAACCCGGACAAGCCCGGGGCGCAGAGCCTGGCCGTCGTACCCCAGCAGGCCGACGACGACGATTCGGTCAGCCCGCACATCGTCCACCTCGCCGACGGCCGCTGGCTGGTGACCGTCCCCCGCAAGGACGGCAAGCCGGACCGCCGATACGGGATCAACCGCACCGACCACACCCTGGACGGCATGACCGGCGATGAACGGCTGCGCCGGACGCTGCCCGGCAAGAACCTGGTCGCCGAGGTCGCGGGGCTGCCCGACGGCAGGTCGGCGAACGGTACCGCCGAATCCAGCGTGCTGGTCAAGGACCCGACCAACTGGACCACCAAACGCGAACTGAAGGTCCCCGGCACCATCGGCTTCGCGGCCTCCGATCCCGCCTCGGACACGATCTGCCTGGGCAGCGGCTCCAACAACGCCACCAAGGTGTCCGTCGCGAACCTGGCCGACGGCAGCGTCACATCTGTACCCGTCCCGGCGGGTCTGGCCGTCAAGGCCCTCGCCTGCCCCGCCGGCCACCCGGTCATCGCCGGTTCCCCGGCCTCCGGCACGTCCGACGACGTCAGGGTCTCCCTCACCCGTGGCCCCGCCGCGACGGTGGTCTCGGTGAGCAGCGGCAGGGTCGACGCCATCGCGGCCACGGACTCGTCGATCGTGATCGCAGCCGCCCAGGGCAACAACACCGAACTGCTCGAGGTCAACGCCACCAACGGCGAAGAACTCCACCGCGCCCGCATCAAGGGCCTCGCCGCGTCGCTGAACATCACCCGCACCGCGACGGGCTGGCTCGTCTACGACGAGAACACCGTTACACGCGTGAACCTGGCCACGGGCAGGACGACGCAGTTCAAACTCCCAGGAACCCTGCTGGACTCCTGACAGTGGGCACGGCTCCCACGTCGTGGGCGGGGTAGCCCAAGACCCAGCACGGCACGGCTGAGCCGCGGTTCGCCGCGGCTCAGCCCGTTCCCGCCGCAGACACACCCCGTACAACCCGCCTTGACGATCTTCGGGTCCGGTGACCTGGGCCGGCCCGGAGTACGAGGCCCGGTAGGCCGTCTTGTGCCGGGACGGACGCAGGAAGACCCGCCAGGCGGCGAAGGGCTTGTCGAGGGTCTCGCGGAGTTCGTCGGGTCCGGTGACCAGGGCGATGCGGGTGCGGGTGTGCCGGATGGCCGTCTCGTAGTCGGCGGGGTTCACCGGCCCCGCGCTGTCGGCGGCGGCGAGGTGGACGGCGACCGGCTCGCGCCAGACCTCCTCCGCGGTGAAGCCGGCGGCGAGGTATTCGAGCACCTCGCGCTGGTCCTGGGGGAAGAACGGCGCGAAGGCCTCCCGCTGCTCCGTGCTGGTCAGGACCCGGGCTTGGCGCAGGGGCGTCCCGTCGATGGCGAGGGCCGCGAGATCGCCGTCCGGGAACGCGGCGAAGAGCCGCTGCCCGGAGGCGGGGGCGGTCCGTTCGTAGGCGGGGGTGTTCCTCCAGGACGGTGATGCCGCGGATCTCCACGGCCCGGGTGGCCGTGTTGATGGACGCCTTCTGCTTGACCGCCACGCGTTCGCCTCGTCGTGCGGCAGCACCCGCAGCAGGACGTAGGTGTCCCCGCTGTCGGGTGCCAGCACGACCCCTCGGGTGCCGCGGTCGATCCTGATGGTCCGGTTGTGGGGGTCGCGGGCGCTCTTGAGCGACTCCGGTTTCAGGCCGGAGTCCTTGAACAGCTGCTTCAGGCTGTACCGTTCGCACTTCTCCCAGGCGTCGAAGACCCCCTGCGGACCGTGCCCCGGAGCTTGGGGAGCTGGGCGCAGAAGGCGATGCCGAAGGCGGGGCGCGGCATGGGGATCGTCGTCAGCCGGGGCTACCGACCGGCCGGGTCCGCTGCGGGGCCGCGTTCGGTGGGGTCGGAGGGTTCGTCCGCCTCGTCGAGCGCGTTCAGGGCCCCCAGGCGAGGTCGGCCAGGGTCGTCCCGTCCTTGGTGGTCCACCGTGCCGTGCCCTGGTTGGCGACCGGCCGCTCGGCCCAGCCGGCCAGCTCCCACATGTGGGTGATGAGGCCGGAGGGCGAGTAGCGTTCTCCGTCCGCGGCCCACAGGATGGGCTTGGTGCGGTGGTTGACCCAGCTGGCCAGGGCCCGTCGCCCGTCCTCCGCGAGCCAGTCGCCCAGTGCCGCGGCCTCCAGCGGGTAGGCCGAGCTGAGGACCAGAGGGGTGCCGTCGGCGAGGACGCCCTTGTCCACCAGGACGCTGACGGCGTTGGGCCTGCGGCGCTTCCGCTGGGGGCGGACGCGCCGGTAGGTGTCCGGTGCCCCGGCGCCCCGGGGCGAGGTCATGGCCCTCACCACGTGGTCGGCGAGTTCCCGGGCGCGTGCCACGTCCGAGCAGACCGCCCGGATCTGCGAGCGCTCGGTGAACAGCTGGTCGATGGCGCCGGCGGTGACGGGAACGAGCCGCCGGACGAGCTCCTTCGTCCTCCCTGTGGCGTTCTCGGCCCAGGCCAGCTCGACGTCGGGTTCGCCCATGGACTCGGTGTCGAGGAGCTTGAACACCGTGTGGGCGATGAGGTAGACGCCGTGTTCGGTGAGGGCGGCGCCGCGCCCCTCGTAGCGGCGGCGGAGTTCGAAGAGCGTGCGGCGCACCTGACGCAGCACCTGAACCGCGTTCCAGAGGGAGAAGGCCCCGGGCCGGGGCCGGAACAGGACGTCGTAGACGCCCTGGGGTCCCCGCTCCCAGAGGGGTTCCAGGGAGAGCGCGATGCGGGCCGCGTACTGGCTGTCGGCGTGCGCGCAGGCGAGGGCGCACGCGGCCTCGACGACCGAGCAGCCGGTCTCCTCCGGCGGATCGAGTTTCGCTGCGCCGTACGACGTACTCGAGACCGAGCTCGGCCCGCATGTCGTCCATGATCGCGCCCTGGACCGGGTCGAGGGCGATGAAGTCGCGCGCGCCGACGCTGTTCTGCCGGTTGGTGGCCCTGGTGGTCTCCTTGGCGAAGTCGTTCCTCTCGCCCGTGACGATGATGCGCACGGTGATCCGCGCCTCGGCGGCGGCGTCGCCCCGGGCCAGGGCCTCGGCCACCGCCCGCACGGTCTGGGCGCCGTTGACCACGCTGGCGTTGTGGAGGGTCAGGGCGAGCGGGCGGTGCTGGGGGGCGCGGGCGGACCGCTCGGCCTTCTCGACCCGGTCGCACAGCACGGTGACGCCGTTGTTGTAGTACCAGAAGTGGGCGGGCTCTTCGGTGAGCGTGCGGACGAGGGCGTTGTTGATGACGGTGCGCCCCAGTGGGTTGCGGATGTTGAGGCTGAACAGGTCCGTTCCGTGCCGGGCCCACTCCCCCACCTGCTCGGCGTCCACGACTCCCTGGTAGGAGTCGTAGGGCGCGTCCGACCCCATGCCGAACCAGGGGTACAGCTCGGCCGTGAGCACCACCGGTTCGGGGGCCTGGTCGCTCCGCACGGACGCCCACACCTCCGGGGCGAGGATGATCCGGTGTCCCAGCACCTTCCCGAAGCGGTTGAACTCGTTCTCCCCGTTGGCGATCGCCTGCAGGAAGCCCTGCCCCGGCTGGTCGGGCCGCATCAGAACCACGACCTGGGTGACGGGGACGGGGCCCTTGTCCATGACGGCCTTGGCGTGCTCGGCCAGTTGCCGGCCGCGCGGGTTGAACGGCGCGAAGTCCTCGTCGTCGATGAGTCGCAGCCCCGCGAGGAGTTCGAGGACGGCCTTCCGGTCGGCTCCGGCCCGCCCCTCGGAACTCCACTTCGCCTGGACGAGATACACGTGCGGGTCCGGTCCCTCGACGACCGCGATGGCGTCGATGCCCTGGTCGGCATGCCCGTCGATCACCGTGGCCGCCGCCTCGGCATGGCCGAGTCCGGCCACGATGCGCACGGCCTGCGCCGTGAGGGCCCGCGACAGCACGCGGTTGTCGTAGCCGTCCCCGGTGTACCCCTCCAGGTCGTCGACGTCGAGGAGTCCCGTGTAGGTGCTCCTCAGCGCGCTGCCGACCTGCCGGACCTGGGTGGCCGCGTTCGGCAGGGCGTCCCGGCCGTGGGTCCCGCTCATGTTCTCTCCCCCTCCCGCCGGCCGGGCCCGTCGCCCGCCGGGTCGATCGTTCCGCCGCCGTCCGGCCCGTTCAGGCGCCCCGGCCGTCGAGATCCAGCCGTATCAGCGCCAGCGCCTCGGCGACCTCGGCGGTCAGCTCGTCCGCGGGGCCGTAGACGACGTTCAGGTCGGCGTGCAGCGGTTCGAGGACGACCGCGGCGTCGGCGGCCCGGCCCTGGGCGAGCAGCAGCATGCCGATGTCGCGGCGGAGTTCGACGGCTTCCTCGCTGGCGTCGCCGTCCACGGACCGGACGACGGCCAGTACCGATTCGAGCGCCGTGAGCGCCTCCGCCACCTGGCCGAGTTCGGCGCGGCAGCGGGCGGCCTGGGCACGGCAGGCGCGGGCCTGCTCACTCGTGGGCCCCGAGACGCGTCCGTACGCGCCGGCGAGCGCCGTGAACTCGGGCAGGGCGGCGCGGTAGTCGCCGCCGAGCAGCCGGATCGCCGCCCGCTGCGTGCGCAGCTCCAGCACCTGCCGGTTCTCGGTGCCCAGCGCGCGGGCCGCGGGCTCGATGACCTCGCTGAGCACCTCCGCGGCCTGGGTGAACCGCTCCTCTTCGAGGAGGGCGTCGGAGTGCGCGTAGGCGTCCTTGATGTCCGCCCGGATCTCGTCCGGTACGGGCACGGGCCCGGGGGCCCGCTCCCCCGGGGGCGCCGGGGCGGCCGCCGGCCGGGGCCGGGAGCGGGGCGCGTACGGGTGGCGGAACAGCCCGGTCGGGTCCGGGGCGCCGGCCGGGCCCGTCTCGCCGGGCGACGGGTCCTCACCGGCCCTCGGGAGGAAGGGCCGCAGCCGCTCGTACACCTCCTGGACGTCGGCGGGCCGCGCCTGGGGGGCCTTGCCGAGCAGGTGCAGGACCAGTTCTTCCAGCGCGGCCGGGACCTCGGGGCGCAGCCGCCGCAGCGGGGTGGGGGCCTCGGTGACGTGCCGGTACATGAGGGCGAGTTCGCTGTCGGCCCGGAACAGGGCGCGCCCGGCGAGCAGTTCGTGCAGGACGCAGCCCAGCGCGTACAGGTCCGTCCGCGGGGTGACGCGCCCGCCGCGGACCTGCTCGGGCGCCATGTACTGGGAGGTTCCGATCGGGCTCCCGGTCGCGGTCAGCTTGGTGGCGTCGGTGCGCAGGATGGCCGCGATGCCGAAGTCCAGGACCTTCACGGTCCCGTCGCGGGCGACGAGGACGTTCCCCGGCTTGAGGTCCCGGTGGATCACGGGGACCTCGTGGGCGTGCGACAGCACGGTGGCCACCTGCGCGGCCACCGCCACGGCCCAGCTGACCGGCAGCGGCCGGACCGGGTCCACGTAGGCGGACAGCTGGACGCCGTCGACCAGCTCCATGACGAGGAACAGGTGCTCGTGGGCGTCGTCGAGGACGGCGTCGTAGACCTGCGGCACACCGGGGTGCCGGATGCGGGCCGTGATCCGGGCCTCGCGCCGGAACCGCTTGGCGAGCTCGTCCGCCATCTGCGGCGAGGTGACGGCCTGGGACCGGATGAGCTTGACCGCCACGGGCCGGTCCAGCACGGAGTCGTAGCCGCGCCAGACGTCGCCCATGCCGCCGTGGCTGAGCTCCTCCAGGAGTTCGTAACGTCCGTCGATGATCCGCTGCGGCACCGTGCCCCTGCCCCGTGGTGTTGCCGTCGCCGACGTGGCACCCGGGGTGGTGTCGGCCGGCCCCACGTGTCGGAACCAGTGTGGTGGGGGTGGCGATCTTCCGTCCAGGGAGGCGTACGAGGTCCGTCACATCTGGCCGAGAACCGTCTATACGGCGTGGTTCCGCCTGTCGTACTCGGCCCACACGACCTTGCCGGGCGCCTCGCAGGGCCGTGGACCCCAGCCCCACCGGTCGGCGAGGGCGGCGACGAGGAGCAGACCGCGCCCGTCGGTACGGTCGGCGCCGGGAAGCCGCCGCGCGGGTTCCGGGAGCCGCTCGCCTCGGGTGTCGGCCACCTCGATCCGCACGGTGGAGAGCGGCCCTGCGGGCACGGTGAGCCGTACATGGAAGTCCCGGCCGGGCACCCGGCCGTGGTGCACGGCGTTCGCGCTGAGTTCGGCCACCAGGAGAGCCACGGCGTCGTGCGCCTCGGTGCCGTACGGGATCCCCCAGGCGTGCAGCCGCTCCGCGCACAGCCGGCGGGCGAGCCGGGCGCCCCGGGGTGTGGAGGTGAAGCGCATCTCGAAGTGGTGTGCGGGCACGGTGGGTTGGGTGAGGGGTGTGGGGTGGGTGGCGGCCGTGGGGTGAGTAAAACTCGTGGGGCGGGTGGGGGTTGTGGTTCGGGCGGGGTTGTTCGTCATGGCTCCACGGTGGGTCGTGGTGGCGTAGCGTGACCATGGGTGACGCGCCGTCGCGTTCCGCTTGTACGCGGCCGGGCGGTGCGGTGTACGTGCGCGGAAGGGTGGCGGCGGTGCGGGACGATGACGCGGCGGCCGGACGGGAGCCGAAGCATCCGGCGGAGCCGGTGGAAGCGGTGGAACCGCTCGGAGTGGCGGAACCGGCGGGACAGCGACCGGAGGAGGAGCCCGGGCAGGGGGTGGTCACGGCGTTCGGACAGCAGTTGAAGCTGTTCCGGACCCGGGCCGGGCTGGAGCGGCCGGAGTTCGGGAAGCTGGTGGGATACGCGGCGCAGTCGATCGCCTCGTTCGAGCAGGGGCGGCGCATCCCGCCGGCCAGGTTCATCGACCGGGCAGACGAGGTGCTGGACGCGGGCGGCGTGCTCAAGGCGCTGAAGGATGAGGTGGCGCGGGCGCAGTATCCGGCCTTCTTCCGGGACATGGCGAGGTTGGAGGCGGAGGCGGTGGAGCTGTGCGCCTACGACACCCTGGTGATCAACGGATTGTTGCAGACGGAGGAGTACACGCGGGCCGTACTGGCCATGCGACGACCGCTACTGGACGAAGAGACCATCGAGACGCGGGTGGCGGCACGGCTGGCCCGCCACGAGATCTTCAACCGGTGGCCCGCTCCCCTGCTGAGCTTCGTCGTGGAAGAGTCAGTTCTGCGCCGCCCCATGGGTGGCAAGACGGCACTGCGCGGCCAGCTGGAACACCTGCTACTCATGGGCGAGAAGCGCAACGTGGAGATGCAGGTCATGCCACTCGACCGCGAGGACAACGCCGGTGTGGACGGCCCCTTCACCGTCATCGCGCGCAAGGGCGGGCAGCAACTCGTCTACATGGAAGTCCAGGCGCGTAGCAGCTTGCTGACGGACCGGGAGGAGACTCGGCTCGCCGCCGCCCGCTATGGAATCATTCGAAGCCAGGCTCTCAGTCCCCGAGAGACCATGGGATTCATCGAGAAGTTGCTGGGAGAACTATGAGCACCGCAATTACCTCGCCCGTGCAGCCGGTACTCGCTTGGTTCAAGAGCAGCTACAGCAGCGGCGAGGGCGGTCAGTGCGTCGAAGTCGCCTGGCGGAAGAGCAGCTACAGCGGTGCTGAAGGCGGCCAGTGCGTCGAGGTGGCCGCCACCCCCGGTACCGTGCACGTCCGGGACTCCAAGCAGCTCGGCGGGCCCGTGCTGAGTGTGAGCCCCCGGGCGTGGGCCGGGCTCGTGGAGTTGGCGGCCGACCACACGGCCTGACACGAGAGGGGGCCTCGTACACCTCGCCGGTGTACGAGGCCCCCGACTCATGCCGAGGGCGGCTACGCCGCGTCGTCCACGCCCTCCTCGCGGCGGATCATCCGCCAGGCGGCGCGGCGTGCGCTGCGGTCGAGGCTGGACTTGAAGTTGCGGTCCGTGCCGAAGTACTGGCGGCCGAGACCGGCGATGGAGTCGACGTGGTCGGCCATCTTGTCCGCGAAGACCTTGTCGAAGACCCTGCCGAAGTTGTCCTCGTCATTCGGGAACGGCAGCCGGGGCACCCCGTCGGGACGGACTTCACCCCGAGGAGGATCGTCTACGCCGTCTCGCTCAAGAGCGGCAAGCTCCTCTCCACGCGGAACCTGTTCACCTTCGCCCAGGTGTCCCTGCTGCAAGCGGCCCGCGCCCTGCGCGCTCAGGGCGTCGAGGTGGCGGTGGTGGGTATTCCGACGCCGGAAACCGACACCTGAGCCGGGTGCCGCACCACCGAGCCCGCCACCGTGAGCCTGACGAAAGCCGCGCCCACGGTCTCCCTGGGCAAGCACGGAGCGACATCGGGGCTGATCAAGGTCAACCTCAACCGGGCCTCGCCGCAGATCGCCGCGCGGTGGGTGGGCGGTGGGCGGTGGGCGGTGGGCGGTGGGCGGTGAGGCCAGTAGAGCCTGAGGGCCGGTGTACAGAAGGCTTCCGGACGGGTGCCGGCCCTCAGGCGTGGCAAGGTCAGTCGGTCCCCGGTGGGTCCGGTTCCGCGATGTCGCCGCGTCCTACGGTGACCGCCCAGGTGACGCCGGACGGTGCGGTCACTTCCACGGTGCCGGCCTTGTGGGCGGCATGCATGGCGAGTTGGTTGTACGTTACAGCGGGCTCCCCGGCACTGCACTCGAGAGGGAACTCCGCACGCAGCACCGGCAGCCGCACCTTGAGGGTGCCCGCGCCCTGGCAGCTCACCGCGACGACGAGGGCCTTGTGCCGGGGGCCGGCCTCGTAGGAGAAGCCGGCGTTGCCTCGGGTGGCGCCGTGTTGTCCGGCCGTGCTCTCGCCGAGCCCGGCATCGAGCGCGGGCGGGGTGACCCCGGCGGTCTGCCGTGCGGTAGGAGTGCTCGGAGTGGCCGTCGTCGCGGGCGCCGCATCACCGCCGGTGCCGTTGCCCGAGGTGCAGCCGACCGCGGCCAGCAGCATCAGGGTGCAGACCGCTGTCGTGCGACGCAGTGTCACTTGCTCTCCCACAGCACCCAGCCGACCCGGCGGGGCGTGTAGACGGTGACGTTCTTCTTCACGCCCTTGGTGCAGTTGGTGTACACGTACTGGCTGTATCCCCAGGACTTGAGCCGGTAGACACCGTAGCGGGCGTGAGTGGTCCTCTTCGAGGGGGTGTCGACGGATACGGTGTTGCCCATCTTCGCGGTGAGTTCCACGGACAGGTTCACGTTGAACTTGCCCTCGATCTCGACGACCGCGACGGACCCGCCGACCTTCAGCTCGCCGCTGTAGGCGATGCCGACCTTCCCGGTCACCTCGGAGGTGAACGTGGACCTCGCCGTGCGGGAGGTGCCGTTGTAGTTGGCCTGCTCCGCGCCGACGCCCTTGTGGTAGTCCTTGCCCTTGCTCGTGGGCACGTACTGGTAACCGGGTTCGCACGCGCGGGCGTCCAGGGTGGCGGTCGGCTTCGACGTCGGCAGTCCAATGCCGTCGTCACCCGCCGCGGGGCCGGGAACGGTAGGCATCGTGGGTACCGGCGCTTCAGCGCTGGGAGCGCCCTCGACAAGGTCGCTCTCTTCCGGCTCCGGCGGCGCAGCGGTCTCGACGACCGCGGTGCCAGGGGCCGCCGGCGACGGCTCCGAGGCGACCGCGGTACCGCCGGCGGTGAGCCCGGCGGTAAGGGTCATGCAGGTAACGGCCAGCGCAGCTCGTGATATGCGGGCTCTGGTCATGAAGCCACCAATCGCGGTGGATCGCCCCCGTGGCGATCAACTGAACTGAACGCTATGCGCGGAGACATGTACGCAGCCGCCGCCCGTGGATCTTCTGAGGAACATCTGAGGAACCCCGGAGCGCGGGTCGGTGCGTTTCATCGGCCCAGTCCCCGCCCGACGGTCAGCGGGCAGCAGGGACCGGGCCGCGTACGACGCCGGGCTCCGAACCGCCACCGCCCGGCATCGCCCGGCGCGTCGGAGCGGCTGCGACGCCGGCGGCGCCCGAGCCGGCCGGGCCCCGTCCTACTCGGCCCTCTCGATGATCAACATCGCGACGTCGTCGGCGAGGGAGCCCGCGGAGTGCCGCATCAGCCCCCGGTGCAGCTCGTCCAGGTACTCGCCGGGGGTGCCGCCGCGCACGGCCGCGAAGGCATCGGGCAGCGGGAAGAAGTCGTCGTCGCCGTTGCGTGCCTCGACCACACCGTCGGTGTGCAGCAGCAGGCGGTCTCCGCGGACGAACGGATAGGACTCCGCCTTGCCCCCGGAGGGCTCGGGCAGGAGCTCGTCGAGGCCGAGCGGCGGCAGCGGGCACCCCGGTGCCAGGGCCTCCACCCTGCCGCGGTGCAGCATCAGCGGAGGCGGATGGCCGCGGTTGACGATCTCGACCACCGGCTCCTGCGGGACCTGGGCCACCAGCGCCGTGACGAAGCCCTCCACACGGGCGTCCGGGTCCACGTCCGGGGACAGGCGCTCCCGCTCCAGGGCGGCCGCACAGTGGTCCATGACGGCCGGCAGGTCCTCCTGGTAGTGGGCCGCCTCCCGGAATGCCCCCAGCACGGCAGCGGCGGCGCGCACCGCGGGAAGGCCCTTGCCCCGGACGTCACCGATGATGAGCCGTACCCCGAAGCGGGTCTGCACGGCTTCGTAGAGGTCGCCGCCGATCTGGGCGCCGGTCTCGGCGGCGACGTACATACTGCCCGCGCGCAGCGGGCCGACCCGGGCGGGCACCGGTCGCAGCACCACCTCCTGTGCGGCGGCGGCGATCCTGCGGATCTGGTTGAGCTCGTTCTCGCTGCGGGTCCGCGCGGCGCTGCTGCTGGTGATGCTCGCCGCGGACACCAGTACGAGGGCCAGGAGATTGGTGTAGACCTGCTGGGTGTGCCAGGCCTGGTTGTAGGTGGCGGTGATCACGCTGATGACCAGCGCGAAGAGGGCCGCCGCGATCGTGCCCCTGGGGCCCATGGTCACCGCGGCCAATGCCGGGGTCGCGGTCAGCAGCGGCCCCGAGTACACCACGTGCAGGGGCGTGAGCTCGATGACCACCACCAGGACCGCGATGGCGAACGGCAGGCACTGCGCGAGCACCCAGAGAACCCGGTGACGACCGTCCGCAAGCGGGAGCACGGATGAGCGGATGTCCGACCGCATGCCATCAGCCTGCCTGGTACGGGCGGACCTTTCCACTCATCGCGGCCGGCACAGGCGTCCGGGCCGGCCCGGACGGCGGGCGGGGTGCTTCCCCCATGCGGCCAGCCTGCCGTGCTCCCCTCTCGACGAGGTCAGCCGCGTGCGGCTGCGGCGACAGCCCGACGCCCCGTCCGGCACCCGCCCCCGGCTCTCTCGTCGGCATCCCGGCGGTGGCCCTGCCCGCGTGCCGAGACGGCAGGGCAGGTGATCGCACCGCTCGACGGGAGGCCGCGCGCGCCGCCCGCGCGTTCCCGCCGGGCGGGGCACGGACGCACGCCGGGCGGGGAGCAGGCTCCCGCCGGGCGGGGCACGGACGCGCGGGGCCGGTCCGGGCCGCGGGCAGACTCCCGCCGGGCGGGGCACGGATGCGCGCCGGGCGGGGAGCAGGCTCGCACCGGGCAGGGCACGGACGCACGGGGCCGGTCCGGGCCGCGGGCAGGCCCGCGGCGGGCAGGGCACGGACGCACGGGGCCGGTCCGGGCCGCGGGCAGGCCCGCGGCGGGCAGGGTCGCCCGAGGCCCCGAAGGGCCGGCGGCCGCACTAGCATGGCGATCCCGGTGCCACGCGGTGCCCTGACCGCGGCCGGGAGTGCGAAGGGATGCGTGATGTCCGGTGGGGGTGGCCAGTTGGCTCGTGCTCGGAGGAGAGGACCCGGAGCATGCGCTTCCCGAGGCGGCGGGGCAGGCCGGTCTGGTCAGCCAGTTGCGGCCGTTGATCCGGGAGCTGAGCGCGCCCGGGGAACTGGTTCTGGACCCGTTCGCAGGGTGGGGGACGACGCTGGTCGCGGCCTCGGTGGAGGGGCGGCGCGGGTTCGGCATCGAGGTGGACGAGGAGCGCGCCGAGAACGCGCGCAAACGCCTGGAGGCCTACCCGGGGCAGGAGATGGTCTGCGGTGACGCCCGGAAGCCCCCGCTGGAGGCGGGCTCGGTCGATCTGGTCCTGTGCGATCTGCCGTACTTCGGGACCAACCTGAACACCGACGCCACCGACGGGGCGCAGTTCTACGCGCTGCGCGGCTACGAGGACTACCTGGGCGCGCTGGACGAGGCGTTCGGCGCGATCGCGGAGACCATGCGGCCGGGCGCCCGGGCCGTGATCGCGGTCCAGAACCGGCGGATCGACGACCGGTTCGTTCCGCTGGCCTGGGACGCGGCGCGGGTGCTGGGACGCCACCTCACGCTGGGCGACGAGCGCATCCATCTGTACGACCGCCCGACGGGCGGTGACGACCCGATGCTGACCAATCGGTCGCACGAGTACCTGCTGATGGCCACCAAGTAGCTGTCAGCAGGCGCTCGGGGCCGGTCACCGCCCGCCGGGGCGCGGGGCCTACCGGGCGCCGTACGCCCGCCCGATCTTCCGCGCCAGCTCGGTGACGTCGGCGGCGGCCTCCTGGTGCAGGCCGCCGCCGAAGGTGACCCGGGCGGCGCCGAGGGAGCCGAGCCGGCTGGGCGACGCGCCGCCGGGGCGGTACAGGGCGTTCAGCGGCTTGCCGACGCCGTTGGCCAGGTCGGGGAGCAGTTCCTCGGGGGCCAGGATCGGGTAGACGACGTCCGCGCCGGCGTCGACGTACCGGCAGGCGCGCTTGACCGCCGACTCGGCCGAGCGGTCGCCGTAGAGGAAGGTGTCGATCCGGGCGTTCAGCACCAGCCGCTCGCCGGCGGCGACGCTGACCTCGGAGAGCCACTCCGCGTGCTGCTCGGCGTCCTTGAGCCGCCCCGCCGTGGAGTCCTCCAGGTTGCAGCCGGCCGCTCCCGCGTCGAGCAGCCGCTCGACGATCTCGGCCGGGGCGAGGCCGTAGCCGGCCTCGACGTCCGCCGTCACCGGTACGCCGACGGAGCGCACGATCCGCTTGATCGCGGCGAACATCTCGTCGGCCGGGGTGTCCTCACCGTCGTCGTACCCGAGCACGGCGGCGATCGCCGCGCTGGAGGTCGCCAGCGCGGGGAAGCCGGCCTCCGCGAACGCGCGTGCGCTGACCGCGTCCCAGACGTTGGGGATGACCAGCGGGTCCCCGGGTTCGGTCCGCTCGTGAAGTGCCAGGAACTCCCCGGCACGGGTAGCCACCATCAGGCGGTCTCCTCGTTCGTCGTGGTCGGGGGACGGGATGGCAGAGTCACACCGTCGCCCAGGTGGTCCCGCGGTCGGTGACCGGAGAAGCCGTGTACATGGCAGCGAGCTCGAAGGCGACGTCCAGTGACTGACCGAGGTTCAGCCGAGGGTCGCAGACGGTCTCGTAGCGGGTCGGCAGATCCTCGAAACGGATCTCGTAGGTGCCGCCCACGCACTCGGTGACATGATCGCCGGTCAGTTCCAGGTGGACACCGCCGGGATGGGTCCCCAGGGACCGGTGGACCTCCAGGAAGCCCTTGATCTCGTCCAGCACGTCGTCCAGCCGGCGGGTCTTGTGCCCCGTCGGGGAGGACACGGTGTTGCCGTGCACGGGGTCGCAGATCCAGACCACCTCGGCGCCGGATGCCGCCACCTTCGCCACCAGGTCCGGGAGCGTGTCGCGCACCGCGCCGGCGCCCATCCGGCTGATGAAGGTCAGCCGGCCCGGTTCACGGTCCGGGTCGAGCAGGTCGATCAGGCGCAGCGCGTCGTCCGGGGTGCTGGACGGGCCGAGTTTGACGGCGATCGGATTGCGCACCCGGGCGGCGAAGGCGACGTGCGCGCCGTCCGGCCGGCGGGTGCGCTCGCCTATCCAGAGCAGGTGCCCGGAGAGGGCGTAGCGACCCGCCGGGGTGAGGCGGCAGAGTGCCCGCTCGTACTCCAGGACCAGGGCCTCGTGGCTGGTCCAGAACTCGCCGCCGTCGGCGGCGGTGAGCCGGCCCAGGTCGTCGAGGGTCTGCCTGGACGCGCGGTAGACGCGCCGCAACCGGTCCGGGTCCGGGGTGCGGTCGGCGGCGGTGAAGGCCGGACCGTTGATCATGTCTCCCCGGTAGGAGGGGAGTTCGACGCCCCCGCGCAGTTCGGTCGGCTTCGACCGCGGTTTGGCGAACTGGCCCGCGATGCGGCCCAGTTTGACCACGGGAAGCCCGGAGGCCTCGGAGATGACCGCGGCCATGAGGTTCAGGGTGCGGTACTTGGCCGCCGTGGTGTCCGGGCCCACTTCGGCGAGGCTCTCGGCGCAGTCGCCTCCCTGGAGCAGCAGCGCCTCGCCTCGGGCGACCGCGGCCAGCCGCTCCCGCAGGCGGTCGCACTCCTCGGCCGCGACGAGCGCGGGGAGGGCGGCGATGTCGTCCGAGGCCAGGCGCAGCGCGTCCGGGTCGGGCCAGTCGGGTTGCTGTGCGGCGGGTGGGCCGGTCACGGCGGATGAGTGGTTCGGGTTCATGAGGTATCGCCCCTTCGTCCGCCGAGGGGCGCGGCTCTTGCGCTGCCTCGGCGGGTCCGTCCGGCACCGGGCGGCCGGCGGGCTTCCCGGGGCCGAAGGGTGTACCCCGGTACCGAACTCGTCCTAGTGTCGGGCCAGTTGCAGTGAGGCAGTGGTGCGAGTGGGGGTGGGGCGGTCAGGCCGAGGGCGGATCAGGTCATACGGAGAGGACCGGGGACGGCGTTCCAGCCCACGTCCTTGGTGCCACCGGAGCATTCGATGCCGGCTCGTCCGGGTCCGGCCACTGCCGGGGCTCTGCGTGCGGTGCCGTGTATTTCGCGGATCGTCATATATTTCCCCCTGCTTGATTCACCGTGGCTCAACGGTAATGGAGCATGCGGCAGTCGATACGGCATACCGATTGCACATACGGAATGAACGCGTCCTGACCAGCCCCGTTCCCCCTCTGGGGCAACTATGTATCCCCCTCGACTGTCTGAACAGGATGGCCGATACTTCGGGTAGGCGCACTTCGGTGAAGCGAAGGATGCAAATGAAAATACACTGGAATAAATCCGACAGTATGGGCTTAATAGTGACCGGCGCCGAGACCAAGGACGGCACCGTGGCCATCACCCTGCCACCCGACGACCCGGCCTGCCGCGAGGCGCTGTCCCGGGTCGGCGAAGCCCTGGGAGACCTGTCCCGCGCCGTCTCCCTCACGGCGGGCCGGGCTCCTTCCGCGACCGTGCGGCTGCCCGAACCGGAGGCTCCCGCGAGGGCGATGGGCTTCGAGAGCATCGAAGGGCTGCCCGAGATCAACGACGCGATCCAGGATCTGATCGGCGGTGTCACCTCCGAGATCCTGACCGCCCAGCCCGACGGGCCGCGCCCGATCGCGGTGCTGGACGAGGCGCTGACCGCGGTGCGCGACCGGATCGCGGCCGGCGTCTCCATGCGGACGCTCTACCAGCACAGCACGCGGTTCGACGAACCCACCAAGGAGTACGTCCGAGCGGTCACGTCGTACGGCGCCCAAGTGCGGACCCTGGCGGAGTTCTTCGACCGGATGATCATCGTCGACCGGCGTGCCGCGTTGATCCCCGCGAACGCGGCGCGTACCTCGGCCGTGCTGGTCACCCTCCCGGCCGTGGTGCACTTCCTCGCCGACATCTTCGAGCGTGCCTGGGACCGCGCCGAGTCGTATCCGTTCCTCCCGGTACGGGCGGCGGACGCGGCGCCCGAGGTCATTCCGGCGATCCGCGGGTCGATTCGGAGGCTGCTCATCGAAGGCAGGTCGGACAAGGAGATCGCCCGGAGGCTCGGCCTCAGCCTGCGCTCCCTGCAGGCGCACGTCGCCCGGCTCAAGGAGGAGCACGGTGCCGAACACCGGCTCCAGCTCGGCTATCTGATGGGGCTCCGGAGCAGCGCGGCGGCCGGCCGGGGGGACGAACCCGACCGGCCCTGACCCGGCGGGAACACCAGTGGCCCGGCCGGCGTGCAGTGCCGGCCGGGCCACGCCCCGGGCGATCGGGGGACGGCTCAGACCGCCCCGTCGGCCGGCTCGAGGACCAGCTCGCCCAGGAACCAGTCCTCCAGGGCCCGCAGCCGGGCCTCGCACTCCGCCCGGTCCCTGCCCGAGACCAGCGCGGTCAGGAGGAAGTCGGCGGAGAACGCGGCCTCCCGCATGGTCTGTCCCGGCCCGACGAACACCTGGTACTTCTCGACCCAGGGGAGGTCCGGCGGGCTCTCCGGAATCCGTACCACCCGGCCAGGACGCTTCATCAGCACCAGCTGTCCCACCATCCGCAGCGGCGTGCGCTTCTCCGCGCCGAGCCACCCGGGCAGCGGCAGGCCGAGCTGTGCCCTGACCCAGGCCTCACCCGGATCCACTCCGAACATGAGGCGGACGATGTCGCGGATCGCGGCACCGCCGTTGCGGCAGGCGATCTCGCACAGCACCAGCTCGTCGTCGGGCGTGTGGAACACCTCCGCGTGGAAGGCGAAGTCCTCCGGGCCGCCGAGCGCCGCCAGGGTCCGCTCGGTGAACTCGAGCAGCCGGCGGGTCAGCGGATCGTCCACGTCCAGGGTCAGGTCCAGCCGGCCCCCGGTGTCGGTACGGTACGAGGCCAGCGCGTACTGGTACTGCGAGGGCCAGGCGAACACCGTTCGGCCGGCCACGACCAGCCCGTCCACATGGCACATCCGGCCCGGTACGAACGCCTCGGCGAGCAGGTTCGGCAGATGCGGTCCGTACAGGTCGAGGCCGTCGGCCAGGTGCGCGTCCAGCTCCTCGCGGGACCCGAGGACCCGCAGGCCGACCGAGCCGGCGCTGTCCACCGGCTTGAGCACCAGCGGGAAGCCGTACCGCTCGGCGAAGCCGACGAGCTCGGTGGCGCTCTCCACCTCCAGGTACGGGGCCACGGCCAGTCCGGCGGCCTCGGCCCGGCGCTTCATCAGCGCCTTGTCGCGGTAAGGGAGCACGGTGTCCATCCGCTGCCCGGGCAGCCCGAGCACGTCGCGCAGCTCGGCGGCCCGCTCGAGGTCGCGCTCCTGGCAGGCGACGAGGTGCGCGACGCCGTGCTCGCGCGCCCACGTCAGGGCGAGCGACTCCAGGTCACCCCCGGTCTCGTACGCCTCCACGGCGGCGGTCCGCCGGTAGGCGCCGCCCTCGGGCGGCAACTCCTCAGCGACCAGGGCCAGATGCTCGCGGGAGGCGATCAGCAGCAGGTCGCCCTCGTAGTCCGCCAGCCATGCGTGGTACGGGGTTCCCTCGAGCGAACCCCGGTGGTGCAGGATCAGTACCGACATCTCAGACCTCCGAAGGCCGCGGGTCGATCCCGGCCTGGGCCCGCACCAGTGCGCGGGCCGGCCGGGCCTCGGGGGCGTAGCGCACCGCGTGCACCAGCCGGTCCCCGTCCGGGCCCCGGACGGTCTCCACCACGTACGGGTGCCCCGGGTCGGCGGGCAGCGCGCCGGCGAGCGGCAGGTCCACGTCGCGCCGCACCTCACCGGTGACGGCCGGTTCGACGGTCAGGCCCGGCACCACCGCCGGGTCGGCGGGCAGCAGCCCGCCCGCCACCGCGGCACGCAGCGCGGCCTCGTCGCCCGGCTCGGCGATCACCGGCCGATCCGGGCCCCGACGGCGCCGGATCGCCAGCGGGTAACCCCACTGATGCGCCCACCAGTACAGGTCGGCGACCCGCCGCACCTCCGCCCGGGGAGTCGTGGCGATCCCGGCCCGCGCCAGCAGCGCGTGCGCCGCCACCGAGTCGGCGAGGGCCAGTGCGGCCTCGCGGGACCGACCCGGCAGGCCGAACCGCTCGCGCAGGCCCGCCGCCCGTATCTGGTCCCCCGGCGCGATCGCGACCACCGCCCGGACCGGCGTGCGGGCGGCGGCGGCGAGGACGGCCAGCTCGGCGCCGGTGCCGCGCTCGTACCGTTCCACCACCGACACCCGGGCGAAGCCCGGGTGGACGCCCGCCCGGCCGGTGACCAGATGCAGCTCCTCGCCGGCGTCGGCGAGCCAGCCGGGGCAGCCCGCCGCGTACCGGCCGTCGGGGTCCAGCACGACGAGGGTCACCGGTCCTCGTCCTCGATCGACACGGTCAGCACGGTGGCGAGCAGCTCCTCGCAGAGCCCGACCGCCTCGTCGGTGCCGGCGGCGGTGACGGCCAGCAGGCCGAGCCGGTCCCAGTTGTCCTGGATCGGCCGGATCACCGCACCGGGCCGGGCCGCCAGGTCGAGGGCGAGCACCGACGGATGGGCGCGCAGCTCGTCGGCGCCGGTGATCGCGGCGACCCGGCCGGGCCGGCCGACGATGCCGCGCACACAGCCCGCCGCGATCGGCTTCGGGCGCTCCGTCATCGGCTCCACCAGGCCGAACGGCCAGGCGAGGGCGTAGCGGGTCAGATCGACGCCGTACGCGGCCTGCACCAGTTCCGGGATGCGGTCGCCGCCCAGCCGGTTGTGGCCCTCGATGACCAGGGGCCCGCGCGAGCTGAGCCGCAGCTCGGTGTGGCTGGGTCCGTCGGTGATGCCGATCGCGTCGAGGAACTCGCCGACGGCCTCGACGACGCGCTGCTCGTCCGCCGGGTCCAGCCGGGCCGGCTGGGCGTGCCCGAGCTCCACGAAGTGCCCGCCGCCGGTGAGCTTCTCGGTGACGGCGACCACGGTGTGCCGCCCGTGGAAGCTGAAGGCCTCGATGCTGAACTCGGGGCCGTCGATGTACTGCTCCATCAGGAACTCGGTGACCGCGTACATCGTGGAGCCGCGGTCCATGCCGGTGCGGCGGGCCTCGCCGATCCGCTCCCACACCCCGTCCACGTCCTGCGGGCCGGTGACCTGGAACAGGGCGAAACCGGCGGTCAGGTCCACCGGCTTGACCACGAACGGGTAGCCGTGGGCCGCGCCGAACGCGGCGAGAGAGTCCCGGTCGGTGAGCGGCTCGGCGGCCACCGTGGGGGCGCCGGCCGCGGCGAGGTGACGGCGCATGGCGAGCTTGTCGCGGAGCAGCCGGGCCGGTTCGAAGCCGGTGCCGCCGAGGCCGAACAGGTCGTTCACCCGCCCCGCGGGCTCGAGGCCGGGTTCGGTGAGCGACAGCGCGGCGGAGAAGTCCCAGATCGTGTGGGCGGCCCGGGCGAGCGGCTCCAGCACCGACCAGTCGGTGTAGTCCGCGATCAGGGTGACATCGGCCAGCTCGGCCTGCTCCGGCTGGAACTTCTCCTTGTGCTGGACCAGGATCACGTTCAGCCCCAGCTCCTTGGCGATCCGCACCGGTTCGGTGAGGTGCCCGATCAGGAGCAGGGTCCGTTCGGGCCGCATCGGCGCGGCGGGCGCCGCCCGCACGGCGTTCAGCACGGCGGAGCCCGTCTCCACCCGCAGCAGCGCCTTCGTCTCGGCGGCCAGGCGTTCGGCCTCCTCGGCGGTGCCGCCCGTCACGATCACATGGCCGTGCCGCGAGCCGGAGTGCCGGGTCGGCGGCAGTACGTCGCCCTCGGCGAACGGGAAGCGGACGCCGTGCACATGGGGGAGGGCCTCGAGGTCCGCCACGCCTTCCAGGCGGGTGATCCTGCCCGGCGGGAAGGCGAAGAACGAGATCGCGGCCGTCCGTTCGGCGGGGGCGGGCTCGGCGGTGCCGCCGACCAGCAGGTCGAAGACGGCCCCCTCGATGTCGAAGCCGGTGGCGAGCCGGATGAGCGCGGGGATCCGGTCGCCGCCGAGCCGGGCCTGCGACTCCACCACCCGGGGGCCGCCGTCGGTGAGGATGACCTCGGTGTGCGCCGGGCCGAAGCGGTATCCGGCCGCGTCCAGCACCGCGGTGACCAGTTCGCCGATCGCGTCGGCGTCGGCGTCCGGCAGCGGCGCGGGGAAGACGTGCCCGGTCTCCACGAACGCCGGGGCGGGCGTCTTGCGCTTGGCGGTGACGCCGACCACCAGATGGCGGCCCTCGCGGGTGAGCGTCTCGACGCTGAACTCCGGCCCCGCAGGTACTCCTCGACCAGCACCGGCCCCCGGTACCCGTGCCCCGCCAGCTCCCGCCGCCAGGCGTCGAGGTCGGCGGGGCCGGTCACCAGGCGTACGGCGGCACTGCCCTGCAGCCGGGTCGGTTTCACCACCGCGGGCAGCCCGAATCCGGCCAGCACGGATTCGACCTCGTCGGGGGTGCCGGCGACCGCGGTGCGCACCGGGGACAGGCCGTGCCGGGCGAGCAGTTCGCGCAGCGCCGCCTTGTCGTTGAGCCGCCGGAGAGCCTCCGGCGGGTTGAGGGCCAGCCCGAGTGCCTGGGCCTCCTCGGCGACGGCCACCATGGTGGCCTCCTCGCCCAGGTGCAGCAGGCAGCCGACGTCGTGGGCGAGCGCGGTCTCCCGGACCAGGCGGCGCAGCGCGGCCTCGTCCGAGAAGTCCACCCACAGCATCTCCCTGGAGATCTTCTCGACCCCCGCGAGATAGGAGGCGGGCTGGAGCGTCGGGTCCCAGATCGACCAGACCTCGAAGCCGAGGGCGACGGCCTTCTCGACGAACTGGGTGTACGGCTGCACCATCAGCAGCCGGTTGTTCGCGGGTATCGCGTGCTCGGTCTTCGCGGGTACCGCGTGCTCGGTCTTCGCGGGTGCTGCGTGCTCGGTCACGGAGTGCCATCCCATCCACGGCGGGTGCGGGGGTCACCGGTGGACCCTTCTTCTGCGGGCACCGGCGGGGTGCTCGTGGTCATGCGCCGGCCTCGGCCTTCGGCTCCTCGGCCGCGGCCCGGGCGTCCTGGATCCGGAAGAGCTGCCGGTACAGCAGGATCGCGGCCGCGCAGAAGACCGCGTACAGCAGGGCCATCACCCAGGACTCGACGACCGAGCCGAGGATCACCGACAGCGAGCCGACCATGTAGCCGAGCCGCACGTGCAGTCCGTAGGCGGCCATGTACTTGGTACGGGAGCCGGCGGGCACCAGGGCGGCCACCAGGCTCTGGTTGACGGGCTGGTTCATCAGCTCCCCAGGGTGACCACGACGGCCGCCGCGATCATCAGCCAGGCGTTGTCGCCGAGCGCCCACGCCATGTAGCCGGCGGTGAAGATCACCACCCCGGCCACCAGGCGCAGCCGGTCGTCGAGGCGTCCGAGCAGCTTGCCCACCCACAGGCCGCAGGCCACGACGAGCAGGGTGTTGGTGGCCCGCAGGATGCCCAGCACGTTCACGCCGTCGACGGTCACCTGCCAGGAGCCCAGCGACAGCAGTTGCTGCTCGGGGAAGTCGGAGCCGAGCCGGACGGCGAGGTAGGAGGAGATCTGGACCTCCACGGACCAGACCAGCAGGGCCGCCAGGACGAGCCGCAGGAACACCCTGTCGCGGGTCACCGCGAGATAGCCGCGCAGGGCGGGGCGCACCCCGCGGGGGTTCCGCGCGGCCTCGGGCGGCGCGGTCTCGGTCAGCGCCAGGAACGTCACCACGAAGATCCCGCCGGTGGCGATCGCGGCCGCGGTCAGCAGATGGAAGAAGTATCCGCCGTAGAAGAAGCCGCCGACCAGCGAGCCGAGCATGAAGGCGACGTTGATCACCCAGTAGTTGATCGTGTAGACGGCGGTGCGGCTCTCCGGGGTGGAGACGTCCACGATCATCGCCTCGTTGGCGGGCAGCGCGAGGGCCGCCATGCAGGCCGCGCTCAGGTAGAGCGCGTAGGTCGCCGGACCGGACTGCACCAGCGGCGAGTTGACCAGGGCGAGGCCCACGTAGGAGAGGAAGACGCCGATCTCCCCGGCCATCAGCACCCTGCGGCGGCCGTACACGTCGGACAGGTGCCCGCCGACCAGGTTGCAGCCCACCGTCGCCACCGCGACGACCAGGGTCATCAGGCCGGCGGTGGCCGCACCGTACAGGCGGGAGAAGTGGATGACCATCAGCGGGACCAGCATGATGTCGAAGAACCGCTGGAAGAAGCCGACGCCGATCCGCAGCTTGAGGTTGCGGTGCAGTTCGCTGAATCTCACCGCTCCTCCTCCGGCGGCCACCAGCTGAGGTAGCGCTCTCCGCTGTCGGGGAAGACGGTGACGACGGTCGCCCCGGAAAGGTCGTGGCGGTGCGTCAGTTCCCGGCAGGCGTGTGCGGCGGCGCCGGAGGAGACACCGACCAGCAGGCCGCTGTCGGCGGCCAGCGCCCGGGTCGTGGCGGCGGCGTCCGCGTCGGAGACCACGACCACCTCGTCGATGCAGGCGACATCGGTCACGGGGCTGGTG
Organism: Streptomyces sp. I6; assembly: GCA_003725745.1. Taxonomy (GTDB): domain Bacteria; phylum Actinomycetota; class Actinomycetes; order Streptomycetales; family Streptomycetaceae; genus Streptomyces. The sequence goes on along the minus strand of RHDP01000001.1, from coordinate 4,728,943 downwards.
AAGCCGCCGTTCAGGCCGGGTATCCGGTGCGGGCCGGGGGCGCCGCCGGACAGCAGCGCGGAGCCCTCCGGCTCGACCGCGACGACGCGCAGCGCGGGGTTGCGCTCGCGCAGGTAGTGGGCGATCCCGGTGAGGGTGCCGCCGGTGCCGACCCCGCAGACCAGGACGTCCACCCGCCCGCCGGTGCCGCGCCAGATCTCCGGCCCGGTGGTCTCGTAGTGGGCCCGGACGTTGGCCGGGTTCTCGTGCTGCCGGGCGTACCAGGAGCCGGGGATCTCGGCGTGGAGTTTCTCGGCGCGTTCGACACAGCCGGCGAAGCCCAGCTCCGGTTCGGTGAACTCGACGTCGGCGCCGAGCATCCGCAGCGTCATGACCCGCTCCGCCGAGGCGTTCCGGGGGAGCACGATCACGCACGGGTGGCGGAGGGCGGCGGCCAGGGCGGCCAGCGCGATGCCGGTGTTGCCGGAGGTGGACTCGATGACGGTGGCCCCGGGCACCAGTTCGCCGGAGGCCTCCGCGGCCCGGATCATGTACAGGGCGGGGCGGTCCTTGATGCTGGACAGCGGGTTCGCCGCCTCCAGTTTGGCCAGGACGGTCACGTCCTGGGGGACCCCGTCCATGCGCAGGTGCAGCAGGGGGGTGTTGCCGACCAGGTCCTCGAACGAGGCGGTCACCCCCGCGGCCAGTGGGTTGGTCATCGGTTACCTCGGGGCTCAGTGCTGCTCGGTGGTGATCTTCAGGGTTTGCCGTACGCGCTTCAGCGCGTCCTCGCGCTCGGTCGGGGAGGGCGCGTCGACGAGCACATGGCCCATCCGCCGGGAGGAGGACGTCAGCGGCAGGACGGTGTCGCCGGGCTGCTTGCGCAGCCGGACCCGGACCACCGACGGATGGGCCGCGGTCTCCTCGACACCCGTGATAGCGGTGATCGTTCCGGGAGATGCGGTCGGGAAGTGGGTGGCGGGCCAGGAGACCGGCTCGGTGCGGATCAGCTCGTCGACGGGGAGCCCGAGAGCCAGCCTGAGCACGGCCTCGTACAGGTCGAAGCCGTAGGCGAGGCCGACCGCGTCGGGCAGGTAGTCGCCCGGGGTGCGCACCGCGATCTCCATCAGCGCCGGGCCGTGCCGGCCGACCTTGAACTCCAGGTGCACCAGGCCGGTCCGCATGCCGACGGCGCTCAGCACGCCCCGGGTCAGCTCGTGGACCCGGGCGGCCGGTTCCCCGTCGTCGAAGCGGTGGGCGCAGCGGTGGGTGAGTTCCACGAAGTACGGCGGCGGGGTGGTCTCCTTGGCCGTGACGTTCTCGAACAGCACCTCGCCGTCGCGGACCAGGGCCTCCCAGCTGTACTCCGGTCCGTCGACGGCCTCCTCGACCAGGACCTTGCCCTCGCCGGAGCGGCGGGCGAGGACCTCGGCGGCCTCCTCGGCGGTGCGGACCAGTTCGACGCCCTCGCTGCCGGCCCGGGTGAGCGGCTTGACCACCACGGGCAGCCGCTCCAGCATCCAGGTCCGGGCCTCGGCCACGTCCGCCACCAGCAGGTGCTCGGGCTGCCGGATGCCGTGGGCGGCGAAGAGGGCGCGTTGCAGCGCCTTGTTGCGGGAGACCACAGCGGCGTGCAGCGACGGGCCGGGCAGGCCGAGCCGCTCCTGCGCCAGGGCTCCGGCCAGCACGTGCGGTTCGGCGAAGGAGACCACGCCGTCCGGCTCGCGGTCGGCGACGGCCCGGGCGACCGCCGCCGTCCAGTGCTCTTCCTCGTCGCCGTCGACCCGGTAGAAGCCCTCGGCGAGTCCGAGCGGCCGGCCGTCCCAGCCGGCCGCCGCCTCCACGGCGCGTACCCGCAGGCCGAGCCGGGCGGCCGCCTCCAGGTAGGGCCGGCCCATCGTGCCGACGCCGACGAGCAACAGGTCCTTGGGCGCGCTCACGGCGCCACCTCCCTCTCCACGGGCAGCCGCGCCGCGGACAGCGTGCGCGTCACGCGTCCGACCACGAGAACACCGACGAACACACCAAGCGACGGACGCCCCGGCACACTCACGGCGCCACCTCCCTCTCCACGGGCAGCCGCGCCGCGGACAGCGTGCGGGTGACGGGCCGGACCAGCAGGGCGGCGAGACCGAAGAGCACCGCCAGGCCGATCCAGCCGGCGGGACCGGCCGCGATCACCACGGACGTGATCAGCGCCGGTCCCACGATCCGCTGACCGGTGTTGCCGAGGCTGAACACCGACAGATAGACGCCCTTGCGGTCCTCGGGCGCGAAGTCGTAGCTCAGCTCCCAGCCACCGACCGCCTGCCACATCTCGCCGAAGGTGAGCAGCACACAGGCCGCCAGCAGCACCGCGGCGGCCGTCAGCGCGGAGGACGGGGCCTTGGACAGGGCGAGCGCCAGGCAGCACGCCGTCAGGGCGAACCCGCCCATCCGCAGCGCCCGTTCGGCCCCGCCCTCGCGCTCCACCATCCGGGAGACCGGGACCTGGAGCAGGATCGACATCACGGTGTTGAGCAGGATCAGCACCGGCAGGAACGCGGCCGGCACGTCGGTGGCCTGGATCGCCCACAGCGAGAGGCCGACCGCCAGGATGGTGGTGTGCAGGTTGAGCACCCCGTTGAGGGCGGTCAGCAGCAGGTACCGCCAGTCGCGGAAGTCGCGCAGCGCGGCGAGCGGGTTCACCTTCTTCTGGACGGTGGCCGCGGTGGCGGTGCGCACCCGGGACAGCATGGCGGCGGACAGCACGAACGCCGCGGCGGTACCGAGCACGATGCCCCGGTACGTCCAGACCCGGTCGGCGGCCAGCAGGGGTGCGGCGAGCAGGGCGCCCAGCGAGAAGCCCACGTTGCGCACGGTGCGGACGATGGCCATGGTGCGGGTGCGGTCGGTGCCTTCGGTGGTGGCCGAGGCGACCGCCTGGGTCATCGGCTGGGTGGCGGCCTCCGCCGCCGCCAGGCAGCAGGAGATCACCGTGAAGCTCACCATGCCCTGGGCGAAGGCCAGCGCCACGAACCCGCCGGCCCGCCACAGCTGGAGCGCCACCAGGGTCGGCTTGGCGCCGAGCCGGTCGGCGAGCGCGCCGATGGGCACCGTGGTGAGGAAGCCGACCACCCCGGACAGCGCCAGGCCGAAGCCGACCTGGGAGGTGGTCAGGCCGACGGAGCGGACGAAGAACACCGCGGATCCGGCCAGGTACAGGCCGGTGCCGATGGCGTTGATCAGCGAGGTGATGGCGAAGGACCGCCCGGCCGCCGTGGCCGGTATGTACTCCTTCGGGGAGGGCAGCCTCATCGCGCACCCCCGTCGGTGCGTATGCCGACCAGGGACAGGGCGTGCTCCGCCCGGCGGCCCGCCTCGGCGGCGTCCGCGCCGGTGGCGATGACCAGTCCGGCCCGCTCCCAGGAACTGGTGGCGGAGCGGACGGTGGAGCCGGGGGCGGCCGACAGGTGCAGTTCGGCGACGCCCGGCGCGGCCCGCGCCTCGTCGGCTCCGGTGACGGACTCCACCACGCCGGGGGGCGCGATGAGGAACCGGGCGGCGGCGGCGCGGCGGACGGGCAGCGGGCCGACCGGCCCGGCGCCGGTGAGCACGTGCAGCAGGCTGCGCAGGATGTCGGTGCCGTAGGCGAGGTCGATCAGCACGGTGATGCCGCCGCCCGGCAGCCGGCCGGCGCATTCGACGAGGTGCGGGGTGCCGTCGGCCAGGATCCATTCGGAGTGCAGCACTCCGGAGCGGAAGCCGGTCGTGTCCACCAGCCGGGCCACGGCCTCGCGCAGCGCGTCCGCGAGGGACGGGGGCAGTTCGGCGGGGACGGTGTGGCCGGTCTCGACCGGGTGGCCGTTGTCCTGCACCAGCTTGGCGGTGATGTTGGTGAAGCCGACCTCGCCGTCGTGGACCACGGCCTCGACGCTCACCTCGGGCCCGGACAGCCGCTGCTCCACCAGGAACCGGGCGGTCTCCTCGTACGGGGCCCGCAGGGTCGGCTCGTCGGCGGCGGTGGTCAGCGCCCATGCCTCGGCGACGTCGTCCGCGGGTCCGAGCAGCCGTACGCCCAGGCTGGCCTGGCGGTTGGCGGGCTTGAGCACGCACCGTCCGCCGTGCGCGGCGCGGAAGCCGGCGACCTGCCCGGCGTTCTCGGCCACGGCCCAGTCGGGCTGGGCGATGCCGCTGCCGGCCAGGGCGGCGCGCAGCAGGCCCTTGTCACGCAGCACGCGGGCCGCTTCCGGGCCCGCCCCGGGCAGGCCCCATGCCTCGGCGAGGGCGGCGGCGACCACCACGCCGTACTCCACCACGGGGACCACGGCGCGGACGCCCGCGGGCCGGGGCACGGCCCGGACCACCCGGTGGGGGTCGGCCTCGTCCTGGCTGGGCGCCGGGAACAGGGCCGCCACGCAGGGGTGCCGTTCGGCGAGCGCCGTGATGCCACGGGCGTCGATGACGGCGGGCTCCTCCAGGACCAGCACCGAGCCGGCCGGCAGCTGCTCGTCCAGTTTGGCCAGCATGACGGGGCTGTAGCCGACCAGGACGTGCGTCACGGTGTCCGGGACGTCCGGTTCGGTGTGGACGGTGACGGCGCGCCGCACCCGTTCCTCCAGCAGGTCCAGTTCGGCGACGGTGGGCGCGTCGATGAAGAAGGACACGGCCCGGTCCTCGGAGCTGCGCAGCGGCCCCAGTGCGGTGCCGCGGTCGCGGTGCACCAGGACCGTGCGCAGGGTCGGCGGGTCGGCGGGCGCGGCCGGTCCGACGGCGGGCCACAGGCCGCCCTCGCCGACCCACACCGGCTCCACGTCGAAGCCCCGGACCCTCACGTCGGTGAGCACACCGGGCACGTGCTCCAGGTAGACCTGGCGGGCGACCCGGGCCGGCTTCGGGTACGCGGCCGGCTCGCCGAGCGCGATGCGCACGATCTCCGGCTCCAGCGGCGCGCCGGTGGCGAGTTCGTACAGGATGCACAGTCCGTCGCCGGGGGTGCGGGCGGCGACCTCCATCAGGTAGGCCCGGCCGTCGGCGCCGATCCGCCACTCGGCGTGGGCGATGCCGTCCTGGAAGCCGAGGGCCTCCAGCATCCGCCGGTTGGCGTCCAGCAGTACCGGGTCGGTCTCCGGCCGGTCGTTGGGCACGGTGTGCGAGAGCTCGACGAAGGTGTGGGCGTGGGAGTCGGTGGTGGCCTTGCGGGTGGCGGAGGAGAAGACGATCCGGCCGTCCTGCACCAGGCTCTCCACGGAGTACTCCTGGCCCTCGACCTTCTCCTCGACGAGGACGGTCTCGTGGCCGGGGTAGGAGCGGAGCAGGGCCGGCAGGGTGTCCGGGCCGGTCACCGTCTCGACGCCCGAGCTGGAGTGCCGGCCCGCGGGCTTGACCACCACCGGGTAGCGGACGGCGGCCGGGTCGAGGGCCCCCGGCCCTCGGGCGGCACGGTCAGCGAGACCGGGCTGAACTCCGGGAGGTACCAGCGCTGGAGGTACTTGCTGCGGCATGCCCGGGTGGCCCGGAGGCCCGGGGTGCGCAGTCCGAGCGCGTCGGCGAGCAGCCCGGTCGGTTCGACCTGGGTCTCGCCGACGGCGTAGGCGCCGACGATGCGGTAGCCGTCGCGCCACCGCCGGGCCGCCGAGAGGACCCCGGGCAGGTAGGAGTTGTCGCGGCTCACGTCGCCGTCGACGAAGGCGACCTCGTCGATCGCAGACGCGGGGTGGTCGGGGTCCTTGGCGGCGGCCAGCGCGTCCTCGCGCCAGGAGGAGGGGGTGATCAGCAGGATCTTCAGGCCGCGGCGGGCCAGTTCCGCCAGGTAGAGCGGCGCCCGGCAGACCACCAGGAAGGACCCGGTGAGTATGAAGGCGTCCGGCCTCGGCCCGGGGCCGTCTGAGTGTCCATGAGTCCTTGTGTCCGTCCGTTCGCATGGGTGCGAACCGCTCCCCGGACAGGAGCGGTTCGCACGTGGGGGTCCGCGCGGGGCGGGTCAGCTGTAGTCGAGACCGCCGGTGCGGGTGCGCTTCAGCTCGAACAGGTCGGGGTGGCCGGCCAGCACCCGGAAGCTGTCGAAGAGCCGGGCGGCGTTCTCGCCGCGCGGGATGGCGCGAAGGACCGGGCCGAACCAGGCGGTGCCGTCCACGTGGATCGTCGGGGTACCGACGTATCCGCCCGCTTCGGGATCCCTGCCGGCGTCGTGGCTGGCCCGGAGGGTCTCGTCGTGCGCGGGGTCGTGGGCCGCGGCGGCCAGCCCGGCGGGCAGGCCCAGTTCGGCGAGGGACTCGGCGACGACCTCGTCGAAGTCCGCCGCCTTCTTCTCGTGGATCCTGGTCCCGTACGCGGTGTACAGGTCCCGCAGCGCCTTCTGGCCGTGCTGCACGGCGACCACCGCGGCCACCCGGGCCGGGCCGATCGACTTGTCGACGAGCGTGCGGTACCAGTCCGGGAGCTCGTTGCCCTCGTTGTGGAAGTAGAGGCTCATCGCGTGGAAGCGCAGCTCGATGTCGCGCTCGCGCTCGACCTCCAGCATCCATCGGGAGGTGATCCACGCGAAGGGGCACGCGGCGTCGAAGTAGAAGTCGACCTTCGCGGTCTGGACGGTGCTGCTGGTCACGCGGCGTCTCCGGGGTTGACTGCGGCGAAGGACCTGCCCTGCGCCGACTGACGGTACTCGGACAAGGCAGCGTACTTCTCCCGGAGCTGACGCTTCAGCACTTTTCCGGTGACCCCCACCGGGAAGTCCTCCTGTGAAGCGGCGATCTCCAGGAAGCCCAGCTCCGGGTGACCGGCGGCGCGCAGCGCCTCGTTGGCGAGGAGCAGCAGCTTCTCCGGCTCCGCGGACTCGGCCGCGGTGACCACCGCGACCGGCACGACGGCCTCGCCGTCCCGGCCGGCCACCACCGCGACGTCCTCGACCTCGGGCACCTGGAGCAGCACGACCTCCTCCATGAAGACCGAGTAGCCGGTGCCGCGGGCGGTGTGGATGGCGTCGACCGCCCGGTCCACCAGGTAGAAGTCGCCGTTCTCGTCCCGGTACGCCATGTCGCCGGGCATCCAGTAGCCGGACATCCTGAAGGAGTACGTGGTGGCCGAGTCGCCCCAGTAGCCGGGCGTCACCGCCGGGCCGCGGGCGGCCAGGTAGCCGACCTCGCCGGGGTCGGCGATCGAGCCGTCGGGGCGCAGGATCGCCACCTCGGCGACGCCGACCGGCTTGCCCGCGCACCGGTTGTTCGGCTTGTTGTCCAGCGTGTGGACCTGGAGCAGGCAGCCCCAGCCCAGTTCGGTGGTGCCCAGGCGGTCGAAGAACGCCGACGGGGGCAGCTCGGCGCTGCGGTTCTTCAGCACCTTGTCGATGTGCGCGCGGTGCACCGCGTCTCCGATCGACACCCACACCTGCACGGAGTCGAGCTGACCCGGCTTCAGGTCGGCGGAGGCCAGTTCGGCGTAGCCGTGCGCGAAGGACATCACCGAGGTCGGCCGGTACTTCTCCACCGCGGCGGCCAGTTCGTCGCCCTTGCGGTCGCTCAGCGCCACGATCGGCGTGCCGCCGAGCACCGCGTACGTGGTGTAGGCGACGCACCCCAGGTGGGACTGCGGCAGCGCGGTCATCATCAGCGCGCCGGGCGTCTCGGTGTGGTCCACGAGGCGGAACCTGGGGCCCGCCACGATGGTGCTGTGGGTGTGGATGGTCGGCTTGGGGCGGCCGGTGGTCCCGGAGGAGTGCAGGATCACCACCGGGTCGTCGGCGTGGTGGTTCCAGTAGTCGCCGTCGGCGAGCCGCGCGGCCGGCGGCGCGGGCAGCTCCTCGGCCGTGCGGGTCCAGGCGATGCTGGGCAGCAGGGTCGTGTCGAGCAGTGCGAGCCGCTCCCGGTCCGCGTACAGGCCCACGGGAGCGGTCTGCTCCAGCAGCGACCGGGCGATCGGCCCGGTGGCGTTGCTGTTGATCAGTACGGCGACCGCGCCGATCTGGGCGATCGCGTAGTAGTGCACCGAGTACGCGAAGGAGTCCTCGAACCAGACCGCGACCCGGTCGCCCCGGCGCACGCCCTGGGCCAGGTAGTACACCGACCAGCTCTGCGCCAGGGCATCGATGTCGTTCAGGCTGAGGTCGTGGGTCTGCTCGCCCGAGGTGGTGGTGATCGCCCGGTAGGAGTGGACGAACGGCAGCTCGGGACGGGGGTTGGCGGCGATGGCCGACCGCAGCAGGTTGCCACCGCCCACCGTGGAGTCGGCGGCCAGCTGCTCACGCTGCTTCGGCGTCAGGACGGTCGCGGCGAACGTTGCCATGGGGTGCATCTTCCTTGTCAGAGGGACGTGAACATCCGCGCGCACAGGTCGCGGTAGTGCGGGGCGTGCTCGCCCAGTTGGCCCCGGAGCCGGCCGAGGAGGGCGGCGAAGTCCTGCTCGGAGCCGTGCTCCACCAGATCGGCCAGGACGCGCACCCCCTCGGCGAGTTCCCTGCGCACCGCCGCCGCCTCCGGGTTGGCGGCCTGGACGTCCCGGTAGACGGCGGGTGCGCCGGAGCTGATCCGGGCCAGGAGGGCGAGCAGCGCGTTGTGCGGGGCGGGGCGATCTCGCGGATCCTCCCCATGTCGGGGCCGAGCCGGGTGAGGGCCAGTCCGAAGCCGAGCACGGCGGCGTGGGTGAGCGCCTGGGAGGCGCCGGCCAGCCGGTCGTGCTCGGCCGCGTCCATCGGCACCACCCTGGCGCCCCAGCTGCCGACCAGCTCCAGCAGGGCGCCGACCCGGGGCCCGTCGTTGACCACGACGGCGGCCACCGGGCGGCCCTCGAATCCGAGGGCCGGGGCGAACATCGGGTTCAGGCCGACCGCCTGCACGGCCGGGGCGTGGGCCCGGAGCGCGGCGGTGACGGGCTGCTTGACGGACAGGGTGTCCACCAGCAGCGCGTCCGGCCGCAGCACTCGGGCCAGGCCGGGGACCGCCGCCAGCGCGACGGCGTCCGGCACCGCGAGCACCACCAGGTCGGCGTGGCCGAGGTCGGCCTCCAGGCGTGCGCCGGGAGCGGTGACGTCCCCGCGTACGTAGTGGGTGCCCGCGGGCTCCCCGCCCGGTTCCACGGTGTCGGCCACCGCCACCCGGGCGCCGCCGGCCAGCAGCCGCTCGGCGAACAGCCGGCCCACCGCGCCCGCGCCGCCGACCACCACACAGCGCCGGATCACGGCCGGCTCCCCGCGGGCTCCAGCGCGGTGGCCAGGACGGCGGAGACCACGGCACGGGACTTCACGGCCGTCTCCGTGTACTCCTCCTCCGGGTCCGACAGGGCGATGATCGCCCCGCCGACACCGAAGCTGAGCCGGTCCCCGGTCGCCACCAGGGTGCGGATGACGATGTTCAGGTCGGCCGCGCCGCTCAGCGAGAACCAGCCGATCGAGCCGGAGTAGACGCCGCGGGCGCCCTCCTCCAGCCGGTCGATGATCTCCATGGTGCGCAGCTTGGGGGCGCCCGTCATCGATCCGCCCGGGAAGGCCGCCCGCACACAGGAGACCGCCGACTCCCCGGGCCGCAGGGTGCCGCGGATGGTGGACACCAACTGGTGCACCGGCGCGTAGGTCTCGACGTGGAACAGGGCGGGCACGTGCACCGAGCCGACCTCGCAGACCACGTTCAGGTCGTTGCGGATCAGGTCGACGATCATCAGGTTCTCGGCGCGGTCCTTCTCCTGGGAGAGCAGGTCCTCGCGCAGTGCCGCGTCCTCGGCCGGGGTGGCTCCGCGGGGGCGGGTGCCCTTGATCGGCTTGGACTCGGCGACCCGGTCGGTGCCGATGGTGAGGAATCGTTCCGGCGAGGCGCTGAGCACCGCCACCCCGGGGAAGTCGAGCAGTGCGCCGTACGGCACGGGCGAGATCTTCCGCAGATACGTGTAGGTGCGCAGCGGGTCGACCGCGGCCTTGAGTCCGACCGTGTTGGTCAGGCAGACCTCGTAGGTCTCACCGTCGCGGATCTCCTCCAGGCTCTCGGCGATCCGGTCCAGGTAGGCCCGCTTGTCGTGCCGCAGTTCGACGATCGGCTCGGCCTCGGGGTCGGTCATGCCGACACCGCGGAAGCCGGCCGCCTCACCGCGCGGTCCGCCGTCGTTCCGGGGCAGCGCCAGCACGGCGGCCTCGGCGCGGTCGAGCCAGGCGACGGCCGCGGCGTGGTCCCCGCCCTCGGACAGGGCCAGCAGGTAGGTGGCGCCCTCGGCGTGGTCCAGCGCGAGCATCCGGTCGGCGAACAGCACGGCGGCGTCCGGGGTCTCCGCCTTGTGCACCGCCTGGGCGCCTGCCTCGGCCTTCAGCTCGTAGCCGAGGTAGCCGACGTACCCGAGGTTGAAGTCGAACGGCAGCCCCTCCGGCCGGGGACGGCGCGCAGGCGCAGCTGCTCGTCCAGATAGTCGAAGAAGCCCTGCTGGACGAGTTCGTCACCGCCGTCGCGGTGGCCGGGCCGGGTGATCCGGACGGTGCCGTCCTGGACCCGGTAGGTCACGTACTCGGCCAGCGGGCCGGATCCGTCGCCGAGGAAGCTGAACCGGGACAGCCCGTCGATGACGCTGCTGCTGTCCAGCCAGAACGCGGTGTCGTGGTCGGTGAACAGCTCGCGGTACGCGGACTCGGCCTCGGGCTCGGCGTCCACCCGGCGGACGTGCACCGTGTAGCGCGGCTCGCGCCGCTGCGCGGCGTGGTGGGCCATGGCCAGGTCGCGGAAGTTGGCGAGCAGCTCGCGGCCGTACTGGCTGCTGATGGATTCCGGGTGGAACTGCACGCCCCAGATCGGCCGCGTCCGGTGCCGCACGCCCATCACCACGCCGTCCCCGGTCCAGGCGAGGGCTTCCAGCTCGTCGGGGAGCGGGCCGGCCGCGAGCGAGTGGTAGCGCACCACGTCGTAGGGGCTGGGCAGGCCGGCGAAGATGTCGGTGCCGTCGTGCCGCACCGGGCAGACACGGCCGTGCATGGGCTCCGGCGCGTGGACGACCTCGCCACCGAACAGATGGCAGATGCCCTGGTGGCCGAGGCAGACGCCGAGCACCGGCAGGCCGCTCTCCAGGATCGCGCGCCGGCTGATGCCGAAGTCCCGCTCCCGGTCGGGGCGGCCCGGGCCGGGAGAGATGACGATCGCGTCGAAGTCCTCGAAGCACAGCTCGGAGAAGTCGGTGCCGTTCCTCACCACCACCGGCGGGCGGCCGTTGGTCTCGCCCAGCAGCTGGTACAGGTTGTAGGTGAAGGAGTCGTAGTTGTCGATCAGCAGAGTTCTCACGGTGCGGCCCCGATGACCACGTCCTCCACCCGGCAGGTCTCCTCGATGATCAGCTCGTAGAGCCTGCGCAGGAAGTCCTGGCTGATCCCGTGCTCCTCGCCGAAGCGGGCCGCGCGCTCCTGGACGAGCCTGATCCGATGCGGCTGCATCATCCGGACGTCGTTCTCGCGCTTGTAGTGCGCTATTTCCACACAGGTCTCGATGCGGGCGCGCAGTTCCTCGAGGAAACGCAGGTCGATGCTGTCGAGCTTCGCCCGAAGAATTTCGAGTCCATCATCGGACGGACTATCCAGCACGAACTCCCCCTTTGTTTTGCGCCTCTTGCCGAAAGCGCCGGAAAAGACTTCCGCCGGCGTCCCGCTGACAGCCAAGACTCTGCCGCCCGCCCCTCACCGGTGCCACGGTCGCGATGGTTCGGATCCACGCAGTGCGTGAAGTTCCGGGATTCATACAGCATCAAAAGCGGTCAAAAGCCCCCGTGTTGAGCGGTCGAGGGGACGCGACAGGGTCCGTGAGAGCACAAAACCGGCCGAGAACCACCACCGCCGCCGGACGACTCGGGCAACTTCTCGCCCCGTTTGCAGAAATCCGTCCCGGTATGCCCGGGCGGGCAATCGGACACCCGATGCCCAAGCCGCTTGCCAAAAAGGTCCGGATGAACTCATAGTTTCGATTTATTCGGCGCATGGAAATCCATTCGAACGGGGGGCGTTGTGGAAATCCTGACCGCGGGCGGACCGGTGGCTCCGGAGCGAGGACCGGACGAAGCGCCCGGCCTTGTCGAGCTGCTTTCGGCACAGGCCCGGATGCGCCCCGACGACATCGCGGTGGAGTACCGGGACGAGACCCTCACTTTCGCGGAACTCGTCGGACGGGCCACCGAACTGGCGGCCGGCCTGAGGAGCCGCGGACTGGGCCGCGACGACTGCGTCGGGATCTTCCTCGAACCCTCCGCCGCCCTGCCGGTCGCCGTCTGGGGCGTCCTGTTCGCCGGCGCCGCCTACCTCCCCCTGTCGCCGGACTACCCGGACGAGCGGATCCGCGCGATGGCCGAGGACTCCCGCGCCCCGGTGCTGCTCACCGAGCCACCGCTGCGGGACCGGCTCGCCGCCCTCGCGCCGCCCGGCACCGCCCTCCTCACCCCGGCCGAGCCGGCCACCGGCGCCCGCGCCACCGCGGACGTCCCGGCCGGCCCCCCGATCCCGGCGCCCTCGCCTACGTCATCTACACCTCGGGCAGCACCGGCCGGCCCAAGGGCGTGATGGTCGAGCACCGCGGCATCGCGCACCAGATGCGCTGGCTGGCCCGGACCTACGGGCTGGGCCCGTCCAGCACCGTGCTGCAGAAGACGCCGATGAGTTTCGACGCCGCCCAGTGGGAGATCCTCGCGCCGTGCCTCGGCAGCCGGATCGTGCCGGCCGCACCCGGTGCGTACCGCGACCCCGGAGCCCTGCTCGACACCGTCGCCCGGCACGGCGTGACCGTCCTGCAGTGCGTGCCGACCCTGCTCCAGGCGCTGCTCGACACCGACCGGCTGCCCGACTGCGACTCGCTGACCCAGGTGTTCTGTGGAGGGGAGGCGCTGTCCCGGCGGCTCGCCCAGCGCTTCACGGAGACCCTGCACAAGTGCGAACTGGTCAACCTCTACGGGCCCACCGAGTGCACCGTCAACGCCTCCGCCCACACCGTGGACCCGTCGTCGGTCGCCGACGGCCCGTCCGGTGTCCCGATCGGCACCCCCGTCGACGGTCTGGCCTTCCACGTACTGGACGAGCGGATGCGACCGGTCGCTCCCGGAGCGGTCGGCGAGCTCTACATCAGCGGCGTGCAGGTCGCCCGCGGCTACCGGCACCGCCCCGACCTGACGGCCGAGCGCTTCCTGGACAACCCGTTCTCCGCCGACCCCGCGCACGCCGTGCTGTACCGCACCGGCGATCGGGCCCACCGGGAGGGCGGCACCTACCGGTTCGACGGCCGCGTGGACCGGCAGGTGAAACTGCGCGGCTACCGGGTCGAACCGGACGAGATACGACTCGCCATCGAGGCCCACGACTGGGTCAGGAACGCCGCCGTGCTGGTGAAGGACGACCCCGCTACCGGACACCGGAACCTCGTGGCCTGCGTCGAACTCAGCCCGCGCGAGGCCGCCCTGATGGACCAGGGCAGCCACGACCGGCACCACGTCTCCAAGACCGGCCGGCTCCAGGTGCGCGCCCAGCTCTCCGACGGCGGCTGCCGGGACGCCGCCGAGCTGGCCGGCCGCCTCCGGGTCGACCTCCCCGCCCGCACCCCCACCGACGAGCAGTGCCGCCGGGTGTTCGCCCGCAAGACCTACCGCTTCTACGAGGGCGGCGTCACCCGCCCCGACGAGCTGCTCGACCTGCTCGCCGCCCGCACCCCGGGTGCCGCCCCCAAGCGGCCCGAACAGCTGCGGGCAGCCGAACTCGGCGCCGTCCTGCGCTACTTCGGCCAGTACACCAGCGACGAGCGGCTGCTGCCCAAGTACGGCTACGCCTCGCCCGGTTCGCTGTACGCCGCCCAGCTGTACCTGGAGGTCACCGGTCCGGACGGCTGCGCCGGCCTCGCCCCCGGCCACTGGTACTACCACCCGGTGGAGCACCGGCTGTACCTGATCGAGGCCGGCAGTGGCGGTGACGGCGGGGACGAAAGGCCCGGCATCCGCTTCCACTTCGCCGGCCGTCGGGGGCGATCGCACCGGTGTACCGCACCAACGTCCAGGAGGTCCTGGAGATCGAGGCCGGGCACATGGTCGGCCTGCTCGAGGAGGTGCTCCCCGCGTACGGTCTGGACGTCGCCGAGGCCCCGTACACGCCCGGCTCGATGCGCCGTCTGCACTGCGCCGAGGAGGACCACTACCTGGGGGCCTTCGATCTGGTCCCGTACCGCGCCGACCGCCCGGAGGTGCCCGTGGACGTGTATCTGCAGGTCCACCCCGGCCGGGTGCCCGGCATGGCGGCCGGCCAGTACCACCACGCCGGCGGCGCGCTGGAGCGGATCGCGGACGAGCTGGTGCTCAAGCGGCATGTGATCGCCATCAACCAGCAGGTGTACGAGCGCGCCGCGTTCGGCATCACGCTGGTCAGCCCGGGCCCGGAGCACCCGCGGTCCTACCTGGACCTCGGACGCCGGCTCCAGCGGCTGCAGATGAACGGCGCCGGCTTCGGGTTCATGCCCTCCGGGTACAGCTCCAGGACCGGCCACGACCTGCCCGCCGCCAAGCGGATGGCGGCCGTGCTGCGGGCCGCCGGACGGCCCACGGGCCCTCGTACTTCTTCGTCGGCGGCCGGGTGAGCGCCGAACAGCTCGCCCACCGGGGCATGCGCGAGGACAGCGTGCACATGCAGGGGCCCACCGAGATGATCAGGGCAGACCTGGTGGAGCTCCTGCCCGACTACATGGTGCCCCACCGCCTGGTGGTCATGGACCGGCTGCCGCTGACGGCCAGCGGAAAGGTCGACTTCCGGGCACTGGAGTCCTCGCCGGAGACGGACTTCACGACCGCGGGCCGCCCCTTCGTCGCACCGAGCACCACCACCGAGCGGATCGTCCGCGAGCTGTGGCAGGCCGGGACGGGGCAGCAGGCCGCGTCCGTACGGGACGACTTCTTCGAGTGCGGCGGCAACTCCCTCATCGCGGTCGGCCTGGTGAACCGCATCAACCGCCGGTTCGGCTGCGCGCTGCCGCTGCAGGTGCTGTTCGAGTCCCCGACCGTCGAGGAGCTGGCCAGGCGGGTCGACGGACAGCGGGGCGCCTCCTCCTCCAGGCTGGTGCCGCTGGGCGCCGCCCGCTCCGGCCGGCCGGTGTACTGCTGGCCGGGCCTCGGCGGCTACCCGATGAACCTGCGACCCCTGGCCCGCCGGCTCGACGCCGGCCGGCCGTTCCTCGGCGTCCAGGCCCACGGCGTCAACGCGGGCGAGCAGCCGTACGCCACCATCGCCGAGATGGCGGGGCGGGACGTGCGGGCCATCACGGAGGTCCAGCCGGACGGCCCGTACACGTTGTGCGGCTACTCCTTCGGCGCGCGGGTGGCCTTCGAGACCGCCCACCTGCTGGAGCGCGAAGGCCGCCGGGTCGACCGGCTGCTCCTGCTGGCCCCGGGCTCACCGAAGCTCCGCACGGCGGGCAGCGGCCGGGCCTCGTACACCGACCCGGCCTATCTGACCATCCTGTACTCGGTCTTCGCGGGGCCGTCACCGGACCGGGCCTGGAGGCGTGCCTGCGGGCCACCACGGACGAGGAGAGCTTCGTCGCGCACCTGACCGGGCACGTCGACGGCCTGGACCGGGAACTGGTCCGCCGGATCACCGCGGTGGTCCGGCGGACCTACGACTTCACCTACACCTTCACCGAACTGCGGTCCCGGCGCATCCAGGCACCGGTGACCGTCGTGAAGGCGGCCGGCGACGACTACTCGTTCCTCGACGGCAGCACCGGCTGGTCGGCGGCCGAGCCGCGGGTCCACCAACTCGACGCCGGCCACTACGACATCCTGCGCGAGCCGGGCGTGGCGGAGCTGGCCCAGCTGATCGGCCCCCTCCTCGCCCGCACGGACTGACCGGCCCCCTCCTCGCCCGCACGGACCGGCCGTCCCGCCCCACCCGCACGCAACCGACCGGCAGACCGGCAGACCGGCAGACCGGCCGGCCGGCCGACAGCAGGCAGCAGGCAGCAGGCAGCAGGCAGCAGGCAGCAGGCAGCAGGCAGCAGACCGGTATCACCCACACCCGGACCACCTCACACCCACCCAGGGAGACCACCGTGCCGCACGTCAACATCAAGCACTTCCCCACTCCGGTCGGCGAGGAGCAGTCCGCCCGCATGGTCGCCGCGATCACCGCGGCGCTGACGGAGAACCTCGGCTGCACCGAGGACGCCGTTTCCATCGCCCTGGAGCCCGTCGACCCGACCGAGTGGAACGAGCGCGTCTACCGCCCGGAGGTGGTGGAGCGGCGCGCACTGCTGCACAAGCTGCCGAACTACTGAAGCGCCGAAGCCCCGCGCCGCCGGATCGCGGGTCCGGCGGCGC
Organism: Streptomyces sp. I6; assembly: GCA_003725745.1. GTDB lineage: Bacteria > Actinomycetota > Actinomycetes > Streptomycetales > Streptomycetaceae > Streptomyces. The sequence continues at coordinate 4,712,695 of RHDP01000001.1, read as the reverse complement.
GGGGCCTCTTCCCGGGGCTCAGATCTGCTTGCGGAACACCTCGGCGGTCGCCAGGAAGACGTCGTTGCCCCGCGCCTCGCCGATCGAGACCCGTACGCCCTCGCCCGCGAAGGGGCGGACCACCACGCCGGCCTCGGCGCAGGCCGCGGCGAAGTCCAGGCTCCGGTCGCCGAGCGGCAGCCAGACGAAGTTGGCCTGGGAGTCGGCGACCGTCCAACCCTGTGCGCGCAGTGCGGCGGTGACCCGCGCCCGCTCCCCGACCAGCGACTCCACCCGCTCCAGCAGCGCGTTCTCGGCGCGCAGCGAGGCGACGGCGGCGTCCTGGGCGAGCTGGCTGACGCCGAACGGGAGGGCCGTCTTGCGCAACGCGGTGGCGACCGGCTCATGCGCGATCGCGAAGCCGACCCGCAGGCCGGCCAGACCGTACGCCTTGGAGAAGGTGCGCAGCACGCAGACGTGGGGGCGGTCGCGGTACAGGTCGATGCCGTCGGGCACGGCGGCGTCGCGGGCGAACTCGAGGTACGCCTCGTCCAGGACCACCAGGACGTGCGGGGGCACGGCGTCCAGGAAGCGGACCAGCTCGTCGCGGCGCAGTGCGGCGCCGGTCGGGTTGTTCGGGTTGCAGACGAAGATCACCCGGGTGCGGTCCGTGACCGCGGCGAGCATCGCGTCGAGGTCGTGGGCCCCGTCCGCGGTGAGGGGGACGGGCACGGGGCCGGCGCCGCAGATCCGGGTGACGACCGGGTACGCCTCGAAGGAGCGCCAGGGGAACACGACCTCGTCACCCTCCCCGGCCATGGCGAGCACCAGGGACAGGGCGACGCCGACCGAGCCGGGGCCGGTGACGACGTGCCCGGCCGGGACGCCGAAGTGCCGGGCCACCTCGGTGGTGAGCTCGCCGACGGCCATGTCGGGGTAGCGGTTGAAGCCGCCCGCCGCGGCGACCGCGGTCTCCAGGACGCCGGGCAGCGGCGGGTAGGGGTTCTCGTTGGCGGACAGGACGAAGGAGCCGGCGTAGTCCGGCTTTCCGGGGCGGTGGGCCGGGAGGGCGTCCAGATTCGGCCGCGGCCGGGGCCCGTGCTGACGGTCGGTCACAGGGTTCGTGCCTTTCTCACAAGGGGAGGTGCGGGAAGCCGGCGGGGCGCTCACCCTGGTACGGACGGGGTGGTGCGCGGACCGTCGCCGCCGCCCGGCCCGCTGCGGAGGGCGCGGTCGACGAGCGGCCCCGCGGCCCCCGTGTAGCCCTCCGGGTCCAGCAGGGAGGCGAGTTCACCGTCGGCGAAGACGTCCTTCAGCTCGGGCAGTTCGCCGAGGATCCCGGCCAGCGGACGGCCCTCGCGGTCGGCCAGGACGGACGCCCGGGTGAGGCACTGGCGGGCGGTCGCCTTGCCGATCCGGGGCGCGAGGACGGCGGCGATCCGCTCCGTGACGACCTGGCTGCCGGTCAGGTCGAGATTGGCGCGCATCCGCTCCGGCCGGACGGTCAGGCCCTCCGCCAGCTCCACCGCGGTGTGGGCGGCGCCGCCCGCCAGCCGGAGGCACTCGCGCAGCAGCAGCCACTCGGCGTGCCAGGCACCCCCGACCGCTCGTCCTCGGTGGTCAGGCACTGGGTCAGACCGGCCGCCAGCACGGGGGCCTGCAACGCGGCGGAACGGATCAGCGTCGCCAGCACCGGGTTGCGCTTGTGCGGCATGGCGGACGAGGCCCCGCGGCCCGCCGGAGCGGGTTCGCAGGCCTCCGCCACCTCGGTACGGGCCAGGACCTGCACGTCCACGGCGACCTTCCCCAGGGCCGCCGCGGTGTGGGCCAGCGCGGCGGCCAGGTCGGCGATCGGGGTGCGCAGCGCGTGCCACGGGAGGAGGGGCCTGGACAGCCCCGTCTCCTCCGCGTAGGCCGCGGTGAGCCGGTCGAGGTAGTCGCCGAGTTCGTGGCCGGGGATGCCGCCGTCGACCTTCGCGTACTCCAGGTATCCGGCCAGCGTCCCGGCGGCGCCGCCGAGCGCCACCGGCAGCCCGTGGTGCAGGACCCGCTCCAGCCGCTCGGCGGACTCCAGTACCAGCTGGCGCCAGCCCGCCGCCTTGAGGCCGAAGGTGGTGGGCACGGCGTGCAGGGTGAGGGTGCGGCCGGCCATCGGGGTGTCGCGGTGCTCCCGGGCGAGAGAGGCCAGGGCGTCGGCGGTGCGGCGCAGGTCGGCGAGAACGAGCCGCAGCGTCCGGGCGGCGACCAGCATCATCCCCGTGTCGAGGATGTCCTGACTGGTGGAGCCCCGGTGGACGTACTCGGCGGCGGACGGGTCGTCGGCGGTGACGGCTGCGGTGAACGCCTGGACCAGGCCGACCACCGGGTTGGCGGTCTCCCTGGCGGCCAGGGCCAGGGTCCGGGTGTCCAGCCGCTCGGCACGCGCGGCGGAGCTGATCGCGGCGGCGGCGGACGCCGGCAGCGTACCCAGCCGGGCCTGGGCCCTGGCCAGGGCCGCTTCGGCGTCGAGCATCGCCTGGAGCCACGCCCGGTCCCCGGTGGCCGCCTCCACCGGGGTGCCGGCCCGCACCGGGGAGAGCAGTCCCGCGTCGATCTCGTGGTCGTTCATGCCACGGCCTCCCCGGCGTCGGCGCGGTCATTGGCGTCGGCGTCGGCGTCGGCACGGGCACGGGCACGGTCATGGTCATGGGCATGGGCATGGGCATGGGCATGGGCATGGGCATGGGCGTCGTCCGCCAGCAGGGCCAGCACGGCGGCGGCGATCGCGTCGGAGTCCTCGACGGTGACCGAGCCGACACCCGGCCGGATGCCGGCCGCGGTGACCCAGTGCACCGATTCGGTCGGCACACCGTGCACGAACCGGCGCGGATGGGCGCGGCCCTCGGCGTCGAGAGGGTGGTACGGCCGGCCCGAGACCGAGACGGCACCGGTCTCGTACTCGTTGCCGCACTCACCGAGGATCCGGTAGGGCACGTACTGCCCGGTCGTCAGCAGATGGCGCATCAGGCGGTCCTCGGTACGGCGCAGGTCAGGCTCGGGCAGCCGCGCCTCGACCAGCGCCCCGGCCCGGTGCCGCTGACCCGGTATCCGGCGGGAGCGCACCTCGAACGCGGCGCCGCCGCCGTCGTCCACGACCGCGTCGACGACCACGCCGGGGCCGAGGATCTCGACCGTGCCGGCCTCGACGAGGGCGATGAGCTCCTCGATCCTGGAGGTGGGCGGGCCGATCGACAGGAAGGCGTTGAGCGGGGTGTACCAGCGCTCCAGCTCGTCCCGGTGGGAGTTCGCCTCCAGCCCGCCGTGGTCGACCGCCAGACGGATCTCGTTGCGCAGGTCGCGCAGCACGTCGAGGGCCGCCTTGAGCGGGCCGCTGACGTTGCCCTCCCTGGCCGCGGCGACGTCCCGGCGGAGGTACTCCAGCAGCCAGCTGCGGAAGTCCTCCGCGGTGGCGAACTCCCGCTCCCCGTACGGCCGGGCGATCCGGTCCCAGTCCCAGCGCTCGGCGGAGGAGACCCCCGCGGCGTCGAGCAGCCGGGCCCTGTCCGCCGCGTTCCCGGCCAGCAGGAAGCGGTCGGTGAAGGCGGTCAGCTCGTCCGCGTCCATCCGGTCGGCCAGCAGGGCGGTGTAGTAGACGCCCTCCACCTCCGCGGTGATCAGGGGCCACAGATGGGTGCTGAACCGGATCCACTCGCCCTCGGCCGCGAGCGCCCGCAGTTCGTCCGTCTTCTCCACCGTCAGCAGCCTCGGCAGATACCGGCCGTAGGCGCCCTTCTCGTTCTCGCCCCGGGCGTGGTACGGGATGCCGCGCCGGGATCCGGCGAGGATGTGCGGCTCCCGCCCGGACGGGTGGTAGACCAGCCGGCCGTCGACCCGCGTGAACGAGCCGCCCCGCCCGGTGGTCAGCAGGGCCATGTGGTCGAAGAAGTTGAGACCGAGGCCGCGCAGCACGACGCTCTCGCCCGGCCCGATCCGGGAGTGGTCCGTGTCGGCCGGGTTGGCCGGACGGAGGTACACCAGACCGTGCTCGGCGGCGAAGGCACCGAGCCGCTGCTCCTCGGCGGTGGCCCGGACCGGCACATGGCCCTGCGTCAGCACCACCGCGTCCAGGCCCGGCAGCCGGGTGCCGTCGGCGAGGAGCAGCGTCTGGCGTCCGCCGTGCACACCGGACTCGTCGTCCAGCGCGACCGCGGTCTCCCGGTGGACCCGGATCTCCAGGTGCCCCGGCGCCTGGGCGACCAGCGTCCGGAACACCCAGTCCAGGTAGTGCCCGTAGAACGCACGGCTGGGATAGTCGTCCGGGTCGAGGCGGCGGGCCTCCTCGAGGGCGTCCACTCCCCCGTCCCCGGGGACGGGGATCGTACCGGCCGCCACATCGCGGGCCCACTCGTGGAGGCTGGGCCCGTCCTCGACCGGTCCGACCAGGTTCACGCTGGCGTCGGCGAACACGGTGACCTGGGAGGCCACGGTGTTCATCAGCAGTTCCCGGGACTGGTCGGTGCGCCACACCCGGCCGGGGCCCGGTGGGTACGGGTCGACGACATGGACCGTGAGGCGGCTCACGGACGGGGACTTCCGCTCCTGGGCGAGCAGGCGCTCGAGGACCGAGAGCCCACGGGGGCCGGCCCCGACGATGGCGACGGCTGACGTACTGCTGGACGTAATGCTTGACGTACTGCTGGACGTACTGCTCTTCACGGGCGTTCTCCGCTCGACGGTGGAGGGGAAGAGGGAGGGGAGGAAGGGGGAGGTGGTAGCGGGAAAGGGGAGACGAGGGGAGGGAGACCGGTCCCACGGCCGGATGCGGGGGAATACGTACGGGCACACCCACCCCCTCCACCGCCGCACAGGCGGGCGTCGGCGACGCGTGGTAGCGGCGGTCCGCAGGAAGGACTCCGGGAGGGCGGAGACAAGGCGGAACCCTTAGGCGACGCGACGCGACGTCGGTAGAGGCGCGGCGCCGGAGGCAGAGCCGCTGCCGGCACGGGAACGCGCTGCTGCGCGGACGCGCCTGCCCGCCCCGCTGCGGAGGCGGACGGGGCCGGTGCCGCCCCTGACAGGGCGGCCGCCGAAGCCTTCCGGCCCGCCCCTGAACCGGACTTAGCGGAGGGGCTGGGGATGAGGCTCTCGATCACGTCCGCACGGACGGAGCACTCCTCCGCACCACGTGCCGAAGCCCTCAGCGTGGCGGCTTCGGCCGCTGCTGCGGTGTCTCGCAGACTGCGGCCGGACTCCCCGAGCGCCATCGGTTTCCCCCAGTGGAAGATCTGCTGTCACGGTCATTCACGGGACACCGCGCAGGGGCGCCCGGCGGGCCGGAAACTGTCGTCAAAACCTCTGATAGCAACTATGGGAAGGCGCCGCGGCCTCGGACAAGGCAGCCAATCCCTCGGATCGGCGCACTGCCGCGAAGCGAAGGATGTAAAGGGGGACAGAGTCGAGCGAAAGCCGCGCCCGCGGACGCGCTTCGTCTCACCGGGGCGGGTCGTGCCCCGCGAAGATGCACCAGCGCGGTGCCACGACCCGTCACCCGAACAAGCGACCACCGGACACCCGCCCGGCCCAATTCGCCATGGATATGGACCATGCGTGTTGCCGGAGAAACACCGGCGGACCAGTCTTTCCCTCGCCGCAACAAGGCGGCAGTGAGACAAGAGGAGAGTCCTCATAATGAGGAACGCCGCTCACGGAATCGGGATGCGATCTCGCCGCGCCCGACTGACCGCGCTCGCCTCGTTCGCACTGGCCCTGTCGCTCGGCATGGCCACCCCTGCGACGGCGGCTCAGGCGACCGCCGACCGCGCCACGGTGTCGAGCAGCCCGGATCCCGGCACCGAAGGTTGCGGAAAGGATCCGAAGCGCGGCTGCAAGCAGCAGGTCGACGTCGGCGCGAGCGTCTTCCGCGGCCAAGCACCTCAGGCCGTCCCGTCCAGCACCCTGACGCGGGTCCTGTTCGACCAGGCCTTGTACGACACGGACGCGATGTTCGACCCGGCGGACTCGACTCTCGTCGTCAACACACCCGGCCGCTACCTCCTCAACGCGAACGTTTCCTGGGGCAACCTCACCGTCGACGGCAACCGAGCCCATGATGTGTTCCTCGCGGTCAACGGCGGCAACGTCGCGTTCAACGAGCAAAGGGCGGTCTCCAGCTCCGCGACACAGGCCGTCACCACCGTCATCGAACTGGACGAAGGCGATGTGATCTCGGTCGAGTTGTTCCAGAACACCGGGAACGACGCCATCTCACAGAGGGTCGTCGGCAACAACAGCGACCCCCTGGCCCCGGTACTTCAGGCAGAACTGCTCGAACCCGGAGACCCGGCCTAGGAACCCATCCGCGAACGGTGGGGCGGACAGCCTCAGCGGCTCCCGGGGAAGACGAGCCCGACACCTGGGACACGCCGTACGGTGTCTTGTCGACGCGCGGACACGAGAGTGCGGGGGGCCGCCTCCCTCGCAGCGCGCTCCGCGTCCGGCCGGTCCGTTCCACCACCTCCCTCCTCCCGGACCCGGGGTCGTGTCCCGCGTCGTGGTGTGGGGGATCAAGCATTACGCGTTCCGGTACGAGGCGCCTGACGATCTCCGCAGACGCAGCAGTCCACGAGGCCCCCTGCTGAAGCGAGTTGAACACCCGACCGAGCTCAGCCATCGTCCCCGACTGCGGATTCCGGTGCCTTGATCGGCTACACCACTCGGCGGCAACACCGTTGCGTTTACCTGTTGGCGCCTTCGTCAAGGTACCCGTTCTCGATCACCTACGTGTCCAGTGTGTATGCCTGGACGGTGCGTGGATGGTCACCTCGCTTGAAGCCGTACCTGCTGGCTGACTTGCGGAAACGGGCCCTCACGCGCCAACGGGGGTGTTCGGGCAGGAGGTTGTCCAGCACGGCGCGCCCGATCGTCCCGATCAGTGGCACGGGGTCGGCGGCGGTGATGCCCCGGGCGGCGATGATCTGGTCGGCGGCGGCCTGGAACAGGACGGTGAAGCTCACGCGTTGCGCGGAGACCCCCTCACTGGCGATCGTGACATCACCGGCCGCCCGGATCAGTGCTTGGTAGGCCGTCAGCAGAGCAAAGATCTCCTGTTCGAGGCCGGGGACGCTGCGCGAGCGCAGCACCCGCTGGTCGAGGATCGTGGACTTCAGCGAGAAATAGCAGGTCTCCGCCTGCCACCTGCGGTGACAGAGCGCGAGCAGTTCCGTGGCGGGGTAGCGCTCGGCGTCGAGCAGGCTGGTCAGCAGCCGCCATCACTCGGTGCGCCGGGTGCCGTCGGCGAGGGTCACGGTGATCCACGCCTCGACCACGCGCACCTCAAGCCGCTCATACCCGCGTCCCGCCCGGTGCTCGCGGCTGATGATAGTGGTCAGGTAGGACCCGTCCGGCAGGGCGTGGCGCAGGGTCGGCCTGCGCTTCCTGGTGGAGCGCAGCAGGAAGCCGGCGCCGGTGTCGGCGACGGCCTGCACGAAGTCGAACGCGTCATGGTAGGCGTCGGCCAGCAGAAGCATCGAGGTGTCCAGGCTGCCCAGCAGGCGGCGGGCGTAGGCGAGTTCGCCGGTGTGATCGGGGCCGAAGGCCGCGTCCAGCACAGCGCGCGTCCCGCACTCCACGATGGCCACCAGGCGCACCAGTTGGTGGCCGAACGTACGGACCTTCCCGATGTGCTTGCGGTAGTACCAGGTCACTGCCTCCTCGTCGGGAGCGGACAGGGTCGTGCCGTCCACCGCGACCAGGCGCCATCCCCGGTAGAAGGCGCAGGACTGGCCGCGGTCGGCGACCGGGCCGGCCAGGACCTTGAACAGGCGGCGCAGTGGTGCGCTGCCCACACGGCGCCTCGCTCGTGACAGCGAGGAGGCACACGGGCACGCTACCGGCACGGCGCCCAGTCCGGCCGTGAGCTTGTCCCACACCGCCCGGTAGGACGACCGCTCGAAGAAGGCGAAGGCGAGCACGAAATACACCACGCCCCGCGCCGGCAGCAGCCGCAGCCTTTGCTCCCGCGCGCCCGTGTCCTCGAGCACGGCATCGACCAGCTCGGGGTCGATGATCTGCGTCAACTCGCCCAGAGGGCCGGGCGCGTACACATCCGGGGCTGTCGCCCCGGGCTGCATGCTGACAGACTTCTGCGACAACGGGACCTCCGGACTACTTGCCCCGGGCTCGACACCACGGGGACTACCAGAGGTCCCGCCCCCTTGACAGGGCGCGCGCAGCCCAAACGCAACGGTGTTGCATTCGGCGGGACGCCATCGGACCCGGGCGCGGGGGTGCGGAATGCTCCACAGAGGGTCGTCAGACCTCCCGCCACGCCCGAGGAGCGGCGCCGGCCTGAGCTGACAGAGCGCCCACCAGCGGTACCGAGCGGCCCCTGCCGCGGCACCGAGACGCTCTACCGCACCGCCGGGTGCGACGGCCGGGCGGGAGAGGCCGTGCGGACCGTGAGCGGCCCCCCACAAGTGCGGCGGAGGGCTGGCTCGACGCCTGCGTGTGCCTCGCGCCCAAGCCCTGGGACGTGGCGGCCGGGGTGGCGCTGTGCCGGGAACGCGGCCGGGATGTGCTCGGCGCGGACGGGCGGGCGTTCGCCTTCGGTTCGCCGGTTCTGGCGGCGGGCGCGCCCGAGGTCGCACGGTCGCTCGCGGGCCTGTGGGAGGGCTGACGGGGGGGCGCGACCGGCGGGCCGGTGGCACGATCGGCGAAGGGGACCCCGGGCCGGCGGACGTCCCGTACGCGGGGCGACGGAACGTCATATGCCGCGTGGCAGGCGGATCGGGGCTCGCATGAGCGGTGCGGCGCGTACGCTGAGCCGGCGTACGCGTTGTTCGATGGACCGTACGTATCCCGTCACGTGACGATGGACCGAGCAGGGGGCGGTTCGGCAGCACGCGCACGGAAGGCGGCCCGCACATGGCCTACGACGACACGGACGCGGACGACATCGCGGACGGGCACGACAACGCGGACGCGGACGGTGTCGCGGACGACATCGCGGACGGTGCAGCGGACGCGGACGGTGCAGCGGGAGCGGCGACCGGAAGCAGAACCAGCCACGGAAACCAGCCGCAGGTCTCGGACAGTCTCCGCACCTTCGGCGCCGTCGTCCAGGCACTACGCGAACACACGGGCCTGAGCCGCGAGGAGTTCGGCACCCGGGTCGGCTACTCGAAGCACACCGTGGCCTCGGTCGAGCAGGGCCGGCGGATGGCGGACCGCGACTTCGTGGAGCGGGCGGAACCACTGCTCGGCAACACGGGCGCGCTGCGGAAGGCGGCGCCGCACCTGTCGCGTCAGGCGGGGTTGGCGAGCTGGTTCCGGCAGTGGGCGAGGCTGGAGGCGAAGGCGATCAGCCTCTACACCTACGAATGCCGTGTGGTGCCCGGCCTGTTGCAGACGGAGGCGTACGCGCGGGCGGTCTCACTGGACGTGCCCCCGCTGCCGGACCCTGAGCAACTGGAACAGCGCATCGCGGCGCGGCTGGAACGACAGGACCTGCTGGCAGTCACCCGGAAGCCGCCGACCGCGTTCAGCTTCATCGTGGAGCAGGCGGTGCTGGAGCGGTGGACGGGCGGAGAGGAGGTGACGCGGGAACTCCTGGACCACCTGGCGGGGTTGATCGAGCGGAACTGGAACGTGGAGTTTCAGGTGATGCCCACGCGGAGACCGAGCCATGCGGGACTGGACGGGCCGATGCGGCTCGCCGAGACGCCGGACAACCGCTGGTTCGCCTACTCCGAGGGCCAGCAGAACGGACGGCTGATCGCCGATGCGAAGGAGATCAGCCTGCTCCAGCAGCGGTATGCGAAACTGCGCTCGCAGGCTCTGACCCCTGAGGACTCGCTGAGCCTGCTGAAGCGATTGCGAGGAGCGCTATGAGCACGTCCGACCTGGCCTGGTTCAAGAGCAGCTACAGCGGCTCGCAGGGGGACGACTGCGTCGAGGTGGCAACGGGCACACGGGCAGTCCACGTCCGGGACTCCAAGGACCAGCGCAGCCCCGAACTCACCCTCTCCCCCACCGCATGGCACGACTTCGTCACACACACGGCACAGGACTGACCCGCACGCCAAGTGCCCCGCGCCGGACAGGTCCGGCGCGGGGCACTGCCGTTCACGTCGCGTGAGGCGTCCACTTGCCCGCGCCGACAGCCTGCTGGAGACGCGTGGAGAAGTACGCGTCCGCCGCACGCATCTCCGCCTCGCGGTCGGCCTTGCAGAAGGGGGCGGTGTAACCCTCCGGGCGCTCGGGACGCTCCTTCTTCCGGTACGGACCTCACGGGCGTACCCGCACGGATGCGGGCGTTCGACGGCCACTCCTCAAGAGGAAAGAAGTACGCCTATCGCATATGTCCGGAAAGGGCCGGTATGCCGCAGAGGTGCTGGAAGACTCCCGGCCGGTGCGCCGGGGAGACCGGTACACCGACGACCACGAGAGGAATCGTGTGAACCCCAGGACCCTGCTCCGCCGGTTCGGGCTGCTGACCGGCATCGGCATCCTCGCCACCCTGCCGCTCTCCCCCGCCGGCGCCGCCCTCCCCGCACCGTCGGCCGCAGCACCCCACGCCACCGCCCCCACCCTCGTCACCGGCCCCGAGGGCCGCCAGTCGAACGCGAAGTGCCCGGCGGGCACCACGGTGATGGGCGGCGGCTACCAGGCCACCCGCTTCTCCCGCGCCAACGGCGGCAGCGTCTACGACTACCTGACCGCCAACGGCCCCGTCGCCGCCGACAACGCCTGGCACGCGGGCATGCTGAGGGACACCAGCACCGTCGTGGCGTACGCCCTGTGCGCTCCGAACGAGCAGGGGTACCGCATCGCCACGGGGACCTCGGCGCGTCAGTCGGACGCCACCTGCCCCTCCGGCACCCGCGTGATCGGCGGCGGCTACGGCATCCAGACCTTCGTGCACGCCCGCGGCGGCACCATCTACGACTACGCCACCGCCAACGGCCCCGTCGCCGCCGACAACGCCTGGCGCGCCCGCATGCACCACGGCAACGGCAGGATCACCGCCACGGCCGTCTGCGCGCCCGAAAGCCTCGGGTACCGGATCGCCACCGGCCCCTCCGCACACCAGTCGGACGCCACCTGCCCCTCCGGCACCCGCGTGATCGGCGGCGGCTACGGCATCCAGACCTTCGTGCACGCCCGCGGCGGCACGCTCTACGACTCCCTGACCGCGAACGGCCCCGTCGCCGCCGACAACGCCTGGCGCGCCCGCATGCTCCACGACAGCGGCAGGGTCATCGCCCTCGCCGTCTGCGCGCCCGAAAGCCTCGGGTACCGGATCGCCACCGGCCCCTCCGCACGCGACTCCCAGGCCGCCTGCCCCGCCGGCACCCGCGTCGCGGGCGGCGGTTACGGCGTGCAGTGGTTCGTCCGCGCCAACGGCGGCGAGATCTACGACTACCCCGTCATCAACGGCCCCACCCCGGGCGCCACGGCCTGGCGCGTCCACATGCTCCACGACAGCGGCAGGGTCATCGCCCTCGCCGTCTGCGCCCCCACCGGCTGACCCGCGGCCCCGGCCCGCACCACGCTCCACAAGACGAGCGGTGCGGGCCGATGGCGCGGCGTACGAAAGCGCTGCGCACGGCGTCGGGCGACCACCGCCGGAACCCCTCCGCCGATCGCCACCAGGCCCCCTCCGGCGGTCGCGCCAGGGCCCCTCCGGCGGTCGCGCCAGGGCCCCTCCGGCGGTCGCGCCAGGGCCCGTCCGGGAACGAGAAGACCCGCCCTTGCCGCAGACCTCCCCAAGCCGCTCCCCGAGCGCCTGGCCGTGCGCGCGCCCGCACCCGCGAGCGGGGCCGCGGACCGGATCGGCGCAGTCCTTACCGCGGATCTGCGGCATCCGCGAAGCGGCTCCCGCTCCGGAACGGGCGATACACCCGGACAGGAGAAGATGTGCCGCTTTTGCCGTGTTCGGTAGCCTGATCTTGTGCTGATACGGAAGCGGTCCCCCCGTCTCCACGCCTCGTGCATGCCCCCGGCCTCGGCCGGTTCACCGGCCCGTGGGTCCCACACCGATGCGTGACACGCTCCGGGTCCAGCTGTGGCCGCTGCCGACGCTGGGCATCGCACTCGCCGTCACCGCCGGTGTGGGGCTGCCCCTGCTGGACGCGCGGTTCCAGAGCGACATGCCGTCGTGGCTCAGGACCTACCTGTACAGCGGCACCTCGGACGCCGCGCGCTCGGTGCTGGCCACGATCGCCGGCTCGCTGGTCACGGTCACGGCACTGACCTTCTCGCTGACCGTGCTGACGCTGCAACTGGCGAGCAGCCAGTTCTCCCCGCGGCTGCTGCGCACCTTCACCGCCGACCGGTACGTCCAAACGACCCTGGCGCTCTTCCTGGCGACGTTCACCTTCGCCCTGACCGTGCTCCGCAGCGTCCGCAGCGGCGAGGACGGGCGGACCGAGTTCGTCCCCCAGGTGTCGGTCACCGCGGCGCTGGTGCTCACCCTGGTGAGCCTGCTCGCCCTGGTGCTGTTCCTGTCCCACCTGGCACGTGAGATCCGGGTCGAGACGATGATGAACAGCGTTCACTCCGACGCCGACCGCACCCTTCACCGGCTCCTCCCGGAGAAGCGGGACGGACGGCTCCTCCCGGAGAAGCGGGAGACATCGTCCGGCGACCCCTCCGCCGGAAACCCACCGGCCCCAACGCCTCCGGCCACACCACCGGAACCGCCCCGAACGCGCTCACCCTGCCGGCAGACACCTCCGGCTTCCTCACCCATGTGGACGAGGCGGCCCTGCTGAACACGGCGATCGAGACCGACTCCGTGGTGCTCATCGACCGCCATCCCGGAAGCTCGCTGATCGCCGGGACACCCCTGGGAGCCGCCTGGCCGCGCTCCGGAGAACCGTTCTCCCCGGACACCCGTACGCGTCTGGCCGAAGAGGTCCCCGAGGCAGTGCGGACCGGTACCGAACGCACCGACCTCCAGGACGTCGCCTTCGGGCTCCGGCAGCTCACCGACATCGCCGCCAAAGCGCTCTCCCCCGGGGTCAACGACCCGACCACCGCCGTGCACGCCCTGTCCCACTCCTCCGCCCTGCTGTGCGAGATGGTGCGCCGCGACCTCGGCCCCCGGCTGCTGCGCGACGACCACCAGCGGGTCAGAGTGGTGCTGCGGCGCCCGGGACTGAGCGACCTGCTGGGCCTGGCGGTGGACCAGCCCCTGCGCTACGGAGCCGGGGAGCCCGCCGTACTGGCCCGTATCGCGATGCTGCTGCGGGAGGTCGCCTGGTGCGGCGCCCCCGGGCAGCACCCGCCGATCACCGCCGCACTCGCCCGGCTGCGCTCCGTCATCGACACCGGGGACCTGGACGCGACAGAGCGCCGCCGGCTCACCGGGCTGACCGAGTCCGTCGACGAGGCCCTGGCCGGAAGGTGGGCGCCAGGCCGAGGGGACTGACCGGCCGCAGGCCGGCCCCCGGCCCGCCGGCGGCTGCCGGGTCCCCGTTCCGGCCGTTCTCCCGGAGCCGCAGCCGAGCCCCGGGCCCGTCCGCACCCCGAGCCCGCCCCTGGTCCCGAGCCACCACCGCGCACCGAGCCCACCCCTGGTCCCGAGCCACCACCGCGCACCGAGCCCACCCCTGGTCCCGAGCCACCACCGCGCACCGAGCCCGCTGCGCGGCCCACCCGGATCCCGGGGCCGCTGTCAAGTCCCGCAGCCCCCTGTCACGCGATCTCGTGTCGTGACGTCCACCGGCTGTCCCGGCGCAATGGAGGCAGGGCCCGACGGGGACGGAGGGACCGCTCGACTCGTCGGTTCCCGGTTCGCCCAATGCCCGGGGCGCTGACCGAATCCCCCTGCCACCCCTCTCGACGGAAGTCATTCCCATGCCCCATGCCATCCGGAGCGGGCGCCTGCCGGTGTCCGCCCCCGCGGTAGCCGCGGTCGCCGCGGTCATCAAAGGCGCGGTGGCGTCCTCCACTGCGAGCGCCGCCCCCGTCACGCCGCACGCGGACGCCGTCACCGAGATCCGGGCCCAGTTGCGCGCGGGGTGGGTGAAGACCACCGACGCCCCCACGGGGATCACCGTGGGCCTCCGGCCCACCGGCGGGCGAGGCTGAGCGGCCGGGCGGCTCGTCGTCGCCCCCTCCTGGCCGCTCCCGCGCCCCCATGGCCGCGTGCCACATGGCGAGGGGCCCGGCCGCGCCCTCACGGTCGGGACCGCCACCCTCCCCGGTCGGCGGTCCTCAGGCACCCCCGTACGCCGTTGGTGCGACGACCGTCAGAGTTCTCCATCGGTAGTCGTCGCCTCCTCGTGCACCGGAGACGACGACTGCCGGGCGGTACCAGGTCCCGCCCGCCCGGCGCCCGGCCGCAGAACCCGGAGGTCCCGTGGTCTGCCGCCCCGCAGCACCACGGTCCGGGTCCAGGGGTCCAGATCCCTACCAGGGCCAGAGTCCGGACCGGCCGGGGTCGCGGTCCGGGTCCAGGGGTCCAGATCCCTGCCGGGGGCGGCGTCGGGGTCCAGATCCCTGCCGGGGCCAGAGTCCGGACCGGGTCGCGGTCCGGGTCGCGGTCCGGGTCGCGGTCCGGGTCGCGGTCCTGACGCAGCGGGTGCAGCCCTGGACCACCGGACCACGGCTCGCGTACGTGCACCCGTGCCGCCCGGTACGCCCGCGGGGACGCTCCCGCCTGCCCGCGGGTGCGCCCCTCCCCGGCCCCGCTATCCCCCGGGAACAGAGGGCGTCCGAGTCTCCCCGTCCGGGCTCCCTCCCCGCCCCAGGGACGCCCGTCCGGCCGCCCCGCCGCTCGTCTCCCACCCGTCTCCCACTCGCCCCTCACCCGTCCGGCCGAATTCCTCCCCGGATCTTCGAGAATATTTGATTGAAGAATTTCCCATCCGTTCGGGTGCTGGTGCCGAATACCAGACGGGTGCGATTCAAGCGCCTCCGAGGCGGCCGTGACCAGCGGTCGGCACGGGGGACATCGCCTCGTGCCGACGATGACAAGAGCTTTGATGCGGTGACCGGACTGCCGGTCACCGGCGGTTCCGTGGCCGGGAGTCATCAGCCTTTCCGCCATGCCGGGAGCAGTCCGTCGGGAGCAACTCCAAGTGGCAACCCCGGGATGCACGGCGGAGACTGTGATCGTGATTGTGACCGGAGAAGAGCTCACGACCGCGTGACTTCCGGATTGCTCGCTCCGGCCATCCACCGGAGCGTGAGGACAACGAGTGCCGGGCGCAGGGACGATGGCGACCGACATTTCCTCGAGGAGCTCGCATGGTGGAAAAGTCTGTCGAGGTCCTGACGCCCGAGCCGGATGACTCGGCGCTCACACAGCGCCGAATCAACGGCACGGCGGCGGGAACGGGAACGGCAGGTGCCGAGAAGGACTTCGCCGATCTGCTGGCCGGCCTGGTGAAGGCCGAACAGATATCGGTCGACAGTCACTTCTTCGAGGATCTGTGTGCCAACTCGCTGGTCATGGCACAGTTCTGCGCCCGGGTCAGGAAATGCGACGGCCTTCCCCCGGTGTCGATGAAGGACATCTACCAGTACCCGACGATTCGCAGCCTGGCAACCGCTCTCGCGGCCGAGACGCCCGAGTCCGAATCGATGCCGGCATCCGAACCCGCCGAGACCGTCACACCCGTGAGCAGGAAAGCGTACCTGCTGTGCGGCACGGCGCAGACCCTGATTTTCCTCGTCTACTGCATCGCCATGGGTACCGTCACCGTCCGTGGCTACGAGTGGGTTTCCCGGGGCTCCGGCCTGCTGCACCTCTATCTGCGGTCCCTGGTCTTCGGTAGCGTCGCGATGCTGGCGCTCTGCCTCTTTCCCATCGCCGCCAAATGGATTCTGGTCGGCCGCTGGAAGCCACAGGAGTTTCCTGTATGGGGCTGGCTTATCTGCGGTTCTGGACCGTCAAGGTGCTGGTCAACGCCAACCCGATGAGATTCTACGTCGGGAATCCGCTGTATGTGCTCTATCTGCGTGCCCTCGGCGCCCGTATCGGAAAGAACGTCACCATCCTCTCCCAGAGCGTTCCGGTGTGCACCGACCTCGTGACGATCGGTGCCGGCACGGTCATCCGCAAGGAGTCCCACTTCGCCGGCTACCGCGCCCACGCCGGACGCATCCAGACCGGGCGGGTCACGATCGGCCGGGACGCGTTCGTCGGTGAGAAGACGGTGCTCGACATCGACACCTCGATGGGCGACCGCAGCCAACTGGGCTACGCCTCCGCCCTGCAGAGCGGTGATTCGGTCCCGGACGGCGAGCGCTGGCACGGATCCCCGCCGAGCGCACCGATGTCGACTACGTGCGCGTCCCGGCGGCGCGCTGCGGCAGCCTGCGGCGGACGCTGTTCGGACTCGGCAGCGTGCTCCAGCTGTTCGTGTTCTCGGTCCCGCTCATGGTCGGCGGCGCGTACATCGTGGTCACGGAGATCCCGGTACTGAGCCGGCTACTCGAACCCGGCGCACAGCTCACGGCGGCGACCCTGTACGTCGACGCCCTGATCCTGTCCGTCGTCCTCTTCTTCGGCTCCATCGTCCTGGGCCTGGCCTGGCAGTTCACCGTGCCGCGGCTGCTCAGCCTGGCGATCAAGCCGGACAGGGTCTATCCGCTGTACGGCCTGCAGTACTCGCTGCACCGGATGATCGCGCGGATGACGAACATCAAGTTCTTCGGCTGGCTCTTCGGAGACAGCTCGTACATCGTCCACTATCTGCGCTTCCTCGGCTACGACCTGTCCAAGGTGGTGCAGACCGGGTCCAACTTCGGCACCCATGTGCAGCACGAGTCCCCGTACCTCACCACCGTCGGCAGCGGCACGATGGTCGCCGACGGGCTGTCCGTCATGAACGCGGAGTTCTCGGGGACCTCGTTCCGCGTCTCCCGGGCCGTCATCGGCCCGCGCAGCTTCCTCGGCAACAACATCGCCTATCCGGCGGGCGGCAGGACCGGTGAGAACACCCTGCTCGCGACGAAGGTGATGATCCCGCTCGACGGCGAGGTCCGCGAGGGCACGGGCCTGCTGGGCGCGCCATGCTTCGAGGTCCCGCGGACCGTCGAGCGCGACACCCGCTTCGACCATCTGCGAACCGGCGAGGAGTTCCGCCGCAACCTGGCCGCGAAGGACCGGTACAACCGCCGCACCATGGCCTTCTGGCTGTTCCTGCGGTGGGTGCACGCGTTCGTGCTGACGGTGTGCGGACTGGCGACCCTCGATGTGTTCGGCGCCATCGGTCCGCTGGTGATCGCTCTCTACCTCGCGATCGCCCTGGCGTTCACGGGGTGCTACTTCACCCTCTCGGAACGCCTCATCACCCGCTTCCGTCCGCTGGAGCCCAAGATCTGCTCCATCTACGACCCCTACTTCTGGTGGCACGAGCGCCTCTGGAAGGTTCCCGAGCAGTACCTCAAGCTCTTCAGCGGCACCCCGTACAAGACGCTGCTGTGGCGGATGCTGGGCGTGCGCGTCGGCAAGCGGGTCTTCGACGACGGCGCGGGGCTCACGGAGCGGTCGCTGACCACGATCGGCGACTTCTGCACGCTCAACCAGGGGAGCACGATCCAGTGCCACTCCCAGGAGGACGGCACGTTCAAGTCCGACCACATCGTGCTGGGCACCGGCTGCACCCTGGGCGTCAACGCCCTTGTCCACTACGGCGTGACGATGGGCGACCATGCGCAGCTCGCCGCCGACGCCTTCCTGATGAAGGGCGAGGAGGTACCCGCCCACGCACGCTGGGTCGGGAACCCGGCCGCCGAGGCACGCGGGAACGCCTACCAACCCGCCGCGCTGAACGGCAGTCCGCAGCACGGGCGACCGGCGCCCGGGCGAGGCTGAGGGAGCTTACCGATGGAGACGCAGGCGGCGCAGACACGACGGACGGCACCGACGCCGCGAGCGGACGCCGGCCGGGAGTTCTGGGGTGCGGTTTTGGCGGCGGGTGGTTGTACTGCTGTGCCGCGGTGGGTGGGGGCGGGGTCGGTGGCTGGTGCCGGGGAGTCCGGAACGTGTGTGGTGGGTGTTCCTGATGGGTTGGTGCGGGGGTTGGGGCGGGTGGCCGGGGAGTTGGGTGTGCCGGTGTCGTCGCTGTTTCTGGCGGCTCATGTGCGGGTGCTGGGGTGTTGTCGGGTGAGGACGAGGTGGTGACGGGGTGGGTTCCGGTCGGGGGTGGGCGGGCGTTGCCGTGCCGGGTGGGGGTCGGTGGTGCTGGTACGTGGCGGGGTCTGGTGGTGGAGGCGGATCGGGTGGCTTCGGGGGTGCTGGAGCATCGGGGGTTTCCGGTGGGGAGCTGGCGCGGGAGTTGGGGTGTGCGGGGCCGTTGTTCGAGGTGGTCTTCGATGCTTTCGGTGGGGATGGCGGTGGGGGTGGGGCTTGGGGCGATGTGGGTGGGGACGTTGTGGGTGGTGGGGCGGTGTTGCGGTTGTCGGTGCTGGGTGGGGGTGGCGGTGTTGGTGGGGTGGGTGGTGCTGGTGGGGTGAGTGGTGGTGCTGGTGGGGTGGGGTGGTGTTGGGGTTGCGGTATCGGGTGGATGTGTTGGATGGGGAGGCTGCGGGGCGGTTTGTGGGTTATCACCTGGCGGCGTTGGGGAGATGGTGGCGGGTTTGGACGGGGTTTGGGGTCGGTGGTGTCGGAGGGGGAGGTGGCTTTCCAGGTGGAGGGGTTGGCGGGGCGGCGGCGGGAGTTGCCGGGGTTGCGGGTGCATGAGTTGTTCGAGGAGCGGGTGCGGGCGCATCCGGATGCGGTGGCGGTGGTGGATGGGGGGCGGGTGTGGACGTATGGGGAGTTGAACGGGCGGGCGAACCGGTTGGCGCGGGCGCTGCGGGTGCGTGGGGTGGAGGGGGAGGGTGTGGTGGGGGTGGTGTTGGGGCGGAATGCGCATTGGTTGGCGTCGGTGCTGGCGGTGTTCAAGGCGGGTGGGGTGTATCTGCCGATCGAGCCGGGTTTCCCGGCGGGGCGGATCGCTGCGGTGCTGTCGCGGGCGGGGTGCCGGGTGGTGCTGAGTGAGGCGGGGAGTACGGGTTCGCTGGATCAGGCGCTGGCTGCGGCTGGTGGGGCTGGTGGTGGTGCGGGTGGGGTGGTGCGGGTGTTGGTGGAGGAGGCGTATGCGGAGGGGCATGGGTCGGGTGATCTGGGTGTGCCGGTGGGGGCGGGCAGTTGGCGTACATCTACTTCACGTCGGGTTCCACGGGGAGCCGAAGGGTGCGATGTGTGAGCACGCGGGGCTGGTGAACCATCTGCTGGCGAAGATCGATGATCTGGGGATTGTGGAGGGCAGTGCGGTGGCGCAGGTCGCGCCGCAGTGTTTCGACATTTCGTTGTGGCAGTTGCTGGCGGGTCTGCTGGTGGGTGGGCGGACGGTGCTGGTGGAGCAGGACGCGGTGCTGGATGTGTCGCGGTTCGTGGACACGGTGGTCGGTGCCGGGGTGGATGTGGTGCAGGTGGTGCCGTCGTATCTGGAGGCGGTGGTGAGCGCGTTGGAGCACGCGCCGCGGGGGTTGGGCCGGGTGCGGTGTGTGTCGGTGACCGGGGAGGCGCTGAAGCGGGAGTTGGTGGAGCGGTGGTTCGCGGTGCAGCCGGGGATTCCTCTGGTGAACGCCTATGGGCTGACGGAGACCTGTGATGACACCAACCACGAGGTGATCACGGGGGTGGTGGAGCGGGTGCTGGTGGGGCGGCCGGTGGCCAATGTGCATGTGTATGTGGTGGATGAGGGGTTGCGGCCGGTGCCGCTGGGCGCGCCGGGGGAGATCGTGTTCTCCGGGGTGTGTGTGGGGCGGGGTTATGTCAATGATCCGGAGCGGACGGCGGCGGTGTTCGTGCCGGATCCGTTGCGGCCGGGTGAGCGGTTGTATCGCAGTGGGGATCGTGGGCGCTGGGATGTGTCGGGGCGGTTGGAGTTCCTGGGGCGGCGGGATGCGCAGGTGAAGATCCGCGGGTTCCGGATCGAGATCGGTGAGGTGGAGAACGCGCTGCTGGGTGTGGCGGGGGTGCGTGATGGTGCGGTGGTGCCGGTGGCGGGTCCGGCGGGCAAGCGGCTGGTGGCGTTCTACACCGCACCGGCGGAGCTGGGCAGCGGGGTGCTGGCGCAGGGGCTGGGGCGGGTGCTGCCGTCGTACATGGTGCCCTCGGTGTTCCACTGGCGGCCGGAGTTGCCGTTGACCGCGAACGGCAAGGTCGACAAGAAGGCGCTGACCGCGCTGGCCGGCACGTTGGAGACCACCGCCCCCACCGGCGGCGGAGGGCGCCAGGCGCCGGTGACCGCGGCCGAGCAGCGGCTGGCAGCGGCCTGGGCGGCCGTCCTCGGCGTCCCGCCGGAGCAGATCGGCCGCAACGACCACTTCTTCGACCGCGGCGGCACCTCACTGTCCGCGGTCAAACTCGCCATCGCCCTCGACCGCGCCATCACCCTCAAGGACGTCACCCGCCACCCCGTCCTCACCGACCTCGCCACACTCCTCAACCCCAACCCCAACACAGGCACAGGCACAGGCACCGGCACAGGCACAGGCACAGGCACAGGCACAGGCACCGACCACCAACCCACCCCGAACGCCCAGGACACCGAGGACACCCGGCGCACGGCACAGGGCACCCGCCGCAGCGCCGCGGACGGCCTGCTGGAGCGCCTCTCGGACTCCGAGGACGGGCGGGCCGGCGCGCTGGTCTGCTTCCCGTACGCGGGCGGCAACGCGGTGAACTTCCACCCACTGGCCCGGGCCCTGGGCAGCCGCGGACCCGCGGTGTACGCGGTCGAACTGCCGGGCCACGACGTGGCGGCCGCCCGCGAGCCCTTCGCCCCGCTGGAGCAGGTGGTCGACCGGGTCGTCGACGAGATCACCGGGCTCGGCCTGTCCCGGGTGCTGCTGTGGGGCCACTCCTCCGGGACCGCTCCGGCCGTCGAGACGGCGCGCAGGCTCGAGCAGCGAGGTGTCGGGGTAGTGAGGGTGTTCCTCGCCGCGCAGCTGCTCGGCGAGGCGGCGGAGCGGCGCGGCGCCGCCGAGCGGCTCGCGCGCAGCAGCGACGCCGAGATCACCGCCGGGCTGGGCACCGACCTCGGCCACACCGCGCTCGGCGAACTGGACGCCCAGCGCGCCGAGCACGTCGGCGCCGCCTACCGCCACGACTGCGTGGCCGCCCACCGCTACTTCGCCGGCCTCCTGGAGACCCCGCCCGCCGTGAAGCTGTCCGCGCCGGTCACCGTCGTCGTGGCCGCCGACGACCCCGTCACCGCACCCCCCGAACGGCGCCTCGACTGGCGGCTGCTGGCCGACCGCGTCGACTTGTACGAGCTGCCCGACGGCGGCCACTGGTTCCTTCGCACCCGTCCGGCCGAGGCGGCACGCACCGTACTCCGCGCCACCGTCCTGCCGGCTCCCTCCTGAGCTTCGACCGAAAGGAAAAGAGATGTCCTCCTCATCCCAGGCGTCACTGCTCGACGTGGAGTCGCAGCCGGGCAGGCCCCCGGTCCTGCACGTCGAGTCCCCCGGGGACGCGGCGAGCTGGGCGGCCGGGCAGCGGGACGCGCTGCGCTCCCTCGTCGCCGAGCGCGGCGCGGTGCTGGTGCGCGGTCTGGGGCTGCGGGAGGCGGGCCAGGTCGGCGCGGTGTTCCAGCAGCTGGCGGGCGGGCCGTTGATGAGCGAGCGGGAGGCCTTCGCCGCCCGGGAGCCGTACCGGGACGGGGTGTACTCCTCCACCGCGTGGCCGCCGAACCAGCCGATGTGTATGCACCATGAACTCAGCTACGCGCTGACGTTCCCCGGGATGATGATGTTCGCGTGCCTGACCGCTCCCGCGTCCGGCGGGGTGACCGGGGTGTCGGACGCCTCGGCCGTGCTGGAGGCGCTGCCCGCGGCGATGGTGGAGCGGTTCGAGCGGGAGGGCTGGCTCCTCACGCGCAGCTACAACGACGAGATCGGCGCCTCCTGGGCCGAGGCCTTCGGCACCGGCGACCGCGGCGCCGTCGAGGAGTACTGCCGCGCCAACGCCATCGACTTCGCCTGGCAGAGCGACGGCGGACTGCGCACCCGCCAGCACCGCAGCGCGGTCGTGCGCCACCCGGCGACCGGAGCACGCTGCTGGTTCAACCAGATCGCCTTCCTCAACGAGTGGACCCTCGCCCCCGAGGTCCGCGAGTACCTCATCGACGTCTACGGCGAGGACGGCCTGCCGTTCAACACCCGCTACGGCAACGGCGACCCCGTCGGCGAGGACGTCGTCGCGACCCTCAACGAGGTCTACGAGGCCCACACGGCCCGCGAACCCTGGCAGCCCGGCGACCTGATGCTCGTCGACAACATCCGCACCGCCCACAGCCGCGAACCCTACGACGGCCCCCGCGAGATCCTCGTCGGGCTGGCCGATCCGGTGCCGCTGTCCGGCTGCTCGCCGACCGTGGAGGTGAGAGCGCTGTGAACGCCATCCGATCCAGCGGGACGGAGTCCGCCAGGGAATCCGCCGCCAGGGAATCCGCGCCGCGCCACGCCCACGACCCGGGCGTTGCGGACACCGCGGAGGCCGCGCCCTCGTTCGCGGTGATCCCTGGTGAGCAGGTGCAGCGGGTGCTGCGGGGCCACGAGAAGCGGATCGTCGAACTGGTCGAGGCCGCGTACCGGATGCACGGCCAGGGCCGCACGGACAGTCCGCCCTCGTACTTCCTGCGCCTTCCCGATCGTCCGGGGTCGCGGATCATCGCGCTCCCGGCGTCGCTCGGCGGTCAGTCGGGCGTGGACGGCATCAAGTGGATCTCCAGCTTCCCGGCGAACGTGGCGGCGGGGTTCCCCCGCGCCTCGGCGGTGCTGATCCTCAACGACCACGACACCGGCTATCCGTTCGCCTGCCTGGAGAGCTCCATCATCAGCGCGACCAGGACGGCAGCCTCGGCGGCGCTGGCGGCGGACCGGCTCAGCCGCGGGCGGTCGGCCGGGCGGCCGTCGCGGGTCGGGTTCTTCGGCACCGGCCTGATCGCCCGCTACATCCACACCTTCCTCGCCGGCACCGGCTGGTCCTTCGACGAGATCGGGGTGCACGACATCGCGCCGGAGAGCGCGGCCGGGTTCCGCTGCTACCTGGAGCAGTCCGGCACGGCGGGCCGGATCAGTGTCCACGAGGACCCCGAGGAGCTGATCCGCTTCAGCGACCTGGTGGTCTTCGCGACCGTCGCAGCGAAGCCGCACGTGAGCGATCCGTCCTGGTTCGCGCACAACCCGCTGGTGCTGCACGTCTCCCTGCGCGACCTGGCCCCCGAGGTCCTGCTCGCCTCGGCCAACGTCGTGGACGACGTCGAGCACTGCCTCAGGGCCGACACCTCCCCCCACCTGGCGGAACGCCTGACGGGCAGCCGCGCCTTCCTGAACGGCACGCTCGACGACGTGATCACCGGGCGGGTGACGCTCCCGGCGGACCGGCCGGTGGTCTTCTCGCCGTTCGGCCTCGGGGTGCTGGACCTCGCGGTCGGCGCATGGGTCTACGACGAGGTGGTGCGCTCCGGTGGGCTGCACGTCGTCGACGGCTTCTTCCACGAACTGCGCCGGTACGGCTGAGCGGCCCGGACGCCGATGAGGAGGCTCATTGCAGGACTGGTCCCAGAGATCAAGGGTCAGGTCTCCGTAGCAGTTACGGACGACACCACGGCCGCTGACGCAGGGGCCCCACGGGCCCGCTGCAGATGAGGAGGCCATCGTGCCTGTCATTTCCGTTCCCCAGGACTTCAACGAAGACGATCTCTACATCGACCTCGAGTCCATACTCGGGCATGCGCTCTTCCTGAAGTGCGAGGGCTTCAACTTCGCCGGCTCGATCAAGCTGAAGGCCGCGATCGAGATGGTGGAGGCCGCCGAGCGGGACGGGGTCCTGACCAGGGATTCGATCCTCGTGGAGTCCTCCTCGGGCAACCTGGGTGTGGCGCTGAGCATGATCGCGGCGAGCAAGGGCTACAGGTTCCTGTGCGTCACCGACTCCCGCTGCAATCTGACGACCCGGCTGATGATGGAGGCCCTGGGCAGCCAGGTGCACGTCATCGCCAGTCAGGAGGCGAGCGGCAGCTTCCTGGGCGCGCGGATCGACTACCTCCGTGCGCTGTGCGCCTCCGACAGCCGGTATGTGTGGCTCAGCCAGTACACGAACCCGGGCAACTGGAGGGCGCACTACCGCAGGACGGCACCGGAGATCGCGCGCCGGTTCCCCGAGCTGGACACGCTGTTCGTCGGCGCCGGGACCACCGGGACGCTGATGGGCTGCGCCCGCTTCTTCCGCGACTGGCACCGGCCGGTGCGGATCGTCGCGGTGGACAGCGTCGGGTCCGTGACCTTCGGTGGTGAGGCGGGGCGCAGGATGATCCCCGGGCTGGGGATGAGCATCCGCCCCCCGCTGCTCGACGAGTCCTATGTGGACGAGGTGATCCGCGTCGAGGAACGGGACACCATCCGGACCTGCCACCGGCTGGCCCGCCGCGGGTTCCTGTTCGGCGGTTCCACCGGCACGGTCGTCAGCGGCGCGATGGGCTGGCTCGCCGAGCACGGCGACGACGGTCGCACTGCCGTGGCCATCGCACCGGACCTGGGCGAGCGCTATCTCGACACCGTCTACCAGACCAACTGGCTGCAGGGGCTCTACGGTGACGACGTCCTCGACCCCGAGCTGACGGACACCGAGTCCTGGATCCTGCCCACCCCGCCCCCTCCGGCACCGTCGGCAGGCGGACGGCGCCCGCACATGCGGGCGGGCGGCCGCGCGGGCCGTCGGCGCCACCGGCGCAAGAGCAGCGGGGAGTCCTGAGGGCGCGCAGGGATCGGGGACGTCCGAGAGGGCACGGCGGCGGGGTGGCACCCCGGCGCCCGCTCCGTGTGCCTGGCACGGGGCGGATG
Source organism: Streptomyces sp. I6 (assembly GCA_003725745.1). Lineage (GTDB taxonomy): Bacteria > Actinomycetota > Actinomycetes > Streptomycetales > Streptomycetaceae > Streptomyces. The sequence continues at coordinate 4,687,882 of RHDP01000001.1, read as the reverse complement.
GGCGGATCCCCGGCAAGGGGACGCGTCAGGCCGCCCGCCACGGGACCCGCCGGCGCTCACCGGCGCTCACCGAAGGCCACCGGCGGTCACCGGCGGTCACCGGCGGTCACCGGCGGTCACCGGCGGTCACCGGCAAAGGGACGCATGAGCGCCCACCGGCAAAGGGACACATGTGCCCCGCCCGGCCAAAGGGAGCATCCGCCCCGCCCGCCGCAGGACCCGCCGGCGGTCCGGTCGGTCGTGCTGCGGCACGGCCCGTAACCGCCGGGCGCTTGCGGCGCGCGTGAGCCGCGCCCGCAGCCGGAGGCACCACCGGTCCGCGGCCGGCACCCGGGCTCGGTGCCGGCACCGGCACCGGCACCGGCAGGCGCGACACCCGGCACCCGGCACCCGGCACCCGGCACGGCACCTGGTACCCGGCACGGCCTCGCTCACAGCGGTGCCAGCCGATGTCCCAGCCCGGGCAGGTCCGGGAGCTGGACATGGCCCGTGCCGTCCGTCGCCGCGAAGGTCTCCGGGGCCAGCGGCTCCTGTTCGACGAGCAGGGGGCCGACCAGGTCGGGCGGGACCGTGGCGTGCGGGAGGGCCGCGGAGAGATGGGCCGCCGCGAGAGTGGCGACACCCAGCTCGGGCATGGTGCCGATCTTCACGGCGAGCCCCGCAGCCTCGGCGACGGCGGCGATCTGACGCGCCCGGTGGAGGCCGCCGACCTTCAGGATCTTGATGTTGAGCACGTCGGCGGCCCCACGGCGGACGATCTCCAGCGCGTCGTGCAGCGACTGGAGCGACTCGTCGGCCATCACCCGGGCGCCGCCCTGGGCGCGCAGCGCGGCGAGCCCGGCCAGGTCCCAGCGGGGCAGGGGCTGCTCCACGAGGTCGAGCCCGGCGTCGCAGAGGCGCGCGACCGTACGGAGCGCACTGCCGGGCGCGTACCCCTCGTTGGCGTCGAGGGAGAGCGCCACCGCGTCGGGGACGGACTTGCGTACGGCGGAGACGAGTTCGACGTCCCGGTCGGGGTCCTCACCGCCCTTGAGCTTGATGTGGGAGAAACCGCACTCGGCGTACCGCGCGGCCTCCTCGGCGCTCTCCGCGACTCCGCCGAGTCCGACGACCCAGGTGGTGGGCACGCGGCGCATCACGGCCCCGCCCAGGAGGAAGTGCGCGGGCCAGCCCGCCGCGCGGGCGGCCAGGTCGTGCAGGGCGAGGTCGAGCGCGGCCTTGGCGAGGTGCTGGCCGCGGATCGCCGCGTCCATGGCCGCGTGCGCACCGGCCAGATCCCGCGGGTCACGGCCGATGAGGGCGGGCGCGGCGTGCTCGGTGAGGGCGGCCCGCAGCCCGGCCAGGGTCTCCCCCGTGTACGGGGTCATCGGCGAGGCCTCGCCGAAGCCCGACGCCCCGTCGGCGGTGCGTACCTCCACCAGCAGACTGACGAGTTCGGGGCTGGTTCCGCTGCTGATCGCGAACGGGCGGCGGTAGGGGGCGCGGACCACTCGGGTGTGGAACGAGGCGATCTTCAAGCCGGCTCAGCTCCTTCGCAGCTGTCGTTTCGGTCCGGACCGTAACTTCCCGCACGACGGCCGTACGCAAACGGACGGCGGTGGAGGCCGCGGCCGCGCACCGGCTACAGCCGCACCCGGTACACGATCGGCGGCCGACCCGTCTGCCCCTCCTGGCGGATGCCGGTGGGAACGGCCGCACCCGCCCGCTCCAGCCGCTTGAGTATCCGCCGCGCGGTGCGCTGCCGCACGGACAGGTACTCGGCTGCGCACCGGCTACAGCCGCACCCGGTACACGATCGGCGGCCGACCCGTCTGCCCCTCCTGGCGGATGCCGGTGGGAACGGCCGCACCCGCCCGCTCCAGCCGCTTGAGTATCCGCCGCGCGGTGCGCTGCCGCACGGACAGGTACTCGGCTACCGCATGGGCCGTGAGCCCCTCCCCTCTTTCCACGGAGGCCAGTTCACGCAGCCGGTCGAGGGTCTGCGGGCTGATGCCCGCCCGTCGCGCCAGCAGGGCCGCTCCCCGGGCGGGGCGGTCCCGCCGGGCGTCTCCCCGCCGCCGTCGTCCTCGGCGGCACCGTCGATGACGATGTCGACGTCATCGGTCATCGAGACGACGCCCGCGGCGGGCCCCACGGACCGGGCCCGGTTCACCGCGCGGCGCGCGAGTGCCTCCGCCTCGGCCGCGGTGCGCCCGACGCCGAAGCCGATATGGGCCGTGCCGTGGCGGGCGGCGAGGCCGTCGAGGAAGGGGATGCGGGTGAACCGGTCGGTCGCCTTCTCCAGCACACCCCGGGTGGTGACCACGAGCCGACGGCCGTCGGGCAGGGCGGCGAGGCTTCCGCCGAGCACCCGCACCTCGTCGGCCAGCTCGTCGCCGGCCGGCCCGCTATCTGCCGGCCCGCTGCCTGCCGGCCGGCCGTCCGCCGGCCGGTCATCCACCGCCGGCAGGTCGATCACGCCGAGGACGACCTGGGCGTCACCGCTCTGCCGACCCGCCGCGGCAAGGGCGAGGGCCCGGAGGGCCGCGAGGATCGAGTGCCGCGAGGGGGCGAGCCGTACCGCGTGGGTCCGGTGCTCCAGGACGTGGAACGCCGAGCCGAGACAGGTGATCGCGACCCTGGCCCCCTGGTGGCGCGCGCGTCGAGATGGAAGTCGACCAGGTCCTGGGCGGTGAGGCCGGGCCGATGGGGCAGCACCTGTATGTGCTCGGTGGGGAGTTTCGCCTCGGTGAGCGTCTCCAGCACCTCGTCGCGGCGGAGTGTGTCGATGGAGACGCGGGAGACGTCGTGGCCGAGGCGGAGCAGTTCGACCAGGGCCCGCAGCAGGGTGGCGCCGCTGTAGGGCACGTACATCGCGGGGCGGTCCAGGACGCCGGCCGCGACGGCGAGGCTGTGCGGGACGACACCGGTGAACAGCAGGGCGTCCGCGGTCGAGCCGGCGCCGGTGACGACGTCCGTGGTCTCGTCCTCATGACGGTACGGGAGCGGCAGCAGCCGGCCGAAGCGGCCCTGCCCCGCCTCGCCGCCGACCGCGACGACCTTGCGGACCAGGTCCTCGGGACCTATCACGCCGACCGTGAGCGGCATGGCCCGGTCTCCGTTCTGCTGAGGTCGCGAGGACGACCTGCGGGGGATGGCGCGCCCACCGGCGGACGGCCGGGGACGCGTTGCGCGGGCGGTCCGCGCGTGATTGACGGCCGGCCACCGGGGTTCTAGTTTCGGCCCAGGCCGTAATCGTGTGCTGCCGAGAGGATAGTCCCCCGATGCCGCAACGGGAAATGCCACTGCCCACGGTTCTCGAACCACGCGGCAGGACCTTCGGCGAGGAGGAGCGCGCCGCGGTGCTGCGGGTCCTCGACTCGGCGGTCCTGTGCGGGGCGTTCGGCCGGGAGGCCCGGGCTCTGGAGGCGGAGATGGCGGCGCTGTACGGGCGCGCCGAGGCCGTGTCGTCCAGTTCCGGCACGGCCGCCCTGCATCTCGCGCTCGCAGCCGCCGGGGTGGGCCCCGGGGACGAGGTGGTCACCACCCCCATCTCGGACTTCGGCACGGTCGCGCCGGTCCTCGCCCAGGGCGCCCGGGTGGTGTTCGCGGACGTGCGGGCCGACGACGGCAACCTCGACCCGGCCGCGGTGGAGGCCGCGATCACCCCCCGCACCCGGGCGGTCGTCGCGGTCCATCTCTTCGGCGGCGCCGCGGACGTGGCCCGGCTGCGGGAGGTCTGCGACCGGCACGGGCTCCTTCTGGTCGAGGACTGCGCGCAGGCGTGGCTGGGCGAGGACGAGGACGGCCGGCTGCTCGGCACCGTCGGCGACATCGCCTGCTTCAGCCTCCAGCAGTACAAGCACATCACGGCGGGCGACGGCGGTCTGTGCATCACGGACGACCCCGAACTGGCGCGCGGGATGCGGCTGTTCATGGACAAGGGCTGGGACCGCGCGGAGGGCCGCATCCACCGCACGATGGGACTCAACTACCGGATGACGGAGCTCGTCGCGGCGGTGGCGCGGGCCCAGCTCGCCAGGGTCTCCGAGGTCGTGCGGCTGCGGCGGGAGCGGGCCACCCGGTTCGCGGCGGCCGTGGAGCGGCTCGGTCCGGCCCCCGGCATCCGTCTCCCGTCCCGCCGGGCCGGCCACGCATGGTGGGTGATGCCGCTGCTGGTGGACGACAACTCCCGCTGGGCGAGCGGCCTTCAGGCCGCGGGCGTGCCGGCGCTGCGCGGCTATCTGGAACGGCCGCTGTACGCCAATCCGGCACTCTCGGGGCATCATCCGGGCCCGTGTCCCCGGGCGGAGACGCTGATCGACCGTACGCTGCTGGTGCTCCAGTGGAACGAGGGGTACACCGAGGACGACGTCGACCGGATCGCCCGGACGCTGGGCGAGGTGGGAGCGCGATGAGCACGAGCACGGTGGCGGACCACGACCGGCCGCCCGCGTACGACTGGCTGACCCCGTCCCCACGGGAGCAGATCGGCTGGGACGTGGACGTGCTGTACGGGCCGTGGCCCCGCCACCACCGGGACGTCACGCTCGCGGAGGTGCGCCGGCGCCTCGAACGCTCCCCCGTGGGCGGCGCCCTGGCCCTGTCCACGCGCGGGCCGCTGTTCGACGACCGGGCGGGCAACGAGGAGACGCTGCGCGACCTCGCCGACTGCCCGGAGCTGCGGCCGGTGGGCACCGTCGACGTCCGGGACGCGATGACCGCCGAGGACCGGCTGGACGAGCTGGGGGCGGCGGGGGTCCGCTTCCTCCGGCTGTTCACCGTCGAGCAGGCCGCCGACCCGGGCTTCCCCGGCTACCGGCGGGTGGTCGACCTGGCCCTGGCGCGCGGGATGGTGCTGCTCCACGACGGTGATCCGCGGCGCTACGGCCCTCCCCTGATGGGCCGGGGCGCCGATGTGGTCTTCCTGGACCTGCACGCCTATCTGCTGGCGGACTTCCTGCTGATGGCCCGCGAGGAGCCGGGGTTCCGGGTCACCACACGGATGCTGTCGGGGCCCGACTCCGTCGAACGGGTGGTGCACTCGGTGGGGGCCCGCCATCTCGTCTTCGGCTCGCGCACCCCGTTCATGGACATCTCGCCGCCGACCCTGCGGTTGCGGTACGCGGACATCTCCGACGACGAGCGCGCCGCCGTCGCCACGGGGAACATCGAGGAGCTGCTGGGCTGATGCCGATCATCGACGTGCACGCCCACGTGGGCCGCTGGCAGTTCCACCTCACCTGCGGCGACGCCGACGACAACCTGCGTCTGATGGACCGCTACGGCATCGACCTCCAGCTGGTCTCGGCGTCGGAGGCGGTGGTCCACGACGCGGTCGCCGGGAACGCCGCGCTGACGAAGGAGCTGGCGTCCCGGCCGCGTCTGTACGGGTACGCCGTGGTGAACCCGAACCGGATCGAGGAGAGCGCCGCGGACCTGCGCCGCTGCCTGGACTCCGGGCGGTTCGTCGGGGCGAAGATCCACACCCACTATCCGGGCCGGCTGCCCGGCTCGCGGGAGATGGCCGAGGCGTTCGACGTGGTCGCCGAGGCCGGCGTACCACTGCTGCTGCACACCTGGGGGCGGGAGGTCCTCCAGCTGCCCGACATGGTGGCCTCGCGGCCGGGGCTGAGGGTGATCATGGGCCACGCGGGCGGAGACGCCTGGCGCGAGGCGGCGCACGCGGCCGCCTCGTGCGAGGGGCTGTACCTGGAGCACTGCCGTACCGCCGCCGACGCGGGCCGGGTCGCCTACGCGCGGGAGGCCGGGGTGCCGGTGGAGCGGCTGCTGTTCGGCACGGACGCGACGCTGATCGACCCCTGCTGGTCGCTGGGGGTGCTCCGGGACGCCGGGTTCACCCCCGCGGAGCTGGACCGGGTGCTGTGGCGGAACGCGGCGGAGCTGTTCGGGCTCGAGGTCCCCGCCTGAGGTACCGGGGCCGGCGGTGGTCGGCCGGCGGTGGTCGGCCGGCCGCCGCGGCCGTTGCCCGCGCTGCCGCCGGGCCTCCTCGCGGGCCCCGCTCGTCCCTCGGACCCCGGCCGCCCGTCGGGGACCGGCCGCATGCCGGACCCACCCCCGCCTGCGTAGCCCGCCCGCCCGGCGGACCCAGGACCGCCCGCAGACCCCCGGCCGTCCGCCGGGCCCCCGGCCATGCGCCGAACCGCCGAACACCGCGGTAGCCGCGAACTCGCCGGTCCCCCGGCCGCCCGTCGGGGACCGGCCGCTTGCCGGACCCACCCCCGCCTGCGTAGCCCGCCCGCCCGGCGGACCCAGGACCGCCCGCAGACCCCCCGGCCGTCCATCGGGCCCCCGGCCGCGCGCCGAACCGCCGAACCGCCGAACCGCCGAACACCGCGGTAGCCGCGAACTCGCCGGTCCCCCGGCCGGCTCAGTGGGGAGCGTCCGGCTCCTTCGCGAGTTCCTCCAGGCACTCGACCACCGCCCGGCGTTCCGCGCCGGGCAGGCGCGGGCCGTACGGATCGTGGGCCGCCTCCTCGGGGAGGACCCCCTCCCAGACCGCCGCCCACAGCATGCGCTGCACATAGCCCTCGATCGGATCGAGGAACGTGGCCCCGGCGAAGGCGTCGAGCCGTGCCGAGGCCCGGACGAACGCCCTGTGGTCGCCCGCGCGCCAGGCGTCCAGGACCGCGGTCGTCAGCGGCACGCGGGCCGCCGCGATGCCGACGAGCGCCGCGTCGGCGCCCCACATCAGGGAGGGGCCGAACATCCTGTCCTCGCCGGTGACGACGAGCTTCCCGGTGGGCAGCGCCGCCCGGATCGCGTCCTGGCAGGCCATCGCCCGGTCCAGGGTGGCGAGTTTGAGGCCGGCCGCTGACGGCAGACCGAGGAGCCTGCGGACCAGCCGCGGCGGATAGGGGTATCCGCCCGCCTCGCCGTGCAGCAGGAAGCCGAGTACGGGCAGCCCGCTCGCGGCGGCCGCCTCCTGGTGCAGGGCGACGGCCGCGCCGTCGTCACCGGCCAGCAGGGCGGGCGGATAGACCATGACGGCGTCGGCTCCGCCCTCGGCCGCCCGTACCGCCATCGCGACCGTGGCGTCCACCACGTCGCGCGGCCGCTCGGCCCGTACGGACCGCGGCACGCCGGCGCCCGCCACCACCGGCCCGTCCACCGCGGACCGCCAGACCGCGAGCACCCGGCCGCGGTCCTCCTCGGAGAGGTGCAGCCCGCGGCCCGTGTGCGCCCAGACGGCGACTCCACCGACCGGCTGCCCCGCGATGTACCCGGCGTAGCGGCGCAGCGCCGCGAAGTCGACGACTCCGCGCTCGTCCATGGGCGTTGCGACCGCGGGCAGCACGGTGCCGCGGAGCCGGCGCACCAGCAGATCCGTCGCGGACATGGGCGTCCTCTCCCGTCTGTCGCGGTCGTCGCGGCTACGCTAGCCTTTACGGTCCGGACCGTAAAGGAAGGGATTCACGCCCCGATGCGCCTCGGCCTCTACGTCAACCTCTATGCGGACAAGGCCGACCGGCCACGGCTCGCCGACGCGGTGGAACAGGTCCGGCTCGCCGAGCAGGCCGGGTTCTCCTGGGTGGTGCTGGGCGAGCGCCATCTGCACCGGCCCGGATACCACGAGGCGATCACCTCCCTGGCCTATCTCGCCGCGCACACCGAGCGGATCGGGCTGGCGACGGCGGGACTGATCGCGCCGGTCCACCAGCCGGTGTGGCTCGCCGAGGCGCTGGCGCACATCGACGTCCTGTCGGGCGGCCGGCTCACCGCCGGATTCGTCCTGGGCTACCGGCCCGAGGAGTTCACGCTGTTCGGCACCGGGCCCGAGGAGCGCGTGCCGCGGTTCGAGGAGTGCCTGGAGCTGCTCACCCGGCTGTGGACCGAGGAGGAGGTGACGTTCGAGGGTCGCTGGACCCGGGTCGAGGGGGCGTATCTGTCGCCGCGGCCCGTACAGGACCCGCGGCCCGGGATCTGGAACGGCGGCCGGGTGCCCGCCGCGCTGGAGCGCACGGCCCGGATGTGCGACGGCTGGACCACGTCCTTCAACGAGACGGACGAGGAGCTGCCGGAGAAGATCCGCGCCTACCGCTCGTACCCGCGGGGTCCGGGCTCGCTGGGCGCCGAGGTCATCGTCTGCCGCGAGGGGTACGCCGCCGCCACCACCCAGCGGGCCCGGGATGCGCTGGAGCGGCCGCTGCGGGGGCTGTACGACGCGTACGGCGACTGGAAGCGCACCTCGGCGGACGCGGCGCGCTACGCCCAGCAGTGGGACGACATCGCGGCCCGTTCGGTGATCGGCTCACCGGCCGAGTGCCGGGAGCGGATCGGCAGGTACGCGGAGATGGGTGCGGACGGGCTGGTCCTGAGGGTGCAGCCGCCGGGGATGCCGCAGGCGGACGCGCTGCGGGCCATCGAGGCGTTCGGCGAGCTCGGCGGCTGACCGGTGGAGCGGGGGCCGCCAGCGGGACGGCGGGGCCGAGCGAGTCCACGAGGCAGAACGAGTCCACCAGGCACAACAGGTTTACCAGGCAGAACGAGGCCGGGCCGAGGAGGGCGAGGCCGAGCCGCGTGGGCGAGGCCGAGCGAGGTCACGACTTGAGCCCGGAGGTGGCGATCGAGTCGGTGAGGTAGCGCTGAAGCAGTCCGAAGACGAGCAGACAGGGGATGACGGTGATGGTCGCCCCGGCCATGACCTGGTTGATCGCCACGTTCTCCCCTTCCAGGGTGGCGAGTCCGACGGTGAGTGTGCGCATCTCCTCCGACTGGCCGATGACCAGCGGCCAGAGGAAGTCGTTCCAGTGCCACAGGAAGACGAACACGCCCAGCGTGGCGAGCACGGGCCGGATCAGCGGCACCACGACCGTCGTGTAGATCCGCCATTCGGAGGCCCCGTCGATCTTCGCCGCCTCGAACAGCTCGTCGGGCAGCTGCACGATGAACTGGCGCATCAGGAACACGGCCTGCGAGTTCGCGAGCGTCGGCACGATCAGGCCCCAGTACGTGTCCACGCCGCCCAGTTCCGAGACGAGGATGTAGTACGGGATGAGGGTGGCTTGGAACGGCACCATCAGCGTCGCCAGGAACGACCAGAAGAGGATTTCCCTGCCGGGGAAGCGCTTCTTGGCGAACGCGTAGCCGGCCATGGACGAGAACAGCAGGATGAGCAGCACCGACACCAGCGAGTAGACGAGCGAGTTGACGGCCCAGCGGGTGATGTCGGCGCTCTCCAGGACGTCGGCGAAGTTCTCCAGGGTGGCGCGGCTGACGTCGAGGGCGCCCGGGAGGGTCTGGCCGCCCGCGGGCGCGAACGCCACCAGCACCATGACGGCGAACGGCGTGACGGTCACGACGGCGACCAGCACCAGCAGCACGGGCAGGCCCAGCCGGGCCGCCGCCCGCCGCGGGGGCCGCGCGGTCCCGGCCGGGTGCGGGGAGACGGGCCCGGGGGCGGGGGCCGCGGCCCGCTCGGCGGATGTGGACGGGGTCGCCATCAGTCCGCGTCCCTTCCGATGAGTCTCCGCTGGATGAGCGAGAACACGAGGACGATCACGAACAGGACCAGGCCGACGGCACTGGCGTAGCCGAAGTCGAAGAACTTGAAGCCGGAGTCGTAGAGGAAGTACACCAGCGAGTAGCTGGCGCGGACCGGGCCGCCCGCCGTCATGACGTACATCGCGTCGAAGACCTGGAAGCCGAGGATCGCCTCGATGACGAGGACGAAGAACAGCACCGGCCGCAGCAGGGGCAGCGTCACCCAGCGGAAGCGCTGCCAGCCGCTCGCGCCGTCGATGGTGGCGGCCTCGGTGACCTCGCGCGGGATGGACTGCAGTCCGGCCAGCAGGATGAGCATGGAGTAGCCGAAGCCCTTCCACGCGGAGGACGCGGCGATGGACGGCAGGACGAGGGACTCGCTGCCGAGGAAGTCGACCGGACCTGCGCCGAGGAGGCCGAGGGAGGCGTTGAGCAGCCCGTCCTGGACCTCGTAGATCCACTTCCAGATGACGGCGGCCAGCACGATGCTGGTCACGTACGGGAGGAAGAACAGGCCGCGGAAGAAGCCGCGCATCCAGAGCGTGCGGTGGAGCAGGACGGCCGTGCCGAGGGCGAAGGCGACGGTCATCGGCACGTACAGGGCCGTGTAGACGACGGTGACGCCGAGGCTCTCCCAGAACAGGTCGTCGCCGAGGAGCCGGGTGTAGTTGCCCGCGCCGATGAACGTCCACTCCCCGCTGAGCCGGTAGTCGGTGACGGAGAGGAACGCCGCCCCGAGCGTCGGTCCGAAGCGGAACACGATGAACAGCACGAGCATCGGCGCGACGAACGCGAGACCGGTCAGTGCCTCGCGCCGCCGCGGGATCCTGCTCCGTGCCCCGGCGGCCGCGGTGGCGGCCCGGGGCCCGCGCCCGAGAGGGCCCGTGCCCTCCGCACCGGAGGGCGGGCCGCCCGCTTCCGGAGGTCCGTCGCCCTCGCCCGGGGCGATCTCGTCGGTGGCGGCCTTCCTCAACGCTGCCGCGCCAGCAGTTCGTCGGCCTCGGCGGCGGCCGCGTCCAGGGCCGCCTTGGGGCTCTTCTTCCCGGTCAGGGCTGCCTGGATCTCCGGGCTGAGAAGCGCCATCAGCTGGCGGGCCGCCGGATTCGGCTCACCCGGATAGGTGTGGTCCAGGGCCTGCTCGTACTCCTTCGCGTAGGAGCTGTCGTTCGGCACGGTCACATCGGTCCGCGGGGAGAAGAAGCCGCCTGCCCTGCCCATGGATTCGATCTGAGCGGGCTGGACCATGTAGGCGATGAACTTCTCGGCACCCGGGACGTTCCCGGACTTGGCGTTGATGCCGAGCCCGCCGGGCATGCCGAAGCAGACCTGCTTGCCGGGGCCGGTGAGGGCGGGGCCGACGATCACGTTGCCCTTGCCCCAGGCCTTCTCGGCCAGTACGGCGTCGGCCGGGGTGTTGGTGTAGCCCATGGCGACCTGCTGCCTGCCGAGTGCCTGGTCGGTGAAGAGGTTGGCGTTGTTCATGGCGGACCTCGGCACGGCCCCGCTCTTGTAGAGGTCGACGAGGAAGGTGAGCGCCTCGACGCCCTCGGGGCTGTTGAACGCCGCCTTCTTGCCGCCGTCGGCGAAGACCCTGCCGCCCGCCTGCCACAGCAGCGGGTAGAAGCTCATGTTGAGCGAGGCCTCGTTGCTGGCGGAGTAGTCGAGTGTGGACGCCCCGGCCTGCTTCAGCTTGGGGCGGCGGCCCTGACGGCGTCCCAGGTCGCGGGCGGTTCGGTGATTCCCGCCTTCTCCAGCAGCTTCCTGTTGTAGAGCGTGCTGGTGACGGTGTGGTAGATCGGGGCCGCGTACACCTTGCCGTCCCGGCTCATGGCCTCCAGGGCATTCGGGCGGAAGGCGCTCCGGGCCTCCTCGATGGCCCGGTCGACCGGGCGGAGCGCCCCGGTGGCCTGGTACTGAGGGATCTGGTCGGGCCCCAGCAGGACCACGTCCGGGCCCTTGCCGCTGCCGAAGGCGGTGGCGAGCTTCTGGTCCCGGTTCTCCCAGGGCAGCTGTTCGATGCTGAGGTCGACGCCCTTCTCCTTCGCCTCGAACCCCTTCTCGATCCCGTCCCAGTAGGCGGCGTTGGCCTTGGGATCCATGATCACCGGGTACATCCACACGGTGACCTTCCCGGACCCGGCACCACCGTCCCCGCAGCCGGCGGCCGTGAGCGTGGTGAGGACGAGCAGTGCGAGAGGAACGGTGGCGCGCTTGAACCCTGTCTTCATGGGGGCCTCCGGAAGCCCTGGGGACCTGGGGAAACGAGCGAAGAGTCCGGCAATTTCGGCCTGGGCCGAAAGTAACCGCGCAGTTTTGGGGTGTCAATGCTCCCTCAGCACCCCCTCCGCGCGGGGGTGTTACGGCATCGGCCGAAAGGCGTAGTGCGGCTGCGCGGCGGCCGCCGCGGGCACGGGCCCGCCAGGTCCGCGCCCGCCTGCGGCCGGGTGCGGCCGTCCGCACCCGGGCCGGGTGCGCCCCGTCTGCGGCCGGGTGCGGCCGGGTGTCCGCGCGGGGCACAGCCGGACGGGGTCCCTGAACCGGTCCGCGCGTCAGGCCGGCCGGACCAGGCCCGGGGATCCGCGGCGCCCGCGCGCACCCCGCCCGGGGATCCGCGAGCCGCCGCGGTAGGGCGCTCAGGACGCGCGCTTGCGGGCAGCGGTCTTCTTCGCGCCCGCCTTCCCGGCCGCGGGCTTCGAGGAGGCCGCCTTCGAGGACGTGGCCGACGTGCCCGCCGCCTTCCTGGCCGTCGCCCTCTCGGGGGACGCCTTCTTGGCCGTCGCCCGGTCGGCGGGCGCCTTCTCCGCGGGCGTCTTCTTCGACGCCGCCTTCCCCGCGGGCGTCTTCTTCGACGCAGTCTTCTTGGCCGCCGGCCCGGCGGCGGCCGTCCCGGCCTCCTTCGTCGTCCTCTTCCCCGCCGCCTTCCCACGGGGCTTCAGCTCCGTCACCGGCGCGGAGGCTTCCGCCGCCTCGTCGCCGCGAGCCTCCTTCGCCGCCCGCACACTGCTCTCCAGAGCGGCCATCAGGTCGATGACCCTGCCGCCGCCCGCAGGCGCCGGCTGCGGCTCCAGTTCCACGCCTTCCGCCTTCGCGGCGATCAGCTCCTCCACCGCCTGCCGGTAGTCGTCGTGCAGCGAGTCGACGTCCACGTCGCCGAGCGTGTCCATCAGCGCATCGGCCAGATCGAGCTCGGCGTCGCGAATCGTGACGTCCGTGTCCGGCGCGACCCCCTCCGGCCGGCGGACCTCGTCCGGCCAGAGCAGTCCGTGCATCGCGATGACGTCGTCGACGACGCGGAGCATGCCGAGCCGCTCCCGCCCCCGCAGGGCGAACTTGGCGAGTCCGACCTTCTTGCTCCGTTTGAGTGCTTCCCGCAGCAGCGCGTACGGCTTGGCCGCGGGCACGCCGTTCGCCGCGAGGTAGTAGGCGCCGTCGATCTGGAGCGGGTCGATCTCCGAGGCCGGGACGAAGGCGACGATGTCGATCGTCTTCGTGGTCGGCAGCGGCAGCGAGGCGAGGTCCTCGTCGGTGATCGGGATCATCGTCCCGTCCGCGTCCTCGTACGCCTTCCCGATCTCCGCCTGCGGCACCTCCCGGTCGTCCAGCTCACAGACCTTGCGGTACCGGATGCGCCCGCCGTCCTGGGTGTGGATCTGGCGGAAGGAGACCGAGCGGCTCTCCGTGGCGTTCACGAGCTTGATCGGAATACTGACCAGCCCGAAGGAGATCGCGCCGTTCCAAATGGATCGCACCTCTTATCCCTTTCATTCAATATGTAGGGATTCATGGGATTCTCATCGTATGACGCCCATCACCGAGGTGGAGGGGCGGCGCCTGGCCCTCAGCAACCTGGAGAAGGTCCTCCATCCGGCCACCGGGACCACCAAGGGCGAGGTGCTGCACTACTACGCCGGCATCGCGGACGCGATCCTCACGCATCTGCGGGACCGGCCGCTGTCCTTCCTGCGCTACCCCGACGGCCCCGAGGGCCAGCTGTTCTTCACCAAGAACCCGCCCCCGGCACCCCCGACTGGGTGGAGGTCGCCGAGGTGCCGCGCTCCTCCCGGGAGACCGGCGAGCAGGTCGTCGTCCAGGACCTGCCCTCGCTGATGTGGGCGGCGAACCTGGTCGTGGAGTTCCACACCCCCAGTGGCGGATCGACCGGCCCGCCCGGGCCGACCGGATGGTCTTCGACCTCGACCCCGGGGCCCCGGCGACGGTCGTGGAGTGCTGCCGGGTGGCGCTGTGGCTGCGGGAACGACTGGCCGCCGACGGCCTGGACGCGTACCCGAAGACCTCGGGCTCGAAGGGGCTGCACCTGCTGGTACCGCTGGACCCGGCCCCTCGGCGGAGGTCTCGGCCTACGCCAAGGGCCTGGCCCTGGAGGCCGAGGCGGAACTCGGAGGGCTGGTGGTGCACCGGATGGCCCGCGCCCTGCGCCCGGGGAAGGTCTTCGTCGACCACAGCCAGAACGCCGCGGCCAAGACCACCGCCACGCCGTACACCCTGCGCGCCCGCACCGAGCCGACCGTGTCCGCGCCCGTCACCTGGGACGAGGTCGAGGGCTGCGAGTCACCCGAGGACCTGGTCCTGCGCCTGGGCGACATCCCGGGGAGGCTGGAACGGCACGGGGATCTGCTCGCGCCGCTCGCCGACCCGGCGGCGGCGGGTGTGCTGCCGTGAACCCCCGCGCCGAAGACCCCCCGGGACCGCCGAGACCGCCGAGACCACCGGTGAAGCCGGCGCTCGCCGAGCCGGTGGCCACACTGCCGCTCGGCGAGGGGCTGGCGTACGAGCCGAAGTTCGACGGCCACCGGATGCTGATCTTCAAGATCGACGGCAGCGCCGTGCTCCAGGCCCGCTCGGGACGTATCGTCACCACCGCGTTCCCCGACCTCGCGGAGGCCTCGCTCGCTCTGCCGGACGGCACGGTGGTGGACGGCGAGGCGGTCGTCTGGACCGGGGGCCGGATCGACTTCGCCGCCGTACAGCGCCGGGCGGCCGCCACCGCGGCGCGGGCCGGGCTCCTCGCCCGCCGGCTGCCCGCCTCCTACGCGGCGTTCGACCTGCTCTGGGAGCGCGGCGAGGACCTGCGCCCCGCCCCGTACGAGCGGCGCAGGGAGCGGCTGAGCGCACTGCTCGCCCCCCTCGGGCCGCCGCTCCAGCCGGTACCGATGACCACGGACCCCCGACTCGCCGCGACCTGGTTCGAGACGCTTCCCGAGGCGGGGATCGAGGGGCTGGTGGTGAAGCACCTGGCGCGGCCGTACCGGCCCGGCGCGCGCGACTGGCGCAAGCTGCGCCACACGGAGGTGCACGACGCGGCGGTGACCGGCTTCACCGGGCCGCCGGCCCGCCCGGCCGCGCTGGTGCTGGTACTTCCCGACGACGACACCCCGGTGGTGTCCAGCCCGCTGCCGCCGGCCCTGCGTTCCCGCGCGGGGCAACTGCTCTCGGGCCGTACCGCGGAGCACCCGGAGGGGGCACCCCGGACGGCGACGGCGATCGGCATCGGCGAGGTGCCCTACCGCGCGGTGGAACCGGGGCTGCTGGCCGAGGTCGAGCGCGGCACCACCCGGCACGCCGCCGTCACGGTCCACCGGCTTCGGGACGACCTCATTAATCAAGTTTGACTATGCCGCGAGCGGGGAGTACCCTCCCGCACTAGTCAAGTTTGATGAGTCTACCCGGAGGAGCCTACGTGCCCCAGCTGCCCGACACCGGATACCGCCCGACCTCCGACGAACTCACCGCGATCGAAGCGTGGTTCACCGAATACGACGCCGCCGCCGCACGGCGCGACATCGAGCGGATGGCGGACCTGGCCGTCTTCCCGCTCAACCTGGTCAGCGACGACTCGGCGGGCAGCGGCGCCTCCGCCCAGTGGGACCGCGAGCAGTTCGTCCGCACCATGACCGAGGTCATGGGGGACGGAGGCGAGGGCATCGCCTTCGAGTCCGTGCGCACGCCCGTGTTCCTCGGCCCCGCGATGGCGGTCGTCTTCACCGACTCCACCATGACGGCGGGCGGCACCACCCAGCAGCTTCGGTACGCCGACATCCTGATCAAACGGGACGGGCGTTGGGCGTTCCAGACCATGCTGCAGAGCGGCTGGGGCGACAACCTGCGCTGAGCGGCCCCGCCCCGCATCACTTCGGCCCCGCTCGCAGCCGTCCGACGCGGCTGCGGGCGGGGCCCTGCGCGTACGCCTGCCACCACGAAGCCGTACGGTGCCCGGAGGCTCGGAGGTCCGGCACCCGGGAGGTCCGGTAGCCCCGAGGCGCGGCGCACCGGCGCCGCAGGGGCCACCGCCCCGGAAAGGTGGCGTACTGTGCGGCACGCCCAAGAACGGCCGTTCATCCGGCTCACTTGCGCGGGGTGGGTTGCCTCAGTCCTGGTGCACACTCTCCCCAGACATCCGGCTCACTGAAGGGAACGGCGTGTTCACGGGGATGGACGAGGTCGACTGGGCCTCGATGGGACATGCGTACGGTCCGGCTGACGACGTGCCGGGGCTGCTGAGGGGGCTCGCCTCCACGGATCCGGCCGAGCGGGAGACCGCACTCGACGGGATGTACACCGCGGTCCACCACCAGGGCGACGTGTACGACTCCACGCTGGCCTGCATCCCCTTCCTCCTGGAACTCGCCGCCAGCCCCGAGGTGCAGGACCGGGGCGCCATCGTGGAGTTGCTGACCAGCATCGGCGGCATCGACCTCGACGACGACGAACTCGACCCGGAGGACGAGGAGTTCGAGGACGCCGCGAACTACGCGATGGCCGCCGCCGCGGTGGCCTCGGGGGCCGACGTCTTCGTCGGGCTGCTGGACGACCCGGACGCCGGGGTCCGGCTCGCCGCACCGTGCGCCCTGGCGATGCTGCACGGCGACCCGGCCCGGGTGCTGGCCCTCCTGCGCGAACGGCTGGAGGGGGAACAGGACACGGAGGTGAGGCTCGCGCTCGTCGAGGCGGTGGGGCGGATCGCCCTGCGCCACGAGGCGCTGCGCGCCGAGTCGGTCACCTGGCTGACCACACTGCTCGCCGCGGACCGGCCGCCCGGGCTGCGGCTGTCGGCCCTGACCCAGCTGGCGCGCTGCGCTCCCGGCCTGCTGCCCGACGACGTCGCGTCCACCGCGACCGCGCTGCTGCGGGCCACGGACGGGGCCGGGGCCGGGGCCGGCTCCGCGGCCGGGCCCGGGACCGCAACCACCACGTCCGGGGCAAGGGCCGCCGAAGCGAGGGCCGCCGGGCCCGGCGCCGAGGCGGCGCAGGGCCACGACGGCAGACCGGGCGCGCCATGGGCGGACGACCTGCTGCGGACACTCCACACGGCGCTCGGCGACCGTGTCGACGATCGGATCGCGCTGCTCACCGGTCAGCTGAGCAGCGCCGATCCGGCGCAGCGCACGGACGCGGTGTGGATGTGCCACGGACTGATCCGGGCCTGGCGCGGGCCGTACGACGAGGTGGTACGGCTCGTCGGGGCCCAGCTCGACGACCCCGACCCGCTGCTGCACGGCGCCGCGGTCAGCCTCCTGGAGAGCCTCTTCGGGCTGGCGCTGCCCGCGGCCGACGCCCTCGCGGAGCGGGTGGGGGCCGTCGGCGGGGACCGGCCGACCGACCACCGCGCGCTCATCGCGCTCGCGAGGCTCGGCGACCCGCGCGCCGTCCCGGCGCTCGCCATCGCTCTGGAGCAGGCGGACCTGCCGCGCGATGTGGCGTTCGCGGTGCCGTACCTCGGCGATCGGGCGGCTCCCCTGGTGCCGGTGCTGCGACGGCGGCTCGCCGAGGTGGCCCTGGACGAACGGCTCCACGACCGGGCGGTGCCCCTGCTGACCGGGCTCGCCGGAGTGCGTGCGGCCGAGGCGCTGCCCGAGGTGCTGAGAGTGCTGCGCGGGGCGCCGGCACGGGGCGGCGAGTGGGTGACCGAGGCGTCGCTGCGCGCCCTCACGTCGTTCGGGGCAGCCGCCATGCCCGCGGCGCCGGAACTGCGGGCACTGCTCGGCGGTGCGTCCCCGGAGCCGTCCTCGTCGGTCGTCGCGGCCGCGGCGCGGGCGCTGTGGGCGGCGACAGGGGACGCCGCGGCGGTGCTGCCGGTGCTCCGCGGGCTGCTCGCGGCGGACGGTCCCGACGAGCGACGCGCCGCAGCGGCCGCGCTGGGCTCGGTGGGCCGTGCGGCGGCCGACGCGGCGCCCGCCCTGCGCGAGCTGCTCGCCTCGCCGGAGCGCTGGCTCCGGATGGACGCGGCGGTGGCGCTGTGGCGGGTCACGGGTGCGGCCGGGGAGTCCCTGCCGGTGCTGCGGACCGCGTGGGAGGAGAACCGCTACGGGCGCGTCGAGATCGCCGAGTGCCTCGCCGAGATGGGCCCCTCGGCGGAACCGGCGGTGCCGCTGCTGCGTGCGGAGCTCTCGCGCCCGCGGCGGCACAACGTGCTGGACGGGGGGTCCGGGAGCCACGACATCGAACAGGACGAGCGCCTGCTCGCCCTCTGCCGTACGGCGCTCCGCGGTCGTACGTGACACCACGGCCCGCGACACGCACCGCGGACACTCGGACACACACGAAGGCACCCACTCGCCCTCCACCACACAGCGCACCGCAGCCAGCCGTACGCGACACCACGGCCCGCGACACGCACCGCGGACACTCGGACGCTCACGAGGACGCAGGGGCGCTGCGGCGGCGTGCCCGACGGTGAGCGCCGCCCGTACCGGGTGCCGGGCGCCACCGGTCCGGTTCGCACGGCGGGAGCGGCGGCCGATGCCGCCGGCACGGGCCCGCGCGAGCACCCGTGCGGACCGCCCGCAGATCACCCGTAGGGTGCAAAAGCGACTTCCGTACCCTGGAGGACGGCCCGCTTTCGCATCGACCCCACCCAGGACCCCTCGTGCCCCGTCACCGCACGCCCCGCTCCGCACCGGCGGCCATCGCCATCGCCGTCACGGCCGCCGCGCTGCTGCTCACCGGCTGCGACGACGCGGGCGGACTGGAGAGCGCGGGCCCCACACCGACCGCCGCCGGGCCGGTGCGGCTGTGGCCGGAGCTCCCGGAGATATCCGCGCCCCCGGTCGACTACGGCGAGAACCGCACGGAACGCATCGAGGGCATCGCGGTCCCCGGCGGCGACGTCCACGCCGTGGACCCGGTCGCCGTCGTCCAGGCGGATGTGGCGGCCCACCCCGGCCGCGCCTCCGGACCCGACGGGCTGGACGAGCAGACGGCCCGGAGGATCCGGGAGTGCGGCACCGAGCCGCGGCAGTGCCCCGTGCTGAAGCCGTACTACCGGGACCTCACCGGCGACGGGAGGGACGAGCTGATCGTCGGCATCACCATGCCCGAGCAGCAGACGGCGATCCGCGTGTACACGCCGGAGCATGGCGGGCTGACACGCATCATGTCGGACACGGAGGCGATCGTCGGCGTGGAACTCGCCGGCCGCGACCTGATCCTCCGCGCCGTGTCCGCGGGCATCCCCGGCTACGAGTACCGCACGGTCTGGTCCTGGGACGGGCGGCAGCGGGCGATGCTCCCCGAGCGGGACGAGATCATCCACGTCAGGCCGCCCCGGCCCGCACCCGAGCCGTCGGCGGACTCACGATGACACGCCCCGCCCCGGTACGCCCCGCCCGGCGGTGGCGACGCCTTCCCCGGCTGCGCAGGCCGGCCTGGACCGCCACGCTCACCTGGAAGGCCGCGGTCTTCATCACCGTGATGTGCTGCGCGCTGGCGGCGCTGCTCGGTGCGCTGGTGCATGTGTCGGTGACCCGCCAGACGGTGGACCAGGCCCGCGAGAATGCGCTGTCGAAGCTGGAGGCCGTGACCGATGCGTACGAGGCGGGCGAGTCGGCGGACGGCTCCGGAGCGGTGGACCCGCCGGGGCTGCCGCCCGGGCTTCGGGAGCTGGCGCTGAGCGGGCAGCGCGGCACGATGGTCTCGGACGTCGGCGGCCGGCCGACGATGTGGGCCGCGGGCCCGGCGGACGGCCGTGCGCTGGCGGTGCGGATCGACTACACGCTGAGCGCGCAGACCATCTCGGGCCTGGACCGGGCCATCGTCGGCTCCTCCGCGCTGGCGATCGGCGCGACACTGCTGGCGGGGGCCTTCTCGGTGACCCGGGTGACGCGCCGGCTCCATCTGACCGCCCAGGTGGCGCGGCGGATCAGTGCCGGCGATCTGGACGCGCGCGTCAACGACCCCCGCACCGGGGACCCTTCGCGCGGCGAGGACGAGGTGGCCGCGGTCTCCGGCGCGCTGGACACCATGGCCGCCACCCTCCAGGGCAAGCTGCTGAGCGAGCAGCGGTTCACCGCCGATGTGGCACACGAGCTGCGCACCCCGCTGACCGGCCTGTCCGCGGCGGCCGAGCTGCTGCCGCCGGGGCGCCCGGCCGAGCTGGTGCGGGACCGGGTCCGCAGGATGCGGGCGCTGACGGAGGACCTGCTGGAGATATCGCGGCTGGACGCCGGCCGGGAGACGGTCGACCTCGATGTCCACGAGCTGGCGCCGCTGGCCGAGCGGGTGGTGCGGATGGCCGGAACCAGCGGTTCGGAGACGGATCTGACGGTCGTGCGCGACACGAGGGTGGAGACGGACAAGCGGCGGCTTGAGCGGGTGCTCGGCAATCTGATCAGCAACGCGCACAAGCACGGTGCGCGGCCGGTGGTGGTCTCCGTGGACGGGCCGGCGGTGTCCGTCCGGGACCACGGGCCGGGGTATCCGCGG
Source organism: Streptomyces sp. I6 (assembly GCA_003725745.1). GTDB lineage: Bacteria > Actinomycetota > Actinomycetes > Streptomycetales > Streptomycetaceae > Streptomyces. The sequence continues at coordinate 4,667,680 of RHDP01000001.1, read as the reverse complement.
TATCTGCTGGAGCACGGCCCGCAGCGGTTCCGCACCGAGTCGGGCGGCACGGGCCACGGCCTCGGGCTGACGATCGCGGTGGGGCAGGCGGCGGTGCTGGGGCGGAGCTGCAGTTCGCCAACGCGCCCGGCGGCGGGGCGCTCGCCCGGCTGACGCTGCCCGAGTACGCCCCTCCCGCCGACCGCCCGGACGGCGCCGCGCCGGCCGCACCCCCTCGGACCCCGGAACCCCGACCGCACCCGCCACGCACGGCGACGAGGGCACCGACATGCCGCACACCAGGTCCACGGATAAGCGGACATAAGACCCCTGGTTGCTACGTTGCGTCGCATGACCGCAACGGCAGCGGAGGCTCCCTCACCCGAACGACCCCGGCCGGCGCGACGGCGGGGCGTCGAGCTCTCGCTCCTCGTCTGCGCCGTCCTCATCTCCGTCTACGGCTACGCCGGCGTTGGTCTGGCCAGGAGCGGAGCCGTCCCTCCGGACGCGCTCGCCTACGGTGCGGGGCTCGGTCTGCTCGCCCTGCTCGCCCATCTCGCCGTGCGGCTGAGGGCGCCGTACGCGGACCCGCTGCCGTTGCCGATCGCGGTCCTCCTCAACGGCGTGGGCCTCGTCCTCATCTACCGCCTCGACCTGGAGACCCGGGCCGACCGTGCCGCCCCGGCCCAGCTGATCTGGTCCACCCTGGGCGTCGCGCTGTTCATCGCGGTGGTCGTGCTGCTGCGGGACCACCGCGTGCTGCGGCGTTACGCGTACCTCTCGGTCGTCACCGCGCTGGTCCTGATGATCGTGCCGATCCTCTTCCCCGCGGTGAACGGCGCCCGGATCTGGATCCGGGCAGGCGGCCTCTCCTTCCAGCCGGGCGAGTTCGCCAAGATCCTGCTGGCGGTGTTCTTCGCCGCGTACCTGGCCGCGAACCGCCACGCCCTGGCCCACACCGGCCGCAGGATCGGCCCCGTGCGGCTGCCCGCGGGCCGGGTGCTGGGCCCGGTGGTGGCCGTCTGGCTGATCAGCGTGGCGGTGCTGGTGCTGGAGCGGGACCTCGGCACTTCGCTGCTGTTCTTCGGGCTGTTCGTGGTCATGCTCTACGTCGCCACGGGCAGGACCGGCTGGATCGTGGTGGGGCTGCTGCTCGCGGGTTCCGGGGCGTTCGCCGCGGGCACCCTGGAACCGCATGTACGCGGCCGGGTCGAGTCCTGGATCGATCCGTACGCCTCCATCGCGGCGGGCGACGGGCCGAGTCAGCTCGCCCAGTCGATGTTCTCCTTCGCCTCGGGAGGGGTCCTCGGCACCGGTCTCGGCGCGGGTCACTCCATCCTGATCGGCTTCGCCGCGAAGTCCGACTTCATCCTGGCGACCGCCGGCGAGGAGCTGGGGCTGGCCGGGCTGACGGCGCTCTTCCTGCTGTACGGCCTGCTCGTGGCCCTGGGCTACCGCGCCGGACTCGATCTGCGCGACCCCTTCGGCCGGCTGCTCGCCGTGGGCCTCGCCGCGATCCTGGCCGTCCAGGTCTTCGTCGTCGCGGGCGGGGTGACCGGCCTCATCCCGCTGACCGGGATGGCGATGCCTTTCCTGGCGCAGGGCGGTTCGTCCGTCGTCACCAACTGGATCATCGTGGCGCTGCTGATCCGGCTCAGCGACTCGGCCCGTGAGCCGCACCCGGAGCCGGTCGAGGCCGGGGTGATCGCACCTGCCGCGGACCCGGCGGGGCAGGAGGGACGGATCAGCCCCGCGGGACCGGGAGGGCGAACCGGCCCGTCGGGGCGGGAAGGACGGGCCGGCCCGGCGGGGCAGGAGGGACGGGCCGGCCCGGCGGGACCGGCCGCGGCGGAGGGGGCGCGATGACGCGGTACATCCGGCGCGCGGCCGCACTGAGTCTGTTCCTGCTCGCCGCGCTGTTCGTGAACGCCGTACGCGTCCAGGTGCTGCAGGCCGAGGGCCTCAACGGCAGTCCGGCGAACCGGCGTCCGGCCCTCGCGCGCTACGACGAACCGCGCGGGGACATCGTCGTCGGCGGCAGACCGGTCACGGGCTCGAAGGACACCGGCGAGCAACTGCGGTACGAGCGCACCTACCGGGACGGCCCCCTGTACGCTCCGGTCACCGGCTACTCCTCGCAGACGTACGGCACGACCCTGCTCGAGCACGCGGAGGACGGTGTGCTCTCGGGCACCGACCCGGCGCTCGCCCCGCTGCCCTTCTGGAACGAGTTCACCCGCTCCGAGCAGCCCGGCGGCAGGGTCCTGACCACGATCAGACGGTCCGCGCAGGAGGCCGCGTACCGGGGCCTGAACGGCAGGCGCGGCGCGGTCGCGGCGATCGAGCCGGCGACGGGGAGGATCCTGGCGCTGGTCAGCAGCCCCTCGTACGATCCCGGGCTGCTGTCCGGCAACAGCCCGGCGGTCACCGAGGCATGGCGGCGGCTCAACGGGGCGGAGAGCCACCCGATGCTCAACCGGGCGATCCGGCAGACCTATCCGCCCGGCTCCGCCTTCAAGATCGTAACGGCCGCCGCCGCACTGGAGGCGCGGGTGGTCACGGACCCGGACGCCCCCACGGACACAGCGGACCCGTTCGTCATCCCCGGTACCAGGACGACCCTGCCCAACCCCGTGCCGGGCTGCCACCAGGCGTCCCTGGTGTACGCGATCAAGTGGTCGTGCAACACGGTGATGGCGAACCTGGGCGTGAAGGTGGGCCTGAAGGGAATGCTCGCGACGGCCGGCCGCTTCGGCTTCAACGACGACTCGCTGCGGATCCCGTCCGGCGTGGCGGTGTCCAACTTCGACCGGCGCATGAGCGTGGACCAGCTGGCGCTGTCGTCCATCGGCCAGTTCGACACCACGGCCACCCCCTGCAGATGGCCATGGTGGCCGCGGCGGTCGCCAACGGGGGCGAGCTGGCCCACCCGTATCTGGTGGACCGCACGACCACCTGGGACGGGGACACGGTCCGGGAGACACCGCGCCGGTCCTACCGCCGCGCGATGTTCCCGGCGACCGCGAACGAACTGCGGCGGATGATGGTCGAGGCGGCGGAGAGGGGCACGGGCACACGGGCACTGATCGACGGGGTGACCGTGGGCGGCAAGACCGGCACCGCCCAGCACGGGGTCGGCAACGCCGGTACGCCGTACGCCTGGTTCATCGCCTGGGCCCAGGACCGCGGCGCGCCCCGGCCCGCCGTGGCCGTCGCGGTGGTCGTCGAGGACCCGGAGGCGGCGGGCGGCGAGATCAGCGGCGGCGGCGACGCGGCGCCGATCGCACGGGCGGTGATGGTCGAGGCGCTGAAGCCGGCGACGCCCTGAGCGACGGGCCGGGCGCGGCCCATGCGCCTGGCCGTCCGACCCGAGCGGGCCGCTCGGGCGCGGGGCTCGCCCCGGTTGACCGTCGCGGATCAGGCCGGTCCGCTCCCGCCCCGGTCTCTCCCCTACCCCGGTCTACGCCCTCGCCCCGCCCCGGCCTCTCCCCTACCCCGGTCTACGCCCTCGCCCCGCCCCCGTCTGCGCCCCCGTCCGCGATCGCCTCCGCCACCTCGGCCACCCGTGCCGCCTCCTCGGCCGCGAAGCGCTCCCGGTCCAGGTGCTCGGCGAGTTCCTCGTCCTGGGTCATCAGCAGGTCGAGGTTGGAGTCGCCGAGTTCGAAGACGCCCATGTCGACGTAGGCCTTCTGGAGCCTCTCGCCCCAGAGCCCGATGTCCTTGACGCAGGGCACGATCCGGCTGAAGAGCAGCTTGCGGAAGAGGTGCAGGAACTCGGACTGCTCGGTGTACTCCTCGGCCTCCCGGTGCGGGATGCCGAAGTCCTCCAGGACTTCGAGACCGCGGATCCGGTCCCGCATGAGGTAGCAGCCCTCGATGACGAACTCCTCGCGCTCGCGCAGTTCGGCGTCCGTGAGCTGCCGGTAGTAGTCGCGGAGCGCCATGCGCCCGAAGGCGACGTGCCGGGCCTCGTCCTGCATGACGTAGGCGAGGATCTGCTTCGGCAGCGGCTTGTCGGTGGTGTCGCGGATCATGCCGAACGCCGCGAGCGCCAGGCCCTCGATGAGCACCTGCATGCCGAGGTACGGCATGTCCCAGCGGGAGTCGCGGAGGGTGTCGCCGAGCAGGCCCTGGAGGTTGTCGTTGATCGGGTAGAGCATCCCGATCTTCTCGTGCAGGAAGCGGCCGTAGACCTCCGCGTGCCGCGCCTCGTCCATGGTCTGGGTGGCGGAGTAGAACTTCGCGTCGAGGTCGGGGACGGACTCGACGATCCGCGCCGCACAGACCATCGCGCCCTGCTCCCCGTGCAGGAACTGGCTGAACTGCCAGGAGGAGTAGTGCCGGCGCAGCTCCCCCTTGTCCTTCTCGGTCATCTTCGCCCAGTGGCGGGTCCCGTAGAGGCTGAGGGCCTCGTCGGGGGTGCCGAGAGGGTCGTACGGGTCGACCTCGAGGTCCCAGTCGATGCGCCGGGCACCGTCCCACTGCTTGTCCTTGCCCTTCTGGTAGAGGGCGAGCAGGCGGTCGCGACCGTCGTCGTACTCCCAGCTGAAGCGGGCGTGGCCGGTTGCCGGGACGGACCAGACGGGTTCCTGGGGCGGGTTGGTGTAGTGGTCATACGTCGACACGAAAGGCTCCCTCGCCTCGCACTGACGAACTGACGGTCTGTTGGCAGGCTCACACGCTGGTAGACGCGCAGTCAACAAGTGGCGCACAAGGGATTGACGGCCTTACTGACACACAGTCTCATAAGTCGCATGACGACCGTGACCGAACGCGATCTCACGCCGATCCGCGACGCCCTCGGGCCCCTGCGGGACCGCGAACAGGTCGCCGCGCGCCTGCTCGAGTCCTCGGCCAGGCACTCCTTCGACCCCGACCGGGAGCTCGACTGGGACGCCCCGCTCGAGGAGGGCAAGTGGTTCTGGCCGCCGGAGCTGGTGTCCCTCTACGACACCCCGCTGTGGCGGCGGATGTCCGGGGAACAGCGGATGGACCTGGCCCGGCACGAGGCCGCCTCCCTCGCCTCCCTCGGTATCTGGTTCGAGATCATCCTGATGCAACTGCTGGTTCGGCACATCTACGACAAGTCCGTGACCAGCAATCACGTGCGCTACGCCCTCACCGAGATAGCGGACGAGTGCCGGCACTCGATGATGTTCGCCAGGATGATCCAGAAGGGCGGCACCCCCGCCTACCCGGTACCGCGGCTCTACCACAACCTCGCCCGCGTACTGAAGACCGTCTCCACGACCCCGGGCTCCTTCGCCGCCACGCTGCTCGGCGAGGAGATCCTCGACTGGATGCAGCGCCTGGCCTTCCCCGACGAGCGCGTCCAGACCCTGATCCGCGGTGTGACACGGATCCACGTGGTGGAGGAGGCGCGGCACGTCCGGTACGCGCGAGAGGAACTGCGCCGCCAGATGGTGACCGCACCGCGCTGGGAGCAGGAACTCACCCGGCTCAGCTGCGGCGAGGCCGCCCGGGTGTTCTCCGTCTGCTTCATCAACCCCGAGGTCTACGGCAACGTGGGCCTGGACCGGCGCGAGGCCGTCGCCCAGGTGAAGGCGAGCGGGCACCGCCGCGAGGTGATGCGGTCCGGAGCCGGACGGCTCACGGACTTCCTCGACGACATCGGCGTCCTCCGGGGTCCGGGCCGCCGGCTGTGGAAGAGCTCGGGGCTCCTCGCCTGAGTGCGCCCGGGTGGGGGGCGGCGCATGACCAGGCGGCGCGTGACCAGGCGGCGCGTGACCGGGCGGCGCGTGACCAGGCGGCGCGTGACCAGGCGGCGCGCGTCCGGGCGGCGCATGACCAGGCGGCTCCTGGCGATCGATCCGGCTCAGCCGCGGGCCCGGGAGCCGCGCACCGCGTCCGGGAGCATCGCGCCCGGGCCGCGCGGGCGTCGCCGCCCCAGGGGCTCCGGGAGCGTCGCCGCCCAGGCGGTCCGGCAGTTCCTCGGCCGGGCCCCGGCAGCTCCTCGGCCGGGCCCGGCAGGTCTCCGGCCGCTCCCGGAGACGGGTCCCCGTGCCGGGAGGCGGCCGTTAGGCTGCCGGTATGACCTCCAGTGCCCCCGAGACGCAGCGCGCGTACCGGCGCCTGAGCGTGGAGGAGCGGCGTGGCCAGCTCCTCCGTGCCGCCCTCACGCTGTTCGCACACCGGGCGCCGGAGGACGTGTCACTCGACGACGTGGCCGAGACCGCCGGGGTGTCCCGGCCGCTCGTCTACCGGTACTTCCCCGGCGGAAAGCAGCAGTTGTACGAGGCCGCGCTGCGCAGCTCTGCCGACGCGCTCGTACTGTGCTTCACCGAACCGCCCACCGGTCCGCCGACCGAACGGCTGGGCCGGGTACTGGACCGCTACGTCGACTTCGTCGACGAGCACGACGCCGGGTTCAGCGCGCTGATGCGCGGCGGCAGCGTCGCCGAGACGTCCCGTACCAGCGCGATCGTGGACGAGGTGCGACGGGCGGCCGCCGAGCAGATCCTGGTCCACCTGGGCGTCCCGGAACCCGGCCCGCGCCTGCGCATGATGGTGCGCACCTGGATCGCCGCGGTGGAGGCGGCCTCGCTGATCTGGCTGGACGAGGACAAGCACCCGTCCGCCGGGGAACTCAGGGACTGGCTCATCGGCCATCTCGTCGCCCTGCTCGCGGCGACGGCGGCCACCGACGGGGAGACCGCGCACGTCGTCCGGGAGCTGCTCGCCCTGGAGACCCCGGGCGGTCCGGTGGGCACGCTCGCCCGGCAGGTACTGCCCCTGACGGGCGACGCGGGCCACCTGCTCGGGGACGGGCTCGCCGGGTAGTCCGGTGCCCCGGCCCGCCCGGCACCGGCCTCCGCCCCCGGAAGGGACGGGACGGCGGCGCTGCGCGAGACTGGACGGGTGAGAAGCGAGAACACCCCCTTCGTCGGCGGCCCGCTCGACGGGCGGGTGCTGCCCGTCCTGGTCGGCCCCACCGGCAGCCCTCCCCTCTGGTACGAGGTGCCCGTGCCGGCCGAGGACGGCGGCCCGCACACCGTGTACGCCTACCGGCGGGTGACCGCCGGGCACACCAGGCGGCTCGGGCTCCCACGCGGCTGGAGGTACGAATACGCCCCGGAGGGGCGGGAGCGCCGCAGGCTCAACTGGCCCTGGTCGAAGCCGAAGCAGGCCGAATAGGCCCAACGGCGTGCGTGGCGCCGGGCGCCCCGGCGAGCGGCTGGGGCACCGGCAGCGTCCACGGAGGCACCGCTTGGTGTCCACGGCGGACGTCACCGGCTGTACGCGCTCCACGCGGTGTCCGGTTCGGCGCGCCGTCCCGCACGGCGCCCGGCCCGGCGCCCGGCCCGGTTCGGAGCCCGGTGCGGAACCCGGTGCGGCGAGACGCGGTCTCCGGCGGTCGGCGGCGAGTGCGGAGAGCCGCGGATGCCGTCGACGACCGGCGGGCGTACCCGCTGGTGCCGGAGTCCACGCGGGGGAGGGCCTTCTCCACGGCCGACCGCACCCGGCGATGGAGTTCCACGGGCGCGGGACCGGAGTCCGCCGGCCGTCGGCGCCTCCCGACGGGCCTTCGAGGAACAGCGTGCCCTCGCCGAGCGACAGCGTGGGCAGCGGGACACCCTCCGCGGCCGCCTGAACGACGTGGAGCAGGCGCCGGCCTCGCCGTCACCGGAGGAACTCGCCACCCTGGGCGCACCGGGCCAACCGGCCCTGGCGCCCGCTGCGTCCACTCCCCCACCGCCGCACCCATGACCGGGTGCCTCCCGGTCGCGGGCTGGCGGTCCTCGCCGAACCCCGGGCCGCACCCGGCCGGTCCTGCCGGTCCTGCCGATCCTGCCGCTCCCGGCCGGTCCTGCCGATCCTGCCGCTCCCGGCCGGTCCTGCCGGTCCTGCCGGTCCTCTCTCAGCGAAGAGCGTCGCACCACCGCACAACCGGCGTACCGCCGCGGCAGGCGGCCCGCACCACCGCACAACCGGCCCCCGTGGGCACGCGCCCTCCCCCGGCGGGCCCGCGGCGGGCGCTGAACGGGCCGGGGAAAAGGCTCCGCCCCGGCCCCGCACGTCGCAGGGCGGGCCGGGGCGGGGCGGAGCCTTCAGCCGTCAGGCCGCCGTGCCGCCGACCGAGGCCAGGTAGGCCGAGGTCTTCTCCGGGTCGAAGAAGAAGTTCTCGAAGTCCGACGGGTCGTTGAAGCCGTTCGCGAAGCGGTCGGCGACCGGCTGGAGCTGGCCCGCCGCGCCGATCAGGTTGAGCACGTGCTCGGGCGGGACACCCAGCATCGCGTTGGTCCACTTGGTGACGTGCTGTGCCGTCTCCCAGTAGCGGTCGAACGCCGTCCGCATCCACTCCTCGTCGAAGGGCCTGTCGCCGTGCTCCACGATGGACTCCAGGTAGGCGGCGGCGCACTTCGAGGCGGAGTTGGAGCCCTGCCCGGTGATCGGGTCGTTCGCGACGACGACGTCCGCGACGCCGAGCACCAGTCCGCCGCCGGGCAGCCGGCCGACCGGGTTGCGCACGGTCGGGGCGTAGCGGCCGGCCAGGGTGCCGTTGGCGTCCGTCAGTTCGACCTTCGTCGCACGGGCGTACTCCCACGGCGTGAACTTCTCCATCAGCTCCAGCGTGAGGGAGAGGTGCTCGGCGGGGTCCTTCACGCCCTGGAAGACGTCGAGCGGGCCGCCCGGCACGCCCTCCCAGAACAGGATGTCCGCACGCCCCGAGAGGGTCAGCGTGGGCATGATGAACAGCTCGCCGACACCGGGGACCAGGTTGCAGCGGACGGCGTCGTAGTCGGGGTGCTCGGGGCGCGGGCCGAGGCCGTGGACGTAGGCGACCGCGAGGGCGCGCTGGGGCTCGCTGTACGGGGAGCGGGAGGCGTCGCGGCCGAACATCGACACCAGTTCGCCCTTGCCGGCCGAGACCAGCACCAGGTCGTAGGTGCGGGCGAAGTAGTCGAGGTCGGAGACGGCCGCGCCGTGGATGACGAGCTGGCCGCCGCGCTGGGCGAAGGTCTCCATCCAGCCGGCCATCTTCAGCCGCTGGTCGACGGACTGGGCGTAGCCGTCGAGCTTTCCGACCCAGTCGACGACTCTCTGGGACTCGGGACCGGCCACGGAGACGCCGAGGCCCTGGATCTTCGGGGCCTGCGACTCCCAGAAGTTGATCTGCAGATCTCGCTCGTGCTGGAGCGCGGTGTGGAACATGCACTGCGTGGACATGACACGGCCGGACCGGATCTCGTCCGCCGTGCGGTTGGACATCAGGGTGACGTCGTAACCCTGCGCCTGGAGGCCGAGGGCGAGCTGGAGTCCGGACTGACCGGCGCCGACTATGAGGATCTTCCGCATGGCGCGTCTCTTTCTGGACGTACGGGGATGGAGACGTACGGGACGTGGGGGGCGACGGGAGGCTATTCGGGAGTGACGTCGAGCGCGTGGCCCACGAGTGTGAGCAGCGACTCGACCACGGTGATCCGCCGGCGCGCGTCCATGATCACCACCGGGACGTGCGGGGGTACGGTCAGGGCCTCCCGGACGTCATCGGCCTCGTAGGACAGGGTCCCCTCGAAGTGGTTGACGGCGACGACGTAGGGGATGCCGCAGCTCTCGAAGTAGTCAAGCGCCGGGAAGCAGTCCTTCAGCCGCCGGGTGTCGGCCATCACGATCGCGCCGATCGCGCCCCGTACCAGGTCGTCCCACATGAACCAGAAGCGCTGCTGGCCCGGGGTGCCGAAGAGGTACAGCACGAGATCGTCGTCGAGGGTGATCCGGCCGAAGTCCATCGCGACGGTCGTGGTCTGCTTCTCCGGCGTGGCGGTGAGATCGTCGGTCTCCTCGCTCGCCTGCGTCATCAGCGCCTCGGTCTGCAACGGCGTGATCTCGGAGACCGACCCGACGAAGGTCGTCTTGCCCACGCCGAAACCGCCCGCGACGACGATCTTGGTGGCGATCGGTGCGCGGGTGCGGTCGTTCTGCCAGGGCTGTACGTTCTCGTCCTCCGCGGTGGTGGCGAGGTCAGAGACGACGGAGTCCACTCAGCACCCTTTCGAGCAGCGCGCGGTCGGGGCGGCCGTCGCCGTGCCCGGTGCCGTACACACGTATCATTCCTTGGTCCGCGAGGTCGCTGATCAGCACCCGGACCACGCCCAGGGGCATCTTCAGCAGCGCGGAGACCTCGGCCACCGTCCGCATCCGGCGGCAGAGTTCGACGATGGCCCGCATCTCCGGCATCACACGGGACGTGAGGTTGCCGTTCGTCAGCTCCTTGCTTCCCCTGCCTCCGGCGGGGAGGCCCCATTCGTCGCCCGCCTCCATGGCCGCGACGAACGTCTCGACGAGGAGGACGTGGCCGAAGCGGGTGCGGCCTCCCGTGAGCGAGTAGGGGCGGACGCGGGCGGGGCGTTTTCCGTCCCCCCGTACCGGGAGCCGGGGGGCGGGCTGGGCGGCGGACGTCACTTGGCGCTCTCCAACGATTTGCGCAGCTCACTGCGGACTTCGGGGGTGAGTACGTGTCCGGCGCGGCCCACGAAGAGCGCCATGTGGTACGCGACGACGCTCATGTCGCAGTCCGCGGTGGCGTGCACGCCGAGCAGCGAGCCGTCGCTGATCGACATCACGAAGAGGCTGCCCTCCTCCATCGCGACCATGGTCTGCTTCACGCCGCCGCCGTCCATCAGCTTGGCCGCACCGATGGTCAGACTGCCGATGCCGGAGACGATGGTGGCGAGGTCTGCGCTGGAACCGCGCGGGCCGTCCTGGCGGGGTGCCGCGCTGGATGCGGTGTTGTGCGCCGGGTCGGAGGAGAGCAGAAGCAGTCCGTCGGACGAGACGACGGCGACGGAGTGTACTCCCGGTACCTCCTCGACGAGGTTGCCCAACAACCAGTGAAGGTTACGGGCTTCGCTGCTCAGCCCGAAGGTTCCTGTCGCGGTCAACTGCGTGCCTCCTCGACGGTGTCCCCGATTCCTCGCTCTGTGACGTCTGTTCCGTGCCGTGTGCCCGGGCAGGGTCGGCGAACTCCGCCTCCACGTCGCGGCGGCCCTCCTTGGCACCCTGGTGGAAGCCGCCGAGACGCCGGCGGAGTTCCTCGGCGTCGACGGACCTGCGGCGCTCCTTGGGCGCGCCGAGCGGTGCGACGACCTTGGGCGTCCGCTTGGGCAGGCCCTTGTCGGTGACGATCTCCTCGGGGTCGCCGGACTCCGCGGCGGCCTCGGGCCCCGGGGTGCGGTGACCGACCGCGTCCGCGCCGCCCGGGTCGGCGTCGCTCGCGCCGTGCCTTCTGCCGGGTACCGCCGCCATCTCGCCGCGCTCATGGGCGTCGGGCTCCGGTGCGGGGTGGGGCAGACGGACCTGGAGGGTGGTCTCCGGCCCGGAGGCGGCGGGCTCTCCGGTTCCCTCGCCGTCGCGCCCGTACTCGCCGTCGCGGCCGTGCTCACCGTCGCGCCCGTACTCGCCGTCGCGGCCGTGCTCACCGTCGCGGCCATGCTCAGCGTCGTGCCCGTGCTCGGCGTCGTGCCTGTACGCGCCGCGCCCGTACGCGCCGCCGCGGACGGGCCCGCCGTCCGGGCCGTGCGCCTGCTCGACCTCGGACCCGAAGGCGGCCGGAGCGTTCGCGGGTCCGGGGGCGAAGGGCGAGCGCGCCTCGACGGCCCCGGGACCGGCGTCGGGTCCGGCGGCATCCGCGTCGGAGCCGGGGGCGAAGCCCTGGTGACGGGGAGCACTCTCCGGCGCGAAGGGCGAAGGCCCGCGAGCCGCCCCGGCGTCGCCACCCGCCTGCTCCACGGCGGACTCCGGTGCGAAGGACCCGGCTCCGGACGTCGTGGCCCCGTGTTCCGTGCCCGTGCCCGTCCCCGTCCCGGTCGCCGCGCCTGTCGACGTCCCGGTCGCCGTCCCGCTCGACCCGCCGGTCTTCGTCTCCGGAGAAGGCCGGGGCCCCGGCACGACGGACCCGGTCCCCGGCCCGTCCACTCCGGCGTCCTGGACGGCCTTCTCCGCTGCGGCGACCAGCGGGTCGCCGGCGGGGACGCGGCGGCCGGGCAGGGCGTTGGAGTTGACCTCCGCCACCGAGCCGGGGAGGTTCACCGCCGGACCGGCACCGGGCACGGGAGCGTTCTGCCGCGAGGCGGTCGCCGCGCCTTCGGGCAGCAGGCCCTGCGGGAGGACCACGACGGCGGCGATGCCGCCGCCCTTCTGCTCGCGCAGCTGGACCCGCACACCGTGGCGACGGGCCAGCAGGCCCGCCACCTTCAGGCCCAGTCCCTCGCCGCTCTCGGCGGGTCGAGGTCGTCCGCCCGCTCGGCGGACGCCAGGCGGGTGTTGAGCTCCTCAAGCCGGTCGGGGGCCATCCCGATGCCCTCGTCCTGGACGGAGAGCATGATCTCACCGCTCTCCAGCAGCCATCCGGAGAGCTGGACCTGGGCGTCCGGGGGCGAGAAGGACGTGGCGTTCTCCAGCAGTTCCGCCACGAGGTGGCTCAGGTCGTCGGCTGCGAACCCGGCGATGTGGGCGTGCGGCGGCAGGGACTGGATGGTGACGCGCTCGTACCGCTCGATCTCGCTGACCGCGGCGCGCATGACGTCGACCAGCGGCACCGGGCCGGGGTGGCTGTGGCCGTGCTCGGCTCCGGCGAGGACCAGCAGGTTCTCGCTGTGGCGGCGCATCACCGTGGCCATGTGGTCGAGCTTGAAGAGGGTGGCGAGGCGGTCCGGGTCCTGCTCGCGCTCCTCCAGTCCCTCGATGACCCCAGCTGGCGCTCGACGAGACCGAGGGTGCGCAGGGCCAGGTTCACGAAGGTGTGGCCCACCGTGCGGCGCAGCTTGGCCAGTTGCTCCGTGACCTCGGCCGTGCGCTCCTGGAGCTCGGCCCGCTGCGCGGTGAACTCCGCGCGGGTGGCCGTCAGTTCACCGCGTTCGGCATCCAGGTGCCGGCTGCGCGCGGCGAGGTCCACCAGCTTGCCGTGCAGCGTGTTGAGCGACCGTACGACCTGGGCGAACTCGTCGTTGCGGCCTCTGAAGCGGATCGGCTCCTCGCCCTCGGGCGCCCCCGCGAGGCGGGCTGCGCCGATACGGAGCACGGCCAGCGGGCGCGTGAGGGTGCGGGCGACGGCCGCGGAGATGCCGACGGCGACGAGCAGGCAGCCGCCGAGCAGGGCGATGCGCAGTTCCAGAGCGGTGACGTCGTCGTCGCGGAGCTGCTCCAGACGCTCGACCTGGGCGGAGGCGAGCGCGGACTCGACACCGCGCATCTGCTCGATCCTGGCGGACAGTGCGGCCTCGAGCTTCTCGCGGTTGGACTCGCGGTCCTTCTCGGAGAGTTCCGGCTGGTCGGTGAGGCGGGTCAGGTAGGCCTCGGCCGTCTTGACGTCGGGGCCGGTGACGGTACCGGTGAGCCGGGCGCGGGCCGCGGTGCCCGCCACCTGGTCGAAGTCGGCGAGCGCGGCGAGCTCGCGGACGCGCGCCTGCTGCGCGGCGGCGCTGAGGGCGTTGCGGGCGGCCTCGGTCCCGGCGTCGCCCTCGTCCTCGACGGGCAGCCCCGTGATCGGGTCGAAGGAGGGAGTGTCGTTCGTCTGGCCGGGCACGGACAGTGCGGCGAGCAGCAGGCCCCGGGTCGCGGAAGCCTGCTCGACGGCGAGGCCGAGGGCCGCCGGCGCGCGCGTGGCCTCGGCGGCGCGGGCCGGGGTCGTCTCCGCGAGTTCGTCGGCGAGCGCGTGCAGCCCTTCGATGATGTCGGTGTACGCCTTGTACGCCTCGAGGGCGGTGCCCTTGCCGGTGAGCGCGGTACGCCGGACGGAGTTCACGGTGCCGAGACCACGGCGCAGGTCGGCGTGGTCGGCCGGGACGTTGCCCCGGATCTCGTCTATCTGCCGGTCGACACGGGCGCTGCGGTTGCCGGAGATCTCGCGGCGGTCCTTCTTGCCGCCCTGCTGGTCCTCGCGGCCTGCCGCGATGTACGCGGTGACCTCGTCGCGCTCGTCGGCGAGGGAGTGGGCCAGGGTGACGGCCTGGCGGTTGAGCTCGGCGAGGGTGACGAGCCGCTGGGACTCGGTCAGGTCGTCGGAGGCGAGGAGGATCGCCGGAGCACCGGCGGCCGCGACCGTGAGGGTGATGGCGGCGACGCCCGCGACCAGCCGGCGACGTACCCGCACGGGGCGCCCGCCGGGGAGGAGTGTGGGGTCGGAGGCCGCCCGGGCCTCGGCCGAGGGTTCCGGGTACGCCGGGGGTACGGCAGCCGCACGACCGTCCGACGTCACCGAGGGGATCGCGGGCGACGAGGGCACCTGCGGTGCCGCGGGCCCCGAAGAGGCCGTACCGTCCGTGCTGCCCTTGCCCCGAGGCCGCTTCTTCTGCACCGGTGCTCGCATTCCTGACTCGTCCGCCCATGAAGCAGAGGTGACGGCCGGTCATCACGCGAGTCCTCCACCTCTGGCACGATCCACGACCATCCCAGCGGCTTCAGGAGGGGGCGCGCATCGGCCGCTCCGCCACACGAACGAGTGAACCTCACTCCGGAGTTGGCAAACAACCCGTTCGCAATTGCACTTTCCCTGCGCACAGAGGATCGGTTGGACCTTCGGCCCGCGCTTTGGCAGGATGCCCGCCCGCAGCTCTGCGGGGCCTTCGGTTCCGCAGAGAAGACCCAGGTCGAGCCGCTGGTGGAGACCAATTCCACGCCCTTGCAGGCTTCGTGAAGAAAACGTGTCGGCTCATGCAGACTGGGGACCATGCGCTTCGAGCTCGCCTCCGTGCCCGGCACCGCCGAACGCCCGAACGAGGACTGGGCGTCACTCGCACTCCCGGCCTCGGGCCAGGGCGGATCACTCGTGGTCCTCGACGGGGTGACGCCACCCCGAGGCGGCGACGGCTGTGTGCACGGCGTCCCCTGGTTCACCTCGCACCTGGGCGGCGCTCTTCTCGAACTGTCCGGTTCGCACAGGGATATGCCCCTGGCCGAGGTACTGGCCCTGTCCATCCGACGCACCGCCGACACTCACCGCGAGAGCTGTGACCTTTCTCACGTCCGCACGCCCCAGGCAACGGTGGTCGCGGTTCGCTGGGACGGGGAATCGGTCGAGCATCTGGTCCTCTCGGACTCGACGCTTCTGCTGGAGTCGCCGAACGGGGTCGTGCACGCCGTGCTGGACGACCGGCTGGACCGCGTCCCGAGGGAGGTCCTCCGCTCGGTCAGCGCGACGGACGCCCTGCGCAACCAGGACGGCGGCTTCTTCACGGCGGCCGCGGACCCGGGGGTGGCGGCGCGCGCGGTCACGGGGACGACTCCGCGTGCGGACGTGCGGGCGGTGGCCGCCCTGACCGACGGGGCGTCCCGCTGGACCGACCTCTTCGCGGAGGGGAGCTGGGCGGATCTCATGGGGCTGCTGAGCAGGGAGGGGCCGCACGGGCTGGTCGGTCGGGTGCGGGCGCTGGAGACGGCGGACGCCCTCCGGGGCGGGGGGACGCGCTGGAAGATCCACGACGACGCGACCGCGGTGTACGCGGAACTCCGGGACCCGGTCGCACTCCCGGGGACCTGAGTACCGGACGGCGCGGGCCGGGCGTGCGGGGTCTCCGCGACGCGCGTGCGGCGCCCGCGGGACGATGTCGGCCCGGGGCGTACCCGGGAGCGGAGGGAAGGGGGGCACCGGGTCGTGGGGGCTCCGCCGAAGGGCGCCGCGGGCCCGGGAGGGAACCGGGAACCGGGAGGGAACCGCCGGGAGCAAACCGGGAGAGCGGCCGAGGCCGGGACCGAAGAACACGCGCGGGCCCGTGGGGAGAAGACCCGGGCCGCCGAGCCGGGACTCCTCAGCCCTCCTCGGACCGGGCGTTGAGCTGGTGCAGCAGACGGGCCAGTTCGGCGACCTCACCGCGGTCCCAGCCGGCCAGCTTCCGCACGTACCGGTCGCGCCGGGCCTTCCGTACGGCCCGGAAGCGGGTGCGTCCCTCGTCGGTCAGCCGGACGAGCGAGGCACGGCCGTCGGCCGGGTCGGGCTCCCGGGTGACCAGGCCCAGCTCGTCCAGCGCGCGCAGCTGCCGGCTCATCGTCGCCTTGCCGACGCCGAAGTACCCGGCGAGATCGGTGGCACGCTGTGCGCCGGACTCCTCCAGCCGTACGAGCAGTCCGTAGGCGGAGGGCTCCAGTCCGGGGTGGACCTCGCGGGCCATCTCGCCGGAGCTCGCCCGGGCCCGGCGCAGAAAGACGGCCAACTCCCGCTCCAGGGCCAAAAACTCCCGGAACTCCTGGTCCGCGCCGTTGCCTCCCCTCGGCCTGGCGTCGTTGCCCGTACCGCTTCCGTGCACGTCAGCACCCTTCGCGCGCTCTCCCGGCGATGAGAGTCCTCTTCGGCGGCCGCCGTCACCGCAGCTCACCCAGTATTTCGCAGGCGCCGGCCAACGGCGGGCACCGGCTCCACCTCTTCCCCCGCCTCCTGCCCCGCCTCGCGCCTCTCCCCTGCCCCGCCTCCTGCCCCGCGTCCGGCCCGGGCCCCCTTTCCCACCTCCACATCCCTCTCCCCTCCCCTTTCACCCCGCCTCCCCTCCCCACTCCACCTCCACCTCCACCTCCACCTCCACGGTCGGCACGCCTGCCCGGTACCGGAAGCGGAGCCGGCGCGGGGAGCCCCCGGCGCGGCGGTGCCGCACCGGGGGCTCCGGTCAACGGAGAGAGATCAGCCGCAGCGGCCCGCGGGGCGGGTACGGGTGACCAGGTCCGTGAAACCGGTCGTACCGTCCAGCCACACGACCTGCCGGCCGGACGCCGCGGCGGGCGACAGCTGCTCACCTCGGTTGCAGGAGACGCGGTCCAGCCGACTGCCGTCCGTGGTCAGCTGCCACAGCTTCGGCAGCGTCTCGTTGCGCCACTCGGTGTCGGGCATCTGGCTGCTGACGGTGACGGCGTCCTCGGACACGGTGAGGTCGGTGCCGTGCAGTGCGCGCGGCTTCGCCTCGGGGGCGATGTCGAAGACGTTGCGTCCGTCGAGGTCGGCACGGCGCACACCGGTCTGACCGGTGTCGTTGAGGTTCTCGTCGGTCAGCCAGAAGACGTGCTCGCCGTTGATGCCGGTCTGGCCGAGGCTCTGCGGCTCGCCGAGTTGGCCCGTCAGGGTCTTGGTGCCGGTCCTGAGGTCCAGGACCTCGACGCCGAGCTGGAAGCCGCCCTTGCCCGGGTAGAGCTTGGCGTAGGCGATCCTGCCCTGCGAGATCGACGGGAGTGCCGTGGACACGAGGAAGCTGCCGTGGTCGGCGTAGGTGGGCTCGGTGTCGCCGGGCCGCAGATAGGCGACGCGGCGGTCGCCGAAGATGCCGAGGCTCTCGAAGACGACGACCCCGTTCTCGACCCTCAGCCCGGAGACGTCGACGGTCGGGATGTCGCCGGTCGTGCTGTACAGCTTCTTGACGGGGCCGCCGGCGAGGGGACGGGAGAGGACGTCCAGGCTCGTCGCGCCGTACGCCGCCCAGACGACGGTCTTGCCGTCAGTCGCCGGGGAGACGTGGAAGCGTCCGTCGTTCGGGCTGATCAGCTTGGGGTGACCGGAGCCGTCCACCCGGCCCGCGTAGACCGAGTACGGCTCGGAGCCGTCGTCGTTGGACTGCGACGCGGTCCACCAGCCGCCGCCGGCCTGCACTCCGGTGCCGGTGGTGTTCAGTTTGCCGAAGAGCCGGTCGCTGTCGACGCCGAGCGCGTCCTCCCAGCCGGGCACGATGCCGTGGGCGCTGAAGGATCGTTTCACCACGTTGCGCTGCTTCGCGGTGACGCCGAGGTCCCCGGCCGCGGCCAGCACGGCGTTGCGGCCCTCCGTGAAGCCGTCGAGCGGCGTCATGTACTCGGACAGCGCCTTGTAGACGATCCGGTCGGCCAGTTCCCCGCCGAGGTCCTGGCGCATGTCCCACAGTGCGCCCGAGAAGACTGTGGAGTTGAGGTGGACGCCGCCGTTGTCGGTACCGAAGGTCACCCCCAGGAAGTTCTTCGAGGTGGTCGCGCCGTCGTCGAGGTCGCGCAGGGCGCAGTCCCTCGGGGCCCTGGTGCGGCACAGGTCCTCGCCGATGAGGCCCGCGTCCGGGTCGTCCATGGACCGGCCCGAGGCGGTGACGTCGATGGCGTTGCCGAAGTAGTCGGCGACCGCCTCGTTCAGCGCGCCGGACTGGCCGGCGTAGACGAGGTTGGCGGTGTTCTCGATGATGCCGTGGGTCATCTCGTGACCCACGACGTCGAGATCGGCGGAGAGCGGCTTGAACTCCTCGTCGCCCGAGCCGTACACCATCTTCTGGCCGTCCCAGAAGGCGTTGACGTAGGGGCCGCCGAAGAGGGTCACGCCGACCAGTGAGTTCACGCCGGAGCCGCGGCCGTCGAGACCGTTCCGGCCGTGCTGCTTCTTGTAGTAGTCGTAGACCTGACCGGCCGCCCAGTGGGCGTCGACGGCACCCACTGCGGTGGCCGCCTTGCCGAACTCCGCGGTCGGGGACTCGAACACCGTGATGCCGCTCGGCCACCGGCCCGCGACGTCGCCCGCGTCACGGGTGGAGGCGTCCCAGGTGCTGAGGGTGTTCTTGGTGGTGTCGGCCATGCGGGCGCGGTCGGTCATGCCGTACCGGCCGGTCGCCGCGTCCAGGGTGAGTTCCAGGTCGACCCTGCCGCCGTCGAGGCGCAGACCGCTGCCCCTGGCGGCCGGGCCGGCGGGCTCGCCGGCCGCGGCGCCCGCCGGCGCGCTGCGCGCCCGCTCCGGCCCGGCGGCGGCCGCCGGTCCGTTGACGGACTTGATGCCGCTGTAGCGGAGCACCGGGAAGCCCGACCGCGCGTCGACGTACACCTCCTCCAGCACCGGTTCGCCCGTCACCGGGTTCGTACCGCGCACCGTCACATGGCGGGCCAGGACGCCCTCGCCCCGGGGGATGACGACGAGGCCGCGCGCGGTGCCGGTGAGCGACCGCGCCTTCTGCGACGTCCCGCCCTCCTCGCGGACGGCGTCGGCATCGGTGAGCCGGGAGCCGCCGAGCCGGGCCGCCGTGGCGCCCACCGCGCGGCGCACCGCCACGTCCTCGGTGACCGTCGCCTCGGTGCCCGTGGTCAGCCCCGTGAAGTACTTGCCGGAGGTGCCGGTGACGACGCGTTCGCCGCCGGACTTCTCCATCCGCACCACGTACTGGCCGCCGAGCACCGGTACCCCCGGTGCCGCTGCTGGAGCCGTACGGTCTCGTCCACGCCCCGCTTCAGCGTCCGGACGGGTGTCAGGTCCCGCTTCGGCTCGGCGATGCGGTAGCGGCTCTCCCTGGCCTCGAGGTGCCCGCGGGCCGCGTCGGCGGGAGCGGCCTCGGCGTCCACGGGCTCGTGCAGCCCTTCGACGAGAGCGGGTGTCGCGGTGTCCTCCCCGGGGACGACCTCGACGGGCGGTGCCGGCGGCGGGGTCGCCGCCTGGGCCGGAACTGCGGTGATCAGGAGGCCGGCAGCGGCCAGGAGCGCCGCGGCCCCTGCCCCCCTGGTGATGCCGTGTGCCGGTCTTCCCTGGTGGTGCCTGGGCTTGCGCACAGTACGTACCCCTCCCACGTGCTGGTCAGCCGGTTCAGGTGGTCATGGCCATGCAACCCGTGGGGCGTCAACGGAGCAATGCGGCAGGTGCGTTGAGAAGTGGACATGCCCACTTGTGTGTTCTGTGAACACGGAGTGAGAATCCCCGGCATGATCGAGGCGGAGTTGCACTACCTCGGCCTGGGGGCCACCGAGGAGCGCGTGTACGAAGCCCTGCTGGAGCAACGGGTCCAGGGTGCGGAGGAGCTGGCGAGGCACCTCCGGCTGCGGAGGGACGACGTGGACTCGGCGCTCGACCGGCTCGTCGAGCACGGCCTCGCGCTGCCTCCGCGCGGGAGCGGGGCGCTGCCGCGCCCGACCGCACCGGCAGCCGCGATCCGCGGCCTCATCCATCGCCGCCAAGCCGAGCTGCACATGAAGTCAGCCGAACTCGAGCGATTACGGATGACCGCCGATCAGCTCGCCGGGCGGCTGACCGCCGGAGCGCCGGCCGCTCCCGGCGGCGGCATCGAGGTCGTCACGGGGCAGCGTGCGATCGAGGAGCGCGCCGACGACCTGCTCGCGTCCGCCGAACGCGAGGTGGTCATCCTGGACCGCCCCCCTTACGTCAGGGACAGACGGGGATACGGGACCTTCCGCCTGCCGGGGGCGGGCGTCGAGGGACTGCTGGACCGCGGGGTGACCGTGCGGACCGTCCTGGACCGGGACGGTCTCGCCGCCCCGGAGCGGAT
The DNA here is from genome assembly GCA_003725745.1 of Streptomyces sp. I6. Lineage (GTDB taxonomy): Bacteria > Actinomycetota > Actinomycetes > Streptomycetales > Streptomycetaceae > Streptomyces. Next base: position 4,647,485 of record RHDP01000001.1, on the reverse strand, counting down.
CCGGACTCTGCACGCGCTGGTGGAGCGGGGGCTGCGGGCCCGGGTCGCCCCGGCCGTCCCGACCCGGCTGATCGCCGTCGACCGGCGGAGCGCACTGCTGCCACCGGGAGACGCGGCTGACCCGAAGGCATCCGCACTGCTGGTCGGTGACGCGCTGCTGCGCCACGCGCTCGTGCCGCTCTTCGAGACCGTGTGGGACCGGGCGGCCCCGGTGACCGGACCGCGGGCGGAGCCGCCCCCGGCGGGCGGATCGCTGCCCCCGGAGCAGAAGGAACTGCTGGTCCTGCTCGCCGCCGGCCTCAAGGACGAGGCGATCGCACGCCGGCTGGGCGTCCATGTGCACACCGCGCGGCGGCGGATCAGCAGACTGCTGGAGGCGCTCGGTGCGGAGACCCGCTTCCAGGCCGGGGCCCGCGCGACTCTGCGGGGATGGCTCGACGGCTCTTGAGAGGGGCGCCCCGGGGGGTGGTGGTCGAGGGGCGGCCTCCGCGAGGGCCCGCCGCGGCGCGGGGAACCCGAACGGCCACCGCCACCGGGCCCGGGGAACCCGAACGGCCACCGCCGTACGCCGCCGCCCGGGAGCGGGGCGGCGTACGGCGGCGGGGCGGCGGCCTACGGCGCGGCGGTGCCCCGCGGCTCACGCCGCGGCCGGCACCTGCACCTCGGCCGGAGACAGCGCGATCCGGAGGACCTGGCGGACGTCCGTCACGGGGTGCACCTCCAGCTTCTCCAGGACCTCGGCGGGGACGTCGTCGAGATCGGCCTCGTTGCGCTTGGGGATCACGACCGTGGTGATCCCGGCGCGGTGCGCGGCCAGCAGCTTCTGCTTCACCCCGCCGATGGGCAGCACCCGCCCGGTCAGCGACACCTCACCGGTCATCGCCACGTCCGTGCGGGCCGGCCGGCCGGAGAGCAGTGACGCCAGCGCGGTCGTCATCGTGATGCCCGCGCTCGGCCCGTCCTTCGGGACCGCTCCCGCCGGGAAGTGGATGTGCACGCCGCGGTCCCTCAGATCGCCGACGGGCAGCTCCAGTTCCGCACCGTGCGAGCGGAGGAAGCTCAGCGCGATCTGCGCGGACTCCTTCATGACGTCGCCGAGCTGACCGGTGAGGGTCAGTCCGGAGGCACCGGTCTCCGGATCGGCCAGCGACGCCTCGACGTAGAGGACGTCGCCCCCGGCACCGGTGACCGCGAGCCCCGTGGCCACGCCCGGCACCGCGGTGCGGCGTTCCGCCGGGTCCTGGGCGGACTCGGGCAGATGGTGCGGCCGGCCGATCAGGGCGCGCAGGTCGCCGTCGCGGACGGTGAACGGCAGCTCCCGCCGGCCCAGTTCGTGCTGGGCCGCGACCTTGCGGAGCAGCCTGGCGATCCCGCGCTCCAGGTTCCGCACGCCCGCCTCACGGGTGTACTCGCCCGCCATCCTGCGCAGCGCGGACTCGTCGAGCACCACCTCGCCCGGCTCCAGACCGGCTCGCTCCAGCTGGCGCGGGAGCAGGTGGTCCCGGGCGATGACGACCTTCTCGTCCTCGGTGTAGCCGTCGAGCCTGACCAGCTCCATACGGTCGAGCAGCGCCTCCGGAATGGCCTCCAGGACGTTGGCGGTGGCCAGGAAGACCACGTCCGACAGGTCGAGTTCGACCTCCAGGTAGTGGTCGCGGAACGTGTGGTTCTGTGCCGGGTCGAGGACTTCGAGCAGCGCCGCCGCGGGATCGCCCCGGAAGTCGGAGCCCACCTTGTCGATCTCGTCGAGGAGGACCACCGGGTTCATGGAGCCGGCCTCCTTGACGGCGCGGACGATCCGGCCGGGCAGCGCGCCGACGTAGGTGCGCCGGTGGCCGCGTATCTCCGCCTCGTCCCGGACGCCGCCGAGCGCGACGCGGACGAACGTGCGCCCCATCGCGTGCGCCACGGACTCACCGAGCGAGGTCTTGCCCACGCCGGGCGGACCGACGAGGGCGAGGACCGCGCCGCCGCGCCGGCCGCCGACCACGCCGAGTCCGCGGTCGGAGCGCCGCTTGCGGACCGCGAGGTACTCGGTGATCCGTTCCTTCACGTCGTCCAGGCCGGCGTGCTCGGCGTCCAGGACGGCCCGGGCTCCCCGGATGTCGTAGGCGTCCTCGGTGCGTTCGTTCCAGGGCAGTTCGAGGACGGTGTCGAGCCAGGTGCGGATCCAGGAGCCCTCGGGCTCTGGTCGCTGGCGCGCTCGAGCTTGTCGACCTCCTTGAGAGCGGCCTCGCGGACCTTCTCCGGGAGGTCGGCCGCCTCGACCCGGGCGCGGTAGTCGTCGGACTCCTCGCCGTCGGACTCGCCGCCCAGTTCGCGCAGTTCCTTGCGGACCGCGTCGAGCTGGCGGCGCAGCAGGAACTCGCGCTGCTGCTTGTCGACGCCCTCCTGGACGTCCTTGGCGATCGACTCGGCCACGTCCTGCTCGGCGAGGTGCTCGCGGAGCTGCTCGGTGGCGAGCCTGAGCCGGGCGACCGGGTCGCTGGTCTCCAGCAGCTCGACCTTCTGGGCGGTGGACAGGAAGGGCGAGTAGCCGGCGTTGTCGGCGAGCGCCGGGACGTCGTCGATCTGCTGGACGCGGTCCACGACCTGCCACGCCCCGCGCTTGCGCAGCCAGCTGGTGGCGAGGGCCTTGTACTCCTTCACGAGGTCCGTGACCGAACCGGGCAGCGGGTCGGGCAGGGTCTCGTCGATGAGGGTGCCGTGGATCCACAGGGCGCCACCGGGACCGGTCGTACCGGCACCGACGCGCACCCGGCTGTGGCCGCGGATCAAGGCACCGGGGTCTCCGTCGGAGAGCCGTCCGACCTGCTCGACGGTGCCGAGCACACCGGTCGCGGCGTAGGTGCCGTCGATCCGGGGACGAGCAGCACCCGCGGCTTTCCCGGCTCCGCTCGCGCTGCTGCCTGGGCGGCTTCCACCGCGGCCCGTACCTCGTTGTCGGACAGGTCGAGCGGCACCACCATCCCGGGCAGTACGACCTCGTCGTCGAGCGGAAGCACAGGCAGGGTGAGCGGTGCGGGCGTCGAAGCCATGATCTCCCCTTAGGCAGTCAAGTTGAGTTACATCGACTCAATGCAAAGGGCGCCCCCGATGTTCCCGGGCAGATGTTCGCTGTGAGCGATACCACGAGCCACCTGGGTGATCAGCCAGATGTAATGGCCCCATGACGTATGCATCTATTACACAGGCCATTCGAGCCTGGGTCGACGGCTGGGCCGTCTCACGCGGGGCGGCGGAGCCGCTGGCAGAGCCCTGGGGCCTCACGGTGGACGTGGGCCACCCCCGGCACACGACCCGCCATGTGCTCACCGACAACAGCGAGGCCGCCGTCCGCAAGGTCGCCGCTTCGGCCGGGATTCCCGGGCGGTGGCTCAAAGTGTTCGAGGAGGAGGAGCGGGTCCTGGGGTGGCTGGGCCCGGACTGGACCCCCGACGAGCCCGGTTTCCTGATGACGACACCACTGGAACGGCAGGCCGTGCCCCCACCCGCCGCACCAAAGGGCCACCGGCTGCGCGTCTGGACGAGGGACGGCGTCACGCGCGTCCTGATCACGACCGCGGACGGCACCTTCGCAGCCCGGGGCAGATCGCCACGGCCGGCACCACGGCCGTCATCGACCAGATCGAGACCGCCGCCGAGCACCGGCGCAAGGGCCTCGGCTCCCTGGTGATGCGCACGCTGCAGCACTCCGCGGCCGAACGGGGCGCCACCTCCGGCGTCCTCGGGGGCACGCCCGGCGGACGGGCACTGTACGAGTCGCTGGGCTGGCGCGCGATCGCCCCTCTGGTCAGCGTGTACTACGACCCGGCACCGCCGCCCTCGCCTGGGAGCGGCCCGGCGCCGGACGCCTGACCAGGACCGGGGCCGGGCTGCGGCGGGCCCTCCGGTGCCGGGCCCTCCCGTTGCGCCCCTCCCCCGGGCGCCGCTACTCGTTCCGCTCGGCTCGCCCGTCGCTCCCGTCACACCTTCTCCCGCGACTCCCGCCTGCGCCGGCCTCCTCAGTCGCCCTCGCCCCTGCCCGTGCCACGCGATCACCGCCCCGCCGTCCGCAACTCCCGCGACCCGGCCGCCCCGCCGCGGATAGCCTGGGCGTCCATGGAGCCTCTCAGCCCTACCACCGGCCCCCGCACGCTCGACCGGCGGGAGGGGCCGTACGGCGAAGTCGTCCTGCGCGAACGCCGGGGCCCCGACGGGGAGATCCACGAGATCATCGCCAACGGCTGTTTCCTGATGGACACATCGGACGGCCGCTCCGAGCGGCTGCTCATGGATGCCGCCCGCACGGCCCTCGCCGGCCGTCCGGACCCGTCCGTGCTGATCGGCGGGCTGGGAGTCGGCTTCTCCCTGGCCCACGCGGCCGCCGAGCCGGGCTGGTCCCGGATCACCGTCGCCGAACGGGAGCGGGCGGTCATCGACTGGCACACGGCGGGCCCGCTGAGGCGCATCTCCGCCGCGGCACTAGCCGATCCGCGCACCACCGTCCTGCACACGGACCTGGTGGCGTACCTCCGCGACACGTCGGACACATACGACGCGCTCTGCCTCGACATCGACAACGGCCCCGACTGGACCGTCACCGAGGACAACGGCGGCCTCTACGCACCGGACGGGCTGGCGGCCTGCGCACGGCGCCTGAGCCCCGGAGGGGTTCTCGCCGTCTGGTCGGCACAGCCCTCCCGGAATTTCGAGCAGACGTTGCGGAATGCCGGATTCAGCGGGGTAAGAACCGAAGAGGTCGCGGTTGCCCGAGGCGTTCCCGACGTGGTCCACCTGGCAATTCGCCCTGCGTAGCCGGGACCTGGTCGGTGCCTTTACGCTGCCTACCTGACACACCGATCTACACGCAGCTCGCAGTGCGCGACAGGGGCGGGGCGATGGAGCAGACACACACCAGCAGCAACGGCACGGCGGTACACCCGACCGGCAGTGCCCAGCGCCGGGTGCTGGTCGTCGAGGACGACACCACCATCGTCGACGCCATCTCGGCCCGTCTGCACGCCGAGGGATTCCTGGTCCAGACCGCGGCCGACGGCCCTTCGGCCGTGGACGCCGCGGAGGCCTGGCAGCCGGACCTGATGGTCCTCGACGTGATGCTGCCCGGCTTCGACGGCCTCGAGGTGTGCCGCCGGGTCCAGGCGCAGCGCCCCGTCCCGGTGCTGATGCTCACCGCGCGTGACGACGAGACCGACATGCTGGTCGGGCTCGGTGTGGGCGCCGACGACTACATGACGAAGCCGTTCTCGATGCGCGAGCTGGCCGCGCGGGTGCACGTGCTGCTGCGCCGGGTGGAGCGCGCCGCGCTGGCCGCCGTGACGCCGCGCAGCGGGATCCTGCGCCTCGGCGAACTGGAGATCGACCACGCCCAGCGCCGCGTACGCGTCCGGAACGAGGACGTGCACCTCACACCGACCGAGTTCGACCTGCTGGTCTGCCTGGCCAGCACACCGCGCGCGGTCCTCTCCCGGAGCAGCTGCTCGCGGAGGTGTGGGACTGGGCGGACGCCTCCGGCACCCGCACCGTCGACAGCCACATCAAGGCGCTGCGGCGCAAGATCGGCGCCGAGCGGATCCGGACGGTCCACGGTGTCGGGTACGCCCTGGAGACCCCGGCGCCATGACCCGGCTTAGCCGGCTCCGGTCCCGGCTGGGTGCGGTGGAGATCTCGATCAAGACCAAGCTCGGCGCTCTGGTCGTCGTGGCGGTGCTGATCACGACCGGGCTGGCGCTGGTCGCCTTCCGCACCGGGGCGGAGCTGCGCTACATAACGGTCTTCGCCATGATCACCACGCTGCTGATCACCCAGTTCGTGGCGCACGGGCTGACCGCCCCGCTGGACGAGATGAACACCGTCGCGAAGTCGATCTCCCACGGCGACTTCAGCCGCCGGGTGCGCGGCGACGGCCGCCGCGACGAGCTCGGCGACCTCGCCTCCACGATCAACCGCATGGCGGACGACCTGGAGGCCGTGGACCGGCACCGCAAGGAGCTGGTCGCCAACGTCTCCCACGAGCTGCGCACCCCCATCGCGGCCCTGCGCGCGGTGCTGGAGAACGTCGTGGACGGGGTCTCGGCGGCCGACCCCGAGACGATGCGCACCGCCCTGAAGCAGACGGAGCGGCTGTCCCGGCTGGTCGAGACGCTGCTGGACCTCTCCCGGCTGGACAACGGCGTCGTCACGCTCAAGGCCCGGCGCTTCGAGGTCTGGCCCTATCTGTCGGGAGTGCTGAAGGAGGCCAACCTGGCCGCCGGGCAGCGCGGGCTGCCCTCGGGTTCCGGCAACCACACCCGCAAGGACGTCCATCTGCACCTGGACGTCTCGCCTCCCGAGCTGACCGCCCACGCGGACGCGGAGCGGCTGCACCAGGTCGTGGCGAACCTGATCGACAACGCGGTCAAGCACTCCCCGCCGCACGGCAGGGTCACCGTCCTCGCCCGCCGGGGCGCACGGGCCGAGTCCCTGGACCTGGAGGTCCAGGACGAGGGCCCGGGGATCCCGGAGTCGGAGCGGCACCGGGTCTTCGAGCGGTTCAACCGGGGCAGTGCCCCGTCGCAGCACGGCCCGGGCAGCGACGGGGCACCGGCCTGGGCCTGGCCATCGCGCGCTGGGCGGTGGAGCTGCACGGCGGCCGCATCGGGGTGGCCGAATCGACGCGCGGCTGCCGCATCAGGGTCACCCTCCCGGGAATCCCCTCGTCACACGATTGACGTAGGGTTCGAAGAGGAGCGAAGCCCGTGGCGAACCGGACGGACGCGTCCTGCGTCCAGGTGTCCGGGGAGCAGGGCACGGGTGCGGCCCGGCGGGCCGCGGCCGCGCTCCGCCGTACCCGGTCCGCAGGGGAACCGCGTTTGTTTCCCGCCAATTCCTACGCCGAAACCGGTTGACAGGTGTGACTTAGGCGACGAAGACCACGCCCGGCCTGCACCTCCCCGCCGCGTAGGCGTAGCCTTTATTTCCGCTGTCCATCACCTTGTGAAGCGGAAGAGGGCGGTTGCCGCCGTGTCGTCTCAGTCCCCAGTAACTCGAGTACGTCGACCGACCCCGACGGGCAGGGGAAGAATCCCGCTGCCGCGTTCGGGGCCAATGAGTGGCTCGTCGACGAGATCTACCAGCAGTACCTCCAGGACCCGAACTCCGTCGACCGCGCCTGGTGGGACTTCTTCGCCGACTACAAGCCGGGCGGCGGGGCCACCAGCGAGGCCGCGCCGACGCCGCCGGCCTCGGCGGGCACGACGGCCGCACAGACGCCGGGCACCGCACAGGCTCCGGCGCCCGCGGCCCCCGCCCAGCAGGCCCCGCGGCCCAGGCTCCCGCCCCGCAGGCCCCCGCCGCACCGGCACCGGCGAAGCCCGCCCCGACGCAGCCCGCGGCACCGGCTCCGGCACCGGCGAAGCCCGCCGCGTCCGCGAAGCCCGCAGCCGCCCCGGCCAAGCCGGCGGCCAAGGCCGCCGACGCCACTAAGACGACCGACGGTCCGGAGATGCTGCCGCTGCGCGGCCCCTCCGCCGCCGTGGCGAAGAACATGAACGCCTCGCTGGAGCTGCCGACGGCCACGTCCGTCCGCGCCGTCCCGGTGAAGCTGCTCTTCGACAACCGGATCGTGATCAACAACCACCTGAAGCGCGCCCGGGCGGGAAGATCTCCTTCACGCACATCATCGGGTACGCGATGGTGCAGGCGATCAAGGCCATGCCGTCGATGAACTGGTCGTACGGCGACAAGGACGGCAAGCCGGTCCTGGTCAAGCCCCGCACGTGAACCTCGGCCTCGCCATCGACCTGGTGAAGCCCAACGGCGACCGGCAGCTCGTCGTCGCGGCCATCAAGAAGGCCGAGACCATGAACTTCTTCGAGTTCTGGCAGGCCTACGAGGACATCGTCCGCCGCGCCCGCAGCAACAAGCTGACGATGGACGACTTCAGCGGCGTCACCGTCTCGCTCACCAACCCCGGCGGCCTCGGCACCGTCCACTCCGTGCCGCGTCTGATGCCCGGGCAGTCGGTGATCATGGGCGTCGGCTCGATGGACTACCCGGCCGAGTTCCAGGGCACCTCCCAGGACACCCTGAACAAGCTGGGCGTCTCCAAGGTCATGACCCTGACCTCGACCTACGACCACCGGGTGATCCAGGGCGCCGCGTCCGGCGAGTTCCTGCGGATCGTCGCCAACCTCCTCCTCGGCGAGGACGGCTTCTACGACGACATCTTCGAGGCGCTGCGCATCCCCTACGAGCCGGTCCGCTGGCTCAAGGACATCGACGCCTCGCACGACGACGACGTCACCAAGGCGGCCCGGGTCTTCGAGCTGATCCACTCCTACCGGGTCCGCGGCCATGTGATGGCCGACACCGACCCGCTGGAGTACCGCCAGCGCAAGCACCCCGACCTGGACATCACCGAGCACGGGCTCACCCTGTGGGACCTGGAGCGCGAGTTCGCCGTCGGCGGCTTCGGCGGCAAGTCGATGATGAAGCTGCGCGACATCCTCGGCGTGCTGCGCGACTCGTACTGCCGCACCACCGGCATCGAGTTCATGCACATCCAGGACCCGAAGCAGCGCAAGTGGATCCAGGACCGGGTGGAGCGCCCGCACGCCAAGCCGGAGCGCGAGGAGCAGCTGCGCATCCTGCGCCGGCTGAACGCCGCGGAGGCCTTCGAGACCTTCCTGCAGACCAAGTACGTCGGCCAGAAGCGCTTCTCGCTGGAGGGCGGCGAGTCCGTCATCCCGCTGCTCGACGCGGTCATCGACTCGGCCGCGGAGTCCCGCCTCGACGAGGTCGTCATCGGCATGGCCCACCGCGGCCGGCTGAACGTCCTGGCGAACATCGTCGGCAAGTCGTACGCGCAGATCTTCCGCGAGTTCGAGGGCAACCTCGACCCGAAGTCGATGCACGGCTCCGGCGACGTGAAGTACCACCTCGGCGCCGAGGGCACCTTCACCGGTCTGGACGGCGAGCAGATCACGGTGTCGCTGGTCGCCAACCCGTCGCACCTGGAGGCCGTCGACCCGGTCCTCGAGGGCGTCGTCCGCGCCAAGCAGGACATCATCAACAAGGGCGGCACGGACTTCACCGTCCTGCCCGTCGCCCTGCACGGCGACGCGGCCTTCGCCGGCCAGGGGGTCGTCGCCGAGACGCTGAACATGTCGCAGCTGCGCGGCTACCGCACCGGCGGCACGGTCCACATCGTCATCAACAACCAGGTCGGCTTCACCGCCGCCCCGGAGTCGTCGCGTTCGTCGATGTACGCGACCGACGTGGCCCGCATGATCGAGGCGCCGATCTTCCATGTGAACGGCGACGACCCGGAGGCGTGCGTCCGGGTGGCGCGGCTCGCCTTCGAGTTCCGCCAGACGTTCAACAAGGACGTCGTGATCGACCTCATCTGCTACCGCCGCCGAGGTCACAACGAGGGCGACAACCCGCAGTTCACCAACCCGCAGATGGTGAACCTGATCGACAAGAAGCGCTCGGTGCGCAAGCTCTACACCGAGTCGCTCATCGGCCGCGGCGACATCACGCTGGAAGAGGCCGAACAGGCGCTCCAGGACTTCCAGGGCCAGCTGGAGAAGGTCTTCGCGGAGGTCCGCGAGGCCACCAGCCACCCGGCCCCGCCTCGGTCCCGGACGCCCAGGCCGAGTTCCCCGTGTCCGTCGCCACGGGATCTCCCAGGAGGTCGTCAAGCGGATCGCCGAGTCCCAGGTCAACGTCCCCGACAGCATCACCGTCCACCCGCGGCTGCTGCCGCAGCTGCAGCGCCGCGCGGCCTCGGTCGAGGACGGCACGATCGACTGGGGCATGGGCGAGACCCTCGCCATCGGCTCGCTGCTGATGGAGGGCACCCCGGTCCGGCTCGCCGGCCAGGACACCCGCCGGGGCACCTTCGGCCAGCGCCATGCGGTGCTGGTGCACCAGGAGACCAACGAGGACCACACCCCGCTGCTCTACCTGTCCGAGGACCAGGCCCGCTACAACGTCTACGACTCGCTGCTCAGCGAGTACGCGGCGATGGGCTTCGAGTACGGCTACTCGCTGGCCCGCCCCGAGTCGCTGGTCATGTGGGAGGCCCAGTTCGGCGACTTCGTCAACGGCGCCCAGACCGTCGTCGACGAGTTCATCTCCTCGGCCGAGCAGAAGTGGGGCCAGACCTCCGGCGTCACGCTGCTGCTGCCGCACGGCTACGAGGGCCAGGGCCCGGACCACAGCTCCGCCCGCCCGGAGCGCTTCCTCCAGCTGTGCGCGCAGAACAACATGACGGTCGCCATGCCGACTCTGCCGTCGAACTACTTCCACCTGCTGCGCTGGCAGGTCCACAACCCGCACCACAAGCCGCTCATCGTCTTCACCCCGAAGTCGATGCTGCGTCTGAAGGCCGCGGCGTCCAAGGTGGAGGAGTTCACCACCGGCGGCTTCCGCCCGGTCATCGGGGACACCGGGGTGGATTCGGGAGCGGTGAACGCCGCCGACGTCCGCAAGGTCGTCTTCTGCTCCGGCAAGGTCTACTACGACCTCGAGGCGGAGCGGCAGAAGCGCGGTGCCACCGACACGGCGATCATCCGCCTGGAGCGCCTGTACCCGCTGCCGGGTGCCGAGCTGCAGGCCGAGATCGCGAAGTTCCCGAACGCCGAGAAGTACCTCTGGGCGCAGGAGGAGCCGGCGAACCAGGGTGCCTGGCCGTTCATCGCGCTCAACCTGATCGACCACCTGGACCTGGCGGTCGGTGCGGACATCCCGCACGGCGAGCGCCTGCGCCGCATCTCCCGCCCCCACTCCTCGTCCCCGGCGGTGGGCTCGGCGAAGCGGCACCAGGCGGAGCAGCAGCAGCTGGTCAACGAGGTCTTCGAGGCCTGAGGCCGCCGAGGCGGTACGCACGAGACGGAGGGCCCGGCACCCGAGGGGTGCCGGGCCCTCCGGCGTGTGGGCGACGGGCCGCTGGGGGCGAGTGCGCCCGCCGCGAGCAGTTCTGTCTACTCAGCGCCATCGGCGGCCCGGGCCGCTTCGGCGTTCTTGCCGTCCTGGGCGTTCTTGCCATCCTCGGCAGCCTTGGTGTCCTCAGCGCCCTCGGCGTTCTTGTCGCCGGCCTCCGGCTCCCCCTCGGCGGAACGCGCCTCGTCCCGTGCCGCGGGCACCCGGATGAGCACGACCCCGCTGCCCAGGTCTATCGGCCCCCGCCCGGGATCGGCGTCACCGGCCTCCTCGAGCGTGAGCTCCTGACGCCGCCGCTCCTCCTCGGTATGACGTCGGCCAGGAGCGAACAGCTCGTTCAACGCGCCGCCGAACATGGGTGTGCTCCTGTCTGCCGGGATCTGCACTTCATGGTACGAACGGGCGCGGTGTGGCGGAGACGAGGGCATGCCGTGCCCACAGCTCGACGTACCCCCGGCGCCCGGTGAGCTCCAGGTTCGCCACATCGTCCGCCCCACCGAGGCTCAGCGGCACCTTGTATCCCACCACGTGGTCGAACTCGACGGGTTCCACCCGGGATTCGCGTCCCGCCACTCCTGCCAGTACGCGTAGGTGAGCGCGTCCTCTTCCTCATCGGCGCCGCAGCGACAACTTGAGCGATACTCTCGCTGCCCTGCATGTTCACTCGGGACATATCAGTCGGCGCCTTCGGCCTCGCATCGAATAGTTTCGGTGCTCACACCATGCCGAACACAAAGAGAGCAGTGCCGACGTCCGGACTGAACTCAAACGCCCCGGATCGCTCGAAGGGCCCCACGCCACCACCGAGATGGTTGCGCAGGGCCCTTCAGCAACAGACAGAGCCTACTTTCCTCGCAGGCTCGCGAGGAAGGCCGTGAGCCTGGCTTCGTCGCCTTCGATGCGCTCCAGAATCGACTCGGCTGTCTCCCGGCGCCGGGTTCCAAGCTCCCGGTAGACGAGCCAGAGGCCCTCACGAGCCGCATCTCGACACAGATCGCCCAGAGCTGAGTTTCCCATGCCCCTCTCCTCCTCGTCCGCCTCACCTGACACGATCTGGAAGAGCAGTTCGAGCACAAGGTCACGGGCGTCGGCCGAGAGCTCGTCGAGCAACGCCGCAAGCAGAACATGCACAGTCGGCAATGCTGCACTGTAGAGCTGCCCCTGCACGACGACGACGTTCTCCAGCTCCCAGTAGGCAGCCATCGCCTCGTCCTCCGTGCCGGCGGCAAACAGCCGCAGCAGGGCTCCGGGGACCTTCTCGGTCCGATCACCCAGAGTGCGGAACGCAGTCCAATCCAAGCGCCCGATTTCGATTTCGGCCAGGCTCTTGCTCACCGGATTCTGTCCCTTCGCTGACTGATCACTTTGACCAGTCCCCTCCTTCGTCGTATATGGCGTCCGGCGGGAACTGCTTCCGCTTATAGCGGGCTTGACATTTCACGCAGATGGGAATTTCGACCCACTTCTTGGCCCTCCACCCGAATGCCTTCGTGAAGACTACGTCGTGCGGACCCCTACCTGTTTGGCGTTCGACATCCCGCTCAGCGCATCCATCAGGATTGGACGAGCAACCGACGAACACACGGTCGGGATTGTCCGGGTCGAAACCACCAGTATAGGCAGAATGCTTGCCCTTGCTATCCCGGCCCTCAAGATCACGGGCGTAGCGGGCGGCAGACGCAGACTCCTCCTGCCCCTCGCTCCACTCCGCGACCCTCTGCTGAACGGCTTCCTGAGCCTGTTCCTTGCCTTCAGCCTTTGCCTCCTCGGCCGCCTTCCGCGCGGCCTTCTGTGCCGGCTTCTTGGCTTGGGAAGGCTTCGACCGCGGCTTCGGCTGGCTCCGCGGCTTGGCTCTGGGTTTCGGCCGGGCAGCAGCCTTACGTGCCGCTGCCCGCCTTGCCTGGGCACGCTTCGCAGCGGCGCGGGCGGCACGCTGACGAGCCTGAGCCGCAGCTCTGCGCTGTGCAGCGCGTTTGGCAGCGGCTCGCTGGGCAGCCCGCCGTGCTGCGGCGCGCTGAGCGGCCGCCCTCTTTCTCGCTTCCGCCCGAGCACGTTTGGCTGCAGCGCGCTTGGCCGCCTCGAGGGCACGCTTGCGCGCGAGTGCCGCAGCCCGGCGAGCTGCCGCCTGAGCCGCCTTGCGCGCCGCGATCATCGCCGCTCGACGAGCCGCCGCACGAATGGCCGCCTGGATGGCAATGCGGGCCGCAATACCGATCAGGATGGGGAAGAACAGCCCCTCCGGGTCGGAGAACGTCGCCGGTGCGTTGTTGCTGTAGGCGTATGGGTTCATCGTGGCCGGCTGCGAGTAGTCGACCATCGGGTCTACCGACAGGAATCGCCCTGTCGACGGGTCGTACTCCCGGGCACCGAGCCGCGTCAGACCGGTGTCCTTGTCTTTGGTGCCGCCGACGAACCCTCGGTCCCCTGGCCACTCTCCCGGTGCGGCCCCACGTTCTTCACCAAAGGGCAACGACTTGCGACGCGTGACCGGCATGCCGACAGCGACCATGTCCACAACAGTGTTCGACGTCCCGTGGTGGTCTGTCAGCATCAGCTGACGTACACCACCGGTGGCACGCACCGTTGTGGAACCGTCAGGGTGGACGTAGAAGCGCTCCGCGCTCACCTGCTGCAGGTCGGAGCTGACGGTCAGTTCCGCGTCCCCCAGGTACAGCGTCCTACTACCGTCGGCACCCGTTCGGATGAGTGGCTGGCCCGCCGCATCGTACAGATACCTGGTGACCCGTGTGCCTCCGCCACCGACCGGCTCGGACACGGACTTGAGCTTGCCTTCGACATCCCATTCCAGAGTCTGTTCGACTCCGTCACGCTGACGCCTGACCGTGTTGCCTGCCTTGTCGTAGGCGAAAGTGCTCACGCGCTCGCCGAGCGGACCGGCCGACTTCACCTCCGCAAGAGCGTTGGGGCCCCCGACACCCGCCTTGCCGTAGGAGTATGTGCGCGTGACGTCCTTGGCGGTGTCACCCGTCGTGTCGTGCTCCACGAGTTCGGTGCGATTGCCTGCGGCGTCGAACTTGAACGACTGCCAATAGGCGTCCGGTCCACCGACGGTCTCCTTGGAGGGACCTGCTGCGCAGTCCTCACTCTTCGCCGTCCATGCCGAGGTCATCTGCCGCAGCTTGTCGTAGACGAAGCACTGGGTGTCGGTCTTCCCCGCATCAACAGCTGCGTCACCAGGGGCATCTGACACCTTGGTGACGTTGCCTGCCTCGTCGTACGAGTACCGGGTCTCGCTGATGCGCCCCGGAGAAACTGAGCGGTCGAAGGTAGACACACCGAGGCGACGGGTGAACTCGTCGTATATGTACGACCCGTAGACCTTCTTGCCCGCCGGCCCGGCCTCGGTGCGCAGGATCTCGCCGAACGCCGAGTACTGAACATCGCCGAGGTAAGTAGACGCGCCGCCGATAGAGATCGGCAGGTCGTCGGAATTGTACCGGAATACCACTCGCTCGGTGGTGAGGCCACCGAGGCCGGGCAACTGGGCCCAGGCAACGTTTCCGGTCGGCGTATAGGCATAGTTGTAGGTATACGTACCCTTCAGGCCCTCCTCGCTCTGGGGAATGACGGTCTGGGTGGCCGTGGGACGGTACGCCCCGTCATAGGCCGTGACCTCGTCGCGGTACTCCTTGCCTCCTTCGTAGCGTATGGACGCCGTCGGACGGCCTTTGGCGAGGGTGTCGTAGGTCCACTCCATACGCTTAGGGCCAGTGGCGCTGTTCTCACGCAGGGTCGTTGGCCGGCCCGCTGCGTCATAGGTCGTGACGAGTGTGTGCCCCCGCGGATCGGTCGTCGAGACGACGTTGTCCCCATTGTCGTACGTGAACGTGGTCTTGCCGCCGTCGGGATCCGTGACGGACTTCTGCCGCCCGCGCCCGTCGTACTCGAACGAAGTGACGGCACCACCGGGGGCAGTGATCTTTACGACGTTGTCTAGGTGGTCGTACTCGTACACCGTGTCGCGCCACGTGGTGCGCGCGTCGTTGGTGAACTCCCGGAGCCGGGAAGCGCGCCCCTCGGCGTCCTCGAACGTCGCCGTGACCGTGTCGCCCTTCGGCGGGATCGTCGTCGAGACGTCCCCGTCCCGCTCCGTCGTCGTCCGGAGCTTCTCCACGCCCCGGTGGTACGTCACCTCGGCGACCGGCTCGCCCAGGCCGTTGAAGGTGGTGCGGTTCTGTGAGGGGACCTCGTTGTCGCCGACCTGGAGGAGTTTCGCTTCCGGTTCGCGGTCGTTGTAGTACCCGTCGTTCTCCTTCCACTTGCGGCCCGCGGTGTCGTAGAAGGTGTCGTTGACGATGCGGCCCGCGCCGACCGCCTCGTCCTGGGTCTGCCGTTCGCGCAGCAGGCCGTCGAGGATCTCGTAGGCGACGGCGTACTGGCCGTTGTCCTTGAGGGTCTTCGTGGTGACGACCGTCGGGCCGTCACGGCGCACGGTGTAGTCGTACTCCGCGGTCGGCGTCTGGGTGGCCGGGTCGCGGTCGATCTCCCAGACCTTCAGCAGCCGGCCCAGCGGGTCGTACTGCATCGTGGCCTTCTTGCCGTTGGCGTCCGTCTCCACGAGCGGCATTCCGCGCACATCGTCGAAGTCGGTCGTCTCGGTGTGGCCCAGCGGGTCCGTGGAGACCTGCTTCGTCGGTCGGGCGAGGGTCGCCGGCGTGTAGCTCACCGAGGTCTTGCGGTTCTCGGCGTCCCAGGTCGCGGTCTCGCGGCCGTGGATGTCGTACGCGGTCTTGTCGATCGTGATGTAGCCGTCGCCCTCGGCGTTCAGCTCCTGGACCTCGGTCGCCAGGCCCTTCGTCGGCGCCGCGCCGAAGGCCTGGCCGTCGTAGAGGGTGCGCGTGTCCTCGATGACCTCGCCGCCCGTGGTGCCGCAGGCACCGAGGGTGGTGAGCTCGCGGGACTCCGACTCCAGCAGGTACGCCGCGGTGTTGCGGGCGTAGGTGGTCGTGGAACACATGCGCTTGCCGCCGGGCGTCGTCTCGTCCACCTGGTACGGCAGGCCGTAGCTGTCGTACTTGGTGGTCTCGGTCGACGTG
Organism: Streptomyces sp. I6; assembly: GCA_003725745.1. Lineage (GTDB taxonomy): Bacteria > Actinomycetota > Actinomycetes > Streptomycetales > Streptomycetaceae > Streptomyces. The sequence continues at coordinate 4,631,502 of RHDP01000001.1, read as the reverse complement.
CGCCAGGTCTCGCCCTTGACCCGCTCACGGGTCTGGACGGTCTCCGGGCGGGTCATCCACGCCTCCAGCGGCGTGGTGCCGGTACGGGCGCGGGTGGCCGTCTTCACCGACCATGCGGTGGTGAGCGTCGAGGAGTCGACGGCGCCGCCGTCCGACTCGTAGGTGATCTGCTCGCGCAGCTGGCCCTGGTACTGCGGCAGGTCGTCGACGCTGCCGCCCTGGGAGTCCTCGATGACGGAGGTGCGGGTGCCGCTGGGCAGCTTGTCGCCGTGCATTCCGCGGAAGTAGCGGTGCTCGGAGAGCTGCTTGACGTCGTCACCGGCGCCGAGGCGGGTCCGCACCCGCTCGTAGCCCCGGTACTGGGACCATGTGCGGTACTTGTTCTCGGTGAACTCGCTCTCGTCGTACGCCCAGGCGGCACCGCCGATGAACTCGTACGAGGTGACCTTGGCCGGGCTGTCGGTGACCAGGTCCTCCTCGCGCACCTCGGTGACGAGGTACTTGTGGAACCAGTCCTGTACCGGGCTCAGCGCCCCCTTGGGGGTCCAGTACTGCGGGAAGCAGCGCATGGTGTTGGTCTCGGGCGAGGCCGGCATGCGGCGCGGGGCCAGGACCTGGCAGTCGCGCGGCGAGTAGGACACGCCGATGCGGCCACCGGTCTCGGTGTCGATCGCGTTGATCCGCAGGCGGGAGAAGGGCGGCAGGCCCTCGACGCCGTCGACGCGGTTGTCGAGCTGGACACCCGAGAAGCTGACCTTCGGCATGGCCGCGGTCGAGCCCGCGCCGTGGCCGGTGCGGGTGACGGAGTCCAGCCACAGGGCCGGGGACGTGCCGTCACCGGTGTCGGGGAAACGGCTCTCCAGCGCCCACGAGTCGACGTTCTTCAGCGTGGTCCCGGCCAGCACCTGAGTGGTGATCTTCGTCAGGCGCTTGGTGGACCAGAACGTCGGGGAGAACTTGTCGGTGCACTGGGCACCGGACTTGCACTCCTGGTCGAGTGGGGTGTCCGGCCAGTGCTTGGCGTTGGCCGTGGTCCGCTTGGACTCCGCGCAGTCGAACGTCGCGTTCGTAACGCAGCGCTCGGAGACCGTGAAGGAGACCCGGCCGGCGGGCTGCGCGGTGAAGAGGGTGTCCGAGCGCTGGCCGTAGTCGATGCGGGCCAGATCTGCGGAGCGCACGTAGGAGATCTGCTGGTCGGCCTTCATGTTCTGGCCGTAGAAGTTGGTGTGCTTGTTCCACCACAGGGTCATGGCGTCGCCGAGCGGGTCGACGACGTAGTCAAGGTTCCAGCGGTAGGCCTGGGTGCAGTCGGAGTCCATGAACGCCGTGGCATGGCAGGGCTCACCCGGGTGGTTGCCGAACACCGGCACGGTCAGCGCGGAGTTGGTGCTCTGGGTGGTGGCGTTCGGCAACTTGTTCAGGCCGAAGTGGTACTTGACCCCGTCGGTGCCGGTGACGACCCAGTACTCGCCGTCCTTGGTGCCGTTGACGGCTCCGGTCTTCTGCTCGACCTTGGTCCCGTCGTCGTCGGCGGGCCGCCACTTGCCGTTGGCGTCGTCCTTCACGAGCTCGGTGGTGTTGCCTCCGAGCGACATCACGACGTGGTCGGAACCCCAGCACAGGTCACCGTTGTCGGCGGTGTTGTTGGGGGTCTTGCCGTCGACCTTGCCCTTGTCGTCGGAGCAGGAGCGGTACTTGCGCTCGATGTATCCCGGCTCGTAGTCCCAGCCCTCGGCGATCCACGACGACTGGGCGTTGGTGGAGGCGGTACGGCCGTCGACGGACTGCGAGGAGTACGAGAGCTCGATCTCCGGCTGCGGACCGCCCGGGACCTCGGGCGCCTCGATCGGATACGTCCACGAGAAGCCGCCGGAGGAACTGCCGGCCATCCAGGAGCCGGACGGGGACAGCGAGGTCGCCTCGTGGCTGCCGCCGGGTCCGGACGCGGCCGCGGTGGCGGCGAGGACCATCGGGGCGGCCGCGGCGCTGCGGGCGGCGAAGCCCTGTGTGGGTGCCTTGCCCAGGTCGACGGTGGCCTCGACGGTGTGACCGGCCGGGTCGTTGGAGCCGCGCAGCTCGGTGCGGGTGCGGCACTCGGCCTTCTGCGGGGTCGTCAGCGCACAGGCGGGCAGCTGGACGAGGCGGAGCCGGGATCCCCAGTCGCCACCGAACGTGTCCTTGAAGGCCGAGTAGTCGAGCTCGACCTGGACGGCTCCGGACGCGGCACCGGCGGTGCCGTCCCGGGCTGCGGCCGGGGCCGTGGTGAACAGCACGCCCTCGACACCGGCCTTGCGGGCGGTGGCGGCGTCCTCGATGCGGACACGGGCGGCGGAACCGGACGCGGCCTTGGGGGCGTTGGCGCGGGCACCCCTGGAGCGGGGAGCGTCCTGCGCCGGGCGAAGCGTCACGGGGAGCTTGGCGAGGGCCTCCGGGGCCTTGCCGAGCGCACTGCCGTTCGCGGCTCCGAGGCGCTGCTTGGCGGCCTTCTCCGGAGTGTTCGTGCCCGGCCGGCCGGTGACCTGGACGAGGTAGTCGCCGGAGGGAATCCTGGCGGCGGACCCCTGCCACGCCTTGGCCGCGGCGTTCCTGGCCTCGCGGCGCTCCTTGGTCAACGCACGGCCCGCGACGGAGCGGTCGCGCTTGAGGTCTTCGAGATCCGCGCCGCGGCCGGCGGCGGCAGCGGGATCGTCGGGTATCAGCGTGATCATCATCGCCATGAAGGCGACGAATGAGACGGATCTATGCCAGTGCCCCAAATAGCGCAACTGGCGTAGGAGTTGTTGCATGTATTCCCCACCCTACGCAACCGAATGCTTGATCGACGTGACATTAGAGCGCGCCGATCATGCGCTGCAAGGCGACTTCCGACAACGAAGCAACCCCTTGGAGAATCACGATCGGGCCAAGATCGGCCTTCGGGTGCCGTGTACTGTTCGGCCGAAGTCGCTCGAGATCAACTTGACGACAGACAGAAGGGATCAGGGGGGTTCAACTGATGTCAGAGATACCCACAAGGAGACCAAGGGCGAGACGTAGCGCGCGCACCGCGCTGGCGACGGTTCTCGTCGGAGGCTCCTTGGGGCTCATCCCGCTCGGCCCCGCCTCCCCGGCCGTGGCCGGGGAGCAGGGATCCACGGCGCGGCCCGGTTCGGAGGCGCACGCGCTCCAACAGGCCAGAGCGACCGGCGAGCAGGTAGAGGTGGCCTCGGAGCGAAGCGAGACCAGCGAGACGTACGCCCTGCCCGACGGCAACCTGCGCCGCGTCCAGCACACCGTTCCGCAGCGTGTGAAGCGCGAGGGCGTCTGGACACCGATCGACACCACGCTGGTCGAGGCGGTAGGACGGATCACGCCGAAGGCCGCGGCAGGTAACGTGACCTTCTCGGCCGGCGGTGACGACCCGCTCGTCGTCCTCGCCGACCAGGGCCGCAAGATCTCGATCAGCTGGCCGAAGCCGCTGCCGAAGCCGGTACTGGACGGCTCCACCGCCACTTACCGGGAGGTGCTCCCGGGAGTCGACCTGGCAGTGGCCGCCGGTGTGGACGGTTTCAGCCAGGCGCTGATCGTCAAGACGCCGGCTGCCGCGGGCAATCCCGAGCTCGCCACCATCGACTTCGACCTCCAGACCGACGGGCTCACGCTCCGGAAGGACTCCGCGAGCGGCACGCTGACCGCCCTGAACCCTGCGGGGCAGACCGTGTTCGCGACATCGACACCGCGGATGTGGGACTCGTCCGGTGCCGAGCCGGTGCAGCCTCCCGCCAGTGCGGCAGCCCCCACGACAGCGGGGAAGACCAGCTCGGCACGCACCCTGTCCGCCGCGCCGGAGTCCACTCCGGCCGAGTCCACTCCGGCCGAGTCAACTCCGGCCGAGTCCACCCCGGCCGAGTCCGTCCCGACCGACCTGGCCCCGGGCACCAACAGCGCCGACGTCGAGGTCCAGGTGTCGGGCGACCAGCTGACACTGACCCCTAGTCGGGAACTGCTGGACTCCCCCGAGACGACGTACCCGGTCTACATCGACCCGCGCATGACGGGCACCCGCCAGGCCTGGACCATCGCCTACAAGCCCCATCCCACCAGCAGCTACTGGAACGGCACCGGCTGGGGCGGTGGCACCACCAGCGAGGCACGCGTCGGCTACGAGAGCTCCACCGGCGGCACGGCCCGGTCCTTCTTCCGGGTCGACTCCAAGTTCCTCGCCGGTGTGAAGGTCGTCGACGCGCAGTTCCAGATCACCGAGACGCACTCGTGGTCCTGCACGCCCAAGCCCGTCGAGCTCTACCTGACCGGCTCCATCAGCTCGTCCACGACCTGGAACAAGCAGCCGTCCTGGTCCACGCGCCAGGACAGCAGGAACTACGCCCACGGCAACGAGTCCTTCGGCTGCCCGGACAAGGCGGTCGACTTCACCGCCAAGGACGCGGCGGTCAAGGCCGCCGCCGGCAAGTGGACCAACATCACCTTCGGTCTGCGCGCCCCCAGAGCGCCGAGGACAACAAGGACTCGTACAGCTGGAAGAAGTTCAAGCCCGACGCCAAGCTGATCGTCGACTTCAACCGCCCGCCGAAGGCCCCGTGGGCGCTCGACACGATCCCGAGCACCAAGGTCGGCGCGACGGAGTGCGGCAACGGCTCCTCGTACGTGACGCTCGGCAACACGGACGTGACGCTCACGGCGCAGGTCTGGGACCCGGACGGCGGTGACGTCAACGTCCAGTTCCACCTGTGGGCCACCGGTAAGCACGACGTGTCCCCGGGGGTGTTCTTCGACAAGAAGGTCAAGGTCACCGTCTCGGCGAGCAGTTCCTCCGGAGCGCCGGCCAAGGTGACCGTGCCCAAGGCGCTGCTGGACCAGCACAAAGGCGCGTCGGGTGGCCAGTTCTCCTGGAAGGCCCAGGTCGAGGATGTCGCAGACGCCGGCTTCGCCTCCGACTGGACGCCGACGCAGGGGGCCCCGGGCTGCCGCTTCGGTTTCGACCCGACCGCACCGTCGGTGATGCCGACCGTGCAGTCCAAGGGGAACGTCTACCCGGAGAACGCCGAAGGCGCGCTGGCACGCACGCCGGGCGCGTTCGTCCTCGGTGCCAACGGCGTGGGCGACATCACCGAGTACAAGTGGGGCCTGGACCGCACACCGCCGAACAACTCCGCCAAGCCCGCGACGGCCGGCGGCAGCGTCGAGGTCACGGTGACACCGCTCACCCCCGGTCCGCACACCCTGTACGTGCAGGCGTTCGACGCCGGGAAGAACGCAGGCCCGGTCTACCCGTACCGGTTCTACGTCAAGAGCCCCGGTGTGGTGGACAAGCCCGGTGACGTCAACGGCGACGGCCTTCCCGACATGTTCGCTGTGGACGGCAACGACAACCTGAGGCTGTACGGCGGCACCGGCGACGGCGCCGTGGCGACGTCCCTCACCCTCTCCTCGGGCGGCGGCTGGGCGGGCGCGCTGATGACCCACCGCGGGGACTGGACCGAGGACTTCTACGAGGACCTGGTCGCCCGCAAGGCCGACGGCAAGCTGTGGCTCTACCCGAACAACGGCCAGGGCGAGTTCACCGAGGACACCAGGCAGGAGGTGTACGTCTTCCCGGACGACGAGACGGGCGTCCCCACCGACACCTCGGCGATCAGGCAGATCGTCTCCGTCGGGGACATCACCCCGAACACGGAGAGCTACAACCCCGACTTCGTCGCGGTCATCGGCGACCAGCTGTGGTTCCTTCCCGGCTGGTCGGGCGGCACGGTCGAGTCGGGCTATCTGATCGGCTCCTCCGGCTGGGAGAAGATGACGCTCGCCTCCCCCGGTGACGTGGACGGCGACGGCTTCGTCGATCTCGTCGCCCGGGACCGCACCTCCGGAGCCCTGTGGCTCTACCACGGCAAGAGCAGGGGCGACGCGGACGGCGACGGTGTGCCGGACGGCGGCACCGATCCGGGGTCACTGGGTCACGGCTCCAGCCGCACCCAGTACGCGAGTGGCTGGACCCCGGCGTCGAGGCCGCTGGTGACAGCGAGCGGTGACTCCGACGGCGACGACGTGCCCGACCTGTGGACCACCACCTCCAACACCTCGGCCGGGCTGGAGTTCGTGCCGGGGCGCAGGACCGGTCCGGTCGGTACCCCCACGGCCGTCGGCACCACGGGCTGGCAGGCGATCAAGGCGATCTCCTGACATCCGGCAGGAAGCCGTCACCGGCCGGGTCCGCCGACCGGTGACGGCGCCGCCATGCACACCCGCGCCCGGCGGAGGATGCTCAAGGCCCGGAGAACGGGCCCGGGTCCACGGCTACCACGGGCCCGGGCCCGCCGTCGCCGGTGCGCGGGGTCGTTTCAGGCACCGCGGACCAGGTCCGGGGTTCCAGGTCCCGGGGGCGGCGGCCGGTTCCGTGGACCGGCGGACACCGTGTGGACGTGCCGGGCTCGAAGCACCGCCGCGAGGTCGCTGAGCACCTCGGCGTCCGGCCCCGGGCGTCAGGTGTTCCCGTGCCCCTGTCGGTCATGACCGGCCCGCCGCCGGTCGGCGCGGACCGCCCGGATACGCCGGTCCCTCCGGACACGCCGGTCCGCGCCCGCCGGAGACACTCGTGGAGACGCTCGTGGCGACGACCGCACAGACGCCTGACCGACCGCCGCCGGACCACCACCGGACCACCGCCGGACCACCGCCGGGACCGGATTAGGCTGGTGGCCATGTACTTCACCGACCGTGGCATCGAGGAGCTGGAGAAGCGGCGCGGCGAGGAGGAGATCACCTTCGAGTGGCTCGCCGAGCAGCTGCGCACGTTCGTCGATCTCAACCCGGACTTCGAGGTGCCGGTCGAGCGGCTGGCCACCTGGCTGGCACGGCTCGACGACGAGGACGACGAGGAGTAGCGGGGCGGTTGCGGCCGTCGGGCCGCACCGTCACCGCGCCGGCGCCCGGTCGCGGGCCAGCGCCGGTAGGCCGTGGGCGAGCAGTACGGCACCGGCGGCCGTCCACCCCGCGCTGCGGCGGGCGAGGCCCCGGACCGTCAGCGGGAAGCCCGCGGCGATCTGCGCGCGGGCCGGGACGCCGGACCGCGGTGGCCGGTGGCCGACGGCGTGCGCGGTGCGCCCGCGCCCCTTCTGCGCCACGCCCTCCTCCCTCGCGACCACGCCCTCCTCCCCCGCGGCCACGCCCTCCTCCCTCGCGACCACGCCCTGCTCCCCCGCGGCAGCGGCCGCGGCCCTGGCCGCGGCGCGGATGCCGTCCGTGTCCGCGCCCGGTGCGACGCCCTCGGGCAGGGCGAGTCCGGTCCGGGTCAGCACCGCGACCAGTCCGACCAGCCGGGCGCGGGCGCCGGTGTCCGGATCGGGACGGATCAGCGCCTCCAGGGCCTGCAGATCGAGGACGGGTCGAGTGCGAGCCTGGCCGCGAAGGTGTGCATCGCCTCTTCCTCCCCGGCCGGTGTGCCGTCCGCCGGCCAGACGTAGCCGACCGGGCGGCGGAACCCCGTGGCGAGCGTGAAGCCCGCGCGGTCCGCGTCCCACCAGAGGGCGAGCGCGGGGTGGCTCGTGGCGACGGCGAGGGCCGCGGCCCAGCCGGAGAGCACCCGGTCGACGGGTTCGGCGTCGTTCAGCCGGGGTTCCCCCTCCGGTACGAGCACGCTCCAGCCCCGGCCCGCCGGAGCGAGGAGGAACGGCTCACGCAGCAGGGGGACCGAGGGCCTGATGACGTCGCACTCGGCCCGGCAGAGCAGCGCTCCGGCACGAGTCGCGTCCATGCGCCTCACGCTAGGCCACTTTGCCCGTATGTACCGCCGCCCCGGCGGCACCCCTTGACTTCCGGTAGCCGCGATATATCGTGTTAACGACAAGACGCGATATGTTGCGTCCCAGGCAGGCCCCGGGAGGTCAGCACCATGCCCGACTCGACATGGGAAGTCGCCGAGCCGACGAAGCTCACCTTCGACGAGCCCGTCACGTCCCTCAGCGTGCGCATCGTCAACGGGACGGTGAACGTCGTGGGCACCGACGAGAGTTCCGCCCGGCTGGAGGTGACCGAGATCGACGGCCCACCGCTGGTCGTCACGAGGACCGGTGCCACGGTCTGCGTCGCCTACGAAGACCTGCCCTGGAAGGGCCTGCTCAAGCTGCTCGACCGCAGGGACCGGCAACGGCACGCGGTGGTGTCCCTCGCGGTGCCCGCCGAGGCGTCCGTCGAGGTCGGCGTCGTCGGCGCGGGTGCGGTCGTCTCCGGCATCCGCGGCCGGACGAACGTACGGGGCGTCACCGGCGACACCACGCTCGTGGGACTCTCCGGCACCGTCCGGGCCGAGACCGTCTCCGGCAGCCTGGAGGCCCAGGCCGTCACCGGCGACCTGCGCTTCCACTCCGTCTCCGGCGATCTGACCGTGATCGAGGGCGCCGGCTCGTCCGTACAGGCCGACTCCGTGAGCGGCGACATGGCGATCGACCTCGACGGAACCCCCTCGGACATCCGCCTCACCAGCGTCTCCGGTGAGGTCGCCATCCGGCTGCCGCACCCCGCGGACGCACGCGTCGAGGCCAACACCACGAGCGGCGCGGTCTCGAACGCCTTCGAGGGCCTCCGCGTCAGCGGGCAGTGGGGCGCCAAGAAGATCACCGGTACGCTCGGCGCGGGCAGCGGTTCCCTGCGCGCCACCACCGTGTCCGGGTCGATCGCCCTCCTGCGCCGCCCGCCCCGCGCGGGCGAACCGTACGAGGACGAGACAGGAAAGGTGCTCTGACATGCCCCCGTGTTCGCCCATGGCCGGCTGCGCCTGTATCTGCTGAAGCTCCTCGACGAGGCCCCGCGCCACGGGTACGAGGTCATCCGCCTGCTGGAGGAGCGCTTCCAGGGGCTCTACGCACCCTCCGCCGGCACCGTCTACCCCCGCCTGGCCAAGCTGGAGGCCGAGGGACTGGTCACCCACGCCACCGAGGGCGGCCGCAAGGTGTACTCGATCACCGACGCCGGCCGTGAGGAACTCGCCGGCCGCGGCGGGGAGCTGGCCGACCTCGAACTCGAGATCCGCGAGTCCGTCTCCGAACTGGCCGCGGAGATCCGCGACGATGTGCGCGGCGCCGCCGGCAAGCTGCGCAGCGAGATGCGCGCCGCGGCGACGGAGAACCGGAGCACCGCCGGCCCGGGCCCCGCCGACGACGCCTGGCAGGCGACGAAGGAGGAGATGCGCCGCGCTAAGCAGGAGTGGAAGGAGCAGGCGCGCCGGGCCAAGGACGAGTCCCGCCGGGCCCGTGAGGAGGCGCAGACCGCACGCCGCCAGGCCAGGGAGGCTCAGGACCGGGCGCGGGACGAGGTCCAGCGGATCGCCCGCCAGGTCCAGGACCAGGTCCAGGGTCACTTCGCCCGCGGCGACTGGCCGACGGGCGTACGGGAAGGGCTTTCCGAACTGACCGCGCAGCTGGGGGGACTGGCCTCACGGGGCGCGGCGGGGCAGCCGCACGCCAAGCCCGACCCGGCCGGCGAGGCGCCCCGGTGGGCGAAGGACACGGCGGAGTCCGGCGACCCGGCGCGCGACCTCGAACGGCTCCTGGACCGGTTCCGCGACGACATCCGCGACGCGGCCCGCGACCACGGGGTGACCTCGGCCCAACTCGCCGAGGCGCGCCGCCATCTGTCGACGGCGGCTGCGCACATCTCGGCGCTGCTGCGCGTGGGCGGCTGAGCACCGCGCCGCGCTCCCGGGTTCACGGTTCACGGTTCACGGTTCGCGGTTCGCGGTTCGCGGGCTCGCGGTTCGCGGGCTCAAGGGTTCGGCGTTCCCGGGTCCCCGTGGGCGGTTGCACCGACCCGGCGTTCCTCCCGGGTGCGTCGCGCTCCCGTGCGCGGCGGCGTGGTGAGCCGTACGGGCCCGCCGGGCGTACCCGTCCACCCGTGCCCGGAAGGCGGAGCGGGTGGACGGGTGCGGCGGGTGGCTGGCGCGTACGGGACCTCCGGCACGGTGCGCGGCGGCCGTGCCGGAGGTCCCGTCAGCGGATTCGACGGATCGTCAGGATCCGGTCAGCACGATCTTGCCGAAGAGCTCGCCGGAGGCCATCTTCTCGAAGCCCTCGCGCGCCCGGTCCAGCGGCAGCACCTCGTCGATCACCGGCCGCACGCCGGTCGCGGCGCAGAAGGAGAGCAGGTCCTCCAGTTCGTCCTTGGTGCCCATGGTGGAGCCGACGACCTTGAGCTCCAGGAAGAAGATCCTGGTCAGTTCGGCGTGCGAGGGCCGGTCGCCGCTCGTCGCACCGGAGATGACCACGGTGCCCCCGGGTCGCAGCGACTTGACCGAGTGCGACCAGGTGGCGGCGCCCACCGTCTCGATGACCGCGTCGACACGCTGCGGCAGCCGGGCACCCGGCTCGAACGCGTCGACCGCGCCCAGGTCCACGGCGCGCTTGCGCTTGGCCTCGTCACGGCTGGTGGCGAAGACGCGCAGCCCGGCCGCCTTGCCGAGGACGATCGCGGCGGTGGCGACTCCACCGCCGGCTCCCTGGACGAGCAGCGAGTCACCCGGCCGCACCCCGGCGTTGGTGAAGATCATGCGGTAGGCGGTGAGCCAGGCGGTCGGCAGGCACGCGGCCTCCTCGAAGGACAGCTCCTTCGGCTTGCGCAAGACGTTCCAGGCCGGGACGGCGACCTGCTCGGCGAAGGTGCCCTGGTACCTCTCGGTCAGGATGGACCGCGGCTCGTCCGGGCCGACCCCGTGGCCGCTCTGGCCGATCACCGAGTGGAGCACCACCTCGTTCCCGTCCGCGTCGACGCCGGCGGCGTCGCAGCCGAGGATCATCGGCAGCCTGTCTTCGGAGAGCCCGACTCCCCTCAGTGACCACAGGTCGTGGTGGTTGAGGGAGGCGGCCCTGACGTTGATGGTGGTCCAGCCGGGACGGTCCCCGGGGGCCGGGCGGTCACCCAGCTCCAGTCCGTTGAGCGGCTGGTCGCGGTCGATGCGGGCGGCGTATGCGGCGAACATGACCGTGAGCGTAGGGCGGGCCGGTGCACGGGCGGAACCGCGCACCGGTGTGACACGCGTCCCTGGACCTCCCCCCGGCCCGGGAGACACGTCCCCTGGGCGTCCCCCGGCCCGGGACGGCTCCCGGTCCCGACCTGCCGGTGCCAGCGCCACCGGGTGGGCGAGTTCTCCCTTGCCGGGTACGCGTCAGAGCCCGTCCCCCGCGGTCCGCAGGGAACGCCGTCAGGGTGTGCCAGGGCGCTGAGCGGCGGGACCGGGTCCGGCGGTCGGCCGGGACCCGCGCACGGGCGCCGAACCGTCGCGGCGTGACCCCGTGGACGTCGCACCACGCGCTCTGCGTGGCCGTGGCGCCGTGCCGTGCCAGGTGCTCCAGCGGCCTCGCTCGCCGGGTGAACCGGGGCGCGCCCCGCCGCACAGCCGCCCCAGCGCACAGCCGCCCCGCGTCCCGCCGCCTGTTCGTGGCGGGCCCCGCCCGCACCCGCGGTGGCAGGGGGCAGCGCAACCCGCCCGGAGCGCCGCGGCGTGCCTGCGCCGCATCGGCGCAGGCACGCCGCGGCCCCGGACGCGTCGAGCGCGCCCGGGGCCGCGAGAAGGGGTTCCGAGGGCGGCGTCGGCCCCCGGGCGGCTAGGGGCGTCAGCGCCGGGCCACGCCCTCCGCCCGCGCCGCCGCCGCCACGGCCGCGGTGACCGCCGGGGCGACGCGCTCGTCGAACGGCGACGGGATGACGCAGTCGGGGGCGAGCGCGTCGCCGACCACGTCGGCCAGCGCGTTCGCCGCGGCGATCTTCATGCCCTCGGTGATCCTGGAGGCCCGCACCTGCAGCGCGCCCGCGAAGATCCCGGGGAAGGCCAGGACGTTGTTGATCTGGTTCGGGTAGTCGCTGCGGCCGGTGGCCACGACCGAGGCGTACTTGTGCGCCACGTCCGGGTGGACCTCGGGGTTCGGGTTGGCCATCGCGAAGACGAAGGCCCCCGGCGCCATCGCGGCGACCGCGGTCTCCGGCACCGTGCCGCCGGAGACACCGATGAAGACGTCCGCTCCGGCCAGGGCCGTCTCGAGCGAGCCGCTGAGGCCGGCCCGGTTGGTGCTCTCGGCGAGTTCCCGCTTGACCGGGTTCAGGTCGTCGCGGTCACGGCTGACGACGCCCTTGCGGTCGGCCACCGTCACGTCGCCGAGTCCCGCCGCGAGGAGGAACTTGGCGATGGCCACACCGGCCGCGCCCGCGCCCGAGATCACGGCGCGCAGATCGCCCAGGGCGCGGCCGGTCAGCTTGGCCGCGTTGCGCAGGGCCGCGAGGGTGACCACGGCGGTGCCGTGCTGGTCGTCGTGGAAGACCGGGATGTCCAGCCGCTCCTGGAGCTTGCGCTCGATCTCGAAGCACCGCGGCGCCGAGATGTCCTCCAGGTTCACCCCGCCGAAGGAGGGCGCGAGCCGGACGACCGTGTCCACGATCTCGTCGGTGTCCGTGGTCGCGAGGGCGATGGGGACGGCGTCGACGCCGCCGAACTGCTTGAAAAGGATCGCCTTGCCCTCCATCACGGGGAGCGAGGCCTCCGGTCCGATGTCACCGAGCCCGAGGACCGCCGTGCCGTCGGTCACGACCGCGACCACCTGCGACTTCCAGGTGTAGTCGTGGACGAGTTCCGGCTTCTCGGCGATGGCGGTGCACACCTTGGCGACACCGGGTGTGTATGCGAGGGACAGGTCGTCCTTGTTCCGGACCGGCACGGTGGCCTGGACGGCCATCTTGCCGCCGCGGTGCAGCGCGAAGGCCGGATCGAAGGGTTCCCCGGATTCCCCGGGTGCGCTCTCCGTCCCGCCGACGCTGCCGGGATTGACGATCTCCGCTGCCATATTCGTTTGACCCCTTAAGTCTTCATCAGTTGAGGGTGTCCACTCCTGGTTGAGGAGGGGTGGGCGGGCACCGCGTCCGCTCCCTGTCCCGGGCGGTCGGCCCGCCGTGGCAGGGGGAGGTGCGTACGCGCGGGCGCGCCGCACAACGCGCCCTGAGCCCCGGATGAGGGGTGTAAGGATCCTTCTTACCGGACGGACGGCGCCGGAGACGAGTCCATAGGGCCCCCACCGCCGCCCGGTGACCTGATTCATGGCGACGTACGGCGACATACGGTGACAAGACGGCGGCACTTGGAGGAAACCACCATGAATGCCTTCTGCACCGGGAGGCGACCAGGAGATCTTCCGGTCGAAAGAAGGAAAAACCGCAGATGATGCGGCTGGTCCGGCCGAGATGTGCCGGCCTGTGGCGGTTCGGGGATCACCCGTTATCCGATTTTGACATGCGTAGCCCACTGAATGGGCTAGTCCGAATGGCAAGATGCCGGAAACACACAAGGTCGACACTCGAAGACGAGTGCGCGACGCCTGGCGACCCCTCACCAGCCCGGAGGACCACGATCATGACCGCACGCACCACCCGCCGCTCGACCGCCGCCAGGTCCCGGATCGCCGCGGTCAGCTCGATCGCGGTCGCCGGTGCCCTGCTGCTCACCGCCTGCGGTGACCAGACGACGTCCGGATCGGGCACCAAGGAGAAGGACTCCGCGGCCGCCTCCGCCGCCCCGCTGGCGGACAAGCTGCCGCAGTCGATCCGGGACAAGGGCGTCATCAAGGTCGGCTCGGACATCGCCTACCCGCCTGTTGAGTTCAGGGACGCCTCCGGCAAGGTCGTCGGCATCGACCCGGACATCGCGGACGCCATGGGCAAGCAGCTCGGCGTGAAGTTCGAGTTCGAGAACGGCACCTTCGACACCCTGATCACCGGCCTGCGCTCCAAGCGGTACGACATCGCCATGTCGGCCATGACCGACACCAAGGCCCGCCAGGACGGCGTGGACTCCGAGACCGGCAAGAAGGTCGGCGAGGGCGTCGACTTCGTCGACTACTTCACCGCAGGCGTCTCGATCTACACCAAGAAGGGCGACGACCAGGGCATCAAGACCTGGTCCGACCTGTGCGGCAAGAAGATCGTCGTGCAGCGCGGCACGGTCTCCGAGGACCTCGCCAAGGCCGAGAACGCCAAGTGCGTGAAGGCCAAGAAGGGCAAGATCGCGATCGAGGCCTTCGACAACGACCAGCAGGCCCAGACCCGCCTGCGGGCCGGCGGCGCGGACGCGGGTTCCTCCGACTTCCCGGTCGCCGCCTACGCCGTGAAGACCTCCGGCGGCGGCAACGACTTCCAGCTCGTGGGCGAGCAGGTCGAGGCGGCCCCGTACGGCATCGCGGTGGCGAAGAACAACACCGAGCTGCGTGACGCGCTCCAGGCCGCGCTGGACGCCATCATCAAGAACGGCGAGTACGAGAAGATCATCGCCAAGTGGGGCGTCCAGGCCGGCGCGGTGACCGAGGCAAAGATCAACGGCGGTTCCTGACCCGGATCGGGACCCAGAGCTCGGCACTGAAGTACGGAAAGGCTCCACGTGACTGTCGACATCGACAAGACGGGCCCGGAGGACACCCCTCCGACGCCGAAGGCCGGACCGGAGGCCATCAAGGCCATCCCGGTGCGGCACTTCGGCCGGTACGTCGCCGCCGTCGTGGCGATCGCGCTGCTGGGGGCGATCGTCGTCGCCTTCTCCCAGGGCAAGATCAACTGGGGGGCCATCCCCCAGAACTTCTTCGACCCCCGCATCCTCGAAGGCGTCGGTAACACCCTGCTGCTGACCGCCCTGTCGATGGCCATCGGCATCGTCGGCGGCATCCTGCTGGCGGTGATGCGGCTGTCGAAGAACCCGGTGACCTCGTCGATCGCCTGGTTCTACATCTGGTTCTTCCGCGGCACCCCGGTCCTGGTCCAGCTCATCGTCTGGTTCAACCTCGGCCTGGTCTTCGAGTTCATCAACCTCGGACCGTTCTACAAGGACGAGTGGTCCGACTTCATGACCCCGTTCCTGACCGCGCTGCTCGGACTGGGGCTGAACGAGGCCGCCTACATGGCCGAGATCTGCCGCGCCGGCCTGCTCGCGGTCGACGAGGGGCAGACCGAGGCCTCGCACGCGCTGGGCATGAGCCACACCAAGACCCTGCGGCGCGTGGTGATCCCCCAGGCCATGCGCGTCATCGTGCCCCCGACGGGCAACGAGGTCATCAACATGCTGAA
The DNA here is from genome assembly GCA_003725745.1 of Streptomyces sp. I6. Classification (GTDB taxonomy): domain Bacteria; phylum Actinomycetota; class Actinomycetes; order Streptomycetales; family Streptomycetaceae; genus Streptomyces. Next base: position 4,616,421 of record RHDP01000001.1, on the reverse strand, counting down.
GACCACCTCGCTCGTCTCGGTGGTCCAGTACTCCGAGTTGCTCCGCCAGGCGCAGGACATCGGCCAGACCTCCGGCGCCCCGGTGGAGATGCTCTTCCTCGCGGCCTCCTGGTACCTGATCATGACGTCGGTGCTCAGCGTCGGCCAGTACTACCTCGAGCGCTACTACGCCCGCGGCTCCAGCCGCAGCCTGCCGCCCACCCCCCTGCAGAAGATCAGGGCCACCGTCTTCTCGGTGCGCCGCCCGAAGGGAGTTGCGGCATGACCGCCATGGTCAAGGCCGAAGGCGTCCACAAGTCGTTCGGCCACATCGAAGTCCTCAAGGGCATCGATCTCGAGGTCGCCCCTCGTGAGGTGTTCTGCCTGATCGGGCCCTCGGGCTCGGGCAAGTCCACCTTCCTGCGCTGCATCAACCACCTGGAGAAGATCAACGCGGGCCGGCTCTGGGTGGACGGCGAGCTCGTCGGCTACCGACAGAAGGGCGACAAGCTCTACGAGCTCAAGGACAGCGAGGTCGCCCTCAAGCGCCGCGACATCGGCATGGTGTTCCAGCGGTTCAACCTCTTCCCCCACATGACCGCCGTCGAGAACGTCATGGAAGCACCCGTGCAGGTGAAGGGCGAGAGCAAGGCCGTCGCACGCGAGCGGGCCCTCAAGCTGCTGGACCGCGTCGGACTGTCCGACCGGGCCGGGAACTACCCCTCCCAGCTCTCCGGCGGCCAGCAGCAGCGTGTCGCCATCGCCCGCGCGCTGGCGATGGAGCCCAAGCTGATGCTCTTCGACGAGCCCACCAGCGCCCTCGACCCCGAACTCGTCGGCGACGTCCTCGACGTCATGCGCGGCCTCGCCGAGGACGGCATGACCATGGTGGTCGTCACCCACGAGATGGGCTTCGCCCGCGAGGTCGGCGACAGCCTGGTCTTCATGGACGGCGGTGTCGTCGTCGAGTCCGGCAACCCCCGTGACGTGCTGACCAACCCCCAGCACGACCGCACCAAGGCCTTCCTCTCCAAGGTGCTGTAGCGCTTCGGTGGAACGCCGTACCGGACGCCGGAGGCGGCAGGGCATGCCCTGCCGCCTCCGGCGTCCGCCCGTCCGGGCCGGGTCACTTCAGCGCGAGCACCAGCGCGTCGGAGGGGGACGCCCACACCGGCCGCACCTCGGCGAAGCCCGCGGCGCGCAGGGCGTCGGCGTGCCACCGGGCGGACGGGGTGTCGCCCTCCGCGTGCTCGCCGTAGATCTCGAAGCGGCGGGCGGTGGGCGCGGCCAGTACCGGGTCCTCGGCCGCCAGGGCCCACCAGTCGGCCCAGTCCAGCGCCCCGCGGCCCTGGCCCGGTCCCTGGCGGCCTGGCGGTGGGCGCGCTCCGCGGCGTTGATGCGCGGGGTGGTGTCGTCCCTCATGTGGTCGGCGTTCATGAGGACGCCGCCGTCCGCGACCAGGTCGGCGAGCTGCCCGTAGAGGGCGGCGAGGGGTTCGGCGCGCAGCCAGTGCAGCGCGGTGGCGGTCAGCACCGCGTCGTACGAGGTGTGCGGGAGCGCCGCGGTCCAGTCCGGGTCCATGAGGTCGGCGGTGACGAGGGTGACGCGCCGGTCCCCGGCGAAGTACCCTCGGCGATGGCCAGCAGGGCCGGGTCGAGGTCCACGCCGACACTCTCCGCTTTCGGGCACCGCCTGAGCAGTCTGTCCGTGATACTTCCCGTACCGCAGGCGAGGTCCAGGACCCTCGGCTCGGGTCCCGCGAAGGCCTCGACCATGTCCAGCATCACCCGGAACCGTTCCTCGCGGTCGGGCATGTACCACTCCTGCTGGCGGTCCCAGCTCTCCTGCCAGGCCCGCCAGTCGGTTCCGGTCACGACCGCGCTCTCGGTCATCCGCACTCCTCCGATCCGTAATACCCTCGAACTGAGAGCATCACTTACCTCATCCGCCGCCGACACTAGACCTCATTCGTAAGGACTACAAGTGGAACTGGCCTCTTACTCGGACTACGCCGTGCGTCTGGTCAACACCGAGGAACCGGCCCGCAGCAAGGACACGCTCACGTCGGTGGAGGCCGTCCGCGAACTCTTCGGCCCCTCCTCCCAGATGGCACGCCGGGCCACCGACGCGGACGTCACCCGCTTCCGATCGGTACGGGCCAGGCTCCGCGCGGTCTTCACCGCCGCGGACTCGGGCGACCAGACGCAGGCCGTCGACCTGCTCAACTCGCTGCTCCTGGACTTCCCGGTGAGCCCGCAGATCTCCGGCCACGACTTCCTCGACGAAGCGGGCCGGCCGCGCTGGCACCTGCACCTCGCCGACCACCCCTCCAACGCGACCTCCGGCTACGCCGCGATCGCCGCGATGGGGCTCGCCTTCCATCTCACCGAGTACGGCGTCGACCGGCTCGGCCTCTGCCAGGCGTCGCCCTGCCGCAACGCCTACCTGGACACGTCCACCAACCGCTCGCGCCGCTACTGCTCCGACCGCTGCGCCACCCGCGCCAACGTCGCCGCCTACCGGGCCCGCAAGCGCCTGGAGACCGAGCGGTCCGAGAGCACGGGCCGCACGGCGGAGAACGCCCAGGCCAGCAGACCGGGCACCGACCTCTGACCCTGCGGGCGCGGGCGGTAGCGCGCCCGCACCCGGCCCAGCAGCAGGTCCCGGGCACCGCGCCGAACACCCGGCTGTCCCCTTCCGCGTACGGGTTGTCGCCCAGCACCCACCAGCCGTCCCCGCGCCGCTCGGCCACCCGCTTCACGATCAGCAGGTCCTGCTGCAGCGGATGCCGCAGCACGGCCACGTCGCCGGTCCGCACGGCGGCGCCGTAGTGCACCAGAAGCCGGTCCCCGTGCACCAGCGTGGGGTGCATGGAGGGCCCGGTCACCTCCGCGACGCCGAAGGGCGCACCCGGCTCCCGCCCTTGCCCCGTCATGGGCCACCTCCGATCCCTCGGTATGTTCCGCCGCACGTCCCGCGGCCACCCTGGACTTTTGACCTAAGCCCCAGGGGGCACCCGCGAAAACGCGCCTCCCACGGAGTAATGTCCCACCTGAGAAGACGATCACGAGGAAGGACAGCTCAATGCTCTCCCGCCTGTTTGCCCCCAAGGTGAAGGTCAGCGCCCACTGCGACCTGCCCTGCGGCGTCTACGACCCGGCCCAGGCCCGTATCGAGGCCGAGTCGGTCAAGGCCGTGCAGGAGAAGATGGCCGCCAACGACGACCCGCACTACCAGGCCCGTGCCACGGTGATCAAGGAGCAGCGCGCGGAGCTCGCCAAGCACCACGTGTCGGTGCTCTGGAGCGACTACTTCAAGCCCCCGCACTTCGAGAAGTACCCGGAGCTGCACCAGCTGGTCAACGAGACCCTGAAGGCGCTCTCCGCGGCCAAGGCCTCGACCGACCCGAAGACGGGCGAGAAGGCCCTGGAGCTCATCGCCGAGATCGACCGGATCTTCTGGGAGACCAAGAAGGCCTGACCTCCACCCGGGCTGCCCGATCCGCACGCTCGCGATCGGCACCTGGCTGTCCGCACCCGGCCCGCAGGCCGCCGAGCACGGCGTCCACGGCGGACCGGGTGCGGTCGTCTTTCGGCCTCGGGGAACATCGGTACAGCGGTTGGCGCTGAGATTGATCATGGTCAGGGTGCGAGGGCGCTGACCCGGTTCTCGTACTCGCGGCGGGCCTTGCGCTGAGCCGGTATCGCAGGGACGCCCTGGCCGCCGTCGAGCGGCTGGCAGCGGGCGAGGAGCTGGCGGTGTACGGCGGGGGCGGCGCTGACGCGCAGGGTGTAGCCTGCCCGCGTCGTACGGTCGTCCCTTGGCCGAGCGCGGCCCGCTCGGCGGGCTCCAGCTCAGTGGTGCGGAGGTAGTCGGCGAGCTTGCCCGGCATGTCGAGCGCGACCGGCAGCTCCGGGGAGGGCGCGTCCTCCTCGATGGCGGCGTGGTCGGGCAGGAGGTTGGCGACGGCGGTCCGGATCGCGCCGCCGCTGACCCGGTGGTCGCGGGCGAGAGCGGCGATGGAGCGGCCTTCGAGGTACGCGGTGCGTACGTCGGCGGCCGTCGCGGCCGCGACGGCGGGGCGGCGCCCGCCCTTCGCCCCCTCGGCCTCGGCGGCGCGCAGCCCGTCGTACGTCAGCTCACGCTGGAGTTCGCCGGCGGCGGCGAGGGTCTGCACCGTGAACTCCACGGTGGACAGCAGCTCGCCCGTGCGCGGGTGGCGGGCGGTGAGGTCCATGGCGGTGCACGCGCCGTCGTGGATGCGCAGGCAAGGCGGCCCGTGTGCAGGACGTCGAGCACGTCGGGATGTGCTGGTTGCCGCGCACGAGGCGGAACATCTCGGAGATGTGGACGGTGTCGCCCGACCGCGCGTACGTCAGCAGCTCGCCGAACTTCGGGCGCTGGAGCGGGTGGAGGCGGCTGGAGGTGCCGGGGTGCTCCTCGAAGACGACCGGGTCCTCGATCCCGGCCTCGGCCAGGACGAGGTCCTGCCGGGCGGTGCACTGCTGGTCGGTCGAGACCCGCTTGTAGACCAAGTTCGCCACCGTGGGCCCCTTCCGTACGAAGGATCGGACCCTATCTGTCGTCAAACCCTGTCAGCATTCACCATCGGATCTGATTGGATTCACGCCGCCGCGAACCCCCGGATTGCACGGGTTGGACGCGTCGCCTGCCTGTCGTCAAACGAACGTTTGACGACAGGCAGAGTCGTAGCGTCAGAGTGTGAGGCCATGTGTCCTGGTGGAGGCCGGTGCGGGTGTCGCGGCCCTCACCAGCCGTCGTCTCCGGTGCACCCGGCTGTGGCAGGGGTCAGCTGCACAAGGCCCTGGCCTCGACGTAGCCGTACTCCTGGCTTACCCACCAGCCGTTGCCGTTCTTGGTGGGGGCGTTGATGTCGATGGCGTCCGCGGCCAGCCCGCCGTTGGTCCTAGTCCAGCCGTGGGTGACCCAGCCGCCGGCGATGGCTTTGGTGCCCGCCGGGCAGTGAGCCTCGGAGTCGCCGCCTGGCTTTTCACTGCGCGGAGCCATCGCCACCTGGGGTGCCTGGTCCGCAGGGACGCACACGGCGCGGGCGCGAACCCTTCCGTACAGCTGCATGGCGGCCCATCCCTTGCCGTCTGCCATGGGGGCGTTGGCGATCACATCGTCTGTCTCATGCCACGCGGAGCGGAAGCCGCCGTTGAGCACCCGCATCCCTTCGGGGCACGCTGCCACGGAGGGCTTCCCCCCGCCGGCCTCCGGGCCCTCGACGACCTTGACTCCCGTCACCAGTGGCTTCGCTGTGGTCCGGGCCTCAGCCAGGCCCACGCCTGTGACGACGGCCGTTACGCCGATAGCCGCTGCGGCGGCATAAGCCGCCACTCGTCGCTTCCTATGGTGAAACACGCATCCTCCGCTTCCATTCGATGCCGTCGTGGAAACGAGCGCGCCACGCAGTACGTATCGGGCAAGGTGGTCGAACCGCCCCTGAGGGCGAATCCGCCGGTTCCCCGTCGACCTGAGCGACGAGCAGCCGACAGCGGGGCAGGGCGGCCATCGACGCCTGCACGAGTCAGGCGCAGTCTCAGTGCGTTGTGGCAAAGGGAGTCCCTGTTCGGTGAACAGGGACTCCCTTTGCCACAACGCACTCGAGCGGGACGCGGTCGCGCTGGCCCTGTCGTCAGACAAGACCGTCACCGGGATCGCCCGGGACCTGGACGTGAGCCCGGAGGGCCTGCGGAACTGGGTCAAGCAGGCGAAGACCGATCGAGGTGAGGGGCCCGCCGGAGCGCTGACCACAGCCGAGCGCGGGGAACTGGTACGGCTGCGCCGGAAGGTCCGCGAGCAGGAGGCGCGAAGAGGCAGGTGATCCGGGGATCGGCTGATCGGCCCGTGCCGGCGACATGCCGGCCGGCCTCCCCACCGTGGGACGCCTGAACGGGCGCACCGCCCTGCACGGACCCGGTCGGGCTCAGCGCCCGCTGCCGAGGGCCTGCCGGACGGCGTGGAGGCAGGCGGTGACGGCCGGGTCCTCCCGGGTGGTGGTCCGGGTGAGCGCCAGGATGGTGCGCTGCATGCGGGGAGCAGTTCGCAGTCCGGTGACGCCCGCTTGCTCCCGGGCGATACCGGCGGGCAGGAAGGCCACGCCGGCACCGGCGGCGACGAGTGCGGCCAGAACGTGCAGCCCCTCGAACTCCCAGCGCCGCGGAGGTACGGCGTTGACGGAGGTCAGACGCTGGTCGCCGGCGGCACGGGAGAGTTGACCGGCAGGGGCGCACAGCCATGTCCGGTCGCCGACGATCTGCCGTAGCCGCGCGGCGGTGGCCGGGCCGGGAAGCCCGGCGAGCGGGTGGTCGGAGGAGATCGCCAGGACGATGTCCTCACGGCGCAGACGGTGGACGGACAGACCGGAGCCCTCGGCGGGTGGGTGCGCGGACCAGTCGTCGATGACGGCCAGGTCGTAGCGGCGGTCCAGGACGGCCGCGGCGGCGGTGGTCGAGCCGGTCTCGTGTGCCACGACGGTCAGTTCGGGGTGCATGCTCTGCAACTCGGCCAGGTGGGGAGCGAGAGCGGGGCCAGGGCGGGGATGCAGCTGACGGTCACCCGGCCGCCGACGGTGCCCACCCGGGCGCGCATGCGGCTCTCGGCGGACTCCACGGCGTCGAGGATGCGCGCGGCGTGCTCGGCGAGCTCGCGTCCCGCGTCGGTCAGACTCGCCCGCCGGGCGGTGCGCTCGATGAGCGCGACGCCGGCCTCCCGCTCCAGGGCGGCCAGTTGCTGGGAGACCGCCGACGGCGAGTACCCCAGGTCGGCGGCCGTGGCAGTGATGGTGCCCCGGGCGGCGAAGCGGTTCAGGATCTCCAGCCGCCGCAGATCCAGCATCAGCTCTCCTTAACCAGACCACCGCGTTTTCGCGCTGTTGCCGATGCTACGTCCCCGGCACGCTGGATGGGCGCGGCGGTACGCCGCGGCTCCCGGCACCGCTGCTCGGTGCCCGCACAGAACGGATCGCCCATGACGTCCCCTTCCGCCACGCTCGCCATCGACGAGGCCGTTCAGGCCCGCCGAGAGGCCGGGCACGATGTGCTCCACCTGGGATTCGGGGAGGCCGGAGTGCCGGTCGCCCCGGGCCTGGCGGAGGCGCTCACCGACGCCCACCTGCGCAGCGGGTACGGCCCGGTTGCCGGCTCACCACAGGCCCGGGCCGCCGCGGCGGGCTGGTTCACCAGGCGCGGCCTGTCCACCGAGCCGGGCCAGATCCTTTTCGCTCCCGGCAGCAAGCCCCTGCTGTTCGCCCTGCTGGCCGCGATCGGCGGTGACGTGGTGCTGCCCCGGCCGTCGTGGGTCTCCTACGCGGCCCAGGCCGCCCTGCTCGGCCGCCGCGTCGTCTCCGTGCCCGTCCCTGCCGAGGCCGGCGGCATTCCCGACCCCGGGCTGCTGGAGCAGGCCCTGCGGCAGGCCGATGCGGGCGGGGCCCGGCCGGGCGTACTGGTCCTCACCGTCCCGGACAACCCCACCGGCACCATCGCCCCGGCCGAGCAGGTCGAGGCGGTCTGCGCGGTCGCCGATCGCCACGGCCTCGCGGTCATCAGCGACGAGATCTACGCCGAGCTGAGCCACCGCGGTACGGCCTCCAGCCCGGTGCGGTACCTGGCCGAACGCACCGTCGTCACCACCGGGCTGAGCAAGTCCCTGGCCCTGGGCGGCTGGCGGATCGGCTTCGCCCGCACCCCGGCGGGCGTCTGGGGCGGCGACTGCACCAGGAGCTGACCGGGGTCGCCAGCGAGATCTGGTCCAGCCTGGCCGCACCCATGCAGGCCGTGGCCGCCCACGCCCTGGACGACCCACCGGAGGTCACCGCGCACATCGCCGCCGCCCGCCGCCTGCACGCCCGCATCGCCACCGAGGTGCACACCCGGCTTCGCTCGGCCGGAGCACTCTGCCGCCCGCCCCGGGCCGGCTTCTACCTCTACCCCGACTTCGCCCCCGCCCGTGAGGCGCTGCGCGCCCAGGGGATCACCACCGGCACCGGCCTGGCCACCGCTCTGCTCGACCGGCACGGCATCGCCACCCTGCCCGGCAGCGCGTTCGGCGAAGCCGACACCGCCCTGACCCTCCGGCTCGCCACCAGCCTCCTGTACGGCACCACCCCGCAGCAACGCCGCACGGCGCTGACCGCGCGAGAGCCACAGGCCCTGCCCTGGATCTCGCACGCCCTCACACGCCTCAGCGCCGCGCTGGGTGACCTCACCGCCGGCCGGCACCGCCGCCCCGAAGCTGATCGCTTTCGGTGGCCCCGCCGCACCGCCTCGCCCATCGACGGCCGCCTCCGGCGCACACGTCCACCGGCCGCGCGACCCCGCCCGCGACCCCGTCGGAGAAGTGGCCACAGCGAACGGGCGTGATGAGGACGAGAGCGGGCGGCGCCTTCCGGCTTCTCGCGCGGGCCGAGGGAGGTGGTCGCCGGATGGGGCCAGGCGGCGGCGTCAGCACCCCCGTAGGGTGGTCTGATGTTCGATCACTTGGAGATCAGGGTGTTGCCGCCGGGCCCCGGTTCGCTGCCCAGGTGCGGTTCTGGGTGAACGACGAGGACCTCGTGGAAGAGGCGGTCGACGAGGGCGGCCGCGGACCGTACGCGGCGGATGTGCTGCCGGCGGGGCGGCCCAGCCCTCTGCGGGCGACCGGAGCGGCACGCCGCTTGGAGCTGGGGAACCCGAGTGCGCCGGCGGCTGCTGCGGCTCTCTGACCGTGGTCGTGCAACGGTTCGGACCGATCGTGCAGTGGTCGGACTGGGAAGTTCCGTGGGCAGCGCAGACCACCATGCCGTACCTCCCACCGGAGCTCCACTTCGATGCGGGTCAGTACGACGCCGAGGTGGCCCGCGCTGAAGCCAACCCCCGGTGGCTGCCGCACCCATAGGCCCCGCACGCTGAACTCCGCCCGGCTACGCAGGCGAACCTGCCCCGGAGGAGAGGGCGCTCCGGGTCGGCAGGACCCGCTGCGCAGCGATCCCGCGCCGGGTGCCGGGGCGGAACCCTCCGTGGACGGCGTCCTTCTCCTGCCGGGCCTCGTCGATGTGCACACGCACCCCGCCGCCCCGTCACGCTCCACCAGCTGAAAACCCGGCAGCCGTTCGACGAACGGCAAGTCCGCACACCGCCGGCTCTGTCCCCGGAGGCATCAGGCGCTCAGACGCCGTCCGGGCTCTCCCCCGGCGCTCACCCGCCCGCCCCGTCCGTTCCGGTTGCCTCGCTCAGCCGGGCGGCGAGACGGACGGCGGTCTTCTCTCCGGCTCGCTGCCTGATCAGACCCTCTTTGGCAACTGCACGAAGCAAGATCTCCGAGCTGTCCTCATCGGCCTTCAGCACTCGCGCGGTCACCACTACGGGATTCAGACCGGCGGCACCGCCGCCGGCGACGACACGGATCGTCACGTCCTCGGCAGAACCGACCGGCACGGTCCCGACTGCACGGCCCGCCCTCCCGAGCACGCCGCTGACGCGCTGCACCACCTCGTCGAACGGCAAGGGAACGCGCAGACCGACCTCATGGACGTCTTTCCTCATCAGCTTGGCCGCCATCCGGACCAGGCGACCACTTCCCCCGCCCACCGCGCCAAGAGCAGCGAGCCCATCGGCCAGGATCCGGTCCTCACTCAGGTCCACGGACCCCGCCCTCATCGATCGATCGCCTCCACAGGGCGCCGCGTTTCCCGACTGGCAGACCATGCTGACGTACGCCGACCGTTGAGGCGTGCCCCGCTCCCTCTCCCGGATCAGGCGGACGACGTGACGTGTCGATCCCCTGAGATGTCCCGCGAGGCGGTGAGGGAAGCGGGGCCGCCCGAGTCCGGCCACCCGGTGGGCCGTTCAGGCGCTTTCCAGCAGCCTCCCGCCCAGTTCGGCGCCCTCCGGCAACTGCCGCCGGATCCGCCCGAGTGCCGTGTCGAAGTCGCCGTCGGCCACCCCGGACTCGTACGCCGCCCCGCCGAAGAGCAGGGTGAGGTTCAGGTCCACCCGGCCTGGCGTGCCCTCGGGCCCGGCTTCGCCCAGGGTCAGCAGACAGGCGAGCGTGGCCTGCTCCGCCGCTCCGCCCAGAGTGACGGGCAGTGGCATGTCCCATTCCAGTACGCAGCCGGAGAGGCGTTCGCCCGACTCCACCGCGGCCAGGGCGGCGAAATGCGGCCCCGCGTACTCGATCCCCCTGATACGGGTGTTCACTCTGTGCCCACCCGAGGCGGTCGCCAGGGCGATCGCCTCCGCTCCGCGGCGGTCCCGGTACCAGCCGGTCCACACGTCCGTCGACTCCGTTGACATGGCGCGGACTGTAGCGGTACGAGGGGCCGTGTTGCACAGCCGGTCGGCTCTCGAACGGTCCTCCGCAGCTCCGTTCAGGCAAACGGGCCCCGGCCGGCGCCTCGTTCGGCCGGCCCCGCGCGACCCCGGGTCCACCGAGACGTTCCTCCGCCGGGGTTCCCCCTACGGAGCGGGAGTCCGCCCCGGGCCCCCGCTCCCCCGCGCACCGGGCTCCCGCCACATGGGCCACATCTGCGGGCCGTCGGGGAGCCGGATGGCACTGTCCGTGAACGCGAAGCCCATCCGCTGGTAGAGGTGGCAGCTGCGGGCACTGCTCGCCTCCAGGTAGGCGGGCAGCCCCTCCCGGTCGCACCGCTCCAGGGCGGGCCCCAGCAGAGCGGTCCCGAGCCCCTGGCCCTGGCGGCCCGGGGAGACGGCGATCAGCAGCAGGTACTCGTGCGCCCTGCCCTGCGGATGGACCGCACCGGTCAGCCTGCCGATGAGTTCGGCCCGTTCGTTGTCCGGGTCGGCGGTCTGCCGCATCCGGGCGGGGGTGTCGTCCTCCTCTTCGGGCGCCTGCGCGGGCACATGGAGCCAGAGCGCGGCCGCGGTCCCGTCCTCGATCAGGTCGACTCGCCCCTCGGCGAGCGCGGTGTCGAGGAAGACCCCGAGGAAGACGCCGTGCACCCGGCGGCGGTGGGCCACGTCGGGGAAGACCCAGCTGCTGACCGGGTCGTGCAGGAACGCCTCGTCGAGCAGCCGCACCACCGCCTCTCGGTCCCGCTCTCCCGCCTGCCGAATCCGTACGCCCATGTCCGGGCCGCCTCTCCGAGATCGTCAACTGGCCGCTGCGATCCTAGGTTTGCGGCCCGGACGGCGCACGCACCGGCCCGCCCGGGCTCAGTCCCGGCTCAGCGGCTCCGGCGTGTGACGAACTCGGCCAGCGCGAGCAGGTCCCCCGCCGCCCCGAGGTCCGGCACGGCGCGGGAGAGCTGCTGCACGGCCCGGCCCATCCGGTCCGCCGCCTGGAGCTGGGCCCAGTCCCGGCCCCCGGCGCGCTCCACCGCGTCCGCGGCCCGGGCGACCGCCCCCGGGCCCATCGGCCCGGCGTACAGCTCGGCGAGTTCCTCCCCCGCCTCGGTGCCCGAGCCCAGGGCCGCCACCACCGGCAGCGACTTCTTGTGCGCGGCCAGGTCGGCGCCCGCCGGCTTGCCCGTGCGGTCCGGGTCGCCCCAGATGCCGATGAGGTCGTCGATCAGCTGGAAGGCGAGTCCCGCCTCCCTGCCGAACGCGTCCATCGCGGCGGTCTCCTCCTCGCCCGCCCCCGCGTACAGCGCGCCGAGGGCGCAGGCGCAGCCCAGCAGCGCCCCGGTCTTGGCCGTGGCCATGGCGATGCACTCGTCGAGGGACACCTCCCCGGGCCCGCGCTGCTCGAAGGCGCAGTCCGCCTGCTGGCCCGCGCAGAGTTCGATCACGCAGGCCGCCAGCCGCGCGGAGGCCGCCGCGGCGGCCGGATGCCGGTCGTCGGCGAGCAGCCGCAGCGCCAGGGCCTGCATCGCGTCACCCGCGACGATGGCGTCCGGGATGCCGAACACCGTCCAGGCGGTGGGCCGGTGCCGGCGGGTGGCGTCCTCGTCGATGACGTCGTCGTGGAGCAGGGTGAAGTTGTGTACGAGTTCCACGGCCGCGGCCGGGCGCAGCGCCTGGTGCGGGTCCCCGCCGAGCGCCCGGGCCGCTGCGAGCACCAGGGCCGGCCTGATCGCCTTGCCGGCCGGCCCGGCGGCGGGAGTGCCGTCGGCGTGCTCCCAGCCGAAGTGGTACATCGCGACACGGCGTATGGAGGCGGGAAGGGACCCGACGGTGTCCCGCAGCAGGGGGTCGACGGCGCTGCGGGTGCGTTCCAGGAGCCGGGCCGCCTCGTGTGCGTCGGTGGCCGCGGTGTCCGCGCTGGTCATGGTCACGGTCTCGTCCTCTGCTGACGGAGTGCTAACGGAGTGCTGACGGAGTGCTGACGGAGTGCTGACGGGGATGCTGACGGGGGGTGGGGCGGGAGCGGCGCGCCGCTCCCGCCCGTGGCGGCGCCGGGCGTCAGCGCCAGCGGCTCACCTCGACGTTCTCCAGCACACCCAGGGCGTCGGGCACCAGGACCGCCGCCGAGTAGTAGGCCGTGACCAGGTAGGAGATGATGGCCTGCTCGTCGATGCCCATGAAGCGGACGGAGAGGCTGGGCTCGATCTCGTCGGGGATGCCGGCCTGGTGCAGACCGACCACGCCCTGGTCGTCCTCGCCCGTACGCATGCAGATGATCGAGGTGGTGCGGTCCTTCGAGATCGGGATCTTGTTGCACGGGAAGATCGGCACCCCGCGCCAGGAGGGGATGCGGCTCCCCCCGATGTCCACGGTGTCCGGGTAGACGCCCCGCCTGCTGCACTCCCTGCCGAAGGCCGCGATGGCCCGCGGGTGGGCCAGGAACATCCTGGAGCCGCGCCGCCGGGACAGCAGCTCGTCCATGTCGTCCGGGCCGGGCACGCCGTCGTGCGGCTGCAGCCGCTGTCCGTAGTCGCAGTTGGCAAGGAGGCCGAAGTCCTTGTTGTTGACGAGTTCGTCCTCCTGGCGCTCCCGCAGCGCCTCGACCGTCAGCCGCAACTGCTGCTCGGTCTGGTTCATCGGCTGGTTGTAGAGGTCGGCAACCCGGCTGTGCACCTTCAGCACGGTCTGCGCGACGCTCAGCTCGTACTCGCGCGGTGAGGCCTCGTAGTCGACGAACGTGTGCGGGACGACCGTCTCTCCGACGTGGCCGGCCGAGAGGTCGATGGCGGCCTCCCCGTACTTGTTGGTCCGCTGGTGGGGGACCGACACCACGGACCGGAGGTGTCCGGAGAGGGACTCGACGCGGTCCGCGAGGGTCAGCACGTCCTGCCGGGTGAGCTCAAGCGCGATGCAGGCCGTGTGGGCCCGGGCGGTGAACTCCCATACGGCGTCGCCGTCGACCAGCGACCTCTCGCCGAAGTAGGAGCCGTCGGCGAGGACGCCGAGCACGGCCTCGTCGCCGTAGGGCCCGGTGCCGATCTGCTCCACCCGGCCGTGCGCGAGGAGGAACACCCGGTCCGTCGCCTCGCCCTTCGCGGCCAGCACGTCACCCGGCGCGAACCGCACCTGCCGGCAGCGCTGGGCCAGTTCGCGCAGCACGGCCTCGTCCTCGTATCCCCGCAGGGGCGGCAGTTCGCCGAGCTCTCCCGGGATGACCTCGACCTGGCTGCCCGTCTGGACGAAGGTGACGCGCCCGTCGCCGACCGCGTAGCTGAGCCGGCGGTTCAACCGGTAGGTACCGCCCTGCACCTGGACCCAGGGCAGCATCCGCAGCAGCCACCGGGAGGTGATCTCCTGCATCTGGGGGGCCGACTTGGTGGTGGTCGCCAGGTTCCGCGCAGCGGCCGTACCCAGACTCTGCTGCGGCGGTGCCGCGTCCCGGCCGCCCTCGCGCACCTCGTCACCAACCGGACCGTCCGTACCAACCGACATGGGGCTCCTTCGCAATCATGGGTTGACCTGCGACGAAGAGCCTTTCAGCGCGGTGCGTGCGCGCGCTATTACACAAATGAGTGGGACTGAACGATGATGTGCGAGGCATGAGGCGCCTGTTCCAGTGCACTGGCCGGATCGGCTCGCACACCGTGCGAACGGGCCGCCTCGTCAGGGAGTTGCGGGTAAAAGCTCCATACCCACACATCCAGCCGTGAAGGAGCCGGTCATGGCCCCACCCATGTCCGCGGACAGCTTTCTCGACGCCCTGCTCGGCGAGGGGCTGACGATCGTCCAGGTCGGCGCCTGGCGCACCCACAACCGCAACCACAAGGGCCCCTGGGGCCCCGTGCACGGCGTGATGATCCATCACACCGCCACCTCGGGCACCGCGGACACCGTACGCCTCTGCCGCGATGGCTACCAGGGCCTGCCGGGCCCGCTGTGCCACGGTGTCATCGCCAAGGACGGCACGGTCCACCTCGTCGGGTACGGCAGGGCCAACCACGCCGGGCTCGGCGACGACGACGTCCTGCGCGCCGTCATCGCCGAGACGGCGCTGCCTCCCGACGACGAGGCGAACACGGACGGGAACCCGCACTTCTACGGATTCGAGTGCGAGAACCTCGGCGACGGAAAGGACCCGTGGCCGCAGGTCCAGCTGGAGGCGATCGAGCGAGCGGCCGCCGCCGTCTGCCGGCGCCACGGGTGGGGCGCCCCGTCGGTCATCGGGCACCTGGAGTGGCAGCCGGGGAAGATCGACCCCCGGGGCTTCACCATGAGCTCCATGCGCACCCGGATCGCCGGACGGCTCGCCTGAGAGCACCCTCGCGAGCGGGGCCCGGCCGGGCCGGCGTGCCGCCGGTCGCGGCCGGCACACCCACCGGGCCGGCACCCCCGCCGAGCGGGCGGGAGTCCGGCCTGGCCGGGCTGCTGCCACGCGGGGCGGCTGGCTGCCCGTGCGAGCGGGCCCTGCCATCGGTGCACGTCAGCACCACCGCTGAGACAACGGGCCGCCGGCGCGAGCGGGCCCCGCCGCTCGGACAGGAGCACCGCGTCGCGGCGAGCGCGGCGGGGAGCCACCAGAGCAGGCTTCCCGTCGACGCGGGCCTCACCCCGCGCGGGCCGTCGACGGCACCCGGCCGGGCCCCTTCCGGGCCGGGGCGGCGAGAACGGCCGGGTGAACGGCGGGGTGAGCGCATCCGGCCCCGGCTGCCTCCCTTCCCCCCTTCCCCCCTCCCCTCCCCTCCCCTCCGGAGCCTGCGGCGGACGAGCGCTTCGCGCGGTACGGGCCGCGCGCCGCGGACGCCGTGACGGGACGGCGAGAAGGCGAAGCGACAATGGGTGGGTGAGCCAGCCCGTAGACCTCGACCGTGCACTTCGGCCCCGGCTGCCCTCCCCCTTGCAGGAGGTGCGGGACGAGCGCTTCGCGCGGCACGGGCTGCGGCTGCTGCTCAAGCGGGACGACCTCATCCACCCCGACCTGCCCGGCAACAAGTGGCGCAAGCTGGCACCGAACCTGCGTGCGGCGGCCGGCCGGACCGTGCTCACCTTCGGCGGCGCGTACTCCCACCATCTGCGCGCCACGGCCGCCGCAGGGCGGCTGCTCGGCTTCCCCGCGATCGGTGTCGTCCGGGGCGACGAGCTCGCCGCGCGCCCCCTCAACCCGTCGCTCGCCGCCTGCGCCGCCGACGGGATGCGGCTGCACTTCGTGGACCGCGCCACGTACCGCCGTGCGTCCGACCCCGTGGTGCTCGCGGGGCTGCTGGAGCGCTGCGGGGCACCGGCGGGGTGCCGGGTCGTCCCGGAGGGCGGCAGCAACGACCTCGCGGTGCGGGGCTGTACGGAACTGGGCCGCGAGCTGCGCGGCGCGGCCGATGTGGCCGCCGTGGCGTGCGGGACCGGAGGGACACTCGCCGGGCTTGCCGCCGGACTCGGTGACGGGGCGCGGGCGCTCGGTGTGCCCGTGCTCAAGGGAGGCTTCCTGGGTGAGCGGACGGCCGCCCTCCAGAGAGAGGCCTTCGGGGGCCGGCCGGCGACTGGTGGCTGGACGAGCGGTTCCACTTCGGCGGGTACGCCCGCGTCCCACCGGCTCTCGAGGCGTTCGCGCGGGACTTCGAGGCACGCCACGGGCTGCCCGTGGAGCGTCTCTATGTCGCCAAAATGCTCTACGGACTCGTCGCCCTCGCCGGCGAGGGCGCCTTCCCGCCGGGAACGGCCGTGGCGGCGGTGATCACCGGAGGGCCTCAGCCCGCGGCCTCGCGGTAGGCGGCCGCCTCCTCGAGGTCCAGCCGCCGCAGCAGCGTCCGCATCATCTCGTCGTCGATCCGGCGTTCGTCGCGGAGCCGCACGAACACCTCGCGCTCGGCCTGGATCACTTCGCGGGTGAGACGGCGGTAGGTGCCGTCGGCGGACTCGCCCGTGACGGGGTTGACCGCCCCGAGCCTCTCCCAGGGCGAGTTCCTGCGGTGCTCGAGGACCGTGCGCAGCCGGTCGAGGAGGGGACCCGGCAGGGCGTTGACCGGGTCGGCGACGAGTTCCTCCAACCGCCGCTCCGCCGCGCGGGACGCCTCGCTCTGGGCCTGCGCCTCGGCCAGGGTGACGCTCAGCGGGTCGCGCTCCGGGAGCTTCAGGGCACGGATCAGTGCGGGCAGGGTGAGCCCCTGCACCACCAGGGTGCCGATCACCGTGGTGAAGGTGAGGAACAGGATCAGGTTGCGCGCCGGGAAGGGCTCGCCGCCGGCCGCGAGGACCGGGATGGAGAACGCGATCGCCAGGGACACCACGCCCCGCATCCCGGCCCAGCCGACGATCACCGGGGTCCGCCAGTCCACGCCGGGCTCGCGTTCCCGGATGCGCCGCGACAGCATCCGCGGGACGAAGGTCGCGGGGAAGACCCACACGAAGCGGGACGCCACCACGACGCCGAAGACGACGACGGCGTACCCCGCGACCTCCTGGGCCGAGAACGAGCCGATCTTCCCCACGACGGGTGCCAGTTGCAGCCCGATCAGCGCGAAGACGGCCGACTCGAGGACGAAGGCGGCCATCCGCCAGACCGCCTCCTCCTGGAGCCGGGTGGCGAAGTCGACCTGCCAGGACCGGTGCCCGAGGAAGAGGGCGACGACCACGACCGCGAGCACACCGGAGGCGTGTACGTGCTCGGCTGCGGCGTAGGCGACGAAGGGGATCAGCAGGGACAGGGTGTTCTGCAGCAGGGGTTCCCCGAGACGGGTCCGCAGCCACTGGATGGGCACCATCAGCACCAGGCCGACGCCGATGCCGCCGGCGGCGGCGACGAGGAACATCCCGATGCCCTCGCCCCAGGTGATGCCCTCGCCGACCGCGGCCGCCAGGGCCACCCGGTAGGCGGTGATGGCGGTGGCGTCGTTCACCAGGGACTCGCCCTGGAGGATCGTGGTGATCCGGCCGGGCAGGCGGAGTCTGCGGGCGACCGCGGTCGCCGCCACCGCGTCGGGCGGGGCGACCACCGCGCCGAGTACGAGTGCGGCGGTCAGCGGGAGGCCGGGGATCACCAGGTGCGCCACCCACCCCACGACGAGGGTCGCGAAGAGGGTGTAGCCGACGGAGAGCAGGGCGATGGGGCGGACGTTGGCCCGCAGATCGAGGTACGAGCTGTCCAGCGCTGCGATGTGCAGCAGCGGCGGCAGGATCAGCGGCAGCACGATGTGCGGGTCCAGGGTGTACTCGGGGACTCCGGGTACGTAGGAGGCGACCAGACCGACCGCGACGAGGAGCAGGGGCGCGGGCACCACCGTCCTGCGGGCGATCCCGGCGACCGCGGCACTCGCCGCGACCAGCGCCACCACCGACAACGCATCCATGATCCGCCCCTCAGCCGCTCACCCGCGTCGTAACCTGGCCATCATGAGCGAGTGCCCGCATGTTCTCGACCTGCCGCGCCCCGAACCCGAGCGCCTGAGCGACACCTGCCTCGTGTGCCGGGCCGAGGGGACGCACCCGGTGCAGCTGCGGATCTGCCTGACGTGCGGGCACGTGGGGTGCTGCGACTCGTCACCGGGCCGGCACGCTTCCCACCACGCTGAGCAGGAGGGACATCCGGTGATACGCACCCTGGAGCACGGAGAGACCTGGCGATGGTGCTTCGCGGACGGTTCGATCGTCTGACGTCCGGGTACGTCAAAGCTCCGCCGACTTCTCGCATTTGAGGGCCGCAGAGCACTAGCCACTGTGCGTACCCATGGGCTTACCATGAGTGACAGCGCCGGGTAGGGGTCCCGGCGACACGGCACCATGGATCGCGATAGCGTCGCCAGTCCAGGTACTGGCTGCGCACCGACGCGCAGCACTCGGCTCCGGGACGCCCTCCCGGGGCCTCGATCGACCTTGTGCCACCTTGGAGGTGAGGGTGTCCGACATCGCAGGCGAGCCCGGGACCCAGGACTTCGTGGAAGTCCGGCTGCCCGCTGCGGGTGCCTACCTGTCCGTGCTGCGTACGGCCACGGCCGGCCTCGCGGCGCGCTTGGACTTCACCCTCGACGAGATCGAGGACCTGCGCATCGCGGTCGACGAGGCATGTGCGATCTTGCTGCAGCAGGCCGTCCCCGGATCCGTCCTCAGCTGCGTCTTCCGGCTCGTCGACGACTCCCTGGAGGTCACGGTCTCGGCCCCGACGACCGACGGCCGCGCCCCGGAGCGCGACACCTTCGCCTGGACGGTGCTCTCGGCACTGGCGGGCAAGGTCGACTCCTCCGTGGCGGAGGACCGTACGGTCTCCATCAGCCTGTACAAGCAGCGCGGCGCGGGACCCGGGCCGGCGTGAGAGACGGGGACGGTCCGGTGCGCGACGAGGAGCGGATTTCCGGAACGCGGAACGGCGGGCCCACGGCCCCGGCGGAGCCGGCCGGCGGGCCGGCGGGCATCCCGGAGCAGCAGGCCAGGCCGCACCCGGTGGACGAGCGTGACGGCCTCCCGGCCGCGGCGGAGCAGAAGCAGGCTGGGGGTACCTCCCGGGCGAGGCACTGGCAGAGGGCGGCCATGAGCGACCACGAGCACCACCTCAGGGAACACGGGCACCACGCTCCGAACGACCGGAGCGAGGCGCGTGCGATGTTCATCGCGCTGCGCGGACTTCCGGAGGGCTCCCCCGAGCGTGCCGAACTCCGGAACCAGCTGGTGCGGATGCATCTGCCCCTGGTGGAGCACCTGGCCCGCCGATTCCGCAACCGCGGCGAGCCGCTCGACGACCTCACCCAGGTCGCGACGATCGGGCTGATCAAGTCCGTGGACCGGTTCGACCCCGACCGGGGCGTCGAGTTCTCGACCTACGCGACGCCGACGGTCGTCGGGGAGATCAAGCGGCACTTCCGCGACAAGGGCTGGGCGGTGCGGGTCCCCCGGCGGCTGCAGGAGCTGCGGCTCGCGCTGACCACGGCGACCGCGGAGCTGTCCCAGCAGCACGGCCGCTCCCCCACGGTCCACGAACTGGCCGAGCGTCTCGGCATCTCCGAGGAGGAGGTCCTGGAGGGCCTGGAGTCCGCCAACGCGTACTCGACGCTCTCGCTGGACGTGCCCGACACCGACGACGAGTCCCCGGCGGTCGCGGACACCCTGGGCGCCGAGGACGAGGCGCTGGAGGGTGTCGAGTACCGCGAGTCGCTGAAGCCGCTGCTGGAGGATCTGCCGCCCCGGGAGAAGCGGATTCTCCTTCTCCGCTTCTTCGGCAACATGACGCAGTCGCAGATCGCCCAGGAGGTCGGGATCTCCCAGATGCACGTCTCCCGCCTCCTGGCACGCACGCTGGCACAACTCCGCGAGAAGCTCCTGGTCGAGGAGTGACCCTCCGGCGGTTCCGGACGGCTGTTCCCACGCCTTCCCCGGCCGCCGGAGACTACGCGCGGCCGCGGATGCCCAGCGCCTGCGCGGTCCGCGGGTCGAGCAGCAGCACCAGCGCGGTGACGGCCACGACGGCCAGCAGAATGCCCGCGGGGATCAGCGCGCCCGACGCGCGGAGCAGGGTCCAGGCCACCGGCAGCGCCATGATCTGGGTGATGATCGCGGGGCCGCGGCTCCAGCCGCGCCCCAGCAGCAGCCCGCGTGCGGCGAGCAGCGGGATGAGGCCCAGCGCGATCAGCGTCACCCCGCCCGTCTCGGCCTGCGACGTGCTGTCCGGGTCACCGGTCAGGCCCGAGACCAGCAGGTAGAGGCCACCGGCGAACAGCGCCAGGGCCTGGAACCCGCACAGGGCGGCCGCCGCGGTCAGCCTGCCGTGCCGTCGCCTCACGGGGGCGCCGGGCACGGTCTCGGGGGTCTGCTCTGCACTGCTCACCCCTGCAGGGTAGCCCCGCGCCCGGCCCGGCCCGGAGGGCGTACCGCGCCGGGGGCGCACGCCCCGGACTGGGCCGTGTACCCCGCGGTAGGTACCCTGGCGGCCATGCGTGCACTCCTCGTGGTCAATCCGGCGGCAACCACCACCAGTGCCCGCACCCGCGACGTCCTGATCCACGCACTCGCGAGCGAGATGAAGCTGGAGGCCGTCACCACCGAGTACCGCGGCCACGCGCGCGACCTCGGCCGGCGGGCCGCCGACTCCGACGACATCGACATGGTCGTGGCACTGGGCGGCGACGGCACGGTCAACGAGGTCGTGAACGGGCTGCTGCACGCCGGCCCGGACCCCGACGCGCTGCCGCGGCTCGCGGTCGTCCCCGGCGGCTCCACGAACGTCTTCGCCCGCGCCCTGGGGCTGCCGAACGACGCCGTGGAGGCCACCGGCGCCATCCTGGACGCCCTGGAGACGGGGAGCGGCCGCACGGTGGGGCTCGGCATAGCGGCCGGTACGCCGGACACACCGGACGAGGGCGTTCCGCCGCGCTGGTTCACGTTCTGCGCCGGATTCGGCTTCGACGCCGGAGTCGTCGGCAGGGTCGAGCAGCAGCGGGAGCGCGGCCGGATCTCGACGCACTCCC
Organism: Streptomyces sp. I6; assembly: GCA_003725745.1. Classification (GTDB taxonomy): domain Bacteria; phylum Actinomycetota; class Actinomycetes; order Streptomycetales; family Streptomycetaceae; genus Streptomyces. The sequence goes on along the minus strand of RHDP01000001.1, from coordinate 4,595,696 downwards.
TCTACATACGCCAGGCGGCGCGGCAGTTCCTCGCGGACCCGCACCGCCGCAGCGGCGCGATCACCCTGGAACGCCCCGGGGCGGACCCCGTGCGCGAGCTGGTGCTGTCCATCGTCTGCAACACCTCCCCCTGGACCTACCTGGGGAACCGCCCGGTGTACGCGACCCCGGCGGCGTCCTTCGACAGCGCCCTGGACGTGCTCGGGCTGAGCCGGCTGTCGACCCCCGCGCTGGCCCGCTACGCGACCCAGCTGCTCACCTCGACCCCGGACCGCGGGCCGCGCGGCAGGCATGTGGCCTCTTTTCACGATCTCACGGACTTCACCTTGCATTCGAAGGTCTCACTGCCCTTCCAGATGGACGGTGACCACCTCGGACTGCGCAGCAGCGTGACGTTCACAGGCGTACGCCGTGCACTGCGTGTGATTGTGTGAGCGGAAGAGGCAAAAGTCCTTCCACTCGAACGTTTAGGCGCGGATCCACCCCATGGAAGTACGGCTGTGACCTAGTCGACACCGAGGAATCAAAAAAAACTTTCCGGAAGGGGTTGTATCCGCCGCCGAGGTTTGCGAATCTCTACGTGGCGCTCGGGACGGCCCGCAGGACCGGCCTCCGCTGAGAGCCAGAACCCCTCCTCAACCAGGACCGCAACCAGTTCATCTGGATGCAGGCCCTTCCCTTGCGGGGGATTCGTGAAAGCGTTCACATTCACAAGCACTTGCACGTCATACCAAGAGAGGTAGCAGCCATGGACTGGCGTCACAACGCCGTTTGCCGCGAGGAAGACCCCGAGCTGTTCTTCCCCATCGGCAACACCGGTCCTGCGCTGCTGCAGATCGAGGAAGCCAAGGCCGTCTGCCGTCGCTGCCCCGTCATGGAGCAGTGCCTGCAGTGGGCGCTCGAGTCCGGCCAGGACTCCGGCGTCTGGGGTGGCCTCAGCGAGGACGAGCGCCGCGCGATGAAGCGCCGCGCCGCCCGCAACCGGGCGCGCAACGCCAGCGCCTGAGCCCCCTGCCAACAGCCTGAGCCCGGCGGCGCGTACGGCGAGTACGCACTCACCGCCCCCGAGCCGCAGCGCGCAGCAGTATCCCGCAGCTTTCGAGCCCCGGACCGTCTCCACCGGTCCGGGGCTCGCTGTCGTGCACCCCGGACAAGCGCCCCGATCCCGCACCGGCCGCACGGGGAACCCTCCCGCATCCGCCGCACGAAACCGGAGGCGCCGCCCCGCGCGTGCCGCCCGGAACCACTCCGGCGGGATCCGCGTGGCGAAAGGCGGGCGAAAGGCCCGGACCTGCTCCGCCACGGTTCCCGGGGCTACTTCTGGCTCCGGACGGGAATGTCCAGGACCGCCCGAGTCCCCCGCCCGGCGGCCGGCTTCATGTCGAAGGTGCCGCCCAGCTCCCCCTCCACCAGCGTCCTGATGATCTGGAGTCCCAGGTTTCCCGCCGTCTTCGGGTCGAAGCCCTCGGGCAGCCCCCGGCCGTCGTCCTGCACGGTTATCAGCAGCCGCTCGGCGGATCGGGGGCCGCTGCGCACCGCCGACACCTCGACGGTGCCGTGCTCCCCCGGCGCGAAGGCGTGCTCCAGCGCGTTCTGCAGGACCTCGGTGAGGACCATGGAGAGCGGCGTGGCGACCTCGGCGTCGAGGATTCCGCAGCGGCCGCTGCGCCGGCAGTCCACCTTGCCGGGGGAGATCTCCGCCACCATGGCGAGGACCCGGTCCGCGATCTCGTCGAACTCGACCCGCTCGTCCAGGTTCTGGGACAGCGTCTCATGGACGATGGCGATGGACCCGACCCGCCGGACCGCCTCGTTGAGGGCCTCCCGGCCGCGCACGGAGTCCATCCTCCGGGCCTGGAGGCGCAGCAGGGCCGCGACCGTCTGGAGGTTGTTCTTCACCCGGTGGTGGATCTCCCGGATGGTGGCGTCCTTGGTGATCAACTCGCGCTCGCGGCGCCGGAGTTCCGTGACGTCGCGGAGCAGCACGAGGGAGCCGATCCGGGCGCCCTTGGGCTTCAGCGGGATGGCGCGGAGCTGGATGACGCCGCCGTTGCCCTCGACTTCGGTCTCCCGGGGTGCGTATCCGCTGGCGAGCTTGACCAGGGCCTCGTCGACCGGCCCCCGGGACGGCGCCAGTTCGGCGGTGATCTGGCCCAGGTGCTGCCCGACCAGGTCGGCGGCGAGACCGAGCCGGTGGTACGCGGACAGCGCGTTCGGGGACGCGTACTGGACGACGCCGTCGGCGTCGAGACGGATCAGCCCATCACCGGCGCGCGGCGAGGCGTCCATGTCGACCTGCTGCCCGGGGAACGGGAAGGCGCCGGCGGCGATCATCTGGGCGAGGTCGGACGCGGACTGCAGATAGGTCAGCTCGAGCCGACTGGGGGTGCGCACGGTGAGCAGGTTGGTGTTGCGCGCGATCACCCCGAGGACCCGGCCGTCGCGCCGTACGGGGATGGACTCGACCCGTACCGGCACTTCCTCGCGCCACTCGGGGTCTCCCTCGCGCACGATGCGGCCCTCGTCGAGCGCGGCGTCCAGCAGCGGGCGGCGGCCGCGGGGGACCAGATGCCCGACCATGTCGTCCTGGTAGGAGGTCGGGCCGGTGTTCGGCCGCATCTGGGCCACCGAGACGTAACGTGTGCCGTCGAGGGTGGGAACCCACAGGACGAGGTCCGCGAAGGAGAGGTCGGAGAGCAGCTGCCACTCCGAGACCAGCAGGTGCAGCCACTCGAGGTCGGACTCGCTCAGAGCGGTGTGCTGGCGTACGAGGTCGTTCATGGAGGGCACGCTGTGAGCGTACCTTTGGCGAGAACCTGACGGGACGGGCCTCCGTAGGGGAGGATGGGCCCGGACAGTGCGTGCGTACGGATGGACAGCACGGAATGGTCTAGCCCAGAATGGCATCGCCGCGCCGGGACACGTCCCGGACGGCGGACAGCAGAAGACCTCCACCTTCCCCGCACAGGAGGGTGGACCGAGGACCCGGCGCTCTCTGCCCTGACTGCGCCGAGGGCCTCCACACGGCCGACCGGGACCGCACACCCGCCGGCCGGGCAACTCCGGGCTGCGGTGCCGGACGGGTTGAGGGTCCCGTCCCGGCGCCGCGGCCCGCGGGTCTTTCGGGGGCCGGGAGGATGCCGGGCACTCCGGTGTTCGGCAGGACCCGCTCCGCCGTCCCTTCGATGGGCGCTGCGGAGCCCGCCGGGGTCCTCCTCGACTCTCGGTTCCGGCCCTCGCACGAGGCAGGGGAGCACGGCGCCGCCGCCGGGCGACCGGTCGAGCCCGCCGGCCGCAGCGGGGCCGCGGAACGGCCTCGCCGCACCCGCGCCCGCCGGGACGCGCCGGGTCGCCATCCGCACCGCGTGCGCTCGGCGGCATCGGTCCGGGCCTGGACCCGGCGGCCGCTGCGGCGACCACGCGGATCCGCCCAAAGGGTTTTCGCCGTGGATTCCCGGCATGGCCCAGGCCGGGCTCGGCGGGGATCAGCGAGGATCAGGGGGATCAGCGGGGGGCGGCGGGGATGAGCGGGGTTCGGCGCAGGGCCGAACGCCGTTCTCCGGATCCCGGCCGGGATCCGGACCGGCCGCCCGCGGTGCCCCCGTACGCCCTGACCGGCATGACGCATCCCCCGCACGGGGCCGGGGCCGGTCGGCCACGGGCCATGCCTCCGCCGACCGGGATTCACCGGGACGCCACCCCACTCTGCTAGATTGGTCTATACCACATGACCTTTCAAGCGATCGGCAGGCCCAGAGTGGAAGTTGTCATCGTCCAGGACGCCGGGGCGGGCGGGGAGCTCGTCGCGCAGGGCATCGCTGACCTGCTCCACCGCAAGCCCGACGCACTGCTCGGGGTGGCCACGGGGTCGACGCCGCTGCCCGTCTACGAGGCCCTGGCAGCGCGGGTCCGGACGGGGGCGGCGGACGTCTCCCGGGCCCGGATCGCGCAGCTCGACGAGTACGTGGGCCTGCCCGCCGGGCACCCCGAGTCGTACCGCTCGGTGGTGCTGCGCGAGGTCGTGGAGCCACTCGGGCTGAGCCCGGACGCGTTCATCGGCCCGGACGGCTCCGCGGACGACGTCCGCGCCGCCTGCGAGGCGTACGAGGCGGCCCTGGCGGCGGCGGGCGGTGTCGACCTGCAACTGCTGGGGATCGGCACGGACGGGCACATCGGGTTCAACGAACCGTGCTCGTCGCTCGCCTCACGCACGAGGATCAAGACGCTGACCGAGCAGACCCGCACGGACAACGCCCGCTTCTTCGACGGCGACATCGAGCAGGTGCCGCACCACGTCGTCACCCAGGGGATCGGGACGATCCTGGAGGCCCGGCACCTGGTGCTGCTGGCCACCGGCGAGGGAAAGGCGGAGGCGGTCGCGGCGACCGTGGAAGGCCCCGTCGCGGCGGTCTGCCCCGCCTCGGCGCTGCAACTGCATCCGCATGCGACGGTCGTGGTCGACGAGGCGGCGGCCTCGAAGCTGAAGCTGGCGGGCTACTTCCGCCACGCGTACGCGCACAAGCCGGCCTGGCAGGCCCTGTAGGGCGCGCCACCGCCCGGCCCCGGCCGCGCCACGGAACGGCGCCCCGGGGCCACCCCCGCCGAGCGCCGGCTACGCGGCCCGTACGACGCACGCGATCACGGCCGCGATCACGCACACACGCAGCCACCCGGCACCCGTACCCGGCCCGTCCGGCCCGGCGAGAACCGGACCCGCCGGGACACACCGCCCAGCGGCGACCAGGGGCCACGGCCGGCCCCCGCCCCGGCCCCACCGGCGGCCGGGGCGGGCACGCCCGGCGCGGCCGGCCGGCCACCGCCCCCGCGGTCGCCGCGCACGCCCGCACGCCCGCACGCCCGCGCACCCACGCACCCACGCACCCACGCACCCACGCACCCACGCACGGCGATACCGGTCCGCCCGTAGAGCCGGCGGACCGGTATCGCCGCCTTCGCGACCGGGCTCGACGGCCGGTGTGCGGCCGTCCTCCTCCGGCGTCCCGGTCGCCGGTGCGGGGCCCTCGGCGCCTGCGGCCGGGCGGGGCGGCGGTGCGCCGCCGGACCCGTCCGCCGGGACGCCGCCGGTGCCACCGGGGGCGCGCGTACCGCTCGCCCCTCAGGCCCCGGTCACGGCCTCCGCCGCCGCGATCCCGCAGACCCGGGCCGCGCCGTAGGTGGCCACATGGAGGGCTCCCCTCGGCGGGGCGGCGTTGAGGCCCATCTCCACGACGATCGTGTCCGGGCGGGCCGCCACGAGGGCGTCCAGGGACCGCGACATCCACGGGTGGCGGTGGGCGTCGCGCACGACGGCCACGATGCGGCGGCCACCGGCCGCCAGGAGGACGTCGTCGACGGCGGCGTCCGCGTAGGTTCCGGTCTCCGTACCCGGGAGGATGCGGGCCAGTTCCGCCGCGACTCCCCACGGGGTCTCGCCACCGACGGCGATGTTCGCCACCGGGGTGAAGGCGGCGACGTACGGCGCGGTCGTCAGCGGCTCACGGCGGCACTCCCCCACCGTGACGCGCACGGCCCGCCGGGCGGCCGCCAGACCGATCTCGGTGCCGGGCGCGGTCCCCTCCTGTGAAGCCGCGCCCGGCTCCGATGCCGCCCCCCTGGCCCCCCTGGTCCAGTCCGCGAGCGCGCGCACCCGCGCCGCCGCGTCGGCCAGTCGCTCCTCGGGCAGCTCGCCCCGGCGCACCGCGGCGACCAGCGCGTCGCGCAGCCGCAGCACGGTGTCCTCGTCGGCCAGGCCGCCGCCGACGCAGATCGCGTCGGCACCGGCGGCGATCGCGAGGACGCTGCCGCGCTCGATGCCGTAGACGGCGGAGACGGCCTGCATCTCCATGCCGTCGGTGACGATCAGTCCGCTGTAGCCCAGCTCCTGCCGCAGCAGTCCGGTGAGGACCCGCGGGCTCAGGGTGGCCGGACGGTCCGGGTCGAGCGCGGGTAGCAGGATATGCGCGCTCATGACGGATTTGGAACCGGCCGAAACGGCCGCGCGGAAAGGCTGCAGCTCACGCGAGTGCAACGTGGCCGACTCCACATCGATCCGGGGCAGGGCGTGGTGGGAGTCGACGGCCGTGTCACCATGTCCCGGAAAATGCTTGGCACATGCAGCGACGCCGGCGGACTGGAGGCCCCGGACGTACGCGGCGGTATGCCGGGCGACCAGCGCGGGATCCGCACCGAAGGAACGCACTCCGATGACGGGATTGTCCGGATTCGAGTTGACGTCGGCCGAGGGGGCCCAGTTGAGGTCGACCCCGCACTCGGCCAGCCGGCGGCCGAGTTCGGCGGCCACCGCCCGGGTCAGTTCGACGTCGTCCACCGACCCGAGCGCGTAGTTGCCGGGGAAGGAGGAGCCGGTGCGGACCTCCAGGCGCGTGACGTCGCCGCCCTCCTCGTCGATCGCGACGAGGACGTCCTCGCGCTCCGCCCGCAACCGGGCCGTGAGGTCGGCGAGCTGGCCGGGCGAGGCGACGTTGCGGCCGAACAGCCCGACGGAGGACAGTCCTTCCCCGATCCTGCGCAGCAGCCAGTCGGGTGCGGTGGTGCCGACGAAGCCGGGCTGCAGCACGGCGAGGGCGTCGCGGGTGAGCGAGTCGGTGCGGTCCACGAGCGTCGTCATGGGAGGGTTCATCCCTTCACTGCGCCGGCCGTCAGACCCGCGGCCATCTTGCGCTGGACGAGGAGGAAGAGGATCACGATCGGGACGGCCATCATCGTGGCGCCGGCCATCATCGGCGCGTACTCGGTGCCGTGCTTGGTGGTGAAGTTGCCGAGCCAGACGGTGGCTGTCTGGTTCTGCTGGCTCATCAGCATCAGGGCGTACAGGTACTCGTTCCACGCCTGGATGAAGGCGTACACGGACGTGGCCACCATGCCCGGGGCGAGCAGCGGGAGGACCACCCGCACGAAGGCGCCGGTGCGGGTGCAGCCGTCGACCATGGCCGCCTCCTCCAGCTCCTTGGGGATGTTGACGATGAACCCGCGCAGCGTCCACACCGTGAAGGGGAGGACGAAGGTGAGGTACGTGATGATCAGACCGGTGAGCCTGTCGTACTGGCCGAGGTCGTTCAGGAGCAGGAACACCGGAATGATCATCGCGACCAGCGGGACCATCTGCACGGCCAGGATGCCGACGATCACGACCTTGCGGCCGCGGAAGGCGAAGCGGGAGATCGCGAGCGCCGCCAGCATGCCGACCACGATGCCGATGAGCACCACGACCAGCGAGACGGCGAGGCTGCGGCCGACCGGGCCCCAGAAGTCGGCGACCTCGAAGGCGCGGGCGAAGTTCTCCGGGGTGAACGTCCGGGGGAAGAAGCGCGGGTCGGGGTCGATCGCGTCCTTCGCGGGTTTGAGGGCCGTGTTGAGCATCCAGTAGACGGGGAAGCCCGCGGTGGCGAAGACCAGCAGGCCGAGCAGGTTCCAGCCGAGTCGGCCGCGGCCGGGCCTGCGGCGGCGGCGTGGGGCGGCGTTCCCGGTCACGGCGCTCACTCGACCTCTCCGATCTTCAGCATCTGGCGCATGTAGACCGCGACCACGCCGAGCAGCAGGACGACCGTGACCAGGGCGATCGCCGAGCCGCCGCCGTAGTCGTTGACCACGAAGGCCTTGTCGTACGAGTACGTCGTCAGCAGCTGGAACTCGGCCTCGGGGTGGCCGTTGCGCATCACGAAGACCTGCGGGAAGACGCCCATGTCCCAGATGACGGAGAGCGTCGTGAGCATGACGATGATGGGTTTGAGGACCGGCAGGGTGACGTACCGGAAGACGCCCCACGAGCCGGCGCCGTCGAGCCGGGCGGCCTCCTCGAGTTCCCTGGGCACCTGGGTGAGCCCCGCGCTGAGCGTGATGGCCACGAAGGGGACGGCGCCCCAGACCACGAGCAGCATGATGACGGCGAGACCCTGCGGACCGCCGGCGAACCAGTTGTGCCCGATCATGTCGACACCGGGGAGCCTGCTCAGCAGCCAGTTGAGCACTCCGTAGTCGGTGTCGAACAGCCACTTGAAGATGGCGGTGGCGACGATGACGGGCATGCCCCAGCTGGCCACGAGCGCGATGTTGACCAGCGCCTTCACCCAGCCGGACACCCGCTGCAGCAGCAGGGCCGTCAGCATGCCGAGCACCATGGTGAGGGTCACCGCGCCACCGGCGAAGAGGACCGTGCGGACGACGACGGCCCAGAACTCCCCGTCCCCGAGGATTCTGCCGAAGTGGGCGAAGCCGACCGGCTCGGGCTGCTGGAAGCCCCACAGCTGGGGCTGCCCGAACTTCTGGAAGGAGAGGGTCACCAGCCGGGTCAGCGGATAGCCGAGGACCAGCAGCAGCACGAGCAGGCAGGGGGCGAGCAGCGCCCACGGGAGCGCGGCCCCGCCGCCCGCGCGCCGCCGCTGCCGGGCCGGCCTCCCCGCTTCACCGGCCCCTCCGGTTCCTTCGGCCCCTCCACCGGCTCCTTGACCGGCTCCTTCACCGGCACCCGGGGGTGCCGGCGGCCGCGTCGGCGGCACCTTGGCGGTGGTGGTGTCTGCGGCACTCATCGGGCGCTCCCAGCCGTTCTTCTCCTGGTACGGGAGCAGGGCCCCGCCGTCGGTGACGGGGCCCTGCCGGAGGGTCACTTGGTGTTGATGACCTTGTCGATCGCCTCGTCGGCCGCCTTCGCGGCCTCCTCGACCGACTTCTTCCCGGTCCCGATCTCCTGGAGCATGGTCTTCAGGGTCCGGGCCTTCTCCACCTGGCCCCAGCCCGGTGCCGTCGGGACGAACCAGCTGGACTCGGCGGCCGTGGCCGGCACGGCCGTGGCCGGGTCGCCCTTCAGGGTCGCCAGGTCCGTCTTGTTGTTGGGCAGGTTGCCCTTGGCGAGCAGGCCCTGCTGCCCCCGGGCACCGGTGAAGGCGTTGATCCACTCGGCGGCGACGTCCTGCGCCTTCGACTTGACCGGGATGGCCAGGTCCGAACCGCCCAGGAACACGGGCATGTTGCCGCCGGAGGGACCGGGCATCACGAAGTTCTCGAGGTTGCCCTTGAGCTTGCCGGTCTTGTCGTTCTCGGGGTCCTCGGCGGTCGCGCCCTCCCAGGCCGCGCCGAAGATCATGCCGGCGTTGCCCTGGCCGTACACGAGGTAGCGGTCCGACTCGTCCTTGGTCTTGTCGGCCTTCATATAGGTGTCGAGCACCCTCTTGTACTCGTTCAGGCCCTTGAGGGACTCGGGCGAGGAGAGGGTGGCCTTCCACCGGCCGCCCTCCTTCTCGGCGATGGCGCCGCCCGCGTCGTAGACGAAGGACATCGCGGCGTACCAGTCCGGCGACGGCTGGTACCAGGCGCTGAACGCGGGGCCCTTCTTCTTCTGGATCGCGTCCAGTGCGGCGGTCAGTTCCGCGTACGTCCTCGGCGGGGTCTTCACCCCGGCCTCGGCGGCGACGTCCTTGCGCCAGTTGCCGACGCGGCCGCCCGCGTAGTAGGGGACGCCGTAGGTCCGGCCCTCGTAGGTGACGGACTCCCGCAGGCCGTCGAGCCAGGCGTCGGACCGGTCGAAGCGCTTCGGGTCGACCTCGGCGAAGGCGCCCTTGACCATGTAGCCGAGCATCTCGGTGTTGCCCATCTCGACGACGTCGGGGGCCTTGTCGGTGGCGAGGACGGCGTCGAGCTTGGCGTTCTTGTCCGGCCAGCCGTAGTACTCGTGCCTGATCCTGAGGCCGGGGTGCTTTCCGGTGACCGCGTCGTCGGCCGCCTTCACCAGCTCGGGCCAGTTGTTCTGGGCGTCGACCGTCAGCCAGACGGTGAGTTCCTCGACGTCCGCCCCGGCCTCGCCCCCGCTGTCGCCGGAACCGCATGCGGCAAGGCCGGCCATCATGCCCGCGACGCCGATCGCCGCGATGAGCTTGCGCTTCACGCCACCCTCCTCAGGGATGCTGCACCCCCCCGCCCACCGCGAGGAATACGGAGTCATACGCCGAGACCGCCCGTGGGGCCGGGACATGGCCTTGAATGGTTTAGACCAGTACCGGGAGCTTGGCCTAGACCTTTAAGGGTGTCAAGGGTGTATAAGAAGGGCTGTCGCGTCCGTTACCGGACCGACACCTGAGGGAGGGCGACGACCCGTGACCGGACCGTGCCACCATGTGAGCCGCAACCAACGGAGGAGCCGGTGACGGCAGCACCACACGAGTCGGGAAGGCAGGCCATGGCCACGGACGGGGCCGGCACCGGGCCGGAGAACGGGACGGCGGCCCGGACCGCACGCGTGCCCAAGTACTACCGGCTCAAAAGGCACTTGCTCGACATGACGGAGACCATGCCCCCCGGCACGCCCGTGCCGCCGGAGCGCACGCTCGCCGCCGAGTTCGACACCTCGCGCACCACCGTGCGCCAGGCGCTCCAGGAACTGGTCGTCGAGGGACGGCTGGAGCGCATCCAGGGCAAGGGCACGTTCGTCGCCAAGCCCAAGGTCTCCCAGGCACTCCAGCTGACCTCGTACACCGAGGACATGCTGGCCCAGGGACTGGAACCCGCGTCGCAACTGCTGGACATCGGCTATGTGACGGCCGACGACACGCTCGCCGGACTGCTGGACATCGCACCGGGCGGACGGGTGCTGCGCATCGAGCGCCTCCGGCTGGCCAGCGGCGAACCGATGGCGATCGAGACCACGCACCTGTCCGCGAAGCGCTTCCCGGCGCTGCGCCGGTCCCTGGTGAAGTACACCTCCCTCTACACCGCGCTGGCCGAGGTGTACGACGTCCACCTCGCCGAGGCCGAGGAGACCATCGAGACCTCCCTGGCCACCCCCCGCGAGGCGGGACTGCTCGGCACGGACGTCGGCCTGCCGATGCTGATGCTCTCGCGGCACTCGCTCGACGCCGGCGGCGAGCCCGTCGAGTGGGTCCGCTCGGTCTACCGGGGCGACCGCTACAAGTTCGTGGCCAGGCTCCGGCGCCCCGGGTCCTCCTGACGGCCCCCAGAGCCCGGGGCCGCCCTCCGGGGGCCCGACCAGGTCGCGGAGCGGCCCGCACCCGACGGCGCCGTCGCAGTCTTTGCCGTACCGAGATGCGGACAGGGGTGCCGCCCGAGGAAGCAGTCGCCTAGATTGCTCGCGCGTTACAGGCGATCAACAGGGGACGGGAGCCACACCATGGCCGGGCCTGCACCATCGACCACATCCCCGCGGAGCATGACTCCGCGGGCCATCGCAGTATGGGCACTCGTCGCGCTGGTGGGCGCGGGTGGCTGGAGCGTACTCGCCCTCTCGCGGGGCGAGGAGGTCTCCGCCGTCTGGATGCTGGCGGCCGCGCTCGGCTCGTACGCCATCGCCTACCGGTTCTACGCGCGCTTCATCCAGTACCGCGTGCTCAGGGCCGACAAGACCCGCGCCACCCCCGCGGAGCGGCTTGACAACGGTGTCGACTTCCACCCGACCGACCGGCGGGTGCTGTTCGGCCACCACTTCGCGGCCATCGCCGGGGCGGGCCCGCTGGTCGGTCCGATCCTCGCCGCCCAGATGGGCTATCTGCCGGGCACCATCTGGATCATCGTCGGAGTGATCTTCGCCGGTGCCGTGCAGGACATGGTCACCCTGTTCTTCTCCACCCGCCGGGACGGCCGCTCGCTCGGCCAGATAGCGCGGGACGAGATCGGCCCCTTCGGCGGCGTCGCCGCCCTGATCGCCGTCTTCGCGATCATGATCATTCTGCTGGCGGTGCTGGCACTGGTGATCGTCAACGCCCTGGCGCACTCCCCCTGGGGTGTCTTCTCCATCGGCATGACGATCCCGATCGCCCTGTTCATGGGCATCTACCTGCGTACCCTGCGGCCGGGCAGGGTCAGCGAGGTGTCGATCATCGGCGTCGCGCTGCTGCTGCTCGCGATCATCGCGGGCGGCTGGGTCGCGGACTCCTCGCTCGCGGCGTTCTTCACCCTGGAGCCGGGCACCCTGGTCGTCTGGATGATGGCCTACGGATTCCTGGCCTCCGTGCTCCCGGTCTGGCTGCTGCTGGCCCCGCGCGACTACCTCTCGACCTTCATGAAGGTCGGCACCATCGTGCTGCTGGCCCTGGGCGTCGTCATCGCGATGCCGACGCTGAAGATGCCGGCCGTCACCGAGTTCGCGGGCAACGGGCAGGGACCGGTCTTCGCGGGTTCGCTGTTCCCGTTCGTCTTCATCACCATCGCGTGCGGCGCGCTCTCCGGATTCCACTCCCTGGTCTCCTCGGGCACCACCCCGAAGATGATCCAGAAGGAGACCCAGATCCGGATGATCGGCTACGGGGCCATGCTGACCGAGTCGTTCGTCGCGGTCATGGCGATGATCTGCGCCTGCATCCTCGACCCGGGTCTGTACTTCGCGATCAACTCCCCGTCCGGCGTCCTCGGCACGACGGTCGAGTCCGCCTCCCAGGCGGTCGCCAACCTCGGCTTCACCGTCACCCCCGAGCAACTGACCCAGGCCGCCAAGGACGTCGAGGAGGCGAGCCTGCTCTCCCGCACCGGCGGCGCGCCGACCTTCGCGCTCGGTATGTCGGAGATCTTCTCCGCGGTCATCGGCGGTGCCGGGATGAAGGCGTTCTGGTACCACTTCGCGATCATGTTCGAGGCGCTCTTCATCCTCACCACGCTCGACGCGGGCACCCGCGTGGGGCGCTTCATGCTGCAGGACTCGCTCGGCAACGTCTACAAGCCGATGAAGCAGATCAGCTGGAAGCCCGGCGTCTGGTTCGCCAGCGCCGTCGTCGTCGGCGGCTGGGGCTACTTCCTCTGGGTCGGCGTGCACGACCCGCTCGGCGGCATCAACCAGCTCTTCCCGCTCTTCGGCATCGCCAACCAGCTCCTCGCGGCCGTCGCCCTCGCCGTCTGCACCACGCTGCTGGTGAAGTCCGGACGCCTCAAGTGGGCGTGGGTCACGGCCGTCCCGCTCGCCTGGGACGCCACGGTCACCCTCACCGCGAGCTGGCAGAAGGTCTTCTCCGGCGACCCGAAGGTGGGCTTCTTCTCCCAGCGCGAGAAGTACCAGGCCGGCATCGACTCCGGCGAGGTGCTGGCTCCGGCGAAGTCGATGGACGACATGCACACCATCGTCACCAACTCGACCGTCGACGGTGTGCTTTCGGCCCTGTTCGCCCTCCTCATCGTGGTGGTCCTGGCGGACGCCGCCCGGGTCTGCTTCCGGGCGATCAGCAAGCCGGAGACCGTCCGGCTCGCCGAGGTCCCGTACGTCGAGTCGAAGCTCGTCGCGCCCGCCGGGCTGTTCGCCACGCAGGAGGAGAAGGCGGAGCTAGCGGCGGTCGGCGCCGGCGCCCCGGACCGGGAGGCCTCCGGAAGCGGCAGGACGTGAGTACCGTGGCGGGTATGGCCGGTACGGCGGGTGCGACGGTGGTGAGCGGGGTACGGCGCGCGGTGGGCTGGGTCCGCTGGTACGTGCGCGAGGTCTCGGGCGAGTCGGTGTACGACCGCTATGTGGCCCACACCCGGGCGCACGACCCCGACGCGGAGGTGATGTCCCGCCGCGCGTTCGAACGCCGCCGCACGGACGAACGGGAGGCCGACCCCCGCAAGGGGTTCCGCTGCTGCTGAGCACCCGGTCCGGCCGGCCGCCCACGGGCCTCCGCACCTCCCTCCGGGGAGAGGCGGAGGCCCGTCTCGCGTACCCGTTGCCCGGACGGGGCGGGACGGGAGACCCGTGCCCGGGCCGCCGCCCCGCCGACCTACGTCCAAAGCCCTGAGCGGGCCACGACACAAGATGTGGGGGTGCCTCAACTCACCCCCCTACATGTATGCTCGTGCTCGCTGTCGACGCAGGGGAATCCGGTGGGAATCCGGAACTGTCCCGCAACGGTGTACCGGTGTGCGCTGGTCCGAAACCAGGACCCGTACGCCCGTGTGAGTCCGAGAACCTGCCGGCGGTGCGCCCGGACCGTCCGGCCCGGGTGCCCAGACGTCCGGGCCTCGCGGAAAAGGCCGGTGGACGCGGTCCGCCCTGCCCGGGTGTGCGTCCGTGCCCCCTGCCCCGCCGGCCCCCAGCCGAGCGAGGGAGAGCACCCCGTGACCATCGCGCCGCCCGATCCTGCTTCAGCGCAGCTCGCCGACGGACCAGGTACCGCGCTTCTGCGGACCCTGACCGAACTCACCGCCGACCTGCCCGACGCCGACCCCGGCCGGGTGGCCGCGGCCGCTCTCCGGGGCCGTCACGCGGGATCCGACGAGGCCGAACTGCGCGAACTGGCCACGGAGGCGGCCGCCGGCCTGATCTCCGAGGACCCGGCGTACTCCCGGCTCGCGGCACGACTGCTCACCCTCACCATCGCGGACGAGGCAGCCGGCCAGGGCGCGTCCGCGTTCTCCGGCTCGATCGCCGTCGGCCACCGCGAGCAGCTGATCGCGGACCGCACGGCCGCGTTCGTCCGGACGCACTCCCGGCGCCTCGACGCGCTGGTCGACCCGGGTGCCGACGACCGCTTCGGCTACTTCGGCCTGCGCACCCTCTACAGCCGCTATCTGCTCCGGCACCCGATCACCCGCAAGGTCATCGAGACCCCGCAGCACTTCATGCTGCGCGTCGCCTGCGGTCTCGCCGAGGACGACTCCCCGCGCGCGCTGGACGAGGTGGCGTCCCTCTACGGGCTGATGAGCCGCCTCGACTACCTGCCGTCCTCCCCCACGCTCTTCAACTCCGGCACCCGGCACCCCCAGATGTCGTCCTGCTACCTGCTGGACTCCCCGCTGGACGAGCTGGACTCCATCTACCAGCGCTACCACCAGGTGGCACGGCTCTCGAAGCACGCCGGCGGCATCGGCCTGTCGTACTCCCGCATCCGCTCCCGCGGTTCGCTCATCCGGGGCACCAACGGCCACTCCAACGGCATCGTGCCGTTCCTGCGCACCCTGGACTCGTCGGTGGCCGCCGTCAACCAGGGCGGCCGGCGCAAGGGCGCGGCGTGCGTGTACCTGGAGACCTGGCACGCGGACATCGAGGAGTTCCTGGAGCTGCGCGACAACACGGGCGAGGAGGCGCGCCGCACGCACAACCTCAACCTGGCGCACTGGATCCCCGACGAGTTCATGCGCCGGGTGAACGCCGACGCCGACTGGTCGCTGTTCTCCCCCGCCGACGTGCCGGAGCTCGTCGACCTCTGGGGCGACGACTTCGACGCCGCGTACCGCCGGGCGGAGGCCGCGGGGCTCGCCCGCCGCACCATCCCGCCCGTGAGCTCTACGGGCGCATGATGCGCACCCTCGCCCAGACCGGCAACGGCTGGATGACCTTCAAGGACGCGTCCAACCGCACGGCCAACCAGACCGCGGAGCCCGGAACCGTCGTCCACTCCTCCAACCTGTGCACCGAGATCATCGAGGTGACCGACGACGGCGAGACCGCGGTCTGCAACCTCGGTTCGGTGAACCTCGGCGCGTTCGTCGTGCAGGACGCCGCCGACGGCGAGGAGGTGATCGACTGGGCGCGGCTGGACGACACCGTCCGCACCGCCGTGACCTTCCTCGACCGGGTCGTCGACATCAACTACTACCCGACCGAGCAGGCCGGCCGCTCCAACGCCAAGTGGCGCCCGGTGGGCCTCGGCGCGATGGGTCTCCAGGACGTCTTCTTCGCGCTGCGCCTGCCCTTCGACTCCGCCGCCGCGAAGGCCCTGTCCACCCGCATCGCCGAACGGATCATGCTGTCCGCCTACGAGGCGTCCTGCGACCTGGCCGAGCGCAGCGGGCCGCTGCCGGCCTGGGAGCGGACGCGCACCGCCCGGGGCGTGCTGCATCCCGACCACTACGACACGCAGCTCGCCTGGCCCGAGCGCTGGGCCGCGCTGCGCGAGCGCGTCTCCGCCACCGGCATGCGCAACTCCCTGCTGCTCGCCATCGCACCGACCGCCACCATCGCGTCGATCGCCGGTGTGTACGAGTGCATCGAGCCCCAGGTCTCCAACCTCTTCAAGCGCGAGACGCTGTCGGGCGAGTTCCTCCAGGTGAACTCCTACCTGGTGAACGACCTGAAGAAGCTCGGCGTGTGGGACGCGCAGACCCGGGAGGCGCTGCGCGACTCCGGCGGTTCGGTGCAGGGCCTGAACTGGATCCCGTCGGAGGTGCGGGAGCTGTACCGCACCGCCTGGGAGATCCCGCAGCGCGGCCTGATCGACATGGCCGCGGCCCGCACGCCGTTCCTGGACCAGTCGCAGTCGCTGAACCTCTTCATGGAGACGCCGACCATCGGCAAGCTCTCCTCGATGTACGCGTACGCCTGGAAGCAGGGCCTGAAGACCACGTACTACCTGCGGTCCCGCCCGGCGACCCGGATCGCCCGGGCCGCCTCGGGCGCCGCCCCGGCCGCCGCTGTCCCCGTCCAGCAGGCCGCCGACCCCGAGGCCGTCGCCTGCTCACTGGAGAACCCGGAGTCCTGCGAGGCCTGCCAGTAACTCCGCCCCGCCATCCGCACCCCCACCCCTGGAGGACGGCGCGACGCGCCGACTGCTATGAACGACAAGAACCTGCTCGATCCGGGCTTCGAGCTGACGCTGCGCCCGATGCGCTACCCGGACTTCTACGACCGCTACCGGGACGCCATCAAGAACACCTGGACGGTGGAGGAGGTCGACCTCCACTCGGACGTCACCGACCTCGCCAAGCTCAGCCCGGGAGAGCAGCACCTGATCGGCCGTCTGGTCGCGTTCTTCGCGACCGGCGACTCGATCGTCGCGAACAACCTGGTGCTGACGCTGTACAAGCACATCAACTCCCCGAGGCGCGCCTCTACCTGTCGCGGCAGCTCTTCGAGGAGGCCGTGCACGTCCAGTTCTATCTGACGCTGCTGGACACCTATCTGCCCGACCCGGACGACCGTGCCGCGGCCTTCGCCGCGGTGGAGAACATCCCGTCGATCCGGGAGAAGGCCCGGTTCTGCTTCCGGTGGATGGACTCGGTCGAGAAGATCGACCGGCTGGAGACCCGGGCCGACCGCCGCCGCTTCCTGCTGAACCTGATCTGCTTCGCGGCCTGCATCGAGGGCCTGTTCTTCTACGGGGCGTTCGCCTATGTGTACTGGTTCCGTTCGCGGGGCCTGCTGCACGGGCTGGCGACCGGGACTAACTGGGTGTTCCGGGACGAGACCATGCACATGAACTTCGCCTTCGAGGTCGTGGACACGGTCCGCAAGGAGGAGCCCGAGCTCTTCGACGACGCACTCGGTCAGCAGGTCACGGACATGCTGAAGGAGGCGGTCGAGGCCGAGCTGCAGTTCGCCCGCGACCTGTGCGGCGACGGGCTGCCGGGAATGAACACCGAGTCGATGCGCGCGTACCTGGAGTGCGTCGCCGACCAGCGGCTGACCCGGCTGGGCTTCGCCCCGGTGTTCGGCTCGCAGAACCCCTTCTCCTTCATGGAGTTGCAGGGCGTGCAGGAGCTGACGAACTTCTTCGAGCGCCGGCCGTCGGCGTACCAGGTCGCCGTCGAGGGCACGGTCGACCTGGACGAGGACTTCTGACGGGGACTTCTGGCGGAGACCCGTGACGGTGACCTGTGACGGGGGCCTCTGAGGCGGGCCTGTGACGCCGGCTTCCGAGAAGGGCTCCGAAAGGAGGACCTCCGAGGTCGGCACGGGACGCAGGCGGGCGGGCGCCCGGACCCGCGGATGGGTCCGGGCGCCCGCCCGCGTCATGTGCCGTCCCGCGCGGGCGGGCCGGCGCCGCCCGGGTCCGGCCGCTCGGATACCGCGGCCCGAACCCGGTCCGGCCGCACGATCGGTCGTCGAGGCCGGTCGGCAGTCGAGGCCGGTCAGTCGTTGGGCACCGTCTCGTAGCGCGGCGTGCCATCGGCCATCTGCCGCAGCGCGTCCTTGCGGTCCCGCTTCGACAGCCGGTCGATGTAGAGCCGGCCGTACAGATGGTCCGTCTCGTGCTGCAGGCAGCGCGCGAAGTAGCCGGTACCGCGCACCTTGATCGGCTTGCCCTCGGCGTCCTGGCCGTGCACCTCGGCGTAGTCCGGGCGGGCGAGCGACGCATACGCCGTCGGGACCGACAGGCAGCCCTCGTTGGAGTCGTCGAGGACCCGGCGCTCCGGCGGCAGTTCCTGCAGCACCGGGTTGCACACGACACCCACGTGGCGCACGCCCTCGTCGTCCGGGCAGTCGTAGACGAAGACCTTGAGGTCCACGCCGATCTGGTTGGCGGCCAGGCCCACGCCCTCCGCCGCCCGCTGGCTGGCGAACATGTCGTCGACCAGCGCCGCGAGCTTGTCGTCGAACTCGGTGACGTCCTGGCACTCCCGGTGGAGCACCGGGTTGCCGACGACGGTGATGGGACGGGCGCTGCCGCGCTCGCGGTGGGTCCGCTCGCGCTCCTCGCAGTCCTCCGTGTCGACGGCGAAGCCGTCGTTGATCTGCTCGTCCGTCTCCTGCTGCGCCATTTCCGCCGTAAGCCTTCCTCAAAACCGTCTCGATGACCCGTACAGCCTACGGCCCTGCGGCGGTGGTCAGCAGACCTCCTCGAGATCGCGCCACTCCCGGCTGTCGGGGCTGTCGGCCACCCAGCCGTCGAGCAGTCCCCGCACCAGCGCGGCGGGCGCGGCGATCCCGCACTCCCGCTCCGGCACCCACAGCTCACCGGCCGTGCGGTGGCCCAGCGGGCCCGGATGACCGGGCTCGCTGTGGTCGTGCGGGTCCAGATGCTCGCCCTCCCCCTCGGCGCTCGGCATCACGCCCTCGGAACAGGCCCGGCACAGCAGCCGCACCGACGAGGACCAGTCCTCGGCCGCGAACCCGGCGTCGGCGGCGAGCTGTTCCAGCGCGTCCCGGTCCTCCTCGGTCGCGGCCTCCAGCAGCACCACCCAGGTCGGCACGGGCGAGGGCGCCCAGAGCTCGATCTCGTCGAAGACCGGGAAGCTGTGCCCCGCGGTGGTGGTGCGCTCGCCGTGCGGAACACCGTCGTGCAGGACGACCTCGCCCCAGCGCCTGCCGGACGACGGCAGCGGGATCGACAGCACCTCCATCCGCGCGGGGTCGAGCCGTCGGCCCCACACGACCTCCGCCTCGCCCTCGGGCGACAGCCGCACGGCCGCGCTGCCCAGCTCCATCCCGACGGGCTCCGCGGCCGCCCCGCCCCCGGCGGCCCTGGGGCCACCGGGCACCTTCAGCCCGTAGGCCTGCCAGGCGCGCCGGGCCAGCGGCCAGTCCTGGAGGGCGGTGGCGGCGATCCCCACGTTCCACCAGTCGGGTGCGCCCGTCTCCTTGTCCAGGAGGGCGACGGCCCGCAGGCCCGCGGCGCGGGCCTGCTCCCAGTCGTGGCGGAACTTGTGCAGGAGGGCCAGGTTGAACCACGACTCCGAGAGCCAGGGCTCCAGGTCCGCAGCGCGCGTCAGCAGCGCGCCCGCGTCCTCGTACCGGCCGTCGCCGATCAGCGTGAACGCGCGGTCGGTGGCCTGCCGCCAAGAGGCGGAGGGCCGATGCCGTACCTTCCCGAAGATCCTCACGATTCCCGCCTGCCGGTCGCTCGGGTCATTGCCCCCGCACACCGCCTGAATGACCGTGTGCCGATATCTCTCAGTGCTCCTTCTTTCGCATCCAACCATGCCCGGTCGGACGCCCGCTCATTACCCATGGGTTACCCGGGCTGAGCGGGCCCGAGACCCCGCGCGACAGCACACGGGCCAGGGACTCCACGACCTCGGGCTGGTAGTCGTGCGCGGTTCCCAGCCGGAGCCGTTCCAGTGCGGAAAGTACGCTCCTCGCACTGTCACCGGTCAGATCGTCGTACGCGTTGACGGTGCGGACGATACGGGCGGGCAGCGGCTGCTCGCGGTACGGGTCGGCCTGCCGCTCGACGACTACCGCGACGGCCGGCGGAACCCCGGTCTGGCGGACGACGGCGCCGCCCAACAGGGCGATCCTGCGCTGCTCCGGCGCGGGAAGCAGCGCGGTCGCCCCCTCCGGGACGGGGTCCACCAGCGACAACTGGCCGATGTCGTGCATCAGCGCCGCGTACTCCAGCACGGTCAGATCGGGGCCGGAGAGTCCCATCTCACGGCCGACCAGGGCACTCAGGGCCGCGACCCTGCGCGCGTGCCCGTGGGGGGTGTAGCCGGCGATCTCGGTCGCCCGTGCGAGTGAGGCGATGGTCTGCCGGTACGTCGTCCGCACCGCCGCGAACCTCCGCAGCGACAACCGGGTGAGCAGCAGCGGCAGGCAGAACACCGGCGGCGCCCAGAGCCCGGCGACGGCCGTGCCGAGCGCCATCGCGGCACCGGTCGCACAGACCGCGCAGCCGACGCCGGTCAGCGAGCGCAGCTCGTCGCGCAGCAGCGGCCCGAAGGGTACGGGGGCACCTGCCGTGCGCCCGGCGCCACGGGGGAGGGTGCGCGCCCGCACCACCAGGGAGGCGAGGACGGCGTCGCACAGGGCGGTGAGTACCAGCACGAGCAGCAGCGCGAGGACGTGGCCGGGGCCGGCGGCGAGCCGTTCCGCGGGTGCGCCCGGACCGTGGAGGGGCTGGACGCAGACCGCGGCGAAGGTGACCGTGACCACCCTGCGGGTCACATGGTCGAGCGCCGGTCCCCTACCGCGGGCGACATACGGGACGGCGCCGGCGAGGACGCCGGCCGTGGTGACGGCCACGGTCTGCGGAATCCCGTGCGAGGTGGGCTGCCCGGCGTTCGCGCCGAGCAGGGCGTAGGCGAGCGCGCTCGCGGCGCCGAGAGGGGCGGGCTCCCGCTCCCCCGGCCGGGCTCCCCGGCGGGCGAGTTCGCCCACCGCGATCATCAGGCCGAACGCCAGGGCGACCCCGGGTTCGGCGACCCCCTGCCACCCGGTCCACCCGAGCCCGGCCGCGGCGAGCAGGGCGGCGGCCGCGTTCACGGCGGTGACGGTGCCCGGTGCGGCCGGCTTCATCCGCCCCGCCGGTGCCGGGCGGCCGGTGCCGCGTCCTGCGGGGCCGGCGCGCCGGGGCGTCCCCGGGACGGCTGTGCGGGCACGGCCGGCTCGTCCGCGATGACGGCGGTGACGGCGGTGACGGCGGTAGCGGCGGTAGCGGCGGTCTCCCAGCCGTCGCGTTCCAGGGCGCGGACGAGGGCGCGGACCATCCGCGGATCGAACTGGGTGCCCGCGCACCGCTTGAGCTCCTCGACCGCGGTGGGCACCGGCCGCGCCCTGCGGTAGGAGCGGGTCGACGTCATGGCGTCGAAGGCGTCGGCGACGGCGACGACACGGGCGACCTCGGGGATCTGCCGGCCGGCGAGGCCGTAGGGGTAGCCGCTGCCGTCGAGCCGCTCGTGGTGGTGGAGGATCGCGGCCCGGGCCTCGCCGAGGAAGCCGATGCCCCGGACGATCTCGTGCCCGTACTCGGGGTGCAGCTCGATCACCCGGCGCTCCTCGGGGGTCAGCGGGCCGTCCTTGCGCAGCACCCGGGTGGGTACGCCGAGCTTGCCCACGTCGTGGAGGATGCCGGCGAAGCGGAGCACTTCGAGCCGTTCCCCGTCCATGCCCAGCTCGCGGGCGATCAGCACGCTCGCCCGGCCCACCCGCTCACTGTGCCCTCGGGTGTAGCGGTCCTTGATGTCGACGGCCTGGACGAGGGCGCGGATGGTGGACCGGTGGGCGCCCTGTTCGCGGTGGTACTGCGCGAGGACCCGGCTCGAGATGTACACGGGCAGCAGTACGAGGAGCGCGGCCGGCGGGCCGTAGGGGCTCCGCCATAGGACGGCCGTCATCAGCCCGGCCAGACCGTGGACGAGGTGCGGGCCGAGCGAACCGGCCAGCAGCCCCCGCCAGGCGTTCCGTACCGGCACCCGCTCGGCGGTGGCGAGGATGCCCCCGTCCAGGGCCGTCACCACCAGGCTGAACGCCAGCGCCGCGGCACCGGCCGGGACCAGGGCGTACGGGAGTGCGGGGCCCGCCAGCACGGCGGGACCGCCGCACAGCGCCGCCGCGCCGGACGCGGCCGCCGCGGCCAGGGCGGTCCGGGCGGCCCGCCAGACGCGGCGAACGCCTCCCGGGCTCCGGTCCACGTGTCCGAGCAGGGCCGCCGGCACCGCGGCCAGCGCGGCCCCGGCGGGCGGCAGCAGCAGCACGGCGGCGAACAGGACGGGGAGGAAGGATCCGGAGCCGACCGGAGCGGACCCGCCGAACAGCCGCCCGAGGATCCTGCGGCGCCCGGGCAGCTCGCTCAGGGCGTGCAGCCCGGCCAGCAGCGCCACGGTGGTCCAGGGGGTGTCCACTCCCGGGCGCAGCGCGGGCAGGGCGCACGCTCCGGCCCCACCACCGCGCACAGGATGTACGCGCGCGCCGGTCCGGGAATGCGTCTCACCCGCCGTCAGCCTCCTCGGCAGCCCCCAAACAGAGCGTCAGGCTAGCGAGTTGTCCGCGTCCGGACGTTCGGTTGAGGCCGATTGGCACCATCGGGTGACAGGCGCGCGTGTGTGTGCGTACGGACGCGCGCCGAGGGCCACGGTCCGCGCCTCGCCGGGCGGCTCGCGCGCAGGTGCGCGTACGGACGCGCGGACCCCGAGGTGCCGGACGGCCTGGAGATCTAGCGTGCGCGGGTACGCGTACGGACGCGCGGCGGGGCGTTGGCCCACCGGTGGGTGACGTCCGGGATCTCGGTGCGCGGACGGACGCCCGGCGGGGGCGGGCGCCACCGGGGCGGGTACAGCGCCGAGGCGCGGCCTCCCGGCGTGCTCCAGGGGTCACGCCCCTGGGTCCGCCGACCGGTCGGGCCGGCTACTCGGCCGGGCTCGGCACGTCCGCCGGGCCCGCCGTCACATCGTGGTCGGGCACGGCCTCGCCGGCCCTGATGAGTTCGATCCGGCCCATGACCTTCGCTCGCAGGTCCACGGGCACGTCGTCATGGCCGCAGCAGCGCTTGACGAGCTTCTTCACCGCCTGTTCCAGGCCGTACTTCTCGAGGCAGGGGGAGCACTCCTCGAAGTGCACCTCGAACTTGGTGCAGTCGGCGTCGGGCATCTCACGGTCGAGGAACTCGTACAGATGGTCGAGTACCTCCGCGCAGTCAGTCTCGTGCGGCTCTCCGCAGCTCATGAGCCCGCGCCTTTCCGATCGTTCGTCGACTCCCCGGCGCCCGCGGGGACGAGCCCGCGCTCACGGGCGTAGTCCTCCAGCATGCCGCGCAGCTGGCGGCGGCCGCGGTGCAGTCGGGACATCACCGTGCCGATGGGTGTCCCCATGATGTCCGCGATCTCCTTGTACGCAAAGCCCTCGACGTCGGCGAGATAGACGGCGATGCGGAACTCCTCGGGGATCGCCTGCAGGGCTTCCTTGACGTCGGAGTCCGGCAGGTGGTCGAGCGCCTGGGACTCGGCCGAGCGCAGACCGGTCGACATGTGCGACTCGGCGCGGGCGAGCTGCCAGTCCTCGATCTCCTCCGCCGCACTGCGCTGCGGTTCGCGCTGCTTCTTGCGGTACGAGTTGATGAAGGTGTTCGTGAGGATGCGGTACATCCACGCCTTGAGGTTCGTGCCCTCGCGGAACTGGTGGAACGAACCGTAGGCCTTCGCGTACGTCTCCTGCACGAGGTCCTCGGCGTCGGCCGGATTGCGCGTCATGCGCAGCGCGGCCGAGTACATCTGGTCGAGGTAGCCCAGGGCGTCCCGCTCGAATCGCGCGTTGCGCTCGGCGGCGGTCTCTTCCGTGCGGCCGTCGTCGGTCCCAGTGACCGGACCCACCTCCTCCAACGCTGTGGCGGGACCGAGACCGGACCCGCTCGAATCGGAGGATAGACGACCAAGCGCTCCGTCCGCGGCCCGAGTCGTCGCCGCCTTCGGTGCAGGCAGCACGGTCCAGTCCAGGTCGGCGGCCTGCGACCGGGCCGGGCAGATGGTCGAACCCATGCGACGGACTCCCTCTCCACTCTCCTGTGCTGACGTGCTCCACAACAGAAAGCGCGCCCTCCGCTATTCCCGGGCGGTCCGGCAGGGAACCGGGCCGCTCCCGGGCAGGAACCACCCGGGGAGCCGCCGGGAACCGCCGCCGGTGTCACACCAGGGCGGTGATCCACCTCCGTACGCCGTCCACGACGTTCCCCAGTGCCTCCTGCTGGGTCAGGGCGGCCCGCTTGGGCATCGAGAGTCCGTGGTCGGCCGCGTCCACCGCGATCAGCTCGTACGCACCGTCCGGGAACTCCTCGGGCCTGCCGAACGGATCGTTGCCGCCCTGGACGACCAGTACCGGCACCCCGGCGCCCAGCAGCTCGTCCGCGCGGGACTTCTCCGGCTTTCCCGGCGGATGCAGCGGGAAGCTCAGCGCGAGGACGGCACGCGCCCCCAGCTCCCGGGCGGTCCGGCAGGCCACGCGCGCCCCGGCGCTGCGCCCGCCCGCGATGATCGGCAGCCCCTTCTCCTCCAGGGCGGGCCAGAGGCCCCGCCAGGCCGTGTCCAGGGTCTTCGGCGCGGGCGCGATCTTCTTCCCCGCCACCCGCCACGGCTGCTCCACCAGGGCCACCGTGACCCCGGCGACGGGCAGCCCGGCCGCCAGGGCCTGCAGGTCCCGGGCGCCGACACCGCCGCCCGCGCCATGGCTCACCGCCAGTACCACGCGGGCCCGGCCGGGGGCCGGATGCCAGGTGATGCGGGCGTCCCCGGCGGGTGTCCCGACGATCTCGCTCTCCGTCACGACAGCAGTGTCACACCAGGGCCCGGGAATCGGGGAAGCAGCGTCACACCAGAGCCCGGGAACCGGGGGAAGCAGCATCACACCAGAGCCCGGGAATCGAGGGGGAAGGAGTCAGAAGAGCGTGCCGACCTCGGGGGCGGCCAGCTCCTCGACCAGCTCCGGCCCGTTGTTGCGGACGTTGGAGACGGCCGTGCCCACGGGGTAGGCGCGCATCAGTCCCGTGGGCGGCGGCGCCAGCAGCCCGCGCAGCTCGTCCGGGTCGGTGCGGGACGGGTCCAGCCAGGCGTCCCAGCGGTCCTCCGTGAGCATCAGCGGCATCCGCGGGTGGATGTCGGACAGCGAGCGGGGGCCTTCGGCGGGCGCCACCCCCAGCGGCCCGGTCTCCGCCTCGGTCGTGATCACGGAGCAGGTCACCCACCAGGACCGGGGGTGGTCGTCCGGCAGGGTCGGGTCGCGCCAGAACTCGTACAGCCCGGCCATGGCGAAGACGGAGCCGTCGGCCGGGGTGACGAAGTACGGCTGCTTGCGGGGCCGCTTCTTCTTCCCCTTCACCTCCAGCTCCCGCTCCTCGGTACCGGTGACCCACTCGTAGTACCCGTCCGCGGGCAGGATGCAGCGCCGGGCCTGGAAGGGCCGGCGGAAGGAGGGCTTCTCGTGGACGGTCTCGGCACGGGCGTTGATCATCCGGGCCGCGCCCTCCGGGTTCCTGGCGAAGGACGGGACGAGTCCCCATCTGAGTCTCCGCAGCTGACGAACCGGACGGCGGTCGTCCGCGTCCTTCAGGGGACGCTCGAGCACCGCGAGGACCTCTTTGGTGGGGGCCACGTTCCAGTCGGGGGCCAGGGCCTCCGACGGCTCCCACTTCTCGACCCGGAAGAGCCCCGCGAGGTCCTCGGGCCGCCGACTCGCCGCGTACCGTCCGCACATGTGCAACCACCCCTCCGCCCGGTGGAGAAGGCCGCCTCGGCCGGCACCGGGCGCAAGCACGGCGCCGGGCCGGCGCCGCATACGGCGTATCGGCCCCGGCGGCCGGCCACCGGGGGGTACGCGTATGTGCCTGCCGTCTCCTCGTCACTCCTGTGTCCCAGCCGCGAAGCCCGTGTCTCCCGGCCCGGAACACATCCAAGAGTGTCAGACCGCTGCCGCACGCGGTGGCGGTGTGCCGCGTCCCACGGATCCGAAGGCAGCCGGACGTGCCCGTCAAGCAGGTCGTACCGCGGCCGCCGTGCCGGACCAGGTGCCCGCCCACGCCCTACCGGACGTGACCGGTCACGGCGCGGCACCGCCCGCACGGGGGAGCACCCCCTCCGCCGGACGGCCCGAGACCCGACGCACGACGCACGACGCCTGGCACCCGACGCACGACGGTGAAGAAGGACGGCCGGGCCCGGCAAGGCGCTTCGGGTGACCGGCGCGACCAGCGCAGCCACGCGACCCCCGCCCCTGAGCGCGCCCCGCCCCCGAGCGCGCCCCGACCCGGCGCCGGCCGGCTGCCGGCACTCCCCGGTGCCTCCACCTCGGCGCAGAGTCACCACCGGCACGGAGGGGCCCGGAGCGCCCCGCGGCCCTCACCCGGCGCCCTGCACGTTTGCCACCGGGAACGATCGCTGCCACGCCGGCGTCTCAGATACCGTCCGCATCCGAGCGCCGGACCGCCCCGCCCCGAACCCCCCGAGGAGCCACCCCGGACATGGTCACACCCGAGATCTTCGCGACCCAGCCGGCCCCCGACCGCTGGCTGGTCATAGGCACGGCCGTGCTCGCCCTGGCCGCGGTCGCCCCGTCCGCGATATGGCGGCTGTCCCGCAACGCCATCACCATCGCCCACGAGGGCGGGCACGGCCTGATCGCCCTGGTCACCGGCCGGCGGCTGGAGGGCATCCGGCTGCACTCCGACACCAGCGGGCTGACGGTGAGCCGCGGCAGACCGACCGGTCCCGGCATGATCCTCACGGCGGCCGCGGGCTACACCGCCCCGCCGCTGCTCGGGCTCGGCGGTGCCTGGCTGCTCGCCGCGCACCGCATCACGCTGCTGCTGTGGGTCGCCACCGCGCTGCTGCTCGCGATGCTGGTGATGATCCGCAACGCGTACGGGGCCCTCACCGTCGTCCTCACGGGCGCCGCCTTCCTGCTGGTGTCCTGGCTCACCGAACCGGAGGTGCAGGCGGCGTTCGCCTACGCGGCCGTGTGGTTCCTGCTGCTCGGCGGCGTCCGGCCGGCCTTCGAACTGCAGGTGAAGCGCAGGCATGGGGGTGCGCCGGACTCGGACGCGGACCAGCTGGCGAGGATGACCCACGTCCCGCCCGCGATGTGGCTGTTCCTCTTCCATGCCGTGTCGCTCTGCTCCCTGATCGGGGGCGGTCGCTGGCTGCTCGGTCTGTGACCGGTCGGGATGCCGTGTGACCGGTCGGCGAACGACCGGGCCTCCGCGGGGCCACTAAAGTGTGGGCCATGACCGAGAGCCCCGTGCACACCGCCCTTTGGCCCGCCCCCCACGCGAGTGGGCCCGTCGATGCGACGGTCACCGTTCCCGGATCGAAGTCGGTCACCAACCGCGCGCTGGTACTCGCCGCGCTGGCCGCGGAGCCCGGCTGGCTGCGCCGCCCTCTGAGGTCGCGGGACACCCTGCTGATGGCGGAGGCGCTGCGCGCCATGGGCGTGGGCATCGAGGAGCAGGTCTCCTCCAGCTCCACCGCGACCGGCGGCCCCGACACCGGCGAGGCGTGGCGGATCATCCCGGCCGGGCTGCACGGACCCGCGACGGTGGACGTCGGCAACGCGGGCACGGTGATGCGGTTCCTGCCGCCGGTGGCCGCCCTCGCCGACGGCCCCGTCCGCTTCGACGGCGACCCCCGCTCCTACGAGCGTCCACTCGGCGAGGTGATCCGTGCCCTGCGGGCCCTGGGTGCCCGGATCGACGACGGCGGCCGCGGGGCGCTCCCGATGACCGTGCACGGCCGCGGGGCGCTGGACGGCGGCGAGGTGGAGATCGACGCCTCCTCGTCCTCCCAGTTCGTCTCCGCGCTGCTCCTCTCCTCCCCCGCTTCAACCAGGGGGTGGAGGTCCGGCACCGGGGCTCGCGGCTGCCGTCCATGCCGCACATCCGGATGACCGTCGACATGCTCCGCGCGGTCGGCGCGCAGGTCGACGAGCCGGAGACCGGCGGTGAGCCGGACGTCTGGCGGGTCCGCAGCGGTGCGCTGCTTGGCCGGGACCTGACCGTGGAGCCGGACCTTTCCAACGCCCAGCCGTTCCTGGCCGCGGCGCTGGTCACCGGCGGCCGGGTGACCGTCCCGGACTGGCCGGAGCGCACCACCCAGCCCGGTGACGCCCTGCGGCAGATCTTCACCGAAATGGGCGGTTCGTGCGAGCTGACCGAGGCCGGGCTGACCTTCACCGGCTCCGGCCGGATCCACGGTATCGACGTCGACCTGGGCGAGGTCGGCGAGCTGACCCCGGGCATCGCCGCGGTGGCCGCCCTGGCCGACTCCCCCTCCACGCTGCGCGGCGTGGCGCATCTGCGGCTCCACGAGACGGACCGCCTCGCGGCCCTGACCAAGGAGATCAACGAGCTCGGCGGCGATGTCACCGAGACGGAGGACGGTCTGCACATCCGGCCGCGCCCGCTGCACGGCGGGGTGTTCCACACCTATGACGACCACCGGATGGCCACGGCCGGCGCGCTCGTCGGCCTGGCCGTCGAGGGCGTGGAGGTCGAGAACGTCGCGACGACCGCCAAGACCCTGCCCGACTTCCCGAGGATGTGGACCGACATGCTCGCCGGGAACTGAGCGGGGCGGCACGAGATGCGCCGCTACGGCAAGCACACCGACGAGGACGATGTCCGGGTCCGCCCGAACCGCAAGGGCAACCGGCCCCGTACGAGCATCCGCCCGAAGCACGAGGACGCCGCGGAGGGCATGGTCCTGACGGTGGACCGGGGCCGTCTCACCTGCCTCGTGGACGACCGCACCGTGGTGGCGATGAAGGCGCGGGAGCTGGGCCGCAAGGCGGCCGTGGTCGGCGACCGGGTGGGTCTGGTCGGCGACCTGTCCGGGCGCAAGGACACGCTCGCCCGCATCGTCCGCATCGAGGCGCGCGCCTCCGTGCTGCGGCGCACCGCCGACGACGACGATCCGTACGAGCGGGTCGTCGTCGCCAACGCCGACCAGCTGGCGATCGTGACGGCCCTCGCCGATCCGGAGCCCCGCCCGCGGCTGATCGACCGCTGCCTGGTCGCGGCCTACGACGGCGGTCTGGAGCCGCTGCTGGTGCTGACGAAGTCGGACCTGGCCCCGGCGTCGGTGCTGCTGGACCTGTACGGCGCGCTCGACATCCCGTACGTCGTGACCTCACGCGACGAGCTGTACGCGGGCGAGGCGGCGAACGTGGTGCGCGAGCACCTCGACGGCCGGATCACCGCGTTCGTCGGCCATTCCGGCGTTGGGAAGACCACACTGGTCAACGCGCTGGTACCGGAGGGGAAGCGGCGCACGACCGGCCGGGTCAACGCCGTCACGGGCCGCGGCCGGCACACCACCACCTCCGCGCTGGCCCTGCCGCTGGCGGGCGCGGGGGCTGGGTGATCGACACTCCGGGCGTGCGGTCCTTCGGGCTGCACCACGTCGACCCGTCCCGGGTCATCCACGCCTTCCCCGATTTGGAGCCCGGCACGGAGCACTGCCCGCGTGCGTGTTCGCACGACGAGCCTGACTGCGCCCTGGACGAGTGGGCGGCCCGGGGGCACGCCGATCCGGCGCGGCTGTACTCCCTGAGGCGGCTGCTGGCGACCCGGGAGCGACGCGAGGGCGACTGACCCGCCTGTCTGTCCGGGCGACCGCGGTGAGTGCATAATCGCACCAAGTGAGACGAAGCGGTCGCGGTACGCGGTACGCGGGATCGGGGACGCGGGAGGCACTGACATGGCGTGGCTACTCGTGGTCGTCGCCGGATTCCTCGAGACGGGGTTCGCCATCTGCCTGAAGCTGTCCCACGGCTTCACCCGGCTCTGGCCGACCATCGCGTTCGCGGTGTTCGCGGTGAGCAGCTTCGGGCTGCTGACCCTCGCCCTGCGGAAGCTCGACGTCGGACCCGCCTACGCGGTGTGGACGGGCATCGGGGCGGCGGGCACGGCCATCTACGGAATGGTCTTCCTCGGGGAGATCGCCTCGACGCTGAAGATCGTCTCGATCACGCTGGTGGTCGCGGGGTCATCGGCCTGCAGCTCTCCGGCCCGGCCCACTGAGAGCCGTGCGGACCAGCCGGCCGACCCCCTCGGGCGGACCCGCGACCACACAGGACAGCGCCAGCCGCACGGCCAGCTCGCAGCGCCGCCCGGCCTCCGCCGTCTCCTCCTCCGCACGGCGGCCGGCACCCTGCTCCAGCGCGGCGAGGGACCGGTCGCGTACCGCCGCCACCAGCTCTCCGGGGGCGGGGTGGCCCGCGTCCGCGCGCCGCTGGGCGGGGACCGCCGGACCCGCGGCGGTCCGGACGACGGGCCTCGGCGCGGGGAGCCGGTCGCTCCACGCGCCGGTGAGCAGGGCGCGCAGCAGCGGCCGGGAACGCGCCTCCGCCACGGTCCACTCGGCCAGCCGGACCAGCTGCTCGGCGGCCGCGGCCGGCTCCGCGAGCACCCGGTCCACGCCGGAGAGATAGGCGTCGGCCTCACGCCGCACCAGCGCCCGGGCGAGGCCGTCCTTGCCGCCGAACTCGTTGTAGAGCGTCTGCCGGGAGACGCTCGCCGCCGAGGCGACGTCGACCATGCGGACGGCGGACCAGGGCCGGCCGGCGAGTGCGGTGTGAGCGGCGTTCAGCAGGGCTTCGCGCGCTGTGGGCATCGTGGTCCTCCCGGGCGGGGCCCTCCATGACCCCGCGGCTCTTCGCTCAGAGTTGACGTGCGAACACCCACTGTCAAGGGTGCCGGCGGAGCGACGGACACCTTCGGGCCTCGGCGCGACCGGACGGGCCGGACGGGCCGGACACGACCCGGGGATAGAGTGCGGGCATGGCCGACTACCACGATGATCTGCGTCTCGCCCATGTCCTCGCGGACGCCGCCGACGCGGCGACCATGGACCGGTTCAGGGCGCTCGACCTCAAGGTCGAGACCAAGCCGGACATGACCCCGGTGAGCGAGGCCGACAAGGCGGCCGAGGAGCTGATCCGCCACCAGCTCCAGCGCGCCAGGCCGCGCGACGCGATCCTCGGCGAGGAGTACGGCCTCGAGGGCACCGGCCCCAGGCGCTGGGTCATCGACCCGATCGACGGCACCAAGAACTACGTCCGCGGGGTTCCCGTGTGGGCGACGCTGATCTCCCTGATGGAGGCAGGCGAGGGCGGCTACCGGCCGGTGGTGGGCGTGGTCTCGGCGCCCGCGCTGGGCCGCCGCTGGTGGGCGGCGAAGGGTGCGGGCGCGTACACCGGGCGCAGCCTGTCCTCCGCGACCCGGCTGCACGTCTCCCAGGTCGCGAAGCTGTCCGACGCCTCGTTCGCCTACTCCTCGCTCGACGGCTGGGAGGAGCGGGGCCGGCTCGGCGGCTTCCTCGACCTGAGCCGGGCGGTCTGGCGGACCCGCGGGTACGGCGATTTCTGGCCGTACATGATGGTGGCCGAGGGCTCGGTGGACATCTGCGCGGAGCCGGAGCTGTCCCTCTGGGACATGGCGGCCAACGCGATCGTCGTGCAGGAGGCGGGCGGCACGTTCACCGGCCTCGACGGGGTCCACGGACCGCACAGCGGAAACGCGGCGGCCTCCAACGGGCTGCTCCACGAGGAGCTGCTGGAGTACCTCAACCGGGGCTGAGCGCGGGCCGCCCACGGCGGTTACCGGCCAGTTCGCTTCCCGCGCTCCCCCCTTGGGCGCCGCGTTCCCTCTTGTTGACCCGCCCGATCGCTGCGACTCTGAGAGCCTCCCCATTTGTGAACTTGTGAATTCCTTCTCGTTGAAGGATTCATCAAGGAGGTGGCTCCATCCATGCTCGTCCGTGACGCCATGAGCACGGTGGTCCTCACCATCGGCCCCGCACACACCCTGAGGCAGGCCGCACGGCTGATGGCCGCACGGCGTGTCGGGGCGGCCGTCGTCCTCGACCCCGACACCAGCGGCCTCGGCATACTCACCGAGCGGGACGTCCTCGTCTCGCTCGGCGCCGGCCAGGACCCCGACCTCGAATCCGCCGCCGCCCACACCACCAACGACGTCGTCTTCGCCGCCCCCACCTGGACCCTGGAGGAGGCCGCGGACGCCATGGCCCACGGCGATTTCCGCCATCTCATCGTGCTCGACGCCCAGGGACCCGTCGGCGTCGTCTCGGTACGCGACATCATCCGCTGCTGGGTACCCGCCCGGCACCGGACCGAGGCGACGCTCACGGGCTGACCGCTGACACACGAGCGGGCCGGACCTCCCCGGGGGAGGTCCGGCCCGCTCTGCCACGGCAAGCGGTCCAGTGCTGGTTTCGTCAGCCGCACAGGGCCTGGACCGCGGCCTCCAGCCGCTTGCCGAAGTCTCCGTCCGCCCGACGGAAGTTGCCGATCGCCCGCTC
The DNA here is from genome assembly GCA_003725745.1 of Streptomyces sp. I6. Taxonomy (GTDB): domain Bacteria; phylum Actinomycetota; class Actinomycetes; order Streptomycetales; family Streptomycetaceae; genus Streptomyces. Next base: position 4,563,539 of record RHDP01000001.1, on the reverse strand, counting down.
GGCGATGTCGCCCCGGGAGACCTTGGCGATGAAGCCCGCCAGGTTCTCGACCAGGCGCCCCCGCTCCTCCTCCGACATCAGCCGGTAGAGGTTGCCGGCCTGGACGAAGTCGTCGTCCTCCGCGTGCGACGGGGCCTCGTGGCAACCCGTGCCGCCCGAGACCGGAACCGGCTGCCACAGCGGCCGGTCGGTCTGGAAGGGACCGCCGAAGCTGTTCGGTTCGTAGTTCTTGGCGCCCTTGTGTCGGCCGTCGTAGAGCAGCCCGTCACGGGAGTGGGTGCGCGCCTCGGTGGCGTGGGGGCGGTTCACCGGGAGGTGGTCGGCGTTGATTCCGACGCGGTAGCGGTGGGCGTCGCCGTACGCGAACAGGCGGCCCTGGAGCATCTTGTCCGGGGAGGGACCGATGCCCGGCACGAAGTGCGCGGGGCTGAAGACGGACTGCTCGACCTCCGCGAAGATGTTCTCCGGGTTGCGGTCGAGCTCCAGCCTGCCGATCTCGATCGGCGGGTAGTCCTCGTGCGGCCACACCTTGGTCAGGTCGAACGGGTTGAACCGGTAGGTCGCGGCGTCCGCCGCGGGCATGATCTGGACCTGCACCGTCCACGACGGGAAGTCTCCGCGCTCGATGGCCTCACGCAGGTCGCGCTGGTGGCTGTCCGGGTCCTCACCGGCGAGCCGGTTGGCCTCGGCCTGGGTGAGGTTCCTGATGCCCTGGTCGGTCTTGAAGTGGTACTTGACCCAGAAGACCTCGCCCGCCTCGTTGTTCCACTGGTACGTGTGCGAGCCGTAGCCGTTCATGTGCCGGTACGAGGCCGGGATCCCGCGGTCACCGAACAGCCAGGTCACCTGGTGGGTCGACTCGGGTGAAAGGCCCAGAAGTCCCAGACGTTGTCCGCCTCCTGGCTGCCCGTGTACGGGTCGCGCTTCTGCGTGTGGATGAAGTCGGGGAACTTGACGGCGTCCCTGACGAAGAACACCGGGGTGTTGTTGCCGACGAGGTCGTAGTTGCCCTCCTCGGTGTAGAACTTCAGCGCGAAACCGCGGGGGTCGCGCACCGCGTCCGCCGCGCCGAGGTTGCCCGCGACGGTGGAGAAGCGCAGGAACGTCTCGGTCTGCTTGCCGACCTCGGAGAGGAACGCCGCCCGGGTGTAGCGGGTGACGTCGGCGGTCACCGTGAACGTGCCGTAGGCGCCGGCGCCGCGGGCGTGCACCACCCGCTCCGGAATGCGCTCACGGTTGAAGTGCGCGAGCTTCTCGAGCAGCAGCTGGTCCTGGACGAGGACAGGTCCGCCGGCGCCCGCGGTCTCGCTGTTCTGATTGTCCGCGACCGGAGCGCCGGCCTCCGTGGTGAGCGGTCCCTGCGACATGTGCGCCTCCTGCGAAAACTGCGTCATCGCCTGCCAGTCCTGTCCCTTGGCTAATGATGTCTGCGATCCTACAATAGACATTGTCTAAGTCAAATGCCCATCCAAACTCACACCCGTTCGGGATCCGGCTCCCCGGCTGTTAGGCTGATACGCATGAGCGACCTGTTGGAACGCCTGCGCGGACGCGGCTGGCGCATGACCGCCCAGCGGCGCGTCGTGGCCGAGGTCCTCGACGGTGAGCACGTCCATCTGACCGCCGACGAGGTGCACGCCCGCGCGGTCGAGCGGCTGCCGGAGATCTCCCGGGCCACCGTCTACAACACCCTGGGTGAGCTGGTCTCACTGGGCGAGATCCTGGAAGTGGCGACGGACCACCGCGCCAAGCGATACGACCCGAACGCCCACCGCCCGCACCAGCACCTGGTCTGCGGGCGCTGCGGCGCGATCCGGGACGTCCACCCCAACGGCAATCCGCTGACCGACCTGCCCGACTCGGAGCGCTTCGGCTTCACCATCTCGGACGTCGAGGTCACCTACCGGGGCCTCTGCCCGAACTGCGCGAGCGCCTAGCTCCCCGCGGGGCGAGATCCCGCGCCCGTTCACGGGCGGACCGCGACGGCCCGGCCGTCCCCTTCACCCGGCTTCTGTCGGCCTTCCGCCGGCCTGCCGCCGACGCGCCCTTCCCGTCGACAGCACCCTTGGCGTCCACGGCGTGCCGGCCTTCGACGGCCTTCGTCCTGCCGCCCACCGGTGCCGTCCGCCGTGCCGCCCACCCGGCCCGCTCCGTGCCGTCCGCGGCCGGAGACGGGTCCCGCGCATCACCGGGGTCCGGCCGCTCCGGAGCGCTCACCGCCGACACGGCCCACGACGCACCGAAGGCCCGGATCCACTGGATCCGGGCCTTCGGCCTTCAGTAGCGGGGACAGGATTTGAACCTGCGACCTCTGGGTTATGAGCCCAGCGAGCTACCGAGCTGCTCCACCCCGCGTCGACCTGGTCAACAGTACGTCACCCCGCGGACCGGAGCAAATCCGTATGCCTTCACGCGAGCGGGCCGCCGAGCGGTGTGACACCCGCCTCAGGCCGTGAGCTCCTGGTGCAGCGCCTCGCGGAGCGCGGCCGCCCGGTCCGCTACCTCGGCGGGCCCCAGCTCCACCGCACGGGCACACCAGCGCTGGCCCTCCGCCAGCTCCCCCGGCGCGCGGCCAGCAGGGCGAGCCGGAGCGCCGCACGCCCGTGGCCCGCCCGGGCCGCGCGGGCCCACCAGAGGGCGGCCTCACGCTCGTTGCCCTCACGGGCCAGCAGCAGCCCCAGATTGAAGGCGCCGTTGCGGCTGCCCGCCTCCGCCGCGTCCCGGTACCAGCGGGCGGCTTCGGTGAGATCGCCACGGGCCGCGGCGAGCATGCCGACACGCACCTGCGCCCGGCGGTGCCCCTGCGCCGCGGCCCGCTCGTACCACTCCTCGCACTCGGTCTTCTCGCCCATCGGCTCACCGAGCGCGGGCGCGCCCGGCGGCGGCTGGCGCGCGTCCAGCACCGTCGCGAGACGGAACGCCGCCTCGGCGCTTCCGCCGCCCGCGGCGCAGCGCAGATGCCGCTCGGCCGCATGCTCGTCCCCGTCGCGCAGACAGGCCATCCCGACCTGCAGGGCTGCCTCCGTGTGCCCTGCCGCCGCCGCCCGGGCGTACCAGCGCAGCGCCGTGCGGTCCTCGTCCCGGCCCGCGTGGAGGATCCCGAGGTTGAAGGCGGCGTCCACGCTCCCCGCCTCGGCGGCCTTGGAGAACCAGGGCTCGGCGCCGGCCGGGTCCCCGGCCTGCAGCAGCAGGACGGCGAGCGCGTTGGCTGCCTCGCGGTGCCCGGCGTACGCGGCACGGCGATACCACTGCTCGGCCTGACCGGTACGGCCCTGGGCGGCACACAGCAGACCGAGGTTGTACGCCCCGTTCACATCACCCGCGTCCAGGGCTGCGCGGTACCAGCGCTCGGCGGACTGGTGCTCACCGCGGGCGGCGTGCAGCGCGCCCAGCGCGTTGGCGGCGTTGCCATCGCCGTCCTGGGCGGCCCGCAGCCACCAGACGGCGGCACCCTCCTCGTCGCCGGCGTCCTTCAGCAGGAACCCCAGGGCGCAGGCGGCACGCGCCTCGCCGTCCCTGGCCGCGGTGAGGTACCAGCGCGCGGCCTCCTTCAGCTCGCCCCGGCGCTCCAGAATGCCGCCGAGGTGCAGCGCGGCCCGGCGGTGCCCGCGGGCGGCCGCCTGCCGGTACCACTGCTCCGCCTCGTCCCGGCGTTCGGACCCCGCGGACCCCGCGGACCCCGCGGACCCCGCGGACCCCGGGGACGCCGGGGACGCGGCGGGGCCGTCCGCCGCGGGCACCGCCGGCGCCGAGGGCTCGGCGGCGCTGCGGGGGGCGGGGATGACGGCGGCCGCAGCATCGCGGCCTGCCGCGTCCGCGGGCTTCGGCACGTCCGCGCCCTCGGGCCCTGCCGCACCGCCGGCCCCACCGGCCACGGCCGCGCCGCTGCCACCGGGCCTGCGGGACCCCTTGCCTGGGGCGGTCCCGACGGGACGGCGGGCCTCCGGAGGGTCCCCGCCCGGCGAACGCCTCTCGAGGGCACGTGCCAGCCGGTACGCGGCCTCGCGGTGGCCCTGCTCGGCGGCCGCGCGCAGCCAGCGTTCGGCATCGGGCTCGCTGCGGTGCTCCAGCAGATCGGCCAGGGCGTAGGCGCCGAGGGCGTGCCCCTGCTCGGCGGACTGGCGGAGCCAGTACTCGGCGGCCGGCTCGTCGCCCCGCTCCCGGAAGTGCCGGCCGAGCGCGTGCGCCGCGGCAGCGGAACCGGCGACCGCGGCGATCCGCCACCAGCCGGCCGCGTCGTCGGCGTAACCGCGCTGGTGCAGCAGGACGCCGAGGTTGTTCGCGGCGGCGCGGTCGCCCTCCGCGGTGGCGGTGCGCAGATGCGGCTCCGCTCCGTCAAGATCGCCCCGGCGCAGGAGCATCGCCCCGAGGACGCTCATGGAGGCCACGTCGCCCGCCTCGGCGGCGCGACGGTGCCGGGCCTCGGTCTCGGCCTCGGCGTCGGTGACGGGCAGAGGTTCCACCGGGGTCAGCGACTCGAGCGGGTCCACGCAGTCCACGCAGTCCACGGCGTCCACCGCGTCGACGGCCGTCGCATCGGCCACACCCACCGCCGCCACGGCGGTGACGGCATGCTCGTGCGCAAACCGCCCCATCTCCAACAGAGTTGTCCCGTCCCCCATGAAATCCATCGTCGCACCACCCGCAACCCGCGTACACCTGGTATACCGCAGCCAGTGAGGTCACTTCAGCGTTTTGTCGACATGCCCACAGAGAGACAAGCCAAACACGCATCACTTCAGGGCGCCGGACCCAACCCACCCGAATCGGGACAGAATTCGGGAACAACTTTCTCCACACACGCCGAGGGCCCGGATCCTGATGGATCCGGGCCCTCGATCTCAGTAGCGGGGACAGGATTTGAACCTGCGACCTCTGGGTTATGAGCCCAGCGAGCTACCGAGCTGCTCCACCCCGCGTCGTTGTGTACCTACCGTACCACGGTGCGGAGTGGAGTCCGTCCGGTGAACCACCCGTTCGGTCAGCCTCCGGGTTTACGCGACGGTGCCCCGGGGGCCGCCTGCGACTGTGCCGCCGCCGCCCGGTCCAGCGCCGCCTGCAGCTCCGCCTGGGCCTTGCCGTACGCCGTCCAGTCGTTCTTCTTCAGCGCCTCCTGGCCCGCCTCGTACGCCTTCTGGGCGTCCGCGATGGCCTGCTTCAGCGCCGCGCTGCCCGTCGCCGGCGGCTGCGGCGTGGTGTCGCCCGGCTCCGCCGGCGGCTGCGGCGTGGCCGGCGGCTCTTCGCCCTCCACCCCGAACACCGCGTTCAGCGCCTCGTCGAGGCTGTCCTTGAAGACCGGCTTGCCGCCGTAGGACACCGCCACCTTCTTCAGCAGCGGGTAGTTGGCGGCGCCGCCTCGGGCGTACACCGGCTCGACGTACAGGAAACCGCCGTCCAGCGGGACCGTGAGCAGATTGCCGTAGTCGATCTCCGAATCGGTGCCCCGCAGGTCGCGGACGAACGTCGCGACCTCCGGCACACTGTTGAGCTCGCTCTGCACCTGCGAGGGCCCCTGCACGGTGGAGGTCACCCTCAGCAGTCTGATCGAGCCGTAGTCCTTGCTGTTGGCATCGGCGTCGACGGCCATGAACGCACCCAGGTTGGGCCGCCCGCTGGGCGTGAACGTCGTGGTCAGCGAGAACTTCTGCTCCTGCTCGCCCGGCATCTTCAGGCTCAGGTAGTACGGCGGGACCGCGCTGCCGTCCTTCTGCGTCGGGTCGTTCGGCACCTGCCAGGCGTCGCTGCCGGTGTAGAACTGGTCGGGGTCCGTCACGTGGTACCGGGTGAGCAGCTCGCGCTGGACCTTGAACATGTCCTGCGGGTACCGGAGGTGGGCCAGCAGATCCGGCGCGATCTCGCCCTTCGGCTTGACCGTGTCCGGGAAGGCCTTCATCCAGGTCTTCAGGACCGGGTCCTTGGTGTCCCACTGGTACAGGTCCACCGTGCCGTCGTAGGCGTCCACGGTCGCCTTCACCGAGTTGCGGATGTAGTTGACCTGGTTCTGCTGCGCGACGACGGCACGCTGGCTGTCGGTCAGCGAGTCGGCCGTGGTGTCCCCGAGCGTCGTGCGCGACGCGTAGGGGTATCCGTTCGTCGTGGTGTAGGCGTCGACGACCCACTTGATCCGGCCGTCGACCACCGCCGGGTAGGCGTCGCCGTCGATGGTGAGCCAGGGGGCCACCGCCTCGACGCGCTCCTTGGGGGTGCGGTTGTAGAGGATCCGCGAACCGTCGCCGATCGCTCCGGAATAGAGGATCTGCGGCTCGCTGAACGCCACCGCGTACGCGGCCCGGTTGAAGGCACCGGAGAGGTCGACCCCGCTCTTGCCCTTGTAGCTGGTGGTCACCTCGCCGTTCTTCTCGTAGTCCAGCTCCTTCTGCGGGCCGCCGACGATCGAGTACTGCTCGGTCTTCTCGCCGTAGTAGACCCGCTGCTCGTACGTGCCGAGCTGGCCCTTGGTGGGCAGGCCGGACTCGATGAAGTCCGGGGCACCGACCGTGCCCTGGTCCTCGTTGGTGATCGTGTTGGTGCCCTTGGCCGCGATCGCGCCGAAGCCGTGGGTGTAGGTGAAGTGGTCGTTGATCCAGTTCCGCTTGGGAATGCCCGTGATGTTGAGCTCACGCAGACCGATGACCGTGTCCTGCGGCTTCCCGTCGGGGCCGGTGTACCGGTCCACGTCGAGGGTCGCGGGGAACTGGTAGTACTTCCGCTCCTGCTGGAGCTGCTGGAAGGCTGGCGAGACGATGTTCGAGTCCACGAGCCGGTAGCTGGCTGCCGTGGCGGCCTGCTCGCGCTGCTGTGCCTTCCGCGTCGGGTCGCCCTTGCCGCCGTAGTTCTCGGACTTCGCCGCGTCGATGCCGTACGCCTCGCGCGTGGCGTCGATGTTCTTCTTGATGTACGGGGCTTCCTTGGCCTGCTCGTTCGGCTGGACCTGGAACTTCTGCACGATGGCCGGGTAGAGGCCGCCGATGAGGATGGCCGAGAGCACCATCAGCCCGAAGCCGATCACCGGAAGCTGCCAGGTGCGCCGCCAGAGCGTCGCGAAGAACAGCACGGCGCAGATGACCGCGATGCAGAACAGGATCGTCTTCGCCGGCAGGTAGGCGTTCGCGTCGACGTACCGCAGGCCCGTCCAGTTGCCCGCCGCCTTGAAGTCACTGGACTTGACGGCCAGGCCGTACCGGTCCAGCCAGTACGCCACGGCCTTGAGCGCGACGAAGATCCCGAGCAGCACCGACAGATGGCCGGTGGCCGCGGCGGTGGCCCGCGCCCCGGGGCTGGTGACCCGCAGCCCGCCGTACAGGTAGTGGGTGAGGACCGCGGCGATCAGGGAGAGCACCGCGGCGGCGAAGCCGAAGCCCAGCAGGAACCGGTACCAGGGCAGGTCGAACGCGTAGAACGCCACGTCCATCCCGAACTGGGGGTCCTTCTGACCGAACGGCACGCCGTTGACCCAGGTCAGCCAGGTGCGCCACTGGGAGGAGGCGGACGCTCCGGCGATCAGCCCGACAAGCGCGGTGATCCCGAGGAGCACCCACTTCTTGTACGGGGCGATGCCCATGCGGTACCGGTCGAGGCTCTGCTGCTCGAGCGACATCGCGCTCAGCGGCGGCCTCAGCCGGTGCGCCAGCCAGATGTTCAGTCCGACCGATGCGGCCATCAGCAGGCCGAAGACCGCAAACAGGCCGATCTTGGTCCAGAGGGTCGTGGTGAACACCGACGAGTACTTCACCGAGCGGTACCAGAGCCAGTCGGTCCAGAACCCGGCGAACATGACAAAGGCCATGGCGAGCACGGCGAGCACGCCGAGCGTCATCAGCAGCGTTCGTACGCGCCGGGACGGCCGGCCCACTCTGATCCGTGGCCCGGTCGGGCCTCCGCCGCGGTCCGGCATCTGGAAAGCCAACGTGCGCCCCTCGAGTTCGCGGTTGTGTAAGCGTTGTCCCGGGTGCCGTCCCATGCGTCCGGCACCTCTGCTGCGGGCCCACGCGATCGTAGGGCCCACTCATGCAACTTACTGAAGCTTTACCTAGTTCCCGACTCCGGGGCCGGAGGAGGCAGGATATTGAGCATGTCCAACGTTTCCCCCGGCGGCCCCCGATGGCCGCGAGCCCGCTCACCCGCGCGGTGCTCGAAATCGACGAGTACGCGTCCGGCCTCGGCTGGGACCAGCCGGCCCGGCTCTTCGCCCTCGTCGACACCGCGCAGCTGCGCGCCCAGGAGCCGGGCCTCGCCGCCCAGCTCGGTCTCGACGAACCCGACGAAGGGGGCACGGCCGCGCCGCTGACCCCGGTCGAGCAGGACGAGATCCCCTCCGGCACCCCGCTGGACGAGTTCCTCGGGACGATCGCCTGGCCCGACGCCGTGGCGGGGTGCGCACTCACCGTGGAGCGGCTGATGCTGCCGCCGTCCGCGGAGACCTCCGTCCCCGAGGGCCTCGACGAGGCGGGCCTGGCCGAGTGGGTGGCCGCGCATCCGGACCGCCAGGAGGTCCGGATGACCGTGGCGGTGCTGCGAAACGGCGCCCGGGAGTCGGCGCTGCGGCTGCGGGAGAAGGACAGCGCGACCGAGGTGCTCACCGGAGCCGACCTGGTGCCGGGACTCGCCGAGGCCCTCTCGGCGACCTTCGAGGCGTAACGGCGCGTAACAGCGCCGAGGGCGCGGAGGGCGCGGAGAAGGCGGAAGGGGGGCGTGCCGCGGTCGCGGTACGCCCCCTCACGGCCCATCGGCACGCCCCTCACGGCCCGCGCGGGAGCCCGGCCCCCGCGGGCCCATCAGTGCGGGTGCCGTCCTTCCCGAGGGGCCTCAGCCCTCGGAGCAGCCGGGCAGACCCGCGGTCTTCCCGGTGCGGATCTTCTCCAGGGACTTCGTCGCATCGCCGATCGTCTTCACCCTGACCAGCGTGAGGCCGTCGGGGACGTCGGAGGCCGCGGCGGCGCAGTTGGCGCTGGGCGTCAGGAAGTACTTCGCCCCGCGTTCCGCGCACCGACCAGCTTCATCTCGATGCCGCCGATGGGGCCGACCACGCCCCGGTCGTCGATCGTCCCCGTACCGGCGATGAACTCGCCCCCGTGAGGTCGGTCGGGCTGAGCTTGTCGACGATGCCGAGGGCGAACATCAGCCCCGCGCTCGGGCCGCCCACGTCGGCCAGCTTGATGTCGACGGAGAACGGGAAGGTGTGGTCCGTACCGGCCGTGATACCCACGATCGTCCGGTCGGCCTGCTCCGACCGCACCGTGCCGACCTGCACGTCCTGGGACGCAGTCGGCTCCTTGCCGGCCTTCTCCGCCGCTGCCGCCTCCTTCGCCGGGACGATCGTGAAGGTGACCTTGCCACCCGGCCTGTGCTTGACCACGGCCCGGGAGACGTCGTCGGGCCGTTTCACCGGCGTGCCGTCGACCGCTTTGATCACATCGCCCGCGTGCAGGGCGCCCTCTGCCGGGCTGTCCTTGCGGACGGAGGAGACGACGACGCGGGAACTCACCGGGATGCCCAGTTCACGCAGGGCCGCGACCTTGGCGCTCTCCTGGGACTGGCTGAACTCCTCCGCGTTCTCCTGGTTCGACTGCTCCTCGGTCTTGCCGTCCGGGTAGAGCGTCTCGTGCGGCACCACGACGTTGTCATGCGCCAGCCAGCCGTACACGACCTCCGCCAGGTTCATCTTGTAGTCCGCCCCCGTGACCCGGACCGTCGTCATGTTCAGGTGACCGGAGGTCGGATGGGTCTTGCGGCCGGAGATCCGGAGGACCGGCTCGCCACCGGAGTCGCCGAGGGTGTTCACCGTGGGCCCGGGCGTCATCTCCGAGTACGGCGGAGTCATGAACACACCCACGCAGAGCAGCACGATGAGGACCAGGGTGGAGGCGAGCATCGTCGCTGTGCGGCGTGGCATGGAACGACAGTACGGGACTGGGCCGTCAGTGCACCCGTCGGGCCGGTCCGTACGGGGCCCGGGGCAGAGCGCCACGCAAGAGCACACCGAACGCCCACGGGAGGCGGCAGCGGTCCCCGTGAGGGGCCTCGGCGACCCGTCGCGTCAGACGGCGTCCGTCCCGGAGTGGGACCTCTCCATGGCGTCACGGAAGCGCGCGTAGCCGGCGAGTTCCGCGATATCGCCGGTGGTCCGGTTCCTCGATGCCCAGCTCCCCCATATCGCCGCGCCGACGACGGCGAAAAGCGGGATCAGCAACCAAGCGAGCGCCGCCATCACGACCTCCCTACCCCACGAGCTGGAACCACTTCCTGTGCAGCCGACCGATCAGCAGATTAACCGGGTGCCGCTTCAACGCTGGTGCCCGGGGGGCGGTTACGCAAATCGGGCCACGGGCCGCCGTACGACGGCGCTACACGCCGACCCACCCACCCGTCACCCGACCACCACCCCGGCAGGACACCGCTACGCGCCGACCCACCCACCCGTCACCCGACCACCACCCCACCACGACGGCGCTACGCGCCGACCCACCCACCCGTCACCCGACCACCACCCCACCATGACGGCGCTACGCGCCGACCCATTCTTCGGTGCCGTCGGAGAACTGCTGGTGCTTCCAGATCGGGACCTCGTGCTTGAGGTCGTCGATCAGCTTGCGGCACGCCTCGAAGGCCTCACCCCGGTGCGGGCACGAGACGGCGACGACCACGGCCAGGTCCCCGATCTCCAGGTCACCCACGCGGTGGACGGCGGCCAGGGCCCGGACCGGGTACTCGGCGGCGACCTTCTCCGCGATGCGGCGCATCTCGGCCTCGGCGGTGGGATGGCAGGAGTAGCCGAGCGCCTCGACGTCCGCGCCGCCGTCGTGGTTGCGCACGGTGCCCACGAACAGCGCCGTGCCCCCGGCCGCCGCATCGCCCACGGCGCGGAACACCTCGTCGACGGAGAGCGGGGTGTCCCTGATCGCCAGCAGCCGGATCGGGTCCTCCGCCGCCTGCTCACCCGGGTGATCGTCAATGCGTCCCATGGAGCCATCGTGCCGCACACCGCCGACATCCCGGAATAGCGCATTCGACCGGGCGGCGGCAAAGGAGGTTGGAGCCTCCTACAGGAGCGGACACCTGTCCTCCGGATCCGTCCCCCGGCCGGGAGAAGGGGCCCCTGAGACACACCGGGAACGCGAACCGAGGCAGCCCCAGCCCCCGGGACGGACCTGGGGCCAGATCTGGGGACGGACCCGGGACGGACCTGGGGCCAGGCCTGGGGACGGATCCCGAGGCAGGGCCTCAGCAGCACCCCCGGTGGAAGGGCCGCCCCTGGACCGGAAGCGCTGCCGCGACGCGGAGCCGCTCCCGGACCCCGGCGCGAGCCCGTCTCAGAGCCCGCGGCGCTTGCGCGCACGGCGGACGAGGGCCGCCGTGCCCAGCAGAGCGACGGTCGCGCCCGCCGCGCCCGCCGCCGCGGTGGCGTCCTTGCGGCCCAGGCGGCGCCCCGCGACCGTGTGCCGGCCCTGGACCTCCTCGAGCAGCGCGCCCAGCACCTCCTCATTGGTCCACCGGGGGCGCCAGCCGGCGTCGTGCAGCCTGCCGACACTGACGACCCACGGATGCATGGTGTACGCGAGGTCGCCCGCCGGCGAGGGGGTGAGGCCGATCCGGTGCAGCCGCGCCGCCGCGCCGAGCGCGACCGCCGAGGGCAGCTCCATCCGCCGGATACCGCTGAGCTCCTCGACCTCCTCCTGTTCCAGCCAGCCGTCGCAGCCGACCGCGAACTCCCCGTCGACCTTCTCGAGGGCGGCGTACTCCAGCGCGCTCACCAGGTCCTCGACATGGCAGAACTGCCAGGTGGGGCGGGATCCCGCGACGACGAGCAGCCTCGGCGACTCGAAGTAGCGGGTGAGCGCCGTGTCGGTACCGCCGACCAGCACGGCGGGCCTGGCGACGGTCACGTTCAGTCCGGGGTGGGCGCGAGGCGCCCGGCGGCCCAGACGCTCGATCTCCAGCAGATCCCCGACGGCCGTGGCCTCCGCCGTGGCGCGCAGCTCCGCGTCCTCCGAGAGCGGGACGTCGTTGTCGGCCAGGGCCCCGTACACCATCGCCGAGGTGCACAGCACGACCCGGCGGACGCCCGCGGCCGCGGCGGCGGTGAGCACGGTCTGCGTACCGCGCACGTTGTACGCACTCCGTGCCGCGGAGTCGGTCTCGAGGTCCAGGTCGAGTGCCAGGTGCACGACGACGTCGGCTCCGCGGAACTTCTCGGCGATCGCCGGGTCGCGGACGTCCAGGACGTGCCAGTGCGCCTCGGGCACGTCGCCCCGGCGCTCGTCGACCGCGACGACCCGGCCGATGTCGTTCGACGCGACGAGGCGCCTGGTCAGCAGGTCACCGACGCCGGAGGCGGCGCCGGTCACCGCGACCACGGGGCCGCGCCCCATGGCCGGGGTCGAGGGGTTTCGCGTTGCGCGAACCTGCGGATCTGGGGAACTCACCGGGCGTCTCCAGCGGTTGTCTTCAGTACGTGCGCGGACGGTCGTGTACGTACGAGGTGGCGTCCATCCTGCCGCAGGCCGTGAGCCGGTGGAGCATCCAGCCCATGTCCGGCTGCACATGTCGACGCCTCCGCCGCCGGCCGGGCGACGCTTAGGCTGGTGGTGTTGTCGGGCATTCGCCGCCGGCGGGAAGCCGGTGGCCCTACGAGCCGAGGAAACCCGTGAGTGACACCCCATTCGGATTCGGCCTTCCGCCGGAGGAGCCGGAGAACGGCGACGAGGGCAAGAAGAAGGACCCCGCCGGAGGTGGGCAGGGCTCCGGCGGCGGCCAGGGCGGCCCGGCCAATCCCTTCGGATTCGGCTTCCCCGGCGGCGGGCAGGGCCCCGGCGGCGGGGACAATCCGTTCGCCGCGATCTTCGGCTCGCTGAACCCGACCGACCTCGGGGCGGCCTTCCAGCAGCTCGGCCAGATGCTGAGCTACGAGGGCGGCCCGGTGAACTGGGACATGGCGAAGCAGATCGCACGGCAGACCGTCTCCCAGGGCACGCAGGACGGCACCAAGGACTCCAGCGTCGGTCCCGCCGAGCGTGCCGCGGTAGAGGAGGCCGTGCGCCTCGCCGACCTGTGGCTCGACGGTTCCACGTCCCTGCCGTCCGGGGCCGGCACCGCCGTGGCGTGGAGCCGCGCCGAGTGGGTCGAGGCGACCCTTCCGGCGTGGCAGCAGCTCGTCGACCCCGTCGCCGAGCGCGTGGGTGTCGCCATGGGCGATGTACTGCCCGAGGAGATGCAGGCCGTGGCGGGTCCGCTGATCGGCATGATGCGCTCCATGGGCGGCGCCATGTTCGGCCAGCAGATCGGCCAGGCCGTCGGCGTGCTCGCGGGCGAGGTCGTCGGCTCGACGGATATCGGACTGCCGCTCGGCCCGGCCGGGAAGGCCGCGCTGCTTCCGCTGAACATCGAGGCGTTCGGCAAGGACCTGGGCGTCCCCAAGGACGAGATCCGGCTCTACCTGGCGCTGCGCGAGGCGGCCCACCAGCGCCTCTTCGCCCACGTTCCGTGGCTGCGCTCGCATCTGTTCGGCGCGGTCGAGGGCTACGCCCGCGGGATCAAGGTCGACACGTCCAAGCTCGAGGACGTGGTGGGCCAGTTCGACCCCGCACACCCCGAGCAGGTGCAGGAGGCGCTCCAGCAGGGCATGTTCCAGCCGGAGGAGACCCCGAGCAGAAGGCCGCCCTGGCCCGCCTGGAGACCGCGCTGGCGCTGGTCGAGGGGTGGGTGGACGCCGTGGTGCACGACGCGGCCAGGAACAGGCTGACCTCGGCGAACGCCCTGCGCGAGACGCTTCGCCGCCGCCGCGCCTCGGGCGGTCCCGCGGAGCAGACGTTCGCCACCCTCATCGGCCTCCAGCTGCGTCCACGCCGGCTGCGGGACGCGTCCAGGCTGTGGGCGTCGCTCACCGACGCACGCGGCATGGACGGGCGCGACGGGCTCTGGGCGCACCCCGACATGCTGCCGACGGCCAGTGATCTCGACGACCCGGACGGTTTCGTCCACCGCGAGCAGCTCGACTTCTCGGAGCTGGACAAGATGCTCGGCGACGCGGCAGAGGGCCGGGACGGGGACGACACCGAGAAGTGAGTCTGTACGACGACGCCGTCCGCGTGCTCCAGGAGTACGACGGCGGGCAGGCGGAGCTGCGCCGGACCTACCTGGACCATCTGGCGGACCGTCCCGACGGCGTGTGGAAGGCCTGCCGGGCCGGGCACATCACGGCCAGCGCCCTGGTCGTGGACCCGGCGCGGGAGCGGGTGCTGCTGACCCTGCACAGGAAGCTGGGCAGGTGGCTGCAGATGGGCGGCCACTGCGAGCCGGAGGACGCCGCGCTCGCGGACGCGGCGCTGCGCGAGGCGACCGAGGAGTCGGGCATCGCCGGGCTGACGCTGCTGCCCGGCGGCCCCGTGACACTGGACCGGCATGCGATCCCGGCGCCGTGCCACTGGCACCTGGATGTGCAGTACGCGGCGCTGGCGGCGCCGGACGCGGCTCCGGCGATCAGCGACGAGTCACTCGACCTGCGCTGGTTCGGCTACACGGAGGTGGCGGAGGTCGCCGACGCGTCGGTGGTCCGTCTTCTGGAGCGGACCCGCGCCCGGCTCTAGCCGGGCCGGTGCCGACCAGAGCCGGGCACCGGCCCGGCTCCGGTACGGCTTCGGTGCGGCACCGACACGGCTTCGGTCCGGCTTCGGCGGCTGTCCGGGCCAGGCCCGGTGGGCCGGCATGTTGCCCGGTGCGCCGGTCCGTCCCCTCCGCTCCACGGCCCGGACGGCTCGGGGTCCGTACGGCAGACCGTGCCCCGCCGATCGGGGCCGGTCTGGCCGGGTGACCGGGGCCGGGTGACCGGACCGGGCGATCAGGACCGGGCGATCAGGCCAGGTGACCGTGCGAGGTGGGCGAGGCCCGGTGATCGAGGCCGGGCGGGCAGGGCGGACCGCGGACGGCACCGGGCGGGTCGGGGGCGGTCCGTGACCGACGGACCTCCCCCGACCGGTCGCCGTGTGCTCAGCTCCAGGCGTTGTTCTGGTTCTGGCCGCGGGATCCGTGCTGGCCGGTACCGAACTGGGCCCGCACGCCCTGACCCGCCTGGGCGTGCTGCGGCGGCAGGACCTCACTGGGCTGGACGAGCGCGAAACCCTGCCCGAGGAAGCTCAGTTCCCAACCCTCACCCGTGTTGCCCCGGCGCCGCCAGACCCCGGTGGAGTGGGTCTGCGCCTGCATCTGCACCCGCAGCGAGGACGACCAGGCGACGATCGCGTCGGCGTCCGCGTTGACGTACTTGTCCGGGGTGACCTGCATCATCAGCGGCTGCCCGAGGTCATCAGGGCGACCTTCCCCGCCCCGTGATGTCGAGCTGGTACTTCCCGGAGCCGGAGATGCCGTACTGGCTGTCCACGGCGATGACCTCCGTGTGCAGCGTGGAGTCCAGGGCCAGCACATAGGCGCTGTCCACCGTGATGCCCTCCTGGTCCACGTCCACCACGTGGACGTACTGGGCGAGGTTGGCGAAGTAGACCGTGCCCTGGCCCGAGCAGCGCATGAGATCGAGGCCCTCGCCGGTGCGCGCCCGGGCGCCGCGCTGGCCCCGCGACTCGTATTCGCCGTCGAAGTCGATCAGTCCCTGGTAGGCGACCATCGCGCCCTTGCGGGCGAGGACGTCGTCGTGCCCGGTGAGCGAGACCCGCAGGAGCTGCGGGTTCTGCACGACGTAGCGCTCCTGGGACTGCTGTTCCGTGTGGCTGAAAAGCGGGCTCTGCATGATGTGTTCTCGCTCCCCCTCAGCCCCGGACCCGCAGTCGGTCGGTGCTGTCCTCGCTCGGCTGTACGACGACGATGCCCTGGCCGGAGAAGGCCATCTGGAATGCCTCTCCGCTGCCCCGCCCGATTAGGGAGGATGCCTTGAAGCTGCGCTTGCCCTTCACCTTCAGATTCGGCGACCAGGCCACGAGGGCGTCCGGGTCGACGTAGGTCTCGTCCTCGCCGCGGCCGCAGTCCACGACGACCGGTGTGCCGCGCGAGGTGAGGGCGACCCAGCCGGTGCCCGAGACCGTGATGTTCCACAGCCCCTGGCCCGCGAACTTGGCGAGGCCCTTGACCCTCTCGACGCCCCACTGCAGATGCGCGTCGAACGCCAGCAGATTGGTGCCGTTGACCGAGATAGAGTCGTTGTCGAGGTTGACGACCACGACGTCGGCGCCGTAGTCGGCCAGGTACAGCAGTCCGTCACCGGAGCACTTCATGATGGGCGCGCCCTCGCCGGTGACCCACTGGCCGGCGATCTGGCGGACGGCGGGCGGGTTCGGCTCGTACTGGATGAAGCCCTCGTAGGCGACCATCGAGCCGGCCCGGGCGAACAGGTCCTGGCCGGAGGCCATGGCGACCTTGAGCATCGTGCGGCCGTGGTTCTCCATCCGGGCCACCACGGGCATCGGGGCGAAGCCCGCGAGTTGCTGGTTCATTCTCCGGGCTCCCTCAGACCTCGTAGGGCTGAACGACGACGAAGTTGCCGGGGGCTCCCCGGAACTGGAGGTTCACGGTCTCTCCGCTGTGGCCCGGGTAGGCGTTGCGGCGCAGCCGCACCTGGCTGGAGAGGATCACCTGGGAGGCCGCCGACCAGGCCACGACGGCATTGGAGTCGGCGAACGTGGTGGGCGTGACCGGGAGGACGACCGGGACGCCGCGGGTCTTGACGACGACCGTGCCGGTGCCCTGGAACTGCATCGTGAACAGTGCCCCGCCGGGTATGCCGTGTCCCTCGATGCGGCGGACCTCGTGCTGCAGGGACTCGTCGAAGGCGAGCACGTTCTCCGCGGAGACGCAGATCGCGTCCCCCTGGAGCTCGATGGGATGCAGATGCGCGCCGTCCTCGGCGAGGAAGACCTGGCCGCGGCCGCTGCAGCGCATCAGCTGCATCTCCTGGCCCGTCGCGTTGCCGACGAGCCGGCCGGAGAAACCGGCGCCCTTGTAGCCGAAGTCGACCTTGCCCTGGTACATGACCATGCTGCCCTGGCGGGCGAGCACGGGTGTGCCGCCCATGGCCAGGTCGACGCGCATCAGCTGCTGGTTCTGCGGGGTCCACCGCTGGCCGGTGGGCAGTTCCTTGTACGGCTGGAGCGCCGCCTGGAGGCCCGGGCCGGTCTGCGGGACGCCCTGGGGGACGCCCTGCGGCATCCCGGGCACACCATGCGGGGCGGGCTGCTGCCCGTAGGGGGCCGGCGCCGCGGGTACCTGCCCCGTCGGCAGGCCCGGGACCTGTCCGAACTGCGCCTGCTGCGGGGGCTGTCCGTACGGGGGCGGCGGCGCCTGCGGCGGCACCGTACCGGCGGGCGGGCTCATCGGGGCGGCGATCGTCGGCGCCGCGTGCACCTGCGGGGCGGGCGCGCCGAACCCGGGCGGCGGCTGCGGCGGTCCGGCCGGCGGTGCCGGAGGTCCCGCGGGGACCCCGAACGAGGGCGCTGGAGCCGGGGCGGGAGCGGCCGGCGGGGCGAACCCGGGGACGGCCTGCGGCGGCTGCTGCGGAGCGGGCTCCTCCTCGGCCACCTCGCCGCCGAAGTTCTTCAGCAGCGCGTCGAGGCCGCCGTCGAAACCCTGGCCGACGGCGGCGAACCGCCAGACGTCCCTGAGGTAGAAGTCACCCAGCATCACGGCGCGTTCGGTGGAGAACTCCGAGCCGGTGAAGGCGTAGCGGACGACCTCCTCGCCGCCCGCGACGATCCGGATGTATCCGGGGCCGATCTGCGACATGTGACCGGAGCCGTCGATGGTCGCGGTGAACGACAGCCGGTGGATGTGCGCTGGAAGGCGGTCCAGCGTGACGCGGAACGACTCCGTGTCGCCGGCCTGCGCACCGAGCAGCTGAACGGATTCCTCGGGCGACTTCGGCTGGTTGAAGAAGACGAAATAGCGGTCGTCCGAAAGCCGCTCGTCGGCGTCGAGACCGAAGCAGCTGATGTCGAAGCTCAGCCCGGGGGCGGAGATCTGCACGCCCACGTACAGATCGGTCCCCGGTGTCAGGTCACTGATCTTGGCCTTGTGGCCGCGTTGGAATTCCCTGGCCATGCGTAACGACCGTCCCCCATCCCGACGACATGCGATTGCGTCGAGCCAGGCTAACGGCTTGCGGTGACATTGAGCCAAGCCGGGACGCGTTCGGTACAGGATCGGAGGACGTCACTCGCCCCGGGCGGCGGGAAGGTGGGGCAGGCGGTCCGCGGCGACCACGCCCTCCAGATAGCCCCGGGCGCGCTCGGTGCGCGGGTAGGGCTCCAGGAGCCGCCAGAAGCGGGGCCCGTGGCCGGGCACCAGAAGGTGGGCCAGCTCGTGGAGGAGCACATAGTCCACGACGTACTCCGGCATGCCCTTCAGCCGGTGCGAGAGGCGGATGCTGCCCTCCGCCGGAGTGCACGACCCCCAGCGGGTGTTCTGGTTGGTCACCCAGCGCACCGACGCCGGCCGCGCGCGTCCGTCGAGGTACTGCTCGGAGAGCCGGCGGGCGCGTCCCGCCAGCTCCTCGTCGCCGAGTGTCCGCTTGCTCTCCTGGGCCGCGAGCTTGTCCAGCATCACCGTCACCCAGCGCTGCTCCTCCGCCTCACTCATCCGGGCCGGGATCAGCACGACGGTCCGGTCGCCGTCGCGGTACGCGGAGACCGTTCTGCGGCGCCTGGCGCTGCGCCGGACCTCGACCGCGCTCGTCGCGGCGTGGTGGGGCGGCTGGACGGTCGTGCTGCGGTGCTGGCTCGGGGCGCGGAGCGGTCGGTCGGCGGGCACGCCCCGACGGTACCGGCTGGAGCGGGGGAAGTCCCGCCCCGGGCGGTTCGGGGCCGGGTGGGAGAACGGTCGCGCCCTGCTCCACGGAGCACGGCGCATTATTCGAATGACTAATACCCCGTACCTGTGGACAACTTTTTCCGGGCTCCGGCGGGGGCGGGCATTCTGATGCCGCACGGAATCGGTCTCGCCTGTTGGGGCGCCCGGGACTCCCCTGATGAGGCATCGAAGAGGCCCGGCGAGACCGCTGAACGAACCTCAGACGTGCGGAGTTGGGCCGAGCGCTCACGAATGGTTAGGCGAACGGGGGTTGTTGTGCATCCGGTGGTGAAGCCTGCACTGCGGCAGGCGTGGCGGGATCTGCGTCATGTGCAATTCGGGGTGACGGCGGCGCATGCCGTGGTGATGGGGCCCGTGGACACGGCGACCGGCAGCCTGCTGTCGCTCATCGACGGCACGCGGGGGCTGCCCCGGCTGCGTGAGGAGGCCCGGGCGATAGGACTCCCCGACGGCCATGTCGACGCTCTCCTGGCGCGGCTGGGAGAGGCGGGCCTGGTGGACGACGTGACGGGCGGGGGTCCGGCGGCCTCCGCTCTGCGGAAACGGAAGGAAGCGTACGACCGGCTGCGCCCGGACCTGGCGTCGCTGTCGGTGGTCCACCCCGAACCGGGCGGCGGCGCGGCCCGGCTGGCCGCCCGCGGCGCGATGCGGGTACAGGTGCGGGGCGCGGGCCGGGTCGGTGCGGCACTCGCCGCCGTGCTCTCCGCCTCCGGGGTGGGCCGGGTCGACGTGCTGGACGGGGGGCGTGTGGAGCCGTGGGACGTGGCGCCTGGCGGGCTGCCCCCGAGGCCGTCGGGGAACGCAGGGCCGTCTCCGCCCGGCAGCTTGTGCTCCGGTCCGCGCCCGGCAGGGGGCGGCGAACGGCCCGGCGGACCGACGGCGCACCCCAGGAGCCACCACCGCTCTCCCTGGTGATCGTCGCCCCCCGCGACGGCTTCCCCGCGTACGCCCCGGATCCGGTGGCGGCCGAGAACTGGATGGCCACCGGCACCCCCCACCTGTATGCGGGCGTGGCCGAGGCGTCCGGCGTGGTGGGCCCGCTGGTGCTGCCGGGTGGCTCGGCGTGCGCCGGCTGTCTCGCGCTGGGGCGGGCAGACCGGGATCCGGCGTGGCCGCGGATGGCCGCCCAGTGGCGTACGCCCCGCCGCCGGGGGACGAACCCGGGCCCGTGCGACCTCGGACTCGCCACGGCGGTCGCCGGCACGGCGGCCTCGCACGCCCTGTCGTTCCTGGACGGTGAACTGCCGACCGGGACGGGCACCCGCTGGGAGGTGTCGCTGCCGCTGCTCGAGTGGCGGTCGCGGCGGATCCGGGCCCACCGTGACTGCCCCTGCGGGGCTGCTGGGCGGACTCGGGGGAGCGCGCCTCGGGGCGGGGACACCGCACGACACAATGGCCGGGGCAGCGGCGTCGACGGAGCAGTTCCGGATGGCGGACGCGGCACGGCAGCTGGGAATTGGAGGGGCGCATGTCTGATCTTCCCCGGAAGGCGGTCACCCGTACGGCCAAGTTGGCCACTCTGCCACTGGGTTTCGCCGGCCGCGCCACCTGGAGCCTGGGCAAGCGGATCGGCGGCAGGTCCGCGGAGCTCGTGGCGCGCGAGTTGCAGCAGCGCACGGCGGAGCAGTTGTTCAGGGTGCTCGGTGAGCTGAAGGGCGGTGCGATGAAATTCGGGCAGGCCCTGTCCGTCTTCGAGTCGGCCCTGCCCGAGGAGGTGGCCGGGCCCTACCGGGCCGCGCTCACCAAACTCCAGGACGCCGCTCCCCCGATGCCCGCGCGCACGGTCCACGAGGCGCTGGCGGAGCGGCTGGGCGGGGACTGGCGCGGACTCTTCCTGGAGTTCGACGACAGGCCCGCGGCGGCCGCGTCCATCGGCCAGGTCCACCGAGCGGTCTGGCACGACGGGCGCGAGGTCGCCGTGAAGGTCCAGTATCCGGGGGCAGGAGAGGCACTGCTCTCGGACCTGTCCCAGTTGAGCCGGTTCGCCAGGCTGCTGGGACCGCTGATCCCGGGAATGGACGTCAAGCCGCTGATCGCCGAACTCCACGACCGGGTGTCGGAGGAGCTGGACTACGCGCTGGAGGCCCGGGCCCAGCGGGAGCACGCCGCGGAGTTCGCGGGCGACCCCGATGTGGTGGTGCCCGACGTGGTCCACCAGGCCGACCAGGTGCTGGTCACCGAGTGGATGGACGGCACTCCGCTGGCAGAGGTGATCAGCGACGGCACCCAGGAACAACGGGACCGTGCGGGCCAGTTGCTGGCCAGGTTCCTGTTCTCCGGCCCCGCCCGGACGGGGCTGCTGCACGCCGATCCGCATCCGGGCAACTTCCGGCTGCTCTCCCCGGCCGGTGCGGAGGAGGGCGAAGGGGATCCGACCCGGTGGCGGCTCGGCGTCCTGGACTTCGGCACGGTGGACCGGCTGCCCGGCGGACTTCCCCGGACGATCGGCGATTCGCTCCGGATGACTCTGGCGGGGGAGGCCGACGCGGTCTACGGGGTGCTGAGCGAGGAGGGCTTCGTCAAGGAGTCGGTCGACCTCGACCCGGACGCGGTGCTGGAGTATCTGCTGCCGATCATCGAACCGGCGGAAGCGGACCGGTTCACCTTCACCCGCGGCTGGATGCGCACCCAGGCGGCTCGGATAGCGGATCCCCGTTCCCCCGCACACCAGCTGGGCAAGCAGCTCAATCTGCCGCCGTCCTATCTGCTGATCCACCGTGTGACACTGAGCACCATCGGCGTGCTCTGCCAGCTGAACGCGACCGTGCGGCTCCGGGACGAACTCGAGACCTGGCTGCCCGGCTTCCTCGCCGGCGCCGAGACCGGCAGCGAGGCCGGGGCCCAGACCGGCGGCGCTGCGGCGGAGGTCTGACCTGCGCCGGCGCGTCCCCGGAGGCGGCCCGGGCCAGTCCCCCGGCAGGCGGAGAACGTCCGGCCGGGATCCGGATGGCCCGGCAGGAGGGGCCGGTCACCACCAGGACGAGTCGAGCCGTCCCTCGATGGACCTGATGTTGGCCCGAGCGCACTCCTCGCAGAAGTAGTGCCGGCGACCGCTCTCCACGGAGCAGGTCCAGGTGGGAGGAGTACCCTCGGCGACCGCGCCGCACCGGGAACACACGACGTTCTCGGCACCCGGCTGGGCAGGGTGATGAGTCTGTTCGTCCACCACGTGACGATAACCCCGGGCGGCGCTCGGGACGGGACAACGCACCGTGGGGGCCGGTCCGAGGACCGGCCCCCACGGGAGGCGCCGGGCATGGGGACGGCCAGGCCTCCGTCGACTGCGGAGGCCTGACGGCCGGACTACTGCATGACGGCCATGGCCAGCGCGCGGCGGGCGCGCAGGGACGCGCGCTCGGCACGCCGCTGCATCCGCCGAGCGGCCGCCAGGCGCACGGCCCGGCGCTCCGCTTCCGCTTCGCGCAGGCGCTCGTGCATATGCGCACGGGCCAGGGCTTCTGGGATGAGTTGCATCTCACGGGTCCTGTTCTGACGCGAGGCGTTCGCGCCGATGGTGGTGACGTACGGGGTCGCGGAACCGGACGGCTCGCTGGTGGAAGAGGTCATCGGGGCCTGCTTCTGGGGATCGTGCGTAAGGGGTCGGTCGACGGTTCCCGGATGCGCGCTCATGCCGCTACCGGGTTCTTGCGCGGGCGGCCACGCGGCCGCTTGCGGGCGACGACCACACCCTGGACGAAGAGCTCTCCGCCCCAGACGCCCCAGGGCTCACGCCGCTCCTTGGCACCGGCGAGGCAGGCCTCGACCAGCGGGCAGGTGCGGCAGAGGGACTTGGCGTACTCGACGTCCGCCGGCGACTCGGCGAAGAAGACCTCCGGGTCGTAGGAACGGCAGGGGACGGGTGCGCCGAGGCTCTCGATGGCGTCGTCGAGCGCGGTGAGCGTGGTGAGGGGGGTCAAGGTGGAGTCCTCCGTGGGGCCGGGCGGGGGGATCGTCTGGGAAGGCGGTACGGACGGGGCGTGCGCTTCGAGTTGCACGGTGGTGTCTTCCTCGTCTGTTCTGTCCGGTCGGTGGACCGGGCTTCGGTTGGTACCGGGTCTTGCTGGTCCCGAGGCCCCTTCGCTCTGTTTCCTCATCGGGAAAACAGAAGGGCCGCGGATCCCTGGTGGGGTTCCGCGGCCCTGAAGGCGCCGGCCTGATCCTGGATCAGGCTGGATCACTCCAGGGTTCGAGCCCACGGAAGGCCCACATCGTGTGGTGCTGCGTCGTCTGCTTCTGGGTTCCGGCACCGGCCGCCTCGAGGGCATAGGCCTTGGCCTCTGCCGCCACTGCTGCTGCTTCCAGTGCCCTGGTCGGTCGCTCATTGCGCTCCCGGACGGGCAGACCAGCGCCGAGGACGACCGGACGGGCAGCCGCGGAGCAGGGCAGACCAGTGCCAATGAACGCCGAACCGGAGAGGCCGAGCGAGCAGGCGGAGACGACCGAGCGATCGGTCACTTTGGCGGTGGCGCGGATGATGCTGATGTTGATGCTGATCACTGGAATCGCCTCCTCTCGGCGTCTCGGGGACCGGCCGGGGCCGATCACGCGTATTCGGATAAGTACAGCACGGCAACAGGGCTTCGGAGAAGCCGCCGTTCCCGTGGTTAAGAACCTATGGGGACGACTGGCGCGCGCGCAAACTATTTTCTCGACGAGTTCTCATCAGTCGTCCTCCTCGCCACTCCCGACCTCCTGGCCTGCACAGATGGCCAGGACATCGGTGCCGAAACGGTCCAGCTTGCGTCCCCCCACGCCCGAGATCGCGGCAAGCTCCCGCTCGCTGCCGGGCACGGCCTCGGCGATCGCCATGAGGGTCTTGTCGGTGAAGACGCAGTACGCCGGCTGGCCCAGCTCCCTGGCCTGCCCGGAGCGCCACTCACGCAGCCGCTCGTACAGCGCCTCGTCCATGTCGGAGGGGCAGTCCTCGCAGCGCATCAGCTTCATCTCGCCGGCGTCGGTCAGCGTCTTGCCGCACACCCGGCACAGCACCGGGCCGCGGCGCTTCCGCCGACCCGTGTCACCGCGCTCGACGCCTCCGGCACCGCCGGCCGCTCGGGGCCGGAGGCCGCGGAGCCGGGCCTGAGCCCGTTCAGGAAGCGGGTGGGGCGTCGGGAGGCACGTCCCCCGGGTGCGCGGGACAGCGCCCAGGACAGCGACAGATGGAGCCGGGCGCGGGTGACACCGACGTACAGGAGCCGGCACTCCTCCTCGACCTGCTCCTCGGTCTTGGCATAGGTGATCGGCATCATCCCCTCGGTGAGCCCGACCAGGAACACGGCGTCCCACTCCAGTCCCTTGGCCGAGTGGAGCGAGGCCAGGGTGACCCCCTGGACGGCCGGGGCGTGCTGGGCCGCGGCGCGCTCGTTGAGCTCGGCGACCAGCTCGGCGAGTCCGGCCCCGGGCCTGCCGCGGGCGAAGTCCTCGGCCAGCCGGACGAGGGCGGCCAGCGACTCCCAGCGGTCGCGCACCGCACCCGAACCGGCGGGCGGCTCGTCGGTCCAGCCCTTGGTGGACAGCACCGCCCGGACCTGCGACGGCAGGTCCTCCGCGTCGTCCAGCAGGGCGTCGTTCCCCCCGGCGCGGGCCGCTCCCCGGAGGGCGACGCCGGCCTCCCGGACTTCGGCGCGTTCGAAGAACCGCTCCGCTCCGCGCAGCTGGTAGGGCACGCCCGCGTCGGCGAGGGCCTGCTCGTAGACCTCGGACTGGGCGTTGACCCGGAACAGCACGGCGATCTCACCGGCCGGGACGCCCGCGGCGATCAGATCGCGGATCCGGCCGGCGGTGCCCTCGGCCTCGGCGGGCTCGTCCGCGTACTCCGTGTAGGACGGCTCGGGGCCGGGGTCGCGCTGCGAGACCAGCTCCAGCCGGTGCTCGGCGGCACGGCCGCGAGCCTGCCCCAGCAGGCCGTTGGCCAGATGGACCACCTGCGGGGTCGACCGGTAGTCGCGCACGAGCTTCACCACCGTCGCCTGGGGGTGGCGGGTGCGGAAGTTCAGCAGATGGTCGGGGGTGGCTCCGGTGAAGGAGTAGATCGTCTGGCTGGCGTCCCCGACGACGCACAGGCTCTCCCGGTCTCCGAGCCACAGCTCCAGCAGCCGCTGCTGGAGCGGCGACACGTCCTGGTACTCGTCCACCACGAAGTGCTGGTACTGACGGCGGATCTGGTCGGCGATGTCGTGCCGGTCCTGGAGGATGCCGACCGTGAGCAGCAGGACGTCCTCGAAGTCGATCATCGAGCGGTCGCGCTTCAGCTGCTCGTACAGCGCATAGATCTGGCCGATCTCCGCGGGGTCTCGCGGGGCGTCCCTGAGGGACTTGGCGACGGCGGCCGGATAGTCGGCGGGGACGGTCTGGGTGACCTTGGCCCACTCGATCTCGCTGGTCACGTCCCTCAGCTCATTGCGGTCGAGCCTGACACGGCAGCGAGCGGCCGCCTCGGCGACGAGCTGGATCTTGCGCTCCAGCAGCCTCGGCACCTCCCCGCCGACGACTTTCGGCCAGAAGTACTGGAGCTGCCGCAGTGCCGCCGAGTGGAAGGTCCGGGCCTGCACACCCCCCGCGCCGAGTTGCCGCAGCCGGCCCCGCATCTCCCCCGCCGCGCGGTTGGTGAACGTGACGGCCAGCACACTCGCCGGCTGGAGTATCCCGGCCCGCACTCCGTAGGCGATGCGATGAGTGATCGCCCGTGTCTTGCCCGTGCCGGCGCCGGCCAGGACGCACACCGGGCCGGTCAGGGCCGTCGCGACCGCCCGCTGCTCGGGGTCGAGCCCGTCCAGCACCGCGTCCGCGGACTCGGGGACCGGAGGGAAGAGAGAGGAGTGCGTTGCTGCTGTCACCCCGCCATGCTGCCAGGTACCGCGAGATCACCGGGACGGTTGTCCACAGTGGCAGGGGATTGGTCGTACCGGTGGCACCGGCACCGGCACCGGCGGTACGGGAGCACCCCAGCGGTACGGGAGCATGCCGTACCTGCGCACCCGGGGTACCCCGCACCGGGAATGGCGGCGGGGCCGCGTACGTTCACCACCCGGAAACCCCGTGGGGGCACCCACCCCCACCGGCCCAGAGAAGCGGGAGAGAGACATGCAGGGCACTCTGACGATGTACAGCACCACCTGGTGCGGCTACTGCCGGCGGCTGAAGGGCCAGCTGGACCGCGAGGGGATCTCGTACGTCGAGATCAACATCGAGGAGGACCCGCAGTCGGCCGCGTTCGTCGAGAAGGCGAACAACGGCAACCAGACCGTCCCGACCGTCCTCGTGGTGCCGCCCAACGGCGGCGAGAACATCGTCATGACGAACCCCAGCCTGGCCCAGGTGAAGCAGGCCCTCGCGATCTGACGCACCGGCCCGCACCCGTCACGCCCCCCTCGGACGCAGAACACCGGAGGGGGCGTCGTCGTGCCGGAACCGCTGCGCCGGACACACCCCCGCGCCGCCCCGGGGTACGGAGGGCGAAGGGCCCCCGACGGAAGCCTGGCCCAGGACGCGGACTCTCGGAGCTGACCGAGGGCGAGCAGCCTCAGGCGGGAGCCTCGGCCAGGGCGCCAGGCGGGAGCCTCGGCCCGGGGCGCGGCCTCAGAGGGCCCGGCCGCACACGAACGGCGTCAGGCGGGGGGACCCGGCTTCGGCAGCGGCTTGCCGTACCAGAGCTCTATCAGCCGGGAGGCGATCGAGATCCCGTACGGAGGGAGGACTTCCCCCGACTCGAAGGCCGCCCGCAGGTCCTCCCGGGAGAACCAGCGGGCCTCCTGGATCTCCTCGCCGTCCACCGAGACCTCGGACGAGGTGGCGCGGGCCGTGAAACCGAGCATCAGGCTGTAAGGGAAGGGCCACGGCTGACTTGCGACGTACTCGACCTCGCCGACCGTGACGCCGGCCTCCTCGTACACCTCCCGGATCACCGACTGCTCGATCGACTCACCGGGCTCGACGAAGCCCGCGAGCGTGGAGAAGCGGCCTTCCGGCCAGTGGACCTGCCGGCCGAGCAGCGCCCGGTCCTCCTCGTCCGTGACGAGCATGATCACGGCGGGGTCCGTGCGCGGGTAGTGCTCGGCGCCGCAGGCCGGGCAGCGGCGGATGTGCCCGGCGGCCGCGATGACGGTCCGCTCGCCGCAGCGGGAACAGAAACGGTGGAGCCGCTGCCAGTTCTCCAGAGCCACCGCGTGGACCATCAGTCCCGCGTCTCTGGGGGCAGCAGCAGACCGGCCTCGCGCAGCCCGGCGGGGCGGGCGGACTGGTCCATACGGCCCGGCAGCGAGTCCTTCTGCAGCGCGAAGTAGCTGACGCCGTCCTCGTCGGTGCCGAGGAAGTACCGGTGGGTCTCGGTGGGGGTGCCTCGAAGGCCGGGGTCGTGACCAGCTCGGTACGGCCGTCGGGGGTGTCGTCGACCAGTACCTGCCCGCCGGAGACGACGAACACCCGCGTCGTCGGGTGGCTCCACGCCGCCGCCAGCCAGGCCTCGTCGAGTCGGTGGTGCGCGGCGCGGTCGATGCCGCTGGGTGCGGTGAGGCCGATGGGACGGCCGTCGGCGACATGGTCGAAGGTGCTCACAGGTGCTTCCCACTCCCCCGGATTGGCCGGTTCCCGGTCGGTTCTCTGCGCATGACCGGCTGTCTGTCAGTGGAGGGCGCCGGGCAGGTCGCCCCACAGGTACGCGGCGGTTTCGACGCCCTTCAGCAGCAGGGCCAGCTCGACCTTCTCGTTGGGCGCGTGCCAGCCGTCGGACGGTACGGAAACGCCGAGGAACAGGACCGCGGCACCGAGCACGTCCTGGAGGTCGGCGGCGGGCCCCGACCCGCCCTCCCGCGTGAAGCGGACCTTCTGCCCGTCGAAGGCGCGGCTCATCGACCGGGCGAGCGACCTCAGGGCGGGATGGTCCAGGGGCGTCAGGCAGGGCCGGGTCGCCGCGCCGAAGGCGATCTCATGGCGGATGCCCGAGGGCACCCTGGACGCGACCCAGGTGCGCACCGCGTCCTCCACCCGGTCCGGGTCCTGACCGGCGACCAGCCGGAAGGAGAGCTTCAGCCGGGCCGAGGCCGGAATGATCGTCTTGCCTCCCGGCCCCTGGTAGCCGCCGCCCATGCCGTTGACCTCGGCGGTCGGGCGGGCCCAGACCCGCTCCAGGGTGGTGTGGCCCGCCTCGCCGAGCGTCCCGTACGACCTGGCCGCGCGCAGCCACTCGGACTCGTCGAACGGCAGCTCGGCGAGGAGTTCGCGCTCGGTCGCGGTCAGCTCGCGGACACCGTCGTAGAACCCGGGCACCGCCACCCGCTCGTTCTCGTCGTGCAGCGCCGCGACGATCCGGGCGGCGACGGTGGCCGGGTTGGGCACGGCACCACCGAAGGAACCGGAGTGGATGTCCTGGTCCGGTCCGTACAGGGTGATCTCGCAGTCGGCGAGACCGCGCATGCCGGTGCACACGGTGGGGGTCGTCTCCGACCACATGCCCGTGTCGGAGACGATCACGACATCGGCGGCGAGCCGGTCCCGGCGCTGCTCGACCAGGGCACGGAAGTGCGGTGAGCCGGACTCCTCCTCGCCCTCGACGAGGAGCTTGAGGTTCACCGCCGGGCTCGTGCGGCCGGTGGCGGCCAGGTGGGCGCGCACGCCGAGGGTGTGGAAGAGGACCTGGCCCTTGTCGTCGGCGGCGCCTCGGCCGTACATCCGCCCGTCCCTCACCACCGGCTCGAAGGGGTCGGTGTCCCAGCCGTCCTCCCGGGCGGCGGGCTGCACGTCGTGGTGGCCGTAGACGAGCACCGTGGGCGCGTCCGGGTCGCCGGACGGCCACTCGGCGAAGACGGCCGGGGCCCCTGCGCGGCACCCGGCGCGGCCGGGGGGACCTCCCAGACCTCGGCGGTCGGGAAGCCGGTGTCCCGGAGCTTCGCCGCCAGCCACTGCGCGCTGCGCCGTACGTCCTCGTCGTGCTCCGGCTGCGCGGAGACGGACGGGATGCGGAGCCATTCGGCGAGGTCGCCGAGGAAGGCCGCGCGGTGCTCCGCTATGTACGTACGGACGGCGTCGTCCGGGGTGTCGCTCATGGCCTCGAGCCTATCCGGCGCCGGGAGCGGTCCCGCCGACCGCCCGGTCGGGGACGGGCCGGGGCCGGGGGCACCGGCCCGGGGGCGGACGGAGTGCCGGACGGGGGCCACCGGACCCGCGGTCACCCGCGGTCACCCGCGGTCACCCGCGGTCGGCCCGGAGCCCGGCCGGGGCGCCGGTGGCCGTGTCCACGGGCACGGGCACGGGCAGCACGTCGACAGCGGTTCGGGAGGCATTCGGCCGCCGCATCGGGACGCATTGCTCACGGGTTTCGACAGGGCCGTACTCGCCGTCCGCGTCCGTCGGTGCCTCGTCGACGGCTTGCCGCAGGACCGCATCGAACGCGCGCCGGGTCGACCGCGCCACCGCCGTAGCCGTAGCCGACTATGCCTGTGGTGCCGAGTGCCGGCTGGTTCGGGGCGCCTCGTGGAGCGGTCCGGCCGGGTCCGTCACCGACCTCAGAACGCCCGTTTGACTCGTCCGCCCGGTCAGGAGGGCGCGCCGACCAGGACCTCCACCTTGCCGGTGTCGAACGAGTAGTAGGCGCCGACCACGGCGAGGGCGCCCTTTCCCACGAGGGGCGCCAGGTCCTGGTTGGAGCGCAGATCGGCCGCGGTCAGCGTGACCTGAGCGCGGGTCATGGTCTCGACCGGGTCGGCACCACCCTCCGAGACTGCCTGCTCGTACGCCGGCTGGAGGGCCTTGACGATCGCCTGCAGGTTGCCGGGCAGGGGTTCGCCGTCACGAAGGGACTCGTACGCCGCCTTGACGGCGCCGCAGCGCTGATGCCCGAGGACCACGACGAGGGGGTGCCACTCGTCATGGGCCCGTACTCGACGGACCCGGTGACCACCGGGTCGATCGCCTCCCCACCCGTGCGCATCACGAAGAGGTCGCCCAGGCCGGTGTCGAAGAGGAGTTCAGGCGGCACTCGGGAGTCGATACATGCGAGGACCGCGCCGAAGGGCTGCTGCTCCCGGGCCACGAACTGGCGCCGGTCCGGATCCCGGTCGGGGTGCTGGAGGTCTCCGCTCACCCAGCGCTCGTTGCCTTCCATCAGCCTCGCGAACGCCGCGGCGGGCGTGGTGATGCGCGGTCGGGGTGAAGGGCTTGCTGCCGACGAGGCGGCCCTGGTCGACGAGCACCCCGCAAGTGCGACCGCGGCGCCCACGAGTCCGCCGGTCAGCAGCGTTCTACGATCCGGACGTCCGGCTCTGTCCATCGGTCGGTCCCCTCGGTGCTGCTCGGACACGTACCTGCGTCTCGACCAGGCCAAGTGTCCAGCGTGGTGTGGGTACCCCGGCAGCAGGCGCGAGCGGGCGCGGGCCACATTGCCGCAGACGGCCCACAGAACCGGCTCCGGCGGCGGTGTGAAGCCCTGATTCCGAGACCCGCGCTCCCCGGCTGGGGTGGCGACGGTCGAGTGCCGTCCGTGCTCGTGAACATCGGCCTCGCCCCGATCCGGGGACCTCCCGCGACGATGAACAACCGCTGTCGGATCTCGCGAACGAAGCCGGGCCGACTCCGGGGCACACCGGCCGGCGGCTCCCTCACCGGACCCGGGCACCGTCATCGGACCCCGGACCCCGGACCCCGGGCCGCGGACCCGGGGGCAGCGGGGGCAGCAGACTCGCCGTCATCGGGCCCCGGCCGCCGTGCGGCGGACCGTCCAGGAGGATCCGCTCCAGGCCCGCCCTGCCGGGCAGTCCGCCGGGGCGGACGATCTCTCCGGTGCGCACGTGGACGAACGCCGCGGCGACCGACTCGGGCGGGAGGCCGTGCTGCTCGGCCCAGGCGAGGCGGTAGACGGCGAGCTGCAGCGGATCGGCGTCCCGGCCGCGGCCGGTCTTCCAGTCCACGATCTCGAAGGCGCCCGTCGTACCGTCGCGGTAGACGGCGTCGATCCGGCCCCTGATGACCCTGCCCGCCAGGGTGACCTGGACGGGGGCCTCCAGCCGGTACGGGACGCGGCCGGCGTAGGGAGTGCGCTCGAACGCCTCCTTGAGCGCGGCAAGCTCGCGCTCGTCCTCGATACCGGCCTCGTCCGGGTCGCGCCCCGGCAGTTCGTCCGGCCCCAGCATGGGCAACGGCAGTTCCTCGAAGCGGGATTCCACCCAGGCGTGGAAGCGGGTGCCCCGCCGCGCCGCGCGCTGGGGCGGACGGGGCATCGGGCGCGCCAGCTCCCGCGCGAAGCCGTCGGGGTCGGCGGCGAGCCGGAGCAGCTGTGACGCCGACAGCGAGGCCGGCAGGGAAACCTGCCGCACGGACTCGCGGGCGCGGCGGAGCTCACCGGTGAGGGCTTCGAGATCGCGGTCCCACGAGGCGACGGCCCGGGCGTCCTCGGGAGTGAGGGGCTCGGCGCGCTGGGCGGGCAGCCGGTGGCGGCCCGGAGCGGAGGCATCCGGGCCGGGACCTGCCCTGTCGTAGGCGACGCCGGTGGGTTCGCCGGGCGCCGGAACGGGACCGGCCCCGCCGTACGCGGTGCCGGTGGCCGTGACCTCCCCGGGAGCGAGGCCGCCGGGCTCGGAGGCCGAAGGCCCATCGGCGTCTCCGGTATCTCGGGTATCTCGGGCATCTGCGGCGTCTGCGGCGTCTGCGGCGTCTCCGGCAGGCGGGCGCGGGGGCCGAGGACCCGTCGGCCTCTCCGGGGCTGCCGTCGCGCTGCCGGCGGGCGCATGGCCCTCGCCCGGCCAGGGGTCCTCGGGCCAGGGATCCTCCGGCCACGGTTCACCGGCGGGCTCCGTGAGCTCCTCGGGCCAGAGGTCGTCGCCGGAGGGCGCGTCCTGGAGGGGGCCGCCGGCTCCGCCCGGCGCGGAGCCTCCGATGGGGACCCCCTCGCGGTCGAGGGGCCGGTCGGGAAAGGCTCCGCCGGGCGCGGCGCCGGACCAGCCCGGCGCCGCCACGGCTCCGGCGCCGGTCATCGACGCCAGATGGGCCAGCACCGTGTGCGCGGCCTCCCGTCGGCGCGCGGTGGCCGTGGGGTCCAGCGGCAGCGGCCACGCCTGCTCCGCCGCCGCGGCGCGCAGCACCGGGTTCTCGGCGCCCTCCTCCGGTTCCTCGGCCCATGCCTCGATCTCACCGAAGCCCGCGGTGCAGTGGCCGTACAGCGCCTCCAGGAACTCCGACGGGCCGCGGCGGCGCTTCTGGGTGGGGCCCCACCAGTGCGCCGAACCGAGGAGCAGTGAGCGGGGCCGGGTGAACGTCACGTAGCCCAGCCGGAGTTCCTCCGTGTGCTGATGCGCCTTCATCTCCTCCTTGAAGGCCTTGAGACCCTTCGCGTCCCAGGAGGTGATGCCGGGCAGGGTGGCGGCGTCGCCCCGCAGCGCATGCGGAAGGACCTTGGCCTGGGAGGTCCAGGACTCACGGGAGCGGGTGCTGGGGAACTGGTCGGCGACCAGACCGGGCACGGCGACGACGTCCCACTCCAGCCCCTTGGACTTGTGGGCGGTGAGCACCTTCACCGTGTTCTCGCCGCCTGGCAGCGCGTTGTCGAGGCCCTTCTCGTACTGTTCGGCCGTCCGCAGGAAGCCGAGGAAGGCCAGCAGTGTCGCCTCGCCGTCGAGGGAGGCGAAGGACGCGGCGACGTCGAGGAAACCTGCGAGGGTCTCGCGGCGGCGGGCGGCCAGGGCGTGCGGTGAGGCGGAGAGCTCCACGTCCAGTCCGGTGGTGGCGAGGACGCGGTGGAGGACGTCCATGAGCGGATCGGCCAGTGAGCGCCGCAGGTCGCGCAGTTCGGTGGCGAGACGGGCGAAGCGGACCCGGGCCTCGGCGGAGAACGGAAGGCCGTCGTCCGGCCCGGTCCGCTCAAGGAACGTGTCGAGGGCGTCGGCGAGGGAGACGACCTCGGCCGGGTCGGTGCCCTCGACGGCGGCGGCGAGCCGCTGGTCGGCATCCGCTTCCCCGTCGCCGGGGCGGTGGACCAGCAGACGCGCCCGGCGACCGAGCAGGGCCAGGTCGCGGGCTCCGATGCGCCAGCGCGGGCCGGTGAGGAGGCGGACCAGCGAGGCGTTCGCGCCCGGGTCCTGGAGTACCTCGCAGACCGCGACCAGGTCGGCGACCTCCGGCAGGTGCAGCAGCCCGGAGAGTCCGACGACCTCCACGGGGACGTCCCGGGCGACGAGCGCGCCCTGGATCGCCGCGAAATCGCCGGCGGTGCGGCAGAGCACCGCGATCTCGCCCGGCTCCTTGCCCGTGCGGACCAGATGGGCGATCGAGTCGGCGAGCCAGTCGATCTCCTCCGCATGGGTCGGCAGCAGCGCGATCCGCACCGCTCCGTCCCGCTCCGCGCCGGGCGCGGGGCGGAGCGCCTCGACGCCTTCGTGGCGGGCGCGCAGCGGCTCGGCCAGGCCGTTGGCGAGGTCGAGGAGACGGCCGCCGCTGCGGCGGTTCTCGCTCAGGGTGAAGCGGGTGGCCGGGCGGCCATCGGCGCAGGGGAAGTGCCGGGGGAAGTCGTCGAGGTTGGCGACGGACGCGCCGCGCCACCCGTAGATCGCCTGGCAGGGGTCGCCCACCGCCGTCACCGGATGGCCCGCGCCCTCGGCCGGTGTGCCGCCCGGGGCCGCTCCCCGGCCGAACAGACCGGCGAGCAGCAGGCGCTGGGCCACGGATGTGTCCTGGTACTCGTCCAGCAGAACCACCCGGAACTCGTCGCGCAGGACGCGGCCGACCTCCGGGCGGGTGAGCGCGAGCCGCGCGGAGAGCGCGATCTGGTCGCCGAAGTCGAGGAGGTCGCGGGACCGCTTGGCCTCGCGGTAGCGCACGACGAGATCGAGCAGTTCCCTGCGGGCGGCGGCCGCCTCGGGGACCTTGCGCAGGTCGGCGTTGCCCAGTGCGGCGCCCTCCAGTTCGCGCAGCAGCGCGGAGTCGTGGGCCCGGAGGTCCTCGGGCGCCACCAGGTGCTCGGCCAGTTCGGCCTCGAGTGCGAGCAGATCGCTGACCAGGGAGGGGAAGGACTTGGTCAGCGCGGGGTAGGGGCCCGGGGCCTCGCGCAGCACGCGTGCGGCGAGCTGGTAGCGCGTGGCGTCGGCGAGCAGCCGGGAGGTCGGCTCCAGCCCCAGCCGGAGGCCGTGGTCCGTGAGGAGCCGTCCGGCGAAGGCGTGGTAGGTCGAGATGCTCGGTTCTCCCGGCGGGTCGTCCGGGTCGATCACGTCCGGGTCGGTGACCCCGGCCCGGACGAGGGCGGTGCGCACGCGCTCGGCGAGTTCGGCGGCGGCCTTGTTGGTGAAGGTCAGCCCGAGGACCTGCTCGGGCCCCACCTGGCCGGTGCCCACCAGCCACACCACCCGGGCGGCCATCACCGTCGTCTTCCCGGAGCCCGCTCCGGCCACGATGACCTGCGGCGCGGGCGGCGCGGTGATGCAGGCCGTCTGCTCCGGGGTGAACGGGACCCCCAGCAGTTCCTTGAGCTGCTCGGGGTCGGTGATGCGTGCGGACACCTCAGAGAGGCTAGCGGCGACCACCGACAGCGCCGCCCAGCGGTGGGCCCCCGGGGCGGGCCGGACGGCGGCCGCCGGCGGCGGCCGGCGGGATCGGCGGCGGTCGGGCCCGCGAGCCGGGCTGGACGGCGACCGGCGGCGACCGGCCAGCGCTGGCGCCCCGGGTGGACCCCGGCGGTTGCGCCGGGTCGCACGGCCGGACCGGGCCGCGGCGCACCGGGTCGCCGTCATTCGACGAGGTGGCGCCCCTCTGGCCTGGCACTGCACGAGGAGCGGAAGGCGCAGTGCTCGCACTGGGTGCCGGTGCTGGGGGTGAAGCGTTCGTCGAGAACCCGGCCCGCGGCGGTGGCGAGCAGATCACCGACCCATTCGCCGGAGAGGGGTTCCTGGGACTGGACGCGCGGCACCGCGTCCCCGCCCTCCTTCTTCGGGGCGGCCTGGCGGAGATGCACGAGTTCGGCACCGCCGGACGCGGGCCGGTCGCCGTCGAAGAACTCGTCGACGGCGCCCTCGCGGACGGCGAGCTGGTAGACGGCGAGCTGGGGGTGGCGCTCGACCTCGCCCCTGGTCGGGGCCTGCTTGCCGGTCTTGAAGTCGACGACGTACGCCCGGCCTCGTTCGTCCCGCTCGACGCGGTCCATGGAACCCCTGATGCGCACCTCGTACGGGCCGGCTTCGAGCGTGACGTCGAAGTCGTGCTCGGTGGCCACGGGGGTGCGGCCGCCGCGGTCCATCACATGCCAGCGGACGAAGCGTTCGAGCGCCGCACGCGCGTGCTCCTTCTCCTGTGCGGACTTCCAGGGCGCGTCGAAGGCGAGGGCGTCCCACACGGAGTCGAGCCGCTCCATGAGGACGGCCAGGTCGGCGGGGGTACGGCCGGAGGCGACCTCGTCGGCGAGGACATGCACGACGTTGCCGAAACCCTGGGCGGCGGTGGCCGGGGCGTCCGCCCTTACCTCCCGTCCGAGGAACCACTGCAGAGCACAGGTGTTCGCGAGCTGGTCGAGGGCGCTGCCGGACAGGGTGACGGGGTGGTCGCGATCGCGGAGTGGCACCCCGCTGTGCGTCGGGTCCTGCAGTCCCCACCAGCGGGAGGGGTGCGCCGCGGGCACAAGGGGCTGCCCCTCGTCGTCGCTGAGCGCGGCGAGACGCGCGAGCCGTCGCGCGGCGGCGTCGCGGAGCGCGTCGGAGGCCTCGGGGTCGACGGTGGTGGCCCTGAGTTCGGCCACCAGCGGGGCGACGGCGAGCGGGCGGCGCGGCCGGCCGGTGATGTCGCGCGGTTCGGCGCCGAGTTCGGTGAGGAAACGCGAGGGCTGGTCGCCGTCGTCGGAGGGGGCCTTGACGGCGGTGACGACGAGGCGGTCCCGGGCACGGGTGGCGGCGACGTAGAACAGGCGGCGTTCCTCGGCCAGCAGGGCGCCGGGAGTGAGGGGCTCGGCGAGTCCGTCGCGGCCGATCCGGTCGGCCTCCAGCAGTGACCCGCGGCGGCGCAGGTCCGGCCAGAGTCCCTCCTGTACACCGGCGACCACGACGAGGCCCCACTCCAGGCCCTTGGACCGGTGGGCGGTCATCAGTCTTACGGCCGCGGGGCGTTCGGGCCGGCGCGCAAGCGTGTCGGCGGCGATGTCCTGGGCCTCCAGCTCGTCGAGGAAGTTCAGGGCGCCGCGGCCGCCGGTGCGCTCCTCGGCTCGGGCCGCGGTCTCGAACAGCGCGCAGACGGCGTCGAGGTCGCGGTCGGCGTTGCGGCCGGCCGGACCACCGCGGAGGGCGGTCCGCTCCAGGCGCTGCGGCCAGGACGTTCCGGTCCACAGCTCCCAGAGGGCCTCCTCGGCGGTACCGCCGCCGTCGAGGAGGTCGCGGACCTTGCGCAGCAGGACGCCGAGCCGCTGGGCGGGGCGGGCGTAGGCGGGGTCGTGCACGGTGAGCCGCTCGGGTTCGGCCAGGGCGCGGGCGATGAGCACGTCGGAGGGGGGCGGCACGCGGTCGCCGGCCGCACGCTCCTCGTCGCGGAGGGCGCGGCCGAGGCGGCGGAGGTCGGCGGTGTCCATACCGCCGAGGGGTGAGGTGAGGAGGGTCGCCGCGGTGTCGGCGTCGATCGGAGGTTGCTCCTGACGCACGGAGCCGGGACCGGAACCCGCGGGATCGGGACCCACGGGGTCGTGATCCGCAGAACCGGGACCGGAACCCGCAGGACCGGAACCCGCAGGACCGGGACCGGGACCGGGACCGGGACTCGTGGGATCCGCTGAACCGGGACCGGGGCTGGAACCGGAGCCTGCGTCCAGGCGGGAACGAGGGACGGAGGCGGCGTCCCGGGCGCCGTCCCGTACACCCTCTGGTCGCCCGTCACCGTCCCCGGCGTGCTCTCCCGCGCCGCCGCCGTCCCCGCCGCCGTCCCCGGCGTGCTCTCCCGCGCCGTCCTCTCCGCGGGCGCCGCCGTCCCTGCCCTCCCCGGCCGCGGTGTGTCCCGGGGCGAGCGGCCCCGCCGCGGCCCGCAGGGCGGTCAGCAGGGGCGTCACCGCGGCCTCGTGGCGCAGGGGGACGTCGTCACCGTCCGTCTCGACCGGCACGCCGGCCATCGTGAGCGCGCGCCTCGTCGCCGGGAGGCTGCGGCTGCCCGCGCGGACGAGGACCGCCATGTCGTGCCACGGAACACCCTCCTCCAGATGGGCGCGCCGCAGGATGTCGGCGACGTTGCCGAGTTCCGTCGAGGCGGTCGGGTACGTGTAGACCTCGACGCGGCCGCCCGAGCGGGCGGCGGTCAGCTCGCGGTGGGCCCGGACCCTGTCCGAGGGCAGCCGGGGCAGGGGCATCCGCTGGGTGAGCCGACGGGTCGCCGACAGCAGGGCCGCCCCGGAGCGACGGGACGTCCTCAGTACCGCGACCGGGGCCGGGCGGCCGTCGCCGCGCCGGAACGCCGTGGGGAAGTCGAGGATGCCGTTCACGTCCGCGCCCCGGAAGGCGTAGATGGACTGGTCGGGGTCGCCGAACGCGACCAGGGTGCGGCCGTCCCCCGCCAGCGCCCGCAGCAGGCGGACCTGGGCCGGATCGGTGTCCTGGTACTCGTCGACGAAGACCGCGTCGTACCGCTGGGCGATGTGGTCGCCCGTCCCCGGACGCTCGGCGAGGAGCGACGCCCGGTGGACGAGCTCGGCGTAGTCCAGGACGCCCTGCAGATCCAGGACGTCCAGGTACTCGGCGAGGAAGCCCGCGGCGGCACCCCAGTCGGGACGCCCGGTGCGCCGGGCGAAGGCCGCCAGCGCGTCCGGGCCGAGGCCGAGCTCCCGGCTCCGGGCGAGCACCGCCCGCACCTCGTCGGCGAAGCCGCGGGTGGTGAGGCACGCCCGCAGCTCGGCGGGCCAGCGTGCCCCGGCCCTTCCCTCCCGCTCCAGGTCGAGCTGTCCGGCCAGCAGCTCACGGACGGCCACGTCCTGCTCGGGACCGGACAGCAGGCGCAGCGGCTCGGCGAAGAGGTCCGCGTCCTGGTGGGCCCGCACCAGCGCGTAGCAGTAGGAGTGGAAGGTGGTTGCCTGCGGAGCCCGTGGGCCCCCCAGCCGCACGGCCATCCGGTCGCGCAGTTCGACCGCCGCCTTCCGGCTGAAGGTGAGCACCAGCAGCCGCTCCGGGTCCGCACCCCGCTCGATACGGGAGGCGACCGCCTCGACCAGGGTCGTCGTCTTTCCCGTGCCCGGTCCCGCGAGCACGAGCAGCGGGCCGCGCCCATGGTCAACCACGGCACGCTGCGAGGCGTCCAGGAGAGGGGGATCCACCGGGCCCGGCGAGGTACGCACCAGTCGGTACGCGCCCGGGGTCCGCCCCGGGCGCCCTTGCGGGCCCGGGGGGAACCCCTGCCGTACCCGACGGTGCGGTGTACGCCCGGTGGAGGAGGAGGAACTCACGTGGATCGCCGGTCCTGGTGGGTGTGCTGACGGTGGTGACGACGGGCCCGGCGCGGGAGCACGGGCGGGGCGGACGGGTCTCGGGCCCGGTAGGGGGCGCGGCCGGCGGCGCGTGCGCCCCCGGTGGTGGGGAAGACGCTACGCCCACCGGCACCCGCGCCGTGGACGGACCGCCCGTGACCGCCGCCGGCACCGGCCGCGGGCTCCGGACGTCCCATCGCGCGGCCGGATGGCGGAAGCTGTCAGATGTGAGCTCCTTCGCCCGTCCCGTCCGCAGCGCGGGTGACGCCGTCCCATCGGGCCCGCCGCATGTCCAGGCGCGGCACGTGCCCCTCCGCGCCCGGCGGCGCCTGCCGCAGCGGGGTGCCCTCGGCGTGGTAGTGCCGCAGCGCCCGCAGTTCGTGGCCGGCCAGCAGGGCACCGTCGGAGCGCACCACACGCCACCAGGGAACCGACCCTCCGTAGAGCGCCATCACCCGGCCGACCTGGCGAGGCCCGCCCTCGTCCAGCCATTCGGCGACGTCCCCGTACGTCATGACACGGCCGGGTGGTATCCGCTCGGCGACCCCGAGCACCCGCTCCGCGTACTCCGGCAGCTCCGGCAGCTCATCGCTCATCCGGCCCATCCTGCCCCATGCCACCGACAGCGTGCGGGGATCGCGGCATATTGCCTATACCAAGCGAAACAGGGGCAGCCGGCACAGCACGCGCCTTCGCGTCGCACCCTGATGCCACCCGGTGTCGGTTCGCCATGCCACCATCGTCCGGGCGGTGACTGGTGATACGAGATCAAGAAGAGACCGACACGACGAAGGAGCTGGGCGTGCAGCCTCCCACGGCGGCGAGCACCTCCGGCCCCGAGTCGCGCCCCGGACCCGAGTCGCACCCCGGACCCGCCGAACCGCACCCCGGACCCGCCGAACCGCACCCCGGGCCCGCCGAACCGCACCGGGGCCACGCCCAGGACCCCGCCGGGGACCGGGATCCCGAACCGAACCGGAGGGACACCCCCTCCGACCCCGGCACCGCACCCCCGGGGCCTCCTCCCCGGGCTCCACCCCGGCCGACGGCTCCGCGGAACCCGGCCGGCCCGCCGCGTCGGCCCGCCCTCCGGCCGAGTCCGGGCGCCGGGCGCCGGAACACGAACGCCGGCGCACGGCCGGCGACGACGACGTGGCCCACATCGACCGCCTCTCCGGCGACGAGCCCCTGCTGCCCGCGCGCGTCCACCGCCCCTCCGACCTGACGCGGCTGCTGGCGGGCATCCTGGCGATCGCCGTCGTCCTGGGTGTCGCCGCCTTCGCCCACGGGACCACCACCGGCCTCGAGTCGGACATCTCCAAGGGCACCGGCCAGGCCCCCGACCTGCTGGTGAAACTCGCCGGGCTGATGTCGAGCATCGCGGTGCTGCTCGTCCCCGTCGCCTTCGCGATCGAGCGGCTGATCAAACGGGACGGACTGCGGATCGCCGACGGTGTGCTCGCGGCCGTCCTCGCGCACGGTGTGACGCTCGCCACCGACCTCTGGGTCGCCAAGGCCGCCCCGGCCCAGATCCAGGACGCACTGACCCAGCCCGCCTCGGGCGGCGGGCTCACCGACCCGGTCCACGGCTACCTCGCACCCGTGATCGCCTATATGACGGCGGTCGGCATGGCGCGCAGGCCGCGCTGGCGCGTCGCGCTGTGGGGTGTGCTGCTGCTCGACGCCTTCGCGATGCTCGTCGCCGGCTACACCACACCGTTCTCGATCGTCCTGACCGTGCTGATCGGCTGGACCGTCGCGTACGGGACGCTGTACGCCGTCGGCTCCCCGAACGTGCGGCCGACCGGCCAGACACTTCTGGCCGGCCTGCGGCACGTCGGCTTCCGCCCGGTGACGGCCATGCGCGCCGAGGACGCACCGGACTACGCCGACCAGGGCGACCGGGGCCGGCGGTACCTCGTCACCCTGGAGGACGGCCCGCCGCTCGACGTGACCGTCGTCGACCGCGAGCAGCAGGCGCACGGCTACTTCTACCGGGTGTGGCGCCGGCTGACGCTGCGGGGCATCACCACCCGCCGCTCCAACCAGTCGTTGCGGCAGGCCCTGGAGCAGGAGGCACTGCTCGCCTACGCCGCCATCGCCGCCGGTGCCAACGCGCCCCGGCTGATCGCCACGTCCGAGCTGGGCCCGGACGCCGTCATGCTGGTGTACGAGCACCTCGGCGGCCGCTCGCTGGACTCCCTGGCGGACGGGGAGATCACCGACAAGGTGGTCCACGGCGCGTTCCGGCAGGTACGGGCGCTGCAGTCGCGCCGTATCGCGCACCGCAGACTCACCGGCGACGCGATTCTGGTGGATCGTTCCGGCAGGGTGGTGCTGACCGACCTGCGCGGCGGTGAGATCGCGGCGGGCGACGTGGTACTGCGCATGGACATCGCGCAGCTGCTGACGACGCTCGGTCTGCGGGTGGGAGCCGAACGCGCGGTCGCCGCGGCCGTCGAGGTGCTGGGGCCGGACGGGGTCGCGGACTGTCTGCCGCTGCTCCAGCCCATCGCGCTCAGCCGTTCCACCCGGGCGACGCTGCGCCGCCTGGCCCGGGAGCGGGCGCAGCGCGAGCGGGAGGCGGTGCTGGCCGCGGCCGAGTCGGCCCGGCGGGAAAGGGCCGAGCAGGGCACCCACGGGGCGGAGGACGACAGGAAGGCCGCCCGCAGATCGCTGCGCGCCGAGAAGCAGGCCGAGAAGCGGGCCATGGGCGAGGCGCTGGACGAGGCACGCGAGGAGGACCTGCTCGCCCAGATCCGCCACCAGGTGCTGCTGATCCGTCCGCAGGCGCCGGTGGAGCCCGCCCGGCTGGAGCGGATCCGGCCGCGCACACTGGTCAGTCTGATCGCCGGGGCGATCGCCGCCTACTTCCTGCTGTCGCAGCTCACCCGGACCGACCTCACCGTGGTCAGCCAGGCCCACTGGGGCTGGGTCGCCGCAGCGGTGCTGTTCTCGGCGCTCAGCTACATGGCGGCCGCGATGAGCCTGCTGGGCTTCGTGCCGGAGCGGGTGCCGTTCCCGCGGACGGTCGTCGCGCAGGTCGCCGGCTCCTTCGTGAAGATCGTCGCACCGGCGGCCGTCGGCGGTGTCGCGCTGAACACCCGCTTCCTGCAGCGCTCCGGGGTCCGGCCCGGGCTCGCCGTGGCGAGCGTCGGCGCCTCGCAGCTC
Organism: Streptomyces sp. I6; assembly: GCA_003725745.1. GTDB lineage: Bacteria > Actinomycetota > Actinomycetes > Streptomycetales > Streptomycetaceae > Streptomyces. Next base: position 4,522,168 of record RHDP01000001.1, on the reverse strand, counting down.
TTCGGTCTCGGCGCGCACATCCTGCTGCTGCTCGCCTTCGGCTACCTCACCGGCACGGAGAAGACGTCGTCACTGACGCCGTCGAGGACCGTCATCGCGGGACTGCTGACGGTCGCGGTGCTGGTGCTGGTGGTGACCGCGATCCCCTTCCTCCGGAAGTTCGTGGCGACCCGGCTGCGGTCCCTGTTCGCCGGGGTCGTCCCGCGCATGCTGGACGTGCTCCAGCGGCCGGGGAAGCTGATCACCGGAATCGGCGGCATGCTGCTGCTCACCGGCTCCTTCGTGATGTGCCTGGACGCCTCCATCCGGGCCTTCGACAACGGCGACCAGCAGCTCAGCTACGCCAGCATCGCCGTCGTCTTCCTGGCCGGCAACGCCCTGGGGTCGGCTGCCCCGACGCCCGGCGGTGTGGGCGCCGTGGAAGGCGCGCTGACCCTGGGGCTCATCGCCGTGGGGCTGCCGCCGGAGGTCGCGGCGCCGGCCGTGCTGCTGTACCGGCTGCTGACTCTCTGGCTTCCGGTGCTGCCGGGGTGGTTGTCGTTCAACCACCTCACCCGGAAGGGCGCGCTCTGACGAGCCCCGGATGACCGATTCCGCCGGGCGCCCGCAGGGCCGCGCGAAGCGGCCGGGACGTGCGTGCCCGCGCGGCCTGACCCCACGCGGCCTGACCCCACGGCGCTCGGTACGGCTCGGCTGGGGCGAATGCCGAGCGGCCTCCGCCGCCGGACCCGTGCCGCCGCGTTCGCGGCCGTAGCGGATCCGGCGCGCCGTCGGACACCACTCCGGCCGCCGGATCACGCAGCAGTCCCCGGTCCGGCGCGGCTCCCGGCCGCCGCGCCGGACCCGGGAACGCCGGGAGCGCGACGGCGTCTGGCTCTCGGCGGAAGACCGCGGCCGTTCTCGCAGCCCCGGCCGGCGGCCGGAACGGGGAGGTGCCGACTGCGGCAGCCACGCGGGGCTCTCCTCGCACCCGCACACCCGGCACGGCCGACCCTCTCAGTTCGGTTAAGTGATGACCGAACGAGGAGGAGGTGTGCACATCCTGTGCTTGAATAGCTCGCAACTCGGCCAGATGGCGGAATCTGATCGCCCTTTGACTCTTTTCCGCCTTCCCTGGCGCGACTTTGTGTGGGGTTCGGCATCACCGGTCGAGCCGACGCGAACACCTTGGTGGAGGACCTGGCGATCGATCCGCAGCCGCTGCGGCTCTCCGACCGGAGGCCCACGCGCCCTTCTCCCACCCGCGGCCGGACCCGGCCCCGTCGGGGTCCGGCGGGAGCACACGCCGCACCGTCGTGCCGGCACACCGCAGCAGCGGTGCCGCCCGCCGCCCCATACACCGCGCGTCACACGCTTCCCGCCGTCACATGCATCCGCCTGTCATCCGCATTCCGCCGTCACAGATATGGGGAGGACCCTGAATGAACGCCACGATCTCCAACTTCCACTACGGCGCGATAACCCCCGTCTCCGCTTATCTGATGGCATGTCTCGGCGCGGCGCTGGGGCTCCGGTGCACGACACGCTCGCTGCGGCGACCGCACGGCCGAGCCAGATGGCTGGCACTGGGCGCCGTGTCGATCGGTTGCGGCATATGGACCATGCACTTCATCGCCATGATCGGCTTCAGCATCCAGGGGGCGCTGGTCAGCTACGACACCACGAGAACGCTGCTCAGCCTGGCGGTGGCCATCGCGGTCGTCGCCGTCGGCGTGTTCCTCGTCGGCTACCGGGGCGGCTCACCGGTGAACCTGGCCGTGGCGGGCACGATCACCGGACTCGGTGTGGCGGCCATGCACTACCTCGGTATGTCCGCGATGCACACCGCCGGCGCCCTCCACTACGACACTCTCACCGTGGTGCTGTCGGTCGTGATCGCCGTCGTGGCCGCCACCGCGGCGCTGTGGGCGGCGGTCTCCATCCACGGACTGTGGGCGAGCCTGGGCGCGAGCCTGGTCATGGGAGTGGCCGTGACCGGCATGCACTACACCGGCATGGCCGCGGTCTCCGTCCACCTCGACGGCCAGACCGTCGCCTCGCAGTCACCGACGGGCCTGATGGGCTTTCTCCTGCTCATGCTCGCCGGACCGCTCGCCGCGCTCCTGGTCGCGGCCGTGATCGTCATGTTCGACCCCGACATGATGCTGGGCGACAGCGACAGCGACGGCTGGGACCGGCCGGCCTCCGCACCGCACGGCACCGGCACAGGCACCCCGGCGCAGCAGCCGGGACAGCACCCGTCGACCTACCCGCCCTCCGGACAGCACCCCTCGTCCTATCAGTCCTGGTGACCGGGGTCTCCGTCCGGGTGGCCGGCGTCGTGGGAGCCCAGCCGGCCCCCGCGCCGGACCCGGCCGGGGGCGTTCCCTGGCCGGGCTGGGTGGCCGAGCCTCGCCTGCCGGTGGTCCTCTCCGGGAGTGGCCGGCAGGCCACTGCACACCGGGGACGGCCCCGGGAGCTGCGGTTCCACCGGCTGACCGGCTGACCGGCTGACCGGGCATACACCGGTAGGTCCAGAGAGCGTAGGGCTGCCGGGATCCCGCGTCCGGCCCCGGCTCGCCGGAGCCGGAGGGCCGGCCCCCGGGCCCTCCGGTGGGCCGGGGTGCCGCCCGCCCGGCCCCGGCGGGCCGCCGCCGACAGGCGGAGCGCCTCGCTGGGCCGCAGGATGGGGTCATGCCGACCTCCCCCACCGGCCGTCCCGGCGCCGGCCCCGAACCCGGCGGCGACGGTCGGGACACCGACGCCCCCGGCCCTTCGGAGGCGTCCGGCCCGCACCGGTACGCTGCCGCCCCGCGCCGGGACGGCGCCGCGCAGGAGGCGCCCGGCACCACTCTCACCGGGGGCCCCGGACGCCGCGGCGGTGCCGCGCGGCGCGCCGGGACCCTTCTCGCCGCCGGCATCGCCACCACGCTCCTGGTCACCGCCGGCTGCTCGGACGATGACGGCGAAGGCGGGAACGGGGAACAGCGTGACCGGGATCTCGCCGGCCAGAACCTCGACTGGAGGCCGTGCCCCGCCCCCTCGGAGGCCGAGGGCGGCGGCACCGCGCCCTCGCCGCTGCCCGGCGGCACCACGTGGGAGTGCTCCTTCATGGAGGTGCCGCGCGACTGGGCGAAGCCCGACGGCGAGACCATCGAACTGGCCCTCATCCGGGCGAAGGCCCGCGACCAGGCACACCGGATCGGTTCGCTCATCTTCAACTTCGGCGGCCCCGGCGGCTCGGGGGTCAGCACCCTGCCCGCGGCGGCCGCGGACTTCGAGCGGCTGCGCGCCCGCTACGACCTGGTGAGCTTCGACCCGCGGGGGTCGGCCGCAGCCAGCCCGTCGAGTGCCTCGACGACAAGGAGCTGGACGAGTACTACGCCCAGGACGCCACCCCGGACGACAGCGCCGAGGAGAAGGCGTACAGCGAGAATCTGAGCCGGTACGGCTCCGCCTGCGAGGAGAACTCGGGGCCGGACCTGCCCTACGTCGGCACCACCAACGCCGCGCGGGACATGGATCTGATGCGCCGGGTCCTCGGTGACGACAAGCTCCACTACTTCGGCATCTCCTACGGAACCGAACTCGGCGGCGTCTACGCCCACCTCTTCCCGAAGAACGTCGGACGGGCGGTGTTCGACGCCGTCGTCGACCCGACCAGCACCGCGGTGGAGGGCTCGCTGGGCCAGGCCAGGGGCTTCCAGCTGGCGTTCACCAACTTCGCCGAGGACTGCGTCGCGCGTGGAGACGCCTGCCAGCTGCCGGGCAGCACCCCCGAGGAGATCCAGCAGTTCGTCATCGACCTCCAGAACCGGCTGGAGAAGCAGCCGATCCCCGGCATCGGCGACCGCGAGCTCACCCAGACCCAGGCGACCAACGGCATCGCCCAGGCCCTGTACTCCAAGGAGTACTGGCCGCTGCTGGAGCAGGGGCTCGACGAGGCGGACGGCGGTGACGGCTCCCTGCTGCTCGCACTGTCCGACGCGATGAACGGACGCAACAGGGAGGGGCAGTACAGCAATCTCCAGGCGGCCAACGCCGCGATCAACTGCGTCGACTTCAAGGAGCGGTACTCCCTGGACCAGACCAAGGCGCGGCTCCCCGAGTTCCGCAAGGCATCGCCGGTCTTCGGCGACTATCTCGGCTGGGGCCTGATGGGCTGCAAGCACTGGCCGGTGCCGGGGCAGTGGGAGACGCCCGACGTCAGCGCGCCCGGCGCCGCCCCGATCGTCGTCATCGGCAACACCGGTGACCCGGCGACCCCGTATGAGGGCGCCAGGGCCATGGCCGAGGCGCTCGGCGAGGGGGTCGGGGTCGAGCTGACGTACGAGGGCGAGGGCCACGGTGCCTACAACAGCGGCAACAAGTGCGTGGCGGAGGCGGTGGACCGGTACCTGCTGAACGGGAAGGTACCGGCATCCGGGACCGTCTGCCGCTGACGGCCGGCTGGCCGGGCCGCGTCCGCGGACGGCATCCACGGTCACTGTCAGTGACGGCACCTAGGATGGCGCAGCAGGTGGAACGGATCGGGAGATGCACGGGGGGCACGGATGTCTTTGCGTACGGGACCGGCCGCGGCGGCGGTGGCGCTGGCGTTGGCAGGCGGGGCGGTGGTCGCCTGTGACGCGGGAGGTGGCGCGGGCGCGGACGGCAAGGGCCGCCCCGCGGCGTCCGTCCCGGTGAAGCCGGGCGACGCGGCCGAGGGGCTCCCCGGCTCGCTCGCGAACCAGCGGCCCCGGTGGACCCCCTGCGCGGGTGCGGAGGGCTGGACCTGCGCCTCGGTGAAGGTCCCGCTCGACTACGGCGCGCCGGACGGCAAGACGATCTCCATCGCGCTGGTCCGCCGCCCGGCCCGGGGCGACGGCGGGCGGCTCGGCTCGCTGCTGTTCAACTTCGGCGGCCCCGGAGTCTCCGGTGTCGGCCTGCTGCCCCGGGCGGCCGCGGAGTACGAGAAGCTCAACTCGCGCTACGACCTGGTGGGGTTCGATCCGCGTGGGGTGTCGGCGAGTTCGGGCGTGGTCTGCCGCGACGACAAGGGCATGGAGGCGGCCGCCGACCGCGTCGACCTGACCCCCGACACGGCAGCGGAAGAGGCGGCCTACTTCGCGGACGCCAGGGACTTCGGCAAGGGCTGCGAGCGCCGTGCCGGAGAGCTCCTCGCCCATGTCGGCACGGCGAACGCCGCGCGGGACATGGATCTCCTCCGCCATGTCCTGGGCGACCGCAGGCTCAACTACTTCGGCATCTCGTACGGCACCCAACTCGGTGGCACATACGCCCATCTCTTCCCGGGGAACGTGGGAAGGATGGTGCTGGACGCCGTGGTCGACCCGACGGCGGACACGGTGGGGCACGCCCGCAACCAGACCACCGGATTCCAGCGCGCCCTGGACAACTACCTCACCAGCAGGGGCGAGGACCCTCAGCGGGGCACGGCCCGGATAGCGGCGCTGCTGGCGCGGATCGACAAGGAGCCGCTGCCGGCGGGCGACGGCCGCGAGCTGAACCAGAGCCTGGCACTCACCGGAATCGTGCTGCCCCTCTACTCCGAGAGCATGTGGCCCGATCTGACGGCAGCCCTCGACGAGGCGGAGAACCGGGGCCGCGGAGCGAAGCTGCTGGCCCTTGCCGACTCCTACAACGACCGCGAGCCGGACGGCAGTTACGGTACACAGAGTCACTCGCAGCGGGCGATATCGTGCGTGGACGACGCACAGCGCCCGACCCCCGCCGAGGCGAAGGCTCTGCTGCCCGAGTTCGAGCGGATATCCCCGGTGTTCGGCCCGTTCCTGGCCTGGGACACGGCGGGATGGTGTGCCGACTGGCCGGTCCCCGGGAAGGACGAGACTCCCGAGACCGGCGCGAAGGGCGCGGCCCCGATCCTGCTCGTGGGCACGACCGGCGACCCGGCGACCCCCTATGAAGGGGCCCGGCGGATGGCGGACGAACTGGGCGAGGACGTCGGCATCCTGCTCACCAACAAGGGCGAGGGCCATGGCGGGTACACCCCGTCGAACGGATGCGTGACGGGCATCGTCGACGGCTACCTACTGGAGGGCGAGGTTCCCGAGGATGGCGTGACCTGCGGCTAGTATTGCTTGGTCAGGCAGTTCACCCCGTCGCGACGCCCGGCACGGCGACAAAGGCAATGGGGCCGGGCGCGCCGAGGGGGCCGCCCTCGACGGCCGGCCCCCTGGATGCCCGCTCTAGTAGACCGGCTTCTCCGGCTCGACCTGGTTGACCCAGCCGATCACGCCTCCGCCGACGTGCACGGCGTCGGCGAAGCCGGCCGACTTGAGGACCGCGAGGACTTCCGCACTGCGGACGCCCGTCTTGCAGTGCAGGACGATCTTCTTGTCCTGCGGCAGGTCCTGGAGGGCGCCGCCCATCAGGAACTCGTTCTTCGGGATCAGGCGTGCCCCGGGGATCGAGACGATCTCGTACTCGTTCGGCTCACGGACGTCGATGATGTCGATGTTCTCGCCGTCGTCGATCCACTCCTTGAGCTGCTTCGGAGTGATCGTGGAACCGAGCGCCGCCTCCTGCGCCTCCTCGGAGACGACGCCGCAGAACGCCTCGTAGTCGATGAGCTCGGTGACGGTGGGGTTCTCGCCGCAGACCGCGCAGTTGGGGTCCTTGCGGACCTTCACCTGGCGGTACTGCATCTCCAGTGCGTCATAGATCATCAGTCGGCCGACCAGCGGCTCCCCGATACCGGCGAGCAGCTTGATGGCCTCGTTGACCTGGATGGAGCCGATGGAGGCGCAGAGCACGCCCAGCACGCCGCCCTCGGCGCAGGAAGGCACCATGCCGGGCGGCGGGGGCTCCGGGTAGAGGCAGCGGTAGCAGGGGCCGTGCTCGGACCAGAACACCGAGGCCTGGCCGTCGAAGCGGTAGATCGACCCCCACACGTACGGCTTGCCGAGCAGCACGCAGGCGTCGTTCACCAGGTACCGGGTGGCGAAGTTGTCCGTGCCGTCGACGATGAGGTCGTACTGGCCGAAGATGTCCATCACGTTGTCGGCCTCGAGCCGCTCCTCGTGGAGGACCACGTTCACGTACGGGTTGATGCCCTTGACGCTGTCCCGGGCGGACTCGGCCTTGGAGCGGCCGATGTCCGACTGGCTGTGGATGATCTGGCGCTGCAGGTTCGACTCGTCGACCTCGTCGAACTCCACGATGCCGAGCGTGCCGACACCGGCCGCCGCCAGGTACATCAGCGCCGGCGAGCCGAGACCACCGGCACCCACACAGAGCACCCTTGCGTTCTTCAGCCGCTTCTGCCCGTCCATCCCGACGTCAGGGATGATCAGGTGGCGGGAGTACCTGCGGACCTCGTCTACGGTGAGCTCGGCGGCCGGCTCGACCAGGGGTGGCAGCGACACGGGGACTCCGTCGTTGGTGGTTGCGTCAATACGGTTGTGCTCGCTGTAACACTGCCACGCGCCCTCTCATTCCGAGACACCCGGTCCAATCCGCGAGACGATTTCGTCCCAGTAACCGGGCAACGAGTCGAATGCCCCGATCTGTCCCCATCTCGGGCCCGAGCGGTCGGTGAAGAAGATCGTCCCCGCTCCCTGCCAGCGGGCGATCCTCATGGCCTCGTCCAGATGCGTCCGGGGTACCCCGTGCACGAGATGGACGAAACGCTCCGTCGGATGGTCGGCGGTCCACTCCGCCACCTGCGACCAGCGGTAGTCGGTCCAGGCACCGCGGAAGGTGACGAGTTGGTCGGCCACCTCCGCGTATCCGGGGTGCGGGTGCGTACCGTGGCCCAGCACGATGTGCCCGCCGCCGAGAACGGCCGCCAGCGTGGCCGTGGCACGGCGTACCCGGGACAGGTCGGCCTGCTCGGCCGGGCAGCGGTCCAGCAGGAATCCGCCGACCTTGTACCAGTCGAGGTAGCGATGCGCGTCGGAGACGATCTCACCGAACATCCGGTCGCCGTGGGCGAGGTCGACGCGGCCCAGCACCCGGACTCCGGCGTTGGTGAGCCTGCCGGCCGCCTCCAGGCAGTGAGGGTCGGGTCTGCTGCCCGGGCCGTCCGCGACATCGAGGACGGCCCAGTGCAGCGGGGTGCCCGGTCTGGCCAGCTCGGCCCATTCGGCCGGGGCGACCAGGGGGTGTGCGTAGCCCGGGACACCGAGACCGAGGCGGTCGGCGCCCGTGGCGGAGAGTGTGCGGTCCGTGCTGATCAGATGCGGCATGCCGCCTCCATCCAGATGTCCGCGAGGGACTCCTCCAGGTTGATCCGCGGCCGCCAGCCCAGCCGGTCGCGGGCGGTTCGCACATCCGCCTGCTGCCAGCTGCCGCAGCCGTCGGGATAGGGGTAGGGCGTGGTGCCCGGCTGTTCCGAGACGGGCTCCGGGCCCCGTGGAGCACCGATCACGGGATGACCGGGGCGGGCGGGCGGGCCGTCCAGCTCGTGCAGTGTGCCCGCGTACCCGGCGACCCGGGCGAGCACGGCGGCGGCGTCACGCAGCCGCACGGAGCGGCCGGTTCCGATGTTGACGACGCCCTGCGCTGCGGAGAGCGAGGCGGCGTGCACGGCGCGCGCCACGTCCCGCACGTCGACGAAGTCGCGCTGGACGCCCAGGCCGCTCAGCTTCAGCTCGCCGTCGCCGGACTGCATCGCGCGGCGCATGGCCTCGGCCAGCCGGCCGAGCGGTGAGCCGGCCGGGGTTCCGGGACCGACCGGCGAGAACACCCGGAGGACGATGGCGTCCAGTCCGGACCCGAGGACCAGCTCGGTGGCGGCGAGCTTGGACACCCCGTACGGCCCTCCGGGGCGCGGTACCGCGTCCTCCGCGGTCGAGGAACCGGGCTGCGAGGGCCCGTACTCGGCAGCGCAGCCGAGCTGGACGAGCCGGGCGTCGCAGCCGCTGCGGCGCATGGCCTCGCAGACGGTGGCGACGGCCACCGTGTTGTGCCGGGTGAGGTCGCGGGCGCCTCCGCGGGTAGCGCCCGCGCAGTTGATCACGACTCCCGGGTGGACGGCGTCCAGGAACCGGGTGAGTGCTCCCGGGCTGCCGCCCGCGAGGTCGAACCGTACGTCGGCGTCGTCGCCGCGCCCCAGCGCGGTCAGATGGACGGCCGGGTCGGCCAGTAGCCGGTCGGCGACGAACCGGCCGAGGAATCCGTTTGCTCCGAGCAGCAGCACCCTCATCGCGCGGCTCCTCGGGGCCGACGGGCCGGTGCTGGGTGGTGCGGGGTCATCGTCGTCTGTCTCCTCGGGGATGGTGCGGTGGTGGGATACGCCCGCGGCGTCGGCTCCGCGGGAGCGGTGGGGGGTACGTGGGGGTCTTGTGGGGTCACGGGGTGTCACGGGGTCACGGGACGTCGTGGGGTGTCAAGTGGTGTGGGCAGAGGCCCGCGAGAGGGCCGCGGTCGCGTGGACCAGCAGCCCGAGGGCGGCGGCACCGCACACGAGAGCGGGCACGGCCGCGGCACCCCAGGTGTGCACCGCGGCCTCGACGGGCCGGGCGAGGAAGCCGCAGCCGGGAAGGCGGCCGCCGAGAGCCGCCGCCAGCGCCAGGGCCTCGCCGGCGCAGGCGGACGCGAGACCGGCCACCGCCGCGTGCGGGTAGCCGTGCACGGTCAGCAACCGGGCGAGGAAGAGCAGCAGACCGAGGGCGACGGCCGGGACGACGGCCACGGGCAGCAGCAGGGACGTCAGCACGAGCAGGGCGATGAGGGCGCCGGTGTGGAGGGCGACGCAGCCCAGCAGCAGGGGCCGGGTGCCGGCGGCGAACTCCTCGAGCCCTCTGCTGCCCCCGAGTCTGCGCCGCGCCTGGGCGGAGAACAGCCGCGCGGCCCAGGCGGCGGGAGCCATGGCGAGGGCGAGACCGACGAGCGGGCCGGGCGTGAGCGGCCAGGGTCCGTGGGGGCCGCCGGCGGCCAGCTCGGCCAGCAGCCCGTCGCCGAGGAGCGAGTACGCCGCGAGCCAGCACACCAGATGGCGTGTCACGGGCATCGTTCGCCCGGGTGCGCGCAGGGGCCCGCGCCGCAGGCTCCAGGCGAGGGCGACGGCCAGCGCGACGGCTCCGGCCGCCCCCACTCCCAGCCCGGCTCCGCCGTCGGTGAGGTGGAGACCGGCCGCGGTGGCGACGGCGACGGCTCCCGGTGCCATCGCCGACACCAGGTGCGCGGGGAGTGCGGCGGCGTCCTCGTCCGCCTGGGGCGGCGGGGTCTCCTCGCCGCGCGGTACCCGGGCGTAGAGCTCCTCCGCGAGGGAGAAGACATCGCGGTGCCGGAAGCGGGCGGCGGTCCGGTCGGTGACGCCGTGGGCCTCCAGACCGGCGGCGATCTCCAGCGGGTCCACGGCGCGTTCGCACAGTTCCCGGTGGCGGTGCATCAGGGCCTTCACCGGGTCGGCGGGCCCGCGACGGCCGGTCCGGGCCCGAGCGGCCGTACCGGACCCCGCCGTGGGGCGCTCCTTCGCCGCGGGCTCCTGCGGGCCGGCGCCACGGGCCGCGGCACCGGCGGTCCGCCCGGGGGTGTCGGCCGCGGCGACCGGGCTGCACTCGGAACCGGGCTGTCGTGCGGTGACGGTTCTGCCGGCCGGGGTGAGATCGGTGGAGTCAGGCATCGGGCCCTCCTGGCGCGGCCGCGGTGGTGATGGGAGCGGAGTCCGCCCAGCTGGGGCGGCCGCGGCCACCGGTCCAGTGACCGGGGAGATGGGCCTCCGCCGGGGTTGCGAAGGGGACGGGCGCCCCGTCGCCGTCGACGGCGTCCGAGTCGCGGCGGACCGGGCTGTGGGAGATCAGCTCCAGGTAGATGCCGCGGAAAGCGGCGATGTTCTGCTCGACGGTGAAGAGTTCGAGTGCCCGGGCGCGGGCCGCCGCGCCGAGCCGTTCCCTGCGTTCGGGGTCGCGCAGCAGTGCCAGGCAGGCGTCCGCGAACGCCCGGGGGTTGCGCGGGGGGACCACGAGCCCCGTGCCGCCGATGACCTCGACGACAGCGCCGACGTCGGTGGACACGGTCGCCCGGCCGCAGAGCATCGCCTCGACCAGGCTGATCGGGAAGCCCTCGACGACGCTCGACAGCACGATCACCGCTCCGGCGGCGTAGGCGTCGGCGAGGTCCGTGGCCTCCGGGCCGCCTATCTCCTCGAACGAGACGGGGTTCTCGCCGACCGCGTGCGCGTCCGCGGCCTCGTCGGGGAAGAGCTGTGCGGCAAGGGCCCTGCAGTGCGCGAGGTAGGCGCCGGACTCGGGCCCCGTGGCGGGGGGACCCAGAATCCTCAGCCGCGCCCCGGGCTCCTCCTGGTGCACCTTCGCGAAGGCGTGGAGCAGCGCGATGAGGTCCTTGGCCGGCTCGATCCTGCCCACCCAGACGAGGGTGTGCGGGTCGCCCGAGTCGTCCCCCTCCCCCACCGCGGTGAAGCGCTCGGCGTCCATGCCGGGGTAGACCGTGCGCAGCCGGGCGGGGTCGGCCCCGCACCTCTCCTGCCAGCGTCTGGCGTGGGTGTTCCCGGGGGTGATCACGGACGCCTGCCGGTACACCTCCGAGGCGAGGCAGCCGTGGAAGGCGGCGAGCAGGGCGCGGACGGGCACGGCGAGGGGTGCGCCGTAGGCCGCGAGATAGTGGGCGCGCAGTTGTACGCCGTACTCGGTGACCAGCAGCGGAACCCCGAAGAAGCGTTTGGCCAGCAGCCCGGGCAGGGCCGCGGTGCCGCCGGACGCGGCATGGCAGAGGTCGGCCGCGCCGAGGGAGTCGTCCCCGTACCAGTCGAGCGAGAGCGGGCGCAGCGCGCGCTCGACCTCGTCGGTGAAGGCGAGGTAGTCCGGTACCGCGGCGGTGTGCACGGCACGGCGTGCGCCGGGAGCACGGCAGGCGGACTCCAGTGTGCGTACGGCGAGTTCGGAGCGCAGAGCCGCGTGCAGACCGCCGCGCTCCCGGGCGAGACCGGCGAGTCCGTACAGCCCTTCGGCGAACGCCTCGGGGTCGCCGCCGGAGCACACGGCGGCGGCGAGGGAGGCGAAGTGGGCGGCGAAGAGGCGCCGTTCACGGCGCCCGTAGGTGCGTCCGTCGTCCTCGGGCGCCCACAGCGGCGCCGTCCGCACCCGCTGTACCTGGCGCGGCAGCTCCATCCAGCCCTGGTCCTCCTGGTGGGCGGAGCGGCTGAGGGCGTAGACGTCGAAGTCGTGCTGCGGGAGCCCGCGCACGAGCCGGTCGCACCAGAGCCTGGACTGACCCGCCGCATACGGATAGCCACCTTCCGTGAGCAACCCGATCCGCACGAGTGCACCCCCGATCTCCTGTGTGGGCGGGCGCCTTCCGTCCGGCGGCCCGCAGCGCGAGAAACCTATGCGGAGATGTCGGTGGAGCGACGGACGGTTGTCCATCGCGCCACCGGAAGGGGTGAATGCACGTAACTTTCCCGCTCTCGTAGCGTTTGGTCGCGCTACACGCGGCTTCCGGCACGTTCCGGCAGAGCTCGGCGCGTTCCTTCCGCACGCCGCCGCGCGCCACGGCCGCCCGGCGGAGGTACGCGCAAGTGCCGCGCGCGGACGCTGCGGTCACGGCTCCCGACGCGGCCCGGGCGCCTTCGGCGTCCTACCGCCGGACGCCGCGTCCTCATGCCGGACGGCGCGTCCCCGAGCCGACCGCCACGTCCTCGTGCCCACCGCCGCCGGACGGCCCGCCCGGCGCCATCAACCCCCGGGGTGCGCCCAGGGGTTGGGCCGGCACGTGATCCCGTCGATGTCCAGCGACTTCGTCTGCTGCTGCATCACGGGGGCCAGGGCGCCGGAGGTGCGGCAGTTCACATGGCCGTGGCCGAGGCGGTGGCCGACCTCGTGGTTGATGAGCATCTGGCGGTACGACAGCATCGCCTCGGCGCCGTACGTCTCCGCGCCCCGGGCCCAGCGGTACGCGTTGATCATCACGCGCTCGGTGGAGGCGGAGTCGCAGGAGACGTTGTCGACGGTGGTGTCGAGACCCGACTTGGCGCACCAGACCGCGGTGGTGCCGGGGCTCGCAAGGGTGATGACGAACTCCGGTTCCCCCGAGGGGATCCGCTCGAAGCTCATGGCGCCGCCGTGCGCCCAGCTGCGCTCGTCGTTGAGGGTCTGCTGGACGGCGTCCGCGAACAGCGCCCCGTCCAGGCCGAGCCCCTGCTCGACGTCCACCCGGTAGCGGACCTTCCGGCCCTTGCCGGGCGCCCGGTCCAGGCCCGGGACCGCCTCGAACTTCCCCGGGCCCTTGAGCCCGGGGTCGAACGGGAACTGCCGGGCCATCAGCTGGGCGTACGTGGGCGCCGCCGGGGCGGCCGGTCCCGCCTGCCCCGGAGGCCGGGCGCGCTGGTCGGAACGGGAGGTGTCGTCCTCGGTGATCCGCTCGGCGCCCTCGGCCGCCTCGGTGGCGGTGCCCCCGGGCCCGGTGTCGGCGACCTGTCCGGCGACCACGACCGCGAGGACGGTCGTCACCGCGGCGGCCGCGACGCCCGTGACCGTACGGCCGCGCGCGTGTCTGGCGGAAGGCCCGTCGTCGCCGCATGATTCGGCCCCCGCGCCCTGCGCCCGCTCTCCGGGGGGCGGCGGGTCGAAGGCCTCCACGAACTCCCGGCGCGGGCCCGGGATACGGGCACCCGCGCCGATCGGCGGCCGCGGGGCGCCGGGCGGGGACGCCGGCGTCTGCCCGGTCGCGGCGGTGGCCGGCCCGTCCGGGTGCCGTCCCGTCGCGGCGGCGGTACGGCCGCGCGGGACGCCCTGCCAGTCCCCGTACCGTCCGCCGGCCGCGGGCCCGCCCCAGCCGCCGCCCGTCTCGTACTGCTGGGGGTGCCCCCGCGCACCTGCGGTACGCCGTGCGCCGGTGTTCCGCCGGCCACCGGGCCGGAGTGCTCCGGCGGTCCGGCCGGCCGCCTGCGCCGCCCGGACCCGGGCCCGGCGGCCGGGCCCGGGGCGCCCGCGCCGCCTCCGGAAGCGGCGGTGTCGGCGGTATCGGCGGTGTATGCGGTGTCGGCGGCCTTGGGTGCGGGGCCCTTGCGGCTGTGTCGTCCCACGCCCCGGATCAGCTCCTCGTGCTGTCGTCGAGCAGTTGGCGTACGGCCGCTGCGACCGTCTCCGGATACTCCATCATGGCGACATGGCCCGCGTCCGGGAGGGTCAGCAGCCGCGAGTCGCGGAAGGCGGCGCTCGCCCGGCGCGCCATGCGGTAGGAGACGAGCTGGTCCCGGCAGCCGTACACCAGTAGCGTCGGCGCGAGCACCCGCTCCGCCTGGCGCCACAGCCCATGTTGCCCACCTAGCGTGTACGCGTCAACGAGACCGCGTGCGGAGCGGGCCATGGCGTCCCAGAAGTAGGGAAGTGCCAGCCGGCGCTCCATCTCCTCGACGGCGTGCAGCAGGGCCTCGTCCGTCACCCGCCCCGGGTCCCCGTAGCAGAGGGCCATCACTCCGCGGACCCTCGTCTCGGGCGTCCAGTCCCGCGTGAGCCTCCGGGCCAGCGCGGCGACACCGGGCAGGCCCAGCGCCGCGGTGGGCCAGGCGCTGCGCTGGGCGCGGAGCTCGGGCAGTGCCGGCGAGACCAGGGTGAGGGTGGTCACCAGGTCGGGGCGGACGGCGGCCACCCGGGTGGCGACCGCGCCGCCCAGCGAGTTCCCGAGCAGATGGACGGGGCCGCGGCCGCTCGCGTCGAGCAGCCGGATCACCGCACGGGCATGGGCGGTGATCGAGTAGTCGCCGTCGTCGGGCGGCGGGGAGTCCCCGAAGCCGGGCAGGTCGACGGCCTCGCCGTCGACCGTATCCCTCAGCGCGCCCATCAGCGACGTCCAGTTCTGCGACGAACCGCCGAGTCCGTGGACGAAGAGCGCCGGGGGCAGTCCGGAGCGGGCGGGCGGACGGGCCCGCACCGTGAGCGTCAGCCCGGGGAGCGCCACGGAGCGGAGCTCCTCCCCCTCGGCGACCCGCACGGAACGGATACGCCCGGCCGGGTCTGCGGCGCGGATTCCCTGCAGCTCGGTCGAAGACATGGGGGCAATGTTACGAGACGATCACGCGGCGGAACCTGTGTTCGGCATCACACACCGCATAGCGTCCGGCCGGGCATGCTCCTACGCTCGTTTTACGGGGTACCCGCACCTGGCCGAACTCCGCAGAGGAAGGGGGATCGATCCAGATGGCTGCCGACCCGACGGACCCGGACACCTTCACGGAGGACGACCAGGAGGCACCGAACGAACGCGAGGAGCTGAAGGGACTCGACGAGGAGACGCCCGAGGCCGACGCCGCCGAGCAGCACACCGAGGTGCGCCCGGTCGGCGACGAGCCGCTCACGCGCATCGACCCGGCCGACGCGAACGAGGCGGACGCTCTGGAGCAGGCCAGGGTGGTGGCCCTCGACGAGGAGGACTACCGCTGATCTGTTCGTCTTCTTCGAGCCACCACCTACCGCGGGCGTCCGGTACGTGAAATTCTGCGCCCGCAGCGCGCACACCACGGTTACCCGAAAGTACGATGGCGGGCGCGAGCGCAGAGCGCACGCACGGAACACTGTGCTTGTGACATCGAACGTGGGAGGCGGCGTGACAGCCATCGAGCAGACAGAGGCGGCACGCCCGCGAGGCACCCGCCTGCCGCGCCGTGCCCGACGCAACCAGCTCCTCGGCGCGGCCCAGGAGGTCTTCGTCGCCCAGGGGTACCACTCGGCGGCGATGGACGACATCGCGGAGCGGGCCGGCGTCAGCAAGCCGGTGCTGTACCAGCACTTCCCCGGGAAGCTGGAGCTCTACCTGGCACTGCTGGACCAGCACTGCGAGTCGCTGCTGCAGGCCGTACGCGGCGCCCTGGCGTCGACGACGGACAACAAGCAGCGGGTCGCCGCCACGATGGACGCCTACTTCGCGTACGTCGAGGACGAGGGCGGCGCGTTCCGGCTGGTCTTCGAGTCCGACCTGACGAACGACCCCGCCGTGCGCGAGCGGGTCGAGCGCGTGTCGCTGCAGTGCGCGGAGGCCATCTGCGAAGTGATCGCCGAGGACACCGGGCTGTCGCAGGAGGAGTCGATGCTGCTGGCCGTGGGGCTCGGCGGTGTCTCCCAGGTGGTCGCCCGGTACTGGCTCTCCAGCAGCTCGGGCATCCCGCGCGACACCGCGGTGCAGCTGCTGACGTCGCTCGCCTGGCGCGGTATCGCGGGCTTCCCGCTCCACTCGGCCGAGGGCCACGGCAACGGCCCGTGACGGCCCGGCCCTCCGCTGTTCGCTGCGGGCGTGCACGGCCGGGCCGTGTGACATCGCCTCACCGGGCTAATGTGTGCTGCGTACGGCGCGGCTGACCGCGCATCGCTGACCGTTCGGAGGGACATAGCCGTGGAGGTCAAGATCGGCGTACAGCACGCGCCCCGGGAGATCGTTCTGGAGAGCGGTCAGAGCGCCGAGGAGGTCGAGCAGGCGGTCGCCGACGCTCTGGCCGGCAAGGCGCAGCTGCTCAGCCTGACCGACGACAAGGGACGCAAGGTGCTGGTACCGGCCGACCGCGTCGCCTACGTCGAGCTCGGCGAGCCGACCACGCGCCGCGTGGGCTTCGGCGCGCTCTAGTGCCGCGACCGGCGATGTCCTCCCTGCCGGGCGGACATCGCCGGGAGGGGTGCCGGGCACCGACTGCCGGAAGGGCCCCGCGGGCGACGCTTGCGTTCCAGCGATCGTCGCCCGCGGGGCCCTTCCGCGTGTCCGCCCGCTCACCCGTCGCGGCCGATGTGTCCACCGGTGACCGGGTGGAACGGAGGGTTGTTCGCCGACCGGTCCGGGTAGGACGGGCTACGACCGCATCCGCCGCCCGCCGCCCGTGAGGTGATCCGTGGTGATCCTGGAGGCTCTCGGCTCCGTCCTGCTCGGCCTCGCGCTTTCCTGGGCGGCTCTGCGGCGGCTTGCGGACCGGCTCCCGGCCCGGCGGGTGGTGTACCCGGCGGGCACCCTCGGTGCCCTGTTCGGCGCGTACCTGACGCACACTGCGCTGGGCTCCGGCCATCTGCCGGGCACCCTCCTCGGCGCCGTGTTCGTCGCCGCCGTCGCCCTGTCGCTGCTGATCCGGCCGGGGCCGCGGCGGCTGCGCCGATCAGCCGCCGCCTGACCCACGCCGCCGCTGCCGGACGCAGCCGCGCACCTGCCTTCCCGGAAGCTACGAGGCGAGCCCCAGCGCCGCCATCCGCTTCGTGTGCGCCTTGGTGATCCGGGTGAACATCTCGCCGACCGCCGCCAGGTCGAACCCGTCCGCCACCCCGCCCACGAGCATCGTGGACAGCGCGTCGCGCTCCGCGACGACCCGTTGGGCCTGGGACAGCGCCTCACCCATCAGCCGGCGCGCCCACAGCGCGAGCCTGCCGCCGACCCGCGGGTCGGCCTCGATCGCCGCGCGGACCTTCTCCACCGCGAAGTTGCCGTGACCGGTGTCGTCGAGCACCGCGAGCACCAGGGCGCGGGTGTCGGAGTCCAGCCGTACGGCCACCTCACGGTAGAAGTCGCTGGCGATCGAGTCACCGACGTACGCCTTGACCAGTCCCTCCAGCCAGTCGGACGGGGCGGTCTGGCGGTGGAACCCGTCCAGCGCCGCCGCGAACGGCTCCATGGCCTTCGTGGGCTCGGTCTCGATCGCGGCCAGCCTGTCGCGGAGCCGCTCGAAGTGGTGGAACTCGGCGGAGGCCATCTTCGCCAGCTCGGCCTTGTCGGCCAGCGTCGGTGCCAGCTTGGCGTCCTCGGCGAGCCGCTCGAAGGCCGCCAGCTCGCCGTAGGCGAGCGCGCCGAGCAGATCCACGACCGCGGCGCGGTACTGGGGGTCGGCGGAGGCCGCGGCCCAGTCCTGGGCAGCGATCCCGGTCGGTTGTTCGGCCGTGCCGTCGGCCGGCGCGGTGGCGTTGTCAGGCGTCTCCATGAAGCGCACAATAGCCCGCCGCCGTCCGTGCGGAAGGGCCTGGTCAGCCCCGCCGCGACACGGCTCCCGGGAATTCGGCCAACACAGATGCGCGAATCCGGGGTACAGTGGTAATAAGCCTGCCGGACATTTCGGCGGGCCCTCTGAATGAGGATGCCCGGTCGGTGGCCCGATCGGCTCCGACCCGACAGCCCTCTGTGCGCATTCCGCCACATGAGGGGCCCTCAGCGGCACGAGCGCTCGAGCGACGCAGTGGTCCCGCGCCTTCCGGCCAATCCACGGCCGGCACCCGTACCCAGGTGCGGTAGGACCCCCAGCGTTCGCCTCGCGCCGCGTCTCACAGAAGAGGCAACACCCTGACTACGCAGGCCAAGACTTTCCGAGAGCTCGGGATCCTCCCCGAGACCGCCGAGGCCCTGGAGGCCGTCGGCATCACCACACCGTTCCCCATCCAGGAGATGACCCTCCCGGTCGCGCTGTCCGGCTCCGACGTCATCGGCCAGGCCAAGACCGGCACGGGCAAGACGCTGGGCTTCGGCCTTCCGCTGCTGGAGCGGGTCACCGTGCCCGCGGACGTGGAGGCGGGCCGGGCGGAGCCCGGGGAACTGACCGACACGCCGCAGGCGCTCGTGGTCGTTCCCACCCGCGAGCTGTGCACGCAGGTCACCAACGACCTGCTCACGGCCGGCAAGGTGCGCAACGTCCGGGTGACCGCGATCTACGGCGGCCGCGCCTACGAGCCCCAGGTCGAGGCCCTGAAGAAGGGCGTCGACGTCGTCGTCGGCACACCCGGCCGGCTGCTGGACCTCGCGGGGCAGAAGAAGCTGAACCTCTCGCACGTCAGGGCGCTCGTCCTCGACGAGGCCGACGAGATGCTCGACCTGGGCTTCCTCCCGGACGTGGAGAAGATCATCCAGCTGCTCCCGGTGCGGCGCCAGACCATGCTGTTCTCGGCGACCATGCCGGGGGCGGTGATCGGTCTCGCGCGCCGCTACATGTCCCAGCCCACCCACATCCGCGCCACCGCGCCGGACGACCAGGGCGCGACCGTCGCGAACATCACACAGCGGGTGTACCGGGCACACTCCCTGGACAAGCCCGAGCTGGTCGCCCGCATGCTGCAGGCCGAGGGCCGCGGCCTGGCGATGATCTTCTGCCGTACGAAGCGCACGGCGGCGGACATCGCCGACCAGCTCGCCCGGCGCGGCTTCGCCTCCGGGGCCGTCCACGGCGACCTGGGCCAGGGCGCACGCGAGCAGGCGCTGCGCGCCTTCCGCAACGGCAAGGTCGACGTGCTGGTGTGCACCGACGTCGCCGCGCGCGGCATCGACGTCGAGGGCGTCACGCATGTGATCAACTACCAGACCCCGGAGGACGAGAAGACGTACCTCCACCGCATCGGCCGTACCGGCCGCGCGGGGGCGACCGGTACCGCGGTGACACTGGTCGACTGGGACGACATCCCGCGCTGGCAGCTGATCAACAAGGCGCTGGACCTGAACTTCAACGACCCGGCCGAAACGTACTCCACGTCTCCGCACCTGTTCGACGAACTGGGCATCCCGGCGGGTACCAAGGGCGTCCTGCCGCGTGCCGAGCGCACCCGAGCCGGTCTGGCGGCCGAGGAACTCGAGGACCTGGGTGAGCCCGGCGGCCGCGGGTCGCGCACGAGGACGGCCGACCGCTCCGAGTCTCCCGCCCGCACCCCACGCCAGCGGCGCCGCACCCGCGGTGGCGCTTCGGTAGAGGCGCAGGCGGCCGTGACCGCCCCGGCCCCGGCCGCCGCGGAGGAGACGGCGGAGGTGTCGCGCACCCCGCGCCGTCGCCGGCGGACCCGGGTGGGCGGGAGCGCCGAGGCGGCCGCCGCGGCGACCGAGGCACCGGCCGCGGAAGCACCGGCCACCGACACCACCACCGAGGAACCGGCCGCACCACGCCGCCGCCGCACCCGCACCAAGGCCGCCACCACCGCGACCGAGACACCCGCTGCGGAAGCACCGGCCACCGACACCACCACCGAGGAACCGGCCGCACCACGCCGCCGCCGCACCCGCACCAAGGCCGCCACCACCGCGACCGAGACACCCGCTGCGGAAGCACCGGCCACCGACACCACCACCGAGGAACCGGCCGCACCACGCCGCCGCCGCACCCGCACCAAGGCCGCCCAGCCGGAGGCCTGAGCCGTTCGCCGAAGGGCCCGTCAGGTTCCGCCCGGGACCTGACGGGCCCTTCGGCCGTGCGACGGCGGCCTCGGCGGAGGCCACCGGCCGGACGCGCCGGTAACCTCGTGCGCATGAGCCGGCCACCCACCTTCCGCCCGCCCGCCTGCGCCCGCGCCTACGCGCTGCTCACCCGCCGCGGGGAGTTCGCCGTGCTGGACGCCGAGCCGGACGGGGACGTCCGCGACCGCAGGGGCACCGCGCTTCTGCTGCCCGGGTACACGGGCAGCAAGGAGGACTTCATCGCGCTGCTGGAGCCGATCGCCGCGGCCGGGTTCCGGGCCGTCGCGGTCGACGGACGCGGCCAGTACGAGACCGACGGCCCCGACGACGAGTCCGCCTACGCGCAGCCCGAACTGGCGCGGGACGTGCTCGCGCAGGCGGAGGCGATCGGCGACGCGCCCGTGCACCTCGTCGGGCATTCCCTGGGCGGCCAGATCGCCCGGGCCGCCGTGCTCCTCGACGTGCGCCCGTTCCGGACCCTGACGCTGATGTCGTCCGGCCCGGCACGCATCTCCTCCGCCCAGCAGCACAAGGTCAAGCTGCTGAACGACGCGCTGGCGGTGATGGACATGAGCGAGGTCTGGGAGGCCATGCGCGCCCTCGACCCGCCGGAGGAGGCGGCCACCGACGGCGAGCAGATGCGGCGCCGATGGCTGCGTCACCGTCCCGCCCAGCTGCGGGCCACCGGCAGACAGCTGACCGTGGAGCCGGACCGGGTCGACGAGCTCGCCGCCGTGGGGCCGTTGCCCGTGCACGTGCTGTCGGGCGAGCGGGACGACACCTGGCCGGTGCCGCTGCTCGACGAGATGGCCGCGCGGCTGGGCGCGCTCCGGACGGTGGTCGAGGGGGCCGAGCACTCGCCGAACACGGACCGCCCGGCGCCGACCGCCGAGGCGCTGGTGGACTTCTGGTCCCGGCACTGACGGTCCTGCCCCTCAGGGCCCCCTCAGGGCCCGCCCGGTTCCGGTCCCCGGAGCCGGGCCGCCCCGCGGCCTCAGAACCGGCCTTGCAGGTGCTCCCAGAAGCCGTCGCGCAGGGCCCGCCGCAGATGGGCGTAGCCACGCAGGGAGTGCTTCAGCAGCTTCTCCGCCTCATTGAGCAGGTCCTGGTCGACGGGGCCGGGCAGGTAGGGGTGACCAGGCAGCAGTGCCGCCAGCGGTTCCCGGCCGCGTTCGGCCAGCCAGGTGGCGGCTATCTGCGCGCCCACGAAGCGCACGTCGTCACGGGACGGGGGCGGGCTGTCGTCCTCGTACGTGGTGACGGGCCGGCGCGTGACGTACGGCCGGCAGAAGTCGAGGTCGAAGGTGCGCTGGCTGTCGACCTCCCAGAGCAGCGGTTCGGCCTGGTTGCGGCCCTCGGCCGCCTCTATGCCCCACAGATGGACCCGGGCGCCGTAACCCTGGGCCGCCTCCACCGCGGAGACGAGGTCCTCGTCCCCGCCGACGAGCGCCGCGTCGCTGATCGCCCGGTGCCGGGCGAGTGACTCGAGGTCGCTGCGTATGAGGGAGTCGACGCCCTTCTGCTGGTTGTTGGCGTTGAGGTTGCCGAGCCGGACCTTGACGTCGGGCAGTTCGGCTATGGCCTGCTGCTCGGCCGTGTGGATGCGGCGCCGTGCGCCGTCGTACCAGTAGACGCGGAGCAGCCTGCTGTCCGCGAAGATCGTGCGGGCCTTGTCGATGAACGCCTCGATGAGCCCTTCGGCGTCGAGGTCGAACGAGCGCCGGTCCTCGGTACCCGCCACAAGCAACCCGGCCGCAGCATAGGCGTAACCGGCGTCGACGAAGATGGCATGCGTGGACGGGGTCTTGGCGACCTCGGCGATCATGCGCTGGAGCAGCTCGTTGGTGCGCTCCAGGCGGGCGCTCATCTCGGAAAGCTCAGAGTCGTTCATGACGACCCCATTGTGAGCGGGCCGGGGACGACCTGCCAGTAGTTAGCCATCCAAAAAATTTCCTTAGCGTAGGGAATGTTTGCAGGCAGCATCCCGTTGAGAGGGACATACACAGACGGCCAGAGGGGAGTTCTCTATGCGCTTCGAGATCATGCGACTCGACGACGTCGACGGCACCGCGGTGGACAGCACCGTCGTGGACGCCGCCTCCGTGGGCCGGATGGTGCAGCAGGCCGCCGCGATCGGCCAGCGCATCTACATCCGGCCAACCGGGGCCCCGGCTTCGTAACGCCTCCCGGCACGGCGGCACGGCGCCCCCGGACGGAGATTCCTCCGTCCGGGGGCGCCGTGGCGAACGGGGAGGATCCCCGTTCGCCACGCCGTCAGGTGCCCTGGATCACCTGGGTGATCCCGTTGATGATCTGCTGCACGGCGATCGCCGAGAGCATCATGCCCGCCAGCCTGGTGACCAGCACCACACCGCCGTCCTTGATCAAGCGGATGATCAGCAGCGAGTGGCGCATGGTCAGCCAGAGGACGGCGTGCATCGCGACGATCGCGGCCCAGACCGAGATCTGCTCGGCCGCGGCGCCGCCGGCGTTCTGCACCGCGAGGATGACCGAGACGATCGCGCCGGGCCCCGCGAGCAGCGGCATGCCCAGCGGTACGAGCGCCACATTGACGTCCTTGGTCTGCTTGGGTTCATCGGTCTTCCCGGTGAGCAGATCGAGGGCGATGAGCAGCAGGAGCAGCCCGCCCGCGATCATCAGTGCGGGCACCGAGACATGGAGGTAGTCGAGGATCTGCTGGCCGAGGATCCCGAAGACGGTGATCACGCCGAAGGCCACGGCGACCGCCTGCCACGCCATCCGGCGCTGGACCTTGGCGGGCCGGCCGGACGTGAGGGCCAGGAAGATCGGGGTGATTCCGGGGGGATCCATGATCACGAACAGGGTGAGGAACAGGGAGCCGAAGACGGCGGAGTCGAACACGGTGAGGCCTTGCGGTGTGGGACAGACAGGGGTGCCGGAGAACCGGGGACGGACGAGGGGGGAGCGGCGCCGCGAGGTCCGTCTGCACGCGGGCGCACGAGCCGCGGCGGCCGGGCGGCACACACACGGGCGTTACGGGGCCGGGGCCCCGGACGGGGAGGGCGGTCAGACCCGGCGGCTGGGCGTTCCGCCCGTGCCCGGGACCGGGAACGCGCCGGTGGCACGGCGGGTGATCTCGCCGTAGACCTCGGGGTCGGTGGTGAAGTCACCGAGCTTGCAGGTCTTGTGGCTGCCGTGGTAATCGCTGGAGCCGGTGGCGAGCAGGCCGAGTTCCGCGGCGAGTCCGCGCAGCCGGGCCCGGGCCGGCTCGTCGTGGTCCATGTGGTCCACCTCGATGCCGTCCAGGCCCGCGGCGGCCAGCCGGGCGATGACGTCCTCCGAGACGACCTCGCCGCGCCGCACGGCGAGCGGGTGGGCGAAGACCGTGACCCCGCCGGCCGCCTTCACCAGGCGGACGGCCTCGAACGGGTCGAGCTCGTGCTTCCCGACGTAGGCCCGGCCGCCGTCCGCGAGCCAGTCGGGAGTGAAGGCCGCGGACACGTCGGGGACGACGCCGAGTTCGACCATCGCGGCGGCGACGTGCGGCCTGCCCACCGAACCGCCGCCGGCTGTCCGGGAGACCTGCTCCCAGGTCACCGGCACACCCAGCTCCTGGAGCTTGCCGACCATGGCCCTGGCACGCGGCACCCGGTCGTCGCGCACCAGCTCACGCTCGCGCGCCAGCTCGGGCTCCTCGGGGTCGAAGAGGTACGCCAGCATGTGGAGGCCCACACCGCCGGTGCGGCAGGAGAGCTCCGCGCCGGTGACGAGGGTCAGTCCCTCGGGCAGTGCGGCGATGGCCTCGGCGTGGCCGCCCACGGTGTCGTGGTCGGTGAGCGCCACGATGTCGAGTCCGGCGGCTGCCGCGTTGCGGACGAGTTCCGCCGGGGTGTCCGTGCCGTCGGAGGCCGTGGAGTGGGTGTGCAGGTCGATGCGCACGACGCGTGCTCCAGGGCTCGGGGCGGACGGGGTGACGCTCCATCGTAACGGGGGCCCGAGCACCGCCCCGGCCGGCTCGTCACGTGAAAACCGTCACTGGACGTGCGGGGCTCGCCGGCCGCGAGGACACCCGCGCGGGCCGTGCGCGCCCTACCGGCCGGAGTAGCCCGCGCGTCTGCTCCGACGGACGCGGTCGTGGACGGCAGCCGACCGCTGCGGGTCGGCCCGCGCGCGCCTGCCCCGACAGTCCGGGGTACCCGCACGGGCTGGCGTCGACCTCGGCACCCCGCGTCGCCCTCGCCGCGCAGACAGGGCCCGAGGGGTCCACCCGCGCATGTTGTTCGAGGGGTCGCCCTCGCCGCGCACACGGGACCCGAGGGCAGGCGCACCGGCCCCGTACGGCGCCGCCCGCGGCCGGCCCGGCCCCGATCGGCGGCCCCGTACGGCATGCCCGGATCCGTTTCGGCGGCCCCGCGTCAGCCCGGCCCGACCACTCCGGGGCCGGGGCGAGGACCGCCCGCCGGTCACATCAGCAGGCGCGGCGACAGCGCCCCGCAGGGCAGCAGCTCGAGTTCCTGGCCTGCGTCGCGCAGATCGGTCAGTATCAGCTCGTCGTACATCAGCAGCCCGGTCGACTCGGGCCAGACGATCGCCCACAGCCACAGCCCCCGCGCCTCGCCCGCGAACACCGCGCGGTCCTCCGGGGCGTCGTTGACGTGCCAGAGCGGCGTCGGCCTGCCCGCGGCGAGGACCTTGGCCTGGGGTGAGGTGTCGACGGTCATGTGCGGCCCCGGATCGGGCCCGTCGATCCCCGCGAAGCGGGCGCCGAGGCCGACGCCGAGTTCCTCGGCGACGAGCAGCAACTCCCCCACACCGCCCAGTGGTCCGGGTCCCGAGCAGGCCACGGCCGTGGCCCGCCCGCCGCTGCGGTCGTCCCCGGCGTATGCGACGCCGGTGAAGAGCCAGCCGACCGGCAGCGGCCACGGCATCCACACGGGGACCTCGGCACGGGCCACCACCACGCTGAGGGCCTCGACACTCGGCGGGATCACGGGCTGCAGCGGATAGACGGAGCCGTGCACATCGCACTGCCATGTGTCGGCGAAGAGACCGGGCGCCCTGACCCGGCCACCGCACTTCGGGCAACTGGGTTCGCCCCTCATAGCGCTCAACGGTCCTACCCGTCCGGCGCCGCGTCAAGGACGATCACCCGTCCCGCACGGCGGTTTCACCCGCCCTCAGCAGGAAGGGCCGCGTGCGGCGGGCGCCCGCTCGCGATCCCGGTCCACCGTGCGCACGGCGACGACAGCGGACGGGAATCGGCGCCACGGCGGCGGGCGGGTCGCGGGCCCGGCGGGCCCAGTCCCGCGAAGGCGGCGCGGCCACTGCCCGCGGTGCAGGCCCGGACCCCCGCCACCCGGCCTCTGCCCCGGGCCGCACCCGCGCCCGGGAGCGGCCGGCGCGCGAGCGGCGCGACCCGGTACGGCACAGCACGGCACGGCACGGCAGCAGCCCGGCACGGAGCCGGCAGGCATGGAAGCGGTCCGGCACCCAGACCGTCCGGCCCACAGGGCATCGAAGCGGCACGGCGGGGAGGCAGTCCGGCGTGGAGTCAGCCCGGTTGGGAAGCAGCCCGGCCCCAGGACGGCCCGGCCGGGAAGCGGCCCGGCCGGTCAACCCGGCCATGAGATAGGTCACTTCACACGTACCGCAGGGTGGCTGACATCACGTCAGGGAGACGGGCGGCCTCAGCGGATCGCGGAGGTCCGTACCGTGCTTCAGCCACCGCTCCTGGAGCTTCTCCGCACCGTGCACCCGCTTCCACGCGGCCTCGTTCGGCGTCATCGGCAGCAGCGGCAGGAAGCGGACCGGGTCCATGGGGTCGTCGAGCCCGAGGTCCTCGACCAGGCCGCCGGACTCGGCGACCAGCACCGAGGTGAACGGGGCGCCCGGCCACAGCGGCTCACCCACGTCCATGGAGTTCCCGGGGGCCACGACCACCCCCTCCACCTGCGGGGACGAGGCCAGGACGGCGAGCGGCCGCAGCACCTTGTCGGTGTCCGCCGAACCCGCGCGCACCGACAGGACCAGCTCGGCCCGCGGCCCCTTCACCGGGTCGGCGAAGGCGTCCTCGGGGTCGGTCATCGGATGCGCCGACATGCCGAGCGTGGCGTACCTGACGACACCTCCGCCGATGAAGCGGAGTACCTCGATCCGGTCCGTGCCGAGGAAGGTGACCGCGGCGCGCGCGTCCGGTTCGCCCAGCGCACTGCGCAGCCGCGCCTCGACCAGAGCAAGAACTTCTCCCATCCGACGAGCATAAGTCGCGTCGGGAACGGGCAAAGGAAAGGATTGGCCCTCAGTCGGCTGATAGGCTTGGCCGCCTGCTCGGGACAACATGCAGAAGCATGGTTCTCGGATCCCGACGACACGTCTTCCCCCACGGGGGACCGGCCGGAGGAGGTGGGGCTGCGATGGATCGAAGTCGACCGTGCAGTACCAACCGCTCTTCCGCGCGACTCCTTCCCTCCTTCCGCTGAGGACCCCCGCACCGGCGGCTCCACGGCACCGCGCACGACGGAAGAGCACGACTCACCTGCCTGACTGTCTGTAGCGAACGCCGTCACCGCGTCCCGCGGTGCCGCCCGCTTTGCGGACGTATCGAGACACGTCCTCATTCCGGGCTGCGCCACGCCCCGCAGCGGCGGCCTCCGTCGTGAAGGAGCCTGCCATGTCGATGATCCGTGACCTGCGCCAAGTCGTCCGCCCCGCGCTGCGGAAGAGCGGCGGCCCGTACAGCGCGTACGACACCGCCCGTGACCCGTCGGCCTCGACCGCCGTCGTGGACTGCGCCGTCTACCGCGACGGCAAGCGTCTGGAGGGCACCGGCTGCCTCACCCCGCGCGAGGCGATGCTGCGGGTGCGCGAGGGCGGCGGCTTCGCCTGGATCGGCCTGCACGAGCCGACGGAGGAGGAGTTCTCCGGCATCGCCGCCGAGTTCGGACTCCACCCGCTGGCCGTCGAGGACGCCGTGCACGCCCACCAGCGGCCCAAGCTGGAGCGGTACGACGACACCCTGTTCACCGTCTTCAAGACGGTCCACTATGTGGACCACACCGAGCTGACCCCGACCAGCCAGGTCGTCGAGACCGGCGAGGTGATGTGCTTCACCGGGCCCGACTTCGTGATCACCGTCCGGCACGGCGGGCAGGGCTCCCTGCGCAACCTCCGCCACCGGCTCCAGGACGACCCGGAGTTGCTCGCCAAAGGCCCCTCCGCGGTCCTCCACGCCATCGCCGACCATGTGGTGGACGGCTACATCGCGGTCGCCGACGCCGTGCAGGTCGACATCGACGAGATCGAGATCGACGTGTTCTCCGCGCCGTCGAAGGGCAGCACCCGGGGTACCGACACCGGGCGGATCTACCAGCTCAAGCGTGAGGTGCTGGAGTTCAAGCGGGCCGTGACGCCGCTGCTGCGGCCGATGCAACTGCTGAGCGAGCGTCCGATGCGGCTGGTCGACCCGGACATCCAGAAGTACTTCCGCGACGTCGCCGACCACCTGGCCCGGGTGCAGGAGCAGGTCATCGGCTTCGACGAGCTGCTGAACTCGATCCTTCAGGCCAACCTGGCGCAGGCCACGGTCGCCCAGAACGAGGACATGCGCAAGATCACGTCCTGGGCCGCGATCATCGCCGTCCCGACGGCGGTCTGCGGGATCTACGGCATGAACTTCGACCACATGCCCGAGCTCCACTGGCGGTACGGGTACCCCATGGTGCTCGTCGGCATCGTCGGGATCTGTCTCACCATCCACCGCACCCTGAAGCGCAACGGCTGGCTCTAATAGGCTGCGGGGCATGAATGACGCTTCCGCACACCCCACCGGGGACGCCCTGCTCGGGCCGGCCCTCGTGGAGGAGGCCACCAGGAAGTCCGGCCTCATCTGGGTCCGCGGCACCGGCCCGGACCGGGCGCTGTGGCATGCGTGGCACGACGGTGCCGCTCATGTCGTCGGGGACGGGCCGGGCGAGCAGCCGCTGCCCGGGCTGACCGGCGGGTCCACCGCCGAGGTCACCGTGCGCAGCAAGGACAAGGGCGGCCGGCTGGTGTCGTGGACCGCCGCGGTGACCGAGCTGACACCCGGTTCCGAGGCCTGGCAGGCAGCCGTCGGCGAGCTGAAGGGCAAGCGGCTGAACGCCCCCGACGGCGAGCGGATGACCGAACGCTGGGGCCGCGAGTGCCGGGTGCTGCGGCTGGAGCCGCGCGAGTCGACCACCGACCACCCCGAGGGCTCCCTGGCCGCCGCACCGCTGCCCACTCCGGCCACCACCAGGCGGCCCGTTCCGGCGGCACTGCCCCGTCTCCTGGGCCTCGGCCGCAGGCGCCGCCGGGGCCACTGAGGCTGCTGAGGCCGCCAGGGCCACTGAGGCCGCAGGCCCCGCCGGGGTGCCGAGGACCCGGCCCGGTCACGCCGGTGCGCCGGACCCCAGATCCGCGGATGGGTCCGTCCCGGCCGGGGAGTCGGTACTCGCGCCGGGCCGGCCGGCGCGAGCACCGACCGCGACTCAGCGGGAGACACCGGGGCACATCCGGCGCGGAAGACCCTAAGGGCTGTCGCGCGGGAGCTGGCGGCCGTAGTCGACCGTCTCCTCCTTGGCGGGGGCCTCCAGCGGGAAGTCCCGGCCCCATTCCCCCAGGGTGAGGACGCCCGCGTCGCCCGCCCGGTCCAGTTGCAGGGGATACGGCGTGCCCTGCAGTGAGACCGCGAGCGTCCCGCCGTTGCCCCCGTCACCCATGATCTTGATCGTGCGGACGCCGCCGATCGTGCTGCGGTCGCCCTTGCTGAGCTTGCCGTGCAGCCCCAGCAGCCCGTCGAGCAGCACGTTCATATCGGTGAAGCCGCGCAGCTGCTTGTACGCCGGGTCGTCCTCAGGAACCTTCACGTACTTGTCGTCCAGCTTCTCGGCGGCGGCCTGGTCCTCCTCGCCGGGCTCCGCGTCCCCGCCCTCACCGTCGGAGCCGGCGTGCACCCAGAAGCCCGCGTCGGCCTTCAGGAAGAGGGCGTCCTCGACCCGCAGCAGCTCGAAGGTGGAGTTCTTCGAGGTCACCGAGCCGACCCCGCCGGTCTTCTTCAGCCGCATGTTCAGCTTGTATGTGCCGCCCTTGGACACCAGCGTGCCCGCCACCCGCACCGCGTCCGCCGCGTCGGCCGCCGTCTTGGCCTTCTTCTCGATGGCGGCGGCCTCCAGCTTGCCGACGCCGTTCGTGCCCGCGTCCGGGTCCTCGCCGCACCCGGCGAGGGCGGCGGCCAGCGCCGCGCACAGGGCGACGGGGAGCGCGGCCCGGCGCGCATGGGCTGCCGGACCCGGGGGGAGAGCGGTCACAAGCGCACTGCCTCTCATACGCGTGGGGGTGGCAGACCGCAGCGTACCGGGGGCCGGCGAGCGGTCCGGAAGGCAGCCGTCCGGGCCGCCGGCACCAGCGCCCCGGATCGGTACGGGCTAGCCTGAAGCCGTTGAACGATGTCATTTCCGAGCAATCCGGTTCGCTCCTCGTACGATCCCCGGCGGTGGTCCGCCCCCGGTGCCCGCCGCGGCGGTGGAGGAGGCTCTGAGCATGACGGCAGACGGCCCTCGGTTCTTCGTCTCGCACCTCGCCGGGGTCCCGGTCTTCGGTTCCGACGGCGTCCCGGTGGGACGCGTACGGGACCTGGTGGCCACCTTCCCGGCCGACCGCCCGCCACGGCTGGTGGGGCTGGTCGTCGGGGTGCGCGGGCACGGCCCCGTCTTCGTGCCCGTCTCCCGGGTGACCGGCCTCGAGTCCGGCCAGGTCACCGTTTCCGGCGCCGTGAGCATGCGCCGCTTCCGCCCGGGGCCGGGCGAGCGGCTCGTCCTTGGCCAGCTGCTGGACCGGCGGGTGCGGCTGGCGGACTCGGGCGAGGCGGTCACCGTCCTTGACGTCGAGGTGCACCGGCACCCGGAACGCGGGCGGTGGGAAGCCGACCGGGTCTGCGCACGCCGGGACCGGGGCGGTCCCGCGCGGCACCGGGGCGAGGCACTGGCCGTGGACTGGTCGGCGGTGCGGGACCTGCCGCCCGAGGAGCCCGCGCCGGCCCGGGTGCGGGATCGCACGGGCTCTGGGGCGGAGGGCGGCGAGGGGTCCGGGCGGGAGGACGAGGAGCCCGGGCAGGAGCGCACGGCGCGCGCCTTGATGAGGGCCGGGCCCGTCGTGGTGCCGCCGGAGGCCGGGGTCGCGGCGGCCCTGGCCCGGATCGGGGAGCGGGCGCTGATCGACGCGCTGGCGGCCCAGGTGTACGTCTGCCGGCCTCCCGGCGAGCCGCCCACGGGCACCTACCTGGGCACGGTGCCGGTCCGGCGGCTGCTGCGGAGTCCCCCGGACACGCCGGTCGCGTCCCTCGTCGACGCCGAGCTGCCCGCACTGGCCCCGGACACCCCGCTGCCGGCGGTCAGCTGCTGCCTGACCGCCTTCGACCTGGTCGCCGCGCCCGTGGTGGACGGCGGCGGGGCGCTGCTGGGCGCGGTCACCGTCGACGCCGTACTGGACCATCTGCTGCCCGACCGCTGGCGGGAGGCCGAGTACGGGATGCCGGACTTCGAGGGCGCACAGCCCGGGGCGGCCGGGGCCCGCACGGAGGAGGATCCGCCCGGGCGCCCCGGGGCGGCCGCGTTCTCCCCCGCCGGGCCCCCGGGCGGACGTGACGAAGGCGACCGCTGACGCGGGCCCCCGGGGCGGGATTCCGCGCCGTACCATCGTGCGTATGGTTACGGAAGACGCGGTGCGCGACGCGCTGGCGACGGTGAACGACCCCGAGATCAACAAACCGATCACCGACCTCGGGATGGTCAAGTCGGTGGAGATCGGGTCCGGTGGCGCGGTCGCCGTCACGGTCTACCTCACCGTCTCCGGCTGCCCGATGCGCGAGACGATCACCCAGCGCGTCACGGACGCCGTCTCGGGCGTCGAGGGCGTCACCGGCGTCGAGGTCACCCTGGACGTGATGAGCGACGAGCAGCGCCGCGAACTCGCGGCCTCGCTGCGGGGCACGACCGCCGAGCGCGAGGTGCCGTTCGCCAAGCCGGGCTCGCTGACACGCGTCTACGCGGTCGCCTCCGGCAAGGGGGCGTGGGCAAGTCCTCCGTGACCGTGAACCTGGCGGCGGCCATGGCCGCCGACGGGCTGAAGGTCGGGGTCGTCGACGCCGACATCTACGGCCACAGCGTGCCGCGCATGCTCGGCGCGGACGGCCGCCCCACCCAGGTCGAGAACATGATCATGCCGCCGTCGGCGAACGGCGTGAAGGTCATCTCGATCGGCATGTTCACCCCGGGCAACGCCCCGGTCGTCTGGCGCGGGCCGATGCTGCACCGGGCGCTGCAGCAGTTCCTCGCGGACGTCTACTGGGGCGACCTAGACGTGCTGCTGCTCGACCTGCCTCCGGGCACGGGCGACATCGCCATCTCGGTGGCCCAGCTGGTGCCGAACGCCGAGATCCTCGTCGTCACCACCCCGCAGCAGGCGGCGGCGGAGGTCGCGGAGCGGGCCGGCTCCATCGCCGTCCAGACCCATCAGAAGATCGTCGGTGTCGTCGAGAACATGTCGGGTCTGCCGTGCCCGCACTGCGACGAGATGGTCGACGTCTTCGGCACCGGCGGCGGCCAGCTGGTGGCCGACGGACTGACGAAGACCACGGGCGCCTCGGTGCCGGTGCTCGGCCAGATCCCCATCGACGTGCGGCTCCGGGAGGGCGGCGACGACGGCAGGCCCGTCGTCCTCACCGACCCCGGCTCCCCCGCCGGTGCCGCCCTGCGGGCCATCGCGGGCAAACTCGGCGGCCGTCAGCGCGGCCTCTCGGGCATGTCGCTCGGCATCACCCCGCGCAACAAGTTCTGACGCCGTCCTCCCCGGCGGCGGGACGGCCGCGTCCTCCCCGGAGACGGGACGACGTACACGGGACCGCCCGCAAGCCCCCGGGGGCTTGCGGGCGGTCGTCGTCACCGGCGGGCGGCGGGGCCCCGCGCTATCCGGTCGCCTGCGCGTACGCCCCCAGGTCCTGCACCACCGAGAAGCCGAGCCCGTACGCGCTCATCCCGCGCCCGTAGGCCCCGATGTGCACCCCGTTCCCGGTGGAACCGGCGAGCACCCAGCCGAACTCGGACTCGCGGTAGTGGAACGGCATCGGCACCCCGTCCACCGGCAGGGACAGCTCCGACCATGGGGCACCGGCGAGGTCGTGGGCCAGCTCGAAGGCGGTCTCGGTCTGCTGGTCCAGCCAGTCGTCCCGCAGGGAGTGGTCGAGCTGCGCCGGCCAGGTGCAGGCCAGCAGGCCCGAACCCGCCAGCCAGGCGGCCGAGGACGCGGTCGTGGCGTCCAGGACACCCGTACCGTCGCCGGTGCGGCGCACCGGGCTCGACGCGACGGTGACGACCACGGCGAAGTGTTCCCTCTCCCCGACCGCGGCTTCGGACTTTATCGACGGCTCATCGCCGTGCCCCAGGGAGCCGTGCTGCACGGAACCGTCCGCGGCCGTACCGACCTGCACCAGCCGGCGCGGCCCGGTGAACGCCTCGTCCAGGCCGTACCAGGGGAAGGGAGCGCGCAGATAGCCATCGACGGTACGCCGGGCTGCGGGCGCCCCTTCAGCGGTGGAACTGCTGGGCGGATCCTGCGCCCCTAGCCGACTCGTCGTCTCCATCTACCCGGCCGCCTCCTTGGTCAGCGAGGTCCGGGACGGCCCGCCCCCGCGGGCGTCCTCGATCCCGGACAGATGGAGGATAGCCACCCGTCGGCGGCTCGTTGGGATTGACGGCGGTCGGGGGCCTCAGGTGGCGTCCGCGTCGAAGGGCGGTCGCTCGCCCCGATCGGGCGTCTCGCGCTTCTTGAGGAGGTCCGGGGTCGCGCCGCCCGGCGAGCCTGCGACGCCGGCCGGCACCGAGTCCCCGGGCTCCTTGCCGTTCACGGCGTCCGCGACCTCGTTGATCTCCTTCTTGAGGTCGAAGCTGCTGCGGATCTCCTTGATGTCCTCGTTCTCGGTGAGCTGCTTCCGGATGAACGCCTTGGGGTTCAGGTCCTCGAACTCGAAGTCCTTGAACTCCGGTCCCAGTTCGCTGCGGATGTCGTGCTTCGCGTTGTCGGAGAAGTCACGGACCTTGCGGATGAAGCGCGAGACGTCCTGGATGACCTTGGGCAGCTTGTCCGGGCCGAAGACCAGCACGGCGAGGACGACGAGCGTCACGAGCTCGAGTGCGCCTATGTCGTTGAACACCTTGCCGCTCCTTGTGTTCTCGTGCTCCGTGCCCGCAGCGCGGGACGAGCGGGACCGCTCCACGGTACCCGGCGAATCCGTCCCGACGGTACCTTCGGGATGTGCGTCACATGCCCGCCTGCGGCCCCGGACGCTGCCCCCGCCGCGCCCGTCACCCGCCCGTCACGAGCCCGCCTGCGGACCCGGACGCTGCCTTCGCGACGCCGGTAACCGCCCGTCACGAGCCCGTCGACGAACCGAGCGTCACCGTCCTGGTCCGCTCCCCGCCGTCGCGGAGCACCGTGAGCTCCAGCCGGTCGCCGGGCCGGTGCGCGCGGATCTTGACGATGAGTTCCTCGCCGCTGTGCACCCGCTGGCCGTCGACCTTGGTGATGACATCGCCCGGACGGATGCCCGCCTTGGCGGCGGGACCGCCGGTGATGACGGACGGGGCCCCGTCCTTGCCCTTCTCACCGACACGGGCGCCGTCTCCCGAGTACTGCATGTCGAGGCTGACCCCGATCACCGGATGGGTGGCCTTTCCGGTGTTGATCAGTTCCTCGGCCACCCGCTTGCCCTGGTTGATGGGAATGGCGAAGCCGAGACCGATGGAGCCGGCCTGCCCGGAACCCGAGTCGGGGCCGGAACCCCCGTCGGCGGCGCGAATGGCGCTGTTGATGCCGATGACACGCGCCTTGGAGTCGACGAGCGGTCCGCCCGAGTTGCCGGGGTTTATCGGTGCGTCGGTCTGGAGGGCGTCGACATAGCTGATGTCGCTGCCGTCGCCCTTCTCCCCGCCGGCGGTGATCGGGCGCTCCTTGGCGCTGATGATTCCCGCGGTCACGGTGTTCTGGAGGTCGAAGGGCGCGCCGATGGCCACGACCGGGTCGCCGACCCGGACGTTGTCGGAGTTGCCCAGGGGCAGCGGCTTGAGGCCGGAGACCCCCCTGACCTTGACCACGGCGAGGTCGTAGCCGCTGTCCTTGCCGACGAGGGTGGCGCGCGCCGTCTCCCCGCCGCTGAAGGTGACGGAGATGTCGCCGGAGCTGCCGGCCGGGGAGACCACATGGTTGTTCGTGAGGATGTGTCCCTGCGCGTCCAGGACGAAGCCGGTACCGGTGCCCTGCTCACCGCCCCCGCTGACGTGCAGCGTCACCACACCGGGCAGGGCGCTGGCCGCGATTCCCGCGACGCTGCCGGGCGCGCGGTCGGTGTTCTCCGGCCCCGCCTGCGGCAGTTCGACCGTGGTGATCCCCCCGTTGCGTTCCAGGTACGCGCCGACACCACCGCCGAGGACTCCGGCGAGCAGCGCGAAGAGCAGTCCGCCGGCGAAGGCCGTGCCCCGCCGGGACTTCCTCTTCGGCGGCTCCCCGGTCCCGATCAGGGGCGCGCCGGACGCACCCCAGGGGTCGTACTGCCGCCACTGCTCCGCTGCGGGGGCGGCCTGCGGCAGGGGGCCGGGGAC
The DNA here is from genome assembly GCA_003725745.1 of Streptomyces sp. I6. Lineage (GTDB taxonomy): Bacteria > Actinomycetota > Actinomycetes > Streptomycetales > Streptomycetaceae > Streptomyces. The sequence goes on along the minus strand of RHDP01000001.1, from coordinate 4,487,444 downwards.
GGGCGCGGGGGCGGGGCCGGGGCCGGGGGAGCTGCCGTCGGCCGGGTAGCGCGGTGGCGTGCCGCCTGCCCCGGTGGGGTGCTGCACCGGGGGTGCGGGTGCCCACGGGCCGGGGTCGCCGTACGGCGGTGTGCGGTGCTCGTCCGGCTCGTGCAGGGGCCGCATGGCCTCGCCCGCGTACCCGGCCGCCGGAGCGTCCGCCGGGCGGTGCGGGCTCTCGCCGGTACCGTCCGCCGGGCGGTGCGTGGGCTCGACGGCCGTGGCGGGTGCGCCGTCCCGGGCCGGGTGCGGGCCGGGGTCGCGTGCGGGGCCGTCCCCCCGGAGGCCCGCCGCGGCGGCCGGATCGCCCGCGGGGGTGTCGTCCGGCGCGGGCTCCTGGGACCGCTCCCCTTCCGCGGGCGTTCCTCCGGGCGGCGGCGGGGCGGTCGGGACCGCTTCGCCGCGGGGCCCGGTCGGCACGCCCTGGGGCCCGCCGTCCGCCGGCCTGTGCGGCGCCATCGGAGCCGGTGGCGGAAGCGGGTACTCGGGCCGGTCGTCGACGGGCGCCGCGACTGCTCCGCCGTCACTCGCCGTCGCTCCCGCCGCGGGCGCCGTGCGGGCCGCGCCGGAGAGCGACGACGACTCGGAGTGGGCCGGACGGCTCCACCACTTCGGCTTGGGACCCGTCGGCTTCCCGTTCTCCATGCTCTCCCCGCAACCGCCGCTCCGTGTGCCCCGCCGGCACCGTCCCCCGGATTCAACCAGGTTTGCGGATGGCGTCCTACCGTGCGCCCGGCCCCGGGGCCGGGCGCCGCGGGTCAGCGCGGGGGCGGGGCGACGAGTCGGCTGGGCAGCGGCGACGCGGACGGGCCGGCCCCGGGGGCCTTGGCCAGCCGGAACGGGGAGGCCGTCGGCCTCGCCTGTGCGGTGAAACCACCGCTGAGCAGCGACGACGCCGCGAAGGGGTGGGCCGGTGGCCGCGTATGCACCAGTGTGTGCGGGGCCACCGCCACGACGGGAGTGCTGCTGACCCCGGTCGCGCCGGTGCCGCCGGCCCGTCTGCGGTTGGCCTCCGCGGCGCCGGTCACCGTGCGCAGGGGGGTCACGTTGTTGCCCCGGTTGTCCCCGCGGGCCGAGCCGTCGCCGGTGGCGGCGAGTGGCAGCGCCCCGCCCAGGGCGATCGCGGCGAACGACACCGCGCTGGCCGCCGCGAAGGCGAACCTCCGGCCGCGCCACATCGAGCGCTCCGCCTCATGCCGTGCCACGTCGTGGATGCGGAAGCCGGACCCCGGGCCCCCCTCGGCCAGGCCGGGGCCGCCGGGGAGGAGCCCGAAGCCGTTCGCGTTCACCGCGAAGACGCCATCGCCGGGACGCCCCGGCCGAGAGGATCTCCCCGCCGGTCGTCATCACCTCCCGGCGGCCCCGCGGGCAGCCCCTGAAGCCGTGCGAGCAGGCCCTCGGAGGGCGGCGGCGGGGCGGCCGCGGCGAAGACGCTCTTCAGCCTGCGCTGTGCGTCGGCCTCGGCCTTGCACTTGGGACAGGTCGCGAGATGGGCCAGGACGCGCTCGCGCGCGTCGTGCTCCAGCTCGCCGTCGACCAGGGCGGCGAGCCGGTCCCCCAGATGCTGCTCCGCGGGGGTCGGGATCGTGCCGCTCACGGCGCTCCGCCCTCCCCCGCCACGCCCGCGAGGGCACGCTGCTCGGCACGCGCCTCGGGAGAGCGGTGCTGCAGGGCCCGGCGCAGGTGGGAGCGGCCGCGGTGGATCCGGCTGCGGACGGTGCCGAGCTTGACGCCGAGCGTGGCGGCGATCTCCTCGTACGACAGGCCCTCGATGTCGCAGAGCACCACGGCGGCGCGGAACTCGGGAGCGAGTGTGTCCAGCGCCTGCTGGACGTCGGCGTCGAAGTGGGTGTCGTTGAAGACCTGCTGGGGGGACGGCTCCCGGCTGGGCAGCCGCTCGGCCGCGTCGTCGCCCAGGGCGTCGAAGCGGATGCGCTGCTTGCGGCGGACCATGTCGAGGAACAGGTTCGTGGTGATGCGGTGCAGCCAGCCCTCGAAGGTGCCCGGCGTGTAGGTCGACAGGGAGCGGAAGACACGGACGAAGACCTCCTGGGTGAGGTCCTCGGCGTCGTGCTGGTTGCCGGTCAGGCGGTAGGCGAGGCGGTAGACCCTGGCGCTGTGCGTGCTGACGATGTCCTCCCACGAGGGAGGTGTCCACGCCTGCGATTCCGCATCCGGTGCGAACCTCGCGGTGGGTACGGAGTCGGCCTGGCCGGAACGGGCGTCAGCGGTGTCGGTCACGGATTTCGGCTCACCCGCCGACCGAAGAAGGCGCCTCAGCACCCCTCTCCGATCCACAGGCGCAGCCGCACCTCCCCTGTCGGCTCTGGTGGTGTCCAGTGGAGCCCCTACCATAGCCACCTCGCCCGTTAGCTCCGGATAAGAATCTTTACGCGAATTTGGGAACGGTGCCGCTCGCCCGGCACTTTCCCCCGCTCTCCCATAACGCCCGGTCCCATCTGCGGGTTCCCGTGCGCAACGGATACAGTCACGGTTGCGCCGACTACGGGGACAGGAGAGGGTCATTACCGCCAACCGGCAGACGAGCTGGGCGTTCGCCGACGCCTTTGTCGCCGAGGAAGAAGCACTGCGCTGGGCCCGCGACCGGGCCCGGGAGGCGGGGCTGCCCTCGGTGTCGCCCGGCACGGGCTCGGCCCTGCGTCTGCTGGCCGCGACGGCGGGGGCCAAGGCGGTGGCGGAGATCGGCACGGGCACCGGCGTGTCCGGTGTCTACCTGCTCCAGGGCATGCGGCCGGACGGCGTGCTGACCACGGTCGACCCGGAGCCGGAGCGCCAGCAGTTCGCGCGCGAGGCGTTCCGCGCCGCCGGCTTCGCCGCGAACCGGGCCCGCTTCATCCCGGGCCGCGCGCTCGACGTACTGCCCCGTCTCGCGGACGGCGGGTACGACCTCGTCTTCTGCGACGGCGACCGGCTGGAGTCGCTGGACTACCTAGCTGAATCGTTGCGCCTGCTGCGCCCCGGGGGTCTCGTGTGCTTCGAGGGCGTCTTCGCTGACGGCCGCACGGTCGACTCGGCGGCCCAGCCGGGCGAAGTGCTGCGGGTGCGGGAGCTGCTGCGCACGGTGCGGGAGAGCCAGGAGCTGCTGCCCTCGCTGCTCCCGGTGGGCGACGGACTGCTCTGCGCGGTGCGGCGCGGCTGAGGCCCCCGGAGGGCGGGGCCGGTGAGCGTCCGCCGGTGAGCGGAGGCCGGGCCGGCTCCCCGGAAGGTCCGCGCCCCGGTGGGACACACGGGAGGCGGGCGGGGCCGGCCTTCGGGCGGTCTCACGGGCTCGTGCGGCCCTACGGGAACGGCACCGCCCCGGCGCAGCGGATGCCGTGCCGGGGCGGTACAGAAAGGTGTGGGCGCTTCCGCGTCAGCCGACGACCTTCTTGAGGGCATCGCCGAGGGCGTCGGCCTCGTCCGGAGTCAGCTCGACGACAAGCCGACCGCCGCCTTCGAGCGGAACGCGCATGACGATGCCCCGCCCCTCCTTGGTCACCTCGAGCGGGCCGTCGCCCGTCCGCGGCTTCATGGCCGCCATGCTCGTTCCCCTTCCTGAAACCAGCTCATCGTCAGCCGACGGCCCCTGGGTGGGCACACGTCACCGGCATCGAACACATTGCTTCCCAGCCATTATCCCGCATCGCGGGACCCGATGACCAACATCGGTCGGCATCGCTTGCGCAACGCGCTTTCGCAAAACCACCTAATTCGGGGATCCACCTGCGATACTTCGCCCCCCGCCCGCCATCGGAGCCGGAAACCGGACTCCGGGATTTCTTTGACACAGGTCACATACCGGGGGTAGGTCGGGCCCGGCGGCCTCCGCCATGCTGGGCTCCACAACACTGACCGAGGTGCGAAGGGGACACTCCATGGCCGACACCGTGCTGTACGAGGTGAGCGACGGACTCGCGACGATCACGATCAACCGGCCCGAGGCCATGAACGCGATGAACGTCGAGGCCAAGGTCGCCCTCCGGGACGCCCTGCTGGCTGCCGGGGCGGACACCGGCGTACGGGCGGTCCTGCTGACGGCGACGGGCCGCGCCTTCTGCGTGGGCCAGGACCTCAAGGAGCACATCACCCTGCTGGCCTCCGACCGCGAGTCGGGCACCGGCCACACCATGAACACCGTGCGCGACCACTACAACCCGATCGTCCGCGCGATCACCGAGATGCCCAAGCCGGTGGTGGCGGGCGTGAACGGCGTCGCCGCGGGGGCCGGCATGGGCCTCGCCCTGGCCGCCGACTACCGGGTGGTCGCCGACACCGCCAAGTTCACCACGTCCTTCGCGGGGGTGGCGCTGACGGCGGACTCCGGGGTCTCCTGGACGCTCCCCCGGCTCGTCGGCCCCGGCAGGGCCGCCGACCTCCTGCTCTTCCCGCGGTCGATCACGGCGCAGGAGGCGTTCGACCTGGGCATCGTGAACAAGCTCGTACCGGCCGGCGATCTGGCGGCGGAGGCCGCGGCGGTCGCCCGCGCCCTGGCCGGCGGCCCGACGCTCGCCTATGCCGCGATCAAGGAGTCCCTCGCCTACGCGGCGGGCCACACACTGGCCGAGACCCTGGAGAAGGAGGACGAACTCCAGACCAGGGCCGGCGCCTCGGAGGACCACGCCATCGCGGTCCAGGCCTTCATCGCCAAGGAGAAGCCCGCGTACGTGGGCCGCTGAGGCGGCTCGCACCGACCGGCCGGCGGCGGTCGCCCGCGGGGGAGCGGGCGCGGCCGGCCGGATCAGCGGCCCCCGCGGGCCACGCAGTCCGCGAGATGGTCGTCGACCAGACCGCAGGCCTGCATGAGCGCGTAGGCCGTCGTCGGTCCGATGAAGCGCAGACCCCGCTTCTTGAGGTCCCTGGCGAGGGCCGTGGACTCGTCCGTGACCGCCGGGACGTCCGTGAGTGTTCGCGGTGCCCGGCGGACGGCCGGATCGGGTGCGTACGACCAGATCACGGCGTCGAGCTCGCCCTCCGCCCAGCCCGTTAGCACCCGGGCGTTGGCGATGGTCGCCTCGATCTTGGCACGGTTGCGGATGATGCCCGCGTCGGCGAGCAGGCGCTCCCTGTCGCCGTCCGTGAAGGCCGCGACGGAGGCGATCCGGAAGCCCGCGAACGCCGCCCGGAAGCCCTCACGGCGGCGCAGGACGGTGATCCAGGAGAGCCCGGACTGGAACGCCTCCAGGGCGAGCCGCTCGAACAGCGCGTCGTCCCCGCGGACCGGGCGGCCCCACTCCTCGTCGTGGTACCTGACGTAGTCCTCGGTCGACAGGCCCCAGGGGCAGCGCAGCCGCCCGTCGGGGCCCGCCACGGCCCCGCCGCTCATCGCCGCCGCCCTTCGTCGTCCCGGCCCGTCTGACCACCGGGGAGGTCCGGGAGCCCGGGCGCCGGGTCCGCGGGATCCTGCGCGCCCGGGACGCTCTCCCCGGACGGGCCGTCCCCACCGGTCTTCGGGAAGGACCCCGGCCGCTCCCCCGGCACGTCCTCGGGCCGCTCGTCGAGGAGCCCGCCCCGGCCGGCTCCCGTCGCCTGCCGGCCCGCCAGCGCGGACTCCAGCTCGGCGATCCGGGCGTCCCGCTCGGCGAGTTCCGCGCCCAGCCGTCCGAGGACCTCGTCGACGTCGAGCATCCGGTACCCCCGTGCCGTCACGGGCAGGCGCAGCGCCTCGATGTCGGCACGGCCGACGGGGCGCGTGACCGGCAGCGGGTCCACCAGGCGCTCCGGCGCGACGTCCGGGAGCACCGCCCTGTCACCGCCGCCGACCACCGCCAGGGTGACCGCGGCGACGACCACGACCATCGCGATCAGCAAGAACCAGAACACAGCGCGCCTCTCCCCGGAGCAGGAAACCGTCCGCTGCCGATCGTGCCATGCGCCACTGACGGTTAAGGTCGCAGGCGGCCGATCGCGAGGAGGAAACAGCGGATGCAGGGGATGCACGACGGGACTCTGCGACTGGGGAGGCGCGAGTTCGGCGCGCACCAGCCAGTGATCATGGCGATCGTGAACCGGACGCCGGACTCCTTCTACGACCGGGGGGCCACGTTCCGCGACGAGCCGGCGCTCGCCCGGGTCGAGCAGGCGGTGTCCGAGGGCGCCGCCATCATCGACGTCGGCGGGGTGAAGGCCGGTCCCGGCGAGGAGGTGACCGCCGAGGAGGAGGCGCGCCGCACGGTCGGCTTCGTCGCAGAGGTGCGCAGGCGCTTCCCGGATGTGGTGATCAGCGTCGACACCTGGCGGCACGACGTGGGTGCCGCCGTCTGCGAGGCGGGCGCCGACCTGCTGAACGACGCCTGGGGCGGCGTCGACCCCGCACTGGCCGAGGTGGCCGCCCGGTACGGGGCGGGCCTGGTCTGCACGCACGCGGGCGGGGCAGCGCCGCGGACCCGGCCGCACCGGGTCGCGTACGACGACGTGATGGCGGACATCCTGCGGGTGACGACCGGGCTGGCGGAGCGGGCGCTGGAACTCGGCGTGCGCCGGGACGGGATCCTCATCGACCCGGGCCACGACTTCGGGAAGAACACCCGCCACTCGCTGGAGGCGACCCGCCGGCTCGGCGAGATGGCGGAGACGGGCTGGCCGGTGCTGGTCTCCCTGTCCAACAAGGACTTCGTCGGCGAGACCCTCGACCGCCCGGTCAAGGAGCGGCTGACCGGCACGCTGGCCACGACCGCGGTGTCGGCGTGGCTCGGTGCGCGGGTCTACCGGGTGCACGAGGTGGCGGAGACCCGGCAGGTGCTGGAGATGGTGGCGTCGATCGCCGGGCACCGGCCCCCGGCGGTCGCCCGCCGGGGACTCGCCTGAGCCCCGCGCCGGCCCGGAGCGGCGACCGCCGGGGGCCGGTGGCGGAGGGGAGCACGGGTCCCGCGCGAAGGGGCGCCCCGGACCGGCAGGGTCCGTCCCCCTGACCCGTGCTACCGCCGTCGGGCGGGTGGGCGGACGGCGTCCGGCCGGGACGCGGGCGGGCGGCGGACGGGCCAGGACCGGCCGGACGCGGGCGGCCCGGCCGGGACGCGGACCCGCTCAGGCCTCGTAGCCCTCGTACGGGATCGGCGGCGGCGGTCCGGTCTCCTTGGTGACCAGGGCGACGGCCTCGTCCACGTCGTCCGTGACATGGAAGAGCAGCAGGTCGCGCGCGGACGCCTTGCCCTCGGCGACGACCGTCCCGCGCAGCCAGTCGACCAGGCCGGACCAGTACGCGGACCCGAAGAGCACGACCGGGAAGCCCGTCACCTTACCGGTCTGGACGAGGGTGAGCGCCTCGAACAGCTCGTCGAGCGTGCCGAAGCCGCCCGGCATGACCACGAAGCCCTGCGCGTACTTGACGAACATCGTCTTGCGGACGAAGAAGTAGCGGAAGTTCACTCCGATGTCGACATGCGCGTTGAGGCCCTGCTCGAAGGGCAGCTCGATGCCCAGCCCGACCGAGATGCCGCCGGCCTCCCGGGCGCCGCGGTTGGCGGCCTCCATCGCCCCCGGCCCGCCACCGGTGATCACGGCGAAGCCGGCGTCCACCAGGGCCCTGCCGATCCGTACGGCGGCGTCGTACTCGGGGGTGCCGGGGGCCGTCCGGGCGGATCCGAAGACGCTGATGGCACTGGGCAGTTCGGCGAGGGCACCGAAGCCCTCCACGAACTCCGACTGGATGCGCATGACCCGCCACGGATCGGTATGCACCCACTGCGAGTCCCCCTCGGTGTCCAGCAGGCGCTGGTCCGTGGTGCCCGGCTGGATCTGATCCCTGCGCCGCACCACCGGACCCAGTCGCTGCTCCTCCGGCCGTGCTTCCCCGGGCCTGCCCATGACCTGCTCCCTCCGCTGTGGTGCACGTTCCAGGTCAGGGTAGGTCGCCGGAGGTGGACACGAGCGAAATTCCGGTGGTCGGATACGGGGAAGTCCGGGCGCGGCGGTTCATCCGGTGATCGCCACGGGGTGGCCCGCCCGCGATCCGCGCGGTGACCGGCCCCCCCTCACGCGGTGAGCCAGCGCCGCAAACGCTCCTCACAGTGCGTGATCCTGTCGACGGCCACGTGCTCGTCCCGCTTGTGGGCGTAGAGCGCGTCGCCCGGACCGTAATTCACCGCCGGGACGCCCAGCGCGCTGAACCGCGACACGTCGGTCCACCCGAACTTGGGCTGCGGGGTACCGCCGACGGCCTCCATGAACGCGGCGGCGGCCGGGTGCGAGAGACCCGGCAGCGCCCCGCCGGTGTGGTCGTCGACGATGAACTCGGACACGGCGCAGTCGGCGAACACCTCGCGGACATGGGCCTCGGCCTCGGCCATGGTCCGGTCGGGGGCGTAGCGGTAATTGATCACCACGGTGCACGCGTCGGGGATGACATTGGTGGCCACACCGCCCTCGATCCCGACCGCGTTGAGCCCCTCGTGGTACCGCAACCCGTCGATCACGGGACGGCGGGGCTCGTAGGCGGCGAGCCGGGCCAGGATCGGACCTGCGGCGTGGATGGCGTTCGACCCCATCCAGCTGCGGGCGGAGTGTGCGCGCTCTCCCGTTGTACGGAGGTGGACACGCAGAGTTCCCTGGCAGCCGCCCTCCACCTGGGTGTCGGAGGGCTCCAGCAGAACGGCGAAGTCGCCCTCCAGCCAGTCGGGGTGGGCGTCCGCTATATGCCCGAGACCGTTGAGGTGTGCCGCGACCTCCTCGTTGTCGTAGAAGACGAACGTCAGGTCCCGGTTGGGCTCGGGAACGGTCGCGGCGATCCGCAGCTGGACGGCGACGCCCGACTTCATGTCCGAGGTGCCGCAGCCCCACAGGACGCCGTCGCCGTCGAGCCGCGAGGGGACGTTGTCCGCGATCGGCACGGTGTCGATGTGCCCGGCCAGCACGACGCGTTCGGACCGGCCCAGGTTCGTCCTGGCGACCACGTTGTTGCCGTGCCGGTCGACGGCGAGATGGGGCAGGGCACGGAGCGCCTGCTCGATCGCGTCGGCGAGGGGCTTCTCGTCGCCGCTGACCGACGGGAAGTCGACGAGCCGCGCGGTGAGTGCCGGGCCGTCCAGGGTGAGGTCGAGCGCGCTTTCGGGCATGGTCCCGACCCTAGCGTCCCGCGCCGCGCCCCTGCCGACAGCGGTGGGCCGCCGGGCCCCGGGCGGGTGCGCCGCAGTGGGCCGGCTGCCCGGACCGGCCGGGTGCTCCGCGGCTCCACCGGCTGCCGGGACGGGTGCGGGCCGCGCCCCGTACGGCCCCGGTTCCGCGCCGCGGGCCCCGCAGGCCCGTGGAAGGCCGTACGAGGTGCCCGCCCGGGCGTTCCCGGCGCTCCAGTACGGTGGGCGCCGTGACCGAGACCGCCTCCCCCTCCCGGCGCGGCCGCCCCCTTCGCCTCGCGGCCGCGTTCGCCGTGCTCCTGGGCCTGGTCGCCTATGTGGTCGTGCACTATGTGAGCGGCGACGGCGCGCCGCGCTGTGTGGTCCGCTCCGGCGACGGAGAGGACCCGGACCGCCCCGGCGCGGACGGGACGGAGGGCGGCGCCTCGTACGGACTCAGCCCGGAGATGGCCGCCAACGCCGCCACGATCTCCGCGGTGGGCACCACCAAGGGGATGCCGGAGCGGGCGGTCACCATCGCCCTGGCGACGGCCCTCCAGGAGTCCGCGCTGCGGAACATCCGGCACGGTGACCGCGACTCCCTCGGGCTCTTCCAGCAGCGCCCGTCGCAGGGCTGGGGAACCCCGCAGCAGATCCTCGACCCGGTCTTCTCAGCCGGGGCGTTCTACGACCACCTCGCCGAGGTCCCCGGCTACTCGAGGCTGCCGCTCACCGTGGCCGCGCAACGAGTCCAGCGCAGCGGTTTCCCGCAGGCGTACGCCAAGCACGAGCCGGATGCCGCGCTGCTCTCCGCGGCGCTCACCGGCCGCACCTCGGCTTCCCTGACCTGCACGGCCGGGCCCCCGACCAAGCCCGGTGACCCGGCGAAGCTGCGTTCCGAGCTGACGCGTTCCTTCGGTCCGGGGGTCCTTCCCACAGCCGGCGGCAAGGGCCGGGCTGGGGCTCCGCAGTCCTCGGAACTGACGGTTCCGCTCACCTCGGCCGCCGGCGTCGACGCCGGCGACGCCGAGCGCCGCGGCTGGGAGCTCGCCCACTGGGCCGTGGCGAAGGCGTCGGAACTGGGGATCTCCGAGGTCGCGTTCGCCGGAAAGGTCTGGAGCGCCGAAGAGGCCGGCGAGGGCTGGCGCACGGACGGGCCGGACGGCACGGGCGTACGGATCCGGCTCGCGCGCTGACCCGCGGGCCCGGTGCCGCACCCCGGCACGGAACCGCTTCCGGGAACCGGGACCGCTGTACTGACGGTTCCGCTCACCTCGGCCGCCGGCGTCGACGCCGGTGACGCCGAGCGCCGCGGCTGGGAGCTGGCCCACTGGGCCGTGGCGAAGGCGTCGGAACTGGGGATCTCCGAGGTCGCGTTCGCCGGAAAGGTCTGGAGCGCCGAGGAGGCCGGCGAGGGCTGGCGCACGCACGGGCCGGACGGCACGGGCGTACGGATCCGGCTCGCGCGCTGACCCGCGGGCCCGGTGCCGCACCCCGGCACGGAACCGCTTCCGGGGTCCAGGGCGGCGCCCCGGCGCCCGGGGTGCGGCTCCGCGCCGGCTCCGGTCGCCGCCGCGGGCCGGCCCGCGGCGGCGGGCCGCCACGCGTCCGCCCCGGCGGCGGTGCCACGCCAAAGCCGGTCAGGAACTCGCCTTTCCCGGTAGCGCAACCGTCCTACCGGCCACCCTTACGAGTTATCCGGCGCACACCGCCGTGAGATTTTCCCCAAGCGTTCGAACCGCTGCGCCGCACATTGCCCATTCCCTTGCGGCGCAAGCGAAGTGACGGTTCAGCAGACTGTCCGCAGGCATATTGTTCGCCCACTTTTGTCCAGAGCCGATAATGCGATGCATTGCACACTCTTTACCTTGCGCCACCGCAACCTTCCCCGCCCTCCGAGGGGTTGTCAGTGCGTCCGATCGCCGGACAACGACCTCGGTCACCACCCAACGTTCTCTCGTCGAAGGAGCATCATGTCCCTCCCCCTGACCCGCCGGATCGCCCGTGCCGCGCTGCTCGTCGCAGCCGGGGCAGCTCCCGTGGTCGGTGCGGCCGGCTCCGCGAACGCCGTGGACCTCCCCACCCGCGACCTGGGCAACGGCGGCCTGACCCAGCTCGACGGAGACGCGGCCGGCTCCGCCGTCGACGGCACCGCGCGCAAGGCCGCCGGCACCGCGAACGAGGCCGGCGGCAAGGTGGTGGGCACCACGCTCCCGGCCGCCGCCGGCACCCTGGGCGGCGCGGCCCGGACCGGTCTCCCGGCCGCCCAGGAGACCGCCGGGCAGACCGCGGGCAGCACCGCCGGCGTCCTCGGCGAGACCGCCACCTCCGCGGCCTCCCAGGGCCTGCCCGCCGCCCAGGGGCTGGCCGGCGGCGGCCTCCCGGACACGGGTGCCGCGCTGCCCGCGGGCGAGCTGCCGGTGCAGGGGCTGCCCCTCTGATCCACCCGGCGGCCGACCGGCACACGGCAGGGCCCTCGGGAGCGGTGCACGCTCCCGAGGGCCCTGCCGTACGCCCCGGGCCGTACCGGCGGCACCGGCGCCCGTGCGGCACCGGTCGCCGCACGGCGCCGCCCCGCGTGCCACCGGAACGACGCCCGTACCCACGGCACCGACGCGGGCAGGCCGGCCGGCATCCGTACGCCGCCGGCGCCAGCCGTCACGGGAGCCGCGGGCCATGGCCGGGGCGCCCGCCGCCGGGTACCGGCTCCCCGCCCCCGCCCGTGCCCGTGCCCGTCAGCCGAGGCGCTTGACGGCCGCCTCGACCCGCTCGTCCGTCGCCGTGAAGGCGACTCGTACGAAGCGCTTCCCCGCCTCGCCGTAGAAGTCCCCGGGCGCGACCAGGATGCCCAGCTCCGCCAGGTGCGCCACCGAGTCCCAGCACGGCTCGTCCCGCGTCGCCCACAGATAGAGGCTCGCCTCGCTGTGCTCGATCCGGAAGCCGTGCTTCAGCAGGGCCTCGCGCAGCGCGCGGCGCCGGGCCCCGTACCGGGCACGCTGCTCGGCGACGTGCGTGTCGTCGCCGAGGGCCGCCACCGCGGCCGCCTGCACCGGTGCGGGCGTCATCATCCCGCCGTGCTTGCGGATCTTCAGCAACTCCCCGAGCACGGCCGCGTCGCCGGCGACGAAGGCCGCGCGGTAGCCCGCGAGGTTGGAGCGCTTGGACAGCGAGTGGACGGAGACGATCCCCTCGTACGTACCGCCGCAGACATCGGGGTGCAGCACGGAGACGGGCTCCGCCTCCCAGCCCAGCTCCAGATAGCACTCGTCGCTGAACACCGGCACGCCGTGCCCGCGCGCCCAGGCGACGACCCGGGCCAGCTCCTCCCGGGCGAGGACCCGGCCGGTCGGGTTGGACGGCGAGTTCAGCCAGAGGAGCTTCAGACCGGCGGGGTCGAGGTCGGCGACCGGGTCGTCGTAGACGACCGGCTCCGCCCCGCAGAGCCGCGCGCCGACCTCGTAGGTCGGGTAGGCCAGGCGCGGGTAGGCCACCTTGTCGCCGGCACCCAGGCCGAGCTGGGTCGGCAGCCAGGCCACCAGTTCCTTCGACCCCACGACCGGCAGCACGTTGGTGTGGGCGAAGGACACCGCGCCGAGCCGCCGCTCACACCACGACACCAGCGCGTCCCGCAGCGCGGGCGTTCCCCACACCGTCGGATAGCCGGGCGAGTCCGCGGCGTCGACGAGGGCCTGCCGGACCAGCGCCGGGACCGGGTCGACGGGTGTGCCGACGGAGAGGTCGACGATGCCGTCCGGGTGGGCCGCGGCAGCCGCCTTGTACGGCTCCAGCTTGTCCCAGGGGAAGTCGGGGAGTCGGGACGATACGGCGGACACGGTGCTCACTTTCTCGATTCGTACGGCGGTGGGCCGGCCGGTCCCCGCCGGCCGGGGCCGGCGGCGCGGGGCTCGGCCCTGCGGCGCGCCGGGCTTCGGCGGCCGGTGCAAACGCCGCGGTCCCGCACGGCGGACGCACCGTACGGGACCGGGGACGTGCGATCAGCCGTTCTGCGGCGGCAGCGCGGCGATGAAGGGATGGTCGCGCTCGATCAGACCCAGCTTGGAGGCGCCACCGGGCGAGCCGAGTTCGTCGAAGAACTCGACGTTCGCCTTGTAGTAGTCCTTCCACTCCTCGGGAGTGTCGTCCTCGTAGAAGATCGCCTCGACCGGGCAGACCGGCTCACAGGCACCACAGTCGACGCATTCGTCCGGGTGGATGTACAAGGACCGCTGGCCCTCGTAGATGCAGTCGACGGGGCACTCCTCGATGCAGGCCTTGTCCTTGACGTCGACACAAGGCTGCGCGATGACGTAGGTCACGCTGTCGTTCCTCCTCGGTAGGGCGCGGCGTCCGGTCTGCGGCTCGCCGCGGGGCTGCGCGGGAGCGCGGCGTCGTCGATGCCCGCACCTAGTATCTCCGTTCCTGGGGATGATCCGAACAGGAGGGGAGGCCTGAGCTGTGGAATTCTCTGCACGCGGACGACTGGAGGTCCGCATCACCCCTTCTGACGTGGGAAAACGCGTGTCGGTGCGGCGGCGCGCCGAGTCGGCGGACGAGTCGGCGGAGTTCACCGACGTGGTCGGCGTTCTCACATCGTGGACCGGGGGTGTGCTGGTGATCACCCGAAGGACCGGGGAGACCGTCCGAACTCCGGAATCCTCGCTGGTCGCCGGCAAGGTCGTACCCGCGGCACCGGCGCGTCGGCGGGGTGTGCCGGCGGCGTCCTTCGAGGAACTGGCGCATGTCTCGGCCCGCGCCTGGCAGCCGGTCGAGCGCGAGGCACTGGGCGAGTGGGTGCTGCGCGCGGCGTCCGGCTTCACCCGCCGGGCGAACTCGGTACTGCCGCTCGGCGATCCGGGCATACCCCTGGACGACGCCCTGACGCGGGTACGCGACTGGTACGCCCGGCGCGGTCTTCCGGCGTACGTCCAGACGGCGACCGGTGCGGAGGGGACCCAGGAGCGGCTCTGCGCGGGACTGGCGGAGCGGGGCTGGGAGCGGGAGGTGAGCGCCGAACTGCGCGTCGGCGGGCTGGCGCCGGTGGGCGATCTGGACGCGGACGTGGCGCGGGTGCGGCTGGCCCGTTCGCTCGACGAACCCTGGCTGAGGCGTTACCAACGGTTCAGTGTGCCAGGCCCACATGTGCTGAAAGTACTTGGCAGCGGACCGTCAGTGTGGTTCGCCACCATCCCCGGTGAGTCCGATATCCCGGCGGCAATCGGCCGATGTGTGGTCGACGGACGCTGGGCCGGCTTCATGGCAGTGGAGGTGGACCCGGCGCAGCGGAGGCAGGGGCTCGGCGGGGCCGTGATGGCGGCACTCGCACGGCGGGCGCTGGACGAGGGGGCCTCGGCGGCCTGGCTGCAGGTCGAGTCGGACAACGACGGGGCCCGCGCCCTGTACGAGGGGATGGGATTCACGGTCCACCACCTCTACCACCACTTCCGATACTCCCGATCTTCCTGAACGGGTACGAGACGCGTATGCAACCGCCACACCCCGAGGCCACGGGCTGGCGTCGCCGGTTCGCCGAGGAGGCCCGCTCCGAACGCCCCGACCTCGCGACGCTGTGCCTGCTCGTGGGCGCGGAGGCGGATCCGCGGCTGGACGAGGCGGGGCTCGACGCCGCCGGGATCGAGCTGGACCGGCTCGCGGGACTGCTCCCGTACGGGATCACCGGCCCGCACAACTGGGTGGCCGCCCTGTCGTCGCTGCTCGGCGAGCGCTGCGGCTTCCACGGCACCCCGGACTGCTACCAGCGGCTGGAGTCCTCGCTCCTGCACGAGGTACTGCGCCGCCGCCGCGGCCTGCCGATCCTGCTCTCGGTCGTCTGGATGGAGGTGGCCCGCCGCGCCGGCGCGCCCGTGTACGGGCTGGCCCTCCCGGGCCACTTCGTGGTCGGCTTCGGCGACCCCGGGAACCCGGTGATGGCGGACCCCTTCGCGGGCGGCCGCCTGCTGACGGGGCCGGACGCGGAACTCCTCGTCGCGGGTACCACGGGCGCCCCGCTCGACCCCTCGATGATGACCCCGGCGGGCCCGCTGGAGATCGTCCTCCGCATCCTCAACAACATCCGCGCCTGGGCCGCCGGCCGCCCCGAGCACACGGCCGTCGCCCTCTGGGCCGTCGAGCTGTCCCTCCTCCTCCCCTCGCACCCGGCGCGCCTCCGCTACGACCGTGCCGAACTCCTGGTCCAGCGAGGCGACTTCCTCGCGGGGGCGGCGGAGATGGATGCGTACGCGGACGTCGTCTCGGCGGTCGAACCGTCGACGGCGGCGGCGATCCGGCGGAAGGCGCACGCGGCCAGGTCGATGCTGAACTGAGCGGCGGACGGGCTGGGCCGTACGGCCGCGACGCTCCGGTGCGCGCGGTCGAACAACCCGTCCGTACGGCCCGGGGCGGGACGAGGCGGACGAGGCGCGGCGAGGCGGAGCGAGGCAGGCATGGTGCCCGTGTGGAGAGCGGACCCGACGGCCCAGGGCGGGCGCGCCCCCGCCTACGCCCGGCCCCCGGTGCGGGGCGCGTGTCCCGAGGGGAGCAGGGAGCCGCGGCCCCGGGCCGCACCTCGCCGCGGGCCGTGTGCCCTGCCCGCGCGCCGGGCGGGCAGGGCACAGAAGCGCACCGGCGAGTGCGCCCACCTCGGCCGCAACGGCTGGAACGGCTGGCAGTCGCGGGCAGCCGGGGCGGGCCCCCAGGGGCGGAGGCCCGCCGCTGACATCACGGCCGACGGGGCACCTTCCAGGGCCGCAGGCCAGCGATGCGGCCGCCGCAGCCGCCCCCGGGCCGGAGGCCAGGACCGCGAGCGTCACGGACGCCCCGAACCGGAGGCCAGGAACGCGGGTGTCACGGACACTCCGAACCGGAGGCCCGTAGCGCGCGCACGGTGGGCGAAGCCCAGGCGCGGAGGCCCGTAGCGCGCGCACGGTGGGCGAAGCCCAGGCGCGGAGGCCCGCCGCTGACGTCACGGCCGACGGGGCACCTTCCAGGGGCGCAGGCCAGCGATGCGGCCGCCGCAGCCGCCCCGGGCCGGAGGCCAGGAACGCGAGCGTCCCGGACGTCGGGGCACCTTCCAGGGGCGGAGGCCCGCCGCTGACGTCACGGCCGACGGGGCACCTTCCAGGGGCGCAGGCCAGCGATGCGGCCGCCGCAGCCGCCCCCGGGCCGGAGGCCAGGAACGCGAGCGTCACGGACACTCCGAACCGGAGGCCCGTAGCGCGCGCACGGTGGGCGAAGCCCAGGCGCGGAGGCCAGTGGCGCGGGCGCCACAGCCGGACCCCGGGCCGCACGGCCCGGGGTGGTTCGGCTCGGTCCCCGCGCCGCGCACAGGGCCTCGAAGGCGGCGAATCCCGGGGCCCGCAGGTGCCCGGGCACCCGAGCCCCCGGCCCCGGAGGACCGGGACGGGGGCTTGGCACGAAGGCTCCTGGGCGCGGGGATCGGGACGGCGCGCGGCGGCCGCTCAGCCCTGTCCGTCGAGTTCGATCGTCTGGGTGCGCTCCTCGGGCGTCTTGCCGAGCAGTGCCTTCTGCATCGCGGAGGCGACGTCGTCCGCGGACACCGGGTACTGCTTCCCGTCCCCCTTGGTGACCATGATGCCGTCGAAGACCCCGTCCAGCAGTTCCGTGATGGCCTGCTTGTCGTAGACCTCGACGAGCCGTCCGTCGACCGCCTTCATCGACAGGATCCTCGGCAGGGACCTCGCCGGCCCGAACTGGATCTCCTTTTCGCCCGCCCTGATCGTGACCAGGCCGGACATGGCCGGCTCAGCGAACTCCTTCATGGCCCGGTCCAGCTCGGTCCGGGTGATCGACGGTTCCCGGGTGGCAACGGGCAGTTCGACGTCGTTCACGCGTCCCGTCTCGACCTGGGCGCGGAACGCGTCCCGCACCGAGATCATCGACTGCCGGACGTCCAGCGTCCTGCCCGCCTTGCCGGGAACCGGAACGGCCCTGCCCGGCTCGAACCTGATCGTGCCCTCCGAGGCCGACCCCGACGTGCCCGCCAGGTCGGTCAGGGCGACACCGAGCTTCTCCTCGTCGACCGGGATGACCGGCTGGGCTACCCGCTCGCCGCCGAAGAGGGAACCGATGACGGACACGGGGTTGTAGTCGTTGCCCGCGGCCCCGCGGACGGTCGCCTGGCTGTCCAGGGTGAGGCCGGCCTTGTCCGGTGCGAGCTGGACCTTCTGGCCGGCGACGCTGAGCCGCAGCGGGGAGGTGGCACGCTCGCCGAGCGCGGCGTCCAGCCTCGCCTGCGCTTCCTCCTTGGTGCCGCCGCCGATGTCCACGCCGAGGACGGTGGTGCCCTTGGGCACCTCGGAGTGGTTCAGCAGCAGCCCGGCGCCGTAGGCGACGACGAGCAGGCCGAACACGCCGGCACCGGCGAGCACCGACTTGGACCGGCCCTTCTTCGCCGGGCCGGACGGCGCCGGCGCGGACCGCGGGGAGGACGACGACGGCGCCGGCTCGGTTCCGGACCCGGACGGCTGGGAGGCGGCGGGGCCGGGGAAGCCGGGCGCGGAGAAGTCGGCGCCGCCGGGCCCGGAGGGCCACGGGGAAGCCGCGCCGTCGGGGCCTGCCGGCTGGAACGGGGAGCGGTGCTCCGGTGGCACCACGGGGAGACCGCTGGTGAGCGTGTCGCCCGAGACGTTGCCGCCGGGGCCGCCGGGCAGGCCCGGTCCACCCGCGCCGGACTCCGGCGCGGGTTGCTGCGGGGTGAGCACGGCGGTGTCGTCACTCGTATGTGGAGGACCGGCCGTGCCCGCCCCGGTGACGCCGCCGGGCGCACCGGCTCCCGGTACCCCGCCCGTGTGGGCTCCGGGGGCGAACGGGGAGGTGCCCGGGACGGGTCCGGTGGTGGGGCCCGCCGGACCGGCGCCCGGGGGCCGCTGCCCCGGTGCCGCCCGGCCGGGGGCCTCCTGATCCGGCGCCAGCGCGTCCAGACCGCTGCGGGGCCGGCTTCCGGCGCCGCCCTGTGCGTCGGGGAATCCGGGGGAGGCGGGCGCCGGCCCGTGCCGCGGAGCAGGTGCGCCCGGCGCCCGGTGCGTTCCGGTGTCCTCCGGGCGCGGTCCCGGTACGGCGTTCGGACCGGAACCGGGGCCGGGGCCCGGGCCGGGGCCGGGGCCGTTCGCCTGGGACGGGACGGAGGCCGGCGGGGGCGCGGGGCTGGGCGTCCTGCGCGGGGCGAACCAGTCGCTCGTCTTCTCGTCGGCCGGCTTCCCGGGAGCCTCGGGGTTCCCCGCGGCCCGTCCCGCGTCGGTGGGCGCCACAGCGGACTGGGCGGGCGCGGGCGGGCGGGGTGTGCCGCCCGTGCGCTCGGCTGCCCCTTCGCGGGTTGCGGAGGCGCCCTTCTTGTCCAGGTCGCTCATCGGCGTGCGCATGACCACCGGCGGGATCGGACGGGACCCCGGGATGTTGATCCGGATGCGGGTCGTCAGCGTCGTCTCGGTCCTGGGCTCGTCCGGCCGCTGCGCGGGCGCGGGTTCGGTTCTCTCCTCCGGAGCGTCCTGCGTCGGGTGCAGCGACGGATACTGGCGGGATCCGTACGGCGGTGTCCCCGAGGGGTAAGCGGCCCCGCCGCGCCCCTGGGGGCCGGAGGGCGAACTGTCAGTTTCACGGCTCAAAGCAGGTTCTCCCGGTTGGCTCCGCCGCCCGTTATTACTGGTTCTCGTTGCTGCGGGCGGCTCGGCGGCGCGCACCACCATACTGGCCGCCGCCTGGCCGTATCCGGCGACCGCTGGAAGCGGCGGCCCGTGGCCGGCCCGACGAGCGTGGGCAATTCGGCCTCAGATGGGACACGTCACTTGCCAAGTCGGCCGGAGGATCCGCCCGGTTGCGGCAACCGCGTCATGGTGGCACACATCACAGCCAGCGCGGCCCCCCGAACAGGAAGACGATCTCCCCGAGACCGCCCGCGAAGAGACCGTCGCCTTCCGGCCGTCCGGCACTCAGCAGCAGCACGGAGGCGACCCAGCCCGCCGCGGGCGCGACGACGCCGAGCTGGGTGCCGGTGGCGCGCAGCCCGCCGTAGAAGAGCGCCGCCGCGCCGAGCAGCGCCAGGAGCAACCCGAGCGGGAACCAGGCGGCTTGGACCAGCGAACCGGCGGCTCCGACCGCCACCCCGAGGGCGGCGAGACCGATGTACGCGGCGATGCGCGCCGCCTTCGGGGGCCTGGCCGGCCATGCTCCGGACCCGCTCATCGCTCTGTCTCCTGTGTCGTCTTGGCCGTGTGTGTGTTCCGGGTCGGCTGTGCGGTCTGTGCCGACTGCGCGTTCCGGGTCGACTGTGCGTTCCGGGTCCGCTCGGCCGGTTCGGCCGGCTGCGTCGCCGTCGCGGCCGGACCGCCCGTCGCGTCGCCGGTGTCCGCACCCGCGAAGAGGTCGCGTTCGCGTTCGCCCGCGGGTGCGCCCGGAACTCCCCGCACCAACTGGTAGTACTCCGTGGTGAACAGCGGCTGTCCGAGGTCGTTGGAGAGTGCGAAGAAGGGCCCGTCGACGGCGATCTGCGTGGCGTGGGCGCGCATCGCGGCGGCCTTGGCCGCGGCGTGACGGGTGCCGTCGATCTCGGCGGTCACCTCCGCGTCGTCGACCACGCCCGGGATGTCGTCGACAGCGGCGACACCCGGGAACTGCACGTCCGCGGCGCGCAGCCGGGCGAAGCCCTCCTCGGCCACCGAGCGCGGCACCCGGTTCCAGTAGATCTTGGCGATGCGGTGCGGAGCGCCGAGTCCGCTCCGGAAGTCCGGGTCCGCGGCGAGCTCCGCCGCGCGCATGGCGACGCGATGCGCCTGGATGTGGTCGGGGTGCCCGTAGCCTCCCTGCGGGTCGTACGTGACCAGGACCTGCGGCCGTACACCGCGGATCACCTCGACGAGATGCGGTGCGGCCTCGTCCACGGGCGTGCTCCAGAACGCGCCCGGGCGGCGGTTCTGCGGGACTCCCATCATCCCCGAGTCGCGGAAGCGTCCGGCGCCGCCCAGCAGCCGGTGGTCGTGGACGCCCAGCTCCCGCATCGCGGCCGCCAGCTCCCCGGCCCGGTGCGCGCCGAGGGTGTCGTCCTCGTCCGCCGCGAGATGCCTGAGCCCGGGCGGGATCACCTCACCCTCCTCGCCGAGAGTGCAGGTCACCAGGGTGACCAGGGCGCCTTCAGCGGCGTACCGGGCCATGGTGGCGCCGTTGTTGATCGACTCGTCGTCGGGGTGCGCGTGCACCAGGAGCAGACGACGGGCTGGGAGATCCGTCATGGCTCCCAGCCTACGAGGCCGCGGTCTAGAACTTGAGCCCGCCGATCATGCCCGCCACGTTGGTGGTCAGTTCGGTGATGGTGGGCGCGATCGAGGAGCTGGCGAGGTAGAACCCGAGGAGCATGCAAACCGCCGCATGTCCGGCTTTCAGTCCGGATTTCCGGACCAGCAGGAAGACGACGATCGCCAGCAGCACCACCGCCGAAATCGAGAGTGCCACGGCGGCTCACCTCCACAGATATTCGGTCGGGAACGGGCAGCATGCATGTGCCGGAAGGTTCCTACCCACCTGGCGCTACGGATCATAACTATCCGTTCGGCCGCATCGATCGGTGCACAGCAGCACACGGGGGCGCACGGCCGCAGCCCCCTGGGTACGTCAGGGGAGAACGCGGACCGGCTCGGCTAGGTTCGGGTCCATGACCTCGAAGCAGCAGCTCTCCTTCCCCCGCCAGTACGCCAGGACGCAGCGCTTCACCCTCGGCGCGCCCCGCGCGTTCACGGTGGCCCCGGACGGTTCCCGGGTGGTGTTCCTCAGGTCCCCCTCGGGGACGGACCGCTCGCACCGGCTCTGGGTGCTGGACCTGGAGGGCGAGGTTCGCGAGCGGGTGGCCGCGGATCCCGGGGTGCTGCTGGGCGGCGCGGACGAGGAGTTGCCGGCGGAGGAGCGCTCACGGCGGGAGCGCAGCCGCGAGGGCTCCGGGGGCATCGTCGGCTACGCGGTGGACCGCGAGGTGGAGTTGGCGGCGTTCGCGTTGTCCGGGCGGCTGTTCACGGCCGAGCTGAGGGCCGGCACGGCACGCGAACTGCCCGCCGCGGGACCGGTGATCGACCCGCGGCCGTCGCCGGACGGGCGTCTGGTCGCCTACGCGGCCGGCGGCGCGCTGCGCGTCGTGGGCGCGGAGGGCGACGGTGACCGGGCGCTCGCCGAACCGGACGACGCGCATACGTCGTACGGGGTGGCGGAGTTCATCGCGGCCGAGGAAATGGGCCGTTCGCGCGGCTTCTGGTGGTCGCCCGGGTCGGACCGGCTGCTGGTGGCGAGGGTGGACGACTCCGCCGTGCGCCGCTGGTGGATCACGGACCCCGCGCATCCGGAGCGGGAGCCGGTGAGGACCGCGTACCCCTCGGCGGGGACGGCGAACGCCGCGGTGGGGCTGCTGCTCATGGGGCTCGACGGCGCGCGCACCGAGGTGGTCTGGGACCGCGAGCGGTATCCGTACCTGGCGCGGGTGCACTGGTCGCCGGCCGGACCGCCGCTGCTGCTCGTCCAGACCCGCGACCAGCGCACGGCGCTGCACCTCGCCGTCGACACGGAGAGCGGCGCCACGCGCACGGTGCACGTCGACGAGGACCCGGCGTGGGTGGAGCTGTCGGACGGGGTGCCCGGATGGGCGCCGGGCGGACGGCTGGTGCGGATCGCGGACGAGGGCGGGGCCCGGGTGCTGGCGGTGGGCGGCCGGCCGCTGACGGGACCGCGGTTGCACGTCAGGGCGGTCCTGGACATCGGCGACACGGACGTGCTGGTCTCGGCGTCGGCCGGCGAGGAGGCGGCGGAGCCGGAGACCGGCGAGATCCATGTGTACCGGGTCGGCGAGCGGGGAGCGGAGCGGGTCTCGGAGGGCCCGGGGGTGCACGGGGCGGTGCGCTCGGGGCGGTGACGGTGCTCGCGTCGGCGCGGCCCGGAGAGGCGGCCGGCACGGCGGTCCAGGTGCTGAGGGACGGCACACCGCTCGCCGCGATCGCCTCGTACGCGGAGAAGCCCGTCATCTCCTCCCGCGCACGGTTTCTCGAAGGGGGCGCACGGCGTATTCCGTGCGCCGTACTCCTCCCGCACGGCTATCAGGAATCGGATGGCCCCCTTCCGGTACTGCTGGATCCCTACGCGGGGCCACACGGCCAGCGGGTGGTCGCCGCGCACCATCCGCATCTCACCTCCCAGTGGTTCGCGGACCAGGGATTCGCCGTGGTGGTCGCGGACGGGCGCGGCTCACCGGGCCGCTCACCCGCCTGGGAGAAGGCGATCAAGGGCGATCTGCCGGTCACCCTGGAGGACCAGATCGAGGCACTGCACGCCCTGGCCGGACGGTTCCCGCTGGATCTCGGCCGCGTGGCGATCCGCGGCTGGTCGTACGGGGGCTATCTCGCGGCACTCGCGGTGCTGCGCCGGCCGGACGTCTTCCACGCGGCGGTCGCGGGCGCGCCGGTCACCGACTGGCGGCTGTACGACACCCACTACACGGAGCGCTACCTCGGCCACCCGGACGAGTACCCGGAGCGGTACGCGGCCAACTCCCTCGTGGCGGACGGCGGGCTGACCGATCCGGCCGAGCCCGCCCGGCCGTTGATGATCATCCATGGCATGGTGGATGACAATGTGGCGGTGGCACACAGCCTGCGACTGTCATCGGCACTGCTCGCCAAAGGCCACCCCCATGAACTGCTCCCGCTTACCGGCATCACACATATGACACCCCAGGAGCAGGTCGCGGAGAACCTGCTGCTGCTCCAGGTGGACTTCCTGAAGCGCGCCCTGGGGACGGGCTGACGGGAACCGTCCCCCTCTCACCGCCGCCGGCCTGCGGTCGTCTCGGGAACCGGCAGGCCGGGACCGCCGGCCTCCGCCGGCATGACGGCGCGGTTCACGGTGCCGGACCAGCGTTCGTGCGGAGCGAGGCCGTCTCGTCGGAGCAGGGCCGCGAGCGGCGGCGCTCCCCACAGCACCACGGCCCCGAGCGCGGTCGCGTAGGGCAGCACCGTGCCGAGCGGACCGGGCATGGCCAGGGTCCCGGTCTCGTGGACCAGAGTCAGCCAGAGCAGGGCGAGCGGGAGGTACAGCACGCCGGTGCGCACCGCCATCCTCAGCGCCCCCGGCGGGCTTCCGTCGGGGCGGGTGACGCGGAGCAGCAGGGCGCGCTTGCCGACGGTGGTGGCCATGGCGGCGGGCAGCAGCCAGAACCACAGCAGCCCGAGGACGGCCCCGGCCGGCAGTGCGTGGCGCCGGCCCGTGGGCCAGTCCGCGGCGACACCGAGCAGGCCGGCGAACAGCGTCCAGACGACGAGCCAGCCGGCCGTGTCGGTCAGAAAGGCCAGGGCTCTCCGGGTGAGGGTGACGCGAGCGCCGTAGCGGCTGCGTTCGGAGGCGGGGTTGTTGACCGGCAGCAGGCGGGTGAGCGGCCCGGCGACGACCCATCCGACCATGGCCCCCGCGGTGTTGAGGATGAGGTCGTCCACGTTGAACTGGCGGTAGGGGCAGGCGTAGACGAACCACAGTCCCGTGTACTGGGTGGTCTCGAAGAAAAGCGAGGTGGCGAACGCCAGCACCGCGCTGGAGAGGAACCCCCGGCGCAGGTAGTAGCGCAGGTAGATCCCGAGGGGCAGCAGGAGCACGGCGTTGAGCAGAGTGGTCCACGCCGGAGCCAGCGTCAGCAGGTTGGCGGGGCCCAGTCGCCTTCCGCGGCCGTGGAGACCGTCCCGCGGAAGGCGAGCGGCTCCAGTTGGGGCCGCTCCGCGTAGCGGGTGACCGCGCAGTGGCCGTCGGTGTCGGCGGGCAGCGGCACGACCGTCTGCAGCAACGTGGCCAGGAGGTAGAAGACGAAGCTGTAGAAGACCAGCACGGGCCAGCCGCCGGCCCGCCCGCGCCGGCGGTAGCCGCGGATCGCGACCGGGACCACGATCAGCGCGGCGATCAGCGGGAACACGGTGACCGCGACCTCGACGGGCAGCAGGTAGGCACGGAGCACGGCGAGCGCTTTCTGCGGCTGACGGCGCCGCGGGGCCACGGAGGAGAGGGGACCGACTTCCCGGGCCGGGGCACCGGCACCGCGTACGCGTCCCGGCCGTGGGTCCTCCGGCCACGCCTCAGGTTAGCGGACGCGCGGCCGCAGTCCGCTCCGGCGCCGCGGCGCTCCCACGCCACCGCCCGGTGCTCCCCTGCCACGCCGTCCGCGCACCGGTGCCGCAGAGCGGTGTCCGCACCCCTCGGCGGGACCGGCGGAGTACCGGTCGGCTGCGGCAGAGCGCGCACGACCGGCCGGAGCGGCTCGCGCCCCGGTGCTCCCCTGCCACGCCGTCCGCGCACCGGTGCCGCAGGGCGGTGTCCGCACCCCTCGGCGGGGCCCGCGGAGTACCGGTCGGCTGCGGCAGAGCGCGCACGACCGGCCGGAGCGGCTCGCGCCCCGGCCGGTCTACGGCACCCGCACGGCCGTATGGGATCCAGGGTGGCCTGTCCGTATATCGGTGCCGCTTCGATCAAGTTGCCCGGCTGTTAACACAACTGACGGCCGTTCACCGCGTTCCGGGATTCTCCGGTCGCCAGTATCCGAGCGCGTTCACCCGGTCCTTGGGCAGGCCGAGTTCCTTGCGGACGTACGCGGTGAGGGTCCGGGTCGTCGCCGTGTCGCAGCCGATCCAGACGAACGCGTCCGGCCGGTGGTCGCCGAGCAGTCCGGGCAGCGCGGCCTTCACCTCCGCCACCAGGGCCGCGCCGCCGTCCTGCCGCGAGACCGGCCGCAGCTCGTGGTGGGCGGCCCCCGCCCGCAGGGGCAGCTCGGCGTCCGACGGGTGCTGGGTCTCGAACCACAGGGTGGCGGGCACCTCCGGCATGGCGTCGAGCAGGGAGTTGACGGCGGGCAGCGAGGCCGGGTCCCCGACGACGAACAGCCGCGAGGGCAGCGGGGCGGGCACGGTGAACCCGGTTCCCTGGAGGGTGGCGTCGATCCTGTCGCCGGGCTTGGCGTCGCGCGCCCAGTCGCTGGCGCGGCCGTCGTGCAGCGCGAACTCCAGGCTGAACGTGCCCCGGGCGGGATCGGGGTCGACGAGGGTGAAGGCCCGCTGGTGCGGCTTGCCCGCGTCGTCGAACCAGAGGCGCACCCACATGGTGGGGTGCACTCCCGTGGCGGCGAGCATGCCGCCGTCGGTCAGGTGGATCCGGCGGTAGTGGTCGGTCACCCGCTCCGCGCCGGTCACCGTGAACTCGAAGTCCCTGCCCCGCAGCAGCTTGAGGACCACGCCCTCCCAGCCATGCCCCACTGCCGTCTCCTCCCCGCACGCCGACTAAGGTTAGGACAGCCTAACCTAGGTGCTGATCCAGCAGGAGAGTGGGGACAGTGTGACGACCGAGGTCTACCGGGATGCCTGGGGCATCCCGCATCTGCGCGCCTCGAGCGCCCTGGAACTGGCCCGGGCCCAGGGGCGGAACGCCGCCACCGACCGGGCCTGGCAGATCGAGGTCGAGCGGCACCGGGTACAGGGCACGACGGCCGCGTTCCTGGGTGCGGAGGCCGTGGTGTGGGACCGGTTCGCCCGGCAGGCCCGGCTCGAGGACACCGCCCGGCGCTGCTTCGCGGCCCTGGACGCGGACACGGCGGCCTGGGTGACCGCCTACACGGAAGGAGTCGGCGAAGGGCTCGCCGAAGGCGCCCGGAGCGCACCGGAGTTCGCCGCCACCGGTCTCGAACCCGGCCGCTGGGAGCCCTGGGTGCCGCTCGGCATCTGGATCGCCGCCCACATCCTGTTCGCCGGGTTCCCGACCAAGCTGTGGCGGGAGGAGGTGGCACGACGGCTCGGCGACGACCTGGCCACCCTGTTCGCCACCGACGGCCCCGGCACCACGGGCAGCAACGGCTGGCTGGTCACCGGCGCCCGGACGGAGACGGGAGCGCCGCTGATCGCCGGGGACCCGCACCGCTTCATCGAGGATCCGGGCGTCTACCAGCAGATCCACCTGGTGTGCCCGGGCATCGACGTCGTCGGGCTGGCGGTTCCGGGCGTCCCCGGAGTCGCCCACTTCGGCCACACCGGCTCCGTCGCCTGGGCGATCACCAGCGCCATGGCCGACTACCAGGACCTGTACCGCGAGCGCCTGCGGCGTACCGCGGACGGGATCGAAGCGGAGGGCCCCGACGGCTGGCGCCCGGCCACCCACCACCGCGAGACGATCGAGGTGGCGGGCGGCGCCCCGGTCACCGTGGACGTGATCGAGACCGGACGCGGCCCGGTGATCGCGGGGGACGTCCCGATGCCGGGCGGCGACGGCAGGATGCCGGGTGAAGACGTCCCGATGCCGGGCGGCGACGGCAGGGTGTCGGAGGCCGTCAGCCTCCGCTACCCGCCACGGGTCACCGCGGCCCTCGGCTTCGAGGCGATCCCCGCGCTCCTGCGGGCCCGCACCGTCGGCGACGTCGACCGGGCCTGCGACGACTGGGTCGAGCCGGTCAACGTCGTGCACGCGGCGGACACCGAGGGCGGACTGCTGCACCGCGTCGCCGGGCGCGTCCCGGTACGGCACGAGGACAACCGGCTGCGGGTGGTGCCCGCGTGGGAGCCCGGACACGACTGGCGTGGATGGCACGAGTCGCCCCGTGCCGAGGTCGGGGACTTCGCCGTGATGGCGAACGCCCGCGGTATCGCCACTCCTCTGGGCGTGGAGTTCGCGCCCCCGCACCGGGCCGACCGCATCGCCGCGCTGCTGCGGGAGTCCACGAGCTGGACGGCGCCCGGGATGGCGGCCGTCCACACGGACACCTGGCTGGCGTCCGCCGCACCCCTGCTGGATCTGGTGGCCGCGCTGGACGAGGGCCGGCTCGCCCCCGGCGCCTCGGCGCTGCGGGCCCGGCTGCTGGGATGGGACCGCCGAATGGAGGCCGGCAGCACCGAGGCCGCGCTGTTCGCCGCCGTCCGCTCGGCCGTCGTACGGCGGCTCGCGGCCCACCCGGCACTGGAACCGCTGCACGGTCCGTTCGGTTACCCCGAGGTGTTCCTGCCCTGGCTCCACCTGCCGACGAAGATCGGGTACGCCCTGGAGACCCTGCTCACGACCGACCGGCTGCCGGGCATCGACCGGGCATCGCTCGTCCGCGACGCAGTGGACGAGGTCGCGGCGGCCGGCGGACCGGAGGCCACCTGGGGGGAGCGCCACCGCCTCGCGCCCTGGCAGGCGCTGCCCGCCCCGACGGCGAGGAGTGGCCGGGACTGCCCGGCGACCACGACTGCGTGCTGGCCACCTCAAGCGTCCCCGGCGTCACCGACCTGAGCGCACGCGCCCCCTCCGCCCGCTATGTGTGGGACCTCGCCCGGCGCGAGGACAGCCTCTGGGTGGTCCCGCTGGGCGCCCGGGGCATCCCCGGCGACGCGCACCGCCGCGACCAGCTGCCGCTGTGGCTGCGCGGTGAATTCGTCCCCGTCGTCACCGACTTCGACCTGCTCACCCCGAGCACCGCACCGAGGAGAGACATGACCACTGAAGCCGCCGCCGGATCGGGCACAGCCGAGGCGCTGCACCGGGAGACCGTCGACGGGCTGGGGACCGTGCACGTGCGGCGCCTGGACCCGGCACGGGACACGGACGTCGTCCACTCCTGGGTCGGCGAGGAACGGGCCCGTTTCTGGGGCATGCGCCAGACGAGCCGCGAGGAGGTGCGGGAGATCTACGAGCACCTGGACTCACTCACCACGCACCACGCCTTCCTGGTCCTCCTCGGCGACGAACCCGTGATGCTCTTCCAGACCTATGAACCGGAGGCCGACCGGGTCAGCGAGTGCTACGAGGTCGAGCCCGGCGACATCGGGGTCCATCTGATGGTCGGCCCGGCCAAGGGGGCTCCGCGGCCGGGATTCACGGCCGCCCTGCTCGGAGTGCTCGTCGGCCATGTCCTGGCCGACGGGGATGTCCGGCGGATCATCGCCGAGCCGGACGTCCGCAACACCGGGGCGATCGAGCGGCTGCGGCGCACCGGCTTCGAGATCGGCCCGGAGATCGTCCTTCCGGAGGTCGACCTGCCCGAGGTGTTCCTCCCGGAGAAGCGGGCCCGGCTGGCGATCCTGCTCCGGGAGGCGGCCGAGACACCGAGGTAGTCCCGTCGCACCCCGCCCCGGAACTCCGGGGCGGGGCCGTCAGTCCCCGGCCGGCCCCCGGCCACCGGGAGGGACCGTCGGCACCCGGCCACCGGGAGGGACCGTGGGCACCCGGCCGGCCGGCTGCCCCTCGCGGCGGGGGCCGTCAGCCCGCCGGTGTCCCCGGCCTCCGGGGGCGGGGAGTCAGTCCCCGGCCGGTCTGCCGCCCCTCGCGGCGGGGGCCGTCAGTCCCCGGCCGGCCGGTCGCCGCCCGGCACCACCCGCCTCTCCTCGGCGAAGTGGCACGCCGAGTCGTGCCGGACCGGGCCCCTGGCGTCCGTGAACCGCTCCGGCACCGCCAGCTCCGGCTCCTCCCTCGCGCACCGCTCCCGCGCCTTCCAGCAGCGGGTGCGGAACCGGCAGCCGGAGGGGATGTTCGCCGGCGAGGGCACATCGCCGGCGAGGATGATCCGCCCGCCTCCCCCGCCGTTCGCGCCCTCCCTGCCGCCTCCCCCGACGTCCCCGCCGTTCGCACCGCCCCCGGCCGCGCCCCGCTCGCGTGCCGACGGATCGGGCACCGGCACCGCGGACAGCAGCGCCTGCGTGTACGGATGCGTCGGATGGTCGTAGATCTCGGCGTCCCTCCCCGTCTCGACGACGCGTCCCAGGTACATCACCGCGACCCGGTCCGAGATGTGCCGGACGATCGACAGGTCGTGGGCGATGAACACATAGCCGAGCCCGAAGTCCTTCTGCAGCCGCTCGAGCAGATTGACCACCTGTGCCTGGACGGACACGTCGAGGGCGGAGACGGGTTCGTCCGCCACGATCACCTCGGGCCGCAGGGCCAGGCCCCGTGCGATGCCGATGCGCTGGCGCTGCCCCCCGGAGAACTGGTGCGGATAGCGGTTGACGTACGCGGGGTCGAGCCCGACGACGTCCAGCAGTTCCCGCACCCGCCGCCGGCGGTCGCCCTTCGGCGCCGCCTCGGGGTGGATCTCGTACGGCTCGCCGACGATGTCACCGACGGTCATCCGGGGGTTGAGCGAGGTGTACGGATCCTGGAACACGATCTGGATGTTGCGGCGGACGGCCTTCAGCGCCCGCGCCGACAGCCGGGTGATGTCCTCCCCCTTGTAGCGGATGGCCCCGCTCGTCGGCCGCTCCAGGTTGACCAGCAGCTTCGCGAGGGTGGACTTCCCGCAGCCGGACTCGCCCACCACGCCCAGCGTCTCGCCGGCGAACAGGTCGAGGTCGACGCCGTCGACCGCCCTGACCGCGCCCACCTGCTTCCTGAACACGACGCCCCGGGTGAGCGGGTAGTGCTTGTGCAGGCCTCGCACCTCGATGATCGGCTCGGCCGGCCGGGTCGGTTCAGTCACGGAGGCACTCCCTCCAGAAGAAGCAGGCGCTCCCGCGCTCGCGGCTCACCTCGGACAGCTCCGGTTCGCGCGTCCGGCACACGTCCCGGGCCATCGGGCAGCGCGGGTGGAAGGCGCAGCCCGGTGGGACGGCCATGAGGTTCGGCGGCAGGCCCCTGATGGCGTACAGCTCCTCGCCCTTGCGGTCCAGGCGGGGGATGGAGTCGAGCAGTCCGCGGGTGTACGGATGGGCCGGGGCCTTGTAGAGGTCGTGGACCGGGGCGGTCTCGACGATCCGGCCCGCGTACATCACGGCGATCCGGTCGGCGACGTCCGCGACGACGCCGAGGTCGTGGGTGATGAGGACCAGCCCCATGCCGAGTTCGCGGCGCAGTTCGGCGAGGAGGTCCATCACCTGCGCCTGGACCGTCACGTCCAGGGCGGTCGTGGGTTCGTCCGCGATGATCAGATCCGGCTCCAGCGACAGCGCCATGGCGATCATGATGCGCTGGCGCATCCCGCCGCTGAACTGGTGCGGGTACTGGCCGACCCGTTCCCGCGCGGCCGGGATGCGGACCCGGTCCATCAGCTCGACGGCCTTCACCCGGGCGTCCTTCCGCGACATGCCGCGGTGCACGGTGAACATCTCGCCGAGCTGGTCGCCGACGGTCAGCACCGGGTTCAGCGACGACAGCGCGTCCTGGAAGATCATGGCCATCCGGGCACCGCGGATCCTCCGGCGCTCGTCCTCCTTCAGTCTCAGCAGGTCCCGCCCCCGGAAGAGGATCTCCCCGCCGGTGATCCGGCCGGGCGGGGTGTCGAGGATGCCCATGACGGCCTGGGCGGTGACGGACTTCCCGGACCCGGACTCGCCGAGCAGGGCGAGGGTCTCGCCCGCGGCGACGGACCAGGAGACGCCGTCGACGGCTCTGGCGACCCCGTCGCGTGTGCGGAACTCCACGTGCAGGTCCCGGACTTCCAGCAGCGTGCCCGGACCCGCGGGCGGTGCGCCGGGCACGGGCACTCGCGAGCCGGGCCCGCCGGGCGCAGTACCCGGGCCGGGCGCGGTACCCGGACCGGACGCGGTACCCGGACCGCCGGGCGGCGTGCCGGGCCCTTCGGGCGGGGTGCCGGTGCTCATGGCGGTGCTCCTCAGCGCAGCTTGGGGTCGAGGGCGTCGCGCACCGCGTCGCCGAGCATGATGAACGCGAGCACGGTCACCGCGAGGGCGCCGGCCGGCCAGAGCAGCATGTGCGGGGCGTTGCGGACGTACGGGGACGCGGCGGAGATGTCGATTCCCCAGGACACCGCCGGCGGCCGCAACCCGACCCCGAGGTACGACAGCGTCGCCTCCAGCGAGATGTACGTGCCGAGCGCGATGGTGGCCACGACGATCACCGGCGCGACGGCGTTCGGCATGACGTGCTTCAGCAGCAGCCGCGCCGGCGAGGCGCCGAGGGCCCGGGCGGCCTGCACGTAGTCGTTCTGCTTCACGGTGATCACCGAACCGCGGGCGATCCGGGAGACCTGCGGCCAGCCCAGCAGCAGCATGAACCCGATCACCGGCCAGACGGTGTCGCTGGTGACGACGGACAGCAGCACCAGTCCGCCGAGTACGACCGGGATGGCGAAGAAGACGTCGGTGAGCCGGGACAGCAGGGCGTCCGAAACCCCGCCGAAGAAGCCGGCGAACCCGCCGAGGACGGAGCCGAGGAGCGCCACGCCGAGGGTGGCGCAGACGCCGACGGTCACCGAGGTCCGGGCGCCGTGGACGGTCCGGGTGTAGACGTCGCAGCCCTGGCCGTCGAAGCCGAAGGGGTGGCCGGGCCGGGAGCCCTGCTGCGCCCTGGCGAGATCGCAGTCCAGGGGGTTGCCGGGGGCGATCAGCTGCGGCCAGATCGAGATGAGGACCAGGAAGAGGATGACGAGGGCCGCGACGACGAAGACGGGGTTGCGGCCCAGATCGTGCCAGGCGTCGGACCACAGGCTGCGTGGTCTGCCGCCGGGGCCGGACCCGGGCGGGCCGGCGGGGGCCTGCTCCAGGGTCTCGCCCTCGGCGGTGGCGAGGTCCATGGCGCCGCCGCCACCGGTCGGCGCGATGGCCGCTCCGTCGTCGTACTGGGCCTCAGGCATAGCGGATCCTCGGGTCGAGTACGGCGTACAGCAGGTCGACGAGCAGGTTCACCAGCAGGAACACCAGCACCAGCACCGTCACGAAGCCGACGACCGTCTGGGTGTTCTGGCGGAGGATGCCCTGGTACAGCTGGTAGCCGACGCCGTGGATGTTGAAGATCCGCTCGGTGACGATGGCACCTCCCATCAGGGCGCCGACGTCGGCGCCGATGAAGGTGACCACCGGGATCAGTGAGTTGCGCAGCAGGTGGTGGGTCATGACGCGGCGGCGGGGCAGCCCCTTGGCGATGGCCGTGCGCACATAGTCGGCGCGCCGGTTCTCGGCGATGGAGGTCCTGGTCAGCCGGGTGACGTAGGCGAGCGAGACGGCGGCGAGGACGAGCCCGGGCCCGACCAGCTCGTCGAGCGGGGCCTCGGCGGACACGGACGGCCGGATCCAGCCCCACTTCACCCCGAGCAGCAGTTGCAGCAGCAGTCCGGTGACGAAGGTCGGGACGGCGATCACGACCAGGGTGGCCAGCAGGACGCCGGTGTCGACGGGGCGGCCGCGGCGGAGCCCGGTGAGCATGCCCAGGCCGACGCCGATGACGATCTCGAAGAGGATCGCGACCAGGGTGAGCCGGATGGTGACCGGGAAGGCGTCGGCCATCAGCTCGATGACCGGCTGCCCGTTGAAGGCGGTGCCGAAGTCCCCGGTGAAGACGTTGCCCATATAGGTCAGGTACTGCTGCCAGACGGGCTCGTCGAGGCCGAACTCCGCGCGCAGCCGGGCCGCGGTGGCCGGGTCGCACTCCCGCTCGCCGCAGAGACCGGCGACGGGGTCGCCCATCACGTTGACCATCAGGAAGATCAGCAGGGTGGCTCCGGCGAACACCGGGATCATCTGGAGCAGACGCCGGATCACATAACGTCCCATTGATGCGCTCCACGGGTCCGGGCGGGCGGGGTCAGTCGACGGTGATCTCTTCGTAGACGGGGACGCTGAACTGGTTCAGGGAGACGTTGGAGATCCGCTCGGAGTAGCCGGCGCTGCCGTTCTGGTACCAGAGCGGGATGGCGGCCATCTGGTCCCGTACGACGCCCTCCGCCTTCTTGAAGGTCTCGATCGCCTTGGCGGGGTCGGTCTCCGCGTTGGCCTGGTCGACCAGCCGGTCGAAGGTCTCGTTGCTCCACTCGCCGTCGTTGGAGGAGGCGCTGGTGTAGTAGAGCGGCTGGAGGAAGTTCTGGATGAGCGGGTAGTCCATCTGCCAGCCGGCCCGGAACGGGCCGCTCATCTTCGACTGCGTGATCTGGTTGCGGTAGTCGGCGAAGGTGCCGACGGGGTTGCCGACGCAGGCCCGGTCGTCGCCGAGCGCGTTGTTGACGGAGTTGCACACGGCGTCGACCCACTGCCGGTGGGAGCCGGTGTCGGCGTTGTAGGTGATCCGGAACCGGCCGCCCGGGATGCCGCCGCCCTCGGCGATCAGCTTCCTCGCCCGGGCGGGGTCGTAGGTGCAGTGGACGCCGCACAGCCCCTCGTCGTAGCCGCCGTCGGGGCCGAGCACGGGCGAGGTCCAGTCCTTGGCGGGGGTACGGGTCCGCTGGAAGATCGTGTCGGTGATCTGCTTCCGGTTGATCGCCATGGACAGGCCCCGGCGGACCTTCTCCTGACCGGGCTTGTTCCAGTCCGGGTCGTAGTAGGGGAAGGCGAGGGTCTGGATGATGCCGGCCGGGGTGTTGATGTACCGGTCGCCGAGATCGGCCCTGACGTTGCGGAGCTGGGCCGCCGGCACATCGTCGACCAGGTCGAGGTGGCCCGCCGTCAGATCCGTGTAGGCGGTGTTGCTGTCGGTGTAGACCTTCAGGTCGACGCCGCCGTTGCGCGCCTTGTCGTCACCCGGATAGCCGTCCCAGCGGCGCAGGGACATCTGGGCGCCCCTGGTGTAGCCGTCGACGGCGTACGGGCCGTTGCCGACGGGGCGGGCCAGCCAGGCGTCGTGGTCGCTGAAGAAGCTGCTGGGCAGCGGCGCGAACGCGGCGTAGCCGAGGGTCTCCGGCCAGGTGGAGAACTTCTGGGTGAGTTTGACGGTGAAGGTCCGCTCGCCCGTCGTCCTCAGGCCGGACATGGTCTGCGCGGTGGGCTGACCGGATGCGGGATGGACCTGGTCGTACCCTTCGATGTAGCCGAAGAAGTAGGCGTTGCGCTGGTTGTTCTTCAGGTGCGCGCCGTAGTTCCAGGCGTCGACGAAGGACTTCGCGGTCACGGGCTCGCCGTCGGAGAAGGTCCAGCCGCTCTTCACGGTGACGGTGAAGTTGACGGAGTCGTCCGTGTCGATCCGCTCGGCGAGCATGTTCTCGGCCTCGCCGGTCCTCGGGTCGTAGCGCTTCAGGCCCCGGAAGATCATGTCGAGGACCTTGCCGCCCTGGACCTCGTTGGTGTTCGCCGGTTCCAGCGGGTTCTGGGGGTCGCCCCAGGAGGACGTCACGATCCCGTCGGGCCCGCCGGCCGGGGCCCCGCCGCCGCACGCGCCGGCCGCGAGGACGACGGCGGCCGCGCAGGCGGCCCGGGTGACGTGAGCGGCTCCGCGCATGGGGTGCCTCCTCGGCGGCCGGGACCTCTGTGGGGCCACTATCGCCCGAGGCGGGGACCGGTGCACTTGTACGACACCCGGGAGCACGCCGGTTGGACCGAACGGGGGCCGGAACGCGTCCGCCGGCCATGGCGTCCGGCGTCCGCCGAAGGGAGATGCCCCGTCCGCCACAGGGCGGCCGGGGCATCTGAGCGGGTCGGGCCGGTCGCGGCCGGATCGTCAGTCGCCGGAGCCGTGCTGCTCCTCCAGCGCCGTGAGCGCCGGGTCCATCACGACGTCCGCGGCACGGGCCTCGGTCGAGGGCTCCTCCGGGAAGTGGCAGGCCGTCAGGTGGCCCTCGCGGTTCCCGGAGAGCTGCACCAGCGGCGGCTCCTCGGTCGCGCACTTGTCCTGCGCCTTCCAGCAGCGGGTGCGGAAGCGGCAGCCGGACGGGGGGTTCACCGGCGAGGGCACGTCACCGGCGAGGCGGATCCTCTCCTTGCCGTCCGTGTCCACGTCGGCCTCGGGAACCGCGGAGAGCAGGGCGTGCGTGTACGGGTGGCGGGGCCGGTTGTAGAGCGAGTCGCGGTCCGCGACCTCCATCACCTTGCCCAGGTACATCACGGCCACGCGCTGCGAGAAGTGCCGGACGACCGCCAGGTCGTGGGCGATGAAGAGGAAGGCGATGCCCAGCTCCTCCTGGACCTTCTGCAGCAGGTTGACGACCTGCGCCTGGATCGAGACGTCCAGCGCGGACACCGGCTCGTCCGCGACGATCAGCTTCGGTTCCAGGGCCAGGGCCCGGGCCACACCGATGCGCTGCCGCTGACCGCCGGAGAACTCGTGCGGGAAGCGGTTGTAGTGCTCGGGGTTGAGGCCCACGGTCTCCAGCAGCTCGCGCACCCGCTGCTCGCGGCCGCCGGGCGGGTTGATGCCGTTGACCTCCATCGGGCTCTTGATGATGGTGCCGACGGTCTGCCGCGGGTTCAGCGACGAGTACGGGTCCTGGAAGATCATCTGGATCTCGGACCGGACCGGCGCGAGCTGCCTGCGGTTCGCGCGGGTGATGTCCTGCCCGGCGTAGGTGATCTTTCCGCCGGTCGGTTCCATCAGCCGGGTGATCAGTCGGCCGGTCGTGGACTTGCCGCAGCCGGACTCGCCGACGAGGCCGAGGGACTCCCCGGCGTACACGGTCAGGTCGACCCCGTCCACCGCCTTGACCGCACCCACCTGGCGCTTGAAGGGGAATCCGCCGTAGATGGGGAAGTGCTTCGTCAGGCCCTCGACGGTGAGCAGCGGCTCACCGGCCGGCCCGTCGGTTGATCCCTGCTGCTTCGGCAGAGTGACGTTCTCGCTCATGTCTCTGCGTCTCCCTAGCCCAGCCGGGGCTTGATCTGATCGATGAAGATGGTCTGCTTCTGCTCCGCCGTGAGGTGGCAGGCGGCCGCGCGACCCGCACCCAGCAGCGGCCGCTCACCCGAGCACGACGCGCCGCCGACCTCGTCGGTGAAGGCGCACCGCGGGTGGAAGGGGCATCCGGACGGCGGGTTCAGCAGCGAGGGCGGCGAACCCGGGATCGGCACCAGCGCCTCTCCGGTGTCCCCGCCCAGACGCGGCATGGAGCTCAGCAGACCCCACGTGTACGGGTGCTGGGGCGCCCGGAGCACCTCGCGGACGCTGCCGCGCTCCACTGCCCGCCCGGCGTACATCACGAGCAGATCGTCGGCCATGTTGGCGATGACGCCCAGGTCGTGGGTGATGAAGATGATCGCCGACCCGAACTCCTGCTGGAGGTCCTTGAGCAGGTCGAGGATCTGGGCCTGCACGGTCACGTCCAGCGCCGTGGTCGGCTCGTCGGCGATCAGCAGGTCGGGGTCGCACATCAGCGCCATGGCGATCATGGCGCGCTGGCGCATACCGCCGGAGAACTGGTGCGGGTAGTCGTCGAAGCGCAGGGCCGGCTGGGGGATGCCGACCTTGTCGAGCATCTCGATGGCCCTGGCCTTGGCCTCCTTCCTGGAGGCCCCGCGGTGCTTCATGAAGGGCTCGGAGAGCTGCCGGCCCACGGTGTAGTAGGGCGACAGCGCGGTGAGCGGGTCCTGGAAGATCATCGCGGCCTTGTTGCCGCGGATCTTCTCCAGCTCCCGCTCGGACGCGCCGGTCAGCTCCTGGCCGTCCAGCACGATCTCGCCGTCGATCCGGGTGGTCTTGCGGTTGTGCAGCCCGAGGACGGTCAGGTTCGTCACGGACTTCCCGGAGCCCGACTCGCCCACGATGCCGAGGGTCTTGCCCCGCTCGACGTCGAACGAGAGGCCGTCCACCGCCTTGACGACGCCGTCCTCGGTGGAGAACCGCACCCGCAGGTCGCGGACCGAGAGGAAGGCCTCCGGCCCGGTCGGGGCCGGTGTGTCTTCGGTCTTGGTCAGTGTGGTCACGGTCGTTCTCCTAGGCGAGGCGCACGCGCGGGTCGATGTAGGCGTAGGCGAGGTCCACGAGGATGTTAAGGAGCAGGATGAAGAACGCTCCGAACAGCATCACGCCCATCGTCAGCGGCAGGTCCTTGGTCAGCGACGAGTCCACCGCGAGACGGCCGATGCCCGCCAGGTCGAAGGTGAACTCGGTGACCACGGCGCCCGCGAGGAGGCCGCTGAGGTCCATGCCGAGGATGGTCACGATGGGGGTGAGGGATCCGCGCCAGGCGTACCGGAAGAAGACGTACCGCTGGCGCATGCCCTTGGCGCGGGCGGTGCGGACGTGCTCCTCCTGGAGCTGCTCGATCATGGTGGAGCGCGCCATACGCGTGTACTGCGCGGTGAAGATCGTGGCCATGACGGCCCAGGGGATCAGCAGTCCCAGGGCCCAGCCCGCCGGATCGTCCGTGAACGGAACGTACTTGGGGCTCTCCAGCCAGCCGGTGCTGTACACGAAGATGCCGAGGACGATCGGCCCCAGGAAGTAGATCTGGAACGAGCTGAGCACCATGGAGGCACCGCTGACGCCCTTGTCGAGCGGAGTACCGCGCTTCCAGGCGGCGAGCAGACCCGAGCCGAGGCCGAGCAGCAGGAAGATGACCAGACCACCGACGGTCAGGGAGAGCGTCAGCGGGAAGCGGTCGATGATGGAGTCCCACACGAAGTCGCCGGTGTGGAAGGAGACTCCGAGGCAGGGAGCGTCGCAGTGGCCGACGGGGAAGTCCCGGCCGGCGATGATTCCGACCATGAATTCCCAGAACTGCGTCCAGATCGGCTTGTCCAGGCCGAGGTTCTCCCGGATGACCGCGAGGTTCTCCGGGCTGCAGTTCTTGCCGCAGGAGAGCGCGGCGAAGTCCTGGGGGATGATGTAGAACAGGGAGAACGTGAACGCGCCGATCAGGAACATGATGACGACGGCGCCGGTCAGCCTGCGGATGAGGAACTGAAGCATGGCGGGAAGCTGCTCTCTTCGGAAGCGGCGGGGCGGTGAGGGGTTCAGGTCCCGTGGGGGTGCGCTCCGCCTGGCGCGCACCCCCACGGGTCAGCCGTGAGCCGGTGTTACGGCTGCTTCAGGTACAGGTCGTTGATGTCGATGTAGCTCGACTCGGTGCTGTACTTGGCGCCGCCGATGTTCGAACCGAACAGCTGGACCACCTTGGAGTAGTAGACCGGGACGGCCGGGTTGATCTCCTCCACGATGCGGTGGTGAGCCTCTTCCCACTTCGCGGCCGCGGCCTCCGGCTCCAGCTTCGACGCCTCCTCGATGAGGGCGTTGACCTTGGCGTCGTTGATGTGGGAGTAGTTCGAGGCGCCGTCGGAGATCAGGTTGCCGTCGTAGACCGGGGTGACGACCGTGGACTGGGACGGCCAGTCCTGGCCCCAGCCGGTCATGTACAGGTCGAACGGGTTCTTGATCTTGCCGATGGTCTCGTAGTAAGCGGCCCGGTCGATCTCCTTGACCTGGACGTCGAAGCCGATCTTGGCCAGCGCGTCCTTGATGATGACCTGCTGCTTCTGGCCCCGCGGGGTGTTGGAGTAGGCGTAGGTCAGCTTGGTGCCCTCCTCGACGCCCGCCTCCTTCAGCAGCTCCTTGGCCTTCTCGATGTCGCCGTTGGGCTTCTTCAGCTTGCCGAACGGGTCGTAGCTCTTGTCGAAGCCCGGCAGGGTCGGGGCGAAGAGACCACCGGCGACCTCACCGCCGTACTTGCCGCCGTCGGCCTGGACCATGGCCGCGCTCGGCATCGCGTGCGCGATCGCGTCACGGACCTTCTTGTCCTTCATGCGGTCGAGGTTGAACGTCAGCTGCCAGACGTAGGGCTGGTAGCCCTTGATCGTGCGGGCGTTCACCTTCGGGTCGGTGATCACGGCCTGCATCTGGTCCGTGTCGACCTGGTCCGAGAACTGGATGGCGTTCTTGGCGTCGCCCTGGTCGGCGATCAGACGCTTGGTCTGGTTGACCGGGTCGATGGTGGTGGTGAAGTTGAAGCCGTCGACGTACTGGTGGCGCACGGCGTCCGTCTTCGGGTCCCAGTTGGTGTTCCGGACCAGCTTCAGGGACTTGCCGGACTTGTACTCGGCGATCTTGTACGGGCCGAGGGCCTTGGGGGCCTTGTCGTACTTCTCCTTCGTGTCCGCCTTCTGCGGAACGATGGCGTAGCCGGCCATGGCCAGGGCCTGCGGAAGGTCCGGGCGCGGCTGGTTGAAGTTGAAGACGACCGTCTTGGCGTCCGGCGTCGAGAGGACGGTGTCCGGCAGGTGCTTGCCCTTGTACGGGCCGTCCGGCAGCGCCTTGCGGTAGTCGGCGCCGGAGAGCCACGTCTGGACGAACGACGGGCCGTCGAAGATGTGCTTCGCGTACAGGCGCTCGATGGTGTGGCGGACGTCGGCGGACGTGATGGCGTTGCCGTCCTCGTCCGTGATGCCGTCCTTCAGGGTGAAGGTCCAGGTCTTGCCGCCGTTGGAGGACTTGCCGGAGTCGGTGGCGATGTCACCGACGACGGTCAGGTTGCCCTCGTCGTCCTCCTGGTAGTTGGTCAGACCGCGGTGGATCAGGTTGGAGAACTGACCCGCGTCGCTGACGTAGATCTGACCCGGGTCCATGTGGGTCATGTCCGACTGGGCGTAGACGTTGATGATGCCGCCCGGCTTGGCGCCCGGAACCTCGGCGGCCGGACCGTTGGAGGCGGCAGCGTCACCGTAGACAACCGGCTTCGACTGGGCCGAGGCGTCTTCCTGCGACTTCGACTCGTCCTTGGCGTTCTTGCCGCTGTTGCCGGAGCAGCCGGTCAGCGCCAGGGAGCCGGCCGCCATGGCGACGACTATGGCGCGTGCGGAGCGCGATCGAATGGCGTTCATGATGCTCGTTGCACCTACCTGTCGGTTGTTTTCCAGAAGAGCTGCCTGGCCGTCCGGTTGCCCGGCGCGAGGGCGGCAGCTGCCCCCGCACGTGGACGTCACCGTCCGGTCTTGGGGTCGAACGCGTCCCGGACCGAGTCACCGAGGAGGTTGAAGGCCAGGACGAAGATCACCATCGCGACACCCGGGAAGAACATGAAGGCCGGGTCCTGCTCGTAGAGCCTGGCGCCGATGGCGAACATGCGGCCCCAGTCCGGGGTGGGCTCGACGAAGCCGACACCCACATACGAGAGGAAGGCGATGGAGAGGATTGCGCTGGGCAGCATGTACGTGCCCTGCACCAGGATCGGCGTCACGATGTTGGGCAGGATCTCCT
The DNA here is from genome assembly GCA_003725745.1 of Streptomyces sp. I6. GTDB lineage: Bacteria > Actinomycetota > Actinomycetes > Streptomycetales > Streptomycetaceae > Streptomyces. The sequence continues at coordinate 4,447,542 of RHDP01000001.1, read as the reverse complement.
TGAAGACGATCCGCCCGCGTGAGGCCCCGGAGACCTTCGCCGCCTCCACGAACTCCCGCTCGCGCAGCGACAGCACGGAGCTGCGCACCAGACGGGCCATGCCCATCCACCCGAGGAACCACATCACCAGGATGATCGCGACCGCCCTCAGATAGGTGGGCGTCTCGTCCGTCGGGGAGACGAACAGCGCGGTCACCACGGGCATGAAGGCGATGAAGAACAGCTGGTTCGGGAAGGACAGGAAGAAGTCCGTGGTCCGGCCCAGCCAGTAGTCGACCTTGCCGCCGAAGTAGCCGCCGACCATGCCGATGACGACACCGGTCATCACGCTGAGGAACGTCAGGATCAGCGCCATGAACAGCGACGTGCGCATACCGTAGAGCAGCATGGTGAACACGTCACGGCCCAGGTTGGGCTCGACGCCGAACCAGAACTCACCCGAGACGCCGCCGAAGGGACCGTTGGGCATGGCGAAGTCGTCGAGCAGGAACGGGTAGTCCGGCTCCTGTGCGTACAGCGTGTAGGGGTTCTTGCCGTACAGGGCCGAGATCACCGGAGCCAGGGCGGCGACGACGAAGAAGAAGAGCACCACACAGGCGGAGATGACGCCCGTGCGGTCGCGCTTGAAGCGCGCCCACATCAGCTGGCCGGGCGACCGGCCGGTGAGTCCCTGCTTGTCCTTGCCCTTGTCCGCGCTGTCGTTCCCAGCTGCGGTCTCCTTGTCCAAGGTGACGGAGGCGGTCTCGCCCTCGATCTCAATTGGACTGGTCATGATGGTGTCCATTTCACGGGTGTCGGATGACCCGCGGTCCTGCGCGCGTAGACGACCGGGCGTGAGACCCGTTCCGGCGTGCTGAGTGACGGTCTCGCCCGCGTCCGCCCGTCACCTGAAGACGGGCACGGCGGTGACACCGCGTGGCCTCACGGGAGCCCGTGGGCGCGGCGACTGCGAAGAGCGTCGGTCGGGGCGGACCCCCAAGGAACGCGAGCCGAGCGGTTGACCGGGTCTCAGATTCGCCGGCCGCTGCCCGCGACCGGACCGGATGACGTGCGCTGCAAACCGGTCGTCCGAGCCATCTTCGACGACCCGAGCCCACTGGTGCTCGTGGCACCGCGCATGGGTTCCTCCTCATGAGTCCACGTGTTCACTGCAAGGGTGGGCACCTGACAACGCCGACACCCCTGACGGCGAGATCCGTGCCCCGTGTGCTCGTGAGTCGGCGCTCCCCACAGCGCGTGACCCGTTGACCCGAGCTCAGTGAAGCCAACTATTAGGTAAGTTCGGGCCGTAAACCACACTTAAAGCATCTCGTTTTGGCAACATCACCCCGCCGCGGAGGCCCAAAATTCGGACAAAGGGATCGCAGACAGACACGCGCGAAACGGACTGTTAATCCAAGTTTCCGGTGAGCTACGTCCGATATTCGGACAGATGGCGCGGGAAAACCGGTTGACGGACGCGGGCTGACCGGACGCGCCGCACTCTCCCCGACGGGGACGCGCACGGGGACGGCCCGGGAGACCCTCGAGCGGGGTCTCCCGGGCCGTCCCGGTTCAACCGGTGCCGGACCCTGTCCGGAACCGGAATCCCTGTCCGGAACCGGGCGGTTCAGCCGTGCTTGGCGCGCGAGGCGGCGCGGGCGCGCTCACGGGCGTCCAGGTTGACCTTGCGGATGCGCACGGCCTCCGGGGTCACCTCGACGCACTCGTCGTCGCGGCAGAACTCCAGCGACTGCTCCAGCGACAGCTTGCGCGGCGGGACGATGGACTCCGCGACATCGGCCGTGGAGGAGCGCATGTTCGTGAGCTTCTTCTCCTTGGTGATGTTCACGTCCATGTCGTCGGAGCGCGAGTTCTCGCCGACGATCATGCCCTCGTAGACCTCGGTGCCCGGCTCGACGAAGAGCACACCGCGCTCCTGGAGGTTGGTCATGGCGAAGGCGGTGACGGCACCGGACCGGTCCGCGACCAGCGAGCCGTTGTTGCGGGTCTGCAGGTTGCCGAACCACGGCTCGTGGCCCTCGTGGATCGAGTGGGCGATCCCGGTGCCGCGGGTGTTGGTCAGGAACTCGGTACGGAAGCCGATCAGACCGCGGGACGGCACCACGAACTCCATGCGGACCCAGCCGGAGCCGTGGTTGGACATGTTGTCCATACGGCCCTTGCGCACGCCCATGAGCTGGGTGACGGCGCCCATGTGCTCCTCGGGCACGTCGATGGTCATGCGCTCGACCGGCTCGTGCAGCCTGCCGTCGACCTCCTTGGTGACCACCTGGGGCTTGCCGATGGTCAGCTCGAAGCCCTCCCGGCGCATGGTCTCGACGAGGATCGCCAGGGCCAGCTCGCCGCGGCCCTGGACCTCCCAGGCGTCGGGGCGCTCGGTGTCGAGGACGCGCAGCGAGACGTTGCCGATGAGCTCCCGGTCGAGGCGGTCCTTGACCTGGCGGGCGGTGACCTTGCGGTCCTTGACACCGCCCTTGTTGTCCGCGCCCTTGCCGGTGGCGCCCCGGCCCACGAGCGGGGAGGTGTTGGTGCCGATGGTCATGGAGATCGCCGGCTCGTCGACCGTGATCAGCGGCAGCGCGACCGGGTTCTCCGGATCGGCCAGGGTCTCGCCGATCATGATGTCGGGGATGCCGGCGACGGCGCAGATGTCACCGGGGCCCGCGACCTCGGCGGGCTTGCGGGTGAGCGCCTCGGTCATCATCAGCTCGGAGATGCGGACGTTGGAGACCGAGCCGTCGCGCTTGATCCACGCCACGGTCTGGCCCTTGCGGAGTTCGCCCTGCTCGACGCGCAGCAGCGCGATGCGGCCGAGGAAGTTGTCGGCGTCGAGGTTGGTGACGTGGGCCTGGAGGGGAGCGCCCTCGTCGTACGTCGGGGCGGGGATGTGCGCCAGGATGGTGGAGAAGAACGGCTCCAGGCTCTCGCTGTCGGCCGGGACGGTGCCGTCCTCCGGCTTGGTCAGCGACGCGACGCCGTCGCGGCCGCAGGCGTAGACGATCGGGAACTCGATCTGGTCCTCGTCGGCGTCCAGGTCGAGGAAGAGGTCGTAGGTCTCGTTGACGACCTCGTCGATCCGGGAGTCGGGGCGGTCGGTCTTGTTGATGCACAGGATGACCGGCATCCGGCGCTGGAGCGCCTTGCGGAGCACGAAGCGCGTCTGCGGGAGCGGGCCCTCGGAGGCGTCCACGAGCAGCACCACGCCGTCGACCATCGACAGACCCCGCTCGACCTCACCGCCGAAGTCGGCGTGGCCGGGGTGTCGATGATGTTGATGGTGATGGGGGCCCCACCGTCCTTGGGGTGGTACTTCACCGCCGTGTTCTTGGCGAGGATCGTGATGCCCTTCTCACGCTCCAGGTCGTTCGAGTCCATGACCCGGTCGTCGACGGAGTCGAGCTGGTGCGCGGCGAAGGCTCCGGCCTGCTTCAGCATGGCGTCGACTATGGTCGTCTTGCCGTGGTCGACGTGGGCGACGATGGCGACGTTGCGGATGTCGTGGCGCGTGGGCATGGGTGGCTTGCGCTTCTCTCGGGTCGTGGGATGCGGCGTCTGTTTCCTCTTACGCCCGCCGGGCGGACGCGCCACGGCTGTGTCCATGGTACGGGGCCGCCGCGCAAGGGGCTTCCCGGGCCGATCCGACCCGGCACGACCTTGCCCCCGGGAAGTCCGACAGGCAAGGGACTTGAGCGGCTTCTGAGGTCCGGATCACCGGAGCGGAGGGTCCACGACGGGCGCGGCCGGTCCCGGGACGTCCGCGTCCGACTCCCCGAACGCGGAACCGGGCGCCCGCGCCCACCACCGGCGGGGCCGCGAGGCCCGGCCGCACCGGGAACCCGGGGCCTCCCTCCGGGTCCCGGTCCCGCACGAAGCCGGACCCCCTACCGGCCCGGACCGGCCGACGGGTCGCGGAGCGTGACCGTCCGCTCCCGTCCACGGACGGTGGGACGGTGAAGGGGCGGCCACGGGTGCAGGCCCCGCACCGGCCCGCCGCGCGGCGGGGAGCCGCTCGCTCAGTTCCGTTCCGCCCCGTGCGCCGGCTTCGCCTTCACGAAGCCGATGTCCTGGTACCGGGGTGCCGAGAAGCCGAAGGCGCCCGCGTTGGCCAGGTCGTGCTTCGCGGCCACCAGCTCCGGACGCTGGTAGAGGGGGATAGAGGCCGCCGCGGCCCAGATCCGGGAGTCGACCTGCTTCATCAGATCGCGGGCCTTCCTCTCGTCCAGCTCGGAGACGGCTTCGTCGAAGAGCTGGTCGATACGGTCCGTACCGACCCGGGTGTAGTTCTGCTCCACCAGCAGCGACCCGTCCGTCGCGGGCTGGGGCTTGGCGTAGATCGGGCGGGCGTCGGTCGCCGGGTAGGCCGTGGCCGGCCAGGACCAGAGGGCCAGGTCGTAGTGCCCCGAGGCGATGTGGTCCTTGAAGAAGGACTCATCCGCGACCTTCTTCACCTCCGTACTGATCCCGATCCGGTCCAGCATCGTGCGGATGCGGTCCGCGACCGTGCGCAGCGGTTCGGATCCCGGGCCCGAGGGGAGCACGAAGCGCAGGCTGAGCGGCTGGCCGTCCTTGCCGAGCGGTCCCGCGACCGGGTTCCGGCCCGGGGCCCTCGTGCCGACCGGCGCGTAGGCGCCCGGGACTCCGCCTTCCCTCCCGTACGCCTCGGGCATCGCCTTGTCCCCGTCGCTGCCGGCGGGGAGCGCCATGGGGCCGGGGGCGCCCGGCTTGTCGTCACCGCCGCTGCCGGGGGTGGCCAGGGCGGCGGGGGTGGCCGGGGTGGCGGGGGTGGCCGGGGTGGCGGGGATGGCGGGGGTGGCGGGGGTGGCCGGGGTGGCCGGGGGCGGGTTCTGCGCACCGGGGGCCTGCGGCGACGGACCCTGGGCCGCCGGACCGCTCCCCACCGCCGGACTCTGCGCGGCCCCACCGCTCCCCGGCGCCCCTGCCGGACTCCCCGCTGCGGGACTCTGCGCCGCCGGACTCCCCGCCGCCGGGCTCCCGGCTTCGGGACTCTGCGCCGCGGGGTCTGCTCGGGGCCCGCCTTCGTGTCGGAATCCGCCGCCCGGGCGCCCTCCGGGGTCCAGCCCGCGTCGGCGAGCAGCGCCCGGGCCTCCTCGGTGTCCTGCCCGCCGAGCGCGCCGCTGCTGTCCGCGTAGGCGGGCTGCCCGGCGAGCGCCAGATGGCTGCCGACGGGCTTCGCGGGCAGTCCGAGCGGCTTCAGTACGGTTTCGGCGAGCGCCCGGCGGTCCAGCGCCCGGGCCACGGCACGCCGTACCCGCTCGTCCGCGAGCGGTCCGGACTCCCCGTTGAGGGCGAGTTGGGTGTAGGCGGGCTCCAGGGACTTGCGGACCACGAATCCGCGCAGCCCGCTCTGCTCGCTGCTGAACCGCGCCGGCCCGGCGTCGCCGCGCTCCCGCGCGAGCGGCGCGCCCCCGTCCGCGGTCTCCCCGGATCCACCGGCGGAACGTTCCTGCTCCGAGCCTCCGCCGGATTCCCCGGCCGCCGCGGAGGCCGCGCCCGGACCGCTGCCGACGCTCCCGCCGTCCTCCTTGTGCGCCACCGCGATGCGGTCCGCGACGCCCCGGTCGATTTCGGCCAGATCGACGTCCCCCGTGGCGAGCGCCGCCGCGCGCCGGTCGCGCGGCACGGCCCGCAGCACGATCGAGTCGAGCTTGGCCGGATCCCCCCACCAGCGCGGGTTGCGGACGAGTGTGACGGTGCCGCCCGCACCGTCGATCTTCTGCAGGGCGAACGGCCCCGCGGTCACCGGGAGCTCCGAGCGGGCCCGGTCGTTGAAGGACGCCGGGGTCCCCATCGTCTCCTTCGGGTAGAGCGGGGAGAACAGCGATCGCCAGTCGGCGTACGGCCTGGCGAAGGTGACCCGGACCTCCAGGTCGCTCTTGCCCCGCTCGATCTTCTCGATGCGCTCGTAGCCGGCGTTGCGCGCGGTCCAGTACGCCGTGTCCTTGCCGCTGAGCGCCCGCCACTGGGCGACGAAGTCCGGCGCGCCGATCTCCCTCCCGTCCGTCCAGACCGCCTCCTGGTTGAGCTTGTAGAGGACGACCTGCTTGGGCTCGCGGTCGACGAGTTCGGCCGATTCCAGATAGTCGGGGTTGAGCTGCGGGCGGCCTCGCCGGTCCAGCGTGAAGAGGGAGGGGAGGACGGCTCCGGCGACCCGGCCGGTGGTGCTGTCCGCGTCGGCCTGGAACGCGTTGAGCGTCGTGGGTACGGAGTCGACGGCCCACCGCAGGGTGCCGCCCTTCTCCACCCGGTCGCGCCCGGTGTGGGCGATGTCCGAGGGGACCGCCACGGCGTCGGAGCCGCCCTCCCCGGACGTGCAGCCGGCCAGCACCGGCAGGACCAGCACGCCGCTGGTGAGCAGCGCCACCGAGCGCAGGGTACGGGCGCGGCCGGGCTGGGTGCGGCCGGACCGGGCACCGGGGGTGCGGAGGCGGGGCGTACGGGAGCATGTCCTCCCGCGCGGGGCGTCGACCTCGGACATGACATGTACCCCTTCGTCCGGTTGATTGGTCATCCGGTGGATTCTGGCGATGATCACACCTATTGCGCCTCCACTGAAAAGGACGGAGGGCGGGGTGCGGCGCCGACACGGCGGAGCGGTCCGAAAACCCCACCCACACGGCCCAACGGAGAGCCCCTAACGGGTGGCGCATACCGCGAATCGGTGCACACGCCTTCACAAGCGGGGACGTGACGCGCGACACTCGCAGGCGCACACAGCCCTCTGGGGACAGCCCCAGACACCCGCATGCCACCGCGACCGCGGAAGTGAGGGCAGTTCATGTCCCTGCAGGACGAGTTGACGGACGTCAAGCGCCGTCTCGACGACCTGACCCGCACGGTCGAACGGCTGGAGCGGAGCCTCGCGCCCAAGCGCGGGGACGCACCCCGGACCCAGCCGGCCGACCGCCCGAGAGACCTGGTCACCATTCCCGACACCCCGTACGACAGTTCGCTGTGGACGGACTCGGACGACGAAGGCCTGGGTGCGCGCGACCGGCACGCGCCCTAGGAGCTTCGTTGGCCACAGGCACCGAACCTCATACCGACACAGGCGTACGCGGCGCCACGCGCGCCGCCATCGCCACCCGCCACCTCAGGACCGACCGCTGGTGGCTCGCGCCCGCCGCGACCGCCGGCGGCCTGCTCGCCTTCATCGTCTACTCGACGTGGCGGGCCTTCGCGAACAGCGACTACTACGCGGCTCCTTATGTCTCGCCGTTCTACTCACCCTGTCTCGCCGAGAACTGCGTGCCCATGAAGGGCGGCCCCAACTGGGAGATCTTCGGCAGCTGGTGGGGCCTGTCCCCGCCCTGCTGATCCTGGTCTTCCCCCTGGGATTCCGGCTGACCTGCTACTACTACCGCAAGGCCTACTACCGCGGCTTCTGGGCCTCGCCCCCGGCCTGCGCGGTCGCCGAGCCGCACGCGAAGTACACGGGCGAGACCCGCTTCCCGCTGATCCTCCAGAACATGCACCGCTACTTCTTCTACGCGGCGCTGCCGGTGGCGGTCATCCTCACCTACGACACGGTCCTCGCCTTCCGCGACGAGACCTACGCCTGGGGCCACATGGGCCTGGGCACCCTGGTCTTCCTCGTGAACATCGTGCTGATCTGGGCGTACACCCTGTCCTGCCACTCCTGCCGGCACATCATCGGCGGCCGGCTGCGGCACTTCTCCAGGCACCCGGTGCGCTACCGGCTGTGGGGGTTCGTCGGCAGGCAGAACAACCGTCACATGCTGCTCGCCTGGGCGTCGTTGATCAGCGTGGCGCTCACCGACTTCTACGTCTATCTGCTCGCCTCCGGCGCCTTCGCCGATCCGCGCTTCTTCTAGGGGAAAGGTGCTCACCGATGACTGAGCTCGAACGGCAGCAGTGGGATGTTGTCGTCGTGGGCGCGGGTGGTGCGGGGCTCCGGGCCGCCATCGAGGCGCGTGAGGCGGGCGCTCGTACGGCCGTCATCTGCAAGTCCCTGTTCGGCAAGGCCCACACCGTGATGGCGGAGGGCGGGATCGCCGCCTCCATGGGCAACGTGAACCCCCGCGACAACTGGCAGGTCCACTTCCGCGACACCATGCGCGGCGGCAAGTTCCTCAACCAGTGGCGGATGGCGGAGCTGCACGCCCAGGAGGCCCCGGACCGGGTCTGGGAACTGGAGACCTGGGGCGCGCTCTTCGACCGCACCGGGGACGGGAAGATCTCGCAGCGCAACTTCGGCGGCCACGAGTACCCGCGGCTTGCGCACGTCGGCGACCGGACCGGGCTGGAGCTGATCCGGACGCTCCAGCAGAAGATCGTCTCCCTCCAGCAGGAGGACGAGCGGGAGTTCGGCGACTACGAGGCCCGGCTGAAGATCTTCCAGGAGTGCACGGTGACCCGGGTGCTCAAGGACGGCGACCGGGTTGCGGGCGCGTTCTGCTACGAGCGCGAGTCCGGCCGCTTCTTCGTGCTGGAGGCGCCGGCCGTCGTCCTGGCCACCGGAGGCATCGGCAAGTCCTTCAAGGTGACCTCCAACTCCTGGGAGTACACGGGCGACGGGCACGCGCTGGCGCTGCTGGCCGGGGCACCGCTGCTGAACATGGAGTTCGTGCAGTTCCACCCGACCGGAATGGTCTGGCCGCCCTCGGTGAAGGGCATCCTCGTCACCGAGTCGGTGCGCGGCGACGGCGGGGTGCTGCGCAACTCCGAGGGCAGGCGGTTCATGTTCGGCTACGTCCCCGACGTCTTCAAGGAGAAGTACGCGGAGACGGAGGAGGAGGGCGACCGCTGGTACGAGGACCCGGACAACAACCGGCGTCCCCCGAGCTGCTCCCCCGCGACGAGGTCGCCCGGGCCATCAACGCCGAGGTGAAGGCGGGCCGCGGCTCACCGCACGGCGGGGTGTTCCTGGACGTCTCGACCCGGATGCCGGCCGAGGTGATCAGGCGCCGGCTGCCGTCCATGTACCACCAGTTCAAGGAGCTGGCGGACGTGGACATCACCGCGGAGGCCATGGAGGTCGGGCCGACCTGCCACTATGTGATGGGCGGGATCGCGGTCGACTCGGACACGGCGGCCGCGGTCGGAGTGCCCGGCCTGTACGCGGCGGGCGAGGTCGCCGGCGGTATGCACGGCTCCAACCGCCTGGGCGGCAACTCGCTCTCGGACCTGCTGGTCTTCGGCCGGCGCGCCGGACTGCACGCCGCCGAGTACGCCGCGGGCCTCGGCGGGCGGCCGCCCGCCGTGGCCGAGGAGCAGATCGACGCGGCCGCGGCGGAGGCACTGCGTCCGTTCAGCGCCGAGGCCCCCGAGCCGGACACCCCGCCGGAGAACCCGTACACGCTCCACCAGGAACTCCAGCAGACGATGAACGACCTCGTCGGCATCATCCGGCGGGAGTCCGAGATGGCGCAGGCGCTGAAGAAGCTCGCCGACCTCCGGGTCCGGGCCCGGCGGGCGGGCGTGGAGGGACACCGCCAGTTCAACCCCGGCTGGCACCTCGCCCTGGACCTGCGCAACATGCTGCTGGTCAGCGAGTGCATCGCCCGTTCCGCGCTGGAGCGCACCGAGAGCCGCGGCGGCCACACCCGCGAGGACAACCCCGCGATGGAGCGGGAGTGGCGCCGGATCAATCTGCTGTGCCGGCTCGCCGAGCGCTCGCCGTCGTTCGGGCCGGTGGAGCCCGGCGCACCGCCGGCCGACCCGGTACGCGGCCAGATCGACCTCGCGCGGAAGACCGCCGAGCCCATCCGCCCCGACCTGCTCGCCCTCTTCGAGAAGGAGGAGCTGGTCAAGTACCTCGCCGAAGAGGAGCTGTACGAATGAGCACGTACGACGCTCGGTTCAGGGTCTGGCGGGGCGACGGGGGCGGCGGGGGCCTCGAGGACTTCACGGTCGAGGTCCACGACGGCGAGGTCGTCCTCGACATCATCCACCGGCTGCAGGCGACGCAGGCGCCGGACCTCGCGGTGCGCTGGAACTGCAAGGCCGGCAAGTGCGGCTCGTGCAGCGCGGAGATCAACGGCCGGCCCCGGCTGCTGTGCATGACCCGTATGTCGGTCTTCGAGCGTTCCGAGACCGTCACGGTCACCCCGATGCGCGCCTTCCCGGTGGTGCGGGACCTGGTCACGGACGTGTCGTTCAACTACGTCAAGGCCCGTGAGGTGCCGTCCTTCGTGCCACCGCAGGGTGTGGCGGCGGGCGAGTACCGGATGCAGCAGATCGATGTGGACCGCTCACAGGAGTTCCGCAAGTGCATCGAGTGCTTCCTCTGCCAGGACACCTGCCATGTGGTGCGTGACCACGAGGAGAACAAGGCGGCGTTCGCCGGGCCGCGCTTCCTGATGCGTGTGGCCGAACTCGACATGCACCCGCTGGACGCGGCGGCCGAGTCGGGCCTCGACCGCAAGCGCACGGCCCAGGACGAGCACGGTCTGGGCTACTGCAACATCACCAAGTGCTGCACGGAGGTGTGCCCCGAGGGCATCCACATCACGGACAACGCGCTGATCCCGCTCAAGGAGCGCGCGGTCGACCGGAAGTACGACCCGCTGGTGTGGCTGGGCAGCAAGATCCGCCGCCGGGGAGAGCACACCACATAGCGGGCTCCCGTCATCCGTGCCCGGGCGTCCGCGTCCGGGCACGGGCTTCCACGTCCGGGCACGGGCTTCCACGTCCCGGCAGGGTCGTCCCTGCCGGAGCACAGCCGTCCGCGTGCCGGCACCGGCGTCCACGTCCGGGCAGGGGCACAGCCGCCCGCGTCCGGGCAAGGGCGTTCCTGCCGGAGCACAGCCGCCCGCGTGCCGGCACCGGCATCCTCCGCCGCGGGGTGGGCCCGGCCGCCGCGGACGGGCCGCCCCGCGGCGGCTCAGAACATGCTCAGCAGCTGCTCCACGCTGGGTTCCGCCGTGGAGTCCCCGTCGGGCAGCGCGAGTTCGAACCACACCGTCTTGCCCGAGGGGTGCGGCGCGAGCCCCATGCGGCGCTCAGCAGACCGACCAGCTGCAGCCCCCGCCCACCCTCGTCGGTGTCCCGGGCCCGCCTGCGCCGCGGCTGCACCAGGCCGGCGTCCCACACCTCGCAGACGAGGGTGCGGTCGCGCAGCAGCCGCAGCCGGATCTCGCCCTCGCCGTACCGCAAGGCGTTGGTGACCAGCTCGCTGACGAGCAGTTCGACCGTGTCGACGAGCGGGTCGAGGTCCCAGGCGCCGAGCTGCGCCCGGGCCAGCTCGCGGGCGCGACCGACCGACCGGGGCTCGCGCGGCAGCCGCCAGTCCCCCACCGCCTCGGCCGCCAGGCCCTGGATGCGGGCCATGAGCAGCGCGATGTCGTCCTCGCCGTGCCGGGTGTCGAGGGTGGCCAGCACATGGTCGCAGACGTCCTCGAGCGAACGGGAGCGGGAGCCGCCGTCGGGGGGGACGGGCGTCTCGCCGTTCGCTGCGTCGGCGGGACCGCCGGGGGCACGGGGTTCCGGTACGGGGCGGGCCGGCTCGGTCAGGGCGCGGCGGAAGGCACCGAGCCCCTCGTCCAGCGGATGGTCGCGCGACTCGACGAGCCCGTCCGTGTACAGCGCGAGCAGCGCGCCCTCCGGAAGCTCGACCTGGACCTCCTCGAAGGGTTCGCCGCCGACCCCGAGCGGCATCCCGGGCGGCACGTCGAGCATCAGCGCCTCCTCGCCCGGCTCGACGAGTACCGGAGGCAGATGGCCCGCGTTGGCGAAGGTGCAGCGCCGGGTCACCGGGTCGTAGACGGCGTAGACGCAGGTCGCCAGGTAGACCTCGGAGAGTTCGGGGCCGCGGGACTTGTGGGCGACCCTGGACGCCTGCTGCGCGCCGCTGGGCGCGCCGAGGCCCCGGGCGATCTCGTCGAGCGCCGAGAGCACCTCCGCGGGCTCCAGGTCCAGCAGCGCCAACGTCCGCACCGCGGTGCGGAGTTCGCCCATGGCGACGGCGGCGCGCAGACCCCGCCCCATGACGTCGCCGACGACGAGTGCGGTGCGGTGGCCCGGGAGCTCGATGACGTCGAACCAGTCGCCGCCGACCTCGGTCGCCGTGTTGCCCGGGAGGTAGCGGCAGGCGATGTCGAGGCCTGCGGCCTCCGGGTCGCCGGGTGGCAGCAGGCTGCGCTGGAGGATGAGTGCGCGCTCGTGCTCGCGGCGGTAGAGGCGGGCGTTGTCGATGCAGACCGCGGCACGTGCGGCCAGCTCGACGGCGAGCGCCCGGTCCCGTTCGCCGAAGGGCTCGCTGCCCTTGGCCCGGGAGAACCGGGCGAGGCCCACGACCGTGTCGTGGGCGACCATCGGCACGGCCAGCGTGGACTGGACGAGACTGCCGTCCTCGCCGGGGATGAGGCGGACCCTGGCCGTGCGCAGGGCGTCGGCGCAGGCGGAGCTGAAGGGGTAGTGGTGCACCGCGCCGACCTGGGGGCTCGCCGGAACTCCCGCCCCGGAGGCGGCGCCGAGCAGGGCATCGGAGACGGTGCTGGCGAAGGCGACCCGGCGCAGTTCCGCGCTGCCGCCGTAGCTCTCGGGCCCGGCCGGTCCCCAGCGCCCCGGCGGGGCCTCGTCGCCCGTGAGCAGCCCCTGGTAGAGGTCCACGGAGGCGAGGTCGCAGAAGCCGGGGACGGCGACGTCGAGCAGTTCGCGCGCGGTGGTCTCGAGGTCGAGGGAGTTGCCGATGCGGGCACTCGCCTCGTTGAGCAGGGCGAGGTTGCGGCGGGCGCTCGCGGCCTCACGCGCGGCGATCTGACGGCGTGTCACATCGACGCCGAGCCCCGCGACACCCACGGGCCGGCCGGAACCGCTGTGCACGCGGTAGAGGTTGACGGACCAGTGCCGCCGGTCGGAGGTGCCCGGGGCGCTGCCGACGATCTGGAGTTCGGTGACGGACTCCCCGGTCTCCAGGACCCGTTGGAGGGCCGCGGTCATCCGCTCCGCCTCGGGGCGGGAGAGGTAGTCGTGTACGGTCCGGCCCCGGTGGTCCTCCGCGGATCCGCCGAAGACGGTCGCGAAACGCGCGTTGGCCCGCAGCACGGTGAGGTCGGGACCGAACAGAAGAAAGCCAAATGGGGATTGACCGAAAATCGCCTGCGAGGCGGCGAGGTCCGTCTCGATCCGCCGTAGGGCGCGTACGTCGACGACGATACAGAGCGCGGCACGCTCGCCGCTCTCCGTCTCGCTCGGCATGACGTAGACCTCGGCCAGCCCGTGCGCGCCGCGCTCACCGGGCAGGCGGAAGGGGACGAGACCCGTCCACTCCTTGCCGTCCAGAATCTCGGCGATCTTGCGGTGGCCTCGGGGGCGGAGCTCCGAGGGGATGAAGACGTCGACGGGGTCCTTGCCCCTGACGTCCTCGGCGGCGATGCCGAACTGCTCGGCGGCGCGGCGGCTCCACTGGTCGACCAGCCCGTCGGGACCGATCGAGAACGACGCGACCTTGATGTAGTCGTAGATGGAGCCGGGCGGACTGCTCTGCCACACCACGCCGCTCGCCGTCTCAGGTATCTCGCTCACGCGACCGTCCCCTCCAGCTCACCGCACCGGACCGGCCATGCCCGCAGTATTCAGCACTACGGCACCTGGCGGCACGGCGTTCACGATCACAGCACGGTCTCGTTCGATTCGAGCCGGGCCCGCGGTGATCGTCGTCCCCCCACACTCCTAACCAGGCACGGGCAGCTCGAACCACACGGTCTTACCCGTTCTGCCTCGTCGCGTCCCCCAGCGGCGGGCCGCACAGGCCACCAGTTGCAGTCCGCGCCCGCCTTCGTCATCGGGCCCGGCGGGGCGTTCCCGGGGTGGATCGGGAAGCGGGTCGGAGACCTCCACGAGCAGCGCCGGGGACCGCGGCGGGGCCGTCCCGTCGACGGCCGGCCGGACCAGGCGTACCCCGATGGGTCCGGAGGTGTACCGGAGGGAATTGGTCACGAGCTCACTGACCAGGAGTACCGTGACATCGACCACGGCGGGGTCGAGACCCCACTGCCGCAGGGCGTCGCGGACGGCGTGGCGGGCGGAGCGCACGGCGTCAGGCTCGGCAGGGAAGGTCCACTCGGCGCATGCGCCTTCGGTGTGGATCACGCCGACCACTTCCCGGACCTGCCACGGAATCCCGTCCTCTTCGGGGCGGCAATCAGGACATACCCGATATTTGGTATGCCGTACCCCCAAGAGGGGCGCGCGATGGCACGAAGAGCGCAGGAATTCAGCCGCGTGCGCCCCCCGGGCTGTCCCGCGGCAGCCGGCGCGCGACCTCCTGGACGGCGGGGCGGTCCTGGGGCAGCCAGTCCACGGCGTCCAGTTCGTCGAGGGCGAGCCAGCGCAGATCGTCATGGTCCTCCAGCGGGCGCGGCTGACCCGAGATCAGCCGCGCCGTCCAGACCTGGAGCACACAGCCGGCGCCGAGCGGCCACTCGCCGGGGACGCGCTCGACCGGCTCGGCCTCCACACCCAGCTCCTCGCGCAGCTCGCGAACGAGGGCCTCCTCGGGCGACTCACCGGGCTCGAGCTTGCCGCCGGGCAGCTCCCAGCGTCCGGCGAACTCGGGCGGCGCGCTGCGGCGGGCGGCGAGCAACCGCCCCCGGTCGTACAGCGCCCCGGCCACGACGACGCGGACGTTCACACGATCTGCCATGCGCGGGAGCGTAACGCGCGGCGCGGGAACCCCCGACGGGCGGGCGGTGACGCGGCGGCAGGCACGCCGAGGGGGCGGGCGGCGACGCGTGCGGGGTGACGCGGGGGCGCCGGGGGTGTACGACCCCGCGGCGGGAGACGCGCGCGCAGTGCGAACGGCGCGCGAACGCCCGCGCGGCGGCACGCACCCGGCGGGATGCCCGGCGGTGACGGCCGCGGGGCGACCGGAGCGGGGCGACGGCTGCGGGGCGACCGGTGCGCGAGGACGCCGGCCCCCTCCGGCCGTCGCGTCGACCCGGGGGTGCTCCGGCGTACGGGCGGCGCGCGAACGGCCGCACGGCGGAACGCACCCGGTGGCATGCGCGCGGCAACGCGGGAGCCGCACAGCACCGGGTGGACCACGGCGGCGCCCGACCGAAGACCGCCGCCCGGGGCGCCGCCGACGCGGAGCCGGCTCAGGAGGGCGCGGCCTGCCCCATGTGCTCCACCCAGTAGAGCTGCTCGGGGCCACGGCCACCGAGGCTGTCCGCGATCCTCTGCGCCTCGTCCTGCGTGGCGTAACTGCCCACGCGATAGCGATTGCCGTTGTCGTCCTGGCGGATCACCAGCCAGGGCAGCATCGCGCCGCCGTCGGTCATCGCGCCTCTCCCGCCGCCGGCCTGCACATCTCTAACCATCCCCAGGAAACCGCAGTCTGCATATGCCCGACCCTACGCCTGACCTTCACTCAGCGGATACGCGTTTTCACGAAGAGAGACGGATTTGGCCAGCATCCCCTCACCCACAAGGGGCGCACTTGGCCGAGTGCGCCCCTGCATCGCTCCCGAGTCCCAAGGCCCTCCGGTCATACCACAGCTGGTCGGACGGGAGTCCGCCGAGCGCGCGGCCTGCGTGCACCAGCGGCGGGACGGTGAAGGGCACGGTGGGCAGGGCGGTGAACGGCGCGGTGGGCGTCGGCGCCGCACCAGGCCGGCCGGGCCGCCCGCCGTTCGGGAAGCAGGGCGGGTCAACGGCCGACCGTACCGGGGTGGGTCAAGGGCCGCCGCACCGGGGCGAGTCAGGCACGCGCACCCCGCGGGGGCCACGCCGCACCCCGTGGGGGCCACGCCGGCCGTCCGCGCACCGGCGGGAGCCCGGCCGCGGATGCGCGGCGCGCGACAGCGGAGCACGGGGACGGTGCGGCACGACCGGGCCCCAAACCGGTCCGGCAGCGCCCGAGCCCGCCCGCCGCCCCCTCCGGGACCCTCCCAACACGCCCCGTACGGCGCGCTTTCGGCAGCGGGGCGCCGACACGGAGGCGCAAGCCGGGACGCGGACCGCGGACCACCGCGGGGCGGTCACCGGGTCACGGCGTTCTCCGCAGCGAGGGCGCGGCACGCGGATGCCCTGCGCACCGCCGGCCGCAGAGCCGTGCGGCACGAGGCAAGGCGTCGCACCGACGGCCGGCGCGCACCGCGGGTCGGCGGCGAGGTCAGCGCACCGGAAGGTGGTACGCGAGGCGGAACCGGTCCGCCGGTACGACCACGTCCGCCGTCTCGACGGCACGCCCCGACGCGTAGTAGGTGCGCTGAATGACCATCACCACATGGCCGGGCACCCCACCGAGCATGAGCAGTTCCTCCGCCAGTCCCGGCCGGGCACCGACCTCCTCGACCACGTTGTCCACGACGACGTCGATGGCACCCATCCGCTCGACGACACCGCAGCCGCCGAGCGGCCCCTCCTCGGGCAGCATCACCGGTGTGCGGCCCGTGATCGAGAGCGGCTCCCAGGAGGTGGACAGCATCGCCGGCTCGCCGGAGTCCCGGAACACGTACCTCGTCCGCATCACACGGTCACCGGGGGCGACGCCCAGCCTGCCCGCGACGGAGTCGCCGGCAGGCTCCTGCTCACTGCTCGACTCCCAGGTCCCGCGGGCACCCTCCGCGGCCTGTTCCTGGCGGAAGGGATTGGCACCGGCGGGCGGCCGGTATCCCGAGCGCGCAATGCGCCGCGGCACCGGGCGCTCCCGTACATACGTCCCCGAACCGGAACGCCCCTCAACCAGCCCCTCGGCCATCAGCACCTTCCGCGCCTCCAGCGCGACGGTGTCCGAGACCCCGTACTCCTCGCGGATCCGGGCCTGCGAGGGAAGTCGGGTGTGCGGCGGCAGCGAGCCATTGACGATCTTCTGTCGGAGATCCCTCGCAACGCGCAGATAGGCGGGCTGCTCACCGAATGTCACTGGCCACTCCCAACAGGTTGACAGACAGCAACAGCGTGGCAACGGACGGTTGATCCCCGCAAGCATAGGCCAACGAACTACGCAGAGCGACAATCACCTCCGGGCTTGCACGTTCCCCCCGGCAGGAACCGCTCCGGTGGGCGCCCGGCAGGAGGAGCGGGCCTCGCGGGCGGACCTCGCGGGCCGACGCCCCTTGCCCGACGTCCCGGGCCCCACGTCCGATGCCCGACGCCCGATGCCACCGCGCCCCGGGCCGGTGTCTCCCCGCTCGAAACCCCGGTCCGCGGGCCGCGCGAAGCGGGCCTCAGACCGTCGTACCGCCGCCGGGCAGCGGCCCCTCCCGGCCGTCCGGTTTCGCCGGCTCCCCCGGCTCCCCCGGCTCCTCGGGCGGGTCCGTGGCGAGGCCGAGAGCGGACCGGACGGCGATCTCGGTCTCCTGGCGGAACGCGTCGGCCGCCTCCGAGGTGGCGTCCCAGAATCCCTGCTCGTCACGTGCCGCAGCCGCCCGGCCGAAGTGGCGGCGTGCGGTGTCGTACTCCTCCGCACGGGCCAGGGCGTGCCGGAGGGCGGACGCGGGCCAGGGCCCGGAGCGCAGTTCACGGGCCTCGGTGGAGAGCGTCCGCACCATCCGTTCGGCCCAGGCGCGGTTGGCCTCCGGATCGTCCTCGAAGAGTTCCTCCGGCTCTTCCCACCAGACCGTGTCGACGGCCAGCTCACCCTCCAGATAGACGAGTTGCGCAGGGTCGAGGGTCGTCCGGTCGCTGCGTACCGAGGACTCGAGCTTCGGGCCGTCGCTCGCCAGGGCGCAGGTGACGCCGCGGTCCCCGAAGCGCCAGCCGTCCCTCGTCGGCGCGTAGTAGTACGGCTCCGCCGTGGGCGGGACGGCCCACCAGTCCAGTGTGTAGCCGCTGCTGACGTCCTCGCACCGCCGCTCCGCCTCGGCCTCGACGGCCTTCCGCCCGGGCCACCCGCCGGATGCGCCGAGCGTGAAGGTGCCGGTCACCTCTCCCTCGTGAGGGCTGTCGCAGTCCACGATCCGGACGGACACGGCCTCCTCCTCGTCCTCCAGGCCACGGCCCGGGGTGTCGAAGCACTGCCCGGTCCGCAGGTCGAACGTGGACTCCGCGACGGCCCCCTCGCGCGCTGCCTCACGGAAGCCGTCCCACGCCTCGCGGGCGGTACCGGTCGCGAAACCGACGGTCATGAGGATCGTGCTGATGACGGACAGCACGCTGCCCGCGACGGCCAGGCCCCGGCCGCCCTCCCCCCGCTTCCTGATCTGGCCCAGCGCGATCAGTCCGAGGACGAGGCCGAGCGGGGGCAGGCAGCAGACGATGCCCGTGACGAGGGAGCTGATGGCGAAACCGTTGGTGGCGGGCCGCTGCGGCTCCGGCCCGTAGGGCGGATACGGCATCCCCGGCTGCACGCCCGCCGGCATCGCATACGGGTGCGCCTCCGGCCGGGGCGGGAACGGGGAAGGCTGCGCCGGACCGGACCCGCCCGGTGGCTTCCATCCCTGCGACGACGGTTCCACGGGTGCGGTTCTCCTTGGGAAGATCGTGCCTACGCGGGGGGTCACGCCGACGCGAAGCCCCGTCAACGCGAGGCCCGTCAACGCGAGGCCTGTCAACGCGAGGCCTGTCAACGCGAAGCCGCGGCAACGCGAACATCGTGCCAACGCGATGATCGTGCGAACATCTGCGCGGGTCAGCGGATCATAAGGCCACGGCGGCGGCCACGGACAACCGGAATACACGGAAGGGGCGGCCGCTCGGCGCGGCCGCCCCTCGACTCGACTCCGGGTCAGGCACCGGACCCGGCACGGTCCGGCTGTCCGGGGGTCAGAACTGCAGGGCCCAGGAGTCGATCTTGCCGGTGTCCCATGTGGCGTTGTCGCTCACCCGCAGCTTCCAGGTGCCGTTCGCGGCCTCCGAGGACGCGTTCACGGTGTAGGTGGTGTTGATGTTGTCGCTGCTGCCGCCGGTGCCGTACGACTTCAGCGTGTAGGCGCTGCCGTCCGGGGCGATGAGCTGGACCTGGAGGTCACCGATGTAGGTGTGCACGATGTTGACCGGCACCTGGAGTGCGGCGGGTGCGTTGCCCGCGACGCCGCTGACGGTGACGGGCGACTCCACGGTGGAGTGGTCGTTGATGGCGTAGTCGGCGGTGTTCTCGAACCTCGGTCCGGGGGGCGGGGTGGAGCCCGTGCCGACGTACAGCAGCCGGTTGGGCGATCCGGAGCCGGGGCTGCCGACCACGTTCGGGGTCGCCGAGGCGGTCAGGGCCGAGGACACCTGCGCCGGTGTGGCGGCGGGGTTGTCCGCCAGGTGGAGCGCGGCGGCACCGGCGACGTGCGGGGCTGCCATCGAGGTGCCGGAGATGGTGTTGGTCGCACTGTCGCCGGTGTGCCAGGCCGAGGTGATGGAGGATCCCGGAGCGAACAGGTCCAGCACGCTGCCGTAGTTGGAGAAGCTGGAGCGGGCGTCCGAGCTGGTGGTGGAGCCGACGGTGATGGCCTCGGACACCCGCGCGGGCGAGTAGTTGGAGGCGTTCGCGTTGCTGTTGCCCGCCGCGACGGCGTAGGTGATGCCGGACGCGATCGAGTTGCGGACCGCGGTGTCGAGCGCCGTGTCCGCTCCGCCGCCCAGGCTCATGTTGGCGACGGCCGGCTTGACCGCGTTCTGCGTCACCCAGTCGATACCCGCGACGACCTGGGCGGTGGTGCCGGAACCGGAGTTGTTGAGCACCCGGACGCCGACGACCTTCGCCTTCTTCGCCACGCCGTAGGAGCCGCCGGCGACCGTGGCGGCGACGTGCGTGCCGTGGCCGTTGCCGTCCTGCGCCGTGTTGTCGTTGTCGACGGCGTCGTAGCCGTACGAGGCTCGGCCGCCGAAGTCGGAGTGGGTGATACGCACTCCGGTGTCGATGATGTACGCGGTGACACCGTCACCCGCCGAGTCGGGGTAGGTGTAGCTCTGGTTGAGCGGCAGCGCGCGCTGGTCGATGCGGTCCAGGCCCCAGGAGGGCGGGTTGGGCTGGGTACCGGAGATGGTGAACACCCGGTTCTGCACGACGGATTCGACGGCGGGGTCCGCGGCGAACTTCCTGGCCTGGGCCTCGGAGAGCTCGACGGCGTATCCGTTGAGGGCGGCGCGGTAGGTCCTCTTGATCTTGGCGCCGTACTGGGCGGCGAGGGCCTTGCCCGCCTTGGAGCCGGCGTCGGCGGCCGACTCGTCGAGGGTGACGATGTAGCTGCCGGCGATGGCGCCGGGGGCGCCCACGTTCTCGATCACGCCCACCGGCGCGGGCTCTGCGGCGGTGGCGGGGAGTGCGGAGACGGTACCGAGTGCGAGTGCGGCGACGGCTGTCGCGCTGGCCGCGGACAGTCTTCGCCGCGAGTGACGCATCACGAACATGTGAGGGATCCTCCTCATCAGTGGTGCGCTGCCGTGGGGGAATGCGGCAGGGGCATGACAATCGCGATGCGGTGGGTGGCCGCGCCTCTCGCCGTACCACTGCCGTCCCGAAAGGTTGGCTGATCCATAGGAATCCCACAAGAGTGCGCGTACGACCGTCACAGGCCGGTCACACGACTGCCATCCTGGTGCCATCCTGGATCACATGACGGACTATCGGTGCGCCGTGTGCGGCGTGCGCTCCCCGGTCGAGTCCCTCGCCTGGTGCTGCCCCCGCTGCCACGGCCCCTGGGACCTCGACTTCACCGCCGGCCCGGTGTCCCGCAACTCCCTGGCCGGGAGG
The DNA here is from genome assembly GCA_003725745.1 of Streptomyces sp. I6. Classification (GTDB taxonomy): domain Bacteria; phylum Actinomycetota; class Actinomycetes; order Streptomycetales; family Streptomycetaceae; genus Streptomyces. Next base: position 4,426,931 of record RHDP01000001.1, on the reverse strand, counting down.
GCAGGTTCACTGTGGCGGTACGAGGAGGCGCTGCCGCTCTCCGCTACCGGGGCGACGGGCGGCGGCCCCGGGGCCGTCTCCCTCGGCGAGGGACGGACTCCACTCGTGCCGCTCACCGCCACCCTCACCGCCAAGCTCGACTTCCTGATGCCGACCCTGTCCTTCAAGGACCGCGGTGCGGTGATGCTCGCCGAACTCGCGCGGCGCCTGAGGCCGCGCCGGGTGATCGCCGACAGCAGCGGCAACGCCGGCACCTCGATCGCCGCGTACTGCGCCCGTGCCGGCCTCGACTGCACCGTGTACGTCCCGGAAGCGACCTCCCCGAAGAAGGTCGAGCAGATCGCCGCCCACGGCGCCCGGCCGGAGCTGGTGCCCGGGGACCGCGAGGCGGCCGCCCGCAGGGCGCACGCGGCCGCGGACGAGGACGGCTCCTTCTACGCCTCGCACGTCCACAACCCGTACTTCCTGCACGGCACGAAGACCTATGTGTACGAGGTGTGGGAGGACCTCGGCGGCCGGCTGCCCGACGTCCTGGTCCTGCCGGCCGGCAACGGCACCCTGCTGCTCGGCGCCCAGCTGGCCGTCGGGGAACTGCACGCACACGGCCTGATCGCCCAGCGTCCCGCCATGATCGCCGTGCAGGCGGCGGCGGTCGCCCCGCTGGCCGCCGCGTTCCGAGCCGGACGGGAGGACATCACCCCGCCGGCAACCGCGCCCACCCTGGCCGAGGGCATCGCCATCACCCGCCCGCCCCGGGCCCGTCAGATCCTGTCCGCCGTACGGGCCTCCGGCGGCACCTTCCTCACCGTGACGGACGACCAGATCCGCGCCGCCCAACTCGACCTCGCCGCACGCGGACTGTTCGTCGAGCCCACCGGCGCGGCCTGCTGGGCGGCCGTCCGGGCGCACGGCCTGGGAGACCGGACGGCCGTGGTGCCGCTGTGCGGGGCGGGGGCGAAGACCGGACTCGCGGCCGGCGGGTGACCTGCTCGGCATCCGCACCGGCCGTCCGTTCGCGGACCGCCTTCGCCCACCGGGGCGCCGGGCCGCCGGGACACAGGGCCACGGGGTGCCGGGGCACAAGGCCGCGGTGCCGGGGCACAGGGCCCCGCCGGGCCGACCCGTCGCCCGGTCGCCCGGTCGCCCAGCCGACCGGTCGCCCGAGGCGCCACCGGGCGTCGGGCACCGTCGTCAAGCGCCCGCCGTCAGACGCCCACCGGGGAGTGCCCGCACCGAGCGCCCGCAAGGGAAAGGGCGCGGTGGCCGTCAGGCGCCCGCCGACGGCGACGCCCCGCGGTCCCCGCCATCGTCAGCGGCCGGCGGGTCGCTCAGCAGCGCTTCACCGAAGATGCGCAGCCGCGCGACCGCTTCGGCGTCGGGCGTCCCCCTGCGGGAGAGAGCGCCGCGGATCTCCTCGTACACCGATGCCTCAAGGCCGCAGCGGCGGCAGTCCTCAAGATGCGCCGCGACCCGGCGCGCGGTGACCTCGTCCGTCTCCCCGTCGAGGTAGGACTGGAGCAGCCGCGCGACCTGCAGACAGTTCATCCTGCGCTCGCCCGCGGACCGTCGCCACCATGAACGCTTCTTCACATCACACCTCGCTTCGGTGCCAGTCCGGCCGCCACCAAGCGGGCTCGTATCCGTTTGCGCGCCCGGTGCAGGCGGCTCATCACCGTGCCCTCGGGCACGTCCAGCAGATGGGCGGCCTCGGCATAGGTGAGGCCGTCGATGTCGACCAGCTGCACCACCTGCCGGTGCTTGTCCGGCAGGCCCGACAGTGCGGAGTCCACCACCTCGTCGAAGGCCTCGCCGACGACCACCTCCTCCGCGGAGCCGGCCGAGCCCGTCGAGCTGAGACGGTCCAGGTCGGCGTCCGGATCGTCGAGCAAGTTCGGGCGGCGGCGCCGATGCCGGTTGATCTCGGCCCTGCGCATGATCGTCAGCAGCCAGGCACGGGGGTGCCTGCCGTCGAAGCGGTCGACGGACCGGTAGGCGCGCAGCAGGGTCTCCTGCACCAGGTCCTCGGCGTCGGCGGGCTGTGCGGTCAGGGTCGTCGCCACCCTCAGCAGCACTTCCACCTCGGGCAGCACATGGGTGGCGAACGCCCTCCCCGTGCGTCGGCCGGGTCCGGCGCCGCTGTCACTTCGTCTTCCACACGACGGGAACCCCCGTCCGGTGGCGAGCATTCCCTCGCGCTCATCCGCCGTCGTCTGCTTCCGTTCGCTTACGCGTGCGGGACGCAAGGCTCGCACGGACGGGGGACGCGGGACGGGGGACGCGGGACGGGAGGCTCGCACGGACGCGCTGTCGGCGGTGGAATGACCCGCCCCGCCGACCGGGTTCCCGCCCCATGAGGAAGCGGCGCGCCCCCGGACCCGAGCAGATGTGGGCCGAGTGCCGGGAGAAGCTACGCCATCTCCGGTTGCGCGGCGATGTCGAGGCATACGCCGACGGCGAGCTCACGGGTGCGCGCCGGGCGGAAGTGGCCGCTCACGTCGCCCGCTGCTGGGCGTGCAGCGGCAGCTTGCAACTGCTTCACCTGATCAAGGCGTCCCTGCGGCGCACCCCGCGGCGCACCCCCGTCTCCCTCCCGTCGGTCCGCTTGCGGCGCTACGCCCAACGCATCGCCCACCCCGGCCCGGGCGGTCCCGCCCGTTGAGTCGGTTCGGGGACTACGGTTCGGGGAGAACGGTTCGGAGAGGATGACGCGACGACCGCGGCGACCGCGGCGACCGCGGCGGGATCGTTGCCGTGCCACGGCCGTGCCGCGCGCCCCGTGGGGAGGGTCAGCCGGCGACGACCCAGCGGTGCACGACGGGCAGGTGCAGCCGGACGTGCTCCGATGCGGCGGGCGGGGGCCCGGCGGCAGAAGTGCGTGGACGGGCCCGGCGGCGGTGTCGGCGACGAGAGCCGTGAACGGGCCTTCCGGGCGTACGCCGCGCACCACGGCGGGCACGGTGTCCGGGCCGGTGCCCAGCCGGACGGCTTCGGGACGGATCACCAGGTGTCCGGTGCCCCGGTGGGTGACCGCGCCGGGCAGCTCCAGTTCCCCCAGCGAGCAGGCGAACCGTCCGTGCGGGGTGACACTGCCGGGCAGCGCCGTGGCACAGCCGAGGAAGCGGGCCACGGCCAGGGAGGCCGGCTGGGCGTAGAGGTCCGCGGGCCGTGCCTGCTGCAGGAGCCTGCCGTGGTCGAGCAGGGCGACGCTGTCGGCGACCGCGGCCGCCTCCGACTGGTCGTGGGTGACCAGGACGGTGGTCACCGCCAACTCCCGCTGGACCGAAGCGAGCAGGTCGCGCATGGTGTGCCGCAGGCCGGGGTCGAGGGCGCTGAACGGTTCGTCGAGAAGGAGCACGGCCGGTTCGGCGGCCAGGGCTCGGGCGAGGGCGACGCGCTGGGCCTGCCCTCCCGAGAGCTGGCGGGGATAGCGGTCGGCGAGTGCGTCCAGGCCGACGCGCCGCAGGTGTTCGAGGGCGCTCGTACGGGCGGCCCGGCGGGGCCGGCCGCGGATGCGGGCCGGAAAGGCCACATTGTCCAGCGCCGTGCGGTGCGGCAGGAGCATGGGCTGCTGGAAGACCACTGCGGCGCCTCGGTGTTCCGGTGGGGTCCGGGTGACATCGGTGCCGCGGAGATGGACGGCCCCGCCGGTCGGTGTGAGGAGGCCGGAGGCGACCTGCACGGTGGTGGTCTTGCCGCATCCGGAAGGACCGAGCAGAGCCAGCAGCCGCCCGTCGGCGACCTCGAGGTCGAGGCCGTCCAGGACGGGCGAACGGTGCCCGGGATAGGTGACGGTGATCCTTTCCAGTCGCAGGCCGGGGAAGGAGGCGGAGGACGAGGTACTCATGGCGGTCAGCGGTCGATTCCGGGGGTGGTGGCGGAGGGACTGGGGTCGGGAACGGCTTCGGAGGAACCGGAACCGGAACCGGGAGCAGCGCTCGAAGGGCGGGGGCCGGGAGTGGTGGCGGAGGGACTCCGTCCGCGAACCGTTGCGGAGGAACCGGAACCGGAACCGGAACCGGAACCAGAGCAGGAACCGGAACCAGGACCGGAACCGGGGACGGCGGCCGCTGGATCGGCTTCGGCCCAGACCGCCCGGTGGCGCCGCATGATCGCCGCGGTCGCGCCGAACAGCACGACCGGCGGGACGAAGGTGAGGATGCCCAGGACGGCGGTGAGTGCCTGGTTGCCGCTGCCGGCGGCGGTGGCGAACAGCAGCAGCGGCAGTGTGGTGACCACCCCGCCGCCGACCAGCACCGTCATGAGGTACTCGCTCCACGACACCAGGAAGGCCAGTGTCGCCGCGGCCAGCAGGGCCGGAGCGAGGGCGGGCAGGGTCACGTGCCGGAGCACCGCGTACCGCGAAGCCCCCAGGGTGCGCGCCGTCTGCTCCATCCGGAGGTCGTAGCCGGCGTAGCCGCCGATCAGGACGAGCACCGTGTACGGCAGGGCGGGGACCAGGTGGACGAGCGCGACCCCGGTCGGCTGGTCGGCGAGCCCGGCCCGTACGAAGACCTCCTGGACACCGACGGCCAGGGCGAACGGCGGTACCAGGACGGGAGCGAGAAGCACCAGGCGGATCAGCCCGGCGGCCGGCGGCCGGTACAGGACCAGGCCCCGCGCCGCCAGGGCCCCGAGAGCGGTGGCGGCCAGGGCGGTGGCCAGGGCGAGCCCCAGTGAGGTGCCCGTCGCGGCGATCACCTGCTGGTGCGGGTCGGCGGCCCGGGTCCAGGCGCGGGCCGAGAGTTCCTGGGGCACCAGCGCCGGGTACACCCACCTTCCGGTGAAGGCCCAGACCAGCAGCGGCAGCAGGGGGCCGCGACCCAGACGGCGAGCAGCGCGACGCCCGTGAGGCGCAGTGCCCGCCTCACGGGCCGGTCCTCGCGCGCAGCAGCCGGCGGGAGACGACGGCGGCGGCGGTCGCCGCGAGGGCGATCACCAGGCCGATCACGACCGCGAGGGCGAGGGCGCCCGGCCGGTCGGCGAGTTCCACCGACCGGTAGAGGCCGACGGCCTCCACCGGCAGGGCGCGCGGTGCGGTGGCGCCCAGCAGCGCGGGGATCTCGTACGCCGCGAAGGTGAACGCGAAGACCAGCAGGCACGCCTCGGTGAGCGCCGGGGCGAGCAGCGGCAGCGTGACGTACCTGAGCCGGCGCAGCCGTCCGGCGCCGAGGGTGCGCGCCGCGGTTTCGAGATCGCGTACGGCCGGCGTGTAGGCGGCCAGCAGCATCACCGTGACGAAGGGAGCTTCCTTCCATACGTAGGTGAGCAGGACGGCGGCGTGGCCGGGGCCGCCGACCAGGGCGGGGAAGTCGGCGGGCCCGTCGGTCCACCCGGCGGCGCGGGCGAGCCGGGAGAGGAGCCCCGCTCCGGAGAGGAGCAGACCGAACGCGGCGGCGGCGAGCAGGTGCGGGACCGCGAGCGTGGCCCGTGCGGCGGCATCGAGAGCGGCCCGGCCGCGTCGGGAGCCGCTCACCGCGCCGACCACGGCGAGGGCCGCCGCGGCCGATACCGCGGTGCTGAGCGCCGCGATCTCCAGGCTGAGCGGCAGGGAGCCGGTGAGGGCGGGATCGCGGAGGAGGTCGGCGTAGGCGGAGAGGCTCCAGCCGCGGCCCAGACCGTCGGCGAGGCTGCCCCGGGCCGCGAGCAGCAGGGCGGCGGCGGCGAAGCCGACGACGGCGAGGGCGGGCGCGGCCAGCAGCAGCCCGCGCCGGCGCGGCGGCGTACGAACGGTCACGAGGCGGCGGCGACTTCCCGCTTCCAGCCCTTGTCGAGCGGGCCCACCCAGTCGCCGCTCAGCTCCGGCAGGGTGTTCCGGGACAGTTCCCCGGCGGGAAGCGTCGTCTCCGGAGCGGTCAGCGAGGCGAACTTGCGCCGCCACTGCTCGGGCAGCCGGTCCTGGTCGAGTACCGGGTAGGCGCCCCAGCCACCGGGCCGTGCCTTGGCGTACTGGAGCTCGGGCGAGAGCATCAGGTCGGACAGCACGAGTGCGGCCTCGCGGTGGGCGGCGTTCCCGGGCACGGCGAGATAGCTGGTGTTGCCGAGGCTGCCGTCCTCGGGCACGAACACCCGGGTGGTCGCCGGGAACCGGCCCTTGTCCACGAGTGCCGGGACACCCGCGGGGTTGTAGGTCATCGTCATGTCGACCTCGCCGTCGGCGAACAGGTCGTCGAGTGCCGGTTGGTCCTTGGGATGGGTGGTCCCCTGGCGCCACAGGGCGGGCTTCAGCTCGTTCAGTTCCTTCCAGAGTGCGGGGGCGACGGCGTCGTAGGCGTCCTCGTCGTACTCCGCGGGGACCGGCCCGGCGCCGGGCACCCCGGCCGTGAGCAGGTGCCGTACGAAGGCCGAGCCGGTGAAGTCGGGGGTGCGGGGTAGGTGAAGCGCCCGGGGTTCTTCTTGATCCACTCGATCAGGGCGGCCGTGGTGCGCGGAGGTTCGGGCACTCTGGCCGAGTCGTACACGAAGGCGAACCGGGCGCGGTTCCAGGGGGTCTCGCAGTCGTCGACCGGCGTGCCGAAGTCGTGCGTGAGCGTGGGGTCGGAGCGGTCCAGGTACTTCTGGTTGGGCATCAGGCCGGTGTATCCGCACAGCCACAGGTCCGCCTGCTTGCCCGTGCGGAAGTTCTCCCCGTTGACCCACACCAGGTCCACGGCGCCGCCGCCGTCCTTGCCGGCCCGCTGATCGCCGAGGATCTTCTGCACGGCGTCCTGGGTGTCGGCCACGGGGACCCTCCGGACGGTGATGCCCAGCTTCTCCGCCGCCGGGGCGACCTCGCCGTCGACGAAGGAGTTGGCCCCCTCGTCCCCGCCGTACATGAACAGGTTCACCGTCTGGCCGCGTGCCTCGGCGCGCAGCTCGGCCCAGTCCTTCGCCGGCGGCTCCGCCCGGCCGTCGCCGGTGCCCGAGCAGGCGGCCGTCAGCAGCCCGGTCGCGACTGCCCCCGCGGCGAGGGCGGTGACCCTGCCGTAGCGCCGCCCGGTGTGCCGCGTCCGTATCCCCATGCGTGCCGCTCCTTCGTTCGTCTCATCCCGTTCACTGTGCTCATCCCGTTCATCCTGTTCCTCCCGTTCGTCCCGCCGCGTCTCCCACCCGGCGGGCCATCGGCCTTCCGCCGTGCGGAAGTCGGGCGTCCGTCGTGCGGAACCCGGGAATCCGTCGCGCGGAAAAGGAACACGGCCGGGTGCCCGCGGGCTTCCCTTTGTGTCCCACCGGCACGGCGCCGGTTCGACGGAAGGAGCCGAGGATGCTGGACGTGCGGGCGCGAGCGCTACTTGGCGGCCCGCTGGACCGGGCCGCCGCGATGCTCGACCGTCCCGCCGTCACACCCGGCCGGCTGACCGCGCTCGGCGCGCTGACGGGTCTCGCCTCGGCGGGCTGCGCGGCGGCGGGCTGGTGGCCGGCCGCCGCCGCACTGTGGCTGCTGTCCCGGCTCGCCGACGGCCTCGACGGCCCGCTCGCCCGGCGTCGTGGCACCGCCGACACCTCCGGGGCCGGCGGCTTCCTCGACATCAGCGCCGACTTCCTCGTCTACGGGGCCTTCGTCATCGGCGTCGCCGTGGGCGTGGGCGGCCCGGCGCTGCCGTTCCTGCTCGTGCTGCTCGCCTACTACGTCAACGGCACGGTCTTCCTGGCCTTCTCCTCCATCGCCGAGCGCACCGGGCGGCGGCGCGACGAGGACCGGCTCTCGCGGGGCCGCTCGCTGAACTTCATCGGCGGTCTGGCCGAGGGGACCGAGACCATCGCCGTACACACCCTGTGGTGCCTGCTTCCCGGTTCCGCCCACACCGTCGCCTGGGTGTGGGCCGCGGTCGTCGGCGCCACCGCGGCCCACCGGGTCGTCACCGGCTACCGGCAGCTCCGGTGAACTCCCCGCCACGGGAGCGGACCAGCCGGGCGGCCCACCAGCCGCCGGCGCTCAGCACCAGCAGACCGCCGAGCGCGATCCACAGCACGGGCGAGGCAGGGTCGCCCAGGGACCCGCCGAGCCCGGTGTAGACGACGGTGCCCGGGATGATCCCGAGGGCCGTCGCGGCCAGATAGGAGGAGAAGCGCACACCGGCCACCCCCGCTCCGTAGTTGATCACCGAGAAGGGGAACAGCGGCACCAGCCGCACCAGCAGCACAGCAGCGAACCCACGGCGCGTCAGATACGAGTCCAGCCGGGCCAGTCGCCCCGAACCCGCGTAGCGGGCCACCACCGGCCGCCCCAGCCGGCGGGCCAGGCCGAACGACAGCGCGGCACCCGCCGTCGCCCCCACGAGCACCGCCGCGGTCCCCAGCGTCAGCCCGAACAGCGCCCCCGCGGACGCGGTCAGCACCGAGCCGGGCAGCAGCGCCGTCACCGCCACGGCGTAGCAGAGCGCGAAGACCACCGGCCCCCACAGGCCGAGCGAGTCGACCCACTGGCGCACGTCGTGCAGCAGGTCGACACCACCCCCCAGCGCCGCCCAGGACGCGAGCGCCGCCACCAGCACCACCAGGACGGCCAGCCTGGTCCACGCCGGGCCCGCGGGCCCGGTTCCGTCCCGGATCGCGTCCGGGGTCACGTCCGGAGTCGCGTCCGGGGTCGCGTCGGAGGGCGGTCGCGGAGTCGTCGAAGGCGGTCGCCGGGGCGTTGACGGGGGACTTCCGGGCGGTTCATGTCGGCTCCTGTGACGGTCGTCCGGTCGGAAGGTCGGCCACCACGCGGCGCAGCGGCAGTTCGAGGCGTCGTCCCCGAACGGCCCACCGGGCGAGGGACCGCCTGGCGGCTTCGGCGCGGCGGGGGTCAGTGCGGGCAGGTACAGGGCGTCGGCCAGCAGATGCGCGGCGTCGGCCGAGTCGACGGTGAGACGGAAGACGCGCCGCTCGTCGGAGCGGACGCGGAACCCGGCCGAGCGCAGCAGGGCGGCGAGTCCGTCGCGAGCCTGCGGGTTGGGCCACGGCTGGCGCACGGCACGCAGGGCGGCCATCACCCGGACCCAGGAGAGCATCCCGAAGGGGGACAGCCCGGTCTGGGAGGGGACCAGCGCCGCGAGTGTCCCGCCGGGGCGCAGCACGCGCCGGATCTCCCCGAGAACACGCGGCAGGGGGTGACGACCGGCAGGCACATGGCCGCGCAGACCGCCCCCGCGCGGCCGGAGGCCATCGGGAGGGCGCCCGCGTCGGCCCGGACCAGCGGCCCGCGGCCCCGGCGCGCCGCGTCGGCGAGTTCCGCGGCCGACAGGTCGATACCGACCCAGCCGGCGTCCGGGAGTTCCTCGCGGACGGGGGCCGAGCCACAGGCGAGGTCGAGGATCGTGCCGCGGGCGTCCCGCAGGGGTTCGGCCAGCCAGGCGTACGGGGAGGCGTCGGCAAGATCGAAAAGGCGTTCGGTGATACCCGGACGGGCGTGGTGGTAGGCGGCGACGAAGCGCCGCCATTCCGGTTCGTCCATCCGGCCCTCTTCTCCCTCGTCGCTTCCCTCTGGCTCCACGGCTGCCGCCGACCCGCCGACCCGCTGCCCTGTACCCTGTGCTCGCTGCCGCTGCCGCTGCCGCTGCCGCTGCCGCTGCCGCTGCCGCCGGGAACCCCGCCGGGGCGGCCCCGCATTCCGCATCCGGCCCTCCGGTTCGGCAGGGATGTTCCCGGGAGGCGTCCCTATGCCTTCCCGCGGGACGGCGCTCCCGACCGAACGGCCCTCCCAACGGACCGTCCCGGGTGCGGGGTGCTTCCTTCCGGCCGACGCTCCCGTACGGCGCCACCCGAAGGACGTTCCCCCAGGGCGTACGCGAGGCCGTCGCCGTACGGGATCGTGCACGGCAGACGGGAAGGCTCCGGCCGTGGCGCCGGGTTTCCCTCACGTCCCAGGAGCGTGCGCCGAGCGGAAAGAGCCCGAACAGCATGAGTACGTACGATCTCGTGGTCATCGGCGGCGGCAGTGCCGGTCTGACCGCGGCCCGCACCGCCGGGCGCTTCGGCGCCCGCACCCTGCTCGTCGAGCGGGACCGGCTGGGCGGCGACTGCCTGTGGACCGGCTGCGTACCGAGCAAGGCCCTGCTCCATGTGGCCGCCGACGTCCAGGCGGCCCGCCGCGCCTCCGCCTACGGGCTCCCACCGGTGCCGGACCGTGCCGACCTCGCGGCGGCCATGGGCGAGGTGAAGCGGGCGATCGGCGCGATCGAGCCGCACGACTCGCCCGAGGCGCTCGCCCCGCTCGGCGTCGAGGTGGCGTACGGCGCGGCGGCCTTCACCGGACCGCGCTCCCTGGCGGCGGGCGACCGGGAGGTGTCCTTCCGGTACGCGGTGATCGCCACGGGCTCCTCGCCTGCCCTGGCGCCGCTTCCGGGTCTGGCCGAGGCCGGGCCGCTGACCAGCGACACCGTGTGGGAGCTGTCCGGGCTCCCCCACCGGCTGGTGGTGCTGGGCGGCGGGCCCATCGGCTGCGAACTCGGCCAGGCATTCGCCCGCCTCGGCTCACAGGTCACGCTCGTGGAGGCGATGGACCGGCTGGTGCCCCGTGAGGAACCGCGCGCCTCCGAGGTGTTGCGGGAGCGCCTGGAGGCCGAGGGCGTCACCGTGCTGACCGGCTACCAGGCGGAGAGGGTCGACGCGGGGGCCGTCCACGGGCCCGGTGGCGCGGTCCCGTACGACGCGCTGCTCGCCGTCACGGGCCGGCGCGCCAACACCCGGGCGCTCGCACCGGACGCGGCCGGGGTGGAACTGACGGCGACGGGCCATGTCCGCACCGACCGTCGGCTGCGCACCACCAACCACCGCATCTACGCCGCCGGAGACGTCACCGGCTGTTCCGCCTTCACCCATCTGGGGGGCACACAGGGCGGTGCGGCCGCCACCGACGCGCTTCTCGGGGTCCGCCGCCCCGTCGACTACCGCGCGGTGCCCTGGGTGACGTACACCGACCCCGAGATCGCCCGCGTCGGCCTGACCGCCGACGAGGCACGGGAACAGTACGGCGACACGGCACGCGTCCACACGCTGGGCAACGACCGGCTGGACCGGGCGGTCGCCGACGGCCGCACCGAGGGCTTCACCACCCTGGTGCTGGGCCCGCGCGGGAGGATCGTCGGGGCCACGGTGGTGTCGCCGCGCGCCGGGGAGACCATCGCCCATCTGGCGGCCGCGGTGCGCCGGGGCTGGACCCCGTCCGACTACGCCCGCACCGTGCACCCCTACCCCGGCTACGCCGACGGCCCCTGGCACACGGCCCTCACCGACGTCTACGCCCGCCTGGCCCGGGGCAGCGGCGCGATCGGCGCGCTGCTGAAACTCCGCAGAGGGGTGCGCCGCTGACGGGACGGGCGCCAGGCCGCGATGCACTCAGTGGCGGCGGGGCCGAAGCACCCTCGACGCGAAGAGCCTGCGGTGCGCGGCGACGAGGCCCGCTCCTCCAACGGCGCTTTCCCGCCGCCCTGCGGACGGGACGCGAACGACGGCAGCGACGGGGCGACCAGATCCTACAGACCATCAGGAACCAGTCGCTGCGCGAGATCAGCACCCACGACCGCCATCATGATGTTCGGCTGGCCGCTCTTGCCGCCGCTGGGTTTTTTGGGGGGCAGGCGTCCTGGTTGGGGCCGTTGCCGCAGGCGAGGCCGAGGCCGGTGGGGTCGGAGAAGGTGGCGGGGTTCTGGGGGCCGTAGGTGTAGCCGTTGAGGCCTGGCGGATACCTGGTGGAGAGGGCCCGACTCGCTGGTAGCCCTCTATAGCGGGGAGGCCACGGCGTTCGACTTCCCCAGGGGCCGCATCGCAGTGATCTACTCCGGCCTTGATGATTGGGGACTGCGAGGAGGCGTGGACGACGATGACTGACCTTGTCGTTCAGCCTCGTTTCGGCTGGGGCGGATCTGGAGCAGGCGGTGCCGCCAAGTCCAAGCCGATCGCTACTCTCTTTGCATGATCGCGAACGGAGATCGCCAGTTCCCCGCCGCGCTTGCCGCTGCCATGGCGGTCCGGCTCGAGTGCATTGGCGAGGACGGTGTCGACTTCGAACTCTACGAGTCCTTTCTGACTGCTGATGAGACCACCGAGTGGTTCCGCGCGTGGACAGGCAACGGCGAGCTGAACGGCGACGACTTCCGTGTATTCGGCCAGGACGGCACCGGCGGGAACGCGGCGCTCTGGCTGGTTCGTCCAGGTCGGGAACTGGTGGAGCAGCCAATTGTCTTTCTGGGCTCCGAAGGAGAGACCGGCGTCGTCGCTCGCGACCTGGGTGCCTTCCTGTGGCTGCTGGCTGACGGCTTCGGCCCGTGGGAAGCAGCCACCTCCTACGAGCCCGAGCCGGATTGGGCTCCCCGGGTCAATCGCGACCTGGCGGCTGTCGCGGAGCAATTCGCTCCGGACCGCCGCGCGTCAGCAACGGCGATCATCGCGCAGGCCACACGAGAGTTTCCCGACTTCGACGACACCATCATGAAGCTTTGCCGTTGAACCCGACCGATGCCCCGCCAGGACGCGTGGCGAGGGCATCTGACTGGTGTCAGCGGCGCCGACTGCGCTCTTCGGGCTTCGTGGTCACTGGTGTGGTCGGAGAGTGTGGCATTGCGGACATGGACGTCGTTCCGCTGATGGTGCTTCGGCTGCGAACTGCTTGTGTGCGCCGGCTCAGCTAAGCCGTGATGCGCCAGTTGAGGACCTCGGCAGGGTGCTCGGCGCTGTCGAGCTCTCGTTGGGTGCCCACCTCGGTCAGGAGGCGTCGGGGGTTGTGGCCGGCGGTCTCAGCCTGGGCGAGGGTTGTGGTCAGGGCGGTCCAAGTGGGGTCGGCGAGGATCCGGGCGGCGTGGTCGGGGAGGGCCGCGCGAACGACCTGCTCGAAGCGGCGAGCGGTTGCGGCTCGTGGTGCGCGGCGGGCCAAGTCCGCCAGGACGGGTACGGCGGCCTGCTGGTACCCCGCCTGGAGGCGGCGGAAGGCTTCCTCGGCTGCTGCCGCCTGCTGTGCGTGGCCGCGCTGCTCGTGCCACTTGGCGGCGGCGCGGGCCAGATGCACGGTGGCGAAGAGCACGGCTATCGCGAGCGCCCGGCTCGCGGGAGGGGTAGGCGAGTTCCTTGGCGGCTATGCGCAGGGCGGTGGCGGCCTGGTGGTCGGCGCGGATGGCGGAACGGCGGGTGCGGTTGAACGCCATCGGCGCCGCCTGCAGTTCTGCCCGGTATGGGCCGGTCGTGGCGCTGGCGATGTTGTACAGGGCGTCGCCGAAGGCGGCCAGGTGGCCCTGGGCGGCGGCATCGTCACCGGAGTCGAGGACGGTGCGTGCCGCGTGTATGGCGGTGGTGGTGTGCCGCCATGGGTCGGCGGGGTCCGCCACATACCGCGGGTGGTCGGCCACCTCCTGGTCGGGGAGGCGTTCGCGTAGGCGGTTGATGGAGAGGTCGGGGCAATGCCGGTGAGTTAGCGAGTCCGTGCAGGTCAGCCACGTGATGGTGTGGGGTTTGGGCCGGAATGGCCCCTGGTGACGTTGGGTGATCCGTCACTTCTGGTGATGTGTCAGCGGGAGCCGGGGCACGGCAACGGAGTTCCCGGTAGGACAGAGGATCGACCAAGATCCGACTGTCCGTGAGGGAACTCCGTTGGGTGCTCAGTGTGCCATCGTCCGTATGCCGTCTGCCATCGCCGAGGGCAGCCAGGCCCCGCTGAACGGGCTGGTGGTGCCCGCGGACCAGCGCTTTGGCGAGCGCGTCCGGCTCGGCGTGTTGACCGAGGACATCAGCCCTGGGCTGGTGGACGAGGTCGTGGAGTTGACCGGCTGCGGCGAGCGTCGCCGCCGGTTGCTGCCGGCCTGGGCGGTGGTCTACTTCGTCCTGGCGCTATGCCTGTTCAGCAGCTCCGACAGTGCCGGCCCGCCGGGATACCGGTCGGTTCTGCGCACGCTGACCGAGAAGCTGCGGCACCTGCCGGGTCTGTGCGTGGGGCGCCTGCCCACCAGCTCGGCCCTGACAAGAGCCCGGCAGCGGCTGGGCGACAAACCGTTGCAGGCGCTGTTCGAGCGGCGGTGCGGCACGCTGGCCACACCCCTCACACCGGGCGCGTTCGCCTTCGGGCTGCGGCTGGTCGCCTGGGACGGCACCGCGCTGGACATCCCCGACACCCCCGCGAACGCAGCTGAGTTCGGCTTCACGGTCAAGGGTGGTGTCTCAACCAGAGCGGACACCCGCAGGTCCGCCTGATGGCCCTGACGGAATGCGGCACCCATGCCCTGGTCGATGCGGCCTTCGACGCGGTGGCCAAGTTCAGCGAGCACAAGCTCGCCCGCCGGCTGCTGGCCTCCCTGCGACCGGACATGCTGCTGCTGGCCGACCACAACTTCGCCGGGTACGCACTGTGGGGCCTGGCCCGCGCCACCGGCGCCCACCTGGCCTGGCGGATCAAGCAGAACCTGGTCTTCATGCCGCTGCAAGTGCTGTCCGACGGCTCCTACCTGTCCATCATGAGAACGCCCGCGGAGAACGTCCGGCACGGTCAGGCCCGCGCGGCCGGACGCACCTTGCAGCAGTCTCCCCGAGGACACCTGGTGCGGATCATCGAGTACACCGTGACCATCCGCCCACAGGCCGGCCTGCCCCGCACCGAGACGTTCCGGCTGGTCACCAGCCTGCTGGATCCCAGGCTGGCCCCGGCCCGCCAGCTGGCGACGGCCTACCATCAGCGGTGGGAGATCGAAAACGGGTTCGCGGAACTGAAGAACCGCCTGCGCGGCGCCGGATTCATCCTGCGCTCCAGGGCACCCGAGCCGATCTGCCAGGAAATCTACGCCCTCCTCACCGTCTACCAGGCACTGTGCGCACTGCAGACGCGCGCGGCCGAGCACGGCGACACCGATCCCGACCGGATCTCCTTCACCGTCACAGTGCAGCTCGCCCGGCTGGCCGTCGCCGCTCAATCCGCAGCCGACCCGACCGTGTTGGACTCCACACGCCACGAGGTCATCACCGAACTCCTGGCCGCCCTCCTCCCGACCCGCCGCCACCGACAGTGCCAACGCGTCAAGAAGCCGTCCGAGAACACCTTCGAGGTCAGAAAACGCGACCAGCCCCGCACTCCCAGTAACGTCCACTACACACTCAGAGTCACCAAGCACCCCACCTGACCTGCACGGATCGCTAACTCACCGGCATTGCAGGTCAGACGGCCTTCGCCGGACGTATTACACGTTGAAGCGGAACTCCACCACGTCCCCGTCCTGCATCACGTAGTCCTTGCCCTCCATGCGGGCCTTGCCCTTGGCGCGGGCCTCGGCGACCGAGCCGGTATCGACGAGGTCGGCGAAGGAGATGACCTCGGCCTTGATGAAGCCCTTCTGGAAGTCGGTGTGGATCACACCGGCCGCCTCGGGGGCCGTCGCACCCTTCTTGATGGTCCAGGCGCGCGACTCCTTGGGGCCCGCCGTGAGGTAGGTCTGGAGGCCGAGGGTGTCGAAGCCGACGCGGGCGAGGGTCGCCAGGCCGGGCTCCTCCGCGCCGACGGACTGGAGGAGTTCCAGGGCGTCCTCCTCGTCGAGTTCGGCGAGGTCCGCCTCCAGCTTGGCGTTGAGGAAGATCGCCTCGGCCGGGGCGACCAGCGCGCGCTGCTCGTCCTTGAACGCGTCGTCGGTCAGCTCGTCCTCGTCGACGTTGAAGACGTAGAGGAACGGCTTGGTGGTCAGCAGGTGCAGGTCGTGCAGGAGCTCGGCGTTCTCCGAGCCCTGGACGATGCCCTGGGAGAAGAGGGTGTCGCCCTTCTCGAGGATGTCCCTGGCCGCCTCGACCGCCGCGGCCTTCGGGGCCACGTCCTTCTTGATCCGGGACTCCTTCTGGAGCCGCGGCAGGACCTTCTCGATGGTCTGGAGGTCGGCCAGGATCAGCTCGGTGTTGATCGTCTCGATGTCGTCCTTGGGCGAGACCTTGCCGTCGACGTGGACGACGTTCTCGTCCTTGAAGGCCCGGATGACCTGGCAGATCGCGTCGGACTCGCGGATGTTCGCCAGGAACTTGTTGCCCAGGCCCTCGCCCTCGCTGGCGCCGCGGACGATGCCGGCGATGTCGACGAAGTCCACCGTCGCGGGCAGGATCCGCTGGGAGCCGAAGATCTCGGCCAGCTTGCCGAGCCGGTCGTCGGGGACGCCGACGACGCCCACATTGGGCTCGATGGTGGCGAACGGGTAGTTGGCCGCCAGCACGTCGTTCTTGGTCAGGGCGTTGAACAGGGTCGACTTGCCGACATTCGGCAGGCCGACGATTCCGATCGTGAGCGACACGTTGGCGACTTCCTGGAGTGAGGACTGGCTGGTGGCCGGGCCCGGGGGTGGGCCGATCCCCCAGTTTACGGGCGGGCCGCCGGAGTACGTCACGCGTGCGACGCCTCGAACTCCTGACCAAGCTCCCCCAAAGGGCGTGTCCTGTGACGTGCTGATCGCACATCGCGACCTACGTTGGTCACGTGGAGCAGCAAAGGACTGGTACCCCCTCGAGGCAGCCGCGGCCGCAGGCCCCTCTTTCACAGCAGGCCCCCCTCGCCAAGGGCTCTCTCATCGAGGGCACCTCGGTCCACCGGGTCACGGCCCGGCCCGGTGGCCCCGGGCAGCCGGACACCCCCCAGCGGACCGGGAAGCGGCCTGCGCGCCAGGGCCCTCCGGTGGTGGCCGCCCTGCGCAGACTGCCCAACCCGCGACTGACCGGACTGGGCGCCGGGCTGTTCGCCTGCACCCTGATGCTGGTGATCGGCTCACTCGACCAGCTCCTGTTCGACGGCTCCGCCATCGTGTACGGGGTGCTGTTCCTGCCGGTCAGCGCTCTGACGGGGTTCTGGGTGCGCAGCGCCGACCTGGTCACCGCACCGATCAGCGTGCCGATCGCGTTCGCCGTGGGACTGGTACCGATCACGGGCGGTTCGGCGGGGACCGGCGGATCCGGGGGCCTCGGTGTCGAAGTCATGGCCGTCGTCACCGCGCTGGCCGTGCAGGCGGGCTGGCTGTACGGGGGGACACTCGTCGCCGGGCTGATCGCGACGGTGCGGAAGATCCGGCTGATGACGACCCGGCGCCGGGCCCGTCGGCCCTCCGTCCCGCCGCGCCGCGCCTGAGAGGAGGCGCCCGTCAGCCGTGCGACGGCGCCTCCCTCGTCCGCGTGCCCGGCGGGACGGCTCAGCCGTGCCGGGCCGCCGTCATGGCCGCTCCGACGATTCCCGCGTTGTTCCGCAGCTGGGCCGGGACGATCTCCGCCCGGATGTGGTGGAGCAGCGGAATGAACTTGTCCGCCTTGCGGCTGACCCCGCCGCCGAGGATGAACAACTCGGGCGAGAACAGCATCTCCAGATGGGCCAGGTACTTCTGGACCCGGCGGGCCCAGTGCTCCCAGCTCAGCCCCTCGTCCTCCTTGACCTTGGTCGATGCCCGCTTCTCGGCCTCGTGACCGTGCAGCTCCAGATGGCCGAGCTCCGTGTTCGGCACCAGCCTGCCGTCCATGAAGAGCGCACTGCCGATGCCCGTGCCCAGGGTCAGCAGCATCACCGTGCCCTTGCGGCCCTTGCCGGCCCCGAACGTCATCTCGGCCACTCCTGCGGCGTCCGCGTCGTTCAGCACGGTCACCGGGACGCCGAGCCGCTCGCGCAGCAGTTCGGCGGCGTCCACGTCGATCCAGTTCTTGTCGACGTTGGCGGCCGTACGGATGACCGAGCC
Organism: Streptomyces sp. I6; assembly: GCA_003725745.1. Taxonomy (GTDB): domain Bacteria; phylum Actinomycetota; class Actinomycetes; order Streptomycetales; family Streptomycetaceae; genus Streptomyces. The sequence continues at coordinate 4,409,310 of RHDP01000001.1, read as the reverse complement.
GGTGACCACTCCGGGGAACGTGACCCCGACAGGGCCCGACCAGCCGAAGTGCCGCACCACCTCCGCGACGCAGTCGGCCACGGGCTCGGGCGCGGCCGGGTGCGGGGTGAGTACCTTGTGACGGGGTTCGGCGAGTTCGCCGCGGTCCAGGTCCACGGGGGCGCCCTTGATCCCCGATCCGCCGATGTCCACTCCGAAGACGTTCATGGACACAACGTTACGAGGAAGGGCCGACCGTCACTCCCCGGCGGCGGGACCTGCGCCGGACTTCCCTCCCCCGGCCGCCCGTGCCCCTCCGGCCGCAGGGAGCCGACCAGGCCCGGGCTGGGCGTCAGTCCTCGACGAGCGACGACGCCTCGGCCCGCAGGTCGCGGCGGAGTTCCTTGGGCAGCGAGAACGTGATCGACTCCTCGGCCGCCTTCACGATCTCGACGTCCTCGAATCCGCGCTGCGACAGCCACTCGAGGACCTCCTCGACCAGAACCTCCGGCACCGACGCGCCCGACGTGACGCCCACGGTGGAGACGCCCTCCAGCCAGGCCTCGTCGATCTCGTGCGCGTAGTCCACGAGGTGGGCGTCGCGGGCGCCCGCTCCAAGGGCGACCTCGACGAGCCGCTTGGAGTTGGAGGAGTTCTGCGAGCCGACGACGATGACCAGGTCCGCCTCGGCGCCCATCTGCTTCACCGCGATCTGGCGGTTCTGCGTCGCGTAGCAGATGTCGTCACTCGGCGGGGAGACCAGAAGTGGGAACTTGGTCTTCAGCCGGTCCACGGTCTCCATCGTCTCGTCGACGGAGAGCGTGGTCTGGGACAGCCAGACGACCTTGGACGGGTCACGGACCTCGACCTTGTCCACGTCCTCGGGACCGTCCACCAGGGTGATGTGCTCCGGGGCCTCGCCGGTGGTGCCGATGACCTCCTCATGGCCCTCGTGGCCGATGAGGAGGATGTCGAAGTCGTCCTTCGCGTATCGCACGGCCTCCTTGTGGACCTTCGTGACCAGGGGGCAGGTCGCGTCGATGGTGGCCAGCTTCCGCTCGGCGGCCTCCTCGTGGACGACCGGGGCCACGCCGTGCGCCGAGAACATGACGATGGACCCCTCGGGGACCTCCTCCGTCGTCTCGACGAAGATCGCGCCCTTCTTCTCCAGGGTCTGCACCACGTACTTGTTGTGGACGATCTCGTGGCGGACGTAGATCGGCGCGCCGTACTGCTCGAGGGCCTTCTCCACGGCGATCACGGCACGGTCCACGCCCGCGCAGTAGCCACGGGGTGCGGCGAGGAGGACGCGGCGGGCGTTCGTTGCAGTCATGTCCCCCATCGTAAGGGCGCTCCGGACGGACGAACGATCGCCCACGGGGCTGATCCGGGTGCGGGTCCCCGGCCGCGCGCGGTCACCCCCACCGCGGGCGGGGCGTACCGGGCGGAAGCCGTCATGACGGCCGGCGACGCCGGTGCCGGTGCCGGCTCGCCGGTTCGGGCCCGGCGGTTCGGGCCCGGCGGTTCGGGCCCGGCGGTTCCGACGCCGGATCCCCGCGCTCGGCCGCCTCGGGCCCGCCTCGGGCCGCAGGTCGCGACGCGTCCTCGAATTCGGCGGTCGGAGCGGTGGGGCCGGCCGCCGGTCCGGTCCGGTGGGACTGCCGGTGCCGGCAGGGCGGGGGTCGCGTTGCACGGAATCCTTCGGCCCTGGCGCGGACCGCCACCCGGAGCAGAAGACTCGGCCGCAGGGCGCGGCTCGATGCGGCTCGGGAGATCGGGAGAGGGGCTGTGCCGCCCGACTCACGAGAGGGGCGGTGCCGCCGGACCGGTCGTGTCGGAGGCGGCCGTTACGCTCGCGGGCATGGGTCTCACTACGTCAGCCGAAGCCCCCCTGCCCGTGGGCGAGGTGTCACGGCTCATCGGAGGGTGGATCGACCGACTGGGCCCGGTCTGGGTCGAGGGGCAGATCACCCAGCTGTCCCGCCGTCCGGGCGCCGGGGTGGTCTTCCTGACCCTGCGCGACCCCGCGTACGACATCTCGGTGAGCGTCACCTGCTACCGGCAGGTGTTCGACGCGGTCGCGGATGCCGTGGCCGAGGGCGCGCGCGTGGTCGTCCACGCCAAGCCGGAGTGGTACGCGCCGCGCGGGCAGCTCTCGCTCCGGGCCGCCGAGATAAGGCCCGTCGGTATCGGTGAGCTGCTGGCGCGGCTGGAGCGCCTGAAGCGGTCGCTCGGCGCCGAGGGTCTGTTCGCATCGGACCGCAAGAAGCGCCTGCCGTTCCTGCCCCAACTGATCGGCCTGGTCTGCGGACGGGCCTCCGCCGCCGAGCGGGACGTACTGGAGAACGCGCGGAGGCGGTGGCCCGCCGTCCGGTTCGAGGTGCGCAACGTCGCCGTCCAGGGGGTGCGCGCGGTGCCGCAGGTGATCCAGGCGGTGAAGGAGCTGGACGAGCACACGGGCGTGGACGTGATCATCGTGGCGCGCGGCGGCGGCAGCGTGGAGGACCTGCTGCCGTTCTCGGACGAGCAGCTGGTGCGCGCGGTCGCCGGCTGTCGCACTCCCGTGGTGTCCGCCATCGGGCACGAGCCCGACTCCCCGCTGCTCGATCTGGTGGCCGATCTGCGGGCCTCGACACCGACGGACGCCGCGAAGAAGGTCGTGCCCGACGTCGGCGAGGAGCTGGACCGGGTGCGGACGCTGCGGGACCGTGCGCTGAGGACGGTCCGCGGCCTGCTGGAGCGCGAGGAACGGGGACTGCAGCACTGCCTCCACCGGCGCGTCATGGAGCGTCCGCACCGGATGGTGGAGGAGCGCGAGCAGGAGACGGACGCCCTGGCAGCCCGGGGCCGACGGGTTCTGGGGCATCTGCTGGACCGCGCGGACTCCGAGCTGTCCCACACCCACGCGCGCGTCGTCGCGCTGTCGCCGGCGGCGACGCTGGAGCGGGGGTACGCGGTGCTGCAGCGCGAGGACGGCGCGGTGGTGCGCGCGGCCGGTGAGGTGTCGGCGGACGAGGAGCTGAGGGCGCGGGTCGCGGAGGGCGAGTTCCGGGTCAGGGTGTCGGGTGACTGAGCGGCGCGGGTCCGATCGCCTCGTGACGGAGCGGCGCGGGTCCGCTTGCCGGGTGACAAAGCGGCGCACGGTCGCTCTCCCGGCGACCGAGCGGCACTGCGGGGCGGGGCACGGCTTCCGGCCGCATGGGGCGGAGCCGTACGGGCGCGGCCGGACGGCGTCCTCCACGGCGGCGACGGCGGCACCGGCGGAATCCGGTCGGCGTGCGGTGGTCTCCACCCGTCGGGGAACGTGGCCCGGTGCGCGGCGGCGCAGGGCGGGCGGACGTCCATGCGGCGGAGCCGGCGGAGACTCCCGGCCGACACGGCGAGGGTGCCTGCCGGGCCGGATCGATACGGCAGTGCTTGCCGGGTGGGGAACTAGGGTGGAGACATGACGGCCAGGACCGACGAGGGCACACTCGGCTACGAGCAGGCGAGGGACGAGCTGATCGACGTTGTGCGCCGGCTGGAGGCGGGCGGCACGACGCTGGAGGAGTCCCTGGCGCTGTGGGAGCGCGGCGAGGAGCTGGCCAAGGTGTGCCGCCGCTGGCTCGACGGCGCCCGCGCACGGCTGGACGCGGCGCTCGCGGAGCGGGACGAGCCCGGGGGTCAGGGTGCTCCGGGCGCGGCCGGGGCGACCGCGGACGGCGGCGGTGCGAGTGCGGACGGCGACGGGGACGAGAGAGGGCCGCGCCGCTGAGGCAGCCAGGCCATCGGACGCCAGGCCATCGGACGCCAGGCCACGGAACGAGCACGGAAGGCGCCGGGCACCAGGCCTGAACAGGCAGGTCACCGTGACACCGCACCATCGGCCGGCGGACGGCCGGACGAGCAGGGACGAGAGAGGGCCGGGCCGCTGAGGCGGCCACGCCACGGCCGCTCGCACCGCCGGGGGACGACGGTTCCCGGATACCCATGGGCAGAGCGGGGCATAACCGCGCAAGCGATTTAGTTGAACATTGAGCTATTGAAAGTTGCGTGACGTGGCCCACTCGGAGGCCGATTTAGTTGAAGCTTCACCTATCTCGGTCGTACGGTGAGTCATCGACCTGATCACCCAGCTCACCCCCCGCTCACCCCAGCCCATCCGGAAGGTAAGCATCATGTCCCTCGTTCTCGACCGCACCGCCCAGGACCTCCTCTTCCGGGAGGCGCACACCGCCAACACCTTCACCGACGAGCCGGTGACCGAGGAGCAGGTTCAGGCGGTCTACGACCTGGTCAAGTACGGGCCCACCGCCTTCAACCAGTCCCCCCTCCGCGTCGTCCTGGTGCGCTCCGCCGAAGCCCGCGCACGCCTGGTGGAGCACATGGCCGAGGGCAACCGCCCCAAGACGTCCACCGCTCCACTGGTGGCGATCCTCGCCGCCGACAACGAGTTCCACGAGGAGTTGCCCGCGCTCTTCCCGCACTTCCCGCAGGCGAAGGACGCGTTCTTCGCCGAGCGCCCGGTCCGTGAGCAGTCCGCCGCGCTGAACGCCGCGCTGCAGGCCGCGTACTTCATCATCGGGGTCCGCGCAGCCGGTCTGGCCGCCGGCCCCATGACCGGCTTCGACTTCGCCGGTGTGAAGAAGGAGTTCCTGGACGACGACCACACTCCGCTGATGGTCGTCAACATCGGCAGGCCGGGCGAGGACGCCTGGTTCCCGCGTTCACCGCGGCTGTCGTTCGACGACGTGGTCACCACCGTCTGACCGCCCTCCGCGCCCCGTCCCTCCGCGCACGCCGTCACACCGTTCCCCGGTGGACCACGCCCGCCGCTGCCGGGGCCACCGCGGCACACAGGCCGCCGCATCGTCCGGTGCGGCGGCCTCGCCGCGTTCAGGGGTTCGGCCGGTTCCGAACGCGCCGGGCAGCAGGGGCGTGCCCTCGGAGCCGAGGGTCCCGGCCGGCCGATCAGGCCGCCGGACGGGTCAACCGGGTCCGGCCCGGGGGCCGGATCAGGAGGCGGACGGCACCGGCGACGGCGTGGCGCCGGACTCCGACTCCAGCGCCGCGGCCATCTGCGCGAGCCGCTCGTACGAGGCCGTTCCCGTCACCACCGTCGTCGAGCCCTGGTCGGTGCGCACCAGCGCGTCGTACTTCGGGCCCTCCCAGCGCTGCCAGGTCTCTTCGCCGACCCGCTGGGTGGTGTCGGTCGGGGCCGCCTGCCGAGTGACCCTCGGGACGTACTTCCGCGGCGCCTCCGTGGACTGCTCGACCGCCACGTACTGCCCGTCCGGGTCCAGGAAGCCGAGGTGCCAGGCGTGGCCCTCCTCGCGCCGGAAGGTCACCGAGGTCGGCTTCCAGTCGGCGGGCAGCCCCGCCGGGGCCGCCACCGGGTAGGGTGCCGCCCGGCGGGCCGTCACCAGTTCCACCCTGTAGTCGACGGGCCGGATCGGGTCCAGGGAGTCGTCGTGCGGAATGAAGAGGTAGATGACGCCTGCGAACGCGCAGATGACCGCCATCGACTGGATCATTCCGCGCACTGTCTGGTTGCCACGCTTGCCTGCCACCGCACTATCGTCGCATCAAGGCCGTGTGCTCAGACGTGGGCCCCTCTGCTCATTTTGTCGACGTACCGATAGAGTCACAGCACCCTCTTCATCCCGGCCGTCGTCGTACAGAAAGGTGCGCTCCGATGACCGAGCATCATCTTCCGTCCCCGCTCGAGGTCTCGCCCGAGGCCCCGGACCGCAACCTCGCCCTGGAGCTCGTACGCGTCACCGAGGCCGCCGCCATGGCAGCCGGACGCTGGGTCGGCCGCGGTGACAAGAACGGCGCCGACGGCGCGGCCGTCAAGGCCATGCGCACCCTCGTGAGCACCGTGTCGATGAACGGTGTCGTCGTGATCGGCGAGGGCGAGAAGGACGAGGCCCCGATGCTGTTCAACGGGGAGCGGATCGGCGACGGGACCGGCGCGGAGTGCGACATCGCCGTGGACCCGATCGACGGCACCACACTCACCGCCAAGGGCATGCCGAACGCGATCGCCGTGCTCGCGGCGGCCGACCGCGGCACCATGTTCGACCCGTCCGCGGTGTTCTACATGGACAAGCTGGTCACCGGCCCCGAGGCCGCCGACTTCGTCGACATCAACGCCCCGGTCTCGGTCAACATCCGCCGGGTCGCCAAGGCGAAGAACTCCTCCCCCGAGGACGTCACCGTCGTCATCCTGGACCGCCCCCGCCACGAGGGCATCGTCAAGGAGATCCGCGAGACGGGCGCGCGCATCAAGTTCATCTCGGACGGTGACGTCGCGGGCGCGATCATGGCCGTACGCGAGGGCACCGGCGTCGACCTGCTGATGGGCATCGGCGGCACACCGGAGGGCATCATCGCCGCGTGCGCGATCAAGTGCCTCGGCGGCACCATCCAGGGCAAGCTGTGGCCGAAGGACGAGGAGGAGCGGCAGCGCGCCCTCGACGCCGGCCACGACCTGGACCGTGTGCTCTTCATGGACGACCTGGTCAGCGGGGACAACGTGTTCTTCGTCGCGACCGGCATCACGGACGGCGAACTGCTCCGCGGAGTGCGCTACCGCTCCGCGACCGCCACCACCCAGTCACTCGTCATGCGCTCCAAGTCGGGCACGATCCGGCAGATCGACTCGTCCCATCGCCTGTCGAAGCTGCGCGCCTACAGCGCCATCGACTTCGACCGCGCCAAGTAGGACACGGGTCGCGAACACGGCATCCTGGCACGCAAAGACGGGGGCGCCCCATGTGCGGTGGGGCGCCCCCGTCCGTGCGTGCCAGGATGCCGCGGTCTCCGTCAGGCCGCCGAGGCCGCCTTCTTGATCTCCGTCTCGCGCCTGCGGCGGCGGGCCAGGACGACCCGGCGCTCGGCCGCGGTCAGCCCGCCCCACACACCGTAGGGCTCGGGCTGGAGCAGTGCGTGTTCCCGGCACTCGACCATGACGGGGCAGCGGGCGCAGACACGCTTGGCTGCGTCCTCGCGCGAGAGCCGCGCCGCCGTCGGTTCCTTGGAGGGCGCGAAGAACAGTCCGGCTTCGTCCCGGCGGCACACCGCCTCCGTGTGCCAGGGCGCGTCCTGGTCTTCCCGAGCGGCAGAACGCTGGGGAGGAACGGCTACCTGCAGGGACTGATGCGGCAGTTGCAGCACGGTCTACTCCTGACGACGGCTTCGCGAGCGAGAGACGATGCAGCAAGGCCTACCCGCTGTACGCGCGCCTATGCACTGAGTGGCATCGCGTTCCGCGGGCCGGAACCGCAGGCGGCCGCTCCGCCCGCTCCCGGTGTCAGTGCCCCAGATGTTTGCGCAGCCGGTCGTGGAGGTCCGCGACGCGCTTACCGCGCTTCGGCTTCGCCTCCACATTGCCGAAAACGGAACAGCCGTTGACGACCACGACCGGGGCCTCCGGATCGGCGGCCTCCAGCGTCACGACCTCGAAGTTCCCGAAGACGCCCGTGCCGCTGCCGCGCAGCGAGATGTTCTCGGGGACGCGGACCTCCACATTGCCGAAGATCGAGATGGCGTTGATGACGCTGAGCCGCTGGCCGAACATGGCCTCGGTCAGGTCGATCTCGATGTTGCCGAAGAGCGAGAACGCCTGGGTCCTGGTGCCTACGCGCCAACGCCCCTTGCGGGTGGAACTGGAGAAGACGGCGACGAGGTTCTCCGAGGGGCCGACGGCGGCCTCGGGACCGTCGGTGTGGAAGGCGGGCTCCCGCCGGGGCGAGCGGCCCGCCGGGAGGTCGCGGACGATCGGCTCCAGTTCGCCCACGGTCTTGGCGCGGTAGACCGCGTCGATCCGCTCGGCGTGCTCCTCGGCGTCGAGCCGTCCCTCGGCGAGGGCCTCCCGGAGGATGTCCGCCGTCCTGTCGCGGTCGGCGTCGGAAGCGCGGACGGCCCCGGCGGGGTCCGCGGGCGCGACCGGATTCTGGGGCTGTCGGCGCCCGGGGTCCGCTGAGTCGTGCTTGTCGAGGTCCACACCGACACCCTAGCGATACGCGATAGATCGCGACTAGTGGCCGCGCGCGGCACCTCCGGGGCGCAGCGCACGCCCCGCGACCTCGCGACGGAACGCACGCCGGCGCGCCCCCTGCCCCGGCGCGCGCACCGGCACCCGGACCCGGCGGCGGGCCGCTCGCCGCACTCCCGAACCCGCCCGGCCGTCACCCCGGACACGGCCCCGCACACGGCCCCGGACACGGCCCAGGACATGCCCCCGCACACGACCCAGGACATGCCCCGGGAGGATCCGGCCGTTCCGGGCTCCGGGCTCCGGGCTCCGGGCTCCGGGCTCCGGGCTCCGGGCTCCGGGCTCCGGGCTCCGGGCTCCGGGCTCCGGGCTCCGGGCTCCGGGCTCCGACTGAGCCTTACCTCACAAGCCCGGACGGCAGCAGGCGTCTTACCCTTGTGGGCGCGCTGCCCGAGGATGCCAGCCGCCGTCTGCCGAGTGAGGAATGGCCGTAATGCCCCCTGTCTCCCGCCCGACCCGCCCTGCCGATTCCCGCCCGACCCGCCCTGCCGATTCCCGCCCGACCCGCCCTGCGTTCGCCTACACCGATCTGCTGCCCCTGGGGGAGGACACCACGCCCTACCGCCTGGTCACCGCCGAGGGCGTCTCCACCTTCGAGGCCGACGGGCGGACCTTCCTCAAGGTCGAGCCGGAGGCGCTGCGCAGGCTCGCCGAGGAGGCCGTGCACGACATCCAGCACTACCTCCGCCCTGCGCACCTCGCCCAGCTGCGCAGGATCATCGACGACCCCGACGCGTCGGCGAACGACAAGTTCGTCGCCCTGGACCTGCTGAAGAACGCGAACATCGCGGCGGCGGGCGTGCTCCCCATGTGCCAGGACACCGGCACGGCGATCGTCATGGGCAAGCGCGGGCAGAACGTCCTCACCGAGGGCGGTGACGAGGAGGCCCTGAGCCGCGGCGTCTTCGACGCCTACACCAGGCTCAACCTGCGCTACTCCCAGATGGCCCCGCTCACCATGTGGGAGGAGAGGAACACCGGCACGAACCTGCCGGCGCAGATCGAGCTGTACGCGACGGACGGCGGCGCGTACAAGTTCCTCTTCATGGCCAAGGGCGGCGGCTCCGCCAACAAGTCGTTCCTCTACCAGGAGACGAAGGCGGTCCTGAACGAGGCCTCCATGATGAGGTTCCTGGAGGAGAAGATCCGCTCGCTGGGCACGGCCGCGTGCCCGCCGTACCACCTGGCCGTCGTCGTCGGCGGCACGTCGGCCGAGTACGCGCTGAAGACCGCGAAGTACGCCTCCGCGCACTACCTGGACGAGCTGCCGGAGGAGGGTTCGGACCTCGGGCACGGCTTCCGGGACAAGGAGCTTGAGCAGAAGGTCTTCGAGCTGACGCAGCGGATCGGCATCGGCGCGCAGTTCGGCGGCAAGTACTTCTGCCACGACGTGCGGGTGGTACGGCTCCCGCGGCACGGCGCGTCCTGCCCCGTGGCGATCGCCGTGTCCTGCTCCGCCGACCGCCAGGCGGTCGCGAAGATCACCGCGGAGGGCGTCTTCCTGGAGCAGCTGGAGACGGACCCGGCGCGCTTCCTGCCGGAGACCACCGACGAGCAGCTCGACGAGAGCGGCGACGTGGTGCGGATCGACCTCAACCGGCCGATGGGCGAGATCCTGGCCGAGCTGACCAAGTACCCGGTCAGGACGCGGCTTTCGCTCACCGGCCCGCTCGTCGTGGCCCGCGACATCGCACACGCCAAGATCAAGGAGCGGCTGGACGCGGGCGAGGAGATGCCGCAGTACCTCAGGGACCACCCGGTCTACTACGCCGGCCCCGCGAAGACCCCGGAGGGCTACGCGTCCGGCTCCTTCGGCCCGACGACGGCCGGTCGGATGGACTCCTACGTCGAGCAGTTCCAGGCGGCGGGCGGCTCCAAGGTCATGCTGGCCAAGGGCAACCGCAGCCGGCAGGTCACGGACGCCTGCAAGGAGCACGGCGGCTTCTACCTCGGCTCGATCGGCGGACCCGCGGCGCGCCTCGCCCAGGACTGCATCAAGAAGGTCGAGGTGGTCGAGTACGAGGAGCTCGGCATGGAGGCCGTCTGGAAGATCGAGGTCGAGGACTTCCCGGCGTTCATCGTCGTCGACGACAAGGGCGGCGACTTCTTCCAGGACCCCGCGCCCGCGCCGACCTTCACCTCCATCCCGGTCCGCGGCCCCGGTCGGGCCTGAGCCCGGGGCTCCGGGACTCCTCCGGGGCCCGCACGGCGGCCCCGCACGGCCCCCGGCCCGAGAGGGCCCGTCCGTCCCCGGGACCCGAGGCCCCGGAGGGACGGGTGGGCGCCTCCCGCGGGCCTGCCGCCGGAGGCGCCCACCCGCACCGCGCGTTCCACCGGCCGCCATTCGCATGGGCCGCCGGGGCACCCGGGCATAGGCCGGGGCGCCTGGGAATACCCGCTACCAGGGGTGTGCTGACCTTGACCAGGAGGTTCGACGATGTCCGACACGAGCGAGAACGCAGGCCGCCACCGGATCGAACACGACTCCATGGGAGCGGTGCGCGTGCCGGAGCACGCGAAATGGCGCGCCCAGACCCAGCGGGCGGTGGAGAACTTCCCGCTCTCCGGGCTGCGGCTGGAACGCGCCCATGTGGAAGCCCTGGCCCGGATCAAGCAGGGCGCCGCCAAGGTCAACGCGGAGCTCGGCGTGCTCGACGAGGACATCGCGGGGGCCATCCAGGAAGCGGCCGCCGAGGTCGCCGAGGGCCTCTGGGACGAGCACTTCCCCGTCGACGTCTTCCAGACCGGTTCGGGGACGTCGTCCAACATGAACATGAACGAGGTCCTGGCCACCCTCGCCGGTGAGCGCCTCGGCCGCGACGTCCACCCGAACGACCACGTCAACGCCTCGCAGTCGTCCAACGACGTCTTCCCCTCGTCGATCCACATCGCCGCGACGGCCGCCGTGACGCGGGACCTGGTCCCCGCGCTGGAGCACCTGGCGGAGGCCCTGGAGCGCAAGGCCGCGGAGTTCGCCGGTGTGGTGAAGGCCGGCCGCACCCATCTGATGGACGCGACACCGGTCACTCTCGGCCAGGAGTTCAGCGGCTACGCCGCGCAGATCCGGTACGGGATCGAACGGCTCGACGCCTCGCTCCCCCGGCTCGCCGAACTCCCGCTCGGCGGTACGGCGGTCGGCACCGGCATCAACACGCCGCCCGGGTTCCCGGCGGCCGTCATCGCCGAGGTGGCGCGGGCGACCGGACTGCCGCTGACCGAGGCACGCGACCACTTCGAGGCGCAGGGTGCCCGCGACGGACTCGTGGAGACCAGCGGCCAGCTGCGGACGGTCGCCGTCTCGCTCACCAAGATCTCGAACGATCTGCGCTGGATGGCGAGCGGCCCGCGCACCGGTCTCGCCGAGATCCGGCTGCCCGACCTCCAGCCCGGTTCCTCGATCATGCCGGGCAAGGTCAACCCGGTCGTCCCCGAAGCCGTCCTCATGGTGGCCGCGCAGGTCATGGGCAATGACACGACGGTCGCGGTGGCGGGCGCCGCGGGGAACTTCGAGCTGAACGTGATGCTGCCCGTGATGGCCAAGAACCTGCTGGAGTCGGTGCGCCTCCTCGCGAACGCGTCCCGGCTGCTCGCCGACCGCACGGTGGACGGGATCACCGCCGACGAGGACCGGGCCCGCGAGTACGCCGAGTCGTCGCCGTCCGTCGTCACCCCGCTCAACAGGTACATCGGGTACGAGGAGGCCGCGAGGGTCGTCAAGAGGTCCCTGGCGGAGCGGAAGACGATCCGCGAGGTGGTGCTGGAGGGCGGGTACGTGGAACGCGGGGCGCTCACGGTCGAGCAGCTGGACGAGGCGCTGGACGTGCTGCGGATGACGCGTCCCTGAGGCCGCGCGGCCGCCGGGCCCCCGGCGGACCGTCGGCGGCCGTACCGCGCGGTGCTCCCCGCCGGGCCCGGCGTGCCTGCGCCGACTCCCGCACCCGGCTCCTCCCACCCCGACGGCCCTGCCCCGACTCCCGCACCCGGCCACTGCCGGGAGCCGCCGCTGCCGCGCCGCCCGACACCGCCGCGCCACCCGACACCGCCGCCCGACACCGCCGCGTCGGCCGCGAGCCGGGTGCTCTCCGCCGCCGGGACCGCCGGCCGCCCCGCGGGGGGACGCACCGGCCGACGCCGCCCGGCGGGCCGGCGCCGCCGGCCTCGGCACTAAGGGCTGTCCCGTCATCACTGGCGGATCAGCGCACGGCGTCAGACGGGGTGCATCGCAGGGCGGAAGGTCGTCCTCATACTCCTGGGCGTATTCGGGCGATCCGACAGCACAGCGAGGTGCAGCAGCTGTCGTCGTGCGCCCGCTGGGGATTGCGGGACAGCCCTTAGGATCTCCGCATGGCGGGATCGGCGGGCTTCGAGCACTGGGCGCCGGGGGAGCAGATCCTCTGGCGGTATCGCGGCAACGGCTCCTCCGAGGTGCACATCTGCAGGCCCGTGACCGTGGTCCGGGACACCGACGAGTTGCTGGCGGTGTGGATGGCCCCGGGCACCGAGTGCGTCAAGCCGGTGCTCGCCGACGGGACTCCGGTGCACGACGAGCCGCTCGCCACGCGCTACACGGCGCCCCGGACGACCGTACGCGCCCGCTGGTCCGGCACGGGTGTGCTGAAGCTCGCCCGGCCCGGCGACGCGTGGTCGGTGTGGCTCTTCTGGGAGCAGGGCTGGCGGTTCAGGAACTGGTACGTGAACCTGGAGGAGCCGCATCTGCGTTGGTCCGGAGGGATCGACTCCGAGGACCATTTTCTGGACATCGCCGTGCAGCCGGACCGCAGCTGGTACTGGCTGGACGAGGACGAGTTCGACCAGGCCCGGTCGGCCGGGCTGATGGCCGAGGAGCAGGCGCGGCGGGTGCGTGCGGCGGGTCTGGACGCGGTCGCGCTGATCAGGGACTGGGGCCCGCCGTACTCCGACGGCTGGGAGGACTGGCGGCCCGACCCCCGCTGGCCTGTGCCGGAGCTGCCGGCCGACTGGAATCGGACCCCGGCAGCCACGTCCGCATGACGACGGCGTGAGACCCTTGATGCGCCCCCGGGGTTCAAACGTAGGATCGTCCTCCGCAAGACCACGTCGCATCAAAGACTGAGCGCCGTACAAGAACTGACCGCACGTCATCACAAGGGGGACCGAACCGTGCCGGATGTGCGCCCGGGCACCCCCCGACCTGTCGATGCCTCGCCCGGATTGGGTATGGGCTATATCGACCTTCCAGGGGCGTTGCCGTCCCGGGCCCCGGGTGCGTTCACCCGGCGGCCCCGGGAACCGCGGCGCAGCCACGATCGTCACCGCCCCCGGAGGCGCCCGGTGGCACCCGGGAATCCGGGCGCCGCGGTCGCGGTCGTGCCGTGCCCGGCAGGGTCGGCAGGACGGTTCCCAGCCTCGTACCACCGGCCCGGACGGACGGAATCCCAGGCGTGACGGAGCATCCCACCTCCCACGAAGGCCGGCAGCCTGTCGCCGCCCGGCCGCAGGAGCGCACCCGGCCGCGGCAGGAGGCCGCCGCCCATGCCCCGCGGCCGGCCGCGCCCGCGGCGGTCCCGCCGCAGCCGCCCGCACCCCCGGAGCCGCCGCAGGGCGCCGCGGGGCCGGCCCGCCGCGAGGGCGACCGGCTGCGGTTCGTCGGTGCGGCGACCCGGCGGATCTCCCGTGGGATAGATCTGGACGAGATCGTGCTCGGGCTGTGCCGGGCCACGGTGCCCACGTTCTCCGACGCGATCCTCGTGTACCTGCGGGATCCGCTGCCGGTGGGCGACGAGCGGCCCGTCGTGCCGTTCGTGCTGCGGCTGCGCAGGACCGACAGGCTGCGTTTAACGGACGAGGACACCGACGGCGCCCTGCTGGGCGGCTTCCAGGTGCCGGTGCTCGGCGCGCCGGCCGAGGTCGCGCCGGCCGCCGAGCTGTGCGAGGTGATCGCGGGCGGCGCGCTGGCGGAGGTGCTGCGCGGTGTACGTCCCGTCTTCGGCGACTCGGCCGCCGCCCGTGCGGCCCTGCCCGAGCTGCTGGGCGACGGCCGGACCCTGCCCGCGGGGCACCGGTCGATCCTGGCCCCGCTGCGCGGCCGCCGCCGGGTCACCGGCGCCGCGATCTTCCTGCGCCGGTCCGACCGGCCGGCCTTCGAGCCGGACGATCTGCTCGTGGCCGCCCAGCTGGCGACGCACACCGCGCTGGGCATCGACAAGGCGGTCCTCTACGGCCGTGAGGCCTACATCGCGGACGAGCTGCAGCGCACGATGCTGCCCGAGGGGCTGCCGCAGCCGACCGGTGTACGGCTGGCCTCCCGCTACCTCCCGGCCGCGGAGACGGCCCGGGTCGGCGGCGACTGGTACGACGCCATCCCGCTGCCCGGCAGCCGGGTCGCGCTGGTCGTCGGCGACGTCATGGGCCATTCCATGACGTCGGCCGCGATCATGGGCCAGCTGCGGACGACGGCCCAGACCCTGGCCGGTCTGGACCTGCCGCCGCAGGAGGTGCTGCACCACCTCGACGAACAGGCGCAGCGGCTCGGCACCGACCGCATGGCGACCTGCCTGTACGCGGTCTACGACCCGGTCTCGCACCGCATCACCATCGCCAACGCCGGCCATCCGCCGCCGATACTGCTGCACCTCGGCGGCCGGGCGGAGGTGCTGCGGGTGCCGCCGGGCGCCCCCATCGGCGTGGGCGGGGTGGACTTCGAGGCCGTGGAGCTGGACGCGCCCGCGGGGGCCACCCTGCTGCTCTACACCGACGGGCTGGTGGAGTCGCGGCTGCGGGACGTGTGGACCGGAATCGAGCAGCTGAGGGAGCGGCTGGCCGCGACCGCGCAGCTCACCGGGCCCGACCACTCGCCACCGCTGGAGGCGCTCTGCGACGACGTGCTGGACATGCTGGGCCCGGGCGACCGGGACGACGACATCGCCCTGCTCGCGGCCCGTTTCGACGGGATCGCACCGAGTGACGTCGCCTACTGGTTCCTGGAGCCGGAGGACTCCGCGCCCGGCCGGGCCCGCCGGCTGGCCCGCAGGGCACTGGCCCGTTGGGGTCTGGAGGAGCTGTCCGACTCGGTTGAGCTGCTGGTCAGCGAGGTGGTCACCAATGCGGTGCGCTACGCGGAGCGACCGGTGACACTGCGGCTGCTGCGCACCGACGTGCTGCGCTGCGAGGTCGGCGACGACTCCCCGCAGCTGCCGCGCCAGCGGCGGGCCAGGGACACGGACGAGGGCGGCCGCGGGCTGTTCCTGGTGAACCGGCTGGCCAGACGGTGGGGAGCGACCCGGCTGTCCACGGGCAAGGTCGTCTGGTTCGAGCTGGCCACCTGAGGACTGCCCAGTAGTTCCGACCCGGGCGAAACCTGGACCGGGTCCACATGTTGCCACCTTCGCATGCGAGGAGTTGACTGGGGCACACGGCCGGTGCGACCACATTCCCTCGATGGACGGGAGGACGCTCGTGACCGAGTCACCCCCCAAAGCGCCGTACACGACGAACAACCTCGGCATTCCCGTGGAGAGCGACGAGCACTCGCTGACCGTGGGACCGGACGGCCCGATCCTTCTCCAGGACCACTACCTGATCGAGAAGATGGCCCAGTTCAACCGGGAACGCGTGCCCGAACGGGTGGTGCATGCCAAGGGCTCCGGCGCGTACGGCTTCTTCGAAGTCACCGACGACGTCAGCCAGTTCACCAAGGCGGACCTCTTCCAGCCGGGCAGGCGCACCGAGATGCTGGCCCGCTTCTCGACGGTCGCCGGCGAGCAGGGCTCCCCGGACACCTGGCGCGACCCGCGCGGGTTCGCGCTGAAGTTCTACACCGAGCACGGCAACTACGACCTGGTCGGCAACAACACGCCGATCTTCTTCGTACGCGACACGATCAAGTTCCAGGACTTCATCAGGTCGCAGAAGCGCCATCCGGTAACCGGGCTGCGCGACAACGACATGCAGTGGGACTTCTGGACCCTCTCCCCCGAGTCGGCGCACCAGGTCACCTGGCTGATGGGCGACCGGGGCATCCCGAAGACCTACCGGCACATGAACGGCTACGGCTCCCACACCTATATGTGGATCAACGGCGCCGGTGAGCGGTTCTGGGTGAAGTACCACTTCAAGACCGACCAGGGCATCGACTTCCTCACCCAGGAGGAGGCCGACGAACTCGCCGGTTACGACGCGGACCGGCACCGGCGCGACCTGTACGAGTCGATCGAGGCCGGGGACGCGCCCTCGTGGACCCTGAAGGTCCAGATCATGCCGTTCGAGGACGCCGCGGACTACCGCTTCAACCCCTTCGACCTCACGAAGGTGTGGCCGCACGGGGACTACCCGCTGATCGACGTGGGCCGGATGACGCTGAACCGGAATCCGGAGGACTACTTCATCCACATCGAGCAGGCCGCCTTCGAGCCGTCGAACATGGTTCCGGGCATCGGCCCCTCGCCGGACAAGATGCTGCTCGGCCGGCTGTTCTCCTACCCCGACACCCACCGGTACCGGATCGGCCCCAACTACGCCCAGCTGCCGCCGAACCGGCCGCACGCGCCGGTGAACTCGTACGCCAAGGACGGTCCGATGCGGTACGCGCCCTCGTACGCGGCCCGGCCGTACGCCCCCAACTCCTACGGCGGCCCGGACGCCGACTTCGCGCGCTTCGGCGACCCCGCGGGGTGGGCGACGGCCGGCGAGATGGTGCGCGAGGCGTACAAGCTGCACCGCGAGGACGACGACTGGGGGCAGGCGGGCACGATGGTCCGCCACGTCCTCGACGACGCCGCCCGTTCGCGGCTGGTGTCGAACGTCAGCGGCCATCTGAGGCAGGGCGTCTCGCGGCCGGTGCTGGACCGCGCCGTGCAGTACTGGCGCAACGTCGACAAGGAGATCGGCGACCGGATCTCCCAGGAGGTCAACGGAGGCTGACCGCCGGCCGCGCGGCGCGGAGACCGCGCCCGGGGCAGGAGGTCGCGGGCCGGCCGCAGGTCCCGGCGCGAAGACCACGGCCGGGCCGCGCACCGGTGTGCGCGGCCCGGCCGCTTCGTCAGACCGATGAGCGCGGCCCGGCCGCCTTCCGTCAGGTGGTCCTCGGCCGGGGCCGTACGCCGGCCGTCGTCCCCTCCGTCGTCCCCTCCGCGGTGCCCGCGTTGGCGGCACCGCCGTCGCTCTCGCCGCCCTCCGTGGTGCCCGAGTCGGTCCCGCCGCCCTCGGTGGTGCCGCTGTCGGTGCCCTCCGTGGTGCCGGCCGTGTCGCCCGGCCGGGTGGGCCGGTCGTCCGACGGGGACGGGTCGGGCGAGTCGCTCGGGGGCTCGTCCGGCTCCTCCGGCTGCGACGGCTCCTCCGAGGGCTCCTCGGGCTCCTCGCTCTCGGAGGGCGTCCCGCTCGGGCTCGCCGGGGTTCCTCCCGCACCGGCTGCAGGAGCTCCAGGTCGAACCGCTTGTCCGAGCCGCCGCCGAGGGCGCCGGTGGTGTACTGCTGCCAGATCAGGGCCGGCACACCCCCGCCGTTGGCGCGGCCCGCGTTGACGGTGTCGGTCAGGGTGACCTGGCCGCCCTTGGGGTTCTCGCCGAACAGGGCGACGGCGGTGACGAGTTCGGGCGTGTAGCCGACGAACCAGGCAGAGCGGTTGTTCTCCGAGGTACCGGTCTTGCCCGCCGCGTGGTAGTCGCCCCGGGCGTTGCGGCCGGAGCCGTCGCGCACCACGCCGGTCATGGCCTGGGTCACGGTGTCGGCGGCCTCCCTGCTGATGACGCGGTCACCGCCCTCGGACGCGGCCTCCACCTCGCGGGTCCGGTGCGTCGCGTCCTTCACGATCGACGGCGTGACCTTCTCACCGTGGTTGTCGAGGGTGGCGTAGACCGCGGCCATGTCCCAGGTCGAGGCGCCCATCGTGCCCAGCGACATCGCGGGACGCACCGGCCAGCCGTCACCGTCCCGCATGCCGAGGCCGAGCGCGGTCTCCTTCACCTTGGCGGGACCGACGTCCACGATCATCTGGGCGTACACCGAGTTGATGGAGCTGTCGGTGGCCTTCTGGACGGTGACGGGCCCGTAGCTGCGGTCGTCCTCGTTCTCCGGCGCGAACGGCGTGTCGCTGCCCTCCACCGGGCGCTTGCTGTTGCCGTCGTACACGGTGTCCAGGCCGATCCGCCGGCCGTCCTGGGTCTCCGCCCCGGTCTCCAGGGCGGTGGCGAGCACGACGGGCTTGAAGGTGGAGGCGGGCTGGTAGTCCCGTCGGGTGGCGTTGGAGATCCAGTGCTCGGTCGCTCCGACCCCGCCGTACAGGGCGACGACCTTGCCGCTCTTCGGGTCGACGGAGGTCGCGCCGGCCTGGACGGTCGCGTCGCGCTCGTCGCCGTCGCGGTCGAGCTTCTTCTCCAGCTGCTCGTCGACGGCCTCGACGAGGGCGTCCTGGCGCTTCTTCTCGATGCTGAGCGTGATGGTCCAGCCGCCGGCCTCGATCTGGTCCTCGCTGACGCCGCGCCTGGCGAGTTCGGCGTTGGCCGCCTTGACGAGGTAGCCGGTCTGCCCCTCCATGCCCGGGGCGGCCTTCGGTTCCTTCGGCACGGGGAACTCCAGGCCCGAACGGGTGGACGCGTCCAGCCAGTTCTGCCCGACCATGTTGTCCAGGACGTAGTTCCAGCGCTCGCTCACCAGCTTTCTGCCGGTCGGCGAGGCGACCGCCCAGTCGTACTGGCTGGGGGCCTGGAGCAGGGCGGCGAGGTAGGCGCCCTCGGCGACGGTGAGCTTCTGGGCGTCCTTGCGGTAGTACGCCTGGGCCGCGGCCTGGATGCCGTAGGCGCCACGCCCGTAGTAGCTGGTGTTCAGATAGCCGGCGAGGATCTCCTCCTTGTCCTTCTGCTGGTCCACCTTCAGCGAGATCACCAGCTCCTTGAGCTTGCGGGTGACCGTTTGGTCCTGGTTGAGATAGTAGTTCTTGACGTACTGCTGGGTGATCGTCGAGCCGCCCTGCTTGCCCCCGCCGGTCAGGGTGTTGAACACACCGCGGACGGTGCCCTTCAGGTCGACGCCGGAGTCCTTGTAGAAGGTCTTGTTCTCGGCGGCGACGAAGGCCTTCTCGACGTCGTCCGGGATCTTGTCCAGGCCGACGATCTCGCGGTTGACCGTCCCGGTGCGGGCGAGGAGTGAGCCGTCCGCGTACTTGTAGACGTTGCTCTCCTTCTCGGCCTGCGCGTTGGCCGTGGGAACCGGCACCAGCAGATAGACGATGAAGAGCGCACCCATACCCAGCAGGCAGACCGTGAAGAAGGTGCCGAGCAGCCTCCTCCAGGTGAGGAAGCGCCGTATACCCCCGGCCTTGCCCGCCCGGCGCGCGTCGCGCTGCCGGGCCCTCCGCGCTTCCGCTCGGCCCATCGCTCCGTTGCTCCGCTCTCTGTTCCGCGCTCGTCGCCGGTCGCCGTCCGCCGGCCGTCGTCGTGCCGCACGCCGGCGGTTGTCGCCAGATCAGCTCTGAAAGCTAACACCGGTCGCACAGACAAAGGGCTACCGATCAGGTCTTTTCCGGACGTGAGAATCAGCACCCGCCTCGAAGGAACCGACTCACGAGGGGTGCGCAGGGTTGCGAGTTGGATTAATGTGTAATCACATTGCTAGCCATTGGGGCCGCGGTCGCGGTCCGCGGAACGGGGGCGCACATGCCTGCTACCAGCACATCTCTCCACCACCACGACACACCGGAGATGCCCGGGCCGAGAGTCGGGGAGTTCGCCGCGCGCAGCATCGGCGGCGGCCTGGCACTGCTGCTCGGACTGGCCGGACTCGCGGCCGGTGTGCTGCTGATGACGGCCGGTGTGCTGCTGATGACGGCGGGCGCCTCGGCGGCGGCGGCCACGAAGGCCCTGCTCATCGTGTGCGGGGTGCTGCTGGTGATCACCGCCGCCGTCGCGTTGTTCGGGCTCAACATGATCGCCCCGGGCGAGGCCCGGGTGGTGCAGCTCTTCGGCCGCTACCGGGGCACCATCCGCACGGACGGGCTGCGCTGGGTCAACCCGCTGACCACCCGGGCGAAGATCTCCACCCGGATCCGCAACCACGAGACCGCGGTACTCAAGGTCAACGACGCCTACGGCAACCCGATCGAGCTCGCCGCGGTGGTCGTGTGGAAGGTCGAGGACACCGCGCAGGCGATGTTCGAGGTGGACGACTTCCGGGAGTTCGTCTCCACCCAGACCGAGGCGGCGGTGCGGCACATAGCGATCGAGTACCCGTACGACGCCCATGACGAGGACGGGCTGTCGCTGCGCGGCAACGCCGAGGAGATCACCGAGAAGCTGGCCCTGGAACTGCGCGCCCGGGTGGAGGCCGCGGGCGTCCACATCGTCGAGTCGCGCTTCACCCACCTCGCGTACGCTCCCGAGATCGCCTCGGCGATGCTCCAGCGACAGCAGGCCGGGGCCGTCGTCGCGGCCCGCCGGCAGATCGTGGACGGCGCGGTCGGCATGGTGGAGGCCGCGCTGGCGCGGATCACCGAGGACGGCCTGGTGGAACTGGACGACGAGCGCAAGGCGGCGATGGTCTCGAACCTGATGGTGGTGCTCTGCGGGGACCGCGCGGCGCAGCCCGTCCTGAACACGGGCACGCTCTACCAGTGACTCCTTCCGAACGGAAACAGGTGCTGCTGCGGCTCGACCCGTCGGTCTACGAGGCGCTGGCGCGCTGGGCGTCGGACGAGCTGCGCAGCGCCAACGCCCAGATCGAGTTCCTGCTGCGCCGGGCCCTGTCGGAGGCGGGCCGGCTCCCCGGCGGCGTCAAACCGATCCCCCGCCGGGGACGGCCGCCGGCACCGAAGGAGCCGTCCGGGGAGTAGCCGGACCCCTCCTCCGGGCAGACCGGCCGGAAGCCGGAGCCGGAAGGGCCGGGCGGCCGGGATTCCGTCCGGCCAATACGGTCGGCACGGCCGGGAAGCCGATACGGCCGGGGGCCGGTACGGGCGGGGGGCCGGTACGGCCGGGAAGCCGATACGGCCGGGGGCCCGGCACAGCCCAGGGGCCGGTACCGCCCAGGGGCCGGTACGGCCATGGAGTCAATGCCGCCGAGGGGTCGGGGCAACCACGGGGTCCGTACGGGCGCGGCGGGCGTCGGCGTCGCACCCTCGGTGACGGTCCTCAGTCCGCCGACGCTCCGGCCACTCCGGCCGACACACCCGACGTGCCCGACGTGCCCGGTGCGGCCGGTGCGGCCGGTGCGGTCGGCAGGACTCCCGGCGGAGGGCCCCCGCCGCCGTGGAGCACGCGTACCGGAAGGTCTTCGAGTGCCTTCCGGAGCGCGCCCGCGAACTGCTCGAACTCCCCCTGGCGGGCGGCCCCCGTGCGCATCGCCAGGGCGACCCGGCGGGCCGGGGCCGGGTCCGCGAAGTAGCCGGTGGCCAGGGCCGGGTTGCGGCCGGCCTCGACCTGGACGGCAGTGTGCGGCAGGAGGGTGACGCCCAGCCCTCCCGCCACCAGCTGGACCAGGGTGGACAGTCCGGCCGCGGTGGTGGTGACCGGTGCCCCGTCCGAGCGGCCCGCCTCCCGGCAGATGTCGAGGGCCTGGTCGCGGAGGCAGTGGCCCTCGTCGAGCAGCAGCAGCGGAAGCTCCCTGAGGGCGT
Source organism: Streptomyces sp. I6 (assembly GCA_003725745.1). Lineage (GTDB taxonomy): Bacteria > Actinomycetota > Actinomycetes > Streptomycetales > Streptomycetaceae > Streptomyces. Next base: position 4,387,714 of record RHDP01000001.1, on the reverse strand, counting down.
CGCGCGGGATGCCCTCGCGGCCGCCGAGCCAGTGGGTGCCGTACGTCACCAGCACGAAGTCCTCTTCGAACAGCGGCAGTTCCGTCACTCCGGGCACCCCGAGCGGTACGGCGAGGAGCAGCAGGTCGAGCCTGCCCGCCGAAAGCCCCTCCAGCAGCGACGACGTCTGCTCCTCGTGGACCTGGAGATCGAGTTCCGGGTAGCGCTCGCGGACCAGCCTCAGCACGCTCGGCAGCAGATAGGGAGCGACGGTCGGGATCACTCCGAGGCGCAGTACGCCGGTGAAGGGCGCACGCACAGCCTCGGCCTCCTCCAGCAGTTCGCCGACGGCGTGGAGGACCGCCTTGGCGCGGACCGCGAGCCGCTCGCCCGCGGGCGACAGCAGGACCTTCCGCGTCGTACGCTCCAGGAGCTGGACACCCAGTGCCTCCTCCAGAGCCGACACGGCTCCGGACAGCGCGGGCTGGCTCATCCCGATTGCGGCAGCCGCGTCCCGGAAGTGCAGATGCTCGGCAACGGCGGCGAAGGCGCGAAGTTGAGCCAAGCTGGGCTGTTTGCCCCGATTCACCGGATTCGCCACCCTCACTGATAAGTACCTCCGATCACGGCGACCCAGTCTAGCTATTTCTATGATCAATGCACTCTGTGCCAGGGTGGAGGTCCGTCCAACCCCCGGAAGCCCCCACGGGAGGCTTCCCGTTGCAAGGAGAGCGCGTGCTCACTGTCGGTGACCAGTTCCCCACCTTCGAACTGACCGCCTGCGTCTCGCTGGAGAGCGGCAAGGAGTTCGAGCAGATCACCCACAAGTCCTACGAGGGCAAGTGGAAGGTCGTCTTCGCGTGGCCCAAGGACTTCACCTTCGTCTGCCCCACCGAGATCGCGGCGTTCGGCAAGCTGAACGACGAGTTCGCCGACCGCGACGCCCAGGTCCTCGGCTTCTCCGGCGACTCCGAGTTCGTCCACCACGCCTGGCGCAAGGACCACGCCGACCTGCGTGACCTGCCCTTCCCGATGATGGCCGACTCCCGGCACGAGCTGATGCGCGACCTCGGCATCGAGGGCGAGGACGGCTTCGCCCAGCGCGCCGTCTTCATCGTCGACCCGAACAACGAGATCCAGTTCACCATGGTGACCGCCGGTTCCGTCGGCCGTAACCCCAAGGAGGTCCTGCGGGTCCTCGACGCCCTGCAGACCGACGAGCTCTGCCCCTGCAACTGGTCCAAGGGCGAGGACACCCTCGACGCGGCCAAGCTGCTGGCCGGTGAGTGAGCATGGCGCTCGATGAGCTGAAGTCCGCCCTGCCGGACTACGCCAAGGACCTCAAGCTGAACCTCGGTTCGGTGATCGGCAACAGCGACCTCCCGCAGCAGCAGCTGTGGGGCACGGTCCTGGCGTGCGCGATCGCCTCCCGCTCGCCGATCGTGCTGCGCGAGCTGGAGCCCGAGGCCAAGGCCAACCTGTCCGGCGAGGCGTACACCGCCGCCAAGTCGGCCGCCGCGGTCATGGCGATGAACAACGTCTTCTACCGGACCCGGCACCTGCTGTCGGACCCCGAGTACGGGACGCTGCGCGCCGGACTGCGGATGAACGTCATCGGCAACCCCGGTGTCGAGAAGACCGACTTCGAGCTGTGGTCGCTGGCCGTCTCCGCGATCAACGGCTGCGGCCAGTGCCTCGACTCGCACGAGCAGGTGCTCCGCAAGGCGGGCGTCGAGCGCGACGTCATCCAGGAGGCCTTCAAGATCGCCTCGGTGATCCAGGCCGTCGGAACGACGCTGGACGCGGAAGCCGTGCTGGCCGGGTAACGACGTCCCGGCCGGACGGCCGGATCGTGCACAGGGCGCCCCGCCCGGCCGCGTGCCGGGCGGGGCGCCCTTGTCGGCGTGCCGCCCGCCCCCGGGCGGGCCGGGCGCGGGGCCGCCGGGAAGCGGGCGGACGGGTCCGCCACCGGCCACCGCGCCGTCCCGCCCGCCCGTACACGGGCCGGAGCCACTCCCCCGGCCACCGGCCCCGGCCGCGTCAGGTGCGTTCCTCGCCCTCCGGGGCGGGGGTTCGGACTTCGGTGCGGCCGGAGGCAGGGGCGTTGCCGGGGTCGGGGTCGGCGCCAGGTCCGTCACCGTCGCCCCGTGCGGAGCGGGGCCGATCCGGCTCACCTGGCCCTGGCCGTACGCACGGAGGTAGGTGACCACCGTGTTCGTCACCGCCACCAGCGGCACCGCGACCACCGCGCCGCCGATCCCCGCCGTCAGACCGCCCGTGGCGACCGCGAGGACGACGGCCAGCGGATGGACGCGAACCGCGCGGCCCAGGATGAACGGCTGCAGCACATGCCCTTCGATCTGCTGCACGGCGAGCACCACCAGCAGCACCATGAACGCGGTGAACACCCCCTGGGTGACCAGGGCCACGACGACCGCCAGGGCACCCGAGACGACCGCACCCACCAGGGGGATGAAGGAGAACAGGAAGATGAACACGGCGAGCGGGACGGCCAGCGGCACATCCAGGAAGTAGATGCCCAGGCCGATGAAGATGGCGTCGATGAGGGCGACCACCACCGTGCCCCGCACATACGCCGTGAGGGTGCGCCAGGCACGCGGCCCGGCGCCGGCGACACCGGGGCGGGCCGCGGCGGGCACCAGCTTCAGGGACCACTGCCAGATCCGCCGCCCGTCGTAGAGCAGGAAGAGGGTGGAGAACAGCGCCAGCAGTATCCCGGTGAGGATCTCCACCATCACGGTCACGCCCTGGAGCCCGGCGGAGGTGATCTCCTGCGTGTTGGTGCCGATGGTGTCCTGGAGGTTGTTCGCGATGTCGTTGATCTGGCGCTCGGTCACATGGAACGGGCTGTTGAGCAGCCAGCGTTTGAGCTCCTCGATACCGTCCTTCACCCGGTCGGCGACGTCGCCGAGGTTGTCCGTCACCTGCCAGACGACGAACCAGCCGACGAGGCCGATGACGACGAAGCCCAGGACCGCCGTGACGGCCGTGGCGAGCCCGCGGGGCAGCCCGGCCCCCCGCAGACGGGCAACGGTCGGCTGGAGGAGTGCGGTGACCAGGAGGGCGGCGACGAAGGCGAGCACGACGAGCCGCACCGAGCTGATGACGCGCATCAGCACCCAGAGCGTGCCGGCCAGGACCAGCAGCCGCCAGCCCGCCTCGGCCGCGACCCTCATCCCCCAGGGGAGGGCCTCGACCGGATGGGGTCGCGCGGGAACGGCGGGGGCGTAGGCGGGTGGCGGTGGCACCCGGTCGGGCGGGTTCGCCGCGCCCGGACGCCCGTCACCGGGCTCACCGCCGGGGTCCGCCGCCGCCTCGGCGGCGGCCCGCCGTTCCTCGAACCTCGCCCCGAGCCGGGACAGTCCGGCCCCCAGCCGACCCAGCCACGCTGGTGTCTTCGACATCTCGTGCTTCCCTCTCCCCCCAAGGTCCGTCCCGACCGTACACGGACCGAGCCCCCACCGTCGGACGGTGAGGGGCTCAGCGGAGTCGGGCAGCCGGGACGCTCCGGGACCCGGGGTCCAGGGTCCGGCCGGCGCAGGCCATCGGCCTGAACAGGCTAGTACCAGCGGTTGGCCTGCCAGAACGACCAGGCGCCGCAGGGGCTGCCGTAGCGGTCGTTCATGTAGTTCAGGCCCCACTTGATCTGGGTGGCGGGGTTCGTCTGCCAGTCGGCGCCGGCGGACGCCATCTTGGAGCCCGGGAGCGCCTGGACGAGGCCGTAGGCGCCGGAGGACGGGTTCTGGGCCCGGTAGTTCCAGCTGGACTCGTGGTCCACGATGTTGCTGAAGCACTGGAACTGGTCGCCGGGGACCATCTGGCGGGCGATCGCCTGGACCTCGGAGATGCTGTACGACGACTGCGTCGAGAAGCTGGAGGCTTCCCGGACGGCGGAGCGGCTGGCGCGCTCCTCGGCCTCCTTGGCCTCCCGGGCCTCGGCCTCGGCCTCGGCCTCGCGCTGGGCCTTCTCCTCGGCGGCTTCCTTCTTCGCCTCGGCGTCCTTGGCGGCCTGGAGGCGAGCCGCCTCCTCCGCGGACTTCCTCGCGGACGCGTCGGCGGCGGCCGCCTGCGCGTCGGCCTGCTGGGTCAGGGACGCGACCTGAACCTGGGCCTGCTCACCGACGGGGATGTCCGCGAGCAGCGTCGCGTCCGCCGCGGTCGTCTCCAGGTTGTCGCCGTTCGCGGGAAGGGAGTTGCCCGAGGCAACACCCACGACAGCGCCGACAGTGGTGACTGCGGTGGCGGACGCCACTGCGAATCCCCGGACCGAGATCCGGCTCACACGGTTTCCTTCCAGCACCGCCCGCACAGGTGACCTCGCGGGCGCAATCGTGCCCCTGGCACTGGCACTCCCTCTTGCTAGGTCACGGGAGGCACGGGCCCGGTGGGCGCTCCCCTGCGGGAGTGCCGCGTGGTGCTCGGGCGGCATACGGCGGCGTCTGTGGAGTTGTGTGGTGCCGCACCCCTGAGGGTGCAGCTGTGCCGTATGCGGGGCCTGACGGAACCCAGACTCTGCCGGAAGCGGATGCCGCAAGGCAATTCATGGCTGCGTGTGAAAGCTCACACCTCGTTTGCCCCAGGAGTTTTGTGGAAAGGGCGGCGCAGCACGGCGCCGCCCGGCTAAGCTCCCTCGCTTTGCCGGGCGGCGCCAACTTCCGGGCCGCGCGGGTCCCGTCAGATCGGCCCGTCCTCCAGCATCTCGGTCACCAGTGCGGCGATCTGCGAGCGCTCGGACCGGGTGAGCGTGACATGCGCGAAGAGCGGATGCCCCTTCAGCTTCTCGACGACGGCGACGACCCCGTCATAGCGGCCCACGCGAAGATTGTCCCGTTGCGCCACGTCATGGGTGAGAACGACCCGCGAGTTGGCCCCGATACGGGACAGTACGGTCAGCAGGACGTTCCGCTCCAGGGACTGGGCCTCGTCCACGATGACGAACGCGTCGTGCAGCGAGCGTCCGCGGATGTGGGTCAGCGGCAGCACCTCGAGCATGCCCCTGCCGAGGACCTCCTCGATGACCTCGCGTCCGGCCACCGCGGAGAGCGTGTCGAAGACCGCCTGGGCCCAGGGGCTCATCTTCTCGGCCTCGGTACCCGGCAGATAGCCCAGTTCCTGCCCGCCGACCGCGTACAGCGGCCGGAAGACCATCACCTTCTGGTGCTGCCGGCGCTCCAGTACGGCCTCCAGGCCGGCGCAGAGCGCCAGCGCGGACTTGCCGGTACCCGCCCGGCCGCCCATCGAGACGATGCCGACGTCCGGGTCGAGCAGCAGATCGAGGGCGATGCGCTGCTCGGCACTGCGGCCGCGGATGCCGAAGGCCTCGCGGTCGCCCCGGACGAGCCGGACGCCTCCGTCGGAGGCGACCCGGCCGAGGGCCTTGCCCCGCTCCGACTGGAGGACGAGTCCGGTGTGGACGGGCAGGCCGGACACCTCCGGCACCTGCAGGTGCTCCTCCTCGAAGAGGATGTCCACCTGCTCCGCGGACAGCGCCAGTTCGGACATTCCGGTCCAACCGGAATCCGTTACCGCGAGTTCCGCACGGTACTCCTCGGCGAGGAGGCCGACGGAGGACGCCTTGATGCGCAGCGGCAGATCCTTGGACACGACGGTGACGTCGTACCCCTCTGCCTGGAGGTTCCGTGCCACCGCGAGGATCCGTGAGTCGTTGTCACCCAGCCGGTAGCCGGCGGGAAGCACCCCGGGGTCCGAGTGGTTGAGCTCGACGCGCAGCGTGCCGCCGAGGTCGCCCATCGGGATGGGTGCGTCCAGGCGGCCGTACCGGACCCGGTAGTCGTCGAGCAGGCGCAGTGCCTGCCTGGCGAAGTAACCGAGTTCCGGGTGGTGCCTCTTGGCCTCCAGCTCCGTCACGACGACGATCGGGAGCACGACCTCGTGCTCGTCGAAGCGCGAGACGGCGTTGGGGTCGGCCAGCAGGACGCTGGTGTCGATGACGTAGGTGCGCCTGTCGGACATGCGGCGCTTTGTGCTGTTCACCACGGAAGGACGTACCCCCTCGGCTGAGATCGGGGTGCGACGGCGTCGCGGGCTGGAGGTCTCCCCACCGAACGGCAGGGGACCGGACCGGTCTCCGGCCACGATGCACGGGCCGGGCACCGGCCCCCCGTTCCTTCCGTGCTGGCCGCACGGTCGTCCTGGCGCAAAGGGCCTCCCGGGCGAGCGGCTCGGTGCCGCGCGCTGTAGAACGGCATCCGGAGCGGGTGTCCGGATGTCGACCTGTCAGGGATATTCCCTCGAACAAGCGCGGCCATGCCATGGCATATGACGACGCGTCGATGAACATGCGGTGACCCTGCCCGGGACCACCCTCAGGAGTGCCCGGCTTCCACCCGGTCGGCCCACTGCGCCTGGGCCGAACGGGGGACCGGTCGTCAAGATCCCGCCACCCGGCACCCGGCCGTCCGGCACCCGCCGCCGCGGGTCTCCGGGCGGAAGCGGCGGGGAACGGCCGGGAACGGCCTTCGTCCTGGGAGACGCCGCACGGCAGACGCCCCACGGGCAAGGCCCCCCGTGCACCGGCCCCCCGTCACGGAACCAGCGGCCTGGCGCGGACACCGCGCCCCGAGGAGGAGTCGAACGGAGGCCCTGCCGCCGGTGGCCCGTCGTCAGGCCCCGTAGCGGCGGTGGCGGGCGGCGTAGTCGCGGAGTGCGCGAAGGAAGTCGACCTTGCGGAAGGCCGGCCAGAACACCTCGCAGAAGTAGTACTCGGAGTGCGCGCTCTGCCAGAGCATGAAGCCCGACAGACGCTGCTCGCCGCTCGTGCGGATCACCAGGTCGGGGTCGGGCTGCCCGCGCGTGTAGAGGTGGGAGGCGATCATGTCGGTGTCGACGATCTCCGCGAGTTCCTCGAAGGTCGTCCCCCTCGCGGCGTGCTCGTTCAGCAGCGAGCGCACCGCGTCCGCGATCTCCTGGCGGCCGCCGTAGCCCACCGCGACGTTGACCAGTATCCCGTCGATGCCGGCGGTCGACTGCTGGGCCTCCTTGAGCACCGACTGGGTCCCGGCGGGAAGCAGGTCCATGGTGCCCACGTGGTGCACCCGCCACCGGCCGTCGGAGGCCAGATTGCGCACGGTGTTCTCGATGATGCCGAGAAGCGGGCGCAGCTCCTCCTCCGGGCGGTCGAAGTTGTCCGTGGACAGCATCCAGAGCGTGACCACCTCGACGTCGGTCTCGGCGCACCAGCCCAGCAGCTCGGAGATCTTTTCCGCCCCGGCCCGGTGTCCCTCCGCGGCCGTGCCGCCCGACGCCTTCGCCCAGCGCCGGTTGCCGTCGAGGATGACACCGATGTGCTTGGGCACCTGGGCGTGGTCGAGGCGGCCCTCCACCCGGCGTGCGTAGAGCCCGTACACCAGGTCGCGCAGGTTCACAGTCCTTAACCCCTCCGTGCTGTGGCTGACCCCCCGACGCCGTCACACTACTGCGGAGCGGCCGGGCGCACCCAACCCGGTCTGTCACAAGTCCGTGATAGGCAGGGAAGCGTGAACGATTCCCCCTATTACCGTGCAGCCGAGGACCGCTACGCCTCGATGGAGTACCGCCGGACCGGCCGCAGCGGGCTCAGGCTCCCCGCGATCTCCCTGGGCCTGTGGCACAACTTCGGCGACGACCGCGCGCTCGCCTCGCAGCGGGCGATCCTGCGCCGCGCCTTCGACCTCGGCGTCACCCATTTCGACCTGGCGAACAACTACGGACCGCCCCCCGGCTCCGCCGAGCTGAACTTCGGCAAGATCTTCGCCCGGGACTTCGCGCCGTACCGGGACGAGCTGATCGTCTCCACCAAGGCCGGCTATCTGATGCACCCCGGACCCTACGGCGAGTGGGGCTCCCGCAAGTACCTGATGTCCTCGCTGGACGCGTCGCTGAAGCGGATGGGCCTGGACTACGTCGACATCTTCTACTCGCACCGCTTCGACCCGCACACCCCGCTGGAGGAGACGATGGGCGCCCTGGCGTCCGCCGTCCAGCAGGGCAAGGCCCTCTACGTGGGCGTCTCCTCGTACAACTCCGAGCAGACCGCCGAGGCAGCCCGGCTGCTGAAGGAGATGGGCGTCCCGGCGCTCATCCACCAGCCGTCCTACTCGATGATCAACCGCTGGATCGAGGACGACGGGATCCTCGACACCCTGGAGGCGGCCGGTATGGGCTGCATCTCCTTCGTACCGCTCGCCCAGGGGCTCCTCACCGGCAAGTACCTCACCGGCGTACCGGAGGGCTCGCGGGCGACCCAGGGCAAGTCCCTCGACCCGAACCTGCTCTCCGAGGAGATGCTGCGCCGGCTCCGGGGCCTCAACGAGATAGCGCGGCGGCGCGGCCAGACGCTCGCCCAGCTGGCGCTCAGCTGGGTGCTGCGCGACGACCGGATGACCTCGGCCCTGATCGGCGCGAGCAGTGCCGGCCAGCTGGAGGAGAACGTGGCCGCGCTCCACGCGGCGCCACTCACCGACGAGGAGCTGAAGGAGATCGACGTCTTCGCGGTGGACACCGCGGGGACGAACATCTGGGCCGACCGCGGCTGATCTCCCCGCGCCCCGGCCCCTTCGAGGGCACTCGGGGCCACTCGAGTGCCCTGGGACCACTCCCCGGGGAACCCGCGTACCCCAGTGGCCCACTCGCGGGCCACTGGGGGGCTACTGGGGCAAAGGAAACGGGCCGGTCCGTGGGGGGATACGGACCGGCCCGAGGGGGGAGTTCCACCATAACCCTTCGTGCAGGAAGCCGCGCGCCACGGCAGGCGGTCACTACTCTCCGAAGTCGTACGACTGCGGTACGAAAAGGGTAAAGGCCCTGGGCAGCGGCCGGGTCGGGCCTCCGCGCCGAGTGCGGCCCGTACTCCCTACGGGGGAACGGGCCAATATGCACCCGGTTGACGCAACCCCCGCGGACGGCCGTGTCCTGCGGCACGGACGGTCCACCCACGACGGGCCGGTCGGCCTGCGGCACGGACGGTGGCCGCCGGTCCCGTGCCCGAGGGTCACCGGGCGACCCGCACGCCGGCCTCCTCGGCCGGCGCCGGCCGGTCCCGTGCCCGAGGGTCACCGCGCAGGACCGGGCGGCCGACATGCCGGAGCAGCCGGCCGGTCCCGTATGCGAGGTCACCGGGTGCGCCTCAGCAGCGTGATGCCGTCGAGGGCCGCGACACGCTCGTAGCCGTACGCCCGCTGTGCCGCGTCCAGTTCGGCCTGCTGCCGCTCGGGCGGATACGGCCAGTGGCCCGTCCGGTACGGCCACGCCTCCGGGGCCCTGCTGTCGTGGATGATCCATTCCGCGGTGGGTCGGGGCGTTCGCTTCCCGTCGTACTCGTACAGATGCCCCTCGACCGGCCAGGTCGGGAAGAGCACGACGTGGCAGCGGGAGGTGAGCTGGGGTACGAACCGGTTGGAGGCGGCGACCGTCGCCCCGTCCGGGATCCGCTGGAGCAGCGCCCGGGCGGCCTCGATGTGCGGGGTGGTGCGCCAGGTGGCCCGCTGCGCCAGCTGGGCGAGCGGAAAGGACGGCAGCATCACCACCGTCACGGCGAGGACCGTGACCAGCGAGGCGCGCACATGGCGGACCGCGAGCGGATCACCGGCCTGCCGGTAGCGGTCGAGGGCGTCGACGAGCCCGGCGAAGACGACGGGCATCAGCACCGCGCTGTAGTGGAAGGCGGTCCCCCAGTGGAACGCGTTCTCCGACAGCATCCGCCAGGCGAGCGTCGGCACGGCGATCAGCGCCAGCGGTGACCGCAGGGCCAGGAGCGCACTGGGGGCGAACACCAGCACGAGGGTCATGGCCTTGACGTCGGGGCGTAGCGCGTCGAGCGGCGCGAAGGCCAGCATGGCGAGGAGCGAGCCGTACCCGTCGGTGAGGTTGCTTCCGTGGGCGTACCCGCCGCCGGGGTTGAAGGCCGGCAGCAGCAACGTGATCTCGACGGCGCTGCCGATGAGCCCGGCCGCGGCCGTCGCGATCCCCAGCTTCCGGGGCCCCTTCCATGCCACATAGGCGCCCACGGCCGCCAGGGTCAGCCCCAGGTCCTCCTTGACCAGCAGCAGGGGCGCGGCCCAGGCGACGGCCCGCACCCAGCGTCGCCGGCCGAGCGCTTCGAGGGCGAAGGCCAGGAGCGGTACGGCCAGGGCCACCTCGTGGAAGTCGAAAGCGGCAGCCGAGGCGATGCCCCAGCTCGCGCCGTAGCCGAACGCGACGACGTGCGCGGCGCGGCGGCCGAGCGCCCTGACGGCCCAGCGGGCCAGCGGCACGACGGCGAGGGCGAGCAGGGCGGACTGGGCCACGAGCAGGCAGAGCGGGGACGGCCAGAGCCCGTAGAGCGGGGCGAGGGCGGCGAGCAGCGGGTGGAAGTGGTCGCCGAGCAGGTTGAAGCCGTCGCCGCGCAACGGGACGACGGGAGCCTGGAGCCGGGCGTAGGCGCGTACCGCCTGCTCGAAGATGCCTAGGTCGTAGCCCGTGGTGCGGAGGAGCTGGTGGCGGCGCACGGCGACGGTCGCGTAGAGCAGGGACAGGACCGCCGCCCAACCCCAGGGGAGGAGGGCGGCGGAGGGACCTTCCGGCGGCCGGGCGGCCGCGGAAGCCGGAACCGGCTTCGGCCGCGCACGCGAGACAGCCAGATTGTCAAAGAATGTCCGCATGCGTCCGCATGCTAGAGGGCGTGACCTGTGGTGCTGTCCACGTGGGCGGGGATCTCCCCTTCGTGGCGGTCGCCCGTGGACTTCGTGCCGGCCGGCTCGAACATCAGGATCGAGCCGCCCGGCGACGACGGCTTGTGCTCGGTGCCCTTCGGCACGACGAACGTGTCCCCCTTGCGGAGGGCGACCGTCGTCTCCGCTCCGTCCGCGTCCCGCATCGCGATGTCGAAGCGACCGTCGAGGACGAGGAAGAACTCGTCGGTGTCCTCGTGGACGTGCCAGACGTGCTCCCCGGCCACGTGCGCCACGCGTATGTCGTAGTCGTTCATCCGGGCAACGATGCGGGGGCTGTACACATCGCCGAAAGAGGCGAGTGCCTCGGTCAGATTGACGGGTGTGAGGTCCATGGACCCCAGTCTGCCCCGGGACGACCGGGAGTCGCGGGCACGCCCGGCACGCGGACGGTTCCGCCCTTCCCGGCCTCCCGCTGCGCCGATCCGGTCGACCGGCACGCACTCGCCGCGCCCCGCTCAGCCGGCGGCGAGCCCGCCCAGCAGCAGTCCGACCAGCGTGCCCGAGACCATGAACGGCCCGAACGGGATGGCCGTATCGCGCCTCGCCCCGCGGAGGACGACGAGCCCGAGCCCGTACACGGCGCCGAGCAGAAACCCCGCGAAGGCCCCCAGGAAGAGCACCTCCCAGCCGTACCAGCCGAGCGCCACGCCGAGCGACAGGGCCAGCTTCACATCACCGAAGCCCATACCGTTCGGATTGACGAGGAAAAGCACGAGGTACCCGGCGCCCAGCACGGGACCGCCGAGCAGCGCGGTCGTCCATGACCCGCCCGCGCCGGGGAGAAGGGCCGCCCCGCCGAGCAGTACGGCGGCCGCGGCGGCAAGCGGCAGCGTCAGCTGGTCCGGGAGCCGGTGGACGTTGCGGTCGACCAGGGCGAGCAGGGCGGCGACGGGCACGAGCAGCAGCCACACCGCCAACTCCGGCCGGGGCCCGACGGCCGCGGCGAGTGCCGCACAGGCGAGCGCGGTGGCCGCCGGCACCAGGAGCGGGCACCGGTAGGCGGCGGTCCCGCGGGCGTCCGCGCCTTCGGACCCGTCCGCACCACCCGGCCCGGCCCCTGGCGCCCCGGCCCCTGGCGCCCCGAGCCCTGGTGCGCCGGCGGCGCCGCCCGGCCCGTCAGCGACCGCCGAACCGGCTACGCCCCCCGGCCCCTCCGTACCACCCGGCCCGTTCACACCACCCCGCCCCGCCGCGACCCCCGAACCGGCAGCACCGCCCCGCGCGCCGGGCACCTCCCGTGCCCCGGTCCCAGGCGCGCCAGCGGGCACGACCGCAGGCCGCACGGGCACAGGTGGCACGCAGCGCGGGCAGCGCGCGGGCCCCAGCCAGCCGCGCGCGGGCCCGGTGATCGGATGCCCGGCGGGGCAGGCGGTCCGCCACGCCTCCCCCGGCTCGACGGACATCCGATAGACGGGGCGCGGCACGAGCACCCCGGCCGCGGCCCCCCACACCGCGGCGGCGATCAGCGTCACGTACACGTACTCCACGGGACCGACCCTAGGGGCCGGGGTGACGGGGGGTCATGGGCCCACGGGCCCACTGTCCGGCGACCCCGGCCCATCCCGTCCCGACTCCCGCTACGGTCTGGCCCATGGGCGCATGGCGGGACGGCAACAGCACGCTGACGGTCCCCGGCCGGGAGGATCCGGTCGACCTCCTGATCGCCGCGTCGTACGGTGCGCGCTACCGCGGTCTTCTCGGCCGAGACGGTCTGCACGGCGCGCTCATGCTGACGCCGTGCGCGAGCGTGCACACCTTCCGGATGCGATTCACCATCGACGTGGCCTACCTCGACAAGGAGTTGCGCGTCCTGGACGTCCGCACGATGCGCCCCGGACGGCTCGGGCTGCCGAGGCCGCGCAGCCGCCACGTTCTGGAGGCGGAGGCGGGGGCGATGGCGCGGTGGGGCGTACGACCGGGGGTCCGGCTCGCGATCGGAGCACCGCGGCGCCCGGCAGCCTGACCGGCCGGACCGTCACACCGTCTTCCCGGCGCCCGGCAGCCTGACCGGCCGGACCGTCTTCCCGGCGCCCGGCAGCCTGACCTCACGACCGCGCCGCGCCCCGGCGCCCTGACCACACGACCGTGGCCCGCTGCCTCCGGCGCCCGGCATCAGGGCGGCCCCGTACCGAGCAGGGTGAACGCGCCGTACACCCCCGACGCGGTGGCGAGCAGCGCCACCACCGCGACGGCGGCGGCCCGGCGGGCGGGCCCGGCGAGGGCGGCCGCCGCGGGCAGCAGCAGCGGGAACGCGGGCATGATCAACCGCGGGCGGGAGCCGAAATACGCGGCGCCGATCAGCGAGATGACGACGATCCCCGCCGTGTACACCAGTAGCGGCAGCGGCTGACGCTGCTTCACACACAGCCACAGCACCCAGACGAGCAACCCGATCGCGGCGATCAGCGCGGCTCCGGCGAGCGGGGCGGGCCCGGTCAGGTGCCCGCCGACGAAACGGGCGAGGGCGACCCCGCCGTCGATCTCGTTGCCCCAGGCGGCCTGGACCTCGAAGTACGCCGTGGGGCTGCCCCGGCGCACCGCGACGAAGGCGACGTACCCCAGCCATCCGAGCGGCGCGATGGCCACGCCGAAGACCGTCCGCCACGTCAGGTCCCTGCGAAGCAGCCGGACGAGCGCGGTCACGCCGAGGGCGGCGACGAGCGCGACGGCCGAGGGCCGGGTCAGTCCGGCCAGCGCGCAGAGCGTCCCGGCGGCGATCCAGCGGTCGGTCAGCACGGCGTACAGCGACCAGGCGGCCAGCGCGGTGAACAGCGTCTCGGTGTACGCCATCGACTGCACGAAAGCGGTCGGGTAGACACCCCACAGCACGGCCAGCAGCATCCCGGCCCGCTGCCCCGCCACATGGGCACCGACTGCGTATACACCCCAGGCGGCGGCGAACGCCGCGAGCCAGCCGATCGCCAGTCCCGCCGTGGCGGCGCCGACCGGCAGCACCTCGGACACCCCCCGCTCCAGCGCGGGCAGCAGGGGGAAGAAGGCCAGATCGGAATGGACGCTGCCATCGGGCAGCGTCACGTCGTACCCGTAGCCGTTCTCGGCGATCCGGACATACCAGACGGAGTCCCAGCGCCCGTTCAACCGGTGCAGGGCGTCCTTCCCCTGCACCGCGGCGGCCACCAGGAGGATCGCCGTTCCCAGCGCCCGGACCGCCGCGTACCCCAGGAGCGCGGGGCGGCACGGGAGATCCCGGGAGCAGGGGGCGCACTGCGCGGATGGTCACCCCGTGGCACGGATACGGACTGGTCGGACATGCGCCCGATTATCGTCGCGGGTCGGGACGACCGGTCACGGGTCGGGAGGACCGCCCTCGCGCTCGCGCCTGCCCGTGCCTGCTCACGCCTGCCCGTGCCTGCTCACGTCTGCCCGTGCCTGCCCGTGCCTGCTCATTGCGCCAGAGCCGGGGCGTCCGGGGCGTCGGGGCGGAGCGCCCCCGGGCCCGGGCGTCCAGGGCCTCCGGGGGTGACGGTGCCGGGCGACGGATGCAGGGGCTTCCTCCGATGCGTGGGCCCGCCCGCCGGTACCGCGGTACCAGTACCGGCCCGGCGACCGGCACCGCCACGGGGCGGCGTCGGCGGGCAAGGGGGTACGGCGGCCGCCACCACCGAGGAGGAACACCCACCGCCGCGGCAGGCGGCAGGCCGGACGGCGCAGGGCGGCAGGCGGCAGGCGGCAGGCGGCAGGCGGCAGGCCGGTCGGCAGCCGAGAAGGGGCGGGCGGCAGGCGAGAAGGGGCGGGCAGCAGGCGAGAAGTCCGGTCCGGCCGGCCTCGCGGAGCGGACCTCGCCCCCCGATACGCCGTCAGATCTCCTGCTGCGGCCAGTCGAGCAGCCTGGCCCCGATGACCGCCGTCTGAAGGGTGTACCTGTGCACGGGATCACCCGGATCGGCGCCGGTGAGCCGGTGGATCCGGTCGAGCCGGTACGTCAGGGCCCGCACGCTCAGGTTGAGCCGCCGGGCCGCCTCGGCCGCCACGCACCCCGTGTCGAAATAGGCCGCGAGGGTGTCGAGCAGCGGCCGGGCTCCGCCGCGAGCCTGCCTGAGCGGGCCGAGGGCGCTGAGCACGAGGTCGGCCATGGCCTGCCGGTCACGCGTCAGCACCGGGTACACCAGCAGGTCGGATGCTTGCAGCACCGGATCGTCCAGGCCCATGCGATCGGCCAGGTCCAGGGCGTTCAGCGCCTCCTCATAGGAGTGAACCACCCCGCCCGCACCCGGATGCGCGCGCCCCACGGCCACCCGGCCGCCGTCCGTCGCCCCGTACGCCTGCTTGGCGAAGTAGCCGAGGACATCGGACTGGTCACCCGGCGCGATGCAGATCAGCCGGCCGTCCTTCGTGGTCAGGAGGATGTGGCGGTCCCCGAAGCGGGCGACGAGCGAGGCACCGATCCGGCGGGTGAGGGGATGGCCGTCGTCGTACGACTCCGGGCCCTGGGCCACAGCCACCGCATGGGCGTGGGACAGCAGCAGCCCGAAGCGTACGGCCCGTTCGGCGAGCCGGCCGAGGTCGCTGCGCCCGTAGAGCAGGTCGTCGACGAACTCCCTTCGGGCCGCCTCCTCCTGGCGCACCGCCAGACGCTGGGCCCGCTCATGGCCCTCGGCGAAGGCGTCCACGGCCTGCTCGGTCGCGGCGAGAAGGTGGTCGGCCGCCACCGCGTTCAGCCCCGGACGTATCGCACGCGCGGCGGCCAGGTGGGCCCGAACCATGGTGCGCAGTCCGATGCCCGCCTCCGCGGCGCGCTCCCCCTGGGCGCGGAGTGAGGCAAGTTCGTCGCGTGTGAGCCTGCGGCTGGTGGCACAGGCACCGGCCAGCACCTCGGCGTACCCCTCCAGATACGACACGGTCTCAAGCACCGTCACGACCCGTTCCCCCGTTCCTTCCCCCGGCACACCGAAGACGACCTCCCGACGCCGGGGACCGGGCTGGCACCCCTTCCGGCGAACGGCGGCAGGCATCAAGGATACGTAAAGATTGCCGGTGGTCGGCAATGCGAACGAGACCACGGGCCTGGAAGGATCTGACCGCACGGGGGAGGGCGAGGAAGACCGAGAGACCGCCTGCCGGAAACGGGAAACGGGGAACGGGGGAGTCCCGGGTTTCGGTGCGGCCCTGCTGCCGACGGCAACCGGCGGGTTCCGTGGCACGCCGGGCTCGGTCTCCTCGCACACACCGGGCGGACACGCCTTCGTCTCCAGACTGCGTCAGTTCGCCCGATGCGGGGGGGGTGTCCCGGGGCGGACGCCGCGGCAGGCGTCCGCCCCGGACCTCGAGGCACGCCGGGAGAGCCCCCGCGCCGGACAGGGGCTCAGCTCTGCGTGGCGCCCCCCTCGCCACGCGGGAAGGAGACCTCCACCCGGCGGTTCTTCTTGCGGCCGTCCTCGGTGCCGTTGTCGGCGATCGGGTAGTCCTCGCCGTAGCCACGGATCTCGTAACTGATTCCCGAGCCGCCGAGTTGCTGCGACAGGACCTTGTGCACGGCATCCGCCCGCTGCTTGGACAGCACGTCACCGTGCGCGGCCGACCCCAGGTTGTCGGTGAAGCCGAAGACGCGGACCCTCTTGGCACCCTGGTCGCGGATCTCCGAGGCGATCTCGGCGATACGGGTATTGGCGGCACCGGACAGCTTGGCGCTGTCCTTACCGAAGAGCACTTCTGCCTGCAGTGCGAACTTCAGGTTGGAGCTGGTCTCCTCTCGGCGCTCCTCGCCGCCCTCGGACTCGACGACGGAAACGATGTCGAGTACCCGGGCGGACGCGAGGGTCGCGCCGTCGCGGAGCTTGAGCCCCGGTGAGTCGCCGTCGACCTCGGGGGCGGCGAGGTCGACTCCGTACCCGGAGGCGTGCCCGGGGAAGGTGTCTCGTCCGCCCGGGCGCCACCGGCGGCGGCGAACTGCATGCTGACGACCAGCGCGGCCGCGGCGAGGGCCGAGACCGCGCCCCTCCGCGTGCGGGGCATGGAGGCGGTCATCAGGAAATCTCAATCGTGGCGGTGGGCATGAGGGGGATCTGGATGTCGACCTGGGTGGTCTTCTCGGGTGGCGAGGGGAACTGGGCGAAGAAGGGGACGGACGCCCCCGCATCGACATCCGTGATGCCGGTAGTGGTCAACGGGTAGCCATCAGTGTCGCGAAGCACGTAGTAGCGCTTCTTCTCACCCCTGTCCACCAAGGTCATGCCGGCGAGGGATCGGCCCGTGCGCCGCACGTTGGTCTCCTGACCGTTCCAGGCCACGGGCGCATAGGCCTTCTTCCCCGAGGTGTTCTTGAGGCTACCGGTCACAGTGAGGAATCCTCCTGGGTCCCGGATCGCACCATGGACGACAAACTGGAATCCTTCATTGCCGTTGATGGTTGCCAGTGTCTTGCTCGTGTCCGGCACGGTGTTGGCGCCGTCGCCCTGGGGCCTGGTGCTCTCCGTGGTGGCGGGCGCCGAGTTGTTACTCCCCTTGCCCTTCCCCGACCCTCCGTCATCCCCGCCACAGGCCGTGAGCGAGAGCGGCAGCACCGCGGCCAGGAGGGCGGCGGCGACCGCCTTTCGCGTGGTCACTCCGTACCGATGACTCATGCGTGTCATTCCTTCTGCGTTCGTTCGCGGTCAGTTCTCGGCCAGCCGGATGTCGAAGAGGTCCGGCCCGTCCGGCGGAGGGCCTTCGCCCACCAGCCACGGGACGGTCCCCTCGCAGGTCAGCGTCCCCAGCGGCTCGGGGACGGGGCTGTAGCGGCATCGGGACGTGAGTGCGGCCGTGGCGTCGGCCGTGGCCTTCTTCGTCTCGGTCCCCGGCAGGACGGTGTCCCCCACCGGTTTCCTTGATTCGACCTCGACGGTGAAGGCCCATTCGCCGTTGTAGGTGGCGTGGCAGCCACCCGGTGTCACGACCGTGTCGTTCCGCTCGGCCATGGGATAGGCCGCCTCACAGCCTCGGAAGCTCCCGAACTGCCCCAGATTGAAGACCGCGGTCAGGAACGCCGGATCGAGGCCGGCCGGCAGCTCCAGCTCGAACTCGTCCCGAGACTGCTTGGCCGCCGCGAGTGCGGCTGCGTCGGCGCCCGTCTGCGCGCCATTGCGGGTGGCGCCGGCCTGGCCGACCGCGAAGAACGCAAGCGCGAGAAAGAGCAGGCTCGCAACCACCACCACATAGGCGGGGGCGACCTGCCCTTTGTCGCGAGAACTACGTAGCGTCAACCGCCCAAAATCTCGCCGACCTTGGTGGTGAGCCCATCGGCGATCGTCTCCGCCACGCCCGAGCCCACCAGCGCCGCGATGATCAGCGCGACCAGCACGATCACTCCCACGTACTCGACGGCCCCCTGGCCCCGGTCGCCCCGCCGCCGGATCGCCTCGGCTGTCGTCTTCGCCCAGTTGCCCATGTGGACGCGGGCGTTGGTCGCGGCCCTGAGAGTGCTGTTCGACATGGTGTTCCCCTCCTGGTCCGGCCGGCCGCTTGCCGACCGACGCGTACGGGTCCTCGGTGCCGCTCGCGGCTCCGGCTTCCTCCCGGCCGGTCTCGGCGGCGGCATGCGAAGGGTACGGGGAGAGCACACCACTCGGCATGGGCCTCAGGGCCCAACCGAGGGCCCATTCCGGGGATTGGGCACCGAGAGGTCCCGTGACCCCGGTCGTGTCAGCCATGACTCGCCACCACCCTTCGGGCCAGGCGGTGCCAGATGGCGATGGCCTCGCCACGGCTCCCGGCGTTGAGCTTGGCGAAGATGCGGTTGATGTGGTTCTTGACGGTCTTCTGGCTGATGAAGCAGGTGGCGGCGATCTGCTGATTCGTCATGCCCGATGCGATCAGGTCCATCACTTCCCCCTCCCGCTGACTCAGCTCGGTAGGCAGCCCCCCGGGACCTGGCCCCGGGACGGTCCCCGAGAAGACCGCCCCGGGAGAAGAATGTGCCACATCCGCTTGCGAAAGCGAAGAGTAGAAGTTGAATTGTTGCACAGTCGATTCACGGGCAACTGAGCTGTCCTGCTGATTTGTTGATGATGTGCCGGCGGATGAACGGCTGACTCCATGTGCGGTTGCAGACGGTTCGGAGCGGTGCCGCCCAGACTCTCCCCCTAACGCCGCACCCGGACAGTCCGGCCGGGTTGACCACGGCCGTTCCGGTGGGCCGGTGGTGGCGCGCACCGTCGCCAGCAGAGCGCTGGAGGCCGAGGAGGTGAAGGAGGCCCGGCCCTTCTTGATGTCGAGGACGGCGGCGACGAGCTGGTCCACGGTGAACTCGCCGTGGACCAGGTAGCCGCCCGCGCCGCGGCGCAGGGCCTCGTGGACCACTTCGCTCCCGCGGCTGTACGTCGTCATCAGCACCGGCGCGAGGCGTACCAGGTACGGAAGGACGGTGATGCCGTCGACTCCGGGCATCCGCACGTCGAGCAGGATGACGTCCGGCCGGTGGCGGACGGCCGCATCGTACGCCTGACGTCCATCGGCGGCCTCGGCGACGACCTGGATGTCCTGGCGGCCCTGGAGCAGCACGGTGAGACCCGCTCGCATCACCGGGTTGTCGTCGGCGACGACGACCCGGAGCATGGGGGCGGACGCCACGGGGACGGGCAGGGCCGGGCGGTCACCGGATGCCGCGCCCGCCGGCCCTTGGGGAGCGGGGAAGGCGGGCGGCCCGGCGGAAGGGTCGGGAGCGAGCGGTGTGGTACGTGAGGGCGGGCGCCGCGGCGCGTGGTGCTGCCCTGTCGGTTGCCGTCCCGACGTTCGGGAGATGTCGTCCGGCATGGTTGCGGCCTCCTCTCGGAGTGGATTCGGACTGACGCCGGAATGGATTCGTGAGGGACTCGGACGAATCCGGGCGGATGCGGATTGATGCGGATTCATACAGATGGATACAGGTGGTTGCGGATGGATACGGGGGATCCGGATGGATAGGGGTGGATTCAGGAGGTCCGGAGCGGGGACGTATGGACGGCGTCCGCTCCGAGACGGTCGGTGCCCGTCCAGGGTGGCGTGCGCGGTCAGTTGAGGAGCGGGGTCGCCCGCGGCTGCCCCGGGAGCACGTCCAGCGGTTCCGGGGCGATGGCCGTCAGCGGCAGCTCGAGTCGTACCTCCGTCCCTCGCGGGTGGAGCCCTCGCCCGACGCGGATCCGGGACCCGATGGACGCGGCGCGCTCCACCATGCCGACGAGGCCGAAGTGGCCCGCGCGCCGGAGGCCGTCGAGCGTGGTGCCAGGGGGCAGGCCCTTGCCGTCGTCGTAGACGCTGATGCGCAGCACGTCGCCGACGACGCCCGCCGAGACGTCGAGGTGCGTGGGGTGCCCGTGGCGGTGGGCGTTCTCCATGGCCTCGGACGCGATGGTGAGCAACTGGCGCGCGACGAGCTGGGGCACCGTGGGCACCGGGTCCGGGCCCAGTCGTCGGAAGCGTGCCCGCATGTCGAAGCGCCGGGCGAAGTCCTCGGTGCGTGCGGCGAGTTCGGTGAGCACGTCGACCCCTCCGTCGAGGCCGGACTGGCGTCGGAGGTCGGACAGCAGCTCCCGGGACTCGGCGGCGGCCCGGCGCGCCGAGCGGGCGACGAGCTCCGCCTGGTGCTTGACGGTGAGCGGATCCAGCCGGTCCGCGGAGCCGGCCAGGCCCTCCGCGGCGAGCGCCAGCCCGTGGAGCGTCTTGGCCAGCGAGTCGTGCATCTCCCGGGCGAGGCGGGCGCGTTCCTCCTCCACTGCCTCGTTGAAGGCGAGCCGGGCGCGGGCTTCGGTGAGGGCCTGGGCGGCGGTGCCGAAGCCGAGCATGAGGTTGCGCAGGGTGCTGCCGACCGCGCCCGCGATGACACACAGCCCGGGCAGCAGCAGATCGCCGACTCCGGCGTCCACCTCCGGGTTGACCGCGAACGCGCCGCCGATGATGAGCGACTGGAGTACGGCGAAGACCGCCGCCCCGCGCCAGCCGTAGACGAGTCCGGCGAGCAGCGGGGTGCAGAGGGTGACGTAGGCGAGGATCGACTCGGGCGAGGCGGTGGCCAGGAGCAACGCGCCGAAGAGCGAGTCCACCGCGAGAAGGGCGGGATGCCGGAGCAGGAACGGCCCGAAGCGCTCCCAGTCCCGCAGCGGGATGTAGGACACCATGAAGGTGACGATCACGGCGGAGCCGACGAGCCAGGTGCACAGCCCCGGCGGAGTGTTGTCCAACGCGAACGGTGTGGCCAGCGCGATCGTGGCCAGCCGGAAGCCGAAGACCTGTCGGCAGAGCGCCTGGAGGGCGTTGACCTGGATGGGCAGCGGCGGCACATGCTCGGGACCGGCGGCAGCGGCCTGCAGGGGATCACCGCCGTCGGTTCCGCCCCGGATCTCCGCGCCGGCGCCGCCGCGGAGTCCGCCACCGACTTCGTCGCCGGCTTCGTCACCGGCCTCGTCGCCGGGTCCGCTGCTGCCGCGTCCTCCCGTGGCGGGGGTCCTCAGGCCCATCTGGGTCACCTCCTGTTCCGGTCGCTCGCGCCGGCGTGGCGCCGGTCTCCTGCGGTGCGGTCCCGCTCCGTCGTGAAACATGCCGCCGGTTGCGTCCTGCTCCGCCGTGGTCCTCCTGCCGGTGCCGTTCCGGTCTGCCCTGGTCCTCATGCCGGTACTCTTCCGGTCTGCCGTGCTCGTGCGTCCCGCTCCGCCGTGGTCCTCCTGCCGGTGCCGTTCCGGTCTGCCGCGGTCGTGCGTCCCGCTCCGTCGCGACGGTGACGCGGCGCGGTACCGCGGTCCTCCCGTGGCGGCGAAGCGGTCAGCCACCGCTCAGGATGTCGGCGAAGTCCACGCCGGAGCCGTAGTAGAAGCTCATGACGATCAGGATCATGGTGGCGGGGAGCATGACCATCGTGACCACGAGCGTCGTCTTGGGGATGGCCTTGGATGCGGAGCGCCGGGCGTTCTGTGCGTCCGTCCGCCGCATGTCCGTCGCGATCTGGATGAGCGTGTCGACGATCGGGGCGCCGAGCTCCTCCCCCTGCTGGAGGGCGGTGACGAACATCGAGACCTGCTCGGAGGAGTTCCGCTTGCGGAGCTGCTCGAACGCCTCGCGGCGGCTGACGCCCATGTCCATCTGGCGAAGGGTGATGCGGAGTTCGTCGGCCCAGGGGCCCTGGTACCTCTCGGCGACCCGCTCCAGCGCCTGCCGGAAGTTGAGTCCCGCGGAGACGACGACGGCGAGCACGTCGAGGAAGTCGGGCAGGGTGCGTTCGATGTCGTTGCGTCGGCGGCGGATGGCTACGCGCAGGAGGACATCGGTCCAGACGAGCCCGTACACCAGCGCCATCAGGCCGATGACCGCCTGCCCGCGCAGGAGGAGGGAGAAGGCGGCGGCCCCGCCGAGCATGCCGTAGACGGCGCGGCGGGCCGCGTAGCGGTCGACGGTCATGCCGCCGGGGTTGCCCGCCATGTCGAGCCTGTGGCGCAGGGCGTCGATGCGCTTCGGCCCCATCATGGAGAGCACGGTCGGTGCGAAGCGCATGCCGATGCGGTCGATGCCGGAGCCGACCGCGGTGGTGCGGGTAGCGCCGACTTGGAGTGCCACCGCGAGGTCGCCGGGCAGTTTGGCGTCGGCCCGGTACATCCGGACGCCGTGGAACGCCCCGTACACCGCGAGGCCGAAGACGGCTGCCAGCAGAAGTCCCATGAGATGTACCTGTTTCCCTGATCCTCTGTTTCCCTGATCCCGGTTCCTCTGATCCCGGTAGCTCAGTCCCCGGTTCCTCTGATCCCGGTTCCTCTGTTCCCGTTCGCGGTGCCCTTGGCCTGCGTCCCCCGGCCCGTTCCTCACACCCGGATCCGGGACATCCGGCGGATGAGGAAGAAGCCGACGGCGTACATGCCGAAGGCGACGACGACCGCGAACTGGCCGGCGACCGAGGCGGTCATCTTGTCCAGGGCGCCCGGGCGCATGGCGTTGATCATCAGCAGGAAGCTGAGACCGAGGAGCGGAACGGCGAGCGCGGTCACCTTCACCTGCGAGAGCAGGGTCGTGACCTCTCGCCGGGTCTCCTTGCGCTCCTCCAGCGTCTCGGTCAGATTGCGCAGCGAGCTGACGACCTGACCGCCCGCCCGGTTGGAGAGGACGAGTGTCGTGACGAGGACGACCAGTTCGCGGGAGGGCAGGCGTTCGGCCAGCGCGCCCAGCGCGTCGTCCAGGCTGTGGCCCAAGGTGAGCTGGTCGGCGACGCGCATGAGTTCCTCCCCGGCCGGGTCGTCCAGTTCCTCGGCCGCCATGGCGAGCGCGGTGCGCATGGCGAGTCCGGCCTGGGTGGCGTTGGCGAGGACGCGGGTGAGCTCGGGGAGCTGGTTGATGAACGCCTCGGTCCGCTTGGCCCGCTGCCAGTCGAGATAGGCGTCGGCGCCCCAGAAGCCGATGACGGCGGCCAGGATGCCGAAGAACGGTGCGAAGACCGCCCCGACGCTGAAGTAGACGGCGAGCAGCGCGCCGATCACGTACACGACGTACTCGCCCGGGGTGAGGGCCAGTCCGGTCATGGCGATCTTGCGCTCGATCCGTCTGCCGAGAGCGGTGCCGCGCAGCCGCCGGTCGACGCCTCGGAAGCGGCGCCGCCGGCCCGCGGGAGGGGCGACCCGTCCGGTCTGGGACATCCGGTCCAGGAGCGCCTGCCGCTGGGCTTTCCCTGAGTTGTAGACATGCACCCCGATGACACCGAGCAGGCACGCGAGCAGAGTGACGCCGATGGTCAGGAGGGGGAGATCGGCCACGGGCTGAACCTTCCGTAACGGTCGGGGACCTTACGTGTGTCCTCGCGGCGGCCGGCCTTCGAGGCGCGCACCGGGCGGACTTCGGGGCCTGTGGAACGCGGCGGAACCGCGGAGGCCGCATGGCGCATCGGGCTCATCCCACCGCCCTGCGGAGCATGAGTTGGTCCTCCGAGTCGGCGACGCCGAAGGCGGGCGGGATCGGCTCGTTCTTGAGGTACAGCCGCTCGGCGACCCGCCGCGGCAGCGGCAGGTACTCGAAGGCGCCGTGGACCAGCCCGTCGGCGGACATCGGGCGGGCGTTGAACCGGCACACCGTGACGATGCGGTACTCCTCCCGGCCGTGCGAGTCCAGGATGGCGATCTCGGTGATCCTGCGGGATCCGTCGGCGTGCCGGGTGAGCTGGACGATCACATCGACGGCGCTGTTGATCTGGTCCCTGATCGCCACGAACGGAATCTCGACCTCGGACATGGAGGCCAGGGTCTGCAGGCGCATCAGCGCGTCTTCGGCGCTGTTGGCGTGGACGGTGGCGAGGGAGCCGTCGTGACCGGTCGACATCGCCTGGAGCATGTCAAGAGTCTCGCCGCCTCGGACCTCACCGACGATGATGCGGTCGGGGCGCATGCGCAGCGAGTTGCGAACGAGGTCGCGAATGGTGATCCGGCCCTTGCCCTCGACGTTCGCGGGCCGGCTCTCCAGGGTGATCACATGGTTCTGCTGGAGTTGGAGTTCCGCGGAGTCCTCGATCGTGACGATCCGCTCGCCGTCGGGGACGAGCCCCGACAGGGCGTTGAGCAGGGTGGTCTTGCCCGTACCGGTGGCCCCGGAGACGATCACGTTGAACTTCGCCCGGACGAGGCCGGAGAGCAGCATCGTCATCTGCTCGTCGAGAGAGCCGAGTTCGATCATCTCGCGGAGCGAGAAGGCGCGCGGAAAGCGCCGGATGGTGAGGATCGGGCCGCTGAGCGAGAGCGGCGGGATGATCACATTGACGCGTTCGCCACTGGGCAGTCGGGCGTCCACCATCGGGTTCGCCTCGTCGACACGGCGGTTGACGGTCGAGACGATCCGCTCGATGGTCTGCATGAGCTGCTCGTTCGAGCTGAACCGCATGGGCAGCAGCTCCAGCCGGCCGCGGCGCTCGACGAAGACCTGCTCGGGCCCGTTCACCATGATCTCGCTGATGGAGGCGTCCTCGAGCAGCGGCTCCAGGATGCCGAGGCCCAGCGCCTCGTCCACGACCCGGCGGATGAGCTGCGAGCGCTCGGCCGAGGAGAGCACCGGCCCCTCACGGCTGATGATGTGGCTCAGCACCCGCTCCAGCCGCGCCCGCCGCTCGGCGGCCTGCAGCGTGGACATCTCCGCGAGGTCGATCTCCTCCAGGAGCTTGGCGCGGTATGTCCCGACGAGCCGGCCGTCCGAACCGTGGCCGGGGCTCGGGTCGGGATTGGTCATACGCGCCCGGAGGCTCATGTGCTCGGCTCCTTCACGAGGTTGGCCGGACCCGGCGGGTCCGGACGGCGGCGGCCGGATTCAGCAGCCGGGGGTCAGCGGTCGGGGATCAGCGGTCGGGATGGAGTGGTCGGGGATCAGCGGTCGGTGACGGGCATGGTCGCGGAGCGGGTGGCCCGGCCGAAGTCCGGGATGCCCGGCACGACGGACGGGATCGAGACACGAGCGGTCATGGTGATCTCCTCGAAGCCGGCGCCGCCCTGCGAGATCTCGGTGCCGTCGGCCAGCCAGTCGCTCATCGCCGCCTTTCCGGCTCCCACCGCGTCGCCGTTCTGCATCGAGTACGTACGGGCCGCCGCCCGGGCCGCGGTCCCGGCCTGCTGCACCGCGTACACGGCGATGCCGAGCTGGATCGCGGCGAGTGCGACGAGCAGCAGAAGGGGAATCCAGCCGAGGTACTCGATCGCGGTCTGGCCCCGGTCGCGACGTCCGCGGGCGGCCGGTCCGGCACACTGGTTCCGGTCGGCACCCCGCCGCCGGAATATGCACCTCGGCATGGTTCAGTCCTCCCACACGGCGGAGGCCCGCCCGGGTGCGGTGAACGAGAAGTCGATGAAACCCGGATACAGGACCGGGACGACCACGCCGACCTCCGCGTCGTACAGGTCTCCACCGACCGAGCAGGCTACTTCGGCCTCCCAGGAGTCCGGCAGGTTCTTCCGTGCCGCCGCCTCGCACGCCTGGGCCCCGCCCCCCTGTCCGGCCGCCGCGCCCGCCCGCGCGCCCTCGTCCGCCGAGTTCCCCGCGAGCGCGAACGCGTACCCGACGAGGGCCGCCTGCCAGAGCAGGACCAGCGTCGCCAGGATGATCGGCACCATGCCGGTGAACTCCACCGCGGTCTGCCCGCGGTCGTCCCTCGCCGAGGTCCTGCTCCGGACGGTGCGCTTCAGGGCGGTGAGAAGCAGGGCGCTCTTCCGACGGACGGTCCGGCTCAGGACGCCCCGGCTCAGGACGGTCCGGCTCAGGACGGTCCGGCTCAGGGCATCGTGCCCCAGGACGGCGAGCACCCGGAGGGTCTGGCCTCGGAGGGTCTGGCCTCGGAGGGTCTGGCCTCGGAGGGTCTGGCCTCGGAGGGTCTGGCCTCGGAGGCTCCGGCCTCGGAGGCTCCGGCAGCGGACGGTCCGGCTCGGCACACCCCGGCTGCGGACTGCCGCCCCGCCCACCGTGCGCCGCAGGCCGGTCATCCGCACGCCGGTCATCCGCCCCCGGTGGCCCGCAGGCCGATCCGAGGCCGGCCTCTAACCCTCCGGTCGACACCTGCCGCACCATGCATCGCTTCAACTCGCCCCCTCGGTCTCCGGCTCCTCAGGACCTTCTCCGGATGCCCAGGGCACCCCGGTCGCTCCTCAGCCTGCCCTGCTTCCGCGGTGCTTCGCTCGGCTTCACCAGTCCCAGTTCTCCCGCCAGTCCCCACAGCGCCTGCTTGACCGTGGACTTGGCCTCCAGGTCCTGCATCCGACCTGCGTCCACGAGCGCCTGGAGCTCCCTGAAGTTGGCGGGGATCACGATCCGGGAGACGCGGGTGGCGGTGATCCGCTCGACGAGCGGGGGCTGTATCTCCGTGTTGCGCGTGTACCGGTTGAGTACGGTGACGGTCTCCTCCGCCTTGCGGATCTGGAGCCGGTCCCAGAGCTTCACCATCCGCTTGGCCGCACGTACGGCGACCACGTCCGGTGTGGTCACGAGCAGTGTCGTGTCGGCCATCTCGATCGCCGCCGCGTTGGCGCCGTTCATACAGCTGCCGCAGTCGACGACCACGACCTCGTAGCGGTTGCGCAGGGCGCTGACGATCTGGCGTACCAAGCGGTCGGTGACCTCCTCGCCCCGTTCGCCCTCGCCCGGGGCGAGCAGCAGACCGACCCCGGTCTCGTGGGCGTAGACCGCGTCTTGCAGGACACGCGGCGAGATGTCCTGGATGGCCGCCAGGTCGACGATCGAGCGCCGGAACTGGACGTCCAGATAGGAGGCCACGTCGCCCGACTGCAGATCGAGGTCGGCGAGGGCGACGGTCATCCCGCCCGCTCGGGCGGCGAGCGCGAGCTGGACGGCGGTGAGCGTGGTGCCGACACCGCCCTTGGCTCCGCTGACCGTGACGACCGTACCGCCGGGGCCGGTGAACACGTCCCCGCCGGAGCCCAGATGGCGCCGGACACCGGCCGACCACGCGGCCGCGGCCTGCACCCGCTGGGCCAGCTCCTCGTAGGACAGGGGCAGACCGACCAGCCCGCGGGCCCCGGAGTCCATCGCGGCCGAGTACAGGCCGGGACTCGTGTCCGCGGTGACCAGGACCACCCCCACCGCGGGGAAGCGCAGCGCCACCTCCCGGATCAGTTCGAGGACGGGCACCGGACCGATCCGCTCGTGGACGACGACGACCTCGGGTAGCTCGTCCACGGACTCGGCGGCCAGCCGTGCCAGGGTGTCGATCAGTGCTGTCGAGTCACCGACCGGCCCCGCCGGCTCCGCGTCGGGGAGCTGGCTGAGCAGGGTGGTCACGGACCGGGCGGCGTCGGCGTCGCCGGCGGCCGGGAGGATTCTGGTCGTCATCCGTCTCTCACTTGTCGCCTTCGAGGGTGTAGGTACCCTCCCCGGGGCGCAGCTGGGTCGAACCGCCGTCGGCGAGCAGCGCGAGCCGCACGTTGACCGCGAACGACTCCGCGTACGCGACGCGCTGGGCATCCTTGGTGGTGAGCGCGAAGGTGATCGGGACGGCCTCGCGCAGGGTGCGCCGCCTGTCGTCCTGCCCGGGCTCGAGGGCGGTGAGCCGGCCGACGTCGATCACCCGGGCGTTGGGGACGATGACGCGGGACTGCGCCTTCGTTCGGCCCTGGTCGTCGGCGGCGAAGGTGGCGTAGATGTTGACGGAGTCACCGGCCCTGATCTTGCCCGCCACACCCGTGGCGGCGTCGATCATGATGGCTATCTCCTGCTCGTCGCGGTCGAGTGCCGGGCGCGTGACGAACATGTCGTCCTGGAGCAGTGAACCCTTCTTGAGCTGGGTGACGGCCACCTTCCCGTCGACGACCGAGACGTCGGTCACCGCGTTCTCGGAGAGCCAGCGCTCCGGCATGGTGATCTTCTCGAACTGGTTCGGCCGCAGCGCCTGGTACGGAGCGACATCGGACTTCACCCGGTATGCGGCGACCTCGGGTCCGACCTTGGAATTCACGTCACTGATCACCGAGAGCACGCCGGCGAACGCGCCGAGGGCACACAGGACCGAGAGGAGCAGCAGGACGACGCCACGGCGTTGGCGTGAATTCATGAGCGGGGCAACCTCGATGGAAGACGTGGGCTGACGGGCGGACTGGTGCGTGCGGTGGGGTGGCGTACGTCCGGGCCGCCGTCGGTCCGCGCCCACCGCGCCGGCGGCGCACTACGGCCCCTGGTGCATCGGCGTTCCTTCACCGAGGGCACCTGTGGAGTGCGTCCGGTTTCCGACCGGGGCGAGTGGCGCCGAGCAGAAGCCGCAGCGGTCACCGATGAGTTCGATACCGCACCAGGTGCACACCTCCCGCCGTACCGAGGAGACCAGCTGGTAGACCACGGAGATGTCGGCGAGAAAGGCGACGAACTCGATCAGCCGCGAGGTGCCCCACCACCGCGGGGAGTCGGCCGGCAGCGCGGTCTCCTCGATTCCCCGGACCTGCCAGCCGGGGGCGAGGGCCGTATGCACCCATTCCGACTGCAGCTGCCCTCGGGCCACCATGAGGCGGGTGGCGAACTGGGGCCCGGTCAGCTCGCCATGGCCGATCCTCACCAGTTGGGGGCCGGGGCTGGCCACGACACCGAACTGCGTCCGGGGGACCCAGGACTTGGCGTGCGACGTGAGGCCCACGGGGACGCGGTCGAGTCTGGTGACCGAGTTGAGCAGGGCACCCGCCCAGATGTAGTGGGACAGCAGCCTGGCGGCGGAGGCGACCACTCCGGCGCTGAAGTCGCAGACGGACAGCTGGCGCAGCTGTCTGGCCAGTACGGACACCCCGAGTGGCGGCAGATCGAGCTTCAGCAGGGCGATCCGGTCGCTTTCCAGGACGGAGCGGACCGTGTGCAGCCGGCGTTCGTGGGCGGTGGGGAGGGACGCGGGGTAGAGGGCGATCACATAGCCGTTCTGCTCCACCAGGACCTGCATGTCGGCGAGTGCCGCTTCCAGCGGCTGGGCATCCGGCGGGTGCAGCAGCGCCGCGGTGGGCGTATGGCTGTCCGTCGGCGGCAGCACCAGGTCGGCGCTGGTCACAGCAATCGCGGTCGGCACGCTGATTCCCCGTTCGGCTCCGGCCGCCGCAGCGGCGGCGGCCGCAGATCCCCTGTTCTCCGTGCTCCCCCTGCATCAGCACTTTATCCACGTCCGACAGGTTCGGAGAACATCTTTCGGAACCCGGCAACCCAACCCTCACGCAATACTCACCGGCCAAAGCGGACGAAGCCGCCAGAGCTTAACTCCCGTATCAGCGAAAGAATTTCGGCGACCGGTTTCCGCATGCCGATCACCGGTGCGGACGCTTCGGCGCGCACCGTCCGCCCACGGGCCCCGCGAGAGAACGGCCCCGTGGCAGAACGGGTCCGTGAAGACCAGGCCCGCGACAGAACCGAGCACCTGACAGACCGGCCCGTGACAGACCGGGCCCTTGCGCGCAAGGACTGTCGCCGGAGGGCTTGACATCCCCATTGGTCTGGACCAACTTGGGCGAGCGGTGGCCATCGTTCCGTACCTCCTCCCCCGACTCCCCTTTCTCCCCTTCTCCCCTTCTCCTCCTTCCCCTCCTTCCCTCCTCCTTCTCCCCTCCTCCCCCGACTCCCCACGGAGGCAGCAAAGTGGACCGCACCACACGCAGACGCAGACGCGGCTGGCT
This sequence comes from Streptomyces sp. I6, assembly GCA_003725745.1. Classification (GTDB taxonomy): domain Bacteria; phylum Actinomycetota; class Actinomycetes; order Streptomycetales; family Streptomycetaceae; genus Streptomyces. The sequence continues at coordinate 4,357,938 of RHDP01000001.1, read as the reverse complement.
CGGCGGAGTGCTGGCGCTGGCCATGGGCGCCGGGCTGGGGCTGACCGGTGGGGCCGGCACCGCCCTGGCCGCCGATGTCAACAACGCGCGGAACGCCGGGTTCGAGTCGGGGCTCACGGCCTGGACGTGCTCCGCCGGGAGCGGAGCGGCCGTGTCCTCACCGGTCCGTACCGGGGCGGCGGCGCTCCGGGGCACGCCCTCCGGGCAGGACAACGCGAGGTGCTCGCAGACGGTGTCCGTGAGGCCCGGCTCGACCTACCGCCTCAGCGCCTGGGTGCAGGGCTCGTACGTATACCTCGGCGCGAGCGGGACGGGCACGACCGATGTGTCGACCTGGACTCCCGGGGGCTCCGGCTGGTCCCAGCTGAGCACCGCCTTCACCACGGGCCCCGGCACCACGTCGGTGACGGTCTACACGCACGGCTGGTACGGGCAGCCCGCCTACCACGCCGACGACGTCTCGGTGTTCGGGCCCGACGGGGGCGGCGGCGGGGACCCCGACCCCGTGGTGCCCCCGGTCCCGGCCGGGCTCGCCGCTGGCGCGGTGACCTCCTCGTCCGTGGCACTCGACTGGTCGGCCTCCTCCGGCGCGGCCTCGTACCACGTGTACCGGGACGGCACCAGGGTCCAGTCGGTCACGGGAACCTCCGCGACCGTGACCGGGCTGGCCGCCTCGACGTCCTACCGCTTCCAGGTGTCCGCCGCGAACGCGGCCGGAGAGTCGGCGAAGTCGGCTGCGGTGACCGCGACCACGTCGGGCGGCGGCGACCCGGGTGACCCCGGCGGCCCCTCGGTGCCGAGGCACGCGCTGACCGGCTACTGGCAGAACTTCGACAACGGCGCGACCGTGCAGAAACTGCGGGACGTGTCACCGCAGTACGACATCATCGCGGTCTCGTTCGCCGACTCCACGGCGACCGCCGGTGAGATCGTGTTCAACCTGGACCCGGCCGTCGGCTACGGGTCGGTGGACGAGTTCAAGGGCGACATCGCCGCCAAGAAGAGCGCCGGGAAGTCGGTCATCCTCTCCGTCGGCGGTGAACGGGGCAACGTCGTGATCAACAGCGACGCCTCCGCGACGGCCTTCGCCGACAGCGCGTACGCCCTGATGCGGAGCTACGGCTTCAACGGTATCGACATCGATCTCGAGCACGGCATCAACGCGACGTATCTGACCAAGGCGCTGCGGCAGTTGTCGCAACGGGCCGGCTCCTCGCTGGTCCTGACGATGGCCCCGCAGACCATCGACATGCAGAGCACCGGGACGGAGTACTTCAGGACCGCGCTGGCCGTGAAGGACATCCTCACGGTCGTCAACATGCAGTACTACAACAGCGGTTCGATGCTGGGCTGCGACCAGAAGGTCCACTCCCAGGGCACGGTGGACTTCATCACCGCGCTGGCCTGCATACAGCTGGAAGGCGGACTGGACGCGTCCCAGGTGGGCATCGGGGTCCCCGCGTCACCGAGGGCGGCCGGCAGCGGCTATGTCGATCCGCAGATCGTGCGGAACGCGCTGGACTGCCTGACCCGGGGCACCCACTGCGGCTCGTTCAAACCGCCGCGTACGTACCCCGCCCTGCGCGGTGCGATGACCTGGTCGACGAACTGGGACGCGACGGCCGGCAGCACCTGGTCCAACGCGGTCGGACCGCACGTCCACGGCCTGCCCTGATCCGCCCGCCGCCGGGCGCGCGACTGCACACCGGCCGCGCGCCTGCCGCACACCGGGCTCCTCACTCCCTTCACGCCCCTCCCAGCCGTCCCGGTCCCCCGGACAGGCAGCGCCACCGTCCCCACCGGTGGCGCTGCCGCCGTTCGGGCCCGGGCCGCCCGAATCCCACCGGGCGCCCCGCCCCCTGTGCCGCACACCCCCCGTGACACACAGCGCCCCGTCCGCCACACGAGCCTCACACAGGAACCGCCGTGAACCGCACCACCCGCGACACACAGCGCCCCGTGCCCCGCACGAGCCTCACACAGGAACCGCCGTGAACCGCACCACCCGTTGCGACGTGACCGCCGCCGCAGGCCGCACCGGCCGTTGCGACAGGAGCCTCACCACGGGAGTTCACGCACCTGCTGCACACACAGCACGATGAACAGCAGCCCCGCCACGCCCAGCATGCCGTTGCTCAGCAACCCGTTGCGCCACTCCCACGGGACGCGCGCCGAGTTGAGCAGCCAGACCAGGGTCAGCGCCAGGAACGGCATGAAGAAGGCGCCGATCACGCCGTACGCGATGACCAGACCGAAGGGCTGGTCGAGGAAGAGCAGCGAGATCGGCGGGAAGGTGAGCCACAGCAGGTAGCCGCGGAACGCCCGCGACCTGTCCCGCGGTGTCCCGGCCGGGGCCAGCGACGGGCGGTAGTGGGCGACGAAGTCGGCGAACAGCAGGCTGACCCCGTGCCAGACGCCGATCAGTGAGGTGAAGGAGGTGGCGAAGAAGCCGACGAGGAAGAGCTTCGCCGTGGCGGCACCGTAGCGGTCCGCCAGGATCGTGCCGAGGTCCAGCAGGCCCTTGTCGCCCTTGGCGATCGCGACTCCGGAGGCGTGCAGCAGCTCGGCACCGACGAAGAGCATCGCGATCACGAAGACCCCGGTGGTGAGGTAGGCGACGCGGTTGTCGAGCCGCATCACCTTCATCCAGCCGCTGTCCTTCCAGCCCTTGGCGTTGACCCAGTACCCGTACGCGGCGAGCGTGATGGTGCCGCCTACTCCGCCGATCAGGCCGAGCGTGTACACGAGGGAGCCTTGCGGGAGGACCGGGACGAGGCCCGCGAACGCCTCGCCCAGGTTCGGTGCGACGCGCACGGCCAGATAGACGGTGATGACGAACATCACGCCCACCATGACCGTCATGACCTTCTCGAACACGGCGTACCGGTTGAACCAGACGAACGCCAGACCGGCCAGCCCGCAGAGGATGCCCCACCACTTGAGGCCCATCACGTCCGGGAACAGCGCGCCGAGTGGCAGCGCGCTGGAGGACATCGCCGCTGCTCCGTAGACGAAGCCCCAGACGATCACGTACCCGATGAAGTAGAACGTGGTCCACCGGCCGAGGCTGCGCCAGCCGTCGAAGAGGGTGCGGCCGGTGGCGAGGTGCCAGCGCCCCGCCGCCTCGGCCAGTGAGATCTTCACCAGGCAGCCGACGACCGCCGCCCACAGCAGCGTGTAGCCGAACTTGCTGCCCGCGATCAGGGTCGCGACGAGGTCGCCCGCGCCGACGCCGGTCGCGGCGACGACGATGCCGGGGCCGATGTGCCGCCAACCGGCCCTGCGCATCACCGGGCCCGCCGTCCGTCCTGCCGGCTCCTCCACCGTGTCCGCCATGCGTGTGGTCCTGCCTTCCCGTTCGTGCCGTGCGTCCCGTCGGTCAGCCGAAGGGTGACCGGCCTGTGCTATTGACCGGGGCATGCCATACCCCGACCATGTGCCCGACACACCCGAACAACCGTCAGCACATCCGCACGTCGCATCCAGCAACCCCCACACTCCCCACCCAGGAGACAGCATGCGACTTCGCACACGCGGCTCCGGTACCCCCGGCCGCACCGGCGGGCGCCGCGGCCGGAGATCCGCCACCCGGTCCGCCACCCTCGCCGGCCTGCTGGCACTCGCCGTGGCCGCGCCCCTCACGGCGACCGCCTCACCGGCCCCGAACCGTCGGCCACCGCGACCACCGCAGCGGACGAGCAGACCCGCCAGTACGAGATCCACGGGCCGTCGACCGTCGCCGAGCGCACCGCCATCGCGGCCACCGGCGTCTCCCTCGACGAGGTCCACGACCACACGGTCGTGGTCAGCGCCGACACCGTCCAGGCCAAGCTGCTGCGCGCCCTCGGCCACGACCTCGAACCGCTGCCCGCGCCGCCGTCCCGCAAGACGGCGGGCGTCGCGGTGCAGCCGTTCGACTTCCCGCCCGCGGACTCCCGGTACCACAACTACGCCGAGATGAGCGCGGAGATCGACCAGCGCGTCGCCGCCCACCCGGACATCATGAGCAAACGGGTGATCGGCACGTCGTACCAGGGCCGCGACATCGTCGCAATCAAGATCAGCGACAACGTCGGCACCGACGAGAACGAGCCCGAGGTCCTCTTCACCCACCACCAGCACGCCCGTGAGCACCTCACCGTGGAGATGGCCCTCTACCTGCTGCGCGAACTCGGCGACGACTACGGCTCCGACTCCCGGATCACCAACGCGGTCGACAGCCGGGAGATCTGGATCGTGCCGGACCTCAACCCGGACGGCGGCGAGTACGACATCGCCACCGGTTCCTACCGGAGCTGGCGCAAGAACCGCCAGCCCAACTCCGGCTCGTCGGCGATCGGTACGGACCTGAACCGCAACTGGAACTACAAGTTCGGTTGCTGCGGCGGCTCCTCCGGCTCCCCCAGCTCGGACACCTACCGCGGCAGGTCCGCCGAGTCCGCCCCCGAGGTGAAGGTCGTCGCCGACTTCGTGCGCTCCCGCGTCGTCGGGGGCAAACAGCAGATCACGGCGGGCATCGACTTCCACACCTACAGCGAGCTGATCCTGTGGCCGTACGGCTACACCACGGCCGACACCGCCCCGGGCATGACCCAGGACGACCGCGACGCCTTCGCTACCGTCGGCCAGAAGATGGCCGCGAGCAACGGGTACACCCCCGAGCAGTCCAGCGACCTGTACATCACGGACGGGTCGATCGACGACTGGCTGTGGGGCGACCAGCGGATCTTCGGCTACACCTTCGAGCTGTACCCGAGGAGCTTCATCGGCGGCGGCTTCTACCCGCCCGACGAGGTGATCGAGCGGGAGACCAGCCGCAACCGCGACGCGGTGCTGCAACTGCTGGAGAACGCGGACTGCATGTACCGCTCGATCGGCAAGGAGCAGCAGTACTGCTCCTGAACCGTACGACCCGCCCGAGCGGGCGGTGACGGCGCAGGCCCGGCGGAGGACCGCCGGGCCTGTGCCCGCCCCCCTCTCCGGACACCACCGCCCAGGCGGTTCCGCGTGCGGACCGCATGCGCACCGGGGCGGATCCAGCACGACCCAAGGGCGGACCGGCTGCGGACCGGCTGCGGACCGGGCGCGGACCGGGCGCGGACCGGGCGCGCACCTCGTGCGCGAGAGCGGCAGCGCGAGAGCGGCAGCGCGAGAGCGGCAGCGCGAGAGCGGCAGCACAAGAGGGGCAGCACGAGAGCGGCAGCACGAGAGCGGATACGGAACCGGGGTCTCGCCGGCGAGACCCCGCACACGACGCCGCCGCCCCCTGCGGTGTCCACGGTCCCCCCTGACGTGCCTCCCGCGGGCGCGGCCTGGTCTGATGGGTGCACTGCCCCGGCATCCGGCCGGGACCCCAGCCAGTCCGAGCGTGCCGCGCGACGATCGACGATCGACGAGCTCCGCGCAGCACGCGACCGCATGCGGAGGAGGCACACCATGCCCGCCGACAGCACCGTCGAAGGCCTCGACCGGCTCGACCGCGAGACCGTCGACCACCGCTTCAAGGCGCTCCCCCGGACGCCGAGGGCCTCACCGTCGGCGAGCTCGCCGCGCAGCGGCGCAACCTCTTCACCGGTGGCTTCACCACTCCCGTGCTCGCCCTCTCCGCTGCGTCCCTGGAGCACAACCTCGCCCTGCTGGAGACCTACGCCGAGCGCCACGGCCTGGCGTTCGCCCCGCACGGCAAGACCTCCATGTCGCCGCAGCTGTTCGCCCGGCAACTGGACCGGGGGCCTGGGGTATCACCGCGGCCGTCCCGCACCAGCTCCGCGTCTACCGGGCCCACGGGATCCGGCGCGTCTTCCTCGCCAACGAACTCGTCGACCCGGTGGCGCTGGGCTGGCTCGCCGCCGAGCTGGAGCGGGACCCGGACTTCCGGTTCATCTGCTACGTCGACTCCGTGCGCGGCGTGGAGCTGATGGACGAGGCACTGCGCGGTACCGCCCGGCCCGTGGACGTCGTGGTCGAGCTGGGCGCCGGCGAGGACGCGCGCACCGGCGCCCGCAGCGAGGCGGACTGCACCGCCGTCGCCGAGGCGGTCGCGGCGGCGACGACCCTGCGGCTGGTCGGTGTCGCGGGTTACGAGGGCGAGGTGCCGGACGCGACCCCGGGGCGGGTACGCGACTGGCTGAACCGGCTCGTCTCGCTCGCCGTCTCCTTCGACGGGGACGGCCGCTTCGCGGACACGGACGAGATCGTGGTGAGCGCCGGGGGAGCGCCTGGTTCGACACCGTCGCCGAGGTGTTCGCGGAGCTGCCCGCGCTGTCCCGCCCGGTGCTGAAGCTGCTGCGCTCCGGCGCGTACGTCTCCCACGACGACGGCCAGTACCGGCGTCTGACGCCGTTCAACCGGGTGCCCGAGGAGGGCGCGCTGGAGCCGGCGTTCCGGCTCTGGGCCCAGGTCGTGTCGCGGCCGAACGGGCGGCAGGCGTTCGTCAACGCGGGCAAGCGCGACGCGGCGCACGACCTCCACCTCCCCGAGGCCCAGGTCGTCCGGGACGCCCGCGACGGCTCGGTGCGCCCCGCCGCGGGCATCGCCGTCACCCGGCTGTCGGACCAGCACGCCTGGTTGGGCACGGACGCGGAGGCGGACCTGGAGGTCGGGGACTGGGTCGGGATGGGCCTGTCCCATCCGTGCACGTCCTTCGACAAATGGCAGCTGATCCCGGTGGTGGAGCCCGACGGCACGGTCACGGACTACATCCGCACCTTCTTCTGAGCCGCGTGGAGCCCCCGGCCGTGCGCGAACCGGCGGCGCAGGGCACCCGCGTCCCCGACGACGATCGACACGAGTCGTGCGAGTCATGCGAGTCGTGCGAGTCGTGCGAGTCATGCGAGTAAGCGAGCGGCGGGAAGGACACGGTGGCCGCCCCGGCCCGGCGGGCTCGGTGCCGGGCCGGGGCGGCCGTGCCGATTTCGGCTACTTGAGGTAGACGAGGCCGTCGGTGGTGACGGTGGGGCGGCCGCTGGTGCCGACGACGACGATCTTGACGGTGTGCTTGGCGCTGGTGCTCCAGGTCTTGGTCCAGATCGCGTCGCGGTACTTGGTGGTGGACGACTTCAGGTCCACCGTGGCGGCCTTGACGCCGTCGACATAGACGTACGCCTGTCCTGAGCCGGTGGCGCGGGAGACCACCCAGGCCGCGGACCTGCCGGTGAAGGTCCAGGTCAGGCTCGCGTTCTTGGCGGAGCTGGAGAAGGACTTGCCGCCCAGGTAGCTGCTGGACGACTTGGTGGTCCACGTGCCCGTCCTCGTGGCCGAGGTCTCCTGGAGGATCACCGGGGTGCCGGTGACCGTGGCGGCGGCGGTGTTCCCGGCCTGGTCGTAGGCGGTCATGGACCAGGTGGTCGCCGCACCCGACTTCGCCGTGTGAGCGGCGCTGTAGGTGGTGGGGCCGTACGCCCTGGCCACCGGCGCGGTCAGGCGTACCTCCTTCAGCGCGGCGCTGTCGGTCGCCTTCCAGCTGAGGGTGAGGGGACGGCGGTGGTGTTGACGGTGCCGGTACGCAGGGCGAGGGAGGGCTTGGTGGTGAAGGTGGGCGCCGTGGTCTCCGCGATGACGGTCACCGCGGCGGAGGTGGCGGTCTTGCCGGACTGGTGGACCGCCCGGACGCCGACCTTGCGGGTGCCGGCGGCGAGGGTCGCCTTGGCGGAGGTCGCGGTGCCCGCGGTGGTCGCGGCGACCTTGCCGTCGACGAGCAGCTCGTACTTCGAGATCAGCGAGGACGGTGTGGTGGCCGACCAGTTCACGGTGACGGACGCCTTGGTGTAGTACGTCGTGCCGGACACCCCGGCGCCGGTGACCGACTTGATCGCCAGGCCGGTGACGGGGCCCCCGGCCCAGGAGCGGAGCGTGCCGAGCTGGCCGTAGAAGGCGCTGCCGGGGCACTGGGTGTTGTAGCCGTCGCGGTGGCCGTGGATGACCGGGAAGGACAGCTTCGCGCCGTTCGCCCAGGTCTTGCCGGTGTAGCTGCGGCCGGCCGCGCCCGCGGTGAGCGTGGTGGTGCCGGCCGGGTCCACACCGTACTGGCCGAGCTTCCACGCGGCGATCCGCGCGACGGAGACCATCGCGGCCTGCGAGGGGGCGGTGTCGGTGTAGGTGCCCAGGACGGAGATGCCGGTGGTCTCGGAGTTGAAGCCGTAGGCGTGCGCGCCCATCACGGGCCGGTCGACGCCGCCCTTGCGGCCCTCGTAGACGGTGCCGCACTTGTCGACGAGGAAGTTGTAGCCGAGGTCTTTCCAGCCGAGCTGCTGGACGTGGTAGGCGTAGATGCCGCGCACGACCGCCGGGGCCTGCTCACAGGTGTAGGAGTTCGACTCGGCGGTGTGGTGCACCACCACTGCCTTGATCTTCTCGCCGGGCAGATAGCCGGGCTCCTCCGGGCTGATCGACTCGTCCGCACCCCAGCCGGCGCGCGAGGTGATCGGCGGCTGCGGCGCCGTCGACGGAGGCGCCGGCGGCACGCTCACCGTGGGGGTGGGACTCGGCGTGCCGGACGCGGACTCGGACGGCGGCGGGGAGCTGCTCGGAGTCTCGGACGGGTCGGGCGGGACGGGCGGCTCACTCACCGGCGGCTCACTCGTGGGAGGTGTGGTCGGCGGCTCGTCGCCGGGAGAAGCCTCCGGCACGGGTGTCCCCGAGGTCTCGGCCCCGTCCGACGGTGAGTCCGTGGGCGTGGGTTGCTCGGTCTCCTCGACGGAGAACGCCGCCGGCTCCATGGCGGTGACCTTGCCGCTGCCGGGGTCGATCATGTCCAGCCGCAGACCGGCAGGCAGCCCTGCGGATATCGCCGCACCTGACCGTGCGCGGACCTCCACGCCATCGGATGCGCCGACCCACGCAGGCTCGGTGCCACCGCGCACGGCACCGCGCTCACCCTGACCACTGTCACCCTCGAGCCGGAGCCAGCGTGACCACTCTCCGGAATCCACCGACCGGGTGCGGACCTCGACCGTGCCGGCGAAGCGCGCCGCGGGATCGGTCCACGTCACACCCAGCATGCTGAAAGGCTCGGTGTCCCGCTGCGGCAGAGCCGCGGAGCGGCCGTCGTCGCTCGCCGTCAGCCGTTCCGTCCGGGACTGGGCCTTGACGGGACCGGGTCTGCCGTCCGGAAGGGCCTCGCTCCCCGAACCGCCGGTCACCTGCTGGAAGACCAGCACTCCGGTCAGCCCCACGGCCGTCGTGGCCGCCGCACCCCATAGCCGACGCCGCTTCATTCAGCCCGCTCCTCATCCAAGAACACCCGGTAACGGGCGATATGGGAACGGCCGCGGCCGCACCCCTCCCCTGCAGAGCGAGAACGTACACCGTCGTCCATGCGCATCGTCACCCGGATGGCACCGGGGAGGCATCAACGACGTGAAACCGGGCAGCAGTCTGCGGAGCCCGGTCACAAGTCGATGTCGATCTTGTGGTTTCAGTGCCCAAAACTACCTATATAGTGGCCAGTTGAGCGATTAGTCCCTCCTTTGGGTCTCTGTACGTTCACGCAGGTACTGCACAGGCAGTGCACAGTTGTGATGAAGAGACCGAGGAATCATGACGATTCACAGACCCGTGCCGGAGGAGCGAGGGCGGATCTGGTCCGGGGAGAGCCTGCGCTACATAGCCGGCAGCCTCACCCTGGCCCTGACCGTCACCCTGCTCGACGGCGCGAGTGCCGCCGCTGCGCCACCACCCCAGGCACCGGCCGCACCGAAGAAGCCGGCCGCCACCCAAGCGGCGGACATCCCGTCAGCTCGTGTCGCCGCCCGTTTGTCGGGCAAGCGGGTCGAGGCGCTCTCGGAGCGCACCGAGACCTCCACGACCTGGGCGAACAAGGACGGTTCGCTGACGACCGAGCTGACCGCCGGCCCGGTCCGGTTCCTGGACGACACGACGGCCGGGGGCTGGCGTGATGTGGACCTGGACCTGGTCAGCCACTCCGACGGCGTGGAGCCCAAGGCGCACCCCCGGGGGCTGAAGCTGGCGGGCAGGACGGGCGCCCCGGCGGCGTCCCTGAAGGCGGCCCAGGCGTCCAAGGCCGTCGATCTGGTGACCCTCGGCGAGGGCGACGAACAGATCACGCTGCAGTGGAAGGGCGGACTTCCCGCCCCGAAGCTGGACGGCACACGCGCCGAGTACGTGAACGCCGTGCCCGGCGCCGACGTCGTCGTCGAGGCGACCCGCACCGGCTTCGAGCAGTTCGTCGAGATCAAGCAGAAGCCTGCCGCCGAGGGCTACACCTACACCCTGCCGCTGAGGACCAAGAGCCTGAAGGTCAAGCAGCAGGCCGACGGCAGCGTGCTCTTCACCGACAAGAAGTCCAGGAAGAGCGCCGTCATGCCGGCGCCGGTGATGTGGGACGCCACCGTCGACAAGGTCTCCGGTGAGCACACCAACCGGGCCAGGGTCGCCATGGAGGTCGTCAAGACCAAGGGCGGCGTGGACCTGGTCATCACCCCGGACGCGACGTTCCTCGCCGACCCGGCCACGAAGTACCCGGTGACCGTGGACCCCTCCACCTCGTCGCTGGGCAACGTCTTCGACACCTACGTCCAGCAGGGCGAGACCGTCGACTGGTCCACCGACACCGAGCTGGACCTCGGCAACCCCGGCACCGTGAACGCCAACGGCACCCCGCGCACCGCCCGGTCGTTCATCTCCTGGAACACCGAGCCGATCCGGGACGCGCTGGTCACGGACGCCAAGCTGTCCCTGTGGAACTTCCACTCGGGCAACACCGACTGCAAGGCGTACCCGTGGGAGGTCTGGTCCGCGGGAGCGGCCTCCACCTCCTCGCGCTGGACCGCGCAGCCCGCGTGGACGGCGAAGAAGGCCACCTCCACCGAGACCAAGGGCAACCCCGCCTGCACCTCGGCGCCGGACGGCTGGATCAACGCCGACGTCACCACGCTGACCCAGGAATGGGCCTCCGCGAAAGCCACCCGCGGTCACATGGGCCTGCGCGCCTCCAGCGAGACAGTGGTCGCGCAGTGGAAGCGGGTCAACTCCGCCAACGCCGCGTCCAACCCGCCGAAGCTGACGGTGACCTACAACTACCGGCCGCGCACCGGCACCAAGCAGGAGGCCGGCCCGCCGTACTTCTCCTACGGCGGCGAATACGTGGTGAACACGCTGACGCCGACGCTGCGTGACACCTTCGTCGACGCCGACGGCGACAAGGTCAACGGCACCTTCCAGATCCACGACAGCGCGACCGACACCCAGGTCGGCAACGTCATCGTCTCCCCGTACGTCCCCTCCGGCCAGGTCGCCTCGGTGACCGTACCCGCCGGGGTGCTGACCAACGGCAAGACCTACAAGTTCCGCACCAGCCCCTACGACGGTGCGCACTACAACCTCGGCTGGTCGGCGTGGAAGACCTTCCGCGTCGACACCGCCGCGCCGTCCGCCCCCGCCTCGATCACGTCGACGGACTACCCGTCCACCGCGTGGGTCAAGGGCGGCGGCCAGGCCGGCACGTTCACGGTCACACCGAACGGCACCGACCACAACTGGCTTGAGTGGTCGCTGGACGGCGTCGCCTGGACCAAGGTCATCACCAGCGGCTCCACCGCCGCCAAGAACATCAGCATCACCCCGCCCAAGGACGGCACCCACACGCTTCAGGTGCGCCAGGTCGACAAGGCCGACAACAAGTCCGAGGCTGTCGACTACACGTTCCACGCCGGCCCCGGCGGCTTCCTTCAGCCGGACGACGGTGAGCGCACCGCGCGCCGGCTCCCGCTGATCGCCGAGACCGACGGCACCAAGTACGACAACGTGTCGTTCTCCTGGCGACGCTCCGAGGCCGACCCCTGGGTGCAGATCCCGGCCGGTGACGTCACCTCCGGCGGTACGCCGCTGACCGGGTGGCCGGTGCCGATGACCGGCGGCAAGAACGCTTCCCTGGTCTGGAACGCCACCGACACCGTCAACCCGGACGGCACCGTCCAGATCAAGGCCGACTTCACCGGGCCCGGCGGGAGCGGCTCCACCGAGCCCCTCTCCGTCGTCGTCGATCACAACGCCGTCGGTGCGGCCGGCGACGAGGTGGGCCCTGGTTCGGTGAACCTGCTCACCGGCGACTACACGCTGTCCGCCGGCGATGCCTCCGCCTTCGGGCTGTCCGTGTCCCGTACGGCTTCGTCCCGCAGCCCTGGCAAGGGAGCCGAGCAGGAGGGCCAGGCACCGATCTTCGGTAAGGAGTGGGTCTCCGGCACCGTCGCCGAGGACACCGAGTCGGACTTCTCCCACGTCCGCCGGATCTCCGACACTGCCGTCGCCGTTATCGACTCCGAGGGTGAGGAGACGCACTTCACGGCCAACGCCGCCAAGACGGGCTGGATCCCGGAGACCGGCTCCGAGTTCCTGACCCTGTCGGGCAGCGTGACCGGATCCTTCACGCTCTCCGACACCGAGGGCACGGTCACCGCCTTCACCAAGCCGGATGCGGCCGCCACGACCTGGCAGGTGTCCTCCACGCTGCTGGACGGCCTGACCAACACCACCACCACCGTCGTCTCCGAGACCGTGACCGTGGACGGCAAGAAGCTGGCCCGCCCGAAGCGGATCATCGCTCCGACCACCGCCGCGAGCGCCGCGACGTGCACCGCTACGCCGTCGACGAAGGGCTGCCGGGCGCTGGAGTTCGTCTACGCGGCCTCCACCACCGCCACCGGCTCCACCTTCGGTGATGTCACCGGCCAGGTGAAGGAGATCCGCCAGTGGTCCACCGAACCGGGAGCCGCCTCGGCGACCTCGAAATCGGTGCAGATGTACCAGTACGACGACGCGGGCCGACTGCGCCGCACCTGGAACCCGCAGATCACTCCGTCGCTGTTCACCGAGTACGCGTACGACACGGCGGGCCGGGTCACCGAGCTCACCCCGCCCGGGGAACTGCCCTGGACGTTCACCTACGGAAAGGCCGGCGAAGCCGCCACCGCTGGTGACGGCATGCTGCTCAAGGTGTCACGTTCCGGCCTCCAGCAGGGCACCGGGGATGTCGAGTCCGGCACCGCGTCGACCTCGATCGTGTACGACGTGCCGCTCACCGGCACCGGCGCCCCGTACCCGATGGGTGCCGCGGATGTGAAGGCGTGGGGGCAGCTGGATGCCCCGACCGACGCGACCGCGGTGTTCCCCGCCGACTCGGTCCCGGCCTCGAACGCGGGCAGTGGTCTGACGGCAGGCTCGTACACACGCGCCACGATCACCTACATGGGCGTCTCGGGGCGTTCGGTCAACAGCGCCACCCCCGGCGGTCACGTCTCGACCACGGAGTACGACCGCTTCGGCAACACGGTGCGTGAACTGTCTGCCGGCAACCGCGCGGTCGCCCTGGGCATCAGCGCCGCCGACCGGGCCGTCCAGGCCGATCTCGGCATCGGCCAGCTCAGCAGCTCCGAGCGGGCCGACCTGCTGGCCACCAAGTCGGTGTACAACGAGACGGGCACCCGTGAGCTGGAGGAGTTCGGCCCGCTGCGGCGAACCGATCTCACCGCCGACCTGAAGTCCGGAGGCACGACCCTGGTGTCCTCCGGTACCTCGGTGACGGCCCGTTCTTGGACGGTCAACGAGTACGACGCCGGACGTCCCACCGACGGCACGGCCAAGGTCAAGGACCAGGTCACCAAGTCCACCACCGGCGCCCAGGTGCGTGAGCACCCGACCGTTCTCGGCGAGGCCCGCGTCACACAGACCACGTACGACTGGGGCAAGGGGGTGCCCACCCAGACGGTCAAGGACCCGGGCGGTCTCGCGATCACCGAGACCACCGAGTACGACGACCAGGGCCGCGTCACCAAGCAGCGGCTGCCCGGCGCCACCGGCACCGACGCCGCGACCCGGGTGACCACCTACTGGTCCGCGACCGGTACCGGCATCTGTCAGGGCCGGCCCGAGTGGGCCGACCTGGTCTGCTCCACCGGCCCGGCCGGCGCCATCACCGGCGGCGGCTCCAACCCCACGCAGCTGCCGACCACCACCACCGAGTACAACTGGTGGGGTAGCCCGTCGAAGGTCTCCGAGACCGCCGGCTCCGTGACCCGCACCACCACGACCACCTACGACGGCGCCGGCCGCCCCACCAAGGTCGCGGTCACCGGCGGCGTCGGCCAGGCGGTCCCGGAGGCGACGACCGAGTACGACCCGGCCACGGGGCGCGCCGTCAAGACGGTCTCCCCGACCGGGGGCACCATCACCAAGGTCTTCGACAAGCTCGGCCGCCAGATGTCCTACACGGACGCCGACGGGGGTGTCACCACCACCGAGTACGACCTGCTCGACCGTCCGGTCAAGGTCACGGACAACGCGCCCTCGACCGTCACCTACACCTACGACACCGCGGTCGAGCCGCGCGGTCTGGCCACGAAGACCACCGACTCCATCGCGGGCGCCTTCCAGGCCACCTACGACGCAGACGGCTCCGTCGCGAGCGAGAAGCTGCCCGGCGGCTACACCCTCACCACTATCGAGGACACCACCGGCTCCACCCTCAAGCGCACCTACACGCGTGACAGCGACGGCACCGTCGTCTACGCGGACACCGTGACCGAATCCGTCCACGGCCAGGTCACCACCCACGCGGGCTGGTCCGACCAGAAGTACGGCTACGACGCGACCGGCCGGCTCACCACCGTCCAGGACACCGCCGACACGATCTGCACCAAGCGGACCTACGTCTTCGACAACCGCACCAACCGCAAGTCCCTGACCGCGGCCGTCGGCACGCCCGGCGCCGACTGCCCCGCCACCGGAGGCACCACCACCAGCCACACCTACGACAGCGCCGACCGGCTCGTGGACTCCGGTTACGTCTACGACGCCTTCGGCCGAACCACCACGGTCCCGGGCAACGGCACGATCGGCTACTACGCCAACGACCTCGCCTACCAGCAGACCGCGAACGGCCAGCGCCAGACCTGGCAGCTCGACGCCGCCCTGCGCTTCCGCTCCTGGAAGACGGAGACCGGCAGCGGCAGCACCTGGACCCAGACCGGCTCCAAGCGGAACCACTACGACGGCGACGGCGACAACCCGCGCTGGATCGTCGAGGACACCGCGACCGGCGCCCTGACCCGCAACGTCGAGTCCGCCACCGGTGACCTCGCCGCGACGACCGGCAAGACCGGCGACACCGTCCTCCACCTCACCACCATTCACGGCGACGTGGCCCTGCAGCTCCCGCTGGACACCAGCAGGGCCCCCGTCGTCCTCGACAGCGACGAGTACGGCAACCCCCGTGCCGGCCAGGCGGCCACCCGCTACAACTGGCTCGGCGCCAAGCAGCGCTCCACCGAGACCCTCACCGGCCTCACACTGATGGGCGTCCGCCTCTACAACCCGGCCACCGGCCGCTTCCTCTCCATGGACCCGGTCTACGGTGGCAACGCGAACGCCTACGAATACGTGCACGCAGACCCCATCAACCGCTACGACCTCGACGGCAAGTGGGGCTGGTTCAAGAAGAAGTGGAAGCGCTTCAAGAGGTCCCGGGTCTACAAGTGGACCTACCGACACCGCAACACGATCGCCCGAGGCGCCGGTCTGGCGGCGCTCGGAGCCTGCGTCGTCGCGAGTGCGGGCGTGTGCGCCCTTGCTTCGGCGGGCGCCTACGTCGCTGGCGAGATGGCGAAGAAGCGGCGCCAGCGCTGGAGCAGGCGGGGTATGGCGTTCAACGCGATCACCCTGGGTATCGGCTACAAGGTCGGCTACGTGACGCGGAACATAAGGTGGAAGACTCGCTGGGGGAAATACGCCTTCAACGGGTACTACACCGCTCCAGGCGCAGCCTGCTGGGTAACACGGAGGTGTCCATGACGAAGAGCCGCAGGAAGTTTCGCAACGGGGTTTATCCGTTCGGCGGACTCTTCCTCATCGCGATAGTATCCATCGCCTATGTGGACATGCTGGTCGGTGCGGAAAGCGGAACGGACGTTGCGTTCAGCTCGCTGCTATGCGCAGCTTCGGTGACCTTGGTCTTCCGATCCTTCCTCTGGACAGCCATCATCGCCGAAGCTGGTGGTGTACTCGTCCGCAACCCCTTCCGCACGCTGAGGTTTACCTGGGGGAAGTGAATGCGTTCCGGGCTGAGGACCGTGTGATCATCGAAACTGCCGACGGCCTTGAGGTGCGCTGCTGGGCTGTTCAGCGAGCCAACATCGCCCGCATGCTCAAGCGGCGGAGCTATGTCGATGCCGTAGTCGATGACCTCCGGGTCATGCGCGAGCACTACCTAGGTTCCGGTCGCTGAAGAACCTCGGCTCCACTGACGGCTCCGGTAAGCGACGCCGGTGACCACGAGACTGCGACAGGCACTGACGGTGCGGATACTTCTTGTATCCGCACCGTCAGCGCCTTCCGAAAGCGAGCGAATGGAGCGCCTTTCATTCGCCGTGTTCGCTGACGCGTAGTCATTGAACCGGATTACTAGCGGAGCGTCGGCAGCCAGGGCTGAGCCGTTGTATGCGGTGGTTCCGAAACCGACACGAACCGGCCCCTTAGTGCCCGGCATCACACCCAAGCGGCCAATGCTGGTGGGCCGACCCATGTCCCGTGCCCACGACTGCTTTCGGTGCCGCTGACGGTCGGGGCGGACCACATGGGCCAGCCCCGGCCGGAACCCATTTACATCCAAGAGGGGTAAACGTGTTGGAAGAACCCGTACGGCAACATGCCATCACTCGTCTCCTGCTGAGGGTAGACAGGCCGCTCCATTCACACTGGGGAACCATGGCGATGATCGTCCTGATTCTCGCCGTTACACTCGCCCACCCTCCCGTGAGCCTCATCGGATCCGCCGTCCTGTTGGGCCTATGGGGAGCCGTCGGGTACGTCGGCAGGAAGCACCGGCAGAGCGGCGACGCCTCCTGACCCGAGAGCCGGAGGCTACCCCAGGCACGTCCGTCAGCGGAGTCGGGAAGCCCGCGGACGCCCCGGGGCAGGCGGGGCTGCCGGCGCCGGTGAGGCAGGGCTTCCGTCCGCGGTGACGCCCAGGCCGAAGCCACCCGGCTGGACACCTCCCCGTCCCCCGGGTCCGCCGGGGCCGGTGAGCACCGGACTCGCGGGGCGTCGGCGCAGGGCGAGCACCGCCACCCCGCAGGCGAGCGCCCCCAGCACGAAGCCGTACGCAGGGGTGTGGCCCGAGGGGGCCGTCTCGTAGACCAGCCCGGCGGAGAGCACCATCAGCACCCGGACGAGCCGGGAAGCCCCCGCGGGTACCGTCGCGGCGACGGCCGCCGTTCCCCACAGCAGGTACCACGGCTGCACCATCGGCGACAGCGCGACCAGCGCGAGGAGCGCCAGCCCCAGGCCGTACACGGGATCGAGAGCCCGGCGGCCGCGCCACGGGTACAGCGTCCGGAGCGCGAGGAAGGCGATCACCGCGAGCGCGGTGACGAGGCCGAGCGTCTGCACCGCGCCCTTCACGGCGGTCAGTTCGGCACCGGTGAGAGCGCGGGCGGCGAGGCCCGCGGCCTGGCCGAGGTCGCTGCTGACCGAAAGGGGCGTGTGTATGGTCCCCGCGACGCCCTGCGTCCGCAGCCAGCCGAAGCCGGTACCGCCGAGCAGCGACGCCGCGGCCACGACCGCGGCGGCCACCAGCGCGGGCCCGGTCAGGCCCTTCACCAGGCGCCGTGCCAGGGGCCCTTCGCCCCGGCGCACCGCGATCAGCCCGATGAAGAGCAGGGCGAGCACCGCCGGGGACTTGACCATCACGGCGAGGGCGACCACCGCGCTGCCCGTCAGCGGCCGTCCGCGCAGCGCCAGCAGCACCCCGGTCAGCATGAGACCGATCATCAGGCCGTCGTTGTGGATGCCGCCGACGACGTGCAGCAGCAGCAGCGGGTTGAGCACGGCCAGCCACAGCGCCCGGGACGGCTGCGCCCCGCACGCGGCGGCGAGCCCGCGTACCGCCCAGGCGACCAGGACGAGCGCGGCGACGGCGAGCAGCCGCATCCCGAGCACGGCGGGCACGAGGGTGCCGCCCGTGCCCCACACCACGGCCTTCGCCAGCAGCAGGAACACCGGTCCGTACGGCGCCGGGGTGTCCGTCCAGTGCCCGCCGACGCTCGCCGCCGCGTCGGCGCCGGACGAGTCCGGGCCGAGCACCGACGGCCCGTGCGCGTACACGTCATGGCCCTCGAGGACCATCGCGCCCTGGGCGATGTAGCTGTAGACGTCGGCGCTGTGCAGCGGTGGCGCGAGGAGGAGCGGCGCGGCCCACCAGCCGAGGGTGACGAGGGTGTACCGGACGCCCGGCCCGCGGCCACCGGCGAGCAGCCCGCCGTACGTCCACCAGGCGAGCAGCAGCAGCGTCAGGCCGGCGTACGCGAGGACGGCGCCCGCCGTGGTCGCCGCGGGCCCGTGGGCGCCCCACAGTCCCCAGGGCTCGCGCACCGGCAGGGCGCCGGCGACGGTGCCCCCGGCCGCGACGGCCAGCGCTCCGGCCGTCCCCAGCCGGCGCGCGCCGGCCGCAGTCCGCATCCACATGAGCAGCAGGTCCGTCCCCACCAGATCGGCCGGCCGGCGCCGGATCGCAGCCGGGGCACGCAGCCGGGTCACAAGGACTGCCGAGCCTACAGCGCCCTTGGCGGCCCTCCTGCTCGACTACCCCGGGGCCCTGCCCGCCAACACCCTTTTGCCAGCAACCAGAACTCGCCCCGGCTCTTCCCTGGCCGATGCCCGAGCCGGCCGATGAACCCCGGCACGTCGCGCGACGCACTGCGGAAACGCGGCGTCCCGGCCGGGAAAGGCCGCACGTCCGCCATCCGCCGGCTCGTCCTCCGGGCCTCGGCGCCCGTCATCGCCCGGGCACTGGGCTGCCACGACAAGAGCACCACCCGTATCGCCGCCGAAGCCGGAGCCCCCTGGAAGAACCACGCGCCCGGCGACCACACACGCTGACCGGCCCCCTTGGACTACGCGCCGGGCGAAAGACCACACCGCTCGACCGTCTTCACCCCACAGTGGTGACCATGCTGAACCGAGTAGCCGTCCTGTCCGATATTCACGGAGTCCTGCCGGCCCTGGAGGCAGTACTCGCCGAACCAGACGTCAGCACCGCCGATCGCATCGTCCTCACCGGCGACATCACCGCCGGTCCGCAACCGGCCCAGGTTCTCGACCTGTTGACCAGCCTCGGCGACCGCGTCATCTGGATCAGCGGCAACGCCGATCGCGAACTCCTCGAATACCGCCGGGGGCAACGCGACACGATCCCCGACCCGATCGCCCCCTGGGCAGCCGAACAGCTCCGAGAGGACCATCTCGACCTTCTCAGCTCACTTCCACGATCACTCTCCCTGTCCGTGAACGGCCTGGGAAAGGTGCTGTTCTGCCATGCCACCCCCCGCGACGACGAGGAGGTGGTCCTGGTCGACTCCCGCCTCGACCGCTGGAAGGAAGTCTTCGACGGACTCGATACCGACATCCGCACCGTGGTCTGCGGCCACACCCACATGCCGTTCGTCCGCCTCGCCCACGGCCGACTCGTGATCAACCCCGGCAGCATCGGCATGCCCTACGGACGAACCGGAGCACACTGGGCCCTCCTGGGCCCGGGCGTCGAACTCCGCACCACGCACTTCGACCTCCAAGCCGCAGCCACCCAGCTCAACCAGGACTCGTCCTACCCCGGCATCACCGAATGGGCCGACTACTTCCTGCACGCTCGCGCGACCGACGCCGACGCCCTCGCGGCCTTCGCCCCACGGGACGGACGCGACCACAGCCACTGACACCCGGCTCCCCATCCACGACAGCGTTCAGCCGAACATCGACCACACGATCAACGACGCCTACCAATGTCGAGGCCGGGGAAGCCGGGACGGCCGGACGGACCAGCCGGGGGCGGGGCCGGGTCGGCTCAGCGGGCGTGGAGCATGTACGTGTTCTCCAGCTCGTCCTGTACGACGGTCGCCTTGTTGTCCGCCGTCCTGACGTGCAGGTCCTCGTCCGGGGTGCGGGTGCGGAAACGCCAGCCGTCCGGCAGCCGCAGCCGGTCGCCGAGGGCGGCCAGGGAGTCCGACGTCAGGCCGGGGTCCACGGTGTGGGAGTACGCCTGGAGCACGAACGTCCGGCCGTCGGGGTCCTCCAGGGTGTACACGGGCCTGCCCGCCTTCAGCACGTACTCGGTGTCCCGGTCCACGGTGGTGGTCACATAGTGCTTCCCGCCGGCCCCGGCGGAGAAGTCGACGTCCGGCGGGATGCGGACATCGGCGGCCCAGCGCGCCTCCAGGCCGTCGAACTGCTCGACGCCGCCCCAGTTGTACGTGGTGACCTCGTCGATCGTCCAGAACCGGGGCCCGTTCAGGAAGACGACGGGGACGCCGAACCGCGCCGCCAGGGCGCCCGCGTCCAGTGCGTTCCACTTGTCGGGCGGGCAGTCGTTGAGGCCGTAGGTGGTGTAGACGGCTCCCTTGAGGCCGCCGTTCCCGTCCGGCGAGATCAGCACGACCTCGCCGTACCGCTCGTCCCGCATACCGCTCAGGTGCCGGGACGGCTTCGCCGGGTCGGACATGGCTCCTCCTTGTCACGGCCCGCCGCCTCGGTCGCGATGACCGTGGCGGCGGGCCGGGGCCCGCCTTCCGGCGGACCCGGGTCGTGACGCGCGTCGTCCGCTCCCTCCAGTCCCTCCAGATCAGCACACCAGGGACGGCCCCGCACGCCGTCGCCGATCTCGAACCAGACCGTCTTCCCGACACCGCACTCCCTCGGGTGGGCGCCCCACGCGTCCGCGAGCGCCGCGACCAGCGCGAGCCCGCGTCCCGCCTCGTCGCCGGGTCCGGCGGTACGCGGGCACGGCAGCACCTCGCTCGCGTCCGACACCTCGACCCTCAGCACACCGTCGCTCCCCAGCAGGCACCGCGCCCGCACCTCGCGGCCGGGCGGGACGCGGGCGTGCCGGCAGGCGTTCGTCACCAGCTCACTGAGCAGCAGCACGGCCGTCTCGGTCAGGTCGTCGGGAAGCTTCCACTCCCGCGACTGCTCGGCCAGGAACGCGCGGGCCCGGCCCGCGCTGCGCGGGCTGCGGGGCAGCCGCCACTCGATGTGCTGATTCATGGCTCATACGCTGCTGGCGCCGCACCGGCCTGATGAAGTAACGACATGAGTACGCACGGTGGTTGTACCCGACGCGTACACCTGGGACGGGGAGGGCGAACAACCATGACGGAGACCTGGCGGTACTGCGGCAACCAGATCAAACTGTGGCGCACGGAGGCGGGCGTCAGCCGCGAGGAACTCGGCAAGGAGGCCAACTACGAGTACGAGACGGTGAAGTCGATGGAGCAGGGGCGCCGCAAGCCGAGCGCCAGGCTGCTCCAGGTGGCGGACCAGATGTGCGGGGCGCAGGGGAAGCTGCTGGCGGCACTGGAGTTCCTGAAGCCCGAGCCGTTTCCGGCG
The DNA here is from genome assembly GCA_003725745.1 of Streptomyces sp. I6. Classification (GTDB taxonomy): domain Bacteria; phylum Actinomycetota; class Actinomycetes; order Streptomycetales; family Streptomycetaceae; genus Streptomyces. The sequence goes on along the minus strand of RHDP01000001.1, from coordinate 4,336,551 downwards.
CGGGCCAAGGAGTTCATGGCCATCGAGGCGGAGGCGGTCTCCAGGCACTCGTACGACGCCCTCCTGATCCCGGGACTGCTCCAGACCGAGGAGTACGCACGGGCGCTGATCGGCGAGAGCCATCCGCCGCTGGACGACGAGACGGTCGAGGAGCGGGTGCGTGCCCGGCTGCTGCGGCAGGAGGCGCTGACGCGGAGGTCCGGCACGGTCTTCGGCTTCGTGCTCAACGAGGCGAGCCTGCGGACGATGGTCGGAGGTGGCAAGGCGATGAAGGGGCAGCTGGAGCACATCCTGGAGGCGGGCGAACTGCGCAACGTGTCGGTGCAGGTCCTGCCCCGCGGCAGATGCAACGGCCTGGCGCTCAACGGCTCGATGGTCCTGCTGGAGACCGCCGAGCACGACCGCTACGCCTATGTCGAGGCACCGAAGACCAGCGCGCTCCACTCGGATCCCGGCACCGTCAGTGCGCTGACGGAGGCTCATGGCATGATCCGCATGCAGGCCCTCGGCAGCGGGGAATCGGCGGACTTCATCAGGCAAGTGGCGGAGGAGCTATGAGCGACATACTCACGTGGTTCAAATCCAGCTACAGCGACAGCGAGGGCGGCGACTGCGTCGAAGTCGCCCTCGACTGGCGCAAGTCCAGCTACAGCGACAGCCAGGGCGGCGACTGCGTCGAGATGGCCGCCTGCCCCCACACCGTCCACATCCGCGACTCCAAGCTGGGCGAGGACGGCCCGCGGTTCGCCGTCGCCGGTGCCGCGTGGACGCGGTTCCTCGGCGGTGTCGGGGCATGACGACGAGCACGCGCGTACCCGGTCCGGCCGGTCTGCCCCTGCTGGGGTCGATGTTCGACCTCAAGCGGGACTCCCTCGGCACCTATCTCGCCGCCCGCCGGGCGCACGGCGACGTCGTCCGCTTCACCGCCGGTCCTCCCGGGCTGCGGATGGAGCTGTACGCGGTGTTCTCCGCGGAGGGCGCCCAGCAGATCCTGGCGACCGACTCGGCCAACTTCCGCAAGGACAACGCCTTCTACCAGGAGATCCGGGAGTCCTTCGGCAACGGGCTGCTCACCAGCCAGGACGGGGACTACCTCCGGCAACGGCGGCTGATGCAGCCGCTGTTCACCCGCAAGCGGGTGGACGGCTACGCCGCCGCCGTCACCGACGAGACCGCCGGGCTCCTGGACCGGTGGTCGACCGCCCCCGACGGCACGGTGGACGTCGTCGACGAGATGACCCGGCTTGCGCTGCGGGCGGTGGCGCGCATCCTGTTCGGCACGGACGTCGAGGCGGCCGTACCCGTCGTCGAGCGCTGCTTCCCGGTCATCGGCGAGTACACGCTGCGGCGCGGGTACTCCCCCGCCAACCCGCCACGTGACTGGCCCACTCCCGGCAACCGCCGGGCCGCGTCGGCGATGGAGGAGCTGTACGGGGTCTGCGACCGGATCATCGAGGAGCGGCGCGCGGAGGGGGACGCGGCGAAGGGCGACGACCTCCTGACCCTGCTCGCCCGGGCGGAGGGCTCCGCCGAGAACTCCGAGGACGGGACCCTGGACGCGTCCGAGATCCGGGACCAGGTGCTGATCTTCCTGCTCGCGGGTCACGAGACGACGGCCACCTCGCTGGCGTTCGCGCTCCATCTGCTCGCCCGGCACCCGGAGCAGCAGTCCCGGGCGCGCGCGGAGGCCGTGCGCGTCCTGGGGGCCGTACGCCCGAGGCGTACGACCTCGACGCGCTGCCGTACCTCACCCAGGTGCTGAAGGAGGCGATGCGGCTCTATCCGGCCGCGCCGGTCATCGGGCGCCGCGCGGTCGCGGACGCGGTCGTCGACGGGCACACCATCCCGGCCGGGGCGGACGTGGTCGTGGCACCGTGGGTGACGCACCGGCACCCCCGCTACTGGGAGGACCCGGACCGCTTCGACCCGGAGCGTTTCGCCCCCGGCGCGGAGAAGGACCGCCCGCGCTACGCCTGGTTCCCCTTCGGCGGCGGGCCGCGGGCCTGCATCGGCCAGCACTTCTCGATGCTGGAGTCGGTGCTCGCGCTCGCCATGGTGCTGGGCGCGTACGAACTGGAGGCGGTGGACCGGCGGGTCCCGGTCGACGCGGGCATCACCCTGCGCCCGAAGGGGCCGGCGCGCTGCCGGCTGCGTCCCGCCGGGCGGGGCTGAGCACCACGACGGCAGATCCCGTCCCGCCGGAACCCACTCCCGGCGGGGCGGGGATCCGGTCGTCCGCTCCCGGCAGGGCGCGGACCCCGTCTTCTGGCCCCGGCGGGACGCGCACCCCGCCGCCCGCCCCCGGCGGGACGCGGACCCCGTCTTCTGGCCCCGGCGCGGCAGAGCGCTGTGGGCCGTTTCCCGCCGGAGCACGCCGTGGGCCGTTCGGCGCACGACGGCGCCCGGCGGGGTGACGGCCCGGCGCGGCACACGGGCGCGCTCCGGCCCGCGTGGATATTCGAGTGCGGGAAGGTCCGCCACGCAGTGATGAGGGGAAGGGCGTAACGCCGGACTCGGCACGCCGTCCACGGGCACATCGGACAGCTCCACCCGTGGCACGCGGCGGCGGAGGTGACCGGACTCCACACCCTCCGGCATTCGACGGACCTCGCACTCGTCGAAAGGGAACGCAAGCATGAAGAAGCTCGCTTGGGCCACCAAGGGCCTTGCGGCAGTCACGGGGGCCGTGCTCGCCGGCGCGGTCATGGCCCCGTCCGCGGCCGCGGACACCATGCCCGACGCCATGACCATCGCCCAGGAGGTGACCGGTCTCGCGTTCGGGGACAGCAACGGCAAGCGGTGCCGGATCGCGGAGCGCGACGTCAGCGCCGCCGTCGTGGGCGACGGGGCGACCGGCCTGCCGGACAGGGAGGTGAAGGCCACGACCGACCGCAAGGGCAACGCCTACCTCTACGACAGCGACAACCCCGGCGTCTGGATCCCCCTCCGGTACGTCCCGGGGGCCCCGGAGTGCACCGAGGACCTCGACGTCACCGCCGCCGACGGCAACGCCGGCACGGCCACGCGCAGCTTCCTCATCACCCTGCTGGCCGGCAGCGGGAAGATCTACCAGGCCCAGTGCTACGTCACGCCGGGAGCGCCGCTCACCGAGTCGACCATCGCCTCCGCGTGCGCACCCGGGTTCACGCACGTCGTGGGTACGCCAGTCTGAGACTGAGCCGATCCCGGCTGCGGCGCGGACCGCGCGGGAGGAGTCACGGCAGGGGCCGGTCGCTCGCCATGAGCGACCGGCCCCTGGTGCTTCCTGGTACCGGACCCGGCCGGGGAGCGCGGCGGCGCGCCGTCGGGCGGCCGCCCGGCGCTTCGCGCACCGGGCGCGCAGCCCCTCAGTTCACCCCGCGGGGCCGGAACTGGACGCTGACCCTGGCTCCGGCCGCCCGGCTGGTCTTGGGCACGGCGTGCTCCCACGTCCGCTGGCAGGAGCCGCCCATGACGACGAGATCGCCGTGACCGAGGGCCCTCCGTACCGCCGCACCGCGGCCGTTCCTGGGCCGGAGCGCGAGGTCGCGCGGGGTGCCGACGGAGAGGATGGCGACCATCGTGTCCTCCCGGGCTCCCCGGCCGATGCGGTCGCCGTGCCAGGCGACGCTGTCGTGGCCGTCGCGGTAGTAGCAGAGCCCGGCCGTCACGAAGGGCTCGCCGAGTTCGGCGGCGTAGTGTGCGGTCAGCGCCTCGCGGGCCTCGGCCAGGACCGGGTGCGGGAGTGCCTCGCCCTCGCGGTAGTGGGCGAGCAGCCGGGGCACGTCGACCTCGCGCTCGTACATCCGGCGCCGCTCCGCCCGCCAGGGGACGCCTTCCGCCAGTTCCCGGAACAGCGCGTCGGCGCCGGTGAGCCAGCCCGGCAGCACGTCGATCCAGGCGCCCTGTCCCAGCTCCGTACGGCGGATGCCGGTCAGCGGGCCGAGCCGTATCTCGTCGCTCTGGTCGAAGAGCGAACCCTGGAGATGGACTGGCGGCATGCCTCCAGAGTACCCGAAAACCGAACGTATGAGCTATTCGATGCCGGGCCCGGGACCACCCCTCGCCCACGCGCCCTCCACGCCGGCGCACCCCGGCCCCGAGGTGGCCCAAAACACGGAGCGCCTCCCGGCGCGGGCCCGTAAGCTCACGTCATGCAGGTGATCCAGTCGACCAAGCTCGCCAACGTCTGTTACGAGATCCGCGGTCCGGTGCTCGAGGAGGCGATGCGACTGGAGGCCGCCGGTCACCGCATCCTCAAGCTGAACACCGGGAACCCGGCCGCCTTCGGCTTCGAGTGCCCCCCGGCGATCCTCGAGGACGTACTGCGGAACGTGGGCGACGCCCACGGCTACGGCGACGCGAAGGGCCTGCTGAGCGCGCGCCGGGCGATCATGAGCCACTACGAGACCAGGGGCGTCGCGCTCTCCGTCGACGACGTCTATCTCGGCAACGGGGTCTCCGAGCTGATCCAGATGTCCATGCAGGCGCTGCTCGACGACGGTGACGAGGTGCTGGTCCCGGCGCCGGACTACCCGCTCTGGACGGCCGCCGTGTCGCTCTCCGGCGGGACCGCCGTGCACTACCGCTGCGACGAGGGGTCCGACTGGATGCCGGACGTCGCGGACATCGAACGGAAGATCACCGATCGCACCAAGGCGATCGTGATCATCAATCCGAACAACCCCACCGGCGCCGTCTACGACGACGAGATGCTGCGGCAGCTCACGGACGTCGCCCGCCGGCACCGGCTGGTGGTGTGCTCGGACGAGATCTACGACAAGATCCTCTACGACGGGGCCACCCACACCCCGACCGCCGCGATCGCGCCGGACCTGCTGGTGCTCACCTTCAACGGCATGTCGAAGAACTACCGGGTCGCGGGCTACCGCAGCGGCTGGCTCGCGGTCTGCGGGCCCAAGGCGCACGCGACCTCGTACATCGAGGGCCTGACGATCCTGGCGAACATGCGACTGTGCGCCAACATGCCCGCGCAGCACGCGGTGGCCGCCGCGCTCCAGGGGCGGCAGTCGATCGAGGACCTGGTCCTGCCGGGCGGGCGGCTGCTGGAGCAGCGCGACGCGGCGTACGACCTGCTGACGCGGATCCCTGGCGTGACGTGCGTGAAGCCCAAGGGCGCGCTCTACCTGTTCCCGCGGCTCGACCCGAAGGTCCACAAGATCAAGGACGACCGGCAGATGGTGCTGGACCTGCTGCGCACCGAGAAGATCATGGTCGTCCACGGGACGGGCTTCAACTGGCACGAGCCGGACCACTTCCGGATCGTCACCCTGCCGAACGTGACGGACCTGTCGGACGCCGTCACCCGGATCGGCAGCTTCCTGGACGGCTACGGCCAGCCCTGACGCGGCGGGGGCCCGGAGTACGCACGGACCGGCCCCACCTTCCGGACAGCCCTCAACTTTAGACGCGATCTAAGCTAGGATGGCTCCAGAGCTACTGCAGGAGGCCGTCCCATGTACGAACCGATCCGCTCCAAGTCGGTGCACTCGATGGCCGGCGAGTGCGACTTCCCCCACCGCAGCCGCGAGGAGGAGCTGGACATCCAGCTCGCCGGGCATCTCGCCGCGCTCCTCGCCGTCACCGACGAGCTCGGACTCGCCGCCGAGGCGGAGCGCATCGCCGAGCAGGTCGCCCGGCTGCGCGGCGCCCCGCCCGCCCGCCACGCCGGACTCAGCGGCGCCGACCCGGCCGCCCTCCACCGCCGCGCCCTGGCACTCGCCGGGCGCGCCCTGGTGGTGGCCGCCTCGCGCGCCGACACCGCCGTCGCGATCCTCTCCGCCGAGCGGATGGACGCGCACACCGCCGCTCTGCGGGACGCACGGCTGGTCGGCGCCCCCTGACGGCCCCGGTCCGCGTGCCACGCGACGCGCGGACCGGGCGCCACTCACCCGCCCCGGGTACGTACCCAGGGCCTTTGAGACGTTCCGAGGTGGGCGGTTCCCTTACCGAGAGCCGGATGTGACGGCTTGTCGGCTTCCGCCCGGGCGCCCCTGGACGCAGAACAGGCACGGCCACTGGTGATCATGTGGGTGCGAGTCCGTATGAACACCGAGCGAGTCCATGCCTGCGCGCCCATCTTCCCGCATGCCGTCATGCCTTCGGCAACGCATCATGGCCGGCCTGCGCCACCTCGCCGTCGACGTCCACCGTCAGGACGGCCACACCAACATCGCGGCCGCCCTCCGCCACACCGCCCGAAACCACCCGCGGCCCTCACCGCCCTCGGCCTGGCATGACGAACCCGAACACAAGATCACTTCTCAAAGACCCTGCCACCACCGGCTACGTCCTGTCGGCACACCCGGACAAGAAGAACGGCCCCATCGTCCCGTAGAGGACATGAGGTCGAACCGCATCGGTACGCCTTTTCAACACACGCCTTGATCAACAGGAAGCCCCCTCCCGCCTGTGACATTCTGACCTCGAGTCGTCACTTTCTGTAGCGGGAGGCGTGGTCATGGTTCCGTCCGACCTCAAGTACACGAAGGAGCACACGTGGATGAGGGAAGGTGGCCCGGAGTTCAGAATCGGCATCACCGAGTACGGCCAGGAGCAGCTTGGGGATGTTGTCTTTGTCGAGCTTCCCGAGGTCGGCAGGCATGTGATGGCCGGGGAGGCTGTCAGCGTTGTGGAGTCGCCCTCTGGCCAAGTGCGCGTGCAGACCCCCAGGAGCGGTGTAGTGACCGCGGTGAATAGCGACCTGGACAACCAGCCTGAATGGGTGAACGGTGATCCGTACGGTGAGGGCTGGCTGTTCTGCATCAGGCCGGACAGGGGAGCGCCCGCCTACGGGTTGATCGACGCGGCCACGTACGAGGAGCTGTTCGGGTAACAACCACCGCTTCATGTAGTGCCCCTGTCCCGGCGCTGATCACTCCGCGAGCCGTAACCGGCCGGTCTCGTGTGCGCAATCTGAAGCGCCGGCGACTCACCCGCGCCGCTTCAGTCGCGTTGAGCCTTTTCAGCGCGGCCTCTCCAGGGTGAGGACCGCTTTGGCAATGACGGTCATGCAGTTGGGGCTGATTGGGGCTGATGCGGGATCTGCGGAAGATCCGCCAGGACCTCGGCAAAAGGAGAGTGAAGGAATGAATGAGTCGCACACTGTTGACGAACCCGGGGTGAGCGGGATGGGGGCGGGCTCATTCGCGAGCCCCAACGATATTCCTGAAAACGGCCTCCGGTATGCGGTTGCCCTGCCGTTCTACCAGAAACACGGCATTTACGTCGAGAATGCAGGCAAAACCATCGAGGTGAAAGGAGGAGCCCGTGAGCTTACGATCGAAGAAGCGCGATCCACCACCCAGACAATCCCAGTGGGTGGAAGCGGTGGTGACGGCGATTGGCGCAGCACACTTAAATCTGTAGTGGGAATCGCCGCAGAAACGGCGGAGAATGCCCTGCGAAAGAAGTACCCGATCCTTCCAGACGGTGCGATTTCCAACCTGCTCGGGTTTGGTGCAAGCAGCGCAGATTCGGTCACCAGGCAGGAGAAGGTTACCTTCGGCGTGAGCGACAGGGTCAAAATTGTTCCTCTCATCGGGAAGACGATTCTTGCCCGGCCCGTGTATTTCAAGGTCAAATCCGTCTCCGACGAGTGGATGAAAGAGCGCGGGGGGAAAATGAAATTGGTGAGGGGAAGCGTCGTATCGGACGTCGTGGTGAAAATGGGCTGGATTCTGGAATGCCCCACCGCCGGAGGAGGAATGAGGCTCGCCCGACAGAGGCCGAGCGAGCCCAAGCCAGGGGTGGAATACGATTACATGGCTGACACGGTACTCAATATTCCTGTGCCCCCTGACCCTGAAGTGGATGAGTGTGCTCCGCCTACGGGGCCGCCCGATCGAATGGATACCAAGACAGGTGAAAACAATGTGCGGTGGAGCTTTTCCGGGCCACTGGAAAGCAGCGCCAAATCACTAGGACGTGGGCTACGCGCAGACGGATCGAGCTGGTCCCGCGGTTTTGTTACGGAAATTTCCGTGCAGTGCCCGCCTCCGAGATACCAAGGAGATTCCAGGACGTACGAATACTATCGATTCAGGTATCGCATGGAGGGCACAACCCCAAGTTTTGGTGACTGGACCTGGGATGACCGGTCGGCGGGAACAGTGTCCTTCGCCCGCGGGACAAGGTCGATTGACCCCTGGGAGTCCGACCCTAAGACCATGGCTCAGCACAAAGGCATTCCTGCCGATGGCAGCGAATATGAATATCACTTGCTTTTTCATGTGTACGCTGATGCCGTAGTGGCCAAACCGAAGTTGCATGTAGACATTATTCCGGTCAAATAGAATCCACTTCAGGCACCCACTGAGCCTCTTTCATCCTGTACTGGAGGGGGAAATGGGCTGGTCAGTGGGTGTGGTGACAAGGGGAACGTGCGGGTCTCCGCCCGACTCGACGGCAACGGGACACGGGACACGGGACACGGGACACGGCCGGAGTGTCGCCGGAAAGGGCCGGGGCCCGCACCGTACGCCGTTGTACGGTGCGGGCCCCGGCCTCGACTCCGAGTGGGGGTTCAGCCCAGTCGGGCGACCAGTGCGCGGTACTCGTCCCACAGCTCCTTCGGGGTGTGGTCACCGAAGGTGTTGAGGTGCTCGGGGACCAGCGCGGCCTCCTCGCGCCAGACGTCCGCGTCGACCTTGAGCAGGAAGTCCAGGTCCTCGTCGGCCAGCTCCAGGCCGTCGGTGTCCAGGGACTTCCGGGTGGGGAGGATGCCGATCGGCGTCTCCACGCCCTCGGCCCGGCCCTCCAGACGCTCCACGATCCACTTCAGCACGCGGCTGTTCTCGCCGAAGCCCGGCCACACGAACGCGCCGGCGTCGTTCTTGCGGAACCAGTTCACGTAGTAGATCTTCGGGAGCTTGGACTGGTCGGCCTCCTTGCCGACCTTGATCCAGTGGGCCATGTAGTCGCCCATGTTGTAGCCGCAGAAGGGCAGCATCGCGAACGGGTCGCGGCGCAGCTCGCCGACCCTGCCCTCGGCGGCCGCGGTCTTCTCGGAGGCGACGTTCGCGCCCAGGAAGACGCCGTGCTGCCAGTCGAAGGACTCCGTCACCAGCGGGACGGCGGAGGCGCGGCGGCCGCCGAAGAGGATCGCCGAGATCGGCACGCCCTTCGGGTCCTCCCACTCCGGCGCGATGATCGGGCACTGCGCGGCCGGGACGGTGAAGCGGGCGTTCGGGTGGGCGGCCGGGGTGCCGGACTCCGGGGTCCAGTCGTTGCCCTTCCAGTCGGTCAGATGGGCGGGGGTGTCCTCCGTCATGCCCTCCCACCAGATGTCGTCGTCGTCGGTGAGGGCGACGTTGGTGAAGACCGCGTTGCCCCACAGGGTCTTCATGGCGTTGGCGTTGGTGTGCTCGCCGGTGCCGGGCGCGACGCCGAAGAAGCCGGCCTCGGGGTTGATCGCGTAGAGGCGCCCGTCCTCGCCGAACCGCATCCAGGCGATGTCGTCGCCGATGGTCTCCACCGTCCAGCCGGAGATCGTGGGCTCCAGCATGGCCAGGTTGGTCTTGCCGCAGGCCGAGGGGAAGGCGGCGGCCACGTACTTCGGCTCGCCCTGCGGCGGGGTCAGCTTGAGGATGAGCATGTGCTCGGCGAGCCAGCCCTCGTCGCGCGCCATGACGGAGGCGATACGCAGCGCGTAGCACTTCTTTCCGAGGAGGGCGTTGCCGCCGTAGCCGGAGCCGTAGGACCAGATCTCACGGGACTCGGGGAAGTGCGAGATGTACTTGGTGGAGTTGCACGGCCACGGAACGTCCTCCTGGCCCGGCTCCAGCGGTGCGCCCAGGGTGTGCACGGCCTTCACGAAGAAGCCGTCGGAGCCGAGCTCGTCCAGGACGGCCTGGCCCATCCGGGTCATGGTGCGCATGGCGACGGCGACATAGGCGGAGTCGGTGATCTCGACGCCCAGCGCGGAGAGCGGCGAGCCGAGGGGGCCCATGCAGAAGGGGACGACGTACATCGTCCGGCCCTTCATCGAACCGCGGAAGATGCCCTTCTCCCCGGAGAAGACCTCCCGCATCTCGGCGGGGGCCTTCCAGTGGTTCGTCGGGCCGGCGTCCTCCTCCTTCTCGGAGCAGATGAAGGTGCGGTCCTCGACGCGCGCCACGTCCGTGGGGTCGGAGGCGGCGTAGTAGGAGTTCGGGCGCTTGATCGGGTCCAGCTTGCGGAACGTGCCCCTGGCGACCAGCTCCTCGGCCAGGCGGTCGTACTCGGCCTCGGAACCGTCGCACCAGACCACCCGGTCCGGCTGCGTCAGTCCGGCGATCTCGTCGACCCAGGCGATCAGTTCCTGGTGGTTGGTGGGGGCATTGCCGGGAGCCGCGATGTCGCGCGCCACGATTGCTCCTAAATGAGGGGTTTGAGGTTGTTGCCCCGTGGGGGCTGCGACCCGGATGCTTCGTAGCCGCTCATCCGGTGCCGACCGCACTCATCTGATCATCCGTGTCCGGCGCCCATCTGTCCAGAGGACCCCTCACGTGAGCATGGCCACTCGGGATCGGCCGCCTACGGCCCCGTAGGTAGCATGCCGCCATGACTGCAGCGCCGCCCGATGTGACCGAGATCGATCCACCGCCGGTGAAGCCGCGGTTGCGGGGCTGGCTGCACGCGGGGATGTTCCCCGCCGTGCTGATCGCGGGGATCGTGCTGACCGCCCTCGCGGACTCGACCCGCGGCAGGATCGCCTGCGGCATATACGTGCTCACCGCCTGTCTGCTCTTCGGTGTGAGCGCGCTCTACCACCGGGGCACCTGGGGCCCCCGCGCGACGGCCGTCCTCCGGCGGCTGGATCACGCCAACATCTTCCTGATCATCGCCGGTACGTATACCCCGCTGACCCTGCTGCTCCTGCCCGACTCCACCGGACGGGTGCTGTTGTGGGCGGTCTGGGCGGCAGCGGTCGCCGGAATCGCCTTCCGGGTGTTCTGGGTGGGCGCGCCCCGGTGGCTCTACACGCCCTGCTACATCGCGATGGGCTGGGCCGCGGTGTTCTTCCTGCCCGACTTCCTGCGCACGGGCGGCATCGCCGTCCTGGTGCTGGTGATCGTCGGGGGCTCCTGTACAGCGCCGGGGGCGTGATCTACGGGATCAAGCGGCCGAACCCCTCGCCGCGCTGGTTCGGCTTCCACGAGGTCTTCCACTCCTTCACCCTGGCCGCCTTCGTCGTCCACTACGTGGGGATCTCCCTGGTCGCCTACCAGCACTCCTGAGGGGCGCGGAGGAGTGGCCCCGCGGCGGCCCGGGGCACGTGGGCCGTTCCGGAGGACGACCCGGACGGGACGCCCCGGACCGCGACCCGGACCGGACGACCCGGCGCGCGAGGCTTGCCGGTGGAGGGCCGGTCACGCCCCGGCGTGACCGGCCCTCCGGCCGCGGCGGGACCGGCTACCTCCGCAGGTCGCCCTTCCCGCAGGTGCGGCCGTCCCGGTCCGGGTCGAGCCGGAGCGGGTCGCCCTTGCCGTTGACCTCCAGCCGGCCGTATCCGTGCGCGGTGAGCCAGTCGCAGCGGGACCTGGTCGTCGCCTTCACCGGGGCCGGGAAGGCGAGCGGCACGCAGACGCCGGCCGTGCCGTAGTGCCGGTCGCAACCCGCGATCGCCGGGCTGACCGGGGCGGAGGCCCGCTTCCCGCCGTTCTTCTTCGGGGACGTGCCGAGGTCCCCGGCGAAGTCGTGGACGTGCGCGGACGGGGCCTCGTGCGCGGACGGGGCCTCGTGCGCGGGCCGCGCCGCGGCGGACGGGGCCCCCAGGTGCACCCACTCGGCCACCGACGGGATCCCGGCCGCGTCCACACCGAAGAGCATGTACCAGCCGGGCGGGGCGAGGTGGGGATTGCTGGTGACGTTGAGGTCGATCGTCCGGTCGTCCACCACGCTCATCGGAAGATCCACGAACCGCTGGTTCGGGTCCGAGGAGTGGGTGACCGCGGCCGGGCGGATCAGTTCCGCCCGGGCGATCGGCCGGTCCACCGTGATCCGCTGGGTGTCGCCGTACCGCCACTCGCCGTCGGCCACCGAGGTGATCCGCGGACGGGGGCCCTTGAGCAGGTACGGCGGGGTGTAGACGGACACGTTGTGGTTGTAGGTGCCGTTGCCGGGGTTGTCGCCCACGGCCATGACCCGGCCGTCGGGCAGCAGGAACGCCGACGAGTGGTACGTGCGCGGGATCGGGTCGGCCGCGAGGCCCTCCTCGTAGGTGTCGGTCACCGGGTCGAAGAAGGACGCCTCGTACACCGGGTCGGCCCGGTCGTGCAGCCCGCCGCCGGTCTCCAGCACCCTGCCGTCGGGCAGCAGCACCGCCGAGACGTACATCTTGCCCTCGTCACCGGTCTGCGGGCGCTTGCCCTGGCCCTGGTCGACGAGGCCCTGCGGCAGCGGCGGACCCGCCGTGTACCGCGGGTCGGGCTGCTTCAGGTCGATGATGTCGGTGATCCGGTTGGCCGCCGGGTTGGTCTCGTTGTTGCCGCCGCCGATGGTGAGGACCCGCTGGTCCTGCGCCGGGGCAGCAGCACGCTGGCGCTCTCGTCGCGCTGGTCCTTGTTGCGCAGCCCCGGCACGTCGGTGACGGTGTTGGCGTCGTAGTCGTAGATCGAGGCGCCGGTACCGGGGGTGCCGTTGCCGAAGACATGGCTGCCCGAGTAGAAGAGGCGGCCGTCCTGCATCAGGATCATCGACGGGTACAGGCCCCAGAACGACCAGGTCTGGTTGACCTGGTGGAGCGGCAGCCACCGGTTCTCGGCGGCCGAGAACCTCTCCGCCGTCACATTGCCCGTCGAGTCCTCCTTCAGCCCGCCGAAGGAGATGACGTCACCGTTGCCGAGGATCGTCGCCGACGGGTACCAGTGGCCCCCGTTCATGTCGTTGGTCCTCGTGTACGTCTCGGTCTCCGGGTCGAAGATGTACGAGTCCTTCAGGCCCTGGTAGCCGATCGAGCCGTCGGCCGACGGATAGCCCTTGTTGCCGCTCATCACCAGCACCCGGCCGTCGGACAGCTGGACGTGGCCGGCGCAGAACATGTCCGCGGGCGTCGGGATGTCCTTGTACGTCCCGGCCACCGGGTCGTACAAGGCGGTGGTGAACGTCCCCGCCTCGAACATCGCCGGGTCGTTCCCGGAACCGGCGATCAGCAGCACCTTGCCTCCCCCGGAGCCTCCGGCCCGGGTGGGGGTCCCCCCGTGGAGCACCACCGAGTGCACCGAGCGCACCGGGTTCCTGGTGGGCAGCACGTCCCAGCGGCCCTTGGCGCACTCCTCCGCGGTGGCCGTGCACTCCGGGTCCGGCGGCGGCGGGGCGACCTCCTCCATCGCGTAGTCGTCGGTGGTGACGCTGCCTGCGCCGAAGACGGAGACGCCCCAGGTGATCCGGTCCGTGTCGGGCGGGATGGCCGGGGTGCGGACCTCGCTGCGGGTCCAGTCGCCCTCCTTGGGGAGGGTGCGCAGGTCGGTCCAGTACTGCCAGCCCGCGGTGGTGTCGTGGCGGAAGAGGGTCAGGGCGGTGTCGGGGGTCGTCGACTTGTACCAGAGGGACAGGTCGTACTGCCGCTCCGGGACGACGTGCGGGGCGCAGGCGGCGGACTCCGTGATGAGCGCCTTGCGGTCGCCGTCCAGCCGGCGGGTGAGCTCCACCCTCATCGCGGCGGAGCCGGTGTGCGCGTCCGTGGTGGTGGTGAAGGTGAAGTCGTTGTCGCCCCAGCCCGACTTCGCCCAGCAGAACGGCATGTCGCCGCTGCCGGGAGTCTCGAAGCCGGGGTTCTTGACGAGGTTGGGTCCCGCCGCGGCCGGCTGCTGGGCGGCGAGCAGCAGGCCCGCGGTCATGGCGGCGACGGCGAGCAGGGCGGTCGTCCTGCGGGCCTGCCGGGCGGGCCGGAGGGGTCGGGTACTTCGGGTACCCCGGGTACCCCGGGGAAGGTGGATGAGTCGGCTGAGGTGGGTGAGTTGAGTGCCTCTGCGGGTGCGCCCGGGTGGTTTCAACTGGTGCTCCTCGCTGTACCTGTACGGCTCCTTGCGGTACGGCTCCTTGCGGTACGGCCTCTGCGCGGCAGGTAGACGAGCGCCTCGGTACCGGCGAAACGCAGCACGAACGTCGTCAGCAGCGCGAGCGTGGTGGCGGGCAGCACGGCCAGGTGGAACTGCCCGACGAGCAGGGCGATCAGCGGGATTCTCAAGCACAGGTCCGCGTTGGCGAGCAGCGCGAACCGGCCCACCCGGTCCGCCCAGTGCCGGTGGTGGCGCCGGTCGCGGAACAGCAGCAGCTCGATGAGGGCGAAGTTCCACAGCACGCCCGACTGGTTGGCGATGATCTCGGCGGGCAGGTAGTGCAGCCCGGCGGTCACCAGCGCGTGCAGCGCCAGCAGGTTGGGGACGAAGCCGGTGAGCCCGATGAGCCCGAAGGCGGCCATCCGCGCGAACGGGGCGGCGGTCCGCAGCCCGACCAGGTGCCGCAGGAAGCGCAGCCCCTCCCCGGCCGTCGACTTGGACTCGCCGGCGAACCGGTCCTGGAAGACGAACGGCACCTCGGCGGCCTCACCCGGGCGGCAGCGTACGGCCAGCTCCAGCAGGATCTTGTAGCCGAGCGGCTTCAGCGTCTCCGCGGCCACCGCCGACCGGCGGATGGCGAAGTAGCCGCTCATGGGGTCGCTGATGCCGCGCAGCGCCCGGGGGAAGAGCCCCTTGGCGAGCCAGGTGGCCCCCGGGAGACGGCCACCCGGTAGCCGCCGGCGAGCCCCGCGCGGCTTCCGCCGGGCAGATAGCGGCTGGCGACGACGAGATCGGCGGACTCCTTCTCGCCGGTGGCGACGAGTTCGGGGATCAGGGACGGCGGATGCTGGAGATCGGCGTCCATGACCACGATCCAGCCGGACCCGGCGGCCTTCATCCCCTCCACGACCGCGCCGCCGAGACCGCCCTCGGGTGCGTCCCGGTGGATGACCGTGACGGGGAAGGGGCAGTCCTGCGCGGCCTCGGCGATCACGGCCTGGGTGTCGTCGGACGAGTCGTCGACGAACACCACCTCGCAGGGGAGGCGCGCCGGTACCGAGTCGGTGAGCCGGTGCAGCAGCTCGCGGATGTTCGCGGACTCGTTGAAGGTCGGGATCACGACGGTGACGGCCGCCGGTTCGGCGACGCCCGCGGTCTCGCCGAGCGTGCCCTCCAGCGCTCCCGGGCTGAACCCCAGCCCGTCCGCCGAGGGCCTGTGATGGCTCGTCATGTGCGGTCAGCTCCCCCGATTTCGCGGATCTCGACGCGGTCCTCGCCCGTGCCGAACACGGCGACCGGCGCGGAGTTCTCCAGGGCGGCCCGCACGGTGGGCAGGTCGCGGGCGTCGCGGCGGACCGTCGGCGAGGCGACCACGTAGTCCAGGTCCCGCCAGCCGCGCGGCATGGTCTTCGCCACCGCCGGGTCGAGGTCGGCCTTGTAGAACCAGATGGCCCCGAGCCCCGGCCGGTACCCGGCGTGCACCAGGTCGAGCCAGAGGGCGTCGTCGACGAGCACGCGGGTGCGGGCGGGCTCTGGCACCTCGGTGCTCAGCCACACCGCGGCCGCCCGGTAGGGGGCGTTGGCATCGGCCGTCATCGCGGTGCGGTCCCCGTCGTACCAGCGCGGCACGACGTACCCGGCCGCGGCGAGCGCGAGCACGACGGCCGCGGACCGCCTGGCGAGGACGAGCGGCCGCGCCTCGCCGGGGTGCCGCCGCCTGCTCAGCACCGCGTGCCCGGCGCTCGCTGCCGCGCCGGCCAGCACCAGCGCCAGGAACGGCAGTGCCTGGATGACGTACATGGCCGGCAGATAGCCCGACGGGCGCAGGGCGACGACCGCCAGGACTGCCACGGCGAGCGCGGGCCCGGCGAGCGCCCGCGCGGTCACCGACCGGCGCAGCGTCAGCAGCAGCAGCGCGGCGCCGGCGAGACCGCCGACCGGCAGCACCAGGTCGTAGTAGAGCCAGGACCGCAGCACACCGTTCGAGCCGGTCCCCTCGTCGAGGATGAACCCGGAACCGGGCCGGCTCATCTGGTACACGATGCCCTCCCACAGCGACACATGCCCCTCGCCCGGCAGCAGTTCGCCCTTGAGGAGCGCGAACAGCGGGTAGGAGAAGCCGATCAGCGCGCAGGCGGTGACGGCGCCCGTGACCGCGAACTTGCGGGTGTCCCGGTGGCTGAAGCGCCACATCGTCACCAGCAGCGCGGGCAGGACGACCAGCATGGTCTCCTTGGTCAGCACGGCGGTGGCGGCGGCGAGCCCGGCCGCGAAGTGGTGCCAGAGGTGGCGGCTCGGCGAGGCCGCGAGGCAGAAGGCCAGCAGCATCCACATCACGGCGAGGTTGTCGAGGAAGATCTCCCGATGCAGGACCACGGACAGCGGCGACAGCCCGAAGAGGGCCATGGCGAGCCCGGCGGCCCAGCGCGGCAGCCGCAGCCGGCGCGCCAGGACGTAGAGGAGCACCGCGCTCGCCGCGCTGACCAGCAGCATCGCCCCGCGCATCGTGGCCACCACCATCGCGTCGGGCGCGATGAGCGAGGGGATCCAGGTCAGGCCGGCGAGCTGGATCCAGCCGAGCGGGGGGTGGTCGTACCAGTACGTGTAGTGGGCCAGGCCCTCGCCCTGCTGTACGGCCCAGGCCTGGGCGAGATAGGTGCCCTCGTCGTCGCTGAGGGTCGGATAGTTCCCGATGTTCCAGCCCTGCACCAGCAGGATCGCGGTCAGCAGCGCGCCGCAGAGCAGCAGGTCGGGCCGGGAGGACCGGAAGCGGACGACGGGCCGGGCGGCCGGCCCGCTTCGGGGACCGGCGGAGCGGGCGGCCGCCACCGCCGGCGCCGCCGTCAGGGTGGAGGTCACGCGGGAACGTCCTCTCGGGTGAGGTGCGCGCCGACATGGCTGGTCAGCTCCCACTCGTTGCGGCCGCGCTGCTCACGCCACACGGCCCGGACGGCCGCGCCCGCGAGGAGCACCTGGTAGAGGGGGCCGCCGGCGATGAGCTTGAGGTAGTGCGGGAAGCGGACCCGCAGTCCGTACTGGGTTGCGAAGTCGTGCAGGCCGACGATCTCGAAGACGAAGGTCACCATGGCCGTGACCAGCGGAAGGAAGGTGAGGAAGGCGACACCGACCGGCACGTCGAGCAGCAGCGCGGCCGCGGCGTTGACGGGGATGACCACGCCGGTGAACGCCTGCATGAACGGGGTCATCAGCGTGTAGCGGGCGAGCATCCGCTGCCCGAACGTGGGCAGCCGCGTCCAGTCCCGCTTCCGGTACACCTGAAGGAAGCCCTGGTTCCAGCGGGTGCGCTGCTTCAGCAGCGACATCAGCGTGCCGGGGGTCTCCTCGCGGGTGACCATGTCGGCGTCGTAGGCGACGACGACCCTGCGGCCCCGGCTCGACAGGCGCACCCCGAGATCGCAGTCCTCGGCCAGGCAGTCCTGGTCCCAGCCGCCGGCCTCGCGCAGCACGCCGGTGCGGACGAAGACCGTGTTGCCGCCGAGCGGGATGAAGCCCTTGGCGGCGTGGAGGTGGAGACGCGAGCGGAACCAGAAGAAGTACTCCAGGCAGTTGCGCAGCGCGTACCAGGAGGAGTGGAAGTTGATCAGCTGGACGCCGCCCTGGACGACGTCGGCGCCGGTGGCGGTGAAGGCGTGGTCGACATGCGCCAGGAGTTCCGGGTGCACCTGGTCCTCGGCGTCGAAGACCCCGACGACGTCCCCGCGGCAGTGCGGGAGGGCCGTGTTGAGCGCCTTCGGCTTGTTCTTGGTCTCATGGGTGTCGACGACGACCCGCACCCGGTCGGGGTCGCGGGACGCGGCCCGGTCGGCGACGTCCGCGGTCTCCGGGTCGTCGTGCCCGACGATGACGATGATCTCGAAGTCCCGGTGGCCGGACTCCAGCAGCCTGCCGATCGTGTGCTCCAGCACCAGCTGTTCGTGCCGGGCGGGAAGCAGCAGGGAGAACGACAGCCTCTCCCCGCCCGCCGGGCTCTCGAAGCGTGTCGACGCGAGCGTCTCCGGCGTGCGCCAGGCGTGCATCTGCCACCAGAGCGTGAACGCCGCCATCCAGAAGAGCGCCAGGGATATGGCGCCGATGAGCGTGGACGTGAGCAATTGGCCCCCAACGACAGGGGTGACCGCCACGGCGGACCCCTCGCCCACCGCGCTGTTCCCCCTGGAACCCCCTGCGCGTGCGGCGGAACCGCGGTACGGATGTGCCGCGCGCGCAGCTGTCGTGTCAGCGCTGAAGAGATTAGGA
Source organism: Streptomyces sp. I6 (assembly GCA_003725745.1). Lineage (GTDB taxonomy): Bacteria > Actinomycetota > Actinomycetes > Streptomycetales > Streptomycetaceae > Streptomyces. The sequence continues at coordinate 4,318,312 of RHDP01000001.1, read as the reverse complement.
GGATTATGTGACCGACGTACGCCTGTTCTCATGAATGGCGCGTTTCGGGCAGGTCGCCGAAATCATCCTCCGGCGATCACCCCCGGGGCGCCAACTCCTCCCGCAGAGCGTCCACTTCGGTGACCGGCGCGGCGCAGACGAAGTGCCGGCAGACATAGGCCGCCGGCTTCCCGGCGACCAGCGGACGATCCGCGAGCAGCGGGAACTCTCCGCTGTCCGGACCTCCGGCGGCGACCACCGCGCCCGGCGCGGTCCCCAGCAGCGCGGCCCGGTGCAGCTTCCGCATCCCGGCGTCCCCGGGCGTCCCGACGACCGCCACCTCCCGCGGACCGTCGAGCAGCGCCTCCGCGACGGCGAGCCCCCAGCCGGTGAACCGTGGGGCACGCGGACCGAGCGCCTTCACCACGCCCAGTGCCCGCTCCGCCTCGGTGCGGTGCGCCTGGGAGCCGGTGTGCGCGGCGTAGGACAGCAGCGCCCCGGCGGCGGCCGTCCAGCCGGCGGGGGCGGCGTTGTCCGTGGGGTCCTGGGGCCGCCGGATCAGGCGCTCGGCGTCGTGGGCCGTGTCGTACAGCTGCCCCTCGGAGCCGGTGAACCGCTCCAGCACGATGTCCAGCAGGAACCCGGCGAATTCCAGCCAGGCGCCCTCGCCGCTGACGGAGGCGAGGGCGAGGAAGCCCTCGGCGACGTCGGCGTAGTCCTCCAGCACCCCGGCGTTGGCACCGGCACGGCCGTCCTTGGAGGTACGGGTCAGCCGGGCGCCGTCGTCCATGTGGATCCGGACGAGCAGATCGGCGGCCTCGGTAGCGCGCTCGACGAGGTCCGGCCGGTCGAAGTACCCGCCCACCTCGGCCAGGGCTGCGACGGCGAGACCGTTCCAGGCGGCGACGACCTTGTCGTCGCGGCCCGGGCGCGGGCGCTCGTCGCGCGCGGCCAGCAGGCGCCCGCGCACCGAAGCGACCCTCCCGGCGTCCGCGGCACCCGCGTCCTGCGGCAGTTGCAGCACGGAGGAGCCGTGCTCGAACGTGCCCTCCTCGGTCACACCGAAGTACCGCATGGCGAACTCGGCGTCCTCCTCGCCCAGCACCTCCCTCAGCCCGCCCGGCGTCCAGACGTAGTACGCGCCCTCGGCGTGCTTCCCGGAACCGTCGGGCAGCGCGCTGTCGGCGTCGAGGGCGGAGGCGAAGCCGCCCTCCGGGGTCCTCAGCTCCCGGACCATGAAGTCGGCGGTCTCCAGGGCGACCCGGCGGGCCAGGGCGCTGCCGGTGAGCCGCCACAGATGGGCGTACACCCGGCAGAGCAGGGCGTTGTCGTAGAGCATCTTCTCGAAGTGGGGGGTGACCCACTCGCGATCCACCGAGTACCGCGCGAAGCCGCCGCCGAGCTGGTCGTAGATTCCGCCGCGGGCCATCGCCTCGCAGGTGTCGGCGGCCATCTGCAGCGCGCCCTCGGCACCCGTGCGGGCGCAGTGCCGCAGCAGGAACTCAAGGACCATCGACGGAGGGAACTTCGGCGCCCCGCCGAAGCCGCCGTGCGCCGGGTCGTACTCCCTGGTGAGGGCGAGCAGCGCCTGGGCGAGCTCCGCCTCCCCCGGGACACCCTGGCCCCCGTGGGCCAGGGTCCGGCCCGCCAGATCGCGGACGATCTTCCCGGCCACCTCGTCGACCTCGTCACGCCGGCTCGTCCAGGCGTGGTGCACCCCTTCGAGTACCTGCGGGAAGGACGGCATCCCGTGGCGGGGCTCCGGCGGGAAGTAGGTGCCGAAGTAGAAGGGCTTCCCGTCCGGCGTCATGAACACGGACATGGGCCAGCCACCCTGCCCCGTGGCGGCCTGCACGGCCTCCATGTAGACCGCGTCCACGTCGGGCCGCTCCTCGCGGTCCACCTTGACGGACACGAAGTGCTCGTTCAGGTACGCGGCGGTGCCGTCGTCCTCGAAGGACTCGTGCGCCATGACGTGACACCAGTGGCAGGCGCTGTAGCCGACGCTCAGGAACACGGGGACGTTGCGCCGACGGGCTTCTTCGAACGCGCCGGCCTCCCAGGGCCACCAGTCGACGGGGTTGTCCGCGTGCTGAAGCAGATATGGCGAGGTCGTGCCAGCCAACCGGTTCATACGCCCCAGCCTCTCACAGCGCCCCGAACGACCGGCGAAACCCCCGCTCACCAACCGCCGTCCGGACGTCATCGTCTACCGGGCGGAGACCATCGGCCTCACGCCCACGCGCCCCGAGCACGTACTGCTGGTCGTCGAAGTCGTGTCGCCCGGTTCGGAGACCACCGAACGGATCCGGATCGTGAAGGTGGACCGGTGCGCCAAGGCCGGCATCCCCTTCTCCCGGCGGGTCGAGCAGGCCGCCACCGGTGTCCCTATCGTCCACACGCACGTTCTCGATCCCGCCACCGAGGCCTACCGGGACGGCGAGATGTTCACCGGCGCAGTCGCGGTGAAGGCCACCGCGCCCTCCTCCGTCGTGGTCGATCCTGGGGTCGCGCGGGGAGCGACCCGGCCTGCGCTGACCGAGGGCTCTTCACCGAGGGCCCCCGACGCATCGGCGGAGCGGGGAGAGACCCGCATCTCTCCCCGCTCCCGCCGGGCCCGGGTGTTCGGGCCCGGCGCGCCGGAGGGCTCGGCTGCCGTCCGGCGGCCCGCGGCGGCTTCCGGGTGGCGGTCGACAGGAAGCAGCGCAGCGAGACTTCGTGAGAACCACCCGGAGCCGCCACTCATCTGAGGGTCTTTCTCCTCGTGGCGTCCTCCTCCTCGCAGTCGGGACAGGGGACGTGGATGTCTGCCAGGGGGCCCTCCCTTCGTGGCCGCTGAGTCCGTCATCGACCGACTGCCCGGGCCGATCCAGGGCAAACGCCCTCCAATAGGGTGATATCCGCTGGAGGGTGCGCTCCGGAGCGCACGGCGCGACCGCCCCGGGAGGGTCTTGATCGGCGGACTCCCTCGCGCGGGCGCGCGTCCCGCAGGACACTGGCACCGGAACGGACGCGGAAGCTGTCGGAGGGGGACCACATGCGGGACGGCCACCGGGCGGAAGCCGAGCGGCTGTTGGTACGGGCCGTCGAGGAGGAGGTGCGCCGCTCAGGCGGCAGAACGGACCCGGCGGCCATGCTCGCACGCGGCCGCGAGGCACTGGAGGCGATGGCGGCGAGCGCCGGCGAGGAGTACACGGCGTACCTCGGCGCGCTGGAGGAGGCGGAGGCCGGGCACTCGTCCCTGGCCGAGCGGTTCAGCCGGCAGGCAGTGTCGACCCCCCTGCTGGTCACCGCCGTCGCGGCGGCCGCCGCCATCGGCGCCGACATGGCCCTGGGCACGGCGACGGGCACGGCACTCGGCGCCGGGGCCGTGGTCGCGGTGGCGGGAGCGGCGGCGACCGTCGCCAGGGTGACGGCCGCCCACTGGCCGGCGGCGCATCGCAGGGCCGGTGCGCTCGGACAGCCGGGCGGCCCCGAGCAGTTGCGGCTGCAGTGGCTGACGGCACTCGAGGTCCGGGGTGTCCGCCCCTTCCTGGACCAGCAGCGGATGCTGGCGGCCGCCACCGCCCGCCCGACGAGGAAGACGGCGGGCCCGCCGCTGCGCGTGGCGGACCGCAGCCAGGCCGCGCGCAGGCGCAGTGTGCTGGAGCAGTCGTTCACCCATCTCCCGCAGCCCGAAGGGCCGTTCGCCGGGCGCCGGGAGGCGATGGCGCAGATCGCGCAGTGGGTGCACGCGGCGCGCGCGTCGACGGAGACCAGGCCCACGGTCGTGGTGCTGCACGGCGAGCCCGGGTCCGGCCGCACGACCCTCGCGCTGCGGGCGGCCCATGAGCTGAGGGACCAGTTCCGGGGCGCGTGCCTGGTGGACCTGCGCGGCGGCTCCGGTGAACAGCCGCTCTCGACGCGGGACGCGCTGCTGCACCTGCTGAACCGGCTCGGCGCGCCCCGGGAGCAGCTGCTGTTCCGGGAGCGGTCGTCGCCCGAGCAGCATGTCCGCCGCCTGGGCGAGCTGTACCACCAGTATCTGACGGGGCTGCCCGTCACCGTCGTACTGGACGACGCGAGCGACCCCCGGCAGGTGCGCACCCTCGTTCCGGAGCGCTCGGACAGCCTGGTGCTGGTCACGGCTCGGGAGCCGCTGGAGTTCCCGGCGGACATCCCGGCATGGGTGTACCGGCTGCCGGTGGAGGCCCTGGACGCGGCGGGCGCCGAGGAACTGCTCGCGGCCTCCGCCGGGGAGCCCCCCGCGGGCCCGCACGACTCCCGCGCGAGGGACACGATCCGGGACCTGTCCGGCGGGCTGCCGCTGGCGCTGCGGATCGCGGGCTCCTCCCTGGGCGCCCGCACCCCGCAGTCACTGGCCGACGACCTCGCCTCCCACGGCCACGTGAGCCCGGTGGAGCGGGCGCTGTGGCTGCGCTACACGGATCTGCCGGACCAGGGCCGCCGGCTGTTGCGCAGGCTCGCCCTCGCGGGCCGGGCGTCCCTGGGTGCCGCCGCCGCGTCGGCGCTGCTGGGCACGGACGGGCCCGAGGCGCAGCGGCAGCTGTCGGAGCTGGCGCGCGCCGGGCTGCTCGACCGTGTACGCGGGGGTTCCGCCACGCCGCCGGGCGTCCCGCCGCGTCCGCGGTCCGCGGGGGAAGGAGGCGGGGAGCGCTACCGGCTGCACGACGCCGTGCGCGCCTTCGCCCAGGCGCGGCTGCTGGACGAGGAGGAGCAGGCCGAACGCACGGCCGCCCAGGAGCGGTTGATCATCGGGTACGCGGAACTCGCCGACACGGTGATCCGGCTGGTCGACGGGAAGACCTCGACCCGTGCCGACATGTTCGCCCGGACCTCTGCCGGCCACGGCTTCGCCTCGCTGGACGCGGCGCTGCGCTGGCTGGACGACGAGTCGAGCTTCATCACGGCGGCGCTCCGGCACGCCGAGGGCGTGGACCAGCAGGCCGTACTGAACCTCCTCGGCGCCCTGTGCGACTACTGCCTGCTGCGCGGCGACCTCTACCGGCTCGGGGAGATCAGCGAACTGACGCAGGCCGTCGACCAGGGCCTGCTGGTCCGCTCGGTGCAGTGGCGCACCGGTATCGCCGCCCGGCAGCTCGGCGAACTGGACAAGGCGCGCACCACCCTGACCTCCGTGGTGGACCTGTACCGCGAGGCCCAGCACGACGCGGGTGCGGCCCGGGCCCTGTGCTCCCTCGGCATCACCCTGCACCACCAGGGGAATCTGACCGAGGCTTCGGCGAAGCTGCGCGAGGCGATCGAGCTGCAGTCGTCCGGGGAACTGGCCGCCGACCGGGCGTGGACCCTGCACGCGCTGGCGGCGGTGGAGCGGGACCGGGCGAACATCGCCGAGGCTCTGGCGCTGCTCACCACCGCCGTACGGCTGCACCGGGAGAGCGAGTCGCTGCACGGCGAGGCCTGGTCCCACTTCCAGTTCGGGCAGGTGCACCTGCGCCTGGGCAGGGTGCCCGAGGCGGAGTCCTCCCTGCGGCTGGCGCTCGACCTGTACGGGCGCACCCAGGACGAGCGGGGTGAGGCGTGGGCGCTGACCCAGCTGGCCCGGGCCCGGCTGGTGGACGGCGATCCGTCACCGGCGGTCGAGCAGCTGAACCGGGCCCTCGCCCGGCACCGCGAGAACGAGGACGCGCGCGGCGAGGCGTGGACCCTGTACTACCTGGGGCAGGCGCTGGAGGAGTGGGGCGAGCGCGACCAGGCGGTGCGCGAGCTGGAGCGCGCCCGGACGATGTTCTCCCGGATGCGGGACGTGTACGGGCTGGCCTGCGCCCGCCACCACTCCGGGCGCGCCACCCGCGACCAGCGCGCCGCGCGGACCGGCAACCTGCGCAACTCCGGATTCGCCCGCCAGCTCCTGGTCGACGCCCGCGCGGACTTCCAGCGCATCGGCGTGGCCCACGGGGAGGCGTGGACCTGCCTGGAGCTGGCCGTGGTCGACGCCGGCAACGGGCGTTCCGCCCAGGCGCTGGCGCTCTGCGACGAGGCCGCCGCGCTGTTCGCCTCGTACGGCGACCTCCGGGGCGCGGACTGGGCCGCCTTCCTGCGCTGCACGCTGCTGCCGTACGCCTCGGCGGGCGGGGCGGAGGTGGGCACCGTGGTCGCCCAGGAGGAGCTGGCCGCTCTGCGTGGGGGTCCCATCCGGCGCGCGACGGCCGGCTGGAGGGCTGCGTGGAGGCGTTCGGCCTGGTCCTGGAGCGCGGGGTGCGGCTTGAGGACGGTTGGCAGGCGTGGCCGCTGGGCATGGTGCCCGGGCGGCACGCCAGGGAGGTGATGGGCGTGCCCGTGGACTGAGTCCCGTCCGGCCGGCCCGTGCGCACCCCCGGACGGCGGCGGGGCCGGTGGACCGAGCACCCTCCGGGGCGGCTCGGCCCGTCCACATGCGAGAAGGCGGGCCCGTCGGCGTGCCGGGCCGTCTCCCGGGGCGACCCGGCCCCGCGCTGCCGGAGTCAGGTGGGGGTGGCAAGGGGGCGGGAGGCTCCTGCGCACAGGGGCGGCAGGGGCCACCGGGCCACCGGGCCACCGGGCCACCGGGCCACCGGGCCACCGGCGGATCATGCCCCGGCACATCCTGGCCCGCGACCTCCTACGGGTCCGCCCCGATGGGAGGCTCGCACGCCGTTCGCCGGCCCGGCACCGGTCGGCGCGGTGCCCACCGACGCCGTCGGCTCCCGCTCCAGGGGGCGGGACACGGACCTGGGGCAGGGGCCGGAGCGGGGGGCCGGGACAGGGACCGGGGCCGGTTCTACTCGCCCTTCGCCGGCTCGGCACCGGCCGGGGACGCGGTGCCCGCGGGCGCGGTCGGCGCCGGGGCCTCCTCGAAGTTCACCCGGTTCATATGGCGGTTCATCGACTTCATCAGCAGCCAGACGCCGGCCGCCATCACCGCGAAGACGATGAATCCGAGGACGCCGGGCGTCACCTTGTTCTCGTCGAGCTCCTTGGCGAGAGGGACGAGGTGCGTCATCGCCAGGCCTGTGCTGCTCATCGGTCGCTCCTTGGGTGGATGTACCGACCATACCCGGGCGTCCGAGCCGTCCTCCCCCGGCCCGCCCGGGGCCGGGAGGAGGGAGGGCGGGAACCGGCAGGAGGCCGGTTCAGACGCTCTCGCGGACTCCGGCGAACAGGTCGTCCTCGGGCAGGGAGGTGTCGACGAGGGACTTGGCCAGCTCGTACTCCTCGGTCGGCCACACCTCCCGCTGGATCTCCATCGGGACGCGGAACCAGCCGCCGTCCGGATCGATCTGGGTGGCGTGGGCGATCAGCGCCCGGTCGCGGGTCTCGAAGAAGTCGCCGCACGGCACGTACGTGGTGAGCGTCCGCTCGGCACGCTGGAACTCCTTCCAGCGCTCCAGCCACTCGCCGTACGGGGACTCCAGACCGCGCTCCAGCAGCGCCTCGTGGAGGGCGACGGTGCGCGGACGGTTGAAGCCCTGGTTGTAGTAGAGCTTCTGGGGCTGCCAGGCCTGGCCGTACGCGGACTCCGGGTACTTCTCGGTGTCCGCCGCGCCCTCGAAGGCCACCATCGTGATCTTGTGGGTCATGATGTGGTCGGGGTGCGGGTAACCGCCGTTCTCGTCGTACGTGGTGACGACCTGCGGACGGAAGGAGCGGATCCTCCGCACCAGTTCGCCCGCCGCCTTGTCGACGTCCTCCAGCGCGAAGCAGCCCTCGGGAAGCGGGGGCATCGGGTCGCCCTCCGGCAGACCGGAGTCGACGAAGCCGAGCCACTCCTGCCGCACGCCCAGGATCTCGCGGGCCTCGTCCATCTCCTTGCGGCGTACCTCGTGAATGTTCTCCTCGATGTACCGGTCACCCTGGAGCCTGGGGTTGAGGATGGAGCCGCGCTCTCCTCCCGTGCAGGTCACGACCAGCACGTCCACCCCTCGGACACGTACTTGGCCATCGTGGCCGCGCCCTTGCTCGACTCGTCGTCGGGGTGGGCGTGGACGGCCATCAGTCGCAGCTGCTCAGTCAAGACTCGATCCTCGGTGATGTGTCGCATCGGACGGCTTCTATAGTGACGGAAACCGGGGGCGAAAATTCCGGCGTCTTTCGGGAATGTGAGGACGATCATGGGCGCGGTGCGCGAGGGGCTTCCCGAGGGCCGTTACGGGCGCTCGGCGGACGAGCGCGCGGACCGCAGGCTCAGAATCATCGGCGCGGTGCTCGGCGCCGGCTTCGTCGCCATGATCGCCTGGTTCGGCTACGACTACGTCAGCGGCCAGCGGATCAGCGCGGAGATCATCAAGTTCGACGTCACGAGTCAGGACCGCGTCCAGGTGCACCTCGAGGTCCGGAAGGACGGCGACGCCCGGGGCTACTGCACCCTGCGCTCACGCGCCGAGGACGGCTCCGAGGTCGGCCGGCGCGACGTCCGCTTCGACATGCCCGAGACACGGGTGGACCAGGTGGTCACGGTACGCACGACGGCCAGGGCGACGAGTGCCGAGCTCGTGGGCTGCACGGCGGACGACGGGCCGAAGGGCTGACGGCTCCCGGCCCCGCAGTCCCCGGCGTGCCCCGACCCTGCCCCGCAAGCCCCGGCGTGCCCCGACCTGGCCCGACCTGCGTCATCCTGCGTCGTCCTGCGTCGTCCTGCGTCGTCCTGCGTCGGCCCGGCCTGCTGCAGCCGGCTTCGCCCGAACCGCCCCGAACTGCCCTGGCCTACCCTGACCTGCGCTCACGCAATTCGGGGGCTTTCGGTCCTCCCCCTCTCCGCCGCCAATTGTTAGGCTCGTGGTTTCGCCCACTCGTGGAGGTACATCCTTCTGGGTAGGGCGATGCTTTGTATCCCAGTACCTACGAGGAGCACCTGTGACCCAGACCAGCGAGAACGTCACCTGGCTCACCCAGGAGGCGTACAACCAGCTCAAGGCCGAGCTGGAGCACCTGTCTGGTCCCGCGCGCGTCGAGATCGCGAAGAAGATCGAGGCGGCCCGTGAGGAGGGCGACCTGCGGGAGAACGGCGGGTACCACGCGGCCAAGGAGGAGCAGGGAAAGCAGGAGCTCCGGGTGCGCCAGCTGACCCAGCTCCTGGAGAAGGCCAAGGTCGGCGAGGCCCCGGCGGACAACGGCACGGTGGCCCCCGGCATGGTGGTGACGGTCGCCTTCGACGGTGACGAGAGCGACACCGAGACCTTCCTGCTCGCTTCCCGCGAGTACGCGTCGGGCGACATCTCGACGTACTCGCCGCAGTCCCCGCTCGGCGCGGGCGTGAACGGCAAGAAGGTCGGCCAGGACGCCGAGTACGAACTCCCCAACGGCAGGACGGCCATGGTGAGGGTCCTCGAGGCCAAGCCTTACCAGGGCTGACGCACAGCGCGTCCCGGCCCCGCGGACGGCGGAAGAGGCCCCGGCAGCGATCGACGCTGCCGGGGCCTTCCTCCGTCCGCGGGGCCGGGACGGCGCACGGATCGCGGCGGTGTCAGACCGCCGAGCGGTACTTGCGCACCGCGAGGGTGCGGAAGACCGCGATGATCAGAAGGGAATAGACGACCGACGCGAGTACCGGGTGCTGCATGGGCCAGGCGTCGGACGTCGAGACACCCGGGTTGCCGAAGAGTTCGCGGCAGGCCTGGACGGTGGCGCTGAACGGGTTCCACTCCGCGATGGTCTGGAGCCACGGCACCATCTTGCTGGAGTCGACGAACGCGTTCGAGAGGAACGTCACCGGGAAGAGCCAGATCAGCCCGCCGGACGTGGCCGCCTCGGGGGTGCGGACCGACAGACCGATCAGCGCGCCGATCCACGAGAAGGCGTAACCGAGCAGCAGCAGCAGGGCGAAGGCCGCCAGCGCCTTCAGGACACCCTCGTGGATCCGCCAGCCGACCAGCAGGGCGACGACGGCGAGGACCACGACCGTGAGCGCGGTCTGCACCAGGTCGGCGAGGGTACGGCCGGTGAGGACCGCGCCGCGCGTCATGGGCAGCGACCGGAAGCGGTCGATGAGGCCCTTGTGCATGTCGTCGGCGATGCCCGCCCCGGCTCCCGCGGTCGCGAACGTGACGGTCTGGGCGAAGATGCCCGCCATCAGGAACTCCCGGTAGACGGACGGGGACGTCGACCCGCCGATCTGCATGGATCCACCGAAGACGTAGCTGAACAGCACCACGAACATGATCGGCTGGATCATCCCGAAGATGATCATCTCCGGGATCCGGGTCATCCGGATCAGATTGCGCTTGGCGACGACGAGCGAGTCGTTCACCGACTGCGCGATGCCGCCGCGCGGGCGGGGCGCCGCCACGCGCTCCGCCGCTTCCTGGACGGTGGTCACTTCACGGCCTCCTTTCCCGCCTTGCGGCCCTTGCCCTGCCGGGCGGCCGGCACCTCGCCGCTCTCCTCCGCGCCTTCCTCGGCGCCCTGTTCGGCATGGCGGCCGGTCAGGGAGATGAAGACGTCATCGAGGGTCGGGCGGCGCAGGCCGATGTCGTCGATCTCGATGCCGACGGCGTCCAGCTCACGGATCACCTCGGCGAGCAGCTTGGCCCCGCCGGTCACCGGAACCGTGAGCCTGCGGGTGTGCTCCTCGACCGCGATGTCGCCCGCGGCCTCTCCCTCCGCGCCGAAGCGCCGGAGGACGCCGCGGGCCGGGGCGATCTCGTCGGGCCGGTGGACGACGACCTCGACGCGCTCCCCGCCGGTGCGGGCCTTGAGCTGGTCCGCGGTGCCCCGGGCGATGACCTTGCCGTGGTCGACGACGCAGATGTCGTCGGCGAGATGGTCCGCCTCCTCCAGGTACTGGGTGGTCAGCAGCAGGGTCGTACCGCCGCCGACGAGCTCCTTGATCACCTCCCACAGGGCCTGGCGGTTGCGCGGGTCGAGGCCCGTCGTGGGCTCGTCCATGAACATCACGGGCGGGGAGACGACCAGCGCGGCGGCGAGGTCGAGACGGCGGCGCATGCCACCGGAGTAGGTCTTGGCCGGCCGGTCGGCGGCGTCGGCGAGGTTGAACCGCTCCAGCAGCTCACCCGCCCTGGCCTTCGCCGCCTTCCCGCTCATCTGGTAGAGCCGGCCGACCATCTGCAGGTTCTCGCGGCCGGTGAGGTACTCGTCGACCGCCGCGAACTGGCCGGAGAGCCCGATCGAACGCCGGACTTCGTTGGGGTGCCGGAGGACGTCGATGCCCGCCACGACGGCCCTGCCGCTGTCGGGGCGGAGCAGGGTGGTCAGGACGCGCACGGCGGTGGTCTTGCCCGCGCCGTTCGGGCCGAGGAGCCCGAGGACGGTGCCCTCGGGAACGTCGAGATCAACTCCGTCCAGAGCCCGTACCTCGCCGAAGGTCTTGACCAGACCCTCGGCGTAAATGGCGCCTGGCATGTGGGTACTCCCAGTCACGTGGTGGAGGTGGCGCTTATCACTTGCTTACTTCAGACGATTGCTGCGCAAGCCTAGGTTTCAGCGAATGCCGGCGCAGGTGAATTTACGGCCGGGCGCACCGTAACGCGATACATCGCGACACACAAGGGCCTCGGGCAAGGCGCGCCGGGGGCCGCCCGGAACCCGGGGCACGGGTGCCGCGCGCCGCAACGGGTGCCGCGCGCCGGAACGCGACCCGGAAACCCGCCCCTCGGTCAGCCGGTGACGGTGACCTGGTAGCCCGCCTCGCGCAGCGCCGCCCCGACCTCCGCGCAGTGCTCCGGGCCCTTCGTCTCGAGATGGAGTTCCACCTCGACCTCCGTCAGACCGAGCCTGGGGTCGGTCCGCACGTGCCCGACGTCCAGGACGTTAGCGTCCGCCACCGACAGCACCCCCAGCAGGGTCGCCAGCGCGCCGGGCCGGTCCGGGAGGCGGAGCCGCAGGGACAGGTAGCGTCCTCCGGCTGCCATACCGTGCCGCAGGACGCGCTGCATCAGCAGCGGGTCCACGTTGCCGCCCGACAGCACCGCCACGACCGGCCCCTCGTACGACTGCGGGTCGTTCAGCAGCGCCGCGACCGGGCTCGCCCCCGCCGGCTCGACCACCAGCTTGGCCCGCTCCAGGCACAGCAGCAGCGCCGAGGAGAGCGCGTCCTCGGAGACCGTACGCACCTCGTCGACCAGCTCCTCGACCAGCGCGTACGGAACGTCCCCGGGCCGCCCCACCCTGATGCCGTCCGCCATCGTCGCCGGGGACTCGATCGACACCGGCCGCCCCGCCGCGAGCGACGGCGGGTACGCGGCCGACCCCTCCGCCTGGACCCCGACCAGCCTCACGTCGGGCCGCAGCGCCTTGACCGCGACCGCGATCCCCGCGGCAAGGCCGCCGCCGCCCAACCCGACGACGATCGTCCGCACCTCCGGGCACTGCTCGAGGATCTCCAGCCCCACCGTGCCCTGCCCGGCGATGATGTCCGGGTGGTCGAAGGGGTGGATGAAGACGGCGCCTGTTTCGTGCGCGTACTCCTGCGCCGCGGCCAGGGTCTCGTCGACGACATGCCCATGGAGCCTCACATCGGCGCCGTAGTCACGGGTCGCGGCGACCTTCGGCAGCGGAGCCCCCTTCGGCATGAAGACCGTGGAGCGCACACCGAGCAGCGAGGAGGCGAGCGCGACGCCCTGCGCGTGGTTGCCCGCTGACGCCGCGACGACGCCGGCGGCCCGCTCCTCGGGCCGCAGCCCGGAGATCCGCACATAGGCGCCGCGCAGCTTGAACGAACCCGTCCGCTGGAGGTTCTCGCACTTCAGGTGTACCGGGGACCCGACCAGACCCGACAGGTAACGGCTGCCCTCCATGGGCGTCAGCCGCGCGACCCCGGAGAGCATCTTCTGCGCCCCCCGCACATCATCGAGGATGACGGGGTGAAAGGGGCCAGTGGTACGGAAGCTCATGACAGCAGTCTCGCAGCTCAGCGGCCTGAGGGCGGCCCCGGGGAACCCGCTTCCACCGGTTTCCGAAGGGCCGGTACGCATCCGCCCGCCTCCGCGTACTCTGTCCCCCACCACACGACCGCCGCACGAGAGAGCCCCCGCAGCCATGCCCACATCTCAGGACATGACGACTGATCTTGACGCCGGCCTCCTCGATGCCCTCCAGCACCAGGTGGCCGTCTTCGCGCGCAGAGCCGAGCAGACGCGGCTGGGCGGCGTCGGCCAGGTCCGCAACTCGATGGACCGAGCCGCCTATCTGCTGCTCAACCGGCTCGACCAGGAAGGCCCGATGGGCGTGAAGGCCCTCGCGGCCGGCATGGGCATCGACTCCTCGACCGTCACCCGCCAGGTCGCGCCGCTCGTCGACACCGGCCTGGTGAAGCGCACGTCCCACCCCGAGGACGGCCGCGCCGTCGTGCTCCAGCTGTCCCCGCGCGGCCAGGCCCGCCTGGAGGAGGTCCGCTCCTCGCGGCGCGCGCTGATGGCCTGGGTGACCGACGGCTGGACACCGGAGGAGCGTGAGTCGTTCTGCACCCTGCTCACCCGTTTCAACTCGGCGCTCTCCGCACGGCAGGCGGGACTGCCCCCGGAAGCGGCGGAGGCGCCCCCGGCCTCTTGACCGGGACCCCCACCTGCCCTGATATGAGGACGTGCGCGAGAGCCGGCAGTCCACGCCCGCCGGTCGCCGCGCCCGCGAGTTCGAGGCGTTCGTCGCGGGGGCCGGTGGCCGGCTGCTGCACGTCGCGGCCCTGCTGACCGCGGAACCCTCCGCCCGGTGCCCCCGGGCGCAGCAACTGCTGGTCGGCGCGCTGGCCCGGCTCTACGCGCAGTGGGACCGGCTGCGGGACGAGGACCCCTACGACCGCACCCGCCAGGAGCTGGTCGCCCGCTTCGCACGCGGCGCCTGGCGCCTGCACCGCCGCGCCCGCACCTGGGACACCGGCACGGAGTACGGGGTGCTGGCCCGGCTCGGTCCGCAGGAACGCCTCGTCGTGGTGCTGACGCTGTACGAGGGCGTGCCCGAGGAGCAGACGGCCGCCCTGCTGGGGCTTCCGCCGGAGCGGGTCCGTGCGCTCGGCACCCGAGCGGTATCCCTGCTGCGCAGCACCCGGCCGCCCCGGCTGCGCGCACCGCGCTGGACCGGCGACCGTACGGACGTCCGATGAGCCGCCCGGGGCGCAAGGAGGAGGAGGTCCGGCGCATCCTGGACCTCCCGCACCCGCCGGTACCGGCCGACCTGCACGTCCGGGCGGCCCGCCGCGGTGCCCGGCTGCGCCGCCGGCGCCGCACGCTCCACCGTCTGGGGTGCGCGCTGCTGCTGGCGGCGGCGATCGGCTTCGCGGTGTGGGCGGCGGCCGTCGAGCCGTGGGCCGTACCGCCCTCGGCGACCACCCCGGAGATCGACGGCTGGTGAAGGCCGGACCGACCGGCCGGACCGACCGGAGCGAGCCGACGAGCGGACCGGCCAGCCCGCCCGGAGCGCCCGGAGATCCCGGAACGCTGGGAACGCTCGGAGAGCCCGGAACGCCCGGAACGTCCGGACAGACCGGAGAGCCCGGAACGCCCGGAGCGAGCCGACGGCCGGAGCAGCCCGACGATCGGACCGGCCGGACCTATCCTGGAACCAGCGGCGCAACGCCTCAGCACCAGGAGGTCGCCATGACCAGAAAAGTTGCCGACTGCCGCAAGTTCCCGAGCGAGACCGGCTGCACCCTCACCATCGCGGGTGAGGAGGACGAAGTCCTGCGGGCCGCGACCGACCACGCCGTCTCCGTCCACGGCCACGCGGAGTCGCCCGAACTCCGCGAGCAGATCCGCGGAATACTCGAGGAAGAGAAGGCCGGTACCTGACACACGGTCAACCGGGCTTGCCCGCACACCGCGTCACGCAAGGGGCCGCACACCCGGGCCGGGCCGCGCGGAAGGCCGGACGGCCCACTCGAGCCAACCGTCCGCTCAAGCCGACCGTCCGCTCAAGCCAGCTGTCCACTCGAGCGGACGGCCCACTCGAGTCGTTCCCGGCGGAAGAGCTGCCGGGCCGTCCACTCCCCTCCCCGGCCGGGTACGCGTGCCGGGCCGCTCACCCCCCGCCGCACGGAGGGCCGGGCACCCGAAGGCGCGGAGGAGCCGAAGCCCCGGACGCGCAGTCCGGACACACGGCCCCGCCGGTCAACGGCCGAGCGCCTGCTGAAGGTCGGCCAGCAGGTCGTCCGCCGACTCGATGCCCACCGACAGCCGTACCAGGTCCGCCGGGACCTCCAGCGCGGAGCCGGCGACACTGGCGTGGGTCATCCTGCCCGGGTGCTCGATCAGGGACTCGACGCCGCCCAGGGACTCACCGAGAGTGAACAGCCTGGCGCGGTTGCAGACCTCCACGGCCGCCTCCTCGCCACCGTGGACCTGGAACGAGACCATCCCGCCGAAACGCTTCATCTGCTTGGCCGCGATCTCGTGCCCGGGTGCTCCTCCAACCCCGGGTACAGCACACGTGCCACCTTCGGATGACCGCCGAGCATCTCCGCGACCCGCGCCGCGTTCTCGCAGTGGCGGTCCATCCGGACCGCGAGCGTCTTGATGCCGCGCAGCACGATCCACGAGTCGAACGGCCCGGCCACCGCGCCCATCGCGTTCTGGTGGTACGCCAGCTCCTCGCCGAGGCCGGCGTCGGCCGCGACCAGCGCCCCGCCGACGACGTCCGAGTGCCCGCCCATGTACTTGGTGAGCGAGTGGACGACCACGTCGGCGCCGAGCGCGAGCGGCTGCTGGAGGTAGGGGCTGGCGAAGGTGTTGTCCACGACGAGCTTCGCCCCGGCCGTGCGGGCGATGTCCGCGACGGCGGCGATGTCGGTGATGCCGAGCAGCGGGTTGGACGGGGTCTCGACCCAGATCACCTTCGTACGGTCGGTGAGGGCGGCGCCCACCGAGGCGGCGTCGGAGGTGTCCGCCACCGAGTACTCCACGCCCCAGCGCTGCACCACCTTGGCGAACAGCCGGAACGTTCCGCCGTAGGCGTCGTTCGGGATCACCACATGGTCCCCCGGCACCAGAAGCGCGCGCAGCAGGCAGTCCTCGGCGGCGAGCCCGGAGGCGAAGGCGAGGCCGCGGCGGCCGCCCTCCAGCGCAGCGAGGTTCTCCTCCAGCGCCGTACGGGTCGGGTTGGCACTGCGGCTGTACTCGTAACCGCCGCGCAGTCCGCCCACACCGTCCTGCTTGTAGGTGGACACCTGGTAGATGGGCGGGACGACCGCGCCGGTCAGCGGGTCGGCGGTGTTGCCCGCATGGATGGCGAGGGTCTCAAAACCGTCCTGGTCAGTCATGCGACCCGAGGGTAGTCCCCCACCGGGCCGCTCGGTCCCGCCCGGCCGGTTTCCGCCGCCCCGCCCGACCGGTTCCGGCGGCGCTCCCCAGCCGGGCCCCACCGCAGTCCCCGGCTCGTTCTCACCGCGTCGCCGTCCGGGACAATGGCCCCATGGAGATTCTCTGGTTCCTGATCGCGCTGGGACTGCTGGCCGCGGCGATCGGCCCGTTCGTGATGCGCCGCCGCCACGCCGTACGGCAGGTCATGCCCGGCTCGCCCGACGCCGCCGACCCCGCGACCTACGGATTCGTCCGCCAGGAGGAGCTCGACCTGCGGCTGCCCGGACCCGACCAGGACCTCCTCGACGTACTCGATCTGGTGCAGCGCACCCAGGACTGGCGGGCCGCGTCCCAGCTGCTCGCGGGCACCGGGAAGGAGAGCGAGCGGCGCTGGCAGCGGGTACAGGCGTTCGCGGGCGCCGCGTCGCTGGAACTCCAGCAGCAGCCCGGGACCGGGGGATCGTGGCTGCGCGCCTGGCGCACGGAGTCGCCGAAGGACGCGGGCGGCGCCGCCGTCCAGGCGGAGTTCCTGGTGCAGCAGGCCTGGCGGGCGTCCGGTGGGGCCGGCAGCGACGACTTCCGGATCATCCTGGAGGAGGCCCGCTCGGTCTGCGGGGAAGCCGCCCTGCTGGCACCCGGGGACCCCGTCCCGTACATCGTCGAGCTGGCCGTGGCCCGCGGGCTCGGCTACTCCCCGGAGCAGTTCGACCAGCTCTGGGCGAAGGTGATCGACCGTGCCCCCGCGCACATGGGCGCCCACCTGGCCGCCCTGCACTACTGGTGCGAGAAGTGGCACGGCTCCCGGGAGGAGGCCGACCACTTCGCCACCACCTCGGCGGCCCGCGCGCCCAAGGGCTCGCTGCTCTCCGCGCTGCCGCTGTTCGCCGTCTTCGAGCACCTGCCCGAGGTCAACCTGGTGTCCGGCTTCTACCAGAGCGCGGTCGTCGGCAGGGCCGTGGAGGGCGCGCTGCACGCCGCGCACCACGCGCCCGAGGACCACCCCGTCCTCCCCCACGTCCGCCATCTGCTGATCTTCTTCCTGGTCAGGTCCGAGCGCTGGGCCGAGGCCATGCACCAGCTCGTCCGGGTCGACGGCCACGTCGGCGCCCTGCCCTGGACCCACGGCAGCGACCCGGCCGGGGAGTACGCGGTCTTCCGGGCACTCGCGGTCGCGGGCTACGAGGCGAACGGCGGCAGCCCCGCGACGCTGCCGCACTGAGGCCGGGACGACCGGCCGCACCGGGCCCGCGGGGGAATCCCGCGGGCCCGGTGGGCGTTGTGGTGGGTGCAACCACTCCCGGAGGAGATTCGCATGTTCCTGAACCGCCGCGTCCCTGAGCTGCCCACCCCCGCCCAGGCCCTGCGCGGTCGCGAAACCCCCGAGTTCGACGTCCCCTCCCGGCACACCGTCCTCGGCAACCCCCTCCTGGGCCCCTACCCCGAGGGCCTTGAGGTCGCCGACTTCGGGCTGGGCTGCTTCTGGGGCGCCGAGCGCACGTTCTGGCAGACCGAGGGCGTGTGGACCACGCTCGTCGGCTACCAGGGCGGCTACACCCCCACCCGACGTACGAAGAGGTCTGCTCGGGCCTGACCGGTCACACCGAGGCCGTGCGCGTCGTGTACGACCCGTCGGTCGTCTCCTACGCACAGCTGCTGAAGGTCTTCTGGGAGGCCCACGACCCGACCCAGGGCTTCCGCCAGGGCAACGACGTGGGCACGCACTACCGCTCGGCGGTCTACACCCACACCCCGGCCCAGGCCGGCGCCGCGGAGGCCTCGCGCGACGCCTACCAGAAGGTGCTGACGGGCGCGGGCCACGGCGTGATCACGACGGAGGTCCTGCCCGCGGAGGGCCGGCCCTTCTACCCGGCCGAGGGATACCACCAGCAGTACCTCGACAAGAACCCGGCGGGCTACTGCGGCATCGGCGGGACGGGCGTCTCCTGCCCGACGGGCGTCGCGGCCGGGCCGGGCACCACGGAGAAGTAGTCGGCCACGGATTCTGTCGCCGCAGTGCGGTTGACCGCAGATCGGCGCCCCGGATCACGCCCCTCGGCCACGCTCTCCACGTCCCGCGCACATCCCGCGACCGACGTCCGGCGCGCGAGGCCTCCTCCGGAGGCCGGGTCCGTGACGTGCGGTCTCGGGTTCACGGCCTCCGGAGGAAGAGATCCATCACCTCCGCGTATCCGTCCGGACTGACCGAAAGGAGGCCGGCCATGGGATAGCTCAGGTCCAGGACGAGAAACAGGTTGCTTCCCACGACCAGACCGATCACGGTCACCAGCAGGGCCTGCAACCGCCCTTCCCGGAGGCGGAACAGACAGCAGAAGAGGAGTGCCGCCGCGGCCGAGACGAGGAGGGCGCACCACACGACGGCCTCCAGGAGACCGCTCCGGGCGACGAACAGTTGGTACTCCTGTCCCGCCGTGGCCCCTTGGACCGCCTTCAGGGCCTCGCTGACGAAGGTCCGTTGCACCTCCGTCTGAGGCTGCAACACCGCCAGCTCGCCCACCAGCTGCTTCCGCGCCGTCTCGACCCTCGTACTGAACTCGCCGCGGGCCGTGCGCGGCCACTCGGCGAGCACCGCCTCGTTGTAGGCACGAACCGCATCCTCGATCCTCTGCTGTGCGGGACCTCCCATGACCGGGCTGTCCATCGCGATCGACGCGACGACGAACGCCTCCTTCCGCAGGTCCTGGCGCAGCCGGTCGTAGCCGCCCAGCTCGTGGAACATCGTGAAGACGGAGGTGATCGCGTAGATCGTCCCGACGAACCCCAGGCAGCCTGCGAGCACGGCGTTGTGCGGTTGGTACGGTCTCTTGGAGGAGGCACGGCGAATCAGGAACAGGAGCCCCAAGCCCACGGCGGGGTTCCCAGCACGACGACGACACCGGCCACCCAGGCGTACCCCTGGAGAAGTACCACCACAAGCCAACCTCATTTCGGGCGTTGTCCCGTCACCGAACCTATCCCCCTCGCCTCTCCGTACCCGGCTCGCACACGCAGAGGGCGAAGGTCAGCCGCCCGAACAGCGCGCACGGAACCCGCGACGGCCTTCTCCCCGGTCGCGGTCAGCCCCGGTGCCGCCACCGCACCGCGGCCCGGTGAGGTGGCATTCGCCCACGCGGTCCGCACCCCCGCGGGCGACCGTGGCCTTGGCGCGCCTCCCGGCCGCCGCCCCGGATGCGCCCGTACTCCGCCGAACAGGGACATCCCCCGGAAGGAGACCCGCTCAGCGGTGGCCCTGTGCCGGGAGTTCCAGCCGCAGTTCGTAGCCGCCGTCCGCGGTCGGGCCGGAGTCGAACGTGCCGCCCAGGAGCTCGGCACGCTGGCGCAGGCCGACCAGACCGTAGTGGGCGCTGGGAAGGGCAGGGCGGGCCGGGTGGGGCGGTGTTGGTGACCGTGACGCGGACCGCGCCGCCGTCGCGCCGTACCCGGACCGTGGCGGTGGCGCCGGGCGCGTGCTTGCGGACGTTGGTCAGGGCCTCCTGGACGGTGCGGTAGATGGCGCGCTGGACGGTCGGCGGGAGCCCGTCCGGGTCCTCGGTGCCGTCGGCCGGCCCCGGGCCGGTGCCGTTCCCGCCCGGTTCCGTGCGGGGGTGCGGCGGGGTTCCGCCGGGCGGCAGGTCCGTGTGCAGTTCGGCCTCGATACCGCTGCCGTCGACGAGCCGCTGGAGGTCCGCCAGGGACGGCTGGGGGGTGAGTTCGGCGAGCCGCCCGCCGGAGGCCCGGAGCACGCTGACCATGTGGCGCAGTTCGTCCAGGGTCTGCACGCTCAGTCTGCGGATCGTGCTCGCGGCGTCCCTGACCTCGGGGTCGCGGGTGCCGACCTGGAGTGCTCCGGCCCGTACGGCGATCAGGCTGACCTGGTGGGAGACCACGTCGTGCATCTCGCGGGCGAGCTGGGCCCGTTCCCGGGCCAGGACGGTCTGGGTGGTCAACAGCCGCTCGTGGTCCCGGGCCTCGGAGATCTCCGCCAGCCGCAGCGAGAGGTCGCGCCGGGTCTGGACGAGCTGGCCGAGGAAGACGGGGGCGGCCGCCGTGGCGGCGGTGTAGCCGAGGGTGATGAGGGTGGCGGTCTTCGTCAGGTCGAACTCGGGTGACGGCAGCGAGGTCATGTCGCAGAGCGTGAAGGCCAGCGCGCAGAGCACGAGCAGGGTCCGGCGGCGGGACAGCGAGGCCAGGGTGTAGAGGGCGGCCAGTCCGGCGAAGATGGCGTCGTTCAGGGCGACGGCGGGCAGCGTGATCAGGAAGACGAGCAGCGGCACCCGGCGGCGCAGCGCCAGCGCGAACGCGGCGGCCAGGGCGAAGCCCAGGCGGAACGGCTCGGCCGGGGTGACGTTGACCCAGACGTCGAGCAGCGCCGCGACGACCAGCACGGCGTCCATCAGGGGGGCGGTACTCGACGGGAGGTCATGGCGCCTCCTGGTCCCGGGGCTGCCTGAGCAGGCCGGCCCGCTCGGCGAGCAGGGCGGCCTGGACGCGGCCCGCCACTTCGAGTTTGGTGAGGATGGCGCTGACGTGGTCCTTCACCGTGCCGGTGCCGAGGTGCATTCGGGCGGCGATGTCGGCGTTGGACAGTCCTTCGCCGATCAGTACGAGGACGGCCCGCTCCCGGTCGGTCAGCCGGGCGATGCCGCGGACGGCGGTCTCCTCGGGGCCCGCGTCGAGGTAGCCGTCCACGACGGTCCGGGTGACCTTGGAGGACAGGACGGAGCCGCCGTCGGCGAGGGTCCGCACCAGGAACGGCAGGGCCTCGGGGTCGGTGTCCTTGAGCAGGAAGCCGGCGGCGCCGGCGCGCAGGGCGGTCGCCACGTACTCGTCCATGTCGAACGTCGTGAGCATGGCGACGACGGGAGGGTGCGGCAGGCGGCGCAGGCCGCCGAGGACGGTGAGCCCGTCGACGTCCGGCATCCGGATGTCCAGCAGCACGACGTCGGGGCGGGTCTCCTCGGCGGTCCGGACGGCCTCGGCGCCGGGGACCGCGGCCACCACCTCGATGTCGCCGGCCGCGTCGAGGATGTGCTGGAAGCCCGTGCGGATCAGGGCTTCGTCGTCGACCACCATTACCCGGATCACGCGTGCTCCACTCGCCGTGCCCCGTGAGACCACTGTCCGATTCGTACCATGCCGGGCGGTGGGCCGCGCGGGTGAACCGCAGGGCGGCCGTCCGCACGGGTGCGGCCGGCCCGGCGAGCGGCCGGGAAGGCCGGGGCGGTCGCCAGAACGGCGGCGGACAAACGGCGCGGCGCAGGGCGGGCAGCGCAGCGGGAAGGCCGGAGCGGTCGCCAGAACGGCAGCGGACAAACGGCGCGGCGCAGGGCGGGCAGCGCAGCGGGAAGGCCGGAGCGGTCGCCAGAACGGCAGCGGACAAACGGCGCGGCGCAGGGCGGGCAGCGCAGCGGGCCGGTGGGTACCCGCAGGGCTCGGGGCCGTGCGGCCGGTCTTCCGGCGGCACGGCCCCTGAAGCCGACGACGATCAGATGGTGGCGGTGTCGATCACGAACCGGTAGCGCACATCGCTGCGCAGCACCCGCTCGTAGGCCTCGTTGACCTGGTCCGCGCGGATCAGCTCGATCTCGGCGCCCAGGCCGTGCTCGGCGCAGAAGTCGAGCATCTCCTGGGTTTCCGCGATGCCGCCGATCGTGGAGCCGGCGAGGGCCCGGCGGCCCCGATCAGGGAGAAGAGGTTCAGCGAGACGGGCTCCTCGGGGGCGCCGACGTTCACCATCGTGCCGTCCGTCTTCAGCAGGCCCAGGAACCTGTCGAGGGGCAGCGGCGCCGAGACGGTGCTGATGATCAGGTCGAAGGTGCCGGCGAGGGCCTCGAAGGTGGCGTCGTCGCTGGTGGCGTAGTAGTGCCGGGCGCCGAGCGACAGCCCGTCGTCCTTCTTGCGCAGCGACTGGGACAGCACGGTCACCTCCGCCCCGAGCGCATTCGCGATCTTGACGGCCATGTGGCCGAGACCGCCGAGGCCGACGACGGCGACCTTCAGGCCGGGCCCTGCGTTCCAGTGCCGCAGCGGGGAGTAGACCGTGATCCCGGCGCACAGCAGCGGTGCGGCCACGTCGAGGGAGAGCCCGTCGGGGATCCGCACGGTGAACGCCTCGTCCACGACGATGTGCGTGGAGTAGCCGCCGTACGTGGGCTCCCCGTTCTTGTCGAGGGCGTTGTACGTCATGACGCTGCCGTCGGCGCAGTGCTGCTGGAGTCCGGCCCGGCAGTTGTCGCAGACCCGGCAGGAGTCCACCATGCAGCCGACGCCGACGCGGTCGCCGACGGCGAACCCGGTGACCCCGGGGCCGGTCTCGGTGACGATACCGGCGATCTCGTGGCCGGGGACCATCGGGAAGAGGCCCTCGCCCCAGCCGTCGCGGGCCTGGTGGATGTCCGAGTGGCAGATGCCGGCGTACTTGATCTCGATCAGGACGTCGTGCTCACCGACCGCCCTCCGCGGGATGGTGGTGCGCTCCAGCGGGGCCTTCGCAGCGGGTGCCGCGTAGGCGGGAACAGTGGTCGCTTGTGTGGTCATGCGTCGAGGCTGACGCTTTTCCCTCAGGTCACCCAGCCCCCTGTTCTGCGTACGTCCGCCGTGCCTACCACTGGCAGGGTCAGGCTCCGCACGCCTGCCGCCGTGCGGAGCCTGAATACTTGACGTATGGACCAGCGTGCCGAACTCAGTGAATTCCTGCGCTCGCGCAGGGCCCGGCTGAAGCCGGCGGACGTCGGCCTGCCCGACTTCGGCCGCCACCGCCGGGTGCCCGGGCTGCGCCGGGAGGAGCTGGCGCAGCTGGCCGGGGTGTCCGTGGCGTACTACACCCGGCTCGAGCAGGGCCACGGGCAGAACGTGTCCTTCGAGGTGCTCGACTCGATCGCCCGCGCCCTGCGGCTTTCGGACACCGAGCGCGACCATCTGACGCATCTGGCGAAGCCGAACCAGAAGAAGAAGAAGAAAAGGTCCTCGCGACCGGCCCGTGCGCTGCGGCCGCAGCTCCAGGTGCTGATCGACGCGATGGACGCGATACCGGCCCTGTACCTCGGGCGCCGGATGGAGGTCCTGGGCTGGAACCGGATGGCGTCCGCCCTGTTCGGGGACTTCGCGGCCCGGCCGCCCGAGCAGCGGAACTTCGCGCGGATGGTGTTCCTCGACCCGGGCACGCGGGATCTGTACGTCGACTGGGAGTGCAAGGCCGTCGAAGTGGTGAGCGCGCTGCGGCTGTGCGCGGGCTGCTACCCGGACGATCGCGAACTCTCCTCGCTGGTGGGCGAGTTGTCGGTGAAGAGCGAGGACTTCCGCACCCTGTGGGCGGCTCACACCGTGCAGGAGAAGGGGCACGGCACGAAGCGGCTGCACCACCGGCTGGTGGGCGGGATGACGCTGTCCTACGAGACGTTGAGGGTGCCCGACGACCACGACCTGTCCCTGGTGACCTACCACGCTGAGCCGGGCTCGGCGTCCGAGGAGTCACTGGGACTGCTGGCGAAGTGGGGCGTCGACGAGAAGGCGTACCCGGCCGCCGCCGAGCACGGGACGCCGGCGTGACCCGGCCCTGAGGGGCCGGGTCACGCCCGCGCCGCCGGTATGCGCGCGGCCCGGATGCCGGGGTGGGCCGCCGGGCGGGGGCTCAGACCGCCGAGCCGGCCTTCCAGTCCGCCCAGCTCATGTTCCAGCCGTTGAGGCCGTTGTCGGGCTGGATCGTCTTGTCCTTGGAGTTCTTGACGATGACGACGTCACCGATGATCGAGTTGTCGTAGAACCAGGCGGCGGGCTGCTTCGGGTCGCCGGCGCCCTTGACGTCGTTCAGGCCCACGCAGCCGTGGCTGGTGTTGGCGCTGCCGAAGATCGAGTCGGCGCCCCAGTAGTTGCCGTGGATGAACGTGCCGGAGGTGGACAGCCGCATGGCGTGCGGGACGTCCTTGATGTCGTACTCGCCCTTCCCGTCGTCGTCCGTGAAGCCCACGGTCGCCCCGTTCATCCGGGTTTCCTTGAACTTCTCCGAGATGACCATCTGACCGTTGTAGGTCGGGTTCTCGGGCGAGCCGGCGGATATCGGGATGGTCTTGACCGTCTTGCCGTCCTGGGTGACCGTCATGGTCTTGGCGGCGACGTCGACGGTCGAGACCTGGTTACGGCCGATGGTGAAGGTCGCCGTCTTCTGCTGGACGCCGAAGACGCCGTCGGCGCCCTCGACACCGTCCAGGTTCAGCTTCAGCGTGACGGTGGAGCCCTCCTTCCAGTAGTCGTCCGGGCGGAAGTCCAGCCGCTGGGAGTTGAACCAGTGGCCGACGACCTCCTGGCCGCTGCTGGAGGAGACGGTGATGCCGGACTGCACGGCCTTGCGGTCCGTGATCGCCTTGTTGAAGTTGATCGAGACGGGCATGCCGACGCCGACGGTGGAACCGTCCTCGGGTGTGAAGTTTCCGATGAAGCTGTTGTCGGGCGAGACCGTGGTGAACGAGGAGTTCTCGTGCGCCTCTCGGCCCTTCGCGTCCTCGGCGGTGGCCGAGATCTTGTAGACGGTCGCGCGCTCCAGCTGGCCGTTCGGCTTCCAGCTCCTGCCGTCGCCGGCGAGCGTGCCCTCGACGGCGGCGCCGTCGGCGGTGGTCATGGTCACCTTGGTGAGCTTGCCCTCGCTGACGGCGACCTTGGCGTCGTTGTTGATACTCGCGTTGGTCGCGCCGTTCTTGGGCGAGATGACTATTCGGGCGTCCGAGGTGTCCTTGGCGGCCGCCTCGTCCACCTGCTTCTGGGATTTCGTGGAGCTCTCGGCGGCAGAGCCGTCGGCATCGGCGCTGCTGCAGGCCGTGAGTACCAGTACTCCACCGAGCAGGGCGGACACGGCCAGCCGTCCGCGCCGCTTGCTGTCCGTCATCACACGCTTCTCCATCGTCACCGATTGACCTGCGATCTCTGTCAAGAAGACCCAATCCGCCCGACCTGGTTCCAGTCCTGGCGGCTTTTGTGGGCAACACCACTCATCGACGCAGCCGGGGGCGCGCCGGTTGCGGTTGCACTCTGTGTTCCTGCCCCGGCGGCCCTTCACCGCCTTCCCTCGGGCGCACGGGGACGGGCTCCCGATCGCCACCCGCGACGCCCGAGGCCCGTCCGGTCCGTCCGGTTCCGTCCCGTTCACTCCGCCCTGCCTGGTCCGTCCGGTCCCGTCCTGCCTGGTCCGTCCTGCCTGGTCCGTCCGGTCCAGTCCGTCTGGTCCGGTCCGTCTGGTAGGTCTGGTCCCGTCACGTCACGTCACGTCACGTCACGTCACGGGTGCCGTGCGGCTTCCGTCCCGTCGCCCTGACCGTCCTCGTCCGTCTCCCCATCTTCCTCGTCGATATCCCAGTCGTCGGCGTCGGGGTCGTAGTCGATCTGCTCGCAGCTCCACGAGGCCTGGGCGAGTTCCACGCCGGGAACGTCGCCGATCAGGTCGAAGGGGTCGACGAGGTACGCGAGGGCCTCCGCGGAGTCGTCGCGCACCGACGACGAGGCGTGTGCGCGCTCCTCCTCCGGCATGAGTTCGTCCGTCTCGACACGGTCGAGGGCCGCCCCGGTCAGCTCCTCCGGTTCGGCCACCTCCAGCACCAATTCGACGTGTAGCCGCACATAGCGTGATGTCTCAGAAGGGGTCATACGACGGAGACTAGAGTGCGGGGCCTCCCGACTTTCCTGCGACCCGCTGCGTTCATTAGCATCGCCGGAGTATCGCCTCACGCGGTCAATTCGCCGCTGCCACAAGGGGGATCGTTTCCCGTGCCCGTCGCCCTCCGACCACTGCTGACCGCCGCCGCCGCCGGTTCCCTGCTCTGCGCGCTGTGGTTCGTGCCCTCGGCGAACGCGACGGCGGACGGTGAGTCCGGGCAGCCGGACCGGTCCCGGCCCGGAGCTTCCGCTTCCGGTGCGGCCGGCGTCGCCCGCGACGCGGGTGCGTCCCCCGACGCGGATACGGCGGGCGGTGCCCCGGCCGTGTCCCACTCCGGTGCCACGGGGGGCGTCCCGGCCGCGGACGACGTGCGGACGAGCGCCGGGGAACCGCGGGGCGAAGCGCAGGGCCTGGTGCTGGCCGACACGGGCAGCGTGGACACGACGCCGTACCTGGTCGGCGGCACGCTGTTCCTGGTGGTCGGTGCCGGGTTCGTGAGCCATGCCGCCCGCAGGAGCGGCAGCCGGCCGGTCTGATCCGGACCGCGAGGCCGGCGGCCCGACCCGGCCTGCGGGGCCATCCCGGCTCCGGTCTCCCCGCCGTCCCGTCAGCCAGGCCGGATGAGAGTCTTCTCCTCTTCGGGTCGGCCCGAGGACGGGCGCACCAGACTGGCCGAATGGGTATACGAAGAATCGGTGCGCTGAACGTCGCCGTGTGCTTCTGCGTAGTTGCCGGTATGACGGTGGGTCGGGTGTGGACGGGTACGGAGGGGTCTCCGACCCTCGGGCCGGAGGTGTTCGTCCCGGCCCACGGCGCCGACGGTGCTGTCGGCGGGCCGTCGGCCCCGTCGGCGGTCCGACCGTCCCCGTCGCAGGCACCTACGGCTTCCGCGCCCCGGCCCTCGGCGTCGCCGCCCAGTTCCGGCCCGTCCACCCGGGTCCCCGGCGGACGGGCCGTGCCGCCGCCGGTTCCTCCGCGCAGTGACGACTCCGACGTCCCGCAGGACGGACCGGGTAGCGGAGGCTGGGACGACCGCGGCGCGGTGGACGACGAGGACGACGAGGACGACGAGGACAGCGAACACAGCGAGGACGGCGGGGACAGAGAGGTCGGCGAGGACGGCGGGGACAGAGAGGACGGCGGGGACGGCACGGACAGCGGGGACAGCGGGGACGGCGAGAGCGGTGACGGTAGGGAGGGTCCGGGAGTGGATCCGCTACGCGCCCAGCGCGCGGTCGCGCATCGTCGGCTGGATGATGCTCCTCGTCGCCACCGCCCTGGCCGTACCGGCCGTCGGTATCACGGCCGTGTGGCAGCGCCAGCTGGACGCCCAGGTGGACGAGCAGCTGCGGCAGGAGGCCGACGAACTGAGGAGGTTCGCCGGCACCGCCCGGGAGCCGGGCACGGGGCGGCCGTTCTCCGACGGCGCCGCGCTGCTCACCGCGTACATGTCCGTCAACCTGCCGCGCCGTGACGCCACGCTGTTCAGCATCGTCGACGGCCGGGCCGACCGGCGCAGTCCGGCCGACCCGCCGACCAGGCTCGACAGGGATCCCACCGTGGTGGCCCGGCTCGCCGCCGTCCCCGGTACCGCGATCGGCTGGGTCGACTCGCCGGCCGGACGGGTGCGGTACGGGGTGATTCCCGTGCGTGTGTCGGGTGACCCCCGCGATGTGCGCCTGGTGGTACTGGAGTTCAGGGATCGCCAGCAGCACCAGGAGCACCGCGTGGCCCGGATGCTGCTCGGCGCCGGGGCCGGGGCCCTGGTGCTGGCGGGTCTGGCCAGCTGGCTCGTCGCCGGCCGGGTCCTGGCCCCGATCCGGCTGGTGCGGAGGACCGCGGAACGCATCGGCGAGGACGATCTGAGACGGCGTCTGGAGGTGTCGGGTTCCGACGACGTGGCCGCACTGGCGCACACGTTCAATCACATGCTGGACCGGCTGGAGAACGCCTTCACCACCCAGCGCCGCTTCCTCGACGAGGTCGCGCACGAACTCCGCACACCGATCACCGTGATCCGTGGCCACCTGGAGCTGATGGACGGCGGAGCGGCCGAGCAGGGGGCCACCCGTGCCCTGGTCGTGGACGAACTCGACCGGATGGGCCGCATCGTGCAGGACCTGCTGCTTCTGGCCAAGGCGGAGAGGCCCGACTTCCTCACCGTGGGGAGCACCCATCTCACCGATCTCGTGGTGGACGCCGTGGCCAAGGCCCGCGCCCTGGGGAAGCGGAACTGGATGGTCGCCCATGTGTCGGAGGCCACGGTGCTGCTGGACGGCCAGCGTGTGACCCAGGCGCTGATGCAGCTCGCGTCCAACGCCGTGCGCCACACCGAGGACGGCGACCTGATCGAGATGGGCTCCCTCGTACGCGGTGACCGGGTGCTGCTGTGGGTGCGCGACACCGGCCCCGGAGTGGAGCCCCGCGACCGGGAACGGATCTTCGACCGCTTCGCCCAGGCGGTCCGCTCGGGTGCCCGTGACGCCACCCGCACCGGCATCGGGCTCGGACTGGCGATCGTCCTCGAGATCGCCCAGGCGCACGGAGGCACGGCGAGGGTCGAGGACGTGCGGACCGGGGGCGCGCGCTTCGTCATGGACCTGCCCCTGCGGACCCCGTACGTGGAAGGTGACCATGAACCGGATACTCATCGCGGAGGACGAGCCAAGGATCGCCTCGTTCGTCGAAAAAGGCCTGCGCTCCAACGGCTTCGTGACCACGGTCGTCGCTGACGGCCTCGATGCCTACGAGCACGCGCGGTCGGGCGTCTGCGACCTGGTGATCCTGGACCTGGGCCTGCCGTCCTGCGACGGCTTCACCGTGCTGCGCAAGCTCCGGGAGAGCAGGGTGGCGCTCCCGGTGATAATCCTGACCGCCCGCGACAACGCGTCCGACGTGGTCGCGGGGCTGGAGGGCGGGGCCGACGACTACATGTCCAAGCCCTTCGTCTTCGAGGAACTCTTGGCGCGGGTGCGGTTGAGGCTGCGCAGGGAGAGCGCCCCCGAGGCGTCCCTGCTGCGGGCCGGGGACCTCGCCCTCGATCTGCGCACCCGCCGGGCGCATGTGGACGGCCGTGCCGTGGAGCTGTCCTCCCGGGAGTTCGGCCTGGCCGAGGTGTTCCTGCGCAACCCCGACCATGTGCTGACCCGCGAGCAACTGCTGTCCCGGGTGTGGGGGTTCGACTACGACCCGGGCTCGAACATCGTCGATGTGTATGTGCGCTACCTGCGCCGCAAACTGGGTGCCGACCGGCTGGAGACCGTGCGCGGCGTCGGCTACCGGCTGCGTGCCTGCGTACCGCCGCCGGCGGCGAGGGCGAACGGCACACCCTGAGAGCGGGCGGTACCCGGGCGAGCCGTACCCAGACGAACCGCGCGAGCGCACGGACGAGCCGTACCCGAACGAACCGCGCGAGCGCACGGACGCGGAAGCGTGCGAGTACGAAAGCGGGCGAGCCCGGAAGAGCGCGAGCCCGGAAGCACACGGACCCGGAAGCGCGCGAGCCCGGAAGCACACGGACCCGGAAGCGCGCGGGCGCGGGCGGACCCCCGCGGCGACGGGAGCGCGACGGGTCCGGCGCCGCCCCTTGCACGCCGCCGGGACGGCCTCCGGGCCGTCGGTGAGCCCTCTCTCATCGCCGGCTCACACCCGGCTCATACCGCGCTTGCAGGCTTCTGGCGAAAGGCATCCGCCCGGGATGCCCGTCGCACAGGAGAACCACCAGTGAACGACCTGCTCGAACGCGCCCGTTCCTTCCAGCAGCGGATCGTCCGCGACCGCGGCTACTACCGCAGTCTCGCCGCCGGACAGGCCCCGGCCGCGCTGTTCATCACCTGCTCCGACTCCCGCGTGGTGCCGTGCCTCATCACCGACGCGCATCCGGGCGAACTCTTCGAGCTGCGTACCGCCGGCCATGTCGTCCCC
The DNA here is from genome assembly GCA_003725745.1 of Streptomyces sp. I6. Taxonomy (GTDB): domain Bacteria; phylum Actinomycetota; class Actinomycetes; order Streptomycetales; family Streptomycetaceae; genus Streptomyces. Next base: position 4,288,546 of record RHDP01000001.1, on the reverse strand, counting down.
CCGTACACGGCCGCGGCGAGGTGTGCGGAGGCCGCCACCGTCGAGTACGCGGTCGACGTGCTGCGGGTGCGCGACGTCATCGTCTGCGGCCACTCGCACTGCGGCGCGGTGGCCGCTCTGGCCCGCGGCGACGACCTGAGCACGCTGCCCAGCGTGGCGACCTGGCTCGAGCCCTCCCGCCCCGCTCTGTCGTCCCTGCGCGGTGCCGCACCGGACGACGCCGAGCTGGAGGCCCACGTCCAGTGCCATGTCGCGGCCCAGCTCGAGGCGCTGCGGGGCTACCCACCGATCGAGCGCGCGCTCGCCGCCGGCCGCCTCGGCCTGCACGCCTGGTACTACCGCGTCGACACGGCCGAGGTGAAGGAACTCAGCTCGGTGTACGGCGATCCCGGCCGCTGCTGACACCGCACCCCGCCCCCATGCCCTTCCCCGGCGCGCACCGGCCACCGGTGCGCGCGAAAGGACCATCGTGTCAACGCTCTCCCTCTCACGGAAACAGCCGCCGCGCCATGCGTACCGGGCGCCGCGGCCCTCCGCACCGGCCGGCGGCGGCATGTCCTCGCTCGGCACGGACCTCCTCGCCTCGCTCGTGGTCTTCCTGGTCGCCGTGCCCCTGTGCATCGGAATCGCGGTGGCCTCCGGGGTGCCCGTGGCCCTGGGCATCGTGTCCGGGATCGTCGGCGGACTGGTCGTCGGACTCCTGCCAGGCAGCAGCATCCAGGTCAGCGGTCCGGCCGCCGGACTCGCGGCCCTCGTCATGGAGTTCGTCAGCGAGCACGGCCTCGGCCTGCTGGGGCCAGTCGTCCTGGCCGCGGGCCTGCTCCAGGTGCTGCTCGGGGCACTGCGGATGGGACGTGTCTTCCAGTCCATCTCGCTCGCGGTCGTCCAGGGCATGCTCGCCGGCATCGGCCTTCCGCTGATCCTGAGCCAGACCTACGCCCTGACCGACTCCCCGCAGACCGGATCGGCCCTGGGGAACCTGGCGGGCCTTCCCGACCTCCTCGGCCGGACGCTCGCCGAGCCGCAGCGGAGCGCGGCGCTCCTGCTCGGGGTGCTGTCCGTCGCCCTGTGCTTCGCGTGGCGGAAGGTCCCCGGCCCGGTCGGCAGGGTGCCCGCGCCGCTGGCCGTGGTGGCGATCGGAACGGTCGTGGCGGCCTTCCCCGGATTCGACGTCCAGCGCGTCTCCTTCGGCAATCTGCGCGACGCGGTCGCGGTCCCGGATCCGGGGACTTCGCCGGACTCCTCGACATCGGGGTGCTCACCACGGTCGTCACCTTCGCCGTCATCGCCTCCGCGGAGACCCTGTTCAGCGCGGCGGCCGTCGACCGGATGCACAGCGGGCCCCGTACCCGGTACAACGCCGAACTGGTATCGCAGGGCGTCGGCAACTCCCTGTGCGGGCTGCTGGGCGCACTGCCCATCACCGCGGTGATCGCCCGGAGTTCGGCCAACGTACAGGCCGGCGCGAGGACCAAGGTCTCCCGAGTGGTGCACGGCGGCTGGCTGCTGGCGTTCGGGCTGCTGCTCCCCGGGCTGCTGGGGCTCGTCCCCGTGGCGGTACTCGCCGGGATCCTCGTCCACGCCGGCTGGAAGCTCTTCGACCCCGCGGCCTTCCCGCGGATGTGGCGGACCGACCGCGGCGAGGGAGTCGTCATGGTGATCACCACCGTGGCGATCGTCGTCTCCAACCTCCTGGAGGGCGTGCTCGCGGGCCTGGCCGTCGCCATCGTCCTGGCAGCCGTGCGCATGTCCCGGATGACGGCCCGGATCACGTCCGCGGACGGCGTCACCCGCCTGACGCTGAGCGGCAACGCGACCTTCCTGCGGCTGCCCCGCCTGATCGACGCTCTGGAGTCGGTGGCCGCCGAGCCCCGTGTCCATGTGGACCTCAGCGGTGCGTCCCACCTCGACCTCGCCTGCCGCAGCCAGGTGGAGGACTGGGCCGGTCAGCGCCGCAGGACCGGCGCCGGGCAGGTGGAGGTGAGCCTGCCGGCCCCCGGGCCGGCGCCTGCCGGAAGCGGCGGATCACCTGCCTCGGCGCGCTCCGGGGAGGTGCCCGTCGCCTCGCGGGTCCGGCACCGGCCGCCACCCGGTGCTCCCCGGCCGGCCCCGGTGCGCGGGGCGGGCGTCCGCCCCGCGCACGACATGGCCCGGGGATACCGGTTCGCCTCGGCGCTGGGCACCGCGGATGGACAGGCCCGCGGCACCGGGCCCCTCGGGCGGGCCGCCGAAGGGGCCCTGGGCACCCGCGTACGCCCCGAGCGGCCCGCCGGGTGAGACCGCCGGCGCCCGCACCGGCGCCCGCCGCGCCGGATCCGCCGGCGGATCACCGGCGGGCAGCACCGGCGGGCAGCACCGGCCGCGCAGGGCGGCGCGGCCGGTGCTGCGAACGGCCGGGCAGGGCGGCGCGGTGGGGCGCGGTGCGGCGCGGCCCGGACGGGGCGGGGCGGGGCGGCGTGCGCGGCTCGCAGGACGGGACGTCTGGGGCGTGTCCCGCCCTACGCCAGCGGACCGGTCACCGGCTGCACGGCCTCGATGAGCAGCCCGTCCCGGACGAACGCCTCGGCGGCCGCCAGGTCCGGGGCGAGGAAACGATCCGGCCCGGGGCCGTCCACACCCGCCGCGCGCAGGGCCGCCATGACCGCCTGGGAGGCGGGCGCGGGGGTGAGGCCCCGGCGCAGCCCGATCGCGCGGGTCGCCGCGTACAGCTCGACCGCGATGATCCGGGCCAGGTTGTCGACGGCGGTGCGCAGTTTGCGCGCGGCCGACCAGCCCATGGAGACGTGGTCCTCCTGCATGGCGGAGGAGGGGATGGAGTCGGCGGAGGCCGGTACGGCGAGCCGCTTCATCTCGCTGACGAGCGCCGCCTGCGTGTACTGGGCGATCATCAGGCCGGAGTCCACGCCCGCGTCGTCGGCGAGGAAGGGCGGCAGACCGTGGGAGCGGTTCTTGTCGAGCAGCCGGTCGGTGCGGCGTTCGGCGATGGAGCCGAGGTCGGCGGCGGCGATGGCGAGGAAGTCGAGCACATACGCGACGGGCGCGCCGTGGAAGTTGCCGTTGGACTCGACCCTGCCTCCCCGGGAGCCTCCGTCCGGGGAGGTGCCTCCGGGCAGCACCACCGGATTGTCGATGGCGGCGGCGAGTTCGCGTTCGGCGACCAGGGCGGCGTGGGCGATGGTGTCCCGGCCGGCTCCGGCGACCTGCGGCGCGCAGCGCACCGAGTAGGCGTCCTGGACGCGGGGGCCTCCTCCTCCTGGTAGTGGCCGGTCAGCTCGGAGCCCTGGAGCACGGCGCGCATGTTGGCGGCGGAGGCGGCCTGGCCGGGGTGGGGCGGATGGCGTGCAGGTCGGGCGCGAGGACCGTGTCCGTGCCGAGCAGCCCCTCCAGCGTGAGGGCGGCGGTGATGTCGGCGGAGGTGTAGAGCCTGCGCAGATCGTCGAGAGCCATGATCAGCATGCCGAGCATGCCGTCGGTGCCGTTGAGGAGGGCGAGGCCCTCCTTCTCGTGCAGTTCGACCGGCTTGATGCCGTGGGCGGCGAGGAGTTCGCCGGCGGGCGGACGGTGCCGTCGGGACCTTCGGCGTCGCCCTCCCCCATCAGCGTCAGAGCGCAGTGCGACAGCGGCGCGAGGTCGCCGGAGCAGCCGAGGGAGCCGTACTCGTGCACGACCGGTGTGATCCCGGCGTTGAGGACGTCCGCCATGGTCTGTGCGACCTCGGGGCGTACACCGGTGTGCCCGGACGCCACCGTCTTCAGCCGGAGGAACATCAGGGCGCGGACGACCTCACGCTCGACATGGGGGCCCATTCCGGCGGCGTGCGAGCGGACGATGTTGCGCTGGAGCTGGGTGCGCAGGTCGTGACCGATGTGCCGGGTCGCCAGGGCGCCGAACCCGGTCGAGACCCCGTACACCGGCTCGGGCTTCGCGGCGAGGGCGTCCACGATCGCGCGCGCTGCGGCGAGCGCGGAGAGCGCGTCACCGGAGAGCTCGATCCGGGCGTTGCCGCGAGCCACGGCGATGACGTCTTCGGCGGTGGTCCCGGACGTCCCCACCACGACTGTGTGCATATCCATATTCAGCACCCTACGGATTGAATCCCTCTCTGTCACGAGGTGGATGGCCGCAATCCGCGGCGGACGGCGACCGGCATCGACGGGCACCGACCGGCACCGACCGGCATCAACCGGCATCAACCGGCACCGACCGACACCGACCGGCGGACACGGACGGCGGCTCGCCGCCGATCCCGGCCCGCCACGGGGCGGGCGGGCGGCGCGATCGCGCGGAAGCGGCGGCACCGGCTCGGCCACGGCACCGGCTCGGCCACGGCACCTGCTCGGCCCCGAGTAGCGCGGGAGCGCCCCCGTCTGCCGGGCCACGGACGCCGCCGAAGCGGCACCGCCCGCACAGCCGCGGGTATCGCCGAAGCGGAACCGCCCGCTCAGCCGCGGGCGTCGCGGAAGCGGCGGCGGTTCTGCGGGGACGGCGGCGGGGTGTCCGCGAGCGGGAGAACCGAGTCGTCCCGGCCCGCGACCACCGGCCCCGTCGCCCGGGCGGCCTTCGCGCGGTACTGTGCGGCGTCCGCGAGCCGGAACAGCCTGCGGGCGGAGCGCACCGCGCCGATCGGGTCGCCCGTCGACGCGACGCCGCAGGCCACCCCCTCCCCCAGTTTCAGCCCGCCCGCCCGCTCGCAGAGCTCCTCGGCGACCTTGACGACGTCGTCGGCCGACGGACCCGCGGTGAGCAGGCAGAACTCGTCGCCCCCGAGCCGCGCGGCCAGCGCCCCCGGCAGCATCGCGCCGCACAGCGACAGCACCGAGCCGAAGCGCTCCAGCAGCCGGTCCCCCGCCGCATGGCCGTGGGTGTCGTTGACCCGCTTGAGGCCGTTGAGGTCGCACACCACCAGGGACACCACCGAGCCGTCCGCCCGGTGCTGCTCCAGCACCTCGTCGAGGCGGACGTCGACGGCCCGCCGGTTGGCGAGCCCGGTCAGCGGATCGGTGAACGCGAGCCTGCGGACCTCCTCGAGCCGCTCCTGCTGGGCTATCCCGGCCGCCACGACCTGGGCCAGCACGGTCGCGAAGCCGGCGTCGTCCCGGTCGAACACGGGCTCACCCGCAGGCCGGGCCACGTACAGCTCGCCCCAGGCCCGGCCGTGCAGCACGATCGGCGCGACGACACAGCAGCCGCGCCCGCGCTGCCGCAGCGCGTCGACCCGCTGGTGGCTGTAGCCGTGCTCGCCCTCCGCCGGGCCCTCGGCCGTCTCCACCCAGGCGCGCGGGGCACCGCCCCCGGCCCACTGCTCGTGCAGGAACTCGGTGATCTCGGGGAAGCGGTGCACCGGGTACGTCTCGCCGTCGGGGAACTCCTCCTCGTCCGGCGCGCGGGCCCCGGCGTTCACGAGCACCTTCAGCCGGCCCCGGTCCCGCTCCCAGACGGAGAGCGCGGCGAAGCTCCCGCTCAGCGCGTCGCACGCGGCCACCGCCGCACCCCGCCACAGCTCCCGCGGTGTGCGTGCGGCCGCCATCGCCTGCGCGAGCGCGACGACGGCTCGCAGCCGGACATCCTCACCCATCACCCCAGCTTAGGGATTTTCGTGTGCGTTTCACTCGCCGGGCCACTCCGGCTTCCGCTTCTCGTTGAAGGCCGCGACGCCCTCGGCCCGGTCTCCGGAGAACGCCACCGAACGCCAGGCGGCGTCCTCGACCTCGAGCCCCGCCCGCAGGTCGAGGCCATGACCGAGGCGCAGCGCCCGCTTGGCGGCCCGCAGGCCGACCGGGGAGTTCGCGGCCATCCGGGCGGCCAGGGCGAGGGCGGCGGGACGGGCGTCGTCGGCGAGTTCGTCCACCAGGCCCAACTCCCGCGCCTCGGCCGCCTCCACCCGCCGGGCCGTGAACACCAGCTCGGCCGCCCGAGCGGCCCCCACGCGCCGCGGCAGCAGCTGCGTACCCCCGCCGCCGGGGATCACGCCGACGGATACCTCCGGCAGCCCGACCACGGCCGTCGCGTCGGCCACGATCACATCGCAGGAAAGAGCCAGCTCGAACCCGCCGCCCAGGGCGAAGCCGTGCACCGCCGCGATCGTCGGCATCGGCAGTTCCAGCACCCCGGTGTACGCGGCCCGGGCCGCCGGCCGCTGCCGGACCAGCTCCGCGTCCGTGAAGGAGTTGCGCTCCTTGAGGTCGGCGCCGACGCAGAAGGCCCGGTCGTTCGACGAGGTCACCACGGTCACCCTGACCGAGCGGTCCGCCGCCAGCGCGCCGCAGGCGGCCGCGATCGAGCGGGCCATCTCCGTGGAGACCGCGTTCATGGCCTTGGGCCGGTCGAGCACCAGCTCGGCGACGTGCCCGGCCTCGTGGCGGCGCACCGCGACGAACTCCCCGAAACGCTGCTCGGACGGGCTCTCGGACCCGACCTCCGACCCGACCTCCGAGCCGACCTCCGACCCGTTCTCGGACCCGCTCTCGGACCTGGCCTGGGACCTGACCTCGGACATGATGGACGACCTCCCGGTTAACGATGGTTCACCGGCGGGAATCCTAGGCCGGGCGGCGCGTCAGCAGCCAGGGCTCCACCACTCCGAGCCCGCGCACCGGCCGCTGCCACATGGGCTGCAGCGCGAAGCGGTACGACGGGGGCTCCTCGCCCTCCTTCTCGGCTGCGGCCGCCGCCTCCGCGGCCTCGGCCTCCGACACGGGCGCGTCTCCGGCACGCGCCAGTTCCTTCGCGAACGCCCCGTCCACCAGGACGGCGTCCTTCGGCGCTATCGAGGTCAGCCGGCTCGCCAGGTTCACCGTCGTGCCGAACACGTCTCCCATCCGGGTCGTGACCGTCCCGAAGGAGATGCCGACCCGCAGCGCGGGCATCGTCTCGTCGTTCGCCAGCGTCTCGATCAGCCGCATCGCGATCTCCGCGGCCGTCCCCGCGTCGTCCGCCGCGAACAGCACCTCGTCGCCGAGCGTCTTGATCAGCCGTCCGCCGTGCGCGGCGACCAGGTCGGCGCAGGTGGTCTCGAACGCCTCGACCAGTTCGCCCAGCTCCTCCTCCTCCAGGCGCCGGGTCAGCCGGGTGAAGCCGACGAGGTCGGCGAAGCCGACGGCGAGCCGACGGTCGACCATCTCCTCGTCGTCCGCGGCCTGCACGACCCGGCCGGTGGCCGCGGCGAGCTGGCGGCGCCACACATAGACGAGGAACTCCTCCAGCTCCGGCAGCAGCAGCTCGACCAGGGGATAGGTGACCTCGGTCCGGGTCATGCCCGGCTCGGGCGGCTCGGTGAGGCCCTCCAGGAAGGAGTCGATCTGCCACTCGGCGAGCCGCGCGGTGGTCTGGCCGGTGGACCGCGCCACCTGGACCGCCATCGGCTCGCTCAGCAGCCCCGCCTCGACCAGACCGGCCAGACGGCGCAGCGCGAGTACATCGGCCTCGGTCAGGGCCTTGGCCTGGCCGATGTCGGCGAAACCCATGGCCCGCCAGAAGCGGGACGCGAGGTCCATCGAGACGCCGGCCGTGCGGGCCGCCTGGAAGGGGGTGTAGCGGCGGTCCGCGCCGAGGATCAGCTGTTCCAGCCGGATGGCCAGCGGGTCCTTGGTCGGCTCAGCGGTGTGGTCCACCTCGTGGTGCGGCGTCGGGTGGACGTCGGACGTCTGCCTCCGGCCCGGGCCGCCCCCGGAGGAGTCAGCCCGGGCGGGCGGGCCCCCGCCGGAGGTCTCCGTCCCCGGTACGCTCCCGCCCGGGAAGTCCCCGCCGGAAGCGTCCGCGCCGGAGGCGCTGTCGTCGACGGTCACCGGCCGCCTCCTGCCCGTTCCCTGCGCACTGCCCTGCCGATCTGTCGTGCCTGCCGGTCCGCGTATGACCGCGGGAAGCCCGGCGCGGCCTCAACGATACGGCAGGTGTGCCCTGGCTCACGTCCCGGTGGCGCGGCCGCTCCGGGGTGTCCGGCCGATCACACCGGGCGGCCGCACCCCCGGTCACCGGCCGTCCGGCCGCAGGTGGACGATGTCCCCGGCCCCGATGGGGTGGTCCTTTCCGTCGGGGGTGGTCACCACCAGCCGTCCGTCGCCGTCGATCGCGACCGCCTCGCCGATCAGGCTCCGGTCACCGGGGAGCTCGGCGCGGACCGTGAGGCCCAGGGTCGAGCAGCCCGCCGCGTACGTCTCCTGCAGCCGCGAGGCGCGGGCGTCGCCGTTCGCCGCCCGCCAGACGCCGTACCAGTCCTCCAGCGAGCGCAGCAGCGCCCGCAGCAGGGGGTCGCGGTCGGTGGAGACGGCGTTCGCGAGAGCCAGGGAGCCCGCCTGCGGTACGGGGAGTTCGTCCTCGCGCAGGGTGACGTTGACCCCGATACCGATGACGACGCCATCGCCGCCCACTCGCTCGGCGAGGATTCCGCCGGCCTTCCGCTCCTCCCCGCCGACCTTCACCATCAGGTCGTTCGGCCACTTCAGGGCGAAGTCGGCACCCGCCGCCCGGGCCAGGCCCGTCGCCGCGGCGACCCCGGTCAGCAACGGCAGCCACCCCCAGCGGGCCACGGGCACGCCGGGCTTCAGCAGGACGGAGAGGAAGAGCCCGGAGCGCGGAGGCGCGGTCCAGCTGCGGTCGAGGCGGCCGCGGCCGGACGTCTGCTCCTCGGCGACGAGTACGGCCCCCTCGCCGAGTTCCGCGGCCCGGTCCACCAGGTCGGAGTTGGTGGAGCCGACCCGCTCGACGACGTCCAGCGAGGTCCACAGCCCGCCGGGGCGAATCAGTGCGCGGCGCAGGGCGGCCGCGTTCAGCGGTGGGCGGTCGAGATCGGACCAGCGCCCACCGGCGGAGGGGCCGGAGGGGCTGCCGGGAGTCCCGTGACCGCCGAGCGGGTTGCCGGGGGTGTCATGAGGCGTCATGCCGCACAGCTTGGCCCCTTCCGTCCGCGCGAGGCGAACCGCGGGGAGACCGTGTCGTGCCGTGTGCGCAAGCACTCCGGGGTGTGGCCAACGCCGCACTGCCGAACGGTATCCGCGCCGATACGCTACGAATCAGTAGCCCACCGCTCTTTACGTAGCCAACACCCCCGTGACCAGGCAGGGAGCCGCATCCCGATGTCCGAGCCGGCAGAGCACCAAGAGATCGACATCCACACCACCGCTGGCAAGCTCGCGGATTACCAGCGCCGTGTCCACGAGGCGACGCACGCGGGCTCCGAGCGCGCGGTCGAGAAGCAGCACGCCAAGGGCAAGCTGACCGCCCGCGAGCGGATCGAACTCCTCCTCGACGAGGGGTCGTTCGTCGAGCTCGACGAACTCGCACGGCACCGCTCCACCAACTTCGGCCTGGAGAAGACCCGCCCCTACGGCGACGGCGTGGTCACCGGCTACGGCACGGTGGACGGCCGGCCGGTGGCCGTCTTCTCGCAGGACTTCACGGTCTTCGGCGGGGCGCTGGGCGAGGTCTTCGGCCAGAAGATCATCAAGGTGATGGACTTCGCGCTGAAGACCGGCTGCCCGGTCGTCGGGATCAACGACTCCGGCGGCGCGCGCATCCAGGAGGGCGTCAGCGCGCTGGGGATGTACGGCGAGATCTTCCGCCGCAACACCCACGCGTCCGGGGTGATCCCGCAGATCTCCCTCGTGGTGGGGCCCTGCGCGGGCGGCGCGGTGTACTCGCCCGCGATCACCGACTTCACGGTGATGGTCGACCAGACCTCGCACATGTTCATCACCGGCCCCGACGTCATCAAGACGGTCACCGGCGAGGACGTGGGCTTCGAGGAGCTGGGCGGTGCCCGCACCCACAACACCACGTCCGGTGTCGCCCACCACATGGCCGGCGACGAGAAGGACGCGATCGAGTACGTCAAGTCGCTGCTGTCGTACCTGCCGTCGAACAACCTGTCCGAGCCGCCGTCCTACCCCGAGGACGCCTCCCTGGGCCTCACCGCCGAGGACCGGGAGCTGGACACGCTGATGCCGGACAGCGCCAACCAGCCGTACGACATGCACACGATCATCGAGCACGCACTGGACGACGGGGAGTTCCTGGAGACCCAGGCGATGTTCGCGCCGAACATCGTCACCGGCTTCGGACGGGTGGAGGGCTTCCCGGTCGGCATCGTCGCCAACCAGCCGATGCAGTTCGCGGGCTGCCTCGACATCGACGCGAGCGAGAAGGCCGCGCGCTTCGTCCGCACCTGCGACGCGTTCAACATCCCCGTGATCACCTTCGTCGACGTGCCCGGCTTCCTGCCGGGCGTGGACCAGGAGTACGGCGGCATCATCCGGCGCGGCGCCAAGCTGATCTACGCCTACGCCGAGGCGACCGTCCCGCTCATCACCGTGATCACGCGCAAGGCCTTCGGCGGCGCGTACGACGTCATGGGCTCCAAGCACCTGGGCGCCGACCTGAACCTGGCCTGGCCGACCGCGCAGATCGCGGTGATGGGCGCGCAGGGCGCGGTGAACATCCTGCACCGCCGCACCCTCGCCGCCGCCGAGGACGCCGAGGCCCAGGAGAAGCTGCGGGCCGAGCTGGTCACGGCGTACGAGGACACCCTCCTCAACCCGTACGTCGCGGCCGAGCGCGGCTACATCGACGCCGTGATCATGCCGTCCGACACCCGCGCCCAGATCGTGAAGGGCCTGCGTCAGCTGCGGACGAAGCGGGAAAACCTGCCCCCGAAGAAGCACGGCAACATCCCCCTGTAGCACCGGGCCCCGAGGGCAGAGAGGAGCATCGATGATCAGGGTCGTACGGGGAAACCCGACCCCGGAGGAACTGGCCGCCGCCCTGGCGGTGGTCCAGGCGCGCGCCGCGGTGACGGCCTCCGCCGTGTCCGGCACGCCCCTGCCGCCCGAGGAGTGGTCGGACCCCGCCCGTATCGCCCGGGCCCGGGCGCTGCGGCCCGGACCGCGGGCGTGGACGCGCACATACTGGCCGGGCTGAGCCCGCGGGCGGGAGCGCACGACGGCCCCCACCGGTCCGTGACTGGTCCCTGGAGCCGGGGCGCCTGAGTATCCGTACTCAGGCGCCCCTCGCCTCCCGCCACCACGATCGGAACCATGCTGTGGTCCGACCCGGAGAACGAACCTCCGCAGGAGATGCGCGAGATGCAGGCGATGATGCGCCGTGTGGGCGTCCTGCTGGCACTCGCCATGGTCATCGCGATGATCACCGTGGGGCTGCGCTGACGGCCCTGGCGGGCGGAGCCGCACGCGTGCGCGCCGACGGCCGCACGCGGGGGGACATGCGCGCCGACGGCCGTGGCACGGGCGGACGTGCGCGCCGACGGCCGCACGCTGAGGGGGCGGTGCGGGCTGGACGAGCCGTGCGGGCGGTGCGGGCTGGAGGGCGTACGGCTGACGGCCGTACGCGCGGGCGGCTGTGCGGCCGCCGTGCCGCAGGTGGCGCACCGCGAATCCGGCGGACTGCCGCAGCGGGCTCCGGGACACCGCCCCGGCCGCCTACGATGGCCCGCATGACCGATCAGCGCCGCCGTGTCGTCCTCGCCTCCGCCTCGCCCGCCCGCCTGGGGCTGCTGCGCGATGCGGGGCTCGCCCCCGAGGTCGTCGTCAGCGGTGTCGACGAGGACGCGCTGACCGCCCCCGACCCCGGCACGCTGGCCCTCGTCCTCGCCGAGGCCAAGGCGGACGCGGTAGCCGCCCGCCCCGAGTCGGCCGGCGCGCTCGTCATCGGCTGCGACTCCGTACTCGAACTCGACGGCGAGGCCCTCGGCAAGCCGGCGGACGAGGAGGAGGCCACCGCCCGGTGGAAGTCCATGCGCGGCCGTGCGGGCGTGCTGCGGACGGGCCACTGCGTCGTCGACACCGCCACCGGCCGCCGGGCGTCCGCCACGGAATCCACCACCGTGCGCTTCGGCGACCCGACGGACGCCGAGATCGCCGCGTACGTCGCGAGCGGCGAACCGCTGCACGTGGCGGGCGCGTTCACCCTGGACGGCAGGTCGGCCCCGTTCGTCGACTCGATCGAGGGCAGCCACGGCAATGTGATCGGGCTGTCCCTGCCGCTGCTGCGCCGGCTGCTGGCGGACCTGGGAATCGGCATCACCGACCTCTGGGCGTGATGCGGCCGGCACGCCGGGACCGGCGCGCCCGCACCTCGTCGGGACACCACCCGGGTCGCGTACGGCGGCCTCGCGGCCCGCGCCGTGACCGCACACCGCCCGGGGACACCCGCGCCGTGACCGCGGCCGTGACCGCGCACCACCCGGGGACACCCGCGCCGTGACCGCGCACCATCCAGCACGCCGGGGACGCCCGCGGCGGCCTCGTCAGGCCCTGGCCGGCCCGTCGCCGACGACGGGCCCCTTGTCCAGGGAGGCCGGAGGGCCCTCCCCGGCGGGCGGGGCGCCTTCCCCGCTTCCCGCCGGCTCCGTGCTTCCCGCGGGCTCCGTCCCGCCGTACTGCAGCAGGGCGAACACGATCAGCCCCAGTACCACCATCAGGAACGTGAACGCGTGCCAGCCGACCGGCCCCACGGCCAGCGCGCCCAGCACGCCGTGCACCACCGCGCAGCCGACCAGGAGGACCCGTCCCCAGCGGCCGGGGCCGCGGTCGCGCACCGCGGCGACGAGGAAGAGGGTGCCGCAGACGGCGAGGAAGAACCCGGAGACCCCGCCCATCGCCCAGGTGCCGGCGACCATGACGTCGGGGTCGAGGCCGTCCAGGGACATGCTCTGGTGGTGTACGAAGGTGGCCATGATGCCGTTGATCACCACGATGCCGACGGCTTCCAGGCAGAGCACGATCGCGGCGACCACGGCCACCGTTCTGCGCACCACGGCACCCACCCCCTTGGGCTTCCCAGCCTCAGTTACCAGCAGTACGAACGACAGAGCGAACGCTACTAACGGGTAAACCCCCGGACAAGGGTCCGCGCACAGGCAAAGAACCATTCGGCCATTCGTAGGGACTCCACAAAGAAACGCGCGCAGCCGCTGGCCGCTGGGGCAGAGACCTTGACCACACGTGACGGCTACTCTGCACAGGAGAAAACCGACGTACCGTGGTGCGACAAGGGCATACACCGCACGGCCACGCCCCGGCTCACCCTCCGTGTGGGGAAGCTCACGACCGGGAACGGGTCGAAAGGCCGTGTCGGCAGTCCCTAAACTCAGCGTGTTTCAGCGAAGTCTTCGGCGCGGTGACCCGCCGAGTGCTCCGGCCGGCACGCCCGGACGGGGAACGGCCCGCGGCGTAGCCGCAAACCGGGACGTCTACACCCGGACAACAGCAAGGAGGGAGCCATCGTGCGCAAGGTGCTCATCGCCAACCGAGGCGAGATCGCTGTCCGCGTTGCCCGTGCATGCCGGGACGCCGGGATCGCGAGCGTAGCCGTCTACGCCGACCCGGACCGTGACGCTCTGCACGTCCGCGCAGCCGACGAAGCGTTCGCCCTGGGCGGTGACACCCCGGCCGCCAGCTACCTGGACATGGGCAAGGTCCTCCAGGCCGCAGCGGACTCGGGCGCGGACGCCATCCACCCCGGATACGGCTTCCTCTCCGAGAACGCCGATTTCGCCCAGGCGGTCATCGACGCCGGGCTGACCTGGATCGGCCCCCGCCCGCCGCGATCCGCGACCTCGGCGACAAGGTGGCGGCCCGTCATATCGCCCAGCGCGCCGGCGCCCCGCTGGTGGCCGGTACCTCCGACCCGGTGTCCGGCGCGGACGAGGTCGTCGCCTTCGCCGAGGAGCACGGCCTCCCGATCGCGATCAAGGCCGCCTTCGGCGGCGGCGGGCGCGGCCTCAAGGTCGCCCGCACGCTGGAGGAGGTCCCCGAGCTGTACGACTCGGCGGTGCGCGAGGCCGTCGCGGCGTTCGGCCGCGGCGAGTGCTTCGTCGAGCGGTACCTGGACAAGCCGCGCCATGTCGAGACCCAGTGCCTGGCCGACCAGCACGGCGACGTGGTGGTCGTGTCGACCCGTGACTGCTCGCTGCAGCGCCGGCACCAGAAGCTGGTGGAGGAGGCCCCCGCGCCGTTCCTCTCCGAGGAGCAGAACGCCGAGTTGTACCGCGCGTCCAAGGCCATCCTCAAGGAGGCCGGCTACGTCGGCGCGGGCACCGTGGAGTTCCTCGTCGGCAACGACGGCACGATCTCCTTCCTCGAGGTCAACACCCGGCTGCAGGTCGAGCACCCGGTCACCGAGGAGGTCACCGGCATCGACCTGGTGCGGGAGATGTTCCGTATCGCGGACGGGGAGAAGCTGGGCTACGACGACCCGCCGCGGCGGGGCCACTCCTTCGAGTTCCGCATCAACGGAGAGGACCCGGGCCGCAACTTCCTTCCCGCGCCCGGCACGGTCACCTCCTTCGTCCCGCCCTCCGGCCCGGGTGTCCGGCTGGACGCGGGCGTGGAGTCCGGCAGCGTGATCGGCCCCGCGTGGGACTCGCTGCTGGCGAAGCTGATCGTCACCGGCGCCACCCGTGAGCAGGCTCTGCAGCGCGCCGCCCGCGCCCTGGCCGAGTTCCAGGTCGAGGGCATGGCGACCGCGATCCCGTTCCACCGCGCCGTCGTCACCGACCCGGCGTTCGCCCCGGCGGACGGCACCCCGTTCACGATCCACACCCGCTGGATCGAGACCGAGTTCGTCAACGAGATCAAGCCCTTCGCCGCCCCGGCCGACACCGAGGCGGAGGATGAGCCGGGCCGCGAGACCGTCGTCGTCGAGGTCGGCGGCAAGCGCCTCGAGGTCTCACTGCCGTCCTCGCTGGGTATGACGCTGGCCCGGACCGCCGCGGCCGGCGGTGCCCGCCCCAAGCGCCGCGCGGCCAAGAAGTCCGGCCCGGCCGCCTCCGGCGACACCCTCGCCTCGCCGATGCAGGGCACCATCGTCAAGATCGCCGTCGAGGAGGGCCAGCAGGTCAACGAGGGCGACCTCGTCGTCGTCCTGGAGGCGATGAAGATGGAGCAGCCGCTCAACGCGCACCGCTCCGGCACCGTGAAGGGCCTCAGCGCCGAGGTCGGCGCGTCGATCACGTCCGGCGCGGTGATCTGCGAGATCAAGGACTGACCCCGCCACTCATCCGCTCGCGGACGGGGCCCGCCGGATTCCACCCGGCGGGCCCCGTCCCGCGTTCCGTGAGCGGACGCGGGGTCCGCACCCGCGCACCGATGGCATGCTGGGTGCCATGACGACGAGTACGGCGGCCGGCGACGCGGCGGGCGCGGTACGGCCGATGCGGGCCGACGCACGCCGCAACTACGAGCGGTTGCTGGCCGAGGCGCGCAGGGCGTTCGCCGAGCACGGCACGGACGCGTCCCTGGAGGACGTCGCCAGGCGGGCGGGCGTGGGCATCGGCACGTTGTACCGCCATTTCCCGAACCGTCACGCGCTGATGAACGCGGTCTTCCAGGACGCGCTGGCGTCACTGCTCACCCGGTCCGCGGAGCTGGCCTCGGCGGACCAGCCGTGCGGCGCCCTCGTGGAATGGCTGCGCGCCCTCATCACTCATGCGGGTGAATACCGCGGGGTGGCCCGGGCACTCATGTCGGCCTCGCACGACGCCGGTTCGGCGCTCTCCCAGTGCAGCGTGCCCCTCCGCGAGGCGGGCTCCCGGCTGCTCTCCCGCGCCCAGGCGGCCGGCGCGGTCCGGGAGGACGTGTCCATCACCGACCTCCTCCAGCTCACCAACGCGATCGCGCTGGCAGCCGAGCAGGCCCCCTCCGACCCGGAACTCGCCGACCGTCTGCTGGCACTGACATTGCGCGGTCTGAAGGCGCGGGCCGCGTAGGCCGTGGCGGCGGCCGCCGAGACCGCCGCCACGACTCCGGGCTCCGCCCCCGCACCGGCAACCCCGGCAACCCCGGCAACAGCAGAAGTCCCGGAACCCTCAGGCACCCAGACACCCAGACACCCAGGCACCCAGACCCGCAGACCGGCCGACCCGCAGACCGGCACGCACGCCGACCCCATGACACGCCGACCCCATGACACGCCGACCCTCCGGACCGACCCGCAGACAGGTCGGCCCGCAGAAGATGCGAGACCGCAGAGGCGGCAGAGACCACGGAAACCGCGAAATCACGGAGACCGCGGAGAAGGCCCGGTGCCGGGCCCCCCGGGGCCGGTCCCCGCTCCGAGGCACCTGCGGCCGCCTGCCCGCACGCCCGGCCCCGCCGCGCCCCGGGCCCGGACACGGCCCGCGTGCACCGGACACGGCCCGCGTGCGTACCGGGCGCGGAGCCGTGACCGGCCCCGGGGCACCCGGTCCGCCGTCCTCAGCGGCGGCGCAGGTCGGCCACGCGCCGGTCCGGAGGTTCGGCGGTGAGGGCCGCGGCCGGGCGGAGGGGGTCGTCGGGTGGGTGGTGCGGCGCTGGCCGGGGAGGGGGACCTCACGGCGCGGACGGGCCGCGTCGACCGCCGCGCCCGCCACGGCGACCTCGACGCCCTGGTCCGCGAGCGCCTGCAGCTCCGTTGCCGCCCGTTCGTCGTGCGGGGGCGGCTCGTCCGTCACCAGGCGGGTGATCACGTCGGTCGGCACGGTCTGGAACATGGTGTCGGTGCCCAGCTTGGTGTGGTCGGCCAGCACCACGACCTCCGAGGCCGCCTGCACCAGTGCCCGGTCCACACTCGCCGACAGCATGTTGGAGGTGGACAGCCCGCGCTCGGCCGTCAGGCCGCTGCCGGACAGGAAGGCGCGGGAGACCCGCAGCCCCTGGAGGGACTGCTCCGCCCCGCTGCCGACCAGCGCGTAGTTGGACCCACGCAGCGTGCCGCCGGTCATCACGACCTCGACCCGGTTGGCGTGCGCCAGCGCCTGTGCGACGAGCAGCGAGTTGGTGACCACGGTGAGCCCGGGGATCCGGGCGAGCCGGCGGGCCAGCTCCTGTGTGGTCGTGCCGGCGCCGACCACGATGGCCTCGCCTTCTTCGACCAGGCCCGCGGCGAGATCGGCGATGGCCGTCTTCTCCGCGGTCGCGAGATGGGATTTCTGCGGGAAGCCGGATTCTCGCGTGAATCCGCCCGGCAACACCGCACCGCCGTGCCGGCGGTCGAGCAGTCCTTCTGCCTCCAAGGCCCGCACGTCCCGCCGTACGGTCACTTCGGAGGTCTGGACGACGCGGGCGAGCTCACGGAGCGAAACGGCTCCGTTGGCGCGCACCATTTCGAGGATCAATTGACGACGTTCTGCAGCGAACACGAAACTGACAGTAACCCCAGCCGTCGATGCTTTTCAGCACTTTGCGCCGAATACGAGAAGTTGCCAACAGGGAGGTACCGGAGGTGGTATAGACACCATGCCCTATCGTCCCGGCTTGCCGGGGTTGATCCCGGGGCTCCCGGCGCTACGCCTCGCCCGTCGCCTTCCGGGTGTGCAGCTGGCGGGCGACTTCCGCGATCGAGCCCGACAACGACGGGTACACGGTGAAGGCGTTTGCGATCTGTTCCACCGTCAGGTTGTTGTCGACCGCGATCGAGATGGGATGGATCAGTTCCGAGGCCCGCGGGGCCACGACCACTCCGCCGACCACGATGCCGGTGCCGGGCCGGCAGAAGATCTTCACAAAGCCGTCCCTGATGCCCTGCATCTTGGCGCGCGGGTTGCGCAGCAGCGGCAGTTTGACGACCCGGGCGTCGATGACGCCGCCGTCCACGTCCGCCTGCGTGTAACCGACCGTCGCGATCTCCGGGTCGGTGAAGACGTTCGAGGACACGGTCTTGAGGTTGAGCGGAGTCACCGCGTCGCCGAGGAAGTGGTACACGGCGATACGCCCCTGCATCGCCGCCACCGACGCCAGCGCGAAGACCCCGGTGACGTCGCCGGCCGCGTACACGCCCGGCGCGCTCGTCCGCGAGACCTTGTCGGTCCAGATGTGCCCCGACTCGGTGAGCCTGACCCCGGCCTCCTCCAGGCCCATGCCCGCGGAGTTGGGGACGGCGCCGACGGCCATCAGGCAGTGCGTGCCGGTGATCACCCGGCCGTCGGCCAGCGTCACCTCGACCCGGTCGCCGACCCGCTTGGCGGACTGCGCGCGGGAGCGGGCCATGACGTTCATGCCGCGGCGCCGGAAGACGTCCTCGAGGACGGCGGCGGCGTCCGGGTCCTCGCCCGGCAGCACGCGGTCGCGGGACGAGACCAGCGTGACGCGGGAACCGAGCGCCTGGTAGGCACCGGCGAACTCGGCACCCGTCACGCCCGAGCCGACCACGATCAGCTCTTCGGGCAGCTCGTCCAGGTCGTACACCTGGGTCCAGTTGAGGATCCGCTCCCCGTCGGGCTGCGCGTCGGGGATCTCGCGCGGGTGCCCGCCGGTGGCGATCAGCACGGCGTCGGCGGTGAGCGTCTCCTCGCTGCCGTCGGCCGCGGTGACGACCACCTTGCGGGAGCCGTCGAGCGCCTGCCCGCCCTCCAGCCGGCCGCGACCGCGCATGACCCGCGCGCCCGCACGGGTCACGGAGGCGGTGATGTCGTGGGACTGGGCGAGCGCGAGCCGCTTCACCCGGCGGTTGACCTTGCCGAGGTCGACGCCCACGATCCGGGCGGGCTGATCGATGTGCGGGGTGTCGTCCGCGACGATGATGCCGAGCTCCTCGTGCGAGGAGTCGAAGTTGGTCATCACCTCGGCGGTGGCGATCAGGGTCTTGGAGGGCACGCAGTCGGTGAGGACGGACGCTCCGCCGAGGCCGTCGCAGTCGACGACGATCACCTCCGCGCCGAGCTGGGCGGCCACCAGAGCCGCCTCGTATCCGCCGGGTCCGCCACCGATGATCACGATCCGGGTCACTGGGGTTACGCCTCGCGCTCTCGCTCTGCCGGGTATCCGTCCCACCCATTCTCCCGCACACCGGAACCCGCCTCGCGCCGGGGCTCTGCGGGGCGGGAAGCGCACCGGGCAGGCCGGCGGCGAGACCCCGCACGGCCGCCGGGCCCGCGCACACCGGCCCGGACACACCCACCGAACCGCCCTCCCCACAGCCGCGCCCCGGCGGACTCCCGGCACGGACCCGGCCCCCGCCCGGACCGGCCCGGACACACCCACCGGCGGCCCTGCCCACGGCCCCGCCCCGGCCGAAACCCGGCGACGGCGCCGAACCGCCCGCACCGGCCCGGACACACCCCCGGACCGACCCCGCCCGGCCGCCCGCCCCGGGGCATCGGGGCGGGCGGCCACCGCTTCCCCTCCCGTACCCTCGATCCCATGTCGCTCTACGCCGCGTACGCCGGCAACCTCGACGCGCGGCTGATGACCCGCCGCGCACCGCACTCCCCGCTGCGCGGCACGGGCTGGCTCAACGGCTGGCGGCTGACCTTCGGCGGCGAGCAGATGGGCTGGGAGGGGGCGCTGGCCACGATCGTGGAGGCTCCCCGCTCGCAGGTGTTCGTCGCGCTGTACGACATCGCCCCGCTCGACGAGGACTCGATGGACCGCTGGGAGGGCGTCGGGCTCGACATCTACCGGCGCATGCGCGTGCGGGTGCACACGCTGGACGGCGAGGAGCCGGCCTGGGTGTACGTGCTGAACGGGTACGAGGGCGGCCTGCCCTCCGCCCGCTACCTCGGCGAGATCGCCGACGCGGCCGAGTCGGCGGGCGCCCCCCACGACTATGTGATGGAGCTGCGCAAGCGTCCTTGCTGACCCCCAAGGCCCCGGCGCCAGGCTGCCCGGACCGGGCGCGGAGCCGGTCTCCCGCGACCGGCGGACGGCGCGGGGGCGGGCCCCTGCGCACTCCTCGCGGGCCCCTGCACACTCCTTGTGCGTTTCCACGAGGAAAGGGTTGCGGAGTCGTGAGCATCCTCATCTACGCGCGTAGGGTTTCTCAGGCTAGGCTTTTCCCGTGAACCTTTCCCTTACCCCGGACCCCCATGCCGCCGCCGACGCCGCGGCCGCGCGCCTGCGAGAGCTGACCGGCGCCGACACCCATGACGTCGCCCTGGTGATGGGCTCGGGCTGGGCGCCCGCGGTCGATGCCCTCGGTGCTCCCGAGGCCGAGTTCCCGGTCACCGAGCTGCCCGGCTTCCCGCCCCCGGCGGTCGAGGGCCACGGCGGCAAGGTCCGCTCGTACCGGATCGGCGACAAGCGCGCACTCGTCTTCCTCGGCCGCACGCACTACTACGAGGGCCGCGGCGTCGCCGCCGTGGCGCACGGTGTGCGCACCGCCGTCGCCTCCGGCTGCAAGACCGTCGTCCTGACCAACGGCTGCGGCGGTCTGCGCGAGGGCATGCGGCCCGGCCAGCCGGTCCTGATCGGCGACCACATCAACCTCACCGCCGCCTCCCCGATCGCCGGCGCCAACTTCGTGGACCTGACCGACCTGTACTCGCCGAGGCTGCGGGCGCTGTGCAAGGAGGTGGACCCGACGCTCGAGGAAGGCGTCTACGTTCAGTTCCCCGGCCCGCACTACGAGACCCCTGCCGAGATCCACATGGTCCGGGTCATGGGCGGCGACCTGGTGGGCATGTCCACCGTGCTCGAGGCGATCGCGGCCCGTGAGGCCGGTGCCGAGGTGCTCGGGATCTCCCTGGTCACCAACCTCGCGGCCGGGCTCTCGGGCGAGCCGCTCAACCACGAAGAGGTACTGCAGGCCGGACGCGACTCCGCGGCCCGGATGGGCGAGCTGCTGACCCGGGTACTGGCCAGGATCTGACGGGTCGCCGCCCGGGCTCCGCAACGGCGCCGGGCACGGACCCCGCGTCGCTCCGGCGCCCGGGCGGCGGGCCGGGGGGGGCAGAGACATCCACCGCCGCCCGGGACGGGCAGGCAGGCGCCGGCGCCGGCGCCGGAGGCAGAGGCGGAGGGGACACAACCGGCGCCGCCCACGCTCACGACGACTTCAGAGAGGCACATCACCGTGGCGCAGGACCTGATCGCGCAGGCCCGGACCTGGCTGGCCGAGGACCCCGACGCGGAGACCCGGGACGAGCTGGCCCGGATCATCGACGCAGGGGACACGGCGGAGCTGGGCGCCCGGTTCGCCGGGACGCTGCAGTTCGGCACGGCCGGTCTGCGCGGCGAACTCGGGGCCGGGCCGATGCGGATGAACCGCGTCGTCGTGATCCGCGCGGCGGCCGGTCTGGCCGCGTACCTCAAGGCCCGGGGCCACACCGGCGGTCTGGTCGTGATCGGCTACGACGCCCGCCACAAGTCGGCGGACTTCGCCCGTGACACCGCCGCCGTGATGACCGGTGCCGGGCTGCGCGCCGCGCTGCTGCCGCGCCCGCTGCCCACACCCGTGCTCGCGTTCGCGATCCGGCACCTGGGCGCCGTCGCCGGTGTCGAGGTCACCGCGAGCCACAACCCCCCGCGTGACAACGGATACAAGGTCTACCTCGGCGACGGCGCGCAGATCGTGCCCCCGGCCGACGCCGGGATCGCCGCGGCGATCGAGGCGGTCGGCAGCATCCACGACCTGCCGCGTCCCGAGAGCGGCTGGGAGACGCTCGGGACGAGGTCCTGCGGTCCTATCTGGAGCGCACCGACGCGGTCCTCAGCCCGCACTCGCCGCGAACGGCCCGCGTGGTCCACACGGCCCTGCACGGCGTCGGCACGGACGTGGTGCTGGCGGCCTGGGAGCGGGCCGGCTTCCCCGCCCCCGTGCTCGTCGGCGAGCAGGCCGAGCCCGACCCGGACTTCCCCACGGTCGCCTTCCCCAACCCGGAGGAGCCGGGCGCGATGGACCTCGCCTTCGCGAAGGCACGCGAGGCCGGTCCGGACCTCGTCATCGCCAACGACCCCGACGCCGACCGCTGCGCGGTCGCGGTCCCCGACGAGACCGCGGACGGCGGCTGGCGCATGCTCCGCGGCGACGAGGTCGGCGTGCTGCTCGGTGCGCACCTCGTCCGCAAGGGCGTGTCGGCGAATGCTTCGGACGGTGCGTCGGGTGGCGTGCCGGCGAAGGGGGCGAGCGGCACGTTCGCCACGTCGATCGTGTCCTCGTCGCTGCTCGGCCGGATCGCCCGGACGGCGGGCCTCGGCTACGAGGAGACCCTGACCGGCTTCAAGTGGATCTCCCGGGCGGAGGGCCTGCGGTACGGCTACGAGGAGGCCCTCGGCTACTGCGTCGACCCGGACGGCGTGCGCGACAAGGACGGCATCACCGCCGCGCTGCTGGTCGCCGAACTGGCTTCGGAACTCAAGGCCGAGGGCCGCACCCTCACGGACCTGCTGGACGACCTCGCCGTCGCCCACGGCCTGCACGCCACGGACCAGTTGTCGGTACGGGTGGAGGACCTGGGCGTCATCGCGGAGGCCATGCGACGGCTGCGGGACAAGCCGCCCGCGGCACTGGCCGGCCTGCGCGTGGCGTCGGCGGAGGACCTCTCGGAGGGCTCCGGCGCACTGCCGCCCACGGACGGTCTGAGGTACTACCTGGAGGGCGAGTACGACGCCCGCGTCATCGTCCGTCCCAGCGGCACCGAGCCCAAGCTCAAGTGCTACCTGGAGGTCGTGGTGCCGGTCGCCGGGCCGAGCGGGCTGCCGGCCGCGCGGGCCCGTGCCGCAGAGGTCCTCGCGGCCGTGAAGCGGGACCTGGCGGAGGCCGCCGGGATCTGACGGCCCGTCGGGCCGGACGGGCGTCCGGTGCCCCGTCCGGCCGTGCCCGTACGCGGGCACCGGGCGGGTGTCGAACCGGGCGCGGACCGGGGGACACGGACCGGGCGCGGATGGGGAACCGCACGCGGGAACGGGCGCGCATGCCGTACCGGCGCAGACACCCCCACGGACGCGGGCACGAGCGCGGACGCGAACCGGGCACGAGCGGGCACGAGCGCGGTGCCGGACCGATGCGACGCCGACGTCTGACCCCCGCGGTGCGACCCGCCCGGAAGCCAGCCGGACGCGAACCGGGCGCGGACCGGGGGGACACGGACCGGGCGCGGATGGGGAACCGCACGCGGGAACGGGCGCGCATGCCGTACCGGCGCAGACACCCCCACGGACGCGGGCACGAGCGCGGACGCGAACCGGGCACGAGCGGGCACGAGCGCGGCCCCGGACCGATGCGACGCCGCCGTCTGACCCCCGCGGTGCGACCCGCCCGGAAGCCAGCCGGACGCGAGCCGGGCACGAGCCGGCCACGAGCGCGGGCACGGGCACGGGCACGAGCCCGGCCACGAGCGGACACAAGCGCGGGCGCGGCAGCGCAGCCGGCAGGAGCCGTACTCGGGCGGGGTCTTCCTGCGGGTGATTTCCCTACGGCAACCGACCTACCGGCCCGTGCCCCTCCGTACCCCGCGGGCGAGGGTGGCGGTAGCGCCCGCCGAACACCGGAGCAGTCCCCGTGCCCCCGACCGCGACCCACCACGCCACCGTCCCCGCCTCCCGCCGGGGACCCGGCTCGGGAGGCGGCGCCGTACCCGGCCGGCAGAGCAGGCTGCTCCGCGCCCTGAACCGGGCCGCCCCGGCGCTGCTCGGCTATCTCGCGGTGCGGCTGACGGGGCTCCTGGTGCTCGCACGGTGGGCCCACCTCAAGGGCGAGAGCCTCTGGCCGACACTGGCCGCCTCCTGGGACACCCAGTGGTACCTGGGGATCGCCGACCGCGGTTACCACCACGAGCTGGGCACCACGCCGAACACCAGCAACCTGGCGTTCTTCCCGCTCTACCCGCTGCTGGTGAGGACCGTCTCCGCGGTGACCCCGGGCAGCCCCGCCTCGGTGGCCCTGGTCGTCGCCGTGGTGGCGTCCGTCGCCGCGGCGTGGGGCGTCTTCGCCGTCGGCGACCGGCTGCACGGACGGCGGACCGGAACCGTGCTAGCGGTGCTCTGGGGCGCGATGCCGGTCGCGGTCGTCCAGTGGATGGGCTACACCGAATCGCTGTTCACGGCGCTGGTGGCATGGTCGCTGTACGCGGCGCTCACCGGCCGCTGGCTCTGGGCGGGCTGGCTCGCGGCCCTCGCCGGACTCACCCGGCCGACGGGTGTCGCGATCGCCACCGCGGTGGCCGTGGCCGGGCTGACGGCGTTCGTCCGCACCCGCGGCCGGCGTGCGCTCGCGGGGGCGCTGATCGCCCCACTGGGATGGTGCGGCTATGTGGCCTGGGTGGCGCTCCGCCTCGGGCGCTGGGACGGCTACTTCGCCGTGCAGCAGCGGTGGACCAACGTGTGGGACGGCGGAAGGGCGACGCTGGAGGAACTCACCCGGCACCTGGCGTACGACGCGGACCCGCATCTGCTGATGGTGCTCGTCTCCGTGGTCCTGGTGCTGGCCACCGGGCTGTTCCTGCTGTGCCTCGCCGACCGGCAGCCCCTGGTGCTGGTGGTGTTCACGGGTGTGCTGCTGCTCATCGTCCTCGGCAGCGGCGGCGTCTACTTCCCCCGCGCCCGGTTCCTGCTGCCCGCCTTCCCGCTGCTGCTGCCGGTCGCGCTGGCGGTGGCGCGGGCCCGCAGGGCGGCGGCGGTGCTGGTCCTGGGCGGGGCGGTGCTGTCCTCGGCCTGGATGGGCGGGCACCTGCTCCTGGTGTGGCAGGGGCCGCCCTGACGGGTGGACGACCACGCCAGTAACCGCAAACGCGTAGCCGTATGCCCGTAACCCGCACGACCCGCACGCCTTAGCCCGCACGCCTTAGCCCGTACGCCCGTACGCCCGTACGCCCGTACGCCCGCACGCCCGCACGCCCGCACGCCCGCACGCCCGCACGCCTTATCCCGTACGCCGGTATACCCGTACACCCGTACACCCGTACGCCGACCCCGGGCCGGCCGCGGACGGCGCCCGTATCCCCGGTCCACCGGCCCTCGATCCCCGCCCGGACGGGCCGGACCTCCCCGCGGCCGCTGCCCGTCCCCCGGCCACCCACCACGCCGCCCCGCGGTCCCGCGGCCCCTCCTCGTCCGGAGGTCCGGAATCCGGAGGTCCGGAGGTCCGGAGGTCCGGAGGTCCGGAGGTCCGGAGGCGAGTGTCAGCCGACGGCGAGCAGGACCACCAGGGCGACCGATCCCACCACGACCGGGCCGGCGATCTCGTACGCCCAGCGCACCCGCTGTTCGCCCCCGGCGGTCGGCCGGTGCCCGGCCTGCTCGGAAAGCTCCCTGAGTTCGGCGATCGTCCGGTCACCGGGCGCCACGTGCGGCGCGCCGCCGCCGGCCGGGGCTCCTCCCGTCCGGGTGCGGCGGGAATCGCCCGCGGCCGCCGCCCTCGACTGCCTGCGGGCGGCCGTCTTGCGCTGCCGCAGGGACACCGGCACGGCCCACAGCTGGTACGTGGCGCCGTCCTCGGTGAGGACCTCGCTGGAGTACCCGGCGCGCACGTCCGCGACCGTCTGCCAGGGCAGGACGATGGTGCGGAAGGGGTTCCTGATGCGGAGCCGGTCGTCGTTGGCGAAGACCGCCGGCCGCAGCGTGAAGGCGACGATCAGCGGCACCAGCACCAGAAGCCCCGCGAACGCGACCCACGGCGTCAGCCCCTCGCCGCGGACGAGTGCGTCACCGCCGATCCAGCCGGTGAGTGCGAGCAGCAGCACACCGGCGGCGATACCGGAAAGCGAACGGTAGGCGCGGTCGGCGTGGACCGGCTCGGCGGTCGGCTGCTGGAGGTTGTCCATGCCCACGATTCTGCCGCATGGCCCCGTGGCGGCCGCTGACGAGTCCCCGGTGCCCCCTGTACAGGTTGCTACGCGCGTAGATATGCTGGTCTGGTGACCATGCCCACCATTGCACCTGCATTCGCTGACGTGACCTCGTCCGACAGCGCACTGCGCCGCTTCCTGCACGGGCTGCCCGGGGTCGATCCTGTCGGCCTGGAAGCGCGCGCCGCGTCTCTCGGCACCCGCTCGATCAAGACGACGGCCAAGGCGTACGCCATCGACCTGGCCATCTCGATGATCGACCTGACGACGCTCGAAGGCGCGGACACCCCGGGCAAGGTCCGGGCGCTCGCCGCCAAGGCCGTCCATCCCGATCCGACCGACCGCACCACGCCGGCGACGGCCGCCGTCTGCGTCTACCCCGACATGGTGGCCACCGCCAAGGCCGCGCTGGCCGGAGCGGACGTGAAGGTCGCCTCCGTCGCCACCGCCTTCCCCGCCGGCCGCGCCGCGCTGGACGTCAAGCTCGCGGACACCCGCGACGCCGTCGAGGCCGGGGCCGACGAGATCGACATGGTGATCGACCGCGGCGCCTTCCTCGCGGGCGACTACATGAAGGTCTTCGAGGAGATCCGCGCCGTGAAGGAGGCCTCCGGCCCGGCCCGGCTGAAGGTCATCTTCGAGACCGGCGAACTCTCCACGTACGACAACATCCGCCGCGCCTCCTGGCTCGGCATGATGGCCGGAGCCGACTTCATCAAGACGTCGACCGGAAAGGTCGCCGTCAACGCGACCCCGGCCAACACCCTGCTCATGCTGGAGGCCGTCCGCGACTTCCGCGCGCAGACCGGCGTACAGGTCGGCGTGAAGCCCGCCGGCGGCATCCGCACCAGCAAGGACGCCATCAAGTTCCTGGTGCTCGTCAACGAGACCGCGGGCCAGGACTGGCTGGACGGCCACTGGTTCCGGTTCGGTGCCTCCAGCCTGCTCAACGACCTTCTGATGCAGCGCCAGAAGCTGGCGACCGGCCGCTACTCCGGCCCCGACTACGTGACGGTGGACTGAGACCCATGACCATGGACAAGCTTTCGGCGTTCGCGTACGCACCCGCGCCCGAGTCGCGGTCGGTCGTCGACATCGCCCCGTCGTACGGACTCTTCATCGACGGCGAGTTCACCGACGCCGCCGACGGGAGGGTCTTCAAGACCGTCTCCCCTCCACCGAGGAGGTCCTGTCCGAGGTCGCCCGGGCGGGCGCCGAGGACATCGACCGCGCGGTGGGGGCGGCGCGCAGGGCGTTCGCGAAGTGGTCCGCGCTGCCGGGTTCCGAGCGCGCCAAGTACCTCTTCCGCATCGCCCGGATCATCCAGGAGCGCTCGCGCGAGTTCGCCGTCCTGGAGACGCTGGACAACGGCAAGCCGATCAGGGAGACCCGCGACGCCGACCTCCCGCTGGTCGCGGCGCACTTCTTCTACTACGCGGGCTGGGCGGACAAGCTCGGCCACGCCGGGTACGGGCCCGACCCGAAGCCGCTCGGCGTCGCGGGCCAGGTCATCCCCTGGAACTTCCCGCTGCTGATGCTCGCGTGGAAGATCGCCCCGGCGCTCGCCACCGGCAACACGGTGGTGCTCAAGCCCGCCGAGACCACCCCGCTGTCCGCGCTCTTCTTCGCCGACGTCTGCCGCCAGGCCGGCCTGCCCAAGGGCGTCGTCAACATCGTCCCCGGCTACGGCGACGCGGGCGCGGCGCTCGTCGCCCACCCGGACGTGAACAAGGTGGCCTTCACCGGTTCCACCGGGGTCGGCAAGGCCATCGCCCGCGAGGTCGCGGGCACGGACAAGAAGCTCACGCTGGAGCTGGGCGGCAAGGGCGCCAACATCGTCTTCGACGACGCCCCCGTCGACCAGGCCGTCGAGGGCATCGTCGGCGGCATCTTCTTCAACCAGGGCCAGGTCTGCTGCGCGGGCTCCCGCCTCCTCGTCCAGGAATCGGTCCACGACGAGCTGCTGGACTCCCTCAAGCGGCGGCTGTCGACCCTGCGCCTCGGCGACCCGCTGGACAAGAACACCGACATCGGCGCCATCAACTCGGCCGAGCAGCTGGCCCGGATCACGGCCCTCGCCGAGACCGGTGAGGCGGAGGGCGCCGAGCGCTGGACGGCTCCGTGCGAGCTGCCGTCGGCCGGCTACTGGTTCGCCCCGACGCTGTTCACCAACGTCACCCAGGCCCACACCATCGCCCGTGACGAGATCTTCGGCCCGGTGCTGTCGGTGCTGACGTTCCGGACACCGGACGAGGCCGTCGCCAAGGCCAACAACAGCCCGTACGGCCTGTCCGCCGGCATCTGGACGGAGAAGGGCTCCCGCATCCTCGCGGTGGCGAACAAGCTCCGCGCGGGTGTCGTGTGGGCGAACACCTTCAACAAGTTCGACCCGACCTCGCCCTTCGGCGGATACAAGGAGTCGGGCTTCGGCCGCGAGGGCGGCCGCCACGGTCTGGAGGCCTACCTCGATGTCTGAGCCGACGCGTCTGTCCGTCTTCAAGACCTACAAGCTGTACGTCGGGGGCAAGTTCCCCCGCAGCGAGAGCGGCCGGGTGTACGAGGTGACCGCAGCGACATCAGCCGCCGGCGCGGCGGGCAAGGGAAAGTGGCTGGCCAACGCGCCGCTGTCGTCACGCAAGGACGCCCGTGACGCGGTCGTCGCCGCGCGCAAGGCGTTCGGCGGCTGGTCGGGCGCGACGGCCTACAACCGGGGCCAGGTCCTCTACCGCGTAGCGGAGATGCTGGAGGGCCGCAGGGAGCAGTTCGTCCGCGAGGTGGCCGGCGCCGAGGGCCTGTCCAAGTCCAAGGCGGGCGCGGCGGTGGACGCCGCGATCGACCGCTGGGTGTGGTACGCGGGCTGGACGGACAAGATCGGCCAGATCGCCGGCGGGGCGAACCCGGTGGCGGGCCCGTACTTCAACCTGTCGACGCCCGAGCCGACCGGTGTCGTCGCCGTGCTCGCCCCGCAGGAGTCGTCCTTCCTCGGGCTGGTCTCGGTGATCGCCCCCGCGATCGCGACGGGCAACACGGTCGTGGCCGTCGCCTCGGAGCGGGCGCCGCTGCCGGCGCTGTCGCTCGGCGAGGTGCTGGCCACGTCCGACCTCCCCGGCGGAGTGGTCAACATCCTGTCCGGCCGCACGGCGGAGATCGCCGCCCCGCTGGCCGCGCACCAGGACGTCAACGCGATCGACCTCACCGGGGCCGAGGCGCAGCTCGCCACCGAGCTGGAGGTCGCCGCCGCGGACAACCTCAAGCGGGTGCTGCGTCGCCGCGCGGAGGACTGGACGGCCGAGCCCGGCACGGACCGGCTGACGGCCTTCCTCGAGACCAAGACGGTCTGGCACCCGACGGGTTCGCTGGGGGCCTCCGGCTCCGGCTACTGACGCGTCCCCGGAACGCGCGGCGGGTGCGCCGCGCGTTCCGCTGCACCGCGCGGCAGGGCGGCGGGCTTGCGGGGGATCACCCCCGCGGGCCCGTCGCCCTGGTCCACGTCAGCCCATCGGTCGGACCCGGCGGAAGCCACCGCGCATCCTCGCCGTCGGCCCCGCACCAGCCGGGGACCAGCCCGGGACCAGCCCGGGACCAGCCCGGGACCAGCACGGGACCAGCCCGGGACCAGCCCGGGACCAGCCCGGGACCAGCCCGGGACCAGCCCGGGATCAGCCCGGGATCAGCCCGCCGAGCAGCGGACCGGCGGCCGGGATCTCCCGCGGGCTGCCCAGCGAGCCGGTGACATGCCGGGTGTCGAGCGCTTGGAAGTCGGCGACCTGCGTGCCCACCCCGTTGTCGAGCGGGTCCACACCGGTGTGCGCGAGCGGGTTCAGCGGGACGCTCTCGACGGGTGCGCCGACGTACCCGACGGTGTCCGCGAGGGCGTTCACGGCCGCCGAGCCGTGGCCGTCCGCTGGCGCCGCCTGGGCCGGTGCGGCCCCGGCGCCGAGCGCCGCGCCCAGCGCGGTCACGGCCAGCCCGGCCGCCCTGAGCAACTTCGTGCCTGCCATGGGAATCCTGCCTCCAGAAGTAACCGGTCGACGACGCAGCGTAGTTGCGATGTGACGCTCGATACCAACCGGACCTCCGGGGGATCCCACGCACGGGTCAATGCCTCACACTGGTGTCCCGTGAGTTCCCAACCCCCGCCGACGCGCGTCGTCCTGCTGTCCGGGCCCTCCGGTTCCGGAAAATCGTCCCTCGCCGCCCGCTCCGGCCTCCCGGTGCTGCGCCTCGACGACTTCTACAAGGAGGGGGACGACCCGAGCCTCCCGCTGATGGCGGGCACCACGGCCGTCGACTGGGACTCCCCGGCCTCCTGGGACGCCGACGCCGCGGTCCGCGCGGTCGCCGAACTGTGCCGCACGGGGCGGACCACGGTCCCCGTGTACGACATCGCCACCAGCTCGCGGACCGGCCGTGAGACCGTCGACATCTCCCGCACCCCGCTCTTCGTCGCGGAGGGCATCTTCGCCGCGGACATCGCGGACCGCTGCCGGCGGCTCGGCCTCCTCGCGGATGCCCTGTGCCTGCGCGGACGGCCCTCGACGACCTTCCGGCGCCGCCTGGTGCGGGATCTGCGTGAAAGCCGCAAGTCCGTGCCCTTCCTGCTCCGGCGCGGCTGGCGGCTGATGCGCGCGGAACGCGGCATCGTCGCACGCCAGGCGGCACTCGGCGCCCACCCCTGCGCCGCGGACGAGGCACTCGTCCGCCTCGCCGCCGCCACGGCGGGCAGCTGCCGCGTCCCCGCCGGGGAGACGGTGTAACGAGGGCGTCCCGGCGGACTCCCGCCGTCCGCAGGGACGGCGGGCGGCAGGGGCCTGCGTCGCCGACCTCCGTGGACAGAGCACCGCCCACGAACCGCCCAGGAGGGACATACGATGAGAAGCGGGGCGCAGAGTCTGGAGAGAGGCATGCGCACTGCGGTCATCGCCGGCTCCCTGGACGCGCCGGCTCTCGAGCTGGCCCGTCGACTGCACGGCCGGGGCTGGTCACTGGTGCTGGACACCGCCGACGCCGGCGCCGTGGACGGCCTCGGAGCCCCGGTGGAGACTCCCGTGACCGCGCTGGCCGGAGACGTCCGCGACGAGAGCCACCAGACGGCGCTGGTCGAGGCAGCCCGCGACCTCGGAGGGCTCGACCTCCTGGTGAGCAACGCCGGAGTCCGGCCGCCGCTCGCGCTGTGCGACCAGCCACCCGACGCGTTCCGCCGCCTGCTGGACGTGACCGTACTGGCACCCCTCGGCCTGCTCCGTACGGCTCTGCCGCTCCTGCGGGAGTCGCGAGGCGTCGTGGCGGCCGTCAGCCCCCACACCGCGGCGGAGCCCGGCGGCCCCCACGGCGGGTACAGCGCGGTCAAGGCGGCACTGGACCGGCTGGCGGCCGAGATCGCGATCGAGGAACCGCTCGTGCGCGTCTGGACCGTCGACTCCGACGGCCACACGCAGGCCCCCGCCCTGCTGGAGCTGCTGGAGCACGGCGCCCCGTCCGGCCACTACGACACGGCCGAGATCCTCCAGAGCGCCGGGGCGGGAACCTCCCTGCCCGCCGACCCCACCGACGGCACCTCCGCCTCCGCTCCCGGGACGCAGCGCGGCGGGCGGAGGCCACCGGCCCGCGAGAGCACCGGTCTCTCCCGCGAGAGCACCGGTCTCTCCCGCGAGAGCACCGGTCTCTCCCGCGGGAACTTCTCACTCCCCGGGAACCTGAAGGCGAACGTGCCGCCGGAGGAGCACGGTGTCGACCGCGGCGACGTGAGGCTGCTGGTGGGGAGGAAGGCGTCGGGCGCGGTGACTCACCATCACTTCTCCGAACTGCCCCGCCTGCTGCGCCCGCTGGACGTCCTGGTGGTGAACACCTCCGCGACCGCACCTCCCGAGGTCGACGGCCGGGCCGGATCGGAACCGGTGACCATGCGGTTCTCCACCCGGTTGGACGACGGCCGCTGGGTGGTGGAGCTGTCCTCCGCGGAGGGCGGTACGCCCGCCGACACCTGTGCGCCCGGGACCGTGGTCACCGTCGACGACCACGCCCGGGTCCGGGTGGTGCTCGACCGCAGGCTGGAGCCGGGATCGAACCGGTTGTGGCTGGCACACTTCCTGGCGTCGGGACCCGCGACGGACCGTCTCCGACGCCGGGGACGCCCGTTCCACGAGGATGCCGGGGCCCGCCATCCGCTGTCCGCGCAGCAGACGGTCTTCGCCGAGGCGGCAGCAGTGGCGTCGGGAGCGCCCACCCACCAGTCCGCGGAGCTGCCCAGCGCGGCCCGTCCCTTCACCGACCAGCTGGTGACCGCCCTGGTGACGCGGGGCGTGGTGATCGCACCAATCGAACTCCACACCCGGCCGGCCCCCGGTGCGCCGAGTCGGCCGCCCGGCCCGGAGCTGTTCGCGGTTCCCCCGGCCACCGCACACCTGATCAACAACGTGCGTGCATGCGGCGGGAGGATCGTCGCCGTCGGCACGACCGCCGTCCGTGCCCTCGAGTCCGCCGCCGACCCGCAAGGCAGGGTGCGAGCGGCCCGCGGCTGGACCGATCTCGTCATCGGTCCGCAACGGACGATCCAGACGGTCTCCGGTCTCCTCACCGGGCTGCACCAGGCCGAGGCGTCCCATCTGAGGCTCCTGGAGGCCTTGGCCGGAGCCGAGCTGCTCACCACCTGTTACGCGGAGGCACGGGCCGAACACTACCTGTGGGGCGAGTTCGGAGACGTCAATCTCCTCCTGCCCGACTGAGACGGCCCGGTCGGGTTGGGCGCCACGGGCTCCGGGGCGCTCTCCACTTCCGCCGGTCCTGCGCGCGACACCGTCGGGACCGGGCGAACGTGAGTGAAGGGGAGTGAAGGGGAGTCGAGGTGAGTCAAGGGAGTCGGGCAGTGAAGGTGAGTCGAGGCAGTGGAGGGGGATGAAAGACAGGGTGGCCGGCGCCGTCGCAGCCGCAGCCGCAGCCGGCCACGAGGCGACCCCCGTGAGTGCCCGGTAGGGATTTCCGGCACGTGGTGCCGCCGCGGGCGGTCCGCTCCACGCCTGCGGCCCAGGGGCCCGGCGAGACCACGGCGTCCGGCGCCGCGCCCCTCCCGGTTGACCCGTCCGGCCCGCACCTGCGACCGCGGCACACGGCTCCGGCCGCCCTCGTGGGCACGCGAAGCGGGGCCGTACAAGACCCCCGGCCCCGTACGGCCCCGCCTCACCTTCCCCCCGCGGTCCCCCGTTTCCCTCCCCCGTCGTTCCCGAGGTCCCCGTCGTTGCCGAGGCCCCCGTAGCTCCCCCGTGGCCCCGCGCGGGTCCCCCGTGCCGCCTTCAGGCCACCAGCTCGCCGAAGGACTCCTCCTCGTCACGGCCGAAGCTGAGAGCCCCGTCCTCGCGCATCCGGCGCAGGGAGCGCCAGATGCTCGACTTCACCGTGCCGACGCTGATGCCGAGGATGTCCGCGATCTCCGGATCCGTGCGTCCCTCGTAGTAGCGCAGCACCAGCATCGTGCGCTGCAGCTCGGGAAGCCGGGCCAGCGCCTGCCACAGGACCGCCCGCAGCTCCGTGCCGCGCATCGCGTCCGTGTCGCCCGCCGTCTCCGGAAGCTCCTCGGTCGGGTACTCGTCGATCTTGCGCCGACGCCACGCGCTGATGTGCAGGTTCGTCATCGTCCTGCGCAGATAGCCGCCGAGCGCCGCCTTGTCGCTGATCCGGTCCCACGCCCGGTAGGTGGAGAACAGCGCGCTCTGCAGCAGGTCCTCCGCCTCGTAGCGGTCACCGGTCAGGTGGTACGCCGCCGCGTACAGGGAGGCGCGGCGCTCCCGGACGTAGGCGGTGAACGCCGCTTCGGCGTCCGCCCGATCCTCCGGACCGCTCCGCTCCCCCGGGCCCTCCCCGTACGCGCTTCCCCCGTGGCCCCCCTCGGCCTTCGCGTCAACGACCGTCATCCAGGGCGTACGCGCCTGCTCCGCGGCTGACGGCTTGTGCTGACGCCCGGCGCCGCGAGCGCACCCCCGCACGTTCACGGCGCCGGACTTCTCGGTGTTCCGCACGACGTCGTGGAGACGCGTGACAACCGCGCTCGAAGCGGTGCTGTGCAGTGAGTTCATCTCGCCCCCCGTCGGCAGGAGTCCGTTCCCATCTCGTGGTGAAGACTCTGCCCGGGGGACTTCACACCGCTGTCCGCCGACTGTCACAGACCTGTCACAGGCCCCTCGTCCCCGGTGGGACGGGCCGTGGCGGTCCGGCGGTCGAAGTGTCGGGGCCGCATGGGCCAGAATGACTGCCGTGCCTTTCCTGTTGCTGATCGAGGACGACGACGCCATCCGCACGGCCCTCGAACTCTCGCTGTCACGCCAGGGCCACCGTGTGGCCACCGCGGCGACGGGCGAGGACGGCCTGAAGCTGCTGCGTGAGCAGCGGCCGGACCTGATCGTGCTGGACGTGATGCTGCCCGGCATCGACGGTTTCGAGGTGTGCCGGCGGATCAGGCGAACGGACCAGTTGCCGATCATCCTGCTGACCGCGCGCAGTGACGACATCGACGTCGTCGTGGGCCTGGAGTCGGGCGCCGACGACTACGTCGTCAAACCGGTGCAGGGGCGGGTCCTCGACGCCCGGATCCGAGCCGTGCTGCGGCGCGGTGAGCGCGAGTCCACGGACTCGGCGACCTTCGGCTCACTGGTGATCGACCGCTCCGCGATGACGGTCACCAAGAACGGCGAGGATCTGCAGCTCACACCGACCGAGCTGCGTCTCCTGCTGGAGCTGAGCCGCCGTCCCGGCCAGGCCCTGTCGCGCCAGCAGCTGCTGCGCCTGGTGTGGGAGCACGACTACCTGGGCGACTCCCGCCTGGTGGACGCCTGCGTCCAGCGGCTGCGGGCGAAGGTGGAGGACGTACCGTCCTCGCCGACGCTGATCCGCACGGTCAGAGGTGTGGGCTACCGACTGGACACGCCTCAGTGAGCGGTGCCGCGAAGAGGGCCATACTCGCGGGACTCGGCTGGACCAGTCTCCGGCTGCGCCTCGTCGTCGTCTTCGGCCTGGTCGCCCTGACCGCCGCCGTGTCCGCTTCCGGCATCGCGTACTGGCTGAACCGCGAGGCCGTGCTGACCCGTACGCAGGACGCGGCGCTCGGCGACTTCCGGCAGCAGATGCAGAACCGTGCCGCGTCGCTGCCGGCGCGGCCCACGGAGGCCGAACTCCAGACCACCGCCGAGCAGATGGCCGGCGGCGACGCCGGCTACAGCGTGCTGCTGCTCGGGGAGCGGGCGGCGGGCAAGCCCGTCGTCGGCGCCTCCGACCCGGACCTCTTCACCCTCGGCGACGTGCCCGCGGAACTCCGGAAGGCGGTCGCCGAGCAGCCGCACCTGTTCTGGGTGCGCACCCAGCGGGGCGACACGCCCTATCTGGTGGCCGGTACCCGCGTCGTCGGCGGCGGCCCCACCGGCTATCTGCTCAAGTCCCTCGACCAGGAGCGGCAGGACCTCAACTCGCTCGCCTGGTCGCTGGGCATCGCCACGGCCCTGGCCCTGCTCGGCTCGGCGCTGCTGGCGCAGGCCGCGGCGACGACCGTGCTCAAGCCGGTCCAGCGGCTCGGGCAGGCGGCCCGGCAGCTCGGTGAGGGCAAACTGGACACCCGGCTGCAGGTGTCCGGAACGGACGAACTGGCGGAGCTGTCGCGGACCTTCAACAAGGCGGCGGAGTCGCTGGAGAAGAAGATGGCGGACATGAGCGCGCGGGAGGAGTCCAGCCGCCGCTTCGTCGCCGACATGTCGCACGAGCTGCGTACCCCGCTCACCGCGCTGACCGCGGTGACGGAGATCCTGGAGGGCGAGCAGGACGCCCTCGACCCGATGATCGCCCCGGCGGTGGAGCTGGTGGTGAGCGAGACACGGCGGCTGAACGACCTGGTGGAGAATCTGATGGAGGTGACCCGCTTCGACGCGGGTACGGCCCGGCTGGTCCTCGACGACGTCGACGTCGCCGACCAGGTCACCGCCTGCATCGACGCGCGGGCCTGGCTGGACGCCGTCGAACTGGACGCGGAGCGCGGCATCATGGCCCGCCTCGACCCGCGCCGCCTCGACGTCATACTCGCCAATCTGATCGGCAACGCGCTGAAGCACGGCGGGTCGCCGGTGCGGGTGGCGGTGCGCACCGAGGGCGAGGAACTGCTCATCGAGGTGCGGGACCACGGTCCGGGCATCCCGGAGGAGGTCCTGCCGCACGTCTTCGACCGGTTCTACAAGGCCAGCGCCTCGCGGCCGCGGTCCGAGGGCAGCGGGCTGGGACTGTCCATCGCGATGGAGAACGCCCTGATCCACGGTGGCGGCATCACCGCGGCCAACTCGGCGGACGGCGACGGCGGTGCGGTCTTCGTACTGCGGCTGCCCCGTGACGCCTCCGGCATCACCCCGGAGGAACACGGACGGGCCGGCGGGGAGCGCGGAACGGCCGGCGGGGAGCGCGGCACCGAGCGCGACGCAGGTCAGGGAGAGGCGGGCGACGCGCGGTGATCCGAGTACGCGGGCAGCGCCGGGCCCCCGCACCGGACGCTACGGCGGCCGCCGGACCCGCCGGGCCGGGTCGCGGCGTCCCCCGGCCCGGGGCACGCCGCGCGGCCGCGGCCCTGGCGGCCGCCGTCGCCCTCGCTGCCGCCGCCGGCTGCGGCATCAGGACGACCACGGTCCCGGTCGACGCCGGCCCGGCGCCCTCCCGGGTGCCGTGCACGCTCTCCGGCAAGGAGACCGCCACCTCGTCGCAACCGCAGCTGCCGGTGCGCGTGTACCTGGTGTGCGCGTCGGCGCTCGAGGCGGTGGACCGCACCGTCACGGTCTCCGAGGGACGGACCGGCGACCGGGTGCGTACCGCCCGGTTGCTCCTGGGCGAGCTGCTGGAGCAGCCTTCGGCAACCGAGCGGGAAGCCGGTTTCACGAGCCTCGTACGGGGGCCGCTGACCCTCTCCCCGGCGCGCGACGGCGATCCCGCGGGCACCCTGCGGCTGAGCCGCCAGCCCGGGGACCTGCCGGCGGCGGCACTGGCACAGGTCGTGTGCACGCTGGCGGAGAGCCCGGCGGCGGCCGGGAGCGGCACGGTGGTCCTGGCCGGACCGGGCGACGACGCGCCGCGCGGCTACCGCTGTACGGACTCGGTCAGGCAGCGGCCCGACACCGCCCTGCCGACCGCGGACCTGCCGATACCGGCCCCGGCCTCCTGAGCAGGGCGGCTCGGCAGGGCGGCTCGACAGGGCGGCTGGGCGGCTGGGCATTCTTCCCCGGGGAGAACCCCCCGGGGAAGAATCCCGGGGACGGCTCCCGGGGAGGACCGCTGGGGAGGGCTCCGGCGGGGCCACCACACGGGTGCGTCCGTGCGGAACCGATCCCACCGGTCATCGCGTCTTGGGGGGCGTGCAGCGTCAAGGTTCGGGCGGCAGGGCCGCCATCCGCTTCCGCGTGGCGGGAGGCGTCCTCCTCCTCGCACATCTCGCCGTCGTGGCGTGGCTGACGCTCCGCCCGCTGGACGTGCCGTGGGTGACGGCGGCGAATCTGGAGCCGCTGGCGGGCATCAAGGCAGACCTCGCGGCGGGCCCCGTCCAGGGGGCACGCCGGATCGGCGAGGGGCTGCTGCTCCTGGCGCCCCTCGGGATACTGCTTCCGATGGCGGGCGGCAGGATCGCCGTCTCCCCGTGGGCCTCGCTGGCGCGTACGGTCGCGGCGGGAGCGCTGCTGTCCCTGGGCATCGAACTGCTCCAGACCGCGGTACCGGGCCGGGTCGTCGACGTGGACTCGCTGCTGCTCAACACCGCGGGGGTGGCGCTGGCCCATCTCCTCGTCGTCCCCGCCGGGCGGGCCCGGCTGCGGCGCGGGGGCTCCGGACGCCGTCCGGCGGGCCGCGGGAAGGGGCGGGGGCGCGTGCTCCGGGACGACGTCCCCCAGGGTCCCACCCCGACGATTCCCAGGGTCGGGATCGCCCCCTAGAGCGACGCTTGTTCCGCTTGTTCCGGGTGACGATGGAGTCATCGGGAGCCCGACGGAACGGCTCCCCGAAGAACTCGTGAAGGAGCCCACCATGGCCGCACTCACCCGCCCCCGCGACTGGGGGCACCGCCCGCTCCGGAGGAGTGGGGGAGGATGATCGGCGGAGTGTGCGCAGCGCTGGCAGGGCGCTTCGGCACCTCCGCGACCACCATGCGCGTGATCTTCCTGGTGTCCTGTCTGCTGCCCGGCCCGCAGTTCCTGCTCTATCTGGCGCTGTGGCTGCTGCTGCCGGCGGAGAAGCCCGCGTCCACCGCCTGGTGACGTCCGCCGCGGCCACGAGCGGGGCGCGCACCCGGTTGCCGGGTGCGCGCCCCGTGTCGCCGGCGCTCGGGCCGTCCGGTGCCCGGCAGGCGCCGGACGCTGTCCGCCCGCGTCGGGTGGGCACCGTCCGCGCGGATCCCGCGGAGTCCGCACGCGTCACATGGGCGCCGCCCGCATCACACGGGCAGCGGAAGACCGTTCAGCGGGAGGCCGTTCAGCGGCGTCGCGCCGACCGGCAGACCGCCCAGAAGGCCGCCGGCCGGGGCAGGCGCGGGCAGGATCCGGGGGCCGGACTGCCCGGCGAGGTCCTCGACGGCGGGCAGCGCGGCCGGCTGGACGGCGGAGAGGGCGTCGACCGGCGTGCCGACGTCGGGGAGGGCCGTCGTCGCCGACGCGGAACCGGCGGCGGCAGCGGCGAAGGCGGCACCGAGGGCGGCGGCACCTAGGGTCTTGGCAGCAGCTTGCTTCATCAGGTGGGTTTCCTTGGAGAGGGGAATGACACGGCTTTGCAAGCTAGCCAGCACGCCCCGGGCCCCGCAAACAGCCGGGAAAACGAAAAGGACCGGGAGTTGACGCTCCCGGCCGCTTTCCCATCTCCGCGACTCAGCCCTGTTCGGAGCCGGAACCGCTGGTCGTGGCCGTCTGCTGGAAGAGCCACTCGGACCTGAGTTCGGCGTATCCCGGCTTGATGACATCATTGATCATCGCGAGCCGCTCATCAAAAGGAATGAACGCCGACTTCATCGCATTGACGGTGAACCACTGCATGTCGTCGAGCGTGTAGCCGAACGTCCCGGTCAGCAGCTCGAACTCACGGCTCATGCTCGTGTTGCTCATCAGCCGGTTGTCCGTGTTGACGGTGGCCCGGAAGTGCAGTCGGCGCAGCAGCCCGATGGGGTGCTCCTCGTAGGAGGACGCCGCGCCGGTCTGCAGATTGGACGTCGGGCACAGCTCCAGCGGGATGCGCTTGTCCCGGACGTACGCCGCCAGCCGTCCCAGCTTCACACCGCCGTCGGCGGCGACCTCGATGTCGTCGATGATGCGGACGCCGTGGCCGAGCCGGTCGGCGCCGCACCACTGGAGGGCCTGCCAGATGGACGGCAGCCCGAACCCCTCCCCGGCGTGGATCGTGAAGTGGTTGTTCTCCCGCTTGAGGTACTCGAAGGCGTCGAGGTGGCGGGTGGGCGGGTAGCCGGCCTCGGCGCCCGCGATGTCGAAGCCCACGACACCCTCGTCGCGGTAGCGGTTGGCGACCTCGGCGATCTCCAGCGCCCGGGCGGCGTGCCGCATGGCGGTCAGCAGGGCGCCGACCCGGATGCGGTGGCCGTTGGCCCGGGCCCGGCGTTCCCCCTCCCGGAATCCCTCGTTGACGGCCTCGACGACCTCTTCCAGGGTGAGCCCCGCTTCGAGGTGCTGCTCCGGCGCGTAGCGCACCTCGGCGTAGACGACGCCGTCCTCGGCCAGGTCCTCGGCGCACTCGACGGCGACGCGCTTGAGGGCCTCCCGGGTCTGCATGACGGCACAGGTGTGCGCGAACGTCTCCAGATAGCGTTCCAGCGAGCCGGAGTCGGCTGCCTCGTGGAACCAGACGCCGAGTTTGTCCGGCTCGGTCTCGGGCAGGGCGTCGTAGCCGACGGCACGGGCGAGGTCGATGACCGTGCCGGGGCGCAGCCCGCCGTCGAGGTGGTCGTGCAGAAGAACCTTGGGGGCGCGGCGGATCTGGTCCGCGGTGGGCCCCTGGTGCCCGGGGGCGCTTCCCCCGGAGGACGCGTGGGGTGTCTGGCTCGTCATCTCCGCACTCTATTCCCTACGCGCGTAGAAGGCATCTGCACGCATCACCCGTCGATACGCAACGGTGACCGTGCGGACGGGTGGCGTACACCTGTCCTTCTGAGACTGTTCTGACATGGCACACCAGGCACTGCCCCGGTGGTGGGGGCGTATGGCGGGCGCGGCGGGGTCGGCCCGTGCACGGTTCGAGGGGAACGCGGCGCGGGAGGAACGGGAAGGCGACGGCGATACGCGGGCCGGGCTGGGCCGCGCGGTCCGGACGTTCGGAGAGTCGGCGGACGGGGTCGTCACAGGAGTGGTGCTGGTACTGCCGGACGGCCGGCCCGAGTCGGCACGCGGCCCCTCCACGCTCTCCCACTCCTCCGCGCTGCCGCTGGCGCGCTCGCTCGCCCGGGCCGGCCGCGCTGACGGCCTCGCCGCACACGTGGTGCGCTACCGCGGCCGCGGCTGGAACGGCGCGGAAGCCCGGCTCGCGGCGGACACGTCCCGGGCCGCGGACGAGGCGGTCCGGCGCTACGGCGACGTCCCCGTGTGCCTGGCCGGCCAGGGCATGGGAGGCCGCGCCGCGCTGCACGCGGCCGGCCACGCCGCCGTCAACTCGGTGCTGGCACTCGCCCCCTGGCTGCCGGAGGACGACATGGCGGCGGACCCCGAACCGGTGAAGCAGCTCGTGGGCCGCCGAGTGCTGATCGTGCACGGCACCAACGACGCGAGGAGCGCTCCGGAGCTGTCGTACCGGCTGGCGGAACGGGCGAAGAAGACGAACCGCGACACCTGCCGGTTCGAGGTCCACTCGGACGGGCACGCGCTGCGCCAGTACCAGGCCGAGGTCCAGGCGCTGGCAGCGGACTTCGTCCTCGGCTCGCTGTTCTCGCGCGCCTACGCCCGTCCCGTCGCCGACGCACTCGCCGCTCCCCCTCCGCTGGGCCTCCGCATGCCCCTGGCCGCGGGCTTCGGGCGGGCGTTGCGGCACTGACGGCGGCAGAGCGCGCCGGACGGCCCGTGCGTGGGCGGGGTTTGCGCCGGCGGCGGTACGGGTGCGCCGCTGCGGCGCGGCCGTACCCGCGGGCACCGGGTCGGGCGTCCGGGCGCCGAACCCGGCTACGAGGCCGCCGGACCCGGGCGGTACGGCGTCCGGCTCGTGCGGGCGGGCACTCACCTCGTGCGCCACCTGCGCCCGCCTGAGGTGCGGGCTGCCGGACCCGGGCGGTACGCGCGGCGTTGCTCCTGCCCGCGCGCTGAACGCGGACGCGCGGAGCACGCCACCCGGGGACGCGGGGCACGCCACGCGGGGACGCGGGGACGGGCAGTACGGGGCGCGGCACGCGCGACACGGGCAGTACGGGCAGTACGGGGCGGCACGCGCGGCGTTGCTCCTGCCCGCGCGCTGAACGCGGACGCGCGGAGCACGCCACACGGGAACGCGGGGCACGCCACGCGGGGACGCGGGGCACCGACCGCGGGTGAGCGCAGCTGACCGCGGGTTCGCGAGCACTGGACGCCCGTGAGAGCCCGACCGCGTCCACCCGGCCGGGCCCCGCTCGCGCGGCTCAGTCCGGGAGCAGGTTCCCCCGGCGCGACAGCAGGAACTTCTTGAACGCCGCCACCGGCGGGGTGTCCGGGTGCCCGTCCAGCCACGCCACCCCCACCTCCCGGATCGCCCGCGGCGCCGTCACCGTCAGTTCGACCACCCCGGGGCGCGGCACCGCCGGCGGCGGCAGCAGGGCCACACCGAGGCCCGCGGCGACCAGGCCGCGGAGCGTCTCCGCCTCCTCGCCCTCGAAGGCGACGCGCGGCGAGAAGCCCGCCTCGGCGCAGAGCGCGTCGGTGATGCGGCGCAGCCCGTAGCCGGGTTCGAGGGTCACGAAGGTCTCGTCCGCGGCCTCGGCCAGCCGGATGCGCTTGCGGGTGGCGAGCCGGTGGTCGTCGGGCACGACGAGCCGCAGCCGCTGCTCGTCGAGGCGCCGGGCGACGAGGTCGGGCGCGTCCGGGACCGGCGAGGTGAGGCAGAGGTCGAGTTCGCCGGCCCGTAGCCGTTCGATCATGGCCTCGCCGTAGTTCTGGACCAGTGTGAAGCGGACCCGGGGGTGGTCCACACGGAACGCCCGGATCAGCTCGGGCACGGTCTCGGAGCCCATGGTGTGCAGGAAGCCGAAGGCGACCTTGCCCCCGGACGGATCGGCGTCCGCGCGTACCGACTCCGCCGCCCGCTCGACCTCGCCGAGTGCCCGCTCCACCGAGGCGAGGAAGTCTCGGCCGGCGGGTGTCAGCGACACGGTGCGGCCCTTGCGGGTGAACAGCACCACGCCCAGGTCCTGTTCGAGGCGGACCATGGCGCGCGAGAGCGTCGACTGGGGCACGCCGAGTTCCTGTGCGGCCCTGGTCACATGCTCGTGGCGGGCGACCCCGGCGAAGTACGCGAGTCGCGGCGCGAGCAGCAGCCGCATGTCTTCTTCGTAACTACTCGGTGACAGGCGGGCCTGCGAACTGCGGTCATGCACCATGGGAACGATTAAAGCCGTTCTATGCATTGGACGCATCAAAAGGCCGCGCCTACCTTCGAGGTATGCCTTCCGCCAGTACCGGGGCGCCCACCACCGTGGGTGCCCTCTCCTCGCCGTCCCCCGAACCCACCCCGCCCCGGCTCGCCCCCGGGGTCCCCGGCTACCGGAGGATGAGCCTCGCGCTCTTCGCCGCGGGCGTAGCCGCCTTCGCCCTCCTCTACTCCACCCAGGCCCTGCTGCCCGCCGTGTCCGGCGAGTTCGGCGTGACCGCGAGCG
Organism: Streptomyces sp. I6; assembly: GCA_003725745.1. Classification (GTDB taxonomy): domain Bacteria; phylum Actinomycetota; class Actinomycetes; order Streptomycetales; family Streptomycetaceae; genus Streptomyces. The sequence continues at coordinate 4,246,226 of RHDP01000001.1, read as the reverse complement.
CGGCCAGCTGGACCGTCTCCGCTGCCACCGGGGCGCTCGCCCTGTGCGTACTGCCGCTCAGCGCGCTGTCCGAGCGGTTCGGCCGGGTGCGGCTGATGACGGTGTCCCTGGTGGTGGCGACGGCCCTCGGGCTGCTGGTCCCGTTCGCGCCCGGCCCGGAGTGGCTGGTGGCCCTGCGTGCGGTGCAGGGCGCGGCGCTGGCGGGCATCCCCGCCTCGGCGATGGCGTACCTGGCGGAGGAGGTGCGCCCGAAGGCGCTGATCGCGGCGATCGGGCTGTTCGTCGCGGGCAACAGCATCGGCGGGATGAGCGGCCGGATCGTGACCGGCTGGGTCGCGCAGCTGTGGGGCTGGCGGGCGGCGCTCGCCGCGGTCGGGCTGATGGCGGTGGTCTGCACCGTGGCGTTCCGGCTGCTGCTGCCGAAGGCGCGGCACTTCACTCCCGGCCCGCTGAACGCGGGCGCGCTGGCGCGCACCGTCCGCGGTCATCTGTCGGACCCGCTGCTGATGCGGCTGTACGGGATCGGCGCGCTGTTCATGACGGTCTTCGGCGCGGTGTACACCGTGATCGGCTACCGCCTCGCCGGCGACCCGTTCGGCCTGCCCCAGGGGGTCGTCGGCTCCGTCTTCCTGGTCTATCTGGTCGGTACGGTCTCGTCGGCCGCGGCGGGACGCCTGGTGGGGAGGCTCGGCCGGCGCGGTGCGCTGTACCTGGCGGTCGGCACGACGGCGGCGGGTCTGCTGCTGTCGCTCGCCGACTCGCTGACGGCGGTGCTGTCGGGCCTGGTGCTGATCACCGCGGGCTTCTTCGCGGGGCACGCGGTGGCCTCCTCCTCGGTCAGCCGTACCGCGACGACGGGCCGCGCGCAGGCGTCGGCCCTGTACCAGTCCGCGTACTACCTGGGCAGCAGCGCGGGCGGCACGCTGGGCGCCGTCGCCTTCCACTCCGGGGGCTGGGCCGGCACGGTCCTGCTGGGACTGCTCGCGGTCCTCGGGGTCGTGTCGATCACGCTGTACGGGTCGTACGCGGCGCGGGTGCGGGAACGCCGTCCCCTGCTCTCCGCGGCGGCAGTGCGCCACTGAGGCCGCTGTGACGGCTGTGGCGGGGATTCGCCGGGGCCCGCCGGATCCCGCCGAATCCGTCCCCTCCTCCCTACAACCACGGCTCCCCCGTACGCGTCCAAAGGTCGAGGCAACCGCACCGGGAGTGCAGGGGAGTTGGTGACCGTGGACCGCACAGGGCAGTGGGGGACCATACGGAGACGGGGTGGCGTCGTCCTCGGCGCCGCCGGGCTGGTGGTGCCGCTGAGCCTCGCGCTCGGCGCCGCACCCGCCCAGGCGGCATCGTGCACGACGTCGACCGGGCCGTACCAGAAGCAGGTCGAGAAGTTCATGGGCCTGAAGGTCGACGGACGGCAGTCGCCGTCGGACTGCAAGGCGATCCAGACCTTCCAGCGATGGCACGGGATCACCCCGACCGTCGGCTACGCGGGTCCGGTCACCTGGCGCACGATGAGCACCATCCTCGCCCAGCGGGCCGCGGGCACGACCCCGAACAGGGCCGGCATCTGCCCGACCGACAAGGGGCGCATCGCCTGCGTCGACCTGACCAGGCAGCTCAGCTGGATCCAGGACGGGGCGAAGCTGACGTACGGGCCGGTGCCGGTGCGGACCGGGCGGGACGGCGCGGAGACCCGGACCGGGGCGAAGCGGATCTACCACCGCAGCGCCAACCACTGGTCGACGATCTACAAGGTGTGGATGCCTTACTCGCAGTTCTTCGACGGCGGGCAGGCGTTCCACTCGGTCACCAAGAGCATGTACAACCCGCCGGGCTCCGGAGGGTGCGTCAATATGCGGCCGGCGGACGCCAAGGCGTACTGGAACCTGCTCAAGAACGGGGACGACGTGCACGTCTACGGCCGCAAGCCGGGCACCTGAGCCCCGTTGTCAGTGCCGCCCGGTAGCGTCCGGAGGGCTGGAGCGGACGGCGACGGGAACAGACCCATGGATGATCAGGCGGCGGCGCAGGACCTCGAATCCGGGCTGGAGGGGTACCGGAAGGAGCTCACCGGATACTGCTACCGCATGCTCGGCTCCGCCTTCGAGGCGGAGGACGCGGTCCAGGACACCATGGTGCGGGCCTGGAAGAACCTCGGGAAGTTCGAGGGGCGGTCCTCGCTGCGGTCCTGGCTGTACCGCATCGCCACGAACGTGTGCCTGGACATGCTGCACGCGGGCAACCGCCGGGCCCGTCCGATGGACCTGACCGAGGCCACCCCGGTGGCGCAGGCCCGGCTCACCGCCCGTCCGGAAATCACCTGGCTGGAGCCGGTGCCGGACGGGCGGGTGCTGCCGTCCGTGGCCGACCCGGCCGACACGGCGGTGGAGCGCGAGTCGATCAGGCTGGCGTTCGTCGCGGCGCTGCAGCGCCTGCCCGCGAAGCAGCGCGCGGTGCTGATCCTGCGGGAGGTGCTGGCGTGGAAGGCCGCCGAAGTGGCCGAACTCCTGGGCACGTCCGTCGCCTCGGTCAACAGCGCGCTCCAGAGGGCCCGCGCCTCCCTCTCCGAGTACGACCCCTCGGACTCCGATCCGGCGGACCCGCTCGACGAGGAGCAGCAGAAGCTGCTGGAGCGCTATGTCACCGCCTTCCAGGGGTACGACATGCAGGCGCTGACGGCGCTGCTGCACGAGGACGCCACCATGTCCATGCCCCCGTACGACCTGTGGCTGCGCGGCCACGACGACATCGTGGGCTGGATGCTCGGTCCCGGCGAGGTGTGCCGCGGCTCGAAGCTGGTCCCGACGGTGGCCAACGGCTCGCCGGCCTTCGCCCAGTACCACCGCGGCCGGGACGGCGAGGGCTACGAGCCCTGGGCGCTGATCGTCCTGGAGGTCGCCGGCGGCCGGATCGGCGCGATGGACTTCTTCCTGGACACCAAGCGGTGGTTCCCGCTGTTCGGGCTGCCGGAGCGGCTCAGCACCGGGGGCTGAGCGGAGCCGCCCGGCCCTGGCCGTCGCCGCCCAGCCCGGTGAGGTCGAGCAGGGCGAGCAGTTCGGGACCGGCGTTCACCAGCCGCAGCTCCCGGCCCAGTCTCCGCGCGGTCAGCCGCAGCCGGGCGACGGCGTGCACGGCCGTCAGATCGGCGACGGCCAGCCGGCCCGCATCGCACACGATCTCCCCGCCGGTGCCTGCGGCGGCGGTGTGTCTCCGCAGCCGGGCGCACAGCAGCGGCACATCGGCCGGGATGATCCGGCCGGGGAGTTCCAGAACGACGGGCTGCTCGATGCTGTCCATACGAGAGGAGACCGCGCCCGCCGCGGCAACTCATCGGAGCGGCGCGGTCACATCCCGCGCGAGGCGGGCAGGGGCGGGCAGGGAAGTCCGCGCGCGCTGTCAGCCGGCGGGGAAGGCGCCGGTGTCGATCGTGAGGTCGAAGGGGGCGGGGATGTGCAGCCCTTCTCCGTACTTCACCGTGTCGAGTACGCGGTACGTGGCGTTCCTGGGCTGTCCGTACAGGGTCGCTGTGGGCCGCCCCGAGTGCCAGCTGTCGAGCAGCAGATACCAGGGCACTCCGGCCGTCGCATAGCCGTGCAGCTTCTCGATCCGGTCGTGGTTGGCGCTGGACTTCGAGGTGATCGCGACGACGAGCAGGGCGGCCGCGGCGGGGATGCAGTGGCCGGGTTCGTCGAGAGCCGCCTCGGGCGCCACGACCAGATCCGGAATGAACATGCCCAGCCGAGAGGGAATGGCCACGGCCAGGGTCTGGTAGACGCCCCAGTCCTCGGGAAGCACCGTGCAGAGCTGCCGCTGGACCCGCTGGGCGACGCTGTTGTGGCTGTTCGCAGGCGTGGGGGACACGGTGACGGTCCCCTCGATGAGCTCCACCTTGCAGCCCTCGGGCGCGTCCGTCTCCTCCCGGAGACGGACGAGGTCGTCCCACTCCCGGCCGTGAGAGGCCGGTGGGTCGACGCCGAGTGCGCCCATCGCGGTCTCCTCTGTCGGTGCGGCACCGAGTCCAGCATGCCGAACGGGACCGGCGGCCCACCGCCGGTCCCGTTCAGCCGAAGGAAGTCGCCGACCGGGAACGGGTCGGCGGCCGGGGAGACGTCACCGCCCCGGAAGACCTCGGGGACGGGTGACGAACCCGCCCGGATCAGGCGATGCGCTCCAGCACCACCGGGGTCGCCTCGTGGGCGGTGCCCGGTGCGGCGATGCCGAAGGAGCCCTCCAGGGACCGCAGGGCGTAGTCGAACTTCTCGGGGTGTCCGTGTGCAGGGTCATCAGCGGGGCGCCCTCGGTGACCTCCTCGCCGGGCTTGGCGTGCAGCTCGACGCCCGCGCCCGCCTGCACGGGGTCCTCCTTGCGGGCCCGGCCGGCGCCCAGGCGCCAGGCCGCGACGCCGACCTGGTAGGCGTCGAGGCGGGTCAGCACGCCCGAGGCCGGTGCCGTGATCACATGCTGCTCGCGGGCGACCGGGAGCGCGGCGTCCGGGTCGCCGCCCTGCGCGGCGACCATGCGGCGCCAGACGTCCATCGCCGAACCGTCGGCCAGGGCCTTCGCCGGGTCGGCGTCCCTGACGCCGGCCGCGTCGAGCATCTCGCGGGCCAGCGCGAGGGTCAGCTCGACGACGTCGGCGGGGCCGCCGCCCGCCAGCACCTCGACGGACTCGCGGACCTCCAGGGCGTTGCCCGCGGTGAGACCGAGCGGCGTGGACATGTCCGTGAGCAGCGCCACGGTCTTCACGCCGTGGTCCGTGCCGAGGCCGACCATGGTGGAGGCCAGCTCCCGGGCGTCCTCGACGTTCTTCATGAAGGCGCCGGAGCCCACCTTCACGTCCAGCACGAGCGAGCCGGTGCCCTCGGCGATCTTCTTGGACATGATCGAGGAGGCGATCAGCGGGATCGCCTCGACCGTGCCGGTGACGTCGCGCAGCGCGTAGAGCTTCTTGTCGGCGGGGGCGAGCCCGTCGCCCGCGGCGCAGATGACCGCACCGGTGGTGTCGAGGACCCGCAGCATCTCCTCGTTGGACAGCAGCGCCCGCCAGCCGGGGATGGACTCCAGCTTGTCGAGGGTGCCGCCGGTGTGGCCGAGGCCGCGGCCGGACAGCTGCGGCACGGCGGCGCCGCAGGCGGCGACCAGCGGTGCCAGCGGAAGCGTGATCTTGTCGCCCACGCCGCCGGTGGAGTGCTTGTCGGCGGTCGGGCGGGACAGCGACGAGAAGTCCATGCGCTCGCCGGACGCGATCATCGCGGCGGTCCAGCGGGCGATCTCGGTACGGTTCATGCCGTTGAGCAGGATCGCCATCGCCAGGGCCGACATCTGCTCGTCGGCGACCTCGCCGCGGGTGTACGCGTCGATGACCCAGTCGATCTGCTCGGGGGAGAGTTCGCCTCGGTCGCGCTTGGTGCGGATGACGGAGATGGCGTCCATGTGTGGTGGGGTCCTTCCGGGTGCGAACGAGGTGGTGCGAAAGATGGCGCGGCCCCTCCGCCGGAGCGGCGGAAGGGCCGCCGGGTCAGGGCCCTGCGGGGCCCGGTGCCCTCAGGGCACTAGCGGGGTGCCTCCGGGCCGGGTTCCTGCGACCCCGGCTTGTCCGGGCCCAGCTTCTGCGGGCCGAAGGCCAGGGGCAGCATTTCGGAGAGGGGCAGGACGCCCGCCTCGGTGTCCAGCAGCAGGGCGGGCCCGCCGAACTCGTACAGGAGCTGGCGGCAGCGGCCGCACGGCATCAGCACGTCGCCGTTGCCGTCCACACAGGTGAAGTGGGTGAGCCGGCCGCCGCCCGAGGCCTGCAACTGCGACACGAGTCCGCACTCGGCGCACAGCGACAGGCCGTACGAGGCGTTCTCGACGTTGCAGCCGCTGACCGTGCGGCCGTCGTCGACGAGGGCGGCCGCACCGACCGGGTAGCCCGAGTACGGGACGTACGCGTGGGACATCGCGTCCCGCGCCGCCTCGCGCAGGGCCGCCCAGTCGACGGCGCCGGCCTCGGCGGCCGGGGCGGGGCCGGGCGTCACTTGCCCTGCCCCTTCTTGTACGGCTGGCCGTCGGCCTTCGGCGGCCTGAGGCGCTGCGCCGACAGCGCGAGGACCAGGAGGGTGGTGACATAGGGAGCGGCGTCCACGAACTGGCTGGGCAGCGCGTCGGTGAACCCGTACCAGACGAAGAGCATGCCGGAGACGGCGAGGGAGATCGCGCCCTGCCAGTACTTCTTCTTGTACAGCTGCCAGGCGAAGGCCAGCACCAGCAGGATCGCCAGCAGCAGAAGCATGGCGTGGACGTTCTCGGCGCCGCCGCGCAGCTTGAGGCTGTCGGTGAAGCCGAACAGTCCGGCTCCGAGCGCCATTCCTCCCGGCATCCAGTTGCCGAAGATCATCGCGGCGAGACCGATGTAGCCGCGGCCTCCGGTCTGGCCCTCCTGGTAGATGCCGGTGGAGACGATCACGAGGAAGGCGCCGCCGAGTCCGGCCAGCGCGCCGGAGGCGATCACCGCGATGTACTTGTACTTGTAGACGTTGACGCCGAGGGTCTCGGCGGCGACGGGGTTCTCACCGCAGGACCGCAGCCGCAGGCCGAAGCCGGTGCGCCACAGGATCCACCAGGTGGCGGGCACCAGCAGCAGCGCGATGACCGTCAGCAGGGACAGGTCGGTGACCAGGCCGCCGAGCACGCCCGCCAGGTCGGAGACGAAGAACCAGTGCTTGGCCTGGAGGTCCGCCAGCGCCTCCGAGAGCCCGGGAATGGTGATCTCGGGGATCTGGTCGATGCGCGGGGACTGCTTCGAGGAGCCGCCGGGCTCCTCGGCGAAGGTGAAGTTCGACAGGTAGCGGGTGACGCCGACGGCGAGGATGTTGATGGCGACACCCGAGACGATGTGGTTCACGTTGAACGTCACCGTCATGACCGCGTGCAGCAGGCCGCCGAGCGCGCCGCCGACGACGCCCATCAGGACACCGGTCCAGGGGCCCCACTGGAACCCCGCCCAGGCACCGAACCAGGTGCCCATGATCATCATGCCCTCGAGGCCGATGTTGATCACACCGGCCCGCTCGGCCCACAGGCCGCCGAGTCCGGCGAGGCCGATCGGGACGGCCAGCTGGAGGGCTCCGGAGACCTGGCCGACCGAGGTCAGGTCGTTGGCTCCGCTGATCACGCGGACCAGCGAGAACAGCGCGAGACCGGCCGCGATGACCAGCAGGATGACGGGCAGCGACAGCGTGGGGCGTCCACCGCCCTTCCGGGGCGCGGTGCTCGTCATCGAGACCGTGCTCGTGGACTCGCTCATGCCGTCCTCATTTCGTTCTCCCCCGGCGCTGACGCCTGGGCGGTGACCCGTTCTCCGCTCCCGCGGCGCAGGGCCGCGGCCTTCGTCGTCGTCTGCGGCCCGGCGGCCGCGCGCGCGTCACTCACAGCGCAACCTCTTCCTTGTTCCTGCGGGCCTGGGCGGCGAGTTCCTCGCCGACCTTCTGCTGCTGGCGGCGGAGCCCGTACTGGCGGACGAGTTCGTAGGACACGACGACCGAGATCACGATGAGTCCCTGCATGATCGTCGCGATCTCCTTCTCGTAGCCGAACTGGTCCAGGTCGGCCGAGGTCTTCTCGATGAAGGAGATGAGGAGCGCGGCGAAGAAGATGCCGATCGGGTTGTTGCGGCCCAGCAGGGCGATGGTGATGCCGGTGAAGCCGACGCCGGCCGGGAAGCTCAGGCTGTACGTGTGGGTCTGGCCCAGCAGCAGCGGCATGCCGACGAGACCGGCCACCGCGCCCGAGATCAGCATGGCGGTGAGGACCATCTTCTTGGAGTCGACACCGCTCGCCTGCGCCGCGGACTCGCTGGCACCGGTGGCGCGCAGGTCGAAGCCGAAGCGGGTGCGGTTGAGCGTGAACCAGTAGACGATGCCGAGGGCGAAGGCCACGAGGGTGAAGCCGTAGATGGTGCCGCCCTCCATCGCCAGGCCCGGGAACCAGCCGGACTCGGCGATCTCGCCGGTGGTCAGGTCGTTCGAGCCGGGCAGCTGCTCGCCGAGGTTGGCGGGGAGGATCATCCAGGCGATCAGGCTGGTGGCGATCGCGTTGAGCATGATCGTGGAGACGACCTCGCTGACCCCGCGGGTGGTCTTCAGGATTCCGGCGATACCGGCCCAGAGCGCCCCGACCAGCATGGCGACGATCACGATCAGCAGGATGTGCAGGGGGCCGGGCAGTTCGACGGACGCGCCGACGACGGCGGCGAGCATCACGGCGAGGCGGTACTGGCCGTCCACACCGATGTTGAACAGGTTCATCCGGAAGCCGACGGCCACGGCGAGCGCGGCGAGGTAGTACGTACCGGCCTGGTTGATGATGTTGACCTGGACGTCCGTGAACTCGGCCGTCTGGAACATCAGGCGGTACGGCTCGATCGGGTCGCGGTCCGAGACGAGCAGCACCACGGAGGTGAGCAGGAACGCCACGACCAGGGCGAGACCCGGGCCGGCGATGCCGAGGAGCAGCCGGTCCTTGTCGAACTTCTTCATCGGCCCTCACCGTTCTCGTTGTGCTCGAGGTGGCCGGTGGCGGCGCCGGTCATGGCCGAACCCAGCTCCTCGGGGGTGATCGTGGCGGGGTCGGCGTCCGCGACCAGCCGGCCGCGGTACATCACCCGCAGGGTGTCGGAGAGCCCGATCAGCTCGTCCAGGTCGGCGGAGATCAGCAGCACCGCCAGGCCCTCCCGCCGTGCCTCGCGGATCTGGTCCCAGATCTGCGCCTGCGCGCCGACGTCCACGCCCCGCGTGGGGTGGGCGGCGATCAGCAGCTTGGGGTGGTGGCTCATCTCGCGGCCGACGATCAGCTTCTGCTGGTTGCCGCCGGACAGGGACGCGGCCGTGACCTCGATGCCGGGGGTGCGGACGTCGTACTCGCGGACGATCCGCTCGGTGTCCTTGCGGGCCGCCCTGAGGTCGAGCAGGCCCTTGACGCTGTTGGGCCGCTCGGTGACGTGGCCGAGGATGCGGTTCTCCCAGAGCGGCGACTCGAGCAGCAGTCCGTGGCGGTGGCGGTCCTCGGGGATGTACCCGATGCCGTCCTCGCGGCGCTTGCGGGTCGGGGCGTGCGAGATGTCCGTCCCGTCGAGGGTGATGACGCCGCCGTCGGGGTCGCGCATGCCCATCAGCGCCTCGATGAGCTCGGTCTGGCCGTTGCCCTCGACACCGGCGATGCCCATGACCTCGCCCTTGTGGATGGTGAGGGAGATGCCGTCGAGGACCTCGCGGACGACACCGTCGGGGTCGGTCGCGGTCAGCCGCAGCCCGTCGACGTCCAGCATCGGCACATCGGTCACGGTCGACTCGCGGGTCTCCGGCGAGGGCAGCTCGCTTCCCACCATCAGCTCGGCGAGCTGCTTCGGGGTGGTGCTGCGCGGGTCGGCGGTACCGACGGTGGTGCCGCGGCGGATGACGGTGATCTCGTCGGCCACCGAGAGCACCTCGCCCAGCTTGTGGGAGATGAAGATGACGGTCAGGCCCTCGGCCTTGAGCTCGCGGAGGTTATCGAAGAGCGCCTCGACCTCCTGCGGCACCAGCACCGCGGTCGGCTCGTCGAGGATGAGGGTGCGGGCGCCGCGGTAGAGCACCTTGAGGATCTCGACGCGCTGGCGGTCGGCGACACCGAGCTGCTCGACCAGGACGTCGGGGCGGATGTTCAGCCCGTACGCGTCGGAGATCTCCCTGATCTTGTCGCGGGCCTTCGCCCCGATCCCGTACAGCTTCTCGCCGCCGAGCACGACGTTCTCGAGCACGGTGAGGTTGTCCGCCAGCATGAAGTGCTGGTGGACCATGCCGATGCCGGCCGCGATGGCATCGGCCGGGCTGTGGAAGCCGACCTGCCTGCCGTCGATCGTGATCGTCCCCTCGTCCGGCTTCTGCATGCCGTAGAGGATCTTCATCAGGGTCGACTTGCCGGCACCGTTCTCACCGACGAGGGCGTGGACCGTGCCCTTGCCGATGGTGATGTCGATGTCGTGGTTGGCGACGACGCCGGGGAAGCGCTTGGTGATGCCGCGCAGTTCTACAGCCGGCGGCGTTGACGGACTGGACGCGTTGATGACGCACTCTCCTTGGCGGGGAAGGAGCGAGAAGCAGTGGGCAGGGCGGACGCCACGAGGGTGTCGCGGGCAGGGAGTGGGGCGAAGTTACCTCGCCCACAGGGGCTCTACGCGCGTAGCGGTCGCGAATAGCGAAAACCGACGGCCAGAACCCGGTCCGGGGTCCGGAAGGGCGGCTCGCGCTGCCCTCCCGGACCCGGGGACCATCGGATCGGGCCGCTCGGTTACGGAGCGGACTTGACCTCGATCTTGCCGGCGATGATGTCGGCCTTCGCCTTGTCGACCGCGGCGACGACGTCCGTCATCTTGGTGAAGGCCGGGTTGGAGGTGGCCAGGCCCACGCCGTCCTTGTCCAGGCCGTAGCGGATCTCACCGGACTGCGGCTTGCCGTCCTCGACCGACTTGATGAGGTTGAAGACGGCGTCCGAGACGTCCTTCGTCACCGAGGTGAGGATGAAGTCCTTGTACGCGGCCAGGCCCTGCTGGTTGTACTGGTCCGAGTCGACGCCGATGGCCCACTTCTTGGCCTTGGCGGCCGCCTCGATCGAGCCGGAGCCCGCGAGACCGGCGGCGGCGTAGATCACGTCGGCACCGGCGTCGAGCTGACCCTGTGCCGCGGCCTTGCCGAGGTCCGGCTTGGAGAAGCCACCGAAGTCCGGCGGCTGGGTCAGGTACTGGACCTTGACGTTGACGTCCTTGTTGGTGTCCTTGACGCCCTGGACGTAGCCCGCCTCGAACTTCTTGATCAGCGGGGTCTCGACGCCGCCGATGAAGCCGACGGTGTTGGACTTCGTCACCTTGGCGGCGGCGACACCGGCCAGGTACGAGCCCTGCTCCTCGTTGAAGACCAGGTTGGCGATGTTCTTGCCGGTCTTGGAGGTGTCGTCGATGAGACCGAAGGTGGTGTCCGGGAACTTCGGAGCGACCTCGGCGATGGCCGGAGCGTAGGCGAAGCCGACGCCGATCACCGGGTTGTTCCCGGCGCGGGCCAGCGACGTGAGGCGCTGGACCTTGTCCGGGTCCGCCTCGCCCTCGCTGGGCTCGGCCTCGGTGCCCTTGACACCGAGCTCCTTCTCGGCCTTGGCGAGGCCCGCGTAGGCGGCGTCGTTGAACGACTGGTCGCCGCGGCCGCCGATGTCGTAGGCGATGGCCGCCTTGGTACCACCGTCCGAGCCGGCCTCGGACGAGGTCTTGCCGCCACACGCGGTGGCGGACAGCGCGAGAGCCGCGGACGCTATGCCCACGGTGGCGATCCTGGTGATCCGGCGCACTGAGAGGCTCCTTATAAACCTGACCGAAAGCGCCACTTCCGGCGCTGGTTTTGCGGCGATCGTAACGCGCGTAGATGTCAGGTAAAGACGTGTTCGACAGCCGTTATCGGATCGTCGCGTTCGACGAACACAAGGTGAACTGTCCGGTTACGATCGGTGGTCGTCAAGCAGCGCCGCCGCAGTGAAGAGTTCGACGCCGACACGGATGGCCTCCTCGTCTACATCGAAGTCGCCCCGGTGCAGGTCGAGACGGGTGCCCGACCCCGGGGCACGGACGCCCAGGCGGGCCATGGCGCCCGGGACGTGTTCCAGGTACCAGGAGAAGTCCTCGCCGCCGAGGCTCTGCTCGGTGTCCTCGATCGCCTGCGATCCGCGCCGCGCGGCGTGGGCGTCGTGCAGCAGCTCGGCGACCACGGGGTCGTTGACCACGGGCGGCACCCCGCGGATGTAGTTGATCTGGGACTTCGCCCGGTGCAGGGTCGCGATCTCGTCGACCGCCGCGTGCACCAGGTCCGGGGCCTCCCGCCAGGCCGGCAGGTCAAGGCAGCGGACGGTGCCCGCGAGTTCCGCGTGCTGCGGGATCACGTTGCAGGCGTGCCCGGACTCGATGCGGCCCCAGGTCAGAGCGAGTCCGGAACGGGTGTCGACCCGGCGGGCCAGCAGCGCGGGGACCTCGGTGACGATCTTGGCGGCGGCCGTGACCAGGTCCGTGGTCAGATGCGGGCGGGCGGTGTGGCCGCCGGGGCCGTCGAGGGTGATCTCCAGCCGATCGCACGCCGAGGTGATGGGACCGATGCGCAGTCCGATCCGGCCGGCGTCGACGCGGGGGTCGCAGTGCACGGCGATGATCCGGCCCACCCCGTCCAGCACCCCGGACTCGATGGCGTCGGCCGCGCCGCCCGGCAGCACCTCCTCCGCGGGCTGGAAGAGCAGCCGCACCGGGTGGGGCAGCAGCCCCTGCCGGTCGAGGTCCGCGAGCACCAGTCCGGCGCCGAGCACCACCGTGGTGTGGACGTCGTGGCCGCAGGCGTGGGCCCGGTCCGGCACGGTCGAGCGGTACGGCACTCCCGCCTTGGTGTCCGGGATCGGCAGGCCGTCGATGTCGGCGCGCAGCGCGAGCATGGGCCGCACCCGGTCGGTACCCACGTCGCACACCAGTCCCGTACCGGTCGAGAGCACCTGCGGGTGCAGGCCGGCGGCCTCCAGCCGCGTCTTGATCGCGGCAGTCGTGCGGAACTCCTGGTTCCCCAGTTCCGGGTGCATGTGCAAGTCCCGGCGGAAGGCGATGAGTTCGGTGCGCAGGGCGTCGGGCAGCGTGCCGGGCAGAACGTGGTCGCCGGGCAACTCGGCTTCGCCGGGGGGACCGGCGTCGGGCTCGCGGGACATCAACTGGTTCACCCGTTGAAGAGTAGGCCCCTTCAAGGCCCAACTAACTCGAGATCAACAAAAGTTCAGCCCTATAGGGGGAAGAAAACGCGTCTGACGACGCTTGGCCGTCGTTCGGTGTGGGTAAGCTCACCCGCTCCTGACCACGATATGGACTCTCCGGCCTCCTGTCGCGTCCGGGTCGCCCGTACGGGTGAGCCCGGGCCGGGCGGCGGGAACACACGGCTCCTCGCGGTACGCCCCTCCCCGCGGCTCCCCGTGGCTCCACGTGTCTTCCGCGCGGCTCCACGTGTCTTCCGCGCGGCTCCTCACGGCTTCCCGCGGCTCTCCCCAGCACCGGCGGGCGCCCCCGCCGGTGCGGTCCGCCGTGGGGCGAACGCTCCCTCGGCACGTCCCTCCGTGACGGCCGGCCCCCGCGAGGCGGTCCACCCGTACCCGCGCCTCCTCCGCCAGCGTTCCCGGCCACGGGTCAGACGGGTACCGAGAGCCGGTGCACGTGCCGCGCCTCCTCCACCAGCGTTCCCGGCCACGGGTCAGACGGGTACCGACAGCCGGTGCACGTGCCGCGCCTCCTCCACCAGCGTTCCCGGCCACGGGTCAGACGGGTACCGACAGCCGGTGCACGTGCCGCGCCTCCTCCACCAGCGTTCCCGGCCACGGGTCAGACGGGTACCGACAGCCGGTGCACGTGCCGCGCCTCCTCCGCCAGCGTTCCCGGCCACGGGTCAGACGGGCGCCGACAGCCGGTGCACGTGCCGCGCCTCCTCCGCCAGCGTTCCCGGCCACGGGTCAGACGGGCGCCGACAGCCGGTGCACGTGCCGCGCCGTTCCGGTGATCCCCGCGAGGAAGCCCCGGGCCCAGGGGGACGCCGTGTCCCTGAGCCACTCCGGGGCGATGTCGCACACCGCCACCGTCACGCCGGTGCCCGCCAGCACGAGCGGCAGGGTGTGCACGACCGTGGAGGGGAAGCTCAGCACCGTGCGTCCGACCGGCCTACGCCGCGCGACCAGCTCCAGCGGGAGATCGGGCCGGACGATCTCCAGACCGGTGGTGGCGGCCAGCCGGTGCAGCTTGTCCGTGCCCTCCCGGCGATGGGCGAAGTAGCGGGTGGCGCCATGCGCCCGGGCGAGCGAGCCGACGGCCTCCAGATAGGGCTCGGGGCCGACCACTCCGGTCTCCACGAGCGACGTCCCCACCAGGTCCGCACCCCGGGTGAGCAGCGGCGGGCCGAACCGCGAGCGGGTCCACCGGAAGCGGTTCGGGGTGACGGCGATGCCTTCCGGCGCCTCCTCCACGGGCATCGCCGTGAACAGCTCCACCTCGCGGTGGCCGGACGGGGTGAGCCGGCGGCGGGCGGCCGCCGAGACCGGCGCGAGCAGCAGCTCGCGCGGGCCGCGGCGGCCCCGCCGGTGCCAGCGCACCAGCCGTTCGCCCTGGGTCAGCTGCACCACGAACTCCATGGTCGCCGTGCCGTCGTCGACCACGGTCAGCCGCCGGGTTCCCGCCAGGGTGAGCAGGAGCTGCACATAGCGGGAGAACGGGTCGCCGATGACGATGCGCTCGGCCCGCCGCAGCAGGGGGCCAAGCGCGCGCACGGTCCGCACCACCGCGTCCGCCCCGCCCCGGGCCTCCTGCCAGCGCACCGTGACCCCCTCGTCGCGGGCCAGCTCGGCCATCCGGCGGAGCTGCCCGCGGGACATGGGGTCGGTGGGCGAGAGCACGACGACCGTCAGGCAGCCGCCTCGGACCACCGCGCCCCGGGCCGCGTCCGGCCCCGGCTGGGCGGGCACCGCGGCCGGGGCAGGCACCGCGGCCGGGGCAGGCACCGCGGCGGGGGCGGGCGCGTGTGCCCACTCCAGGACGTTCAGCAGCTGGACCGGGCTCTCGACGAAGGCGAGGTCCATGCCGTCAGACCGCGACCGGCTCGGCCCGCTCGCTGCCCTCGGCCCCGGACGGGGACTCGGCCCCGGTCTGGGACTCGGGCTGGGACTCGGCCCCGGCCTCGTGCTCGGCGACGACGCCGGGGACGCGGCGGAGCTTCCTCATCGGGGCGAGTTCGGAGTCGTAGACCTTCTTCACGCCGTCGCCGAGGGCGGCCTCGATGGTGCGGATGTCGCGGACCATGCGCTGAAGCCCGCCGGGCTCGACCGAGGCCGCCTGGTCCGAGCCCCACATGGCGCGGTCGAGGGTGATGTGGCGCTCGACGAACGCGGCGCCCAGCGCCACGGCCGCGAGGGTGGTCTGCAGACCGGTCTCGTGCCCGGAGTAGCCGATCGGGACGTTCGGGTACTCCTGCATCAGGGTGTTGATGACCCGGAGGTTCAGCTCCTCGGCCTTGGCCGGGTACGTCGAGGTGGCGTGGCAGAGGAGGATGTTCTCGCTGCCGAGGACCTCCACGGCGTGCCGGATCTGCTTCGACGTCGACATGCCGGTGGAGAGGATGACCGTCCTGCCGGTGGCGCGCAGCTCGCGCAGCAGCTCGTCGTCGGTGAGGGAGGCCGAGGCCACCTTGTGGGCGGGAACGTCGAACTTCTCCAGGAAGGCGACGGCCTCGGTGTCCCACGGGGAGGCGAACCAGTCGATGCCGCGCTCGCGGCAGTGCGCGTCTATGGCCCGGTACTCGTCCTCGCCGAACTCCACACGGTGGCGGTAGTCGATGTACGTCATCCGGCCCCAGGGGGTGTCGCGCTCGATGTCCCACTGGTCGCGGGGGGTGCAGATCTCCGGGGTGCGCTTCTGGAACTTGACCGCGTCGCAGCCCGCGTCGGCGGCGGCGTCGATCAGCGCGAGGGCGTTGTCCAGGTCGCCGTTGTGGTTGATGCCGATCTCACCGGTGACGTAGACGGGCCGGCCGGGACCGGCGGTCCTGCTGCCGAGGGTGCGCAGACGGGAGTTCATCAGGGGGTTCCTTACGGTTCGGCTTACTGGGTGGGGGTGGCGAGGGTGGGACCGAGAAGCCAGGTGGCGATCTCCCGGACGGCGCCGGCGCCACCGGGGGTGGTGGTGACGGCACGCGCGGCGGCACGCACGGAGTCGTGTGCGCTCGCGACGGCGACGGGCCAGCCGACCAGCCCGAAGCAGGACAGGTCGTTGACGTCGTTGCCGGCGTAGAGGACCCGCTCGGGCGCGACCCCGCTCTCCTCGCACCACCGCCTCAGGGCGGCGTCCTTGCGGTCGATGCCGTGCAGGACGGGAAGGTTGAGCTTGCGGGCGCGGGCCGCGACGACGGGGTTCTGCTCGGTGGAGAGGATCAGCAGCTTCAGCCCGGCACGGCGCAGGGCGGCGATGCCGAGGCCGTCGCCGCGGTGCACGGCGACGAGTTCGCGGCCCTCGGAATCGATGAGGACGCGGTCGTCGGTCTGGGTGCCGTCGAAGTCGAGGACGACGGCGTCCACGTCCGCGCGGGTGGGGACGGCCGCCGCGTCGAGCAGCGGTGCCAGGGCGCGGGCACGGGCGAGGTCGTGCGGGTCGTCGATCTCCAGGACCCGTGCCGGGTCGGTCTCGACGAGCGCGGTGTGCCCGAAGAACCGGTGCCCGTGGACACGGAAACCCCGGGCGTCCATGGCGTAGGCGGCCCCGGTCTCCAGGAAGTCCTCGGGCCGGTCCTGCCGCCGGGGGCGGTGGCTCTTGTCGTGATTGACGCCCCGGCCGCCGTCCCCGGCGGTGCCGGTGGGAGCGGCGGTGGGAGCGAGGGCGGCGGTAGGAGCGGCGGTGCCGGTGGGAGCGAGGGTGGCGCCCGCCGATCCACCGCCCGCGGACGCGGGGACGCCGGTGGACGCGGAGGTGCCCGCCGCCGATCCACCGCCTACGGGCGCGAGGGCGCCCGCGGACGCGGGAGTGTCCGCCGCCGGCCCGCGGCGCCAGACGAAGGCGTGGAACGGGGCGACCGTGACCGCGGTGTCGGCGCCGTCCTTCGCCACCGCGGAGGCGACCCCGTCGATGTCGTCGCTGGTCAGGAAGGGGCTGGTGCACTGGACGAGGAGGGCGACGTCGACGGTGCGGCCGTGCACCGCTTCGTAGGCGTCCATGGCGTGGAGCACCGCGGACTCGCTGGTCGCGGCGTCGCCCGCGATGTCCGCCGGACGGTCGACGCAGTGGACCCGGCCGGTCGCGCCGAGGGCCGCCCCGGCCGCCCGCGCCGCGTCCGCGACCGCCGGGTCGTCGGTGGACACCACGACATCGGTGACCAGGGCCGATCCGACGCAGGCCCGTACGGCACGCGCGACGAGCGGGACGCCACCGACCGCGGCGAGGTTCTTGCCGGGCACGCCCTTGGAGCCGCCCCTCGCGGGGATCACGGCGAGGACGGTGGTCATGGGGTGGGACTCCTTCGGGCCTTCGGGTCGGTCACAGCTCGCCCATCCGGCGGATGGCGGGCGCCACGCGCTGCACGCCGTGGCGGTAGGCGCCGCGTGCCGCGCGGCGCACCGCTTCGCGCAGGACCCGGCGCACCCCCGTGGGCTCGTCGGCCGGTGCGGTTCCGGGCAGCGGGCCGCCGTCCGCGGCGAGGCGGTGGCGGGCGAGGAGCCCCGGCAGATAGCCGGGGGCGGTCGCGGGGGTGTAGTAGGGGGCGACGGGCGGGAGTTCCGGCTGCCGCAGCAGCCCGGCGACGCGTTCACGGGCCGCGTCGAAGGCCTTCTCGTACGTCCCGTCGGCGGCGACGCCCTGCCTGGCCAGCCACTCCCCGTCCGGTTCGGGCCGGTGCCCGGCGTCGAGCCGGTCCCAGGAGGTGAGCAGCCCGGAGCCGAGGAAGTGGTGGTTGCCCAGCGCCTCGCGGACGCCGAGGTCGGTGAGGATCGCGGTGGGGACGCGCCGGTGGAGCGCTTCGAGCGCGGCGGTCGAGGAGACGGTGACCAGCAGGTCGGTCCGGTCCAGGACCTCGCCCATGTGCCCGTACACGAGGCGGAGGTTCGGCGGCAGCCCGCCGGGGAGCCGCTCGGCGAGCCTCTGGTACGGCAGCTCCTCCAGGTGCGTGGTGTGCTCCCCGGGCCGGGAGCGGAGCTTGAGCAGCACCTCGCGGGACGGGTGGAGCCTGGCGTGCCCGGCGAGCCTGCCGAGCAGGTACATCCGGTCGGCCCGGCTCTCCGGGACGGACGGCTGGACGGCGAAGACGACCGTGTCCCGGCCCTCCCGCCGCTCGTACGGGGCACCGCCGAGGAACGGCAGCGCGGCCTCGGTCACCGCCGAGGCGTCGGCACCGACACCCTCGTACACGGCGCGGAACCGGTGCACGTCGTGGCGGGAGTTGGCGAGCACGACGTCCGCGCCGTGCCGCAGCAGCAGCCCGTCGGCGAGCTTCTCGTACACGACGCCGACGTAGCCGGTGACCAGCACGGGCCGGCGGGGCAGCCGCAGGGCCGCGATGCCGTGGAGCATGGCCTGCACGGCGCCGCCGACGAGGGCGAGGACGACGACGTCGTACCCCTCTTCGCGGATCGCGCGGAGGAACCGGGCGCCGGTGACCTCGCGCACGGAGTCCGTCCCGACGCCGACCTCGGCGAGCTGCCGCGCGGTGGGCGTCGCCCTCCCCCGCAGCAGGAACCCGGCCGGTTCGACGGGTTGGCCGGGGCGATCGGGGTGATCGGGGTGGCCGGGGCGATCGGGGTGATCGAGGCGGTCGGGGTGGTCCGCGGCGGCGATGCGGCGCGCGGTGAGCGCGCCCCACTTCCACCGGGTGTCGGAGTCGGCGAGCACGGCGACGCGCGGCGCCTGGCTGGTACGTGACGGCACGCCGAGGACGTTAGAAAGGCATTCGGCTCGGCGGCCCAACTCGGCAGCAACAGATGGTTAACAGCGCGTCGACGGAAGGCGAAAGCGCCCGGGAAAGGCACGGGAGGCGTCCGGGTTAACGGTTTTGCCGCACCTTGTTCACCCGCCGTCCTTTCGGCGGACAGAGCGAATGACGGGGCCCGCGCCTAAGGTCCGGCGCGTGGTCAAGCTCTCGGTCATCGTGCCCTTCTACAACGTCCAGGCCTTTGCGCCCGACACTCTGGGAAGCCTCCGGGCGAACGCCCGCGAGGACTTCGAGTTCCTGCTCGTCGACGACTGCTCGACGGACGGGACTCCGGAGGTCCTGGAGCGTGCGGTACGCGAGGTACCGGGGGCGGTGCTCATCAGACACGAGCGGAACGGCGGGCTGGCCACGGCCCGCAACACCGGCCTGGACGCCGCCCGCGGCGAGTACATCACCTTCCTCGACGGCGACGACTGGCTGGCTCCGGGCTACTACGCGCGGCTGCTCGCGGCGGCCGAGGAACTCGGCACCGACTTCGTCCGCACCGACCATGTGCAGTGCACCGGCCGGGAACGCAGGGTCTTCCGGGTGCCCGTCGGGCGGCGGAACGAGGTGCTCCGGCCGCGTGACGCGATCCTGCCCGCCGACCGGTCCACCTCCGTCGACTACCCGATGGCCTGGGCCGGGATCTACCGGCGCGAGCTGCTGGACCGGGGACTGCTGCACTTCACGGACGGGCTGCGCACCGCCGAGGACCGGCCCTGGATCTGGCGGCTGCACCGCGAAGCGGAGTCCTTCGCCGCGGTCGGCCTGCTGGGGGTCTTCTACCGCCGGGGGGTCGCCTCGTCGCTGACGCAGATCGGCGACGTACGGCAGCTCGATTTCATCAGGGCATTCGACCAGGTAATCGAGGAGACCGCGAACGATCCGGAATCCGAGCGGCTGCTGCCGAAAGCCGTCCGGACCTACTGTGCCGTCATCTCCCATCACCTGGGATCGATCGAGAGGTTCGAACCGGCCGTGGCCCGGAAACTGCGTGCGATGAGCGCGGACGCCCTGCGCAGAATGCCGCAGGACATTCTCGGAAAAGCACTCGACGGCATGGACCGGGAACGCTCCTCCCGGCTGCGCAGACTGCGCAGGCGCCCGGCCGGCGCACCGGCGACCTCCGCCTCCGCCATGGCGGGAGCGGCCTGATGCGTACGGACACCAACACGGTCCAGGGCACGGGCACCGCCCCGGACACGAGCGCCGCCCCGCACACGAACACCGGCCCTGGCACGAATACCGCGCCGCGCACAGCCACCGCCTCAGGCACGAACACCGCCCCGGGCACGAACACCGCACGGACCACGCAGATCTTCTTCGCCTCCACCCTGTACGGCGCGGCGACACTGGCGGCCGCGCTCGACAGCGGCTGCTTCGCCCCGGCGGACCGGCGGCTGCTGCTGGTGAGCAACAACGCGGCGACCCCGGAGACGGCGACCCCGGTCGACCGGATGCCGGGCTTCGAGCGGCTGCGCGGCCGCTTCGACGGAGTGCTGTCGTGGAACGAGGCGATCGCCCCCTTCCATCCGGGCGGCTGGTCGCCCCGCCCGGACGACGTCCCGATGTGGGAGCGGTATCTGCGGATGCTGTGGGGCCTGGGCGACGACCGGATCGAGCTGGCCCTGGAGTCCATCCAGGTCAATCCGGCGCTCGCGGTGGCGCAGTTGTTCCCGGACGCCCGTCTCGACGTGTACGCGGACGGGCTGATGAGCTACGGCCCGACCCGCAACAAGATCGACCCACTGGTGGGCGAGCGGGTGCGCAGGCTGCTGCACCTCGATCTGGTGCCGGGGCTGACGCCGCTGCTGCTGGAGGAGTTCGGGGCCCGGCCGGAAACGGTGCCGACCGAGGCGTTCACCAAGGTGGTCGCCGAACTCGCCGACCCCGCCGACCACGCGGCACTCGCCGAATTCGCCGAACCCGATGCAGCGGGCGCCACGGCCGGCGCCTCCGACCGCGCCTCCGACAGTTCCTCCGACCGTCCCGGCGAGCAGCCCGCGCTGCTGCTCGGGCAGTACCTCGCGTCCCTGGGCATCCTCACCGCCGAGGAGGAGGAGGCCCTGCACCTGCGGATGGTCCGGGGCGCGGTCGCCCACGGCCACCGTCGGCTGGTCTTCAAACC
The DNA here is from genome assembly GCA_003725745.1 of Streptomyces sp. I6. Taxonomy (GTDB): domain Bacteria; phylum Actinomycetota; class Actinomycetes; order Streptomycetales; family Streptomycetaceae; genus Streptomyces. The sequence continues at coordinate 4,225,583 of RHDP01000001.1, read as the reverse complement.
GCACCCGGTGGCGCCCGCGGCGTGGTCGCGGGCACTGGAGCGCGAGGCGGAGAAGCTGGGAGCCGAACTGACCGTGGTGGACCGGCCGGTGCTGGCCGAGGTGCTGTACCGGCAGCTCAGGCCCGCGCTGGTGGTGGGGTGCTTCTCCACGGCGCTGATGACCGCGAGCACCTTCTACGGCATCCCGGTCGCGCGGGTCGGGACGGCGCCGCTGCTCGACCGGCTGAAGCCGTACCAGAACAGCAACCGGGTGCCGGTGACACTGGTCGACGCACTTGTTCCCGACCTGGAGAACGGCCGCCCCGGCGCCCCGCGCCCCGCCGACGGGGAACTGTCGGGGCTGATTCAGGCCGTCGGCTTCGCCATGCAGCCGCAGATCCGGGCGGATCTGCGCCCGGTGGCGGAGGCGTATCTCGCGGCCCGTCTCACGGACGGCAGCGCCAGCTACTTCAAGCGCCGCCGCCTGACGGTCCTGGGCCTCCCCGGCGGTCTCCCGGTCCCCCGTCACGCCGCCATCCGCCGCGTGGCCCGCCGGGTCCGCCGCATCAAGCGCGCCGCGCTCGGCTGACCGGCCGGGCTACGGGACTTCGACTGGAGGAAGCGGGCGGGAGCGGGCGCGCTGGTGACGAAGCCTGGCCCCGCTTCGCCCGCCCCGGTGGGGCGACACAGGGCGACCTGCGGGAACGTGATCACGTTCCGACGGCTCTGCCCCTGTGTCACATCCATGCTTGTGACACCGTGATCACGACGACCCGGTGCGGCCTTCGCGTTCGGCCATGGCCGCGGTGAGATTGCCTCGGACCGTCACCGTGATCGGATGCTCTTCCCCCAGCACCCACACCATGTCGGTGAGGGTCCGCTCGAACAACGGGACCGCCCGCCCCAGATCCCCCGACGACTCGTACGCGCCGGCGAGGTTGTTACGGGAGGTCAGGGTGGATGGGTGGTCCTCACCCAGCACCCGCACCCGGTCGGTGAGCGTCTGCTCGAACAGCGGAACCGCCCGCCCCACATCCCCCGCCGCCTGGTAGGCGGCGGCGAGGTTGTTACGGGAGGTCAGGGTGGATGGGTGGTCCTCACCCAGCACCCGCACCCGGTCGGTGAGCGTCTGCTCGAACAGCGGAACCGCCCGCCCCACATCCCCGCCGCCTGGTAGGCGGCGGCGAGGTTGTTACGGGAGGTCAGGGTGGATGGGTGGTCCTCACCCAGCACCCGCACCATATCGGTGAGCGTCCGCTCATACAGCTCGATCGCCCGCCCCAGATCCCCCGCCGCCTGGTAGGCGCCCGCGAGGTTGTTACGGGAGGTCAGGGTGGATGGGTGGTCCTCACCCAGCACCCGCACCATATCGGTGAGCGTCCGCTCATACAGCTCGATCGCCCGCCCCAGATCCCCCACCGACTTGTAGGCGTAGGCGAGGTTGTTACGGGAGATCAGAGTGTCGGGGTGGTCCTCACCCAGCACCCGCACCGTGCCGGTGAGGGTCTGCTCGAACAGCGGAACCGCACGCCCCACATCCCCCGCCACCCGGTAGGCGACGGCGAGATTGTTACGGGAGGACAGGGTGACGGGGTGGTCCTCACCCAGCACCCGCACCATATCGGTGAGCGTCCGCTCATACAGCTCGATCGCCCGCCCCAGATCCCCCACAGAATCGTACGCACCGGCGAGGTTGTTACGGGAGGACAGGGTGTCGGGGTGGTCCTCACCCAGCACCCGGGTCCGGTCGGTGAGGGCGCGTTGGAGGTGTCTGATGGCGTGGGCGGGCTGGCCCTGGTCGTCGAGGAAGAGTCCGGTTCGGTTGAGGACGTGGGCGGTGGTGGGGGTGTCGGTGTCGGGGGTGGTGTGGTCGGCGAGGGCGTCGATGTGGGGGAGGAGGGTGCGCCAGGTGGGCCAGGTGGCGGGGGTGCTCCAGGTGTCGGGGAAGGCGGTGTGGAGGTTGGTGGTGGCTTGTTGGCGGGCCTGGTCGACGAGTTCGGGGGTGCGGTGGGGGTCGTCGGGGTCGGGGGTGCGGGTGAGGGCCTGGACGAGGCGGTGGACGGCGACGGTGCCGGTCGGGGCATCGGGGGTGATCATGCTGTAGGCGGCCAGCAGGCCGAGTGCCGCGTCGCGGGTGGGCGGGTCGGCGGGTCCGGTCAGGGTGGTGGGGATGTGGTCGGGGGCGTACCAGGCGAGGGTGCGTAGCAGGTCGGCGGCGTGGGGTTGGAGGGTGGTGATGCGGTCGAGGGTGATGTTCCAGGTGCGGGCGATGGTGTGTTCGGTGGGGGTGGTGGCCGCGCCGTGGCGGTACATGTCCGCGGGATGCCGGGCGAGGAAGTGGAGGTAGGCGCGGGGAGTGGTGAGCGGGTTCTGGGCCAGGTAGGCGGCGGCTTGTTCGATGGCCAGGGGCAGATGGCCGAGTTCCTCGCACAGTTCGGTGGCGCCGTCCAGGTCCCGCCCGGGGTGCTGGGCGGTGGTGATGCGGGTGAACAGGGCCAGGGACTCTGCGGGTGTGAGGATGTCGAGGCGCACCACGGTGGTGGCGTGGGTCCAGGCGGTGGCGAGGCGGCTGGTGATCAGGAAGCGTCCGCCTCGGGCGCGGGCGGTCAGGGCGGCGATGTCGGCGGGGTCGTTGACGTTGTCCAGGACGATCAGCCAGCCGGTGTGGGTGGCCAGCCACTGCGCGGCGCGTTCGGCGAGTTCCTCGGCGGTCAGGGCGCGGGCGAGGGCGGGTTGCAGGGCGGTGGCGAGGTCGGCCAGGCCCTGCTGGACGGCTGCGGGGCTGTCGGCGGTGATCCACCGGATCGGGGTGTGGCCGTGGGGGCGGGTGGCGGCCCAGTGCGCGGCCAGGGCGCTCTTGCCGATCCCGCCGAGCCCGTGGACCGCCTGGACGACCGCCTGACCCTGCGAGGCGAGCGCGGCGTCCAAACGCTCCAGCTCGCGGGCCCGTCCCACGAACAGCGCCGGGCGCGCCGGGAGGTTGTCCACCCCCGGTGGGGCCGGGACATGGGCCGGGGGCACGAACGCCTCGGGCGGTAACTGGATCGCGGTGGCACTGTCCCCGGTGAGCACGCTGCCCAGAAGGGCCCCGCCGCCGGTGTCGATGGCGACGGACCGGGTTCCGGACGCTTCCATGCCGGGGACGCCATCAGGCCGGTGCGCTCGTGGTTTCGCGGTCCGCTTCCTGAAGGACCACTTCACGCGGGGTCCTGCCCGAGTTGGTCGCCGGTGGAGATGCCGCCCCGCGGGTTGCCGTCGACGGCGATCGACCGCTCCCCGGACGCCGTCACCGAACCCGGCCGACCCCCGGTTCGGGCCGGGGCTGAGACGATCCCGGAGCCGGAGCCGGAGCGGGTTCCGGTGCGGGTTCCGGTGCGGGTGCGGGGGTGTTCGGGGGGTCGGGTTCCGGGCGGCCCGCAGAGCCGTCCGGGACGGCGCGTACCACGGTGTCACCCGTGGAGATGGGGCCCGTCGGATCGCCCTTGACGGCGACACTGCGCGGGCCGGACGCCGTGACCGGACCACCGGACGGCAGGGCTGACGCATCCTCCGGACGAGGCGTACGGGTGGCGAAGCCCTGGCCCCACGTTCCCGCCAGCGTGGCCAGCACCACCCCGAGCGCCGAGGACAGCGACCAGCGGATCGCGTCATCCGCCACCGCCGACGGCAGCAACACCGCCCCGCCCAACCACGTAGGCGCCGTGAAAGCCACGGCCGTGACCAGTCCCGCCACCACCCACCGAAGACCCCGCCGCATACATCCCCCACCATCCAAGCCACCACATCAACGACCAGAATGGCAGCAACTCCCCGCTCTCCAGGCACTGATCGCGCGCACACGCGCCCCCACCGACCAACTCGGGGCCTCCACGCCTACCCGGCGGCCCCCGAGAGCGTGGTGCCCGATCACATGATTGATGTGCGCGCCGCCCCGGCACCTCGGGACGCAGAGCGCGGAGGGGCGGGGTCCGAGGGCGTTCCCCAGTGACGAACAGCGCCCTGACTACGGCATGTTCAGCGCCGCACCGGACGACGGGCAGATGGCCGGCCCCCTACTGCTGGACCCCGCCGCGCGGCGGCGGGCGATGGGGCGCCGGGGTGCGAGAGCGCAGCCCGGCTACGGTATTCAGCTCGACACCGTGCAGTTCCGGGGAACCCTCCCGGACAACCCCGAGGAGGCACCCGCCGAAGTCGTCGCCTCCACCGCCGACCGGCCCGGCCGCTCCACATCCGCGCGCAGAAACCCCACCCTCGGGTCACTCACCTCATCATTCAGGCGGCACAGCGAACAGCCGGCTCAGCCCGGGTGTCACATCATGTGACAGCACACCGCACTCTCCACATGGCCTACTCGACCGCCTCCTTGAGGGTCCGGACGAAGGACGCCCAGGCGCGGGCCGGGACCACGAGGACGGGGCCGTCGGGCATCTTGGAGTCACGGACGGGGACGACGCCGGCGAGGCCGTCGGCGACCTCGACGCAATCGCCTCCGCTGCCGTTGCTGTGGCTGCTCTTGCGCCAGCGGGCGGCGCCGAGGAAGCCCTCCGCGACCTCGAGGCAGTTCCCTCCGCTGCCGTTGCTGTAGCTGCTCTTGCGCCACGCGACAGTGCTCAAGTCAATCCGGATGCTTGCCATTTCGGTAGTCATCAGCCGCTTCCTCGATCAGGGCGAGGGACGCCTCGGGCGGTAGTGCGGCGGCCCTGAGCAGATCGTACGACCGGCGGTACTCCTTCACGAGGGCCGGATCGTCGATGGTGTCGCCGGTGTGCAGCGCCTCGGTGTAAACCAAGGGCGGTGCGTCCGGAAAGGTCATGATCATGGCAGTGCCGAGCATGAAGGGATGCGGGCCGCGGTTCCACGGAAGGATCTGTGGAACGATCCGGCGACGGCGCGCCAACGCCGCGACACGATTCAGCTGTTCGGCCATCTCCTCGGGGGAGAGGATCGGCTGACGGAGCAGTGCCTCGGACACAACCACCCAGTACATCGGGATCTTGTGGTCGGTCTCGAAGAGATGAGCCCTCGGCATGCGGGCGTTGACCCTCTCCTCCACTTCCTCGTCTGGCGCCAGCGGGTGCGTCGCGCGCACCACCGCCCGCGCGTACGCCTCCGTCTGCAGCAGGCCCGGAATCAGCGTCGGGCTCCACTCCTCGATCGTCTCCGCGTGCTTCTCTGCCTCCAGCACCCGCTCGAAGTACTGCGCGTGCCCCCGCCGTCTCGCCTTCCTCACGTCCTCGCACCGCCGCTTGAAGAAGCCGTCCGTCTTGAGCACCCGGTCCGCATGTTCCGCCAGCTCCGCCGGCATCCGCCGCTCGCCGCGCTCGATCTCGCTCAGGTGGCTGGGTCCGTAGAAGCTGCCCTCGACCAGTTGCTGGAGGGTGAGCCCGGCCTGCTCCCGCTGCCAACGCAATTCCTTGCCGTAGAAGGTGGGGACACCCTCCGAGCCGTCGATGTCCTTGCGTCGCGCCATCGTTCACCGTTCTTTCCCACCTGCCGGTGGTATGCACGCCGTTCACGGCCGGGAACCCGAACCTCTTTCACGGTAGGGCTCACCACGCCAATGTGTGAGTGATTCGTCACAGAGCGCACAGGAAGGCATGCCCCCCATGTACGACACGACGGACGCGAACGAGTGCACCGAACAGCTCCGCGCCGCCCTCGCCGCCCACGGCATCACGCTGCCGTCTCTCGGCATCGACCTGCCGAGCTTCGCGGCCCGTGGCCCCGGCCGGCCCCTCATCGCGCTGGGCAACTGCAACCTGACCACCGCCCGAGCGCTGGTCGCGGCCCTCCGCAAGGGGGTTGCCCGATGCGACGGCTGACCCTGGATCTCCTCGCGACGCCGGAGGCCGTACCCGGCGTGCGCCGCACCGTGCGCGAGTACCTCGGCGGCGTGCCCTGCGCCGACCTCCAGCTGTGTGTGAGCGAGCTGCTCACGAACGTCATCCGGCATCTCGGGGACGGGGTGCCGGTCACGATCCGCGTCAGCCGCGCCGCCGTGGGCGGTCGTACGCGGCTGGAGGTCACCGACCCTGCCCCGCGCGCCTCGCCCGTCCGGTGCCGGGCCGCTGCGGCCGACGACGAGACCGGCCGCGGCCTCGCCCTGCTCGATGCGGTGGCCGTGCGCTGGGGCGTGGACTAGGGGCCCGGTACCAAGACCGTCTGGTGCGAACTGCCCGGGGAGGGCGCTGCGGGTATGCGGCCGCCCGGTTCGGCTGACGAGGCTTCGACGGTCCGCTGAAGGCCGAGGGGAGGGCGCCCGACAGGTGGACAGCGGCGCGGGTGGACGGCGGCACGGGTAAACGGCGGCGCCCTACGCCTCAGGGCAGCGGTCTGCACCTCACGGCAGCCGCCTTCACCTCACGGCGGGCGGACTCGCCCGCAGGCAGCGGACCACCCCCGGCGGGCGCGTCCGTCCGCCGGGTCAGGCGCTGCTGAGCGAGAGCTTCACGGCGAAGCCGAGGAACAGCGCGCCCGCTGCCGACGTCGCACCGGCCGACAGCCTCCGGCGGCGCCGGAAGGCGGCGGCCAGATGGGTGCCGGTGAAGATCAGCAGGGTGAGGTAGAGGACGCTCGCCAGCTGGGCGAGAGCGCCGAGCACGGCGAAGGACACCGCCGGATAGGCGTAGCCGGGGTCCACGAACTGCACGAAGAAGGCGATGAAGAAGAGGATGGCCTTCGGGTTGACCAGGCTGATCACCAGGGCCCTGCGGAACGGCCGCTCACCCGCCGCCGACGCGTCCGCCGCCTGCCCGTCCAGGGGTTCCGCCAGCTCCCGGCGCGAGCGCCACATCGACCAGGCGGCGCGCAGCATGCCGATGGCGAGCCAGGTCAGATAGCCCGCGCCCGCGAACTTCACCGCCGAGAACAGCACGGCGTTGGCCTGGAGCAGCGAGGCGACGCCCGCCGCCGACAGCACCATCAGCACGGTGTCGCCACACCACACACCCGCGGCGGCCTGGTATGCCGTGCGCACACCCCGGCGGGCGGCGACCGAGAGCACATAGAGCGAGTTCGGTCCCGGGAGGAGGATGATCAGGACAAGTCCCGCGAGATACGTCGGCAGATCGGTGACACCCAGCATGAGGCGGAGTGTCGCACACGGGTACGACTCCCCACCTCTGCGTTCCGGATGGTGGAAAGTCGATCAGAACGCGGAAAGGTGATCAGAACACCTCGCTCGGGACGTAGGTGCCCCACACCTCGCGCAGGGCGCCGCACACCTCGCCGACCGTGGCACGCGCCCGCAGCGCCTCCTTCATCGGGTACAGCACGTTGCCCGTGCCGGACGCGGCCTCCCGCAGACCGGCGAGGGCCGCGTCGACGGCGGCCCGGTCGCGTCCGGCCCTCAGCTCCGCCAGCCGTTCGGCCTGCCGTGCCTCGATCGCCGGGTCGACGCGCAGCGGCTCGTACGGCTCCTCCTCGTCGAGGGTGAAGCGGTTGACGCCGACGACGACGCGTTCGCCGCTGTCCGTCTCCCGGGCGATGCGGTAGGCGCTGCGCTCGATCTCGCCCTTCTGGAAGCCGCGTTCGATGGCGCTCACCGCACCACCGAGGTCCGCCACCTTGCCCATCAGCTCCAGTACCGCCGCCTCCATGGCGTCCGTCATGCTCTCGACCGCGTACGACCCGGCGAACGGGTCGACGGTGGCGGCGACGTCGGTCTCGTACGCGAGGACCTGCTGGGTGCGCAGGGCCAGCCGGGCCGACTTGGCGGTCGGCAGCGCGATCGCCTCGTCGAAGGAGTTGGTGTGCAGCGACTGGGTGCCGCCGAGGACGGCCGCCAGGCCCTGCACGGCGACCCGCACCAGGTTCACCTCGGGCTGCTGGGCGGTGAGCTGCACCCCGGCGGTCTGGGTGTGGAAGCGCAGCATGAGCGACTTCGGGTTCCGCGCGCCGAACTCGTCGCGCATCACCCGGGCCCAGACGCGGCGCGCGGCGCGGAACTTCGCGACCTCCTCCAGGAGGACCGTGCGGGCGACGAAGAAGAACGACAGCCGGGGCGCGAAGTCGTCCACGTCCAGTCCGGCCGCCAGGGCCGTACGGACGTACTCGATGCCGTCCGCGAGGGTGAAGGCCACCTCCTGCACGGGCGTCGCCCCGGCCTCGGCCATGTGGTAGCCGGAGATCGAGATCGTGTTCCACCGGGGGATCTCGGCCCTGCAGTAGCCGAAGAGGTCGGCGACCAGCCGCAGCGAGGGCTTGGGCGGGAAGATGTAGGTGCCCCGGGCGATGTACTCCTTGAGCACGTCGTTCTGGACGGTGCCGGTCAGCCGGTCCGCCGGCACCCCCTGCTCCTCGCCGACCAGTTGGTAGAGGAGGAGCAGCAGAGCGGCGGGCGCGTTGATCGTCATGGACGTGGAGACCCGGTCCAGCGGGATGCCGTCCAGCAGCGTCCGCATGTCCTCGATCGAGTCGACGGCCACGCCCACCTTGCCGACCTCGCCGTGCGCGATCGGCGCGTCGGAGTCGTGCCCCATCTGCGTCGGCAGGTCGAAGGCGACGGACAGGCCGGTCGTGCCGTGCGCGATGAGCTGCTTGTACCGGGCGTTGGACTCGGCGGCCGTGCCGAAGCCCGCGTACTGGCGCATGGTCCACAGGCGGCCCGTGTACATGGTCGGATGGACACCCCGGGTGAAGGGGTAAGAACCGGGCTCGCCCAGCTTCTCGCCGGGGTCCCACCCTTCGAGGTCGTCCGGTCCGTAGACCGGCTCGATGGGCAGACCCGACTCGGACTCGCGCGCCATGCGGTGTGCCTCCCGGTACGAATACTCGCTGGTACGCACCCCTCGCGGCGGCCCGCACCGGCGGGTCTGCGAGCAGCGGCGTGCCCTCGACTGAGACCTTGCTCACAGCATGCTCCTTCGGCCGCAACCAGGCACGGCTGCTAAGCATCCCTGTTCACACACGATCCTTGGGGGGCACACCTATGCACCGTACGTCCGTTCTCCGCAGACCGCTCCTGGTCCTCGCGTCCCTGGCCCTGGCCCTGGCCGCCGGGTGCACCAGCCGGCCGGTCGGCGGGGGAGCGACGAACCTCCGGCCACCCCGGGCGAACCGTCGCGGGGCCCCGTCGCCACCGCCGCCCCCGCGGCCGACGACGCCAAGCCCCCCGCCCCTCCCCGGGGACACCGGACACCCGGACGGCGGAATCCGAGGTACGGATGACGCAGGGCAGTGAGAGCGAGCAGGTCCGCGAACTGCAGGCGCGGCTGCGTCAGATCGGCCACTTCCACCGCAGCCCCACAGCGTTCTACGGATCGATGACGGCCGAGGCGGTCAGCGGCTTCCAGCGGAAGCGGGGGCTCGCGGAGACCGGGTCGGTCGACGGGACCACCTGGCGGCGGCTGCTCGCGGTGACCCGCACGCCGACCGCCGGCGAGCTGCGGCCCGCCACGACCAACGAACTCGACGAACCCGATCCCCGGTGCCTGAAGGGGCGCGTGCTCTGCATCAGCAAGGAGAGCAGGACGCTCGCATGGATGATCGACGGCACGGTGGTGGCGGCGATGGACGTGCGCTTCGGCTCGGAGAACACGCCCACCCGGGAGGGAACGTTCAGCGTGGGCTGGAAGGCCGAGGACTGGGAGTCGACGCTGTACCACACGCCCATGCCGTACGCGATGTTCTTCAGCGGTGGCCAGGCGGTGCACTACTCCCCGGACTTCGCCGCCCGTGGCTACAGCGGTGCCTCGCACGGCTGCGTCAACGTCCGGGACAAGAAGAAGATCGCGTCGGTGTTCGGCCAGGTGAAGGTCGGCGACAAGGTCGTCGTCCACTGGTGAGACGGCGCGGTCCGGCAGGAAGGCGGGCGGGGCCGCCGCACGGAGGAGGGCGGCCGGCTCGGGCGGATGAGTTGAGAGGTGAGGAGGCGCGGGCGGGACCGGGGGAACGTGTCCCGCCCGCGCCTGTGTGCTCTGAGCCGCGGGTACGGGGGAACCCCGGCTCAGGCGTCGCCGATGACCAGTCGGCTCACTCAGTACTGCGCCGCTCAGCCAAAAAACGTCACACCTGGCCGGAAAATTTTCCCGGACACGGAGAACCGCAGGTCAAGGCGGTTCGATCGAGAGACGGGGGCTGCCTCCACCGGGCTGCCTCCACCGGGCTGCCTCCACCGGGCTGCGTCCACCACCACCGGACGCCGGACGCCGGACGCCGGTCACCGGCCACCGGGGGCGACTCGAGGCGACCCGGGGCGACCCGGGGCGACCGCAGGAGGCTCCCGGCAACTACAGGGCCGCGAGGGACATTGCCGGAACCGCGGGCCCGGAGACGCGCCACACATCCGTCGGCGGCACGAAAGGCTGCCCGGCGGGCGCGGGCCGTACGGAAGCGGGGGGCAGGAAGGGAGGCCGCGGGAGGCCACCCGAACCGAAGCCGTCGTCGCCGTCGTCGCCGTCCTGGCCGTCGTCGTCGCCCTGACCGCCGTCGTCGTCGCCCTCGCCGCCGCCGTCACCGTCGTCGTCGCCCCCGCCGTCCGCGGTCAGCATCCGGTCGCAGAACCGCTTCACCCGGTCCGCGCCCTGCGCCGCGGCCTCCAGGGTGCGCTTGCGCTCCACGTCCAGCGTGCCGTTGCGGTAGTCGCGGCAGGCCTGGACCGTCTTGCCGTACCAGTCCCCGCTGCCGGTGTCCTCCGTGCGGCCGTCCTGCGGCGCGGCGGACGCATCGCCCTGACCGGCGCCCGGCCTGTCCGCGCCCGGTGTTCGGGTGCCGCCGGGGACCGCCGGGGCGCTCGGCGAGGGGGAGTGCCCGCGGGTGACGGCGCGTCGGGACTGCGCAGTCGGCCGACCGGGGCTCGGAGGTGACCGGCCCGGGGGTGACGGCACCCGAGACGGACGAGGCGGGCGCCGGCTGGGGGTCGCCGAACGGGGTCGGCAGCACCCCGGTCCCCGCGGCGACGGCGACGCCGCCCACCGCGAGTCCGGCCAGCGAGGCCGCCAGCCCCCAGTGCACCGAACGGGCCCAGGAGACGGGGCCGGCCTCCGGCGTCAGCCGCACCGTCGGGAGCAGCTCCGCCGCACCGCCGTCGCGCGCCTTGCGGAACGCGGCGAGCGCGGCGTCCTCACCTCTCAGCGGCTCGGTCACCGGACCGTGGGCGGCTGCCTCGTCGAGCAACCCTGCCAGCAGAAGGGCCTGGTGACGCGCGTCAACACCGACGGGCTCGACCGGTTCACCGCGGAGCAACCGCTCCGCGGCCTCCTGGTCGAGCCAGTTGTCACGCTCGTCGGCCATCACATGTCCTTCTGCGTCCGCAGACGCGAATGCGTCACACCGGTGGAGCGGGCCGCGCCGGGGCGGACAGTGCGCGGTGACGGTACCGCGCCGAGTCCGGTCTCGTCCCCAGGGGCCCCATGTGCCCCGTCCTGCTCCGCTCCCAGGAGCTCCGCGAGGCGCTTCAGACCCCGGTGGGCCGCGGTGCGCACCGCGCCGGGCCGCTTGCCCAGGGTCTTCGCCGCGCTCTTCGCGTCCAGGCCCACGACCACCCGCAGCACGACGGCCTCCGCCTGGTCCTGGGGGAGCTGGGCGATCAGGGCCATGGCGCGACCGGTCGCCAGGGCCTCCATGGCCTCTCCAGCGGTGTCGGACTCGGCGGCTCTTCCGGTCAGTTCGGTCTCGTCCCCGCCGACCGCCGGGCGCCTGCCGCGCATCCGGATGTGGTCGAGGGCGCGGTTGCGCGCGATACGTGCCGCCCAGCCGCGGAAGCGGTCGGCGTCGCCGCTGAACCGGTCGAGGTCCCGGGCGATCTGCAGCCAGGCCTCGGACGCCACGTCCTCGGCCTCCGCCTCGCCGACCAGCGTCCTGATGTATCCGAGCAGCCGCGGGTGAACGGCCCGGTACACAGCCCGGAAGGCGTCCTCGCCTCCGTCCTGCGCCGCGCGCACCGCGGCGGTCAGCTCCGCGTCGTCCCCCAGCACTCCCACTACCCGTTCGTCATCGCGGCTGGTCATCACCGCCGCACGGCCCAGCGCGCAGCGCCACGCTACGTCCTCCACAGGGGCCGCGTCCATGTCTAGTACAACTTGCAACATTGTGCGGCAGGGCCCCGGTGTGACAGAAAACGCACCCGCGGCGCTGAGAGGAGTACAGGGCCGCTTCGCAGCCCTCACGGACGACGACCGGGGCCTCTCCTGTGGGGGTGGCGGCCCCGGTCGTCTCGTGAACGCCTCGTGCACGCGCGGGCTCCGCGCACCCCGGCGGTCTCGCCGGTCTCCGCCACGGGCAGTCCGCCCCCCGGCACCGCGCGCCCCCGTCGACCACCCGACCCGTCCACCGGCGGTTGCCCCGTCGACCGCACGTCAGCGGGCGACGGCCGAGTACCACCGCCAGGACTCCAGACGCCCGCGGCCCGGCAGTTCGCCGCGGCCCGTGGCCCAGAGGAGCGTCTGCCAGCGGTCCGTGTCCGCCGGGGCGCAGGGGAAGAGACGGGCGAGGGCACGGCCGCACAGGCCGGCCGGCGGGGACCAGGGGAGGCCGAGGCCCTGGGCCACGTCATGGGTGTGGACGAGCGTCTCGACCACGCCCATGGCGGCGAAGCCCTCGGCATCGGACGTCCCGAAGACGTGGTAGGCGCGGGCCTCCGCGGGGGCGGTGCGCACCATCGACGTGAGCATGCCTCCGCAGGCGTCGAGCATCAGGAGCAGGCCCCGGGCCCGGCGGCCCGGTCGGCGAAGGTGATGTTCGCCGGTCCGCCGGCGCGACGCGTCCTCCAGTCGAAGGGGACATCGCCGTCCAGCGCAGGGGACTCGGGCCCCAGTTGGGCGGCGTAGGCGAAGAGGTCGTCGGCGAGGTGCTCGACGGTCTCCCAGCAGGTCCACTCCAGTGCGCCGGCCCTGGTGTCCCAGTCGGCGCCGAGGCCGGCCCGCAAGGCGGTGAGCGCGAGCCGGACGGCGTGCTGCACGTCGTCGGCGGTAACGGGTGTCCTCGTCGTTTCCTCTGATGCGTCCGAGATGTCCGACGCCTGATCAACGGCCATGACCGGACGGTACCAACGCCCACGGAACGGCAGTTCGGGCGAGGGCTTTCGGACAGTCCGTCAATCACCTGCTCGTTTCGGACGTCACCGGCCCGGCCGTAGCGTCATTGCACACCATATGCCCGCCGCTTCCCTATGCTCCGGGCCCATGAGATGCCGCCCTGTGGCCTTCACCGCCGTGTGCACCGCCGTCGTCTGTCTCACCGGCCTCACGGCCGCCGTGCCCCCCTCGGCTCCCGTCTCCCCGCTCCCCTCCCCGGTCCGGTCCCAGGACGCCCCCGGGCGTGCGTCCCCGGCGCCGGGTGCGGGCGGGATCCACAGCGTGCCCGTACCCGGCAGCGACCCGAGGCGGCGTGCGCTCCCGGCGCGCACCACCGAGCCGTTCAGCCTGGTCGGCATCACCTGGGACGACCCGGACGCGGAACTCACCGGCACCGCCGAAGTCCGCACCCGGGACAGCCGTACCGGTGCCTGGTCGCCCTGGCACACGCTCGAGGTGGACGTGCGGACGTCCGAGGCCGGCCCCGGGACGGCCTCCGCCGGACTGCGGGCGGGCAGCCTGCCGCTGTGGACCGGACCGTCGGACGGGGTGCAGCTGCGGGCCGTGGGGACGGCGCTGCCCCGCGGGCTGCGCGTCGAGCTCGTGGATCCCCAGGTCGGGGTTTCGGCGCCGACGTCCGCCCGTGCGGAGGCACCGGCGGGCGCTCCGCCGATGACCATGCGGGCCGGCTGGGGCGCGGACGAGTCCAAGGTCGGCGGACCGCCCACGTACAACTCCACCACCAAGGCGTTGTTCGTCCACCACACCGCCGGGTCGAACACCTACCAGTGCGCCGACTCGCCCGCGATCGTGCGGGCCGTCTTCACGTATCACGTGGAGGGCCAGGGGTGGAACGACATCGGCTACCACTTCCTGGTCGACAAGTGCGGCAGGATCTTCGAGGGCCGGGCCGGCGGCATCGACCGGCCGGTCCAGGGAGCCCACACCTACGGCTTCAACGTCGACACGAGCAGCGTGTCGGTGATCGGCGACTACAGCACCGCGGCCGCCACGCCCGCCATCCGCGACGCCGTGGCGAGGCTCGCCGCCTGGAAGCTCGGCCTCTACGGCCTGGCCGTCGACGGGACCTCGACGCTCACGGCGTCCACGGACAACGGAAAGTTCCGGCGAGGGCAGCGCGTCGTTCTCCCGCGCCTCCCGGGGCACCGCGACGCGTACCGGACCGAGTGCCCCGGCGCCCGTCTCTACGCCGACCTGCCCGCCATCCGCCGGTCCGCCGCGGCCCTGGGCGACGGGCCCGGCACCGGCGAGCCGGAGCCCTCCGGGGCGCCCTGGCCGCTGGACCCCGGGGCGGAGGCGGCGGCGGCCGTACCGGACGGGGCAGAGGAGCAGGACTCCGCCGGCGGTGACTTCGACGGGGACGGGGACCGGGATCTGGCGGTCGCCTTCCGGACACCGGAGGGAGCCGTCGCGCTCGTCGTGCTGAGCGGTCCCGAGCGCGGGCGCGGGACCGCCTCGCCCACCGTCCTGATGGGCGCCGGCGGATCCGCCCTCGCCTCGGGCGACATGAACGGCGACGGGTTCGACGACCTGGCCGTGTCCACCGGGCGGGGGATCGTGACGTACCACGGTTCGCCCACCGGTCTGAGCACGGCGGGGGCACCCGCGCTCGCGGTGGGCGCGGACGCCACGGCTCTGACCGTGCTGGACCTGGACGGCGACGGCTACGGGGATCTGCTCGCCGGGCCCGAGGTGATCGCGAGCGGCGGGCCGCTGGGGCTCACCGTGCCCGGGAACGGGGCGGCCGCGCCCGCCGGGTAGCCGCGGGCCGCGGGTCACGGGCCGCGGGCCGCGGGCCCGCTCCGGAGCGGCCTGGCCGGCCCCGACCCCACACCCGCCCGGGCGGAGCCGTCAGGACGGGTCAGCCCCGCCCCTCGCCCGCCGGGACAGGGCCGCGCGCAGCACGCGACGGCCTTCGGTCGAGAGGTCCAGGGCGCGGCGGAGGGCGGCACCGTCCGGGTTGCCGGCGAGGAGTTCGAGGATCTGGATCTGCCGGCGCTCCTCGCCGGCGGCGAGCGGGCCGCGGGCGCCGCCGGCCGGGTCGAGTTCGCGGTGCAGTTCGAGCGCGAGGCCGGAGCACGCCGCCGCCCACTCGCCGAGCGGGCCTGCGGCCCACTCCGACGGGGCGGCGGCGATCATCTTCCGCACCGGGGCCCATGCCCGGCTCGACGCCTCGCCGACGGGCGTCGCGTCCAGTGCCGCCCGCGCCGCGGCCAGCTGGCCCGCCCAGCCCTCCTCGCCCTCGGCGATGCCCGCCCACAGGGGCCGCAGCACGTCGGGTTCCTCGTCGAGCAGGGGCCGGCACCGGTCCAGGCACGCGAGACCACTCGCGGCCAGGCTCCGCCCGTCGGCCTCCGCGATCAGTTGCACCAGGCCCATCGACGCCTCCCCGACTGTGCGTTCGCGTACGTCACACACAGCGCCGAGTGGCTGAAAAACGTCACTCATGCGGCCGAAAACCGTCTGAATGATGCCTGCTGGTCCGGATGTCAGACCGGCGGCACGGCCCGCACCGCGAGGGCCTTGGCGTGCTGCATGGACGTCAGCCTGCGCACGAAGAGAACGGCCAGCACCGCGGCGAGCAGGTCGAACCCGGCGCTGGCCATCATCAGCCCCGCAGCGTCGTGGATCGCGTCGGCGCCCTGGGCCCTGTCGTACATCCTGCTCGCGTACCGGTCGAAGACCACCGCCCAGACCCAGGCGCCCCACCAGGCGTTGAGGAGACCGCGGCCCACCGGCGCGCCGCCGTAGGGGTCGGTGCGGCTCGCCCGCAGCACGTCGGCGGCGATGCCCCGCGGGATCCACAGGTTGGCGATCGGGATGAACCACGCGCCGATCGCCCAGCCCGGGTCCTGCGCTGGGTGTCGGGCGCGAAGACCTCGGCGTTCCACCGGACCCGGTGGAACCAGATGATGAAGAGCGTGGCCACCGCCAGCAGCGCGGCGACGTACAGCCCACCCGATCCGGCCATCGCGTAGTCGGCGCGGTTCGCCTCGTCCTCGTCGAAGCCGGCCGAGCCCGAGGCGGCGCCGCCGAGGAACGACCGCATGTTGACCGAGGCCGCGACGATCAGGAGATCGGCGACGATCACGACGCCGAGCAGCGCGATGACGGCGTACGAGAGCCCGACGGGCGAGCGGAGTGCGCGGCCGGGTGCGTGCACCGGCGGTACGGGCCCGGGCACGGGCGTGTGCGGCATCAAGGACATTCCCCCAGGTGACACGAAGACCGGAGGCGCGCCCCTCCCCGGGGCAGCGCACCGAACAACCTTACGAGAACGGTCGCCCCCCGGACCCTCGGGGCCGCCCCGGAACCCCCGGCGGGCGCGCGACGACGGCTACCGCACCGCACCGCGCCGCGCTGCCGGATCGCCCCCGTACGCCCGGCATGCGGGCGCCCCTCCGCCGTGCGACGCACCGCACCCGGCGCCGCGCGCCGGTCCGCCGGGTTACGCGGGACAGCCCCCGGCCTCAGCCGAGCCTGTCCGCCAGCGCGTTGAAGTCCGCCCAGGAGAGTGCGGGCGGCCCCGGCGTCCACAGCTTCTGGGCCAGCGCACGCAGCGGCATGCGGATGCCCGCCGCCACCTGGTCCTGGGTCTGCGCCTGGGCGCGGTCACCCCAGACGGCGAGGCGGCCGCCGAGGATCTGGTCCGAGTAGCGCGCGGGGACGGGGGTCGTGCCCCGCAGCACCAGCGGCGTCCACTCCTCGTAGATGCGCCGGCCCGTCGGGTAGGTGAACTCGTTGGGCTCGCCGAGCACGTAGTAGAGGTACTCGTCGTTGAGGTTGACGACCTTGCGGCCTTCCGCCAGGTACTCGGCCAGCGGCCGGGCGCCGATCTCCTTGCCCGTCCAGTACTCGACCTCGATGTCCTTGTCCGGGGAGACCGCGCCGCCGCGGAAGAAGCCGTCGTTCCACGCCTTGGGCTGCTTCCGCGCGGCGCGCACCACCGAGGCCCGGTCGTTCAGCCAGCCGGTCGCCAGGTCCCGCACGGTGGCGTTCGGCCCGTACTTCTGCACGGCCGCCCGGGCCAGCTGCGGGTAGGAGGTCTGCGGGTCGCGCACGGTCAGCGCCTGGTACTCGTCGGCGCCGACGTGGAACCAGCGGCCGGGGAAGAGCTGCGCGTACTCCCGCAGCAGGTCGTCGACGATCCGCGCGGACTCCGGCTTGGAGATGTCGATGGCGCCCTGCCGGGGCACGCCCTGGACGTTGCGCAGCTGGAGCCCGGGGTGCGCCCGCAGGACCGCGCCGAGGTGCCCGGGCGAGTCGATCTCGGGTACGACGGTGATGTGCAGGCTGCGGGCGAGGGCGAGGATCCGGCGCACCTCGGCCTTGCTGAGGTGGTCCCGGGAGACGACCTCGGGTGGGTGTCGGAGGCGATCCGGAACCCCTGGTCGTCGGCGAAGTGCAGTCCGAGCGTGTTGAGCTTGAGGTCGGCCATCTCGCGCAGCCGCGCCTCGAGCCAGCCGACGGTGAAGTACTTGCGCGCGATGTCGACGTTCAGGCCGCGCTGCGGCCGGTCGGGACGGTCGCGGACGACGCCCTCGGGCATCGCACCGCCGGCGCGCACGGCCTGCTTCAGGGTGCGGGTGCCGTAGAAGACCCCCGCCTCGTCCGGCCCGGTGATCCGGACACGGTTGTCGCGCGTGGTGAGGGTGTACGACTCGGGTGCGCCGCCGCCCGCCGAGTCGAGCGACAGTTCGACGTCGCCGGCCTTCACGGGCCCGTTGCCGCGGAAGCCCGTCTTCAGCTCCCCGGCCAGCAGCCGGCCCTCGTCGGCGAGCGCCTCGCTCCCCTTGGCGACGACGACGGCGCTGCCCGCCGCCGGGCGCCAGCCCGGTCCGCGGGCGGCCTGGTGTTCGCGGACGGAGGGGATGGTCCGGGGTTCGCCGGACAGGGGGTACGAGGGCTTCGGGGAAGGGGCCGACTCCGGGGAGGACGCCGCCGGTGACGGTGCCGTCGGCGAAGGAGCCTGGGCGGCCCGGTCCCTGCCGGCCCCCGGGCCTCCGCGCCTCCGAACCCGCCCACCGAACAGGAGACGGCCGCCGACAGGGCCACGGCGGCCGCGACGGCGGGGACCGCTCGGCGCATGCGCCCGGATAGCCACATCACAGAATCAACCTCCTCATCACGGAGAAGTATGACAAACGCCGGCTCATCGACTCATTCCAGCCCAGTCGTCTACCATGCGCGCTCAAACTCTCCCGTTCGGGTGAAATTCGCGCATCCTTCGGACACCTTCTGGCGCGCCTCGATAGCGTTGCGACGCAAAGACCTCACGCTTCCCAGTCGCCCCGGAGTCCACGCTGTCCCGCGAATCGCACACCGGCCTCCCGCAGCGACCACCCACGCTCCCTCCGGTCGTGCGGATCCCCGCCCCCGCCGGGCCGGCCTCCCCGGCATCCGTTCCCGGCCCCCGCCCGGCCGCCGCTGCGCCCCTGCCCGGACTGGAGCGGTTCAACACCGCCACCCGCACCACCGCGACCGCGGCCCTCCTGTCCTGCTGCGGGAGCCGCCGCTGGGCCCTGCGGGTCGCCGCCCACCGCCCCTACCCCGACCTCGGCGCCCTCCTCGCCGCCGCGGACGAGGCCGGGTACGACCTGTCCTCCGCCGACCTGGACGAGGCACTCGCCGCGGAGTCGTCCTCCGGGCTGCACCCCACCGCCCCGGCGGCCGCGCACACCGCCCTGCGGGCCGCCCACGCCGCCTACGAGGCCGGCTTCGGCCACGCCTTCGTGATCTGCCTGGACGGCGTCCGCTCCGACGAGCAGCCCGACCAGGTGCTGGCCGGGATCCGCGCGCGGCTCACCAACGACCCGGACGAGGAGCGGGTGGTCGCGGCCGAGGAGCTGCGCCGGCTGGCCCGGGCCCGGCTGGCGGACATGGTGACCGGCCACCCCGGAGAGCCCGGTTCCGGCCACCCCCGCAGCCACCGCGGCACCCACCGCGGCAGCCGGCCCGATAGCCCGTCCGTGCCTGTTTGATCACACCGGCGGACCCCGCGCGAGGGAACCGACAAGTCGTCGCTACGATGGCGAGGGCCGGTGGACCGTACCCGGCCGGGCCAGACCGACAGAGCTGTCACCTTGGAAGGACGCTGGCGGCCGGCTCCAATCCCCGCTCCCGGAGGGTTTTTCCGTGCCGGCTGGAACGCTGTACCGCGGCCGGGAAGGTATGTGGTCCTGGGTGGCTCACCGAGTCACCGGCGTCCTCATCTTCTTCTTCCTGTTCGTACACGTGCTGGACACCGCCCTCGTCCGCGTCTCCCCCGAGGCGTACGACGAGGTCGTCGCGACGTACAAGACGCCGATCGTCGCGCTGCTGGAGTACGGCCTGGTGGCCGCCATCCTCTTCCACGCGCTGAACGGCCTTCGCGTCATCGCCGTGGACTTCTGGTCCAAGGGCCCCCGCTACCAGAAGCAGATGCTCTGGACCGTCATGGGCATCTGGCTCGTCCTGATGGCCGGCGCCGTCTACCCGGTGCTCGGCCACGCCGCACGTGAACTGTTCGGGAGCTGACGCCAGACATGTCCGCTGAGACCCCTTCCGCGATCGGCGCCGTCGAGGGCGCCGCCTACGGCCCCGACAACCCCGCGCCGTACATCGAGCCCCCGCGCAAGCGGACCGGCCGGACCCCCCGGTCGACACGCGGCAACTTCGAGATGGCCGCGTGGCTCTTCATGCGCCTCTCGGGCGTGGTCCTCGTCGTGCTCGTCATCGGCCACCTGCTGATCCAGCTCGTCCTGGACGGCGGCGTCTCCAAGATCGGCTTCGCGTTCGTCGCGGGCCGCTGGGCGTCCCCGTTCTGGCAGACCTGGGACCTGCTGATGCTGTGGCTGGCGATGCTGCACGGCGCCAACGGCCTGCGTACCGTCATCAACGACTACGCCGAGCGGCCGAACACGCGCCTGTGGCTCAAGGGCCTGCTGTACACCGCCACGGTGTTCACCATCCTTCTGGGCACGCTGGTGATCTTCACCTTCGACCCGAACATCCGCTAGGCACGGGGCTGAGGTTCCACACCATGAAGATTCACAAGTACGACACCGTCATCGTCGGCGCCGGCGGCGCCGGCATGCGCGCCGCCATCGAGGCGACGAAGCGCAGCCGTACCGCCGTGCTGACGAAGCTCTACCCGACCCGGTCCCACACGGGCGCCGCGCAGGGCGGTATGGCCGCCGCGCTGGCGAACGTGGAGGAGGACAACTGGGAGTGGCACACCTTCGACACGGTCAAGGGCGGTGACTACCTGGTCGACCAGGACGCCGCCGAGATCCTGGCGAAGGAGGCCATCGACGCGGTCCTGGACCTGGAGAAGATGGGCCTGCCGTTCAACCGGACGCCGCAGGGCACCATCGACCAGCGGCGCTTCGGCGGCCACTCCCGCAACCACGGCGAGGCCCCGGTCCGCCGGTCCTGCTACGCGGCGGACCGCACCGGGCACATGATCCTCCAGACGCTGTACCAGAACTGCGTCAAGGAGGGCGTGGAGTTCTTCAACGAGTTCTACGTCCTGGACCAGCTGATCACCGAGGTCGACGGGGTCAAGCACTCGGCCGGTGTGGTCGCGTACGAGCTGGCCACCGGCGAGATCCACGTCTTCCAGGCGAAGTCCGTCATCTACGCCTCCGGCGGCACCGGCAAGTTCTTCAAGGTGACCTCCAACGCGCACACCCTCACCGGCGACGGCCAGGCGGCCTGCTACCGGCGCGGCCTGCCGCTGGAGGACATGGAGTTCTTCCAGTTCCACCCGACGGGCATCTGGCGCATGGGCATCCTCCTCACCGAGGGCGCCCGCGGCGAGGGCGGCATCCTCCGCAACAAGGACGGCGAGCGCTTCATGGAGAAGTACGCGCCCGTCATGAAGGACCTCGCCTCCCGCGACGTCGTCTCGCGCTCGATCTACACGGAGATCCGCGAGGGCCGCGGCTGCGGTCCCGAGGGCGACCACGTCTTCCTGGACCTGACGCACCTCCCGCCGGAGCAGCTGGACGCCAAGCTCCCCGACATCACCGAGTTCGCGCGCACGTACCTCGGCATCGAGCCCTACACGGACCCGATCCCGATCCAGCCGACCGCGCACTACGCGATGGGCGGCATCCCGACCAACGTCGAGGGCGAGGTCCTGGCGGACAACACCACCGTCGTGCCGGGCCTGTACGCCGCGGGTGAGGTCGCCTGCGTGTCCGTGCACGGCGCCAACCGCCTCGGCACCAACTCCCTCCTCGACATCAACGTCTTCGGCAAGCGCGCCGGGATCGCCGCCGCCGACTACGCGGCGGAGGCCGAATGGGTCGACCTGCCGGAGAACCCGGCCGTCCTCGTCGAGGAGCAGATCGAGCGCCTGCGGCACTCCACCGGCGGCGAGCGGGTCGCCGAACTGCGCCGCGAGCTGCAGGAGACGATGGACGCCAACGTGATGGTGTTCCGTACGGAGCAGACCATCAAGACGGCAGTCGAGAAGATCACCGAGCTGCGCGAGCGCTACAAGAACGTGTCCGTCCAGGACAAGGGGAAGCGGTTCAACACGGACCTGCTGGAGGCCGTCGAGCTGGGCAACCTGCTCGACCTGGCCGAGGTCATGGCCGTCTCCGCCCTGGCCCGCAAGGAGTCGCGCGGCGGTCACTACCGCGAGGACTTCCCGAACCGCGACGACGTCAACTTCATGCGCCACACCATGGCGTACCGCGAGGTCGGCGCCGACGGCACCGAGACCGTGCGTCTCGACTACAAGCCCGTCGTCCAGACCCGCTACCAGCCGATGGAGCGTAAGTACTGATGGCTACCCCCGTACTGGACAAGGCCGAGGCCGAGGCGCAGGCCGCCTCCCCGTACATCACGGTCACCTTCCGGATCCGCCGCTTCGACCCCGAGGTCTCCGCCGAGGCCGAGTGGCAGGACTTCCAGATCGAGATCGACCCCAAGGAGCGCGTCCTCGACGGCCTCCACAAGATCAAGTGGGACGTCGACGGCACGCTGACCTTCCGGCGCTCCTGCGCCCACGGCATCTGCGGCTCCGACGCGATGCGGATCAACGGCAAGAACAGGCTCGCCTGCAAGACGCTGATCAAGGACATCAACCCGGACAAGCCCATCACGATCGAGGCCATAAAGGGCCTCACGGTCCTCAAGGACCTCATCGTGGACATGGAGCCGTTCTTCCAGGCGTACCGGGACGTCATGCCGTTCCTGGTCACCACCGGCAACGAACCGACGCGCGAGCGGCTGCAGTCGGCCGAGGACCGCGAGCGGTTCGACGACACCACCAAGTGCATCCTGTGCGCCGCGTGCACGTCGTCCTGCCCGGTGTTCTGGAACGACGGGCAGTACTTCGGCCCCGCGGCGATCGTCAACGCGCACCGCTTCATCTTCGACTCGCGTGACGAGGCGGGCGAGCAGCGCCTGGAGATCCTCAACGACAAGGACGGCGTGTGGCGCTGCCGCACGACGTTCAACTGCACGGACGCCTGCCCGCGCGGCATCGAGGTCACCAAGGCGATCCAGGAGGTCAAGCGCGCGCTGATCACCCGCCGCTTCTGAGCGCGGAGTCAGACGCTCCGTCAAGGGCCCGTTTCTGTACGCTCGCAGTACGGAAACGGGCCCTTGACCGATGTTTCCGTCACGCGTGCTTCTGCCGTGCCGGCTTCTGTGATGCGAGAGCGGGGACCGATGAACCAGCCGAACCCCTACCAGGACGGCCGCGACTACCAGTGGGGCCCGGCGTACCCGCCGGACGCGGCCGAGTACGGCCACGGCTTCGCCCAGGCATCACCCGCACCGCTGGGCGGCCAGGGTGCGCCGGGGTTCCCGGGCGCGCCCCTGCTGATGATCGGCGACATCACCGTCGTCCAGGACTCCGTCATGACCCCGAACGGGACGCTGCCCCTCAAGGGGGCGGTGTGGAACGTGACGGACCTGTCCCGCACCGAGGAGAAGACCCCCACGCACGCCATCGTGCTGGCGGTGGTCTTCTCCGTCTTCTGCCTCCTCGGGCTGCTCTTCCTGCTCATGAAGGAGCGGCGGACGACCGGCTTCGTCCAGGTCGGCGTCGCCGGCGGCGGACGCCACCACACCACGCTGATCCCGGCGACCGGTCCGGAGACCCTGTACTGGGTCATGGGGCAGGTCGCCCATGCGCGGCTGCTGAGCGCGTAGCCCTTCGGCCCGCTCCCTCCGGCGCACCGGCTCGGGGCGCCGCGCCGTCGCCCGTGACACCCGGGCGTCCCGTGCGGCCCGGGCCTCCACCCGCGTCGACCCGCCCCGGGCCACTGCTCTCCCGTGGGCGCTCCCCCTCCCCGCCGGACCTCACCGACCCATGCGAGACCGGGCGAGCCCTGCTTCGTGGTCCTCATGCCCGGGCCGTGCTCGTCGGCGGCAGCGGCTCCCCTGGGATCGGCTCGGCGGCGGCTCCACCCCTGCCCCCCGCCGACCCGGGGGACGCGTCACGAGAGGAGGACCGGCCGCCGCCGACGGCGCGCAGGGCGAAGGGGAGAAGACGGTCCGCCCTCTCCCGCGCGGCGGCCGGGTCGATGTGCTCCGGCAGCCGGGAGGTGAAGAAGAAGCTGCTCATGACGGGACCGAGCACCACGTCCCCGAGGAGTCCCGGGTCCTCCACCGGGGGATCTCGCCCCGCTCGACCGCGCTTCGCACGACTTCCGCGACCCTCCGATAGGCCGGCTCGAGAACGGCGGCCGTCAGCGCCTCCGCGAGGGCAGTGTTGTGTGCGGCCTCGCCGACCAGGGCCCGCATCAGCCGTCCGCCCTCGCCTGTCATGGCGGCGGCCTTGTCCCGGAGCACCACGCGCAGGTCGCCTTCGAGGGTGCCCGTGGCCGGCGGTTCGTGGGGCTCGGTGCAGGTGGCCGCGGCCGCGACCACCAGGTCCTCCTTGGACGACCAGCGCCGGTAGAGGGTGGCGGTGGAGACCCCCGCACGGGTGGCGACGGCGGCCGTGGTCAGCCCGCCGAAGCCGCTCTCGACCAGCACGGCCAGGGTCGCGTCCAGCAGAGCCCGATCCCGCGCCGCGTCGCGGGGGCGTCCTCGCCGCCGAGCGGACGGGGCTTCTTCGGGCTGCGGAGCCGGAGGTGTGGTGCGGGTCATGCCGCGATGATATCGGAAAACGAAACGAAAAAATTCCGTTTCGTTTATGCTCGTCGGCATGAGCACTCCCACACCTGTCGGGTCCCTCACCCCGAACGACGCGGCGGACATCGTCGCCCGTCTGAACGCCACCTTCGCCACCGGCCGCACCAAGTCCCCGGCCTGGCGAAAGGCCCAGCTGCGCGCCCTGCGCCGCCTGCTCGTCGAGCAGGCGGACGTCTTCACCGACGCGCTCCACGCCGACCTGGCCAAGAGCGCCACCGAGGCGTACACCACCGAGATCGCGTCGACGATCAACGAGATCGACCACACGCTGCGCCATCTCGACCGCTGGTTGCGACCGCGGCGCGCCTCGGTACCCCTCGGACTGCGGCCGGCCCGCGCCCGTACCGTGCGCGAGCCGCTCGGCACCGTCCTGGTCATCGCCCCCTGGAACTACCCGCTTCAGCTCGCCCTCGCTCCCCTGGTCGGCGCGATCGCCGCGGGCAACACCGCGGTGGTCAAGCCCAGCGAACTTGCCCCGGCCACGTCGGCCGCGCTCGCCCACTGGCTGCCGCGCACGCTGGACCCGCAGGCCGTGACCGTGGTCGAGGGCGCGGTACCGGAGACGACGGCCCTGCTGGAGCAGCGCTTCGACCACGTCTTCTACACCGGCAACGGCAAGGTCGGCCGCGTCGTCATGACCGCCGCGGCGCGCCACCTCACCCCGGTCACACTGGAACTGGGCGGAAAGAGCCCCGCCGTGGTGGAGCC
Organism: Streptomyces sp. I6; assembly: GCA_003725745.1. GTDB lineage: Bacteria > Actinomycetota > Actinomycetes > Streptomycetales > Streptomycetaceae > Streptomyces. Next base: position 4,200,723 of record RHDP01000001.1, on the reverse strand, counting down.
GGGCGCCGACCTCGCGACCGCGGCCCGCCGCCTCGCCTGGGGCAAGTTCATGAACGCCGGTCAGACCTGCGTCGCTCCCGACTACGTACTCGCCATCGGCGAGACCGCGACCGCGCTCGAACAGCACCTGGTCACCGCGATTCGCGAGATGTACGGCACCGATCCGGCTCGGAGCGCCGACTACGGCCGCATCGTCAACGAGCGCCACTTCGACCGTCTGACGGGCCTCCTCGGCGACGGCCGGATCGTCACCGGCGGAGACCACGATCGCGCCACCCGCTACCTCGCCCCGACCGTCCTCACCGACGTCGGCACCGACGGCCCCGTGATGAGCGAGGAGATCTTCGGCCCCATCCTGCCCATCATCCGCGTCCCCGACCTCGACGCCGCGATCGAATTCATCACCGCCCGGGACAAGCCCCTCGCTCTCTACGCCTTCACCGCCTCCGCGACGACCAAGCGCCGCCTCGCCTCGGAAACCTCCTCGGGCGCCCTGTCGTTCGGTGCTCCCATCGTCCACCTCGCCGTACCCGGCCTCCCCTTCGGCGGCGTCGGCGAGAGCGGTCTCGGCCACTACCACGGCGAATACTCCGTCGACACCTTCAGCCACACCAAGGCCGTCTTCGACAAGCCCCTGCTCGCCGACCCGCTCCGGGTCGCCTACCCGCCCTTCACCGCCCTGAAGTCCCGCCTCCTGCGCCGCTTCTTCTGAGGGCGCGCCCGGAACGTCAACGCCAGGGACACGTTGCCCGGCAGAGCCGGCCGGGCCCGGCCGGGGTCTGCCGGGGTCTGCCGGGGTCTGCCGGGGTCTGCCGTGGTCTGCTGGTCTGTCGAGGGCCCGTCGGGGAAGTCTCCACGGCGACAACACGGTCGGACCCGACCCGTTCCGCCCCAAGCACCCGGGCACCCGGGCAGCCGGGCAGCCTGCCGGGAACGTTCACCCACCCCGAACACCGGGGAGTCACCGGGGAGTCAAGGAGGTCGCCGGCCCGGCCGCAGAGCGAGCGCGGCCTGCCGCTCCCGCCCTGCGGCCGGGCCGTGCCGGCCACCCCCCGGTCGCGGGGACCCTCCCCGGTCGCGGGAGCCCTCCCCCGTCGCGGGGGCAGCCGGCGACACCGGCCAGGAGGACCAATTCGAGCCCCCTCCGCCGGCGTTGACGCCACAGCCGTCAGTGGTGCCAGGCCCGCCCGCCCGTGTTGTGGATGAACCGCTGCAGCACCTTGAGGGTGGTCAGGTACTCCTCGTCGGAGATACCGGCGTGCCGTTCCGCCCAGAGCTCCTCCTGGAGGGCCGCGGCCTTGCCGTGGAACGCCCTGCCCTCGTCCGTGATACCCAGGCGTCCCACGGCGTCCTCGGTGACCCAGCCCCGGGCGATGACCGCGTCGATCTCCGCCTCCATGGCTTCGGGGCCGCCGTCGAGGTAGTTCAGGAGGAGCCGGGACACCTCGTCACGGGTCTTGACGGTGTCGGCGCCTGCCACCTGCGCGAGGACCCACCACTGCGGCTGGGTGGTGCCGATCCCGGCCAGGGCGGCCCGGATGCGGGTGACGACGGCCTTGTGGGCCGCCCAACTCCAGTAGCCGATGGGCTGCTTGATCAGGTCGGTGTCGCTGTGTGTGTACTCCATTGCCAAGACCCCTGTCGTCGTCTGAGTCGGTTCGACGAGATCGACCGTAGAAGTTCAACCGGACTTGAGGTCAAGAGGGGCCGGCCGGCTCCTCCGGGAGGTCGCCGCCGCTCACCGTGGGGCCATCGTCCCGACAGGCGTCCCGGTCGGGGTATGTCGGGGTAGGCGCCTGTGCGCCCGGAGGACGTTGAGCGCGCTCACCGATCGGCGCATGCCCGCCTCCGCGTGGCACCCGGGTCGGCGTCGTACCCGGGTCGGCGTCGCACGCGCCCCTGCGTCGGACCCCGGGTCAGGGCGGACGCGTGGAGAGGCCGGGCTGACGTCATGCCCATCGGTGCGCCGTGAAGGGCGGTAGCCGTCGCGGGCGCGGCGGGCGGGTGCCTGGGACCGGCGACCGGGGCGCTGGGCGCTGGCTCCGGGCACCGCGCGGCGCACACGACCGCTGGGACCCGGGCCGTTCGCAGCAGGGGGCGCAGCACGGGGCCTCGGGAACTCCGGCCGCGGATCGCGGCCATCTCTCGCGATGACCTCCCGGGAAACGAACAGTCTTTTAGCGGAGATGAGTTGGGTGCTGCCGGAGGCAGGCCCACGGCTCCTGCCGGCGTCCCGCGGCCGAGGGCCGCTCCGACCATCGGCCCCTCTCACAGGTTTGGCACAGGGAGAGATTTCGATGGTCATCGGCTTTCCAAAACGGTCACCAAATCACTTATAGTTGCCGCCTAATGGCCGCGGTGTGACGGTCATGCTCGACGACGCCTCAGTGAGCCTGGGGCCGCGAGCCACTCCAAGGACACTGATGACGGCGTCGCCTGCCCCTCCCGCCACGGACGACGAACGAGGCCCCCTGAGGGCGTCCCTGTTGGCCCTCCTGGCAACAGCCCTGGTCAGCTCGGCGGCAGCGGCTTCTGCCACCGCCGCCGCCCCGGAAGAGGCCCGTTCCGCGGTCGGTTGGGCCATGGGCGTCGGCGCGGTGCTGCTGTGCTGCGCGGTCGCCGTGGCGGCCCATGCGGTCCAGTCCTCACGCATCCTCCAAGGCCGTCTCACGGCAGCGGCCCAGGACGCCGACGGGCTGCGCCGTGACCGGGAGGCCCTGGTCGCGGAGATGGCCAAGGAACGGTCCCGGCTGACCGGCGAGTTGTCCTGGCGCACCGAGGAACTGACCCGGGAGCACGCGCGCCTCGCCGAAGAGCTCAGGTCGGAGCGCGAGCGGCTGACCGCGGAGCACATCCGCGAGCGGGATCGGATCACGGCCGAACACGTTCTGGAGCAGGGCCGGTTGATGCAGGACCACACCCGCGAACGCAGGCAGCTGGCGGATGAGCACACCCGCGAACGCGAGCGGATGCTGAAGGAGCACACCCGCGAGCGGGAGGCGCTGGCGGAGGAGAACGAACGGCTCGGCGCCCAGTCCCGGCGCGCCGTGGCCGACCGCGCGTCCGCTCTCTCCGCCTGCGCCAAGTCCGCCGGCCGCATGCAGGCACTGATCACCAGCATGCTCGCCGACCTGCGCGAGATGGAGGAGCGCCACTCCGACGAGCGGGTCCTCGGCGACCTCCTCCATCTCGACCACCGGGCCGCACAGGCCGGCCGCCTGGCCGACTCCATCGCCGTGCTGACCGGCTCGCGATCGGGCCGCCGCTGGGCCCGGCCGATCGGTATGGAGTCCGTCCTGCGCGGGGCGATGAGCCGTATCGCCGGCTACCAGCGGGTGCGGGTGCACTCGGTGAGCGAGGTCGCCGTGGCCGGCCACGCGGCCGAGGGCGTGATGCACACGATCGCCGAACTCCTCGACAACGCAGCGAACTTCTCGCCCCCGACCGCCGAGGTCCACGTGTACGTGGAAGAGGTGCCGGCCGGAGCCATCGTCTCCGTGGAGGACAGCGGCCTGGTGATGGGCGAGGTCCAACTGCGCCGCGCCAAGCACGCCGTGAGCGGGGACGTGACCGACCTCGGCGGGCTGTCCGGCACCCGGCTGGGCCTCGCGGTGGTGGGGCGCCTTGCCCGCAAGCACGGGCTGACGGTCTCCTTCCGTCCCTCGGCACGCGGCGGCACGGGTGTGCTGGTGCTCATCCCGCACGAACTGCTCAGCCGGTCCGCCGGGCGCGACGGCCAGGTCGGCGCCGCCTCCGCCGCCCCCACCGGCTCCACCGCCCCACCGCCTCCATCGCCCCCTCGGGTGCCTCCCGCGCGCCTCGCTCCGCCCCGGCGCCCTCCCGGCCGCGGTGCCCGCACAGCGCCGCGCCCTGCCCGGCGCGTCCGTCCCCACGCAGGCACGCTCCTCCGAGGACCGGCGGCCCGCGCCCCGGCCCTGCCGGAGCCCGCGGCCGGGGACCCGGGCCGGCTGCCCCGCCGCCGCCGGGGCAGACCCTGGCGGCGGCCGAGAGCACCCGGCCCGCGCCCCCGGACCCCGAGACCTCCCCGCCCCGCGACGTGAAGTCCGGCATCGCCAGGTTCAGCAGTTTCCGGCAGGCCGTGCGGCCTGCTCCCGGAGGCGACGCCACGGCGCCCCCGGACCCTGACGACATCGCGCCCACCACGCTTCCCGGCCGGGCCCCGGCCGCGTCCTCGCACCCGGAAGGCGACACCCCCGATGACCACTACCGCCCACAACCCCACCGCGACCACCGACGAGAGCCTGGACTGGCTGCTGGGCAACCTGCTGGAGCGCACGCCCGGCACCCGGCACGCGCTCGTCCTCTCCCGGGACGGCCTGAAGCTCTGCCGCACCCCTGAGCTGTCGGTGGACCAGGCCGACCAGCTCGCCGCGATAGCCGCCGGCATCCAGTCGCTGTCCCACGGCGCGTCGATCGAGTTCGGTGACGGCTCCGGCGGGGTGCGCTCGGCCATGACGGAGTTCTACGGGGGATCCTGTTCATCGTGGAGGCGGGCGAGGGCGCGCATCTCGCGGTGGTGGCCGCCGAGGACGCCGACGCCGGGCTCATCGGGCACAACGTCAGCGAACTGGTGGAGCAGATCGGCGTCCATCTGCGCGCCGCCCCGCGTGCGGCCGGCGGGTCATGAGCCGCCCTGGCAGGGACGATTCACCGGAGCGGTTGTACACGCTCACCGGGGGCCGCAGCAGTGCCGGACCGGATGTCCTCGACCTGGTGACGCTGATGGTCGCGGACCGCTCGCCGGCTCCCGGGATGCAGTCCGAACACGCCGCGATCCTGCGGATGTGCGAACGCCCCACGGCCGTGGTGGAGATCGCCGCGGAACTCCGCCTCCCGGTGAGCATCGTCCGGGTGCTGCTGTCGGACCTGCTGGACGCGGGCCACATCAGTGCCCGGCATCCCCGCCCGGCCGACCCGACTCACCGCCTTCCCGCCCCGACCTCCTGGAGCAGGTGCTCGTTGGCCTCCGCAACCTCTGACCGGCCGGCCTTCGACCAGCCGTCAGCACGCCCCGCCCTGCACGCCACCTCCGACAACGGCGTCAAGATCGTGATCGTCGGAGGCTTCGGCGTCGGCAAGACCACGATGGTGCGCTCGGTGAGCGAGATCCGTCCCCTCAACACCGAGGAGACGATGACCCTCGCCGGGGAGTCCGTGGACGACACGACCGAGGTCAGCGCCAAGACCTCCACGACCGTCGCGTTCGACTTCGGCCGCATCTCCCTGGACGAGCACAACGTCCTCTACCTCTTCGGCGCGCCCGGGCAGGAGCGGTTCTGGTTCCTGTGGGACCGGCTCTTCTCGGGCACGCTCGGCGCGGTGGTCCTGGTGGACATCCGCCGGATCGCGGACTCCTGGTACGCGATCGACCGGCTGGAGGCGCACGGCACCCCGTTCATCGTGGCCTGCAACGACTTCGGCGGTGCGGCGTACAGCCACGAGCAGGTGCGCGAGGCGCTCGACCTCGACCCCGCGGTGCCGCTGGTCAGCTGCGACGCACGCTCCCGGGGCTCCAGCAAGAACGTCCTCATCTCTCTCGTCCAGCATGTCCAGTCCCTGTACGCCACCCAGGAGAGCGCCCCTTGACCAGCCCCGACGGACATACGGCCGTCCCCCTGTCGGGCCCCCGTTTCCAGACCGAACCCGCCCAGCTGTACCGGGAGATGCGGCGGGACCACGGTTCAGTGGTCCCCGTGCTCCTCGACGGTGGCATACCCGCATGGCTGGTGCTGGGCTACCGCGAGCTGCACCAGGTGACCGGCGACCCGGCGCTCTTCAGCCGTGACTCCGACCTGTGGAACCAGTGGGACGCCGTCCCCGAGGACTGGCCCCTGCTGCCCATGATCGGCCGCAAGCAGCCGTCCATCCTCTACACGGTCGGCGAGCGCCACCGGCAGCGCGCGGCGATGATCGGCAACGCGCTGGAGGGGGTCGAGGCGACCGAACTCATCCGCCACGCCGAGCGCTTCGCGGACGAACTGGTCGACTCCTTCTGCGACAAGGGATCGGCCGAGGTCATCGGCGACTACGCGATGCTGCTGCCGCTGCGGGTACTGGCGCGGCTGTACGGCTTCCCCGACGAGGAGGGGCCGGGCCTGGTCACCGCCCTCAACGACATGATCAACGGCAGGGAGGGCGCGCTGGCCGGGCAGAGCCACCTGGCGGGGTCGATGCAGCGCCTGCTCGCCGAGAAGCACGCCGAGCCCGGCGACGACGTGATCTCCCGGATGCTCGAGGACGACTCGGGCTTCACCGACGAAGAGATCATGCAGGACCTGATGGTGATGATGGCCGCGGGCCACCAGCCGACCGCCGACTGGATCGGCAACTCGCTGCGGCTGATGCTCACCGACGACCGTTTCGCCGCGTCCCTGTTCGGCGGCCGGCACAGCGTCGCCGAAGCGATGAACGAGGTCCTGTGGGAGGACACCCCCACCCAGAACGTGGCCGGCCGCTGGGCCGCCCGCGACACCGTGCTCGGCGGACGGCACATCAGGTCCGGGGACCTGCTGCTGCTCGGCCTCGCCGCGGCCAACTCCGACCCCCAGGTACGCGTCGACGGTGCGGCGTTCACGGGCGGCAACAACGCCTTCTTCTCCTTCGGCCACGGCGAGCACCGCTGCCCGTTCGCCGCCCAGGAGGTCGCGGAGGTGATCGCGAGGACCGGGATCGAGGTGGTGCTCGACCGGCTGCCCGACATCGATCTCGCCGTCCCGGCCGAGTCCCTCACCCGCCGGCCGTCCCCGTGGCTGCGCGGTCTGACCTCACTGCCCGTGCGATTCACCCCCACCCCCGTTCTTGGAGACGCCGGAAGATGACCCAGAGCGCCGAACGCATCGCCCTCGACCCCTTCGTCACCGACCTGGAGGCGGAGAGCGCCCTCCTGCGTGCCGCGGGGCCGCTCGCCGGGGTGGAACTCCCCGGCGGGGTCCCGGTCTGGGCGGTCACGCACCACGCCGAGGCGCGCCGCCTCCTCACCGACCCCCGGCTGGTCAAGGACATCGGGGTCTGGGGGGCGTGGCGGCGCGGCGAGATACCCGCGGACTGGCCGCTGATCGGCCTGGCCAACCCGGGCCGCTCCATGCTCACCGTGGACGGAGCGGACCACCGGCGGCTGCGGACCCTGGTGGCCCAGGCCCTCACCCCCGCCGGGTGGAGCTGCTGCGCGACCGCGTCGGTGAGCTGACGGAGGAACTGCTCGACGGGCTGGCCTCCCATGGCCCCGGTGACGTGGTCGACCTGAAGGCCGAGTTCGCCTACCCGCTGCCGATGAACGTCATCAGCGAACTGATGGGCATCGCCCGGGAGGACCACCCCCGGCTCAAGGTGCTCTTCGACCGCTTCTTCTCCACCCAGACGCCTCCGGAAGAGGTGGTCGCCACCCTCAGCGAGCTGGGCGGGATGATGAGCCGGGTCGTCGAAGCCCGCCGCGCCGAGACCGGCGACGACCTCACCAGTGCGCTGATCCAGGCATCGGAGGACGGCGACCGGCTGACCGACGAGGAGATCGTCAACACCCTCCAGCTGATGATCGCCGCCGGCCACGAGACCACCATCTCGCTGATCGTGAACGCCGTGGTCAACCTCTCCACCCACCCCGAGCAGCTCGCCATGGTCCGCTCCGGCGCGGTGGGCTGGGACGCGGTGGTCGAGGAGACGCTCCGCTGGTCCACCCCGACCTCGCACGTCCTGATCCGGTTCGCCACCGAGGACGTGCCGGTCGGCGACCGGGTGATCCCCGCCGGGGACGCCCTGATCGTCTCCTACGCGGCGATCGGCCGCGACGAGCAGGCGCACGGCCCCACGGCCGGGGTCTTCGACATCACCCGCTCGCCCAACCGGCACATCTCCTTCGGCCACGGCCCGCACGTCTGCCCCGGCGCCGCGCTGTCCCGGCTGGAGGCGGGGTGGCGCTGCCCGCGCTCTACGCGCGGTTCCCCGGGCTGAGGCTGGCCGTGGACCCCAAGGAGCTGCGCAACAAGCCCGTGGTCACCCAGAACGACCTGTACGAGCTGCCGGTCCATCTGGTCTGAGCCGCCGGCCCGTCCGGCCCGGGCCAGCGGTCCGTCGCGTCCGGGCCGCCGGCCCCGCGCGGGCCACGGCCTCCCCGGGCGAGCCCCGTCGGCCGGGGACGCCCGGCCCGCACGCGGGGCCCATGGCTCCCGGCACCAAGAGCCGTACGAGAGAGAGGGTGTCCGGCCCGCGCCGTGGAGGGCGCGGGCCGGACGCCCCCTCTCGGTTGACGGTGCCGGCTCGAGCGCGCCGACGCGCGGAGCGCCGCCCGCTGCCGGCGCAGACGAGGCAGCGGGCGCCCGGCAGCGGCGGGCGCGTCCCCCGGGCAGGCGCGGGGAGGCGCCGGAGCGCACACGGACGGCCGCATGTGCCGGTTCGCGCCATCTCCCCGTGAATCGCTGACCCGACGGCGGAACTGGGCCACGATGTGAATGAATCATCTATTCGAATCGGACAGATGGAGCGCTCGTGACGCGAACCCGATTACCTTCCCCCGTGCTCATCGAAAGTCCCTCCGTCAAGTTCTCCAGCGCTCCGCAGCGCCCACCGCTGCGCCATCTGGGCAGGCCCTCCCTGCGTACGTCGCGGTCCGGCACCCGGCGGCGCGCCCGCGGGGAGCGGCCCCGCGTACTGCTCGTCGTGCCCTCGTACACCCGGGTCGTGGAGCCCTCGCCGCAGGGGAGCAGTTTCCGGGCGCTCGGTCTGGACACGTTCGAGGTCATGAAGCGGGCAGGCACCCCGATCGGCCTGCTACGCATAGCGACGAACGCCCGTCTCGCCGGCTTCGACGTCCGTATCGTCGACTCGCCCTTCGCCGGCTGGGAGCAGGAGCGCCGACTCGTCGAGCTCGGGAGCGGCAGCGGCCTTGTCCGCTACGGACTCGACGACCTGCAACTGCGGTCGATCATCGAGGAGTTCGGTCCGGACGTCGTCGGCGTCCAGTGCATCTACACCGTCCAGTGGGGCAACGCACGCGCCCTGGCCGACCTGGTCAAGGACATCGACCCGTCGATCGTGACCGTCACGGGCGGCGCGCACCCCAGCGGCGACTGGCAGTACGCCGTGCCGGACTCCCCCTTCGACCAGGTGGTCATCAACGAGGCGGACCAGACGTTCACGGCCCTCCTGCTGGCTCTGACCGAGCAGGACGGTGACATCGACGCGGTACCCGGCATCGCCTACCGGCGCGCCGACGGCGCCGTGGTCAGGACGACCGCGACGTCGCCGTACATGCGGATCCTGCCCAAGCGGCAGGGGCTCGACCAGCGGCTCGGCATGATGCCGCTGCCCGACTTCGGGATGCTGGACATGCGCCAGTACCAGCAGGGCTACCACTCCTCGGGCAAGCGGGTGCGCGACCACGGCTCCTGGGCGCAGATATTCTCGACCATCGGCTGCAACGTCGGCTGCGACTTCTGCTACATCCCGATGGTGAACGGCCCGTGGCGGGCGCTCGGCACCGACTGGTTCGACCTGCACCTCGCCGAGATCACCAAGCAGGGCGTGACCGAGGTGCTCATCGAGGACGACCACCTGCTGCATGATCCGCTGTACGCGATGCGGGTCTTCGAGCTGCTGCGCAAGCACGACCTGCCGTGGGTCGAGGAGGGCGGCCTGAGCCTGTTCAACCTCGTTCTGCTGCACCTGGGCGAGAAGTTCGCCGACGGCATGGCGGAATCCGAGCGGCGCAACCCCAACTTCCGCAACGTCCTCGCCGCGATGCGCTCCGGGCTCACCTGCCGGGACCTGATCAGGGCCATGGCCGACGGCGGCTGCTACAGCGTCTACCTCGCGGTGGAGAGTGCCAACGAGGACAGCCTGGTCGAGTCCGGCAAACCCCGGCTCAACGCCTTCCAGAAGGCCACCGGCGAGATCGTCGAGATGTTCACCGAGTACGGCATCCAGGTCACCGGCGGTTTCATGCTCGGTTTCGTCAACCCGCCCGAGCGGCCCGGGGACGAGCCGTACATCGAGTCCCTGGAGGGGATCGAACGGACCATCGACTACGCGGTCACGCTCATGGACCACGGCATGGCGTACGCCAACCCCTTCATCGTCACCCCTCTGCCGGGCACCAGGATGTGGGAGTTCCAGAAGGACTACGTGGTACGCCACTACGACAACGGCTGGTCGCACGAGAAGGCGACCATGGCCACCGAGAAGTGGAGCGCCGAGGACATCGAGTGCATGCGTCTGGAACTTCTGGTACGTGCCAACGGTGCCGACCGGGTCACCGAAATGGTCCGCCGGGGAACCTGGCCGGTGGACGCCTGATCCGGCCGGGCTCCGCCCCTGCCCGGTGGCGGGGCCCGGCTCAGCGCCGGCGGCGCGCCGAGCGCAGCGCCTCCGCCGAGGCGAGCATGGCTCCACCGGCGATCAGCACGCTTGCGGCGGCGACGCGCCAGCTCGCGTCGGCCCGCCCGGTCGCGACCAGCAGCGCGGTGGACAGCAGCGGCGCGAAGTACGAGAAGGTGCCGAGGAGCCGGATGTCGCCGTGCTTGGTGCCGTGGTCCCACACGTAGAAGGCACCGCCGACCGGGCCGAGGCCCAGGGCGAGGACGGCGAGCCACTGCCAGCCGTCGGGCCGCACCGTGGTCTCGAACAGCAGGTGGCAGACGGCCGCGAGCGCCGCAGTGGCCAGACAGAAGAAGGCGACCATGTCCGTGGGGACCTGCGGATACCGGCGGTTGGCCACCGAGTACGCCGACCACACCAGCGCGCAGACGGCGGCTGCCGCGTACCCGAGCAGGTACTCCCCGCGAAGGTGCACGCCCTGCCCGCCGGTGACCAGCAGGAAGGTGCCACCGAGCCCGAGCACCGCACCCGCCGTGTGCCACCAGCGCAGCCGCTCGCCGGGCAGCAGGGCGGAGAACACGACGATCAGCAGCGGCCACAGGTAGGCGATGAGACCGGCGTCGACCGCGGGGGCGTTGCGCAGGGCCAGGAAGTAGAAGAAGTGGTAGCCGAACAGGCCGCCGATGCCGAGCGCCCAGGCGCCGCCGGGAAGCCCGCGGGCGAGCGCTCCGCCACCGCGGACGGCCCGGGGCAGCCCGATGATCCCGCCGACCGTGAACGCCATCGCGGTGAGCTGGAACGGCGGTATCCGCCCGGTCAGGGTGGTGAACAACGCCAGCGACGCCCACAGCAGTACGGCCACCGTACCGATCCCGGTGGCCCTCATCCGACGCGCCGGGTGCGCCGCTTCAGCGCGCTCATGACCCGGCGCGACGACGTCGCCCTGAGTGTCCCTCGCGTCCACCTGTCCTCCAGTCCGCCGTTCCCGTAGTGCGCGTCAGCCGACGACCACCGTAATGAGGACACGGGCGGCGACGGCGCTTTCCGGACAGCCACGGGATCGCGACGGTGACGCCGCTTCCGGCCGCCCCATGGGCCGCGGCGCGCTCCGCGCCCGTCGGCACCCCCGGGCGCGCTCCGCCCGTCGACATCCCACCGGACCCCACCGACTTGAACGCGTTCAAGAGGAGCGCTACAGTCATGAACACAACCTTTTGAACACGTTCAAGGGAGGGTGGGGCATGGACCTCACTGTTGTCGCGTACGTCGTCTACCTGCTGATCAGCGTCGCCCTCACCGTCTGGGTGGCCCGTACGCTCAGCAGGAACGGACGGATCTTCCTCGCCGACGTCCTGCACGGGAACGAGAAACTCGCGGACGCCGTCAACCACCTGCTGGTGGTGGGCTTCTACCTCGTCAACCTCGGCTTCGTCGCCCTCCACCTCGGCCAGGACCAGGCCGTGGCCGACGCCCGGCGGCTGTTCGAGGCCCTCTCGGTGAAGCTCGGAGTCGTCCTGCTCGTCCTCGGTGTGATGCACCTCGCCAACGTCTATGTGCTCAACCGGATCCGCCGGCGCGGTGTGATGGAGCGCGAGCAGACCCCGCCGGTCCCGCCGCAGGGCTGGACCGGACCGGCCGGCCAGGGGCCCTGGGCAGCGCCCGCCACGGGTGCGTGAGCGCCGTGGGAGTCCCCGTGGCGAGACTGACGGTGCTGTACGACGCGCAGTGCCCGCTCTGCGTCCATCTGCGCCACTGGCTGCTGCGGCAGCGGCAGCTCGTCCCACTGGACCTCGTCCCGGCGGCGTCCGAGGAGGCCAGGCGCCGCTTCCCGGACCTCGACCACGAGAGCACCCTCCGGGAGATCACCGTGATCGGCGACCGGGGCAGGTGTACCGGTCCACCGCCGCCTGGATCGTCTGCCTCTGGGCACTGGCCGAGCACCGGCCCAAGGCGCACTGGCTGAGCACCCCCGCCGGGCAGCCGTTCGCCAAGGTGACGGTCCTCGCCGCGGCGAAGTACCGCGAACTCACGGCCGCACCGTGCGAAGGGCGGTGCGAGGTGCCGGCACCGCCCGGCTAGGCTCGCTCACCGTGAACGACGTGACGGACGAGAAGCAGGGCCGCGCCGCGAAGCCCGCGAAGAGCGAGCAGACCCGCACCCTCATCCTCGAGACCGCACTCCGGCTCTTCCGGGAACGCGGCTACGACAGGACGACGATGCGGGCCATCGCCCAGGAGGCCGGGGTCTCCGTGGGCAACGCCTACTACTACTTCTCCTCCAAGGAACACCTCGTCCAGGGCTTCTACGACCGGATCGCCGAACAGCACCAGGCGGCCGTCGCGCAGGTCCTGGACGGCGGCGAGAAGGACCTCGCGGCGCGCATCCGCGGGGTCCTGCTCGGCTGGCTGGACATCGCCGAGCCGTACCACGAGTTCGCGTCCCAGTTCTTCAAGAACGCGGCCGACCCGGACAGTCCGCTCAGCCCCTTCTCGCCCGAGTCGGAGGGCCCGCGGGAGGCGGCCGTCGACGTCCACCGGCGGGTGCTGTCCGGGGCCGCCGTCAAGGTCGACCCCGAACTCGCCGACGCGCTGCCGCGGCTGCTCTGGCTCCAGCAGATGGGGCTCGTGCTGTTCTGGGTGTACGACCGCTCCGAGGACTGCGCCAACAGCCGCCGCCTCGTGGAGCGGCTCGCGCCGGTCACCGCCCGGGCGATCTCGCTCTCCCGGTTCCGCGTCCTGCGCCCCCTGGTACAGGAGACCCACGAGCTGCTGAGGGACTTCATGCCGACGGCCGCGGGGATGGCCGCCTCGGGCAAACCCGGGCGGGCGGCGGGCCGCAGCTCCTCGGCCGCAGGGGGCGGCAGGCGCGGCGACGAAGGCGACCGGGGCGGCGGCCCGGGCGGCGGCAGCCGCGACCGCCGGGAACGGGGCTCCACGGCATGAATCCGGCCGGCAGGCCGGACCCGCTCAGGCGGACCGCCCGGCAGGCCGGACCGGTCAGGCGCCCGCCCGGAAGGCCGGACCGGTCAGGCGGACCGAACGCGTCGCACCCGGCCGGGGCCCCACCGACGCATGACCCCGGATCGAAGGCATCGCCCGAATCCCCTTCCCGCCCGACCCCGTTCGGGAAGGCGGCCAGCCCCTCACCCGAGGTGAACGACCCGAGCGGAATCCCCTCGGCTCCCGGCAGCCGTCAGGTGTCGCGGGAGGCGAGTTCCACCACGGTGATGTCGGACGGGGCGCCGACCCGCACCGGCGGGCCCCAGGCCCCGGCGCCGCGCGAGACGTAGAGCTGGGTGTCGCCGTACCGCTCCAGGCCGGCGAGAGTCGGATTGGCCATGTCCGCGAGGTAGTTGGCGGGCCAGAGCTGTCCGCCGTGGGTGTGGCCGGACAGCTGCAGGTCCACTCCGTGGCGCACCGCCTCGTGGATGACGACCGGCTGGTGGGCGAGGAGCACGGCGGCGCGGGCCCGGTCGCGGTCGCCGAGCGCCCGTGCGAAGTCCGGTCCCTTCCCCTCCCGCTCGCCCGCCACGTCGTCGACCCCGGCGAGGTCGAAGCCGCCGATCTCCACGCGGTCGTTGCGCAGCGGGGTCAGGCCGAGGTCGCGCACATGGTCGACCCAGGCGTCGGCACCGGAGAAGTACTCGTGGTTGCCGGTGACGAAGAACGAGCCGTCGCGTGCGCGGAGCCGGGCGAGGGGTTCGGCGGCGCTGCCGAGGTCCGCGACGCTGCCGTCGACGAGGTCGCCGACGACGGCGACCAGGTCGGGATTCGTGGCGTTGATCGCGTCGACGATCCGCTGCGTGTGGGCGCGGCCCAGGACGGGCCCGATGTGGATGTCGCTGACGACCGCGATCCGGTAGCCGTGCGCGCCGCGCGCGAGCCTCGCGAGCGGCACGGTGACCCGCTTGACGCTCGGTCCGCGGAGGACGCCGTACGTCCCGTAGCCCACGGTCCCCGCGGCCGCGGCCGCGGCTGCCCCGCCGACGACCCGCGCGACGAACAGCCTGCGCGACATGCCGCCCGCGGGGCGCCCGCCCTCCGGCGAGACGTCCGCCGCCACCGGGGTGCCGGGGACGCCGGCCGCTTCGGGGGCCGGCCCGCCGCTGCGGCCGGCGGCGCCGGGGCTCTCCGCGGCCGGCGTGGCGACCGCGGTCGTCGCGGCTTCCTGACCGGAGCCGGGCGCGGACGCCTGCGCGGACGTCGGGGAACCGGCGGAGGAGAGCGCGACGGCGTCCCCGGACGGGGCAGCCGGCCGCCCGTCCCCGGGCGGAGCCGCCTCGGCGGCCGCTTCGGCCGCCGGAAACGCTCCCGCCGGGGGTGCGTCCGCCGCCGCGGCGAGAGGCTCCCCGGGAGCCGCCGGGCGGCGGGCCGCCCGGCGGTCCAGGGCGCGGCGCAGGAGGGGGCGCACCGCCTCGCCCGCGACCAGGGCGAGCGTCAGGTACAGCAGCGTGGCGAGCCAGAGGTAGCCGGGCCACGCGAAGGTCTGCTTGAGCCAGAAGGGGGCGTCGGCCCGGCCGGCGGTGAAGGCGCCGACGGTGAGCAGCGGCAGCACGATCACGGCGGCCGTGCCCGCGCGGCGTGCCGCGCCGGGCCCTGCCGTCGTGTCGCGGACCAGGCGCCGCCATACGTACCAGTGCACCGCCACCAGCAGGGTGAGGACGACAGCGATCACAAGCAGGACGACCAGCACGGCAGCGTTCCCCTTATTCGTGGTCGCGGCGCAGTGCGCGTACGCCACGGAACCCGATCGCGCCGATCACCGTCCCCAGGAGCAAGGACGTAACGGCGAGCAGCAGATGGACCCAGAAGTACGCGGTCGGGTCACCGGCGTCGTCGAAGGCGAGCCCGCTGGCGTCTTGCCACAGGTTCCTCACGAAAGTGACCCAGATGACCCAGCTCCACACCCCGAACGCGAGCAGGAACCAGGAGACGGGGCGACTGAGCTTCATGGAATCAGTATCGCCGCCGTCCCCTTCCTCGCAGCGGCGGGGTCCGACGGCACCGCACGCGGTGTCCGCGCCCGCCGGCTCCACGCCCACCGGGTCCGGGGCGCCCGGGTCCGAGGCGAGCACGCCCGAGGCGGCCGGGTCCGGGGCGCCCGGGTCCGGGGCACGCAGGCCCGTCGCGGGCCCGTCCGGGGCCCGCGGGCCCGTCGCGGGCCGGGCTGGGCTGTACCGGCGGAGCTCGCGGCGGGTCACCCGCCCGGTGTCGGACCCCCCGCCGGGCCCCTGTACGTTCTCGTCCGTGTCTGCTTTGAGGAGAACCGCATGGGCGGTCGCCGTCGCGTTGCTGCCCGCGCTCACCGCCGCACCCGCGACCGCCGCGGCCAAGGCCGGCACGAAGGACGAGAAGGTCCCCAAGCCCCCGGCGGTCATGTCCACCGTCGGCGGCGCCCAGCTCGGCAGGCCCGGCACCCAGGTCAGACTGGCGGCGGGCGCCCCCGTCCTCCCCAAGGGTGTGACGGGCCGTTCCTGGATCGTCGCGGACGCCGAGAGCGGTGAGGTGCTGGCCGCGCACAACGCGCACTGGCGGCTGCCTCCCGCCTCCACGCTGAAGATGCTGTTCGCGGACACGGTGCTGCCCAAGCTGCCCAAGGAGCAGCAGCACACGGTCACCCGCGGCGAACTCGCCGGCGTCGGCGTGGGCAGCAGCCTCGTCGGCATCAAGGAGGACCAGACCTACTCCGTCCACGACCTGTGGCTCGGGGTGTTCCTCCGCTCGGGGAACGACGCGGTCCACGTGCTGTCCACGATGAACGGCGGTATCCCGCGGACCGTGCGGGAGATGCAGGAGCACGCGGAGGAGTTGCAGGCCCTCGACACCCGGGTCGTCACTCCGGACGGGTACGACGAGAACGGCCAGGTGTCGAGCGCGTACGACCTGACCCTGATCGCCCGGAGCGGTCTGCAGAAGAAGGACTTCCGGGAGTACTGCGCGACCGCCCGCGCACAGTTCCCCGGCGAGCAGAAGCCCGGCAAGAAGCGCGAGTCGTTCCAGATCCAGAACACCAACCGGCTGCTCACCGGCGACTTCGGCGTCGCCCCCTACCAGGGCATGGCGGGGGTGAAGAACGGCACCACCACGCTCGCCGGCTCCACCTTCACCGGGGTGGCCGAGCGCGACGGCAAGGTGCTGCTGGTCACCGTGATGAACCCGTCGTCGAAGGAGAGCCACGCGGTCTACAAGGAGACCGCGCGCCTGCTCGACTGGGGCTTCGCGGCGGCCGGGAAGGTGGAGCCGGTCGGCGAGCTGGTGCCCCCAGGTCGGCGGACACGGGCTCACCCGGCGACTCCGACGGTGGCGCCGGGGGTGATGGGGACGGCCCGGCGCCGGGCGGCGAGAAGGGCGGGAAGGAGCCGTACGGCCCGGACGAGGCGTCCGCCTCCAGCCGGGGCGGGACCACCGGCGCGGGCGTGGCGGTCTCGGTGGCCATCGTCGTGCTGGTGCTGCTCGCGGTGGCCGGGTTCCTGGTCAACCGGCGGTGGCCGCTGCCCGATCTGGCCCGTCGCCGGCCGCGTCGCTGACGGGCTGCTCCGCACCCGAGCCGCTGCCCGTCGCCGTCCACGCGGCGCAGTACAGCAGCAGCTTGGCCGTGAAGTTGATCCACAGCAGCAGGGCGACGGGTACCCCGAAGGCGCCGTACATCGAGTTCGCCGCCACCCCGGAGATATAGCCGCTGAGCAGCAGCTTCAGCGTCTCGAAGCCGACGGCCCCGACCAGCGCGGCCACGATCAGCCGGCGGCGCGGCGGATGGACGCCGGGCAGCAGCGTCAGGACGTACAGCAGCATCAGGAAGTCGGCGACGACGGCGACGACAACGGCGGCGGTCTGCAGCAGGACACCGCCCGCCCCGCCGCCGTCGATGCCGATCCGGTCCGCGGTCCAGCCGACGGCGCTGGAGCCGAGCGCCGACGCGGCGGACGAGGCCAGCCCCACGCCCCCAGGCCGAGCAGGATCACCGCGTCCTTGCCCTTGCGGGCGACCGGGTTGCCTTCCTCCTTGTCGTCGAGGCCCCAGACGACCCGCAGGCACTCCCGCAGCGAGCCGACCCAGCCGATACCGGCGAGCAGCAGCAGCGCACCGGCGATCAGCCCGACGGTGCCCGCGTTCTCCACCAGCGCTCCGAGGTCGAGCTGGTCGGAGATGCCCGGCACCTGTTCGGTGAGTTTGTCCTCGAGCGACCTCAGCTGGTTCTTGCTGAGCAGCGCGGCGCCGATCGCGGCGGCGACGGTGATCAGCGGGAACAGCGCGAGGAAGCTGATGAACGTGATCGCCGCGGCCAGCCGGGTCCAGCGCGCCTCCTCGAGGGTCTCGTACGAGCGCCATGCGTGCGTCCGCATCAGGCGCCGCACCTGCGGTCCGATGACGGGAAGCCGGGTCAGCCAGTCCATGGGGTACGCCTTCCCCGGTCGGCGCGCTTGATCCGGAGACGGGTGTACGAGTCCCCGGATCACCGGACACACCGGCCAGACAGGCCAAGCCGGGCAGGCCGGCCAGGCAAAGCAGGCCGGGCAGGCCGGGGGTACGGTGCGGCGGCCCGGTCACAGGTCGGCGACCGCCATCGCGTACATCGCCAGCCAGGCCAGTCCGATGACGGCGAGCGGCCGGTCGCGCAGCACGACGTCCTCGGGGGCGCCCGCGGCGCCCCGGTCGGCGAACACCGCGTACCGCAGCACGGCCAGGGTGAAGGCGATCATCGAGAGCTGGCGCCAGGGCAGCAGCGAGCCGTCGGCGGTCCCGCCGCCCTCCAGCGCCCAGAGGCAGTAGCCGAGGACCGCGGCACCGGCGGCGAGCTGCCACACGAAGCGGAGGTAGCCGGTCGTGTACGCGGTGAGAAGGGCCCGGGTCGCACCGCCGGAGCCCGCCGTCTCGACGGCCTCGGAGTAGCGCTTCGCGGCCACCATGAACAGCGCTCCGAAGCCGGTGGTGATCAGGAACCAGCGGGAGAGCGGAATGGACAGCGCCACCCCGCCGACCATGGCGCGCATCAGGAACCCCGTGGTGACGATGGCCAGATCGACCACCAGGACGTGCTTGAGCCGGACGCAGTAGGCGATCTGCATCACCACGTACGCCGTCAGCAGCACGGCCGTCATGGCGTTGCACAGGACGGCGGCGGAGGCGGTCGACACCGCGGCGAGCAGCACCCCGGCGGTGTACGCGACGGGCACCGGCACGTCCCCGCGGGCTACCGGGCGCAGGCGCTTCAGAGGGTGTGCGCGGTCGGCTTCCGCGTCCAGCGCGTCGTTGATCAGGTACACGGCGGAGGCGGCCGCGGTGAACAGCACGAAGACGAGGCCGAGTTGGACGGCGGTCTGCCGGGACACCAGCTCGCCGGCCGCGGCGGGAGCCGCCCCGACCAGCACGTTCTTGATCCACTGGCGGGGTCTGGCGGTCCTGGCCAGGCCGATCGGCAGGCTCAGCCGCCGGCGCACCCGGGCGCCCCCGCCGGACGTCGGTGGCCGTCCCGGCTCTCCCGGCTGCTCCAGCAGTGCGGTGCTGTGCTCAGACACGGCGCCCCCCACCGGACCGGCCCGCACCGGTCGCACCTACGCGGCCGGGCAGATGTACGCCGGCCCGCCCCACGTGGGCCCGCCCCACGCCGGTCGGGCCCACGCCGGTCGGGCGCACGCCGCCGGACAGCCACGCCGTTCCGCCGCGTGCCAGCAGTCCGCCGAGCAGCGCCCCCGCCGCCACATCGGTGGGGTAGTGGACCCCGGCCACCAGGCGGGAGACGCACATGGCGGCCGCGAGCGGCCGGACCACCGCACGGCCCGCCGGGCGCAGCACCCCGAAGGTCACGGCCGCGGCAGCGGCCGAGGCGGCGTGCGAGCTGGGGAAGGAGTGCCGTCCCGCGGTGCGGACGAGCGGTTCGCCGGCGGACAGCAACGGCCGGGGGCGGCGGACCACCTGCTTGATCCCCACACTGGCCAGATGGGCGGTGGCCACCAGCGCGGTGCCGCGCAGCCAGCCGGCCCGCCGCTCGCGGTCCGCCACCGAGCAGACCAGGCCGGCCGCGAGCCAGAGGGCGGCGTGCTCGCCGCCGTGCGAGAGTGCGCGGGCGGCCGCGGCGACCCGGGGGTCGTCGCCGCAGCCGCGCATCACGGCCAGCAGCCGCCGCTCGGCGGCGGTCCAGCCGGACCGCTCCCGTCGGCGGTGCCCGCCGCGCGGATCGAGCGGATCGAGCGGATCGAGCGGGTCGAGCGGGTCGAGCGGATCTGACGGGTCGTGCCGGTTCGGCCGGTTCGGCCGGGGTGTCCTGTCGGCGTCGCGCATCTGCCGCCCCTTTCGATGGGCCAGGAGCGACTCTTCTCAACGCGAGGCCGAAATGTGCGGTCATATTTTGTGACACTCGTTTAATCACCCGTTTCGGCGAGTCAGGGACATTAAGCGCAAATCACCCATGGAGGGCGATACCGTCGCGCGCATGTCTGCCGAGTGCGCCCCCGCCACCCCCGCCGAACACACCGCGCCGGCCGCGCCCGTCCCGCCCACCGGCCGGGACGACTACCTGCCGGTGCCGGTGACCGGCTGGGGGCGCACCGCGCCCTCCGCCGCACTGCTGGTCCGCCCCCGTACCCACGACGAGGCCGTGGCGGCCGTCCACCACTGCGGCAGCCGGGGTGCCATCGCCCGCGGGCTGGGCCGGGCCTACGGCGACGCGGCGCAGAACGCCGGCGGGGCGGTCCTCGACATGACCGGGCTGGACCGCATCCGCACCATCGACGCCGAGGGCGGCGTGGTGGTCTGCGACGCCGGGGTCAGCCTCCACCGGCTGATGGAGGTGCTGCTGCCGCTGGGCTGGTTCGTGCCGGTCACGCCAGGGACCCGCTACGTCACGGTGGGCGGTGCCGTCTGCGCCGACATCCACGGCAAGAACCACCATGTGTCGGGCTCCTTCTCCCGCCACGTCCTGTCGCTGGAGCTGCTGACCGCCGACGGCGAGGTGCGCACGGTGGTCCCCGGCACCGAGCTCTTCGACGCGACGACCGGCGGCATGGGACTGACCGGCGTGGTCCTCTCCGCCACGCTCCGGCTGCACCCGGTCCAGACGACGCTGATGTCGGTGGACACCGAACGCACCGCCGATCTCGACGACCTGATGGCCCGTCTGACCACCGGCGACGACCGCTACCGCTACTCGGTCGCGTGGATCGACCTGCTCGCCCGCGGGGCGGCGACGGGCCGCGCCGTGCTCACCCGCGGGGAGCACGCCCCGCTCGACGCGCTCCCTGTGCGCGCCCGACGCCGGCCGCTGGAGTTCCGTCCCCGTCAGCTCCCCTCGGCGCCCGGCCTCATCCCCGGAGGCCTGCTCGGCCGCGCCTCGGTGTCCGTCTTCAACGAACTCTGGTACCGGCGGGCCCCGCGCGCCCGCCGGGGGCAGCTGCAGAACATCCCGGCCTTCTTCCATCCCCTCGACGGCGTCCCCCACTGGAACCGCGTGTACGGCCGGAGCGGCTTCGTCCAGTACCAGTTCGTGGTCGGCCACGGGCGGGAGGAGGCGCTGCGCGAGGTCGTGCGGCGCGTCGCCGGGCGGGGGTGCCCGTCCTTCCTCGCCGTGCTGAAGCGGTTCGGCGAGGGCGACCCGGGCTGGCTGTCGTTCCCGATGCCCGGCTGGACGCTCGCCCTGGACGTACCGGCCGGACTGCCGGGCCTCGGCACGTTCCTGGACGGGCTCGACCAGGTGGTGGCCGACGCCGGCGGGCGGGTCTACCTGGCCAAGGACTCCCGGCTGCGGCCGGAGTTGCTGACCGTGATGTACCCCGGCCTCGACCGGTTCCGGGCCCTGCGCGCACGGATCGACCCGCGCGGGGTGTTCGTGTCCGACCTGGCCCGCCGGTTGTCCCTGTGACCCTCCGGCGGCCCGGCACCCGGGGGACGAAGGAGCACGCACCATGAAGGAGCACGCACCATGAAGGACGCATTCGGTACTCCCCAGACCCTGCTCGTCCTCGGCGGCACATCGGAGATCGGCCTGGCCACGGCCCGCCGGCTGGTGGCCCGCCGCGCCCGCACGGTCTGGCTCGCCGGCCGCCCCTCCCCCGCGCTGGACTCCGCCGCCGGCGGACTGCGCGAACTCGGCGCCGACGTGCGCACCGTGCCCTTCGACGCTCTGGACCCGTCCGGGCACGAGGAACTCCTCGGCAAGGTGTTCGCGGAGGGGGACATCGACATGGTGCTGCTCGCCTTCGGTGTGCTGGGCGACCAGGCACACGACGAGGCCAGGCCGCTCGACGCGGTCCGCGTCGCCCAGACCAACTACACGGGTGCGGTGTCCTCCGGGCTGATCTGCGCCGGCGCGCTGCAGGCACAGGGGCACGGCTCACTCGTCGTGCTGTCGTCGGTGGCGGGCGAGCGGGCCCGGCGGGCCAACTTCATCTACGGTTCGAGCAAGGCCGGGCTCGACACCTTCGCCCAGGGGCTCGGTGACGCCCTGTACGGCACGGGGGTGCACGTGATGGTCGTCAGACCGGGTTTCGTGCGGTCGAGGATGACGGCGGGGCTGGTGGAGGCACCACTGGCGACGACGCCCGACCAGGTGGCGCGGGCGATCGAGAAGGGGCTGCGGCGGCGCTCCGAGACCGTGTGGGTTCCGGGGGTGCTGCGGGTGGTGATGTCGGCGCTGCGGCACGTCCCCCGGCCGCTGTTCCGCCGCCTCCCGGTCTGAGCGGGCGGCGTCCGCGGGGACGCCGCGGACCCATGCGGCTTCCCCGCGACCGGGCGGCCCCCGGGGCAGCGCGGTCTCACCAGGTGTCTCACGCGGTGTCTCACGGGGCTTCCCCCTCCGCCGTGTCTCGTGGGGGCGTCCCGGCGACCGGGAAGGCCCGGGCCCGAGGCGCCCCGGCCCGAGTCCCTGCGAGGCGCCCCGGCCCGTCCCGATGTCTTGTCCGCGACGCCCCGCCCCGAGTCCGTACGAGGCACGCCCGGCCCGCCCCGGGGCGCCCGTGGTGCGCGGCGGCACGGACGCGGTGGTGCCGTCGCCCGGGGCCCGTGGGGGCTGCGGACGCGGTGGTGGTGCCGCCGCGGGGTCAGTGGTGCGTGGCGGCCGGCTCGTCCACCGGTGTGCTCTGGGGTGGGACGCCCCCGGGGGCGCCGCCGAAGACGTACTCGCGCAGCTTGCGCCACACTCCGTCCGCGCCCTGCTCGTAGAGGGCGAAGGAGGAGCAGGTCCAGGCGGCCTCGTAGCCGGCCAGCTCCTCGTACGCCCGGTCCATCGCGTCCTCCGCGATACCGTGCGCGACGGTCACATGCGGGTGGTACGGCCACTGCAACTCGCGCACGAGCGGCCCGGACTCGTCCCGCACCTGCTGCTGGAGCCGGGTGCAGGCCTCCCCGCCCTCGACCACCTTGACGAACACCACGGGCGACAGCGGGCGGAACGTGCCGGTGCCGGACAGCCTCATGGGGAACGGCCGGCCCGCGGCCGCGACCCTCGCCAGATGCGCCTCGACCTCGGCCAGAACCGACTCGTCGGCCTCGGTGGGCGGGAGCAGCGTCACGTGCGTGGGGATGCCGTGCGCGGCGGGATCCCCGAAGCCCGCGCGCCGCTCCTGGAGCAGGCTGCCGTAGGGCTCCGGGACCGCGATCGAAACGCCCAGCGTTACGGTCCCCACGTCGTTCTCCTCCTCCGGCTTCTCGTGGTCTGCGCAGGCGCCAGTGTGGCGCCTGCGGCTGTGGTCCCGCCAGGGTCCTTTTCGCCCCGGTGCCCGGCGGGATCCCCCGGTCTCAGTGCTTGGCGGGCAGGAACCCCACCCTGTCGTACGTCTCGGCGAGGGTCTCGGCGGCGACCGCGCGGGCCTTCTCCGCACCCTTGGCCAGCAGGGAGTCCAGCGTCTCCGGATCGTCCAGCAGCTCCTGGGTGCGGGACCGGAACGGGGTGACGAAGTCGACCATGACCTCGGCGAGGTCGGTCTTGAGCGCGCCGTAGCCCTTGCCCTCGTACCTCTGCTCCAGTTCCTCGATGCTCGTCCCGGTGAGGACGGACTGGATCGTGAGCAGATTGCTGACGCCGGGCTTCTCCACCGGGTCGAAGCGGATGACCGTGTCGGTGTCGGTGACGGCGCTCTTGACCTTCTTCGCGGTCAACTTCGGCTCGTCGAGCAGATTGACCAGGCCCTTGGGGTGGACGCCGACTTGCTCATCTTGATCTGCGGGTCCTGCAGGTCGTAGATCTTCCCCGTCTCCTTCAGGATGTACGGCGCTGGGAGCGTGAACGTGGGGCCGAAGCGGCTGTTGAAGCGCTCGGCGAGATCGCGGGTGAGCTCGATGTGCTGCCGCTGGTCCTCACCGACCGGCACCTGGTCGGCCTGGTACAGCAGGATGTCGGCGACCTGGAGGACCGGGTACGTGAACAGGCCGACGGTGGCCCGGTCCGCGCCCTGCCTGGCGGACTTGTCCTTGAACTGCGTCATGCGCGAGGCCTCGCCGAAACCGGTGAGGCAGTTCATCACCCAGCCCAGCTGGGCGTGCTCGGGCACATGGCTCTGGACGAACAGCGTGCAGCGCTCCGGGTCGAGACCCGCGGCGAGCAGCTGTGCGGCGGCGAGGCGGGTGTTGGCGCGCAGCTCGGCCGGGTCCTGCGGGACCGTGATCGCGTGCAGGTCGACCACCATGTAGAAGGCGTCGTGAGTCTCCTGCAGCGCGACCCACTGGCGGACCGCGCCGAGATAGTTGCCGAGGTGGAACGAGCCGGAGGTGGGCTGGATTCCCGAGAGCACACGAGGACGTTCAGAGGCCATGTCCAGCATTCTCGCAGGTGCCGCCGACAGGTCGGGAACCGATCGGCGAGGCGCGGTGCACGGGTGGTGCGAGCGCACGGGAGAGGGACCCGGAAGGGGCGCACCCCGGCCGTCGCCGTCGAGGCCGAGGTGATCGCCTCTGTGCGCCCCGGGGAGGCCGGGCCGTGTGCGGAGCGGGTGGGCGCGCGGACCACGGAGGCGCCGAGGGCGGCGATGGCCTGCGGAGTCGGCTCCGGCACGGGGGCGCGGCGCGGTGCCCCCGCGCCGGGGCGTACCGCCCGCCGGACTCCGGTCCCGGGAAGGCGCGGCCGGCCCGCGGCGGCCACCGCGGATCGCCGTCGCCGAGCCGGGCCGAGCCAGCCGAGCCAGCCGAGCCGAGCCGATGAGACGAGAAACACAGTGTGCCCGCCGTCCCCGGCGACGGGCGCGCGGTCCGGATCCGCGGCGCCGCCGGGCACGGGGGAGACCTCCGGGCCTGGGCGGTGCCGGGTCGCGGGCGGACCGGACCGCGCGGGGCGCCGGAGGCCGCCGCCCGGTCAGGCCGGCAGTCCCGGCGCCGGGAAGGCCGACATCAGCTCGCCGACCTCGGCGCGGATCGCGGTCAGCGCGTCCTCGTCGCCCTTGCGGGCGGCGGCCACACCGCGGTCGATCCAGTCGGCGACGGCCGGCATGTGCCCGGCCGTGAGACCGCGGGAGGTGAGGGACGGGGTGCCGATGCGGACACCGGAGGGGTCGAACGGCTTGCGGGGGTCGTACGGAACGGTGTTGTAGTTGACCACGATCCCGGCCCGGTCCAGGGCCTGTGCGGCGACCTTGCCCGGGACCTCCTTGGACGTGAGGTCCATCAGCACCAGGTGGTTGTCGGTGCCCCCGGAGACCAGCTCGAAGCCGCGGGCGAGCAGTGCCTCGGCGAGGGCCCCGGCGTTGGCGACGACGGCGTGGGCGTAGTCGCGGAAGGAGGGCCGGGCCGCCTCGTGCAGGGCGACGGCGATGCCGGCGGTGGTGTGGTTGTGCGGTCCCCCCTGGAGGCCGGGGAACACGGCCTTGTCGACGGCCTTGGCGTGCTCCTCGCGGCACATCAGCATCGCGCCCCGCGGACCGCGGAGCGTCTTGTGGGTGGTCGTGGAGATCACGTCCGCGTGCGGGACCGGCGAGGGGTGGGCGCCGCCCGCGATCAGGCCGGCGATGTGCGCGACGTCGGCGGCCAGCACCGCACCGGCCTCGCGGGCGATCTCCCCGAACGCGGCGAAGTCGATGGTGCGGGGCAGCGCGGTGCCACCGCAGAAGATGACCTTCGGCCGCTCCTTGAGGGCGAGTTCACGCACCTCGTCGAAGTCGATGAGACCGGTGTCCCGCCGGACGCCGTACTGCACGCCGCGGAACCAGGTGCCGGTGGCCGAGACGCCCCAGCCGTGGGTGAGGTGGCCGCCCATGGGGAGGGCCATGCCCATCACGGTGTCTCCGGGCTCGGCGAAGGCGAGGTAGACCGCCAGGTTGGCCGGGGATCCGGAGTAGGGCTGGACGTTGGCGTGCTCGACACCGAAGAGGGACCTGGCGCGGGCGACGGCGAGCCGCTCGACCCGGTCGATGTTCTGCTGGCCCTCGTAGTAGCGGCGCCCGGGGTAGCCCTCGCTGTACTTGTTCTGCAGCACCGTCCCGGAGGCCTCCAGCACCGCCTGGGACACGTAGTTCTCGCTGGGGATGAGGCGCAGGGTGTCGGCCTGCAGCCGCTCCTCGGCGCCCACGAGCGCGGCCAGTTCGGGATCGGCGGCGGCCAGCGCGGGATGGCGGACGGATGCGGCGGGCGTGGCGGGAGCGGTCATGGCGTCCTCCGGGACAGACGGCGGGTGCGTCCCGGGTGCCCAGGCGGGCGGCACCTCGAAGGTCCTGCCGCACACGGCTCCCCCGCGGTTCGTTCCGCGTACGCCAGTCGCCGTGCGTACCGCCCACCCTACTGGTGGTGCCGCCGGCCCGGCCACGGGTACGAGAACGGCCGGGGAACGGCCAGGTGTCCGGGGAACCGCACCGGAACCCCGATGTTTCTCCGCCCGGTGGGCGAGCGACGATAGAAAGGGGCCACGCACCCCGGCCCCGGTCCGACCGGGCGGCCCCGCCGCAGCGGACCCACGCCGCAGTACGAACGGAGACCCCGTGTCTGCAACGGAGAGAGCCATCGCCTCCACGGAGGCGCACAGCGCCCACAACTACCACCCGCTGCCCGTCGTCGTGGCGACGGCGGACGGCGCGTGGATGACGGACGTCGAGGGGCGGCGCTTCCTCGACATGCTCGCCGGATACTCGGCACTCAACTTCGGCCATGGCAACCGGCGCCTGATCGACGCCGCGAAAGCCCAGCTGGAGCGGGTGACACTGACCTCGCGGGCGTTCCACCACGACCGGTTCGCCGACTTCTGCGCCCAGCTCGCCGAGCTGTGCGGCATGGAGATGGTGCTGCCGATGAACACCGGGGCCGAAGCGGTGGAGACCGCGGTGAAGACCGCCCGCAAGTGGGGCTACAAGGTCAAGGGCGTCCCGCCCGGCCAGGCGAAGATCGTCGTCGCGGCGAACAACTTCCACGGCCGGACGACGACGATCGTCAGCTTCTCCACGGACGCAGAGGCCCGCGCCGACTTCGGTCCGTACACACCGGGCTTCGAGATCGTCCCGTACGGCGATCTCACCGCCCTCCAGGCCGCGTGCAGCGCGAACACGGTGGCGGTGCTGCTGGAGCCGATCCAGGGCGAGGCCGGGGTGCTGGTGCCGCCGGCCGGCTATCTCGCCGGGGTGCGGGAGCTGACCCGCGAGCGGAACGTGCTGTTCATCGCCGACGAGATCCAGTCCGGCCTGGGCCGCACCGGACGCACCTTCGCCTGTGAGCACGAGGGCGTCGTCCCCGATATGTACGTCCTCGGCAAGGCCCTCGGCGGCGGTGTCGTCCCGGTGTCCGCCGTGGTGTCCTCCTCCGAGGTCCTCGGGGTCTACCGGCCGGGCGAGCACGGTTCGACCTTCGGCGGCAATCCGCTGGCCTGCGCGGTGGCGCTGGAGGTCGTCGCGATGCTGCGCACCGGCGAGCTCCAGCAGCGGGCGAGCGAGCTGGGCGACCATCTGCACCATGAACTCGGGCTGCTGGTGGGCGGCGGCGCGGTGGACGCGGTGCGCGGGCGGGGGCTGTGGGCCGGTGTCGACATCGCGCCCTCGCACGGCACCGGCCGGGAGATCTCCGAGAAGCTCATGGACCGCGGAGTCCTGGTCAAGGACACCCACGGCTCGACGATCCGGATCGCACCGCCGCTCGTGATCAGCAAGGAGGATCTGGACTGGGGGCTCGACCAGTTGCGCGCGGTGCTGGCGGGCGGGTGAGCGGACCGCGGGAGCGGAGTCCCGGAGGGCGCCCGGCCTGACCCGGGTGTGGGCCGCACGGGGTGGTCCGGGGCGGTGCGGGTACGGTCCGGGGCGGTGCGGGTACGGGGGGGGCGGGCGCGGGCGCAGGCGAGGGGGCGGATGCGGGGCGCGGCCGGAGCCGGCACGGGGCCGAGGTCCGGTTCCGGTACGGGCCCGGGTGACGCCGTCACCGCCCCCGGGCCCGCCGCTGCCGGGCCGGACCACCGCCGCGGTTCGCCGTCGGTGGGCGGGGCCGTCAGAGGATCACGTGCGGCAGGAAGCGGGCGTACTCGTCCGTGACCAGTCCCGAGGACTCGCGGATGCCGAGCCCGGCCGCCTCGTTCCCGACGACCCAGGCGCCGAGCACCACCCGGTTCCCTCCCCCGGAACCGTCGCCCCGGGTCGCCGACAGGTCGGGCAGCGGCGCCAGTTGCTGGTAGCAGCAGGGCTCGTCACGCGGCTCGGGGGAGGCCCCCGGCTGATGGACCGTGATGCCCGAGCCCTCACGGCCGAGGAGCGGTTTGGCGACCCAGCCGGTGGAGGCGGCGAGCTCACGCGGACCGTCGAGATAGGCGGGCAGCAGATTGGGATGTCCCGGGTAGAGCTCCCACAGCACCGCGAGCAGCGCCTTGTTGGAGAGCAGCATCTTCCAGGCGGGTTCGATCCAGCAGGTGCTGCCGGTGCCGCCGCCGTTGTCCAGGGTGTCCAGGACGTACGGGGCGAAGCGGTCCGTGGTCAGCCACTCCCAGGGATACAGCTTGAAGCAGCTGCGGATGAAGCGGAGCCGTTCGTCCACGAAACGGCCCGACAACCGGTCCCAGCCGATCCGCTCCACGGACAGCGCCTCGGTGGTCAGGCCCGCCTGCTGGGCGGTCTCGCGCAGATAGGCGACCGTCATCAGGTCCTCGCCCAGCTCGTCGCCGTCGGAGTGCGCGAAGTGCAGCGGGCCTGGCGGCAGCAGCCGGGTCTGCCGCCGCCAGGCGTCGACCAGGCGCTCGTGCAGCGAGTTCCACTGGTCGGCGCCGGGGAAGCGGTCCTCCATCCAGAACCACTGGGGGCTGGCCGTCTCGACCAGCGACGTGGGGGTGTCGGCGTTGTACTCCAGCATCTTGGCCGGTCCGGTACCGCCGTAGCGCAGGTCGAACCGCCCGTACAGGGACGGGAGTTCGGCACGCCGCTGCCAGGACTGGGCGACCAGGCGGGCGAGTCGGGGGTCGGTGATGCCGAGGTCCGCGAAACGGCCGTGCTCCACGATGTGCGCCGCCGCGGCGAGACACATGGCGTGCAGTTCCTCGACGACCTCCTCCAGGGCCTCGACCTCCGGCAGCGAGAACTCGTAGTAGGCGCTCTCGTCCCAGTACGGCCGCAGCGAACCGTCCGGATAGCGGGTGAGGGGATAGACGAGACCCTGCTCCTCGACGATCCGCTGCCAGCCGGGGCGGGGTTCGGTGGTGTGCCGCTTCATACCGCCGTCCGCTCAGCCGCCGCCGGAGCCGGAGCAGCCGAAACCGCCCCGCTCCACCGCGGCCTTGTCGAAGCTGCCACCGGAGACCTTGCCGCCCGACTTGCTGCCGCCGTAGTAGTAGGTGCCGCTTCCGGTGCCCTTGCCGTCGTCGCACTCG
Organism: Streptomyces sp. I6; assembly: GCA_003725745.1. Taxonomy (GTDB): domain Bacteria; phylum Actinomycetota; class Actinomycetes; order Streptomycetales; family Streptomycetaceae; genus Streptomyces. The sequence continues at coordinate 4,171,650 of RHDP01000001.1, read as the reverse complement.
TAGCTCGGCAGCACGTCACGGGTGATCGGGTCGACGCAGCGCCGGTCGGGCTCCGAACCGCACGAGGTGATCGTCGCCGCGAGCACCCCCATACCGCCGAGCACCACGGTGCTCGACCTCAACCTGCGACGTGCCATCCTCCGGGCCTCCCCCTTGGCGTTCGAACAGTTCCAGCCGTCGACCGGCCGCCGGACAGACTAGATGCCACCGCGGGCCGTCCATAACCCGGTCCGCGAACCCTCCCCATCCGGGGTCGCCTTGTGGTGGCGGCGGGTGCGCGGCCGCCCCGGCCCGTGCGGCCCGGTACGGACGGACTCCCTCCGTCCGGCCTGGCCCTGGCGCCTTGGCCCTGGCCCCTGGCCGGGCGCCGTCACGCCGTACCCGCCCGATCCCGGCGGTGCCCCGGCACCCGGCGCGGGCGGGGACCCGGGTGATGTCGGCGGGGACGCGACGACAGAGACGCCGGCTTCGGCGACGGCGACGGCCACGGGGCCAGTCAGGGATCAGGAGGCAGGGAGCGGGGAGCAGGGAGCGGGAAGCGGCAAGCGGGGAGCGGGGATCAGGGAAGCACCCGGCACAGGGCGTCCAGCGCCCCCGACCACGCGCTGTCCGCGGGGGTTCCGTAGCCGACGACGAGGGCGTCGGGGCCCGGTGGGGTGGAGGGGTGGTGGAAGCGGCCGAGGCCCTCGACGGCCAGGCCCTGCCAGGCCGCGGCCCGGACGACCGCGCGCTCGGTGCCCGGCGGGAGTTCCAGTACCGCGTGCATCCCGGCGGCGATGCCGCTCACCCGGATCCCCGGGGCGCGCTCCGCCAGCGCCCCGACGAGCTCGTCGCGCCGGCGGCGGTAGCGCAGCCGCATGGCCCGCACATGCCGGTCGTAGGCGCCGGAGGAGATGAACTCGGCCAGGGTCAGCTGGTCCAGAGCGCCCGACGCCCAGTCCGACTCCCCCTTCGCGGCGGCCACTTCGCCCACCAGCGCCTCCGGGACGACCATCCACGCCAGCCGCAGGCCGGGAGCCAGCGACTTGCTCGCCGTACCGAGGTACACGACCCGCTCGGGGTCCAGGCCCTGGAGTGCGCCGATGGGCTGGCGGTCGTACCGGAACTCCCCGTCGTAGTCGTCCTCCAGGACCAGTCCGCCCGTGGCGCACGCCCAGTCGACCGCTGCGGTGCGCCGGTCCGGGGGCAGTGCGACGCCCATGGGGAACTGGTGCGCGGGCGTCAGCAGCACCGCTCCCGCGCCGTCGAGGGCGGCGAGATCGCCGGTGCGGGTGCCCCGTTCGTCGAAGCCCAGCGCGGACAGCCGCAGGCCGGCGTCGGTCAGCCGCTTCCAGTGGAGGTCCAGCCCGTACGCCTCGACGGCCACCTCCCGCACCCGGCGCCCCGGCCCCGACGACCGCGGTCCGGACCGCAGCACCGAGCCCAGCAGCATCAGCCCGTGGGCATAGCCGGAGCAGATCACGACGCGGTCCGGGTCGGCGTACACACCACGCGCCCGGGCCAGGTACTCCGCGAGCACGGTGCGCAGTTCCGGCCGCCCGCGCGGATCTCCGTAGCCGAAGGCCTCGTGCGGGGCGGCGGTGATCGCGCGCCGGGCCGCCTTGAGCCACTCGGTGCGCGGGAACGAGGCGAGATCCGGCGAGCCGGGCACCAGACTGTAGGCCGGGCGACCGCGCACCGGGCCGGGTCGTTGCGGGGAAGGCGCCGGCCTGCGCGGTGCGGTACGGCGGGCGACGCGGGTGCCCGAGCCCTGCCGGGCGGTGAGCCATCCCTCGGTGACGAGTTCGGCGTACGCGTCGGCGACGGTGTTGCGCGCGACACCGAGATCGGCGGCGAGTGTCCGCGAGGAGGGCAGCCGGGTGCCGGGAGCCAGCCTGCCGCTGCGGACGGCGTCCCGCAGCGCGTCCATCAGCCCGCTCCGCAGTCCGGTTCCGCGCAGCTCGATACGGAGGTCGACATGGAGGTCGGCGCCGGTGCCGGACGGGAAAGTGGCCCGCTCTTTCGTCATGGAAGTGGACCATAGCGACGTGCCATGCACCGGGTACGGTCGACGGTATGACCGAGACCAGGAACGACGTCGACAACCACGAACACAGCCCGCGCATGCGGTGGGCCGAGCACGCTCCCGAGGTGTACAAGGCCATGGTCAGGCTGGACGCGGCCGCCCAGCAGGGGATCGACCCCACGCTGCTGGAGCTGGTGAAGATCCGCGCGTCGCAGCTGAACCACTGCGCCTTCTGCCTCGACATGCACACCAAGGACGCCCTCGCCGCGGGCGAGTCGGTGGACAGGATCATCCAGCTGAGTGCCTGGGAGGAGTCGCGGCACTTCTACACGGCCAGGGAGATCGCGGCGATCGAACTGACCGAAGCCGTGACGGTGCTGACGGACGGTTTCGTCCCGGACGAGGTGTACGAGAGGGCCGCGAAGCAGTTCGAGGAGGCTGAGCTGGCGCAGCTCATCGCGGCGATCGCCGTCATCAACGCCTGGAACCGCTTCGCCGTCACGACGCGGATGGTGCCGGGCCACTACACACCCGGCCAGTTCAAGCGCTGAGCACCGGGCCCGTTCACGCGCTGAGCCCGATGGCTGGGGCGGCGGGGAGGGGCGAGCCCCCAGGTGATCATGCCGAGATGATCAAGCCGGCGGTACGCGCCGTCTGCGGAGGCGACGCCCTCCCACACGGCTCGTCGCGCTCCGCGGGTGCGCGGCGAGCCGCACGGCCGGCGACCGGGGAGCACGACCGGTGACCGGGGAGCACGACCCGGCACGGCACCACGGACCGCCGTCTCCGGCGGCATCCGCGGAGGGCGGCCACCTCCGGCCGCCCCGGCCATCTCCGGGTCGCCTCCGGTCGGCCGGGTCACCTCCGGGTCGCCTCCGACCGCCCCGGCCACCGCCCGCCGTCACCCGCCGCACCCCGCCGCCTTCAACCACCGTCGGTCACCGCGAACCAGGCCGTCACGGCCGCGCCCGGCCGCTGCGCCGCGTACAGGGATCAGCGGCGTCCGGGGCGGCCCGCGTCCGTGTCACGGCGAGGCCTTCGCACCCGGAGCAAGCCCGGGGCGGTGCGCCTGCCCTGACGGTCAGGGGGCCCACCGCGCCCGGCCCGGCCTACGGGCGCGAAGGCCCCGCCGTACCGCGTCACTTCTTGGGGAGCCAGGCCTTCCAGGTCGCCTCGTTCTCCTTCACCCACTTCTCCGCCGCGGCCTCCGGCGACATCTTCTCGCCGGCGATCATCAGCGCGACCTCGTTCTGCTGCTCGGTCGTCCAGTTGAAGTTCTTCAGGAACTCGGCGGCCTCGCCGCCCTCCTTCGCGAAGTCGGCGTTGAGGAACTTCTGCAGCGGTGTGTGCGGGTAGGCGCACGCGACCTTCTTCGGGTCGGCGTCGCAGCCCTCCTTGTACTCCGGCAGCTTGACCTCGACCATGTCGATCTCGGCGTTCAGCCACTGCGGGGTCCACCAGTACGTCAGGAAGGGCTTCTTCGCCTTCGCGTACTTCTTGATGGCCGTGATCTGCGCGGCCTCGGAGCCCGCGTACTTGGTCTTCAGGTTCAGCTTCAGGTTGCTGATGATGGCGTCGTCATGGGTGACGTAGTCGGGCGACCCCTCCAGCAGCTCGCCCTTCTGGCCGCTCTCCGCGGTCCGGAACTCCTCGGCGTACTTGTTGAGGTTCTTCCAGTCCGTCACATCGGGGTGCTCGTCCGCGAAGTACTTCGGGACGAACCAGCCGATGTGGCCGGTGACGCCGAGGTCGCCGCCCTTGACGACGGTCTTCTTGGTCTCGACGTACTGCTTCTCCTCCTTGGGGTGGCCCCAGTCCTCGAGGATCGCGTCGATGTCGCCCTTGGACAGCGCGTCCCAGGCGAGGACCTCGCCCATCTGCTGGGTCTTGACCTTGTAGCCGAGTTCCTCCTCGAGGATCTGCTGGGCCACGGCGACGTTCGCCTGGGCACCGACCCAGGACGGCACGGTCAGCTTGACGGTCTTGTCGCCGCCGGCGGCGGTGCTCTTGCCGGTGTCGGCGGCTCCGCAGGCGGTGAGGGAGAGGACGCCGAGTGCTCCGGCAACGGCGACGGCGGTACGGAGGGTTCTGGCGGTGCGCATGGTGCTCCTGTCGGGTGGTGCGGAAGGGTCGGGGTCAGCGGGCGGTGCGGAAGGGTCGGGGTCAGCGGGCGGTGCGGGAGGTCCGCTGGGTGACGCGGTCCAGGACGAGCCCGAGGCAGACGATCGCGATTCCGGCGGTCATGCCGAGGCCCATCTCGCCCCGGGACAGGCCCTTGATCACGTCGTAGCCGAGTGCGCCGCCGCCGACGAGCCCGCCGACCACGACCACGGCGAGGACCAGCACCACGCCCTGGTTGACGGCGAGCTGCAGGGCCGGACGCGCCAGCGGCAGCTGGACGCCGAAGAGCTGCTGGCGCGTGGACGCGCCGAGCGAGCGGGAGGCCTCCACGGCCGCCGGGTCGACCTCGCGCAGGCCCTGGGTGGTGATGCGGACGACGGCGGGCAGCGCGTAGACGACGGCCGCCACGATCGCCGAGGTCCTGGTGGCGCCGAAGAGCGCGACGACCGGGATGAGGTACACGAACTGCGGCATCGTCTGCATGGCGTCCAGCAGCGGCCGCACCCATCGTTCGAGGCGTCCGGCGCGTGCGCACAGCACACCCGCGAGGAAGCCGAGCACCAGGGTGACCACCAGCGCGGCGAGCACCTGGGACAGCGTGTTCAGGGACTTGGTCCACACGCCGAGCACACCGATCGCGGCCATCGCCGCGGTCGCGGTGACCGCGGAGAGCCAGTTGCCGACGAGCCGGGCCGCGGCGGCGACCAGCAGCAGGACGGACCACCAGGGCAGCCAGAGCAGTGCGTCCCGCAGCGGGTTGAGGAGCCACAGGGTGAACTCGCGCGCCCAGACCTCGGTGAAGGTCAGGTTCGCGGTGATCCACTCCTGTGCCCGGTTGACCGGCGTGGAGATGTCGTACGTCCAGGCGTCGGGCCAGCCGGCGGTGCGCACGGCGGCCGCGGCGGCGACCGCGGCCGCCACCAGCGCCCAGGCCCGGCCGCCGTGCAGCCAGCCCCCGCCGGGGGCGGACGTGCCGATGGCGTCGCCCGCGGCCGCCGTCGTACGGTCCAGCCAGACCGCGATGAGCACGATCGGGAGGCCGGCGGCGAACGCCTTGCCGACGTCCGTGGTCGCCAGCGCGGAGTACACCTCCTCGCCGAGGCCGCCGGCGCCGACGAGCGCGGCGATGACCACCATGGACAGCGCCAGCATGATCGTCTGGTTGAGCCCGAGGAGCATCTGCCTGCGGGCGAGCGGGAGCCGCGCGGTCCACAGGCGCTGCCGGCCGTTCGCGCCGAGCGACACCGCGGCCTCCAGCGCCGCCGGGTCCGCGCCGCGCAGCCCGAGCGCGGTGAGCCGGGCCATCGGCGGGGCGGCGTAGATGACGGTGCAGAACAGCGCGGCCGGTGTCCCGGTGCCGAAGACCAGCACGAACGGCAGGAGGTAGGCGAAGGCCGGCATCACCTGCATGGTGTCGAGCACCGGGCGCAGCGCCCGGTCCACCCGGTCCGAGAGGCCGGCCGCGAGACCGATCAGCGTGCCGAGCAGGGCCGCGGCCGCGACGGACACCACCATCAGCGCGATGGTGAGCAGTGTGGCGTCCCACATCCCGAGCAGCCCGCAGACGGCGAACGCGCCGAGCGCGGTCAGCGCGACGCGCAGCCCGCGCCGGCCCAGGCCGGCGGCCCGCCAGGCGACGAGCACGGCGGCGGCCACGACACCGAGCCAGCCGAGGGCGTCAAGGCCCTGGTAGACGGCGTTGACGGCGTCCGTGGCGGTGTTGGAGAGGTGGAGCAGGAAGTACAGGAACAGCGGGTGGGAGTCGCGGTTGTCGACGACCCATTCGTTGGCCGCGTCGAGCGGCGCCGATATGTCGGCGGTCAGCCCGGCGGGCCAGGTGCCGCCGCCGAGCAGTACGGCGCCGAGTACGAGGAGGGCGGCGAGCGCCCCGCCGCCCGTGAGCAGCCCGCGGCGGCGCCGCACGGCGTCGCGCAGACCGCCGCCGGAGTGCCGGGTCCGGGCCTCGCCCGCGGCGGTGCCGCGCTTGGAGACGGTGGTGGCGGTGGCGCTCATCGGCCCCACCCGCCGGTGCCGGGGGCCGGTTCGCGTGCGGGGCGCCGCCCCGTGGTGAGGGTCTGTCTCATGCCGCGACCTCCTGGGCGGTGACGCCCGCCACGACCGCGAGCAGCGCGGCGTGGTCCACGACGCCCAGGCAGCGTCCGCCCTCGACGACGCGGACCGGGCCGCCGGAGCGGGCGACCGCCTCGATCGCCTCGGAGACCGTCGCGCCGGGGGCGACCGCGGGGCCGTTCTCGGTCTCGGTCGCGCCGTCCGCGGGGCGCATGGCCGTGCGGACGGTCATGACCTGCTCGCGCGGCACGTCGCGGACGAAGTCGCGTACGTAGTCGTCGGCGGGCGAGCCGACGATCTCCTCGGGGGTGCCGAGCTGGACGATGCGCCCGTCCCGCATCAGGGCGATCCGGTCGCCGAGGCGCAGCGCCTCGCTCAGGTCGTGGGTGATGAAGACCATCGTGCGGCCCTCCTCGCGGTGCAGCCGGATCACCTCCTCCTGCATGTCGCGGCGGATCAGCGGGTCGAGCGCGCTGAACGGTTCGTCGAAGAGCAGCACCTCGGGGTCGACGGCGAGGGCCCGGGCGAGGCCGACGCGCTGCTGCTGGCCTCCGGAGAGCTGGCCGGGGCGGCGCTCCTCCAGACCGCCGAGGCCGACCTTGGCGACGACCTCGGCGGCCCTGGCGCGGCGTTCGGCCCTGCCCACGCCCTGGATCTCCAGCCCGTAGGCGACGTTGTCGAGGACGGTGCGGTGCGGCAGCAGACCGAAGTGCTGGAAGACCATGGCGGCGCGGTGCCGGCGCAGCTCGCGCAGCCGGGCCTTGTCCATCGAGAGCACGTCCTCGCCGTCGATGGCGATGGAGCCGGAGGTGGGTTCGATCAGCCGGGTCAGCGTGCGCACCAGGGTGGACTTGCCGGAACCGGAGAGGCCCATGACGACGAAGACCTCCCCTTGCGGACGTCGAAGCCGACGTCCCGCACGGCGGCCGTGCAGCCGGTGCGCTCGCGCAGCTCGGCGGGGCTCAGCGCGGCGAGTTCTGCCGAACCGGGCACGCGGTCGGCCTTGGGGCCGAACACCTTCCACAGGTCGCGCACCGCGAACACGGGCGGTTCCGGGTGCCCGGTGCCGTCGTCGGTCGCCGGGGCGGCGGCCCTGGTGCCGGCGCCGGTCGTCTCCCTGGTGTCGCCGTTCATCGCGCCTCATCTCCCGTCGGCTTGAGCAGATCCGCACACTTCTCGCCGACCATCAGCACCCCGATCATCGGGTTGACCGCCGGCATGGTCGGGAAGACGGACGCGTCGGCGATCCGGATTCCCTCGAGTCCCCTGACCCTCAGATCCGGGTCGACCACGGCCAGTCCGTCGGCGGAGGAACCCATCCGGCAGGTTCCGGCCGGGTGGTACACGGTGTGGGCGACCTTGCGCGCGTACTCGCTCAGCTCCTCGTCGCCGGTGACCTCCGGCCCCGGGCAGACCTCCCGCTTCAGCCATCCGGCCAGCGGTTCCGACTGCGCGATCTCCCGGGCGATCCGGATGCCGTCGACGAGGGTCCGGCCGTCGTAGTCGTCCTCGTCGGTGAAGTAGCGGAAGTCCAGTGCGGGCTTGGCCTCGGGGTCCGCGCTGGTCAGGTAGAGGCGGCCGCGGCTGCGCGGCTTGGGGATGTTGGGCGTCATCGACACGCCGTGCGCGGGCCGTTCGTAGCCCAGCCGCTCCGGATTGTCCGTGAACGGGATCTGGTAGAAGTGGAACATCAGGTCGGGGCCGCGTTCGGTGTCGTCGCGCCGCACGAACAGTCCGGCGTCCGAGTCCATCGCCGAGTTCTCCGGGATCGGCCCGTGGGTCTCCCAGACGATCACCGACTCGGGGTGGTCGAGCAGGTTCTCGCCGACGCCCGGCAGATCGTGGACCACGGGGATGCCGAGGGCCTCCAGATCGCCCTTGGGCCCGATGCCGGAGTGCATCAGCAGCCGCGGGGTGTCCACGGCCCCGGCGCAGACGACCACCTCGCGGCGGGCCCGGAGCAGCCGCTCCTCGCCGTCCTTGGTGCGGACGTGCACCCCGCGGGCCCGGGTGCCGTCCAGGTCAAGCCGGTACGCCCAGGTCTCCAGCAGCAGGGTGAGGTTGGCCCGTTCGTCCATCACCGGGTGGAGGTAGGCCACCGACGCCGAGGAGCGCTTGTTGTTCTCGGGGTGGTACGCGAGGTCGAAGAAGCCGACGCCCTCGTGGAAGGGCTTCTTGTTGAAGCCCTCGACGCGCGGCACGCCGAGTGCCGCCTGGGCGGCTTCCACGAAGTCGCGGGCGATGGCGTTGCGGTCGGCCTCGTCGACCGGGACAACGTTGTTCAGCAGCTTGCCGAAGTACGGGTCCATCGCGGCGGCGTCCCAGCCGTCGGCGCCCGCCTCGGCCCATTCGTCCCAGTCGGACGGCAGCGGCTTGAAGGCGATGAGGGTGTTGTGCGAGGAGCAGCCGCCGAGCACCCGGGCGCGGCTGTGCCGGATGTGGGAGTTGCCGCGCGGCTGTTCGGTGGTGGGGTAGTCGTAGTCGAGTTCCCCGCCGAGGAGGCCCATCCAGCGGCGCAGGGTGAGGACGTCCTCGCGGTCCACGTCGCTCGGGCCCCCCTCGATGACGGCCACGGTGACATCCGGGTCCTCCGTCAGACGGGAGGCGATCACCGATCCGGCGGTGCCGCCCCCGACGATGACGTAGTCGTACGCGTAATCGTGCTCGGTCATGTGGTGGTTGCTCCTGCTCCCCGTGATCAGCCCGCGAACCAGCGCACGGGGCGCGGGGCGAGGTTCTGATAGATGTGCTTGGTCTCGCGGTACTCGGCGAGCCCGGCGGGGCCGAGTTCCCGGCCGATGCCGGACTTGCCGAAGCCGCCCCACTCCGCCTGAGGCAGGTACGGGTGGAAGTCGTTGATCCAGACGGTGCCGTGGCGCAGTCGTGCCGCGACCCGCCGGGCCCGTCCGGGGTCGCCGCTCCAGACGCCGCCCGCGAGCCCGTACTCGGTGTCGTTGGCGAGCGCGACGGCCTCGTCCTCGGTGCGGAAGGTCTCGACGGTGAGGACCGGGCCGAAGACCTCCTCGCGCACCACGCGCATGGTGCGGTCGCACCGGTCGAGGACGGTCGGCCGGTAGAAGTAGCCGGGCCCGTCGGGCCGCTTGCCGCCGGCGCGCAGCACCGCGCCCTCGGCGAGCGCGGAGGCCACGTAGTCCTCGGTCTTCGCGAGCTGCTGCGCGGAGACGAGCGGTCCGCACTCGACGCCGTCGTCCGTGCCGGGGCCGAGCCGGATCAGCTCGGCCCGGCGGGCGAGTTCGGCGACGAAGCGCTCGCGGAGGGACTCCTCGACGATGAGGCGGGAGCCGGCGGAGCAGACCTGGCCGCTGTGGATGAACGCCGCGTTCAGCGCCTGGTCGACGGCGGTGTCGAAACTCTCGTCGTCGGTGCAGGCGTCGGCGAACACCACGTTGGGGTTCTTGCCGCCGAGTTCCAGGGCGACCTTCTTGACGCTGTCTGCGGCGGCCCGCATGACCTTGGTGCCGCTGGCGAGCCCGCCGGTGAAGGAGACGAGGTCGACGTCGGGGTGCTCCGCCAGGCGGGCCCCGACCGGGTCGCCGGGGCCGGTCACGAGGTTGGCGACGCCGTCCGGGAGCCCGGCCTCCGACAGGAGGCGGACGAGCGCGACGGTGCTGAGCGGGGTGATCTCGCTCGGCTTGACGACGAAGGTGTTCCCGGCCGCCAGGGCCGGGGCGATCTTCCAGCTGGCCTGCAGCAGCGGGTAGTTCCACGGGGTGATCAGACCGCACACGCCCACCGGCTCGTGGACGACCACGCTGTGGATGTCGGGGGAACCGGCGTCCACGACGCGGCCGTTCTCGTTGACGACGAGGTCGGCGAAGTAGCGGAAGGCGTCGGCGACGCAGTCGACGTCGACACGGCCCTCCTCCACGGTCTTTCCGGCGTCGCGGCTCTCCAGGCGTCCGAGTTCCTCGCGGTCCCGCTCCAGCAGCCCGGCGACGCGGCGCAGCAGCGCCGCCCGCTCTGCCACCGGCGTGCGGGGCCAGTCCCCCCGGTCGAACGCCTCGCGTGCGGCGGCGATCGCGGCGTCGGTGTCCTCGGCCCCGCCTTCCGCCACGACGGCGAAGGGCGTGGCGTCAGCGGGGTCGAGGATCTCGCGCGTGGCGCCGGAGACGGCTTTGCGCCATTCCCCGGCCACGTGGATGGTCAGTTGTGCCGACACGTCGCGTTTCGCCTTCCGTTCCCGTTATGTCTCTCACCAGTAAGGACTGGCGAGCGGGTCGCCTGCCCCGGGGATCGGAAAGCATGCGCGACGGATGGCCGGAAGTAACGCGTGTCACTCCGCGGAGAGGAGGAGAGCCGCGTAGCGAATCGTCACGGACGGTGAACGGGTGGGCCCCTGGCGGGCGTCGCGCCGGGACTGCGCACGACGGACCGCGGGCCGTCGCCGAGCACTCTTGACTTCCGCCATATCGGGAGGAAACTGGGCTTTACACCAGAAAACCGCAGAGAGCCGCACCCCGACGGAAGAGACGTCTCACCGAAGGGCGTGACCCCCTCGGCTCTGGCTAGGCCCCCGGCGAGAAGTGCGAGGACCAGCGCGACCGGCGACGACCGGTGCGTGGGAAACCGCCCGGATCACCGGGGACTGTCGTGTGCCGGCATCCCCTGCCGAGCCTGCCGAGCCTGCCGAGCCTGCCGAGCGGACGTGGACGTCCGCACACTGCGGCGCCCCTGCCCGGCCGTGTCCCGGCCCGTCCGGTCGCTGAGTGGGGAAAGGTACTGAAACGCCTGTGGGGCGCCGCACGTCCGTGCGGCGCCCCACAGGCGTTTCACCGGTACCGGCGGTCAGATGAGGCCGAGGCCGCGGACCGCTTCGCGCTCCTCCTCCAGCTCCTTCACCGACGCGTCGATGCGGGTGCGGGAGAACTCGTTGACGTCCAGGCCCTGGACGATCTCGTACGTGCCGTCCTTGCAGGTGACCGGGAAGGAGGAGATCAGACCCTCCGCGACGCCGTAGGAGCCGTCCGACGGGATGCCCATGGAGGTCCAGTCGCCCTCGGCGGTGCCGTTGACCCAGGTGTGGATGTGGTCGATGGCCGCGTTCGCGGCGGATGCGGCCGAGGAGGCGCCGCGGGCCTCGATGATCGCGGCACCGCGCTTGGCGACGGTCGGGATGAAGGTGTCGGCGAGCCAGGCCTGGTCGTCGATGACCTCCGCGGCGTTCTTGCCCGCGATCTCCGCGTGGAAGACGTCCGGGTACTGGGTCGCCGAGTGGTTGCCCCAGATGGTGAGGCGCCTGATCTCGGAGACCGGGACGCCGGTCCTGGCGGCCAGCTGCGACAGGGCGCGGTTGTGGTCGAGGCGGGTCATCGCGGTGAAGCGCTCCGCCGGTACGTCCGGGGCGGCGGCCTGCGCGATGAGCGCGTTGGTGTTGGCGGGGTTGCCCACGACGAGGACCTTGACGTCGTCCGCCGCGTGGTCGTTGATGGCCTTGCCCTGCGGCTTGAAGATGCCGCCGTTGGCCTCCAGCAGGTCACCGCGCTCCATGCCCTTGGTGCGCGGGCGGGCGCCGACGAGCAGTGCCACGTTGGCACCGTCGAAGGCGGTGTTCGGGTCGTCGGTGATGTCGATGCCCCGGAGCAGCGGGAAGGCGCAGTCGTCGAGCTCCATGGCGGTGCCCTCGGCGGCCTTCAGGCCCTGCGGGATCTCGAGGAGGCGCAGCCTGACCGGCACGTCCGCGCCGAGCAGTTGGCCCGAGGCGATGCGGAAGAGCAGCGCGTAGCCGATCTGGCCGGCGGCGCCGGTGACGGTGACATTCACGGGAGTGCGGGTCATGGCGATCTCCGTAAGACAGCTGGCGGTGGGGGTCCCTGCCCCTGGTGCTGGACATCCCCACCGTAGTGATCGGCACCACCGCGATCGGCGCGATGAGCGCGATCTGCGCTCACCCCGCCGGGCCGGCACCGGTTCGCGCCGGCCGGCACGGGTCGGCACCGGTCGGCGCGGATCGGCACGGGTCGCGGTGGTGATCGATCTCTCGACGTGAAGAGATATCCAGCGGTCAGGCTATCCGACCCGGACACCCCGGAACCCCCGGAACCCTGTGGTGCGGCTCACTGGAGCGCGCTACTGCTCCGTCGTGCAGCCCTCGTCCCCCGTCGTCAGCGTGGCGCACGCCTTGGCCTCGGACTCGGCGGCCACGGCGACCATCGGGGTGTAGGCGTCCTTGTCCGCGTTGACGAGTCCGTCCCCGCTCTCGCCCCCGGCGCTGATCCGCACCTTGTCGCCCGGTGTCGCCTGGGTGATCCGCGCCCATGCGGCCCCGCACGTACTGCTGTAGCGCACCTCGACGAGGGCGGTGCCGACGGTCGCCCTGGAGGCGGTCGTGGCGAACTGTCCGCCGCACCCCATGCTCTCCGGGTCCTGGCCCGTGCAGTCGGGGCCGAAGCACTTCACCCCCGCGGGCAGCGCCGGCTCGCTGGTCGCCGGCGCCGCGGTGGGCGACTTGGCGACGTCGGCCCCCGGCTCGTCGCCGGCCCCGCCGAGATCGGTCAGCAGCACCGCGGCCGCGATCACCAGCAGCGCGCCGACGAGCCCCGCCACGAACACCGCCGTCCTGCGCCGCCCGCGCCCCCGGTCCGGGCCGCCGGGCGAGGCGGGGCACCGGTATGCGGGGGCCCGGCCGGTGCCCGGCGGCCCGTCCCGACCCGCTGCTCGGCTGGGCGGGCACCCGAGGCCGGTCGCGCGGGCCCTCGCCGCCCGGGGCGGCGGTGGTCAGCCCGGCGCCGCGGCCGGACGGGGCGGCCGGCCCGTTCGGGCCGGGCTCACCCAGAGCGGCCCGCGCCTGGGATATCCGTATGGCCTCCATCGTCATGTCGTGGCGCATCTCCGCGCGGCTCCAGGCACGCTCGGCGAGCTCCCACATGGTGGTGAGGTGGACCGGATTGGTCCCGGTGACCTCGGCCAGGGCGACGATCGCGCCCTTGGGGGCGAGCAGCCGTCCGTTGAGAAAGCGCTCCCACGACGTCTTGCTGTAGCCGGTGCGGTCCGAGAGCGCGGCGATGCTCAGCCCGCTGCGGTCGACGAGCCTGCGCAACTGGCTCGCGAACTCCCTCACCTGCGGATCGAGTTCTTCCGGTAGCGCCTTCCAACGAGGCATTGCCTCCCCCTTGTCCCCGAAATACGTGCCTGATGTGCCCCGCGCCGTGGTGCCCCCCGCCACGCCTACGGGTCCGCGTCCTGTGGACTACCCGGAGGGATGCGCGAAGCCAGGATGACAGTTCCTGGCGCCGGGGCGCACGGGTGCATTCGGGACGATGCCGTACCCCGGTGTGCGCCGCCGTTCCGAAAGCCGGCCTCAGTCTCCCATCCGCTGCCCGGCGGTCACACCATGGCGGAACGGTCACCTCCGCGCCACAGACCCGAAATTCCCTTGTGACTGTTTGGCGCGTGCATGACCCTGAACCGGGCAGCGGCGTCCGTCCTCCTCGGGGAGGGGACGGCCGCCGTCACCCGCGCGCCCAACGTCCGCCGTCACCGCGCCCAACGTCCGCCGTCACCGCGCGCAACGGCAGGCGCGTCATCGCGCACCAGGCACCGGGGCGGCCACCCCGTACAGGCGGCCGGCGCGGGAGAACGGCCATGGGCCGGAGCGGACGGCCCGCAGCGGTCACGCGGGCGGGGCGGTGCGGACACGTCTGCGCACGCACCGGGAGGTACGGGGATCTCCCGCACTCGGACGCGGCCGGTGCGCCCGGGTGCCCTATCGCACGGTGAAGCGCACCGCTTCCTCGAGGAACGGGACCTCCAGCCACGGCCGCGGCTGGACCATCAGGGCGAGCAGCACGATGACGGTGCCGAGCACGCCGTAGGTGACCATGTCGGTGAAGCGCGAGCGCACCGCCAGCATGCCCACGGACGGCAGCATCCGGCGCAGCGCCGCTCCGGTGAGCAGGGCGGCGCCGACGAGCATCGTGCCGATCCTGAACGCCTGCTCGAACGGGTCCGCACCGACGATCAGCAGACCGAGCGCCGCGAGCCCGAGCACCGTCAGCAACGGCCACTGGCGTGCGGGAGCCGGCGCGTCACCGGGCGCTGCGCGCCCGCCGCCCTCGGGGCGCGCGGTGCCGCGGGTGACGGTGGGCGGGCGCCGCGACCTGCCGGAGGCCCTCTCGCGCACACCCGCCGGATCATCCTCCGCGGGCCCCGGGCGGGAACCGCTCGGCGGTTCCGGCTCACCGGCGGCTTCCACCGCGCCCCCGAACGCGTCCGTCCGGTCCCCGCCGCTCGCCGGGCCGTTCGCCCCGGCGCGGTCCCCGCCGTCCGCCGAGCCGTTCGACGCCGTACGGTCCCCGCCGTCCGCCCTGCCGTTCGCGCCGGCGCGGCCCCCGGTACGGGCGAGGGGGCCCGGTCCGCCTTCGTCATGCCGGGCGGGCCCAGCGCCGTTCCGCGCTACGGCCGCGGCGGACGCGGGCGGCCGGGCGCCGTCCGCCCGAGCCGTCCGGTCGTCCGTACGGTCGTCCGTCCGGTCGTCCGTACGGTCGGCGCCGCTTGCCGACGGGGCGGCACCGGCCGTGCCCGGGTCGCCCGACGGCGCGTCCCGCGGTCCGCGGGACACGCCGTCCGCCCTGGCCGGTCGGGCCGGTCGGGCCGGTCGGGCCGGTCGGGCCGGTCGGGCCGGTCGGCGGCCGGCGGCGGAGTCGGCGTGGTTGCCGGAAGAGGGGGAGTCCATGGATCTCAGTCCGCGGCTGCCTGCTCGGCCGCCTCGACGACGTTGACGAGGAGCATGGCGCGGGTCATCGGGCCGACACCGCCCGGGTTCGGCGAGAGCCGGCCGGCGACCTGCGCGACGTCCGGGTGGACGTCGCCGACGATCTTCCCGTTGCCGTCGCGGCTGACGCCGACGTCCAGCACGGCCGCCCCGGCTTGACGTCCTCGGGACGGACCAGATGCCCCGAGCCCGCCGCTGCCACGATGATGTCGGCCTGACGCAGATGCGAGGAGAGGTCCCGCGTGCCGGTGTGGCACTGGGTGACCGTGGAGTTCTCGGAGCGGCGGGTGAGCATCAGCGGCAGGGAGCGCCCGATGGTGGTGCCCCGGCCCACCACGACCACATGGGCGCCGTTCAGCTCCACCTCGTACCGGCGCAGCAACCGGATCACGCCGTTCGGTGTGCACGGCAGCGGTGCGGGCTCGTTCAGCACGAGGCGGCCCAGGTTCGTCGGGTGCAGGCCGTCCGCGTCCTTCGCCGGGTCGATCAGCTCCAGCACCCGGTTCTCGTCGATACCCTTCGGCAGCGGCAGCTGCACGATGTAACCGGTGCACTCCGGGTTCTCGTTCAGTTCGCGGACGACCGCCTCGATCTCCTCCTGCGTGGCGCTCTCCGGCAGTTCGCGCTGGATGGAGCCGATGCCCACCTCCGCGCAGTCCCGGTGCTTGCCGGCCACGTACTTCCGGCTGCCGACGTCGTCGCCGACCAGGACGGTCCCGAGGCCGGGCCGGAATCCCCTGGCCTTGAGCGCCGCCACCCGGGCGGCCAGTTCGGACTTGATCTCGGCCGCGGTGGCCTTGCCATCGAGAATCTGGGCGGTCATGCCCCCATCCTCGCGGATGACCCCGCCCCGGTTCCAATCAGGTTCGCTCGGGGCGGCCGGGTGCCGCCCGCGTACCGGCGCAGGGCGGCGACGGTACGGTGCGGACCGGCGTCCGCGGCACCGGCGCGGTTCGCGCGGGCGGAGTTCGCACCGGCCATCCCCGGATCCTCCCGGCATGCCGCCGCATGGTTCGCCCGGCGGTACACAAGGTTGCACTCGCACAACACATTCGCATTTCGACTGGACAAGAAGTCGATGGCGACACCACGATGAACCGCGCAGTGTCGCGGCAGTGTCGGGGGGCAGACCGCTTGGTTGGCTTTGACGTTCCTCCGGTCAGGCCCGCGTCGTCCCCGCAGAACCCCGACGGAGGAAACCCGCCATGAGCTTCGGCGACCCGAACAACCCGTACGGCCAGCAGCAGGGCCAGCCGGGCTACGGCTACCCGCAGGGCCAGCAGCAGCCGCCCCAGCCCGGTTACGGCTACCCCCAGGCCCCGCCCGTCCAGCCCTACGGGACCGGCTACCCCGGTGCACCGATGACGGAGATGCCGGGCGGCGTCAAGGCCGCGCGCGTGATGCTCTTCGTCATCGGCGGCCTGCAGGTGCTCGGCGCCGCCTTCGCCGCGCTCACCGCCGTGGGCATCAGCGCGGCCAAGAGCGACCCCTCGCTGCGGGACGACATCCAGTTCCAGGAGGTCGCCGACTGGTCGGCCGGCGGACTCTGGTTCGTGACACTGCTCATACTCGGCTGGGGGGTGTTCGCGATCGTTCTCGGCGCCAAGTTCGGCAGCGGCGGCAACGGCATCCGGATCGCCGCCCTGGTCTTCGGCGTCATCACGGCGATCCTCGGGATCTACCCCTTCGTCCTCGTCGGCCTCGCCCACACGGTGCTCGCCGTCCTCATCGCCGTGTTCGTCGGCAAGGCCGACGGAGCCGCGTGGTTCAACCGCCCCCGGTACTGAGGCCCGTTCGCCCCACCAGCCGCTGACTGCAGGCCGTGACGCTCGCTCGACCGCGGGCGCCACGGCCTTTCCTTTCGCCCACCCGGTCCCCGCCGTGCGGTGACGTCTTCGGCGAGCCGCGCACGTCCGGCGGCACCCGCACCCGGCACCCGGCACCCGGCACCCGGCACCCGGATTTCGGCACCCGGCGCCCGGCGCCCGCGCGGCACGAACGGCGGCCGCAGCCCCCTCTGCCGGAAGGGGCTACGACGGCCCGCCGGGTTCGCTCACCCCGGGCACGGGGACACCACGGCACGGGACACCACGGCACGGGGACATGAGGGACACGAGGAACACGGGGACACGGGCACCGCGACACGGACCGGGCCGGGCGCTCCCGGCCCGGTCTCAGTGGAAGAAGTGACGCGTACCCGTGAGGTACATCGTCACGCCGGCCTTGCGCGCCGCCTCGACGACCTGCTCGTCGCGGACCGAACCACCGGGCTGCACCACGGCCTTGACACCGGCCGCGGTCAGGATCTCCAATCCGTCGGGGAACGGGAAGAACGCGTCGGACGCCGCGTAGGCCCCGGCCGCCCGCTCCTCGCCGGCGCGCTCGACGGCGAGCCTCGCGGAGTCGACCCGGTTGACCTGGCCCATGCCGACACCCACGCTCGCACCGCCCTTGGCGAGGAGGATCGCGTTGGACTTGACGGCCCGGCAGGCCCGCCAGGCGAAGGCGAGTTCGGCCAGCTCGTCCGCCGGGAGCGGCTCACCGGTGGCGAGGGTCCAGCCGGCCGGGTCGTCGCCCTCGGCCTGGAGGCGGTCCGCGACCTGGAGCAGCGCTCCTCCGTCGATCGGCTTGACCTCCCACCGCTCTGACGGGGCGTCGGGGCAGCGCAGCACACGGATGTTCTTCTTACGGGCCAGTACCTCGACGGCGCCGTCCTCGTAGTCCGGGGCCACGATGACCTCGGTGAAGATCTCGGCGACCTGCTCGGCCATCGCCACCGACACCGGGCGGTTGACCGCGATCACCCCGCCGAACGCCGACAGCGGATCGCAGGCGTGGGCCTTGCGGTGCGCCTCGGCGACATCGGCGCCGACCGCGATGCCGCACGGGTTGGCGTGCTTGATGATGGCCACGCACGGCTCGCCGTGGTCGTACGCGGCACGGCGGGCGGCCTCCGTGTCCGTGTAGTTGTTGAACGACATCTCCTTGCCGTGCAGTTGCTCGGCCTGGGCGAGCCCGCCCCCCTGCTCGGTGGCGTAGAGAGCGGCGTCCTGGTGCGGGTTCTCGCCGTAGCGCAGGACGTTCGAGCGGTGGTAGACGGCGCCCAGGAAGTCGGGGAGCGCGCCTGCGGCCGAGCCGCCGCCGGACGCCGCGTCGGCCGGGGCGTACGAGGAGGCGAACCATGACGCGACGGCCACGTCGTACGCGGCCGTGTGCTGGAACGCCTCGGCGGCGAGGCGCTTGCGCGCGGCGAGGTCGAAGCCGCCCTCGGTGACCGCGGTGAGCACGTCGGCGTAGCGCGCGGGCTGGTGACGACCGCCACCGAGGGGTGGTTCTTGGCGGCCGCGCGGACCATCGACGGGCCGCCGATGTCGATCTGCTCGACACACTCGTCGGGGCTCGCCCCGAGGCCACGGTCTCCCGGAACGGGTACAGGTTCACGACCACCAGGTCGAAGGGCTCCACGCCCAGCTCGGCGAGCTGCTCGCGGTGCGCGTCGAGGCGGAGGTCGGCGAGGATCCCGGCGTGCACGCGCGGGTGCAGCGTCTTGACGCGGCCGTCCAGGCACTCGGGGAAGCCGGTCAGCTTCTCGACCCCGGTCACCGGGACACCGGCCGCGGCGATCCTCCCCGCGGTGGAACCGGTGGAGACGAGCTCGACGCCGGCCTCGTGGAGCCCGCGGGCGAGCTCCTCCAGCCCCGTCTTGTCGTAGACACTGATCAACGCGCGACGGATGGGCTTATTCACCGACATGAACCTTTCGTCCCTCAATGCGGTAGCCGTTGCGGGCCAGACGCCCCACGACCTCGACGAGCAACTGGCGCTCGACTTCCTTGATGCGCTCATGCAGAGCGGATTCGTCGTCCTCGCTGCGGACCTCGACCACGCCCTGGGCGATGATCGGGCCCGTGTCGACGCCGTCGTCGACGAAGTGGACGGTGCAGCCGGCGACCTTCACCCCGTACGCGAGCGCGTCGCGCACACCGTGGGCACCGGGAAAACTGGGCAGCAGGGCGGGGTGCGTGTTCACGAACCGGCCGCCGAAGCGGGCGAGGAAGTCCTTGCCGACGATCTTCATAAAGCCGGCCGAGACGACGAGGTCGGGCTCGTACGCGGCCGTGGCCCCGGTCAGCGCGCGGTCCCACTCCTCGCGGGTCGGATGGTCCTTGACCCTGCACACGAAGGTGGGAATACCGGCGGCCCGGGCCCGTTCGAGACCGGCGATGCCGTCCCGGTCCGCACCGACGGCGACGATCCGGGCACCGAAGCCCTCGGGATCGCCGCCGATGGCGTCGAGCAGCGCCTGGAGATTGGTGCCGGATCCGGAGACCAGGACGACGAGGCGGGCGGCAGCCACAGGGGACTCTTTTCGCGTTGCGGTTCCTGTTTGTATGGTCGTACGAATGAAATGAGTCCGGCGATGGGGGAACTCTACGAAGCCGTCGACCGTCGGCAACGATACCGGCACACCGAGCGGCCCCCGCGGGACGGGGGCCTGGCCGGGAGGTAGCGTCTGGGGGCAGGGCCCGTCCCCAGACGGAGTACCCGCGTACCGAGGTACAAGAGGGGAAGACGTTCACCACCATGCCGGACCGTCGCCGCCGCACGGCACTCCGCCCCCGCTCTCCGCCGAGCGGGGCTCCCTGCTGCTGCGGGAACGCCAGTCCGCGGAGCCCACGGAATCGCCCAAGGACGAGAGCAATCCGTTCGCACCTCCGCCGGAGGGTTCACCGGACCGGCCGTGGCACCCGCGGCACGGGTCGGAGGACGACTCCCCGTCGGGCCGGGAAGGGCGCGGTTCGGATGACGACGGCGAGCGGGGCGAGGGGCGTGGTTCCCGGGGCGGCCAGTGGAGCAGCCGCCAGCCCGGTCGTTCCCCGGGCGGCTTCGGCGGCCGGCCTGGCAACGAGGGCGGGAGCGGCGGCGGCCAGGGCGGCCCGGAGAAGGGCCCCGGCCAGGGCACCGGCCTGCGCTGGGACCCGACGGACCCGGTGCAGCGCCGCGCCCGGTACGCCCTGCTCGGCGGGATGTGGGCGTTCTTCTTCGCCCTCTTCGACTTCCCCGAGATCGCCCTGCTCCTCGGGGCACTGGCGATCTACTGGGGCGGCAGCTCACTGCGCGCCAAGTCCCGCCGCCCGGGACAGGGAGAGGCGGCACCCAAGGCCACTCCGTCGCCGGGGCCCCGGGACAGCCGGCCGGCCGGCCGCAGGTCACGGCCGCGGTGAGCGGACTGGTGATGGCCGTGGTCGCGCTCACGATCGTGGCGATGACGTTCACGATGCAGCTGGTCTACCGCGACTTCTACACCTGCGTGTCCGACTCGCTGACCAAGGCCGGCCAGGTGTCCTGCAACACCCTGCTGCCGGAGCCGCTGCGCGGGGTCATCGGCGTCAAGGAGTAGCCGCGCCGGCACGACCGGCAACCACACCTGTGGGACGGCAGCCGCGTCGACGCGGGATGGGGGCGCCCCCGTCCTGTCCGATGTCCCGGCCGACCGCCTGCCCCGGTCCGGATTTCCTCGGCCCCGGCCGGGGTGCCGCTGGTCCACCGGACATCGATCCGCCGGTCGGCCGTTCGGTCATTCTCGGTCCTTCGGCCGTCCGGGCTCGGGTCCTCGGGCCTCCGATCCTCGGGTCCTCGGGCCTCCGGTCCTCCGGTCCTCCGGTCCGGACAGGGTGGCACGGCCGCCCGTGCGGGATGTGCGGGCGGCGGCCGCCTGTACGTCCCCGTCACGGGGCGGCGTCGCCGTCCGGGGACGCGTCCGCGGGGTGTGGTTCCACGAGGGGTACGGAATGGTCGGGCCGCTGCTTCCGTCTGCCGGATACGCCCTGCCAGCTGCCGAGTCCGCTGCCGCCGACCGGGCCGGACGCAGACGACCGGACGGCCGCCGGGACCCCGTCGGGGCCGGGTACGGCTCCGACGGAACTGCCCGCTCCGGGATCCGGAGCTTGCACGGGCACACCCGGCGCGGTTTCAGCCGCGGTCTCCGGCGCGGTTTCAGCGGGGGTCACCAGCGGGATCTCCGGCGGGACTTCCGGCGGGACTTCCGGCGCGGTGCCCGGGTGGCCGGGGGACGGAGGCGTCGCCTGGTCCGGCCCGGCGGATGCCCCGCCCGGCCCCGCCGGTGCTCGGCCGGGCATCGCGAGGACGGGCGGAAGTTCGCCCCAGGCACCCCCGTTGGTTCCGGGGCCTCCTGCGGGCATCGCGAGCCAGGGAAGCGGGCCCGCGTCCGGTTCCGTAGGCACGGCCGAGGACGACGCGGGGACGGTCGGACGGGACGGACGGGACGGACGGGACGGACGGGACGCGCCGGTCGAACCACCGGGAAAGGCCGGGCCGGTCGAGCCGCTTGAGCCCGTCGAGCCGCTTGAGCCCGTCGAGCCGGTGAGGCCGGTCGAGCCGGTCGAGCCGGCGACGTCGTGGAAGACGTCGGATCCGGGCATTAGGCCCGCCCCCGGCAGATCCAGCCCGGCTCCGGTCAGGGAACCCGCTCCGCCGGGTGCCTCGGGAGTGGACCGACCGACCGCGTCCGGACCGGCCGGGCGCGCCGACGGGGACGACACGGCCGGGGGCGGCACCGCAGGGGAGGGAAACGGGACCGCCGCCATCAGACCGCCCGACGCCTGCTTGATGGCCTCCCAGCGGGGAACCCTCAGCGGGCGGTCGGCGTCACGGAAGCGCCAGGCGCGGAGCGCCAGGGCTACGGGTACCCCCACCACGCCCGTCCAGAGGAACGCCGCCGGGCCCGTGAGCCACCAGACGGGACCGAAGGCGACCAGGGCGCCCGTACCGAGCGCCCCGCCGGACGCCGCGGCCAGAACGGACATCAGCACCCCGCAGGCGACGGCCGCCAGCAGCGCGGTGAGCGCGGTGGCACGGCGGCTCACCGGCGCCTCCCCGGCGGGCGTCCCGGTCGCCGGGTCACTCGCGCCACGGGCCCCCGCGCCCCGTACACCCGGCTCCGGGGACTCCGCCCGCGGCGCCGTGCACCAGCCCAGTGCCAGTCCCGCCGCGACCGGCAGCACCGCCGCGGCAAGGCCCGCATGCGCCCCCGCACGGTCGAGCGGTACCGCCGCGAGCAGTGGGAAGGGAGGCAGCGCGGGAGCCCCCGCGATTCCCAGCGGGGTGGCCGTCGCGCCGGTACCGAGCACGAAACCCGGGCCCAGCCCGTACGAGGCCGCCCAGACCGCGGCGTTCGGCATCAGGGCCAGCAAGAGCAGCAGCAGCGCGAACCTGCCCTGCCAGTCGTGCGCGAGCCGCGCGAACGCCTCCTGCACGGCGTCCGCATGCCCCACCAGCGAGGCGCCGACGACCAGCGCTCCGCCGCCGAGCAGTACCGCGACCGCGAGCCCCGCGGCCCGCAACGCCACGATCACCCAGGAGCGGGCCACGGCGATCCGCACCGCCCCGGGGACCCACACGGGCAGCGGCCCGAGCGGGCGCCCGTAGGCCGTCCACACCCCCGCCACGGACATGAGCACCACCAGCAGGGGACATGCAGCAGTGCGCTGAGGGGGTCCGCGGCGAGTTCGCCACCTCTGGAGTAGAGCACCGCGCCGACCGCCACCAGCAGATATCCGCAGCTCACCCCGATGAGCGCGGTGCTCGCGGACGGCTGCCGCCAGCCTTCCGCCGTCTCGACTGCATCGCGCGCCGCCCGGTACACCAGAAAGGCCGGCATCGCCGCGAGCAGCAGTGGCACGAGCCCCACGGGTGCGGGCACCTCGGACAGGGTCTCGGCTCTGATCAGCTCCGTCCCGTGGGCGAGCAGCCACATGGCGGCGGCGGCGTGGAGGGCTCCCTCGGGCCCACTGTCCGGGTACGGGGAGCTGATCCACATCACCGTCACGAGTGCGGCGAGTGCACCGAGCCCGAGGCCCGCGGCGATCGCCCCGCGGATCAGGCCCGTCACCAACGCGGCTGCGGAACGGCCACCCTGCACGGCCACGGAGACGGGGCCGCGATCGGTCGTCTGGGTCACCCGGCCATGCTGCCAACGACACGCGCTTTATCCGCGTAACGGGAGATTGCTCGCTGTGTCGCTAAAAATACGGTTATGTACTTTTCGGCCCGCTACGCCCTCCCGGAGAGGTCTTCATGACGAAGAGCACCGCGGACAGCACCGAAGCGGCCGCTCCTCCGTTGCCCTCGCCCAAGGAACGCCGCAGGCTGCGTGAGGCCAAGGCGCTGTCCGAGGCCCAGCTGGCGGAGGTTCTGGGCGTCACCAAGGCGACGGTCAGGGCCTGGGAGACGGGCCGCGGCGATCCTCGCGGCCGCAAGCGCGAAGCGTACGCGAAGCTGCTCGCCGCGTACGAGGCCGAGTCGTCGCCCCGGGAGCCCCGCACGGACGAGGACCACGGCGCGGCTTCCTCGTACCAGCCCGGACCTGCGGGCGGGGCCGAACAGGCGGGCCGGACCGGGCACGCGGGCGAAACCGCGCACGCGGAGCGGAAGCCGTCGGGAAGTCCCGCGCTCCCACCGGAGGGCCGACCCGGCGCCGTCCGGCACCCCGGACGAGCGGAACCCGTCGGGAACGCCGCCACCGGCCGGACGCCCGGAGGTACCGGTGACCCCGCCACCGGGGCTCCTGCCGCCAAGAGCGCTGCCGGGGCCGGGGAGCACCCCGCCGGAGGCCCCGCCGCGGACCCCGCCACCACCGGAGAACCGGCCGAAAGCAGCGCCGAGAGCACCGCCGCCGGTTACCGGAAGGCGGGTGCCCGCCCGTCCGGGGCCCCGTGTCACCACCTCCCCTGGAACCCCCGCGTCCGTACCCCGGGACGGCACTCGCCCGGGCCGCCCACGAGCAGCACGAAGAGCCGCACGAAGACCAGCGCGTAGACCAGCGCGGAGACCAGCACGGAGACCAGCACGAAGACCAGCGCGAGGAGTCGGTGAACGCCCGGCGCACGGGCCGGGGACAGGGGCGAAGCCAGGGACAGGGGCAGGGGCAGGCCGCCGGCCATGCCCGCCCCGCGGAGTCGTCCGAAACAGCCCGCCCCGCTCAGCCCTCCGGCGCTTCGTGCCCCACCGAGCCCTCCCGCACCACCCGCCCCGCGGAATCCTCCCGGCCACCCGCCCGGGACGGGGCCGCGCTCACCGCGGAGCAGGCGTTCGACGAGCTGTACGCCCGCACCGCCCCCGGCCTCGCCCGCCAGACGCTGCTGCTCACCGGACGGGAGTCACTCTCGCGTGAGTCCGTGGAGCGCGCCTTCCACCTGGCCTGGCAGCACTGGCCCGAGGTCGCCGTGGACCGGGATCCCGGGGGCTGGGCGCGCGCTGCGGCGTACGAGTACGCCATGTCGCCCTGGCACCGGCTGCGCCGCGCCCACCGCCGCCCGGACCCGGTCACGTCGGCCCGTGCGGCCGCGGTCGCGTACCCCGGCGGGCGTACGCTCCGCGAAGCCCTGCTCGGGCTGCCGCCGTCGTACCGCCGCACGCTGCTGCTGTACGACGGCCTGGGCCTTGACCTCCCCGACACGGCGGCCGAAACGGAGGCGAGCACACCGGCCGCCGCGAACCGGCTGCTGAACGCCCGCGCCGCGGTGGCCGAGCAGATCCCCGAGCTGGCCGACCCCGAGGCGCTCCGGCACGAGCTGAGCGATCTGGTGGAGAACCTGGCGACGCCGCGACTCTCCCCGGCCCACTCCGTGCGCGACGGCAGCGAGCGGCGTGCCGAGCTGTGGACACGCGCCGCGATCGGGCTCACCGTGCTGATCCTCGGAGCCGCCGCCGTCACCATGGCCGTCACCGAGGACCACTACGAACCACCGCAGGCACCCGGTGAGCGGGTCGGCGGGGTGCCGCCGAGGTACGGACCGGAGCCGTACTCCAAGGAGGACCACCGCCTCCGCGTCCAGCTCCGCTCCCACCCCGCCGCGGGCCCGGCGCGGCTCGTCCCGCTGGCCCGCTGACCCGGGCGGGGGCGTGACGTCCGGGGCTCCCGGGGCGGCGGCATGCCACTGGGCCCGCACCCCGGAGGTCGGGGGTGCGGGCCCAGTCGCGCGCCTTCCCGCCGGAGCGGTGGTCGCGGCCGCCCCGGAGGGCGAATCAGCCGAGCAGGATCTCCCGCGCCAGCTTGGCGGTCTCGGTCGGCGTCTTGCCGACCTTCACGCCCGCGGCCTCCAGGGCCTCCTTCTTGGCCTGGGCGGTACCGGAGGAGCCGGAGACGATGGCGCCGGCGTGGCCCATGGTCTTGCCCTCGGGGCGGTGAAGCCCGCGACGTAGCCGACGACCGGCTTGGTGACGTTGGCCTTGATGAAGTCGGCCGCACGCTCCTCGGCGTCGCCGCCGATCTCGCCGATCATCACGATCAGGTCGGTGTCCGGGTCGGCCTCGAAGGCCGCCAGGGCGTCGATGTGGGTGGTGCCGATGATCGGGTCACCGCCGATACCGACGCAGGAACTGAAGCCGATGTCGCGCAGCTCGTACATCATCTGGTAGGTCAGCGTGCCGGACTTGGACACGAGACCGATGCGGCCGGGCTTGGTGATGTCGGCCGGGATGATGCCGGCGTTGGACTGGCCGGGGGTGATGAGGCCCGGGCAGTTCGGGCCGATGATGCGGGTCTTGTTGCCCTTGGCACCGGCGTGCGCCCAGAACTGCGCGGTGTCGTGGACCGCGACGCCCTCGGTGATCACGACGGCGAGGCCGATCTCGGCGTCGATCGCCTCGATGACCGCGTCCTTGGTGAACTTCTCCGGCACGAAGATGACGGTGACGTCGGCGCCGGTCTTCTCGACGGCGTCCTTGACCGATCCGAAGACCGGGATCTCCGACCCGTCGAAGTCGACGGTGGTGCCCGCCTTGCGCGGGTTCACGCCACCGACGATGTTCGTGCCGGAGGCCAGCATGCGCCTGGTGTGCTTCTGGCCCTCGGAGCCGGTCATGCCCTGGACGATGACCTTGGATTCCTTGGTGAGGAAGATAGCCATGGTGTGGTGTCCCTCGTCCCTTACTTCGCAGCCAGCTCGGCGGCCTTGTCGGCCGCGCCGTCCATGGTGTCCACACGCTCGACGAGCGGGTGGTTGCGGTCCGCGAGGATCTGGCGACCCAGCTCCGCGTTGTTGCCGTCGAGGCGCACGACCAGCGGCTTCGTCACGGCCTCGCCCTTGGCCTCGAGGAGCTCCAGGGCCTGCACGATGCCGTTGGCGACCGCGTCGCAGGCGGTGATGCCGCCGAAGACGTTGACGAAGACGGACTTGACGTCCGGGTCGCCGAGGATGATCTCCAGGCCGTTGGCCATGACCTCCGCGGAGGCACCGCCGCCGATGTCGAGGAAGTTGGCGGGCTTGACGCCGCTGTGCTTCTCACCGGCGTACGCGACGACGTCGAGGGTCGACATGACCAGGCCCGCGCCGTTGCCGATGATGCCGACCTCGCCGTCGAGCTTGACGTAGTTGAGGCCCTTGGCCTTGGCAGCGGCCTCGAGCGGGTTGGCCGATGCCTTGTCCTCGAGCGCCTCGTGCTCCGGCTGGCGGAACTCGGCGTTGGCGTCCAGCGACACCTTGCCGTCCAGCGCGATGACGCGGCCGTCGGCGACCTTGGCGAGCGGGTTGACCTCGACGAGGAGCGCGTCCTCGGCGACGAAGGTCTTCCACAGGGTCACCAGGATCTCGGCGACCTGCTCGGCCACGTCGGCCGGGAACTGCGCGGCCTCGACGATCTCACGGGCCTTCTCGGCGCTGACGCCCTCGTTGGCGTCGACGGGGATCTTGGCGAGCTTCTCGGGGGTCGTCGCGGCGACCTCCTCGATGTCCATACCGCCCGCGACCGAGGCCATGGCCAGGAAGGTGCGGTTGGCGCGGTCGAGCAGGTAGGAGACGTAGTACTCCTCGGCGATCTCGGGAGCCGTCTCGGCGATCATCACCTTGTGGACCGTGTGGCCCTTGATGTCCATGCCGAGGATGTCCGTCGCGCGGGCGACGGCCTCGTCCGGCGTGGCGGCCAGCTTGACGCCGCCGGCCTTGCCGCGGCCGCCGACCTTCACCTGCGCCTTGACGACCGAACGGCCGCCCAGTCGCCCGGTCGCCTCGCGCGCCGCCTCAGGCGTGTCGATGACTTCACCGGCCAGCACCGGTACACCGTGCTTGGCGAAGAGGTCCCTCGCCTGGTACTCGAACAGGTCCACGCGCGTCCGTCCCTTTGCTTCTCATCGTCGCAGTAGTGATCCGCGGTTCGTTGTCTGCATGGGCGTGCCGCGAAGGGCAACGTGACTGCGCGGTCACTGGGGAGGCGTACACGGTGTCCGGGCACGCGGCATGTCCGTCTCGCAGGTTATCCCCGTGGGCCGTGGCTCCCTAAATCGCGGATCACAACCGGGCGGTGATACCTGTCACAGATCGCGCGCACCAGGGAACCCGGGGTTACCAGGCGGCCACGTGCCGGCACGGTCCGGCACCGAGGGCCCGCAACCACCGGGCACCCGTGCGGACACGGCGGGCCCGGTCCGCCGGGAGCGAAGGAGGACAGGGGGCCGAAGAGGTAGTCGGCCTCGGCGCCGACGTCGGCCGGCCGGCCCTCGGCGTGCTGACGGGCCTGCTCCGCTGCGGCGGCGACCGGGGCCCGGGCCGCGTCCCGCACGGTGCCCTACGCCTGTCCGGCGGTGGCGGTGGCGGTGGCGGCGGCGGTTCCGGCGGTGGCCTGCGCGGCGGCCTTCACCTTGCCGGTCGCGGCGTCGGTGACCCGCGCCTCGGCGACCTGGGCTGCCGTGTCCCCGGCGGATTCGGCGGCCTTGTCGGCGGTGGAGAGGGACGGGGAGGTGGAGGGGAGTTCGTCGGCACCGGCGGTGGCGGTGGCGACGGCCCTTGTCACTGATGAGTCAGTCTGTCCGGTATGCGCGGTGACCTCGTGCCCCAGCTCATATGCCGGCCGGAACCGGCAGCGGCCTCTTCTCGATCGCGGCCGCCATGACGTCGGGGAACAGGTCGGGCGTGCACGCGAACGCGGGTGCGCCCAGGGCCGCCAGCGCCGCCGCGTGATCACGGTCGTACGCCGGCGTTCCCTCGTCCGAGAGGGCGAGCAGGGCGACGAACTGCACACCGGAGGCCTTCATCGAGGCGACCCGCTTCAGCATTCCGTCGGGTACACCGCCCTCGTAGAGATCGCTGATCAGCACGACGACGGTGTCGGCGGGCCGGGTGATCTGCGACTGGCAGTACGCGAGGGCGCGGTTGATGTCCGTGCCGCCGCCGAGCCGGGTGCAGAACAGGACGTCGACGGGGTCGTCAAGCCGGTCCGTCAGGTCGACGACCGCGGTGTCGAAGACGACGAGCCGCGTCGTGATCGTCCGTATGGAGGCGAGGACCGCGCCGAACACCGAGGCGTGGACGACGGACGCCGCCATCGAACCGGACTGGTCGACGCACAGCACGACGTCCTTCCGCACGGACCGGGCGGCTCGGCCGTGACCGATGAGCCGCCCGGGCACCACCGTGGCGTACTCGGGAAGGTAGTTCCCGAGGTTCGCCCGGATCGTGCGGTCCCAGTCGATGTCCCGGTGCCGGGGCCGGCTGACGCGCGCGCCACGGTCGAGCGCGCCGGTGAGCGCGGCGCGGGTGCGTGTCGCCAGCCGCCTCTCCAACTCCCCGACGACCTTCCGGACGACCGCGCGGGCGGTCTCCCTCGTGGTCTCCGGCATCGCCTCACTGAGCGACAGCAGCGTGCCGACCAGATGGACGTCCACCTCGACGGCCTCCAGCATCTCGGGTTCCAGCAGCAGCGCGGACAGCCCGAGCCGGTCGACGGCGTCCCGCTGCATGACCTGGACGACGGAACTCGGGAAGTACGTACGGATGTCGCCCAGCCAGCGGGCGACGGAGGGCGCGGAGCCCGCCAGTCCGGCCGAACGTCCGCCGCTGCGCCCCTCCTGGCCGTCGCCGCTTCCGTAGAGCGAGGCAAGCGCACCGTCCATGGCCTGGTCCGGTCCCGTCAGAGCGCGGCCCGTGCCCTCCGCCGGCCCCCCGCCGAGCACCAGCCGCCAGCGCCTCAGCCTTTCGTCGGACGCCGTCCCCGCTCCCGCGGAGCCCCCGCCGCCTCCGTCCCGCTCACACCCGCTCCCCCTCCAGAATCAGCCGCAGTACGGGCAGCACCGCGTCGGCCCGCCGCTCGTCGAGTCCGGCCCCGAAGCCGGGCGCCCCGGCCCCCTCCCCCACCGGCCCGGAGGGCGCGCGCCCCGTCCGTGCCAGTTCGCCGAGGGTGCGGCGCACACCCGCCTCGTACGCCGAGAACGTGCGGCGGAGCAGCGGGAGGACGTCCGTGAACGCGCCGGCCGGAACCGAGGTCAGCCAGGCGTCGACGAGGCCGCGGAGGCGCTCGTCGTGGACGAGGAGCAACCCGCCCCCGGCGCGTCGCCGAGGAAGCCCTCGATCCACGCTGCCGCGTCGGCGGGCGGGGTACCGGGCGAGAGGGCGAGGCCCATCAGCCGGGCCGCCTCCTCCCCGGCGAGACGTCCGTCGTCCAGCAGCAGCCTGGCCGAACGCCCCCGTATCAACCCGGGCACGGTGTCCCGCTGGACGATTCCGCGCAGCGCGTCCGCCCAGCGCCCGCCCAACTCCGCCGCCTGCGGCAGCAGTGCGAGCGCGCTGTGGACTCCGTCGAGCCGGCCGCGCATCCGGGCCGCCGCGTCGGCGTCGAGCCCCGCGCACGCGGGCGGCAGCCCGACGCAGACGCGCTCGGCGAGCCCGGCGGCCACCTCACCGAGCGCCGCGGTATCCGTCGCCCGTACGTCCCCGTACCGCAGCGAGCGGGCGAGCGCGGGCAGGGCCTCGGCGAGACGGCCCGCGTCCGCGTCCAGCGCGGCCCGGTCGGCGACCGCCCGCATCACCACCGGGAGGGCCGCGGGGAGTCCGGCGAGCAGACATCGCTCGGCCAGGGCGGTGACATCGGCCAGGGCAGCCGCCGAGGCCGCCTCCGACTCGGCCTTGGCGGTTGCCGCGGAGAGCACGGTGGTCCCCCAGACGCCCGCCTCGGCGACCCTGACGTACAGCTCGGGCTCCCAGCGCAGCCGCCAGGTCTCGCGGAACGTGCCGGTCGAGCCGCGGCCCGCCTCCGGGCGCCCCCAGCCGACACCGAGGAGCCGCAGCCGGTGCAGCAGCCGGCTGCGCGCGGTGTCGTTGTCCTTGCGCAGATCGAGTTCCAGCTCCCGCTCGGACAGCTCCGGTCTGAGCCGCAGGCTGCGCTGGAGGCGGGCCAGATCGCGCCGCAGCGGCACCGCCGGGGCCGCGTCCGGGACCTCACCGAGAACGTCCCCGATGGTCAGCCTGTCGTGCACCAGCGCGAGGGCGACGTCCGAGCCGTCGCACATGACGGCCCGGATCGCGTCGGTCGTCTCCCCGAGCCCGGCGAGCGGGCGGTCGCGCAGGACCGCGAGGGTCCGGGCCAGCCGGACGGCCTCGATGACATGGGCGGAGGACACCATCCGGTCCTCGTCCCTGAGCAGCCCGGCCGCCCTGGTGATCCAGCGCTCCACGGGCCGGTCGGGGGCGTCGAACAGATGGGCGTACCAGCCCGGTGCCTCGATACCCGCCCCGTATCCTCCCGCGGAGCCCGGCCCCGGGGGTGCCCCGCGGCGGACGAGCCTGCGGTGTGTCCAGGGCACCCAGGTCACCTCGGTCCTGACCCTCGGCAGGCCCTTCAGCAGGGCGCGGTCCGCCGCGGCGGTCGACGGGGCCGTCAGCGCCGGCACGTGCCAGGCGCCGCAGACGACTGCCACCTCGTCCCCGAACTCCCGCCGTGCCGCCCGCAGCTGGATCCGCATATGGGCCTCGCGGACGAGGTCCCGGGGATGGCCTCCGCGGCCGTGCCGCTCGCGGAGGGCGGCCATCGCCTCCCCGACGGCGGCGAACGGTGCGAGAACGCGGCCCGCCGGGCCCGCACGTCCCCACGCGTCCGCACGCCCCGTCTCGTCCGGGCCCGTGCGGTGCTCGACCACGTCCTCCCACCAGCGCTCCGGGTCGTCGTACCCGGCGGCTTCGGCGAGTGCGCCGATCGGGTCGGCACGCGGCAGCGGCTCGGCACCGGGAGCGGCGTCCGCCTCGTCGCCCCATGAGGGGTCGGCGGCCAGGGTGTGGGCGGCGGGCAGGTCGATGAACCGCACCGCCACGTCGCGGGCCAGCGCCCAGCGGAGCGCCACCCACTCCGGGGAGAAACCGGCGAACGGCCAGAAGGCCGCGCGCCCCGGGTCGTCCACCGCGTGGGCCAGCAGGGCCACGGGCGGCACCATCCCGGCGTCGGCGGCGAGCGGCAGCAGCGCGTCCGCCTCAGGGGGGCCTTCGATCAGTACGGCCCCCGGCTCCGCCGCGTCCAGCGCGGCCAGCACCGCCCTGGCCGAGCCCGGCCCGTGGTGCCGCACGCCGAGCACCACGGGCCCGCCGCCCGGCCACCCCCGGTCCGGGTGCCCCGCGCCCCCGGGCGCCCGGGGCGGGGACTCCGTCCGCCCCGTCATGCGCTCACCTCCCGGCAGGCCCGGTAGAAGTCCTTCCAGCCGTCCCGCTCGCGGACCACCGTCTCCAGATACTCCTGCCAGACCACCCGGTCAGCGGCCGGGTCCCGGACGACCGCTCCATGGATGCCCGCCGCCACGTCTCCGGACCGCAGCACTCCGTCGCCGAAGTGCGCCGCGAGCGCCAGCCCGTTGGTGACGACGGAGATCGCCTCGGCGGTGGAGAGCGTCCCCGAGGGCGACTTGAGCCTGGTGCGCCCGTCCGACGTGACGCCGTCCCGCAGTTCGCGGAAGACGGTGACGACCCGGCGGATCTCGTCGATGCCCTCCGGTGCGGCGGGCAGATCCAGTGATTGCCCCATCTGGCCGACGCGGCGGGACACTATGTCGACCTCCGCCTCGGCGGTCGCGGGCAGCGGCAGCACCACGGTGCTGAAACGGCGGCGCAGCGCGCTCGACAGGTCGTTGACGCCGCGGTCGCGGTCGTTGGCGGTGGCGATGAGGTTGAACCCGCGGACCGCCTGGACCTCCTGCCCCAGTTCCGGGATCGGCAGGGTCTTCTCGGACAGGATCGTGATGAGCGAGTCCTGCACGTCCGCCGGGATGCGGGTGAGTTCCTCGACCCGTGCGGTCATGCCCTCGGACATCGCCCGCATGACCGGGCCGGGCACGAGGGCGTCGCGGCTGGGGCCGTGGGCGAGCAGCCGCGCGTAGTTCCACCCGTACCGGATCGCCTCCTCCGGTGTGCCCGCGGTGCCCTGCACCAGCAGGGTGGAGTCGCCGCTGACCGCCGCGGCCAGATGCTCCGAGAGCCACGTCTTGGCCGTGCCGGGCACACCGAGGAGGAGCAGCGCGCGGTCGGTGGCGAGCGTCGAGACGGCGACCTCGACGATCCGGCGCGGGCCCACGTACTTCGGGGTGATCACCGTGCCGTCGGGCAGTGCGCCGCCGAGCAGATAGGTGGCCACCGCCCACGGCGACAGCCGCCAGCGGGCCGGGCGGGGCCGTCCGTCCGCCCGGGCCAGCGACTCGAGTTCGCCGGCGAACGCGTCCTCCGCGTGCGGGCGCAGGACCTCGGTGCCGGTGTCGGCCCCGGTTCCGGGCACGGTCATGGATCCCCCTCCAGATCGTCTGCCGAATGCGTTCCCACCGTGCACCACGTCACTGACAACGGACCGTTCACGCAGGTCGGAAGGGATTGTCAGTGCCTGCCCGTAGCGTCGTCGCCATGAATCAGCAGGGGGTGCGCTGGACGGCTGAACAGGTGCTTGCCCTGGCTCCTGACGCGGTGTCGCGCAAGGCGGGAAGCGGACTGGGCGCGCCCGGCCCGTGGTCGGAGACGGGCGGCAGCGGCACCGGGGCCGTCTGGGGTCTGTGCAGCGGCAGCGGCAGCAGGTCGTACCGGACGGTCGTCGACTCGACCGGTCCGGCCTACCGGTGCAGTTGCCCGAGCCGGCGGGTCCCGTGCAAGCACGCGCTGGGGCTGCTGCTGCTCTGGGCCGGCGACGAGGGGGCGGTGCCGGACGCCGAGGCGCCCGGCTGGGCCGAGGAATGGCTGGCCGGGCGGAGCACGCCCGCCCGGCGGCGGGAGGACCGGGCGGGGCACGGCGGGCCGTCCGCGAGGGCGGCGGACCCGGGGGCGGCCCGGCGGCGGGCGGAGCGCCGGGCCGCCCGGATCACCGCCGGGGCGCGGGAGCTCGAGCAGCGGCTCGAGGATCTGCTCCGCGGCGGACTGGCTTCCGCCGCGCAGTCCGGGTACGGGCTGTGGGAGGAGACGGCCGCGCGCATGGTCGACGCGCAGGCCCCCGGACTGGCCGGTCGCGTCCGGGAGTTGGGCGCCCTGCCCGGCTCCGGCCAGGGCTGGCCGGCCCGGCTGCTGGAGGAGTCCGCGCTGGTGCACCTGCTCGACCGCGCCTGGCTGGAGATCGACCGGCTTCCGGAACCGCTCGCCGCCGTCGTGCGCACCAGAGTGGGCCTGACGGCCACGGCAAGGGGCCCGGCGATCCGCGACGACTGGCTGGTGCTGGCGCAGTACGACTCGGCGGACGCCAGGCTGACCACCCGCCGGGTCTGGGTGCACGGCCGGGAGACGGGCCGTACGGCGCTGCTGCTCTCCTACGGCGCGGCCGGGCGTGCGCCGGCCCTCGCCCTGCCCCGGGGCTGATGATCGACGCCGAGATCGTGCCGTACGGGGGCGCGGGGCGGCTGCGGGCCGAACTGCGCGAGCAGTTCGGCGCCCCGGTGCCCATCAAGGCGCCGCCGCCGGGTGGTGACGCGGAGGAGGCGCTCGCGGCGTACGGGAGGGCGCTGCGCGACGATCCCTGGCTGGACGCGTGGCCGGTCACGCTCGAGGACGTGGTGCCGGTGCCCTCCGACGACGGCTGGCAACTGGCCGACGCCGGAGGGCCGTCGGCGCTGCCGGTCACGCCCGCGGCAGGGTCACGGCCCGGGCTGTGGAGACTCCTCGCCGTCTCCGGCGGCGGCCCGGTCACGGTCTTCGGCGAATGCGGCCACCGCGGCTTCGCGCCGCTGGCGGCCTGGTCCGGCGACAGCCCCGAGACGGTCGTCCTCACCTCGACCGCGCTGCCCTGAACGACGCCGAACGATGCGGCGGCGCTCCGCACCGGCCGGCCCAGGTCGCGACGCTCCCGGGTCCGAAGGCCCGGGGTTCCCCGAAGGATCAGGCTGGAACGCACCCGGAGGACCCGATGTCCCGCACCACCCGTACGACGTCCTGGGACGATCTCGTCACCTCGGCGCTGCTCGGCACCGACCGGCGCACCCCGCCGGACGGTGTGCCGGCACCGGGCGGCCGGGCACCCCTGGCACTGCTCGACGCCGCAGCGGTCCACACGGTGCGGCGTCGAGCCGGACTGCGGCCGGCGGCGGCCCGGCCCCGCCCGGATCCCGCGCCACGGGACGACCGGCGGGAGCTGCCCGGGCCCGCCCGACGGCGGCTGGCCGCACTGCTCGCCGACCGGGCCGCGCCCGCGGGCTCCGCCGGGCGGCGGGGAGCCGCGCCGGACCTGACCGAACTCCTGCCGCAGTGGCTCGCCGCCGCCGAGGCGCGCGGCTACCGCGCACCGGCCTCGGCACTGCCCGCCCTGCTGGACGCCGCCCGCGCCCGCACCGATCTGCGGCCCCTGGCGCTGCGCTTCGCCGGGCCGCGCGGGATCTGGCTGGCCGGTCACAACGCCGAGTGGAGGTTCGCCCTCCGCGGCACCGCGGCGGGCACGGCCCTGCCGGCGCCCGGGGACGGGCACGCCGTCCGCCGACTGTGGGAGGAGGGCCTGTTCGCGGAGCGGGTCGCCCTGCTGGGATCGGTACGCGCGCACGATCCGGCTGCGGCGGTGGCGCTGCTGTCGGAGACCTGGCGGACCGAACGGGCCGAGGACCGGCTGATGTTCCTGGACTCGCTGCGCACGGGGCTCTCCGACGCGGACGAGCCGTTCCTGGACCGGGCGCTGTCCGACCGCAGCCGCAACGTCCGGGCGACAGCGGCCGAACTGCTGTCCGCGCTTCCGGGCTCCGCACTCGCCGGGCGGATGGCGGCCCGCGCGGCGGAGTGTGTCGGCCTGGACCGCACGGCGGCCGTCGCGGCGATCGCCGTCGAGGCGCCGCACGCCTGCGACGCCGAAATGGAGCGCGCCGGAGTCGTCCCGACCGCCCCCTCCGGGCGTGGCGAACGTTCCTGGTGGCTCGGCCAGCTGGTGGAAGCGGCCCCGCTCGCCACCTGGCCGGAGCGGCTGGGCGGCCGGACGCCGGAGGAGATCGTCGCCCTGCCGGCCGCCGACGGCTGGGGCGACGAGCTGCACGCCGCCTGGTGCCGTGCGGCCGTGCGGCAGCACGACGCGGACTGGGCCCGGGCGCTGCTGGGGGTGCCCTCCCAGCCGACCGCGACGGGCCCGGGCGCGTCCTCGCTCGCCGAGCGGGCGAAGCTGCTCGCGACGCTCCCGGCGGGGGAACGGGCCGCATGGGTCGCCGGGTTCATCTCCGTGCACGGCCTGTCCGAGGCGTTCCAGCTGCTCGGCGTCTGCCCGGTGCCATGGGCGGGGCCGCTCGGCCGTGCGGTGGTCGACGCGCTCGACATCGCCCGGGACGCGGGGAGCTACCCGTGGAGCTTCAGCGGAGTCATGGGGCTCGCGGAGCGCTGCCTCGATCCCGATGAGGCGAGCCGCCTCGAGCTCCTCACCGCCACCCCCGACGAGCCCGAAGGGGCGTCACCGGGAGCGGGCGGCTACTGGTCCGAGGCCTTCCGGCGACTGGTCTCGACGCTCCGGCTGCGTGCGGCGATGCACGCCGAGCTGGCGGCTTAGCCGCCGGCGCACAGTGACGCCCGGCGCACACCAGGACGCTCGGGCTCCCGGACCAAGGCGTCCGGGCCCCGTACCAGAGGGCTCGCGCTCCCGTTCCAGGACGTTCAGGCGCTGCCCATGAGACAACCGGCACCGCCCCTCCCCGGCCGGGCGCTCCCGTGCCGCCCGGACGAACCCACCCGCACCGAAGCCCCGCGCGACGACCGCGCACCGAAGCACCGCCCGGACGAACCCACCCGCACCGAAGCGCCACACGACGAGCGCGCCCGGGCGTGCGGCCTCCCGGCCCTACGCCGGCTGGCGGACGTTCGCGTTGACCCAGTCGACGATCGACGCCGTCGTCGCGCCCGGGGTGAAGATCTCCGCGACACCCTTCTCCTTCAGCGGCGGGATGTCCGCCTCGGGGATGATGCCGCCGCCGAAGACCTTGATGTCCTCCGCGTCGCGCTCCTTCAGCAGCTCGATCACCTTCGCGAAGAGGGTGTTGTGCGCGCCGGAGAGGATGGAGAGGCCGATCGCGTCGGCGTCCTCCTGGATCGCGGTGTCGACGATCTGCTCGGGGGTCTGGTGCAGGCCGGTGTAGATGACCTCCATACCGGCGTCCCGCAGGGCTCGCGCGATCACCTTCGCGCCGCGATCGTGGCCGTCGAGACCCGGCTTGGCCACCACCACGCGGATCGGACCGGTCACACCCATCACTGCCTCCACATACCGACGGTGCCGCCATTGGCACTGTGCCCTCATTGGCGCCCAGGCGCGCCGACCGACGCGCGCGGTGCGCCGCCGTGGCACGGATCCCGTGCCGCGCCCCGGGCCGACACGGACCCGGGAGGTGAACGAACGTTATCCACAGATCTACAGCATCCCGCAAGCCGCAGTTTCGCGGTGGAGAGCGAGGGGGAAATCACATGTGGGACATATTCGCTACGCGCCGTACCCGCCGAAGTGCCCCGGGCAGCGGTCGGGACCGCGCGAGGGAGCCGCTGTTCGGTCGCCGTGATCACCGTGCCGCCCGCCGCGCGGCCCTGCGGTCCCGACCGTGGGCAGCCCCATGAGGGCGCACGGGGGACGGAGCCGCCCCCCCGTGCGCCAGTCGGGAGGTCGGCCATGGGATTCCTGCCGCCGCTGCGGATGAGGATGCCGGTCGCCCTGCTGCGTGCCACCGCCCTTGAGCTGGCCGTCCTGGCCGCGCACATGATCGTGTACCCGTCGGGCCTGATCCCCGAGCGCCGGGCCTCCGGGTCCGCCTCCTCCGGTCCGCCGCCCCCGGGTTCCCCCGCGGCCCACGGCCTCCCGGACGGACATGGCGCCCCGGCGCCGTCGGCCCTCCCGGCGCGGTCGCCGCTGCATCCGCCGGCCGTCCTGCTCCATGGCTTCGTGGACAACCGGTCCGTGTTCGTCCTGTTGCGCCGGTCCCTGGTCCGTCAGGACGGCCGCCATGTGGAGTCGCTCAACTACTCGCCGCTGACCTGCGACATCCGGGCCGCCGCAGAGCTGCTGGGCCGTCATGTCGAGGAGATATGCGCCCGCACCGGCCGGCGGCGCGTCGACATCGTCGGCCACAGCCTCGGCGGACTGATCGCGCGGTACTACGTCCAGCGGCTGGGGGGCGACGGGCGCGTGCGGACGCTGGTCACGCTCGGCACGCCCCACGCGGGCACCAGCGTCGCCCCGCTCGCCAGCGCGCACCCCATCGTGCGCCAGATGCGCCCGGGCTCCGCCGTGATCGAAGAGCTGGGACTGCCCGCCCCGGGCTGCCGGACCAGGTTCGTCAGCTTCTGGAGCGATCTGGACCAGATCATGGTGCCCCTGGAGACCGCCCGGCTGGAGCATCCCGACCTGATGGTGCGGAACGTCCGCGTGAGCGGCATCGGGCACCTGGCGCTCCCGGTACACCCCGCGGTCGCGACAGGCATCCGCGAGGCACTCGACATCTCCGGCGCGGAAGCCGAGTCGGCCGGGGCCATATCGGTGGCGTGAAGTCGAACAGTAGTCGAACGTAAGGCCAAAGCTCTGCCTGCAGCCCGCCGAAACACCGCCGAATGCCCGTTTCCCGCTCTCTCAAAACCTGCCGAAGATTGTCGGCGTCGCATACCGCCGGGTACAGTCGCGCCACTGCGTTGCCTCGGGCGAACCCGCGCAGGGTGACCCCGGATCTGGTCCTGCTGTCGAGGCGAGAGAGAAGTTGGTGAACGACCAGCACCCCCACGCCGGGTACGACGCGTACGCCACCGGCAGCTTCGACACCGACCCTCTCTTCGGCGCCCTGCCCGGCGGTCACGAGGACGGCCATCTCGTCCACGGCGGCCAGTACGGCGCGGGGCAGTGGCCCGCCGCTCCCCGACGGGCCACGACGACTACGGCAACCCCCAGCATGCGTACGAGCAGCAGTACGGCGCAACGCATTTCGGCACCGCGCAGTACGACGCGACCGGCCTGTACGACTCGACCGGCCAGTACGACGCCACCGGCCAGTGGGACGCCAACGCCTGGAACGAGGCAGGGCAGTTCACGGCGGAGCAGTTCGAGTCGCAGCCGCAGCCCTACGACAAGGCCGGCCAGTGCACGACGACCGGCCACGCGGCGGCGACGTCGTACGAGACCGGTGCCTACGACGCCACCGCGTGGAACTCCGCGGGAGCCGACACCACCGCCGTCCACCCCCCGTACGGCGACCACACCGGGCAGACGCCGGAATCCGAGCACTCCGGGTACGCGGTGCACGAGGATCCGCACGATCAAGCCGCGGCGTTCATCCCCGAACAGTTCTCCCCCGCGACCGAGTTCGGCACCCCGCAGGAGGCTCAGTCCGGCGCCGGGACCGGCTGGGAAGCCGCAGCCGGCCCCGGCGCCGAGACCGGGACCGCAGGCGCGACGTGGACCGAGACCGGAACCGGGACCGCAGGCGCGACCTGGACCGAGACCGGAACCGCGAGCGCGTCCGGGACCACCGGAGAGCACACGGAGCACACGGAGCACGCGGAGTACACCGGGTACGAGCCGGAGCGGACGGCGGCGGACGCGTACGGCGAGGACCGGCACTCCGGCCATGGCCCCGAGGCCGAGCTGATCGCCGGCGCCGCCACCGTCTCGGCACCGGCCGTCACCCTCCCCTCCGCCGACCCGGCCCGCCCCGTGCGCAGGGCGGGCGGCGCCCGCGGCCGCCGCCGCACCCCCGCCAAGCGTTCGGCGCTCCTCACCGTCGCCGTGCCGTCCGTCTGTGTGATGGGGGTCGCCGGTGTCGCGGCCGCCTCGGTCGGCGGGCTCACCGACGGCGATCAGCCGCAGGACGGCAACACCGCGGTCACGGCCGCCGACCAGCCGTCCGTGCAGCCCGTCGTCGCCAACAACGCGCTCGACACCCAGCTCGCCGCGCTCAGCGCCGACGCACGCGACTTCGGCGACCGCGCGAGCCGGACCCAGGAGCGCATCGACCTCAAGGCGCGCCAGGAGGCGGAGCGCAAGAAGCGCGAGGAGGAAGCCGCCCTCCGCGAGCGGTTGCGGCCGAAGTTCGCCCTCCCCGTCGCCCAGCGCGGCCTCAGCGCCTACTACGGTCAGGCCGGAGTCAACTGGATGTCCATGCACACCGGGATCGACTTCCCGGTCTCGTACGGAACGCCGGTGATGGCCGCCACCGACGGCACCGTGCGGACGCAGTGGAACAGCGCTTACGGCAACATGGCCATCGTCACCGCCGCCGACGGCACGGAGACCTGGTACTGCCATCTGAGCAGCACCAAGATCCGCTCCGGCCAGGTCAAGGCCGGCGACGTGATCGCCTACTCCGGCAACTCGGGCAACTCCACCGGCCCGCATCTTCACTTCGAGGTGCGGCCCGGCGGCGGCTCGGCGATCGACCCGCTGGCGTGGCTGCGCAGCCACGGCCTCAGCCCCGCCTGATCCCCCGGCAGCGGCGCGGCCCCACCTCCCTGCCGGCCCGGCCCTCCCTGACGCGCGCCTCCCCGCCCGGACGGCACACCGGCAACACCGGCAACGGCCCGGGCCTCGCGGAAAGGCCCCGGGCACGGCCTCTCAACGCATCAGAGCTTCTCCACCGGCGCGTACCGCAGCAGCAGCCGCTTCGGCTTGGCGTCACCGAAGTCGATCGTCGCCTGGGCGTCACCACCCGAACCCGTCACCGCCGTCACGGTGCCCAGCCCGAACTGGTCGTGGGTGACCCGGTCCCCGACGGCCAGGGCGATCACCGGCTTGTCCGTCGTCCGCCGGGTCGCGAAGCCGGACGGGCCGGAGCGGGACCGGGACGACGACAGTGCCGAGGCGATACCGGACGCCGGCCCGGCGGGCGCCGCCATCCGGCCCGTCCGCTTCCACTCCATGTGGGCGTCCGGGATCTCCTCCAGGAAGCGCGAGGGCGGGTTGTAGGCGGGCTGGCCCCAGGCGCTGCGCATCGAGGAACGCGTCAGATAGAGGCGCTCGCGGGCGCGGGTGATCCCCACGTACGCCAGCCGGCGCTCCTCCTCCAGTTCCTTGGTCTGGCCGAGCGCCCGCATGTGCGGGAAGACGCCGTCCTCCATGCCGGTGAGGAACACGACGGGGAACTCCAGGCCCTTCGCGGTGTGCAGCGTCATCAGCGTGATGACGCCGCTGCCCTCCTCGTCCTCGTCGGGGATCTGGTCGGAGTCGGCGACGAGCGCGACCTGCTCCAGGAACTCGGCGAGGGTGCCCGATCCCTCCTCGGCGCCGCGCTCCTGCTCGAACTCCAGGGCCACCGCCGCGAGTTCCTGCAGGTTCTCGATACGGGTCTCGTCCTGGGGGTCGGTGGACGCCTGCAGTTCGGCGAGATAGCCGGTCCGCTCCAGCACGGCTTCCAGCACCACCGCGGGACCGGCGCCCGAGTCGACGACGGTGCGCAGCTCCTCCATGAGCGTGTTGAAGCGCTTCACGGCGTTGGCGGAGCGGGCGGCCATGCCGTACGCCTCGTCGACGCGGCGCAGAGCCTGCGGGAAGGTGATCCTCTCGCGCAGCGCGAGGGCGTCGATCATCGCCTCGGCGCGCTCGCCGATGCCGCGCTTCGGTACGTTCAGGATGCGCCGCAGCGGCACGTTGTCCTCGGGGTTGGCGAGGACCCGCAGGTACGCCAGGACGTCCCGGACCTCCTTGCGCTCGTAGAAGCGCACACCGCCGACGACCTTGTAGGGCAGGCCGACGCGGATGAAGATCTCCTCGAAGACGCGGGACTGCGCGTTGGTCCGGTAGAAGACCGCCACGTCGCCGGCCCTGGCCTCGCCCGCGTCCGCCAGCCGGTCGATCTCGTCGGCGACGAACTGGGCCTCGTCGTGCTCCGTGTCCGCGACGTAGCCGGTGATCCGCGCGCCGGCGCCCGCGTTCGTCCACAGGTTCTTGGGACGGCGGCTCTCGTTGCGCTCGATCACCGCGTTGGCCGCGGAGAGGATCGTCTGGGACGAGCGGTAGTTCTGCTCGAGCAGGATCGTGGTGGCGTCCGGGTAGTCCTCCTCGAACTGGAGGATGTTGCGGATGGTGGCACCGCGGAAGGCGTAGATCGACTGGTCGGCGTCGCCCACCACGCACAGCTCGGCGGGGCCGAGGTCGTCGTACCCCGTGCCGACCAGCTCGCGCACGAGGGTGTACTGGGCGTGGTTGGTGTCCTGGTACTCGTCGACCAGGACGTGGCGGAACCGGCGCCGGTAGTGCTCGGCGACCTCCGGGAACGCCTGCAGCAGATGGACCGTGGTCATGATGATGTCGTCGAAGTCCAGCGCGTTGGCCTCGCGCAGGCGGGCCTGGTACATCCGGTACGCCTCGGCCAGCGTCTTCTCGAAGCCTCCCCCGGAGCCGTCGGCCTGGCCGGCACTCCCGGCCTCGGCGGCGAAGGCCTCCTCGTCGACCAGCTCGTTCTTCAGGTTCGAGATCTTGGCGCTGAACGCCTTCGGCGGGTAGCGCTTCGGGTCGAGGTCCAGATCGCGGCAGACCAGTGCCATCAGCCGCTTGGAGTCGGCGGCGTCGTAGATCGAGAAGGACGACGTGAAGCCGAGCTTCTTGCTCTCCCGGCGCAGTATGCGGACGCAGGCGCTGTGGAAGGTGGAGACCCACATGGCGCGGGCGCGCGGGCCGACGAGCTGCTCGACGCGCTCCTTCATCTCGCCCGCGGCCTTGTTGGTGAACGTGATCGCCAGTATCTGGCCGGGGTGCACCTCGCGGGTCGCCAGCAGATGGGCGATCCGGTGGGTCAGCACCCGGGTCTTGCCGGAGCCGGCGCCGGCCACGATGAGCAGCGGGGAGCCGGTGTGGACGACGGCGGCACGCTGCTGCTCGTTCAGCCCGCTCAGCAGGGCGGCCGGGTCGAGGACCGGGCGCGGGGCGCCGTCCCGGTAGTAGGCGTCACCGGGCCCGGGCTCGTCGAACCCGCCCTCGAAGAGGTCGTGCGGGACGTCCTCCGCCGGAAGGTGCTCGTGGTCCTCCGGCGGCGGGGCTCCTCCGGGGCCGGGGTCCGCCGGAGGTCCGCCAGGAAACTGTCGTCAAAGAGGCTGCTCATCGCTCTCCGAGTCTAGGCGGCCCCACTGACGGTCCGCCGCCGCCTTCCCGGGAATCACTACCGGACACCTCTGGTCATGACACGGACACACAGCGCCAAGGTCACGGAAATGTATCGGGCATATCGAACACTCTCCTTCACAGCAGCACCACACTTTGGCTAGCGTGCTCGCCCAGGCGGCCCGTACCCCCTTCGGCGAACCACGCCAGCCGGGCAGCCGCGCCGAATCCGTGCCCCTCGCAGAGGAGTTCGGAACCGGGGACCCACTCATGAAGCACAACCGGGGTGAATCGGGCCGGTCTTCACCCGGCCCGTAGGGCAGCCTTCCGTTCCGTCCGAACCCGACAGCTAACCCGGTAGGCGTTCCACGGAAGGAGATGCCGGCCTTGGCGTCGCACCGCAAGCCGCGCAGCCGCACACGTACCAACACACCCGCCGTCGGGTTCACGACGGCCGCCATAGCGGGAGTCTCGCTCCTCTCGGCCCAGAACGCGACAGCCGGCCCGAAGCCCAGCGTCGAGGAGGTCCAGAAGAAGGTCGACGACCTCTACCGGCAGGCGGGTTCGTCGACCCGGGAGTACGGCAGGGCGCCGGAGTCCACCGGGCAGCAGCGCCGCACGGCGGACCGTGCGCTCGACGGAACCGCCGAGCGCACGGAGGCGTTCGGCGAGCCGCGTCCGATCCTCGGCGTCCAGGCGGCGGCCCGGTACCGCACCGGCGCCGTCGCCCCGGCCACCGCGCTGCTGCTCGCCGAGGACCCGCGGGCCCACACCGACCGGGCGCAGCTGACGGACCGGCCGACCGGGCAGCAGCACAGCACCGTCACCGAGCACCGGACCCGGCCGGCCGAGGCCGCCGAGCAGCGCGGGCGGGCCACCGCGGGCCTGGAGCCGCTCGCGGACTCTCAGGAGTCGCTGCGCGCCAGGAAGCAGGCCGCCCAGCAGAAGCTCGCCGAGGCGGGGGAACTGCTGTCGCGGCTGACCGCCGAGGATCGGACGCGGCTCGCCGAACTCGAACGCGAGAAGGAGCAGGAGGCCCGCCGGAAGGCGGATGCCAGGGCGGAGGCCGAGGCCGAGGCCAGGGCCGGCACGGCGGCCGAGGCCGGGTGGCAGTTCCACGAGCGTGAGCGGCAGGCGTGGGAAGGAACGGGCGGCTGCACGGACACGGGCACCGGCACCATGACGGACACGGGCACGGGCACCGGGACGGGCAGGGGGACGGGTTCCGGGACGGCCGGCGGCCCCTACGCGGCCAAGGCCGAGAAGGTGCTGTCCTTCGCGCACGCCCAGATCGGCAAGCCGTACGTCCGGGGCGCGACCGGCCCGAGTTCCTACGACTGCTCGGGGCTCACCCAGGCGGCCTGGCGCGCGGCGGGCGTCGACCTGCCCCGCACCATCTGGGACCAGGTGAGGTCCGGGCAGCGTGTGGCCTCGGCCGATCTGCTCCCCGGTGACCTGGTCTTCTTCTACGACGACATCAGCCATGTCGGGATCTACGCCGGCGACGGCATGATGATCCACGCCCCCGAGCCGGGCGCGAACGTCCGCGAGGAGTCGATCTACTACATGCCGGTCCACGGGGGCGTCCGCCCCGCGTAGCACCGGCACGCCGTCGACCCGGCACCGCCACGCTCATACCGCGGGCCCTTCGAGCATGCCGCGGGCTCCGAGGGCGGTCGGCACGGCGCAGGACCGGTACGTACGGAGGCGGCGGTCCCGGGGCTCCGTCCGGGGAAGGGTTCGGGCCCTTTCCCGGACGGAGGCTCCGGGCCCGCTCAGGTCCGTGCGGTCTCACGCCGCTCGGCCCGGTGCGGGCGCGGCACACGGGCCCGGGGCGCGCCGTGCCCGGCGGGATCACTGACGCCCGCCGGATTCCCGCACCCCCGGAACTGCCCGCACCCCGGGGACTAACCTGCACCCCGCACCCGGGGACTGCCCCGCACCCCCGGATTCCCGCACACCAGGACCCCTCACGTACAACAGGAGAGTCCTCACCCGGTCACGTACACGGAAGTCCCGTGCCCGGCACGGGAGTCCCTCATGTCCACAGCGTCGCGATCAGGACGTTTACCAGGGTCAGGCCGCCGACCACCCCGAACACCCGCTTGTCCACGGCCTCCTCGTCCCGCTTGACGTAGACCAGCGCCAGGACCACCACGAGCACGACCAGCTTGACACCGACCTTGAGGTTGTTCACGGGCTGGCCGTCCGCCTGGTTCAGTCCGACC
Source organism: Streptomyces sp. I6 (assembly GCA_003725745.1). Taxonomy (GTDB): domain Bacteria; phylum Actinomycetota; class Actinomycetes; order Streptomycetales; family Streptomycetaceae; genus Streptomyces. The sequence goes on along the minus strand of RHDP01000001.1, from coordinate 4,127,228 downwards.
AAGGCCACGCCCGTCACCAGCATGGTGAGCGCGCCGTGCAGCATCCCCGGAGTGAAGCGCGCCGTGCCCTCCCCCATCGCCTTCATCTGCGTCAGGAAGCCGCCGAGCAGCGCCGCGATACCGATGATGTGCAGGGCGACGAAGACATTGATGAGTACGTCCATGACACCGGAGCCTAGCCGTACGGTCCCAAGCGGTCTCCGGCGGTCCTTCTACTGCCAATTCCGTTCATAACGCCCCTTCGCCGCGCCCCGGAGGCTTAGCGTCCTCCCCCAGGTGGCCGGTTCCACCCCCGTCCGCATCCGGGCGGCTGCTCCGGCCACCCCCGCCGGAAGAGCCGGTGGTGGACCGCTCCCCCTGTACGGTCCGCCACCGGTACCCGCACCGGCGGGTCCCGACGGAAGGACTGGCCCTCGTGGCAGCGCACCGCAAGCCCAGGCAGCGCACGCTTCCCGGCACCGCCGCACGCTTCTCCGCCACCCTCGCACTCGCCGGCGCGGCCACCGCCACCGCGTTCGAGAGCCCCGGGCACGCCGCACCGGCACCCGCTCCGGACGACGTACGGGCCGGGGCCGACCGCCTGTACCAGGAGGCGGAGGAGGCGACGGAGAAGTACAACGGGGCGAAGGAGAGGGCCGAGAGGGCGCGGAGGGCGGCCGGGGAACTCCGCGACGAGGCCGCCCGGCGCACTGAACGGCTGAACGCCTCCCGCAACGCCCTGGGTTCCTTCGCGGCGGCGCAGTACCGGGCGGGCGGCCTCGACCCCGCCCTCCGGCTCGTCCTCGACTCCGACCCGTCGCGTTACCTCGCCGGCGCCGAACTGACCGAGCGGGTCGGGGACCGCCAGGCCGCGGCCGTGGCGGCGGTGCGCCGGCAGATGAGGGAACTCGAGCAGGTGCGGGCCGAGGCCGGCGAACGGCTGGCCGAGCTGGAGAGGCAACGGGCACGAGCGGACCGGCACCGCGCGGCGGTACAGGAGAAGCTCGCCGCCGCCGAGGCCCTGCTGACCCGGCTCACCGCCGAGGAGCGTGCCGCCTACACCGGCCGGGACGACGCCCCCGCGGACCGTGCGCACCGCGACGCCGTCCGCCGCGCGCCCGCCGTCCCCGCACCCAACCCCCGGGCCGCGCAGGCGGTCGCCTACGCCCACGGAGCGCTCGGCAAGCCCTATGTCTGGGGCGCCACCGGGCCGTCCGCCTTCGACTGCTCGGGGCTGACCCAGGCCGCCTGGCGCTCCGCCGGGGTCGCGCTGCCCCGCACCACGTACACCCAGATCAACGCGGGTCAGCGGGTGCCCAGGTCACGGCTCGCGCCGGGGGACCTGGTCTTCTTCTACTCCGGTGTCTCGCACGTCGGGCTCTACATCGGCGGGGGCCGGATGATCCACGCCCCTCGTCCGGGAGCGCCCGTGCGGATCGCGCCCATCGACCAGATGCCGTTCGCGGGGGCGACCCGGGTCGCCTAGGTGTTCTGTCCGGCCTTCGCGGCCGGGGCAAGCGGGACCTTGACGCCCCAAGCCCGGACCGCGACCCCGCGACCGGGACCAGGAAGCCCGCGACCGGGACCGAGAGGCCCGCCACCGGCACGGCCGCACCCCCGCCCGAACCGAGTCGTCCCGCCACGCCGGCGGCCGGGACCAGGAAGCCCGCGACCGCGACCGCACCGCGACCGGGGCAGGGGCAGGGGCGGGGGCGGAGAGTACCGGTCTGACTGATCGCGGACGAGGGAGGCCCGGCCGGGCCGGTCACGGGGCCGGGGCGCGCACCGTTCGCCGGCCTCGCACCGCGGTCCGGTCACCCATCCGGAACCGGCACGCCCGTGGACGGCGGCGGGCCCGCGCCCCCGCCGGGCCGCCCGGCCGCCGGGCTCAGACCAGCCGGCGTGCCGTCGCCCAGCGCGTCAGCTCGTGGCGGTTCGACAGCTGAAGCTTCCTCAGCACCGCCGACACATGCGACTCCACCGTCTTCACCGAGATGAAGAGCTGCTTGGCGATCTCCTTGTACGCGTATCCGCGGGCGATCAGCCGCAGCACCTCGCGCTCCCGCTGGGTGAGCCGGTCCAGGTCCTCGTCCACGGGTGGGGCGTCCGTGGAGGCGAAGGCGTCGAGGACGAACCCGGCCAGCCGCGGCGAGAACACCGCGTCCCCCTCCTGGACCCGGAAGACCGAGTCGACCAGATCGGCACCGGTGATCGTCTTCGTCACATAGCCGCGGGCTCCGCCGCGGATCACCCCGATGACGTCCTCGGCGGCGTCCGAAACGGACAGCGCCAGGAAGCGGACCGGGTGCTCGGCGGCCGCCACCAGCCCGGCGCATCGGCGCAGCACCTCCACTCCCCCGCCACCGGGCAGATGCACGTCGAGGAGCACCACCTCGGGCCGGGTCGCCGTGATCACGGTGACGGCCTGGTCGACGTCGGCGGCCTCGCCGACGACCTCCACACCCGTCTCCTCGGTCCTCCCGATCTCGGCCTGCACCCCCGCGCGGAACATCCGGTGGTCGTCGACGAGGACGACCCTCACCCGGCGCTCCGTCCCGCCGGTTGCGTCGGTCTGCTCGGTCATCCGTCCGCCCTCTCCATCTCCAGCTCCACTTCGGTGCCCCCGCCGGGCACGGACCGCAGCCGCGCCGTCCCTCCGTTGCGCTGCATACGGCCGACGATCGATTCTCGTACGCCCATGCGGTCCTCCGGTACCGCGCCGAGGTCGAACCCCGGACCCCGGTCGCGCACCGAGACGAACACCGTACGGCCTTCGACCTCCGCGTAGACCTGCACGGGGCCCCCCTGGCCACCGTACTTCGCGGCGTTGACCATCGCTTCGCGCGCGGCCTGCAGCTGGGCCGTGAGCCGCTCGTCGAGCGGGCAGTCCCCCACGACCACCACCTCCAGCGGGACGCCGTGCTTGTCCTCCACCTCCGCGGCGGCCCGCTTCACCGCGTCCGCCAGCGTGGCGGGCTCCTCGGCCTCGTCCTTGCCGGTGCCCTCCGGCCGGTACAGCCAGTTGCGCAACTCGCGCTCCTGGGCACGGGCGAGCCGGCGCACCTCGCCGGCGTCGTCCGCGTTCCGCTGGATCAGGGTGAGGGTGTGCAGTACGGAGTCGTGGACATGGGCGGCGACCTCGGCACGCTCCTGGGCACGGATACGCATCAGGCGCTCCTCGGAGAGGTCCTGGGTCATCCGCACCAGCCACGGGCCGGCCAGCAGGGCGACGCCGACGATCACGGCCAGGGCGGCGGTAAGGACGTTGCCGAGCTGCGCCGCGGAGCCCCGGACCACCACGAAGACCGTGAGTCCCGTGCCGACCAGCGCGACGCCCGCCAGTCCGCGCGCGAGCTGCAGCAGCCTGCGGCGCCTGCCGTCGCCGGTCCACTGCGCCCGGCGGGCGTTGTCCGCCTGCCGCCACACCAGCACGACACCGGCGCCCGTCAGCAGCACCGGCCAGACATAGCGGTTCGCGGGGCCGCCGAGGTCGGTGTTGACGACGAAGACGACGGCGCCGACCAGCAGGGCGACGAGCGCGAAGAGCTGCCCCCTGTCGGGTTTGCGCAACCGCCGTCTGCCGTCCGGTGCGGTCTCGAAGACAGGTCTGGGCTCGGCCGACCTGCCCCCGACGCCGAGCGGCACGGCGATCCAGAACACCGCGTACAGCAGCGCGCCGAGGCCGTCCGCCATGAAGAGCCCGAGGAAGACGAGCCGGACCCAGGTCACCGGCAGGCCCAGATGCCCCGCGAGGCCGCGCGCCACACCGCCCAGCCACCGGCCCTCCGCGCTGCGGTACAGCCTGCGGACGGGGGGCTCTTCGGCCTCGGGCGGGCGGGCGGCGGCAGCGACGGGCATGCCCCGATGGTCACACGGCCTCGGCCGCGGGGGCATCAGGGCCGTCCCTGAGAGAGACCCTGACCCCACGGTCCCGGACGGCTCCGCGGCCCCGCCCCGCCCCCGGGCGGCGGCGCCGCGTCACGGTGGCACCGGCCGCGTCAGCGGGAGGCCCCCGGGGTGCGATATCAGGGACGGTCCAGGGTCGGGACGGCTGCCGCACGCGGCGGCGGCCCGTCACCATGGAGGCATGACTCAGCCGACCGCCCCGCCGACCGCGCCGCCGCCGGAGCACCGGCTGCCGCCCGCGCTGCTGCGCCGGACCGCGCGGCACAAGGTTGCCGGCGGCGTCTGCGGCGGGCTCGGCCGGTACTGCGAAGTGGACCCGGTGATCTTCCGTATCGCCGTGGGCGTGCTGTCGGTGACCGGCGGCATCGGCCTGATCTTCTACGGCTTCGCCTGGCTGCTGATCCCGCTGGAGGGCGAGGAGGAGAACGAGGCACGGCGCGCCCTTTCCGGCCGGGTCGACGGGGCCGCCCTGGTGGCCGTGCTGCTGGCGCTGCTCGGCTGCGGGCTGTTCCTCTCGATGCTGGGCAACGACGGGACGCTGGCGTTCTCCGCACTGCTGTCGCTCGCCGTCGCGGGCGCCGCCGTGTGGTCGCGGCGGCGTACCACGGCCGCCCCGGAGGGCGGGACGCCGGACGGGGCGAGCGCGCACACCGTGGCGGAGGCCCCGCCGGAGGCCAAGGCGCCCCCCACGCCCGACAGCCCCTCCTGGTGGCGCGATCCCATCGTCAAGGACGGCACCACCGGGCCGGTGGCGACCGGCTATCTGTGGGGCCCGCCGGACGCGTCACCGGGCGCCGCGCCCCTCCCCCGCGACCGGCGGGCCGCAGCCGCGGCGCCCCGGACCCAGGGACCCCGCGGTATCGCCGGGGTCGTCTTCCTGCTGGCTCTGCTGGCGGGCGGTCTCGGCACCGGGCTGTCCTGGGAGTCGCAGCCGCTCGGCACCAGCCTGCAGATCGGGCTGGCCTGCGCGCTGGCCGTGTTCGGGCTCGGTCTGGCGGCCGGCAGTCTCCTCGGCCGGATCGGCGTCGGCACGATCCTGCTGTCCCTGGTCACGGCCGGGCTGCTGGTGGGCGCCTCGTTACTGCCCAAGGAGATCGGCACGCGGTGGGTACGCGCGGAGTGGCGCCCCGCGACGGCCGCCGCCGTCGCGCCGCGGTACGAGCTGGGCTCGGGCCTGGCCACGCTCGACCTGAGCCGGGTGGCCGTGCCTCCGCAGCGGACGGTGAGCACCACGGCGGAGGTCGGCGCGGGCCGGCTGCGGGTGGTGCTGCCCGATGACGCCACGGTGCGGATCCGGGCGCACGCGGGGGTCGGTGACATCCGGCTGCCGGGGGACCCGGTGGACGAGGTGGACGTCGCCCCGGACAGCAGCCGCACGCGTACGCTCGCTCCGCCTCCCGGCGCGGAGCCCGCGGGCACGCTCGACCTCGATCTGGCGGTCGCTCTCGGACAGGTGGAGGTCACCCGTGCTGCGTCATGAGTTCCGTCCCGGCAGGCTGATCGCGGGCGCCGCGGTCCTGGGGACCGCGGCGGCCTATCTGGGGGACGCGGCCGGGGCCTGGCGGATTCCGTGGTTCACCGCCCTGCCGGTGATGTCCGGCGGGCTGGCCCTGGCCGCGGTCGCCACCGCCGTCCACTACCGGCTGCGCCGGCGCCGTTCCGCGATGGCCGCGTCCAGTGAGAACAGGGAGGCTCCGGCGAGCACCAGCGGCAGCCAGGCGATCAGATAGGCCAGGTCGTTTCCGTAGTAGTACGGCTCGGTCTGCCAGCTGACGGTCAGCCACAGGCTCAGCGAGATCAGCGCGCCGCCGAGGGCGGCCAGCCGCGCGAGCAGGCCCAGCAGGGTACCGATGCCGACGGCCAGTTCGCCGAAGGCCATCGCGTAGCCGAAGCCCTCGGGGCTCTTCAGGGCCATGTCCACGAGCGCGGGGACGGCGGAGGTGTTCCGCACACTGCTCATCAGCTCGCCGATCGAGCCGGTCCCGGTCGCCGAGAGGAACGCGCTGTCGAAGAGCTTGTCCAGCCCCGCGTAGACGAAGGTCACTCCGAGGAACAGCCGCAACGGCAGTAGCGAGTACTGCGCCGTGCGCTCCTTCCGGTCGGTGCTCACGTCGTCGGACGCGTAGGTCGCCGTCGTCCGGTACACATGCGTCATCGTCGCCTCCGTGTCTCACCCGGCTGGGACGATTCTCCCCACGTCCCGTCTCCGCGCATACGGGGGCGACGGCCGTGCGGCTCAGTCCGATCAGCCGTACGGCTCAGCGCGGTCAGTCGACGACGTCGAGGGCCACCCGGTTCGACTCGGCACCCGCCGCCGTCACGACCTGCACCTCGACCCTGCCGGGCTCGACCTCGACCGGCACCGGGACGGTGATGCTCGTATCACTGGGGCTGGTGAATCCGCCGGGGACCGGGACCAGCGGCACATGGACGTGCACGGCGCCGATCCGGACGGTCATCAGGGCCAGCCGGTCGGGGCTCCCCGCACCGGGTGGCACGAACCCGGCGCCCCTGATCTCGATGTCGTCCCCGATGCGCACGGGGCCGTCGAGGCCGCCGGGCTCCCGGGCACGCACGACGGACAGGACGACCGGGCGGCCGCCCTCCGCGTACTTCCCGGCGAGGTAGACCCCCGCGGAGACAAGGACCAGCACGGTCAGGCCCCACGGCAGCTCCGGCAGCCGGTCCGGCCGGCGGGCGAGCAGCACGGTCGCGCACACCAGGGCGACGGCGCCGACGAGGACGTACTGCGCGTCCGGGAAGCTGCCGCGACCGGCGTCGTCGCAGACCAGGTCCGCGGGGCGGGGCCGGTCCGCCTCCACCTTCTGCAGCCGCTGGGTGATGATGCGCACGGTGACCACACGGCGAACCACGACCGCGATCAGGCAGACGGCGGCCACGACGGTGAGCAGTCCGGCGCCCTGGGCGAGACCGAGCCCGGCGGGCGCGGACGCGGCGATCCGGAAGGCCAGGAACAGCACGGCGTAGGCGGCGAACAGCACCCACACGGCGGCCACGGCCCGAGAGGTCGACAGCCGGTTGTCCTCGCCGACGAGCGGTGCGAGCAGCCCGCCGTGCGCCCGGTGGAGCCGGGCGGCGGCCGTCAGCAGCCCGGCGAGACAGGCCGCGGCGGCGAGTCCCGCGGTGCGCGCCACCGACCAGCCGGAGTCGATCGCGGTCACGGCCTGGGCCAGGAGCAGCAGCACGACCCCGCCCCACAGCACCAGCAGGGTGCGCCGCCAGACCCGGGTGAGCCATGACTCGCCCGCGGCCCGGCTGCGCTCGGCGACGGCCCGGGCCGACTCGGTGAGCTCGTCGGAGATCCACTGGCGGGTCCCGCCCGCGGAGGAGGCGACCTGGGCGGGCAGCCCCCGCCCCCCGGCGAGTTCGTCGCGCCTGGCCAGGAACCGGGCGACGGCCCTCCGGTGTCCCTCACGTCGGCCGTGCGGGCAGTCGCCGCAGGTGCAGCCACCGCCGTGCACGCTCTGTCCCGCATCCTGCACCGCCACGGCGACGCACCCCTCCCCGGTAGGCGGCTTCGGCAACCACCTTGCAATTCAAAGGAATTGTGCCGTACCGGCGGGGCTGCGCACGCACCGGTGACCCGATGGGAGGGTGATTTGCGCACGATCGAATTGACTTACGACGAGACGAGTTCGGGCCCGGCTGCGGCGGTCCCGGGCCACGGGGCCGGTAGCCGTTCCATCCGCCGAGGCCGCCACCGAGCCGTCCACCGGTCGTTCACCGGTAACGGCGCGCACGGCACCCCCGGGTGTGCCGACCGGCCCGCCGCGGCGCACACCCGGCGCGGGGCCGGGGAACAATGTGCCCATGACGCAACCGGCTTCCCCGCTTGTCGAGCTGCTCGGCCTGGAACCGCATGTCGAGGGCGGATGGTTCCGCGAGACATGGCGCACGGAGGGCTCGACCACCCCGCCCGGCTATCCCGGCGAGCGCGCCTACGCCACCGGAATCTACTTCCTGCTCCACCCGGGCGAACGCTCGCGCCCGCACCGGGTCCGCTCCGACGAGGTGTGGCTCTGGCACCGCGGCGGACCGCTCCGGCTGTGTCTGGCAGGCACCGGTGAGGAGCCGGGCGGCTCCGCCACGACCCTCGTTCTCGGCCCCGGCGTCGAATCCGGTGAACGGCCCCAACTGCTGGTCCCGGCGGGCACCTGGCAGTCGGCCGAACCGGCGGGCGACGAACCGGTCCTGGTGAGCTGCGTGGTATCGCCGGGCTTCCACTTCGAGGACTTCACGCTGGAGGAGGGGTGAGCGGCGGGCGCGTGGCTCCGCCGTGACGGCCGGACTCAGAGGCGGTCGATGTCCGCGAGGTCGATGTCGATGCCGAAGGGGACGGAAACCTTGAGCCGGTCGCGGAACGTGCCGCCCGGCACATAGACGCGCCTCTCCTTGTCGAGTTCGAAGACATGGACCACCGGCCGTTCGTCGGCGGCCATCTCGACGCGCCAGAAGTAGGGGATGCCCGCGCCCGCATACTTGTGCGGCTTGGTGTCGGTGTCACGCGCCTCGGAGTCCGGCGAGACCACCTCGACCGCCAGCAGCACGTCCCTGACCTGGAAGTAGGTCTGCTCCCGGCTCCGCGCGGCGGCGGCCCGGACCACCGAGACGTCGGGCTCGGGTCCGTTGCGCCTGTCGACCACGACGGTCATCTCCCGGACGACCCTCAGCTCGGGCGGCGCCGTGCTCCGCAGACCCTGCACCAGCAGGTCGATCGCGAGGCTGTGGAAATAGCGCTGCGGACTCACGAAGACCAGGCTCCCGTCGATCAACTCGGTGTGCGGCGGGAGGTCGGGCAGGGTGAGCAGGTCCTCCACGGTGTAGCCCTCTCGCGGTGGCACCGGCCAGTGGTGCGAGATCTCTGCGCTCATGAGTGCTCCCATGGACGTGAGCCTGGTACGTACGATCAGACTACCCAGCGAAAACGCCGATGCCGCCGCTCAAACGAATGAGCGACGGCGTCGGCGTTGACTCGCGGGAGATCGACTCGCGCAGGCCCGGCTCGCGGACGGCGGTCAGGTCACTCCCACTCGATGGTGCCCGGCGGCTTCGACGTCACATCGAGGACGACGCGGTTGACGTCGGCGACCTCGTTGGTGATGCGGGTCGAGATCTTCGCCAGCACGTCGTAGGGCATGCGCGTCCAGTCAGCCGTCATCGCGTCCTCGGACGACACCGGGCGGAGCACGATCGGGTGGCCGTAGGTGCGGCCGTCGCCCTGCACTCCGACGGAGCGGACATCGGCGAGCAGCACCACCGGGCACTGCCAGATGTCGCGGTCGAGGCCGGCGGCGGTCAGCTCCTCGCGGGCGATGGCGTCGGCCTCGCGCAGCAGGTCCAGCCGCTCCCTGGTGACCTCGCCGACGATGCGGATGCCGAGTCCCGGGCCCGGGAAGGGCTGGCGCTGGACGATCTCCTCCGGCAGGCCCAGCTCCTGGCCGACCATCCGGACCTCGTCCTTGAACAGCTTCCGCAGCGGCTCGATCAGCTCGAACTCGAGGTCCTCGGGCAGGCCGCCGACGTTGTGGTGCGACTTGATGTTCGCGGTGCCCGTACCGCCGCCGGACTCCACCACGTCCGGGTAGAGGGTGCCCTGGACGAGGAACTGCACCGGCTGCCCGCCGTGTTCACCGGCCTCGGCGACGATCTCGGCCTGCGCCTGCTCGAAGACCCGGATGAACTCCCGGCCGATGACCTTCCGCTTCTCCTCGGGGTCGGAGATCCCGGCGAGCGCGTCGAGGAAGCGCTGCTCGGCGTCGACGACCTTCAGCGAGACGCCGGTCGCGGCGACGAAGTCCTTCTCGACCTGCTCGGTCTCGCCCTTGCGCATCAGGCCGTGGTCGACGTAGACGCAGGTCAGCTGGGAGCCGATGGCCTTCTGCACCAGCGCGGCCGCGACGGCGGAGTCGACGCCGCCGGACAGCCCGCAGATGGCGCGCTTGTCGCCGACCTGCTCGCGGATCGCGGCGACCTGCTCCTCGATGACGTTGCCGGTCGTCCAGGTCGGCTCGATGCCGGCACCGCGGTAGAGGAAGTGCTCCAGCACCTGCTGGCCGTGGGTGGAGTGCATCACCTCGGGGTGGTGCTGGACGCCGTAGAGCTTCTTCTCGTCGTTCTCGAACGCGGCCACGGGCACGACGGCCGTGGACGCGGTGACGGTGAAGCCCTCGGGGGCGGCGGAGCAGGCGTCGCCGTGCGACATCCAGACCTGCTGCTCGGCCGGGGTGCCCTCGAAGAGCGTGGAGCCGACCTTGCTGACGTGCAGGTCGGTGCGGCCGTACTCGCGGGCGCCGGAGTTGTCGACGGTGCCGCCGAGCGTCTGCGCCATCAGCTGGAACCCGTAGCACATGCCGAACACGGGGACGCCGGCCTCGAACAGCGCGCGGTCCAGGCGCGGGGCGCCCTCCGCGTACACGGAGGACGGGCCGCCGGAGAGGATGATCGCCGCGGGCCTCCTGGCCAGCATCTCCTGCACCGGCATGGTGGACGGGACGATCTCGCTGTAGACCCGCGCCTCACGGACGCGGCGGGCGATGAGCTGGGCGTACTGCGCGCCGAAGTCGACAACGAGGACCACGTCCGGAGTCGTGTCCGGGTTGGTGACGTCGGGCGCGGCAGCGGGGACGCTGATGACACTACGGCGGCCTTCCGGCGGTGGGAGGAGGGGGCTCTGTCCGTCGATTCTACCGGCGCCGGGCGGCGCTCCCGTCTCAGCATCCGAGCCCGCACTGGCCCCGCCGGGGCCGCAGGGCCATACTTCCCCATGCGCAAGCACACGACCTTCGTCTTTACCTATGGCACCCGGCCCGCCGGCTGCCATGGTCGTGCCGCTTGAGCAACTGACAAGCGACTTCCCAGGCGCCCCGGGCCGGCAAGGCCCGGGGCGTCCTGTCGTTTCCGGGTCCGGCCGTTCCGGGGCGCCCGCACCCCGAGGAGCCCCTGTGCCCGCCACCGACACCGCCGCCCGTCCCGACGCCACCACCCGTCCCGACACCGGCGCCCGCACCGACGACGCCGCGGACCTGATCACCGGCGCCCGTGAGCGCATCGACGCTCTCGACGACCGGATCATCGGGCTGATCCAGGAACGGACGGCCGTCTCGGCCGTCATCCAGGAGGCCCGGATCACGTCCGGGGGCCGCCGGGTGAACCTCTCCCGCGAGATGGAGGTGCTCGGCCGCTACCGGGACGCACTCGGCAAGCCGGGAACGGCACTGGCCATGACGCTGCTGGAGCTGTGCCGAGGCCGCGTCTGAGCGGTGCGGGTCACCGCGCCCGCACCGTCACTCCGGGCCGGGCGGCACTCCGGGCCGGGCGGCGCGCCGTGCCGGTGCGGCACTCCGGGCCGGGCGGCGCGCCGTGCCGGTGCGGCACTCCGGGCCGGTGCGGCACTCCGGGCCGGGGTGGTGCTCAGGACCCCCGTGGTGCCGCGGACGCCCGCCCGGCGCTGTACGCACATCCGTACGGAGACGCTCTCACCCGTACGGCCCGTGACCGGTACCGGAGCACTTCGTTGGTACCGGTGTCCGTGCCAGCCAGGGGCGGGCCCCGAAGGAAAGATCCACGCGTGGCTCCGCCGGGGCGTGTGGCGTACCGCAGGTACGCCGTGGGACCTCGCCCCGGCGTGCGTGACCGGTCGGCAGGGGACAGCAGCCCGGTCACCCCAAGGCGGCCGGTTCCGGGGACGCCCGGAACCGGCCGCATCCGGCCGGATGGTTCGGCACCCGCGGCCCGGGCACCGCGGTGATCCCGGTTCGTCCCCACCCCGACCGCGCGACAGAGGGCGCTCCGCGCAGCACCACGGCCACGGGGATCGGGCCCGGAGCCGTCCGCAGGCGCCGGGCGCGACGCGAAACCGGGCGCCCCGGTCCGGCGGCGCCCCACCCCCGTCACCTCCTCTCGTACCGGCGCCACCCCTGCGCCGTCACGGTCACCGGCGGCCCTGCGGCAACGGCCGGCGTTCCCGCCGGACCTTGCAGCCGCCGCCGTGGACGGTGGGCGCCTCGACGGCCGGGGACCTCCGGGAGCGCCGGGACTGCTCAGGACCGGCGAGGATACGGCCACTTCACATCCCGTGACGCGCATCACATAAATTCTGTGTGAGTTCCCGTGCAACCAATTGCACTGGCCACAGGTCATGCATACGAAACCAACGGCCACACCCGTGACTCCACAGCCGGGATGGCCCCACGAGACTCCGTGCCGCGTCACGCGGCACGCCGGACTTCACTGAGGTCTTCATGAAGCTTCGCCGCGCTGTGGCTGTCGCCGCCGCGACCGCTGTCATAGCCCCTGCCGCCTTCCTGGCGGCCCCGGCCGCGTACGCGACTGACGGCACCCCCAGCCCGACCTCCACCGCTGGCACGACCGGTGACGCGGAGACCTCGAAGCCGGAGGACGACTCGTCGAAGACCGAGACGCCCTCCACCGAGGACGACGCGAACAACGCCGAGAACCCGGCCGCGGAAGAGGGCACGGCCAAGGACGACGCCGCCAACGAGGAAACCTCCGAGGACGACGCCACCAACGACGACGCCACCAAGGGCGACGCGGCCGAGGAGGAAACCTCCAAGGACGACGCCACCAACGACGACGCCACCAAGGACGAGAACGTCGACGAGGAGCCGGGCGACGACGAGGGGTTTCTGCCGTACTGCGAGGAGGTCGACGAGAACTTCGAGGAGCAGGCTCTCGACATCGAGATCTCCGGCCTGCCCGGCAAGATCGTCGCGGGCAGCGCCCCCGAGCAGTTCAACCTCACCATCACGAACAAGTCGGAGGCCGACCTCAAGGGCGTCGCCTTCTACGCCGAGGTCGAGAACCACGAGCTCGACGACCCGGACAAGTACCTCAGCCCGTACATCGACCTGGAGTTCAAGCTTCCCGGCACCAACGAGTGGGTTGGCATCGGGGACAAGGAGCTGGCCGGCGCCTACTTCTGGGGCGTCGAGACCATGAAGTCCCAGGACTTCGCGAAGATCGACCTCCGCCTCACCATCGACAAGAACGCTCCGGCCGGCGACAGCTACTCCTTCGGCTCGGGCGGTTACCTCGGTGACGTCAAGGGCCAGGAGTGCATCGCCGCGAACGCGGGCCACAGCGTGGACTTCGTCGTTCTGAAGCCGGGCTCCTCGAACGAGAACCCGGGCGAGGCCAAGCCGGGCGACCAGAAGCCCGCTGACAAGGGCCGCGACATCAAGCCCCAGGGTGACATCAAGGAGCTCCCCGTCACCGGCAACCTCGCCGAGACCGGTTCCTCCTCGGCGCTCCCGGCCATCGGGATCGCCGGCGGTGTGGCCCTCGTCGCCGGTGCCGGTGTCGTCTTCGCGATGAAGCGCCGCAAGGGTGACGCGGTCGCGTAACGAACCGCCGCAGAGGCAGCCGCACCGGCAGCCCCAAAGGCAAGAGAGGCGCTGCACTCGGAGGGGGGTGCAGCGCCTCTCGTCTGTCCGGTGGCGGTCAGGAGGACTTCGGCGGGACCGCCGGCACGCCGAGGAAGGGGAGGGTCAGGGCCCCGAAGGCGCCCGCGGGGACGGCCGGGGCATGAGGCGCGACGGGGCCCAGGCGTTCATAGGCGGCGCCCTGTTCGGGGCGGGGGTCCTGTTCGCCCTTGTTGGGCCAGAAGGACATCGCGCGCTCCGCCTGGGCCGTGATCGTCAGGGATGGGTTCACGCCGAGGTTGGCGGACACCGCGGCCCCGTCGACGACCGATATGCCCGGGTGGCCGTACAGGCGGTGGTACGGGTCGATGACACCGGTCTCCGCCGAGGCCCCGATGGGGCAGCCGCCGAGGAAGTGGGCGGTGAGCGGGGTGCCGATCAGCTCGCCGATGTTGGAGCCGGCGAACCCGTTGATCTCCTCCGCCAGGAGCGTCGCGGCGCGGGTGGCCTCGGGGATCTGGCCGGGGTTCGGGGCTCCATGGCCCTGGCGTGCGGTCAGCAGCCCCTTGCCGACGCCGCTGGGCTTGCGGTAGGTCGTGAGCGAGTTGTCCAGGGACTGCATCACGAGGCCGATGATGGTCCGCTCCGACCAGCGGCGGTTGGAGAGGGCCCGGGCGGTGCGCCACGGGTGGCGGGCGCAGTTGGCGAACCAGGCCAGGACGCGCCGCGAACTGTAGGGGACCTGGAGGACGGTCATCCCGCCCATCGCGTTGGAGCCCTTGCCGTAGCGGACCGGCTCGATATGGGTGCTGGCGTCCGGGTGGATCGAGGACGTGATGGCGACGCCCCGGGTGAAGTCCACCCTGTTCCTGCCGTGGCGCCTGCGGTAGCGCCGGTCGTCGGTCTGGGCGCCGACGATGGCCTCGGAGTTGGTCCGGGTCAGCTCGCCGAGCCGGGCGGATACGCGCGGCAGCAGCCCGTCGTCCTTCATCCGGTGCAGAAGGGTCTGGGTGCCGTACGTGCCGGCGGCGATGACGACCCGGCGGGCCGTGAACGTACGGCCGGTGCCCCTGCGCCGGTTGTCGCTGGGCACGGTCCCGACCGCGAAGCCGCCTCGGGGGTCCTCGCGCACGGAGACCACCGACGTCATGGGGTGGATGACGGCTCCCGCCCGCTCGGCGAGGTGGAGGTAGTTCTCGTTCAGGGTGTTCTTGGCTCCGTGGCGGCAGCCCGTCATGCACTCGCCGCACTCCGTGCAGGCGCGGCGCGAGGGACCGGCGCCGCCGAAGTACGGGTCGGGGACCTCGGCCCCGGGCTCGGCCTTCGCCGCACCGGTGCCGTCCTCGCCGGCCGCGTCCCGGCCGTCACCGAAGAAGACGCCCACCGGCGCCATGTGGAACGTGTCGCCGACGCCCATCGCCTGCGCGGTGGCCCTCAGATGGACGTCGGACGGGGTCATGGTCGGGTTGAGCCGTACCCCCAGCATGCGCTTGGCCTGGTCGTAGTAGGGCCTCAGCTCCTCCTGCCAGTCCGTGATGTCCTTCCACTGCGGGTCGTTGAAGAACGGCGCGGGCGGCACGTAGAGGGTGTTGGCGTAGTTGAGGGAGCCGCCGCCGACTCCCGCTCCGGCGAGCACCATCACCTTGCCCAGCAGATGGATGCGCTGGATGCCGAAGAGGCCGAGAGCCGGGGCCCAGAGGTAGTTGCGCAGGTCCCAGGAGTTCTTCGGGAGGGTCTCCCGGGTGAAGCGGCGGCCCGCCTCCAGGACGCCGACACGGTAGCCCTTCTCGGTGAGGCGGAGTGCGGAGACCGAGCCTCCGAAGCCCGAGCCGACCACGACGACGTCGTAGTCGTATGTGCGGCCGGCGTCGCCGTGACCGTGGTCGTGGCCGTCGTGGCCGTCGTCGTGGCCGTGGCCGTCGTCGCGGCTGTGGCCGTCGTCGCGGCCGTACGCGGAATCCGTGTCGCCCTCGCCCCGGTCACCCGGCTTCTGGGCGGGGAAGTCCTCGGACATGGCTCTCCTCGTGAGAACGTGCGGGTGCTGGGTGCTGGGTGCCTAGCGCAGCCGCAGGGCCTTCATCACCTTCAGGGACGTGCTCATGAACGCCGCGTACTTCTCGTCGTCCATGCCGAAGGACGGGGCGAGCGGTATCAACCGCTGCTGTGCCACGGTCTGGGCCTCGGTGTACTTGAGGATGCCCTCGGAGCCGTGCCGCCGGCTCAGCCCGGAGTCCTTCATGCCGCCCATCGGCGACTGCACACTGCCGTAGGCGGGGCATATCCCTCGTTGATGTTGACGGTGCCGGTGCGCAGCCGGGCGGCGACCGCGTGGCCGCGCCTGCCGTCCCTGGTCCAGACGCTGGAGTTGAGGCCGTACGGGGTGGCGTTGGCCTGCTCGATGACGTCGTCCTCGTCCGTGAACCGGTAGAGGGACACGACCGGTCCGAAGGTCTCCTCGGTGCAGACGGACATCGGGGCCTCCACCCCGTCGAGGATGGTCGGCTCGTAGAACAGCGGGCCGATGTCGGTGCGGTGGACACCTCCCGCGACGAGGGTGGCGCCCTTGGCGACGGCCTCGTCCACGTGCCGCTTCACCGTCTCCAGCTGGCGCTCCCCCACCAGGGAACCCATGTCGGCGCCGTAGGCGAGGGCGCTGCCCAGACGCATGGCCTTCGTGCGGGCCGCGAAGCGCTCCACGAAGGCGTCGGCGACCGACTCGTGCACATACAGCCGCTCGATGGAGATGCAGAGCTGCCCGGCGGACGAGAAGCAGGCCCGGACGGCGCCGGCCGCGGCCCTGTCGACGTCGGCGTCATGCAGCACCAGCATGGCGTTCTTCCCGCCGAGTTCGAGGGAGACGCCGACGAGACGGGCGGCGGCGCCCTGGGCGACCTCGCGGCCGGTGCGGGTGGAGCCCGTGAACGAGACGTAGTCGGCGTGCCGTACGACCTCGGGGCCGACGACCGGACCGTCGCCGAGGACGACCTGGAAGACGCCCGCCGGGAGCCCTGCCTCGACGAGCAGGTCACGGGCCCAGAGTGCGGTCAGCGCGGTTTCGGTGTCGGGCTTCATCACGACGGCGTTGCCGGAGACGAAGGCGGGGAGTGCGTCGCCGACCGACAGCTCCAGCGGGTAGTTCCAGGGGCGATCTGGCCCACGACTCCCCGCGGCTGGCGCAGTTCGGTGGTCTTGGTGAGGACGGGGACCACGCCGGTGTGCCGCCTGGGCCTCAGATACGAGGGTGCCTTCCGGCCGTAGTGGCGGGCGGCGACGGCGACGGCCAGGACCTCCTCGTGGGCGTGCAGCCTGGCCTTGCCCGTCTCCAGCTGGATGAGGTCGAGCACCTCGGCCTGGCGTTCCAGGACCAGGTCGTGGAAGCGCAGCAGCACGGCGGCGCGGGCGCGCGGGGAGGTCGCGGCCCAGAGGGGCTGGGCGGCCCGGGCGCGGGCGAAGGCCTCGGCCACGTCCTCGGGGGTGGACTCGGGCAGGTCCGCCAGCTTCTCCCCGGTGAACGGGGTGTGGTTGGCGGTGCGGCCGGAGCCGACGACGCCCCGGGTGAGCTGGGCGACCACCTCGGGAGTGACCACGTCGGCGGCGGTGCGCACGCCGGCCGGGGCGGCGGCGGTGGGGTTGGTGCCGAGGGCGCCGGTGTGCCGGGCGGCGAGGGCCTGCGAGTCCGTCATGGGGGCGAGAGTATGACGCAATCAAGGCTTTGGGTACCCGTCAGTAACAGCTTTTCGCCGGGCCCGCACATCGCGCTGGTGATCGCTGGCGGACAAGCGCCGATGGGAGGCTCACGACGCGCGAACCACCCGCTTCGCCTCTTTCCTGCTTCGATGCGTCCCCTGCCCCGTTGCCTCTCTCGTGCCCCCGGCCGCCTCCCGGCCGCGACCTCCCACGGCGACCCCGCCCTCGCACTCTCCGCGCCGGCAGGCGGCGGCCCACTCCCCGGCGAGACCACGTGGGCGTCTCGCCCGCGGACCGGCGTCCGAAGAACCGCTTTAGCCCATATATCAGACTCTTCATACTATTGGAGGGAGTGGCCTGCCACCGGTCGGCCTGCCACCGACCACGTCCGACCGCGATCGCGACCGCGAGAACAAGGAGCCCCGAGCGGGAATCCACAACCGCAGGAGTCGCACATGCCCACACCACCAGCCGCCACCGAGGAACTCGACATCCTCGTCATCGGCGCCGGCATCTCCGGCATCGGTGTCGGCTGCTACCTCGTCACCGAGCAGCCCGCCAAGAGTTTTGCGATGATGGAAGCGCGCGGGGCACCCGGCGGAACATGGGACCTGTTCCGCTACCCCGGTATCCGCTCCGACTCGGATCTGTACACCTTCGGATACGAGTTCAAACCCTGGCCGAACCAGGAATCGATTGCGTCTGCCCCGCGGATCCTGGACTACCTGAAGGAGACCCTGAAGGAGTACGGGCTGGGGGATCATATCCGCTATCACCACAGGGTGGTGAGCGCCGACTGGTCCGACGCGAAAGCCCGCTGGCTGGTGCACGTAGAGCGCACTGACACGGGTGAGCGGCTGGACTTCAGTGCGCGGTGGATCTTCACTGCGGGCGGCTACTACCGCTACGACAAGGGTTTCGTGCCTCATTTCAAGGGGCGGGAGAAGTTCCGCGGGCGGATCGTGCATCCGCAGAACTGGCCGGATGACATCGACTTCACGGGCGAGAGGGTTGTGGTGATCGGCAGCGGCGCCACAGCAGTCACCCTCGTCCCGGCGATGGCTCGAACGGCGGCCCACGTGACCATGCTGCAGCGCACCCCGACATACGTCCTTCCGTTGCCTGAACGTGACCGGTTCGCCCAACTTCTGATGAGGGTTTTCGGCAGAGAACGCGGCTACGCACTGACGCGAAGCAAGAACATCATCATCCAGCGCGAGCTGTACCGGTACTGCCAGCGCTTCCCGAAATCGGCGCGGCGCCTGATCAGGAAGATCAACGTCAAGTGCCTGCCCCCGGGTTTCCCGGTGGACACGCACTTCAACCCACCGTATGACCCTTGGCAACAGCGGCTGTGCATCGTTCCGAACGGTGATCTGTTTCACGCTATTCGTGACGGATCCGCCTCCATCGTCACCGGGCACATTGCCGAATTCACTGAGCACGGAATCCTGCTGGAGTCCGGCCGGGAGTTGAAGGCGGATTTCATCGTCACGGCAACGGGGTTCAACCTACAACCCCTCGGCGGCATCCAACTGAGCGTGAACGGTCGACCGGTCCGGCTCCCCGAGACTTTCGTGTATCGCGGCATGATGCTCAGCGGCGTGCCCAACTTCGCCTTCGCCGTCGGCTACCAGAGCAATTCGTGGACGCTGAAGGTCGGGCTGGTGTGCGAGTACTTCTGCAAGCTTCTCTCCTATATGGACGCCAACGGACACGACACCGCGTGGCCAGTCGCCGACCCGGACATGCCCAGCCGTCCGATGATGAGGTTGACCTCTGGCTACGTCCAACGCTCCGTCGACCGCATGCCCCGGCAGGGGACTGCGGCCCCGTGGCTCATGTCGACGGACTTCCGCACCGACCGCAAGCTTCTCCTCGAGAGCCCCGTCACGGACTCGGCCCTTCACTTCTCGTCGCCGGCTGTCCGGGCACATGCGCCGGAGACGGGCCACAGCAAGGAGACAGCGCCATGAGCACTGACCACTACGCCAGCCTCGCCCATGGCATACGGATCTGCTATCGCACCCACGGCGACGCCGGAGACGAACCCCTGCTGCTGATCGCCGGGCTCGCCGAGGACCTCACCTGCTGGCCCGCGGCGTTCCTCGACGGCCTGGTGGAACGCGGCTTCTTCGTCATCCACTTCGACAACAGGGACGTCGGCCGCTCCACCACCCTGCGCACCCCGACGCCGGGTGCTCTGCGGCAGCTCCTGCGCCGCCCCCGCTCGGGGCCTACACCCTGGCGGACATGGCCGTGGACAGCGTGGGGCTGCTGGACCACCTCGGCATCGATAGCGCGCATGTCGTCGGACGGTCCATGGGCGGCATGATCGCCCAGACCGTCGCCGCCACCCGATCCGCCCGGGTGCGGACCTTGACCTCGATCTACTCGACCACCGGCCGGCCGTCTGTGGGGCGCCCGACCAGGCGTGTCTGGATCCGTGTCGTCGCCACCCGCCCCCTCGTACCCGACAGTCGGCCGTCGACCGCCACCTGGCCGTCACCTCCCTGGTGGCCGGCCCCGCCTACCCGATCGACGAAGAGGGGGAGAAGCGCTACGCCGAGGGCGCCTGGGACCGCTCGTGTGGCGCAGGCCGGGCAGGGGTCGCCCGTCAGATCCAGGCAATCCAGGCGTCCGGTGACCGCACGGGTCAGGTGGGCGGCATCAAGGCACCCACTCTCGTCATCCACGGCGACAGAGACCCGATGATCGACATCTCCGGGGGCCGGGCCACAGCCCACGCCGTCCACGGGGCTCGCCTCGTGGTCATTCCCGGCATGGGGCACCATTTCGCCCCGGGTCTCCTAGACCGGTTGCTGGACCTCATCGCTCAGCACAGTCGCCAGGGAGCACCCATGTGAATCGACCCTCCCGGGGCCGCTGGACTCTGTCTTCATGCCGGAGACACATGCACGCCGGCCCACGGAGAGCACGACGTTCCCCCCATCACTCGCATTGACGAACGCGCTTCTACACGAGGGCAGGTGGACCACGATGGATACGATGCTCGCCGGACGCCTGGATCTGACGACGGGAAGCCTCGCCGTCACGGAGGTTCCCGTCCCCGAGCCGGGTCCGGGAGAGCTCCTCATCGCGGTGAAGGCGGCCGGCGTCTGCCTGTCGGACGTTCACCTCATCGACAGGAGCCTTCGCCCGGCGTTCAATCCGGACGACGAGGTCACACTGGGACACGAGGTCGCCGGCGTCGTCCACCGGCTCGGCCCCGGTCTCCGGCGCTCGTGGGAGCCCGGCGCACGTGTCGTGCTCTCCGGTGGCAGGGCATGCGGTACATGCGACGCCTGCCGGCGGGCGGCATGTGTGTGTCTCCCCGGACCCGGGGAGTCGACTTCGACGGCGGGTGGGCTCAGTACGCTCTCGCAGGCGAGGAGGCCGTCTACGCGATTCCCGGTCACTTGCCCTTCGATCAGGCAGCCATCATCCCCGACGCCGTCTCGACGCCGTACGCGGCCGTCGTGGAAACCGCCGCGGTACGTCCCGCCCAGGCCGTCGGCATCTGGGGTGCCGGAGGCCTCGGCGTACACGCCATCAGCGTGGCCCGCATGGTGGGCGCGGAGCCGATCATCGCCGTGGATCCCCTGCCGACCGCGCTTGAACGAGCCCCCTCCTTCGGGGCCGACGTGGCACTGGCGCCTGAGGACCCGGGCTTCCACGAGAAGGTCATGGAGGCCACCGGCGGAAAGGGACTCGACGCGGCCTTCGACCTCGCCGGCGTGCCCCCGGCACGCGAGCAGGCGGCGGCTTGCCTGGCGAGGAACGGGGTCCTCGTTCTCGTGGGTATCACCCCGCGGCCCTTCTCCCTCGCGGGTGGCGGTGTCTTCCAGTACATGATGAACCAGGTACGCGGCCACTACGGATCCGCTCCCGCCCACCTCGAAGAACTGATCCGCCTCGCCTCCACCGGCCGGCTCGACCTGACGGCCTCGGTGAGTGAACGTCTGCCTCTCAGCCAAGCCCCCGAGGCGGTCGCCCGCCTCACGGACAAGAGCAGCAGCCCGGTCCGCATCGTGCTCATCCCCTGAGCCGAGGAGCGCCGAGGTCCGCCAGGGCATCCCGCAGCGGGGTCGTCAGGTGCACCGCCGGCCGTCGGAGCGGCTCGCGAGACGGAGGGACGGGCCACCACCCGATGGGAGCGCCCTGGACCTCTTCGCAGCAGTCCCGCCGGCCCCCGGCGCGGTCCCCGGCTGCGGTTGCCCGCCCGGCACCACGGGGAGCGGGCGGCGTCCGGGCGGCCGGGTCAACCCGCGGCCCGGTAGGCGGTCGTGGCCTGCTGGTAGATCTCGGTGACCTTGTCCCGCTGGCCCTCGGGACCGATCACCTGCAGCACGTGGTACCTGTCGCCGACGATCATGGCGAGATTGCGTACGTACACCTCGCGTCCGGTGCTGTCCTGCCAGGTGAACTGGCCCTCGGCCATGGCCTGTTTGCCCACGTCGATCCGGCGCAGTCCGGAGGCGGTGGACCAGGAGGAGTCGCGGAAGGGCTGGAGTTCGCGCTCCCTGTCGCGCTGGTAGGCCATCGGGTCCGAGCCGTTCTCCCCGACGGAGTCCCGGCCGGGGACGACGATGAGCGTGAAGTCCCCGCCGATGTAGCGGACCTGCCCGCTGTCGTTGACGGGTCTGCGCTGCCAGGACTTGTCGACGCCGATCCGGAAGCCCTCGGGGTCCACCCGGACGGCGTAGCCGTCGGCGAGGTCCAGGGCGGGCGCCGAGGTCTGCGGCCGCGTCCCGTCCGGTGACGGGTCGGCGCCGGCCTCACCGCCGGGATCGCCCGGCCGGTCCGGCACCTGGGACGAGGACGAGGCCGGTGCGGACGAGGACGAGACCGGCGCCGACGAGGACGCGGAGCCGGAGCCGGAGCCGTTCCTGGGCATGAACAGCATCGCGTAGGCGACGGCGGCGGCGAGGGCGAGCAGGATCAGGACGAGGAGCGTCCGGCCCAGCGACCGCGGGCTGCGCTGCGGCCGCTCACGGCGCTCACGGGGTTCTCGTGCCTTCTTGTGGCGGTGCCGGCCGCGGAGTTCGGCTGAGCCGCCGCGCCGGCGGACCAGTTCCCCTCTGCGCCGTACGACGGGGAGGCGGGTGCCGTCGACGGAGGGCAGCGGTACCACCTCGGTGCCCGCGTCAGGCTCCGGGGCTGAGCGGACGAGAGAGCGCAGCCAGCCCCGCAGCTCCTCGAAATCCGGCCGCTCGGTCGGGTCCTGACGCAGCAGCGACTCCACGACCGGACGCAGCGGACCGCACTCCTCGGCGAACGCCGGCGGCTCGGCGCAGACGAGCTGCACCAGCTCGGCGGCGTTCTCCTCCGGGTACGGGGCATGGCCCTGCACCGCGCGGTAGAGCAGGGCGCCGAGCGCCCACAGGTCGGTGGCTGGGCCGATGGGCGGGGCCAGCTGCCAGTTCTCGTGGACCGGGCCCGCCTGCTCGGGTGCCCAGCGCTCGGTGACCGCGCCGACGACGGCGATCCGGGTCTGCCTGGCGCGCTCGGCGGCGAGGGGGTGGTGGGGCCGCGGTAGGCCTCCATGGGCGCTCCGGCGGCGACGACCTCGTCCCAGCGGCCGGCGCGGGGACGGGCCCGGCACCGGCGTACGCATCGGCACCCCGCCGGGCGTCGGCGCGCAGTGCGTCGCGGGCGTCGCCCCCGTACGGGGCCGCACCGCCACCGGCCGTGACCGGGGCCGACCCGTCCGAGGCGGGGCCGGGCCCGTCGCGCCAGACCCCCGCGAGCCGGGCCCGCCGGGGCCGCCGGGCCCATCCGGAGGCGGTCCGCCGTGGAGGCCGCCGCCGCCGTCGCCCCGGTCACCCCGGTCACCCCGGTCACCCCGGTCACCCCCGTCGCCGTACCCGTTCGCGGGTCCGGCTTCGTCCGCGGCATCGGCTTCATCGGCTTCATCGGCTTCGCCGGAGGCCCCGGGCCGGGACCACCACTGCGGGGCGGGCAGCGCGGCGCGCGGGGCGGGCAGGGCGGAACCGGGGCCGGACGGGGGCACGACGGTCCCGGGTGGCGTCCCGGGGCCTTCCGGCAGGCCCCGCTCGTCCCGCTCGTCCCGCTCGTCCCGGACGCCGGGGTGGTGCAGCCGCCCGATGCCGTCCGTCCCGCCCGCGGCCGGCTGGGTTGTCCGGCCGCCGAGGCCGCCCCGGGCGTACCCGCGGCCGCGGTCCTCGGTCCGGGACTCGCGGCCGGAGCGGCCCGGATCGCCACCACCGGGGCGGTCAGCCGTGGGGCCGGGGCCACCGGCGCCGGCCGGGCCACGCGGGGGACGGCGCCGGGGAGGCCGGCTTCCGGGCCGCCGCCCCCACCGGTCTCCGCGGCAGCGGTGGACGCCCCGTCCTGCCCGCCCTCCCCGCGGACCGGCCCCTGCCGGTTCTCCTCGCTGAGCCGGGCGGCGGCTCGGGCACCCGCCCGGTAGGCGGCGATGGCGCCGGCCCGCGCGGCGCGCGCGTCGCCCTGGCCGCCGCCGAAACCGGGGCCGTAGGCGGGTGGGACGTACCGGTCCCCGGCACCGCGGCCGGGGAGGACCGGGCCGGGCTCCAGGCCCGGCGGGGACGCCGGCGCGGGCAGCGGCTCGTGACGGAGCGGGGTCCGGTGGTGCTCCGCCGCGGGGACTGCCGGACCCTGGGACTCCGGCCCACCGGAGCCCGGCGGAACCTGCCCGGCCGAACGAGGCGGCTGGTACGACGGCTCGTGACGGGGCTCGTACGACGGCCCGCACGGCGGCCCGTGGGCAGGCCCGTACGGCGGTTCCACCGCCTCGGCCTCCTCGACCCCTGCCTCGGGGTCCGGAACCGGCGCGTAGCCGCAGAGGGCCTCCTCCGCGGCGCCCGACGCGAGGCCGGTCAGCACCACCCGGCCGTCGTCGCAGACGAGGACCGTGCGGACGGTGATGTTCCGATGGGTCCAGCCGTGCGCGTGGAGGGCACGCAGAGCCGTGAGCACGTCCGCGCCTATCTCCGCCGCCCGGTAGGGGTTCAGCGGCCTCTCCGCGAGCAGCGCGGCGAGCGGCCGTGCGGTGACCAGCTCACTGACTATCCACAGCGACCCGTCCTCGGCGAACACGTCGAAGACCTGGTCGAGCCGCGGGTGGTCGGGGATCTGCGCGGCGGCCTGCGCCGCCTCGACGGCCCGCCGCACCGCCGGATCGGTCGGCCGGCGGGTGGTACGCCCCGCGGCCCGGCGCGGTGAGGGGAGGCCGGTGCCGCCCTGGTCGTCCAGCACCTCCGCATCGACGACCTCCGGCAACGGGACCTGCCGGAGCAGGACTTCCTGTCCGCTGTAGGTGTCGAAGGCGCGCGTCTCGACGAGTTCGTACTCGTCGGAGGGCGGCAGGGGAAGCCGGTAGCGGTCGGCCAGCACCCTTCCCGCGTAGTCGTCCACGACGCCTCCCACCAGCGTGCAGCTTTCCCGGCCCGGTGCTCCCCGTGCCCCGCCGGTGGGGCTTTCCCACCGCGGGTCCCGGACCGGTGCCATGGTCGGTCGTGTGCGCGGCCCCGTCGCCAGAGCCGCGCTCCCGGTCCCGTGGGCCGTACGAAGCCGTCAATTCCGTTCGCTCACCGGCCTCTTGCGGCTGCGCTCGGTCCACGGCCTCTCACGATACGTGGCCTGACCAGTCCTTGGGGCCGAACCTCTCAGCCCTTGGGGGCGAACGTGGCGAAGGCCGTGTCCCGGAGCGTGCGGCACTCCGCGCCCTCCCACTCGCCCGCCGCGCAACTGATCATGATCGAGTAGCCGCGCCCGGCGTCGACCTTGAAGCCGCGGTTGAGCACCCGGACCCGCTCACCGTTCTGGTTGCGCTCGAAGCTCCAGTCGGCGACCGTCGGATAGCCCTTGTACTCGACGGGCTTGATACCGAGGTGCTTGTAGCCGTCACTGCTGCCGCTCACCGCGGGCCGGGCGGCGTTCCAGGCCGCCGCGGCGTCGTTCTTGGGACTGTCGGTGAAGTCCACCTGGACGCGCGGGAAACCGCCGTCCGCACTGAAGATCGCGCCCGAGTTCACGCCCGCGGTGCCCGTGCGGCGGAAGGACTTCGGCATCGCCATCGTGAAGCGGAACTGATCGTTCGTCACCATCGCGTACCCGGTGGGGAGCGCGCCGCCGGCGGGGGCTCCGGAGCCCGTTCCGGCGGACGGCTGCGCCGCGCCCGTGCCTCCGCCGTCCTGGCCGGCGTCGCCCGTGGCCTCGCCGTCGCCGGCGGCCTTGCCGTCGCCCTTGCCGGCCTCGCTGTCGCCGTCGCCCTCGCCGTCTTCGTCCTCGCCGCCCTCACCCCGGGTGTCGCCGCCCGCGGCGGTCCCGGCGGAGGCGGTGTCGCTCTTCGGGCTGTTCTGCCCGCTCTTGTCCCCGTCCCCGCCCAGCGCGACGACGAGTACGGCCGACAGCACCGCGAGCACGGCGACCACCGCGACGACCACCAGCCTGCGCCGCGGCACCACGTCGGTGAGCGACGCCCGCACGGGGGCCGTCCGGGTGGCCGCGGGCGTCGCCGCGGGGGCGGGGGCGCCGTCCGTGCCCGCCGGCTGCCCGGCCTCGGTCTTCGAAGCGTTCCGCACCGAGCGCAGCGCTCCGCGGACCCGTTCGGCCGCCGCGTCCGCGGCCTCCTTGGCCCGCTCCCTGGCGGGCACGGGCGGCTCCGGCGCGGCGGGAGGCAGGGCTACGACCCGGGTCGCCTCCGGTGAGGGCGCCGGCTCCGCCGTGTGCTCCGGGGTGTCGATCACGCTCCGCAGCAGCGTGCGGGCGCCCGCGTCGTCGAGCCGCTGCGCCGGGTCCTTGGCGAGCAGGCCGTAGATGACCTCCTCGAGCGGCCCGGCGTTCTTCGGCGGATCGAGCGGCTCGGTCATCACCGCGGTCAGCGTCGCGATGGCCGAACCCTTGTCGTACGGGGGGCAGCCCTCCACGCTCGCGTACAG
Organism: Streptomyces sp. I6; assembly: GCA_003725745.1. Lineage (GTDB taxonomy): Bacteria > Actinomycetota > Actinomycetes > Streptomycetales > Streptomycetaceae > Streptomyces. The sequence continues at coordinate 4,101,331 of RHDP01000001.1, read as the reverse complement.
CAGCCCGCCCAGCGACCAGAGGTCGGCGGCCGGACCGGGTTTGTGGCCCCGGGCGCGCTCCGGCGAGATGTACGAGGGCGCGCCCACGAGCATGCCCGTGGAGGTGATCGACGGGTCGCCCTCGACCTGCGCGATGCCGAAGTCGGTGAGCACGACCCGGCCGTCGGACGAGATGAGGACGTTGGACGGCTTCACGTCGCGGTGCAGGATGCCTTCCCGGTGCGCGGAGCGGAGGACGTCCAGGACGGCGAGACCGACCTCGGCGGCCCGCCGGGGCGTCAGGACCCCGTCCTCGCGGATCGCCTCCGCGAGCGACTTGCCCTCGACGAGTTCCATCACGATCCACGGGCGGTCGTCCTCGTCGACGACGTCGTAGACCGTCACAGCCCCGGTGTTGCGGATCCGGGCGATGGCCTTCGCCTCGCGCAGCGTACGGGTGATGAGACGGCGCTTCTCGTCCTCGTCGATGCTGTTGGGGAAGCGCAGTTCCTTCACGGCGACGGTGCGGCCGAGGGTCTCGTCGTCGGCCCGCCAGACGGTGCCCATCCCTCCGCGCCCGAGCACTCCGCCGAGCCGGTAGCGGCCGGCCAGCAGCCGCCCCTCGGCGGTCGGGGCGCGGCGCGACGAGTCCCCCGCGGCCTGCGCGGCACGCGGCCCGCCGGCCGAACCGGGGTTCGCGGCCGCAGGCTTCGACTCGTCCCGCCCGGAAGCCCCCTGGCCCACCGCCGTCCCGGCGGGACCCGGCCCGGCCCTGCCCGCGGCGCTCGCGGCACCGGCCCCGGCCGGACCGGATCCCGCCGGACCGGACCCGGCGTCGACGGCTGCGCTCTTACCGGCGCCGCGGGACGTACCCCGCGAAGCGCCTTCCCCGGCTTTCCCGGCTTCCCCGGCGTCCGCACGGCTCCCCGGGTCCTCCGCCGCAGGCTTCGCAAGGTCGGCGCGCTCCGCCGCCGGCCCGGATCCCGCGCCGGCCGCCGGGGCGCCGGGACCGGATTCCGGACTCCTGCCCGCGCTCTGGGAACCACCGTCCTTCATCAGGTCCGCCTGCCCGGCCGCGGGCCTCGCACGCGTACCGCCGCCGTCCACGGGCGTGTTCGCGCCACCGGAGCCGGACCGGACCGGGGTTCCCCCGCGCCCAACCGCACGTCCCCGGCTGCGGAGGCGCTCACCGCCCCGGCACCGCCGTCGCGGTGGGCGGCGCCGCCCGACGCGCCGCGTGGGCGTTCCGGTGCCGTGTCCCGCGCCGCGTCCCGGTCGGCGGTCCCGTCCGAACCACCGTCACCGGACCCGGAGCCCGCATCCGAGCGCTCGGCCCGCCCTCCGGCCGAACTCGCCGTGTCGTCCGCGCCGGTGGCGCGCCCGTCCTCCCGCCGCGTGTCCCGAAGGGGTTCTGGTGCCGTGTCCCGCTTCGCCTCCGACATGCGTCCCCTCTGCGATCCCTGATCCTCGCCCGCGCCCGCCACGCCCGCGCGATGCGGTAACCCGCCCTGGAAGAGCCCCATTCTCTCTCACTCCGGGACCGGTGGCAGTCCCGGGTCCACCGAGCGTCAGGAAGGCTCCGGGAGAAGGGGATTCCGCAGGATCCTAGATCGGGACGATGTCCGGTGCGCCCAGCCGCGCCGCGTCCGCCGTCAGGTCGTCGGGCTGCAACTGCGACTCGCGCTCGGCCTCCACCCGCTTCTCGTAGTGCTCTACCTCCTTCTCGATCTGCCCCTTGTCCCAGCCCAGCACCGGGGCCATCAGCTCGGCGCACTCCCGTGCGCTGCGCGTGCCGCGGTCGAACGTCTCGATGGATATGCGGGTCCGCCGGGTGAGCACGTCGTCGAGGTGCCGTGCGCCCTCGTGGGAGGCGGCGTAGACGACTTCGGCCCGCAGGTAGTCGTCCGCGCCGGCCAGCGGGCGGCCGAGGCCGGGATCGGCCGTGACGAGTTCCAGCAGCTCCTCGGTCATGGACCCGTACCGGTTCAGCAGGTGCTCGACGCGGGCGACATGGAGGCCCGCCCTCTCCGCGATCCGCGCCCTCGCGTTCCACAGGGCGCGGTATCCCTCGGCACCCAGCAGCGGCACGTCCTCCGTGACGCACTCCGCGACCCGGCGGTCCAGCCCGTGTACCGCCTCGTCCACCGCGTCCTTCGCCATCACCCGGTACGTCGTGTACTTGCCGCCGGCCACGACGACCAGACCGGGCACCGGATGCGCCACCGTGTGCTCGCGGCTGAGCTTGCTCGTCGCTTCCGACTCCCCGGCGAGCAGCGGGCGCAGCCCCGCGTACACCCCCTCGACGTCGTCGCGGGTGAGCGGGACGGCGAGCACCGAATTCACCTGCGCCAGCAGGTAGTCGATGTCGGCGCTGGAGGCGGCCGGGTGCGCCTTGTCCAGGTCCCACTCGGTGTCCGTGGTGCCGACGATCCAGTGCCGGCCCCACGGGATGACGAAGAGGACGGACTTCTCGGTGCGCAGGATCAGACCGGTGGCCGAGTGGATCCGGTCCTTGGGCACCACGAGATGGATGCCCTTGGAGGCCCGGACGTGGAACCGCCCGCGCTCGCCGATCATGCCCTGGGTGTCGTCGGTCCACACACCCGTGGCGTTCACCACCTGCTTCGCCCTTATCTCGTACTCCCCGCCCGTCTCGACGTCCGTGACCCGGGCTCCGACGACCCGCTCCCCCTCGCGCAGGAAGCCGAGGACGGGTGCCCGGCTGGCGGCCAGCGCGCCGTACGCGGCGGCCGTGCGCACCAGGCTCGCCACGTAACGGGCGTCGTCCATCTGGGCGTCGTAGTACTGCAGGGCACCGACCAGGGCGTCCTTCCGCAGGCACGGGGCCACCCGGAGGGCGTGCCTGCGGGTGAGGTGGCGGTGCACCGGCAGGCCGCGGCCGTGGCCCGAGGACACCGACATCGCGTCGTACAGCGCGACGCCCGCTCCGGCGTAGACCCGCTCCCAGCCCTTGTGCCGGAGCGGGTAGAGGAAGGGCACGGGCTTCACGAGGTGCGGGGCGATCCGCTCCAGCAGCAGTCCCCGCTCCTTGAGCGCCTCGCGCACCAGCGCGAAGTCCAGCATCTCCAGATAGCGCAGCCCGCCGTGGATCAGCTTGCTGGATCTGCTGGAGGTGCCCGAGGCCCAGTCACGCGCCTCGACGATCGCGGTGGACAGTCCCCGCGTCACCGCGTCCAGCGCGGTCCCCGCACCGACCACCCCGCCGCCGACCACCAGCACGTCCAGCTCGCGCTCTGCCATCGCGGCCAGGGCTTCGGCGCGCTGCGCCGGTCCCATCGTCGCTGTCCTCACGCTGCCTCCCGTCGCCCCCACTGGTCGGGCCCACACCCTTGATTCTGTCCGCACTCAAGGACTTCAGCCACCGCCTGTGGACAACACTCGGGCGACCAGACGCGCGCAATACCGCATAACGGTCATATTTACTCCTAGTCTGACATTGCCCCTGCTCGTTCTGTCCACAGGACTTGCGCGTCACGTGCCCTTCGGCTATTGGGAAGGACGGCCCACCGCCATGCCCGCAGATCTCGCCGTCATCGGACTCGGCCACCTCGGACTGCCCCTCGCCCAGGCCGCGGCAGCCGCGGGCATCAAGACCGTCGGCTACGACCCCGACCCCCGCCCCGCCGCCGAACTCGCCGCGGGACGCCCGCCCGTGAGCGGCTCCCTCAGCGCGTCGGAGATCCGCCGGATGCTCTCGGGGGGCTTCCGGCCCACCACCGACCCCGCCGAGCTGGGCCGGGTGCGTACCGCGGTCATCTGCGCGCCGGCCCCCCTCGGACCGGACCGCAGGCTCGACCTCTCGGCGGTCGGCGCAGCCGCCCGGGCGCTGGCCGCGCGGCTGCGCCCGCACACCACCGTGCTACTGGAGTCCCCGGTCGAACCCGGCACCACGGAGGGCTATCTGCGGCCCATCCTGGAGGAGGGATCGGGGCTGCGTGCGGGCGCCGACTTCCATCTCGCGTACTCCCCCAGCCGGCTCGACCCCGGCAACCGCGCCCACGGCCAGGCCAACACCCCCCAGGTGATCGGCGGCCTGACGCCGGCCTGCACCGAGTCGGCGGCGACCTTCTACGGCCGGATCAGCGACAAGGTGGTCCGCGCCCGCGGACTGCGCGAGGCAGAGGCCGTCAAGCTCCTGGAGACCAACTTCCGGCACGTCAACATCGCCCTGGTCAACGAGATGGCGGTGCTCTGCCACGACCTCGGCGTCGACCTCTGGGACGTCATCCGCTGCGCGGAGACCAAACCGTTCGGGTTCCAGGCCTTCCGTCCCGGCCCCGGGGTGGGCGGGCACGGCCACCCCGTCGGCACGGTCGGGCCGCACCGCTCCCTGCGGCTCGTGGAGCTCGCGGGCCAGATCAACGAGCGCATGCCCGGCTACGTCGTCCAGCGCTGCGCGACCCTGCTGAACGAGCACGGCAAGTCGGCCCGCGCGGCCCGGATCCTGCTGCTCGGCATCACCTACAAGCCGGACCTCGCCGACCGGCAGGGCTCCCCCGCCCCCGAGATCGCGCGCCGCCTGCTGGAGCTGGGCGCCTCGGTCGGCTACCACGACCCCTATGTGACGGACTGGCGCGTGAACGACCGTCCCGTACCCCGCGCCGACTCCCTGTACGAGGCCGCGGCCACCGCGGACCTCACCGTGCTGCTCCAGCACCACCGCACGTACGACCTGCAGGGCCTGGCGGTCAAGGCGCAGATCTTCCTGGACACCAGGGGAGCCTCCCCGGCGGGCGCGGCGCACCGCCTGTGACCCCGCAGGATCAGCCCGCTCGACGCCCACGGTCCTCGCGCCTCCCACAGATCGCGGGTGTTGCGAGGACCGTGAGAACCCGAGGGCTGCCGGGCCCTCCCGGGCGTACGCCCGGGCCGGACCGTCAGCGCCTGTGCTGGGAGTCCGCCACCGTCACCTCGACACGCTGGAACTCCTTCAGCTCGCTGTAGCCCGTCGTCGCCATGGCGCGGCGGAGGGCGCCGAAGAAGTTCATCGAGCCGTCGGGAGAGTGCGACGGGCCGGTGAGGATCTCCTCCGTCGTCCCGACGATGCCCAGGTCGACGAGCTTGCCGCGGGGCACGTCCTCATGGACCGCCTCCATGCCCCAGTGGTGGCCGCGGCCGGGCGCGTCCGTCGCGCGGGCCAGCGGGGAGCCCATCATCACGGCGTCCGCGCCGCAGGCGACGGCCTTCGGGAGATCGCCGGACCAGCCGACACCGCCGTCGGCGATGACGTGGACGTACCGGCCGCCGGACTCGTCCATGTAGTCGCGGCGGGCGGCGGCGACGTCCGCCACCGCCGTCGCCATGGGCACCTGGATGCCCAGCACGTTGCGGGTGGTGTGTGCGGCGCCGCCGCCGAAGCCGACGAGGACACCCGCCGCACCGGTGCGCATCAGGTGCAGCGCCGCCGTGTACGTGGCGCAGCCGCCGACGATGACGGGGACGTCGAGCTCGTAGATGAACTGCTTCAGGTTCAGCGGCTCGGCCGCGCCGGAGACGTGCTCGGCGGAGACCGTCGTGCCGCGGATGACGAAGATGTCCACACCCGCGTCGACGACCGTCTTGGAGAACTGCGCGGTGCGCTGCGGCGACAGGGCGGCGGCCGTGACGACGCCGGAGTCGCGCACCTCCTTCAGGCGCTGCCCGATCAGCTCCTCCTTGATCGGGGCCGCGTAGATCTCCTGCAGACGGCGGGTCGCGCTCTCGGTGGGCAGCTCGGCGATCTCGTCGAGCAGCGGCTGCGGGTCCTCGTGCCGGGTCCACAGGCCCTCGAGGTTCAGCACACCCAGTCCGCCCAGCTCACCGATGCGGATGGCGGTCCGCGGCGAGACGACGGAGTCCATGGGGGCGGCCAGGAACGGCAGCTCGAACCGGTAGGCGTCGATCTGCCACGCGATCGAGACCTCCTTCGGGTCCCGGGTGCGCCGGCTCGGTACGACGGCGATGTCGTCGAACGCGTACGCCCTGCGGCCGCGCTTGCCGCGCCCGATCTCGATCTCAGTCACGATGTGTGGCCTTTCCCTCTATGTCTGCGCCTACCAGTATCCCCGACACACATGCCAGGGGCGGTCCCGGGAATCCCCGGAACCGCCCCCGCGGAGACGCGGCCGCCGCCGGCGCCGCGGCGGTTCGCGCTACTTCCTGCTGTAGTTCGGCGCCTCGACCGTCATCTGGATGTCGTGCGGGTGGCTCTCCTTGAGACCCGCCGAGGTGATCCGGACGAACCGGCCGCGGTCCTGCAGCTGCGGCACGGTGCGGCCGCCGACGTAGAACATCGACTGGCGCAGACCGCCCACGAGCTGGTGGACGACCGCCGAGAGCGGGCCGCGGTAGGGCACCTGCCCCTCGATGCCCTCGGGAACGAGCTTCTCGTCGGAGGCGACGCCCTCCTGGAAGTAGCGGTCCTTGGAGAAGGAGCGCTGGTCGCCGCGGGACTGCATGGCACCGAGCGAGCCCATGCCGCGGTACGACTTGAACTGCTTGCCGTTGATGAAGAGCAGCTCTCCGGGGGACTCCTCGCAGCCGGCCAGGAGCGAGCCGAGCATCACCGTGTCGGCGCCCGCGACCAGCGCCTTGGCGATGTCACCGCTGTACTGGAGGCCGCCGTCGCCGATGACCGGGACGCCGGCCGCCTTGGCCGCCAGGGACGCCTCGTAGATCGCGGTGACCTGCGGGACGCCGATCCCGGCGACGACGCGGGTGGTGCAGATGGAACCGGGGCCGACGCCGACCTTGATGCCGTCCACACCCGCGTCGATGAGCGCCTGGGCGCCGTCGCGGGTCGCGACGTTGCCGCCGATGACGTCCACGGGGGCATTGGACTTGATCTTGGCGACCATGTCGCCGACCAGCTTGGAGTGGCCGTGGGCGGTGTCGACGACGATGAAGTCGACGCCGGCCTCGATGAGGGCCTGGGCGCGCTCGAAGGCGTCGCCCGCGACACCGACCGCGGCACCCACGATGAGCCGGCCTTCCCCGTCCTTCGCGGCGTTGGGGTACTTCTCCGCCTTCACGAAGTCCTTGACGGTGATGAGGCCCTTGAGGATGCCTGCGTCGTCGACCAGCGGAAGCTTCTCGATCTTGTGGCGCCGCAGCAGCTCCATGGCGTCCACGCCCGAGATGCCGACCTTGCCGGTCACCAGCGGCATCGGGGTCATGACGTCGCGCACCTGCTGGGAGCGGTCCGTCTCGAAGGCCATGTCGCGGTTGGTGACGATGCCGAGCAGCTTGCCGGCCGCGTCGGTGACGGGGACGCCGCTGATCCGGAACTTGGCGCAGATCGCGTCCGCCTCGGCGAGCGTCGCGTCGGGGTGCACCGTGATCGGGTCGGTGACCATGCCGGACTCGGAGCGCTTCACCAGGTCGACCTGGTTGGCCTGGTCGGCGATCGAGAGATTGCGGTGCAGTACGCCCACACCGCCCTGGCGGGCCATGGCGATGGCCATGCGGGACTCGGTGACCTTGTCCATGGCGGCGGACAGCAGGGGGATGTTCACCCGCACGTTCTTCGAGACGTGCGAGGAGGTGTCGATCCGGTCGGGCGCCATGTCGGACGCACCGGGCAGGAGCAGCACGTCGTCGTAGGTCAGCCCGAGTGTCGCGAATTTGTCGGGCACTCCGTCGACGTAGGCAGTCATGACACCTTCCCCAAATGGCCTTGATCGGTGCGGATGTCCATGCTAACGGGATCCGGAGGTGCCACGTTCCACGATCAAGATCACCGAGTAGCTTCGTACGTTCGTACGTACGGACGCGGCGCCCGCAGGGTTCAGCCGCCGTCCTCCCACGCTACTGCTCGGCGAGCGCCCGCAGTCTGCTGAGGGCCCGGTGCTGGGCGACCCGGACCGCCCCCGGCGACATACCGAGCATCTGCCCGGTCTCCTCCGCGGTGAGCCCGACCGCGACCCGCAGCACCAGCAGCTCGCGCTGGTTCTCCGGGAGGCTGGCGAGGAGCCTCTTGGCCCACTCCGCGTCGTCGCTGAGCAGGGCGCGCTCCTCGGGCCCCAGCGAGTCGTCGGGCCGCTCCGGCATCTCGTCGGACGGCACCGCGGTGGAGCCGGGGTGCCGCATGGCCGCCCGCTGGAGATCGGCGACCTTGTGCGCCGCGATCGCGAAGACGAACGCCTCGAAGGGGCGCCCGGTGTCCCGGTAGCGCGGCAGCGCCATGAGGACCGCGACGCAGACTTCCTGCGCGAGGTCCTCGACGAAGTGACGGGCATCACCGGGCAGCCGGCTCAGCCGGGTGCGGCAGTACCGCAGGGCCAGGGGGTGCACCCGGGCCAGCAGATCGTGCGTGGCCTGGTCGTCGCCGTCGACGGCACGCTGGACGAGGGCACCGATGGCCCCCGGGGCAGCCGCCGCCTCGTCGTCACGCATCGGTCCATGGTGCCCTGGCTGCCGCTGCTCCGTGGCACCGCGTCCGTACTTGTGCACCGAAGCGTTATGAGCAGGTGCGCCGGAACTCATCTCCTGCGCCCTCCCCTTGCGCTCGACCGAATCGTCCCCGAGGAACTCCACACCTCAAGGATGCGGCATCGCGCGGTAAACGTGCGCCCGCCGTCGGCCGCCGCCCCGCCCACCGCACGACGGGCGGGACTCGCGATGCCGCGTGGGACCGTGCGGCGGGGTTCCGGGCGCGCGTCTCGTGCGCGACGGCCGCGCGCCCCTCCGGTTCGCCCGCCGGGACCGGTCCCGGCTTCGCCCGGCACCGCTCAGCGGACCAGGCCCCAGCGGAATCCGAGCGCGACGGCGTGCGCCCGGTCCGAGGCACCCAGTTTCTTGAACAGCCGCCTGGCGTGCGTCTTCACCGTGTCCTCGGAGAGGAACAGCTCCCGTCCGATCTCGGCATTGGACCTGCCGTGGCTCATGCCCTCGAGCACCTGGATCTCCCGGGCGGTGAGGGTCGGCGCCGCGCCCATCTCGGCCGAGCGCAGCCGGCGCGGGGCGAGCCGCCAGGTCGGGTCGGCGAGGGCCTGGGTGACCGTGGCCCGCAGCTCGGCGCGCGAGGCGTCCTTGTGCAGGTATCCACGGGCACCGGCGGCGACGGCGAGCGCGACGCCGTCCAGGTCCTCGGCGACGGTGAGCATGATGATCCGGGCTCCGGGGTCGGCGGAGAGGAGCCGGCGGACCGTCTCGACGCCGCCCAGTCCGGGCATGCGTACGTCCATCAGAATCAGATCCGAGCGATCGGCCCCCAGCGGCGGAGGACTTCCTCGCCGTTGGCCGCGGTCGTCACGCGCTCCACGCCGGGCACGGTTGCCACCGCGCGGCGGAGCGCCTCTCGGGCGAGCGGGGAGTCGTCGCAGACGAGGACGGATGTCATGGCCGCCCTCCGCAGCTGATGCGCGTCACCTTGAGCCTCCAGGCTGGTTACGTATCGTCACCTGTGCGGTTGACGCCCCCGGACTCCTGCCCGAGTGCTGGTTCTCTCAACCGCCTCCGCCCTCTCAACGACGGTCACTCGAAAGAGTTACGGGCGGGCCGGGCACCTTCGGCACTCTACGTGAGGAGCCGTGAGCGGAGGAGAGCGACACAGCTCAACTGCATGTCAGATAGCAGCTATGCCCCATTTAGCTGCATTTCTTCCCATTTACTGGTGTCTGCGACTAGATTCGCAATGAGTCATATTTACATCTACTTACACCGTAGATGTACGGTCGGAGCTCAGAACCACTCAGCACGGCTACAAGGGGACATGCGCTATGGCAGATTTCTCCCGCCTTCCCGGACCGAACGCCGATCTGTGGGACTGGCAGCTGCTCGCAGCATGCCGTGGGGTAGACAGCTCGCTCTTCTTTCATCCGGAGGGGGAACGCGGCGCGGCACGGAGCGCGCGCGAGAACTCGGCGAAAGAGGTCTGCATGAGGTGCCCGGTACGGGCGGAGTGCGCAGCGCACGCACTGGCGGTCCGGGAGCCGTACGGGGTGTGGGGCGGACTCACGGAGGACGAGCGCGAGGAACTCATGGGTCGGGCGCGGCACCGGCTGATCCCGGCGGGTGGCGCGGGCGGCGCGCCGCACGGCTGACCCGGAGTCGTCGCCACTAGAGAAGAAACGTTCCTGCACCGGAGTCGCAACCGGGGACGCCCGCGGGCCGGGGCCGTCGACGTCCGCCGCAGGTGAGGCTGGCACGGGGCGGTTGCCCGCGCGTCAGCGAGCGGCGGCCTTGACCAGTTGGTCCAGCGTTGCCGCGACCGCGGGCACCTGAGCCAGATCGGGCAGCGTCAGCGCCACGATCTCGCGGTGGACGGGGGGTTCCACCGCCACCGTCCGGGCTCCCTTGGGCAGGACGGACTCCAGGGCGAGCCCCGGCAGCACCGCGACGCCGAGACCGGCGCCGACGAGTCCGACCACGGCCGGGTAGTCGTCCGTGGCGAAGTCGATCCTGGGGGTGAACCCCGACGCCTCGCAGACCGCCACCAGCTGGCGCCGGCAGCGCGGGCATCCGGCGATCCAGGACTCGCCCGCCAGGTCCGCGATGGAGACGGAAGCCGCGTCCGCGAGGCGGTGCCCCTCCGGAACCAGCACCGTGAGCCGGTCGCTCAGCAATGGCCGCACGACGAGGTCCGCCCATTCGGTGCCTCCGGTGCCGTACCGGAACGCCAGGGCCACGTCGCAGTCCCCTTCCCGCAGCATCTCCTCCGAACGCGGCGGCTCGGCCTCGACGAGGGAGACGCGGGTGCCCGGATGGGCGGCCCGCAGCGCCGCGAGCGCGGTGGGCACCAGCGTGGAGCTGCCGCTGGAGAACGACACCAGCCGGACCCGTCCGGAGCGCAGCCCCGCGATCGCGGCTACCTCCTCCTCGGCGGCGGTGAGACCGGCCAGGATGCCCGCCGCATGACGCACCAGCGCCTCCCCGGCCTGGGTGAGGCGCATCTCCCGGCCGGTCCGGACCAGCAGCGGGGTGCCCGTGGACGCCTCGAGGGCCTTCATCTGCTGGCTGACGGCGGGCTGTGTGCAGCCCAGCTCACGGGCCGCAGCGGAGAACGAGCCGGTGGCGGCCACGGCGCGGAGGACGCGGAGGTGACGGGGTTCGATCACCCCTCGATCATAAGGGACACTTGGAGCAGGGCGGGGTATTCGATAGATCCCTTGGGGCTGCGGGGCTGCGGGGCTGCGGGGCTGCGGGGCTGCGGGGCTGCGGGGCTGCGGGGCTGCGGGGCTGCGGGGCTGCGGGGCTGCGGGGCTGCGGGGCTGCGGGGCTGCGGGGGGACCGTACTCCCCTCGGCCCCGTGCCGGCCCGCGGGCTGAGGAAACCCGCGCCCCGGCCGCCCCGAGACCGGCCCCGGGGCGGCGACGGCCCGCACCCCGGGTGCCCTTACCGACCCTGGGTGCCCTTACCCTCCGGGGTCTTCCTCGGGTCCGCTCGGGTCCTCCCCGGATCCAGATTCCGCTCGGGACCGCTTCGGGACCGCTCGGCCCTCTTCGGGACCGCTTTCGACCGTGTTCCGTTCGCCTGCGGTCCGGCTGACGCCCCGGTACCTTCTCCCCCGTCGGGTCGGGTGACACCCGGCACCGTGTCCGGGCTCGCACGGCGCGCATACGCGCGGCGCACTAACGTGCCGCCTATGACGACAGCACTCATCACGGGCTCGACCGCGGGCATCGGTGCCGCTTTCGCACGGCGGCTCGCGGCCGACGGGCACGACCTGGTCCTGGTGGCCCGGGACACCAAGCGCCTTCAGGAGCAGGCCACCGAACTCCACGACCGGCACGGCATCGAGGCGGAGGTACTGACCGCCGATCTGGCCGAGGACGACGGCATCTCCTCCGTGGAGAAGCGGCTCGACGACCACAGGCGGCCGGTGGACCTGCTCGTCAACAACGCCGGTTTCGGAAACAAGGGCCGGTTCCTCGAGGTCTCCATGGCCGACGAGCTGAGGATGCTGAAGGTGCACTGCGAGGCGGTGCTGCGGCTGACGGCCGCGGCCACCGCGCCCATGCGTGACCGGGGCCGCGGCGGGGTGGTGAACGTGGCGTCGATCGCCGCGTTCGTGCCGCGGGGCACGTACGGGGCGTCGAAGGCGTGGGTCGTGCAGTTCACCCAGGGTGCGGCCCGCGACCTGGCGGGCACCGGAGTGCGGCTGATGGCTCTCTGTCCGGGGTTCGTGCGCACCGAGTTCCACCAGCGGGCGGGCATGGGGACGGAGAACATCCCCGGCTGGATGTGGCTGGACGCCGACAAGCTGGTGTCGTCGGCGCTCGCCGATCTGGCGCGCGGCAGGACGCTGTCGGTGCCGGATCCGCGCTACAAGGCTCTGATGGGCGCGGTGAAGCTGGCCCCGCGCGGTCTGCTGGGCGGGATCAGCTCCAGGGCGGGCCGCAAGTACGGGCCGAAGTAGACGCACACGGCCCGGCCACCGTGGGGCACGGCCACCGGACCCTGCCCGGCGCGAGGACCCTGGCCGGGGACCGGGTTCGGCACCGAGCTTGGGTCCCTGACCGCGGACCGGGTTCCACGCCGAGCGACGCCGAGCGACACCGGGCGAGGCGGACGGGCGAGACGGGCGAGACGGGCGGCGGTGCACCCGCCGGGCCGGCCACCCGTCCGCGGGACGGCGGTGCGGAGTGTTCCGGTGCCGCACCGCACGGCATCCGGGGCGAGCCCCCCGGTGACGGCCGCGGGAGCCCCGGTACGGCCGCTGTCCGAGCCGGTGCTCGTGCGAGCATGGCGGCGTGAGGCGGACGGGCGAGGCGGGCGGCGGTGCACCCGCCGGGCCGGCCACCCGTCCGCGGGACGGCGGTGCGGAGTGTTCCGGTGCCGCACCGCACGGCATCCGGGGCGAGCCCCCCGGTGACGGCCGCGGGAGCCCCGGTACGGCCGCTGTCCGAGCCGGTGCTCGTGCGAGCATGGCGGCGTGCCGATACCCACCGTGCTGCTCGCCGAGGACGACAGGGCCCTTCGCGCCTCGGTCGAGAACCTGCTGCTGATCGAGGGCTACCGGGTGGTCACCGCCTGCGACGGCGTGGATGCCGTCGCAGGCGTCGCCGGCTCCTCGCCCGACGCGATCGTCCTCGATGTGATGATGCCCCGGCTGGACGGCCTGGCGGTCTGCAGAAGCCTGCGGGCCCAGGGCGTCCGGACGCCGATCCTCATGCTCACCGCCCGGGTCGAGGTCACGGACCGTGTCGCCGGGCTGGACGCCGGGGCGGACGACTACCTGGTGAAGCCCTTCGAGCCCGCGGAACTGCTGGCCCGGCTGCGGGCACTGCTGCGGCGCGTGCCCGCGGGGGCCGGCCCGGACCTGGCGGATGCGGGCGCCCTGGAGGCGGGCGGCGTACGGCTGGACCCGTCCTCCCGCCGGGTGTGGCGCGACGACGAGGAGGTCGTCCTCTCGCGCACGGAGTTCGATCTCCTCGAACTCCTCCTCCGCAACCGCGGAGTGGTACTGAGCCACGCCACGATCCACGAGCGCATCTGGGGCTACGACTTCGGTCCGTCATCGAAGAACCTGACCGTCTTCGTCAGCTACCTCCGCCGCAAGCTCGCTCGCCCCGGCAGCCCCGATGTGATCCACACCGTGCGCGGTGTCGGCTACACGGTGCGGTAGCCGTGCCCCGTTTCCGCAGGCCCCGGCCGAGCCTCCGGCTCACGTTCTCAGTGCTCTTCGCCGTGACCGCGGTGCTGGTCGCCACGGGTGTGGGGGTCCTGAGCCACAGCCTGGCCGCGCGGCTGACCTGGGAGCGTGCCGACGACGACTTCCGCGAGGCCGTGGAGGCCGTGGCCGGTTTCACCGCCGACCACGGCGGTCTGACGCCGGAGGTCCTCGCCGACCCGGAGGAGGACGCCGGGCTCGACGAGTGGCTCTACGACTCCCGCACCATCATCGTCCAGGTCCTCGGCCCGGACGGCGACATCGCGGACGAGGGCAACCCCCTGGTACTGCCCGTGGCCGGCACGGACCGGGCCATGACGGACGCGGAGGAGCCGGGGCGGACGGCCTCCGTCGAGACGCGGGTCGGCGGCGAGCGGGTCCGCGTCACGTCGGTCTCGCTCGGGGCGGGCGGGGAGCCGTGCAGGTCGCCCAGCGGCTGGGAGAGGTGGAGACGCTGCTCGCGGGCCTCAGGTGGCGGATCGTGCTGGTCGGCACCGGGGTCGCGGCCGTGGCCGGGGTGTGCGGCTGGTTCGTCGCCGGACGGGTCACCCGCCGGCTCACCGACCTGGCCCGGGTCACCCGTCTGGTGTCCGTCACCGGTCATCTGGACCTGCCGGTGCCCTCGGCGGGCCGGGACGAGGTGGGGCAGCTCGGTGCGGCCTTCGACACGATGCTGAACCGGCTGGCCCGCGCCAGGGAGGACCAGCGGCGGCTGGCCCAGGAGGCGGGGCACGAGCTGCGCACCCCCCTGACGAGCCTGCGCACCAACATCGCGCTGCTGCATCGCTTCGAGGAGCTGCCACCGCATGCGCGCACCCAGGTTCTGGAAGACCTCACGAGTGAGTCCAGGGAACTCATCCAGCTCGTGAACGAACTGGTCCAGCTCTCGACGGACAGCCGGCAGTCGGAGGGCAGAGAGCCGGTGGCACTGGGCGAACTCGCCGAACGGGTGGCCAGGCGCTTCCGGGTCAGAGCGGCCCGGGAGATCTCCGTCCGGGCCGACGGGTCGAGCGTGTCCGGGCAGCCCCAGGCGCTGGAGCGCGCCCTGGCCAATCTGGTGGAGAACGCCACGAAGTTCGACCCCGGGGCCACCCGGTGGACATCCGTGTAGAACAGGGCAGGGTCGAGGTACGGGACCGGGGGCCCGGGCTCCCCGACGTACCGCAGGACCGCCTGTTCGAGCGCTTCTACCGCGCACCCGAGGCCCGGAGCATGCCGGGCTCCGGGCTCGGGCTGGCCATCGTGGCGCACATCGTGGACGCGCACGGCGGTTCGGTGTTCGCCCGCAACCGCGAGGGCGCGGGCGCCGTCACCGGGTTCGTCCTCCCGCTGCTCCCCGAGGACGAGGGGCGCGCGGACGGCGACGGGAGCCCCGGATAGCCGCGGCCGGGGGCCGGCGGCAGCCGCCGGCCCGGATTCTTGCCTCGCCCCCACCCGGCTCCAGTACTTCCTTTACCTTCCTCCTGCACCGTGGCGGAGCCCTCGGCCCCCGGGGGCCGTGCGTGTCGCCCGACGCCGACCGCACGCGTCGGCTCCCCCAGGAGGAAGAGCTCCGTGTCACATCGCAGTCAGGCCCCGACCTTGCCGACCGGGGACGAACCCCCTGCCGGGAGCGCGCGGAGCCGCCGCGGCGCGGGGCGCGACCGCTATCTCGACCTGCTGCGCGGCCTGGCCGTCATCCGGGTTGTCGTGCTGCACACCGCGGGCGCTCCCTGGATGACCCTGGCGTTCCCGTCGATGGGCATCATGTTCGTCCTGGGAGGCTCGCTGATGGCCTCCTCGCTCGACCGCCGCGGCGGCGGGGTGCGGGTGATCCGCGGACGGCTCCGCCGGCTGCTGCCCCCGCTGTGGCTGCTCGCGGCGATCGCGATGCCCGTGATGTGGTGGGAGACGCGCGCGGCGGGAGAGCCCTTCCCGATCAGCTGGCAGATGCTCTCCTGGGTCGTTCCGGTGCTGGACCCGCCGGTCGCCGACACCGAGATGGGCAGCTCCTTCGGTGCGGTGCTCTGGTATCTGCGGGCCTACCTCTGGTTCGTCCTGCTCTCCCCCTGCTGCTGTTCCTCTTCAGGATCCGGCCCTGGGTGTTCCTGGGGCGGCGGTGGCCGGGGTCGCCGCCCTGTCCTGGTACGTGCCGGAGGGCGAGGCCGGCGGCACCGGGCTCGCGGCCATGCTGAGCGGTTCCGAGGCCCCGCTGTCCGCCTTCGTCGTCTACCTCGCCTGCTGGCTCGCGGGATTCGCCTACCACGACGGGCTGCTCGACCGGCTGAGCGGCCGGGCCACGGCCGTACTGGCCCTGGCCATGGCGGTCGCGGGTCTGGCGTGGATCGGGTACCTGCACGGCGAACTGGACTTTGCCGAGCTGAGCATCTACGACAGCCCGTTGCTGAACACCCTGCTCTCCCTCGCCTTCGCCGTGGTGCTGCTGAAGTTCCGTCCCGGTGCCGCGCTGCTCGATCGGGCGTCCTGGCTGCGTACGTTCTCCGACCGGCTGAGCGCCCGTGCCGTGACCGTCTACCTCTGGCACTATCCGGCGCTGCCCTTCGTCTGGGCTCTCCAGGAGCGCACGAACAGCTTCGCGGGCTGGCCGGTACCCGGCACGTTGGTGCTGCTCGCCCTGGAGTTCGCCGCGGTGCTGGTCGCCGCCTGCGCCTTCGGCTGGGCGGAGGACCTGGCCGCGCGCAGAAAGCCCTCGCTCCTCGGCGGCGGTGGCCGTCCGGCGCGGTGAACGGGGCCCTCGCGCACGGGTGAGGCCCGGTTCGCCTGCGGCCGGTGCACCCGCCGGCCCCTTCGCTCCGGCCGGGTGCACCGGCCGGAGCGAACCCACCGGGCCCGGCCCGCGCATGCTCCCCCCTCGTCCGCTCCTCTCGGCGGAACCGCTCACCGGAAGGGCAAATCAGGGCGTAAAGCATTGAATTCACTAGAATGGGTGCATTCGACGCAGCGCCCCATCCGCCCGGGAGACGCCATGACCTTCGTACAGATGATCGACTGCAAGACGGATCGCGTCGAGGAGCTCAACCGGCTCCTGGACATCTGGGTCGAGCAGACCAGGGGGAAGCGCACCGCCACCCACAACGTCCTCGCGCAGGACCGCTCCGACGGCACCCATGTGGTGGAGATCGTCGAGTTCCCCTCGTACGAGGACGCGATGCGGAACTCCAACCTCCCTGAGACCGACCGGATCTTCCAGGAGATGGTCGCGCTGTGCGACGGGATGCCGACCTTCACCGACCTGGAGGTCATCCGCGACGAGCAGTTGCACAAGGAGGTGTGCGCCCGGTTCTTCACCGAGGCCCTCACCGGTGACCCGGGGCTGCTCGACGGACTGCTCACCCGGGACTACCACGATCACGACCCGGCCAACTTCCCGGACGTGATCGGCGTCGAGGCGCTGCGCGGCGAAATCGCCGCGTGGCGCGACGCCTTCGACTACACCTTCACCCTGGAGGACCAGATCGCCGAGGGCGACCGGGTCTGCACCCGCTGGACGTGGGAGGGCACGCACAAGGGCGAGTTCCTGGGCCTGGCACCCACCGGCAGGCGGGTCTCGATGACCGGGACGACCGTCCACCGGCTCCACGAGGGCCTGATCTGCGAGAGCTGGTGGCAGTACGACCGGCTCGGGCTGATGGGCCGGCTGGGGGCACCGGAGAGTTGACGTCCTCGCCGCCCCGACTGGAGATGTGACGTCCTCGCCGCCCTCGCGGACGGCGATTCCCGGCTACCGCGCCGTTGACGGCTGCGGTGTCGGTGGGTTCCTGCCCCGCTGCACGGGACCGGGACGAGTCCCGGTCCGCCGGGTCGGCACGGAGCGCGGTGATCGCTTCACCCCCGCCTGAAGGAAGGGCGGAGCACGGCGAATGATCCCGGTGGCGCCCGGCCCGCGCCGCGACGGCCCGTACACACGGGAAATGCCACCGCCCCCCTCCCGGGGAGCGGTGGCATTCCGGTGTCCTGGACGGACGGTGGGCCCTACGGGTCAGTGGGCGTGGCCGTGACCGTGGCCCGCCTCCGCCGGCTCCTCTTCCTTCTTCTCCACCACGAGGGTCTCGGTGGTGAGCAGCAGGGAGGCGATCGAGGCGGCGTTCTCCAGGGCCGAGCGGGTGACCTTGACCGGGTCGATGACGCCGGCCTTCACCAGGTCGCCGTACTCGCCGGTGGCGGCGTTGAAGCCGTTGCCCTTGTCCAGCTCCGCGACCTTGGCGGTGATGACGTAGCCCTCGAGGCCGGCGTTCTCGGCGATCCAGCGCAGCGGCTCGACGGCGGCGCGGCGCACGACCGCCACACCGGTGGCCTCGTCGCCGTCCTTGCCGAGGTTGCCGTCCAGCACCTTGACGGCGTGGACCAGAGCGGAGCCACCACCGGAGACGATGCCCTCCTCGACCGCGGCGCGGGTCGCGGAGATGGCGTCCTCCAGACGGTGCTTCTTCTCCTTCAGCTCCACCTCGGTGGCGGCGCCGACCTTGATCACGCACACGCCGCCGGCCAGCTTCGCGAGGCGCTCCTGGAGCTTCTCGCGGTCCCAGTCGGAGTCCGTGGCCTCGATCTCGGCCTTGATCTGCGCGATGCGGCCGGCCACGTCCTCGCTCTTGCCACCGCCGTCGACGATCGTGGTGTCGTCCTTGGTGACGGTGACCCGGCGGGCGGTGCCCAGCACGTCCAGACCGGCCTGGTCGAGCTTGAGGCCGACCTCCTCGGCGATGACGGTGGCACCGGTGAGGGTGGCCATGTCCTGCAGCATCGCCTTGCGGCGGTCGCCGAAGCCGGGGGCCTTGACCGCGACCGCGTTGAAGGTGCCGCGGATCTTGTTGACGACGAGGGTGGACAGGGCCTCGCCCTCCACGTCCTCGGCGATGATCAGCAGCGGCTTGGAGGCACCGGCCTGGATGACCTTCTCCAGCAGCGGGAGCAGGTCCTGGATGGAGGAGATCTTGCCCTGGTTGATGAGGATGTACGGGTCGTCGAGGACGGCCTCCATACGCTCCTGGTCGGTCACCATGTACGGCGACAGGTATCCCTTGTCGAAGGCCATGCCCTCGGTGAAGTCCAGCTCCAGACCGAAGGTGTTGGACTCCTCGACGGTGATGACACCGTCCTTGCCGACCTTGTCCATCGCCTCGGCGATGAGCTCGCCGACCTGCTGGTCCTGGGCGGACAGCGCGGCGACGGCGGCGATGTCGGACTTCTCCTCGATCGGGCGCGCGGTGGCGATCAGCTCGTCGGAGACGGCCTTGACCGCGGCGTCGATGCCCTTCTTCAGGGCGGCCGGGGAGGCTCCGGCGGCGACGTTGCGCAGACCCTCGCGGACCAGGGCCTGGGCGAGCACGGTGGCGGTGGTGGTGCCGTCGCCCGCGATGTCGTTGGTCTTGGTCGCCACCTCCTTCACCAGCTGGGCGCCCAGGTTCTCGTACGGGTCCTCGATCTCGACCTCGCGGGCGATCGTGACACCGTCGTTGGTGATGGTGGGGGCACCGAACTTCTTGTCGATCACGACGTTGCGGCCCTTGGGGCCGATCGTCACCTTGACCGTGTCGGCGAGCTTGTTGACGCCGCGCTCAAGGGCGCGACGGGCGTCCTCGTCGAACTTCAGGATCTTCGCCATGGAGCTTCTCAAGTCCTCTCAAAACGAACCGCGCCCCTCGCCGCCCGGCTTCATCATCAGCGGGGGCCAGGGGCGCGGTTCTGGGCAAATCTGCGGTGAACTACTTCTCGACGATCGCGAGCACGTCGCGGGCCGAGAGGACGAGGTACTCCTCGCCGCTGTACTTCACCTCGGTGCCGCCGTACTTGCTGTAGAGCACGACATCGCCGGTCTTCACGTCGAGCGGAAGACGCTCGCCGTTCTCGAAGCGGCCCGGGCCGACGGCCAGGACGACGCCCTCCTGGGGCTTCTCCTTGGCGGTGTCCGGAATGACCAGGCCTGAGGCGGTGGTCTGCTCGGCGTCGAGCGGCTGGACCACAATGCGGTCCTCGAGCGGCTTGATGGCAACCTTGGAGCTGGTGGTCGTCACGATCCGACCTCCCCCTTCGGAGATCTCACGGGGTTCATCTGTCTGAGGTGGCGACCAGGTGGATCCGTCGTCGCGGGTGCCGGACCTGCCCGTCGCTGTGTTGGCACTCTCCGGTGGGGAGTGCCAGAGCCGAGACTATGACCGGGATTAGCACTCGGTCAAGCGGAGTGCCAATCCACTGCGTGTTCGGCCGGTTCGCGCCGGCCGGTGCGGCGCGCTTCCCCCCCGGCTGCCGCGGCTGCGAGGAGGCCGCGGGGAGGCTGCGGGGAGGCCGCGGAAACGGGCCTGCTCGGCCGCGGCCGAGTCCGCCGCCGAGGCGAGCGCCGCGGCCGAGCGGCAGGGCCGGCCCTCGCGCCCGCCCCCGGGGCCCGGCAGGATGACGCCACCGGCGGCCGCCCGCCCGTTCCCTGCCCCGCCGGCCCCCGACGGCATCCGCCGCAGCTGTCCCACCCGGCAGGCGGCAGGCGGCAGGCGGCAGGCGGCAGGCGGCCTCAGACGTAGTCCTCCAGCCGCGCCACGGCGTAGCCCTTCGCCGTGACGACCTTCATCACCTGGCGGATCATGTCCGGCATGCTGCCCTTCCACTCCCCCTTGCCCCGGAAGTGCGTGAGGATGATGTCGCCGGGATGCAGGTCCCGGTCCCACTCGCGCCACTCCATGTGGTCGGGGAACGCCTCCGCCGCCCACAGCGGCACGGCCTTGACACCGCACGACGCGGCGGCCCGCAGGGTGTCCCGGTTGTAACTGCCGTACGGCGGCCGGAACAGGCGCGGCCGCTTACCGAACCGCTTCTCCATCCTGACCTGCTGCCCGCAGATCTCCGCCTTCTGCTTCGCGTACGGCAGCGCCGGCAGGTAGGGGTGGGTGAGCGTGTGGTTGTGCAGGGAGACGCCGCGGCCCTGCATCTTCTCGAAGTAGCCGTAGTCGTCGCGGACGACGTAGTCGCTGAGGAAGGCGCTGTAGGGGATCCGGAGTTCGGTCATCATCCGCAGCAGCTCCGGGTCCTTCTCCGCACCGTCGTCGATCGTCAGGAAGACGACCTTCTGCTTGGTGGGCACGGTGGTGAAGACGGGCGGCAGGCCCTTGTGGCGGTCGACCTCGAAGCCCTTGCGGGTGGTGATCCGCGGCTTCTCGGCGGGCGGCGGGGGCGCGGGGAGCGGGGTCTGCCGGAGTCCCCAGCGCTTGGCCGCGGCCGCCCGGGCGGCCTGGATCTTCTTCATGCGCTGTGCATGCGCCTCGGCCGCGGCGGCCTTCTCCCCGGCCCGCTCCCGGCCCCCGCCGCGCTCGCCCTTCGTCCGCTCCCCGCCGTCCTCGGCGGAGTCCTTCCGGGCTCCCTCCTCGCCCTTGTCCTTGCGGGGCCCGGCTGCGCCGCCCTCCTCTCCGGCCTCCCCGCCCTTCCGGGCCTCCCGCCCCGGCGAACCAGAGGACCCGGGTGACCCCGGCGAACCAGGGGACCCCGGTGACCCCGAGGAACCCCGCTCCTGGCCGTGCGCGGGAGCAGCGGCGGAGCCGGAGGCGCCCGCCCTGCCGGTGGCCTGGGCCCCGCCGGGGGCCTGCCCGGCCCCGGCGGCACAGCCCGAGCCGACGGCCATGGCGAGCAGCACGCACATCCAGGTACGTCTGCACCGCATTGCTGTCTTCTTTTCGTTTTGTCGTACTTGCCGCATGGCGTCGCATCCTGTCAGCGCCGTGCGCCCACGAGGGCCCGACCGCGCCGCCCGACCGCACACCGTCCCCCGGCTGGCCGACAATGGCCGGGTGAACGACGCCGGCTCGCCCTCCCCCCTCGCCCCTCTGCTCACCGCCGAAGGGCAGGCCCTGCTCACCGCCCTCCGGGACTACGACCCGGGACAGGAGCTGGCCGTCGCCACCAGGCTGCGCCGCGACCATCCGGCCGGGCTGGTCTCGGCGGCGCTGACGCAGGCGCGGCTGAGGCAGCGGGCGGTGGCGAAGTTCGGTGCCGGGGACGCCTACCGGATGTACTTCACGCCCAACGGCGTGGAGCAGTCGACCCGGGCGTCCGTCGCCGCCCACCGCGCCGCCCGGTTCGCGGCACTCGGGGTGCGGAGCGTGGCGGACCTGTGCTGCGGGATCGGCGGTGACGCGATCGCGCTCGCCCGCGCCGGGATCTCCGTACTCGCGGTGGACCACGACCCGTTCGCCGCCGACGTCGCCCGGGCCAACGCCGAGGCGCTGGGGCTGGCCCCGCTGATCGAGGTCCGCCGGGCCGATGTCACCGAGGTCGGGACGTCCTCCCACGACGCCGTCTTCGTCGACCCCGCGCGACGCGCCGGCCGGCCGGGGGAGGGCGGGGGCCGAAGGGCGGCAGTGGCCGGATCTTCGACCCGGAGGCGTACTCACCGCCGCTGTCCTGGGCCGTGGGCGCGGCGCGCACAGCGCGCTTCGCGGCACTCAAGATCGCGCCAGGTGTCCCGCACGAGGCGATCCCCGGGGACGCCGAGGCCGAGTGGATCTCCGACCACGGGGACGTGAAGGAGGCCGTGCTCTGGTTCGGCACCGCGCCGGGGGCCCGGCGCGCCACCCTGCTGCCGTCCGGAGCCCAGCTCGTCGGGCGCGGGCTGCCCGACCCGGGCGTGCGGAAGACCGGCCGCTACCTCTACGAGCCCGACGGAGCGGTCATCCGCGCCCATCTGGTCGCGGAGGCCGCCGAGGAACTCGACGGCGGCCTGCTCGACGCGACGATCGCGTACATCACGGCCGACGAGCTGCGCCCGACGCCGTGGGCGACCGCGTACGAGATCACCGACGAACTCCCGTTCAACCTCAAGAAGCTCAAGGCCCTGCTGCGCGAGAGGGAGGTCGGCACACTCACCGTCAAGAAGCGCGGATCGGCGGTCGAACCCGAGGAGCTGCGCCGCAGGGTGAAGCCGAGCGGACCGAACGCGGCCACGGTCTTCCTGACCCGGGTGGCCGGCGCGCCCACCGTGCTGGTCGGGGCGCCGGCGCACGTCTGACGGACCGCGGGCGGCCGCGAGTCGCCGCCCGCCCGGCGGGCGCGGCCACCGCCCGCCGGGCCTGACGACGGCTCAGCCGCCGGTGACGTCCGCTTCGGAGAAGTCGAGCGACTGGAAGCGCCAGCGGTGCACCGGGCGGCTGATCAGCCCGGCGTCCGGCTCGGGCAGCTCGGGGAGTTCGCCGTCCGGGCCGTCCGTCTCCCACCAGGTCAGCACCAGCACCCGCTCACCCGGCGCCCGGAAGGTCTCCCGGCGCAGCGGGGCCGCGCCCAGCCGCTGGGCCCGGGCCCACTCCAGCAGTTCCCCGCCGCGTCCGGAGGCCGCCCTGGCCTCCCACATCAGGGTGACGACGGTCATGAGTAGAGGTTGTCCTTGCTGATCTCGTGCACATGGTCGTGGTCGTGCACATGGCCGTGGTCGTGCACACGGCCCGGGTGGGGCCGGCCCGGCACGTGCGGGTCGGTCACCGGCAGCGAGGAGTCGGCGGACAGCTCCCAGTCCGATGCGGGCCGGTTCCTGGCGACCATCTCCGCGCCGAGCGCGGCGACCATGGCCCCGTTGTCCGTGCACAGCTTCGGCCTGGGTACCCGCAGCCGGATCCCGGCGCGCTCGCAGCGCTCCTCGGCCATCGCGCGGAGCCGGGAGTTGGCGGCGACCCCGCCGCCGATCATCAGATGGTCGACGCCCTCGTCCTTGCAGGCCCGGACGGCCTTCCGGGTCAGCACGTCGACCACGGCCTCCTGGAAGGAGGCGGCCACGTCCCGTACGGGTACGTCCTCACCCGCGTGGCGCTTGGCCTCGATCCACCGCGCCACGGCCGTCTTCAGCCCGGAGAAGGAGAAGTCGTACGCGGGGTCGCGGGGACCGGTCAGCCCCCGCGGGAACGCGATCGCCTCGGGGTCGCCCTCCCTCGCCAGCCGGTCGATGACCGGGCCGCCGGGAAAGCCGAGGTCCAGCACCCGGGCGATCTTGTCGAACGCCTCGCCCGCCGCGTCGTCGATCGTCGCCCCCATGGGCCGCACGTCGGCGGTGATGTCGGGCGCGAGCAGCAGCGACGAGTGGCCGCCGGAGACCAGCAGGGCCATCGTGGGCTCGGGCAGCGGGCCGTGCTCCAGCTGGTCGACGCAGATGTGGGAGGCGAGGTGGTTCACGCCGTACAGCGGCTTGCCCAGCGCGTACGCGTACGCCTTGGCGGCCGAGACGCCCACCAGCAGCGCGCCGGCGAGGCCGGGGCCCGCGGTGACCGCGATGCCGTCCAGGTCCCCCGCGGTGACCCCGGCCTCCGTCAGGGCGCGCTCGATGGTCGGGACCATCGCCTCGAGATGGGCGCGGGAGGCGACCTCGGGCACGACCCCGCCGAAGCGCGCGTGCTCGTCGACGCTGGAGGCGATGGCGTCGGCGAGGAGCGTCGTCCCGCGGACGATGCCCACGCCCGTCTCGTCGCAGGACGTCTCGATACCGAGTACGAGGGGTTCGTCAGCCATGGCTCCGGGTTCCTTGTGCGTCGTGTACGTGCAGCCGCATCACGAGGGCGTCGATGTTGCCGGGCTGGTAGTAGCCCCGGCGGAAGCCGATCGGCTCGAAGCCGAAGCGCTCGTAGAGTTTCTGGGCCCGGGTGTTGTCCACCCGTACCTCGAGCAGGACCTCGTCGCACTCCCACGCGGTCGCGTGCTGCAGCAGGTCGGTGAGGAGCCGGGCGCCGAGGCCCGTGCCCCACTGGTCGCGTGTGACGGCGATGGTCTGGACGTCGCCGAGCCCGCCGGCCGCCGCGAGGCCCGCGTAGCCGGCGATCCGCCCGTCCGCCGGGTCCTGGGCGACCACGTAGCGGCGGGTCGCCTGCGGGCCGCGGGCGTGCGCCAGCTCGGACCAGAACATCCCCGGGGACCAGGCGTCCTCCGGGAACAGCTCGCGCTCGATGTCCAGCACCGGCGCGATGTCCCACCAGCGCATCTCGCGCAGGAAGGGGGTGCTCACCGCGGGGTGACCACCTTGTAGTTCCTGGGCACCTGGGCGTCCGGGCGGCGCAGGTACAGCGGCCGCGGCGGCAGCAGCTCCTCGCCGGCGGCCAGCTTCCCGGCGGCCAGCGCGGCGAGGGCGGCCGCCGACTGGTGCTCGGGGCCCCGGGCGTCCGGGAAGACGTCGGGGTACAGCAGGGCCCCCGCGCCGACCGCGGGAAGCCCCGCGACCTGCCCGGCGATCTCGGCCGGCCGGTCGACCGCGGGCTCGCCGGTCCTGGCGCCCGACCCGTCGTACCGCGCCCAGTAGACCTCCTTGCGCCGCGCGTCCGTGGCGACCGTGAACGGCTCCTGGAGCCCGGCCGCGTACGCCAGCCCGTCCAGCGTGCAGACGCCGTGGACCGGGACGCCGAGCACCGAGCCGAAGGTGGCGGCGGTGACCAGGCCCACGCGCAGCCCGGTGTACGGGCCGGGCCCGACGCCGACGACGATTCCGGTGACCGCGTCGAGTTTCAGCCCGGCGGTGGCGAGGACCCGGTCGACGGAGGGCAGCAGCAGTTCCCCGTGCCGGCGGGCGTCGACCCGGGTGGACTCGGCGACGACGGAGTCGCCGTCGTGGAGGGCGACGGTGACGGCGGGGGTGGCGGTATCAACGGCGAGCAAGAGCACGCAAACAGCCTACGGCCACCGCGGCGGGGGCACGGCGTCCCAGTCCGCCGCCACCCTGCTGCTACCGTCACCCAGGCAGGTGTGCGAGCGAGGGGAGCAGGCGTGGCAAGGAGCAGCTCGGGAACGGTGGCCGGGCTCACCGCTGCGGCCCTCGCCGTCGTCGCCTTCCTCGCCTACCAGGCCTCCGCGAACGTGCCGGAGAGCCTGGAGAAGCCCGCGGCCGCCGCCCCGAGCGCCCTCCCCTCGGAGGCCGCCGCCGAGGACCCGCGGGAGGACCCGCTGGCCGTGCCCACGGGGTCCGGCACGGGCGTGCGCGTGGTCTACTCGCTGGGCGAGCGCCGGGTCTGGCTGGTCGGCACCGATCAGCTCACCCAGACGTTCCCCGTGATGCCCAGCACCATCAGCCCGGAGCCCGGCACGTACGAGGTGACGTCGCGCAGCGGCAGGATCCAGGGCTCGGACGGCGTGGAGATCGAGCACGTCGTGCGGTTCGCGACGGTCGACGACGTGTCGATCGGCTTCAGCGCCGCCGTGGACGGGTCGATGTCGAGCCCGGCTCCGGGCAGGAAGACCGGCGGCGTGCGGATGAAGCGGGCCGACGGCGACGCGATGTGGACGTTCGCGACGATCGGCTCGAAGGTCGTCGTCGTCCCGTAGCGGAGACAAGGCGCGCGTTCCCCAGTGCGGACGCGGGCCCGCATCCGAGGAGAGCCGTCACGGCGTGCGGGATGTCGGGTTCCCGGCGCGGGCACGGGTCCGCCTCCCCGGCGCGGACGCGGACGTCCGTCCGCAGCGCGGACGCGGACGGACGTCCCGCGGCGGATGCGGGCACGCGGCAGACCCGGATCGGGACCCCGGAGGCGCAGCCCCGCACGGGGTACGGGAGGCCCCGGGAAGCCGGTTTCACCCGAAGGGACTATGCCGCGTCGCGGCGGGGTTCGCCCTCCTTGGGGGCGGGCTCCCCGGAGGGGGCGTCTCCGCCGAGGTCGCGCGGCGGGGTGGAGACCGCACTGGCCGCCGCGCACGACGCCAGCAGATCACGCATGGAGAACGCGGCCGGCGACGGCCGGGGCGGCGGGTGCGGCGGTGACTGCGCCGCGTGCTCGGACGCCGGCATGGATGCCTCCTGGTGGTCCGGGGGCAGGCACGGTGAGGCAGACCTAACCGCGTACTTCCCTCCATGTGACCATGCCCGGAGCAGCCGATGCAACACCTTGCCGACATCCTGTCGGAACGTACCCGCGGGCGGATCAGGCGGGGTCCGATCCGGGCGCCGGGTCTCCTCCGGAGCCGGCCGGGGCTCTCAGGCGGTGAGCCCCGCCAGCCCTGCGTCGGCCCATCGCGGACCGACACCGGTGAACGTGACGCGGCGGCGATCGTCGTCCGTGTTGCCCACGACCCGGTGGATGACGACGTGCAGCCGGTCCTCCGAGAGGTCCTCGACCTTGCCGTCCCCCCATTCCACGACGACCACGGACTCCGGCAGCGACACGTCGAGGTCGAGGTCCTCCATCTCGTCCAGCCCGCCGCCCAGCCGGTACGCGTCCACGTGCACCAGCGCGGGCCCGCCCACCAGGGACGGGTGCACCCGGGCGATCACGAAGGTCGGCGAGGTGACGGCGCCGCGGACGCCGAGGCCCTCACCGAGCCCGCGCGCCAGGGTCGTCTTGCCCGCGCCGAGTTCCCCGGTCAGCAGGACGAGGTCACCGGGCCGCAGCAGCTTCGCGAGCCGGCGGCCCAGCTCCTGCGTCTGCTCCGGCGAGGTGAGGGTGAGACGGGCGGCGGGCTGGTGAGCGGCCTCAGCCGCCGGGCTGTGCGGTGCTTCCATACGTGCCAACGTTAGCCGCTGACGGGACCGCCCCGACCCGCACCAGCAGGTCCGCCAGCCGGTCGGTGACCACCTCGGGGTGCTCCAGCATCACCAGGTGCCCCGCGTCCGGCACGATGACCAGCTCGGCGTCCGGCAGCAGGTCGGCGATCGCCTCGCTGTGCGAGCTGGGGGTGACCAGGTCGCGGTCCCCGGCCAGCACCAGCACCGGGACCTCCCGGTACACGTCCAGCGCCGCCGCCTTGTCGTGCTCCGCGAACGCCGGGTAGAACTCGGCGACCACGTCGATCGGCGTCCCCTCGATCATCCGCTCGGCGAACCTGGCCACCGCCGGGTCCACGTCCCTCGAACTGAACGAGTAACGCTTGATCAGCCCGGCGAAGAGATCGGCCGTCGCCCTCCGGCCGCGCTCCACGAGCTCCGCCTGGGAACCCAGCGCCTTCAGGACTCCGGGCAGCACCCGGCGTACGACGTTCACGCCCGCCACCGGCAGTCCGTAGTTCACCTCGCCGAGCCGGCCGGCCGAGGTGCCGACGAACGCGGCCCCACGACCCGCTCCCGGATCAGCTCCGGATGCGCGGCGGCGAGCGCCATCAGCGTCATCCCGCCCATCGAGTGGCCCACCAGCACGAGCGGCCCCTCCGGGGCCGCCTCGTCGATGACCGCCTTCAGATCACGGCCCAGCCGGTCGATGGACACCGGCACCCCGTCGGGCCCGGTCTGGGAGGCACCCCGGCCCGAGCGGCCGTGGCTCCGCTGGTCCCAGTGGACGGTACGGACCAGCCCGCGCAGCGCCGCCCGCTGGAAGTGCCAGGAGTCCTGGTTGAGGCAGTAGCCGTGGCTGAACACGACGGTCACCGGCGCGGGGGCCTTGCGGCCGAACAGCCTGCGCCGGCGCGGCGCCGCGCCGCCCGTCTCCGGGTCCACCTCGTCCGTCTCGAAGTACAGGGCCGTGCCGTCGTCGGCGACCGCCCTGCCCGGAGTGCCGCGAAGCGCCCCGTACGGCCCGGAGGCGTCCAGGGCGAGCCGCGCCTTTCGGCGCATGCCCCGGCCCACGGTCATCCGCTCTATCGCGACGCCCGCCGCCGCTCCGGCGGCGATCACCCCTATGGCCGCGCCGGCGACACCCGCCCGGTGCCAGTTGCCCGTGGCGGCGTCGGTCACCGCCGCCGCCACGTCCCCCGCGCTGTTCTCGCTCACCGTGCCGCTCCTACTGGTGGTCGTCTCCTGGTCGCCCGGTCAGTCGCCGGATGCCGTGCCCACGCCCGTGCCCACGCCCACGCGCGTTCCCTCGTCCGCTCCCGTGCCCGTGCCCACGCCCACACCCACGCCTGCGCCTGCGTTCACACCCACGCCTGCGCCTGCGTTCTCGTTTCCGCCCTCGCCCTCGCCCTCGTGGAGATGCACACGGGGGACGCGCGCCCCGATCCGGGTCACGATCTCGTAGGCGATCGTGTCCGCCGCCTCCGCCCAGTCCTGTGCGGTCGGCTCACCCCGGTCGCCCGGGCCGAACAGCACCGCCTCCGCCCCCTCCTCGACCGACTCCCCCCGGGGCCGAGGTCGACGACGAACTGGTCCATCGCCACCCGGCCGGCCACCCGCCGCCACTCGCCGCCGACCAGCACCGGACCGCGGCCGGAGGCATGCCTCGGAATCCCGTCGGCGTACCCCACCGGCACCAGCCCGAGGGTGGTCTCGCCGCCGGTGACGTAGTGGTGCCCGTAACTGACGCCGTGTCCGGCGGGGACCCGCTTCACCAGCGCCACCGACGCCCTGAGCGTCATCACCGGGCGCAGCCCGAAGTCGGCGGGCGCGCCCAGTTCCGGGCTGGGCGAGATCCCGTACACCGCGACACCGGTGCGCACCAGGTCGAAATGGCTCTCCGGAAGGGTCAGCGCCGCCGGGGAGTTGGCGATGTGCCGCACCTCCGGGTCGGCGCCCTCCTTCTCGGCGTACGCCACCAGGTCCCTGAAGACGGACAGCTGCGGGGCGATGGACGGGTGGCCGGGCTCGTCGGCGCAGGCGAGGTGCGACCAGAGGCCGGTGATCCTGACGGTGCCCGCCTTCTCGGCGGCGCGGGCGGCCGCGACCAGCTCGGCCCAGCCGGCCGGCGGGCAGCCGTTGCGGCCCAGTCCGGTGTCCGCCTTGAGCTGGACCCTGGCGGCCCGGCCCGCCTTCTCGGCGGCCCGCGTCACCTCGCGCAGCGCCCACATGCCGCTGACCGACACGTCGAGGTCCGCCTCGACCGCCTCGCGCCAGGGGCCCCCGGGCGTCCACAGCCAGCACATCACCCGGCCGCCGATCCCGGCGGCCCGCAGGGCGAGCGCCTCCTCCGGCGTCGCGGTGCCCAGCCACTCGGCTCCCGCCGCCAGGGCCGCCCGCGCGCAGGGCACCATCCCGTGTCCGTACGCGTCCGACTTGACCACGGCCATGAGGGCGGCGCGCGGCGCCCGCGCGCGCAGGGCGCGGACGTTGGCACGCAGCGCGGCGAGATCGATCTCGGCACGGGCCCGGAAGAGTGCTTCTTGAGTCATCGCGCTCAGTGTCTCAGAGGCCCATGGCCCGCCTCGTACGGCGACGGCCACGAGTGGCGCTGGTCACCCGCCTGCTGTGGCCCGCGCCACGTCAGGGCGTCCGCGTGTCGCGCCAGGCCCGCGGGATCGCCCCGGCCACGTCCTGGGCGGACACCGGGGCGTCCAGTGAGGCGAGCCGCGCCGCCAGGCCGTGCAGATACGCGGCCGCGGACCCGGCGTCGAGCGGTTCGAGGCCGGCGGCGAGAAGCGAACCGGCGAGCCCCGACAGCACATCGCCGCTGCCCGCCGTCGCGAGCCAGGAGGTGCCGGTCGGGTTCACCCTCACCGGACGGCGGGTGTCCGCGTCGGCCACCAGCGTCGTGGAGCCCTTCAGCAGCACCGTGGCGCCGTACTTGGCGGCCAGCGACCGCACCGAGCCGAGCCGCGCGGCCTCCACCTCCCCGCGGTCCACGCCCAGCAGCGCCGCCGCCTCACCAGCGTGCGGGGTGAGCAGCGTGGGGGCGCTGCGGGCCCGTACCGCGTCCGGGTCGAGGCCCCGCAGCCCGTCGGCGTCGACCAGGACCGGGACGTCGGACTCCAGCACCTCCGCCACGCCCGGTGCGTCGCCGAGGCCCGGACCGACGACCCACGCCTGCACCCGGCCCGCGCGGGAGGGCGGCCAGCCGTGCACCAGCACCTCCGGGAAGCGGGCGATCACCGCGTCCGCGCCGGGGCCGACGTACCGCACGGCCCCGGCGCCGCCGTGCACCGCGCCCGCCACCGCGAGCACCGCGGCGCCCGGGTAGCGGGCCGACCCGGCGACGACGCCGACGACCCCGCGCCGGTACTTGTCGCTGTCCGGGGCGGGCACCGGCAGCAGCCGCCCCACGTCCGCGTGTTGCAGTGCCTCCAGGTCGGGAACGGACGGCAGCCGCGGCCCGAGACCGATGTCGACGAGTCGCAGGGCCCCGGCGTACTGGTGCGCCGGGTCGACGAGCAGCCCCGGCTTGTGGGTGCCGAAGGTGACGGTGGCGTCGGCCCGTACCGCCTCGCCCTTCACCTCTCCGGTGTCCGCCTCGACACCGCTCGGCAGATCGACGGCGACGACCAACGCGCCGGAGCCGCGCGCGGCCCGTGCGAACGGGACGGCGTCCGGGCGCAGACCGCCGCGGCCGCCGATGCCCGTGATGCCGTCCAGGACGACGTCGGCGGCGGCGATCACCCCGAACGGGTCCTCGGCGACCCGGCCCCGGCGGCCCGCAGCGCCGCGAGTCCGCCCCGGTGGGCGCGGTCCGGATCGAGCAGCACCGCGCTCACCCCGGCGCCCCGCTTGGCCAGCCGCGCACCCGCGTACAGGGCGTCGCCGCCGTTGTCGCCGCTGCCGACCAGCAGCACGACACGGGCGCCGGAGACGCGCGGCAGCAGGCCGGCGACCGCCGCGGCGAGCCCCGCGGCGGCCCGCTGCATGAGCGCCCCCTCCGGCAGCCCGGCCATCAGTTCGGCCTCGGCGGCCCTTACGGTGTCGACGCTGTAGGCATGACGCATGCTCAGAAGCATGCCGTGCCAACGTCCGCCGCGCCCGGCGTTGCGGGTGCGTGTACGTGTAGGGGGACCGTCCCCCGCGCCCGGCGTTGCGGGTGCGTGCGGGAGCGTCCGAGGACCGCCAGGGCGAAACGGCCGCCGCCGCATGCGGACGCGATCCGCCGCTACCCCTCCGCGACCACCATCGCCGATGCCACCCCGGCGTCATGGCTCAGCGAGATGTGCCACGACCGCACCCCCCGCTCACGCGCCACCGCCGCCACCGTGCCGGTGACGCGCAGGCGCGGCCGGCCCGAGTCCTCGACCCAGACCTCGCAGTCCGTCCAGAGCAGCCCGGCCGGCGCGCCCAGCGCCTTCGCGACGGCCTCCTTCGCGGCGAAGCGGGCCGCGAGGGAGGCGATTCCGCGCCGTTCGCCGCTCGGGAGGAACAGCTCGCTGTGGAGGAAGAGCCGGTCCGCCATCGCCGGTGTCCGGCGCAGGGCCTCCTCGAAGCGGTCGATCTCGGCGACGTCGATCCCCACTCCCACGATCATTCGACGGTGACCGACTTCGCCAGGTTGCGCGGCTGGTCCACCTCGTTGCCCCGGGCCGTGGCCAGTTCGCAGGCGAAGACCTGGAGGGGCACGGTCGCCACCATCGGCTGGAGCAGCGCCGGGGTCTGCGGAATGCGGATCAGGTGGTCGGCGTAGGTCTCGACCGCCGTGTCGCCCTCCTCGGCGATCACGATGGTGCGCGCGCCGCGGGCCCGGATCTCCTGGATATTGGAAACGATCTTGTCGTGCAGCACCGAGCGGCTGCGCGGCGACGGGACGACGATGACCACCGGCACGTCGTTCTCGATCAGGGCGATCGGCCCGTGCTTGAGCTCGCCGGCCGCGAAGCCCTCGGCGTGCATATAGGCGAGTTCCTTCAGCTTCAGCGCGCCTTCCAGGGCCACCGGATAGCCGACGTGCCGGCCGAGGAAGAGCACCGTGTTCTTGCGGGCCAGCGAGCGGGCCAGCTCGCGCACCGGCTCCATGGTCCCCAGCACCTGCTCCACCTGGGTGGCGATCTGCGAGAGGTCCCGGATGACGGCCCGGATCTCGTCGCCCCACTTGGTGCCGCGCACCTGCCCGAGGTACAGCGCCACCAGGTAGCACGCGACGAGCTGGGTCAGGAACGCCTTGGTCGAGGCGACCGCGACCTCCGGCCCGGCGTGCGTGTAGAGCACGGCGTCCGACTCGCGCGGGATGGTGGAGCCGTTGGTGTTGCAGATGGCGAGGACCCTCGCGCCCTGCTCGCGGGCGTGGCGCAGCGCCATGAGCGTGTCCATGGTCTCGCCGGACTGCGAGATGGCGACGACGAGCGTGCGCTGGTCGAGGATCGGGTCGCGGTAGCGGAACTCGCTTGCCAGTTCCACCTCGCACGGGACCCGCGTCCAGTGCTCGATGGCGTACTTGGCGATGAGCCCGGCGTGGAACGCCGTGCCGCACGCCACGATGACCACCTTGTGCGCCTCCCGCAGCATCGCGGCGGGGATCCGCACCTCGTCGAGCGTGAGCGAACCGTTCTCGTCGATCCGGCCGAGCAGAGTGTCGGCGACGGCCTTCGGCTGCTCGGCGATCTCCTTGAGCATGAAGTAGTCGTAGCCGCCCTTCTCGGCGGCGGAGGCGTCCCAGTCCACGTGGTACGCGCGCACGTCGGCGGGCGCACCGTCGAAGTCGGTCACCGTGACGCCGTCGCGCCGGAGTTCGACGACCTGGTCCTGCCCGAGTTCGACGGCCGAGCGGGTGTGGGCGATGAACGCCGCGACGTCCGAGGCCAGGAACGCCTCGCCGTCACCGACGCCGACGACGAGGGGGGAGTTGCGCCGGGCGCCGACGACGACGTCCGGCTCGTCCGCGTGGACGGCGACCAGCGTGAACGCACCGTGCAGCCGGCGGCACACCAGCCTCATGGCCTCGGCGAGTTCACCGCAGGACGAGAACTCCTCGGCGAGCAGATGGGCCACGACCTCGGTGTCCGTCTCGGAGGCGAGGTCGTGGCCGCGCTCGGCCAGCTCGGCCCGCAGCGCGGCGAAGTTCTCGATGATGCCGTTGTGGACGACGGCGACCCGCCCGGCGTTGTCCAGGTGCGGATGGGCGTTGGCGTCGGTGGGGCCGCCGTGCGTGGCCCACCTCGTGTGCCCGATGCCGGTGGAGCCGCTCGGCAGCGGCCGGTCGGTGAGCTCCTTCTCCAGGTTGAGCAGCTTCCCGGCCTTCTTGGCGGCGGCCAGACCTCCGTCGGCGAGGACGGCCACACCCGCCGAGTCGTAGCCCCGGTATTCGAGCCGCTTGAGCCCGGCGATGACGACATCGAGCGCGGACTGCGCTCCCACGTAACCCACGATTCCGCACATGGCGGCAGCCTACGACTGCGGGGGCCCGACCGCCGAGGTCACGTGCCGCGTGTGCGGGGCCGGCCAGCCGCCGGCCGCGCGTCCGGCGGCGGGATCGGGTGGCGGGATCGGGTGGCCGGTCCGGTCGGTGAGGCGGTGGTGCGGGGCGCGCGGCTATCGGGTCACGGGCGCGGGCGCAGGGCGCCCGGACCGTGACGCGCGCGTGGTTCCCGGTGCGACGCCGGCCCCGTCGGGCCCGGGCCCCGCGTGACCGAGCCCACCCCCCACACCCCGCTCCCAGCACCGACAATGGTCATGTGATCACTTCGCCGCCACGAAGCCGCAGGGCCGACCGGGCCGAGGCGTCCCCCTACGTCGACCTGACCCGCGAGGAGTGGAGCGCCCTCCGCGAGAAGACGCCGCTGCCGCTGACCGCCGCCGAGGTCGAACGGCTCCGCGGCCTCGGCGACGTCATCGACCTCGACGAGGTGCGGGACATCTATCTGCCGCTGTCCCGGCTGCTCAACCTGTACGTCGGGGCCACCGCCAACCTCCGCGGCGCCCTGAACACCTTCCTCGGCGAGGCGGGCAACGGCCACGGCACCCAGCGCGGCACCCCGTTCGTCATAGGCGTCGCCGGCTCCGTCGCCGTCGGCAAGTCCACGGTGGCCCGGCTGCTGCAGGCCCTGCTCGCCCGCTGGCCCGAGCACCCGCGCGTCGAGCTCGTCACCACCGACGGGTTCCTCTACCCGATGAAGCAGCTCCAGGACCGGGGGCTGATGTCGCGGAAGGGCTTCCCCGAGTCGTACGACCGCCGCGCCCTGACCCGCTTCGTCGCCGACATCAAGGCCGGCAAGGACGAGGTGTCCGCGCCCGTCTACTCGCACCTCATCTACGACATCGTCCCCGGCGAGCGGCTGACCGTGCGCCGCCCGGACATCCTGATCGTCGAGGGACTCAACGTCCTCCAGCCCGCGCTGCCCGGCAAGGACGGCCGCACCCGGGTCGGTCTCGCCGACTACTTCGACTTCTCCGTGTACGTGGACGCGCGGCCGGAGGACATCGAGCGCTGGTACCTCAACCGCTTCCGCAAGCTGCGCGAGACCGCGTTCCAGGACCCGTCCTCGTACTTCCGCAGGTACACCCAGGTCTCCGAGGAGGAGGCGCTGGACTACGCGCGGACGATGTGGCGGACGATCAACGGCGTCAACCTCCGGGAGAACGTGGCCCCGACGCGCGGGCGTGCCACCCTGGTCCTGCGCAAGGGCCCCGACCACAAGGTCCAGCGGCTGTCCCTGCGCAAGCTCTGAGCCCGCCGCCCGCCTCCCGCTTCCCGGCCGGACGGCCCGACCGGAAGACCGCCGAGGAGCCGTCCGCGTGCTGCACCTGCGTCTGATCGTCCCGCCCGACCGCACCGAGCGGGTCGTCGCCACCATCGAGAAGACGGTGGGCACGACGCACCTCGTGGTGTTCACCGGCGCCGCCCGCAACCCGTCGGGCGACCTGGTGCTGTGCGACGTCGCCCGCGAGGCCGGGGACGAACTGATCGGCGGTCTGCGGGAGCTGGGGCTGGACCGCGAGGGCGCGATCTCGGTGGAGGCCGTCGACCTGTCGCTGTCCACGCGGGCGGACGAGGCGGAGCGGCAGGCACCGGGCGAGCCCGCGGACGCGGTGCTGTGGGAGCAGCTGACCGACGCGACCCACGAGGAGTCGACGCTCTCCGTCACCTATCTGGCGTTCCTGACGCTGGCGACCATGATCGCCGCGTGCGGTGTGGTCCTGGACAACGCGATCCTGATCGTGGGCGCGATGGCCGTCGGCCCGGAGTTCGGCCCGCTCGCGGGCTTCAGCACGGCGGTGGTCCAGCGCCTCCCCCGGCTCGCGCTGCGCTCGCTGGTGGCGCTGGTGGTGGGCTTCGCGGTGGCCATGGCGGTGACGGTGCTCTTCAGCCTCTTCATGACCGGCGCCGGGCTGTTCGAGGCGTCGATGCTGCGCGGCGGCGACCGTCCGAACACGGCGTTCATCTACGACCCGGACGCGTTCTCGTTCGTCGTCGCCGTCCTCGCGGGCGTCGCCGGCACCCTGTCGCTGACGTCCGCGAAGTCCGGGGCGCTGGTCGGGGTCGCCATCTCGGTGACGACGGTCCCGGCGGGAGCGAACGCGGCGGTGGCGCTCGGCTACCGCGACTACGGGCAGGCGTGGGGCTCCAGCCAGCAACTGCTGCTGAACCTGCTCGGGATCATCCTCGCGGGCACGCTGACGCTGTTCGTCCAGAAGTGGCTGTGGTCCCTCCGTCGCCGCGCGATGCGGAGACCGGCGGGGGCGTGAGCTCCGGCGGGACGGAGGGAACGAACGATTCGGCAGGCGGTCCGGCGTTCAGCCCGTTCCACCGCCGTCGACGACGAAGACACCCATGCCCGTCACGGTCTCGACGAGACCCTCGTCCTTGAGTACCTTCACCGCCTTGCGCAGGGTGTCCCTGGCGACGCCGAACTCCGCTTCGAGCTCGACCAGGCTCGGAATGCGCCGGCCAGGGGGAATCGCGCCGCTCTCGATCCGCTCCCGCAGAAACGCGGCGATCTGCTGATACGGCGGCACGGGGCCTTCCCGGTCGATCCTCATGATCGCGACCGTAGATGGCGAGCGCCCACTCTCCATAGCTACCCCAGAGGCTAGACGAGGGTAGTACACCTACTCTACGCTGCGACGACAAGCCCCGGCGGCGGTGCGCGGCCGTCCCGTCCGGACACGGCTGGTCATCACCCATGTTCCCTGTAGACATCCACGAACGAAAAGGCGAGCCGCATGAGCCACGACCGCTCCCCGGAACCGCCGACGCCCGTGCGCATGTGCGTGCGCTGCGAGCGGATCACGGACGACCCCGTCGTGGTGCACGAGGTCCACAGCGCCAGCGGTCCCGGATGGAACGTGTACGCCTGCCGAGGCTGCGCCCCTCACTTCCCGCCGCCCATCGACGTGTTCGGCCTGCTGCCGGGAGACTGAGCCGGGGCCACCGAGCCCGGCACGACGGCGGGGCGGACCCGGCCGCGCGCCGTACCCGCCCGGGGAAGCTCCCGGCCCGCCCGGGAGCGCGTCCGGTGGAACTACCCCAGCGTCCCCTGCAACCAGTCGAAGACGACCTCGCAGTGCACCTGCGGCGCCATCGGGGAGCAGTGCAGCTGCGCGCCCTCGGCGGCGGTGAGCTTCACATAGTCCTTGGGCGCGGTGAGCGCGTCGAACATCTGCTGGGCCTGGCCCGGGTAGAACTGCTCGTCCTCGTAGTCGAGTACCAGCGTCGGCGTCTTGATGCGCGGCACGATGTCCGTGATCATCAGCGCCTGGACGCGCCTGGCGGGGGTGTAGAAGTCGGTGAACATCCTCCCCTGGCGGGCGGCGAGCATCGCCGGGACGGAGAAGGGCTCGAAGCGCTTCTTCATCGTGGCGGCGTCGGCGGGGGACAGTCCGGGAACGACCTCCTCGTTCCAGATCCTGTTCGTCTCCTCCTTGCTCGGGGTGAGGATCTCCCGCACCTCCGCGGGGAAGCCCAGCCACGGCTCCACGCAGCCGGGCATCGCCACCAGCGCCGCGATCCGGTCCTCGAACGCCGCGGCCCGGGGAGCCAGATCGCCGGCCATGCTCAGCCCGGTGAGACCGATCCTGGAGGTGTCCACGTCGGGCCGCTGGGAGAGCCAGTCGACGAGGGGGCCGACGACCTTCTCCCAGGTGGGGTGAAGACCACCTGGTCGACGAAGAGCAACTGGCCCTGGCCGGGGCCGTCGTAGACCAGGGCGTTCCAGCCTCGGTCCAGTGCGGCCGCGACGCCGTAGGCCCACATGTCGACGTTCTGCCCGTCGCTGCCGTTGGTGAGGATGACGGTGGGGCGGCGGGTGTTCGACGGGTCCGGCCGGAAGAACCACACCGGCAGCGGGGTCGTGCCGTAGGGGACGTTGGCCTTGACCGGCGCCGGGTCGGACAGGTCGCAGAACCTGTCCCAGGCGCCCCGCCCCGCCGTGTAGAGGTCCTCCTCGCTGCCCGGGTCGTCCGAGCCGAGGACGAAGAACAGCGCCTGGGCGTAGTACTGGGCCGCCCGCAGCGCACGGAAGCGGGTGGTCTGGTCGTCGGGTTTGCTGCCCGGGGGCGGCCCCATCAGCCTGTCGCCGAGTTCGCGGAAGGTCTTGACGTACGTCTGCGCGGAGAGCCCGGCCTTGTTGACGGCGTTCACCGCGGTGAGGACCTCGCCCACCTCCGCCGCGCTGAACCCGGCCCCGCCGAGAGCCCACAGGCAGCTGAAGTTGTAGGCCGGCTCCTCGAAGAGGGTCATCACCCCGGGCGTCGGATCGCCCGCCCGGCTCTGCGGCGAACGGGCGCCGCTGGGCGTCGGCGCGTTCGCGGGCTTCGCCCCCGACGGGGTGCACCCGGCCAGTACGGCCGCCCCGCCGACGAGGCCGGCCAGCGCCGACCGGCGGCTGGGCCCAGGCGCGCGGTCGGCTGATACGTAGGTCATGCCAGCCGAACGTAGGAGCAGTGCCCCGGGGCCGCCGGCCGCGACACCCGCCGTTCCCCCGAACGGCGGGTCGCATGGTGCCGCGTCGGACGCAGCACGAACGTGACCGCGTCAGCCCGGCGCGGACGTGACCGCGTCAGCCCGGCGCGGACGTGACCGCGTCAGCCCGGCACGAACGTGACCGCGTCACCCCAGCGCGGACTTGACCGCGTCGGCCAGCCGCCCGGCCACCGAGCGGGCCTGCTCGATGTCCGCGGCCTCGACCATCACACGGACCAGCGGCTCGGTGCCGGAGGGGCGCAGCAGCACCCGGCCGGTGGCGCCGAGCTCCCGCTCGGCCTCGCCGACCGCGGCGGCCAGCTCCGCCGACGAGGAGACGCGAGACTTGTCGACGTCCCGGACGTTGACCAGGACCTGCGGGAGGCGGTCCATGACACCGGCGAGCCCGGCCAGGGAGCGGCCGGTCGCGGCGACGCGGGCCGCCAGCATCAGCCCGGTGAGCGTCCCGTCGCCGGTGGTGGCGTGGTCGAGGACGATCACGTGGCCGGACTGCTCGCCGCCCAGGGCGTAGCCGTGCTCCTTCATGGACTCCAGCACATAGCGGTCGCCGACGGCGGTCCGCACCAGCTCGATGCCCTCGCGCTCCATCGCCAGCTTGAAGCCCAGGTTCGACATCACGGTGGCGACGACGGTGTTGCCGCGCAGGGTGCCCGCCTCACGCATGGCGAGCGCCAGCACCGCGAGGATCTGGTCGCCGTCGACCTCGTTGCCCTCCGCGTCCACGGCCAGGCAGCGGTCGGCGTCGCCGTCGTGGGCGATGCCGAGGTCGGCGCCGTGGTCGACGACCGCGGCCTTCAGCAGGCCGAGGTGGGTCGAGCCGCAGTTGTCGTTGATGTTGAGGCCGTCC
The DNA here is from genome assembly GCA_003725745.1 of Streptomyces sp. I6. Lineage (GTDB taxonomy): Bacteria > Actinomycetota > Actinomycetes > Streptomycetales > Streptomycetaceae > Streptomyces. The sequence continues at coordinate 4,062,480 of RHDP01000001.1, read as the reverse complement.
GGCTCGGCGCCGATCGTGACGACCTCGGCGCCGGCCCTGGCGAACGCCTCGGGCGAGACCCGGGCCGCGGCGCCGTGCGCCTCGTCGAGGACGACCTTCAGCCCGTCGAGCCGGTTGGGCAGGACGGCGATGAGGTGGGCGACGTACTTGTCGAAGCCCTCGTCGTAGTCCCGGACCCGGCCCACGCCCGCGCCGGTCGGGCGGTCCCACGGCGCGCCGGTGCGGTGCTGCTCGTACGCGGTCTCGATGCGGTCCTCGATCTCGTCGGCGAGCTTGTGGCCGCCGCGGGCGAAGAACTTGATGCCGTTGTCCGGCATGGCGTTGTGGCTCGCGGAGAGCATCACGCCGAGGTCGGCGCCGAGCGCGCCGGTGAGGTACGCCACCGCGGGGGTCGGCAGCACACCGACCCGCAGGACGTCCACGCCCGCGCTCGCGAGGCCCGCCACCACGGCGGCCTCCAGGAACTCCCCGGACGCGCGGGGATCGCGTCCGACCACCGCCGTCGGCCGATGGCCCTCGAACGTGCCCGCCTCGGCGAGCACATGCGCCGCCGCGACCGACAGGCCGAGCGCCAGCTCCGCCGTCAGATCCGCGTTCGCGACACCGCGCACACCGTCCGTGCCGAAGAGTCGTCCCACTGGTGTCCTCCGATTGTGCTCCGAAAACGCAGGCCCCGCGGTGTCCCTGCGCGAGGGTGCGGGGTCCCGGCTGCCGTTATACGCCCGGGCTACGGGGGCGTGTCATCCCGGGGTCACCCCGGGGCCGATATACGGAACGCCCCGGCGGCACCGAGTGCCGCCGGGGCGAACGTACGCCGTGCAGGCGAGCAGGCGATTTAGCGCTTGCTGTACTGCGGGGCCTTGCGGGCCTTCTTCAGACCGGCCTTCTTCCGCTCGACCGCGCGGTCGTCGCGGCGCAGGAAGCCGGCCTTCTTCAGCGGGCCGCGGTTGTTCTCCACGTCCGCCTCGTTCAGCGCGCGGGCCACACCGAGGCGCAGGGCGCCGGCCTGGCCGGACACGCCGCCGCCCGCGATACGGGCGATGACGTCGTAGCGGTCGTCGAGCTCGAGCACCTTGAAGGGCTCGTTGACTTCCTGCTGGTGCACCTTGTTCGGGAAGTAGTCCTCGAGGGTGCGACCGTTGATGGTCCACTTGCCGGTGCCCGGGACGATGCGGACACGGGCGATGGCGTTCTTGCGGCGGCCCAGGCCGGCGGCCGGCTGCGGCTCGCCGAAGCGGGACGCGAGCGACTCGCTCGTGTACTCGCCCTCGACGGGGGCCTCGGACTCGAAGGTGGTGACCTCGGCGTAGGTCTCTTCGCCCTCGAGCGGGGTCTCGGTGGTGGTCTCGGCCACGATGCTCCTCAGATTCTCTTCGTCTTAGGGGGTGGCCGGACTTACTGCGCGACCTGGGTGATCTCGAACGGGACCGGCTGCTGGGCAGCGTGCGGGTGGTTCTCGCCCGCGTAGACCTTCAGCTTCGAGAGCATCTGACGGCCCAGGGAGTTCTTCGGGAGCATGCCCTTGACGGCCTTCTCGACGGCCTTCTCCGGGTTCTTGTCGAGCAGCTCGTCGTAGCGGACGGAGCGCAGACCACCCGGGTAGCCGGAGTGGCGGTACGCCATCTTCTGGGTCCGCTTGTTGCCGGACAGGTGCACCTTGTCGGCGTTGATGATGATGACGAAGTCACCAGCGTCGACGTGGGGTGCGTAGATCGGCTTGTGCTTGCCCCGCAGGAGGGTGGCAGCGGTGGTGGCCAGACGACCCAGGACGACGTCCTGGGCGTCGATGACGTGCCACTGGCGCGTCACATCGCCGGGCTTGGGGCTGTACGTACGCACGGTCGTAGCCTTCGCTTCTTCAGTGATGGGATCCCCCGGCTTGCGAAAGCACGGAGGACGGGGTCCTGACAAGGCCACCCGGACGATCACGACAGCCCTGGCCGCACATCGGGGACGCAACCCGAGTGCACGCCGCTGGTCATCGGCCCGGTGGACCGGCGTAAGGGCCCCTCACGTGAGATAGAGCAAGCCAATACGCATAACGAACCAGCAGAATACCCGCGCTCCCCCGCACGGGTCAAAACGCCCCCGAACCCGCGGCACGGCCCGCGGCGGCGGCCCCGGACCCCGTCGCGGCCCGGACCGGACCGCCCTCCGCGCGGCCGCGCGGTCCGGACTCCGCCGCTACCGGGCCCGGACCACCCTCCGCTCGTCCCATACCGGCTCCGGCGCCTCCCTGACCATCCCGTCGGAGCCGAAGACCAGGAAGCGGTCGAAGGAGCGGGCGAACCAGCGGTCGTGCGTCACGGCGAGCACCGTGCCCTCGTACGCCTCCAGTCCCTGCTGCAGCGCCTCCGCCGACTCGAGGTCCAGGTTGTCGGTCGGCTCGTCCAGCAGCAGGGCGGTCGTGCCGCCCAGCTCCAGCAGCAGGATCTGGAAGCGCGCCTGCTGCCCACCGGAGAGCCGGTCGAACGTCTGGTCGCCCTGTCGCTCCAGCTCGTAGCGGCGCAGGGCGCTCATCGCGCCGCCGCGGTCCTTGGCGTGCTCGGTCCACAGGATGTCGACCAGCGTGCGGCCCAGCAGCTCCGGGTGGGCGTGGGTCTGGGCGAAGTGCCCGGGCACCACCCGGGCGCCCAGCTTCCACGCCCCGGTGTGGGCCACCTCCTCCCCCGCGAGCAGCCGGAGGAAGTGGGACTTGCCCGAGCCGTTCGAGCCGAGCACGGCGACCCGCTCGCCGTAGAAGACCTCCAGGGAGAAGGGCCTCATCAGCCCCGTCAGCTCAAGGTTCTCGCAGGTCACGGACCGTACTCCGGTCCGGCCGCCGCGCAGCCGCATCCGGATGTCCTGCTCGCGCGGGGGCTCCGGCGGCGGACCGGCCTCCTCGAACTTCCGGAACCGGGTCTGCATCGCCCGGTACCGCGACGCCATGTCGGGGCTGATCGCCGCCTGCTGCCGCAGCTTGTGGACGAGCGCCTTCAACCGGGCGTGCTCCTCCTCCCAGCGCCGCCTCAGCTCCTCGAAGCGGGCGAACCGCTCCCGCCGGGCCCGGTGGAAGGTGCCGAAACCGCCGCCGTGGACCCAGACGTCGCTGCCCGCGGGCCCCGGCTCCACGGCCACGATCTTCTGCGCGGCCCTGGCCAGCAGCTCCCGGTCGTGCGAGATGAAGAGCACGGTCTTGCGGGTCTCCCGCAGCCGCTCCTCCAGCCAGCGCTTGCCGGGGACGTCGAGGTAGTTGTCCGGCTCGTCGAGCAGCAGCACCTCGTCCGGGCCGCGCAGCAGCGCCTCCAGCACCAGCCGCTTCTGCTCACCGCCGGAGAGCGTGTGCACCAGGCGCCACTGGGCCTTCTCGTAGGGGACGCCGAGCGCGGCCGTGGTGCAGATGTCCCAGACGGTCTCGGCCTCGTACCCCTGCACCTCGGCCCAGTCGCTGAGCGCCTGCGCGTACCGCATCTGCGCGGCCTCGTCGTCGACGGTCATGATCAGGTGCTCCGCCTCGTCGACCGCGCGCGCCGCGTCCCTGATCCTGGGCGGCGCCACCGAGACCAGCAGGTCCCTCACGGTGCGCTCGTCAGTCCCCCGCGGCCCTCCGGATCCGGGGGGCGCCGCCGCGGAACCCACGAACTGCGGCATCACACCGAGACCGCCGCCCGCCGACACCGTGCCGCCGTGCGGCCTCAGCTCGCCGGACAGCAACCGCAGCAGGGTGGTCTTGCCCGCGCCGTTCGCCCCGACCAGGGCGACCACGGAACCCTCGCCCACCCGGAACGACGCGTCGGCGAGCAGCGCCCTCCCGTCCGGAAGGTAGTACTCCAGATGCGCGGCCTCGAGATGTCCCATGGTGGGCATTGTCGCCGCAGGACATGCTCACGCCCAACAGGTTTAGGATGCGCGGCATGAGCTTTGGGGGATCGCAGTGGCCGCAGGACCCGCGGCAGCCGGACCGGTCGTACGGAGAGCCGCTGTCGTCGTCGACTCCCGACTGGGCGGCGCTGGCCGACGCCTCCGCCGCGCGGGCGCGCCGCAGGCGGTGGCTGCTCGTCGGCGGCGGCGGTGTCGCGACGGCCGCCGTCGCCGCGATCGTGGCCACGGCCGTCGTCTTCACGGGCGACGCGGCACCCTCCGGCAGGAACGCCGGTGAGCTGCCCACGGCCGCCGAGCTGCCCGGCCGGACCGCTCAGCCGGAGCCGTCGTTCTCCACCGTCGCTCCCCCGCCCCGCCGAACCCCAGGGACTTCGTGTCCAGCGCGCAGAAGGACACCGCGCCGCTGAGCGCCGGCACCCTCTTCCCGGGCGGGAAGCTGACGATGGGCGACCGGGTCTATGCCAAGGGACCCACGGCGCGCACGGCGGACTGCGCCTCGGCGGCCCAGGGCTCGCTGGCCGCGGCCCTCCGGTCGCACGGCTGCGACCAGGTCATCCGCGCCACGTACACCAAGGACGGGGTGGCGGTCACCGTCGGCGTCGCCGTCTTCCCCACCGAGGCGCAGGCCCGGGCGGCCGCGAACGAGTCGGCCCGCGGCGTCGTCCCGCTGTCCGGCTCGGGCGTCGCGGCCTTCTGCAAGGGCGGGCCGGTGTGCCGCTTCGTGGGCAACTCATACGGCCGCTACGCCTACTTCACCGCCACCGGCTACGTCAGCGGGAAGTCCGTCACCAAGGGCGACACCAGGGCGTTCCAGCCGGGCGACGACCTGGCGGAGTTCACGTTCCGCCAGATCGTGCGCCGCGGCGAGATGCAGGCGTCCGCGGCGGCCGCGGCCCCGGCGGGCTGACGAGCTGACGGGCTGGCGAGCTGACGGGCACGCGGCTTACCGGCACGGGGCTGACCACCGGCACGGGGTTTACCGGCGCGACCGTTCCGGCGCGATCCCGGTCACCGCGGACTCACGCCGGCCCCGGCCCCGGACCGGCCCCGGGGGGCGGGCCGGTGGCCGCCCCGCCCCCGGACCCGGGTCACAGGCGCTTGGCGCTGCGCAGCGTCTTCGCGTAGTAGCCGTTGCCGTCCAGCCGGGAGACGCCGCCGATGTCGCCGATGGTGGGCCCGTTGATCTCCTCGCGGCTGGAGACGAAGATCAGGTGGCCCTCGGTGTCGTAGCCGAGGACCATGCCCACGTGGTCCAGCCGCTCGCCGGTGCGCTCGTCGAGCTTGAAGAAGACGAGGTCGCCGGGCTGGAGCTGGTCGATGGCGGACGGGCGGTCCTTCGCCGACACGCCGGCCAGCGGCAGGACGTCGACGCCCCGCTCGGAGCGGGCCATGCCGTTGGCGGTGCGCGGCAGGCCGTCGCCGGACTTGTCGGAGGACATCAGCGGGTACCGCGCGCGGTAGCCCAGCACCATGCGGATGAACCCTGAGCAGTCCAGGGAGCGGGCGCGCATCTCCTCCGGCGACCCGGTGGCTCCGTCCCGGAAGGGGTACGGGACGCCGAGGTAGTCGTAGAAGTCCGACTCCTCCAGACGCAGGTCGCCGCCCTCGGACCCGGCGGGGTTGAGCGGGCCGAAGTTCGCGTCGCCGCGGTAGGCGATGCCCTCCTCGTCCTTCTTCTCGGGTGCGCCCGCCACGTACTGGAAGGCGAAGGCGAACAGGTCGTCCTCCTTGCTGTCCTTGTTCTCGCCGTACCAGTCCTTGAACCACTTCTCCTTCTCCGCGCCCTCGGTCCACGGTTCCGGCATCAGCCGCACCCAGTCCGTGGTGGAGACCTTGGAGGAGGTGGCGGCCGGCTCCTCGAAGGTGCGCGCCGGCCCGGTCAGCGTCGCGGTACGCGCCCCGTCGGTCAGCACCGCCTTGACCTGGCCGTCGCCGCCGCGCAGGACGCTGCGCGCCGGGTTGTCCAGCCGCGACCAGCTCTCCCCGCCCTTGCCCTCGTCGGCCTCCCCCGAGCCGCCGTTGCCCTTGAGGACACCGACGTTGCGGACCTCGGTGATGCCCGGCGCCTCCTGCTTGCGCAGTTCCACCGTGAGGTATCCCGAGGCGGCGACGAGCCCGAGCAGCACCAGACCCGATGTGACGCGCGACTTCTTCTTTCCTGCCATCGCTCTTCCTCGATTCTCAGACGGCGGGCATGACGCCGAGCAGCAGGCCGGCGGCGACGACGATGTAGGCCATGAGGGAGACCGTGCCCGTGGCCAGCAGGGTGGGGCCCTTGGGCTGGCGCACCAGCTGGTAGGCGATCAGGCCGGGCACGATGAACCCGAGGGTCTGGTTGCCGTACAGCAGCGGGAACTCGATGGAGAGCACGATCATCACGGTGGCCTGCAGCAGCACGCCCAGCAGCACCACCGCCGCGAACAGCCGCTTGCCGTAGAGGATCACCAGCCGCTGCATGATCTTGGTGCCCGCGTAGGTCAGGGCGGTGACACCGACCACCATCGCCGCCCGCTGCAGGTCCTCGATGAGGGTCAGCGCGAGCCAGCCCGGGGTGATCATCCCGCCGGGCGACAGATTGGTGGTGAGGTAGCACAGCAGTGAGAAGAACAGACCTATGGCGATACCCAGGGCGGCCATCTCGGGGGTCAGGGCAGCGGTGGTCAACGGGGTCTCCGGGCAGGTGTACGGATTGCGGGCATGGCGGGGCGAATGCGGCCGGAGCCGCGAAGGCCGCGAGGGTCAGGGGCGCGGGGGCATTCCGCCGCCCTCCGTCGTCGGATGGCGGGGCGGGCCGTGGGGGTCCTCGGCGTGCGGCCACGCCTGCCGGTCCCACTCCCGCTGCCCGCCGACCTGCCCGTCCCACTGCCGGGCCGCGTCCTGAGCCTGGCCCTCCCACTGCCGGGCCGCGTCCTGAGCCTGCCCGTCCCACTGCCGAGCCGCGTCCTGAGCCTGGCCCTCCCACTGCCGAGCCGCGTCCTGAGCCTGGCCCTCCCACTGCCGAGCCGCGTCCTGAGCCTGGCCCTCCCACTGCCGAGCCGCGTCCTGAGCCTGCCCGTCCCACTGCCCCGTCCACGGTGGTCCCAGTGCGGCTGCCCCTGGTGGTCCCACTCCCGCCGGTCCTGCGGTTCCGGCAACGGGCGGGCGTCGGCGTCCGGTCCGGCCGGCTGGACGGGGATGCGGACCACCGGGATCTCCTGGGTCTGGGAGGCCTGGTAGCGCTCCTCGTAGGCCACGGGGTACGAGGCGAAGGGGTCCAGCCGCGCAGGCTGGGAAGCCGCCGCTGCCGCCGGCTGGCGCGTCTCGTCCGCGCCGTTCTCGCTCTCGCTCTCGTCCGCCGGCAGTTCGGCCAGGTACTCGAGCAACTCCTCGCCCTGGCCGTGGATGTTGCCGATCGCCACCAGGGAGGAACCGTCGGACATGCGCTCGAGCAGGGCGGGCATGAACTCGTCGGCCGAGCGCCGCTCACCCCCGAGGTCGACCGCCCGGTCACGCCACTCGGCCGGGATGGCGTCGATGGCGCTCTTGGCGGGGTGGCCGATGACGAAGACGTTGTCCGGCTGGAGGTCGGGGATGATCTCGCCCATCTGCCCGTTGCGTTCCACGCGGTCGGGACGGCAGTTGATCACGACGTTCAGCGGGCGGCTGATGGCCCCGAGGTCGAGCAGCTGGTTGATGTTCATCAGGGTGGACTCGGGGTCGTTCGCCGCGAAGACGTTGGCGAAGGCCAGCCGCTTGCCCTCGGGGGTGGCGTAGCGCTCCACGGAGAGGACGCCGGGGTCCGGCGGGGCGTCGTACATCCCCTGGAGGGCGACCTCCCGTTCCACACCGAGGAGGCCCGCCACGACCAGGGCGATCGCCACGTTCTCCTTGAAGGTGAACCAGCTGAAGCCGCGCAGCTCCGCGTCGGTGACCGACTCCGGGTCGGCGTAGACCAGCTCGCAGTTACGGGCGTCCGCCTCCTCCTGGAGGATGTGGAAGCGCTCCTTCTCCGCGGTGACGCAGATGCCGTTCTCCGGCATCGAGCGGCAGAGCGACCGGGCCACGTCGTCCAGGGTGGGGCCCATCTCGGCCAGGTGGTCCTCACGGACGTTGCACAGAACGCCGATCGTGGAGCGGATCAGCTTGCTCTGGTTCACCTCCTGCAACGCCGGCATCACGGCCATGCACTCGATCACCAGGGCGTGCGGCCGGTATGTGGCGGCCCGGCGCACGATGCCGATCTGCTCCACCACGTTGGCGATGCCGAACTTGCGGTAGACCGGCTCCTCGGTCGCGTCGGGGTGGATGAAGCGCGCGGCCGTACCCGTCGTCTTGGCGACGGTGACCAGGTCACCGCCGCGCAGTGCGCCGGCGCACAGCCGGGTGATGGAGGACTTGCCGCGGATGCCGTTGACGAGCACCCGGGACGGTATGGAGTGCAGCGCGGCGTAGTGCCTGCGCTGCTCCACGATTCCGGCCGCGAGCAGGAACACCCCGCCGATGAGCAGGACGAAGTAGAGGTAGAGCACTGCCGGTCACCTTCCTCCGACGCGGAGCCGGGGCTCGGCGGACCGGCGCGCCTGGTTCTGTCTGCGGGTCTGCAACTGCTGGCGGAGCAGTTCGAGGCTGCGGACGACGGCGCCCACCTCGTCCTGGTAGCGGGGGTAGTGCACGGTCTTGAGGTCGCCTTCGGCGAGCTTCTCGGCGGCGGCGGCCAGGGCCCGCAGGGGCCGTACGACCACCAGGTACACCCAGCCCAGGCAGACGATGATCGCGGCCAGCCCGAGCATCCCCGCGAGCACACTGCGGTCCTCGCGCTCGTAGGGCGCGATCTGGAAGCCCGCGGCGTCCTGGCGGCTCACGACCGTCCAGCCGATGTCGGCCGCCACACCGCCGCCGGTGAAGGGAGCGGCCGCGGCCACGGTGACACGACCGGCCTGACGGACGAGGAGGCCGTTGGCCACGGGGCCTGCGCCGACCCGGACGCTGGCGGCCCGGGCCAGATCGGCCGTGTCTCGCGGCGGCTCCTCGAAGGCCAGGAATCCGTCGCTGGCAGCGATGGTGCGGAAGTCGGCGTCCACCACAAGCACCTCGCCGAGGCCGGGCCGGTCGAGCAGCGAGTTGAGGAACTCCACGCGCAGTTCGCCGACCAGCACGCCACCCACCTCCTTCGGCAGCGGCGCCCCGGCCTGGATCACCGGCTTCTTGCCACCCTGGCCGGACACCCGGATCAACGGTAGGTCCCCGCCGTCGGTCCAGGCGTGCGGATCACCGCCGGCGCGAGCGGTGACGCCGCCCTTGCCGTCCACGACGTACAGGGCCTGGTAGCGGCTGTGCCTGCGCAGGGCGTCCGTGAGCACGGAAGTGGTGGCGGTGGGGTCGTCCGCCTCGATCAGTCGGGATGTGGAGACGAGGTCGGCCTGTGCCTCGTTGAGGGCACGGCGGAGCCGGTCGGAGATCAGGTCGGTACGGTCCCGCTGGTCGTTGACCATGGCCGTGGGGACGCTGACGGAAGCGTCCGTTCGGTTCAGCAGCAGACCGACGGGAACGCACCACAGCAGCAGCAGGGCGGCCGTGAGCGCGAGCGGTCCACGGACCCCCAGCCGGCTCCCTCCTCGCGGCGTGCCGGGATCGTCACCCTCGCCGCCCAGCTGCACGCGCAGCCGCTCCAGAGCGTGGCCGACGCGGGCGGCTTCGCCCCAGCGGGGCACCGAGACCGGTCGGGTCAGATCCCCCCGGGCCAGCCGGCGGGACTCCAGGAACAGCCGCATCAGCGGTCGCTGCACGGTGGCCCACAGCAGCGCCACCGCCATCAGCCCCAGCAGGACCAGGGCCCCGGCCACCGCCAGGCCGTACAGCTCCCTGCCCTGTTCGCCCGCGTGCTGCTGGACCACGGGCAGCAGGGCGACGACCGTCAGCCCGAGGCCGGCGGCGACGCTCTGCTTCTCCTCCGGGTCGGGGGAGGCGAGGGAGGCGTACCCGGCGGTCGCCAGCCGACCGTTGAACTCCTCGCCCACCAGCGAGCCGCTGGCACCGGGGTAGCCGCGTGAGCCGGGCTCCTTGGTGTTCACGGGATGCGGCTCGGTCCGCTCCGCGGCCTGCTGGGACAGTCGGCTCATCTGCTTCCGGAGGAAGGTGAGCTCCTTGCGCTCCTGGTCCGAGTTGAGCGCCTCGGCCCGTTCGAAACCGGCCGTGGCAAGGATCTCGCCGTCCCGGGACACCACGGCCATGCTGCGGAACGGACCGAGCTCGATGGCGGGCACGGACAGGCTGTTGGAGGCGACCAGCAGCCGCTGCGGTCCACCCGCCTTGTCCAGCACCGCCATGGTCATCAGCCGGACGTCGCCCGTCTCGAGGCGCACCATGCGCGGGGCGAGGGCCAAGTCGCCGGTGAGGACCTCCTTGTCCAGCCACGCGAGAGGGATCGTCTCCCCACGCGCCGCGAGCACCTTCCCGCTCTCCAGATCCAGCACGGTGGTGCCGGTCCACTTCTGGTACGTCTTGCCCAGGTCGGAGAGGATCCGTTCCGGTTCCACCGCAGGGCCGGCGTTCAGCGCCGTGGCGGTGCGGTTCAGGTCGGTGACACGCTCGTCGATCGAGGCGCGCAGGGCGATGGCACCGTCCTCGGCGAAGTACTGCTGCGAGGACAGCACCGCCTTGGGAACGCCGAGGTCGCCGGCCGGGCCGAGCACCTTGGCCGTGAGGCCGGTCAGGGCGAGGACCAGTACGCACAGGACCGCGATCGGCGGGCGGATGCCCCCGAGAAGCGGCATGTCCGCCCGTCTGCGGCTGCGCCGCCGCCCTCCCCGCACGGACGCGGCATGGCTCGATGTCACCGGTGCTCTTCCCCTGGTTTCTACTGATGCGCGGCGCCCGACACGACCCCCGCCACCGCGGCCGCCGGAGGCCGCCATTACTGAGACTTCTCAATCACGCCGGGGTTGCGCCCGCCGGAGTGCAAAGTGCTGTGTCGCCGCTCACGTCCCGAGGGAGAGCTCGGCGAGGCCGTCGCCTCCCGGAGCCCCCGGTTGAAGAGGAAGCCCCGGGTGCGGTCGGCCGCCAGCCGGTAGCGGGCGAGCCGGTCCTCCGACAGCTCGCCGGGCTCGTCCAGCACCTGCCTGACGTCGACGAGACGGTGGTCCTGGACGGCACCCTCGGGAACCTGCTCCCCGGTCTCCACCTCCGGCGGGATGTCCACCAGCGTGGTGCGGTAGCGGGCGGCGACGTCCCATCCGCCGGCCGTCTCCCGGAACTCGAACCAGCCGATCGCGCCCTCCTCGGTGAGGCCCGTCGGCGAGGAGTGCCGGGCGACCTGGTTACCGAGGCTGTAGGCGACCCAGGTGCCGTTCAGCTTCTGGATGGGCTGCACCACGTGAGCGTGATGACCGATCACGAGGTCGATCCCGGTCTCCTTGGTGATCCGATCCGCGAGCTGCATCTGGGGGACGCTGGGTTCGTTGTAGTGCTCCAGGCCCCAGTGGAGGGAGAGGATGACCACCTCGGCACCCTGCTTCCGGGCCCGCGCCTCGGCCTTCTTGATCGCATCCGTGCTGAGCCGGTTGAACGCCCAGCGCTCCTTCTCCGGGGTGGGGTTGAGGAAGGACTCCCAGGAGTAGGAGAGATGGGCCACCTTGACGCCTTTGACGTTGCGGATGGTGATCTGCTCCGCTTCCTTCGGGGTCCTGGCCGAGCCGGAATGACCGAGGCCGACCTCGTCCATGGTGTCGAGCGTGCGCCGCACCGCCTTGAGGCCGTGGTCGAACGTGTGGTTCGACGCCGTCGAGCAGGTGTCGTAGCCCACGTCCTTGAGCGCCGTCAGGACCTGCGGCGGGACCAGGAACTCCGGGTACCCCTCGAACGGGCCTTCGGGCTCCCCGACCGGGGTCTCCATGTGGCAGATCCCCAGGTCCGCCTTGCTGATCACCGGCTCGAGCCCGGCGAGCATCGGCCCGAAGTCCAGACCGGCCTCGCCCTCACCGGTCTTCTCCGCGTCCTTGGCCGCCTGGTCCACCAGCTCGGGGTGGATGAGCACGTCGCCCGCGGCAGCCACGGTGAACGAGCGTCCGCCCGGCTTGGCCTGCGACTCCACGGGACCCGGTGCGCAGCCCGCAGCCAGCACCGCGACCACCGCCGGAATCGCCAGGGAACGGCCCTGAGGGAGAGACTTACGGAATGTCACTAGCTCATGTTCACACGGCCTCCACGACCGCCCCGAACATCGGATCACGAGATCATCACTATTGATGAACGTTCTTGTTCTCGTGGGACTGGTCCTGGCCCTGGTGGGGTGTCAGTCGGCAGCGCCGGAGAGCGGCAGTGGCGAGGCCCCCGCCGCCCGGGAGTTGGTGGATCTGCGCAGCCGCGTCCTCGAGTACACGGCGGGCATCGGCCCCGACGGCGCCTACACGCCGCCCGGCAAGGAGCAGCGCGAACGGCTCGCCGCCGGTGTCGGGCACCTGCTGCAGGGTGACACGAGGGAGGCCGAACGGCTGCTCGCCGGGGTCGGTTTCACCGTGACCAGGCTGACGGACACCGCGTCCGGCCGGCGCTACGACGAGGTCGCCTCGCTCCGCCCGGGCGAGGGCCAGCGCTGGGGCCGCCTCTACCTCACGGTCGACTCCGCCATCCACTGGAGCGCACAGGTCCCGCACCCCGTGGCCGACCGGAACACCGAGGAACTCGGCGTGCGACTGCTCGAGGACGCCCCGGGCGGCGCCCTCGTCCTGGCCGGAGCCCACCGCCACGCCGGCCGGGGGACGCGGCGGATGTCGCCCACCGCAAGGACAGCGCCTTCCACGCCATCGTCGAGGAACTGCAGAAACGCGGAGTGCCGGGGGTCCAGCTGCACGGCTTCGCCCGCTCCTCCGACCGTCCCTATGACGCGATCGTCTCCACCGGGGCCGTGCAGGGCGCGTCCGGCGAGGTCTCGGCCCTGGCGGACGTCATGGAGGCCGACGGACTGCGCGTCTGCCGGGGCTGGTCCGCGCGGTGCCCGCTGGAGGGCACCACGAACGTGCAGGGCGAGTCCGCGAAGCGGCGGCACACGGACTTCGTCCATGTGGAACTCGCGCCCGGCGCCCGGGGCGACGGCCGCGACGCCGACGAGGCGGCGAAGGCGCTGTCCGGCCTCCTCACGACGTGGGCCAAGGACTGACCCGGGCCTGTCCAGCGCCCCGCCAGCCGCCTGCGCACCGCGAACCGGAGGCGCAGACCTCCATGACGAGGACCGGGACCCGTACGCCCCGGCTCAGCAGCAGCCCGCCGCCCCCGCGCCACGGTCCGGCAGCGTACGCCGGTTGCGCGCCTCGAGGTTCCTGGCGGCCAGCAGCCCGTCGGCGGGATAGCCGACCTCCTCCAGGGTGAGCCCGTGCGGCCGCACGACATGGACCGCCGAGTCACGCACGCCGGCGGCCAGGACCCGGGCCGGCCAGGACACCGGACGGTGGCCGTCGCCGACGAACAGCATCGCGCCGACGAGCGAGCGGACCATGTTGTGGCAGAAGGCGTCGGCCCGCACGGTCGCGGTGAGGATCCCCGACGCGTCCCGCCCCAGCGCAGCTCCCGGAGGGTCCGGATGGTGGTGGCGCCCTCGCGCTTCTTGCAGTACGCGGCGAAGTCGTGCTCCCCGAGGAGCCGTTCGGCCGCCTCGTTCATGGCGTCCGCGTCCAACGGCCGGTCGTGCCAGAGGACATGGCCGCGCAGCAGCGGGTCGACGCCGGACGGGTGGTCGGTGACCCGGTAGGCGTAGCGGCGCCAGATCGCCGAGAAGCGGGCGTTGAACCCGGCCGGTGCCTCCTCGGCGTTCCAGACCCGGACGTCGTGGGGCAGCCGTCCGGCGAGCCGCCGCAGCAGCTTCTCCCGGTGCTCTGCCCAGAGGTCCTCGGGCAGATCGACGTGCGCGACCTGGCCGCGGGCGTGCACCCCCGCGTCGGTACGGCCGGCGACGGTCAGGTCGTACGTGTCCCGCGAACGGGTCACGGTGCGGATCGCGTCCTCGATCTCGGCCTGGACCGTCCGCTGCCCACGCGTCTGACGGGCCCAGCCCGAGAAGTCCCTGCCGTCGTACGACAGGTCCAGCCGCACCCGTACGAAGCCGGGCCTCACATCGTCGCTCACGTCTCGTGTGCCTCTCCTGCTGTCAAGGGAACGGGCCCGCCCCAGGAAAGGGGAACGGGCCCGTCCGTCAGCCGCAAAGCGGTCTCGGAACGCCTCAGGCGTCCTTGGACTCCTCGGCCGGAGCCTCGGCGGCGTCCTCGGCCTTGGTCTCCTCGGCCTTGACGTCGTCGACCTTGGCCTCCTCGGCCTCCTTGACCGCACGCTTGGTGGCGGCCTCGGCCTCGGCGACGGTGGCCTTCTTCGCGATCTCGCCCTCGACGAGCTCGATCACGGCCATCGGGGCGTTGTCACCACGACGGTTGCCGATCTTGGTGATCCGGGTGTAGCCACCCGGACGCTCGGCGTAGCGCGGGGCGATCTCGGTGAAGAGCGTGTGGACGATGCTCTTGTCCGTGATCGTCTGCAGCACCAGGCGACGGTTGTGGATGTCGCCCTTCTTCGCCTTGGTGATCAGGCGCTCGGCGACCGGACGCAGGCGGCGGGCCTTGGCCTCGGTCGTGGTGATGCGGCCGTGCTCGAAGAGCGACTTCGCGAGGTTCGCGAGAAGCAGCTTCTCGTGCGCGGCGCTGCCGCCCAGACGGGCACCCTTGGCGGGCTTCGGCATGGTTCTTCTCCTCGTGATCTGCACCGGCCGTGTCAGGTACCGGTGTCAGCCTGTGCAAGGGGCTCACACCCCTCGCGCACCCCCGGCGGTGCCGGGGACGTCTGTGCCGGGCTCTCGCCCGGTTTCCGGGGCAGCGGGCCCCGGAGAGCGGCCACCCCGGCGGGGTGCGGGGCCGTCGGGCCCCGCACCCCGCCGGGAGGTGCTCAGTACTGCTCGGTCTCGACGAAACCGGCGTCCGCGTCGTCGTCGGCGCCGAAGGCGTCGGCGGCGGCGGTCGGGTCGAATCCGGGCGGGCTGTCCTTCAGGGCCAGGCCCATACCGGCCAGCTTCGCCTTGACCTCGTCGATCGACTTCGCACCGAAGTTGCGGATGTCGAGGAGGTCTGCCTCCGAGCGGGCGACGAGCTCACCCACGGAGTGGATGCCCTCGCGCTTGAGGCAGTTGTAGGAGCGGACCGTGAGCTCCAGCTCCTCGATCGGCAGCGCCAGGTCGGCGGCGAGGGCGGCGTCCGTGGGGGACGGGCCCATGTCGATGCCCTCGGCGTCGATGTTGAGCTCGCGGGCGAGGCCGAACAGCTCGACCAGGGTCTTGCCGGCCGACGCCATGGCGTCGCGCGGGCGCATGGCCTGCTTGGTCTCGACGTCGACGATCAGCTTGTCGAAGTCGGTGCGCTGCTCGACACGGGTCGCCTCGACCTTGTACGTGACCTTGAGCACCGGGGAGTAGATGGAGTCGACCGGGATACGGCCGATCTCCTGGCCCACCTGCTTGTTCTGCACGGCGGAGACATAGCCGCGACCGCGCTCGACGGTCAGCTCCATCTCCAGCTTGCCCTTGCCGTTCAGCGTGGCCAGGACCAGGTCGGGGTTGTGGACCTCGACGCCGGCCGGGGGCGCGATGTCGGCGGCGGTGACCAGACCCGGGCCCTGCTTGCGCAGGTACATCACGACCGGCTCGTCGTGCTCCGAGGAGACGACCAGCTGCTTGATGTTCAGGATGAGGTCGGTGACGTCCTCCCGGACACCCGGCACGGTGGTGAACTCGTGCAGGACGCCGTCGATCCGGATGGACGTGACGGCCGCGCCCGGGATCGAGGAGAGGAGCGTACGGCGGAGGGAGTTGCCGAGGGTGTAGCCGAAGCCCGGCTCCAGCGGCTCGATCACGAACCGGGAGCGGTACTCGTCGACGACCTCTTCGGTCAGCGAGGGGCGCTGAGCGATCAGCATGTCAGTGATCCTTCAGTCATGGGCGCCCGCTATTTGACGCCCGACTCGGCCGGGACGGGCCCGGCTCTCAAAATACTGCGTACTGCAAGGGTACGGGCGGTACGTCCCACGAGGGGCCGTACCGCCCGAAGCCTCGGCCCGGGCGGGGAAGGCGCCGGTGGCGCCGGCGCCCGGAGCCGGCCTCACAGCTGCGGCGACGCGTCAGACGCGGCGGCGCTTGGGGGGACGGCAGCCGTTGTGCGGCGTCGGGGTGACGTCCTGGATCGAGCCGACCTCGAGGCCGGTGGCCTGGAGGGAGCGGATCGCGGTCTCACGGCCGGAGCCCGGACCCTTGACGAAGACGTCGACCTTGCGCATGCCGTGCTCCTGCGCGCGGCGGGCGGCCGACTCGGCGGCCATCTGCGCGGCGAAGGGGGTGGACTTGCGCGAGCCCTTGAAGCCGACGTGGCCGGCGGAGGCCCAGGAGATCACGTTGCCGCTCGGGTCCGTGATCGAGACGATCGTGTTGTTGAACGTGCTCTTGATGTGCGCGTGGCCGTGAGCGACGTTCTTCTTTTCCTTGCGGCGCACCTTCTTGACGGCGCCCTGGCGTCCCTTGGGGGGCATGTATTTCTCCCGTGGAGGTGGTCGGTCCTACAGCGAAGACCGCTGGTAGAGCGTCCTGCTGAGGACTACTTCTTGCCCGGCTTCTTCTTGCCGGCGATGGCGCGACGCGGACCCTTGCGGGTACGGGCGTTCGTGCTGGTGCGCTGACCGTGGACCGGCAGACCGCGGCGGTGGCGCAGACCCTGGTAGCAGCCGATCTCGACCTTGCGGCGGATGTCGGCCTGGATCTCGCGACGGAGGTCACCCTCGGTCTTGATGTTGTTGTCCACGTACTCGCGGATCTTGACCAGGTCCTCTTCGGCCAGGTCACGAACGCGGGTGTTCGGGTTCACACCGGTCGCGGCGAGGGTCTCCTGCGCCAGGGTGCGGCCGATGCCGAAGACGTAGGTGAGTGCGACCTCCACGCGCTTGTCGCGCGGGATGTCAACACCGGAAACGCGTGCCATTCAATGGCTCCTGTGGTGTTCGGGGGTCTGCAGCAGAACCGTCCCGGGCCGCCGACCGCTCCCTGGGGAGAGGTGGTACGTCCCGGTCCCCGGCCCCCGCCGGAGGTGCCGCCGGTCCTCGCGGACTGGGCGGGCCCTGCTGGTGAACATGTGTTGCTCGCGTCGCGCGAAGATCTGCGAAGTGCAGGTCGGCGTGCGTCAGCCCTGGCGCTGCTTGTGGCGCAGGTTGTCGCAGATGACCATGACCCGGCCGTGACGGCGGATCACCTTGCACTTGTCGCAGATCTTCTTGACGCTCGGCTTGACCTTCATGGGATGTGAGGTTCTCCGGGTCAGTGCCAGCACCCCTCGGGAGAGGGGAGGGCAAGATCTACTTGTATCGGTAGACGATCCGCCCGCGCGTCAGGTCGTACGGAGACAGCTCCACGACGACCCGGTCGTCCGGAAGGATCCGGATGTAGTGCATCCGCATCTTGCCGGAGATGTGCGCGAGGACCTTGTGACCGTTCTGGAGTTCCACCTTGAACATGGCGTTCGGCAGGGACTCGATCACGGTGCCCTCAATCTCGATGGCACCTTGCTTCTTGGCCACGCTTCGCCCTTCGAATCGGCTACCTTGATCGGCTCTTGCCACCCTTCGACCGCAAGCGGGCATACGGGTACACGCGAACCGACGCATCAGTCTACGTCAGGCCCCTGGAAAAGACGAATCCGGGGAGTTTGCCCAAGGTAGGAGATCCTTAAGCAGGAGCGGGGCGGCCGGGACTCCCCGATCACCCCGCCCGCCGCCCTGGGTGCACCCGGCGGCCCGCTCGTACCAGGGCCCCGCACCCCAGGGCCCCGCTCAGGCCAGCGGGTCCGGAGCGGCCGTGACGCCCAGCTCCGCCAGTTTCGCCCGGCCGCCGTCCACGGCCGTCAGCACCAGCGGGCCGTCCTCCGTCAGCGCCACCGAGTGCTCCCAGTGCGAGGACCAGGTGCCGTCCGTGGTGATCACGGTCCAATCGTCCGCGAGCACCTCGGTGTGCGGGGTGCCGAGCGACACCATCGGCTCGATCGCCAGGCAGAAGCCCGGAACCAGCTTCGGGCCCTTGCCGCGCTTGCGGCTGACGTAGTTCAGCAGATGGGGGTCCATGTGCATCTCGGTGCCGATGCCGTGGCCTCCGTAGTCCTCGATGATCCCGTACCGGCCGCCGCCCGGCTTCGGCTGGCGGCGGATGTACGTCTCGATCGCCCGGGAGACGTCGACCAGCCGGTTGCCGCTCCTCATGGCGGCGATACCGGCCCACATGGACTCCTCGGTCACCCGGGAGAGCTCGACCAGCTCCGGGGCGTGACCGTCGCCCACGAACGCGGTGAACGCGGCGTCGCCGTGCCATCCGTCGACGATCGCCCCGGCGTCGACGGAGATGATGTCGCCGTGCCTGAGGACCGTCTTGCCGTCCGGGATGCCGTGGACGACGACCTCGTTCACCGAGGTGCAGATGGTGGCCGGGAATCCGCCGTACCCGAGGAAGTTGGACTTGGCCCCGTGGTCGGCGATCACCTTGCGGGCGACCTCGTCCAGGTCCCTCGTGGTGGCGCCGGGAACCGCCGCCTCACGGGTCGCCGCGTGGATGGCGGCGACGACCAGCCCCGCCTCACGCATCTTCGCGATCTGCTCGGGGGTCTTGATCTGCACCATGGGGGCCGGCGCCTTTCAGAGTCGGAGAGTGGTTCGGCTGAATGCCTGGGTCATCAACGATACGGCCGCGGCGTCCTGGGGACACCGCGGCCGTATGCGATCCGGTAGGAGGGTACGCCTGGGGTACGAGGTTCAGGCCTGGGCGGCCCGGTCCGTCTCCAGCGCCTCCATCGCGCGCTCGGTCACCTCGTCGACCTTGCCGAGCGCGGAGATGGTCACCAGCAGGCCCTGGGCCCGGTAGTGGTCGATGATCGGCTCGGTCTGCGTGTGGTAGACCTCGAGCCGCTTGCGGACGGTCTCCTCGGAGTCGTCGTCCCGCTGGTAGAGGTCGCCGCCGCAGACGTCGCAGACGCCCTCGGTCCGGGGCGCGCTGTAGGTCACGTGGAAGACGTGCGCGCTGTCGTTGCGGCAGATGCGGCGGCCCGCGATCCGCTTGACGACCTCGTCCTCCGGGACCTCCAGGTCCAGGACCGCGTCCAGCTTCACACCGTCCGACGCCAGCGCCGTGTCCAGCGCCTCGGCCTGCGAGACGTTGCGCGGGAAGCCGTCCAGCAGGAACCCGTTCTCGGCGTCCGGCTGGGCCATCCGGTCGCGCGCCATCCCGATGGTGACCTCGTCCGGCACCAGGTTGCCGGCGTCCATGTACGCCTTGGCCTGCCTGCCCAGCTCCGTCCCCTGGCTGATGTTGGCCCGGAACAGGTCGCCCGTGGAGATGTGCGGGATCGACAGGTTCCTGGCGAGGAACGCGGCCTGCGTTCCCTTGCCGGCACCGGGCGGTCCGACGAGGACGATTCGCATCAGCGGAGGAACCCTTCGTAGTTGCGCTGCTGGAGCTGGCTCTCGATCTGCTTCACGGTCTCGAGACCGACACCCACGATGATGAGGATGCTGGTGCCACCGAACGGGAAGTTCTGGTTCGCACCACCGAAGCCCGCCAACGCCATCGTCGGCACAAGAGCGATCAGACCCAGATACAGCGAGCCCGGCCAGGTGATCCGGTTGAGCACGTAGCTCAGATACTCGGCGGTAGGTCGACCGGCCCGGATACCCGGGATGAAGCCACCATACTTCTTCATGTTGTCCGCGACTTCCTCGGGGTTGAACGAGATGGCCACGTAGAAGAAGGCGAAGAACACGATCAGTACGAAGTACGTCGCGATGTAGTACGGGTGGTCACCACTGACGAAGTGGGCTTCGATCCACCTCTTCCACGCCGCGTCCGAGTTCGAGAACTGGGCGATGAGCGCCGGGATGTAGAGCAGCGACGAGGCGAAGATGACGGGAATCACACCCGCCTGGTTCACCTTGAGCGGGATGTAGGTGGACGTACCGCCGTACGACCTGCGGCCGATCATCCGCTTGGCGTACTGGACCGGGATGCGCCGCTGGGCCTGCTCGACGAAGACGACGAGCGCCACCATCACGAAGCCGATCAGGATGACCGTGCCGAACTCGATCCAGCCCTTGGCGAGGTTGCCGCTCTCCTTGATGGCCCACAGCGCGCCGGGGAAGCCGGCGGCGATGGAGATGAACATCAGGATGGACATGCCGTTGCCGATGCCGCGGTCCGTGATCAGCTCACCGAGCCACATGACCAGGGCCGTGCCGGCGGTCATGGTGACCACCATGGTGGCCGTCACGAAGATCGACTGGTCGGGGACGATCTCATCGGCCACCTGGCAGCCGGAGAACAGCGCACCGCTGCGGGCCGTGGCCACCAGGCCGGTGCCCTGCAGCACCGCCAGGGCGACCGTGAGGTAGCGCGTGTACTGCGTGATCTTCGCGGTGCCGGACTGGCCCTCCTTCTTGAGGGCCTCCAGACGGGGGATGACCACCGTCAGCAGCTGGAGGATGATGCTCGCCGTGATGTACGGCATGATGCCGAGCGCGAAGATCGTGATCTGCAGAAGCGCTCCGCCGCTGAACATGTTGACGAGGCCGAAGAGGCTGCTGTTGTTCTTCGCTGCCTGGTCCACACAGATCTGGACGTTCTCATAGCTGACGCCCGGCACGGGGATGTGCGCGCCGAGCCGGTACAGCACGATGATGCCGAGCGTGAAGAGCAGCTTCTTGCGCAGGTCGGGCGTCTTGAACGCCCGGGCGAACGCGGTGAGCACGGTGCCTCCTGCGACCCCCGCGCAAAGCGTCAGAGGTGACGGTCTTGAGGTTCGACGAATTCGTATGGGACGGGTACCGCTCGGGGGCCGGTGGGCCTCCGTCGCGACGTGGGGGTCGCCCCCGGGGATAACAGCAACAACGCACGCCACCTTACCGGCGAGTGTGCCCCCTTGGAACGACCAACCGGGGATGCTCCGCTTGAGAGCATCCCCGGTTGGTGTTCAGGCCATCGGCTCGTCTCAGACGAGCTCGGTGACGGTACCGCCGGCGGCGGTGATCTTCTCCTTGGCGGAGCCGGAGACGGCGTCGACCGTCACCTGGAGCGCCACGGAGACCTCGCCCTGGCCCAGCACCTTGACGAGCTGGTTCTTGCGAACCGCGCCCTTGGCGACCAGGTCGGCGACCGTGACCTCGCCACCCTCGGGGTAGAGGGCGGCGAGCTTGTCCAGGTTGACGACCTGGTACTCGGTCTTGAACGGGTTCTTGAAGCCCTTCAGCTTCGGGAGGCGCATGTGCAGCGGCATCTGGCCGCCCTCGAAGCGCTCCGGAACCTGGTAGCGGGCCTTCGTGCCCTTGGTACCACGACCGGCCGTCTTACCCTTCGACGCCTCACCACGACCGACACGGGTCTTGGCGGTCTTGGCGCCGGGGCGGGACGGAGGTTGTGGATCTTCAGCGGGTTCTGCTCCGCCATGATCAGTCGACCTCCTCGACCGTCACGAGGTGGCGGACGGTGTGCACCATTCCGCGGAACTCGGGGCGGTCCTCCTTGACGACCACGTCGTTGACCCTCTTCAGGCCGAGCGAACGCAGGGTGTCACGGTGGTTCTGCTTGCTGCCGATGTACGACTTCGTCTGCGTGATCTTGAGGCGGGCCATTACGCACCCGCTCCCGCACGCGCACGAAGCAGGGCCGCGGGGGCGACGTCCTCGAGCGGCAGACCGCGGCGGGCCGCGATCTCCTCGGGACGCTGCAGGCCCTTCAGGGCCGCCACGGTCGCGTGCACGATGTTGATCGCGTTGTCGGAGCCCAGGGACTTCGACAGGATGTCGTGAACGCCGGCGCACTCGAGCACGGCGCGCACCGGGCCACCGGCGATCACACCGGTACCGGGGGAAGCCGGCTTGAGCAGCACGACGCCCGCCGCCTTCTCACCCTGGATGGGGTGGGGGATGGTGCCCTGGATGCGGGGGACCTTGAAGAAGTGCTTCTTGGCCTCCTCCACACCCTTGGCGATGGCGGCCGGCACCTCCTTGGCCTTGCCGTAACCGACACCCACGGTGCCGTCACCGTCGCCCACCACGACCAGCGCGGTGAAGCTGAAGCGACGACCACCCTTCACAACCTTGGCGACGCGGTTGATCGCGACGACGCGCTCAACGTACGCGGTCTTCTCGGCGGCAGCAGCGCCGCCGTCACGGCCCTTCCGGTCCCGCCGCTCGCCGCCACCGGCACCGCTGCCGCGGCGCTGGGGTCCAGCCATTGGATTTACCTCTCTCTTTTCCGCTAGCTACGAACGGCTCAGAACTTCAGGCCGGCTTCGCGGGCGGCGTCCGCCAGGGCGGCGATGCGCCCGGCGTACTGGTTGCCGCCACGGTCGAACACGACAGCCTCGACGCCGGCGGCCTTCGCACGCTCGGCCACGAGCTGGCCGACCTGCTTCGCCTTCGCCGACTTGTCGCCCTCGCCGCCGCGGATGGAAGCGTCCAGGGTGGACGCCGACGCCACGGTGTGGCCCTTGAGGTCGTCGATGACCTGAGCGGTGATGCCGCGGTTGGACCGGGTGACGACCAGGCGCGGACGCTCCGCCGTACCCGAGATCTTCTTGCGGATGCGGATGTGGCGACGCTTCAGAGCGGCGCCCTTGTAGGCCTTGCCCTTGGCAATCTTCACGCCGTATGCCATGGCTTACTTACCAGCCTTTCCGACCTTGCGGCGGATGACCTCGCCCGCGTACTTCACGCCCTTGGCCTTGTACGGGTCGGGCTTGCGCAGCTTGCGGATGTTCGCGGCGACCTCGCCGACCTTCTGCTTGTCGATGCCCTCGACCGAGAACTTGGTCGGCGACTCGACCTTGAAGGAGATCCCCTCGGGGGCCTCCACCAGGATCGGGTGGCTGTAGCCGAGCTGGAACTCCAGGTTGGAGCCCTTCGCGGCAACGCGGTAACCGACACCGCTGATCTCGAGCGCCTTGGTGTATCCCTGGGTCACACCGGTGATCATGTTGGCCACCAGCGTGCGGGACAGGCCGTGCAGGGCCTTGTTCTGACGCTCGTCGTTCGGGCGGGACACCTGCAGGGTGCCGTCCTCGCCCTTCACGATCTCGATCGGCGCGGCAACGGTGTGGATCAGGGTGCCCTTGGAACCCTTCACCGTGACCGTGCGGCCCTCGATGGTGACGTCCACGCCGGCGGGAACCGGGATGGGGAGCTTGCCGATACGCGACATTGTTCTTCTCCTCCGTTCCCGACTACCAGACGTAGGCGAGGACTTCCCCGCCCACACCCTTCTTGCTGGCCTGCTTGTCGGTGAGGAGCCCGTGCGACGTGGAGATGATGGCCACGCCCAGGCCGCCGAGCACCTTCGGCAGGTTGGTGGACTTCGCGTAGACCCGGAGACCGGGCTTGGAGATCCGCTTGATGCCCGCGATGGAGCGCTCACGGTTCGGGCCGAACTTCAGCTCGAGGACGAGGTTCTTGCCGACCTCGGCGTCCTCGACCTTCCAGCCCGTGATGAAGCCCTCCTGCTGGAGGATCTCCGCGATGTGCGACTTGATCTTGCTGTGCGGCATCGTCACGGAGTCGTGGTACGCCGAGTTCGCGTTACGCAGACGGGTCAGCATGTCCGCGATCGGATCAGTCATGGTCATGAATTGGCCTTCGGCCTCTCTCGCCGGGGTTTCCTGTATGTGCCATCCCTCTCCCCGCACAGGGGCGGGACGGGTGCGGCACGGGGACCTACGGCGTAGTAAGTCGTTCAGGGCGGCGGGCGCCCAACCCCACAAGCCTACGGCATGTGAGGGAGGGCCCCGCCGGCCCGTTGCTTACCGAGAGCCTCCGGTAATCCCGCCCACCCGTCACCCGACCGCCGCCCCTCAGGGGCGGCCCTTCGGGCCGACGGACTGGACTGGGGACTACCAGGAGCTCTTGGTCACGCCCGGCAGCTCGCCACGGTGAGCCATCTCACGAAGGCACACGCGGCACAGGCCGAACTTGCGGTACACGGAGTGCGGACGGCCGCAGCGCTGGCAGCGGGTGTACGCGCGCACACCGAACTTGGGCTTACGAGCAGCCTTGGCAATCAGAGCCTTCTTCGCCATCTCGCTCACGCCTCCTTGAACGGGAAGCCGAGGTGACGGAGAAGGGCACGGCCTTCAGCGTCGTTGGTCGCCGTGGTGACCACGGTGATGTCCATACCCCGGACGCGGTCGATCTTGTCCTGGTCGATCTCGTGGAACATGACCTGCTCCGTGAGACCGAAGGTGTAGTTGCCCCGGCCGTCGAACTGCTTGGGGGACAGACCGCGGAAGTCGCGGATGCGCGGCAGCGCGAGCGACAGGGTGCGGTCCAGGAACTCCCACATGCGGTCGCCGCGGAGCGTCACGTGGGCGCCGATCGGCTGGCCCTCGCGCAGCTTGAACTGCGCGATGGACTTGCGGGCCTTGGTGACGGCCGGCTTCTGGCCGGTGATCGTGGTGAGGTCGCGGATGGCGCCCTCGATCAGCTTGGAGTCGCGGGCGGCGTCGCCCACACCCATGTTGACCACGATCTTGACGAGACCGGGGACCTGCATGACGTTCTCGTACTTGAACTCGTCACGCAGCTTGCCGACGATTTCCTCGCGGTAGCGCGTCTTGAGACGCGGCGCAGTCGTGGTAGCCATCAGATGTCCTCACCGGTCCGCTTGGCAACGCGGATCTTGTTGCCCTCGTCGTCAAACCGGTAGCCGACGCGGGTGACGACCTTCTTGCCGTCCTTCTCCACGACGAGCTGCACGTTGCTGACGTGGATGGGGGCCTCGGTGGTCACGATGCCGCCGGCCTGGGAGGCACGGCCCGGCTGGTTGGCCTTGGTGTGCTTCTTGACCCGGTTGACACCCTCGACCAGGACGCGCTCGTCGCGCGGGAAAGCGGCAATGACCTTGCCCTGCTTGCCCTTGTCCTTGCCGGTGATGACCTGGACCAGGTCGCCCTTCTTGATCTTCATGCTTACAGCACCTCCGGCGCGAGCGAGATGATCTTCATGAACTTCTTCTCGCGCAGCTCACGGCCCACGGGGCCGAAGATACGGGTGCCGCGAGGGTCGCCGTCGTTCTTCAGAATGACGGCGGCGTTCTCGTCGAAGCGGATGTACGAGCCGTCCTGGCGGCGGCGCTCCTTGACGGTGCGAACGATGACCGCCTTGACGACGTCACCCTTCTTCACGTTGCCACCGGGGATCGCGTCCTTGACGGTGGCGACGATGACGTCACCGATGCCCGCGTAGCGGCGACCCGAGCCACCGAGAACACGGATGCAAAGGATCTCCTTGGCACCAGTGTTGTCGGCGACGCGAAGTCGCGACTCCTGCTGGATCACGTCTATCTCCTGATCGTCTGCCGGTTCCCGGCGGGGCCGGTCCGTGGGGAACGGCCCCGCCGAGCCTGGCGGAACTTAGTGCTGGGGAAGCTCCCCCGGAGGGGTTCCCCCAGCGGGGGCATGCGGAGGGACTCCCTTCCGGGAGGCCCCCGCAAAATTACTTGGCCTTCTCGAGGATCTCGACGACGCGCCAGTGCTTGGTGGCGGACAGCTTCCGGGTCTCCATCAGGAGGACGCGGTCACCGACGCCGGCGGCGTTCTGCTCGTCGTGGGCCTTGAGCTTGTTCGTACGGCGGATGACCTTGCCGTACAGCGCGTGCTTGACGCGGTCCTCGACGGCGACGACGACGGTCTTGTCCATCTTGTCGCTGACGACGAGACCCTCGCGGGTCTTGCGGGCGTTGCGCTCGGTCTTGTTCTCGGTCACGTTGCTCTCGCTCATCAGGCGCTCTCCACCGTCTCGATGCCCAGCTCGCGCTCACGCATCAGGGTGTAGATCCGGGCGATGTCCTTGCGGACGGCCTTCAGCCGGCCGTGGTTCTCGAGCTGACCGGTCGCCGCCTGGAAGCGGAGGTTGAACAGCTCTTCCTTGGCCTCGCGGAGCTTGGCAACAAGCTCCTCGTTGCCCAGCTCGCGCAGCTCGGACGCCTTGGTTCCGGCCGACATCACGCCTCACCTGCCTCGCGCCGAACGATGCGGCACTTCATCGGAAGCTTGTGAGCAGCGCGGGTGAGCGCCTCACGAGCAATCTTCTCGTTCGGGTAGGACAGCTCGAACATCACCCGACCGGGCTTGACGTTCGCGACCCACCACTCCGGCGAACCCTTACCGGAACCCATGCGGGTCTCGGCGGGCTTCTTCGTCAGCGGACGGTCCGGGTAGATGTTGATCCAGACCTTGCCGCCACGCTTGATGTGACGGGTCATCGCGATACGAGCGGCCTCGATCTGGCGGTTCGTCACATACGCCGGGGTGAGCGCCTGGATGCCGTACTCGCCGAACGCAACCTGCGTACCACCCTTGGACATACCGCTGCGCTTCGGGTGGTGCTGCTTGCGGTGCTTGACCCTACGGGGGATCAGCATTTCGGTCAGGCCTCCGTTCCGGTGCTCTCGGCAGCCGGAGCGGCAGCGGCGGGGGCCTCGGCCTTGGGAGCCTCGGCCGACTGCTGCTGGCCACCCTGGGCCGCCTGCTGCGGCTTGCGACCGCGACCGCCACGCTCGCCACCGCGGCCACCGCGGGCCGGGCGGTCGGAGCCGCCACGGGCCGGGCGGTTGCCGGCGCGGACGGCGGCGTTCTCGGCGCGGACCTCGGCGATGTTCTTGACGTCGCCCTTGTAGATCCAGACCTTCACGCCGATGCGGCCGAAGGTGGTCTTGGCCTCGAAGAAGCCGTACTCGACGTTCGCGCGGAGCGTGTGCAGCGGCACACGGCCCTCGCGGTAGAACTCCGAGCGGGACATCTCGGCGCCGCCGAGACGGCCACCACACTGGATCTTGATGCCCTTGGCGCCCGCCTTCATGGCCGACTGCATGCTCTTGCGCATGGCACGGCGGAAGGAGACGCGGGAGGACAGCTGCTCGGCCACGGCCTGGGCCACCAGCTGGGCGTCGACCTCGGGGTTCTTGACCTCGAGGATGTTCAGCTGGACCTGCTTGCCGGTGAGCTTCTCGAGGTCGCCGCGGATACGGTCGGCCTCGGCGCCGCGGCGGCCGATGACGATGCCGGGACGCGCGGTGTGGATGTCCACCCGCACGCGGTCACGGGTGCGCTCGATCTCGACCTTGGAGATACCGGCGCGCTCCATGCCGGACGTCATCATCCGGCGGATGGCGACGTCTTCCTTGACGTAGTCCTTGTACAGCTTGTCGGCGTACCAACGCGACTTGAAGTCGGTGGTGACACCGAGCCGGAACCCGTGCGGGTTTACCTTCTGGCCCATTACCGGGTTCCTTCCTTGCTGCTGACGACCACGGTGATGTGGCTGGTCCGCTTGCGGATCCGGTAGGCACGGCCCTGGGCGCGCGGACGGAACCGCTTCAGGGTCGGGCCCTCGTCGACGTACGCCTCGCTGATGAACAGCGAGGAGGCGTCCGTGTGGTCGTAGTTGTGCGCGGCGTTGGCAATGGCGCTGTCCAGCACCTTGCTGACCGGCACGCTCGCGGCCTGCGGGGCGAAACGCAGGACCGCCTGAGCCTCCGTGGCATCCATGCCACGGATGAGGTCCACCACGCGGCGGGCCTTCATGGGCGTGACGCGGATGTACCGCGCCTGGGCCCTGGCTTCCATGGTTGTCCCTTCGGTGTAAGTCATGGTCAGTCACACCCCGCGTCAGCGGCGCTTCGACTTCCGGTCGTCCTTGACGTGGCCGCGGAAGGTGCGCGTCGGCGCGAACTCGCCGAGCTTGTGGCCGACCATCGACTCGGTGACGAACACCGGGACGTGGGTCTTGCCGTTGTGCACCGCGATCGTGTGGCCCAGCATGGCCGGGACGATCATCGAGCGACGGGACCAGGTCTTGATGACGTTCTTGGTGCCTGCCTCGTTCTGCACGTCCACCTTCTTGATCAGGTGGTCGTCGACGAAGGGCCCCTTCTTGAGACTGCGCGGCATCTGAACCCGCTCCTAGCGCTTCTTGTTCGTCTTGCGGCGGCGGACGATGTACTTGTTGCTCGCCTTCTTGGGAGAACGAGTACGACCCTCCTTCTGACCCCACGGGGAGACCGGGTGGCGGCCACCGGAGGTCTTGCCCTCACCACCACCGTGCGGGTGGTCGACCGGGTTCATGGCGACACCGCGGACGGTCGGGCGGACGCCCTTCCAGCGCATACGGCCGGCCTTGCCCCAGTTGATGTTCGACTGCTCGGCGTTGCCGACCTCGCCGACGGTGGCGCGGCAGCGGACGTCCACCAGGCGGATCTCACCGGACGGCATGCGCAGGTGGGCCATGGAGCCCTCCTTCGCCAGCAGCTGCACGGAGGCACCCGCGGAGCGGGCGAACTTCGCGCCGCCGCCGGGCCGCAGCTCGATGGCGTGCAGGGTCGTACCGACCGGGATGTTGCGCAGCGCCAGGTTGTTGCCGGGCTTGATGTCGGCACCGGGGCCGTTCTCGATCCGGTCGCCCTGCGACAGGCCGCGCGGGGCGAGGATGTAGCGCTTCTCGCCGTCCGCGTAGTGCAGCAGCGCGATGCGCGCGGTGCGGTTGGGGTCGTACTCGATGTGCGCGACCTTGGCCGGCACGCCGTCCTTGTCGTGACGACGGAAGTCGATCACGCGGTAGGCGCGCTTGTGGCCACCGCCCTGGTGGCGAACGGTCACACGACCGGCGTTGTTACGGCCGCCCTTGCTGTGCAGGGGGCGGACCAGCGACTTCTCCGGCGTGGACCGCGTGATCTCGACGAAGTCGGCGACGCTGGAGCCACGACGGCCCGGAGTCGTCGGCTTGTACTTGCGGATACCCATTTCTCAGTCCTCGTCCGATATCGGACCAAGGTCTCCGTTAGGAGGCCTGGCCGAAGATGTCGATACGGTCGCCCTCGGCGAGGGTCACGATGGCGCGCTTGGTGTTGGCGCGCTTGCCGAAACCGGTGCGGGTGCGCTTGCGCTTGCCCTGGCGGTTGATCGTGTTCACCCCGGTGACCTTGACCGAGAAGACCGCCTCGACGGCCTGCTTGATCTGGGTCTTGTTGGCGTTGGGCGCGACGATGAACGTGTACTTGTTCTCGTCCAGCAGCGCGTAGCTCTTCTCCGAGACAACCGGCTTGACGAGCACGTCACGCGGGTCGGTGAAGGTCTTGCTGGTGATCTCGGCCATCAGGCCTCGCTCCCCTCATTGTCGTTGGCCTTGGGGCCGGACACGAAGGACTCGAAGGCGGCCTGGGTGAAGACCACGTCGTCGGAGACGAGCACGTCGTACGTGTTCAGCTGGCCCGGCTCCAGGATGTGCACCTGGGGCAGGTTGCGGGCGGACAGCCACGCGGCCTCGTCGGTGCGCTCGGCGACCAGGAGCAGGTTCTTGCGCTCCGAGATCTTGCCGAGCAGCGTCTTGGCGGCCTTGGTGGAGACCTCGCCCTCGACCACGCCGGAGACGACGTGGATGCGCGAGTTGCGGGCCCGGTCGGTGAGGGCACCGCGCAGGGCGGCGGCCTTCATCTTCTTCGGGGTCCGCTGCGAGTAGTCACGCGGCACGGGGCCGTGGACGACGCCACCGCCGGCGAACTGCGGCGCACGGGTCGAGCCCTGACGGGCGCGGCCGGTGCCCTTCTGGCGGTACGGCTTCCTGCCACCGCCACGGACCTCGCCGCGGGTCTTGGTCTTGTGCGTGCCCTGGCGGGCAGCGGCCAGCTGCGCGACGACTACCTGGTGGATCAGCGGAACGCTGACCTTGGCGTCGAAGATCTCCGCGGGGAGCTCGACGCTACCGGCCTTGTCGCCAGCGGGCGAAAGGATGTCAATGGTGCTCATCGGTTACCTCAGGCCCCCTTGGCCGCGGTACGGACCAGGACGAGGCCGCCGTTCGGACCGGGAACCGCGCCCTTGATGAGCAGCAGACCCTTCTCCGCGTCAACGGCGTGGACGGTCAGGTTCTGGGTGGTGACCCGCTCGTTGCCCATGCGGCCCGCCATGCGGAGGCCCTTGAACACACGGCCCGGGGTGGCGCAGCCACCGATGGAACCGGGGAGCGGTGCTTGCGCTGGGTGCCGTGTCCGGCGCCCAGGCCACGGAAGTTGTGGCGCTTCATGACACCGGCGAAGCCCTTGCCCTTGCTCTTGCCGGTGACGTCGACCTTCACGCCCGCCTCGAAGACCTCGGCGGTGACCTCCTGGCCGAGGGTGTACTCGCCGGCGTCGGCGGTACGGATCTCGACGAGGTGACGGCGGGGGGTGACGTCGGCCTTGGCGAAGTGGCCCTTGAGGGGCTTGTTCACCTTGCGCGGGTCGATCTCGCCGAAGGCGATCTGGACCGACTCGTAGCCGTCGGTGTCGTTCGTACGGATCTGGGTGACGACGTTGGGGCCGGCCTTGACGACGGTGACCGGGACGACACGGTTGTTCTCGTCCCAGACCTGAGTCATGCCGAGCTTCTCGCCCAGGATGCCCTTGATCTGCTTAGCCATCTCGCGCGTCACCTCAGAGCTTGATCTCGATGTCGACGCCGGCCGGCAGGTCGAGACGCATGAGCGAGTCGACCGTCTTCGGCGTGGGGTCGAGGATGTCGATGAGGCGCTTGTGCGTGCGCATCTCGAAGTGCTCGCGCGAGTCCTTGTACTTGTGCGGCGACTTGATGACGCAGTACACGTTCTTCTCAGTGGGCAGCGGCACCGGGCCCGCGACCGACGCACCAGTGCGGGTCACCGTCTCGACGATCTTCTTCGCCGAGGAGTCGATGACCTCGTGGTCGTAGGCCTTGAGCCGGATGCGGATCTTCTGTCCCGCCATGGCTACTTCGTAGTCCTGTCTCTCGTAACGCTCCGGAACCCGGAGGCTTCTCGTCTCCTCCGACCCACGCGGTCGGGCGTGTCGCAGCCCCTCTACGAAGATCTCCCGAAGGATTTCCCAACCAAGGGGGTGCGGTCCCTGGGACCACGAAGCCGGGGGGTGACACCCACCGGGTGCCTGGCAGGCGCCCCGCTCACGCTTCCCGGAAGATTCCCGTACTTCCACCCCTGATCAGGGGTGACGAGTACTGTGGGACTCGCTTCCGGTCCTCCCGGCGGGAGGCGCGCAGCATCGGCACGCAACCGAGCAACCCGGACAGTCTGCCATACGGGCCGCTGGGGCGCCAATCGAGCCGAAGAGACTACCCCGGTCGTGACGAAGGTCAAACCGCGGCACGCATGGATGCGGCCGCAGCCCTCGGCGAGGGGCTCCGGTGGCCGGCGGGCCTGCCCCTCGGCCCGAACGATCACAGGACCGCAACGTCCCGCCGCCAGGGCCTTGTTGGCCCCCTTTCCGGCGCCCGCCTCGCCCTCCTGAGAGGCAGCGGGCGCCCGGCCGCTGCCCCGGGTGACCGCCCTCGGCCCGGAGGGCTGGCTCCGGGCGGGGCGGCCCACTCGCGCGCCGCGACCCCGCCACCGGTCCGGCGGGCGCGGCGCCGGCGGCGCACCCGCCGGACGACGGGCGCGGTCCGGCAGGCACCGGCAGGCACCGGCAGGCACCGGCCGGGGGTACGGCAGGGGTACGGCAGACCGTCAGGTACGCGTCACCGTCCCGCACTCCTGCGGCAGGGCGTCGAGGTCCTTGCTGCGGTCGTACGGGTCCACCGCCGGGCCTGATCCCTCGGGGCCGGGGGCCAGGTCCGTCCGGAACTGCGGGTGGAGGAACCCGTCACCGTCCCGGGCGCAGTCGGTGTTCCCGGTGGTCGACTTCCACGCGATCACGACCAGCCTGCCCGGTGTGGTCACCGTCCCCGCCGGGTCGTACAGGGCGACGGTCAGCTCCCTCCGGACGATCGTGCGCGCCACCTCGTCCGCGCCCGGCTCCGCCTTCACCAGCGGGTAGACGAAGGTGTAGTCGGCCTTGACCTCGACGGAGCCGTCGCGGTCGCCCTTGGCGAAGGTCAGCCGCCCCCGGGTCTTGACCGTGTCGCCCGCCACACGCACCTCGGCCGGGTCGAAGCGGCTCAGCAGCCACAGCGGATCCTGGTCCTCGCGGGGGTCGCGCAGCCCCTTCTCCATCAGACCGTGACCGTCCTTCTGGAGCGGGTCCAGCAGCCCGAGCGCCTTCGCCGGGTGCTCACCCCGGAGCGTCGCACGATCGAGGTTCGACGCGACCAGCAGCTCCTTCGTGCTGCGCAGCGCGTGCGCGACCTGGTCCCTGCTCATCCCGCCGACCGCCCTGGCCTCGGGCACCTCGATCCCCGCCACCCCGTCCGCCCAGGCCACCGCCGGGGACCCCCGGAACGGCTCCTCCAGCGTCGGCATGTCCGGAAACAGGTCCCCGGAGGGCGCCGCCGTGGGAGGCGCGGTCTCCGCGGCGAGCGGCGCGGCGTCCGTGCCGGAACCGCCCCCGGCGCCCGGGAGCCGGTCGACGACCAGTTCCGGCCGGATGGCGACGACGGCGAGCGCCAAGGCGGCCACCCCGGCGATGAGCGGCGGGCGCCACCGGCGCCTCCGCGGCCGCTCGTTCCCCCGGGCGTCCTCCCGGCCGCGCTCTCCTCCGCCCTCAGCCGCTGCGTCACCAGGCGCGCCCGCGCCGACGGCTCCACGGGTGCGTCCCGTCCGCCCTCCGCGGCCCCGCGGAGGAAGTCGTCCCACTCCTTGTCCGAGACCGACGGCTCGTCACCGGGCCGGCCCTCCGGCGTACTCGTTCCCACTGGTCCCCACCCCTGGTCCTGGCACCCCGTGCCCATGTCGTGGACATTCCACGAGTAGACAGAAGATACAAGCAGGTGCGGACCGGCCTCCCGCTCCCCCGCACCCGTGATCATGTGCGCTCCGGCCGGCCGCGCGATGTGCGCCGCGGCCGCACCGGCCGAAGCGGGAGCACCGGCCGAAGCGGGAGCACCGGCCGGAGCGGGAGCACGAGGGAGTCCGTCGCCTGCGCGGGAGGCGGCCGGCGCAGGGAAGCGGCCGGTCGCGGACGCGGACGGGGTGGGGCCACCGCCGCACTGCGAGGTCCCGCCTCCGGGTTCCGCGCCTTCCTGCTCCCCGCCTCCGGGTTCCCACGGCCACCGGGCATCCGGCCCCCGGGTATTTCGGTCGCCAGGTATTCGGGTCGCCGGGTGTCTCGGTCGAGCACCGTCGTACCCCCCCCGCCTACAGTGGCGACGCACCGCATGACGTGGGACCGGGGGCCTGGCACCGGGACCGGCGACATCGCGCGGAGCAGGACCGGCCGGGAGCAGCGCCCTGGCACGGCAAGGGGCCCCGCACCTCACGGTGCGGGGCCCCTCGCTTGCGGCTCGCTGCGGAGCTGCCGGGTCAGACGGCCAAGAACCTACTTGACGATCTTGGTGACCTGGCCGGCGCCGACGGTCCGGCCACCCTCACGGATGGCGAACTTCAGGCCCTCCTCCATGGCGACCGGCTGGATCAGCTGGACGGACATGGTGGTGTTGTCGCCCGGCATGACCATCTCGGTGCCCTCGGGGAGGGTCACGACACCGGTCACGTCCGTGGTACGGAAGTAGAACTGCGGGCGGTAGTTGTTGAAGAACGGGGTGTGACGGCCACCCTCGTCCTTCGACAGGATGTAGGCCTGGGCCTCGAACTCGGTGTGCGGGGTGACCGAGCCCGGCTTGATGATGACCTGGCCGCGCTCGACGTCCTCGCGCTTGATGCCGCGGAGGAGCAGACCGACGTTCTCACCGGCCTGGCCCTCGTCGAGCAGCTTGCGGAACATCTCGATGCCGGTGACCGTGGTGGTGGTCTTCTCCTGCTTGATGCCCACGATGTCGACGGTCTCGTTGACCTTGAGGACACCACGCTCGATACGGCCGGTGACGACGGTGCCGCGACCGGTGATCGTGAAGACGTCCTCGATCGGCATCAGGAACGGCTTGTCGACGTCGCGCTCGGGCTGCGGGATCGCCTCGTCGACGGCGGCCATCAGGTTCAGGACCGACTGGCCCCACTCCTTGTCGCCCTCGAGAGCCTTGAGCGCCGAGACCTTGACGACCGGAACGTCGTCGCCCGGGAACTCGTACTCGGAGAGGAGCTCACGCACCTCGAGCTCGACGAGCTCCAGGATCTCCTCGTCGTCCACCATGTCGGCCTTGTTCAGGGCGACGACGATGTACGGAACGCCGACCTGGCGGGCCAGGAGCACGTGCTCCTTGGTCTGCGGCATCGGGCCGTCGGTGGCGGCGACCACGAGGATGGCGCCGTCCATCTGGGCGGCACCGGTGATCATGTTCTTGATGTAGTCCGCGTGACCGGGGCAGTCGACGTGGGCGTAGTGACGCGACTCGGTCTGGTACTCGACGTGCGCGATGGAGATGGTGATACCGCGCTGGCGCTCCTCAGGAGCCTTGTCGATCTGGTCGAACGCCGAGGCCTCGTTCAGGTCCGGGAACGCGTCGTGCAGCACCTTGGTAATGGCGGCCGTGAGGGTCGTCTTACCGTGGTCGATGTGACCGATGGTGCCGATGTTGACGTGCGGCTTAGTCCGCTCGAACTTCGCCTTCGCCACTGGGGTCCTCCTGTGGAGTGGTTCTGTACGCCTTACTCATCGGCGCCAGGGTGATCTTTGCTGGTGGTGCCGACCGCCGGGACGAGCCTCACGGGTTCGCGGGGAGCGCCCCGACGGTACGGCGTCAAGCCTAAAGCGTGTACTCGGGTGAGTTACTCGCCCTTGGCCTTCGCGATGATCTCCTCGGCGACGTTCCGCGGAACCTCGGCGTAGGAGTCGAACTGCATCGAGTAGCTTGCGCGACCCGAGGTCTTGCTGCGGAGGTCGCCGACGTAGCCGAACATCTCCGACAGCGGCACCAGGCCCTTGACGACGCGGGCGCCGGCACGCTCCTCCATGGCCTGGATCTGGCCACGGCGGGAGTTGATGTCACCGATGACATCGCCCATGTAGTCCTCGGGCGTGGTGACCTCGACGGCCATCATCGGCTCGAGGAGAACCGGGGACGCCTTGCGCGCGGCCTCCTTGAAGGCCTGCGAACCGGCGATCTTGAACGCGAGTTCGGAGGAGTCGACCTCGTGGTAGGCGCCGTCGAGAAGCGTGACGCGGACGCCCGTCATCTCGTAGCCGGCGAGGATGCCGAACGACATCGCCTCCTGGCAGCCGGCGTCCACGGAAGGGATGTACTCCTTCGGGATGCGGCCACCGGTGACCTTGTTCACGAACTCGTAGGCCGCGTCGCCGCCCTCGATGGGCTCGACCGCGATCTGCACCTTGGCGAACTGGCCGGTACCACCGGTCTGCTTCTTGTGGGTGTAGTCGACGCGGTCCACCGACTTGCGGATGGTCTCGCGGTACGCGACCTGCGGCTTGCCGACGTTGGCCTCGACCTTGAACTCGCGCTTCATCCGGTCGACGAGCACCTCGAGGTGAAGCTCGCCCATACCGCCGATGACGGTCTGGCCGGTCTCCTCGTTGGTGTGCACCTGGAAGGAGGGGTCCTCCTCCGCGAGACGCTGGATGGCGACACCCAGCTTCTCCTGGTCGCCCTTGGACTTGGGCTCGATCGCGACCTCGATGACCGGCGCCGGGAAGTCCATGGACTCCAGGATCACCGGGTTCTTCTCGTCCGCGAGCGTCTCACCGGTGGTGGTCTGCTTCAGGCCCATGACGGCGACGATGTCGCCGGCGCCCACCGAGTCGATCTCCTCACGCTTGTTGGCGTGCATACGGTAGATCTTGCCGATGCGCTCCTTCTTGCCCTTGACGGAGTTCAGCACCGCGGTGCCGGACTCCAGGCGGCCCGAGTAGACCCGGACGAAGGTGAGCTTGCCCAGGTGCGGGTCGCTCATGATCTTGAAGGCCAGCGCCGCCAGCGGCTCGGTGTCCGCCGGCTTGCGGGTGATGACCTGCTCGGCGTCCTTGACGTCGTGGCCCTCGATGGCCTCGACGTCCAGCGGCGACGGCAGGTAGCGGACGACCGCGTCGAGCAGGGGCTGCACGCCCTTGTTCTTGAACGCGGTGCCGCAGAACACCGGGGTGACCGTGGTGCCCTTGCCCTTGCCCGAGGCGATGGTGATGCGGCGGATCGCGGCGTACAGCTGCTCCTCGGAGGGCTCCTGGCCCTCGAGGTACAGCTCCATGATCTCCTCGTCGTTCTCGGCCACGGACTCGAGCAGCTTGCCGCGGTACTCCTCGGCAGCCTCGGCGTGCGTGTCCGGGATGTCGACGACGTCGTACATCTCGCCCTTGGCGGCCTCGGCGGACCAGACCAGGGCCTTCATACGGACCAGGTCGATGACGCCCTTGAAGTCCGCCTCGGCACCGATCGGGAGCTGCATCACGATCGGCTGAGCGCCCAGGCGGTCGCTGATCATGTCGACGCAGCGGTGGAACTCGGCACCGGTGCGGTCGAGCTTGTTGACGAAGCAGATACGCGGAACGCCGTAGCGGTCGGCCTGACGCCACACGGTCTCGGACTGCGGCTCGACTCCGGCGACGCCGTCGAACACCGTCACGGCACCGTCGAGCACACGCAGGGAGCGCTCCACCTCGACGGTGAAGTCGACGTGGCCCGGGGTGTCGATGATGTTGATGGTGTGGTCGACGTCCTCGAGCGGCCAGTGACAGGTCGTCGCGGCGGACGTGATCGTGATGCCGCGCTCCTGCTCCTGCTCCATCCAGTCCATCGTGGCGGCGCCGTCGTGGACCTCACCGATCTTGTAGGAAACACCGGTGTAGAACAGGATGCGCTCGGTGGTGGTCGTCTTGCCCGCGTCGATGTGGGCCATGATCCCGATATTGCGGACCTTGGCCAGGTCAAGCGAAGTGGTAGCCATAAGGCTTCAGTCTTCTCTCGGTTCTCGATGGGGTCTGCGACTACCAGCGGTAGTGCGCGAAGGCCTTGTTGGACTCGGCCATCTTGTGCGTGTCCTCGCGCTTCTTGACCGAAGCGCCGAGGCCGTTCGAGGCGTCGAGCAGTTCGTTCATGAGGCGCTCGGTCATGGTCTTCTCACGGCGGGCGCGCGAGTAGCCCACGAGCCAGCGCAGGGCCAGCGTGGACGCGCGGCCGGGCTTGACCTCGACCGGGACCTGGTAGGTGGCGCCACCGACACGGCGGGACTTGACCTCGAGCGCCGGCTTGACGTTCTCGAGGGCGCGCTTCAGCGTGATGACCGGGTCGTTGCCGGTCTTCTCGCGGAGGCCTTCCATGGCGCCGTAGACGATGCGCTCGGCGGTGGAACGCTTGCCGTTCAGCAGGATCTTGTTGATCAGCGAGGTCACCAGAGGAGAACCGTAGACCGGGTCGATGATGACCGGGCGCTTCGGGGCGGGGCCCTTACGAGGCATTCTTACTTCTCCTTCTTGGCGCCGTAGCGGCTGCGGGCCTGCTTGCGGTTCTTGACACCCTGGGTGTCGAGAGAACCGCGGATGATCTTGTAGCGAACACCCGGCAGGTCCTTCACACGGCCACCACGCACGAGCACGATGGAGTGCTCCTGCAGGTTGTGTCCCTCACCCGGAATGTAGGCCGTGACCTCGATGCCCGAGGTCAGACGCACACGCGCGACCTTACGGAGGGCCGAGTTCGGCTTCTTCGGGGTGGTCGTGAACACACGCGTGCAGACGCCGCGACGCTGAGGGGAACCCTCGAGTGCGGGCGTCTTGTTCTTCTCGACCTTGTCCTGCCGGCCCTTCCGGACCAGCTGCTGGATCGTAGGCACTACTTCTCCGGTTTCTGTGTGCCGTGTAGTAAAGCTAACCTGGAACGTCGCCGACCCACGCGGTCGGGTGTGTCGAATACCGCGGACCCCCGCCGAAGGCGGAAAAGGCGCAGATTACGGTGGCCGATACAGGCTCCCCGCACGGTCGTAGGCACGCACGAGGGCCAGGGCACACCCCAGGCACAAGGTCTGAGCGTACCTAGCCCATGGACTCCGGTCAAAACAAATGAGACGGGGAGCGACACGCCGGAACAACCGCCGCCCCGGCCGGATACCCCGCCGCATGTCCCGGCGGCCTCCCGGGCCCCTCGCGCCGACCGGGCACGGGGCGGCCACCACGGCGGTACGCGCACGTGGAGCACGTCCGACGCGACACCGCCTCGCCGGTGCGGCCCGGCACCATCGGGCCCGCGCGCGCATGGTGGAGGCGGGGCGGAGCCGCGGCGCCGGGACCGGAGCTACCGGACATCCCAGGAGACGCTCGGCGGGAGTCGAAAGCAGAAGAGGCTCTGCAGCACGGCGGAGCTGCCCGTGAGCAGGGCAGCGAGACCGTAAAGGTGGGGCCACGTGACGTAGCGGCGTGCCATGGGCGCGACCCACCCTGTCCGCAGCGTGACGATTGCCCATGCGATCGCGAGAAGCCCCAGCAGGGTGCCCGTTCCTACCACCCACGACATGGTGGGGCTCCACTCTGACGTGAAGGACCCGGCACACGAGATGCGTCCGGGCCCGAAGACGCCGTCATTGTCGATGGCCCCGGTGGTACCGACGATGCCGGAGCCAGACGATCTTCGTCCCGTTCCACTGCCGTCACCCGGTGCGCTCGCGACCCGCCGGACGGTGCCCGACGGCCCGGCTCGGCCGGGCCGGACTACTCGTCCGCGAAGATCGCGATGCTCCTATGGCTGTCAAGCCGCTGGAGCCAGGTCGGTTTGAGTGATTTGTTCGGTTGGTGTGCTGGTCAGGGCGCGGTAGACCTCGCGGGCGACGAATCGCTTGAGGCAGCGCATGATGTCCTTCTTGTTCAGCCCTTCCTTGGTGCGGCGTTCGACGTAGGCGCGGGTGCGTTCGTCGAAGCGCATGCGGGTGAGGACGATGGTGTGCAGGGCGTTGTTCGCCGCCCTGTCGCCACCGCGGTTGAGGCGGTGGCGGTGGGTTCGTCCGGACGAGGCCGGGACCGGTGCGACCCCCGCCAGGTGCGCGAACGCGCCCTCGGACCGCATCCGCTCCGGGTTGTCCCCAGCCGAGGCCAGCAGCTGGCCGGCGGTCTCGGGGCCGACGCCGAACAGCTCCAGCAGCTGCGGGGCGGCTTGCTTGACCAGCGGGCCGATCTCGGTATCGAGATCGGCGATCTCGGCGTCAAGTGCCTGGTGACGCCGGGCCAGGCGGCGCAGCGATGCCCGGGTCGCCGTCAGCGGCCGCGACAGATCGTCTCCGGGCCGCAGCCGGGTGAGTGTGCGTATCAGTGCGGCCCGGTCCAGACCGGTGACCTGTTCACGCAGCATCGCGGGGGCTGAGACGAGCAGGCCGCGTATCTGGTTCATCGCCTGGGTGCGGGCCTTGACCGCGCTGCGGCGGGCGAGTCGCAGGACACGCACGGCCTCGACCACGCCGTCCCGGCTCTTCGGTGTGCCGGTGGCGCGTCCGGAGAGCACGGCCGTCGCGGCGGCGTAGGCGTCGATCGGGTCGGACTTGCCCTTCATCCGCCGCGTCTTGCGGTCCGGCCGGTCCACGTCGATGACCGTGACGCCCGCGGCGGTCAGCACCCGGGCGAGTTCGGCGCCGTAGGCGCCGGTGCCCTCCACCCCGACCGCGAGCAGCGTGCCGTGTGAGCGCATCCAGTCCAGCAGGTCGCGGTAGCCGCGGATGGTGGCGGGGAACTCCCGGTCGGCCAGGTGCCGGCCGACCGTGTCGATCACGGCCGCGTGGTGGGTCAGGCCGTGGGTGTCGACTCCGCCGGTGATCTGCGGGTCGTCGTGCGTCATGCTGGTCATGTCCGTCCTTGTGGCGTGTCCGTTCCGAGGGCGGCACGCGCCGGTCGGGCGGGTGGACAAGACAGTGACGGGGCTTCTGGACCAAGCTCCTGACTTGTTGAATCGACCCCAGACGCTCGGTCTGCAGCCGTAGCGTCCAGGGTGTCGGTCGGCACGGGCCCGCAGTGCTCCTTGCCGCCCACGGGCTGGCTCTCTCATAGCGTGCCGCCGCCGGCCGACACCCGCGCGGTGTGGCTCGACAGAGGCATGAGGACGGCACGGTGACTTCAAGTCAGGATGCCCACCGCACTCCCTCCCCGCTCCCGTCGAGTGCAAGGCCAGCCTGTGATCCTGATCGGTATCGACCCGCACAAGTCCTCCCACACCGCCGTCGCCGTCGACGCCTCGGGGCACCAACTGGCCAAGCGCCGGTTCGTCGTCAACGCCGGTACGCTCCGCCAGCTCATGGCCTGGTGCGAGCAGTGGCCCGAGCGTCGCTTCGCCGTCGAGGGCGCCGGCGGGCTTGGCCGCTCGCTCGCCCAGCAGCTGGCCGCCGCCGGCGAGGACGTGGTCGACGTGCCGGCCACGCTCTCCGCCAGGGCCCGGCTGCTGGCCACCGGCGGCAACCGCAAGACCGACGAGGCAGACGCCCGCCACGTTGCCCAGGTCGCCCTGTTCCGCCCCGACCTGCGGCAGGTGACCGCCGAGGACCAGACGACGATCCTGCGGCTGCTGACCGAGCGGCGCGACGACCTGGTCCACGAGCGCACCCGCGTCCTGAACCGGCTGCACGCCGTCCTGCGTGACCTGTTGCCCGGCGGCGTGGCCACCGGTCTGTCCGCCGACAAGGCCGCCGCCGCGATGAAGGGCATCCGCCCCGTCACCGCCACCGACAACTGCCGCCGCGACATAGCCCGCGACCTGCTGGCCGACCTGCGACGCCTGGACCGACTGGTCAAGGACAACGAGATCCAGATGCGCGAGGCACTGGCCGCCACCCGCACCACGCTCACCCGCCTGCCGGGCCTGGGAACCGTGCTGGCTGCCAAGGTCCTCGGGCACGTCGGCGACGTCACCCGCTTCCCCACCGAGCACCACTTCGCCAGCTACACAGGCACCGCGCCCCTGGACGCCTCCAGCGGCAACAACGTCCGCCACCGACTCAACACCGGCGGCAACCGCGCGCTGAACTCGGTCCTGCACACGATCGCCGTCTGCCAGATCCGCGACGGCGGACGCGGGCAGGACTACTACCTCCGCAAGATCGCCGAGGGGAAGACCCCGCCCGAGGCCCGCCGAGCTCTCAAGCGACGGCTGTCCAACGTGGTTTACCGGATCATGCAACGCGACCATCGGACCCAACTCGCTGCAGTCGCTTGACACACAGAGGCGCTATGAAGTCACAAACGCCCGTCCGGCCGCGTGCGTGGTGACGCCCGGCGGGCCGACAAATCCCAAACAGGACAGTCGAGACGTCAGTCAGCCGAGGGGTCAGACCCACCAGCAGCGTCACCACGTCACATCCTCACTGTCAGCCGAGGGAGCGGTGACGGCCCGCCGGAGCCAGCGACGCAGCGTGTCGGGGTCGCCGCAGCCGACCACGCGCTCACGAACCGCCTCGGGCACGGCGATACCGCGCTCCGCCAGGACGTCCAGGACGTCCTCGGCCGCGCGCCGCGCCTCACCCTCGGCACGGCCCTCGTCACGGAGTTCCTCGGAGAGGGGCGACTTGTAGAAAGAGAGGTCCACGGCCACCAGTTTCCTCCATGTCTCTGAGGCTGGGTACGTGCCCAGACCCTGCGCGATGAGTTCGACGATCGGGTTGGCGAGGACTGCGGGCGTGTCCCGCAGCACGTTGGTCATTGCCTTGAGTATGACCCCGATGTCCGGATTCGCAGCCTGGGTGATCGCGGACAGTGTGGCGAGCGCGAGATCCTTGCGCACGTCGGCGGGGTCGGTGAGCACTGGCATGTTGTGCGGCCCCGCGACGAGCGGCCGCAGGGTGAGGAGCGGCCACTGGGGAGGGCCGAAGCGGACCGGCCGAGCCGCCCATTCGGCGGTAGCGCGGTCCTGGCAGACGACCAGCAGCATCGGCCGGCCCGGCTGGTTGCAGGAGATCGTGCGGGTGACCATGCGTCCGCTCGGGGTGCGCTCGCGAGGGCGCCGCAGATAGCCGTGGACTTCCAGCTCCCGCAGGGCGGCGGCGATACGGGCCTGGCCCTCGGGGAAGCGCCCGGCGAGGGTCCTGATGTCGACAAGGCTGCCGGCCTTGAGCGACTGAATGTGCACGCCCAGCCCGATCGCGAGCCCTGAAAGCTCCCGGTGCTGGGCGAGATGGTTGCCGATCACCGTGAAGTGGCTGGTGTGCCGGGTGTTGTCGTGGATGACGCCGGCGGGACGCGCCGCGGGGCCGCCGGGGCGGCGGGGGTGGATTTTCCCGCTGATACGGGACTGGGCGTGCGGGCGCACGCTAGGGTTCTGGGTGTCCATCGGGAAGGTTGAGTTCCTTGGTGGTCAGGCCCTCGCACTGGGATTGCCGTCCCGGCGAGGGCCGTTGCTTTTCGGTTGTGGTGGGGGTGCCGCGTGTGGTGCCGCGCTGAGCGTAGAGCAGCGGACCGGCTCCGAATCCAGCTCAGTGGGGGAGGTTCACCCGTGAGAGTGAGCGGCTGCCGCGGGCGGGAGGGGTGGGGCTTGGTCGGGTTCTTTCTCTCCTCTCGGTTCCTGGTGGGGAGCGACCGGCGCACCGAAGTTCGGCTTTCCGGGATTCGGTGACATGTCGAGTTCGGCCCACACGGTCTTGCGGGGGACGGGACCCGGTTCGACACCCCAGCGGTCGGCGAGAGCCTCGACGAGCACCAGCCCGCGTCCGGACTCGGCATCGGGAGCGGGCGGCCGGCGGTGGGGCAGGTCGTCACCGCGCGTGTCCGTCACCTCGATGCGGAGGGTGCCGGCGTCGGCGAGGAGCACGAGGCGGAACCCCCGCCCGGTGACGCGCCCGTGGATGGCGGCGTTCGAGGCTAGTTCTGCGACGAGGTGTTCGGCGGCCTCGACGGAGGAGTGCGGCAGGTCCCAGGTGCGCAGCCACTCCAGTCGCGAGAAGGCGGGCGAGGCGGGCGCCACGTGGCGTGGGGGACAGCAGAACACTGAAGTGACGTGTCCAGGGGTGAAGTTGGGTGGGCTTTTTCCGGTTCACCTCACTGAGCGTGGCGGCGCGCGCCTACGGTGACCAGTGACGCGGTCGATGCGTACGGTGACTGTCCGGAGCTTGTCCACTGTTGTCCGGGCTGTCGGCACGGG
This sequence comes from Streptomyces sp. I6, assembly GCA_003725745.1. GTDB lineage: Bacteria > Actinomycetota > Actinomycetes > Streptomycetales > Streptomycetaceae > Streptomyces. Next base: position 4,019,701 of record RHDP01000001.1, on the reverse strand, counting down.
CGTTGCGGGTGCGATGCGGTCGCTACGGCACGGCGGTACGACGGAGGAGTGCGGTATGTCGGTGGACAACGACGTCCGGCGGCTCAGGAGTGAGACGGACGAGCCGGGGTGGGAGGTGGACCCGGACGACGACTGGGGCGTGGCCGTTGTCGCCACGGTGGGCCGGCAGTTGAGGCTGAGGCGCGAGGCGGCGGGCCTACGGGCCGGCGAGTTCGGGGAGGCGGTGGGGTACGGGGAGGACCTGGTCTACAAGATCGAGGCCGGGAAGCGGATTCCCCGCCCCGAGTTTCTGGACAAGGCGGACGAGGTGCTGGGGGCGGGCGGGCTGCTCGCGGTTATGAAGGAGGACGTGGGCAAGGTCAGGTATCCGAAGAAGGTTCGGGATCTGGCGCAGATGGAGGCCCGGGCGGTCGAACTCCAGCTGTACGACCCGCTGAACGTCCATGGACTGTTGCAGACGCCGGAGTACGCGCGTGGGCTGCTGCTGATGCGCCGCCCGGCCTACACCCAGGACGAGGTGGAGCGGTTCATCGCCGCGCGGGTGGCCCGCAAGTCGGTGTTCGAGCGCGACCCGGCGCCTGAACTCAGCTTCGTTCTGGAGGAGTGGACGCTTCGGCGTCCGCTCGGCGGTAGGGCACCGGTGCGCAACCAGCTTGAGCACCTGCTGGACGTCGGGCGGTTGAGGAACGTCGAGCTTCAGGTGATGCCGATGGACCGCGAGCAGCATGCCGGAGTCGATGGCAGCATCGAGGTACTGAAATTCCCTGACGGCTCGGCGGTGGGGCGCTCTCCGGCAGTGGCCAACGGCCGACCGGTGACTGATCCCAGGCTGCTCCGTATCCTGGAACTGCGTCATGGCATCATCCGGGCCCAGGCCCTCACGCCCCGTGAGTCGACTGCCTTCATCGAGCAACTGCTGGGGGATACATGATGATCCGCAACACCTCGGCCGGAGACACCCCCGACCTGACGTGGTTCAAGAGCAGCTACAGCAGCGGCAGCGAGGGTGACTCCTGCCTCGAAGTCGCCGCCGTGCCCGGCACGATCCATGTGCGCGACTCCAAGTGCCTCGACGGCCCCCGACTCGCTCTGACGCAGCAGGCCTGGGCGGACTTCGTGACGTACGCCTCGGGAGGCTGACCTCCGGACCGCACGGGTCCTGCGCCTGCTCGTCAGCGGGCACGGGGCCCATGGCCGCCGCTCCCGGGCGGCTGGGTCGGCTCCCCGGCCGCGCGCTGACCATCGAACAGCTCGGGGACACGCACCTTCGTGACGGTAGCGAAGTCGTTGTCCGCGTAGATCAGGGTCAGGCGGTGGTGTCCGCACGGCGAGGCCCTCGGGCACCGGAGCCCAGCCGAGGGACCGGCTCCGCCGGACTGCCCGCGTCGGTCCGCGATCGCCGCCTCAGGCGTCCCCTGGTTCCCTCGTCCCCTCGTTCCTCCCCCACCGCCATCGCCACCGCGCCCACCGCACGCCGAACGCCGAAGGGCGGCCACCCCGGAGGGTGACCGCCCTTGGCGTCAGACGTACGCCTTACTGGTTGTACGGACCGTAGTCGTAGTCCTCCAGCGGAACGGCCTGGCCGGAGCCGGTGCCGAACGGCGAGTAGTCGATGTCGTCGTAGCCGACGGCCGAGTACATCGCGGCCTTGGCCTCCTCGGTCGGCTCGACCCGGATGTTGCGGTAGCGGGCGAGGCCCGTACCGGCCGGGATGAGCTTACCGATGATGACGTTCTCCTTGAGGCCGATCAGGGAGTCCGACTTGGCGTTGATCGCCGCGTCGGTGAGGACCCTGGTCGTCTCCTGGAAGGACGCCGCCGACAGCCACGACTCGGTCGCCAGCGAGGCCTTGGTGATACCCATCAGCTGCGGACGGCCGGAGGCCGGGTGGCCGCCTTCCTGGACCACGCGGCGGTTCTCGTGCTCGAACTTCGAGCGCTCCACCAGCTCACCGGGCAGCAGCTCGGCGTCGCCGGACTCGATGATCGTCACACGGCGCAGCATCTGCCGGATGATGATCTCGATGTGCTTGTCGTGGATCGACACACCCTGCGAGTTGTAGACCTTCTGGACCTCGCCGACCAGGTGGACCTGGACGGCGCGCTGGCCGAGGATCCGCAGCACGTCGTGCGGGTTGGTGGCACCGAAGGTGAGCTTCTGGCCCACCTCGACGTGGTCGCCGTCCCGCACCAGGAGCTTGGCGCGCTTGGAGATCGGGTACGCCGCCTCGTCGCTGCCGTCGTCCGGAGTGATGACGATCTTCTTGGTCTTCTCGGTCTCCTCGACCCGGACGATGCCGGCGACCTCGGAGATCGGGGCGACACCCTTCGGGGTACGGGCCTCGAAGAGCTCGACGACACGCGGCAGACCCTGGGTGATGTCGTCACCGGCCACACCACCGGTGTGGAAGGTACGCATCGTCAGCTGGGTGCCGGGCTCACCGATGGACTGGGCGGCGATGATGCCGACCGCCTCACCGATGTCGACCAGCTTGCCGGTGGCGAGCGAACGGCCGTAGCAGAACGCGCAGGTACCGACGGCGGACTCGCAGGTCAGGACCGAGCGGGTCTTGACCTCCTCGACGCCCGCGCCCACGAGCGCGTCGATCAGCACGTCACCGAGGTCGACGTTGGCCGGCGCGATGACCTTGCCGTCCACGACGACGTCCTCGGCGAGCATCCGCGCGTACACCGACGTCTCGACGTCGTCCGCCTTGCGCAGGACACCGTCGGCGCCCCGCTCGGCGATCCGCAGCTTCAGACCGCGGTCGGTGCCGCAGTCCTCCTCGCGGATGATGACGTCCTGCGAGACGTCGACCAGACGACGGGTCAGGTAACCCGAGTCGGCCGTACGCAGGGCGGTGTCGGCGAGACCCTTTCGGGCACCGTGCGTGGAGATGAAGTACTCCAGCACGGACAGACCCTCGCGGAAGGACGCCTTGATCGGACGCGGGATGGTCTCGTTCTTGGCGTTCGACACCAGACCGCGCATACCCGCGATCTGGCGCATCTGCATCATGTTTCCGCGCGCACCCGAGTTGACCATCATGAAGATGGGGTTGGTCTTCGGGAAGTTGTCGTTCATCGCCTCGGCGACCTCGTTGGTCGCCTTGGTCCAGATCGCGATGAGCTCCTGCGTGCGCTCGTCCTTGGTGATCAGACCGCGCTCGTACTGCTTCTGGACCTTCTCGTCCTGCGCCTCGTAGCCCGCGACGATGTCCTTCTTCGCCTCAGGGACGACGACGTCGGAGATGGCCACGGTGACGCCGGAGCGGGTCGCCCAGTAGAAGCCGGCCGCCTTCAGGTTGTCGAGCGTCGCCGCCACGATGACCTTCGGGTAGCGCTCGGCGAGGTCGTTGACGATCTCGGAGAGCTGCTTCTTGCCGACCGTGTAGTCGACGAAGGGGTAGTCCTCGGGCAGCAGCTCGTTGAAGAGCGCGCGGCCCAGGGTGGTGGTGAGGCGGAAGCTGTCGCCCTGCTGCCAGGGGCCGACGCCCTCGGGCCCCTCCTCGTCCGCCGGCGGGGTCCAGCCGCGCGGCGGGACGGTGCCGATCGGGAAGCGGATGTCGATCTTCGCCTGGAGCGAGAGCTCCCGGGCGTCGAACGCCATGATCGCCTCGGCGGTGGAGTTGAACGCGCGGCCCTCGCCGCGCACCTCGCGCTCCTCCTCGTCCGTGGTGAGGAAGAAGAGGCCCAGCACCATGTCCTGGGTCGGCATGGTGACCGGACGGCCGTCGGCCGGCTTGAGGATGTTGTTCGAGGACAGCATCAGGATGCGGGCCTCGGCCTGCGCCTCCGCGGACAGCGGCAGGTGCACGGCCATCTGGTCGCCGTCGAAGTCCGCGTTGAACGCGGTGCAGACGAGCGGGTGGATCTGGATGGCCTTGCCCTCGACCAGCTGCGGCTCGAAAGCCTGGATGCCGAGGCGGTGCAGCGTGGGCGCACGGTTCAGCAGCACCGGGTGCTCGGCGATGACCTCTTCGAGGACGTCGTACACGACGGTGCGGCCGCGCTCGACCATGCGCTTGGCCGACTTGATGTTCTGCGCGTGGTTCAGGTCCACCAGGCGCTTCATCACGAACGGCTTGAAGAGCTCCAGCGCCATGGCCTTGGGCAGACCGCACTGGTGCAGCTTCAGCTGCGGGCCGACGACGATGACGGAACGCGCCGAGTAGTCGACCCGCTTGCCGAGCAGGTTCTGGCGGAACCGGCCCTGCTTGCCCTTCAGCATGTCGCTGAGGGACTTCAGCGGGCGGTTGCCGGGACCGGTGACCGGGCGTCCGCGGCGGCCGTTGTCGAACAGCGCGTCGACGGCCTCCTGGAGCATCCGCTTCTCGTTGTTCACGATGATCTCGGGCGCACCGAGGTCGAGCAGGCGCTTCAGGCGGTTGTTGCGGTTGATCACACGGCGGTACAGGTCGTTCAGGTCGGAGGTCGCGAAGCGGCCACCGTCCAGCTGCACCATCGGACGCAGGTCCGGCGGGATCACCGGGACGCAGTCCAGCACCATGCCCTTGGGGCTGTTGCTGGTCTGCAGGAAGGCGGAGACGACCTTGAGGCGCTTGAGCGCACGGGTCTTCTTCTGGCCCTTGCCGGTACGGATGATCTCGCGGAGGCGCTCGGCCTCCTCCTCCAGGTCGAAGGACTCCAGGCGCTTCTGCAGCGCCGCGGCACCCATCGAGCCGTCGAAGTACGTGCCGAAGCGGTCACGCAGCTCGCGGTAGAGCAGCTCGTCGCCCTCGAGGTCCTGGACCTTGAGGTTCTTGAAGCGGTTCCACACCTCGTCGAGACGGTCGATCTCGCGCTGGGCGCGGTCGCGCAGCTGCTTCATCTCGCGCTCGGCACCCTCGCGCACCTTGCGGCGCACGTCGGCCTTGGCACCCTCCGCCTCCAGCTCGGCCAGGTCGGCCTCGAGCTTCTTGGCGCGGGCCTCCAGGTCGGCGTCGCGGCGGTTCTCGATCTGCTGGCGCTCGACGGAGACATGGGCCTCCAGCGAGGGCAGGTCGCGGGTGCGGCGCTCCTCGTCCACGTACGTGATCATGTACGCGGCGAAGTAGATGACCTTCTCCAGGTCCTTCGGGGCGAGGTCGAGCAGATAGCCCAGCCGCGACGGAACGCCCTTGAAGTACCAGATGTGGGTGACGGGAGCGGCCAGCTCGATGTGGCCCATCCGCTCGCGGCGCACCTTGGCGCGCGTGACCTCGACGCCACAGCGCTCACAGATGATGCCCTTGAAGCGGACGCGCTTGTACTTGCCGCAGTAGCACTCCCAGTCCCGGGTAGGGCCGAAGATCTTCTCGCAGAAGAGTCCGTCCTTCTCGGGCTTGAGCGTGCGGTAGTTGATGGTCTCCGGCTTCTTGACCTCGCCGTGGGACCACTGACGGATGTCGTCAGCGGTGGCCAGGCCGATCCGCAGCTCGTCGAAGAAGTTGACGTCGAGCACTATGCGTCAATCCCTCTCAGGGTCGTGTCTCAATCAATGGTCTGATGGGGGTCCCTCCACGCCCACAGGGCGTAGGGGGAGGGTCCGGGGACGGCCGGGGCTCCCGTCGGGAGTCCCGGCCAGGCCCGTCAGACCTCTTCGACGCTGCTCGGCTCGCGCCGGGACAGGTCGATACCGAGCTCCTCCGCGGCGCGGAAGACGTCCTCGTCGGTGTCGCGCATCTCGATGGACATGCCGTCCGAGGACAGCACCTCCACGTTGAGGCACAGGGACTGCATCTCCTTGATGAGCACCTTGAAGGACTCGGGGATGCCGGGCTCGGGGATGTTCTCGCCCTTGACGATGGCCTCGTAGACCTTCACGCGGCCGGTGACGTCGTCGGACTTGATGGTCAGCAGCTCCTGGAGGGCGTAGGCGGCGCCGTACGCCTCGAGCGCCCACACCTCCATCTCGCCGAACCGCTGGCCACCGAACTGAGCCTTACCACCCAGCGGCTGCTGGGTGATCATCGAGTACGGACCGGTCGAGCGGGCGTGCAGCTTGTCGTCGACCAGGTGGTGCAGCTTGAGGATGTACATGTACCCGACCGAGATCGGGTCCGGGAACGGCTCGCCGGAGCGGCCGTCGAACAGGCGCGCCTTACCGGACGGGAGGACCATGCGGTCGCCGTCGCGGTTCGGGATCGTGTGGTCCAGCAGACCCGCCAGCTCGTCCTCACGGGCACCGTCGAAGACGGGGGTGGCGACGTTGGTACGGGGGTCGACCTGGTCCGCACCGATGGCCTGCAGGCGCTGGGCCCACTCGTCGGCGAGGCCGGAGACGTCCCAGCCCTGGCTGGCGAGCCAGCCGAGGTGGATCTCCAGGACCTGTCCCGGGTTCATCCGGGAGGGGACGCCGAGCGGGTTGAGGATGATGTCGACCGGGGTGCCGTCCTCCAGGAACGGCATGTCCTCGATCGGCAGGATCTTGGAGATGACGCCCTTGTTGCCGTGGCGGCCGGCGAGCTTGTCACCGTCGGTGATCTTGCGCTTCTGCGCGACGTACACGCGCACCAGCTGGTTCACACCGGGGGGAAGCTCGTCGCCCTCCTCGCGGTCGAAGACGCGGACGCCGATGACCTTGCCGGTCTCGCCGTGCGGCACCTTCAGCGAGGTGTCGCGGACCTCGCGGGCCTTCTCGCCGAAGATCGCGCGGAGCAGGCGCTCCTCCGGGGTCAGCTCGGTCTCGCCCTTGGGGGTGACCTTGCCGACCAGGATGTCGCCGGCGACGACCTCGGCACCGATGCGGATGATGCCGCGCTCGTCGAGGTCGGCGAGGACCTCCTCGGAGACGTTCGGGATGTCCCGGGTGATCTCCTCCGGGCCGAGCTTGGTGTCGCGGGCGTCGACCTCGTGCTCCTCGATGTGGATCGAGGAGAGGACGTCGTCCTGCACGAGGCGCTGCGACAGGATGATCGCGTCCTCGTAGTTGTGGCCCTCCCACGGCATGAACGCGACGAGCAGGTTCTTGCCGAGCGCCATCTCGCCGTTCTCGGTGGCCGGCCCGTCGGCGAGGACCTGGCCCTCGATGACCCGGTCGCCCTCGGAGACGATGACCTTCTGGTTCACCGAGGTGCCCTGGTTGGAGCGGGAGAACTTCGCGACGCGGTAGGTGGTGTACGTGCCGTCGTCGTTGGCGACGGTGACGTAGTCGGCCGAGACCTCCTGGATCACACCGTCCTTCTCCGCCTTGATGACGTCGCCGGCGTCGGTGGCGCAGCGGTACTCCATGCCGGTGCCGACGAGCGGCGCCTCGGCCTTGATCAGCGGAACGGCCTGGCGCATCATGTTCGCGCCCATCAGGGCGCGGTTGGCGTCGTCGTGCTCGAGGAACGGGATCATGGCGGTCGCCACCGACACCATCTGGCGCGGCGAGACGTCCATGTAGTCCACGTCCTCGGGCGACACGTAGTCGACCTCGCCGCCGCGGCGGCGGACGAGCACGCGGGCCTCGGAGAAGCGCAGGTCGTCGCCGAGCGCGGCGTTGGCCTGCGCGATGACGAAGCGGTCCTCCTCGTCGGCGGTCAGGTAGTCCACCTGGTCGGTGACCTGGCCGCCCTCGACCTTGCGGTACGGGGTCTCGACGAAGCCGAACGCGTTCACCCGGCCGTAGGTGGCGAGCGAACCGATGAGGCCGATGTTCGGGCCCTCGGGGTCTCGATCGGGCACATGCGTCCGTAGTGGGACGGGTGCACGTCACGGACCTCGAAGCCGGCCCGCTCACGGGACAGACCGCCGGGGCCCAGCGCCGACAGGCGGCGCTTGTGGGTCAGGCCCGACAGCGGGTTGTTCTGGTCCATGAACTGGGACAGCTGGCTGGTGCCGAAGAACTCCTTGATGGAGGCGACGACCGGCCGGATGTTGATCAGGGTCTGCGGCGTGATCGCCTCGACGTCCTGGGTGGTCATGCGCTCGCGCACGACGCGCTCCATACGGGCGAGACCCGTGCGGACCTGGTTCTGGATCAGCTCGCCGACGTTGCGCAGACGGCGGTTGCCGAAGTGGTCGATGTCGTCGGTCTCGACGACGATCTGGGTGCCGCTCTCGCCGACCGTCTCGGTCTCGCCGGCATGCAGCTTGACGAGGTACTTGATGGTCGCGATGACGTCGTCGGTGGTGAGCACACCGGCGTCCAGCGGCTCGTCGGCGCCGAGCTTCTTGTTGACCTTGTAGCGGCCGACCTTGGCGAGGTCGTAGCGCTTCGGGTTGAAGTAGAGGTTCTCGAGCAGCGTCTGCGCGGCCTCACGCGTCGGGGCTCGCCCGGGCGCAGCTTGCGGTAGATGTCGAGGAGCGCGTCGTCCTGGCCCTGGGTGTGGTCCTTCTCCAGGGTGGCGCGCATCGACTCGTACTCGCCGAACTCCTCCAGGATCTGCTCGGTGGTCCAGCCGAGCGCCTTGAGCAGGACGGTGACGGACTGCTTGCGCTTGCGGTCGATGCGTACGCCGACCATGTCGCGCTTGTCGATCTCCATCTCCAGCCAGGCACCCCGGGACGGGATGATCTTGGCGGAGAAGATGTCCTTGTCGGACGTCTTGTCGATGGAGGAGTCGAAGTAGACGCCCGGCGAGCGGACCAGCTGCGACACCACGACACGCTCGGTGCCGTTGATGACGAAGGTGCCCTTGTTCGTCATGAGCGGGAAGTCGCCCATGAAGACGGTCTGGGACTTGATCTCGCCGGTCTCGTTGTTGGTGAACTCGGCCGTGACGAAGAGCGGGGCGGCGTACGTGAAGTCGCGCTCCTTGCACTCGTCGATCGAGTTCTTCGGGGGCTCGAAGCGGTGGTCGCGGAACGTCAGCGACATCGACCCGGAGAAGTCCTCGATCGGGGAGATCTCCTCGAAGATCTCCTCCAGACCGGACTTGGTGGGGACGTCCTGTCCGGACTCCAGAGCCGCCTCGACACGAGCCTTCCATGCGGCGTTGCCGAGCAGCCAGTCAAAGCTCTCGGTCTGCAGCGCGAGGAGGTTCGGAACCTCGAGGGGCTCCTTGATCTTTGCAAAGGAGATGCGCAGCGGGGCGGTGCTTGCGCCGTTGTTCGTATTCGCGGTCGAGGCGTTGCGCGAGGCGGCCAAGAGGGGGTCCTTCCGAGGGCTCGGACTCACTACGCGCGTACCGGTCCCAAGCCGGGCACAAAGACAGAAATCCCAGGTCAGGGCTATTCCGGTCAACGATGCTCGTGCGAGGGATGCCCCTGGTGACGGGCAGGGGGCAGCTAACAGGCAGCGCAAAGGGTCAGTGTAGCCACTTGGCCCACTGATGTCCAGGGCGGGTTTACCGAGACCCTCGTTGTTCTCAACTCCGCGGTATGCCGCGCGCCGGGAGGCGCACACCGATACTGCCCGTTCGGTCGCCGATCCATGCCTCGAACTTGGACCGTTGTGACGACGCGTCCTGAGAATTGCGCGCTGCGTGCGGTTCGTCAAGGCCCCCAGCCCAATCCTGACTGCGGGGATCGTCACCTGGCGCACGGCGAAGATCACCCTACTCCCCGCGACGGACAGCGCAAGGCGCCCGCCCGACGGTGCGGACAACGCCGAAGGGCGACCACCCGAATGGATGATCGCCCTTGAGCGCGTGCGCGTTACAGCGCGGGAGTCAGAAGACTCGCAAGGTCACTTGACCTCGACGGCCGCACCGGCAGCCTTGAGGGACTCGGCGGCCTTGTCAGCGGCCTCCTTGTTGACCTTCTCGAGGACCGGCTTCGGGGTGCCGTCGACGAGGTCCTTGGCCTCCTTCAGGCCCAGGGAGGTCAGCTCACGGACGACCTTGATGACCTGGATCTTCTTGTCGCCGGCGCCGGTGAGGATGACGTCGAACTCGTCCTTCTCCTCGACGACCTCGGCGGCAGCGGCACCGGCGCCACCGGCGGCGGCAACGGCGACCGGGGCGGCGGCGGTGACGTCGAACTTCTCCTCGAACGCCTTCACGAACTCGGAGAGCTCGATGAGGGTCATCTCCTCGAACTGCGCGAGCAGGTCTTCCTGAGACAGCTTCGCCATGATGGCGGTCCTTCCACTATTCGGCTGGTGCCGGGATGTACATAACGGCGGGCGTACGGCCCGCTACGACCCGCGCCGGACGGCGCGGATCAATGCGCGAGCCGAATTACTCGGCACCGCCCTGCTCGGCCTGCTTGGCGCGAAGCGCGTCCACGGTGCGGACGAGCTTCGACGGAAGCGCCTGGAAGAGCGCGGCAGTCTGGGACTGCTTGCCCTTCATGGCGCCCGCCAGCTTGGCGAGCAGAACCTCGCGGGACTCGAGGTCCGCAAGCTTCTTGATCTCATCGGCGGACAGCGCCTTGCCGTCAAGGACACCGCCCTTGATGATGAGGTTCGGGTTGTCCTTGGCGAAGTCACGAAGACCCTTCGCCGACTCCACCGGGTCACCGGTGATGAAGGCGACCGCCGTCGGACCAGCGAACTGGTCGTCGAGCGAGGTGATCCCGGCCTCGTTGGCCGCAATCTTGGTCAGCGTGTTCTTCACCACGGCGTACTGGGCGTTCTCACCGAGCGAACGGCGCAGCTGCTTCAGCTGCGCCACGGTGAGACCGCGGTACTCGGTCAGCACGGCGGCGTTCGAGCTGCGGAACTTGTCCGTCAGCTCGGCGACCGCGGCGGACTTGTCGGGCCTCGCCATGAGCCTCGGCCTCCTTCCGGGTGATTCGGACCGCATGGGCTGAAGGAAGGAGGCTGGGCAAAACGAAACGCCCCGGCGCAGGCGCACGGGGCGTAGCTCCACCGGACGCACGTCCGGGAGCTTCTCCACAGTCACCTGCGCGGGTCGTCCGCAGCTAGCGGATCCTTCGGCCGCCGACACCCTGACGGGCACGGCAACGACCAGCGGTCTTTGGCTTCCGGGGAAGAGTACGCGAACGGATCGGCGCCAAGCAAATCGGGCGTCCGGACCCGCGAGGGCCCCCGGTCGTGGCCGGGGGCGGGATCCGCCGCCGGCCACGACCGGGGGTGCGGGAACCGCTCAGCCGCCCAGACCGGCGCCGCCCTCCGCGCCGGCGCCCTCCAGCTGCTTGAGCATCTCGAACAGGTCGAAGGTGTCCTTCGCCGGCGGCGCCTGGACGGTGGCCGCGGCACCGTAGTCGGAGTAGTTCGCCGTCATGTTCATCGTGCCCTGGGGCATCTTGATGCCCACGACCATCTTGACCGGGTACTGGTCCTCGTTGACCCAGACCTCGGTGTCGTAGCCCTTGATGCCGGCCTTCTTGACGTTGGCGACCAGCTTCTCGCGCTCCTCCGCGGACAGCGCGTCGAAGGACCTGTTGGCGTCGAGCATCTCCTCGAAGCTCAGTGTGCCCTTGTAGTGCTGCGCCTCGACGCCGTCGACCTTCTCCGCGCCGAGGTGCTTGATGCTGGGCGAGCCGAGCAGCAGGGCGAGCTGCTGGGCCGGGTCCTGGTTCACGTTCTCCAGGCTGCCGGTCATCTGCTTCTGGAGCTCCTTGTCGCCGCTCGCCTCGGCGGCGGCCTTGAGGTCCAGCTTCATCCAGCGCTTGCCGTCCATCTCGGCGGCCTGCTTGGCACCCATCTCCATGTACATGGCCTCGTCCACCATCACCATGCGCACCTGGGAAGGCGCGTCGGGGCCGCCCCCGCTGAGCATGGAGCCCTTCATGGTGACGTCCAGCAGACCGGGGTCCCAGCCCTGTACCCCGGACATCTCCATGGTGCCGCCGCCCTCCATGCCGCCCGGCATGGTGATGGTCATCCGGACCTTGGCGGACTTGGCGTCCGACGTCTTCTTGTAGGCGGCCTGGATCACCTTGGTGATCTCGCCCTGCGACTGGACGGCCGACTGCGACGAGCCGGCGGCCTTCTTCCCGCCCTCGTCACCGTCCTGGCAGCCCGCGACACCCACGACGACGGCCGCGGCCGCCAGGGAGACGCCCGCGCGCTTCCACATCGACCTGCTCATGAAATCCCCACCCCGGTCTTCTGTTCTGTTGCGTCAGTGAAGTCGGTTGAACGGTAACGCACCCCACCGACATCGACGTACCGATAAACGAACCCCCGCACCCCCTCGGGAAGAGGAGGTGCGGGGGCCGGTCCCACCGCGTGCGAGCCGCCGGGCTCAGACCGCGGCCGGGTCCTCCTCGGCGAGGAGGTTCCGGGTGCGGTTGGAGTCCAGCGGGATGCCGGGACCCATGGTGGTGGTCAGGGTCGCCTTCTTGATGTAGCGGCCCTTCGCGGCCGACGGCTTCAGCCGGAGGATCTCCTCCAGCGCCGCGGCGTAGTTCTCCACCAGCTTGGTCTCGTCGAAGGAGACCTTGCCGATGATGAAGTGCAGGTTCGCGTGCTTGTCGACACGGAACTCGATCTTGCCGCCCTTGATGTCGGTGACGGCCTTGGCGACGTCCATGGTCACGGTGCCGGTCTTGGGGTTCGGCATCAGACCACGCGGACCGAGCACGCGGCCGAGGCGGCCGACCTTGCCCATGAGGTCCGGGGTGGCGACGACGGCGTCGAAGTCCAGACGGCCCTTCGAGACCTCGTCGATCAGTTCGTCGGAGCCGACGATGTCGGCTCCCGCGGCCTCCGCGGCCGCAGCACGGTCACCGGTCGCGAAGACCAGGACCCGGGCGGTCTTGCCGGTGCCGTGCGGAAGGTTCACGGTGCCACGGACCATCTGGTCTGCCTTGCGCGGGTCGACGCCCAGGCGGAAGGCGACCTCGACGGTGCCGTCGAACTTGGTGCTGGCGGTGTCCTTCGCAAGACGGACGGCCTCGAGCGGGGCGTAGTTGCGCTCCCGGTCGACCTTGGCGTCCGCGTTGCGGAGAGCCTTGCTGCGCTTCACTTCTTCTCCTGTGGTGTCTCAGGCGTGGAGTTCGTGGTCCGGGCCAGCGCCTGGCCCTGCCACTGAGGTCTCGGGGGAGTCGATCAGCCCTCGACCGTGATGCCCATGGAACGGGCGGTGCCGGCGATGATCTTCTCGGCGGCGTCCAGGTCGTTGGCGTTCAGGTCGGGCATCTTGGTGGTGGCGATGTCGCGGACCTGGTCGCGCGTCAGCTTGGCGACCTTGGTCTTGTGCGGCTCGCCGGAGCCCTTGTCCACGCCCGCGGCCTTCAGGATCAGCTTGGCGGCCGGCGGAGTCTTGGTGATGAAGGTGAAGGAACGGTCCTCGTAGACCGTGATCTCCACCGGCACGACCATGCCGCGCTGCGACTCGGTCGCGGCGTTGTAGGCCTTGCAGAACTCCATGATGTTGACGCCGTGCTGACCCAGCGCGGGGCCGACCGGCGGAGCCGGGTTGGCGGCGCCGGCCTGGATCTGGAGCTTGATAAGCCCCGTGACCTTCTTCTTCTTGGGAGGCATTGCTCTCTCCGGGTCCAGTTGAGAGTGTGCTGTAACGGCATGACATCCACCCGATCATCCGGATGGAGGCATACCGCACAACGATAGCGGGTACCACCGTGCGGCCAAAAACCGAGCAGGTCAGAACGGCCGAGAGGCCGTTCCGGCCCGGAGGAAGCCTCCGGGCGGACCGCCCGGCCCCCGGGCCCGCGCACTCGCCCCTCTCCGTCGCGCGCGCACCGCAGCGGCCCCCACCGCACCACACCGCACCACACCGGCGGGGTCGTCGGGACGCCCGATCCGGCACCTCAGCCGACGCCGTCACCGCCGACGGCCTTCGCCGCACCCGGTCGCGGCCCGGCGGCTCCGTCGACGGCCCGGGAGACCGCGGGCCGGCGGCGGCCGCCGATCGGCTCGCGTATCGCGTCGCGGTCCCCCGTCCGGCAGCCGGTCCCGGCGGCCGCATGCGACGGGACGTCCCGTACACGGTGCGGACGGGACTGGCCGTCGGGGACGGGCCCCCCGCCGGAGGGCTCCCGATGCGCCACCCGGCCGAGCGCGGTCCGGCCACGGCCCGCTGAACCGGCCCCGGCATGCAAAGAGCCCCCGACCGGCGGTTTCCCGCCGGCCAGGGGCTCTTCCGTCAGTCCGGAGCGCTAGTTCTTCTGGATCTGGTCGAAGCTCAGCTCGACCGGCGTCTCGCGGCCGAAGATCTCGACGAGACCCTTGACCTTCTTCGAGTCCGGGTTGATCTCGTTGATCGTGGCCTGAAGGGTGGCGAAGGGGCCGTCGGTGACGGTGACCGAGTCGCCGACCTCGAAGTCCAGCACCTGGACCTCGACCTTGCGGGCAGGCGCTGGCTTGCCCTCGGCCTCGGCCGCCTCGCGGGCCGCCTTCTCCTCCGCCTCCGGGGCGAGCATCTTGACGATCTCGTCCAGGGTCAGCGGGTACGGGTCGTACGCGTTGCCGACGAAGCCGGTGACACCGGGCGTGTTGCGGACGACGCCCCAGGACTCGTTCGTCAGATCCATCCGGACGAGCACATAGCCGGGCAGCTTGTTCTGCCGGACGTTCTTGCGCTCGCCGTTCTTGATCTGGACGATCTCCTCCTCGGGCACCTCGGCCTGGTAGATGAAGTCCTCGACGTTCAGCGAGACGGCACGCTGCTCCAGGTTGGCCTTCACCCGCTTCTCGTAGCCGGCGTAGGTGTGGATCACATACCACTCGCCGGGCAGCCCGCGCAGCTCCTCGCGGAGCGCGGCGACGGGGTCGACCGGAGCCTCCGGTTCGGCCTCCTCGACGGGCTGCTCGTCGGCAGCGGCGGCCGCGGCCTCGTCGACCTCCGCCACGGCTTCGGCGTCGGGTTCCACGTGGATCGCGGCCTGCTCGGCGGGCTCGCCCGCAGCGGCGTCAGCAGCTTCCGCCTGGTCCGGGTCGACGGAGTCCGCCGCCTCGACGATGTCGAGCGCGTCCTCAGTGGACTCGAGGCTCCGGCGCGGCTCAACGGCGTCGTTCAGGTTCGGGTCAGACACGGTGGCTGCTTCTTCCTGGATACAGATGGGGTGGAACATGCGAAAGAGGCGCCGGCCGGGCGCCCTCCGCGGGATCAGCCGAAGACGTACTTGACGGCTGCCTGGAAGCCATAGTCCATCACGGTCACAAGACCGATCATGATGACGACGAAGATGATCACCACGGTCGTGTACGTCGTCAGCTGGTTGCGGGTGGGCCAGACGACCTTGCGCAGCTCGGCGACGATCTGCCGGTAGAACAGCGCGAGGCGGCCCAGGGGGCCCTTCTTCCCGCGCTTGCCACCCTTACGGGACTTCTTGCGCGAGTCGGGCGCCTCGTCCTCGGCATCAGGCATGTCGATGGAGCCCACGGCGTCCGTCACGTCTCTCACCTGATTCCGGGTCGTGGCCGTGCCGCGCCCGGTCGAGCCGCACGGCGATGCATCGAAGTACGTACATGCGCACACATCCTGGCGAAGGTGTGTGTAGCAGGGCCGGAGGGACTTGAACCCCCAACCGCTGGTTTTGGAGACCAGTGCTCTACCAATTGAGCTACGACCCTATGTGGTTCCCCCCAAACCTACCGCATCCGCGGTGGTGGTCCGCGAGGGCCAACGACCAGTGAGTGTACGTGGTCGGGAGCCGTGCGTCGAACAGATAGCTTCGAGGCGGTTCCTGTCCGCGTTCCGTCCGGACCCGTTCAGCCACCGCACGATCACCTTCGGCGACCGTCCGGCCGGTGAAACCCCTGTGCCCGGGCGCTCGGCGTTCTGGGACCATGGCCGTATGAGCGCTGCTACTCCTCCTACCGAGCGCCGGGTCTCCGCCCGCATCGGCGCGATCTCCGAGTCCGCGACCCTCGCCGTCGACGCCAAGGCCAAGGCCCTCAAGGCCGCCGGCCGTCCGGTGATCGGTTTCGGCGCGGGCGAGCCGGACTTCCCGACCCCGGACTACATCGTCGAGGCCGCGATCGAGGCCTGCAAGAACCCGAAGTACCACCGCTACACCCCGGCCGGCGGCCTGCCGGAGCTGAAGAAGGCGATCGCGGAGAAGACCCTCCGCGACTCGGGCTACGAGGTCGACCCGGCGCAGGTGCTGGTGACCAACGGCGGCAAGCAGGCGATCTACGAGGCCTTCGCGGCGATCCTGGACCCGGGCGACGAGGTCATCGTCCCGGCGCCGTACTGGACGACGTACCCGGAGTCGATCCGGCTGGCCGGCGGTGTCCCGGTGGAGGTGGTCGCCGACGAGACCACGAACTACCGGGTCTCCGTGGAGCAGCTGGAGGCGGCCCGCACGGAGCGGACGAAGGTCGTCCTGTTCGTCTCCCCCTCCAACCCGACCGGCGCGGTCTACAGCCGGGCCGACACCGAGGCGATCGCCCGCTGGGCGCTTGAGCACGGTCTGTGGGTGCTGACGGACGAGATCTACGAGCACCTGGTCTACGGCGACGCGTCCTTCACCTCCGTCCCGGCGCTGGTGCCCGAGCTGCGCGACAAGTGCATCGTGGTCAACGGCGTGGCGAAGACGTACGCGATGACCGGCTGGCGGGTGGGGTGGATCGTCGGCCCGAAGGACGTCGTCAAGGCCGCGACCAACCTGCAGTCGCACGCCACCTCCAACGTCTCGAACGTGGCGCAGGTCGCCGCGCTGGCCGCGGTCTCCGGCGATCTGGACGCGGTCGCGACCATGCGTGAGGCGTTCGACCGCCGCCGGGGGACCATCGTGCGCATGCTCAACGAGATCGACGGCGTGCTCTGCCCGGAGCCCGAGGGCGCCTTCTACGCGTACCCGTCGGTGAAGGGCCTGCTGGGCAAGGAGATCCGCGGGCAGCGGCCGCAGACCTCGGTGGAGCTCGCGGCGCTGATCCTGGAGGAGGCCGAGGTCGCGGTCGTCCCCGGTGAGGCCTTCGGCACGCCGGGCTACCTGCGGCTGTCGTACGCGCTGGGCGACGAGGACCTGGTCGAGGGCGTCTCGCGCATGCAGAAGCTGCTGGCGGAGGCCCGGGACTGAGGTTCCGTCTCCGCTTGAACGGGCAAGGGGCGGGCCCCGGCCGGAAGGACGTCACCGGTGGCACCGGCAGCGTCCGGACGGCCGGGGCCCGTTCGCCGTCCGGGGGTGCGCCCGCCCGGGCGCGTTCTTCCGGTCCCGGGGTCGGGTCCCGGAGGTTCGGTTCCGGAGATCCGGTCCCGGAGATCCGGTCCCGGGGCGTGGCCCAGGGGTCTGCGGCCCAGGGATCTGCGGCCCGGGGCGTCCATGGCCCGGGGGCCGCCTCCCGGGAAGTCACGGCCGAGGTCACGGCCCGAGGCCGTGGCCCGGGGTGTTACCGGCCCGGAACACGACCTCGGCCGGGTCCGTCCCCTCGTCCCGGGGCGCTCCGGCCCGGGCCCCGCCCCCGCCGGACGCGTTCTTTCGTTCGGGCAAGGACCCGATCGGGGAAAGGGGCTGCCGGATGCCCGGTGTCTGCGGCAAGATCCTTCAATGGAGCGAGTACGCGACCTCAGCCTGCTGCCCAAGGCCCATCTGCATCTGCACTTCACCGGGTCGATGCGGCCCGGCACCCTGCTCGAGCTCGCCGACAAGTACGGTGTGCACCTCCCCGACGCGCTGACCAGTGGCGAGCCGCCGAAGCTCCGGGCGACGGACGAGCGGGGCTGGTTCCGCTTCCAGCGGCTCTACGACATCGCGCGGTCCTGCCTGCGGGAGCCGGAGGACATCCGGAGGCTGGTGCGGGAGACGGCCGAGGAGGACGTGCGGGACGGCTCGGGCTGGCTGGAGATCCAGGTCGACCCCACCTCGTACGCCCCGATGCTGGGCGGGCTGATCCCCGCGCTGGAGACCATCCTCGACTCCGTGGACGAGGCGGTGCGGGAGACCGGGCTGGGGATGCGCGTCGTGGTCGCCGCGAACCGGATGAAGCATCCGCTGGACGCCCGCACGCTGGCGCGGCTGGCCGTGCGCTACTCCGACCGCGGGGTGGTCGGTTTCGGGCTCTCCAACGACGAGCGCAGGGGTATGGCGCGGGACTTCGACCGCGCGTTCGCGATCGCCCGGGACGGCGGCCTGCTGGCGGCCCCGCACGGCGGCGAGCTGGCCGGGCCGTCGTCGGTGCGCGACTGCCTGGACGATCTGGACGCCTCCCGGATCGGTCACGGAGTGCGCGCGGCAGAGGACCCGAGGCTGCTGCGCAAGCTCGCGGAGCGTGGGGTGACCTGCGAGGTCTGCCCGGCTTCGAACGTGGCCCTGGGCGTGTACGAGAAGCCGGAGGACGTACCCCTGCGGACACTGTGGGACGCAGGCGTGCCCATGGCGCTGGGGCGGACGACCCGCTGCTCTTCGGGTCGCGGCTGGCGGCCCAGTACGAGATCGCCCGGCGCCATCACGGCTTCACCGACGAGGAGCTGGCCGAGCTGGCCCGCCAGTCGGTCCGGGCCTCGGCGGCTCCCGGGCATGTGCGCGACGCCCTGCTGGGCGGCATCGACGAGTGGCTGAAGGACTGACCGGGCCGTCCGGTCGCAGCGGACGCCGCGCGGGGTCCGGCACCCGCCCCGAACGGCCTCAGAGGCTGACGCCGACCGTCACGGGCTCGTTGACGAGGGTGACCCCGAAGGCGTCGCGGACCCCGGCGACCACCTCGCGGGCGAGGGCGAGGAGGTCCTCGGTGGTGGCCTCGCCGCGGTTGGTGAGGGCCAGGGTGTGCTTGGTGGAGATCCGGGCCGGGCCGCCGCCGTAGCCCTTGGTGAAGCCGGCCCTGTCGATGAGCCAGGCGGCGGAGGTCTTGGTGTGCCCGTCGCCGGCCGGGTACGCGGGCGGGGAGACGTCCTCGCCGAGCCGGTCCCGCACCCGGTCGAGGAAGGTCTCGTACTCCGCCGCCGACAGGATCGGGTTGGTGAAGAAGGAACCGGCCGACCAGGTGTCGTGGTCGTGGGGATCGAGGACCATGCCCTTGCCGGCACGCAGCCTCAGGACCGTCTCGCGGGCCGCGGCCAGCGGCACCCGGTCGCCGGCCTCGACGCCGAGGGCCCGCGCGGTCTCGGCATACCTGACGGGAGCGGACAGACCCCCCGCGTCCTCCAGCCGGAACCGGACGCGCAGCACCACATAGCGGTCGGGAGCGGCCTTGAAGCGGCTGTGGCGGTACGTGAAACCGCAGTCGGCGTTCGGCACGGTCACCGTCCGGCCGGTGCGCCGGTCGTAGGCGACGACCTCGGTGATGGTGCTGGAGACCTCCTGGCCGTACGCCCCGACGTTCTGGATCGGGGTGGCTCCGGCCGAGCCGGGGATGCCGGACAGGCATTCCACCCCGGCGAGTCCGGCCTCGACGGTGCGGGCCACGGCGTCGGTCCACACCTCGCCCGCGGCGAGCTCCAGCTCCCCGTCCTCCAGCCGGAAGCCGGTGGTGGCGATGCGCAGGGCGGTCCCGTCGAACCCCTTGTCGCCGATCACCAGATTGCTGCCGCCGCCGATCAGCAGCAGCGGAGTCCCGGCGGCGTCCGCCTCCCTGACCGTGGTGATCACCTCGTCGTCGGTGGTGGCCGTGACGAGACGGGTGGCCGGGCCACCCAGACGGAAGGTGGTCAGCGGGGCGAGGGGCGCGTCATGGAGTTCCAGCACGGGGACAAGGGTACGGTCCGGGCCGTCGCCGTCCTGGGGCGGCCGGGCCCCCCGGGGGCGGTCGCGGTGCGGACCGGCCCGGCGCGACGGGTCACGTACCGGGCCGGGAGGCGCCTCGTCGGGCACCGGCACATGTCCGGGTCCACGCCGTTCGCGGGGTCCCGGAGCCGGGACGCGTGGCCTCGGGCAACCGGACACACCCCGGCGGGCGGCTTCAGCGTGCGGCCCCGGGCAGGCGGACACACCCCGGCGGGCAGAACCGCCGGGTCCCGGAGCCGGGACGCGCGGTCCCGGGCAACCGGACACACCCCGGCGGGCGGCTTCAGCGGGCGGCCCCGGCCGGGCGGACCGCGGCCCGGTGCGCGTCCTCAGGCGAGTCGGACGACCGCCCGGGACATTCCGAGCACTTTCTGGCCCGCCGAGACCGCCGTCAGGTCGACGCGCACCAGGTTGCCGTCCAGCTTGGCCGCGACCTTGCCGGCGACCTCGATGACCGCGCCCTCACCGTCGTCCGGCACGACCACCGGCTTGGTGAAGCGGACCCCGTACTCGACGACCGCACCCGGGTCGCCCACCCAGTCGGTCACCACCCGCGCCGCCTCGGCCATCGTGAACATGCCGTGCGCGATCACGTCCGGCAGACCGACCTCCCTGGCGAACCTCTCGTTCCAGTGAATCGGGTTGAAGTCCCCGGAGGCACCCGCGTACCGCACCAGCGTCGCCCGGGTCACCGGGAAGGTCCGCACCGGCAGTTCGGTTCCGACTTCGACGTCCTCGTATGCGAACTTCGCGGCCATGGAATCAGCCCTCCTCGGCGGCACGCGCCACCAGCTTGGTCCACGCGGTGACGACGTGCTCCCCGGCCTCGTCGTGCACCTCGCCGCGGATGTCCAGGATGTCGTTGCCCGCGAGCGACTTGATCGCCTCGATCGTGGAGGTGACCGTCAGGCGGTCCCCCGCCCGCACCGGGCGGGTGTAGGCGAACCTCTGGTCGCCGTGCACCACGCGGCTGTAGTCCAGGCCCAGCTGCGGGTCCTCGACGACCTCTCCCGCCGCCTTGAACGTGATGGCGAACACGAAGGTCGGCGGGGCGATCACGTCCGGGTGGCCGAGGCGGCCGGCGGCCCCGGGGTCCGTGTACGCGGGATTGGCGTCACCGATCGCCTCCGCGAACTCCCGGATCTTCTCCCGGCCGACCTCGTACGGCGCGGTGGGCGGATAGCTCCGCCCGACGAAGGACTGGTCGAGCGCCATGGACTCGCTACCTCCTGGTTTCCCTTTCTGGCCGGTGGCACCGGAACACTCGCCGGTAACCCCGGGACAAACGACACGAGGCCGCCCCCAGGTGGGGACGGCCTCGCATTCGAGCCTGATTCAGCGCGTCTCGCGGTGCGCGGTGTGGGAGTTGCAGCGCGGGCAGTGCTTCTTCATCTCAAGACGGTCCGGGTTGTTGCGCCGGTTCTTCTTGGTGATGTAGTTCCGCTCCTTGCACTCCACGCAGGCCAGCGTGATCTTCGGGCGGACGTCGGTGGCAGCCACGTGAGTGCTCCTTGGACGGATGGACGGATTGAACGCAGAAAAGAGTAGCCGATCGAAGGACCGACCCCGCAATCGGCTACTGTGTGTAGCGGTGACCGGACTTGAACCGGTGACACAGCGATTATGAGCCGCTTGCTCTACCGACTGAGCTACACCGCTTTGATGCCGGATCCCCTCGCCCGAGGGCGAGGATCACCCAACACCAGAGCCCCAATACGGAATCGAACCGTAGACCTTCTCCTTACCATGGAGACGCTCTGCCGACTGAGCTATTGGGGCGAGCGATGAAGACATTACACGGTCGGCCGCCGATCGCCCAAATCCGTTTACAGGCCGCGTTGGCCGCCTTCGTCACGTCCCGGCGCGTCCCGGCGCATCCCGGCGCGTCCGCCGCCCGTACCGCTCGGCGGGCGCCGACCCACCCGCCGCCACGCCTGTCCCCGTACGCCACCCGTGGCCACACCGGTACGACTATTGCGCTCCTCCTCGATGCGGGGTCGAGGCGCCCCTAAGGTCTGTCACACGCCGGGTGATCTTGATCGTCCCGCAGGCCGACCGCAGGCCACTCTCCCGCCCTCAGGAGCGCGATGCCCGACAGCCAGGCGCAGCCGCCCGACGGCGCCACCGCGGACAGCACCACGCTGCTCCTGTGCGGCGCCAGGCTCACCGACGGACGCACGGTCGACGTGCGGCTGAGCGGCGCGCGCATCGAGGCCGTCGGCACCGCCGGCAGCCTGAGCACCGCGGCGACGGCGCGCTCGGCGCGCGTGGACCTCGGCGGGTATCTGCTGCTGCCCGCCCCCGCCGAACCGCACGGCCACGCCGACACCGCGCTCACCGCGCTCGCGCCGGAGGGGCCGGTGTCATACGCCACCGAGGACGTGCAGCGGCGCGCCACCGAGGCGGCGCTGCTCCAGCTCGGGCACGGCGCGACGGCGCTGCGCTCGCACGTGCGGATCGGCGATGTGCAGGGGCTCGGCCCGCTGGAGGCCGTGCTGGAGGCGCGGCGGGCGTTGCGCGGGCTGGCCGAGGTGACCACCGTCGCCGTACCCCGGTTGCTGACCGGGACGGCGGGCGCGGACGGCCTCGCGATGCTGCGGGACGCGCTGAAGACCGGCGCTTCCGTGGTGGGCGGCAGCCCGGACGCCGATCCGGATCCGACCGGTTATACGGAGGCGGTGCTGGAGGCCGCTGCGGAACACGGCTGTCCGGTGGACCTCCACACCGACGGCGACGATCCGGCGCGACTGGCCCGGCTCGCCGCCATGGCCGGGGGCCTGCGCCCCGGCGTGTCGATCGGTCCGTGCGCCGGCCTTGCCCGGTTGCCCGCGGATGTGGCGTCCCGGACGGCGGACCAGCTGGCGGCCGCCGGTGTCACGGTCGTCTGCCTTCCGCAGGGCGGCTGCGCGGGCTCCGAACTGCGCGGGGTCGCTCCCGTCCGGCTGCTGCGGGCGGCGGGCGTCCCCGTCGCCGCGGGCAGCGGGGCGATGCGGGACGTGGCGAACCCGGTGGGCCGCGGCGACCCTCTGGAGGCGGCCTTTCTGCTCGCCTCGCAGGGCGGGCTGCGGGTCCCGGACGCGTACGACGCCGTCAGCGCGGCAGCGCGGGCGGCGATGGGCCTGCCGGAGGTGCGGGTGGAGGCGGGCTTCCCCGCGGAACTCCTCGCGGTCCGGGGCGAGCGGCTGGCGGGCGTCCTGTCACTCGCCTACAGCCGAATCGTCATCCACCGGGGACGCGTGGTGGCCCGGACCAGCGCGGTACGGGAGTACTGCGACTCGGCGGCGGCGGTGGCACTGGAGCTGCCACGGCAGGGGCGTCCCGATCCGAGGCCGTGAGGGGGACGGTCCGAGACCGGGCGCAGTGGCCGGTTTGAGACGCGGGCGGGGGACGGGGTGTGGCCCGAGCGGGCCGGCCGGGTCGGGAAGCAGAGCGGCGGCGGCCGGGCCGGAACCGGCAACCGGGAGACCCGACAGGACTGGCCGGACCGCCGGGGGCGACAGGCCCGACAGGCCCGACAGGCCCGACAGGGGCGACAGGCCCGACAGGCCCGGCAGGGGCGACAGGGGCGATCGGGCCGGTCAGCTCGGCCGGCACCGGGGTGGTACCAGTGGGCCCGTCCCGGCCGACCGGCACCGGAGGGGCAGCGACCCACCGCATGTCGTGGTCCGCGTCTGAGGCGGTGGGCGAAAGGCCGCAGGGCGGGCGCG
This sequence comes from Streptomyces sp. I6, assembly GCA_003725745.1. GTDB lineage: Bacteria > Actinomycetota > Actinomycetes > Streptomycetales > Streptomycetaceae > Streptomyces. Next base: position 3,996,549 of record RHDP01000001.1, on the reverse strand, counting down.
ACCCCGAGAGTGGCCGAAAATAGCCCCCGGTCCCCGGCCGGCGCGCGCACCGGTGATCGGACGGGCGTACGGTCGGGAGCATGCGCATAGTCATCGCTGGAGGACACGGCCAGATCGCGATGCGTCTGGAGCGGCTGCTCGCCGCGGGCGGGCACGAGCCGGTGGGCATCATCCGGAAGCCGGAGCACGGCGACGACCTTCGGGAGGCCGGCGCGGAGCCCTGCCTGCTGGACCTCGAGTCCGCCTCGGTGGAGGAGGTCGCCGCGGTGCTCCAGGGCGCGGACGCGGCGGTGTTCGCGGCGGGCGCCGGTCCCGGGAGCGGCGCCGAGCGGAAGAAGGCGGTGGACCGGGACGCCGCGGTCCTCTTCGCCGACGCGGCCGAACGGGCCCGGGTGCGGCGGTACGTCGCCGTGTCGTCCATGGGCGCCGATCCCGGGCACCGGGGCGACGAGGTGTTCGACGAGTACCTGCGGATGAAGGGCGAGGCGGACGCCTACGTCAGGGGCAAGGAAACCCTGGACTGGACGATCCTGCGCCCCGGGATGCTGACGAACGACGCCGGCACCGGGCTCGTCCGGCTGGAGGCCGGTACCGGGCGCGGGACGATCCCCCGGGACGACGTGGCCGCGGTGGTGGCCGAACTGCTGGACAGTTCGGCCACGGCGGGGCTGGTCCTGGACGTGATCACCGGCAGTGTGCCCGTCACGGTCGCGGTGAAGGCGATCGCGGGCAACTGAGCCCGCGCAGGGTCGGTACCGGGCTCCCGCAGAACCGGCCGGTGCCCCGGCGCGGCTGGCCGGGCGGCAGACACGGCCCACGCCCCGGGCCCGGACCCGGGCCGCGCCCAAGTCCGGGCCCGGGCTGGGGGCTGGGGGCTGGGGGCTGGGGCGAGTCCGGGCATGGGCGGGGTCTGGGCACGGAAACCGGCCACGGGGCCGGCCACGTCGCGACCGGGTGCGTCGCGACCGGGTGCGTCGCGACCGGGTGCGTCGCGACCGGGTGCGTACGGACCACCCCCAGGCCGTTCATGAGATACGCGAGTCGGCGTATCCGGCGTACCGGCGCCGCCTCACCGCCGCGGCGCGCCCCGGGCAGACCTGCGCAGACCTGCGCAGGGCGGTCAGGCGGTCCGCCGCGCGAACGGCACTCGCCACCGCCCCGACCGCCTGCCCGAGATCGTCGGCGTGCCGTTCTCGTACGGCGCCGCCCGGGCGACCCTCGCCCCTCCGCGTCCACACACCCGCCCTTCCCCCTTCCACCCCGTCGGCACGAGCGGTGTGACGGGCATCGAGCCGGACCCGGGTGAACGGGAGGCGGAACCGGCCTTGAGCCCCGTCCGGCCGATCAGCGGCGTGCGGGGCGCGACACCTCACTGACTCATCGTCACCGGCGCTCCCTGGAATGCGAGTTGCACCAGGGACCACATGCCGATCGGCCGACTCCCGTTCCGGCGGCACTCCCCTTCCCGGCACATTCCGGTGGTGTCGTCCGTAACGGAAAGGCGGTGCACCCAGCCGGACGACCACGGGTGGCGCCCCTCGGCATCCCCTGCCCGAACTGCCACGTGACGGGAAACACATCCCACTTTACCCCGCATTTATTCACCTTGTGGCACCAATCACAGAATCGCCTCTTGCCGTTCCCCGCCTTCACTCGGATGCTGAAAACCCCGGCGGAAATCCCCATTCCCGATTAACCGCCTTGCATGGGATCAGAACCTCAGGATTCATGTGAAAGGGCGGCGTCATGCAGCTTTCCCCCTCCCCCGTAGAACGACGTCCAAGATCGCCAGACACCTCGCGGCCTGCATCGCCGCGGCCACCGTCGTGACCGGCGTGACCTCGGCCGTCGCACCGGCCGAGGCCTCCGCGGCCCCCGCCAGCGCACAGCGGATCGACGGCTGGATCAAGCACTCCCTCATGGTCATGGAGGCCAAGGGAATTCCCGGCAGCTATCACGGGATCCACCGCAACCTGATGCGCGAATCGAGCGGCGACCTCTACGCGATCAACCTCTGGGATTCGAATGCGAAAAAGGGCATTCCGTCCAAGGGGCTCATGCAGGTAATTGAACCTACATTTCGGACATACCACGTGGACGGCACCTCGTGGGACATTTATGACCCAATTGCAAACATCACTGCGGCGTGCAACTACGCGGCCAAGCGCTACGGGTCCATCGACAACGTGAACGGCCCCTACTGATCCCGCCTGCGGCCCCGGGCCGGGCGAAGCGCCCGGCGGTGTCAGGGCCATCGCATCCGGGCGACCGACCGTGTCGGGCTTCCCGGCCCCGGCGGGGGCACCCCGTCTCCGTGCAGCCTCGGCCGCACCTGCCCGCTGCGGCGGCGAGCGGACGGGCCGGGGCAGGCGCGGACGGTCGCCGGGTCGGGATGCGGTACCCGGCGCGGAGATCGTCGTCTACAGCCGGAAGACCCGCGCCAGCTCCTCGGACAGCGCGGCCACGCTGGCGGCACCGGTCAGCGGCGCCACGCGCGCGGCCAGATGGCCGTCCGGCCGTACGACGAAGGCGGCAGGGCCCGTGGAACGGTAGACACGGGCGAACTCGCCTCGGCTGTCGAGGAAGGCGGGCAGGTGCCGGCCGTCCGTGTCCGTCGCGTAGCCCACGCTCTCCGTGATGTCCCCTTTGCCGCCGCCGGCCGCCCCCCATGCGACGGCCGTGCCTCCGTTCGCGCCCGTGCCTTCCGTACGGGCGCCCGTCCCCGTACCCGTGGCCCTGCCGGCGTCCGTTCCCGTAGCAGCCCCCGTGCCCGCACCCGTGCACGTGCCCGCGTCCGGGGCGAGGAGCACCAGGGCGGTCAGCTGCCCGTCCGTCAGATGGCGGAGCGCGGTGGCGACCTCGGCGCACACGCCCAGCGCTGCGGCCGAGTCGGCGTGGAGCAGCAGCACATGGCCCCGGTCGCGCAGCAGGTCGTACAGCCGGAGGGCAGGGCGGCGATGCCCCCGGTGAGACCGCCGCAGTCGGGCGCCCGGTCACCGGGGCCGGGACCCTCCAGACCCGGCGTGGCCGGGCCGACGACGGGGCTGTCCGGATAGGCGACGAGCAGCTGGGCCTCACGCAGCACGACGGTCGTCAAGTCGCCGGAATCGGCCTGGACGCCCTGGGCGGCGTGCCGGACAGTGCGCTCGACGACCTCCTCACCGACGGGACGGCGCTCGGCGTCATAGCTGTCCAGAAGGCGGGGGTGCGCCGCACCCCGCACGGTGAGAGCCAGTTTCCACGCGAGGTTGCAGGCGTCCTGGATTCCGGTGTTCATCCCCTGGGCGCCGGTCGGCGGGTGGATGTGCGCGGCGTCCCCGGCGATGAAGACCCTCCCGTCCGCGTACTTGCTCACCAGGCGGTGGCTGATCCGGAACACGGAGGACCAGCGCATGGCCGAAGCCGTGGTGGGTTCCGGGGAGAGCCGGTCGAGGACGGCCTGGATGTGCTCGATACCGGGCGCCCGCCGCCCGGTCTCCAGCCCGTGCGCGACACCGCTGCGGGAGCCCCGCTCCCCCGCGGGCCGGCGGGCGACGGAGAGTTCCGGCGGGACGAGCATGGACACCCGATAGCGGCCGCGCCCGGGCAGCGGGATGCAGACGAGCAGGTCGTCGACGGTTCCGTCATCGCCATGGTGAACGGCGCGGACGCCGTATCCCGGCGGCAGACTCCAGTCGACCTCGACGTCCGCGAGCATGTACTCCTCGGGGAAGGCGGCGCCCTCGAAGGTGAGCCCGAGCGTCTTGCGGACGACGCTGTGGGCCCCGTCGCAGCCGACGAGGAAGTGGGACCGGACCTCCTCCTCACTGCCGTCCACCGTGGCGATCCTGCTGAGGACCCCGTCCTTGTCCTGCCTGAACGAGACCAGCTCCGTGGCGCGCTCGATCCAGGTGCCGAACCGGGCGAGGTGCTCCTCGATGACGCGCTCGGTCTCGTACTGCGGCAGCGCCGCGAACCCGTAAGGGACGTCCGGCGGAAGCCGGAGATCGATGCGTCCCCGCTCGGCACCGTCGGCGTACAGCAGCTGGCCGCGCATCGGCACGGCGACGTCCAGGGCTTCGCGGACCATGCCCATCCGGTCCCAGATCTCCAGGGTCCGCGGCTGGATCCCCACGGCCTTGGCGTACGGGAGCCGGGCCGGAAGCCGGTCGATGATGCGGCAGTGGGCTCCGTGCCGCCGCAGCTCCGCGGCCGCGGTCAGTCCCACCGGCCCGGCACCAACGATCAGTACCTCGGTGTCCACCACTGGCGCCTCCCGCCGAGAGCCCCCGGCTGCGCTGTCCCTCCATGTTCGGCCGCCGGGCCGGCTCCGGCGAGTCGGACCCGCCCATGGGCGTCGTCCGCAGGCCGGTGCGCCGGCTGTGGGGCGTTCGGCCGCGGGCCGTCCCGCCCGGGCTCGCTCTCCGCGGGACCCCTCCGGCACGAGACCGCATGGGTCCGGCGGGCTGCCCCGCCCGCCACGGGCACCTCACGGGTCCGCCTGACCTGCGAAGAAGCCCTTTTGCGCCACCGGCTAGGGTGAGCGCGACAGCGGCAGACCGCCCATCGGAGCAAGGAGCAGACGTGAGCGAGCCGGCGTCCATCGCCCTGCAACAGGAGATAGCCCGGGAACTCCAGGTCGCCGAGACCTTCGAGGCCGGGCACGAGATCGAGCGCCGGGTGGCCTTCCTCGCCGACCGTCTGACCTCCACCGGCCTGCGTTCCCTGGTGCTCGGCATCAGCGGCGGCATCGACTCCACCACCACCGGCCGGCTGTGCCAGCTCGCGGTGGAACGCGTACGGGCGGCCGGGCACGAAGCGCGGTTCTACGCCATGCGCCTGCCGTACGGGGTGCAGGCGGACGAGCACGACGCGCGGCTCGCGCTGGCCTTCATCCGGGCCGACCACGTGCTGACCGTGGACGTCGGGCCCGCGAGCGACGCCGCACTCGCCGCCTTGCCGGCCCCGGGCGTGAGCTTCCGCGACGCCCACCACCGGGACTTCGTGCTCGGCAACATCAAGGCCCGGCAGCGCATGATCGCCCAGTACGCGGTGGCGGGCGCGCACGACGGCCTGGTCGTCGGCACCGACCACGCCGCCGAGGCGGTCTCCGGCTTCTTCACCAAGTTCGGCGACGGCGCCGCGGACCTGGTGCCGCTGACCGGCCTGACCAAGCGCCGGGTGCGCGCCGTCGCCGACACGCTGGGTGCACCCGCCGCGTTGGTGTGGAAGACCCCGACGGCCGACCTGGAGACTCTCGACCCGGGCAAGGCGGACGAGGACGCGCTCGGGGTCACCTACGACGACATCGACGACTTCCTGGAGGGCAAGCCGGTGGACGAGCGTGCCTTCGAGACGATCGTCCGCCGCTACCGGGCCACCGGCCACAAGCGCGCACTGCCCGTCGCCCCCTGAGGCCGGCGCCTCCCGCAAGGGGCGACGGGCAGTGTGTTCTCGGGATCCGGGGCGTCAGGTGTCGTCGCTGTCCCGGTCGGCCGCGCTGAAGACGAGTTGGGTGACGACCGGTCCGTAGTCGGTTCTGGCCGTGATCCGGTACAGGCCGGTGTCCGGCAGGGTGATCTTCGCGCCGAGTCCGTCGTCGTCGATGGCCTCGAACCGGACGTTCTTGTGCCAGTCGCCTTCCGTGGCCGCGATCGTGACCTCGACCTGGGAGGGGTCGTCGGTGCCGCTGATGGCGCAGTCCCACGACTCGTCGGGGGCGACGTAGTCGGGGACGTTGAGGCCGATGCCGTCTTCGGCCTGGTCGGGGCCGAGGTGGTCGTCCTCGAGGAGGAAGTCGCTCACTATGCGGCATGCTTCGCGGCCGTTGGCGATGGCGCCGTGCTGGGCGAAGACCGGGATGGCACGGCGGGTGAGCGAGGCTGATTCGCGGTGGACGGTGCCGTCTCCCCAGACCTGATAGCGGCGCGGTGCGCCGTCGGGGTCGCGTTTGACCGTTCCGTCGGTGTCGGTACGGAAGCAGTACTCGGACGCGTGGACGACTCCGTCGACGAGCTTCATGGACTGGACGGTGTTTTGGCGGATGCCGACAACGGGCCGGTGGTGGGGCAGCGGGGTCTGGTAGAGGCCGGCGAAGAAGTCCGCGGCCGCCTTGGCCAGGTCCTTGTCGCCGCCGAGGTCGGCGACGTCCGAGGGGTTCAGTTCGCGGACGTCGAGGGCGTCTTCGAGGCAGCGGAAGCGGGGGAGGAGTTCGTGGACGGCCGGCATGGTGGCGGCTGCTCCGGCGAGGCGTCGGTGCGGTAGGGGGAGGGGACCGCCCTGGACGGCGTTGAGGATGTTCGCGGCCACGACGGATCCCTGGAAGGGGGTTCCGAGTGTCATGACACCGCGGGTATCGGCGGGCAGGTCGTTGCCGTCGCCGAGGGTGAGAGCGGCGTGGGTGACGAGGCCGCCCATGGAGTGGGCGATGAAGACCAGGCGGGCGGGGCGTTCGTCGACGGCCTGCCGTCGGGCGGCGGTGTGGGCGGGGTGGGCGAGCCAGCGCTGCAGGTGGGCGCGTGCAGCGTGGGCGAGGCGGCGTCCGTTGGCGGCGACGGGCAGACGCCAGTCGTAGGGGAACGTCAGGACGGCGTCGCGGTGGGCCACGGTGTTCTCGACGGTTTCGACGAGCCTGTGGTAGGGCTCGATGCCGCGGAGGAAGGGGCTCCAAGCCGGGGTTTGCAGCAGGCGGGGGGCCTGGACGCGGTCGTAGTCGCCGGCGAGTTCCTCCGGCGTGAGCTGTAGTGGGGTGAGGCCTCGCCGGCCGAGCCACGCTTTGGCGAGCCAGCCGGCACGGGACAAGCCCCAGATGACGGTGTCGGTCGTCGTGTCGTAGAGCTCACTGCCCATGATCCCGGGGACGATGACGACCGCGTCATGGGTGACGGCCGGTGTCAGTCCGGGTTCGGCGTGCGGGGACGGGTTGGGAAGTGTTCCCCCCCAAGACTGGTTCATGGCTGTCACACTAATGAGATGCGGCACACGGGGGGTGAAGTACGTCAGAATCGCCCACCGGTGCATGACGGGCTGTCAGAACAGCGCGTTCTGCTGAGCATGGCGGTCCGCGACTACGAGAACGACGACGACGCGGACGAGTTCGCAGAAGGCATCGGCCGGCAACTGGAAGCGGTGCGGGAGTGGTGGCAGACCCCGGGACCGCTTCCGGCCTTCCGCCAGGTGGACCCCCCCGAGCTGAAACACCGCGACGACGTCGAGAACTTCCTGCGTGAGCAGAACGTCAGGGAGATGCGAGGGCATGCTCTGACGCTGTTCATCACCGGTCACGGCATATCCGCGTCGTCCGACACCCACTTTCTCCGGTTACCGGCCTCGGTGGAGAAGCGGCCCCTGGCCACGGCGGTGAGGACCGCGGACATCGTGGCCGCGGCGCTGGATTCGCACGTGGAGAACGTCCTCGTGATCGTGAACACGTGCTTCGCGGGCAACATGGCCTCCGATCTGGCAGCGGTTCACAAGGAGATCCGCACCAGCCGTCAGTCCTCGAGCCGGCTCGACGTCCTGGTCACCTGCGGACTCAAGACCAAGATCGAAGTCTTACGGTTTCCCACACTCCTGCAGGCAGCGCTCAGGCGCCTGCGCCGGACCGCCGGCATCACCACTCCGCACCTGAGCGTGCCGGACTTCATGGCCCAGTACGCGCTCGGCCTGCGCGCGGAAGACGAGAAGAAGTTCAAACTCCACCACCTGATCCAGGGCGGCAACCACCGGCCTTCTCCGTGCCTGCCCAATCCCGGCTACGTTCACCTGCCCGAGTTGCTCGGCGCACTGCAGCGGCGGGCACCGCTGTCGGCCGAGTACTGGCTGGACCGCGCTACGGGACGGCCGCACGAGAGCGACACGGACTGGTACTTCCGCGGACGTGAGGACCTCAACCGCAGGGTCGCTTCCTTCCTCGGCCCACGGTCCCCGCGAGGCGTGCTGCTGGTCACCGGATGCGCGGGCAGCGGAAAGTCGGCAGTACTGGCACGAGCGGTGACCCTGAGCGATCCGGTGTTCCGCCGGACCCCGCTGTACAAGGCAGCCGAGGACGTCTCGCCCGAGGCCACCATTCCACCCGAAGATTCCGTGAGCGCGGCGGTGCTCGCCCGGCACCTCGATGCCGCCCAGGTGGCCGCGCACCTGCTGGACGCCCTGGGGGTGCCCGCCCGGGACGTCGGCGCTACCGACGACCGGGTGGCTGTGTGGTCGCAGCAGATCCAGGAGTACATACGCACCTGCGGCCATACCGTGACCATCGTGCTCGACGGGCTGGACGAGGCCAAGGAGCATGCACGGATCATCGGTGACGTCCTTGCCCCGCTTGCCGCCTTCTGCCGTCCGCCGGTGCCGGCGCAGCGCCCGGGCGAGTCCGGTGGCGGGGCGCCCCCCGCGGTCAGGCTGCTCATCGGAGTCCGCGGGAGCCGGACGGCGAACGAGGCTCTCCGCGCCGAAGCCGATGACCTGGGCCTGGTGCGGGCTCTGCGGACGGCCTTTCCGAGGGCCCAGGTGGAGCACACGGACGGCACCGGCAGCAGACAGGACATGGCGCAGTACGTGCAAGCACTGATCGGCGACTCGATCAGCAGTGACGTGGTCAAGGACGTGGTGCCGCTGGTGGTGGACGCGGTGTGGCCGTCGTTCATCGGCGCCCGGCTGGCCGGCGACCAGCTGCGCAGCGCTCGAGACCCCCTGGCCCTGGCCCGTAGTGACGACTGGTACAGAAACACACTCAGACGGGGGATGCAGGGGCTGCTGCAGCGCGATCTCCAGCTGGTCAGCGACGACGGACTGCCGCCCAAGGTCGCCTTGGCCTTGCTCAAGGCAACCGCCTACGCGAAGGGGCAGGGAGTGCCGTGGGGCGAGGTGTGGCCGACCATCGCCGGAGTGTTCCTCCTCCCCGACCGGCCGGATGCCCGGCAATGGGACGGGATGATCGAGAGGCTGCTCGGTGGCCGGCTGAGCGGCTACTTGGCGCATGCGGTCGAAGACGACCGGCGGGTGTACCGGCCGGCACACGAAGAACTGGCCGACGTGCTGCTCGACCCCGACGCGGACCTGCTGAACGCGGGTGGGCTCGATGTCTGACACGGCGGATGGCCGCAATACCGAGATCCACCGCCAGATCGCCGCCGCCCTGGCGGATCTGGTTCCCAGCGATCCCGGCATTCCCCCCCATCCGTACCTGCGCCGCCATCTTGCCGAGCACGCTGCGGAGGGGCAGGTCCTGGACGACGAGCACGTACCGCCGTCCCTGCTCGCCTGGGAGAGCAGCTCAGAGGTGCGACGGCTCCTGGCGGCCGGTGGCGCCGGTTCCGAACGCAGGGAATGGCTGCGGGCATGGGCCGCGCTCGAACCGTTCGCTCGCGGTGTGGACCCCGTCTCCCGGCTGTCCAGCCTGCGACTGGCCCGGTACACCTCGGCCCCGACAACCCGGTCGAGCGCCGAACCGGTCCCGCCGCCCTCGATCAGCGCGGCACCGGTTGCACCGCTCTGGAGCGACTGCGCAAGCCCTGCTCCTGCCTGGACGGCGAGCCCGAAAGAGGTGACGTCGCTGGCCACGGTCAAGAACGCCGACGGCAGGGCGATCGCCGTCGCCGCCGGCGACAACGCCGGCACCCTGCGGATCCTGCGGCTCGACGGCAGGCTGGACCACGTCCCGCTCAGCGTGCACTCGGGAGCCGTCAGCCATCTCGTGGCCCTCGACGGCGGCCTCGTCATCTCCGCCGGTACCGACGGATGCGTGGCCGCAGTGAACGCGGCGAACGGAAGACTGGTGCGCAAGGTCGTCGTGTGCCGTCAGCGGACCTGGGTCGGCTCGCTGACCCTCTACCGGCCCCAGGGAGGACTCCCCCTGCTGCTGGCAGCGTTCAGCGACCGCACGATCGAGGCGTTCGACCCGGGCCGGTTCCTGTCGCACCCCGTCCCGCTGCCGCGGTTGCAGGACCGGTCGGCCGTCTTGTGCGGGATCGAGATGCCCGACGGAAGCTGCCGGCTGCTCTTCACCGAGCGCGACACCGTGAACTGCTGGGACGGCAGGACGGCGGCCGTGCACTCCCGGCACGAAGGACGTGTGCGTGCGGTGCTGGCCCTGCCCCAGCCTGGCCGGTACGCCGTGGCCGATGAAAGCGGCAGGGTGTCCCTCTGCGACCTGGCAGACGTCCGGGGTGCCGGTGCCGTGGGGGTTCATGCAGCGCCCGCCACCGCTCTGCAGCTCACCTCCTACGAGCAGCGGCCGGCTCTGGTTTCGGCGGCCGGTGACGGAACGCTGCGTCTCTGGCGGCTTCCCTCACTGACTCCGATCGATGGTGTACTGCCCGCCCATACCGCGCCGGTGACGGCCATGACCTGTGTGTCCGGTGACGGCCATGACCGTGTGCTGTCCGGTGGGGCCGACCGCATCGTGCGCAGTTGGACCGTCGACCGGCGGACCTTCGGGCAGCCGCCGAAGGCGTGGAACCACGTCACCGCCAGTGCCCTGTCCCCGTCTCCGCCGTACCTGCTCGCCGCCGCCCGGGCATCCCGCGTCATCGTGAAGGACCTGACGGCCAACAGACAGCGCACGCTTCTCAAGGGCCACAAGATCACCGCGCTCGCCTGGCCGCACGTCCGCGGACGGCTCCTGCTGGCCGCCGCCCTGAACGACAACACGATCATCTGCGTCGACCCCGAAACCAACGAGCAGGCCGACAGGACGATGACCGGGCACCACCTGCCCGTCCATGCGCTGGTGACCCTGCCCTCCGCAGAGGGCGAACTACTGGCCAGCGGCAGTGCCGACGGCCAGCTCTGCATATGGCAGCCGTCCACGGGTGAGCGGGTCGCCCGGTTCCCCCATCACCAGTTCACGGTCCGGTGCCTGGCCACCTACCAGGGCGCCGGCGCGAACCTTCTCGCATCCGGCGGCAGCGACGGCAACGTCAGGGTCTGGGACGCCGACAGGCTCCGGCAGCACGGACGAACCATCAAGTGCGACCAGGACATCATCAACGACTTGGCGTTCATCGCCCCGGACGAAGGCGGACTGCTCGTCGCGGCGGCCGGGCGGGACGGCACCCTGAAGCTCTGGGATACCGAGACAGCACGACCGGTGCGGCAACTGACGTGCAGCGACGGCGAACTCGGGGCGGTCACCGCGGTGCGACTGCCGCTGGAGCGGACCGCCCTCGCAGCCGCAGGGAAGACAAGCATCCACCTCTGGGACGCCGCGAGCGGGCGCCACCTCCTGCAGATCGTGACCGGTTCCCCTGTCTGCTCCCTGAAGACGGTGCAGGATCCGCGTGATGTGGCGACCTCGATCCTGCTCGCCTCCGGCGAAGCAGGAACCATGGCCTTGCGCCTGCACCACAACCGGCTGTGAGATCCATGCGCCGTTCATGTGCTTCAACGCTCCACCCGTGCGCCGCACCAGCCGGCCTGCGCCAGCAGGCATGACGACGTCCGTCACGAGAGAATCTTCAGCCACGCCCGCCAGACCCGTACACCCTGACCGTCACGTCACCGCGCAAAGCGAGGATCTATGACTGCTGCGTTATCCCGCCCGCCCTCGCCAGTCGTCCGCTCCCTGCCCGAACCGGACACCACACGATGCGAACAGAGCAGGACCGGCGGGCAGAGGGGGCAGCAGCGATGACCATCCCACCAGTCACCTGCACAACTGCCCCGGACGAGGGCGTGTGGCGTCTGGGCTGGGCTGACGACGCCGTCAGCTACAACCAGGTGGAACCGGAGACCTTCGACGGCTCCGCTGCCGGACGCTTCAGCCTGTTCTCCTACGGCATGCTCTACTGCGCATCCGACCCCGCCGGGTGCTACGCCGAGGCGCTGGCGCCGTTCCGGCTCGCCCCCAAGGTCCGCGAACTCATGCACGGCACGGCACCGGGGCCGGGGCGGATGGCGCTGAGAGACATCGCCTCCAGCTGGCGGGACATGCGGATACTCGTCCGTCTCGTCCCGGTTCACCAGGCGCAGTTCCTCGACGTCGAAACCGAGGCGACCCGTGCCGAACTGGCCAGGGACCTGCGGGCCGAACTGCGGGACTTCGGCGTGCAGGGACCGCTGACAGACGACCATCTGCACAGCAAGGACCGGCGCATCACCCGTCAGATCGCCGCATGGGCCGTCGCCCAGCGCAACGAGGCCGGCCATCAGCTCTTCCAGGGCATCACCTACCGCTCCAGCTACGGCGGCCGGCGTTGCTGGGCGATCCTGCGCGACACCGAGTTGAAGGAAGCCGAACGTCGCCCCATCCAGGTGGAGGACCGGGCGCTGCGCGAGGTCGCCCACGAGTACGGCCTGACCGTCAGGTGACCCGTTTACGCCGTCCGGCCGTACGTGCTGTCGCCCGATCAGGTCGTCGCGTACGGCCGACGTCACACTTCTGCAACTCGATGCACAGGAATGAAATCGCAGCTCACCACCCTGTCGCAAGAGTCACCGGTGGGATTTAGGGCTGTTTCGAAGTGGGAAAACCATGGAGTGAGTACCCCCTAAACGGGTACCCTTCGTCCAACAACCGTGAGGAGCACACATGTTGACCGGCTCGCCACCCATACCCCGGCTCTTACGTGGATGGACACCGCTGCATCAGCCAGGCGCAACGAGCACCTCCCCGATCGTGAACGCCTCCTCAAGGCCGACGTGGTGTGCTGCCATCAGCAGTGAACCGGACACGAGCAGGAACGGCACCAGCCTCACGTGCCGCAGACTCCGTCCGCGCATCAACACACCCGAAGTCTTAGCGCGTTGAGCGCGATCACTCCTTCGCTGCAGCCCATCGGCCGGCGAGGAATCGAGGAGACCATGCAGACTCAGCGAGAGACCGCCGCAGAAGCCGAGGCCCGCGCCCTACGTGACACCGCCGGGCAGTCGCCCGCGGACATGGCCCGCTTCCTGCAGGAGACCTTCAGTCAGCGAGTCGCCGCCTTCATCGCGGGCGTAGAGGACCACAAGCAAGTCGGGCGGTGGGCCAGGGGGCAGAACGCCCCACGCATCGACTCCGAAGTCCGCCTGCGAGCCGCCTGCCAGGTCTTCAACTTCATCGCCAACTGCGAGAACCCCCACATCGCCCGGGCATGGATGATGGGCATGAACCCCCAGCTCGAGGACGACTCGCCCATCGAGGCGATCAGTGAGGGACGCTACAAGGAAGTCATGGCCGCGGCCCGCTCCTTCCAGCGAGGCGACCTGTAGATCCCACCCGATCTCGAGCCGCGGCGACGCCGCGCACGCGAAGCGCCCCGTCGGATCAGGCAAGCCTGCTCTCCCGGTCCGGCATCGGGCTGGTGGAACCGGGCGCCCGGTGGCGGAGGCGGCCGGATTGCAGGCCTGGCAGCGGGACCGCGCGACGCAGTTGTGGCAGGCGGACATCGCCGGCGGGGTGCGGCAGCGGACTGCCGCTCCCCCAGCAGGATCCGGCCGGGGCCGTTCCTGAGCCGGCGCCGCAGCGCCTTGGAGATCACCACCACCGGGTCGGGGTGCGCCCCGCCTCTCACCGAAACCTGGACCGCGCATGGCCCGCACGTGCCGGTCGGCGCCCGGATCCGAGAGGAACGGAATCCGACAGGCCACTCGCCTTCCGTGCCCCTCGAAAGATCGCCCGGGGCAACGAGGAGACCCCCGCCGCCCTGCTTCTCCGCAGGTCAACGGGGGTCTCACTTCGCGTGGCGGCGCCAGGATTCGAACCTGGGTAGGCTAAGCCGACGGATTTACAGTCCGCTCCCATTGGCCACTCGGGCACACCGCCATGGGATGTCGCTCTGGAGCCGCTTGCGCGTCGTGCTCCGTGGCAACGACGTAAACGATACCCGATCCCCAGGGGTGCTCCGCCACCGGTTTGATCAGCACCTGCGGCGGACGCGGGTGGCTAGGCTTTGCCCTGGCGGTCCGGGCATCCGGCCGCGCGTCTAGCCACCCGATACAAGGAGCCACAGGACATGGCCGACTCCAGTTTCGACATCGTCTCGAAGGTCGAGCGGCAGGAGGTCGACAACGCCCTCAACCAGGCCGCGAAGGAGATCTCGCAGCGCTACGACTTCAAGGGCACCGGCGCGACCATCGAGTGGTCGGGCGAGAAGATCCTGATGCAGGCGAGCGGCGAGGAGCGGGTCAAGGCGATCCTCGACATCTTCCAGTCGAAGCTGATCAAGCGCGGCATCTCACTGAAGGCGCTGGAGGCCGGCGAGCCGCAGCTCTCCGGCAAGGAGTACAAGATCTTCGCCTCGATCCAGGAGGGCATCTCCCAGGAGAACGCGAAGAAGGTCGCCAAGACCATCCGCGACGAGGGCCCCAAGGGTGTCAAGGCCCAGGTGCAGGGCGACGAGCTGCGGGTCAGCTCGAAGAGCCGGGACGATCTGCAGGCCGTCATCGCGCTGCTGAAGGGCAAGGACTTCGACTTCGCCCTGCAGTTCGTGAACTACCGCTGAGACCTCTGCTGAGCCGGCCGGCCCGGCGGGGAGGCGTTCGGGGGTGGTGCGGCCGGGCCGCGCCACCCCCGCCGCCTGACCCTGACCGCCCGGTGCGATGTCGGAAATCCGCCAGACCCGGCGACGCCCGCGCCGCAGACTCGTAGGCACGGGCCGCGCGGGGACGGGCCCACGGGAGAGAGGAAGAGCCATGACGGTGTACGCGACGGTCGACAGCCCGCTCGGTGAGCTGCTGCTGGCCGGTGAGGAGTCCGCGACCGCAGTCGGCGGGACCGCGCTCGTCTCCCTCTCGCTGCCCGGGCAGAAGGGCGCGGCGGAGTCTCGGCACGGCCGGCGGTTCGCTGCGGGGGCGTTCGAGGAGATCGAGGGGCAGCTCCGGGCCTATTTCGACGGGGAGCTGACGCGTTTCTCGATCGAGTTCGCGCCCGGCTCCGGCACGGACTTCCAGCGGCGTGTCTGGCGGGCGGTGGAGGAGATCCCGTACGGCCGGACGGCGAGCTACGGCCGGATCGCCGAAAGGGTCGGCGCCGCGGGGGCCGGGGTGAGGGCCGTGGGAACGGCGATCGGCCGCAATCCGCTCCTGGTCGTGCGCCCGTGCCACCGGGTGATCGGTGCCGACGGCGCACTGCGCGGCTACGCGGGCGGACTGCCGAACAAGGAGTGGCTTCTCGGGCTGGAAGGCGCACTGGGGCCGACCCGGGTGGGCGCGGGCACGCTGGTTCCGTGAGCCCGGGCAGGCCGGGAAGAGCACCGGCGCCATGGGCCCCGGACTGTTCGTGCGCGAGCGGATCGATTCGGGGACTCCGGGAAGGGGACTCCGGGAAGCGGACTCCGGGAACCGGGGCCGGCCGTCCACGGGCGTGGAGCCGACGTCCCCGGGGCTGAGGCTTCGGGGAGCCGAGGCACCCGGGCCCGCGACGGGCCGGGCCCGCTCGCTAGCGGGCGGGCCCGGGAGTGGCCGCTAGCGGGCCCGGGAGTGGCCGAAGAGGATGCGGTACGCGATCAGCAGGACGAGTGCACCGCCGATGGCGGACACCCAGGTGGCACCGTCGTAGAAGTCCTGGGCGATCGGCCGGTCCAGGAAGCGGGACGATATCCAGCCGCCGACGAAGGCGCCGGCGACTCCGATGAGGGTGGTGCCGATCAGTCCGCCCGGATCGCGGCCCGGAAGCAGGATCTTGGCGACGACTCCGGCGAGCAGCCCGAGGATGATCCAGCTGATGATGCCCATGCCATGACCTGCCTTTCCTTGTGCGCGTCCTCGGGCTCCTGCCCGTAACGCGCTGTTGTCATGTCAGACGACCGGGGTGGGTGGTGCGGTTGCGGCCGTGCGTAGGGTGCGGCGTATGACACATGAACTGCGCAGGTCGCTGGGCGTGTTCGACGCCGTGGTCATCGGTCTGGGCTCGATGGTCGGCGCCGGGGTGTTCGTCGCCCTGGCACCCGCGGGCGAGGCGGCCGGCACCGGGCCGGTGCTGCTCCTGGCCCTGGGGCTCGCCGCGGTCGTCGCGTACTGCAACGCCACGGCGTCGGCCCGGCTCGCGGCTCGCTACCCGGCGTCGGGCGGGACGTATGTGTACGGGCGGGAGCGGCTCGGACCGTTCTGGGGGTATCTCGCGGGCTGGGCGTTCGTCGTCGGCAAGACCGCCTCGTGCGCGGCGATGGCGCTGACGGTGGGGGCGTACCTGTGGCCGGAGCAGGCGCATGCCGTCGCCGTGGCCGCTGTCGTGGCCCTGACGGCCGTGAACTACGGAGGCGTCCGGAAGTCCGCCTGGCTGACCCGGGCGATCGTCGCGATCGTACTGGCGGTACTGGCGGCGGTGGCCGTCGCCTCCCTCGCCTCGCCGTCCGCGGACCCCGGGCGGCTCCTGTCGGGTGGCCCCGGCGGCGGCGCGGGGGTGTGCTGCAGGCGGCCGGACTGCTGTTCTTCGCCTTCGCCGGGTACGCGCGGATCGCCACGCTCGGCGAGGAGGTGAGGGACCCGGCCCGGACGATCCCGCGCGCGATCCCCCTCGCCCTGGGGATCACCCTGGCGGTGTACGTGGCCGTGGCCTGTGCGGTCGTCTCCGTGCTGGGCGCCGGCGGACTCGGCCGGGCGGCGGCCCCGCTGGCCGAGGCGGTACGGGCGGCGGGGGCGGAAGGGCTGGTCCCCGTGGTGACGGCCGGGGCGGCGGTGGCCGCGCTGGGCTCGCTGCTCGCGCTGATCCTCGGTGTGTCCCGGACGACGCTGGCGATGGCCAGGGACGGCCATCTGCCGCGGACGCTCGCCGCCGTCCACCCCCGCTTCCGGATCCCGCACCACGCGGAACTCGCGGTGGGGTCGGTGGTGGCCGTGGTGGCGGCGACGGCGGATCTGCGGGACGCGATCGGATTCTCGTCGTTCGGTGTGCTCGTGTACTACGCCATCGCCAACGCCTCGGCCTGGACGCTCGGTTCCCGGGGGCGGGTGCTGACCGCCGTCGGGCTGGCGGGCTGTCTGGTGCTGGCGTTCGCACTGCCGCTGTCGTCGGTGGTGGCGGGCTGTCTGGTTCTGGCGGCGGGCGCGGCGGCGTACGCGGTACGGGCGAGGGTCAGCCGGGGACGGTCCTGACGCCCTCGGTCGCGGGGAGGCCGGGCATCCGCGTCACCTCGTGGCGAACGGCTGGTCGCTCGGCACGATCTCCTTGCCCAGCGGCAGCAGTGAGACGGGGATCAGCTTGAAGTTCGCGATGCCCAGCGGGATGCCGATGATGGTGAGGCAGAGGGCGATGCCCGTGGCGATGTGCCCGAGCGCCAGCCACCAGCCGGCCAGGACCAGCCAGAGCACGTTGCCGATGCAGGACGGGGCGCCCGCGTCCCGGCGCTCCACCACGGTCTGGCCGAAGGGCCACAGCGCGTAGACGCCGATGCGGAAGGCGGCCAGCCCGAAGGGGATGCCGATGACGGTGATGCAGAGCAGCACGCCGGCCAGCAGATAGCCGAGGAACATCCAGAATCCGCACAGGACGAGCCAGATGACGTTGAGGACTGTCTTCATGGGCGGTGACCTGCCATCTGTTCGAGACGGGCGATGCGTTCGGCCATCGGTGGGTGGGTGCTGAAGAGCCTGGTGACGGTCTGTCCCGGCCTGAAGGGATTGGCGATCATCATATGGCTTGCCGTCTCGATCTTCGGCTCGGGCGGCAGCGGCAGTTGCTTGGTGCCCTCATCGAGTTTACGCAGGGCGCTCGCGAGGGCGAGCGGGTCGCCCGTGAGCCTGGCTCCGTCCGCGTCGGCCTCGAACTCGCGGGAGCGGCTGATGGCGAGCTGGATGACGGACGCCGCGAGCGGACCCAGGATCATGATCAGCAGCAGGCCGAGCAGCCCGGGGCCGTCGTCGTCGTCCGAGCGGCCTATGGGAATCAGCCAGGCGAAGTTCACCAGGAACATGATCACGGAGGCGAGGGCGCCGGCCACCGACGAGATGAGGATGTCGCGGTTGTAGACGTGGCTCAGCTCGTGGCCGAGCACGGCTCGCAGCTCGCGCTCGTTGAGGATCCGCAGGATGCCCTCGGTGCAGCAGACCGCCGCGTTGCGCGGATTGCGCCCCGTGGCGAAGGCGTTCGGCGCCTGGGTCGGCGAGATGTACAGCCGGGGCATCGGCTGGCGGGCGTGGGTGGAGAGCTCGCGGACGATCCGGTACAGCGCGGGTGCCTCGAACTCGCTCACCGGGCGGGCGCGCATGGCCCGCAGTGCGAGCTTGTCGCTGTTCCAGTAGGCGTAGGCGTTCGTCCCGAGGGCGACGACCACGGCGACGACCAGGCCGGTACGGCCGAACAGACTGCCGATGACGATGATGAGGGCCGACAGCCCTCCGAGGAGAACGGCGGTCCTCAGTCCGTTGTGCCGGCGGTGCACGGTACGCCCTCCAAGTGGCTCGGCAGGGGAACCTCTGCGGTCGTGGTCCGCTCTCCAGTGGACCCTCCCGTACTGGTCAACGCCAGGCGGGAGCCGCGGGTTCCCCCGCCGCCACGGACGTGGGCGGCGGCACCGCTGGGCCGTTCGGGTGACCCGGTCGGCTCAGCGCTGCGAGGGGAGCAGCCCGGCCTTCTCGAGTGCCTCGGGGAGCGGCTGCACGTCGCTGGTGCAGTGCCCGCAGCGGCTGGCGATCGCGGGGATCTCCGTGTAGCAGCGCGGGCAGTCGCGCACCGCGGCCTTGATCCCGGCCGGCTCCTCCTTGGTGAAGCGGTTCTGCACCTTCAGCATCGGGACGACGACGAAGAAGTAGAGGACCGCCGCGGTGATGAGGAAGGCGATGGCGGCGCTGACGAAGAGTCCGTAGGGGAACTTCACCCCCTGGACGGTGAAGACCGCCTTGCTGAAGTCGCCGGCGCCCTGCGTGGCCACGCCGATCAGCGGGGTGATGAAGGCGTTGCTGAATCCCGTGACGACCGCCGTGAAGGCGGAGCCGACCGCGAGACCGATCGCCAGGGTGATCACGTTCCCGCGGAGGATGAAGTCCTTGAACCCGCTCAGCACAGCGGTACTCCTTTGCCGTCGCTGCCGCCATGTCGGCCCTGCTGCCGTCCGTGTGCGGCCACCACCGTGCCCGCTCGGGGCGCCGCTTGTCGAACCGCTGGTTCCGCCTGCCCGGCGGTGCTGCTTCCACGGGCCGGCCGGGCCCCGGTCCCGCGCTCCCCGTCGCCGGCGGGTCAGAAGAGGTCGACGGCCGCGAAGCGCAGCACCAGCTGCGGCCAGCCGGACAGCACGACGCCCGCGGCGGCGGTGAGGGCGATGGCGGTGGTGACCAGTGCGGGGCCGCGGCGCCGGGCCGGCGGGCCCTCCGGTGCGGGCGCGGGCGCCTCCTCCGGCGCCCGGAAGAGCTGTGCGGTCCACTGCAGGTAGTAGTAGAGCGCGATCACGACGTTGACGGCCATGACGACGGCGAGCCAGCCGAGGCCGGCGTCGACCGCGACCGAGAACACCGCGACCTTGGCGAAGAGACCGATGACACCGGGCGGCAGACCGGCCAGGCAGAGCAGGAAGAAGCCCAGCGCCAGGGCGGCCGCGGGGCGCGTCGCGTACAGGCCGCGGTAGTCCGCGATCCGGTTCAGCGGCTTCGTACGGGCGACCAGGGCGACCACGGCGAAGGCCCCGAGGTTCACGACGGCGTACATCAGGGCGTACGCGACGGTGGCGCCGATCGGTACGTCCCCCGACCGGGCGGCGGCGGCGACCGGGACCAGGATGTAGCCCGCCTGCCCCACGGAGGACCAGGCCAGCAGCCGTACGGCGCTGTGGGCGCGGGTGGCGGACTGGCGTACTGCGGCGACGTTGCCCGCGGTCATGGTCAGGGCCGCCAGCACGGCTACGGCAGGGCCCCACACGCCGGCGTGGGCGGGGAAGGCGATGACCGTCACCAGGATCAGCCCGGAGAAGCCGACGGCCTTGCCGATGACGGAGAGGTAGGCGGCGACGGGCAGCGGCGCGCCCACATAGGTGTCGGGCACCCAGAAGTGGAACGGCACGGCCGCCGTCTTGAAGGCGAAGCCGACCAGGGTGAGCGCCACACCGGCCGCGGCCAGCGTGTCCAGCCGGCCGGGGACGTCGTCCATGCGGGCCGCGATCCGGGTCAGGTGCAGGCTTCCCGTCGTTGCGTAGACGAAGCTGACGCCCAGCAGCATCACGGCGGTGGCCGTGACCGAGGACAGGAAGAACTTCAGCGCCGCCTCGCTGGACATCCGGTCGCCTCGGCGCAGGCCGACCAGAGCGAACGCGGGCAGCGAGGCGACCTCGAGGGCGACGACGAGGGTGGCCAGGTCCCGTGCGGCGGGCAGCAGGGCCGCTCCGGCCGCCGAGGACAGCAGCAGGAACCAGTACTCCCCGGCGGGCAGCCGCCTCCGGGTCTCGGTCACGGAGAGCAGCGCGGTGACGAGCGCCCCGCCCAGC
Source organism: Streptomyces sp. I6 (assembly GCA_003725745.1). GTDB lineage: Bacteria > Actinomycetota > Actinomycetes > Streptomycetales > Streptomycetaceae > Streptomyces. The sequence continues at coordinate 3,976,243 of RHDP01000001.1, read as the reverse complement.
ACCAGGAACTGGATCACGAGCGTGAACCGGTCCACCGTGTAGCTGCACACGTCGGGGGCGGTGGTCAGGCAGAACGTGGCACGGTCGGCCGTGCGCAGCGGCACCAGCGAGACCAGCGCGACGGCGAGGGAGGCGACGGCCGCGTAGCCCAGCAGCGCCTTCTTCCGCTCGGCGACGAAGAGGTCGGCGACCAGGATGAGCAGGGCGGCCACCGCGGTGATGGTGGGCGGGGCGATCGCGAGCCAGTCGACGGACTGGACGACGGACTGGGCGCCAGACTGGGCGCCGGGCGCGGCGAGCGCGTGCGGTGCAACGGCCAGGGTCATGCCTTTCCTCCAGAGAGGAGCTTCTGCACGGCCGGGTCGGTGAGGCCGAGGAGGACCGCGGGCCAGAGCCCGGCGAGGACGGTGAGGGCGACGAGCGGCGTCCAGGCGGCGAACTCGTAGCCCCGCACGTCGGCGAGCCGCGCCTCTCCGGCGGGCCGGGCGCCGCCCATGCAGACCCGGCGGACGACGACGAGCAGGTACGCGGCGGTGAGGAGGGTGCCGAGGCCGCCGATCGCCATGAAGGTGAGGAAGGCGGGACGGCTGAGGCCGTCGGCGGGATCGAAGGCGCCGAAGAGGGCGAGCATCTCGCCCCAGAACCCGGCCAGGCCGGGCAGGCCCAGCGAGGCCACGGCCGCGAAGGCCAGCAGGCCGCCGAGGCGGGGCGCGCGGCCGTACAGCGCGGCGCCGGTGGCGCCGGCGAGGGTGTCGAGGTCGGCGGTCCCGTAGCGGTCCTTGACGGCGCCGGCCAGGAAGAACAGCAGACCGGTGATGAGTCCGTGCGCGATGTTGGCGAAGAGCGCGCCGTTGACGCCGGTCGGGGTCATGGTCGCGATGCCCAGGAGCACGAAGCCCATGTGGCCGACGGAGGAGTACGCGATCAGGCGCTTCAGGTCGCCCTTGGAGCCGGGCCTGGCGAGCGCGAGGCAGGCGAGGGACCCGTAGACGACGCCGACGACGGCGAAGGCGGCGAGGTACGGGGCGAGGACCAGCATGCCGTCGGGCGCGATCGGCAGGAGGATCCGGACGAAGCCGTAGGTGCCCATCTTCAGCAGCACGCCGGCGAGCAGGACCGAGCCGACCGTCGGAGCGGCGGTGTGGGCATCGGGCAGCCAGCTGTGCAGCGGCCACATCGGGGTCTTCACGGCGAGGCCGATCCCGATCGCGAGGACGGCGACGACCTGCACGGAGAGGCTGAGGCCGCGGCCGTTGTCAGTGGCGAGTGCCAGCATGTCGAAGGTGCCGGCCTGCAGCCCCACGAGGAGCAGGCCGAGCAGCATGACGACCGAACCGAGCAGGGTGAAGAGGATGAACTTCCAGGCCGCGGGGCGGCGCCCGGCGCCGCCCCAGCGGGCGATGAGGAAGTACATCGGGATGAGGACCGTCTCGAAGGCGAGGAAGAACAGCAGCAGGTCGAGGACGGCGAAGGTGGCGAGGGTGCCGGACTCGAGCACGAGGATCAGCGCGACGAACGCCTTGGGGGACGGGCCCTCGGGCATCGTGAAGTAGCTGTACAGCGCGCAGAGGAAGGTCAGCAGCGCGGTCAGGACGAGGAGGGGGAGGGAAATGCCGTCGGTGCCGAGGTGGATCCGCACGTCCAGCGCCGGGATCCAGGTGATGTCCGTCGTGGCCTGCATCTTCGACGGCTGGCCGTGGTCGAAGCCCAGCGCGAGGACGATCGCGGCGGCGAGGACCGCGCCGGTGACGGTCACACCGTGCCGCAGCACGGCCTGGTCGGGTGACTTCCCCTTCAGTCCGGGCGGGGCCGGCAGGAGGGCCGCGGCGGCGCCGATGAGCGGGCCGACGACGATGAACGCGAGAAGGAACTGCATCACGGATTCACTGATATCGAGCACGGCTCACACTCCCGCGGCGACGAGTACGACGGCGATCGCCAGGACGACGGAGCCGGCCAGCAGTGCGCTGAGATAGGTCTGCACGTTTCCGGTCTGGGCACGGCGCACGAGCCAACCGAGCCAGTTGGTGCCGGTTCCCGCACCCCGTACATAGGTGTCGACGACCTCCCGGTCGAGGAACCTGACCAGTTCGGCGCCGGCCGTGACGGGGCGGACGAACAGGGTGCGGTAGACGGCGTCGAGGTGGAAGCCCGCCGCGGCGGGCCGGTGCAGCGGGCCGAGCAGCAGCCGGCCGGGGTCGGCCGGGTCGGGTGCGGCGGCGATGTCCCCGTACACGGGTTCGTGGCTGCTGATCGCCTCGGCTTCGGAGACCGCGGGTTCCGCCTCGGGGTGGGCGGCGACGGCACCGATCGGGACACGCGCGGCCAGGGCCGTGGTGTGCCGCCAGGTGGCATAGGTGACGAGCCCGCCGACGAGGGCGACTCCCGTGCCCAGCACCGCGGTGGTGAGGGTCGGCTGAAGCGGCCGGCCGTCGAACCAGTCGTCGATGAAACCCGCGGACAGACCGAAGGCGAGCGACGGCGCGGCCAGGGCCCAGAGGACCGCGGTCATCGCCACGGGCTGCCGGCCGTGGTCGGGAGCCTCGGCGCCCGCCCGCGGAAGGCGAGCAGCCACAGCCGGGTGGCGTACGCGGCGGTGAGGAGGGCGGTGAGCAGACCGGAGACCAGGACGGCCCAGCCCGCCGCGGCCGGTGCCACGGCGGACTCGCCGAGCGCGGTCCGCTCGGCGGCCACGAGCACGGCCTCCTTGGAGAAGAAGCCGGCGAAGGGAGGGATGGCGACGAGCGCGAGCAGGGCGATGGTCATCGTCCAGTAGGCGTCGGGGATCCGCTGGGCCAGGCCGCTCATCCGGGACATCGCGGCAAGCGAGTTGGTGCCGGCGGCATGGATGACCACACCGGCCGCGAGGAAGAGCAGTGCCTTGAACGCACCGTGCGACAGGAGGTGGAAGACGGCGGCGCCGCGGTCCCCCACGGCCAGCGCACCCGACATATAGCCGAGCTGGCTGATCGTCGAGTAGGCGAGGACCCGCTTGATGTCGTCCTGGGCGAGGGCTGCGAGGGCGGCGCCCGCCATGGTGATCGCCGCCATCACGGCGAGGACGGTCAGCGCCGCGGCGGATGCCGCGAAGACGGGGAGGAGCCGGGCGACGAAGTAGACACCCGCGGCGACCATCGTCGCGGCGTGGATCAGCGCGGAGACCGGTGTCGGGCCGGCCATGGCGTCGGGGAGCCAGGTGTGCAGCGGGAACTGGGCGGACTTGCCCGCGACACCCGCGAGCAGCAGCAGCGCCACCAGGGTCGGGTGCTCGATCGCCCCCGTGGCGACGGCGCCGAGGATCCCGGTGATGCGGAACGTTCCGGCGTCCACGGCCAGCGCGAACAGGCCGAAGAGGAAGGGCACGTCGCCGAGCTTGGTGACCAGGAACGCCTTCAGGGAGGCCGCCCGTGCCTCCGGTGTCTCCCAGTAGTGGCCGACCAGGAAGTACGAGCAGATGCCCATGATCTCCCAGCCGACCAGCAGCACCATCAGGTCGCCCGAGTAGACGACGAGCAGCATCGCGGAGGTGAACAGCGAGACAAGGGCCGCGTAGGAGGGGTAGCGCGGATCGTCGCGCAGGTAGGCCGTCGAGTAGATCTGCACGCAGGAGGCGACGACACCGACCAGGACGGCGACCAGGACGGCGAAGCCGTCGAGGTAGAGGGCCAGGTCGACGGGCACCGACCCGGTGGGGGTCAGCTGGGTGGACGCGCTGATCGGCCGTCCGCCGCCCTGGCGTACGGCGACCAGGACGGCGAGCACGGTGGCGGCCAGCGTGGGGAGCACGGCCAGGGGCCGGGTGAATCCGGGTGACCGGCGGCCGAGGAGCAGGCCGGCGGCGGCGCCGAGGAAGGGAAAGAGGGGGACGAGAACGGCGAGGGTCGTCGTGGTCACGCGGTGGCCTCAGCCTTCTCCGCCGGCGCGGGGCCGCCGGCCGGTTCGTGGCCCTCGGCGGTGTCGCGGAGCTTGTCGATGTCCGAGGTGCCGCGGTTGCGGTACACCATCAGGACGATCGCCAGACCGATACCGATCTCCGCGGCGGCGATGGCGATGGTGAACAGGGTCAGGGCCTGGCCGCTGTGCAGCGCGTCGCGCAGCCACACGTCGAAGGCGACGAGGTTGAGGTTGACGGCGTTGAGCATGAGCTCGACCGACATCAGGACCAGGATCGCGTTGCGGCGCGCGAGCACCCCGTACAGCCCCGTGCAGAAGAGGAGGACGGAGAGCACCGCCGGATAGGCGAGGTGCATCAGCTCTTCCCCTCCCGGCCCTCGGGGCTCTTGCGGGACAGGACGATCGCTCCGACCAGCGCGGCCAGCAGCAGCACGGAGAGCGCCTCGAACGGCAGCACCCAGTGCCGGAAGAGGATCTCACCGGCGACCCGGGTGGATCCCTGGGCCGGTCCTTCGAGGTCGATCCACGTCGTACGGAACGCGTCGACGACCACCCAGACCAGGACGGCCGCCGCGGCGGCGGCCACGGTGAGTGCGGCGGCACGGTTGCCGGAGTCGGCGTCGGCGGAGCGGCCGATGGGGGCCTTGGTGAGCATCAGCCCGAAGAGCAGGAGGACGACCACGGAACCGACGTAGATCAGCACCTGCACCCAGGCGATGAACTCGGCGGTCAGCAGGAGGTACTCGACGGCCAGCCCGCCCAGCGCCACGACCAGCCACAGGGCGGCGTGCACCAGTTGCCGGGTGGTGACGGTGAGGACGGCGGCGGCCAGGGTGGCGACGCCGACGAGCAGGAAGGCGATCTCGACGCCCGTCGGGGACAGGAAGCCGCTCCCCGTCTGGGCGACGGCGTGGGCGAGGGTCATGACCGGCCCCCCTCGTCCGGAGGAGTGGCCGGGTGCGTGGCGTCCGGTGTCCCCGTCACCTGCTCGGCCTCGCCGGCCCGGGCGCGCGAGGCGGCGAGCTTCTCCGCGGCCTTGCGGGCTGCGGCGAGTTCCTTCGGCTCCTCGGCGGCCGTGTCCAGCGCGGGAGGCGCCGGAACCGTCCACATCCATTCGCGGAGCTTGTCCCGCTCATGGGTCAGCTCCCGGATGTCGGTCTCCGCATACTCGAACTCCGGCGACCAGAACAGCGCGTCGAAAGGACACACCTCGATGCAGATGCCGCAGTACATGCACAGCGAGAAGTCGATGGCGAACCGGTCGAGGACGTTGCGGGAGCGCTCGCGGCCCCCGGGGCGGCGGCCGGGACCGTCTCCTTGTGGGAGTCGATGTAGATGCACCAGTCGGGGCACTCGCGGGCGCAGAGCATGCAGACCGTGCAGTTCTCCTCGAACAGGCCGATCACACCCCGCGAGCGGGGCGGGAGCTCGGGCTGCACGTCCGGGTACTGCGCGGTGTGCGCGCGCTTCGTCATCGTCCGCAGGGTGACGGCGAGCCCCTTGGCCAGGCCGGATCCCGGGATGCGGGACCGGGACGGCTGATGGGAGCCGGTCATGACTGGATCACCACCTTGACGACGCCGGTGAGGGCGATCTGGGCGAGGGCGAGCGGGACGAGCGTCGTCCAGGCGAGCCGCTGGAGCTGGTCCTCCCGCAGCCGCGGATAGGTCACACGGAGCCAGATCACGATGAAGGCGAGCACCGCGGTCTTCAGCAGGGTCCACAGCCAGCCGAGGCCCTCGGCACCGAACGGGCCGTGCCAGCCACCGAGGAAGAGGACGGTGGTCAGACCGCAGAGGACGACGATGCCCGCGTACTCGGCGAGCAGGAACAGGGCGAAGCGCAGGCCGGTGTACTCCGTGTACGCGCCGAAGATGATCTCGGAGTCGGCGATCGGCATGTCGAAGGGCGGACGCTGCAACTCGGCGAGACCGGCCACGAAGAAGACCAGGGCGCCCACGATCTGCCAGGGCAGCCACCACCACTCGAAGGCGTTCAGGATGCCGAGGAGGGAGACGGTACCGGCGGCCATGGCGACGGACGCGGCGGCCAGCAGCATCGGCAGCTCGTAGGCGAGGAGCTGCGCGGCGGTGCGCAGGGCACCGAGGAGCGAGAACTTGTTGGCCGAGGCCCAGCCCGCCATCAGCGAACCCAGTACACCGACGCCCATGACGGCGAGCACGAAGAAGATGCCCGCGTCGACGACGATGCCGACCGCTCCCTCGCCGGGACCGATCGGGATCGCGACCAGCACGAGCAGATACGGGAGGAGCGCGACGGCCGGCGCGAGCTGGAACACGCGGCGGTCGGCCTCGGCCGGGACCACGTCCTCCTTCTGCGCGAACTTCACCCCGTCCGCGACGAGCTGCGCCCAGCCGTGGAAGCCGCCGGCGTACATGGGGCCGAGCCGGCCCTGCATATGGGCCATCACCTTGTGCTCGGTCTGCCCGATGACGAGGGGCAGCACCAGGAACACGGCGAACACCGCGAGGAGCCGCAGGGCGACGTCGAGTGCGTCGTTCACGCGCGGTCGCCTCCTGTGGCGTCGTCGGTCCGCGGGCCGGGTCCTTCATCGGACCCGCCGCCCGGCCGGGGGGTTCGGGATGTGGGTGGGGTGCCGTCGGAACCTGGCCGAGAGGCCGGGGACGCGGCCGGGGTGCCGGGGCCCGCCCCCGGGTCGGGCTCGGAGTCGGGTTCCCGCTCGCGGGCAGGTCCTTGCTCGGGGGCAGGTCCTTGCTCGGGGGCCGGCTCGGGGGCGGGCTCCCGCTCGGGTGCCGGCTCGGGGGCGGGCTCCCGCTCGGGTGCCGGCTCCGGGCCAGGTCCTTGCTCGGGTGCCGGCTCGGGGGCGGGTGCCGGCTCGGGTCCTCGCTCGGGCGGGGGCCCGGCCGCGTCCGTGCCGGGCTCGGTACCGACGGTGCCGCTGCCCGAATCCGTGCCGGACTCGGCCCCGGGCCGGGGCCCGGCCGCGCCGCCCCCGCCCCGGGAGACGGAGGCGGCTCTCCCTCGTCCCGTCCGGACTGAGCCGGGGGGTCCGCCTTCGGCCGCTCCGAAGCGTCGAACGCCGGGCGGGCATGGTGCCAGGGGGCGTCGGCACCGCGGGTGCGCGGGGCCGGGGCCGACGGGGGTTCCGCCTCGCCGGGTCGGCCCGCTGAGCGGTCCGCCGCCCCACGGGCGCGGCTTGGCGGGGCGGCCGCCTCCTCCGCAGCCCCGCGCAGGCCGGCCGAGCCCTCGGACGCGGACCGTGAGCGTCGAACGGGTGCCTGACTCGCCGACCCCTCCGCGGCGGAACGGGAGCGCCGCGCCGAAGGCCCGCCGCCGGCTGCCCGCGGCCCGTCCGCCGCAACGGCCGGACCCGACGTGTCGGCCTGACCTGCCGAAGCCGCCGGACCGCCCGAATCGGCCTGACTCGCCGATCCCTCCGAGGCGCTGCGGGTCCGGCGCGGAGGGCGTTCGCCCGCCGCGCGCGGGGTGCGGGCCGGCCGGGCGGGGGCAGGGGGGAGCTGGCCCTTGAGGGGGCCCCACTCGTTCGGGTCGGGGACGCCGGGCGGCAGCATCTGTCGCCGCTTCGGCCCGCCGTGCTCGGACTCGCCCGGCTCCTTCGCGCCCGGCCAGGCCTTGGCGACCCGCGCCGCGAGCACGAAGTCCTTGCGCAGCGGGTGCCCCTCGAACGATTCGGGGAGGAGCAGCGGCACCAGGTGCGGATGGCCGGTGAAGTCCACGCCGAACATCTCGTGGGTCTCGCGCTCGTGCCAGCCCGCGCCCGGGAAGATCTCCACCGCCGTGGGGAGCGCGGGTGCGCCGTGCGGGACGGTCGTACGCAGCATCAGCCTGCGCACGGAGGTCCCTCCTCCCCCTTCTCCCCCCTCTCCCCCTTCTCCAGCGAGACGACGTGCGCGCAGACGCGGAAGCCGGTGTCCGGCTCGTCGACGGCGCTGAGCCAGTCGAAGTAGGTGCAGCCGAGCTCGTCGCGGGCGATCCGCAGCGCGTCCAGCCACGAGGAGGCCGGAACGTCCACGGTCAGCAGCTCGTACGCCGCCTCGGCGGTCGCCTCCGGACCGAAGCGCTCCGTGATGTCCGTCCCGAAGGTGCTCATGAGGCGGCTCCCCGGTCGGACCCGCGTCCGTCCGGCGACTCACCCGGCGGCGTCGCGCCGGACGGGGAGTCCGGGACGCTCCCGGTCGGCTCGGGCGGGGTCACCAGCCCGCTGCGGAGTTCGCCCACCGAGGCCCGCCCGGGAGCGGTGGCGTACCGCTCGCCCAGCGACTCGCGCGCGATCTTCTCCTGCAACTTGAGAACGCCCTGCAGCAGCGCTTCGGGCCGCGGCGGGCAGCCCGGGACATAGACGTCCACGGGGATGATCTGGTCGACGCCCTTGGTCACGGAGTAGGAGTCCCAGTACGGGCCGCCGCAGTTCGAGCAGGCTCCGAAGGAGATGACGTACTTGGGCTCGGGCATCTGCTCGTACAGCCGCTTCACCGCGGGCGCCATCTTGTCGGTGACCGTGCCCGACACCACCATCAGGTCGGCCTGGCGGGGACCGGGCGCGAACGGGATCACACCGAGGCGGATGAAGTCGTGCCGGGCCATCGACGCGGCGATGAACTCGATCGCGCAGCAGGCGAGGCCGAAGTTGAAGACCCACAGGCTGTAGCGGCGGCCCCAGTTCAGGATCACCTTCATCGGCTCGGGTGCCAGCCGGGAGAGGGCTCCCAGTCTCCTGGGTTCCGGCAGCAGCACCGGCTCGGCGGCCGGCTCGGCGGCCTCCGCTCCCGGGGTCCGCGGGGTCACGTCCATGTGAGGACGCCCTTCTTCCATGCGTAGAGAATTCCCACGGCCAGGAAGCCGAGGAAGATGAACATCTCCACGAGCGTCGTCGCCCCGTATCCGGCCGCGGCGAAGACCGTGGCCCACGGGAACAGGAAGATCGAGTCCACTGCGAAGATCACGTAGAGGAAGGCGTACACGTAGTAGCGGACCTGGGTGTGCGCCCAGCCCTCTCCCACGGGGTCGACCCCGCACTCGTAGGTGAGCAGCTTCTCCGGCGTCGGCACGACCGGCCGCAGCAGCCGTCCCGCGCCGAACGCCACGGCGACGAAGAGCACGCCGACGACGGCGAGCAGCCCGACGACCGAGTAGCTCTGGAAGTAGTCGGCCGCGAGCACGGTCGACGATTCGGGAAGTGTCCGCACGTCCGCCCCTCGCTCCCTGCCCGTTCGACGATCTGTACGCACGGGAGTCTAGGCCCTGTTAAAGAAACGGTAAGCAGGCGTGTCAGTCATCGGACCGGAACAGATATCCCGCCGGTGCGGATGCCTCCGCTCCCGCCCGCCCACGCACCCCATGACCTGCACGGATGCGTCCGTGCGGATTACCGGCCACCGGGCCCCGCCGGCATTCCCGGCCACCCCGCCTCCTGGCGCCCGCCCCTCGCCCACCGTCACCCCGTGCCCACGCCGTGCCCCGGTCCCGGGGACCGCACCCGAGAGGCGGCCCCGGGCCAGTGACCCGGCACCGCGCCCGATCGCCCCGCGACCCCGCGACCCCGGGCACGCGAAACGCCCGCCCGGCCGTGCGAACGGTGCGATGCTGTGGGCGACCGGACGCGGGACGCAGGAGGGGGACGCATGCGCGCCGATCAGGGCCGGCGAGGGATCCGCCCGCTCGGGACGGCCCTCCGGACGTCGTCGTCGTCGACGTGCGGATACCCCGGCCCGCCCGGACGAGGCCGTGCGCGCGGCCGTCCGGCCGCGCTGCCACCGCACGGCCCCTGCGCCCCGGTGCCCCGGTGCGATCGACCGGCAGCTCACCGTGAGCAGCGGCGCGGCGGAGAAGCCCCGAGCGGCGCCTGCGCCGGACCCGGACTCACTCTCGGTGACGGCGGCAGTCGGCGTGTACCGGCCGCGCTCACCTGTCCGGAACCATGAATACCTGACACTCTGTCAGTTAGTAGCGATCGATCGCCGGGAACCTTCCCGGTGGACAGACCGGGGCGAACGGAACATGGCAAGCCAGGACACGGCGGCATCTCAGATCGACGTCCGACATGTGAGCGGTCCCGGGAAGGCCGTACCCACGGACGTAGGGTTGACCTTGGAGCGACCGGTGCGCCGGCCGCGAACCAGCCGCCTCGAGGGAGGTCCAGTTCAGTGACCAGCCAGGTCAGCAGCCCAGCAGAGCACGCGGACGAGGCAGACGGGCCCGGGGAGGCCCTCGTCGGGGGGCAGCGACGGCCTCCCGGCGATAAGGAAGTACGCCAACTGGACCGGGTGATCATCCGCTTTGCGGGTGATTCCGGTGACGGTATGCAGCTGACGGGTGACCGCTTCACTTCGGAGACGGCGTCGTACGGGAACGACCTGTCGACCCTGCCCAACTTCCCCGCCGAGATCCGGGCGCCCGCCGGCACCCTGCCGGGCGTGTCCAGCTTCCAGGTGCACTTCGCCGACCACGACATCCTCACCCCCGGCGACGCCCCCCATGTGCTGGTGGCGATGAACCCGGCCGCGCTGAAGGCCAACATCGCCGATGTGCCGCGCGGCGGCGAGATCATCGTCAACACCGACGAGTTCGCCAAGCGCGCCATGACCAAGGTCGGCTACGAGACCTCCCCGCTGGAGGACGGCTCGCTGGACGGCTACAGCGTGCACCCCGTCCCCCTGACCACGCTCACGATCGAGGCGCTCAAGGAGTTCGGACTCTCCCGCAAGGAGGCCGAGCGCTCCAAGAACATGTTCGCACTGGGCCTGCTGTCGTGGATGTACCACCGGCCCACCGAGGGCACCGAGAAGTTCCTGAGAGCCAAGTTCGCGAAGAAGCCGGAGATCGCCGAGGCGAACGTGGCGGCGTTCCGGGCCGGCTGGAACTTCGGGGAGACCACCGAGGACTTCGCCGTCTCCTACGAGGTGGCCCCGGCCGGCACCGCGTTCCCTACCGGCACGTACCGCAACATCTCCGGCAACCTGGCGCTGTCCTACGGGCTGATCGCCGCGTCCCGGCAGGCCGACCTGCCGCTGTACCTCGGCTCGTACCCGATCACCCCGGCATCGGACATCCTGCACGAACTGTCCCGCCACAAGAACTTCGGCGTACGCACCTTCCAGGCCGAGGACGAGATCGCCGGAATCGGCGCGGCGCTCGGTGCCGCGTTCGGCGGCTCGCTGGCCGTGACCACCACGTCCGGCCCCGGCGTGGCCCTGAAGTCGGAGACCGTCGGCCTGGCGGTGTCGCTGGAGCTGCCGCTGCTGGTCGTCGACATCCAGCGCGGCGGGCCCTCGACCGGCCTGCCGACCAAGACCGAGCAGGCCGACCTGCTCCAGGCCATGTACGGCCGCAACGGCGAGGCGCCGGTGCCGGTCGTCGCCCCGCGCACCCCGGCGGACTGCTTCGACGCGGCGCTGGACGCGGCCCGGATCGCGCTGACGTACCGCACCCCGGTGCTCCTGCTGTCCGACGGATACCTCGCCAACGGCTCCGAGCCGTGGCGGATCCCGGACCTCGACGAGCTGCCGGATCTCCGGACCCGGTTCGCCACGGGCCCGAACCACACGCTCGAGGACGGCACCGAGGTGTTCTGGCCCTACAAGCGGGACCCGCGGACACTGGCCCGCCCCTGGGCCGTGCCCGGCACCCCGGGCCTGGAGCACCGGGTCGGCGGCATCGAGAAGCAGGACGGTACCGGGAACATCTCGTACGACCCGGCGAACCACGACTTCATGGTCCGCACCCGCCAGGCCAAGATCGACGGCATCGAGGTCCCGGACCTGGAGGTCGACGACCCCGACGGCGCGAGGACGCTGGTCCTCGGCTGGGGTTCCACGTACGGGCCGATCACCGCGGCGGTCCGCCGCATCCGCCGGGAGGGCGGCGCCATCGCCCAGGCCCATCTACGGCATCTCAACCCGTTCCCGAGGAATCTCGGGGAGGCTCTCGGACGTTACGACAAGGTAGTGGTACCGGAGATGAACCTGGGCCAGCTCGCCACCCTGATCCGGGCGAGGTTCCTGGTCGACGCACAGCCGTACAACCAGGTCAACGGAATGCCGTTCAAGGCCGAGCAGCTCGCGGCGGCTCTCAAGGAGGCCATCGATGACTGAGACAGCGTCCGTACTGCTGTCCCTGGTTCCCAAGGCCGAGGCCAAGCAGTCCATGAAGGACTTCAAGTCGGACCAGGAGGTCCGCTGGTGCCCGGGCTGCGGTGACTACGCGATCCTCGCCGCCGTGCAGGGTTTCATGCCCGAGCTCGGCCTGGCGAGGGAGAACATCGTCTTCGTCTCCGGCATCGGCTGCTCCTCCCGCTTCCCGTACTACATGAACACCTACGGGATGCACTCGATCCACGGCCGCGCCCCCGCGATCGCGACCGGGCTCGCCTCCTCCCGGCGTGACCTGAGCGTGTGGGTCGTCACGGGCGACGGCGACGCGCTGTCCATCGGCGGCAACCACCTCATCCACGCCCTGCGGCGCAACGTCAACCTCAAGATCCTGCTGTTCAACAACCGGATCTACGGTCTGACGAAGGGGCAGTACTCCCCCACCTCGGAACTCGGCAAGATCACCAAGTCGACGCCGATGGGCTCACTGGACGCGCCCTTCAACCCGGTGTCGCTGGCGCTGGGCGCCGAGGCGTCGTTCGTCGCCCGCACGATCGACTCCGACCGGAGGCACCTCACCGAGGTGCTGCGCGCCGCGGCGGACCACCCGGGCACGGCTCTGGTGGAGATCTACCAGAACTGCAACATCTTCAACGACGGCGCCTTCGAGGCGCTCAAGGACAAGGAGCAGGCCGAGGAGGCGGTGATCCGGCTGGAGCACGGGCAGCCGATCCGATTCGGCAGCGGCGGCTCGAAGGGCGTGGTACGGGACCCGGCGACCGGCGATCTCACGGTCGTCACGGTCTCCGCGGAGAACGAGTCCCGGATCCTCGTCCACGACGCCCACAGCGCCAGTCCGACGACCGCGTTCGCGCTGTCCCGGCTGGCCGACCCGGACACGCTGCACCAGACGCCCATCGGGGTGTTCCGCAGCGTCGAGCGCCCCGTGTACGACACCCTGATGGCCGATCAGCTCGACGCGGCGATCGAGCAGAACGGCAAGGGCGACCTGGGCGCCCTGCTCGCGGGCAACGACACCTGGACCGTCGTCGGCTGACGCACGGCACCCCCGTCGGACACCGGCCCGGACCCCCGCTCAGGGGGTCCGGGCCCCGTCGTGTCCGGCCCGTCCCGCGGGCCACCCCGCCCGGGGAGACCGCCACGACCAGGAAGACCGTCGCGGTGAATACGTCCGTCGCCGTGGAGAAGTCCGTCACGGTCAGAAGTCCGTCGCCGTGGAGAAGTCCGTCACGGTCAGAAGACCGGAGCGGTGGTCCAGGCCCACCGCCGGGCGGCTCGGTCATGACCGTATGGCGATACGAACATGACATCGCGCCCTGACCGGCGCTACCTTCGACCGGGACAGGGCGGCACGGTGCGGCAGGAGATTCGGTGAAGGCGGACAACGAGCAGCGCATGGGCCTGCTGTACGGGATGGGCGCCTACGGGATGTGGGGCCTCGTCCCGCTCTTCTGGCCGCTGCTGAAGCCGGCCGGCGCCGTCGAGATCCTCGCCCATCGCATGGTCTGGTCCCTCGCGGTCGTCGGGATCGCCCTGCTGGCGCTGCGCCGCTGGGGATGGATCCGCCCCCTGCTGCGCGACCGGCGCAGGCTCGGCCTGATCGCTGTCGCCGCCACAGTGATCACGGTGAACTGGGGTGTCTACATCTGGGCGGTCAACGCGGGCCAGGTGGTGGCGGCGTCGCTCGGCTATTTCATCAACCCCCTGGTCACCATAGCGATGGGCGTGCTCCTGCTGAAGGAGAGGCTGCGGCCCGCGCAGTGGACGGCCGTCGGTATCGGCTTCGCCGCCGTGCTGGTGCTCACGGTCGGGTACGGCCGGCCGCCCTGGATCTCGCTGGTCCTGGCCTTCACGTTCGCCGTCTACGGGCTGATCAAGAAGAAGACCAACATCGGCGGCCTCGAATCGCTGGCGGCCGAGACGGCGGTGCAGTTCCTGCCGGCCCTCGCCTATCTGCTGTGGCTGGGCTCCCGGGGTGCGGCCGACTTCGGCGCGCACGGAACCGGGCACGCCGCACTGCTCGCCGCCACCGGGATCGTCACCGCCGTGCCGCTGATCTGCTTCGGCGCGGCCGCGATCCGGGTACCTCTCTCGACGCTGGGGCTGCTGCAGTACCTGGCACCGGTGTTCCAGTTCCTGCTGGGCGTCCTCTACTTCCACGAGGCCATGCCCGCCGAGCGGTGGGCCGGGTTCTCGCTGGTGTGGCTGGCGCTGACCCTTCTCACCTGGGACGCGCTGCGCAACGCCCGGCGCGTCCGGGCGGAGGCGGCGCGGCTCGCGGCCGAGGCCCGCGCCGCGGCCGCCGCGGACTCGCCGCCCGAAGCACCGGCGACCCCGGAGAGGGCTTCCGGACGGCGTCCGGAGCCCGCCGCCTGACGGCGTCCCGACGCTCCGGGAGCGGGCCACGCCCGGGGAAGTACGGCCCACGCCGCCGTCCTTACCGCCGGAACAAGCGGAACCGGCGGCATCTGGGGTATCGGCGGTGCGGCGGTATCCGCGGCAATGGCAGTAGCAGGGGTATCGGCGGCAACGGGGGGATCGAGGGAACCGGGAGGGAAGGCCAGGCCCCCTCCCGACAGCGGCTCGCAAAGCCAGGCCCCGTCCCGACAGCGGCTCGCGTGGCCTCCCGGTGCGGCGCCGAACGGATCCCGCTCCCGGCACCGTGCGGGGACAGCTGATCCACGATGTCCGCGTATCGAACCCGACTGACCGGTTTCCACCCTTGACGGTCAGTCACCATCTCGCTGACCATTCAGCACACAGCCGCACCGCGCACAGCTCCAGCACCCTGCGACGCCGTCGTCGCAGGGGGTCTCGCACGTTCCGTCCTGTCCCCGTACGGAATCCGGAGCCCCCACATGAGTCACTCCGCGCACAGACGTACCGCCGCCGCCACTGCACTCGCCCTCGCCGGACTGCTCACCGCGGCGATTCCGGCGACCGCGGCGCCCGGTGGACCACCCGCCTCCGCACCCGCCTCCGGGGCAGTCACCGCCGCCTCCCCGGCAGCACTCGCCCCGCCGGACATCCCGCTCGCCAACGTCAAGGCCCATCTGTCCGAACTCCAGTCCATAGCCGGCGCCAACGGCGGCAACCGCGCCCACGGCAGGGCGGGCTACAAGGCCTCGCTCGACTATGTGAAGGCCAAACTGGACGCGGCCGGATTCACCACCACCGTGCAGCAGTTCACCTCCTCCGGCTCCACCGGCTACAACCTGATCGCCGACTGGCCGGGCGGCGACCCCGACCAGGTGCTGATGGCCGGCGCCCATCTCGACTCCGTGAGCTCGGGACCGGGCATGAACGACAACGGCTCCGGTTCGGCCGGAGTACTGGAGACCGCCCTGGCCGTCTCCCGGGCCCAGTTGCAGCCCGCGAAGCATCTGCGCTTCGCCTGGTGGGGTGCGGAGGAGCTGGGACTCGTCGGCTCCCGGTACTACGTCAGCAACCTCTCCTCCACGGACCGTTCCAAGGTCTCCGGCTATCTCAACTTCGACATGATCGGGTCGCCGAACCCCGGCTACTTCGTCTACGACGACGACCCGGTGATCGAGCAGACCTTCAAGGACTTCTACGCCGGAATCGGCGTGCCGACCGAGATCGAGACCGAGGGCGACGGCCGTTCGGACCATGCCTCGTTCAAGAACGTCGGGATAGCGGTGGGTGGTCTGTTCACGGGCGCCAGCCGTACCAAGTCGACTGCGCAGGCGCAGAAGTGGGGCGGGACGGCCGGCCAGGCCTTCGACCGCTGCTACCACTCGTCCTGCGACACCACGTCGAACATCAACGACACTGCACTCGACCGCAACAGCGACGCCATGGCGCACGCCGTCTGGACCCTCTCCGCCGGGTCGACCGTGCCGCCCGGCGACGTCTACGAGACCACCGAGGACGTCGCCATCCCGGACAACGGTGCCGCGGTGACCTCGTCCGTCACCGTGTCCGGACGCACGGGCAACGCGCCGGCCGCCCTCAAGGTGGGCGTGGACATCAAGCACACCTGGCGCGGCGACCTCGTGGTCGACCTGCTCGCGCCGGACGGCACCGCGTACCGGCTGAAGAACTCCAGCGGCAGCGACTCCGCCGACAACGTCATCGCGACGTACACCGTGAACGCCTCCAGCGAGACGGCGAACGGCACCTGGCAGCTCAGGGTGCAGGACGTGGCCCGCTATGACACCGGCTACATCGACAGCTGGCGGCTCACCTTCTGAACCACCGGCTCCGGACCCACCCCCACGGGCCGCATGCGCACGCGACACCGTGTGCGCATGCGGTCATTCCCGCGTCGGCCCCGCACCGCCCGGACGCACCACCTCGTCCCCGCCCCGCACCACCCGGACGCCACCGCGCCTTCAGACCGGGACGTCCTTCGAGGGGAACCGCGTCCACGCCGCCGATCCGCACCGCATGTCTCGATGGCGGCGACGCCGGTCGTCCGCCCCCTCGTGAGTCCTCTGATCTCTGCGTGGGCCGGGGCACGCGCAAGGTGTGCGGGAGGCGGTGGACCCGCCCCGCACCCCGGCGTCCTACTTCGCCGCGTTCGCCGCCCCGACGAGGGCATCCTGCGTGACCGCGCCGACGTACACCGTGCCGTCGTCGGTCATCAGCGCGTTGACCAGGCGGGTCTTGAAGACCGTGCCGGTGCCGAAGTCGCCCTTCACCCGGTCCCCGAAGGATTCCGGGAACTTCCGGGCCTCCGGCGGGGCGTCGCCCGGCTTGGGGGCGGTGGCACCCTCACCGCCGGGGGCCTTGATCTCGGCGATGGTCGTCCAGCCCTCGCCGATGACGTTCACCCCCTGGCCGTGTTCGCCGATGGGCCCCAGGCCCTCGACGCCCTTCAGGCCCTTCAGGCCCTCGCCGTGCTGAGGCGCCCCCTTCTCCGGGCCGTCGAGCTCGTCCGCCTCGGTCACCTTCGCACCCTTCGGCGGGGTGAAGTCGAAGGTCGACGCGGGCGGCCGGGAGAAGTCGACCTTGGTGAAGCCCGCGTCGACGACGGCCTTTCCGCCGCTGCTCGGCAGCAGGGTGAACTTCAGCGGCACACCGTTGTCGGCGTCCACCGCGATCCTGACGGAACCGACGGTCGAGCCGCTCTGCTTGGGCTTCACCAGCAACTGGTACGCGTCGCGGCCGGCGATCCTGGCCGTGCCGTCGACGGTCACCGAGGTGGTGTCGCCCGCGGCCTTCAGCACCTCGTCGGCGAGCTCCTTCGGGGTGGTGGGAGGCTCCTGCGGGGCCGGGTGCTCCCGCTCGGCGGCCGCCCCGGCGTCCTCGCCGTGGTAAACCTCGCCGGACTCGCTGTCGTAGGCCCAGACGTCGTCGCCGTTGCGGATGACGCTGTACTCCGCGGCGCCGTCAAGGATCGACAGCTTCTGCCGGTCGGGGCCGTCGACCGCGACCCGCAGCGTGTGGGTGCCGGACGCCAGCTCCATGAGCCTGGCGTCGGGCGCGGCGGACGAGCCGCCCTCCCCCGCGCCGGGTACGAGGCCGTCCGCGGCGTCCCCGGCCAGCCCGGCGAGCGACGGGAGGCCCAGGTCGGTGCTGATCTTGACCGTGCCGGACAGCTGCTCCGCGTCCGACGCGGCGATCTTCTCGATGAGTTCCTGTGCCGTGACGTCCGGCAGATCGGGGTCACCGGACGCGGCGAGCGCCGGGACGAGCCCGATGGTCGCCGCGGCGACCCCCGCCACCGCGACCGGGACGGCGTAGCGCGCCGCCTTCCGGCGGACGGCGCTGCCCTCCCCCGCCTCGTCGGTGGTCCGTGCGGTGTCCTTCGGTGCCATGGTGTGCCCTACCTCCGTGATCGGCGGCGTCATCCGTCCAGTGCACGAGTCCACCCCGCGCCGCCATTCTCACCCGTTTCGGTCGCTTCGGTGAGGAGTGGTTGCCATCCATCTGACCAAATCGCGCCGACACCCGCGTCAGCCCCCGGAATCAACTCCGCGTACTGCTGCGGTATGACACGGGGGCCGGTTCGGGCATGGTTCCAGTAGGGGTAGGGCGGTCGGGGCGTCAGCCCGCGCGGTGACAGCCTCGCTCGGCCACCCGGCGGCAGGGGGCCGCTCCGGTGGCCAGGGCGTCAGCCCGCGCGGTGGACCACCGCGTCGCACAGCTCCTCCAGCGCGGCCCTCGCGGTGCACTCGGGGAGCGCCGCCAGCATCGCGCGGGCCTCCTGCGCGGCCCGCACCGTGTCGCGCCTGGCCTGCGCCAGGGCGGAATGGACCCGCAACCTCGCCAGCGCCTCCGCGTGCCGGGCGTCGTCCGTCAGATCGCCGGAGAGCAGTTCGAGCAGCTCGAGGTCCTCTCGCCGGCCGTGTGCGGCCGCCTGCTCCCGCAGCCGCAGCACCGGGAGAGTGGCGATGCCCTCGCGCAGATCGGTGCCCGGGGTCTTTCCGGACTCGTGGGAGTCGGACGCGATGTCGAGGACGTCGTCGGCGAGCTGGAAGGCGACGCCGAGACGCTCGCCGTACTGGGTGAGGACGTCGGTGATCCGCTCGTCGGCGCCCGACATCATCGCCCCGAAACGGCAGGAGACGGCGACGAGCGATCCCGTCTTGCCGCGCAGTACGTCCAGGTAGTGCTCCACCGGGTCCCGGCCGTCGCGCGGGCCGGCCGTCTCCAGGATCTGGCCGGTCACCAGGCGCTCGAACGCCTCGGCCTGGATCCGGACGGCCTCGGGGCCGAGGTCGGCCAGGATGTGCGAGGCCCGGGCGAAGAGGAAGTCGCCGGTGAGGACGGCGAGGGAGTTCCCCCAGCGCGCGTTGGCGCTGGGCACCCCGCGGCGCACCTCGGCCTCGTCCATCACGTCGTCGTGGTAGAGCGTCGCCAGGTGGGTCAGCTCGACGACGACCGCCGAGGGCACCAATCCCGGGGCGTCGGGGTCGCCGAACTGGGCGGCCAGCATCACCAGGAGCGGCCGGAACCGCTTCCCCCCGGCCCGGACGAGGTGCTGCGCCGCCTCCGTGATGAAGGGCACCTCGCTCTTGGTGGCATCGAGAAGCCCCGACTCCACGGCCGCCAATCCGGCCTGGACATCGGCCTCAAGAGCCTGGTCCCGCACGCTCAGCCCGAACGGCCCGACGACGGTCACGAGAGGTACTCCTGTCTGCTGACGATCACACGGATTGTCGATGTGTCGCTGCCACCACTCAAGTCAGCGTATCCGGTCGCCTTTCGATCACCATGGGCGCCTTCCCGCCTCCCCGGTATGTTCTTGATCATCTGATACGACTGGATGTGGGAGCCTTGTCCGGAATCTCGATCATGCCCGCGGGGACGGGCGCACTCGGGCCCGCGGAACGCGGCCTCCTCCCCTTCCTCCCGGCGGGCGCGGGCCCCCGGAGCAGTGTGCCGAGTCCGCCGGGAGGGCCGTCATGAAGACCGGCACCGGCTACCCGTACGAGACCCGCATGGACGACATCCGGATCCCCGTACCCGACTCCTCGGGTGGCACGACCCTGCTGTACGACCCTGCTGTACGGCCGTGTCTGGCGGCCGGTCACCGGCGAGCCCGTCCCGGCCCCCATCGCGCACCTGCCCCGCCGGCTGAGCCACCAGGCCGCGCCATCGGACCACGGGCGCCCTCCTGGTACGCGGGGCACGGCTACGCGTCCGTGCGCGGCGACGTCCGCGGCCAAGGCGACAGCGAGGGCGTGCCCGGCGACGGGTATCCGGCGGCCGTGTCGGCGGACGGCGCCGCCGTCGAACGGCTCGCCCGGCAGCCGTGGTGCACGGGCAGCGTCGGGATGTCCGTCGGGGTCTCCTGGGGCGGCACCGGCGCCCTGCGGATCGCTGCGCTCGCGCCGGAGCCGCTGAAGGCCGTCGTCACGGTCTGCTCCACCGACGACCGGACGGCAACGGCGCTCACCGCTTCGGTGGCGCGGTGACCGCCGCGGGCACCGCCTCCCGCGCCGCGACCCTGCTCGCCCTCAGCGCCCGGCCGCCCGATCCGCGGTATGCCGGTGACGACTGGCTCCGGCTGCGGCAGGCCCGGCTGGAGGCGCTCGAGCCGCACCACCACACCTGGCGGCTGACCCACCGGACCCGGGACGAGTACGGGAGGCACGGCAGCGTGTGCGAGGACTACGGCGCGATCCGGGCCGCGGTCCTCGCGATCGGCGGCTGGCAGGACCCGCACCGCGACACCGTCCTGCGGCTGGTCCGGGAGCCGGACCCGGCTCGGACACGGGGGGCATCGGGCCCTGGCCCGATCCGGCAGGGAGCACTTCCTCACCACCGACGAGGTGGTGTGCCGGCACGGCCGCGAGGTGGTCTTCCACCGCACCTGGCAGGGGCGGATCCCCCGGACCGCGGACTGGCGGGAGCACGGACCGGGCGGCCCCGCGCCGGGTGTCCGGGCGGGCCCTGACGCCGGCTGCACACTCCACGTAACGTGTCCTCCACACCCGTGGAAAGCGAGGCAAGCACCGATGCCCGAGCAGAGCCCGCTCGATCTGGCCGAGGGCGATCCCTTCGGCCCGCACAACCTCCCGTACGGCGTCTTCACCACGGCAGACGAGCCGGACCGGCGCCGGCTCGGGGTCCGGATCGGCGGCCATGTGCTCGACGCCGGAGCCGCGGCGCAGGCCCTCGGCTCCCCCTACGCGGCGCTGCTCGCGCAGCCCGGCCTGGGCCCGCTGCTCGCGGCGGGCCGTACCGCCTGGCGGGACGTGCGCCGGGCGCTCACGGCCTGGGTGACGGTGCCGGCCCACCGCCGGGACATCGAGCCGCTGCTCCTCCCACTGGGCTCGGTGACCCTCCACCTCCCGTACGACGTGGCCGACTATGTCGACTTCTACGCCAGCGAGCACCACGCCACCAACGTCGGCCGTATCTTCCGCCCGGACGGCGAGCCGCTGACGCCCAACTGGAAGCACCTGCCGATCGGTTACCACGGCCGCTCCGGAACCGTCGTCGTGTCCGGTACGGAGGTCGTCCGCCCCTCCGGGCAGCGCAGGGCCCCCGGCGACGCGGCCCCCGTCTTCGGCCCGTCGGTCAAGCTGGACATCGAGGCGGAGGTCGGCTTCGTCGTCGGCACCCCGTCCGAGCTCGGCCGGCCCGTCCCGCTGAACGGTTTCCGCGACCACGTCTTCGGGCTGCAGTTGCTCAACGACTGGTCCGCTCGCGACATCCAGGCCTGGGAGTACGTGCCGCTCGGTCCGTTCCTCGGCAAGTCGTTCGCCACGTCGGTGGCCGCCTGGGTCACCCCGCTGGAGGCCCTGGACGCGGCCCGCGTCTCCCCGCCCGCCCGGGACTTCGGCCTGCTGCCGTATCTCGACGACTCGGGCGACGAGGAGCCGGGCGGCCTCGACCTGCGTATCTCCGTCGCCATCAACGGGCAGCTCGTGTCCGAGCCGCCCTTCGCCACCATGTACTGGACCGCGGCCCAGCAACTGGCCCATATGACCGTCAACGGCGCCTCGCTGCGCACCGGGGACCTCTACGGCTCCGGCACGGTCAGCGGTCCCGACGTGCACCAGCGCGGCTCGCTCCTCGAACTCACCTGGAACGGCCGTGAGCCGCTCGAGCTGCCGTACGGGAAGCGGACGTTCCTGGAGGACGGGGACGAGGTGACCATCACCGCGTGGGCGCCCGGCCCGGACGGCGTCAGGGTCGGCCTCGGCGAGGTCACCGGCCGGATCGCGCCCGCCGCCGGATGACCGCGGGGGCCCTCCGCGCAGGCCCGTAGCGGGGCCCCGGAGGCCGCCGAGGCCCCTCTCGTGCCTCCGGCGCGGTCCGCGGTCGTACGGGCCATGGCCTGCTCCGCGGGGCAGCCCGGGGCCGGGGCCGGGGCCGGCAGCCCGGGGCCCGGTCTTCCGCGCCGCCGTGACCGCCGCGCGGAGCGTCCCGGCCTCGCGAGCGGCTCTGGGCTTCGCGGAGACCGCCGGAGACCGTCGGACGCCCGCGGGATGGGCGCAGGCCGGGAGGGGCGAGAGGGGCGGGCGACGGGACGGGGGCGGGCGGACTGCGGCCGGAGGCGACGGGCAGCAGGCAGCAGGCAACGGCCGGAGACCACGGGCAGCGGGCAAACGGAGGGACGCGCGGGCCTGCCCGCCCCCGCGTCGCGGGTGCTCCACCGTGTCAGGGGCCCCGCCGGAGAACCGCGGCGCCGGGTGTCCGGGCCCGGTTCGGACCCCTTCAGGCCCGGTTCGGACCCGGTTCGGACCCGATCAGGTCATGTCCTCCGCGGTGCGCTCGCCCTCGGCCTGGGACGGCGTGGTCCGGTCGACGTCGGGGTGCTGCTCCTCGGTCGACTCCCGGTCCTCTCCCTCGGCCTGCGAGGGAGTGGTGTACTCGGGCTCCTGGTACTGGTCGATCATGACGCTCCTCCTCGACCGACGGCCTCGCCCTATGACCGAGCGTAGTCGCTTCCGGGCGGCCCGGCCGTGCGGGCCTGCGCAGCGCGAAGGCCCGGAACCCTCCGAAGGACGCTGACGGCAACAGCTCTCCCTCCGAAGGGCGCCGGGCCCTCGGGCCGTACGGGAGAAGATCCCCCCGCAGACCGCCGCCTACCGCACGAACACGCTCGCCTGGCCCGCCAGATCCAGGAAGTACTGCGGTGCCACCCCGAGCACCAGGGTGACCGCGACGCCGACCGCGATCGTCGTCATCGTCAGCGGTGACGGGACGGCGACCGTCGGGCCCTCCGGCCTCGGCTCGCTGAAGAACATCAGCACGATCACCCGGATGTAGAAGAACGCGGCGATCGCGGAGGAGATCACACCGATCACGACCAGCGCTCCGGCGCCTCCCTCCGCGGCCGCCCGGAACACGGCGAACTTCCCGGAGAAGCCCGATGTCAGCGGGATTCCGGCGAAGGCCAGCAGGAACACCGCGAAGACCGCCGCCACCAGTGGCGACCGCCTGCCCAGACCCGCCCACTTGGACAGATGGGTGGCCTCGCCGCCCGCGTCGCGCACCAGCGTGACCACGGCGAACGCGCCGATGGTGACGAAGGAGTACGCGAGCAGGTAGAAGAGCACCGACGAGACGCCCTCCGGGGTCACCGCGATGACACCGGCGAGGATGAAGCCGGCGTGCGCGATCGAGGAGTACGCCAGCAGCCGCTTGATGTCGGTCTGGGTGATGGCGACGATCGCCCCGCCGAGCATGGTGACGATGGCGATCGCCCACATCACCGGCCGCCAGTCCCAGCGCAGCCCGGGCAGCACCACATAGAGCAGCCGGAGCAGCGCGCCGAAGGCCGCGACCTTGGTGGCCGCCGCCATGAACCCGGTGATCGGGGTGGGCGCGCCCTGGTAGACGTCCGGGGTCCACATGTGGAACGGCACCGCGCCGACCTTGAAGAGCAGCCCCATGAGGATCATGGCTCCGCCGATCAGCAGCAGGACGTCGTTGCCCATGGTGGCGGCGAGCGCCGGGTCGATGGTCTGGACGGTGCCGTCGACCACGTCCGCGATGCGGGCGTACGCGACGGAGCCCGCGTAGCCGTACAGCAGGGCGATGCCGAAGAGGAAGAAGGCGGAGGAGAAGGCGCCGAGGAGGAAGTACTTCACCGCGGCCTCCTGCGACATCAGCCGCTTGCGGCGGGCCAGTGCGCACAGCAGGTAGAGCGGGAGGGAGAGGACCTCCAGGGCGATGAACAGCGTCAGCAGGTCGTTCGCGGCGGGGAAGACGAGCATGCCCGCCACGGCGAAGAGGGCCAGCGGAAACACCTCGGTGGTGGTGAACCCGGCCTTGACCGCGGCCTTCTCGCTGTCGCTGCCCGGTACGGAGGCGGCCTGTGCGGCGAAGGAGTCGACGCGCCTGCCGTCCGCCGAGGGGTCGAGTCGTCGCTCGGCGAAGGTGAAGACCGCGACCAGCGCTGCCAGCAGGATCGTGCCCTGCAGGAACAGGGCGGGGCCGTCGACCGCGATGGCGCCCATCGCAGCGATGCCCGCCCTGGTCGTGCCGTAGCCCCCGGCGGCCAGGCCGAGCACCGCGGCGAACGCGGCGGTCAGCGCGACGACGGCGAGGAACACCTGTGTGTAGTAGCGGTTCCTGCGCGGGACGAGGGCTTCGACCAGCACACCGAGGATCGCCGCCCCGAACACGATCAGCATGGGCGCGAGCTGTGCGTACTCGATGTGCGGGGCCTGGATCCTGTCCAGCGGCTGAGCCGCCGCCGTGGTCCACAGGCTGTGGACAGCTGTCGTGCTCACTTGGCCTCCACCTCGGGCCGGGGGTCCTTCTGCTGGACGTCGGACATGGTGTGCTCGACGGCCGGGTTGACGATGTCCGTCAGCGGCTTCGGATAGACGCCGAGGAAGATCAGCAGCGCGATGAGCGGGGTGACCACCACCAGTTCGCGCAGCCTCAGATCGGGCAGGGTCCGCACCTCCTCCTTCACCGGCCCGGTCATCGTCCGCTGGTACAGCACCAGCGTGTAGAGCGCGGCGAGGACGATGCCGAGGGTCGCGATGACGCCGACCACCGGATAGCGCGCGAACGTCCCGACGAGTACCAGGAACTCGCTGACGAACGGCGCGAGTCCCGGAAGCGACAGGGTCGCCAGGCCGCCGATGAGGAAGGTGCCGGCGAGGACCGGCGCGACCTTCTGCACTCCTCCGTAGTCGGCGATGAGCCGGGAACCGCGCCGCGAGATCAGGAAGCCGGCCACCAGCATCAGCGCGGCTGTCGAGATGCCGTGGTTGACCATGTAGAGCGTGGACCCCGACTGGCCCTGGGTGGTCATCGCGAAGATGCCCATGACGATGAAGCCGAAGTGGGAGATCGACGCGTAGGCGACCAGGCGCTTGATGTCGCGCTGCCCGACGGCGAGCAGCGCACCGTAGATGATGCTGACCAGGGCCAGGGCCAGGATCACCGGAGTCGCCCACGCGGATGCCTCGGGGAACAGCCCGAGGCAGAAGCGCAGCATGGCGAACGTGCCGACCTTGTCGACCACCGCCGTGATCAGCACGGCGACCGGGGCGGTCGACTCGCCCATCGCGTTGGGAAGCCAGGTGTGGAGCGGCCACAGCGGCGCCTTGACCGCGAAGGCGAAGAAGAAGCCGAGGAACAGCAGCCGTTCGGTGCCGGTCGCCATCTCCAGCGTGCCGTCGGCGCGGGCCGCGGCGATCTCCGTCAGCGAGAAGTTCCCCGCGACCACGTAGAGCCCGATGACCGCGGCCAGCATGATGAGACCGCCGGCCAGGTTGTAGAGGAGGAACTTCACCGCGGCGTAGGAGCGCTGGGCCGCCGCGTGCTCGTCGCTGCCGGTGTGGGCACGGTCCCCGAAGCCGCCGATGAGGAAGTACATCGGGATGAGCATGGCCTCGAAGAGGATGTAGAAGAGGAAGACGTCGGTGGCCTCGAAGGAGAGGATCACCATCGCCTCGACCGACAGGATCAGGGCGAAGAAGCCCTGGGTCGGCCGCCACCGGTAGTTCTTCGTCTCGGCGGGGGTGTCCCCACCGGGGGCGGGGGAGGGTTCGGCGTCGTGCCAGCCGGCCAGGATGATGAACGGGATCAGTACGGCGGTCAGCGCGATCAGCGCCACCGCGATGCCGTCCACGCCCAGTTCGTAGCGGACCCCGAAGTCCGCGATCCAGGCGTGGGATTCGGTGAGCTGGTAGCGCTCGCCTCCGGGCTCGAACCGGACGGCGATCACCGCCGCGAGCACGAGCGTGCCCAGGGAGACCAGCAGGGCCAGCCACTTGGCGGCGGTGCGCCGGCCGGCGGGGACGGCGGCGGTGGCGATCGCGCCCAGAGCCGGGAGCGCCGCCGCCGCGGTGAGGAGCGGGAAGGACATGTCGGTTACACCGCCCTCATCAGCAGGGTCGCGGCGATCAGCACCGCCGTACCTCCGAACATCGTGACCGCGTAGGTGCGGGCGTAGCCGTTCTGCAGCTTGCGCAGCCGGCCGGAGAGGCCGCCGAACGACGCCGCCGTGCCGTTGACGACCCCGTCGACCAGGCTGTGGTCGACGTACACGAGCGACCGGGTCAGGTGCTCGCCGCCCCGGACCAGGACCACGTGGTTGAAGTCGTCCTGGAGGAGGTCGCGGCGGGCGGCCCGGGTGAGCAGCGAGCCGCGCGGCGGGGTGACCGGTACCGGGCGCCGGCCGTACTGGAGATAGGCCAGCGCGACGCCGAGGACCATCACGGCGACCGTCGCGGTCGTGACCGCGGCGGCGCTGAGGGGCGAATGGCCGTGGTCGAAGCTGGTGACCGGCTCCAGCCACTTCACGAACGACTCGTGCCAGGAGAACAGCCCGCCGGCGAAGACCGAGCCGAAGGCGAGGACGATCATCGGAACGGTCATCGTCCGCGGCGACTCGTGCGGGTGCGGCAGTTCGCCCCTGGCGTCGGGCTGCCAGCGCTTCTCACCGAAGAACGTCATCAGCATCACACGCGTCATGTAGAAGGCCGTGATGGCCGCGCCCAGCAGGGCCGCGCCGCCGAGGATCCAGCCCTCGGTGCCGCCCTTGGCGAAGGCCGCCTCGATGATCTTGTCCTTGGAGAAGAAGCCGGACAGGCCGGGGAAGCCGATGATGGCGAGGTAGCCGAGGCCGAAGGTGACGAAGGTGATCGGCATGTACTTCCGCAGACCGCCGTACTTCCTCATGTCCACCTCGTCGTTCATGCCGTGCATGACCGAACCGGCGCCGAGGAAGAGCCCGGCCTTGAAGAAGCCGTGGGTGACCAGGTGCATGATCGCGAAGGCGTAGCCGATGGGGCCGAGGCCGGCCGCCAGGATCATGTAGCCGATCTGCGACATCGTCGATCCGGCCAGTGCCTTCTTGATGTCGTCCTTGGCGCAACCGACGATCGCACCGAAGAGCAGCGTGACCGCGCCGACGGTGACGACCGCGAGCTGGGCGTCCGGGGCGGCGTTGAAGATCGCCCCGGAGCGGGTGATCAGGTAGACGCCGGCGGTGACCATCGTCGCCGCGTGGATCAGGGCAGAGACCGGGGTCGGGCCCTCCATCGCGTCCCCGAGCCAGGACTGCAGCGGCACCTGGGCGGACTTGCCGCACGCGGCGAGCAGCAGGAGCAGCCCCAGGGCGGTCAGCGTGCCCTCGGACGCCCTGCCCGTGGAGTCCAGCACCGGGCCGAAGGCGAAGGTGCCGAAGGTGGTGAACATCAGCATGACAGCGATGGAGAGGCCCATGTCGCCGACCCGGTTGACCAGGAAGGCCTTCTTCGCCGCGGTCGCCGCGCTGGGCTTGTGCTGCCAGAAGCCGATGAGCAGGTACGAGGCCAGGCCGACGCCCTCCCACCCGACGTACAGCAGCAGGTAGTTGTCGGCGAGCACCAGCAGGAGCATCGCCGCGAGGAACAGGTTGAGGTAGCCGAAGAAGCGGCGGCGGCGCTCGTCGTGCTCCATGTATCCCACGGAGTACAGATGGATGAGCGAGCCGACGCCGGTGATCAGCAGGACGAAGGTCATCGACAGCTGGTCGAGCTGGAAGGCGACGTCCGCCTGGAAGCCGCCGACCGGGATCCAGCTGAACAGGTGCTGGTACAGGGTGCGGTCGTCGCCGGGCCGGCCGAGCATGTCGGCGAAGAGCACGACGGCGACGACGAAGGAGGCGGCGGCGAGCGCGGTGCCGACCCAGTGGCCCGTGCGGTCGAGCCGGCGTCCGCCGAGGAGCAGCACCACCGCTCCGAGCAGGGGCGCCGCGACCAGCAGCGCGATCAGGTTCTCTGCGTTGTCCACGAGTCTGCGACCCCTTACAGCTTCATCAGGCTGGCGTCGTCGACCGAGGCCGAGTGGCGGGAACGGAACAGCGACACGATGATCGCGAGCCCGACCACGACCTCGGCTGCGGCGACGACCATCGTGAAGAAGGCGATGATCTGGCCGTCGAGATTGCCGTGCATCCGGGAGAAGGCGACGAGCGAGAGGTTGCAGGCGTTGAGCATGAGCTCGATGCACATGAAGACCACGATCGCGTTCCGCCTGATCAGCACGCCGGACGCGCCGATGGTGAACAACAGGGCCGCGAGGTAGAGATAGTTGACGGGGTTCACCGCTTGGCCTCCTGTCCCTCGCCCCGGCCGCCCCGGTCGAGTTCGTCACGGTCCCGGCCGAGCCGCTCCTCGGAGCGCCGCTCCAGCGCCCTGAGGTCGTTCAGCGCCTCCCGGGACACGTCGCGGATCTGGCCGCGGTCGCGCAGCGTCTTGCTGACGGTGAGTTCCGACGGGGTGCCGTCCGGGAGCAGACCTGCGACGTCCACCGCGTTGTGCCGGGCGTACACGCCAGGGGCGGGCAGCGGGGTCGGAAGCTTCCAGCCGTAGTCCGCCGACGCGGGGTGGCGGCCGGCGGACGGCGGGGCGGTCGCCTCGCGCACCCGCTGCTCGGCCAGTTCGCGCTGGGTCCTGGCGCGCTCGGTGCGCTCCCGGTGGGTGAGCACCATCGCGCCGACCGCCGCCGTGATGAGCAGGGCGCCGGTGACCTCGAAGGCGAAGACGTACTTGGTGAAGATCAGCGCCGCCAGGCCCTCGACGTTGCCCGCCGCGTTGGCCTCGCCGAGTCCGACGAAGGCCCCGGGGCCCAGTGAGGCCTGGCCGATGCCCGCGATCATCAGCACGCCGAAGCCGATGCCGCAGAGGGCCGCCCACCAGCGCTGGCCCCTGAGCGTCTCCTTGAGGGAGTCGGCGGCCGTGACACCGACGAGCATGACGACGAACAGGAAGAGCATCATGATCGCGCCGGTGTAGACGATGATCTGGACGACGCCCAGGAAGTACGCGCCGTTGGCGAGGTAGAAGACCGCCAGGATGATCATGGTCGCGGCGAGGCACAGCGCGCTGTGCACGGCCTTCTTCATCAGGATGGTGCCCAGCGCCCCGAGGACGGCGACGGTGCCGAGCACCCAGAACTGCACGGCCTCGCCGGTGGAGGTCGCGGCGGCCAGAGCGCTCATGCGTCGGCCCCCTTCTGCGCCGCCGGCTCGGCGGACCCGGAGTCCGAAGCGGCTTCCTGGGGCTTCTCCCCCTTGGAGACGGCCACCTGGCGCTCGGTCCCGGGGGCGGCCTCGGTGACCAGGCCCCGGTAGTAGTCCTGCTCGTCCGTGCCGGGGTGGATCGCGTGCGGGGTGTCGACCATGCCCGGCTCGAGGCCCGCCAGCAGCTGCTCCTTGGTGTAGATCAGGTTCTCGCGTGAGCTGTCGGCCAGCTCGAACTCGTTGGTCATCGTCAGCGCCCGGGTCGGGCACGCCTCGATGCACAGCCCGCAGAGGATGCAGCGGGCGTAGTTGATCTGGTAGACGCGGCCGTACCGCTCGCCCGGCGAGTAGCGCTCCTCCTCGGTGTTGTCCGCGCCCTCCACATAGATGGCGTCCGCCGGACAGGCCCAGGCGCACAACTCGCAGCCGACGCACTTCTCCAGCCCGTCCGGATGCCGGTTGAGCTGGTGCCGGCCGTGGAAGCGCGGCGCCGTGGTCTTCTGCTGCTCCGGGTACTGCTCGGTCAGCCGCTTCTTGAACATGGCCTTGAAGGTCACGCCGAAGCCGGCGACCGGGTTCTGGAACGCGCTCCCGGAATCCTCGGGTCGCTCAGACACCGTCAGCCTCCTTTCCGTCACGAGGACCGTCACTGTCAGTATTGGTGCCGCCACTGACAATCAGCTCGCGGTCGCGGCGCGGCCGCCTGCGCGGAGCCTGCGGCAGCACCTGTCCGGGCAGCGGGGGCACCGGGAAGCCGCCGGCCATCGGGTCGAACGCGCCGGGCGCCCCGCCCCCTTCGGCCTCGGCCGCCTCCTTCGCCTCCGCCTCGGCCCGCTCCTTCCTGCCCCGGAAGAGGTCCGCGACGAAGGACAGCAGCAGCACGGCGAGGACCGCGCCGCCGACGTACAGCACGATCTGCGAGAAGTCGCGGCCGTCGTTGCGCAGCGCCCGTACGGTCGCCACGAGCATCAGCCAGACGATCGAGACCGGGATGAGCACCTTCCAGCCGAGCTTCATCAGCTGGTCGTAGCGGACGCGCGGAAGCGTGCCGCGCAGCCAGATGAAGAAGAAGAGCAGCAACTGCACCTTGAGGACGAACCAGAGCATCGGCCACCAGCCGTGGTTCGCGCCCTCCCAGAAGGTGCTGACCGGCCACGGAGCCCGCCAGCCGCCCAGGAACAGGGTGACGGCGACCGCCGAGACGGTGACCATGTTGACGTACTCGGCGAGCATGAACATCGCGAACTTGATCGACGAGTACTCGGTGTTGAAGCCGCCGACCAGGTCGCCCTCGGACTCCGGCATGTCGAACGGGGCCCGGTTGGTCTCACCGACCATCGTCACGATGTAGATGAGGAAGGAGACCGGCAGCAGCACGACGTACCAGCGGTCCGCCTGCGCCTCCACGATCGTCGAGGTCGACATCGACCCGGAGTAGAGGAAGACCGAGGCGAACGCGGCACCCATGGCGATCTCGTACGAGATCACCTGTGCGACCGAGCGCAGTCCGCCGAGCAGCGGGTACGTCGATCCGGACGACCAGCCGGCGAGCACCATCCCGTAGATGCCGACCGAGGCGACCGCGAGGAGGTAGAGCACCGCGATCGGCAGGTCGGTGAGTTGCATCGTGGTCCGCTGGCCGAAGATCGAGACCTCGTTGCCGGCCGGGCCGAACGGGATGACGGCGATCGCCATGAACGCCGGGATCGCCGCGATGACCGGCGCGAGGACGTAGACCACCTTGTCCGCGCGCCTGACGACCACGTCCTCCTTGAGCATCAGCTTGACGCCGTCCGCGAGGGACTGGAGGAGGCCCCACGGGCCGTGCCGGTTGGGGCCGATGCGCAACTGCATCCAGGCGACGACCTTGCGCTCCCACACGATGGAGAACAGCACCGTCACCATCAGGAAGGCGAAGCAGAACACCGCCTTGACGACGACGAGCCACCAGGGGTCCCGCCCGAACAGCGAGAGATCCTCCGCCGCGAGCAGCGTCTGGTCGAGGAGTGCCGGGTTCACGCGCGCACCTCCGGTACGTCGTCGGGGCCGGCGGTCCCCTGGCCGGCCGTTGCCGCGGGGCCGACGCGGACGAGCCGTCCGGGCGTCGCGCCCGTGTCGCTCGGCACACCGCCGCCGGCCGAGTTGAGCGGGAGCCACACCACGCGGTCGGGCATCTCGGTCACCCGGAGCGGGAGTCGCACCGACCCCGAGGGGCCGGTGACG
Source organism: Streptomyces sp. I6 (assembly GCA_003725745.1). Lineage (GTDB taxonomy): Bacteria > Actinomycetota > Actinomycetes > Streptomycetales > Streptomycetaceae > Streptomyces. The sequence continues at coordinate 3,945,121 of RHDP01000001.1, read as the reverse complement.
GCGAGGAGATCGCCGTCCTCGACCCCCGCCTCGGCCGCGGTGGCGGCGGAGAGCCGGGCGACCGCCGCGTGCCGGGTACCGGCCAGTGCCTCGTCGCCCTCCTGGAGCACACCCTGGTCGAGCAGGAGCCGGTGACCGGCCAGGACCGCCTCGCCCTCGCCGGGGCGGGGCAGCGGCCGGGTGGACTCGGCGGGCCCGTCCGCCCGGGGCCCGGTCCAGGTGCCGAGGCGGTCCATCTCGCGCCGCACGGACCGCAGGTCGGGCAGGGCGAGATGGACGTCGAGCGCGTCGGCGAGCATGTGCAGCACCCGCCCGTCCGTCGGAGCCGGCGGGCGGGTCAGCTGGTCCGGCTTGAGCGCGGCCTCGAAGAGCCGTGCCCTGCCCTCCCAGTTGAGGAACGTGCCGGCCTTCTCGGCCACGGCCGCGACCGGGAAGACCACATCGGCCCGCGAGGTGACCTCGGAGGGCCGCAGCTCCAGCGAGACCAGGAAGCCGACCGAGTCGAGCGCCTCGCGGGCGCGGGCGGGGTCGGGCAGGTCGGCGACCTCGACCCCGGCGACGACCAGCGCGGCCAGTCCGCCGTTGGCCGCCGCCTCCAGGATCTGCCCGGTGTCCCGGCCGTAGCGGTGCGGCAGTTCGCGTACGCCCCAGGCCGCCGCGGTCTCCTCGCGGGCCCGCGGATCGGTGGCGGGACGGCCGCCGGGCAGCAGCGACGGCAGGGCGCCCGCCTCGACCGCGCCGCGCTCTCCGGCCCGGCGCGGGACCCAGACGAGCCCGGCGCCGGTCGCCGCGGCCGTGCGCACCGCGGCGCTCAGCGCGCCCGGCACACCGGCCAGCCGCTCGCCGACGACGATCACGGCACCCTCCGACCGCAGTGCCTCGGCGGCCGTGGCGCCGTCCCCGTCGAGCCCGGTGCCGGACGCCAGCGCGTCCAGCCACTCGGCCTCCGTGCCGGGGGCGGTCGGCAGCAGCACGCCTGCGGCCTTCGCCAGACCGCGGGTGGTGTGGGTGGCGAGGGAGAACGTCCGCTGGCCGTGCTTGCGCGCGCCCTTGCGCAGCCGGAGGAAGACGCCGGGGCCTCCTCCTCCGACTCGAGGCCGGCCAGCAGCACGGCCGGGGCCTTCTCCAGCGAGGTGTAGGTGACGCCACCGCGGTCGAGGTCCCGGCCGTGGCCGGCGACCCGGGCGGCGAGGAAGTCGGCCTCCTCCGGGGAGTGGACCCGGGCCCGGAAGTCGATGTCGTTGGTGCCGAGGGCGATCCGGGCGAACTTGGCGTACGCGTAGGCGTCCTCGACGGTCAGCCGGCCGCCGGTGAGCACCGCGGCCCGGCCGTGGGCGGCCGAGAGCCCGGTGGCGGCCGCCTCCAGTGCCTCCGGCCAGCTCGCGGGCTCCAGCTCGCCGCTCTCGCCGTTGCGGACGAGCGGGGTGGTGAGCCGGTCGCGCTGCTGGGCGTAGCGGAAGGCGAACCGCCCCTTGTCGCAGATCCACTCCTCGTTGACCTCGGGGTCCTCGGCGGCGAGCCGCCGCATGACCTTGCCGCGCCGGTGGTCGGTGCGGGTCGCGCAGCCGCCCGCGCAGTGCTCGCAGACGGACGGCGACGACACCAGGTCGAAGGGCCGGGAGCGGAACCGGTAGGCCGCCGAGGTCAGCGCGCCGACCGGGCAGATCTGGATGGTGTTCCCGGAGAAGTAGGACTCGAAGGGGTCGCCCTCGCCGGTGCCGACCTGCTGGAGCGCGCCGCGCTCCAGGAGTTCGATCATCGGGTCGCCCGCGATCTGGTCGGAGAAGCGGGTGCAGCGCGCGCAGAGGACGCAGCGCTCGCGGTCGAGCAGCACCTGGGTGGAGATGTGGACCGGCTTCTCGTAGGTGCGCTTCCTGCCCTCGAAGCGGGACTCGGCCTGGCCGTGCGAGACGGCCTGGTTCTGCAGCGGGCACTCGCCGCCCTTGTCGCAGACCGGGCAGTCGAGCGGGTGGTTGATGAGCAGCAGCTCCATCACGCCCTTCTGCGCCTTCTCGGCGACGGGCGAGGTGAGCTGCGACCTGACGACCATGCCGTCGGTGCAGGTGATGGTGCAGGAGGCCATCGGCTTGCGCTGGCCCTCGACCTCGACGATGCACTGCCGGCAGGCGCCGGCCGGGTCGAGGAGCGGGTGGTCGCAGAACCGGGGGATCTCGATGCCGAGTTGCTCGGCGGCCCGGATGACCAGGGTGCCCTTCGGCACGGAGATCTCGACACCGTCGATGGTCAGGGTGACCAGGTCCTCCGGCGGGACCGCGGCGCTCCCCCGCCTCCGGACGCGGCGGACGTGGTGACGGTCATGCGTCCACCTCCAGGTTCGACACGGCCCAGGCCGTGGACTTCGCGGGGTCGAAGGGGCAGCCCCGGCCGGTGATGTGCTGCTCGTACTCGTCGCGGAAGTACGTCAGCGAGGAGAAGATCGGCGCGGCGGCGCCGTCCCCGAGGGCGCAGAACGACTTGCCGTTGATGTTGTCGGCGATGTCGTTCAGCTTGTCGAGGTCCTCCATGACGCCCTTGCCGGCCTCGATGTCGCGCAGCAGCTGGACCAGCCAGTAGGTGCCCTCGCGGCAGGGCGTGCACTTGCCGCAGGACTCGTGGGCGTAGAACTCGGTCCAGCGGGTGACGGCCCGGACGACGCAGGTCGTCTCGTCGAAGCACTGGAGTGCCTTGGTGCCGAGCATCGACCCGGCGGCGCCGACTCCCTCGTAGTCCAGCGGCACGTCGAGGTGCTCGTCGGTGAACATCGGGGTGGAGGAGCCGCCGGGGGTCCAGAACTTGAGCCGGTGGCCCGGGCGCATGCCGCCGCCCATGTCGAGCAGCTGGCGCAGGGTGATGCCGAGCGGACCCTCGTACTGGCCGGGGCGGGCGACATGGCCGCTCAGCGAGTACAGCGTGAAGCCGGGGGACTTGTCGCTGCCCATCGAGCGGAACCACTCCTTGCCCCGGTTGAGGATCGCGGGAACGGACGCGATGGACTCGACGTTGTTCACCACCGTGGGGCATGCGTACAGACCGGCGACCGCGGGGAAGGGGGCCGCAGCCGGGGCTGTCCGCGCCTGCCCTCCAGCGAGTCCAGCAGGGCGGTCTCCTCGCCGCAGATGTACGCGCCGGCGCCCGCGTGCACGGTGAGTTCGACGTCGAGCCCGCTGCCGAGGATGTTCCTGCCGAGGTAGCCGGCGTCGTACGCCTCGCGGACGGCCTCGTGCAGCCGGCGCAGTACGGGGACGACCTCGCCGCGCACATAGATGAAGGCGTGGCGGGACCGGATCGCGTAGCAGGCGATCACGATGCCCTCGATGAGGGAGTGGGGGTTGGCGAAGAGGAGCGGGATGTCCTTGCAGGTGCCCGGCTCCGACTCGTCGGCGTTGACGACGAGGTAGTGCGGCTTGCCGTCTCCCTGCGGGATGAACTGCCACTTCATCCCGGTGGGGAAGCCCGCGCCGCCGCGGCCGCGCAGCCCGGAGTCCTTGACGTAGGCGATCAGTTCGTCGGGGCCATCGCGAGGGCCTTGCGCAGTCCCTCGTAGCCCTCGTGCTCACGGTAGGTGTCCAGGGTCCAGGACTCCGGCTGGTCCCAGAAGGCGGAAAGGACCGGCATGAGCAGCTTCTCGGGGCTGGTCCCGCCGCCGGCCTCCGGCCCGTACTCGGTGGACACGGTCATCACTCCCCCTCCTCGGAAACCGGGCCGGCCGGGTGGGCCGGGTCGGACGCCGACGTGTCCTGTGAGTCGTTCTGCGTCCCGGCGGGACTGGTCGAGGGGTGGTGGTCGGGCGACGGGCGGGCGTGGGAGCCGAGGTGCTCACCGGGCGGTTCGTCCTGCGGAGCGGCGCCGCGCGGGTGGACGACCCTCGGCTGGGGGGCCTCGCCCCTGGCCAGTTGCAGGCCGACGAGGGTGGCGGGGCCGGCCCCGCCGGTGGCAGCGACGGCTCCGGGACGCTCGTCGGGGAAGCCGGCCAGGATGCGGGCGGTCTCCCGGAACGTGCACAGCGGGGCGCCGCGGGTGGGTTCGACGGGGCGCCCCGCCCTCAGGTCGTCGACGAGCCGGCGGGCCGACTCGGGTGTCTGGTTGTCGAAGAACTCCCAGTTGACCATCACCACGGGGGCGAAGTCGCAGGCCGCGTTGCACTCGATGTGCTCGAGGGTGACCTTGCCGTCCCCGGTGGTCTCGCCGTTGCCCACGCCGAGGTGTTCCTTGAGGTCGTCGAAGATCGCGTCGCCGCCCATCACGGCGCACAGGGTGTTGGTGCAGACGCCGACCTGGTAGTCGCCGGACGGTTTGCGGCGGTACATGGTGTAGAAGGTGGCGACCGCGGTGACCTCCGCCGTCGTCAGGTCCAGCATCTCCGCGCAGAACCGCATACCGGTGCGGGTGACGTGGCCCTCCTCCGACTGCACGAGGTGCAGCAGCGGCAGCAGCGCGGAGCGGCTTTCCGGGTAGCGGCCGATGATCTGCCGGGCGTCCGCCTCCAGCCTCGCGCGCACCTCGGCCGGATAGTCGGGGGCGGGGAGCTGGGGCATCCCGAGCGATACGTCTGTCACCGGTCGACGCCTCCCATCACGGGGTCGATGGACGCGACGGCGACGATGACGTCGGCCACCTGGCCGCCCTCGCACATCGCCGCCACGGCCTGCAGGTTGGTGAACGACGGGTCGCGGAAGTGGACCCGGTAGGGGCGGGTGCCGCCGTCCGAGACGACGTGGACGCCGAGTTCGCCCTTGGGGGACTCGACGGCCGCGTACGCCTGTCCGGCGGGGACCCGGAAGCCCTCGGTCACCAGCTTGAAGTGGTGGATCAGGGCTTCCATGGAGGTGCCCATGATCTTCTTGATGTGGTCGAGGGAGTTGCCGAGACCGTCCGGGCCGAGCGCGAGCTGCGCGGGCCAGGCGATCTTCTTGTCCTCGACCATCACCGGGCCGGGGTCGAGCCGGTCCAGGCACTGCTCGACGATCCGCAGCGACTGCCGCATCTCCTCCAGCCGGACGAGGAAGCGGCCGTAGGCGTCGCAGGTGTCGGCGGTCGGGACGTCGAAGTCGTAGGTCTCGTAGCCGCAGTAGGGGTCGGTCCTGCGCAGGTCGTGCGGCAGTCCGGTGGAGCGGAGGATCGGGCCGGTCGCGCCGAGGGCCATGCAGCCGGCCAGGTCGAGGTAGCCGATGTCCTGCATCCGGCCCTTGAAGACGGGGTTCCCGGTGGCGAGCTTGTCGTACTCGGGAAGGTTCCTCCTCATCTTCTTCACGAACTCGCGGATCTGGTCCACGGCGCCGGGGGGCAGGTCCTGGGCCAGACCGCCGGGGCGGATGTACGCGTGGTTCATCCGCAGACCGGTGATCAGCTCGAAGATGTCGAGAACGAGTTCACGGTCGCGGAACCCGTAGATCATGATGGTGGTGGCGCCGAGTTCCATGCCGCCGGTGGCGATGCACACCAGGTGGGAGGAGAGCCGGTTGAGCTCCATCAGCAGCACGCGGATGACCGAGGCGCGGTCGGGGATCTGGTCCTCGATCCCGAGGAGCTTCTCCACGGCGAGGCAGTACGCCGTCTCGTTGAAGAACGGCGTCAGGTAGTCCATGCGCGTGACGAAGGTGGTCCCCTGCGTCCACGTCCGGTACTCGAGGTTCTTCTCGATGCCGGTGTGCAGATAGCCGATGCCGCAGCGGGCCTCGGTGACGGTCTCGCCCTCGATCTCCAGGATCAGCCGGAGCACACCGTGGGTGGACGGGTGCTGGGGGCCCATGTTGACGACGATGCGCTCGTCGTCCGCCTTGGCCGCGGTCTCCGCGACCTCGTCCCAGTCTCCGCCGGTGACCGTGTAGACGGTCCCCTCGGTCGTCTCGCGGGCGGTCGAGAGGGGCGTTCCGGAGGGCCCCTGAGCGGTCTGGTCGCCGGGGGCCGGTGGGCAGCCGATGCGTTCATGAGTACGACCTCCGCTGGTCCGGAGCCGGGATCTGGGCGCCCTTGTACTCGACGGGGATGCCGCCGAGGGGGTAGTCCTTGCGCTGCGGGAAGCCCTGCCAGTCGTCCGGCATCATGATCCGGGTGAGGGCGGGGTGGCCGTCGAAGACCAGACCGAAGAAGTCGTAGGTCTCGCGCTCGTGCCAGTCGTTGGTGGGATAGACCTCCACGAGCGACGGGACGTGCGGGTCCGCGTCCGGGGCGCTGACCTCCAGGCGGAGCAGCCGGCCGTGGGTGAGCGAGCGCAGGTGGTAGACGGCGTGCAGCTCGCGTCCCTTGTCGCCCGGGTAGTGGACGCCGCTCACGCCCGTGCACAGCTCGAACCGCAGCGCCGGGTCGTCGCGCAGCGTCCTGGCGACGCGGACGAGGTGCTCGCGGGAGACGTGGAAGGTGAGTTCGCCGCGGTCGACGACGGTCTTCTCGATCGCGTTCTCCGGGACGACGTCCTGCTCCTCGAGGGCTCCCTCGAGTTCGTCGGCGACCTCGTCGAACCAGCCGCCGTAGGGGCGGGTGGTGGCGCCGGGCAGCCGGACGGAGCGGACGAGCCCTCCGTAGCCGGAGGTGTCGCCGCCGTCACCGGCGCCGAACATGCCGCGCTGGACGCGGATCTCCTCGCCGTGCTCACCGCGCTGCCCGGGCAGGTTCTGCTCGGAGAGCTCCTTCTCCGGGTTCGGCTGGTCGGTCACCTGTGCACCCCCTTCGCCGCGTCTGTGCCCGCACATCGCGAGGGTGCGGGTTCCGTCGTCGTGTGCGGCCCGGCGGCCGTGCGTGCGTCGCTCACCGGAGCAGCCCCTTCATCTCGATCGTCGGGAGCGCCTTGAGTGCCGCTTCCTCCGCCTCACGGGCGGCTTCCTCCGCGTTCACTCCGAGCTTGGAGGTCTGGATCTTCTGGTGGAGCTTGAGGATGGCGTCCATCAGCATCTCCGGCCGAGGGGGGCAGCCGGGCAGATAGATGTCAACAGGAACAATGTGGTCAACACCCTGCACAATCGCGTAATTGTTGAACATTCCGCCCGATGAAGCGCAAACACCCATGGAAATCACCCACTTGGGATTGGGCATCTGGTCGTAGACCTGCCGCAGAACGGGCGCCATCTTCTGGCTCACCCGCCCGGCCACGATCATCAGGTCGGCCTGCCGGGGGGAGCCGCGGAAGACCTCCATGCCGAAGCGCGCCAGGTCGTAGCGGCCCGCGCCGGTGGTCATCATCTCGATGGCGCAGCAGGCGAGGCCGAAGGTCGCGGGGAAGACGGATGCCTTGCGCACCCAGCCCGCGGCCTGCTCGACGGTGGTCAGCAGAAAGCCGCTCGGCAGTTTCTCTTCGAGTCCCATTGCCCCTCAGCCCCTCAGTCCCATTCCAGGCCGCCGCGCCGCCAGACATAGGCGTAGGCGACGAAGACGGTGAGCACGAAGAGCAGCATCTCCACGAGCCCGAAGATCCCCAGGGCGTCGAAGCTGACGGCCCAGGGGTAGAGGAAGACGATCTCGATATCGAAGATGATGAAGAGCATCGCCGTCAGGTAGTACTTGATCGGAAAGCGGCCCCCTCCGGCCGGCGTCGGCGTCGGCTCGATACCGCACTCGTAGGCCTCGAGCTTCGCGCGGTTGTACCGCTTCGGGCCGACGAGCGTGGCCATGACCACGGAGAAGATCGCAAAGCCTGCCCCTAGGGCGCCGAGCACGAGGATGGGCGCGTAGGCATTCACGCTCCTCGCTCCTTCCAGTCGTCCTTGACCGTTGGACCGCACCGGGACTCGCCTCGCCGCCCCGCGAAGATCATGCTCATGTGAGGCAGTTCACAAGCCCGACTGCTCCGCATCCTATGCCCGCCGGTCTGTGATCTGCGACACGGGGTGGGGCAAGGACTTTGTGATCTCCACCACCTGACGAAGGATCATGAAGCCGGATGAGCGGTGATCTTCATACGGGAAGCGCACGAGCGACTACGAAAAGTGAACATTTTCGCCGTTACCGCTGGTCAGAGGCTGGAGTCACTAGCAGGGGCGACGACGTCCAGGCAAATTCGCGATGGACCGGACCGAGTGATAGAGGACGGCCTTCACTCACGCGAGGGGGCCGGGCGGACGGAAGTGGACGTGTGCACGTGTTCACGAGCGACACCCCGGGTCGCCGATGGTGACCTTTCTGTGACCTGCACCACTCGGGAGGGGGTCCGGAAAACCGGGGCTTGGCCATCGGCGTGAAGGGGTGGTAAGCGGCGGGCAATCCGGACCTTTTCGCGAAAGCCCATGATCACAACCTTGATCACGACTGCCCGTTTTGCCCGTTACGGCGTCAATAAAGGCGACACGCGGTCCGATTCGCCCGTCGGGGGCGGCAACTGTGGTGCAAAGCACGTTTCTTGAAGGGAACCGTGGAGCCCTGATAGCGGTTGTACCCATGTCCCACACCGCTCACATACGTAGCCACCGGAAGCCCCGCCGCAGCTCCTCGAAGCTCGCGCTGCGCGCCGGAGTTGCCGGTGGCGTCCTCAGCACCATCGCGGTGGCCGGAAGCGCCGGGCCGGCGAACGCCGAGCCGGTGACCGAGACCATCGAGATGCCCGCGCTCACCATCGACAGCCCGGAACTCGCCGACGCGGTCGCCCTCTCCGCCGAGGCGACCCAGCAGGCGGCCCTGGCCCTCGATCTGCGGACCCAGGAGAACGCCGCGGCCGTCAAGGCGGCGAAGGCCGCGAAGAAGGCCAAGGCGGAGGCCGAGCGCAAGGCCGAAGCCGAGCGGAAGGCCGAGGAGGCCCAGGAGGCCGAGGAGACCGCCCGCGCCGCGGCCGAGGAGCGCTCCTCCCGCTCCTCGGAGCGCACCACCCTGTCCGCTCCCTCGCAGGGCGTCTCCAACGCCTCCGGCTCCGCCGCGACCGTGGTCGCCTTCCTCAAGGCTCAGCTCGGCGACGCCTACGTCATGGGCGCCACCGGCCCCAACTCGTGGGACTGCTCCAGCCTGGTCCAGGCCGCGTTCCGCCAGGTCGGCATCGACCTGCCGCGCGTCTCCCAGGACCAGTCCGTGGCGGGCACCCAGGTGTCCCTGGGCAACCTGCAGGTCGGCGACATCCTCTACTGGGGCGGTGCGGGCTCCGCGTACCACACCGGTGTGTACATCGGCGACGGCAAGTACCTCGACGCCGCCAACCCCGGCAAGGGCGTCGTCATCCAGGAGCTGTCGGGCTATCCGGCGAGCGGCGCCGTCCGCGTCCTCTAAGCGGCCCCGAAGCGCTCCCCCGGAGCACCCGGTTTCGCCCCGGGACAGCCGGGACAGGCCACCGTCTCCCCGTCCGGGGGCGGTGGCCTTCGCTTCATGGCCCCCGGGGCATCGCCGCCCGGCGGAAGCCCGCCCCGGCCGTGGACGGCCACCGGCTGCCCCGCTCTCCCTCCGGGCGGCGGCCCTGCGCCACCCGGAGGGAGAGCGGGCCGCGGAGAGCCTCCGGAGAGGAGCGAACCTCCGGAGAGGGGGGTGCGGCCCCGCCCCTCCGGGCCTCGCCGGTCCTCGCCGCCCGGGTCTTCGGGCCCCGGAGCCCCAGGGTGCCGCACCATGCGGGACCGGGCTCCGGCCGGCCCCGCGTGATCAGGCCTTGGGGGCCACCTTGGAGAGGCCGTTGATGACCCGGTCCATCGCGTCGCCGCCGGTGGGGTCCGTGAGGTTGGCCAGCATCTTCAGCGTGAACTTCATCAGCACCGGGTGCGTCAGACCCCGCTGGGTCGCGATCTTCATGACCTTCGGGTTGCCGATGAGCTTCACGAACGCCCGGCCCAGCGTGTAGTAGCCGCCGTAGGTGTCCTTGAGGACCTTCGGGTAGCTGCGCAGGGCCAGTTCCCGCTGCGCGGGCGTGGCCCGGGCGTGCGCCTGGACGATGACGTCGGCGGCGATCTGCCCGGACTCCATGGCGTAGGCGATGCCCTCGCCGTTGAACGGGTTGACCAGGCCGCCCGCGTCACCCACGAGGAGCAGGCCCCTGGTGTAGTGCGGCTGCCGGTTGAAGGCCATGGGGAGCGCGGCGCCGCGGATCGGGCCGGTCATGTTGCCGGGCACGTAGCCCCATTCCTCCGGCATCGAGGCGCACCAGGCCTTGAGGATCTCGCGCCAGTCGAGCTCCTTGAAGGACGCCGAGGTGTTCAGGACACCGAGGCCGACGTTGGAGGTGCCGTCGCCCATGCCGAAGATCCACCCGTAGCCCGGCAGCAGCCGGTCCTCCCCGGGGCCGCGGCGGTCCCACAGCTCCAGCCAGGACTCCAGGTAGTCGTCGTCGTGCCGCGGACTGGTGAAGTACGTGCGGACGGCGACGCCCATCGGGCGGTCCTCGCGCCGGTGCAGCCCCATGGCGAGGGAGATCCGGGAGGAGTTGCCGTCCGCGGCTACCACGAGCGGGGCGCGGAAGGTGACCTCGCGCTTCTCGTCGCCGAGCCTGGCGTGGACACCCGTGATGTGCCCGGTGCGGTCGTCGAGGATCGGGGCGCCGACGTTGCAGCGCTCGTACAGCCGCGCGCCGGCCTTCTGCGCCTGCCGCGCCAGCTGCTCGTCGAAGTCGTCCCGCTTGCGCACCAGTCCGTAGTCGGGGTAGCTGGCCAGCTCCGGCCAGTCCAGCTGAAGCCTGACCCCGCCGCCGATGATCCGCAGGCCCTTGTTGCGCAGCCAGCCGGCCTCCTCGGACACGTCGATGCCCATGGCGACCAGCTGCTTGGTGGCGCGGGGGGTGAGCCCGTCGCCGCAGACCTTCTCGCGGGGGAACGCCGTCTTCTCCAGCAGCAGGACGTCCAGACCGGACTTGGCCAGATGGTAGGCGGTCGTCGAACCGGCCGGGCCTGCCCCGACGACGATCACATCTGCGGTGTGCTCGGAGGGGGTCGTCTCGGTCACGGCGGTTCTCCCGAAGACTCGAATTCACGTGCCGGGCGGCACAGGTCGTGTGCAGTCTATGGGGGCGTACCGAACGGCGACCGAAGGGCTCCCCCACGATGACCGCAGCGTCTCTCCCCGTCGTCCAGCTCCGAGTGCCCACCGAGGAGGACGCGTTCGCCTGGCACCGCGCCTTCGACGACCCCGAGGTGATGGAGTTCCAGGGAGGCAGGTCCGCCGAGGTGTCCGTGTACGAGGAACTCACCGCGCGGCAGCGTCGGCACGACGCCGAGCGGGGCTTCTGCCTGTGGACGCTGCTGGACGAGGCGGGCGAGGTGTGCGGCTTCACGGGCGCGCAGCCGTGGCCGCACGCCGCGTTCGGCCCGGTCGGGGAGATCGAGATCGGCTGGCGGCTCGCGCGCCCGTACTGGGGCCGCGGCTATGCGACGGCCGCCGCCCGGGAGGCACTGGACCGGCTGCGCGCGGCCGGTGTCCCGTCCGTGGTCGCGATGGTCGACTCCCGCAACGAGCGGTCGATCGCGGTGACCCGGCGGCTGGGCATGGAACTCGCCGAGACGTACGCCGTCCCGGACTGCGACCGCAAGGGGCTCTGCTTCCGGCTCACCCTCCGGTGAACGCCGCGTCCGTGGTCCAGGTGGACAGGGCCGTCCGGAAGACGTGCTCGGTGTCCGCCCAGTACCGGTCGCGCTCCGTGAAGTAGATCGCGTACTCGGTGCCGTCCTCGTCGACGTACGACTGGTCGATGCCGTGGATCGTCTCGCCCGACCCGGCGTGCGTGTAGGTGTACTCCCAGATCGCCCCGGGGCGGCCGTGGAAGGTGTTCGCCTCCAGCCGCAGCCGCCGGTAGTCGGCGTTCCTCGAACGGGACCGGGCCTCGATGGCGGTGAGGTTCTCCAGGGAGGTGTACGGGGCCGACCGCACGACGCCGACGAGGATGTGGGACATCCCCGTCGAACCGGCGTAGGTGATCTGCCCGTTCACCTCCTTCCGGCGGTACCAGACGTCCGGGATCGCGAAGGAGAAGCCGGCCGGGTCGGCCACGCGCCTGAATCCGCCGGGCACAGCCGGGTCGCCGTCGCCCGGCGACCCGGTGCGGGCCGTCCCGGGCCGGGTAGGCGTCCCCGCGGGCGGAGGCGTCCCGGTGGGCGGAGGCGTCCTTGCGGGCGAGGGGCTCCCGAGCGGCACCTCGGCGGGGCCGGTGGCCGCCGGCGACGTCCGGGCCGGGGCGGCGGCCGGGGGCCGGTCCCCGCACCCGGTCCGCCCCCGGCCCTGTCCTCCTTCAGGTCCTTCCCCAGCAGCATCACGCCCGCGGTGGTACCCGCGCCGAGCACGAGCGCCGCCGTCAGGGTCACGCCCCACACGAGCGCGCGGCTGCGCCCCGGCCCGGCGCCGGCCGGCACGGCCGGGGCGGAGCGCCGGGGCCGGCCCAGGTGGGGCTGTACGAGGCCGCCGCGGCCCGCGGCGGGCGCTCCCGCCCGCACGTCATGCAGAAGCGCGCCTCGTCCGGGGAGGGGTTCCCGCAGTAGGGGCAGTTCGACGCCAAGGGGAGCTCCAGGAGGAATGCGGATGCGGCCGGGGTGAACGCCCCATCCTGCCCTCCCGCCGGAGCCCGTCGACTCGCTTTCGCCGCAACCGGGTTGCCCCGTCCGGGCGGAGCCGGCGGCCCGGGTGGCCGGTTCCGCCCGGTCAGAACACCGACAGTCCGGTCAGCGTGGTGAAGCGGTCCAGCGCCGCCACGCCCGCCACCGAGTTGCCCTGCCCGTCCAGCCCCGGGCTCCACACGCACAGCGTGCACCGCCCCGGCACCACCGCCACGATCCCGCCGCCGACACCGCTCTTGCCGGGCAGCCCGACCCGGTAGGCGAACTCGCCCGCCGCATCGTACGTACCGCAGGTGAGCATCACCGCGTTGATCTGCTTCGCCTCGCTGCGGGTCAGCAGCCGGCTGCCGTCCGCGCGCAGTCCGTGACGGGCCAGGAAACGGGCCGCGCGGGCCAGATCGGCGCAGTTCATCTCGATCGAGCACTGCCAGAAGTAGTGGTCGAGCAGCGCGGGGACGGGATTGGCGATGTTGCCGTACGACGCCATGAAGTGGGCCAGCGCGGCATTGCGGTCGCCGTGCCCGGACTCGGACTCGGCGACCTCCGGGTCGAAGCCCAGTTCCGGATTGCCGCTCTCCTGGCGCAGGAACTCCAGCACCTCGCTGCTCGCGTCGCCGGTCAGGGTCAGCAGCCGGTCCGTGACCACGAGGGCCCCGGCGTTGATGAACGGATTGCGCGGGATGCCGTTCTCGTACTCCAGCTGCACCAGCGAGTTGAACGGGTTGCCGGAGGGCTCGCGGCCCACGCGCTCCCAGAGGCCGTCGCCGTCCAGGGAGAGCGCGAGGGCCAGGGCGAAGACCTTGGTGACCGACTGGGTGGAGAACGGCCGCTCCCAGTCGCCCACGCCGTGGACCCTGCCGTCGAGGTCGGCGATGGCCATGCCGAAGTGGCGGGGGTCGACGGCGGCCAGGGCCGGGATGTACTCGGCCGGGGTGCCGCCGCCGAGCAGCGGTGCGACGTCCTGGGCGATCCGCTCGAGGATCGACTGGTAGTCCATGGTGCGCGGTGCCGCCGGGACTTACCGGGACTTGGTGCCGCGGTGCAGCGCGACGATCCCGCCGCTCAGATTGCGCCAGGCCACCTTCGACCAGCCGGCCCTCTGGAGCATCGCGGCGAGGTCCGCCTGCTCGGGCCAGGACTGGATCGACTCGGCGAGGTAGACGTACGCGTCGGGGTTGGACGACACCGCGCGGGCGACGGGCGGCAGCGCCCGCATCAGGTACTCCTCGTACACGGTCCGGAAGGGCGCCCAGGTGGGGTGCGAGAACTCGCAGATGACCACGCGGCCGCCCGGCTTGGTCACGCGGTGCAGCTCGCGCAGAGCCCGGTCGGTGTCCTGGACGTTGCGCAGCCCGAAGCTGATCGTCACGGCGTCGAAGGAGCCGTCCCGGAAGGGCAGCCTCGTCGCGTCGCCGGCGGTCAGCGGCAGCCACGGGTGCCGCCGCTTGCCCTCGCGCAGCATGCCCAGGGAGAAGTCGCAGGGCACGACGTACGCGCCGGTGCGGGTGAACGGCAGCGAGGACGTGCCGGTCCCGGCGGCCAGGTCGAGGACCCTCTCGGCGGGCCGCGCGCCGACGGCCTCGGCGACCTCCCTGCGCCAGCGGCGGTCCTGGCCGAGCGAGAGCACGTCGTTGGTGAGGTCGTAGTTCGCCGCGACATCGTCGAACATCGAGGCGACTTCGTGCGGCTGCTTGTCCAGGGATGCGCGGGTCACTGGCGTTCGGCCTCGCTGTGTCGGGTGCGGACGGTTCGCCGGCCATTGTCTCAGGCGCGCCGCGGCGGTCCCGGTGGGGGCGTGCCCGCGGGTCCCGGGCCGGGCCCGGTGACGTCAGCGCCGCGGCGGTCCCGGTGGGGGCGTGCCCGCCGATCCTGGCCCGGTGACGTCAGCGCCGCCGGTACACCAGCCGGCCCCCGAGGACGGTGGCGACGCAGCTGCGGGCGCCGTGCTCGTGCAGGGCGGCGAACGGGTCGCCGCCCGGAGGCACGTCGAACACGGCGAAGTCCGCGCCCGCGCCCCCGGGGCCCAGTGGCGCCAGGAACGCCTCGGCCACCGGCCGGCCCGCGAACGGATCCAGGGACGGCCGTCCTTCCGGCTCCGTGAAGCGCTCCTCCCGGCCGAGCCCGGCCCGGGTCACCGCGTCCAGGACCGCGCGGCGCCGGAAGTCGCCGGCCACCGCCACCGTGCCGTGCGCGAGCATCCGCTGGGCGCCGCGCCGCGCGCTGGCTCCCCACCGGGCGTCCGTCATCTCCAGCGCGGTGAGCGCGGGACCGGTGAGCGGCTCCGTGCCCAGCTCGTCCGCCTCGCGCGGGTCGGGGTGGTAGGCCCGCTCCAGCAGCTCGGGTCCGTACGGGTTGCACAGGCCCGGAGTCAGCACGCCGGGCCATCGCCGGACCCGCGCCCGCGGATGCGCGGCGGCCACCTCCCCGTAGGGGCCCACGGCGGCGATCCCGCTTCCCAGGACGGCGACCGCGCCGCCCGGCACGGGCGCCTCCCGGCCGCCGGGCAGCAGCAGGTCCGCCGCGTGGATCGTCAGCACGGTGCGGTCAGTTGGCGTTGAGCAGCTTCAGCTCCGGGTGCGCGGTGCCGCCCTCGATCGCCGTCGAGGAGATGTGCGACACGACGCGGTCGTCGGCCGGGTCGTTCGCCGGGTCGTCGTGCACGACGATGTGCTCGTACGTCGTCGTCCGCTGCGCCGGGACCCGGTCCGCGCGGCGGATCAGGTCGATGATCTCCTGCCGGTTGGAGCGGTGCCTCGCTCCCGCCGAGGAGACCACGTTCTCCTCCAGCATGACCGAGCCGAGGTCGTCCGCGCCGTAGTGCAGCGACAGCTGGCCGACCTCCTTGCCCGTGGTCAGCCAGGAGCCCTGGATGTGGGCGACGTTGTCGAAGAAGAGCCGGGCGATCGCGATCATCCGCAGGTACTCGAAGATCGTCGCCTGGGTCCGGCCCTTGAGATGGTTGTTCTCGGGCTGGTACGTGTACGGGATGAAGGCCCGGAAACCGCCCGTACGGTCCTGTACGTCGCGGATCATCCGCAGGTGCTCGATGCGCTCGGCGTTGGTCTCACCGGTGCCCATGAGCATCGTGGACGTCGACTCCACACCGAGCCCGTGCGCCGTCTCCATGATGTCCAGCCAGCGCTCGCCGGACTCCTTCAGCGGGGCGATCGCCTTGCGGGGCCGCTCCGGCAGCAGTTCGGCGCCGGCGCCCGCGAAGGAGTCCAGGCCGGCCGCGCTGATGCGCCGGACGGCCTCCTCCACGGACACTCCCGAGATCCTGGCCATGTGCTCCACCTCGGACGCGCCGAGGGAGTGGATGACCAGCTGCGGGAACTCCTTCTTGATCGCGGAGAAGTGCTTCTCGTAGTACTCGACGCCGTAGTCCGGGTGGTGACCGCCCTGGAACATGATCTGCGTACCGCCGAGCTCGACCGTCTCGGCGCAGCGCCGCAGGATGTCGTCGAGGTCGCGGGTCCAGCCCTTGGCGGTGTCCTTGGGCGGCGCGTAGAAGGCGCAGAACTTGCAGGCCGTCACGCAGACGTTGGTGTAGTTGATGTTGCGCTCGATGATGTACGTCGCGATGTGCTCGGTGCCCGCGTAGCGGCGGCGGCGCACGGCGTCCGCGGCGGCGCCCAGCGCGTGCAGCGGCGCGGAGCGGTAGAGGCCGAGCGCCTCTTCGGGGGTGATCCGCCCGCCCTCGGCGGCGCGGTCCAGGACGGACTGGAGGTCGGCCTTCTGGGTCACCGGGGTGTCGCCTTTCGGTGGTGGAGCAGGGCGTTGCCGGACCGTGCCAGCCTACGGCAGGGCGTGTGACCGCCCCTCGGGGGCACCTCGGCGGTGCTCCGGGAGAGGGCCCGGCAGGCCCCCGCTCCCGAGGCAGGGGCAGGACCGCTGCCGGGGCAGGGGCCGGGACCGCTGCGGGGCAGGGGCCGGCCGGCGGCGACGGGGGTCAGACGCCGAGCAGTTCGACCGCCACGTCCGCCGGGAAGCCCGTCGTCGGGCCGGTCCTCCGGGCGAACTCCCGGACACCGGCCAGCTGCTCGGGGCCGAAGCGGAAGTCGAGTGTCGTGAAGTACCGCTCCAGCACCGCCGCGTCGAACGCCTCCCAGCGGGCCGCCTGCTCGGCGACCTTCGCGACCTCCTCGAGGGACAGGTCGCGGGAGGCCAGGAACGCCTCGTGGACCTGACGTACGACCCGGGGCTCCCGCCGCAGGTAGTCCCTCCGGGCCGCCCACACCGCGAAGACGAACGGCAGGCCGGTCCAGTCCTTCCACATCCGGCCCAGGTCGTGGACCCGCAGCCCCAGCCTGGGCGCGTCGTGCAGCGACGCGCGCAGCGCCGCGTCGCCGATCAGCACGGCCGCGTCCGCCTCCTGCATCATCACGCCCAGGTCGGGTGGGCAGCTGTAGTAGTCGGGCGCCACCCCGTACCGCTCGGCGAGCAGCAGCTGCGCCAGGCGCACCGAGGTGCGGGAGGTGGACCCGAGGGCGACCCGGGCGCCGTCCAGCCGCTCCAGGGGCAGCTGCGAGACGATCACGCACGACATCACCGGCCCGTCGCAGCCGACCGCGATATCGGGGAAAGCGACGAGTTCGCCGGCGTTGCGCAGATATTCCACGAGGGTGATCGGGCCGATATCGAGATCACCGGCGACCAGCCGCTCGGAGAGCTTCTCCGGGGTGTCCTTCGTCAGCTCGAGATCAAGGAGCGTCCCGGTGCGCGCGAGGCCCCAGTACAGCGGCAGGCAGTTCAGGAACTGGATGTGACCGACCCGCGGCCGGCTGCGACGGCCGTGATCGGCGGTGGCGTTCTCGGCGTGTTCCGCGGGTGCTGCGTGACTGTCCACATCGTGAGGCTAGACCGGGGGACCCGCCTTCGAATGGCCGGGGCACCGCGCCCGAGAGCGTCAGCATGTCAAGGCTGCATCAAACGTCCGAGTGACGTGATCTTTCCCTCTACCCATCTGAACACCGTGCGTGCTAGGCTCAACGCAAGTTGCAGTTTGGTTTCCCTTGCAGTGCAGAGCCTGCGGAGCATGTGACCCGCAGGCTTTTGTAGTTTTCAGACTTGTTTGCAGGTTCTGGAGCAGGGCAACCCTTTGGCCCAAGGAGGGCTTATGGCTACCGGAACCGTGAAGTGGTTCAACGCTGAAAAGGGCTTCGGCTTCATCGCCCAGGACGGCGGCGGCCCGGATGTCTTCGTCCACTACTCCGCGATCAACGCGACCGGCTTCCGCTCCCTCGAGGAGAACCAGGTCGTGAACTTCGACGTCACCCAGGGCCCGAAGGGCCCGCAGGCGGAGAACGTCACCCCGGCCTGATGCGACCGGGTCGGCGATCGCGCACGACTTAGCAGTACCCAAGGAGCCCCGCCCGTACATCGCGTACGGGACGGGGCTCCTGCCCTTCCGGAACACCGCCGGAAACCGGCCGGCAGCCGCATTCGCCACCCGAACGGCCGAAAACCGGAGAGTAAAAACGGAAAAGGAAACCACTGCGGAAAAGACGGTGAACAGGAGCGGAAAAGAAAGCCTCCCCCGGACGTCTCACGCCTCCCGGAACAGATGCCGGGACCCCGCGCACAGGTGTCGCCCGCGGACACGATCCGCCCGGTGCCGGAGCGGCCGGATCCGGTCCCGGTCCCTGCCCGTCCGCTCTCCTGTCAGCGCGGTTCTCCCCTGTCCCGGAGCCCTGACCGGCCTGCCCCGTGTCCGTACCCTGGAAGCCATGACCGAGCGAAAGCCCCCGGGCATCGGCTTCGAATCGTGGGTCGACAAGCAGATCCGCGACGCGAGGGACCGCGGCGAGTTCGAGGACCTGCCGGGCCTCGGCAAGCCCCTGCCCGACGACCTGGCACCCTACGACGAACTCTGGTGGGTCAAGGGCAAGATGCACCAGGAAGGCATCGCCGTGCTGCCCCCGCCCTCGCCCTGCGCAAGGAGGCCGAGGACGCGCTGGAGAAGGCCCACCGCGCACCCTCGGAGGCCGCGGTGCGCCGGATCGTCACGGAGATCAACGAGAAGATCACCAAGATGCTCCTGATGCCGCCCCCGGGCCCGCCGCTCGGGCGCAGGCCCTACGACGCGGACGAGGTCGTCCGGGAGTGGCGGCTCAGGCGGGGCTGACGGGCCGCGAACCGGCCGGTCCGGACGCCGTGGCCGCGCCGCCCGGCCGGTCCGGAGGCCGTGGCCCGTCCGCCCCCGTCCGCAGCCGTACCCGGCCTCGCGGGGCGGACGCCACACGCGGGGCCGGCCCGCGGGGGACCGGCCGCGACGGGCCGGGGACACCTCATCGGGCGGACGGCGTCCAGCGTTCACCCTGCATCAGCTTCCCCAGGCCCTGCCACGCGAAGTTCATCAGCGTCGACGCCGCCTCCCTCGCACAGACGCCCGGGGTCTCGTTCGCCCAACCGGCCAGCGACTCCGCCGCCCCGACGAGCGCCTGCGCCAGTCCCGCCGCTTCCCTGGCGGCGAGTTCGCCGGACCCGTGGATCTCTCGCGCCGCCTCCCCGATCAGCCCCGTCACCAGCGCGACGATCTCTTCCCGCAGCACGGCCACCTCGGCCGCGAACGGCTCGCCGTGCGTACGGGCCTGCCGGTGCAGTACGGCCCAGGCGTCCGGGTGCTCGTTCGTGTGCCGGAAGAACGCGGTCAGGCCCTCCCACAGCTGGCGGTCCGCCGGAAGCCCCGGGTCCACCGCCGCCCGTACGGCCGCGGCCAGCGCCGCGGACTCCCGCCGGATACAGGCGGTGAAGAGCTCCTCCTTGGAGTTCAGATAGAGGTAGACCAGCGGCTTGGACACCCCCGCCAGCTCGGCGATCTCGTCCATCGACGCCGGCCGGTACCCCCGCTGCCCGAACGTCCGCACCGCGGCGTCGAGCATCTGCTGCTCCCGCACGGCACGCGGCATCCGCCTGCTCCCACCGGCCCCACCCACGTCAGATGCCCTCCCGGCCAACGGCCACCGAACTCTTGTCCGGTAAGCCTAAGGCCCTCCGCCGGGCGCACAGGCCGAGGACCGGTCCGCGGGATGCGCGGACCGGTCCTCGGGTGGTCTGCGCCGGACCGGCGGTGGCGGTCCGGCGTCGGGAACGGACGGGTCTGGAAGCGATCGGGGGGGACGGTCAGGCGTTGGGGCGCTTGCCGTGGTTCGCCTTCCTCTTCTTCCTGGCCCGCCGCTTGTTGCCTCGCTTCGACATGGCGCATATCTCCCGAATCCGGACGAAAAAGACGATCTACCCAGTCTAGGCGAAGCGCGGCCGGCCCCTCGGGTCCGCACCGGCGGCACGCCGGAACGGCCGCTCCGCCTCGTCCTCCGCCCGGCGGTGACGCGTCACACGGCCGCGGGGACGGGCTCCTGCTGCCCGGGCTCGGGCGCCCCGCCCTCGTCCACCGGGGACGCCGACGCCGAGTCGTACGCGTCGCGGTCGAGGATCCGCTCGCGAGCGGCGACGATCACCGGCACGACGGCCTGGCCGGCGACGTTGGTCGCGGTCCTCATCATGTCCAGGATCGGGTCGATCGCCATCAGCAGGCCCACGCCCTCCAGCGGGAGACCCAGCGTGGAGAGGGTCAGCGTCAGCATGACCGTCGCCCCGGTGAGCCCCGCGGTGGCCGCGGATCCGACGACCGAGACGAAGGCGATCAGCACGTAGTCCTGCACACCGAGCGGGACATCGAAGATCTGCGCGATGAAGATCGCGGCGAGCGCCGGGTAGACGGCGGCGCAGCCGTCCATCTTGGTCGTCGCGCCGAACGGCACGGCGAACGAGGTGTACTCCTTCGGGACGCCGAGTCGCTCGGTGACCTTCTGGGTGACCGGCATGGTGCCGACCGAGGAGCGCGACACGAAGGCGAGCTGGATGGCCGGCCAGGCACCCTTGAAGAACTGCAGGGGGTTGACCTTGGCGACGGTCGCCAGCAGCAGCGGGTACACGCCGAACAGGACCAGCGCGCAGCCGATGTAGACATCGGCCGTGAAGGTGGCGTACTTGCCGATGAGGTCCCAGCCGTAGTCGGCGATCGCGTAGCCGATGAGGCCGACGGTGCCGATCGGAGCGAGCCGGATGACCCACCACAGGGCCTTCTGGAGCAGCTCGAGCACGGACTCGCTGAAGGCGAGGATCGGCTGGGCCCGGTCACCGAGCTTGAGGGCGGCGGCACCGGCGACGGCGGCCATGAAGACGATCTGCAGAACGTTCAGCTCGGTGAACGGCGTGATGACGTCCGTGGGCACGATGCCGGTGAGGAAGTCGATCCAGGAGCCGGCCTTCTCCGGCTTCTCGCCGTCCTTCGGCGTGAGGCCGGTGCCCGCACCGGGGTTGGTGAGCAGGCCGATCGTGAGGCCGATCGCCACGGCGATCAGCGAGGTGAGCATGAACCACAGCAGCGTGCGGCCGGCCAGCCGTGCGGCGTTGTTGACCTTCCGCAGATTGGTGATCGACACCAGGATCGCGAAGAAGACGAGCGGGGCGACGGCCAGCTTCAGCAGCTGGACGAAGATGTCGCCGATCTGCTCCAGGGTGGTGCGCAGCCAGGTGACGTCCTGGCTGCGGGCCAGCCAGCCGAGCAGGACGCCGGCGACCAGACCGGCGACGATCTGGGCCCAGAAGGGGACCTTCGGCATTCGGCTGGGCCGGGTGGGCGTCGCGGAGTTCGCGGACACGGGCACGCTCCGGTGAGGCGTATCGGGGAAACGGTGAATCGGGGGATACAGCGAATCGGTGAATCGGGAGGAATCAGGGAAATCGGGAAGATCGAACAGGGGGACGCGAGTGCGGCGCCCGTGCGCTCGGGAGGGCCGCCCTGCGAGGCCGCGTCAGACCGAGCGGCGACGGGCGGGGTGGCGACAGGCCGCGGACATGCCGGGGGCGCCCCGGCACCGGCGCGGTGCGGTGCGAGAGGGAGGCGCAGGCCGACGTGCAGCCGCGTCACGAGCGGGGGGCTCATGACCGTCCGAGGGCACACTGCTGTCGTCATGGGCCATACGCTAACACCTGAACTTTGAGACCCTCAAAGCCGCACTTTGGGCCACGATCACGCCATGGATGTCCGGAAACGGCGCCGCCCCGGCAGGGGAGCGTGCGCTCCCCTGCCGGGGCGGCAAGGTAGACGAAGCCGGTTGTGACGAAGCTCACTTACGCCGGTGGAGCCGGCGGACGGCTTGGTGCGCTACTGGACGTCCTCGCGCGTGCGGTTGGCCTCCAGCCGCGTCTTGGCCCGGTCGACCTTGGTGACGATCTGCTCGGACATCGCCTCGCGCTGGCGGCGCAGCAGCACCAGGCTCAGCGGCGCCGAGACGAGGACGGACAGCACGAGGACCCACAGCAGGTTGGAGTCACCGAGGCCGCGCGGCAGTACGCGCAGGTACACCAGCCCCCACAGGACGAGGAAGCAGCCGGCGAAGACGCCGAACCGCATGAGGGTGTACCGGAGCGTGGCGCTCGTCTTGCTGTCGGACACGACGGCCCCTTTCCTTCTCTGAGTCGCCCGTCCAGTGAAGCATGTCCCGGTTCTGCTCATTCAGGCGGCTCCGGCCCCTCCGCCCCGGACCGCACCCGGGGCAGATCACACCAGCGGGAGCAGCATGGTGATGTCGTCGCGGTAGTCGCCTTCGGAGACGCGGATCGCGTCCGGCACCCGCCCGACCTCCTTGTAGCCGCACGAGGCGTAGAACCGCTCCAGGCCCGCGCCGCCGCGGCAGGTGAGCCGTATCGCGCTGATACCGCTCATCCCGCGGGCGGCGTCGGCGGCGGCGGCGAGCAGCTGCCGGCCGTAGCCCCTGCCCTGGTGCCGGGGATGCACCATCACGGTGTAGAGCCAGATCCAGTGGCGCATCAGCCGGTGCGCGTTGTACGTGAGGAACGCCGCGGCGGCGACCTCGCCGTCCGCGTCCCGCCCGACGAGCAGCCGCGCCCGCCCCTCGGCCATCGCGACCAGGTGCCGTACCAGTTCGGGCCGGACGTCCTCCGGGCTGACCGGCGGTACGAACCCCACGGCCCCGTCCGCATTGCTCACATCGGTCCAGAGCCCCAGGATCCCGTCGCGGAGCACGGGGCCGACGGGCGGATCGAGCGAGAATTCCAGAGCCATGGCCTGACGATAACAACGCCCCGCTGCGGGCCGGCACGGGTGCCCGGACGGTCCGGACGGCCCTCGTGGACGGCGGGACGGCCGTCGTCGACGGCTGGACGGGCCGGTCTCGCCCTCGCCGCCGGCGGGGGCGGGACGCGACGGTGACGGACGCGACGTGACGCGCCGCCGTGCGGGGCCGTGTACGGGGCCGTGTGCGTCAGACCCGCATGGGCTGCGGCGACTCCCGGCGGTCGCCGTCGGGGCCCGGGTACTCGCGGATGACCTCGTAGCGGGTGTTCCGCTCCACCGGCCGGAAGCCCGCGTCGCGGATCAGCTCCAGCAGGTCGTCGCGCGTCAGCTTGTTCGGCGTGCCGTAGTTGTCCGCGTCGTGTGTGATCTTGTATTCGACGACCGAGCCGTCCATGTCGTCCGCTCCGTGCTGCAACGCCAGTTGCGCGGTCTGCACACCGTGCATCACCCAGAAGACCTTGACATGCGGGACGTTGTCGAACAGCAGCCGGGAGACCGCGAAGGTCTTCAGCGCCTCCGCGCCCGTCGCCATCGTCGTCCGCGCCTGGAGCCTGTTGCGGACCTTGCCGTCCTTCATGTCGACGAAGTCGTGCTGGTAGCGCAGCGGGATGAAGACCTGGAAGCCGCCGGTCTCGTCCTGCAGTTCACGCAGCCGCAGGACGTGGTCCACCCGGTGGCGGGGCTCCTCGATGTGCCCGTACAGCATGGTGCACGGGGTCTTCAGGCCCTTCTCGTGCGCGAGGCGGTGGATCCGGGACCAGTCCTCCCAGTGGGTGCGGTGGTCCACGATGTGCTGGCGGACCTCCCAGTCGAAGATCTCGGCGCCGCCGCCGGTCAGCGACTCCAGACCGGCGTCGATCAGTTCGTCCAGGATCTCCGAGGCGGTCAGCCCGGAGATGGTCTCGAAGTGGTGGATCTCGGTCGCCGTGAAGGCCTTCAGCGAGACGTCCGGCAGCGCCTGCTTCAGCTCGCGCAGCGACCGGGGGTAGTAGCGCCAGGGGAGGTTCGGGTGCAGCCCGTTGACGATGTGCAGCTCGGTGAGGTTCTCGCTCTCCATCGCCTTGGCGAGGCGGACGGCCTCCTCGATGCGCATCGTGTACGCGTCCTTCTCGCCCGGCTTGCGCTGGAAGGAGCAGTACGCGCACGACGCCGTGCAGACGTTCGTCATGTTCAGGTGGCGGTTGACGTTGAAGTGGACCACGTCACCGTTCTTGCGCGTACGCACCTCGTGGGCGAGGCCGCCGAGCCAGGCCAGGTCGTCCGACTCGTAGAGGGCGATGCCGTCCTCGCGGGTCAGCCGCTCGCCGGCCCGGACCTTCTCCTCCAGCTCGCGCTTGAGCCCCGCGTCCATGCGGCCGCCTCCCAGATGTCCTCGTGCTGCGCCTGTCCCGGGGCCTTTCCCGGGCGTGCCCCCGGATCGCCGGAGGCCGCACCCACGTTACGCCTAGACCTCTTCGGGCAGGTCCCCGACCCGGTTCTCCCACTTAGTGGACAGCACGATCGTGGTGCGCGTCCGCGACACGCCCTTCGTACCCGACAGCCGGCGGATCGTCTTCTCCAGGCCGTCGACGTCGCCGGCGCGCACCTTGAGCATGTACGAGTCGTCGCCCGCGATGAACCAGCAGTCCTCGATCTCCGCGAGGTCGCGCAGCCGGTGCGCGACGTCCTCGTGGTCGGCGGCGTCGGAGAGGGAGATGCCGATCAGCGCGGTGACACCGAGACCGAGCGAGGCGGCGTCCACGGTCGCCCGGTAGCCGGTGATGACGCCCGCGGCCTCCAGGCGGTTGATGCGGTCGGTGACGGAGGGACCGGAGAGTCCCACGAGCCGGCCGAGCTCGGCGTACGAGGCCCTGCCGTTCTCACGCAGGGCCTGGATGAGCTGCCTATCCACGGCGTCCATATGCCTGAGCCTTCCATTATTCATCGCTACCGCAATTTTGCGTGTGAAATCCAAGGCGTGCAGCGTGTACACCCCGCACTGCCCTGCGTATCCGGAACGATCGAGGACAGGGGCCGCCCGGCCGGACGGGCCGCCCCTCCCCCTCGCGCTCCGGTCGGTCGGCTAGTCGGCCCTGGAGCCCCCAGCTCTCCCTCCCAGCGGCGGTACAGGCCGTGGGCGACGCCCGCGGCGTCCAGCACCCGCCCCGCCACGAAGTCCACCAGGTCCTGGATGTGCGTCGCCCCGGCATAGAAGGCGGGGGACGCGGGCAGGACCACCGCGCCCGCCTCGTCGAGCGCCACCAGGTGCCGCAGGGTCTGGCCGTTCAGCGGGGTCTCCCGCACGGCGACGACGAGCCTGCGCCGTTCCTTCAGTGTGACGCTCGCCGCCCGCTGGAGCAGGTCCTTGGACAGCCCGAGCGCCACACCGGCGACGCAGGCGGTGGACGCCGGCACGATCAGCATGCCCTTCACCGGGTACGACCCCGAGGACGGTCCGGCGGCCAGGTCTCCGGCCGCCCAGTGGCGCACCGCGCCCACATCCACCCGGAAGGTGCCGGGCTTGCCGTCCGCGCCCCGCTCCAGCCAGGTGCGCAGATCGTCCTGCCGGTGGGCGTCCCGGAACGCGATCCCCGTCTCGTCGAGCAGGGTGAGCCGCGAGGCCCGCGACACCACCAGGTCGACGCTCTCGCCCGCGTCGAGCAGCCCGCGCAGTACGGCCGCGGCGTAGGGAGTCCCGGACGCCCCGGAGACCCCGACGACCCACGGGGTACGGTTGGCGTCGTTCATGGCAGTGAGCCTATCCGGCCACCGGGTGGCGGAACCGAGCCAGGTGCCCCGGACGTTTCCGGGGAAAGACGAGGGAACCACTGGGGGACAGGATGTCGACCACCTCGCTCGAGCCGAGCCGGACCGACCGGGCGAAGGCCGCCGGCAAGCTGATGCTGGCCTGGGTGGCGCTGCTGTGGGCGCTGGAGGCACTCGACCACATCACGGGCCACAGCCTCGACACATACGGGATCACCCCGCGCGAGCCGGCGGAGCTGGCGGACGTCGTCCCGGCGTCCTTCATCCACTTCGGCTTCGGCCATCTGGCGTCGAACACCGTTCCGCTGCTGGTCTTCGGCTTCCTCGCCGCGCTCGGCGGCATCCGCCGCTTCCTGGCCGTGGCCGCGCTGATCATCGTCGCCGACGGCGTCGGTGTCTGGCTGATCTCGCCGCCGGGCTCCAACACGGCGGGCGCGTCCGGTCTGGTCTTCGGCCTCTTCGGCTATCTGCTGGTCCGCGGCTTCGTGGACCGCCGGCCGCTGGACATCGGCGTCGGCCTGGTGGTCGGCGCGATATGGGGCAGCTCGATCCTGCTGGGTCTCTCCCCCGCGAACACGGGCGTGAGCTGGCAGGGGCACCTCATCGGCCTGGTGGCGGGCGTGGTGGCGGCCTTCGTGTTCCGGCGCCGGAAGCCGGCCGCGATCACCGCCTGACGGCCAGGCGGCTGCTCGGCCTCAGGTGAGCTGCCCGGCCGGGCAGCCGCTGACGAGCCGGCCCGCCCCGGGTCGGGGGCCTCCGGCCCGGGGCGGCCCGGTGAGGCGCGGGCCCACCGGGCCGCCCCGGTCAGGACCCGGCCGCCCCGGTCAGGACAAGCCACCTCGGTCAGGACCGGGCCACGGGATCCACGGGGAGCGCTCCCATCTCCAGAGCGTCCTTCCCGATGCCCGTCTCCACGACGACCGGCCTGCCGTACGGGATCGTGTCCCGGCCGAGATGGCCCTCCGGGCCGGGATTCCAGAGCGTCACGCAGTGCGCCTGGTCCGGGTCGAAGATCAGGCAGTGGGGGATCCCGCGCCGCGCATAGGCCCGGCCCTTGATCTCCGTCCGGTAGCCCGGGAACATGCCCTCGAGCCGACCGAGCCGCGAGTGCAGACGGTCGATCTCCGAGACGCTGACGGTCACATCGGCCTCCCTGTCCATGCACTCGGTGGTAGGCCGCACGGTAGCTACGGGGTGAGGCCCCGAACGGACAGATCGGTCAGCGCGCACACGAACAGGGCAATGCCGATGAAACCGTTGACGGTGAAGAACGCCCGGTTCAGCCGGGACAGGTCGTGCGGCGTCACGATCGAGTGCTCGTAGACGAACGCCACCGCGACGACCGCCAGGCCCAGCCAGAGGAAGGCCCCGGCGCCGGTGGCCAGGGCGTACCAGGCGAAGAGGCCCGTCGTCACGGCGTGGCAGGCCCGGGCCCCCCACAGCGCGGCCGGGATACCGAAGCGGGCCGGGACCGACATCACGCCGTGGGCGCGGTCGGCCTGCACGTCCTGGCAGGCGAAGATCAGGTCGAAGCCGCCGATCCACACGCCGACCGCCAGCCCGAGGATCACCGCGTCCCAGGACCAGGCCCCGGTGACCGCGAGCCAGGCGCCGACCGGGCCCATGGCCTGGGCGAGCCCGAGGATCGCGTGCGGGAAGTTGGTGAAGCGCTTCCCGTACGGATAGACCACCATCGGCACGACCGCGACCGGCGCGAGCGCCAGGCACAGCGGGTTGAGCAGGGCGGCGGCGCCGAGGAAGACCACCACGGCGATGCCGGCACCGGTCCAGGCGGAGCGCACCGACACCGCCCCGGTCACCAGTTCGCGGCCGGCGGTCCGCGGGTTGCGGGCGTCGATCTCGCGGTCGATGATCCGGTTGCAGGCCATGGCGAACGTCCGCAGGCCAACCATGGCCACGGTCACGAGCAGCAGCGTCACCCAGTCGACGCCCCCGCCGCTCTCGAACATCGCGGTCAGCGCGGCGATATACGCGAACGGCAGCGCGAACACCGAGTGCTCGATCATCACCAGCCGCAGGAACGCCCTGGTCCGGCCGGGGCCCGGCACGGCCGCAGCCGACGCGCTCACAGGCCGTACTCCTTCCACCGGCGGTCGACCAGCGCCGCCGTGTCCGGGTCCGAGACGACCATCTCCGGCCAGCCCCCGTCCCGGGTGTAGCCCTCCTCGGGCCACTTCCGGGTGGCGTCGATGCCCGCCTTCCCGCCCCAGAACTGCTGGTAGGACGAGTGGTCGAGGTGGTCGACGGGTCCCTCGACCACGGTCAGGTCGCGGGCGTAGTCGGTGTTGCCGAGCGCCCGCCACGACACCTCGTGCAGATCGTGGACGTCGCAGTCGGAGTCCACCACGACGATGAGCTTGGTCAGCGACATCATGTGCGCGCCCCAGATGGCGTGCATCACCTTCTGGGCGTGCTTCGGGTACTTCTTGTCGATCGAGACGATCGCGCAGTTGTGGAAGCCCCCCGACTCGGGCAGGTGGTAGTCCACGATGTCCGGCACGATGATCTTGAGCAGCGGGAGGAAGAAGCGCTCCGTCGCCCGGCCGAGCGGACCGTCCTCCGTCGGGGGCCGCCCCACCACGATCGACTGGAGCAGCGGGCGCCTGCGCATCGTCACACAGTCGATCGTCAGCGCCGGGAAGTCCTCCTGCGGCGTGTAGAAGCCGGTGTGGTCCCCGAACGGACCCTCGGGAAGCATCCTCCCCGGCTCCAGCCAGCCTTCCAGGACCACTTCCGCCTGCGCCGGAACCTGGAGCGGCACGGTCTTGCAGTCGACCATCTCGATGCGCTTGCCCTGCACGAAGCCGGCGAACAGGTACTCGTCGATGTCCGCGGGCAGCGGGGCGGTGGAGGCGTACGTCACCGCGGGCGGGCAGCCGAAGGCGATGGCGACCGGCAGCTTCTCGCCGCGCCGTGCCGCCACCTGGTAGTGGTTGCGGCTGTCCTTGTGGATCTGCCAGTGCATGCCGATGGTGCGCTTGTCGTGGCGCTGGAGGCGGTACAGGCCGAGGTTGCGCACCCCGGTGTCGGGGTCCTTGGTGTGGGTGAGGCCCAGGTTGAAGAAGGAGCCACCGTCCTCGGGCCAGGTGAACAGGGCGGGCAGCCGGTCCAGGTCGACCTCGTCACCGCGCAGGACCACCTCCTGCACCGGCGCGTCCCGCACCTTCTTGGGCGGCACGTGCGTCATCGCGCCCAGCTTGCCGAACGCCTCGCGCACCCCGACGAAGCCGTGCGGCAGCTCGGGCTTCAGCAGCCCGCCGATCTTCGCGCTGATCTCGTCGTACGCCTTCAGCCCCAGCGCCTTCAGCAACCGGCGGTCGGTGCCGTACACGTTCATCGCCAGCGGCATGGACGAGCCGCGGACGTTCTCGAAGAGCAGCGCGGGGCCGCCGGACTTCTGGACCCGGTCGACGATCTCCCCGACCTCCAGGTACGGGTCGACTTCGGCCTTGATGCGCTTGAGGTCGCCCTCACGCTCCAGTGCCCGGAGCAACGAGCGAAGATCGTCGTAAGCCATGCCGTCCAGTATCTGCCACTCGCTAGGCTGGACTTGTCACGGGGGCCGTTCCACGGCCCCGTTCTCCGCACGCAGGGGGCCGCCAATGCTTCGGGTGCTGATGTTCTTGGTGCCGCTGGCGCTCAGCATCTACGCCTTCATCGACTGCATCTCCACGGACGAGAAGGAGATCAGGCACATCCCCAAGCCGCTCTGGGCGATCCTCGTGCTGCTCTTCCCGCTCGTCGGCTCGATCTCCTGGCTGATCGCCGGGAAGGACCGAGGCGCGCGGCGTCCGTCGCGGCGCGGCGGCTGGGTGGCTCCCGACGACAACCCCGAGTTCCTGAAGTCCCTCGACGAGGACGGCCCCGGGCAGCCCCGGGACCGGGCCAAGGACCAGACGCGCGACGAGGACCCGGGCACGTCCTGAGGGCGGGAGGGGCCGGGGCCTGAAACGGGAGCCGAACCGGGGAACGGACCGGGAATCGGACGGACGGCCCGGCGAACGAACGAACGGACGGGCGGGCGAATGGACGGGCGAACGGACGGGGACACCGCCCCGGAAACGGACCGGGAGCTGGCACGGCGGTGGCTGTCCACCGCCCTCGACGAGGCGCGCGCGGGCCGCGCGGAAGGCGGCATCCCCATCGGCGCCGCGCTGTACGGGGCGGACGGCTCGCTGCTGGGCCGCGGGCACAACCGCCGCGTCCAGGACGGCGACCCCTCGGTGCACGCCGAGACGGACGCGTTCCGTGCGGCGGGGCGTCAGCGGTCGTACCGGGGGACGACGATGGTGACCACCCTCTCCCCCTGCTGGTACTGCGCGGGGCTGGTCAGGCAGTTCGGCATCTCCCGGGTCGTGGTCGGCGAGGCGGAGACGTTCCACGGCGCCCACGGCTGGCTCACGGCGCACGGCGTGGAGGTCGTGGTGCTGGGCGATCCCGCGTGCACGGCGCTGATGCGGGAGTTCGTCGACGCCCACCCGGAGCTGTGGCACGAGGACATCGGCCACGACGGCTGACCCGCGCCGGCGCCATGCCGTGCCTGGCGTCCGGTCAGGTGCGGGCGGCGTACTCCGCGCGGAGCTGCCCGAAGCGCTCGGGCGTCCAGGCGGACCAGTCGGCGGGGCGGCCGTCGAGCGCGTCCGACAGGTACTCGAAGTGCTGGTGCCAGGCGGCCAGGTTGTCGAGACGCCGCCCGTCCGGGCCGGTGAACTCGTTGGTGAAGCGCAGCACGGACGCCAGCGAGTCGGCGGGTGCCGGCTCCATATGGAAGCGGATACGGCCGTATGTCCCGACGGTGTACTCGGCGACGGCCTCACGGTCCCAGGCCGTGACCCGTCCGGAGACCACGGCCCCTTCGGCGCCGTCCTCCGCGTTCAGCCGACGGAGCGTCACCGCGCCGCCCAGCTGGGGTTCCAGCAGGTCCGCCGCGGCCAGCCACTGCGGCAGGCCCTCGGGCGTGGCGACGGCGGCCCAGACGCGCACCACCGGATGCGGCAGCAGGAACACGAAGTGCAGGACGTGCACCGGGCCGTCGCCACCGGCCCGGGTCTCGCTGGTGCCGTACGGGATCGCTTCCGTCATGGCACCAGCGTCGCCCCTGCGGGCCGGGCCCGCTACCGTGTGCGCCCACTCGGACGCCTGCCGGGACCCGCCCGGGCCCTCCCCGGCACCTCACCCGGTCCTCCCCGGCGCCGGCCGGGCGGGCGGGGCTCAGACCCCCGCGTAGCCGTGGAGGCTGTTCACGAAGAGGTTGACGCCGTAGTAGTTGAAGAGGAAGCAGGCGAAGGCGATCAGCGCGATGTACGCGGCCTTGCGGCCCTTCCACCCGGCGGTGGCGCGGGCGTGCAGATACGCGGCGTACGCCACCCAGGTGATGAAGGACCAGACCTCCTTGGCGTCCCAGCCCCAGTAGCGGCCCCACGCGTCGCCCGCCCAGATCGCCCCCGCGATGATCGTGAACGTCCACAGCGGGAAGACCGCGGCGTTGATGCGGTAGGCGAACTTGTCCAGGGACGCGGCGGACGGCAGCCGCTGCAGCACCGAGCGGGCGAAGGAGCCGGGGTCGCCGCCGTCGGCGAGCTTGTTCTCGTAGGAGTCCCGGAACAGGTACAGCAGGGTGGCGACGGCACCCAGGTAGAAGACCGCGCCGCAGAAGATCGCGGTGGACACGTGGATCCACAGCCAGTACGAGTCCAGGGCCGGGACGAGCTGGTCGCTCTCGGTGTAGAGCCAGGTGACCGCGACGCCCAGGTCCAGCAGGACCGTGGTGACCAGCGGCAGCCCGATCCAGCGCACGTTCTTCCTGGCGAGGAGGAAGCCGAGGTACGCGCCGACCGCCACCGTGGAGAAGGTGGTGGAGAACTCGTACATGTTGCCCCAGGGGGCGCGCTGCACCGAGACGGCGCGGGTGACGACGCCCGCGGCCTCGATCAGGAAGGCGAGGACGGTCAGCGAGACCGCGATCCGGCCGTACAGGTCGCCCTGCCGGTCGCCGCCGGCCGCGCCGGGGCCGTCGGGGACGTCCCGGGCGCCGGCCGCGGAGCGGGTGACCACCTTGGGGCGTTCCAGCACGGTGGTCCCGCCGCCCCTGCGCGCGACCCGGACGCTCGGTGCGGCGGCCCGGACGTCCGACGTCAGGGCGGCGGCGGTACGGCCGACCTTGCTGCGGCTGCCGAACGTCCACTCGGCGATGTGCGCGAGGAAGGCCAGGGTGTACACGGCCATGGCCGAGTAGATCAGCACATTGCTGAACTCGGCGAGGCTCTCGTTGTTGGCGGCGGCGAGATTCACTTCTCAGCCCCTTCGGCAGGAACAGCTTCGGCTGGTTCGGGATCAGGCGCGGTCGGCGCCTCGGCGTTGAGCGTTGCGGCGAGGCCGGCCAGTTCCTCGGGGAGCGCGGCCGACTCGCTCCGGCCCAGCCCCGCCATCTCCACGACCGTCACGCCGTCCTCGCCGCGCACGGCGCGCACCCACACCCGGCGGCGCTGGATGAACAGGGAGCCGACGAGACCGGTGATCGCGGCGACGGCACCGGCGAGGGCGAGGCCGTTGCCCGGCTGCTGGGAGATCTGGAAGCTCGCCCACTCCTTGATCTCCTTCTCGAAGGTGACCGAGCCGGCGCCGTCGGGCAGTTTCATCGTCTCGCCGGGCAGCAGGGTCTGCTTGAACACCTCGCCCTTGGCGTCCTTGAACGGCGTCATCTTGCGGGTGTCCAGCTGGTACACGTTCTGCGGGACACCGGAGTCGACGCCGAGGCTGCCCCGGTACGCACTGAGGTTGAGCGCCGGGAAGACCAGGGCCGGGAACTGGGAGAACATCTGGCCGTGGCCCTTGCCCGCGTAGGTGGGCACGAAGAAGGCGGGGAAGCCGAGCTGCTCCTTCTCGCCGTCCTTGCCGCGGTAGCCGTCCAGCACCTTGATGACGCCGGTGGAGCTGACGTTGTTGTCGATGGGCAGCAGCGGGACGGCGGCCCGGTGGACGACCTGGCCCTTGCCGTCGCGGACGGTCACGACGGGCGCGTAACCGTGGGCGAGCAGATAGACCTTGGAGCCGTCGATCTCCAGGGGCTCGTTGACCCGGACGACGGCCTTCCGGTCCTTGCCCTCGGCGCCCTTCGCGTAGGTGACCGCGGCCTCGAAGGTGCGGGGTGTGCCCTTCTGCGGGCCGCTGGGCTCGTACGTGCCGGTGAACTGGTCCAGGGTGAAGCTGAACGGGACCAGGTCGTCGACGTCGAACAGCGACCCGGACCTGAAGTCGTCGTACTGGGTCAGGGTGTTGGCGAAGCCGTCGCCCTCGACGACCAGCTTGCCCCCTCGGACTTGAAGAGCTGCCCGACGGCGAAGGCCACGAGCATCACGATCAGGGAGACGTGGAAGAGGAGGTTCCCGACCTCGCGCAGGTATCCCTTCTCGGAGGCCACCGCGTCCCCGGCGGCATGGGTCCGGAACCGCCGCTTCCGCAGCAGCGCGAGCGCGGCCTCGCGGACCGCGTCGGGCTCGGCCTCGGTGCGCCACGTCGTGTACACGGGCAGCCGGGTGAGGCGCTTGGGCGCGCCCGGCGGGCGGCCGCGCAGCTGGCCGGCGAACTGCCAGGTCCTCGGGACGATGCAGCCGATCAACGAGACGAACAGCAGGATGTAGATCGCGGAGAACCACACCGAGGTGTAGACGTCGAAGAGCTGGAGCTTCTCGAAGACCGGTGTCCAGAACTCGTTGTTCGCCTTCCAGGTGCCGACCTTCACCTCGTCCGCGCTGTTCTGCGGGATGAGGGAACCGGGGATCGCACCCAGGGAGAGCAGGAACAGCAGGATGAGCGCCACCCGCATGGAGGTCAGCTGGCGCCAGAACCACCGGATCCAGCCGGTCGTCTCACGGACTCCCCAGGCGAGCGCGCCGACGGGGCCCGGCGCGCGCCGTCCGCCGAAGGACCCGGGCACGGCCCGCTCCTGGGGGCGGTGGAGAGCCGGTCCCCCGCGCCGCCGAGGTCGCCGGCCTCCTGGCCGGCCCGTTCGGCGCCGATGCCCTCGGTGCCGGTCGCCGTCCCGGCCCCGGACCCGGTCGCCGTCTCGGCCCCGGACCCGGTCGTCGTCTCGGTCTCACTCATGGATCAGATTCCCACCTGGAAGCCTTGGGACCAGCTCTGCATCTCCTGCACGAGGATGTCCCACGCACCGGTCAGCAGCAGCACGCCGGTCGCGATCATCATGCCGCCGCCGATCCTCATCACCCAGGCATAGTGGCGCCTGACCCAGCCGAACGCACCGAGGGCCCTGCGGAAGGCGACGGCCGCGAGCACGAACGGCAGCCCGAGACCGAGGCAGTACGCGGCGGTCAGCAGGGCGCCGCGACCCGCGCTGCCCTGCTGCGCGGAGAGCACCGTCACCGAGGCGAGGGTCGGGCCGATGCAGGGGGTCCAGCCGATACCGAACAGCGCCCCGAGGACGGGCGCCCCCACGAGTCCCGTCGCGGGCCGCTTGTGGAAGCGGAACTCGCGCTGGGTGAGGAAGGGCATGAGGCCCATGAAGAAGAGGCCCATGAGGATCATCAGCACGCCGAGGACCGTGGTGAGCACCTCGCGGTGCTCCTGGAGGGTCCAGCCGAAGAAGCCGAAGAGGGCCCCGCCGGAGACGAAGACGGCGGAGAAGCCGAGCACGAAGAGAGCGGCTCCGGACACCATCCGCCCCTTGCGGGCCTCGGCCAGGTCGGTGCCGGTGACACCGGTCACATAGGACAGGTAGCCCGGGACCAGCGGCAGTACGCAGGGGGAGAAGAAGGACACCAGACCCGCCAGGACGGCGACGGGGAGCGCGAGCAGCAGCGCGCCGCTCATGACGGTCTCGTTCTGCATCCCTACTTCTCCGCGGCCTTCTCCGCGACCACGGGGTCGATCATGGAGCGGAGCTGCTTGTCGTCCAGCGCCGTCAGGGCTCGGGCCGCGATCTTCCCCTCGCGGTCGATGACGATCGTGGTCGGGATGGCCTGCGGATTCAGGCTGCCCTTGGGGAACTTCAGGATCAGCTTGCCGATGGGGTCGAAGAAGCTGGGGTAGCCGACCGCGTAGTCCTTCTCGAACGCGAGCGCCGGGCCGGTCTGCGGGTCGCGGGTGTTGATCCCGATGAACTCCACGCCCTTGCTCTTCGTCTCCTCGGCGACCTCGGCCAGGTACGGCGCCTCAGCACGGCACGGCGCGCACCACGATCCCCAGAGGTTCAGCACGATGACCTTGCCCTTGTAGTCGGCCAGATCGAGCGGCTTGCCCGTGAGGTCCTTGCCGGACAGCCGGGGGCCGTCGTCCGCTTGCCCTCGGCGACGGTGGCGATCCCGCTCGTACCGGCGACGAAGTTGGTGTCACCGCCGCCACCGGACTTGCCGCCGGCATCGCCGGTGCACGCCGACAGAGCGAGCGCGGCGGCGAGCGCGCCGACGGTGATCAGGGTGCGTCGCGGGGTACGGGCAAGGCTCATGTGAAAAGTTTCGCATGTGGGTTCCGGGGATCTTGGCCGCCCCCCTTGCCGCCCGTAACGCCCCTTGTCAAGGGGGTTAAGAGCATGGTGCGCCGGATCCGCACGCCGCTTTCCGCCGCATCGGCCTTTTCGCGAACGCCCGCTATCCGGCGCTCTTGAGGAAGGCGTTCCAGCCGCCGTCCGGGGACTGCCCGACCTCGAGGGAGCGGAGCTTCGCGAGAATCCCCGGGTCCTGCGCGTCGAGCCAGTCGCAGAACTGCCGGAACGACACCAGGCGCACGTCCTTCTTCCCGGCCATCGCCTTCAGGGCCTCCTCGACGGCGTCCATGTAGATACCGCCGTTCCACTGCTCGAAGTGGTTGCCGATGAACAGCGGCGCGCGATTCGACTCGTAGGCCCGCCGGAATCCGCCGAGATAGGCCTCGGTGGCCTGCTTGCGCCAGCCCGGATAGCGGGAGGGCATCCCGTTGGTCGAATTCCGGGACTGGTTGGCCAGCATGTTGTAGTCCATCGAGAGCACCTCGAAGGAGTGGCCGGGGAACGGCACGGCCTGCAGCGGCAGGTCCCATACCCCGCCGCGCTTCTCCGGCCACGTCTGGCGGCCGCCCGGTGAGCTGGCGTCGTAGCGCCAGCCCAGCTTCCTCGCCGTCGGCAGGAGGTTTTCCTGACCGAGCAGACAGGGAGTGCGGCCGCCCACGAGTTCCCTGCGGTAGTCGAAGGGGAGCGGATCGATTTCCGTCCAGCCGCTGTTGCTCTTCCACCGTGTGACGAAGGACACGGCCTGGTCGATCTCGTTCTCCCACTGGGCGGGCGTCCAGTTGCCGACCGAACCCGACCCGCCGCAGAAATGCCCGTTGAAGTGGGTGCCTATCTCGTGCCCTTCGCGCCACGCCTGCCGCACGTACTTCAGGGTGTCCTTGATGTGCGCGTCGGTGAGATAGCCGATGTCGGAGGCCCCCACCGGATTGTTCGGCGGACGGTAGAGCGACTTCCTCGACTCGGGCAGCAGGTAGAGCCCGGAGAGGAAGAACGTCATCGACGCGTCGTGCTTTCCGGCGAGTTCCAGGAAACGCGGGAAGAGGCCGTTGCCGACCTCACCCGCACCGTCCCAGGAGAAGATCACGAACTGCGGCGGAGCCTGCCCGGGTTCGAGCGGCACCGGAGCCTCCGGCTGCCCGGGCTGCTTTCCCGTGTCGGCCGTCGAGCCGTCGCCTATGAGACGCACCGGCTGCTGTGACGCACCGGGCCCCTCGCTGCCGCCCCCGCTCGTGTCACCGCCGCCCTGCCCCGGTTCGCCGCCGCCCGAGCCGCCGCCCGAGCCGGCTCCGCAGCCCGCGGCACCGATGGCCGCGGCGGCACCGAGTCCCGCTCCGAGCAGGCTCCTTCGCGTGATGTCGCGCATGCCGGCCGTCCCCGTTTCCCTGTCGCGTTCCCGCACGTACTCGCATGGAGAGAGATGGCGTGCGGAACGCGGAGGTTCCCGGAGCTAGCACGGAATGTGCGGGACGGCCATACGGCTATGCGCCAAACGCCTTGGACTTTCCCTTGACCGGTTTGGCACCCGCGAGGAGATGCGCCGGCACAAGATCACGCGCGGGCTCCGCATACCCGACCGAGACGATCCCGTCGCCCTGGAAGGTGAAGGTCGTCAGCGACGCGAGGGTGCACTGCCGGCGGCGCGGGTCGTGCCAGAGCCGGCGCTTCTCCACATGGCTGCGCACGATCCAGATCGGCAGCTGGTGGCTCACCAGGACCGCCTCGTGACCGCGGGCGGCGTCCCGGGCGGAGCCGAGGGCCCCCATCATGCGCACCACCTGGTCCACATACGGCTCACCCCAGGACGGGCGGAACGGATTGGTCAGGTGCCGCCAGTTGCCCGGCCTGCGAAGGGCGCCGTCGCCGACCCCGAAGGTCTTGCCCTCGAAGACGTTGGCGGCCTCGATCAGCCGCTCGTCGGTGTCCAGAGTGAGCCCGTGGGACTTGGCGATCGGCGCCGCCGTCTCCTGGGCCCGCTCCAGGGGGGAGGCCACCACGTGGGTGACGTCGCGGTCGGCGAGGTACTCGGCGACCCGGTCGGCCATCCGGCGCCCCAGCTCGGAGAGGTGGTAGCCGGGGCGGCGCCCGTAGAGGACACCGTCCGGGTTGTCCACTTCACCGTGCCGGATGAGATGGACGACGGTCCTCTCCGTATTGATTCCCGTACCGGTCATGCCGTGGCCTCCGCGGCGGCGCGGGCAGCGGCGGGCAGCGCGGCGGCGATGCGCTCGACGGCCGCGTCGTCGTGGGCGGCCGACACGAACCAGGACTCGAAGGCGGACGGCGGAAGGTAGACCCCTTGGGAGAGCATCGAGTGGAAGAAGGCATTGAAGCGGAAGGCCTCCTGCCGCTTCGCGTCCTCGTAGTCCCGCACCTCGCCGTCGGTGAAGAACACCGAGAACATCGTGCTCGCGGACTGCAGCCGGTGGGCGACTCCCTCCTTGGTCAGCGCGTCCGTGACGAGCCCCCGCACCGCCGTGGCGGCCGCGTCGACCCTGGCGTACGCCGCGTCGTCCAGGAGTTGGAGCTGGGCGAGGCCCGCGGCGGTCGCGACCGGGTTCCCGGAGAGCGTGCCCGCCTGGTAGACCGGACCGGCCGGGGCGAGGTATCCCATGACGTCGGCACGGCCGCCGAACGCCGCCGCCGGGAAACCGCCCCCATGACCTTGCCGAAGGTCATCAGATCCGGCGCGACACCGTCGACGCCGTACCAGCCGGCCCTCGACGTACGGAAACCGGTCATGACCTCGTCGGAGATGTAGAGCGCGCCGTTCTCGGCGCAGACGTCCTTGAGCTCCTGGTTGAAACCGGGCAGCGGCGGGACGACGCCCATGTTGCCCGGAGACGCCTCCGTGATCACGCAGGCGATCTCGCCCGGGTGCGCCCGGAAGGCGGCGCGGACCGAGTCCGGATCGTTGTACGGCAGCACGATCGTGTCGCCCGCCTGCGCCCCCGTGACACCCGGGGTGTCCGGCAGCCCGAAGGTCGCCACCCCGGAGCCGGCGGCCGCCAGCAGCGCGTCCACGTGCCC
Organism: Streptomyces sp. I6; assembly: GCA_003725745.1. GTDB lineage: Bacteria > Actinomycetota > Actinomycetes > Streptomycetales > Streptomycetaceae > Streptomyces. Next base: position 3,907,287 of record RHDP01000001.1, on the reverse strand, counting down.
GTGGTAGCAGCCGGCGAACTTGATCACCTTGGCCCGCCCGGTGAACCCGCGCGCCAGCCGGATCGCCGACATGGTCGCCTCGGTGCCCGACGAGACCAGCCTCACCTGCTCCACCGGGAGGACCCTGGCCACGATCTCCTCGGCGAGCGCGACCTCGCCCTCACCCGGCGTACCGAACGAGGTGCCGCGCGCGACCGCCTCCTGCACGGCCGCGGTGACCTCGGGGTGGGCATGGCCGAGGATCATCGGGCCCCAGGAGCACACGAGGTCCACGTACTCGCGGCCGTCCGCGTCCTTCAGGTACGGGCCGCTGCCGGACACCATGAACCGGGGGGTACCGCCCACGGCGCGGAAGGCCCGGACGGGAGAGTTCACGCCGCCGGGCGTCACGAGGGACGCACGGTCGAAAAGCGTCTGCGAAACTGGGGCGTCATAGGGAAAGCTCACGGAATCCATGGTGTCAGAGGCACGGGACGTTCTTGCGGACAGGTGTTTCACAGCACGTCCGCGGGGGAGGTCACTGTCACGATGATCGGGTTGCGCGGCGGGGGCCGTGCGTCCTAAAAGCAGTCGGGTGGAGATATGCATCGCGGTGGCGGACTGGGCGAGGGGACTGACGACCTGGGTCCCGAGCCTGCCCGGCGTGGGAGGCACCGGCGGCACGAGGCGGGTGCGCCCGAGCCCGTGGAGAGCAGGGGTGGCCGGGGCATGGGGGTGACCTACAAGTACTTCGGCGCGCCCGACGGTGCGACGGCCGCCCGGGTACCGATCTCGATGCGCCCGGAGGAACTGGGCGGTGACGAGCTCGGCATGGGCGGCATGTTCACCAAGATCAAACCCGAGACGATAGCCGCGATGGTCCTCACGGGCATTCAGGGCATGCCCCTGAACAAGGTGCCCCCGCTCGAACTCGTGGTCCTCCACCCCGACTACGCCGTGGTGAAACTCCCTCTGACGGTCGTCGACCCGCTCCGCGACGTCGGCGAGGAATCGGTGGGCGCGGCGGCGTTCATCTGGTCCACCGTCCCGGACCGCGGTGGGCCGCGGGACGCGTTCGACGTCTACCAGCTGCTGCACGAGTGGCAGGATTTCAGCCATCGTCTGCATGAGGCGGGGCACCAGCCGTACTGCCTGGTGTGGCCCTGAGCGGGGCCGCTCCCAGATCGGACGGGGGCCGGCACGGGAAGCCGGGGTACGTGGACCGGCACGGGAAGCCGGAGGGCGGAGAGCCGGCGTCGCCGCGGCGCTGATCCTCGCAGGCCGGGGCCGCAGTGCCCGGGCCGGTCGTGGACGCAGGGCGGCCCGGCGCCGGACGCGCGACGGCCGGCGGGCACTCACACGTCCGGTGGCCACCGGACGCCCCGGACCCGGTGGAAACCGCTGGCCGGGTCCGTCCGCCCGATGGCATGCTGGCGGCGTGACCGGACCGGAGATCCACATCAGCTTCGCCCCCGAGCTGCGGCTCTTCGTCACGGCGGAACGCCGGGAGGGGCGGACCCCGCTCGTCACGGACGGTTCGTCGAGCCTCGGGCATGTCGTGGAGTCGCTCGGCGTCCCGCTCACCGAGGCCGGGCGGCTGCTGGTGGACGGCAGCCGCGTCGAGACCTCATACGTCCCCTCGGAAGGCGAGCACGTCCGGGTCATGGGCGTCGAGCGCCCGCAGCGGGTGCCCGGCGCCCCTCTCCGGTTCCTTCTCGACGTCCATCTGGGCACCCTCGCCCGGCGGCTGCGGCTCCTGGGCGTCGACGCCGCGTACGAGAGCGAGGACCTCGGCGATGCCGCACTGGCCGCGATCTCGGCCCGCGAGCGCCGCGTGATGCTGTCCCGGGACCGGGGCCTGCTGCGCCGCCGGGAGCTGTGGTCGGGGGCGTACGTCTACAGCGACCGCCCGGACGACCAGCTCCGTGACGTACTGCAGCGGTTCGCGCCCGCTCTCGAGCCGTGGACCCGCTGCACGGCCTGCAACGGCCGGCTCGCGGACGCGGACAAGGCCGCGGTGGAGCACCATCTGGAGCAGGGCACGCAGCGCTCGTACGACGTGTTCGCGCAGTGCACGGCCTGTGAGCGGGTCTACTGGCGCGGCGCCCACCATGCCCGGTTGCAGGCGATCGTCGAGGGGGCGCTGCGCGAGTTCGGCAGCGCGGTCGGCTGAGGGCCGCCCCGTCGCGGCCGACGGCGGACGGCGGCGGACGTCGGGGCATGGGTGCCGTTCGCGGCCGACGGCGGACGGCGGCGGACGTCGGGGCATGCGTGCCGCCCCGGGCCGCTGTCACGGGGCCGCGGCCGTGAGGTACCGCTGGATCGTCGGGGCGAGCCAGGCGATCACCTCGTCCCGGGTCATGTCGACCGCGGGCGGGATCCGCAGCACATAGCGGGCGAGAGCCATGCCCAGGATCTGTGACGCGGCGAGCGCGGCCCGGCGCGGAACCTCCTCCTGTACGGGGCACACTCCGGCGGTGACGGGCAGCAGCTGCCCCCGGAACATCTCCGCCATCCGCTCGGCGCCGGCGGCGTTGGTGACCCCGACCCGGAGCATGGCCGTCAGCACCTCGTCGTGCTCCCAGCGGTCGAGGAAGTGGGAGACGAGCACGGCTCCGATGTGCCGTCCGGGCATCGCCCCCAGCTCGGGAAGCCGCAGGTCGATCTCGGAGGCCGCGGCGAACAGGCCCTCCTTGTTGCCGTAGTACCGCATCACCATCGACGGATCGATCCCCGCGTCCCGGGCGATGGCGCGGATGGTCGCACGGTCGTACCCGTCCGCGGCGAAGCGCTCGCGGGCGGCTTCGAGGATCGCGGCACGGGTGGCGTCGGAGCGGCGCGGGGCGGGTTCGGGGGTCACGCCAACAACTGTAGGCCAACAGCCGTTGACATGCCAGCCCACCCGGGCCTACTGTCGCCTACAAGCGTTGGCAAACGTGCGTTGACTTGTAGGCGCCGACCCGTGGCCCACTCGAGGGCACCGGCTTCCCCGCGCACGACCACCGACAGGAGGCACCGCCATGACCGACGAGACCGCAGCCCGGAGCGCCATCACCACCACGGTCACTTCCCCCGCCCCCGCGCCCGCCCCCGCGCCCGCCTCCGCCGGGACCGGGAGACAGCCAGAGACAGAGACGCAGGTGACGGTCGTGGGGGCGGGGCCCACCGGGCTTCTGCTCGCGGGCGACCTCGCGGCAGCCGGCGTCCGCGTCACCGTCGTCGAGCGGCGGGCGCCCACGAGGAGCAATCTGACCCGGGCCTTCGGGGTGCACGCACGCACACTGGAGCTCCTGGACGCCCGGGACCTGGCGGACGAGCTGGTGGCGCGGGGCACGCCCATCACGGGCCTGCGCCTGTTCCGCCGGCTCTCCCTCGACCTGTCCCGGCTGGGCTCCCGCTTCCCCTATCTGCTGATAGCCCCGCAGTACGAGGTGGAGCGGCTGCTGGAGCGCCGTGCCCGTACCGCCGGTGCGGCCTTCCGGTACGGCACCGAGCTGCGCGGGCTGCACCAGGACGCCGGATCGGTCACCGCCGATCTCCGCGACGAGCACGGCGCGGAGGGGACGCTGCGCTCCCGCTACCTCGTCGGCACGGACGGGATGCGCAGTGCGGTCCGGCGGTCACTCGGCCTGCCCTTCCCCGGGGTCTCGGCCATCCGCTCGATCCTGCTCGCGGACGTGCGGCTCGCCGAGGAGCCGGAGAGCCTGCTCGCGGTCAACGGCACGGGCCGGGCCTTCGCTTTCATCGCCCCCTTCGGCGACGGCTGGTACCGGGTGATGGGCTGGCGGCGCGACCGCTCCCAGCCGGAGGACCAGCCGGTCGAGCTGGACGAGGTGCGCGAGATCGCCCGCGAGGCGCTCGGCACCGACTACGGCATGCGGGACGCCCGGTGGCTCTCCCGCTTCCACAGCGACGAGCGCCAGGTCCCCGAGTACCGCCGGGGCCGGATCTTCCTCGCCGGAGACGCGGCGCATGTGCACTCCCCCGCCGGCGGCCAGGGCATGAACACCGGCCTCCAGGACGCGGCGAACCTGTCCTGGAAGCTCGCCGCCGTCCTGCGGGGCGACGCCCCGGACCCCGAAGGACTCCTCGACACCTACCAGTCCGAGCGGCACCCGGTCGGCGCCCTGGTGGTGCGCAGCAGCGGGGCGATCGTGCGTCTCGCCATGGCACACACGCCCCTCCAGCGCCTCACCCGCCTCCTGGCGACGAGTCTTCTCACCGCGGTCCGGCCCGCGGCGGACAAGGCGATGGGCATGATCTCGGGCACCGGCATCTCGTACGAGGCCCCGCGCGGCACCCACCGGCTGACCGGCAGGCGCGCCCCCGACCTGGCCCTCCGGGAGGGCCGGCTCTACGAGCTGCTGCGCGCGGGCGAGTTCGTCCTGGTGGCACCGGACGGCTGGGACACAGCCCCGCCGGCGGCACCCGGACCCGTCATGAGGGCCCATTGGCGCGACCCGCACCGCAAGGCGCTCCTGATCCGCCCGGACGGGTACATCGCATGGGCACGGGAGTGAGCGCGCGGCGCGGCGGCGCACACGCGCGGCACGGCCCGGACCATGCGCGGACCGGCCCCGCGTCCTGGCCACCGCGACCGGCCGTGCCAAGCTGCCCCCATGGTCGTCGCCCGCTCCGTGTTCCTGTTCGTCGTCGCCGCCGTCTGCGAGATCGGCGGCGCCTGGCTGGTCTGGCAGGGAGTGCGGGAGCACCGGGGCTGGGTCTGGATCGGCGCGGGCGTTCTCGCTCTGGGGGCATACGGGTTCGTGGCCACGTTCCAGCCTCAGGACGACTTCGGACGCGTTCTCGCGGCCTACGGCGGGGTGTTCGTCGCGGGTTCGATCGCCTGGGGCATGGTCGCCGACGGCTACCGCCCCGACCGCTGGGACGTTGTGGGCGCCCTGGTCTGCCTGGTGGGCATGGCGGTGATCATGTACGCACCGCGCGGCCGCTGACCCTCTGCCTATCCTGGCGTGTGGCAACGATCATCCGACCCGGGAGCCGCCATGACCGCCACGCCCATAGCCGTCGTCACCGGAGCGAGCAGCGGAATCGGGGCCGCCACCGCGCGGAGTCTCGCCGCGGCCGGCTACCACGTGGTACTCACCGCCCGGCGCAAGGAGCGGGTCGAAGCCCTCGCCGCCGAGCTGACGGAGGCCGGGCACCGGGCCCGGGCCCACGCCCTCGACGTCACGGACCGCGCCGCCGTGGACGCCCTCGCGGCTTCCCTCGACGGCTCCGGCCCCGTGAAGGTCCTGGTCAACAATGCGGGCGGGGCCATCGGTGCCGACCCGGTCGCGACCGGCGACCCGGCGGACTGGCGTCAGATGTTCGAGGTCAACGTCATCGGCACGCTGAACATCACACAGGCCCTGCTCCCCGCGCTCACCGCCAGCGGTGACGGGACCGTGGTCGTCCTCTCGTCCACCGCGGGCCACGCGACCTACGAGGGCGGCGCGGGATACGTCGCGGCGAAGCACGGGGAACACGTCCTCGCCGAGACCCTCCGCCTGGAGATCGTCGGTACCCCGGTCCGCGTGATCGAGATCGCCCCCGGCATGGTGAGGACGGAGGGATTCGCGACCACGCGGTTCCGGGGCGACGCCGAGAAGGCCGCCAAGGTCTACGAGGGCGTGGCCCAACCGCTCACCGCCGAGGACGTCGCGGACACCGTGACCTGGGCGGTCACCCGCCCGGCCCACGTCAACATCGATCTGCTGGTCGTCCGGCCCCGGGCCCAGGCGTCGAACACCAAGGTCCACCGGGAACACTGACCGGCCCCGCCCGACCGCGGCCCGTCCGAGCCGGCGCTCCGCCCGGCCCCGGGCCGGAAGACCGGAACCGTGCGGTGCGGCGATGTGCCGCCGCCACCGGGGCGAGGCCCGTCCGGGCCCGTGCGGTGCGGCGCACACAGGGCCGGGCAGGCGGACGCACGAGCGGCCGCGGCGGGGCTACTTCCGCCACCCGCCCCGGCTCCGGTGGGCGCGGAACAGGCCCGCCAACCGGCGGCGGGCGGACGGCACAGAGCCCGGAGGCTGCGCGAAGGCCAGCGACGACAGGAAGGACAGGGACTTCAGCCGGGACAGCGACGTGTCCGCGGGCACCAGCGGCAGCCCCCGCATCAGGCGCGTCACCGCGATTGCGTAGGCGATGCCGAAGACGAGCGAAACCAGCAGTGCCAGGTGCTTCGAGAAGCCGTCCACGAGCGGGTAGATCTGCCAGTGCGTCAGGTAGATGTACATCGAGCTGGTCGCCACCAGCCCGGCCACCTGGTTGACACGCTCCCGGCTGGGCAGCGTCGGCAGCCACACCAGCAGCACGAACCCGGCGACCACGATCACCTCGCGCCAGGGCTCACCGGGGAAGAACCCGGGCACGGTGGCGACGGCGGCCACGGTCACGAGCAGCCGCTGTGTCGCCGTCCGGGACTTCGCCGCCGCCCAGCCGAGCGCGAACAGCCAGAAGACGGTCACCGCGTCCGTCATCTGCGAGCGGTGCGGGAGGCCGACGAGGTCGTAGCGGGTGAGCAGGCCGAGGCCGGTGAGCGCCGCGGGAAGGGCGAAGGGGAAGCGGCGTTCCGCACGGTCCGCGAAGGGCAGGCAGAGGACGGCGGCGACCGCGACGAGGATGTAGACGAGGGCCTCGATGAACCAGGTGTGGATGCCCGGTCCCATGTCCTGCGGCCTCAGGGCGTTGTGGAGCAGGAACAGGTTGTACAGCGTGTAGTCGTCGCTGATGAGGAGCGCGAAACCGATCCAGGCCATGCTCGGCAGGGCGATACGGCCGATGCTGCGCCCGACGCGGCCCACGCGTTCGCGCCGTACGGCGTCCGTGAGGTGGAAGCGGGCGAAGTTGTACCCGGCGACGGCGAGCAGCAGATGGGCTCCGCCCCTGATCGTGAAGACGCCGATGTGCGAGCCCACGACGCAGAAGATCGCCGCGGCGCGCAGGGCGACGCCGGTCTCCAGTCTGCGTCTTCGGGAGCGGGACCGCCCCGAGGGCGGTCTCCGCCCGGGCCGCCCGGCGAGTTCGCGGATGGGGGTCGTGTGCCAGTCGGCCGGCAGACGGCCCAGCCGTTCCTCGAGGTGGATGGACATCTCCACGTACGTCAGCGAGTCGCCGCCGAGGCCGACGAAGGTGCTGTCCTGCGTGACATCCGGGCGGTCCAGGATCTGTGTGTAGAGCGCGCAGAGGTCCGCCGCCGTGTCACCGCCGGAGGGCGCGGACGGTGTTGCGCCGCGGTCCGGGCGGGTGAGTGCCAGCACGGCGGGGTAGTCGGCCTTGCCGGTGGCCAGACGGGGCAGCTCGTCCACGACCCGGACGCGTATGGCGCGCACCGGCAGATCGCACTCGTCCGCGATCAGCCGCCGTATCCGCCGTTCGTCGGCGGCACCGGAGCAGCCCGGGCCGCCGGAGTCACCCCAGTCACTCCAGTCACTCCAGTCGCCGCAGTCACCTGGGGCGCCGGAGCTGCCGAACTCACTCGTGTCACCGGATTCACCTGTGCCACCTGAGCCACCCGGCTCGCTGAAGTCGCGCCCGGAGCCGCGCGAGTCACCCGGACCGCCGCGGTCACCTCGGCCACCTCGGCCACCCGGGCCGCCGGGGGCGATCGCCGCGACCGCGAGTGCCTCGTCGTCGCCGGTGCACAGCGCGGTGATCCCGTGCCCCGCGAGCATCGCCTCGACCCGCTCGGGGTCGATCCGCAGACCCAGAAGCTTCACGAACCGGCTGCGGCGCCCCACGATCTCGTAGAGCCCCTCGGGGGTGCGCCGCGCGAGGTCGCCGGTGCGCAGCTCGTCCACCGTCCGCCCGAGCCCGAGGTCCTCCGGGCCGTGGGCGTAGCCCAGCATGACGTTCGGCCCCGAGTACACGAGCTCCCCCGTGCCGGCCCCGGGGTGGTCCTCGGCCGGTGCGATACGGAACGACCCACCGGGAATCGGTACCCCGATCGCCGCCGGATGGGCGGCGGCCAGATCGGGCGGCAGATAGGCCATCCGGGCGGTGGCCTCGGTCTGGCCGTACATCACGAACAGGTCCCAGCCGTGGCGCGCGCCCAGCGCGGCGTAGTGCGCCACGCGCTCGGGCGCCAGTCGGCCGCCGGCCTGGGTGACGTACCGCAGATGCGGCAGGTCCATGTCGGCGAATCCGACCCGGTCGAGCAGGTCGAAGGTGTAGGGGACGCCCGCCAGGGACGTCCCGCGGGCACGGCGGAAGAGGTCCCAGAAGCAGGGGTCCGCCACCGACAGCCCGGTGAGGACGAGACCCGCCCCGCGCAGCAGATGGCTGTGGACCACGGAGAGCCCGTAGCAGTAGTGCAGGGGAAGGGTCGTCGCGGCCCGGTCGGTGTCGCGGATGCCGAGGTACGCCGCGATCGACTCGGCGTTCGCCTGGAGGTTCCCGTGCGAGAGGCGGACCAGCTTCGGCGAGCCGGTGGAACCGGACGTGCTGAGCAGCAGAGCGAGATCCGGATGCAGGTCGTGGGCGGATACCGCGCGCCGCTCCTCGAGCTCCCACCTGCCCGGCGCCGGCCGCACGACGACATCGGGGTCGTACGCCGCGATAAGCGACTCCGTCGCCTCCGGATGGTCGCCCGGCACCAGGAGGACGGGGTGTCCCGCCGCCAGAGCGGCGAGATGCACGACCAGGGCCTCGGCCGTGTTGGCGCCGGGCAGCAGCACGAGCCTCCGCTCGGTGCCGAGACGCAGGGCGGTGTCCGCGACCCGCGCGGCGAGTTCGCGGTAGGAGGTCTCGCCGTCGGCGGTGATGAGGGCCGTGCGACCGCCATGGGTCGCGAGGCGATGGGCGAGGGGCAGTATTCGGCCACTGGCGGGGGGTGCGGAGTGGAGCGTCACGGGCGCATCGTAGGTAAGCCTTTCCTTATCGGGAAGAGGAGGGGCACCCCTTCGATACGGCGGAAGGCGAGTCGTTCGCCAACTGCCCACCCCTGCAACGGCGGACGTGCCCCGGCTCCCCCGCGGCCACTTCCAGCCTCTCCGCCGTGTCCAAGCCGTTACCTATGACACTATTGACTCTTAGGTGAGGTTTACCTTACTAATGCTCCGTTCGGTCGTTCCCCTTCCCGGTACCGGTCCCCGCTCCACAGGACACGCTCCCCACGTGACGGTGGTCATGTCAGAAAGGCCTTCACTCCTCATGCGACGCCCGCTGGCCCGCACGCTCGCCGCTCTCGCCGCGACGGCCCTGACCCTGCCCGCCATCGCCGGCTGCAGCAGCGAGCCGGCCGGTCTCGTCATCTACTCCGGCAGGAACGAGAACCTCGTGGCGCCGCTCATCGAGAAGCTCGAGGAGCACCTCGGCACCACCGTCGACGTCCGGTACGGCGGCAGCGCCGAACTCTCGGCGCAGCTCCTCGAGGAGGGGACGACACCGAGGCCGGCCTCTTCCTCTCCCAGGACGCTGGGGCGCTCGGCGCGCTCTCCAAGGAGGGCAGGCTCACGCCGCTGCCGCCGACGACCCTCGACAAGGTCGCGCCGAACTACCGCGGCTCGGCCGGCGACTGGGTCGGCGTCAGCGGGCGGGTCCGGGTCCTCGCGTACAACTCCGCGAAGGTGACCGCACCCCCGGACAGCGTGCACGACCTGGTGAAGCCCGAGTGGAAGGGCAAGATCGGCTACGCCCCCGCCAACGCCTCCTTCCAGGCCTTCGTCACCGGCATGCGCGTCCTGGAGGGCGACGAGGCCACCCGCACCTGGCTGAAGGGGCTGAAGGCGAACAGCCCGAAGGCCTACGAGAGCAACCTCAACGTCCTCGACGCCGTCGACTCCGGCGAGGTGTCCCTCGGCCTGCTGAACCACTACTACTGGTACGAGAAGGCGGCGGAGAAGGGCGCGGACAAGCTCCGGGCCAAGGTGCACTACCTCCCGAAGGGCGACCCGGGCGGCCTGGTGAACGTCGCCGGAGTGGGGCTGCTGAAGGGTGCGGACAAGCAGCAGAGCGCCTACGCCCGGAAGGCCGCCGACTTCCTGCTGTCCGCCGAGTCGCAGCGCTACTTCGCCGAGGAGACCAAGGAGTACCCGCTCGCCGCGGGCGCCGAGCAGGCAGAGGGCGTCCCGCCGCTGGACTCCCTCCAGCCGCCGCAGATCGACCTGGGGCAGCTCGACTCGCTGAAGGCGACCCTGGCCATGCTCCAGGACGTCGGAATGGTCTGACGGTGACCACACCGGATTCACCCGTCCGGAAGCGACCAGCCCCCCGCCCGGCCGCCGCCCCCGTGCCGGCCGGGCGCCGGCGCGCCGCGGTCCGGCCCCCCTGGCCGCTACTGCTCACCGCCTGCCTGGCCGGGGCGCTCGCCGTACTGCCGCTCGGCTATCTGGCCGTGCGGGCGCTGGAACGCGGCCCCGCCTTCGCCTGGGACGTCATCGCCGACGAGCGGACCGGGTTGCTCCTGCTGCGCAGCCTCGGGCTCGCCGCGGTCGTCGTCGCGGCCTGCCTGGTGCTCGGCGTGTCCCTGGCCTGGCTGACCGTGCGCACGGCGCTGCCCGGTGTCCGCGTCTGGTCGGTGCTCGTGACCCTGCCGCTGGCCGTGCCCAGCTACGTCGCGGCGTTCACCTGGCTGTCCGCCGCGCCCTGGCTGGTCGGCTTCACCGGGGCCGCGCTCGCGATGACGCTGGTCAGCTTCCCGTATGTGTACCTGCCGGTCGCGGCCGCGCTGCGCGGGATCGACCCCGCGCAGGAGGAGGTGTCCCGCTCGCTCGGGCACGGCGCCGTGCGCACGTTCCTGCGCGTCGTCCTTCCCCAGCTGCGACCGGCCGCCGCCGGGGGCGGGCTGCTGGTCGCGCTCTACGTGCTGTCGGACTTCGGCGCGGTGTCGCTGATGCGGTACGACACCTTCACCCGCGGCATCTACACCTCCTACCGGGCCAGTTTCGACCGCACCCCCGCCGCGGCACTGAGCGCCGTACTCGTGGTCATGACCGTGGCGCTGGTGGCGGCGGAAGCCCGCACACGGGGCCGCGCCGGGCACTCCAGGACCGGCCGGGGCACCGCACGCCCGGCGACGCCCCTCGCGCTCGGCCGGCTCCGGCTGCCCGCGCTCGCCTGGCTCGGGACCGTGGTCGTCGCCGCCGTGGGCTTCCCGCTGGGCGTGCTCGGCTACTGGCTGGCCGTCGGCTCGTCCGCGACCTGGGAGCCCGCCCTGCTCGCCGACACCGCGCTCACCACGCTGGGCGTGGCCGCGGCGGGCGCGGCGCTCACCACCGTGCTCGCCCTGCCGGTCGGTGTGATCGCGGCCCGCCACCGCGGCCGGGCGGCGCACCTGCTGGAGCAGGCCGCGTACGCCGGGCACGCCCTGCCCGGCATCACCGTGGCCCTGGCGCTGGTGTTCTTCGCCGTCCGCTACGCCCGTCCGCTCTACCAGGAACTGCCGCTGCTCGTCTGCGCCTACGCGGTGCTGTTCCTGCCCGTCGCGGTGGCCGCCACCCGGGCGGCCGTCCTCCAGGCCCCGCCGGTGCTGGAGGACGTCGCCCGCTCACTCGGCCGCTCCCCGCTGAGGGTGCTGCGCGAGGTCACCGTGCCGCTGGCCGCCCCAGGTGTCGCCGCCGGAGCCGCCCTGGTCTTCGTGGTCTGCATGAAGGAGCTCCCCGCGACCCTGCTGCTGCGGCCCACCGGCATGGACACCCTGGCGAGCCGGCTGTGGACGGAGACCGGAGCCGGCTCGTTCGCCGCGGCCGCGCCCTACGCCGCCGCGCTCATCCTCCTCGCCGCCGTCCCGTCGTACCTGCTCGGAAGGCACCGCACATGACCGATCTTCAGATCGTGGGCCTGGCCAAGGCGTACGGCCCCGGCGCCACCGTCATCGACGACCTCGACCTCACCGTCCCCGGAGGCTCGCTGGCCGCCGTCCTCGGCCCCTCCGGTTGCGGCAAGACCACCCTGCTCCGCATCGTCGCCGGCTTCCTGCACGCCGACGCGGGCACCGTCACCCTCGGCGGACGCGTCCTCGGCGCGCCCGGCGTCCATCTGCCGCCGGAGCGCCGCCGCATCGGCATCGTGCCGCAGGAAGGCGCCCTGTTCCCGCACCTCAGCGTGGCCCGCAACGTCGCCTTCGGGCTCACCGGTCCGGAACGCGCCGGCCGCGGCCGGCGCGTCGACGAGATGCTCGGGCTCGTCGGGCTCGACGGCTACGGCGAACGCATGCCGCACGAACTCTCCGGCGGGCAGCAGCAGCGCGTCGCCCTCGCCCGCGCCCTGGCCCCCGCACCCGACCTCGTGCTCCTCGACGAGCCGTTCAACGCCCTCGACAGCGCGCTGCGGGCGGGGGTACGGGCCGATGTGCGCGCAGCGCTCCGGGCCACCGGCGCCACGGCGGTCCTGGTCACCCACGACCAGCAGGAGGCGCTCTCCACCGCCGATCTCGTCGCGGTCGTCCGGGACGGCCGGGTGGCCCAGTGCGCGGCTCCGCAGGAGCTGTACCAGCGTCCCGCGGACCCCTGGGTCGCCGCGTTCGTCGGCGACGCGGTGCTCGTCGGCGGCGCCGCCGAGGGCGGCTCCGTGAACACCCCCCTGGGCCGTGTCGCCCTGGCGGGCGGACCGGGCGCACCGGGCGGGCTCCGCGAGGGCCGGGTGCTGCTCCGGCCGGAGCAGCTCCGGCTGACCGACCCGGCCGCGGCGGACGTCCGGGGAACGGTGACCGACGTGCACTTCTACGGCCACGACGCGATGGTCACCGTCGCCGTCGACGGCGTGGACGCTCCGGTCGGCATCCGCGTCCCCGGCCCCGTGCCGGTCCGGCCCGGCGGGCGGACGGGCATCCGTGTGACGGGAGAGGCGACGCTCCACCCGGCGGCCGGCTGACGGCGCCGGGTCACGGCCCGGCAGCCGCACGAACCCACGAACCCACAGACGCACGAACCCACAGACGCACGGACGGGCGGACAGGCGGACAGGCGGGCGGAAAACAGACCGCCCGGCGCCCGGCCGGCAGGGGACGCAGGCAGACGCAGGCGGGCAGGCAGACGCAGACAGACGCAGACAGACGCAGACAGACGAGCATGTCCTTCGTCACAGCCAGGCCGTGCCGGCACCGCGGGGACCGGTCCGGCGCGGCCCGTCCGCGGCCGCGACGGACCCGTGCGGGCGCGGGCCGGAGCCGGGCCGCGCCCGCCGGGGCGGGCCGTACGGGCCTTCGCCACCCGGCTCCCCCGTGGCACACATCACGCCCCATCTCAGGCGTCCTTCACCAACACTGGTTCGGACAAAGCGGCCGACAAGCGGAGGACCACAGCCAGGTGGGGCATATACGAATGAGTTGGCGCGGCCTGGCCGCCGCACTCGTCGCCGGCACAGTGGTTCCCCTGGCCGCGGGAGCCGCGGCGACGGACGCCCACGCGGCGCCGCCACGGGTGAGGTGCAGCTCGGAGAAGACCGGGCTGGCGACGAAACTCCAGCGGGACATCACGGCGGCGCTGAGGGGCAGGACCGGCCTCACCGCGGTGTCGCTGCACGACCGCACGACCGGGACGGTGTGCGAGCTGCGGGCGGACCAGCGGTTCGACTCCGCCAGCACCGTCAAGGTCACCGTCCTCGCGACGCTGCTGTGGGACGCGGAGAAGCAGGACCGACGCCTCACGGAGCGCGAGGCCGACCTCGCGTTCGACATGATCACCAAGTCGGACAACAAGGCGACGACCGTCCTGTGGAAGCAGCTCGGCGCAGCGAAGGTCAGCCGCTTCCTGTCCGCGGCCGGCATGACCCGGACGGTGCCGGGCGGCGACGGCCACTGGGGCCTGACCCAGATCACGGCCGGCGACGAGCAGAGGCTGCTGGACCTGATCACCGCGAGGAACGGCGTGCTCGGCGACAGCGCCCGCGCCTACGCCCTCAGACTGATGAACGAGGTCGTCCCCGCACAGCGCTGGGGCACCCCGGCGGGCGCGCCGCCCTCGGCGGTACCGCATGTCAAGAACGGCTGGCTGTCGCGCGCCACGGACGGCTGGCGGGTGCACGGCCTGGGCGCCTTCCTCGGCGGCGGCCACGACTACAGCATCACCGTGCTCACCCACGGCAACAGGACGATGGCCGCCGGAGTCGAGACCACCGAGGCGGTGGCCCGCGCGATCCACAGCAACCTCGGCTCCGCCGGGGGCGCGGAAAAGACCGGGACGGACTGACGGCGCCCGGCCGGACCGCACGGCGGCCCACCCGCCACCGCGGCCGGTGCCGACGGCGAGCGCGCGGCGAGCGCCGCTACGGCTGGAGGGCACCGCCAGGAGCTGCCGTGCCGCACCCGGCCCGCGCGGGGGCCGGGCGGGGGGCCGGGCGGGGGCGAGGCCGCGGCAGGCCCGGCCCGCCGATGCGGCGCGGGTGAGGACGTCACCCCTTGACGCAGATGACCTGCTTGAGCTTGGCGACGACCTGCACCAGGTCCTGCTGCTGGTCGATCACCTGGCTGATCGGCTTGTAGGCAGCGGGGATCTCGTCCACCACACCCGAGTCCTTGCGGCACTCGACGCCCCGCGTCTGCTCCTCGAGGTCCCTCGTCGAGAACCTCCGCTTCGCGGCGTTCCGGCTCATCCTGCGGCCGGCACCGTGCGAGGCGGAGTTGAACGACTTCGGGTTGCCCAGGCCGCGGACGATGTACGACTCCGTACCCATCGAACCGGGGATGATCCCCCACTCCCCCGAGGCCGCGCTGATGGCCCCCTTACGGGTGACCAGCAGATCCATCCCCTCGTAGCGCTCCTCGCTGACGTAGTTGTGGTGGCAGCTGATCACGCCGGGGCGGTACTCCTCGGCCCGCATCCGGCCTTCGGCATCCTCCCGCTCGCAGGAGACGACGGGATCAAAGGTGACCCTGGCCTTCGCGAACTCCCTGCGGACGACCTCCTGGAACAGCCCCATCATGATCGCGCGGTTGTACCTGGCGTACTCCTGCGCCCAGAAGAGATCGTTCCGGTAGGCCGCCATCTGCGGGGTGTCCGAGACGAACACCGCGAGATCGCGGTCGACCAGGCCCTGGTTGTGCGGCAGGCTCCGGGCCTCACCGATGTGGTACTCGGCGAGCTCCTTGCCGATGTTCCGCGAGCCGGAGTGCAGCATCAGCCACACGGAGCCGCTCTCGTCCAGGCAGAACTCGATGAAGTGGTTCCCGGAGCCGAGTGTCCCCATCTGCCTGGCCGCGCGCTCCCGGCGGAACTTGACCGGATCGGCGACACCGTCGAACCGCGACCAGAAGTCGCCGAACCCCGCCGACTGGAATCCGAACACCCGCCCGGGATCCACCGGGTCGTCGTGCATTCCGCGCCCGACCGGGATCGCCCGCTCGATCTTGGACCGGAGCCGGGAGAGATCGCCAGGCAGATCGTTCGCGGTGAGCGAGGTCTTCACGGCCGACATCCCGCAGCCGATGTCGACGCCGACCGCCGCCGGGCACACCGCGCCGCGCATCGCGATGACCGAACCGACCGTCGCCCCCTTGCCGTAGTGCACGTCCGGCATCACGGCGAGCCCCTCGATCCAGGGCAGTGTCGCGACGTTCCGCAACTGCTGCATGGCGACGTCCTCGACCCCGGCCGGGTCCGTCCACATCCGGATCGGGACCTTGGCGCCGGCCACCTCCACGTACGACATACTTCCTCAATTCCCCCGATAAGCCAGATAACGCAAAAGCATCGCCGATACCCAGGAAAGGGACATCGAACCGGCGTTCACCGCTCCGCGTGCGGTAGACATTGTGTCCATCGGCGCGCATCGGACGGCAACACGTTTTCGCCGTGGGCGACGGCGGGCGACCGGGGCAGCCACGGCGACCGGGGCAGCCACGGCGCCCGGGCGGAACCGGGAACCGGCCGGCGACCGGATCGGGCCGAAGAGCGCAGGACGGCAGAGAAGGGAGCCTGGGAACGTGCGGCGAAAGGGGTACGCGCCCGGCGTTGCGGCGCTTCTCGCGGCGCTCGCCACCGGCTGCACCGGCGGGTCCGCCGACGGCGGCGCCACCAGTGAGGCCAAGGCCGGCGAGACCGCCGGGCCCGTCGCGGCTCCCGGCAAGTACCGCACGCTCTACGAGCCCTGCGGCGCCGTAGAGCGCTCGATGCTCAGGGACCTGCTCCCCGGCGCGGCCGAGCTCCCCGACGAGCAGCAGGAGAAGATCTTCCGCGGTACGGCCGCCGTCACCTACGACACGGACCGCCGGGTCGGCTGCAGCTGGAAGGCCGACGCTCCCGACGCCTCGCACAACCTCCGCATCGACGTCGAACGCGTGGTGTCCTACGACCAGGACGTCAGTGACGAGCAGCGCGCCCTGGAGGTGTACACCAGGAAGCAGGACGCGGCGCAGCTGCCCGCACCCACCACGGGCGGCCAGGGCGGCACCGGCGCCCCGGCGACGGGTTCCCCCGCCACCGGCGCCGAGCCCTCCCCGGGCACCACCGCCCCGTCCAGCGCGACCGCCTCCGGCGCCTCCGGCGCCCCCGGTGCTCCCGGTGCGTCCGGTGCGTCCGGTGCCCCCGGTGCTCCCGAGGGTCTCGAACCGCGCGTCCTCGACGGCCTCGGCGACGCCGCGTTCCTCGACGACGTCCTCACCCGGACCGGTTCCACCGCCCAGCACCGCACGGTGAGCGTGGTGTTCCGCACATCAAACGTGATCGTGACCGTCGAGTACGGCGAGCAGCCCGCCCGTGTGACGGAGATCCCGGACAGCGAGGAACTGCAGGAAAAGGCCCGGGGACTGGCCCGGAAACTCGCCGAGCGGTTCAACGACTAGCGCGTGGGCCGGGCCTCCGGTGCGGTTCCCCCGCTCCGCCGCACGGTCCCGTCGGACGGCCGTGCCGTCGTACCGTGTCGGCGTACCGTGGCCGCCCGGGAACACCGGACCGTCCACCCGCAGTGCCGGACCGGCGTCCGGTACTCCGGAGGACCGTACGACAACCGACTGAAGGAACCATGCACCGATCAGCCCCGCGACTCACCCGCATACTCGCCTGCGCCGCCGTCCCGGTGATGCTCGTCGTCGCCGGCTGCTCGTCGGACTCCGACAGCAAGGGCTCCGCTCCTGCCGGCGGCTCGTCCTCCTCGCCCGGGGCCTCCGCCTCCGGCGGCGAGCAGTCGCCGGTGCCCGTGGAGCCCGCGAAGTACGCCAAGCTGCCCGAGCCCTGCAAGGCACTGACCGCCAAGACGGTCGAGGACCTGGTACCGAAGGTGAAGAACAAGGCCGGCACCGCCGGCACCTCCAACGACACGGCCGCCCGGGGCAGCTGCTCCTGGAACGGCCTGGAGGACAAGGGCGTCAAGGGCTCGAACTACCGCTGGCTCGACGTGTCGTTCCAGCGCTTCGCGTCCGAGTCGGGCATCGGCAGCGGTGAGGACCGCGCCAGGGACGCCTATGAGAAGGAAGTGGGCGCGGTCAAGGCGACGGAGAAGGCCGAGAGCGTCAAGTCCTCACCCGCCGCGGGCGTCGGCGAGGAGGCCACCGCGATCGCCTACGGCCTCAAGAAGTCCGGCGAGGACTTCGAGTACGCCACCATCGTGGCCCGCACGGGCAATGTCGTGGTGACCCTGGGCTACAACGGCACGGGCTTCGCGGGCGCCAAGAACCCGGACCCGGCGCAGCTGATGAAGGACGCGGTGACGGCGGCCAAGGAAGCGGCTGCCTCCGTCGCCAAGGCCAACTAGGTCCGCGGCCGGTCTGCCGCGAGAAGCGGCCCTCAGCCCCGGCGGACCCCGCCGCCGGGCCCCCGGCGCTCCCGCAACAGCCGCCGCCCCGCACCCCGCACGACCTGCCGGCCGGGCCCCGCACCCCGGGCGCCCGGCCGGAGTCCGCCCCTCCCCGGAGGGCCCGACTCCGCCTTCGTGTGCCAGGCTTGGGCCGCGCCGCGGGCGCCACGAACAGAAGAGGGAGGGGATCGCGGGTGGCCGCGATGCAGCTGACACGCACGCACCGGATACTCATCGGCGTGGTGGTCGCCGGAGCGGTGGTCATCGCCGCGATCGGTTTCGCCGGGTCGTACGCCGCGGTGCGCGAACTCGCCGAGCAGAAGGGCTTCGGCCGGTTCTCCCTGGTCTTCCCCATCGGCATCGACGCGGGCATCTGCGTGCTGCTCGCGCTCTTCCCTGTCAAGTTCTTCTGTTCAGGTGATTGCCCACGTGGGGAGAACGGCTGTAGCGACGATCTCGGTGCCGCCCGGGTCTCCCGGCCGGAAAGCACCTTGGCGAGCTGCAGACCCCAGAGAGAACGAAGAGGGTGGCCATTTTCAGCCAACTCACCCGGTGACG
The DNA here is from genome assembly GCA_003725745.1 of Streptomyces sp. I6. Classification (GTDB taxonomy): domain Bacteria; phylum Actinomycetota; class Actinomycetes; order Streptomycetales; family Streptomycetaceae; genus Streptomyces. Next base: position 3,889,077 of record RHDP01000001.1, on the reverse strand, counting down.
GATGTGCCGAGGGGGTCCGTAGCGGATCCTGGGGGCGAATCACCGCAGTTCAGCTGCAAGCCAGGAGGAGGCAGGGGTGGCCGCCGACCCGCTGGAAACGGCCTGGAAGATCCAGGCGGCATTGGCCGATTCGACAGGCAAGGCGGACACAAAGGCGTCCATCGCTCTCAGCCTCCAGTCAACCGTGCTCGCCCTGCTCGGGGTACTGGCCGCCTCGGGCCGCGGAGTCGACGCACGGTCCATGGCCGGCCAAGTGCTGCTGTGGACGGGTGGGTGCATCCTTCTCTGCGGTGCGCTTCTGGCCGCCGCTGCGGTGGCCCCCAACCTGCGGTTGGAGCGCAGAGGACCTGGCCCAGACGACGACTACCTGTTCTTCGGGCATCTCCGCCACTTCGAGCCCGAGACCCTGGAAGCTGCTCTGCGCTCGGGCTCCGCGTTGTCCGCGCTGTCACGGCAGATCGTCGTCATGAGTGAGATCGCCTGGACCAAGCACCGTCGAGTACAGCTCTCCCTGCTGCTAGCGGTGACGGGTTGCGCGGTGATTGGCGCCTCGGCCGCAATAGGGTGAGCGACGCCTCTGGGGTATGAAGTGAATTTTCGTCATCTGGTATCGGATGCCGCCTGGAATGACTTACTGCACCGAGGACAGAGGCGCCGCTACGCGCGAGCCACATGGCTCTTTCACCAGGGAGAGTCACCTGACTTCGTCATCGCCCTGACTGACGGAATCGTCAAGATCGTCCAGTTGGCGGGAGACGGGACGGAGACACCTCTAGCGCTGCGCGGCCAGGGCGAGGTCTTGGGCGAGATCGGCGCACTCCTCGACAAGCCTCGATCGGCCTCCGTGAAGGCGGTCTCCGAATGCGTCGGGTACGTCCTTCCCGCACACGCGTTTCGGGGATACATCGACCGTCACGGCCTCAACCCGACCGTGTATCGACTCACCGTTCAGCGCATGCACGAGAACGAGCAGCTCCGCACCGCGTTGACGAGGCTGTCGCCGCAAGCCCGGGTGGCCCGGGTGATTGAGTACCTGGTCACGGAAGTCGGCGAAAGTGCGGATGACGGGACGGTCGTCCTCCGGCTCGGGATGTCCCGAGACGAGTTGGCAGCGATGGCTTCGATGAGCCGCTCGTCAGCGATGGCCGTCTTACGAGAGCTTCATGATGCCCGTGTCCTCGAGCTGGGCCGGGAGCGTCTGGTGGTCAGGGACAGCGCAGCCCTCACCAAGCTGTCCGAGGGGTGACAGCACCCACCAGCTTCACCGTGACCCACATCACCTTCGTACCGTCCAAAGCTGGACGGTATCCCGCCGCGTTCACCGCCACAGTGGCTTCGACCACCGCAACAAGAGGAGGACACACCAATGGCACCTTCCTGGGAGCCCTTGTGGCCCTACCGGGCTGTCCTTGCGGTTGATGCCAAGGACTTCAGCTCGCACACCAGCAAACGCATGCAGGAGATCAACGCGGACATCCAGCAAGTGCTCGCACAGGCCCTGTCCGCCATCGGCCTCAGTGCGCGCTGGGAACAGCGGGCTTTCCCGCAGCACACGGGTGACGGGTACGTCGCCGGCCTGGACCCCGAAGTCTTGCCGGCCCTGGTGGGATGCTTCCCGGGAGCCCTGAGCGACGTTTTGCACGATTACAGAAGGCAGCATGCCGGCAAGAGCGTGCTGCAACTGCGAGTCAGTGTCCATGTCGGTCCACTGCCCTCTTCGGGGCTGGGCGTTCCCATGGTCGAAACCCATCGTCTTCTCGACGACGAGAAGCTCCGGAACCTCCTCAAAAAGGCCAATCCTCAGCGCACGAACACGGTGATGATCATCTCGCAGCGTGTGTATGAGGACGTCTTCCAGAGCGGACTCGACACAGGCGCCACCATCTCTGATGACTTTGCACAGAGCATCGCCAGGGCCAAGAAGTTCGCCCAGCCTGCCTGGCTGCACGTTCCCGGCCTCGATTGGGGTCTTGCGGATCGGTCGTTGTTCGAGGTCCCGGAGCAGCACACTTCGGCCTTTTCCTCCTCTGCTCAGGAAGCGCAGCAAGAGGAAGCACGGCCCGCGTCAGCACCGTCTTTCGTCCAGCTCGGCAACCGAAATAACCAGGCGCAGAACCAGTACTTTTACGGCACGGGAGACCCGCGTTGACCGACAATCCTTTTCTGACAGGAGAGCCTGAAGACCCGGCCGAGCCTCCTCAGTCGTCCGCCGACGGGCCCGCACACCAGCCCACCCCTGCTCGGGAAGCCCCTTCTCCCCACCCAACACCCCACCGTCCTTGGGCCGACTGGCTGGGTCGCAACAGCCGTTCACGCGACGCCGCATTCACGCAAGCAGGCGCGGAGACGCCGATCGGCGCACCCCCGACGGTGGCGGTCCCAACCCCCGCCGCCGAGCCCGAGGAACGGTACAGCCCGGTCCCGGGTTACGAAGCCCAGCCTGCATCCCCGCAGGAAGAAAATATTGAGGCGGATAGCCGTGCGGCTGTCCACGTACCGTCTGCGCCCGTGTCACCCCACTCGCCTGGCGGTGAAGAGGGTGCGGCGGTCACCGCCTCGTCCGGGGCTGCGGAATCCGAGGCCGATCCAAGCGACTGGGAGGCCCCTCCACTGACCGATCCTCCCTCATTCCCCGTACCGGACGCCGCAGGAGTTCACCTCCAGCAGGTGGCCGCTCATGGCGTCGGTTACCAGGCAGAGAACCAGCACTTCTATGGCGGAGATTTCGTGCGGCAGCAGCCCGTGCGTCCCGCGGATCTCGCCGTGTGCGCCGATGATCGTTTCGTCCCGCCGCGGAATACCGCCGAGTGGGAACAGGCCCAATCCGTACTCAGGAAGCAGGGGTAGTCGTTCTCTGTGCGCCGCCGGGAACAGGACGACGCACCGCTGCCCTGCGCTTGCTGATGACCGTGGCATCCGCGCCGTTGCCTATCGTGGATCTCGAGCCTGAGTGGTCGAAGCCCGACGCCAAAAAACTGCCGGCTAGGGCTGGCCACGGATACATCCTCGACCTCTCGGACATGCAGCAACAGCAGCCGGGACCCCGCTTCGGTCAGGGACTGCTCAACCACGGAAGTGACGGAACAAAGAGCGCTTGCTATCTGGTGGTCCTCACCACGCCAGACGAATGGCACGGAGTATGGGCCGAAGAAACCCGCCACGTCATGGTCAAGCACTCGTCACCGCATGCGAAGCCTCTGGCGTGTCAAGAACTACGCCTGCTCGGTGCAGAGCATCGCATCGCCTGGCTGAACGAGGAGACGTACAAGGATATCTGGCTTTCCAACCCACCCGCTCAAGAGGCCCGACGGCTCGCTCGCATTGTCTACGAGGCGAAGGAGAACGACAACAGCATCATCGACGAGTTCCGCGGGTGGAACACTCACATCAACTCCCTGCTCACCCCGGCGAAACTCGGGCTCCCCGGAGAGCCGGAGCTCGTATCCACACGAGCCACCGTATGGGCAGGCGCGCTGCTCCACGGAGGCAGGAAGCAGTCCGTACTCCACGCTGCCGACTTGCTTCTTGAAAAGCTCAGCTTCACACGCGAGCCTCTCAACGTTCTCGCGGATGCCACGTCCAGTCACCGCCTCAAAGCCGCCACCCTTACACCCAGCGGGGATCGGGCGTACCATGCGCAGGACAAGCACGATCTGGCACCCGCCATCCTCAGGCACTTGTGGGAAGAGTTTCCGACCCAGCGGAATCTGCTGCGTTCATGGGCAGTTTCCGTCGTAGCCCACCAGGCAATTCCTGACGACGATGCGCGTATCGCTGTCGACTCACTCCTCGAACTGTCACGGGAACTGCACGACAACAGCATTATCGACGGAATCGCCAAGGAGGTATCCGAGCGCCGAATGCCACTGGCGGTAGAAGCACTCACCACGGCGGCACTCGACCCGGCCCTGGGTAAGTATGTCCGGGAACGCTTGTACCGATGGATGCTCGGCAAGCCGTCGTCGACAATGGTCGATCTGGTCACGCAGGTCTGTGGCGGAGAACTTGCTGTCCGCCAGCCAGCCATCGCCATGACGCGGCTGGCCAGGGCAGCCGTGCACGCTCAGTACCCCTCGCGCCCCATGGTGGATACGTTTCGACGGCTTGCACAGATCAACCCGGCTGAAGTAGCCAAGGCCCTCGATACGTGGTTGACGGAGGACCCGGCAAAGAAGCACGGTCTGGTCGCCTTCCTTTCTCTGGCTGCCAGCGATGAAGGCACGCGGCTTCTTCTGAACACGACAAACAGCCCTGAGGGCAGGCAGCGCTTCGTACGGGCCTGGCAGCAACTGCTCCAGGACGAGGAATCTCAGAGTGCGGCAGATGAACAGCTCGGCGCATGGGGCGCCGAGGCCGAGAACGGTGGGCTGCCCTCGGAGCTCCTGGTCGACCTCATGTCCGAGGTGTATGAACCCCGGATCCATCGCAGCGGTCTGCAGCGATTCTTCGCGCGGGATTCCGACTTCCAGGATTCGTTCTGGGGTGAGGTGTACCGGCGAGTGATCATCAGGACTCACGAACGTGAGAAAGCATCAGGCGAGTGATGGCGTACTTCGGGCTGCGCCGACGTCTTCGTCACCGGATTTCCACTACGTGGCCGACGAAGCTCTGGGGCGTGGCCTACACGGTCAGCGGTGTGCTGCACTGCCGTATCGCTTCCGGCACGCCAGGCCAGAAGCGTGCCCTTGTGCGCGCGGCTGCGCGAATGGCTCTGGAGAGGAACGCATCGCAAATTACCCGCGAATATCTGCCAGGACAACTCGAAGAAGCGCAGAGCGCGCTCGCGCTGGAGCTATCTGAGTGGCGGCAGGTGGACGCGAGGTGGCCGATAGAGATCAAGGCCCGCCTCGTTCTCCGGCTGGAAGGCGAAGCCGCAGCACGTGCCCAGGCATACGAGGATGCCTTGCGCGATCAGCAGCTCCATCACGAGCTGTACGAGTCCCGTGTCTTATACATGCGAGACAAGGTGCTCGGCGATGCGGACACGGCGCGAGCATGGTGGCTCGAACGCCACCGCGAAGGGCACCAGTTGATCGCGTGGGACGAGTTCAACACACACATCCTGCCATTCGTTGGAAGGGCCGAGGATGCACAGACGAACGCCATGCGCACGGCCTATGTACTGGCCCAGGTAGTCGAGAGGCTGGAGGACGACCCGGCTCGCCACAAGTTGTTCGTCACCACCGCGCGATTCCTGATGAAGGAGATGGACTGGCCGGACCTGGCGGAGGCTCTCTCGCTGGCCGAGCAACGGAAGCTCCAGCCGGAGCAGTAGGTTCCACAGTGAGCGAGCCCGCATGCTCCCCTGGCCCGCTTCCCATCCCCGTGACGGCATACTTCCTGGCATTCGTCGCTGCGCCATCTGCGAAACGTCCAGCTCACAGGACAGGCTCCACTGAACCGCTGCGAGAGTGGCGCCCATACTTGTGGGGTCGTCAGTGTTCCAGCGGGCGCAGCGGCAGGACGTTGCCGAGCTCCAGTCTCGGTACTGGCGACGAGTCCTGCTGCTGAGTGAGGACTGCGCTCGCGAGGGTGAGCCGAGTCACCTGCTGGCGGAGTTCCTCGATCTCAGCCTTCTGGTTCGCGATGGTCTTCCTGAGCTTGGCGACGGTCTCGCGGAGCCGTTTCTCGGTCTCAGGCACCTGCTGGGTCTCGTTGCGGACGCGTTCGTAGAACTCGTTCTTCAGATCTGCGTGCCGCTTCATGAGAGCCATGCGGTGAACGTCAGCTTCGACGGCCAGGGCAGTGACGGTGAGGCTGCCGTTGGAAACGGTGGGCTGTCCGGCCAGGAGGCGGTCCATGGCCTCGCGGATGCGGATGCGCTCGTCCTGGTGCTGCTGGGTCATGTCAGAGCCTCGATGGTCTGGGCGGTGGCGTCGTGGGTTGCGGCCGTCTCGCGCAGCCGGGCGGAGTTGGCGTGCAATTTCCGGGCGATGGGTCCCGGTGCATGTTCGGCGAGCTGGTCGATCTCGTCGGCTCGCTCGCGTAGTTGGCGCGCGTGGGTGTCGGTGCGGACCGTGTTGCCGCAGCCGGACTCGCAGGCATACTGCCTCGGGGCCGTGGCGCCCGGATCGGGGTCACAGAGTGCGTTGTCGTGCTTGAAGGCGCAGATCAAGAGCGCGTCGGGGTTGTCGTAGAGGACGACTCCGTCCCGGGCCAGGAACGCGGTGGCCTTCTTCGCGAAGGTCTTGGGGACCAGCCGGCCTTCGAATCTGGGTGCCTGTCCGGCTGCGTTGATCGCGCGGCGGGCTGCCGGTCCGGAGATCTTCTCGCCAGCCGCGGTGCGTTCACGGAAGCGGGCGGCGGTGTCGGCGGCGGCCAGGGCGGTCTCGACGTCGAGGACGCTGTGCAGGCCGCGGCGGCTGCGTGAGGCGTAGCCGCTGGAGGTGCGGGTGTCCAGGACGGTGCGCATGTGGCCGTACTGGATGGCCAGGGCGATCAGTCCGCCGGGGCGGCGAGCAACGTGCCAGGCCAGGGTGCGGCGGAACCGAGACATGCCGATCGCGCCGAACGGGTCCTCGGGGATGGCCTGATCGGGCAGCCCCAGGGCGCCTGCCTCGCGGTTCACCCAGGCGACGAAAGACTCGATCCGCCGGTTCAGAGATGTGCGCCGGATCGCTCCTTGGTTCTGCTTGCCGCCGGGGCGGTGAACGTCGTGGTGGGCGGCGCTGAGGAGGAGTTCGCCCTCGGGGACCATTCGTTCCAGGACGCGGATGGCACGGACGACCGGGGTGATCGCCACCCAGGGGACATCGCGCACCTCGCCGGCGGAGGCGTGGTTGCCGTTGTCGTCAAGGACGTTCTTGAAGTGGTGGCTGCGGATCAGGTGTCGGCCCGTGGTGTCGTCGGTGGTCGGCTCGGGGCAGCAGCCCGAGCGCAGGGCCTGAACTTCCTGGGGGCGCATGCCGGTGAGGTAGGCGATCACGATGGCGGCGGCGGTACCCAAGTGCTGCATCAGCGTGGTGGCTTCACCGAAGGCGATGTGGTCGCGCCAGGGGCTCCCCTCGACCTCTCCGGTGACTGGGACGTTCAGGGGGCAGGGAGCAGGCCGCTCAAGGACGAGGTCCTGGATGTTGTGCAGTTTGACGAGTCGCTCAATCTGGGCATGGGTGGCGCCGGTGTGTGCTGCGACGAAATCGCGGGCCAGGTAGAGCCTGCCCTTGACGCGTGCGGCGGGCAGCGGAGCACCCGAGTTGACCAGCGGGAGCAGGTACCCCTTGAGTGCGGCCCGGCTCACCGAGGTGGCGGTGTTGTTCGCCGCCACGTCCATCAGGCGGCGCTGTTCCACCCAGGCTGCAAGGATGTCGTCGGAGAAGTCGTCGACGAACCGCAGCGCCCAGATGAGCAGCGGGCCCAGGACCTGCGGGTCGAGTGGTTCGGTCGAGTTCTCCGCGTTGTCCGTGCCGTCGGCGGCGGGAAGGTAGTCGTCGATGCCCTCGGCCTCCCACGGAGGGCAACTGATCCCTGCGGGGCGGGCGCTGAGCTGGTCGTACACCCACAGGTCGGTGAAGTAGCCGAAGACCATCTCGGCATGCACGCGGCTGATGCCCTCGTCCCGGCGCTCTCCTGCGTAAGCCCGCCACTGGTCCTTGGTGCAGTCCGCGAGGCGGGTGATGCCTTGCTGGTGCAGCCAGCGGGCCAACCGGAACCACTCGCAGTACTTCTGCATCATGGTCGGGGCCGAGCCCCGCCGCCGGGCCGAGAGCCCTTTGGTACGGAGGAAGGTGGGTCTCCGCTCGCCGTTGATCAAGGACCAGACCACGAGCTTCATCTCGTCCCGCAAGGGTGCCGGGCAGTTCTTCCAGTGGATCGAGATCAGGGTGGCGCCCGGATTGTCGATCAGTGGAGCCAGGGACCAGACGGAGTCGCGGTAGCGGGAGTTGGGGTGGGTGTTGCCTGGGCTGATCCAGTGGGGCAGCACCACGGAGCTGTCCGGGGTGGGCGTCGGCAGGATGTATGGGTCAGCTTCGTGGGCGAGAGCGCTGGTCACGACGCGAGATCTCCCTTCAGCAGGAGGTGGACGAGGGCCTGGTCGTCGCTGCCGGCGCGCGCCAAGGCCGCGTCCCAGGCTGCAGCGCCGACCTTGTCGCGCAGGTCTTCCAGTCGCAGCGAGTGGTCCTGCCACCGCTTGTCCCACGTGCCGTCGTCCAGCACGGAGCGAAGGCTTTCGAGCTGTTGTCGCAGGAGCGCGAGGCGGGGGTGGTGTCCGGGGTGGACGTAGGCGTTCTTGCAGGCCAGGCAGAGCATGAAGTCGGCCCCGCAGCCACCTTCCGGCGCGGGCCAGGGACTGGTCGACTCGTCCTCGCAGTCCGCCGTAACCGTCTCTTCGTGAGCGGGATCCGGGGCGTCGGCAAGATGCCCGCCAAAGACCGCGGCCTCAGCCTGCTCTAACGCTTCCTCGGCGCCGTCCGCAAAGACGCTCCGAGATGCGCGCTGAACGTTCCCGTCAGGCAGGACGTAGACGCGTTCGTTGGTGCTCTGAGTGTGCTGCCGGGGGTGGCCCTCGCGGGTCACTGTCGTGCGGCGTACGCGCTGGAAGGGCGAGCCGCCCAGGTCATGTGCCAGCTGCCAGCGCTGCGCGTCGTCGTAGGAGATGCCGAAGGACAAAGGACCCACCGGCCGTGGGCGCTCGGTGTCCTGGTGCCGGTGGGCGGCCCTCGACGGAGCGTACAGACGCGAGACCATCAGCAGGTCGGTCCCCGGTGCCAGCCTGGCAGCCAGATCACGGCCGGGCGCAGTGGTCGCGAGCGCCTGCGTGATCAGCCGTCCCGGGGAATCGGCACCGGAGTCGGTGATGTTCTCGGTGGAGAACCACCGCCCCGGCCCGCACGGTGCTTCTCCACCTGGACCTGGTAGGTGATCGAGGCCTTCTCCCCCACAGACGGGCCGACGGTCGGAGCCGGCATCCGGTCGTAGATCTTCAGGTTCCACGCGAACCGGTCGGTGAGGAGGACGGCCAGCGCCGTCAACTCCGGGCGCGACAGGAACAACCGGCCCCAAGTGTGCTCAGGACCCGCGCCGCCGAGGAGGTTGCGGTGATCCACATAAGGCTGGCCGCTCGGCAGAATACGGCGTGGGACATCCCCCGTACGTGCGAGATGCTCCAGAACCTCCCCGAGCCGCCAGTCCTCGCTGCCTTCCTCCAACTCGCCCGCCCGCCAGGCGCTCAGCAGACGGGTATTCTCCTCGATCCGCAGTCGCGCCACCCTGAACTGCCGCTGCGCGGCCAGCACCACGCGCCTACGCTCGTCGTCCTCGTAGGACTGCTTGCTGGGCTTCGCCGCGGGGAAGCGCCGCAGCAACTCCTCCGTCACGGGCCCGCCGGCGAATCGAGGGTCCTGCTGCAGCAGCAGGCGCACCGTGCTCAGCACGGCCTTGCCGGTGACGGTACTCACGTGCCGGGCGCGCCAGCGCTTGAGCACCGCCACGGTCACACCGTCCAGGTCCTCCGGGGTGTTCTCTAGCCCCGACAAGAACGTGGCGAAGACCATCACTCTGGACCAGCAGGTCTTGGCGGTCTCGTGGCTGGTCCAGGCCCTCGACCGAGCCGCGTACAACCGGGCCAGCGAGCGCTGCATGGGTTCAGGAACCGGCAACTCGGAGAAGTCGAACTCCTTCTGATAGCCAGCCTTGTTGACCACAGTGACCAGCAGACCGTCCGGCCTCAGCGGCGGGTCCGTGCGGTGATCCGCCGGAGGCAGCCCGGCCCGGTGGCCACGTCGGCTCACGACGCCTCCCCGAGGAGGGTGCCGATGTCCTGGATACCGGCCGACTCACGTGCGAGCCGTGCGAAGACGTCGTCCAGATTTCCGCGTTCCTCGTCCTGCTCGTCCCTGCTCTCGGCCGCCGCGAGGATCGACTCCAGCTGCAGGTGCGCGACGGGCGCCAGGTAGTGCCGCTTCGTCGTCTCCACGTCCGCGTGTCCCAGCAGCGTCTTCACCAGCCACCACGGGTCGCCGAAGAGCAACGCGAAGTCCCGTCGGTCTTTCTGCGAGAGTCCGTAGCGGTTCTCCATCAGCTCGTTCAGCACCACCAGCATGTAGAGCGCGTACGAGTGCCGGGCGGAGTGCGGCGTCGCGTACGGGCTCTTGCCGCGTACCTCCGCCAGTCGAAATCCCCGACCCAACTGCCGTTCCCCCGGCGTGAGCAGGACCTCTTCACAGCGCAGGTTCGCGGACCGGAAAACGCCGTTCCAGCGGTCCGGGGGCATCGGCATGCCTTGTTCGGACAGCCACAGCCAGGCCGGCTCGGGCCCCTCCGGTCCCTCCATGAACAGCCACTGCCGCTCCCGCCATCCCAGTCGGCCCAGCTCCCGGCCGCCGACGACACCGTCCTGATCCACCCACTCCACCGTCGGTTTCAACCCTCGCGTCACCTTCGTGACCAGTCGCACCACCGGTAGGCGCTCATAGCGGCCCTCCGCCTGGGCACGCTGAACCGCCCAGGCACGCTCCGACTCGATGTACGCCTCGACCTGCCCGACTGCGTCCACCGACGCGTAGAACGTTCGTCCCTTCTTCGCCCTGGTCACCGCCCCAGCGACGGCGCCATGGCAGTACCTGCCGCGCCGCAGTTGCTGCGTGGGCAACTCGAACGTCAGCAGCGATCCGCCCTCTTGCCGCCGCAGTCCAGAGCTGAGCAGCAGCTGCACGAAGGCCGTGTTGCGCAACTCCGTCCGCGCGTCCCACCCCGGCACCGGCACCCCAGCCCTGTCGTGACCACGCAGCCCGATGTCTGACCACAGTGCCCAGGTCCGCGGCGTCAGCCATGACACCCGCGCGCTGACGGAGTCCGCCGCCCGGTCCTCACGTCGCGACACGTCCACCGGCAACGGCCGAACCTTCCCCCACGTGAACAGCTTCGTGAACGCCGCCGCCTCCCGGTTCCACTTGGCCCCACTGATCCGCTCGGGATTCGCTGGCGCCTCACACCGCCAGTCCCGGTAGTCGGCCAGATCCTGCTCGGTAGCCTTCCGCCACGGCACCCGCCGCGACGAGAGGAACTCCAGCAACAGCCGGATGTCAGTCGCGTAGTTCCGCTTAGTCTCGCGCTCCAGGCCCCGGAAATCCTTCGAGCGGACGAAGTCGAGCAGATCCGTATCCACCGCGCCGTCTGGCCGGACGAACACCGGATCGCCGGGCCGCAGCCCGATCCGTGCCACTGCCTGCGGCAGATCCCGGACCCCCAGCACTCCCTCCGCGGGCAGGACACCCCACCGCTCCGGATCCGGCACCCACACCACCAACCACGAGCCCATGCACGCCTCCCTTGACGCTTGAACTCATTGAATCATCAGGGAAGCGCTCGACCTCCTGCTGACCTGGATCCGCATCCCCTTCCCCTGCTGCGCCAGACCGCCTGGCTGCTCACCGCGGCGACGATCGCCTTCAACGGCGCGGCCGCCTGGCCCGACCCGCTCGGCGTCGGCATGCACGCCGTGATCCCGGTGCTCTTCGTGGTGTCCGTCGAGGCCGCCCGGCACGCGGTCGGCCGGATCGCGGACATCACCGCGGACAAGCACATGGAGGGTGTCCGCCTCACCCGCTGGCTGCTCTCCCCGGTACCGACGTTCCGGCTGTGGCGGCGGATGAAGCTGTGGGAGCTGCGCAGCTACGAGCAGGTCATCAAGCTGGAGCAGGACCGGCTGATATACCAGGCCCGGTTGCAGGCCCGCTTCGGGCGGGCGTGGCGCCGCAAGGCCCCGGTCGAGGCGCTGATGCCGCTGCGGCTGGCGAAGTACGGGGTGCCGCTGGCGGAGACCGCGCCCGCGGGTCTGGCCGCGGCCGGGATCGAGCCGCTGCTGCTGCCGCCAGGCCCGGCCCGTACCGAGGAGCTGCCGGTGGCGGCGGCCACCGCGGTCGAGCTGCCGGCGGCGCCGTCGCCCCGGCAGGAGTGGCCGCAGCCGCACCCGGACGAGCGGTTCGAGCAGCCGGAACCGGCGGTCGCCCATGAGAGCCCGTGGTTCTCCGCGCCCCAGCTGCCCAAGGAGGGGTACGCGGGCGCGTACGACCCGTACGGTGAAGGCCCGGAGCCCCGTCCGATCGGCCCGATCGGCCCGATCGGCCCCGGCGCCGTCCCCGGCCCACCCAGCGGACGGGAGCCCGACCCCGAGCAGGAGCACGGCCTCGAGGCGGGTCACGGTGACGAGACCGCGCACCGGACCGCCGAGGCGGAGCACACCGGCGAGCGGCAGCCGGAGGGGTACGCGGCTGCCCCTTACGGTGCCGGTCCGCAGCACGAAGCGGATCCGCGGTACGGCGCCGGTCCGCGGTACGGGCCCGAGCCGACGGAAACGGTGGCCCGGGCGGCAGCCGCCGCGGAGGAACCCACCCTGGAGGACGCGGAGTTCGCCGAGCTGGCCTACCCGGTGTTCAAGGAGTACACCGACCAGCACGGCCGCCACCCCACGAGTGACCAGCTCGACATACACCTGAACGACATCCACGGGATCACCCACCCGCGGAGCGCCAGCCTGCTGCGGAAGCTCAAGGAGCAGTTCCAGAACCGCTACCAGGCGGACATGGAGGCCGAGCACATCGCCTGAGCCCGGCCCGGCGCCCCGGTCCGGCCATCGGACACGGGCACTGAGGCCCGGCGCCCGGCCCGGACCATCGGACCCGGACACCGAGGTCCGGAACGGTCGGGTTCCGGCACTCGGGTCGGGCTGACACAGCGACGCGGAAGGGCTCTCTCCCCGCCCCGACGCGGTGGTCCCACTTCTGGAACCCGTGCGCGGCGAGAGCCCTTCCGCCTCCGTACGGCACTGCCGGGAGTCCTCCGGTCCCCCGGCCGCTCAGGCAGCCAGCAGCTTGCGCACCCGGTCCGCCCCGACCGCCAGAAGCAGTGTGGGCAGGCGCGGGCCGGTCTCCCGGCTCACCAGCAGCCGGTACAGCAGCGCGAAGAACGAGCGCTGGGCGGCCTTCAGCTCCGGTGTCGGCTTGGCGTCCGGATCCAGACCCGCCATCACCTTGGGCACTCCGTAGACCAGGGTCGTCAGACCGTCCAGCGACCAGTGGGTGTCGAGCCCCTCCAGCAGCAGGCGCAGCGACTCGCGCGCCTCGTCGCCGAGCGAGCCGAGCAGTTCCGCGTCCGGCTCGGAACGCACGACCGTGCGGGCGTCGGCAGGAACCTGGGTGGTGATCCAGTTCTCCGCGCGGTCGAGCCTGGGCCGCGCCTCGTCGAGCGAGGAGAGCGGGTTCGCCGGGTCCAGCTCGCTGAGGATGCGCAGGGTCTGCTCGTCGTGGCCGGCGGTGATGTCGACGACGGACGCGAGCGTGCGGTACGGCAGCGGGCGCGGCGTGCGCGGCAGCTCACCGGCGGCGGTGCGGGCCGCGCGGGCGTACGCGGCGGCGTCGGCCGGGAGCGCGGCACCCTCCGCGACCCTGGACTCCAGCTTGTCCCACTCGTCGTAGAGGCGCTGGATCTCCTGGTCGAAAGCGATCTTGAAGGACTGGTTGGGCTTGCGGCGGGCGTACAGCCAGCGCAGCAGGGGCGCCTCCATGATCTTCAACGCGTCGGCCGGGGTCGGCACGCCACCGCGTGACGACGACATCTTGGCCATGCCGGAGATGCCCACGAAGGCGTACATCGGGCCGATCGGCTGAACGCCGTCGAAGACCTCGCGGACGATCTGGCCGCCGACGACGAACGACGACCCCGGGGAGGAGTGGTCGACACCGCTCGGCTCGAAGATCACACCCTCATAGGCCCAGCGCATCGGCCAGTCGACCTTCCAGACCAGCTTGCCCCGGTTGAACTCGCTCAGCCGGACCGTCTCCGAGAAACCGCACGCCGCGCACGAGTACGTCAGCTCGGTGGTCGCGTCGAGGTACTCCGTGACGGTCGTCAGGTCCTTCTCGCAGTTGCCGCAGTACGGCTTGTACGGGAAGTAGCCGGCCGAACCGCCGCTGCCGTCGTCCTCGGACGCCGCGCCGGAGCCCTCGGCGGCCTCGAGCTCGGCCTCGTCGACCGGCTTCTGCTGCTTCTTCGCCTGGGCCTTCGCCTTCGTCCGGTACTGGTCGAGGATGCCGTCGATCCGGGCACGGTGCTTAACGGCGTGCAGGATCTGCTCGCGGTAGGCACCCGAGGTGTACTGCTCGGTCTGGCTGACCGGGTCGTACTCGACGCCGAGCTCGGCGAGCGACTCGACCAACGCGGCCTTGAAGTGCTCCGCCCAGTTCGGGTGCGGCGAGCCGGCTGGCGCGGGCACCGACGTCAGCGGCTTGCCGATGTGCTCGGCCCAGGTGCCGTCCACCCCCTCCACGCCCGCGGGCACCTTGCGGTACCGGTCGTAGTCGTCCCAGGAGATCAGATGGCGGACCTCGTGCCCGCGGCGGCGGACCTCGTCCGCGACCAGGTGCGGGGTCATGACCTCACGCAGATTGCCCAGGTGGATGGGCCCGGACGGGGACAGGCCAGACGCAACCACGACCGGTTTCCCGGGCGCACGCCGTTCCGACTCGGCGATGACATCGTCCGCGAAACGGGAGACCCAGTCGGTCTCGGTGCTGCTCTGAGCCACGATCGGCACGTCCTTGATTGCTTGATTCTGTCGAAGCCGGCGTCTGCCATTGTCCCAGACGGAACAGCGCACCCGTTGGTTGTCCACAGGCTCACGCCGGCCGCTGCGGTTCGTCCACAGATACGGGGTCCCGTGGAACAAACAGGTTGCTCCCCCATGGGACACTTGACTACTGAATTGTCAGCGCCGACCGCACCGCACGCCCACCGACGCCCACGCCCACGCCCACCGACGCCCACGCGCACCGCGCCGACCCGCACCCCACTGCACCGCACCGCACCGCACCGACCTACGACGACCCGCGACACCTCACGACGCCCCACTCACAGGAAACGGAAGCTCATGGCCCCGGTCCCTTCCCTCGCCTCGACCGTGCAGCAGCGCCTCGCGGACGCCCTCTCGGCAGCCCTGCCGGAAGCCGGCTCCGCCGACCCGCTGCTGCGACGCAGCGACCGGGCCGACTTCCAGGCCAACGGCATCCTGGCGCTCGCCAAGAGGCTCAAGGGCAATCCGCGTGAGCTCGCGGCCCAGGTCGCCGCGTCCGTCCCCGCCGACGACGTACTGCGGGAGATCGAGGTCTCGGGCCCCGGTTTCCTGAACATCACGGTCTCCGACCGGGCGATCACCGAGACGCTCTCCGCCCGGGCCGCCGACGACCGCCTCGGCGTGCCGCTCGCCGACGGCGCCGGCACCACGGTGATCGACTACGCGCAGCCCAACGTGGCCAAGGAGATGCACGTCGGCCACCTCCGCTCGGCCGTGATCGGCGACGCCATGGTGCGGATCCTCGAGTTCACCGGCGAGAAGGTGGTCCGGCGCCACCACATCGGCGACTGGGGCACCCAGTTCGGCATGCTCATCCAGTTCCTGGTCGAGCACCCGCACGAGCTGGACCACGAGGACGAGGACACGGTCTCCGGCGAGGAGGCCATGTCCAACCTGGGCCGGCTCTACAAGGCCTCCCGGGCCCTCTTCGACTCCGACCCGGAGTTCAAGGAGCGTGCCCGGCGGCGGGTGGTGGACCTGCAGTCGGGCGACGAGCAGACGCTCGCCTACTGGCAGCGGTTCGTCGACGAGTCGAAGATCTACTTCTACTCGGTCTTCGACAAGCTCGGCATGGAGATCCACGACCCCGACGTGGTGGGCGAGTCGGGCTACAACCACATGCTCGACGAGACCTGCCGCATCCTGGAGGAGTCCGGCGTCGCCGTGCGCTCCGAGGGCGCTCTGTGCGTGTTCTTCGACGACGTGAAGGGCCCGGACGGCAAGCCCGTCCCCCTGATCGTGCGGAAGTCCAACGGCGGCTACGGCTACGCGGCGACGGACCTGTCCGCCATCCGGGACCGGGTGCAGAACCTCGGCGCGGACAGTCTGATCTACGTCGTGGACGCCCGCCAGTCCCTGCACTTCAAGATGGTCTTCGAGACCGCCCGCCGGGCAGGCTGGCTGAACGACCGGGTCAAGGCCGTCCAGCTGGCCTTCGGCACCGTCCTCGGCAAGGACGGCAAGCCCTTCAAGACCCGTGAGGGCGAGACGGTGCGGCTGGTCGACCTGCTGGACGAGGCGATCGAGCGGGCCTCGGCCGTCGTCCGGGAGAAGGCCCAGGACCTGTCGGAGGAGGAGATCGCCGAGCGGGGCACCCAGGTCGGCATCGGCGCGGTGAAGTACGCGGACCTGTCCACGTCGGCCGCCCGGGACTACAAGTTCGACCTCGACCAGATGGTGTCCCTCAACGGCGACACCTCGGTGTACCTCCAGTACGCGTACGCCCGTATCCAGTCGATCCTGCGCAAGGCGGGGGACGCGAAGCCGCGGGCCCACGCGGAGGTCGGACTGGCCCCGTCCGAGCGGGCGCTGGGTCTGCACATCGACCGGTTCGGCGAGGCGGTCGCTGAGGCGGCATCCGGCTACGAACCGCACAAGCTGGCGGCGTACCTGTACCAGCTGGCGTCTCTCTACACGACGTTCTACTCGGAGTGCCCGGTCCTCAAGG
This sequence comes from Streptomyces sp. I6, assembly GCA_003725745.1. Lineage (GTDB taxonomy): Bacteria > Actinomycetota > Actinomycetes > Streptomycetales > Streptomycetaceae > Streptomyces. The sequence continues at coordinate 3,872,563 of RHDP01000001.1, read as the reverse complement.
CGGACACCCCGGCCCGGGTGGAGAACCGGCTCTTCCTCTGCGACCTGACCGCCCGCACGCTCCACCAGGGCATGGCCCTGCTGGGCATCCGCACCCCCGCGCGCCTCTGACGCGCGGCGCCGGACCATCCCGGTCCGGCGCACCGGCACGGACGGCCCCGGCGATCGACCGCCGGGGCCGTCCCCCGTTCGCCGCGCGCCGGCTCGTCAGCGGTTGATCGGGTGCGCCGGCCTTCCCGTCGTCTCCTCGATCTCGTCATGAGCCTTCGTGAGCAGTGTCTGCGCGATGTCCATGAGCGCCCGAGCACCGGCGATCTCCTCGCCGACCCGCAGCTGGGCCGGGTCGGACGGATGACGGCTGGCATGCCCGTGGCCGCGCACTTCCGTGCCGTCGGCGAGCCGGAGCATCGCGGCCGCCCTGGTCTTGTCGCCCTCCTCGAGGAACTCCATATCGACGTGCCAGCCGACGAGAGTCTGCATGACGGATCACCTCCACAGCGGTACCACTCCCAGGGTGCGCCGACGGCAGGCTGATCACCACCCCGTCCCCGCCCGGCCGGTCCCCGGAGGACCACCGGAGGGCGTGCCCCGAGCGTTGCCACCCGCCCTCGGCGCGTGGGCCGCGAACGCCACCGCACTCGCCCCCGGGCCCGCAAAGGCCCCACCCCACCGGACACCGCCGGCCTTCCCCGAAGACCTTCCGGCAGACTTCCCGCCGGGGCGCTATCGCCGAGCGCCACCGAGCTTCTGCGCGACCTCCGTCGCCCAGTACGTCAGGATCATCTGCGCGCCGGCGCGCCGGATACCGGTCAGCGTCTCCAGGATCGCCTTGTCGCGCTCGATCCAGCCCTTCTCCGCCGCGGCCTCGATCATCGCGTACTCGCCGCTGATCTGGTACGCCGCGACGGGCACGTCCGCCGACTCGGCGACCCTCGCCAGCACGTCGAGGTAGGGCCCGGCGGGCTTGACCATGACCATGTCCGCGCCCTCCTCCAGGTCGAGCGCCAGCTCGCGCAGGGACTCCCTCAGGTTCGCGGGGTCCTGCTGGTACGTCTTGCGGTCGCCCTCCAGCGAGGAGGCGACGGCCTCGCGGAACGGCCCGTAGAACGCGGACGAGTACTTCGCGGTGTACGCGAGGATCGACACGTCCTCCTTGCCGATGGTGTCGAGCGCGTCCCGGATCACCTGGACCTGACCGTCCATCATCCCGCTGGGGCCGACCACATGGACGCCCGCGTCCGCCTGGACCTGCGCCATCTCGGCGTACCTCTCCAGCGTGGCGTCGTTGTCGACCCGGCCGGCCGCGTCGAGCACCCCGCAGTGGCCGTGGTCGGTGTACTCGTCCAGGCAGAGGTCGGACATGACGACCAGCTCGTCGCCGACCTCCTCCTTCACGGCGCGGATGGCGACCTGCAGGATCCCGCCGGGGTCGGTCCCCGCGGTTCCCGCGGCGTCCTTCTTCGCGTCCTCCGGCACACCGAAGAGCATGATCCCGGAGACCCCGGCCTCCCGGGCCTCGACCGCCGCCTTGCGCAGGGTGTCCAGCGAGTGCTGCACGACGCCGGGCATCGCCGCGATCGGGACCGGCCCGCTCACCCCCTCCCGCACGAACGCCGGAAGGATCAGATCGGCGGGGTTCAGCCTGGTCTCGGCGACCATGCGCCGCATCGCGGGGGTGGTCCGCAGCCGTCGCGGCCGCGACCCGGGGAAGGATCCGTACACAGTCATGCCCACCACGCTACGCCCGCGCGGGGACCGCTCTTGCCGACACGATGTCCCCGGAAGGCGACCGCGCGGCTCCCGCCGCGGTACGGCCCGGAGCGGCGCAAGGGCCCGGAACAGCGGCGGCAGGGTTGGGAACGCGCGAGAAGGGGCCGCGGGGAGCAGCCCCGCGACCCCTTCCGATCACATCCCGGCGTCACGCCACGCGCCGCGGCCGTCCGCGGCCGCGGCGTACGCCTCAGCCGTCGGCGGTCACGTCGTCCGCCGTCTGCGCGCTCCCGGACGCCGCTCGCTCGGCCGCGTCACCGGGTCGCCCGCTTCCAGCGCGGCCTGGCGGCGCCGCGCCCCGAACTCCGCGAGCGCCTCGGCCAGCTTGTGCACCGACGGCTCGGGCGACAGCACGTCGACCCGCAGCCCGTGCTCCTCCGCGGTCTTCGCGGTCGCGGGGCCGATACAGGCGATCACCGTCACGTTGTGCGGCTTGCCGGCGATGCCGACCAGGTTCCGCACGGTGGACGACGAGGTGAAGAGCACGGCGTCGAAACCACCGCCCTTGATCGCCTCCCGGGTCTCCGCCGGCGGCGGCGAGGCCCGCACGGTCCGGTAGGCGGTGACGTCGTCGACCTCCCAGCCCAGCTCGATCAGGCCCGCCACGAGGGTCTCGGTGGCGATGTCGGCCCGCGGCAGGAACACCCGGTCGATCGGGTCGAACACCGGGTCGTAGGGCGGCCAGTCCTCCAGCAGGCCCGCCGCCGACTGCTCACCGCTCGGCACCAGATCGGGCTTGACGCCGAACTCGATCAGCGCCCGCGCCGTCTGCTCGCCCACCGCCGCCACCTTGATCCCGGCGAAGGCGCGGGCGTCCAGCCCGTACTCCTCGAACTTCTCCCGTACCGCCTTCACGGCGTTGACCGAGGTGAAGGCGATCCACTCGTAGCGGCCGGTGACCAGACCCTTGACCGCGCGCTCCATCTGCTGCGGGGTGCGCGGCGGCTCGACGGCGATCGTCGGAACCTCGTGCGGCACGGCTCCGTAGGACCTGAGCTGGTCGGAGAGCGAAGCGGCCTGCTCCTTGGTGCGCGGCACGAGCACCTTCCAGCCGAACAGCGGCTTGGACTCGAACCAGGCGAGCTGGTCGCGCTGTGCGGCGGCACTGCGCTCACCGACCACGACTATGACCGGCCGGTGGCCCTCCGGCGACGGCAGCACCTTGCCCTGCTTGAAGACCTGGGCGATGGTGCCGAGCGTCGCCGTCCACGTCCGCTGCCGCGTCGTCGTACCGGCCACCGTCACCGTCAGCGGGGTGTCGGGCTTGCGCCCCGCCGACACCAGATCCCCGGCAGCGGACGCCACGGCGTCCAGTGTCGTGGACACCACGACGGTGCCGTCGGAGGCGCCGACCTCGGTCCAGCAGCGGGCGTCGGCCGTCCGGGCGTCGATGAACCGCACGTCCGTGCCGTGTGCGTCACGCAGCGGCACACCCGCGTACGCGGGCACCCCCACGGCGGTCGCCACACCCGGCACGACCTCGAAGGGGATGCCCTCGGCGGCGCAGGCGAGCATCTCGGCGCCCGCGTCGCCGTCGAGCCCGGGGTCCCCGCTCACGGCACGGACCACCCGCTTGCCGCCCCGCACGGCCTCCATGACAAGATTGGCCGCGTCCCTCAACACCGGGACGGCGGCGGTTGTTGAGGCATCGTCAACAACGGTCAGCTCAGGCGTGCTCACCCCGGCGCGCGCGTGGCCGCGAACGACGTCGAGGACTTCCGGCTCGGCGATCAACACGTCCGCACCCGCCAGCGCCTCGACGGCGCGCAGCGTCAGCAGCCCCGGGTCGCCGGGACCGGCGCCGAGGAAGGTGACCTGCCCGTGTACGGGACCAGCGTGGGCGTTCGAGGTGGTGGGGCTCAAAGTGCGCGCTCCCCATAAGACCGGCCGCGCCCTTGGCGAGCATCTCCGAGGCGAGTTCGCGCCCGAGTGCCACGGCTTCGTCGTGCGACGAGGGCACGGGACCGGTGATGGACAGCTGCACCAGCGTGGAACCGTCGGTGGTACCGACGACGCCCCGCAGGCGCATCTCATGAACAGCCCGCTCGCCGGCGGGCAGGTGGTCGGCCAGTGCGCCCACGGGCGCACTGCAGCCGGCCTCCAGGGCGGCGAGCAGGGACCGCTCGGCGGTCACGGCGGCCCGCGTGTACGGGTCGTCGAGCTCGGCGAGCGTGGCGGCGAGGGCGGCGTCGGCCGCCGGGCACTCCACCGCCAGGGCCCCCTGGCCGGGGGCGGGCAGGACCGCGTCGACCGGCAGGAAGCCGGTCGCCTCGCCGATCCGGCCGATACGGTTCAGGCCGGCCGCGGCGAGAACCACCGCGTCCAGTTCCCCGTCCCGCACGAAACCGATGCGGGTGTCGACGTTCCCCCGGATCGGCACGGTCTCGATCTGCAGCCCGTGGGAGCGGGCGTACGCGTTGAGCTGGGCCATCCGGCGCGGCGAGCCGGTGCCCACCCGGGCGCCCCGCGGCAGCCGGTCCAGGGTCAGCCCGTCGCGGGCGACCAGCGCGTCACGCGGGTCCTCCCGCCGCGGGATCGCGGCCAGGACGAGGTCGTCCGGCTGCGTGGTCGGCAGGTCCTTCAGGGAGTGCACCGCGAAGTCGACCTCGCCGGCGAGCAGCGCGTCGCGCAGTGCCGTGACGAACACACCGGTGCCGCCGATCTGCGCCAGGTGCTCGCGCGAGGTGTCGCCGTAGGTGGTGATCTCCACGAGCTCGACGGAGCGGCCGGTCAGCCGCCGCACCGCCTCCGCCACATGCCCGGACTGGGCCATGGCGAGCTTGCTGCGCCTGGTTCCGAGCCGCAGGGGCCGCTCGGTCCCCGATGCCCTCTCGGTCATACTCGCCCTCGGTTCTTGATGTCGGCGTCGGTGACGTCGGCCCGGCTGACGGAGGCGACCGTCTCCGGGTCGAGGTCGAAGAGTGTGCGCAGCGCGTCCGCGTAACCGGCGCCCCCGGGCTCGGCCGCGAGCTGTTTGATCCGCACGGTGGGCGCGTGCAGGAGCTTGTCCACGACCCGGCGGACCGTCTGGGCGACCTCCTCGCGCTGCCGCTCGTCGAGGCCCGGCAGCCGGCCCTCGAGCCTGGCGATCTCGCCGGCCACGACGTCGGCGGCCATGGCGCGCAGGGCGACCACGGTCGGCGTGATGTGCGCGGCACGCTGGGCGGCCCGAAGGCGGCGACCTCGGCGGCCACGATGGCGCGCACCCGGTCGACGTCGGCGGCCATCGGCACGTCCGCGGACGCCCCGGCGAGCGACTCGATGTCGACGAGCCGCACCCCGTCGAGCCGGTGGACCGCGGCGTCGATGTCCCGGGGCATGGCGAGGTCGAGCAGCGCCAGCGGCTCCTCGCGGCCCGTGAGCGCGGTCTCGACGGCCTCGGTCCCGAGCACCAGCCCGGTCGCGCCGGTGCAGGAGACCACGACGTCGGCGCGCGTCAGTTCGCCGGCGACGGAGGCCATGTCGACGGCCCGGGCGCGGACGCCCGTCCCGCCGGGTTCGGTGAGGATCTGCACCAGCCGTTCGGCGCGCTCGCGGGTGCGGTTCGCGACGACGACCTCGGCGACCCCGGCGCGGGCCAGGGTGGCCGCGGCGAGCGAGGACATCGAGCCCGCGCCGATGACGAGCACGCTCCTGCCCGCGGCCCACTCGCCGGTGGGCGTGCCCTCGGCCAGCTGTTCCAGGCCGAAGGTGACGAGCGACTGCCCGGCACGGTCGATGCCGGTCTCGCTGTGGGCGCGCTTGCCGACCCGCAGGGACTGCTGGAACAGGTCGTTCAGCAGCCGTCCCGCGCTGTGCAGTTCCTGGCCGAGCGCGAGCGAGTCCTTGATCTGGCCGAGGATCTGGCCCTCGCCGACGACCATCGAGTCCAGCCCGCAGGCCACCGAGAACAGATGGTGGACGGCCCGGTCCTCGTAGTGCACGTACAGATAGGGAGTGAGCTCCTCCAGCCCCACGCCGCTGTGCTGGGACAGGAGCGTCGACAGTTCGGCGACGCCCGCGTGGAACTTGTCCACGTCGGCGTAGAGCTCGATCCGGTTGCAGGTGGCGAGTACGGCCGCCTCCGCCGCGGGTTCGGCGGCGAGGGCGTCCTGCAGCAGCTTGCCCTGGGTCTCCGCGGAGAGCGAGGCCCGCTCCAGGACGCTGACCGGGGCGCTGCGGTGGCTGAGGCCGACGACGAGGAGGCTCATGCCGGCATCACGGCGGGCACGTCCCCGTCGGGTCCCTTCCGGCCGTCGGCCGCGGCGGTGGCGCCCGCCGGGGCGACGGGCGGCACGGCCGCCTCGCCCTCGGCCTCCTCACCGGCCTTGCGCTGCTCGTGGAAGGCGAGGATCTGCAGCTCGATCGAGAGGTCGACCTTGCGCACGTCCACGCCGTCCGGCACCGAGAGCACGGTGGGCGCGAAGTTGAGGATGGAGGTCACCCCTGCCGCGACGAGCCGGTCGCACACCTGCTGGGCGGCGCCCGCGGGGGTCGCGATGACCCCGATGGACACGCCGTTGTCCGAGATGATCTTCTCCAGCTCGTCCGTGTGCTGGACGGGGATGCCCGCGACCGGCTTTCCGGCCATCGCCGGGTCGGCGTCGATCAGCGCGGCCACGCGGAAGCCGCGGGAGGCGAACCCGCCGTAGTTGGCCAGAGCGGCACCGAGGTTACCGATACCGACGATCACGACCGGCCAGTCCTGGGTGAGGCCGAGTTCGCGGGAGATCTGGTAGACGAGGTACTCGACGTCGTATCCGACACCGCGGGTCCCGTAGGAGCCGAGGTACGAGAAGTCCTTGCGCAGCTTCGCGGAATTGACCCCCGCGGCGGCCGCGAGCTCCTCGGAGGAGACCGTCGGCACGGAGCGCTCCGACAGCGCGGTCAGCGCGCGCAGATACAGCGGAAGCCGGGCGACGGTGGCCTCGGGGATTCCTCGGCTGCGAGTCGCCGGTCGGTGGGTTCGGCCAGTTGCCACGGTGCTCCTGCGGGATGAGCGAGGCAGGCGGCCATGCGTCCCAGGACCGCCCCGTCGAAAGCAGGCTATGTCTTTGTGAACGCGTGCACAAAGATGGTGTCCGCTTTGTCCGTGCAAAGTGACCGGGGTCACGCAATCCGAACGCGCCATTCCGGAACCCGGGACGATCGGCCCTGGCCAAGAACCCGAAGGGGGCAAAGCGGTCACACTCCTCACAGCCACGCCCCCGAGACCCCAGCAAAACGCCCACGATGGTAACCGTCTTTCGGTCACGCCCCCAGTTCGCGGCGGAGCCGGGCGGCGTCCACACGCCAGAACGTGTGCTGCTCCCCGTCCACCAGCACCACGGGGATCTGCTCCCAGTAGGCCCGGTACAGCTCCTCGTCCCGGGTGATGTCCTTCTCCTCGAAGGACGCCCCCGTCTCGGCGCACACCCGCTCGACCACGGACCGCGCGTCGTCACAGAGATGGCACCCGGGCTTTCCGATCAGGGTCACCACGCGGTCACCGGCCTTCTTCTTGCTACGCGGCAGCAGAGGGGTCATGCCCCCTATTGTCCGCCCGCGCGCGACACGCCCGTACGGCCCCTTTAACAATCCGGCCGCGGAGAGTTCACGCCCCGGCATCCCGGTGAGTCGGGAACCGGTGAGCGGACTGGCTATGCTCACGACATGGCCGCACTGGGATGGCTCACTCCCCGTAGGCGCTCCTCGACCGCCCGGAGCGTTCTCGCCGGCGAGGCCGCAGCCGAGGCAGCACGCAAGACGTCACAGCAGTTCGAGACGGACGCCCGGACCGGCGCGGACACCGCACCGGCCGAGCCCGCCTTCCCCGTGGCCGGGGACGTCGGCGCCGCCGCGTTCTTCGACCTGGACAACACCGTCATGCAGGGCGCCGCGATCTTCCACTTCGGCCGCGGCCTGTACAAGCGCAAGTTCTTCCAGCGCCGGGAGCTGGCGAGGTTCGCCTGGCAGCAGACGTGGTTCCGGATCGCGGGCGTCGAGGACCCCGAGCACATGCAGGACGTGCGCGAGTCGGCGCTGTCCATCGTCAAGGGCCACCGGGTCTCCGAACTGATGTCGATCGGCGAGGAGATCTACGACGAGTACATGGCGGACCGCATCTGGCCGGGCACCCGCGCCCTCGCCCAGGCCCATCTCGACGCGGGCCAGAAGGTGTGGCTGGTCACCGCCGCACCGGTGGAGACGGCGACGATCATCGCCCGCCGGCTCGGGCTGACCGGCGCGCTCGGCACGGTCGCCGAGTCCGTCGACGGGGTCTACACCGGCAAGCTCGTGGGCGAGCCGCTGCACGGCCCGGCCAAGGCCGAGGCGGTACGGGCCCTCGCGAGCGCCGAGAACCTCGACCTGTCGCGCTGCGCGGCCTACAGCGACTCGCACAACGACATCCCGATGCTCTCCCTGGTGGGACACCCGTACGCCATCAACCCGGACACCAAGCTGCGCAAGCACGCCCGGGAGCGGGACTGGCGGCTGCGCGACTACCGCACGGGCCGCAAGGCGGCGAAGGTCGGCATCCCGGCCGCCGCCGGGGTCGGCGCCCTCGCGGGCGGTACGGCGGCGGCCGTGGCCCTGCACCGGCGCCGCCGCTGACAGCACGGCACGGCACGGCTCGGCACGGCACCAGGCGACACCGCAAGCGCGCGTCCAGGAGACCGCGTGCCGGGCCCGGCCGCCCCGGCGCCGCACATACCGAGCCGCCGGCCGGACCCGCCGCACACGGGCACGGCCGTCACTCCGCGCAGCCGGCACCGCCTCGCCACGGGGTCCGGCCGCCCGCTCAGCGCCGGGAGCAGGCCCGCAGGCGCCTCGTCCCGCGACGGCGCCCGGCGAACGCCATCCGGCACCGGGCATCCGGCACCGCATCCGCGTCCGCGTCCGGCATTCCGGTACCGGGCATTCCGGGGTCCCTACCCCGCCACGCCGCCCGCCAGTCGCAACGCCCCCAGACGAACACAACCCATCACGCCTCTCGGCAGTTGACGAAGAAGTCTGATCAGCAAGCGATCACAATCTGCGACTAAATATGCCCCCTTGCCGTAACAGAAGCGACGGATTCGATGATTTGAGCAACTGGGTGTAGCACTGCCTGTACGAAGCGTTATTCTCCTCAGACGCACATGGACCCCCACGCGTCGCCACGACAAGTGACAGGTCCCGCACAGCACGTGATGGAAGCTCTGCCTCTGGGAGTCCCGTGTACCCACACGTCGGGGTTGACGCCTCGGGCCTGGCTACGCTCCGCGCGGTGGTCCTCGACCACATGCGCGGCTTCGTCCCCACCGCGTACGCCGTCCCCGCCTTCGCCGCGAGCCCGGCCGCCCTCGGCCCTGCCGGTCCCTGCTACGCCCTGGCCGACCGCATCGAGAAGGCAGCGGCCCGCAGCGGCGTGGCCGACGGACGGCTCGGCGACCGGGAGGCGGGCAGACGGGGCGGCCGGCACGCCGCCACCTCGACCACCACCCGCCGGCCGAGCGCCGACAGCGACAGCGCGCGCATGATGGAACTGGTCGAACGCGCGCAGGCCGGCGAGGCCGAGGCCTTCGGCCGGCTCTACGACCAGTACAGCGACACGGTGTACCGCTACATCTACTACCGGGTCGGCGGCAAGGCCACCGCGGAGGACCTCACCAGCGAGACCTTCCTCCGTGCACTGCGCCGCATCTCGACGTTCACCTGGCAGGGCCGCGACTTCGGCGCCTGGCTGGTCACGATCGCCCGGAACCTGGTCGCCGACCACTTCAAGTCGAGCCGGTTCCGCCTGGAAGTGACCACCGGCGAGATGCTCGACGCCAACGAGGTGGAGCGCAGCCCCGAGGAGTCGGTACTGGAGTCACTCTCGAACGCCGCGCTGCTCGAAGCGGTCCGCAAGCTCAATCCGCAGCAGCAGGAGTGCGTCACCCTCCGCTTCCTCCAGGGTCTCTCGGTCGCCGAGACCGCCCGTGTGATGGGGAAGAACGAGGGCGCGATCAAGACCCTGCAGTACCGGGCCGTGCGCACCCTGGCACGGCTGCTTCCCGACGACGCCCGCTGACACCCGCCGACCACCGACCCGTCCCGTCCGTCCCCGTGAAGGCCCCACCGGCACCACCCCGCCCCCACGCGCCCGTCCCCGGCCCATCCGCCCCCAACTCACCATCCGTGAGCACTCGATGACGCACTGGTCCGATCATCCTCCGCGCGTAACCCAACTGCCGAGCCGCTCGTTGTGCGCAATGCAGGCTCCCTGCGGTCACGTCGTGCACGCAGCCACTCACTCTTTCGTGTGGATGTGCTCAAGGCGTGCAACCTTCCGGACCCCCCGGGGAGTCGACCGTCATGACGAGAGGAGGTGCCGCCAGTGATCGCGAACGTTTCGGCGCACCGGCGGGCGAACGCCTTCGCCCAGGCCCTGGAGACTCAGGCGCTCCGGGGCGCGGCGGCCGAGCAGCCCGAGAGTTCGGCCCAGCGGGCCGAACAGGGGCAGCTGTTGGCCCTGGCGAACGGCCTCGGCGAGCTGCCGAAGCCGGAGTTGGATCCCGATGTCAAGGTGGTGCAGCGAGCCCGGCTCGTGGCCGCCATGGAAGCCATGCTCGCGGAGGGCTCCGCAGCCCGGGGCCCTACCGTTCCGGAGCAGCGGAGATCCCGCCGCGGCGCCCACCGGTCCTCCCCGCTCCGGAAACTCCGTCCGCGCTCCCGGTGGTCCAAGGGCCTCGCGGCCGGCGGGCTCACCGTCGGAGTGGCCGCGGGCGCCTTCGGCGGCGTGGCGGCCGCCAGCTCCGACGCCCTCCCCGGTGACTCCCTCTACGGGCTGAAACGAGGCATGGAGGACCTGAAGCTCGGCATGGCCGACGACGACGCGGACCGCGGCGGGCTCTACCTCGACCAGGCATCCACCCGGCTGAACGAGGCCCGCCGCCTCATGGAGCGCGGCCGCGCGGGCGAGCTGGACACCGAGTCGATGAACGAGATCAGGCACACCCTCAGCGGCATGCGGCACGACGCCTCCGAGGGTCATCGGCTGCTGCACCAGGCGTACGAGCGGGACGGCTCGCTCGCCCCCATCGCCACCCTGTCCTCCTTCTCGAGCAGCCACCGCGACGTGTGGAACGGACTGCGGGACCGGCTGCCCGCACAACTCACGGACGTCCGCGACCAGGTCAGCTCGGTCTTCGACGCCATAGACCAGGAGGTCGGCCCGCTGCGGTCACTGCTGCCACCTCCTCCCGAGACGGAGCGGCTGGGGTCGCGCAAGCCCGGATCACCCCCGCAGGACTCCTCGAACTCCGCGGAGACGCATCCCTCCGCGCCTCCCTCGCCGCCCGCCGCCGGCCCGGAAGGGGACAACCGGCCCCAGCCGTCCGGGTCGGGCACCGTGGAGGACGAGCAACTCATCGGGGGCAACACGGGCGGACTCCTCACCCCCCCGCAGAACAGCGCCTCCCCGTCACCGTCCGCCAAGCTCCCGGACCCGGCCGCACCCGTGCCGGACGTGACGATCCCGCCGCTGCTGCCGGGGCTCCTGCCGGGCCTGGGCCTCGACAGCGAGGACACGCCGTAGCCCGTGGCGGCCTGGGCCGGTGAAAGGCCGAAGGGCGGGGCCGGATACGCTTCCACGCGTATCCGGCCCCGCCCTTCCGTGCGGCATCGTTCGGGGCGACCACCGACCAGAGCGAGCAGAAGCGATCAGAAGAAGACCGACCGCCGCTGCACCAGGAGTTTGTAGAGCGTGTGCTGGATCTGCTCCCGTACCTGGTCGGTGAGGTTGAACATCAGCATCGGGTCCTCGGCCGCCTCCGGCGGATAGCCGTCCGTCGGAATCGGCTCCCCGAACTGAATGGTCCACTTCGTTGGCAGCGGCACCGCTCCCAGCGGCCCTAGCCAGGGGAACGTGGGCGTGATCGGGAAATACGGGAATCCCAGCAGCCGCGCAAGCGTCTTCGCGTTGCCGATCATCGGGTAGATCTCCTCGGCCCCGACGATCGAGCACGGCACGATCGGCACACCCGCACGCAAAGCCGTCGAGACGAAACCGCCCCGCCCGAAGCGCTGGAGCTTGTAGCGGTCGCTGAACGGCTTCCCGATCCCCTTGAAGCCCTCCGGCATCACGCCGACGACCTCACCCCGCCGCAGCAGCCGTTCCGCGTCCTCCGTGCACGCCAGCGTGTGCCCGGCCTTGCGCGCCAGTTCGTTTATCACCGGCAGCACGAAGACCAGGTCCGCGGCGAGGAGCCGCAGATGCCTCCCGGCCGGGTGGTTGTCGTGGACGGCCACCTGCATCATCAGGCCGTCCAGGGGCAGCGTCCCGGAGTGGTTGGCGACGACCAGCGCCCCGCCTTCGGCCGGGATGTTCCCGATACCCTTCACCTCGACCCGGAAGTACTTGGCGTACAACGGCCGCAGCAGCGACATCAGCACCTGGTCGGTGAGTTCCTTGTCGTAGCCGAACTCGTCGACGTCGTAGTCACCGGTGAGCCGGCGGCGCAGAAACGCCAGCCCGCCGGCGATGCGCTGGTCCCAGCCGGTGTCCGCGCCGTCTGCTCCGGGGCCGCGCGGCGGCTGCCCATCCACGCCCCCGCGGGCCGCTGCATCCTTCTGCACCACCCGGTCCCCGCCCAGCTGTCCCGGCACGGAACCGACCGTGATCTCACGCGCCGACTCGGCCACGGATTTCCGCCGGCCCGAACCGGCGCGGCGCCGCACCGAGCGCTGCGGCGCGCCGTTGCGCGACCGGTCGTCGTCGAACGGAATGACCTTGGCGTCCGCCATCGTTGCTCGCGCTCCTTATCCGGCGCTCGGTGGGGTGGCACCGCCGGCCGGCGACAGCGCGGCGACCTTGTCGACCGCCCTCGCCAGGGTCTCCGGCGGCAGCAGGCCCGGCCCGCGGCTCCGCGCGAAGTCCGCGAAGGTCTCCGCGGTCGTGTAGGCGGGTTCGAAGCCCAGTGTCTCGCGCATCTGCACGGTGCTGACCACCCGGCCGTGCGTGAGGAGCCGGATCTGCTCCGGCGAGAAGTCGGTGACACCGACCGTGCGCAGGGCCGAACCGACCCAGGTCACCGCGGGCAGCAGCACCGGCACCGTGGGCCGGCCGAGTCTGCGCGAGCACTGCGACAGCAGCAGCACTCCGTCGCCCGCGATGTTGAACGTGCCGCTGTTCAGCGTGCCGCGGCGGGGCTCGTGGCAGGCGATCCGCAGCACGTCGACGACGTCGTCCTCGTGGACGAACTGCAGCCGGGGGTCGTAGCCCAGCACGGTCGGCATGACGGGCAGCGAGAAGTAGTCCGCTAGCGGGGAGTCGGCGCTCGGCCCCAGGATGTTGGCGAACCGCAGCACGCACACCGCCACATCCGGCCTGCGGCGCGCGAAGCCGCGCACATAGCCCTCGACCTCCACGGCGTCCTTGGCGAAACCGCCGCTCGGCAGTGACTTGGGGGGCGTGGTCTCGGTGAAGACGGCCGGGTCCCGCGAGGCGGAGCCGTACACGCTGGTACTGGACTTGACCACCAGCCTCCGGACGGTCGGCGACTTCTGACAGGCACCGAGCAGTTGCATGGTGCCGATGACGTTGGTCTCCTTGACCGCGGTACGGCCCCCCGACCCGAGGGGAGTGCCCGTGACGTCCAGGTGGACCACGGTGTCCACGTCGTGCTCGGCCAGTACCCGCGCTATGGCCGGCTGGCGGATGTCGGCCCGTACGAAATCGGCTCCGCCGAGACGATGCCCGGGAGTCACCGCGTCGACGCCCACCACCCGTTCCACTCCGGGGTCCCGCTGGATACGGCGTACGAAGCGGCCCCCGAGCTGCCGGGCCACACCGGTGACAAGCACGACCTTGCCCAAGATCAGCGCCTTCCGTTCGGTCCTGGCTATCCGTCACCGTAGCGGGTTGGTGTTGCGCTGTGTTGACCGCAGGGCCTGCTACCCGGCTCTTTGGTCCCAACGCACGACACCACCGGCCGGAAAAGCACCGTGGCCCCGTCCACCTCGCGGGTGAAAGGGGCCACGGCGTTCGCGACAGCCGCCGCTTACTTCTTGTTGCGACGCTGCACACGCGTGCGCTTGAGCAGCTTGCGGTGCTTCTTCTTGGCCATCCGCTTGCGCCGCTTCTTGATAACAGAGCCCACGACTACCCTCGCTCACTTCTCTTCACTCGGTGCGGGGCGTCTGGGCCCACACGACCTACGTCGGCCTAGCCTACCGGCCCGAGCTCCGAGCCTGTAATCCGAGGGGCATCTCAGGCCGACTCGACCCCCACGAAGGATTCCCGGAGGTACTCGTGAACCGCTTGCTCCGGAACCCGGAAGGACCTGCCCACCCGAATCGCCGGCAGATGACCGCTGTGCACCAAGCGGTACACGGTCATCTTCGACACGCGCATCACCGAGGCGACTTCCGCCACGGTCAGGAACTTGACCTCGTTGAGAGGCCTTTCGCCAGCAGCCATGACCCACCTGTACCTTCCGCACACGACGCACACCGGCTTCCCCTCCGGTGACTCTTCGTCGCGGTGCGCTCACTCCCCAGAGTAGGGGCGGGTGGTGCGAGTGGGGAAGAGGAGCAGCCATCGGTCGTTTACTGTGACAGACACGCCCGATTGAGTACATAGCGAGTAAGCGGCCGGTAGTAGGCGGACCGCACGGCGTCATCCACCGGGACGGCGACGGACACGCGCCCTTCGGCCTCTCCGACGAACAGCGCCGGATCGTCCGTGTCCGCCAGGCCGATCACCTCAAAACCGAGCTGACCTGCACCGCAGACCCAACCGTGGTCCCCGACCACCAGCTCGGGCAGGGGGGTGCCGGACTCCGCCGCCCCCTCCAGCGCGGCCCGCACCGGGAGGGGTGAATGGGTGTGCACGCCGGTCTCACACCCCGCGACCCGCGCTCCGGGTGCTCGCACCATCGCGACTCCCCGTACGTAGTCGATGGTGTACGTACGTACGCCGAACCGGGTCGTTATGTCGATACATCGGCCCTGCGCGGGTGTGAGAACAAGACAGCCCGCCGCCGACAGGGCGTCTGCCAGCGCGGCGTAGAAACCGAGCAGCCGGTGCGGATGCCCGGTCCCGAACAGCACGGTCCCGCGGCGTTCGGCGACCGCCGCCAGCCGTCCGGCGAACGCGTCGAGCCCGTTCAGCGTGCGCTCCGGGTCGATGACGTCCTGACCGGATACATGCCCCGGGTCCCCGGAGACCCCGCATCTGTCCGCCATCAGCGCGATCAGGTCCCGCTCACCCCAGGCCCCCTGGGGATCAAGCCCGAGCGTGACCCTCGGATCCCGTGCCGCGAACAGCCGGTAGCTCCGCAGGCTGCCCTCCCGGGACGTCGCCACCGGGCCGGCGAGTCCCGCCGTCAACAGATGCGCCCGCAGCGCCCCTCTGCTCACCACAGCGACGATGGTCCCGCAGCGCCCGGCCCCGCGCCCCGGGAACCCCGGCGAATCCCCACCGTCGGCGTAACGGCCGCGGACCGCCCTCCACATGACGGGCGTCCTCCCGGCAGCGGGCGGGCTACGGCTACGGCTACGGCTACGGCTACGGCTACGGCTACGGCTACGGCTACGGCTACGGCTACGGCTACGGCTACGGCAGCATGCCCCGCAGCGGGAAGAGCGCGCGGCGCGTCGCGAGGACGGCCTGGTCCAATCGGTCCGCCGGATCGTAGCCGTCCTCCCAGGACCGCCATGCCGGCGTGCGCCCGTCCGTCATCCGTCCCGGCCCCAACTGCCGTGTCCGCGCGTACACCTCGTCCCGCCACGAGGACGGGATCACCGACTCCGGGTCCACCGGCGCATGGGCGGCGATCCCGACGAGGTGGGTCCAGGACCTCGGCACCACGTCGACGACGGCGTAACCGCCCCCGCCGAGTGCCAGCCAGCGCCCGTCCTCGACGCACTCGTGCACGAGCGAGTGGCACGCCTCCTGCACCAGCCGCTGGGCGTCCAGGGACACGGCCAGGTGCGCCAGCGGGTCCTCGAAGTGCGTGTCGGCTCCGTGCTGCGTCACCAGGACCTGCGGGCGGAAGTGCCTCAGCAGCTCCGGCACGACGGCGTGGAACGCGCGCAGCCAGCCGTCGTCCCCGGTCCCGGCGGGCAGCGCCACGTTCACCGCGGAGCCCTCGCCCTCTCCCGGGCCACCCGTCTCCTCCGGCCACCCGGTGCCCGGGAAGAGAGTGCCGGGATGCTCGTGCAGGGAGATCGTCAGTACCCTCGGGTCGTCCCAGAACGCCGCCTGCACACCGTCCCCGTGGTGCACGTCGACGTCCAGGTAGGCGACCCGCTCGGCGCCCAGCTCCAGCAGCCGCGCGATGGCCAGCGAGGCGTCGTTGTAGATGCAGAAGCCCGAGGCCGAACCGGGCATCGCGTGATGCAGCCCGCCCGCGAAGTTCACGGCGTGGGGGCCTCGCCCCGCCACACCGCCTCGGCCGCTCCCACGGACTGGCCCGCGATCATCGCCGAGACCTCGTGCATGCCCGGGAAGGCCGGGTCGTCCAAGGTGCCCAGACCGTAGGACTGGTCCGCCGCCCGCGGATTCTCCGATGCGGCGCGCACCGCCGCCACATAGTCCTCGCGGTGGACCAGCCGCAGGGTCGACTCGCCCGCGGGCCTGCCCGCCACCACGTCCACGGCGCGGTCCAGCCCGTAGGCCCGCACCAACCCCATGGTCAGCGCGAGCCGCACGGGATCCATCGGATGGCTGGGGCCGAAGTCATACTTCGTCACCGCCTCGTCCCACATCAACAGTGCGCGGCCGCTCATGGCCGACACCGTATCGGTCGGGCTCCGACTCGAACGACCTCGCGTACCGCCACGTCACAAGCACCAACACCATCGGGACGAGCATCGCTCCCCGGTAGTTCCACGCGTCCCCCAGTCCTCCGACCAACGGTGCCCCGATCAGAAATCCCACGTAGTTGAAGACGTTGAGCCGTGCGACGGCCGCGTTGCCCGCCCCGGGGCCGCCGCTCTCGACGGCCCGGCGCCCGGCGGCGGCGAACGTCTGCGGCACGATCACGCACAGGCCCAGACCGAGCAGGGTGAATCCGGCGAGGCCCGTCCACGGCCCCGGCGCCACCGCCACCACGGCGAAACCGCCCGCCGCCAGCAGCGTCCCGCACCGCACGACCGTCACGGCACCCAACCGCCGCACCCCGAGATCCCCGACGGCCCGCCCGAGCAGCGTGGTCACCATGTAGGCGTTGTAGGGGACGGTCGCCAGTTCCTCGGAACTCCCCAGCACGTCCTGGAGGTACTTTGCGCTCCAGTTCGACACGGTGGAGTCTCCGATGTACGCGAACGCCATCACCATGCACAGCGGCAGCAGCGCCCCGAACGGGACGGCCGCGCCCCGACCGCGCGGCTCCTCGCCGCCGCCCGATGCGGGGTCGCCCGATGCAGGGTCGCCGGCGCCGACGTACCACCGGCTTCCGAGCAGCGCAGCGGGCAGCAGCACGAGGACGACCGGCAGGTAGGACAGCACGAGCGGCACGTCCCCGTACGCGGCGGCCCAGGCGAGGGAGGCGCCGAGGATCCCGCCGAGGCTGTACGCGGCGTGGAAGCCGAGGATGATGCTGCGGCCGTACGCCTGTTGCAGGCTGACGCCGAGCATGTTCATCGACGCGTCCAGCGCTCCGACGGCCAGCCCGAACACCCCGAGAGTCAGAGCGGCCTGCCACATCTCGGTGCCCGCGCCGAGTGCCGGCAGGGAGAGCAGGACCACCGGCTGCGACCACCGGAGAACCGATGCCGGCGGCCGTCGTGCGACGAGCCTCCCGGTGGCCACGCTGCCGACGCCGGCGAGAACCGGCACGGCGGCGAGGAAGAGTGGCAGCAGCCCGTCGGATATCCCGTAGCGGTCCTGGATCGCGGGTATCCGCGTTACCAGGAGGGCGAAGGCCACGCCCTGGACGAAGAAGCTGAGCGCCAACGAGGCCCGACCGTGCCGCAACCGCGCGTCCGTCATGACCGCACAGCGTAGGCCGCTCACCTACCGATGGGTAGGTCGATCAGGCGAGCAGTTCGGGCAGCTCGGACATGTCCGCGAAGAATCCGTTGGCTCCGGAGAGGTGCGTGGCCGGCGTCATCGCGGTGAACCCGTACACGTCCGTCCCCGCCGCGAGGGCGGCGGCGACGCCGAGAGGACTGTCCTCGATCACAACGCAGCGCGCGGGAGCGGCACCCATCCGTGCGGCGGCGTGCAGGAAAAGGTCGGGCGCCGGCTTGCCACAGCCCACGTCCTGGGCACTGAAGACGTTCTCCGCGTGGAACCACGCGTCAAGCCCGGTCTTGCGGTGCCCGGCCCGGATGCGCTCATGGCTCCCGGAGGACGCGACGCAGTACGGCACCCCGTCGGCCGTGAGCTTGCCCAGGATGTCGAGGACCCCTGCGACAGGTGTCAACTCTCGCTCGAACGCGGCGAACACGCGCGCGTGCAGTATCTCGTCGAAGTCGTCGGGGAGCCGCTTCCCCGTCCGTTCCAGGACGAGGTCGTGCACCCGGTGCACCGCGGCGCCCATGTAGTCGCGCACGGACTCCGCGTAGGTGGTGGGATGCCCCAACTCGGTGAGGTACCCGGCAAGGATGGTGTTGGACAGGGGCTCGCTGTCCACGAGGACACCGTCGTTGTCGAAGATCACGAGGTCGTAGCGCATGTCCTCGATCCTAGGAAAACGAGAACTCGGCCGGGCAACGGTGAACGCGGAAAAGCCCCGGGCCGCAAGGCCCGGGGCTTCCCCTCAACAATCGTTCGGCAGTGTCCTACTCTCCCACAGGGTCCCCCCTGCAGTACCATCGGCGCTGAAAGGCTTAGCTTCCGGGTTCGAAATGTAACCGGGCGTTTCCCTAACGCTATGACCACCGAAACTCTATGAAAATATCGAACCAGCCCACCACCACAGTAGCGGCATGTTCGTTACTTCAGAACTAACACAGTGGACGCGAGCAACTGAGGACAAGCCCTCGGCCTATTAGTACCGGTCAACTCCACCAGTCACCTGGCTTCCACATCCGGCCTATCAACCCAGTCGTCTACTGGGAGCCTTACCCCATCAAGTGGGTGGGAGCCCTCATCTCGAAGCAGGCTTCCCGCTTAGATGCTTTCAGCGGTTATCCCTCCCGAACGTAGCCAACCAGCCATGCCCTTGGCAGGACAACTGGCACACCAGAGGTTCGTCCGTCCCGGTCCTCTCGTACTAGGGACAGCCCTTCTCAAGACTCCTACGCGCACAGCGGATAGGGACCGAACTGTCTCACGACGTTCTAAACCCAGCTCGCGTACCGCTTTAATGGGCGAACAGCCCAACCCTTGGGACCGACTCCAGCCCCAGGATGCGACGAGCCGACATCGAGGTGCCAAACCATCCCGTCGATATGGACTCTTGGGGAAGATCAGCCTGTTATCCCCGGGGTACCTTTTATCCGTTGAGCGACGGCGCTTCCACAAGCCACCGCCGGATCACTAGTCCCGACTTTCGTCCCTGCTCGACCCGTCGGTCTCACAGTCAAGCTCCCTTGTGCACTTACACTCAACACCTGATTACCAACCAGGCTGAGGGAACCTTTGGGCGCCTCCGTTACCCTTTAGGAGGCAACCGCCCCAGTTAAACTACCCATCAGACACTGTCCCTGATCCGGATCACGGACCCAGGTTAGACATCCAGCACGACCAGAGTGGTATTTCAACGACGACTCCACCTGAACTGGCGTCCAAGCTTCACAGTCTCCCACCTATCCTACACAAGCCGAACCGAACACCAATATCAAACTGTAGTAAAGGTCCCGGGGTCTTTCCGTCCTGCTGCGCGAAACGAGCATCTTTACTCGTAGTGCAATTTCACCGGGCCTATGGTTGAGACAGTCGAGAAGTCGTTACGCCATTCGTGCAGGTCGGAACTTACCCGACAAGGAATTTCGCTACCTTAGGATGGTTATAGTTACCACCGCCGTTTACTGGCGCTTAAGTTCTCAGCTTCGCCCCACCGAAATGGAGCTAACCGGTCCCCTTAACGTTCCAGCACCGGGCAGGCGTCAGTCCGTATACATCGCCTTACGGCTTCGCACGGACCTGTGTTTTTAGTAAACAGTCGCTTCTCGCTGGTCTCTGCGGCCACACCCAGCTCAGAGTGCAAGACTCATCACCAGACGTGGCCCCCTTCTCCCGAAGTTACGGGGGCATTTTGCCGAGTTCCTTAACCATAGTTCACCCGAACGCCTCGGTATTCTCTACCTGACCACCTGAGTCGGTTTAGGGTACGGGCCGCCATGAAACTCGCTAGAGGCTTTTCTCGACAGCATAGGATCATCCACTTCACCACAATCGGCTCGGCATCAGGTCTCAGA
>RHDP01000001.1:3115000-3847500 GCA_003725745.1 Streptomyces sp. I6 | reverse complement strand
GGGCAAGTCCTCGGACGGCGGGGCGGGCACCGTCTATCTGCTGGACGACCCGGACGTGGTCCGGCGCAAGATCATGCGAGCGGTGACCGACAGCGGACAGGAGGTCGTCTACGACCGGGAGGCCCGGCCCGGGGTGGCGAATCTGCTGGAGATCCTCGCGGCCTGTGAGAACGGGGAGCCGGAGGGCCTGGCCGGTGCGTACGGCTCCTACGGCGCACTCAAGAAGGACACGGCCGAGGCGGTGGTGGAGCTGCTGAGGCCGCTGCGGGTGCGGCACGCGGAGCTGGCGGCCGACCCTGCCTATGTGGACGAGGTGCTGACGGCGGGAGCCGCGCGGGCCAGGGGCCTGGCCCGTCCCCTCGTGGACCGCGCCTACCGGGCGATCGGGCTGCTTCCGGCCGGCTGACGGAAGGCGGCCCGGTAGTCGCGCGGGCTGGTGGCGAGGTGGCCGGCGAAGTGCTGGCGCATGGTCACCTCGCTGCCGAAGCCCGTGCGGCGGGCGACCTCGGGGATGGGGTGATCGGTGAGTTCGAGCAGTTTCCGGGCGGCGGCGACGCGCTGGGTGATGATCCAGTGGAGGGGTGTGGTGCCGGTGGTGGCCTGGAAGTGACGGGCGAAGGAGCGCGGCGACATACCCGCGCGGGCGGCGAGTGAGGCGACGGTGTGCGGCTCGGCGAGGTGGGCGAGGGCGTAGTCGCGGACGGCGGCGAGCGCGTCGGCGTCCCGGTCCGCCCGGGGGGTGGGGTGCTCGATGAACTGGGCCTGGGTGCCCGCACGGAAGGGGGCTGTGACCATCGAGCGGGCGATGGTGGCGGCTGCTTCGGCGCCGTGGGTGGTGCGAACCAGATGGAGGCACAGATCGATGCCGGCAGCGGTGCCGGCGGAGGTCCAGATGTTGTCGTCGTGGAGGAAGAGCGCGTCGGGAACGACGGCGACCCGGGGATGGTGCCTGCGCAGGAGGTGGGTGAGGTTCCAGTGGGTGATCGCACGGCGGCCGTCGAGCAGGCCCGCCTGGGCGAGGGTGAATGCGCCTCCGCAGAGGGCGGCGATCGGTGTGCCCCGGCCGTGTGCGTGGCGGAGGGCGTCGAGGACGGGTGGGGGCGCGGGGGTGAGGTGGTCGTCGAGGCCGGGCACGACGACGAGGTCGGCGCGGCGGAGCCAGGCGAGGGTGCGGTCGGGGGTGAGGCTGAGACCACCGCGCATGGACACGGGTGCCCGGTTGGCGGCGGCGCGTCGGAGCTCGAAGGCGGGTACCCCGCGGTCGGAGCGGTCGACGCCCCAGACCTCGTTGACGACGGAGACGTCGAAGGCCCGGACTCCCGGGAAGGCGAGGAGGGCGATGCGCTGGGGTGCTGCTGCCGTCGAAGGCGCCATGGCTGGCAGTAAATCATCGATCGCTGGCTTTTGCGCCCCTGTGGCACCGTTCGGCGCCGGGACAGCATGGCGGTCATGGAAATCGCGGAGAACGCAGCGCTGGTCGTCGTGGATGTGCAGAAGGGGTTCGAGGAGGAGGTTTTCTGGGGGCGGCGGAACAACCCGGGGGCGGACGGGAACATCGCCTCGCTGATCGACGCGTGGCGGGGAAGCGGCCGTCCGGTCGTCTACGTGCGGCACGACTCGTCGAGTGCGGAGTCGCCCCTGCGGCCCGGCCATCCGGGGAACGGGTTCAAGGACTACGTGGAGCGCAGGAGGGGGAGCGGCGAAGGACCGGAGCTGCTGGTGACGAAGACCGTGAACTCCGCGTTCTACGGGACCCCGGATCTGGCGGAGTGGTTCGGGTCCCAGGGGGTACGGCAGTTCGTGGTGGCCGGGATCCAGACCAACATGTGCGTGGAGACCACGGCGCGGATGGGCGGGAACCTGGGGTACGAGGTGCTGTTCGCGCTGGACGCGACGTACACCTTCGACCTCGAGGGGCCCTTCGGCTGGCGTCTGGAGGCCGATGAGCTGGCGCGGGCCACCGCCGTGTCGCTGCACGGCGGCGGATTCGCGACGGTGGTGTCGACGGACCAGCTGGTGGCCGCCGCAGGGAGGTGAGCCCCTGCCCCGGGCTTGCCCCGACCGGAGGTGGGGCTGTGCGTCGCCTCGATCGTGCCGGTGATCGCCGGGGCACGGGGGGGCGCGGGGGGGCGCGGCTCGGCGGCCCGGCCCACCGTCCGCCGGAGTTGCCGGCCGCCGGCGGAGCCCGGGCCCGTTGCCGCAGGCGGGTCCGCGGCCGCGGTGGCGAAGCCGTGGCGGCCGCACGCCGCCGGCATCGCCGGAATCGGCTGCGCGGGCGCCCGCCGTCATCCGTTGCCGGAGGCGAGTTCGCGGCTGCGGTCGCGGGCCGCTTCGAGTGCGGCGATGAGTGCGGCGCGAACGCCGTGGTTCTCGAGCTCCCGGATGGCGTTGATGGTGGTCCCCGCCGGGGAGGTGACGGCCTCGCGGAGCTTCACCGGGTGCTCACCGGAGTCGCGCAGCATCACCGCGGCACCGATGGCGGCCTGGACGATCAGGTCGTGGGCCTGGGCCCGCGGCAGGCCGAGGAGGATGCCCGCGTCGGTCATGGCCTCGACCAGGAAGTAGAAGTAGGCGGGGCCGGAGCCGGAGAGGGCGGTGGCGGCGTCCTGCTGGGACTCGGGGACCCGGAGGGTCTTGCCCACTCCACCGAAGATCTCCTCGGTGTGGGTCAGGTGCTCGGCGGTGGCGTGGCTGCCGCCCGAGATCACGGACATGCCCTCGTCGACGAGGACGGGGGTGTTGGGCATGACACGGACGACGGGGGTGTCGGGGGCGAGCCGGCTCTCGATGGTGGCGGTGGTGATACCGGCGGCGGCGCTGATCACGAGGCGGTCCGCGGCGACATGGGGGGCGAGCTCGTCGAGGAGCCTGCCCATGTCCTGGGGCTTGACGGCCAGGATCAGTGTGTCGGCGCGCTTGGCGGCGTCCGCGTTGGTGACGGCCTCGACGCCGTAGCGGGTGCGGAGCTCCTCCGCGCGGTCGGCCCGGCGGGTGGTCACCAGCAGGGCCGAGGCGGGCCAGCCGGCCCGGATCATGCCGCTGAGCAGGGCCTCGCCGATCTTGCCGGTGCCGAGGACTGCGACTGTCTGGGTCATGCGGGTCACCTCACCGGGGTGGTGCGTGTGCAGAGGGGGGTCGTCCGTGTCCGTGACCGGTCGCTCGCCGGTTTTCACGGACAGGGACATCCTCGCACCGGGCCCGCCGCGGTGTCGGCGCTGTCCGAGGGGCGGTCACGCGGTGCGGCGGCGGAGCGTGGCCGCGCCGAGGGAGAGGACGAGGAGCGCGCAGACGGAGACGACGAGGACGTCGCGGACGAAGTCGGCGGTGAGGTCGGCGTGGCGGAGGACCTCGTTCATGCCGTCCACGGCGTACGACATGGGCAGCACGTCCGAGAGGCCCTCGAGGACGGGCTGCATGGTGTCGCGGGGGCGAAGAGGCCGCAGAGGAGGAGCTGGGGGAAGATCACGGCCGGCATGAACTGGACCGCCTGGAACTCCGACGCGGCGAAGGCGGAGACGAAGAGGCCGAGAGCCGTGCCGAGCAGTGCGTCCAGCAGCGCCACCAGCAGCAGCAGCCAGGCCGAACCGGCGACGTCGAGGCCGAGGAACCAGACAGAGAGCCCGGTCGCCAGGGCGGACTGGACGACGGCGAGCAGGCCGAAGGCCAGTGCGTAGCCCGCTATCAGGTCGGCTTTCCCGAGGGGCATGGCGAGCAGGCGTTCGAGGGTGCCGGAGGTGCGCTCGCGCAGGGTGGCGATCGAGGTGATCAGGAACATCGTGATCAGCGGGAAGATGCCGAGCAGCGAGGCACCGATGGCGTCGAAGGTCTGCGGGCTGCCGTCGAAGACGTAGCGCAGCAGGAAGAGCATCAGGCACGGCACCAGGAGCATCAGGGCGATCGAGCGGGGATCGTGCCGCAGCTGCCGCAGTACGCGGGCGGCGGTGGCGAGGGTACGCGACGGGGAGAGCGCGGGATGAGGCTCCGGGACCGCGGCGGCCCCGGTCGTGGGGGACGGGTCGGCCGCGGCCCTGGTCGTGGGGGACGGGTCGGCGTTCATCGGGCCTCCTCCTGGAGGGCGTCGGCGGTGTCGACGAGGTGCAGGAATGCCTCTTCGACGGTGGCGGTGCCGTGGCGGCGGCGGAGGGTCTCGGGGGACCCGTCGGCGAGGAGTTCGCCGTCTCGCAGCAGGAGCAGGCCGTGGCAGCGCTCGGCCTCGTCCATGACGTGGGAGGAGACGAGGATCGTGGTGCCGCGTTCGGCGGCGATGCGGTGGAAGAGGTCCCACAGGTCGCGGCGCAGGACCGGGTCGAGGCCGACGGTGGGTTCGTCGAGGACGAGCAGTTCGGGCGTGCCGAGAAGGGCGACGGCGAGGGAGACGCGGCTGCGCTGCCCTCCGGAGAGCCTGCCCGCGAGCGCGCCGGCGTGCGCGGTGAGGTCCACGTCCGCGAGGGCCTGGGAGACATGGCGCCGGCGGCGTTCGGCGGCGGCGCGGCCCGGGTCGAGGACCGCGGCGAAGTAGGCGAGGTTCTGGCGGACGGTCAGGTCGTCGTAGACGGAGGGGGCCTGGGTGACGTAGCCGATGCGGGAGCGCAGCGCGGCGTGGCCGGCGGGCCGGCCGAGGACGTCGAGGGTTCCGGTGACCCTGGCCTGGGTGCCGGCGACAGCACGCATCAGGGTGGACTTGCCGCAGCCGGAGGGGCCGAGGAGTCCGGTGATCCGGCCCGGTGGCAGGTCGAAGTCGAGGTTGCGCAGGACGGTTCGGGGGCCGCGGACCACGGTGAGGGCGCGCGCGTGGACGGCCGGTGCCGGAGTGCCCCGGATGGATTATTCATCACGTGATGAATAATCCATCCGGGAGAGGTGGCCGTCAAGACGCGTGGTGGGGAGTCAGGACATGCCCGGCACCAGCGGGATGGCCCAGGGGCGGCGGGCGGCGGTCCGCAGCACACCGACGGTGGAGCGGACGACCTGCTCTTTGACCCAGGCGGCCGGACGCCCCGTCAGAAAGCGGTCGCGCGGACTGTCGTCCGCCCGGACGAACTGGATGAGCCCGTCGTGGCGGCCGAGGCTGACGCACTGGGTCAGGAAGCCGTAGTCGAAGGTGCGCGGTCCCCGCCCGCGGAACTCGGAGATGATCGACGCGGCGGCGTGCGAGCCCATGGGCAGCGCCGTCGCGCAGGCCATGCGCAGCACGCCCGCCCTGGCCGAACTCGCCGCGGCGGCGTCCCCCGCGACGTACACCTCGGGGTACGCCGGCGAGCGCAGGGTGCCGTCGACCCGGACGCGGCCCGAGGAGTCCCGCGGGAGACCGGCCGCCGCGGCAAGCTCGGTGTTCGGGACCATCGAGGCCGCCCAGACGACCTCGTCCGCGTCGACCGCCTCGGGCTCCGCGATCCGGCGGCCCTCCTCGATCCGCACGCCCCGCGCCCTCAGCACGCACAGCGCGTGGTCGCGGGCGCGCGGGGCGAAGCCCGAGCCGACCCTCCCCTCCGAGTGCAGGCTCACCCGCCACTCGGGCCGGGCCTCGGCGAGTTCGGCGGCGAGTTCGATCCCGGTCAGCCCGCCGCCGACGACCGCCACCGAGCCCGGGCCGTCCTGGAGGCGCTTGGACAGGTCGGCGGCGGTCTCGGCGGTGTGGGCGCGTTCGCCCGCGGGCGCGGTGCGGCTGCCCAGGGCGTAGACGAGCCGGTCGTACGGAAGCCTCCGGCCGTCGTCCGTCGCGACCGTGCGGACGGCCGGATCGATCGCCGTGGCCCGCGCCGCGACGTGCTCGATCCCCGCGGGGCGGAGGAAGCCGGAGAGCGGGTGGCTCACATCGTGGCGGACTCCCGCGGCCAGTTCGTGGAGCCGTACGCGTTCGGTGAACCGGTGGCTGGGGTCGATCAGGCCCACCCGGGCGTGTGGAGCCAGCCGGAGGGCGGCTGTGAGCCCGGCGTAGCCGGCGCCGAGGACAAGGACCCGGGGGCGGTCGCCGCTGCTGTGTGTCGTCATACCCATGGGACGGCGCAGCGCCGCCGGATGTGACACGGGAGGGGAGAGTCCGGTGGCGGACCCGCCGGTGGGCCGGGCGAAGCGCAGCTCGCAGGATCAGCCGATACGCCGGCCCCCGGGCGGCGCGGCTCCGCCGGATGGGACGAAGACGCCGCTCCCGGATGGTCGCGAGCGCGGTCCTGGAGGCACTGATCGCGGTCCTCGGGGGTCCTCGGGCCGGCGGCGAACGGCCCCTGGCCGCTCGCCCGGAAGCCCCGTCCGCCGTGTGTGTTCGCGGGCCGGGCCCGGCGCGGCGGACGGGAGGCGGATTCCGCCGGCGCCAGGCCCGGCCGCCGTACCGCGTCCTGCCGCGCCCCGGCATGCCCTACTGCATCCTGCCGCGCCCCGGCATGCGCAAGGGCGCCACGGCCGACCCCCGGGCGCAGGCCCTGGTCAGGGCGGTCCGCTCGGCGACGTGACCGGGCCGTGCGGCGTCCCACCACACGGCGTCCTGCTGCACGGCGTCCTGCTGCACGGCGTCGTGCCGCACCGCGTCCGCCGTGCCGATCACCACGGCACGGCCCGTCTCACCTGCGCCGGGGTTTCCGCCGGACCGCCGGGTTCCCGGTGCGGGCGCCCTGGCGCTTCTGGTACCGGGCGAGCGCCGTCTCGTACTCCGCGCGCCGCAACTTCTCCCCCGGCGCCTCGGTGAGGGAGCGGAGGAAGTAGGCGAGCAGCGCCCCGATGAAGCCGATCATGCGCAGACTGCGCAGGGACTCCTCGCGCGCCGGGTCGGCCGGGCGGCGGGAGAAGCCCTCCCAGGTCTTGCGGAAGGCGACGGCGCTGCACACCGAGAACGTCACGACCACCAGCAGGTCCACGAATCCGCCGACCCGGGCGGTCTCCAGGCCCTGGTAGGCGAACCGCAGGACGAGGCACCCCGCGACCGCCGCGGCGAGCGACCCGGCCGCGACGGCGACGCGCCGCAGGCCGTAGCGGCCGTCGTGGTGGACCCAGGTGGTGCCGAAGAACCGGATCTCCTCGGGCCTCGGCCCGGCACGGCCGCCGCTCCCGGCGCCCGGCCGGCCGTCGGGACCGGCCGCGGAGCCGGGTGTACGGCTGCGGTGGGGGCTGTCTTCGCCGTTCTCGCTCACGCACCCGATTATCCCCGGCCGCCCGCCGCTCGGCCGGGGCCGTGGCGCGCGGGCCGTCCGCGGGGTCAGGCTCAGCGCACGGCGACGTGTCCGTCGCCGCCCGTGTGCACACCGGCGCGGTGGTGAGGCGCGGTGGTGAGACCGGCCGGAACGCGGGGGCCCGCTCGCAGTGCGCCCCGTGTTCCCGTGCGGGCCGTCCCGCGGCGCGGGGAGGAGAGCGCGGCGGGCCGCTGCGACGGCCGATGGCGCAGCAGGGGGGCGCTCTCCCGCGTCCGAAGGGCTGCCGGGAAATGCGTGCCGGACGTTCGCGGCGGCCGGGCGGACTTCCGAACCCGCCCGAGGCCGGGGGTGCGGCGGGAGCCCCCACCGGGCCGGCGGGGCCGAGGGGTGGACGGGTGCGGCTGAGCCCCGCCGACGTCGGCGGGGCTCAGCCGGGTGACCGGTGTCAGCCGAGCCTGTCCACGTCCCGCACCGCGCCCTTGTCCGCACTCGTCGCCATCGCCGCGTACGCACGCAGCGCCGCGGAGACCTTCCGTTCGCGGTTCCTCGGCGCGTAGACGCCGCCCAGGGCCTCGCGGCGGGCGGCGAGGGTGGCGTCGTCGACGAGGAGTTCGACGGAGCGGTTGGGGATGTCGATGCGGATGCGGTCGCCGTCCTCGACGAGGGCGATGGCGCCGCCGGACGCGGCCTCCGGGGACGCGTGGCCGATGGACAGGCCCGAGGTGCCTCCGGAGAAGCGGCCGTCGGTGATGAGCGCGCAGGCCTTCCCCAGGCCGCGGCCCTTGAGGAAGGAGGTCGGGTAGAGCATCTCCTGCATGCCGGGGCCGCCGCGCGGGCCCTCGTAGCGGATGACGACCACGTCGCCCTCCTTGACCACCTTGGAGAGGATCTTGTCGACCGCCTCCTCCTGCGACTCGCAGACGACGGCCGGGCCCTCGAAGGTCCAGATCGACTCGTCGACGCCCGCCGTCTTCACGACGCAGCCGTCCTCGGCGATGTTGCCCTTGAGAACGGCGAGGCCGCCGTCCTTGGAATAGGCGTTCTCGACGGAGCGGATGCAACCGCCCTCGGCATCGACGTCCAGCGACTCCCAGCGCTCGGACTGCGAGAAGGCGGTGGCGGAGCGGACGCAGCCGGGGGCCGCGTGCCACAGCTCGACGGCCTCGGCGGAGGGGGAGCCCCCGCGCACGTCCCAGGTCTTGAGCCACTCGGCCAGCGACGCCGAATGGACGGTGTGGACGTCCTCGTTCAGCAGCCCGCCCCGGTACAGCTCGCCCAGGATGGCGGGGATGCCGCCGGCCCGGTGGACGTCCTCCATGTAGTACGTGCCGCCGGGGGCGACGTTCGGCGCGACCTTGGCCAGGCACGGCACCCGGCGCGAGACGGCGTCGATGTCGGTCAGGTCGTAGTCGAGCTCGGCCTCCTGGGCGGCGGCGAGCAGATGGAGGATCGTGTTGGTGGAGCCGCCCATGGCGATGTCGAGGGCCATGGCGTTCTCGAAGGACTCACGGGTGGCGATGTTGCGCGGGAGGACGGACTCGTCGCCCTGCTCGTAGTAGCGCTTGGTGATCTCGACGACCGTGCGGCCCGCGTTCTCGTACAGCGCGCGGCGGGCGGTGTGGGTGGCCAGGACCGATCCGTTGCCCGGAAGGGACAGGCCGATCGCCTCGGTCAGGCAGTTCATCGAGTTGGCGGTGAACATGCCGGAACAGGAGCCGCAGGTCGGGCAGGCGTTCTCCTCGATGCGCAGCACGTCCTCGTCCGAGACGTTCTCGTTGACCGAGTCCACGATGGCGTTGATCAGATCGAGCTTGCGGACCGTGCCGTCGACCAGGGTGGCCTGGCCGGCCTCCATCGGGCCGCCCGAGACGAAGACCGCCGGGATGTTGAGGCGCATGGCGGCCATCAGCATGCCGGGGGTGATCTTGTCGCAGTTGGAGATGCAGATCAGGGCGTCGGCGCAGTGGGCCTCGACCATGTACTCCACGGAGTCCGCGATCAGGTCGCGCGACGGCAGCGAGTAGAGCATGCCGCCGTGGCCCATGGCGATGCCGTCGTCGACGGCGATGGTGTTGAACTCGCGCGGCACCGCGCCCGCCGCCAGGACGGCGTCCGAGACGATCCGGCCGACGGGGGCGAGGTGGGTGTGCCCGGGGACGAACTCCGTGAAGGAGTTGGCGACCGCGATGACCGGCTTGCCGATGTCCGCGCTCGCTACGCCCGAGGCCCTCATCAGGGCGCGGGCGCCCGCCATGTTGCGGCCGTGGGTGACTGTGCGGGACCTCAGCTCGGGCATCGTCGCTCGCTCCTTCAGACAGTTCTGGCTCAGTCGAGCCTACGCCGATGCTCCAAGATCTGGACCACATGTCCGGAATACGGGATGACGGTCCGCCTTTCGGTCAGCTCCACGGCGGGGCCGTGAGGTCGGTCGTCCACACCGGTCGGACGCCCCGGTCGTCCACACCGGTCGGACGCCCCGATCGTCCGCGGCAGGTCGTACCCGGCGGACCCGGCAGGCCGCTCCGGCGGGGCCGTGCGGTCCTTCGTCCACCCCGGTCGGACGCCCCGATCGTCCGCGGCAGGTCGCACCCGGCGGACCCGGCAGGCCGCTGCGGCGGCCCCGACGCGGCCGTCGACCGGGCTTGCCGAAGCCACCGGGCGGACGCCGGATGCACCGGGCCGGGGTCCGGGAACCGCATCGGCCGCCGCCCGGGAACCGGCCACGGACCTCGACCGCCGCGGCCGGGCTCGGCGAGCCGCGGCCGGTGAGCCCACGCGCGGCCCGGCCCGCTCAGGCCGTGGTCAGATATCTCTGAAGCGTGGGCGCGACCATCTCGACGATCTCCTCCGAATCCACCGTGGCCAGCGGCTCCACCTGGATCACATACCGCAGCACGGCAATGCCGATCATGTGCGAGGCGGCCAGCTCGGCCCGGAGCTTCGGGTCCGGGACGTCCAGGTCGGCGGCGATCCGCTCCAGCATCCGCCGCAGGACGAAGCCGCGCAGCACCTTCGCCGCCGCCTCGTGCGTCAGGGCGGACCGGAGGATCGCGAGCAGCGGGGCGCGCGTCGCCGGGTTCTCCCACACCCCGATGAAGTAGCGGGCCAGCCGCTCGCCCACCCCCTCCTTGCCCTCGCCGAGGATGGCGGGCACCACCAGCGCCGGCTCGAAGGAGACCTCGATGGCGGCCGCGAAGACCTCGTCCTTGGTGCCGAAGTAGTGGTGGACGAGAGCGGGATCGACCCCGGCGGCCTTGGCGATGCCCCGGACGGAGGTCTTGTCGTACCCGCGCTGGGCGAACTCCGCGCGGGCCGCCTCCAGGATCCGCTCCCGCGCGGCGGGCCCGGTCTCGGCCGCGGTGCGGGCCGGCCTGCCGCGCCGCCTGGGCGCTCCGTCCGTCATGATCCGCCCGGGCCCGCCGCGCCCGGGGGGCCGCCCCGGGACGGCGCGCTCGCCGAGGCCAGGTGCAGCCGGGTGAAGGCCAGCGCCTCCGCGAGGTCGGCCTCGCGCTCCGCGGCCGACATCGCCCGCCGGGTGTTGACCTCGATCACCACATGGCCGTCGAAGCCGCTGCGGGCCAGGTGCTCCAGCAGCTCGGCGCACGGCTGGTCGCCGCGCCCCGGCACCAGGTGCTCGTCCTTCGCCGAGCCCTTCCCGTCCGCGAGGTGCACATGGCCGAGCCGGTCGCCCATGCGGTCGACCATGGCGAGCGTGTCCGTGCGGGACGTGGCCGTGTGCGACAGGTCGATCGTGAAGTGCCGGTAGTCCTCTTTGGTGACGTCCCAGTCGGGGGCGTACGCGAGCATCTCGCGGTCCCGGTACCGCCAGGGGTACATGTTCTCGACGGCGAAGCGCACGTCCGTCTCGTGCGCCATCCGCCAGATTCCGGAGACGAAGTCCCGGGCGTACTGCCGCTGCCAGCGGAACGGCGGGTGGACGACGACGGTCGAGGCGCCCAGCTTCTCGGCGGCTGCCTGGGCGCGCTGGAGCTTCACCCAGGGATCGGTCGACCACACGCGCTGGGTGATGAGCAGACACGGCGCATGGACGGCCAGCACCGGTATCCCGTGGTAGTCGGAGAGCCGGCGCAGCGCCTCGATGTCCTGGCTGACGGGGTCGGTCCAGACCATGACCTCCACACCGTCGTAGCCGAGGCGCGCGGCGATCTCGAAGGCCGTAGCCGTCGACTCCGGATAGACGGAGGCCGTCGACAGGGCGACCTTCGCATCCGGGATGCGCACCACTGGTTCTGCCACGTGGGACAGATTACGGGCCCGCATCAGAAGGCGGGGAGGTGATCCAGCCTCCGCAGGATCACCCCCTCGCGGAGCGCCCAGGGGCAGATCTCGAGCTCGTCGACGCCGAAGAGGTCCATCGCACCCTCCGCGACCAGCGCTCCCGCCAGCAGCTGACCGGCCCGGCCCTCGGAGACACCGGGCAGGGTGGCACGCTGCGCCGCCGTCATCGCGGCGAGCTTCGGCACCCACCCCTCCAGTGACGTCCGGCCCAGTTCCCGCGAGGTGTAGAGGCCCTCGGTGGAGCGAGCGGCGCCCGCGATCCGGGCGAGCTGCTTGAACGTCTTGGAGGTGGCGACGACGTGGTCCGGCCGTCCGAACCGGGTGAACTCGCCGACCGTGCGGGCGATCTGCGCCCGCACATGGCGGCGCAGCGCGCGCACGTCCTCCGGGTCGGGCGGATCGCCGGGCAGCATCCCCGCGGTCAGCCGTCCGGCGCCGAGCGGCAGGCTGACGGCGATGTCGGGGTCCTCGTCGATCCCGTAGGCGATCTCCAGCGAGCCGCCTCCGATGTCGAGGACCAGCAGCTTCCCCGCCGACCAGCCGAACCAGCGGCGGGCGGCCAGGAAGGTGAGCCGGGCCTCCTCGTCACCGGTGAGGACCTGGAGGTCGATGCCGGTCACCGCCTTCACCCGCGACAGGACCTCGTCGGCGTTGGCCGCCTCCCGCACGGCCGAGGTCGCGAACGGCAGCACGTCCTCGCAGCCCTTGTCCTCGGCGGCCTGCAGGGCGTCCTCGAGCGTGGAGATCAACCGGTCGACACCGTCGGCGTGGATGGCTCCGTCGCCGTCGAGCAGCTCCGCCAGGCGCAGTTCCGCCTTGTGGGAGTGGGCGGGCAGCGGCCGGGCGCCGGGGTGGGCGTCCACCACCAGAAGGTGCACTGTGTTCGAACCGACGTCGAGGACTCCGAGTCTCATGTACGGAACGCTACTGCGGCGACCCGCATACGCTGGAGTCGTGCCAAAGACGAAAAAGGCGAAGCAGGACAAAGCCCAGCCGAAGAAGCCCACGGTCAGCTCTCACCACCCGCCGCACGCCGAACCGGACGAGAAGGGCCTGGACTTTCCGCGGGCCTGGGTCGAGTTCCCGGACCCCGCGGACGGAGAACAGGTCTTCCGCTGCGACCTGACGTGGCTGACCTCCCGCTGGAACTGCATCTTCGGCAGCGGCTGCCAGGGCATCCAGGCGGGCCGGGCGGACGACGGCTGCTGCACGCTCGGTGCGCACTTCTCCGACGAGGAGGACGAGGAGCGGGTCGCCGGTCATGTGGCGCGTCTCACGCCCGAGGTCTGGGAGTTCCACGACGTCGGCCGCGCGTCGGGCTGGGCCGAGGTCAACGAGGACGGGGACCGGCAGACCCGGCGGTGGAAGGGCTCCTGCATCTTCCAGAACCGGCCGGGGTTCGCGGGCGGCGTGGGCTGCTCCCTGCACATCCTGGCGCTGAAGGAGGGCCGGGAGCCGCTGGAGACCAAGCCCGACGTGTGCTGGCAGCTGCCGATCCGCCGGACGTACGAGTGGATCGACCGGCCGGACGACACACGGGTCCTCCAGGTGTCGATCGGCGAATACGACCGCCGGGGCTGGGGTCCGGGGGGCCATGACCTGCACTGGTGGTGCACGTCGGCGACCTCGGCGCACGGGGCGGGCGACCCGGTGTACGTGACCTACCGGCCCGAACTGACCGAGCTGATGGGCAAGGCCGCCTACGACGCGCTCGCGGAGCTGTGCGAGGCGCGGCTGGCCTCGCAGCTGCCGCTGGTGGCACCGCACCCGGCGGATCCCGCGGAGCCGGGTCGCGCGGCCGCGGGGCCCGCGTGACCCGAGCCACACGGTCCCGGGTCCCGTGCATCCGGATCCCGCCCGGCCGGATCCGGGCGGCCCGCCCCTGGCGGAGGGGCCGCGGCCGCCGCGTGGGGCACCGCTGATCCGAGGAGCGGATGGAGCGGCACCGGGGCGGGGGCCGTCCGCCCGCGGCCGACCGGTCGCGGCCGTGTCCTCGCCGCGAGGGCGGCCGCTACCGGGCGGTCCGCCGGAGGCACGGCGCTTCGCGGTCCCGGTACCGAGGGAGACGCTTCGTCGTACCGAGGGAGACACTTCGTCGTACCGAAGGAGACACTTCGTCGTACCTAGGGAAACGCTTCGTCATCCGGGCATGGCCGGGGCCTCGCTCAGGGGCTCAGCCGAGGGCGGAGGCTCGGATGGCGGCGTGGGCTCCGACGCCGGTGGGGGCTCGGCGGACGGCGGCGGCTCCGTGGACGGGGGCGGCTCCGACGACGGCGGAGGCGGCGGCTCGGCGGACGGCGGCGGCTCGGCGGGAGGCTCGGACGACGGCGGCGACGGCTCCGTGGACGGCGGAGGCAGGGTCTGCGACGATCCCCCGCCGCGCATCTGCAGGACCGTTCCGGCGGGGTCGATGCCGATACGGGCGCTCCACTGACCTGCCGGTTCCGCCGCACGGTCCACAAGGACACGGACGATGACCGACTCCCCCGGCGACAGCGTGCCGGAGGTGCGGTCGGCATAGAGCCACGGCGCGTCCGTCCACAGTGACCAGGAGACCGGGGCGTCGCCGGAGGAGGTGAGCGTGAGCAGCACGGACTCTCCGTACGGCCGTGCGCCGACGGAGATCCGGCCGGCGTCACGGCCCGCCGCACCGGTGGCGCCGGGTGAGGAACCGGGGCTGATCACCTCGACGGTGACGTCCCCGGCCCCCGGGCCCGGCGGGCCGACGGCGAACCGGGGGTCCGGACCGTCCCGGTGCGCGTTGCCGGCGTTCTCGTAGCGGTCGTACGGCACACCCCCCGTCGACTGGGTGTCGTCGGCCTCGCTCGCGGAAACCGCGGGGCCGTCGTGCGCCTCGCCGGTCAGGGAGTCACCCCGGTAGGACGCCCAGAGGGCGAGCACGGGCGCGGCGACCACGGCCGCGACCACGGTGGTGGTGACGGCGCGGGCCCGGAGCCGGCTCCGCCGGGCGGCGTGGTCCTTGGGGTCCAGCGGGAAGCCGTCGCGTCCGAAGCGGGGCGCGGCGGCGCGGGCTCGCGGTACGTGCAGCATCGCCGCGTGCGCCTCTTCGCGGGGCGCGACGGCCAGGGGAGCGCGGCGGGCGTGGCCGCGGGTGTGGCGGTCGAGCCCGGCCACGGTCCCCCGGCACCCGCCCGCTCGGCAGCCCGGCGGCAGCGCGGACAGTCGTCGACATGGCGGACGAGTTCGCGCCGCAGGGCGGCGGAGAGCAGTACCCGGCGGTCCTCGGTGAGCCGGGCGACCGAGGGGCAGTTCCCGGTCTCGACGACGGCGAGGGCCGCGCGGGTGCGCTCCACCTCGCAAGCGGCGGACGAGAGGAGTTCGCGCGCGGCGGCCGGCTCCATCCCCAGCACGGCGGCGACGCCGCGGGGACCGATCCGGTGGCGCACGGCCAGTTCCAGTGCCTCGCGCTGCTCGGGGGTGGTGCCCGCGGCCTCCGGCCAGGCGAGCCGGGCGAGTTCCGCCCGGTGCCGCTCCTCGGTCTCCGGCGGCGACGGGGACTCGTCCCGCCCCTCCGGTGCACCGCCCCCTCCGGAGCGCGCCCCGGCCCCCGCCGCGTGCGCGCCCGTTCGAGCCGCGTGCGCCCCGGGGCCCTGGCGCCGGCGCCGCTGCTCTCTCAGCCTGCGCAGGCAGGCCCACCGGGCGAGGGCGTACAGCCAGGCCTTTCGGTGCTCCTCGTCGGCGGGGCCGCGTCCGTGGTGCCGTTCGGCGGCGGCGAGGACCTCCCCGAGCACGGCCGTCGCTGCGCCGTGGTCGCAGAGCACGGACAGGCAGTAGGTGAACAGCCCGTCCAGATAGGGCTCGTACCGCGCGGGCGGGGTCTGCCCGAGCGTCGGCCGGGGCGCACGGCAGGGTGCGCGGTGTGCACCGGTGGTTTGCGCGGGGGGCTCCAGCATGCTGCTCGTCACCCGGCGACCGTAGGCAGCGTCTGGCACACCCTTCGCGCGACTTGAGCACATTTAATCCATACGGGTGAAGCGATCCCTCGAAAGAGAACAGCAGCATTTGCCACGGTGCGGGTGATTGTGCTTACCAACGTGGCCTATGCGCACCGCATGTGCGTCCGTCAGCGGGCAGGCGCGCCGTCCGTCCCGCCCTGAGCCCCCGGCCCGGGACCCCCGGGCGCGTTGTCGGTGCCCGGCGCTACGGTTTCCCGCATGGCTGCCCGTACGAAGACCTCCAAGGACCGGCCGTCCTACCGCTGCACCGAATGCGGATGGACGACCGCCAAATGGCTCGGCCGCTGCCCCGAGTGCCAGGCCTGGGGCACGGTGGAGGAGTACGGGGCGCCCGCGGTCCGCACGACCGCCGTCGGCCGGGTCACCAACGCAGCCCTGCCCATCGGGCAGGTGGACGGCCGGCAGGCGACCGCCCGCACGACCGGCGTCGACGAGCTGGACAGGGTGCTCGGCGGCGGGCTGGTGCCCGGCGCCGTGGTGCTCCTCGCGGGCGAGCCGGGCGTCGGCAAGTCCACGCTGCTGCTGGACGTCGCGGCGAAGGCGGCGAGCGACGACCACCGCACGCTCTATGTGACGGGTGAGGAGTCCGCGAGTCAGGTCCGGCTGCGTGCCGACCGGATCGGCGCGCTCGACGACCATCTGTACCTCGCCGCCGAGACCGACCTGTCCGCGGTCCTCGGCCATCTCGACGCGGTCAAGCCCTCCTTGCTGGTGCTCGACTCCGTCCAGACGGTGGCCTCCCCCGAGATCGACGGGGCCCCGGGCGGGATGGCCCAGGTCCGGGAGGTCGCGGGTGCGCTGATCCGCGCCTCGAAGGAGCGCGGCATGTCCACGCTGCTGGTGGGGCACGTCACCAAGGACGGCGCGATCGCGGGCCCCCGGCTGCTGGAGCATCTCGTGGACGTGGTGCTGCACTTCGAGGGCGACCGGCACGCCCGGCTGCGTCTCGTACGCGGCGTCAAGAACCGCTACGGGGCCACGGACGAGGTGGGCTGCTTCGAGCTGCACGACGAGGGCATCACCGGACTCGCCGATCCCAGCGGGCTGTTCCTCACCCGGCGGGACGAGCCGGTACCGGGCACCTGCCTCACGGTGACCCTCGAGGGCCGCCGCCCGCTGGTCGCCGAGGTGCAGGCGCTGACCGTCGACTCGCAGATCCCCTCGCCCCGGCGCACCACCTCCGGGCTGGAGACCTCGCGGGTGTCGATGATGCTGGCCGTGCTGGAACAGCGGGGGCGCATCACCGCCCTGGGCAAAAGGGACATCTACAGCGCGACGGTCGGCGGTGTGAAGCTCTCCGAGCCGGCGGCGGATCTCGCGGTCGCCCTGGCGCTGGCCTCCGCGGCGAGCGACACCCCGCTGCCCAAGAACCTGGTGGCGATCGGCGAAGTGGGCCTCGCGGGCGAGGTGAGACGCGTCACGGGGGTCCAGCGGCGGCTGGCCGAGGCGCACCGCCTGGGCTTCACCCACGCGCTGGTCCCGTCCGATCCGGGCAGGGTCCCGCCTGGTATGAAGGTCACGGAAGTCGCCGACATGGGGGACGCGCTGAGAGTGCTCCCGCGCGGGCGCAGAGCGGAGGCCCCACCGGCGGACGCCCCGCGCCGGTAGACTTTGCCCTGGTCTCGCCCGCCCGTACGAGCCGGAGGAGTGCAGTGGCAGCCAACGACCGGGGCTCAGCACCCGGAAAGTCCGGCGGAGGCCCCGGGGGATCCGGCACGGACGCGCTGATGCGCGCCTCGCTCAGTGCGGTCGCCCCGGGCACCGCCCTGCGTGACGGCCTCGAGCGCATTCTTCGGGGCAACACGGGTGGCCTCATCGTCCTGGGAATGGACAAATCGGTCGAATCCATGTGCACGGGCGGCTTTGTGCTGGACGTGGAGTTCACCGCGACCCGGCTGCGCGAGCTGTGCAAGCTCGACGGGGCGCTGATCCTCGACAAGGACATCACCAAGATCCACCGAGCCGGTGTGCAGCTCGTTCCCGACGCCTCGATCCCGACCGAGGAGACCGGTACCAGGCACCGCACCGCGGACCGCGTGTCCAAGCAGTGCGGCTTCCCCGTCGTCTCCGTGTCCCAGTCGATGCGCCTCATCGCGCTCTATGTGGACGGTGAGCGGCGGGTCCTGGAGGAGTCCGCGGCGATCCTGTCCCGGGCGAACCAGGCGCTGGCCACGCTGGAGCGCTACAAGCTCCGGCTGGACGAGGTCGCCGGCACGCTGTCGGCACTGGAGATCGAGGACCTGGTGACGGTCCGCGATGTCACCGCGGTCGCGCAGCGGCTGGAGATGGTGCGCCGGATCGCCACGGAGATCGAGCAGTACGTGGTGGAACTCGGCACCGACGGACGACTCCTCGCACTCCAGCTCGACGAGTTGATCGCCGGCGTGGAGCCGGAGCGCGGACTCGTCGTCCGCGACTACGTCCCGGAGCCGACCGCCAAGCGCTCCCGCACGGTCGACGAGGCACTCGCCGAACTCAACGACCTGACGCACGCGGAACTCCTGGAGCTGCCCATCGTGGCACGTGCTCTGGGATACAGCGGATCGCCCGAGACGCTGGACTCCGCGGTGTCCCCGCGCGGCTACCGGCTCCTCGCGAAGGTGCCGCGGCTGCCAGGCGCGATCATCGAACGGCTCGTCGAGCACTTCGGCGGCCTGCAGAAGCTGCTGGCCGCCAGCGTCGACGACCTCCAGACGGTCGACGGCGTCGGCGAGGCACGCGCCCGCAGCGTCCGCGAGGGGCTTTCGCGCCTCGCCGAGTCGTCCATCCTGGAGCGCTACGTCTGACGGCCGGGCAGATGTGCGGCGCCCAGGGGCAGCGGCCGGCTCCGCGGCCGCTGCCCTCCGTGCCGGTGGTACCGGTGGTGCTCGTCCGTGCCGGTCGGTGCCGGTCGGCGCTAGTCCGTCTCCAGCCGGAACGACGCCGGGGCCACCGAGGCCCCCGGGAAAGCGACTTCCAGCAGGTACGAGCCCGGGGCGGCGGCGGTGGCCGACGGGGTCGCGCACCGCGGTGCGCTCCCGCGCCGGTCCCAGTCAACGGTGTGGGTGACGGTCCGGCCCGCCGGGACCTTCAGCAGCAGCGAGCCGCCGCCGGCCGGGCAGTCCTTCGACGACCACACCATGTCGTTCTCGCCGTCGTTGATGGCCGACACGGTCAACACCGCTTTCGCGGGCCCGAGATCGGCCTTGCAGGTGACTGCCGAGGGGTTGTACACGGCCAGTTCGAACCGCGGCCGCTCTTCGGGGTGTAGGCCGGCCTGACGCTGCGCACCGTCAACTCGACCGCTCCCGGAGCGCAGTCGGGGAGGGAGGAGCCCGCCGGGACCCGCTCGGCCGGGCCGGTGCCACCGCCGTTCGCCGCACCGCCGGCCGCCGGGTCGCCGTTCTTGCCGTCGCCGCCTCCCGCGCCCGCGTCGCCGCCTGCCCCGGCGCTGCCACCGGCACCGGTACCGGCGCTGTCGCCGCTGTCGCCCGACTCGTCGCGGCCGCCCGGCTGTTCACTGATCGCGGTACCCGAGCCGCTGGGGCCCGGGGTGATCGAGGGCGCGGGCCCGGCACCGCCCGGCTTGCCGTCGCCGCTCGCCCCGGCACCGGGGTCGCCGGAGCTGACGGCCCAGGCGATCAGCAGTGCGAGCAGCGCGAGCAGCAGCAGCGCGACCGCCCTCCGCCGCCAGTAGATGGAGGAGGGAAGGGGCCCGACCGGATTGCGCAGAGATCCCACATACCGAACTGTACGAGAGATCGGTGGGCAACTCAGGCCCCACCCGCCGCTCATGGCTCCCCAATGTACCGATCATCATCATGCGCCCCTGATTCCGCCCGCCTTGGGGGCGCGGCCGGCACCCACCCGGGCGGAGAAGGCGGGTGGGCGAGCACCCGGCACCCGCCCTTGCCGCGGCCAGGCGCCGGGACCACCGGGGGACGGCGGACCCCGGCTCTCGCCGTCGCGGGAGCGCCAACGTCACCGCGCCATGCCCCGACGGGACGACCCGCGGTCCCCGAACGGCCACTCGACGACCGCCGACCGGGGCGGCGGGCCGACAACGGAGGCTGTGCGGGACGGCGGGCAGACCTTCCCCCGTCCCGCCGGGGTTCGCCCGGGCGGGGGGGGCGCTCCCACGGCCGGCGTCCGGCCTGCTCCCGCGTCTTCGCCGGGCCCACCGCCCGCACGGCGTCACCGCCGGCCCACGGCCGGCCCACCGCCGGCCCACCGCCGGTCGCCCCGGCCGGGGCGACCGGCACCGTGCTGTCCGAACGGGAGGTCCGGGCCGGACCGTGGCATTCCGCTCGCTCCCGCGAGCCACGGCCGCCCACGCCACCCACGCCGGCCTCGCGGCACGGCGGGGAGGGGCTCACGGGCCCCGGCGGCCGGGAGCGGTCATGCCCCGGGCCCGGACACCCTCTGGACGAGGGCGCCGGGGAGACGGCCCCCGCCAGGACGTCCCCGGCGCGGAATACACCGATCCGGACGCGGGCGGTTACTCCGACCCGGACCCTGTCAGGGGCGGCCCGGAGCGCATACGCCGCTACCGGCGCTGAACATGCCAGGATCGGAGGTGCCATGACTGCGACCGAGATGCCCTCCTCCCTGACCGACGCCCCCTCCGACCCGGACGGTGTGCCCGGCGCCGCCGAGGCCGCCGCCGGGCTCCACGCCCCCGTACTCGACTGGTTCGACCAGCATGCCCGTGACCTGCCCTGGCGCCGCCCCGAGGCCGGCGCGTGGGGCGTGATGGTCAGTGAGTTCATGCTGCAGCAGACTCCCGTCAACCGGGTCCTCCCGGTATACGAGCAGTGGCTGGCCCGCTGGCCGCGCCCTGCGGACCTGGCCGCCGAGGCTCCCGGCGAGGCGGTGCGCGCCTGGGGCCGCCTGGGCTACCCGCGCCGGGCGCTGCGGCTGCACGGAGCCGCGGTCGCGATAACGGAGCGGCACGGCGGTGACGTTCCCCGCGAGCACGCCCAGCTGCTCGCCCTGCCCGGCATCGGCGAGTACACGGCCGCCGCCGTGGCGTCGTTCGCGTACGGGCAGCGGCACCCGGTCCTGGACACCAACGTCCGCCGGGTGTTCGCCCGCGCCGTCACCGGCGTCCAGTACCCCCGAACGCGACGACCGCGGCCGAGCGCCGGCTGGCCCGCGCGCTGCTGCCGGACGACGAACCGAGGGCGGCCCGCTGGGCCGCCGCCTCGATGGAACTGGGCGCCCTCGTCTGCACCGCGCGCAACGAGGACTGCGGGCGCTGTCCCCTCGCCGGGCTGTGCGCCTGGCGGCTCGCCGGCAAGCCGGCGCACGAGGGGCCTCCCCGGCGGGGCCAGACCTACGCCGGTACGGACCGGCAGGTCCGCGGCAAGCTCCTCGCGGTACTCCGGGAGGCCGTACGGCCCGTACCGCGCGCCGTGCTCGACCGGGTCTGGGACGAGCCCGTCCAGCGGGCCCGCGCCCTGGACGGGCTGGTCTCGGACGGTCTGGTCGAACCCCTCGAGAACGACCTGTTCCGGTTGCCCCTGACCTGAGGATCCGCCCCTGACCTGAGGATCCGGCCCGGCCTGAGGATCCGGCCCGGCCTGAGGAGCCGCCCCCGACCACGATTCACCTCCGACCTGACGATTCACCCCTGACCTGTGGAGCCGCGCCCGGCCTGAGGACGGGCGGCCGACCACACCTGTTACACAACCGATGGATGGCCGTGCGGCCTCCGACGGCTTCCCCGCACAGCCTCGTGACAACCGCTCCGTAGCTTCTCCCTGGA
This sequence comes from Streptomyces sp. I6, assembly GCA_003725745.1. Classification (GTDB taxonomy): domain Bacteria; phylum Actinomycetota; class Actinomycetes; order Streptomycetales; family Streptomycetaceae; genus Streptomyces. Next base: position 3,826,354 of record RHDP01000001.1, on the reverse strand, counting down.
AAGCGGGACCACGGAGACACACGGCTTGTCACGGGGCTGGAACGGGGAACGGAGGCGGTCGGCATGGCGCACGCAGAGGTGCTCGGGTTCGAGGAGTACGTCCGTACGCGGCAGGAAGCGCTGCTGCGCAGCGCACGGCGGCTCGTCCCCGACCCGGTCGACGCCCAGGACCTGCTGCAGACCGCGCTGGTGCGGACCTACGGCCGCTGGGACGGCATAGCCGACAAGTCCCTCGCCGACGCGTATCTGCGCCGCGTCATGATCAACACACGTACGGAGTGGTGGCGGGCCCGCAAGCTGGAGGAGGTCCCCACCGAGCAGCTGCCGGACGCGAGTATCGAGGACGTCACCGAGCAGCACGCGGACCGGGCCCTGCTCATGGACGCCCTGAAGGTGCTCGCGCCCAAGCAGCGCAGTGTGGTCGTACTGCGGCACTGGGAGCAGATGAGCACCGAGGAGACCGCCGCCGCGCTGGGGATGTCGACGGGTACCGTGAAGAGCACGCTGCACCGGGCGCTCGCCCGGCTCCGCCAGGAGCTGGAGAGCCGTGAGCTGCACGCCCGGGCGCCGGAGCGTCCGGATCACAGGAACCACTCGCACGCACGGCGTGAGGAACGGGGGCAGGAGCGTTGCGCGGCCTGACCAGTGGCGGCGGCCCCGGGGACGGGACCGGTCCACAGGGCGGTCCTCCCTTCGGAGGTCTCCTGCGGCCCTGGGCGGCGAGCAGCACGGCGATGGCCGGCCTCGCCGCCCTCGGGCTGCTCGCGGTGGGCTGCTCCACCGGTGGCCTGGGCCCTCGCGACGAAGGTCCCGCACCCTCGGACCCGGTGGCGCAGTCGCCGTCGACGACGGCACCGTCCACCGCGGCCTCGGCGGTGAGGAGGGTGGACGCGGTCGCGCTGCTGAAGAGCGACCCCAAGGTCAGCAAGCGGGCCAAGGCGGACCTGCGGCCCTGTGCGGCCGACGCGTACGCGATCGACACCTCGTACGGGACCATCACGGGCAACGCGACGGCGCCGGACGTGGTGGTGAACCTGATGACGTGCGGGGATGCCGTGGGGATCGGTACGTATGTGTACCGGGCGACGAACGGGACGTACGAGAATGTCTTCGCGAAGGAGGAGCCCGCCGTCTACGCGACGATCGACCGCGGGGACCTCGTCGTCACCCAGCAGGTGTACGCCAAGGACGACCCGGTCACGTACCCGTCGGGCGAGATCGTGACCACGTACCGCTGGTCGGGGAGCACGTTCACCGAGCACGACCGGGTGCAGAACGAGTACAGCCGGGTGGTCGGCGGTGAGGACGGACCGCCTGCGACGTCGGCGCCGAGCGAGGACTGACGGTGTACGGGGCGTACGCGGCGTACCGGCGGGTGCCCACCGGCGGCGGCCGGGCACCGGGCCGGGCACCCGCGCACCGGCCGGGGCCCCTTCCGGACCGGGCACCCGCCTGACTCCGGCCGCGCGCCGCGGACGGCGACCGAACGACAAGAGCCGGGAGAGCTGAGGGATGGCCGAGACACATGTGCTGTTCGTCGAGGACGACGACGTCATCCGCGAGGCCACCCAGCTGGCGCTGGAGCGTGCCGGATTCACGGTGACGGCCATGCCGGACGGGCTGGCCGGCCTCGAGGCGTTCCGCGTGGACCGGCCCGACATCGCGCTGCTCGACGTGATGCTGCCCGGTCTCGACGGGGTCAGCCTGTGCCGCAGGATCCGGGACGAGTCGACCGTTCCCGTGATCATGCTCTCGGCCCGGGCGGACTCGATCGACGTGGTGCTCGGGCTGGAGGCCGGAGCCGACGACTACGTCACCAAGCCGTTCGACGGGGCCGTACTGGTGGCCCGGATCCGTGCCGTGCTGCGCCGCTTCGGCCACGCGGGCGGGGTCGCGGGCGACTTCGGCGAACCGGGGCGACCGGGCGAGCGCGGAGTGCTGGCCTTCGGCGACCTGGAGGTCGACACGGAGGGCATGGAGGTGCGCCGGGACGGCCGGCCGGTGGGACTCACGCCCACGGAGATGCGGCTGCTGCTGGAGTTCTCGTCCGCTCCCGGCACAGTGCTCTCGCGCGACAAGCTGCTGGAGCGCGTCTGGGACTACGGCTGGGGCGGTGACACCCGTGTCGTCGACGTCCATGTGCAGCGGCTCCGTACGAAGATCGGGCAGGACCGGATCGAGACGGTCCGCGGCTTCGGTTACAAGCTCAAGGCATGAGGCGGCCTGCGCTGCGCACCGGCGTCCGCTGGAAGATCAGCATCGCGATCGCCGCGGTGGGTGCCCTGATCGCGTTGACGCTGAGCCTGGTCGTGCACAACGCCGCCCGGGTGTCGATGCTCGAGAACTCGCGCGATCTGCAGATGAGCCGGCTGCTCCTGGCCCAGCGCATCTACGAGACCACCAAGCCGAGGACCGAGCCGAAGCTCGGTTCCAAGCTCAACGACCCGGAACTGCCGCGACCGCTGCGGAGCCTGCTCGCCGACGGGCGGCAGGCCACCTATGTGCAGGGGGAGGGCCCGGCGCCCGACGTCTGGGCGGCCGTACCACTCGGCAACGGCGATGTGCTGTCGCTGCACAGCCGCGTACCCGACCGCAGCGCCGGCATCATGAAGGACCTCGACCGTGCCCTGGTGATCGGCTCGGTGTCGGTCGTCTTCGGCGGATGCGCACTGGGCGTGCTCATCGGCGGCCAGCTCTCGCGCCGGCTCCGCAAGGCCGCCGCGGCGGCGGGCAGGGTCGCCCAGGGCAACACCGACGTACGGGTCCGGGAGGCCGTCGGCGGCGTCGTACGGGACGAGACCGACGAGCTGGCGAGGGCGGTCGACGCGCTGACCGACGCCCTCAACGAGCGGATCGAGGCCGAACGCCGGGTCACCGCGGACATCGCGCACGAGCTGCGCACACCGGTGACCGGACTCCTGACCGCCGCGGAACTGCTGCCGCCCGGCCGCCCCACCGAACTGGTGCGGGACCGGGCACAGGCGATGCGCACCCTGGTCGAGGACGTCCTGGAGGTGGCGCGGCTGGACGGCGCGTCCGAGCGGGCCGAACTCCAGGAGATCTCGCTGGGCGAGTTCGTCAGCCGCCGGGTCGCCGTGCTGGACCCCGCGGTCAGGATCAGCGTCGTACACGAGTCATGGGTCAGTACGGACCCGAGGCGGCTGGAACGGATACTGCTGAATCTGCTGACCAACGCCGCGAGGCACGGCAGACCGCCGGTGGAGGTAACGGTGGAGGGCCGGGTGGTACGGGTCCGCGACTACGGTCCCGGCTTCCCGGAGGCGCTGCTGCGCGAGGGCCCGAGCCGGTTCCGCACCGGCGCGCGCGACCGGGCCGGCACGGGCCACGGGCTGGGCCTCACCATCGCCGCCGGGCAGGCCCGTGTCCTCGGAGCGCGGCTGACCTTCCGCAACGTGGCTGCCGAGGGGGACGCCTCACCGGTCGCCTCCGGGGGCGCGATCGCGGTCCTCTGGCTGCCGGAGCACGCGCCGACGGACACGGGCAGCTTCCCGAGACCGGTGTTCCCGGACTGATCGTTCCCACCGGGCGGCGGGACGAGGCAGGACGCGGAACGCCGGGAAACGCCGGAGGCGACCTCGGGGAGGGGCACGAAGCCGTCCCGGAGGTCGCCGTCGGTCCGGAGCCCGGGCTCCGTCACGGCCCGCGGGAGTGAGCCGTACCGCCCGGTACGGGGAGCGTCAGATGGTGACGCCCTGTGCGCGCAGGAAGTTCGCGGGGTTCAGCGCCGAGCCGTAGTTCGGGGTCGTACGGATCTCGAAGTGCAGGTGCGGGCCGGACGAGTTTCCGGTGTTGCCGGACAGGGCGATGAGCTTGCCGGTGTTCACGGTCTGGCCGACGTTCACGTTGATCTTCGAGAGGTGCGCGTACTGCGAGTACTTCCCGTTGGCGTGCTTGATCACGACGGCGTTGCCGTAGGCGGAGCCGTCGCCGCCGCCGTTCGGGCCGGCCTTGACGACCACACCGCTGCTGACGGCCTTGACCGGCGTGCCGACCGGGACGGCGAAGTCCTGGCCGGAGTGCTTGTGGGACCACATGGCGCCGCCCTGGTTGAAGCTGGCGGTCAGGGTGTAGCCGGAGACCGGCTTGACCCAGGTGACGGCCTTGGCATTCGCGGCGGGCTTCGCCTCGGCGGCCGCCGGGGCGCTCTGCACCGTGTCGGCGGACGCGACACCGGCACCGGCTCCGACGACCATCGCGGCGCCGAGTCCGGCGGCCATGACGGCACCGCGGGTACGGAGCACGGACGGACGGAAACGGGTGAGGGCGGTGCGCTTCGACATGCGGGGAGAACCTCCGGGCTGTGGGACATGAAGCGACCCGACGCCTGAGCACCGGGGCAGCACCTTGGTAACCCGCACCCCCAAGCCAGCTCAAACACCTCATCTACGACATCCCGTCGTAGAGCGGCCCCTGTGAGCGGGGCCCTTGACACCGCCGGACCCTTCGCCTCGGCATTGTCCGAAATCCTCTGACGAAGGTTGGTTTATCAGCACGTGGGGGCTGCACGGATGTGTTGTCCAGGCCGGACCGATGCCGCAACGGGCTTTCACCTACGGGAAACGTGCCCTCGAACGGCCCGGACGCGGCGCAGCCGGGCCGGTATCTCCACTAGGCCGCCTAGTGGACCCGCAATCGCCTGTGCGCCTTGTCACGGCCGGTGGGACCAAGGGCCTTCCGATTCAGGACCAAAGTCCCGCCAACCGCCGCACTCCGGCGCACTCCGGCGCACTCGGGCGGACGAACGGCGATGGCCCGGCGGGCGAACGGCGATGGCCCGGCCGGCGAACGCCGGGCGGGGGCGCCGCGCCCGGAGTGCCGCGCCGCTGCTCGGTGCCGCCGCCCAGGCCGCCTCGACGCCGCCCGAGTCCGTGCCGGCCGCCCACCGTCCCCCGCCGGGCGGATCCGCCGGCCGGCCGCTTCGGGGAGCCGCGCCGGCATGACGAGACCGCGGACCTGCGGCAGGGCGACCCCGCGAACCTGCCGCCGCTCACGCCCGTCGCCGCCGCGGCCAGATCCTCGTCGTCGGCGCTCCCACCCTGTTCCAGGGGACACACGGCCCTCCCCGCCATGTCCCACCGGACGTCGCAACACCTCGATGGCGCGGGTGTCGCGCACGCCTCCTTCCCGCCCCCGGGCCGTTCCGCCATCCTCCTGTGGCATGAGCAGACCCGTGATGAGCCTCAACCGACGCGGGCACCTTTGCCGCGACCGCTTCCGCCGCAGTGTCCTGGCCGCCCGGACCTGGCCGCTCACCCTCGGCCTCGTCGCCGCGCTCACCTGGAGCGGCGGCAGCGCGCCCGCCGGGGCCGGGCCCGCCGACACCGGACTCAAGGGGGCGATCGACACGATCCTCGCCGACTCCCGGATGGACGGCGGTGCCGCGAGCGTCGTCGTCGCAGACGCCGCGACCGGGGAGCGGCTCTACGAACGCGACGCCGGCGACCGGCTGATGCCCGCGTCCAACACTAAACTCGCCACGTCCGCCGCCGCGATGGCACTGCTCGGCCCCGGCTACCGGTTCCGTACCGAAGTGCTGTCCACGGGCCGCCGCCACGGTCCGGTCCTGCACGGGGACCTGTACCTCCGCGGCGGAGGCGACCCCACCACGCTGGCCTCCGACTACCGGCGCCTCGCCACCCAGCTGCGGGAGTCGGGCATCCGCAGGGTCACCGGCCGCCTCGTCGCCGACGACACCCGCTTCGACACCAGGCGCCTGGGCCGGTCCTGGGCCGCCGACGACGAGTCCTCCTACTACTCCGCCCAGATCTCACCGCTGACCGTGGCTCCCGACACCGACTACGACTCCGGCACCGTCGTCGTGGAGGCGTCCCCCGGGGCCGCCCCCGGCGACAGGCCGAAGGTGAAACTGACTCCGCCGAACGACTACGTACGGATCGACGTACGGGGCGGCACCGTGCTCGCCGGAGGGACCGACACCCTGGCCGTCGAGCGCGAACACGGCACCAACACCATCGTGGTCACCGGGGACGTCCCGGTCGGCGGCTCCACCACCAAGGAGTGGGTCAGCGTCTGGGAACCCACCGGCTACGCGGCGGCCGTCTTCGCCGGCGCCCTGGCCGAACAGGGAGTACGCGTCTCCGGAACCCCCCGCCTGGGCAGGCCGGCCCCGCCCGGCGCGAAGGTCCTCGCGACCCACAGCTCCATGCCGCTGCGGGAACTGATGCTCCCGTTCATGAAGCTGTCCAACAACATGCACGCCGAGGCGCTGACCAAGGCGATCGGCTACGAGACGTCCGGAAGCGGCACCTGGAGCGCGGGGCTCACCGCCATCGACGACTACCTGAGGAAGGAGGGCGTCGATACGGCGAAGCTGCGCCAGGCCGACGGCTCCGGCCTGTCCCGGATGAACGTCTTCCCCGCCGGCCAGCTCGCCCGCCTGCTGCTCGCGGTCCGCGACGCGCCCTGGTACGCAGACTGGCACGCCTCCCTGCCCGTCGCCTGCGACCCCGACCGCGCCGTCGGCGGCACGCTCCGCACCCGGATGTGCGGCACCCCGGCGGCTCTCAACGCCCGCGCCAAGACCGGTACGCTGACCGGCGCCTCGGCGCTCTCCGGGTACGTGGAGGACGCCGCCGGCCGCGAACTCGTCTTCAGCATCGTGCTCAACAACCACCTCGCGTCCTCCGTGAAGAGCATCGAGGACGCGATCGTGGTGACCCTGGCCAGGTCCGACACGGCCGGCGGCCCGATCGCCGCGGCCGTCGCGCCCGCCCTGCGCAACGGACACCGGCCGGCACCCGCGGATCTCGAATGCACCTGGCGGAAGCCGGACGTCTGCTGATCCGCCCGGCACAACTGCGACGGCTGCACCTGGCGTCCCATGGCCCGGATTGAGGCCCGGAACGCGTCCTGAACGCCGGTGCGGCCACGGGAAGCAGCGCCGTCAACGGCCCGTGCGGGCCGTGAGGAGCAGTGCCGTCCGCCTCGCGCGGACGGCACTCGCGGGTCCCGGCTCCCGACCGCACGACACCGCCATACGGGGCTGCCCCGGACCCGAGGGTCCGGGGCAGCCCCGTCGACTCGCGCTCAGGGCGCTCAGGCGTCCTTCGAGAGGTTCGGCCCGCTTCCGCCGGCCGCCGACTCGATCGGCGGGACGTCCGGCAGAGCCGACTTCTCCTCACCGCGGAAGGTGAACTTCTTCTCCTCACCCTCGCCCTCGGTGTCGACCACCACGATGTGACCGGGGCGCAGCTCGCCGAAGAGGATCTTCTCGGAGAGCAGGTCCTCGATCTCGCGCTGGATCGTCCGGCGCAGCGGACGCGCACCGAGGACCGGGTCGTAGCCCTTCTTCGCCAGCAGGAGCTTGGCCTCCTGGCTGAGCTCGATGCCCATGTCGCGGTCCTTCAGCCGCTCGTCCACCTTGGCGATCATCAGGTCGACGATCTGGATGATGTCGTCCTGGGAGAGCTGGTGGAAGACGACCGTGTCGTCGACTCGGTTGAGGAACTCCGGCCGGAAGTGCTGCTTCAGCTCGTCGTTGACCTTGGCCTTCATCCGCTCGTAGCCGGTCTTCACATCTCCCTGGGCTGCGAAGCCCAGGTTGAAGCCCTTGGAGATGTCCCGGGTGCCGAGGTTGGTCGTCATGATGATGACCGTGTTCTTGAAGTCCACGACCCGGCCCTGGGAGTCGGTCAGGCGACCGTCCTCCAGGATCTGGAGAAGGGAGTTGAAGATGTCCGGGTGGGCCTTCTCGACCTCGTCGAAGAGGACGACGGAGAACGGCTTGCGGCGCACCTTCTCGGTGAGCTGGCCGCCCTCCTCGTAACCCACGTATCCGGGCGGGGAACCGAACAGCCGGGAGACCGTGTGCTTCTCGCTGAACTCCGACATGTCGAGGGAGATCAGCGCGTCCTCGTCGCCGAAGAGGAACTCGGCGAGGGTCTTGGACAGTTCGGTCTTACCGACACCGGACGGGCCGGCGAAGATGAACGAACCACCGGGGCGCTTGGGGTCCTTCAGGCCGGCGCGGGTACGCCGGATCGCCTGGGACAGCGCCTTGATGGCGTCCTTCTGGCCGATGACGCGCTTGTGGAGCTCGTCCTCCATGCGCAGCAGACGGGAGGACTCCTCCTCCGTCAGCTTGAAGACCGGGATGCCCGTGGCCGTGGCCAGGACCTCGGCGATCAGCTCGCCGTCGACCTCGGCGACGACGTCCATGTCGCCGGCCTTCCACTCCTTCTCCCGCTTGGCCTTCGCCGCCAGCAGCTGCTTCTCCTTGTCGCGGAGGGAAGCCGCCTTCTCGAAGTCCTGGGAGTCGATCGCGGACTCCTTGTCCCGGCGGACACCGGCGATCTTCTCGTCGAACTCGCGCAGGTCCGGCGGAGCGGTCATCCGGCGGATGCGCATCCGGGAGCCGGCCTCGTCGATCAGGTCGATCGCCTTGTCCGGCAGGAAGCGGTCCGAGATGTACCGGTCGGCCAGTGTCGCGGCCTGGACCAGTGCCTCGTCCGTGATGGAGACCCGGTGGTGCGCCTCGTAGCGGTCGCGCAGACCCTTCAGGATCTCGATCGTGTGCGGCAGGGACGGCTCCGCGACCTGGATCGGCTGGAAGCGGCGCTCCAGGGCCGCGTCCTTCTCCAGGTGCTTGCGGTACTCGTCGAGCGTCGTCGCGCCGATGGTCTGCAGCTCGCCCCGGGCCAGCATCGGCTTGAGGATCGAGGCGGCGTCGATCGCGCCCTCGGCGGCACCCGCGCCCACCAGGGTGTGGAGCTCGTCGATGAACAGGATGATGTCGCCGCGGGTGCGGATCTCCTTGAGGACCTTCTTCAGGCGCTCCTCGAAGTCACCGCGGTAGCGGGAGCCGGCGACCAGTGCGCCGAGGTCGAGGGTGTAGAGGTGCTTGTCCTTGAGGGTCTCGGGCACCTCGCCCTTGACGATGGCCTGGGCCAGTCCCTCGACGACGGCCGTCTTGCCGACGCCGGGCTCGCCGATGAGGACCGGGTTGTTCTTGGTGCGGCGGGACAGCACCTGCATGACCCGCTCGATCTCCTTCTCGCGCCCGATGACCGGGTCGAGCTTGGACTCGCGGGCCGCCTGGGTGAGGTTCCGGCCGAACTGGTCGAGGACCAGGGAGGTCGAGGGCGTGCCCTCGGCCGGGCCGCCCGCGGTGGCGGCCTCCTTGCCCTGGTAGCCGGAGAGCAGCTGGATGACCTGCTGCCGCACCCGGTTGAGGTCGGCGCCCAGCTTCACCAGGACCTGGGCGGCCACGCCCTCGCCCTCGCGGATCAGGCCGAGCAGGATGTGCTCCGTGCCGATGTAGTTGTGGCCCAGCTGGAGAGCCTCCCGGAGCGACAGCTCCAGGACCTTCTTGGCACGCGGGGTGAAGGGGATGTGCCCGGACGGGGCCTGCTGGCCCTGCCCGATGATCTCCTCCACCTGCTGGCGGACCGCCTCGAGCGAAATCCCGAGGCTCTCCAGGGCCTTAGCGGCGACACCCTCACCCTCGTGGATAAGGCCCAGGAGGATGTGCTCGGTGCCGATGTAGTTGTGGTTGAGCATCCGGGCTTCTTCCTGAGCCAGGACGACAACCCGCCGCGCGCGGTCGGTGAACCTCTCGAACATCGTTAATCGCTCCTCAGAGCGGTCAGTCAGTTAGGGGTCGATCCCCTCCCTGTCCTTCCGCAGCTTAGTCCCGCAAGCGGGGACCGCTCATTCCAACTGCCGACACCCGTCTCTGGCCTCCTGCCCCGAACGCCGACAAATGCTCCAACCCGATGGTGCGAGACGATGTTCCCGCAGGCCAGGCAGTTACCCGTGCCATCAGTACGCCGATGGCGAACGTGAGACCCCAGAGCCCGCGTGTCACCCGTCCCCACTAGGGATGTCTTACCCGTATGGACCGACACTCCATGCGGCGCGCGCCGGTTCCCTCAGCTACGGGCGAACACCCTTGCGCCCCCGAACACGCCCTTGTCACCTCCTCACCAGAACTACCAGTGACGCGTGCCGGACCGTGCGTAACCACCGGGTCCTCCCGGCAGTTCCCGGGGCATGGCCCTCACTCTCCCGGCGCCTCGTGTGCCGTTCGATGACGGCAGCGCGAGGTGGTACAAGAACGAGCTTGGCTGGGCTGCGGCCGAAGGGCCACCGGTACGGCTGATCACCGGGCTGCGCTTCGACGTGCTGGGGCTGCCGGCGGACGCCGGAACGGCCCTGCTGCGGCATGGCGTGCGCACCGGGCCGGTCGCGCGAGCGGGGGACGGTGTGCTGCTGCTGGTCGCGGCAGGCACCGCCGAGGACCTGCCGGCGCTGCTCGACTGGCTGGAGTGGGGCGGGATCGGCCTGGAGCTGAGCGCTCTGGGGCGGGGCGGGTCCGTGCCCGCCCCGTCGCCCCCGGGGCGCGCCGTCCCGGCCGGGGCGCCGCCGGGGGCCGCCGTGTGGCTGCGGCCCCCGGAACCGGGGCGCGCGGTGGAACCGTCACTGCCGGCCTTCGGCGCCGCGGGGCGTGCCGGGGCCGGAACCGGGGACGACGGGGGCGCCCCCGATCTCGTGCGGCTCGTGGACGCGGCGGCGAACGCCTGCCACCGGGCCCGCCTCATGCGCGCGTGTGCGGCAGGGCCGCATACGCGTGCTCAGCCGTTGGCCTTCTCGTAGGCCTCGCGGATCTCGGCGGGAACGCGGCCCCGGTCGTTGACGCTGTAGCCGTTCTCCTTGGCCCACTTCCGGATCTCGGCGGTGTCCTTGCCGCCCGTCGAGGACGCGGCACGGCCCTTTCCGCGGCCGGTCGAGGCGCGGCCGCCGGTACGACGACCGCCCTTGGTGTACGGCTCCAGCAGGCCGCGGAGCTTGTCCGCATTGGCGGTGGTGAGGTCGATCTCGTAGGTCTTGCCGTCCAGAGCGAACGTCACGGTCTCGTCCGCCTCGCCGCCGTCGAGGTCATCGACAAGAAGGACCTGAACCTTCTGTGCCACCGGATTTCCTTTCATCGAAAATGCAGTACGCGGAAAGGAAACCGCTTTTCTCTGGAAAACACAAACCCTCGGCAGAGGTTCAGAACCCGGGGAACGCGGGAAACGTGCGCGATTCGGACATAGGGTTCGGCGCCGCGGCCGAGTCCCGCTTCCCCTCCGGCCACAGCTGGATCACAGGTGCAGAAGCATCCGGCTGTTACCCAAGGTGTTCGGCTTCACCCGTTCGAGACCCAGGAACTCGGCGACGCCCTCGTCATAGGAACGCAGCAGCTCGCTGTAGACATCTCCGTCGACCGGAGTCTCACCGATCTCCACGAACCCGTGCTTCGCGAAGAAGTCCACTTCGAAGGTCAGGCAGAATACCCGCCGCACACCCAGCCAGCGGGCGGTGTGGAGTAGCTTGCCCAGCACATGACGGCCCACACCCCCTCCCCTGAACTGGGGGTCCACCGCGAGAGTCCGGACTTCCGCGAGGTCTTCCCACATCACGTGGAGGGCCCCGCAGCCGACCACCCGGGCGTCCGCGTCGCGTTCCGCGACCCAGAACTCCTGGATGTCCTCGTAAAGCGTCACGGTCGCTTTGTCGAGCAGGATGCCTTCGCTCACGTACGGGTCCACGAGTCGGCGTACGGCCGGTACATCGCTGGTCCTGGCCCGGCGGACGGTGACGGCATTTGCTGCGGCATTGGGGAGCGACTGCGCTGACGACATGGGCGGACGCTATCGCCCCGCCCCGTCCGCGCCGTCGGCGCCCTCGGCGCCCCGTTCGGGAGAACCTTCCGCCGCCCCTTGCGAAGGCCCGCCCCGCTCCGGTTCGGGGATCTGTGCCGCGGGGTCGCGCTGAACGACGCGGATCGCGTCCCGCAGCGCCTGGCGCTGCTCCGGCGACATCATGCCGAAGAAGGCGACAAGGGCCGCGGCGGGGTTGTCGCTCTTCGACCAGGCTTCGTTCATCAGTGCGGCGGAGTAGGCGGCCCGGGTGGAGACCGCGGTATATCGATAGGCGCGGCCTTCGACTTCCCTGCGCACCCAGCCCTTCTGATGGAGATTGTCCATTACGGTCATGACCGTGGTGTACGCGATGGACCGTTCCCGCTGGAGATCCTCCAGCACTTCGCGCACCGTCACCGGGCGGTTCCATTGCCAGATGCGCGTCATGACGGCGTCTTCGAGCTCTCCCAATTGGCGGGGCACATCGCCACCATAGTCGGAGATGTCGCAATGGCTGGCATTGACGTACTTAGGGTGCGAAAAAGGACGTACGGCCGCGATGAGCCGTACGTCCTGTGAGCGGCCGGTACGGACCGCCGCCAGGCCTCCGCCAGGCCTCCGCCAGGCCTCCGTCAGGCCTCGGTCGGGCGGTCCGGCGGGACGGGCCGGCCGGTGGCGGCCTCCGCGCGGGCGATCGCCGCATCCACGGCGGCGTCCTCCTTGGCCTTGTTGGGGCCGCCCTGGCTCTTCACGATCGTGACGACCAGGGCGGTGAAGAACGCGGCCATCACGACCGGGGGCAGGAGCGCGGCGACGTAGTCCATGCCCCAGGGTAGCTATCCGGCGGCCCGCTTCTCCGGCGGGGGCGCCGGGCGGCGGCGCGGCGGGAAGACCTCGCCCGGAGTGGGGATGGGGCGGTCCGGGCGGGGAGCCGGACGGGCGGGCTTCGGGGCGGCCGGACGGGGCTCCTGCTTGTCCCCGCCGGAGGCGCGGCCACCGGGCAGCGCCTGCAGCCGCACGCGCGACGGGGCCGCCACCCGGTCCGCGGCGGGGACCCGGGCCGCCGCCCGGGCGGGCACGGGCTCCTCGGCCGCACCCCGGCAGCGCTCCGGGAGGGCCTCGGGGAGCGGCGCAGGGCGCAGGGAGCGAAGGGCCGCGACGTCCTCGGGGTGAGGGTGTGGCCGGCGGCCAGGGCCTCCTGGAGGAGTTCCAGATAGCCGCTCGCAGAGCCGGGGAGGGCGTCGCGGTACCGCGCCAGGTCGGCGAGCAGGAACACCCGCAGCCGGCCCGCCTCGCGGACGGCCTCGTCCACGGACTGTGCGAGCCGCAGGTACTCCCGGGCGGCATGGGCGCCGGGGGCGTCGGTCCGGCCGGAGCGACGGGACTGGTCGGGATTGAGGGCGATGGCGAGAGCGCGGCGGAGCACACGCAGTTCGTCCGCACTGAACGCCATGCCGCCGCGGGATCCGTGTGGCGTGGGCATGGACCGACGATACGCGCTAATCGGACAAACTTCGTTTAACTTCTCATTTCGGGCGCGGCGTGTGCGGCGGCGTCGCACGTCGGCCGGCACGGGCCGGCCCGCGGCAGCGCTTCGCCGGATACCGGCGGCGCCCGGATGCCCGGCGGTCTGCCGACCGGCGACCCGGTCCCGGCGCCGCGGTAGCGGAGGAGCGCGGCGCCCGGCGTCGCGAGTGGCCGGGCACGGGGCGGCCGTCGCGAGTGGGCGGTATGACGGCGGCGCGGCGCCCGGCGTCACGAGTGGCCGGGCACGGGGCGGCCCGCGGGCGCGCGGAGGCGCGCCGTGGCATACGGCCGCGCCTCGGGCGTCCCGCCCGGGCGCCGGCACCGGATCACCCGGTGGATCACATGCGCGAGACGTTCCGTTCGTAGACCAGGCGCAGGCCGATCAGCGTCAGCCACGGCTCGTGCTCGTCGATAGCGGAGGACTCGCCGAGGACCATCGGGGCCAGGCCCCCGTGGCGATCACCGTCACGTCCTCCGGGTCGTCGGCCAGCTCGCGCTTCATGCGCTGCACGACGCCGTCGACCTGGCCCGCGAAGCCGTAGACGATGCCGGCCTGCATGGCCTCGACCGTGTTCCTGCCGATCACGCTGCGCGGGCGGGCCAGCTCGATCTTGCGCAGCTGGGCGCCCTTCACGCCCAGGGCCTCGACCGAGATCTCGATCCCGGGAGCGATGACGCCGCCCGCGTACTCGCCGCGGGCGCTGACCGCGTCGAAGGTCGTCGCCGTACCGAAGTCGACGACGATCGCCGGGCCCCCGTAGAGCTCGACGGCGGCGACCGCGTTGATGATGCGGTCCGCGCCGACCTCCTTCGGGTTGTCCACCAGGATCGGCACACCGGTCTTGATGCCCGGCTCGACCAGCACGGCGGGCACGTCGCCGTAGTAGCGGCGGGTGACCTCGCGGAGTTCGTGGAGCACGGACGGCACGGTGGCGCAGATCGCGATGCCCTCGATCCCTTCGCCCAGTTCCTCGCCGAGCAGCGGGTGCATGCCCATCAGGCCGTTGAGGAGCACGGCCAGTTCGTCGGCCGTGCGGCGGGGATCGGTGGAGACGCGCCAGTGCTCGACGATGTCCTCGCCGTCGAACAGGCCGAGGACGGTGTGGGTGTTGCCGACGTCGATGGTGAGCAGCATCGGATCAGACCTCGGCCTCTCGCAGGTCGAGACCGATGTCGAGGATCGCGGAGGAGTGGGTGAGCGCCCCGACCGCGAGGTAGTCCACACCCGTCTCGGCGTAGGCCCGCGCGTTCGCCAGGGTGAGCCGGCCGGAGGACTCCAGCACTGCCCGCTTGCCGACGATCGCGACGGCCTCGGCGGTCTCGACGGGCGTGAAGTTGTCCAGCAGGATCAGGTCCGCGCCGGCGTCGAGGGCCTCGCGGACCTGGTGGAGGGTGTCCACCTCGACCTCGACGGGCAGGTCCGGGGTGCCCAGGGCGGCCAGCGTCTCCCGGACGGCCTTGAACGCCTGGGCCACCCCGCCCGCGGCGATCACATGGTTGTCCTTGACGAGGGCGGCGTCGGACAGCGACATCCGGTGGTTGACCCCGCCGCCGCAGCGCACCGCGTACTTCTCCAGGGCGCGCAGGCCCGGCGTCGTCTTGCGGGTGTCGCGCACCCGGGCACCGGTGCCCTCGAGCACGTCGGCCCAGGCCCGGGTGGCGGTGGCGATGCCCGAGAGGCGGCACAGGAGGTTCAGGGCGCTGCGCTCGCCCGTGAGCAGGTCCCGGGTGCGGGCGGTGACGGAGAGGAGCCGCCGGCCCGGCTCGACGCGGTCGCCGTCCTCGACATGGCGCTCGACCTCGAACTCGTCGGTGCAGACGATCGAGAGGACCGCCTCGGCAACGCGCAGGCCCGCGACGACGCCGGCCTCGCGGGCGGTGAAGTCGCCGGTGGCCACCGCGTCCTCGGGGACGGTGGCGACGGTCGTCACGTCGACGCCGCCGTCCAGGTCCTCCTCGACGGCGAGGTGCGCGATGTCCTCGACCTGCACGGGATCGAGACCGGACTCGGCGAGGAGCCCGGCGAGGGCGGGGTCAAGGCCGCACTCGTACACCTCGTCGCCGCAGCCGCAGTCGTCGCCGCAGCCCTGCTCTTCGGCGGCGCGGGCACCGATCTGGATCAGCGGGACGTCCACGGGTTCGGGACGTTCTTCGGGCGTGCTCACTGTTGGGGCTCCCTGTCGGCGGTGGGGGCTGGGGTGGGTGCGGGGCGGGCGGGCGGGAACGCCTCGGTCGCCGTGCGGCGTACGTCGAGGCGGCGGTCGGGGGTGAGGCGCACGACGATATGGCGGCGCCACCCGGCGTCGTCCCGCCCTGGGTGGTCCTCGCGCCAGTGGCAGCCGCGCGTCTCGGTCCGCTCGCGGGCGGCGGCCACCAGCACACGGGCGACGAGCAGCAGGTTGGTGGCCTCCCAGGACTCGACGCCGGGCTCGGCGGCCTTGGCGACGGCGTCCGTGCCGCCGGCCTCGTGCAGCGCGGACAGGTGCAGGTCCTCCAGGGCGTCCGCCGCCTGCTCCAGGCTCGCGGCGGAGCGCAGCACTCCGGCTCCGTTCGTCATGATCCGCTGGATCT
Source organism: Streptomyces sp. I6 (assembly GCA_003725745.1). Taxonomy (GTDB): domain Bacteria; phylum Actinomycetota; class Actinomycetes; order Streptomycetales; family Streptomycetaceae; genus Streptomyces. Next base: position 3,810,593 of record RHDP01000001.1, on the reverse strand, counting down.
CGCGCCGGGCCTCGGGCACGAGGAGCGGCACGGGGCCCCGGGAGCCGCCCTCCGCCGGGGCTCCTGCGGCGGTCGCCGGCCCCGCGCCCGCGACGGACGGGAGACCGTGCGGACCGCCCGGGGGAACGGGACGGGCGGCACCGGCCGTGTGGGCCTCGGCGATCGTCCCGGCGATGCGCTCCGCGAAGACGAGGCCTTCCAGGAGGGAGTTGGAGGCCAGCCGGTTGGCGCCGTGGACGCCGGTGCAGGCCACCTCGCCGCAGGCGTACAGGCCGGGGACGGTGGTACGGCCGTGCAGGTCGGTGCGGACGCCGCCCGAGGCGTAGTGGGCGGCCGGGGCCACCGGGACCGGCTCGGTGACCGGGTCGATGCCGTGGGCCCGGCAGGCGGCGAGGATGGTCGGGAAGCGGTTCTCCCACATCCGGGCGCCGAAGTGCCGGGCGTCCAGGAACATGTGGTCGGCGCCCTGCTCCCGCATGCGGCGCATGATGCCCTTGGCGACGATGTCCCGGGGGGCGAGTTCGGCCAGCTCGTGCTGCCCCACCATGAAGCGGGTGCCGGCCGCGTCGACGAGGTGGGCGCCCTCGCCGCGCACCGCCTCGGACACCAGCGGCTGCTGGCCCTCGGAGTCCGGGCCGAGCCACAGAACCGTCGGGTGGAACTGGACGAACTCGAGGTCGCTCACCTCGGCCCCGGCGCGCAGCGCGAGCGCCACGCCGTCCCCGGTGGACACGGGCGGATTGGTGGTGGCCGAGAAGACCTGGCCCATGCCGCCGGTCGCCAGGACCACCGCGGGGGCGTGCACCGCTCCGACGCCGTCGTGCTGGCCCTCGCCCATGACGTGCAGGGTGATGCCGGCCGTACGGCCCTCCGCGTCCGTCAGGAGGTCGAGCACGAGCGCGTGCTCGATGACGCGGACCGCGCCCTCGCGTATCGCCGTGGCGAGCGCGCGGGAGATCTCGGCGCCCGTGGCGTCGCCTCCCGCGTGGGCGATACGGCGGCGGTGGTGGCCGCCCTCGCGGGTCAGCGCGATGCCGCCCGTGCCGTCGGTGTCGAACCGCGCTCCGGTCGCGATCAGCCGCCGTACCGCGTCCGGGCCCTCCGTGACGAGCGCGCGCACGGCTTCCTCGTCGCACAGCCCGGCGCCCGCGACGAGCGTGTCCTCGAGATGCTGCTCGGGGTGTCGCCCTCGCCGAGGGCCGCGGCGATACCGCCCTGGGCCCAGCGGGTGGACCCGTCGTCCAGGAGCGCCTTGGTGACCACCACGGTGCGCAGGCCCCCGGCCGAGCAGCGGAGTGCCGTCGTGAGGCCCGCGACGCCGGAGCCGACCACGACGACGTCGGCGTCGATGGCCCAGCCCGGCGCCGGGGCGTTGAGCCGTATACCGGTGCTCGTCACGGGGCGGCTCCGAAGGTCAGGGTGATGTTGTCGATCAGCCGGGTCGCGCCGACCCGCGCGGCCACCGCCATGATCGCCTCGCCGGTGTGGCCGTCCGCCACCTCGGAGAAGTCGGCCGGGTCGACCAGGGCGAGGTAGTCGAGTTCGAGGGGCGGCGCGGACGCGGCGGCCTCGTCGAGGACGGCGCACGCCGCGGCCCGCACGGCGTCGGCACCGCCGCCGGGCTGGGCCGCCGCGACCGCGTGGGCGTCGGCGGCCGCCCGGGCCTCGCCGAGCGCGGACAGCGCGGCGGCCCGGGCGCTGGAGGCGGGCGCGGACTCGGCCCGGGCACGCAGGGCGGCCTGGGCGGCGAGCCGGTCGCGGGCGGCGAACAGGGCCCGGGACAGCGCGAGGGCGGTGTCGCGCTCCTCCGGCGAGAGGTAGCGGTTGCGGCTGGAGAGGGCGAGGCCGTCCGGCTCCCGCACGGTCGGCACCCCGACGATCCGCACCGGGAAGTCCAGGTCCCGGACCATCCGGCGGATCAGGGCCAGCTGCTGGGCGTCCTTCTGCCCGTAGAGCGCGACGTCGGGCGGGTGAGGTGCAGCAGCTTGGCCACGACGGTCAGCATCCCGTCGAAGTGCCCGGGCCGGGAGGCGCCCTCGAGGAGCTCCCCCATGGGGCCGGCGGTGATCCGGACCTGGGGCCCGCCGTCCGGGTACACCTCGTCCGCGGACGGGGCGAAGACGGCGTCTGCGCCTGCCTCCGCGGCGGTCTTCAGGTCCGCCTCGAGGGTGCGCGGATAGCGGTCGAGGTCCTCACCGGCGCCGAACTGCAGGGGGTTCACGAACACCGTGACCACGACCTGGCCCTCCGGCCCGACCAGTGAGCGGGCCGTGCGGATCAGGGTGGCGTGGCCGTCGTGGAGGGCGCCCATGGTCATGACGACGGCGCGGCGCGCCGTGGCCGCCGGGGCGAGGGCGCCGAGTTCCGCGGCGGTGCGCAGGTGGTGGATCATCGGTCGCTCTCCCCGTCCGCGGCGTCCGGGCCGCCCGGGCGGCCCCGGCCGTCGGGGGTGTCACGGCCCTCCGCGAGTACCACCAGCAGGTCCTCGGCGAGTTCGGGCTTGAGCAGTCCGTGGGCGAGGGCGCGGTCCGCGGTCGTACGGGCCATGGCCAGGTAGCCGGCGACCATGCCCGGGGCGTGCCTGCGCAGCTCGGCCACGTGGGCCGCCACGGTCCCGGCGTCGCCGCGGGAGACCGGCCCGGTCAGCGCGGCGTCGCCGGAGCGCAGGGCGTTGTCGAGCGCGGCGCCGAGCAGCGGGCCGAGCATCCGGTCGGGGGCCGAGACCCCGGCGGTGCGCAGCAGCTCCATGGCCTGGGCGACCAGAGTGACCAGGTGGTTCGCGCCGAGGGCGAGGCCCGCGTGGTACAGCGGGCGGTCGGCCTCCGCGATCCACTCGGGCTCGCCGCCCATCTCGATGACGAGGGCCTCCGCGGCGAGCCTCAGTTCGTCGGGGGCGGTGACGCCGAAGGAGCAGCCGGCCAGCCGCTGGACGTCCACGGATGTGCCCGTGAAGGTCATGGCGGGGTGCAGGGCGAGCGGGAGCGCCCCGGCCCGGCGGGCGGGGTCGAGGACCGCCGCGCCGTACCGGCCCGAGGTGTGCACGAGCAACTGGCCGGGGCGCACGGCGCCGGTCTCGGCGAGGCCCTCGGCCAGTTGGGGCAGCACGTCGTCGGGGACGGTCAGCAGCACCAGCTCGGCGCGCGCGAGCACCTCGGCGGGGGTGACCAGCGGCACGTCCGGCAGCATCGAGGCGGCCCGGCGCACGGAGGCGTCGGAGACCCCGGAGACGGCCACGGGGCGGTGGCCGGCGAGCTGGAGGGATGCGGCGAGGGCCGGGCCGACGCGGCCGGCGCCGACGACTCCCACGGTGAGGCGGGCCGGACGGTCCCTGGGGTCGACCGGCTCCCGTGCCGGTGGTGTTGCTGGCGATGGTGCGTTCACGCGCGGCCTTCCGTTCCAGTCCGCAGGGGGTACCGGACGATTCCTCGCCATGCTACGCCAGCGTTTCGAAGGGACTTCCACTTGTCCACAGGCTGTGGAGACGGCACCGGCCACCGCCTCGCGAGGCCTGTGGACAACGGCATGGCGCGGCCGGACGTGGGCGATGATCGCAGCATGACTCAGAACGCGGAGGGGACGCTGCCCATCGACACCCCGGAGGCGGTCGTCGGCCCGGAGGAGGCGGTAGGCGGCGCGGAGACAGCGGCCGTCGCCGGCCCGGCCACCGGCCGGGAACGGCGCGCGGACACCGGCGAGGAGGCCGAGCGGCACCGCAGGCTGGCTGCCTGGCGGGCCTCGGACCGGCTGCTGTGGCACGGCTCGGCGGACGCCAGGCTCGGTGAGCGGCTCGCGGCCCTGGCCGCCGACGCGGGAGCCGTCCACGACCTGGACGAGCAGGTGGACCTCTACGGCGGCGGGGTGGTCGCGGAGCTGGAGGGGCGCGTGGCGGCGCTGCTCGGCTTCCCGGCAGCGGCCTTCTTCCCCACCGGCACGATGGCGCAGCAGGTGGCGCTGCGCTGCTGGGCCGGACGCACCGGAAACCGAACGGTCGCACTGCATCCACTCGCCCACCCCGAGGTGCACGAGCGGGGCGCGCTGGCGGCGGTCGGCGGACTGCGCACGGTCCACCCGACCCGGGAGCCGCGCCTGCCGACGGCCGACGAGATACAGGGCCTGGACGAGCCGTTCGGCACGCTGATGCTGGAGCTGCCGCTACGGGACGCCGGATTCGTGCTGCCGGAATGGGACGAACTCGTGGAGGCCGTCGAGGCGGCGCGAGAGATGGAGGCGGTGGTGCATTTCGACGGCGCGCGACTCTGGGAATGCGCCCCCCATTTCGGCCGTGCACTGGACGAGATCGCCGGACTCGCGGACAGCGTGTACGTGTCGTTCTACAAGTCCCTCGCGGGCCTTTCCGGCGCGGTGCTGGCCGGGCCCGAGTCCCTGGTGGCGGAGGCGCGCGCCTGGCGCCACCGCTACGGCGGGCAGGTCTTCCAGCAGTACCCCGCGGCGCTCTCGGCACTGCTCGGCCTGGAGCGGGAGCTGCCGAGGCTGCCGTCGTACGTGGCCCATGCGAGGACCGTCGCGGCGGCGCTGTCGGCCGGGCTGGCGGAGGAGCCCGGAGTGCCCTGGTTCCGGGTGCATCCGGACCCGCCGCACACCCACCAGTTCCAGGTGTGGCTGCCCTTCGACGCCGGCCCGCTGGACGAGGCCGGTGTGCGGCAGGCGGAGGAGACGGGCGTGACCCTCTTCCGCCACTGGTTCCCCGCCCGGTCCGGGCCCCCGGGAGTCAGCACCACGGAGGTGACCGTGTCCTCACCGGGGCTGTCATGGTCCGCGGACGACGTCAGGACGGCACTCGCGGACTTCATGGCGCGGGTGCCGGCCGGGGACGGGCCGGGCCGCCGCTGAGACCGGGGCACCCGGCCCTCACCCGCCGCAACCGCCTCGGCGGACGCGCTGGCGGTAGCGGTGACGGCAGTGATGGCAGGCAGCGGTGGCAGGCAGTGGCAGCAGTGGCGGCGGCGATGGCACGGCCGGGCACGGCCACTGGCGCGGCATGCTCCACGGGAGAGGAGCCCCGCGCCAGGCGGCCGCGATCGCCGGATGGCGGCACCGGCCCGACCCGGCCGGCGGACGCGTCATCCGGCCCCGCGATCCCCGGCATGACGGCCCGGATCGCGCCGGACGGCGCCGCCACGGCTCGTACACCCGCGGTGCCCTGCCGCCGAACCAGCCGTTGGTCACCGCGGCGCCCCGGTCAGGACGCGGCCCCGCCGCCCGCGCGGACCAGTCCGCTCTCGTAGGCCAGCACCACGACCTGCACCCGGTCGCGCAGCCCGAGCTTGGTGAGGATGCGGCCCACATGGGTCTTCACCGTCGCCTCGGAGAGCACCAGCCGGGCGGCGATCTCGCCGTTCGACAGGCCCTGCGCGACGAGCAGCATGACCTCGCGCTCGCGGTCGGTGAGCCGCTCCAGCTCCTTCTGCCGGGGCTCCTTCCCGTGGGAGGGCAGCATCGGCGAGAACCGGTCGAGCAGCCGCCGTGTCGTGGACGGGGCGACGACCGCGTCCCCGCTGTGCACGGACCGGATGGCGCCGAGCAGTTCGGCCGGGGGCACGTCCTTCAGCAGGAAGCCGCTGGCACCCGCCTTGAGTCCCGAGAAGGCGTACTCATCGAGGTCGAACGTGGTGAGGATCAGCACCTTCGGCGGATCGGGCTGGGCGCAGATCCGGCTGGTCGCCTCCACCCCGTCCAGCCTGGGCATGCGGACGTCCATCAGCACCACGTCGACCGTAGCGGCGCGCAGGGTCTCGATGGCCTCGGCCCCGTCGCCGGCCTCGGCGACGACCTCCATGTCGGGCTGGGCGGCGAGCACCATCCGGAAGCCGGTGCGCAGCAGCACCTGGTCGTCGACGAGCATCACGCGGATGGTCATGGGCGGGTCCTTCTCTTGTGGCCGGGCGGGTCTTGTCGCCGGGCGGGTGGGCGGGAGCGGGCGGGGCGGGGCGGAGCGGGGCGGCTGGGCCGGATCGGGAACGGGGCTCGACGGAACGGGACGGAGTGGCAGGTGACGGCAGGGGACGGCAGAGGGGGAGACGGGTCGGGACAGGCTGGAAGGCGATCCGAAAGGGGCGGAAGCGGATGGAGGATGAGGGACGGGGCACGGTCGGCGGGCCGGTGACGGCAAGCTAGTGGGCGGGTCTGAGGGGAAGCAGCGCACTGATCCGGAATCCGCCGCCCGGCCGCGGACCGGCGTCGAGCGTGCCGCCGACCATGCCGACACGCTCCCGCATGCCGATCAGGCCGTGGCCCTTGCCGTCAGCGCCGCCGTCCTCGTACAGCTCGTGAGTCGCACCGCGCCCGTCGTCCTCGACGAGGAGCCCGAGGCCGTCGTCGAAGTAGACCAGCCGGACGCTCGCCCCGGCGTCCGGGCCACCGTGCTTGCGGGTGTTGGTGAGGGCCTCCTGGACGATCCGGTAGGCGGTGAGTTCCACACCGCTCGGCAGCGGCCGCGGGGTGCCCTCGATCCGGAAGTCGACGGTCAGGCCCGCAGCGCGCACCTGCTCCACCAGTTCCTTGATCTGCTCGACGTCCGGCTGCGGCACGTACTCGCCGGTCTCCGGTGCGTCGCCGGTACGTAGGACACCCAGCAGCCGGCGCATCTCGGCAAGCGCCTGACGGCCCGTGGAGGAGATCGTCTCCAGGGCCTGCCGGGCCTGGTCGGGCGCGGCGTCCAGCACATAGGCGGCGCCGTCGGCCTGCACGACCATCACCGAGACGTTGTGCGCGACGACGTCGTGGAGTTCGCGCGCGATCCGGGCGCGCTCCGCTGCCACGGCGACCTTGGACTGCGCCTCGCGCTCCTTCTCCAGCCGGGACGCCCGCTCCTCGAGCTGGGCGAAATAGGCGCGCCGGGTGCGCAGGGAGTCGCCGAGCACCCAGGCGAGGGCGAACGGAACGGTCATGACGACCGTGAAGAAGATCTTCGTCCCGGCGCTCATGCCCGGCTCGGGCCAGCGGATCTGGGCGAGCGTCGCTGCGCACAGCCCGCCGGCGAGCGCGAGCTGGGAGGCCCAGCGCTGCCCGTCGTGCGCGGCGACGGTGTAGATGAGCACGAGCATCGCGAAGTCGGCCGGGTTGGGCGCCACGTCCAGCGCCAGCTGGGCGATGCCGACCCCGCCGACCAGCAGCAGCATCCGCTCCGGCACCCGGCGGCGCAGCGCGACGGCGAGGCAGAGGAGGAGCACCATGACGGCGGGCGCCACGCGCGGCTCGACCCCGACGTGCTCCTGGACGACCCACAGCATGGAGAACCCGAAGAGCACCACAGCCCAGAAGCTGTCGACGCCCGTCGGGTGCCTGCGGAGAAAATCATAGAGGCGCTGCACGTAACCCAGCGTAGGCAGTCCGCCGAGCCGCCCGGGTCAACCGGAGGGGCGATCCGGTCCGGGGGCGGCTACTCCCCAAGGTGGAGACTTGGACGCGTGACGTACCAGGCGGCGAACGAGTCGGAGCACACCGGCGGCGCGGAATGGGTCCCCTGGCGGGAGGCCGCGGAACGCGCCCTGTACGGACCGGAGGGCTTCTACCGCAGGCCCGAGGGGCCGGCGGGGCACTTCCGTACCTCCGTGCACGCCTCCCCGCTGTACGCCGCCGCGGTGGCACGGCTGCTGCGGGAGACCGCCGAGGACCTGCCGGCCCCGGTCGCGGAGGTCGCGCTGGTCGACATCGGCGCGGGACGCGGGGAACTGCTGACCGGAGTGCTGGCCGCGCTGCCGGACGGCTTCCCGGTGCGCCCGTACGCCGTCGAGCGGGCCGGCCGGCCCTCCGGGCTCGACCCGCGGATCGAGTGGGGCGAGCGGCCGCCGCACGGGGTCTCGGGGCTGCTGTTCGCGAACGAGTGGCTGGACAACGTCCCGGTGGACGTCGCCGAGGTCGACGGTTCGGGTGTCCCCCGCTACGTCCTGGTCAGGGCCGACGGCGAGGAGCGCCTCGGGGAACCGGTGGCCGGAGCCGACGCCGCATGGCTGGACCGCTGGTGGCCGCAGGCCGGGCCCGGCACGCGCGCCGAGATCGGGCGGCCTCGCGACACGGCCTGGGCGGCTGCCGTGGCATGCCTGGACGCGGGGCTCGCGGTCGCCGTGGACTACGCCCACCGCGCCGGCGACCGTCCGCCCTTCGGCACGCTGACCGGGTTCAGCCGTGGGCGCGAAGTCCGCCCCGTCCCGGACGGCGGCTGCGACATCACGGCGCATGTGGCCCTCGACGCCTGCGCCGGGCCGGGGGCCGAGCTGGTGAGTCAGCGCGAGGCCCTGCGCCGTCTCGGTGTCTCCGGCGCCCGCCCGCCGCTCGCCCTGGCCTCGGCCGACCCCACGGCCTACGTACGCGCGCTTGCCTCCGCGGGCGAGGCCGCCGAACTCACCGCGCCCGGCGGCCTCGGCGACTTCACCTGGCTCCTGCAGCCGGTCCCGGCGCGCTGAGGGACCGGCAGCGCCGGGGATGTGCGTTCCGCGCGGCCCCGATGCGCGGACCAGGGCCGTCGCCGGCCCAGGCTCCCGCCGGGCCGCCTGGGCGGCCCGGGCGGCCCGGGTGGCCCGGGTGGCCCGGGTGGCCCGGGTGGCCCGGGTGGCCCGGGTGGCCCGGGTGGCCCAGGCGGCCAGCTCGGCGCCACCGGCCGGAACCGGGCCGGAACCCACCAGACCGCCGGCTCACCGCCGACGGACCGGGACCGAGACCGAGACCGAGACCGGAGGCTTCCGCCACACGACAGGGAGTACGCCGGGGTGGCCCGGCATGGAACGGAACTCGGCGGGCGGCAGGACACCCATCGCCCCGAAGGAACCTCACGCGGACCGGCACGCCCCGGCCCCGGAGGGTACGGGCCGTGACCGCGGAGGATAGAGAGGACAGGCCCCGCCGCGGAGGGTACGGACCCGGGCACGGACAGGCCCTGCTGCGGACGGACCCGGGCTCGGACGGACCCTGCTGCGGAGCGAGGGCAGGGGCCACCCTCGAAGGATGCGTGCAGCACCGTGGGTGGTGCGCCGCGAAAGCCCCCCACGCGCCCCCTGCCCCAGCCGCGGTCCCCTTCCCCGGAAGGCGGGGATCTGCTGCGGGCCGGCCCGCAGCCCGATCGGGGGCCCCGGTCGCGCGCGTACCGGTCTCAGAACGGATTCGTCGCTCTGTTCGGGGGCGGGGGTCCCGGCCGCGCGCGTACCGGTCTCCGGGACAGGGCTCCGGCCGCCGGCCCACGCGAGGGATACTGTCGCCCATGACGGAGACGACGATCGGCATCGGCGGCGCGGCGGAGAGCACCGACATGGTGCTGAACATCGGACCGCAGCATCCCTCCACGCACGGCGTGCTGCGCCTCCGTCTCGTCCTGGACGGCGAGCGGATCGAGCAGGCCGAGCCGGTGATCGGCTATATGCACCGCGGCGCGGAGAAGCTCTTCGAGGCACGCGACTACCGTCAGATCGTGATGCTGGCCAACCGCCACGACTGGCTGTCCGCCTTCTCGAACGAGCTGGGCGTCGTGATGGCCGTCGAGCGGATGCTCGGCATGGAGGTCCCGGAACGCGCCGTGTGGCTGCGCACCCTCCTCGCGGAGCTGAACCGGGTGCTCAACCACCTCATGTTCCTGGGGTCGTATCCCCTCGAACTCGGCGGAATCACCCCGATCTTCCACGCCTTCCGCGAGCGGGAGGACCTCCAGCACGTCATGGAGGAGATTTCAGGCGGCCGGATGCACTACATGTTCAACCGCGTCGGCGGCCTCAAGGAGGACCTGCCCGCCGGCTGGACCGGGCGGGCGAGGAGCGCGATCGCCGAGGTCCGTTCGCGGATGGACGTCTACGACCGGCTCGTCCTCGGCAACGAGATCTTCCGGGGCCGCACCCGCGGGGTGGGCGTGCTCACCGAGCGGACCGCGCACGCGTACGGCGTCTCGGGCCCCTCGCCCGGGCCTCCGGCGTCGACTTCGACCTGCGGCGCGACGAGCCCTACCTGGCCTACGGCGACCTGCGGGAGACCCTCAAGGTGGTGACCCGCACCGAGGGGGACTGCCTCGCCCGGTTCGAGTGCCTGCTGTGGCAGACGCACAACTCGCTGGAACTGGCGGACGCCTGCCTGGACCGGCTGGCCGAGCTGCCGCCCGGGCCGGTCAACCAGCGGCTGCCCAAGGTCCTCAAGGCACCCGAGGGCCACACATACGCCTGGACCGAGAACCCGCTCGGCATCAACGGCTACTACCTGGTCTCCAAGGGGGAGAAGACCCCGTACCGGCTCAAGCTGCGCTCGGCGTCGTACAACAACATCCAGGCGCTCACCGAACTACTGCCCGGCACCCTGGTCTCCGACATGGTGGCCATTCTGGGATCGATGTTCTTCGTGGTCGGGGACATCGACAAGTAGGCCGCCGGGGCGGACCGGCACACGGATCGCCGGGGCGGCGGCGGGCATCCGCCCGTGCCCGGGTGGGCCGGGCCGTCGGGGCACCCGGTCTGGCTTCGCTTCCCGGCCGGCCCCGGAGACGACGAGAACGCCGGGCGGCTCCCGCCACCCGGCGTTCCACGGCTCGGGGCCCCGCCCCGAGCCCCCGTCCGGTCAGGAGATCGCGCTGCGCAGCTGCACGACGTCCAGCTGCTCCGTCTCGTCGTGCGCGGTCAGATCGATGACCTCGCCCACGGCGCGCTCCTCCGTACGCCCGCGCTGAGCGAGCGCCTCCTCGCCGACCACGTCGGCGAGGTCCTCGTCCTGGACCGAGGCGAGCCGTGCCGGCTCGAGGGCCGCGAGCGGCTCCTTCTTGTGGGTGCCGCCCCCGGCGGCCGCGGCCGGTCCGGTGGACCCGGCTGCTCCCGCGGCCGGTTCGGCGCCCTCCGCAGCCTTCGCACCCTGCGTGCCGAAGAAGTCGAAACCGCCCTGCCGGCGCACGGGCCGGCGCTGCCCGGAGTGGGGGACGATCGCCGCGGCGACCGGCACACGCGTGGCGGGGGCGGCGGACGACGGGTGGGCGTGCTGTGCTCCCCGGCGACCGCCGCGTGCTTCCCCTTCGACTCGTCCGCCTCTCGGGCCCGCTCGGCGAGGTCGCGCTCACGGGCCTCCTCGACGGTGCGCCTCGCCTGCTGCTCGGCGGCCCGGCGCGGCAGCTCGTCCAGCGCCTTGGCGGCGCGCAGATAGGCGGACGGCGTCGGCGTGGAACCCGCCGGGGGAAGCTCCCTGGGCGAGCCGGTCTCGATCGCGAGCTGCCTGCGGCCCTCGAGCGCGCTGGCTCGCTCGGTCTCCGCGTTCGCGTACCGGCGGAGCAGGGCGGCGTGCTCATTGCGCAGCCCGGCCAGCTCGACCCGCTTGGCGCGCAGCTTGGCGTCGAGCTTGGTCCGCAGTTCGCGGGACTCGTCCAGATCGGCTTCCAGTTCCGCTATGCGCTCTTCCGTCTTCCACGCGTCACTGGCACGGAGACGGGTGAGCTCGGCGACGCGGCGGCCCGCGTACCGGTCCCAACTGCGCATCAGGACCGCGCCGGTGACCGCAGCGACGGCTGCGGCCGCGACCAGGGTGCGGAGCAGGACCGGATCGGAGAGCAGCCAGGCGCCGAAAGCACAAAGGACCGAAGCTCCGGCGACCGCCGAGGGCGGGAGGAGCCTGTGCAGAGGTGGGGAATGGCGGTGGCGTCCACGTGGCATGGCCTGAAATTTACCGTGCGTAGGTGACGATTGGGGGGTCGGACCGGCAATCTCTTCGCATCGGAGACACCTCGCTTTCGAGGTACCGGGGGCCCCTCATTCCGCACCCCTCGCCGGTTCGCGCCTCAGGGGCCCGGGCCCGGCGCGAACCGGCGAGGGGTGCGGAAGTCCCTTCCGGCCCACGGTTCAGGCGCCGCGGGCCGGCCCGCCCGGGACTGACGGTCCGGCCGGTGCCGCGACCGCTGCCGTCCCCCGGGAGGCAGAGCCTGCCGGAAGGGTCACCGCTTCACCAGCAGCCCTTTGGACACCAGGTACTCCTTCGCCACCTCCTGGGGCTTCGCCCGCTCGGCGTCGACCTTCCGGTTCAGCTCGACCAGGTCCTCGGTCGTCAGCGCCCGGGTGATTTTGCCGAGCGCGTCGGCTATCTCCGGTGATCCGGCGTCCTCGGCGTTGACCACGGGCAGCACGTTGTCGGCGTTCTGGAGCTTCCTGTCGTCCTCCAGCAGCACCAGACCGAAACTCTCCAGCGTGGCGTCGGTCGTGGTGGTCAGGACCAGTTGGTCCTCGCCGTCCTTGACCGCCTGTTTGGCCTGCGGGGTTCCGACGCCCTTCGGGTCGACCCCCGCGACGTCGATGCCGTACGTCTTCTTCAGCCCCGGCGCGCAGAACGGGCGCACCTCGCACTCGTCCCCGGCCGCGATCCTGACCCTGATCTTCGACCGCCCGAGATCGGAAAGGGACGTGAGGTTGTTCTTCTCGGCGAATTCCCTGCTCACCGCGAACGCGTTCTGGTCGACCGCCTCCCCGGGGGGCAGCACCTTCAGACCACGGGGGGTCGCGAGCTTCTCCAGGGCGGCCACCGTGGCACCGACATCGCTGGACGCGACGGGCTTCTCCTCGGGGGCCTTCGGGCCGTTCGCCTTGGCGTTGAGGAATTCGGCGATCGTGGCCGCGTATTCCGGTACGACGTCGATCTCGCCCTTCTCCAGGGACGGTTCGTACAACTCGCGGTTCTTCACCGTGGTGACGGAGGCGTCGTATCCGGCGTCGCGCAGCACCTGGGCGTAGAGTTCGGCGAGCACCTTGGACTCGGTGAAGGCCGCCGCCCCGACCACCAGGGAGCCCTTGCCCCCGGCGCTCGCGCCGCCCGAGGCGCCGGTACCGCTCTTGTCCTGCTCCAGGCTGTCACCACCGCAGCCGGCGAGCGAGCCCGCCAGAGCCATGGCGCCCAGTACCGCTCCCGCGAGGCGCGAGGTCTTGGCCATCAAGGTTCACCATCCAAGGAGTGAGTCGTCACACGGTCCTCCGAAGGGGACCGACCATGCGGTCCACCGCAACGAGCACGGACTCCACCAGGAGGGCGAGCCCGGCCACGAGCAGGGCGCCCGCGACCACTTGCGGTGTGTCGTACGTGTTGAACCCGGCCGTGATGATGCGGCCGAGGCCGCCCTGCCCGACCATCGCCGCGATCGTCGCCGTGGCGACCACCTGGACCGCGGCGGACCGCAGCCCGGTCATGGCCATCGGATAGGCGAGGGGCAGTTCCACCCGGACGAACAGCTGCCCGCCCGACATCCCCATGCCCCGCGCCGCCTCGACCACCGACCGGTCCACCTCGCGCATGCCCACATAGGCGTTGGTGAGCAGTGGCGGCACGGCGAACAGGACCAGGGCGATGATCGTCGGGACGTATCCCGCACCGCGCAGCGGCGTGACCATGAACAGCGCGAGCACCGCGAACACGGGAACGGCCCGCCCCACGTTCGAGATGTTCACGGCCAGGGCGCCGCCGCGTCCGGTGTGCCCCAGCCAGAGCGCGACGGGCAGGGCGACCGCACAGGCCAGGGCCAGGGCGACCCCGCTGACATACAGATGCTCGCCCAGCCGGTGCCAGACTCCGCCCTCCCCGGACCAGTTGGCGCCGTTGGTGAGCCATGCCCAGGTCCTGGCCGGCACGTCCATCAGTGGGCCTCCAGGCTTCCGGCCGCACGTATGCGGGTCCAGGGCGTGAGCAGCCGCTGCACCCCGAGCAGCAGCAGGTCCGCGGCGACCGCGAGGAGCACGCAGAGCACCGAGGCGGTCAGCACCTGTGCCTTGAAGAAGCTGGGCAGCGCGTCCTCGATGAGATTGCCGAGACCGCCGCGGCCGACGATCGATCCGACGGTGGTGAGCGCGACCGTGGAGACGGTCGCGATCCGCAGCCCGGCCATCACGGCGGGCAGCGCGAGCGGAAGCTCGACCTCCCACAGCATCCGGACCGGTCCGTACCCCATGCCGCGGGCGGCCTCACGGGTCTCCGCGGGGACCGCCTCCAGCCCGGCCACGGTGTTCCGCACCAGGATGGTCAGCGAGTAGAGCACCAGGCCCGTGACCACCAGGGCGGCGGAAAGGCCGAAGAAGGGCAACAGCAGCGAGAACATGGCGAGCGACGGGATCGTGTAGAGCACCGTCGTCAGCCCCAGGACCGGGCCGGCGAGCCGGGGACGGCCGCGCGCGACAAGCGCCAGCGGAATGGCCACGACGAGTCCGATCGCGACCGAGGCGACCGTGATCTGGACGTGCTGCGCCGTGGCGTCGACCAGTTCCTGGCTGCGGGAGCGGAGGTACTCGCCGCAGATCCAGTCGTTGGTGACCAGGCAGTCCCGGCCCGCCATCTCCCCACCCCCGTCCTCGTGTCCGGCCTGTTCGACGGCTTGCCGAACGAAGAACGACCCTAACCCCCGCCACCGACAGTCGCCGAGGAGCCCGCGGCCGCCGGGGGATCGGCGGCCGCCAGGAAGCCGACCGCCCCCAGGAGCCTCGCGCTCCGGCGGCACCGTCCGGCGCAGGGCCCGCCGCCACCCGTCACAATGGGGAACCATGATCCGATTCGAGCACGTGACCAAGCGGTACCCGGACGGCACGACCGCTGTGGACGACCTCTCCTTCGAGGTCGCCGCGGGTGAACTGGTCACACTCGTGGGACCGTCCGGCTGCGGCAAGACGACCACCATGAAGATGGTCAACCGCCTCATCGAACCGACGGAGGGGCGGATATTCCTGGACGGGGACGACATATCCACCATAGATCCCGTACAACTGCGGCGCCGGATCGGCTATGTCATCCAGCAGGTGGGGCTCTTCCCGCACAAGACGGTCCTGGAGAACACGTCGACCGTGCCCCGCCTCCTCGGCTGGAAGCGCTCCCGGGGCCGTGAGCGGGCCGCCGAGCTCCTCGATCTCGTCGGCCTCGACCCCCGTGTGTACGGCGACCGCTACCCCGAGCAGCTCTCCGGCGGCCAGCGCCAGCGGGTGGGCGTGGCCCGGGCCCTGGCGGCCGATCCTCCCGTCCTGCTGATGGACGAGCCGTTCGGCGCCGTCGACCCCGTCGTCCGGGAGCGGCTGCAGAGCGAGTTCCTCAGGCTGCAGGCCGCGGTCCGCAAGACGGTGCTCTTCGTCACCCACGACATCGAGGAGGCCGTCCGGCTCGGCGACCGCATCGCCGTCTACGGGCAGGGCAGGATCGAGCAGTTCGGCGCACCCGCGGCCGTGCTGGGGGCACCGGCCGGTCCGTATGTGGCGGACTTCGTCGGCGCGGACCGGGGTCTCAAGCGGCTGTCGGTCACCCCGGTCGAGGAGGGGGATCTCGAACAGCCTCCCGTGGTCCGCCTCGACGACCCGCTGCCCCGTGTTCTGGATGCGCCCTGGGCCGTCGTCCTGGACTCCGGTGGCGAGCTGCACGGCTGGATCTCCGCCGAGTACGCGGGCCGCACCGGCACCGTGCGCGAGCACGCCCGGCGCATGGACGCCTGGATGCCGGTCGGCGCCTCGCTGAAGCAGGCGTTCTCGACGATGCTGCAGCACGACGCGGGGTGGATCGCGGTCGTCGACCGGGAGGAGAAGGGGCGTTTCCTCGGGGTGCTGACCCCGGATCGCCTGCACGAGGCCCTGCGCCGCTCCGTCGACGCGGACACCCGGGACGTCCCCCGCACCGCGGTGGACATCGACCGGGTCCCCTCGCGCTGAAGGCCGCCGACGCACCCGGCGCGGTCCGGCGGGACGAGCGACCCGAGCCGAGGCGTCCCGTTCCGTGGACCGGGCGAGACCACGGTGAAACCGGAAGGGACCGTGCGGGACCCGTCCCGGACCGCTGACCGGCCGGAACAGGGCGGCGCAGGCGGGGACAAGGCGGCACGGGGCCGGAACAAGGCGGCACAGACCGCGACAAGGCGGCACGAGGCCGGAACAGGGCAGCACGAGGCCGCGACAAGGCGGCACAAGGGCCCTGGCGCAGCGAAGGCGGCGGCCCCGGGGAGCGGCAGCGGGCCCGGGACGGGGCTGCCCGAGGTCAGGCCGAGCCGAGCCGGCCGCTCATCCACGCCAGCGCAGGCGGGATCTCACGGCGCCAGGTGTTGAAGTTGTGCCCACCGCTCTCCAGCGTGATCGACGACACCCGGGCGGGGGCCTTCACCTTCCTGATGAACTCGCGCGTCCGCTCGAGGTTCCCCTCGCCCTGCCTGGACGTGGTCACCAGGAACGAGGAGGCACCCTGCGGCAGATGGTCCAGGCTCCACAGCAGGTTCGCGCGGTTGCGCTCGGCCTGGTCCCCGTGGAAGAGGTCACCGGTGGTCGGGTCCTCCGCCGCCCTGTAGTGCGCGGACAGGCCCGCCCCGGCCGCGAACCGCTCAGGGTGGTGCAGGGCTATCTTCAGCGCGCAGTATCCCCCCGTCGAGTTGCCCATGATGCCCCAGTGGCGCGGTCCGCTGCCCACCCGGTAGGTCGCCGACACCGCGGCCGGCAGGTCCTCGGCGAAGAACGTCTCCGTCTGCGGTCCGTCCGGAACGTCCACGCACTCGGTGTCCCTGGGCGGAGCCACCGTCGGCCGGAGCATCACCAGGATCATCGGCCGCATGCGCCCCTCCCGGGCCTGCATGAAGGCGGTTCTCGGGTACGCGAGACCCGTGAGCAGGTTCTCCGCGGTGCCCGGGTAGCCGGTCAACACGACGGTCACCGGAAAGACCTCGCCCGCGTGCGCGGGCTGGAAGTACTCGGGCGGCAGATACACGTAAGCGGGGCTCTCGATCCCGGACCTCTCGCCCACGATCACCACCTGCTGGATCTGGCCGCCCGTCTCCGGCCGCGAGCCTCCGGGGACGTCCGGCTTCTGCTTGCCGACCACCTTGACGGTCCTGCTGCTCGCCGCATGGTCCACGACCACGCCCATCTCCTGTTCCCGCCCCAGGAGGTCGGCCCAGGAGCCGTAGAAGAGGAAGGATTTGTTCGCGGCCAGGCCCAGCGCGGCGAAGAGGGCGAACTGCGTGGCGAGCAGCAGCCCCACCCGGCCGGCGACCGCACGCGGGCAGCGGCGGGAGAGGCGCGGCCACAGCCAGATCGTCGCGGCGAAGAGAGCCGCGGCGGCGAAAACGGCCAGCGCCAGGACCGTGTTACTGGTGAGACCCATGAGGCGATCGAGCTTCTTCCGTGAGAATTTCCTGAGAGCCGATGAACCCGCACCCCACAACTGCCGTCCTAGAAAGCGCAAATCGTCCGAAGCCGAACGTTCTGCGGCGATGGACTCCGCCATCTCTCTCGAGAGCCTCAGGAAGCGATGTCTGCCACCATAGATGGGGATAAGTCGGCTTTGGTTCCGGAATGCGCACGCCGGATCCTGCGCGGCCCGCGCGCCGAATCCGTTCCTGCGCTGGTCGGTACGGCCTGCACCTTCATCGGCCTGGTCGACATCGCCGCGGGGGTCTTCCCCCGCTTCCGGCACAGCCGGATGCACGCCCTCGCCGAGGTACTCCCGGGCGCCCTGGGATCGTTCGCCGCCGCGCTGTCCCTCAGCGCAGGCGTCCTGCTGCTGCTCCTCGCACACGGACTCAAGCGGCACAAGCGGCGCGCCTGGCGGGCCGCGGTGATCCTGCTCCCCGCCGGTGCCGCCGCCCAGTTCGTCTACCGGCACTCGGTCGTCGGCGTCCTGCTGTCGCTGGCGCTGCTGGCGCTGCTGCTGCGCCACCGGGGCCAGTTCGCCGCCCTGCCCGACCCGCGCAGCCGCTGGAAGGCGCTCGCCAACTTCGTGCTGATGGGTGCCGGTTCGATCGGACTCGGCCTGGTCGTCGTCAGCGCCCACCCGGGGAAGGTGATCGGGAGCCCCAGCCTGACCGACCGTCTGGAGCACGTCCTGTTCGGTCTGCTCGGCTCCGAGGGGCCGGTCGGGTACGAGGGCGGTGTCGACTGGACCGTCGCCTACTCGCTCGGCGCGCTCGGCCTGCTGACCGCCGTCACCACGATCTATTTCGCCTTCCGGCCCGAACACCCGGCAGCGAGACTCACACCGGACGACGAGGCCGGGCTCCGCGAGCTGCTCGAGAGGCACGGCGGCCGCGACTCCCTCGGCCACTTCGCGCTCCGCCGCGACAAGGGCGTGGTCTTCTCCCCAGCGGCAAGGCCGCCGTCACCTACCGCGTCGTCTCAGGCGTCATGCTCGCCAGCGGCGACCCGATCGGCGACGTCGAGGCGTGGCCGGGTGCCATCGAGCGCTTCATGGACGAGGCCAAGGCGCACTCCTGGACCCCCGCCGTCATGGGGTGCTCGGAGACGGGCGGCCAGGTGTGGACCCGCGAGACCGGCCTCGACGCCCTGGAGCTGGGGGACGAGGCGGTGGTGGACGTGGCGGATTTCTCGCTCAGCGGGCGCGCCATGCGCAACGTGCGCCAGATGGTGAAGCGCATCGAGCGGAACGGTTACGAGACCCGCGTCCGCCGCGCCCGTGATCTCTCCGACGCCGAGCTGGAGCGGATACGCCGCGCCGCCGACGCCTGGCGGGGCACCGACACCGAGCGCGGCTTCTCCATGGCCCTCGGCCGGATCGGCGACCCCTCGGACGGCGACAGTGTGATCGCCACCGCGCACAAGGCCGAGGACGGCGAGCCGGGCCCGTACGGTGACCTGAGGGCGGTGCTCCACTTCGTGCCCTGGGGCACCGACGGTATGTCCCTGGACCTGATGCGGCGCGACCGCTCCGCCGACCCCGGCATGAACGAGCTGCTGATCGTCGCCGCCCTGCAGGCCTCCCCGAAGCTCGGCGTCGCCCGGGTCTCGCTGAACTTCGCGATGTTCCGGTCGGCGCTCGCCCGCGGCGAGCAACTGGGCGCGGGACCGGTCCTGCGGGTCTGGCGGGGGCTGCTGGTCTTCCTCTCCCGCTGGTTCCAGATCGAGTCGCTGTACAAGTTCAACGCCAAGTTCCGGCCGCGCTGGGAGCCGCGGTTCGTGGTCTTCCGCAAGACCCGCGACCTGCCCCGGATCGGATTCGCCGCCATGCAGGCGGAGGGCTTCGTCACCCTGGCCGTGCCGCGGCCGTTCCGCCGCCGGACGGCCCGGGCACCCCGGCCCTGCGCCCACATCCGCCCGGTCGCGGCCGGCGAGCACGAGGCGCGGGCCGCATAGCGGGGCCCACGCGGCGGGTGGAGCGGCCGGACAGCCGCGGACCGGGCACCCCGGGCAGCCGGCCGCGCACCCCGGGCAGCAGAGCCGGCACCCGCGGACCGGGCACCCCGGGCAGCAGAGCGGGCAGCCGCTGACCGGTGGGGCCGGGCAGCGGCAGGGACGGGGCGCTACCGGGCCTAGGCTGGTCGTATGAGTACCTTGCGCGCACGGGGCACGCCCACGGGCCTGCCGGAGTGGGACCGCTGTGCGGTCATGGGAGTCGTCAACGTGACGCCCGACTCCTTCTCCGACGGAGGCCGCTGGTTCGACTCCACGGCCGCCGTCAAGCACGGCCTCGACCTCGTCGCCGAGGGCGCGGACCTGGTGGACGTCGGCGGCGAGTCCACCCGGCCCGGCGCCTCACGCGTCGACGAGGAGGAAGAGCTGCGCCGCGTCCTCCCCGTTGTGCGGGGCCTGGCGGGCGAGGGCGTCACGGTGTCCGTCGACACCATGCGCGCCTCCGTCGCCGCGCAGGCGGTCGCCGCGGGCGCCGCGCTCGTCAACGACGTCTCCGGCGGGCTCGCCGACCCGCGGATGGTCCCGGCCGTCGCCGCCGCGGAGGTCCCGTTCGTCGTCATGCACTGGCGCGGCTTCAGCGAGGACATGAACGGCAGGGCGGTGTACGGGGACGTCGTCGCCGAGGTCGCCGCGGAACTGCGCGAGCGGATGGACGCCGTCGTCACGGGCGGCATCGACGCCGACCGGATCATCGTCGACCCGGGCCTCGGCTTCGCCAAGCAGGCCGGGCACGACCTCTCGCTGGTCGCCCACCTCTCCGAGCTGCGTGCGCTGGGCCGTCCGCTCCTCGTCGCCGCTTCCCGCAAGCGGTTCCTCGGCCACGTCCTGGCCGGTGGCGCCGCGACCCCGCCACCCGCCCGCGAGCGGGACGCGGCCACCGCCGCGGTGTCCGCGATCGCCGCCCACGAGGGTGCCTGGGCGGTCCGGGTCCACGAGGTGCGGGCCACCGCGGACGCCGTCCGGGTCGCGCGGGCTGTCGAGGGAGCCCGGTGACCTCGCGTACCGACGTCGAGAACGTCGAAGCGGCCAACACCGCTTTCTACGAGGCCATGGAGCGGGGCGACTTCGAGGAGGTCTCCGGGCTCTGGCTGGACGGCGGGGACGCCGACGACATCTCCTGCGTGCACCCGGGCTGGCCGGTGCTCTCGGGGCGCGGCGAGGTGCTCCGCTCATACGCCCTGATCATGGCGAACACCGAGTACATCCAGTTCTTCCTCACCGATGTGCGCGTCAGCGTCTCCGGTGACACGGCCGTCGTCACCTGCACCGAGAACATCCTCAGCGGCGGCCCCGCGGAGGAGGCCGGCGAGCTCGGTCCCCTCGTCGGGCAGCTGGTCGTGGCCACCAATGTGTTCCGCCGCACACCCGGCGGGTGGAGAATCTGGTCACACCACGGTTCGCCCGTTCTGGCGGAAACGGACGACGACGAGGACGGCGATTCCACCTCGTGAGTGGGTAAACCGGCTTGTGGGAGGTTGTGGGAGGTTCGTTTCCGCGGCTGCGGGCCGGGGCGGCCGGCGACCGGTGGCGCTTCCGTCCGCGGCCCCGCGGGCAGGCCGTGTCCGAGCCCGCAGGTAGATTCGAATCCGTGCACTGCTGCCGCCCGCACGCGGCCGCGTGCTCGCCGGACTACGACAGCAGGAGTGATTCGCGTGGATCGTGTCGCGCTGCGCGGCCTGAGGGCCCGCGGGCACCACGGCGTCTTCCCCCGGGAGCGCGAGGAGGGCCAGACCTTCGTCGTGGACCTGGTGCTCGGCCTCGACACCCGTCCCGCGGCGGCCGACGACGACCTGGCGAAGACCGTCCACTACGGAGTGGTGGCGGAGGAGGTCGTCGACGTCGTCCAGGGGGAGCCGGTGGACCTGATCGAGACGCTGGCCGAGCGCATCGCCCGGCAGTGCCTCGAGCACGCCGGCGTCCAGGAGGTCGAGGTCGTCGTGCACAAGCCGGATGCCCCGATCACCGTCCCGTTCGACGACGTCACCATCACCATCACCCGGAGCCGTGCATGAGCGACCCCACCGTGCAGCCCGTGCCCACCGCCGTCGTCGAGCAGGTCGACGCGGCCGACATCACCCTGTCCAACCCCAAACGCGCCGTGATCGCGCTCGGATCCAACCTCGGCAACCGGCTGGAGACGATCCAGGGCGCCATCGACCTGCTGGAGGACACGCCCGGCGTGCGGGTCAAGGCGGTCTCCCCGGTGTACGAGACGGAGCCGTGGGGCGTCGACCCGGGCACCCAGCCGTCGTACTTCAACGCCGTGGTGCTCGTGAGGACGACCCTGCCGCCCGCCTCCCTGCTGGAGCGCGGCCAGGCGATCGAGGAGGCGTTCGACCGGGTGCGCGAGGAGCGCTGGGGTCCGCGCACGATCGACGTCGACATCGTGGCTTACGCGGACGTGGTCTCGGACGATCCGCTCCTCACCCTTCCGCATCCCCGGGCCCACGAGCGTGCCTTCGTCCTCGCACCCTGGCACGACGTGGAGCCCGAGGCCCAGCTGCCCGGCCGGGGCGGCATCGCGGAGCTGCTGGACGGTATGGGGCGGACGGGTGTCGCTCCGCGCGAGGACCTGGAACTCCGCCTCCCCGAGTAGTCGTTACCCTCTTCAGGGTCTCCGGCACCAAGACGAAGGACACAGGGGCGCGTGGTGAAGCAACTACGGCTTGGGGTACTGGCCGGGCTGTTCGTGGCGGCCGGGGTGCTGTCCTGGGGCGGCGCCCGGCTGTGGGACTCGGTGGGCACGCTGCCGAGCGTGCCGCTGGCCGCGCCCATCGTCCTCGCGGCGATCGCCGCGATCCTCCTGGCCACCGCGCTGTCACTGCGCGCCCGGCTGCGGGCCCAGCGGGAGCGCCGCCCGGGGGCCAAGGGGGTCGAGCCGCTGATGGCCGCCCGCGCCGTCGTCTTCGGCCAGGCGAGCGCCCTGGTGGCGGCGCTCGTCAGTGGTGTGTACGGCGGTGTGGGCGTCTTCCTGCTCGGCTCGCTCGACGTCCCGGCACGCCGTGACCAGGCGATCTACGCCGGCTTCTCGGTCCTGGCCGGCATCGCGGTGATCGCCGCGGGCCTGTTCGTGGAGCGGGTCTGCAAGCTCCCGGACGACGAGGACGACGGCACGGGCCAGGTCCCGGCGCGCTGAGGGCTGTCCCGGCCGGATGGCGGCGAAGCGCCCCGGCCTGCCCGGCGGGGGCGCTTCGCGGCGCGGCGCGGTGTGCACGGGCCGGAGGCGGGCCGTACGCGCCTGCCGTGAGCAGGGGCGCAGACACCCCCGCCCGGCGACGCGGGCGCCGGGCGGCACTCCGCGTGACGGTGGCCCACCGCCCGTGGTCCTCCCGCCCGCCCTCGGGTGCGGGTCACCCCGGCGTCCGCCGGGTCACCGGTGCGGCACGGAGTACGAGGGTGGGTCAGCGCGCCATGATGAGGCTCATCGCCTCGTTGCGCGTGGCGACGTCGCGGAGCTGGCCGCGTACGGCCGAGGTGATCGTCTTGGCGCCCGGCTTGCGGATGCCGCGCATCGACATGCACATGTGCTCGCACTCGATGACCACGATCACCCCGCGCGGCTCCAGGATCTCCATCAGGGAGTCCGCGATCTGCGTGGTCAGCCGCTCCTGCACCTGGGGACGGCGGGCGAACACGTCGACGAGGCGGGCGAGCTTGGACAGTCCGGTGATCTTGCCCGTGGTCGACGGGATGTAGCCGACATGGGCGACGCCCCGGAAGGGGACGAGGTGATGCTCGCAGCAGCTCACCAGCTCGATGTCCTTCACCAGGACCATCTCGTCGTGGCCGAGGTCGAACGTCGTGGTGAGCACGTCCTCCGGCTGCTGCCAGAGTCCCGCGAATATCTCCCTGTACGCCCGTGCCACCCGCGCCGGGGTCTCCCTCAGGCCCTCGCGGTCCGGGTCCTCTCCGACGGCGATGAGGAGCTCGCGTACGGCGTTCTCGGCGCGCTTCTCGTCGAACTCGCCGATCGAACCCTCGCCGTCCAGCGTCACCGGGTCGGTCATCTGTGCCTCGTTCCTGTGCTCTGCCGCGGCGCGAAAAACGCCGCACCTCCCAGGCTAGAACCTGGGAGGTGCGGCGTTCATTCCGGTACGGCGGCTCTCACCGCCGCATCATGCCTGGTCAGGCTTCCGGACGTTCGTCCTGGACCGCTTCCTTTGGCGCCTTGGTGACATCGGTCACCGTCGGCGCGGAGGCCCCGTTGGCGCCGTTGGTGAGCGCGAGTTCCTTCGGCGACAGCACCGGCGGACGGGTGGACGGCGTACGGCGGGAGGAACCGGTCCACGCCGGACGGGCCGGGCGCTTCACGATGGGGGCGAAGATCTCCGCGATCTCCTCCTTGCCGAGGGTCTCCTTCTCCAGCAGCGCGAGGACGAGGTTGTCGAGGACGTCGCGGTTCTCGACGAGGATCTCCCACGCCTCGTTGTGCGCGGCCTCGATGAGCTTCTTGACCTCCTCGTCGACCAGCGCGGCGACCTCCTCGGAGTAGTCGCGCTGGTGCGCCATCTCACGGCCGAGGAACGGCTCCGAGTTGTCGCCGCCGAACTTGATCGCCCCGAGGCGCTCGGTCATGCCGTACTGCGTGACCATCGCGCGGGCGGTGGCCGTGGCCTTCTCGATGTCGTTCGCCGCGCCCGTGGTCGGGTCGTGGAACACGAGCTCCTCGGCCGCTCGACCGCCCAGCATGTACGCCAGCTGGTCCAGCATCTCGTTGCGCGTGGTGGAGTACTTGTCCTCGTCCGGGAGCACCATCGTGTAGCCGAGTGCCCGGCCGCGGGACAGAATCGTGATCTTGTGGACCGGGTCCGAGTTGGGGGAGGCCGCCGCCACCAGGGCGTGTCCGCCCTCGTGATACGCGGTGATCTTCTTCTCCTTGTCGGACATGATCCGGGTCCGCTTCTGCGGGCCCGCGACCACGCGGTCGATGGCCTCGTCCAGGAAGTGGTTGTCGATCAGCTTCTTGTCACTGCGGGCCGTCAGCAGGGCGGCCTCGTTCAGCACATTCGACAGATCGGCGCCGGTGAAGCCGGGGGTGCGGCGGGCGACGGCCGACAGGTCGACGTCCGGTGCGACCGGCTTGCCCTTCTGGTGGACCTTGAGGATCTCCAGACGGCCCTGCATGTCCGGGCGGTCGACGGCGATCTGCCGGTCGAAGCGGCCCGGGCGGAGCAGCGCCGGGTCGAGGATGTCGGGCCGGTTCGTGGCGGCGATCAGGATGACGCCGCCCTTCACGTCGAAGCCGTCCATCTCGACGAGGAGCTGGTTCAGGGTCTGCTCCCGCTCGTCGTGACCGCCGCCGAGACCGGCGCCGCGGTGGCGGCCCACCGCGTCGATCTCGTCGACGAAGACGATCGCCGGGGCGTTCGCCTTGGCCTGCTCGAAGAGGTCGCGGACCCGGGAGGCGCCGACGCCGACGAACATCTCGACGAAGTCGGAGCCGGAGATCGAGTAGAACGGCACGCCCGCCTCACCCGCGACGGCGCGGGCGAGCAGCGTCTTGCCCGTGCCGGGCGGGCCGTACAGCAGCACGCCCTTCGGGATCTTGGCGCCGACGGCCTGGAACTTCGCCGGTTCCTGCAGGAACTCCTTGATCTCATGGAGTTCCTCGACGGCCTCGTCCGACCCGGCCACGTCGGAGAAGGTGGTCTTCGGCGTGTCCTTGGTGATGAGCTTGGCCTTGGACTTCCCGAAGTTCATGACCCGGGAGCCGCCGCCCTGCATCTGGTTCATCAGGAACAGGAAGACGACCACGATGAGCACGAAGGGCAGCAGCGAGAGGAGAACCGAGAGGAACGGGCTCTGCCGCTCGGGCGTGACCGTGTAGCCCTTCTCGATCTCACCCGCGTCGTACTTCTGCTGCAGGGTCGTGGCCAGTTCGACGCCCTGGTCGCCGATGTAGCTCGCCTGGACCTTGTCGCTGCCGTCGACCTTCTGGCCGTCCTTCAGCTCGATCTTGATGATCTGCTCGTCACCGGTGGTCAGCCTGGCCTGATCGACCTGGTTCTTGGTGATCGCCTGGACGACCTTTGCGGTGTCCACCGTCTTGTAGCCGCCCGACGAGCCGACGACCTGCATCAGCACGACCACGGCGAGGACGGCCAGCACGATCCACATGACCGGCCCACGGAAGTATCGCTTCACGTCCATCCATACGGAGCGGTGCCGCCCCGTCCCTCCTGCCCGTAGGTAAATGCTGCTCTGAGACTGCTGCTGTGAGACTGACTGAAAGACTGCTCTTCGGACGGTACCCCAGCATTGTCACTCGGGACCGCCTTCCCATGCTCCAACGGCGGGAGGGCGGCCCGGGTTCCCCGGAGCACGTCCGCGCCTCAGCCCCCGTACACGTGGGGCGCGAGGGTACCCACGAACGGGAGGTTGCGGTACTTCTCCGCGTAGTCGAGGCCGTAGCCCACGACGAACTCGTTCGGGATGTCGAACCCGATCCACCTCACGTCGATCGCCACCTTGGCGGCGTCCGGCTTGCGGAGCAGCGTGCAGACCTCGAGCGAGGCCGGCTCGCGGGAGCCGAGGTTCGACAGCAGCCACGACAGGGTCAGACCGGAGTCGATGATGTCCTCGACGATCAGGACGTGCCGGCCCTTGATGTCGGTGTCCAGGTCCTTGAGGATGCGGACCACTCCGGAGGACTGGGTGCCCGCGCCGTACGAGGACACCGCCATCCAGTCCATGGTGACGGGCGTGGACAGGGCACGCGCCAGGTCCGCCATCACCATCACGGCGCCCTTGAGGACCCCGATGATGAGCAGGTCCTTGCCCGCGTACTCCGCATCGATCTTCGCGGCCAGCTCGGCCAGCTTCGCGTCGATCTCTTCCTTGGTGATGAGCACCGATTTGAGATCGGCTCCCATGTCCTTCTCGTTCACCCGCGTCGCTTTCTGTCTCGGCGTCCCGGCACCCGGCCCGCTTCCGGCTCAGCTTTGCCGAATGACCAGTCTGCCACCCTGGCGGCGCACCTCGACCCGGCCGGGCAGGTTCAGGGGCTTCTGCCCCGCCATCCCACGATGAGCCGCTCGACCTCCTCGACGTGCCGGGCGAACAGCGAACCCGCAGGTGAACCGGCCGCCACCAGGGCCCGGCGGAGCACCCGGCGGCGGACGGCGGGGGCAGTGCGTACAGCTTCGCGCATTCGAGCAGGCCGGCGTCGTCGCGGACGGTCTCATCGGCCTGGGCGGCCCAGGCGTCCAGCGCGTCGGCGTCGTCGCGGGAGAGCCGGGCGGTGCGCGCCAGCGCCTCGACCACGCCCTTGCCGAGCGCCTTCTCCAGCGCGGGCAGGCCCTCGTGGCGCAGCCGGGAGCGGGTGTAGGCGGGATCGGCGTTCATCGGGTCGTCCCAGACGGGCAGGTGCTGGACCAGGCACGCCTTGCGGGCCGTCTGGCGGTCGAGACGGAGGAAGGGGCGCCGGTAGCGGCGGCCGGCGCCGGAGACCTCCGCCATGCCGGACAGCGAGCGGATGCCCGAGCCCCTGGCGAGGCCGAGGAGTACGGTCTCCGCCTGGTCGTCGCGGGTGTGGCCGAGGAGTACGGCGGCTGCGCCGTGCCGCTCGGCGGCCTCGTCGAGGGCGGCGTAGCGGGCGTCCCGGGCGGCGGCCTCGGGGCCGCCGGTGCGGCCGACGGTCACGGCGACGGACTCGACGGGGTCCAGCCCCATGGCGGTGAGTCGGGCGGCGACCTCGGCGGCGCGGAGGTCGGATCCGGGCTGCAGGCCGTGGTCGACGGTGACGGCGCCGGCGCGGACGGCCAGCTTGGGGGCCTCGAAGGCGAGCGCGGAGGCGAGCGCCATGGAGTCGGCGCCGCCGGAGCAGGCGACGAGCACGACGGGGCGGTCGTCCGGGCTCGGCGCGTCGGTGGAGCGCCCCCCGGAGCGGGGTGCGGCGCTCGGGTTCGTGTGCAGTTCGTTCAGTACGTCGTGCAGTACGCGGCGGACCGCCAGGCGTATCGCCGCGACCGCGGGATGCGGACCCATGTCCGTGCCCTTCGTGGAGTCGGGGGTGGTCGGGGTGCCTCCATGTGGAGGAGGCGGAGGTGAGGGGGATTCGGTCACTCAGAGTGTCTCGATGGTGACAGAACCGTGCCGTTCCCCGAGCATTGCACGCCTACCCACCGCCCACGGTCCCTCGGACGGGTGATTACGGGGGCGTCCGTCTGCCGCCGGCCGCACGGGGGCTCAGAAGGCTCAGTCGGCTCAGGAGTCCGTCCTCCGGTGCACCCTCGCGATCCAGTCCGCCGGTTTGGTGATCTCGGCCTTGGTGGGCAGGGTGTTGGGCGAGGTCCAGACCCGGTTGAAGCCGTCCGTTCCGACCTCCTCGGTGACGGCCCGCACGAACCGCTCGCCGTCCCGGTACTGGCGCAGCTTGGCGTCCAGGCCGAGGAGCTTGCGCAGCGCCAGGTCGAGGCGGGAGGCCCCCGGGCGCGGCGCTGCTGGAACTTCTCGCGGATCTCCGCCACGGACGGCACGACCTGCGGCCCCACGCCGTCCATCACGAAGTCGGCATGGCCCTCGAGCAGGGACATCACCGCGGTGAGCCGGCCGAGGATCTCGCGCTGCTCGGGGCTCTGGACGATCTCGACCAGCGAGCGCCCCTCGTCCTCCTCGCCCTCGGGACGGCCGCCGGCGAGCGTCTGGGCGGCCTCGCGCAGCCGCTCCAGCACGGTCATGGGGTCCACGTCGGTCTCGGCGAGGAACGACTGGATCTCGCCCTCGAGGTGGTCGCGCAGCCAGGGCACGGCGGTGAACTGGGTGCGGTGGGTCTCCTCGTGCAGGCTCACCCACAGCCGGAAGTCGTGCGGAGCGACGTCGAGTTCGCGTTCCACGTGGACGATGTTGGGGGCGACCAGGAGCAGCCTGCCGCCGCTGCCGGGCGCCCCGGGCAGCTCGCGCGTCGGCGGGGCGAACGTCTCGTACTGGCCGAGGACCCGGGAGGCGAGGAACGACAGCAGCATGCCCAGCTCGACTCCGGTCACCTTGCCGCCGACGGCGCCGAGCACGGCTCCGCCGGCGGTGCCGGCCCGGCGCTCCTGCATCTTGTCGAGCAGGGGTTTCAGCAGTTCGCGGAAGCCGGCGACATTGGCCCTGACCCAGCCCGGCCTGTCGACGACGAGGACCGGGGTGTCCTCGGGTTCGTGTCCGTCGGGGATCATCCGGGTGAAGTCGCGGACGTGCTCCTCGGAGGCCTTGGCGTGCCGCCGCAGTTCGGCGACGACGGCACGGGCCTCTTCCCGGGTGACGTCCGGCCCCGGCCGGACGAGGCGGATCGCGGTCGCGACCGCGAGGTTCCAGTCGACCATCTCGGCACCACCGATGCTCGTCATGCGTCAACCGTACGTTGTCGCCCCGGCGCACGGTGAGGTGTCGGCTCCCCGGCCCCGCGGCCGCGCGGCTCGTCACCGTCCACGACCCGATCGTCTTGAGGAACGGCTCCCCGGGCCCGCGGCCGGGCGGGGGCGGGCGCGGGCGGGCGAAGGCGGGCGGGGGCGGCCGAACCGCGGAGGCCGGGGCCGCGGAGGCGCGCCCGCGGGAGCCGCAGGAGCGGTGGCGAGGGCGCCGACGCACCGCGGGTACGGCGGCAGCCTCCGGGTACGGCGGTGCGGTCAGGGCAGGAGGGCGGCCGCGAGGCGGTCGAGGGCCGGGCGGGCCGCGGACGCGGACGGTGTGTCACCGGCGAGGAAGGCGAAGGCGAGCAACCGGCCGTCGGCGGACGTCACCGTTCCGGCGAGGGTGTCCACACCCCTGAGCGTGCCGGTCTTGGCCCTCACCAGACCGCCGGACCCGGCGGCGGCGCGACCGCTGAGCGTGCCGGTGAAGCCCGCGATCGGAAGGCCGGTGAGCACGGGGCGCAGCTCGGGGTGGGCGGGATCGGCGGCCCGGACCAGCAGCGTGGTGAGGAGAGCGGCCGAGACCCGGTCGGCGCGGTTGAGCCCGCTGCCGTCGGCGAAGCGCGCTCCGGCCAGGGGCAGTTTCAGCCTCTTGAGCCGGTCGGTCACCGCGGCCTCCGCCCCGGCGAAGCTCGCCGGGCGGCGCGTGGCGAGCGCGGTCTGCCGGGCCAGTGCCTCGGCGATGTCGTTGTCGCTGCTGGTCAGCATCCGCTCGACGAGTACCGGGACCGGCGCCGAGTAGGTGGCGGCGAGGGCGGGCCCCTTCGCCGGGGCCTTGCCCGGGCGGGGCCCGACTCGGTGTTCACGCCGTGCTGACTGAGCAGGCCGACGAAGGCGCGGGCGGCGTCGCCCGCCGGGTCGGCGCTGCGGGGTGCGGCGCCCTCCGTCGAGTCGTCGAGGCGCCCCGCGTTGACCATCAGTGCGGTGACGGGGGCGATGTTGTCGTTGCCGGCGCCGATGGGGTGGATGACGGGGCCCCGGTAGAGCGAGGCGTCGTAGCTGAGCCGGACCGTGGTGACGCCCCGGTCGCGAAGGGCCTTCGCGGTCCGGTCGGCGAGGGTCCGCATCCGGGGCAGGTCGAGGGTGGGGTCCCCGCCGCCGACCAGGGTGACCGCCCGGAAGTCCGGGGTGGCGACGACCCTGGTCGGGATGCGGTGCGCGGGGCCGGTGGCGGACAGCACCGCCGCGGCTGTGGCGATCTTGACGGTGGAGGCCGGGACCATGGCCGTGCCGGCGCCCCGGCCGTACAGCTGCTCGCCGGTGGCGGCGTCCACGACGGAGGCGGTGCGCAGCGGGCCGAGGCCCGGGGCGGCCAGCAGGGGGCCGAGGGCGTCGGCGAGTGCGGCGGGCGCGACCGCAGGCATGCTGGGGGCGCGCGCGGCGGAGAGCACACCGGGGGCGCTCGGCGCCGGCGCGGGCCCGGGAGCCTCCGCCGCTTCGCGCCCGCGCCCCGTGACCTGGTGATCTGCGCCACCTGTCCGGCCGAGGGCCGCGGCGTGCTCGCGCTCGGCCTTACGCTGGCCGTTGTCCCAGGGGCCGGCCGCGGCCACCGCCGCTGCCGCCAAGGCGAGGCCGACCACGGCCGCACCCGCAGTGAGCTGCCACGTTCCTCGGTCGGGCACCATCGGCCAGCCCCTTTCGCGATCACACACCTGCGTAGGGGACACTTAATCACTGCGGACAGCCGCGTCACCTACATATGTGTTGATCATGGAGGAGTGCCACCCGTGGAGTTCGACGTCACCATCGAGATCCCGAAGGGGTCGCGGAACAAGTACGAGGTGGACCACGAGACCGGCCGGATCCGTCTGGACCGTCGCCTCTTCACCTCGACCAGCTACCCGGCCGACTACGGCTTCGTCGAGAACACCCTGGGCGAGGACGGCGACCCGCTCGACGCCCTGGTCATCCTGGACGAGCCGACCTTCCCCGGCTGCCTGATCAAGTGCCGCGCCATCGGCATGTTCCGGATGACCGACGAGGCCGGCGGCGACGACAAGCTGCTCTGCGTCCCGGCGTCCGACCCGCGGGTGGAGCACCTGAGGGACATCCACCACGTGTCGGAGTTCGACCGCCTGGAGATCCAGCACTTCTTCGAGGTCTACAAGGACCTGGAGCCCGGCAAGTCCGTCGAGGGCGCCAACTGGGTCGGCCGCGCCGAGGCCGAGGCCGAGATCGAGGCCTCCTTCAAGCGCCTCGAGGCGCAGGGCGGCGCGCACTGACGCGCTCCTCCGTACGCACGGCCGGGCGGTGCACCCCTCGCGGGGTGCACCGCCCGTCGCATACTGGGGCGCACACGCAGTACGCCAGCGGGAGGAGTCGGTAGAGCGTGGTGGCGGAGCCGGAAGGTCCCCTCGAGGACCGGAAGCCGCAGTCCGACGAGGCACGCAGCGCCTTCGCTCCACCGGAGGGCGTCGACCAGCCGGGACCGCCAGAGGAGGACCATCCCTCCTCCGAGTTCGCCGTTCCCGAGGGACTGTCCACGGAGGCACCGGCCGAGCCGGAGGGCTCGGCGTTCGCACCCCCGTCGACGTACCGCACGAAGTCGTCGCCGCCCGCCTACACGCCCGCCCACGGCTTCCCGGTGGTCCAGCTGTCCAAGGACGTGCCGTGGCAGGACCGGATGCGCACGATGCTGCGGATCCCGGTGAGCGAGCGCCCCGTACCCGAGCCGGTGCAGCGGCACGACGAGTCGGGGCCGGCCGTGCCCCGCGTACTCGACCTGACGCTGCGCATCGGCGAGCTGCTGCTCGCGGGCGGCGAGGGCGCGGAGGACGTCGAGGCCGCGATGCTCGCCATCACGAACGCGTACGGTCTCGACAACGCCGAGCCGACGGTGACGTTCACCCTGCTGTCGATCACCTACCAGCCGTCGCTCGTCGACGACCCGGTGACCGCGAACCGGACCGTGCGCCGCCGGGGCACCGACTACACCCGGCTGACCGCCGTGTACCAGCTGGTCGCGGACATCAGCGGCGACGACCACGAGGTCAGGCTGGACGAGGCCTACCGGCGTCTGGCCGAGATCCGCCGGAACCGGCACCCCTACCCCGGCTGGGTCCTCACTCTGGCGGCGGGCACCCTGGCCGGTGCGGCCTCCGTGCTGGTGGGCGGTGGCGTGCTGGTGTTCCTGGCGGCGGCGGTCGGCGCGATGCTGGGCGACCGGCTGGCGTGGCTGTGCGCGGGCCGCGGGCTGCCGGAGTTCTACCAGTTCGTGGTGGCCGCGATGCCGCCGGCCGCGATCGGTGTGGCGCTCAGCGCCCTGCACGCCGATCTGCGCCCCTCCGCCGTCATCACCGGTGGCCTGTTCGCCCTGATCCCGGGGCGGGCGCTGGTGGCGGCGGTCCAGGACGGGCTGACGGGCTTCTACATCACGGCCTCGGCCCGGCTGCTGGAGGTCGCCTACTTCTTCGTGGCGATCGTCGTCGGGGTGCTCACGGTCCTGTACGTGGGCGTGCAGTTCGAGGCGAACCTCAGTCCGGAGGGGGCACTGATCAGCATCGAGCGTCCCGTCACGCAGATCCTGGCCTCGATGGTGCTGAGCCTGACCTTCGCGGTGCTGCTCCAGCAGGACCGTTCCACCGTGCTGGTCGCCGCCGCCAACGGCGGGGTGGCGTGGGTGATCTACGGAGCGGTCGCCCTGGCGGGCAACGGGTCGGCCGTTCTCGCGACGGCGGTGGCGGCCGGGCTGGTGGGTCTGTTCGGGCAGCTGCTGGCCCGCTTCCAGCACACCTCGTCGCTGCCGTACGTGACCGCCGCGATCGGCCCCCTGCTGCCGGGTAGCGCCATGTACTTCGGAGTGCTGCACATCGCGCAGAACAACATCGACGCGGGGTTCGCCTCGCTGGCGAGGGCCGCGGCGCTGGCGCTGGCCATCGCGATCGGCGTGAACCTGGGAGGCGAGATCGCCCGGATGTTCCTGCGCAGCCCGGCGGCTGCGGGCAGGCGCCGCGCGGCCAAGCGGACGCGCGGCTTCTGATGCGCTGACCGGGGTGACGGGAGACCCGTGGCGTCGGGCCGCGGTGGCGCCGGGAGCGCCCCTCCCTTACGGCGGCGCCCCGGACCGTGACCGCGGTCCGGGGCGCCGCCGTAAGGGCTTTCAGCGCTTGGCGTGCCGGCCGCGCGGGGCCGTCCCGTCCGCGATCGCGTCGCCGGCCGCGGCCTCCTTCTTGCTCCTGGACCGTGCCCGCATGAACTCGATGACGATCGGCAGGACCGAGAGGAGCACGATGGCGATCAGGATCGCCTCGATGTTCTTGTGCACGAAGTCGACCTTGCCGAGCGCGGCGCCGAGCAGCGTCACGCCGGCGCCCCAGAGCACACCGCCGATGATGTTGAACGTGACGAACGAGCGGTAGTTCAT
Organism: Streptomyces sp. I6; assembly: GCA_003725745.1. Taxonomy (GTDB): domain Bacteria; phylum Actinomycetota; class Actinomycetes; order Streptomycetales; family Streptomycetaceae; genus Streptomyces. Next base: position 3,777,729 of record RHDP01000001.1, on the reverse strand, counting down.
CCGGCTCACACCGGCGATGATGGGCGTGAACGTCCGCACGATCGGCACGAAGCGGGCGAGCACCAGCGACTTTGGGCCGTACTTCTCGAAGAACTCGTGCGCCTTCTCCACGTTCTCCTGCTTGAAGAACCTGGAGTCCGGGCGCTTGAAGAGCGCGGGGCCGACCTTGCGGCCGAAGAGATAGCCCACCTGGTCGCCGATGATCGCGGCGAGCACGATGAGCGTGCACACCAGCCACAGCGGCTGCTTGATGACGTCGGTCGTCACCAGGAGGCCCGTGGTGAACAGCAGGGAGTCTCCGGGCAGGAAGAATCCGATCAGCAGACCGGACTCGGCGAACACGATGACGAGTACGCCGATCAGTCCGAAGGTGGTGATCAGAAAGTCCGGGTCCAGCCAGCTCGGTCCGAGCGCAAGGGGGTTCACGAGGTCCGGGCTCCAGTGGTGTGAGTCGTCGGGCGTGGCGCCCAAACTATCAACGCATTCTTTGGGAGCCGGTTCCAGTGCCCCACTCCGGATGCGCGTGCGGCGGCCGGCCGCGAAGCTGTGCCCATGGGAATCGAGGATTTCGGCGGAGGGCAGGAGCCCCACCCCGATGTGCTGGTGGTCACGACGAACGACGTCCCGGGTTTCCGGGTGGAGCGGGTGATCGGTGAGGTCTTCGGCCTGACCGTGCGTTCGCGCCATCTCGGCAGCCAGATCGGCGCGGGCCTGAAGTCGATGATCGGCGGCGAGCTGAAGGGACTGTCCAAGACCCTGGTGCAGACCCGCAACCAGGCCATGGAGCGGCTGGTCGAGCAGGCGCGGTCACGGGGCGCGAACGCGGTGCTGATGTTCCGGTTCGACGTCTCGGAGGCGGCGGACGTCGGCACCGAGGTGTGCGCGTACGGGACGGCCGCGGTGATCACGCGCGTCTGACGGCGCATCGCGGCGCCGCCCCGGCGGCGCACCTCAGGGCGCACGGGACGAGGCCCCGGACGGCGCACCGAGCTGCGCGCCGGACAGCGCACCGAGCGGCACCCCGGACAACGCACCCGACAGCGCACCGCATGACGCGCCTTATGGGCGTTTTCTGCCGTTATCGTGAGGTCCGTGACGACGACCGACCACGCCCCGGCGGTGCCCCCTCACCGGGTGCTACTGCCGCTGATCATCCCGGCGATCGTCGTCGGCGTCGCCTCGAGTCTCCTGCTCCTCGGCCTGACCGAGGTCTCCGAGCAGCTCAAGGGCGTCCTCTGGGGGACCCTCCCCGACGCCATCGGCATCGGCCGCTTCTCGGCACCGTGGACGATCGCCGTGCTCACCGCGACGGGCCTCGCGGTCGGGCTGGTGGTGTGGAAGGTGCCCGGACACGCCGGCCCGGACCCCGCCACCACCGGACTCGTCGACCGCCCGCTGCCCGCCTCGGTGGTGCCCGGCCTGCTGCTCACGGCCGTGCTCGGACTCGCGGGCGGGGTCAGCCTGGGTCCGGAGAACCCCATCACGGCGTCGAACATCGCGCTCGCCGCGTGGCTGGGCGGCAAGGCCATGCGCGGCTCCCGCGCGGAACTGTGGGCCTCGCTGGCCGCGGCCGGCACGGTCGGCGCGCTCTTCGGCACCCCCGTGGCGGCGGCGCTGATCCTCACCGAGTCCCTCGCCTCCCGGCCGGCTCCCGGCGCGCTGTGGGACAAGCTGTTCGCTCCGCTGATCGCGGGCGGCGCCGGCTCGCTGACCACCGTACTGATCGCCCACCCCACCTTCGATCTCGCCCTCCCCCGCTGAACGGCTCGCGCTGGGTCGACGTGCCCGCGGCGCTCGCGGTCTCCTCGCTGGGCGCGCTGGTGGGGATGGCGGCCGTGTACGTGTTCCCGTACGCGCACGCCGCCTTCCGGAGGCTCGGGCACCCGGTGGTCGCGATCACCGCGGGCGGGCTGGTGCTGGGGCTCCTCGGGGTGCTGGGCGGGCAACTCACCCTCTTCAAGGGCCTGGAGCAGGTGAAGGTACTGGCGACGGACCCGTCGGGCTGGTCCTCGGGGCAGTTCGCGCTGATGGCCGTGGTCAAGCTCGCCGCCCTGACCATCGCGGCGACGTGCGGCTTCCGCGGCGGGCGGATCTTCCCCAGCATCTTCGTGGGCGTCGCGCTGGGGCTGGGGGTGAGTGCCCTCGTACCCGAGGTGCACACCACGGTCGCGGTGGCGTGCGCGGTCCTCGGCGTACTGCTGGCGATCACCCGGCAGGGCTGGCTCAGCCTGTTCACCGCCGCGTTCCTGGCCGCCGACCCGAATGCGCTGCCCCTGCTGTGCATCGGCCTGGTCCCGGCCTGGCTGCTGGTGACGGGGCGGCCCCAGATGCAACTCCACGACGACGGCACCCCACTGCGCTGAAAGGCGATCGGACATGGCACTGCACAAGGTCGGTATGCGTCCCGAGGCGAGCGAGGAACGGCGCAGGCTGTCGCTCAACCCGTTCTACGGGGAGGCCGACCCCCTGGGATCGATGGTGCTGGCGCCGCCGCAGCACCGGCTGCCCGACGGGCCGATGGCTCCCACGGCGGCCTACCAGTTCGTGCACGACGAGCTGATGCTCGACGGCAACTCACGGCTCAACCTGGCCACGTTCGTGACGACGTGGATGGAGCCGGAGGCCGGGAGGCTGATGGCCGAGTGCCGGGACAAGAACATGATCGACAAGGACGAGTACCCGCGGACCGCGGAACTGGAGCGGCGGTGCGTGGCGATGCTCGCCGACCTCTGGCACGCCCCGGACCCGGAGTCCACGGTGGGCTGTTCCACGACCGGTTCGAGCGAGGCGTGCATGCTCTCCGGGATGGCACTGAAGCGGCGGTGGGCGCACCGCAACCGGGACCGGTACCCCGGCCCCGGTGCCCGGCCCAACCTGGTCATGGGCGTCAACGTGCAGGTCTGCTGGGACAAGTTCTGCAACTTCTGGGAGGTGGAACCCCGGCTGGTCCCGATGGAGGGCGACCGCTACCACCTCGACCCGCAGGCGGCGGCCGACCTCTGCGACGAGAACACGATCGGCGTCGTCGCCGTCCTCGGGTCCACCTTCGACGGGTCGTACGAGCCGGTCCAGGAGGTCTGCTCGGCCCTGGACGCCCTCCAGGAGCGCACCGGCCTGGACATTCCCGTGCATGTGGACGGGGCGTCCGGCGCCATGGTCGCCCCCTTCCTGGACGAGGACCTGGCGTGGGACTTCAGACTGCCGAGGGTGGCCTCGATCAACACCTCGGGGCACAAGTACGGACTGGTGTACCCGGGGGTCGGCTGGGCGCTGTGGCGCTCGCCGGACAACCTGCCCGACGAACTGGTCTTCCGGGTGAACTACCTGGGCGGCGACATGCCGACGTTCGCGCTCAACTTCTCCCGTCCCGGGGCCCAGGTGGTGGCGCAGTACTACACCTTCATCCGGCTCGGCAGGGACGGCTACCGGGCGGTCCAGCAGACGACCCGGGACGTGGCGCGGAGCCTGGCCGAGAAGATCGAGTGCCTGGGCGACTTCCGGCTGCTCACCCGGGGGACCAGTTGCCGGTGTTCGCCGTCGCGACGAACCCGGAGGTCGGGAACTTCGACGTGTTCGATGTCTCACGGCGGCTGCGGGAGAGCGGCTGGCTGGTGCCGGCCTACACCTTCCCGCCCAACCGGGAGGATCTCTCGGTGCTGCGCTTCGTCTGCCGCAACGGCTTCTCGGCGGACCTCGCCGAACTGCTGATGGAGGACCTGCAACGGGCCATGCCGGAGCTGCGGGCGCAGAGCGCGCCGCAGAGCAAGGACAAGGCAGCCGCCACCAGCTTCCACCACTGAGGGGCGCCGGGGGCACCGCCGGGGGTGCCGGGGCCCTCGGCGTCCCCGCCGTCCCCGCCGTCCCGGGCCGCCCTCTCAGGGCTTCCACCGGTACTTGCCGCCGCCGACCCAGCGCACCAGCGCGGGGTCGTCCAGATCCACGCCGTGCCGGCCTGACGCGTGGGCCAGGCTGATCACATCGATCATGTCGTGCGCGATCCCGACCGTCTGGCCCTCGATCTCGACCACCCGGAACGGCGGCTCACCCGGCTGGACGGGCAGGACGACGATCGGGGCCACTCCTGGTGCGTCACTCATGGTTCAAGCGTGTGGCACGGGCCCGTCTTCCGCACGAGGGGCGTCGCCCCGGACGCGCCCGCCTCCCGCCCGCCCGGCCGCCTTCCGGCCGCCTTCCGGCCGCCTCCCGCCCGACTTCCGGCCGCGACGCCTGCCCGTCCGTCTCGCTGCCGCACCTGCCCGCACGGGCTCCGTGCACCCTCCGGCACGGCCAGGTCGCACGCCTGCCGGCAGCCCAGCGGGCCCCGCGGCACCCGGGCGATACCCCGCCCGGTCCGCGCGCCGGCCCGTCTCCTCGGCCGGGTGGGGCGCCGGCGGACGGCGGCACCGCGGCTCCCCCGGGGAGCCCGGAGGAGCCCGGAGGAGTCCGCCGGCCCGCAGGGCACCGTGCAGCCGACGCCTCCCCGCCGTCCGGGACGACTGGCGCGTTCACCCGCCCGGCCCGGCCTCGGGAAAAGGCGCTGGGGAAGAGCACTCCCCAGGAGCACGCGCTTGCGGCGCCCGCAAGCGGCGTCGGTGAACGGCGCCCGTGAACGGCGTCGGTGAGGAGGCGGGTACTCGGCTCAGAACGGGAAGACCGAACGGCCCCGCTGCACCGAGATCCACTTCTGGCTGGTGAAGACCTCGACCATCGCCTCGCCGTTCAACCGTCCGATGCCGGACGACTTCTCGCCGCCGAACGGGACGATCGGCTCGTCGTGCACGGTGGAGTCGTTGATGTGGATCATCCCGGTGTGGATCCGCTGGGCCAGCGCCACGCCGCGCTCGATGTCACCGGTGTGCACGGCGCCGCTGAGGCCGTACGGGGTGTCGTTGGCGATCCGTACCGCCTCCTCGTCGCCCTCGAACGGGATGAGCAGCACCACCGGGCCGAAGATCTCCTGGGACAGCACCGGCGAGTCGGCCGGGAGGCCGGTCAGCACGGACGGGGAGACCACGTTGCCCTCCGTCCGGCCGCGCAGCAGAGCGGTGGCGCCCGCCTCGACCGACTGCTCGACCAGGCTGGACACGGCCTCCGCCTGGGAGGAGTTGATCAGCGGGCCGATGTGCGTCCCGGGGTCGGCCGGGTCGCCCACCTTCAGCGTGCGCACCTTGGCGACGAGCTTCTCGGTGAACTCCTTCTCCACCCTGCGGTCCACGAGGATGCGGTTGGCGGCCATGCACACCTGGCCCTGGTGCACGTACCGGCTGAAGACGGCGGCGTCGACCGCGTAGTCGATATCGGCGTCCTCGAGCACGATGAAGGCACTGTTGCCACCCAGTTCGAGGACGGCGTGCTTGAAGTTGGCCGCGCAGACGGTTGCCACGTGCCGGCCCACCCGGTCGGATCCGGTGAAGGAGATGACCTTCGGCACGGGGTGCTCTATCAGCGCGTCACCGATCTCCGCGATGTCGGTGATCACCACGTTCAGCAGCCCGGCGGGCAGGCCTGCGTCCTCGAAGACCTTGGCCACCAGGGAACCGCCGCAGATCGGCGTGTTCTGGTGCGGCTTGAGGACGACCGCGTTCCCGAGCGCCAGCGCCGGCGCGACCGACTTGACGGACAGCAGGAAGGGGAAGTTGAACGGGCTGATGACGCCCACCACGCCGACCGGGAGCCGGTAGACCCGGTTCTCCTTGCCGTCCACCGGGGACGGCAGGATGCGCCCCTCGGGACGCAGCGCCAGCTGGATCGCCTCGCGCAGGAACTCCTTGGCGAGGTGCAGTTCGAAGGCCGCCTTCAGCCGGGTGCCGCCCAGTTCGGCGACGATCGCCTCGGCGATCTCGTCCTCGCGGTCCTCGATGACCCTCAGGGCCCGCTCGAAGACCGACCGCCGCGCGTACGGGTTGGTGCCGGCCCACTCCTGCTGCGCTCGCTCCGCGGCGCGGTAGGCCTGGTCCACCTCATGGGCCGTGGCGACGGTGATCGAGGCGAGCTTCTCCTCGTTGTACGGGTTGAAGTCGATGATGTCCCAGGAACCGCTGCCCGGGCGCCATTCGCCATCGATGTACTGGAGTGCCAGGTCGCTGAAGAAGGAGGACATGGGTTCCCTTACCGGCCGCGGGAGCAGGGGCGTGTGCAGTCATCGCAATGACTGATGTTCCGTCATCCTACTTGCCGGTCAGGTGAGTTGGAGGAGTCCTCGGAGAAGGTCTCGGCTCTCGTCCGGACCGGGGCTGTCCTCCCGCAGGCGCTCCATCGCCCGCTCGTACTGCGCCACATCCTCGGGCTTGTCGAGGTACAGCGCGCTGGTCAGCTGCTCCAGGTAGACGATGTCGGAGAGATCCGACTCCGGAAAGCGCAGCATGGTGAACGACCCGGACTCGCCCGCGTGGCCGCCGAAGCTGAACGGCATGACCTGCAGGGTGATGTTCGGATGTTCGGAGACCTCGATCAGATGCCGCAACTGGCCCTGCATCACCGAGCGGTCGCCGTAGGGGCGGCGCAGTGCGGCCTCGTCCAGGACGGCGTGGAAGCGCGGCGCCCGCTCGGAGACGAGGGCCTTCTGGCGCTCCAGGCGCAGCGCGACCCGGCGGTCGATCTCGGCGGCCGGCGCACCGGGCATGCCGCGTTGGACGACCGCGTGGGCGTACGCCTCGGTCTGCAGCAGGCCGTGGACGAACTGGACCTCGTAGATCCGGATGAGCGAGGCGGCGCCCTCCAGGCCGATGTACGTCTGGAACCAGCCGGGCAGCACATCGCCGAAGCTGTGCCACCAGCCGGCCACGTTGGCCTCCTTGGCGAGACCGAGCAGCGACGCGCGCTCCGCCTCGTCCGTCACGCCGTAGAGCGTGAGGAGGTCCTCGATGTCCCTGGCCTTGAAGCTGACCCGCCCCAACTCCATCCGGCTGATCTTGGATTCGGATGCACGGATCGAATAGCCCGCCGCCTCACGGGTGATACCGCGCGACTCCCGAAGGCGCCTCAGCTGCGAGCCCAGCAGTATGCGGCGCACCACCGACCCCCCGCCGGGGCCATCGGCCCGGGGTAGCCCCACGACTCCACTGCGGTCACGTCTCCCGCCCTCCCCATCGCCATCGGTTCCCGGAGCACCCCCGAACCCCGAACTCCGGATTCTGCCACCAAAACGCTTCGCCCCGTACTCGTTCGATTACGGAAACAAGAAGGCGCCCGGGAAAGGGCGCAAGGAAGCACGCGGAAGATTTGAGAGTGAACCGGCACGGGTGGGGACAGGTCAGGCGCGTGCACGTGCATTTGCCCTTGCATCTGGTGTGGGCATTCGGAACCATGGAGCCCGCGCACCTGCGTACTCGTTCGTGCTCGTTCGTGCTGTAGCGCCACAGCTGCGATTCCCGGGAGTGCCTCGCATGGGAACGAATGGATCGACCATGCTCGAGCCGTTACGGCAGGGCCTTCCGCCGATCGACCCCGCGGCCGTGTCCAGCTCCGCCACGTGCGCGCTGCCCGCCCGCTACGAAGCGGTGCGCGGCGCACGGAAGTTCACCAGCAGGACGCTGACCCGGTGGGACCTCGACGAGCGCTTCGACGACGTCGCACTCGTCGTCTCCGAACTCGTCACCAACGCGCTTCGGCACGCCCTTCCCGCGGACGCCCCGCGCGACCAGGAGCCACCGGTGCGACTCCATCTGATGCGCTGGACGAGCCGGCTGGTGTGCGCCGTGCGCGACCCCAGCGAGGACAGTCCGGTGGCCGGCGAGGCGGAGGACTCCGCCGAGTGCGGGCGGGGGCTGTTCCTCGTCGACTCCTTCAGCGACAGCTGGGGCTGGCACCCGCTGGCGGGGCCGCTCACCGGGAAGGTCGTCTGGGCGCTGTTCCGCCTGCCCCCGGCGTGACCCTCCCGCGCCCCGGCCCTGCCGCCGCGGATGTCCCGCGCGCCCCGGATCACCCCTGCCACGCCGGACACCGCCGCATGGCCGATGACCGATGGCCGATGACCGGCGGGCCTCGGCCTGCCGGCCGTCGGCGCAATCCGGCCGGCCCCGCCGTGCGAACGTTCCCGCGGGGGCGGGCCGGGTCCGGTACCCGCATGGACTACGGCGTGTTGCGAAAGCAGCCGCGTCCGCCCGCAGGGCGGGGCCGGCGGCGTCTGGTGCGTGCGATCGCAGGGCGGAGGGCCACCCTCGTACGGGACGTGCTCGGATGCGTCCGGCAAAGCGGCGCCGGGGCACCTCCCGCGCTCCCGTGCCCGAAGGGCTCCGGGGAGTGCGTGTCCGGGCGTCGCGGGCCGGGCGTCGCGGGCCGGGAGGGACTTTCACAACCCCTCAGGCAATGCGCCTAGCCGCCGGCGAGATGGTCGAACTCGCCGTCCTTCACTCCCAGCAGCATGGCCCGTATCTCGGCCGGCGTGTAGACGAGCGCCGGCCCCTCGGGGAAGCGCGAGTTGCGCACCGCGACGTCCCCGCCGGGCAGTCGCGCGAACTCCACGCACGATCCCTGAGAGTTGCTGTGCCTGCTCTTCTGCCAGACGACCCGTGAAGCTCTGTGGCCGCCATGCCGTTGTACACGTCGTGCACAGGACGCTCCCCGAGTTACAAGGTTCAGGTGTCAACTGTCTCGGATCATAGCCGTGTTCACATGCAGGCGCATGAGCATATGCACGTGCACGCCCCGTGTTTCCGCGGTTACCGCCACAACCGCAGCTTGCACGGAACCTCCGACGGTTGCCTGACGGCCACGCCGGCCAACCGTCCGTGAGTTCCCATGCCCCGAAGTGAGGGATCACCGTGGCCGGTTCACCCGGCCCACCGGGAGGGACGTGAGCGGCGCCCCCACGGCTCCACGGTGGCGCGATCACCCGGATCGGGGAGTTCCGTGCCGCGCCGCTCGGGGTGTGGCCCACGTCCCGCCGGGCCGCTCCGACCGCGGAGCCCCTCGCACCGCCGGGGGCGCCTCCGACCACCGCCCTACGGTCCGTGCGGACGGCCGTCCGTTTCCGCACGCCTCTCCTCACCCGTGCTCACAACGCCGGCCCCGCGGAGGCGGGGCCTCCGCTCCCTCTCACGGAGCGGGCCGCCGCTTGGACCTCGCCCGGGGATCCGGGCTCCCGGCCGGGCTGCGGCAGCGCCCCGGGTGCCGCCGGCCCGTGTCCGGCCGGACGCCGGCACCCCGGGGCCGAGGCCGGGAGACCGATGCCGAGGCCGGGAGACCGATGCCGAGGCGGTCGTTCCTCCGCACGACGCGCAGGAAGCGGGCGGCGCAGGGAGCGGTCAGCACAGAGAGCGGGCGGCACAGAGAGCGGGCGGCGCGGGAAGCGGGCGGGCAGCGTCGTGCCACCGGCCCGCCGCACCGGGTGACGTGGTGGACGCGGACCGGCCGCCCCCGGCCGCGGGCAGGAAGGACGCCGGGCGGCGCGGGCCGCAGGTGGAGACTCCGAGCCGCCCGGACCGAGGCGGAAGCACCGGAGCCGCCCGGACCGAGGCGGAGGCGCGCACCCCGAGTGGCGCTGCCACCCGCCCACTCTCCGGACCGCACCCACCCGGGCCGGCGGTCAGCGCGGCGACGACGCGTACGGCAGCAGGGCCATCTCCCGCGCGTTCTTGATCGCCCGGGCGAGCAGGCGCTGCTGCTGGGCCGTCACCCGGGTCACCCGGCGGCTGCGGATCTTGCCGCGATCGGAGATGAACCTGCGGAGCAGGTCCGTGTCCTTGTAGTCGATGTAGGTGACGCCCGCCGCCTCCAGCGGGTTGGGGCGGGAGCTCACGGGCTTGCGGTCGGAACGGCGCTTGGGCATGTCATACCTCCAGAAGGGAGTCGAAGGCCGGCGGCAGGCGCTTCCACGCCTCGGCGCCGGCGGCGTACTCGGCATCGGTCAGCAGGCAGGAGTCGAGCAGCGCTGTCAGGCCCTCGCGGTCCAGCCCCGGCGAGGTGAAGACCAGGTGCTGGCAGCGGTCGCCGTGCTCCGGATGCCAGTCCAGCGCCGCCGCGGCCCGGCGCACGGGCGGGACCATCTCCCAGGCCGCGTCGGGGAGGGAGGCCAGCCAGGGCCCCACGCTCTCCACGCAGAGGGCTCCCCGGCCGCGTCCCACGCGAGCAGCGTGTCGGGCCGGTCGGCCAGCCAGAACCGGCCCCGGCTGCGGGCCGCGACACAGGTCAGGTCCTCCAGCGCCGCGTACAGCCGCTCCGGGTGGAACGGCCGCCGACGGTGCCAGACATACGTTCCGACCCCGCACTCGTCCGCTTCCTGCGGTAGCAGCGCGCAGGCCGGGTGCTGCGCCGCCGCGGCGGCCTCCACGTCGAAGCCGGCCAGGGCGGCCAGGGCCAGATCGCCGCCGTCCACCGCCACCCGGCGGGCCGTCGGGTGCAACTGGGCCAGCAGGGCCCGGTCCTCCTCGTCGGCCCCGTCCCCGCCGACGAGGGCGAGCACCGGTGCGTACTCCAGCTGACGCGCCCAGGTGTCGGCGACCGTACGCCGGTCGGTCGGGGCGGCGGCCAGTCCCGCCTCCATCAGGTCGTCGCCGTTCGCGAGGTACGGCAGCAGGAGGGAGGGGTCGACGGCGGTGATCACGCTGGTGACCTTGAGCCGGTCGCCGTGGGTCGCGACGACCTCGGCCATCGCCTTCGGCTCCACCGAGTCCCACAGCTCGACGATCGCCAGCCGGGTCAGGCCGCCGTCCGCGAGCCGTTCCAGCTCCGGCACGAGGTCCTCGCGCAGGGCGCAGCAGGCGCAGTCGTTGACGAGCGGTGCCTCGCCGTCGGAGAGGACGCCGGTCGCGTCGCGGACGCTGCGCCGGACGGTGCCCCGGACGGCGGTCGACAGATCGTGGTGGAGGGCGACGCTGCCGTCCACGGCTGCCAGCAGCCTCGCGACGACGGCGGCTCGCGCGTCGGAGTGCAGTCCGCCGACGATCGCGACGGGAAGCCTTCCCTCCATCACCGGGCCTCGTGCCGTCGGTAGCGCCGCTCGAAGCGCTCGACCCGGCCCGCGGTGTCGAGGACCCGCGCCGTGCCGGTGTAGAAGGGGTGGCTCGCGGAGGAGATCTCCACGTCCACGACGGGATAGGTGTTGCCGTCCTCCCACTCGACCGTCCGGTCGCTCGTCATGGTCGAGCGGGTGAGAAAGGCGAATCCGGCCGCTCGGTCGCGGAAGACGACGGGGCCGTAGGCCGGATGGATTCCGGGTTTCATAGGGGGGTCTCCCTCCTGCTTCCGCTCAGCGCTCTTCGCGGAAGTCGACGTGCCGGCCGGCGACCGGGTCGTACTTGCGCAGCGTCAGGCGGTCGGGGTCGTTTCGGCGGTTCTTGCGGGTGACGTAGGTGTAGCCGGTCCCGCGGTGGAGCGGAGCTTGATGATCGGGCGTAGTTCGTTGCGGGCCATGCGAGTAGAGTAAATGGAAATGGTTTCCATTACCAAAGAAGAGAGGTGTGACGTTGTCCGCACGCCGCCGGCCGACCGGGGTCCGGCCCGGCTTCGGCAACCACATCTCGCACTCCCACCGGCGCAGCCCGCGCCGCTTCGACCGGCGACGCCCGCAGGACGGGGCGTCCACCGGCAGCGACGCGGCCGGTCAGGGCGCGGAGGGTGCCCCCATGCGGCGCGGCCGACGGGAGGCGGAGCCCACCACGCAGTGGCCTTCACGCCGCCCGGCCGGGATCGACGCGACCGGTCGACCGCGCACACACCGCCGGGTCGACCGCGCTCACACCGCCGGGTCGCCCGCGCCCAGGCCGCGAGCACACCCGCCCTCACACCGCTGACGCGCCCGCCCTCATGCCGCCGGCGCGCTCGCGCTCACCCCGGGGCGTCCCGTCCTCCCGGGCGGGCTCACCCCTCCTCACTCCCAAGGCTCGGCCGTCCTCCCGCACGGGCGCGCTCCCGAGCGACCGCGGGCTGAAGTACCGTCAAGCCCGATGGCGGCTGCGGCAGACCGCGCACCGGTCGGCCGTGAACCGGGGCACCGCCGCCATGATCGGCCGCATCGGTCCGAGTGCCTCGCGGGCCGCCGACGGCGCGCGAGGGCCCGGCACACGGCCCGCTCGCCAGGCCGCGCGGCTCCTCGGGGAGACGGCGGTGACCGGCTCCCGTCCACAACCTCCCCGGACGGAACGGCTAGCGCGGAAGCTCGCCCCGGTGGTCCGTGCCGCGCACTCGCGCGCCGTCGGCGGCCGTGGTGCCGTCGCGCCAGCCCGCCTCGTCCGTGGCGCCGCGGACGCGGGTGCGGACCGTGTCCGGGAAGAGGCGTTCCGCGTGGTCGGCGACGGCGACGTCGCGGGCCGCGAGGACCGGCAGGAGGTCGCCCCCGGTGGTGTCCCGCGCCGCGTGGGACGCCGCCCGCGCGAGCCGGTCACCGATGCGGTGTGCGTAGGCCAGCAGGAAAGACTGCCGGAACGTCTTCGTCCGCTTGCGCCCGCCGGCCCGCTGGGACGCCTCGGCGCGGGTCATCGCCGTCGTTCCCTGCACCAGCAGGGAGGTGTACAGCAACTCCGCCGCCTCCAGGTCCGTCCCGAAGCCGACGACCGTCGAGAAGCCGAGGCCGCTGTTCCAGACCGCGCGGCAGCGGTTCGCCGAGGCCACCGCGTCCAGCAGGATCGCCTTGGCCGTCTCGTACGGCGCGTCGACGCCGATCCGGCAGGCGACCGGCTCGTCCGCACGGTGGGTGCGGTTGGCGAGCACCGCGTCGTCGATGCTGTGGCGCGCCATCAGCTCCTGGGCCTTCGCGGTCAGCGCCTCCGCCTCCTCCGGGTAGCCGGTGGCCTCCGCCTTCGCGAGGAGAGCGCGGATCCGGGTGAGCATCCGCGGCTCGGTGCCCGCGGGGACCGACCGCAGGTGGTCCGGTGTCCCCGGCACCGGCCCCACCGGCTCGACCGCCGGCAGCCGTACGAGGAGCCGGTACAACCGGAGCACGGCGGTCGCGTGCGAGAACCGGTCCGCGGGACGCCGCCCGCTCCCTCCGTCCGGCAGTGCGTCGAGCTGCGCGCGCCAGCGCGGCGGCAGATCGTCCCCGTAGCGCCGGCACTCCCCCGCGATCAGAGCGGCGGCCAGCTCCACACGGCGCTCACCGAGATCGCGGCGGACGATCCGCACGACATCCGCGGGCTGCCAGCCGCGCTCCCACGCCCGGCGCACGAACTCCTCCCCGCGCCGGACCAGTTCCGCGTCGGCGCCGGGCGGCGCGGCCGCAAGCAGTGAGGCGCCGATGTCGAGCGCGTCGTCGTCATCGGCGTACAGCGCCCCGCCGAGCGCACGCTCCACCACATCCACGCCGATCGAGCGTACGCGAGCCTCACCGCGCGCGCCCGTGCAGGCCCGGGTACCGGCCACCCCAAGGTGCAGGGAGTCCGTCACGCACCGCGCGCCCCGCGCAGGCCCGGGCACGGGTGCCCGTGCCCGGGCCGGCCTGCACCGGGGCGGAAGTCGGCGGCAGGGGTCGAGGGCGTCCTCCGGTGGCCGTGGCGCACGCCCCCGTCGGCAGGAGCCCAGGGGTTCGGCGGCCACCCCGGCCCAGGCGCGGGCGGACCCGGACGCGCCGCCGCCCGGCACGTCCCGTGATGACCGGTTCCGGGCGGACCGGGCACCCGCGGACCGTGCGGCTCAGCGGAGCGATCGCGCCTCCGGTGGCAGGAACCGTTGCGGACGAGCCGCCGCCTGCCGTGGCGGTGCCTGGACCGTCCGGCTGAACGGCGCCGTCACCACGGTGCACCGGGCCCGTGCCGGTGCCGGCAGCCGGCCGTACCGATACCGGTAGCGGGCCGTACCGGTGCCGACAGCCCGCCGTACCGATACCGGTAGCGGGCCGTACCGGTGCCGACAGCCCGCCGTACCGGTGCCACTCCTGCCCACCGGTGCCACCGGCCGCCGGGCACGCTGCCCCGCGGCCGCTGTGGACGGTGCCCCGCCGGCCGACGCGGGGGGGGTGCCCCGCCGCCCGGCCTCGTGCGCGCCGGCGCCGCACCGGTGCCCGCCCGCCGCAGGACCGTACGGTGGTGCCATGGGTGAGAACAAGCAGCGCATGCTGGCTGGAGACTGGTACCTCCCCGACGACCCCGAACTCGCCGCCGAAAGCGAACGGCGCTCCCGGCTCTGCGCGGCGTACAACGCCGAGGGCGGCGACCCGCCCGCCGCGCGGGAGGCGGTCCTCGCCGAACTCCTCGGTTCCGTCGGTCCCGGCGTCCGGATCCACCCGCCCTTCCGGTGCAACTTCGGCTACCACATCCGCGTCGGCGAGGGCACGTTCGTCAACTTCGGCGCCGTGTTCCTGGACGTCGCGCCCATCACGATCGGCGCGTACTGCCAGTTCGGCCCCAATGTCCAGCTGCTGACCCCCTCCCACGAGCTGGACGCCAGGCGCCGCCGCGAGGGCTGGGAGAAGGGGGACCCGATCACGGTCGGCGACAACGTCTGGCTCGGCGGCGGTGTCATCGTCTGCCCCGGCGTGACGATCGGCGACGACACGGTGGTCGGGGCCGGGGCCGTCGTCACCCGTGACCTGCCCGCGGGGGTGCTGGCAGTGGGCAACCCGGCACGGGTGATCCGCACACTCACCTGACGCTGGGCCCCAGGTGGCGGCCCGCACCGGCCGCCACGCCGAGGACCGTGCCCCGGCCCCGGCCGGCCAGGCGTCCGGACCGCGACCGGCGAAGCGAACCGCCCGCGACCAGCGAAGCGCACCACCCACGACCAGCGACCAGCGACCAGCGACCAGCGAGGCGAACCGCCCGGCGGCCGGTGCGGCACTGTCAGTCGTGAGTGCCACACTCGCCACCGTGAACGAACGGTGGGCCCTGGCCCCGGCCGGGGAAGGCGGAGCGGTCCTCGTGCCGCTCGGCCCGGACGGGCTGCCCGCCGGAGAGATGCGCAGGGAGGCCGATCTCGTCACGGCCGTGAGGTCGCGGCCGGAGGTCGGACGGTGGGTGTGGCGGTCCACGGCCGAGGTCTACCCGCGGCTGCTCGCGGCCGGTGCGGGCGTCGATCGGTGCTACGACATCGAGGACGCCGAGCTGCTGCTGCTCGGGTACGAAGGGCGGCACGGCGAGCCCCGGTCCGCGGCCGCCGCCTGGGCGCGGCTGCGGCGAGCCCCCGTTCCGGACGACCCGCCGCCGCGCGCCGCCGTGCCGGGATCGCAGTCGTCGCTGTTCGAACCGGAGCCCGTGGCCGTGCCGTTCGACGGTCTGCTGGAGGTCTACGCCGAGCAGCAGCGACGGCACGACGCCACCGAGCACCCCGGCCGGATGCGGCTGCTGACGGCGGCCCAGTCGGCGGGGATGCTGGTCGCCTCGGAGATGAACCGGTCGGGCCTGCCGTGGCGGGCGGACGTCCACCGGGACGTGCTGCGCGAGCTGCTCGGCGAGCGGTACGCGGGAGGGGGCGAGCCGCGCCGCCTCGCCGAGCTGGCCGACGAGGTCTCGGCCGCGTTCGGGCACCGGGTGCGCCCCGATCTGCCCGCGGACGTCGTCAGGGCGTTCGCCCGGGCCGGGGTCAAGGTGCGGTCGACCCGGCGCTGGGAGCTGGAGGAGATCGACCATCCGGCGGTACGTCCGCTGATCGCCTACAAGAAGCTGTACCGGATCTGGACGGCACACGGCTGGAGCTGGCTCCAGGACTGGGTGCGGGACGGCCGCTTCCGGCCGGAGTACCTGCCCGGCGGCACGGTGTCCGGCCGCTGGACCACCAACGGCGGCGGCGCTCTGCAGATCCCCAAGGTGATCCGGCGTGCCGTGGTCGCGGACGACGGCTGGCGGCTCGTGGTCGCCGACGCCGACCAGATGGAGCCCCGCGTGCTCGCCGCGATCTCCCGCGACCCGGGGCTGATGGAGGTCGCCGCACACGACGGCGACCTGTACACCCGGCTGTCGGACCGGGCGTTCTCCGGAGACCGCGAGCACGCCAAGATCGCGCTACTCGGCGCCGTCTACGGCCAGACCAGTGGCGACGGGCTCAAGAACCTCGCGGCGCTGCGCCGCCGTTTCCCCCGTGCGGTGGCCTACGTCGACGACGCGGCACGCGCCGGTGAGGAGGGCCGTCTCGTTCGCACCTGGCTGGGCCGCACCAGCCCGCCGGCGGCCGGTGCCCGCGACGACGGCGAAGCCGGTATCCCGCAGGCGGGCGGCGACGACGCCTCCGCGCGGAACGAGTTCGCCCCGGGCTACGCCTCGACGGACGCCCGGGCCCGCGGCAGGTTCACCCGTAACTTCGTCGTCCAGGGCAGTGCCGCGGACTGGGCGCTGCTGCTCCTCGCAGCACTCCGCAGGGCGACCGCGGACATGCGCGCCGAACTGGTCTTCTTCCAGCACGACGAGGTGATCGTGCACTGCCCGGCGGAGGAGGCCGGGGAGGTGGTGCGGGCGATCCGCGCCGCCGGTGAGCTGGCCGGGCGGATCGCCTTCGGCGAGACGCCGGTGCGGTTCCCCTTCTCGACGGCCGTGGTGGAGCGCTACGGGGACGCCAAGTGCCCCGGCCACGGCCCGGCGTCCACCCCGGTGCCGGCACCGGCACCGGCACCGGCACGCGACGCGCACCGCACCGCCGTCGCCACAGCGGCGCCGGAGCCCGAGAGGGGTACGAAGCCGCCCGGCCCCGCGCGCGCCCGACGGGAACGGGCTGCCTGTGGTTCCCGGGTCTCAGGCTGTTCTCCCGAGGAGCGCACGGAGTTCGGGGAGCACCTTGGCATCCATGCCGTCGAGGCAGGCGTACGCGCGCCGCCACTCGTCGAGGGCCTCGCCGGTGCGGCTCTCCGCACTCAGCAGCAGCCCGTGCTGGTGGCGGGCGAGGCCCTCGGTGAAGTCGTCGCCGCGGGAGACCGCCCGCTCCATGACGAGGGCGCACTCCCGGGTGGCGGCGGCACGGCGGCCCAGCGCGCGCAGGGCCCGCACGAGTCCGACGCGCGACTGGGACTGGCTCTGCCAGTCGCCCTCGTCGCCCTCTCCGATGATGGCCAGGCACTCCTCGAAATGGCCTGCGGCGAGGCCAGGTTGACCGAGGGCGAGGCGGGCGTAGCCGATGTTGCAGTGGGCCGTGTGGCGCAGCAGCGGGCTGCCGAGCCGGACGCCGACGTCGAGGCTGCGCTCGTGGCAGGTGATGGCGTGCGAGGCGTCGGTGTGCTCGTGGAGGTTGCCGAGATGGCTGAGGATGACCCCTTCGCCGTGGTCGTCGCCGAGCCGCCGGGCGCAGGCGAGTGACTCCTCCAGGGCCTCGGCGGCCTCCTCGTACCGTTCGAGGCGCTCCAGCAGCATGCCGCGGTTGGCGAGCCCGCGCTGGACCCGGCTGTCCTCCCCGAGAGCCGGCCACAGGCCGATGGCCTCGTCGTTGAGGGCCAGCGAGCGCTCGCTCCGGCCGAGCATGAAGTGAACCGCCGCGAGATCGGTGAGCGCGTGCGCCTCGGCCTCCCCGTCGCCGGCGGCGCGGGCGGCGTCCAGCGCGGCCTCGTTGAGCAGACCGAGTTCCTGGAGGCGTCCGCGCCGCTGCAGATAGGGGAAGGCGGCGCGGATGGCGCGCAGGGCGGTGCGCGACTTCGGCGCGTACGCCCGGGTGAGGGTCACCAGGCCGGGCAACTCGCGGTCCCCCCAGGCCAGGGCCTCCGCCTCGCCCGGGAACGGCGGGACCTCGCCGATCGGCGGCGGGACGCGGTTGCCCGCCAGATGCGCCGGGACGAGCGCCAGCCCCGCCTGGCGCGCCGACTCCCCGAACCATCGCAGGGCCCGCTCGACGGCGGCCGCGCGTCCCTGCTCGCCGTCCAGCCGTACGGCGAGTTCGTGTGCGAAGTCCCGGACCAGGTCGTGGGGTACGAAGCGCTGGTAGGCGACCTCGTCCAGCAGTGCCACGTCCACGAGCCGTTCCAGCGCGGCGGCCGCGCGCCGCACGTCGAAGGGCGGTTCGGCGCCGTCGGACGACATCAGACGCGCGACCAGCGACGCGTCGTACTCGGGGATGTCGACCGCGCCCAGCCGGCGCAGGGCCAGTGCGGCATCCGGGTCGAGGGCCGCGTGCGCCACCGAGAGGGAGCGGCGGACGCTGAGGTCGTCGTACTCCAGGTGGTCCAGCCGACTGCCCTGGGCGGTGAGGAGCCCGGCGAGGTCGGCGGGAGTCAGGGCACGCCGGGCCGCGAGCCGGGCCGCGGCGATGCGCAGGGCGAGCGGCAGCCGGCCGCACGACTCGGCGAGCCGGTCCATGTCGCCGGAGCCGGCCGTCCCGGCGCCGTCGCGGCCCGACGCGGCACGCAGCAGCGCGGCGCTCTCCGGCGCGCTCAGCGGCGTGAGCGCGAAACGCGCCGCCCCGTCGAGTGCGGTCAGCGGGGAGCGGCTGGTGACCACCACCGCGCACCCCGCACCGGCCGGCAGCAGCGGCCGGACCTGTGCGGCCGACGCCGCGTCGTCGAGGACCAGCAGGGTTCGGGTCGGGGCCAGGAGGGAGCGCAGCAGGGCGGCGGCCGCGTCGGGGGTCTCCGGGATGCCACGCGGCGGAACGCCGAGGTCACGAAGGAGCGCGGTGAGCGACTGGCACGGTGCCAGGGGGGACATGCCGGGTGTCGCGCCGTGCAGGTGGAGATGGAGCTGCCCGTCGGGGAACTCCTCCCGGAGGCCGTGCGAGACGTGGAGCGCGAGGGCGCTCTTGCCCACCCCGGCCATGCCACTGAGGACGGCGACCGCGGGGCGGTCGCGATCCGGCCGGGTGAGCAGGGTACGCAGGCCGGTGACGAGCGCATGGCGGCCGGTGAAGTGCGCGGGGCGGGCGGGAGCTGGGCCGGACGCGGGGGCGCCCCGGCGGGCGCGGGCTCCTCCACGGGACCGGCGGGTGGGGCTCCACGGGACCGGCGGGTGGGGATGCAGCGGTGGGTGGGGGTTCCGAGGCGGCCGCGGGACCCCCGCCGCCCGGCGATCGGGCCGTTG
This sequence comes from Streptomyces sp. I6, assembly GCA_003725745.1. Taxonomy (GTDB): domain Bacteria; phylum Actinomycetota; class Actinomycetes; order Streptomycetales; family Streptomycetaceae; genus Streptomyces. The sequence continues at coordinate 3,758,872 of RHDP01000001.1, read as the reverse complement.
CGCAGTCGTTCCCGCCGGGGCCCGGGCCGCTCGGCCTGCGGAACTCCGCGTCTACTCCCCCGGTCGCCGGTGCGGCCGGGGGATGCCGAGACTTCCCCACGGGGCGCACAGTTCGCACATCACCAGCTCCGGGAACTCCTCCAGGGCGATCACCACATGCTCCCTGTCCAGGTAGCCGAGCTGGGTTCGGTACAGACCGCAGTTCCCCCGGTGCAGCATGGGCTGCGCGCCCTCCACACGGGCGGGCTGCAGCTTCCACGACATCTCGACCCGGGCGACCTCACGGCGCCTGCGGTCTTCCGCCTCCTCACGCCTCAGTTCGTCGAGGGTGCGCTCGGTCTGCCTCAACTGGTAGGCGAGCCAGTCGCGCAGCCCCTCGTTGAGCCTGATCCGCTCGGAGCGCGACAGGTCGGTCATCGGGCCCCGCCCCGCTCACACCGCGGCGGTACTCATAGGGGGCGCATCGCCGGTGCCGTCCCCGGCCGCGCCGGAGGCCGCGTCACCCCCTCCGGAACCGCTCCCCACCGATCCCCGCTCACGGTCCCCGCCGGAACCGCCCACGGAGTCGCCCCCGCCTGCACCGCCCCCGGAAGCGGCGACGACGCCCGCGGCATGCTTGAGCGCCATGCGGGCCTTCACCACCTCCGGCCTGTCGAGGCCCGCCCAGTACGGATGCGTCGACACCTCGATCGACAGCGTCAGTACGAGCTCGCGGAGCCTTGCCTCCTCGGCCCTCTGCGCCTCGGTCCACCCGGGGCTCGCCGGGAACTCTCGCCGGTAGCTGGAGTAGTGCCCTTCCTCCCCCGTCCACCCTCGAGCGGGTTCGACCGACCACGGCAGCTCCCGGCACAACGCCCGGTACACGGACCGGGCCTGGTGCAGGCGCAGCTGGGCGTCGCGCAGCTCATCGGGGAAGTCGTCATCGGCCACGATCCAAATAATACTCCTGTTCGAATACCTGCCGGGAGAGCGGACCCGATCACACGCGCGCGCCACACCGCGCACCCACCGGACAACGGCGGGACCCGGTCTTCATCCGCAGCCCGCGAGCGCCCTCGGGAACGGCCCGTCCATCGATCACCGCGACGCGCTTCGACACCCGGGCACCCCCTGCAGGCCCTGCGGGCGACCGCCCGCCTCCCAAGCAGGCACGTCTGGAGCACGCACACCCGCACGCCACCACACGCAGGCACCCCGGGAAGGGCGCACCGACCCCGCCACGGCACTCCCCTGGCACGTGCTCCAAGACGCCGACGAGGCCCGCTTCCGCGACGGTTTCTCATCACCGACGGCGGCGGCATCGCCACAACCGCCAAGACCCACGGCGCGGAGCCCCGACCATCACCGGACCCACGCCCTCGAAGGGCCGGCGCGCATCACGGCCGGCAGACTCGCGCACGGCCGAGAGCTGCGGCAGTGAGCCCCTTCCAACCCGGTCGCCGTACAAGCGAGTCGGCCTGACAGACAGAAGAAGCTCCCGTCGCCGCGCCGGCCGCACCCGAGTTCCGTCCGACAGGACCCGCTCGCCCTCGCGCCCTCCGCAGCGGCCACCCCCGTACGCCCGGCTCGCGACGCGACCGCGTCCGGCGTCGGCACCACCGCCGCCTACCGCCGCATCGCCGAAGTCGTCGGCCTCCCGGCCCCACCCTGGCCTCGGCCGTGTCTCGCGGCACGGACCGACGGGACAGCCGAGGCCGAAGCAGCGCCCCCAGAACAAGAGAAAGCCCAGGTCAAGGAGTCTGACCCGGGCTTTCACCAGAGCCGCCTTCGGGATTCGAACCCGAGACCTACGCATTACGAGTGCGTTGCTCTGGCCAACTGAGCTAAGGCGGCAAGCTGCGGATAGACCCGTTCCGGCAGAAGCAGGCCCGCATCAGCAGCGGCGCCAAGTCTACAGGGTTGTTCGGGGTGCCCCCGACCAGCCCGGTGATCACACGGTCCGGGCCGGTCGTACGGGCGCGGGCCCCTGCTGTCAGCGGCAGCGCGTGCCGTCCGCCGGGGGAGTTCCGGTCAGCAGGTATGTGTTGATCGCCGTGTCGACGCAGTCGCTGCCGCGGCCGTACGCGGTGTGCCCGTCGCCCTCGTACGTCAGCAGTGTCCCCGAGTCGAGCTGGCGGGCGAGGGACTGCGCCCACTTGTAGGGGGTGGCCGGGTCGCGGGTGGTGCCGACGACCAGGATCGGGGCCGCGCCCTCGGCCTCGATGCGGTGGGGGACCCGGTGGCGGGTGTGGGCCAGTAGGCGCAGCCCAGGGAGGCCCAGGCGAAGTTCCTGCCGAAGACGGGGGACGCCTTCTCGAAGTCCGCCGCGGAGGCCGTGACCTCGTCGGGTGTGGTGAAGGCGGGCGGCAGGTCGAGGCAGCTGACCGCGGAGTAGGCGGACATCAGGTTGGAGTAGGAGCCGTCGCTCTCGCGCTCGTAGTAGCTGTCGGAGAGGGCCAGCAGCCCGGCGCCGTCGCCGTTCATGGCCTCGGCGAGCCCGCTGCGGAGCTTTGGCCAGGCGCCCTCGTCGTACATCGCGGCGATCACTCCGGTGGTGGCGAGGGACTCGGTGAGTTCGCGGCTCTCCCCGGTGGGCACCGGCTGGGCGTCCAACTCGTCGAAGAACGCCTTCATCCGGGCCGCCGCGTCCGCGGTGGACTTGGTACCGAGTGGACAGTCCGAGCGCTGCGTGCAGTCGGCGGCGAACGACTTGAAGGCCGTCTCGAAGCCTTCGGTCTGGTCGCGGTTCATCTGACGGGCCGGGAGGGAGGGGTCCATCGCCCCGTCGAGCACCAGCCGGCCGACCCGTTCCGGGAAGAGGTCGGCGTAGGTCGCGCCGAGGAAGGTGCCGTAGGAGGCCCCGACGTACGTCAGCTTCTCGTCACCCAGCGCGGATCGGAAGATGTCCATGTCCCGCGCCGCCTCGACCGTGGAGACATGCGGAAGGACCGTGGACGACTGCTCCTTGCAGCCTGCCGCGAAGCCCTTGAACGCCGTGCTCAGCTTGTCGATCTCAGCCGGGTCGTCGGGCGTCTGGTCGCTCTGGGTGTAGGCGTCCATCTCCTTGCCGTCGAGGCATGTGACGGGCTCGCTGCGGGCCACTCCGCGCGGGTCGACGGCCACCATGTCGTACCTGGCCCGCACCGGGGCGGGGTAGCCGACGCCGGCGTAGGCCTGGAGGTACCCGACGGCAGAGCCTCCCGGGCCTCCCGGGTTCACCTGGAGTGATCCGATCCGCTTGCCCGGGCCGGTGGCCTTGACCCGGGCGACGGCCAGCTTGACCGAAGGGCCGTCGGGCTTGGAGTAGTCGAGCGGCGCCTTGAGCGTGGCGCACTGGAAGCCGGGGGCACCGCAGTTGCGCCAGTCCAGTTTCTGGTCGTAGTACGGCTTCAGGGCGGCGGCCGACACCGGGGAGGGTGCTGCCGCTCCCGGCACCGAACCCGAGGGTTCGGGTGCCTCCGAGGCCGGGCTGCCGCCGCTGCAGCCCGAGACCAGCAGCCCCAGGGCTGTGGTGAACGCGATGGCGGAGGTCCTGAGGAACTGCCTGGTGTCCATCCTGGGAGCCTATCGACACAAAGAGCATTCACACCCCTTTCCATCCGTATGGGTGATTCACACGGAAAGTCCCCAGCACCTTCGGCCCATGGGCACCCGCACGGCACCGCCACCGCCGGCGGCCCGGTGCCGGCCGACGCCCAGGACCCGGGCCCGGCCCCGAGCGCCTCCGCGGCGGCGGGCCCGGGAGTCGGGGAGTTCACCCCGTGCGCAGCGCCATCGCCATGGCCTCCACCGCCAGCAGCGGCGCCACATTCGTGTCCAGGGCCTCACGGCAGGCGAGGACCGCCTCCATCCGGCGCAGGGTCCCCTCCGGGCTGGAACCGCGCGCCACCCGGTCGAGTGCCTCCCGTACGTCCTCGTTGGCGAGGGCGACCCTCGAACCGAGCTGGAGCGCGAGCACGTCCCGGTAGAAGCCCGTGAGATCGGTGAGCGCGAGATCGAGGCTGTCCCGCTGAGTGCGGGTGCGACGGCGCTTCTGCTTGTCCTCCAGTTCCTTCATCGCCCCCGCGGTGCCCCGCGGCATCCGGCCGCCCGCCGCCGCGCCCAGGGCCGCCCTGAGGTCCTCGGTCTCCCTGACGTCGATCTCCTCCGAGACCTGTCGCGCGTCCTCCGCCGCCGCGTCGATCAGCTCCTGTGCCGCCCTCAGGCAGCCGCCTATGTCCTCCACCCTCAGCGGGAGCTTCAGCACGGTCGCCCTGCGGGCGCGCGAAGCCTCGTCGGTGGCGAGTCGGCGGGCCCGGCCGATATGCCCCTGGGTCGCCCGGGCGGCGGACCGGGCGGCGTCGGGCTCGATGCCGTCCCGCCTGATCAGCGTGTCCGCCACGGCCTCGACGGACGGGGTGCGGAGCGACAGGTGACGGCAGCGGGAACGGATCGTGGGAAGTACGTCCTCCAGGGACGGCGCGCACAGCAGCCAGACCGTACGCGGGGCGGGCTCCTCCACGGCCTTCAGCAGGACGTTGCCCGCGCCCTCGGTGAGACGGTCGGCGTCCTCCAGCACGATGACCTGCCAGCGGCCGACCGCGGGCGAAAGCTGCGCGCGGCGGACGAGGTCACGGGTCTCCTTCACACCGATGGACAGCAGGTCCGTCCGGACCACCTCGACGTCGGAATGCGTGCCGACCAGACTGGTGTGGCAGCCGTCGCAGAACCCGCAGCCCGGAGCGCCGCCCAGGGCCCGGTCGGGGCTGGTGCACTGCAGGGCGGCCGCGAAGGCGCGAGCCGCGGTGGAACGGCCCGAACCGGGCGGGCCGGTGAACAGCCAGGCGTGCGTCATCCTCGACGCGGCGGGCGCCTGCTCCCCCGCCGACTCCGCCGTGACGAGCGCGTCGGCGTCCCGCGCCGCGGCGGCAAGCTGCTCCTGGACACGCTCCTGGCCGACCAGGTCGTCCCACACGGCCATGCTGCCGCCACCGCCTTCCGCCGTCGTATGAGCCATGGGGACACGGGCTGCGCGCCACGAGTCCCGCACCGGGTTCCCATTGTGGGGCAGGGGTCGGACACTCCCTGCCGCCTGTGGACAACCGCCGGCAGGGCAGCCACCGGCCGGCGGGCGCCTCCCCCGCGCGGCCCGCGACCGGCCGCGGCCCAGCCGGCCCGGTCCGGCTGGGCCGCGGCCGGCTCCGCCTAGCGCCCCCGGCGCCCGTCGTCCTCGTCGTCGCGCGAGCCCAGCAGTTCGTCCGCCAGCGTCGGCAGGTCGTCGAGCGGCGTCTCCTCCGCCCAGTCGGAGCGGCGGCGCGGCCGTCCCTCCTCGTCGACCCGGGGCAGCTCGCGCGTGCGCTGCTCCTCCGCCGGGGCGGACCGCTCGTCGCGGAAGAGGCCCGGCGGCACACGGTCCGCGGGGTTTTCGCCCCGCACCGGGGGCAGTACCGCGGTCTCGTCGGCTCCGGCGGACCCCGGCCGTGCGCCCCGCACCGGCGGAAGCACCGCCGTCTCGTCGGCCTGCCCCGCGGAGGCCGGCGCGCTCCCCGGTTCCGCTCCCCGTGCACCCTGCGCGCTTCCGTCCGGAGGCCGCGGCACCTGCGGGAGGACCGCCGTCTCCGCGTCCTCCTTCGTCATGTCGATGCGCGGGCGCGGCGTCTCGACCGTCCGCGTCGCGTCGTCCGAACCCGCCACAGGGGTGGGAACCGTCGTCTCGAGGGCCGAGGATTCCGCGGCCGCGGCGGCCGCCGCCTCCGCGGCCCGGCGCGCCTCCTCGGCCCGCAGCAGGGCCTCCTCGGCCTTGCGCTGCTTCTCCCGGCGGCGCTCCTCGGCCTCGGCCCTCAGCCGGGCCTCCTCCTCGGCCTGGCGACGGCGGCGCTCCGCCTCCTCCCGGGCGGTCTTCTCCTCGGCCTCGCGCCGGCGCCGCTCCTCCTCGGCCAGCCGCCTCGCCTCCTCGGCGCGCTGCCTGGCCTCCTCCGCCTGACGCTCGGCCTCCCGCCGGCGCGCCTCCTCCAGTTCGCGCCGCTTGCGCTCCTCCTCCTCGGCGCGCAGCTTCGCCAGCTGCGCCTGGCGCTCGCGCTCGAGGCGCTCCTCCTCAGCCCTCCGGGCGGCCTCTTCCTCGGCCTTGCGGCGGGCCTCCTCCTCGGCGGCCTTCCGCGCCTCCTCGCGGGCCCTCACCTCGGCTTCGGAGAGCGGGAGCATCCGGTCGAGCCGGTGCCGCACGACCGTGGTGACGGCCTCGGGCTCCTGGCCCGCGTCCACGACGAGGTAGCGGCCCGGGTCGGCGGCGGCCAGGGTGAGGAACCCTGCCCGTACGCGCCCGTGGAACTCGGCCGGCTCGGACTCCAGCCGGTCCGGTGCCTCCGTGAAGCGCTCGCGCGCGGTCTCCGGGGAGACGTCGAGCAGCACGGTCAGATGCGGTACGAGGCCGTCCGTCGCCCAGCGGGAGATCCGGGCGATCTCGGTGGGGGAGAGATCGCGTCCCGCGCCCTGGTACGCCACCGACGAGTCGATGTAGCGGTCCGAGATGACGACGGCACCGCGCTCCAGCGCGGGGCGGACGACGGTGTCGACGTGCTCGGCGCGGTCGGCGGCGTACAGGAGGGCCTCGGCACGGTGGGACAGCCCGGCCGACGAGACGTCGAGCAGGATGGAGCGCAGCCGCTTGCCCACCGGGGTGGCACCGGGCTCCCGGGTGACGACGACCTCGTGCCCCTTGGCCCGGATCCACTCCGCGAGCGCCTCGACCTGGGTGGACTTGCCCGCGCCGTCGCCGCCCTCGACGGCGATGAAGAAGCCGGTGGCCGCGGGTGCCTGGGCGGGGTCCGCGCCGCGTCGGACCGCGTCGGCCAGGTCGCGGCGCAGCGGCACGCCGGACCGGTCGTCGGTCCTGGCGAGGACGATCACGGAGACGGGCAGCAGCAGCGCGCCGACCAGCATCAGTGTGAAGGCGGCGCCGCCGTGTGCGAAGACGAAGTCGCCACCGGCCAGGCGGTGCGGACCGATGGCGGCGGCGAGCAGCGGGGCGCCGACTGCGGCGAATCCGATGGCGACCCGGACCACGGCCTGCAGATGCTCGGTGATCCTCGGGCGCCGGAACTCCTCGGTCTCCAGGTCGATCAGCGCGTGCCCGGTCTGCGCGGCGACTCCGGCCGAACCCCCGCGAGGACCGCGAGGAACAGCACCGTCGCCGTGTCCGGGACGAGCCCCATCGCCAGCAGCGCCACGCCGGTGACGGCGATCACCAGCGGGAGCAGCCTGCGGCGGGACAGTGCCGGCAGCACGCTCGGGGCGCCCCGGACGCCGAGGGCGGTGCCCCCGGTCAGGGCCAGGACGAGCAGGGCGAAGGCGACCGGGCCGCCGCCCAGGTCCCGCGAGTGCAGGACGGACACGGCCGCGGCGGAGGCGATGGCCCCGGCGATCGCGGCGCAGGCCGCTACCAGCAGCGGGACGGCGCCCGTGCGGCCCTTGTCCAGTGCGCCGCCGGTGGCCGGTCGGCGCAGGCCCTCCAGCGGGGACCGGGGACGCGGCGTCTGGGCGGCGGGAAGTTCGACGGCGGCCAGGACGGACAGGGAAGCGGCGAAGAGGCCCGCCGCCACATACGACCCGAGCGCGGCCTGGTGCACCGAGAACCACTCGACACCGGTGCCGAGCAGGTTGCCGATCAGCGTCGCCACCAGCAGAGCGGCGGCACCGGCCGGGACGACCGCGAAGGAGGTGCGGAGGGACAGCCTCCGAAGGGCGTCCTGTTGGTCGGGCAGTGGGCGGACGGCCGTGCCCTCCGGAGGCGGCGGGGGAGCAGCGCCGGAGCGGCGCTCTCCCGGGCGACGGTCCAGAAGCGTTCCGCGACGCCGGTGACGAAGACCGTGGCGAGCACGTACGCCACCGCGCTGCCCGGGGTCCAGCCGATCCACAGCGGGGCGATGACGAGGAGGGCGATGCGGAGGCCGTCGGCGCCGATCATCGTCCAGCGCCGGTCCAGGGGCCCGCTCGTTGCGGTCAGCGCGGTGAGCGGACCGAGGAGTACCGCCCCGAAGAGGAACGTGGCGAGGAGGCGGACCCCGAAGACGGCGGCGACGGCGAAGGCGGCGCCCCGGTATCCGCCGCCGAAGGCCCCTTCGGCGACCGCCGTCTGGAGCGCCAGGAGGACCAGCACCAGGAGGGCGAGCGCGTCACCGGTGCCGCCGACGGCTTGCGCGCTCCACAGCCGCCGCAGCGCGGGTACACGCAGGAGCGACCGTACGGCGCGCTCGCGTGAGTCCGCTGCCAGTGCGTCGGCGGCACGGGCTTCGGGTTCAGAGGTGGGGCTCTGGGCCGTTGGCTGCTCGGCTCGCGTCATCCGCCCAGCCTATCCGGAGGAGGTCGCTCCTCGGAGGTCCCGCCCGAACAAACGGGCGGCGAGTGCCCGCTGGGACGACCGGGGGTGTCCCGCGTCCTCCGCAGGGCACCTTCGCCCGGATGCGTGCGCCGCCTGTGCCGCGCGGCGCGCCGCGCTACGCGTCCGAGGAGGACGGCGCCTTCGCCGCGGCCTTCTCGGGCGGGGTCTTCCTGGCGGCCGCCTTCGCCGCGGCCTTCTCGGGCGTGGTCTTCCTGGCCGTCGCCTTCGCCGCGGCCTTCTCGGGCGTGGTCTTCCTGGCCGTCGCCTTCTTCGCGGCCGTCTTCTTCGCCGCGGTCTTCTTGGCCGCAGCCTTCTTCGCGGGGGCCTTCCTGGCGGTCTTCTTCACCGGGCCCTTGGCCCGCTTCTCGGCGAGCAGCTCGTAACCGCGCTCCGGTGTGATGGTCTCGACGCTGTCAGCGGTCCGCAGGGTCGCGTTGGTCTCGCCGTCGGTGACGTACGGGCCGAAGCGGCCGTCCTTCACCACGACCGGACGCTCGCTCACCGGATCCGTGCCGAGTTCCTTCAGCGGAGGCTTGGCCGCCGCGCGGCCGCGCTGCTTGGGCTGCGCGTAGATCGCCAGCGCCTCGTCCAGGGTGATGCCGAAGATCTGGTCCTCGGTCTCCAGGGAGCGGGAGTCCGTGCCCCTCTTCAGGTACGGGCCGTAGCGGCCGTTCTGCGCGGTGATCTCGACGCCCTCGGCGTCCGTGCCGACGACGCGCGGCAGCGACATCAGCCGGAGCGCTTCCTCGAGGGTCACCGTGTCGAGGGCCATCGACTTGAAGAGGGACGCGGTCCGCGGCTTCACCGCGTTCTTGCCGGTCTTCGGTGTGCCCTCGGGCAGGATCTCGGTGACGTACGGGCCGTAGCGGCCGTCCTTCGCGACGATCTCGTTACCGGTCTCGGGGTCCCTGCCCAGCTCGAAGTCGCCGCTCGGCTTGGCCAGCAGTTCCTCGGCGAGCTCGACGGTCAGCTCGTCCGGCGCCAGGTCGGCCGGCACGTCGGCGCGCTGGTGGCCCTCCGCGTCCTTCTCGCCGCGCTCGACGTACGGCCCGTAGCGGCCGACCCGCAGCACGATGCCGCCGCCGACCGGGAAGGACGAGATCTCCCGGGCGTCGATCGCGCCGAGGTCGGTGACGAGTTCCTTGAGTCCGCCGAGGTGGTCGCCGTCGCCGTTGCCCGCCTCGGCGGCGCCCCCTCCGCTCCCGCGGCGAAGCCGCCGCCGGGCGCGGTCTCGCCGAAGTAGAAGCGCCTCAGCCACGGCACCGCCTGGGCCTCGCCCCGCGCGATGCGGTCGAGGTCGTCCTCCATCCTGGCGGTGAAGTCGTAGTCGACGAGCCGGCCGAAGTGCTTCTCCAGCAGGTTGACCACGGCGAAGGAGAGGAAGGACGGCACGAGCGCCGTGCCCTTCTTGAAGACGTAGCCGCGGTCGAGGATGGTGCCGATGATCGACGCGTACGTCGACGGGCGGCCGATCTCGCGCTCCTCCAGTTCCTTGACCAGGCTGGCCTCGGTGTAGCGGGCCGGGGGCTTGGTGGCGTGCCCGTCCGCCGTGATCTCCTCGGCGGTGAGCCGGTCGCCCTCGGCGACCTGCGGCAGCCGGCGCTCGCGGTCGTCCAGCTCGGCGTTGGGATCGTCGGCGCCCTCGACGTACGCCTTCATGAAGCCGTGGAACGTGATGGTCTTGCCGGAGGCGGAGAACTCGGCGTCCCGGCCGTCGGAGCCGGTTCCGCCGATCCTGACGGTGACGGAGTTGCCGACCGCGTCCTTCATCTGGGAGGCGACGGTCCGCTTCCAGATCAGCTCGTAGAGACGGAACTGGTCGCCGGTCAGACCGGTCTCGGCCGGCGTCCGGAAGCGGTCGCCCGAGGGGCGGATGGCCTCGTGCGCCTCCTGGGCGTTCTTGACCTTCCCGGCGTAGGTGCGCGGCTTCTCGGGCAGGTAGTCGCCGCCGTACAGCTGGGTGACCTGTGCTCGGGCCGCCGCGACCGCCGTGTCGGAGAGCGTGGTCGAGTCCGTACGCATATAGGTGATGAAGCCGTTCTCGTACAGCTTCTGGGCGATCTGCATCGTCGCCTTCGCCCCGAAGCCGAGCTTGCGCGAGGCCTCCTGCTGGAGCGTCGTCGTACGGAACGGGGCGTACGGCGAGCGGCGGTACGGCTTGGACTCGACGGAGCGGACCGAGAACGCCGCGTTCTCGAGCGCGGCCTTCAGGGCGCGGGCGTTCTCCTCGTCGAGGTGGAGCACCTGGTCCGACTTGAGCCGTCCGTCGGGGCCGAAGTCGCGGCCCTGGGCGACGCGCCGTCCGTCGACGGTGGCCAGCCGGGCGGTGAAGGCGGCCGGGTCGGACGCTCCGCCGGCCTCCGGGCGGGGCCCCATCCGGCACGGCCCGCGGAGAACGTGCCGGTCAGGTCCCAGTACTCGGCGGAGCGGAAGGCGATGCGCTCCCGCTCGCGCTCGACGACCAGGCGGGTGGCCACGGACTGGACACGGCCCGCTGACAGCCGCGGCATGACCTTCTTCCAGAGGACCGGCGACACCTCGTAGCCGTAGAGGCGGTCGAGGATGCGGCGGGTCTCCTGGGCGTCGACCATGCGCTTGTTGAGTTCGCGCGGGTTGGCGACGGCCTCCTGGATCGCGGCCTTGGTGATCTCGTGGAAGACCATCCGCTTGACCGGGACCTTGGGCTTGAGAACCTCCAGCAGATGCCAGGCGATGGCCTCGCCCTCGCGGTCCTCATCGGTGGCGAGGTAGAGCTCGTCCGAGCCGGCGAGCTGCTCCTTGAGCTTTTTGACCTGTGCCTTCTTGTCCGCGTTGACGACGTAGACGGGCTGGAAGTCGCGCTCGACGTCCACCCCGAGACGCCGCACCTCGCCGGTGTACTTCTCGGGGACCTCTGCGGCACCGTTCGGGAGGTCGCGGATGTGCCCGACGCTTGCCTCGACGACATAGCCGGGGCCCAGGTAGCCCTTGATCGTCTTCGCCTTGGCAGGCGACTCGACGATGACGAGTCGGCGGCCGCCCTGTGCGGTCTCGCTGGTCGGGACAACTTCGCTCTTCTCTCCGGTCGACGCTCGGTGGGCTCGTACGGCGTACAACGTACGGCGTACGGCCGTACTGCACTTTGCTGTCGCTGCGGAGTGTGACGGTACAACCCGCCCCCGTGTCAAACGGCAAAAGTTCGCAACGGCCACTCGAACGGTAACCCGACTCCGGGCATTCCTGCCGCCCGGACTCCCACGGCGGGCGACGGGAGGAGGCGGCCTGACGAGGGTCGCGAGGCGTTCAGACGCGGCTGAGGCACCAGACGCCGGCGAGCAGGAGAGCGGTACCGAAGACCGTGCTCAGGGTCGCGGCCGTGGCGGGATTCACGCCGTGCGCGACCGGGGCCCGGTGCCGGACCCTCGCCCCCGTCCATATCAGCAGTGCGGCTCCGAACAGCGCGAACACCGTTCCCGCGAAGATCGCCGGACCGCTCTCCATGCCCGTCTCCCGTTGCTCGGCCTGACCAGGGAAGCCCTGTTGCCGAGGCTGGCAGCTCTGGGCGTCAGCCACGCGAATTCCAGGTGAACGCGACAGGGGTTCACCCGGGCGGCGCCGGTGCGGACGATTCGCGGAGCAAGCGGCGCAGGAGATGCAAGCGACGCAAAACGGAGTAAACGGAGCAATCGGAGTAGGCGACGTGGGTGGAGTGGGCGGGAGGGGACGAAGAGGACGAAGGGGACGGAGTCGCGACCTGAGCGGGGCACCCGGACAGCCGCCGTGGCGGTCGGCACCGCCCCGGAGCGGCGCACTCGCCGGCTGCACCGGCGCCCGGGTGCCCTCAGCAGCTGTGCCGGCGCCCGCCCGGTACCCGCCCGGACGGGCGCACAATGGCCGGTTCACGGCGGAGGAGATGGCCGACGGGCATCGTCTTCAAGACCGGAGGGTGCCGCTCCGGGCCCGGAAACGCGCGAGCGGACCTGTGACCCGCCCAGGGAGGAAGGAAACGTTCCGGCGCAGGGCGGCGCCCACCACGCGGCCGGGGTGGCGGACCCGGACGGGTGCCGCGAGCGCCGCCCCCGCGCCCGGGCACGGCCGGTCCGGGACGATCACGCCCGGCAGCCGGCAGCCGGCACCGGGCATCCGGCGCACGGCTCAGCCGCGCTGAGCGGCACCGCACGGCACGATCACGCCCGCCCCGGCACACGTCGGCCACGGCGCCCGCCCCGCCACACGTCACCCACGTGGAACGGCGGGCTCCAGGAAGCCCTCACTCACCAGCAGCCTGATCGCCTCCGGCGTGCGGTCGCGCAGCAGCACCGGGTCCTCGCCGACCAGCTGGGCGATGGCGTCGAGGATCCGCCCCGCACTCAGCGTGCCGTCGCAGACGCCCGCGAAGCCGGCACCGACCGTGTCCACCTTCGTGGCACGACGCATACCGCGGCTCTGGCGCAGCACGACGTGCTCCGGGTCCTCCGCGCCAGGCAGCCCGACCTGCTCCTGCACCACGTCGTCGGCGAGCACGAAGTGGTCGGCGAGCAGCGCCGCGTCGTCGTGCGTGCGCAGATAGTCCTGCCGGACGAAGTGGTCCCGCACGGCGTCGCCGAGCGGCTGCTCGACCGGGTGGGGCCACTCCTCGACGAGGATCGACGGCCGGTCCGAGTCCGTCTTCCGCAGCACGATCCAGCCGAAGCCGACCGCCTTGGTCCCGCGCGCCTCGAACTCGTCGAGCCATGCGTCGTACCGCGCCGCGTACTCCTCGGGAGCGGCGCGGTGGTCACCACTGTCCCGGAGCCAGAGCTCGGCGTACTGCGTCACGTCCTGGACCTCGCGCTGAACGATCCAGGCGTCGCAGCCGCGCGGCACCCAGGAGCGCACCCGCTCCTGCCAGTCCTCCCCCGCCATGTGCTGCCAGTTCGCGAGGAAGTGCGCGAACCCCCTTCGTTGAGCCGTTCCCCGGCCTGCTGAACGAGCGAGCGGCACAGATCGTCCCCGCCCATTCCGCCGTCCCGGTACGTGAGCCGCGCACCCGGCGAGATGACGAACGGCGGGTTCGACACGATCAGGTCGTACGTATCCGGTCCGACCGGCGCGTAGAGCGAACCCTCGCGCAGATCCGCCTCGGGCGCGCCGGACAGCGCCAGAGTGAGCCGGGTGAAGACCAGGGCCCGCGGGTTGAGGTCGGTGGCCGTGACGCGGGTGGCGTGCCGGGTGGCGTGGAGTGCCTGGATGCCGGAGCCGGTGCCCAGGTCGAGGGCGGAGGCCACCGGATCGCGGACCGTGATGCCGGCGAGGGTGGTGGAGGCTCCGCCGACCCCCAGGACGACACCCTCGGCACGGCCGCTCGCGCCGCCGGCGCCGCCCACCGCGCAGCCGAGGTCGGAGACGATGTACCAGTCCTGCCCCTCCGGCCCGCCGTACGGGCGGACGTCCACGGTCGCCCGGACACCGTCGGAGAACTCGGCCACCCAGCCGTCGGCGAGCGCCACGTCCAGGGGCAGGGCCTCCCGGGCGCGTCCGGCCGCCACCGGCCGCTGCAGAAGGAACAGCCGAACCAGCGCCTCCAGCGGGGAGTCGCCTCGCGTGGCACGCAGGGCGGGCACGGTCTCGCTGCGGGCGAGAGCGCTGTAGGCGGGCGCACCGAGCAGCTCGAGCAGCCCGTCGGCGGTGAAGTCGGCGGCGATCAGTGCGTCGCGGAGCCGGGCGGACCGGTCGGGAACGGGGAGGCCTGCGGCGAGGCTGGTCGTACTCACGGAACCATTCTGACCCGCGGCATTCGGCCTGCGCCGTCACTGCCGCGGCGCGGCAGCGAGGCGCGGCCGGGCACGTCCGCCTGCCCGCACGTCCGTCCACACGTCCGCCCCCACCCGTGCGCGTGACCGGCTTGCTACTCGGACGGCTCGGGCTCCGCCGTCCCGGCCGCGTTCGACGGGCCGGCCGCGTTCGACGGCTTGCTGCTGGGTTCGGAGGAGACGTCGCCTGCGCCTGCGGACGCGGTGACCGACGGCTTGACCCGCTGGCAGCCCTTCTGCTGCCCCATCGCCTTGCCCAGATCACCGGACTGCAGTTTGCCGAGGGCGACCTGGTCCGTCTTCTGGATCTTCTTGAGCCCGTTCGCGACGTCCTGCAGGCCGTCCGCGAACTTCTGCTGGTCCTCGGGGTCGAGTTCGTCGACCTTCTTCTTGAGGTCCAGATACGCGGTGGCGGTGGCGTTGAGCTCCTTGATCGCGTCCTGCCGGAGCTGCTCCTGGCCCTCGCCGGGCGGGGTGCCCGCGGCCTGCACCGCGGAGGCCAGTGCCCTGTTGGCGTCCGCGATGTCCTTGAATGCCTTGGAGTCGGCCGCCTGTATGTCGGCGGGCTTGCCGTCGACAGAGGTCGAGATGATGGTCTGCTGGGCGTCGGCCCGCTTCTGGATCTGCGGCTGCGCCTTCTCGCAGACGCTCTTCGCCCAGGCGTCCACCTTTGCGCCGTCGTCTTCGCCACCGCAGCCCGTCAGCGCGAGCACCAGCACGGCACCGCCGGACACGGCGGCCGCAACCTTCTTGTTCACCTTCACCGGATCGGTCCCTTCCAAGGCTCTCGGCCCCGGAAGATACACGGCCCCCGCACGACAATCCCGGGCTGAATGTCCGGCCTATCCATGGAAGAGACTTTTTGCCCCATGGGAGACAAGGCTCACCGCCCGTCCCGATCCCGGACTGCCGGCGGACCGGCGAACGGGCGGATGGTGCGGTCGACCGCACCATCCGCCCGTGCTGTGAGCAGGTGTTTCGTTCGGAGGAGACGTCTACTGCGAGACGACCGCCGGGTCCGGTGACTTCGACGACCGATCGGCGGCGTTGTCTTCGTCACCCACCGCGACCGAGCGCCTCTTCGAGAGGTACACCGCGCCGACGATGACCAGGATCGCCAGGGTGGCGATCGCCGCGCGGACACCCGCGTTGGCGTCGTCGCCGTAGCTGAACTGCACGATCGCGGGCGCGATGAGCAGCGCCACGAGGTTCATCACCTTCAGCAGCGGGTTGATCGCCGGGCCCGCGGTGTCCTTGAACGGGTCGCCGACGGTGTCGCCGATCACCGTCGCCGCGTGCGCCTCACTTCCCTTTCCGCCGTGGTGCCCGTCCTCAACGAGCTTCTTGGCGTTGTCCCACGCGCCACCGGAGTTGGCCAGGAAGACGGCCATCAGGGTGCCCGTGCCGATCGCACCGGCGAGGTACGAGCCGAGAGCGCCGACGCCGAGCGTGAAGCCGACCGCGATGGGCGCCATGACCGCGAGCAGACCCGGTGTGGCCAGTTCGCGCAGGGCGTCCTTGGTGCAGATGTCGACGACGCGCCCGTACTCCGGCTTCTCGCTGTAGTCCATGATCCCGGGGTGCTCACGGAACTGCCGCCGCACCTCGAAGACCACGGAACCGGCGGACCGGGAAACGGCGTTGATCGCCAGCCCGGAGAAGAGGAAGACGACGGCGGCGCCGAGGACCAGGCCCACCAGGTTGTTGGGCTGGGAGATGTCCAGACTCAGGTTCATCTCCCCGGCCTTCGCACTCACCTCCGCGACGGCCGTGGCGATCGCGTCCCGGTACGAGCCGAAGAGCGCGGCCGCGGCGAGGACGGCCGTCGCGATGGCGATGCCCTTGGTGATCGCCTTCGTCGTGTTGCCGACGGCGTCCAGGTCGGTGAGGACCTGCGCACCCGCGCCCTCGACCTCGCCGGACATCTCCGCGATGCCCTGGGCGTTGTCGGACACCGGTCCGAAGGTGTCCATGGCGACGATGACACCGACCGTGGTGAGGAGACCGGTCCCGGCGAGGGCCACGGCGAACAGCGCGAGCATGATCGACGTGCCACCGAGCAGGAACGCCCCGTAGACGCCGAGACCGATCAGCAACGCGGTGTAGACGGCGGATTCCAGGCCGATGGAGATACCAGCGAGCACGACGGTGGCCGGGCCGGTGAGCGAGGACTTCCCGATGTCGCGGACCGGGCGCCGGTTCGTCTCGGTGAAGTACCCGGTCAGCTGCTGGATCAACGCGGCCAGCACGATGCCGATCGCCACGGCGACCAGCGCGAGGATGCGCGGGTCTCCCTCGTGGCCCCTGATCGCGGGCTCGGTGACGCCGCTCAGCTCGGCGTACGACGACGGCAGGTAGGCGAACACCGCCGCGGCCACGAGGGCCAGTGAGATGACCGCGGAGATGAAGAAGCCCCGGTTGATGGCGGACATCCCGCTGCGGTCGGCGCGCCGCGGGGCGACCGCGAAGATACCGATCATCGCGGTGACCACGCCGATCGCCGGGACGATCAGCGGGAAGGCCAGTCCCAGATCGCCGAAGGCGGCCTTGCCCAGGATGAGGGCGGCGACGAGCGTGACGGCGTACGACTCGAAGAGGTCGGCGGCCATGCCGGCGCAGTCGCCGACGTTGTCGCCGACGTTGTCCGCGATGGTCGCCGCATTGCGCGGGTCGTCCTCGGGAATACCCTGCTCGACCTTGCCGACCAGGTCGGCGCCGACGTCCGCGGCCTTGGTGAAGATGCCACCGCCGACCCGCATGAACATGGCGATCAGCGCGGCGCCGAGGCCGAAGCCCTCCAGGACCTTGGGGGCGTCCGCGGCGTAGACGAGAACCACGCAGGCGGCGCCGAGCAGGCCGAGGCCCACGGTGAACATGCCCACCACACCACCGGTACGGAAAGCGATCTTCATGGCCTTGTGCGCGACGGTCGTCAGATCCTTCGCAGGCTCCCCTTCGGCGGGGGTCGCCTCACGCGCGGCCGCGGCCACGCGCACATTCGCGCGCACCGCGAGACGCATTCCGATGTATCCGGTGGCGGCCGAGAACACCGCACCCACCAGGAAGAAGACCGAACGCCCCAGTCTCTGCGACCAGTCGTCCGCCGGCAGCAGCATCAGCAGGAAGAAAACGATCACGGCGAAAACGCCGAGTGTGCGCAACTGCCGCGCCAGATAGGCGTTTGCGCCCTCCTGGACGGCTGCCGCGATCTTCTTCATCGAGTCGGTGCCCTCACCGGCCGCCAGCACTTGGCGCACCAGCAGCTGGGCGACGACCAGCGCCGCGATCGCGACGACCGCGATGACAATTACGATCATTCTGTTGTCATCGGTGAGTACCGCGGCCGCGAGAGATGTGGGTTCGGTCAGGGTCGGGTTGAAGAGCCCCGCCATTCGTCCTCCTTGACGTTCAGAGCTCAAGATGTGGACGGATTGTAGGGAGCGGAACCTGATCAAAACAGAGCGCGACAATGGGAATTGACCTTCGTTGGCTCCTCACCAAATGATCGCGGCTCAGGATTGCCCCGAAAGCGGTAATGGGGCAAAAGCATTGACGGTTGATCAATGATCTAGCGAAATGAAAAAGGCCCTGCTCAGCAGGGCCTCTCAAAAGGGTGAACGCCTATGCCGCCGTCAGCACGGCACGTCAGGCACGATCATCGGGTCATGACACGATCGTGGCCGGATTCGTCGGCCAGCTCATGCGGATGACGCCTCCCTGCCCACTCGTCGTCACCTCGACGTCGTCGACAAGACCGCTGATCACCGCGAGCCCCATCTGGTCGCGGCCGTCGGCGTCCTCGTGGTCGTCCCCGGGACCGGCGCCGTACTTCCCGGCGCCGGATCCCGCGGAGCCACCCGGAGCGGGCACCTCGTCGCCGACCTCGATCGAGAACGACTTCTCCTCCTCGGTGAGCAGGACGCGGACGGGAGCGGTGACACCATGGCTGCGGTGCAGCCCCACCGCACGGCTGCACGCCTCGCCGACGGCGAGCCTGACCTCGTCCAGCACCGCCTCGTCGACCCCCGCCCGCCGCGCCACTGCGGCCGCCACCAGGCGTGCCGTCCTGACATGCTCGGGCTGAGCACTGAAGCGGAGTTCAACGGTGGCCATGCGGTCCCCCTCGGACGTACGAGCGTGCGAGCGTGCTTCTCGGGGGCACCGGGCCGACGCCCGGCACCCTGGCCTTCCTCCGGACTCCCCGGAGCCTCCGGACGGGCCGGAGCCCCCGGGAACCCCGGGCGACTCAGTCGGTCGCCGCGACGGCCTCGTCGACCGTGGTGTGGATGGGGAACACCTTGGTCAGACCGGTGATCCGGAAGATCTTGAGAATGCGCTCCTGGTTGCAGACCAGGCGCAGCGAGCCTTCATGCGCACGTACGCGCTTCAGACCGCCCACGAGCACGCCGAGGCCGGTCGAGTCGAGGAAGTCCACGCCCTCCATGTCGACGACCAGGTGGTAACTGCCGTCGTTCACCAACTCGACCAACTGCTCGCGCAGCTTGGGCGCGGTATACACATCAATCTCGCCACCGACCTCGACGACCGTGCGGTCGCCGCCAGGGCCGGACACATTGCGAGTCGACAGGGACAGGTCCACGGATCCTCCAGCACCTTGCTATCGAGCGGTCGCCCCTCGGTCTCCCCGGCGGAGCCAGGGGACGGATCGCCAGCCGCGATGGCATTCAATCACTTACCAGCAGCCATGCACGACGCCTTGGGACCATTGTCCGTCACGCCGGTGACACACTCGGTGCCGATGGCCATGAATCACCGACCCAGACGACCCTCCGGGAGCGGGGAAGCCCGCCCCTCCCCCGGTACGGTCCTCGACCGGCTCGCCGCGAGGGCGGGCCGGGCTGCGCGCATCACTCATACGGAGCACTTGCCCCAAGGCCGGGTCGCCATGCAGTCTGGCCGCACCGCATCCGCCCGGAAGTGATCAACGCCATCCAGCGGGCGGGAATCGAGCACCCCTGGGCCCACCAGGCGACCGCAGCCGAGCACGCCCTGGACGGCGAGTCGGTCGTGATCGCCACCGGCACCGCGTCCGGCAAGTCGCTCGCCTACCTCGCGCCGGTTCTGAGCACCCTGCTGGACGGCTCCGAGGCGCCCAACGGACGGGGCGCCACCGCCCTGTACCTGGCCCCGACGAAGGCCCTCGCCGCCGACCAGTGCCGCGCCGTGAGGGAACTCGCCTCGCCGCTCGGCAACCGTGTACGACCGGCCGTGTACGACGGCGACACCCCCTTCGAGGAGCGCGAGTGGGTCCGCCAGTACGCGAACCACGTCCTCACCAACCCGGACATGCTGCACCGCGGCATACTCCCGTCGCATCCACGCTGGTCCTCCTTCCTGCGCTCGCTGCGCTACGTCGTGATCGACGAGTGCCACACCTACCGAGGCGTCTTCGGGTCCCACGTCGCCCAGGTGATCCGCCGGCTGCGCCGCGTGTGCGCCCGGTACGGCGCCCATCCGGTGTTCCTGCTGGCCTCGGCGACGTCCGCCGATCCCGCCGTCGCAGCCGGCCGTCTGACCGGACTGCCCGTGACCGAGGTCTCGGACGACGCCTCGCCGCGCGGTGAGCTCGTCTTCGCCCTCTGGGAACCGCCGCTCACCGAGCTGCACGGCGAGAAGGGGCCCCGGTACGCCGCACCGCCACCGCGGAGACCGCGGACCTCCTGACCGACCTGGCCGTCCAAGGCGTCCGTACGATCGCCTTCGTACGCTCACGCCGGAGCGCCGAGCTGATCTCGGTCATCAGCCAGGAGCGGCTGGCCGAGGTCGACCGGAACCTCGCACGGCGTGTCGCCGCATACCGGGGCGGCTATCTTCCGGAGGAGCGGCGCGCGCTGGAGCGGGCACTGCACTCGGGCGAGCTGCTCGGGCTTGCCGCCACCACAGCCCTGGAACTGGGGGTCGACGTATCCGGCCTGGACGCCGTCCTCATCGCCGGCTACCCCGGCACCCGCGCCTCGCTCTGGCAGCAGGCGGGCCGGGCCGGCCGCTCCAGGCAGGGCGCCCTCGCGGTACTGGTCGCCCGCGACGACCCGCTGGACACCTTCCTCGTCCACCACCCCGAAGCCCTGTTCCGCCGGCCCGTCGAGTCCACCGTCCTCGACCCGGACAACCCCTACGTCCTGGCGCCGCATCTCTGCGCGGCCGCGGCGGAGCTGCCCCTGACCGAACAGGACCTGGAGCTGTTCGGCCCGGCCGCCCCCGGGCTGCTGCCCCAGCTGGAGAGCGCCGGGCTGCTGCGCAGACGCACCGCCGGCTGGTACTGGACTCGCCGGGAGCGGGCCGCCGACCTCGCCGACATCCGCGGCGAGGGTGGCAGACCCGTGCAGATCGTCGAGGCCGCCACCGGCCGGCTGCTCGGCACCGTCGACGAGCCCGCCGCCCACACCGCCGTACACGACGGCGCCGTACACCTCCACCAGGGCCGTACGTACCTGGTGAAGCGGCTGGACCTGGAGGACTCCGTCGCCCTGGTCGAGGAGGCCGACCCGCCGTACTCCACCACCGCCCGGGACACCACCTCCATCTCCGTACTCGAGACCGACACCGAGGTTCCCTGGGGCGCCGGCCGCCTGTGCTACGGCTCCGTCGAGGTCACCAACCAGGTCGTCTCCTTTCTGCGCCGGAAACTGATCACCGGAGAGGTCCTGGGCGAGACCAAGCTGGATCTGCCGCCGCGCACCCTGCGCACCCGCGCCGTGTGGTGGACCGTGACCGAGGACCAGCTGGACGCCGCCCGGGTGCACCCGGAGCAGCTGGGCGGGGCGCTGCACGCCGCCGAGCACGCTTCCATCGGGCTGCTCCCGCTCTTCGCCACCTGCGACCGCTGGGACATCGGCGGGGTCTCCGTGCCGCTGCACCCGGACACCCTGCTGCCCACGGTCTTCGTGTACGACGGCCACCCCGGGGGTGCGGGCTTCGCCGAGCGGGCCTTCCACACGGCCCGTGACTGGCTCGACGCGACCCGGGAAGCCATCGCCTCGTGCGAGTGCGACGCGGGCTGCCCGTCCTGCATCCAGTCCCCCAAGTGCGGCAACGGCAATGACCCGCTTCACAAGCGAGCCGCCGTCCGCCTGCTCACCGTCCTTCTCGGTGATGCCCCGGGTGCTCCCCGCGACGGGGCCCCGGGCTCCCGGCAGGTCCCGGCTACCCGGGACGGGGACAGGGAGACGACCGAGCAGGCGACGGGCCGTCGGGAGGATCCGGCAGCCCCACGGGCCCCGTGGCAGGGAAGCCCTGCACAGTCCGAACCAGGGAACCCCTCGGAGCCGGGATCGGGAAACCCGGCTGGGCCGGAACACCGGGAGGGGCGGGGGACCCCCGAGCGATGACGCGGGCCCCGGACCTCGGCGGACCGGGCCCGCTGCCCAAAGCGGTTCGGCCGCGTGGACCCGGCCGCCGGCCCGCTCGCGACGCCTCCGGCGACAGGGCCGGCGGACCGAGCGGGTCCGGAGGGTGCGACGAGACCGGAGGGACCGTGGTGACTGGAGGCGCCGGAGGGACCGGAGAGCTGGACGGGGCGGGCGGACCTGCGCGGGATCTGACCTCCGGTCGGTACGGGCCGCGAGCCGCGCCGGCCGTGACGTCGGCGATCTCACCGGCTACGGCGCACCGCACGACCACCGCCCCTTGCGCCCCGGCGACCCGAGCCGCCTGGGCGCACGCCTGTCCGGCTCCCTCCAGCGCCCGGTCGGCGGCGGCGAGTGCCGCGAGGTCGGCCGCCGCGCCCGCGCGGTGACGGGCGACCACTGCCTGCCCGAGCGCGAGCACCACGGCGAAGACCGCGCACATCGCGCATGCCGCCATGGCCGCCCACACGGTGGCCGACCCCCTGTCTCGCCCCCTCACGGTCCGCTCACCACCGCGTCCTCCGCGAGTGAGACCGCTTCGGCCGCCAGAGTGAGGGACGGTGCCGCGGGGCCTGGGCTCGGGGCCTCGACCCGCACCCGCCAGAAATCTCCGTCCCTGCCCAGCGAGATCTTCGCCCCAGGCGGTGCGGCCGAACGGGCGGCGGAGACCACGGCGGCCTCAGCCTCCGAGCGGGCGGCCGCCCGGGCCCCCGCCCTGGCGGCGTCCACGCACTGGATCTGCGCCGACGCCGCCATCAGCGCCCAGACCAGCGCCATCGTGAGCACCACCAGCGCGGGCACGGCCAGCGCGGCTTCCGCCGTGACCGATCCCCGTTCCGCCCCGGGGCGGGGGCACGGGCGCGCCGTGGCGGCGGTGTCAGAACTGCGCACTGAGCGCCTTGCCGATGATCGATTCAAGTGCCCCGGAGACCGTTTCACTCGTGATCACCTGGTACAGCACCGCCGCGAAAGCGCACGCCGCGATCGTGCCCATCGCATACTCCGATGTCGTCATCCCGGCGTCGCCGTGGCTCCGCCGGTCCCGCGCCCTGGTGAGAATCCCCCTCGTCCGGGACACGACCCGGGTGCACACGATGTCGACGAGCCTCTTTCCGGTGCATCCCGGCGTCCAGGCCCTCAGGTCGTTCATGCCCATGTCGATCTCCTCGTTCACGAATGCCGTCGCTGCTGTCGATGCCGTTGACCCGCTGATGCGGCCGATGTGATTCATGCGGCCGATGCTGCTGACACCGATGGGCTGATCCGGAGTGCCATCGGTCAGCTGCCTCCCTTCCCTGCAGCAGCCCCGTGGCCAAGCCGATCACCACGGGAGCCACCCCGACCGCGAGAAAGGCGGGCAGAAAGCAGAGCCCCACCGGTGCGGTGATCAGCACCTGGGCGCGCTGCGCCCGGGACGCCGCGCCGCGGGCCTGCTCCGCCCGGAGGCCCGCAGCGATCCGGGCGACCGGCTCGGCGGCCGGCGCTCCCGATGAGGCCGCCTGCTCCAGGCAGCGGGCGAGCCCCGCCGCACCCGGAACCTCCCCGAACCTCCCCCACGCACGGGCAGGTTCGCTCCCCAGCCGAAGCTCGGCCGCCGTCTGCTCCAGCCGCTCTCCGACCGGCCCTCCGAGCGACTGCCCGGCCGCACGTGCCGCCTCACGCGGTCCGGCTCCGGCTGAGACACAGGCCGCCAGGAGCTCAGCGGCGAGGGGCAGTTGCCCGGACACCGCGCTCGCGGAGGCGCCCACCGCCCGGTCTCGAGCACGGCCCCGCTGCCATCTGCGCAGGGCGTACGCCCCGGCAAGCCCCAGCAGGCACCCGCTGACTCCCCCTGCCAGGACCCAGCCGGTGGTCACCGCCACGATCACGGGCGCCCACGGCCCCAGCCTCGCTGAGGCGCTCACCGGGCGCCGACGGAGCAACGCCCCGTGCGGCACGGCGCTCGGCCCCAGGAGGGCGTGGAGCCGTCTGCGCGCCCGCCGGCGTCGCAGCCGCCCGCTCACCCCCCATGCCGCGGGCACGCCGACCAGGAACGCGATGCCCAGACCTCTGATGAACTCGTCGCTCATGGCCGCTCCGCAGCCCGTACGATGCGGGTCGCCCAGTACAGTCCGACGGCCTCCAGCAGCCCGCCCACCACGAGGCAGCCCAGTCCCGCGGGGCTGTGCAGCAGGACCCGCAGGGGATCAGCGCCGAGCGCCCAGCCGAGAGCAAGCCCGATCACCGGGAGCAGCGCCAGCACCACGACCGTCGCCCGCGCTCCCGCCAACTGTGCCCGCAGGGAGGCCCGTTGCTCCCGCTCCGTCTTGAGGGCGGCCTCGAGCCGGTCGATCCCCGCCGCCAGACCGGCACCACTGTCCACGGCGACAAGCCAGCAGGCTGCCAGACCGGCCAGCCCCTCGGCTCCCGGCTCGCGGGAGGCACGCCTCAGTTCGGCGGGAACGTCCCCTCCGAACCGGGCGGCGGACAGCACCGCCGCCTCGGCGGCGCCCAGCGCGCCGGTGGCCCGGCCCACGGCCAGCAGCGCCTGTCCCGGCTGACCGCCGGCCCTCAGCTCCCCACGATGCCGCCGCACAGCGCGACCACCGCGGCTGCTCTGTCGGCCTCTGCCCTGCGCCGCTCGGAAGCCCTCAGCCGTCGCCCTGTCAAAGCGACGGCCACCGCGCCCGCGAGCAGGGGAAGCACCGACTCCCCGAGCACGGCCAGCAGCGCGCCCGCGGGCAGGCACAGCCACTCCCGCCGCATCCTGTCGACGAGTCTCCTCCAGTGCGCCGGGGCCCATCGGGGCCCCTCCCGCACCAGGTCGCCGGACGCCAGCAGCAGCCGCGCCCGCCGCAGCCCCTCGTCGCGGCCGACCGTCAGGCAGACGGCGGCCCCCGCGCACACCGCCGCGTACATCGCCACCGCCGTCATCGCGACCCCCCGATCAGCGAACGCAGCCGCTCCCAGCCGCGCTCGCGGACGAAGTGCTCCGCGCCCCACCGCAGCGCCGGCACGGTCACCACCAGCCCCGTCGCGTCCCGCTCCAGAACGTGGATCTCGGCGACCCGGCGGCCGCCGTCCCGTCCCCGGACAAGATGCACCACGACCGACAGTGCTGCGGCCAGCTGGCTGTGCAGAGCGAGCCGGTCGAGACCGGCGGCCGTGCCCAGAGCCTCCAGCCGCGCAGGGACGTCCGCGGCCGTGTTCGCATGGACGGTTCCGCACCCGCCGTCATGCCCGGTGTTCAACGCCGCCAGCAGATCGGTCACTTCGGAACCGCGCACTTCGCCGACGACCAGCCGGTCGGGACGCATCCGGAGCGCCTGGCGCACCAGGTCGCGAAGGGTGACCAGACCGGCTCCCTCCTGGTTGGCCGGACGCGATTCCAGTCGCACCACGTGCGGGTGATCGGGACGCAGCTCCGCCGAGTCCTCCGCGAGCACGATGCGCTCGTGTCCACCCACGAGTCCCAGCAGTGTGGACAGCAGCGTCGTCTTGCCGGAGCCCGTGCCGCCGCTGACGAGATAGGAGACCCTGGCGTCGATCAGCGCCCTGAAGAGCCGGTCACCGCCCGGTGGTACCGTCCCGGCCTCCATCAGCTCGCCCAGCGAGAACGCCCGGGGCCTGACCACCCTCAGCGAGAGGCAGGTCGAGCCGACGGCCACCGGAGGCAGCACGGCGTGCATCCGGGTGCCGTCGGGAAGCCGCGCGTCCACCCAGGGGCGGGCGTCGTCCAGCCGCCGTCCCGCCACTGCCGCGAGCCGCTGCGCCAGCCGGCGCACCGCGGCCGCATCGGTGAAGCCCACCTCCGTCAGCCGGAGTCCACAGCCCCGGTCGACCCACACCCGGTCCGGTGCCGAGACCAGCACGTCGGTCACGGCGGGGTCCGCGAGAAGCGGCTCCAGCGGCCCGGTGCCGACCAGTTCGCACCGCAGTTCCTCGGCGGCACCGAGCACCTCCGCGTCCCCGAGCAGCCGCCCGTGCGCCCGCAGCGCCGCCGCGACCCCCGCCGGGGTCGGTTCCACCCCGCTCTCCGCCAGCCGCTGACGCACCGCTTCAAGAAGCACCGCCGTCACGCCGCACCTCCACCGGAGTGCACCCGCGCCCAGAAGGCGGTGCAGAACCCGGCGAGCGGGTCGCGGTCCCCGGCGCCCGGCGGAACTCCCGCATCCAGATCGGCGGCCAGCCCCGCTTCCAGGGGGAGTTCACCGACCAGCGGCAGTTCCAGCGCCTCGGCAACCCACTGCTCGTCGAGCCCCGAGCCCCAGGGCCCGCGAACGACGGCCCGCAGATCGCCCAGCACCATGCGGACCGTCGAGGCGACCCGCCGCGCGGCCGCCACGGCACGCAGATCCCCGGCACCACGAGGAGCCCGACGTCGAGCTGGGCAAGTGCCTCCGCGGTCCCCTCGTCGACCCGGCGGGGCAGATCCACGACGACGACGCCTCCGCGCCTGCGTGCCGCGGCCAGCACCGACCGCATGGCCTCCGGCGGAATCGCCACCGAGTCGCCCCGGTCCCAGCTGAGCACCCGCAGCCCGTGCACCGATGGCAGCGCCTCCTCCAGCGCTCCGCCGGCGACGCGGCCTCTGGACGCCGCGAAGTCGGGCCAGCGCCGCCCGGCCTGCTGCTCTCCGCCGAGGAGCACGTCGAGGCCGCCGCCGAGCGGATCACCGTCGACGAGCATCGTGCGCCGGCCTTCGCGGGCCGCTGTCACAGCGAGCGCGCAGGCCAGCGTGGACGCACCCGCTCCACCCCGCCCGCCGATCACGCCGACGGTCAGCGCCGGGCGGCCCACGCCCTCCGCGACATCGGCGATCCTGTCGACGAGCCATCCCTCGGCGTCCGGGAGCCTCAGCACGCAGTCGGCGCCGATCTCCACCGCCCGGCGCCACACCTGAGGATCGTCCTGATCGCGTCCCACGAGGAGGACGCCTCTCCGGCGGGTGGCTCCGACGCACCGGGCGGCCGCGTCGTCGCCGACCAGGACCAGCGGGGCGGCGTCCCAGCCGCCGCGGCCTTCCGGCACCGCATGGTGCACCTGAGGCTCGGCGCCTGCCGCGGCGCACAGCCGCAGCAGGTCGTCCAGGAGCGCCGGGTCCTCAGTGATGATCAAGGGGCCGGCCCGGCGCTCCCTCCGGAGCCCGTCACCGCCGTCGGCACCGTCGGCACTGTCAGTGCCGGCCGCGCCCGGCGTTCCGGCCATCATGTGTCCCACCACGTCTTATCCCCCTCTCGCCGCGCTGCCGCGGCGGCTCTCGCGGGGTGCCGTACAGCAGTCCCCGCGTGCCGGATCGCTCCCATGACACGTGGGAGCGACCCGGGATCGGTGATTCCTCCGGTCCGTGAACTTCACGGGCGGAATCAGCGTGCAGGGTGACGGAAAATCGTGTGGATCTTGCTCAAAAACTGTGGACAACTCACGGCTTGTGAATAACCCGGTAGCCCATACCGGTGACTTACGGCATGACTTCCACAGCGCAGCACCATACTCACGCAGAGTGATGGTCGAGCGAAGGCGGCGGACCGCCCGATCCGGGCAGCGAGAGGGAGAGTGATCGGCGATGGCCGGCGAAAACGCGTCCGGACATGCGACGACCCCCGCCGGGGGGAGAGCGGGGGTCGTCCCCACGGCCGACTCGGGGGGGAGGAGTCGGACCGGGTTAGCACGGTCGCGAACGATCCGTGACTTCCATGGTGTACCCGAGAGCCTTCTCAGGCAAACCCACGCGCCCCACCTTACGCCGAATGGAGGGCGCATATGCTCTGCGTCGTGGAAAACCACTCCTTGCCGCGCACAGCAGCCTTCTTTGACCTGGACAAGACGGTCATCGCGAAGTCATCGGCGCTGACCTTCAGCAAGTCCTTCTACCACGGAGGGCTGATCAACCGTCGCGCCGTGCTCAGGACGGCGTACACCCAGTTCGTCTTTCTCGCGGGCGGCGCCGACCACGACCAGATGGAGCGAATGCGGAAGTACTTGTCCTCGCTCTGCAAGGGCTGGAACGTGGAGCAGGTGAAGGAGATCGTCGCCGAGACCCTGCACGATCTGATCGACCCGATCATCTACGACGAGGCCGCCTCGCTGATCGAGGACCACCACACCGCCGGCCGCGACGTCGTCATCGTCTCCAGTTCGGGCGCCGAGGTCGTCGAGCCGATCGGCGAGCTCCTGGGCGCCGATCGTGTGGTGGCGACGCGGCTGGTGGTCGGCGAGGACGGCTGCTTCACCGGCGAGGTGGAGTACTACGCGTACGGCCCCACCAAGGCCGAAGCGGTGAAGGATCTCGCCGCGTCCGAGGGGTACGACCTCGGACGCTGCTACGCCTACAGCGACTCCGTCACCGACGTCCCGATGCTGGAAGCCGTAGGGCATCCGTACGCGGTCAACCCCGACCGGGCGCTGCGCCGTGAGGCGTCCTCACGCGGCTGGCCGGTGCTCGTCTTCAGCCGGCCGGTGCGGCTGAAGCAGCGGATCCCCGGGTTCACGATGCCCCCGCGCCCCACCCTCCTCGCGGCCGCGGCGGTGGGAGCGGCCGCTGTCGCCGCCGGGCTCGTCTGGTACGCCGGCCGGCGTCGCGGCACCGCCGCCTGTGCCCACCCTTGAGAGGGAGAGTAAAAAGTGCGGCCGGGGGTTCCGCTTGCCGGACGGTCGGAGTACAAAGGAGTTAACGGCCCGCGAGACCTGGGACATCCGAGAGGATCACCTTCTACGCAACAAAGGCCCCACGGACCGCGCATGGAAGCCGAGCACCCACGCGACGTCGACCCGTCGATTACGGGCCAGCCGCACCAGGTGACGGGCAAAGCTCCCGACCTGATGGGCAACATATCGAGGACGCTTGGTAACTTGGCCGACATGCCAGCGGCGGTACCGTCCGGTACCGCCGCAGCCCTTTTGCCCGGCCTCCGCCCTCCTCCGCCTTCAACGCCTCCGGCGCCCAGCGCCCTTGGCCCGGCCGGACGGCGTCACGCCGCTCCGCGCTGAAGCGCTTCGCACACGGCCGTCGACTCCCGGACACCGAGTTCCACGGCGCGGCCGCAGTGGGTGATCCAGGCGCTCAACCCCTCCGGGGTGCCGGACAGATAGCCCTCGAACGCCTTGAGGTACGCCGCACGGCCGAGTTCCGCGTGGCCGACCTCCGCGGGGCAGATCGACTTGGGGTCCAGTCCGCTCCCGACGAGGACGACGCGCTCCGCCGCCCTGGCGACCAGGCCGTTGGCCGAGGAGAACGGGCGCAGGGCGAGCAGCTCGCCGTGCACCACTGCGGCCATCACCAGCGCAGGGGCCGAACTCCCCGCGATGACCAGGCGCGAGAGCCCCTCGAGCCGCCCGGCGACCTCCTCCGCGTCGGGAAGTGGCGCGTCGATCAGCGGCTCGTCGACCTGCTCCCCTGCGAGCCGCGGCCTGCCGACCGTGTCCTCGGGGCGGCTCCGCCCTCCGCGACCAGATGCAGCCGGGCCAGTACTCGCAGCGGGGACTGCCTCCAGATGGACAGAAGCTGACCCGCCTCGGCGGTCAGCCGGAGTGCGGCCCCCACCGTACGGGCCTCTTCCCCGCTCCCGAAGTCCGTACGCCGGCGCACCTCCTCCAGTGCCCAGTCCGCCCCCGAGAGCGCGGCGGACGCCCGGGCTCCGCGCAGCGCTGCCTCCGAGGTGACCTCATTGCTGCGGCGCCGCATGACGCGGTGCCCGTAGACGCGGTCCACGGCCCTGCGCACGGAGTCCACGGCATCCGCGGCCCCGGGAAGATCACCCAGTGCGGCCAGGGGGTCAGAGGGGTTCGTACTCATAAGCAGGGAGGCTACGCGCCCCGACCGCGCACCCCACGTTGGAGTGGTCTTCTTCACCGACCTCGGGCACCGCGAGCCACCGACCCGCTACCTTAGGTGAACATGAAGATCGCTTTCGTGGGAAAGGGCGGTAGTGGCAAGACGACGCTGTCCTCGCTCTTCATCCGCCACCTCGCCGCCCAGCAGGCCCGTGTCGTCGCGGTGGACGCCGACATCAACCAGCACCTGGGCGCCGCGCTCGGAATCGACGAACACGAGGCCGGGAAACTGCCCGCGATGGGTGCACACCTGGCGCTGATCAAGGAGTACCTGCGCGGCACCAATCCGCGGATCGCGTCCGCGGAAAAGATGATCAAGACCACGCCGCCCGGAAGGGGATCACGGCTGCTG
Organism: Streptomyces sp. I6; assembly: GCA_003725745.1. Lineage (GTDB taxonomy): Bacteria > Actinomycetota > Actinomycetes > Streptomycetales > Streptomycetaceae > Streptomyces. The sequence goes on along the minus strand of RHDP01000001.1, from coordinate 3,729,235 downwards.
CGCGTGCGTGAGGACAACCCGGTCTACGACGCCTGCGCCCGGACGGTGCGGCTCGACGACGGGCAGATCCGGCTGATGGCGACCGGTCCGTTCACCGAGTCGGACCTCGGCGTCGCCTGCTACCACTCCAAGGTCGGAGCTGTGGAGCTGTGCCTCAACCACCTCGTCGACGGCCCGGACGAGTATGTCGTGGTCGACATGACGGCGGGCTCCGACTCCTTCGCCTCCGGCATGTTCACCCGCTTCGACATGACGTTCCTCGTGGCCGAGCCCACCCGCAAGGGCGTCTCGGTGTACCGCCAGTACCGGGACTACGCACGGGACTTCGGCGTTGCGCTCAAGGTCGTCGGCAACAAGATCCAGGGCCGGACGACCTCGGGTTCCTGCGCGAAGAGGTGGGTGACGATCTCCTCGTGGCCGTCGGGCACTCGGACTGGGTGCGGTCGATGGAGAAGGGCCGTCCGCCGCGGTTCGCGGAACTGGAAGAGCCCAACCGTGCGGCGCTTCGGACGCTGCGACAGGCGGCCGACGCCTCCTACGCGCGGCGCGACTGGGTGCGGTACACCCGGCAGATGGTGCACTTCCACCTGAAGAACGCGGAGAGCTGGGGCAATGCGAAGACGGGGAGCGACCTGGCAGCCCAGGTCGACCCCGACTTCGTGCTAGGGGAGCAGGCGGTGCAGTTCAGCGCGCCGCAACCGGCCTGACCGCATCGGGTCCACCGTCCGCCGGCCGGCCCGGGAGGGGTCCGCCCGCACCGCCGCCCTCGCCGGCCGCCGGCCGGGCCGGACCCGGCCGACCGGCGTCGGGGGCGGGGTCGGGGGCGGGGTCGGCATCGGGGTCGGGGTCGGGGTCGGGGTCGGCGGAGGCTGCCATCGGGCCGGGGGCACGCTCCGCCGCCTGTGCGACCCCCGCCGCACCGGGCCTGCCCGCACCGGCTCCGCCCGTGCCGGGTTCGGCCACCCCCGGCCCGGGCCGGGGAGCCGGACCGGCCGCCGGGCTGCCGCCCGGCTTGTCGGAACCAGGGGAGGCCGCGGTCAGGAAGTCCTTCCAGCCGCTCCCAGGCGCCCGGCCGACCGGCAGCGTGCGCAGTCGCTTCAGCACCTCGGGGTCCTGCGCGTCCAGCCAGTCGACGAGCCGGCGGAACGACACACACCGCACGTCACGCTGCACGCAGATGTAGCCGATGGCCTGCTCGACCGCGCGCATATAGGTGCCGCCGTTCCACGACTCGAAGTGGTTGCCGATGATGAGCGGCGCGCGATTGCCCTGGTAGGCACGGTTGAAGCCCTGGATCAGTCCGTCGCGCATCTGGTTTCCCCAGAGGGTGTGCATGCTGGGGCTCCCTTGGCGGTACCGGACTGGTTGATCATGAAGTTGTAGTCGGTCGACAGCGTCTCGAAGGCACGGCCGGGCACGGGGACCATCTGCAGCGAGAGGTCCCACACACCGTGCTTCCTGTCCGGCCAGATCTGCTCGCTGATGCCGCTGCTGTCGTAGCGGAAGCCCTGCTGCGCCGCGATGGCGAGGAAGTTGTCACGCCCTTCGAGGCAGGGCGTGCGGGCACCGATGAGCTCCCGGTCGTAGTCGAACGGCAGCGAGCGCTCGCGCGGCAGCCCCGCGTTGGTCCGCCAGTTCTTCACGAACGACCTGGCCTGGTCGAGCTCGCTCCTCCACTCGTCGGGCGACCAGGTGGCGCCGCCGCCCACCGGCCCGCAGAAGTGGCCGTTGAAGTGGGTGCCGATCTCGTTCCCGTCCAGCCAGGCGGCGCGCAGTTCGCGGACGGTGGCCTTGATGCCCTCGGTGTCGTTGAAACCGATGTCGGAGCGCCCCCGCTTGTGCCGGGGCGGGTCGTACAGTTCGGCCTTCTCCTCGGGGAGCAGATACACACCGCTGAGGAAGTAGGTCATGGTGATGCCCTGCTTCTTCCCCACTTCCCGGAAGCGGGCGAAGAGCTTGGCACGGTCCTCTCCCGCCCCGTCCCAGGAGAAGACCACGAACTGCGGCGGTTTCTGACCCGGCTTCAGCCGCTCCGGGCCCGCCAGGCCCGGCTGGGTCCCGGTGTACGAGGTCGAGCCGTCCCCGATCTGGCCCAGCTGGTTCCCCAGGGCACCGGAGAGCCCCGCCCCTCCGTCGCCTCCGGTGCATGCGGCGAGGCCCGTGACGAGCGCGATGGCCACGGCGCCGAGGACGGCCTTCCGTGCGGCGGGCAGCATCCGTCCACCCTCTTCCGTCGTGTCTGTGATACGCGAATCGATACGCCGATACGACTGCGGACCCGGAAAACCTCCCACCCGAGCGGAGGGAGCGGGGAGGCAGGCCGAGCCGGGATGACTAATCACTGGATTGGATGACATGGGAGTCCCCTCAATCTCCGGGAGCCACCTTCCGCCCTGCACCCGTCATGGCAGTTCGTCTACCGAAAGCGGGCCGCGGCAGATCCCCTCTCCGGTTCCCGGGCTTTCCGCCGCAAGCGTCCCGATACGAGCGCACCGCCCTGGCATGCGGCACATCAGCCCTCCGGCGTCCGGCTCGGGAAGGGGCGACGGGGCGGCCGTCCGGGCCGCTCGACCGGGGTGAACCGACCCCTCGCGGCGTACGTGAGTACGGGTGGCCCCTTCCCCACCGCCCGGGAGAAGGGGCCGCTCACCCGGGGCGAGCGGCCACACGCACCACCGGCCGCACGTCCCACCGGCCGCACGCACCACCGGCCGCACGCAGCCTCAACAGGTACCCCAATAGGTCTAAACCAATTTTCTGAAGGCCCTTGTCACCCGGCCGTCCGCCTGATGAGCTATGGCCTGGGACACATAGGCACATAGGACGCCCTGGGAAAGGGAGATGTCGTGAGCAACGAGAGCCTGGCCAACCTCTTGAAGGAAGAGCGGCGGTTCGCCCCGCCGGCCGAACTGGCCGCGCACGCCAACGTGACGGCGGAGGCGTACGAGCGGGCAGCGGCGGACAGGCTCGGCTTCTGGGCCGAGCAGGCCCGGCGGCTCACCTGGGCCGAGGAACCGACCGAGATCCTGGACTGGTCGAACCCTCCCTTCGCCAAGTGGTTCGCCGACGGCAGGCTCAACGTCGCGTACAACTGCGTGGACCGCCATGTCGAGGCCGGGCACGGGGACCGCGTCGCCATCCACTTCGAGGGTGAACCGGGCGACAGCCGGTCCCTCACCTACGCCGCACTCAAGGACGAGGTCTCCCGGGCCGCCAACGCACTGACGGAGCTGGGCGTCCGCAAGGGCGACCGGGTCGCGATCTACCTGCCCATGGTTCCCGAGGCCGCGGTGGCAATGCTGGCCTGCGCCCGGATCGGTGCCGCGCACTCGGTGGTCTTCGGAGGGTTCTCGGCGGACGCCGTGGCCTCCCGCATCCAGGACGCCGACGCCAGACTGGTGATCACCGCCGACGGCGGCCACCGCCGCGGCAAGCCCAGCGCGCTCAAGCCCGCCATCGACGAGGCCGTCGCCAAGTGCCCGCAGGTCGAGCACGTGCTGGTGGTCCGCCGCACCGGCCAGGACACCGCGATGGCCGAGGGCCGTGACGTGTGGTGGCACGACGTCGTCGATCGTCAGCCGGCCGAGCACACCCCCGAGGCGTTCGACGCCGAGCACCCGCTCTTCATCCTCTACACCTCCGGCACGACGGGTAAGCCCAAGGGGATCCTGCACACCTCCGGCGGCTACCTCACCCAGGCGGCCTACACCCACCACGCCGTCTTCGACCTCAAACCGGAGACCGACGTCTACTGGTGCACTGCGGACATCGGCTGGGTGACGGGCCACTCGTACATCGTGTACGGGCCCCTGGCCAACGGCGCGACGCAGGTGATGTACGAGGGCACGCCCGACACCCCCCACCAGGGCCGGTTCTGGGAGATCGTCCAGAAGTACGGAGTGACGATCCTCTACACGGCGCCGACGGCGATCCGCACATTCATGAAGTGGGGCGACGACATCCCCGCCAAGTCCGACCTGTCGAGCCTGCGCGTCCTCGGCTCGGTCGGCGAGCCGATCAACCCCGAGGCCTGGATCTGGTACCGGGAGCACATCGGCGGCGGCACCACCCCCATCGTGGACACCTGGTGGCAGACCGAGACCGGCGCCATGATGATCTCGCCGCTCCCGGGCGTCACCGAGACCAAGCCCGGCTCGGCCCAGCGCCCCCTGCCCGGCATCGCCGCGACGGTCGTCGACGACGACGGCCGCGAGGTGCCCGACGGCGGCGGCGGCTATCTCGTCCTCACCGAGCCGTGGCCCTCGATGCTGCGCACCATCTGGGGTGACGACCAGCGTTTCGTCGACACCTACTGGTCGCGCTTCGAGGGCCGGTACTTCGCGGGCGACGGCGCGAAGAAGGACGACGACGGCGACATCTGGCTGCTGGGCCGCGTCGACGACGTGATGCTGGTGTCCGGCCACAACATCTCGACGACCGAGGTCGAGTCCGCTCTGGTCTCCCACCCCAAGGTCGCCGAGGCGGCCGTCGTCGGCGCGGCCGACGAGACGACCGGCCAGGCCATCGTGGCGTTCGTGATCCTGCGCGGCACGGCGCAGGAGGACGAGACGCTCGTCGCCGAACTCCGCGACCACGTCGGGGCGACACTCGGGCCGATCGCGAAGCCCAAGCGGGTCCTGCCGGTGGCCGAGCTGCCCAAGACCCGCTCCGGCAAGATCATGCGCCGGCTGCTGCGCGACGTGGCGGAGAACCGCCAGCTCGGTGACGTCACGACCCTCACCGACTCCTCGGTGATGGACCTCATCCAGTCCAGGCTGCCGACGGCGGCCTCGGAGGACTGAGTACCCGAAGCCACCGCGAAGGGGCACCCGGGGCGAACGCGCCGGGTGCCCCTTCTGCGCCTATGGTGAAAGATCAACCGGACGTACCCCCGTTCACCCGGACGAAGTCATTAGGTAAGGTAAGGAACTGCGTCGAAGACGCGACAGGAAACCGAGGTGCGCCGGGAAGTCTGGTCGGCACGTGCTTTGCCCTGCCTATCCGACCGGAGGTCCCCACCCGTGGCAGCGCCGACCCCCACCCCCCGTAAGTTCCTCGGGCTTCTCTCCCTCCCCGAGCGGAACTTCGTGGCGGATGCCCTGCGCACCGAGACCGTCGGCGGAATCCTCCTCCTCGCCGCCGCCATCGCCGCACTGCTCTGGGCGAACACCCCTCTGGCCCCCAGCTACCAGGCGGTGTCCGACTTCCACCTGGGCCCGGCGGCCCTCGGGCTCGACCTGTCCATCCAGCACTGGGCCGCCGACGGACTGCTCGCGATCTTCTTCTTCGTCGCCGGGATCGAGCTCAAGCGGGAGCTCGTGGCGGGCGATCTGCGCGACCCCAAGGCCGCCGCGCTCCCCGTCATCGCCGCCGTCTGCGGCATGGCCGCGCCCGCGCTCACCTACGTGCTGGTCAGCTCCGCCGGCGGCGGCTCCCTGGCGGGCTGGGCCGTACCCACGGCGACCGACATCGCCTTCGCCCTGGGCGTGCTGGCGGTGATCGGCACATCGCTGCCGTCGGCGATCCGCGCCTTCCTCCTCACGCTCGCCGTCGTCGACGACCTCTTCGCGATCCTGATCATCGCGTTCTTCTTCACCAGCTCCCTGAACTTCGCCGCGCTCGGCGGGGCCCTGGCCGGCCTCCTGGTCTTCTGGCTGCTCCTCCGCAAGGGCGTACGCGGCTGGTACGTGTACGTCCCGCTGGCCCTGGTCATCTGGGGGCTGATGTACAACAGCGGCGTCCACGCCACCATCGCGGGCGTCGCCATGGGCCTGATGCTGCGCTGCACCAGGCGCGAGGGCGAGGAGCACTCCCCGGGCGAGCACATCGAGCATCTCGTGCGGCCGGTGTCGGCGGGGTTCGCCGTACCGATGTTCGCTCTGTTCTCCGCCGGGGTGAGCGTCTCCGGCGATGCCCTGCACGCGGTCTTCACCCGTCCCGAGACCCTCGGGGTGATCCTCGGTCTGGTGGTCGGCAAGACGTTCGGCATCTTCGGCGGCACCTGGCTGGCCGCCCGTTTCACCAAGGCCGAACTGAACGAGGACCTGGCCTGGCCCGACGTCCTGGCGGTCTCGTCGCTGGCCGGCATCGGCTTCACCGTCTCCCTGCTCATCGGCGAGCTGGCCTTCGCCGGCGACCCCGAAATGACGGACGAGATCAAGGCGGCCGTTCTGCTCGGCTCGCTGACGGCCGCACTGCTGGCCTGTGTGCTGCTGAAACTTCGGGTACGCAAGTACCAGGCCCTGTGTGCAGCGGAGGACCTCGACGAGGACCAGGACGGCATCCCGGACGTGTACGAGAAGGACAACCCGGAGTACCACCTGCGGATGGCCGAGATCCACGAGAAGAAGGCGGCGGAGCACCGGCGCATGGCGGAAGTCGCGAGTGCGTCGCGCGCCGGCGGCGACAGTCCGGCATGATCTGACAGCAGATCCGAAGCAGAGACGAGGGAGTCACCGATGAGCGACCCCGGCAGCACGACCACCGCCCTCGAAGCCGCGGGCGACGTGGTCGGACCGGTTCGGCTGGCCGGCGCGGACAAGTCCTTGGGACAGCTGGTGGCGACGGCGACCGCCGAGATGTCCGCCCTGGTACACGACGAGATCGCGCTGGCCAAGGCAGAACTCAGGCAGGACGTCAAGCGGGGGGTGACCGGCGGTGTGGCCGGCGCGGTCGCCGGGGTCCTCGCCCTGTTCTCCCTGCCGGTGCTGAGCTTCGCCGCCGCCTACGGCATCCACAACCTCGGCCTGGGGCTCGCCTGGTCGTTCCTGATCGTGGGAGTGGCCTTCCTGCTGCTGGCGGGCCTGGCTGCACTGCTGGCCGTGACCAAGTTCAAGAAGGTCAAGCCGCCGGAGCGCTCCATCGCGTCGGCCAAGCAGACGGCCGCCGTGCTGCAGAACGCCAAGCCGCACCCCCGCGGGACAAAGGACCCGTCCGCATCTGTGGCACGCTCGTCCGCATGACGGCACCCGATACGCCCTCTGACGGCAACGGAAGCAGCACCGGGAACGGAACCGGCGGCCCCATCCGGATCGACGGGCCCTGGACCCATCGGGATGTGGCGGCCAACGGTGCGCGCTTCCACATCGCGGAGCTGGGCGACGGACCGCTGGTGCTGCTGCTGCACGGCTTTCCGCAGTTCTGGTGGACGTGGCGGCACCAGCTGCCCGCGCTGGCCGACGCCGGCTTCCGCGCGGTCGCGATGGACCTCCGCGGCGTCGGAGGCAGCGACCGCACACCCCGGGGTTACGACCCCGCGAACCTCGCACTCGACATCACCGGAGTGGTGCGGTCCCTCGGCGAGCCCGACGCGGCGCTCGTCGGCCACGACCTCGGCGGCTACCTCGCCTGGACGGCGGCCGTGATGCGGCCCAAGCTCGTCCGGCGGCTCGCGGTCTCCTCGATGCCGCACCCGCGCCGCTGGCGCTCCTCGATGCTCGGCGACTTCGCGCAGAGCCGCGCCGGCTCGTATGTGTGGGGCTTCCAGCGGCCGTGGCTGCCGGAGCGTCAGCTCCTCGCGGACGACGCGGCCTTGGTGGGTCGGCTGATCAGGGAGTGGTCCGGTCCGCGCCCGCCCGAGGAGGAGGCCCTCGACGTCTACCGCCGGGCCATGTCCATCCCGTCGACGGCGCATTGCTCGATCGAGCCGTACCGGTGGATGGTGCGGTCGATGGCCCGTCCGGACGGCATCCAGTTCAACCGCAGGATGAAGCGTCCGGTCCGGGTGCCGACGCTCCATCTGCACGGCTCGCTGGACACGGCGATGCGGACACGCAGCGCGGCGGGCTCCGGACGGTACGTCGAAGCCCCCTACCGCTGGAGGCTGTTCGACGGGCTCGGCCACTTCCCCCATGAGGAGGACCCGGTCGCGTTCTCCAACGAGCTCATCAACTGGCTGAAGGATCCCGAGCCCGACCGGTGATCCCGAGCCCGACCGGCGCCCGGGCTTGCGCTGCCCGCGGCGCGCCGCCGCACATCGAGGCGGCTCCTGACGAGGCGGCCGCCTGCCGCCGCCCGAGGTGCTGCCGCCGTGCGAACGGGTGTGCGGCGAACGGGGATTGCCCGGCGCATAGGCCAATTGGCGGGCCCCGATGCGGTTACCGACCTTGGGGCACGGGCACACGTCGGGGTATGGGCTGGACGCACGACTACAGTGACACAGCACGCAACTCCCGCTCGGCCTCCGCGCCGGTAGCGGACGAAAGGGGCGGCCCCCAGGGGCGGGGTCATGATCCCCGTCTCGGGATCCCGCGCATCCTCCGCCGTCGCGCCCGCTGGGTCTCGGCGCGACTGCGCCATCCTCGCGGCTGACGCCGTCACAGCGGCGCCCGCTTTCCCGCTCCCGCACACCTCCAGGGGACGGACACACCCGTGGGGCGCGGAAGCCTGCGCGGGGCGAGGGGGTCTTCCGTCTTCCCGGCTGCGGCCGTGTCCCCGGCAACGCCGCTCCCGGCACGCGTACGCGCGGACCCCGGCGGCTGCCCGGCATGGGCTGGGCCACCGGGCATACGCGGACCCGGCGGCCGCGGTCCTCGTGCCCAGCGAGCGCGGGCCGGACCGCGACGCCGCCCTCGGGCCCGGCGGATCGCACGGGCGCGCCGCAGTCCGTGGCGCATCCCCGCGCCGTGCCCGTCAGAGCGCGCAGCCCTCGCTGTCGACCTCCTGGTCGGCCGTGCGGCCGAGCCTGATGTCGTCGCGGATCTCGTCGGCCGTCAGCGCATAGCCGGTGTCGGCGTCGTCGAGCGACCGGGCGAAGATCACTCCGTACACCTGGCCGTCGGTGGTGAGCAGCGGGCCACCCGAGTTGCCCTGGCGGACCGTCGCGAACAGCGAGTAGACGTCGCGGCGCACCTCGCCGCGGCGGTAGATGTCGGGGCCCTTGGCGTCTATGCGGCCCCGGACCCGCGCGGAGCGCACATCGTAGGAGCCGTTCTCCGGGAAGCCCGCGACGATCGCGCTGTCACCGCTGCGGGCGTCCTCGTCGGTGAAACGCAGAGGCGGCGCCTTCAGGTCGGGAACGTCCAGCACGGCGATGTCGCGCTGCCAGTCGTAGAGGACGACCTTGGCGTCGTACCGCCGGCCCTCCCCGCCTATCTGCACCGTCGGCTCGTCGACTCCGCCCACGACGTGCGCGTTCGTCATGACCCGGCGCTCGGAGAAGACGAAGCCCGTGCCCTCGAGGACCTTGTTGCAGCTCTGCGCCGTGCCGACGACCTTGACGATCGACCGCTGCGCCCGGGCCGCCACCGGGCTGTCGACCAGCGCCGGGTCCGGCGGCCTGACCTCGGTGATGGGCTCGTTGGCGAAGGGGCTGAAGACCTGCGGGAAGCCGTTCTGCGCGAGGATGGACCGGTAGTCCTGAAACCAGGACGGTGCCTGCGCCGGCAGCACCCGGGTGACACCGTGAAGGATCTTGGAGTTCCGGGCCTCCGTGCCGAAGAGAGGCAGAGTGGTGCCTTCGACCAGGAGGCCGATGATCCAGGCCACCAGCAGCATCGCGACGACGTTCACGAGGGCACCGCCGGTCGCGTCGAGCGCGCGTGCCGGGGTCCATGTGATGTAGCGGCGAAGCTTGTTGCCGAGGTGGGTGGTGAGGGCCTGGCCGACGGAGGCGAACACGATCACGATCACGACGGCGACGATCGCCGCTGCCGTGGACACCTCGGTCTCGTTCGTCATCCGGTCCCAGAGGAACGGGAGCGAATAGACGGCGACGAGTCCACCGCCGAGGAATCCGATCACCGACAGGATGCCGACGACGAAGCCCTGGCGGTATCCGACGACGGCGAACCACACGGCGGCGAGCAGCAGCAGGATGTCCAGCAGGTTCACCGTCGTCAGCCTCGCAGTTTCGTCGTCCGGCACTCCGCCCGGCAGGGGAACCCCGGATCAGCTCCCGGTGACGCCGGACCGACCACCGGGAGAACACAGCACGTGGGCAACGCTCTCACGAACGCCAGTCGAGCGGGACCTGCCTGGTGCGGTCCCACGGCCGCTCCCAGCCCGCGAAGTGCAGGATGCGGTCGATCAGTCCGGCGGTGAAGCCCCAGACCAGAGCCGATTCGACCAGGAAAGCCGGACCGAGGTGACCGCTGGGGTGGACGGCCGTGGCCCGGTTCACCGGGTCCGTGAGATCCGCCACGGGCACGGTGAAGACCCGGGCGGTCTCGGCCGGGTCGACGGCGGTGACCGGAGAGCGGTCGCGCCACCAGCCGAGGACCGGGGTCACGACGAAGCCGCTCACCGGGATGTACAGCCGGGGCAGCACCCCGAAGATCTGGACGCCGGACGGATCGAGGCCGGTCTCCTCCTCGGCCTCCCGGAGAGCGGCGCGGAGCGGCCCCGTGGTGGCCGGATCGCCGTCCCCGGGGTCGAGGGCACCGCCGGGAAACGACGGCTGGCCGGCGTGGGAGCGCAGGCTGGTCGCCCGCTCCATGAGCAGCAGCTCGGGGCCCCGGGAGCCGTCGCCGAACAGGATCAGCACGGCGGACTGGCGGCCTCCGCCGCTCGCGGGCGGGAGAAACCGGCTGAGCTGCTCAGGAGCGATGGTTCTGGCGGACCGCGAGACGGGTTCCAGCCAGTCGGGCAGGTCCTCGCCGCTCACCACCGCGTCGCCGTCGTATGTCCCGTGTGTACGTGTCATGGGCACCCCCGTGATGTGCAACGCTCGCGCCTGCCGGGAACGTTCCTGCGGGCTCCGGCGGGACCCGGCACCGCCGCGCCGAGGGAAGCCCGGAAGGACGGCGAGGGCCACGGGCCCGGCCGGGCCGGCCGGGACGACTGGCCCGGCTGGGACGGCGGGGCCAGGTGGGGCGGCCGCCCCGGATCCGGGCGGCCGGGATCCGGTGGCCGGTGCCCGGTCCGGGAGTGGACACTCGGAGGGATCACCCGGCCCCCAGCGGGGCTGCGGGCTTGCCCGGGTAGTCGGGCGGAGGATTCAGACGCTGCCCCGGGAGGCCGCCCATCTCGTATTTGAGGAGCTTCCTCGCCTTCTCCGGATCGGTCTCGCCTTCCCCGTACGAGGGGCAGAGATGGGCGATGGGGCAAGCGCCGCACGCCGGTTTGCGGGCGTGGCAGATCCGGCGGCCGTGGAAGATCACCCGGTGGGAGAGCATCGTCCACTCGCTCTTCGGGAAGATGGTGGCGATCTCCGCCTCGATCTTGACCGGGTCCTCCTGCTCGGTCCACTTCCACCGGCGGGCGAGCCGCATGAAGTGGGTGTCCACGGTGATGCCCGGGACCCCGAACGCGTTCCCCAGCACCACGAAGGCCGTCTTGCGCCCGACACCCGGCAGCTTTACCAGGTCCTCCAGCCGACCGGGGACCTCGCCGCCGAAGTCGTCCCGCAGTGCCTTGGACAGGCCGATGAGGGACTTCGCCTTGGCCCGGAAGAATCCGGTCGGCCTGATCAGTTCCTCCAGCTCCTCCGGCACGGCCGCGGCCATGTCCTCGGGCGCCGGGTACCTGGCGAAGAGCGCGGGCGTCGTCTGGTTCACCCGCAGGTCCGTGGTCTGCGCGGACAGGACGGTCGCGACGAGCAGCTGGAAGGGGTTGCGGAAGTCGAGCTCGGGGTGTGCGTACGGATACACGTCGGCAAGCTCACGGTTGATCCGGCGGGCCCTGCGCACCATCGCCAGCCGCGACTCGGACCCGGCGGCCGAGGCGGCCCGCGGCTTCTTCCGGCCGACGGACTTCTTCCCGCCGTCCGGCTGCCTCTCGGCGTCCGGCTTCTTCTCGGCGTCCGGCTTCTTCATGGCGGTGGGCGTCGCGGCGGCGGTGGGCTTCCCGGCCTCGGACTTCCCGGCGGTGCCCTTCGACGCCGCCGCCTCCGCGGCGACCCCGGCCACGGACCTGTCCGAGGCAGCCGTCTTCGCCGCAGCCGTCTTCCGCGCCGCTGTCCGCGGCGTCTTCGGGGAAGCCATGAAGGTAGTCCTATTTTTCGCTTTTGCTACATCTGTCGGAAGGAGCGAATCGCGTTCGCCCACAGCGGAATTTTCGTCCCCTGCCACTCTGACGGCCCCTCGGCCTGTGCTCTCACCGGCGAATTGGACACCCGGCCAGCCTAAGGGCCGCCACGGACATCTGCCCCGGCCATGGCGCATCACCACTCGAATCGGCCCCTGAGGCACTGCCGGAGAGGCCGGTGCGTCAGACTTGTGTCGGGCCCTTGTGATCGATCGCACTGTTTTGCCGTGCGGCATCATGGGGACCACCGTCCCCTGAGCAGGTCGACAAGGAGAGAACTCGTGGACGACGTTCTGCGGCGCGCCCCGCTCTTCGCGGCGCTCGATGACGAGCAGGCCGCGGAGCTCCGCGCCTCGATGAGTGAAGTGACGCTCGCCCGCGGCGACGCGCTCTTCCACGAGGGTGACCCGGGCGACCGCCTCTACGTGGTCACCGAGGGCAAGGTCAAGCTCCACCGCACCTCGCCCGACGGCCGGGAGAACATGCTGGCCGTGCTCGGCCCCGGCGAGCTGATCGGCGAACTGTCCCTCTTCGACCCTGGTCCGCGCACCGCCACCGCCACCGCTCTCACCGAGGTCAAGCTCCTCGGCCTGGGCCACGGCGACCTGCAGCCCTGGCTGAACGCGCGCCCCGAGGTGGCCACCGCGCTGCTGCGCGCGGTCGCCCGCAGGCTCCGCAAGACCAACGACCAGATGTCCGACCTGGTCTTCTCCGACGTTCCCGGTCGTGTCGCCCGGGCGCTCCTCGACCTCTCGCGCCGCTTCGGCGTGCAGTCGGAGGAGGGCATCCACGTCGTCCACGACCTGACCCAGGAAGAGCTGGCCCAGCTCGTCGGCGCCTCCCGCGAGACCGTGAACAAGGCGCTCGCCGACTTCGCACAGCGTGGCTGGCTCCGCCTCGAGGCCCGCGCCGTCATCCTGCTCGACGTGGAGCGCCTCGCCAAGCGTTCCCGTTAGCCACCCGGCACCGGCGCGGAACCCCTGGTGGCCGTGCCCACGGCGCCGTGGGCACGGCGCGGCCGGCTCAGCGGACCGCTCCGGTCGCATGCCGGGTCGCGCGGCCCCAGGGACAATGGGGCCCGCCCGGCGGGCGCGACTTGGGTTCCAACGGTCCTCGCAACACCCGCGATCTGTGGGAGTTGCGAGGACCGCGGTTGTGGAGCCGGGCCCCGCTTCTTTGGGCCGTCTCCGCACAGTGGCGGCGACGCTGCAAACGGTCCGGTACGGGGGGCTCCGGGCAAGGATCCGGAGCCGAGGCCCTAGCTAGATGAGACCGTGTTCTTGCAGGTACTCGAGCTGTGCCCGCACCGAGAGTTCCGCCGCGGGCCACAGCGACCGGTCGACGTCGGCGTACACGTGTGCGACCACGTCGGCCGCCGAGCGGTGGCCGTTCTCCACGGCCGTCTCGATCTGCGCGAGCCGGCTCGCGCGATGGGCGAGGTAGTACTCCACGGCGCCCTGGGCGTCCTCCAGCACCGGGCCGTGCCCGGGAAGCACCGTGTGCACCCCGTCGTCCACGGTCAGGGAGCGCAGCCGGCGCAGCGAGTCCAGATAGTCGCCGAGGCGGCCGTCCGGATGCGCGACGACCGTGGTACCACGGCCGAGGACGGTGTCACCGGTCAGCACGGCCTGGTCGGCGGCCAGATGGAAGCAGAGCGAGTCCGCCGTGTGCCCGGGCGTCGGTACGACCCTCAGCTCCAGACCGCCGGTACGGATCACGTCCCCCGCGGCCAGCCCCTCGTCGCCGAGCCGGAGTGCGGGGTCCAGGGCACGCACCTTCGTCCCGGTCAGCTCGGCGAACCGGGCGGCTCCCTCGGCGTGGTCCGGATGTCCGTGGGTGAGCAGGGTCAGGGCGATCCGCTTGCCCGCCTTCTCCGCCGTCGCGACGACGTTCCGCAGATGGCGCTGGTCGAGCGGCCCCGGGTCGACGACGACGGCGAGGTCCGAGTCAGGCTCGGCGACGATCCAGGTGTTGGTGCCGTCCAGTGTCATCGCGGACGGGTTGGGCGCCAGGACGTTGATCGTGCGGGCGGTCGCGCGGCCGGACACGACCGCGCCGCGCGGCTGCCCCGGCAGCACGGACGCGTTGGTCATCGCGCGCCTCCCGTCGCCCCGGCCGGGCCGGTTCCGCCCACGGGGATGTGCTTGGTGAACTCGTCGTGGCCCGGCCAGCTGAGTACCACTTCCCCGTCCTCCCAGCGTGCCTGAGCCAGGATCGGCGCGAGGTCCTGCCCGGCCGCCGCCGCAAGGGCGTCCGCGGCGTTGGCGAACCGCCCCAGCACCCGCAACGTGGCGATCGTCGGCGGCATCATCAGCAGCTCGCCCCTGTCGTACCCGGCGGCGGCGTCCGCCGGCCGGATCCACACCGTGCGGTCGGCCTCGGTGGAGGCGTTCCTGGTCCGCTGGCCTCGCGGCAGCGAGGCGGCGAAGAACCAGGTGTCGAAACGGCGCGGCTCGAACTCCGGGGTGATCCACCGCGCCCACGCCCCCAGCAGGTCCGACCGCAGAACCAGGCCCCTGCGGTCCAGGAACTCGGCGAAGGGCAGGGTCCGGTCGACGAGCGCCGCGCGGTCGGCCTCCCAGTCGGCGCCGGTGGTGTCCTCGACGACGGAGTCACCGGTCTCGCCGGCCAGCAGAACGCCTGCCTCCTCGTATGTCTCCCGGACCGCCGCGCAGACCACGGCTTGCGCGGACGCCTCGTCCTCGACGCCGAGCCGCCGCGCCCACGCGGACAGGGAGGGCCCCGCCCAGCGCACCGGCCGGGCGTCTCGCTCGTCCACCCCGCCGCCCGGATAGACGTACGCGCCCCCGGCGAAGGCCATGGAGGCGCGGCGGCGCAGCATATGGACGTGTACACCCTCGGAGGTGTCCTTGAGCAGCATCACGGTCGCCGCCCGGCGCGGGGCGACGGCGGTGAGTTCGCCCGCGGCGAGCGCCCGGATCCGGTCGGGCCATTCCGGTGGGTACCACTGACCATTGGACATGGCCGGATGCTATGCGCTCACGCGCGGATGTTCGAGGGGTGCCCGGTCCGGCCGGCGCGCGGGCCGGTGAGCCGGCGGCCCGTGTCCGCGCGGACGGCCCCACGGCCGGTCGGCGGGCGCCCCTCGATCGGCCGTTCTCGGCAGCCGTCCCTGAGGGCGGTCTCCGGGCCCGGACCGGGGCTCCGGGCTCCCGCGGGGAGGCCGGAGCCCCCGTCGGCGGGGGCTGCCGGCCTCGTGACGGTCAGCCCTGGACGAGCTCCACCTGGATCTCCACCTCGACCGGCGCGTCCAGCGGCAGCACGGCGACACCCACGGCGCTGCGCGCGTGCACGCCCTTGTCGCCGAGGACCGCACCGAGCAACTCGCTCGCTCCGTTGACGACGGCGGGCTGGCCCGTGAAGTCGGAGGCGGAGGCGACGAAGCCGACCACCTTCACGACCCGGGCGATCCGGTCCAGGTCGCCCGCGATGGACTTCACGGCGGCCAGCGCGTTCAGCGCGCAGGTGGCGGCCAGTCCCTTGGCCTCCTCGGGGGTCACCTCCGCGCCGACCTTGCCGGTCACCGGAAGCTTCCCCTCCACCATCGGGAGCTGCCCCGAGGTGTGGACGTACGGGCCCGACTGCACGGCCGGCTGATAGGCCGCCAGCGGCGGCACGACGGCCGGCAGCGTCAGTCCGAGTTCGGTGAGCTTGGCCTCGACGGCACCGCTCATGACTTCTCCCGCTTGAGGTAGGCCACGAGCTGCTCGGGGTTGTTCGGCCCGGGGACGACCTGGACGAGCTCCCAGCCGTCCTCGCCCCAGGTGTCCAGGATCTGCTTGGTCGCGTGCACGAGAAGGGGCACGGTCGCGTATTCCCACTTGGTCATGGAGCCGACTGTAGCCGCACCGGCGGGCGGCCCGGTGACACAGGTTCGGTCGGCACGCGCGACGCCGGGCGCGGCCGACCCAGCCAAGGCGACCCGGGGTCGCTTAGCCTGCGGGCCGACTGGTTAGGCTCCAGGACGTGAGCAGGCTCCAGGTCGTCAGCGGCAAGGGCGGGACCGGTAAGACGACGGTCGCCGCGGCCCTCTCGCTCGCCCTCGCGACCGAGGGCAAGCGCACCCTCCTCGTCGAGGTCGAGGGCAGGCAAGGTATCGCACAGCTCTTCGAGACGGAGGCGCTGCCCTACCAGGAACGCAAGATCGCCGTGGCTCCCGGCGGCGGCGAGGTGTACGCGCTGGCCATCGACGCCGAGCGGGCCCTCCTCGACTACCTCCAGATGTTCTACAAACTGGGGTCGGCGGGCCGGGCCCTGAAGAAGCTCGGCGCGATCGACTTCGCCACGACCATCGCGCCGGGCGTGCGGGACGTCCTCCTGACCGGCAAGGCCTGCGAGGCAGTGCGCCGCCGGGACAAGCAGGGGCGGTACGTCTACGACCACGTCGTCATGGACGCCCCTCCGACCGGTCGCATCACCCGCTTCCTGAACGTCAACGACGAGGTCGCGGGTCTCGCCAAGATCGGCCCGATACACCATCAGGCCCAGGCGGTGATGCGCGTCCTCAAGTCCGCGGAGACCGCCGTCCACCTGGTCACCCTGCTGGAGGAGATGCCCGTCCAGGAGACCGCGGACGGCATCGCCGAGCTGCGGGCCGCGGACCTCCCCACCGGCACGGTGATCGTGAACATGGTGCGTCCGCACGTCCTCGACGAGGAGGCGGTGCGGAGCGCCGGGACCGCCACCCGCCGCAAGGACATCGCCGGGTCGCTGAGCGGGGCGGGGGTGAGCGGCGCGGCCGGACTGGTCGGGCCGCTGCTGGAGCAGGCCGCCGAGCACGCCCAGCGCGTCGAGCTGGAGCGCGAGCAGCGTGCCGCTCTGGAGGCGCTGGGGCTGCCGGCGTACGAACTCCCCCTGCTGAGCGAAGGGGTCGACCTGGCCGGGCTGTACCAGCTGGCGACCGAACTGCGAAAGCTCGGAGTGAACAGCGGAGCCGATGCCGGGGGGAATGCCCGATGACCCGAGCGAGCGGGGCGACCGGAGCGACCAGAGCAACCGGAGCGAGCGAGATGACGGGACTGACCGGAGTAGTCGGACTGACCCGAGTGGCCCGAGCAGCCGGACTGACCGGAGCGGCCGGAGTCACTGGAGCGGCCGGAGTCACTGGAGTCACTGGAGTCACTGGATGACATCGTCGATGACGCACCCCAGCGCGCTGCAGGACACACCGCTGCTCGAGGTCGACGCCCTGCTCGACGACCCGGGGATCCGCATCATCGTGTGCTGCGGCGCCGGCGGGGTGGGCAAGACGACGACCGCCGCCGCCCTCGGGGTGCGGGCGGCGGAGCGCGGCCGCAGGGCGGTCGTGCTCACCATCGACCCCGCCCGCCGGCTGGCCCAGTCGATGGGGATCGACCTGCTGGACAACACCCCGCGCCGGGTGGACGGCATCGAGGGCGACGGCGAGCTGCACGCCATGATGCTCGACATGAAGCGCACCTTCGACGAGATCGTCGAGGCGCACGCGGACCCGTCGCGGGCCCGCGCCATCCTGGACAACCCCTTCTACCAGTCCCTGTCGGCCGGTTTCGCGGGTACGCAGGAGTACATGGCTATGGAGAAGCTGGGGCAGCTGCGGGCGCGCGACGAGTGGGACCTCATCGTGGTGGACACTCCCCCGTCACGGTCGGCGCTGGACTTCCTGGACGCCCCGAAGCGGCTGGGGTCCTTCCTGGACGGCACGTTCATCAGGCTGCTGATGGCCCCCGCCAAGATGGGCGGACGGGCCGGGATGAAGTTCCTCAACGTCGGTATGTCGATGATGACCGGGACGCTGGGAAAGCTGCTGGGTGGTCAGTTCCTGCGCGACGTACAGACCTTTGTGGCCGCGATGGACACGATGTTCGGCGGGTTCCGCACCCGCGCCGATGCCACCTACCGGCTGCTGCAGGCGCCCGGAACGGCGTTCCTGGTGGTCGCCGCACCGGAGCGGGACGCTCTGCGCGAGGCGGCGTACTTCGTGGAGCGCCTGGCGGCGGAGGAGATGCCGCTGGCCGGACTGGTGCTCAACCGCGTCCACGGCAGCGGTGCCGCACGGCTCTCGGCCGAGCGGGCGCTCGCCGCCGCAGAAAATCTTGACGAGGGCCGCATTGTGGATCAGGAGGCCGGGCAGGCTGCTGAGCGTGGCTCCACGGGGTCCTCTCCCACCCCTTCCGCCGTGGAGCCCGATTCCCAGTACACGTACGAGCCCGAATCCGAGTCCGGTCGGCCTTCGGCGCCCCCGACCTCACAACTGACCGCCGGTCTGCTGCGCCTGCATGCCGAACGGATGCAGGTGCTGTCCCGAGAGCAGCGCACGCGTGACCGCTTCACCGCGCTCCACCCCGAGGTGGCGGTGACCGAAGTGGCCGCTCTGCCCGGCGATGTGCACGACCTCGCCGGCCTGCGCGCCATCGGGGACAGGCTGGCGAGCGGTGGCCTCCCGGCCGGAGCCGCCTAGCGGCTGCGGCCGCGTGGCCACGCGACCATGCTCCCGGCCGGTGCCCGGGGGTACGTGGGCCGGGTCGGCAGAGTCGTCCGTTTCGGCCGTCCGCACGGGCGGTCGTGCGCACGCCGATCCCCGGCCGACGGCCCGCGGTCCGCTGTGTGATGCCTCACACTCGAACGGGCGGTGCGAAACCCGGGCACGGCACGGGCGGGCCCCGCTCGGCATGGAACCGACTCGGAGGCCGATGCCCTCCGTACAGCACCCGCCGGACCTGTGGCGCGCAGCGCGCAGACCGTACGGAGGTGGCAGACACCGGGTGGCAGCACCACCACGGCGCACGGTGCCGTCTCGCGTGGCACCGTCTCGCGGCCATCATCGGAACGCGGCCGTACGGACACCACCGGCCTCTCAGGCCGACGGGAGGCGCTCCCAGGGCCGTGGATCACCGACCCCGCAGGGCTCACCCGCCCCGGACAGCTCACCGCCCGACGGAACTCCCCGACCCGACGGAACCGCGACGTCCGTGGCGCGGCCGGAGGCGCTGGAAGGCCTGGCCGAGCACCAGCCGCGCGGGGGACAGGCCGTGGCGGGCCCTGGCCGTTCCGGCCGGCCGCCGATTCAGCCCACGGCCGCGAAAGTCTCGTAGGTCTCGTCGTCCTCGAGACCCACGGGCAGAATGCCCGCGCTCCGCTCGTATTCCGTACGCGCGGTTTCCAGCAGGCGGCGCCAGGAGGTGACCGTGGGGCGCCTGCGCAGCAATGCGCGCCTCTCCCGCTCGGTCATACCACCCCACACGCCGAACTCGACGCGATTGTCGAGCGCGTCGGCCAGGCACTCCGTCCGCACCGGGCATCCGGTGCACACCGCCTTGGCCCTGTTCTGCGCCGCTCCTTGTACGAACAGTTCATCCGGATCGGTAGTGCGGCAAGCTGCCTGCGCACTCCAGTCGGTTACCCAGCCCATGCCGGCGCCGTCCTCTCCCGAATCGAGGCTCCCCCACGGCGGCAGCGGCATATTCACCGCTGCCAGTTGAGGACGTTACGGAAGGTGGGCACAGCGCAACACCCCCTTCGGGCCCAATCTTGAATGGTCCGAACGGACTATGCGTAAGCGGCAGATCACCCGGGGGAGTGAGCTGAGGGCATACGTAAGGAATCCGGTACATAAGATGGGCAAGTGGAAGAGGCCGCAGGGTGGAGATCGCCGCGGAGGGGCTTGGGGATGGCCCGCTGCCGTGATGCGCAACCGCACTGCTGTGACAGCTGGGAACAGCCTAGGCCAAGGCCTATACACGTGTCCGGAGAATAAGAACGTAGGCTGCCCCCATGTCGAAGAAGCGATCGGGCGGTGGCCTGACCGGCACCCAGCAGGCCGCGAAGTTCCTCGGAGTCAGCGTGCTCGCGGGAGCCGTGCTGGCGGGTCTCGCCCTGCCGGCCGCCGGAGCGCTGGGACTGGCCGCCAAGGGCACGGTCGAGGGGTTCGACGAGATCCCCGCCAACCTCAAGACCCCGCCGCTGAGCCAGCGCACGACGATCCTCGACGCCGACGGGGGTCAGATCGCCACCGTCTACTCACGCGACCGCACGGTGGTCAAGCTCAAGGACATCTCGCCGTACATGCAGAAGGCGATCGTGGCCATCGAGGACGCGCGCTTCTACGAGCACGGGGCGATCGACCTCAAGGGCGTGCTGCGCGCGCTCAACCGCAACGCGCAGGAAGGCGGCGTCACCCAGGGAGCGTCGACCCTCACCCAGCAGTACGTGAAGAACGTGTTCGTCGAGGAGGCGGGGGACGACCCGGACAAGGTCGCCCAGGCCACCCAGCAGACCATCGGCCGCAAGGTCCGCGAACTCAAGTTCGCGATCCAGGTCGAGGAGGAACTGGGGAAGAAGAAGATCCTCGAGAACTACCTGAACATCACCTTCTTCGGCCAGCAGGCCTACGGCGTCGAGGCAGCGTCCAAGCGCTACTTCTCGAAGTCGGCGAAGGACCTGAAGCTGGAGGAGGCCGCGCTGCTCGCCGGCATTGTCCAGTCGCCCAGCCGCTACGACCCCGTCAACGACGGCGAGGAGGCGACCAAGCGGCGCAACACCGTGCTGCAGCGGATGGCCGACGTCGGTGACATCTCCCAGTCCGAGGCGGACAGGGCCATGGAGACACCGATCGAGCTGAAGGTCAGCAAGCCCAAGAACGGCTGCATCACCGCCGTCGACGGCGCCGGCTTCTTCTGCGACTACGTGCGCGAGGTCTTCCTCACGGACCCGGTCTTCGGCAAGACCCGCGAGGAGCGGGCCAAGGTCTGGAACCAGGGCGGCCTGACGATCCGAACGACCCTGGACCCGCAGGCGCAGAAGTCCGCCCAGGAGTCGCTGGGGGACCACGTCTACCAGAACGACAAGGTCGCGGCGGCGATCACGCTGGTCGAGCCCGGGACGGGCAGGATCGTCGCCATGGGCCAGTCCAAGCCGTACGGCTTCGGCGAGAACGAGACCCAGATCAACTACTCGGTCAACGCCAGGATGGGCGGCTCCAACTACGGCTTCCCGGTGGGTTCGACCTTCAAGCCGTTCGTGGCCGCCGCCGCGCTGGAGCAGGGCCGTCCGCCGACGCAGTCGTACCCGGCGCCGTACAAGATGCCCTACCCGGACTCGATCGCGAGCTGCTCCGACCGTCCCTGGCGCAACCGCGGCGGCGACACGGTGGAGAACGAGAACGAGAAGGAAGTCGGACCCTACGCGCTCCGCGAGGCGATGGAGCTGTCCGTCAACACGTACTTCGTGCAGATGATAGGAGACATCGGCCTCTGCCCCGTCGTGGAGATGACCGACCGCCTGGGCGTGGTGCAGGGCAACGGGGAGAAGCTCCCGGCCAGCCCCGCGCCGCTGACCCTCGGCTCGACCGGTATCTCGCCGCTGACGATGGCCAACGCGTACGCGACGTTCGCGAACCGCGGCACGCACTGCACGCCGACCGCCATCGAGTCGATCACGACCGCCGAGGGCAAGAGCCTCCGGGTGCCGCAGACCGAGTGCGGCAAGGTGATGTCGGAGCGCACCGCCGACACCATCAACACGCTGCTGCGCGGCGTGGTCGACTCCGGTACCGGCCAGGAGGCCGGCCTGACGGACCGCGACAACGCGGGCAAGACGGGTACGACGGACGAGCGCAAGAACGCCTGGTTCGTCGGCTACACCCCGAACCTGTCCGGCGCGGTCTGGGTAGGCAGCGCCTCCCAGAAGGTGAAGATGTTCAACATCCGGATCGGTGGGCGCTACCACGGGAAGGTCTTCGGCGGCCAGGTCCCGGGCCCGATCTGGAAGGACGCGATGGCGGGAGCCCTGCGGGGCAAGGAGAACCCGGGCTTCACCACGGTCCACGTGCCCGACGCGCCGCAGGGCGAGGACGAGGAGGAGCGGCACCGGGACGACGGCGGCGACACCGACGACAAGCCCGGCAGGAGCGCCGGCCGGGACCCGTTCCCCGACATCTCGCTCCCGCCGGACTTCATCGGCGGCAACATCACCCGCGGCCAGGACGGCGGAGGGAACGGAGGCCGGCAGCGGGACTGACCCGGCACCCACTGCGGTACGGCGGCCCCGCCCGATCGGAGGCCGGGGCGCGGCGACGGAGGCGGCGAGCGAATCGGCGAAGGGTCCCGGTGCGAACGGCATCGGGACCCTTCGCCGCGCGGTTGCCCTGCGGAGCGCGTGCCCCGCGCGGGGCGTGACGCGTCAGCCGGCGAGCAGCCTCTTGACCGCCGCGGCAACCCGACCGCCCTCGGCGCGGCCCGACACCTTCGGGTTGACGATCTTCATGACCGCGCCCATCGCCCGGGGGCCCTCGGCACCCGCCGCCCTGGCCTCCTCGACGGCCTGGGCCACGATGCCATTCAGCTCGTCGTCCGTCAGCTGCTGGGGGAGGTAGGCGTCGAGGAGCGCACCCTCCGCCCGCTCACGGTCCGCCTGCCCGGCACGACCGCCCTGGGCGAAGGCCTCGGCCGCCTCGCGGCGCTTCTTCGCCTCCTTGGCGATCACCTTCTGGACCTCGTCGTCGGAGAGTTCACGCGCCTCCTTGCCCGCGACCTCCTCCTTGGTGATCGCCGAGAGGGTCAGCCGGAGCGTCGAGGAGCGCAGCTCGTCGCGTGCCTTGATCGCCTCGGTGAGGTCTTCCTGCAGCTGGGACTTGAGCGTGGTCATGCGTCGATTGTGGCAGGCGCGCGCCCCGGTGTGCCCGCGCATTTCCCCGGCGCGCGCCGCGCTCCCACGCCGGGCAGCCCGGCCGGGACGGCGGTCGTGGCGCGGCCGCGACCTGCGATCCTCCCCTCCCCGTGGCCTCGGCCCGCCCTGCGCCCGTAAGGCGCCGGACACGTGATGGCCGCCTGCGGGAGGCGCCCGGGTCGGCCCGCGTCCACCGGTCGTTGACAGCCTGCGCGCATGCCGGTCCACCATGTGTCGCCTTCGACACCCACCGCTGCCTGCTGCTGGGGCTCACGGGGTCGGCGGCCCTGGCAGCGGGCGGCGGGGCCGCCGGCGCCCTGCCCGTGGGCGACGTGCCGGCGCCGCACTCGGGGCGGCCGTACTCGGCCTGGGCGCGGCGTACTTCGGGCTGCTGGTGGCGGCCTGGGCACTGCTCGGGCGGACGGTGCGCGGACCCGCACCGCCGAGCCTCCGCGGCCCGCTGCTCACCCTCGGACTGTGGGCGGCACCGCTGGTCCTGGCCCCGCCCCTGTTCAGCCGGGACGTGTACGGCTATCCGGCGCAGGGGGCCATGGTCGACGCCCGGATCGACGTGTACGCCCACGGACCGTTCCGGCTCCGCGGCCGGCGGGCCGCCGAGGTGACGCCGATCTGGCGGCACACCCCGACCCCGTACGGTCCGGTCTTCCTCGGCTGTGCCGCGGCGATGGCGGAGTTCGCCCCTGCCGGGGTGGTCCCCGGGGTCCTCGGTATGCGGCTGGTCGCGCTGCTCGGCATGCTGATGGTGCTGTGCGCGGGCTCGCGGAATTCGCCGCACCGGCCTGGCACGTGGCCGGACTCGCCGCCACCGCGCTCGCCGTCCTCGTGTTCTGGAAGCGCCACCATCTGCGCCGACCGGTGTACGCGGTCGGGCTCGGTCTGGCCGCGGTGGCCGTCCTGGGCCCGCGATCCGGCCGTGGTACCTCTTGTGGGTCGTGTTCCTGATCGCCGCCGCGGCACCCAGGGGCTCGGTGCGTCCGAGGCGCGCGGCGGCTCTGCTGAGCGGAGTCCTCGCTCTTGCGGTGATGCCGAGCGGGTTCCCGCCCGACCATAATCAGCTGTTGATCGCAGTTGGCGGAAGCACACTGGGGGTACTGGCGCTGTGGTGCGCATACAGGCTGACGGCACGGGCGGCAGACAGGACTCCCCTCCGGAGGCACCCCTTCCGGAAGCATCCCGCCCGGAGGCACCACTCCGAGAAGCATCGCGTCCGGAGGCAGCCCTTCGAGAAGCATCGCGTCCGGAGGCACCGCTTCCGGGAGCGTCGCGTCCGATGGGCCCCTCGCCCGGGGAACCTCCTCCACGGCGCGACGGCACGGCGCAGCACCCGCACCGTCCACCGGCCAGCACAGCGTGAGGATCCCCGCGACCACGCGCGGCCGCGTCCTGGTGGGTCTCGGCATGGCGGCGGTGGTGGTCTTCTTCCTCACGACCGTGCCGTTCCACCGGAACTGGTTCGACCTCCACGTCTACTACGGCGCGGTCAAGCACTGGATCGGCGGCGCCCCGATCTACGACTACCTCAGGCCCGGAACCCACTACGGCTTCACCTATCCGCCCTTCGCGGCGCTGTGCATGCTGCCCATGACCCTCGTCGGCTGGCACAGCGCACTGGCGATAAGCCAGCTCATGAACGTCGCGGCCGCCGCGGTCATCCTCCGGGTCTGCCTCGACGCGACGATCCGGCGGGAGAGCCGCCACCGATGGTTCGCGTACACCGTGGCGGCCTGCATGCTCGCCCTGCTGGAGCCCGTCCGGGACACCGTCAGCTTCGGCCAGGTCAACCTGCTGCTCCTGGCCCTGGTCCTCGCCGACTGCCGGTTGCTGACCGCCGGACGTGAACGCTTCCCGTCCCTCGGGCGGCTGGCCGGTCTCGGCATCGGTCTCGCCGCCGCGATCAAACTCACCCCGGCGATCTTCATCTGCTACCTGCTGGTCACCCGCCGGTGGCGGGCGGCCGGAGTGGCCATCGGCACCGCGAGCGGTGCGACCCTGCTCGCGGCGTGGGCGGCGCCGACCGCTTCGCGCACGTTCTGGACCGAGGCGATGTGGAACACCGACCGGGTCGGTTCGCTCGCCTATGTCTCCAACCAGTCCTGGCAGGGCATGCTGGCCCGGCTCACCGAACCGTTCGCCGAGCCCAGCCGCGCCGTGTGGGCAGCCGGCGTACTGCTGCTGCTGTGGCTGTGGGCACGGCGGGCACGGCAGGCCGTCGCCGCAGGTGACGAACTCGCGGGCTTCGCCCTGACGGGTGCCGCCGCCTGCCTGGTGAGCCCGGTCACCTGGGTGCACCACCTCGTCTGGCTCATCCCCGGCCTCGCCGTACTCGCCGACAAGGGACTGCGGTCGGCGGTGGGCGGGCTCCGCCGCCGCCGGCTGCTGACCTGGGCACTGGCGAGCTACGCCGTCCTGTGCAGCAGCATGGTCTGGCTGTGGCGCTGGAACGACGGCGGCGCACCCGGATTCCTGGGTTCCAACGCCTATGTGTGGATAGCGCTGCTCCTCCTCCTGCTCCTGCCGCTCGGGGAGCCGGGCACGGACCGGGACGGGCCGTATGCGGAGAGCGGACCGTCTGCGACGATGGTCACATGCGCGCACGCTACGGCCTCCCTCTCAAGATCGGTGCCGGTGTCACGGCTCTCGGAGCAGCCTCCATCGCCTACGCGGCCGGGTTCGAAGCCCGCTCCTTCCGGCTCCGGCGGGTGACGGTCCCGGTACTGCCGAGAGGGATGCGCCCGCTGCGGGTACTGCAGGTCTCCGACATCCACATGGTGTGCGGACAGCGCAAGAAGCGCGCCTGGTTGCAGTCCCTGGCGGGGCTGCGTCCCGACCTCGTCGTCAACACCGGCGACAACCTGTCGGACACCGACGGCGTGCCCGAGGTACTCGACGCCCTCGGGCCGCTGATGGAGTACCCGGGTGTGTACGTCTTCGGCTCGAACGACTACTACGGCCCCAAACTGCGCAACCCGGCACGCTATCTGATCGAGAAAGCCCAGGGCCGCCATGGGCTCAACGGCAACGCCCCCGCGGTGGGCGTCGTGCACAACCCGTGGGAGGGCCTCCGGGACGCCTTCGACGCGGCGGGATGGATCGGGCTGACCAACGCACGCGGTCGTCTGAAGCTCGACGGCGGCCTCGAACTCGCCTTCACCGGACTCGACGATCCGCACATCAAGCGCGACCGCTACGAGAAGGTCGCCGGCGGTCCCGACCGGACGGCCGACTTCTCGATGGCGGTCGTCCACGCGCCCTATCTGCGCTCTCTCGACGCCTTCACCACCGAGGGCTACCCACTGATCCTCGCGGGCCACACCCACGGCGGCCAGCTGTGCATCCCCTTCTACGGCGCCCTGGTCACCAACTGCGACATCGACACCGACCGGGTGAAGGGCCTGTCCACCCACAGGTCCGACGGCCTCGTCTCCTACCTGCACGTCTCCGCCGGCTGCGGCACCAACCGCTACACCCCGGTCCGCTTCGCCTGCCCCCGGAGGCGACACTGCTGACACTGGTGGCTCGGGACTGAGGAGACGCGCGGGACCGAGGAGACGCGCCCGACCGAGGGGGAAGCGCGGGCCGATTCCCGGAAACGGCCGGCACGGGTGCGCCCAGGGCGAGAGGACTTCGGATACGGCCTGGGCGGCTCAGGTCCTCCCCTCCCACCTCCCTCTCCGGCCGGCGACCGAAGCCGCTCTCACCGCTCCGCACCAGGTGAGGGCCCCGGAAAACCGGATTTCGTCTCCGGGCGCCGGTGGGCTAAAGTAAACGTCGTCGCCGCGAGAGCAGCGGCATCGGGGTGTGGCGCAGCTTGGCAGCGCGCTTCGTTCGGGACGAAGAGGTCGTGGGTTCAAATCCCGCCACCCCGACAGTGAAACACCAGGTGAGGCACCTACGAATGTTCGTCGGTGCCTCACCTTTTTGGCCTGGGCGTCTATCCGCGTGACGGTCTGCGGCCGCAGTGAGTGACGAACAGGGGGTGGGCCGCCCGGCGCGGCTACCCAGGGTGTCCGGCCGCCCCGGGCGGAGGTCCAGCTCCGCCCACAGCGCCTTGCCGGGACCGGTGCGCTCCGCGACGCCCCAGCGGGAGGGCGGCCGCCGCGGCGCGGAGCCTGACCCGAAGGGCGGGGCTGGCTTCCTGGTTCCAGCAGTGGGCGGAGATCGGGGAGGAGGCGGTGTCGTCGTACGCGTACGAAGCCTGCGCGATCCCCGGTTTGCTGCAGCCGGAGCCGTACATCCGGGCCGTCTTCGACCGCAGGTTGCCACCCCTCCGCGAGGAGCGGTTCGAGCGACAGGTCGCCGCTCGTCTGGAACGGCAACAGCTCCTCGCTGAGCGCCCCAACACGGAGTTGTCCTTCGTGGTCGAAGAGGCCCTGCCGGAACGCAGGGCGGGAGGCAGTGAGGTTGCTCGCGCTCTCCTTGACAACCTGCTGGAGCAGGGCAGTCGTCGCAACGTCGAGATCCTGGTCATGCCGCCGTGTCAGGAAGACCACTCGGGGTTCGAGGGGCCGCAGTATCTGGCGCAGACCCAGGAAAACAAGTGGGTCGGATACGTCGAAGCGCATGACAACAGCGCGCTCGTCACCGACCCGAAACCGGTCAGTGCGTGCTCCGACGCTAGGGAAAGATGCGCTCGCAGGCTCTGAGCCGGACGGCCACCGCGAGCCTGCTGGAGCAGATGCGAGGAGCGTTGTGAGCGCCACCGAACCGGACTGGTTCAAGGGCAGCCACAGCGGCGGCGGCGGCAACTGCGTCGAGGTGGCCGTGACCCCGCGCACTGTCCGCGTACGGGACTCCAAGGACACGGGAATGCGGGCCCTCCCCGCGCTGCTCCTCCCGGACCTTCTCCCACTCGCGGCGGGTGCGCGGTCCGGAGCAGGGGCTTGGCCGGGCGGAAGCCCGGGCATTTTCGGCCACCCGCGGTGGCGGCCGAACGCGCCGCGTAACCTCGCAGGCATGGAGCCACCCGCACCCGGCGCAGCGCATGACACCGCAGGGCAGAACCCCGCAGCGCCGGGACCCGCAGCGCCGGACGGGCAGAGCGAAGCGCGCCGCCGGCTGGACGCGTACAGCTACCTCGGCGCACCCGAGCGGCTGGAGCATCTCGCGATCATGCGGGTCTTCTGCGGGACCCTGCTGGCGGACCTGGCCGTCCCGGACGTCCTGGCCAAGCTGCGCGAGGACGGCGGCCCGGCGGCCGGGCTCGACGCCGATGGACTCACGGTCCGGCTGGAGCAGTTGGTGCGGTGGGGAAACCTGCTGCGCAGCAGCCACACCGTGAAGGCCTCCAGCATCAGCGAGTACCAGCGGTCCCGTGCGCGCTACCAGCTGTCGAAGCTGGGCGGGCGCATCCAGCGGGACGCCGACGGCGTGCTGGCCGAGGCGGATGCCGCCCGGGAAGTGAGCAATGAGCTGCTCGCCCTCGTCGAGCGGGGACTCGGGGAGCTGGCGGAACTCGTGACCGCTCCCGGCGGCATCGAACCGCAGGACGGGCTGGAGCGGGTCAGCACGCTGTTCGTGCAGTTCTCCGAGTTCGCGGACTCCGTCCGGGACTTCTACGCCTACCTCGGCCAGGTTCTGGCCCGGTACGACCTGGACGGTGCCGAGTACCAGGGCTTCAAGCAGCTGCTCCTCGACTACGTCGAGGCGATCACGGAGGACGTGGCGTTCCGTGCGCCCCGGATCTCGGCTGCGCTGGACACGCTGTGGCCGCACGTCCCGGGCCTGCTGGCCCGGCTGGACGCCCATGCACAGGGTCTCGCCGGCCTTTCGCCGCAGGGCGACGGCCTACCGGAGACGCGGGTCCTGCGCAGCCGCGGGCGCGAGTTCGCCGACTGGGAGGGCCTCCGGGGGTGGTTCAGCGACACCCACGGCGACGGCAGCCAGGTCGACCAGCTGCGGGACGCCACCCTGCGCGCGTTGCAGTCGCTACTCGCCAATGCCAAGCGGATGCTGCGGTCGGCCACCGGGGAGATGTCCCGGCGCAGGGATCTGCTGCGGCTGGCCCGGTGGTTCGACGGAGCGGCCCCGCAGGACGCGCACGACATCGCCGTCGCGGCCTTCGGGCTGTACGGCGCCCGCCATCTGGGCATACCCCCGGCCACCGACGAAGTGGTCCCGGCCTACACGAGCTGGTGGACCGGCCCGGTGGTCGAGGTTCCGGTGGCCCTGCGGGAAAGGGGCAGTCGCGCCCAGCGGGGCCGGGCGTCCGCGGTGGAGGACCACTCCGCGCAGAAGCGGCGGCTGAGGGAGGCCGCCCGTGAGCGGGCGGCGGCCAGGGCCGCGGCGGCGGACGAACTGCGCAGTTCGTCGGGCCGGTTCGCGGAGGTGCGCCTCACCTCGGAAGCGCTGGGACTGCTTCTGGAGCTGCTGGCCACCGCACTCGGGAACGCACAGCTCCGGCGTCGCGCCGGCGCGAACGGGAGCGGGAATGGGAACGCGAACGGGAATGGGAACGGGAGCGTTGGCGGAGAGGGCATGACGGAGTTCGACCTCGACGGGGCGCACAGTGCGGACGCCGAGCTGGGCATCCGGCTCACCGTGCGGCGCACCGCGGGAGCGCGGTGCGTCCTGCGCTCGGTCGACGGCGACCTGCTGCTGGACGACCTGGAGCTGGACGTCGGCCGCACCTCCTCCGGCACGGCCGCCGCCGGTGCGGAGGCGAGCGTGTCATGACGCTCCCCTCGACACACGACGTCGCCCTGGCGGCCGAGCGCCGCAGCGCCGCCCGGCTGCTGCTCGCCCATCCGCTGGTCACTTCGGACGGCCCGCACGCGGACCTCTTCCCGCTGATCCGCAGGCATGCCGACTGGCTGGGCAAGCGGTTCCAGCAGGTGCTCGGCTACCGCCTGCTGGTCGACGGCTCCTATGCCCGGCTGTTCAAGGCGGGGCTGGGGGCGGGCGCGGGCCACCGGCTGGAGCGCTCCACCGGCACCCCGTTCAGCCCGCACACGTACGCCTGCCTCGCGCTGGCCCTGTCCGTACTGGTGACCGCCCCCGAACAGCTGCTGCTGTCACAGCTGGTGGCCGACGTCAGGGCCGCCGCGGCCGACGCGGAGATCGAGCTGGAGGAGACGGGCAGGGCGGCCGGGAAGCGGACCTTGGTAGCGGCCCTGCGGCAGCTGGTCGAGTGGGGCGTCCTCGTCGAGACCGAGGGCCGGGTGGCCGCGCTCGCGCAGGATGCGGACGGAGAGGCCCTGATCACCGTCGACCGCGAGCTGGCCCGCTCCGTCGTCGCCGGCCCGCTCGCCCGGGCCCGTGACGGGGCCGACCTGGTGCGGCGGGCAGCGGACCCGGGATTCGGCGGACCTCGCGTCTATGTGCGCCGGATGCTCGTCGAGACACCCGTCGTCCACCTCGACGAGCTGACCGGCGCCGAACGCGACTGGCTGCGCACCCGGCAGCGCCGGGAGGCGCAGGCGTTCTCCGAACTTCTGGGCCTGGAGATGGAGATCCGCGCCGAGGGAGTGGCTCTGGTGGACCCCGAGGACGAGCTGACGGATCTGCACCTGCCCGGTACCGGGACGGTGGCGCAGGCCGCGCTGCTGCTGGTGGAACGGCTCGTGGAGCGGCTTCGGCCGCGGGAGCCCGGACACCCGGCGACCGGGGGGACGCTGGTGATCGGTGTGGCCGTCCCCGACGGCCTGGTGGACGAGTTGCTGGCCGAACTGGTCGGCGAGTACGGGCAGCGGAGCAACTGGCAGCGCGGTTATCTGGAGGACGTCCCCGCCCTGCGGGAGGCCGTGCTGGACCTGCTGGCCCGCATGCGGCTGATGGCCCGCGGCGGCCGCCTGCGCGCCGAGGGCGACGGCCTGCCGGAGGGGTACGCCGAAGAGGCACCGGAGGGGCGCCCCGTGACCGGCGTGCGCGGGGCACGTCCCGGCGGCGAGGGCTGGGTGCTGTCGGCCGCAGCAGCACGCTACGCCACCCGCGTGACCGTCCGCCCGGCCGCGGCAGCGGGCAAGAGCACCGACGTCCAGGAGGAGTTGCCGTTGTGACCACCGATGCGCGTGGGCTCGTCCCACTGCCGCGTTCCGGCGCCACGACAACCGCCGGCACCACGACAACCGCCGGCACCACGACGACCGCCGGCACCACGACAACCGCCGGCACCCGCTTCCGGCTGCACCGCGCGGGGATCCAGAACGTCTGGCAGTACGACGAGCAGGAATTCGCCTTCGGCGACGGACGGCTGCTGCTGCGCGGCAAGAACGGCGCGGGCAAGTCCAAGGCCCTGGAGATGCTGCTGCCGTATCTGCTGGACGGCGACTCACGGGCGCTCGACGCGACGGGCACCGGCCGGACCACCCTCGCCTGGCTGATGCTGGACGGTTTCGCGCAGACCAACCGTCTCGGTTACCTGTGGGTGGAGTTCCGCGGCACGACCGCCGAAGGCGATCACCGCCACCTCACCCTCGGCGCCGCCATCCGCGCCTCGAAGTCGACGCAGAAGGCGCTGCCGACGTTCTTCGTCACTCCGCTGCGCATCGGTGAGCACCTGCACCTGGTCGAAGGCGGAAAGCCCCTGCCGGTCGACCGGCTCAAGGAGGTCATCGGCTCCGACGGCATCACCGACCGCGCGGTCGTCCACCGCTCGCGGGTGGCACGGGAACTGTTCGGCATCACCGATGCGACCCGCTACCGCAACCTCACCCAGCTCCTCCACCGGCTGCGGCGGCCCACGGTCGGGGACCGGATCGAGCACGGTGGACTGGCCTCCCTCCTGAGCGAGACCCTCCCGGGACTGGACGAGGAGGTGGTCGAGAAGGTCGCGCGCAACCTCCACGACCTCGACGCCGTACGCGGCGAACTCGGCCGCCTGGAGCGCACCGACACGGCGCTGCGCACCTTCCTCACCAGCTACCGCGGCTACCTGTCCGGAGTCCTGCGCACCTCCGCGCAGGCGGTGGGCCGGGAGCTGGCGGTCCTCGCACAGCGTCGCCGGGCGGCCGGAGACGCCGCACAGCGGACCAGCGAGCTGAGGACGCAGGAGGAGGAGTCGGCGGCCCGGCTGGAGACCCTGTGTGAAGAGGAGGAAGCCGCCCGGACCGACCTCGCCGCCCTGCACGCCGGCCACGCCTTCCGCAGCCTGCGCGAACTGTCGGAACGCCGCAGCACGGTCGAGGCGCTGCACGCCGCCGCCGTCGCCGCCTTCACCGGCCTCGGCAACGCGCACGGTGCGGAGGAGGGCGCGGCCGAGCGGCTGGCCGACGGAGTCGACCATCTCGGCAGCCGGCTCACCGAACTGGGCACCGAGCACCGGGAACTGCTGGCGCAGGCGGAGAAGGCCGGGCTTCCCACCGGCCATCTCGGCGAGGCGGTCGCGCTGCCCCGCACGGTCCGCTCCCAGGCCGCCGAGACGCAGCTGACCTCTCCGGACGGGGAGACGCACACCGTGCAGCACCCATCGGCCGTCCGCGTGGACACGGCCGCGGTACGCAACGGACTGCGCTCCTGGCAGGGGCAGTTGGCGGACGCCGAGACGGTCGTGAGGAACCGGGCGCGCATGGTCCAGGAGGTGACCCGCCTCGCCGCGGGGGCCCAGCAGGCCCGGGGCCGGGCGGCGCAGGCCGACACCGAGCGGGAGCGGCTGGAAGGCGAGGCGGAAGAGGCCGCCGGCCGCCTCGACGCCGACCGCCGGGAGGTGGCCGGGGAAAGCGGTGCCTATGCCCGCCGGGTGGCCGAGTGGGTGGCCCGCACGCGGGCCTCGGCCGGGTACGGCTGCCCGCCGCTGGACGCCGTCCTCACCATGGTCGCCTGCGAGAGTTCCGGTGACGCCCCGTTCGCGGACCGTACGCTGCCGCCCGGCGTCGACGGCCAGGTGTGGCAGGCCGCCCATGCCGCACTGGAGCCGTACGGGGAGGAACTCACCGGGCGCCGCGATGCTCTGGCACTCACCGTCGGCCGGCTCGGCGAGGAACTCGACCGCCTGTCGAGTGAGAAGCGCGACTGGGAGCGACGTACCGATCCGGAGCCGCCGGTCCCCCACCACCGGGCCGCCGAAAGGACGCCGGGCACCGGGGCCCCTTTCTACCGGCTGGTGGACTTCACCGATGATCTGAGCCCCGCGCATCGGGCCGGCCTGGAAGCGGCTCTGGAGGCCGGCGGGATCCTGGACGCGTGGGTCGGCGCGGACGGCGCTCTCTCCGATCCCGCGACGCGCGACACCCTGCTGCGTCCCGGCCCCGCGCTGCCGGACGGACCGACCCTCGCCTCGGCCCTGCGCCCCTCACCCCAGCCCGGGTGCGGGGTCACGTCCGAGCAGGTGGAACACCTGCTGACCGCCGTCGCGCTCGCACCGGCCGGGGAAACGACGGCGCAGGACGCGGTGTACTACGACGGAAGCTGGCGTCTGGGCATCCTCAGCGGCCGGCACCACAAGAGTGACGCCGAGTATGTGGGGGCCGCGGTACGCGCCGAGACCCGGCGGCGCATCCTCGCCGGGTTGGAGGAGCGGCTCACACGGACGGAACAGCGGCTGGCCGAAGCCCGCCGGGAACTCGCCGAGGCCGATGCCCGGCGCCGGGCCCTCAGGCTCGCGGAGCAGGACTTCCCCGGGCACGAGGCCTCGCCGACGCCTGGAGCAGGGTCGAGTCCCGTGAGAGGGCGCTGAGCGACCTGACCGCCAAGGCGACCGGCGCGGCGCGGCTGGCCGAGGAGGCCCGCGCTCTCGCCGTAGCCGCACGCGCCGAGGCTGACGCCACCGCCACCGCCCACGACCTGCCCGGCGACCCCGTGCAACTGGAACGCGTACGCACTGCGCTGGCCGCCCTTCTCACCGGCATCGGGCATCTTCGCAGGGCGATCGGCGGCACGGGCGAGCGGCTGGGCACCCGGCACGCCGATACCGAGAGGTATGAACGCGCCCGGAAAGACCGCCTGGCCGCGGAGGAGGGCTACCGGCTCCGCCTCACCGGCCTGCGCACCGCCGAGCAGGACCTGCGCACCCGCGAGGAGGCCATCGGGGCGACCGAGGAGGGTCTCCTCGCCCGCGAGCGGGAGACCAGACGGCGCATCGCGCACGCCGCCCAGGCCGTCCCGGCGGCGCAGCGTACCCGGGACGACCTCCACGACCTGCGGGTGCGCGCGGAGGAGGACGAGAAGCGCCTGCGCGGGTTCCTGGCGGACCAGGAGGCGGCGGTCATCGGCAGCGGCAGCACCCTGCGCGGCGCGCTCGGCCGGCCGGAGGTGGTGCGCGGCGCCGGCCTGGACCGGTCCTCGTTGCCGGAGGACGTGGTGGACGATCCCGGCTCGGATGTCCGCAGCCGCCTGAGGGCGCTGCGGGCACTGGCCGACGCCGTGGAACACGCCCTCGGCCGATCGAGGGGCGAGGTGTCGGACAGTGCCCTGCTCAACCGCCACACCGAACTGCGCGACCAACTGGCCGGCGGCTACGACGCGCAACTGGAGGAACGCGACGGGATCAAGGTGTGCCGGCTGATCGACGACCACGGCTCCCACGACGTCGCGGCGGTGGGCGAGCGCATCGCCGTCGAGGCGGCAGAGGCCCGGGGACGGCTCACCGAGCGCGAACGCGACGTCTTCCAGCGGTTCCTGACCGGTGAACTCGGTGACCATCTCTCGGCCCAGGTCATCACCGCGGCGAACCTGGTCGCGGCTCTCAACGACACCCTTCGGACCGTACGCACCTCCCACGGTCTCGGCGTGGAGCTGCTGTGGAAGCTGGACGAGGACGCGGACGCCGACGTGAGGGCGGCCGTGGAGCTGCTGCGCAGCCCGTCGACCCTGCGCACGCGTGAGCAGACGGAGCAGCTCCGCGAGGTGCTGCAACGCCGGATCGAGGATGCCCGGCGGGCCGATCCCGCCGCCGGTTACGCCGCCCATCTGCGGACCGCGCTGGACTACCGCGACTGGTTCCGCTTCCACACCTTCGTGGTCGAGGACGCCGCCCCGGGGCGCAGACGGAAACTGACCGGCCGCACCGGACTCAGCCAGGGCGAGCAGCGGGTGCTCTCCTACCTCGTGCTCTTCGCCGCGGCCGCCGCCCACTTCACGAGTCTCGCGGAGTCGGCACCGCACGCGCCGCGGCTGATCCTGCTGGACGACGCCTTCGCGAAGGTCGACGAACCCACCCACGGGCGGCTGGGTCGCATCCTCGTCGATCTCGATCTCGACTTCGTCCTCACCAGTGAGCGGCTCATGGGCAACTGGCCGGAAGTGCCGTCCCTGCACATCTACGAGTGCCTCCGTGATCCCCATGTGCGCGGGGTGGCCACCCTGCACTACGCCTGGAACGGCCGGCACCGGCGTCTGGTGTCCGTATGAGCAGGCTGCCCGAGGCGACACGGGACTGGCTCGCCGGTCCCGGGCTCGCCCGGCTCTGGGAAGCGGTACGCAAGCGCCTGGAGAGCAACGGCGTGCAGGCCACCGGTTCCCTCCGGCTCACCTCGGTGAGCGCCCGGGAACGCAACGACCTGTCGCTCCTGCTGGGCAAACCCGTCACGGGTGCCGCCGTGACCGTGCGCCTCGATGTGCTCGACAGGCGTCTGCGCGACTCGGCGGCCGGGCTCGGGCTCAGGGACGCCGTGGCGGAACTCGGCCCTCCGCTCACCGACCGCCGTGCCGTCCGCGCGGGCATCGCGGCACGGCGCGCGCACATATGGTCGTCGCTCGCCTCGGCGCTGGACGCCTCCCCGCTCGCCGGCCAGGAGTGGACCGGCCAGTGGTACGAACTGCTCCGCCGGACCGGCGTACCGGGAGGGGTGACACCTGAAACGGCGGTACGCACGCTCCGACAGGCGGTGCAGGTCCTCACCGTGCTGCTCGGCCCCGAACGGGGAGGCCCCCGCGGCCGAGGGGAACTCGCCGCCCTGGCCACCGGATCCGCACACGGTCTGGACGACGGCACCTGGCTCGCACGCCTCGTCCAACGCGGTGTCGCCCTCGCCCACGGCACCGGGTTCCCCGGCGACGCGGCCGGCCGGCGCGCCCTGTGGCGGCTGGTGTCCGTCACCCCGGACGAGGTCTCCAGCACCGTCCTGACCTACGGGCTGCGGCCTGTCGGCGGAGGCTGGCGGGAGCAGGCCCTGCGGGAGCGGGCCGGTCATCACACCGAAGCCCATCTCACACCGCGCGATCTGCACGACCTGCGGCTGCGCCTACCCGCCGGGACGGTGGTCCACATCTGTGAGAACCCGCGCGTGGTGGAAGCCGCGGCGGACGCCGCCTGCCTCCACCCCCTGGTGTGCACGTCCGGCAGCGCCGCCACGGTGGTCCTCACCCTCCTCGACGCCCTCGCCGCCACCGGCTGCCGCTTCGTGTACCACGGGGACTTCGACTGGCCGGGCATCGCTCTGGCGAACCGGATGATCAGCCGCTACGGGGCCCGGCCGTGGCGCATGGGCGTCGAGGACTACGAGCACCTGGCCGCTCGCGGCCAGACCGGGGGAATCCCCCGGCTGCCGCTCGACGGCCGGCCCGTCGACGCGGCCTGGGACGCGGGTCTCGCCCCCGCCATGACCGCTCTCGGGGTCGCGCTCCACGAGGAGGTCACCCTCGACCTTCTGGTGGACGACCTGTCGGGTCGGGCGTAGGAACGCGCCCTGGGGCCGGGGACCCGGGACACGGGCAGGCGCTGTACGGAATGCCGACGGCCCGGACGCCGCACCCGTCCCGGTCCGCGTCGCATGCGGCCAAGGGGAATCCACCGCCCGGACGCCGCACCCGTCCCGGTCCGCGTCGCACGCGGCCAAGGGGAATCCACCGCCCGGACGCCGCACCCGTCCCGGTCCGCGTCGCACGCGGCCAAGGGGAATCCACCGCCCGGACGCCGCACCCGTCCCGGTCCGCGTCGCACGCGGCCAAGGGGAATCCACCGCCCGGACGCCGCACCCGTCCCGGTCCGCGTCGCAGTCGGCGAGGGGGAATCCGGACCGTCCCCCGGCCGAGGCCGCGTCGCAGACGATCGGCATGTCCGGGTGGACGTGGACCGTGTCCTTCCCGGCAGCGACGAGGACCGGCACCCGGCTCTCCCTCCGCACGCACGAAGACCGTCGCGGCACGGGTCAGGGCGCTCCAGAACGGGCTGGCCCGCCCTCCGCACGCACGAAGACCGTCGCCCGGGGACCGGCGATCGCGGATGTCCCGAGAGCCGTCGGGTACCGCGGTCCGCCGACGGGCAAGGAACCGGCCCGGCACGGCCGGTCCTCCGGCGCCCCGGCGGCTCCTCGCGACACGCCCGGTGGTGCGGACGACCCGCGTGTCGCCACCCGTTCGCCGGGCCCTTGGGAGATTCCGCCCTTGAGCGTATTGCGGCGGCCACGACCTGTGGGAATGCCGCGGCACGCCATGGGCGCGGAATCGCCGGGTCATTTCGCTGCGGTCGTTTGATCACAAGAGCTGGTTGCCTGTCCCCCTGAAGCGCGGCGTCATCGTCGGGACACCGAGTCCTGGCCCGCGCCACTCGGAGGGTGGTGAACATGCGTACCGCACGTCTTCTCGCCGGCAGTGCCCTGGCCCTGGCCGCACTGGGCATTTCGGCTCCCGCGGCAGTCGCCGAAGGGTCCGAGGTCACGGTCAGTCCCGAGGTGGGTTACCCGGGCTCGACCATCACCGTCAGTACGGAGGGGGTCTGCGACCCGGAGGCGACCTACGCCAAGGGCCAGGCGGAGATCGGGGGTCAGATCAACCTGGTCGAGAGCGGCCGCGCCGGGCAATTGGAGGGCACGTTCACCGTTCCCGACAACGCGAAGGAAGGTACGTACGACATCACGGTCAAGTGTCCTCCCGGAGTCCGTGTCAACTCCGAGTTCGAGGTCGCCGGCCGCCCGAACGGCGCGGTGAGTGGTGGATTCGGCGGCGGCGGCGGAATGAACGGTACGGAGTTGGCCATCGGGGCCGCGCTCGTCCTCACCGCGACGGCGGGCGGTCTCCTCACACTGCGGCGCCGGCACGGCAGCGGTTCGGCGGCCTGAGCCTCCCCCGGCGCCGGCCGACGGGACCCGCCACCTCCGTCATCGAGACCGGAGCCCGGACCGCTATGGGACGCAGACGTTCCCCCCTCTTCACGCCGATGAGGATCTTCGGCGTCATGCTGCTGGTCGGCATCGGCCTGCTGATGCACGGGCTGCGCGGCGAGACGGCTCCCCAGCCGTCCGCCGCCCAGGCCTTCACCGCTCCGGCACCGAGTGCGACGCCCTCCCACGGGCCCGCCGTCCCGGCCCTTCTCGCCGCCCCGGCCCCCGGAAAGGCGCCGAAGGCGCCACCGGGGCCCCGGCCGCGCTCCGTTCCGGTGCGGCTGCGCATCCCGGCCATCGGTGTGGACACCCCGATGATGAACCTGGCCCTGGGGAAGAACGGCGTGCTGGAGGTGCCGCCGGTCGACAAGGCACAGCTCGCGGGCTGGTACTCCCGAGGACCCGCGCCGGGGGAGGTCGGTGCGGCCGTCGTGGCCGGCCATGTCGACACCCCGACCGGCCGTGCCGTCTTCTACCGGCTCGGCGCGCTCACCAAGGGCAGCGCCATCCAGGTCACCCGGCTCGACGGGCGCACGGCGCACTTCTCCGTGGACGCCGTCGAGGTATATGCGAAGCACTCCTTCCCCAGCACGAAGGTGTACGCAGGCACCACCGTTCCCCAGTTGCGAGTCATCACATGCGGCGGGGGCTACACCAAGAGGACGGGCTACCTCGGCAATCTCGTCGTCTATGCGACGCTCAAGCGCATCGCCTGAACCCCCTCCCCTCGTGAGCACGGGCTCCCGCCGCCCTCTTCCCTCCGGCTTCCGGTCGCGCACCTCCCGCGGAAGCACGGGCTCCCGGCCGCGTGATGGTGTCCGTATGCTGCGGGGGCTCGGGGCGCAGGCGACACAGGCGACGCAAGAGGCGCAGGCGACGCAAGAGGTGCAAGGGAGACAAGGGGGGCAAGCGATGCAACAGATGCAAGGGTTGCGACGGACTCGAGAGGCGCGACGGACTCGAGGGGAGGGGACGCGGCCATGATCGTCGTTCCGATGGCGGACACGCATGCGGAGCAGGTACTCGCCGTCTACCGGCTCGGCATCGAGGAGGGAGACGCGACCTTCGAGACCCGCGCCCCTACCTGGCCCGAGTTCGACGCGGGGAGGCTGACGGAGCATCGGTTCGTCGCCCTGGAGGACTTCGCTCCGGTACCGGCCGCGCACCGGGCGCCCGCCGGGACCGCCAGCGCTCCCGCCGCCACGGGAGTCGCCGGAGACACGAGTGCTCCCGGAGACACGAGGGTCGCCGCCGACCACGTCGCCCGAGTGCTCGGGTGGGTCGCGGCGTCGGCCGTCTCCGACCGCTGCGCGTACGCCGGAGTCGTCGAGCACTCGGTGTACGTCCACCCCTCCGCCCGTGGCCGGGGCGTGGCCCGCGCCCTGCTGTCCCGGCTCATCGCCTCGACCGAGGCCGCGGGCATCTGGACCGTCCAGTCCGGCGTGTTCCCCGAGAACGAGGCCAGCCTCGCCCTCCACCGGAGGATGGGCTTCCGGGTCATCGGCACCCGTGAACGCATCGGCCTCCACCACGGCTTGTGGCGGGATGTGGTCCTCCTCGAACGGCGCAGCCCCACCGTCGTGTGAGAACTCGCCGCATGCCGGCGCTATCCGCGTGCACACGGGAAGCAGCCCCTCAGCCCCGCCTCCCGCGCCGCGCTCTCCGGGGCGCGGGCCCAGTGCGCGGGCTCAGGCCGCGCGCGTGTCCCGGGACGCTTGGTCCCACCGGGCACGGTCGGTCCCGCGCCGATCCGGAGAGGGTGATGGATGCATGTCGCGGAGGTTATCCACAGGCAGCGGAGAGGGCGAACCAATCGTGGGTGCCGCGGCGCAGAATGGGGGCATGACTGAGATCACCGAATCCACGGCGCCCGACGCGCCCGCAGCCGTTCCCGCGGACCCGCCCGCGGGCCGTGCGGGCGGGTCCGCGGACATGCCGGCCTGGGAGCAGCGGTTCCGCGCGCCCCGGGTCTCGCTGCCCGACTGGGCGGAGGACGCCCCGCACCGTGCCCTCTTCGTCTCGAACGCGACGGGGACGTACGAGCTGTACGCGTGGGACCGCGCCACCGGCGAGCAGCGCCAGGTGACCGACCGGCCGAACGGCACGACGGACGGGATACTCACTCCCGACGGCGGGTGGATCTGGTGGTTCTCGGACACGGACGGCGACGAGTACGGCGTCTGGATGCGGCAGCCCTTCGGCGGCGGGCCGGACCAACCGGCCACGCCGGGCCTCGCACCCTCGTACAGCGCGGGCCTCGCCCTCGGCCGGGACGGGACGGCGGTGGTGGGCCGCTCCACCGACGAGGACGGAACGACGATCCATGTGATGCGGCCCGGCGGTGCGCCGGTGGAGATCTACCGGCACCGGGAGTCCGCGGGCGTCGGCGACCTCTCCCACGACGGGACGCTGCTCGCACTGGAGCACACCGAGCACGGCGACGCGATGCACTCGGCGCTGCGGATCGTCCGGCTGGACGGCACGCCGGTGGGCGAGCTGGACGACACCAAGGGCGGCTCGGAGGAGCTGGGGCTGGAGGTCCTCGGCTTCGCCCCGGTGCACGGTGACACCCGGCTGCTGGTGGGCCACCAGCGGCGGGGGCGCTGGGAGCCCATGCTGTGGGACGCGGTGTCGGGCGAGGAGACCGACCTGGCGCTCGACCTGCCGGGCGACGTGAGCGCGGAGTGGTATCCGGACGGCTCCGCGCTGCTCGTCGCGCACAGCTTCGAGGCGCGCAGCGAGCTGTGGCGGTTCGACCCGGCCACCCGTGAGCTGACCCGGGTGGACACCCCGGCGGGGACGGTCTCGGGCGCGACGGCCAGGCCGGACGGGACGGTGGAGTACCTGTGGTCGTCCGCCGCGCAGCCGCCGAAGGTCCGCTCCACGGCGGGGCGGGAGGTGCTGGACCCGCCGGGGATGAAGGCGCCCGGCTCGGTGGGAGTGGAGGACGTGTGGGTGGATGGCCCCGGCGGTCCCATCCACGCTCTGGTGCAGCGGCCCCGGGGAGAGGGGCCGTTCCCGACCGTCTTCGACATCCACGGCGGTCCGACCTGGCACGACAGCGACGCGTTCGCGGCCGCGCCGGCGGCCTGGGTGGACCACGGCTATGCGGTCGTCCGGGTCAACTACCGGGGCTCGACCGGTTACGGGCGGGCGTGGACGGACGCGCTGAAGCACCGTGTCGGACTGATCGAGCTGGAGGACATCGCGGCGGTCCGCGAGTGGGCCGTGGCCTCCGGCGTGGCCGATCCGGCGAGGCTGGTTCTGTCGGGTGGCTCGTGGGGCGGCTATCTGACGCTGCTCGGCCTGGGCACCCAGCCCGATTCCTGGGCCCTCGGCCTGGCGGCGGTGCCCGTCGCGGACTACGTCACGGCCTACCACGACGAGATGGAGGCTCTGAAGGCGATGGACCGGACGCTGCTGGGCGGCACGCCGGAGGAGGTACCGGAGCGTTACCGGGCCTCGTCCCCGCTGACGTATGTGGACGAGGTCACGGCTCCCGTCTACATCTCGGCCGGGGTCAACGACCCGCGCTGCCCGATCCGCCAGGTGGAGAACTACGTGGACCGCCTCGCGGCGCGCGGCGCGGTTCACGAGGTGTACCGGTACGACGCGGGCCACGGCTCGCTGGTGGTGGAGGAGCGGATCAAGCAGGTACGGCTGGAGCTGGCCTTCGTGGAGAGACACCTGCGGTAGGCGGCCGCGGGCCCGTGTGGCACGCGCCCCGGACGGCACGGGGAGCCGGAGGGCCGGGGTTCGGACGCCGCGGGGAGCCGCACGACACGGGGAGCAGGTCGGCGCCGGGAGGT
Source organism: Streptomyces sp. I6 (assembly GCA_003725745.1). GTDB lineage: Bacteria > Actinomycetota > Actinomycetes > Streptomycetales > Streptomycetaceae > Streptomyces. The sequence continues at coordinate 3,687,804 of RHDP01000001.1, read as the reverse complement.
CCGACGGCCGGAGTCATGGCCGCGCGGTGAGTCGGACGGCACCCGAGCCCTGACGACAGCGAACCCCCGACCGGAACGGAGGCAGTCGGAAGGCAGGAGGAAGGCAGAAGCAGGACGGCAGCGGGACGGCAGCGGGACGGCAGCGGGACCTGGCGGCCGGCGCCGCCAGCCGCCGGGAAGCGGTGCGCGGGGGGGGCGCGATCGGGGGACCCGGGAGAGGAGGAAAGCGGGGCGTTCCGTACCGTGGAGGCGTGTACCGGTTCCTGCTGACGCCCCGCTGGTGGGGGATCAATCTCTTCGTCGCGCTGGCGATCCCCTTCTGCATCTTCATGGGGACCTGGCAGCTCGGCCGGTTCGAGGACCGCGTCGATACCCACCGGGCCGCCGAGCGGCGTACGGAACCGGGCTCGCGGGCCGCCGCGCCGCTCGCCGAGTTGCTGCCGGTGGACAAGAGCACCTCGGGACGGCTCGCCACGGCCGTCGGCCGGTACGGCGAGCAGTTCACCGTGCCGGGCCGGGAGCTGGAGGGCCGGCACGGTTCGTACGTCCTGACGCTGCTCCACACCGACACCGGCAGGGCCCTGCCGGTGGTACGGGGCTGGCTGCCCACCGGGGCGACGGCACCGCCTGCTCCGGCCGGTGAGGTGACGGTCACCGGGGCGCTGCAGGCCTCGGAGACCCAGAGCAGCGAGGGGGTGCACACGGCGGGCGGGCTTCCGAGCGGTCAGCTCGGCATGATCAGTGCCGCCTCGCTGGTGAACCTCGTGCCGGACGACGTGTACGACGCGTGGATCACGCTCACCACCGCGCCCGAGGGGATGCGCCCGGTACCCGCAGCCGCGCCGCAGGGCAGCGGGCTCGACCTCAAGGCGTTCCAGAACCTCGGCTACACACTTGAGTGGTTCGCCTTCGCGGGCTTCGTACTGTTCATGTGGTTCCGCTTCGTACGCCGCGAGGCGGAGACGGCCAAGGACCAGGAGCTGGGACTCGACCCGGTGTGACCCGGCGGCACAGGCTCGTGTGACCCGCCCCCACCGCGGACCGGCCGCGAACCGGCGGGACCGGCGGCACCGGCAGAGGCGGCCACAGGCGTGAACCGGCCGCACCAGTCGCCGAGGTGGGACCGTCGCCAGCCGCTGCGCCCCGGCGGCACGCTCCGGCACGGCCGTTGCCACCGAACGCCGGGCTCCACCGCGCGAAGGTGGGGCGCTGGCGATGCCGGAGCAGCCCGCAAGGCCCGTCGGCCTCGCGGCTCTCCGGCGATGTCCCGCCGAGTGACCGGCCCGCGCGGAGATGGCGGCCGCCGTGGCGCCGCCGTGCGGCGCGGGCCCTACGGCTCCGCCCGGAACGTGCCGGGCGCGGTCGCGGACCTCGTCGGTCCTCGGCCGGCGGCGGTCATGACGGGTTGAGGAGACCGGTGCGGTAGATGGTGCCCGCGCAGGCGTTGGGGATCGCGGCCTCCGCATGCGGTGCACCCGGCTCGGGGGTGTGGACCACCGAGACGCTGCCGTCCGCCATGGTTCCGTCGTCGAGCTGGGTTTCGGTGTCCGAGGCCGTTCCCGTGCCGTCGCTGGTGCCCGACGCGCCGTCCGTGGGCGAGGGGTCGGGCGAGGCGCCGGTCGTGGGGCAGGTCTCCGAGGGGACGAAGGCGAACTTCACCTCGTATGCGGCCTCGGGCTTGAGCACCACGGCGCCGACTTCCTGGGACGGGTCGGGCAGTCCACTCGCCGCGTCCCCGGTGGTGTGTGTCACCACGCTGATCTTCGCGGCGTCAGCGGCACCGGCCGTGCGGAAGGTCAGCGCGCCCGCCGCGCCGATCGAGCAGTCGCTCGCGGAGACGTTGGCGATGCGGAACGTGCCGTACACCTTGCCGTCCGCGTCGGGGGCGTCGGCCTGTGTCGCGTCCACACCGAGCTGTCCGGCTTCGCAGGCCGGCGTCGAGGCGACGGCGCTGTCGGTCGGGGCGGTCCCCGTGCCGCCCGGTGTGCCCGCGGTAGCGGCGGTGCCCGGGGGGGCGGACTGCTGCGTGGCGCGCGGCACACCCGGGAGGCTCGGCCGGCGCCCGGCGGGATCGCCGTTCGACGCCTGCCCGCCGTCCAGGAGCTCTTCCTCGCCGGTGCCGCCCTGGGCCTGCTCGCCGTGCCCGGCGTTCACCGGGCGGTCGTCGAGCCCGCCCGAGCCTGCCACATGGACGAAGGCGGGGACGGCGGTGCCGAGCAGGATCACCGACGCCGCCATGCCCACCAGCGCCTGGCGCTTGCGGGCGCGCCGCGCGGGAACGGCCCGGCGCAGCTGCTCCAGGACGCCCTCGGTGGGTTCGAGATCACCGACGGCGCCCTGAAGCAGTCGCCGCAGCGCCAGTTCGTCTTGGCCGAGGCCGTCCGTGCCCGCCACGTCGGGAGCGGCGGCGGAAGCCCCGGAACCGGGGGCTGCGGAGGCCGTCCGGTGGCCGGAACCGTCCGGAGCGCCGTGGCCGGTGGGGCGCTCCCCGCCGTGCCGGCCCTGGTCTCCGCCAGCCAGGCCAGCCAGGCCGCCCGAGATGTCCGGGATATCCGGGGTATCCGGGGTATCCGGGGTATCCGGGGTATCCGGGCGACCGTGGTCGCGCCCGGACGGCCCGGGGCCGTCCTGGGCCGGCCCGCCCAGGAGGTCGCGGAGCAGCCGGTCCCGGCCGGGCAGATCACCGAGGGGGCGCGGGGGCCGGAGGGCACGCCGCCCCGGGGAGTGTCACCCCCGAGCCCCTGGTCGTCCGTTCCGTTCCGCGGCCCGTCGTTCACAGTCTCTTTCCCAGTCCGGTCGTCCAATGGCCCGTCCGGCCCGTAAAGCCCCGTCGTGCGCCCCCCGTCCGGCGTATCACCGGACATGCCCTGCGCGGCGCCCTGCTGCCGCAGGTCCGGCCCGGCGAGGTTCTGCCCCCGCCCCTCCCCGGGGGACCGGACCGCGCGGGCTCCTCACCCGGGAGGTCCTCGCGCCCATGCTCGTGCCTGGTCATGCCGTGGCCCCCATGGCGACGCGCAGGGCCGCGATGCCGCGTGAGCCGTACGCCTTCACGGAGCCCAGCGATATGCCGAGGGTCGCAGCGACCTGGGCCTCCGTCATATCGGCGAAGTAGCGGAGCACCAGCACCTCGCGCTGGCGGCGCTGGAGGCCCTTCATCGCCTTGATGAGAGCGTCCCGCTCCAGCTGGTCGTACGCGCCCTCCTCCGCGCTCGCCATGTCCGGCATCGGCTTCGACAGCAGCTTCAGCCCGAGGATCCGCCGGCGCAGCGCGGACCGCGACAGATTGACGACCGTCTGCCGCAGATAGGCGAGGGTCTTCTCCTTGTCACGGACCCGGCGGCGGGCCGAGTGGACGCGGATGAACGCCTCCTGGACGACGTCCTCACAGGACGCGGTGTCGTCCAGCAGCAGGGCGGCGAGACCGAGCAGCGACCGGTAGTGCGCGCGGTAGGTCTCGGTGAGGTGGTCGACGGTGGTGCCCGCCGCCACCGCCTCCTCGGCGCTCTCGCGCTGCGATGGTATGGGGGCGGGGTGAGCGGCCGGCATGGGAGCGATCACCGGCATCCCGCCGCCGGAGGCCCTGCCCGGAACAGGAGAAGGACGCGGCGCCCGGAGCGGGAGCACCACGGGGCCTCGGGCCGCAGCCCGGCCGCTGCCCCGGACCGGACGCAGGCCCGGGGACCGGGCCGGGACGAACGCCCTGGCGCGGACCGGGACCACCGCGCTGATGTCGAGTACCTCTGCCACGACTGTTGGACGCGCCGGCCCCCCTCAGGGTTGTACGCGCACACCACTGCTTGTGACGATGCCCCGTATGACCTCATGAGCTTTCGATCTCCCCCAATGCCCCGTTCGTCATGACTACCGCGGCACCACCACGAAGGGGCGACCGCGCAGACGCTCCCCGCACAGCAACCGGTTGCACAGTGGCGCGAATGCATCGTCGAACATGCCATCACCCCAGTTCAAGTGGCACGTCCTGGTTGTTTGATCACAGGGAGTTCATAGATCCTACAAAGGGGCACCGACACCCGGCTCAGAATTCGCGGGCGATCGCCTCGGCGAGCTGAGCGGTGTTCAGGGCCGCTCCCTTGCGGAGGTTGTCCCCGCACACGAAGAGATCCAGGGCTCTCGGGTCGTCCATGGCCCGCCGGACGCGGCCGACCCACGTCGGATCGGTGCCCACCACATCGGCGGGGGTGGGGAATTCACCGGCCTCGGGATCGTCGAAGAGCACCACGCCCGGGGACGTGGCGAGGATGTCGTGGGCTCGCTCGACGGTGACCTCGTGCTCGAAGCGCGCGTGCACCGAGACCGAGTGGGTGGTGAGGACGGGCACGCGGACACAGGTCGCGGCGACCCGGAGTTCGGGCAGGTCGAGGAGCTTGCGGGTTTCGGCCCGGATCGCGAGTTCCTCGGTGGACCAGCCGTCCTCCGCGAGCGCCCCGGACCAGGGGACCACGTTCAGCGCCGTGGGCGCGGGGAACGGTCCGAGTCCGTCGCCGACCGCCCGGCGCACATCGCCCGGGCCGGTGCCCAGCTCGGTGTCCGCGACCAGCGCGAGCTGGGTGCGGAGCGCCTCGACACCGCACTGCCCGGCACCGCTGACCGCCTGGAGGGCGGAGACCACGAGTTCGTCCACGCAGAACTCGGCGTGCAGCGCGCCCACCGTGACGATCATCGCCAGGGTGGTGCAGCCCGGGCTCGCGACGATGCCGCGCGGCCGGAGCCGCACGGCATGTGGATTGATCTCGGGGACGACGAGTGGGACGCCGGGATCCAGCCGGAACGCGGCCGAGTTGTCCACGACCACCGCGCCCTTGGAGACGGCGACCGGCGCCCACTCCGCCGCGACCGGGGCCGGCACCAGGAACAGCGCGACGTCCACCCCTGTCAGGGCCTCCTCGGAGAGGGCGGCGACCTCGGTCTCCTCGCCGCGGACGGCCAGTTTGCGGCCGGCTGAACGCGGTGAGGCGACCAGGCGTATCTCGCCCCAGACGTCCGCGCGCTGGGACAGGATCTGGAGCATCACCGCGCCGACGGCTCCGGTCGCGCCTACGACCGCGAGCGTCGGCTTGCGGTTCATCGCGCGACCGCCGTCGCGCGCCGGGCTGTCACCGGCCGGTGCCCCCGTAGACGACGGCCTCGGCGGAGTCGCTGTCGAGGCCGAAAGCGGTGTGGACGGCCCGGACGGCCTCCTTGACGTCGTCGGCGCGGGTGACGACCGAGATCCGGATCTCGGAGGTGGAGATCAGCTCGATGTTCACACCGGCGTCGGACAGCGCCTCGAAGAAGGAGGCGGTGACGCCCGGGTTGGTCTTCATGCCGGCGCCGACGAGCGAGATCTTCGCGATCTGGTCGTCGTAGCGCAGCGACTCGAAGCCGATGGCGCTCTTGGTCTTCTCGAGCGCGTCGATCGCCTTGCGGCCCTCGGTCTTCGGGAGGGTGAAGGAGATGTCGGTGAGGCCCGTGGACGCGGCGGAGACGTTCTGCACCACCATGTCGATGTTGATCTCGTTGTCCGCGATGGCGCGGAAGATCGCGGCTGCCTCGCCCGGCTTGTCCGGGACGCCGACCACGGTGATCTTCGCCTCGGAGGTGTCGTGGGCGACTCCGGAGATGATGGCCTGCTCCACCTTGCGGGCTCCTTGCTCGGCGTGCGGTTCGTTGCTGACCCAGGTGCCCCGCAGCCCGGAGAAGGACGAGCGGACGTGGATCGGGATGTTGTAGCGGCGTGCGTACTCGACGCAGCGGTGCAGAAGGACCTTGGAACCGGAGCTGGCGAGTTCCAGCATGTCCTCGAACGAGATCCAGTCGATCTTGCGGGCCTTCTTCACCACCCGCGGGTCGGCGGTGAAGACGCCGTCGACGTCCGTGTAGATCTCGCAGACCTCGGCGTCCAGCGCCGCGGCCAGGGCGACGGCGGTGGTGTCGGACCCGCCGCGGCCCAGCGTGGTGATGTCCTTGCTGTCCGCCGAGACGCCCTGGAAGCCCGCGACGATGGCGATGTTGCCCTCGTCGAGCGCCGTCCGGATCCGGCCCGGCGTGACATCGATGATGCGCGCTTTGTTGTGGACCGAGTCGGTGATCACGCCTGCCTGGCTGCCGGTGAACGACTGGGCCTCGTGGCCCAGGTTCTTGATCGCCATCGCCAGCAGGGCCATGGAGATCCGCTCCCCGGCGGTCAGCAGCATGTCGAACTCCCGCCCGGCAGGGATGGGGGATACCTGCTCGGCGAGATCGATCAACTCGTCCGTCGTGTCACCCATCGCCGAGACCACGACGACCACCTGGTGGCCGTTCCTCTTGGCATCGACGATCCGCTTGGCGACCCGCTTGATGCCTTCGGCATCGGCAACGGAGGAGCCTCCGTACTTCTGCACGACAAGGCCCACGTGCGCTCCTCGCTCATCTGTGCCGCAGTCAGCACTGCGGTCTGCGTCAGTTTAACGAGCAGCCCGGAATCGCCACCGCCGTATCACATCATGAGATGTCCCGCTCACTCCGTGATCATTGGCAAGGCCGGGCCGCCCGGGGATGCATCTGCCCAAGGGGCCGCGGGGTACGCGGTTCTGTGGGCGGCGTCACACTCGCACCGGGGCCCGGCCGGGCCCCGGGACGCGCCCGCGGACCGTCACCGCGCGCGGCCGCCACGCCCGACAACACCCCACCGTCAGAGCCGCCGCGCCCGACAACACCCCGCCCTCGGGGACGTTGCGCCCGACGACACCCCGCCCTCGGAGCCACCGCGCCCGACAACACCCCGCCCGCGGACACTCCGCCCGCAGCCGCCGGCGGATCCCGGTCATCGAGGCGCGGGCGCTCTCCGCAGGCCGAGCGGCGCCGCGATCTCCTCCGCCATCACGCGCCCCGCCTCCTCGGCGAGATCGTCCTCGGCGAGGTCCTCGTCGGTGTCCAGCCCGTCCAGTTCCTGAAGGGGCTGGTCGAGGCGCACATGGGAGACCAGGGACTGGAGTGCGCGCAGCGTCGCGGAGGCGGTCGGGCCCCAGTTGGAGAAGTACGAGAACTGCCACCACCACAGCGCCTCGGTCGTGCGGCCCGCGCGGTAGTGGGCCAGGCCGTGGCGCAGATCCGTGACGATGTCCGCCAGGTTGTCGGAGATCCGGAACGGCACCGGGGCCTTGCGCGGCTCGTAGGGGTCGAAGACCTCGGAGAAGACGTCGACCGGGTCGAGGAGCCGGGCGAACCGCTCGCGCAGGTCGTCGACGTCCAGGTCGGGTCCGGTGTCCGTCTCGTAGCGCTCCTCGGGGACGATGTCCTCGTGGGCGCCCAGCCGGCCGCCCGTGAGCAGCAGCTGGGAGACCTCCAGCAGAAGGAACGGCACGGCTCTGTCCGGCTCGTCGCCCCGCGCCACCTCGGTGGTGGCGACGATGAAGCTCTCGATCGAGTCGGCGATCTGGACCGCGAAGTCGTCCGGGTCCTGCGTGGCGGAGTGCAGCGTTGCGTCAGACATCGAGAAGTCGTCTCCCCTCGAAGGCACGCCCGAGCGTGACCTCGTCGGCGTATTCCAGATCGCCGCCAACGGGAAGCCCGCTGGCGAGACGCGTCACCTTCAGCCCCATGGGCTTGACCATGCGCGCCAGGTACGTGGCGGTCGCCTCGCCCTCGAGGTTGGGGTCGGTGGCCAGGATCAACTCGGTGACCGCGCCGTCCGCGAGCCTCGCGAGAAGCTCGCGGATACGCAGGTCGTCCGGGCCGACGCCCTCGATCGGGCTGATCGCGCCGCCCAGCACGTGGTAGCGGCCGCGGAACTCCCTGGTCCGCTCGATCGCGACCACGTCCTTGGGCTCCTCGACCACGCAGAGGACCGCGGGGTCGCGGCGCGCGTCCCGGCAGATGGCGCACTGCTCCTGCTGCGCGACGTTCCCGCACACCGCGCAGAAGCGGACCTTGTCCTTCACCTCGAGCAGCGCGTGGGCGAGGCGCCGGACGTCGGCCGGCTCGGCCTGGAGGATGTGGAAGGCGATCCGCTGCGCGCTCTTGGGACCGACGCCGGGCAGCCTGCCCAGTTCGTCGATGAGGTCCTGAACCACGCCTTCGTACAACGGAACGCCTCTCTGGGATTGCTTCGGTGGTTACGGTAGTTGGTCCGGTCCGACCAGGGTCAAGACCGGCGCGGACAGGGCGTCAGAAGGGGAGCCCGGGGATCCCGCCGCCGCCGAGTCCCTGGGCGAGCGGGCCGAGCTTCTGCTGCTGCAGCTGCTGTGCGTTCTCGTTGGCGGCCTGGACGGCGGCGACGACGAGGTCGGCGAGGGTCTCGGTGTCGTCCGGGTCGACCGCCTTGGGGTCGATGACGAGGCCGCGCAGCTCGCCGGAGCCGGTCACGGTCGCCTTCACGAGACCGCCGCCCGCCTGGCCTTCGACCTCGGTCGCCGCCAGTTCCTCCTGCGCACGGGCGAGGTCCTGCTGCATCTTCTGGGCCTGCTGAAGCAACTGCTGCATATTGGGCTGGCCACCACCGGGAATCACGGTCACTCCTGGCATTTCGACGTCGATTGTTCGGTAAACCGAGCCTACGCGGTCGGGGGACGGCATGCCGCGGCCAGTGGGCACCAACTCTTTCGAGTGACTTCCGGTTCGAGCGGCGCGCCCCTCCTCTACCGGATCAGGACGCCCGTGCGGGCGGAATTACCGGGATTCCGCTCCGCCGGCCCACCGTTCGGCGGTAGGAAGACCCTGCACACCGAGACCCGTGCGTGCACACCACGTCACGCAGGGTTGGCAGAAGCGTGTCCGCGGCACGACCCGCGCGTGGTCACGCACCGCGCATGGTCACGCACCGCCGTAGCCGCGAACGGCCGCAGTCACGCACCGCTGTAGCCATGCAGACCAGCAGTCACGCACAGCCGCAGTCACACAGAGCAGCAGACACGCACAGCAGCAGAGGAGTGCACCGGTGAGCCAGCCGGAGATGCAGCCTGGGGGGTCGGCCCGGGAGGAGGGCGGGGCCGGGGTCCCGGTGACCGGCGACACCCCGGGCCCCGGAAGCGGCCCGCGCCGTGACCGCGGCCGTGACCGCGGCCGCGATCTGGCCGGACGGCCGTTCCCGCTCGGCGACTGGGGCGAGCCCGCGGAACGCCTCGACGAGCTGTACCGCCGGGTGGAGGCCGACGCGCTGCGGACCGCGCAGTGGTATCTGGACGACCGCGTGCGCAAGCGCCGCGGTGCCCGCGCACTGCGCGCCGGCACGGTCCTGGGGGTGGTCACGGGCGCGGCACTGCCCCTGCTGGACCTGACGCGGATGCTGCCCGGCGCGGCGGGCTGGGGGTATCTGTCGTTGCTGCTCGCCGCGGCCTGCGTGGCCGGCGACCGGTACTTCGGCCTGACCTCGGGCTGGACGAGGGACATGGCCGCGGCCCAGGCCGTGCACCGCCGGCTCCAGAGCCTGCAGTTCGACTGGGCATCGGAGAGCGTCCGCGAGGTGCTCGGGCCCACCGAGGGCACGGCGGGCGAGGCGGCGGAGCGGTGCCTCACCGTGCTGCGCCGCTTCTCGGAGGACCTGACGGAGCTGGTCCGCACCGAGACGGCCGACTGGATGCTCGAGTTCCGCGCCGGCCCGGCGCCGCTGCTGATGCAGTCGGCGGCGGTGCCCTCGCGCCCGGACCACGCCCATCCGTCGTGGGGCCGCTTCCCCCTGCCGCACCCGCCGACCCGACCGAACATGCCGCGGCAGCGGCCGCCGGAGGCTCGGTAGGAGGCCTCCGTCAGGGGATGCCCGGGGAGGCTGCGGGCGGGATCAGCCGGTGACCGTGGCCGTCGCCCTGCTCGGTGCGGTGCCGCTGGGATGACCGGTGCGGAACGCGGTCACCCTGACCGTGATCTTCTTCCCCTTCTGCGCGGCCCTGAGGGCCGGCGTGGGCTTGGTCGCACCCGTGATCGCCACGCCGTTCGCGTACCACTGGTAGCCGTACGTGGTCGGCGCGGGCGTCCATGTGCCCCGGTTCGCGGTGAGCGTGCGGCCCGCCTTGGCCGTGCCGGTGATCGCGGGCGGCTTGCCGGCCTTGGGCGCGGCTCCCCGGGCCACGACGATCGCGGCCGAGGTCGCCGCACCGTCGGCGTGGCCGGTCCTGCGGGCCGTGACGGTCACGGTGAGCTTCTTGCCCGGCAGCGACGCGGGCACGGTGTCACCCGACCCGATGGCCCCGGCGATCACCGCCCCGTTCGCCCGCCACTGGTAGGCGTACGACGTGGCGGCCGGCGACCAGGCGCCGACGACGGCGGTGACCTTCACACCCGTTCCGGCACTGCCGCTGATCCTCGGTGCGGCGCCCGCTCCGGGCGCGCAGCCCCTGGCGACCGTCACGGCCGCAGAGACCGCCGCGCCGCCCGCGGATCCCGCGCGGACCGCGGTGGCCGCGGTGGCCGCGGTGGCCGCGGTGGCCGCGGTGACCGTGACCGTCAGCTTCCGATCGAGCAGCGTGGCCGGGACCGTGTAGGTCGTGGCCATGACTCCCGCGACGGGCCGGCCGTCGGCCTTCCACTGGTAGGCGTACGCGTCGGGGGCGGCCGTCCAGGCGCCGGTGGTGGCGGTGAGCCGGTCACCGACCCGGGCCCTACCCGTGATCACCAGGGCCGAGGTGGCGGCGAGTGCCGGCGGCGTGACGGAGAAGGTGTCCTTGGCGTACTCGGCACTGTGCCTGGTGATGGCGCTGAGGCCGTAGGTGCCCGCGCCGTCGCCCGCGTCCCCGTGCCGACACGGCACGCGGGCGGCAGCCCGTGGCGGCGCGCCAAGGCGTTCCCGCGCGCACGCCGAGGCCCCGCACGGTGGGCGGTGGGCGGTGGGCAGCGAGCGGTGGGCAGCGGATGGGGAGTCCGGGCGGATCGGGGAGGAGAACGGGCTACGGAACAGGCCGAGGTACGCGGAACAAGCCGGGCTACGGAAACAGGCCGAGCAAGCCGGGCTACGGAACAGGCCGGATTCGGGACTTGAGGGGACGGAACACGGCGGAGGCTCGCAGCCCGCGGCCGTACGGCACACCTGCGGTCGCACGGACCGGACAGCCCCGGCCAGGGCCGGGGCTCAGCTGAAGATGATCATTGATCCCTGGCCCAGGCTGCGGGTCGCGGCCGCATGCAGACCCAGCCACACATGGCGTTCACGGGCGAACGGGCTGTCGTCGTGGGGGATGGGGCCCGCCGGTTCCTCCAGGGAGGTGGGACGGGTGGGCGGAGCCGGCGCGGACGGGGGGTTGGCGGGATCGATGCCGATGGACGGGGCCACGTACTCGAGTTCGCGCAGCAGGCCCTGGGAGGAGCCCAGCGGCCCGCCCCCGGCGAGGAGTTCCTCGTTGGACAGGGGCTCGGGGAAGTCGACGGGGACATAGGCGCCTGCGTGGTCGTAGTGCCACACCAGATGGGACTGCTGGGCCGTGGACTCGAACATCTCCAGCAGCTGCTCGTAGTCGCCGCCCAGTTCGTCGACGGGCGTCACCGCCAGCCCGCAGAGCTGGAGGAGGTACGCCCGGCGCAGGAAGTGCAGGGCGTCGTAGTCGAAGCCTGCGACCGGGGCGACGTCGCCCGAGAGGCCGGGCATGTAGGCGAAGACGGGAACGGTGGGCAGACCGGCCGCGGTGAGGGCCTTGTCGTACGACGCGATCTCCTCGGCGAAGGGGTTGTCGGGGCTGTGGCACAGCACATCGACGAGGGGGACCAGCCAGAGGTCACAGGCCAAGACGGGCTCGCTCTCCATCGGAGTCGTAGCAGGTTGTGCGACGGTCGGCACAGCGTAGTGCTAGTGGCACACCCCGCACAGACAGCCGTCACCGACACCGGTCCGGCCCGGGTGGCGGCACCGTGCCGGGGGTCTGCAGGTCACATACCCATCCTCGGGCCGGTCCGCTCGGCCCCGGGCCGGCCGGTTCCCCGGGCCGGGACCGGAACAGGGGCCTCGCCGGTGTGGCTCCGATCCCCCGTCCGGCTCCCCTCGCGGTAGGGCACCGGTCCGGCTCCACCACCGGCCGCGCTCCCACCCGGCCCGACCGTCACTCCGGGCGCCGCTCCGGGCGCCGCTCCGACCCTCACTCCGGGCGCCGCTCCGGCCAGTCCGCCCAGCGCAGGGCCAGGTCGTCGTCGGCCGAGATCAGCGACCGTGCCGCCGCGGCGTCGCCCTGTGTGATCGCGTCGACGAGTTGCTCGTGACCGCACCACAGCCAGTTCCCGAGGTCGGGCTCGCCCCGCAGCCGGGGCACGGCGAAGACCCAGGACTGCACCCTGAGCCGGTCCAGGAAGTCGGCGATGTAGCGGTTGGTGACGAGGGCACCCAGCTCACGCCAGAACCGCAGGTCGTAGCCGATGAGGACGTTCAGCTCGCCGCAGCGGGCGGCGCGTGCGGCCTCCTCCGCGCGGCGGCGTACGGAGACCAGCGACGCGCCCGTCGCCGACTGGGCACGGGGAACGCCGCCCTCGCGGAAGACGGCGTCGACGATGAGCGAGCGGGCCTCGATCATGCCGCGGAAGTCCTCGACGGAGAAGCGGTGCACATGGAAGCCGCGGTGCTGGCTGGAGTCGAGCAGGCCCTGTCCGGCCAGGTCGACGAGGGCCTCGCGGACGGGGGTGGTGGAGACGCCGTACTGCTCGGCGATCTGCTTGACCGTGAACTCCTGCCCGGGCCGCAGCCGTCCGGCCAGCACTTCGTCCCGCAACGCGTCGGCGATCTGCTGCCGCAGGGTGTTGCGCGTGACCGCTCCGCTCGCGGGCATGGTGTCGGTCTCCTCCGTCCGGTTCGACGGACACCTTAAGCCCCGCGGCAGGCTCTGCCCCGCCCGTGCCGGTCCGGAGGCTCCCGCGGGCCTCACCGCACGTCCCCGGGCCCGCCTCAGGCCCCTCGGGGCCCGGCGGCGGCTGCCTCATCCCGGCCCGCCTCCGCCCTCCGCCGTGAGGGGTAGGCCCCCGGCCACGTCAGGACACAGAGCGGGGCCAGGAACGCACTCCCATGGCAGACGCACAGAGCAGAGGGGCCACGGCCGCGAGCCCTGTGACGGGCGCACACAGGAACCCGGGCCCACGACCCCGTGACCCACATGAACCGGGACCACACCAGCCGGAGTCCACCCGAACCGGGACCCACGTGAACCGGGGCCCGAGCCCGTGGCGCTGACACGCGGGCCCCGGCTGTTGTCAGACGGTGTGCTCGTCGGCGACCGACAGGGCCGCGTCCAGGGCCGCCAGGCCCTCCTTGGTCTCGGCCTCGGTGACGTTGCAGGCCGGGACGGCGTGGGTGCGGTTCATGTTGATGAAGGGCCACAGGCCGTTCTTCTTACAGGCCGCGCCGAAGGCGGCCATCGGCGCGGCCGCATCGCCCGAGGCGTTGTACGGCACCAGCGGCTCCCGGGTCTCGCGGTCGCGCACCAGGTCCAGGGCCCAGAACGCGCCGAGACCGCGCACCTCCCCCACCGACGGGTGGCGCTCGGCCAGCGCGCGCAGCCCCGGGCCGAGCACGGTCTCGCCGAGGTGGGCGGCGTGCTCGACGACCTTCTCGTCCTCCATCACCCGGATCGTCGCAACGGCGGCCGCGCAGGCGAGCGGGTGGCCTGAGTAGGTGAGGCCGCCGGGGTACGGGCGCTTGTCGAAGGTCGCCGCGATCTCGGCGGAGATGGCGACGCCGCCGAGCGGCACATAACCGGAGTTGACCCCTTGGCGAAGGTCAGCAGATCGGGCACGACGTCGTAGTGCTCCGCCGCGAACCACCTGCCCGTGCGCCCGAAGCCCGCCATGACCTCGTCGAGGACGAACACGATGCCGTACCGGTCGCAGATCTCGCGGACGCCCGTGAGGTACCCGGGCGGCGGGGTCATGATGCCCGCGGTGCCGGGGATGGTCTCCAGGACGATCGCGGCGACGGTCCCCGGACCCTCGAACGCGATCGTGTCCTCCAGGTGCTGCAGCGCCCGCGCGCACTCCTCCGCCTCCGTAGAGGAGTAGAACGGCGAGCGGTACGGGAACGGCGCCCAGAAGTGGACGACGCCCGCCGAGGCGGTGTCGGACGCCCAGCGGCGCGGGTCGCCGGTGAGGTTGATCGCCGTGGAGGTGGCTCCGTGGTAGGAGCGGTACGCCGAGAGCACCTTCGCCCGGCCCGTGTGCAGACGGGCCATGCGCACCGCGTTCTCGACGGCCTCGGCGCCGCCGTTGGTGAAGAAGATCTTGTCCAGGTCGCCGGGGGTGCGCTCGGCTATCAGGCGCGCCGCCTCCGAGCGCACGTCGATGGCGAACGCCGGCGCGAACGTGGCCAGCCGCCCCGCCTGCTCCTGGACCGCCTCGACGACCCTCGGGTGCTGGTAACCGATGTTGGTGTAGACGAGGCCGCTGGTGAAGTCGAGGTAGCGGTTGCCCTCGTAGTCCCAGAAGTACGAACCCTCCGCGCCGGCCACGGCGAGCGGGTCGATCAGGCCCTGGGCGGACCACGAGTGGAAGACATGTGCGCGGTCGGCGGCCTTCACGGCCGCGCCGGCCTGGGGATCGGGTTCGGCATGAGGGGTCATGCGGCCAGGTTAGGGAGGCGCCGACCGGGGTCGACATGGCCACCCTGTATGGCCTCCGCCACTTTCCTGGGCAACGTGTCGCTTTCACGGGCAACGCGCAGCGGAACCCCCGCACGGAATACCGATCGACAATATTGACAGCATGCTGCCATCATGACAGCCTTCTGCCATCGAACGGATTCCCACCGCTGGGCCGGGGAGGCCACCATCACCGCCGACACGACATCCGCCACCGGGACCACCGAGGCCACCGGAACCACCGGAACCACCGGAACCACGGGGACCACCGAGGCCGAAGGGGCCGGCAGGTCGGTTCACGTGGCCGTCTACGACACGTTCGCCGACTGGGAGACGGGGCACGCGACCGCCTGGCTCGCCCGCACCGGCCACACCGTGCGCACGGTCGGAACCGCCGCCGGCAAGCCGGTCACCACGATCGGCGGCCTGCGCATCCAGCCCGACCTCGGTCTCGACGCGCTGCGGCCGGAGGACAGCGAGCTGCTCATCCTCGCCGGCGCCGACCTGTGGGACGCGGGTGACGACCTGGCCCCGTTCGCCCGCAAGGCCAGGGAGTTCCTCGAGTCGGGGGTGCCCGTCGCCGCGATCTGCGGGGCCACGGCAGGGCTGGCACGCGAGGGGCTGCTTGACGACCGGAGGCACACCAGCGCAGTGCCGTCCTACCTCGCCGCCACGGGCTACGGCGGCGGCGGGAACTACGTCGACTCCGATGCCGTGACCGACGGCGATCTGATCACGGCCGGCCCGACCGAGCCGGTCGCGTTCGCCCGCGAAGTGCTGGGCAGGCTCGGCGCGTTCGAGGGCGGCAGGCTCGACGCGTGGTACCGGCTGTTCCACGACTCGGACCCGGCGGCGTTCGAGGAGCTCGCCTCATGACCGCCCGCGGCAACGACAGTCCCGCACACGGTCCGGCACACGGTCCGGCGCATGGTGCGGCCGTCCCCCGTCCCCCGGGCGGCGGCCCGGCCGCCCACCCGGGGCCGGGCCACGGAACAGGCCGCGATGCGGCCGTCGCCACCGCCCGGGAGCCCACCGGCGATCCGGCCGGAGAGAGGCAGAGCCTGCTCAGCACGACCGCCCTGAGCGTGTTCCGGCTGAACGGCCAGTTCCTGGGCGTCGCCGACGAACTGGCCCGCCCGGCCGGACTGACCTCGGCCTGGTGGCAGGTCCTCGGCGCCGTGCTGCGCGAGCCGCTTCCGGTCGCGGGCATCGCCCGCACCATGGGCATCACCCGGCAGAGCGTGCAACGGATCGCCGATCTGCTCGTCGGCAACGGCCTCGCCGAGTACGTGCCGAACCCTGCGCACCGCCGGGCCAAGCTGCTCCGGCCCACCGACGAGGGCAGGGCGGCGATCGAGAAGATCGACCCGGGTCACGCCGAGTTCGCCGGGCGCCTAGCAAACCGCCTCGGCGACGAGCAGTTCGCGGAGACCGTTCGGGTGCTGGAGAGGCTCTCCGCCGCGATGGAGGCGCTCGCCTCGGACGGCCCGCAGGACACCACCACCCCGAACGAACCCGCCGAAACGACCCGTTGAGAAGACGTCCGCCACCGCCCCGGACGGCCCCGCCCGCTCCACCTCATCATCCCGGGATTCCGGAGCCCGGGGTCCCGGGGTCCCGGGGTCCCGGAGCCTCGGAACGGCGCCGTCGCGGGACGATCCCGACGCCGCCTCGGATCTGACGGCCGGGCGGGGCCGCCTCGGTACGGGGTTCCGGGGTCGCGTCCCGGAGTCCGGTCCGCACGGCCCGCGTCCCGGACACCGCGTCCCGGACGCCGCGGCCCATGCGCCGTGTCGGGGCCCGCCCGGCCGGTGTGCCGGGCACCTAGCTAGCTAGCCGGTGTACCGGGCGCCCGTACGCACGTACGCGGCCCCGGCCGTCCGGTTCCCGGGAACCGGCGGAAGCGCCGGAGGTGTCCCCTGGCGTGCGTGGGTGTCCCCTCGCGGCATGTCTCCCCGCGGGGTGTCTCCCCGCGGGGGAATCGCCACGCACGGGGACGCGGGCGCGATCGGGCCGCTCCCATCCCGGAGGCGATTGCCTGCGGGCGCCCGCCCGGAGCGCACTATTCTCATGCGATCGGACACGCGCGGATCCATACGCGCACACCGGCACGCACACGCGCGTGCACGTCCACGTAGGTCGGGGGAGGGGCGTTCGGTCATGGAGCAGCTGGCATCCGGAGATCCGCGCCGCATCGGGGCGTACCGACTGCTGGCCCGCCTGGGTGCCGGCGGCATGGGGCAGGTCTATCTGGCCCGCTCCGACCGGGGCCGCACGGTCGCGGTCAAGCTGGTCCGGCGGGAACTGGCCGAACAGGAGGAGTTCCGCAGCCGGTTCCGGCAGGAGGTCGCGGCCGCCCGCCGGGTCGGCGGGGCCTGGACGGCTCCGGTGCTGGACGCGGACACCGAGGCCGAGGTGCCGTGGGTGGCGACGGGCTACGTCGCCGGGCCGTCGCTCCACTCGGTGGTCTCCGGGGGCAGGGCGGCCCGGCGCACGGGCCGCTGCCCCAGCACTCCGTGCGCACCCTCGCCGCCGGACTGGCGCGGGCACTCGCGGACATCCACAGCGCGGGGATCGTGCACCGCGATCTGAAGCCGTCCAACGTCCTGATCACCATCGACGGGCCCCGGGTCATCGACTTCGGTATCGCCCGCGCCCTGGAGACCGTCGCCGACGGCGGGCTGACCCGCACCGGCGCCCTGGTCGGCTCGCCCGGGTTCATGGCCCCCGAACAGGTCCGGGGGATCGCGTCACCCCGGCCTGCGACGTGTTCTGCCTGGGCTCCGTCCTCGCGTACGCGGCGAGCGGGCGGATGCCGTTCGGCTCCGCCGACAGCGGCGTCCACGCGCAGATGTTCCGCATCGCGGAGGAGGAGCCGGATCTGTCCGGTGTCCCGGAGCCGCTGCGGGACCTGATACGGGACTGCCTCCGCAAGGATCCCGGATCCCGGCCCGCTCTGGACCAGATCAGGGAACGGGCCGGCGGCGTGTCGCGGGACTCGAGCGTGCCGTGGCTGCCGGGAGCCCTCATCGCCCAACTCGGCAGCCACGCGGTGAGTCTGCTGGAGGTCGAGCACCCGGAGAGCTTCGCGGACACCCCCGGGGCGGGCCCGGCGGCCGGAGCGCAGACGCCCGGGGCGGGCCCGGCGGCCGGAGCGCAGACGCCCGGGGCAGGCCCGGCGGCCGGCACACAGACGCCCGGACGCGGTCCGCAAGCCCCGGGCGCCGCGCAGCAGCCCGCTGCCAAGGGCTCCCCGGGGCAGGGCGCCCCGGGTCAAGGCTCGCCGGGGCAGGGCGCCCCCGCCGTCGGCCCGGCGGTTCGACACCCCGCCGTACAGGGCTCCCCCGACGCACAGCACCGTGACGCCCGGCAGCACACCGCGCAGCACCCCGATGCTCGCTTCTCCACCGGGGACGCGCAGGGCGACGCGGGCAGCACACCGCATCCCCCGGGCAGGCCCGCCGCGCCGAGTGGCCGGGGCGGCGGGCCTGCCCCGGGGGCGCCGGGTGTGCACGCCCTCCCGACGATGGCCGGCCCTCCGGCGCCTCCCCCTGGCCAGGGATCCCGCCCGGGCCAGGCGCCTCCCCGGGCGGGACGCAAACCCCGGTCCCGCCCCCGCCTCCCGGGTGGGCGGCACACCACCCGGGGTCCGCCCCGTACACCCCGCATTCCGCCGGGCCTCCGTACGGCGGGTACCCGCCGTACGGCCAGCCGCCCTTCGCCGGGAAGCAGCGCCGTGACAGACGGGGCACGGTGGCCCTCGTCGCCGTGGCGGTGGTGGTCGCGGTGGCGGCCGGCAGTTCGGTCTACACGCTCATGAGCGGCGAGCACACGGACACCCCCACGGCGCCCGGCCCTTCGGCGTCCGCGGCCCGCTCACCCGGTGGCTCCGGAGGGCAGCGCGGGTCGGCTGCCGGCGACGCGCCCACGGTGGAGGAGCCCTCTCCCGCCGCACGCCCCGGGACCGTGCCGGAGGAGTACCTAGGCACCTGGCAGGCCGAGTTCACGACCGCCGACGGCAACGCGAACAAGCGCGTCATGACCATCACCAGCGGCTCAACCGGCGACACCGTCATGACCCTGGCCGGGCAGGGCGCCACCTACGACTGTCGCTGGGCCGCCACGCTGCGCGCCTCGGGTCCGCCGCTCGAACTCGGCCCCACACAGGTGACCTTCGGCGATCGGAGCAGTTGCGCACCGGGCCAGTGGAGCCGTCTCGACATGTCCGACGACCGCACCATCGTCCGCGAGCTGGTCGGTTCGGGCGGAGCGCCGCTGACGTACACCAAGGTGGGCTGAGCCCGGGCGTACGCCGAGACGAGGCCGACCGACATGCGCACGGTCCGGGAACTGACGCCGGGCTGCATCTGGCCGCCGCGCCGCCCACCGCGACAGGCCGATCGCATCGGGCCGGTCACATCGAGCCGGTCACATCGGGCCGGTCACATCGGGCCGGTCACATCGGGCCGGTCGCATCGAGCCGGTGGGGCGCGGCCGGCGCGCATCCGGATCCGGATCCGGCGGCTCAGCGGCGGTTCCAGCGGCGGTTCCAGCGGAGGGCGAGCGTCCCTTCCCCGCCGAGTTCGGGCTCCACCTGGGTGCCGAACGCCCGTCCGGCCCGGCTCAGCACCTCGCACAGCCAGCCGGAGTCCTTCGGCGAGGCGTGGTGGAGGGTCATCCGCCGCGCCTGCATCGGCACGATCCGCAGGTCGGCCAGTTCGCCGGTCTCCGCGTCCAGGGTGGGGAAGTACAGCAGCCGCAGGTCGTCGCGGTAGCGCTCATAACCCGTGATGCCCTCGTAGTCGTCGATGAGGTCGCCGCAGCCGTACAGGACGAGCTTGCCGTGGTGGACCTGGATCGGCCGGGGGTGGTGGGAGGAGTGCCCGTGGACGAGGTCCACGCCTCCCTCGACGAGCCGATGGGCGAAGGTGCTCTGGCTCTGCGACACCCCGTATCCCCAGTTCGAGCCCCAGTGGATCGACACGACCGCGAGGTCGCCCGGCCGGCGCACCTCGCGCAGCCGCCGGACGAGCGCGTCGGCGCTGCGGACGGACAGGTCGGGGACGTAGTCGACGCCCGGTCTGCCCTCGGCCGCCGCCCAGCGGGAGGGGACCCCGGCGGACGCCATCCCGCAGGACAGGACCAGCACCCGGCCCCCGCTCCGGGTGGCGACCGCGACCGGGCGCTGTGCCTCGGCCCGGTTGCGCCCGGCCCCGGCGGGCCCGAGACCGGCACGGCCGAGTACGTCCAGGGTCTCCTCCAGGCCGCGCCGCCCGAAGTCCAGCACATGGTTGTTGGCGAGCGCGCAGACGTCGGGCCGCGCCGCGGCGAGGAACGGAACGTTGCCGGGATGCATCCGGTACGTCACCGCCTTGCCCGAGGCGAAGTCGTCGCTCGTCGTGACGCTGCTCTCCAGGTCGATCACGCGCACGTCGGGGTCGAAGCGGTCCAGGACGCCCAGGGCCGCACCCCAGGGCCAGGTGTAGTCGACGGGCCGCGGGATCGCGCCGTTCGCCGCCTCCGCGAGCGCCACGTAGTCCCGGGCGTCCCGGATGTGGCTCTCCCGCAGCGCGGGGTCGCCGGGGTGCGGAAGGATCTGGTCGACACCCCGGCCCGGCATGACGTCGCCGCAGAGGAACAGCGTCACGAGACCGCGGCCGCTCATGCGGCAATCCTCCCACGCATGACCGCTCCCGGTCGCCCGGCCGCCGCCGCGGGGACGCCGTCAGCCCAGCAGCTCGACGGCCGCCGTGCGCAGCAGCAGCGGGTGCACGAAGCGGTCGTCGGCGACGGGCGGGACACGCCAGGCCAGAGGCCAGGTGGGCCCGTCGAGCGCCGGGACGGGTACGTAACCGACACTCCCGACGGCGGAGTTGTAACGGGTCACCCCGCGCGGCCAGGAACGGTGCGCCGTACTGCCCACCGGGAGCAGGAAGTAGACACCGCGGCAGCCGTTCGCCTCGGTGACGATGGGGCCGGGGTCGCCGCCCGTCATCCGGTCCAGGAGGTCGGCCAGCCGGCGTCCGTCGTCGCCGTCGACGCGTACGGCGTCGAAACGCACGCCCGCCTTGCGGAGCCGGAATCCGGAGACCGGGATCCAGTCCAGGTCCAGGTCCAGGTCCGGTTCCATTCGTCGATTATCCGTATTCACGGGGCCAGTGTGATGCCGTCCGGATAGCGTTCTCCATAGCCTTGCGAGGCCGGTCGGACACCCTTTGACCTGCGCCAACCTGCCTTGATCGAGGTCGAATTCGGCGGGGACCGATGGTGACCGGTTGAGTCCGGTCGAGTCGAATGGTGATCGCAATGGCGCGAGCGGAGAACAAGCAACTGGCGGGTCCGACGGCACGGCTCGTGGCGGACGTCGCCCGCAAGTTGCGGGTGCGGAAAGGCTGGACGCAGGAACAGCTCGGGAAGGAGATCGGCTTCACGGGTTCGGCGGTGAGCGCGATGGAGACGGGCGCGCAGCCGGCGAGCGACGCGATGCTGGTGCAACTGGAGCGGGTGCTCGGCGACGGGATGGACATCTTCGAGCAGGCGAGGACGTACGTACGGCTGGAGAAGTACCCGGCGCAGTTCAAGGACTACGCGCTGCTGGAGCAGAAGGCGGTCGGGCTCCATCTGTACGCGACGCTCGTGGTGCACGGGCTGTTCCAGACGGAGGAGTACGCGCGGGCCCTGATCGGCGGCGGGTATCCGCCGCTGACGGAGCAGCGGGTGGAGGAGCTGGTCGAGGCGCGTTTGGCGCGGCGGGCACTCTTCGAGCGGGAGCCGGTGGCGCTGATCGAGGTGGTGCTGGAGGAGTCGGTGTTGCGGCGGACGATCGGCGGCCACGAGGTCATGCGTGGCCAGATGCGGCACCTTGCGGAGTGCGCGCGGCGGCGTAACGTGACGTTGCAGGTCCTGCCGCTGGAGGCGGGGCTGGGCGGTGAACACGCGGGTAATCGAGGCGGGATGACCCTGGTGGAGACCCCGGAACACGACCACCTGGTCTATCTGGAGCCGCAGGACGAGAGCCTGCTGATCAAGGACCCCGCAAAGGTGAGTACATACGCCCAGCGGTATGCGAAGATCCGGGCACAGGCCCTGGGCCCTCGTGAATCACTGGGCCTTATCGAGCAGTTGGCAGGGGAGCAGAGATGACCGACAGCCTGCGCTGGATCAAGTCGAGCTACAGCGACAGCAGCGGCGGCGAGTGCATCGAAGTGGCCTTCGACTGGCACAAGTCCTCCTACAGCAGCTCCAGCGGCGGAGAGTGCGTCGAGGTCGCCACCTGCCCCCACGCCGTCCACATCCGCGACTCCAAGGTTCCCGAGGGCCCGGTCTTCACCGTGGCCCCCGGGGCCTGGACGGCGTTCGTCGGCCACGCCGCAGGGGCGTAGCCGCAAGGGCCGGACCGATCAGTCCTCGGCCGGCATCACCCGGATCACCTTGCCCTTCAGATCGGCCTCCAGATAGCCGGCGACATGGTCGTCCACGCGGTAGACGGCCAGCCCCAGCGGCGTGCCGAAGGTGTCGTCCGGAGGGCGGACCAGGACGTAACGCATCGTCGGCTGCTTCACGTTGAGGTCCTTCTCCGCCCGCGCCAGCAGGGCGGGGAGGACGTCCCAGTCGAAGTCGTCCAGGCTGAACGGGCGTTGACCGCCGATCAGAGCGCCGCTGATGATGCCCTTCCGCACGCCCTGGTCCGGGCGGTAGGTGTAGCTGTCGTACTTGGTGTCGCTGCCCTTGAGCATGATCTCCGCGGACACGTAGTCCGGGTAGACGGTGAAATCGCCCGCGCGGTCCGTCCCGGTCGCGGCCTTGATCTCCTTCACCGCCGCCCGGATGCCGTCCGGGGTCAGCAGATCGGTCTTCGCGTCCGCCTGGGGCGCCGGTGCCGACGGCGAGGGGGCCGTCTCGGGCGGTGCGGGCGTCGCGCCCTTCGCCGCGGGCGAGGACGAGCCGGGCGAGGGCGCCCCCGGTGCGTTCGCCGCCGTCCCACCCCCTTGCCTCCGCCGTCCGGGAGCAGGGTCCACACCAGGGCGCCCGCCAGCACGGTCGCGACGGCGGACGCGGCGATCGCGATCCGGCCCTTCGCCCGGCCACCGGTACCGGGCGGTGTCTGCCGGGTGGGGCCTGTTGGGTAGGGGGTCGGCGCCCCGATCGCACCCGGCACGGCGTCGCGCGGAGCCGACGGCCCGAAGCCCATCGGCGGCCCGAAGCCCGCAGGCGCTCCGAATCCGGCGGGCGCCCCGGCCGGTGCGGCCGTCTGCCCCGGCGGAGGTGGCAAGCGGTACGACGTGGTTCCGCCCGCACCACCCGGAGCAGTAGGCGCACTCGGCGGACTCGCAGGACCCGAGGGACTCGAGGGACCTGAGGGACTCGAGGGACTCGAGGGACCTGAGGGACCCCGAGTCGGCGCACTCGGCGCGCCGGGAGCCGAGTCCCGGCCGTCGGCGGCCTCCGCGAGCATCCGGTCGGCGGTGTCCGCGTCCACCCGGCCGGCCGGGTCCTTGACGAGCGCGGCGTTCAGGAAGCCGGTCAGCGGCCCGGCCTGGCGGGGTGGCGGAAGCTCCTCGCTGAGCAGGGCCGCCAGCGTCGCGAGGGTGCTGCCCCTGCGGAGCGGGTGACACCCTTCGACGGCGACGTACAGCATCATCGCCAGCGACCACAGATCGGAGCCCGGTCCCCCCTCGTCGCCGGAGATGCGCTCGGGCGCCATGTAGTCGGGCGTGCCGATGACGGACCCGGTCGCGGTCAGCGCCGTCGACTCCCTGATGGCCGCGATACCGAAGTCGGTGAGGACGGGACGTCCGTCGGGACGCATCAGGACGTTGGCGGGCTTCACGTCCCGGTGCTGGATGCCGGCGGCGTGCGCGGCGCGCAGCGCGGCCAGCACCTCGCGGCCGATGCGGGCGGCCTCGGCGGGCGCCAGCGGGCCCTTCTCCAGCCGGTCATGGAGTGATCCGCCGGTCACCAGCTCCATGACGAGCCACGGATAGGTGTGCTCCCCGCCGTCCACCACGTGGTGGATGGTCACCACATTGGGGTGGTCGACGCGGGCGAGCGCCCGTGCCTCGCGCAGCACCCGTGCCCGGAGCATCGCCGCGCCCTGCGGGTCGTACTCGGCGAGACCCGGATCGGGCGGCCGTACCTCCTTGAGCGCCACGGCCCGGTGCAGGACCAGATCGCGCGCCCGCCAGACCAGGCCCATACCTCCGCCACCGAGCCGGTCCTCCAGCTCGAAGCGCCCGTCTATGACCCGTCTGCCGGATTCGTCGTCGCTCATGGCCGGGAGCCTACGAGATGCGGGTGCCACGGCCCCGCGCAGGTGGCTGCAACGCTCGACCGCCTCCGGCCGGAGCATCCTGCGCCGGCCCGCGTGGATCCCACCCAGCTCATCCGGGAACTCGCCGAAGGGTGCCGGGCCGTTCACCACCGGGCCGACCCGGCGCGACGCCGAGGGCGGGATCACGGTTTGAGGGCGGGATCACGGTCCGGGGACGGGATCGCGGTCCGGGAGCCGCGCGAGGAAGGGTTCACCTGCCGGGCCGGGAAATGCTCCGCCGGTCCCGCCGCTCCTCTGCCAGACTCGGCCCATGAGCCGACGACATTGACACCCGGCAGCAGGTCCTGGAACGGGCTGTCGCGGACCGCCGCGACGCTGAGCACCCGGCGTCCCCGTCCGTTCCGCAGAAGGACCACCCTCCATGCTCGGCACTCCGCCCTGCCCGCCCCCATCCTCGTCCCCACCCTCGTCCCCACCCTCGTCCCCGCTCCCGACCGGCGTACGGCGGCTGGAGCGGACGCTCTACCTGTACGCGGGGCTCGAGGACTTCGTGCTGCTCTACCCCCTCTACGCACTGCTCTTCGCCGAACACGGCCTGGGCACCGCCGAGATCTCGTCCCTGTTCGCCGTGTGGTCGCTGACCGCTCTGCTGGTCGAGGTCCCGTCGGGCGTCTGGGCCGACGTCGTGTCACGCCGGTTGATGACGGCCGTCGGGCCGCTGCTCACGGCGGCCGGGTTCGCCCTGTGGGTGCTGTTCCCCTCCTACGGCGCCTACGCCGCCGGTTTCGCGCTGTGGGGCATCGGTGGTGGGCTGCGCTCCGGTGCCCTGGAGGCACTGGTGCACGACGAACTCGAACGGCTCGGCGCCGCTTCGCGCTACGCCCGGGTCATGGGCCGCGCCGCCGCCGTGAGTATGGCCGCGACCGCCTTGGCCACCGCCGCTGCGGCGCCCGCCTTCGCCCGGGGCGGCGAGCCGCTGGTCGGCGCAGCCAGCGTCGCCGCCTGCCTGCTGTGCGCAGCCGTCGGCGCGGCCCTGCCCGATCACCGCGGCCCCGCCGCCCCGGGGCGGATCGTCAGAAGCGCCACGCCCTCCGCGGCGCGTACACCGCGGCGCTGCGGGCGGGGCTCGCCGAGGTGCGCGGAAGCAGTCGTGTGCGGCGCGCGCTGCTGCTGTCCGTCGTCGTCAGCTCGGTCTGGGGCGCGCTCGACGAGTACGTACCGCTGCTGGCCGCCGCCACCGGTGCCGCGACGGCGACGGTCCCCCTGCTGGTGCTGGTGGTCTGGGTGGGGGTGACGCTCGGGTCACTGCTGGTGGGGCTGGGCGAGCGGCTCCCCGGACCGGCTCTCGGGGCCGCCGTCGCGGCGGGCTCGGTGGCCCTCTCGGTGGGCGCGCTGAGTGGCGGCCCCGGCGGGTTCGTGCTGGTGGGGGCGGGGTTCCTGGTGTTCCAGCTGATCGACGTACTGGCCGACGCCCGTTTGCAGGAGGCGATCAAGGGGCCGAGCCGGGCCACCGTGACCTCCCTCGCCGGGCTCGGCACCGGCCTCACCACACTGCTGGTGTTCGGGGCGTACGCGGGACTGTCCGCGCACGCGTCGCACGGCACCGTCTTCGCCCTGCTCGCCCTCCCGTACCTGGCCGTCGCCGTAACGCTCGGCAGGCTGCGGACGGGGAACCGAAGGAGGACGCGAGCAGGGGAGGTCCGTGAGCCGCGGGAGGACATGAGCGGGAAAGCCCGTGAGCCGCGGGAGGACGCGAGCAGGGAAAGCCCGTGAGCAGCAGGAGGACATGAGCGGGGAAGCCCGTGAGCCGCGGGTGCGGGAGGTAGGTGGAGCCGCAGGAGGTAGATGGAGCCGCGGGACGTGAGTGGAGCCGGGGCACGGCGCTGGAAGCGGGCAGCGCTGGAACCGGAGGCGGAACTCAGGTCACCGCGGCGGGTGCGGGGCGCCGGACGGGAACGGCCCGTGGCCGGCGAGCGCTCGGCTCACCGGCCACGGGCCGTAGGGCAGCGGTTCTCCTGCACGGTCCCCCGGTCCTACAGGAACGAGTTGATCTCGATCGTCTCGTCCCGGCCCGGGCCGACACCGATCGCGGAGATCGGCGCCCCGGACATCTCCTCCAGTGCCCGCACATAGCCCTGCGCGTTCTTCGGCAGGTCGGCGAAGGTCTTGGCCTTGGTGATGTCCTCGGACCAGCCCGGCAGGAACTCGTAGACGGGCTTCGCGTGGTGGAAGTCGGTCTGCGAGTACGGCAGCTCCTCGACGCGCTCCCCGTCGATCTCGTACGCGACGCAGACGGGGATCTGCTCCCAGCCGGTCAGCACGTCGAGCTTGGTCAGGAAGAAGTCGGTCAGACCGTTGACGCGGGTGGCGTAGCGGGCGATGACCGCGTCGAACCAGCCGCAGCGGCGGTCGCGGCCGGTGGTGACACCGCGCTCGCCGCCGATGCGGCGCAGCGCCTCGCCGTCCTCGTCGAACAGCTCCGTCGGGAACGGGCCCGCGCCGACACGGGTCGTGTAGGCCTTGAGGATGCCGATGACCCGGCTGATCTTCGTCGGGCCGACGCCCGCGCCGGTGCAGGCGCCACCGGCCGTCGGGTTCGAGGAGGTGACGAAGGGGTACGTGCCGTGGTCCACGTCCAGGAGGGTGCCCTGGCCGCCCTCGAAGAGGACGACCTTGCCCTCGTCCAGGGCGTTGTTCAGGATCAGCGTGGTGTCCGCGACGTACGGCCGGATCCGGTCGCCGTAGCCGAGCAGCTCCTCGACGACGCGGCCGGACTCGATGGCACGGCGGTTGAAGACCTTGGCCAGGAGCTGGTTCTTCTGCTCCAGCGCCGCTTCGACCTTCTGCGTCAGGATCGACTCGTCGTACAGGTCCTGGACCCGGATGCCGACACGGTTGATCTTGTCGGCGTAGGTCGGGCCGATGCCGCGGCCGGTGGTGCCGATCTTGCGCTTGCCGAGGAAGCGCTCCGTCACCTTGTCGAGCGTGACGTTGTACGAGGTGATCAGATGGGCGTTTCCGCTGATCAGAAGCTTGGACGTGTCGACGCCGCGGTCGTTCAGCCCGCTCAGCTCGGAGAGCAGGACCGCCGGGTCGACGACGACGCCGTTGCCGATGACCGGGGTGCATCCCGGCGAGAGGATTCCGGAAGGGAGGAGGTGGAGCGCATACTTCTGGTCACCGACCACCACGGTGTGGCCGGCGTTGTTGCCACCCTGGTAACGCACCACGTAGTCCACGGATCCACCGAGGAGGTCGGTGGCCTTTCCCTTGCCTTCGTCACCCCACTGAGCACCGAGCAGCACAAGTGCGGGCACAGGCGTACACCCCTTCCGGGCGGGGCATGTCCATGGTCGGGGGCCTGAGCCGCCAACCGGTGTGCCCCGGAATAGACGAAGCCCCTGGCGCAATAGCGCAAGGGGCTCTTGCACAAAGATGCTACCCGAGGAAGGACCGAGGTGTCGGCTCCCGACCAGCTCCTGGTGGTCATCGACCCGGTCGCCCGCCGTTTCGACGGTGAGTCCGTGCGTATCGCGAAAGATGTGCTGTGTGCCGGGTCGGCGGCGAAGATCTGCCTGCCCGACGGACCCAAGGAGTTTTCCCGCGCCCTCGCCCGCAGGGGTTCCCGGCGGCCCGTGGTGATCGGTGACGACCGTACGCTGCTGCGCGCCGTGGGCCTGCTGCACCAGGCTCGGGAACTCGCCGACGAGGCCCTGTCGCTGGTCCCGGTCGGGGCCGGCGGTTCGTTGGAGACGGCCCGCTCGCTGGGCGTGCCGACCGGTGCGGTGGCGGCCGCCCGGGCGGTCCTCGACGGGGCCGCGCACCGGCTGGACCTGCTGGCCGACGACAGCGACGGAGTGGTGCTGGCCGATCTGCGCATCCCTGCCGGTCCGGCCGGACCGGCCGCCGACGGGGCGGCGGGGCAGGCCGGCTCGGTGTGGCATGCCTGCCGCTCACTGATCCGCACCCTGGTCCGTCCCGTTCCGCAGGCACCGCCCGGTGTGCGGCACCGGCTGCGGGTGGAGGCGGACGGGGTGCTGCTGAGCGATCTGGACGAGCCGGTCGAGGACGTACGCGTCCGGGCGGCCGACGGCGCCGCGGAGGTGACCGTGAGCCGCGGATCCGGCTCGGGCGACGTACGGACGACGGCCAAGGTGGTCACCGTCTCCGGCGCCGACTTCCGCTACCGCGCCGACGCGCTCGTCGCCGGACCGGTCCGGAACCGGACCTGGACCCTTCGCCCCGGGGCGTGGTCGCTGACGCTGCCGGGGCCGCGGGCCGCGGGAGGGTGAGCACGGGCCGGGAGGAACCGCCGTACGCCGCCCGCGCGCGCCGGGAGCACCCGCGTCAGGACTGGCCGAACAACCGCTCGCGGTGCTCCCGCCAGCGCTCCATGATCGCGCCGAGCTCCCCCTGCAGGAAGTCGAAGAACGCGACGTTCTCCGCCAGCCGGCGACCCGCCGGGGTGTCGGCGCCGAGGCTCGCCACTCCCTCTCGGAGCGAGTCCGACCAGCGCTTCAGCAGCGCGTCACGGCTGGTGAACGCTTCGTACCACTGGTTGCTGTGAACCCGGTAGCGCTCGCGCCGGGAGCCGGGCTCGCGCTCGCGCGACACCAGGTGCTGCTGCGACAGATAGCGCACCGCCCCGGACACGGCAGCGGGGCTGACCTGCAACTGCTCGCCGAGTTCGGCGGAGGTCATCGCGCCCGAGTCGGAAGCCATCAGCGCGGCGAAGACCCTGGCGGGCATGCGCGTCATCCCGGCCTCGACGAGCTGGGCCGCGAAGCGTTCCACGAAACGCGAGACGGCCTCCGCGTCCCCGGCGCCCTCGGTCATCGGCATCATTCCCGGATCATCTCCCCTGCTCAGCAACCCGGGTCCGAGTTTATACGCTTCCTTAACTTCACAAATTTCTGAACGCATCGTACGTTCTGAACATGACGAAGGCCATCAGTGCCGCCGGACTGCACAAGTCGTTCGGACGGGCACACGCACTGGACGGCCTCGACCTCGCGGTCGAGGCCGGCGAGGTCCACGGCTTCCTCGGGCCCAACGGCGCCGGGAAGTCCACCACCATCCGCATCCTGCTGGGACTGCTGCGCGCCGACTCCGGCGCCGCCCGGCTGCTGGGCATGGACCCGTGGCAGGACGCCGTCGAACTGCACCGGCGGACCGCGTACGTCCCCGGTGACGTGACGCTCTGGCGGAACCTGTCCGGCGGCGAGGTCATCGACCTCTACGGCCGGCTGCGCGGCGGGCTCGACAAGGCGCGCCGGAACCGGCTGATCGAGCGGTTCGAACTCGACCCCACCAAGAAGGGGCGAACGTACTCCAAGGGCAACCGGCAGAAGGTGGCCCTGGTCGCCGCGCTCGCCTCCGACGCCGACGTACTGATCCTCGACGAGCCGACGAGCGGGCTCGACCCCCTGATGGAGGAGGTCTTCCGGACCTGCGTCACCGAGGAGCGCGACCGCGGCCGGACGGTCCTGCTCTCCAGCCATGTGCTCAGCGAGGTGGAGGCGCTGTGCGACCGGGTCAGCATCATCCGCAAGGGCCGGACGGTGGAGAGCGGCTCGCTCGCCGATCTGCGCCATCTCACCCGCACCAGCGTCAGCGCCGATCTGGCGGGCGCGCCCGACGGGCTCGCGCGGCTGCCCGGTGTCCACGACCTCGACGTCCAGGGTCCGGCGGCCGCCTCCGATGGCGCCGGGTGCCGGGTCCGCTTCCAGGTCGACACGGACAAGCTGGACGCTGCGCTGCGCTCGCTCACCGAGGCCGGTGTGCGGTCGCTGACCAGCACCCCGCCCACGCTGGAGGAACTGTTCCTGCGGCACTACGAGGACGGCGTGCCCGACGGCACGGGAACCGGCGGACGCGGCCGGCACGGCCACCGCGACGGGCACGGCGAACGCAGCGGAGACGGCGAACGCAGCGGAGACGGCGGACACGGGGGAGACGGCGAACGCGAGGGACGCGGCGGAGACGGCGGACACGGCGAACACACGGGGCGGGACGGACGGGACGGACGGGACGGGGAGGACGGACGCGACGGACCGGACGGACGCGACGGACCGGACGGACGCGACGGGCGGGACGACCGTGCGGAAGGGGCGGTGACGCGATGACCGCCGTCGCCGGAACCCGTACGGCGTACGCGGCGGGCGGCGCCCGCCGCCCGCTCGCCGGCACCGGCACCCTGCTCCGGCTGGCACTGCGCCGGGACCGGATCATGCTGCCCGTGTGGGTGCTGGTGATCACGGGCATGGTGGTCAGCGGCACCGGCTCGTTGGGGACGCTGTACGACACGCCGGAGGAAAGGACCCGGTTCGCCGAGTCGATGGCCGCGAACGGTTCGCTCCGCAGCCTCTACGGCCCGGTGTTCGGCGACAGCACCGGCGCGCTGGTCGCCTGGCGGTTCGGGACGCTCGCAGCCGTGCTGGCCGCGGTGATGAGCCTGGTCGTCGTGGTGCGGCACACCCGCGAGGAGGAGGAGACCGGCCGTCAGGAAATGCTCTCCTCCGCGATGGTGGGCCGGCGCGCGCCCCTGACGGCCGCACTGCTCACCGCCGGCCTCGCCAACGCGGCGATCGCCCTGCTGATCACGGCCGGGCTGTCCGGCCAGGGCACCGGCGGCGCGCTCGCCCTCGGCCTCGCGGTCGGCGGCACCGGCATGCTGTTCGCCACCGCGGCGGCGGTCCTCGCCCAGCTCACCGAGAGCGCCCGGCTCGCCAAGGGAGCGACGGCGGCCGTGCTCGGCCTCGCGTTCGTGCTGCGGGCCGCCGGAGACGCGGGTACCGCGGGCGACCCGGCCCGGGGCGGCCTCGGCGGTGAGGCGTCGCTGCTGACCTGGCTCTCCCCGGTGGGCTGGGCCGAGTACGTCCGGGCCTACGCCGGCGAACGGTGGTGGGTACTGCTGCTGACGCTCGGCGCGGCATGCGCGCAGGGCGCCGCCGCGTACGCGCTGGCCGGGCGCAGGGACATCGGCATGGGCTTCCTGGCCACCCGGCCGGGCCCCGCCGAGGGCCGGATCGCGACCGCGGCCGGGCTCGCATGGCGGCTCCAGCGCGCCGCCCTGTCCGGCTGGGCGGCCGGCTTCCTGCTCGCCGGGACCGTCTTCGGCGGCATGGCCGACGGCGCGGCGGACCTGGTCGGCGACAACGAGCGGACCAGGGAGATCTTCGAGCGGATGGGCGGGCAGACGGCGCTCACCGACGCCTTCCTCGCCGCCATGATCGGCATGTTCGGGCTGGTCGCCACCCTGTACGCGGTCGGGTCCGTGCTGCGCATGCACGGCGAGGAGACCTCCCAGCGCGCCGAACCGGTCCTTGCGAACGGGGTCGGCAGGGCGTCCTGGGCCGCCGGGCACCTGGCCGTCGCCTTCGGCGGTGCCGTACTGATCATGCTGCTGGCCGGGGCGGGACTGGCACTCGGCCACGGCGGGGACCTGCCCGCGGTCATGGGCGCCGCGCTGGTCCAGGTGCCCGCCGTGTGGACGCTCGCCGGCGTGGCGCTGCTGCTGTACGGCGCGGCACCCGGGGCCGCGACGGCCGGCTGGGCCGTGGCGGGGCTGTGCCTCGCACTCGGCTGGGTCGGACCGGCGCTCGACCTGCCCCAGGCCGTCCTGGGCCTCTCCCCGTTCGGCCATCTGCCGAAGCTCCCGGGACCGCCGATGGACTGGCCGCCGGTGCTGGTCCTCACGGCGCTGGCGGCGGCCCTGACGGCCGCGGGCCTGGCGGCCTTCCGCCGTCGCGACCTGCGGCTCTGAAGAGCTCCGCCCGCGGGCCGGAATCCTCCGCGCGCACGACCCACCGCCCGGCAGGCCGGGTACGCCCGCAGGGGGGACGCGGGGCGACGGGACCGGGGGGACGGAGGGGGACCGGGGGACCAGAGGGACCGGGGCGACCGGGGCGACGGACGCGCACCCACCCGGGGGACGCGGGGCGGCGGCGCGGGCGGCACGGGCCACGGAGGCAGGTGCGGGCGGGGCGATGGAGGCAGGCACGGGCCACGGACGCAGAGACAGGCGGGACGGCACGCGCGGCACGGGGCGGGAGCGGGCGGAACGGCACGGGCCACGGACCCAGAGACAGGCGGAACGGCACGCGCGGCACGGGACGGGAGCGGGCGGAACGGCACGGGCCACGGACCCGGACGGCACGCGCGGCACGGGACGGGAGCGGGCGGAACGGCACGGGCCACGGACCCAGAGACAGGCGGAACGGCACGCGCGGCACGGGACGGGAGCGGGCGGAACGGCACGGGCCACGGACCCGGACGGCACGCGCGGCACGGGACGGGAGCGGGCGGAACGGCCGTTCCGTCACCTCGCCCCCGGAACCACCGGAAACGCTCCCGCGTCCGTGGTGGTCATGAGGGAAGACACCAGGGGCGGCGCGGGCTGCCTCCTCGCGGCCGGGGGTGCGGCCACCGCTCTGCTCTGCTGGGCACCGCTGGCCAGGGTCAGCATCGACGGCGGCGTCGGGCAGCGGCACCGGGACCTGAGCGTGCTCTACGTCGACCTCCCCCTGGTCGCTCTGGGCGGAGCGCTGCTGCCGCTCGCCGTCTGGGCCGCCGCTCTGCGATGGCTGCACCGCCCCTGGCTCGCCGCGGTGGCCGCGGTGGCCGGACTCGCCCTCGGCGTCTGGGGCCTGACCACCTGGTGGATGCCCTACCAGCAACCGGAGTTCGTCCACTGAGACCGCCCGCGCAGGGCCACCTCACAGATCCACGCGCAGCTCCCGCAACCCCCTGATCACATAACCCGGTTTCCACTCCGGCTCCGCAGCGAGCCGCATCCCCGGTGCCTGCCGCAGCAGTTCACCGAAGGAAGCGGCCAGTTCGACCCGGGCCAGCGGGGCACCCAGGCAGTAGTGCACACCTGCTCCGAAGGTGATGTGCGGGTTGTCGGCACGGCCGAGGTCCAGTTCGGCCGGGCGCTCGAAGCGGGCCGGGTCCCGGTTGGCCGAGCCGAAGAGCAGCGCCAGCTCGGAGCCGCGCGGGACGACCGTGCCGCCGATCTCGATGTCGTCGAGCACCCAGCGCTCGAACATCTGGAGCGGGGTGTCGTACCGCATCAGCTCCTCCACCGCCGTGGACAGCAGCCCGTGGTCGGCCCGCAGCCTCGCCAGCTCGGCCGGGTGGCGGAACAGCGTCCACCAGCCGTTCGCGGTGGTGTTGACGGTCGCCTCGTGTCCCGCGTTCAGCAGCAGCACGCAGGTGGACACCATCTCCTGCTCGCTGAGCCTCTCCCCCTGGTCGTGCGCGGAGATCAGCGCCGAGACCAGGTCCCCGCCCGGCCGGGCGCGGCGCTCGGCGATCAGCTCCCGCAGATAGGCGGAGAACTCCACCGAGGCCCGGACCGCCCTCGCCGCGGTCTCCTCGGACGGGTTCAGCTCGAACATCCCGCAGATGTCCGCCGACCAGGGCCGCAGCAGACCTCGGTCGGACTCCGGTATCCCGAGCATCTCCGCGATGACCGCGACCGGCAGCGGCTCGGCGACCTCGGCGAGCAGATCGCCGCCGCCGTTCTTCACCAGCTCGCGCACCAGTTCGTCGGCCAGTCGGCGCACGGTCGGCTCCAGCGTCTGCACGGTCCGCGGAGTGAACGCCTTGGTCACCAGCCGCCGGATCCGCGTGTGGTCCGGCGCCTCGAGGTCGAGCAGCCCGTTGTCGTTCAGCGTGTGGAAGGGCTCGTGCCCGGGCGGCGGGGGTGTACGCCCGAACTCCTCATGGGTGAACCGGTGCAGATACGTACGGCCGAGACGGCGGTCCCGCAGCAGGGCGGCCACATCGGCGTAGTGGGGCACGAGCCACTGCCGTGTCGGCTCGAACCAGTGCACCCGTCCCCGGTCGCGGAGTTCCGCGTACGCGGGGTACGGGTCCGCGGTGAAGGCGGGCGACCAGGGAGCGAACACAGGAGCATCCATACACGGACGCTAGCCGCCCGCGGCGCGGTTCGGGAGAGGTCCCGGGGTGGTTCGATGAGAGGAGTCACCCGGTACACCGCATCGACCACACTCCGTCACCATCCATCACGTCCCGGCCCCGCACTCCGTCACCATCCATCACGTCCCGGCCCCGCCCCGCACCACGTCCCGGCCCCGCACTCCGTCACCATCCATCACGTCCCGGCCCCGCCCCGCACCACGTCACCGCCCCGCACCACGTCCCGGAGGCACCGATCCTGTCCACACCCCTCGCGGAGGCACTGTCCGCCCTCCTGCTGCTCCTGGTGCTCTTCTGCGCGGTCGTCAGGCCGTTCGGCGTGCCGGAGGCCGCCGTGGCCGTACCCGCGGCCGCCGTGCTGATCGCCACCGGCGCGATCTCCACGGCACATGCGGCCGAGGAGGTCGCACGGCTCGGCCCGGTGATCGGCTTTCTGGCCGCGGTGCTGGTACTGGCCCGGCTCTGCGACGACGAGGGGCTGTTCCGCGCCTGCGGTGCCTGGATGGCACGGCGGTCGGCGGGACGGCCCAAGCGGCTGCTCGCGTCCGTCTTCGGGCTCGCCTCGGTGATCACCGCGGTGCTCAGTCTGGACGCCACGATCGTGCTGCTCACCCCCGTCGTGTTCGCGACCGCCGCACGGATGGGCGTCAGGCCCAAGCCGCACGTCTACGCCTGCACCCATCTGTCGAACTCCGCCTCGCTGCTGCTGCCCGTGTCCAACCTGACCAACCTGCTGGCGTTCTCGGCGAGCGGGCTGAGCTTCACCCGGTTCGCCGGGCTGATGGCCCTGCCGTGGCTGGTCGCGATCGCCGTCGAGTACGTCGTCCTCCGCCGGTTCTTCGCCGCCGACCTCAGCATCGGCGCCGGATCCCCTGCGTCCGGCGGGACCGTCGCGCTGCCGGTGTTCGCGCTGGCCACCGTGGGCTGCACACTGGCCGGGTTCGTCGCCGCCTCCGCGCTGGGCCTCGACCCGGCCTGGGCGGCCGCCGCGGGGGCCCTCGTCCTCGGCGTCCACGCGGCCGCCCGCCGGCGCACCACCGTGCGCGGCATCGTCGGCGCCGCTTCCCTGCCGTTCCTGGCGTTCGTCCTCGGGCTCGGCATCGTGGTCCGGGCGGTCGTCGACAACGGCCTCGCGGATCTCCTCGGGCGGCTCGTCCCGTCCGGCACCTCGCTGCCCGCACTGCTGGCGCTGGCGGCCCTGGCCGCGCTGCTCGCCAACCTGATCAACAATCTGCCCGCGGTGCTGGTGCTGCTCCCCCTGGCCGTTCCCGCCGGCCCCGGTGCGGTGCTGGCCGTCCTGCTGGGCGTGAACATCGGCCCCAACCTGACCTACGCCGGCTCGCTGGCCACGCTGTTGTGGCGCCGGATCGTGCACCAGCACGAACACGAAGTGGACCTCGCGGAGTTCACCCGGCTCGGTCTGCTCACCGTGCCGACCGCCCTCGTGCTGTCGGTCATGGCACTGTGGGCGTCACTGCTCGTGCTCCAAGGTTCGGGAGGCTGATTCCCATGCCCGTGATCGCCTGGATCGTCGAGGGCACCTGGCCCGCGTGCGTCGACGCCGCACGCGACCGTACGGCCGAGGGCGAGGAGGTCACGCTGCTGCACGTCAGCGAACCGGTCTCGGCGGGCGTCGCCCGCGGGGCGTTCGCCGGCCTGATGGGGCGGGGGCGCCAGGAGGACGACCCGGGGGACCGGGTGGAGGGCCTCGGCGCCGACTCGGCCGCACGGCTGCTCGCCCTGGCTGCCGAGCGATTCGGCCGGCCGTGCGCGCGCCTTGAACGCTCGGGCCGGGCGGAGCGGGAGGTCGTCGCCGCGGCCGAGGGCGCCGAGCTGCTCGTCGTCGCCAGGGACGGGGACCGCGCGCACCTGGGGCCGCGCAGTCTGGGCCCGGCCGCGCGGTTCGTCGTGGACCACGCCCCGTGCCCCGTGCTGCTCGTGTGGCCGGAGCCGGCGCCGGATCTCACCAGCATGCCGCCGGAACCACCACCGCACGCACCGGGACCAAGGCCGGGCCCTCCGGCACACGAGCCCGGACCGCCGCCATCGGGGACGGCCCCGCCCGCGCCACCACCGCAGCCGCCCGCACCCGAACCGCCACCGCCACCGCACGCACCCGGACCAACGCCGGGCCCTCCGGCACACGAGCCCGGACCGCCGCCCCCGCCGGAGGCACCGCCGCGACCGGCGGGGCCGCCACCGCCACCCGAGCCGCCACCCCACCCGCCGGAGGCACCACCCCACCGGCCGCACTGAACCGACGCACTGAACCGACGCGCCGGAACCGGCGGCGGTCTCCCGGCCGTGCCGCCCGCCGGGCCGTCCACGGACCCTCCGCAGGCCGTCCGCGGACCCTCCGCAGGCCGTCCGCGGACCGTCCGCGGACCGTCCGCAAACCGTCCGCAAACCGTCCGCGGGCCGTCAACGGACCGTCCGGCAGCCACGCCGACCGGGGGCGGAGAACTCAGCCCGGCGTGACCAGCCTCGCCTCGTAGGCGAACACCGCCGCCTGCGTCCGGTCCCGCAGCCCCAGTTTCACCAGGATCCGGCTGACATGGGTCTTGATCGTGGACTCGGCGACGACGAGCTGCGCGGCGATCTCCGCGTTCGACAGCCCCTGTGCGATCAGGACCAGGACCTCCGTCTCACGTTCCGTCAGATCGCCGACCCGGGCCAGCACAGGCGTCCCGGGCGCCGCCGAGATCCGGGAGAACTCCGTGATCAGCCTGCGGGTGACGGACGGCGCGAGCAGGGCCTCGCCGGCCGCCACCACCCGTACTCCGTCCGCGAGGCGGCGGGCGGAGGCGTCCTTCAGCAGGAAGCCGGAGGCACCGGCGCGCAGCGCCTGGTACACGTACTCGTCCAGGTCGAAGGTCGTCAGCACCAGCACCTTCGCGTCGCTGTCGGCGGCGACGATCTCGCGGGTGGCCTCGATGCCGTTGAGTTCGGGCATGCGGATGTCCATCAGGACCACGTCGGGCTGCAGCGCGTCGACCTGTGCGACCGCCTCGCGGCCGTCGACCGCCTCGCCGACCACCTCGATGCCGGGCATGGCGTTCATCAGGACGGAGAAGCCCTCGCGGACCATCGCCTGGTCGTCCGCTATCAGGACGCGGATGGTCATACGGTCTCGTCCTTCGCGACGGGGAGGAACACGGCGACCTCGTAGCCGCCGTCCTCCGTCGGGCCGGTCGCCATCTCACCGTTGAGCATGGAGACGCGTTCCCGCATGCCCGTGAGACCGTGACCGGATCCGGTGGCCCCGGCCGGTTGCACCGGCTCCGCCGGGCGGGGCCCTCGCCCGGCGGAGCCGGCCGGGTGGGCGGGCTTCCGCAGGCCCCGGGCCGGGCCGTTGGCGATGCGTACGCCGAGTCCGCCGAGGACGTACGCCACCTCGACCTTCGCGGACGCGCCCGGCGCGTGGCGCAGCGCGTTGCTCAGGGCCTCCTGGGTGATGCGGTACGCCGAGAGCTCGACGCCCGGGGGGAGCTGCCGGACCGCTCCGGTGGTCGTGAGACCGACGTCGAGGCCGGCGTCCCGGACGTTCCCGAGCAGCCCGTCGAGATCGGCGAGGGTCGGCTGGGGAGCATCGGGCGCCTCGTAGTCCTCCGCCCGTACGACACCGAGCACACGGCGCAGTTCGGTGAGCGCGGCCACGGCGTTCTCCCTGATGGTCGCGAACGCCTGCGCCAGCTCGGGCGGCGGGTCCTGCACCCGGTACGGCGCGGCCTCCGCCTGGATGGCGACGACCGACATGTGGTGGGCGACCACGTCGTGCAGCTCGCGGGCGATCGTGGTGCGCTCCTCCAGCAGGGTGCGCCGGTCGCGCTCGACGGCGGTGACGCTCTGCTGGGCGGCGACCTCGCGTTCCGCGTCCCGGCGCACCTGCGCCAGCGCCACCACGAGCAGCACGACGGCGGAGACGGACATCAGCCCCGTGCTTCCGGCGGGGTACCCGACACCGAGGACGGTGCCCGCGACCATTCCGTGCGCCCCCGTCAGCACCCACATCCAGAAGGCGGCCCGCGGCCGGGTCCGCGCCGCGACGACGGTGAGGACCGCGAGATGGGCGGTGACGGTGGCCGGCGTCCACGGCCCGTCGCCCCAGACGCTGCCGAGGGCCGCGAGGAAGGGCGTCGAGGCCAGCGAGGCCCAGAAGGCGAGCACCGGTCGCACCAGCGTCATCAGCACCGTGGCCGCGGACACCGCCGCGAAGACGAGGGTGACGGGGCCGAGGACCCCGGAGTGGACGGAGGCGCCGATGATCAGCACCAGCAGGGCGCCTCCCGCGACGACCGCGTGCGGGGTCCAGACCGCGTACCGGCGGATACGTGCGGGCAGCCGCCGGACCACCGGTCCGTCACCGGTCAGCGGGGCCAGCGGCCGGTACGCGAAGACGTCGTGGAAGAGGTCCCGGCGCAGACCCGCGAGCGCGCCCATGGCCAGGCGGAACTCGGGACTGCGGCTGTCGGCTTCGGCGCGCGGCATGCGCTGCGTGGTCGGGATGTTCGGCGTGGTCGGGATGTTCGGGGTGGTCGGGATGGTCGGCGTGGTCGGGATGTTCGGGGTGGTCGGCGTGGTCGCGGTGGTCGGCGTGTCGGTCACGTCGGCAAAGGTACGGGCGGGCGTGGACGCGGTCGTCACCTGTGATGCGGATCCTTCAGCGTCCGTCCCAGGTACTACCCGGGTCCTCCGGCGATACGACCCCGGTCAGGGATGACCGGGGTCCCCCCGGATCAGGCGCGGAACGCCTCCGCGTGCTCGGCGGCCCATTCGGCGAACGTCCGCGCCGGGCGGCCGGTGACCCGCCGCACGGTGTCGACGACGGTCCGGCCTTCGGGCGGGGTGTTCCCGTACACGTCGAGCAGGAAGTCGATCGTGTCCTGGGGCAGACCGGCGGCCCGCCACCCGGCGACCGCCTCGTCCGGGGTGAGCTCCGTCAGGGCGATGTCCCTGCCCCGGGCCTTCGCGAGCGCGTCCACCTTGTCCCGCAGGCTCAGTACCTCGGGCCCGGTGATCAGGTACGTCCGGCCGTCGTGGCCGTCCTCGGTGAGCGCGACCGCGCCGACCGCGCCGATGTCGGCCTCGTGGACCATGGCGCTGAGCCGGTCCGTGAACGGCTCGCTGACCGTGTCCGCGGTGCGGACCCCCTCGGCCCACTCCAGCGCGTTCGCCATGAACTCGACCGGCATCAGCACCGTCCAGGCGAGACCGCTCTTCCGCACGGCGTCCTGGAGCGGGGTGTCACCGCCGCCGTTCAGCACGGTGATCCGCCGCACCCCGGCCTCACGGGCGAGTGCGGCGATCTCCGGTCCGGTCTCCAGCGGGGCCGAGTACTCCCCGCCGAACGTGATGAGGTGCAGTCCGGTGACACCCTCCAGGGCAGGTGCCAGGCTCGCCGGATCGGTGAGGTCGCCGCGGACCGCCTCGGCGCCCGCGGGCAGCGGGAGCCGGGCCCGGTCGGGGTCGCGGGTCAGGGCACGGACCGTGTGCCCGCGGTCCAGCAGCTCGGCGACGACATGGCGGCCGACCGTCCCTGTGGCGCCGGCGACAAGGATCTTCCGGGGGTGCGTGGGGTTCGTCATGGACTCACCGTAGGAAGCCTTGCGGACATCCTCCGTCCGCGTCTCCCCGTGCCGTGCACCCGGTTGGCAGTGCCCCGGAAACGGCCCGCGGGGACCGGCCGCGTTCACCACCCCGGGGAGCGCCGCCGGCGTCCGGACGGCCGTCACGGCAAGGAAGCCGACGGCCGCCCAGGGGCGTTGCCCGGGGGCGTTCGCAACTGTCGCCGGTGAAGCCCCGGTGAAGCCCCCGGTGGGGCGGACACCGTCACCAGGCGAGTTGCGCGATCTCCTCCGCCACCACCGCGCAGGCGTCCGCCGACGGATCGATCAGCGGGAAGTGGCCGACGTCCCCGAGCAGGGTGAGCCCGACCGTCTCGCCCGCCTTCGCGGCCGCCTCGACGAAGGACTCGGCGACGGCCTGCGGCACCACGGTGTCCTCGCGCCCCTGGACGACGGCCGTGGCGATCCCGGTGGGCAGCAGCACGGCCGGGTCCGCGCACCCGGCGCGCGCCCCGGACTCCGCCCGCCCGCCGAGGAACTGGTGCACCGCGCCACCGCAGACGTCCAGTTCGGCCGCCCGGCCCAGGTCGGCGATCGGCGCCAGCGCGACGACACCGCGCAACTCCGGGGCGGCCGGGAGCCGCCAGGGCGAGCCCACCGGCAGCACGTGCCGGGCGGCCGCCCACAGGGCGAGGTGCCCGCCCGCGGAATGGCCGGTGAGGACCGTGCGCCGCGGGTCCGCCTGGGGCAGCGCCGCGCGGGCCAGTCCGGCCAGCGCGTCCATCGCGGCGGCGACGTCGTCGAACGTCTCCGGCCAGCGCCCGGCGACCGGCCCGCCGCCACCCTCCTCGGAGCGCGGCTGGGGCAGCGACGGACCCCTGCGGTACTCCACGTTCGCCACGGCGAAACCGCGCCGCGCCAGGAAGTCCGCGAACGGGGTGATGTGCTGCCGGTCGTACGGCGCCCGCCACGCCCCTCCGTGCAGCACCACCACGAGCGGCGCCGAGTCCCGGCCGTCCCGCGGCGCGTAGAAGTCGACGACCTGGTCCGGGTGTTCGCCGTAGGCCGCCGAGGCGTCCGGGGCGACGGCCGGATGCGACAGGGCCGAAGCCTCCTCGGCGGCGTCACGAGCGGCGGCGGGGTCCGGCATGCTGCTCCAACCTTTCGGTGAGGGGGCCGAGTCGGCCTGGCCAGCCGGGACGGTACCAGGCCGCCGGCCCCCGTTGATCAGCCGCTCGGCGGGGCGTCCACTCCGGCCAGTACGTCGGCGAGGACCCGTGCCGCGCGCTCGGTGTCCGTGAAGCCGACGTACAGCGGGGTGAAGCCGAACCGCAGCACGTCCGGGCGGCGCAGGTCGCCGACCACGCCGCGGGCGATCAGCGCCTCCATGACCGCGGGTGCGCGGGGCAGGCCAGCGCCACCTGGCTGCCCCGCTCGGCGTGCGCGGCCGGGGTGAGCGGGGTGACCGCCCCCGGGGGCGCGTACGCCTCGACGCACTCGAGGAAGAAGTCGGTGAGGGCGAGGCTCTTGGCCCGTACCGCCTCCACCGTGACCCCGTCCCACACGTCGAGCGCCGCCTCCAGCGCCAGCATCGAGAGGATGTCGGGCGTACCGACCCGGCCGCGCGCCGCGCCCTCGGCGGGCCGGTAGCCGCGGGTCATCCCGAACGGGTCGGCGTGCGAGTTCCAGCCGGGCAGGGGTGAGTCGAAGCGGTCCTGGTGGCGCTCGGCGACGTACAGGTACGCGGGCGAACCGGGCCCGCCGTTGAGGTACTTGTACGTACAGCCGACCGCGAGGTCCACCCCGTGCTCGTCGAGGCCCACGGGCAGGGCGCCCGCGCTGTGGCAGAGGTCCCAGACGGCGAGAGCGCCCTGCGCGTGCAGCGCCGCCGTGATCCCCGGCAGGTCGTGCAGGCGGCCGGTGCGGTAGTCGACGTGGTTGACGAGCGCGGCTGCCGTGCGCGGGCCCACCGCGTCCGGTACGCCGGCGGGGTCGACGACGACCAGCCGGTGGCCGGTGAGCCGGGCCGCCGACTCGGCGATGTACCCGTCGGTGGGGAAGGCCGTGGCGTCGACGAGGATCTCGTCCCGGTCGCCCGGCGCCATCCGCACCGCCGCGACCATGGCCTTGAAGACGTTCACGCTGGTGGAGTCGCCGACGACGATCTGCCCCGGCCCGGCCCCGACGAGCGGGGCGATCCGCTCGCCGATCCGCTCAGGCGCCGTCCACCAGCCGCTCTCGTCCCAGGAGCGGATGCGCAGTTCGCCCCACTGCCTGCCGATGACGTCCGCCATCCGGTCCTGGACGTGTCGCGGCAGGGCGCCGAGGGAGTTGCCGTCCAGGTAGACCGTGCCGTCCTCGAGCGCGAACAGCTCGCGCCGCTTGCCCAGTTCGTCCGCCGCGTCCAGTTCCGCGGCCCGCTCGTCCAGTCGCGTCTCAGACATGGCTGCGCGCCGTCCACAGCTCGGGGAAGACGTTCTTGGCGGCCCGCTTCTCCAGCCAGGCGACGCCGGCGGAGCCACCGGTGCCGGCCTTGGCGCCCATGGCGCGCCGGGTGGCGACGAGGTGGTCGTTGCGCCAGCGCCAGACCAGTTCGCCGACGTCGGTCAGCGCCTCGCCGAGGCGGACGAGCTCGGCGTCCTGGTCCTGGTTCGCGTAGACCTCCGCCCACACCCGCTCGACCTCGGGCGACGGCTCGTAGCGCTGCGACGGGTCGCGGTCGAGGACGGACGGCGGAACGGGCAACCCGCGGCGGGCGAGCAGGCGGAGCACCTCGTCGTAGAGGCTCGGCTCGTGCAGGGCCTTCTCCAGCTCGGCGTGGACGCGCGGGGCGCCGCGGTGCGGCACCAGCATGGACGCGGACTTCTCGCCGAGCAGGAACTCCATCCGCCGGTACATCGCGGACTGGAAGCCGGAGCCCTCCCCGAGGGCGTCCCGGTACGCGTTGAACTGCACGGGGGTGAGCTGCGCGAGCGGCCGCCAGGAGGCGTTCAGCGCGTCCAGTTCCCGCACGGAGCGCTTCAGCGCGTCCATCGCGACGGGCACCTCGTCACGGCGCAGGGCGCGGGAGGCGGTCTCCCACTCGTGGACGATGACGGTGAACCACAGCTCCATCACCTGGGTGGTCACCAGGAACACCATCTCCCCGGGATCGTCGGAGAGGGGGTGCTGGAGGTGGGTGAGGACGTCGGCCTTGACGTAGTCCTCGTACGGGGTCGTGCCCGCGAAGTCGAGGTTCGGGGTGACCGAACCCGCTCCGGAGGCATCGGGAAATTGCGACATTCGCCGTCTCCTGACACATATGTCCGGGTAGCGGTCCGCTCCTTCCGTTAGCTGGTCTCGGAGCCCCGGTCCCCTCGCGCATCATAAGCACGTGCCCCACCGGTGACGCGAGGGGCGGGCACCCTCTCGGGGCACCCGCCCCCTCGCACCGTGTCCGGTCCGGGCACCCGCCCGCTCACGCCGTGTCCGGTCCGGCGGGGACACTCGAGCGGTCGTCAGCCGAGGGTGTCGGCTGCCGTCCCGGACGAGTCGCGCAGGAAGGCGGTGCAGCGGTCGTACTCGTCCTGCTCGCCGATCGCCTGCGCGGCGCGGGCGAGGGCGTGCAGGGCGCGCAGGAAGCCGCGGTTGGGCTCGTGCTCCCACGGCACCGGGCCGTGGCCCTTCCATCCGCTGCGGCGCAGCGCGTCCAGGCCCCGGTGGTATCCCGTTCGCGCGTACGCGTACGACTCGACGACCCGCCCGGCCTCGAAGGCGTCGTCGGCGAGCTGGGCCCAGGCGAGCGAGGAGGTCGGGTACTTCGCGGCGACGTCGGCGGGAGCCGTGCCGCTCGCGAGCATCTCCCGCGGCTCGGGGTCGTCGGGCAGGTGGGTGGGGGGCGGTCCCCCCAGCAGGTTCTCGTGGATGGCCATGGCTTCAGTGTCACAGGTCGCCGGCGGATCCGCGGAGCCGGTGCCGATGTCGGTGGTGCCGGGGCGGGGCGGCCGGGCCGGATCCGCGGAGCCTCTGCCGGGGTGGGCGGATCCGCGGGGCCGGTGCCGGTGGCGCCGCGGCGGGCGGAGCCTCTGCCGGTGGTGCCGGTGGTGCCGATGGTGCCGATGGTGCCGATGGTGCCGATGGTGCCGCGGCGGGCGGCCGGTCGCGGACCCTCAGCCGGGCGCCGGGGCGGGCGCCCGTCCGGGGGCTCGCCCGGCTGACCCGGCTGACCCGGCTGCGGACCACGCCGCGGTTCCAGCGGCGGGGCGCCGACGCCGCAGTTCACCCTGCACGTGGCGGGGCAGCGCCAGTCCGCCGGCCGCCGCACCATCGCCCAGGCGAGTACCGCGCCCACCACCAGGATCGCCGCGCACAGCGGCATCGCCCGGGCGAAGGCCGCCGCGAACTGCTCCGGCATCCGGTACGCCTCGGGCCCCATCCCGGCCAGCATCGGCAGCGCGGCCACCGCGAGCAGCCCCGCCGCGCGGGCC
The DNA here is from genome assembly GCA_003725745.1 of Streptomyces sp. I6. GTDB lineage: Bacteria > Actinomycetota > Actinomycetes > Streptomycetales > Streptomycetaceae > Streptomyces. The sequence goes on along the minus strand of RHDP01000001.1, from coordinate 3,644,042 downwards.
GCCGCGTTGTTGACTCCGCTGGCGATCCCGGCCCGCGCGGTGTCCACGGACGCCAGCACGGTCGCGGTCAGCGGCGCCACCAGGGCCACCATGCCCAGGCCCAGCACCAGCAGCGCGGGCAGCACATCCGCGGCGTACGAGGCGCCGGCGCCGACACGGAGCATCAGCAGCATCCCGGCCGCGCACAGCAGCGGTCCCACCGTGAGCGGGATACGCGGGCCGATCCGCTCCCCCAGTTCCCCGGACCTCGCGGACAGCAGCAGCATCAGCACGGTGGTCGGCAGCAGGGCGGTGCCCGCGGCGAGGGCCGAGTAGCCCGAGACGACCTGGAGTTGCAGCGCCGTGAGGAAGAAGAACCCGCCGAAGCCCGCGTACACGCACACCGTCACCAGATTGACCGCGGTGAACAGCCGGGACCGGAAGATCGACACCGGCAGCATGGCATTCCTCCGGTGCCGCTCCAGCCGGACGAACGCGGCGCCCGCCAGGACGCCGACGGCGCCGCTCCACCACGAGCCGTCGATCAGCGCGTACGTGACCAGCGCGAGGCTCAGCGCCCCCAGCGCCGCGCCCAGCACGTCGAACCGTCCGTGCGCCGCGGGGTCGCGCGACTCGGGTACATGGCGCAGCGCGACCGGCACACAGAGCGCGGCCAGCGGCACGTTCAGCAGGAAGATCCACCGCCAGCCCGGGCCGTCGACCAGCCAACCGCCGAGGAACGGCCCGGCCGCCGCGCCGACCCCGCCGAACCCGGACCACAGCCCCACGGCCCTGGCCCGGTCGTCCGGGTGGAAACTCGCCTGGATCAGCGCGAGCGACCCCGGGGTGAGCAGTGCCCCTCCGATGCCCTGCAGCGCGCGGGCGGCGATCAGGACAGGGGCGTTCGGCGCCAGTCCGCAGGCCAGCGACGCGGCCGCGAACCACAGCACACCGACGACGAACACCCGCCGGCGCCCGTACCGGTCACCCAGCGCCCCGCCCAGCAGGATCAGCCCGGCGAGGGTCACCATGTAGGCGTTGACGGTCCACTGCAGCTCGGCGAGGTCGGCGTCGAGGTCCTCACCGATGTGGGGAAGGGCGACGTTGACGACGGTGGAGTCGAGCAACGCCATGCTGGACCCGAGAACGGTCGTCAGGACGATCCAGCGCCCGGTGACCGACGCGAGCCTGATGTCCATGGGGCGAATCATTCCGCCCCCGGTTCCCCGTGGCGACCCGGAGGGCGGCGACGGACGCGGTCGCCGTCGCGGTCGCGGTCGCCGTCGCTCGCCCGGACGCGGGGCCGGGGCTGCGCAGGGCGAGGCAGAGCGGGCTCCGGGCGGCACGGGGCCGCGCACAGCGAGGCGGGCGAGCGGAGCGAGGCGGCACGTGCCCGGCCCGCGCAGGGCGAGGCGGAGTGAGGCCGGGCGGACCGCGGGCGGCACGGGGCCGCGCAGGGCGAGGCGGGCGGGCCCCGGGCGGATGGGCCGCGCAGGCCGCGGTCCCGGGCGAAGCGGGGCAGGGAGCCCTCAGGCCAGCCTGGTGAGGGCCCGCACCAGCGCGTCGGCGCCCGCCTCGGCCTTGGAGCGAGGGCAGCCCAGATTGAGGCGGACGAAGCCCTCCGCCCCGTACACGGTTCCCGGCATGATCGCGACGCCTTCCCGTTCGACCAGCTCACGCTGCAGCGCCTCGTCGTCCACCCCGAGCGCCCGAAGGTCGATCCACGCCAGATACCCGGCCTGCGGCGGCTTCCAGCCGAGGTCCGGGAAGGCCGCCCGCAGCCGCTCCTCCAGCATCGCCAGATTCCCCGCCACATAGCCGCGGGCGGCGTCCAGCCAGGCGGCGCCGTGCCGGTACGCGGCGATGTGCGCCGTCAGCGAGAGCACGGCCGGGGAGGCAAGGCCCTCTCCCGTCTCCATCCTCCGGATGAACACCGCACGCTCCCCGGGGTCGCCGATGATGCCGTACGAACCGGTCAGGGCGGGGAAGTTGAACGCCTTCGACGCCGAGGTGACCACGGCCCAGCGCCCCCGTCGTCAGCGAAGCGGGGCCACGGCAGATGGCGGTGCCCGTCGTGTACGAAGTCCGCATGGATCTCGTCCGAGATCACGGCGGCCCCGTGCTCCCCCGCCAGCCGGGCGAAGTCCTTCAACTCGTCCTCGGTCCACACCCGTCCGGTGGGGTTGTGGGGCGAGCAGAGGATCAGCACCTTCGCGTCGGTCCGGGCAAGCTCCCGCTCCAGGCCTGCCTCGTCGCCCGTCGCGACGGGCCGGAGCCGCCTCCCGAGCCCCGTCACCGTTCTGCGGAAGCCGTCGTACGTGGGGGCGTGGACGACGACCCCGTCCCCCGGCCGCGTCCACATCCGCAGCAGCTGCGAGACCTGGCTGAGCACCGAGGGCCCGTACACGATCCGCTCCGGATCGAGCGGGGTGGCGTACCGCCGGACGTACCAGTCGCATATCGCCTCGCGGAACGGGCCGAGCCGCCAGTCGGTGTACCCGAACACCCCGTGTGCGATGCGCTCGCGCAGCGCGTCCAGCACCGGCGGCGGTGAGGTGAAGTCCATGTCGGAGATGGTGAACGGCAGTAGTCCCGCCCTGCCGAAACGCTCGGCCGCGCCGTCCCACTGCACGCTGGCAGTACCGCGCCGGTCGACGGGGGTGTCGAAGTCGTACGGGGTCTGGTGCGTCTGGTGCGTCTGGTGCGTCAAAGGCCGATCCTTCCGGACAGGACGGAGGCCCGGCACCGTTCGCCGGTACCGGGCCTCACGTCGGACTCCGTCTCGTCCCGCTTACTTCAGCTTGTTGCCCGCGGCGCGCAGCACCTGGCAGGCCTCGAGGACACGCTTGGACATGCCGGCCTCGGCGGCCTTGCCCCAGGTGCGCGGGTCGTAGGTCTTCTTGGAGCCGACCTCGCCGTCGACCTTCAGCACGCCGTCGTAGTTCCGGAGCATGTGGTCCGCGACGGGGCGGGTGAAGGCGTACTGGGTGTCGGTGTCGAGGTTCATCTTGACGACGCCGTTCTCCAACGCGACCGCGATCTCCTCGGCCGTGGAGCCGGAGCCGCCGTGGAACACGAAGTCGAACGGCTCTGACGTGCCGTACTTGGCCGCGACACCCTCCTGGAGCTCCTTGAGCAGCTCGGGGCGGAGCACGACGTTGCCCGGCTTGTAGACGCCGTGGACGTTGCCGAAGGACGCGGCGAGCAGGTAGCGGCCCTTGTCGCCCAGGCCCAGCGCCTCGGCGGTGCGGATGGCGTCCTCGACCGTGGTGTACAGCTCGTCGTTGATCTCGTGCGAGACGCCGTCCTCCTCGCCGCCGGTCGGGGTGATCTCGACCTCGAGGATGATCTTGGCGGCGGCCGCACGGGCCAGCAGCTCCTGGGCGACGGACAGGTTGTCGGCGAGCGTCTCGGCGGAGCCGTCCCACATGTGCGACTGGAAGAGCGGGTTCTGACCCTGGGCGACGCGCTGCTCGGAGACGGCCAGCAGCGGACGGACATAACCGTCCAGCTTGTCCTTCGGGCAGTGGTCGGTGTGCAGGGCGATGTTGACCGGGTACTTGTCGGCCACGATGTGCGCGAACTCGGCGAGGGCGACGGCGCCGGTCACCATGTCCTTGTTGTACTGGCCACCCAGGTACTCCGCACCACCGGTGGAGATCTGGACGATGCCGTCGCTCTCGGCCTCCGCGAAACCGCGCAGCGCAGCATGCAGAGTCTGGGACGAGGTGACGTTGATGGCCGGGTAGGCGAACTTGCCTGCCTTCGCCCGGTCGAGCATCTCGTTGTAGACCTCGGGGGTTGCGATGGGCATCTGTCCGCTCCTTGTGATGTGCGGTTTGTGTTGCTTGGCACCCTGACCTGGGGGCGACGTCATCGTCGCACCTATCCTTCCAGACGCCCATGGCGGCTCGGAGGACGAGGGGCGGGAGGTTTCACGTGAAACGTCCCGCCACATGCGGAAAGCGCAGGTCAGATCGGCCCCTCCGGATCAGGCGAGCCCGAGGTCCGACAGTTCGAATCCGGTCAGATAGGGCAGTCCCGCCTCGGCGATCGCCCCGGCGGCACCGCGGTCCACGATCGTGGCCACGGCGACGACCTCGCCACCGGCCTCACGCACGGCCTCGACGGCGGTGAGCGGCGAACCGCCGGTCGTGGAGGTGTCCTCGACCACGAGGCAGCGGCGGCCCTTCACGTCCGCACCCTCGATACGCCGCTGCATCCCGTGCGTCTTCTGGGCTTTCCGCACGACAAAGGCGTCCAGACGCCCACCGCGGGCGGCGGAGGCGTGCAGCATCGCGGACGCGACGGGGTCGGCGCCCAGCGTCAGGCCGCCGACGCAGTCGAAGTCCAGGTCCTTGGTCAGATCCAGCATGACCCGGCCGACCATCGGCGCCGCCTCGCCGTCCAGCGTGATCCGGCGAAGGTCGATGTAGTAGTCGGCCTCACGACCCGAGGAGAGGGTCACCCTGCCGTGCACCACGGCCTTGTCCTTGATCTGCTGGAGCAGCTCAGCACGTACGTCAGTCATGGCCACGAGCTTAGGGCGTGCTGCGGGAGTCCCGCCCGGCCGGGAACGTCCGGCACACACTCCCCCGCAGCCCTTCGGCACGCGAGGTGCCCCGGCGCGGTGTCGGGGCACCGGAGGTGCCCCATGCGGCCTTGGCGGCACGGGAGGTGGCCGCACGCGGCGTCGTCGGTCGTCGGCGCAGCACACGCCGCGCCGTCCTCCGGACCCCACCGCCGCGTACCGGACGAACCGCAGCCGCGTACCGGACGACCCGCCGCCCCTAACCGGAGAACCCGCCCCGCACCCGAGAAACCGACGGGATCACGCCGTACGGGTGTACCCCCGGAACCCGTCCCGGCCCTGCCGGCCGGCGGAGCCATCTGCGAGAGGCGCCCCAAGGGCTTGCGGGGCACGGTGCGGGTGCTGCTTCCCTGCGAGCCCTCAGGCAGGCCGACGCCACGACCAGGTCGTCGAGATCTCGAGCGGATCGATCGGCGTGACCAGGCGCGGGTGCGTGTTGAGGCCGTTCGGCGGGCCGGACTGCGGCTCGACGCAGACCGCCTCCTCCTGCTCGTCGTAGACGACCACCCACTCGGTACGGCTCTTCACCGTCAGCTCCAGGCGCTCCGGCCAGGTGAGGGTGACGTCGACGCCGTCCTCCATGCCGAAGCAGTCGTCCCAGGGGCCGGGCTTCGGCCCGATCCGCCGGCCGGTGGGCAGGTAGTCGGGGCCCCGCTCCTCCTGCCAGTCGGGGATGAAGTCGAGCCGGGCGCCCTTGCCGTCGGGAAAGGCATGGCGCAGGAACCACGGATGCCAGCCCGCCTGGGCGGGGAAGGAATCGTCGTACGTCTCGACGCCGAGCTGGAGTGTCAGCGAGTCCTCGCTCAGTTCGAACGTCTGGGTGACGAGCCCTGTGTACGGCCAGGGTTCGCCGAGTTCGTAGGTGAAGACGGCCTCGGTGGGGCCGGTGCGAACAGTGCGCCACGCGGTGTCCCGGCCGGTGCCGTGGATGGCGTGCGGCGGGGCGTTGACGGGCAGCTGGTGCTCCACCCCACCGTTGCGGAAGCGGCCGTTCCCGGTGCGGCCGCACCAGGGAACCATCGGGAAGCAGCCGTATCGCTCGCCCTGTCGCAGCAGCTCGGTACCCGCGACACGGAAGCTGCTGATCCGGCAGCCGTTGCCCGGAGTGACCGTCAACTCGACGTCGCCGGCGATGAGCCGGACGTTCTCTTCGCTACTCACACCCCGACCCTACTGTCGGGCGGCCCGGTGCGCCCCGCTCGTCTAGGCCGCCTGAGGGGCCGCCGGCTACCTGCGGCGGCGCAGTGCGCGTCCCACGACCACGGCGGAGGCGATGGCGAGCGCGGCGGCGGGGGCGGCCCAGCGCAGGGTGCCACCGGCCGAGGAGGACTGGGGTGCGGGGACCGGGGCGTACCGGCCGCGCGGCGGCGCGTGGTCCACCTCCTCCGCGCTGCGGCCGATCATGGTCCGGCGGGCGTGGGCCGCTTCGGCGGGCGGTTCGCCGTCCTCGCCGAACACCTCGTCGGCCAACGGGTCCAGTGACGACGCAGGCACGTCGACCTCGAACAGGGACGCGCCGTGGTCCTCGTCGCCGTCCGCCGGGCCCTCGGGCGTGCCGCTGTCGTCGGCCGACGGCGCCGAGGGGCCGGTGCCCGATGCGGGAGGTTCCTCCCCGGCCGCGGCGTCCGGCCGCCCGGGAGCGCCGCCGGAGCCGCCCGTAGCAGCGCCCTGGTCCGCGCTCTCGCCACCCGCGACGCCCCGGTCCGTGCTCTCTTCCGCGACACCCCGGTCCGTGTCGCCTTCCGCGGCGTCTTCCGCGGCGGCTCCGCCCCCGGGCGCCTCCTGGCCGGCCCCGGTCTCGCTGTCCGCCCTCCCGGCCGCGCCGGAGTCCGCCGCGGGTGCGTCGGCACTGCCGGAACCGGCCGGAACGGCGCTCTCGTCCACGGCCTCGTCCGCGCCCTCGGCGGTCGTGGCGCCCCCACCCCCCGCCGCTTCCTTGCCGGTGCCGCCGGCCGTCTCGCGCTCCTCGTCCTCCGCGGCCGTGGCCAGGGAGGCGGCGAACCGGTCGAGCAGGCGGGTGGCGGACTGCTCGGCGGCGTCGGGAGCCGCCTCGGCGAGACGGCCGTCCGCCTGGGCCGTTCCGGTGAAGGAGAGCGTGGTACCGCCCTCGGTCTCGGTGAGCAGGACGGTCAGCGCCACCTTTGCCGAGCCGTGGCCCCGGGCCTCCGTGCCCTCCCCTCGGCCGTGAAGCCGCCGTCCCGTTCGGTGACGCGGAGCGCGCCCCGGTAGGTGATCGTGTGACCGCCCACCCGGACCTTCAGCCGTCCCGCGAGCGGGCCCGCCGACGCGTCGGCGTCCCGCTGGAGGCCAGGGACGCACCGGGCGACCCGAGCGGGGTCGGCCAGAGTCCGCCGAAGCCTGTCTGCCGGTACCGGAACGAACGCCTCATGCTCCATGGAAGCCGAGCCTACTCAGCGTCGGGCCGACGGGAGCCCTTCTGCGCGGAACCCGCACGCCTCACGGCGCTCACTCGGCGTACCGAGGGCGCAGCAGTGTCGACGGCGGCACCCCCCGCGGCCGCTGCTCCTCGACGCCGAGCACCCCGGGTCCCGGGTCCGGCGGGGTGCCCACGGCCGCGGGGACGGCGAGGACGAAGCCGCGGTCGGGGCGGCCCGGAGCGCGGTACGGCCGGGTCGCGAACCCCGCCGCCCGGATCGTGGACTCGACCGTCCAGTAGGCGTGCGGGCGCTCCCCGACCGGTCCGGCGTGCACGGCGAGCCGTCCGCCGTCCGCGAGGACCCCGGCGGCGAGCCCGTAGAACTCCTGCGAGTACAGCTTGGCGCTCGGTGTGACGCCCGGGTCGGGGAGGTCCGCGACCACCACGTCGTACCCGTGGCGGGGCGGGGACGCGCTCCGCAGCCAGCGGAACGCGTCCGCGTGCACGACCCTCAGCCGCGGATCCCGGTACACCTGGCCGTTCAGCGCGGCCAGCGCCGGATCCGTACGTGCCAGCCGCACCATCCCCGGGTCGAGTTCGACCACCGTCACCGAGCGCACCCCCGGGTGGCGCAGCACCTCGCGTGCCGCCAGCCCGTCGCCGCCGCCGAGGACCAGGACGTGCGCGTGCGGGCCCTGACGCAGTGCGGGACGCACCAGGGCCCGGTGGTGCCGGTCCTCGTCGCCCCCGCTCATCTGCAGCCGGCCGTCCAGGAACAGATCGACCGGCCCGTCCTCCGGGCCGGTGAGCACGACCTCCTGCACCCCGGTGTGCACGGCCACCCGCACCGGCTCGCCGTACACGGCCCGACGCGCCGCCGCCTCGAAGTCGCCGACCAGCGCCGTCGCGGTGGTCAGCACCGCCAGGACCGTCAGGTTCGCCCCCAGCAGCCACCACCGCGCCCGCGGCGACATGTCCCGCCGGAACAGCCACAGCACCAGCGCCCCGCCCGCCACGGCGTTCACCGCGCCCGTGAGCAGGGCACCGGTCAGCTGGCCGAGCCACGGCAGCAGCATGAAGGGAAAGGCGAGGCCGCCGACGAGCGCGCCCACGTAGTCCGCGGCGAAGAGGTCCGCGACCGTGCCCGCGGCGTCCTCCTCGCCCCGTCCGCCGCGCCGGGACGCCCGCTGGATCAGGCTCATCAGCAGCGGGATCTCCGCGCCGATCAGCACCCCGATCGCGAGTGAGAAGGCCACCAGGGCGTACCGGGCCTCACCGAGCCAGGCGAACGCCGCGTACAGCACCAGGGCCGAGCAGCCGCCGATCAGGGCGAGCGCCGCCTCCACCAGCCCGAAGCCGACGGCGGCGTGGCAGCGCAGCCGCTTGGCGAGCAGCGAGCCGATGCCCATCGCGAAGACCATGACGGAGAGCACGACGGACGCCTGGGTGACGGAGTCACCGATCAGATAGGAGGCGAGGGCGACCAGTTCGAGCTCGTACACCAGGCCGCAGGCGGCGCAGACGAAGACCACCAGGAGGACGAGGAACCGGCCCGCGTCCGGCCGGACGGGCGGCGGCCGCACCCCGCCCCGCGCCGGTGCTGACACAGACTGGTCGATCATGCCGTAACGCTATGTCACACGTCCGCCCCGAAGTGTCACCCACACGGGTGTAACTGCCCCGAAATGCCGTGCTGGCGGTGAGGATCAGCGCGGGACGGGCAGCCGAGCGCCCACATGGGTGCGGGTCACCACCAACTGGCCCTCCTGGGGGTACGCGTGCCAGGTCCGCCAGCGCATCTGGCCGTCGACCTGCTGGGCGACCATCGCCGTGAAGGCGTGCGGCGAGCCGGGGAACGTGCCGGCCAGTCCGTGCGGATGGTCCGCCACCAGCGCCAGCAGCTCCTGCGCCCGCCCCGCGAACGAGCGCTCGGACAGCGTCTCCACCCGCGCGGCGAACTCGTACTCCCAGTCCCCGAGCCGCCGCGCCACGCCCAGCGGCAGCGGGGTGCTGCGGCCGGGCATGCACGCCACCGTCTCGGAACAGGTGCCGGGCTCCCCTTCGAGCAGTACCTGGTGCGAGGCGCCCAGAAGTCTCAACTGCAGCCTGGCGCCCGCCAGTTCCAGATCGAGTTCGGCGAGCGCGGGCAGCGGCTCCCGACCCAGCGCCCAGGCCAGGTCGGCCGCGCGGGTGTCGGTGTAGGAGGTCTTCAGGGTCGTGAGCATGGGTCGGCTCCGCAATACACGCGTGACGGGTGGACCGGGGCGCCCCGGGGCAGCACAGGGAGGGTGGGGGATCTGCCGACTCGGGTCCACAGACGGTCCGAGGGCTGGATGTTCTCAACAGCGAGGGAATCATGAAGTGCACGGCGTCCACAGCGCTTTTACCCAACTTGACGTGCATTACATCCCCTGGGGGGCCTTACGGTTCAACTGTTCAACGGAAACCCACCGAGCAGTGCACAACCGCGGCGGATAAGTGCATCGGACGTCAACAGGGAGGCGCCCGGCGGAAGTTCGGTCCGCCCGGGCGCCCCGGTGCCGGCGGCCCGGCCGCCCTTGTCAGCCGCCGCCGCAGCCGCGTGCACGGCCGTCAGCCGCCGCGGCGCACACGCCCCTCAGCCGCCGCGTACACGGCCGTCAGCTGCCGCCCCGCAGCCGCCCCCACCGCCACCGCCACCGCCACCGCACGATGACCCTCCGCCGCAGGACGAACCCCCACCGCAGGAGACACCCGCGCCGGAGGAGGAGCCGCCGCCTCCATGGCCCGCCCACCAGCTGCGGCCGCTGCGGCGCGAGCGGCCCGGGCGCCTGCCACGGGCCGCGGCCAGCGCGAGCCCGACGGCCACGATGACCGCTATGCCGATCACAATCTCGATCATTGACCTCACCTGCCTTCATCCCCGAAGCGAGGCTGCTTCCGGCTGCCTGGGGAATGCCCGAGGCCCTCCCGGCCCAAAGCAGACTTGAGCTAGTCCAGAGGTTCCGCGCAGGATGGCCGGCATGACAGCTCCAGGACGCACAGCGGGCCCCCGGCCGCTGCTCAACCGCCGCCTCGCCGAGTTCGGCACGACGATCTTCGCCGAGATGTCCGCGCTGGCCGTGCGCACCGGCTCCATCAACCTCGGCCAGGGCTTCCCGGACACGGACGGCCCCGAGGAGGTGCGGGAGGCGGCGGTGCGCGCGCTGCGCGACGGCCGCGGCAACCAGTACCCGCCCGGCCCGGGCGTGCCCGAGCTGCGCACCGCGATCGCCGCCCACCAGCGGGATCGCTACGGCCTCGGGTTCGACCCCGACACCGAGGTGCTGGTCACGGCGGGCGCCACCGAGGCCATCGCCGCCTCACTGCTCGCCCTCGTCGAGCCCGGCGACGAGGTCGTCGCCCTGGAGCCGTACTACGACTCGTACGCCGCCTGCATCGCCATGGCGGGCGGCACACGCGTACCCGTCACACTCCGGCCCCGTGAGGGCGCCTACGTCCTGGACCTGGACGAGCTGCGCGACGCCGTCACCGACCGCACCCGCGTCATCCTGCTGAACACGCCGCACAACCCCACCGGTACGGTCCTCGGCCGTGAGGAGCTGGCGGCCGTGGCGGAGCTGGCGGCCGAGCGGGACCTGCTGGTCGTCACCGACGAGGTCTACGAGCACCTGGTCTTCGACGGCGAGCACACGCCGATCGCGACCCTCCCCGGGATGCGCGAACGCACCGTGACCATCGGCTCGGCCGGCAAGACGTTCTCGTTCACCGGCTGGAAGGTCGGCTGGGTCAAGGCTTGCTGACCTACCTATTGCGGATGCGGGTCGCGTTGCACATTCAAACCCCAGCTACACGTCACCAAGAAACCCAAAGGGCGTGCGCTCCTACATGGGGGCTTGAAGTCTGGGCGCGCGCCTAGGAAAATCCCAAACGACGTGCTCGCTGCGGCGTGCGGCCCGCCTCTTCTACTGTCCTTCCTGCAGCCGGGGATCACGCGGCTGGCAGATCCCTCGACCTCGGGAAGGAACCGAACGTGCAGCTGAAATTGATGTACGTGATGATCGCGCTCCTCGGCGCCCTCGTAGCCGCCCTTGTCGGCAGCCTCGTATCCGTCATGGAGGGAGGACGCGGAACCGTGGCCGTCAAGTCGGGCGCCCAAACTTTCGCCGTCGCTCTGCCGCTCCTCATTGTCCTCCTGACCGCCCTGGGTGTGGTGGGCGCATGAGCGACACGACGGCCCGAGGGCGCGCAGCGCGGACCGGGCCCCCCTCCCCGTCCGATCAGACGCTTGAGCAGATGTCCCAACAGCTCACTCAGCTCTCCCGGTTCATGCACTCGGCCGAGGCGGCTCGGCTCGTCCTCGGCCTGCTGTACCTGAGCCGGATTCCGCGGGACGCCGCCAGGCCCGGGGTTCCGACATGGGCGTGGTTGGTGAATCGCGCTACGGAAAATCCTTCGGAAGTCCGCAGGGCCGTGATCGAGTGCCTGGCCCACTGGCTCCCCTCCATCGAGGACCCGGACGCGGGAGCGATGCGTCTCGTGCCCGTACTCCCAGCCAGCTCCACCAGGCATCTGCCTGCTCTCATCCATGCCATCGGCTCCATCGAGCAGGTTTCCCCGCTGCTCGACAAGTGTCTGCGAGACCTCTCAGCGGCCCAGGCCGACGGCAGCAATTACTTCACACCCGGCGACTTGGCGCGTCTCATGGTCGGCGCGGCGGTCCCGCAGGACGGCAACAGCGTGCTGGACCCGGTCTGCGGCTCAGGGGGTCTGCTGGTCGAGAGCCATCGCTACGTCCACGAGCGTGTCGGACTCAACCCGACCATGTTCCTGCAAGGTAAGGAACAGCACGCCCCTTCTTCTCAGGTGGCCCATATGAACCTCGCGGTTCGGGGCATCAGGGGTCGCATCTTCCCGCCCGGGAACAGCCTCGCGCAGCCCGAGCCCGAGCGCCACGACATCGTTCTGGCCAACCTCCCCTTCAACCAATCCGCCTGGGCACCCGAGGGCGACGCCGAACCCGACGACGGCCGGCCACTGCGCTCCGTCACCGCCGCCGATCCGCGGTGGCCGGAGGAACCCCCGCCCCGGGGCTCCGCCAACGCCGCCTGGATCCAGCACATCGCGCATGCACTGGCACCGGCGGGACGAGCCGTCTTCCTGATGGCCGACAGCATGGCCACCAGCCGACAGTCCGCGCCCCGAAGACTCCGCGAACGTCTGCTGCGTAGCGACCTTGTCGAGTGCGTGATCGCGCTACCGCCTCGCGTGTTCGGCCCCTCCAAGGCCACAGCCTGTCTGTGGGTGCTCAACAAGGACAAGCGCGCACGACCCGGCTGGGGTTCCTCGGACCGTCGCGGCCAGGTGCTGTTCATCAACGCGCGGCGCGCCTACGAACGGGTCCCGGACTCAAGGTCACGGCGGCTGGGCGAGGAGAACACGGCCCGAATCGTGACCACTCTCGCAGCCTGGCGGGGCCTCTCCGAGAGCGGTGCCGCAGCGTTGCCGTACAGCGACGTCCCCGGCTGGTCCCAAAGCTGCTCCACCAAGGAGATCACGAGCCACGAGTACAGCCTCATGCCGACTTCGTACGCCGTGGAACCGCCGAGCCCGGAGCGGGACACGCGGAGCCACGTCGAGCGACTCAAGGTAGAGCTGACCGATCACCTGGCCCACATGCACGACCTGGAACTGCGACTGCTGGACGCCTTGGAGGAGATCTGATGGGAGCCGTTACGTCTCAGGCCGACACGGGTGCGTCGGCATGGCCGACGGCCACTCTCCGCGGGCTCGAACGACTGGGCCATAACATCCACACAGCCTGTGGCTTCCTCGACGACAAGACCGCAGAGAGCACCCCAGGGGTGGTCAGCTCGACCTTCGTCCGGAACGGCAAGATCCTCTCCCCCGGACCAACGAGTGGGTTCCAGGTGCACCTCCACGTACCCGTGCCAGCCTCAGGGAGGGTGACCTGGCGGTCGTACTCGTCAGACGCGCGGGGGATTCCGCGCTGGTCACCTCCGAGCACGCGGGGTGGCCCGCAGCCCGGTCGATCGGCATCATCCGCGCGGAGCCGCGCCTTGTGCAGTGGCTGCACATCTGGTTGCAGACGCCCACGGCGAAGGCCCGGATCGATGAGGATGTGACGGCCCACGTCGAACCGACCGTTAGCCTCGACACCCTCCGGCGCATGCTGTTCCCACTGCCGCCGCCCGACGTCATCACTCACTACCACCGGGCCTTCACCCTCATCGAGGAGACGGCCGCCGTCTACCAGCTGACCGCGCGCAAGGCATTGGAACTGGCCGACGCACTCCACAACGTGGTGGTGGATTCAGGTCATCCCTGGGGCTCACGACCGCTGGTAAAGGTCGCCCGTCTGAAGTCAGGTACCGGTTCCGAAAGCTCACTCCCACCGGCACTTGCGGATCCGACCGTCGACGTGATCGCCCCCAGAGACCTCTACGACCTTCCCGTGCCCCACGTCCACCGGTTCCGCCTGACCGGGCCGGCGCGCGACGGCGCGGTCCACCCTCCGGGCACGCTCATGCTCAGCACCCGCTCCGACGGCGCGCACATCGCCGTGTCCAGCCGGGCGGCGACCCCCTCAGAAGCGTCGTCGCCGTGCGGCCCTTGGACGACGAGGACACATGGTGGCTTCTCCACGAGCTCAGAAGCCGGAGCAAGGCGATCGCAGAACTCGCCCAGGGCCAGAACCGCCGCGAGATCTCCGCCCTCCGGCTGAAGTCCCTGCCCGTCACCTGGCCGGATCACTTCACGCGCGCCGACTTCCGCCGGGTCGCCGAGCCTCTGAATTCCACGGCGCAACTCCTCGTATCCAAGATCGCGACGTTGCACGCACTCCGAGACGCTCTCCTGCGCGACATCACGGCGAAAGCCGGTGTGCTCCGAGAGCCGGAGGAACAGGGCCTCAGCCTGCCGGCACCACGTGGGATGGAGAGCCTCGATGAGTCAGGATGGGGCCTGCAAACTCAACGGGTACCCGAGTGAGAACGGTGGAGCTATGAACACCAGGCCACTGCTGAACCGCAGGCTGGACGGGCTCGGGACGACGATCTTCGCGGAGATGTCGGCCCTGGCGACAGCGACGGGCGCGATCAACCTGGGGCAGGGCTTCCCGGACACGGACGGCCCGGAGTCCGTACGTGAGGCCGCTGTACGAGCGCTGCGCGACGGCCGCGGCAACCAGTACCCGCCAGGCCCGGGCGTCCCGGAGCTCCGCCAGGCGATCGCCGACCACCAGCACCGCTTCTACGACCTGACCCTCGACCCGGACACGGAGATCCTGGTCACCGCGGGCGCGACGGAGGCGATCGCGGCGTCCATGCTCGCGCTGCTGGAGCCCGGTGACGAGGTGATCGCCTTCGAGCCCTTCTACGACTCCTACGCGGCCTGCATCGCCATGGCCGGCGCGAAGCGCGTCCCGCTCACCCTACGCGCCCCATCCTTCCGCCCGGACCTGGACGAGCTGCGATCCAAGATCACCCGCGCACTCGCCTCCTGCTCCTCAATACCCCGCACAACCCGACCGGGATGGTCCTCACCGCCGATGAGCAGAGCGCCATCGCCGCGCTCGCCGTCGAGCACGACCTGCTCGTGGTCACCGACGAGGTGTACGAGCACCTGGTCTTCAACGGCACCGCCCACGTCCCGATCGCCACGCTCCCCGGCATGCGCGAGCGCACCGTCTCCATCTCATCCGCCGGCAAGACCTTCTCCTTCACCGGATGGAAGGTTGGCTGGGCTATGGCGGACGCCCCGCTCATCGCCGCTGTCCGCACCGCCAAGCAGTACCTGACGTACGTCAGCGCGGGCCCCTTCCAGTACGCCGTCGCCGAAGCTCTCCGCCTCCCCGACTCGTACTTCGACGGCTTCCGTGCCGACCTGCAGCGCAAGCGCGACCTGCTCGGCGACGGCCTGCGGGCGGTCGGCTTCGAGGTCTACCAGCCGGAGGGCACCTATTTCATCACCACCGACATCACCCCCTTCGGCGAGAAGGACGCCTACGCCTTCTGTCGCACCCTCCCCGAACGCTGCGGCGTCGTCGCCATCCCCAACTCCGTCTTCTACGACGACCCCGACGCCGGCCGCACCCAGGTCCGCTTCACCTTCTGCAAGAGGAACGACGTTCTCGACGAGGCTGCCAGTCGGCTGCAACACCTGGCGTCCTGAACTCACGCCCTCTTCGTCCCGAATGAGGTCCGGGCGGGATCGTGACCAGTGCGTATGGCGTTTGTGCAGGTCACGGCGTTGGAGTGACCGGGTGTCGCATGGTCCTGCGGGGGCTCGGGGAGCGGGTCGGCTCCCCGGGGGCGCAGGCGGCGGTCAGGGTGCTGAGCTGTGCACTGCGAGGTCGGCCGGTACGGGTGTGCCGGCCGTCAGCCAGCAGTGTGCGGCACCCGCCGACATGCGCTGGTGCCGCACACTGCCTGATCGTTCAGCTTGCCGCCGTTAGCGCGGCCGGTCGGTCAGTGCCTGCTCCCCCGGGGCAGGGACGGGCCGTGAGCAGCGAGTACTTCAATGGTTGAGGTACCGAGTGGCCGCGATCTGGATGAGGATGCCGCCGCCGGCGAAGGCGGCCCCCTTGAGGATCTGGATCACCAGCGTCCAGCGGAGGAAGCGGATCCGGCGACGCGTCTTCTCCCACAGGGGCCAACGCGTTCCGGACCTCCGGTGGCAGCGCGGAGCCGCAGGCAGGCAGCCTTGATCTTCCTGGCCAGTCGGACCGGAAGGGCCTTACTATTCAAGATGGAACTCCTGGTTGGTCATCGATCTAACGGGCGTTTCGGCAGGGGAGGTCTCGGTCGCGGTTTGCCGACCCTTCAGGCCGAGCCTTCCCTGCACTGCCGGGGGTGCGCGGCAGCCGTTAAGGGGGCGGGGCCCCTCGCACCTGTCGCTGGACACGCGTTTTCCCTGTTCCTGATTTGAGTGAGAGTCGACCATTCAAAATGCTAGCGGAGTCCGCCGAGGGCGATTGCAATTTCCGTTGAGTCCCTCCCGGATGATTCAGCAGAACGGATCAGAACCTCCATTTCGGCCTTCATCCCTGCGCGCGCAAGGATGTCGGCATATACGCCGATATCCCCTTCGCTCAGTGCCGCCCCAGGCCCAGCAGATGAGCCACGCGGTCAGCCTCGGCCATCGCCGCCAGGTGCGCCGGTAAATTCGAGTTCGTCGGCGCCGCACTGTTGCGCCGGTCCCCCTTGTCAGCGGAGGTGCTGCAGGAACTGTTGCGCCGGTCCCTCTCGACCCCCGCCTCGTCGCAGGTGCACCTGCCCGCGCATCGACGGCAGGTCGACTTCCGCGCGGCCTGGAGGAGTGGCTTGAGTGCTGCGAACTCGCGGGCCAGTACGGCGGCATCTCCACCGTCTGCCACTCCCTCGGCCGCCAACCCGGACATCTCTTCGATAACTGCCGTACGCGGAAGCCGCCGTCCGTTGAGCCAGTGGGAGAGGAGCGGCGGCGAGACGTGCAGTGCCTTCGCCTTCTGCGCCATCGTGTCGCCGGGGCGGACATGGTGGATGAGGAGCTTGAGGGCTTTGGCGAACGCCTGAACCTCTTGCGTGGCCTCGGGCGCACAGGTGGTGCTAATCGATCCAAGTGACGGCATGCCAAACGAACCCTTCCGCTCGCTCGAGATTGCCTAGGGGGAACCGGTGATCACCGGAAGCCTAGCCACTCCCCGGCTCGGCGGTGCACAGTTCCGCGCTTTTTCCTGACTACTTTTCGGGGTGGTTTGCCACCTTCAATGCCGACAAATAGTCCTAAAACGGATCTTTACGGACGCCTTCTCTTTCCCCGCCTGTGTAAAGATCGCTAATCGCTGGAATGAGGATGTGGGGCCGTGCTACTAATGAATGTCCGCAGCCCGCTGCCCACCAGCCACCCGGGCCATCCCGCAGGGAGGCCCCCGCGAATGGAGATGTCATGCCGTCCTGGCAGGATGCCGGCCTCGGAACGATGAAGCGCGTGGCCCTGTGGTTGGTCTCCGTGGTCGGCGAAGGCAATACCTTCACCAAGGAGGACCTGCGTGCAGCCTTCCCCGGGGTGTCCCAGGTCGACCGCCGCATGCGGGACCTCCGGGATTTCGGTTGGCGTATCGACACCAACAGGGAAGACGAGGAGCTGGACCCCCACGAGCAGCGCTTCGTGAAGCCCGGCGACCCTGTCTGGGAGCCAGGTCGCGCGACCCGCAAGTCAGGAACGATCGCGATCGGTGCAGCGCGCCGACGCGAGGTGCTGGCTAGGGACGGGAACATGTGCCGCTCCTGCGGCATCACCCCTGGCGAGATCTACGCCGGCACCTATGAGGCAGCCCAGCTCGACATCGCCCGTAGGGAAGTGGTGAAGCCGGACGGCACCAAGGCCACGGAATTGGTCACCGAGTGCAAGCGGTGCCGGGTGGGAGGCAGGGAGCTCGCAGTGGATCTGGGCACGGTGCTCAAGGCAGCCGCCGTCCTCGACTCAGCCGAGCGCAGCGTACTGTCCGGCTGGGTGGCGGCCGACCGGCGGGAGTTCAGCCTCCTGGAGCAGATCTGGAGCGACTACCGCTCTCTGCCTGAGGAGTCGCGGGCGCAGCTCCGGGCGGAGCTGGGACTCGGCTGAGCAGCCCTGCTGCACAGAACAACCTCGTAAGAACGCGAACGGAAGCAGGAGCAAGTACATGGCCAAGGGCTACGGTCTGCCGCCGGGTGCCGAGGAGAACCGCGCCCTTGTGCGGTCCCGGTTGGAGGAGATCGCGGTCGGCGGCGGTCCCCGCGAGACCTTCACTGTCGAGTGGCGGGGCGGGCCGGAGCATCTGGAAGTCATCCAGGTGCCAGTGGGCAGCCTCTACTACAACCCGGCAACCCACCGCATCCGCGCACAGGCCGGCCACGACCCGAAGCAGGCGGAAGCGCTCGCGGACGACCCCTGGAGCAGTGACAGCCAGGCGTACTTGGACCGACTTCTGCAGGTGCTGCCGGCAGACCCCGCCCGGACTGATCCTGAGTTCGACGAACTGATGGCGAGCCTGAAGGAGTACGGCCAGACTGATCCCGGGTTGATCACTCACGAAGGCATCCTCGTCAACGGCAATACCCGGCGCGCTGCTCTGATGCAGCTTTTCGGCCCCAACCACGCCATGCGTGTAGCCGTACTGCCGCCTTCCTGCGACTGGCAGGACATCGCTGCGATCGAACTGTCGCTCCAGCTGCGCAAGGAGCACCGGCGGGACTACTCCTACATCAACCGGTTGCTCGCGGTTCAGGAGCTAGTGGATCAAGGCACGCCCCTCGCTGTCATCGCCGCTACCTTCCGCACGACCGCGGAGCGCTGCCGACAGGACCAGTGGGTGCTCGCCCGCATCGAGTCGCTCATCGAGCGAAGCAAGACGGCCGACGAGCAGCTGTCTTTGGTCGCTTTCGAGGACCAGGCGGAGAAGTTCCGCGAACTGCACCGCGCATACGCCAAGCAGTACGCGGTCAACCCGGAGAAGGCGGAGCTCCTGCTGGAGAACCGGCTGGCGGCCATGCTCCTGGGCTTCGCCAAGACCGATGTCCGGTTCATCGACCACGACTTCCGCGACCGCTACCTCTCCAAGACGCTGCCGGACAGCGAAGCCCCAGCTGAAGCTTCGGCGGGGGTGGCCATCCCCGGTTTGGGTCGGGCTGTGAAGGGTCCGTCTGCCTCCCTTGGTGCAGCCAAGGCATTGACAGACGCCGTCCTGCACGCGCGAGCTGTCAGCCGGCCAGGCAGCGCGGCTCCGCCGGAGGCTGCGGCTGAGGCAGAGAAGGAGGTCGTGCGGCTGCGCGTGGCGATGGATCAGGCCATCAGCGATGCCGGCCGCGACGCGCGTATCAAGAAGCGCAAGCAGGCAGCACCTGCCCGCCTTGCCGATGCCGGCCGCGACATCGAGCAATGCGTTACGGACCTGGTCATGTCCCGCGCGCAGCGAAGCCTGGATGAGGAGTCGTTCGACGACGCCGTCACTGATCTACGGCAGAAACTGGAGAAGCTCGCTATCGAGACCAGGCGCACTGTGCAGCACCCAGGAGACGGCGTGACCTGGCTCCTCGAGACGTTCGGGAAGGCGCGCTAAGTGGCCGACGGACCCAGTCTGACGATCGGCTTCGACATCACTCGCACGCAGGCAGCGCTGCGGACTGTGCCCGAGTGCCGTGGTGCGCTGGGGCAGTTGATCGCCAGCTTCCCCAGCGGCCGGATGACCGACAGGCTCTCGGCAGCTGTCCCCATCGATAGCTTCCTCGCCAGTATCAGCGCGCTCGGGCCTGGGCACGACCGGACAGCGTTGTATGGGAGGAAGACTTCCGTCTCCTTGTCACCGAGATGCTCGACACGGCGGACACGGCGGAGAGGCTCCTCAGCGGCTCGCCCGACGAGGACACCGTCGAGCCGGAGTCGGTCCCGGCCCTGCTGAGCGACGACTGGATCGGCCCTCTTACCCCTTTCCAGCTCCGCGACATAGCCCGCCTTCTCTCGGTCCGCCACGGAGCCAACTTCAGTGTGCCCGGCGCCGGCAAGACCCGTGTCTCCCTCGCCGTCTTCTCTGCACTCCGCCAGCGCGGAGCCGTAACCCGCATGCTTGTGGTGAGCCCGAAGTCCGCCTACGAAGCATGGCAATGGGAGCCGGAGCAGTGCTTCGCCACCGGGCTCGACGTGCAGGTGCTCGGCAAGACGGTCCCGGCCTCAGCAGACATCCTCCTCGTCAATTACGAGCGTCTGGACCGGGCCCTCGCTGGGCTGTCCCAGTGGCTGGAGGCGGCCCCAGCGATGCTCGTCCTCGATGAGGCCCACCGAATGAAGCTCGGCGGGGCCGGGGTTTACGGTGCCGCCTGCATGGCACTGGGCCCCCTCAGCCGTGTCCGGATGATCCTCAGCGGCACTCCTGCACCCAATGGCGCCAAGGACCTGGAGAACCTTCTCTCCTTCGTCTGGCCGGGGCACGGGCGGCGCGTGGTCACTCAAGCTGTCGACGGCGGCGACCTCGCCCATGCCAGCCGAGTACTGCGCCCCCTGTATACGCGGACGACCAAAGAGGAGCTCGGACTGCCTCCCATGGAGACGCGGGTGCGCCGAATCCCGATGCCGCCGCTTCACCGCGAGATCTACGACGCTCTGGTGGGGAAGCTCTCAGCCAGGGCGGCGGCCGACCGAACCGACTTCGAATCGCTCGGCAAGACAGCGCTGCGCCTGCTGATGGCCGCCACCAGCCCGGCTCTGCTCGTGGCGGGCTCAACGCGTTACGAGCCGCTGTACTTCCGCGTCCCACCGCTGGAGGTGGCCGAGGGGGATCCGCTCTCCATGCTCCTCCGCCGACTCCCCGACTACGAGCTGCCGCCCAAGTACCAGGAAACCCTATCCATCGTGTCCGCCAATGCTGAGGCCGGACGCAAGACTCTGATCTGGACGAGCTTCGTCCGCAGTATCACTTCGCTCCAAGCACTGCTGGCGCCGTTCCAGCCAGCGGCTGTGCACGGGGGGACCCCCGACCGGGAAGCTGAGTTGCGCCGCTTCCGGAAGGATCCGGACTGCAGCGTCCTCATCTCCAATCCGGCGACCCTCGGCGAGGGCATCAGCCTCCACCAGGTGTGCCATGACGCGGTCTATGTGGACCGTGATTTCCAGGCCGGCCGGTTCCTGCAGAGCCTCGACCGCATTCACCGCCTCGGCCTCGCGCTGGACACGGAGACGCGGGTCACGGTCCTTACGGCCGAAGGTACGGTCGACGAGGTGGTAGCCGTTCGGTTGGCGCAGAAACTGGACTTCATGGGGCGGATCCTCGACGACCCGGAGGTGCAGCAGCTGGGCGATCCGGAAGAGGAAGTCCCGCTGGCCGCAGGAATGGACGCCGCGGACGTGCGAGCACTCCTGGAGCATCTCGGGGCGGGAGCCGTCTAGCGCCAGCAGAACTGCGACTCACAGAGTTCCGTCTCGCAGCAGCGCCTCGACGGCGTCCGCCTCCCGCTGCAGCACAATGCGCCCGTCCCCGTCGCTGAAGGCGAGGATGCGGCCGCCCGTATCCAGGCCCGCCTCCGCCAGGAGCCCAAGCGGCAGGGACACACGGCCCTCGTCATCGATCTGCAGTTCAGCTGGTTCGCGTATCACAGCTGAAGTCTGCCAGTGTCCTCGTCGGACCGGGCTGCCCTGCCGTCCGGAGCCCGGATAGAGTCCTGCCGTGGACGGCGAAGCGATGAGCACGCAGGCAGCCCTGTGGCCTGTTGACGAACCAGGCGATCCGGAACTGGATGTCGTTGCGCAGCAGATTCTCGCTGCCGACCCGCACGGCAGGAGGACCGCAGGGGCGATCCGGCGGAGCATCGACATGCTGCTGGATGGCCAGCACACCGGTCGCTTCCGGTGGGACCAGCTGTACAAGACCGAGAAGGCCCACTTGGGCACGCTGATCGAGATCAACATGCAGCGCGAGTTCGGCTTCGCCGACGGCCTCAGCATGGACTACTCGATCGCCGGCACCGACGTCGACTGCAAGTACTCGCAGACGCTCGGCGGGTGGATGGTCCCGCCAGAGGCCCTCGGCCACCTGCTGCTTGTCGTCTGGGCCAGCGATGAAGAGTCCAGATGGTCCGCCGGCCTCGTGCGCGCCCTGCCTGAGAGGCTGAACAACGGCGGCAACCGGGACGCCAAGAAGACACTGAACGCCGCAGGGCGGGCCGCAGTGCGGTGGCTGTTCCACCGGGCTCCTCTCCAGGAGAACATGCTGCTGCGGCTCTCCGAGGCTGATATCAAGGCGATCTTCTCCCACAGGAGCGGCCAACGCAGGGTGGATGATCTCTTCGTGAGAGCTCAGGGCCGCCGTATCAGCCGCACTGTCGTCGCTACAGTGGCGATGCAGGAGGACTACATGAAACGCGTCCGCTACAACGGCGGATCGCGCTCAAGGCTCCAACCCCGGGGCATCGTTATCCTGGGCCATTACTCCAGCCACGGCCGGATTGCCGAAGCGCTCGGCCTGCCCGTACCTGGTCCCGGTGAGTCGGTGAGCGCCCGGCTTGCGGCTGCCGGTCTCCGCCACGGGGACGCACCGAGAGTAGAACTGGGCGGGCAGGAATGGGTTGTCGCGAGGCCGGATGACCCAGAGGAAGCCGTCCCCAAACTGCCGGAGATATGAGCGAGCAAGCGCAACCAGAGCAACAGGCCGGGCAGTGGGCACGGCCCGAAGGTTCCTGGGCCTCCTCGGCCGCGAACCGGCGGAGCATGCTCGGTAACCGGAACCGCGACACCGCACCCGAGCTGCTCCTCCGCTCGCTCGTCCACGCCGCTGGACTGCGCTACCGGGTGGCGGCCAAGCCGCTTCCGAAGATGCGCCGCACGGCTGACATGGTCTTCCGCCCAGTGAAGGTGGCCGTCTTCATCGACGGCTGCTTCTGGCACGGCTGCCCAGAGCACTTCGTGATGCCCAAGACGAACCGGCCGTACTGGGAAGACAAGATCGGCCGGAATATCAAGCGCGACCGGGACACGGACAACCGCCTCGCGGAGGCGGGCTGGCTGGTGCTCCGCTTCTGGGAGCACCTCGAGCCACAGGCGTGTGCCAGGACCGTCATCGAGGCAGTGACCGCCCGGCGGCAGGAGGCCGCAGCCACGAAGCGTGACCGGAAGGCCCCCTGACCGCCCGCGGCGGCTGTCAGCTGATCTTCGCCTGGTTCAGGGAGAAGAGTTCATGCCTCTGATGGCCCTCTTGGCCGACGAAAGCTTTGAACTCGCCGAGCCTGTAGCTGAGGGCTCCGCTGGAGCGCTTCACCCTGTGGATCACGAAGTCGTGCTCGAGGTGGGCAATGTGCCGTTCGACTTCCGGCTCTGACATGTGCTGCCCGGTCTTCTCCAACCGGCTGATGATCTGGTCGACCCCGATGGGACGCTCCACCCCCCGAAGCAGCTTGTAGACGGGGTCGTGGACTACCTCTGTTGTCTCTACCAGCTCGGTGCGGGGCCCTTCCTGCCGCAGCGCCCGTGCGATGGACCGGCCCACCGCCTCGGCGACAGGCGGCGGAAAGGCGTTGCCTACCTGCCGGTACGTACTGGTCTTCCGGCCCTCGAACACCCACTCGTCCTCGGGCTTCCAGCCCTGGATCCGGGCCACCATCTCCACGGTCAGTTTCGGTCCTGGCTTGCCTTGAGCCGGCTTCCAGCCAGGCTCTGGGGCCTGATCGCTGACACCGAGAGCGTCCACCCCCAGCTTCGCCCAAGCAGCCTTGGCGCGCGTAGGTCCTAGGTCGGCCCCACCGTGCTTCTTCGACCCTCCGACGATGGTGGGGGCGATGTCGTTGGCCTTCTCAGCCCAGCTTTTAGCGCCCTCCCAGCCTCTAGCGGCCATCAGGTCGCAAAGGGCTTCGCCCACTGTGGGCCGCTTGGCCGCCAGCGGTTCAGGCCATGTGAAGTACTCAGCGTATTCAGGGCGTAGCGCTACGAGCACGAAACGGGGGCGCAGCTGCGGCACTCCGAAGTCGGCTGCGTGGAGGAGCTTCCACTGAGCGACGTAGCCAGCGCTCTGCAGGGTGTCGAGGACGTTCTGCCGATAGGCCGCGAAGCGATTGGCGCTGAGCCCCCGGACGTTCTCCAGTAGGAGCGCCTTGGGCTTGGCCCTCTCAGCCAGGCGCACGGCCCAGGCGAAAAGATCGCGCTCGTCGGTTGCCCCCAACTGCTTACCGGCGATGGTGAAGGGCGGGCACGGCACTCCGCCGGCGATCAGATCCATCCCGCTGAACTTCTCGGGCTTCCAGACCTCCGGATCAGCCACATCGCCTTGCCGGACATCCCAGTCTGGCCGATTCTTGCGCAGTGTGGCGACGGCGTGCATGTCGAGCTCAACGGCCAGGGCGTGCCCGAATCCGGCGCGCTCCAACCCGAGGGCCTGGCCGCCCGCCCCTGCGCAAATCTCGACAGCCTGCAGATCCGTCATTCATCCTCCATACGTGCGCACCGCCCGCCGAGCGCTTGGCTGCACTCGCGGCAGGCCGGACTCGAACGTGCTAGCGAGTCCGTCTCTGCGTACGAACATCCCAGGAACAAGCCAGCAAGTCCACCGAGACGGGCGTGTACAGCTGACCGCGAACGGGGCCAGTGAGAATGCCCAGTCTAGGTGGCTGGAACCCTGCGGACCCTTGCCTTACTGCCGCCTCACACGAAAGAAACAGAGGACCATCTCACATCCGACGCCGACGACCTCATGCCCGACCTCGGCGGCCCTCACCGCGAGCGGCAGCAGCAGGCATTCGCCGGGCCGCCCCTGCGATCCGCGGCAGCGTGGAGCGCGTAAGGGAAAGGAAGAAGATGACGGACGAATAGGAGGTGAGGACGGCCGAGAAACGTCGGTGGGGGTAGGCCGAGTGGTCCGGGGCGTAGGTCCAGCGTCGGTACCCTGGAGCGCATGTCTACTGCCCCGGTTCGCGTTCGTTTCGCCCCGTCCCCGACCGGCATGTTCCATGTCGGTGGCGCACGGTCCGCTCTCTACAACTGGGCGGTGGCGCGACAGTCCGGCGGCAGGTTCGTGCTGCGGATCGAGGACACCGACGCGGCCCGGAACAAGCCGGAGTGGACCGAGGGCATCATCAGCGCGCTCGCGGCGATCGGTATCCATGGCGAGGATGCGGCTTTCGAGGGGCCGTACTTCCAGTCGCACAACGCCGACCGGCACCGGGAAGCGGCTCAGCAGCTCTTCGCGGCCGGCCGGGCGTACTACTGCGACTGCACCCGGGAGCAGCTGAAGGAGCGCACGGGGTCGGAGCACCTCGGGTACGACGGGTTCTGCCGGGACCGGGGGCTGGCCTTCGAGGAGGGGCGGGCGCTGCGGTTCCGGACGCCGGACGAGGGGGAGACCGTCGTGGTCGACCTGGTCCGCGGGGAGCCGGCGTTCCCGAACAGCGCGATCGAGGACTTCGTGATCGCCCGTGGTGACGGGTCCCCGGTCTTTCTGATCGCCAACGTCGTGGACGACCTGGACGAGGGAATCACGCAGGTCATCCGAGGCGAGGAGCACCTGTCGAACACGCCGAAGCAGCAGCTGCTGTGGGAGGCGCTCGGTGCCAAGGCGCCTGTGTGGGCGCATCTGCCGGTGATCGTGAACGAGAAGCGGCAGAAGCTGTCGAAGCGCCGGGACAAGGTGGCGCTGGAGGACTACCTCGCCGAGGGGTTCCTGCCCGAGGCGATGGTGAACTACCTCATGCTGCTCGGCTGGGGCCCGGGCGACGACCGGGAGATCAGGCCGTACGAGGAGCTGGAGCAGCTCTTCCGGATCGAGGACGTCAACACCGCGCCGGCCTTCTTCGACGTGAAGAAGCTGACGGCGTTCAACGGCGAGTACATCCGCGCCCTGTCGCCGGAGCAGTTCGCCGCCGCCTGCGCGCCGTGGCTCGTCGCCCCGTACGCGCCGTGGCGGCCGGAGGCGTTCGACAAGGACGTCTTCGAGGCGGCGGCTTCCCTGGCCCAGACCCGGCTGGCGCTGCTTTCCGAGATCACCAGCTATGTGGACTTCCTGTTCCTCGACGAGCCGGTCGAGGACGAGGCGTCGTGGAACAAGGCGATGAAGGCGGGCGCCGGCGACATCCTGTCGGACGCCCGCGCCGAGCTGGCCGACGTCGCGGAGTGGAAGGCGGACGACCTGAAGGCCGTCCTGCTCGCCGTCGGGGAGAAGCACGGGCTGAAGCTGGGCAAGGCCCAGGCGCCCATCCGGGTCGCGGTCACCGGCCGGACGATCGGACTCCAGCTGTTCGAGTCCATGGAGCTGCTCGGCCGGGACCGCGTGCTGGCCCGTCTGGAAGCTGCCAGCAAGAAGCTGGTCGCGCAGGCTTAAGCCGCTGGTCAGGCGACCTGCGTCAGGAGGTTGCCCCAGGCGTCGCCGAAGTAGTTCAGGTCGAACCGGGCCAGGGCCTCGTACCCCGCCTTGGCCTCGGTGTGGCGTGCCGCCGCACGCTCCCGGACCTGTGCAGGGAGGCGACGGAGGTCCGGGGCCGGCTGGCGAGCCAGTGCGGCGAGGTCGCCCAGGCCGGCCCCTGGGCGGATGAGGCAGGGAAGGCCGAGGAGTAACGCCTCGGCGGCGCAGCGGCTCCAGCCCTCCCGCATCCGCGGGAGGAAGACACCGACGTCACAGGCGCGCAGCAGACGCAGGTACCGCTCGCGTTCGACGTCGTAGTGAACCGCCCCGGGTTCGTTAGAGATCTCAGTTGGTGGCTGTGAGCTGGGGTTTCGTGGTTTCTCGGTAGTAGTTGGTCTCGTATTCGACGGGCGGGATGTGCCCTATCTCACCGTGGAGTCGGCGGTGGTTGTACCAGTCGAACCCACTCGGCGGTGGCGAGCTCGACGTGCGAGAGCGTCTTCCACGGCCGCTGGGGCTTGATGACCTCGGTCTTGAACAGGCCGATCGTCGACTCCATCAGCGCGTTGTCGTAGGCGTCGCCGACCGAGCCGATCGAGGCCGCGATGCGGGCCGCGTCGAGGTGTTCGGCGAGGCGGAATGAGGTGTATTGCGACCCGGCGTCGGAGTGGTGCACCAACTCGCCGGGAGTCGGCGGGCGGCCGTCGCGGTCGCGCTGCCACAGGCCCATGTCCAGGGCGTCCAGGACGAGTTTGGTCTCCTTGGACATCGACGCGGACCAGCCGACGATGCGGCGGGAGAAGGTGTCCACGACGAACGCGACGTAGACGACGCCCGACCAGGCCGCGACGTGTGTGAAGTCGGCGACCCAGGTCCGGTTCGGAGCCGGGGTGACGAAGTCCCGGTCGAGCAGGTCCGGTGCTCGGGCGGCGGCCGGATCCGGCATCGTGGTGATCACCTTCTTGCCGCGGACGGCGCCGGCGATGCCGAGCTCGCGCATGAGGCGCTCGATCGTGCAGCGGGCCACCTCGTGGCCCTGGCGGTTGAGCTGTCTCCAGATCTTCCTGGCGCCATAGACCCGGTAGTTGGACTCGTAGACCTCCTTGATCCGTTCCTTGAGTTCCTCGTCCCGCACGATTCGCGGCGAGGGTGTCAACTGGCGTTTCCTGGCGGCGTAGTAGGTGGAGGGGGCGATGCTGATGCCGTGCGCTGCCAGCACGGTGCAGATCGGCTCGACACCGCCGAAGCGGTCCCGCGTCTCGTCGATGAACGCTACGAGCGAGTGTGTGGCCGGTCGGTGAAAGTCGGCCCGGGGCGCGGTTCCGGCCTTTCGACCGGCCCGTTTCCCCGGACCGCTTCCCGAACCCGGCGGGCACCTCTCAATGCACCGGGCTCTCCACAAGCCCCGAAATGAGCCGCGTGTTGGATATCCTCATCCCGTGGTGGGCCAGGGAGCCGGAATGATCGAGCCTCGATATCGGTAGCGGGTCGTGCCTACCTTCTCGGGGTCGAACAGCTCCCTGTACTCGCTGGCGGGCCACCATCCGCCGCCGCAATAGCGGCGGCGGAGTTCCTTCCAGGTGGACCGGCGGTGTTTTCGCCGCATCCAACGCCATACCGTCTGCCACGTGTAGTGGCTCAGATAAGCGAAGGTCACGGAAGACACCCCGGGCCGGAAGTAAGCACACCAGCCCCGCAACGCCATATTCAGCCGACGCAACAGATCATCCAACGGCTGATTCACTTCGACCTCTCGGCACAATATCTTGACCTTCCGCTTCACGGCCTGAACGGCCTTCTTCGAGGGGTAGGTATAGACGTAGTGCTGCCTGGTCCCTCTCTTCCGGTGGCGCTGGATGTGCCACCCAAGAAAGTCCAGGCCCTCATCGATGTGGGTGATCAAGGTCTTCTCCGGCGAAAGGCGCAGGCCCATCGTGGACAAGACCTCAGCGATTTCCTCGCGCAGGACCTCGGCATCGGCTTTCGAGCCGAAGACCATCAGGCACCAGTCGTCCGCGTACCTAATAAGACGGTAGTTGGGCAGACCATGGCGGTGCCGTCTGGCACGGTCCACCTTGCTGGCAGCCGGGCCTCCCGGCGCCTGGGCGATGTATTCGTCCAGGACCGACAGTGCCACGTTGCTGAGCAGGGGCGAGAGAACTGACCCTTGTGGGGTTCCGGCGGTGGTTTCCCGTAGTAGACGGTCCTCTCCGAGGATGCCCGACTTGAGGAATGCCTTCACCAGTTCCAGGACGCGTTTATCCCCGACTCGACGCCGCACTCTGTCCATCAGGGCCGAGTGCGAAATCTCATCGAAGCATGCCTTGATGTCTCCCTCCACGATCCACTCGTACTTACGTGGCCGCGAAGCGAGATAGCGCACCTCGGCTACCGCGTCATGAGCCCGGCGATTCGGACGGAACCCGTAGGAACACGGGAGGAAATCCGCCTCGAAAATCGGCTCCAACACCAGTTTCAAAGATGCCTGGACCACCCGGTCGGCGACGGTCGCGATCCCCAGACGGCGAAGCTTCCCGCCTGCCTTCGGAATCATGCGCTCCCGCACCGGCATCGGACGGAAACTACGGTCCTTCAACTGCGACCGCAGTCCGCCGAGAAAATCCCCGACGCCCTGCCCGGCCTCGACGGAACGGGCCGTGCGCCCGTCCACCCCAGCCGTGCGGGCACCCTTGTTACCCCTCACCCGATCCCAGGCCACCAGAAGGAAACCGGGATCGGCAACGAGATTGTAGAGATCGTCGAACCTGCGACGAGAATCATCACGAGCCCAACGGTGCAGCTTGGTCTGGATATTCAGTACCCGTCGCTCCGCCACATATAAGGCGTGCTCCAGTTCGTCGGTATTCACCAGCGAAAACCTCCCGATATTCCAGCAGCCTCGACTGCTGACTTGCTGGCCCCCTTCGCCCTGCGGCCGTCTCTCACGGCCTCCACGGCGGGTCGTCACGCCCGCGACTACTACGGGGCCTCCGCCCCATCCCACGGCCGTCAGCCGGCAACGGACCTGCCCGCCCTCGGGACTGGCTGTCCGGCAGGAGGGCGACCGCGGATGGTTCCCACGTTCACCATGTGATCGATCGGTCAGGGAGGCGCCCAGCTCTACCCCGGCAGCATCGCCACGTCTACGCCGCAGACCTTCGACGTGGCCTCCCCACCGACGGAACTAAACGGCTTCGGAGTTGAAGACCGGCCCGCAAGGCCCGGCCTTCACGCACTGCGCACCGGCCCATATCCACCAGATTTGACCCGGCTTCGCTGTTACGGGGCTTCCACCACTGGTTCGCTCTCGCTACACCTTCTGACCTCGCTGAACGGGCCCGCGCCGTCTGGCAGTTCCAGCACGTCCCGCCGTCGTCGGGGCCGCTTGCCACCCGCACCGGCGTTCCCCGGATCAGGCTGCCCCCAAGCTTCGATCAGGCCGCTACGACGGCCCGACGGAAGTGGTCTTTCACCACCTCTCGATCAACATCGCGCCTCGTGGCGCACAGCTCGGCCGCGAAAAAAGCCGAGGCCGCCTTGAGGATCTCGTTTGCCCGCTTCAGCTCGGCGATCTCCTTTTTCAGGGCCTTGACCTGCGCGGCCTCCTCGGTCGTCGTCCCCGGCCGCTGCCCGGTGTCGATCTGGTCCTGGCGGATCCACTTGCGCAGCGTCTCGCGCGAACCGATGCCGAGTTTCTCCATCACCGCGTTCAGCGCGGCCGTCTCGTTCCGGTAGTCGTCGCGGATCTCCGCGACCATGCGGACCGCGCGCTTGCGCAGCTCGGGCGGGTACATCGAGGGTCGTGCCATGACTCGGAATCCTTACACGGAATCGAGTCTCCACCTCACCCGAGGCGGTTCACCATGCGGGCGGTGCCTTTGCTGCCGCTGTGGTCCCACACCCATTCGCGGGCGTCGTAGCTCATCGGGTGGCGGCTCCTTCGTCAGGGCAGGCGGGTGCGACGGGCCTTCTTCGGCCGTGCACAGGGGTGAGTGGGAGTGAGCGCGGCCCTGGTGCCGAAGGTGTCGGCGAGGGGCGCGAGGGCGCGGATGCGACGAGCTCGACCGCGGCGGATTCCTTGGTCCTGGCGCGCTGAGGTTGCCGCTCTCGCGGGCCAGCGCTCCGGGCGCAGCACCAACACGGCCACACCCGCGCGCGAAGATCCAGTGTTCGGCCGGAGAAACCACACAGCTCACGGCAAACGCGTCCTGCGTGGCGTTTCCGAGGGCGTAGGCCGGTGCGCTGCCTCCGGTTGATGGCGACTGTCGGACTGTCCGGCGAGCGGGGGTCAGCCCGGTGCCGACCGTCCTCGCACCGCCGGCGAAGCGGGACCGTTCCTCCGACTCCGGTCAGGCTGCCTGGACGTAGGTCGAGGCAGAGAGCAGGTCCGCGAGCCGCGCGGCGCTCCGTGGGCTGATCGTCGTCGTGAACCCCGCGCATACGCGCTGGAGAGCGGCGTCCCTCGCCGAGTCCGCCTGCTGGCAGACGGCGCGGGCTCCTTCGGGGGCGATGAGGGGCTGGATGACGGCGGGTTCGGTCTGGCGTTGCAGCATGGACGTCCTCAGGGCGGCGTTCGGTCGGCGACCCACCGGTGTGTGGTGAGGGCCGGCGGGTTGGCTGGGGAGGTCCATGCTCCGGAGAATCGCCGGTTAGGCTAACCGGCGATCGTCGGCTATGTTGCGCCCTTCATAGCCTCGGTTGGCAGAGCCGATTCCACCGGCCTCGCCCCGCTACAGCGGGTTCTGCTCGATGCTGATCCGGTCCCAGTCCATGTACCGGCCGAACTTCTTCGGCTCGTCGATGACCACCCCGGAGAACAGGAACCGCAGCACCGCGTTGCGCCGCTCGTCCGTCATGTCCTCTGCCTCCCAGGCGGCCCGCGCACCAGCTCCCGTAAGGCCGTCGAGGAGCACCATCGGCCGGACGACGACCTTGCGCTGAGCCTTGGCGATCCGGTCGGTGATCTCCTTGCGCATCTTGCGGTATTCCGCCGTGGAGATCTCCTTCGCGGTCCACATCTCGTTCAGCTCGCCGAGCAGCCGCTGGTCGTCCCCCAGCTCCTCGGTCACGCTCTCGGAGAGGTTGCTGCTGGCGAGCCGCCCGTCCACGCGCAGCTTGCCGAGCAGCTCGACCGCGGCGTCGACGACGAAGTCCTCCAGCGTCTGGGCCATGACCGACCGGGTGCACTTCTTCTCGTCGTTCCGGCCCCGGCGGTTGCACTGGTAGACCGGCCCGGTGCCCTTCGCCGTACCAGACATCAGCGTCCCGCACCGCCCGCACATCACCAGGCCACGCAACAGGTAGTAGCGCTGCGCGGGCTTGCTGAGCGCCTCCCGGTACACCGCCGACCGGTACTCGCGCCGCATCCGCACCTCCGCCCACACACCTGCGTCGATGATCGCGGGCCAGGTGCCGGGCCGACCTCCTCGCCCTGGTGCATGCGGATTCCGGCGACATGCCGGGAGTCGAGCAGCGCACGGACGGTGCCGCTGTTCCATGCCTTGCCGCCAGCCGTGCGGATACCCCGCCCGTGCAGGTCCTTCGCGATGGGTGCCGCGCCTTCGCCCTTCAGGTAGCGGTCGAACACCTCCCGGACGATGTCGGCCTCCTCCTCGACGATCGTCATCCCGCCCTTGTCGTAGCCGAACCGCCTCACGCCGCCCTGTGGCTTGCCCTCCCGCGCCCGGTCCTGCATCGCGGACTTCAACCGCCGTGAGGTGTCGTCCGAGGAGCGGCATGCGTGCGCGACCTCGATGCGGAGGATGAAGCGGTCGTCGGGGTCGGCGAGGTCCCGCCGGTTCGCCTCGCCGTGGAGGGTGATCGCGTGGTCGTCGGAGACCTGGAGTAGCTCCTCCAAGTCCCGGGGTTGCCGCATAAGCCGGTCGGGGTGGTAGGCAATGATGTGCCGGAAGCCTCGGTTCCGGGCCTCCTCCAGCAGCCGGTCCCAGCCGGGCCGCTTCCGCTTGCGGCTCCAGGCGGAGCGGCTGTTGTCCACGAAGACGTGGGCGGGGTTGATGACCAGGCCCCGGCGCTCAGCGATCTCGCGGCAGATGCGCTCCTGGCGGTCGACGCCCGTCTGGTCGTCGTCATCCGCCTGGGATATGCGGCAGTAGACCGCCGCCGGCTCACCGGCGACGCTGGTGCTGGGGTTGCCCCTGGTGGACCTGTTGCGTGACACGCGAATGAGTGTACGAACGAGGAGTCGGCTGGGTCACCGGTACCGCAGAACTCGTCACCGCCGTACGCTCCGCGAAGCAGTACCTGACCTACGTGGCCTCCGGCCCCTTCCAGTACGCGGTCGCGGAGGCCCTGCGCCTGCCGGACAGCTACTTCGATGAGTTCCGCGCCGACATGCGGGGCAAGCGGGACCTGCTCGCGGACGGTCTGGAGCAAGCGGGCTTCAGGGTCTTCCGCCCGGCAGGCACCTACTTCATCACCACCGACATCCGGCCCCTCGGTGCGAGCGACGGTGTCACCTTCTGCCGCGCCCTGCCGGAGCGCGCCGGTGTCGTCGCCATCCCGAACGCGGTCTTCTACGACCACCGCGAGCAGGGCGCACCCTTCGTGCGGTTCGCCTTCTGCAAGCAGACGGACGTACTGGAGGAGGCCGTCGCACGGCTCAAGACACTGGGCTCATAGCGGCCGGGCCCAGGTGGCCGGGCTGTTCGGTGTCCTTCGGGTGCCGCGGGGAGGCGTACACCAGCATCACGGTCGAGGTCTCCGAGCTGACCACACATCAGCGGAGGCTGGATGCACGGCATCGTGGCCCAAGGCAACACGGTGGCGCTCTCGGCACCGCAGCCGTCCGTGCTGAGGGACGCGCGCCGGGACGCGGACACGCGTGACACCGATGGCGTGGGGGACACAGGCGAGCCCAGAGACGCCGGAGATGCTGGTGTGAGCGACGACTCCGGGTGAGTTCGCCGCGGCCGGAGCACATGGCAGAGGCTGTCGATCGGGTTCAGAACAGCCTGGTCCTCGGGACCGTGGTCGTGGGCAGGCACGTGACGACCCGACTGCCGACGGAGATCGAACCCGCCCTGAGCAGCCTCCCCCGCGGTCAGCTGCCTTTGCCGGACGGATACGGAGCTGTCCGCGGCGGCACTGCGGCCCGCTCCTGACGGGGTCGACGGGTCCGGGCCCCCGGCCGTGCATCTGGTAACCGGCCCGCCCGGAGTGGGCAAGACAGAACTCGTGCTGCAGGCCGCCCACCGCGCTCGGGCGGAGCCCGGCTGGTTCTCCGGCGGGGCCTCGTCACCAACATGCACGGTTAGGCGCCGGGTTCCGCGCAGCGGATCGGTCCGGGCGGCACTCGCCTCCCTGCTGACCGCGTTCGGTGTACGAAGTGCCGGTGAAGACGGCCCGGGAGGCGGCGTCGAAGCACAGCGCCGGACCCGTTCAGGGTCTTGAGCCGGAGAAGACCCTTCCGGCGGCCCGCGCGACCGCCTCCGGTGGCGGAGCACGGCCGACCGCACCGGGAGTCCTTCGTCAGCGCACGTCCGCCTCGGGCTCCGGAAGCGGGAGTTCGTCGAGGTCGAGGGTGAAGGTGCGGCCGTCGGCCAGCGGGATGGGGAGCTTGCCCGTGCCGTACTTGTGGGTGTGGGCCGCGATGTAACCGGTGGCGGTCGGCTGGGTGTGGAGGACGACTTCCTGGGCGTAGGGGTCCACGACCAGGTAGATCGGGATGCCGTACCGTCCGTACTTGGCGGTGCAGTCGTCGTAGTCCTTGCGCGCGGAGGAGGTCGAGACGACCTCGGAGATCAGCAGGACGTCCTCGAAGCCGTAGCGCTTGCCCTCCCGGCGGGCGTCCTCGCGGAGGATTACCAGATCGGGGGCGGAGTTCTCGTCGGCGGGGAAGTCGATGTAGACGTCCGAGGCGGTCTTCGCATGGCGCCCGAGGGACACGACCGTGTCGTACTGCATCGACTTGATCGTGCTGGAGTGCTCGAAGCTCTGCGGAGTCATGATCACCTTTCCGTCAGCTCCGAACAGGACCGTGTACCCCTTGGGGAACTCGGTGTGCACGATCGCGTCGACGCTCATGGACGGCTCCTTCCCGCGTGTGGCCAGGATACGACGGACTGTGCCACGTCACCGAGACCGGTAGTACGGCATTGAGACCCGCCTGGACGGTTCTGCAGCCGCCTCGACGGCGGTCCTGGAAATCCCTCGGTAGGGACCTGCTCGCGGACGGTCTGGAGCAAGCGGGCTTCAGGGTCTTCCGCCCGGCAGGCACCTACTTCATCACCACCGACATCCGGCCCCTCGGTGCGAGCGACGGTGTCACCTTCTGCCGCGCCCTGCCGGAGCGCGCCGGTGTCGTCGCCATCCCGAACGCGGTCTTCTACGACCACCGCGAGCAGGGCGCACCCTTCGTGCGGTTCGCCTTCTGCAAGCAGACGGACGTCCTGGAGGAGGCCGTCGCACGGCTGAAGGGGCTCGCGGCGGCCTGACCGTCCGCCGTCACGGCGACACGCCCGCCCCGGCGGGCAGGGCGGGGCGATCCACCCGGGCGGCTGCCCAAGGGTCGCGCCCCCCGCGCGCACCGCCGAAGGTCGGGGTGACCGCACATGCGCGCGCACGGAGGTGCCCCCTGTTCGCCGAGACCTTCGACAAGGCAGCGTCCACCGACGGCCGGGCCGTGTCCCGCCCACGCGCGGCGCTCCACCGGGCGGCGCCCGCCCTGGGGCTGTTCGCGGCGGCCCGGCTGACCGGCATGGCCGTGGTGTCCCTGTGGGCCTGGCACATCGGCCGCTCCCCACGGGCGCTGCTGGCCACCTCGTGGGACTCCAAGTGGTACGTCGGCATCGCCACCCATGGCTACGGCCGCACGGTCTACTGGCCGGACGGCGCCGTCCAGTCCGATCTCGCCTTCTTCCCGCTCTACCCGGGGCTGATCCGAGCCGTCGTGTCCGCGCTGCCGGTCACCGGCGGCACCGCGGGGCTGGCGCTGTCGTGGGCAGCCGCGGGAGCGGCGGCATGGGGCATCTACGCGGTCGTCGAGCGGCTCCACGGCCGCCGGCTCGCGACCCTCGTCGTGCTGCTGTGGGGGCTGCTGCCGCACGCGGTCGTCCTGTCCATGGCCTACACCGAGCCGCTGCTGACGGCGTTCGCGGCCTGGTCGCTGTACGCGCTGGCGTCCGGCCGCTGGCTGTGGGCCGGAACGCTGGCCGGCCTCGCCGGTCTGACCCGGCCCAACGGGATCGCGGTGGCCGCGGCCGTCTGCGCGGTGGCCGGCTGTGAGCTGTGGAGGCGGCGCGGCGCGAAAGGCGGCCGGGCGCCCGTCTGGGCAGCCGCCGCGCTGGCGCCCGCCGGCTGGCTGGGCTACGTGCTGTGGGTCGGGGTGCGCAAGGGCGATGTGCCGGGCGGCTACTTCGCCGTGCAGCGCGGCTGGACCTCGCGGTTCGACCTGGGTCTCGGGTCGCTGAAGGTGATCCGGGCATGGTGACCGCCCCGACGTTCCTCGGGTTCCCGATGGCGCTGCTGATCGCGGGCGCCGGGGTCCTGCTGTTCGCCCTCTTCCTGCTGGACCGGCCGCCCCTGGCGCTCGTGGTGTACACCGGGGTACTGGTGCTCATCACGGTCGGCGGCTCGGGCTTCTTCGAGTCCAAGCCGCGCTTCCTGCTGCCGGCGTTCCCGCTGCTGCTGCCTCTGGCGGCCGCGCTGGCGAAGGCCCGTCCCAGGGCGGCGGTCACGGTGATCGCCGCCCTGGCCGGGCTGTCGTTCTGCTACGGGGCGTATCTGACCGTCGCCCCCATGGCGCTGTAAGCCCCGGCGGGGCCCTCCGCGCCTCGGCGCGGAGGGTGCCCGGGCCGGTGGACAGCCCGCGCAGTCCACTCGGGCGCCCGCCCGGACGTCCGCACGGACGCCCGTGTGGACGTCCGCCCGGGCGTCCCAGGCGCCTCGGGTGCCGTGGCCTTCGAGCGCCCCGGGCCTCAGGCCGTGCCGGCTCCAGGCGCCCCTGGCGCCCCGGCGTCCCCGGGTCCCGGGACGCCCCGGGCGTCCTCAGGCCCAGGCGTCGTCAGGCGCCCCAGGCGCCCTCAGGCGTCGTCGGCGGGCTTCTCGTCCGCGGACTCCCCGGCCGGGGCGAGGCCGAGCTGCTCCACCAGCCACTTGTCGAACTCGATGGCCGCGCGCACCCAGCTGACCGTCGAGGAGACGAAGTGCTCGAGGCTGACGCCGGTGCCGATCAGCATCTGGGCCTCGCCGATGAGGCGGACGGTCGTGGGCTGTCCCTCCTCCTCGTGGGTGTGCGTGTAGACCTTCGGCCACAGCGTGCGGCGGTTCCAGTCGTCGACGGCGTCGAGGACCCGGGCCTTGTCCTCCAGCGCGTGGGGACGGTCGTAGAACGTCCGCACCGAGAAGACCTGCTGCTCGTTCTCGCCGCGGAACATGAAGTACGTGCGGAACTCCTCCCACGGCGCCGCGAGGTCACCCTCGTCGTCGACGACGTACTTCAGCTCCATCTGGTCGAGGAGCTGCTTGACCAGGTCCTGGTCGGGGACGACCGGGCCCGCCGGTCCTGACGCAGCCTGGGGCTGGGGCTGTCCCCGAAGTTCGGAATCGAGGACGGGTCGATGCTCACCGGGTGTTTCCCTTCGTACGGATGCGGCCATCCTCCCCCATCGCGGGCGGGGGCTGGCAACCCCCACCCGGGCGTGGCTCACCCCGCCGGGCCCACGATCAGGCCGGTGTCGGCCCGGTCGACGCGGACCGTGTCGCCGTCCTTCACCTCACCGGCGAGGATCTCCTTGGCGAGGCGGTCGCCGATCGCCGTCTGGACCAGCCGGCGCAGGGGCCGGGCCCCGTAGGCGGGGTCGTTGCCCTCGTCGGCCAGCCACTGAAGGGCCTGCGGGGTGACGTCCAGGGTGAGCCTGCGTTCCGCGAGCCGCTCGGCGAGCCGGGCGATCTGCAGCTCGGCGATGCGCTCCAGCTGCTCCTTGTCCAGGGCCGAGAAGACGACGAGATCGTCCAGCCGGTTGAGGAACTCCGGTTTGAACGAGGCCCGCACGGTCTCCAGGACCTGCCGCTTCTTCTCCTCGGCGCTGGTCAGCGGCTCCACCAGGTACTGGCTGCCGAGGTTGGAGGTCAGAATCAGGATGGTGTTGCGGAAGTCCACCGTCCGGCCCTGCCCGTCGGTCAGCCGCCCGTCGTCGAGGACCTGGAGCAGGATGTCGAAGACCTCGGGGTGGGCCTTCTCCACCTCGTCGAGCAGCACCACGCTGTACGGGCGGCGGCGGACCGCCTCGGTGAGCTGGCCGCCCTCCTCGTAGCCGACGTACCCGGGCGGCGCCCCGACGAGCCGTGCCACGCTGTGCTTCTCGCCGTACTCGGACATGTCGATGCGGACCATGGCCCGCTCGTCGTCGAAGAGGAAGTCCGCCAGGGCCTTCGCGAGTTCGGTCTTGCCGACACCGGTCGGGCCGAGGAAGAGGAACGATCCCGTGGGCCGGTCGGGATCGGCGATGCCGGCGCGCGAGCGGCGCACGGCGTCGGACACGGCCACCACGGCCTCGGTCTGGCCGATCAGCCGCCTGCCCAGTTCCTCCTCCATCCGCAGCAGCTTCCGGGTCTCCCCTCCAGCAGCCGCCCGGCCGGGATGCCGGTCCAGGAGGCGACGACGTCGGCGATGTCGTCCGGGCCGACCTCGTCCTTGACCATGGTGTCCTTGGCGGCCTCCTGCCGGGCCTCGGCCTCGCTGGCGGCCTCCAGCTCGCGCTCCAGCGTCGGGATCTCCCCGTACAGCAGCTTGGACGCGGTGTCGAAGTCGCCGTCGCGCTGGGCCCGCTCGGCCTGGCCGCGGAGTTCGTCGAGCTTCTCCTTGAGTTCGCCCACCCGGTTGAGGGACTGCTTCTCCTTCTCCCAGCGCGCGGTGAGCCCGCGCAGCTCCTCCTCCTTGTCCGCGAGGTCCCGGCGCAGCTTCTCCAGCCGCTGGATGCTCGCCTCGTCGGTCTCCTTGGACAGCGCGAGCTCCTCCATGCGCAGCCGGTCGACGGCGCGCTGCAGCTCGTCGATCTCGACCGGGGAGGAGTCGATCTCCATCCGCAGCCGGGAGGCGGACTCGTCGACGAGGTCGATGGCCTTGTCGGGCAGGAAGCGGGAGGTGATGTAGCGGTCGGAGAGCGTCGCCGCGGCCACCAGGGCGCTGTCCGCGATCTGCACCTTGTGGTGGGCCTCGTAGCGGCCCTTGAGTCCGCGGAGGATGGCGATGGTGTCCTCGACGGTCGGCTCGGCGACCAGCACCTGCTGGAAGCGGCGCTCCAGCGCCGGGTCCTTCTCGATGCGCT
Organism: Streptomyces sp. I6; assembly: GCA_003725745.1. Classification (GTDB taxonomy): domain Bacteria; phylum Actinomycetota; class Actinomycetes; order Streptomycetales; family Streptomycetaceae; genus Streptomyces. The sequence goes on along the minus strand of RHDP01000001.1, from coordinate 3,605,976 downwards.
CGCGGTACTCGTCGAGGGTGGTGGCACCGACCATGCGCAGCTCACCGCGGGCGAGCATCGGCTTCAGCATGTTGCCCGCGTCCATGGCGGAGTCGCCGCCGGCGCCCGCGCCCACGACGGTGTGCAGCTCGTCGATGAAGGTGATGATCCGGCCCTCGCTCTCCTTGATCTCGGAGAGGACGGTCTTGAGGCGCTCCTCGAACTCGCCGCGGTACTTGGCCCCGGCGACCATGGCGCCGAGGTCGAGGGCGACCAGCCGCTTGTCGCGGAGGGACTCCGGGACGTCGCCCTTCACGATGCGCTGGGCGAGGCCCTCCACGACGGCGGTCTTGCCGACGCCGGGCTCGCCGATCAGCACGGGGTTGTTCTTGGTGCGGCGGGAGAGCACCTGGATGACGCGGCGGATCTCCTGGTCGCGGCCGATGACCGGGTCGAGCCGGCCCTCCCTGGCCGCGGCCGTGAGGTCGGTGCCGAACTTCTCCAGGGCCTTGTACCGGCCCTCGGGGTCGGGTGTGGTCACCCGGCGCCCTCCGCGTGCCTTCTGAAACGCCTCCTGCAGCTTCTTCGCGGTGGCGCCCTGTCCGGAGAGCACCTCGCCGGCCCGGCCGCCCTTGGCGGCGACGCCGATGAGGAGGTGCTCGGTGGAGAGGTACTCGTCTCCCAGCTCCCTGGCACGCCGCTCGGCGTCGGCGATGACGGCGAGCAGCTCGCGGTTGGGCTGCGGCGGCGCCACGGTCGAGCCCGTCACGCTGGGCAGGTCGGCGAGGACCCGCTCCGCACCGGACCGCACGGCGGCCTGGTCGGCGTCGGCGGCCGCCAGCAGATCGGTGATGTTCTCGTTGTCCTGGCCGGCGAGCAGCGCCAGCAGCAGATGCGCGGGGGTCAGATCGGCGTGCCCCTCGGACACGGCCCGGGTGCTCGCTGCGCTCAGCGCGTCCCGGCTCCTGTTGGTCAGCTCGGCGTCCACGTGCGGCTTCTCCTCCTCGCCTCGGCTCTCCCCATGACTATGACTCTTACACGGTACACAAAGTTGAGCCCATTCCGCTCAACTATGGCGGCACCGGACTGCGTCCTCCCCGGATTCGTCGACGTGTACGCCCCCGGGTAGGTTCCGGAACATGGCCATCGACCCCAGGCACCCGCACGAGTCCTTCCTCGGCTTCTGGCGCGAGTACCACCTGTGCACACTCACCACGCCCCGCCCCGACGGCACACCGCACGTCGTGGCGGTGGGCGCCACATACGACCCGGAGGGCGGCGGGAAGGGCATCGCCCGGGTGATCACCAACAAGCACAGCCGCAAGGTCGCCCATGTGCTGGCCGCCGGCCCCGAGGGGGCTCCGGTCGCGGTCTGCCAGGTCGACAAGGGGCGCTGGGCGACGCTCGAGGGCCGCGCCACGGTCCGGACGGACCCGGAGGCCGTCACCGACGCGGTCGCCCGCTACGCGGAGCGCTACGGCCGCACGCCGTCGCCGAACCCGGACCGTGTGGTCATCGAGATCGCGCTGACCCGTGCGATGGGCCGGGCGTGACGGGCACTCGGGGCCACCGGCCCGGAAAGCCACCGGTCGCACCCTCAGGGGTCACGGGCCCGGGCATCACGCGTCCGGGCGTGACGGGTCCAGGCGTCACGGGCCCGCAAGTGACCGGTGCTCGGGACCACCGGCCCGAAAAGCCACCGGTCGCACCCCCAGGGGTCACGGGCCCGGGCATCACGGGCCCGGGCGTGACGGGTCCAGGCGTCACGGGCCCGCAAGTGACCGGTGCTCGGGACCACCGGCCCGAAAAGCCACCGGTCGCACCCCCAGGGGTCACGGGCCCGGGCATCACGGGCCCGGGCATCACGGGCCCGGGCATCACGGGCCCGGGCGTGACGGGTCCAGGCGTCACGGGTCCAGGCGTCACGGGCCCGCAAGTGACGGGCCGGCTGGCACGTCCCCGCGCCGGATGTCCGCACGCAGCACAGCGGCGCCATCGTGTTTCAGGTCCACGATGGCGCCGCTGTGTGGGGGAAGCACCTGAGCGATCTTGAACGACGGGGAACCGCTCAGGCACTGCGGGGGGTGGCGGTGGTGGCCTCCGATTCGACCAGCTGGTGGTCGCGCTGGTCGAGATTGACGAAGATCATGCCGTACCGGATGGCACAGCGGACGGGGCGCGGGGCCCCGCGGGGCCGGCGAAGGCACCGGTAGGCGCGGACGTCCTCGTCGTCCTCGCGGGCGACGACGATCGGCTCCCCGAAGAGAGTGACCATCAGCGAGTCGCCACGGTGGGGGATTGCCGTGACGAGATCGATGAAGTGCCACCCGGATCGGTATGCGGTCGCCATCTCCCGCCGGAAGACGCGATCGTCCGGGGGCATGCTCATGCGTCCGCGTCCGCCGGCGCGTTGTCCCAAGTGGGTTCGCCCGGAGCCGCGTTCGCCGGCGCGCTGTCCCAAGTGGGTTCGCCCGGAGCCGCAGCCACCGTCGCGGTCACCGTCGTGGGCGCCGACTCCCACGTGGGTTCACCGCTCGCCGCGAGACCGCCGAGAGCAGCCGCAACGGCTATAGCGCACAGTGCACGAACCATCCTGGTCATGGCCGATCTCCACCTCTTTTAATCACTACCTCCTCCCCCGCGGTTACGACGATGGCCCACTCCGAACGCCTTCACCAGCGAGGCCAGGCATCATGTTCCTGTAATTCAGGACCCTGAGGGGGTGCAAATGCAGACGAAACAGGGCAACGGGGGAGATAAGCACAGTCACGACGAGCTGTGCGAGGCCGGGAAAAAGCTGTATGCGTCCGCTCTGCGCAGTGGCCGCATCGCGCGGTCGGAGGTGACAGACGCCCCGTGCCTCATAGACATGGGCATGCTGCGCCCGGACCCCGACGACACCGAGTGGCTCCGCCCGGTCCCGCCGTCCATCGCCCTGCACCAGCTGATGCACCCCCTGGAGCGGGAGATCCAGGAGCGGAGACGGCTCACCATCTCACTGGCGGAGTCGTTTGAGCCATTCATGGCGCTGAACTCACACGATCCGTCCACGACCGACGCCATCACCGTCCTCGAGGGACTGAACCTGATCAACGCGACGCTGGACCGCGTCATCGCCGAGTGCCAGGAGGAGCTGCTGACGGTGCAGCCCGGCAGCGGCCGCCGGCCCGCGACCCTCCAGGAGGGGCTGCGGCGGGTCTCGATGCTGGTGGACCGGGGCGTCTCGATGCGCACGCTGTACCAGCACACCGCACGCCACCACCCGGCCACCATGGCCTACGTGGAACGGGTGGCCCCCTACGGCTCGGAGGTCCGCACCCTCGAGGAGATCATCGACCGGCTCATCGTGGTCGACCGGAAGGTGGCCTTCATCCCGGCGCGCAGCGACCGCAGGGTCGCCCTGGAGCTGCGCCACGAGGGTCTGGTGCAGTATCTCGTCGGGGTCTTCGAGCAGTTCTGGCTCCACGGCGTCCCCTGGGACGACCAGGTCGTCTCCTACGCCCCCGAACTGGACGGCGTCAGCGGCGTCCAGCGCTCCATCGCCAAACTGCTCGTCGAGGGCCATGTGGACGAGGCGATAGCCCGCCGCCTCGGCATGAACGTCCGCACCTGCCGCGCCCACATCGCCAAGCTCGCCTCCGCCCTCGGCAGCGGCTCACGCGCCCAGCTCGGCTACCTGATCGCCCGGTCCGGGATCCTGGAACACGACCACTGAACAGGAGCCCGGCCGCGCGGCCCGGCGGGCCCGCGGCGGGCGCTGACGGACACAGACGGCCACCACGGACACAGACGGCCGCTGACGGCCGCTGACGGACACAGGCGGGCCGGCGGACGCTCAGCCGTCCCGCTTCGGCCGCCACACGACCAGCGCGCCCGTCTGCTGCACATCCTGGTAGGGCACCAGGTCGCGCCGGTACGACGCGTGCACCTGGGCCTCGCGCTGCTGCATCGCCAGCGCCGCGCCCTCGACCGCCGCGGACAGCTCGGCGACCTTGGCCTGCAGCGCCGCCACCTGGTTCTCCAGCTCGATGATGCGCTTGATGCCGGCCAGGTTGATGCCCTCGTCCTGGGACAGGGACTGGACTTGGCGGAGCAGTTCGATGTCCCGGGCCGAGTAACGCCGGCCACGCCCCGCCGTGCGGTCCGGGGAGACCAGGCCGAGGCGGTCGTACTGCCGAAGGGTCTGCGGATGCAGTCCGGAGAGCTGGGCCGCCACCGAGATGACGTACACCGGGGTCTCCTCAGTCAGTTCGTAGGCCCTGCCACCGAATCCGGGCTGTCGACGTCCGCCGTCCATCGCGTCATGCTCCCTTCGCGGCCTGGAACAGTTCTGCCCGCGGGTCATGGCCCTCAGTCGCCTTGCGGTAGGCCTCCAGCGCCTCACGGGCCTCGTCGCCGAGGTCCACGGGCACCGCGACCTCCACGGTGACCAGCAGATCGCCCCGGGTGCCGTCCTTGCGGACAGCGCCCTTGCCGCGGGCCCGCATCGTACGCCCGTTCGGCGTGCCCGCGGGCAGCTTCAGGGTGACCGGAGGCCCGCCGAGCGTCGGGACCCTCACCTCGCCGCCGAGCGCGGCCTCCGTGAAGGAGACCGGCACGGTGACGGTGAGGTTGTCGCCCTTGCGCCCGAAGACCGGGTGCTCACCGACGTGGACCACCACATACAGATCGCCGGCCGGCCCGCCGCGCTCGCCCGGTGCGCCCTTGCCGCGCAGCCTGATCCGCTGGCCGTCGCTCACCCCGGCGGGGATGCGGACCTGCATGGTCCGGGACGACTTGGCGCGGCCGCTGCCGTGGCAGACCTCGCAGGGGTTCTCGGCGATCAGCCCGCGGCCCTTGCAGTCCACACACGGGTCGGTCAGCGAGAAGGACCCGCTGCCGCCGCGCGAGACCTGACCGGTGCCGACGCAGGTCGGGCACACCCGGGGCGTGCCGTTCTTGTCGCCGGTGCCCGAACAGGCCTTGCAGGGCTGCTGGCTGGACATCCGCAGCGGGACCGTGGCCCCGTCCACCGCCTCGGTGAAGCTGAGCGTCACCTCGGACTCGACGTCCTGGCCCCGGCGCGGCTGGGTGCGGGCACCGGTGCCGGCGCCGCGGTTGAACAGGCCGCCGAAGACGTCCCCGAGTCCGCCGCCGAAGCCGCCGGCGCCGCCGCCGCCCGGGGGCGGGGCGCCCCCGAAGAGGTCGCCCAGGTCGAAGTTGAACGTTCCTCCGGCTCCGGGACCGGCCCGGAAGCCACCGTTGCCGAAGAGCGCCCGGGCCTCGTCGTACTCCTTGCGCCGCTTGGGGTCGCCGAGTACGTCGTTGGCCTCGGAAATCTCCTTGAAGCGCTCCTCGGCCTTCGCGTCGCCCTTGTTGGCGTCCGGGTGGTTCTCGCGCGCGAGCTTCCGGTACGCCTTCTTGATCTCCGCGTCGGTGGCGTCCTTGGGGACGCCGAGGACCTTGTAGTAGTCCTTCTCGACGAAGTCCTTCGTGCTCATCGACGTCCCTCCTTCCGGTACCCGCCGTCCGCGTCAGCCCTCTTCCGGGCCACCGCTCTCCTCGTCCGTCGCCGGCTCCGCCGCCTGCTCCTTGGGCTGGGCCCCCGGCTGCGGCTCGGCCACCGCGACCCGCGCGGGCCTGATGGTCCGCTCCCCGATCCGGTAGCCCGGCTGCAGGATCGCCACGCAGGTCGTCTCGGTGACGTCCGGCGCGTAGCTGTGCATCAGGGCCTCGTGGATCGTCGGGTCGAAGGGCTCGCCCTCCTTGCCGAACTGCTGGAGCCCCATCTTGGCGGCGACGGTCTCCAGCGATTCCGCCACCGACTTGAAGCCGCCGACGAGTTCGCCGTGCTCACGGGCCCGGCCGATGTCGTCGAGGACGGGCAGGAGCTCGGTCAGGAGCTGCGCGGCCGCGATCTCCTTGACCGTGATCCGGTCCCGCTCCACCCGGCGGCGGTAGTTCTGGTACTCGGCCTGCAGCCGCTGAAGGTCCATCGTGCGCTCGTTCAGCGCGGTCCGGACCTGGTCCAGCTGGGCCGTCAGGCCCGCGTCGGCGGCCGAACGGGCCGTCTGTGCTGCGTCCCCGGCCTGGGCCGCCCCCTCCGCGGAGGGGGCGGCGGCCTGCGCCGCGTCATCGGGAGTGGCGCCGGAGGGGACGTCGGGCTTCTCCTCGAAACCCGGGGTCTCCTCCGTCATCGGGCAGCGCCACCCTTCTGGTCCTTCTCGTCGTCGACGATCTCGGCGTCGACGACGTCGTCGTCGGCCTTCGCCTGGGAGGCCCCGGCGGCGTCACCGCCCGCGGCCTGCTGGCCCTGGGCGTCGGCGTACATGGCCTGCCCGAGCTTCTGGGAGACGGCCGCGACCTTCTCGGTGGCGGTACGGATCTCGGTGGTGTCCTCGCCCTTCAGCTTCTCCTTGAGCTCGGTCACCGCCGTCTCGACCTCGGTCCTGACGTCACCGGGGACCTTCTCCTCGTTGTCCTTGAGGAACTTCTCGGTCTGGTAGACGAGCTGCTCGGCCTGGTTGCGGGTCTCGGCGGCCTCGCGGCGGCGGTGGTCCTCCTCCGCGTACTGCTCGGCCTCCTGGCGCATCCGGTCGACCTCGTCCTTCGGCAGCGAGGAGCCGCCGGTGACGGTCATCTTCTGCTCCTTGCCCGTGCCCAGGTCCTTGGCGGTCACGTGCATGATGCCGTTGGCGTCGATGTCGAAGGACACCTCGATCTGCGGGACGCCGCGCGGGGCCGGCGGCAGACCGGTCAGCTCGAACATGCCCAGCTTCTTGTTGTACGCCGCGATCTCGCGCTCGCCCTGGTAGACCTGGATCTGCACGGACGGCTGGTTGTCCTCGGCCGTGGTGAAGATCTCGGAGCGCTTCGTCGGGATCGTCGTGTTGCGCTCGATGAGCTTGGTCATGATGCCGCCCTTGGTCTCGATGCCGAGGGACAGCGGGGTGACGTCGAGCAGCAGGACGTCCTTGACCTCGCCCTTGAGGACACCGGCCTGGAGGGTGGCGCCGATCGCCACGACCTCGTCGGGGTTCACGCCCTTGTTGGCTTCCTTGCCGCCGGTCAGCTCCTTGACGAGCTCGGCGACGGCCGGCATGCGGGTCGAGCCGCCGACGAGGACCACGTGGTCGATCTCGGAGAGCTGGATGCCCGCGTCCTTGATCACGTTGTGGAACGGGGTCTTGCAGCGCTCCAGCAGGTCCGCGGTCAGCTGCTGGAACTGGGCGCGCGTGAGCTTCTCGTCCAGGTGCAGCGGGCCCTCGGCGGACGCCGTGATGTAGGGCAGGTTGATCGTCGTCTCGGTGGAGGACGACAGCTCGATCTTCGCCTTCTCCGCGGCCTCGCGGAGACGCTGGAGAGCCATCTTGTCCTTGGACAGGTCGACGCCGTGGCCGCCCGCGAACTGCTTCACCAGGTAGTCGACGACGCGCTGGTCCCAGTCGTCGCCGCCGAGGTGGTTGTCGCCGTTGGTGGCCTTGACCTCGACGACGCCGTCGCCGATCTCCAGCAGCGAGACGTCGAAGGTGCCGCCGCCGAGGTCGAAGACGAGGATCGTCTGGTCGTCCTTGTCGAGCCCGTACGCCAGCGCGGCGGCGGTCGGCTCGTTGACGATGCGCAGGACGTTCAGACCCGCGATCTCACCGGCCTCCTTGGTGGCCTGGCGCTCGGAGTCGTTGAAGTACGCGGGGACGGTGATGACGGCGTCCGTGACCTTCTCGCCCAGGTACGACTCGGCGTCCCGCTTCAGCTTCTGCAGGATGAACGCGGAGATCTGCTGCGGGTTGAAGTTCTTCCCGTCCAGCTCGATCGACCAGTCGGTGCCCATGTGGCGCTTCACCGAGCGGATCGTCCGGTCCACGTTGGTCACTGCCTGACGCTTCGCGACCTCGCCGACGAGCACCTCACCGTTCTTGGCGAAGGCGACGACGGACGGCGTGGTCCTGGCGCCCTCGGCGTTGGTGATGACGGTGGGCTCACCGCCCTCCAGAACGCTGACGACGGAGTTAGTCGTGCCCAGGTCGATGCCGACCGCACGTGCCATTTCGATTCCTCCAGAGGACTTGAGTGGAACTGGCTCAAGGATGCCTCACTCGCACCAGGGCGTCAACAGAGCTGAGTCGAGTCGACTCAACTATGGTGCGTCCACCCACACGCTGCCCGCCCGGCGCGGCCTGCATGCACCCCCGCACCCACCGTGCCATCGTTCGGCAAAGCACGCGAAAGGTTCATACACGCGTCTGACTGGACAGAAACCATCTGGTATCGGCCGAGAAACGACAGAACGGTCAGGTGAGCGCCTTGCGCCCCGTGCAGTCGGCACGACCGGTGGGACCGGCGGGATCAGCAGGGCCGGCGGGATCGGCAGGACCGGCGGGACCTGCGGGATCAGCAGGACCGCCGAGGCCTCCGGACCCCAAGCGCCTCCTCGACCTGGCCCTGGGCACCCTGCTGCTGGCCCTCGCCGCACCGCTGCTGACCGCCGCGGCCTGCGCCCTCGCCGTGCGGCGCCCGCCCGGCGGGATCGTCGTACGGGAGCTGAGGACGGGGCTCCACGGGTACCCCTTCACCGTCCGCTCACTGCGCACCCGCCGCTGGCGACTGGACCTGCTCTCCAGACTGCCCCATGTCGTCTCGGGCGAGATGTCCCTGGTCGGCCCGGCGGCCCTGGCCCCGGAGAACCCCCGCGCCGCCGCGCCCTGGCGGCAGACCCTCCGGCCGGGCCTCACCGGCCCCGCCCAGCTGCGCAGGCGTTCCACCCTCCCCTGGGACGAGCCGGAGCTGCTCGACCAGCACTATGTGGAGCACCATTGGATCGGGCTGGACCTGGCCGTCCTCGCGCGCACGCTCCCGGCCCTGCTCCCACCCCGCACTCAGGGTCACCTGAGCGACGCAGATCACCGCCCACCTGGCTACAGTGCGACGGAATAACTGGGTACGCTCGGCACGGACTGCATAAGTTACCGCTTAGTAAGTGCCGATTCCCCACCCGCGCAGGCCCGAGGAGCCCTCCCATGCAGCTCGCCGCGATCATCGTGTCGCTGGTCCTGACCGTGGTCGGCGTTGCGCTCATCGCCCGAGCCGTCGCGCAGATCTACCGGTTCGTCACACTCGGCCAGCCCGTGCCCGCGGGCAGCCGTACCGACAACCCCAAGGCCCGCACGGTCACCCTGGTCAAGGAGTTCCTCGGCCACACCCGGATGAACCGCTGGGGAATCGTGGGCTTCGCCCACTGGTTCGTCGCCATCGGCTTCCTGACGCTGCCGCCGACGCTCGCCCAGGCGTACGGCCAGCTGTTCGTGGCCGACTGGACGCTGCCGGTCCTGGGCGGCTTCCTGCCCTTCGAGATGTACATCGAGTTCATCGGCCTGATGACCGTCGCCGGCATCCTCGTGCTGATGGCGATCCGGCTGCTCAACCTGCCCTCCCGCGCGGGCCGCAAGTCCCGCTTCGCCGGCTCCAAGGCCTGGCAGGCCTACTTCGTCGAGTACGTCATCCTGACCATCGGCCTGGCGATCCTCGTCCTGCGCGGACTGGAGGGCGCGATCCACCACGTGGACCACTACGAGGCCGCGTACTTCGTCTCGTACCCCCTGGTCCTGGCCTTCGACGGGCTGAGCGTCCCGGCCCTGCAGACGCTGATCTACCTCTTCGCCATGATCAAGATCGGCACGTCGCTGATCTGGATGATCACGGTGTCGCTCAACACCAACATGGGTGTGGCCTGGCACCGCTTCCTGGGCTTCCCGAACATCTGGTTCAAGCGCAACGCCACCGGCGAGACCGCGCTGGGCGCCCTGCAGCCGATGACCTCGGGCGGCAGGCCGATCGACTTCGAGGACCCGGGCGAGGACGACGTCTTCGGCGTCTCCCAGGTCGAGCAGTTCTCCTGGAAGGGCATCCTCGACTTCTCCACCTGCACCGAGTGCGGCCGCTGCCAGTCGCAGTGCCCCGCCTGGAACACCGGAAAGCCGCTCTCCCCGAAGCTGCTGATCATGTCGCTGCGCGACCACGCGCACGCCAAGGCCCCGTACCTGCTGGCCGGCGGCGGCAAGACCATGGAGGGCGAGGAGAAGGCCTCCGAGGAGCAGCTGAAGGACGTCCCGGCCGCCGCGCTGGCCGAGGCCGAGCGCCCGCTGATCGGCACCGCCGAGGAGAACGGCGTCATCGACCCGGACGTGCTGTGGTCCTGCACCACCTGCGGCGCCTGCGTGGAGCAGTGCCCGGTCGACATCGAGCACATCGACCACATCGTCGACATGCGCCGCTACCAGGTGATGATCGAGTCCTCGTTCCCGTCCGAGGCGGGCACGATGCTCAAGAACCTGGAGAAGAAGGGCAACCCCTGGGGTCTGGCCAAGAAGCAGCGCGTCGAGTGGACCAAGGAGGTCGACTTCGAGGTCCCGATCGTCGGCAGGGACGTCGAGGACCTCACCGAGGTCGACTACCTCTACTGGGTCGGCTGCGCCGGCGCCCTGGAGGACCGGGCCAAGAAGACCACCAAGGCCTTCGCGGAGCTGCTGCACATGGCGGGCGTCACGTTCGCGATCATGGGCGGGGACGAGAAGTGCACCGGCGACTCCGCCCGCCGCCTCGGCAACGAGCCCCTGTTCCAGCAGCTCGGCCAGGAGAACGTGGCCATGCTGAACATGGCCTTCGGCGAGTCCCCCGACGCGGCCGACGAGAACGGGGAGGCCGGGGAGGACGGGGTGTCCACCGGGAAGCCGAAGGCCGCGAAGAAGATCGTCGCCACCTGCCCGCACTGCTTCAACACCATCGCCAACGAGTACCCGCAGCTCGGCGGCGAGTTCGAGGTCATCCACCACACCCAGCTGCTCCAGCACCTCATCGACGAGGGCAGGCTGGTCCCGGTGACCCCGGTCGAGGGCCTGATCACCTACCACGACCCCTGCTACCTGGGCCGGCACAACAAGGTCTACACGCCCCCGCGCGAGATCATGGACAAGGTGCCCGGCCTGCGCCAGCAGGAGATGCACCGCCACAAGGAACGCGGCTTCTGCTGCGGCGCCGGCGGCGCCCGCATGTGGATGGAGGAGCGGATCGGCAAGCGCATCAACACCGAGCGCGTCGACGAGGCCCTGTCCCTCAACCCGGACATCGTCTCCACCGCCTGCCCGTTCTGCCTGGTCATGCTCTCCGACTCGGTCAACGGCAAGAAGGGCGAGGGCAAGGCCAAGGAGTCCCTCCAGGTCGTCGACGTGGCCCAGTTGCTGCTGGACTCGGTGAAGACCCCGGGGGAGCCGGACGACGGCGGTGACGCGGACGACTCGGCGCCGGCGGACTCGCCGGACCCGGAACCGCAGCCCGTGAAGTAGTCGTCTGCACGGGCGAGCAGCAAGCGGCCGGATCTGCCTCGGGGGCAGGACCGGCCGCTTCTGCCGTTCCCGGCGCTCCGCCGCGCCCGATCCGGACGGACCGGCTTCCGGCACGACCCGGTCGCCGGCACGGCCCCGTACGGCGGAACCGGACGCCCGCCCACCCGTCCCGCGGCGGCCGCTCTCCGGCGGCCCGTCCGGCCGAGCGGCGGGAGCGGTCCCGCGGGAAGGCGGCCCCGCGGCCGGGGGCCCCGCAACCGCCCCGGCCCCGGCCGGCCCGGTGCAGACCTGCGGAAAGCCCCGGGTACCCCCTAGGGGATGTCACAGCTCGGCCGCAAAGGTCCCCCGGTTACCCGGCCCCGGGCACCGGACACAGCAGGACCGGGTACGTTCGAATGCGTGGCTGGATTCAGGATCGGACGCGGCCGGGACAACAACCGCACACCGCAACAACAACCGCAGCAGGCGCCCCCTCCGCCGTACGGACAGCCGTACGGCCCCGGAGGCGGCCAGGCGTCGCCCTCGTACCCCCCGCGGCAGCAGTGGCCCCGCGACACGGGCGGCGGGCACGGCGGGCAGGGCTACGCACACGGGAACGGCAGCGGGGGCCAGGCGCAGCACGGCGAGCCCGAGTACTTCGGCGACCCGTACCACCAGCACCAGCAGCCGGGCGGTCACCGGGGCGGCGGGCACGGACCCGACCCTTACGCCGACAACCCCGGGCACACCCGGGCCTTCAGCATCGGCGAGGACCCCTACGGCGACGGCTCCACGTACCACGCCGGCGCCGCACCCGTCCCGTCCGGCCCGCGCCTGCACTGGAAGGAACTGCTCAGCGGCATCGCGCTGCGCCCCGGACCGACCTTCCTCCAGATGCGGGACCACCCGGTCTGGGGCCCGGCGCTGACGGTCACGTTCCTCTACGGCCTGCTCGCGATCTTCGGATTCGACCAGACCCGCGACGAGGCGATCGGCGCACCGTTCGCGACCGTTCTCACGTCCGTCGTCATCACCGGCGTCGGCTTCGTCGTCGGCGGTCTGGTCCTCGGCGCGGTCACCCACACCCTGGCCCGGCAACTCGGCGGCGACGGGGCGTGGCAGCCGACGGTGGGCCTGTCCATGCTGATCATGTCCCTCACCGACGCGCCGAGACTGCTCGTCGCCCTCTTCCTGGGCGGCGAGAACTCCCTGGTGCAGATGGTGGGCTGGGTGACCTGGCTGGCGGCGGCGGCGCTGTTCACATCCATGGTGAGCAAGTCGCACGACCTGCCGTGGCCGAAGGCGCTGGGCGCCTCGGCGCTGCAGCTGATCGCGCTGCTCGCGATCATCAAGCTCGGCACGATCTGACCGGCGCGCCGGTCGCGGACACCGGACCGCGCAACGGACGACGGCCCCTGCCCCGAAGGGCGGGGGCCGCTCGCGGCAGAGGCCGGCTCGCCGGTACCGCGCGCACGGTCCCGGGCACGGCCGGGAGGGTCAGGCCTTGCGCCCCACCCCGCCGTAGGCGTCGACATCCGCCGGCTCGCCCTGTGCGCCGTCGGTGTCCGGACGCCACCGGGTGACCTGGACGATGCCGGGGTCCACCAGGTCCAGGCCCTCGAAGAACCCGGCGATCTCCTCCACGGCGCGTACGTGGTACGGGATGGCACCGCTGGCGTTGTACGCCTCCGACGCGGCGATCATGCCCGCGCTCGTGGCGGTGCTGTCGCTGACCACCAGGAAGCTCCCGGACGGCAGACCGGCCATCAGCCGCGACACGATCGCGCGCGCCCGGCCGTAGTCCGCCACATGGCCGAGGGTGTTGAGGATCACCAGGGCGACGGGCTCGGTGAGGTCCAGGGACTTGGCGGCCTCCTCCAGTACGGCGTCCGGCTCGTACATGTCGGCGTCGATGTAGGCCGTCGCACCCTCGGGGGTGCTGGTGAGCAGGGCACGGGCGTGGGTGAGGACCAGCGGGTCGTTGTCGACGTAGACGATCCGCGCGTCGGAGGCCACCCGCTGGGCCACCTCGTGGGTGTTGTCGGCGGTCGGCAGACCGGTACCGATGTCGAGGAACTGCCGGACTCCCTGCTCCCCCGCGAGATGGCGCACCGCGCGTCCGAGGAAGTGGCGGCTGGTGCGCGCCACGTCGACGAGCCCGGGGAAGATCTCCTTGATCTGCTCCCCGATCTCCCGGTCGATCTCGTAGTGGTCCTTGCCGCCGACGAAGTAGTTCCAGAACCGCGCGGAATGCGGCTTGCTCGTGTCGATCCGCGCCCGGATCTCGGCGCTGGCCGCTTGTGCGTCATCGGACACGAGGATGCCCTCTCTGCGTGGGGGTCGGCTGACTGGCCACCAGAGTAGACGACGGCACGGCGGCACGTACCCTCGGCCGGGCACCAACTCGCCTGATCCGTAGCGGACTTCACTCATCGGCGGCAGTACGTCCGCGGCCGTGCGCGGTGCGGCGCGCGCATGTCCGCAGGCCGCATGTCCGCAGCCCGCATGTCCGCAGCCCGCATGTCCGCATGTCCGCAGCCCGCAGCCCGCAGCCCGCAGCCCGCACGACGGTGTACGGGCGGGCGTGGTGCGCGGCCGTGCGGCCGGCGACCGCCTGAAGAGCCCGGGACGGGCCACTGACACCCCGACCCGGCCGCCACCGTGCCCGGCCTGACCCTGACCCGGGTCTGCCGGAGGCTACGGGGCGACCGCGGGGGGCGTCCCGGGCTGCCTCGGCCCGCGTACCGGAGGCAGGACGCTCCACGGGAAGTCGATCCAGTCGTCCGTGCGCTTCCACACGTACTCGCACTTCACCAGCGACTGCGGCTTCTCGTAGACGACGGCGGACCGCACCTCGGCCACATGGTCCACGCAGAAGTCGTGCACGAGCTTCAGGGTCCTGCCGGTGTCCGCGACGTCGTCGGCGATCAGGACCTTCTTGTCGGAGAAGTCGATCGCGTTCGGGACCGGTGCGAGCATCACCGGCATCTCGAGCGTCGTGCCGACGCCGGTGTAGCACTCCACGTTGACGAGGTGGATGTTCTTGCAGTCCAGCGCGTACGCCAGCCCTCCCGCGACGAAGACACCGCCGCGCGCGATGGAGCAGGACGATGTCGGGCTCGAAGCCGTCGTCGGCGATTCCCCGCGCGAGTTCACGGATCGCGACGCCGAACGTCTCGTAGGTGAGGTTCTCGCGTGCCTCACCCATCGCGCACCAGCCTCACACCTGCGTGCGGTGGAAGTTCATGAACGACCGCGAGGCCGTCGGACCCCGCTGCCCCTGGTACCGGGATCCGTACTTCTCGGAACCGTACGAGTGCTCCGCGGGCGAACTCAGCCGGAACATGCAGAGCTGCCCGATCTTCATGCCCGGCCACAGCTTGATGGGCAGGGTGGCGAGGTTCGACAGTTCCAGCGTGACGTGTCCGGAGAACCCGGGGTCGATGAAGCCGGCCGTGGAGTGGGTGACCAGGCCGAGCCGGCCGAGGGAACTCTTGCCCTCCAGCCGGGAGGCGATGTCGTCGGGCAGCTTGATGACCTCGTACGTGGACGCCAGCACGAACTCGCCGGGGTGCAGAATGAACGCCTCGTCGCCCTCCGGCTCGACCAGCCGCGTCAGGTCCGCCTGCTCGACGGCGGGGTCGATATGGGGATAGCGGTGGTTCTCGAACACCCGGAAGAAGCGGTCGAGGCGCACATCGATGCTCGAGGGCTGCACCATCGAATCGTCGAACGGGTCGATGCGCACCCGTCCCGCGTCGATCTCGGCCCGGATGTCCTTGTCTGAGAGAAGCACGCCCCGAGGATACGCAGAGCGCGCGGGCCCACCCCAATCGGGCGGATCCCGCGCGCCCCGTCCTACGCGTCCCGTCTCACCCGCGCCGTCCCACACGCGCCGCTCTCCGGTGACCGCCACCCCGGAGTTCCCGGCCACGGGGACCGCCGCCCCGGCCCGTACGGCCGTCTCGGCCGCCCTGGCCACGGGGCCTTCGCGGCGTCCCACGGACTGCGGCACGTCCGCGTTCCGTGGCGCCGGCACCGCCCGGCTCCGCCCGGCACGGCCTGCGCCGGGTGCCCGCACGGAACCCGGCGCTCACCCGTCAGCTCTTCTGCAGAGCCACGGGGACGGCCTGGCGCAGCCGCGCGCAGCGGGGACAGCGGATGAGCCGCCCGGGCCCGATCCGCCGGGCACCGAGCTGCTGCATCGGAAACGACGAGGTGGTGAAAACGTGCCCCTCGGCACAGCGGACGACGGTGCGGGCGAGTGAACCGCCCTGATCCACCGAGTTCTTGGAGTGCATCGGCTGCATCAAGTCCCTTCCCCAACAAGCACGGACGAGACCGCCACATTAGGGGATCAACAGGACAGCGCTCCATGCGGCACTCCGCTGCAACGGTACGCCCCGACCCCTCCACGCCGCAGCCGCATCGAACACCCCGCGGATGCCCCGGGAGCCACCGCGGCGGATACCCCCTCCGACTGCCGCGCGACCGGGCCGAGACGGGCCGAGACGGGCCGAGACGGGCCGAGACGGGCCGAGACGGGCCGAGACGGGCCGAGACGGGCCGAGACGGGCCGAGCGAACCCACTGCCGCGGCGGCCGGTAACGGATGACCGATGACCGGTGATCAGTGGCCGAACCACCGGAAACGCACCGAAGGTCCCCGGCGCAATACGCTGGGGGCCTTCGATGAGGTACAGTGTGCAACGCTGCGGTACTGATCAACCAAGCCGCTGCGCGGGTGTAGTTTAATGGTAGAACATGAGCTTCCCAAGCTCAGAGCGCGGGTTCGATTCCCGTCACCCGCTCTTGGACGAAGGCCCTGGTCGCAGACCAGGGCCTTCGTCGTTGTCTAAGCTGCCGTTTCCGAGTGGACCTGGATTCCGGGCCGTCTCGACCGTGCTGAACTTTCCCGTGCTTGCGGGCGAAATCCGCCTCCATTCTGCGGCAGCCAGGTCTCAGCGTCGGCTGTGCTCGCCGATCTCCCCGGTGCCCGGCGGCGCTTGTCCGGACGGGTCGATGGGGACGACGACAAGGGACGCACCGCGCGAACTCGGCGACAGGAGGCCGCCGCGATCGGGGACCCGGCTGAGACGGCCTCCGCAAGGGGCCGCACTCCGAACGTTCGATACGGCTCGCCCCCGCCCGCCTGCCTGCCTCCCTGCCTGCCTGCCTGTTCAAGCGCGGTGCAGGTCCCCACCATGACACCCCCTGATCCGGCGTGAAGGGCCCCGCGCCCACTTGAACCCGAGCAAGCTCGGCGGGCCCCTCACGTCACCGGCGGCCGGGCCGGATGTGCCGACAGCCGGACAGCCGAGGCGGGCGGATGTCCCGGAGGCCCCGGCGCCGTCCACCGGACGGGCGGGCGAGGCCGCTACGCCTCGGCCTGGGCCGCGGCGGCGGCCTCGGCGACGGCGATCTCGATGCTGAGCGCCTTGGCGATGTTCCCGGCGGCCGTCATGACCCGTGCCGTGCCCACGATGGGAGCGATGGCGACCAGTACGTCCTGCAGCTGCTCGGCGGTCATACCGGACTGGAGGGCGGGGTCGATGTGGGCGACGTAGGAGATCGGCGGGGCGTCCGAGGCGGCGAGAGCCGCGATGCGCGTCAGCATGAACATGTCCGGAGTCAGCCCGCACCGCTCGATCGAGTCGACCGTCATCGCGGCGAGGGTGTCCAGTACCGGGGTTTCGGATGCAGTGGCCATGGCAGGTCGTCTCCTGACGGTGTCGTGACGAGGTTCGGCCGGTCACACAAGCGCGGCAGGACTCCGCGTCCCGAGTGCGCAGCCCCTGCTCGACCGTAAGTCGGTTTCCGGCGGTTCGCTCGTCGGGGATCGGCCGGGGGAGCCTCCGCGTGGGGATCGAACGGGGATCGGCCGAGGGAGCCTCCGGGTGAGGATCGGCCGGGGGAGCCTCCGGGTGTGCGGAAGGCGGCGCCACCGCGGGGCGGACGCCCCGGGACCGCGGGACGGGCCGGCGCGCGGCGCGCCCGACTCCCCACGGAGGCTCCGGCGTCATGCCCCGCGGTGGCGCGCCCGACTCCCACCGGGGCTCCGAGGCCTTCAGACCATGCCGGCGTGCCCCGCGGCGCACCGAGGCGCTGCGCCGTGCGGTCGCGGGACGAGCGTCCGGCGCCCGGCGTCCCGTCCGGGCACCGCGTCCGCGGCCGGGCCGGGCGCCCCTGTTCGGGCGCCCGGGGAAGGCGCCGTACACCTATTGGCCGGTCCGGCGGGCACGACGCGGTACCCGCTTGTAGCGTCGGCGCACAAGCGTGATCCATGGGATCTTCCCACCGGTACCGGATGGCTGCCGGAGAGAGCCGGCGACGGGACGCAGTGCGGTGTCGGTCCACACCTGTGGACGGGTACGGAGAGGCGCGGAGAGGAGGAGAGTTGGCACGCGGCAAGGTGACATCGATGACCGTGTTCGGGGTTGTTGTCCTCGCGGTCGCCCTCAACCCCGTGATCCCGCTCATCCCGAAGTCCGGCCCCCAGCACGCGCCCCGGACGGAGCACGCGGCCCAGCGGTTCAAGGGCCGGACCGTCGAATGCACCTCCGGCAGGCCCGGACTGGCGGAGACGCTGGTCCGGCACATGGTGAAGTCGTTGGAGAAGCGGTCGAGTCGGGTCTCGATCGCGCTCTACGACCGGACGTCCCGCACCTCGTGCACCTACCGCGCCGATGTGCACTACGACTCCGCCAGCACCGTCAAACCCATCGTCCTCGGGGCCTTGCTGCTGGCCAGGGGCACCCGCCTGACCGGGGAGGAGCGGTCCCTGGCCAGGGAGATGATCGTGAACTCGGACAACGACGCGACGTACGCCCTGTGGGACCTGCTCGGGGAGGAGAGGATCCAGGACTTCCTGGACGAGGCGGGGCTGGAGGACACCAACCTGAACGACGCCGGCTTCATGGGGCTGACGCAGATCACCGCACGCGAACAGGTGAAGCTGCTTCAACTGCTCACGGGAGCCCACGGGTCCGTACTCAGCCCCCGGAACGCGCCTACATCCTGGGTCTGATGCGCGAGGTGCAGGACGACCAGCGCTGGGGGACGCCGTCCGGCGCCCCGTCCGACGCCGTCGTGCAGGTCAAGAACGGATGGCTGCAGCGGTCCGAGAAGGGTGTCAGGAGCTCCTGGGACCGCGGGGACTGGAAGGTCCACAGCATGAGCGCGATCACCGGGCGTTCCTACGACTACGGGCTCGTGGTGATGACCGAGAACAACCGGGTGCCCGAGGGTGCCTCACCCGAGGTGGGCTGCGACTACGGGATGGAGACGATCGAGCGGGTGGCCCGGTCGATTCACCGCGATCTGCACCCGGCTGGGGCGAACGAGGTCCACCAGGCGTAGACGGCCGCCGGTGGAGCGCCGTCCGGCAAGCGGCGGGCCGCGGAAGCGGCCGGCCGCCGGGGCTTGGGACCACCCGGGCACGGGACGGGGGTCGGCGGCCGCCGCTCTCGGCGTCCGCGCTTGCCGGAATGCCCGGTCCGGCCGCCACCGCGTTGCCCCGGACCTTGGAGCCCGGGCCCCGGACCCGCGGACCCCGGGCCCCGGACCTCGGGCCCCGGACCTCGGGATCACCCGGCTGCGCGCACATCCGTGTGGTCGGTTCGGGAACGCTCCCCGGGGACGACCCCGCGCCGTGCGGCGCGGGCCGCGCTCCTCGCGTCCGTCGCCCGCGCGGCCCCGACGTGCCGGACGACGGCGGAGACGTCCGCCACGCCGGAGACACCCCAGGCACCCGGGCCGGGAGGGCAGGGGACGGGGACGGGGGTGCGGCCGGACATACGGCCGGGGACACGGCAGGGGACGCGGCCGGGGCGGACTGCCCGGCGGCCGTCGAGCGCCGGGGACGAGATCGTGCACAGCGCCGGGGCGTCGAGGCGCCAGAAGGCCCGGGCCGGGGCCGAGAGGGCGTGTACAAGCAGGGCCCGGACGACCGCCTCCTCGGCGATCACCAGGGCGTGCCCGGTGTCCGCGGGGAGGCTTTCCAGCCAGTCGGCGGTACGGCGGCACAGCCTGCGTACGGACTCACCGCCGTGGGGCGTGGCGTCCGGGTCCCGGAGCCAGGCCGAGAAGCCGTCGGGATCGGCGGTCGCCACCTCCTCGACGGTGCGGCCGCGCCAGGCGCCGTAGTCGATGTCGCGCAGCCCGGGCTCGACCTCGGGTTCCAGGCCGAGGGCGGCGGCCACGGTCGCGCAGCGCACCGACGGTGCCCGCAGGGAGAGCAGGTACGGGGGCAGGGCCGCCCTGGCGGCGCCGGCTTCCCGCAGCACGCGCTCGCTCGGGAGCCCGTCGCCGAAGACCGTGTTCCGCGTGCCTCGGATGCCGTCTCCGGCGGCCTCGCGGAGCCCCGCGGCCGCGCAGAGGAACGTCAGGCGGACCGTCATGGCGATGGACCTCCTTCCGGGCCCGGCGGACCGCGCCGGGCTCCTGCCGCCGGTCAGCTGATCAGCGGGTGTGTACGGCCGGGCACAGCAGGTACGCGAGCGGCCGCGACGCGGCCCGCGCGGGCCGCGGACATGCCGTGGATCACGCGGGGGCGGACGGGGACGATCCCGAGGAACCGGTCCGTCGGCGGCGCGGGCGTACGGGAGCCGTCCACCGCGGTTGCGGCGGGCGGCACGGCCTGCTGTGCGTCGGTCCTCATGTGCTCCAGCGTCGGCCACGGCCGCGCGGGCGGACCATCCGGCAGATGTCCGGACCGCCCCCGCCGACTGGCCGGTCGGGGGGCGCAGGGACACAGGGGCCGAGTGGCGCGGCGGCGCAAGGACGGAGCCGCTGGGCGTGCCACTGCGGGAGCGGCACCCACGCGCTCCTGCCCTGCCCAGCCCTGCTCTGCCCCGGACCACGGCCCGGAACGACCGCGCCGGGGAGGTGGCGTGGGCGCGGTCCGGGGCCCGGACCGACGACCGCCGAGGTGAGCGGGCGGGCGCCGCGGACACGGACCGCGGCCTGCTCCGGACCCGGCGGTCGCGTCCGGGGCTTGCTGCGGACCCGGCGATCGCATCCGAGGCCTGCTCCGGACCCGGCGATCGCATCCGAGGCCTGCTCCGGACCCGGCGATCGCATCCGGGGCTTGCTCCGGACCCGGCGATCGCGATGCGATGTCGTCCCCCGCTGCCCGTGCGCTTGAACTGATGCCGTCGACGAGCCGTACAGGTAGTCGCGGGCGTGGCGGCCTCTGCCGTCATGCCGACCAACGGCCCCGCGCGAAAGGACCTTCGGGTGGCGCTCTGGACACGTTCTGGCCGGCTGCCGGCCCAGGCCGCGGCTCCGGCCGCGGAGACCCCGACGGACGACTGCACGGACGGCGGCGACAACGCAGTCGCCCGTCCCGCGCCCGACGGGCCCCGGGACGGCCGTTCGGACGGCGGAACCGGGGCGGAGAGGGCCGCGCCCCGGTCGAGAGCCGGTCAGGACGAAGGCCACGACAAACCTCAGGGCGAAGGTCAGGACCAGGGCCAGGACGAAGCTCGGGACGAAGGCCGAGACGAAAGTCAGGACCGGGGCCAGAGCCAGGGCCTGGACGAAGGTGAAGACCGGGGCAGGCTCGCCGCCCGGGACGCCGGTAGGGACGGAGGCGAGAACGCCGCTCGGGACACCGGTCGGGACACCGCGGAGAACGCCGCTCGGGATGGTGCGAGCGATGGCGGCGCTCACGGCACCGGGTCCGACAGCACGCCGGACGCATGCACCCGCCCCGACGGTGGAGGCGACCCTGCCGCGGCCTCCGGCCCCGGCGGCCGGCGGGGCCGGTACCCGGTCGCGGCGCTCGTCCTCCGCCATGGCGCCACCGCCCTGGCCGCCGCGGCCGTGCTCGCCGCACTGCTGCTGCCGACCAAGCTCGGGCATCTCACGGCGCCCGTGTTCCTGCGCATACCGGTGGAGGGGATCTGCGGCGTCGCCGTACTGCTGCTCCTGGGGCCGGGCGGACCCGGCCGGGTGAGGCGCGTCGTACCGGCACTCGCGGGTGCGGGCCTGGGCCTGATGGCCGTGCTCAAGCTGCTCGACCTGGGGTTCGACGCCGTCTACAAGCGGCCCTTCGACCTCGTGCTCGACTGGGTTCTCCTGGACTACGGCCAGTCGTTCCTCCAGGACTCCATCGGCCCTGCGGGCGCGATAGGCGTCGTGATCGCGACCCTCGCCCTGGTCGTCCTGGTGCTCGGCCTCATGACCTGGGCGGCCGTCCGGCTGAACCGCGTCCTGGCACGTCACAGCGCCGCGGCCGTGGGAGGCACACTCGTGCTCGGGACCGTGTGGGTCCTGTGCGCCGCGCTGGGTGTGCGGAACACGGCCGTGCCGGTCGCCGCAGGCAGTTCGGCCGAGTTCCTCCAGGACCGGGTGCAGCAGGTGCGTGCCGGGCTGCGGGACAAGGAGGAGTTCGCCCGGGAGGCCGCCGACGACGACTTCGCCGACCTACCGGCCGACCGGCTGCTCACCGGGCTGCGCGGCAAGGACGTGATCTTCGCCTTCATCGAGAGCTACGGGCGCAGCGCGCTCCAGGACCCGGGGATCGCGCCGCAGGTCTCCGCGCTGCTCGCGGACGCGGACCGCCGGCTCGGCGACGCCGGCTGGTCCTCCCGGAGCGGGTTCCTCACCTCCCCGACATACGGCGGCGGGAGCTGGCTGGCGCACTCGACCTTCAACTCGGGTCTGTGGATCAAGAACCAGCAGCGGTACCGCACCCTCACTTCCGGCGACCGGATGACGCTCACCGGTGCCTTCCGGAAGACGGGGGCCTGGCGCACGGTCGGCATCATGCCCGGCGTCACCCGGTCCTGGCCAGAAGGGAAGTTCTACGGCCTCGACCATGTCTACGACTCGCGCAGCATGGGCTACAAGGGGCCGAAGTTCAGCTGGACTCCGGTGCCGGACCAGTACAGCCTGTCCGCGTTCGAGCGCCTGGAGCACGGAAGGCCGGGACGCGGGCCGATGATGGCGGAGATCATGCTCGCGTCGAGCCACAACCCGTGGGCGCCGATCCCGAGGACGCTCGGCTGGGACGAGATCGGTGACGGGTCGGTGTACGACTCGGTGAAGGAGGAGGGCGAGGACCCCGAGGAGGTGTGGAAGGACCCGTCGCGGGTCCGCACCGAGTACCGGCGTTCCATCGAGTACTCGCTGACGAGCCTCATCTCGTACGTGGAGGAGTACGGCGGCGAGAACACCGTGCTCGTGTTCCTCGGCGACCACCAGCCGGTGTCCACGGTCACGGAGGACAGGCTCGGCCGGGACGTGCCCGTCACGATCCTCGCCCGTGATCCGGCCGTGCTGGACCGGGTAGACGGCTGGGGCTGGCACTCCGGCCTCAAGCCCGGCCCGGACGCCCCGGTCTGGCCCATGGACGCCTTCCGCGACCGGTTCCTGTCCGCGTACGGGGACCGACCGGGAGCAGCGTCGGCGTCGGCATCGGCATCGGCATCGGCATCGGCATCGGGGGCTGAACGACTCGCCGGTACGGGCACGGGTCCCCGCCGGATCTCCTGCCGCGCCGCGCGGACGCACGTGCATATGTGGCCGCGCGGACGCGCACGCGTAGGTGACCGCGCCCGGGCGCTCCCACCCGGCCTGACGGGCCGCGCCCTCGGCCCCCGCCCGGATGCGCACGCGCACATGCCCCGGCCCCGGACACGCCGGAGGGCCAGATCCCACCGGACACCGCGTTCCGGGCCGGATCCCACCGGACACCGCGTTCCGGGCACCGCGTTCCGGGCACCGCCCGGGATCGTGGGATGCGCGTGCGCGGGTCGCCCCGGCACGGGCGCGCGTGTGCGGGCCGAAGGCGCTGCACATGCCGGCGTACCCGGACTGACGCGGCACGGGCGTGCGTGTGCGGGCAGAAGGGCAGAAGCTCAGACGGGGTGCCGCGGGGCAGGCGCCGTCGGCTACGCCCGTGCACGGCCGGCGCGAAAGGCTGCCACACCGACGGCCGGGGCCCCGCCGCACCGGCCGGGAGGGGGTGGCGGGCGCGGGGGCCCGCCACCCCCTCACCCGGCCAGGCGGGTCAGACCCGTTGGCGCGCCCGCCCCCGTACCACCACCGAGCGGTGCCGGAACGCACCCGCGACCGGGGCGCCCCCGCGGGCCCCGACGTACCAAAGGCCCCTGATGTCGCGGCCGAAGGACCAGACGAGGGCCGCCAGCGCGGCGAGGACGACCAGCAGGGCGGCGACGGGCGGCAGAAGGCCGGTGGCGGCGGCGAGCAGAACGACGCCCTGGAGCGCGGCCACGGTCTTGCGGGCCGTGCTCGGCGGCAGCGGGCCGTTCAGCCACGGCAGTATCCGCGCCGCGGCGACGAACACGTAGCGCATCGCTCCGATCGCCAGCACCCAGGCTCCCAGGGAGAAGGCGACATGGATGCTGAGCACCAGGATGAGGAAGGCGTCGGCCTCCATGTCGAAGCGCGCGCCGAGCGCGGACTCCGTCCCGGTGCGCCGCGCGACCTGGCCGTCGACCGCGTCGAGGACCAGCGCCACAGCGGTCAGCGCGACCAGCGCGGCGGTCCGGGGCCCGCTCGCGAAGGACTCCGCGACCAGCGCGGTCACCCCGCCGGCGAGCGTCGTCCTGACCAGCGTGACCGTGTTCGCGGGACCGAACGGCCTGGGCGGCCACGAACGGTGCAGGGCACGCGTCAGCAGCATCCACATCCCGGCCGTGAACACCCCGCCCGCGAGCCATCCGGCGGCGCCCAGTCCGGTCGCCGCGTCCAGCAGGACCAGCAGGACGGCCAGCCCGCCCGCACCCGCCGCCGTCTCCGGGCGCAGCAGCCGAACCTCGTAGGTGCCGATCAGGGCCACCGCGGTACCACCCTCCGGATGTGTGACAGAGTCGTCGAGTGCCGCGTACGGTGTGCGCGGTCTCATGATTTTCAGAACGTAAACCGTCGTGGGAGTGTTCAGCGGGAGGTCGCGGATGGAGCGCGTCGCACGCGCCTTCTGGCTCAATTCCCCAGGTCAGGGCGAGATTCGAAATGTTCGGCTGGCGGATCCCGACGAGGGCGACGTGGTCGTGCGCAGCCTCTGCTCCGGGGTGAGCCGCGGCACGGAGAGCCTCGTC
Source organism: Streptomyces sp. I6 (assembly GCA_003725745.1). Taxonomy (GTDB): domain Bacteria; phylum Actinomycetota; class Actinomycetes; order Streptomycetales; family Streptomycetaceae; genus Streptomyces. The sequence continues at coordinate 3,581,634 of RHDP01000001.1, read as the reverse complement.
TTCCGCGGCGGGGTGCCGAAGAGCCAGTACACCGCGATGCGGGCGCCGTTCCAGGAGGGCGAGTTCCCCGGTCCGCTCAAGTACGGCTATCTGAGCGTCGGTGTCGTCGAGGAGGGGCCGGCCGGTCTCCTCGGCCGGACGGTGTTCTGCCTCCATCCGCACCAGAGCCGCTACGTCGTTCCGGCGAACGCGGTCACCCCGGTGCCGGACGCGGTGCCCGCCGGACGGGCGGTGCTGGCGGGGACGGTGGAGACCGCGGTCAACGCCCTGTGGGACGCCGCGCCCCTGGTGGGCGACCGGATCGCGGTCGTCGGCGCCGGGATGGTAGGCGGATCGGTCGCCGCCCTGCTCGCCCGTTATCCGGGCGTGCGGGTGCAGTTGGTCGACGCGGACCCCGCACGGGCCGCCCTGGCCGAGGCACTCGGCGTCGATTTCGCACTCCCGGAGGAGGCCCTCGGCGGCTGCGACCTCGCCGTCCACGCCAGCGCGACCGAGGCCGGCCTCACCCGTTCGCTGGAACTGCTCGCGCCGGAGGGCACGGTGCTGGAGCTGAGTTGGTACGGCGACCGCCGGGTCAGCGTGCCGCTCGGCGAGGCCTTCCACTCCGGCCGGCTGGTGTTGCGCGGCAGCCAGGTCGGGCGGGTGGCGGAGGCCCGTCGTTCGCGCCGCAGCTACGCCGACCGTCTCGCGCTCGCGCTCGAACTGCTCGCCGACCCCGTGTTCGACGCGCTGATCACCGGCGAGTGCGCCTTCGAGGAACTGCCGTCGGTGATGTCCCGGATCGCCGCGGGTGAACTCCCCGGCCTGTGCCACCGGGTGGTGTACGACGCCTCGTAGCGGGGGCTGACGCCGCCCCGGCCGGCGTCGCGCGGGCGGCCACCGGTTGTCCGGGGGCGGCTCGGTGCCGAGGTGTGGCTGCCCGGCGTCGCGCGGGCGGCCACCGGTGCGCGGCACCCGGCACACCCTGCACCGGGCACCCGACACCCGACACCCGGCACCCGGCACCCGGCACCCGGCGGGCGCTCGGCCCCGCGCCTGAACCGGGTTCACACCACGCCCGCACTCTGCCGAACCGCCCCGGACCCCGCCGAGATCGCCCCCGGACCCCGCCGGGAACGCGCCCTGACCGCCCCCGGACCGCCCCCGGACCCCGCCGGGAACGGGCCGGGGTCCCTGCAGGCTTCGCGCGCAGAACGCGCCCGGGACCCTGCCGGCATGCCGCCCAGAACGCGCCCGGATGCTGCCGTCATCGGAACGACCTGCGTCTTTGAACACCCAGTACTCTCCGGCCGTACTGATGGACACGGCCGCCCACCGGCGGCCGAGCCGTACGACCGGGAGGTCACCGCCGTTGTTCAGCGTCACCGTCCGTGAGCACCTGATGATCGCTCACAGCTTCCAGGGCGAGGTCTTCGGACCCGCGCAGCGTCTGCACGGAGCGACGTACCTCGTGGACGCCTCCTTCCGCCGCGCCGAGCTCGACGCCGACAATCTCGTCGTCGACATCGGCCTCGCCACCGCCGAACTGGGCAGTGTGGTGAGCGAGTTCAACTACCGCAATCTGGACGAGCTGCCCGAGTTCGCCGGGACCAACACCTCCACCGAGTTCCTGGCCAAGGTGATCGCCGACCGGCTCGCGGACCGGGTGCACGCGGGGGCGCTCGGCGAGGGCGCGCGCGGGCTGTCCGGCGTCTCGGTCACGCTGCACGAGTCGCACATCGCATGGGCGAGTTACGAGCGGGATCTGTGAGTGCGGACGCCGTGGGCGCGCGCCCCCAGCACCGCACCACCGCCGGTGAGCCCGAGCGCGCCGTCCGGTTCGTCATGCCGGGGGGCGTGGACGACCCGGCCGCGCCGAGCGGCGGGAACGTCTACGACCGGCGGGTGTGCCGCGAGCTGCCCAGGATCGGCTGGCAGGTCCAGGAGAACGCCGTCGCGGGGGCGTGGCCGCGGCCCGGGGCCGGGCCCCGGGCCGAACTGGCCCGGGTGCTGCGCGAGTCGGCGGACGGCAGCCTGGTCCTCCTCGACGGGCTCGTCGCGTGCGGGGTCCCCGACGTCGTCGTGCCCGAGGCCGGCCGGCTGCGGCTGGCGGTACTGGTGCATCTGCCGCTGGGGGACGAGACGGGTCTCGCCCCGGCCGTGGCCGCGGAACTGGATGCCGCGGAACGCACGACGCTGCGCGCCGCGGCGGTGGTCGTGGCACCCGGCGAGTGGGCGGCGCGGCGGCTCGTGGAGCACCACGGGCTCGACCCGCACCGAGTGCACGCCGCCGCCCCCGGCGCGGACGTCGCCCCGCTGGCGCCCGGGACCGCGTCCGGCGCGCCCGTCCTTGCCGGGCCGGTTGCCGTCCGGGGCGGCGCCGTCCCGGACGGCGGTGCGCCCCGGCTGCTCTGCGTGGCCTCCGTGACGCCGCGCAAGGGGCAGCACCTCCTGGTCGAGGCCCTGGCGTCGGTCGCCGGGCTGCCCTGGACATGCGAGTTCGTCGGCGGGACCGGCCACGACCCCGCCTATGTCGCCCGGCTCCGGGAACTGATCGACGAGCACGGCCTGGGCAACCGGGTGCACCTCGCCGGCCCCCGCTCCGGGCCCGAACTGAACGCGAGCTACGCGGCCGCGGACCTCCTCTTGCTCGCCTCGCACACCGAGACGTACGGGATGGTCGCCACCGAGGCGCTCGCCCGCGGGGTCCCCGTGCTGGCAACGGCCGCCGGCGGGCTTCCGGAAGCCGTGGGGCAGGCGCCCGACGGCAGCGTGCCCGGCACCCTCGTGCCGCCGGGGGACCCGGCGGCACTCGCCGCGGCACTGCGCCGCTGGCTCACCGAGCCCGGTGAACGGCACCGCTCCAAGACGGCCGCGCGACGGCGGCGTACCGCACTGGCCGGCTGGGAGACGACCTCCCGGAACCTGGCCAGGGCGCTGGAACAGCTCCGGCACAATCCCCTGGAGGCCGTGTGAGTACGACCGATGTCACGCGTTTCGCGCCGGAGTGGCTGGCGCTGAGGGAGGCCGCCGACGCGGCGGCCCGCGCACCCGAACTCCTGGAGCCGCTGCGGCTCCATCTGCCCGGCGCGGATCCGGTGGAACGGCACGGCCGGGCCGCCCCGCTCGTGATCCGGGACCTCGGCTGCGGCACCGGTTCGATGGGACGCTGGCTGGCGCCCCGGCTGGGCGGCCGCCAGCACTGGATCCTGCACGACCACGACCCCCGGCTGCTCGAACTGGCCTCCGCCCGGCTGCCCCGTAGGGCCGCGGACGGCAGCCCCGTCACGGTCGCGACGGAACGCGGGGACGTCTCCCGGCTGACGGCGGATCGGCTCATGGGAACCTCGCTGGTGACGGCGTCCGCGCTGCTGGACCTGCTCACCCGGGAGGAGCTGGACGGGCTGGTCGCCGCGTGCGCCGGAGCCGGATGCCCGGCGCTGCTGGCGCTGTCGGTGGTGGGGCGGGTGGACCTCGCCCCGGCGGACCCGATGGACGACGAGATCACCGACGCCTTCAACGCGCATCAGCGCCGCGAGGAGCACGGCCGCCGGCTGCTCGGGCCGGACGCGGTCGCCGCGGCCTCGGTCGCCTTCGCCCGCCGGGGCATGACCGTGCGGGTGCAGACCAGCCCTTGGCGGCTCGGCGCCTGGGCGGGGAAGTCCGCCGGGGCCGCCGTGGCCGCCGGGGCCGCCGAGGGCCCGGGAGCCGCGGGCGGTGACGGCGTCGCGCCCGACGGGCGGTTGTCGCGGCGGCTGACGGCGGAGTGGCTGCGGGGCTGGGTCGGCGCGGCACGCGAGCAGCGGCCGGACCTCGCCGCCCGGTCCGGCGCCTATCTGCGGCGCCGACTGGAGGCGTGCGAGGCGGGGGAGTTGCGCGTGATGGTGCATCACAGCGATGTGCTGGCGCTCCCCGGCGGGCCGGCGGCACCCCGTGACCGGGCGGCGCCCGGCGCACCCGGCGATAGGCCGCAACCCGGCGGCAGGGCGGGACCCCGTGACCGGATGGCGTCTCATGGCCGGGCGCCACCTAGCGGCAGGGCAGCACCTCACACCCGGACAGCACCTCACACCCGGACAGCACCCCACGGCAGGGCAGCACCTCACACCCGGGCAGCACCTCACACCCGGACGGCAGCGGCTGACCGCGGGACACCACGTGACCGGGCTCCCGTCGATCGGACGCCCAGCGGCCGGGCGTCACCTCGCGGCCGGGCGCCGTCTCGCGGCCGCGCGGCGGCACCTCACGGCCTCGCGGCACACCGCGATCAGGGCGGTCCGGGGGCGCCTCGGCATGCTCGCCGGGGCGGTGCTGGTCGCGGCGACGCTGTGGTGGCAGGGCACCGGCGCGTTCGTGGACGGGATGCGCGGCATCGACGCGCCCACGCTGCTGGCCGCTCTCGGCATCGGCCTGTTCACCACGGTGCTGAGCGCATGGCGATGGTGCCTGGTGGCGCGGGCGCTGGACATCGGGCTCGCGCTCGGCCCGGCCGTCGCCGACTACTACCGCTCCCTGTTCCTGAACGCCGCGCTGCCCGGTGGGGTGGCCGGCGATGTGCACCGGGCGGTGCGGCACGGGCGGAGCGCCGGCGCCGTGGGCCGGGGGGTGCGGGCGGTCGTCCTCGAACGGGTGGCGGGGCAGGTGGTCCTGCTGGCCGTCGGCGCCGTTCTGCTGGTGGCGCACCCGTCCCGGCCGCTGGACCGGGTTGGCGGCGCTCTCCTCGGGTTCGCCGCGGCTCCCGGCGCGGCCGCAATCCTCGCGGCGGCCGCGGTCCTGGTGACCGCGGTGGCCGTACGGCGTCGCGGCAGGCCCGCGGCCTCGCGGTGGGGCCGTGCGGTCCGCGGCACCCTGGCCGAGGTGCGGGTGGCGTACCTCGGCCGGCGCCACGGCCCCGGGGTGCTGATCTCGTCCCTCGCGGTGCTGGCGGGGCATCTCGGGATGTTCCTCCTCGCCGCCCGGGCCGCCGGATCGAGGGCCGCCGCGACCGAGCTGCTGCCGCTGATGGTGCTGGCGCTGCTCGCGATGGCGCTGCCGCTGAACGTGGGCGGCTGGGGCCCCAGGGAGGGCGTCACCGCCTGGGCCTTCGGAGCCGCGGGCCTGGGCAGTGCCCAGGGGCTGAGCACTGCCGTGGCCTACGGGCTACTGGCCTTCGCCGCCGCCCTCCCCGGTGCCGCCGTGCTCGCCGTCCAGTGGCTCACCGGACCTCGGCGCACGAAGATCGAGTTCGTAGAGGGTGTCCTCACCGAGGAAGGCGCGGCGCACGGGCGGCCGGAGGGCGTCCCGCATCGCATCGGGGCCGGGGAAGGCGAGGCCCGGCACCCCGTCGCCGATCAGCACCGGCGCCACGGTGACGTACAGCCGGTCCAGGGCGCCCTCGTGCAGGAAACGGGACACGGTCACCCCGCCGCCCTCGACGAGTACCCGGCCCAGCCCCCGGCGCGCGAGCTCGTGCACCAGACGGCGGGGGGCGAACGCGGCGGAGTCGGGGAGGACCAGTACGTCCACACCGGCGCCGGCCGTACCGTCCGCGGGGGCCTGCCCGGCGCCGACCACCCACAGGGTGGGCGCCGCACCGTCGGTGAACAGCCGCCGTTCCGGCGGGACCCGGCCGTGCGGGTCGAGGACGACCCGCACCGGGTCCGGGCCGGGACAGGCGCGGACCGTCAGCCGGGGGTCGTCGGCGGCGGCCGTCCCGGCGCCGACGACCACCGCGTCGGAGAGCGCCCGCAGCCGGTGCAGGTGTTCGCGGTCCTCGGGGCCGGTGACGTAGTCGGCGTCGCCCTTGCGGGTCGCGATGAACCCGTCGAGGCTCTGGCCGAGTTGGGCGAAGGTGAAGCGGGGGCCTGCCAGGCAGAGCGGCAGATAGCGCTCGGCGAGAAGGTCCGCCTCGGCGGAGGCGCCGTCCCTCCACCGGTACCGCCCGTGCCCGTCGCGGCGCAGTCCGGCGGCCTCGGCCTGCGCCCGGGTCCGTACGGCCAGCAGCCGCTCCCAGGCGCTCCGCGCGTCGAGAGCGCCGGCCGGCCGCCCGGCGGGAACGCCGCTCACCGGGCCCCCTCCCCGTCCGGCTCGGCGGAACGTTCCGGCACCAGCAGCGAGAAATACGCGCCGAAGGAGCCGGCGAGGGAGGCGAGCAATTCCTTACCCTTCGCGGCCGACGCCAGGGAAGGCCGGCCGACCACACCGGTGTCCGTGTAGGGACGCAGACCGACGGTGAGCAGATGCTCCCGGTCGTCGGCGAGGAAATCGGAGGTCATATGACCGGGGCGTACGAGTTCGGGACGGTCATGCAGAAGAATCGACGTCTCCACTTCACCCGCGTGCATATCACTGTGCGACGGTGTTTCCACACCGGCGCGTTCGCGTGCGGCACCCCAGTCGGCCGGTCCCGGGAAAAGCGCCATACGGGTACCGGTGCCGAGGGATTCCTGAACCACGTTGCGCAGCACATAGTTTCCGCCGTGCCCGTTGACCAGTACGAGATTCCGGACACCGGACCGCCGGAGCGATTCGGCGATGTCCCGCACCACGGCGCAGAGCGTCGTGGCGGAAATACTGACGGTCCCCGGCCAGTCGGAGTGCTCGTGCGAACAGGAGAACGTCAGCGGCGGCAACCGGTGGACCGGGTACGCGGCCGCGACCTCCCGCGCGATCGCACACGCGATCAACGTGTCGGTGGCCAGCGGGAGATACGGGCCGTGCTGCTCGAAGCTGCCGATCGGCAGGACCGCGACGTCCGCCCGCCGCGCACCCGCGTCGCCGGTCGTGTCCCACGGCAACGGTCCGGGTTCCGGCGGCCTTTCCTGCGGGTCGGTCATGTTCCCGCCCCTTTCCTTCCGTGCACTTTCTGCGTTCCATGAGATGCGGCCGATCTGAACCGGCTTCAAAAACCGGTCAGCCGGAATCTCCACACCGAAGACAACTCCCGCCAGAGGCTACCCGATAGGATCCGGCCATGACAGACAGCGATGGCACTCTCCGCATGAACGCTCGCGCCAAGAACACCGAGCGCATGGCAACTGTCCAACTGTCCACCACTTATGGTGTTTTCCGCGCCATCGGCTACCTGGATCGCATTCGCGGTGACGAGCAGATCGCGCTGGTATACGGCGACATCACGGGAGAGGACGTACTCGCCCGACTGCATTCGGAGTGCCTGACCGGTGACGCCTTCGGGTCACGCCATTGCGAGTGCGGCGACCAGCTGTCCGCGGCGCTTCGCGCGATCGTCAGCGAGGGCCGTGGCGTTCTCGTGTACCTCCAGGGCCACGAGGGGCGCGGTATCGGCCTGCTCGCCAAACTCCAGGCGATGCAACTCCAGGCGGAGGGTATGGACACCGTCGAGGCGAACCTCGCACTGGGCCTGCCCGTCGACTCCCGCGACTACGGCGTCGCCGCGGACATGCTGCACGACCTCGGCGTCCGGTCGGTACGGCTGATGTCGAACAACCCGCTCAAGCGGGAGGCTCTGCTGCGGCACGGCATCGAGGTGAGCGAGCAGGTCCCGCTGCTGACGCAGCCCCGCGAGGAGAACATCGTCTATCTGCGGGCCAAGCGGGAGCGCATGGGCCATCTGCTCCCCCACCTGGACCGCCCCCCGCTGGACCGCACGGCGGGCCAGTCCTGAGCCGGGACGGCTCGGCCGGGGCGAGTCCCGCACCCCGCAAGCCCCTGGATTCCGCCGGCGGCGGAATCCAGGGGCCTTCTCGTCGCCCCCACCCTGAGGCGCCCCTGAGATCTCCCCACCTTCATCCCTGAGATGCGCCGGATCTCCTTTACAGGCCCTCCGGGGGGAGTGTCAGCTTTGACTGACAGGTAGCCGCGGAGGGGACGTGATGACCGGAGGCACGGCCCCGCACCCGACGGGGGACGAACTGCTGCGGGTCCTCGCGGCGCTCGGCAATCCGCACCGGCTGCGGATCGTCGCGGCGCTCACCGAGGGCGGCCGCGACTACGTCAGCAGCCTCGCCCGGGAGCTGGGCATCGGACGGCCTCTGCTGCACATGCACCTGCAGCGGCTGGAGGCCGCCGGGCTCGTCACCGGCTCGCTCGAACAGGCCTCGGACGGCAAGGCCGTGAAGTACTTCGAGGTCACCCCGTTCGCCATCGGCCTCACCCCGGAAGCGGTCGCACGAGCGGCCGCGACGATCACCACGGAGGAGAAACAGACCATGAAGGAGACGGCGAAGTGAACCACACGGACTGGGCCGGAGCGATCGGCGCCGGCGGCGTCTTCCTCTTCCTGATGGTCGTCGTGTGGCAGGTCGCCGCGACCTGGCGCGCCAGGATGCTCGCGGCCCGCGAGGACCAGTACAAGCGGCTCGCGGCCAGGTACGCCGAGCTATTGGAGGACAACGTCGAGCTGCACCGGCGCACCCTGGAGGAGCTGACGGTGGCCCGGGCCTCCATCACCTCGATGGAGAAGATGATGCGCTCCGTCGAGTAGCGCGGACCGGCCGGCACGGCGCCGCCAGGACGCCGCGGCCGGGACGAACGACCCCGCACGGACGGACGCCTGCACCGGGTGCCGTGGCTCCCGGCCGTGCCCGGTGAGCACACGGCCCGGAGCCACCGCACCCGTGGCTCCGCGGCGCCTCGCCCATCCCCCGGTGCCTCGCCGGACAGCCCCGGCCCACGCGATCCCCGACACGCACTCCCCACTCCCGCACGGACCCGGCGCGCTCGGCCCCGCCCCGTCTGCCCCGTCCGGCGCGCACCTGCCCCGGCCCCGTGCTGCGCCGCCCCGTCCTGTCCGGCCCGCACCTACCCTGGCCCGTCCTGTCCGGCCCGCACCTGCGCCACCCCGTCCTGCACTGCCTGCACTGCCCTCACGGTCACGGTCCCGCCCCGAACCTCGCCCGCCCCTTCCAGGTACTCGATGCCGGACGATCCGACCGGGACGATCCGCCCCCGGCCCGCCCCCGGCCCGACCACGGCCCGACCACGGCCAGCCCCGGCCCGACCACGGCCCGACCACGGCCAGCCCCGGCCCGACCTGGCGAGCGAGCGCAGGGAGCGCCCCACGCCTCACCGCCCCCGGACACGGCCCGGACCGCGCCTCCGGGGCGCACCCCGCCGCGCCGCCGCCCCGGCCGGGCCATGCGGCCCCGGGCCGCCACCCTCGGCCACCCCCAACCCCGCCGACCGCCGTCTTCGGTCTCTCGCCCCCCCGTCCCCCCGTCCCGCGTCCCGCGTCCCCCGTCCCCCGTGTCGCCGTCACCGCCGTCGCCCGCCCTCCCGTATCGGCCGCGGACCCAGCCCCCAGCTCCGGCCCCCAGCCCGGCCGTCGGCCTCGTCGGTCGCGTGAACCCCTGGTCGTTCGTAACCTTATGGGGTATTTTGTCGCTTCTGGCGGCCCTATGACGGGCTCCGGCACGGACGCCCGGCGAGTGCGCAGACGAGGATCGAGAGCTGACGTGGACACCCCCCGTTCCCCGCGCCGGGCCGCGGCACGCGCGCTCCTGGCCGCAACAGTCGTGGTGGCAGCGGGCGCGTGCGGCGGCGCCGACGCCGGCTCCGGAGGCGACGGGCTGTCCGGCACGGTCAGGGTGGACGGCTCCAGCACGGTGGCCCCCCTCTCCACGGCGGCCGCCCAGCTCTTCCAGCAGCGCAACCCCGGCGTGCGGATCACCGTCGGCACCTCCGGCACCGGAGGCGGCTTCGAGAAGTTCTGCAACGGCGAGACCGACATCGCCGACGCCTCACGCAGGATCACCGCCGAGGAGCAGGCCCATTGCGCGGAGAAGGGCGTGAAGTACGAGGAGCTGCGGATCGCCAACGACGGACTGTCCGTCGTGGTGAGCAAGGACAACGACTTCGCCGACTGCCTCACCGTCGAGCAGCTGCACAGGATCTGGGAGCCCGGCTCCCGGATCGACAACTGGAACCAGGTCGACCCGGCCTTCCCGGACGTCGACCTGGAGCTGTTCGGCCCCGGCACCGACTCCGGCACCTTCGACTACTTCACCCACGCCGTCAACGGCAAGGAAGGCCGGTCCCGCACCGACTACTCCCCTAGCGAGGACGACAACGTCACCGTGCAGGGCGTCTCCGGCTCCAAGGGCGGTATGGGCTACTTCGGCCTGTCGTACTACGAGGAGAACCAGGACAAGCTGAAGGTCCTGAAGATCGACGGCGGGAACGGCTGCGTCGAGCCCACCCGGGTCACCGTCCAGAACGGCACCTACCGGCCCCTGTCGCGCCCCCTGCTCATCTATCCCAGCGCCGCCGCCCTCGACCGCAGGGAGGTCGAGGCGTTCGTCGAGTACTACGTCGACAACAACGCGGACATCGCCACGGCCGCCCAGTTCGTCCCGCTCAGCCCCGGCCAGGAGGCAGAGCTGCGGCGGGACCTGACGAGACTGCGCGAGGAGCACACGCCATGACGGCCCGGGCACAGCGCCGCCGGGCCGCTCCCGGCAGCCCCGGCTTCCTGAAGCGCTCGCACTCGCGCTGGGCCGAGCGGGCGGTCAGGGCCCTGCTCGTGGCCGCCGCACTCGTCTCGGTATTGACCACGATCGGTATCGTCGTCGCACTGATCCCGCCGGTCGTGGAGTTCTTCGGCAAGGTGGACTTCGGGAAGTTCCTCACCGGCACCGACTGGTCCCCGCTCTTCGAACCGCCGCAGTTCGGCGTCCTGCCGCTGGTGACGGCCACGCTGGTGGTCACGGTCATCGCCCTGTTCGTGGCCGTCCCGCTCGGCCTCGGCGCGGCCGTGTACCTCAGCGAGTACGCCGGTCACCGGGTCCGCGGCATCTTCAAACCCGTGCTGGAGGTCCTCGCAGGCATCCCGACCGTGGTCTACGGCTTCTTCGCGCTCAGGGCCATCACCCCGCTCCTCCAGCGGAACTGGCCGGGTGACGACCCGCCGGAGGTCTTCAACGCCCTCTCGGCCGGCTTCGTCATGGGCATCATGATCATTCCGACCATCGCCTCGCTCGCCGAGGACTCCATGGCCGCCGTGCCCCGCTCGCTGCGCGACGGAGCCTACGCCCTGGGCTCCTCACGCATGCAGGTCTCCACCAGGGTCGTGTTCCCGGCGGCCCTCTCCGGCATCGTCGCCGCCGTCGTCCTCGGGGTCTCCCGCGCCATCGGGGAGACGATGATCGTGGCCATCGCGGCAGGCGGCCGCCCGAACCTCACCTTCAACCCGCTCGAGGGCATGCAGACGATGACCGCGTTCATCGCCGCGGCCGGCATCGGCGACCTGCCCACCGGCTCCACGGGATACCAGACGATCTTCGCCGTGGGACTGCTGCTCTTCGCCATCACCCTGGTGATGAACCTGATCAGCATCCGCCTGGTGCGCCGCTACCGGGAGGTGTACGAATGATCCCCACCGCGGTCACCTCCGACCCGCCGGAGGTCCCCCGCCTCAGGGGACGGGGCACACCGCTGCGCGAGCGGTTCTTCCGGCTCAGCCTGTGGGCCTCGCTGGCCATCGGAGTGCTCTTCCTGGTGGGCCTGCTCACCTATGTGGTGGTCGAGGGCTGGCCCCGGCTGAACTCGAAGCTGTGGACCAACTTCCCGGACGTCATCGACCCGTCGAACGCCGGCGCCCAGTCGGCGATCACGGGCACGATCTGGGTCATCTCCTTCACCGCCCTGTACTGCCTGCCGACCGGTGTACTCACCGCGATCTACCTGGAGGAGTACGCCGACCGCGACCGGTGGTGGAACCGGGCGATCGAGATCAACATCCAGAACCTGGCGGCCGTCCCCTCCATCGTCTACGGCATCCTCGGCCTCGGCGTGATCTCCCGCGGACTGGGCTTCGGCCAGACCGTGCTCACCGCCTCGCTCACGCTGTCCCTGCTGGTACTGCCCATCGTGATCATCTCCTCCCGGGAGGCGATCCGGGCGGTCCCCCAGTCCATCCGCCAGGCCTCGCTCTCGCTGGGCGCCACCCAGTGGCAGACCATCCGGCGCCAGGTGCTGCCCGCCGCCGTGCCCGGCATGGCGACCGGCTCGATCCTCGCCCTGTCCCGCGCCATCGGGGAGGCCGCGCCACTGCTGCTGCTCGGTGGACTGACCTTCATCACCTTCAACCCGACCGGTGTGCAGAGCCAGTTCACGGTGCTGCCGATCCAGATCTTCAACTGGGTCAGTCAGTCCCGCGCCGAGTTCACCGCACTCGCCTCCGCCGCCATCGTCGTCCTGCTGGTGATCCTGCTGGTGATGAACTCGCTGGCGATCTGGCTGCGCAACCACTTCACCCACCGCTGGTGACCGCCGTGCCACCGAAGACCCCTGACGAGGAAGCCCCATGAACTCCCCTCCCGGTCACGGACCCGGCGGCACCCCTCCGCCGCGGCCGGCCCACCTCGACCCCCCACCGCCGTCCGAGACGGTCTTCGAGGTCGGCGGCCTGTCCGTGTTCTACGGCGACCACGAGGCCGTGCGCGACGTCAACATGAACATCGGGGCCCGCCAGATCACGGCGATGATCGGCCCCTCGGGCTGCGGCAAGTCCACGGTGCTGCGCTGCTTCAACCGGATGAACGACCTGCTGCCGGACGCCCGCGTGGTCGGCAAGGTCCGCTACCACAACGAGGACCTCTACGGCCGGGAGGTCGACCCCATCGAGGTGCGCCGCCGCATCGGCATGGTCTTCCAGAAGCCCAACCCGTTCCCCAAGTCCATCTACGACAACATCGCCTACGGCCCCCGGGTCGGCGGCTTCAAGGGAGACCTGGACGACCTCGTCGAGGAGACCCTGACCCACGCGGCGCTGTGGGACGAGGTCAAGGACAAGCTCAAGGCTTCGGCGCTGGCGCTCTCGGGCGGGCAGCAGCAGCGGCTGTGCATCGCCCGGACCATCGCCGTCGAGCCGGAGGTGATCCTGATGGACGAGCCGTGCTCCTCCCTGGACCCGATCGCCACGGCGAAGATCGAGGACCTCATGGAGCGCCTGGCCCAGCAGTTCACCATCGTCGTCGTCACCCACAACATGCAGCAGGCCGCCCGGGTCTCGGAGCGGACCGCGTTCTTCAGCTCGGAGGTCGACCGGGACGGGGTGCGCCATGGCCGGCTGATCGAGTTCGACGAGACGGGCACGCTCTTCAGCAACCCGTCCGACCAGCGCACGGAGGACTACATCTCCGGCCGCTTCGGCTGAGGGGCCGCCGGATCCGGGTACGGGTGCGTGCGGACGGCAGGTCCGGGCGGCCGCCGGGCACGGGCGGGCCCGCGGCGGACGCGCGATCCCGCGTGAGTCGGTAGGTCCCGGCGCGCGCGGGGCACGGATCCCTCCATGCCCATGCTCGTCGGAACCTCGGGATGGCAGTACAAGGACTGGCGCGGCGCCCTCTACCCGGCCCGGTTGCCGCAGCGGCTGTGGCTGGAGGAGTACGCCCGCCGGTTCGCCACGGTGGAGAACGACAACGCCTTCTACCGCCTCCCCACCCAGGAGGTCTTCGCCTCCTGGCGCGAGCGCACGCCGGAGGACTTCGTCATGGCGGTCAAGGCGAGCCGCTATCTGACGCACCTGAAGCGGCTGCACGATCCCGAGGAGCCGGTGGGCCGGCTGATGGACCGGGCCGAAGGGCTCGGCGGCCGGCTCGGGCCCGTCCTGCTGCAGCTCCCGCCCACCCTCCGCGAGGACACCGCGGCGCTGGACGCCTGCCTCCGCTGCTTCCCCCGCCGCGCCCGGGTCGCCGTCGAGCTGCGCCACCCCTCGTGGTGGGAAGCCGAGCGGGACCTCCGGGTGGTGCTGGAACGGCACCGGAGCGCACTGTGCTGGGCGGACCGGGGGTCCCGCCCCGCAGCCCCGCTGTGGCGCACGGCGGACTGGGGCTACCTGCGGCTCCACGGCGGTCTCGCCCAGCCGCCGCCGCGCTACGGCCGCCAGGCACTGACGGCGTGGGTCCGGCGGCTGGCCGGCTCCTGGGACGACGAGGACGACGTGTACGTGTACTTCAACAACGACACCGCTTGCGCGGCCGTCGTGGACGCCGTGCGGTTCGCCCGGGCCGCCGCCGCCGCGGGCCGGACCGCGACCCGGACGCCCGACGTCATGTGACGGCCGCCGCGAGCCATGCGGGATGACGGCCCCGAACCCCGTGGGGGCTCGCGGCCCCGGCCGCGCACAGGCCGACGGCCCCGGACCGGCCCCTTCCCTCTCCGTCCTCGGGCGCACCGTCGGGCGGGGCGCCGCTCCGTCCCGTGCCGCGGCGCCGCCACGGCGGACCGGGTCCCGCGCGACGCACGGCCTGGTGTGCCGTGGCGGGTCCGGTGGGCGCCCCCGGGGGTCCTGCCGGGGCGCCCACACCGTGCGTACAGCCGCCGCTGCGTCAGAGGCCGGCCCGCTTCTTGACGGCGCCGAGGTCCACGAACGTGAAGCCGGTGGCCCCGCGGTCGCCGTCCCCCGGTGTGTCGTGCCCGTCCTGCACGACGAGCAGGCCCTTCGGGTACTTCGCGCCGAGCGGTGCGCTGAGCACCGCCGCGCCGTCGCTCTCCTCGGCGCCGTCGAGGGCGGGCGAGGCGGCGGTGACGCGGAAGCCGCCCTCGTACTCGTTGCGCTCGTCCACCTCGCGGTCGTAGACGGCGAAGCCGTCGTCGCCCTGACTCGACGCCAGGATGTAGCCGTCGCCGCCGGGCTCGGTGAGCAGGGTCAGCCCCTCGACGTCGGCGGAGAGGTGCGTGCCGCCGAAGCCGGGGTCGGCCCCCGCGGCGCACTCCCCGGTCTTCTCGTCGTAGGCGGCGGGGACGCCGTACTCCCGGACCTTGTCGACGAGCCGGGGCGTGCCGGTGAGATCGGCGCGGACCCGCCAGATCCCGACGTCCTCCTGGCCGGCGTAGAGCATTCCGTTCGCCGGGTCGACGACCATGCCCTCGACCTGCGGGGCGTCACCGGGCTCACCGCACGGCGTCCAGGCGGTGCCGTCGGGCAGGCGGAAGGAGGACGGCAGCGCGAGGGTGCGCACCGTGCGGTAGGTGACGGTGCCCGCGGCCGTCGGCCGCAGCTCCAGGAGCGCGACCTCGGTGCTCGCCCGGCGGCTCACCAGGGCGTAGGAGCGGCCGCTGCCCCGGTCGGTCCAGGTGGCGAGGCCGTAGGCGGTCCGCTGCTCGTTGATCTCGTCCTGGTCGCCGGAGAAGACCGGCGGCACGGCGGGGTCGGTGACGTCGGTGAGGGGGCCGCCGGGGCGTTCGGGGTCGATGCGGTGGATGCGCAGGCGGTCGTGCCCGCGGTCGCTGGTGACCGAGAGGTCGGCGCGGCCGGACGGCAGCCGCAGTCCGTGCACGAGGTCCACGTTGTTGAACCGGCCGGGCGCGTCGCCGGGGCGGGCGGGCGCGGGCGCCGCGATGGACTGCACCGGCCGGGCGTCGAGGTCGTACACCCGCAGTCCGCCCTCCTTGGCCGTCGCGATCACCAGACTGCGGGCGGGGTCGGTGGTGTCGCGCCAGATCGCGGGGTCGTCGGCGTCGGCGTTGCCGCCCGCCTCGTCGTCGTAGAGCGTGGGTGTCTCGGCGGTGGGGGTGACGGCCGGCAGGGTGGGGGCGGTGGGTTCGGCGGGCGCTGCGGCAGTGTGCGCGGCGGCCGGGAGGGCGGCGGAGGCCACGAGGACCACGCCCAGGACGACGGCGGCCGGCCGGCGGGGAAGGTGTCTGCTCACCACGCACTCCTTCATGTCGGGAACATGACGACTTCCCGTTGAGGGTGGAAGCGGCCGATGACGGCCCGGCGTCCGGCGCACGGTCCTCGGGTGAGCACACCGTGAACGTGTCGCCCACGGGCGCACGCCGTGAACGTGTCCGGCGCACGGTGCCCCGGGTGCACGCCGCGCACGTGGCCGACCTTCGCGGGGAAGGGCAGTATCGATGGTGAGGCGCGAATCCACCGGTGTGTGCCCCACGACCGCTTTCCGCCCGACCGTGCCGACGGCCCGCCCCGGAGACCCGTTTCGGCGGCCCCCGGGACCTGCGGCATCGGCGCAGGAGGTGACACCACCATGAAACTCCCGACCGGGCGTGTCCGGCATTCCGAGGATCCCGACGGGGGCACGGCGCCCGTCGCGGTGGGCGCGGCCGACGCGGGCGTGCTGCTGCTGCGGCTGGCCGTCGGCCTGGTCCTGGCGGGGCACGGGGCGCAGAAGCTGTTCGGCTGGTTCGACGGCCCCGGCCTGGACGGGGCGGGCCGGGGCTTCTCCCAGCTCGGCTGGGACCCCGGCGTGTTCTACGCGGGCCTGGCGGGGGTCGCCGAGTTGCTGGGCGGGCTGGGCCTTGCCGCCGGGCTGCTGACTCCGCTCTCGGCGGCGGCCTGCGTCGGGGTCATGGTCGGCGCCATGGCGATCGCCCCGGTGATCGACCTGTGGACGGCCGCCGGCACCGCCTTCGTCTATCCGATGGTCCTGGCCGTCGGCGCGCTCACCGTCGCCGCGGTGGGACCGCTGCGGCTCTCGCTCGACGCGCGCTTCCCGTGGCGGGACGGCGGCTGGGCTCCGGCGGGGTTCGCCCTGGTCCTGGGTCTCGTCGGGGCGTTCGTCGTCCTGGCGCTGAAGTAGCCGGTGCGGCTGCGTCGGCGGCCGTGCCCGGACCGACGTGATGGCGGCCCGTTCCCGGACCGAGGCGATGGCGGCCCCGGCCTGAGTGGCAGTGATCGCGGCCCCGGCCGGACGGCAGTGATCGCGGTCGCGGCGGCTGCGAAATAGGCTGTTCGTGCCGTATCGCCCGATGATGCGGCGATCGAGCGATTCCCGCCAGACGAGGTGCAGGCGATGTCCGACAGGCGTCCGCGCGCGACGCGGGCGGGCAGGTGGCCGCTACGGGCCGGGCCCGCCCGGCAGGCCGACCCCGCCCCCGAGCAGTCGATGGATCCGCGGGCGGAGCACGAGTCGCCGGAGCCGGCCCCGCTGGAGCGCAGCCTCGTGGACGCCGCCCTGTACCGCGACGGGCGCCGGGTGGAGACCCCCGCGTCGCTGGCGGAGATCTACCACCGGCTCCCCGGAGAACCGGGCACGATGGCCTGGATCGGGCTGTTCCGGCCCTCCCCGGCCCAGCTCTGGGAGGCTGCCGAGCAGTTCGGGCTGCACGAACTGGCCGTCGAGGACGCCATCGTCGCCCATCAGCGCCCCAAGCTGGAGCGGTACGGGAAGACGCTGTTCGTCGTGCTGCGCCCGGCCCGCTACCTGGACGAGGCCGAGGAGGTGGACTTCGGCGAGATCCACGTCTTCGTCGGCCCGGAGTTCGTCCTCACCGTGCGGCACAGCCAGGCCCCGGACCTGGCGGTCGTCCGCAGCCGGCTGGAGGCGGACCCGGAGCTGCTGGCCCTCGGTCCCGAGGCGGTGCTGTACGCCATCCTGGACGCGGTCGTCGACGGCTACGCCCCGGTGATCGCGGGCCTGCTGCACGACATCGACGAGATCGAGACCGAGGTCTTCCGCGGCGACCCGAGGGTCTCCCGGCGGATCTACGAGCTGTCCCGCGAGGTCGTCGACTTCCAGCGGGCCACCCGGCCGCTGCTGACGATCATGAACGGGCTGCAGGCGGGCTTCCAGAAGTACGGCACGGACGAGGAGCTGCAGCGCTACCTGCGGGACGTCGCGGACCACGCCACCACCGTGGCCGAGCGGGTCAACGGTTTCCGCCAGGCGCTCGGCGACATCCTCACCGTCAACGCGACGCTCGTCTCGCAGGCGCAGAACGAGGAGATGAAGATGCTCGCCGAGGCCGGCCACGCCCAGAACAACGAGATCAAGAAGATCTCCAGCTGGGCCGCCATCCTCTTCGCGCCCACCCTCATCGGCACCGTCTACGGCATGAACTTCGACCACATGGCCGAGCTCGACTGGCGCTTCGGCTACCCGTTCGCCCTCGCGCTGATGGCGCTGGTGTGCATCGGCCTGTACCTGGTCTTCAAGCGCCGGGACTGGCTGTAGTGCCGCCGCCGGGCGCCCGCCGGACCCCGCGGCGGCGTCCGCGCGACAATGGGTACACGGACATGCCGTGCACTGCGGTGAGGCGGGACCACCGATGCCCTACATAGCCGTGACCGCGCTGAGCGACGCCGGGCTGGTCCGCGAGCACAACGAGGACAGCCTCGTCGCGGGCCCCTGGACGCTGTGCGGCACCGTGACGGAGAATCCGCAGACCCTGCTCTTCCCGCTGGGCACCCCGCTGGTCGCCGCGGTCGCCGACGGACTCGGCGGGCAGCCCGCCGGTGAGGTGGCCAGCGCGCTCGTGGTGCGGCAGCTCGCCGCGCTCGGCCCCGGGCTGGACGGCGAGGACGCCGTCGGCGACGCGCTGAACATGTGCAACCGCATGGTGTACGCGGCCGCCGACGGCAATCCCGATCTGCTCACGATGGGCACCACGGTCGCGGGCGTCGTGGTCCTGCCCGGCTCGGTGACGGTGTTCAACGTCGGCGACAGCAAGGTGTACGAGGCGGCCGAGGACGGACTGCGGCAGCTGAGCGTGGACGACAGCCCACCGCCCCGGCCGGGGCGGCGCGTGACGACGGCGGTCACCCAGACGCTCGGCGGCGGCCCCTCCTACACCCCGGTCACCCCTCATGTCGCGACCACCTCGCTGCCCCCGGGCGGCCGCTGCCTCGTGTGCACCGACGGGCTGACGGACCCGGTACCGGACGAGGAGCTCCAGAGCCTGCTGCGGGTCCACGAGGACGGCAGGGCCGCCTATGAGCTGTGGAAGGCGGCCATCGAGGCGGGCGGGCCGGACAACATCACGCTGGCGCTGGTGCGCATCGGCGAGTGACCGCCGGCGGCGTCCGGGCGCCGACCCGTGCCGCTCCCGCTCCGGCCGGCCGGGCGTCCCGTCGGTCCACCCGGTGGATCGCCGCGGCGCCGCCCCCGGCGCCGGCGCATCCCGGTCGGCCACCGAGCTGCGCCGAGGAGCAGATGCCCGGTGCCGGACCCGGCTCTGCGTCCGGGCGGCGGCGACGCGTTCCGCCGTTCGGCGCGGGTACGGACGGCCGGCGGCACCGGGCCGGAGCCGTGCCTGCCGCGGTTCCGGCGGCCCGGCTGCCGGACGGGGCGGGGGCCGGTGGGCCGGTGGGCCGGTGGGCCGGTGGGCCGGTGGGCCGGTGGGGAGAGTTGCCGAACGCGGACCCGAATAACCAGTTCATACAACGGAATTCGGGCCCCGGAAGCGGCCCGCACGGCGCACGATGCGTGCCGTTCGGGTGATGTGCCCGGACCGGGCCTCCACCACGAATGACGACATACCGGTCACCTCGTAACTTTGGCAGCAATCGCGATGGTTCAGCGGCATATCCCGCCGAATCGTCATCCCGACTCCATGAGATGTGACCAAGTGAAACGTAGGCGACTGTGGACGGGGGTCGGCGCGGCGGCCGTGGCCGCCGCCGGAACGGCCACGTGGGCCGTCATGACCCCGTCGGAAACCACCGCCGCGGACGGCACGTCCGAGACGGCCGCCCGTACGGCACTCACCGCCGAAGCGCTGCTGCAGGCCGGCCTGCTGCAGGCGCAGCACCAGGACCTCAGCGGGGCCGAAGCCACCTTCCGCCGGGTCCTGGAGATGGACCCGGACAACAAGCTCGCCTGGTACAACGTGGGCGTCGTCGCCCAGCAGAGCGGCAGGCCGGCCGAGGCCCTCAGGGCGTACGACGCCGCGCTGAAGGCCGATCCCTCCTTCACCTCGGCCCTGTTCAACCAGGCCGTGCTGGTCAAGGCGAGCGATCCCGACCGGGCCATCACGCTGCTGGAACGGACCGTCAGCGTCGATCCGCAAGCCTCCACGGCCCACTTCCAGCTCGGCGAGACGCTGGCGGGGAAGGGCCGGGACAGCGAGGCCCTGGACGCCTACCGCCGTGCCGTCGCGGTCGACGCCTCGCTGCACGCCAAGGTACCCGCGAAGTTCAGGGACGCCACGAGGCCGAGCCCCTCACCCACCACGAGCCCAGGCAGGTAGCCCCCAGATGAAGCCGAACACGACACCGAGGTTCTCCATCTTCACCCCCAGCCACCGGCCCCGCTTCCTGGACGAGTGCCTGGCGACCCTGCAGGCGCAGTCCAGCTCCGACTGGGAGTGGATCGTGCTGCTCAACAACGGCGCCCGGTGGCGGCCGGAGCGGCCGGACGACCGCGTGCGGGTGGAGATCGCGGACGAGGTCAGGGGAGTGGGTGCGGCCAAGCGCAGGGCGTGCGAACTCGCCCGCGGTGAGATCCTCGTGGAACTCGACCACGACGACCTCCTGGCGAGGGACTGCCTGGCGGAGCTGGGGAAGGCGTTCGACGAACACCCGGAGGCCGTGCTGGTCTACAGCAACACCGCCCAGATCACCGAGGACGGCGGACGCGACGACTCCCGGTTCAACGAGGTCTACGGCTGGCAGTACCAGGAGGTGGACGTGGACGGCCGCCGGCTGCTGGCCGCCACGTCGATGGCGCCGACGCCGCACAACGTCTCCTACATCTGGTACGCGCCCAACCACGTACGCGCCTTCCGCAAGGACGTCTACGACAAGGTAGGCGGGTACGACGCCACCCGCACGGTCCTCGACGACCAGGACCTGATGTGCCGTCTGTTCCAGGCGGGGGACTTCCACCACATCGACCGCTGCCTGTACCTCCAGCGCATCCACTCCACGAACACCCAGCGCGACCCCGAGATCAACGCACGCATCCAGCGCGAGACGGTGGCGCTGTACGACAAGTACGTCGAGGCCAACGCCCTCGCCTGGACGCAGCGCCGCGGACTGCTCGCCCTGGACCTCGGCGCGGCCCACCGCAAGCCGCCCGGCTACCTGGGCGTGGACCAGTACCCGGGGGAGGGCGTGGACATCGTCGCGACCCTGCCTGAGCGGCTGGACCTGCCGGACGACTCCGTCGGCCTGATGCGCGCCGTCGACTTCCTGGAGCACGTACCCGCCAAGGTGCCGCTGATCAACGAGTTGTACCGGCTGCTCGCGCCCGGCGGCATGCTCCTGACCATGACGCCCAGCTCCGACGGCCGCGGCGCCTACCAGGACCCCACCCACGTCGCGTTCTACAACGAGAACTCGTTCTGGTACTACACCGACAACCAGTACCGCGCCTTCGTCCCCGAGATCGAGGCGCGGTTCCAGAACTCCCGCCTGGTCACGTACTTCCCGACCGACTGGCACTCCAAGAACCGCATCTCCTACGTCGTGGCCAACCTCATCGCCATGAAGGACGGCGCAGCACGCTGCGGCGGGCCGCTGAAGGTCTGAGCGACCGGGCCGAGGACGGCGTTCCCCGCGCCCGGCCGGGCGCGGGGGAGGCGGCGACGCCGGCCACCGGTGGCGGCCGGTCGTCAGAGAACGCGCGGAGCGCCCGGGGCTCCCGGCGGTTCCGGCCGGGAGCCCTCGCCGTGTGCGCCCGGCGGCGTGACCCCGGCGGGTAGAGCGCCCCATGCCCTCGACACCGGCGAAACGCGGCGGTCAGCCGACCGCCCGGGCCGCCGCGGCCAGCTCAGCGAACCCGGATGTTCCCAGCGCCGTGGACAGCTGGTCGTCCCACCGGAGCTGGGACGGGACACCCGCACGGGACCAGCCGTCGTGCCCCAGCACCCCGAACGCCGGCCGGGGCGCGGGCCGGGGAAAGGCCGCCGCACCCACCGGGCGGATCCGCTCGGGGTCGAGACCGCTCAGCCGGAAGGTCTCGTGGGCCAGCCCGTACCAGGTGGTTCGGCCGGCCGCCGTGCCGTGGTAGACACCCGCCGGGGCCCGGCCGGTGAGGGCGGCACGGCCCAGCGCCGCAAGCTGCCGCGCGAGCGCGCGGGACCATGTCGGCTGGCCGTGCTGGTCCGCGACCACGTCCAGCGTCTCGCGCAGGCAGGCGAGTTCGAGCATCGTCCGGACGAAGTTGCGCCCGTGGGCGCCGTACAGCCAGGCCGTGCGCACGGTGTAGCCGGTGCCCGGCAGAAGCTCGGCCACCGCGCGCTCCCCGGCCAGCTTGCTCCGGCCGTAGGCGTTGACCGGGGCGGTCGGCGCGCCCTCGGGGTACGGGTGCCCGGCGTCGCCGGCGAAGACGTAGTCGGTGGAGACGTGCAGCAGGAGGGAGCCGCTGCCCGCGCAGGCGCGTGCCAGGTGGCGCACGCCGGTGCCGTTGACCGCGGTCGCGGCCTCCTCGGCGCACTCGGCGGCGTCGACGTCCGTCCACGCGGCGCAGTTGACGACCACGTGGTGCCCGGCGACGGCCGCGTACACCGCCCCCTGCTCGGCGATGTCCAGCTCGCCGCGGGTCAGCCCGGTCACCCTCGCTTCGGGGTCGGCGGCGAGTTCGGCCAGCATGTCCCGGCCGAGCATCCCGCCCGCACCGGTGACCAGCCAGCGGGTGGTCACCGCAGCTCCGCCCGGGCCTTGAGCGGCTCCCACCAGGAGCGGTTGTCGCGGTACCAGGCGACGGTGGCGGCCAGCCCTTCGGCGAAGGGGACCAGCGGCGCGTAGCCGAGCTGCTCGCGGATCTTGGAGTCGTCGAGCGAGTAGCGCAGGTCGTGGCCCTTGCGGTCGGCCACGTACTCGACGCGGTCCCAGTCCGCGCCGACGGCGTCCAGCAGCAGTCCGGTGAGCTTGTGGTTGCTGACCTCGGTCCCACCGCCGATGTGGTAGACCTCTCCGGCCTTCCCCCGGTGCAGGGCGAGTTCGATGCCCCGGCAGTGGTCGGAGACGTGCAGCCAGTCCCGGATGTTGCGGCCGTCGCCGTAGAGGGGGATCGACCGCCCGTCGATCAGGTGGGTGATGAAGAGCGGGATGACCTTCTCGGGGAACTGGTGGGGCCCGTAGTTGTTCGTGCACCGGGTGACGACCGCGTCCAGGCCGTGCGTGCGGTGGTAGGCGAGCACGAGGAGGTCGGCGGCGCTCTTGGACGCGGAGTACGGCGAGTTGGGCGCCAGCGGCGATGCCTCCGTCCACGAGCCCTCGCTGATGGAGCCGTACACCTCGTCCGTCGACACGTGCAGGAACCTTCCTACGCGGTGGCGCAGTGCCGCGTCCAGCAGGACCTGGGTGCCGAGGACGTTGGTGCGGACGAACGGGCCCGCCCCCTCGATCGACCGGTCCACGTGCGACTCGGCCGCGAAGTGCACGACGGCGTCATGACCCGCCGTCACCTGGTCGACGACATCGGGGTCGCAGATGTCGCCGCGGACGAACCGGTAGCCCGGGTGGCGTGCGATCGGCGCCAGATTCGCCTCGACGCCGGAGTACGTGAGGCTGTCGAGGACCGTGATCCGCGCCGCCGGGTCGGCTTCCAGCGACCGCCGGACGTACTCCGAGCCGATGAAGCCGGCGCCGCCGGTGACGAGGGTGCGCATGGTTCTCCGCCGCTCTCCGTGGCCGGGGTTTCAGGGGGCAATGGGGCTGGGGTGCCCTGTGGCGGAAACCGCGGGACACCCCAGCGCCCTATGCGCCGCCGTCTTCCGGCGACGCCCGCCTACCGATGTCTCAGGACAGGTCGGCGCACACGGCCCAGGCTTGGACCGTATTAACTTCGGATTGCGGGATACGTGCCTGCCAACCGAAGGCCGGATTCCCGATGGGGGTGCTCTCTAGGATGTCAACTCCTTCCCCATCTTCACTTGAGATGATGAAGCCACCGCCGGTGGCCACGTCATCGCCTTCGCAGAACGCCGCGGAGAACTCCTGATCCGGGCTTCCCTGGACGATGTAGGTACTCACGATTCCGCTGTCGCCCTGCGGGCCCTGCGGACCGGTCTCACCCTGCTCGCCCTGGTCGCCCTGGGGACCCTGCGGACCGGTCTCACCCTGGTCGCCCTGCTCGCCCTGCGGACCCTGCGGACCGGTCTCACCCCGCTCGCCCCGCTCGCCCTGCTCGCCCTGGGGGCCCTGGGGACCCCGCGGACCGGTGTCACCCCGCTCGCCCTGCGGGCCCTGGGGACCCCGCGGACCGGTGTCACCCTGCTCACCCTGCGGGCCCTGCGGACCGGTGTCACCCTGCTCACCCTGCGGGCCCTGCGGGCCCTGCGGGCCCTGCGGACCGCGCTTGCCTTCCTTGCCCCGCGGGCCCCGGTCACGATCCCCGCTGACTTCGGTCGACATCGCACCGTTCGGCCCCGGCAGGCCCAGGCTGTGCCCGGTGCCCGAACGCTCGATGGCGTCGGCCACGGCCGCGGTGCTCGGGACGATGTTGAGCACCACGGCCAGAGTGCCCGCGGAGACCATGGTGGTGGTCTTGATGCGGGAGCTGCGGATTGTCTTACGGCTCACCAGAGAACCTTCCTCACGGAGTGTTGGGAGTGAACTAGCGGCAAGCGCACCGACTCGAAGGGCGGGTCGATTCGCGTACGAGTCACTTCGCCCGTTGCCACGCACCATCCTTCACTCGGCGGGATCCTATGATCACGAAGCGGTTCGCGACGCTCCCGAAGATCACCCGAGCAGCGGGGGAGCAGGATCCGCCCGGCGCCCGGCCGCAAGTCAGCGAGTCCGCACACACAGCGGTCCGGCGAAGGACTTCAGAGGGCCGGCGCTCCCGCAGGCGCCGCCCCGCGGCCCCCGGGCTCCGCCTCCCGCAGGCGCCGGCGGTACGCGGCGCACGCCCCGTAGGAGGGCAGCAGTCCCAGCCGTTCGGCCTCCGCCAGCGTGGGAGCGGCCGCGTCCTTGTCCGACAGTCGCGGAGTGAGGCCCTCGGGCCATTCGACTGCCAGGTCCGGGTCGAGTGGATGGATCCCGAACTCCCGGTCCGGCGCGTACGGTTCGGAACAGAGGTAGACCACGGTGGAGTCCTCGTCCAGTGCCATGAACGCGTGGCCCAGTCCCTCCGAGAGGTAGACGGCACGGTGCTCGCGGTCGTCGAGTCGAACGGCTTCCCAGGTACCGAACGTCGGCGAACCCGTGCGAAGGTCGACCACCACGTCCAGCACGGCGCCGCTGACACAGGTGACGTACTTCGCCTGCCCCGGCGGGACCGCCGCGTAGTGGACGCCCCGCAGGGTGCCGGGCACCGAGCGGGAGCAGTTCGCCTGCTGGAGCGCCATCGTGTGGCCGGTCACCGCACGGAACCGGTCCGCCCTGAACCACTCGTGGAAGCGGCCCCTACGGTCCTCGAACACCCGGGGGGTGTCCACCCAGGCGCCTTCGATGCCCAGCGGTCTCACGTCGTGCCTTCCTTTCGGACACGGCGCGCAGGGGACGGCTCCCCGTGCGCGGTCACACGGCGGCGGTCTCCGGCGACAGCGGCTCCCGCCGGCGCGGCCCGCCGCCGGGCTGGTTGATGACGGAGCACCGGGTGTCCTCGAGCAGTCCCAGCAGATACCGGCCGTACCCGCTCTTGAGCAGTGGCTGTGCCAGGGCGCGGAGCTGGTCGTCGTCGATGAGGCCGGCCCGCCAGACCGCTTCCTCGACGCAGCCGACCTTGAGCCCCTGACGCTCCTCGATCACCCGTACGAACTCGGACGCCTGGACCATGGAGGCGAAGGTGCCCGTGTCCAGCCATGCCGTTCCCCGGTCGAGTTCGGTGACACGCAGTTCACCGGCTTCGAGGTACACCCGGTTGACGTCGGTGATCTCCAGTTCGCCGCGGGAGCTGGGGCGCAGACCGCGCGCGATGTCGACGACCCGGTTGTCGTAGAAGTACAGTCCGGGCACGGCGTACCGCGACCTGGGGCGGGCAGGCTTCTCCTCGATCGACAGCACCCGGCCGTGTCGGTCGAACTCCACCACGCCGTAGGCCGAGGGGTTCGCGACCTGGTAGGCGAACACCCGGCCGCCCCTCGGCGCCCCGCCGTGCGCGAGCCGGGTGCCGAGACCACTGCCGTGGAAGATGTTGTCGCCCAGGATCAGGGCCACCGGTTCGCCCTCGATGAATTCGGCGCCCAGCAGAAAGGCCTGGGCGATGCCTTCCGGCGCGTCCTGGATGGCGTAGTCGATCCGGAGGCCCAGGGGACTCCCGTCGCCGAGCAGCCGGCGGAACTGGTCCCGATCCCCGGGGGCCGTGATGACGAGAATCTCGCTGACCCCGGCCATCACCAGCGTGGAAAGGGGATAGTAGATCATCGGCTTGTCGAACACCGGCAGGAGCTGCTTGGAAACCGAACGGGTCAGCGGCCAGAGCCGCGAGCCGGTGCCGCCGGCCAGAAGAATTCCACGCATGTCCTCACCATAGGCCGTTTACGGCGCGCCACCGCGTCGGCCACGCACGGCACCAACCCAGGTGACGCTATTGCCCCATCAGATCCAGTGCGTGTTTGACCGAGAGGGCGCAGAGGAAGAGCCGCCGGGAGATCTCGGCGGCGATCAGGTCGCGCACCGGACCGGAGGGGTGGACGAGAACGATGTTCCGGTCGTGGCGTTTCCAGGAGAGGAAGAGTTCGAGCAACTCGTTGTCGCACTCGGTGATTTCGTCGCAGTCGATCACGAGTCGCGAGTATCCCGACTTCACCGCGACGGTCAGCATCAGCCGCAGGGGGTAGAGGTTCTCCCGGTCGACCACTCCCCTGAGCGCGATGACCAGAGTGCGGTCGATGGTCCGGCAGTACGAGATCGCCGGCGGTTCGTCCCACCGCCCGGGACCGCCGCACGGGCCGGGGTCGCGGCTGTCCGAATGCACCGCGACCGACTCTGCGACGCCCATGCCTCTGTACCCCTTCGCGGTGTGCCGCCCGAATGCCGCTCTACAACTACCGCAAAAGCAGCGGGAAATACACCCGGCCTACGATCCATACGGGTGACTGCGGCCGGCTCCCTTCGGCCGCGGCGGAAATCTGTTTTCCGTATGTAACGTCACCGTTGCCGGCCCGGCCGCCGCAGGGGTAGATCCGGACCACGCCCGGCGACGTGTCCATCCGCGCGGGACATCGTTTTGCCGTCGATGAATTCTTCCGATGCTGCACCGGCTCCCGGGCCTTCGGGTCCCGCGGCCGCCCCCGTCCCGCATGGCGGGGTCCTGGCGTGGGCACGCCGTCCCGGTTCCGCGCGGTCCGTGCCGCGCCGTCACGGTCCGGGCGGGTTCTCCCCGACACCGCTGTACGGGCAACTGGTGTCCGAGTGGCGGGCGCGCGGCGCGATGCTGCCGGGCGCCCGTGATCCGCAGTGGGACCGGCTCACCTCCCTCCACGCGTTCGAGGAGGACACCCGGCGGACGCTCCGCATGCTCCGGCTCGAGCGCGACCCCCTGCCGCCGCCGTCCGAGGCCGGGGCCCGGCTACCCGCCGGGAACACCGGGCACCACCCGGCCGTGTCCGGTGCCGTCGCGCATCTGCCGGGGCCGCGCTGGGGCGAGCCCGGGACTCCCCGTCCTCGTGGCTACGACCGTGAATCGTGAAAACTTGAGCCATTGGAGCTCATCGTGTGAATTCTTGGGCAACCGCGAGTCCCGGACCCGAGCGAAGCGTTTGTGCGTATGTGGAACCGCGTGAGTTGTGGGAAAGAAATACAGTCCTTGCGAATGCCTTCTGCACCAGCGACGACCGGGTGCGGCTGGCGCAGAGCGCACTCGACGAGGCCCAGGCCGATCGTACGAGAATGCTGGCCGCATTCGCGGTGGTCGTCGGCGACGACGGCACCGTCGCCGGCATGATGGGCCTGCCGGAACGCGAGGTCAGGGTCGCCCGGAGGACCGTCGGCCGGGAGGGCGCGCGCACCGTCGCGGCAAATCTACTGACCCGAATGTCGGATCAGTCCTCCGATACGGGCGGGGAACCCGCGCAGACGACCGCGGAGAACCCGGCGTCTTTTCCCCGGGCGGAGCCGGCCGCGGTACCGGTCCCGACTCCGCCCGCGTCCCCCTACACCACCGCACAACCGCTCCAGCAGACCGGCGCCTATTCGATTCCGGTGGTCGAGGAACAGACCTGGACCGAACCGGTGCAGCCCGTTCCGGCCGCCCAGCCCGCGGGTCCCGTCTGGTCTCCTTCGATGGATTCCGTTCTGGTGTGGAGCTGGCACTCCGGGCTGGATCTCCAGGTCGTCGCGAACGAGCTGGGTCTGGAACTGCGCACGGTTCTCCAGCGCGTACAGACCCTCGCCGCGGAGGGCCAGCTCGTCAAGGCCGACCAGGTCGTGCCGCGGGACTACGTGAATGGCTCACGGGACCATTCGGTCCCGTCGAGGGAGTACGCGAGCGGCTCGAGGGACTACTCGACCGGTTCGAGGGAGTACGCGGGCCGGCACCGGAGGCACGAGGAACCGATGGAGTTCTCCGACACCGGATCGTTCGGTCTGGGCGGGCTGTTCTCCAGCGCTTCCTGGTCCTGAGCGCCTACCGCCGCCCACGGGTGCCGCAGCCCGCCGGAGGCAGCCGCCCACCGGTGCCGACGCCTGCCCGCGGGGGCCTGTCGCAGATGCTGCCGCCGGCCGGCGGGCGGCGCAGGATGGAGGCATGGACCGGGACCTCACGGCCGTCAGCGTTCCCGGGCGCCTCGCCGGACCCGGTGAGGGGATCAGCCCCGAGGAACTGGCCCTCGCCGCCCGCAACCACGGAATGCCGCTGGAGGCACTCCGGTACCCGCTGACGCCCCCCGGGCTGCACTACGTCCTCGTCCACTACGACATCCCCGCCGCCGAGGCCGCCGACTGGCGGGTCACCGTGGGCGGGCTGGTACGGACGCCCCTGCGGCTGGACCTGGCGGACCTCGGGGCCTTCCCGCCCGTCACGCTCCGCGTCACGATGGAGTGCGCCGGGAACGGGCGGGCACGGCTCACTCCCCGGCCGGTGAGCCAGCCATGGCTGGTGGAGGCGGTGGGCACCGCGGAGTGGACCGGCGTCCCGCTGCGGATGCTGCTGCGGGAGGCAGGAGTGGAGCCGGGCGCCGTCGAGGCGGTGTTCACCGGCTCCGACCACGGGGTCGAGCGGGGCGTCGAGCAGGACTACCGCCGCAGCCTGCCGCTGGGCGTGGCCCTGGGCGGCGACCCGGAGGTGCTCGTCGCCTACGCGATGAACGGCGGGCCGCTGCCGCCGCAGCACGGACATCCCGTGCGGCTGGTCGTACCCGGCTGGTACGGCATGGCCCAGGTGAAGTGGCTGTGCGACATCAGCCTGACCGACACCCCCTTCACCGGATTCCAGCAGGCGGTCGCGTACCGCTACCGGCGGTCGGCGGACGACCCCGGCGAGCCGGTCACCCGCATCGCGCCCCGCGCCCTGATGATCCCGCCGGGCTTCCCCGACTTCATGTCCCGTACCCGGGTGCTGCGCCCCGGCCGGACCGGGCTGGAAGGCCGCGCCTGGTCCGGCCACGCCCCGGTCACACGGGTGGAGGTCAGCACCGACGACGGGCGGACCTGGCACGACGCGGCGCTCGACGCGGCGGAGGGCGACGTCTGGGCCTGGCGCCACTGGCACACGGCGTGGACGGCCACCCCCGGCAGCCATGTCCTCGTCGTCCGGGCCACCGACGGCGACGGCCGCACCCAGCCCCTCGACCAGCCGTGGAACCGGGGCGGTTTCGGGAACAACCTGGTGCAGCGGATCCCCGTCGTGTGCCTGCCCCGGGGCGGGTGACGCGGGCCCGGGCCCCGACTTGCGAAGGGGGCCGCCATGGGGTTGGTTCGAAGGAGAACCCCTGTTGGGGGTGAGCCACTGTGCTGTTCACCGATCGCGTCGACGCGGGGCGGCGCCTCGCCGGGGCCCTCGGGCATCTGCGGGAGGCCGATCCCGTGGTGCTGGGGCTGCCGCGAGGCGGGGTGCCGGTGGCCTTCCAGGTGGCGCGGGCCCTGGGCGCGCCGCTGGACGTGATCGTCGTACGCAAACTGGGCGTGCCGTACCACCGGGAGCTGGGGTTCGGCGCCATCGGCGAGGGCGGTGTACGGGTCATCAGCGACGACATCGTCCGCCGGGGCCGTGTCTCGGAGCAGGACGTCGCCTCGGTGGAGCGCGCGGAGGCCGCCGAACTCACCAGGCGGGCGCGGCGGTTCCGGGCGGACCGGCCGCGCATCGGCATCGAGGGCCGGACCGTGGTCGTCGTGGACGACGGGATCGCCACCGGGGCCACGGCCGCGGCGGCCTGCGAGGTCGTCCGTGCACAGGGGGCGGCCAGGGTGGTGCTCGCCGTGCCCGTCGCGCCGCCGGACGCGGTGTCCTGGCTGCGTACCCAGGCGGACGAGGTGGTGTGCCTGTCGACACCGCGGGCGTTCTCGGCGGTCGGGGAGTGGTACCGGGACTTCTCGCAGACCCCGGACGAGGAGGTCGTCGCGCTGCTGGCCCGGTCGGCCGCCGACTCCCCGGAAGCCGTCTCGTCGGAGGACGTCGGGGTGGAGCACGTCGGGGTGAAGGACGTCGAGGTGAAGGACGTCGAGGTGGAGGACGTCGAGGTGGAGGACGTCGAGGTGGAGGCGGGCCGGGTGCGGCTCTCGGGGGAACTCGCCCTGCCGCAGGGCACCGCCCCGGTGGTGATGTTCGCCCACGGCTCCGGGAGCAGCCGGCACAGCCCGCGGAACCGGGCGGTGGCGACGGCCCTGAACGCGGCCGGTCTCGGCACCCTGCTGTTCGATCTGCTCACCGAGCCCGAGGCCGCCGACCGCCGGAACGTGTTCGACATCGCGGTCCTGGCGGACCGGCTCTCGGGGGCCACCCGCTGGCTGCGGACCCGCACCCCCGGACCCGTCGGCTACTTCGGGGCGTCCACCGGCGCCGCCGCGGCGCTCTGGGCGGCGTCGAGCGCCGGTCCGGAGGTCGCTGCCGTCGTCTCGCGCGGGGGCCGGCCCGACCTGGCCGGGTCCCGGCTGCCCGGTGTGCACGCCCCGACGCTGCTGATCGTCGGGGGTCGTGACACGACCGTTCTCGACCTCAACCGCCAGGCGGAGTCGGCGTTGCGCTGCGAGTGCCGACTGGTCGTCGTCCCGGGGCGACGCATCTCTTCGAGGAGCCGGGAGCCCTCGATGAGGTCTCGGCCCTGGCCCGTGACTGGTTCACACTGCACCTGGCGCCGCAGCAGCGGTAGGGGCCAGGTGCGCCCGGGGCCGTCCCGGCGGGAGGAGTTCCGCGGTCCCGGTGACAGGAGTTTTGGTGACAGGAGTTCCGCGATCCGGCGCGGCGGCACGGCGGCGCGGCGACCCGGCGGCACGGCGGCCCGGCGGCGTCCGACCGGACCACGAGGTCCCCGCGGTGCAGACGGGCAACCGGCCGAGGGCTGAGCCGCCCCGGCGATCCGACCGGCGGCGGGAAGGCCGCGGCCGGACCGGGGATGCCCCCGCATGCGGCCCCCGGGCCGGCCTCCTGGACGCGACCGTGTGCTCGGCACGTCCATTCGGCCGGCTCGCCGTCCCGGCCCGGCGTGCCACAGCCCGGGGCAGGCCCGGCCGGAACGTGAAAGCGGCCGTCCCCGCTCCGAACGGCCGCTCCTGCTCCCCGGCCCGCCCTGCCGGTCGCGGGGACCGGCGCCTCGGGGACTCAGCTGGTCCAGAAGTCCCACCATCGCGTGAGCACGAGCATGCCGACGGTCCCGGTCCACGCGACCGGCGGCAGCCAGCCGAACTCGAGCAGGCCGGCCCGCAGACGGTCCGGTGCCGGCAGCATCCGGTGCTCGACGGTGTGCCGGGTCACCCGGCAGAACAGGACGATCGTGGCGACCCACGCGAGACAGCACCACAGGCAGAGAGCGCCGATCCGGTACAGCGACTGGAACTGCAGCCAGGTGCAGAAGGCGACGCCGAAGAGGGCTCCCCCGTTGAGCGCGAGCCAGAACCAGCGCCGGTACCGGGCCCCCGCCAGCAGCCCGGCGCCGACCGCGGTCACCACGGCGTACGAGACGAGCCCGAGCATCGGGTTCGGGAAGCCGAAGACGGCCGCCTGTTCGCTCTCCATGATGCTCCCGCACGACACCACGGGATTGAGGCTGCATCCGGGGGTGAAGCCCGGATCCTCCAGCAGCCGGAACTTGTCGAGCGTGATGGCCCAGGAGGCGAGCAGTCCCGCCGCGCCCGTGAGCACGAGCATCAGGGCGAAGCCGCGACTCGCGCCCACCTCGGCCGCGGGAGCGGCGTGCGACGCCGCCACGGAACGCGGGGCGCGCGTCCTGGCTCGAGTCCCCATGTCTCTCCTGACTTCCTCTCCGGTGGTCCCGGCCGGCTCCCGTCGGATTCGGTCCGGCTCCATCGGATTCGCCTGGTCTCGTCGAATTCCGCCCGGTTCCGTCCGGACGATTCCCCGGCCCTCCGCCACCTGGGCCGATGCGCACACGCAGTAATCGCCGCCCCGCTCGGCACGACGGATCGTCAGATCCGGACTAACGTCGCCGGTGTCCTCAACCCCCTGCAAAGGAGGCCACCGTGAAGCTGACGCTTCCTCACCCGGCGGCGGCCGCCGCCGTGCGTGCCGGAATACGACGCAGGCTCGCCGGGACTGCCCGGGGGGACGCGCACCACGCGCCCTCCCGCCCGGCGAGCGCTTTCCGGCAGCTCTGACCAGCAAGGCGTGAACCAGGCCCGGCCGGCGGTCGTACCGCCGTCAGCCGGGCCTCTCGCTGCCCGGCGGCCGCTCAGCCCCGGAGCTGACGGACCGGCAGCAGGCAGTGCGCCGCCGTCGACAGCACCGCCTCGTCGCCGACGAACTCCCGCAGCCGGTCCTCCGTGACCGGGACCCCGGGCGCGGCGTCCGGCCACGGCCGGGTCGCGAAGATGAAGTACACATGGCCCCGCTCCCCGACAGCGGCCAGCCACTCCGGCGGCACCGTGCACTGCGCGGTGAGATGAGGCATCGTCAGGACGGCCTGGCCGGCCTCCACCAGCAGTGTGACGGGAAGCCCGGTGGACTCGGCGGCGTCCACGTACTCCGTCCCGACCGGCAGACCCACGGCGTCCAGCAGCTCCCGGGCGGCGGTCCCGGTCGCCTCCGGTCCGCCGTCGCCGTCCCCGAGCGCATAGGCCAGCAGGAAGGGCATGTCGCGCTCGTCGTCGGGATGCTCGCCGCTCCAGGCGATGACGACGAGGGTGCCCAGTCGGGCCGGGCTGATGGCGCGTACCGCGCTGGGGGTGGAGGTCACATCCGGGACCATAGCGACTCGGCGGGACCATCCGGGCGCCCTTGTCACACGCGCGGGGGAGCCCGGCGCCCGATTAGCCCGAAGGGGTCGCGCTCGATCATCCGTGCGCCGGCCCGCCGCACCCGGTGGGCCGCCGGGCCCGCGGGGACAGGCGGGACGGGCGGGACGGGCGGGACGGGCAGGACGGCCGCAAGCACCGGAGCCGCCGGAGCGGGGCGGCCGGAGCAGGGCTGGACGGCCGAACAGGCGGGGCAGCCGGCAGGCCCGGCGGATTCTCCACCGGGCCTGCGGGAACGTGCGGGTACGCCGCTCAGGAACCCAGCGGGAGGCCGCCGAGGAGCTGCGGCGAGGCACCCGCCTTGTTCCTGTTCAGCTCGTCGGCGGTGTGCTGGACCGTGTGCAGCAGCGAGCCGTCCTGCTCCGTGTCCAGCGTCCTGTTCGCGAGGGGCTCCACAGCGCCTGTGGTCTCGCTCGCCACGGTGCCCAGCGCGCCGTTCAGACTGGTCGGAGCGAGCTCGGAAGCGGCGAAAGCCGGGGCCGAGGCGCCCGCGGCGACCAGCGAGCCGGCGACGACGGCGGCGACCTTCATGGGCTTCATCAGTGAATCTCTCCTTCGGCGACGCTCATCGCGCGCACAAGTGGCGGAATGGTCAGCGGCATTGCGGACGCCCGGTGTGCCCTCTCGTCCTGTCCGGCATGCCCTGCCCTGCTGTTCTGTGCTGTTACGTGTTCTGTAACGAACCGTCACCCGGACGGAAACCCTCAAAGCCGGGGATTCCTCCGGCCCCACCCGAATGAAGCCCCCGTTCGGATTCCGCTGCCGGACCGCTCCACGGGTCCGGCGGACACCGTGCGGTCGGCCCGGTCCCGGTCCCGGAGCCTGCCGGGTCGCATCGCGGAGGGACGGTGCACATGGCCACGCAAGAGGGCCGCCCCTCCCTGCCGCGGCGGGAAGGACGGCCCGAGACGCCCGTGCGGACGGTCAGTCGTTGACGCAGGCGTTGCCGAAGGCCGGGTTCAGGGCGCCGATGACGTCGACGGTGTTGCCGCAGACGCCCACCGGGACGTGAACCGGGACCTGGGCCACGTTGCCGGAGAGCACGCCCGGCGAGTTCGCCGCTGCGGCCTCCGCACCGCTGTCGGCAGCGGCGATGCCGGTGGAACCCGCAACAGCGGCGGCGGCGAGGGTGGACAGGACGAAAGCCTTCGCGGTACGCGACATGGAGAAGCACTCCTTGGTCAAGATGTTTCAGTGGCCGTGCGTGACTGCCCGGACCGATGGTTCAACGGCAGCGAGGTCTGCCAGGTTGTGCGGCCGAAGGAGTGAACAACCGCTCGGCCCGCAGGGGTGGGGGCGTCCGGCGGCGCGTGCCGCCGGACGCCCGGCGTGTCAGTCGTTGGCGCAGCCGTTGCCGAAGGCCGGGTTCAGCAGACCGACGACGTCGACGGTGTTGCCGCAGACGTTCACCGGGACGTGGACCGGGACCTGGGCCACGTTGCCGGAGAGCACGCCCGGCGAGCCCTCGGCGGCACCGGCGGCGCCGCTGTCCGCGACGGCCGCGCCCGCACCGCCCATGACCAGGGCGACGCCCGTGCCCGCAAACGCCACCGACTTCGCGATTCGCTTCATCATTCTTTTCCTTCCGGGGTTACCGATGCGGCGCAAGCATCAACGAGGGCACCCGAAGTCCGGACACGCAGGGACACCGAATGGATTAATCCGCACCCCGGCCCCCTGCCCGGACACGGAAAGAACGGTCCGGCAGGGGAATGGAATGGGGCTAGAGTCACCTCTCGCGCCGGCTCCGCAAACAGCGCACGAAGCTGCCCCCCACCGGCCCGCTCATGTGAACAGCCTTGGATATGAATCGGAATCGACGATCCGCGCAGCATGCTGAGTTCCGGCAGCAGCCGGATCACTTTCCGATGCCCCGTGCACCGGAATTCCCACCCGGCCTTCCGGCCGGAGGCGCCGCCGAACGGGGCGGCGGCACCGCCGCGCGCCCACCGTCCGGGCACCGCCGGCCGGCCGTGCTCCATGTCGTCCAGCAGACCGACGGCGGAATGGCCCGGGTCGTCCTGGACCTGGTGGCCCATCAGGTCCGCGGCGGTACCCCGGTGGCGGTGGCGTGCCCGGGCGGCGGCATGCTCACGGAGGCCGTCCGCGGGCTCGGCGCCGGAGTCCACCGGTGGCGGGCGGGGAAGACGGCCGGCCCGCTGCTTGCCTGGGAGGTGGGCCGGCTCGCCAGGATCGTGGCGGCCGCAAGCCCGCTCCTGGTGCACGCTCACGGCCCCAAGGCCGGGCTGGCCGCCCGGCTCGCCCTGCGCGGCCGGCTCCCCACCGTCTTCCAGCCGCACGTCTGGTCCTTCGAGGCCACCGGCGGCCTCCTGGCCGGCCCGGCCCGCCACTGGGAGCGGTACGGGGCTCGCTGGGCCGCCCGGATCGTCTGCGTCAGCGAGACGGAGCGGCTCAAGGGTGTGGCCGCGGGTGTCGAGGCCCTGTGGGCCGTCGTCCCCAACGGCGTGGACACGGAACGGTTCCGGCCGCCGGCCGAGGACGCGCGACGGGACCTCCCCCCGCTGGTCGCCGATCTGCCCGGGTCCGCACCGCTGGTGGTGTGCGTGGGGCGGCTGTGCCGCCAGAAGGGTCAGGACGTGCTGCTCGCGGCGTGGGAGCAGGTGCTGCGCCGGGTCCCCAACGCCCGTCTGGTCCTGGTCGGCGACGGACCGGGTGCCGACGCGCTGCGGGCGTCCGCTCCGGTGTCCGTGCGGTTCGCGGGCGACCAGCCGGACTCCGCTCCCTGGTACCGGGCCGCCGATCTGGTCGTCGTCCCGTCCCGCTGGGAGAGCATGGCGCTGACTCCACTGGAGGCGATGGCCTGCGGCCGGCCGGTCGTGGTCACGGATGTCGCGGGGACGCGGGAGAGCCTGCCCCCGGGGCACGCGCTGTTCTGCACCACGCCGGTGCAGGATCCGCACGCCCTGGCCACGGCCGTGGGAGACCTCCTGCTCAACGGCCCGCTGCGCGGGACGCTCGGCCGCCAGGGCCGGCAGCACGTCCTCACCACCCACGACGTACGCCACAGCGCGTCCGCGATCGCGGACGTCTACCGCGAGGTGTCGGCCGCCCATGCCGCCGTCGGCGGCCCGGCGGGACGCTGACGACCGCCGCCGTGCGGAGGCTCGGGACCGGCGACCGGTGCAGGACCGCACTCCACCGGCGCGGCCGCCCGGACCCGGCACGGCGCGCTCCGCGTTCCCCGCCGGCACACCGGCGGCCACCACGGCTCACGGCTCCGTCGGCCGGGCCCTTGACGTACCGCACACCCGCGAGCACCGGGCACCGCGCCGTCCGGACACGGCCCGGGACCGTCCCGGCCGGGAAACACCCCGGCCGGGAGAGTCCGATGAGGAGACTCCCCCGGCCGGGGTTCACACGGGAAGCGCGGTCGCTCAGCGACGCGCGGCAGCCGTCCCGCGGCGGTACAGCAGGGCGCCGCCGGCCAGCAGGCCGACCGCGGCGGCACCGGCCGCCAGGGTGCCGGCGTTGCCGCCGGTCTGGGCCAGCTGGTCCGTGGTCGAGGAGTCGGCGACCCGGTCGTCGACCGGGGTGTCCACCACCGGAACCAGGACCTCCGGGGTCTCGGGGACCTCGGGCACCTCAGGGATCTCGGGAACCTCCGGCGTCTCCGGGACCTCCGGCGTCTCGGGGGTGACCGGGATCTCCGGGACCTCCGGCGTCTCGGGAACCTCCGGCGTCTCCGGGACCTCCGGCGTCTCGGGAACCTCCGGCGTCTCCGGGACCTCCGGGGTCTCGGGGGTGACCGGGATCTCGGGAGTCTCCGGCGTCAGCGGCGTCTGGCCCGAGCCGTTGGCGCAGGCGTTGCCACCGGCCGGGTTCAGGGCGCCGATGACGTCGATGGTGTTCCCGCAGGCGTTGACCGGGACGTCCACCGGAACCTGGACGTTGTTGCCGGAGGCGACGCCCGGGGAGCCGACCGCGGAGCCGTCCGCTGACGCACCGCCGGATCCTGCCGCGCCCCCGTCGGAGGTGTTGGCGCAGGCGTTGCCGAACGCCGGGTTGAGCACCCCGACGACGTTCAGCGAGTTGCCGCAGACGTTGACCGGCACGTGAACGGGCGCCTGGACGTTGTTGCCGGACAGCACGCCGGGCGAGTTCGCGGCCTCGGCGTCGGCCTGGGAGTCGGCGCTGGCGTACACACTGGTCAAGGACAGAATTCCGGTGGCCGCAGCGGCCGTCAGGATTCCCTTGCTGATGACCTGTCGCATGTTGTTGTTTTTCCCGCTTTCGCTTCGCGAGCCGGTCCGGAGCGGTGCCGCAGGGCACGCCCCGGACCGACGGAAAACGACCCTTCAGGACTGTATGCGAGGACTGGGTTTCAGCCGTTCACACAGAGGTTGCCGAACGCAGGGTTCAGCACGGCAATGAGGTTGACGGAGTTACCGCAGGCGTTCATCGGAACATGCACGGGAATCTGGATGACGTTCCCGGAAAGCACTCCCGGCGATCCGGACGCGACACCGGTCGCGCCGGAGTCGGCGAACGCCGGCGAGGCCATCCCCATGGCCATCACCAGTCCCGCCAGCACCGTCGTGGTCTTTCTGAACTTAATATCGGATTCCCCTTCTGATCGACGGCCCGAGGAGTTCCGCGGAGTGCCGCGGGAAAGCACGGCAATACCGCGACGCCCTGCCAACGAGCCGCACCGACCGAGGAAACCCCTCTGGCGCCCGGGAGTCCGGGCAATTCACTCGGATGCACGCCGGCCCGAGAATCGGGCCGGAGTGGGTATCAGCCGTTGCCCTCGCCGTTGCCCGAGAGCACCGGGATGTCGCTGAGGATGTGCGACAGCGCCTCGTCGCCCTTGGCCTGGGTCGAGTTCTCGGTGCACTGCTGGTTCTGCGGGCTCGACAGCACGTTGAGGTCCTGGACGCCGACCGGCACGAGACCGACGAGCGAGGCGGCGTTGGCCTTGGCGGGCAGACCGACGCAGGGCTTGTTCAGCGAACCCTGGACCAGGGCGAGCTGCGGGCTCTGGTTTCCGTAGGTGGCCGAGTTGCCGAACACCTGCGAGGCACCGACGCCACTGGCGGACGTCGTACCGGTGTCGTCGCCGATGGCCAGGGCCTGGGGGCGGCGGCGGCCGAGGCACCGATTACGGAGGCCGTGACCGCAGCCGCAGCCATAACCTTCTTGATCATCACTTGCTTGCCTTTCTGCAGGAACACTCCAGCTCGTCTGCGCACCGACTCAAACTGGCCGGCCGGCGTTTGGTTGCGGCAGGTCACCCGAACGGCCCTCACTCCGGAGACCGCGGCGGCCCGCCTCGGAGGGCCGCCGGCAGGCGGCGGAAGCGCCTGGCCGGGTGCGACACGCGGACCGTCGGCCGCACCGTCCTTTGGAGTGAAGCGGAAGAACCAACTCCGCTGTTCCGAGTTGGTCAGGAGGCTCCGGGGGACGGGCACTTCGGTCCCCGCTCAGAGACCCCGGGCCCCGGAGCCCCAGACCCCAGAACCACGCACCCAGGAAAGGGACTCTCGTGCTCAAGAAGGCTATGGCGGCCGCCGCCGTCACCGCGTCAGTCGTCGGCGTCTCGGCCGCGGCCGCGCCGCAGGCCCTGGCCGTCGGCAACGACACGGGCACCACGTCGGCCAGCGGCGTCGGCGCTTCGCAGGTCTTCGGCAACTCCGCCACCTACGGCAACATGAGCCCGCAGATGGCGCTCGTGCAGGGCTCGCTGAACAAGCCCTGCGTCGGTCTGCCCGCCAAGCTGAACGCGGGGTCGCTCGTCGGTCTCGTGCCGGTCGGCGTCCAGGACCTCAACGTGCTGTCGAGCCCGCAGAACCAGCAGTGCACCGAGAACTCGACCCAGGCCAAGGGCGACGAGGCGCTGTCGCACATCCTCAGCGACATCCCGGTGCTCTCGGCGAACGGTCAGGGCAACGGCTGACCTTCCCCGCCACCCGGCCGGGCCGGGCCGCCGCGGAGTTCGCGGCGGCCCGGCCCGGCCCGTTCGCTTCGGCGCCGCCGGGACCGGTCCGGTCCCGGCGCCCGCACACCCCCGTGCGGGCCGCGGTGACGGCGGCGGGCCCACGGAAGCAACGGGGCCCCGGACCGGTTCACCAGCGCGGCCAGGACCAGGAGACGAGGTCCGACCACTCACGGTCCCGGATCCCGGGGACGGCCCTCCCCTGGGCGTACCAACCGGCCATGAGGGACGCGTAGATGGGCTCCACCGA
Source organism: Streptomyces sp. I6 (assembly GCA_003725745.1). GTDB lineage: Bacteria > Actinomycetota > Actinomycetes > Streptomycetales > Streptomycetaceae > Streptomyces. The sequence continues at coordinate 3,542,517 of RHDP01000001.1, read as the reverse complement.
GGGGTCCGCGACCTGCCGGGCCGTCGGCCCGGCCCGGTCCGCCGGCTCCCCGGCGCCCCCCGGTTCCCTGCGGCTCGCCGGAATCAGCCCCTGCCGTTCCCAACGGCCCTTGTGCTCCGCCATGCCCCCAATATCCCGTACCGCCCGTGCTCATCGGTGCGAAAGAACCGAACGCCCCGAACAGCGCCCCCTGCGCTCGGCTGATCGGGCTACAGGCCGCAACCGGGGCGCGGGGGCCGGGGTTGGTCACTGCGTCACTCACCGGTGGAGTGCGCATCCCGACGCCCCGTACACCGCGAACCCCCGAAGGGAACCACCATGAAGAAGCTGTGGGCAGCAGCCGCAGTGACCGCGTCCGTGGCCGGAGTCTCACTGACCGCCGCCCCGCAGGCTCTGGCGATCGGCGACGACAGCGGCACCACGTCGCTGAGCGGCAACGACGCCACGCAGATCTACGGCAACTCGGCCACCTACGGCGCCCAGAGCCCCCAGCTCAGCGCCGTCCAGGGTTCGCTGAACAAGCTGTGCCTGGGGCTGCCCGCCAAGGCCAACGCCGCCTCGCTCGTCGGTCTCGTGCCGGTCGGCGTCCAGGACCTCAACGTGCTGTCGAGCCCGCAGGTCCAGCAGTGCGCCGAGAACTCGACCCAGGCCAAGGGCGACGAACCGCTGTCGCACGTCCTGGAGGACGTCCCGGTGCTCTCGGGCAACGGCGTCAACAACCACTGATCCACCCACTGATCCACCCACTGATCAGAATCGCCGATCAGGGTCACCGATCGGAACCAGTGATCAGAACCACCGCCCCGTCCACGGCACGGCTCGGGGTCCGGGGCCCGGCCCGGCCACCGCTTCACGCGGATCGGCCCGGCCGGGCCCCCGTGTGTCGGCCCGCTCCCCGCCCCCGGCCCGCGGCGCCCCGTTCGTCAGCGGCGCTTGACGGCGCGCAGCACCACGAACTTCGGACTGCTCGCGACGGTCTCGCAGCCGCCGAAGATCCGGCGCAGCCTGACGTGGTAGCCGAGGTGCCGGTTGCCGATGACCCACAGCTCACCGCCGGGGCGCAGGGCGCTGCGGGCGCCGGTGAACATGCGCCACGCGGTGCCGTCGGTCAGCGCCCGGTGGGTGTGGAAGGGCGGGTTGTTCAGTACGAGGTCGACGGAGTCGCGTTCGGTACCGGACAGTGCGTCGCCGACCACGAAGGCGGCCCTGGCCGACGGGCCGGTGTTGGCCCGGAAGGTGGCCTCGGCCGAGGCGACGGCCTGGTACGACTCGTCCGTGAACACCACCTCGGCCGCCGGGTCGGCGACCGCCATCGCCGTACCCACCACTCCGTTGCCGCAGCCCAGGTCCACGACGCGGAGGGGCCCCGGCGGTCGGGGAGGTGCTCGAGGAGGAAGCGGGTGCCGATGTCCAGACGGTCGGCGCAGAAGATGCCGGCGTGGTTGGTCACCGGGCGCCCCGACATCACGCCGATGCCGTCCGGCAGCGCGTAGGTGCGGGGCCAGGCCTCCTGCGCGGCGGCCGCCGGTCCGATGCGGTCCGGATCGGGGGTGCAGTGGATGAGCCGGGCCTTCTTCGCCGCCAGCGAGGTGCGGGTCGGTCCGACGATCCGCTCGAAGAGCCTCAGCGTGGAGGTGTGGATCTCCGTCACCATGCCGGTGCCGACGACGAGCGTGTCGCGGGTCAGCCGGGGGGCGAGCCGCTGGAGCTGGTCCTCCAGCAGGGCGAGGCTCTTGGGGACGCGGACCAGCAGGACGTCGATCCGGTCCGGCGGGGTGTCCCGGGTCGACAGCAGCCGTACGCCCTCGGTCTCGGCGGCGGTGCGGTTGCGGGCGAGGTTGGCGCGGGTCGCCCGCTGGGCCAGATAGGAGTCGCTGATCTGTACGGGCCGGTACGCCGCGAGCGCGGTGGCCAGCGCTCCCCAGCGGTCCCCCACGACGGCCACGGTGCCGGCGAGTGTCTCGCCCTCCAGATGGCGCAGCAGGTACTCGTCCGAGGCGTCCCAGGCGCGGAGCCGGTCACGGGGGTCCTCGGGGAAGCGGGTGAGCCCGAGGTCGCCCCATGACGTGGTGAAGATGTTCATCGTGCTCTCAGGCTACGCGGCCGCCTTCCGGAGCTCGGCGGCGCCGAAGGAGACGTCGAACCGGTCGCACCAGATGCTGACGCTGGTCAGACGGTTCAGATCGGCGTCGGCGGGCAGCGCGTAGTTCTGGTCGCCCTTGTTGCCCTTCAGCTTGCCGAGGCTGACGTACTCGCCGTCGTCGAAGACGTGCCAGCCGTCCCTGCCCTCCTTCACCGGCGCGTCGGTGAGCCAGACGCGCAGGTCGGGGCCGCTGCTGGTGTCCAGGTTCTCGATCCGGAGGGTGCGGGAGCCGTCCGCGAGCCGGAGGATCTTCACACTGCCGGTCGTGGCGTGCTCATGACTGATGAAGGTTCCCATGGCCAGCACCTCCGGCGCGGCCGGGGAAGCCGGGGCCTGCGACCCGTCCGGTGAGGCCGGTGCGGCCGGTTCGTCCGGGGAAGCCGGGGCGGCCGGGGAGGCCGCGGGCAGCTCCTCGCGCACGGTCTCGTCCACCCAGAGCTTCCAGGGCTGGAACCAGTACAGCCCGGCGACGGCCACGATCGCGACCACCACCAGACCGACGATCACCACGGGTCTGCGTACGAGCGATGTCCTCATGACTCCATTTAAGTCGCGTGGGACGGCATTGTGATCGTTCCGGTGGTGACGGAAGTCTTACGCCCGCCGTCCGCTCCCGCCCCGCGCAGTCACCTGCGCCCCACGGCCCGGGCAGGCGCTTCGGCCTCCGGCCCCGGGCAGGCGCTCTCGCCCCCGCCGGTCCGGCGCCGCCGGGTGCTTCCCGCCCCGGGCGGAGGGCCTCTGCCCCGCCGTCCGGTCCGGGCACCTCCCGGTGCTCCCGGCCCCGGGAGGAGTGGTTCCGCCCGGGGCCGGGCGTCAGCCGTCGCCCTCCAGGTCGCCCTCCGTCTCGAGGAAGACCCGGCGCAGGGCGTCGACGACCGCCGGGTCGGGCTTCTCCCACATGCCCCGGGACTCCGCCTCCAGCAGCCTTTCGGCGATGCCGTGGAGGGCCCAGGGGTTGGCCTGCTGGAGGAACGCGCGGTTCTCCGGGTCCAGGACGTACGCCTCGGCGAGCTTGTCGTACATCCAGTCGGCGACCACACCGGTCGTCGCGTCGTAGCCGAACAGGTAGTCCACGGTGGCGGCGAGTTCGAAGGCCCCCTTGTAGCCGTGGCGGCGCATCGCCTCGATCCACCGGGGATTGACGACGCGCGCGCGGAAGACGCGGGAGGTCTCCTCGACCAGGGTGCGGGTGCGGACCGTCTCCGGGCGGGTGGAGTCGCCGATGTACGCCTCGGGCGCGCTGCCGCGCAGCGCCCGCACGGTGGCGACCATGCCTCCGTGGTACTGGAAGTAGTCGTCGGAGTCGGCGATGTCGTGCTCGCGGGTGTCGGTGTTCTTCGCCGCGACCGCGATCCGCCGGTACACCGTCTCCATCTCCTCCCGCGCCGCCCGTCCCTCCAGGCCCCGGCCGTACGCGTAGCCTCCCCACACGGTGTAGACCTCGGCGAGGTCGGCGTCGGTGCGCCAGTCGCGGGAGTCGATGAGCTGGAGCAGCCCGGCGCCGTACGTGCCGGGGCGGGAGCCGAAGATCCGGGTGGTGGCCCGCCGTTCGTCGCCGTGCTCGGCGAGGTCGGCCTGGGCGTGGGCCCGTACGTAGTTGGCGTCGGCGGGCTCGTCGAGCGCGGCGGCCAGCCGGACCGCGTCGTCGAGGAGACCGATGACGTGCGGGAACGCATCGCGGAAGAAGCCCGAGATGCGCAGGGTGACGTCGACGCGGGGGCGGCCGAGTTCGGCGGGCGGGATCGGTTCGAGGCCGTTGACGCGGCGGGACGCCTCGTCCCAGACGGGGCGGACGCCGAGCAGCGCCAGGGCCTCGGCGACGTCGTCCCCCGCGGTGCGCATCGCGCTCGTGCCCCAGAGGGACAGCCCGACGGACGTCGGCCAGCGGCCGTTGTCGGTGCGGTAGCGCTCCAGGAGGGAGTCGGCGAGCGCCTGGCCGGTCTCCCAGGCGAGGCGGGAGGGCACGGCCTTGGGGTCGACCGAGTAGAAGTTGCGGCCCGTCGGCAGCACGTTGACCAGGCCGCGGAGCGGTGAGCCGGACGGCCCGGCCGGGACGAAGCCTCCGTTCAGCGCGTGGACGGCGTGGTCGAGTTCGTCGGTGGTGGCGGCGAGGCGCGGGACGACCTCCCGGGCGGCGAAGTCCAGGATGTCCGCGACGGCCTGCCCGTGGCCCTCGGCCACCGGGGCGACGGCGGCCGGGTCCCAGCCCGCCTCCTCCATCGCCTCGACCAGGGCGCGGGCCCTGGCCTCGGCCTCGTCGGCGCCGGTGCGGGTCGCGGCGGACTCGTCGAGGCCGAGCGCCTCGCGCAGTCCGGGCAGGGCCGTGGCGCCTCCCCAGATCTGCCGGGCGCGCAGGATCGACAGGACGAGGTTGACCCGCTCCGGGCCGGTGGGCGCGCCGCCGAGGACGTGCAGCCCGTCGCGGATCTGGGCGTCCTTGACCTCGCAGAGCCAGCCGTCGACGTGCAGCAGGAAGTCGTCGAAGCCGTCGTCGGCGGGGCGCTCCGCCATGCCGAGGTCGTGGTCGAGCTTCGCCGCCTGGATCAGGGTCCAGATCTGGGCGCGGATCGCCGGCAGCTTCGCCGGGTCCATGGAGGAGATCTGCGCGTACTCGTCGAGGAGCTGCTCCAGGCGGGCGATGTCGCCGTAGGAGTCGGCGCGCGCCATCGGCGGCACGAGGTGGTCGACGAGGGTGGCGTGCACCCGGCGCTTGGCCTGGGTGCCCTCGCCGGGGTCGTTGACCAGGAAGGGGTAGACCAGCGGCAGGTCGCCGAGCGCGGCGTCGGGCGCGCAGGCCGCGGACAGTCCCGCGTTCTTGCCGGGCAGCCATTCCAGGTTGCCGTGCTTGCCGAGGTGGATCATGGCGTCCGCGCCGAAGCCCCGGTCGTCGCACGGGGTGGCGATCCAGCGGTAGGCGGCGAGGTAGTGGTGCGAGGGGGGCAGATCGGGGTCGTGGTAGATCGCGATCGGGTTCTCGCCGAAGCCGCGCGGCGGCTGGATGACGATGAGCAGGTTGCCGCGGCGCAGGGCGGCCAGGACGATGTCGCCCTCCGGGTTGCGGGAGCGGTCCAGGAACATCTCGCCGGGCGCCGGGCCCCAGTGTTCCTCGACCGCCTCGCGCAGTTCGGCGGGCAGGGCCGCGAACCAGCGCCGGTAGTCGGCGGCCGGGATGCGGACCGGGTTGCGGGCGAGCTGCTCCTCTGTGAGCCAGTCCTGGTCGTGGCCGCCGGCCTCGATGAGCGCGCGGATCAGTTCGTCGCCGTCGCCGGACGCCAGGCCGGGGATCTCCTCGGTGCCGAAGTCGTAGCCCTCGGCCTTGAGCCGGCGCAGCAGGGCGACGGCGGAGGCGGGGGTGTCGAGGCCGACGGCGTTGCCGATGCGGGAGTGCTTCGTCGGGTACGCGGACAGCACCAGGGCGAGGCGCTTGCGCGCGTTGGGGATGTGGCGCAGCCGGGCATGGCGCACGGCGATACCGGCGACGCGGGCGGCGCGCTCGGGGTCGGCGACATACGCGGGGAGGCCGTCCTCGTCGATCTCCTTGAACGAGAAGGGGACCGTGATCAGGCGGCCGTCGAACTCGGGGACCGCGACCTGGCTGGCGGCGTCCAGCGGCGAGAGGCCCTCGTCGTTGTCCTGCCAGGCGCTGCGCGGCCCGGTCAGGCACAGCGCCTGCAGGACGGGGACGTCGAGCGAGGCGAGGGCACCCGCGTCCCAGGCCTCGTCGTCGCCGCCCGCCTGGGCCCCGGCCGGGGTGGTGCCGCCCGCGGCGAGGACGGTGGTGACGATTGCGTCGGCGCCGCGGAGCCGTTCCAGCAGCTCCGGTTCAGGGGCGCGCAGCGAGGCGACGTACAGCGGCAGCGCCCGGCCGCCCGCGTCCTCGACGGCGTCGCACAGGGCCCCGACGAAGGCGGTGTTGCCGCTCATGTGGTGCGCGCGGTAGTAGAGCACGGCGACGAGGGGGCCGGTGCCGTCCCGCGGGTTGCGCTCCAGCTCGCCCCAGGTGGGGGCGGGGGCGGGCGGCGCGAAGCCGTGACCGGTGAGCAGGACGGTGTCGGACAGGAACCGGGCGAGCTGCTCCAGGTTGTCCGGACCGCCGTGGGCGAGATAGGCGTGGGCCTCCGCCGCGATGCCGATGGGGACGGTGGACGCCTCCATCAGCTGGGCGTCCGGGGCCTGTTCGCCGGTGAGGACGACCACCGGGCGGCCCTGTGCGAGCAGCGCGTCGAGGCCTTCCTGCCAGGCGCGGAGGCCGCCGAGCAGGCGCACGACGACCAGGTCGGTGCCGTCGAGCAGTTCGGGCAGCCGGTCGAGCGGCAGCCGGGAGGGGTTGGCGAAGCGGTACCGCACCGGCCCTTCGGCGGCCCGGGCGCTGAGCAGGTCTGTGTCGGAGGTCGACAGCAGGAGGATCGTCGCGTACGTCATCGCGCGCGCAGGCCTTCCTCGGGGTTTCCGCGCCCCGGGTGGTCGTGGTCGGCGGGAGTTCCTGACTCGCCGGGCCCCGTCGGGGATCCGGCTCACAGTGGCGGGACCGCGCCGGATTCTCACCGGGCTTCCTCCCTTGGGCCCTGGGACCCTGTGCCGTCTCGCATAGTAGAGGCCGCCGCCCCGGCGGGGGGTCACCGGGACGGTCCTGGGTATGCTCGCCGCCATGCCGCCCCCACCGACAACACCCCCGGACCAGGGCGAAAGCCATATACGGGACCGGGGTGACGCCTGCCCGGGTGCGCTGCGGCTGCACCCGGCGGCCGACGGCGGACTGGCCCGGCTCCGGCTTCCCGCAGGCTTGCTGACGGGGCGTCAGCTGTGGGCGCTGTCCGTCGCGGCGGAACGGCTGGGCGACGGTTCGCTGAGCATCACCTCCCGGGGAACGTGGAGCTGCGCGGCCTGGCGGACGGCTGCGGGCCGGCGCTGGCGCAACTGCTCCGTGCGGCCGGGCTGCTGCCCTCCGAGACCCATGAGCGGGTGCGCAACATCGTGGCCTCGCCACTGGCCGGACTCGACGGGCACGGCGGACACGGCGGACACGGCGGACGCAGCGAGCGCGGCGGACGTGACGGACGGGACAGGCAGGACGGACGGGACAGGCGGGACAGGCGGGACAGGCGGGACGGACGGGACGAGAACGGACGGGCCGAAAGCGGCGGACGGGGTGGACGTGACGGACGCGATGAACAGCGCGGACGTGACGAAAACCGCGAACAGGGCGGGCGGGGCGGCCCGGACGTCCGGTCGTGGGCCCGGGAGCTGGACGCGCTGCTGTGCGCGAGCGAGCGGGCCGCGGGACTCTCGGGACGTTTCCTGTTCGCCCTGGACGACGGCCGATGCGACGTCGCCGGGCTCGGCGCGGATGTGACACTGCTCGCCGCCCGCGGCGGGCGGGGCGACGGGCCGGGGACGGGCGGGTGGAGCTGCGCATCGGCCGCCACGCCTTCCGCGTGCCTGCCGCCGACGCCGCGCGGGCGGCGCTGGCCGCCGCCGAGGCGTTCCTCGCCGCGGCGGACGAGGCGGGCACCGGCGCGTGGCGCGTGCGGGAGCTGCCGGAGGGACAGGACATCGCCGTGGGCGCGGAGCTGGAACGGGCGGGGGTGGCGGCGGCACCGCATCACCCCGCCCCCGGAGCAGATCGTTCCGCCCCGGAGCCTGGATCAGGACCGGCGGTGGACGGCCCCGCGGGGCCGGGCGCCGGGCCGCTTCCCGGGATCGTCGAGGGACCGGGCGGCTGGGCCGTGTCCGTACTCGCCCCACTCGGAAGGCTCACCGTCGCACAGTCGCGGGAGCTGCTTCCGGCCCCGGCGGACGAGGTGCGGCTGACCCCGTGGCGGGGGCCGTCGTGCCCGGCTTCGCCGACCGCGGCACGGCGCGGGCGCGGCTCGACGCACTGCGGCGGGCGGGGTTCGTCACCGGCACCGGCTCGCCCTGGTACGGGGTCGGCGCCTGCACCGGCCGGCCCGGATGCGCCCGCTCCCTCGCCGACGTCAGGGCCGACGTACGGGCATGCCTGCGGGCCGGTGTACGGGCCGGCACCGCGCCGGGCCCGGGCGGGCTGCCCGTGTACTGGTCCGGCTGCGAGCGGCGCTGCGGCCGTCCGCAGCAGGACCACGTGGACGTCGTGGCCACCGGGGACGGCGCGTACCGCGTGACCTCGCGGGGCACGGCCGTGCCCGTACCGTCCCGCGCAGAACTCGGCGACACCATCGCCACAGCCCGGATCCGTGCGACGAAATGAGCGACCAGACCGTGTTCGACTACGAGAAGGACGGAGCGGAGATCTACCGCCGGTCCTTTGCCACGATCCGCGCCGAGGCCCGGCTCGACGCGCTGCCCGCCGACGTCGGCCGGGTCGCGGTGCGGATGATCCACGCCTGCGGCATGGTCGACCTCGTCCGCGACCTGGCGTACTCGCCCGGCGTCGCGGCCCGCGCCCGGGAGGCGCTGCACGCCGGGGCGCCGATCCTGTGCGACGCCCAGATGGTCGCCAGCGGCATCACCCGCAAGCGGCTGCCCGCGGGCAACGAGGTGGTGTGCACCCTGTCCGAGCCGTCCGTGCCGGAGCTGGCCGCCGCGCTCGGCACCACGCGCAGCGCCGCCGCACTCGAACTGTGGCGGGACCGCCTCGACGGTGCGGTGGTCGCCGTCGGCAACGCCCCCACGGCGCTCTTCAGACTGCTGGAGATGATCGACGAGGGCGCACCCCGCCCGGCCGCCGTGATCGGCGTACCGGTGGGCTTCATCGGCGCGGCCGAGTCCAAGGACGCCCTCGCCGCACACGGGGGCGGTCTGGAGTACCTGGTGGTGCGGGGCCGGCGCGGCGGCAGCGCGATGGCCGCGGCCGCGATCAACGCGATGGCGAGTGAGGCGGAGTGAGCACACGGCAGACCGGCAGGCTCTACGGGGTCGGACTCGGCCCGGGAGACCCGTCGCTGATGACACTCCGGGCGGCCCAGGTCGTCGCGGAGGCGGACGTCGTGGCGTACCACTGCGCCCGGCACGGCCGCTCCATCGCCCGCTCCATCGTGGCGGCGCACCTGCGCCCCGACCACATCGAGGAGCGCCTGATGTACCCGGTCACGGTGGAGACCACCGACCATCCGGGCGGCTACCGGGGGCGCTCGACGACTTCTACGAGGAGGCCGCGGCCAGGCTCGCCGCGCATCTCGACGCCGGGCGGACGGTGGCCGTGCTCGCCGAGGGCGACCCGCTGTTCTACGGCTCCTACCAGCACATGCACAAGCGGCTCGCCCACCGCTACCGGACCGAGGTGATCCCGGGTGTGACCTCGGTGAGCGCCGCGGCCGCGCGGCTCGGGGAGCCGCTGTGCGAGGCGGAGGAGGTGCTGACCATCGTCCCCGGCACGCTGCCCGAGGAGGAGCTGGCCGCCCGCCTCGCCGCCGCCGACTCGGCGGTGGTGATGAAGCTCGGGCGGACCTTCCCCGACGTGCGGCGGGCGCTGGAGCGGGCGGGCCGGCTGGACGACGCCCGCTATGTGGAGCGGGCCACGATGGCCGGGGAGCGCACGGGGCGGCTGGCGGACGTGGACCCGGAGTCCGTGCCGTACTTCTCGGTGGCGGTGCTGCCGAGCCGGATCGACGAGGTGCGGCCCGAGGCGCGTCCCCGGGGCGAGGTCGTCGTCGTGGGCACCGGACCGGCCGGGCCGCTGTGGCTGACGCCCGAGACCCGGGGCGCCCTCGCCGCCGCGGACGACCTGGTCGGCTACACGACCTATCTGGACCGGGTGCCGGCGCGGGCCGGGCAGCGCCGCCACGGCTCCGACAACAAGGTCGAGTCCGAGCGGGCGGAGTTCGCCCTCGACCTCGCCCGGCGGGGCCGCCGGGTGGCCGTGGTGTCGGGCGGCGACCCGGGGATCTTCGCCATGGCCACGGCCGTGCTGGAGGTCGCGGCTCGGGAACGGTACGCGGACGTGCCCGTACGCGTCCTGCCGGGGCTCACCGCCGCGAACGCCGCCGCTGCCCGCGCGGGTGCGCCGCTGGGGCACGACTACGCCGCCATCTCCCTCTCCGACCGGCTGAAGCCCTGGGAGGTCATCGAGGAGCGCCTGACGGCGGCGGCCGGCGCCGACCTCGTCCTGGCCCTCTACAACCCCGGATCGCGCAGCCGGACCTGGCAGGTCGCCAAGGCCCGCGAGCTGCTCCTCGGCCATCGCGCCCCGGACACCCCGGTCGTCGTCGCGCGGGACGTCGGCGGCCCGGAGGAGAGCGTGCGGATCGTGCGCCTCGGCGAACTCGACCCGGCCGTGGTGGACATGAGGACGCTGCTGCTGGTCGGCTCGTCGCAGACCCGGACGGTACGCCGCGGTACGGGCGAGGAGGTCGTCTGGACGCCCCGCACCTACCCGGCCGGTGACCCTGCCCCTCGGTGAGCCCTGGCCTCCCGGCGGCGGTGCCCGGTCCACGGAACCCGGCCGCCACGACGACGCACACGGCCCGGCCGGTCACGTCCGCCATCGCGCTGCGCGGCGGCGCGGCGGTCCGGGCGGTCCGGGCGGTCCGGGCGGTCCGGGCAGCGCGGCGGTTCGGGCGGCGATGCGCCGCGGCGGTCCGGGCGGTCCGAGCGGTTCAGCCCAGTCCTGGCCGTACTGCCGGGTCTGGCCGTCCGGCCCGTGCGTCCGTTCCCGGCCGCCCGTCCGTTCCCGCCTGTCCAGTCCGCCTGCCGGGCCCGTATGCCCGGTCCTGGCCGTCCCGGCGGTGCGCCCGGTCCTGGCCGTGCACCGGGTCTGGCCGTACTGCCGGGTCTGGCCGTCCGGCCCGTGCGTCCGTTCCCGGCCGCCCGTCCGTTCCCGCCTGTCCAGTCCGCCTGCCGGGCCCATATGCCCGGTCCTGGCCGTACCGCCGGGTCTGGCCGTCCCGGCGGTGCGCCCGGTCCTGGCCGTACCGCCGGGTCTGGCCGTCCGGCCCGTGCGTCCGTTCCCGGCCGCCCGTCCGTTCCCACCTGTCCAGTCCGCCTGCCGGGCCCATATGCCCGGTCCTGGCCGTACCGCCGGGTCTGGCCGTCCCGGCGGTGCGCCCGGTCCTGGCCGTGCACCGGGTTCCGCCCGCCCGGTCCCGCCTGTCCGGCCCGTATGCCCGGTCCTGCCGGGTACGGAGGCCGGTGTGCTTGAGTGGGGCGCCGCGTCCGCCCACGGGCGCCGGTTCACTCGTGGAGGTCCCGTGCACGTCCTGGTTCTCGGCGGTACGACGGAGGCCCGCACCCTCGCCGAGTCGCTGCACGGGCGTGGGGAGCGGGTGACCACCTCGCTCGCCGGGCGGGTCGCCGAACCGAGACTGCCCGGGGGCGAGGTGCGGATCGGCGGCTTCGGCGGGGCGGAGGGTCTCGCGGCCTGGCTGCGCGAGCACCGGGTGGACGTGCTCGTCGACGCCACCCATCCGTTCGCCGGGACGATCAGTTTCCACGCGGCGCGCGCCGCGGACCTGGCCCGTGTCCCCTGCTCGCGCTGCGCCGGCCCGGCTGGGCGCCGGTGCCGGGCGACGACTGGCACCCGGTCGGCTCCCTGGCGCAGGCAGCCGAGGTGCTGCCCTCGCTCGGCCGCCGGGCCTTCCTCACGACGGGACGCATGGGCCTGTCGTCCTTCGCACACCTCGACGGCCTCTGGTTCCTGGTCCGTTCCGTCGACCCGCCGCAGCCGCCCCACCCCCCGCGCATGAGGGTGCTACTCGACCGCGGCCCCTTCACCCTCGACGGCGAACGAGCTCTCCTCGCCGACCACGCCGTCGACGTCCTGGTGACCAAGGACAGCGGCGGCGCCGCGACCTCCCCCAAGCTCACCGCGGCCCGCGAGGCGGGCCTCCCGGTCGTCGTGGTCCGCCGCCCGCCCGTGCCCGAGGGCGTCCCGACGGCGTCGACGGCCCGGGAGGCACTGGCCTGGGTGACGGGTACGGCATCCGGACGGTAGGCCGGGGCCGATGCCCGCGCCGTCAGCAGGCGTGCCGGTCCCGAGCCGGGTCGTACAGATGGCTGTCACGGAACTGCGATGCCCCCAGGGTGCGGCCCACCAGGATCACCGCCGTCCTCACGACACCCGCCTCCTTCGTGAGCCCGGCGATCTCGTCGAGCGTGCCCCGCAGGACCAGTTCGTCCGGGCGGCTGGCCATGGCCACCACCGCCGCGGGGCAGTCGGGGCCGTAGTGCGGCAGCAGTTCGGCGACCACGCGGTCGACGTGGCGGGCGGCGAGGTGCAGGACGAGCAGTGCCCCGCTGCGGCCGAGGGTGGCCAGGTCCTCGCCCTCGGGCATGGGAGTGGCCTGCTGGGAGACTCGGGTCAGGATGACGGTCTGGCCGACCGTCGGCACGGTCAGTTCCCGCTTCAGCGCCGCCGCGGCGGCGGCGAACGCAGGAACGCCCGGGACGACCTCGTAGGGGATCCCCGCCGCGTCCAGCCGCCGCATCTGCTCCGCCACCGCGCTGAAGACGGACGGGTCGCCGGAGTGCAGCCGGGCGACGTCGTGGCCCTCCCCGTGGGCGCGGACGAACTCCGCGGTGATCGCGTCCAGATCGAGGTCCGCGGTGTCCACCAGCCGCGCGTCCGGTGGGCACTCGGCGAGGAGGTCTGCGGGGACGAGCGAGCCCGCGTAGAGGCAGACCCGGCACGACGCGAGCGTCCGCGCTCCCCGCAGGGTGATCAGATCGGCGGCACCGGGGCCCGCGCCGATGAAGTACACGGTCATGAAGATCCTCCTGCGGGGGGTTTGGTGACGGACCACTGTGTGACGGGCATCGCCTGCCGCCAGCCGGTGAAACCGCCCACCGGCACGGCGTGCGCCACCGCGAGCCGCACCAGCTCCCCACCGTGCCGCCGATAGCGCTCGGCGAGCAGCGCCTCCGACTCCAGCGTCACGGTGTTGGCGACGAGCCGACCGCCGTCCGGCAGCGCGTCCCAGCAGGCGTCGAGCAGTCCCGGCGCGGTGAGACCGCCGCCGATGAACACCGCGTCCGGGACAGCCAGACCGGCCAGTCCGGCCAACCCGTCCGGTGCCGCAGCGGTGACGACCCGCAGTCCGGGCACGCCGAGCGAATGCGCGTTGCGCTCGATGCGCCGTGCCCGCTCCGCGTCCCGCTCCACCGCGACCGCCCGGCACGACCGGTGCGTACGCATCCACTCGATCGCGATGGAACCGGAGCCGGAACCGACGTCCCACAGCAGTTCGCCGGGGCCGGCGCGAGCGCGGCGAGCGTCGCCGCGCGCACATGGCGCTTGGTCAGCTGGCCGTCGTTCTCGTAGGCCTCGTCGGGCAGACCCGGGCCGGCGCCGAGCCGCAACGCCCCCGGAGCGCGTGCGCAGGTGACGGCGACGATGTTGAGCGGATCACCCGGCGGATGGCTCCAGCTCTCCGCGGTGCCGGAGACCTGCCGCTCCCGTCCGGAGCCGAGCTGCTCCAGCACCCGCATCCGGCTGGGGCCGAAGCCCCTGGCGGTCAGCAGCTCCGCCACCTCCGCCGGGGTCGCCGCGCCCGCGCTCAACACGAGCAGCCGGCGCCCGTGGTGGAGCGCCGCGCAGAGCCCGGCGGCCGGCCTGCCGACCAGCGTCACGACCTCGGTCTCCTCGACCGGCCAGCCGAGGCGGGCACAGGCGTACGAGACGGACGAGGGGTGCGGCAGCACCCGCACCGCCCCGGAACCGGCGATCTCGGTGAGGGTGCGGCCGATGCCGTGGAACATCGGGTCACCGCTCGCGAGAACGGCCAGACGGCGGCCGGCGTGCCGGGCGAGCAGCACGGGCACGGCGGGACGCAGCGGCGACGGCCACGGCACGCGTTCACCCGCACATTCGGCGGCGGGCAGCAGTGCGAGCTGGCGTGGGCCACCGACGAGCACCTCGGCGGTGCGCAGCGCGGCACGGGAGGTCTCGGGCAGTCCGTCCCAGCCGTCGGCGCCGATCCCGACGACGGAGACGGCGGGGCGGGGGTCGGGATTCACGGACCGGACTCTACTGACGAGCGGTGGAACGCCTGGTCGCGGGGGGTCGCGGCTGCGGTCATCGGCGGGCGGGCCGCCCAAGATCACGTGATACTGAGGTGAGGAAGCAGCCCCTGGTCCCGGCTTCGCCGCGCCCGCACCATCGCCGGACTCGGCTACGGGAGGCAGCCATGGCCACCCGACGCACCTCGCGGCCGGACGCCGGTAGGCGCACCTCGCGGCCGGACGCCGGTAGACGCACCTCGCGGCCGGACGCCGGTAGGCGCACCTCCCTACCGGGCGCAGGTAGGCGCTACTACGTCACCGGGGGCAGCGGTACGGCGGCACCCCGGGGCCGCCGCGGCCGGCCGTCCGTCCCCCGGAGGCCCGGCGGCTCCCGGGCCTCCGCCGCGCGGACGGCCCCGCCGAGTGCACGGTGTCCATGGCGCTCGCGCCGGGAGACGCATTCGCACCCCGGCGGTTCCCGAGCCCGGACCCGGCCACCTCGTCCACGCCGCTCGCACGAGAGAGCGCGGGCCCACCCACACGGCTCCCGGACCCACGCCGGGCCACCTCCTTCGCACCACCCGCACGGCTCCCGGACCCGGAGCCCTCGTCCGCGCCGCTCGCACGGCTCCCGAACCCGAAGCCGGCCACCTCGCCCACGCCACCCGCACGAGAGAGCGCCGGCCCACCCGCACGGCTCCCGGACCCACGCCGGGCCACCTCCTTCGCACCACCCGCACGGCTCCCGGACCCGGAGCCCTCGTCCGCGCCGCTCGCACGGCTCCCGAACCCGGACCTCTTCTGCGGGGCGGGCGCCGACGGGTCCGGCGCGGTGGCCGATTACGCAGCGGTCACGGCCCCCTTCCCGTGCCCGGTGCGGCCATGGGCCAGGCCGCGGGGCCGGCCGAAGGTCCGGCCCAAGGTCCGCCTGCCGGGCGGCGCGAGGGCCCCTATCCGCGCGGGGGCCTCGGCCTTCGCCGCCCCGCGCCCGAGCGGTGTGTACCCCTCACCACTGCGGTACCCACGAGCGACGGCCGGTGCCGCACGGCTCGCGGTCGGCACCCGGCAGGGCGTGGACCGCCACGACGGGATCGCCGCGGGTCACGGGGAAGACCCCGGCCCCTGCCGGCCCGGAGGCTGACCGTGCACGACACGACCATGCTCCTCATCGAACTCGGCGGCATCATCCTCGTCCTGGGGCTGATCGGCCGCTTCGCCGGACGCCTCGGACTGTCCCCGATCCCGCTCTACCTGCTGACCGGTCTCGCCTTCGGCGAAGGCGGGCTGCTGCCGCTCGGCGCCAGCGAGGGCTTCATCGCCGTCGGCGCCGACATCGGCGTGATCCTGCTGCTCCTGCTGCTCGGTCTCGAGTACAGCGCGTCCGAACTGGTGACGAGTCTGCGCACCCAGTACCCGTCGGGCATCGTGGACTTCCTGCTCAACGCCCCACCGGGCGCGGCGGCGGCACTGCTGCTCGGCTGGGGTCCGGTGGGGGCCGTGGCGCTCGCCGGCGTCACCTGGATCTCGTCGTCGGGCGTAATCGCGAAGATCCTCACGGACCTGGGCCGGCTGGGCAACCGCGAGACACCGGCGATCCTCGGCGTCCTGGTCATCGAGGACCTGTCGATGGCCGTGTACCTGCCGCTGCTGACCGCGCTGCTCGCGGGACGCGGCCTGGCCGGCGGCAGCATCACCCTGCTGATCGCCGTCGGCACGGTCTCCCTCGTCCTCATCCTGGCGATCCGCCACGGCAGGCATCTCAGCCGGGCGGTCTCCTCCGACGACCCGGAGATGCTGCTGCTGGTCGTGCTGGGCCTCACCCTGCTGGTCGCGGGTGTGGCGCAGAAGCTGCAGGTGTCGGCGGCCGTGGGCGCGTTCCTGGTGGGCATCGCGCTGTCGGGCGAGGTCGCGGAGGGGGCGCGGCGGCTGCTCACCCCGCTGCGGGACCTCTTCGCCGCGGTGTTCTTCGTCTTCTTCGGGCTGTCGACCGATACGGCGGCCATCCCGCCGGTACTGCTGCCGGCGCTGCTGCTGGCCGCGGTCACCGTGCTGACCAAGATCGCGACCGGCTGGTACGCGGCCCGCCGCGCGGGCATCGGCCCCCGCGGCCGTCTCCGCGCGGGCGGCACCCTCGTCGCCCGCGGCGAGTTCTCCATCGTCATCGCCGGGCTCACGGCCGCCACCGAACCGCGTGTCGTGCCGCTGGCCACCGCGTATGTGCTGATCCTGGTGATCCTGGGCCCGCTCGCCGCCCGCTGGACGGAACCGGCGGTCCGCACGGCGGGATCCTGGCTCCGGCGCGGCCCGCGGCCGTCCCCGCCGGGGGCGGCGATGCGGAAGGCGTCCGTGAGGCAGGGGGCGGTGGCACCGGCAGCGGGCGGCTGACCACTTTCGGGCCTGCGCCGCTGACCCGGCGATCCGCGGGGCGGCACGACCCCAAGCCGGGGCGCGGGGCGGCGCGACCCGAAGCCGGGGCGCGGGGCGGCGCGACCCGAAGCCGGGGCGCGGGGCGGCGCGACCCGAAGCCGGGGCGCGGGGCGGCACGGTGAGGGCGCACGGCAGGGCCTCGAGGCGGCGTACGCGGGGCAGCTCAGCGTCACCCCGGCCCGCCCGGCGGGCCCGCTCCCCCGGCGGTTTCCGCGATCTTGCCACGCCCGCGCTCCCTCCCGCTCCGGCGCCCGTCGTGTGCGTCCTCCAGGCCCGGCACGGCCGGGCCCAGGTACCGGAAGAAGGGTGGTCCATCCCCGATCGGCATCGGGAAGCCGCCCCCGCGGGCCGCCTCTTCGGCCCGGTGGTCCAGCCGTGCCGGAGGCACTGGACCCGGCGCACCGGACCCGGCGCACCGTACGCAGCGCTCGAAGAGCCCGGAGAAGCCGGAGAACCGGAGAAGCCAAAGAAGCCGGAGAACGGGAGGACGGGAGAACCGGAGCCGGAGCCGGAGCCGGAGAAAAAGCCGAGGCCGAATGTCAGTGCGGCCTCCTATCGTTTCCGCTATGACTCCCGCACTCTTCGGGCGCGAGCACCCCGCAGGCGTCCTCCGGGCCGAGATCGGCCGGGCGACGGACAGCCACGGGGGGCTGGTGCTGGTCACGGGTGAGGCGGGCATCGGCAAGACGACCCTCGTGACCCAGGCTGCCCAGGAGGCCCGGCGGCGCGGTGCGCTGGTGCTCGGCGGATCGTGCTGGGACTCCGGTAGCGCGCCCGGGTACTGGCCGTGGGTCCAGGTGGTCCGGGCGCTGCGGCGAGCAGTCGGCGAGGAGGAGTGGACCCGGGCCGAGGAGGCGGCGGGCGGACGCCTGACCGTGCTCCTACGGGAGCCGGGCGGGACGGGCCCCGGCGCGGGCGACACCGGCCCCGCGGCAGGCGGGCCCGAGGAGCGGTTCGCGGCCGACGGGGACAAGGAGCCGTTCGCGGTGTACGACGCGGTGACCACCGCACTGGTCACCGTCTCGCAGAGCCGCCCCGTCGTGGTCGTGCTCGATGACCTGCACTGGTCGGACCCCGCGTCGCTGAAGCTGCTCGAGTTCGCGGCGCAGCACGCCTGGTTCGAGCGGCTGCTGCTCCTGGGCACGTACCGGGACGTCGAGGTGGAGACACCCGGCCATCCGCTGCGGCAGCTGGTCCTGCCGCTCGCCTCACGGGCGACGACGCTCACCCTCACCGGCCTGGAGCGGGACGAGGTGGGTGCCCTGATGGCCGCCACCGCCGGCCGCGAACCGGACCCGGCGCTGGTCGCCGAGGTGCACCGGCGCACCGGCGGCAATCCGTTCTTCGTGGAGCAGACCGCCCGGCTGTGGCACAGCGGCAGCCCGGTGACCGCGGTGGCACCCGGGGTGCGGGAGGCCGTGCGGCGGCGGCTCGGCCTGCTGCCGGGCCCCGTCGGCGCGCTGCTGACCACGGCCGCGGTCCTGGGGCGGGAGTTCCACCGGCAGGGGCTGGCGCTGGTGGCCGGCGCGCCGGTCCCGCACGTGGACCGGCTGCTGGACCGGGCGGTGGCGGCCCGGCTGGTCACGGCCCGGGAGTCGGGGCGGTTCGCGTTCGCCCACGATCTGGTGCGGGAGACGCTGTACGAAGCGCTGGACGAGTCGGACGCACGCGCTCGCCACGGCGCGGTCGTCCGCGCCCTGGACGGCACGGCCGGACTGCCGGAGCGGGCGCGGATCCTGCCCGGTGACCTCGCGGGTCACGCCTACCTCGCGGGCGACGATCTACCGCCCGAGCGCCGTGTGGAACTGCTGGTGCAGGCGGCCCGCGATGCCGCCGGCCGGCTG
Organism: Streptomyces sp. I6; assembly: GCA_003725745.1. Taxonomy (GTDB): domain Bacteria; phylum Actinomycetota; class Actinomycetes; order Streptomycetales; family Streptomycetaceae; genus Streptomyces. The sequence goes on along the minus strand of RHDP01000001.1, from coordinate 3,524,190 downwards.
GCCTCGGAGGAGGCGCTGGGCCACTACCGCCGGGCCCTGGGGATCGCGGACTCGGCGGCGGACCGCGCGGCAGCCGCGGCTCCGGCCACCATCGGAGGCGACGGCCGGTCCGGCGGGCGGGCGGACGGGCCGGGTCCCGCGGCGGTCTGCCGGTCGGTGGCGGAGGAGCACGGCGCGCCCGCGGAGGCGCGGGCCACGGCACCGTGCGGAACAGGCCCGCCCGGCACGGCCGCGCACCGTGCCGGCCGAGCGGCGGCGTACGACGGTGGGCAGACCGACTGTGCGGACCGGCCGGCGGCGCACGGTTCCGAAGTGGCGCGGGCGCTGTGGCGACGGGCCGCGCTGGTGGCCCTGGAACTCGGCGGTGAGCTGCACCACAGCGGTGCGGAAGCCGAGGCGTGGGCGGTGTTCGACAGGGCCGCGGCGCTCGCCGCCGCCCTGGACGAGGGCGAGTTGCTCGCCCGGGTCGCCATCACGCTGTACTCGCGCAGCGCCCTGGCGGACAGCCCCACCCGCGCCCGATGCACCGCGCTGCTGCGCGACGCGTACCGCGCTCTGACGGGCGGCGGGAGCGACGCCGGCCGACCCGACCCCGAGAGGCTTCCGCCCGAACTGATCGCCCAGGAGCTGGCAAGGCTGTCGACGACGCTCGCCCGGCGCGGCGAGGACGACGACGCCCTCGCCTTCTCTCTCTGGGCCCGGCACGAATCGATCTGGGGGCTCGGCACGTCGGAGGAGCGTCTGGCCCTCACGGACGAGATGGCCGCGGTCGCCCGCCGGACGAAGAACCGGGACATGGAGTTCCACGCCACCTCGATGCGCTGGGTCACGCTGCTCGAACTCGACGACCCCCGCTATCTGGACCAGTTCCGCACAGCCCGGGCTGTCGCCGAACGGACGGGTGTGCGCCGCACGGACTTCGGCATTGCCGTGGACCACTGCCTGGTCGCCTCGCTGGGCGGCCGCTTCGACGAGGCGGAGAGGCATCTCGCCCAGGTCACCGACCTGGGCCATCAGCACTCCCCGTTCGCCTTCGTGGCGCTGCACATCGCGTGGGGTCTGCGGCTGCTCCAGGGCCGGTTCACGCAGGCGGAGGAGATCCTGGGGCAGCCGGGTGCGGCCGGGCACCCGTATCCGGGGCTGCTGGAGGGCATCACGGCCGCGGAACTCGGCGACCGGGCCCGTACGCTCCGGCTGGCGGCCGAACTGGAGGAGCTGCCCGACCCGTTCCCCCGGGCCTTCGAACCGTTGTGGATCCGTCTGCGGGCGCAGGCGGCGATCCTTTCGGGCGACGAGGCTCGTATCGCGTCGGCGCGGAGCGCCCTGGAGCCGTACCGGGGCCGGTGGCTCGTTTCGCTGTACGGCTGCGACATCAGCGGCCCCGTCGACATGTGGCTCGGTCTGCTCGACGCAGCGGCGGGCCGCTGGGACGAGGCCGTCGGGGAGCTGGACTCGGCGGTCGCGTCGGCGGACCGGCTCAGCGCCCGCCCCTGGTCACTGCGCGCGAGATCGGCCCTGGCCCGGGCCCTGCGCCACCGTGCCGCGGCGCCCGGCCCGTCCCGGGCGGGGGAGTTCGGCGCCCGGGTGGCCGAGGAGCCGGCCCGGCGGGCCCGCGCGAACCACGCAGACAGCTCGAACCACACGGCCAACCCGGGCCGCTGGGACAGCGCGGACACCCCGGATGCCCCGGATGCCCTGGATGCCCCGGGCCGCTCGAACAGCCCGGACACCCCGGATACCCCGGACCACTCGAACAGCCCGGACGTCTCTGACGGCACCGGCCGCTCGGACAGCTCAACCCACGCGAAGCAAGTGAACGGCTCCGGACCACCGCCGTCGTGGCCCGAGGCCCCCGGTCGGCTCAGGAGCCGCACCCCGGTCCGCGGGGGCGGTCCGCGCAGGGCGTGTTCCGGCGCGAGGGAGCCGTATGGCTGCTGGCCTACGGCGGCCGTACGGTGCACGTCCCCGACGCCAAGGGACTGCGTGATCTCGCCACCCTCCTCGCCGTCCCCGGCGACGCCGTCCCGGCCGTCCGGCTCCTCGCCCCGGAATCCGGCGAAACCGCCGTCGCCGCACGGAGCTTCGGCGGCGATCCGGTGCTGGACGAGGAGGCCAAGGCCCGGTACCGCAGGCGGCTGGAGCAACTTGACGACGCCATAGACCGTGCGACGGCCTCGGGGGACGACGACGTCGCCGCCGGATACGACCGCGAGCGTGCGGCGCTCCTGGACGAACTCCGCCGCGCCGCCGGGCTGGGCGGCCGCACCCGGCGTCTCGGCGACGAGGCCGAGCGTGCCCGGAAGGCGGTCACCGCACGTATCCGCGACACGCTCCGCAAGCTCGGGCCGCTGCACCCGGAGCTGGCCGCCCATCTGCGCGCGTCCGTCTCCACGGGGTCGGCGTGCGGGTACCGGCCCGAGCAGCCGGTGAGCTGGCAGCTGTCAACGTGACCCGGCCCTGAAGGATTGGGCTTGGAGGTAGGGCGCGGCCGGCTGCCGCGTGGCCTCCTCCGTCAAGACACCCCTGTGGGTGGGCGGGGCGCGTGACGCACGCCCCGCAGTCCACCCGGTCTCGCCCTTGCGGCCGATGGTGTGGGGCGCTTCACGCCAAGGTACCGGCGCGGCCCATTTACGGACGAGATCCTTGGGCGCTGCGAAGAGAGATCATGCCCGCTGGCTGCGCCGACATCGAGACCGAGACCGAGCCGACCGAGTTCAACGGCGAACGCGATCACGGCCACCCGCTCGTGCACTGCCCGCCAACGGTCGCCCTGCCCCGACTCGTCGGATCCCTCAGGGGAGTCTCGGCGCGCAGGCTCCGCCAGGAGTTGCCCGCCCACCTCGGCACGTACCTGTGGGGCGAAACTTCTGGTCCCCGTCCTACTTCGCCGCCCCGTCAGGCGGCGCACCGCTGGCGGTCGTCAAGGAGTACATCGAGAACCAGAAGCGACCCGACTGACCGTCACCGGCGGAGACGCAGCGGACTCCGGCGCTTCGCGCCTCCGGAGCAAGGGTGCGATTCCCCCGGGCGTCAACGTCCGGGGTTCCTCGCGAGATCACGCTGAACACGGCGTCGACGACCGCCCATCCGGTAGCCGGGCCCGGCCGGTCGCCGATGGGCCGGGTCTCTTGGGGCGCCCCGCAGGACCGGTCACCCATGGGTCGGCGCCTTGCGGCACCCGCGGGCCGGTGGCCGTCGGCGGCGCTGCGGCGTTCACGGTGCCGGGCGTGCCGCCGGCCGGTGTCACACCCACATGGTTGGGCCCCACCGCGACGGCCCGGCACCGTGGCGGCGGAGCCGGGCCGGGCGCCTGACGGTTCCCTCAGGCGCCCGGCCCCAGCTCACAGCTCCACCACGTCGGCTACCACGCAGGCCACGTTGTCCGGTCCACCCGCGTCATGGGCGAGGGCGACCAGGTCCCGAGCGGCGTCCTCCGGATCGGCGACGGTGGCCACCACCCGCCGCAGTTCGGCCTCCGGAACCACGGTGAACAGCCCGTCGGAGCAGAGCAGATAGCGGTCACCGGCCTCGGCGTCATGGAGGCACAGATCGGGTTCCGCGGGTGAGGCCGCGCCATCGAGGGCCTTGAGCAGCATCGCCCGCTGAGGGTGGGAGCGGGCCTCGTCCTCGGTGAGTCCGCCGTCGTCGATCATCGCCTGGACGACCGTGTGGTCATGGGTGATGCGGAAGATCCTGCCACCGCGCAGCAGATAGGCACGGGTGTCGCCGATGTGGACCAGACCGAGCCGGGAGCCGGTCCACAGCAGTGCCGTGAGGGTGGTGCCGGATTCCGGGAGGTCGCGGACCGCACGGTGGGCGAGTCGCACAGCGTCGGCCAGCAGGTTGAGGAGTTCACCGGGTTCAGCGGTCACGCTTTCCAGCGGACGGAGCGCGTCGATCGCGGCTCCGCCCGCCCGCTCCCCTCCCTCGCCGTAACCGTCGGCGACGGCGAGCAGTCGCGGACCCGCGTACACGGAGTCCTGGTGGGTGTCGCGGACGAGGCCGCGATCCGAAAGGGCGGCGTAACGCAGTCCCAGAGGTGCGCCGAGTCGTTGCATCGGACGGTCCCTTCCCGCTGCCTGGTCGGACAGCCGGTCGACGAGGAAGTCCGCGAGGTCGCGCCGCGCAGCCGTCTCGGCCTCCACCTGCGCCCAGAAGGCACGGACGTCCCGGGCCGCCGCGTCCGGGTCCGTCACGAAGAGCGCGCAGACGGAACGGATACGGGCGAGCGGCATACCGATGCGGCGCAGCCAGGCCACCAGCCGGGCGTGCTCCAGCTGCCGGGGGTCGTAGTAGCGGTAGCCGGTGAACGGATCGACCTGGACCGGGCACAGCAGGCCCTGCTCGTCGTATCGTCGCAGCGTCTTGGCCGAGAGTCGCGCGGCACGCGCGAACGCCCCTATGGTCAGCAGCGCCATGTCCGCTCACCCGCTTCCTCCTCGTGCCGGGCACCGTGCCCGGCACGGCCGATGCTGGGGGCGGTCACGCGGCTACCTTCTCTCGCGTCACGACACTGCCGAGGTCCATCGTCGGAAAGTCGTAGTCCACCCCGAGCGCCGCGAACTGGGTAGCCCAGAGCCGCTCACGCTGTAGGGCGGGCAATTCCCGGGTCTGTTCGTCGCGGAAGATGGCGCGCACCTGAGCGGATGACGGGCCGGTCCACGGACGGCCCCAGGGAGACACGGGCTCGGGCTCGGGGGTCTGCGCGGCGAAGTGTGCCGCGCTGTGGCGTCCGGGCCGACAAGGGGCGAGGACGGAGAGCACCCAAGACAGGGTGCGGGCGATAGCATCGCGCATGGTCGTGCAGCTCCTTAGCAAGCTGTCTCGGCAAGCCCCGATGGACCGGGCCTACTCGGTCTGTCGGGGCGTTCTGTTGTGTTCGGGGAATCACGCTAAGCCAACATGTCTAACTCGTCCACCTGTCTAACAGGCCTGCCTGTCTAAGTCGCCCATGATTGGCCCGTTGTCTACGCTCTCCCCATGCCTGAGCGCTCCCCGGACCCGCACACTCCCCGCGCCCCGTATATGCGGGTGCTGGACGCACTGACCGCGGACATCCGGGCGGGCAAGTTCGCTCCGGGTGAGCGCATCCCGTCCGAAGCCGAGCTATGCGAGCGGCACAAGGTTGCCCGCGAGACAGCCCGCCGAGCGGTGCGTGTGCTTCGGGAACGCGGGCTCGTCGTTACCGAGTGGGGTAAGGGGACGTTCGTTGCCGGTCCCGCCAAGCGGGGCGAGGACGAGCACCAGGACGAGTAGGAGGCAGGGAAGCCCCGCCCATGCGCCACGGGGGCAGCACACGGACGGGGCCTGAGTGGCACCCTCACCGCTTCGGGGGTAGCGGTGTCGGATCGGGTGCCAGGGACCGGCACGCTGATTGTCAGGGAGGGTCCGCGGTACCGGGGTCCGGGTCTGGCGTGGTCAGATCGGGAATCGCCATGTGTCGTCTGGGGACAGCAGGAGACTGCCCTCGGGCGAGAGTTCCGCGCGCATCGTGTGGAGAGAGAACCGGTTGTTCTCTTCCCACTTGCGGCGGACACGTTCCAGGTCATCCCAGAGCCGGCGGGGTCCGCCCTGGTGGATCAGTGGCGTTGCCCCGTCCTCTGCACGCGCCCATGACCCGTCCGCAGTGAGCAACCACACCACCCGCCGCCCGTCGTCCGGGTACGTAGCCGCGCGGGTCTCGACTCCGGGCGTGTCCAGCTCGTACAGCCACCGGAGCGGCCATTCCTGCCACAGGTCGGGAACCGGACCGTCCGGGGGCCGCACGTCCTCGCCCTCCCGCACACGGGCAGACACGAACACGCTGTTCAGCTTGGCCGGGTAGTCCGCTTCCTGCCGGGTCTCCATGAACGTTGCCGGATCGGGCTGGACGGTGCCGCGTGCGATGCCGTCCGTTCCCATGTCCGCCGTGATCAGTAGGGCGGTGTGGGCAATCGTCGTGACCAGCCGTCCGCCGGGACGGAGCGCGCGCAGCCACGACGGAGGGACGGGCCGTACGGAGACGGTCGCCATGATGCGGTCGTACTCCGCATCGGGAAGTTCCCCGGTGGCGTCGATAGCTTCCACGCGCGGTGCGCGTCCGAACTCGGCGAGACGGGTCCGGGCTGCCTCGACTAAGTACGGGTCCACGTCCACGCTCGTCACGTTCTCGTCCCCGAAGCGGCGGGCGAACAGAGCGGCGGAGTACCCGGAGCCCGTACCCACGTCCAACACCTTGTGGCCGGGCTTCACGTCGAGTCGGTGAGCCATGGACACGATGAGCCCCGGCAGGGTGCTGGACGACGTGGGGTCGCCCTTCCCGTGTTCACCGGGGGTGGCGTGGTCGGCGTGCGTAGGGCCGACGCGGGTAACTAGCGTCTCGTCCGTGTACGCGGCGTGCAGCCGCTCGGCGGAGTCCTCGGGGAGGTCCACCAACGCCCATTCCTGCGTCGGGCTGTCCGGGATGCGCTGCCACCAGCGGGGGACGAGCCGGTGACGAGGGGTGTTGCTTACGGCGTCATGCCATGCGGGAGCGTCGGCGGTCACTTTGTCGGCAAGCGCTTTGGCGGCTCCGGTCCATGGGGGCGCTTCGGTCATGCGGTCTCTCCTTGCAGAGCGTCGGCCATGGCTTCAACGAGCGGGACACCAGCTCTGACAGCGAGCCAGTGCCATTGACCGTTGGGGTTCACCTCGAAGAACACCCAACGTCCGTCCGGTGTGACGGCAAAGTCCAGCGCGCCGAAGAACAAGCCAAGTTCGTCCATGAGTTGGCGGACCCCCTTCTCTACCTCCGGGGGCATGTCCACCACTTCGTATCGGTGGGACTGGTAGTCCGTTCGCCAGTCGAGTTGCGCGGCTTCGCTGTCGGTGTGGATGGCGACGGGGAACATACGGTCACCGATCACGGTCAAGCGCACTTCGTACGCCTTGTCCACGCGCTCTTGGAACAGGTGGGCGGTGCCGCTCACTCCGTCGTCCACCTGGTCCGCGGACACGAGTGCCACGGGGAGGAACTGCCGCTTCCCTTCGGGGCCGAGCACGCCACCGCCGAGCCCCTTGTAGACAACCGCGTCGTCCCCCATGAACGCACGGGCGTGCTCGGGGTCCGATGTGATCACGGAACGGGGAACGTCCAGCCCGCAGCGAGCGGCAACCGCCAGTTGAACGGGCTTGTAGTTCGCGGCGGCATCCTTGCTCGGATGGTTGACCCACCGCACGGGCAGGGAGCCGAGCACGCCGAGCAGTCCGGAGCGTGCTTCCGAGACCGCGAGGGCGCGGGCGTGTCCGGGCCAGTCGTCAGGGGTTCGGAATTCGTTGGGGCGTCGCCACCACACCGACTTGACGGATTCCAGGCGGACCGTGCGGGAGCTGGTGAGAGGCCCCGTCCAGCCGTCCCCGGTGAGGGAGACGGCCAGACGGGATGCGGTCGGGAAGTCGGCCGTGTCGAACCTGACGACTTGTTCACCGCGGTTCACCAACTCCTCAACCACTGCATCGGCCGTGAGATCGTTCCGGCCGGTCAGGATGAGGATGGGTTGCATGTCAGTACAGGTCGGTTCCGGAGTCGGAGCCGGGGGCCGAGCCGTCGCCGTTGCTGGTCTCGGTCTGCGTCTCGGGCATCTCGGCCGTGATCGCGTGCCACGGATTCCCCTCGGCGGAGACGTTGAGCTGAAGTCCCTCGCTGTAGGTGATGACCGGTTCTTCACTGTTCGTCGGAGCCGGCGAGACGAGGTGCCGGACCCCGAACGGTAAGGGCGTAGCCGCTGCGGTGCTCATGCTGTGTTCCTCCTGTGAAGTGAGTTCTTGCGGTGCGTGTGGTGCTCGTCGTGCTCCTACAGAACCGGTCGGCTGCCAGACCGTCACGCACGACAGCCGACCGGGGTTGAGCCCCGCCCCTGCCGCAGAGCGAGTCGCAGACCCGTGCTGTCCTGGTCCGGGTCCTATGCGGCGAGGGCGGGAGTATCAGGGCGCTACGTCCACGGGTCCGCAGCGAGGACGTACAGCGGGTGTGACAGTCCGCCGATGCGGTGGGATCTTGGCTCGGGGGTCACCTGGTCGGGCTCGTCGGCGGGGAGCCGGACCGGCCAGACGGACAGGGTGTACGTGCAGTCCGTATCCGGGACCGTGATGAACAGCGGGTGCCCGCCCTTGATGTGGTCGCGTGCCTCGCGTTGCTCGTCCGGGTCCGTAGCCCATACGCGGAGTTCCGCAGGGCAGTCCCGTACAGGCACGGTTGCCGCGCGCATGGTCGGCTGCACCCATGCCGAACATTGCGGGTCGGGGTCGAGTCGATCAGCGATGCGCAGTGCCTCGCTGCGGAGCCAGCGGAGCACCAGCACGGGGGAAATGCTCTGTGCGGTCCCTAAAACGTGCTGCACAGTCTCGCCCGTGCCGTACACCGGCCCTTCCGCGCGTACCTCTGCCCAGTAGCCCGCCGGGGCCGGTCTGTCGTTCATGCCGGACACCCCTGCCACATGACCCACGGGCGTTCGATCATTTCGGCATAGCTGGTGTGCTCGGGGTGCTCGCGCATGTGGTCGAACACCCACGTCTGCGGCTCGGTCGGGTCCTCGCTCGCGGGTGACGTTGCGGCACACTCGGCGTCGTCCTCGGTGAGCGCGAGGCACCGGAACGCGTAGGTGGTGGGCGGGGCTTCGTCGTCCCGATCGGGCCGTAACGTCCAGTCCACGAAGACGAATCTGCGCCGGGCTGTAGTGGTCACAGCCGTTCACCCCGGCTCCGGGCGTTCACACGGGCGGTCTCCGCGCGCAGACGCTCTTTCGGGTCTGCGGGGCGCACGTGCTCGGGCTCGGCGTCCCACTCGGTTCCACCGCCAAGGGGGCGCAGTGACCAGTACGGGCCGGCGACCCCGCGGAACTCCCCGAGCTGGTCAACCCGTGTGTCTACGACCAGCGCGCCAACGGCAGGGGCCGCGCTCATCGCGCTTCCCCCGACTTGGGCTCGCACCCCTTCGGCGCCCCGTCGGGGCGGGGCTCGGGGGCGGGGTACGCGTAGCGGAAGGGCCAGAGACCTGACGCGGCGTCCAAGAGCGCGCGTCGGCGGGCACTGTCGGCGGGGGTTCGTCGGGTCATGCGGTGACGCTAGAACCGACGGGGCAACGCTGTCTGTGGCACTTCCATTACTGACAGCGCCGAACTACCCTTTTCAGATGGCCAGTTGCAGCGTGCTGGCCATGGTTCGCATCTCGGGAGTCAACGTGCGTCGCCCGTCAACCACCGACCGGAGTACGTCCCGCGCAGGGGATTGGTTGGGGAACCACTCGGGCGACGACGCCTGTACCTCGGACAGCTTGCCGAACGCTTCGGTGTACTGCCCAAGACGGGCGTATGCATCGGCTACCGAGAGTCCATGCCGAGCCCGCACGCTCGCGGACGGAAGCACCGCGGACCGTGGTGCCGTCTTCCCAAGCGTCCCCGCGAGTCGTAGTGCGTGGTCGGGCTTGTTCCGGACCAAGGCGTCTTCCACGGTCTTCATGCGGACGGAGATCGGACCGAAGGTGCGCATCTGTTCGTGAGCCGGCCGCACCTCCCTGCCGAGCGCTGTTGCAGCGCTGGAAGCGAACTTCAACGCATCTGCGGCGACCCCCGGTTGGTTGTTGCGGATAGCAGCGGCAGAGACGTTGAGCAGGAGCAAGCCCCAAGCCGACAGCTCGTCGGGGGTGGCTCGGCTGATCCGAGGCTCTAGTTCGTCTGCCCAGCGCGAGGCAGTGTGTAGCGCTTCGTCCAATCGCCCTTGCCGCATGAGCAGCCAGCACAGGGTGTTGACGGTGGCCGCCGTAACCATGCGGTCCGTTGCATCGTCCATTGCCCGACGCAACACGATCTCGGCAAGATCGAACTGTCGCGTGTGAGTCAGCGCCCCGGCGACCAGTTGGAGCACCCGCAGCCGCTCGGCGCGTCCCTCGCACCCGAGCGCTTCGGCATCGTTGATCAGATGCGGCAGGATCGCCGCAAGTTCGGTGAAGCGGTGCGCGCGGTAGTAGGGAACGGCCGTGGCAACAGCATCGGCAACGCCGTGCGTGGTTGGGGCTTCATCGCTACTGCCGCCATGTGGCCGAACTAGGGCCGCACGTACAGGGCTCCACAGCTCGGGTGTCCCCGGCGTGGGACCGTCCTCGGAAGGCTCGGCGACCAGGGACATGGTGGGGACGCGGAGCACCAGGGCGAGGGCCCGCAGCGTCTCCATTCGCGCCGTGTCCCGCTCCCCTTGCTCCAGCTTCCGAATGGTGGAGATAGAGACACCGGACGATTCGGCCAACTCGGTTTGCGTAAGCCCACTTAGCTTGCGGGCTTGCTTGACTTTCTTGCCCACGTCAGTCATAGAGCCAGGGTACGGCTACCGGCAGCGTGGCGTAACGGAGAGCGAAAACGGAACAAGCCCCGCCGTACCCCCGGATCGGGAAGCATGGCGGGGCTTTGGTCACGCTGCCCGGAGTCGGGGGCGCGGCGCACAGGGGTAGCGAACCGCAGACCCTCGGGCGGGTCCTGGTCGGGGGTGCGATCCGTGCCCCCACACCTGACCCTGCCCCGTGACTCTGCACGCGGCCAGAGGGTGCCGCGCGCCACGTGTTCGGCTGACCTGCGACGACTCACGCTCCGCAACGTTGGTCCTGACGAAACTTGACAGAGGGGCCGAGCGGCTCGACAGCACCCCGGCACCAGGCCAGCAAGCCACTCCGCCACCAGGGCACCAGGGCACCAGGGCACCAGGGCACCAGGGCACGATGGTTCAACGGCGGTTGTACAGGCGCATGGTGACAGCACCGAAGCCGATCACGAACAGTGCCGCCCAGCCCAGGGTCCAGGCGATGTCGGCCATCGGCCAGTTGCCGGCCATCAGCTCCCGTACCGCCGTCGCCAGATGGGTGACCGGGCTGTTGTTGACGAACGCCTGCAGCCAGCCCGGCATGGTCTTCGGCTCGACGAAGACATTGCTCAGGAAGGTGAGCGGGAAGATCACCATCATGCTGACGCCCATGACGGACTTCTCCGTGCGCAGCAGCAGCCCGAACATCGTCCAGATCCAGGAGAAGGCGAAGGAGAAGACAAGCAGCAGGGCCACCCCGAGCAGGACACCCATCGGCCCGCCCTCCGGCCGGTAGCCGATGATCATCCCTACCGTCAACATCACGGCGGACGCGATGACATAGCGGACGACATCTCCGAGGAGATAGCCCACCATCGGCGCGGGCCGCCAGATCGGCAGAGTGCGGAAGCGGTCGAAGACACCCTTGTCGATGTCGGTGTTGATGGCGACTCCCGTGTACATCGTGATCATCACGACGCTCATCACCAGGATGCCGGGGAGCAGGAACTGGATGTACGCGTCGACCGACCCGGCCAGCGCCCCTCCGAAGAGGTAGGTGTACATCAGCACCATCATGATCGGGAACGCCGTGACGTCGAAGAGCTGTTCCGGCACATGCTTGATCTTGAGCATGGCGCGCCAGCCGAAGGTCATGGACGCGGAGAGGGCGCTCGGCCGCGCCGGGCGTTCCCTGGCGACGAGCAGGGCCGCCAGGGACTCCGTCTTGGGAGCGCTGCGGGTGAGGTCCTCGGCTTCCCGGGTGGCTGTGGTGCTCATGCGGCGGCTTCCTTCTGCGTGCGGGGCGTGCGGTCGGTCAGGGCGAGGAAGACCTCGTCCAGGCTGGGCTGGCCCAGCGCGAAGTTGTCGACGGTGATGCCCTCGCGGGCCAGCTCGGCCAGCGCCCGGGCGGCCTGTTCCGCGGCTCCGAGTTCCGTGCTGTGGCCGTTGACCCGGGCCGTCAGGGCCACCGGGTCCGCGTCGAGCTGGACCGTGGCGTTCAGCGCGACGGTGAGGACGCGTTCGGCGTCCGGGCGCCGCGCAGCGTCGCGCAACCGCACGTGGACGGCTCCGGCTCCGACGGACGCCTTCAGCTCGCCCTTGGTGCCCTCGGCGATCACCGTGCCGTGGTCGATGACGGCGATCCGGGAGGCCAGCTGGTCGGCTTCGTCCAAGTACTGCGTGGTCAGCAGGACGGTCGTGCCCTCCGCGACGACGGCCCGCACGATGTCCCAGACCTGGTTGCGGCTGCGCGGGTCGAGGCCGGTCGTCGGCTCGTCCAGGAAGAGCAGGTCGGGAGTGTTGAGGATCGACGCGGCGATGTCGATGCGGCGCCGCATGCCCCCGAGTAGTTCTTCACCTGGCGGTCGGCGGCCTCGGTCAGTCCGAACGCGTCGAGCAGTTGCTCGGCCCGGACGCGTGCGGCCCGCTTCCCGTGGCCGAGGAGCCTGCCGAGCAGGAGCAGGTTCTCCGTCCCGGTCAGGTCCTCGTCCACCGAGGCGTACTGCCCGGTGAGGCTGACCCTGCCGCGCACCGTGTCGGCGTCCGCCAGCACGTCGCTGCCGAAGACCAGCGCCTCGCCGCCGTCCGGCCTGAGGAGGGTGGCCAGCATCTTCACCGTGGTCGTCTTTCCGGCGCCGTTCGGCCCCAGGAGGCCGTAGACGGAGTCGGCGGGCACACGGAGATCGACGCCGTCGACGGCCCGGTTGTCACCGAACACCTTCACCAGGCCGTTCGTCTCGATGGCCAGATCTGTACTCATCGTCGAGTTCCTTCGGTTCCTTCGCTGCGGCGGTCGCGGTCACGGCCGGACTCGAGGTCACGGCCGCGGTCGCGGTCCGCGGGGTGGTCAGGGCAACGGGGTGGTCAGGGGCGGGGGCTCAGGGAGGTCGGGGTGGGGCGGGATGGTCCGGGACGGCGTTCAGGAGAGGTACGGGCGGGCGGTGCGGGCGTCTCGGAGGGCAAGTCCCCACCAGGCGAGCTGGTCGAGCATCGGGCCCACGGCCCTCTCCTGGTCCGGCTCGGACAGGTCCTCCAGGAGGTTCAGACCGACGCCGTTGCGCAAACTCACCGCATGCAGCTCGGTGAAGACCGTACGCAGTTGCTCGACCGCGTACAGTCCGCGCGAGCCGTGGCCGTAGCTCACGAAGGCGACGGGCTTGGCCCGCCACTCGTCGTAGGCGTAGTCGATGGCCTGCTTCAGCGAGGCGGGGAAGGAGCGGTTGTACTCCGGGGTGACGACGACGAAGGCGTCCGCGCGGGCCACCTCGTCGGTGAACTCCGTGATACCGGTGGTGGCCCGGTCCGGGTAGTGGGCCGGGAAGTCGTAGTCGATCAGGTCGACGACGGAGAGGTCCAGATCGTCCCGCGGAGCGACCCGCTCGGTGAACCACCGGCCCACGGCCTCACCGCAGCGCCCGTCGCGGGTGCTGCCGATGATGACGGCGACGCGCAGCGGCACCTGCGCCTCCCGCGCCGTGTCACGGCCCCGGTCGTCCCGTTCCGGGGCGCGGCCCCGCTCCCCCCACTCCTCCCGCTCCTCCTCCCGCTTCTCCCACTCCTCCCACTCCTCCAGGCACTCCAAGCCCTCCCGGACCTCCCGGACCGCCTGGACCGCCTGGACCGCCCGCTGCGGGGCGCCACCCCGGCCGCTGTCCCGATGCCGGTCGTGCACGAGGCATCTCCTCCCGTCCTGCTCCGGTGACCGGCCCTCTCCCCGGTCCCACCCCACAGGCGCGAGACCGCGAGGCGCGGCCGCCAGATCCGATCTGGCGGCCGCGCCTCGCGAGGTGCCTCGTGGGCGGAGACGTCATTCCTCGTGGACGTAGAAGGTGTAGAACATCACGCAGAGCGTCGCCGCCGCGATGATCACGGACAGCACGACCGACATGAGGATGCTGTCGCCGGACAGGCTGTGCAGATAGCCGAACGAGCTGCCGACCAGGACCGCGTAGGCCACGGCGCGCAGCTCCCGCGGAAGGCTGTGCTGGTAGCGGCCCAGGGCGTAGCAGAGCCCGGCGAGCACCACGCAGGAGACGAGCCCGGTCGCGAACTGCGCGCCCCCGGACTCTCCGGACATCCGGGCGATGAAGGACGTGTAGAGGCCGTAGATCACGCCGATCACGACCGGCAGCACGATGCCCAGGGTGCTGCCGTGACGCCGCTGGGGCACCGCCGCGTGGGCCATGACAGCGCTCCTTCCGCTCCGTCCCCCCGGCTTCCCTCCCCCAGCGGACACCCGGGCGGCCGGTGCGGCAAGTGGATCAGGACGGGGACCGGGCACCACCCCGGACGGCCGGCCTGGCCCGTCCCCGCCAGCCTGGCCCGTCCCCGCCGGGCAGGACCGTCCCCGCCGGCCTGGCCCGTCACCCGAACGGATCCGCTGACATGCCGTGGCGGGCCCTTCGCCCCAGGATTGCGCCATGAGCCAACACACTGCACGGAGCGCGTCGGGGACCGGTCCGGACAACGGATGGGCGGCGGGGGCACCCTCTTCGCCGGCGTCCTGATGCTGGTCATCGGTGTCATCAGCATCCTGGAGGGGATCGCCGGGATCGTCGAGGACGAGGTCTACCTCCGGGTCGGCGGCTATGTCTTCTCCTGGAACCTCACGGCCTGGGGCTGGGTCCATCTGGTCCTCGGGATCCTGGTGGCGGTCACCGGCTGGGGAATCCTCCGGGGCATGGAGTGGTCGCGCTATCTGGGTGTCGCCCTGGCGTCGCTCAACATCATCGTCCAGTTCCTGTTCCTGCCCTACCAGCCGATCTGGACGCTCTTCTCGATGGCCGTCTCGGTGTTCGTCATCTGGGCACTGGTGTCCACGGAATCGCGCCGCCTCGCCTGACCCCGCCCGATCCCGCGTTGTCCCCTCTGCCCCGGCCCGGTTCTGCCCGATCCCGGCTTGGCCCGGCCCGGTTCCGCCCGGCCCGGTTCCGCCGCCGGGGGCGCCCCGCCGCGTCCCCGGCGGCGGGGCCGGTGCTGCGCCGCAGCACCGGCCCCGGGGGCCGTCCCTCAGCCGCCGTTCGCCATCAGCTCGAACTCGAACGGATCGTGTGAAGAGAAGATCCGCACGAGACGGGGATGGGCCCGGCGCAGGCTCCTCAGCCGCTCGAGCTGGCCCAGCCTCATGTCGTGGTCGTCGGCGACGAGCCGCTGGTGGAGCGCGAGCGGCCGGGGGCAGCGCGGGCGGCGCAGGTCGATCTCGCCGTGGAAGAAGTAGGCGTCGCCCGCGTGCAGCAGCCAGCGGTCCGGCTGCTGGACGGCGACCGCGCTGTGTCCGCGGGTGTGTCCGGGCAGTGGCACCAGCAGGATGTCGGGGGCGCGCAGCACCCGGGATGCGGGGAAGCCCATCCAGTCCGAATCCGCGTGGTCGTGGACGACCCAGTCGGCGCCGTGCGCCCACTGGGCGGGCCGGTAGCGGTTCCCCTCGAGGCGGGTGTCGCGCCGCATCGCCGCGCGGTACTCGTCGGCCATCACATGGACGCGGGCGCGGGGGAAGTCCGCGAGACCTCCGGCCCGGTCCTGGTCGAGATGGGTGATAACGATGTCCCGGACGTCGTAGGGGTCGTAGCCCAGTGCCCGGACCTGGTGGACGGCCGTACGCGACAGGTCCAGTTCCGGCCGCATGGTGCGGCGGAAGAGGGTGCCGAGCCGCCGCGGATCGGAGACCTCGGCGGCGCCCAGACCGGTGTCGACGAGCACGAGCCCGCTTCCGGTCGCGATGAGCAGGCAGTGCGCCACGAGCGGCGTACCGCCCACGGGGCGCAGCGGCGCGCAGTCGAGGTGGTGGATGGTGGTCGCCGAGCGCCGCTGACGGGTCGGGGTCGTACGCACAGGCATCTGCGCCTCCTGCTCACAGGGGGACACCCGGCCCGGGGCGGCCGGGCTGGGAGAGGATGGTGGCCGTGCTGTTGTGCTCGGCGGACCGACCACTCGTGGCTCCCGGTCCCGGAAGGCGCTCGTCCGGACGGCCGCGTCGTGGGCGGTCGGCCCGTCCTTCATCTCGCCCTGCCTCCACAGCAGTTGCGCCACTTACACCGTAAGTACGAGACAGGAGAGAAGCACTTACGCTGTAAGTCGTCAAGCGTTACCACGCGTAGCCACCCGAAAGAGGAGCCGTCGCTCATGGCCCGAGGAGCACGACCTGACGTACCCGGCCCTCGCGAGCCCTTGAGCCGGGACCGGATCGTCGGGGCGGCACTGGTGATCATCGACGAGGAGGGCGTGGAGGCGCTGTCGATGCGCCGCATCGCGGCCCGCCTCGGCGTCCAGGCCATGTCGCTCTACAACCATGTGCGGGGCAAGGACGACATCCTGGACGGGGTGACCGAGTTCATCACCG
This sequence comes from Streptomyces sp. I6, assembly GCA_003725745.1. Lineage (GTDB taxonomy): Bacteria > Actinomycetota > Actinomycetes > Streptomycetales > Streptomycetaceae > Streptomyces. The sequence continues at coordinate 3,508,046 of RHDP01000001.1, read as the reverse complement.
ACGACATGCGGATGCCGCGCCGGATGACGGGCGGCTGGGAGGAGGGCATCCGCGAACTCTCCTACGGCTTCCGCAGAGCGTCCCTGCGCCACCCGCGGGCCTGCGAACTGGTGTTGATGCGGCAGCTGTCGACCCCCACCGCGCTCGCACCGGTCGACACGATGATCGCGATGATGCTCGACCACGGCTTCGACGAGGAGATCGCGGTGCGCGTACTGCGCCTGTTCATCTCCTTCCAGGTCGGCACCCTCCTGCAGGAGGTCCGCAGCGGGCCCGGGTCCGGCCACGAGGCCCGGGCGCCGGAGGAGAGGCTGGCGGCACGCGCCGCGTACTTCGCCGGCTCCGGCTTCCCCGCCGTCGCCAAGGTCGCACCGATCCTGGCCGTGAACGACCACGAGGCCGAGTTCGCCTTCGGCGTCGAGCTGCTCATCTCGGCACTGCGCGGACTGGCTCCGGTGGCGCCGGACTGACGCGCCCCGGCCGGTATGCCGCCGGGCCGAGTGGCCGAACCCGCCCCAGGGGCGCACCCTGGTGCGTATGAGTTCGAGCCATGGGATACGGAACGCCGTCATGGCCGCCGCGACCGCCGCCGCGCTCGCGGCCGGGATGACCGGCTGTACGAACGACAGTGGCGAGACCCCGAGATCGGTGGCCTCCGAGGCGGGTGACGCCGTCCAGTCGGCCACCGCGGCGGCGGCCTCCGAGTTGGCGAAGATCAAGGGCGGTCTGGACGCCAAGTCCGATGTGAAGGCCGGCCCGACGGAGGCCGAGAACAACCGCCTCTTCAACGAGATCACCGCGACGAACCCCACGGACCAGACCGTCGACTACACGGTCCTGGTCAACTGGAAGGACAGCAGCGGGAATCTGCTGGACGCCACCGTCGTGTCGATCGACGCGGTGCCCCCCGGCGGTACCAAGTCGGCGAAGGCGCAGACCCATAGGGACCTCTCCGGCACACCGCCGGCCGAGATCGTGCAGGCGACCCGGCACTGAGAGCCCGCCACGGCGGCTCGGTCGCCGCCGGTCCCGCCGACGGGTGCCGGCGGGACCGGCGGCGGCGGTCGTCGGGGGACCGGCGGCCTGCCGTGTGCTGGTGAGCGGTGATCGCGGCGCAGGCGGTGCCCCGTTCCCCGGCCTCCGGTGGGCGGTCCCCACCCGCTGTCCGTTCCCCGACCCCGGCCCCCGGCCCCCGGTGGACGGACCGCGCCTGCTGATCGCCGGCCCGAACCGCACCAGGGGTGACAGTGGAGGAGCGAGTACGGCTGGCCCCGCCGGCATGGCTGGTCTCCGGACTGCGCCCGCAGCGCACACCGGTGAACTGGGCGGCGGTCGCCCGCGCGTCCGTGGCGCTGTCGACTCCCCTCGCCGTGGGCTTCGCCCTGGACCGTCCGGTGTTCGGGGCACTGGTGTCGATCGGTGCCCTCTCCGGAGTCATCGGCGACACCGCCGACGCCTACCGGATGCGGCTCCTCAACATCGCCGTCCCCCAGGTCTTCGGAGCCGTCGGCGTCACACTCGGCACGGTCGCGTACGGCCGGGGATGGCTCACCGTCGCCGTCCTCACACTGGTGGCCCTGGTCTCCGGAATGATCTCCTCGATCGGCGCCGTGGCCTCGGCATCGGGACTGCTGCTGCTGCTCAACACGGTCATCGGGTCGGGGCTGCCGCTGCCCCGGCCCTGGTGGGCGCCCCCACTGCTGCTCGGTCTCGGCGGCCTGTTCGTCCTCGCCCTGGCGCTTCTCGGCTGGCCGCTGCGCGGCGGCGCACCCGAGCGGTCGGCGGTGGCCCGCGCCTACCGGGCGGTCGCCGACCTGCTGGACGCGGCCGGCTGCGGCGGGTTCGGCGAGCGCCGCCAGGCCGTCACCCAGTCGCTCAACGACTCCTACGACCTGATCCTCGCCCGCCGCGCCACCGACCACGTCCGCAACCCCACGCTGGTCAGGCTGCTGGCCCAGCTCAACGCCCTGATCCCGGTCGTCGAGGCCGCGCTCGCCGCTCACCAGCGCGGCCGTCCGCTCCCCCCGGACGTCGTCACGCAGGTCCGGATGCTCGCCGACGCGGTCGAGCACGGCCCCCCGGGCCCGTACCGGCCGGATCCGGCACCGCCCGCCACACCCACCGAACGCGCGGTCGACCACGCCCTGCGGCACGCGGCCGGTGTCGTCCTCGGGCAGGACCCCGACCCCCACAACGTGGACGACCGCCTCGGCCGGCCCGCCGCACTGGGCGTCCGGGTGCGCCGCACGGCACGCGAGGTGCTGTTCTCCGAGGCGTCCTGGCGCTACGGACTGCGCCTCGCGCTGTGCATCGGCCTCGCCCAGACGCTGGTCTCGGTGGTGGAGCTGGACCGGTCCTACTGGGTCCCCCTCACCGTCACCTTCGTCCTGAAGCCCGACTTCGGCTCCGTCTTCTCCCGCGCGGTGGGACGCGGACTGGGCACGGTGGCGGGCCTGGTGGTCGCGGCGGCCGTACTCGCCGAGGTGCCGCGCGGCTGGTGGGACGTGCCCGTCATGTTCGTCCTCGGCGGACTCATCCCCGCGTTCTCGGCGAAGGGGTACGCCTTCCAGACCGCGGCGATCACCCCGGTGATCCTGCTGCTGTCCGACCTGCTCAGCCGTCAGGGGATCGGGCTGGTCGGGGCCCGTCTGGTGGACAGCCTGATCGGCTGCGCGATCGTGCTCGTCGCCGGGTACCTGCTCTGGCCGGAGAGCTGGCACAGCCGCATCGGGGACCGGCTCGCGGACTCGGTCGACCATGCCGCGCGCCATGTGGCACTGGCCTTCCGCACCGACGCCGACCAGGCGGAGAGGGCACGGTCCAGGCGCCGGCTCTACCGGGATCTCTCGGCCGTGCGCTCGGAGTTCCAGCGGGCGCTCACCGAGCCGCCGCCCGCGGGCACGCGCGCGGCCGCGTGGTGGCCGCTCGTCGTCGCCGTCGAGCGCATCGCGGACGCCACGACCGCGGCCAGGGTCCGTGTCGACCACGGTGCCGCCCCGCCCGCGCGGGGCGAAGTCGACGAGGTCGTACGGCATCTGCACGAACTCGCCGGGGACATCCGCTCCCGGCAGGAACCCACCGGGTCGCGGGCGGAACCGGAGGGCGACGAGCGGAGCGTCCTCGAACCGCTCCGCCAGGAGGTGGCGGCGGCCCGCATGATCGCTTCCCCGTCGACCGCCTCCGGCACGCCGCCCGGGCCGTGACCGCGCGTACGGTACGCACCTCCCGGACATCACGGACATCCCGGACGGCACCGCACCCCGGTCGCCGCACGGGATCGCCGCACAAGGTCACCGCACAAGGTCGCCGCACGGGATCGCCGCTCGAGGTCACCGCTCGAGGTCACCGAGTGCGGCCGGGCCGCCGGCACCGCAGGCAGGTCACCGAAGCCGGCACCCCCGCCGGCGCCGTCCGGTCAGCGGGAGGGCGTGCGGCCGTGGAGGCGCTCCATCTCCCTGCGGTCGCGCTTCGTCGGCCGGCCCGCGCCCCGGTCCCGCACCCCCGTCGGCGCGGTGAGTTCACGCGGCGGGGGCGGCGGGCTGTTGTCCACGTAGCACTGCACGGCCGCGGGCGCACCGACGCGCTTGCGGATGATGCGGGAGACCACCACGATCCGCTCCCGGCCCGCGTGGAGGAGACGCACCTCGTCCCCGGCCTTCAGCGCCTGCGAGGGTTTGACCCGCTCGCCATTGACCCGGACATGACCTCCACGGCAGGCCGCGGCCGCCTGTGAACGGGTCTTGGTCAGCCGCACCGACCAGATCCAGACGTCGACCCGCACGGTCCCTTCAGCGGCCCCAGGGGCCCCCGTGTCATCCGCCATACCTCCGAGGGTACGGGGGGGCGACTACGATGCGCTCCGTCCCCCGTCGCGGAATTTCCCATTCAGCGCGGCCGACCCTCCTGATCCATCGCCATATGCCCTGCCACACAAGGACGTCCGATGAGCAGCAACACCGGCAGAGGGCTCCAGCCCAATGTCCTCGGTACGTTCGACACCGTCGTGATGGCGGTCGCCGGGAGCGCCCCCGCATACTCACTCGCCGCGACCACCGCCGTCCTGGTGGGCTCCGTGGGACTGGCCGGTCCCGCCGCGCTGCTGTACTGCGCGATACCCATGCTCGGCATCGTCCTGGCCTTCGGCCGTCTCGGCCGGATCGACGTCAGCGCCGGAGCCAGCTACTCCTGGGTGGGCCGCACGCTCCACCCGTTTCTCGGCTTCCTCTCCGGCTGGGCCCTGGTCGTCTCCGCGACGATCTTCATGGTGGCCGGCTCGCTGCCGGCCGGTGCGATGACCCTCGCGCTCTTCGACCCGGGCCTCGCCGACGACACCGCGCTCGCGGCGCTGGTCGGCGCCTGCTGGTTCCTGGTGATGCTGCTGGTGGTCCTCGGCGGGGCGCGCCTGACCGTGCGGGCACAGCTGCTGATGACCGGCGCCGAGGTGCTGCTGCTGGTGCTGTTCCTGCTGGCCGCCCTGCTGCACAAGGGCGCGGCGACCGCCTTCGACTGGTCCTGGCTGGGCTTCTCCCATTTCGACGGCGCCTCGGGCTTCGCCTCGGGCGCGCTCATCGCGGCGTTCTACTACTGGGGCTGGGACGTCACCAGCAACCTCAGCGAGGAGACGCGCAACAGCCGCCGGACGGCCGGTGTCGCCGCCCTCGTCGGCGTCGGCGTGGTGCTGCTGCTCTTCGTGGCGTTCACGGTCGCCGTCAACGTCATCCTGACGTCGGAGCAGATCCAGGCGGGCAGCGGCAACGTCCTCGGCGTGCTCGGCGACGAGATCTGGCCCGGCGTCGGCGGCAAGATGCTGATCATCGCCGTGATGCTGTCGACCGTCGCCACCCTGGAGACCACCCTGATCCAGGTCACCCGCTCGCTGTTCGCGATGGGCCGGGACCGCACGATGCCCGCCGCGCTCGGCACCGTGCACCGGCGCTGGAACACCCCCTGGGTCGCGATCGCCGTGGTGGGCGCCGCGGCGGTGGTGATGCTCTTCGCCGCGACCGCGCTCGGCTCGGTCGGGGACATCCTCTCCGACGCCGTCAACGCGATCTCCCTCCAGATCGCGGTGTACTACGGCCTCGCGGGCATCGCGGCCGTCGCCGCGTACCGCCGGATGGTGCTGACGTCGGTGAAGGACTTCCTGCTCGGCGGTGCGTGGCCGCTGCTCGGATCGGCGTTCATGTTCTGGATCTTCTTCGAGTCCCTGGGCGAGCTGAGCACCGCGTCGATCGCGATCGGCCTCGGCGGACTGGCGGCCGGGGTGGTCCCGATGGTCTGGTACTGGCGGCAGGGCAGCGCCTACTACCGGCCCGCGGCGCTGGACGCGGCACGGGCCATCGAGGCGGAGGGGGTGTACTCCGGAGCCGCCTCCGTCCGGCACGACGGTCCCCGCGACGCCATGGCGACGGACTTCTGACCGCGGAAAGCGGGGAGGGACAGGGAGAGGAAGGGAGGGAAATGGCTGCCGCTCGCCGCCGTTTCGAGCCGGTCTTCGACCCGGACTCAGGGGACCGCGCACTGACGGAGGCCCGCCACGACATCGTGATCGGGCGGTGGCAGGGGGTGCGCGACCTGCTGCACGCCACCGGGCGGGACTGGCCCCGACGCGCCCACCGGCTGCGCCAGCTCTCCCACGCCGCGGCGGGTTCCTCGGCCGTGGAGGCGTGGTGGGCGGCCGAACCGGAGAACCCCGACGCGGCAGTGCTGCGCGCCGCGACCGCGGTGGTCCGGGTCTTCGAGGACGCCATCGCACTGGGCCGGGGCACGGCCGTGGACCGGGACCGGATCGACGTGGCGGTGATGGCCTGCTTCGGTGCCGCCGAGGCCGCGCCCGCCGACCCCATGCCCTGGGTGTCGCTGCTGACGGTGGCCCGGCTCTACGACGGCGGTGTCGGACGGCGCCAACTACGCTCCTGGTGGGACGAGTTGCGTCGGCGCGACCCCGACAACATCGAGGGCCACGTGCAGTTGCTGCGCTACTGGTCGGCACGGTGGCACGGCACCCACGGATCGATGTACGACATCGCCCGCGACGCGGCGGGCGCGGCCCCGGCCGGCTCCCCGCTGCCGGTGCTCGTGCAGATCGCCCGGGTCGAGGAGTTCCGCTACGTGGCCGAGGGCTCCCGGGGCCGGGCACCGGTCCGCGACTTCGGCCAGCACTGGAAGCACGAGCTGGCGGCGACCGAGGTGCGGCGCACCTGGGAGCGGTGGATCGGCGGCCGGGCGCCGGGCCCGGTCCTCCCCGAGGAGGTGGCCGAGCTGAACTACCTCACACACGCCGCCTGCTACGCCGGCGAGACGGACGTCGCGCGCGGGCTGTTCGCGATGCTGGGCACGAGGGCGGCACGGGTCCCCTGGTCCTACACGGGCGACCCCGCCGAGCAGTTCGTCCGGTTCCGCACGTCGGCCGGCCCGGACTGACGCACCGGCCGCTGCGGACTGACGCACCCGGCCGGCGCGAGTTCCGGCGCGGAGTGCCGCCGTAGTGCCGCCGCGGACGGGCCCGGCCTCCCCCGCGGGCCCGGCCTCCCCGCGGGCCCGGCGGGAGCGGCCGGGCCCACGGGGCTCACCGGGGTCAGACGCCGATGTCGCGGCCGTCCTTGCGGTAGACGGCGACGACCGAAGGGCGGACCAGCCGGCCCGGTCCGTCGGGCCACGCCGAGGCCGGCTTCTCGACGGTCGCCCCGTCGACCTCGCCCGGGTGCTGGACCGCGACGACCACCCGGCGGTCCTGGATGATCGGGCCGCAGGTCTCGGCGCCCTTCGGGACCGTGAGGAACTGCTTCAGCTCGCCCCGGCGCTCACCGGCCGTCGCGACGCCGAACAGACCGTCGTGCGAGCCGAGCTGGGCGCCGTCGGTGGAGATCCAGAGGTTGCCGTACGGGTCGAAGGCCACGTTGTCCGGGCAGGAGATCGGGCTGACCCTGTCCTTCGGGTAGCCGGCGAAGTACGTGGCCGGGTCCTCCGGGTCGCCCGCGACCAGGAACAGCCGCCAGGCGAAGCCGTCGGAGGACGGGTCGTCCCAGTGCTCGGCGAGTTCCAGGATCTGGCCGTGCTTGTTGAGGTTGCGCGGGTTGGCCTCGTCCGCGCCGGGCTTGCCGGCCTTGCCGCGGTCGGTGTTGTTCGTTAGCGCGACGTACACCCGGCCCGTGCGCGGGCTCGGCTCGACGTCCTCGGGACGGTCCATCTTCGTCGCACCGACCTTGTCGCCGGCGAGGCGGGTGAAGACGTACACCTCCTCGGCGGTCATGCCCGGGACGTGCGAGACGTCGCCGGTGGCCAGCGGGATCCACACGCCGCTGCCGTCGAACTCGCCGTCGTTCGGGAGCTTGCCGGTGCCGTCGACGTCCTCGGGGGAGTCCCCGGTGAGCTTCGCGACGTACAGCGTGCCCTCGTCCAGCAGCGTCAGGTTGTGCTCGCGGGCGGCACGGCCGTCGCCCTTCTTCATCCGCTTCGACGAGACGAACTTGTAGAAGTAGTCGAAGCGCTCGTCGTCGCCCATGTACACCACCGGGCGGCCGTCGCGGGTCAGCCGGGGCTGCGCGGCCTCGTGCTTGAAGCGGCCGAGTGCCGTGCGCTTGCGGGGTGTCGAGTCCGGGTCGTACGGGTCGAGCTCGACGACCCAGCCGAAGCGGTGCGACTCGTTGGGCTCCCGGGCGGCGTCGAAGCGCTTGTCGAAACGCTCCCACTTGCGCTCGGTGGCACCGGTGCTCAGGCCGTAGCGCTTGTCGGTGGCACTGGAGCCGTTGGCGAAGTACTGGTTGAAGTTCTCCTCGCCGTGGAGCGTGGTCCCCCAGGGGGTCGTGCCGCCGGCGCAGTTGTTGAGGGTGCCGAGGACCTTGGTGCCGGACGGGTCGGCGGACGTCTTCAGCAGGTCGCTCCCCGCGGCGGGGCCCGTGAGGCGGAACTCGCTCGTGGCCGTCAGACGGCGGTTGAGCCAGTGCCGGCTGACCGGGGTGAGCTTGCCGCTCCTGCGCTCCTCCTGGACGACGACCACGGAGAGGCCGTGCGCGGCCCAGCCGATCTCGACCTGCTCGCGGGTCGGGTCGGCGGCGTCGTAGCCCGTGAACATCAGCTGCTCGTCGGTGTACTCGTGGTTGGCCACGAGCACCTGGCGGCCGTGCTCGCTCAGCGGCAGCAGGCTGAGGAAGTCGTTGTTGTAGCCGAACTGCCCGGCCTGCGCCTCGGCCGTCTGCCGGTCGGCGTCGAAGGCGGGCGCGCCGCGCAGGATCGGTTCGCCCCAGCGGATCACCACGTTCTGGGTGTAGCCCTCGGGAACGGTCACCGTGTCGGCGGTGTTGGGCGCGACCGGAGCGAAGCGCAGGCCGCGGGTGCCCTTGCCGCCCCCGTGCCCGCCGTGGCGTGCGGCACCTGCGGCGGGCACCGCGGCGGCCTGCGCGGAGGGCGCGTTCTGCGTGAGCGCGGCACCGCCCGCGGCGGACGCCACGGTCACGACGGCGGCGGTTCGCATCATCGAACGCCGCGACAGCGTCCCGGCGATGATGTCACCGGCGTACTCGTTGCCGCTGGTGTTCGGCACCTCGTGGAAGCAGGCGTCACCGCAGCGGTACCGGCAGGTCAGAGCGGAACGACCGCCGGCGTGGTTCGAGCTCAGAAGCGGCAGGATTCTACGCACGTCTTCTCCCTGTCCCCTCGGCGCACCCTGCGCCGACATCGTGTCGGATTGTCTCCGGCCGCGACGGTAGGAGTACATGTGTGCAGGGCGGCGGCCGAGAGATGAACGGGGGATGAATCAGGAGCGACCGGGGCGCTCTTGACGCGGGAGGGGCTTGCTGCTGTACGGCGGAGGCGGCCGCTAACCTTACGTGTCCGCGCTGGCCGGAGCTGCGGCGTTGCCACAGCAAGACCGGGCATTGCCGGAAAGTGCGGACATTGATCGCACCCAATTCACGCGAAAGGCCTCGCCCATGGGCATTCGGAGCTTGCTGCGAAAGGTGTTTGGACGCGAGCGCATGGAGTCGTCCTCACCGGCCTCCACGACGACCCCTACCGCCCCCGCCTCCGTCCCGCCCCAGGCCGAGGCCCCCACCCCGCAGGACCGCGCGGCGGATCTGGTGGCGGCGGCGTTCGACGCGCCCCGGGCACCCGCCCGACGATCCCGCCGGCCCGGACACCGTCCAGGCCGGACACGGCTGACGCGGCTGACGCGGCTGACGCGGCTGACAGGAAGGCGGCGAACGCGGACGCCGCCGAGGCTGCGGAGGCGGCGGACGACAAGGCTGCGGACACGGGCGCCGCGGAGGCCCCGGACGCAAAAGCCCCGCACACGAAGGCTGCCGACACAAAGGCTGCCGACACAAAGGCTGTGGACACGAAGGCTGCGGACACGAAGGCTGCGGAGGCAGTGGGCACAAGGGCGGCAACCGCGGACGCGCCGCAGGCCGGGGAAGCGGATGCCGCCGGGGACGAGAAGCCCTCGAAGGAGGGCGCGTCCGCGGCCACCGAGACGGCCGGGACCGGCGCTCCGATCGCCGAGGCGGGGGCGGCCGCGGCCGAAGCGCCTGCGGCCGGCACGGAGACCAGGCCTGCCGCCGAGGCCGCCGCCGGCGACACGTCCGCGACCGCCCCGGCCGTTTCAGGCGGCTCAGGCGGCTCAGGTGCTTCAGCCGTTTCAGGCAGTGCCGAGGACACGAAGCCCGCCGGGCCGGAAGCGGCCGGCGGGGACCCCACCGCCGACGAGCACCCGGACGCGGTAGAGGCCGACGCCGCGGGGGCCGGGACACCGGCGACGGAGGCGACCGCCGAGGCGGACACCACGTCGGCCCCGGACACGCACACCGGCACCGACACCGACACCGACACCGACACCGACAAAACGAAAGCCGCGCAGCCGGAAGCGGCCGGGAGTGTCCCCGCCCAGGCGCCTCCCGGCGCCGCGGTGGCAGCCGCCGACGCGCGCACCGAGACCGGGACGGCGCCGCCCGAGCCGACCGCGCCGGCCGTCGCCGAGGCGGACACCACCGCGGCGGCTGACCCCGCTCCCGTGGCGCCCGAGCCCGCCGCGGGGGCCACCACCACCGAGCCCGCCGCGGCCACCACCGACCCCGCCGCCGCTGCTCCGGACAGCACCGACCCCGCCGCCGCTGCTCCGGACAGCACCGACCCCGCCGCCGCTGCTCCGGAGAGCACCGGGCCCGAGGACGTCGGCGGACCGCCGTCCACCGACCCTGCACCGTCACCCGCCACGGACTCCGCCACGCCCGAGACCGACACGGCGGCCACCGAACACCAGCCCGCCGCCGAGCCGGTCGCCGCCGACGACACCCCGGCCACCGAACCCCAGCCCGCCGCCGGCCCCGTCGGCGGCGAGTCCGCGTCCGCCCTCCCCTCGCACAGGTCAAGGCGCGGGCCGCGGGGCTCGTCGGCGCGTACAAGGCGGCCGGCACGGCGCTGAGCAGCGCGGGAGCCACCGGGGCTCGGGCAAAGGTGTACCTCGTACTGGACCGGTCCGGGTCGATGCGGCCCTATTACAAGGACGGCAGCGCGCAGCAGCTCGGCGAGCAGACCGTCGCGCTCGCGGCGCACCTCGACGGGGACGCGTCCGTGCACGTCGTGTTCTTCTCGACGGACATCGACGGCAGCGGCGAGCTGACGCTCGCTGAGCACGAGGGCCGCGTCGACGAGCTCCACGCGGGTCTCGGGCACATGGGGCGGACCAGCTACCACCGGGCTGTCGAGGAGGTCGTCGCGCACTACGAGAAGTCGGGCGCCGGCGGCCCCGCGCTCGTCGTCTTCCAGACCGACGGCCCGCCCGACGCCAAGCAGCCGGCCAGGCAGGCGCTCGCGGACGTGGCCGGCAAGCCGCTCTTCTGGCAGTTCGTGGCCTTCGGCGAGCACGACGCCAAGGGTTTCGACTTCCTGCGGAAGCTCGACGCCGACGCCTCCGTGGAGAACGCCGCGTTCTTCCACGCCGGCCCGGATCCCCGCGAACTCACCGACGAGGAGCTCTACGAGGGGCTGCTCGGCGCCTTCTCGAAGTGGCTGGACCGCCTGGGCGGCTGAGCACGGCGTCCCCGGCCGGTGCGGCGAGAGTTCCGCACCGGCCGGGGACGGAGGCCGCCGCGACCCGGCGGCGACCGGGCGCCCGCGGCGACCGGGGGCCCGCGGCGACCGGGGGCCCCGGTCGCAGGGCTACGGGCAGGGGGAGGGCCCGGTGGGCGGCCCGGCACGGCGTACGCGGCTTACACGGGTGAGTCGATCTTCACGCGGCCGTTAGGATTTCGACCATGGCGGCCACTGGATCCGAGAAGCACGGGGCGAAGGCGTACTACGTCTCGACCCCCATCTACTACGTCAACGACGCTCCTCACCTGGGCCACGCCTACACGACCGTCGCAGGCGACGTGCTCACCCGCTGGCACCGCCAGCGCGGCGAGAAGGTGTGGTACCTCACCGGCACGGACGAGCACGGTCAGAAGATCATGCGCACCGCGGAGGCGAACGGCGTCAGCCCGCAGGAGTGGTGCGACAAGCTCGTGGAGGAGGCGTGGAAGCCCCTCTGGGAGCACCTGGAGATCGCGAACGACGACTTCATCCGCACGACCGAGCGCCGGCACACCGACCGCGTACAGGAGTTCGTGCAGGACCTCTACGACAAGGGCGAGATCTACAAGGGCGGGTACGAGGGCCCGTACTGCGTGGGCTGCGAGGAGTACAAGCTCCCCGGCGAGCTGCTGGACGGCGAGGGGGAGTACGCCGGAGAGAAGCTGTGCCCCGTGCACAAGAAGCCGGTGGAGATCCTCAAGGAGGAGAACTACTTCTTCAAGCTCAGCGAGTACGGCCCGAAGCTGCTGGAGTTCTACGCGGCCAATCCCGGCTTCATCCAGCCCGAGTCCGCCCGCAACGAGGTCGTGAACTTCGTCAAGCAGGGTCTGCAGGACCTGTCGATCTCCCGGTCGACGTTCGACTGGGGCATCCCGATCCCGTGGGACGAGAAGCACGTCATCTACGTGTGGGTCGACGCCCTGCTGAACTACGCGACGGCGGTCGGCTACAACGAGAGCCCGGCGAAGTTCGAGGACACGTTCCCCGCGGACGTCCACCTCGTCGGCAAGGACATCCTCCGCTTCCACGCGATCATCTGGCCCGCGATGCTGATGGCCCAGGGGCTCCCGGTGCCCGGCAGGATCGCGGCCAACGGCTGGCTGATGGTCGGCGGCGAGAAGATGTCGAAGTCGAACCTGACCGGCATCAAGCCGCAGGACCTCACCTCGCACTTCGGCGTGGACGCGTACCGCTGGTACTTCCTGCGCGCGATCGCCTTCGGCCAGGACGGCTCCTTCTCGTGGGAGGACTTCTCAGCCCGCTACACCAGCGAGCTCGCCAACGACTACGGCAACCTGGCGTCCCGGGTCGCCGCGATGGTGGGCAAGTACTTCGGCGGCTCGCTGCCGGAGGCCACCGCGAACGGCGAGGCCGAGAAGGCGGTCCAGGAGGGCCTGGCGAAGGCCGTGGCCGAGGCCGACCGCAGGATCGGGGAGGAGCTGGACTTCCAGGGCGGAATCCTGGCGGTCTTCGAATTCGTGAAGCAGGTCAACGGCTACATCACGGAGCAGGAGCCGTGGAAGGTCGCCAAGACCGCGTTCGACGAGACCGCCGACACGGCGGTCTCCGAGGGAGGCCGGGCCCGCCTCGCGACCATCCTCTACACGGCCGCGGAGTCTCTGCGGGCCGTCGCCGTGCTGCTGAACCCGGTCATGCCGGACACCTCGCGGAAGCTGTGGGACTCCCTGGGCGCCGAGGCGTCGCTCGGTGCCCTGGCGGACCAGCGGGTCCAGGAGGCGTCGGAGTGGGGTGCGCTGCCGGCCGGCTCGACGGTGACGAAGGGCGCGGTGCTCTTCCCGCGTCTCGAGGAGCCCGGCAAGGGCTGAGCGTCCCTTCCGTTCGGTCCGTACAGCCCGTTCAGTCCGCTCGGTCCGCTCGGTCCGTACGGCCCGCTCGGTCCGCTCGGTCCGTACGGCCCCTACCGCCTCGGTGCCCGCCGTTCGGCGGCCCCGCGGACAGCGGAGAGCGGTGGAGGGGTGAGCGGTCAGGGGCCCGGGAGCATCGTCGGCCCGCTGTCGAACCGGCAGACCGGTCGAGGTCTCCCGGACCCCTCGGTATATACACGGGTCCGCAGTTCCGCGGGCCCACGTGCCCCGCAGGCCCACGTGCCCCGCAGGCCCACGTGCCCCGCGTGCCGGGACACCCCGCGACCGGTCCGCCCCGGACTCCTACCCCAGGTCCGCGGACCCGCGGCCCCGCCGCGGTCAGCGTGCCAGCGAGTCGCCGTCGCCCATCACCACCACCGGCCGCTTGCCCGGGTCCAGCCTGCGCAGCAGCTCCGCCATCCGGTCCAGTCCGAGCGAGATGCACCCCTGGGTGGGGCCGTCGTGGTCGACGTGGATCCAGACGCCGCCGCCCCGGTCCCAGCCCATGGGCCGCCGCTCGTCGAGCGGGGTCAGTCCCGACTCCCTGTTGTAGTTGATCGCCACCACGTAGTCGAAGGATCCCCGCAGGCTCTCGCCCCGGAAGCCGGTACCGACGGCCACGAACTCCTCGGACTGGTGGTACGGGAGTCCGGTGCCCGGGTCGGGCAGCCGGCCGCCCGCGTCGGTGAGCCCGAAGACGCCGATCGGTGTGCGGTGGTCCCCGGCCCAGTGCTCGTCGGTCCAACCCTTCAGGGCGTTGCGCGCCGGCCACGGCCCGGCGACGGCCCGCCAGCGCTGCTGCGCGTCGCGCTCGTAGAGCGTCGCCGTGGACTCGCTGGAGTTGCTGGACCTCCCCCTCACCAGGAGGGCCTGACGGGTGCCGGCGGGGACGAGTTCACCGGTTCGGGGCCCGAGACCGGGCAGCCCGGCGGGATTAGCCCGGTCCGCGGCGGGCGGGCCGGCGTGCGGCGCGGCGTTCGCGTCGGCGGGCGGGCCGGCGTGCGGCGCCGCGGCGTCCGGCGCGGCGGGAAGGGGGCCGGCGGCCGGGGACGGTGCCGAGGGCTTCGCGCAGCCCCCGAGCAGCAGTCCGGCGGCCAGCAGTGGCAGCGCTGCTCTGGTCAGTACGGTGCTGAGCACTCCGCGATGTCCTCTCGTGATCCTCGTGCGGTGCGGGCGGCCGGACGGTTCCGGCGGGTCCACACGGCACATGCGGTCCGGGCGGCCGCTGCGGCGCGTCCCGCGCCCGGCCGGGTCCCGGTGGGCCGTCGACGGCTCCCCGCGTGCATTCCCGTCGCGGGGCCGCCCGTCGTCGGCGCGGCGCCGTGAACGACTCGGAAGGAGCACGAAAACAACGCGGAAGGGCCCGGAAGCCGATCGTGGCGATGCCTTGATCGGTTCCGGGCCCTTCCGGGCTCATCGCGTCGCGGCCCGCTGTCAGGCGGGCCGGCTCGGCGGGTTCGGCCTCACTTGGTGGGCTTGTACGGCGTCGGCTTCGCCGGCCCCTTGTAGAGGCCGATGTGCAGCTCCTTCAGCCGGGCCTCCTCGACCTCCGCCGGGGCGCCCATCAGCAGGTCCTGCGCGTTCTGGTTCAGCGGGAACGCGATCGTCTCGCGGATGTTCGGCTCGTCGGCCAGCAGCATCACGATGCGGTCGACGCCGGGGGCGATGCCGCCGTGCGGCGGGGCGCCGTACTGGAAGGCGCGGAGCATGCCGGAGAACTCCCGCTCGACGGTCTCGCGGTCGTAACCCGCGATCTCGAAGGCCTGGAACATGATGTCGGGCTGGTGGTTCCGGATGGCGCCGGAGGACAGCTCGACACCGTTGCAGACGATGTCGTACTGCCAGCCGAGGACGTCCAGCGGGTCCTGGGTGCGCAGGGCCTCCAGACCGCCCTGCGGCATGGAGAAGGGGTTGTGCGAGAAGTCGATCCGCCCGGTCTCGGGGTCCTTCTCGTACATCGGGAAGTCGACGATCCAGCAGAACCGGAAGACGTTCTCCTCGAAGTGACCGGAGCGGCGGGCGGCCTCGACCCGCACCGCACCCATGATCTTGGAGACCTCGTCGAACTCGCCGGCGCCGAAGAACACCGCGTGACCGGGCTTGAGGCCCAGGCGCTCGGTGAGCACCTCGACGTTCTCCCCGTGAGGAACTTGGCGATCGGGCCGGACAGCGCTCCGTCGTCGCCGACGCGCACCCAGGCCAGACCCTTGGCGCCCTGCTCCACCGCGTACTCGCCGAGCTGGTCGAAGAACTTCCGCGGCTGGTCCTGGACGGCCGGCACCGGCAGGGCCCGGACGTGCTTGCCCGCGAACGCCTTGAACTCCGAGCCCTCGAAGACGTCGGTGATGTCGACGAGCTCCAGCCGCGCCCGCAGGTCGGGCTTGTCGGAGCCGTACTTCAGCATCGCCTCGCGGAACGGGATCCGCGGGAACGGCGAGGTGACGTGGCGGCCGCCGCCGAACTCCTCGAACAGCTCGGTCATCAGCCTCTCGACCGGCCGGAAGACGTCCTCCTGCTCGACGAAGCTCATCTCGATGTCGAGCTGGTAGAACTCGCCGGGCGAGCGGTCGGCACGGGCGTCCTCGTCGCGGAAGCAGGGCGCGATCTGGAAGTAGCGGTCGAAGCCCGCGATCATCAGCAGCTGCTTGAACTGCTGCGGGGCCTGCGGCAGCGCGTAGAACTTGCCGGGGTTCAGCCGGGACGGCACCAGGAAGTCGCGGGCGCCCTCGGGGGAGGCCGCGGTGAGGATGGGGGTGGCCATCTCGTTGAAGCCGAGCGCGGTCATCTTCTGCCGGATGGCGGCGATGACGGCGGTGCGCAGCATGATGTTGCGGTGCATGCGCTCGCGGCGCAGGTCCAGGAAGCGGTACTCCAGGCGCCGCTCCTCGTTGACCCCGTCGTCCGTGTTGATCGTGAAGGGCAGCTGGGCCGAGGAGCCGAGCACCTCGACGCCGGTGACCTCGACCTCGATCTCACCGGTCGGCAGGTCCGGGTTGACGTTCTCCGCCCCGCGGGCGGAGACCTTGCCGTCCACGCGGACGACGGACTCCTTGGTGAGGTGGCTCAGTGCGTCGTTGGCCGGGGTGCCGGGGCGGGCGACGAGCTGGACCAGACCGTAGTGGTCGCGGAGATCGATGAAGAGGATGCCGCCCAGGTCTCGGCGATTGTGCAGCCAGCCGCTCAGCCGGACGTCGGTGCCGACGTCAGAGGCGCGGAGCTCGCCGCAGGTGTGGGACCTGTACCGATGCATCGTTCATCCAGTCTTCGCGAGGGGGGATGTGGGCGGACCAACCCAGGTTACCGCCCGGCCCGCGGCCGCCCGTCCGGATTACCGCGCGGTACCGCGCGGCGCGGGGACGGGCCGCGGACCGGCGCCGCGGGTACGGGCCGTACCCCGGCACCCGCGGGTACGGAGCCCCCGCGGACCGGTGGCAGCACGGGCCGTACCCCGGCACCCGCGGGTACGGAGCCCCCCGCGGACCGGTGGCAGCACGGGCCGTACCCCGGCACCCGCGGGTACGGAGCCCCCGCGGACCGGTGGGACCCCGACCCAGCGGGTGTGCGCCGCAGCAACCTGAATACAGTAGGAAAATGCGCACCGAGGACGTCCTGGCCGCGACGGCGACCGGTCTTTGGCGCTGGGACAACGCGTCCGGGACCGTGATCCTCGACGCGGAGGCCGCCCGGCTGCTGGGGCTGCCCGGCGGGGCCGGCAGGTACACCGCCTCGGCCGTGCGCTCCCGGCTGCACCCCGTCGACTGGAACGAGGTCAGCGGCATCATCGGGCTCGCCGTGGCCGAGGGGACGCTGGCCGAGTCCCGGGTGCGGGTCGTCGACGCGGAGGGACGGGTGCTGCGCACCATCCGCAGCCGCTCCAGGCCGGAGGCCGAGGGCGACGGCTACCACCTGTTCGGCACCGTCCAGGAGGTCCCGGAGCCGCAGCCCGGCACGAGTGCCCACACCCCGGTGACCGGCGACTGGCGGCGCTCCCGCGAGGCGTTCCTGCTCGACGCGGGCCGGGCGCTGGCCGAGGCCCGGTCCACCGCCGAGGTGCTGCGGGTCGCGGCCTCGCTGTCGATGCCGGGCTTCTCCCCGACGGTCTGGCCGTCTTCGGTGTGGAGGCCGACCGGCTCACGGTCGTCGGGCACCACGGCTACGACGAGCATGTGGCGGGCCCCCTCGCCGACATGCCGATCGAGACCGAGTACCCGGTGGCCGAGGTCATCCGGACGGGACGGGCCCTCTATGTGCCGACGCCGGAGGAGTACCGGCGCCGGTACCCCATGATGTGGCCGCTGATCGAGGGCTACGGCAGGCAGTCGTGGGCCTTCCTCCCACTGATCGTGGCGGGCCGGACGATGGGCACCTGGATGGCCGCGTTCAGCCATCCCGTCGCCTTCACGCCCGACGAGCGCTCCGTTCTCGCCACCGTGGCCCGGATGCTGGCGCAGGCGCTGGCCCGCGCCGGGGTCGCCGAGAGCGAACGGGAGCTGTCGCGGGGGCTCCAGCGCTCGATGATGCCGTCCCTGGGACCGGGCATCCCGGGCATGTCGGTCGCGGCCCGGTACGTTCCGACCGGCGGCGGCCTCCAGGTCGGCGGCGACTGGTACGACCTGATCCCGCTGCCCGGCGCCTCCCCGCCGCAGAGCCGGGCGGCGGGAGGATCGCGCTGGTCATCGGAGACGTCCAGGGCCATGACGTACGGGCGGCCGGGCTGATGGGGCAGCTGCGGACCGCCCTGCGCGCCTATGCCACCGAAGGCCACCGCCCCGACGCGGTGCTGGCCCGGGCCTCCCGCTTCCTGGCCGGGCTGCACGACTACACCGAGAGCGAGGCGTACGACGACGGCCACCCCGTGGGCGGCCACAGCGCCCCGCGCTTCGCGACCTGCCTCTATCTGGAGTGCGACCCGGCGACCGGCACCATCGAGATCGCCCGGGCCGGGCACCCCGATCCGGCGATCCGGCTGGCCGACGGCACGGTGATCCTGCGGCCCACCGCCGGCGGTCTGCCGCTGGGGATCGACCCGGACTCCGACTACCCCACGACGCAGATCGTGCTGGAGCCGGGCGAGACCATCATGATCTGCACGGACGGACTGCTGGAGACCGGCGGCCACGACCTGGACAGCGGGTGGGAACGGATCCGGGCCGTGCTGGAGGAGCACCGGGACGAGTCGGGTTCGCTGGAGAAGCTCGCGGACGCGCTGGTGCAGGCGGTGCACGGACCGGCCTCCCACCACACCACCGGCCCGCTGTCGGACCGGCGCGAGGACGACATCGCGGTCGTGCTGCTGTCCCGGCACGGCAGGCCCGCCCGCCGGGCCCCGCGGCGCACGGTGCTCACCGTCCGCCAGGCCGAGCCGGAGCGGATCTCGATGGCGCGGCGGCAGATGCGCGACCTGCTGTACGACTGGGCCGACGAGGAGCAGATCGACTCGGCGGTGCTGATGGTCTCGGAAATGGTCACCAATGTGCTGGTGCACACCGACGGTGACGCTCTGATGGTGGCGGAGGCGGCCGGGGAGCACGGCTGCAGGCGGCTGCGGGTGGAGGTCTCGGACACCAGCGACGAGCTGCCGCACAAGCGGCGGCCCGGCGAGCTGGCGTCGTCCGGCCGGGGACTGCTGCTGATGGAGCTGCTCGCGGACGTCTGGGGCGTGGACCCGCGGGGCGAGGGCAAGTCGATCTGGTTCGAGCTCTATGAGCCGGGGTCGGGGGACGGCCCGCCGGGGCCGGTGCCGCCGGGCCCCTGCGTGGGATCGCCGACCGCCTCGTAGCGGCTGCGCAGTTCCCCGATGATGCCGAACGCGGCGGCCGTCAGCGGCACCGCCAGCAGCATCCCGAGGATCCCGGCGATGCCCGCACCCGCGGTGATCGCCAGCATCACGACCGCCGGATGCATCTGGACGGTGCGGCTCTGGATCATCGGCTGGAGCACATGCCCCTCCAGCACCTGCACGGCGAGGACGACCCCGAGCGCCCAGAGCGCGATGACGAAGCCCCGGTCGGCGAGCGCCACGAGCACCGCCATCGAGCCGGAGATGAACGCCCCCAGATAGGGGATGTACGCGAAGACGAAGACGAGCGCGCCCAGCCCGACCGCCCCGGGCACGCGCAGGACCAGCAGGCCGACGGTGATGCAGACGGCGTCGATGAGGGCGATGAACGTGGTGCCGCGCATGAAGCCCTCGACCGCCTCGAACGCCCGCCGCCCCATCGCCTCCGCCATGTCCCCGGTGGACTGCGGGACGAGGGAGCGCAGGGTGGAGACCGCGCGGTCGGAGTCGCGGAGGAAGAAGAAGCTCAGCAGCAGGGCGAGGACGGCGATGGCGATCATCTCGCCCACGACGCTGATGCCGGAGATCACCTCGGACGCGGCGGTCCCGCCGAACCTGCTCAGCAGTTGCCTGGAGTTGGTGGCCAGGTCGTCGAGCGAGGTGCCGGCGGCGCCGAAGTGCCTGGCCAGGTCGGCCGCGGCCCGCTTGAGGGAGGCGATGATCTGGTCCCCGGACTCGATCAGCGCGTTGACCACGATGTACATCGCCCCGCCGACGACCGCGACGACGGCCGCGCAGGTGATCCCCGCGGCGAGCGAGCGCTGCACCTTCATCCTGATCAGGCGCCGGTGCAGCGGGCCGAGCAGCGCGGTACCCAGCAGTGCGAGCAGCAGGGGGGTGACGGCGGTCTTGAACTCGACGATCAGCCATACGCCGACGGCGCCGACCCCGCGACGAGCAGCGCGACGGCGCACCAGGCGGCGAGGCGCTGCACGGGCCGGGGGAGAAGGGTCTGCGGCGGCGGCACGGTTCCAGCCGACCACGTCGGGGGCGGCCCGTCCCGTCCGCCGGGTCCGGACGGGTGACGGGCCGTCAGGGGGAACGGCGGGCGGTCCGGACCGACGGGCCCCGGGACGGGCGGCCGACGCCGCCCGACCCGGGACGCGGACCCGGGCGCTCGGGCCGGGCCGCGAACCCGGGCACCCGACCCGGGACGCGGACCCGGGCGCCGGGGCCCGGCCCCGGGCTCACATGCCGTGGACGGCCGGGACCGTACCGAGGCGGCCCTTCCGGAAGTCCTCGAACGCCTGCTGGAGCTCCTCTCGGGTGTTCATGACGAACGGCCCGTAGTGCGCCATCGGCTCCCGGATGGGCCGCCCGCCGAGCAGCACGATCTCCAGGTCACCGGTGCCGACGGTGTCCTGGGTGTCGTCGGCCCGCACGGTCAGCGCGCCGCCCTCGCCGAACACCGCCGTCTGGCCCAGGTGCACGGGCCGCCGCTCGGCGCCGACCGCGCCGCGCCCGGCGAGGACGTACGCGAGGCCGTTGAAGTCCTCGCGCCACGGCAGGGTGATCTGCGCGCCCGGCCGCAGGGTCGCGTGGACCATGGTGATCGGGGTGTGGGTGATGCCGGGCCCCTGGTGCCCGTCCAGCTCTCCGGCGATCACCCGGAGCAGGGCGCCGCCGTCGGGGGAGGTCAGCAGCTGGACCTGGCCGCCGCGGATGTCCTGGTAGCGCGGGTCCATCATCTTGTCCGCCGCCGGAAGGTTCACCCAGAGCTGGAGCCCGTGGAAGAGACCGCCGCTCATGACGAGGTCCTCCGGCGGGGCCTCGATGTGGAGCAGCCCGGAGCCCGCCGTCATCCACTGGGTGTCGCCGTTGCGGATGGTCCCGCCGCCGCCGTTGCTGTCCCGGTGGACGAAGGTCCCGTCGATCAGGTACGTGACGGTCTCGAAGCCGCGGTGCGGGTGCCAGGGGGTGCCCTTCGGCTCCCCGGGCGCGTACTCCACCTCGCCCATCTGGTCCATCATGATGAACGGGTCGAGGTAGGTGTAGTTGATCCCGGCGAACGCGCGGCGCACCGGGAAACCCTCCCCCTCGTACCCCTGGGGCGCCGTGGTCACGGCCAGTGCGGGACGCTGCACGGCGTCACCGGCCGCGGCCACGCGCGGCAGGGTCAGCGGGTTCCGGACGGTCACTGCGGGCATGGGGACCTCCTCCTGCGCTCAGTTTAGTTGAACTCTGAACTTCTTGCCACCCGCAACGCCGATCCCGCCGACCGCATTCCCGCCCCGCCGCGAGCGCCGGCCCGGCGGTCGCGGCAGCGATCCCGCGACCTCCCGCACCGGGACGCCCCCGCACGGAAGCGACCGGCGAGCACGGAAGGGTGCAGGCCGGTCGCCAGACGAGAAAACCGAAGAACCGAAAGCACGCAGAGAACGCAGAGAACGCAGAGAACGCTGACAAACCGGAGAGGGCGGAGAAACCGGAGAGGGCGGAGAAACCGGAGAAGGCGGAGGAGCAGCGGAAGCAGAGGCGGCAGCGCAGGAGGGAGCGAGCAGGGGAAGGAGGTACGGGGCCCGGGGCCGGTCAGCCGTACATGCGCCGCATCGCGAAGTCGACCATCTGTTCCACGGCCTTCGCGTCGAAGACCATCCGGTGCTCGCCCTCCATGTCGAGGACGAAGCCGTACCCGGTGGGCAACAGATCGATCACCTCGGCACCCGTGATCACGAAGTACTTGGACTCCTTGCCCGCGTAGCGGCGCAGCTCCTTGAGCGAGCTGAACATCGGGATCACCGGCTGCTGCGTGTTGTGCAGGGCCAGGAAGCCCGGGTTGTCGCCACGCGGGCAGTACACCTTCGAGGTCGCGAAGATCTGCTGGAAGTCCTCCGCGGACAGCGACCCCGTGGTGAAGGCCCGCACCGCGTCGGCGAGCGAGGGGGTGACGGCTCGGGGTACAGCGGCTGCTCCCCGTAGCCCGCTCCGGGCATCCCGGCACCGGGCATGCCCGCGCCCGACATCGGCTGCTGCGGCGGAGGGCCGTAGTGCTGCTGACCGCCGGGGGTCTGGTCGTAGCCGTACATGGGCGCAAGACTACCGAGGCTCCGCCGGGGGCGGGCCCGGCCGCCGGTCACGCCTCAGCGGGTGAGCTTGCCGGACCTGATCGCCCCGACGAACGGCGACCATGCTCCGGCACCGACCGCGAGGACGGGCCCGTGGGGCGCCTCGGAGTCGCGGACGGGCACGACATGGGCGGTGCCGTCGGCGACTTCCCGGCATTGGCCTCCCGTTCCCTTGCTGGAACTGCTCCTGCGCCGGCGAACGGTGCTCGGGTGAACACTTCTCTCTGCCGTTCTCTCTGCCGTTTCGAAAGTCCTCTGCCGCAGCCCGACCATGGCCGGGGGCGCCTCAGCCGGCAGTGCGGCGACCCGTGCCGCGCCGGGCCGGGGCCACGAGGAGCGGGCCGGGGTCCACGAGGAGTCGGACGGGGTCTCGCCCTGCTGGAGGTGGTGGGTCTGCGCTGGGGTGTGGACCGTGGCCCCGGCGGGGGACAGTCTGGTGCGCGCCGCCCGGCACGGCCCAGCCGCCGGATGCGGGCCGCGTCACAGATGGCGGTGGGGGGTTGCTTCTTATTACCGACGGGTAGCATCATCGTAGCTACTTGCTGGTAGATGCAACGAGGACCCTGCCTCCTCCCCGATCCGTTACGGAGCCGTCGCCATGGGGCACTACAAGTCGAATCTCCGCGACATCGAGTTCAACCTCTTCGAGGTCCTCGGGCGCGACAAGCTGTACGGCACGGGTCCGTTCGCGGAGATGGACGTCGAGACCGCCAAGAGCATCCTCGACGAGATCGCCCGCCTCGCGGAGAACGACCTCGCCGAGTCCTTCGCCGACGCCGACCGCAACCCGCCGGTCTTCGACCCCGAGACCAACACCGCTCCGGTGCCGGAGAGCTTCAAGAAGAGCTACAAGGCCTTCATGGACTCCGAGTACTGGCGCCTCGGCCTCCCCGAGGAGATCGGCGGCACCACCGCGCCGCGCTCCCTCGTCTGGTCCTACGCCGAGCTGCTCCTCGGCTCGAACCCCGCGATATGGATGTACTCCTCGGGCCCGGCGTTCGCCGGCATCCTCTACGAGGAGGGCAACGAGGCGCAGAAGAAGGTCGCCCAGATCGCGGTCGACAAGCAGTGGGGCTCCACCATGGTGCTCACCGAGCCCGACGCCGGCTCGGACGTCGGTGCCGGCCGCACCAAGGCGATCCAGCAGGACGACGGCTCCTGGCACATCGAGGGCGTGAAGCGCTTCATCACCTCCGGCGAGCACGACATGGAGGAGAACATCCTCCACTACGTCCTCGCCCGCCCCGAGGGCCACGGGCCGGGTACCAAGGGCCTGTCCCTCTTCCTCGTGCCGAAGTTCCACTTCGACTGGGAGACCGGCGAGCTGGGCGAGCGCAACGGCGTCTACGCCACCAACGTCGAGCACAAGATGGGCCTCAAGGCGTCCAACACCTGCGAGATGACCTTCGGCGACAAGCACCCCGCCAAGGGCTGGCTGATCGGCGACAAGCACGACGGCATCCGCCAGATGTTCATGATCATCGAGTTCGCCCGCATGATGGTCGGCACCAAGGCGATCTCCACGCTGTCGACGGGCTACCTCAACGCGCTGGAGTACGCCAAGGAGCGTGTCCAGGGCCCCGACCTGGCCAACTTCATGGACAAGACCGCACCCAAGGTCACCATCACCCACCACCCCGACGTGCGCCGCTCGCTGATGACGCAGAAGGCGTACGCGGAGGGCATGCGCGCCCTCGTCCTCTACACCGCGTCGGTGCAGGACGAGATCGCGTTCAAGGAGGCCGCGGGCGAGGACGCCACGTCCCTGCAGGGCCTGAACGACCTGCTGCTGCCGATCGTGAAGGGCTACGGCTCCGAGAAGGCGTACGAGCAGCTCGCCCAGTCGCTGCAGATCTTCGGCGGCTCCGGGTACCTGCAGGAGTACCCGATCGAGCAGTACATCCGCGACGCCAAGATCGACACCCTCTACGAGGGCACCACGGCGATCCAGGGCCAGGACTACTTCTTCCGGAAGATCGTCCGCGACCAGGGCGCCTCGCTGAACGCGCTCGCCGAGGAGATCAAGAAGTTCCTCGCGGTCGGCACCGGCGGCGAGGAACTGGCCGGCGCCCGCGACGCCCTGTCCAAGGCCGCGGTCGACCTGGAGGCGATCGTCGGCCGGATGCTCACCGACCTCACCGCCACGGGCGAGGACGTCAGGAACATCTACAAGGTCGGCCTCAACACCACCCGCCTGCTGCTCGCCTCCGGTGACGTGGTCGTCGGCTACCTGCTGCTGCGCGGTGCGGCCGTCGCCGCCGAGAAGCTGGAGACCGCCTCCGCCAAGGACAAGGCGTTCTACCAGGGCAAGATCGCGGCCGCGAAGTTCTTCGCCGCCAACGTCCTGCCGGGCGTCTCGCTCGCCCGCGAGATCGCCGAGGGCGTGGACAACGGGCTGATGGACCTGGACGAGGCGGCCTTCTAGTCCGGCCCTCCCACCAGCCCGGTCCGGCTCTCCCGCCGACCCGGTCCGGCCCTCGCACCGACCGCAGCGAAGACCCGCTCCCGCCCGGGAGCGGGTCTTCCCGCGTACCGGGCCCCGCCTCCTCCGCGCCCCGGCCCGGCCCACCGGGCGGACCGGCCCCGCACCGCCGCGCCCCGGCCCGGCCCACCGGGCGGACCGGCCCCGCACCGCCGCGCCCCGCTACGGTCCACCGGGCGAACCGGCCGCGCGAGGAACGCTCGTTAAGGTGAGCACCATGAACAGCCGTGCAGCCTCCCCGTCGCCCACCCCCTTCGACCGCGGCCACACCGAGGACATGATGTCCTTCCTCGCGGCGAGCCCCACGCCGTACCACGCCGTGGCGAACGCCGCCGAGCGGCTGGACGGAGCCGGGTTCCGGCGGGTCGAGGAGACCGACGCCTGGGACGGGGCCGGCGGCGGCAAGTACGTGCTCCGGGGCGGCGCCGTCATCGCCTGGTACGTGCCGGAGGGCGCACCGGCCCACACCCCCTTCCGCATCGTCGGCGCCCACACCGACTCCCCCAACCTCCGGGTCAAACCGGAACCGGACACGGGCGCGTACGGCTGGCGTCAGATCGCCGTCGAGATCTACGGCGGACCGCTGCTCAACTCCTGGCTCGACCGCGACCTCGGCCTCGCCGGCCGGCTCACGCTGCGGGACGGCTCCACCCGTCTGGTGAACATCGACCGCCCGCTGCTGCGCGTGCCCCAGCTCGCGATCCACATGGACCGCTCGATCCACGAGAAGGGCCTGCAACTGGACAAGCAGAAGCACATGCAGCCCGTCTGGGGCCTCGGCGGGACCGTCAGGCAAGGCGATCTGATCTCCTTCCTGGAGGAGGAGACGGGACTCCCGCCCGGCGAGGTCACCGGCTGGGACCTGATGACCCACGCCCTGGAGGCCCCCGCGTTCCTCGGCCGCAACCGCGAACTCGTGGCCGGCCCGCGGATGGACAACCTGCTCTCCGTACATGCGGGGACCGCCGCGCTCGTCGCCGTCTCGGGCCGGGACGGCCTCCCGTACATCCCCGTCCTGGCCGCGTTCGACCACGAGGAGAACGGCTCCCAGGCCGACACCGGCGCGGACGGCCCGCTGCTCGGATCGGTGCTGGAGCGCTCGGTGTTCGCCCGCGGCGGCAGCTACGAGGACCGCGCCCGGGCCTTCGCCGGCACCGTCTGCCTCTCCTCCGACACCGGTCACGCCGTGCACCCCAACTACCCTGAGCGCCACGACCCCACGCACCACCCCCGCCCCAACCGGGGCCCCATCCTGAAGGTCAACGTCAACCAGCGGTACGCGACGGACGGCAGCGGCCGGGCGGTCTTCGCCGCCGCCTGCGAGCGAGCGGGTGTGGAGTGGCAGACCTTCGTCTCCCACAACGCGATGCCGTGCGGCACGACGATCGGACCGATCACCGCCGCGCGCCACGGGATCCGGACCGTCGACATCGGCGTGGCGATCCTCTCGATGCACAGCGCCCGCGAACTCTGCGGCTCGGACGACCCGTACCTGCTGGCCAACGCGCTGGTCGCGTTCCTCGAGGGCTGACCGCGCCGGGGCCCTCCCGAGGGTCGTCCCGAGGGTCGTCCCGGGAGCCTTCCCGGGAGCCGCCGAGGGCCCTCCGCCGAGGGCCGCGCGCCGCCATGTGGGCTGTCCCGCGTAGGAGTTGCGGGCCGGGGTACCCGGTGGATCTACATCGACACGGGAGGCGGAGATCATGGGCCTGGGAGGCTGCATCCTGCTGATCGGCGCGGGGGCGATTCTCACCTTCGCGACCGACTGGAAGACCGAGAGCGTCAACCTGGACCTGGTCGGACTGATCATGATGGCGGTCGGCATCATCGGGGTCGCCGCCTTCACCAGCATCGCGCGCCGCCGCCGGGCACTCGTCTCACCGGTCGCCCCGACCGTGATCGAGGAGCCCCGGCACAGCGGCTACGAGCGCTGACGCGGCGTCCGGCCGGACCGGCGGGGCGCGTCAACGGCCGGGCCGTGACGTGCCGCCCGCCGGCGCCGTCGCCCGGCGCGGGCGGACCGGCCGGTCAGGCGCCGTCCATGCCCGCCAGCACCAGCGGCAGCCGGGACACCCCGTCGCCGGTCACCCGGAGCGGAACACCCCAGTCCTGCTGGTGCACATGGCACGCCGGGTACTCTCCCCCAGTCTCCGACCGGGAGGTGCCCCCAGCCGGATCGTCGCAGGAGGCGGCCATCGCCGAGACGTGCAGCACGCCCTCGGTCACCGCCGGGTCCAGCTCCAGTTCCCGGAACAGGTCGGTACCCGCACCTCCGCCCCCGGCCAGCAGCTCCGGCGGGGTCGACGACACCAGCAGCCTGGTCGAGGGTCCGTAACGGGTGTCGAGCTTCTGCCCCTCGGGCGCCTGGAAGACCACGTCGAGCCGCAGCGTCCCCGGCGCCACCTCGGTGGCCGCACGCTGCGTACGGTGCGCCACCCCCTCGACCCGGACGGACTCCTCCGGGAGCCGCAGCCGCGTCAGCCGGTGCCGCGCCGACTCCACGACGACGATCTCCTCGCCGTCCAGCACCGCGCCGGACGGCTCGCGCAGATCGGTCGCGAGGGTCGTCACCTCGCCGGTCGCCGGGTCGTAGCGGCGGAGCGCGTGGTTGTACGTGTCGGACACGGCCACCGAGCCGTCGGGCAGCGCGGTGACGCCCAGGGGGTGCTGGAGCAGGGCCTGTCCGGCGTTGCCGTCCCGGTGCCCGAAGTCGAAGAGGCCGGTGCCGACGGCGCTGTGCACCGCGCCACCGGTGTCGATCCACCGCAGCGCGGACGTCTCCGAGTCGGCGATCCACAACCGGTCCCCGGCCGCGGCCAGCCCGGACGGCTGCGCGAACCACGCCTCGGCGGCCGGTCCGTCCACCAGTCCCTCGTTGGTCGTGCCCGCGGCCACCTCGACCGTGCCGGTCTCCGGGTCGTACGTCCACAGCTGGTGGACCCCGGCCATCGCGATCCACACCCTGCCCTGCCACCAGGCCACGTCCCACGGCGAGGACAGGTCCACCTCGAGGGCCGGTCCCGACGTCGGCGCCCCCTGCCACCACTGCCGCCCCGTCCCCGCGACCCGCTCGATCACACCGGTCGCGGGATCGACCGTCCGCAGCGCGTGGTTCACCGTGTCGGCGACGATCACCTTCCCCGACGGCAGCAGCGCGAGCCCCTGCGGCTCCCGGAAGTCGCCGTCGCCGATCCGCCGCACCACGGTCTCGCCGTCCGGCTCCAGCTCGACCAGCTGGTGCCGTGTCGAGTCGGAGACCAGGAAGCGCCCGGAGGGCAGCCGCAGGGCCTTCCCCGGGAAGCGGAGATCCGTCGCGACCGGCTCCGGCGGCACGTACGGCCCGTCCCCGCGCCGCAGGGTGCCCTTCGCCTGGTGCTCGGCCTCCAGCTGCTCCACCAGCCGCTCAATGGCGTGTACGTGCCCCTCGCCCGCGTGCTGGGCGACGACATACCCCTCGGGATCGATCACCACGAGCGTCGGCCAGGCCCGTACCGCGTACTGCTTCCACGTCGCGAGCTCCGGATCGTCGAGGACGGGGTGGTGCACCCCGTACCGCTCGACGGCGTCGACGACGGCCTGGTGCTCGGCCTCGTGCACGAACTTCGGCGAGTGGACGCCGATGACCACCGTGGTGTCGCGGTGCTTCTCCTCGAGCTCGCGCAGCTCGTCGAGGACGTGCAGGCAGTTGACGCAGCAGAACGTCCAAAAATCCAAGATCAATGTGCGACCTCGGAAGTCGGCCAGCGTCAGATCCTTCCCACCGGTGTTGATCCATCCGCCCTTGCCGATCAGCTCGGGGGCACGGACACGGGCACGGCGGGGCGCGGGAGCGGGGGAAGTGGCGGCGTTCATGCGTTCCAGGGTGCCACTCGCCGGGCAGGGGCCCGCGGGCGGTCCGGACCGCCCGCGGGGGTGCCGCCCCTCCCGGGACGCAGTGGACGAACGGCGCCCGCACGACTGCCGAGACCCACGGCTCACGGCCATGGGCCCGGGGCGGGCGGGCCGGGGCCGCCCCGGCCGTGCGGGACCGGGTGGCGGCCGAGCCGAACCGGGTCCCGGGGCGTCAGCTCCCCCGTACCGCCGGTGGCGCCAGGCCCAGGCGGCGGTCCTTGAGGGCCGGGAACTGCTCGCGGGACTCCGCCGGCCTCTTCGGGTCGAGGTCGACCGCGAGGACCTCCTCACCGGCGCCCGCCTCCGCCAGGACCTCGCCCCACGGGTCGACGACGGTGCTGTGCCCCGCCTGCTCCACGCCCGCGTGGGTGCCGGCGGTGCTGCAGGCGAGGACGTACGCCTGGTTCTCGACCGCCCGGGCCCGCGCCAGGAGGGTCCAGTGGGCACGCCGCCGCTCCGGCCAGCCGGCGGGGACGACGAGGACGTCGGCGCCGGCGTCGACCAGGCCGCGGAAGAGCTCCGGGAAGCGCAGGTCGTAGCAGGTGCCGAGACCGAGGGTGGCGTCGGGCAGCCGCACGGTCACCAGGTCCTCGCCCGCGGCCATCATCACGGCCTCGCCCTTGTCGAAGCCGAACCGGTGGATCTTCCGGTAGACAGCGGCGAGGCGGCCCTCGGGGAGAAGACCAGCGAGGTGTTGAAGAGGCGGCCGTCGGCGGCCCGCTCGACGACGGAGCCGGCGTGCAGCCAGACTCCCGCGTCGGCCGCAGCCTCCGCCATGGCCCGGTGGGTGGGGCCGTCCAGCGTCTCGGCCTCCGCCTCGAAGGAGTCGTAGGCGAAGGCCCCCACGGTCCAGAGTTCGGGAAGGACCACAAGGGCGGAACCGCGCTGTTCCCGCACCAGCGCGGCCGCGCGACGACGGCGGGAGTCCACCGGTTCGTCATGGTCTACTGCGATCTGGATGAGTGAGGCGCGCACACTACCACCGTCCTGGCATTCGAGCCGTCAACACGGGCCTACGATCGTCACACGAAAGCACTGCCGGGGTGCCCAAGGGCAGCGTACTGTTCTGTCCCGGGGGTCACCCCCAGGACCCCCGGCAGCCGCCCGCACCCAGACCGCGCACGACCGCCGAGGGGTTCCGTGACCGTCCATCCCAGTCTCCAGACCTACGCCGACGCCTGGACCCACTCCATCGAAGCCATATCCGAGCTGGTGCAGCCGCTCGCGGAAGGAGAGTGGAACCGCGCGACACCGTGCCCCGCATGGTCGGTTCGCGACGTCGTGTCGCACATCATCGGCATGGAGTGCGAGATGCTCGGCGACCCCCGGCCGATCCACAGCCTGCCACGCGATCTCTACCATGTGCGCAGCGAGTTCGCCCGCTACATGGAGATGCAGGTCGATGTGCGCCGCCACCACACGGCGCCGGAGATGACCTCCGAGCTCGAGTACACGATCATCCGGCGGAACCGGCAGCTGCGGAACGAGAACCGCTCTCCGGAGACGATGGTGCGCGCCCCGCTGGGTGCGGAGCAGACACTGGAACAGGCTTATCGCATCCGGGCGTTCGACGTCTGGGTGCACGAACAGGATCTGCGTGTCGCGCTGAACGCGCCCGGCAACCTCGACTCCCCCGGGGCGCTGGTCGCCCGTGACCAGTTCATCTCGGCGCTGCCGAAGGTCGTCGCCAAGGGCGCCGGAGCGCCGCCCCACTCGGCGGTGGTCCTCGATGTGCACGGGCCGGTGGAGTTCCTGCGGACGGTACGGGTCGGCGCGGACGGGCGCGGGACCGTGGACGGCTCGCCGTCACTGGGCCCGGCCGTGACCCTGGCCCTGGACTGGGAGACCTATGTGCGGCTGGCGGCAGGCCGGGTCCGGCCCGCCGCCGTCGCCGACCGGATCAAGATCGAAGGGGACGCCGGGCTCGCGGCCGCGATCCTGGAGTCGTTCGCGGTGACGCCGTAGCGGGTGGGTTCCGGGAGCCCGCGGCCGGTTCCGCCGCGGGGCACCGTGGAGGGCGCGTCGCGTCCGCCCCGGCCGCGCCGCACCCCGTGCCCTCGCACCGGGACCGGGACGTCCACGACGTGCCTGGTGCCCGGAAGTGGACGACGCGCCTCACGCCCCGGACGCCCGCGCGTGCCCCACACCAGGCCGCCCGGACACCCGTGCCGCGTGCCCCACACCAGGCCGCCCGGACAACCGTGCCGCATGCCCCACACCACGGCGCCCGGAGGCCCGTGCCGCGTGCCTCACACCGGGACGTGCACCGCCTCGACCCGGCTCGCCACCAGCCGCTCCCGCTCCAGCCGGACCGTGCGCGCCCGCAGCCGCAGGATCTGCGTCACGCCCAGCGCCTGAAGGGCGAAGACGGACGAGAACGCGACACGGTAGTCGTCGCCGGTCGCGTCCAGCAGCACGCCCACCGCCAGCAGCGTGGTCATGGAGGCCACGAAACCGCCCATGTTGACGATGCCGGACGCGGTCCCCTGGCGTTCCGGCGGGTTGGCGGGCCGGGCGAAGTCGAAACCGATCATCGAGGCGGGGCCGCAGGCGCCGAGGACCGCGCACAGGGTGATCAGCAGCCACAGGGGAGCGCGGCCGCCCGGGTGGGCGAGGGTGGCGGCCCAGACCGTCGCCGTCGCCGCGGCCGTGCCGAGGACGAGCGGTGCCCGTGCGGCGTGGTGCCGGGCGATGACCTGGCCGTAGACCAGTCCCACCACCATGTTGGAGACGACCACGAGGGTGAGCAGCCAGCCGGCGGTCTCCCGGGAGAGCCGCTGGGCCTCGACGAGGAACGGAAGCCCCCACAGCAGCAGGAACACCATCGCGGGGAACTGGGTGGTGAAGTGCACCCACATGCCGAGCCGGGTGCCGGGCTCACGCCAGGAGAGGGCGAGCTGCCGGCGGACGAAGGCCGCCCCGGTGTGGACGGTGGACGGCGGCTCCGCGCCCTCGGGACGGTCCCTGAGGAAGAGGACGAGCAGGACGAGGACGACCGCTCCGGCCACGGCGCTGCCCGCGAACGTGGCGGTCCAGCCGAGGCCTTCCAGCATTCGGGAGACCACCAGGGTGGAGACCAGGTTGCCCGCCATCCCGAACAGCGCCGCGACCTGGGCGACGAGCGGTCCGCGGCGGGCGGGGAACCAGCGGGAACCGAGCCGCAGCACGCTGATGAAGGTCATCGCGTCGCCGCAGCCGAGGAGCGCCCGCGCGGCGAGGGCGGTCCCGTACGAGGGGGAGAAGGCGAAGCCGAGCTGCCCCGCGGTGAACAGGACGACGCCGAGGGCCAGCACCTTCCTGGTGCCGAGCCGGTCGACCATGAGACCGACGGGTATCTGCATGCCCGCGTAGACCAGCAGTTGGAGTATGGAGAAGGCCGAGAGCGCGGAGGCGTTGACGTCGAAGCGGTCGGCCGCATCGAGACCGGCGACTCCCAGCGACGTACGGAAGATGACGGCGACGAAGTAGACGGCGACGCCGACGCCCCAGACGAGGGCGGCCCGGCGCCCACCCGGGGGATCACCGGGCAGTGCGGCGCAGTCCCGGCTCATCCCTGCTCACCCCGGACCAGCACCTTGACCCAGCCCAGGTGCTGGTGCACACAGGCCGCGGCCCGCTCGCCGTCACCGGCCCTGATGGCGTCCAGCAGCTCCGCGTGCTCGGCGATGTTCTTGGCGACGCGGTCGGGGTGGGAGTGCATGACGGCGACCCCCATCCTCAACTGGCGGTCGCGCAACTGGTCGTAGAGGCGGGAGAGGATCTCGTTGCCGGCGTGGCGGACGATCTCCGCGTGGAAGCAGCGGTCGGTGGCGGCGACCTCGGCGAGGTCGCCGGACTCGGCACACCTCTTGTGCTCGTCGAGCAGTTCCTCCAGGCGCCGGATCAGCCGGGGCGGGGCGGGGACGGCCCGGCGGACGGCGAACTCCTCGACCAGCAGCCGGGTTTCGACGACGTCCGCGATCTCCTGTGCGGAGACGGCGAGGACGAGCGCGCCCTTCTTCGGGTAGAGCCTGAGGAGTCCTTCCATCTCCAGCTTGAGGAGTGCCTCGCGGACGGGGGTGCGGGACACCCCTACGGCGTCGGCCAGTTCGCCCTCGGTGAGCAGGGTGCCACCCTCGTAGCGGCGGTCGAGGACGGCCTGCTTGATATGGGCGTAGACGCGTTCGGCGGCAGGGGGCTGTCTCACGGGAGCGGCGGGCATGCGCACAGCATAGATACAACGGGTGTGCAACGGCGGCGCCGTCCAGCATGCAGGACGGCGCGGAGGCGGGACCGCCTGGCGGGGAGGTCAGGCCGGTGGGGTGGTCAGGCCGGCGGGGAGGTCGGGGAGGGAGCCGGGACTGCGGAGACGGTGCGGGCCGGGCCAACCGCGCCCCGGAAACGCCGGATGCGGACCGGGAAGGGCGGAGCGGGCCGGGCAGGGAACGACCGGACCGGGAAGGGCGGAGCGGGCCGGGCCGGGCCCGCACCGGGCAGGGGGCACCGGGAAGCGCGCCACACCGGTACATCCATTCACGCCCCTCGGGCGTCTTGTATCGGGATCCTTTTCCCGAGGGCCCGATCGACTGTGAGAGCCCCACGCATTCCTCGCATACGCGACCATCGGAGCGTTTCCTTTGAAAACCAGTCACAAGGGCGTGCGCCGCGCCGCCACCGTCGCTCTCGCGGGTGGCCTGCTGCTGACGGCCTCGCCCCTGGCCGCCCCCGCCCACGCGGCGACGCCGACCCCGTCCATCACGGCCAAGGGCGGCTTCCTCCTGGACCAGGCGGACGGCAAGGCCGTCTACGGCAAGGCCACCAGCACCCGCCGCCAGATGGCCAGCACCACGAAGCTCGTGACGGCCATAACGGTCCTCACCATCCGGGGCGTTGACCTGAACAAGAAGGTCACGGTCAAGGCGGAGTACCGGAACTACGTCGCCCGCGAGGGGGCCAGCACCGCGGACCTGCGCACCGGTGACAAACTGACCGTCCGCCAGCTGCTGTCGGGGCTGATGCTGCCGTCCGGTTGCGACGCCGCGTACGCCCTGGCCGACACGTACGGCACGGGCACGACGACCGCCGCCCGCACCAGCTCCTTCATCGGCAAGATGAACGCGAAGGCCAAGCAGCTGGGCCTGGTCAACACCAAGTTCGACTCGTTCGACGGCATCTCGCGCACCGGGAACAACTACACGACCCCGTCGGACCTGGCGAAGCTCGCCCGCCACGCGATGAGCAGCTCCGTCTTCCGCGAGGTCGTCAAGCCGACGTCGTACAAGGCCGCGGCCACGACGAGCACCGGCGGCACCCGCACCTACACCTGGTACAACACCAACAAGCTGCTGGGCTCCTACAGCGGCGCGATCGGCGTGAAGACCGGTACCGGTACGGCGGCGGGCCCCTGCCTCGTCTTCGCCGCGACCCGCAACGGCAAGACCTACACCGGTGTGGTGCTGGCCTCGTCCACCGGCGACAACCGGTTCAAGGACGCGGCGAAGCTGCTCGACTTCGGCTTCGCCTCCAGCAGCGCCCGCACGATGGAGCTGCGTTCGCTCCCGGCCGGCACCCAGCGGGACTGATCGAACCCTCACGGATCGAACCGGTCACGGATCGGCGCACTCACCGATCGGCGCAAGAGGTCCCGGGACGCGGCGGCGTCCCGGGACCTTCTTTCGTGCCGGCCGCGCGACCGTGCGCCGGTGGGACCGCGCAGGCGTGCGGCCGCGCGGTGTCGCGTGCCGAACCGGAGCGTCAGACCCAGGTGATGAGTCTCTTCGGCTGCTCCAGCACGGCGGCGACGTCCGCCAGGACCTTCGAGCCCAGTTCGCCGTCGACCAGCCGGTGGTCGAAGGAGAGCGCCAGCGTGGTGACCTGGCGGGGCTTGACCTTGCCCTTGTGGACCCACGGCTGGAGCTTGATCGCGCCGACCGCGAGGATCGCCGACTCGCCGGGGTTGAGGATCGGCGTGCCGGTGTCGACCCCGAAGACGCCCACGTTGGTGATCGTCACCGTGCCGCCCTGCATCGCGGCCGGGGTCGTCCTCCCCTCCCGGGCGGTGGACACCAGCTCGCCGAGGGCCTCGGCGAGCTGCGGCAGGGTCTTGTCGTGCGCGTCCTTGATGTTCGGCACGATCAGACCGCGTGGGGTGGCGGCGGCGATGCCCAGGTTGACGTAGTGCTTGAGCACGATCTCCTGGTTCGCCTCGTCCCAGGCGGCGTTGACCTCCGGGTTGCGCTTGATCGCGACCAGCAGCGCCCTGGCGACGAGCAGCAGGGGGTTCACCCGCAGCCCGGCCATGTCCTTGTCGGCCTTCAGCTCCTCGACCAGCTTCATCGTGCGCGTGACGTCGACCGTGACGAACTCGGTGACGTGCGGCGCGGTGAAGGCCGAGCCGACCATCGCCTGGGCGGTGGCCTTGCGGACGCCCTTGACCGGGACGCGGGTCTCACGGGCACCGGCCACCGCGGAACCGGAGGGCGCCGCCGCGGCCTCCGCTGCCACCGGCTCGGGCGCCGCGACGGGCGTGGGTGCCTGGGCCGGGGCCACGGCCGCCCGGACGTCGTCACGGGTGATGATCCCGTCGGGGCCGCTGGGCACGACCGTGGCGAGGTCCACCCCGAGGTCCTTGGCCAGCTTGCGGACCGGGGGCTTGGCCAACGGGCGGGGCGCGGCGGGCGCCGCGGTCCCGTGGCCGTTCATCTCGGCCTGCACGGCCGCCGCGGCCTCGGCCTGCGCGGTCGGCTGGGCCTGCCCGGGCGCCGAAGTGCCCTTGCGCGGACGGCGCTTGGTGGAGGACTCGGCCACGCCGTAACCGACCAGCACGGGCTGACGGCCGGCGGGCTTCTCCTTCACCCCGGTCTCCGCCTCATCGTCCGCGACCGCGGCCCCGGACCGGGACGCGGACTGGGACGCGGACTCGGACCCGGCGACCGCAGGCCCGGCGGCCGCCGGCGGTGCCGGCTCCTCGGCCGGGCCGGAGCCCGGCGCCACGTCCACGGTGATGATCGCGGTGCCGACGTCCACGGTGGTGCCCTCGTCGAAGCGGAGCTCGTGCACCACTCCGTCGTACGGGATGGGCAGTTCCACCGCGGCCTTGGCGGTCTCGACCTCGCACACGACCTGGCCGTCGGTGACGGTGTCGCCGGGCTGGACGTACCACTTGAAAATCTCGGCCTCGGTGAGCCCCTCGCCCACGTCGGGCATCTTGAACTCGCGGAAGCGCGTGGAAGCGTCAGTCATCGTCGTCACGACCCTCTCCTCAGTACGCCAGCGAGCGGTCGACGGCGTCGAGCACCCGGTCCAGTCCCGGAAGGTACTCCTCCTCCAGCCGGGCCGGCGGGTAGGGGGCGTGGAATCCGCCGACCCGCAGGACCGGCGCCTCCAGGTGGTAGAAGCACCGCTCGGTGATACGGGCGGCGATCTCCGCGCCCGAGCCGTAGAACACCGGGGCCTCGTGGACGACGACCAGCCGGCCGGTCCTCTCCACCGAACGCTGCACGGCGTCGAAGTCGATCGGGGACATCGAGCGCAGGTCCAGGACCTCGACCGACTTGCCCTCCTCCTCGGCGGCAGCCGCGGCCTCCAGGCAGACCTTCACCATCGGGCCGTAGGCGGCGAGGGTGATGTCCGTGCCGGCACGGGCCACCCGGGCGGCGTGCAACGGGTCCGGGATGGACTCGGTGTCGACCTCGGCCTTGTCCCAGTAGCGCCGCTTGGGCTCGAAGAAGATCACCGGGTCGTCGCTCTGGATGGCCTGCTGCAGCATCCAGTAGCCGTCGGCCGCGTTCGACGGCGACACGACCTTGAGGCCGGCCACATGGGCGAACAGCGCCTCGGGCGACTCCGAGTGGTGCTCGACCGCGCCGATGCCACCGCCGTAGGGGATGCGGACGACCACCGGCAGCTTGACCTTGCCGAGCGCGCGGGCGTGCATCTTCGCGAGCTGGGTGACGATCTGGTCGTACGCGGGGAAGACGAATCCGTCGAACTGGATCTCGACGACGGGGCGGTAGCCGCGCAGCGCCAGACCGATCGCGGTGCCGACGATGCCGGACTCGGCGAGCGGGGTGTCGATGACCCGCTCCTCGCCGAAGTCCTTCTGGAGCCCGTCGGTGATACGGAAGACCCCGCCGAGCTTGCCGACGTCCTCGCCCATGACGAGGACCTTGGGGTCGGTGTCGAGGGCCTTGCGCAGCGACTCGTTGAGCGCCTTGGCGAGCGACATCTTCTCTACGGCCATGGCTACTTGCCCTCCTCGGCACCCGCGGCGGAGCCGCCGTCCGGCTCCGTGCTGAACGACGCCTGGTACGCGGCGAACTGCGCGCGCTCCTCGTCGACGAGGGCGTGCCCGTCGGCGTAGACGTGGTCGAAGATCGCCATGTCGTCCGGGTCGGGCATGGCGCGCACCGCCTCGCGGACGCGCTTGGCGAGCGTGTCGCTCTCCGCCTCGAGCCCGGTGAAGAAGGCCTCGTCGGCGTGGCCCTGGTCGGCCAGGTACTTCCGCAGCCTCAGGATGGGGTCCTTGGCCTCCCAGGCCGCCCGCTCGTCGTCGTGGCGGTAGCGGGTCGGGTCGTCCGAGGTGGTGTGGGCGCCCATGCGGTACGTGAACGCCTCGACCAGCGTCGGGCCCTCCCCGCGGCGGGCGCGCTCCAGCGCCGACCGGGTCACGGCCAGGCAGGCGAGCACGTCGTTGCCGTCGACGCGGACACCGGGGAAGCCGTAGCCCTGGGCGCGCTGGTAGAGCGGCACCCGGGTCTGGCGCTCGGTGGGCTCGGAGATCGCCCACTGGTTGTTCTGGCAGAAGAACACGACCGGGGCGTTGTAGACCGCGGAGAAGGTGAACGACTCCGCCACATCGCCCTGGCTGGAGGCGCCGTCGCCGAAGTACGCGATCACCGCGGAGTCCGCGCCGTCCTTGGCGACCCCCATCGCGTAGCCGGTGGCGTGCAGCGCCTGCGAGCCGATGACGATCGTGTACAGATGGAAGTTGTTGCTGCTGGGGTCCCACCCTCCGTGGTTCACTCCACGGAACATCCCCAGCAGGTTCGTCGGGTCGACACCGCGGCACCAGGCGACCCCGTGCTCGCGGTAGGTCGGGAAGACGTAGTCCTCGTCGCGCAGTGCGCGTCCGGAGCCGATCTGGGCGGCCTCCTGACCGAGCAGCGAGGCCCACAGGCCCAGCTCGCCCTGGCGCTGAAGGGCGGTGGCCTCGGCGTCGAAACGGCGGGTGAGAACCATGTCCCGGTAGAGCCCGCGGAGCTCCTCGGGGCCGAGATCGGCGACATGGTGGTCGTAGTCCGGGTGGGCCACCCGCTCACCCTCGGGCGTCAGCAGCTGTACGAGCTGGGGCTCGGAACTCGTTGGCTTCTTCGCGGCGCTGACGCGCTTACTGCTGCGGCGCGGTTTGCGCGCGGCAGTGTTCTCCACGGTCACGTGCGTGCTCCTCCGTCTGTCCGGCCCCGGGGTCCGCCGGGGTCCAGTGCGGCTCGCCTGTCTCCCTACGGTGCACGGGGTGGGTGCGGCTCGGCCGGGAACAGGCGTGACAGGTGCCCCGGCGAGCGCCTGCCAAAGGCACGTTACCCAGTGGGGAGCATTCCTGCGAAACCCCATTTGACCTGCGATTTTGCTTGGATTTCCAAGTAAATCGAGAAATACGGGAACAACCACTGGTCACAGCCCTGCGACTGCCGGAACACCGGCACGTTATCCCGGTCACCCCGGCATGGGAAGAGTGAGTATGTGAGACTTGGGCCGTGCACGAAAAGGGAAAAATCACTGTATTCCTGGTGGATGACCATGAGGTCGTCCGTCGCGGCGTGTACGAGCTGCTGTCCGCCGAGGACGGCATCGAGGTCGTCGGCGAGGCCGGTACGGCGGAAGAAGCCCTGGTCAGGATCCCTGCGCTGCGCCCCGATGTGGTGATCCTGGAAGTGCACCTTCCCGACGGCAGCGGGGTCGGGGTCTGCCGGGAGATCCGTTCGCGGAACGAGGACACCTCGTGCCTGATGCTCACCTCGCACGCGGACGACGAGGCGCTGTTCGACGCGATCACGGCCGGGGCCTCGGGCTACGCCCTGAAGACGATCCGCGGCGCCGAGCTGCTGGCGGCGGTGCGCGATGTCGCGGCCGGCAGGTCCTTGCTCGATCCGGCCGCCACCGCGCGCGTCCTGGAGCGCCTGCGCGACGGGAACGCCCCCAGGACCGACGACAGGCTGGCGAGCCTCACCGAGCAGGAGCGCAGGATCCTGGACCTGATCGGCGAGGGACTGACGAACCGGGCCATCGGCGAGCGGCTGCACCTGGCCGAGAAGACCATCAAGAACTACGTTTCCGGCCTGCTGTCGAAGCTGGGCATGGAACGGCGCTCCCAGGCCGCCGCCTACGTGGCGCGGCTCCACGCCGAGCGGCACTGAACAGAGCCACACCAGGGCAAACCGCACCGGACCGGGCCGGGCGCCACCGGGCCGGGCCGGGCCGGGCGCCACCGGACCAAAGCCACACCGAAAGAGCCACACCCGGCCAAGCCGCACCGGACCGGGCCGGGCGCCACCGGGCCGGGCGCCACCGGAGCGGACCCGGCCGAGGCGCCCCACGCCCGCGGGCGACGCCCCGGCCACCTGGACCCGGTCCGCCCCGGGGCCCTCTGCGCCCGTGCCCGCTCGGATTCCACCCGGTTGGGCCCGGGCCGTACGGGGCGGGCGGTGCGGGTGGGGGGTGCCGGTGGGGGTGTTGCGGCGCGGGCGAGAGGGGTTCGGAGGGCGGCCCCGGAGGTCGTCGCGGGTGGGCCCCGGAGGGCGACCGTACGGACCGCGCCGGGCCCGGGTGGAGACGCACAGCGCCCCGACCGGGGACACCACACCGCCCGGGGCTGCGCCATCCACGGTCTTCGGGCCGGCCCGTATACCCGTTCCGTCCCGTTTCGCCATGGTGCGTACCCCACCCCTCCCGGGCAGCGACATCGGCGACACGCTGGGTGATCTAACATCTGAAGGGTGCCGCGCTCATCTGCTATTGCCCCACCCTCTGCCCCACCCCCTCTCGCCGCGCTACTGCGCCGGTACGAGGACGCCGGCGAACCCCTCTCCTGCGAGCCCGTCACCCAGGGCCTGCTGAATCGCGGCTACCGGCTCGCCACCACGCGCGGTGCC
This sequence comes from Streptomyces sp. I6, assembly GCA_003725745.1. Classification (GTDB taxonomy): domain Bacteria; phylum Actinomycetota; class Actinomycetes; order Streptomycetales; family Streptomycetaceae; genus Streptomyces. The sequence goes on along the minus strand of RHDP01000001.1, from coordinate 3,468,711 downwards.
TACTTCCTCAAACAGCACGTCGACGAGCCGACCGCGGACCGCGCGACCATCGCCCGCCAGCACCGCGCCGTCCGCCGCCTCGAATCCCTCGGCGTACCCGTCGCCCCGCCCGTGGCCGACAGGTCCGGCGACACGGTGGCCGTGATCGGCGGCCACTGCTATGCGCTGCATCCCTGGGTGGACGGGCGGCACCGCTGGGGCGCCCAGCTCACCACGGTCGAGTCCCGCCGGCTGGGCGCGCTGCTCGGTCTGGTCCACACCGGCCTGGAACGGGTCATGACCATGGACACGGACACGGACACGGACGGGGACGCGGGCACGGCCATGGACGCGGCCATGGACGCAGGCACAGGGAACGTGGCGGGCGCGGCGGGCATGGCGGGCGTGGACACGGGCGGGTACGCCGGTGCCCGGGAGCGTCCGGGGACGCTGCGCCCGCACGAGAGCGCGGACCCCGAGGAGACCTTCGCCCTGATCGACGCGCTGCTGGTGCTGGCTCGCGCCCACCGTCCCCGGGACAGCTTCGACGCGCTCGCCGAGTTCCGGCTGCTGGAGCGCCGGGCCCTGCTGGAGGGCCATGCGCACCGGCGGCCGCCGGCGGCCGCCGCCGGCGGCTGGGTGCACGGGGACTTCCACCCGCTCAACCTCCTCTACCGGGGCGACCACACGGGCGCGGAGCCGGCTGCGATCGTCGACTGGGACCGGCTGGGCGTCCAGCCGCGGGCCGAGGAGGCCGTACGGGCCGCGGCCATCTTCTTCGTACGGCCGTCCGGCCGGCTGGAACTGGGGAAGGTGCGAGCCTATGCGCGCGCGTACCGGCGCGCGGCCGGGGCGGACCCTGCGGAACTCGCCGCCGCCGTGCACCGGGTGTGGTGGGAGCGGCTCAACGACTTCTGGATACTGCGCTGGCGCTACCGGTTGCACGACCGAAGGGCCGACCCGCAGTTCCCCGCGGTGTCGGCCCTGGCGGTGTGGTGGACGCGGGAGTACGAGGCGGTGTGCGAGGCCTTCGCCGGATGACGGCGCGGGCCGGTCCCCCGCCCGGGGTCAGCCGCCCGTCCCCCGGCAGGGACGCCCGCGCCCCGGGGTCAACTGCCCGTGTCCCCGGCGGTGGTGCCGGCGTCCGCACCCGCGTCCGTGCCGGTCGTCGTGCCGGCGTCGGTGCCGGCGGAGGTGCCGGTCGACGTACCGGTGGACGTACCGGTCGACGTGCCCTCGTTGGTGTTGCCCTCCGTGGTCCCCTCGTTGGTGTTGCCCTCCGTGGTCCCCTCGTTCGTGCCCTCCGTCGCCCCCTCGGTGGCACCCTCGGTGGTCGACGGGGTGCCGCTCGGGGCGTCACTCGGGCTCTGCGGCGCGGACGGCCACCTGTCCCGCTGGGAGGGGCGCTCGCTCGGCGGCCAGTCGCCCTGGTTGCCGTTGGTGTTCTGCTCCGGCTCCTCTTCCTCCTCCGGCTCCTCGGAGGAGGGGGTCGTCGAAGGGCCGGACGTGGTCGGGGACTCGGAGACCTTCTGGTCGTCCCTGGGCGTCGTGCCGGGGTTGCCCGCCCGGTCCAGCGCGAAGGCCACACCCGCCACGACCGCGATCACGGCGAGCGCGACGAACAGCCACACCTTGCCCCGTCCGCCCCGCCGCCGGGTCCGGTGCTGTACGCGCCGTCCTCCGGATTGCGCGGTGGGAGGAGCGGGCCCTGCGAGGTCTCCCCGTGGTGCGGGTGCCCCATCACCGCCGTCGCGCCCATGCCCTGCGCCGGGGTGTGGCCCGCCTCGTGCATCACGACCGGACCCGTGTTCCAGGCACCCGTGTGGCTGCCCTGCTGCTGGAGCATCTGCAGCCCGTACTGCAGCAGCGCCCGCATCTCCTCGGCGCTCTGGAACCGGTCGTCGGGGTCCTTGGCGAGCGCGCGCATCGCCAGGCCGTCCAGCTCCGGCGGCGCCACGTCCGAGACCTCGGAGGGCGGCACCGGCATGTCCTGGACGTGCTGGTAGACGACGGACAACGGTGTCTCACCGGTGAACGGCGGTCGCAGCGCGAGCAGTTCGTAGAGCAGGCAGCCCGTGGCGTACAGGTCGGAGCGGTGGTCGACGGCCTTGCCGAGCGCCTGCTCGGGTGAGAGGTACTGGGGGGTGCCCATGACCATGCCGGTCTGGGTCATCGTCGTCGAAGCGCCGTGCAGCGCGCGGGCGATGCCGAAGTCCATCACCTTGACCGCGCCGCCCTTGGTGATGATGACGTTCGCCGGCTTGATGTCGCGGTGGACGATGCCGTGCTGGTGCGAGTAGGCGAGGGCCTCGAGGACACCGGAGACGATGATGAGCGCCTGCTCGGGCGGCGGCGCCTCGGCGTTGATCAGCAGATCGCGGATGGTGCTGCCCTCGACCAGCTCCATCACGATGTACGGCACGGGCTGGCCGTCCACCACGTCCTCGCCGGAGTCGTACACGGCCACGATGGCATGGTGGTTGAGGCCCGCGACGGATTGCGCCTCGCGCGTGAAGCGCGCCTTGGACACCGGGTCCTCGGCCAGGTCGGCCCGGAGCAGCTTCACCGCGACGGTGCGGCCGAGCCGGACGTCCTCCGCCGCGAACACCTCGGCCATGCCGCCCCGTCCCAGACGGTGGGTCATTCGGTAGCGGCCGTCGCCGACGAGCTTGCCCACGCCCCAGGAGTCCGCAGCATCCGACACTCCGCCGCCATGTGGTTCGGATTCGGGTGCCATCAGTCCTCGCCGTCGTGTCTTGCCGCGCCGCGCGCTGCGAGCGGCGTCTGCCGGTGGTTCGACACGCCACGCTACAGGCTTCCGGTGACACGCCGGTCCGAGATGGACCGGCCGTCAAACCCGTTGCCCCCGCACGGGAGCACATCGTGTCCGGTTCGTGTAACGCTCGCGAGACGCTTCTTGTGCGTACGGTCACGGAAGAGGCGTCCGGCTTGACGTGTCACTGCCCTCGGGCAGACTTGCCCCGTAGTCCGGATCACCGCGACCACCGCTCGACGGTGTGCGTGTCTTGGGGGGAAGCACAGTCATGAGCCAGGACGGCGCACGGGGCGGCCGCTACGCGGGCGGTTCGGTCGGGGGCGGCCGGTACCGGTTTCGCGATCTGCTCGGCGAGGGCGGGATGGCGTCGGTGCACCTGGCGTACGACACCGCGCTGGACCGCCAGGTGGCCGTGAAGACCCTGCACACCGAACTCGGCCGGGAGCAGTCCTTCCGCGAGCGTTTCCGGCGCGAGGCGCAGGCCGTGGCCAAGCTGTCCCACCCGAACATCGTGTCCGTCTTCGACACGGGTGAGGACGCGGTGGCGTTCGGCGGCTCCGCCGCGGCGGACGGCACGCTGATGCCGTACATCGTCATGGAGTACGTGGAGGGCATGCCGCTGGGTTCCGTCCTCCAGGAGGACATCCGGCAGTTCGGCGCGATGCCGGCCGGCAAGGCGCTGAGGGTGGCCGCGGACGTGCTGGCGGCGCTGGAGACCAGCCACGAGATGGGCCTGGTCCACCGGGACATCAAGCCGGGCAACGTGATGATGACGAAGCGCGGCGTCGTGAAGGTGATGGACTTCGGCATCGCCCGTGCCATGCAGTCGGGCGTCACGTCGATGACGCAGACCGGCATGGTCGTCGGCACCCCGCAGTACCTGTCCCCGAGCAGGCCCTGGGGCGCGGCGTCGACGCCCGTTCCGACCTGTACTCGGTCGGCGTCATGCTCTTCCAGCTGCTGACGGGCAGGCTGCCCTTCGACGCGGAATCGCCGCTGGCGATCGTGTACGCCCATGTGCAGGAGGAGCCGGCCGCCCCGTCCTCCATCAACCGCTCGGTGACGCCGGCGATGGACGCCCTCGTCGCCCGGGCCCTGAGGAAGAACCCCAACGAGCGCTTCCCCACCGCCGCCGCCATGCGGGACGAGTGCCTGCGGGTCGCGAACGCGGGCGGCGCGCACACACCGGTGATCGTGCAGGGCGCGCCGACGACGAACAGCGGCTCGGGGGTCGCGTCCGCGGTGTTCCCGCCGGTCGACCGGTCGGCCCAGGGCCCGCCCCCGGTCCGCACCATGTCCGGCAGCCGTACCAGCCGGGCCCGTACGGCCCCGCGGCCCCGGCACCCGGCCCGGGCTACGGCTACCCGCACCAGGCCCCGGCTCCGGCCCCGGCCTACCGGAGCCCGGCCACCGTGCCGCCCGCGTACCACCACTCCGCCCAGCGGACCGGAGCCCCCGCACCGCCCGCCCAAGGCGGGCGGATCATGCCGGTGATCATCGGCTCGATCCTGGTGGCACTCCTCGCGATCGGCGGATTGACCGCGGCGCTCAGCCTGATCGGCGGCGACGAGGGCGACGGAGACGCCGACCCGTCGGTGACGGAGGCGGCCGAGGCCGGGGGCGACAGCCCCCCGAGCGCAGCCGCACGATGGACGCGGACGAGTGCGCGGACGCGCAGGAGGACACCGAAGATCCGGAGAAGGTCCAGGCCCCGAGCTTCGTCTACAAGGACCTGATGTCGGTGAAGTCGTGCCTCCAGGCCGCCGGCTGGAAGATCAAGGAGATCCGGGTCGACCACCCGCAGTACGCGGAGGACCAGGTCATCGAGCAGTTCCCCACGGAGGGCACGGCGGTGGTCCCGGGCGACCAGACGTTCGAGATCAAGGTCGCGAGCGGGTACCCGGAGCCGTAGGCACCGCCCGGGCGCTTCCGCACGCCGCTCCGCGGCCTCAGCCTCGACGGTGAGCCCCGGGTGTGCTGGCGCTCATACGGGCCGCCCCTCGCCACGTCGATCCCTTTTGTCCGGGATGCCGGAATTTCTCCGCCATGTGACGCTGAGTCCGAAACCTCCGAAATCTTGGCAACCTCGGCGGCATCCGCTGCTTGGGTTCCCTCCACTGGCACCGGCAACCTCGACGACCTCGGCGACCCGGCTCGGGAGGGGTCACCCGTGACTCCGAAGCTCCGCACACACTGCGCGACGACCCTCGCGGCGCTGGTGCTCGCCCTGCCGGTGGCCACATACGCCTACGCCGAGAGCCCCCCGGCCCACGCCGGGGAGTCGCGCGGGGACGGCGGAGGGCAGGGGCGGCGCACCACGGGCGGAGGAGACGGCCGGCACGACGGACCGCGGCGGGACGACGGCACCAGGCCCGCCGGAGCACGTGAGTACGGTGGCGGGGGCGACGCAAGCACCCGGTCCGGCCGCCCTGGCCACCGCGAGGGCGCGTGGTACGGCGGCGGGGCCGAGGCAGGCACCCGATCCGGTCACCACACGGGCGGCGGGGTACACGGGCGCTCCCGGGGCAGGCCGAAGACGCTGACGCGGCCGGTCCGGGCCGGCCGGCACACGGCCATGGCAGCCCTGCGCACGGCGCACCGGCGGCTCCGCGGATCACCGGCAGCACCGCGGCGGGACCGGGCCCCGGCAAGCAAGGCGACCGCCCTCCGGCGGCTCCCCGGCGCCCCGGCGAGCCCCACACCCCCCCACTGCGGCAGAAGGCCGCCGAACGGCCCACCCCGTCGCCCACCTCCTCGCTCGCCGGACGTCAGGCCGGTCAGGGCCGACTGCGCCCCGGCCGGACAGTCGACCCCTCGGTCGGTTCACCGGCATCACCCGATCGGTCCCGTGACGGCCGCGACGTCCACGACGGCGTCCACGGCGAAGTCCACGACCACGGGCACGACGACGGGTACGGGGACGGCCGCGAGCCCGACGGGAGCGCGGCGCCGGACGACGGGGAGCGGGGTGAGTTCCAGCCCCTGCCCGACCCCCGGCCACCTCGCAGTCCGTTTCCGCCGACGACCCCTCACCCGCCGCCGCGGGCGAGTCACCCCCGTATCCCGTGTCCCAGCCGCTCGAACGCCAGGTCCCGTCGCTCACGCTGGGCGCCGGTTGTGCCCTCATGGGGCTGGGGCTCGGCTACATGGGGCTGCGGCTGCGCCGGCGCTGAGCCCGCGGCACACGGGGCCGCTGCGCGGTCCCGGGGAGCCTGGCCCGCCGCGAGGCGGTCCGAGCACCTTCGGGACGGGCCGGACCCAATCGTGTCCCCGGACCAGGGTGGATCAACTCGGTGCGGGGGCACACCGTGGGGTGAACCGTATGTGCGAGAGAATGGACGGCATGGAGATGCCGAGGAGTGAACGGTCGCAGGAGAGCCCCCGGTCCTGATCGTGGGACAGAACGGGATGGCGCTTGGCGGCGGTGAAGGTGACGGCGAGGCTCGCGAGGTCCCGGTGACGGAGATGGTCGAACAGCCTGCCAAGGTCATGCGGATCGGCAGCATGATCAAGCAGCTGCTGGAGGAAGTGCGGGCGGCACCTCTGGACGAGGCGAGCCGGGTCAGGCTGAAGGAGATCCACGCCAGCTCGGTGAAGGAGCTCGAAGAAGGGCTGGCGCCGGAGCTGGTCGAGGAGCTGGAGCGGCTGTCGCTTCCGTTCACCGACGAGGTCGTGCCGTCGGAGGCCGAGCTGCGGATCGCCCAGGCCCAGCTGGTCGGCTGGCTCGAGGGGCTGTTCCACGGCATCCAGACGGCGCTGTTCGCCCAGCAGATGGCGGCACGCGCCCAGCTGGAGCAGATGCGCCGCGCCCTTCCGCCGGGTGCCCCCACCGACGACGAGTCCGTCCACGGCGGCCCTGCCCGCTCGGGCCCCTACCTCTGAGTTTCCCCGGCCCCCTGGGTCTCCTCCGGGGCGGCCGCCCCGTCTCCCGTCGGGATGCCCGTCGTGACCCGGGCCCGCCGGCTGCCCCGCAGATCGCCGGATCGGCGGGGCAGTGGACCGGCGGGACGGCGAATCAGCGGGGTGCGGTGCTACGAGGAGACCGGCCCGGGTGCGGGCCCTGGAGCGAGCCCCAGGGCCCGCAGGCCCGGCACCGCCGGGCGGAGCCGGGAGCATCTGTTTCGCGGGGACCGCACCAGGCCCGCCCTGGAGATCCGGGCCCGGGGTCCGGCCGGCCCCGCTCAGCGACGACCGGCGGGCGCCACCAGCAGTACCTTGCCCACATGGGCGCCTGACTCCAGGGTCCGGTGGGCCTCCGCCGCCTCCGGCATCGGCAGCACACGGTCCACCACGGGCTTCACCGTTCCCGCCTCGATGAGCGGCCAGACGTGCTCCCGCACCGCGGCGACGATCGCCGCCTTCTCCTGCGGCGGCCGCCCGCGCAGCGATGTCGCGGTCACCGCGGCCCGCTTGCCGAGCAGCATCCCGAGGTTCAGCTCGCCCTTCACTCCGCCCTGAAGTCCGATCACGGCCAGACGTCCGTTGGCGGCGAGCGCACGCACGTTCCTGTCCAGGTACTTGGCACCGATGATGTCGAGAATGACGTCGGCCCCCGCCCCGTCCGTCGCCTTGCGCAGTTCTTCGACGAAGTCCTGCTCGCGGTAGTCGATCAGGATGTCGGCGCCCAGCTCGGCGCAGCGCGCCAGCTTCTCCGGCCCTCCGGCGGTGACGGCGACGCGTGCCCCCACGGCCTTCGCCAGCTGGATGGCCATCGTGCCGATCCCGCTGGCGCCGCCGTGCACCAGCAGCGTCTCGGCGGGCCGCAGATGGGCGACCATGAACACGTTGGACCAGACGGTGCACGTGACCTCGGGCAGGGCCGCCGCCGTGACCGGGTCGAGGCCCCTGGGTACCGGCAGCAGCTGACCGGCCGGCACGGCCGCCTTCTCCGCGTATCCGCCGCCCGACAGCAGCGCGCACACCTCGTCGCCCTCGCTCCATCCGGACACTCCCGGGCCGACGGACAGGATCCGGCCCGAGCATTCGAGCCCCGGGTACGGGGACGCGCCGGGTGGTGGGTCGTAGAAGCCCTGCCGCTGGAGGATGTCGGCGCGATTGACCGCGCTCGCGGCAACCCCGACGAGAACCTCTCCCTGGCCGGGTTCGGGGTCCGGCGCCTCCGCCCAGACCAGCGCCTCGGGACCACCGGGTTCGGGAATCGTGATCGCATGCATGGCCGCGAGGCTACTCCGGCTTGCTGCCACCACTGCCCCGCACCGCTCCAGGGGGTGCGTTCACCGCCCGCACGATGGTGATGAGCCGGTCCGTCAGCTGGAGGGGGCTGGCCTGGGGTCGTCGTAACCGAGCAGCCGGTGCCCGCGCAGCACGCTTACGACCAGGTCTTCCGTCTCCCTGACGCTCTTGCCGACCTCGCTCTTTATCACCGGGCGCTCGACGATGTCGAGTCCGGTGCCCTGCTGGATCAGGTCCTCCAGCACCGTGCCCGCGTACGGGCTGAGCACCGAGAGTCCGAGGAGCCGGCCGGCCGCGCTGGCGCTGGTGATCACGGCATCGGCGCCCGACTGGCGCAGGAGCGGGGCGTTCTCCTCCTCCCGGACCGCTGCCACGATCTTCGCGCCCCGGTTGAGCTGCCGTGCGGTGAGCGCGACCAGGACCGCGGTGTCATCGCGCTGGGTGGCGATGATGATCTGCCGTGCCCGCTGAACCTCGGCACGGAGCAGCACATCACTGCGCGTCGCGTCACCGATGACACCGGCGAATCCGTCCGCGTTCGCCGCCTCGACCACCTTCGAGCTCGGGTCGACGATGACGATCTGCGACTTCTGAAGGCCCGTCGCACACAGGGTCAGCAGCGCGGAGCGCCCCTTGGTGCCGAAGCCGATGACGACAGTGTGGTCACGCAAGGTGGACCTCCAACGGTTCAGCCGCCACTCCTCCCGGGTCCTCTCGGTGAGGACCTCGAGAGTGGTACCGACCAGAATGATCAGGAAGAGCACGCGCAGCGGTGTCACCAGCAGCACATTGACCAGGCGGGCGGTGTCGCTCTGCGGAACGATGTCGCCGTAGCCCGTGGTCGAGAGCGTCACCGTGGAGTAGTAGACGGCGTCGAGGAAGTCGACCTTCTGGTCCGCGTTGTCGTAGTAGCCGCCGCGGTCGAGCCAGACGATGAGGACCGTCAGCACAAGGACGCTCAGGGCGAGCAGCAGCCGCTTGGTGACCTGCCGCAGTGGCCTTTCGACGGTCTGCTTGGGCAGGTGTACCCGTGAGGCGGCGATCTGCTCGTCCGCTTGCCGGGCCATGGCGTCATGGCCGGGAAGTTTCACGTGAAACACCCTTCGGAGCTCGGCGGCCAGGGCAGGTCGAGGATCTCCAGCTCGTCGCCGGGCCGCCCTCCCCCGGGAGGCACGACGGCGAGACCGTGCGCGGCGGCGATGCCCCGTAGCATGGCCGGACCGCTGAAGTGCAGCGGCACGACCTGGTCGCCGCGATGCACCACCGGCACCAGCCGGGTGTCCTGCGGATGACCATGAACCTCGTCCCTCAGGGACGCGCGATACGGTGCCGGGGTTGCCTGCCCGGAACGCTGCCTCAGCAGGGGTTCCGCGAGGGTGAGCAGCCCGGAGACGGCAGCGAGCGGATTGCCGGGAAGTCCCACCAGGTGCCTGCCCGCCTCCAGCCCGGCCAGCAGCATCGGGTGCCCGGGCCGTACGGCGACTCCGTCGACCAGCAGCTCGGCACCCGCCTTGCTGAGCATGGGGTGGACATGGTCGACCGGTCCCGCGGCCGTACCGCCCGTGGTGATCACCAGGTCGGCATCCGATTCGGTGACGGTCCTCCGCAGTGCGTCGGCGTCGTCGCCGACCCTGCGGGTACCGGTCACCTCGGCTCCGAGGGCCCGCAGCCAGGGACCGATCATCGGCCCGAGGGCATCACGGATCAGCCCGTCATGGGGCAGCCCTTCGGTGAGCAGCTCGTCGCCGAGAACGAGTACCTCCACCTTCGGACGGACCACCGTGAGCAGTTCGTCGCAGCCGGCCGCGGCGGCGAGGCCGAGCACGGCGGGGGTCACCAGCGTCCCGGCGGGCAGCAGCTGATCGCCGGAACGGCATTCCTGGCCGCGCGGTCTGATGTCCTGACCGTGCATCACCTGGCGCAGGGCGTGCACCCGGCCGGCGCGGTCGGCCCTGGCGCACTCGCTGCGGATCACCGCGGTCGCGCCGGGCGGAACCCGGGCGCCGGTCGCGATCCGTACGGCAGTGCCGTCCACGAGGGTCTCCGCCCCTCCGTGCCCGGCGAGGATGCCGCTCCCATCGGACGCCACCGTCCACGGTCCGGGGCCTGCGACCGCCCAGCCGTCCATGGCGGACGTGTCGAACGACGGCAGGTCGACGAGCGCCATGAGCGGAGTGGCGAGCACCCGGCCGAGGGAGGCGGGGAGGGGGTCGCGGCGGGTGCGCAGCACACCGGCGCGTCCGGCGCGCGATGCCAGGGCGCGGGCCTCCTCCCACGGCATGCCGCGATGCCGTCCGGCCGGAGCGTCCTGACCAGGCGCGGGGGCACCGTGGTTCCGGTGCGACGCCGGCCGCGTCCCCAGCAGTGCCAGGGCGTCCTCGACACCGTCGTCGCCCTCCGCCACCGGCGCGGGGGCGCGGTCAGCGGACCTGCCGTGGGGCACGGGATCGGTCGCCGGCTCCTCGGTGCCGCCGTGCCCCGGGGCGGCGGCGCCGAGCTCGTGCTCCTGCGCTGTCATCGGCTGCCGCCCTCGTCACTCCGGGCCGGACCGTTCCGGCCGGCCTCGCGGTCATCCGACCCACCCGGGCCGGCCGCTGCCTCGTCGTCGGCGGCCTCTGCCTCGGCGGCCTCTGCGGCCCAGCGCTCCGCGAGGGCCGCCGCCCTGCGGGCGGCCTCGGCGACCGCCTGGGCACCGTCCCCACCCGCCCTGGCCGCCGCGTAGCCGACCAGGAAGGTGGTCAGCGGAGCGGCGGGCCGGGCGACACCGTGGGCGGCGTCCCGGGCGAGGTCGAGCAGCAGACCCGTGTCCACCTCGAGGTCGATGCCGAGTTCGTCCTTCACCGAGGTAATCCATTCATCCAGCACATTCCCATGCTCCCTGATCCTGGCCCGGGCCGTGACAATGTCCTCCCAGGTGTCGCAGTCGTACGCGGCGAGCGGTTCGGCGGCCACCCGGTCGAGGTCGAGTTGGCCGGTCAGCAGCCGCAGCGGCAGCCCGGAGAGACCGCCGTGCTCGGCGGCGATCAGTGCCAGTTCGCGTCGGATCGGCTCCGCGCGGTACGCCGCGACGAGCGGCTGGTCCCGTCCGTCGGCATCGACGAGGAGCACACCCTCCCGCCCGCCGGAACCCAGGGCTGCGAGCAGCCGTCGTACGGCCGTGCCGTCGAGGAAGGGGAGATCCGCGGAGAGCACGACGACGGTGGACGCGCGGGAATGGCGGAGCCCCGCGTGGAGCGCGGCGAGCGGCCCGCCGCCCGGCGGGATCTCAAGCGTCCAGATCACCGGCCGCGCGGTGGGGCGGCGCCCGCCGACCACGATCTGACGCCGGGCGCCCCGGCTTGCCGTCAGGACCCGGTCGAGCAGTGTCCGGCCCCCGACGGTCACCCCCGGCTTGTCCGCCCCGCCAAGGCGCCTGGCGCCACCTCCGGCGAGCACGATGACGTCGTATTCCGCTTCCGCATCGGCAGTCACCCCAGAAGTATGGGCCGTGACCGCCGACACGGAACCAGCCGGCCCCGGGGATGCGCGGTCTGCCGCACTCACCGGGGGATCACGACGGGATCACAGGGTGCGCAGCAGTACCGCGGGCTGCTCCACACAGTCCGCCACATACCTCAGGAAGCCGCCGGCCGTACCGCCGTCGCACACCCGGTGGTCGAAGGTGAGCGAGAGCTGGACGACCCGGCGGACGGCGAGCTGCCCCTCGTGCACCCAGGGCTTGGGCACGATGCGGCCGACGCCGAGCATGGCCGCCTCCGGGTGGTTGATGATCGGCGTGGAGCCGTCGACCCCGAACACCCCGTAGTTGTTCAGCGTGAACGTGCCACCGGTGAGGTCGGCCGGGGTGAGAGTGCCCTGGCGGGCCTTGCCGGTAAGCCGCGCGAACTCCTCGGTGAGCGATTCGGCCGTGCGGTTCCCCGCGTCGCGGACGACGGGGACGACCAGACCCCGGTCGGTCTGGGCCGCGAAGCCGAGGCGGACCTCGGGTATCCGCACGATCTCCCGGGCTTCCGGGTCCACCGTCGAGTTGAGTTCGGGATAGCGGGCGAGCGCCGCCGTGCAGATGCGTGCCAGCAAGGCGAGCAGCGAGATCTTCGGGCCGCCCGCCGCGTTCATGGCCTGTCGGGCGGTCATGAGTTCGGTGGCGTCCGCGTCGACCCAGCAGGTCGCGTCCGGGATCTCGCGGCGGCTGCGGGACAGCTTGTCCGCGACCGCGCCGCGCACCCCGCGCAGCGGGATCCGCTCACCGGCGGCCGCCGGCGCCGGCGCGGCCCCGGGAGCGGTGACCCGGGCCGGCGCGGAACCGGTAGCAGCAGCCGGGGCCGGCACGGGTCCGGGAGCGGCGACGGGGACCGGCGCTGACGGCTGGGGCGGCTGGGGCGCGACATGCTGCTCGGGCGCGCCGGCCCTGACCCGTACGGCGTGTTCCACGTCCACGCGGAGGATCAGCCCGTCCGGCCCGGATCCGCGCAGCGTCCGCAGATCGACCCCGTTGTCCCGGGCCAGGCGCCGCACCAGGGGCGAGATGACCGCGACAGGACCCTCGTGGGCGGACGGGACGGTGTCGAGGACGGCGTCCCCCATCGCGGGGATACCGCGCGGCGCGTCGGGCGCCGGGCTCTCCACGGCGCTGTCCCACACCGGTTCACGCGCCGCGGAGGACGGCCCGGAGGTCCCCCGGGCGTCCCCCCGCGCACCGGCTCGGGCACCGGTCCGGCGGCGGAGGCGACGGGCCCCGGACCGCTTGGGGCAGGGGAGTCGCCGCCGGCCCCGTACCCGGGGCGGCCCGAGCGGTCCGGGCCCGCCGGCGGCGCGGGGCGGACCCTCCGGCGGCGTGCCGCCCGAGCACCCGTCCCGTAGCCCACGAGGACATTGCCGGAGGTCTCCTCCGCCGGGCTCGTGGCGGAAGCGGCGGAACCTGCGTCCCCGGCGGTACCCGCGCCCTCTGCGGAGCCGGGCTCCGTGGCGCCCACCGCGACGGTGAGCAGGGGAGCGCCGACGGGGAGCTCCGCCCCTTCTTCACCGAAGCGCGCCGTGACCACGCCCGCGTACGGGCAGGGCACCTCGACCATCGCCTTGGCCGTCTCGACCTCGACGACCGGCTGGTCGACCGCGACGACGTCGCCCACGTCCACCATCCAGCGGACGATCTCCGCCTCGGTCAGGCCCTCACCGAGGTCCGGCAGCCTGAATTCGAGCACCTGGGCCATCAGCTCTCCGCCTCCCACTGCAGCCGTGCCACGGCGTCCAGCACCCGATCCACACCCGGCAGGTGGTGACGCTCCAGCATCGGCGGCGGATAGGGGATGTCGAAACCGGCCACCCTCAGGACGGGGGCCTCGAGGTGGTGGAAACAGCGCTCCGTCACCCTCGCCGCTATCTCGCCGCCCGGCCCGCCGAAGCCCGTCGACTCGTGGACGACGACGGCCCTGCCCGTGCGGCGCACGGACGCGCACACGGTCTCGTCGTCGAAGGGCACGAGTGAACGCAGATCCACGACCTCCAGGTCCCAGCCTTCGGCCTCGGCCGCCTCGGCCGCCTCCATGCAGACCGGCACCGAGGGGCCGTAGGTGATGAGCGTGGCGCTGCGCCCCGTGCGACGCACCACCGCACGGCCGATCGGTTCCACGGCCGCCGGGGCGTCCGGCGACCAGTCGGCCTTGGACCAGTAAAGCCGCTTCGGCTCCAGGAAGACCACCGGGTCGTCGGAGGCGATGGCCTCCCGCAGCAGTCCGTAGGCGTCCTCGACCGTCGCCGGGGTGACGACGTGCAGCCCCGGAGTGGCCATGTAGTACGCCTCGGAGGAATCGCTGTGGTGCTCGACACCTCCGATTCCCCCGCCGTAGGGGACCCGCACGGTGATCGGCAGCGGCATCGCCCCGCGCGTCCTGTTGCGCATCCGGGACACATGGCTGATCAGCTGCTCGAACGCCGGGTAGGCGAATGCGTCGAACTGCATCTCGACGACGGGGCGCAGCCCGTACATCGCCATGCCGACGGCCGTCCCGAGGATGCCCGCCTCGGCCAGCGGGGTGTCCGTGCACCGGTCCTCGCCGAATTCCTTGGCGAGGCCGTCCGTGACCCGGAAGACCCCGCCGAGAGTGCCGACGTCCTCACCCATGACGTGGACGGCCGGGTCCTCGGCCATGGCGTCGCGCATCGCCCGCTGAAGGGCCTGCGCCATCGTGGCGGGCTTGGCCTGCCGTGCGGTTGCCGTGCTCATCGTGCGTCGCCCTCCGCGCCCTCGGCGCCCTCGGCCTCCAGCTCGGCCCGCAGCTGCGCGGCCTGCTCCCGCAGCTGGCCGGTCTGCTCGGCGTAGACGTGCTCGAACAGGTCCATCGGGTGCAGCACGGGATCCGCGTTCATCCGCTCCCTCAACCGCGCGGCCATCGCCTCGGCCTCCTCGGCAGCGGCCCCTACCACGTCCTCGTCGAGCAGCCCTCGGCCGGTCAGCTCCGTCTCCAGCAGCCGGATCGGGTCGTGCTCACGCCAGGTCTCGACCTCGCTGTCGCCCCGGTACCGGGTCGCGTCGTCGGCGTTGGTGTGCGCGTCGATGCGGTAGGTGATCGCCTCGACGAGGGTGGGCCCGCCGCCCCGGCGGGCCCGGGCGACCGCTCCGCCGACCACCTCGTGCACCGCGGCCGCGTCGTTGCCGTCGACGAGCCGGCCGGGCATTCCGTATCCCACCGCCTTGTGCGCGAGGGACGGTGCGGCGGTCTGCTTGGAGAGGGGCACGGAGATCGCGAACCCGTTGTTCTGCACGAGGAAGACGACGGGCGCCCGCCAGACGGCGGCGAAGTTGAGTGCCTCGTGGAAGTCGCCCTCGCTGGTGCCGCCGTCCCCGACCATGGCGAGCGCCACGACGTCGTCGCCCTTGAGACGCGCGGCATGGGCCAGACCCACGGCGTGCGGAAGCTGGGTGGCGAGCGGGGTGGACAGCGGCGCGATGCGGTGCTCGTGCGGGTCGTAGCCGGTGTGCCAGTCACCGCGCAGCAGCGTCAGCGCCTGGACGGGGTCGAGGCCTCGGGCGACCGCTGCGAGGGTGTCCCGGTAGCTGGGGAACAGCCAGTCGCGCTGCTCCAGGGCGAGGGCGGCGGCGACCTGGCAGGCCTCCTGGCCGGTGCTCGACGGATAGACGGCGAGCCTGCCCTGCTTGGTGAGGGCGGTCGCCTGCGCGTTGTACCTGCGGCCGCGGACCAGCTCCGCGTACAGCCGCAGAAGCAGCTCGGGGTCGGCCCCGGCCGCGGCGTCGGTGCCGAGGACCCGGTACGGCTCCGGGTCGGGAAGCAGCGGCGCAGGGTCGGTGCGCGGCTTCCAGGCGGGCGGCGGGGTGGGCCGGTAGGCCGCACCCGGCCGCTCCTGGACCGTCATGCTGCTCTTCTTCAACGCGAGCACCTCCTCGTGGGAGCGGGCATAAGGACCCGTGAAGGGCGCGGAGTGTGAGGCGCCTCACCTACCGATTGTTCGGTCGTGGGCGCATTTTGGCTACAGGCACCTTCAGCCTGTGGACAAACGGTTCTCCACAGCCTGGGATAGGAGCAGGTCGTCCACGGCGGAAAGGTGGGGGACGTGACAGCTGAACAAATGGCCGACGGCGGGGACCGCACGGCCTGGGAGGCGGTGCCCGGTGCGGACCAGGGGCCGCCGCCGCGCAACCTGGACGCGATCGACCGCGACATCCTCCGCATCCTCCAGACCGACGGGCGGGCCTCGATACGCTCCGTCGCCGAACGCGTCCATGTGTCGCGGGCCAACGCGTACGCCCGCATCAACCGGCTGATCGACGACGGGGTGATCCGGGGCTTCAGCGCACGCGTGAACCACGAGCGCGCCGGCCACGGCGCCTCCGCCTACATCACCCTCAAGATCGTCCAGAACTCGTGGCGGACGGTGCGCAAGCAGCTCCAGGCGCTGCCGGGGGCGGCCCACATAGCGCTGGTCAGCGGCGACTTCGACGTACTGCTCCTGGTCCACACACCGGACAACCGCACCCTGCGGGAACTCGTACTGACCAGGCTCCAGGCGATCCCCGAGGTGCTGTCCACGCGCACGCTGCTGGTCTTCGAGGAGACGGACCTGGATCCCGACCCGGCCCGCTGAGGCCCGCGCACCCCGGCACGGCACGGCACGCCCGGACCAGCCCGATCGGGGCCCGGGGTGGGACCGCGCCCCGGGCCACCGGCCCGAGGGCCGGGGCGCGGGCACGGCGCGGTCCCACCCCCGTGTACGCCGCCCGGCCGGGCGGCGCTCCCGTGGCTCAGGACGCCGTACGCAGCCCGTCGAAGGCCAGCCGGACCACCGCGTCGGCGACCTGCTGCCGGTCGTAGCCGGTGCCGGCCTGCGGCCTGTACCACTCCACCAGGGAGTTGACCATGCCGAACAGCAGCCGTGTCGCGAGCCTGGTGTCCAGGTCGGCGCGCAGATCACCGTCCGCCGCAGCGGCCTTGAGCAGGTCGGCGACCCTGTGGTCGAACTCGCGGCGCCGTTCCATGGCCCACCGCTCGGTCCTGGTGTTGCCCCGGACCCGCAGCAGCAGCGTGACGTAGGGCAGCTCCGCCATCAGCACCTCGACGGTGCGCCGGGTCACGTACTCGACCTGTTCGAGCGCCCGCCCGCGAGTCGCGCCCGGCTCCTCGAGAATCCCGAAGAGACCGTCCAGGGCACGGCTGACGGCCCGCCTCAGCAGTTCCTCCTTGCCGGACACATGGTGGTATATCGACGACTTGGAGATGCCCGCGGCCTTGGAGAGGTGCTCCATCGACGTGCCGTCGTAGCCGCGTTCGTTGAAGACCCGGACGGCGACGGACAGCAGCGTCTCGGGGGTGTAGGTGTCGCGTTTCGCGGTCGTCATGAGGCCTGGTCGCCCTTCGTCGTGACGTACGACTGCCGGTAGAGGCCCAGCGACGGCGCATACCGGCCGGTCGGCACACGTGCATGGAGCTCGTCGAGGAGTTCGTGCGCCCAGGCGCGCCCCAGCCGGTGGCCCCACTCCACCGGGCCGACCGGGTAGCTGACCCCGAGCCGCATGGCGGTGTCGATGTCCTCGGGGGACGCCGCGCCCCTGGCGACGGCGTCGGCCGCGGCGTCCACGAGCATCGCGACCGTCCGCGCGACGATCATGCCGGGGAGGTCGCCGATCACGCTGACCTTCTTGCCGAGGGCCTGGAACAGGCCGATCGACTGGCGCAGCGTCTCCCGGCCGGTGGCCTCGGACGCGGACAGCGCGATCCTTGCCGCCGCCCGGTAGTCGAGGGCCAGGTCGAAGTAGACGACGTCGGGGGACTCGGCCGACATCCGCCCGTCCGCGAGGGCGAGCCGGCCGCCGCTCGGCAGCAGGACGCGGGTCCCGCGGTCCCCGTCCTCCTCGCGCACCGTGATTCCGGCCTCCCGCCACAGCGCGATCAGCGCCCCGGCCGGCCCCAGGTCACCCTCCACCGTGACGTGCGGCGGCGGCTCGGTCGCCGGTGCGGTGTGCGGTTCAGGGCGCTCCGCCCCGGGCCCGTACGGGTACCACCCGTGGCCCGACTTGCGGCCCAGGCGGCCCGACTCCACGAGCCGGCGCTGGGCGAGCGAGGGCTCGAACTTCGGGCTCCGGAAGAACGACTCCCACACGGAGCGGGTGACGGCCTCGTTGACGTCCTGGCCGATCAGGTCGGTGAGTTCGAACGGGCCCATCCGGAATCCGCCGCACTCGCGCAGGACCGCGTCGATGGTGGCGGGGTCCGCGCCGCGCTCCTCGTGGACAGCGAAGGCCTCGGCGTAGAAGGGGCGGGCGATGCGGTTGACGATGAAGCCGGGGGTGTCAGCGCAGCGGACCGGGGTCTTGCCCCACGCCCTGGCCGTCTCGCAGGCGCGGGCGGCC
The DNA here is from genome assembly GCA_003725745.1 of Streptomyces sp. I6. Classification (GTDB taxonomy): domain Bacteria; phylum Actinomycetota; class Actinomycetes; order Streptomycetales; family Streptomycetaceae; genus Streptomyces. The sequence continues at coordinate 3,450,901 of RHDP01000001.1, read as the reverse complement.
GCCGCCTCGTCGGTGGCGAAACCGCTGACGACCTCGACCAGCGGGAGGAGCGGCGCCGGGTTGAAGAAGTGCAGTCCGACGAAGCGGCCGGGCCGTCGCAGCGCGCCCGCGATGGCGGTGACGGACAGCGAGGAGGTGTTGGTGGCGAGCAGGCAGTCGTCGGCGACGACCTCCTCCAGGGCGCGGAAGAGTTCCTGCTTGACGGCGAGGTCCTCGACGACGGCCTCGACCACGAGGGCGCTGTCCGCGAGTTCGGCGACCTCCGCCGTGCGCGTCAGCCGGCGGGCCGCGGCACCGCGGGCCTCCTCCTCCAGCCGCCCCTTCTCGACCAGGCGGTCCAGGCGCGTGAGGATCGCTTCCGCACCGGTCTCCGCCCGGCCGGGGGCGGCGTCGTGGAGACGCACACGATGTCCGGCGAGCAGCGCGACCTGCGCGATGCCCTGCCCCATGGTGCCGGCGCCCACGACGGCGACGGTACGACTGGGCGCGACGGCGTCGGTGACGCTCGGGCCGCCTGCGGCGTCGGTGACGGTCATGGCAGTGATCCTCCCCTACGAGTCGTCCACAGGATCTGCGGCCCCCCTTGTCCCGACCGATCGTTCGGTTACTCTAACTCTGTCCGCGTTCCCCTGCCCAGCTCACCGAGGAGTTGGTCTTTCATGCAGCTGACCGAGACCCACCGGCCGACGCTCGACCGGGCGCTCGAGGCGATCCGCTCGCGGGAGTACTGGTCTCCCCACCCCGAGCACCCGAAGGCGTACGGCGAGACCGGCGCGGCCGACGGTCTGGCGGCCTACCAGGCCCTGCTCGGCAACCGCTTCGAGCTCGGCCAGCCCGGCACCGACGGCTGGACCGGCTCGGAGGTGTCGCCGTACGGCCCGGAGCTGGGGATCGAGTATCCGCACCCGGACCTCGACGTCCTGCTGCCCGCGATGCGCGCGGGCATGGCGGACTGGCGGGACGCGGGTGCCGAGACACGCGCCCTGGTCTGCCTGGAGATCCTGTCGCGGATCAGCACCCGCACCCACGAGTTCGCCCATGCGGTCATGCACACCAGCGGCCAGGCGTTCATGATGGCGTTCCAGGCCGGTGGCCCGCACGCCCAGGACCGCGGTCTGGAGGCGGTGGCGTACGCCTACCGGGAGCAGACGAGCACGCCGCAGACCGCCGACTGGTCCAAGCCCCAGGGCAAGCGGGACCCGCTGGAGCTGCGGAAGGCGTTCACGGCCGCCCCGCGCGGTATCGCGCTGCTCATCGGCTGCAACACCTTCCCGACGTGGAACGGCTATCCGGGCCTGTTCGCCTCGCTGGCCACCGGCAACCCCGTGCTGGTCAAGCCGCACCCGCGCGCGGTTCTCCCCTCGCGATGACGGTGCGGATCGCCCGTGAGGTGCTGGGCGAGGCCGGATTCGACCCGAACCTGGTGGCCCTCGCCGCCGAGCGCCCGGGCGAGGGCATCGCCAAGACGCTCGCCCTCCGGCCGGAAATCAAGATCATCGACTACACCGGCTCGACCGGATTCGGCGACTGGCTGGAGCAGCACGCCCGCCAGGCCCAGGTCTACACGGAGAAGGCCGGCGTCAACACGGTGGTCATCGACTCCACCGACGACTACCAGGGGATGCTCTCGAACCTGGCCTTCTCGCTGTCCCTGTACAGCGGCCAGATGTGCACCACCCCGCAGAACCTGCTCATCCCGCGCGACGGCATCACCACGGACGCCGGCCCCAAGTCGTACGACGAGGTGGTCGCCGACCTCGCGGCCTCCGTCAGCGGGCTGCTCGGCGACGACGGCCGGGCGAACGCCCTGCTGGGCGCCCTGGTGAACCCGGACGTGAAGGCCCGGCTCGAGGCAGCGGCGGGGCTGGGCGAGGTGGCGCTGCCCTCCCGCGAGGTCGCCCACCCCGAGTTCCCCGACGCCGTCGTCCGCACGCCGGTGATCGTGAAGCTTGACGGCGCCAAGCCGGACGACGAGGCGTCCTTCATGTCGGAGTGCTTCGGGCCGGTGTCCTTCGCCGTGGCGGTCGACTCGACGGGGGACGCGCTCGACCTGCTGCGCCGCACGGTGCGCGACAAGGGCGCCATGACGGTCGGGGCGTACACGACCTCGGCGGAGACCGAGCGCGCGGTCGAGGAGGTCTGCCTGGAGGAGTCGGCGCAGCTCTCCCTCAACCTCACGGGCGGGGTCTATGTGAACCAGACGGCGGCGTTCTCGGACTTCCACGGCTCCGGCGGAAACCCTGCGGCGAACGCGGCCCTGTGCGACGCCGCCTTCGTCTCGAACCGCTTCCGCGTGGTGGAGGTCCGCCGCCAGGCCTGACTCCGGCGCCCACCGGCCGGCCGGTCCCGTGACCCGCTCTCGCGGGCCGGGCCGGGCCGGGTGGCCGGTGCCGCCCGTGGCAGCGGTCACGGCGCCGGCGGGACGTCCGCGTGCCGCTGGATCCAGGCGTGCATGGCGATCGCCGCGGCCGCACCGGCGTTGATCGACCGGGTGGAGCCGAACTGGGCGATCGAGCACACCATGGCGGCGCGCGCCCGCGCCTCCTCGGTCAGTCCGGGCCCTTCCTGGCCGAAGAGGAGCACGCAGCGCCTCGGCAGCACGGTGCGCTCCAGGGGCACCGCACCCGGCAGATTGTCGATGCCGATGATCGGCAGCTCCTCGGCGGCCGCCCAGGCGGTCAGCGATCCGGTGTCGGGGTGGTGGCGCACATGCTGGTAGCGGTCGGTGACCATCGCACCGCGCCGGTTCCAGCGCCGTCGCCCCACGATGTGGATCTCCTTGGCCAGGAACGCGTTGGCGGTCCTGACCACGGAGCCGATGTTGAAGTCATGGCCCCAGTTCTCCACGGCCACATGGAAGTCGTGCCGCCGGGTGTCCAGGTCGGCGACGATCGCCTCCCGCGTCCAGTAGCGGTAGCGGTCGGCCACATTGCGGCGGTCCCCGTGCGCGAGCAGCTCGGGGTCGTACGGCGCCCCCTCCGGCCACGGGGTTGGATGGGGCCCGACGCCCACCTCCGGACCGTAGCCGTCGTCGTACTGAACGGGTTCCTGGGTCTCGCTGCTCACCCGACGAGGGTACGGGCCGCCTGCTCCCCGGGCGTAGCGCGCTGCTCGGGGATCCGTAGGGGCCGCCTGAGCGCCCGGTCCCGGGCGCCCGCCACCCAGCCGCCGAGCCGGCGCAGGAACGAAGTGGGCAGGAAGACCGCGTCAGCGGCGATCATCGCGAGGGAGAAGAAGGGCAGGCCGAGCAGGAGGGCGATACCGGCGTGCTCCAGCATCATGGCCGCCAGCAGGACGTTCTTGACCTTCCGGTTGAACAGCGTGAAGGGGAACGCGACCTGCACCATCACCGTGCCGTAACTCAGCACCATCACGATCAGCCCGCTGTCGGCGAGGAGATCGGAGAGTGCGGGCCAGGGTGTGAAGTAGTCGAGCTTGAGCGGGTAGTACAGCGCGCTGCCGTCCTGCCACCGGGAGCCCTGGATCTTGTACCAGCCCGCCGTGGCGTAGATCAGGCAGACCTCCGCCATGATCACGACGAGGGCGGCGTTGTGGACCAGGTTGGCGAGGACGTCGAGCAGGGTACGCAGCTCGCTGCCCGGCGCCCAGCGGTTCACGGCCCACCACGCGCCCTGGCACGCCCACAGCGCCCAGAGCAGGAGGGCCAGCCACCATTCCCCGCCGGTGCGGTGCGTGAGCGTCCCGACGAGGAGGAGCAGGCCGAGCGCCGTCCAGAGCGCCGGTCCCCGGCGGTCCGCCGGCCGGTCCCCCGGCGCCTTCCGCCGCGCCCGCCGGGCGTCCAGGGACCAGACCCGGCCGCAGCGGGTGAACACCAGATAGATCGCCATCAGGTGGATCACGTTGTCGCCGCCGTCGCCCATGAAGATGGAGCGGTTCTGCAGCGACAGCACACCGACCATGAAGACCACCGACGTGGTGCGGGTGCGCCAGCCGAGCAGCAGCAGCACGCCGGCCAGCAGCGCGACGGCGTACACGCACTCGAACCAGACAGCGCTGTCGGACCACATCAGCACGGTGAAGGCGTGGTTCTCGGCGATCAGCTGCCGGGCCATGTCCCAGCCCCAGGGGCCGTCCGGACCGTACAGCTCCCGGCGGTGCGGGAACTCCCTCAGCAGGAAGAGCACCCAGGTCAGGGAGAAGCCGATACGGACGATCGCGCTCTGGTACGGGCCGAGGGCCGTCGCGGTCACCCGCTGGACGGCGCCGGCGAGCCTGCGGTCGAGGGGCCGGGTCACCGGTCCGCCTCCTCGTCGCCGGCCCCGTCCGCGGCTCCGTTGCGCACGTCGAGCGGCAGATCGGCGGAGGTCACCGTCCACCAGGGAAGCACCCGGTAGTACGGGCGGGTGTCGATCTTCTCGCGGCTCCACACCGGCGCCTTGACGGAGCGGGTGGCGGAGCGGAGCTGGATGCGCTCGACGCGTCCGCCCAGGTCGTGGCGGTCCAGGCGGATCATCACGATGCGGCGGACGTAGCGCTCGGAGAGCTGGCCCCGCAGGCCGTTGGGCTTGTTGTCGTCGGTATGCGAGTTGACGTAGAAGTCCCAGCCCCGGCGCAGTTCGTTCTGGTGCACATGGCTGGGGAGGAGGTTGCCCCGGATGGCCTCGCCGTCCTCGGCGGAGAGGCCGATCCAGTCGCTCGTCCGGCGGGTGCCGTCACGTCCGGTGACCTCGGCTCGCGCCTGGACCGCGATGTTCTGCTGGAGCGGGTTGGGCGCGAACAGCTTCCAGTTCTGCTCGAACTCGGGTAGACCCACTCGTCGACCCCCTTGCCGTGCTGCTTGGTCAGCGTGTTCGACGGCGCGACGTGCAGGAACACCATGGCCACGTGGACGCCGGCGAAGACGGTGACGAGGCCGAGTGCGACCGCCGCCACGACCTGGTACGGGAGCGAGAGGGCGGCGATCCCGCCGGCCGGGTGCGGCCGGCGCGGCGCGTCCTCCGCACCACCGGAGCCGGCGGGGCCGTACGGGTGGCCCGCGCGGCCGGTCGCGGCCGGCTCACCGGCCGAGTCCTTCCCCGCAGTCGCTCGGCGCCCATCCGGACCGCCCGAGCCGGTCGAGCCGCCCGAGCCCTCCGCATGGCGTATCCCCCGGGGGCGGCGGACGGAGCCGCCTCGGCGCGCGCGGCGCCGCCGCCGTCGCCGTCGTACGAGTCCATCCCGCCCCGATCCCCATCGGTCCACTGGTCCACCGCGGTTATCCACAGGGTTGACACCTTACGGCCCACCGACTCACCATTGAAGTCATTCAACCGAACGATCGGTCGGTAGGGGGTCCGATGACGGCAGTGACAGCAGGGACGGCTGCGGCTTCGACGCACCAGGCGCGGTTCGACGCTGCCGTGGCCGCCGACGAGCGCATCGAGCCGCGCGACTGGATGCCCGACGACTACCGCGCATCGTTGATCCGCCAGATGGCGCAGCACGCCCACTCCGAGATCATCGGTATGCAGCCCGAGGCGAACTGGATCACCCGCGCGCCCTCCCTGCGCCGTAAGGCCATCCTCATGGCCAAGGTCCAGGACGAGGCCGGCCACGGCCTGTACCTCTACAGCGCGACGGAGACACTCGGCGCGAGCCGGGACGAGCTGCTCGACAAACTCCACTCGGGCCGCCAGAAGTACTCGTCTATCTTCAACTACCCGACGCTGACCTGGGCGGATGTCGGTGCGATCGGCTGGCTGGTCGACGGCGCGGCCATCACCAACCAGGTCCCGTTGTGCCGCTGCTCCTACGGCCCCTACGCCCGTGCGATGGTCCGGATCTGCAAGGAGGAGTCCTTCCACCAGCGCCAGGGCTACGAGCTGCTGCTGGCCCTGTCCCGGGGCACGCCCGCCCAGCACGAGATGGCCCAGGACGCGGTGGACCGCTGGTGGTGGCCGTCCCTGATGATGTTCGGGCCCCGGACGACGCATCGGCACACTCCGCGCAGTCCATGGCCTGGAAGATCAAACGGCATTCCAACGACGAGCTGCGCCAGCGGTTCGTCGACATCTGCGTCCCGCAGGCGGAGGCCCTCGGCCTGACCCTGCCGGACCCGGACCTGCGCTGGAACGAAGAGCGCGGTCACCACGACTTCGGCGCCATCGACTGGGACGAGTTCCGGCAGGTCCTCAAGGGCAACGGGCCATGCAACGAACAGCGGATCGGCCAGCGCCGCAGAGCCCACGAAGAAGGCTCCTGGGTGCGCGAGGCAGCCGCGGCGTACGCCGCCAAGGCGTCCGGCGGCTCCGGGGCACCGCACGGGACGACGGCGCCGGACGGGCCGGGCACGGAGTCCGACGAGGCACAGGTGGAGGCGACGGCATGAGCAGCTCGAAGGACTGGCCGCTGTGGGAGGTATTCGTACGCTCGCGCCGCGGGCTGTCCCACACCCACGCGGGAAGTCTGCACGCGCCCGACGCCGAGATGGCCTTGCGCAACGCCCGTGATCTCTACACCCGGCGCAACGAGGGCGTGTCGATCTGGGTGGTCCCGTCCGCGGCGGTCACCGCATCCTCGCCCGACGAGAAGGACCCCTTCTTCGAACCCTCCGCCGACAAGCCCTACCGCCACCCGACCTTCTACGACATTCCCGAAGGGGTGAAGCACCTGTGACCGCGGCACTCGCCCTGGGCGACGACGCGCTGGTGCTCTCGCACCGGCTGGGGGAGTGGGCCGGGCACGCCCCCGTCCTGGAGGAAGAGGTCGCCCTCGCCAATATCGCGCTGGACCTGCTGGGACAGGCCCGGACACTGCTCTCCCTCGTCGGCGACGAGGACGAGTTGGCGTATCTCCGTGAGGAACGCGCCTTCCGTAACCTTCAGCTGGTGGAACAGCCGAACGGCGACTTCGCGCACACCATCGCCCGCCAGCTGTACTTCTCCACCTACCAGCGGCTGCTGTACGGGCAACTGGCCTCGAGAGGAGGAGAGTTCGCCGCACTCGCCGGGAAGGCGGTCAAGGAGGTCGCGTACCACCAGGACCACGCGGAGCAGTGGACGCTGCGCCTGGGCGACGGGACCGCCGAGAGCCATGAGCGGATGCAGCGTGCATGCGACGCGCTGTGGCGGTTCACCGGCGAGATGTTCCAGCCCGTCGAGGGCCTCGATGCGGACCGGGAGGCACTGCGCTCGGCCTGGCTGGAGTCGGTCACGGCCGTGCTCAAGCGGGCCACCCTCACCGTGCCGGACAGCGCGGACACCGGCGCCTGGTCCGCCGGCGCCGGGCGCCAGGGCCTGCACACGGAGACATTCGGGCGGATGCTGGCCGAGATGCAGCACCTGCACAGGAGCCACCCGGGGCGACATGGTGACCGGGACAGGCACCGCACTCGAGGCGGAGCTGCGCCGGCTGGCCGGGTCCGTGCCCGACCCCGAGTTGCCCGTGCTGACCCTGGAAGAGCTCGGGGTCCTCCGCGGGGTGCAGATACTCGGCCCTGGCAGGGTCGAGGTCGAGCTGACCCCCACCTACACCGGCTGCCCCGCCATCGAGGCGATGGCCGCCGACATCGAGCGGGTGCTGCACGAGCACGGCATGGCCGAGGTGTCGGTCGTCAAGGTGCTCTCCCCCGCCTGGTCGACCGACGACATCAGCGCCGACGGCAGACGCAAGCTGGCGGAGTTCGGGATTGCCCCGCCGCGGCCGAGCACCGTGGACGGTCCGGTTCCCCTCACGCTCACGGTGCGCTGCCCGCACTGCGGGTCCTCCGAGACCGAACTGCTGAGCCGCTTCTCCTCCACCGCGTGCAAGGCACTGCGCCGCTGTGTCACCTGCCGCGAACCGTTCGACCACTTCAAGGAGTTGTAGATGTTCCATCCGCTCCGGGTCAGCGAGGTCGAGCGGCTGACGGACGATTCCGTGGCCGTGACCCTCACGGTGCCCGCCGGGCTCCGTGAGGCCTTCCGTCACACACCGGGTCAGCACATCGCCGTGCGCCGCACGGGGGCGCACGGCGAGGAGATCCGCCGCACCTACTCGATCTGCTCCCCGGCCGCCCAGGCCGGGGAGGAAGGCGCGCTGCGGGTGGGCATCAGGCTGGTCGACGGCGGCGAGTTCTCGAGCTACGCCCTCAAGGAGCTGTCGGCCGGCGACACGCTCGAGGTCATGCGGCCGACCGGCCGGTTCGTCCTGGAGCCGCGCGCCGGGCGCTTCGCGGCCGTGGTCGGCGGCAGCGGCATCACCCCGGTGCTGTCGATCGCGGCGACGCTACTGGCGAGGGAGCCGGAGGCCCGGTTCTGTCTGGTCCGCAGCGATCGTACGGCGGCGTCGACGATGTTCCTGGAGGATGTGGCCGACCTCAAGGACCGCTACCCGGACCGCTTTCAGCTGGTGACGGTGCTCTCCCGGGAGGAGCAGCAGACGGGGCTGCCCTCGGGCCGGCTCGACGAGGCGCGGCTGACGGATCTGCTGCCGGCGCTGCTCGATGTGCCGGAGGTGGACGGCTGGTTCCTGTGCGGGCCGTACGGACTGGTGCAGGGAGCCGAACGGGCCCTGCGGGGGCTGGGGGTCGAGCGTAGCCGTATCCACGAGGAGATCTTCCATGTCGACGACGTGCCCGCGCCGGCTCCCGTCGCAGCGCCGGCGCACAGCAGGCTGACGGCGACGCTGGACGGCCGCTCCGGTTCCTGGCCGGTGGAGGAGGGCGAGTCGCTGCTGGACACGGTGCTGCGCGCCCGCTCCGACGCCCCGTACGCCTGCAAGGGCGGGGTGTGCGGGACATGCAGGGCGTTCCTGGTGTCGGGCGAGGTCCGGATGGACCGCAACTTCGCACTGGAGCAGGAGGAGACGGAAGCCGGCTATGTGCTGGCCTGCCAGTCCCATCCGCTCACCTCGGAAGTGGAGCTGGACTTCGACCGCTGACGCACCATTCCCTTCCCCGCGCTCCTGCCCTATCTTGACGATCCGTCAGATATCCGGTGGGGAACTCCGGAGGGCGGACGACGAGGCCGTCGGCCGATCCGGTGCACGGGAGGGACTGGGCTGTGGACTTCACCTTCACCGAGGAGCAGCAAGCGGCCGTCGAGGCGGCCAGGGCGGTTTTCTCGGGCGTCGTGCCCGACGCGGTACCGAGCCCTGCCCTTACCGCCGGTGCCGTGGCGGACGACATCGACCGGGCGCTCTGGGCCCGGCTGGCCGCCGCCGACCTGCTGAGCCTGGTGCTCGGCCCCGAGCACGGCGGTGCCGGCCTGGACCCCGTCGCCCTCTGCCTGGTGCTGCGGGAATCGGCGAGAGTGCTGGCGCGGGTGCCGCTGCTGGAGACGGGCGCGGTCGCGGCGGCCGTCCGGCACTTCGGCGGCTCCGAGTGCGCCTCGCGGCTCCTGCCGCGGGTCGGCCGCGGTGAGGTCGTACTGACGGCCGCCACCAGCGGACGCACCGGCCATGACCCTGCCGAGCTCGCCGTCGCCGCCCACCGTGCTCCCGGCGACGACGCCTGGCTCCTCGACGGTGTCCAGACCGCCGTACCCTGGGCGCAGTGTGCGGATCTGATCGCCGTGCCCGCGCACGCCGCAGACGGCCGAGCCGTGATCGCTCTCGTTCCCCGGATCCGGGACGGGCTGTCACTCGCCGGGCAGATCTCCACCAGCGGAGAGCTCCTCGCCGAAGTCCGGCTCGACGGCGTGCGTGTCGACGGCGGCGACGTGATCGATACCGAGGGCTCGTGGAACTGGCTTCGCGACCTTCTCACCACCGGCACCTGCGCCCTGGCCCTCGGCCTGGGCGAACAGGTGCTGTCCATGACCGGCGAGTACACCGGCAAGCGTGAGCAGTTCGGCTTCCCCATCGCCACCTTCCAGGCGGTGGCCGTACAGGCCGCCGACCGGTACATCGATCTGCGCGCGATGGAGGCGACCCTCTGGCAGGCGGCGTGGCGGCTCGGTGCCCCGCCGGCCGGAACGGATCGGTGGGCGGCCCGCTGCCCGTGTCCGGTGATGTGGCGGTAGCGAAGATCTGGGCGTCCGAGGGTGTGCGCCGGGTCGTCCAGACAGCACAGCATCTGCACGGCGGCTTCGGCGCGGACACCGACTACGCGCTGCACCGGTACCACGCGTGGGCCAAACAACTGGAGCTCTGCCTCGGGCCGGCCGCGGCTCACGAGGAGGCCCTGGGAGAGCTGCTCGCGTCGCACCCGCTCGGCTGACGGCACCGCCCGCCGGACCGCGGGCAGTGCCTCGGGAGGCATCGGGCAGACCGGGCATGGCCGGACTCGACGGCCCTGCGCGGCGCACGCGACAAGACGCGCGCCGGGCATGCGGCGGTACGGTTCGCCTCCGGGACCGCCGCCTACAGGACGAAGGCGGCGCTTCCGTTGTCGGTGACCATCGGACGCCCGGCGGCGTCCCAGGCCTGCATACCGCCGTCGATGTTCACGGCGTCGATGCCCTGCTGCACCAGATACTGGGTGACCTGCGCGGACCGGCCTCCCACCCGGCACATCACATAGGCGCGGCGGCCGTCGGCCACGGCTTCGGTGACCTCGCCGAAGCGGGCCACGAAGTCGCTGATCGGGATGTGCAGCGCGCCCTCGACATGGCCGGCCGCCCACTCGTCGTCCTCCCGGACGTCGAGCACCAGACCGCCGACGGGCACGGAAGCGGCGTCCACCGAGGGCAGCGGGGCGAAGTTCATGGTTCTGGCCTTCTCTCGTACCTGGACTCGTACCGGCTCACGTTCGCCGCACGTGCGGGCGTGGGCGACTGGGCATCTCTGCCGAAAACCTACTGCACCAGGGCGGCCAGCTCGGACTCTCGCTCCGCGACCTGGGTCAGCAGCTGCTCCGCGATGTCTTCGAGCAGCCGGTCGGGGTCGTCGGGCGCCATCCGCAGCATCGCACCGATCGCGCTCTCCTCCAGGTCCTGCGCGACCACGGACAGAAGTTCCTTGCGCCGCGCGAGCCATTCCAAGCGGGCGTAGAGTTCCTCGGTCTCCCCCAGTCGCGCCTCCGCCGGTGCGGGGCCCGCCTCCCACTCCCGGGTCAGCTCCCGCAGCAACTCCTCGTCACCTCGCCCGTATGCGGCGTTGACCCGGGTGATGAAAGCCTCCCGGCGGGCGCGCTCGGTGTCCTCCTGAGCGAGGTCCGGGTGGGCCCTGCGGGCAAGCTCGCGGTAGAGCCTGCGGGCCTCGTCCGTGGGCCGCACCCGCTTGGGAGGCTGCACGGGCCGGTCCGTGAGCATGGCCGCCGCCTCGGCGGACAGGCCCTCGGAGTCGATCCAGCCATGAAAAAGCTCCTCGACACCGGGCATCGGCATCACCGCGGCCCGGGCCTCCCGGGCCTTGCGCTGGTCCTCGGGGTCGCCACTGCGGGCGGCCCGGGCCTCGGCGATGAGCGCGTCGAGCTCGTCCAGACGCGAGTACATAGGGCCGAGCTTCTGGTGGTGCAGCCGGGAGAAGTTCTCCACCTCGACCCGGAAGGTCTCGACCGCGATCTCGAACTCGATCAGGGCCTGCTCGGCGGCGCGCACGGCCTTCTCCAGCCGGGCCGCGGAACGCACGGAATCCTCAGCGGAGCCGTCGCCCCCCTCGTCCGCGCCAGACCTGTCCGCGCCAGACGTGTCCGCGCCAGGCGTGTCCGCGCCGGGCTCGTCCTGCGCCGTGCGAGCGCTCTGCGCATTCCGATCGTCCACGGGGTGGCCGTCCTGCTCGTCCTCGTTCCGGGTGGCCGGGCCCCGGGAGCGTCCTGAGTCACCCGCCCAGCGTATGGCAGAGCACCGGCCGACCAGGGGTGCGGACGGACAATGCCTCCGTCACACCCCGAGCTCGGCGGCTATCCGGCCGCTGCGGACCGCGGCGACCAGATCGGCGTGATCGGCCTCGGTCCGGTCGGCGTAGACGACGGCGAAGCCGGCCACCGCCTCGTCCAGTTCCTCGCTCTTCCCGCAGTAGCCGGCGACCAGCCGGGGATCGACACTGTGCGCGTGCGCCCTGGCCAGCAGCGCACCCGTCATACGGGCGTAGTCGTCCACCTCGTCGGCCGCGAGGGCGGCCGGATCCACGCTGCCCTTCCGGTTGCGGAACTGCCGCACCTGGAAGGGCCTGCCCTCCACCGTCGCCCAGCCCAGCAGGTTGTCGCTGACCACCTGCATCCGCTTCTGCCCCATCACCACACGACGCCCTTCGTGCGGGACGTCGGCGGTCTCGAAGCCGGCCGCGGGCAGATGGGGCATCAGTACGGAGGGGCGGGCCTCCTTCACCTGGAGCACGAGCGGCTCTCCCCTGTGGTCCAGCAGCAGCACCACATACGACCGGGTCCCCACGCTGCCGGTGCCGACGACCCGGAACGCCACATCGTGGATCGCATACCGCGCGAGCAGCGGCAGGCGGTCCTCCGAGACGGTATCCAGATACCCTGCGAGGGACGTGGCGACCGCCGCGGCCTCCGCATCGGAGACCCGGCGCAGCACCGGCGGGGCGTCCACGAAACGGCGGCCCCGTCGTCGGACTCCTCGGTCGACTTGGCGGCGAAACGCGCGCTCGTGTTGTTCTTGGCCTTCTCCGAGACCCGCTCCAGCGTGCCGACGAGGTCACGTGCGTCGGCGTGCGAGACGAGCTCCTCGTCCGCGATGGCGTTCCACGCCTCCAGCACCGGGAGTTTGGCCAGCAACCGCATGGTGCGCCGGTACGAGCCGGCCACGTCGAACGCGGCCTTGCGGCACACGTCCTCGCCGGCGCCCGCCTCGCGGCCGGCGAGCACGAGGGAGGTGGCCAGCCGCTTGAGGTCCCACTCCCACGGGCCCACAGCGGTCTCGTCGAAGTCGTTGAGGTCGATCACGAGACTGCCGCGCGCATCACCGTACAGACCGAAGTTGGCGGCGTGCGCGTCGCCGCAGATCTGCGCCGCGATGCCCGTGACCGGCGTGCCCGCCAGGTCGTGGGCCATCAGCCCGGCGGAGCCGCGCAGAAAGGCGAACGGGGCGGCCGTCATCCTGCCCACACGGATCGGTGTGAGCTCGGGGACCCGGCCCCGGCTGGACTCCTCCACGGCCTGCACCGCATCGGGACGACCCTCGGCAAGCACCATCGCGTCATGGGAGGAACGCGGCACCTGCCGGCGCAGAGCCTTGCCGTCCCGCTTGGGGAAGTCCGGCACACCGCCCGGCACCCGGCGGGCGAACCCCTCGACCTCCGGTATGCGCGCCTCCTCCGACGCCGTCCGCCGGTACGCCACCGCCTCGGCCCCACTCATGGCGTGACCGCCTCCCCCGCTGTCGTGCAACATCAAGTGGCCACGACCGTACCGCCGGACAGGTCCGCCGTCTCCCCCTGTGGAAAACCGCCTCGGCCGTTGCCGCCGCCACCGGCCTCCGCATGGACCTCGCCACGAGTTCGATGCGGCACGGCGCACGCCGGGATCGCGGGGGCAGACGAAGCTCGAGGAACCGCAGCGGGCGGTGCACCGGGAGCGCCCGCCGGGCGCCGCCCATGCGATGGTCACCGCAGCGATCTCCCCGTCCTGGTCAGAGACCGAAATCCTGCTGTCGCAGCCCGGGTCACGCAAGATCGACCGCTGGCTGCCACCATCCCATCCGACGCACACCGCCACCCGCCACCACCACCGGTCCCCGTCCGGGAGCCCAAAAAGAACGGCTCTCATCGTGATCACGATGAGAGCCGTACCATCACTGCTCGGAAGCACCGAATGTCGATGTCTCCTGGTGGTGCGCGAGGGGGAGTTGAACCCCCACGCCCTTGCGGGCACTGGAACCTGAATCCAGCGCGTCTGCCTATTCCGCCACCCGCGCATTTGGGTGTTGTCGCCGTGTCTCCCACTCGTTCGGTGCGAGCGCCCGGCGACATGCAGAAGATTAGCACGCTGCGGAGGGTGGATTCACATCCGTTGTTTCGGGGGGCTCCCGGCGGCGGAGGAAGAGAGCAGACGCCTGCCGGGCACGCTTCGCACCACGGTCGGGCCCGGCGGCGCTGCTGCGGCGGCACCACGGCGCCGGTCGGCGCCGGGACCACGGTTCCGGTTCCGGAGCCGGAGCCGTGGCCGTGGCCGTGGCCGTGGCCGTGGCCGTCGGCAGGGTTCTTCGCCGGGAGTCCTCCGGCGGAGCCGCAGAACGGGCACCCTCGCGGCCCCCGGCGGCGTCGACGGGGCAGCGCGGCGGGAGCGCCCGGAGCGGGAGCACCGGCACCCGCACCGGCACCCGCACCGGAGGCGGCACCGGAGGCGGGACCCGTGGAGAAGAAGGAAAGGATGAGGAGGCAGGGCTGCATGGCGAGGACACGGACAACCGGAGAGGGACGGGCCGGACAACGCGGCGCGGCCGCCGGCACTCCTCCCGGGTGCACCCTCCCCCGCTCCCCCGGGGCGCACCCCGGGTGCGGGACACTGGCAGCAGGCCGCCTCTACGATCCGTGTGAGAGGTGACACTCATCGACGGGGCAGACAAGGGGAACCAGCCGATTTCCCGACGCGTGGATACGATCAGTAAGCAGTACCAGGACGACACCGACGGAGGAGGTGCCACATGGGAGTTCTGAAGCGTTTCGAGCAGAGGCTCGAAGGCCTGGTCAACGGCACCTTCGCCAAGGTCTTCAAGTCCGAGGTCCAGCCGGTCGAGATCGCGGGCGCCCTCCAGCGCGAGTGCGACAACAACGCGACCATCTGGAACCGGGACCGCACGGTCGTCCCCAACGACTTCATCGTGGAGCTGAGCGCACCCGACTACGAGCGTCTCAGCCCCTACTCCGGCCAGCTCGGCGACGAGCTCTCGGGCCTGGTCCGGGACTACGCCAAGCAGCAGCGCTACACCTTCATGGGCCCGATCAAGGTCCATCTGGAGAAGGCCGACGACCTCGACACCGGTCTCTACCGGGTGCGCAGCCGCACCCTGGCGTCGAGTACGTCACAGTCACCCGGCCCCGCACCCGCGGGACCGGGAGCGGGAGCGGGTCACACGGGCGCCCCGCAGGGGCCCCAGCGCGGCGGCTACGGCTACCCTCCCGCCGGTGCGCCTCCCATGCCGTCCGCCCCGCCGCCCGGCGGTGGCAGGCCCGGCCAGGGAGCAGCCCCCGGCGGGCGTCCGACGGCGTCCGGTCCGGCACCGGGCGCCCAGGTGCGCCGCTGGATCGAGATCAACGGCACCCGCCACCAGATCTCCCGCCCGACGATGGTGCTGGGCCGCAGCACCGACGCCGACGTGCGGATCGACGACCCCGGCGTCTCCCGCCGGCACTGCGAGATCCGGACCGGAACGCCCTCGACGATCCAGGATCTCGGGTCCACCAACGGCATCGTGGTGGACGGGCAGCACACCACCCGCGCTACGCTCCGCGACGGCTCGCGGATCGTCGTGGGCAGCACCACCATCGTTTACCGGCAAGCCGAAGGGTGAAGCGGGGGCAATGTCAGAGCTGACCCTGACGGTCATGCGGCTGGGTTTCCTGGCCGTTCTGTGGCTGTTCGTCATCGTGGCCGTCCAGGTCATCCGCAGCGACCTGTTCGGTACCCGCGTCACGCAGCGCGGGTCCCGCCGCAGCGCCGACGCGCGGCCGCAGCAGGCCGCCCGCCAGCCCGCCGCGCCTCCGCAGCAGCGCCAGCGCAGGGGGCGCCCACGAAGCTGGTCGTGACCGAGGGCTCCCTCACCGGCACCACGGTCGCGCTGCAGGGCCAGACGATCACGCTGGGCCGGGCGCACGACTCCACCATCGTGCTGGACGACGACTACGCCTCCAGCCGGCATGCCAGGATCTACCCGGACCGTGACGGCCAGTGGATCGTCGAGGACCTCGGGTCCACCAACGGCACCTATCTCGACCGGACCCGCCTCACCACTCCGACACCGATTCCGCCGGGCGCGCCGATCCGTATCGGCAAGACCGTCATCGAGCTGCGGAAGTAGTACGACAATGAGCGAGCGGAGCGAGCGAGCCGCGGCGGTCCGCACGGAGGACCCCGCAGTGGTCCCGGTGAGGGACCGGGGCAGGCTCCCGACCGGAGGGTGGGCAGTGTGGCTCGAGACCGGCTGTACCCCGAAGCAGCGTCGACAGGGCAGGTGGGCATGAGTCTGTCACTGCGCTTCGCCGCCGGATCGCACAAGGGCATGATCCGGGAGGGAAACGAGGACTCCGGCTACGCCGGCCCGCGTCTCCTCGCGATCGCCGACGGCATGGGCGGCCAGGCGGCCGGCGAGGTCGCCTCCTCGGAGGTCATCTCCACACTCGTCCAGCTCGACGACGACATCCCCGGCTCGGACATCCTCACCTCGCTCGGTTCCGCCGTGCAGCGGGCGAACGAGCAGCTGCGCGTGATGGTCGAGGAGGACCCCCAGCTCGAGGGCATGGGCACCACGCTGACCGCGCTGCTGTGGACCGGCCAGCGGCTCGGTCTCGTCCATGTCGGCGACTCCCGTGCGTATCTGCTCCGCGACGGGGCGCTGACCCAGATCACCCAGGACCACACCTGGGTGCAGCGGCTGGTCGACGAGGGCCGGATCACCGAGGAGGAGGCCACCACCCATCCGCAGCGGGCCCTGCTGATGCGGGCTCTCGGCAGCGGCGACCATGTGGAGCCCGATCTCTCCATCCGAGAGGTCCGGGCCGGTGACCGCTATCTGATCTGCTCCGACGGGCTGTCCGGGGTGGTGTCCCACCAGACGCTGGAGGACGCCCTCGCCAGCTACCAGGGACCGCAGGAGACCGTGCAGGAGCTGATCCAGCTCGCCCTGCGCGGCGGCGGCCCCGACAACATCACGTGCATCGTCGCGGACGTGCTGGACACGGACTCCGGCGACACCCTCGCCGGCGCGCTCAGCGACATGCCGGTCGTCGTCGGCGCGGTCGCCGAGAACCAGGCGCAGCTGGGCGACGGAGGGGCGATGCAGACCCCCGCCGGCCGCGCGTCCGGCCTCGGGCGGTCCGCCCCGCCGCCCTCGGCGGGCGGCTTCGGCCCCCCGGAAGCGGCAGCGAGGTCGGCTACGACGGGATGCCGCCGGAGGGCGGCTACGGCGCTTACGCGGACGAGGACTTCGACAAGCCGCGCCGCGGCCGGAAGTGGCTGAAGAGATCCTTCTTCATCGCTCTCGCGCTGGGAGTCGTCGGCGCCGGTCTCTACGGCGGGTACCGCTGGACGCAGACCCAGTACTACGTCGGCGCGAACGACGACCATGTCGCGCTGTACCGGGGCATCAGCCAGGACCTGGCCTGGGTCTCGCTCTCGAAGGTGGAGAAGGACCACCCCGAGATCGAACTCAAGTACCTGCCGCCCTACCAGCAGAAGCAGGTCGAGGAGACCATCACCGAGGGCAGCCTCGGCGACGCCCGCGACAAGATCGAGAAACTCGGCGCGCAGGCCGCCGTGTGCAAGAAGGACGAGGAGCGCCGAGCGGCCGCGGACCTTGCCGCGAGCACACCGCCGGGCGAGGGCCAGGCCGGTGGAACGACCGGTGTCACCCCTCGAGCCAGTCCGCCCAGACCAAGCCGACCGCAGCGTCTCCCTCTCCGGGCCCCACCCTCTCGGAGGAGGAGCAGAAGCTGGCCTCGAACTGCGGCAAGCAGTAAGCACCCGTAGGGGGGCCTTTCTCCACCATGAGCGTTGTCACCAACACCACCACCATCGGCGCGATCGACGCCCCGAGCCGCCGCAACACCGAGCTTGTGCTGCTCGCCTTCGCCGTCGCGATCCCGGTGTTCGCCTACCTCAACGTGGGCCTCGCCCTCGACGGCGAGGTGCCGTCCGGGATGCTCGGCTACGGGCTCGGCCTCGGGCTGATGGCGTCCGTCGCCCACATCGTGGTGCGCAAGTTCGCCCGGTACGCGGACCCGCTGCTGCTGCCGCTGGCGACGCTGCTCAACGGGCTGGGGCTGGTGCTGATCTGGCGGCTCGACCAGTCGCCGCGCCTGAACGCGCGCGGCGACTTCGCCCCGCAGGCGACGAACCAGCTCATGTACTCGGCACTCGGCATCGCCCTGTTCGTCGGCGTCCTGATGATCCTGAAGGACCACCGGGTCCTCCAGCGCTTCACCTACATCTCGATGGCCGCGGCCATGATCCTGCTGCTCCTGCCGCTCGTGCCGGGTCTCGGGGCCGATGTCTTCGGCGCGAAGATCTGGATCCGGGTGGGCGGGTTCTCCATCCAGCCCGGTGAGTTCGCCAAGATCGTGATCGCCGTCTTCTTCTCCGGCTATCTGATGGTGAAGAGAGACGCCCTCGCACTGGCGAGCCGGCGGTTCATGGGCCTGTACCTGCCGCGCGGCCGCGACCTCGGCCCGATCCTCACGATCTGGGCGATGAGCCTGCTGATCCTGGTCTTCGAGAACGACCTCGGCACCTCGCTGCTGTTCTTCGGCATGTTCGTGGTCATGCTGTACGTGGCCACCGAGCGGACGAGCTGGATCGTCATGGGCCTGCTGATGTCGGCGGGCGGTGCGGTGGTCGTCGCCCAGTTCGCGAGCCATGTGCAGTCCCGCGTCGCCGCCTGGCTCGACCCCTTCGGGTGCCTGGAGACCGCGCCCGAGGGCTCCAACATGATCAACGCCTGCGACCAGATGACCCAGGTGCTGATGTCGTTCGGCGCCGGCGGCACCCTCGGCACCGGTCTCGGCCAGGGCAACTCCGACCTGATCAGCTTCGCCGCCAACTCGGACTTCATCTTCGCCACCGTCGGCGAGGAGCTCGGCCTGACCGGCGTCATGGCGTTCCTGCTGCTGTACGGCCTGATCATCGAACGCGGTATCCGCACGGCCCTGGCCGCCCGCGACCCGTTCGGCAAGCTCTTCGCGGTGGGCCTGTCCGGCGCCTTCGCTCTCCAGGTCTTCGTCGTGGCCGGCGGTGTGATGGGACTCATCCCGCTGACCGGTATGACCATGCCGTTCCTCGCGGCCGGTGGCTCCTCCGTCATCGCCAACTGGGCCCTGATCGGCATCCTCATCCGTATCAGCGACACCGCGCGCCGGCCGGCGCCGGCTCCCGCCCCGTCCCCCGATGCCGAGATGACCCAGGTGGTCCGACCGTGAACAAGCCTCTGCGCCGCATCGCGCTCTTCTGCGGCATCCTGGTCCTCGCCCTGCTCATCCGGGACAACTGGCTGCAGTACGTCCGCGCGGACGAGCTCAACACGCACAAGCTCAACCGCCGGGTGCAGATCGAGCGCTACGCCCACCAGCGCGGCAACATCATCGTCGACGGCAAGCCCATCACCGGCTCGGTCGAGACCAAGGGCAGCGACTTCACGTACAAGCGCACCTACACGAACGGCCCCATGTGGGCTCCGGTCACCGGCTTCGCCTCCCAGGCCTTCGACGCCAACCAGATCGAGAAGCTCGAGGACGGGATACTGACCGGCAACGACGACCGGCTGTTCTTCGACCGCACGATGGCGATGTTCACGGGCGAGAAGAAGAAGGGCGGCGACGTCGTCACCACCCTGAACGGCAAGGCCCAGGAGGCCGCCTTCAAGGGACTCGGCGACAAGAAGGGCGCCGTCGCGGCGATCGACCCGCAGACCGGGAGGATCCTGGCGCTGGCCTCGACGCCGTCGTACGACCCGTCGGTCTTCGCGGGCAACTCCCTGGAGGACTCCGAGAACCGCCAGAAGCTGCTCAACGACAAAGACAAGCCGATGGTGAACCGCGCGCTGCGCGAGACCTACCCGCCCGGCTCCACGTTCAAGGTCGTCACCGCGGCGGCCGCGCTGGAGAACGGCGTGGTGGAGGACATCGACGCGCCGACCGACACTCCCGAGCCGTACATCATCCCGCTCTCGCGGACGCCGATGAAGAACTCGCACGGCGGCTGCGAGAAGGCGAGCCTCAACGCGGCCATGGAGGTGTCCTGCAACTCCGTCTTCGCCAACCTGGGTGACAAGGTGTCCCGGGACAAGATGGTGGAGACGGCCCAGAAGTTCGGCTTCAACAACGCCGAGATCGACACCCCGGTCCGGGCCTCCGCCTCGGTCTACAACACGACCATGGACCGTGGTGGCAACGCCCTGTCCTCGATCGGCCAGTTCGACACCGCCGCCACTCCGCTGCAGATGGCCATGGTGACCGCGGCGATCGCCAACGACGGCAAGCTGATGAAGCCGTACATGGTCGACCAGCTGCGGGCACCCAACCTGGACGTCGTCCAGACGTTCGAGCCGGAGGAGATGAGCCGGCCTGTCTCGCAGGAGAACGCGCAGCTCCTCCAGCAGATGATGGAGAACGTCGTGGAGCAGGGCACCGGCACCAAGGCGCAGATCGACGGCGTCACCGTCGGCGGCAAGACCGGTACCGCCCAGCACGGCGTCGGCAACAGCAAGCGCCCCTACGCCTGGTTCATCTCGTACGCCAAGACCGACAACGGCTCGCCGGTCGCGGTCGCCGTGGTCGTGGAGGACTCCAGCGGCGTCGCGCGCGACGACATCAGCGGTGGCGGACTGGCCGCTCCGATCGCCCGTGACGTGATGAAGGCGGTGCTCGAGGGCAAGGAGTGACGGATGTCACCGGCCTGGCCTCTTCCCGCCTCATACCCGCACAATGCGATACCGGTCGCGTATCAGGTCCCGGCCATGGGCGGATGAGAAGCCCCGTGGCCGGTAGCGTATGCCCGAACAGCACACCGCCGGAGCACACGCACAGGTGCGGTCGGGACTGACGGAGAGGGCTGGAACAGTTATGGAAGAGCCGCGTCGCCTCGGCGGCCGGTACGAGCTGGGCTCGGTGCTCGGCCGTGGTGGCATGGCCGAGGTCTACCTCGCCCACGACACCAGACTCGGTCGCACCGTTGCCGTGAAGACGCTGCGGGTCGACCTCGCCCGTGACCCGTCCTTCCAGGCCCGGTTCCGCCGTGAGGCCCAGTCCGCCGCCTCGCTGAACCATCCCGCGATCGTCGCCGTGTACGACACCGGCGAGGACTACGTGGACGGCGTCTCCATCCCGTACATCGTGATGGAGTACGTGGACGGCTCCACGCTCAGAGAGCTGCTGCACTCCGGACGGAAGCTGCTGCCCGAGCGCACGCTCGAGATGACCATCGGCATCCTCCAGGCCCTCGAGTACTCGCACCGCAACGGCATCGTGCACCGCGACATCAAGCCGGCGAACGTCATGCTGACGCGCACCGGCCAGGTCAAGGTGATGGACTTCGGCATCGCTCGCGCCATGGGCGACGCGGGCATGACCATGACCCAGACCGCGGCCGTGATCGGCACCGCCCAGTACCTCTCTCCGGAGCAGGCCAAGGGCGAGCAGGTCGACGCCCGGTCCGACCTGTACTCCACCGGCTGCCTGCTCTACGAACTGCTGACGGTCCGGCCGCCGTTCGTCGGGGACTCCCCCGTGGCGGTCGCCTACCAGCACGTGCGGGAGGAGCCGCAGGCGCCGAGCGTCTTCGACCCCGAGATCACGCCCGAGATGGACGCGATCGTCCTGAAGGCACTGGTCAAGGACCCGGACTACCGCTACCAGTCCGCCGACGAGATGCGGGCGGACATCGAGGCGTGCCTCGACGGCCAGCCGGTCGCGGCGACCGCGGCGATGGGTGCCGTCGGCTACGGCAGCGCGTACGGCTCCCCGCAGGGGCGCGGCGGCGAGCAGCAGACGACCGCGCTGCGCCAGCCGGACCCGGGCGGCCAGACGTCGATGCTGCCGCCCATGAGCCCGGACGACGGCGGGTTCGGGGGGTACGACGACCGCCGGGACCGCCGGCGCCAGAAGAAGTCGAACACCTCCACCATCCTGCTCGTCGTCGCGGGCATCCTGGTGCTCCTGGGCGCGATCCTGATCGGCAAGGCGGTCTTCGGCCCGAACGACGGCGACGTCAGGGTCGACGTGCCGCGGCTGGTCGGCAAGACCTTCGGGGAGGCCAAGCAGCTCGGCGCGAACGCGAAGGTCGATGTGGTCCAGTCCGGCACGGCTCGCTGCGACCAGCCCAAGGGCAGCGTCTGCAGCCAGACGCCGGACAGCGGCGTGATGGACGAGGGCGACACCATCCAGGTGGTCCTCTCCGAGGGAGCTCCGCTGGTCAAGGTGCCCGATGTCACGAAGGACTCCGAGGACGACGCCGTCAAGGAGCTCAAGGACGCGGGCTTCGACGTCGAGACCGAGTCGGTCGAGTCCGAGCAGGAGGCCGGCACGGTCGTCGAGCAGGACCCCGAGGGCGGCACCCGGGTGGAGAAGGGTGAGACCGTCACCCTGAAGATCGCCAAGCAGGCCACCAAGCCCGTGCCGGATGTGGTGGGCCAGCAGTTCGACCAGGCCAACCAGCAGCTGACGACCCTCGGGTACACGGTGGTGCGGCAGGATGTCGACGGCGCCGAGCCGGCGGGCCAGATCATCGCGCAGGACCCGACCGCCGGGTCCCGGGAGGCCAGCGGCGTCACGATCACCCTGAAGGTCTCCAAAGGCCCGCAGACGCCGCAGGTCCAGATGCCCGAGGTGCGCAACCGCACCGTGGGCGAGGCCAAGGCCATCCTGCAGCAGGCCGGTTACACCAACATCCAGGTGCAGGGCGACCAGAACGACAAGGCCCGGGTGATCCAGCAGAGCCCGCAGCCCGGAACCGAGGGAGACCCCGCCCAGACACAGGTGGTGCTGCTCGCCATCCGCGGTGACGACGGCGACAACGGCGGGGGCGGCTTCATCGGAGGACGAGGCGACTAGCCTCCCGCCCGCGCGGTTTCCGGGCCCGCCCGCCGCGGGTGGGCTTCCCGTGCACGGTGAAGACGCCGGCATCTGGCACAGGCCTCTCGGCTTCAAGGGGCGCCGGGGCCTCTGCCGTGCCCGGTCGGCGTTCCCCCGCCGACCGGATTCCAGGTCCGGGGGCATCCTCCGAGCCGTACGGCCGGGTCCCGTGGCCACGGCGGCCGGGATGCCGAGCCGCCGCGTGCCGACGAGGACCGCCCGCACCGCGTGCAGAACCGCGAGCCGTGCCGGCGAGGACCGCCGTGCCCCGGGACCGCGGTGTCGGGTTCAGCGGGTCGTTCCCGCAGTGGCCTCTTTCACGACTGCCGGAGTTCCGCGGGGGTGTGCGGTCCCGGTCGACCTTCTCCGTACGCTCGAGTTCGCCCCACACGATGTAGCGGTAGTCGGAGGTGTAGACGGGTGTGCAGGTCGTCAGCGTGATGTAGCGGCCGGGCTTCGTCCTGCCCGACTCCTTCGGCACGGCCTGGAGCACGTCCACGTTGTACTTGGACGTCTCCTTCAGGTCGTTGAAGACCTTGTAGACGTACCAGGTGTCGACGGTCTCGAAGACGATCGAGTCACCCGTCTTGATCTTGTGGATGTTGTGGAACCTGGCGCCGTGGCCGTCGCGGTGCGCTGCCAGTGTGAAGTTGCCCTGCTTGTCGGACGGCAGCGCCGACTTGATCGGGTCGACGTAGTAGCCCGCCACGCCGTGGTTGAGGGTCCTGGGATCGGTGCCCTTCCTGACCAGGATCTCGCCGCCGCCCATGGCGGGCACGTGCAGGAAGCCGATGCCGTCCCTGGTGTCCAGCGCGCCGGGCCCCCGGCCCAGCGGTCGCGAACGCGCTCGCCCTGCTCCGCGGCCTCCCGGTCGGCGAGGACGTTCGTCCACCACAGCGAGTAGACGACGAAGAGGGCCAGCACCAGCCCCGCGGTGATCAGCAGCTCGCCGATGACACTGATGACGCCGGCGATCCGGCTGCGCGCACGTGCCACTGCACCTGTCCCTGTTCCAGTCCCTGGTTTCCGTCGTCCGGGCCGCGCACGTCCGTCAGCCGACGAGCGCGTCCGGCTTGCCCTTGCTGCGCGGACGTTCATCGACCATCTTGCCCCACACGATCATGCGGTACGTACTCGTGAACTCGGGCGTGCACGTGGTCAGCGTGATGTACCGGCCGGGCCCGGTGAAGCCGGAGCCGGCCGGCACGGGGGCGATCACCCCGATGTTCGAGGGCGCGGTCTGCGGCAGGATGCTCCGCATCTCGTACGTGTAGTACGTGTCCTGTGTCTCGACGACGATCGGGTCGCCCTGCGCGAGCCGGTTGATGTACCGGAACGGTTCACCGTGGGTGTTGCGGTGCCCGGCGACCGCGAAGTTGCCCTGCCGGTCCTCGGGCATCGCCGTCTTGAGCCTGCCCTCGGCGTAGTGGCCGACCATCCCCCGGTCCAGCACCCGGTGCTTGTCGATGCCCTCGGCGATCGGCACCACGACGTCGAGCTTGGGGATGTGCATGATGGCGAAGCCCTGGCCCGGCTCGAACGCGCCGGGGCGCGGCCCTTCGCCCACTCGTCCTGGATCTTGTTCGCCGCGGCGCTGGCCTGCTGGCCTGCCAGGATGTTGGTCCACCACAGCTGGTACGTGACGAACAGCAGCATCAGCACGCCGATGGTGATGAACAGCTCGCCGAACGCGCGGCTGGCGATCACGGCCGGGCTGTCCTTGGCCGCCCGGGCGGCTCTGCGCGCCTCGACGCGGGAGAGCGGGGCGCCCGTCGGCGAGGGTTTCGGCGCCGGGGGCGGCGCGGTCGGTGCCCGGCGCCTGCGGCCCCGTCCCCGCGCCTTCGCCGCCCTGCGGCGCTCCGCGCGACCACCGGTCGGCTGCCCGGGCTCCGACGGGCCGGTGTCCGGCGCCTGCGGTCCCGCACCGGCGTCACCGGACGGGAGGAACTCCCCGGAGGGGAAGAACGGCGAGGGCACGACCGCGGTGGGATGGTCCGCTCCCGGATCCGGCCGAGCCGGGTACCCGGAGTCCGCCACGGTCTCGGTCCGGTACCGGACCTGGTCCGGGGACCGCTCCGCGGCCTCGGGTACGCCTGCTGCCCGTACCAGTCCTCCTGGTACGCCGCCCCGGGGTGCCCGCCGTGGTCGGGCCACTCCTGAGGCGCGGACTGCTGTGGGCCGCGCTGTCCGGGAACCTCCGGAGCGCGGTACCACGGCGGTCCCCCTCGCCGCTCACGCCAGGGCCTTGCCCACCACCGGCGCGAGCCCCGCCGCTCGGCCCACCGCGCCCGTGTCCCCGCATTCCGCCAGCCAGTTGGCCAGCATCAGATGGCCGTGCTCCGTGAGCACCGACTCGGGGTGGAACTGCACGCCCTCCACCCGCTTCCGCCGATGGCGCAGACCCATGATGATGCCGTCCGGCGTCCGGGCCGTGACCTCCAGCTCGTCCGGGACGGCCGCCGGCTCCGCCGCCAGCGAGTGGTAGCGGGTGGCCGTGAAGGGGGACGGCAACCCGGCGAACACGCCCCTGCCCTCGTGCCGCACCGGCGAGGTCTTGCCGTGGAGCAGCTCGGGCGCCCGGTCGACCACCCCGCCGTAGGCCACGGCCATCGCCTGCATGCCGAGGCAGACTCCGAAGACGGGCACGCCGGTGGCCGCGCAGTGGCGGACCATCTCGATGCACACCCCGGCCTGTTCGGGCGCGCCCGGTCCGGGGGACAGCAGCACGCCGTCGAAGCCGTCCTGGGCATGGGCCGTGGACACCTGGTCGTTGCGCACGACCTCGCACTCCGCGCCCAACTGGTAGAGGTACTGGACGAGGTTGAAGACGAAGCTGTCGTAGTTGTCGACGACGAGAATCCGCGCGCTCACTGGCCGTCCACCGTCACATCGTTGAACGGAAGCAGGGGCTCCGCCCAGGGGAACACGTACTGGAACAGCCCGTACACGACCGCGAGGGCCAGCACGAGCGAGATGATCGCCCGCACCCACACGTTGCCCGGCAGATGTCGCCAGATCCAGCCGTACATGCCGTCCCTTTCCTTTCGGTACGGGACCAGATTAAAGGGCGCGCGGTGCCTGTGGGTCAGCTGTGCAAAGCTTCCGGCTCGCCGCGGGTCACCGGCTGTGCGGCGTCGAGGTGCGCCCACACGACCAGCCGGTGGCTGCTGCCCCACTCGGGATCGCAGGTGGTGAGGGTCAGATATCGGCCCGGTCCGTCGAAACCGGACTTCACCGGTACCGGGTCGACGACGCCCACGTCGCCGGGCACGGTCCGGTACGGCTTGTTCCGTATCCGGTAGGTGAACCACGTCGACCCGTCGCTGAGGACGACCGCGTCCCCGGGGCGCAGCCGCGGGAAGTCCCTGAACGGATCCCCGTGGGTGCGGCGGTGGCCGGCCACCGAGAAGTTCCCCGTCGCACCGAGCCGGGCGCTGCCCGCGTAGTGCCCCAGCCCCTTCCGCAGCGTCCCGGCGTCGGTGCCCTCCAGCACCGGCCAGGCCCAGTCCGCGCCGAAGCGCGGGACGTACATGATCGCGAAGGGCCTGCCGCTCTCGTACGGCTTCGGCGCCCGCGGCGCGGGGTCCGGCGCGGGGGGCGGGGATGGCACTCCGGGCCCGGTCGCCTCCGGTCTCGGCGGGCCGGCTTCCGGTTTCGCGGAGGTCGCCACCGGCTGCCGGGCCCACTCCTCCTGGAGCCGGACGATCTCGCCGTCCGTGGCGCCCTCGGCCGCCACCCCCGTCCAGAACAGCACGTACGCCGCGAACAGGACGATCACGGCGCCGATGGTGATGCAGATCTCACTGAACGTCCGGACGATCAGTCGCACCGACACGGGCCGGCCTCCCGGGGGCTACTGCGCGGGCTTGGCGTAGTGGAGATCCACTGTGCCCGAGTAGCCGGGGAGAGTCACCGCCTCCCGCTCGTCGACTTTCCAGCCCAGCCCGTACGCCTTCACGTACAGCTGGTAGTTCTGGATCGCGGGGGAGGCGGTCAGCGCCTCCCGGAGCCGGTCCGGGTCGCCGACGGCCGTGACCTTGTATGGCGGCGAGTAGACCCGGCCCTGCAGAATCAGCGTGTTGCCCACGCAGCGTACGGCGCTGGTGGAGATCAGCCGCTGGTCCATGACCTGGATGCCCCGGGCTCCGCCCTGCCAGAGGGCGTTGACCACGGCCTGCAGATCCTGCTGGTGGATGACGAGGTCGTTGGCCTGGGGTTCCGGGTAGCCGGGTGCCGCCTGGGCGTTCGGAGGGGCATCATTGAGGGTGACGGAGACCGCCCGGCCGCTGAGCTTCTCGGTCCCCGCGGCCACCTCCAGGGCCCTGAGCTTCTCGTCCTCGGCCTCGGTGGAGCCGTCGTCGCGCCTGGCGAGTGCGTCGACGTCCTTGCGGAGCGCCGCCGTGGACCGGTCGAGCTCGGCGTTCCCGTGGCTGCGCTGCTCGATCAGGTCGGAGAGCTTCAGCAGGGAGTCGTCGGTCCGGAGGTTGGTGCCCTTGGCGGTGTTGAAACTGGTGACAAAGATCATTCCGGCGAGCGCGAACACGGCTGCGGTCAGCAGGCGGACCGGTCGCCACCACGGGCGACGGACCGGCCCACCGGGGAGTCGGCGGAATTGCTCAACGTACCCTTACCCTTCAGGCGCCGCGGAAGGACTACGCTAACGGACGCCCGGGGGAGGAACAGGTCCCCCCTCATCCCCCCGTCGGCGCCAGCCACAGTTTCCCTGCGCGGTCACGCAGCGCATCGACAGGAGAGTCCCTCGTGCCGAAGTCACGTATCCGCAAGAAGGCCGACTTCACGCCTCCTCCGTCCTCGAAGCAGGCGACCAGTATCAAGCTGACCAACCGCAGCTGGGTGGCCCCCGTGATGCTGGCGCTGTTCCTGATCGGACTGGCGTGGATCGTCGTCTTCTATGTCACCGACGGATCGCTTCCCGTGAAGTCGCTCGGGAACTGGAACATCGTGGTCGGCTTCGGTTTCATCGCCGGTGGCTTCGCCGTCTCCACCCAGTGGAAGTAGGGGCGGCCGACGGCGGAACCGGCGGAACGGTCGCTGTCAAGCTCTGCCCCTAAGTTATCCACAGCGTCGTCCACAGATGAGGAAAAGGTCTGACGATCTGTGGATAACTCTCCGGCCGTTGACGCCGATGTGACCACTGGGGCCGTTCCAGCGACGATCACCCACCCGGCACACCCCCTGCCCCTTCTGAAGAAACCCAGGTCTACCCAGGTCAGGGACAGGGGGCACAGCTGTTCCCCACACGATGCACACCATCCGCCATGCGCTGTGGACAACTTTGGGGAAAGCTCATGCTCAGGTGAGCAGCGACTGGGTCCTCAGGACGATGGCCACCACGGATGCCAGCAGGACGAGTGCGCAGACCCCGGCCTGCACCAGGGTCCGCCGCTCACGAGGGGCGTGCACCATGCCGAACGCGATCACCGTGCCGCCGACCAGGCCGCCGACGTGGGCCTCCCAGGAGATACCGGGCATGGTGAAGGTGAAGAGCAGATTCAGCGCCAGCAGCGCGATCACCGGACGCAGGTCGTATTCGAGCCGCCGCAGCAGCACGGCCGTGGCACCGAGCAGCCCCCAGATCGCCCCGGAGGCGCCGAGCGCACCCTTGTTCGGCTCCGCCAGGAGGTAGACCAGCGCGCTTCCCGCGAGGCCGGAGAGCAGGTACAGCGCGAGATAGCGCACCCGGCCGAGTGCCGCCTCGAGCGGGCCGCCGAGCCACCAGAGCCCCAGCATGTTGAAGGCGATGTGCCAGATCTGCTGGTGCAGGAACACCGAGGTCAGCAGCCGGTACCACTCGCCGTCGGCGACTCCCACGACCTCCCGGAGCCCGGGGTCGAAGGCGAGCCCGATCAGATTCAGCTGGTCCGCGAGGGTCCGGTCGGCGAGCACCGCGAGGAACACCGCGGCGTTGACGCCCAGCAGGATCTTGGTGACGAGGCGGGGGTCGCCCCCGGTCACCTCGGCCCCGGCGATCGTGCGGGGACGGCTGGCGGACGGGCCGTGCCCGGTCCCCGAACCCGTCCGCACACACTCCGGGCACTGGAACCCGACGGACGCGCTGACCATGCACTCGGGACAGATCGGCCGCTCGCAGCGGGTGCAGCTGATACCGGTCTCCCGGCCCGGGTGCCGGTAGCAGCCCGGCAGCCCGTGTGCCGCCTGGGGCCGGTCCGGGCTTCCTGGCGCCTGATCCATGAGGTCCCCTCGTCTCCGCGCGGGCTCCCGCGCAATGCTTCGCCCCGCTCGTCTTACGGACGAGCGGGGCGCAAAGGTTCCCGTACGGAACCCGGACTCAGCTGACGATCTCCCCCGCCCCCGCGGGATCAGCCCTGACGGGTCTCGACCACGACGGACTCGATCACCACGTCGTTCAGCGGCCGGTCGGTGCGCGGGTTGGTCGGCGCCCCCGCGATGGCGTCCACGACCTTGCGGCTCGCCTCGTCCGCGACCTCGCCGAAGATCGTGTGCTTGCGGGTGAGCCAGGCGGTCGGGGCCACGGTGATGAAGAACTGCGAGCCGTTGGTGCCCGGGCCGGCGTTCGCCATGGCCAGCAGGTACGGCCGGTCGAAGGCCAGGTCCGGGTGGAACTCGTCGGCGAACTCGTAGCCCGGGCCGCCGGTGCCGTTGCCCAGCGGGTCGCCCCCCTGGATCATGAAACCGATGATCACCCGGTGGAAGACGGTGCCGTCGTACAGCCTGTCCGCGGACTTCTGGCCGGTCGCCGGGTTGGTCCACTCCCGCCCACCCGTGGCGAGTTCGACGAAGTTCTTCACCGTCTTCGGCGCGTGGTTCGGCAGAAGCCGGATGTCGATGTCCCCGTGGTTGGTCTTCAGGGTGGCGTGGAGCTGCTCGGCCACGATCTGCCTTCCGTAAGTCTTCTCTGACGTCCCCAGATCCTCCCATGGCAGGGCCGTTGCGGGGGAAAATGACCCGGATGCCCGTCCCGCATGCCGAGGCGGCCTCCAGCAGGCATGATTTCGAAACGGGCGGAAAGGCGGATGGTGCCTTCGCCGGGGCGGCAAACGCCCCGGACGCCCGCGAACGCCACCGAGGAGGAGGATCCCGTGACCCGCATGGACAGCGTGCGCGCCGCGACGGACACGGCCAAGGAGAGCGTGCTGCACGCCGCGGACGTGGTGGCGCCATACGCCGGCACGGCCAAGGACCAGGCCGCCATCTACGCCCACCAGGCTCGTGTCGCCCTCGAGCCCAAGGTGAAGAAAGCCGCACGCCAGGCGCGTCAGCAGGCCCGAGTCCAGTACAAGTCCCATGTCGCACCGCATGTTCCGCCGCAGGTGGACGAAGCGGCGCACCGGGCCGCCGTCATGACCCGGAGTGCCGCACGCCAGGCCGCCGACTACACCGCTCCGCGCCTCGAGCACGCCGTCGCGGTGGCCCAGCCCGTGGGGCAGGAGGCCGTCACCCGGTCGGCGGCCGCTCTTGCCGCGCTGCGCGGTTCGGTCACGGCCGAGGACGTCAGGAAGCTCGCGAAGAAGAACGAGCGGCGTGCGAAGTGCGGGCGCGCCGCGAAGGGCGCGCTGGTCGTCGGCGCCGTCGCCGTGGGGCTGTTCGCCGTGTGGAAGTGGTGGGACAGGCAGGCCAACCCGGACTGGCTGGTGGAGCCTCCCGCCGCGACCGAGGTCCCGGACCGGCCGCTGTCGTCGGTCGACGGGAGCGATCGATCGGAACTCGACCCGGACGTTCAGGCCAAGGAGGCGGAGAACGGGTCGGAGCCGGACCGCAAGGACCGTCGCTGACGACCCGGGATCACCGTCACCGGCGTTCTGCGGGGCGGATGGTCGCCGGCCGTCTTGCGGGGACTGCTGGTCACGGCCTTGCCGGGCCTCCGGTGTGTGGCTTCGGAGGGCCATCGTCGTGGGGCGCCGAAGGGCCGGCGACAGACGACCGCCGCGTCGGACGCCGATGCGCGGCCGCGGCGCTCGGAGCGGTGCGTGGCCTTCATCGGAAGTCCCCGGAAACGCCGCCGACGCTGGTGACCGGGCTTCGGGCACCGGCGGCAGGGCCTGCGGCATCCCGGCCGGCCGTCCCCGGGAAGCGGCGGTGACCCGCCGTCGGCGGCCGTCGGCTGCCGATCCCCGTGTGCCGTCCCCGGCCGTCGCCCTGGGTCTTCCGGCCCGAACCGGCCGACCGCGGGCGTGTCCCGCCTGCCGCGCCGCTTCCGGTACCGCCGACGGTCCTCGGCCCTCTCGGGCCGGGCGGCAGGTGCTGCCTCCGTCCGGGGCGGTCCGGCTGCCGCACGCCGTCACCGGCGACGCGTGATACCGGACAGCGTGTGCCGGGCGGGCCGAGCGCCTCCCGGCGCCTCATGCCGACGCCGGAACGCGTTCCTCGTCCTCGGCGTACGAGGACTCCCGCCGCGCTTCGGCCAGGTCGTCGAGGGTGGGCACCTTGCGGACCGCGGGGAGGCGCCGTGGGCCTCGGCGCGGATCCGCTGCTTGATCGTCGGCGGCAGAGCGCGGTCGCGAGGAGTCCGCTGGCGCACCACCTGGTGCCAGAAGCCGTGCATGGCCAGGCTCCCATACGTCCCCGCGGCTGCCGCGGGCGCCGAGGCCGCCCCGGCGGGAGGCTCGTGCGCACCCGCTCTGCTGCCCGCGCTCCGCGCGCCGGGGACGGTGGGCTTCCGCTCCGCGGGGCCCTCCGGCTGACGCGGGCCGGCCGACTGCTCGGCGGCCTCGGTGGCCTTGGCGGCCTTGGCGGAAGAGGTGAACCCGAGAGAGCTGAGCAGGGTGACGATCAGGGAGACGAAGGCGGTCCACAAAGAGGTGACCTTGACGGCGGCCATGGCTCCTCGCTTTCGGATTGGGCGTTTTACATACGTTCTTCATGATGTGGACGCACCCCGAAAATCGTGGGACCTCGGCGCCGGGTCGGCGGATCTTCTGATGAACACCACCCGCGCGGCCTACGCCCGCTGAGTCGCCGCCCTGCCGGACGGGATCCCTCGCCCCCCTTCCCGCCTGCGGAAACGGCCGCATTCACCGGGACGGGAGACGCCTAACCCGGTGGCCCCCGCCCCGCAACCCGACACCGACACCGCCGACTGCTCCGGACGTGGGCGTCGGGATCCCCTACCGGGTCCGCCGCTGCGGCGACGGGTCTGCACGGGCAAGGATTTCGTAGCGTCCTCGCCGAGCGGCTCGGCGCCCACCCGGTGCGGCCGGACCACAAGGACGAGCGGTCCGGCACGGCAAGATCGCCCGGGTCCGTCAGTGGATCGAGGCCGTCATCGGCACCCTGAATGGCCAGCTCAGCCTCGGACAGCACGGCGGCAGAACCCCAGCCGGAGTCTTCGCCCGCACCGGACAACGACTCCTCGCCCTCGCCGCCGGCATCTGGCACAACTGGACCACCAACGCCGCAGCCATACGATCACCGATCGCCTACGGCCACTGAAGACATCGGACTCATTCATCTAGGGTGTGCGGGACCAGTAGACTTACAGGCTGCGGTTCATGGGGAGCGGAGCATCGTGGGGCAGGCAGCGCGGAAGCGCCTGGCGGAACTGCTGGAAGACGCTGAGCGGGCGGGGGACTTCAGCACCCGCGCAGAGATACCCGCCCACGCCCTGCGCATCGGGGTCGACGGTGTCGGGGAACTGCCGCTGCCGTTGCGTGCCCCGGTCGCCAAGAAGCTGATCGCCCAGGCCAGGCAGGCCCGTTTCGGCCGCGGCGAGGAGACGCTGTCCGACACCGGCGTGCGCGACACCTGGGAGATCACCCCGGACCGGATCACACTCTCCGGTCCCGACTGGGACCGCGCCCTGGGGGATGTACTCGACGGCGTCCGCCACGCTCTCGGCCTGCCGCCCACCACCGCGCTGCGGGCCGAACCGCACGCGCTCCTGGTCTACGGCAAGGGCCAGTTCTTCCTCCCCCACCAGGACTCCGAGAAGGACGACTCCATGGTGGGCACCCTGGTCGTCTCGCTGCCCTCCCACCACGGCGGCGGAGAACTCGTCATCGAACACGCGGGCCGCAGCGTCACCCACCGGGCGTCCCGGCATCAGCTCACCTTCGTCGCCTTCTACGCGGACTGCCGCCACGAGGTCAGGCCCGTCACCTCCGGGTACCGCGTCACCCTCACCATGAACCTGCTCGCCGAGCGCGTCCGGCCGACGGGCGAGGACGCCGGGGCCCGGTCGCCGACCTGGCCCACTGCCTGACGGAGCACTTCACCACCCCGGCCGAGCAGCAGTACCCCTACGGCCGCCCGAAGACCACACCCCGAACCGGCTCGTCTACCTCCTCGACCACGAGTACACCCAGCGCGGCCTGGACTGGGACCGCCTCAAGGGCGCCGACGCCACCCGCGCCGCCCGGCTCCGCCAGGCCGCCGGGCAGGCCGGCTGCGAAGCGGTGCTGGCGCTGGCCGAGGTGAAGGAGACCTGGGACGCCGTTCCGCCCTACGACCGCTACGACTACTACGGGGAAGTCGAGCACTTCGACGACTGCGAGGACGAGGAGTGCGGGGTGAGTGCCTCCTCGACCCCGACGGCGAGCCCGGAACCGAGCGCCGCCGCAGCGGTGACTTCTCCGACTACGAGCTCAACGACCTGATCGACGACGAGATCGCCCTCGGCTGGTGGACCCTCCCCGACGGCACCGGCGGCGAGGAGATCTCGCTGCCCGTCGCCTACGCCGAGGTCTGCGCCACCACCGAGAACAAGGACCTCACGCCCTACCACTCCGAGTACGAGGGCTACATGGGCAACTACGGCAACACCCTGGACCGCTGGTACCGGCGGGCCGCGGTGGTGCTCTGGCCCCGGCAGCGCTCGTTCGCGGCACGCGCCGAGGCCGGCTCCGAGGGAGCCCTGCGCGAACTCCAGGGCCACCTCGACGCCGGCGCGCTCGACCAGGCACGCACGCTCGCCCGGTCACTCGCCCCGTTCTGGGGCACCACGGGTCGGTCGAGGCGACCGCGCCGCTCTTCGCCGCCGCCCTGCGCGTCGCGGTGGGACTGCGGGAGGCGGACACCGCCGCGATGCTGATGGCGCCCTTCGATGTGGAGACCGTGGCCGAGGAGCACGCCCCCGATCTCGCGAGGGCGGCCGCACGGTACGGCCGGACCTGGGCACGCGAGGCCGTCGGCAACTGGTTCGGGACGGTCGGCGCGTACACCGGGGCTGACCGCACGGCATGGCTCGCATCACTGCCCGGCCTCTGCGCCGCGCTGCGAACCGCCGACGGCGACGGAGACGCCGTGGCGACACCGCTGGTCGAGAGTGCCTGGCGGGCGGCCAGGCACCAGCTCGCCAACCGGCTCGACATGGGCCGGGAAGAGGAGCGCCGGGCGGCCTTGGAGCGGCTCGGCGCCCCCCTGGCCCACATCCTGCAAGCCGCCGGCAGCGGGACCGCCGACGCGGTCGTCACCGCACTGCGCAGCCTGCCGGACACCGTCATGGAATGCCTGATCCCCGCCCTGCGCGCCGCGGGACGTCAGCCGACGGCCATACCGGAAGGCGCTCCCGCGATCGGCGCCTTCCAAGCGCTCGCCGGCCACTGCGAGGAACGGCTCACCAGGGCCCTCGTCCGCCCCGTGCGCGCGGCGGACGACTGGTCGCTCCCTCCGGCCGGGGCCTGCGGGTCCGGCTGCGATCTCTGCCCCGACCTCGACGCCTTCCTCACCTCCCGCTCCCGCAGGGTCCTGGAGTGGCCGCTCGCCCAGGCAAGGCGCCGGCACATCCACAGCCGGATCGATCTGGCCGGCCTGCCGGTGTCCCACACCACCCGGCGGCAGGGACGCCCCTACACCCTGGTCCTGACCAAGACGGACGCGGTCTTCACCCGCGAGCGGGAAGCCCGCGTCCGCGCCGAGACCGACCTGGCGTGGCTGCGGGAGAACTGGCCTGCCCGGCAAAGCGGTTGAGGCTCACAGCCCTGGCGGTTTTCTGTGAAGCGGGTCGGGGGTCGCGCGATCCGCGCGGCCCGTTCAGTCGTCCGGCTCGTCGTCTCCGGGATCGTCTACAGGCGGCTGCTCGACCACGAAGGATCCCTTGTGCGGCAGAGTCTCAATGAGCCCTCGCTCGCGTAGGTCCTGGAGCGCACGCCGGACGGTTCGGTCTGCGACGCCGTGGATCCCGGCCAGCCGCGTAATGCTTGCCAGCGCTCCACCGGGCGGAATGCGTCCCGATCTGATCTCTTCTTCGACGGCGCGTGCGATCCGCTGCCATTCGTACTCGGCCATGACTACAGCTTGACCTGGCACACCAAGGCCTGTTTCGGCAGACCATGGTGCACCACAGGCGTCCATGGCATACCGTGGTGTAGCGAAAGAAGACCCCCGCGACGGGCGCAACCGTCCGGGGGCACGGCCAACGCTTCGAAGGAGCGTCGACATGCCCGACCTTATCCGCCGCACCGCCCTGCGGCTGCGTCTCCTCCTCACCCCGGCACCGGAAAACGCCGCCGCACCCGCCACCAGCCGCGCCCCACCGCCGTACCTCTCACCACCCCCACACCCCCGACCGCCCGCCTCCCCCGTCACCGCTCCCCGTACGGGCTGGCCACCCCCCTCGACGGCACCGCGTCCCGGCTCGTACGCCCCTACCTCCTCGCCCACAAACAGGAAGCCGCGCTCAAGCAGCGCCGTCGCCTCGCTCTCGTCCTGGCGGCCGACTTCGGCATCGACCTCGATCGGCACATCGTCGGCGCCCCGGAGGTGGCCGCAGCATGACGAAGCGCCCGGCCCAAGGGGCCCCCACGCCCCCACTTCCCACACGTCCCCCACGTCCCCATCCCCCTGCGTCTGCTCCCCTGGCGCTCCCCGGACGGCAAGCCCTGCTACCTGTCCACGGACGACAACGGCAGCTACCTCTCCCGTCTCGCCGACGACATGGAAGCCGTGCAGCTCGCCACGGCCGAAGACGTCCTCGGCCTCGCCCGCAGCACGCTGGCCGACCCGGCCTCCCCCTGCACCGAGGTCCGCTACGCCGGACTCCGCCTCGCCGAGTGCCTGGCCGACGCCCTGCGCGTCGCCGAGTCCCGCGGCCTGCGCATCCCGGCATCCGGAACCGCCGCCACCGGCGAAGGCGATCCCGCACGAGAAAGGCCCGCACCGCACCCGGGGAGCGGACTCTCCCGGCAGTGAGACCCAGGGCCGCCGCGCGCTGCCCCGTCCACGCGAAAACCGGGACAAAAACACCCCCTGACCTGTTTTCACAGGTCAGGGAGGTGATACGGCGTGGAGCCTAGGGGAGTCGAACCCCTGACATCTGCCATGCAAAGACAGCGCTCTACCAACTGAGCTAAGGCCCCGGAACGGAGACCAGGGTACCGGGTAACCCCCGGGATCTTCCAAAAGGGATTAGGACTCCCGGTATCCGACCACTCTCCGTAGGATGCTCGTCGGGTTCGCAGCAGCGAAGCGACGCCAGGGGAAGCGATGGGGAGACGCGACATGGATGCAGCACAGCAGGACGCGACCGCGAGAGCCAGGGAGCTCCAGCGCAGCTGGTACGGGGAGCCGCTGGGGGCGCTCTTCCGCCGGCTCATAGACGATCTGGGCCTCAACCAGGCCCGTCTCGCGGCGGTGCTCGGGCTGTCGGCCCCGATGCTCTCCCAGCTGATGAGCGGTCAGCGGGCCAAGATCGGCAACCCGGCGGTCGTCCAGCGCGTCCAGGCCCTTCAGGAGCTGGCCGGCCAGGTCGCCGACGGCAGCGTCAGCGCGGCCGAGGCGACGGACCGGATGGACG
Source organism: Streptomyces sp. I6 (assembly GCA_003725745.1). Lineage (GTDB taxonomy): Bacteria > Actinomycetota > Actinomycetes > Streptomycetales > Streptomycetaceae > Streptomyces. The sequence continues at coordinate 3,414,570 of RHDP01000001.1, read as the reverse complement.
AGATCAAGAAGTCCCAGGGCGGCTCCGTGCTCACCGGGACCGGGCAGTCCACGACGAGCTCGGGGCGCCGACGGTGCGCCGCGTGGTGCGGGAGATCCAGTCGCTGCTCCGCTCGGTGGCGGCGGCCGGCGACATCATCGACGCGGCGGACTCGCTCGCCCCCACCCATCCGGAACTGTCGGAGTTCCTCCGGGTGTACGGTGCCGGGCGCACCGCGGAGGCGGTCGCCCACTACGAGTCGCACCAGAGCTGATCGAGGCAGGGCGCGTGCGGCCGGGGCGTGCGCCCGGGCAGGGGAGGCGCACCGGACCATGCAGGACGCCGGAACAGGGAACCGGGAGCGGGCGCAGCGCGATGGGTGAGGTCTTCGCTGGTCGGTACGAACTGATCGACCCGATCGGACGCGGCGGGGCCGGCGCCGTATGGCGCGCCTGGGACCGTCGGCGGCGGCGCTATGTGGCCGCCAAGGTCCTACAGCAGAGCGACGCCCACTCGCTCCTGCGCTTCGTCCGCGAGCAGGCACTGCGCATCGACCACCCCCATGTACTCGCCCCGGCCAGCTGGGCCGCGGACGACGACAAGGTGCTGTTCACCATGGATCTGGTGGGCGGCGGGTCGCTGGCACACCTCATCGGGGACTACGGCCCGCTGCCGCCGCGGTTCGTCTGCACCCTGGTGGACCAGCTGCTGTCGGGACTCGCCGCGGTGCACGCCGAGGGGTCGTGCACCGCGACATCAAGCCCGCGAACGTCCTGCTGGAGTCCACCGGCACCGGGCGCCCGCACCTGCGGCTGTCCGACTTCGGCATCTCCATGCGGAAGGGCGAGCCGCGACTCACCGAGACGAACTACGTGGTGGGGACGCCCGGCTACTTCGCGCCCGAGCAGATGCTCGGCGCGGAACCGGACTTCCCCGCCGACCTGTTCGCCGTGGGACTCGTCGCCCTGTACCTGCTCCAGGGCCGGAAGCCGGACTCCCGGCCCTGGTCGAGCACTTCGCCGCGCACGGCACACCGGGCGCTCCGGAGGGCGTTCCGGAGCCGCTGTGGCAGGTCCTCGCCGGTCTGCTGCAACCCGATCCGCAGGCCCGTTTCCGTACCGCGACCGGTGCGCGGAAGGCACTCACATCGGCCGTCGAGCTGCTGCCCGACACCACCGCCGACGACGAGCCGGTCGAGGTCTTCGACCAGTTGGGACCGCTGCCCGCCGGCTTCGGCCCCGACGGCCCCGACGGACGGGGCCCGGGCGGACCGCGGGCCGACACGGAGCCGGCAGCGGAGCCCGACGCTCACACCGGCCGCACCGGCCGCACCGGCCACGACGGCCACGACGGCCACGACGGCCGGGCGCAGCGGGCAGCGCACGTCGGCCCGGACGGCCCGGGCGGCCCCGACGGCCCCGACGGCCGAGACGGCCGGGACTCCTGGTCCCGCCCGCCCCGGCCGGAGTCTCAGCACGTCGAGCAGACCACGTACACCGGGCACACCGGGCAGGCCGGGCACAACAGCCACACCGGGCACACCGGGTGGGACGGGCAGGCGCTCCAGGGCCCGCCCGGTGCGCCGGGCTCGCAGCAAGCCCCCCCACCATCGCCCTCGGATACCGGCTCCTTCCGTCTGCCACCGCCGCCACGGCAGCCGGCGCCACCGCGGTCCGCGGAGCTGCCGCCCGCCCCCGCGGAGCCGGGCACCCACGCCGAGCCCTCCCGTGAACACGGCACCCCGGACCGGCCCGCGGCGCAGGATCCCGCCCGGGCGCCGACAGCCGCGGTCCCGCACCAGCGGCCCCTGACCCGTCAGTACACCGATCACGGCCCCGGATCCCGGGTCAGGCGCATCCGGTGGCCTACCCGCCCTCCCACACCCTCTCGCCCATGCCCACGCCTACACCTACGCCCACGGCACGGAAGCGACCGGGACCACCCCCGAAGGTGGCCGTCCCGGTGCTGGTCGTCGCACTGATCTGCTTCGCGGTCGGCATCTGGGCCTTCACCCAGGCCTGATCACCGTCGCCGAGCCCGGCCGGCAGGCCGTCTCAAGGTGCGTGAGGCGGTCCGTACTCCGTCCGCGGCGCGCCGTCGGCCTGCCCCGTACCCCGTCGTACCCGGTCCCACCGGCGGGACCGTGCCCGTGCACGTCACCGTACGGAGCACCCCCGCCCAAGGGATACGGGCCGGCGGGCCCGGCCGGAGGACCCTGGGTGTGCGCCGGAGTGCCCGGCAGGGGGCGCCGTGCCACGGTCCGGCGCTGCCGGACGGCACGGCCTGCGGCGGCGCGGCGGCCGCCCGCCGCGCCAGCAGCGCCCATGCGCCCAGCCCCAGCACCAGCAACGCCCCGGTGCCCACGCCGGCTGCCCCGACGAGCCGCATCGCGTCGCTCCTCTCGGCCTTCTCGCCCTCGGAGACACCGAGGTCACCGAGCGGTTCCGCGTACGGCGGCGCGGCCTTGGGGTCCCCCTCGACGTTGACCCGGAGCGTCACCCCGAACCGCTCCTTGCCGAACTTCTCCGCCAGTTGGGGATTCAGGCTGACGGCGAGGTAGTAGTCGCCCCTGAGCCGCATTCCCTGGACCTTGTCGGCGCTGGAGAAACGGTTCTCGTACGCGACCTCCGGCAACGGGTCCAGCGATGCCTGCTTCTGCCGTCCGTCGTACGACCCCGTCCCGCCGTCCTCGACCAGGGCCCGCACGGGGTTGTAGAGCCGCATGGTCAGGGCCTCGCTGACGAAGGTGAAGTCCTCGGTGTTCGTGCTCCCCAGCGAGGCAGTACCGAAGATCCGCTGCCCCCAGTCGGCCTTGACGCGGTAGAAGTACGTCCGCCCGGCCTCCATCCTGCTGCTCCACTCGCCCTCGGAGATCTCGGCAGCGTCGTTGAAACCGGTGCCGCCGGCGGTCTCCCTCGTCCCCCTCCGGGCAGCCCGGGCGAGGCGGAGGGCCACTCCGTAGGGGCCCCGGTCGGTCCCGGCTCCTTCAGTCCTGGCTCGGTGACATGGCGGATCTCCAGTTCCCAGGCTCCGGAGGCGACGGCGTCCGGGGACGAGGAGGCCCCGTTTCCGGTCCTCTCCACGAGCACGTTGTACGCACCGGCCTCCTGGCAGGCCGAGCGGCCGCCCCCGATCGTGCGGTGCGCGGTGGCGGCCATCGGCCTCGCGAACCTGCCCGGGCCCACCTTCTCGTCCGCGCTGCTGCACCTGCCGCCCTGGGCGTCCTGGAGGGTGACCTCGATGCCGTCGCCGTACGCGAGCCCGGTCCCCTGCCCGGGAACGGCCACGACCGAGACGTACGCGTTCCGCTCCGCGTCCAGATCGACACGGAAGTTGAGCTTCCCGCCGGGCCCGATCGACGAGCGGTAGGTCGTGCCGGCCTCCAGCGCCTCGGCGTCGGCACTGCTCTCGGCACCCTTGATCGTCCGCGCGCCCGTACCGAACAGATAGGGGCTCGGTTCACCGGCCGCCTGGGCCGGGGCGGCGCCCAGAGCGACCGCGCCCACCGCCGCGACCACGGCCGGCGCCACCCGGGCCTTGCTGCGTTGCCTCATCTCCGCACTTCCCCCCTCTGTCGCCGCCGTCGCCACCGCCTCCCCGGACGGCATCGTGCCGCTATGCCCCGTGCCGCACCGCACATCCGGGGCTCGGGTCCACAAGGCCGATCGCCCACCGCCTGGGAGACTGGTGCCGGTCCATCCTGCCGCGCCGCCCGTCCTCCGTCTTCGCCCGGGCCGCAGCGGCGCAGTCGGCACCCCCGTCCGGGAGCACCTCTCTCGACTTCACTTATGCAATCGTGCGATTCGCTCACGTAAACACAGCAGGGTGGCGACGGGATGCGGCGACGTGAACGGCACGAAGCCCCGGCCGCTCGGCGGCCGGGCTCCCTCACTCTCAGACTGTTTGCGGCTCACACACCCGAACCTGCGGGCACGGAGTCGGTCGCCTCCGTCCACAGATCCTGCTCGGCGCGATCCGCCTGGATCTGGCGGTACACGAGGAGCCCGCCGATGGCGGCCAGTGCGACCAGGAGAAGCTTCTTCACCGCGCGACCTCGTCTTTCCTTGACGTAGGGGACTTCTGGCGCCCGACTATACACACCGATCGATACCGTTCGGTGACCTGCGTGCACCCCGGCCGGAGACCTCCGAGCGGTCAACTCGCCGTCCCACCACCGGGGATCGTCATCGTGGGTCGGCGACACTCACGCGGACCCGCGCCGCTCCAGCCCGAGCGCAACCACCTGGCGCGGCCACGACACGTCGGCGCAGCGTGGCACGCCTCGCGATCCGCCCCGCCCGGCACGCTGGGCGGCTCTGCTCCGCCCGCCTGCGCCGTCGCAACGGTGCCGTCGTCCACACCGTCAGCCCGACGAGGGACACGATGATCGTCCCCCGATGACGATAGGCACGGCTGCGACGAGGAAGAAGACGAGCAGCAGCTCCCACCACGTCAGACCATCTGCCATGACGCTCCCCGCCGTGCCATGTACACCATGACGCGTGCGGGCAGGGATCAGTTCCAGGGCCGTGTGTGGATCGGTCGCGACCGGAACGGCCGTAACCGCTCGCACAGCATCGGCCTACCGCCCCACCTGCCCCGGGAGCCCGCCGTGACGGTCGCCGAACTCCTGGAAGACCCGCTCATCGGCCGGTCACCGCTGTTGGCGTCAGCCGATGGTGTCAAAAGACCCCCGGACCACTGGTCCGAGGGTCTTTTCGCTGGTGGGGCTAACAGGATTTGAACCTGTGGCCTCATCCTTATCAGGGATGCGCTCTAACCAACTGAGCTATAGCCCCGCCGCGCTGCGCGCTGACCCCTGAAGGTTAGCGCACGTGGGTGGCAGTCCCAAAATCGGTTCTCCGCCCCCGGGACCTCGGGTTATTCGTCCTCGGCCAGCGTGAGCTCGACTCCGCCGACGAACCCGGCGGAGAGGTTGTAGATGAAGGCGCCCAGCGTCGCCAGAGCCGTGGCCAGCACCACGTCGATGACCGCGATCACCGATGTGAAGAGCAGCACCCGGGGGAGCGAGAGGAACGACTGGAGGTCGAAGCCGTTGCTCTCGTTCGAGCCCGTCGCCTCGCTGATCGTCCCGCCGACCGTCGAGAAGACGCCCATGGCGTCCATGACCATCCACAGCACCGCCGCGGCGACGATCGTGCAGATGCCCAGGGCGATCGAGAGCAGGAAGCTGACCTTCATCACCGACCACGGGTCGGCCTTGGCCACCCGCAGGCGTGCCTTGCGCGTCCGGGGCTGTGTGGTCGCCCCGGTGCGGGGCCTGCGGACGGCCGCACCCGAGGCCGTCTGCTGGCCAGGACGCTGCTGACCGCCCTGCGTCCCCCAGGAGGGGAGGGGTACGCCTGGGCGGGTGGTACGGCTGGGTTCCCTGCTGCACCGCTTGCTCCCCACCATAGGTTTCGTGCGAGGGCTGCGGCCCCCGGCTGTCGGTCACGGTCGTCCCCCGCCGTCGGCGGGTGCGACCCCCGCCCGGGAGTGCGAGGCGGAGCCACTGGCACCGTTCGCTCCAGAAGCATCGCCGGCATCGGCCGATCCGGCGCCGGTGGCTCCACTCACGCTCTACTCCTCGTCGTGCTCTCCGGCCGAGGGCTCCGCGCCCCGGCCGTTCCCGGCGGTCTCGGGGACCCCGGCCCCGGCGGCCTCTTCGGCTTCCGCGGTCCCGTCGACCTCTTCGGCCTCGCGGCCTGCCTCCGCGTTGCGCGCGATGCCCACGACGGCATCCCGCTTGCCGAGGTTGATCAGTTGGACGCCCATGGTGTCACGGCCCGTCTCCCTGACTTCATTGACTCGCGTACGAATCACACCACCGGACAAGGTGATGGCGAGGATCTCGTCGGTCTCCTCCACCACCAGCGCGCCGACCAGGGACCCGCGGTCCTCCACGATCTTGGCGGCCTTGATGCCCAGGCCGCCGCGGCCCTGGACACGGTACTCGTCGACGGCGGTCCGCTTGGCGTACCCGCCGTCCGTGGCAGTGAACACGAAGGTACCGGGCCTCACCACATTCATCGAGAGGAGTTCATCGTCCTGGCGGAAGCTCATGCCCTTCACACCCGACGTGGCGCGCCCCATCGGGCGCAGCGCCTCGTCCGTCGCGGTGAACCGGATCGACTGGGCCTTCCTGCTGATCAGCAGCAGGTCGTCCTCGGCCGACACCAGCTCGGCACCGATCAGCTCGTCGTCGCCGCCGCCCTCCGTCTCACGCAGGTTGATCGCGATGACACCGCCGGACCGCGGGGAGTCGTAGTCCTTCAGCGGCGTCTTCTTCACCAGGCCCGCCTTGGTGGCGAGGACCAGGTAGGGCGCGGCCTCGTAGTCCCGGATCGCCAGGATCTCGGCGATCTGCTCGTCCGGCTGGAAGGCCAGCAGATTGGCGACGTGCTGCCCGCGGGCGTCGCGGCCGGCGTCCGGCAGCTCGTACGCCTTGGCCCGGTAGACCCGCCCCTTGTTGGTGAAGAACAGCAGCCAGTGGTGCGTGGTGGAGACGAAGAAGTGGTCGACGATGTCGTCCTCCTTCAGCTTCGTGCCCCGCACGCCCTTGCCGCCGCGCTTCTGCGAGCGGTAGTCGTCGGTCTTGGTGCGCTTCACATAGCCGCCACGGGTGATCGTGACGACGATGTCCTCCTCGGCGATCAGGTCCTCGATGGACATGTCGCCGTCGAAGGGCACGAGCTTGGATCGCCGGTCGTCGCCGAACTTCTCGACGAGGGCCGCCAGCTCCTCGCTGACGATGGCGCGCTGCCTCTCGGGGAGGCGAGGATCCGGTTGTACTCGTTGATCTTCGCCTGCAGCTCGTCGTGCTCCTGCACGATCTTCTGGCGCTCCAGGGCCGCCAGCCGCCGCAGCTGCATCTCGAGGATCGCGTTGGCCTGGATCTCGTCGATCTCCAGCAGACCCATCAGGCCCCACGCGCGACCTCGACCGTCTCGCTGCGCCGGATCAGGGCGATGACCTCGTCGATGGCGTCGAGCGCCTTGAGCAGACCGCGCAGGATGTGGGCGCGCTCCTCGGCCTTGCGCAGCCGGAACTTCGTCCGGCGGACGATGACCTCGATCTGGTGGGTCACCCAGTGCCGGATGAAGGCGTCCAGCGACAGCGTGCGCGGCACCCCGTCGACCAGCGCCAGCATGTTGGCGCCGAAGTTGGTCTGCAGGTCGGTGTGCTTGTACAGGTTGTTGAGGACGACCTTGGCGACGGCGTCGCGCTTCAGCACGATGACCAGGCGCTGGCCGGTCCGGGAGGAGGTCTCGTCGCGGACGTCGGCGATGCCGCCGATCCTGCCGTCCTTCACCAGGTCGGCGATCTTCTGCGCGAGGTTGTCCGGGTTGACCTGGTACGGAAGCTCCGTGACCACCAGGCACTGCCGGTTCTGGATCTCCTCGACCTCGACGACCGCCCGCATGGTGATGGAGCCGCGGCCGGTGCGGTACGCCTCCTCGATGCCCTTGCGGCCCACGACCAGCGCTCCGGTCGGGAAGTCCGGGCCCTTGATCCGCTCGATCAGCGCGTCGAGGAGTTCCTCGTGGGTCGCCTCCGGGTGCTCCAGCGCCCACTGGGCGCCGGCCGCGACCTCGCGCAGATTGTGCGGCGGGATGTTGGTGGCCATCCCGACGGCGATCCCGGCGCTGCCGTTGACCAGCAGGTTCGGGAAGCGCGCCGGCAGGACCGTCGGCTCCTGGTTGCGGCCGTCGTAGTTGTCCTGGAAGTCGACGGTCTCCTCGTCGATGTCCCGGAGCATCTCCATGGACAGCGGCGCCATCTTGCACTCGGTGTAGCGCATGGCGGCCGCCGGGTCGTTGCCCGGGGAGCCGAAGTTGCCGTTGGAGTCCACCAGCGGCATCCGCATCGACCACGGCTGCGCGAGGCGGACCAGCGCGTCGTAGATCGAGGAGTCGCCGTGCGGGTGGTACGTACCCATGACGTCACCGACGACGCGGGCGCACTTGTAGAAGCCCTTCTCGGGCCGGTAGCCGCCGTCGTACATCGCGTACAGCACACGGCGGTGGACGGGCTTGAGGCCGTCCCGCACGTCGGGCAGCGCGCGCGACACGATGACGGACATCGCGTAGTCGAGGTAGGAGCGCTGCATCTCCGTCTCGAGCCCGACGGGCTCGATCCGCAGCTGCGGGCCCTCCGCTTCGGTTCCGGTGGTGACGGGAGCGGGGTTGTCCCCGCCGGGGACGGGGGTGGTCTCGTCGGCCATTGCTGGTCTTCAGTCCTTTCGAGCGGTCAGCTGAGACCGACTCAGATGTCGAGGAAGCGGACGTCCTTGGCGTTGCGCTGGATGAAGGAGCGCCGTGCCTCGACGTCCTCGCCCATCAGCACCGAGAACAGGTCGTCCGCCTGCGCGGCGTCGTCCAGCGTGACCTGGCCGAGGACGCGGTGCTCGACGTCCATCGTGGTGACGCGCAGTTCCTCGGCGTTCATCTCGCCGAGACCCTTGAAGCGCTGGATCGAGTCTTCCTTGATCCGCTTGCCCTGCTGCTTGCCGATCTCGACGAGGGCGTCGCGCTCGCGGTCCGAGTACGCGTACTCGAAGTCGTCGCGGCCCCACTTGATCTTGTAGAGCGGAGGCCGGGACAGGAACACGTGGCCCGCCTCGACCAGCGGCCGCATGAAGCGGAAGAGGAAGGTCAGCAGGAGGGTGTTGATGTGCTGGCCGTCGACGTCGGCGTCCGCCATCAGAATGATCTTGTGATAGCGGAGCTTCTCGATGTCGAAGTCCTCGTGGATACCGGTGCCGAAGGCGGAGATCAGCGCCTGGACCTCGGTGTTCTGGAGGATCTTGTCGACCCGCGCCTTCTCGACGTTGAGGATCTTGCCTCGGATCGGCAGGATCGCCTGGTACATCGGGTTGCGGCCGGACTTGGCCGAGCCGCCGGCCGAGTCTCCCTCGACGATGAAGATCTCGCACTTGGTCGGGTCGTTCGACTGGCAGTCGGACAGCTTGCCCGGCAGCGAGGCGCTCTCCAGCAGGCCCTTGCGGCGCGTGAGGTCGCGGGCCTTGCGGGCGGCGACACGGGCCGTGGCGGCCTGGATGCCCTTGCGGACGATGTCCGCCGCCTCGTTGGGGTTGCGGTCGAACCAGTCGGTGAGATGCTCGTTGACCACCTTCTGGACGAAGGTCTTCGCCTCCGTGTTGCCCAGCTTGGTCTTGGTCTGGCCCTCGAACTGGGGCTCGCCGAGCTTGACCGAGATGATCGCGGTCAGACCCTCGCGGATGTCCTCACCGGTGAGGTTGTCGTCCTTCTCGCGCAGCAGCTTCCGGTCCCGCGCATAGCGGTTGACCAGGCCCGTGAGCGCGGCGCGGAAGCCCTCCTCATGGGTACCGCCCTCGTGCGTGTGGATCGTGTTGGCGAAGGAGTAGACACCCTCGCTGTACTGCGAGTTCCACTGCATCGCCACCTCTACCGAGAGCAGCCGCTCCTTGTCCTCGGCCTCGATGTCGATGACCGTCGGGTGGATCAGCTCGCCCTTGCGGGAGTTCAGGTACGTCACGAAGTCGACGATGCCGCCCTCGTAGTGGTACTCGACCGTACGCGCCTTCGGCTCGGCCGCCGCCTCCGCGTCCGGGTCGTCCGCGCCGACGGTCGCCTTCGCCGACTCCCGCTCGTCCGTCAGCGTCAGGGTCAGGCCCTTGTTGAGGAAGGCCATCTCCTGGAAGCGGCGCGAGAGCGTCTCGAAGGAGTACTCGGTCGTCTCGAAGATGTCCGGGTCGGCCCAGAAGGTGACCGTGGTACCCGAGTCCTCGACCGGCTCGTGCTTCGCCAGCGGGGCGGTGGGCACCCCCATCTTGTAGTCCTGCGTCCAGCGGTAGCCGTCGCGCTTGATGTCCACCGAGACCTTGGTGGAGAGGGCGTTGACGACGCTCACGCCGACGCCGTGCAGACCACCCGACACGGCGTAGCCGCCGCCTCCGAACTTGCCGCCCGCGTGCAGGACCGTGAGGACGACCTCGACGGCCGGCTTCTTCTCCACCGGGTGGATGTCGACGGGAATGCCACGGCCGTTGTCGACGACCCTGACACCGCCGTCGGCGAGGATCGTCACGTCGATCGTGTCCGCGTGCCCGGCCAGGGCCTCGTCGACGGAGTTGTCGACGACCTCCTGGACGAGGTGATGGAGACCACGCTCACCGGTCGACCCGATGTACATGCCGGGGCGCTTGCGGACCGCGTCCAGACCCTCGAGGACGGTGATCGCGCTGGCGTCGTACGACGAGGGCCCCAGGCCCTCGCCGGTCCCGTCGGCAGCAGTGGAAGGAATGTTCTCGTTGGGGTTGCCGGAATCGGCCACGAAGCGCCCTTTCTGGCACAGCACACACCGTTCTCCGGGCAAGCGGGACCGGCTGCGTCGTTCGGCTGTAATCGACGTGTCCCGCACGGCGGCGGGATTCTCTACCAGTCTACCGGTACCGCTGACATGAATGGGGGTTTGCGGGTCCCTGAGTCCGCATGTGCCGCCCTCAACGGGCGGCCGCCGACTCCCCATATTCGGGGAGGGCCCCCAAGAGGCTCACGCGGGCTTTGAGCGCTTCGGCCTGTCAACCCCCGGCTACGGTGAGGGACACCCCGTACGCCACACCGGCCCCACCGTGGACGAGAGCGCGCCGACGGATGGCGTGGACCCGGGGGACGGAAGCGGGCCACCCATGCCCCGATGCCCTCTGACCTGCGGTGATGATCAGTATCGGCCGGCCCGGGCGCCATGGCCGGCAGAGGGAGCGGGCCGGTGGGCGCGGTCCGCCGTCGCGGCCGCTGCGCCCGGCGCGCGGGGATACGGGGCGCCGCGCCGCGGGCACCCGGTCCGGGGACGGCCGCCCACCGGCCGGGAAGGGCACCCCGGGATCGTGGCAGGTCGGGCCGCGGCGATCCGGAGACCGGCGCGTGCATGTGACACAGACCACCCCCTCGGGAGCGGGCCGGACGCGGGGTCTCCGTGCGGCGGCCGTGGACACCCGTGTGCCGGGGCATCCGCGTGCCGGGGGCGTCCGTGCGCGGTGGCGAGGCCCCGGCCGCACCCGGGACGTCAGCCGTAGGAGTCGCCGGGGCCCGTGCTGCCGGGCGCGCGCAGCGGACCGAAGCGGCGGGCGGGACCGCCGGGCCCCAGAACCCTGATCACACGGACCGTGCCCTGGCCGAGGTCCTCGTTCAGCCGGGCCACGAGCCGCGGGGCGAGCAGCCGCAGCTGGGTCGCCCACACCGTCGAGTCGCACTGGATGGTGAGCACGCGCTCGTCCGGATCCTCGTCGTAGCGGAGGGGGACGCAGTGCTTCGCCAGGTCCTCGCCGACGATCTGCGGCCAGCGGCCCATCACTCCGCCCACTGCCGCGGGAGTCTCCCAGCCCCGCTCGGTGATCAGCCGGTTGATCGCCGCGCCCAGCGGCAAGGGGTCCCGGCCGTCCGCGCGGGCCCCGGACCGCAGGCCGCCACCCCGCCTGGCCTGGCGCTTCTCCAGCGCGGCCGCGCCCCGGGCCCGGGCCTGCTCCTTCGCCGCGCGCAGCGCCACGCGTGCCAGATCGACCCCCGAGGGCCCGGGCAGCGGGTCCGACGGCGCTGACGGCGCTGACGAGGTGCCCGCCCCGGCCACCCGCGGAGTCCCGTTCTCGCTCATGCGCGCTCCACCGCCCCGTCCACGACCCGGTACCGCGCGCCCGCCAGCGCCCCCGGAACGTCCTCGTCCACCGCCGCCGTCACCAGCACCTGCTCGCCCGGGGCCACCAGCTCCGCCAGCCGCTCCCGCCGCCGGGCGTCGAGCTCGGCGAACACGTCGTCGAGCACCAGCACCGGCTCGTTGCCCTCCGCCCGCAGCAGGTCGTACGAGGCCAGCCGCAGCGCCAGCGCGTAGGACCAGGACTCGCCATGACTGGCATAGCCCTTCGCGGGCATCCCTCCCAGCTTCAGCAGCAGCTCGTCGCGGTGCGGCCCGACCAGCGTGACCCCGCGCTCGATCTCCTGCCTGCGCGTCTCGCCCAGCGCGGCCACGAGCTGCTCGTACAGCTCCTCGCGCGACTGCGCGGCACCGCCGCCCGCCGACCCGCGGTACTCGAGCGCGACCGGCCCCCGCCCGGCGCCAGCTGTTCGTACGCCTTGTCGGTCAGCGGCTGCAGAGCGGCGATCAGGTCCAGCCGGCGTGCCAGCAGCTCCGCCCCCGCCCGGGCGAGGTGCTGGTCCCATACGTCCAGGGTCGACAGGTCCATGGAACGGCCGCCGTGCCGGCGCGCCATCGCGGCCGACTTCAGCAGGGTGTTGCGCTGCCTGAGCACCCGCTCGTAGTCCGACCGCACCCCGGCCATCCGAGGTGAGCGAGCCGTGACCAGCTCGTCCAGGAAGCGCCGGCGCTCGCCGGGATCACCCTTGACCAGGGCCAGGTCCTCCGGCGCGAACAGCACGGTCCTGACGATCCCCAGCACGTCGCGGGGCCTGACCTGCGAGGACCTATTGATACGTGCCCGGTTCGACTTTCCCGGGTTGAGCTCCAGCTCGATCAGCTGGGACCGCTCGCCCTGGGTGACCGCGGCCCTGATGACCGCCCTTTCCGCGCCCGTCCGCACCAGCGGCGCGTCCGAGGAGACCCGGTGGCTGCCGAGCGTCGCGAGATAGCCGACGGCTTCCACCAGATTGGTCTTGCCCTGCCCGTTGGCCCCCGTGAAAACGGTGACGCCCGGCTCGAGCGCGACCTCGACCCGGGCGTACGAGCGGAAGTCGGCCAGCGACAGATGCGTGACATGCATGGCGACGCCGACCTCCCTACGGCCCACCGCTCAGTGCTCACTGCTCCACCGGCGGACCGTTCTCCGCAGTCCGTGGATTACTGGTTGCTCTCGACCGCGTGCCCGCCGAACTGGTTGCGCAGGGCAGCGATCATCTTCATCTGCGGGGAGTCGTCCTGGCGGGACGCGAACCGCGCGAACAGGGACGCGGTGATCGCCGGCAGCGGCACCGCGTTGTCGATCGCGGCTTCCACGGTCCACCGGCCCTCGCCCGAGTCCTGTGCGTAGCCGCGGATCTTCTCCAGGTGCTCGTCGTCGTCCAGCGCGTTGACCGCGAGGTCGAGCAGCCAGGAGCGGATGACCGTGCCCTCCTGCCAGGATCGGAAGACCTCGCGCACATCGGTGACGGAGTCGACCTTCTCCAGCAGCTCCCAGCCCTCGGCGTAGGCCTGCATCATGGCGTACTCGATGCCGTTGTGGACCATCTTCGCGAAGTGGCCGGCACCGACCTTGCCCGCGTGCACCGCGCCGTACTCGCCCTCGGGCTTCAGTGCGTCGAAGACCGGCTGCACCTTGGCGACGTCCTCCTTCGAGCCGCCGTACATGAGCGCGTAGCCGTTCTCCAGGCCCCAGACCCCGCCCGAGACACCGCAGTCGACGAACCCGATGCCCTTGATGCCCAGCTCGACGGCGTGCTTCTCGTCGTCCGTCCACCTGGAGTTGCCACCGTCGACGACCACGTCGCCGGGGGAGAGGAGCCCGGCCAGCTCGTCGATCGTCGCCTGGGTCGCGGCACCCGCGGGGACCATCACCCACACCACCCGCGGGCCGTTGAGCCCGTCCACAAGCGCCTCGAGGCTGGGGACGTCGGAGAGGTCCGGGTTGCGGTCGTAACCGATGACGGTGTGGCCGGCGCGGCGTATGCGCTCGCGCATGTTGCCGCCCATCTTGCCGAGGCCGACGAGACCGAGCTCCATCAGAAAGAATCCTTACGGTGTGGCGTTTCGTACCCGCGTCCGAGCCTACGCCGGGGCCCGGGCACACACCTGTGGGGTCCGGTGCTCATGAGTACAGGCCGGACAGGGGCCGGGTCCCCGGCCGCGGGCCGGGCCGGGACTCAGCCGCTGAGGCGCACCGGCATGATCAGGTACTTGTACGCCTCGTCCGCCTCCGCGTCCACGGCAGGCCTGCCGCTGAGCAGCGCAGGCTTGGTGGAGGTGGTGAAGGAGAGCTGGGCGACCGGGGCGTCGATGGCGCTGAGCCCGTCCAGCAGGAACGTCGGGTTGAAGGCGATCGAGATGTCGTCGCCCTCCAGCTGGGCGTCCACCCGCTCCACAGCCTGTGCGTCGTCGCTGGAACCCGCTTCCAGGATCAGCACACCCTGCTCGAAGCTGAGCCTGACCGGAGTGTTCCGCTCGGCGACCAGGGCGACGCGCTTGACGGCCTCGACGAACGGGGCGGTCTCGATCACGGCCACCGAGTTGAACTCGGTGGGGAAGAGGGTGCGGTACTTCGGCAGGTCACCCTCGAGCAGGCGGGTGGTCGTCCGCCGGCCGGCGCCCTCGAAACCGATCAGGCCCTCACCTGCACCCGAGCCGGACAGCGCCAGTGTGACGGTGTCACCGCTGGTCAGGGCCTTCGCGGTGTCGAGCAGGGTCTTGGCGGGCACCAGCGCGACCGCGGAGGTGTCCGGGGACTCCGGCTTCCACAGGAACTCCCGGACCGCGAATCGGTAGCGGTCGGTGGAGGCCAGGGTGACGGTGTCGCCCTCGATCTCGATGCGCACACCGGTGAGCACGGGCAGCGTGTCGTCCCGGCCTGCGGCGATGGCCACCTGGGCCGCGGCGGAGGCGAAGACCTCACCGGGGACGGTGCCGGTCGCGGTGGGCATCTGGGGCAGTGCCGGGTACTCCTCCACGGGGAGGGTGTGGAGTGTGAAGCGCGAGGAGCCGCAGACCACGGTCGCCCGTACACCGTCTGTGGAGATCTCCACCGGGCGGTTGGGGAGGGCGCGGCAGATGTCGGCGAGCAGACGGCCGGAGACGAGGACCGTCCCGTCCTCCTCGACCTCCGCCTCGACCGAGACCCTCGCGGAGACCTCGTAGTCGAAGCTGGAGAAGCTGAGCGCGCCGTCCTCGGCCTTCAGGAGAAGGCCCGCGAGAACGGGCGCCGGCGGACGTGCCGGGAGGCTCCGGGCCACCCACGCCACCGCCTCCGCGAGTACATCGCGCTCCACCCGGATCTTCACCGGAACCGCCTCCTGCTGTTGCTCGCTCGCCCTGCCGGCCTTCGTCGGCACACGGCACCCCGATCGGTGGTGGGGTCCGATGCCGGAGAACAGTCTGACGCACGGCGCCGACACTCGGTGCGGCTCGGGGTCAAGTCGAGACGGGGGGCCGCGGGGTCACCGGTCCCGAGTTGTGCACAGGCCCCTCTTCGAAGCGAGTTCCCCGGTATCTCTGAGTGGGAGTAGTAGTAGGGCCTGTGGAAACCGTGGAAAACCTCGTCTGCGCAGGTCAACAGCGGAATTTTGTCCACGGGCCCTGTGGGTGGGACCAGTGGACAACCGGGGCTCGCTGTGGACACCGGAAAGTTCTGCACACCCGGTACACAGGCCACGGGGACTTCTCCCCAGTGCCGTCCCCAGCTTTACCCCGGTTGCCCACAGCCCAACCCGGCATCTTGGTGTGACGCCTTTCACTCGGTTCAGTGAGGTCGGGCGTTTCGTTGCCGAACAGTGGACAACCGTGTGGAGAAGCTGTGGGCAACCCGGCCCAGCCTGTGGGTGGGGTGGGGACAACGCCGATACCGCCCTGTGGAGTGCGCGTGCGTCCACAGCCTGTGGAGCACGGTTGGCCACAAATCCACACCCTGCTGACCAGCCTTGATCATGCTCGGACCATCCCTGCTGTGGATGCGATCTGGACAACTCACAGGTCCCCAGGCTGTGGACGGGGGATTCGTCCCGCGTCTGTGGAGAACGGCCTCACCGCGGCGTCCATTCGAACAGCGCCCCGGCACCGGAGCGATGGGGCGGCGGCGGTCGGAACGGCGAGGACGGTGCGGATGGTGAGGACCGGATACGGCGAAGGGTGCCCCTGGGGCAGGCCGAGGGGAGCGGAAGGGGCGCCGGAGGGCCCCGTTCCCCGAGGGTGTCCGCACGATCGCCGTGCGCCGATCGGGGCCGTCTGGACGGGCGCCGGCGCCGACGGTGCCGCCGCCCGGCGAGCGCGCAGGGCCGGGTGCCGGGCCCAGGCGCGGGACGGCCGCTGTCGCCCCACTCGCGGGGAGCGCCCTGTGCGCGCTGTGGCAGTACGCGGCGGCTCGAGCGTGTCAGCCCTGCCGCGTGCGGTGCGCCGCGGCCCGCCCGGGCTCAGCCGTTCTTGATCCGGTTGGTGAGTTCGGTGACCTGGTTGTAGATGGAGCGCCGCTCGGCCATCAGGGCGCGGATCTTGCGGTCCGCGTGCATCACCGTGGTGTGGTCCCGCCCGCCGAACTGCGCACCGATCTTCGGCAGCGACAGATCCGTGAGTTCCCGGCACAGGTACATGGCGATCTGGCGGGCGGTGACGAGGACGCGGCTGCGTGAGGACCCGCAGAGGTCCTCCACCGTCAGCCCGAAGTAGTCGGCGGTGGCTGCCATGATCGCGCTCGCGGTGATCTCCGGGGCGGAGTCCTCGCCGCCCGGGATGAGGTCCTTCAGCACGATCTCGGTGAGTCCGAGGTCCACCGGCTGCCGGTTCAGGCTCGCGAAGGCCGTGACCCGGATCAGCGCGCCCTCCAGCTCGCGGATGTTCCGCGAGATCCGCGACGCGATGAACTCCAGCACTTCCGGTGGGGCGTTGAGCTGCTCCTGTACCGCCTTCTTGCGCAGGATCGCGATGCGCGTCTCCAGCTCCGGCGGCTGCACATCGGTGGTGAGGCCCCACTCGAAGCGGTTCCGCAGCCGGTCCTCCAGGGTCATCAGCTGCTTGGGCGGCCGGTCGGAGGACAGCACGATCTGCTTGTTGGCGTTGTGGAGCGTGTTGAAGGTGTGGAAGAACTCCTCCTGCGTCGACTCCTTGCTCGCGAGGAACTGGATGTCGTCGACCAGCAGGATGTCCACATCGCGGTAACGCTTGCGGAAGGCGTCGCCCTTGCCGTCGCGGATGGAGTTGATGAACTCGTTGGTGAACTCCTCCGAGCTCACGTACCGCACCCGGGTGCCGGGATAGAGGCTGCGCGCGTAGTGCCCGATGGCATGCAGCAGATGGGTCTTGCCGAGTCCCGACTCCCCGTAGATGAAGAGCGGGTTGTAGGCCTTCGCCGGGGCCTCGGCCACCGCGACGGCGGCCGCGTGGGCGAACCGGTTGGACGCGCCGATGACGAAGGTGTCGAAGAGGTACTTGGGGTTCAGCCGGGCGTGCGGCTCACCGGGTCCCGGGGCCGGGGCGGGCTGCGCGCCGAGCGGCCCGGGTGCGCCGCCGGCACCGGGCGCCCCCGGAACCGGTACGCCGCCGTGCCGCGCGGTCCCGTGCTCCGGGAGGTCCGGCCGGTCGGTCCGCTGGTGGTCGTACTGTCCGCGGTCGGGCAGAGGCGAGCGGTAGTCGTGCTGCGGCTGCCGGGGGCGGGCCGTGGCGTAGGGGTCGCGCTCCTGGAAGCCGCCGAGCCGTGTCTGCTGCCAGGACAGGTCCTCCTGGGCGCGCGGCCAGGCGCCGGGCTCCGGGCGCTGCTGCTGGTACTCGGGGTAGGCGGGGCGGATGCTCGGCAGCCCGTCGTCCCCTCCGGACCGACGGCCGTACCCGTCGTAGGCGTCACCGTGGCGCGGCTCGTCGTGCTGCGGACCCGGGTAGCGGGGAGGCTGCTGCACGGGCGGCGCGGGTGCGGCGACGGGCTCGGCGGAGGAGTCGTCGACGGTGATGGCGATCCGGATCGGGCGGCCGCACTCACGGCTGAGGGTGTCGCTGATCAGAGGTGCCAGCCGGCCCTCGAGAACGCGCTTGCCCCACTCGTTGGGGACGGCGAGGAGCGCGGTGTCGGCGACCAGGGCCAGCGGCTGGCAGCGCTCGATCCACTGCTTGTCCTTGGGCTCGATGCCCTGCTGGCCCTCTCCGAGAAGCTGTTCCAGCACGCGTGGCCACACTGCGGCAAGATCGGCAGGTACGTCAGCCACAAGGCACGCTCTCTCACAGGTCCCACGAATATGTGGTTCTCGGGACGGGTCGGTCAGGCCCGGCAGGCGGGTAGGAAAGGAATTCGAGTCCAGCCACGGTAGTCAGGGCGGCCGGTGCGGTTCAAGTTGTTGTCCACAGCCTGTGTACAGTCGGCGCCGCAGTGACCCTGGTTTGACCGGATGGCGTAGCCGCGCGTACCGTGACCAGGTCGAGTTGTCGATGGCTGCTGCCGCCTGCCTCCGATGGGCAAAGATCACGATCAGTGGACCACGATCGGTGATCGTGAAGCGGTGCACTCGGGCGTATTGCGAGCTACTCGTGGGCGCACGGTGACAGCCAGGCGATGCCCCGCCACCCACACATCATTTCTGGAGCCCCCGAGTGAGCAAGCGCACCTTCCAGCCGAACAACCGTCGTCGCGCGAAGACCCACGGCTTCCGGCTGCGGATGCGCACCCGTGCCGGCCGCGCGATTCTCGCGTCCCGCCGCAGCAAGGGTCGCGCCCGTCTGTCCGCCTGATCTGCAGCACAGGTCATGACGTGCTGCCTACCGACAATCGGCTGAGGCGGCGCGAGGACTTCGCGACCGCGGTACGCCGGGGACGCCGGGCCGGACGCCCGCTTCTCGTCGTCCATCTTCGCAGCGGTTCAACGGACCCGCACGCGTCTGGGGAGAGCGCTCCCCCGACACGTGCGGGTTTCGTCGTGAGCAAGGCGGTAGGTGGTGCGGTCGTGCGGAACCAGGTGAAGCGGAGGCTTCGCCACCTGATGCGCGAACGACTGTCCGAGCTCCCCCCCGGTAGCCTGGTGGTCGTACGGGCGCTGCCCGGAGCGGGCGACGCCGATCATGCACAGCTGGCCCGAGACCTGGACGCCGCTCTCCAGCGGCTGCTGGGAAGGGGCGCGCGATGAAGTACCCGCTGCTGGCTCTGATCAAGCTGTACCAGTGGACGATCAGCCCGCTGCTGGGACCCGTCTGCCGGTACTACCCGTCGTGCTCCCACTACGGGTACACCGCGATCGACCGGCACGGCGCCGTGAAGGGCACGGCGCTGACTGCCTGGCGCATCCTGCGGTGCAATCCGTGGTCGCCCGGCGGTGTGGACCACGTCCCTCCCCGTAAACGACCTCGTTGGCACGAGCTGCTGCGCGACCACCTGCGCGGCGGCAAGGGCGGGCAACCCCCTGAGACCAGCCCGGCCGCAGAGACCTCGCCCAATGCTCAAGGAGCCTGATTAGTGGACACGATTGCCAGTCTCTTCAGCTTTATCACCACGCCCGTCTCCTGGATCATCGTCCAGTTCCACAAGCTGTACGGTGCGCTCTTCGGCCCGGACACGGGCTGGGCATGGGGACTGTCCATCGTGTCCCTGGTGGTGGTCATCCGTATCTGCCTGATCCCGCTCTTTGTGAAGCAGATCAAGTCGATGCGGAACATGCAGGCGCTCCAGCCCAAGATGAAGGCGATCCAGGAGCGCTACAAGAACGACCGCCAGCGTCAGTCCGAAGAGATGATGAAGCTGTACAAGGACACGGGTACCAACCCGCTGTCCTCGTGCCTTCCGATCCTGGCGCAGTCGCCGTTCTTCTTCGCGCTGTACCACGTGCTGAGCAAGATCGCTTCGGGTGACACGATCGGTGTCCTCAACCAGCAGCTGGTGGACAGCGCGCGTGAGGCCCGGATCTTCGGAGCGCCGATCGCAGCCACGTTCATGGACGCCGACAAGGCCGAGGCGCTGGGCGCTTCCGTGACCGATGTCCGCGTCGTCACCGCGGTCATGATCATCCTGATGTCGGCGTCGCAGTTCTTCACGCAGCGCCAGCTGATGCAGAAGAACGTCGACCTCACGGTCAAGACGCCGTACATGCAGCAGCAGAAGATGCTCATGTACATCTTCCCGCTCATCTTCGCCGTGACGGGCATCCACTTCCCCGTCGGCGTTCTCGTCTACTGGCTGACCACCAATGTGTGGACCATGGGCCAGCAGATGTACGTGATCAACCAGAACCCGACCCCGGGTTCCAAGGCCCAGGACAACTATCTGCAGCGCCTGCTGAAGAGTGTCACGGCCCACGGTGAGGTTCGCGGGCGCCGCAGGCGCATGGTCGTCCAGGCCATCGTCGCCAAGGGCACCGACCGCAATGAGAACGAGCGCCGGTTCATCGCGGGGCTGGCCAAGTCGGGCTTCGCCGCTCAGTCGGACGGCTCCGTGATCAAGAGCGACACGGTCACGGTGGACGCCGAGGGTGGTTCCGCGGGTCGCCGACAGCCCAAGCGCCAGAGCAAGGCCCAGCGCCAGTCGGGTGGCGCTCACCAGACCGGTCCGGCCAAGCCTTCACTGGAGAAGCAGGCCGAGCCGAAGGACAGCGTCCCCAAGCCGGCGGGGAACACATCCCCCGGTTCTCCCCGTCAAGCCAAGTCCGGACAGCGCAAGGGCTCGCAGCGGCCCAAGCACCCCTCGTCCAAGAAGTAAGAAGGAGTCCATCCGTGACGGAAGGCACCACCTCCGCCGCCGCCGAGGGTGGCGACACCCTGACCCGCCTGGAGCAGGAGGGGGAGATCGCCGCTGACTACCTCGAGGGCCTGCTCGACATCGCCGATCTCGACGGCGACATCGACATGGACGTCGAGGCGGACCGGGCCTCGGTATCGATCATCAGTGACACGGGCAGCCGTGACCTGCAGAAGCTCGTGGGACGCGACGGCGAGGTGCTGGAGGCACTGCAGGAGCTGACCCGGCTCGCCGTCCACCGGGAAACCGGCGACCGCAGCCGTCTCATGCTGGACATCGCGGGCCACCGCGCCACCAAGCGCGCCGAACTCGCCGAGCTCGGGGCCGAGGCGGCTGCCGAGGTCAAGAGCACGGGCGGGCCCGTGAAGCTGAAGCCCATGACCCCGTTCGAGCGGAAGGTCGTTCACGACGCGGTCGCGGCCGCCGGCCTGCGCAGTGAGTCCGAGGGCGAGGAGCCGCAGCGCTTCGTCGTCGTTCTCCCTGCCTGATCACACAGCAGCTGTCGGCCCCGTCTGTTCGCAGGCGGGGCCGAATTTTGTCAGCCTGATAACTCGGCACCACAGCACGGTGCGGTACGGAAGGACGGTTCCGGTGACGGAGGCAGCAGAGCTCCCCCAGGCGCCAGTAGAGGCGCGGACGGTGTTCGGTGAGTTCTTCCCCGAGGCGGTCAGGTACGCGGAGCTGCTCGCGGACGCGGGAGTCAAGCGGGGTCTGATCGGCCCTCGTGAGGTGCCGCGGCTGTGGGAGCGGCATCTGCTGAACTGCGCGGTGCTCTCCGAGGTCGTTCCGCAGGGGGTCACGGTGTGCGACGTGGGTTCCGGCGCGGGACTGCCGGGCATTCCGCTGGCTCTCGTCCGTCCCGATCTAAAGATCACCCTGCTGGAGCCGCTTCTACGGCGTACGAACTTCCTTCAGGAAGTCGTCGAGCTGCTGGGCCTGGACCATGTCACGGTGGTGCGTGGGCGAGCCGAGGAAGTGCTCGGCAAGCTGCCCGCCGTGCATGTGGTCACCGCGCGAGCCGTGGCACCACTGGACCGGCTCGCCGGATGGGGAGTGCCGCTGCTTCGCCCCTATGGGGAGATGCTGGCTCTCAAGGGTGACACCGCCCAGGAGGAGCTCGACGGGGCCCGGGCGGCTCTGAGCAGACTCGGTGTCGTGGAGACCTCTGTGCTCCAGGTCGGAGAAGGGGTTGTCGACCCCATGTCCACGGTGGTCCGTGTAGAGGTCGGGGAGAGCCCCGGCGGGGTGCGGTTCGCCGCGAAGAGAGCCAAGGCCGCCCGGGCCGGCCGCGCCCGCCGTCGCCGCTAGGCTGTTCCGCCGCCGCTGTTCGTTCGCGGACGGGTGTCCCCGGTACGTACGCATCGCGGAGTGTCGTGGTGGTGTGACCTTGCGTTGTGTGCATCGTGTTTCACGTGAAACGTCGCTCACTGCTGCAGGGAATCATCAGCCGTGGTCGCGCGGCTGCCGCGCCGCGGGACCGCAAGCCGCTCGCGAGGGTTACGGAATTGTCCACAGAGGTGGAATTCTCCACAGAACCACCGGCCTCGCTGGTTCGCGACCCCGAAACCATGGCAGGCTCTGTTCATCCCGAGCCTGAAGTCGAGGAGAGTGAATCCTTGCGGTCCGACGCCAACATCGCGGGGCCGATGACCGATCCGGTCCCTGGTCCCCGTACTGAGTCGGCGGGGGAGGATGTTTCACGTGAAACACCGCCGCCGATGGACGACACCCCCATTGGTCGTGCTGCCCAACTGGCGGTGGAGGCTCTGGGGCGTGCGGGTGAGGGTCTTCCCCGGCCTGAGCAGACACGTGTCATTGTCGTCGCCAATCAGAAGGGCGGGGTGGGCAAGACGACGACAACCGTCAACCTTGCCGCCTCGTTGGCTCTGCATGGTGCGCGTGTCCTGGTGATCGATCTTGATCCGCAGGGAAACGCGTCCACGGCCCTCGGTATTGACCACCATGCCGAAGTGCCCTCGATCTATGACGTCCTTGTGGAGAGCAAACCGCTGTCCGATGTGGTCCAGCCGGTTCCTGATGTCGAAGGGCTCTTCTGCGCCCCGGCCACCATCGATCTCGCCGGTGCGGAGATCGAGTTGGTGTCTCTGGTGGCACGGGAGAGCAGGCTGCAGCGAGCGATCCAGGCGTATGAACAGCCGTTGGACTACATCCTGATCGACTGCCCGCCGTCGCTTGGTCTGCTGACCGTCAATGCGCTCGTCGCGGGTGCCGAGGTACTCATCCCGATCCAGTGCGAGTACTACGCGCTGGAGGGGTTGGGGCAGCTCCTGAGGAACGTCGACCTGGTGCGTGGACACCTGAACCCCGCGCTCCATGTCTCGACGATCCTGCTCACCATGTACGACGGCCGCACTCGACTCGCCTCCCAGGTCGCGGAGGAGGTGCGCAGCCACTTCGGGGAGGAGGTACTGCGAACGAGTATTCCGCGGTCCGTCCGCATCTCCGAGGCACCGAGCTATGGGCAGACCGTCCTCACCTATGACCCGGGATCGAGCGGCTCGCTGTCGTATCTTGAGGCTGCCCGTGAGATCGCGCTGCGCGGTGTGGGGATTCACTACGAGGCCCATCCCGCACATGCGCTCAGTCAGAACAGCCAGCAGAGTGTGTCGGAGGGGATCCAGTGAGCGAGCGACGTAGAGGTCTGGGGCGTGGGCTCGGTGCACTGATCCCGGCAGCTCCACAGGAGAAGCCGGGTCCTTCTGATGCGGTATCGGGATCCCCGGTTCTGACGACGGAGCGCGGCGTGGCCGCGGCAAGGGTCGCGACGCTTCCTGCCGGGCCCCGTACACCCGAGCAGCGTGTGGCAGAGCCGGAGCCGGAGGTTCTTCCTGAGCCGACGGCTCCGGCTGGTGCACACTTCGCCGAGGTCCCGCTGGACGCCATCACTCCGAACCCTCGGCAGCCGCGTGAGGTGTTCGATGAGGACGCGCTGGCGGAGCTGGTGACCTCCATCAGGGAAGTGGGGCTTCTTCAGCCGGTCGTCGTACGGCAATTGGGCCCGGAGCGGTACGAACTCATCATGGGTGAGCGCCGCTGGCGAGCCTGTCGCGAGGCGGGTCTCGAGCGCATCCCTGCGATTGTGCGTGCCACAGACGACGAGAAGCTTCTTCTGGACGCGCTCCTGGAGAATCTGCACCGGGCTCAGCTGAACCCGCTGGAAGAGGCCGCCGCCTACGACCAGTTGCTCAAGGACTTCAACTGCACCCACGACCAACTGGCCGACCGAATCGGACGCTCACGGCCCCAGGTGTCCAACACACTGCGTCTGCTCCGTCTCTCTCCTCCGGTGCAGCGCCGGGTGGCGGCCGGTGTGCTGTCCGCCGGACACGCCAGAGCTCTGCTATCGGTGGAGGACTCCGAAGAGCAGGACAGGCTGGCCCACCGAATCGTGGCAGAGGGCCTCTCGGTTCGAGCGGTGGAAGAGATCGTGACCCTGATGGGGTCTCGTCCGACGAGCGCACCGAAGTCCAAGGGCCCTCGAGCCGGCACACGTCTGTCCCCCGCACTCACGGATCTCGCATCCCGGCTTTCTGATCGCTTCGAGACCCGGGTGAAGGTCGATCTCGGTCAGAAGAAAGGCAAGATCGTCGTCGAGTTCGCCTCACTAGAGGATCTTGACCGTATCCTCGGCACGCTCGCCCCTGGCGAGGGGCGGGTCATGGAGAAGGAGCTCCTCGAGGAGGACGAGCAGGCCTGAGATCTCGCTTCACTGGTTGAGGGCGGATCGTGTCCCGTGGTCGGACACGATCCGCCCTTTGCCGTCTCACAGTAGGCGTGTCCCCACTGGGTGGATACGATGCGTTCTGGTACGGCGCATCCACCTTGACCCATCTCAGAGGAAGGCGAACCATGCGATCGGTGAGCCGCGGCCACCTACTGACAGCCGGACTGGGCATTGGCGCGGTCGGCGGATTCATCGGCAGCCTGCTCCGCGAGCGGAGCGCGCTGTCCGCTGCTCTTGGCGCGGCAGTCGAAGGAAGTGAGGAACAGCCGTCATGGGACGTCGGCTCGTACCGCTCACGCTGGACAACCTTTCAGACCTCCCCAAGCGCTGCCGGGCCTGTGTCTTCTGGGAGCTTGATCCAGTCAGCGGAGAAGCGGCAGTAAGGGCGGGCAAACCGGAACTCGAGAAGGAGGCCTGGATCTCGGCCGTGCTGCTCGAGTGGGGATCGTGCGGTCGTGTCGTCTACGTCGACGACGTTCCCGTCGGCTTTGTGCTCTACGCACCGCCCGCGTATGTTCCCCGCTCGACCGCCTTCCCCACCAGCCCGGTGTCCCCCGACGCCGTACAACTGATGACTGGCTGGATCACCCCCGGATACCAGGGGCAGGGACTGGGACGAGTGATGGTGCAGACCGTCGCCAAGGATTTGCTTCGTCGAGGGTTCAAGGCGATCGAGGCGTTCGGCGACGCACGCTGGACCGAGCCGGCCTGTGTGCTCCCGGCCGACCATCTCCTGGCGGTGGGCTTCAAGACGGTCCGCCCTCACCCCACCTATCCCAGGCTCAGGCTGGAACTCCGCACCACGCTCTCCTGGAAGGAAGACGTGGAGCTTGCTCTTGACCGGCTTCTGGGGGCAGTGCAGAAGGAGCCTGCTCTTCGGCCGTTGTAAACGCGTCCTTCAGCCGACGGAAGGGCTCGCCGACAGGACGGGGCAGAGACACCGAATGGGCCAACCCGCGAGGGCCGGCCCATTCGTGTTTCACGTGAAACCAGGGGCGTCAGGGCTTGGCCACCTCGTCGCCGATGAAGGAGTCGAGCTCCCGGACCAGCATGGCCTTCGGCTTGGCACCGACGATGGTCTGGGCGACCTCGCCGTTCTGGTAGACGTTCAGTGTCGGGATGGACATGACGCCGTACTTCGCGGCCGTGGCCGGGTTCTCGTCAATGTTGAGCTTGACGACCTCGAGCTTCTCGCCGTGCTCGGCAGCGATGGCCTCGAGCGAAGGGGCGATCTGGCGGCACGGCCCGCACCATTCGGCCCAGAAGTCGACCAGCACAGGCTTGTCGCTCTTGAGGACTTCCTCTTCGAAGGTCGCATCGGTCACGGTCTTGAGGGCCACGGTGGACTCCTTAACGTACGCGGGTTGGGGTGTGGGTCGAGAGGGGTCAGACGGACGCTGCCGCGGTCTTCTCCTCGTCCGCGAGGGCGGCGAGGAAGCGTTCGGCGTCCAGGGCGGCGGAGCACCCGGTGCCGGCAGCGGTGATGGCCTGCCGGTAGGTGTGGTCGACCACGTCACCGGCACCGAAGACGCCGGTGAGACTCGTGCGCGTCGACGGAGCGTCCACCTTCAGGTAGCCCTCCTCGTCCAGCTCCAGCTGACCCTTGAAAAGCTCCGTGCGCGGGTCGTGGCCCACGGCGATGAACAGTCCGGTGACGGGCAGCTCGCTGCTCTCGCAGGTCTTGGTGTTGCGGAGGGTCAGGCCCGTGAGCTTCTGGTCACCGTGGATCTCGGCGACTTCGCTGTCCCAGGAGAACGTGATCTTAGGGTCGGCGAAGGCGCGCTCCTGCATCGCCTTGGAGGCACGGAGGCTGTCGCGGCGGTGGACGACGGTGACGGACCTGGCGAAGCGCGAGAGGAAGGTGGCTTCCTCCATCGCGGTGTCACCGCCGCCGACGACCGCGATGTCCTGGTCCTTGAAGAAGAAGCCGTCACAGGTGGCGCACCACGAGACACCGCGTCCCGAGAGTGCGTCCTCGTTCGGCAGACCGAGCTTCCGGTGCTGGGAGCCGGTGGCGACGATGACTGCCTTGGCGCTGTGCACCGTACCGGCCGTGTCCGTGACCGTCTTGATCTCGTCGGTCAGATTGACGGCGATGACGTCGTCCGGGACGAGTTCGGCGCCGAATCGCTCCGCCTGCGCTCGCATGCTGTCCATCAGGTCCGGGCCCATGATCCCGTCACGGAAGCCGGGGAAGTTCTCCACGTCGGTGGTGTTCATCAGGGCACCACCAGCGGTGACGGCGCCCTCGAACACCAGCGGGTTCAGTGAAGCGCGCGCGGTGTACAGCGCGGCCGTGTAGCCGGCCGGCCCGGAGCCGATGATGATCACGTTACGGACGTCGCTCACGGGTTTCTTCCTCGTCTCTGCAGACTGCCTACTGCCCCAGGGGCCGGTCAACGACTCTCACCCCACCCAACGGATCCTACGGGGCATGCATTCCCGCGATCGCGGAGCGGCACGGAGGCTGTTCTCAGGGGCGAGGGTAGGCGTGGGTGAGGAGCAGCTCCCCCTTGCCCTCGGGTGCCGTCTCCACGCATGCCGCTGCGACGACGTAAGCCTGTACCCGGGAAGTGTCCTCGGGGTGCGGCAGCACCACCAGATAGGCCGGGGTGCCCTCGAACGTGCCCTGGTCGACGGCGATTACCGCCTCGGTGCGCCCCGTGCCCTTCTGGATGCAGGCGGGAACCGGCACGGACGGCGAACGCAGGGGGGCAACCTCCGCGCCGACGCTGGTGTCCTTCTCCACTCGGGGGCCGGTCGCGGTCCAGCTCCCGGAGTCCTTCGGTGCCTTCTCGGAGGCCAGAAGCGAGATCACCCGAGCCTGGAGCGTGGCCGCCGTGATCTCATGGCCGTCTGATGCTGCGCTCGCGGCGGTGTCTGTCTTGGTCTCGGAGGTGCCGCCGCTGGTGCCCGCAGAGGTCTGAAGGAGCAACGCGGTGACGCCTGCGGCGGCAGCGCCGAAAGCGGCTGTCACGAAGGTGACGCGTCGCCGACGACGGCCCTGGCGGCGACCCGGTCCGGTGCTCGCGGGGGCCTGCCCTGCGGGGCGGCCGGCGGGAGAGAGCTCCGGCCGGCGAGGGACGGGTGTTGTTTCACGTGAAACATCGGCCGGTGCGCTGTCGGGTGCGGTGGCATTGAGCAGCGCCTCGGCAGCCAGAGCGGCGTCGATACGGCCGATGACGTCGGCAGGCATGCGCTGGGGGCCGGGCAGGGTGCCGAGCAGACCCCGAATCTCCTCCAGTGAGGCACGGACGTCGGAGCACAGCTCGCAGCCCTCGAGATGCCTCCTCACGGCCGCCTGGCGGATCGGTGGGAGAAGACCTTCGGCGAGGTCGGCGATCTCGGACACATCCGGGTGCTGAGCCGTGCCGGTCGTGGAGGTCACGAGCGTCCACCTCCGCCCTTCACAGCCGCAGGACCATGAGGCCCTGGATCGCTTTCTCCGGTCGCCGGTGGGACGGATGCCCCAGGCGTCCGGTTCCTTCCCCCTGCGGGGTCACTGTTATCCCTCGCATCACGGCGGAGATGCTTCAGCAGGGGAACCAGACGGGCGCGGCCGCGAGCGCACCTGCTCTTCACGGTTCCCGTCGGGACATCCAGCACACGAGCCGCTTCCGCGACCGGGTAGCCCTGCATGTCAACGAGCACCAGGGCGGCCCTCTGGTCGACCGGTAGCGTGGCGAGCGCGGCCACGAGCTCGCGGTGGAGGTCCTGGCGCTCCGCGGGAGCCTCGGCGGACTCATGGGGCTCGAGGAGCTGCTCCAGCCGTTCGGCGTCGTCCACCGGTGAAGTCCTGCGGGACGCGGCCTTGCGGGCTCGGTCAAGACAGGCATTGACGGTGATGCGGTGGAGCCAGGTCGTCACGGCGGACTGTCCCCGGAACGTGTGGGCGGCACGGAAAGCGGAGACGAGGGCGTCCTGCACCGCGTCCGCAGCCTCCTCCCGGTCCCCCAGCATGCGCAAGGCCACCGCCCAGAGCCGGTCGCGGTGGCGCCGCACGAGCTCACCGAAGGCGTCCGGATCCCCGGCGACGTGGCGGGCCAGGAGTTCCTGGTCGCTCGCTTCGCCGAGCGCGGCGTTGTCCAACCGTGAGCCCCCTCCCCGTCGTGGCGCTGGTGTCAGCCGGTGAACTTCACATCCGTGATCGCCTGCTTGTAGCCGGCGTTGCTGAAGGTGGTGTCGTGCGACACGTAGGGCATCGCGGTCATCCACAGCAGCACATAGCGACTCTTGACCGGTGCCGTGGCCGTGAGCTTCAGCGAGGTGGCACTGGTCTGACCGTTCGCGATCTTCTTCATGGAGTCGACCGAACCGGACGGCGACAGGGAGTCCGTCGCATACAGTGCGATCTTGGTGTAGTCGCCTCCGTAGCGGAGTGCTATGGCCGCCGATGAGACCTCCTGCTCCGCGCCGAGGTCGTAGACGATTCCCACGCCCTTCTTGACTTGCGGATGCAGGTCGGGCCCGTCTCGGTAGCTGCTGGTGCGCCAGAAGGAGCCGGTGTCACCGTCATGGGTGTTGCCGGCGTCCTCCGCGTTCTGAGCGGTGCCGTCCGGCGCGAACTCCTTGGCGCTCTGAATGGCCAGCGGTACCGGCGTCTTCCGCTTGTCGTCCTGCTTCTCGTCCGTGGTCCGGCTGTTTCCGGGTTCGTCGGTCGTCCGGCCACGGTCCAGCAGCTTGTCGGCGATCTGCCAGCTGCCGAGTCCCAGAGCGGCGATGAGCAGGGCGGACACCGTCCACTTCAGGAGCTTGCCGGTGCGGCTTTCCAGGGGCGCCGGCGGCATCGTCACCGGGGGGGCCATGCTGCCGGGGTGGGCCTGCGCCCGGCCGTAGGTGCCCTGCTGGTAGGTGGTGCGCTGGTATTCCGGAGGAGTGGTGAAGACGGGCTCCGGAGGCCGGATGCGGGGCATGGCCGCGACCGCCTTGGCGAGTTCG
The DNA here is from genome assembly GCA_003725745.1 of Streptomyces sp. I6. GTDB lineage: Bacteria > Actinomycetota > Actinomycetes > Streptomycetales > Streptomycetaceae > Streptomyces. Next base: position 3,385,510 of record RHDP01000001.1, on the reverse strand, counting down.
TCCGGGGTGGTGAGGGGAAGCTCCTGGCGCGACGCAGTGGCCCCGTCATTGACCAGCGCTCGCATGGCGAGCTCGGACAGGCCGCGGTGGACGCCGGCGCGCACCTGGTCGGGGGCGATCAGTCCGACGCCTTTGGGAAGCCCCGAGAGACCGTAGGCATCGCTCTCGTAGGGCCAGCGCTGCGTCAGCGCCGCGTACAGCAGAGCGCCGATGGCCTCCGTGTCCGTGCGCTGCGGGCGGTCGGCACTGATGCCCCGCAGGGCGGCGTTCACGGCGAGGCCGCGGATCCGGTACTGCCCCGTGGAGCTGCGGAGTACGGCCCGGGAGTGAGCCTCAGATGAGCGAGGCCCTCCCGATGGGCCGCGGCCATGGCCTGGGAGAGCTGGCTGACCAGTTGGTAGGCGTCATGGGCCTCCAGCGGCCCTTCGGCGAGCAGCGCCGTGAGCTCGGTGGCGTCGGGCAGCCACTCGTGGACGACGTATACGAGGTCGTCCTCCTCGACGGCGTCCAGCACCTGCACGAAACGTGGGTCGCCGAGCAGGGCCGCGGACCGGGCCGCGGCCAGCACGGATCGCGTCCGGGGATGGTCGGCGGGCAGGATGTGAACCCCGACGGCGCGGCGCAGCTTCTCGTCGACTGCACGCCAACTGCTGAATCCGTCCAGACGGGTGACGCATTCCTCGAGCCGGTAGCGTCTGGCCAGCGTGTGGCCGCTGTGCAGTTCGGGCGTGGTGCCGGCGGGCCGCTCACGGTTCTTCCGCTCGCCGCCCCTGTTGTGAGCGTCCTGCTCCGCCGCCTCGTCGGCGTGCGCCTCCCCGTCGGTCGCGGCCTTGTCCGCCTGGGCGGCCAGCGGGTCGTCACCGCTGTTGTCGGCCACGTCGACGGCAGCCGTGCTACGTTCCGCCACCGTCGTTCCCTGCCTCCCCATCCGTTGAGCCCTATCCAACAGCCATGCCAATTGTGCCCACAGTTCGCTGCTATGCACGACACGCGGTGGCGGACGATGGTTGTGCTCGGCCCGCGGTCGCTATCGGCCGAGTCGGCCGCGCACCATCCCGACCAGGCTGTTGAGTTCCTGGATCCTCATTCTCCTTGCCGCCACGAAGAAGACTCCGAGGAGCATCGCACCGCCCGCGACGAGCGCGACGAGCGATCCGAGCGCGCCCTCGCCCAGGGCCTTCAGCACGAAGTAGGCCATGGCACCGGACGCTGCGGCGGCCGGCACGGAGGCCAGGCACAGCCGCGCATAGGTCCGCACCACGCTGCTGCCGTCGAGGTCCCCGCCCAGTCTGTTCCGCAGCCGTCGCCACGCGACCCCGACACCGACGGCGTATGCGAGGCCGTAGGAGCCGGCCATGCCGACGACGGCCCATTCGGCCGGAAGGAGGAGGTAGCAGGCAGCTGAGGCGGCGGCATTGACCGCGGCCACGATGACGGTGTTGTAGAAGGGCGTGCGGGTGTCCTCGTAGGCGTAGAAACCGCGGAGGACGACGTACTGCACCGAGTAGGGGATCAGGCCGAGACCGAAAGCCATCAGGATGAAGCCCATCGACCGGGCGGCCTCGGTGCCCGCGGACGCGTACAGCAGGGTGCACATCGGGACGCCCAGCGCCAGGAAGGAGAAGGCGACGGGCACGATGGCGACCGCCGAGTTGCGAAGTCCCTGGGAGATGTCGTCGCGGACCGCGCCGGCGTCGTCGTCGTGAGCGGCCCGGGAGATCCTCGGCAGCAGAGCGGCCATCACCGACACCGTGATGATCGCCTGGGGCATTGCCCAGATCAGCTGCGCGTTGGTGTACGCGAGGAAGCCCGCTCCGTCCTTGTCGGAGGCCGCACCGGCGGCTGTGGAGAGCTGGGTGACCACGAGCACGCCGGCCTGGTTGGCGAGGACGAACAGCACGGTCCATTTGGCGAGTCTGAAGGTCTTCCCGAGGCCCTGGCCCTTCCAGTCGAAGCGGGGGCGGAAGCGAAAACCCGTCTCGCGGAGGTACGGGATCATCGCGAGCGCCTGGACGACCAGGCCCAGCAGGGTGCCGACCGCAAGCAGCCGTACGCCCTCCGGCGGGATCGTCTGGACGCTCATCCGGGACTCGGAGAAGCTGCCGTAGACCCAGATGAACAGTCCGAAGGTGAAGATGATGACGATGTTGTTGAGGACGGGCGTCCACATCATCGCGCCGAACCTGCCACGGGCGTTGAGGATCTGCCCCATGACCACGTGCACACCCATGAAGAAGATCGTGGGCAGGCAGAACCGGGCGAAGGTGACGGCGACACTGTTCGCCGGCGGCTCGCCGGCGATCGTAGGCGACAGGGCCTTGATCAGCAGCGGGGCCGCGAACACGGCGATCAGGACGATCGCACCGAGGGCGACCATGACCAGGGTCAGCAGCCGGTTGGCGTACGCCTCGCCGCCGTCCTCGTCGTTCTTCATCGCGCGGACGAGCTGCGGGACGAACACCGAGTTCAGCCCGCCGCCCACGGTGAGGATGTAGATCATCGTCGGCAGGGTCAGGGCGATCGTGTAGGCGTCACCGAGTACCGCGGCGCCGAGTGCGGCGGTGATCACCAGGCTGCGGACGAAGCCGGTGAGGCGGGACACCATGGTTCCGGCGGCCATCACGGCGCTGGACTTCAGCACCCCCGAGGCCCGTCCGCCGCTCCCCTTGGCGGGCGTGGGAGCAGGGGCCGGCTTCGGCTCCGGTTCCGGCGCTGCCGCGGGTCGCCCACCGGACTGCTGGTCCCGGTAGAGGTGCGCGAACGCGTCACGCTCCGGTGTGTCCTCGCCGGCCCTGGTCACCAGGTCGTCGACGCCGGTGAACTGCACGGTCCGGGCATCGTCCCCGTAGGGCAGTCGGCGCGACGGGCCGTCCGGTTCCGGCGGCGGGGTCTGGGCCCAGATCCGGGGGTCCGGAGCGTGCTGCTGAGCGGGGGGCTGCTGGTACAGCGGCTGCGGCTGCTGGAAGCTGCCGGGAGGCGGTGGTGGATGCGCGGCGCGGTCGTAGAGCGCCTCCGACACGGGGTCCTGGGCCGAGAGGTCCCGGGAACGATACGGATCGTGGTCGTACGCATCCTGGATGTACGGGTCGTCGGCCGCTTCGCCCGCCTGCGACGGGACCTGGGCCGCTGAGGGCTGCTCCGCCTGCTGAGGGCCGTGCGAGGGGTACGGAGCGCCCGAGGGCGGCGCGGTGCCGTCCGCGCCCTGCCCGCGGTCACCGTCGTACGGCGCGTTCATGATTACCCCACCTCATCGTCCGGCCCGCCGGCCATGACATCGCTCAACGGTCCACCTTCTCACCCGCACCCGACGGGTCGGCGCTTTCCGGTGCGGTGTCCGGTGTCGGGTCACTCGGCTGCTCCGAGGCGTCGGGCACCGCACGCTCGTGGGTCTCGTCACCCGCGTTGCCCGCGGCGGCAGCCTCCCGGGCCGCCGCCCGCTTGCGCTGGGTGTACATCCGGACGCCTGCCAGGACGAGCAGAAGCACACCGCCCGCGATGACGAGCATCACGGTCGGAGTGATCTCGGAAGCCTTGACCGTGAAGGTCATCGGTCCGCCGTAGAGCTTGCCGTCCTCGGTGTACAGCTGGGCCGTCACCTGCACCGGGCCGTTGGCATTGGCGTCCGCCGCGAATTTCACCGACTGGCTGTGCCCGCCGTCGATCTTGATGGGCTGCTCGGCGACCACGCTGCCGTCATCGAGTTTCAGCCGGGTGGGATTGGAGGACTTCAGCCGGAGGACGAGGTTGTCGACGCCCTGGACCAGCTTGTTCTGCACGGTCACGGGGATGGTGGCGCTGCGGCCGGACAGGGTCAGGGCCGATTTCTGGATCAGCCGTACCTCGGTGGTGAGATCCTTCAGATAGCTCTGCACACCATTGCGGTACTGGGCGGCCACACCTGCTTTGCCGCGCCAGGAGGTGGACATCTCCCGGTTGATCGCGTTGCCGAACGGCGTCACGACCCGGTCGGGGGAGGTGAGGATGACCTTGAAGTTGTCCAGGGTCTCCTGCGTGGTCTTGATGTCCTGGAAGGTCTGGACGGGCAGCTCGCGGGCCTTGAGGTCCTTCGGGTACTGGGACGCGGCCGGCACCCGGGTCGTGGCATCCGGGTCGGGCGTGGCCTCCGAGGCCCCGATCAGGTCCAGCGGCTGCGTCCAGCGCTGGCCGGCGAGCCCCTGCAGCGCCTTCGCCATGCTCTGTGCCTGGCCTGCCGTGGGCATCCGCTGGGGGGCGACCACGATGCTCCGCTGGGCGTTCGGCGCCTGCTGAGTGAGAGCCAGCGACTGGGCCAGGAACTGCTGGACCGCGCGAGTGGAGGCGCCGGCCTTGCTCAGGTCCCCGTAGAAGGCCTTGGAGAGCCGCGCGTCCGCGACCACAGCCGTGGTGCCACCGCCGATGGGACGGGCGGCGGAAGGCGTGTACGAGACGGACCCGGTCTCCCTGAGACTGTCGCTGCGGGCGATGATGTTGTGGGCGCCGGCCGAGGTCGCGACATCGACGATCGAGGGATCGATGGCGCCTTCCACAGGCCAGGCGAAGTCCGTCGACGGTTTCACATGGAGGATGGTCTCCACCGTCGTTTCGGCAACCGCCGTGGCCGGCTGCAGATGGCGAAGCGAGCCCGACACGTCCTTGCCCCGGTGGGCGAGGGACGCCAGGTCCGGGTCCGCGAAGGGAAGGGCGACGACCGGGCGGTCCTGCACCGCCTTCTCGAGGGAGTTCAGCCACCGTTTTGCCACGGCCTGGTTACGCCCCGGGACCGTGTCACCCGTCTCCGTCCTGACCTCGTAGCTCCTGGTCATCGCATCGACGGTGGCGAGCAGATCCGGGTCGATGACCCAGGTGATGGGGAGCCTGCTGCCGAGCGACACGAGCTGCTCCAGCCGGCCCCCGGCCGCGAGCTCCGCGGCGAGTACGTCGTTCTCGAAGACCGGGGTCTGCTGCTCGTCGGAGCCGGTCTCCGCCGACAGATGAGTGGTGGAGACCAGTGGCCAGAGGAAGGTGAGCTGGGTCTTCTTGCCCGCGGACTCGGGCTGCCAGGGAAGGAAGGTGCGCTCGATGCCGAGCACCTGGTCGTGGGTGTCCCCGGCAGTCCGGCCGGAGAGGGACACACCGAGCTGGTAGACGCCTGCCTTGCCCAGATCCAGCTTGCTGACCGGGACGGTCAGGGTGAAGTCCTCGCTGATCCCGGAGGCCAGCCGGTCGATCGTGACGCGGTAGGGACCGCCGAGCGCCTTGGCGTCGGAGCCCGGGGCGTAGCCGGTGGTCTTCGACGCCTCGTCGATGTGCGGACGGCCCGACAGGCGGGGTCCGACACGCAGGTCGACCTCCGCGTCCGTGATGGCCTCCTTGCCCTTGTTGGTGACGGTGCCCGAGACGGTGAGCGTGTCGCCCTTCACCGGTGCGCTGGGAGAAAGGCCGTTCAGTGCCACATCGACGGTCTCGGAACCACTCGCAGCCTCCGCGGGCGGTGCCGTCGGCAGCCACAGCAGACCCGCGAGCAGTGGGGCTCCCGCGAGGAGTGCGGCTGCGCGCCGCAACCGCCGGCGGGCAGGAGAGGTAGCCATCCCCTGGAAGTGTGCCGCCTCGGCCACGCGCTCGTCCGTCCCTCGTCGTCTCTTGCCGTTCGCTGGGTGCGTCCCCGCATGGTAACGAGGTGCGCTGTGACGGAGTGCTCGGGACTGCTCCACATGATCGGAAGGGGGTGCAGGCGCGCGGAGCCGGTCTGCGGGAAACAGGGGAGCCGCGGGCCGCATGGTGCACGTACCCTTTTCTGTTGTGCCGAACGTCAACGAAGACAACCTCACCGAACTGAGCCAGGCGCAGCGCCGTGCCGTGAGCGAGCTGCTGCGTGTGTCCCCGGTTGCCGATGATCTCGCCCGTCGTTTCCAGGATGCCGGATTCCGTCTGGCCCTGGTCGGTGGCTCTGTGCGGGACGCGTTGCTCGGCCGGCTCGGCAACGATCTCGACTTCACGACCGATGCCCGCCCGGAGGACGTTCTGAAGATCGTCCGCCCCTGGGCGGACTCCGTGTGGGATGTGGGAATCGCGTTCGGTACGGTCGGCTGCCAGAAGGACGGCCGGGTCGGGGACGGCGTTCAGCGCTTCCAGATCGAGATCACGACCTACCGTTCCGAGGCCTACGACCGGACCTCACGGAAGCCTGAGGTCTCCTACGGCGACTCGATCGAGGAAGACCTCGTCCGTCGCGACTTCACGGTGAACGCGATGGCCGTCGCACTCCCGGAGAAGGAGTTCATCGACCCTCACGGAGGGTTGCGGCACCTTGCCTCGCGGGTGCTGCGCACCCCTGGGGCCCCGGAGGACTCGTTCTCCGATGATCCGCTGCGCATGTTGCGAGCGGCCAGGTTCGCCGCACAGCTCGACTTCGAGGTCGCATCCGAGGTCATCGCCGCCATGACGGCGATGGCTGATCGTATCGACATCGTTTCGGCCGAGCGGGTCCGGGATGAGTTCAACAAGCTGATCCTCGCTCCGAACCCCCGCAAGGGGCTGGCGCTGCTCGTCGACACGGGGCTCACCGGTCGCTTCCTCCCGGAGCTGCCGGCGCTGCGGCTGGAGAGTGACGAGCACCACCGGCACAAGGACGTCTACGAGCACTCACTGATCGTGCTGGAACAGGCCATCGCGCTCGAGGAGGACGGGCCGGACCTCGTCCTGCGGCTCGCGGCGCTCCTCCACGACATCGGTAAGCCGAGGACCCGGCGCTTCGAACCGGACGGCCGCGTTTCGTTCCACCATCACGAAGTGGTGGGCGCCAAGATGACCAAGAAGCGTCTCACGGCGCTCAAGTACTCGAACGACCAGGTCAAGGACATTGCCCGGCTTGTGGAACTGCATCTGCGCTTCCATGGGTACGGCACCGGCGAGTGGACCGACTCGGCTGTGCGCCGCTATGTAAGGGACGCCGGGCCGCTGCTTGAGCGCTTGCACAAGCTGACCCGCTCCGACTGCACCACGCGCAACAAGAAGAAGGCGAGCGCTCTCTCCCGTACCTACGACGAGCTGGAGCAGCGTATCGCTCAGCTTCAGGAACGGGAGCAGTTGGACGCGATCAGGCCGGACCTGGACGGCAACCAGATCATGGAGATCCTGGGGACCGGTCCCGGGCCCGTCATCGGCAAGGCGTACGCGTTCCTGCTGGAGTTGCGACTCGAGAACGGACCGATGGAGCGGGGCGACGCGGTGGCGGCACTGAAGGAGTGGTGGGCCACTCAGGGCTGACCGTGAAGCGGGGCATGTTTCACGTGAAACATGCCCCCCTGCTTCGAGGGTCGACGGGTGATGTTTCACGTGAAACATCACCCGTCCCCTTTCATCAGCTCCCCCTCGGTGCGGCGCCAGCGCAGGAGCGCCACGGCGCTCAGTGCGTAGAGCGCTGCCAGTAGGGCGACCAGCGGAACGGATCGCCCGTCCGGCGGGAGCATCACCGCGGTCACGCCGGCGGCGCCCACGAAGGAAACGTTGAAGAGCATGTCGTAGAGAGAGAAGACCCGGCCTCGGAACCCGTCATCGACGGAGGTCTGCACGACCGTGTCGGTCACGATCTTCGACCCTTGGGTGACGAGCCCGAGAGCGAATGCCGCCATGAGGACCGGCGCCGGAGCGAAGGTCAGGCCCAGGGCCGGTTCCAGAATGCTCCCGGCGCCTGCGAGGGACGCCATCCAGCCGTACCGGCCGACCCGGCCGACTGCCCACGGGGTGACGGCCGCGGCGGCGAAGAATCCGGCACCGGAGAGAGCCACGGCCAAGGCGAGAAGCCTCAGTCCCTCGGACTCCGTCGCGGACCAGGTATAGCGGGAGAGCATGAGAACCATCACGGTCAATGCGCCGTAGCAGAAACGCAGCATGGTCATGGCGGCCAGCGCGCGAGCAGCGGAGCGCCGTTCTGCCAGATGGCGTAGTCCGCTGACGAGGCCGCGGGCGGTCGAGGCCAGGGCAGCGGCCAGACGTGGCTGCATCAACTCAGGCTCCGGGCCGAGTAGCTCCCGGCTCATGCGAAGCGATGCCAGAGCCGCACAGAGATAGAGCGCTGCGCCGAGGAGCACGACGACCACGTCCGAGTCGGAAGCGGCGATGCGCACGGCGAAGGCAAGGCCGCCGCCGATGGTGGCCGCGATGGTGCCCGCGGTCGGTGAGAGGGAGTTGGCCATGACGAGCCGCTGTTCGTCGACGACCCGCGGAAGTGCCGCTGAGAGCCCGGCCAGCACAAAGCGGTTGACCGCCGTGACACAGAGCGCTGAAGCGTAGAAGAGCCAGTCGGGGACGGTCGCCAGCATCAGCATGGCCGTGCAGCCGGCCAGGGCTGCTCGTAGGAGGTTTCCGTGGAGAAAGACCTGCCGGCGCGGCCATCGGTCCAGGAGTACTCCGGCGAACGGGCCGATGAGGGAGTAGGGCAGGAGCAGTACCGCCATCGCGGCCGCGATGGCGCCCGCGGTGGCCTGTCTCTCCGGGGAGAACACGATGTACGTGGCGAGCGCGACCTGGTACACGCCGTCGGCCGACTGCGACAGCAGCCGCACGGCGAGCAGACGGCGGAAGTTCGTCAGGCGCAGGAGTACGCGCAGATCACGTACGACGGGCATGTGGGCAAGCGTCACATATGAAGAGAGTCCCCGGGCAGGTGCCACGGGGACTCTCGACGGGACAGAGGAACGCGGAACGCGCGATCCCGTGCCGGATTAGCGCTCGACCTCGCCCTTGATGAACTTCTCGACGTTGGCGCGGGCCTCGTCGTCGAAGTACTGGACCGGCGGGGACTTCATGAAGTAGGAGGACGCGGAGAGGATCGGCCCGCCGATACCGCGGTCCTTGGCGATCTTCGCGGCACGCAGTGCGTCGATGATGACCCCGGCCGAGTTCGGGGAGTCCCAGACCTCGAGCTTGTACTCCAGGTTCAGCGGGACGTCACCGAAGGCGCGGCCCTCCAGGCGCACGTAGGCCCACTTGCGGTCGTCCAGCCAGGCGACATAGTCGGACGGGCCGATGTGGACGTTCTTCTCGCCGAGCTCACGGTCGGGGATCTGCGAGGTGACGGCCTGCGTCTTGGAGATCTTCTTGGATTCCAGGCGCTCGCGCTCGAGCATGTTCTTGAAGTCCATGTTGCCGCCGACGTTCAGCTGCATCGTGCGGTCCAGGATGACGCCCCGGTCCTCGAAGAGCTTCGCCATCACGCGGTGCGTGATGGTGGCACCCACCTGCGACTTGATGTCGTCACCGACGATCGGCACACCGGCGGCGGTGAACTTGTCGGCCCACTCCTTGGTGCCCGCGATGAACACCGGGAGGGCGTTGACGAAGGCGACCTTGGCGTCGATGGCGCACTGGGCGTAGAACTTGGCGGCCTCCTCGGAACCGACCGGCAGGTAGCAGACGAGAACGTCGACCTGCTTGTCCTTGAGGACCTGGACGATGTCGACCGGGGCCTCGGCGGACTCCTCGATGGTCTCGCGGTAGTACTTGCCGAGACCGTCGAGGGTGTGACCGCGCTGGACGGTCACGCCGGTGGACGGCACATCGCAGATCTTGATGGTGTTGTTCTCACTGGCACCGATGGCGTCCGCGAGGTCGAGGCCGACCTTCTTCGCGTCGACATCGAAGGCGGCGACGAACTCGACGTCACGGACGTGGTAGTCGCCGAACTGGACGTGCATCAGACCCGGCACCTTGCTGCCCGGGTCTGCGTCCTTGTAGTACTCGACGCCCTGCACCAGCGAGGCGGCGCAGTTGCCCACGCCGACGATGGCTACGCGAACCGAACCCATTCCGGTTGCTCCCTGTGTGTTCTCGTGCGAGACCCTGCTTCGGAGCGGGGTCTCAGTTGGTGGTGTCTTCGGACGGATCCGGCGCGTCGGGGTGCCGCGAGGCGGCGCCTCCGCGGGACGCTTCGTCCCGGCGCCGTGGCGGGCCGCCCGACTCTCCGGATGCGTTGTCCTGCCGAGCGGCTTCCCCGGTGGCCATGGACCGTCGCTGGTCCCGCCCCGCCCGCTCGCTCTCGATGAGTTCGTTCAGCCAGCGCACCTCGCGCTCGACGGATTCCATGCCGTGCCGTTGAAGCTCCAGCGTGTAGTCGTCGAGGCGCTCGCGTGTGCGGGCGAGGGAGGCGCGCATCTTCTCCAGACGCTCCTCGAGCCGGCTGCGCCGGCCCTCCAGCACCCGCATCCGCACCTCGCGCTCCGTCTGGCCGAAGAAGGCGAAGCGGGCCGCGAAGTGCTCGTCCTCCCAGGTGTCGGGGCCGGTGTGGGAGAGCAACTCCTCGAAGTGCTCCTTACCTTCCGCCGTCAACCGGTAGACGATCTTGGCCCGGCGCCCCGCGAGAGAGGCGGCGAGAGCGTCCTCGGGAGCGCTGCCCGGCTCCTCGATCAGCCAGCCGTTGGCGACCAGCGTCTTGAGGCAGGGGTAGAGGGTCCCGTAACTGAAGGCCCGGAAGATGCCCAACGAGGTGTTGAGCCGTTTGCGCAGCTCGTACCCGTGCATGGGGGCCTCACGGAGCAGACCGAGGACCGCGAATTCGAGGATGCCGGAACGTCGGCTCATCGATCGCCTCCTCTGTCTTCCGGGATGCTTATGCCGTGCTGATGTATCGACTCGATACATCAAGACGATAGAGCGACGATTCTGTTGCGACAAGAGAGGCATCTGTGACCGGCGTCACATCGTCAATTCATGGCAAGCAACTTGCCTTATTTAAGGTGAAACATTCCTCTGGGGGTTTTTGTTCGTGCGTAGTCTGTGCGCCATGCAGACCACCGGGAACCGTGTGACACCAGGAGGCGTCCTGGCCCTGGATGCATTGCGGATGAGCCCTCTGCCGGGCTGTTCCGTACTGATGTCGGGGGGACCGGATCTCAACTGCCGCTTCCAGGCGTTCGCGCCTGCTCGAGGAGTAGTCGTTCGATGAGCGAGCACCGTCGCAAGCCGCCGCAGCCCGAGGGCGGCGGACGTGCCGCGGCCCGGCGCGCCGCCCAGCAGTCTCCGACTGGCCGCCGCGCAGCCCGGGGCGCAAGCACCGGCTCTCCCTCCGTCGCGCATGGAGAAGAGCGACCCTACGAAGGCCGGGCCGCGGCCCGGCGCGCCGCGCAGCGTGCCGGGGGCGGCCGCAGAAGGGCCCCCGAGGCCGGCGGCGCCGGGACCGGGGGCCACGGTGGCGGCCGGCGCGGCACCGGCGGTCCGGGAGGACCGGACCGCGGCCGGGGCGGGGACCCCGGCCGGAAGCGGCTGATCGACTACCCGAGGCACGGCAAGTACGGCTGGCGCCGCTGGGTGCCGTCGTGGAAGCTCGTGGCCGGCCTCTGCCTGGCCTTCCTCGGCAGCCTGATGACCGCCGGCACCATCGCGTACGCGGTGGTGGAGATCCCCGACCAGAACAAGGCGGCCGAGGCGCAGAACAACGTCTACTACTACGCCGACGGGTCGCAGCTGGCCGCCACCGGTGGCGAGGTCAACCGTCAGATCGTCTCGATCGACAACATCCCCACCCATATGCAGAACGCGGTGATCTCGGCTGAGAACAAGACGTTCCAGACCGACAAGGGCATCGATCCGGCGGGCATCGCGCGAGCCGTGGTCAACATGGCCAAGGGCGGCCAGACCCAGGGCGGCTCGACCATCACGCAGCAGTTCGTGAAGAACGCCATGCTCGGCGACCAGTCGCAGACCCTGAACCGCAAGGTCAAGGAACTCTTCATCTCCATGAAGGTCGGCACCGAGCTGCAGAAGCCGAAGATCATGGAGGGCTACCTCAACACGTCGTACTACGGGCGCGGCGCCTACGGCATCCAGGCCGCCGCCCGCACCTACTACGGTGTGAACGCCAAGGAGCTCACCGCGAGCCAGTGCGCCTTCCTCGCCTCGCTCCTCAAGGGCGCGACGTACTACGACCCGGCCGGTGCGACGGAGATCGACTCCAGGGCCACCCCGAAGGCCAACACCGAGCGCGCCACGAAGCGCTGGACGTGGATCCTGGGCGAGATGCGCAAGGACGGGCACCTGACCGCCGAGGAGCACGCGAAGGCCGTCGCGACGTTCCCGATGCCCGACAAGCCGAAGAAGAACGCGCAGCTCAGCGGTCAGACCGGATACCTGGTCGACCTTGCCAAGGCCTACTTCATCAACAACAACGACCGGGGCATCACCGCCGAGCATCTCGCCAAGGGCGGCTACGAGATCCACACGACCTTCGACAGGAAGAAGGTCGAGAAGCTGACCAAGGCCGTCGAGGACGTCCGCAACAAGCACATCGACGCGGAGAAGCGCCCCGAGACGGACACCCACGTCCAGTTCGGCGGCGCCTCGGTGAACCCCAAGACCGGAGCGATCGTCGCCATCTACGGCGGCGAGGACGCGACGAAGCACTTCACCAACAACGCGGACAAGACCGGTGCCCAGGTCGGCTCGACCTTCAAGCCGTTCGTGCTCGCCGCGGCGATGCGGGACGGTGTGCGCGACCCGAACTCCGGGCCCGTCCAGGGCCCGGAGGAACGCCGGATCGTCGACCCGGACAAGAGCCGGTACAACGGCCTCAACAAGCTCAAGATCAAGAAGTACGACGGCAGTGTCTGGCGGAACGAGAAGGGCGAGGAGTGGCTCCAGCGCAACGACGGTGACGAGTCCTACCGGAACATCAGCCTGCGCGAAGCGATGATCCACTCCGCCAACTCGCCCTTCGTCCAGCTGGGCATGGACGTCGGCGTCGACAAGGTGCGCCAGGCGGCGCTGGACGCCGGTCTGCGCGAGGACTCGCTGATCGAGGCCGACGTCCCGTCCTTCTCGATCGGCATCTCCGACCCCAGTGCGATCCGGATGGCCGGCGCCTACGCCACCTTCGCCGCCGACGGGGAGCAGCGGGAGCCGTACTCGGTGACGAAGGTGGAGCATGCCGGCCAGGCGATCTTCGAGCACGAGGACAAGTCGGAGCGGAAGTTCTCCTCGGCGGTGTCCAGCAACATCACCGACGTGCTGAGGGACGTCGTCGAGGACCCCGAGGGCACGGGCCGGAACGCCCGCCTCCCGGGCCGCGACGTCGCCGGCAAGACCGGTACCACGGACGGCAACAAGTCGGCCTGGTTCGTCGGCTACACGCCCCAGCTGGCGACCGCCATCGACATGTACCGGATGGACGACAACGCGGAGAACAAGAACCGGAAGTTCCTGGAGATGTTCGGAACGGGCGGTCAGCAGAAGATCCACGGTTCGTCGTTCCCGTCCGAGATCTGGCACGACTATATGGAGCAGGCGCTCAAGGGCACCGAGGTCGAGCGCTTCACCGAGCCCGAGCCCCTCGGTGCCGAAGCCGTGTACGGCGGCGGTCTCAGCAGCCCCGAGCCGACGCCGTCGTCCCAGGCGCCGTCGGAGACCCCGTCGGAGACGCCGTCGGAGACTCCCTCGGAGACGCCGTCGGAGACCCCGAAGCCCTCGGAGTCCTGCAGCCGGTTCGACTGGACCTGCGACCCGACCGCCGGTCAGGACGGCGATCCGACCAACGGCGGGACCGACACGGGCGCCACGGACGGCGGCGCCACGGACGGCGGTGTGACCACCAGCCCATCACCGCCGACAGGCGGCAGCGGCAGCGGCAACGGGGGCGCCAACGGATCGCAGGGAAGCGGGAACGGCGGTGGCTGGCTGGGAGGACCGGAAGGCTGATCGCCGGTCGCCGGCAAGCACACCGCGAGGGCCGCGGCACTCGGAGGTCGACTCCGGTGCCGCGGCCCTCGCCGTTGTCCACAGGCCGTACGCGGGCGCGGCCCGGTACGGCAGGATGGCTCCATGCCGAGCCCGGAGAAGACGATGCCTCAGCACGACGAGCCGCAGGTCAGTCCCACGCGGAGGGACGAGATCGCGGCTGCCGGCAGTGAGCTGATCGGGGGCCCCGTCGGCCGCTGGGCGCGGGTCGGCGGCAGCCGGCTCACACCCGTGCGAGTCGTCGCCCTGGTGGCGATCGGGATGTTCGCGCTCGGCATGGTGCAGAAGATCCCCTGCTACGACTGGGCGTGGTTCCGCGGCGCCGGCTCGCAGTACACGCACGCCTGCTACTCCGACATCCCGCATCTGTTCCTGGGGCGCGGTTTCGCCGACGGCCTGGTGCCGTACTTCGACCGGCTGGACGGCGACATGGAGTACCTCGAGTACCCCGTGCTGACCGGGTTGTTCATGCAGGTCGCCGCATGGCTCACACCGCACGGCGGCTCGGTCCAGCACCGCGAGCAGATCTACTGGATGGTCAACGCGGGCATGCTGATGATCTGTGCCGCGATCATCGCCGTATGTGTCGCGCGGACCCATAGGCGCAGGCCGTGGGACGGGCTGCTGGTGGCCCTGGCGCCCGCGTTCGCCCTCACCGCCACCATCAACTGGGACCTGCTGGCGGTCGCTCTCACCGCGGCGGCGATGCTCATGTGGTCACGCGGGCGCGCTCTGGCCTTCGGCATCCTCATCGGGCTCGCCACGGCGGCCAAGCTGTATCCGCTGCTCCTGCTGGGCCCCCTGCTGGTGCTGTGCTGGCGGGCCGGCAGGTACCGGGAGTACGGGACGGCCTTCCTGGGCGCGGCGGGGGCCTGGCTGGTGGTGAATCTGCCGGTGATGCTGCTCGCGCCCGAAGGGTGGAAGAAGTTCTACACGTTCAGTCAGGAGCGCCAGGTCGACTTCGGGTCCTTCTGGCTGATCATCACACAGCGCACGGGCGAGTCGATCGAGGTCGGCACGGTCAACACCTATGCGACGGCGCTGATGCTGCTGGCCTGCGCCGGCATCGCGGGGCTCGCCCTCACCGCCCCCGCAGACCGCGGTTCGCGCAGCTGGCCTTCCTCGTCGTGGCGGCGTTCGTCCTCACCAACAAGGTCTACTCGCCGCAGTACGTGCTGTGGCTGATCCCCCTCGCCGTACTCGCCAGACCTCGCTGGCGGGACTTCCTTATCTGGCAGGCCTGCGAGGTCGTGTACTTCCTGGGCATCTGGATGTACCTGGCCTACACGACGAGCGGGGACAAGCACCAGGGCCTTCCACCGGAGGGCTACCAGCTGGCGATCGCCGTCCACCTGCTGGGGACGGTCTACCTGTGCGCGGTGGTCGTGCGGGACGCCCTCATGCCAGAGCGGGACGTGGTACGGCAGGACGGCGCGGACGACCCGTCCGGTGGGGTTCTGGACCGGGCGCCGGACGCCTTCGTACTCGGTGGGGCGGCCCACCCGCCGAGGCATGGGGCGCACTCCGTGGAGGGCCCGCGGGTGGAGTGGGGGACGACCGGCCCGGCGGCCGGCTGACCGGACCCAAGCAAGCACCGGCTTCCGGTCCACTGCGGCCACCCGTGCCCCGGAGCCCGCCCGGGGCACGGCACCGGCTGAGTCAGCGGTCGACCAGTCGGTCGAACTGGGTGGTCGTATGGCGCAGGTGTGCGATCAGCTCGTCCCCGACATTCGGTTCATGGGAGTCGGCGGGGACGAAGAGGATCGAGACCTGCATATGCGGGGGCTCCGCGAACCACCGCTGCTTGCCCGCCCAGACGAACGGCGACAGGTTGCGGTTGACGGTCGCCAGCCCGGCCCGGGCCACACCCTTGGCCCGCGGCATGACGCCGTGGAGTGCCTTGGGGGCCTCCAGACCCACACCGTGCGAGGTCCCGCCCGCGACGACGACCAGCCAGCCGTCCGAGGCCGCCTTCTGCTGGCGGTATCCGAAGCGGTCGCCTCTGGCGACGCGGGTCACGTCGAGGACGGCTCCCCGGTACTCGGTCGCCTCGTGGTCGCCGAGCCAGAGCCGCGTGCCGATCCGTGCCCGGAACCGGGTCTGCGGGAACTGCTGCTGGAGCCGGGTGAGTTCGTCGGACCTCAGATGGCTCACGAACATGCTGTGCAGCGGCAGCCGCGCCGTCCGCAGCCGGTCCATCCAGCCGATGACCTCCTCCACCGCGTCGGAGCCGTCGGTTCGGTCCAGGGGCAGATGGAGGGCGAAGCCCTCCAGCCGCACGTCCTCGATCGCGGAGTGCAGCTGGTGGAGGTCGTGCTCCGAGACGCCGTGCCGTCTCATCGAGCTCATGCACTCGATGACGACCCGCGCCCCGACCAGGGCATGCACCCCGTCGACGGACGAGACAGAGCGGATGACCCGGTCGGGCAGCGGTACCGGCTCCTCACCGCGGCGGAAGGGGGTGAGCACGAGGAGGTCGCCGCTGAACCAGTCCTTGATCCGAGCCGCCTCGTAGGTGGTTCCCACGGCGAGCATGTCCGCGCCGAAGCGGGTCACCTCCTCGGCGAGACGCTCGTGGCCGAACCCGTAGCCGTTGCCCTTGCAGACCGGAACGAGACCCGGGAACTGGTCGATTACGGACTTCTGGTGCGCCCGCCAGCGCGTGGTGTCGACGTAGAGGGAGAGCGCCATGGCCGGGTCCGGAACCTTTCTGGTGGCGGCAGTGTGTCAGAGCTGCGAAGAGAGGGTGAAGCGAGGTTACGGAACGATCAGCGGCGCGACATATAGATGTCGAGGGCCTTGTGCAGCACCTTGTTGAGCGGGAAGTCCCACTCACCGACGTACTCGACCGCTTCTCCGCCGGTGCCCACCTTGAACTGGATCAGCCCGAAGAGGTGGTCGGTCTCGTCGAGCGAGTCGCTGATGCCGCGCAGGTCGTAGACGGTGGCGCCCATGGCGTAGGCGTCCCGGAGCATCCGCCACTGCATTGCGTTGGAGGGCCGGACCTCGCGGCCGATGTTGTCGGAGGCCCCGTACGAGTACCAGACATGTCCGCCGACGACGAGCATCGTGGCCGCCGAGAGGTTCACCCCGTTGTGCCGGGCGAAGTAGAGACGCATGCGGTTGGGGTCCTCCGAGTTCAGGACCGTCCACATGCGCTGGAAGTACGAGAGCGGGCGGGGGCGGAAGCGGTCGCGCTCGGCGGTGATCTCGTAGAGCCGCTGCCACTCGGCCAGGTCCTCGTAGCCGCCCTGGACGACCTCGACGCCGGCCTTCTCGGCCTTCTTGATGTTGCGCCGCCACAGCTGGTTGAAGCCCTTGAGCACGTCGTCGAGCGACCGGTTGGCCAGCGGCACCTGGTAGACGTACCGCGGCTGCACGTCGCCGAAGCCGGCGCCGCCGTCCTCGCCCTGCTGCCAGCCCATCTTGCGGAGCCGGTCCGCGACCTCGAACGCGCGGGCCTCGATGTGCGTCGCCTCCACGTCGCGCAGTCGCTTCACGTCCGGGTCCTGAATGCCCGCCTTGATCGCTGCGGCGTCCCAGCGGCGGATCACCACGGGCGGGCCCATCTTCACGGAGAAGGCGCCCTGGCTCTTGAGGTGTGCCAGCATCGGCCGGAGCCAGTCGTCCAGGTTGGGGGCGTACCAGTTGATCACCGGGCCCTCGGGCAGATAGGCCAGATAGCGCTTGATCTTGGGGAGCTGGCGGTACAGAACCAGACCGGCGCCGACGAGCTGCCCGTTCTTGTCGAACCAGCCGAGGTTCTCGGAGCGCCATTCGGTCTTCACGCCCGCCCACGCCGGGACCTGGCAGTGACTCGCCGAAGGCAGGCTCTGGACGTACGCCAGATGCTGCTCTCGGCTGATGGTCCTCAGGGTCAGGCTCATGCGGGGCGCTCCTCGGCTGGTGTGTCCCCATGGGTCAGGGGCTCCGGCTCTCGCGCCGAAGCCTACTGGGCCCGGGAAGCGCCCCGCGTGGCTGCGGTGGGACGAGTGCTAGTAGCCGATCAGACCGCCGAAGAGCCCGCCCTGCGCCATTCCGAGGAAGAAGCCGATTGCGGCGGCGCCCAGGCCGATGACCAGGAGGAAGCGTTCCCGGGTGGTGGCCGAGATGAACTGGCCGTATGCGCCCGTGAGGATTCCGATGAGTCCGGTCCAGGAGCTGAGCAGATGCAGGTGGTGGAACTGCGCCGACACGAACGCCACCGCACCCAGGACCAGGGTGACGACCATCAGGGCGTCCTGGCGTGGATGGGGCTTGCCGTCCGTGGCGAGGAGAGAGCCGGTGGGGTTCGGTTGCGACTGCGCCATGAAGCACCTCCTGGCATTTTCGGAGGGCGGCGCACTGTGACGCCGCCCACACCCGATGCGTACAGGGTGCGGTGCATGGACGCCGGATTTCAACCGGAAGCGGGTGTGCGGGTACTGTGTACCGTCTGCACCGGTGTCTGCCCAGGCCAGCACTCGGTACCCCGCTCTCCCAGACCGATTGCGGGGCCGGTTGTCAGTGCCGCCTGATTTACTGCGTAGGCATCGATGCTCAACGCATCACGACCCTCCTGCCACGGAACGACCGTGGCCGCTGAGTCCAAAGGAGGTGGGTTCCACATGCGTCACTACGAGGTGATGGTCATCCTCGACCCCGATCTCGAGGAGCGTGCTGTCTCCCCGCTGATCGAGAACTTCCTCTCCGTCGTCCGTGAGGGCAACGGAAAGGTCGAGAAGGTCGACACCTGGGGCCGTCGTCGTCTCGCTTACGAGATCAAGAAGAAGCCCGAGGGCATCTACTCGGTCATCGACCTGCAGGCCGAGCCTGCGGTCGTCAAGGAGCTCGACCGCCAGATGAGCCTGAACGAGTCGGTCCTCCGGACCAAGGTCCTCCGCCCCGAGACCCACTGAGCACCTGGCTCAGAGGGCATCGGGCTCGAGTAGCAGCAAGCAGCCAGAAGCAATCCCGCCGAGAGGTTCACCCATGGCAGGCGAGACCGTCATCACGGTCGTCGGCAATCTCGTCGACGACCCCGAGCTGCGCTTCACCCCGTCCGGTGCGGCGGTCGCGAAGTTCCGCGTCGCGTCCACTCCCCGCACCTTCGACCGTCAGACCAACGAGTGGAAGGACGGCGAGAGCCTGTTCCTCACCTGCTCGGTCTGGCGTCAGGCGGCGGAGAACGTCGCCGAGTCGCTCCAGCGAGGCATGCGCGTCGTCGTGCAGGGCCGGCTGAAGCAGCGGTCCTACGAGGACCGTGAGGGAGTCAAGCGCACGGTCTTCGAGCTGGACGTCGAGGAAGTCGGCCCCAGCCTCAAGAACGCCACGGCCAAGGTCACCAAGACCACCGGCCGCGGCGGCCAGGGCGGCTACGGCGGTCAGCAGCAGGGCGGCGGCGGCTGGGGCGGCGGTCCCGGCGGTGGCCAGCAGCAGGGCGGCGGCGGGGCTCCCGCCGACGACCCCTGGGCCACCAGCGCGCCGGCCGGCGGTCAGCAGCAGGGCGGCGGCGGCTGGGGCGGTGGCTCCGGCTCCGGCGGCGGCTACTCGGACGAGCCTCCTTTCTAGGGCAGGTCCCCTGGGAGCTCGTACTCCCACTTCTTGATCACACAGGAGAAACACCATGGCGAAGCCGCCTGTGCGCAAGCCGAAGAAGAAGGTCTGCGCTTTCTGCAAGGACAAGGTCACGTACGTCGACTACAAGGACACGAACATGCTGCGGAAGTTCATTTCCGACCGTGGCAAGATCCGTGCCCGCCGCGTGACCGGCAACTGCACGCAGCATCAGCGTGACGTCGCCACGGCCGTCAAGAACAGCCGTGAGATGGCGCTGCTGCCCTACACGTCCACCGCGCGCTAAGGGAAGGGTGACCGAAGCATGAAGATCATCCTCACCCACGAGGTTTCCGGCCTCGGCGCTGCCGGCGACGTCGTCGACGTCAAGGACGGCTACGCTCGCAACTACCTGGCCCCGCGTGGTTTCGCGATCCGCTGGACCAAGGGTGGCGAGAAGGACGTCGAGCAGATCCGCCGCGCCCGCAAGATCCACGAGATCGCGACCATCGAGCAGGCCAACGAGATCAAGGCCCGTCTCGAGGGCGTGAAGGTGCGTCTGGCTGTTCGCTCCGGCGACGCCGGCCGCCTCTTCGGATCCGTCACTCCGGCCGACATCGCCTCGGCGATCAAGTCGGCGGGTGGCCCGGAGGTGGACAAGCGCCGCGTCGAACTCGGTTCGCCGATCAAGACCCTGGGCTCGCACCAGGTGTCCGTGCGTCTGCACCCCGAGGTCGCCGCCAAGCTCGGCGTCGAGGTCGTCGCCGGCTGAGCGACTGCCCATAGCGGGGAATGAGAGGGCCGCACCCGTCCGGGTGCGGCCCTCTCACCGTTCCCGGACGTGCCGTAACCGTGAGGCGCACGCCTCCGCATCGTTGCGTGGTGGCCACGGGTACGCAGGGGATGTTTCACGTGAAACTCCGCCGGTCAACGGGCGGCCCCGTCACGATCCAGCGGCCGGAGCGGGCTCGCAGCCACAGGGTCGCCATGCGGACCGCCATCATCAGGGCCATGGCCCACCAGAGCGCGGTGAGGCCACCGCCGAGAAGAGGCACCAGAAGGGCGGCCGGCGTGAAGACCATCAGGGTGACGAGCATGGCACCGGCCAGATAGGGGCCGTCGCCGGCGCCCATCAGCACACCGTCGAGGACGAACACCACGCCTGCGACCGGCTGGGTGAGGGCCACCACCAGCAGGGCCGGCAGCAGAGTGTCCTTGACGGCGGGATCGCTGGTGAAGAGGGGAATGAACACCGGACGCGCCAGTACGATCAGCAGTCCGAGCCCTACGCCCGAAGCGATGCCCCACTCGACCATGCGGCGGCATGCGGCACGTGCTCCCTCAGCGTCGCCGGCGCCGAGACAGCGCCCGATAATGGCCTGGCCGGCGATGGCGATCGCGTCCAGGGCAAAGGCCGTGAGGCTCCAGAGGGAGAGGATGATCTGGTGCGCGGCGATGCTGGTGTCACTGAGACGGGCGGCCACGGCGGTGGCGATCAGCAGTACGGCTCGCAGGGAGAGCGTACGGATCAGTAGCGGCATACCTGCCTGGGCACTTGCCCGTATGCCCGCGGTGTCCGGCCGCAGGGAGGCATGGTGGCGACGGGCGCCGCGAACGACCACCACGAGGTAGGCGGCGGCCATTCCGGCCTGGGCCAGGACCGTGCCCCAGGCGGAGCCGGCGATGCCGAGCCCGGCCCCGTAGACCAGGCCGAGGTTGAGGGCCCCGTTCGCAGCAAAGCCGCCGATCGCCACATAGAGGGGTGTACGGGTGTCCTGGAGGCCGCGGAGTACGCCGGTAGCGGCCATGACCACGAGCATGGCAGGGATTCCGAGGCTCGAGATGCGCAGATAGGTGATGGCGTGCGGGGCTGCGGTGCCGGAGGCTCCGAAGGCTTCCACCAGCCATGGCGCGGCGGGAAACATGAAGGCGACGACGGCGATGCCGAGCAGTAGGGCCAGCCAGATGCCGTCCATGCCCTGGCGGATCGCGGAACTCAGATCCCCGGCGCCCACGCGCCGCGCGACCGCGGCAGTCGTGGCGTAGGCGAGGAAGACGAAGACACTGACGGCCGTCATGAGCAGCGCCGCAGCGATACCCAGTCCGGCGAGTTGCGGGGTGCCGAGGTGCCCGACGATCGCGCTGTCGACCATCACGAACAGGGGCTCTGCGACGAGTGCTCCGAAGGCGGGGGCGGCGAGTGAGATGATCTCGCGATCGTGTCGTCGGCGGCTGGATCCGGACGCCGCAGGGGCCTGTGTCATGGGCATCAATCTAATCTTCCACAGGTAAGAGATGCAAGCGGCCTATGATCCTTACCAAATGACGGGACGGGGCTTCTGCTGTGCGCCGTTTGTTCTGATCTTGGTCCGGCTGGGGAAGTTTTTCTCCCCCACAGCCGGTGGATGGAAAAGATGCAGGTCAAAGTGTATGTGGGGCGCGGCCTATGACTTTGTCCACAGTGCTGTCCCCCGCTCCGTGCACAGGTTCTGGGGGGTTCTCCACAGCATCGGCTCAGTCGTCCACATGGCCTGTGGATAACCAGATTGGCTGACGGTGCCCGCAGCCCTACGGTGGACCGGCGCCCGATGTGCCGTGAAGCGGAATCGGGCCGCTCGTGTTGTCAGTGCCGTGTCCTAAAAAGAGTGCCACGCAGAGGTCCGCGGAGCGGACGGGAGGAGGCGGCCGGTGAGTGTCCCCGAGCCCCTGGACGAGCCCTGGACCGACATCGGTCCGGGTGACCGTCTGCCCGTCTCCCGCCCCCGCCGAGGGGAGGGCCGGGGGCGCGGTGGCCGCGAGGAGCAGCACGAGCGCGGCAGGGAGAGCGTCGCCTGGGACGACGGCTCCCCGGGCTTCGAGCGAGTTCCCCCGCAGGACCTCGACGCCGAGCAGTCCGTCCTCGGCGGCATGCTGCTTTCCAAGGACGCCATCGCCGACGTCGTCGAGATCATCAAAGGCCATGACTTCTACCGGCCCGCGCACGAGACCGTCTACCAGGCGATCCTCGACCTCTACGCCAAGGGAGAGCCCGCCGACCCCATCACCGTCGCCGCCGAGCTGACCAAACGGGGAGAGATCACCCGTGTCGGCGGTGCCTCCTATCTGCACACCCTCGTCCAATCGGTCCCGACGGCCGCGAACGCCTCGTACTACGCGGAGATCGTGCACGAGCGCGCCGTGTTGCGGCGCCTGGTCGAGGCGGGCACGCGTATCACACAGATGGGGTATGCGGCGGACGGCGACGTCGACGAGATCGTGAACTCGGCACAGGCCGAGATCTACGCGGTCACCGAGCAGCGCACCAGCGAGGACTATCTCCCGCTCGGCGAGATCATGGAGGGGGCGCTTGACGAGATCGAGGCGATCGGCTCCCGCAGCGGCGAGATGACCGGAGTCCCGACCGGCTTCACCGACTTCGACTCGCTCACCAACGGGCTGCATCCCGGCCAGATGATCGTCATCGCCGCTCGCCCCGCCATGGGCAAGTCGACGCTGGCACTCGACTTCGCGAGAGCGGCATCGATCAAGAACAATCTGCCCAGCGTGATCTTCTCCCTCGAGATGGGGCGCAACGAGATCGCGATGCGTCTGCTGTCCGCAGAGGCACGCGTCGCCCTCCACCACATGCGCTCCGGCACGATGACCGACGAGGACTGGACCCGCCTCGCACGCCGGATGCCCGATGTCTCCCAGGCGCCGCTCTACATCGACGACTCCCCGAACCTGTCGATGATGGAGATTCGGGCGAAGTGCCGGCGGCTCAAGCAGCGCAACGATTTGAAGCTCGTCGTCATCGACTATCTGCAGCTGATGCAGTCCGGTGGCTCCAAGCGGGCCGAGAGCCGTCAGCAGGAGGTCTCGGACATGTCCCGCAACCTGAAGCTGCTCGCCAAGGAGCTGGAGGTCCCGGTGATCGCCCTCTCGCAGCTGAACCGTGGTCCCGAGCAGCGCACGGACAAGAAGCCGATGGTCTCGGACCTGCGTGAGTCCGGCTCCATCGAGCAGGACGCCGACATGGTGATCCTGTTGCACCGGGAGGACGCCTATGAGAAGGAGTCGCCTCGTGCGGGCGAGGCGGATCTGATCGTGGCCAAGCACCGAAACGGACCGACGGCCACCATCACGGTCGCGTTCCAGGGCCACTACTCGCGCTTTGTGGACATGGCACAGACCTGAGCCTCCGGGTGTAGGCTCGCAGTTCGGATGTCCCTTTCTCATTGAACCGTTTTCATCCTGAGCTGCTGCAGGTCATCAGCGTGTGGATGGCTTGGATGGCGGTGCCGATTCGGTGGGTGGAGCATCGGGCTCGCCGTAGCAGTCGCCAGGACTTCAGCTGCGCGAAGGCACGCTCGCCTGGAGCGCGGAGACGGGCGTGGTCGCGGTTGAACTGCTGGTAGTGCTCGGGTTGTTCGCGGTGGTGGTAGTACGGGGTGCGGACGGTGGCGCCGGCGCCCTGGTAGGCGCGGTCCGCGAGCACGAGGATCTGCCTCGAGAGGCAGGCCTGGACGATGCCGTGAGCACGGGCCGCGGTCAGATCATGGGTACGGCCCGGCGTCGTCCGCGAGAACCACAGCGGTGTGCCATCTGGACGGGCGATGACCTGCACATTCATCCCGTGCTTCCGGTGTTTGTGCGAGTAGTACGGCTGGTCCGCGGCGATGCGGTCGGTGGGGATGAGCGTGCCGTCGACGATGACGAAGTCTCCTTCACCCAGTGCCACGAGGGCCTCGTGCAGGCCGGGCGCCCAGGAGGCCAGAATGTCGAGAGTTTCGCCGACGTACCGCCACGTGGTTGTGGTCGAGATGCCGAAGCCCGCCGCAAGCTGAGGCAGCGTCTCGTTCTTGCGCAGGTGCACCAGCGCCAGCAGGGCCTGTTTGAAGCAGCCCAACTTGCGCCAGCGCGATCTGCGTTCACACCTTCGGGCATAGATGAGCCACGAGACATGCTCAACCAGCTCATAGGGGACGTCGACCGTGGCACGATACGGGACCAAGCGAGGCTCCTCGGGCGATGCGTGGTGCGTAGAGAACACCAGCGCAACGACCAGGAGCCTCGTCTCGTCACTCCACCCCGCTGAACTGCTATTTCACCCCTGCAGGACAGGATGAAAACGGTTCATTGACGGTGTCTATGTCCGGCCCATGGGACACCAATGTGAGACGAACGCCTGCCCAGCCGTTAGCCGGTGGAAGGTCTGATCCGCCGAGCACGTCTCCCAAGGCCGTAGGGCGTGATCGATGCCGGAGAGGACGAGTCGCCAGCCATGGTACTTAGGCCGCCGAGGATTATTGCTGTATCCACCACGCAATTCCGGCAATAATGGCAGATCCGACCGCGGAGGCGCTGCCGCGAACCAATCCAAAGACAGCAGCGCGGACCAACCGACGAACGGTCTGCTTCCTGTTCCGGCTCCTATTCACGTCCTCGTGACTCACAGAGGCTCCTTTGACTGACCGCACACGACGAGGTGCCAGGCGGGAAGACTGAGCGTGCGGTCGGGCCAATACATCCGTCCGAAACGGAGGGCACGTCGGGCACTCTGGTCCTACTCTGCTGTTCAGCGGCGGTGCCCGTTGTTCCCGCTCCGGGCGGCACCGCCAGCCGGGCAGCGTCTTGAGGGGGACTCGTGAACGAGCAGGGTCGCGCCTTCTACGACCAATTGCGCGCCTTGGAGAAGCGGGCCGAGGCAGCCCGTCACAAGGCAGGCCAGCCGTACTCCCGCCGTGAAACAGAACAAGCGTTGAGAGCTGCGCCGTACCGGGTGGACCTGAGCGGGCAACGGATCAGCGACTGGCTTCCAGACGACCCCGGAGCAGCGAAGGTCCCCAGCTCGGCCAGCAGTGAAAAGGTCTGGGTGCTGGTGCAGTTGTGGAGCCGATGGGCGGGTGAGGAAGCGAGAGAACGCCAATGGCGCACTCTGCTGGACCGGGCCCAGTCAGCACGCACGCATCGCACCGCCAGTACCTCGCTGGGGCGCCCGGTTGCTCTCCTCACCGATCCCTTCGCACTGGAAGTACACAAGGCGATTGAGGCCGAGCCGACGCGGGCGGTAACGCTGACCATCCTGCCCGCGTACGTCCCCCGGGCTCACGATGCGCGGCTGCGCACGACCGTGAGTGAGGCCGTGGGCGGCGTGAGCCGCGTGGTGGTGCTGGTGAGCGGCTCGTCTACGGGCAAGACGCGGGCATGCTGGGAAGCCCTTGAGCTGCTGCCCGACGACTGGCGGCTATGGCACCCCATTGACCCCTCCCGCCCGGAGGCCGCCCTCGCGGAGATGCAGGAGATTGGTCCCCGCACGGTGATCTGGCTGAACGAGGCCCAGCACTACCTGCTTACCCCGGCCTCCGACGTGGGGGAACGCGTGGCCGCCGGGCTGCGCGAACTGCTGCGTGATCCAGGGCGAGGGCCGGTGCTTGTGCTAGGAACTATCTGGCCGGAGTACTGGGCCGAGCTCACCGCATACCCCGACCCGACTGGCAGGAGTAAGGCGGATCCACATGCTCAGGCTCGGGCCCTCTTGGTCGGCCATGAACTGCCGGTTCCGGGCGCGTTCACCGACCCAGGAGACGTCGATGCCCTGCACGCAGCCGCCGCTGCCGATCCGCGTCTGGCCTATGCTGCCGAGCGCGCCGAGGCTGGGGAGGTCACCCAGTATCTCGCTGGTGGTCCTGCCCTCTTGGAGCACTACCACACCGCTCCGGCTGCAGCACGGGCACTCATCGATGCCGCCATCGATGCCCGCCGACTGGGCCTCGGCCCGGCTCTGTCGGTCGCTCTGCTGGAGGTCGCCGCAGGCGGCTATCTCACGGACACCCAGTGGAACCAGCTACCGGACGACTGGTTCGAGGAGGCCCTTGCCTATGCCGCCCGCCCCGTACGGGGCGCTCGCGGCGCACTGACCCGTGTGCGTTCCCGTAACAGCGAAGGGTCGCCTGCCCATCCCCGCTACCGGCTCGCCGACTATCTCGAACAACACGGGAGCCGAGCCCGGGCTCGGCTCTCCCCGCCAGCCGCCTTGTGGACGGCGGCGGCTGACCACGCCGCTCCATCCGAGCACACCGAGTTGACCGAGATCGCCCGGCGACGCGGTCTGCGTCGTATCTCCTTCGTCCTCTACCGTGCCCTGGCTACCTACGGCGACTCCAGTGCACTGGACGAACTCGTCATGCTTCTGTCGGTCATGGGACGCTCGGATGAGGCCCTGGCCTGGTATCGGCACGCCGCTGATGCCGGCCATACCGTGGACATCCACGCCATCGCACTCGCGTTGGCCAGAATCTCGGGTTGCGGTGGCGAGGCTCTCTTGTGGTATCAGCTCCTAGTGTCCGAAGGCGACAGCCGCGTGTTTCCGAACCTGGTCCGGTTGCTCGCCGGCATGAGCCGCACAGACGAGGCTCTGGCCTGGAACCGGAGGGCGGCCGAGGTTGAAGCTTCGGTCGATCTCAGGGAGCTGGCCGAGCAGGCGACGGCGGAGGGTCGCACCGAGGACGCCCTCGCCTGGTACCGGAACATGGCCGAGAACGGGGACACCACCGCTCTGCGGGGCGTGGCTGTCATGCTGGTGCGGCTGGGACGTAGCGCGGAGGCACTCGCCGTGCTCCTGCAGCACGCACAGGCGGGTGATCTCTTTGCCATGGGAGAGGCTGGCTGGCTGCTGGCTGAATTAGGACGTCCCGAGGATGCGCTCACTTGGTACCGGCGCGCCGCCGAAATGGGCGACCAATTCGCCTATCGCTGCGTGGCCCAGATGCTGGCCAGAGTGGGACGCGCAGAAGAGGCCCGATTCTGGTACCAGAGAGCGGCCGAGGAAGCCGGTGACCCTTACGCCCTCCAAGAAGCGCGGCAACTTGAAGGGACAGTGCATCTCGAAGGGGAAACCGCGTCCGAGGTCGGATCTCAGGCGGGAGACCTCTTTGCCAGCTACGACGTCCCGTGGCTGTTGGCGAAGGACCACGGTACACACACAAGTCCCCAGGAGCAGAAATTCCCGGTGGGCTACGACGACTTCGTGGGAACTCTCTGGGGACTCGTGCGAGCGGGACGTGACGGGGGCACATTCAGCGTCCTTGATCGGACCCCCGACGAGCCAAACGCCGATCAGGTCTTAGCCCTGCTCCGGGAACACAGGCTCATCGACCAAGCTGTGGCGTGGTGTCAGTCCAACGCCGCTGCCGGCTCACCAGACGGCGACTGGTGGGGGACGGCTCACCTTCTACTGACAGCGGACGACCGGACGGACGAGGCACAGCATCTACGGCGATATGGCTGGGAGCCAGACGGCAGCGTCTCGGCCCCGTGGGAGGCACTACCCCTCGAGACGCCGCTCCGGCCGGAAGCCTTCCGAAGCCCCCACCGCGCGTCGGAAACGACAAGGAAAGGCTCATCATCCGACGAGGGAGGTGAGTCGGAGTGGTGGCGCCTATGACGTCGGTTGCGAGGCAGGTACGGCAAGCGCCCGGACTCGGACCACGGCCGTCCTTGAGTTGGTCCAACAGCCTCGATGCGGCGCAGGGGCCAAGATCGTGCGACAAACTTCTGCTGGCCTCAAGTGAGAACTGAGAATCACCGCAGGTCAATGCTGTGCAACAGGACAATCGCATTGCGAACCTACACCGGGCCCGACAGCGGGGTGCCGTCGACCCCGGACCGGCAAGTCGGATAGACCTGGTCCATGACCTCACCTCATGAAGCGCTGCTGCTCAGCACTGAACGGGCCCTGCTGCACCGTGTTGCCGTCGCCCAGTCCGAGGGCCGGGCCCCCTCGCTCGTCGGGGCCGTCGTGAGGGACGGACGCATGGTCTGGAGCGGGGCCCGCAGCGGTACCGATGAAGATGTGCCGGGCGCGGACACCCAGTACCGCATCGGCTCCCTCACCAAGACGTTCACCGCCGCGCTGGTGATGCGGCTGCGTGACGAAGGGCTGCTCGATCTCAGCGACCCACTGGGCAAGCACCTCCCGGGAACCGGTGCGGGTGAGGTGACCATCGCCCAGCTTCTGTCCCACACTGCGGGACTTGCCGCCGAGAGCCCTGCTCCATGGTGGGAGCGCACGCCCGGCTCGGTTCGCCCCGGACTCGCCGATGTGCTCGGTGATCAACCCCAGCTGCATCCGGCCGGCCGCCGCCACCACTACTCCAACACCGGATACGCCCTGCTGGGTTCGCTGATCGAGGCGGTGCGGGGAAGGCCGTGGGAGGACGTGCTGCGTAGCGACATCCTCGAGCCGCTGGGTATGCGCCGTACGAGCTGCCATCCGCAGGCCTCTCATGCGAGCGGCTGGGCGGTGCACCCCTGGGCGGACGCGGTGATGCACGAACCGGCCGTTGATCTGGGCCTGATGGCTCCGGCCGGTCAACTCTGGTCGACCGCCGCCGACCTCTCCCGCTTCGCCGCATTCCTTGCCGAAGGCGATGAACGCGTGCTGGGTGTGGACTCGCTGCGCGAGATGCGGACGGCGTCCGCGCCTTCGGAGCCCGGCGACTGGGACAGCACCTATGGGCTCGGCCTTCAGATCGTCCGGAGGAACGGGCGCACGCTCATCGGCCACACCGGATCGCTGCCGGGATTCGTCGCCTGCCTCTGGGTTGACGTGGAGGAGGGTGTGGCCGCGGTGGTGCTCGCCAATGCGACGTCAGGGCCGCTTCCCGCCGTCGTGGCGGCGGATCTCGTGCACATCGTGGTGGATGCCGAGCCTCGGTTCCCGGAGCCGTGGCGTCCGATGCCGGACGTGGACCAAGACCTGCTGGAACTGACGGGCACATGGTACTGGGGTACCTCCGCCTTCGGGCTGAAGCTCGTCACGGCCCGGGGGCTCGAGCTGTACCCGCTGTCGGGCCACGGCCGAGGTTCGCGGTTCCAGGCTCGCCCCGGTGGGGCATGGAGCGGGCTGGACGGCTACTTCGCGGGCGAGACCCTGCGCGCGGTGCACAGTCCGGAGGGGCGGTTGATCCATCTCGATCTGGGTTCCTTCGTCTTCACCCGTGAGCCGTATGATCCGGCCGGCGAGGTACCCGGCGGTGTGGACGAACGAGGCTGGCGCACTCTGCCCCTGTGACGACCGGCTCCCGCGTACACCGGGCGAGGCGTACGCCGTGTTCCCGCGTGAGGTGGCCGTTTCACGTGAAACGCCGTAGTCGGCCCCGCCGGCAGGCTCGCGTCAGGCGCGGGGGCGGTGCGGATCGGTCGATGCCCGACCGGCCATCTCAGGCGGTCGGACGGCTGTCCTTCGGTCGTGACTGAGCCTTCCGGCCTGCTCGGGCAGCGGACCCCGGTGGCGGAGTCCGGCCGGTGGGGTGCTCGAGGGCAGGGGCCTGAGTGGACGTCAGAGAGCGCGCTTGAAACCCACGTGTGACGCCTCGAAGCCCAGACGCTCGTAGAAGTGATGGGCGTCGGTGCGGGAGACATCCGATGTCAGCTGGACGAGCAGGCAACCGTGTCGGCGCGATTCCTCGACCGCCCATTCGACGAGCCGGGTGCCCAGCCCGCTGCCACGCTCGTCCGCATGGATCCGCACCGCTTCGATGATCGAGCGGGTGGCGCCGCGGCGGGACAGGCCGGGAACGATGGTGAGTTGCAGGGTGCCGATGGTCCGGCCATCCCGCTCGGCAACCACGAGATGCTGGTTCGGGTCTTCTGCGAGCCGTGTGAACGCCGCCAGATAGGGAGCCGGGTCGTCGAGTGACTCGCGCTGCGCGCCCAGCGGATCGTCGGCGAGCATCGCCACGATCGCGGGGACGTCGGAGCGGGATGCGGGCCGTATCAGTAGATCGCTCATGATCCGCAGCCTATGCGTCCCGGACGGTGGAGCGGTGGCCGAGGTCTCACGCGGAGACGATGGCCGGAGCGGGAACCCCGGACGCAGGAATCTTCAGCTGCTCGACCGCCCGGACCAGCGGAGCCAGGTCGGGGTTTTGCGCCGCGTCGTCGAGCGCCTCGCGCAGCGCACGGTCGTTCGTCGGACGGGCCGCGGCAAGCAGTGCCAGGCCGGCCTCCGTGACATCGGTGTAGATGCCCCGGCGGTCCGTGTCGCACAGATAGCGGCTGAGCAGCCCCGGTCCTCGAGCCGGGTGACGAGGCGGGTGGTGGCGCTCTGGCTGAGCAGGACGGCGTCGGCGACCTGCTTCATCTGGAGGTGGCCGCCCGGCCCGCTGTGCTGACGGCTGAGCACGTTCAGCAGCGAGTACTCCCGGACGCTCAGATCGTGATGCTTCTGGAGGGTCCGCTCGACATGGCCCTCGATCCTGCCGTGCAGCAGAGAGAGCGCGCACCAGCTCTGGGCGAGCGCGGTGAGTGCCGGGTCCGTCGCTGTCATCGGTCCGTCCTCCGTCCAGGAGTGTCTGTGCGGTCGGCGCCCTCGGCCTGCAGGGCGGCCGGACTCCCAGGGTAGACGACCAACGCAATAGACCGCGCTTGCAATTAATTGTGTCTGCAATTATTGTCTACGCCCGTAAAGCGCATGTGCAATCTTTCGGAAGGTGGAACCCCATGCCGCTCGCCCTCCTCGCCCTAGCCATCGGGGCATTCGGTATCGGAACCACCGAGTTCGTGATCATGGGCTTGCTGCCCGAGGTCGCGAACGACTTCCGGGTGTCGATCCCCACCGCCGGCTTCCTGGTGACCGGGTACGCCCTCGGCGTGGTCCTGGGTGCACCGGTGATGACCGTCATCGGTACCAAGGTGCCCCGCAAGCGGATGCTGATGGTGCTGATGGGCTTCTTCATCGTGGGCAATGTGCTCTCGGCCCTCGCCCCCGTCTTCGGTGTCATGCTGGCCGGCCGTGTGGTGGCCTCGCTCGCCCAGGGGGCCTTCTTCGGCATCGGCTCGGTCATCGCGGCCGACCTGGTGGCCCCGGGCAAGAAGGCCGGTGCGATCGCGATGATGTTCACCGGTCTGACCGTCGCCAATGTCGTCGGGGTTCCGCTGGGCACCTTCATCGGGCAGAGCATCGGCTGGAGGGCCACGTTCCTGGCCGTGGCGGGGCTCGGGGTGCTGGGGCTCGCCGGCATCGCCATGCTGGTCCCGGAGCAGCCCAGGCCCGAGGGGGTACGGCTGCGCCACGAGGTGGCCGCCTTCGGCAATGTTCAGGTCCTGCTGGCCATGGCGATGACCGTGCTCGGCTTCGGCGGTGTCTTCGCCTCGATCACCTACATCACGCCGATGATGACCGAGGTCGCCGGCTTCGCCGAAGCTTCCGTTACCTGGCTGCTGGTGCTTTTCGGTCTGGGCATGGTCGGCGGGAACCTGATCGGTGGGAAGTATGCCGACCGGGCGCTGATGCCCCTTCTCTACGTCTCGCTCGGAGCCCTCGCCCTGATGCTGGCGCTGTTCACCTTCACCGCCCACCACAAGCTCGCGGCGGCCGTCACGATCGTGCTCGTCGGCGGGCTGGGATCCGCCACCGTGCCACCGCTCCAGAAGCGGGTACTCGACGAGGCGTCGGGGGCGCCCACACTGGCCTCGGCCGTGAACATCGGCGCCTTCAACCTGGGCAACGCCCTCGCCGCCTGGCTCGGCGGAACCGTCATCGCGGCCGGCCTCGGCTTCACCGCCCCGAACTGGGTGGGTGCGCTGCTCGCGGGTTCCGCGTTGGCGCTGGCGGTGCTCTCCCGTGCACTTGAGCGCCGCCGCGTCGTCCACCGGGACAGCCGGGTGGTCGCGGGTTCTGCCACCTCCGTGCCTGCCCCGGCCGCCGTGGCCCGTCGGTGACGTCATCGGCGGGGCATACCCGGGCAGGACCGGGTTCCGGGCTCGCCGCGCCGGAGGCTCCTTCGCGCTGAGCCGCCTCCTCGGTGGAACCGTTCCCCGGCGGAGCCAGCGGCAGTCTGCCGGTGGACCGCCGCTACCGGACCGGCCTCACGGGCTCAGCCCGCCGCGACGGTCAGTGGGGCGAAGCGGCGGGTCCAGTCCCCCGGGAGAGCGGGCGTGCCTCGGAGCAGCACCGCGTTGAAGGCGATCGGCTCGAGGCCGCTCGCCTTCAACCATGCGAGCAGTTCCTGGTGCCTCACGTCGATGTCGGTACGCAGGGGACGCTCAGCCCTCTCGGCGAGTGAGACGACCAGGGACTTGGCCGTGTCCGTGTCCCGTGCGATCAACGGGCCGACGACCTGGGTCTCCATGTTCGGCCAGGCGGCCGCGTAGCCCGTGAGGACACCGCCGGCCTCCGCGACCCTCAACTGGTCGGCGAAGGCGGGGAGCCGGGCGAGCAGATGCGTCCGGTCCACGCCGAACACCTCGGCGTCCAGGCGGAGGATCGCCGGCAGGTCCTCCGCTGTGGCCGGGCGGGTCGCGGCCCTGGGCGCCGGACCGGAGAGGCGGAAGCGGCCCCGGACCATCTCGGCACGGCCGGCATGGGTGAAGCCCAGTTCTTCGTAGAGTGACTGCCCGTTCGGCGTGCTGTGCAGTGTCAGGGGCGAATCACCGGCCTCCGCGAGTACATGCCGCATCAGACGGCGTCCGACACCCTGCCGGGCGTACCGCTCGGCCACGAGCACCATGCCGACGGCGGACAGTTCCGGGCCGTACGAGGTGACCACGCACCCCGCGACGAGACCCTTGGTGCCGGGGTCGTCGATGCCGTACCCCTTGCCCGCCGCCAGCAGAAGACCCCATTTGTGCTCCTCACGCGGCCAGCCTCGGTCCTCCGACAGGTCCGCGCAGGCATGCAGATCCGCGGTGGTCAGACGCCGGACGGGGAGTTCGGTGAGCGGAGTTGGCATGAGGCCAGGCTCTCTGACGGGGTGATCTTTCGTCCAGTGCTTTCGCGGAAGTGGCCAGGCCGTGCGGGCGCAGGTCTCGGCAGCCGGCGAGGTCTCGGTGGCTGCCGACGATCGGGTCTCCCGGCGGCGCTTCTTGGCAGACCGCCGGAGAGCCGGAGCCGACCCGGGGCTCCCGGTACGCGGACGGCAGGGTGTCTTCCGTCGGGTGCCGTGCTTCGGCGGTTTCACGTGAAACACCCTGCCGGGGCGGTCTTCAGGCCGCACGAGGGGAGGTGCCCCCATCGGCGGTGATGTGGCCGGGGCGCCCGTCGATCACGCTTGCCCTTGCCGGTCGGTGAACCCGATGCGCTTGCTTCTCGGCGTTCATGTCCCGGGCGCTTCGTTCATGGATCCGGGTGGTCCACCCTGCATTCCCGTGCTACGCCGGGGGTGAAGGTCGCGAAGGGGCCCTGTGCAGAGTTCGGGACGACGGCTGAACCGTACTTTCGCAGCCGCTGATCCGGTGTCCGGTACGCAGATCTTTGCCGTGGTGACCGTTGCGGAGGCGGTGAAAGCGGACCATTATCTGTCCGGGCTCGCCGCGCCGCACCGGACGGGTAGGGGAGCTGCCGGAGGCCTGCGAACTGGTGTGATTCCACTACCGGTTTCGGGTGCGGGGACATCGCCGCCGGGACCCGACTCCTTGCCTTGTGAACGGACATGAGTGCAATGCAGCCTAACGGGAAAGCGGGTGCGGATACCCGGACTTTCCGCTCTTTGTCCGCCGTCGGGCAGGAGTCGGCATGCTGCCACCACGAGCGCTGCGGCCAATGTCACCATCCGGTCCCACTCGCCCGGACCCCGCAATCGCGAAGGCTAATGTGGGCGGGCACGAGTCATTGAGAACAGAGCGGGGAGAACGAGGCGCGCTCCGGACCAGCGGAAGTGCGCACACCGACCGAGAGATGTTCGAGGCGAGGCACACAATGGACGCTCCGACCACCACGTCGGCCGACAACGGGACCTCCGGCGAGAACGGCGCGAAGGGCGGGGGAGGCTGGTTCACCCCCCGGAGGCAGCCTGCCGAAGGCCCCGCGGCTTCCGGCGCCGAAGGCACCGCCGGCGAGGGGGCCCGGCCGGCGGCCGACGGGCGAATAGTCACCCCCAGCCGGCCGGTCGCGTCCATTCGCCCCGTCGGCACGGGAGCCGAGCGGGCGGCCGGGGCCTCGCCGCGCGAGGTCGCCGGCCCGCGGGCGAGTTCCGCCCTCGATGCTCGGGTACCACCGGCGGCGCCGCGAGAGGCGCCCGCGCAGCGGGCTCCGCACGGGGGCGGCGCGGCCCACGCGGTCTCTTCCCCCTACGGGGCCGGCATATCCCCCCGCAGCGCTCCCCGGCAGGACGGCGCACCGGCACACGGTGGGGACCTGCCCGACCGGAGCGCCGTGCCCCACCACCCGAACCAGGCCGTCCCGCTCCCCGGCGCCGCGCCCCGCAACGGGCCCGCCCCCGCCGCCGGTTCCGACGGGCACACCGCAGGTCTGTTCCCCGGAGTCTCCGACCGGAACGCGTCCCCCGACGCGATCCTCATCCGGCGGACCATGGAGGAGATCGCCCCGGTCGCCGACAAGGTCACCTCCTACTTCTACGCTCTGCTGTTCGTGCGCCACCCCGATCTGCGGGCCCTCTTCCCGGCCGCCATGGACACCCAGCGCGACCGGCTCCTCAAGGCGCTGCTCACGGCCGCCGAGCACATGGACGACACGCCCGTGCTGGTCGACTACCTCGAGCACCTCGGCCGCGGCCACCGCAAGTACGGCACCCAGCCCGCGCACTATCCGGCCGTCGGTGAGGCACTCATCGGAGCGCTGACCCGGTACGCGGTGACGACCTGGGACGAGGAGACCGAAGCCGCCTGGGTCCGCGCGTACACGACCATCTCCCAGATCATGATCGACTCGGCTGCCGAGGACGAGCGGCACGCGCCAGCCTGGTGGCACGCCGAGGTGGTGTCCCACGATCTCAGGACGCCGGACATCGCGGTCGTCACCGTGCGTCCCGACCAGCCGTACCCTTTCCTGGCCGGTCAGTACACGAGTCTGGAGACCCCGTGGTGGCCGAGGGTCTGGCGGCACTACTCCTTCGCAGGGGCGCCCCGCTCCGACGGGCTCCTGTCGTTCCATGTGAAGGCGGTCCCGGCGGGGTGGGTCTCCAACGCCCTGGTCCACCACGCCCGACCCGGCGACGTGCTCCGGCTGGGGCCGCCGGCAGGGTCGATGGTCGTGGACCACACCACCGACAACGGCATGCTCTGCCTGGGCGGCGGTACCGGCATCGCGCCGATCAAGGCGCTGGTCGAGGACGTCGCCGAACACGGTGAGCGCCGTCCGGTGGAGGTGTTCTACGGGGCGCGTAGTGATCACGACCTCTATGACATCGACACGATGCTGCGGCTCCAGCAGAGCCACCCCTGGCTTCAGGTCCGTCCCGTCGTGGACGGCAGGACGCAGTTGCCCGACGCGGTGCTCGAGTACGGCCCGTGGAACGAGTACGACGCCTTCATCTCCGGTCCGGTCGGGATGATCCGCAGCGGAGTGGACACGCTCAGGGGCGTCGGCATCCCCTCCGAGCGTATCCGCCACGACTCCCTTGAGGAGCTCGTGGCGGCCGCCGACTAGGGCCGCGTCAGGCAGGGTTCGCCCGTCAGGGAGCGGCGTCCGGTGCATGGGGATTCCCCCGGCCCTCCGGGCCGAGGGGAGGCAGCGCAAGGCGCCGGATCGGCCTCGTCGTGGGCCTACTCGGTTGATTCGGTCGATTCGGTCGATTCGGCAACGCAGCGATTCGCCTGATTCCGCAACGCCGCGAGCCTGCCGTGCCGGGCGTCGCGACGGGGCGAACGCTGCCTGGTGCGGCACCAGGCCGCGGCCCCGGTACCGCCCGCCCGGCCGGGGCAGGCCGGGGGCAGGCGAGGGGGCACGGACCGGACCGCGGGAGTCCGCTCAGCCCAGGTCGGGTGCGTGCATCGCCCGGACCCCCTCGATGTTTCCGTCCAGGTAGTGCCGCAGGGAGAGCGGGACGAGGTGTACCGCGGCGATGCCGACGCGGCTGAAGGGCACCCGGACGATCTCGTACTCGCCGCAGGGCTCCTCCACCTCGGGACCGTGCCGCCGGGACTCGTCCATGGCCGCCAGACGGCAGACGAAGAAGTGCTGCACCTTCACCCCCGACACACCGCCGTCCACGATGTGCTCGACGGTGTCGACGAAGCAGGGCACCACATCGACGATCTTGGCGCCTAGTTCCTCGTCCACCTCACGGTGGAGGGCTTCGACGACGGTCGCGTCCCCGGGCTCGACCCCGCCGCCGGGAGTGACCCAGTACGGATCCATGCCGGGTTTGGTGCGCTTGATCAGGACGAGGTCGTCGCCGTCGAGCAGGATGGCGCGTGCGGTGCGCTTGACCACTGGCCGTTCGGTCATGGTCAGAGAGTGGCCCACGGCACCCGTTCTGAAACGCGTCCCCGCCCGCCCGCCTCGGCCGGGGCCCGGCCCGCTCCCTGCCGTCACCACGAGGTGGCGGCGCGTAACAGCTCCTCGTGTGCACGCGCGAGGTGCGTCAGTGCGAGAGTGCCGGTCCGGACGACCAGGAAGTATGTGCGCAGCGGTGGAACGGGAGGTTCCAGCAGTGCCACCAGCCGGCCGCTCGCCAGTGCGTCAC
Source organism: Streptomyces sp. I6 (assembly GCA_003725745.1). Classification (GTDB taxonomy): domain Bacteria; phylum Actinomycetota; class Actinomycetes; order Streptomycetales; family Streptomycetaceae; genus Streptomyces. Next base: position 3,348,863 of record RHDP01000001.1, on the reverse strand, counting down.
GGCACAGATAGCGGGGCAGCACGGCGAGCCCGGCGCCGGCCGCCGCCGCCTCCAGTGCGGCCCGCAGATCGGGCGCGATGACGGCGGCCACCGCGGGCGGGCGGCTGTCGAACACCGAGGACCAGTAGCGGGACACGAACGGCAGGGACTCGTGGACCTCGACCACCGGTAGTTGCTCGAGCACGGCGGCGCCCTTGCGAAGCGGTGTTCCGTCGCCCAGCCGGACCGCCCGGCCGGGCGAGGCGACGAGGACGTGCTCCTCGTCCCAGAGCGGAGTCGAGGCGAGCAGCCCGCCGCGGGGCCGGGCCGTGGTCACCGCCAGGTCGTGGTGCCCGGCCGCCAGGCCCTCGAGGATCTCCTCGGCGTTGCCCGTGAACGACGTCCGCAGCGCCAGTCCCTGCGGGACCAGGGCGGCCAGCGCGGGCACCACCCTTGTCGAGGTGAACTCCGGCGGTCCGGCGAGATGGAGGGTGCGCACGCCGGACTCCTCGTCCAGCCCCTCCTCCACGATCTCCACCAGCGCGTCCAGGTGGGGAGCGGCCCGGTGGGCCAGTTCGTCACCGACGGTCGTGGGGGTGACTCCGCGGGCCTGACGCAGGAAGAGCGGCCGTCCCAGCTGTCGTTCCAGGGTCCTGATCTGGCTGGTCACCGCGGGCTGGGAGAGACCGAGGAGCGCGGCTGCGCGAGTGAACGAGCCGGCCCGGTGCACCGTGACGAATGTGCGCAGCAGGGCCAGATCCATCGTCCAACCATAAATAAGTCGATAGGTTCCTGTCTCTTCCGTGATTGGACACTGACGCACAGTCAACTAGCCTTGTTCGAGCGGTTTCCGCTCCGGGGCACCGCATGCGGCACCGCGCGCGGAGTGTGCGTGGTGCCATGTGCCGCCGGACCGGGCGACCGCGTGCGGAAGAGGGACGGTCCGAACCATGAGGGGGGAGGCTCGGACCGTCCTTCACGCCCGCGGGACACTCCGCGGCCGGGACCGCGGCAGCGCCCGCCGTCCGGTCACGCGTCTCGCCCCGCCGCGGCGTCCAGCGCCCGGAGCATGTCCGCGACCAGGTCGTCCGTGTCCTCCACGCCCGCCGAGAAGCGGATGAATCCCTCCGCCACGGCGTCGCCGCCCCAGCGGCCCCTGCGCTCGGCGCTGGAGCGTACGCCGCCGAAGCTGGTGGCGTCGTCGACGAGCCGCGCCTGCGCGAGGAAGCGCTCGGCGTGGTCACGACCGGGCAGCTCGAAGGAGACCACCGAGCCGAACCGGCGCATCTGCTGCGAGGCGACCGCGTGCGCCGGGTCCTCGGGCAGCCCGGGGTAGCGCAGTCCGGTGACCTCCGCCCGGCCGGCCAGCGTCCGCGCCAGGGCGAGTGCGTTCGCGCACTGGCGGTCCGACCGCAGCTGGAGGGTGGCCAGCGACCGGTGGGCCAGCCAGGCCTCCATCGGGCCCGGGATGGCGCCCACGACCTTGCGCCACTGCCGGACCCGTGCGGCGAGTTCGGCGTCCCGGCAGACCACGTACCCGAGCAGCAGATCGCCGTGGCCCGTCAGGCCCTTGGTGGCGCTGGCGACCGCGAAGTCCGCTCCGAGTGCCAGCGGGCGCTGGCCGAGCGGGGTGGCGAGCGTGTTGTCCACGGCGACCAGGGCGCCGCGGGCGTGCGCGGCATCCGCGAGCCGCCGTACGTCACACACGTCGAGACCCGGGTTCGAGGGGGTCTCGATCCACAGCAGCTTCGCACCGTCCAGCACGGAGAGCTGGGCGTCGCCGCCGGTGGGCGCGGTCCGCACCTCGACCCCGTAGTCCTCCAGCCGCTCCCGCACCAGCGGCAGGGCCTGGTAGCCGTCGTCCGGGAGCACGACCGCGTCGCCGGCACCCACCTGGGACAGCAGGACGGCCGAGACGGCGGCCATGCCCGAGGCGAGGACGACGGTCTCGACCCCGGTCTCCCCCGGTGCCTCCAGCTCACCGACGGCCTGCTCCAGCAGGGTCCAGGTGGGGTTGGAGTCGCGCCCGTAGGTGTACGGTCCCGTCGGTTCACCGGGCAGGTGGTAGTGGGCGGCGAAGGCCGGCCCGGGCAGGGCCGGCTCGTGCTTCCGCGCCTTCGGCAGACCGGCCCGAACGGCCCTGGTTCCCTCACCCGTGCTCATGCCGCCCTCTCCTCCAGCGCCTCGCGCACCGCGGGGAGCAGTCCCCCGCTCGCTGCCTCCACCATGCCCGGGCACTCCTCGAAGCCGTCCGTACCGCCGTGGTACGGGTCGGGGACGTCGAGATCGCCGCCGGCGGCCGGGCCGTACGAGCGCAGCAGCCGCACCTTCGCGGGGGTCCGCCGCGGTCGGCGCAGCTCCCGCAGATGGCCCTCGTCGAGGGCGGTCACCAGGTCCAGCCGGGGGAACCGGGACGGCTGGAACCGCCGGGCGGAGTGACCGGACGCGTAGCCGCTCTCCCGCAGGACGGTGACCGCGCGGGGGTCGGCGCCGTCGCCCTCGTGCCGGCCTCCGGTGCGGGCGCTGTCCACGGCGACGGCACCGTCGAGTCCGGCGTCCTCCACACGGGCCCGGAACACGGACCCGGCCATCGGCGACCGGCAGATGCTGCCGGTGCAGACGGAACAGACGGAGATGGGCATCGTGCGTTCAGTCCCTGCCGTCCGGGAGCACCACGTTCAGCGCCCACGACACGATAGAGATGATCAACCCGCCGAGCACGGCCGTCCAGAAGCCCTCCACGTGGAAGTCCAGGTCGAAGACGCCGGCGAGCCAGGAGGTCAGCAGCAGCATCAGCGCATTGACCACGAGCGTGATCAGGCCGAGCGTGAGGATGAAGAGGGGAAGCGTCAGCAGCTGGACTATAGGCTTCACGAGGAAGTTCACCAGGCCGAAGAGCAGGGCCACGATGATCAGGGTGACGGTCTTCTTCGCGGTGCTGTCGCCGGTGAGCGTGATGTCCTGGACCAGCCAGATCGCCACGGCGAGTGCCGCGGCGTTCGCGATCGTCTTGACGAGGAAATTCTTCATGTGTCTGATCGTGGCAGACGTGATCGGACCGATGGCAGGGGCGGACGGACGATGAAGGCATTCCGGCTGGACGAGCTCGAGGCGGAGCGCGCCGCCAACGAGGGCGCGTATCTGCAGTTCCTGCGTGAGCGGAACATGTCGGTCGGGCTGTACGCGCTGGATGCGGGGGAGCTGGACCCGCAGCAGCCGCACCGGCAGGACGAGATCTACCTCGTGGTCAGCGGCCGGGCGTCGATCACCGTCGGCACGGAGACGACGCAGGTGGGGCGGGGTAGCGTCGTCTACGTCCCCGCGGGAGTGGCCCACAAGTTCCACCACATCAGCGAGGATCTGCGGGTGCTCGTCGTGTTCTCCCCGCCCGAGGGCTGACCGGCCCGCCGGTTTCCCTAGGGGACGGATCAGGGGCTTTCGGGGGACGCGGGCGCCCCGCGGACCGCGGTCCCGCCTCTAGCATCGGGGGTGGGACGACTCACAGAAGCGAGGTAGGACGATGGCGGTGCGGGAGATGTTGACGGGGATGCCGTGGTGGGTGAAGTGGATCGCCATCCCCCTGATCGCCCTTGTCGTCTTCGGAGGGATGATCGCTAGTGTCATCGGCTTTGTGGTCTGGCTGCTGTTCAAGGTCCTGCTCTTCGTGGCGATCGTGGGCGGACTGATCTACGTCGTGCGCAAGTTCATGAGCTCGTCGTCCTCGAAGGGCGACTGGTAGCCGTACGGGCCCGGCCGGCGCCCCGTGCGTGCGGAGCGGCGGACGACGCGGGACGGGGAACGGCAGGTACGTACGCCTGTTAGCCCGCGCGGGGGAATGGCGCAGATGATCCCCACGGCCCGTCCGGGCTGCCATTAGAGTGGCAGTCCTCCGCCGTACCCGGGGATTCCCCGGTCGACGGTCACCGTGCACAACGGTTCGTGCGACTTCCCGGACGGTTCCCGGATTCGGTCTCAGGAGCAGCCCGGGCCCTCGGGAACACGGCGGGCGTACGGGGGCGGCCCCCGCACGCGGGCGGTCCGCCCGTCACCATGCCTGGGGGTGACTCAATGGCCACGGCACTGGCTACCAGATCTGCGCCCACCACCTCGCCCGGCTCCCCGACCCTGATCGGCTCGGTGCAACGGGCGCTGAGACTCATGGAGGCCGTGGCCTCCCACACCGACGGAGCCCCGGCCAAGCAACTCGCCCGTGAGGCGGGCCTGCCCCTGCCCACCGCCTACCACCTGCTGCGGACCCTCGCACACGAGGGCTATCTGCGCCGCGAGAAAGGCGTGTTCGTCTTCGGTGAGGCCGCGGTGCGACTGGCGCTGGGCGGTGCGATGCAGAATCGTCGCACCAAGATCGAGGAGTCTCTGGCGCACTGGCGGGATTCCATCGGCGTACCGGTCTATTTCGCCCTCTACCGGGAGGAGGAGATCGAGCTTGTCGCCGTGGCCGACACCCCGTACGCGCCTGCCGTGGACGAATGGGCCGACTTCCGGGAGACCGGTCATGCGCATGCCCTGGGGCAGTGCCTGCTCGGCCAGCTCGACGAACGGGCCCGCAAGGACCACCTCGCCCGGCACCCGGTGGACCGGATCACGCCCTACACGGTGCGGGACCGGGGCAGCCTGCTGGAGCGGCTCGGGGCGATGGGGCAGATGCAGCCGGTCATCGAGCGGCAGGAATATGCCCTGGGAACGGTCTGTGCGGCCATTCCCGTCACCGTGGGATCCACCGCCGGCGCAATGGCGATCTCCCTTCCGCTGCACCAGGAAGACCGTCTGATCCCGGCGGTCGAACAACTACGCAGTGGTGTGGGCAGCATGCTCAGTTCCGTCGCCTTCTCTATCAGTATCTGAAAAACTACTCCTTGTGATCTACTGGTCACTTACAGCACGATGGCGGGTGGGCCCGGGGGTACGTTCCCGGCCGTTCTCACGAGGTGCTTCATCCACTGCGGAGTTAACACGATGCGCGAGTCGGTTCAGGCAGAGGTTTTGATGAGCTTCCTGGTCTCCGAGGACCTCTCCTTCCGGATCCCGGTGGAGCTCACGTACGAGACGAGAGACCCCTATGCGGTGCGAATGACGTTCCACCTGCCCGGTGACGCCCCCGTGACCTGGGCGTTCGGCCGGGAGTTGCTGCTGGACGGGATCAACGGCCCCAGCGGCGACGGCGATGTGCACATCGCCCCGACCGATCCCGAGGGACTGTCCGACGTCCACATCCGGCTCCAGGTCGGCGTCGACCGGGCGCTGTTCCGGGCCGGAGCCGCGCCCCTGGTGGCCTTCCTCGACCGGACCGACAAGCTGGTTCCGCTGGGGCAGGAGCGTACTCTCGGCGACTTCGAGGACAGCCTGGAAGCCGCACTGGGCCGCATCCTCGCCGAGGAGGCCGCCGGCTGACCGTCCGCCGCGGTTGACCGTACGCCGCGGCCATGGGCGAAACTACTTCGCACGCCGGCGGCGCCCCCTGCTGCGCACCGCTCCGGCGGCCACACCGGTCACCGTCCCGCCGGGCCGGTCGGCCGAGACGACCAGAGCGGCCAGCGCCGTCGTCACCGGAACCGAAGCCACCAGGCCGATCGACCCGATGAGTGTCCGGACGATCTCCTCCGCCACCAGCTCGCTGGTCGCCACCATGCCCACCCCGACTGGGCGATCGAGAACAGCAGGAGCAGCGGCAACGCCGCCCCGGCATACGCCAGTACGAGTGTGTTGACCACCGAGGCGATGTGGTCGCGGCCGATCCGGATGCCCGCCTTGTAGAGGCCGCGCGGCCCCATCGCCGGGTCCGCCTGGTGCAGTTCCCAGACCGCCGACGTCTGGGTCACCGTGACGTCGTCGAGCACGCCGAGCGAACCGATGATGACGCCCGCCAGCAGCAGACCGGACATGTCGATGCTCGGGTACAGACCGTGGATCAGACCGGTGTTGTCGTCGGTGTTGCCGGTCAGGGACGCCCAGCCGATGAACACCGAGCCGAGCAGCCCGATCAGCAGCAGCGAGATCAGCGTCCCGAGGACCGCGACCGACGTGCGGGCGTTCAGACCGTGGCAGAGGTACAGCGCCATCAACATGATCGCGCTGGCCCCGACCACGGCCACGATCAGCGGATTCGAGCCCTGCAGGATCGCGGGGAGGATGAACAGGGTCAGCACGGCGAAACTCAGGCACAGGGCGATCAGCGCCATCACTCCGCGCAACCGCCCGACCAGCACGACCACGAGCGCGAAGATCCCGGCGAGCAGCATCATCGGGAAGTCGCGGTCGACATCGCTCACCGAGTACTGGAGATCGCGTGGCGCGTCGGGCGCGTACGCCACCACCACGCCCTGGCCCTGCGCCAGCTGGCGGGAGGCGTCCGGCTGGACGATCTCGACGAACGTACGGCCCTTGTCCTTTCCGGACGTGATCTCCACGGTCGCCTTCTTGCACTTTCCCTGCTGGGAGTTGACCGCTTCGCGCCCCTCGGGGGTAGAGGTGTCACCCGTCGGTGGCACCTGCCCGGCGTTCACCTCGGAGCAGTCGACCTCCTGCACCCTCACCACCCGGGCCTGTTCGGTCTGCCGGTCGAATCCGACGCCCGTGCGCTCGTGCTCCGGTGCGCCGCCCGGCCAGAGGGCGACGAGGCCGACCACCACCGCGGCCGCGAACGGGATGAGGACCGCGGCGATGACCCGTCTCAGATGCCGTGAGACGGGGGCGGCGGGCCCATGGGCATGAGCATGCGCATGGGCGTGGGTATGGCTGCGGGAGTGCGGCGGACCGCCCTCGCGGGCGTCCGGTTCCGGCGTCTGCTGGGAGGAAGTCACACACAGATCATCGCAACAACGGATGGGGGCCCACTGTTCAGCACGCCCGGCAGGGCGCTAGCGTGGTGTCACCTTTGCACACGCGGGAGCTCGGAGCACCGGGCTGAGAGGGCGCTGACCCACCGTACGACCGTACGGGACAGCTGCGCCGACCGCCGAACCTGTTACCGGGTAATGCCGGCGTAGGGAGTAGGTCTCATGACCACATCGGACACGCGCACGCCTGCCTCCGGAGCGTCCGGGGCGGGGAAGTCCACCGGCTGGCACAAGGGATACGTCGAGGGCTCGCGCCCCGACATCCGGGTGCCGGTCCGCACGGTGCACCTCACCAACGGCCGGGACGTGACGCTGTACGACACGTCCGGCCCGTACACCGATCCGCACGCCGAGACGGATGTGCGCCGCGGACTGCCTCCGCTGCGCGAGAACTGGATCATCGGACGGGGCGACACCGAGGAGTACGCCGGCCGTCCGGTACGGCCCGAGGACGACGGGATCAGGCACACCTCCCCGCGCGGCGGTCTGCGCAACCTCGACGCGGTCTTCCCGGGCCGCCCGCGCCAGCCGCGCCGGGGACGCGGCGGCCAGGCCGTGACGCAGCTCGCCTACGCCCGGCGCGGTGAGATCACACCGGAGATGGAGTTCGTGGCGATCAGGGAGAACGTCTCCCCGAGGTCGTCCGCGAGGAGATCGCCGCGGGCCGGGCCGTCCTGCCCGCCAACGTCAACCACCCCGAGACCGAACCGATGATCATCGGCAAGCGGTTCCTGGTGAAGGTCAACGCCAACATCGGCAACTCCGCCGTGACCTCCTCGATCGAGGAGGAGGTGGAGAAGATGACCTGGGCGACCCGCTGGGGCGCGGACACGGTCATGGACCTCTCCACCGGCCGCAACATCCACACCACGCGCGAGTGGGTGCTGCGCAACTCCCCCGTGCCGATCGGCACCGTCCCGCTCTACCAGGCGCTCGAGAAGGTCGACGGCCGGGCCGAGGAGCTGACCTGGGAGATCTACAAGGACACCGTGATCGAGCAGGCGGAGCAGGGCGTCGACTACATGACGGTCCACGCCGGCGTGCTGCTCCGCTATGTGCCGCTCACCGCCCGCCGCAAGACCGGCATCGTCTCCCGCGGCGGCTCGATCATGGCCGCCTGGTGCCTCGCGCACCACAAGGAGTCGTTCCTGTACGAGAACTTCGAGGAACTCTGCGAGATCCTCGCGGCGTACGACGTCACCTACTCGCTCGGTGACGGGCTGCGGCCCGGCTCCATCGCCGACGCCAACGACGAGGCGCAGTTCGCGGAGTTGAGAACGCTCGGCGAGCTCAACGCGATCGCCAAGCGGCACCATGTGCAGACCATGATCGAGGGTCCGGGGCACGTCCCGATGCACAAGATCAAGGAGAACATCGACCTCCAGCAGGAGATCTGCGAGGAGGCCCCGTTCTACACGCTCGGACCCCTGACGACCGATGTGGCGCCCGCCTACGACCACATCACCTCCGGCATCGGCGCGGCGATGATCGCCTGGTGGGGCACGGCCATGCTCTGCTATGTCACGCCCAAGGAGCATCTGGGCCTGCCGAACCGGGACGACGTCAAGACGGGCGTCATCACGTACAAGATCGCCGCGCATGCCGCGGACCTCGCCAAGGGGCACCCCGGCGCCCAGGAGTGGGACGACGCGCTCTCGGACGCGCGCTTCGAGTTCCGCTGGGAGGACCAGTTCAACCTTGCTCTGGACCCTGACACGGCACGGGAGTTCCACGACGAGACGCTGCCGGCCGAGCCGGCGAAGACCGCGCACTTCTGCTCCATGTGCGGTCCGAAGTTCTGCTCCATGAAGATCAGCAGAAGCATCACGGAGCAGTTCGGCGGTGACGAGCCGGCGGCCTCGGACCAGGAGATCGCCGAGGGCATGCTCCAGAAGTCCAGGGAGTTCGCCGCCTCGGGCAGCCGGGTGTACCTGCCGGTGGCGGACTGACCGGTCAGCGGAAGCGGTCCGGGATCCCGCGCGGTCGTGGACCGGTTCCGTCGCCGCGACGCACCGGGGCGGTGGGGCGCGGAGGCGTACGGCCGGCTCGGCGACGAGGTCGGTCGCGCCTTCGTCCGGGCACGGCGCCGGGGATCGTCCTCCTGGTCTTCCTGGCCACGGAGGGCGAGGCGGCGCCGAGCAAGTACGGTGCCAACCCCAAGTCCGCCCCCCACAGCGGCCTGAGGGCACGGCCGCCACGGCGCACGGCGAGGCCGGATGCAGCCGCGGGCTGCCCCCGGCCTTCGCCGTTTCCCGCGGGCTGGCAGGCGCGCGGAGGGGGCGCGGATGCTCCGAGCGGGGGCTACTCGGGCCGGTTCTCCGGCGGCCCGAAGTCGGGGCTGGTGAAGTCCGGGCTGGTGAACGTCGGGCGGGACCCGGTCGAGCCGCCGTCGCCCGGGCTCGAGAAGTCGGGTCCGCTGTAGCCGACCTTGGGGATGCGGTTCACCCGCCGGGGCGGGGCGGAGGAGGCGGGATCGGCGCTGGGGTCCGCGAGTGCGGCACGCAGGAAGGGCAGCACGCCGCGTTCGAGGAGGGCATGCCGCCAGGCTTCCTTGGCGCGCGCCACCTCGTCGGGCAGTTCGCCGGCCGCGTCCTCGGCGGGTACCTGGGTCGCCTCGTTCCGGAGCGCGGTGACCAGCAGGCCGATCGCGGCGGCGAGGAGTCCGGCAGCCGTCAGCGCGCCGAAGAACCAGCCCGCCGTCAGCAAGGTGTCGGCGAAGGCGGCATCGGGGCTGACGGCCTTCAGGACGTAGCCGACGAACAGGAGGATCAGCGCGGCGGTGCCGGCGAGGACCGGTGCCAGGACGGCGAGCACGGCGGCGAATCCCGCGCCCGTCTCCGAGGGGTCGCCGACCGCGGGGCCGAGGACGCCGCCGGACGCTCCCGCCGATGTGCGTGCTTCCTGGCGGGCCTTCACATAGTGGCCGTACTCCGCCGCGGCGGCGCCGGTGATGAGCGCGGTGGCGTTCAGCGCCATCGTGCGCAGCTGTTCGGCGTTGAGCCGCCGGCCCATGTCGTCGAGGTCCGGACGGCCGTGCGCTGTGCGCAGCGCGTCGTCGAGGACGCGCTCGTATTCGGCGCGGTCCTCGGCCAGCAGGTGCGGAGCGCTGTTCATGTGTGTCCCCCGATGCTCCGTAGGGCCGGTGTGCCCATGGGATGGGGCAGTTGGGCGGAAACGGAGGAGAGCATGCCACGGATACGCCGATGGTAGAGCGGTTACGCCACGGCGTGACAGGGGGTTTCCGGAAATCGGCCGCGAGTATGGCCTCAAGCCGGCAGTGGCAGTTGGGCGACCAGCAGTTTTCCGGCCATGGTCACTCCACCGTCCATGGCGACGGCCAGCCCGTCCGCGTACACATGCGGGCCTTCCACCAGCGGCTCCGAGTTCCCCTCACCGTCGTCGTCCTCGGCACCGACCTCGCCGAGCAGGTAGGGGATGGGGCTGTGGCCGTGGACCACCCGGCCCCCACCGTAGGTGGCGAGCAGTTCCCTCACGGCCCGGGGGCCGTTGTCGTCCCGGAAGGCGAAGCGCTTGGTGAACTTGCGGAAGAGGTCCCAGCACTCGTCCGCGTCGTTGCGGTTGATGATCTCGTGGACGGTGTCGTTGACGTCCTCGATCGTGGTGCCGTAGTCGAGGTAGGCGGTCGTGTCGGAGTGCATCAGCAGATGCCCGTCCTCCTCCACCACCGCGTCGAGCCGGGACATCCACTGGAGATGGACGTCCTGGAGGCGGTCCATGTCGTTCTTCTGGCCTCCGTTGAGGAGCCACGCCGCCTGGAAGGTGGCGGTGCCGGCACCCGAGTTGACGGGCGTGTCCCCGAAACGCCTGGCACCGATGAGCAGCAGCTCGTGATTGCCCATCAGGGCCTTGCAGTAGCCGCCGGCCGCCGCGGCCTCGGCCGAGAGCCGCATGACGAGGTCGATGACGCCGATGCCGTCCGGGCCGCGGTCGGTGAAGTCGCCCAGGAACCACAGCCGGGTGTTGCCCGCGGACCAGTGGCCTTCGGAGTCGATGAGCCCCTGGGCGGCGAGAGCCGCGACGAGTTCGTCCAGGTAGCCGTGGACGTCCCCCACCACATAGAGCGGGCCGAGGCCCTCCGGGGCGGGCTGCCGGGCGACGGCGGCCACCTGGACGGTGTCGCCGCGGTTGACCACCGGCAGGTCGCGCTCGGTGGGGGTGTAGCCCTCGGGCGGTTCGTCGTCCGGGACGGCGTCGCCGGGGTGGACCGGCGGAGCCTGCGGGGCCTGGGGTGCCTGCGGAACGGAGTCCTCGGTTCGGTCCGGGGCCGTGCCGGGGCCGCCGCCTGCCGCCTCGGCCGCCGGGGCCCCCGGTCCGGACCGTCCGGCTGGTCCCCTGGGTCCGGCTGGTCCGCCCGGGCCGGGGGCGCCGGCTGCGGGGCGGACTCCCCGGGGAGGAGGGGAACCGGCTGGGGCACTGAGTCCTCCGGGTGCGCGAGCACGTACTCCTGGGAGGAGGACTGCGACTGCACCGGAACCTGTGCGTACGGCGGGACACGGAAGTCGCGCAACGTCGCCGTACGCACCGCGGGTTCCTGACCGGCCCCCTGAGTCATCGACCCCTCCACCACCGTCGCGCCGCCCTCACCGCCGGACCGGCCTGGTCGGGGACGGTCCTCGGTGTCGTGCGCCCATCATAGGAATGCGGATCGTGCTCTGTGACGCACCAGGGGTGCTGAATCCGGGTACTGCGGCGGTTCACCGGTCGTTTCGCCCTGATTGCGCTGGTCTACGGGACAGTCCTCAGTCCTGGGAAGGGGACCGCGGGGCGCTCACCGTGGTACGCGGAGAGCGCCGCTGCGACGACGTCCGGACGATGAGTTCGGTCGGTATCACCTGCTCGACCGGGCGCCCGCCGTCCGCTCCCTCAATGGCGTCGATCAGCAGCTGGACCACGGCCGTGCCGATACGCCGCGGCTTGAGCGAGAGCGTGGTGATCGACGGGTCCGTGTTCGCGTACACGGTGGACTCGCTGCAGCAGACCAGCAGCAGGTCGTCGGGTACGCGCAGCCCGTACCGGCGGGCCGCGGCCAGCAGGTCCGTGCCGTTGGGGTCGAAGAGCCCGTACACCGCGTCGGGCCGGTCCGGGCGGGCGAGCAGCCGGTCGGCGGCGACCGCGCCGGCGCACGGGTCGTGGGCGGGGTACGCCTCGTAGACCGGATCCTGGCCGACGCGTTCGCACCAGTTGAGATAGGCCGTGGTGGAGAGCCGTGTGTACGTGTCCGTGGTGGTGCCGGTGAGCAGACCGATCCGGCGCGCGCCGCCGGCCGCCAGATGGTCGAGCAGGTCGAGCACGGCGGCCTCGTGGTCGTTGTCGACCCAGGCGGTGACCGGGAGGGTGCCCGCGGGGCGGCCGTCGGAGACGACGGGCAGGCCCTGGCGGACGAGCTCGGTGACCACGGGGTCGTGGTCCGACGGGTCGATCACGACGGTGCCGTCGAGGGCGACATTGGACCAGACGTCGTGGCGTGAGGTGGCCGGGAGGATCACCAGCGCGTATCCGCGGGCGAGCGCGGCGGAGGTGGCGGCCCGGGCCATCTCCGCGAAGTACGCGAACTCCGTGAAGGTGAAGGGTTCGTCCCCGTATGTCGTGACCGTGAGGCCGATGAGGCCCGACTTGCCGGTACGGAGCGTGCGGGCCGCGGCCGAGGGGCGGTAGCCCAGCCGGTCGGCGACCTCGCGGACATGGCGGCGGGTGGCGTCCGGGAGCCGGCCCTTTCCGTTCAGCGCGTCCGAGACAGTCGTGATGGAGACACCGGCCGCGGCCGCTACGTCCCGGATGCCCGCCCGGCCCTGCCGACTGCCCCGGCGTGATGTCTCCGTCCGGCTCACCTGGTGCTTCCCTGCTGCTGTCATGGCAGGCCGATAGTAGGGCGAGGCGGGCCGGTGGAGCCGGTCGCATATGCAGGCACTGGCAGGCACGTTTCTGCATGGCCAAATGCCGTCAATTACCTTGAGATCACATGCGGTTGGGGTGAGTGGTGCTGGTATCGGGGCTGTCGATGGGTGAGGACCTGCCAGATGACTCAGGTATCGAAGCGGTCTCAACTCACTACTACGAGGGATGCGCGCCACGGAGTGAGCCACCGGCGCGCGGTGATCCGATATGCGCCCTCCATCGCCTCGCCGCGGGTGCCCGGCGCTCCCGGTGTGCCCCGGCTCCCTCCCGGTCCCTCCCGGTCGCGCCCGGTCCGGGCCCGGCTCCCGCTCGCTCCCCCATTCGCAGGAGAGGGGAATCCTCATAGGGTGAGGAGCATTGGTGAACCCTTATGCACGATGGTCGAGGAGGACCTGCGGTGAGCGAGACGAGCCCCAAGCTGCGCGCCGAGCTGGACGGCATCCCCACCTACAAGCCCGGTAGGCCCGCCGCTGCCGGCGGGCCGGTCGCGTTCAAGCTCTCCTCCAACGAGAACCCCTATCCGCCGCTGCCCGGGGTGATGGAGACCGCCGTCGCCGCCGCGGGCGACTTCAACCGGTACCCGGACATGGCCTGCACCGGACTGATGAACGAACTCGCCGACCGCTTCGGGGTGCCGGTGACGCACCTGGCGACCGGTACCGGCTCGGTGGGGGTCGCCCAGCAGCTGCTGCAGATCACGTCGGGCCCCGGCGACGAGGTCATCTACCCCTGGCGGTCCTTCGAGGCGTACCCGATCATCACCCGGATCAGCGGTGCCACCTCGGTTCCCGTGGCGCTGACCTCAGAGGACGTGCACGACCTCGACGCGATGGCGGACGCCGTCACCGACCGCACCCGGCTGATCTTCGTCTGCAACCCGAACAACCCCACCGGCACGGTGGTGCACCGCGAGGAGCTGGAGCGGTTCCTCGACCGGGTCCCCTCCGATGTGCTGGTGGTCCTGGACGAGGCGTACCGCGAGTTCATCCGCGACCCCGAGGTGCCGGACGGCCTGGAGATCTACCGCTCCCGCCCGAACGTCGCGGTGCTGCGCACCTTCTCCAAGGCCTACGGCCTGGCCGGACTACGGGTCGGCTTCGCCGTCGCCCACGAGCCCGTGGCGGCCGCGCTGCGCAAGACCGCCGTTCCGTTCGGCGTGAGCCAGGTCGCCCAGGACGCGGCGGTGGCCTCGCTGCGGGCGGAGGACGAGTTGCTCGGGAGGGTCGGCTCGCTGGTCGCGGAGCGGACGCGGGTGTACGAGGGCCTGCGGAAGCAGGGCTGGACGGTGCCCCCGACACAGGCGAACTTCGTCTGGCTGCGGCTGGGGGAGCGGGCGGCCGAGTTCGCGGCCGCCTGCGAGGCGGCCGGTGTGGTGGTGCGGCCGTTCCCGGGCGAAGGGGTGCGGATCACCATCGGCGAGTACGAGGCGAACGACGTCTTCCTGCACGCGGCCGAGGCGTTCCGCCAGGGCATGTAGGCGGGTCGGTGCGGAGGCGGCTGCCGCCGGTCCCCGGGGACCGGCGGCCGGTCCGCCCGGCGTTCCGCGCGGACCGGGCGCACGGCCGCACCGCGGTCCGCACACGTGGGTGGCCGTCGACGCGGCCCAGGCTCCGGCCGCGATCCCGACCCCGGTGCTCGATCCGCCGGGAGTCGTCGCACGGACCCGCCGGCCGGTGCCGACCGCCGAGGGGGACGGGTGCAGGTGCCGCTGGGGAAGGCGGGGCGTCACCCTCCGTCCGGAAAGCGACGGTGCCCGATTCGGCCACCTGCCGGGAGCCCGCGCAGAGCCGGTGGACCGGGTGACCGGGTTCGGGGGGCCGGGCATCGCGCCCGCTTGGGACCGCGGAGCCGCACCCCCTCGCCCGGGAACTGCGTGGTGGAAGCGAGCGGTAGCCCGCCCGCGGACGTCCCCCGTGGGGGGAGGTCCGGACGAACGCCCAGGTCAGCCGCTGCGCGGTCCTGAGGATCGGGATCCTCGGGCCGTGGATCCCCCCACATGCCGAAGCCCTGGGGAGGGCGGTCACGCGAGTCAGAGGGGCATGCCGACCGGTCGGTAACCCCTTGGGGTACCCCCGCTTGCATGTTCGGATTTCGCATGGCTCATAATTGCTTGTGAATGTGAACGCGTTCACAAGCGTGTCCGTAAGTTCGGTTATGCCGCGGTTCGGGGGAACCGCACTGCCGTGACGCACACGACGAGAGCGCCGATGTGACCACGGCGATGTAAGGAGAGACGACGTGGACCTCGCCCTGGCGCCAGAGACACTGGCCCGCTGGCAGTTCGGCATCACCACCGTCTACCACTTCCTCTTCGTTCCCCTCACGATCTCCCTGGCGGCACTGACGGCGGGTCTCCAGACGGCGTGGGTGCGCACGGGCAAGGAGAAGTACCTCAGGGCGACCAAGTTCTGGGGGAAGCTCTTCCTGATCAACATCGCCATGGGTGTCGTGACCGGCATCGTCCAGGAGTTCCAGTTCGGCATGAACTGGTCCGACTACTCACGCTTCGTCGGTGATGTCTTCGGTGCCCCGCTCGCCTTCGAGGCGCTGATCGCGTTCTTCTTCGAGTCCACCTTCATCGGGCTGTGGATCTTCGGCTGGGACAAGCTCCCCAAGAAGATCCACCTCGCCTGCATATGGATGGTCTCCATCGGCACCATCCTCTCCTCGTACTTCATCCTGGCGGCCAACTCCTGGATGCAGCACCCCGTGGGGTACCGGATCAACCCGGAGAACGGACGGGCGGAACTCACCGACTTCTGGCTAGTGCTGACCCAGAACACCGCCCTCACCCAGGTCTTCCACACGCTCTCCGGCGCCTTCCTCACCGGCGGCGCCTTCATGGTCGGCATCGCCGCCTTCCACCTGCTGCGCAAGAAGCACGTCCAGGTGATGAAGAGCTCGCTGCGGCTCGGCCTGGTGACGGTCGCCGTCGCGGGCCTGCTGACGGCGGTCAGCGGCGATCTGCTCGGCAAGGTCATGTTCAAGCAGCAGCCGATGAAGATGGCCGCGGCCGAGGCGCTCTGGGACGGCGAGAGCCCGGCGCCCTTCTCCGTGTTCGCCTACGGCGACGTGGACAAGGGCCACAACAAGGTCGCCATAGAGATCCCCGGCCTGCTGTCGTTCCTGGCGAACGACGACTTCACGTCCTATGTGCCCGGCATCAACGACACCAACAGGGCGGAGCAGGAGAAGTACGGCCCAGGCGACTACCGGCCCAACATCCCGGTCACCTACTGGGGCTTCCGCTGGATGATCGGCTTCGGTATGACGTCGTTCGCCGTCGGTCTGGCCGGGCTCTGGCTGACCCGGAAGAAGTTCATGCTGCCGCGGGCGTCGAGGGTCGGCGAGGACGACGTGCCCCATGTGGTGCTGTTCCGGAAGCCGCTCGGGCGGAGGCTCACCCGGCTGTACTGGCTCACAGCTCTCTGGACGCTCGGCTTCCCCCTGATCGCCAACTCCTGGGGCTGGATCTTCACGGAGATGGGGCGGCAGCCCTGGGTCGTCTACGGCGTGTTGCGGACCCGGGACGCCGTCTCCCCCGGTGTCACCCAGGCCGAGGTGCTCACGTCGATGATCGTCTTCACGCTCATCTACGCGATCCTCGCCGTCATCGAGGTCAAGCTGCTGGTCAAGTACGTCAAGGCCGGGCCCCCGAGCTCACCGAAGCCGACCTCAATCCGCCCACCAAGATCGGCGGCGACGACCGTGACGCCGACCGGCCGATGGCCTTCTCGTACTGAGACCGAGGACTGGGATCTGAGGCATGGAACTCCACGACGTCTGGTTCGTACTCATCGCCGTCCTGTGGACCGGCTACTTCTTCCTCGAGGGCTTCGACTTCGGGGTCGGTGTCCTGACGAAGCTGCTCGCTCGCGACCGAGCCGAGAAGCGCGTCCTCATCAATACGATCGGCCCGGTCTGGGACGGCAACGAGGTGTGGCTGCTGTCGGCGGGCGGTGCAACGTTCGCCGCCTTCCCCGAGTGGTACGCCACGCTCTTCTCGGGCTTCTATCTGCCGCTGCTGCTCATCCTGGTCTGCCTGATCGTGCGCGGTGTCGCGTTCGAGTACCGGGCCAAGCGACCGGAGGAGCACTGGCAGCGCAACTGGGAGCAGGCCATCTTCTGGACCTCGCTCATCCCGGCGTTCCTGTGGGGCGTGGCCTTCGGGAACATCGTGCGCGGCGTGAAGATCGACCAGGAGATGGAGTACGTCGGCACGCTCGGGGACCTGCTGAACCCGTACGCGATCCTGGGCGGCCTGGTGACCCTGGCGCTCTTCACCTTCCACGGCACGGTGTTCACGGCGCTGAAGACGGTGGGGGACATCCGGGAGCGGGCCAGGAGGCTCGCCCGGAACCTCGGAGTGGTCACGGCCGTGCTGGCCCTCGGTTTTCTGGGGTGGACGCAGGCGGCGAGGGGCGACGGCATCAGCCTGGTCGCCGCGACCGTCGCGGTGCTGGCGCTGGTCGCCGCGCTCGGAGCGAACGAAGCCGGGCGCGAGGGCTGGGCGTTCGCCCTGTCGGGCGTCACGATCGTGGCCGCGGTGGCGATGCTGTTCCTGACCCTCTTCCCGAACGTGATGCCGTCGTCGCTCAACGAGGCCTGGAGCCTGACGGTGACCAACGCGTCCTCGAGCCCCTACACCCTCAAGATCATGACCTGGTGCGCCGGGATCGCGACACCCATGGTGCTGCTGTACCAGGGCTGGACCTACTGGGTGTTCCGGAAGCGGATCGGCACACAGCACATCGCCGACCCGCACTGAGGCCGGAGCTCCACCGGGACCACCGGGTCCCTCGACCAAGGGATGTTTCACGTGAAACCCGTCGACCCGCGCCTGCTCCGGTACGCCCGGGCCACCCGCCTCTTCCTGGCGGCCGTGGTGGCACTCGGCCTCGCCGGGGCGGCGCTGGTCGTCGCCCAGGCGATGCTCATCGCCGACGTGGTGGTCGGCGCCTTCCAGCGCGGGCTGGACGCCGACGGGCTGTGGACGCCGCTGGTACTGCTGGCCGTCGTCGCCGCCGGACGCGGGCTGGTGACCTGGCTCACCGAACTGGCCGCCCACCGGGCGAGTGCGGCGGTCAAGTCTGAGCTGCGCCGGCGTGTCCTGGAGCGGGCCGCGGAGCTGGGGCCGGGGTGGCTGAGCGGGCAGCGGAGCGGTTCTTTGGCCGCCCTCGCCACCCGGGGGGTGGACGCGCTCGACGACTACTTCGCCCGCTATCTGCCGCAGTTGGGGCTGGCGGTGGTCGTCCCGGTCGCGGTGCTGGCCCGGATCGTCACCGAGGACTGGGTGTCGGCGGCGGTGATCGTGGTCACCCTGCCGCTGATCCCGATCTTCATGGTGCTGATCGGCTGGGCCACGGAAGCCCGGATGAACCGTCAGTGGACCCTGCTGTCGAGGCTGTCCGGGCACTTCCTCGACGTGGTCGCGGGGCTGCCCACCCTGAAGGTGTTCGGGCGGGCGAAGGCCCAGGCCGAGGCGATCCGGAAGATCACCTCGGAGTACCGGCGGGCGACGCTGAGGACCCTCAGGATCGCCTTCCTGTCCTCCTTCGCCCTGGAGTTGCTGTCGACGCTCTCCGTGGCGCTGGTGGCGGTCGGCATCGGCATGCGGCTTGTGCACGGCGATCTGGATCTCCACACCGGGCTCGTCGTGCTGATCCTCGCCCCCGAGGCCTATCTGCCGCTTCGGCAGGTCGGGGCGCAGTACCACGCCGCGGCGGAGGGGCTGGCGGCGGCGGAGGAGATCTTCCGGGTGCTGGAGACCCCGGTCCGGGCCGGCGGCACGGCGCCGGCGCCCGGCGCCCGGGGAGTGCGGCTGGAACTGGACTCCGTGACGGTACGGCACGAGGGCCGGGCCGTACCCTCGCTGGACGCCGCCTCGCTGACGGTGGAGCACGGTGAGACCGTCGCGCTGGTGGGCCCGAGCGGCGTCGGAAAGTCGACGCTGCTCGATGCCGTACTGGGCTTCGCCGCACCGGACGAGGGCACGGTCCGGGTGGGCGCCCCGGGGGAGAGGCCGGTGGACCTGGCGTCCGTGGACCGGACGGCCTGGCACCGGCAGATCGCCTGGGTGCCGCAGCGGCCGTACCTCTTCGCGGGGACGATCGCGGAGAACGTGCGGCTCGCACGGCAGGACGCGGATGACGCGGAGGTCCTGGCGGCGCTACGGGACGCCGGCGCGGAGGACTTCACGGCCGCGCTGCCGCAGGGGGTGGACACGGTCCTCGGTGAGGACGGGGCAGGGCTGTCCGCGGGCCAGCGCCAGCGGATCGCGCTCGCCCGGGCCTTCCTCGCCGACCGGCCGCTGCTGCTGCTCGACGAGCCCACCGCGGCGCTGGACGGGGAGACCGAGGCGGGCATCGTGGACGCGGTGCGGAGGCTGGCCCGCGGCAGGACGGTGCTGCTCGTCGTCCACCGGCCCGCGCTGCTGACCGTGGCCGACCGCGTGGTCGAACTGGGCCCGGTCCGGCAGGCTCCCCCCGGTGAGGAGACCCCCGGGCCGCTCGCCCCCGCCGGGATTCCCCGGCCTTCGGCCTCGCCCGACGGCATCCGCCAAGTTCCGGTCGCCATCGCATCCGTCGAGCCCTCGCGTGGCCCGGAGACCCCCGCCACCGATTCCGCCACCGATTCCGTACGCCGGACCGCCGCAGCGGCGTCCGACCGGAAAGGCGCCGGGGTGCTCGCGCGGGTGCGGGGGGCGGCCGGGGCACACCGCGGCCGCCTGGCGACGGCGCTGCTGCTCGGGAGCCTGGCCCTGGGGTCCGCAGTGGGCCTCATGGCGGTGTCGGGATGGCTGATCTCCCGGGCGTCGGAGCAGCCGCCCGTGCTCTATCTGATGGTGGCCGTCACGGCGACGCGGGCTTTCGGGATCGGACGGGCGGTCTTCCGCTACACCGAGCGGCTCGTCTCGCACGACGCCGTGCTGAGGATGCTGGCGGAGCTGAGAGTCGGCGTGTACCGCCGGCTGGAACGGATCGCGCCCGCCGGGCTGGGCCGCACCCGCCGGGGTGATCTGCTGTCCCGGCTCGTCGCGGACGTGGACGCCCTCCAGGACTACTGGCTGCGCTGGCTGCTGCCGGCCGGCGCGGCTCTCGTCGTCGGGGCGGCTTCCGTCGGTTTCACCGCGTGGCTGCTCCCCGAGGCGGGCGCCGTGCTGGCCGTGGGACTGCTCACCGCCGGGGTGGCCGTACCCGTGCTGAGCGGGGCGGTCGCACGGCGGTCCGATCGGCGGCTCGCCCCGGCCCGCGGGGCGCTCGCCACCCAGGTCGTCGACCTGCTCAGGGGCACCGCGGAACTGACCGTCACCGGGGCACTCGCCCGGCGGACGGCGAGAGTACGCGAGGCCGACCGCACTCTGACGCGGATCGCCCGGCGTACCGCAACCGCCACCGCGCTCGGCGGTGGACTGTCGGCCGTGGTCTGCGGTCTCACCGTCGCCTTCGCGGCGTACGCGGGCGTCGCCGCGGTGCACTCGGGCCGGATCGAAGGAGTCGAACTCGCCGTCGTCGTCCTCACACCGCTCGCCGCCTTCGAGGCCGTCGTGGGGCTGCCCTCGGCGGTGCAGTACCGGCAGCGGGTAAGGCGCAGCGCACAGCGGGTCTTCGAGGTGCTCGACACCCCGGTGCCGGTCAGCGAGCCCCCGAGGCCCGCCCCGCGCCCGTCTCCACCTTCCCCCTGGAGGTCCGGAGGCTCACGGTCCGCCATGCCGGCGGGCGCCGGGACGCCCTCTCCGGGTTCGACCTGACGCTCACGGCCGGCCGGCGCGTCGCCGTCGTCGGCGCCTCGGGATCCGGCAAGACCACGCTCGCCCAGGCTCTTCTGCGCTTCATGGACGCCCGGTCCGGGACGTACACGATCGGCGGGACGGACGCGACCGCGCTCGACGGGGACACCGTCCGCCGCCGCGTCGGACTCTGTGCCCAGGACGCCCATCTCTTCGACAGCTCGATCAGGGAGAACCTGCGTCTGGCGCGGACCGGTGCCTCCGAGGAGGAACTGCGCGCGGCCCTGGCCTCCGCCCGGCTGCTGGAGTGGGCCGACGGTCTCCCCGACGGGCTCGACACCCTGGTCGGTGAGCACGGTGCCCGGCTCTCCGGCGGTCAGCGCCAGCGTCTGGCCCTGGCCCGCGCCCTGCTCGCCGACTTCCCGGTGCTGCTGCTCGACGAGCCTGCCGAGCATCTGGATCTCGCCACGGCCGACGCGCTGACAGCGGACCTGCTGGCCGCGACCGAGGGCCGTACGACGGTTCTGATCACCCATCGGCTCCGAGGCCTCGACGCGGTCGACGAGGTGCTCGTACTGGACGGGGGCCGCACCGTGCAGCGCGGGCCCTTTGCGGAGCTGGCGGTGGCGGAGGGCCCGCTGCGCCTCATGCTGGAGCGGGAGCGTGCCGCCGACCTCCTCGGAGAGCGGCGCAGGGAGCCCGCTCTCCGCACCGCGTAGGACCAAGCGCCCTCGGGCGCGGCGCGGCACCCGGGCAGCCGGAGTCCGCCGGTGCCGGGAGACACCGGTGCCGGGAGACACCGTGGAGCCCGGGGATCGGCCGGAGCCGCCCTCCGCCGTGCCACGGGCCCCGGCACGGCGGAGGGCGAGCCGGCGGAGAAGCGGGGCGGCGGTCCGACGTTCCGTCAGGAGCCGGTGGCGTGTCCGCCGAGCCGGGGCGAGGCGGTGCTTCCCGGCAGGTCGTACGAGGCGTGTGGGGGCGTCGCGCCGACTGGGCCGGATGGCCGTATGAACCATGCTAAATGTGGCAAAGCACCCATGTCGGATGTGACGATCCGGGCATGGGACACCGACAACGCGACTGCCACCGGCGGCTGTTCAGGCCATTGCTGTGCGCGCTGCTGGTCGCCTTCCCGCTGCTTCCCGCACCCGCCGCGTCCGCGAACGACGGCCCCGGAGTGAGCGTGCAGGTCGCCCAGCTGCTCGAGGAGGTGTCCAAGGCCACCGCCACGTACGAGCGGGGGCTGCAGGCGTCCGTCGCCGAGCGCGCCCGGCTCGACCAGTTGCAGTGGCAGCTCGCCGACAGACGGCGCGAGATGCGGAGGATGCACGACAAGCTCGGCGCGGTGGCCAGGGCCCAGTACCGCAGCGGGGGAACCTGGCGCCCACCCTGGAGCTGATGTTCGCCGCCGACCCCGAGGAACTGCTGCGCGGGCAGCGGATGTACGCGAAGGCCACGGCGACGGTGAACCGGCTACTGGAGGAGGCCAGGGAGGCCGAGCACCTGACGTCCGTGGCGGAGGAGAAGGCCCGCGAGGCCTGGTACCGCCTGGACGCCCGTACCGCGGAGCTGGCGCGGATCAAACGGGGGATCGAGACCAAGCTCGACGCGGCGCGATGGTCACTGCAGGCGCAGGCGGACCGGAGTGCGGCCTCCGGCCAGTGCTCCGGCTCGGTCCCGCTGCCGCAGACGGAGTTCCCCGAGGGCTCGGCCTGGGTGACGCCCGTGCAGCGCTACACGCTGTCGGCGGGCTTCGACAGTGCCGGAGCACGCTGGGCGAACCGCCACACCGGGCAGGACTTCGCCGTCGGGATCGGCAGCCCGGTGCGCTCGATCGGCGCCGGCCGGGTGGTGTCGGTCTCCTGCGGAGGCGGCTTCGGTATGCAGATCGTCGTCCAGCACAACGACGGCTGGTACTCCCAGTACGCGCACCTCGCCTCGGTCACGGTGGACCAGGGCGACCGGGTCCGCACCGGGCAGTGGCTCGGCCAGGCCGGCACCACGGGCAACTCGACCGGTCCCCATCTCCACTTCGAGGTGCGGCTCACCCCGGACTTCGGCTCGGCGGTGGATCCGGTGAGCTGGCTGCGCAACCGCGGAGTCTGGCTCTGACCGGGCGGCCGCCGCCCGGCCCGGGGCGCGTCCCCGGGGGCGCCGCCGCTGCGTGACCTCGACTCGGTGGCGGCGGCTCGGTGGCGGCGACTCCGAGCGCGACCCTACGACCGCGGCCGGGACCCTTGTGCAGCCAGAATCCGCTCGATGACCACCGCGACACCGTCGTCGTTGTTCGCCACCGTCCGGCCGGACGCGGCGGCGACCACATCGGGGTGGGCGTTGCCCATGGCGAACGAGGTGCCCGCCCAGGTGAGCATCTCCACGTCGTTCGGCATGTCGCCGAAGGCCACGACCTCGTCCGACGAGATGCCGCGTTCCGCGCAGCACAGGGCGAGTGTCGAGGCCTTGGAGACTCCGGGGCCGCTCACCTCCAGCAGCGCTGTCGGGCTGGAGCGGGTGATCGTGGCCAGCTCGCCGGCGGCCGTGCGGGCCAGGGTGAGGAAGCCGTCCGGTGCCAGCTCGCCGTGCTGGGCGAGCAGTTTCAGCACCGGGGCCGCGGACCCAGGCCCGTCCTCGTGCAGCAGCTTCTCGGCGACCGCGACCGTGGCGCCGGGGTCGAGGTGGAAGGGCGGGTAGCCGGGTTCGTAGTGGATTCCCGTGGCGGTCTCGACCGCGAACGAGGTGCCCGGTGCCGCGCCGCGCAGCCGCTGCACGACGTCGAGCGCGGTGCCCCGCTCCAGCGGGCGGACCTCCAGCAGTCTCCCCCCGGAGTGCAGGTCGACCACCGCCGCGCCGTTGGCGCAGATCGCCAGCCCGTGGCCGTGCACATGGTCGCTGACGACGCCCATCCAGCGCGCCGGGCGGCCCGTGACGAAGAAGACCTCGATCCCCGCTTCCTCCGCGGCGGCGAGTGCGGCCACGGTGCGCCCCGAGACGGACTTGTCGTCGTGCAGCAGGGTGCCGTCGAGATCGGTGGCGATCAGCCGGACGGTCGGAGGAAGCGGCAGGGGATCGGTAGCTGAGGTCACCTACGCATTCTCCCGTACCTCTCGCACGACCGTGCGGGGGGTCGCACATGTGAGTGGGCGTCCGCCCACTCCCCGTGAGCGGGATGCCGCGGGCCGCCGGGCATCAGCCCAGCCGGGACGCGGCCTCGGTGGCGATCCGCTCGAAAACTGCCTGGTCCGCGGCGAAGACGGAGTCCTGCACGGGCCAGTGGACGACGATCTCGGTGAAGCCGAGCTCCGCGTACCGGCCGGCGAAGTCCACGAACGCCTCCAGGGAGTCCAGCGGGCGGCCCCGCCGGGGCGCGGGCAGGGCAGGGTTGAAGTCCGGGGTGAACCCGGTGAGCAGGATCCGCTCCAGCTCGGAGGAGTCCCGGCCGGCCTCGGCACATGCCTTGTCGAGCTTGGCTACCTGCCCGGACACGGCCTCGGCCGACTGCTCGGGGGTGCCCGCCTCGAAGAGCTTCGGATCGCCCGTCGTCACCCATGCCTGCCCGTACCGGGCGGCGAGCGCCAGTCCGCGGGGGCCGGTGGCGGCGACCGCGAACGGGAGCCGGGGCCGCTGCGCGCAGCCGGGCACGTTGCGTGCCTCCCGGGCCGAGTAGAAACGGCCCTCGTGGGTCGCGCCCGCCGGCTCGCGCAGCAGCTTGTCGAGCAGCGGCACGAACTCGCCGAAGCGGTCGGCGCGCTCCCGGGGCGTCCACGGCTCCTCGTCGCCCTTCAGCAGCGTCGTCGCGTCGAAACCGTTGCCACCGGCCCCGATGCCCAGCGTGACACGGCCCTCGGAGATGTCGTCGAGCGTGATCAGTTCCTTGGCGAGGGTGACCGGATGCCGGAAGTTGGGCGAGGTGACGAGGGTGCCCAACCGCATGCTCCGTGTCCCCGTCGCGGCCGCCGTGAGCGTGGGCACGGCGCCGAACCACGGCCCGTCCCGGAAGGACCGCCACGACAGGTGGTCGTACGTGTACGCGGCATGGAACCCGAGGTCCTCGGCCCGTCGCCAGATCTTCTGTCCTTCGGCCCACCGGTGGATGGGGAGGATCACCGTGCTCAGACGCATGACCCCGACGATACGCGGGCCTGCCGCTGCCACGCATATGCCGACGGAGCGGATTCGGGAACCGTCGACGGGGTGTGACGAGGTGTGACGAAGTGTTCCGGAGTCTCCTGCGGAAACCCGGCCGAACATAATCCTCACGTGACCCACAACTCTGGCCCGATACCGTCGGGTTCCGCATCCGCAGGCCTGCCTGCCTGGCTGTCGGCCGATGCCGCGGAATGGGCGGCGGCCCGGCCGGCCCCGTGGGCGAGGCCGCTGTGGTCCGTCCTGGCACTGATCGTGGCCGTGGCCCTGGCGATCGCGGTGGAACCGGCACCCGTGTGCACCGACGCGGCGCCGTGCGGCGCCGACTGGCTCGGCATGGTGCAGACGGGGCTGGCCCTGGGCTTGCCGCACTGGTACGCCCGGCTTCCGGAACTCGCTCTCGTCGCCGCGCCGGTCCTGGCGGCCATCGTGGCCTGGGCGGAGCTGCCCGCGCACGGAACGGCCTCCTGGGCCGCGAACCTGGCGGTGATCGCGGCGCTCGCTCTCGGCTGGGTCTCGACCCGGGCCCGGCTGGCCGCCCGGCGGCGGCAGCGGTGGCTCGTCGAGCGGGCCGCGGGCGTCCACCATCCTCAGCCGGAGCCGGGCGGCCCGACGAGGCGGGGGGCGATCCCCGTCGCCGCCGGCCTGGTGCTGTGCACCGTGGCCGCCGGGGCCGTCGTCCTGGGCCTGCGCGCCGTGGACGCGGACGAACGGCAGGCCGCCCGGGCGGTACCCGCGCACGCCCAGGTCACCGGTCGGGACGACATGTCGTTGCGGGTCCGTACCGACGACGGGCGCCGTACCACCGTCGACGCGGTGTTCCCCGAGGACTACGCACTCGGGAGCACCGTGACCGTGCTGGAAGAAGGGGAGTGGCGGCGGCTGGCCGCCGAGCCGTACGACCCCTTCGGCTGGAAGCTGCTGACCCTGGGAGCCGGAGTGCCCGGTGTCTCGATGCTCGCCGCGGGCGTCCTGGCACGTCTGCGCAGCGCGACGCTGCGCGG
Source organism: Streptomyces sp. I6 (assembly GCA_003725745.1). Classification (GTDB taxonomy): domain Bacteria; phylum Actinomycetota; class Actinomycetes; order Streptomycetales; family Streptomycetaceae; genus Streptomyces. The sequence continues at coordinate 3,323,238 of RHDP01000001.1, read as the reverse complement.
CGGACGCGTGCCCGCCCTGCGGGTGCTCACGCAGCCGGGGGACGACGGCCGGACCCGGATCCACGCCGCCGACGACACGGCGGGACACCGGCCCGTGTTCGCCTGCACCTGTGCACCGGGCTTCCCGGCCGGGTACCCGCACCATCAGCCCGCCGAAGGGGCCGGTGCCGGGTACGGCGACGTCGGCCTCCGCTCCTCCGGTACGGCGCTGCGTGAAGCCGTGATGCTCGGCGTTCCGTACGACGGTGGCGAGGTGGCTCTTCTCATGGCCGAAGCGGGCGGGAACCCGGCAGGGGCCGGTACCGCCGGACCTGTCGGACCGCCCCGCACGGGACGGGTTCCGGCGAGACGGATCCGGGCGGCCGCGGACACGGAATCCGCCGAGTCCGCCGAAGCGGAATCGCCGCACGACGGCCGTGTGCAACCCGAGGGCACTGCGGCCCGGAAGCCGACGAGCCGTCCGCTGCGCTGGGGACCGGGGACCGGGGCGAGAGCCGCCGGCCTCGCCCTCACCGCGGGCATAGTGAGCGGGGTCCACGCCCTCACCGGCTCCCTGGCGGCCGGAGGGCTCAACTGGGACCTCATCGGACTGCTCGGACTGCTCGGGCTGGTCGGTCCGGCGGCCACCCTGCTCGGCTGGCGCGTCACCGCGGACCGTACCGGCGTGTGGCTGGCCGGCCCCTGGCAGGTGCGGCATGTGCCGTGGGAGGACCTGCGGGGAGCCGTGTACACGGGCGACGGGAGCGTCGAGATCCGTCTGCCGGAGGGGGTCGTCCGGCGACTGCCGGGCGTCGGGTGGCCCTGGGCCGAACGCAGGCTTGGGCTGCGCCCGGCGCACGCCCGGATGGTCAAGAAGATCGCCACGCTGCTCGCACACCCGGAACTGCGCCCCGCCGAGCGAAGCCTGCCGCGCACTCGCGGCCTGCCGCTGGGGCCCGCCCTCGTCCTGCTCGCGGGCCTGGCCGCCGTCCCCTCACTCCTCGGGTGGGTGTCCGGCGGATGAGCGCCCGATCCCTCCCGGCGCTGCGGCGTCCGACGACGGCCACTGCGCGACGGTCGTCTGACGGCTCGGTTCCCGCGGCCGGCGGCCGGGCAGCTCTCAGCCGGGAAGGCGCAGGAACGGCGGTGGGACGGCGTCCGTGAGCCAGACGCCGTTCGCGCTGACGCGGAAGACATGGCCGGTGCGGTGCATGGCCGCGGCGTCGACGCCGAGGACGACGGGGCGGCCCCGGCGGGCGCCCACCCGGGCCGCAGTCCCACGGTCCGGGGAGAGGTGCACATGGTGGCGGGCCATCGGGCGGAGTCCTTCGGCGCGGATCGCGTCCAGGCTCCGGGCGACCGTGCCGTGATAGAGGTACGCGGGCGGCTCGGCGGCGGGCAGTTCCAGGTCCACTTCCACGGTGTGGCCCTGGTTCGCCCGGATCCGGGCACCGTCGATGACGAAGCGCTGCTTGTCGTTCGCCGCCACCACATGGTCCAGTTCGTCCCGGCTGAGGAGGAACCCGTTCGCGGCCGCGGCGCGCAGCAGCTCCCCGACCGCGACCCAGCCGTTGGCGTCCAGGGCGATCCCGATGCGCTCCGGCTGATGCCGGAGGTGTTTCGCGAGGTACTTAGACACCTTCACGGTGCGGCGTGCGTCCATGCCCTCAGAGTGCCGCCGGAGGACGGCGCGCCGCCACGCGAAATTCCTCCGGGTGAAGGGCGCCGGAATGTTTGATCCACAACCAACATGAGTTATCCACAAGCGAATTGGCGAATCTGTGGACAACTGCCGGGGTATTCATGTGCTTTGGTCAACCATGCCGTGATTGCTGCCGCTTGTCAGCATTGCATCCAACGCCCTTTTCTTCACCTCCCGTTCGGCGGCAGCGGCGATGAACGCCGCAGTGTGCTCGGAGCCAACAAGCCTTTCCACGGCGCTGATCGTGTCCCGGGGGAGGGTGACCTGACGCTGGTCGCCCTCGCCTGCCGGCGGGGGCTCGGCGCCGAGGTGGTACTGCAGGTGCCGCGTGGCCAGAAGGCGCATGGCACGCGCCAGTTCGGCGTCGACGGTCTGCTGGGCGAGCGGCCGCAGCCGCCGCACCATCGACGCCGCCTCCACCGCTTCCGCATCCGTCGGAGGCCGATGGCCGAGATAGCGCGCGAAGACATGGTGGGTGGTGAACTCCAGGAACCGTGAGGCGATATGCTCCACTTGTCCGCGAAGTTCCCTCAACTGTCCGGTGATGGCCGTAAGCGGCACCCCGGCGGCGTACAACTCGGCCGCCACGGCCAGCTCCTGAGGGCTCGGCACCAGGAACTCGTCGTCCCTGCCGGGAACACGCTCCAGCACGCCGAGCTCCACCGCCTCGGCGATCGCCCCCTCGTCGGGCTCACCCCCGAAGGCCGCTTCCAGTTCGGCCCGGCTGACCCGGTCGGCCTTCTCATCGGTCCAGGGGCCGTGGACCTCGGCGACGAGCCCCAGCACCCCGCCCAGACCGCGCCCCGCGTCCCAGGCCTCCAGGAGTTCCTTGATCGACGCAAGGGTGTATCCGCGGTCGAGGAGGTCCGCGATCTGGTGCAGCCGGGCCACATGGGACTCCCCGTACACGTTGGACCTGCCGCGCCGCTCCGGTCTGGGCAGCAGCCCGCGGTCCTGGTAGGCGCGAATCGTCCGGACCGTCGCCCCGCTCTGATGGGCGAGGTCCTCGATCCGGTACTCCACCGTATGCGTCCCGGACACGGCCACTCCTCACTGCTCCACGACACGGACCGCACCGGCCGGGGCCGTCCGTCAGGGGCGCCCCGGGCCGGGAGCCACCGCTCGGCCCGGGGGCCGATGCGGCGCGATCGCATCATGACCGCTCACAGCGGAGGTTCCAACCGGGCTATCGCCCGCAGTGCGCCGGGCATGAGCCGGGACAGCAGCCGGGCACCACGGGCCTCCGGGGTGACCGGCACCACGGCCCGGTCGTCCAGGACGGCGCGCAGGATCGCCCCGGCGACCTTCTCCGGAGGGTAGTTGCGCATCGCGTACAGCTTCGATGCCCTCCGCCGCCGGCGCTTCTCCTCCTCCTCGGAGACTCCGGCGAAGCGGGCCGTGGCGGCGATGCCGGTGTTCACGATGCCGGGGCAGACCGCCGAGACGCCGATGCCCCCCCGGCCAGTTCCGCGCGCAGGCACTCGCTCAGCATCAGGACCGCGGACTTCGAGGTCGCGTAGGCGGACAGGGTCCTGGACGGCTGGTAGGCGGCCGCGGAGGCCGTGTTGACGATATGGCCGCCCTGGCCGCGCTCGGCCATCTGCCTGCCGAAGAGCCGGCAGCCGTGGATGACCCCCCACAGATTGACGTCGAGCACCCTGCGCCAGTCGTCCGTGGTGGTGTCCAGGAACGGACCGGAGAGGCCCGTCCCCGCGTTGTTCACGAGCACGTCCACGACGCCGTACTCGCCCGCGACCTTCTCGGCGAGCTTCTCCATCGCCGCCTCGTCGGCCACGTCGACGGTCTCCGCCCATGCCCCGGGAGCCCCGATCAGCCGGGCCATCTCGGCCGTCCTGGCAGCGCCTTCGCCGTCCCTGTCCACCGCCACCACACGTGCACCCGCCTCGGCGAAGGCGAAGGCCGTCGCCCGGCCGATGCCGCTCGCCGCTCCCGTCACCAGCACCAACTGCCCGCCGAACCGCTCCGCGTACGGCCTCGGAGCCCGTGACGCGGACGCGGGCCGGTAGCTGCCGGAGGCATTCGCCTCCTCATGGGCGGTCACGAACCCGGTGATCCATGAGGCGAGTTGATCGGGTCGCGTACGGGGCACCCAGTGCTTGACCGGAAGCGTGCGGCGCACCAGGCGCGGGGCCCACCGCGCCAGATCGTCGTAGAGCCGTGCGGACAGGAACCTGTCACCGGTGGGTGTGATCAGCTGCACGGGCACATGCGCGTACGCGTCGGAGCGGGGGTGGGCCAGACGGAAGCGGACGTTGTCCCGGTAGAGCCAGGCCCCGTGCGCCGCGTCCGAGGGCAGCGACGCGGTCGGGTAGTCACCGGCCGGCACCTTCTCCACCCGCTCCAGGAGCCCGGGCCACCGCCGGCCCAGCGGCCCGCGCCAGGCCAGCTCGGGCAGCACCGGAACGTGCAGCGCGGAGACGTACCAGGATCTCGCGCCCTGGCCGAGGAGCTGGGCCACCCGGCGCGGGGTGGGCCGGGCCGCGCGCTTCCTGATCCAGTGGCCCATGTGGTCGAGCGACGGCCCGGAGACGGAGGTGAACGAGGCGATCCGCCCCTCGGTCCGCCGCACCGTGGCGAACTCCCAGGACTGCACCGAACCCCAGTCGTGGCCGACCAGGTGCACCGGCCGGTCCGGGCTGACCGCATCCGCCACCGCCAGGAAGTCGTCCGTCAGCTTCTCCAGGGTGAAGCCCCCGCGCAGCGGCACCGGCGCCGTGGAGCGGCCGTGGCCCCGGACGTCGTACAGCACCACATGGAACCGGGCCGCCAGCCGGGACGCGACCTCGGACCACACCTCCTTGCTGTCCGGATAGCCGTGCACCAGCACGACGACCGGCTGCCCCGCGTCACCGAGTTCCGCCACGCACAGCTCGATCCCGCCGGTGCGCACCCGCCGCTCGCGCGCCCCCTCGATCCCCGTGCTCATGCCGCATCCTCCTCGGCCCAGCGCCGCACGTGCGGCAGGTCGTCGTCCAGCCAGAACGCGCTCTGCTCCCGGTCCCTCGAGTCCGTGACCACCAGGATCTCCCCGAACTTCGCGCCCGTCCCGCGGAAGCCGAGATGCGGCTCCACGGCCCAGAGCCCCGGCCGCGGCGGACGGTCCGGCAGGCGGTACGGCGACCACAGGGGCGACCGGCCCTCGCGGTGGCCGCGCAGCGCGTCGCTCGCCAGGCCCCTCAGCGCCTGCGCGCCGAACCCGAGCAGTGCCGGGGTCCGGCGCCGCTGCCTCACCCGGCCGACCTCGTGCGCGATGACGCCGAACGGGTACGTCCGGTGCCGGCCCGCGTAGCCCTGGCGCACCATGAGGCGGTCCACGTCCTCGTGGATCTCCTTCAGGGACCGGCGCTCGCGCACCTCGCGCAGCACGAGCTCCCGGTGTGCCCGCAGGTCCGCCAGGATCCGGTCGTGCAGGGGGTGCGGCCCGAGACAGCCCGCATAGCCGACGTCGGCGGTGAAGCCGTGGTGGACCGGCGCCATGTCGAGGATGAAGGGCATACCCGGCTCCAGCCTCCGGTCGGAGGGGAGGAGCCCCAGCGGTGTCCGGATGCCCGCGAACACCGTGCGGTCGCCGAACCAGGCGAAGGGCGGACGGAACCAGTCCCGCACCCCGCGGCCGTGCAGCCAGCGGCGCTGCATCCGGGCCGCCTCCCGCTCGGTCACCCCCGGCTTCAGCTGGGCCGCGACCGCCTCCGCGCACGCGTAGGCCAGGCGCTGCACGTCCCGGAACCCCCGCAGCTCCGCGGTTCGTGCGCTCGTCACTGCCGAGGTCATGCCACCGTCCCGTCCGGATCCGACGCGGTACGTCCCTGTGTGTGCACGGTACGTGCCCGTAACGTGACACTGATGAATGTGACAATGCCCGGCGGCTGCGTCAAGAGCCCCGCAACCGCCTGTGGACGACCGCCGGCGCACCGCGGACGCCTCCTCCTGCGGCGTCGCCCCCTACGGGTCCGTACGTCTCGAGTCTGAGGCGGAACCAGCCGCCAGGGCTGACGCCCGGTGTGGTGCGCGCCACTACCGTCGAGGCGTGACTGTGATCGTGACCGAAAGCCTGAGCAAGCGGTTCCCCCGGGTGACCGCGCTTGACCGGCTCTCCCTGGACATCGGGCCCGGCGTGACCGGACTCGTGGGCGCCAACGGGGCCGGCAAGTCCACACTGATCAAGATCCTGCTGGGTCTGTCCCCCGCCACGGAGGGCCGTGCCGAGGTGCTCGGCCTCGACGTCGCCACCTCCGGTGCCGCGATCCGCGAGCACGTCGGGTACATGCCCGAGCACGACTGCCTGCCGCCGGACGTCTCGGCCACCGAGTTCGTCGTCCACATGGCGCGCATGTCCGGACTGCCGCCGACCGCGGCACGCGAGCGCACCGCGGACACGCTGCGCCACGTCGGCCTCTACGAGGAGCGGTACCGCCCCATCGGCGGCTACTCGACCGGCATGAAGCAGCGTGTGAAGCTCGCCCAGGCCCTGGTCCACGACCCGCGGCTGGTGCTGCTGGACGAGCCGACCAACGGCCTCGACCCGGTCGGCCGCGACGAGATGCTCGGCCTGATCCGCCGCGTCCACACCGACTTCGGCATCTCGGTCCTGGTCACCTCGCATCTCCTCGGTGAACTCGAGCGCACCTGCGACCACGTCGTGGTCGTCGACGGCGGGAGGCTGCTGCGCTCCAGCTCCACCAGCGACTTCACCAGGACGACCGCGACCCTGGCGGTCGAGGTCACCGACTCCGACACCCATCCGGACGGCACGGCGGCACTGCGCGAGGCGCTGGCGGCCGCCGGAGTCAGCCTGCACGCGGGCGTGGAGGACGGGCTGCCGGGCGCCGGTCACATCCTTCTGCTGGAGGCCACCGGCGAGGAGACGTACGACATCGTCCGGGACACCGTGGCCGCCCTGGGCCTCGGCCTCGTACGGATGGAACAGCGCCGCCACCACATCGCGGAGGTCTTCCGCCCCGAGGCGGCCCCGCAGCCCATGGAGGTGCCGGCGCGATGAGCAACGGGACGACCCGCACGGGGACGGCGCTCACCGAGACCACCCGTATCCACAACATCGGCTACCGCGCCTACGACGGCGCGAGGCTCGGCCGCGCCTACGCCCGCCGGTCGCTCTTCGCGCAGTCGCTGCGCGGGGCCTACGGACTCGGCCGCTCCGCCCGGTCGAAGGTGCTGCCGATGATCCTCTTCGCGGTGATGTGCGTGCCCGCGGCGATCGTCGTCGCCGTGGCGGTGACCACCGAGATGAAGGAACTGCCGCTCGACTACACCCGCTACGCGATCGTCACGCAGGCGGTCATCGGCCTCTTCCTCGCGGCCCAGGCCCCCCAGTCCGTGTCGCGGGACCTCCGCTTCAAGACCGTGCCGCTGTACTTCTCGCGGCCCGTCGAACGCGTCGACTACGTCCTCGCCAAGTTCGGTGCGATGGCCGCGGCGCTGTTCGCGCTGACCGCCGCCCCGCTCCTGGTCCTGTACATCGGCTCGCTGCTGGCGAAGATGGACCTCGCCGACCAGACCGGGGGCTTCGCACAGGGACTGGTCTCCGTGGCACTGCTCTCCCTCCTCTTCGGCGGTCTCGGTCTCGTCATGGCCGCGCTCACCCCGCGCCGCGGATTCGGTGTCGCGGCGGTCATCGCCACCCTGACCATCACCTACGGGGCGGTGTCCACCGTCCAGGCCATCGCCTACGAGACCGGGTCCGCGGGTGCCGTGCAGTGGCTGGGCCTCTTCTCTCCCGTCACCCTGATCGACGGGGTGCAGACCGCCTTCCTCGGCGCGTCCTCCTCCTTCCCCGGCGGGCAGGGGCCCGGCACCGGCACCGGGCTGGTCTATCTGCTGGCGGTCCTCGCGCTCATCGCCGGTTCGTACGGCGTCCTGATGCGCCGCTACCGAAAGGTCGGGCTCTGACCATGACCACTGTCCGCATCGACCACGCCTCGCGCTGGTTCGGCAACGTGGTGGCCGTCAACGACGTCACCATGGACATCGGGCCGGGTGTCACCGGACTCCTCGGGCCCAACGGGGCCGGCAAGTCCACGCTCATCAACATGATGGGCGGCTTCCTCGCCCCCTCGACGGGCACCGTCACCCTCGACGGGGAGACGATCTGGCGCAACGAGTCGGTCTACCGGCGGATCGGCGTCGTGCCCGAGCGGGAGGCGATGTACGACTTCCTCACGGGACGGGAGTTCGTCCTCGCCAACGCCGAACTGCACGGCCTCGGCGCCAAGGAGGCCCAGCGGGCCCTGGCGACGGTGGAGATGGAGCCCGCGCAGGACCGCAAGATCGCCACGTACAGCAAGGGCATGCGCCAGCGGGTCAAGATGGCGTCCGCCCTGGTGCACGAGCCGGACGTGCTGCTGCTCGACGAGCCGTTCAACGGGATGGACCCGCGCCAGCGGATGCAGCTCATGGACCTGCTCCGGCGCATGGGAGGCGAGGGACGCACGGTCCTGTTCTCCTCCCACATCCTGGAGGAGGTCGAGCAACTCGCCTCCCACATCGAGGTGATCGTCGCGGGACGGCACGCCGCGAGCGGCGACTTCCGCAGGATCCGCCGGCTGATGACGGACCGGCCGCACCGCTATCTGGTGCGCTCCAGCGACGACCGCGCGCTCGCCGCCGCGCTGATCGCGGACCCGTCGACCGCCGGCATCGAAGTGGACCTCCAGGAAGGAGGGGAAGGCGCGCTGCGCATCCAGGCGGTCGACTTCGGCCGGTTCACCGAACTCCTGCCGAGGGTGGCCCGCGACCACTCGATCCGGCTGCTCACGGTCTCGCCGTCCGACGAGTCCCTCGAATCGGTCTTCTCCTACCTCGTAGCGGCCTGAAAGGAGCCCACGACATGTACGACCCGACAGTCGCCCGGCTCACCTACCGGGCCCTCCTCGGCCGGCGCCGCGCGGCGATCCTCTTCGTCCTCCCCGGCCTGCTGCTGCTCATCGCGGCCGCGGTGAGGGCGTTCAACGGCGTGGACGACCAGGTCGCCGCCGACGTGCTGGGCGGATTCGCCATCGCCACGATGGTGCCGCTGATCGGCGTGATCGCCGGAACGGGGGCGATCGGTCCCGAGATCGACGACGGCTCGATCGTCTATCTGCTGGCGAAGCCGGTGAAGCGGCCGGTGATCGTCGTCACCAAGCTGGTCGTGGCGATCGCCGTGACGATGGTGTTCTCCGCGGTCCCCACGTTCGCCGCGGGATACATCCTCAACGGCAACGGGCAGCAGATCGCGGTGGCCTACACGGTCGCGGCACTGGTCGCGTCGATCGCCTACGCCGCGCTGTTCCTGCTGCTCGGCACGGTCAGCAGGCACGCGGTCGTGATCGGTCTCGTCTACGCCCTGGTGTGGGAGACGCTCTTCGGCAGCCTCGTCCCCGGGGCGCGGACGCTCAGCGTGCAGCAGTGGTCGCTGGCCCTGGCCGAGCGGATCGGGGGCGACGGGATGATCACCTCCGATGTGGGCCTGCCGCTCGCGGTGGCGCTGCTCGCCGGGGTGACGCTGCTGGCGACGGGATACGCCGGGCGGAAGCTGAGGACGCTGACGCTGGCCGGCGAGGAGTAGCGGGGCGGGGCGGGGCCGGGACCCCGCCCCGCGGTGCCCCCGTCCTCACGCGGGCCCGACAGGCCGGCGGGGACACTGGGGTATGAGGAGGAGCAGCCATGCCGGAGGAGCCGCACCGTCAGCCACAGGCGCAGCCGGACCGTCCGCCGCGTCCGGAGCAGGACCGTCCGCCGCATCCGGGGCCGCACCGGGAGGAGCACCGCCCGGGACCGGACCCGGCGTCCGCTGCGCCGGACGCGTCCGGCTTGTCCGGCCTGTCTGACAGCGGCTCCGTGGACGGCCCGGGGGACGGTGCCGGGTCACGCGCGGCCGAAGGCGGCCGTTCCGGGGCTGACGCGGCCCGGGATGCTTCCGGTTCCGGGGCGGACGCTCGCGGAGACGCCTGGGACGAGGCGGTGCTCGACGACGCCTTCGTGCGCGCCGCGGAGACCACCGAGCCCTCCGCCAGGGCACGGATGCTGGCGGCCCGGTGGCGCGGCTCGGCGCCCGAACCGCAGCCCTGGCGCTCCGACGAGCCGCCCGCGGGCTGGTTCTGGAGCAGGGCCCGCGCACGGCGCCGACGGCGCTGGTGGCGCCGGTCCTGAGCGCCCGGCCTGCCCGGAAAACCGGTGGCGGGGCGCCGCCCGGCCGCAGGTAAGGACCGGTGGCGCCGGTTCTGAGCGCCCGGCCTGCCCGGAAAACCGGTGGCGGGGCGCCGCCCGGACCGGGCAGACTGCCCGTGTGTCGCCGCCGGATGTGCGGCGGGGCCGAAGGGCCGGCACAGGACCGGGGAGGAGCGCGGTGATGACCGAGAGTACGAGTCCGCCGGGTTCCCCGCAGGGCAGCGCAGGGCAGGTTCCGGAGTAGTCATCGGACTCCGTGGAGCCGCCGGCAACTGCCCGGGCGGCCGCTTCGAGCGCGCATCCGCGCGGGCCGCCCTCCCGGAGGATTGGCCGAGTGGTAAGGCACCGGCTTGCTAAGCCGTGATCGGGGTCCAGCCCCGCGCGCGTTCGATCCGCGCATCCTCCGCAGTGCGCACGCAGGTGCGCTCCGTACGCCGGGCCCCCGGCAGGCCCTCGGCCGTACCCGTGTCCGGCGGCGCGCCGCCGGACACGGGTACGGCCCGGTGCGGGGCAGCACGGCCCGAGGGTTCGCGGGGAATCACGGTGTCGCTCCCCCGCAAGCCCTTAACGTCCGAGCAGTTCCTCCAGCACCAGCGCGATGCCGTCCTGTTCGTTCGATGCCGTGACCCGGTGTGCCACGGCCTTCAGTTCGTCGTGGGCGTTGGCCATCGCGACGCCGTGGGCGGCCCAGCCGAACACGGGGATGTCGTTCGGCATGTCGCCGAAGGCGATCGTCTCGGTGGCCCGCACACCCAGCCTGCGCGCCGCCAGCGAGAGACCGGTGGCCTTGCTCAGGCCGAGGGGCAGGATCTCGACGATTCCCTCACCGGCCATCACCACGTCCACGAGCCCGCCGACCACCGAGCGCGCGAGCCGGGTCAGCCCGTCGTCGTCGAGGTCCGGGTGCTGCACATAGAGCTTGGTCAGCGGGGCCGCCCACAGCTCGGCCGGGTCGTCGGTGACGACGACCGGGAGCGGACCGTCCTGGAACCGGTAGCCGGGCCCGGCGACCACCTCCCCGTCCAGGCCGTCGCGGCCGGCGGCCAGCGCGAGCGGGCCGGTCTCCGTCTCCAGCTTGGCCACGGCGAGTGCGGCGAGCCGCCGGTCCAGCGTCACGGAGGTGAGCAGCCGGTGCTCGCCGGCGTGGTACACCTGGGCGCCCTGACCGCAGACGGCGAGGCCGTGGTAGCCCAGGTCGTCGAGGATGTGCCGGGTCCACGGGACGCCCCGGCCCGTGACGACGACATGCACGGCGCCCGCCGCCGTGGCGGCGGCGAGCGCGTGGCGTGTGCGCTGCGACACGGACTCGTCGGAGCGCAGCAGGGTCCCGTCGAGATCCGTGGCGATCAGGCGGTACGGAAAGCTCACCGGGCGACCGGCTCCAGGACCTCACGGCCGCCGAGGTAGGGGCGCAGGACCTCCGGCACCCGCACCGAGCCGTCGGCCAGCTGGTGGTTCTCCAGGATCGCCACGATCGTGCGCGGCACGGCGCACAGCGTGCCGTTCAGCGTCGCGAGCGGCTTGACCTGCTTGCCGTCGCGCATCCGGACCGACAGCCGGCGGGCCTGGAAGCCGTCGCAGTTCGACGCCGACGTGAGTTCGCGGTACTTGCCCTGGGTCGGGATCCAGGCCTCGCAGTCGAACTTGCGCGACGCCGAAGCTCCCAGGTCGCCGGTGGCCACGTCGATCACCTGGAACGGCAGCTCCAGGGCGTTCAGCCACTGCTTCTCCCACTCCAGCAGACGCCTGTGCTCGCTCTCGGCTTCGTCGGGGTGGACGTACGAGAACATCTCGACCTTGTCGAACTGGTGGACGCGGAAGATGCCGCGGGTGTCCTTGCCGTACGTGCCGGCCTCGCGGCGGAAGCACGGCGAGAAGCCGGCGTACCGCAGCGGGAGCTTGTCGCCGTCGATGATCTCGTCCATGTGGTACGCGGCGAGCGGGACCTCGGAGGTGCCGACGAGATAGAAGTCGTCCTTCTCCAGGTGGTAGACGTTCTCCGCGGCCTGGCCGAGGAAGCCCGTGCCCTCCATGGCGCGGGGGCGGACCAGGGCCGGGGTCAGCATCGGGGTGAAGCCGGCCTCGGTGGCCTGTGCCATCGCGGCGTTGACCAGGGCGAGTTCCAGCAGGGCGCCGACGCCCGTCAGGTAGTAGAAGCGGGAGCCGGAGACCTTCGCTCCGCGCTCGACGTCGATGGCGCCGAGCGCCTCGCCCAGCTCCAGGTGGTCCTTGGGCTGGAAGCCCTCGGCGCCGAAGTCGCGGACGGCGCCGTGCGTCTCCAGCACGACGAAGTCCTCCTCGCCGCCGACCGGGACGTCGGGGTGGACGAGGTTGCCCAGGCCGAGGAGCAGCCGGCGGGCCTCTTCCTCGGCCTCGTTCTGCTCGGCCTCGGCGGCCTTCACGTCGGACTTGAGCTGTTCGGCCTTCTTCAGCAGTTCGGCGCGCTCGTCCGGGGACGCCTTGGGGATGAGCTTGCCGAGCGACTTCTGCTCGGAGCGGAGTTCGTCGAAGCGGACGCCGGACGACCTGCGCCGCTCGTCGGCGGAGAGCAGGGCGTCGACGAGTTCGACGTCCTCTCCACGGGCGCGCTGGGAGGCGCGAACACGGTCGGGGTCCTCACGGAGCAGGCGAAGGTCAATCACCCCACCAGGCTACCGGTGTGCGCTCCCGGCTCCCCAGTTGATATTGACCATGTCTCTTTGCGTAAATTATCCGAATTGATCGAATTTGCCCGAATTATGGAAAGGCCGGGCGAATCCCGGGCGGCATCTCCACTCGTCCCGCCGTCCGCTGCCGAAGGGCGTGAGCGGTGGTCGCCCCGCCTCCGGGGCCGCCCCGGCGCCGCTGAACTCCGGGGCTGTTGTCCACAGGGGAAGGGGGTTCGCGCGAGTTATCCACAGGGTGTGGGAGGGGTCTGTGGATTACGGAATTGATCATTCTGAAAGAGTGGCGAAGATCCGGGGGCCGCCTCCCCAAACGCGGTTCACGCGCTCGTTCGAGTGGCAATTCCTCGCACTTCTTCGCTCCGAAGAGTTGATCGTTGGAATTGGGCTGACATGGGCAATCGATGTGTGCTGTGGACGCGAGAGCGATGAGTGGAGTGATTTGTCGACTAAGTCGGACTGTGTTGTCGACTTGTCCCCAGATCGAGAAGCCGCCCTGTGGATAACTTTGTGGGTAACGGCAAGCGAGAGCGGCGGCCGCCGGGCGCGGCCCGGGGTGAACCCCGGGTTACCCGCGACCGTCCTGACAGCGCGCCAGCCACTCGGCCGCGTCCACGAACTCCGCGTCGGAGGTCCCCGGGCGCAGCGGGCGTCCGCCCTGCCCCGAAGCAGGGACACCCGCCCGCGGGTAGGACCCGAGGAAGCGCACCTTCGGGCAGATGCGCTTCAGACCCATCAGCGCCTCCCCCACCCGGCGGTCCGCGATATGGCCCTCGGCGTCGATCGCGAAGCAGTAGTTCCCGATGCCCGCGCCGGTGGGACGGGACTGCAGCAGCATCAGGTTGACACCGCGTACCGCGAACTCCTGGAGCAGCTCCAGCAGCGCGCCCGGGTGGTCGTCGCGCTGCCAGATGACCACCGACGTCTTGTCCGCTCCCGTCGGTGCCGCGGGCCGCGCCGGACGGCCCACCAGCACGAAGCGCGTCTCCGCGTTCTCCGCGTCGTGGATCTCGGTGACCAGCGCCTCGAGCCCGTACGTCGCCGCCGCGAACTCGCCCGCGAAGGCCGCGTCGAAGCGCCCCTCCTGGACCAGCCGCGCACCGTCCGCGTTCGACGCCGCCGACTCCCACACCGCGTCGGGCAGATGGGCCCGCAGCCAGTTCCGCACCTGCGGCTGGGCGACCGGGTGGCCGGTCACCGTCTTCACATCCGACAGCTTCGTCCCCGGCCGCACCAGCAGCGCGAACGAGATCGGCAGCAGCACCTCGCGGTAGATCATCAGCGGTTCGCCGGAGGCCAGCTCGTCCAGCGTCGCGGTGACGCCGCCCTCCACCGAGTTCTCGATCGGCACCAGCGCGGCCGCGGCCTCACCACAGCGCACGGCGTCGAGCGCGGCCGGCACGGACACCATCGGGACCAGTTCGCGGGTGGCGGCCTCCGGGAGGGTACGCAGGGCGGCCTCGGTGAAGGTGCCCTCGGGGCCGAGGTACGTGAAGCGCGTGGCGGACATACCCGTCACCCTAGTGCCGCGTCAGCCGAAGTTCGCCCCGTCGCGATGCCCGTCCCGTGGCGGTGCCCGTTCCGTCGTGGTGCCCGCCCCGTGCGCTTCACGGTGTCGCCGAGACAACCGGGCAGGACCGTGGCGAGGTCGATCCGGCGCCGTGCCGTCCATCCCCCGGGCCGTGCCGTCCATCCCCCGGGCCGGGTCGGGCCCGACGGCCGGCGGTGCCCCCAGGCACCGGAAGCCGTTCCCCGGCGGGCGGACCCCGGCTGCCACCGGCCCCGCCGCCCGGCCCGCGCGGCCCGCCTCACGGTTCCAGCAACCGCCGCCCGACGTACTCGCCCTCCGCCGCGCCGCCCGGGACGGCGAAGAGGCCGCTCGTCTCGTGCCGGACGAACCGGGACAGCGCATCCCCGCGGTCCAGCTTCCGCTGCACCGGCACGAAGCCCCGCAGCGGGTCGGCCTGCCAGCACACGAACAGCAGCCCCGCGTCGGGAGCGCCGTCCGCCGCCATTCCGTCGTGGTACGAGAACGGCCGGCGCAGCATCGCGGCGCCGGCGTTCTGCTCCGGAGCGGAGATCCGCGCGTGCGCGTCGGCCGGGATGACCGGGGAACCGTCCGGTCCCGTCCGGTCCAGGTCGAGTTCGGCCGTCTCGCCGCCGCCGGTGAGCGGGGCGCCGTCCGACTTGCGGCGGCCGATCACCAGCTCCTGGTCCTTCAAACTCAGCTTCTCCCAGTCGTCCAGCAGCATCCGGATGCGGCGGACGACGGCGTACGAGCCGCCCGCCATCCAGGCCGGCTGTGCCGCCGTGCCCGCCCCGGACCCGCCGGCCGGGACGAAGACACGGCGGTCGAAGTCGGGCTCGGACGGCTTGGGGTTGCGGGTGCCGTCCACCTGCCCCATGAGGTTGCGGCTGGTCATCGGCCGGGCCGTGACACCCGGCGAGCGGTTGAAGCCGGTCATCTGCCAGCGCGTTCGCGCCGCACCGCCCGCCGCCTTCTGGACGGCGCGCAGGGCGTGGAAGGCGACCAGCCCGTCGTTGGCGCCGATCTGCACCCAGAGGTCTCCCTCCGAGCGGCGCGGATCCAGCCGGTCGGAGGAGAACGCGGGCAGCGGGTCGAGCTGGACGGGGCGCTGCGCGGTGAGACCCGTGCGGTCGAAGAAGGTCCGGCCGAAGCCGAAGGTGATCGTGAGGGAGGAAGGGCCCGCGTCCAGGGCGACCCCGGTGTCGTCGTCGGCCGGCTCGCCCGCCATCAGGCGGGCCGCGGTGGCCGACCAGCGGCGCATCAGGGCGGTCGCCTCCCTGCGGCCCGCCCCCGGCGCCAGGTCGAAGGCGGCGAGATGGCCGTGGGACTGCATCGGCGTGGTGATGCCCGGCTGGTGCTCGCCGTGGAACGGCTCGGCGGTGGAGCCGACGGTGGCCAGCGCGGCCGCCGGGTCGGCGGAGGCCGCCGCGTACCCGGCGGCGCCGCCCGCGGCGCCGAGGGCGAGCCCGGTCGCGCCCGCAGCGCCGACCGTGCCGAGCAGCCTGCGCCGGGAGATCTCGTTGTCGTTCATGCATTCACCACTGTGCCTCGGCGGCCGGCCACGTCAGCCGATCCTCACGTTCTTCTCGACGGTCGTCTGGTCGATGTCCGATGTCCGTACGGTGATCCGGACCCGCCACTCTCCCGGCAGCGGGATCTGGATGTTGCTCGCGCTCCAGTGACCGGCCGCGACGCGTTCCGGCACCAGCGGCAGCGGGCCGATCTTCTCCGCGACCAGGGTGAAGGAGATCTTGACCTCGGGTGCGTCCAGCGGCAGGTCGCCCGGGCCCCTGGTCCACAGGCGCAGCTCGTTGGCGCCCGAGCGGCCCGGACTGACGGTCAGCCGGGCCGTGCCCCTGCCGTTCGGGCCGCCGGTGTCGAAGGGCAGGGTGACGTCGACGGGCTTGGCCGGGGCGGCCGAGGACGTCCGGCCGCCGCGCTCCAGGGTGGCCCTTTCCTCCGTACGGCCCGGCTCCGTGGAGGTGAGGGCGGTCGTCACGGCGAGCAGCACGACGGCGACACCCGCCTCCGCGAGGACGGAGCGCCGCAGCCCGGAGCGCTCCCTGTCGGCGTCCCGGAGGCGCTTGCGGCCGGCCGCCGCCATCGCGGCCTCCTGCCGGGCGAGTTGGGCGGCGCGCACGGGGTCGCCGGACGGGGCCGCTGCCTCCCCGGCCTCCCTGGCCTCCCTGGCCGCCCCGGCGGCGCGGGCCGCCCCGGCCGCCACGGGCCGGGGGACGGCCGGCTCCGCGGTGGCTGCCTCCGCGTCTGCCTCCGCCGCGGTGTCTGCCTGCGCGTTGTCTGCCTGCGCGGCGTGTGCCCCCGCCGCGGCGGGAGCACGGTCCGAGAGCCGCGCCGTCCAGCGCCGTGAGATCCAGGCGATCCCTACCAGGACGGTGACCAGTCCGATCTTCACCAGCAGCAGTCGACCGTACGAGGTGCCGGTCAGCGCGGACCACGAGCCCACCTGCCGCCACGACTGGTAGAACCCCGTGGCGGCGAGTACGGCGACGGACCAGAACGCCACCCGGGAGAAGCGCCGGACTGCCGCCCGTTCGATGGAGGGCACCCGGTGGAGCGCCACGAGCAGGGCGGTGAGGCCGCCGAGCCAGGCGGCGACGGCCAGCAGGTGCAGCACGTCGACGGGCATCGCCACGCCCGGTTGGATGCCGGTCGAGGCGTGCTCGGACAGGGCCCAGGTGGAGGCGATCCCGGCGGCGACGACCGTGCCGCCGATGCCCAGGCCGAGGGCGAGGTCCTGCTTCTCCCCGATCCGGCCCCCCGGCGTCCCCCGCCCGCCCTCGTCCGTGGCCGTGGCGTCTGCCGTTCCGGTGGTTCCGGGTTTCGTGGCGTGGCCCGTACCCGGTGTACCTCCCGCGGCGGGTTCCGTGGCCCGCTCCGCTCCGGTGGCCCGCTTCGCGTACGCCCCGAACAGCACCGCGACGAACAGCGCCGCCACGCCGAGCAGCAGCAGCCGCGACACCAGCGCCGCCCCGGTCTTGGTCGCGAGGACGGCCTGGAGCCCGGCCAGGTCGAACGCGTCGCCCGGATCGCCCGAGCCGGTGTAGGGATTGCGCAGCAGCAGCATCGCGAGGGTGGCGGCGGTGAGCGTCACCCAGCCGTACACCACCACCCGCCGCACCGCCCGGGTGCCCGCCCCGCGCGGCCAGCAGGCCAGCACGAAGGCGGCGCCGCCGACCAGGACGGTGAACCCCGCGTACGCCGCGTACCGCGCGATGCCGTACAGCGCGCCGACGAGGCCGCCGCCCGCCTGCTGCTTCGGCAGTTCCACGACGGTCTTCGAGGGCGCCCCGACGGAGAAGGTGAACGCTCCCGCGATGGGGTGGCTGTCGGCGGAGACGGCCTGCCAGGCGACGGTGTAGGTGCCGTCCGGCAGGCCGGACTCGAGTGCCACTCCGTAGCTGACGGCGCCCTCGCCGCCGAGGTCCTTCAGCTCGGCGGTGTCGACGCGCCTGCTCCGGGGGTCGAGGACCCTGATCGAGTCGTTCCCCAGGGCGACCTGCTCGGAGAAGGTGAGCGTGACGTCCTTGGGGGCGACGGCCAGCACCGCCCCGTCCTTCGGGTTGCTGCCGGTCAGGGCGGCGTGCGCGTCCGCCGTGCCGGTGTGCACGGTGCCGAGCAGTGCCGCGGTGATCAGCAGCAGGCGCAGCAGAGTCGCCGTGCCGACGCGCGGGGCGGTGGTGGTCATGGTGTGTCGTCAGTCCCTCGAACGGCCGAGAGCCTCGTCACGGGGCTCAGTGGTGATCCGGGTTGTGGGTCCGGTCCTTCACGGGGAGCTGGACCCTGATCGGTTCCGACTTCTCGAAGTGGAGTTCGACGTCGACCTTCTCCCCTGCTTCGGCTGCTTCTTGATGTCCAGGAACATGAGGTGGTCGCCGCCCCGCTCCAGCTTCAGCTCCCCGTTCGCGGGGACCGCGAGCGACGTCACCTGCCGCATCTTCCCGTCCTTCGCCTCGTGGAGCTCGACGTCGTCCGAGAGGCTGCTGGTGACGGAGGTCAGCCTGTCCGCCGTGTCGCCCTCGTTGACGACCGTGAGGAAGCCGCCCGCCATGTCGCCCACGGGCTGCGGCATGAACGCCCCGTCGACCTTCAGTTCGGGCGCGGCCGCGGAGCATCCGGCGAGCCCCAGGCCGGCCGAGAGCGCGAGGGCCGCGGCGAGGGCGGACGCCGCACCCCGGGTCACGGGTTCTCCCCCTTGACGATCTTGGGGAGGTCCTTGGCGAAGTCGTCCGGAGTGGTGTCCTCGCCGTACAGGACGTACCCCCGGTCGGTCTTGGGGGAGAAGGCCACGACCTGGGTGCCGTGCATGGAGACGACCTTGCCGTCCTTGTCCCTGGTGGAGGGTTCGACGCCGATGCCCAGCTGGCGCGCCGCCGCCTGGATCGTCGGGAAGTCGCCGGTGAGCCCGACGAAGGACGGGTCGCCCGCCGCGGGGAGCCACTTGGCCAGTTCGGCCGCGGTGTCCCGCTCGGGGTCGGTGGTCACGAAGACGACCTGCAGCTTGTCCTGGTCCGCCTGGGGAAGCTGCTTCCTGGCGACGGCGATGTTGCTCATCGTCAGCGGGCAGACGTCGGGGCAGTGGGTGTAGCCGAAGTAGACCAGGGTCGGCTTGCCCTTGGTCCGCTCGCGGAGGTCGTACGGCTTGCCCGAGGTGTCCGTGAGGACGAGGTCCGGCTTTTCGAAGGGCCGGTCGAGGACGGTCGCCGCCTTGTCCCTGGGCGGGGCCGACACCTCGGCGAGCGAGCCGTCCGCGCCGGCCGGTCCTCCGCCGTTGCCGCAGGCGGAAAGGGAGAGGGCGGCCGCCAGTGCCAGGGCGGCGGCCGTCACGATCTTGTAGCGCATGAGGAGATGTCCCGGAAGTCGAGGAAAGAGAGAGGGGCGCCGGTCAGGCGGAGCGGCGGCGACCGGCCAGCACGCCGAAGGCCACGCCCGCGGCACCCACCAGGATGCCGACCACGGCGAGGATCCGGGCCGTGCCGTCCGTGGCGCTCGCGGCGGTCGCGCCCTCGTCGTCCGCGCCCTCGCCGTCCGTGTGCTCGGCGGAGTGGGCGCCGTCGGCCGCCTTCTCGGCGCCGGAGCCGCCGTGGTGGTCGCCGGTCGCCGCGGCGAGGGTGAGCACGGGAGCGGGGTAGTCGGGCTCGGCCGCGCCGTCCTGCGGCTCCTCGATCCAGCGCACGACCTCCTTGTTGTCGTACGTCTGGAGCGCCTTGAAGACGAGCTTGCCGGTGTCCTCCGGCAACTGGCCGAGGGAGACCGGGAACTGCTGGAACTGGCCGGGGCCGATCTTGCCGCCGGCCGAGGTCCACGTGATCTTCGAGGCCGCCTCGGTGACCTGCCGCCCGTGGACGTTCAGCGGCTTGTCCAGCTTGGCCGTGGTCACCTCGGCCTTCCAGCCCGGCACGGGCTGCGGCAGCACGGAGGAGAGCGGGTGGTCGGCGGGCAGGGTGATCTCGAGCTTCACCGTCGAGGCGTTGTCGCGCTCGTTGGGGACCTTGAAGTTGACGGTGGCGAAGCCGCCCTTCGCGGCCTCGCCCTCGGGCTGCACGCTGACGTGTGCGAAGGCGGGGCCGCAGAGCAGCAGCGCGGACGAGGCCGCGGCACCGGCGGCGACGGCGAGACGAGAGACGTTGTTCATGGTGAAGCACTCCACGTGAGCGGGAAGGTGGTCGAGCCGCGCGGACGCGCGGGAGAGCCGCGGCACCGACCGCCCGGGACACCCGCTGGGGGGTACGTCGTCGGGTGGCGCCGCGTTCAGGCTGCGAGGACGCAGACCGCGAGGACGCGCCGCGCGGGCGGGCCGCGCCTGACCACGGTGTGCTGGAGTGCCGCCGCGGGCGGCGTGGAGTGCCCGGCGTCCGCCACGGCGCGCCCCGGAGCGGTCCCCGGCGCGGCCGGCAGCCCGGCGAGCAGTTCCCGTACGAGCGCGACGGCGGCCCGCAGGGCGCGTACGAGCGCGCCCTCGGCCACCACCTCACCGGCCCCCTGGGCTCCCTGGGCGGAGAACGCGGCCAGCCGCAGCAGCGCGAGGTCGCCGCGGCGCAGCAGCCAGCCCGTGACCAGCGCCGCCAGCAGATGGCCGAGCAGCATGGGCAGGCTCGGCAGCAGCCCGCCCGACTCCAGGGCCGCGTTCGGCACGGCCGCGGCGTGACCGGTGTGACCGGCACGGACGGCCTGCGCCACGGTCGCCGGGTCGATGCCGGCGCCGGCGACGATCCGGTGCGCCTCGGCCGGGCCCAGCGCGTCACCGGCGGCCCCGCAGGTCAGCTTCGCCGCCAGCCGGACGACGGCGTCGTCGGCGCCCGGCGCCACCCGTGCGGGGCGCTGGCCGAGCCCGAAGAGGGAGTGCAGGGCGAGCTGCCCGCCGGCCAGGGCGGCCACGACGGCGGGCAGCGAAGGCGAGCGGCCGGCCAGCGGCGCCACCACCGCGGTCACCGTCAGGAAACCGGCGAGCAGCGTCCACCAGGGGACCGGAGCGCAGGCGGCCAGGACGTGGCCCAGTGCGGACAGCACGACGCAGACCGCGGCGAACACCGCGGCCCTCAGCAGCCGCGGTCCGGTCGCGGCGGGCGCGTCGCCGGGGGCGGCCGGCGGTTGGGCAGACATGGCCGGGACATCATCCCATCGGGCCGTGCGGGCCCCCGCGGCGGGTCCGGAAGGTCACGTTTGGGGCCCGCTCGCCCACCTGGCGTGCGCCTACACCGGCATGGCCCATCGGCGCATCCGCCGAATGAGGGCAAAAACGTCAACTCGGTGCTTACGAAAGGGAGGGCGCGGCAATAGGTATCGGTATGTCGAGCCGCAGCCAGGAGGCTGGAGCATGAGCATCTGGTGGTCTCTCCATTTGCGGCGCGAAGCTGCGAGCGTGCCGCTCGCTCGACGTCTTCTGCTCGGTGCCATGGAGACCGCGGGCGTCGACCCCGACATCTCCTTCGACCTCTCCGTCGCGCTGAGCGAGGCCTGTGCGAACGCCGTCGAGCACGGCGTACCCGGTGCGGCCGGCTCCCCCGCGGACGGGTACCGCGTGACGGCCTACCTGGACGGGGAGAAGTGCCGTATCGAGGTGGCGGACGGCGGACCCGGCTTCCCGGACTGCGCGCACCTCTCCGGCGCGGGCCCGGCCGCCGAGAGCGGCCGCGGGCTCTGCCTCATCGAGCAGCTCGCGGACCACGTGTCCTTGCGGAACCGGCCCGGCCGGGGCGCGGTGGTGAGCTTCGACAAGGTACTGAAATGGCGGGACGGCGCCCTGCTCGGAGCGGTCTGAGCGAAGGGTGCCGTCCTCCCGGCCCGGCCGGGGCGCCGCCCCGGGCCGCGCGGCCCGGGACGGCGCGGTCCGGGACGGCGCGGTCCGGGACGGCGCGGTCCGGGACGGCGCGGTCCGCGGCGGGACCGCACCGGCGGCGGGCGTCAGCCCCTGAGCCGGGCCATCCACGCCTCGACCTCGTCGGCCCGGCGCGGCAGCGCCGCCGAGAGGTTCCGGTTGCCGTCCTCGGTGACGAGGATGTCGTCCTCGATCCGCACTCCGATGCCGCGGTACTCCTCGGGCACCGTGAGGTCGTCGGCCTGGAAGTAGAGCCCCGGCTCGACGGTCAGGCACATGCCGGGCTCCAGCGTGCCCGCCGCGTAGGTCTCGCGGCGCGCGGCCGCGCAGTCGTGGACGTCCATGCCGAGCATGTGACCGGTGCCGTGCAGGGTCCAGCGCCGCTGGAGACCGAGCTCGAGCACCTTCTCCACGTCGAGGTCGCCGAGCAGACCCCAATCCACGAGCCGGGTGGCGAGGACCCGCTGGGCCCCGTCGTGGAAGTCGCTGAAGAGCGCGCCGGGCCGCACGGCGGCGATTCCGGCCTCCTGGGCCTCGTACACCGCGTCGTAGATCCTGCGCTGCAGTCCGCTGAAGCGGCCGTTGACGGGCAGGGTGCGGGTCACGTCGGCCGTGTAGAGCTCGGTGGTCTCCACACCGGCGTCCAGGAGGAGCAGTTCGCCGGGGCGGACCGGGCCGTCGTTGCGGACCCAGTGCAGGGTGGTGGCGTGCGGCCCGGCGGCGCAGATGGAGCCGTAGCCGACGTCGTTCCCCTCGACGCGGGCGCGCAGGAAGAACGTGCCCTCGACATAGCGCTCGCTGGTGGCCTCGGCGCGGTCCAGCACCCTCACGACGTCCTCGAAGCCGCGGGCCGTGGAGTCGCAGGCCTTCTGCAACTCGGCGATCTCGAACTCGTCCTTGACCAGGCGTGCCTCGGACAGGACGACGCGCAGTTCCTCGTCGCGCTCCGCGGTGACCTTGTCGGTCAGGGCGGACTCGACGCCCGCGTCGTGGCCGCGGACGACACGGACCGGGCCGGTCGCCTGGCGCAGCTTGCCCGGCAGCTCGCGCACGTCCTCGGCCGGGATGCCCAGCAGGCGGGTGGCTTCGGCGAGCGAGTGGCGCCGGCCGACCCACAGTTCCCCTGGCCGTCGAGCCAGAACTCGCCGTTCTCCCGGTTGGAGCGGGGCAGCAGGTGGACGGTCGCCGTGTGGCCGCCGGCGGTGGGCTCCAGCACCAGGACGCCGTCGTGGCTCTGGTCGCCGGTGAGGTAGGCGTACTCGGTGGAGGCGCGGAAGGCGTACTCGGCGTCGTTGGAGCGGGTCCGCAGGTTGCCCGCCGGGATCACGAGCCGCTCGCCGGGGAAACGGGCGGAGAGCGCGGCGCGGCGGCGCTCGGTGTGCGCCGCCTGTGCGATCGGCTCGAGGCCGTGCAGCTCGGTGTCGGCCCAGCCGGACTTCATGTTCGCGGCGAGCTCGTCGGAGACCT
This sequence comes from Streptomyces sp. I6, assembly GCA_003725745.1. Lineage (GTDB taxonomy): Bacteria > Actinomycetota > Actinomycetes > Streptomycetales > Streptomycetaceae > Streptomyces. Next base: position 3,300,376 of record RHDP01000001.1, on the reverse strand, counting down.
CCGGGTAGAGGCCGTTCTTGCGCTGCTCGACCGGCTCCTCGGCCCCTTCCGCCTCGGCGGTGCGATCGGACTCGTTCGCCGGGGTCTCCGGGGTGAGCTCCTCTGCCACGGGTCTGCCTCCTGGTCGGTACGATGCTGAAACCCTCACCCATCGTACGGTCGTACCGCAGAGGCGCCGGAAGCCTTGCGGCCCCGGGCCCGTCCCGCCGGAGCGTCACCCGGTCCGGCCGCCCGTCGCTCCCGTCGCTCCCGTCACTCGAAGCGGGCCGCCAGTATCACCACGTCCTCGCCGTCCCGCCCGGCGTCGAACGCGCCGGGGAGCACCGTGCGCAGCACGTGGTCGGCGACCGCGCCCGGGTCGTCGCGCACCGCCCTGGGCACGCTCGCGGCGGCGGTGTGCAGCCGGGTGAAGGCACGGTCCATCGGGTCGCCGGTGCGCCGGAGCAGTCCGTCGGTGTAGAGCAGCACCGTTTCTCCGGGTGCGGGGGAGAACTCCACACTGGGCGCTTCCCAGCACGCGAGCATCCCCAGTGGTGCCGACAGCGACGTCTCGACGAACTCGGTGCGGTGCTGCCCGACGACCAGGGGCGGGGTGTGCCCGGCGCCGGCCAGCACGATCCTGCTTCCGGTCCCGTCGCCGTGCGCCGCCGGGGCCGGTTCGCAGTAGGCGAAGAGCGCGGTCGCCGAGCGGGCCGGTTCGGTGAGCCTCAGCAGCAGCTCCAGGTCCGACAGTACGGCGACGGGGTCCTCCCCCTCCATCACCGCGTACGCCCGCAGGCTGGCCCGGAGCCTGCCCATGGCGGCCAGCGCGCTCGGTCCCGAACCGGAGACCGAGCCCACGGCGAGTCCCAGGGCGCCCTCGGGGAGCGGCAGCGCGTCGTACCACTCGCCGCCGCCGCGCGGTCCGGTGAGGTGCCGGGCCGCGAGCCGCACCCCCGGGACCCGGGGCAGCCTGCCCGGCAGCAGTTCGTCGGCGATGGCGGCCATCTGGTGGCGGGTCCGTTCCAGTTCCAGCATCCGGGCCAGGTGCTCGGTGGCGTACCGGCCGTAGAGGCCGACGAGATGGCGCTGGCGGTCCACGGGCTCGGCGGGCTCGTCGTAGAACCAGACGGCGACGCCCAGCCTTCCCGCCTCCTCGGTGGCGAGCGGCAGGGCGTAGCTGGCGGCGTAGCCGAGGCGCGCGGCGACCTCGCGGTGCCGCGGGTCGAGCGTCGCGTCGTGGAGGAGGTCGGCCTGGGCGACGGGGCCGGGGACGCCGGGCGTACCGCTGTCGAGGATCCGCCCGTACCCGGTGGCGCTGCGGGGGACGGTCTCGATGTGGCCCAGGTCGGCGCGGGCGAGGCCGAGTCCGACGGTGCTGGCGGGGCCGCGGCCGTCCGCGGGTTCGAGGACGGCCATGCCGCGGCGGGCACCGACCAGGGCGGCGCCCGCGTGCAGGAGTTCGTCGAGCGCCTCGTCCAGGGAGCCGGTCCGGGCGAGGCGTTCGGTGAGTTCGTGGAGCGTGGTGAGGTCGGACACCCAGCCGGCCAGCCGGTCCTGGATCATGGCGCCGGGCGCGTGGGCGAATGGGGCGGCAGTGTGCGCGGGGGCCGGAACAGCGGAGTCGATTCCAGCCACTTTCGGCAGGTGAGGGGCGCTCATGGCAGCCAGCCCTCCGGCTGGTGCGTTCTGCTCAATAGCATCGCAAACCCCCATGTCAATCTGCGCCGCTATCACTGCATCCACATCTACACGCACACAAAGGGGGATGTCCAGCACTGGCCTGGTGGTATCGCTGGTGTCCACGGTGTTGCTAACTTGGCTGAAAAACGCCCCCCATGGGCGCGATTTGCGGTCGACTAAGCGCGTTCGACATGGGGACCCCACCCAGGGTGAAGGCCGAGGCGAAGCCCGAGGGGGAGTCATCCCGGGCGTGATGGGTACGTAAACGGTGATGGCCAGGGGCAGTTGGGACCGCCCCGGAACCGGGCGGGGGAGTCGCGGCGTCCTAACCGCCGTGGGCCGCCACCCCGTACCGAGTGGCGGTACGAGCACAGCGGGAGAGCAAGCGCCAGGCGCGCGCCACCCCTCGCCATGCGTTTAATGGACAGAGCCCATGGGACCGCCCGTGCCTACGGCTAGGCGGTGAGACGCCGCTTTGTACGCGCAGTGAAGTGATGCACACATGGTGTGATGGACCTCGGCGTTCAACGGAAAGGAACGAGCGCTCATGCGCGAGATCCTCGGAAGGCGACGCAGGCTCCGGTTCTGGCGCAAGGGGAGGCCTGCTCCTCAACTCGACGCGGCGCTGACCTGCGCCACCGAGTGGAACTGGCCCGTGCTGCCCGGTGTGGGACTCAACGCCGCCGGCCGGCGGACCGAGCGCGGGCGCGGCTGTGCCTGCCCCGACCCCGAGTGCGTCGTCCCCGGCGCGCACCCCTTCGACCCCGGGCTCCTTGCGGCGACCACCGACGAGCGGATGGTGCGCTGGTGGTGGACGCAGCGGCCCGCCGCCCCCGTCGTGCTCGCCACGGGAGGCCGTGCGCCGTGCGCGGTGAGCCTGCCGGCGGTCGCCGGGGCCCGGGCGCTCTCCGCGCTCGACCACATGGAGATCCGGCTCGGCCCCGTCCTCGCGACGCCGACCCGGTGGTCCCTGCTCGTCGCCCCCTACTCGATGGAGCGGCTGGGTGAACTGCTCCACGCCAAGGACCGGGTGCCCAGTTCGCTTCGCTTCCACGGCTCGGGCGGCTATCTGGTGCTGCCGCCCTCGGAGACGGGCACGGGCCAGGTCCGCTGGGAGCGTGCCCCGCTACCCGGCTCGGCGGCTCCCTGGCTGCCGGACGTGGAGGCGGTCGTCGACGCCCTCGTCGAGGCGAGCGTCAGCGCACCCTCGGGCGTGACCCCTCCGGAGACCGGGGAGGGATCCCGCCTCGCGTACTGACGGCCGGCCTTCCGGACGGTGGGGCCGGGGTACGGACTCGGCGGCTCACTCGTACGGGTGGGATCCGGGTGTGTGGGGGAGGGGCCGCACGGGATCGGGTACGGAAGCGTGCTGACTGGTGCTTGGGCGTGCTACGCGTACGTGGGCGTGCTTACGCGTGCGGACGGTTCCGTACGGGCATCGGATGCCTCCGTCCCCCCGGTTTCCCGAAGCGCGGTGATCCGTGGCGGTCCGTGGTGATCCGATCCACGGCGCAGCGCGGTGAACCGCGGCGGTCCGTGGTGATCGGGTTACCCCGGTCGCCCCTGACGCCCCTTTGCTGAGCTTGTCGGCTTGTTCCCGGTTGTTCCTCCTTGTCTTCTTGTGCCCCTCACCGTCGTCCGTGCCGCAGTCGCTCGTCGCCTCCGCGGTGCGGGAGTTGTCCCGACGCGACGGCGGATGGCAAGAGGGCGGGGCGGTCGGAAAGTGTGGCCGGAAAGCACGCCCCGACGGGCCCGCGGCGGGCGGCCGGGACCGGCCGCGGCGCCGTCGGCGTGCGACGCACAAGCGAACGCCGTGGCCCCCGGAGACCCCGCCGCACGGCGTCGACGCGCAGACCCGCGTCCTCACCGGTGGTCCGGACGCCTGGGAGCGAACGTACGACCGCAACGCGGCGGCGGCGGGCCGGTGCCCGCGCCGGGGCATTCCGGTGCCGGGTGGAAGCCCCGTCGGGGCGCATTGCGCGAACGGACGGGAGGCGCGGACCCGCGGTCGGGGAAACACCGCGTGAGAAGGACGAAGGCGAAACCGGTTGAACTCCGCGAACACGTAGTTCGAACGTTCCGGGGAAGTCCGCCTGGCGCCACCGCTGCCCCGCGAGGACAGCAACTCATCCGCTGCTGACGGTAGTTGGCGCGGGAGGGAGTGCGGGCCATCTCCTGGGAAATGGAGACGCCCGGTCGCTGGCGACGGGGATGCACCAGCGACCGGGCTTCCAGAACGGTAACAAGAGATCTGCTGTTCGCAAATTCGATCTGGGGTATTCGGACAGCGAATTACCGCACCGTAGGTACTGTTGTGACGCGGATCACCCAAGGCGGGGTGGGCGGCGCCACGCGGCTTCGGGCGCCGCCCGAAGCCGCGGCCCGCCGCCTGTTGCTGCCGCCGGGCACGAGTGGCCGCCCGCGGCCTCCTGCCCCGGCCGACCGGGCACGGGAACAACGCCCCGTGTTCCGCGGTGGGCTGGTCAGCTCAGCGTGACCTGGCGGTTGGTGAGGCCGCTGCGGGCCCTGCGCTCCTCGCCCGTCAGCGGGGAGTCAGTCGCGAGCGCCTTGGCGAGCCGCTCGGCGAACTCCGCGGCCGGCTTCTCGCACTCCTCCGCACCCATGCCGCCGGGCAGGTCCCAGACGGGCACCACCAGCCCGTGCGCACGGAACGACCCGACGAGACGGGTGTTTTCACCCAGGCTCGACGCACCCGCGGCGTGCAGCCGGGCGAGTGCGTCCAGCAGCCGCTCCTCGGAGTGCGGCATGACCCACCGCAGGTGGTTCTTCTCCGGGGTCTCGCACCAGTAGGCGGCGTCGACGCCGGACAGTTTCGCCGTCGGGATCGCGGCCGCGTTGGCACGCTCCAGCGAGGCGGTCACCTCGGCGCTCGTGGTCTCCACCGACTCCGGGATCCAGAACTCGAAACCGCTGTGCACGACCGGCTCGAACGGGGCGTTCGCGTCGATCAGGTCCTGCAGCCGCGGACCGTCGTCGGGGGCGCGCCGCGGGGCCACCGCGTTGCCGGGCTTCGTGGTCAGCGCCCGCTGAAGGGTGTCGGCGAGGTCGCGGCTGAGGTCGCCGGAAGGCGTGTCGTTCTGCAGGGCGAGCATGACCGAGCCGTCCTCGCGGCGCAGCGCCGGCCACGCCATGGGGAGGACGGTCGCGAGCGTGAGCGACGGGACGTCCTCGGGCAGCCCGTCCCTGAGGGTCAGGGCGACGGTGGCGGCGGGCACCAGCTCGCGGAGGGCGACCCAGTCGCCCTCGCCGGGGAGCCCCTCGAAGGGGCGCTGGACCAGCTCGGTCACGGCGTGTGCGGCGGCCCGCCCGTGGCAGGCCTTGTAGCGACGGCCCGAACCGCAGGGGCAGGGCTCGCGGGCACCGACCACGGGGATCTCACCGTCGGTGACCTGTGGCTTGGCGGCGGCCTTCGTCTGGGGGCGCTTCTTGGCCATGATGTGGCTTTCTCCCGATGACGGCGTGCTTGTCTCGGGCGCGAGCCTAGCCGTTGCGGCCGTGGCAGCGGTCACAGTGGCACTTCACGTCGCGTGGCCGCCCGTCCGGAGCGCGCGGGAAGGGCGGGCCTCGGCGCTGCTCGCGAACGGACCGGAGCGGTCGGTGGCCCTCCCGTGACCCCGGCTCCGGCTCCCCGGAGCCGGCCGCAGCCGTCCCGCGACCAGCTCCGGCCGATCCTCACCGTGAGTCGACGTCGACGTCGACGCCGACGCCGCCGATGCCGATGCCGACGCCGTCAGCCGACGCCGCCGATGCCGTCAGCCGACGTCGTCGTAGGCGTCCGTGAACTCGAAGCCGGGGCCTGTGACGCGCGTAGCGAAATCGTCGCGGCGGTGCCCCTCCGTGACGAGGGCCCACACGGTGACCTCGCCCGCGGCGCTGTCCCGTACGCCCCAGTCCCGGGCGAGCGCGCTGATGATGTTGAGCCCTCGGCCGCCGTGTGCCGTGACCGAGGGCGTCGACGGAACCGGGCGGGTGGGACCGCCCCCGTCCGTCACCTCGACGGTCAGGCCGCCCGACGGGTCGAGGCGCCATGCGGCGCGGATGTCGCCGTCCCCGACCTCCGTGTGCTGCCCGAGCGGTCTGCCGTGACGGCAGGCATTGCTCAGCAGTTCGGAAAGGATCAGAACGGCATCGTCGACGACCGCATCGGACACTCCGCTGCGCCGCAACTGCTCACGCATCCGGTGCCTTGCCTCACCCACGCCCGCAGGGCCATGGGGTACGGCCATGCTCGACGACGTGGGCACCTCCTGTGCCACCACCAACGCCACCCCCGAGACCTCCTTCGCCCCACGCCACGGAGTGGATGCCCCAATGGCCTGGACCGGAAACCGGCCAATCCGCGTCCGGTGACGCACTCGTCACACCCGAGCACGGATCGAACGCGCCGGTGCACTCCCTGTAGCGGCGCCGTCGCGGTGCGGAATCGGTCAGAGCCGTCCCAGTCGGGAGAGGACCTGCTTCGGCCGGTTGGTGATGATCGCCTCGACTCCGAGGCCGACGCAGAGGTCGACGTCGGCGGGTTCGTTCACCGTCCAGACGTGCACCTCGTGACCGGCGGCGTGCAGCCGCTCGACGTAGGAGGGGTGGTTGCGCACGAGCCGGATCCCCGGGCCGGCGATCCGTGCCCCCGCCGGCAGCCGCGCCTCGCGCGCCCGCAGCGGAAGGAACTGCATCAGGTACACGGTCGGGATGCTGGGTGCCGCGTACGCGATCCGGTGCAGCGAGCGGGCCGAGAAGCTCATGACGCGGACGGGGGACTCCCCGGGTGCCGCGGGTGCGTCCAGGCCGAAGCGCTTCAGCAGGTGGAGCAGCCGCTCCTCCACCTGCCCGGCCCAGCGGGTCGGGTGCTTCGTCTCGATGGCGAGCTCGATCCGCCGCCCGGCGTCCGCCACCAGTTCGAGCAGCCGCTCGAGCGTCAGCACGGAGGTGAAGCCGGGGTCCTTCCAGTCCGGGCTCTCCTCGCTGTCCTTCCAGGAGCCGAAGTCGAGCGCGGCGAGCTCCGCGAGCTCCAGCGCGGAGACCGCGCCACGGCCGTTGGAGGTGCGGTTCACCCGGCGGTCGTGGACGCAGACGAGATGTCCGTCCGCGGTGAGGCGCACATCGCACTCGAGGGCGTCGGCCCCGTCCTCTATGGCTCTCACATAGGCGGCCAGGGTGTGTTCGGGGGCGTCCTCCGACGCGCCTCGGTGGGCCACGACCTGGATCCGGTGTTGAGTCACCGCGTCATGGTGCCATCGTCGGTGCGCGGGCGCCCCGCCCCTGTCCGTCATGTCCGGGATAAAGAAGAGCGCACCGATGCACAGGTCCTGCTTACAGTGGCCTGACAGGCTGTGGGAAAAGCTGACTGCAGCGCATCGGTGCGGTCCCGCGACCGCGGACCGCCGAATCGTGGAAGCGAGGAAGAGGAAGCTGTGAGCACTGAGAACGAGGGCACCCCGGCGCACGCCGGCCCGTCCGTACCTCCTGTGCCGGCGGCTGCTCCCGAAAGCGCTGCCGCGCACCAGCCCGCCGGGGCGGAGCCCCCGACGCAGCCCGGCCAGGCGGTGCCCCCCGCGCCTTCCGCCCCGCCCGCGGCCCACGGGCCCGCCCCGGACGACCACGGCCCGGCCGCAGCGGCCGGGCACCCGCAGGGCGCATGGCCCCCTCCGCCGCCGCCCGCTTCGCCCTGGGGCGGGCAGACGCCCGCCCCGCAGGGGCCGCGCAGGCGGTCCGGCGGGCTGATCGCGTCCGTCCTCGTCGCCGCACTCGTCGCAGGTGGTGTGGGCGGCGGAGTCGGCTACTGGGCCGCCGAGCGCAACGACGGCGGGGCCTCGACCACGGTGGCCGCCGGCGACGCCCCCGCGGATCTCAAGCGCGAACCCGGCACGGTGGCCGCGGTGGCGGGCAAGGCGCTGCCCAGCGTCGTCACGATCGAGGCGGCGTCCGGGAGGGGCCAGGGCGAGGCCGGCACGGGCACCGGCTTCGTGTACGACAAGGAAGGCCACATCCTCACGAACAACCACGTGGTGGCCTCCGCGGCGGACGGGGGCACGCTCTCCGCGACCTTCTCCGACGGCAAGGAGTACGAAGCCGAGGTGGTCGGCCGCGCCCAGGGCTACGACGTGGCCGTACTGAAGCTGCGCGACGCACCCGACGGTCTCACCCCGCTGCCGCTGGGCAACTCCGACCAGGTCGCCGTCGGTGACTCGACCATCGCCATCGGTGCCCCCTTCGGCCTGTCGAACACGGTCACCACGGGCATCATCAGCGCCAAGAACCGGCCGGTGGCCTCCGGCGACGGTTCGGGCGGCAGGAACTCGTACATGAGTGCGCTCCAGACCGACGCCTCGATCAACCCCGGAAACTCCGGCGGCCCGCTCCTTGACGCACGTGGCGCGGTCATCGGCATCAACTCCGCGATCCAGTCCGCGGGCGGCGGCAACGGCTTCGGCCAGCAGTCCCAGGCCGGTTCCATCGGCCTCGGCTTCGCCATCCCGATCAACCAGGCGAAGAACGTGGCGGAGCAGCTCATCCGGACGGGCAAGCCCGTGTACCCCGTGATCGGGGCCACGGTGAACATGACCGACAGGGGCGCGGGCGCGACGATCGCCCAGGAGGGCGCGGGAGGCGCCGCGGCCGTCACGCCGAACGGCCCGGCGGCCAAGGCGGGGCTGAGGGCCGGCGACGTCATCACCAAGTTCGACGGCAAGCCGGTCGACAGCGGCCCGACGCTCATCAGCGAGATCTGGACGCACAAGCCCGGTGACCAGGTCCAGCTCACCTATGAGCGCGACGGCCGGGAGGCGACGGTCACGATCACGCTGGGTCAGCGCGAGGGCGACGGCTGACGAGGGTGCCTCCCGGCGGGTGACGAGGCTGCCTTCCGGAAGGCTCGACGACACGCCTCCCGGAGAGGCCGACGGCGCCTCCCGGAGAGGTCGACGAGGACGAAGGCGCTGCGAGTGGATCCGCAGCGCCTTCGCCGTGCACGTCCCCGCCGCCGTTCCTCTCCCCACCTCCTCCGGCGTCTTCGCGCTGCCCGCGGCGACGCCCCTCGCGGTCGTAGCGGTGCTCTTCGCGGTCGCGGCGGTCGGGGCAGTCGGGGCGGGCGTGGAGCCGCGCGGTACTACGGGTGCAGCACCACCTTGGTGTAGCCCTCGACTCTCTGGTCGAACTTCTCGTACGCCGACGGCGCCTGATCCAGGGGGAGTTCATGGGAGACCACGAAGCTGGGCGTCGCCCTGCCCTCGATGATCATGTCGCGCAGATACCGGTTGTAACGCTTCACGTTGCACTGGCCGGTGCCCATCTTCAGGCCCTTCTCGAAGAGCCTGCCGATCGCGACGCTGAGCATGCCGTGCTTGGACTGCTCGTCGGGCCCCCCGGGGTCGGAGGGTACGTACAGCCCGGGCACGCCGAGCATTCCGGTGGCCCTGACGGTGCCGATGAGCGAGTTCAGCACGGTCGCCGGCTCCTCGCGCCCGGTGTCGCGCACCGTCGCCTGGTAGCCGACCGCGTCCACGCCCTTGTCGGTGCCGACTCCCTCGGTCTGCTCCTTGATCTGCTCCACCGGGTCGCCCTCGGCGAAGTTGATCGGGGTCGCGCCGATCTCCCGGGCCTTGTCGAGGCGTTCGGTGACGCGGTCCACGACGAAGACCTTCTTGGCACCGCGCAGCAGGGCCGAGTAGGCGGCCATCAGGCCGACCGGACCGCCGCCGTACACGGCCACGCTCTCGCCCGGGCGCACCTGGGCGAGTTCGCAGCCGTGGTACCCGGTGGGGAAGATGTCCGCGAGCAGGATGAAGTCGGTCTCGTTCTCGTTTCCCGGTGGCAGTTTCAGGCAGTTGAAGTCCGCGTAGGGGACGCGCAGGTACTCGGCCTGGCCTCCGGGCCAGGGACCCATGGCGACGTATCCGTAAGCCCCGCCTGCGAAACCGGGATTGACGGTCAGGCAGAAGCCCGTGTACCCCTCGACGCAGTTCATGCAGAAGCCGCATGCCACATTGAAGGGCATCACCACCCGGTCGCCCTGCCTGAGCGAGGTGACGCCGTCACCGAGTTCCTCGATGATCCCCATGTTCTCGTGGCCGAAGACGATGCCCGGCTCCGCCGCCGTACGGCCCTCGTACATGTGCAGGTCGGAGCCGCATATCGCGGTGGAGGTGACCCGTACGATCACGTCGTTCGGGTGGTGGATCCCCGGCCTCTCGACGTCCTCGACCGCCACCTCGAACGGTTCCTTGTACACCACGGCTTTCATTGCTGTGACCTCCGCTGGCGATGTGTGCGTGACTCGCCCCCCGCTCCTCCTCTCACTTGTGACCCGGTTGTGGCACATATCTCATGATTCTCCGGCCTGGATAATCGGACAAGCCGGTAATCTCGGGAGGAATGTCAGCGTCGGCCGATGTCTCGAGATGTCGTGCCGAGTCAACCGAACCGGAGGGCGAGAAAGTGGCAGCACAAAGGCTGGGGACTCTGCTCGTCCCTGTTCCGGGCCTCTCCGGAGCCACCTACCCGGCCGGTACGACGGTGACGGTCCGCGGTCGTGGCGCGACGGTGGACGCCTTTGTCGACGGCGACTGGCTCCCCCTGTCGTGGTGGGAGTTCTCCGACGGCCTCCGTGAGGACATCGCCGACCGCTGAACCACCGCTCACCGCGACAGGGCACCGCCGGGAGCCGTGCAGGCCCCGGCTTCGCCGGAGGGCGGGCTCTTCCCTCAGGCCCCCTGCCGAGTCCCCATGCGTCCGGCAGGCCACTGCCGTCCCACGGGAGCGCTCGGGGCGCGGGGCCGGGCATCGAGCCGGGTCCGGCCGAGCGCCGGGGGTTCACCGTCCGTGACCGCCGCAGAGGGCCGTTCGGCTCTCTGAGCGAGGAACTACGACCTCATACGCGGGTCCCTCCGCTGACCCATCCTGAAACCACAGCTCCGCAGGCCGAGGGAAGTGATCAGGGCAATGTGGTACCACGACGGATGGGGCTGGGGAGGCTGGTTCGCCATGACGCTGATCATGGTGCTCTTCTGGGTTCTGGTCATCGCGGGGGCCGTCGCGCTCGCGCGGTACATCGGCCGCCGCCGACAGGAGCCCAACCCGCAACCGCCCGTCGGTGAACAGCGTTGGGGAGGCAGACGAGCCGAGGACCTGCTCGCCCAGCGGTTCGCCAGTGGAGACATCGAGGAGGACGAGTACGGACGCCGTCTCGCGCTGCTCCGCGAGTCCCGATGAGTGCGGTCCGCTCCGAAAGGCCAGGCTGACCGTCACCGCGGCGGCCCCGCGTCCGGCCGGGTGCCCTGCGGTGGAATTCGCCGCCGATGCCGAGCCTCTCGCACCGCAGCGGCATCCCGGTCCGTCCCTTACCGCCCTTACGCACCCACCTCGACGGGGTCGCCGGACCGGTCGCAAGAGGGCGGCGAGTGCGGCTCCGGCCTCCCCGCACCGCGGCGCATCGCCGGCCCACAGCCTGCCGAGGCAGAGGGCGAAGCCGATCAACGGCGGCCGAACGGGGTGACGTAGGCCAGGAACACGGCGACCTGGCAGTCGTCCGTCTGCCCAGTGACCCCGGCGTACCGGGCCGCCCCCCGACCGACTTGTCCCCCTTCTTGAGGAACGTTCTCTCGTCCGGCACCAGGACCGCGTCCGCCTCCCAGAGCCGGGCGACGGTGAACTCCCGGACCCGGCCGAGCAGCCCGCTCCGGCTCCACGTCGTTTTGCGCAGCGGGTCCTTGACGTTGTCGGTCGGTGTGTCCGAGGTACGCGCCGATCTACCACGCACTGAGCCTCTTTCATCCTGCGCTGACGGGTGAAATGGGCTGGTCAGCGGGCGTGGTAACGAGGCAGGGCCCCTCGTCGTTGGCGTGGTGATTCCACTCAACACGCTGGCGACCGAAGGGGCCCTGTTGGTTCCGTATCCTGCCATGCTCGACGTCCCGCACGAGCTCGTCGAGCATGTTTCCTGGCTGCTGTACGAGCACCGCCGGGCCCGCAACACCCGCTGGCGCAAGCTCGGCTGCTTCAAGCAGGCACTGCTCACTCTCGTCCATCTACGCAAGAACGAGACGTTCTCGCAGCTCGGAGCCAGTTTCGGGATATCGCAGGCCACTGCCTGGCGATACGTGGACGAGGCCCTGGACGTTCTGGCTTCCTGGGCGCCCGGCCTCCATGAAGCTCTCACCGGCCTCGGTGAGGGCGACCACGTCATCGTTGACGGCACCCTGATCCCCATCGACCGGATCCGCGCGGACGAGCCGTACTACTCGATGAAGCACCGCAAACACGGTATGAACGTGCAGGTCATCGCCCGCCCCGACGGCACACCGCTCTGGTTCTCCCGCGCGACACCCGGCCGCACCCACGACCTGACCGCTGCCCGCGCCCACGGCATCGTCCAGGCCTGCCTCACCAGACAGATCCTCGTCCTCGCCGACCGCGCCTACCAGGGCGCCGGCGCCACCTTCCGCACCCCGTACTACCACCACCGCGAACAACCCGAGCACTACCAGAAGTTCAACCGCGACCACGCCAGGCTGAGAGCCCCGGGAGAACGCGCCTTCGCGCAGCTCAAGTCCTGGCGACTGCTTCGGCGAGCCAGATGCTCCACCCGCCGCATCGGCACCATCGTCCAGGCCGTCCACACACTCCTGACCTGCGACTATTCAGGATGAAAGAGGTTCACTGAGCCTTTTCCATCTTCACTCTGAGCTGGTCAGATGAAGGGTGAGGATGGCCTGGACGAGGCTGGTGATCCGGGTGGTCGAGCACCGCAGTTTGCGGAGGAGTCGCCAGGACTTGAGGGTGGCGACGGCCTGTTCGACGAGGGCTCGGATCTTCGCGTGGGACCGGTTCACAGCTTGCTGGCCTGCGGAGAGGGTCTCCCACCGTCCCCAGCACGGGGTGCGGACCGTGCCGCCGGCGCCTCGGTATGCCTTGTCGGCCCAGCACGGGATGTCTGCCTCGGTGAGGGCGTCGACGATGCCGTGTTCGCGGGCCGCCCGGATGTCGTGGACGGCGCCGGGCAGGGCCGGTGAGGCCCACAGCAGCCGGCCGAAGGGATCAGCGATGACCTGGACGTTCATCCCGTGCCTCTTGTGCTTGCCGGAGTAGAACGGCCGGTCCGCGGCGATGCGGTCGATCGGCAGGAGCGTGCCGTCCAGGATCAGGTACGCCTTGGCCGAAGCGGTCCGCACCACATCGGTCAGGACCGGGGCGAGAGCGGCCAGGAGCTCGACCGCCTCGGTGACGTAGCGGTAGGCCGTCGTGGTGCCGATGTCGAATCCGGCGGCGAGCTGGGCGTAGGTGTGGCCCATCCGCAGGTGGGCGAGGGTGAGCAGGGCCTGGCGGCCGGCGCTGAGGCGCCGCCACCGGGAGCCGATCGCGCGACGGTGGCGTCGCAGCTGCTGTGCGAGGAAGCGGAGGGCGGAGCTGGACACGTCGACGCCCGACGGGTAGACAAGCATGTGAAGCCTCTGGTGGAGCTGGTTCTCTTGGTCGAAAACCCATCTACCAGGGGCTTCACCATGTTGTCAGCCCAACAGCCGCACTTCAGAACCAGGTTGGAAAAGGCTCACTGGCAGCGTGGCTGAGGTCAGTGGGGGTGCAGCGAGGCATACGCGCCTGGTCCGTCGGCGCACCCGCCGTCGTGGCTGACTGTCGTAGCCTGAGGTTCGTGCCACAATCATGCCAAATGCAGGGGTCGGTCGTGGACAACACCGGTTCACTGCGGATGAGTAGTCGCTCATACCCTCAGCAACGGAAGTTTCAACTCAGGCGTTAGATCACGCAGCCTCTCTCCTGAAGCGGTGTTCCTCCACCTCCTACACGGCCGGCGGAAGTTGGCGGACTGGTCCCTTGTCCACGCGGCGGCAGAACGAGGTGTACAAGCAGGGCAGAGGGACGGTATGAAGTGCTTCTTGATTCAGATGTCCTAGAGGGGGGACGCGCATGCTCGGCAGCGGAAGGACCCTGAGCAGCTTCAAGGTCGGAGACAAGGTCACGGTCAAAGCGCCAAGCGACAGGCCTCTGTACCACCATGGGTCACACGGAACCGTCGTCACCATCGGCACCAAACGGGTCCATGTGAGGATGGACAAGGGCGCCTTTGAGAGCCACGACGGAGAGGTCGCGAACTTCCTCCCCGGTGACTTGGAACCTGGGCACATTGGAACACCCAGAAACTCCGATCGCATGAACGATGCCTTCACCGCCCTCAAGCTCGCGGCCGGCACCGATCTAGTGGCCGTGGCGATGGAAGCTGGCATCATCACTGCCGAGCAGGGGGAGCAAGTCAAGGCTGCATGGGCCAGCCACTTGCAGAGCTGACGAGTGCAGCCATGCCGCAGCCCAAGTCGCCAGGATGAGTGTCTAACTGCGTGACAACGCCGACGAACAGCGGCGGACGAATGCGGACGTCTGCAGATCGTCAGAGCAGGTCGGGGGCACGACCGCCCAAGGTAGAAGCCCCACCTCAGTTGCTTCGGGACGAAGAGGTCGTGGGTTCAAATCCCGCCACCCCGACAGTGAGCCTTTTCCAACCTGGTTCTGAAGTGCGGCTGTTGGGCTGACAACATGGTGAAGCCCCTGGTAGATGGGTTTTCGACCAAGAGAACCAGCTCCACCAGAGGCTTCACGTGCTTGTCTACCCGTCGGGCGTCGACGTGTCCAGCTCCGCCCTCCGCTTCCTCGCACAGCAGCTGCGACGCCACCGTCGCGCGATCGGCTCCCGGTGGCGGCGCCTCAGCGCCGGCCGCCAGGCCCTGCTCACCCTCGCCCACCTGCGGATGGGCCACACCTACGCCCAGCTCGCCGCCGGATTCGACATCGGCACCACGACGGCCTACCGCTACGTCACCGAGGCGGTCGAGCTCCTGGCCGCTCTCGCCCCGGTCCTGACCGATGTGGTGCGGACCGCTTCGGCCAAGGCGTACCTGATCCTGGACGGCACGCTCCTGCCGATCGACCGCATCGCCGCGGACCGGCCGTTCTACTCCGGCAAGCACAAGAGGCACGGGATGAACGTCCAGGTCATCGCTGATCCCTTCGGCCGGCTGCTGTGGGCCTCACCGGCCCTGCCCGGCGCCGTCCACGACATCCGGGCGGCCCGCGAACACGGCATCGTCGACGCCCTCACCGAGGCAGACATCCCGTGCTGGGCCGACAAGGCATACCGAGGCGCCGGCGGCACGGTCCGCACCCCGTGCTGGGGACGGTGGGAGACCCTCTCCGCAGGCCAGCAAGCTGTGAACCGGTCCCACGCGAAGATCCGAGCCCTCGTCGAACAGGCCGTCGCCACCCTCAAGTCCTGGCGACTCCTCCGCAAACTGCGGTGCTCGACCACCCGGATCACCAGCCTCGTCCAGGCCATCCTCACCCTTCATCTGACCAGCTCAGAGTGAAGATGGAAAAGGCTCACTCTTCCGCTCCACCGGCCCCAACAGGGGCCTGAGGTACGCCCGCGCGGTCAGCCGCGGCTCCACCCGGCACCACAACCCGACGAGCAGCGCGAAGAAATCCTCGAACCACGCATCCCGCCACTCGACATCCCGCTGCGCATCCTCCACACACGGCTCAACGCATCACACGCCCCGCAGACACGAAGCTCCCCCTGTAGTACCGGGGGTGAGATCTTCCCCGGGGCGGCTCGAATGCAAGGGTCGACTTCACATGCAGACAACAGGACCGAAATCCTCCCCTTTCAGAGTCGGCAAGAATTAAGTACTCAAAAGTAACCCTAAGGCTTCTCTAAGGCGTCGTCCGTCTTTTCCTTGGTCGGCCTTGACCGTGCTTATACTCTCGGCACAAGATCCCACCTCCCTACTCACGGGGAGGCGGTGACGCCTTATCAATCCGCCACGGCATGGCGGGGCATACGGGATGTCACGCGGGTGACAATCGAAGACCCGACCGTCCAAGGGGGGAATGTGTCCCGACTTCCACGTGCCGCCGGTTGCGTGCCGGCCGCCGCAATTCCCGTCCTGCCGGCTGCGGTGTCACCAGCGCCGGCGGCAGGCGACGTCACCAACCTCGACGCCGCCCTTCCGGACCAGCTCAAGTACGAGCAATTCCCCGGACTGAGGGAAGTCGCCGATTGATCCGGTGCACGGGTGATCCCTGTTGCGCCGCAGAGGAAGCTCGTACATGAGCTTTGCCAGGCTCCTGGTCCGTCTGCGTGACACCAGCTCAGCCTGCGCTAGTGAAAGCTCGGTAGAACCCCTGCGCAGGAGTCGTGTAAAGGCAACGGATCCGGATGGTGTATGCCGCACGCGTCTGGCCATGCCAGGCGTTTTCGTCCCATGATGAAAGGAACAGTACGTTGGAGCTGAAGTTCAGAAAGGTTCCGAAGAGCGTTTTCGCTCTGCTTCTTGCGGCCGGCACCGTCGCGACCCTGGGAACGGCTCCCGCGGCGGCCGCCGAACCGTCGATCGTCTCGATCAACGATGTCCTGCGGCAACAGACGGGCCTTGACCTGAGCCCCGTTGACGGTATCTGGCGGGGTTTCACGACCGACAGGCTGGTGAGCACTGACTCGACTGTGTCACCGGTGGGGGAGCCCAGCCTGAGTCTCGGGGACACCGTGTATATGGGTACGTCGACGCTCAAGAACACCACGGACTCCACAGTGACCATGTCCACCCAGGTCTTCAGCCAGGCCGTGACGGACAGCTTGACGACGACGGTCACCCATGGCGTCGGCACCGCCGCCAAGGTATCGGCGGCGTTCAAGCTGAGCGATGTCCTGTCGGTGGGCGGCGACGTCACCACCACCTACTCCTTCAGTAAAGCCACCTCTCAAACCGCCACCACCACGAACACCTACACCGCGCCTCAGCAGAACATCGCGGTGCCGCCTCACACCAACGCGATCGTCAACGTCAATCTGAAGCGGATCAAGGCCACCGGCAAGGTCGACATTTCCACCAAACTCTCCGGTCACGCCGCCTGGGTGCCATGCCAAGACAGGAAAAACGATCCCTGCCTGACAGACGCCTATTACACAAGCCCTAGTATGGACGGAGTTGATCTCTACAACACGATCAACCAGGCGCAGAGCAGCAAGAAGACATTGAGAGGCACACCCACCCCTGCGCTGCCGGCCGGCTTCTACCTGACGAACGACAAGAAGCTGGGATTCGAAGGCACCGGCACGTACAGCGCCAACTACGGCGCGGATCTCGAAGTGAAGGTCAGCTTCGCCCCCAACGACGTGGAAGCGGCAGCCAAGAGCGCAGCGCCGGGGACCGCGGCGACGGCGCCGTTCACCAAGTCCTACACCGTGCCCGTCACAGTAGACTGACCCGCCGCATCCGACCTCGCTGCCTTCGGCAGGCAGCCTGACGACCCGTCGTCCTCGGAGGCGTCGTCCCTCTCGGTGGAACGCTCATGTCAGCCGGGAAGGGGGTCTCTTGGTGCATGTGGTGCGTCGCATGACCGACCTGCCAAGAGGCCCTGAGGCTTCTCGCCCCGCCCGCCCCCCTGCCCCGGACTCCTCCGGGGCAGGGGGGCGGGCGATCTGGAAGTCGCCCTTGAACGCCTTCCAGATCGCCCTCGAAGGCCGGCTCGCCCCGGCCGCCAACCGACCCCTACGAATACTGGATCAACCGTCTACTGGACACACCCGCCTTCGAGCAGATCATGCTCCTCGCCGGTGACGACGTGGTCGAGGCCGCGCACGAGCTGAACGCCGTCGCCCTCCAGGTCGACCGGCAGGCCAATGGCAAGGTCGCGGGAACCCTGGAGGAGTGGCGCGAGCGGAACCGTGCCGTGTTCCGGGCGATCGCCGCCTTCCAGGAGTCGGCTCGCGTCGACCTCGGCGTGGATGGCAGCGTCTCCGGCGAGCAGCCCCCGAGAGGGACCTCCTGCTGCCCTCCGCGCGTCGCGAGGACGGCGGGCAGGCGTCCTGACCCCGAGGCCTCTTCGGCGGCGTGGCAGACTCGTGGGAGCCGCCCCCGTGGTCAGCTCTGGCCGCCCGTGGTCAACCTGTGGTCAGACTTCCATGCGCGAGGCGCCCAGCCGGTAGGCTGTAGCCGCTCCGGCCCAGGTGGGACGGGGCCGAGGTGGGTTGCCCGAGCGGCCTAAGGGAACGGTCTTGAAAACCGTCGTGGCAGCGATGTCACCGTGGGTTCAAATCCCACACCCACCGCGCACGTGAACGGCCCCTGACCAGGTCATATGGTCAGGGGCCGTTGTGCTGTGCGGTACCCGCTCGTCACCGTGGTTCCCCACGACTTCCCGCACGATCGGGCACGGGTGGGGCACGGGGCTTCGTTGTTGTGCCCTCATGACTACCGGATCTTCATCAGGAGAGACCGCTGGCCCTTCGCAAGTGATCGGTGATCTCATCTCGGGTCCGCATCAACCGCCGGGCAGGCTCCACCAGGGGCGTGCCATCGCCTGAGCGCTCAACCGCAACAAGCAGCCGGTAGAGGGGGGCGATCTGATCTTCCAACGACTTCACCAGGCCGAAGGCGCTACGCGGTCCTACGAGGCGGACCATCGTGCCGTGCCGTCGCACTTGGGCTATGTGGCCGTCTATCGCCGTGACAACCTCTTGCATCTCGGCACTGTGGCCCTCGCCGAACTGTTCGGCCGTCTGCCGGAGAGTCCGTGCGATGTCCGTGACCGCCTGCAAGAGATCGGCGTACGCCTGGAGCGACCGGGCTTCTTGATCGGTATTCCGGGTCCGCTGCCACTTGCCACGCTCCAAGTACACGTTGCCTACGAGGGTCAGCGCGACTCCAGCCAGCGCGGATGCCACCGGGAGTACTTGAGTTGCTAGATCAGCCACGGAACAGGAGTGTGCCACTCTTGGGCGTTTCGTTGCGGGCCTATATGGCCTTGTGGGGCACTCAACTTGGCTTCTGGGAGCCGTACTCGGCAGGATTCAACCGGCAAACTTCTGATCCGTAGCTCTAGCCGGATCGGTCAGCGACGGTCATACCGGCCGCTACGAGGCCCCGGAGGGACGGTAGCGGACGGGGGCGGTTGCTGGGGTTGCGGTACGGCGCTGCTGTACTACTGCTGCGGCCATGAAGGCGACGAGAGCCGCTGCGTCGGCGTAGGCGCCAATGACCTTCTCTGCGGAGCCCGAATCAAGGACCACCACAACGACGACGGTTACGACCCACGATTGCCAACGGGTGTTTGACAGACCTGCAGGGGTAGGGCAGACACTCATTGCAGAACCTCCAACGGTTCGGTGGCCCGACTTGCCGCTCTTGCCGGGAAGCCTGTGCGGTGGGTCGGGCTTCGCTATGACAGTCCCCATCGTGGAGGCAATCCGGCGGTCGAGCAACGAGGGTTGGTGGGGCCCCAATGGGCGTTGACCTGCCACTTTCATCATTGATCATTACCACGATCGTTGTGAGTGCGAGGTCCTCAGCAGCGTGTACTCCTCACCTTGACCACGAACGCGGTCCCCACCTTAAATAACGGGATCTTGCCGAGATTCGTGACATAGCCCGCAAATGGTCGATACCGCCTTTGCGATACCTTTACCTGCGCGCACGCTCCTGAGGTCGGTGGAGCGGCTTTGGGCGGGGGCTGCCATGGGGCGAGAGATCATGGCCCCGTAAGCTTCCGGCGAGTCGGGCAGGACTTCCTCGGTCCGTAGTCACGTGGCCTTGCGACTCGTGAGCGGTGTTGGCCGGATGCCCGTCAGCTCTTCGGCGCGGCCGAGAAGGTGTGGAGCCAGCTCCTTATACCAGCCGCGGCCCACGGCCTGGAGCATCTCGGCGAGGGCGATCTGTTCGCCGATCCGGCCGGCGGGGGTGTCGAGGACGTGGGCGAACTCGGCACGGATGCGGTCGGCGACGGCGGGGACGCGGAGGCTGTTCACGTAGAGCATCGCGGGGTCGTAGCCGACGGGGACGGCGCCCCAGCGCTCCCAGTCCAGGATGACGAGCGGGTCGTGGGTGAGGTTGGCCCACTGGAGGTCTGCGTGCCCAGTGACGCGTTCGGTGATGGCCGGGGCGGGGATCCCCAGGAACTCGGGGAAGACCCGGTCGGCCCAGGACTGGCGGATGGTCTCGCGGGGCGGTTCCGCGGCGCTGAGAGCGTCCAGGCTTTCCCGCAGGGTCGTCCACCAGGAGTCCGGCAGGCCCGGATCCGCAGCCAGGTCGGGTGTTTCCGGCGAGATGACGGGCTGGGCGATGTAGTCGATCAGCTCTGCCTCGAAGACGTACTCGCCGCCGTCCCAGCGGTACAGGTCGTGGAGGTGAGGGCGGGAGACCTTGTCCGACACCCGTTCCTCGGCGAGGGCGATCCCCTCGTTCCGGGTGGCGGGGGTCTTGGCTGCCTCGCCGCAGTGGACGCGAAGCCAGTGACCGCCTGCGGTGCGACTGCCGATGGTGCGGCCGAGCCATCCCCAGGCCGGCGAACCCGTCGTCGTGGTGGACAGGTGGGCAGCGGCGTGGGTCAGGGCGTCCGCCATGCGTGCCCTGGTGGTCTCATCCTTGGGCGAGTACATCGGTGACCTTCCTGAGGCGGCCCGGATCGAGCGGGGCGGCAGTGATGGCCTTCGCGGCGGCCCAATGGTGGGCGGAGCCCGCAGACAGCAGTACCACGTCCAGGCTCGGACAGGAGGCCGCAGCGAGGAGACAGGCGGTGCCCGGCGAGGCCCCCGGGCGGATGAACTCTGCGAGTTCGGGTGTGACGAGGCCGGGCAGCTCGCCGCCGTGCAGGGGCGAGGAGCCGAAGGTGATCAGGCCCGCCGCGCGGGCCAGGACGAGGGGCCCCCTGCCGTCGAGGGCGAGGGCGATCGGCCTTGCCATGACAAGGCTGACCGGCTGTTGGACAGCCCTCAGGTGATGTTCACCCGAACCAGCGGCCTCGAAGGCCAGGCCCAGGAGTTCGGACACCGAGAAGGCGTCGTGCTGGAACCCCGACCAGGTGGCCACGCCGTACCCGCCGATCCTGCCCGCAGCAGCGAACTCCTCCAGCACTGCGAACACATCACGCAGTGCCGGATGCAGCTCCGCGAGGCTGAGGCCCGCGTGCTCCGGGTTGTGGACGAATACGAGGTCGATCCGACCGAGAGCGGCCAGGGACCTTTCCGTCTGCCACCGGACGAAGCCGGGGTCGAGGCTGTGTCCGGCCCGGACCTGGGCGGCAGTGAGGAGCCCGTCCCGAAGAGCAGCCGCGCCTTCATCCGGGGTGAAGAAGCCCGTCTTCGTCGCCACCATGACGCGTGGGTGGTCGGCGATGACGGGGCCGAGCGCCTGGTGGGCACTGCCGTAGTTGGGGGCGGTGTCGATCCACACGAGCCCGTCGGCACACGCGGTGCGGGCCGCCTGTTCGACGGCGCGCACCCGGTACGTCCCCAGTCCCAGGGAAGCGGTCACGAGGAGCCCCCGACCACGGCGACGGCTTGACCGGCAACCAGCGCGGAGACGACTTCCGCCACCTGTACGAGGGTGAGATCGGAGGCGGCCGCCAGGTCGGCCAGGGTGGCCGGCGGCCCACCAGCGAGGAGGCGGAGGAGTGGGGCGACGGGGAGGGCGAAGGTCCACTCGTTCCCTGCCCCGGCGAAGGTCACGGCCTGGTCGTCCTGGTCGATCCGGGCGCGGGGCACCGTGGCCTGAACAGTGATAAGGGGTTCGGCAGGAACGGCGGTCAGGTGTGGCAGTGACAGGCGCGGGCGCCCGGGGTGCGTCGCGTCCAGAGACGTTTCCCAGCGATCGAGAACCGCAGGGTCGTCCAGGGCGGCCAGTACGTCCTTCCGTACGGCAGCCAGGTAGTCCGCCCGCTCCTCCCGAGTGCCGAAACGCGGTACGTCCGCCCGGACGGTCACGCTCGCTCGGAGGTCGTCGACCAGCCAGCCCAGGAATTCGGCGCCGGTCTGTGTGGCGAGTCCGAAGGTGAGGTGGAGGGAGGCGGTGCCCTGGTCGGCGCTCACGGCGTGCCACCAGCCGCGCGGCAGATAGAGCAGGTCGCCGGGCGTCAGCACGATGTCCGCGATCGGGTCGCCCGTCGGGGCCTCAGGGGCCTCCAGGTCGCGCCAGGCGGGGGCCTGCCGGGTGGGGCCGTAGATCTTCCACCGCTTGGAGCCTTCGAGCTGGAGCACCACCACGTCGTGGTCGTCCCAGTGCGTGCCGAAGCCTTCCTCGGAGGTCCACGAGGCGTACGCGTTGACCTGCACGGGGGTGCGGAAGAACCGTTCGAGGCCGGCCGCGGCTTCGCGGATGGGCGAGTGGATCTGGTCGATCGCGTCGATGACGAGGGACGCGCCCTCGGCGAGCCGGGCGTGGAAGTCGGCAGGCTGGGGCTGGTACCAGGACACCCCGCGCCGGTTCGTGCGGAGGATGGAGTACGCGGTGGCCGGGACAGCCTCCCCGGCACGCGAGAGCCGCATCCGGGGCGGTTCGAGCCGGTGAGCGGCCACGATCTCGTTGAGGTCGCCCCAGGTCAGTGGCGAGGGGGACGTGTTGCCGTTGGAGCGGATCACTTTGTGGGCCCGGAAACACGTCTGGGCGAGGAACGTGTCCCCGCCCAGACGCTCGGCCCACGATGCGGAATCAATCACCGTGGGTCTCCTCGGTCGATCAGGTGTCGTTCATGTCCGACTTGCCGCCGGTGTTGTCCGAGGCTTCCTCGGCACGCGAGCGGGCCGCCGCGATGCGGCGAACGCCGATCAGCAGGCCACTGTTCTGCTCGGTGGGAGCGTTCTCGTTCATCCCGTACTCCTTCCTGATTTCGATGGATCCCGCCGGGGTTCCGGGGGGAAATCTGTGGGTCAGTTCCCGGGTTCTCCGGCTAGGGCCAGGGTGACCACCAGGACGCTGACGGCGACGGCGTACATGAGGACGGCGAGCTGTTGACGCCAGCCCCACGGGGCGCGCGCAGTCAGCCGCGTTCCAGGCTGGAGGGGTCCTCGACGACCCACTCCACCCCACCGCCCTCCGGCCGGGCGAAGACGGCGTCCTGCATGACGACGCGGGACTTGGGGTCCTCGAATTCGCCGATGAACTGGACGATGCCGGTGCGGCCGCTCAGCGGGTCGCGGATGCGGGTGCCCTCCCTGACCCAGCTGGGCACGGTCTGACGCTGACGAAAACGGCTCTTGGTGGACACTGAGCCTCTCCTCGGTCTCGGTCCGGCACTGCACTCCGGGGACGCAGCGGGCCGCAGGTGTGACGTTGCGGACGGCCTTGCGACCCGCTGCGAGGGGGAGGCCGCCTCTCCGGGCGGCTGAGACCAGTCAACTCCGCTGGCCAAGAGCCCAACAGGGCATTCCACTAGGCACGTTGTAGGCACTCAGAAGGCAGATTCCGGCTACGATTTCGGCGCCCGGCTCGACCAGCGGACGGCGGGATGATGGCGAACGAAGCTCTTCGCAGACACAGAAACTCCCAGCGGTGGACTCAGACCCAGGTCGCGGAGCGCGTGTGTGCTCAGGTTCAGGCAGCCACCGGGCGCGATCCGGAGCTTGATGCGAACTGGGTATCCCGCCTTGAGCGAGGAGCGATCACATGGCCTTCCGGTGACTACAGGGCCGCCTTGTGCGCGGTGTTCCAGGTCGCCAGCGAAGAGGAGCTGGGCCTGTACCCGAAGGGGTCCGCCGCACCGGATGAAAGGCCGGCCGAAGAGGCTCCGTCTGATGATGTCCGATCCCTGGCCGCCGACACGGAGCTGTCAGCCCGGCTGGCTCGCCACGCGGTGGAGACCAACGTCAACGCGCTCGTACTGGAGCAGTTCGACGCTGACGTCGAACGACTCGCCCGGGACTTCGTCAGCCGGCCTTTGCCTCTCCTGATCCCGGAGATTCGCACGGCTCGGGGTGCGGTGTTCCGGTTGCTGGAGGGCCGCCAGCACCCCAGCCAGACCCGTCACCTCTACGTGGTTGCGGGGTGGTTATCCGGTCTCGCGGCGCATGTGTCGCTTGACCTGGGGGACCGCTCCGCCGCAGCTACTCATGCCCGCACGGTGGTGCAGTGCGCGGAGATCTCGGAGCACTCCGCGTTACGCGCATGGGCACGGTCGTTCCAGTCGCTGGCGGCCTACTGGGCGGGGGACTACCGGCGGGCGGGAGACCTTGCACAGGCCGGGCATAGCGAGGGTAGAGGTCCCGGCGCAGGCACGATCAAGGCCCGGCTACTGAGCTTGGAGGCCCGAGCCCGTGCGGCCGAAGGGGACAATCGCAGCGCGCTGCGGGTACTCGCGTTGGCACATGAGGCACGGAGTACTGCGGGATCCGACGAGTTGCCCGGGGTCTTCTCGTTTCCCGAGGCCAAACAGTGGGCCTACGCCGGTACCACGCTGTTGGCCGTCGGGGGCGACGAGCAGACCTGGCACGCCATAGGCGCTTCCAATCGTGCCGTTGAGCTGTACCACGCCGGGCCAGAGGGCGACCGCTCCCCCGGCGATCTACAAGCCGCCCACCTGGACCTGGCCACGGCCTACCTTGCGAGCGGCCAGGTTGAGAGGGCCGGTGCGAAGCTCTCGGAGGTCTTCACCGCCGAGGTGTTCACGGCGAGCATCACCATCAGGCTCCGCAATCTAGCCGCGCTCCTCGGAAGCGAGCCGTACCGTGGCGCACAGTCGGCAGTCGATCTCCGCGCGCACATTCACGAGGTGACCGTCCGGCCCGCTCTCGCCAGCAACCCCACGGAGCCTCGATGACCGCCCAGCCCACGCCTGATCATTTGGTCACCGATCGCAGCCTTCTTTCCACCAAGGCGTACGGCACGGGTCAGCACCTGGCCGCCCGCCAATCCCTCTACCGATGGCAGACCCCCAGCCACGACCTTCCGGGCATTGTCGTGAACGAACTGGCCGACGTACGCGGTGCGGTCGCGGACGTGGGGTGCGGAAACGGAAAGTTCGTCGCCCGGGTGCGGGAGGACCGTCCCGACCTGAACATGCTGGCCATGGATGTCTCTCACGGCATCCTCGCCACTATCCCTGGAGCCGTCGTCGCGGACGCCCAACAGTTGCCAATCGCGGATGGAGCGCTCGGTGCGGTGCTTGCGCTGCACATGCTGTACCACGTCGAGGATCAGGCCCAGGCCGTCCGGGAGCTGGGCCGCGTACTGGCACCCGGCGGCATCGCGATCGTCTCCACGAACAGTCAGACCGACAAGCGGGAACTGGAGCAACTCTGGCGCCAGGCCGCGGGCGATGTGCTGGGCATACAGGATGGCCCGGCCCGGGTGCAGTTGTCTGCTCGCTTCACCCTGGAGGACGCGCCGGCGATCCTCGGAACGGTCTTCGGTGAGATCCGCACGATCCCCCTTCCCGGGGTGATCGAGGTGACCGACGCTGAACCAGTCGTCGCGCACTTGGCCTCGTACGAAGCCTGGGCGGACAAGATGGGCGTTCCGTTCCGGGAGACGATCGAGCGGGCGCGGGAGCGGGTCAACGAGACCATTCAGGCAGAGGGCTCTTTCCGTGTCACTTGTCTTGGTGGCATGCTCGTCTGCCGATGAGCCCTGCCGCCCCGTACTCCTCGCGTCGCTGCCCTCAAGCCACAACCACACACAGAAGAGGGACAGGCCGTATAGCGCAATAGCAACGTGCTGCATCGCCCATAGGAGATGCAGCCGGATTCGGTGCAGCCGAGGAAATGAGCAGGTCCGCCACTTCATCGAAATCAGCGGCGGGCATGCGACCCGTCTGTCCCGCGAGCAGAAGAGCCGCTTCGTCGCCACCTGCTGGACCGTCCAGATGCACCAGCACTTCGAGGACTCGAAGTCGGGGTACGTGGCCGACTGGCCTGAGCTTTCGGAGCGGCACCCGGGGCGGTTCAGACATCTTCGAGACCATAGAGAAGGTCCTGAACGTATTACGCAGTGCCCCTTGGCCAGGGTCGACGGTCAAGGGGCAGCGCTTGCCACCGATCTACGGCATGGAGGCCAGGTCAGCTGACCCAGATGCCGTTAGGCGAGACCCGGCGGGCGAGGCGTCGACCCAATTGACTTACAGGGCTTGACCAAGACACATCGACGATCTTGCACCCGAAGTCGTCGGCCAGGGCCTGCACGAGCAGGGCGCCGACCCCTTTACACCGGTAGGCATCTGCCACCCAGATCAAGATGATGCGAGGGCGCAGGGTGTCGTCCTCTTCGTCGTACTCTGACCCATCCTCTAGGTCCCAGTGACGGTGCTCGCTCGTGTCGTGGGCGGCTAGATACCCGATGACATAACCGTCCGCTTTCAAGAGGTACGCCCGCATGTTGTCTGGCGTCACCTCAGGTTCACCGAGGTGGGACCAGGAGCGGAAGTCGTAGTGGTTCTCTCTCTGCGGCATCCTCGCCACTTGATGGGCCAGTCTCCGCCAGGTGATAGGCGACTGTGTCGTCACGACAGCAAGGTCGCCCCACCAGTCCAGATTCTTGGGCACCCGAGCGCCGAACGCCCACATCGTGTGATGTGCGGCGTGCTCATTGCCGCCATCTCCCGGCTCGCACAGGGTCATGCCACAGGGACAATCGCCGCCGGTGACTGTGCTCAGAGAGCGGAACTGGACAGGTGTTGCGCCATGGCTGAGGTCCTCCTCCCTTCCACCCACCCAAGGCCGGGTAAATGTTCCATCCGGCTCGACATACCCGGTCCAGCGGTCCACCCACCCGGGGTACTGCTCGGGGAATTTCTCGCGAAGCTGCTTCTGGGCTGTCGGGAGAGTGGGGCGAACCCATACACTCCCAGCGGTTGCTCGACCATTGAGGCGGAGCCCGAGCTTCCCGGCCTTTCCTCGCAGAAAGCTCAGGAACACATGGGGTGGTGGGTCGAAGTTGATGCCGCGGATCAGCTCCCGATCACCGGGTGCGAGCCAGTCATCGATGGGCAGCTTCAGCCGGTCGGCGAGCGCGTGGAGCCCGCTGTAGTCGTGGTTCAGTTCGGCGGCTCGCAGAGCATCGACCGTGAGCGTGACCTGTGAGAAAGGGACGGACAGGGTGATGTAGCTAGGGCCGTTGCCATCGACGAAGCTGCCCGAGTAGCCGTCGTACCAGATACGGTCGCAAGCAGCGCCACGTGCTGTGTCGAGAGCTGCTGTGTAGGCAGATGGGAGTCCCGGGTCGCCTCCGCGCCGAGTTACGGCAGCGACGTGACCGTCCCGATCGAGCGCGACTGTGGCATACCAGCGGTGGGGCCGGACGTCGATCTTCCGGGAGCGCCAGTCACGTGGATCAGGATCTAGATGAATGGTTCGCTCACTCATGTGCTGTGCTCCGTAACGCTGGCCGGATCGATCAGCACCGATCATTTCGGTTGTTGCAAGCTCGGGGAAGGGGGCGTCCGGACAGGCTGATCGTCCCCGGAGCGGACGTTCGCATCACGTGTCCGGGCATCCTGGAACGCTCAAGGGCTGAGGTGGCCTGCACCAGCAGCTTCGGGCCGTGGACCAGGTGTGGACCAATGCCTGGCCCGAGGCGACCCCAGGGACGGGGAAGGCCAGGTCAGAGGAAGTTTCCCTGTTCCAGTGAACCTCTTTCATCCTGAATAGTCGCAGGTCAGGAGTGTGTGGACGGCCTGGACGATGGTGCCGATGCGGCGGGTGGAGCATCTGGCTCGCCGAAGCAGTCGCCAGGACTTGAGCTGCGCGAAGGCGCGTTCTCCCGGGGCTCTCAGCCTGGCGTGGTCGCGGTTGAACTTCTGGTAGTGCTCGGGTTGTTCGCGGTGGTGGTAGTACGGGGTGCGGAAGGTGGCGCCGGCGCCCTGGTAGGCGCGGTCGGCGAGGACGAGGATCTGTCTGGTGAGGCAGGCCTGGACGATGCCGTGGGCGCGGGCAGCGGTCAGGTCGTGGGTGCGGCCGGGTGTCGCGCGGGAGAACCAGAGCGGTGTGCCGTCGGGGCGGGCGATGACCTGCACGTTCATACCGTGTTTGCGGTGCTTCATCGAGTAGTACGGCTCGTCCGCGCGGATCCGGTCGATGGGGATCAGGGTGCCGTCAACGATGACGTGGTCGCCCTCACCGAGGCCGGTGAGAGCTTCATGGAGGCCGGGCGCCCAGGAAGCCAGAACGTCCAGGGCCTCGTCCACGTATCGCCAGGCAGTGGCCTGCGATATCCCGAAACTGGCTCCGAGCTGCGAGAACGTCTCGTTCTTGCGTAGATGGACGAGAGTGAGCAGTGCCTGCTTGAAGCAGCCGAGCTTGCGCCAGCGGGTGTTGCGGGCCCGGCGGTGCTCGTACAGCAGCCAGGAAACATGCTCGACGAGCTCGTGCGGGACGTCGAGCATGGCAGGATACGGAACCAACAGGGCCCCTTCGGTCGCCAGCGTGTTGAGTGGAATCACCACGCCAACGACGAGGGGCCCTGCCTCGTTACCACGCCCGCTGACCAGCCCATTTCACCCGTCAGCGCAGGATGAAAGAGGCTCAGTGAACCTCTTTCATCCTGAATAGTCGCAGGTCAGGAGTGTGTGGACGGCCTGGACGATGGTGCCGATGCGGCGGGTGGAGCATCTGGCTCGCCGAAGCAGTCGCCAGGACTTGAGCTGCGCGAAGGCGCGTTCTCCCGGGGCTCTCAGCCTGGCGTGGTCGCGGTTGAACTTCTGGTAGTGCTCGGGTTGTTCGCGGTGGTGGTAGTACGGGGTGCGGAAGGTGGCGCCGGCGCCCTGGTAGGCGCGGTCGGCGAGGACGAGGATCTGTCTGGTGAGGCAGGCCTGGACGATGCCGTGGGCGCGGGCAGCGGTCAGGTCGTGGGTGCGGCCGGGTGTCGCGCGGGAGAACCAGAGCGGTGTGCCGTCGGGGCGGGCGATGACCTGCACGTTCATACCGTGTTTGCGGTGCTTCATCGAGTAGTACGGCTCGTCCGCGCGGATCCGGTCGATGGGGATCAGGGTGCCGTCAACGATGACGTGGTCGCCCTCACCGAGGCCGGTGAGAGCTTCATGGAGGCCGGGCGCCCAGGAAGCCAGAACGTCCAGGGCCTCGTCCACGTATCGCCAGGCAGTGGCCTGCGATATCCCGAAACTGGCTCCGAGCTGCGAGAACGTCTCGTTCTTGCGTAGATGGACGAGAGTGAGCAGTGCCTGCTTGAAGCAGCCGAGCTTGCGCCAGCGGGTGTTGCGGGCCCGGCGGTGCTCGTACAGCAGCCAGGAAACATGCTCGACGAGCTCGTGCGGGACGTCGAGCATGGCAGGATACGGAACCAACAGGGCCCCTTCGGTCGCCAGCGTGTTGAGTGGAATCACCACGCCAACGACGAGGGGCCCTGCCTCGTTACCACGCCCGCTGACCAGCCCATTTCACCCGTCAGCGCAGGATGAAAGAGGCTCAGTCACAGCCCTCTTCAAAACCGTCGTGGCAGCGATGTCACCGTGGGTTCAAATCCCACACCCACCGCAGATGAATGGCCCCTGACCAGGTGAAATGGTCGGGGGCCGTTCTCCCTTCCGCTCCCCGTGACCGACCGGTGTTCCCCGTGAGTCCCCGCTCCATCGGGCACTTGAGGGGCGGCGGTCGACGATCCCTCGGCCATGTCGCAGGCGCCTGGCAAGGATCACGCGCGTGACCAACAGCGAAGATCTCGTTCCACGTGTAGCGGCGAAAGCCAGGGCCACGTCGAGGACGCTGCCTCGGCCTGCGAGTGCCGAGGAGTTGGTTGCGGTCGAGGCCACTCCCGGATGCGACCTCCCGCCCCTGCTTGCGAGCCCGTACCGGGAGACAGCCAACGGTGGCTACGGCCCCGAGTACCGGCTCCTCCCCACTCGTGGGGTCAGGTCGTACCGTGCTGGGCGAACCTCAGGCCGATCGGTCCGCTTCGGCCGAGGGTGAGTCGTCCTATCGGCCCGCGGGCGTGCTGCCGATCCTTGACGGGGGCTGCGGCATGTATGCCGCGGTCGACTGCCGCAGCGAGGCGGCTACGGTCCTTCTCTTCGAACCGAACGCCACGGAGGAGGACGGTGCCGCCGCGTGGTTCGTCGACTCGGAGAACCTCACTGGCTGGCTCGAGACCTGGCCTGCTGGAACAGTGGTACCGGGAAGACGCCGACGAAGACCAAGAACCGGACGAGATGCGTCCGTGGGAGTTCGCTGCCTCCCGGATCGCGGAGTGGACGACCTGCCTCACCCGCACCGAGGTCGGTGGAGCGGCGGGCGGCGGTCTGTCCCGGCCGCAACCGGCGGCCCGTGCCCGCCGGAGTACGACCACGAGACCACGCGACGGCGGGACCCCGCGGCCGGGGATCGCGGAACGCGGCGTTGCGTCGCGGATCGCGGAACCTCAAGGTGGAGGGGGCGGCAGGGGGCGCCGCGGCCAGGGGGCGGCCGGGGTGCGGTACCGCCCGGAGCCCGAGGAAGCCGAACAGGGCAAGCCGAACCAGGGCAAGCCGGACCGGAGGAGGAGGCCATGGCCACACCCGGGAGCACGCCGGAGACCCCGCCGGTCGTCCGGCGCCGTCCCGACCCGGCGGACACCCTGGTCTGGGAGCCCGGTGAACGCTGGGTCCGAGGGACGAAGGGCGGCGTCACCGTCGTCGACAGCCGCAGGCCGGTTCTGGTGTGGGAGCCGGGCGTTCCCGTCCCCATCTACGCGTTCCCGGCCGACGACGTCCGGATGGACCTGCTGCGGAGGTCCGAGCGGCCTCCAGGGCGGTACCACGCCGGAGCGACCGTCTTCTACGACCTCGCTCTGGACGACCGGGTCGTCCGTTCCGCGGCCTGGGAGTGTCCCGGCGAGGAACTGGCCGGTCATGTGTGCTTCGCCTGGTTCGGCCGTGAGGTCCTCGACCACTGGTACGAAGAGGAGGAGGAGATCTTCGTGCACCCACGTGATCCCCACAAGCGGGTCGACGCGCTGCCCAGCGCTCGGCATGTCCAGATCGAGATAGACGGCACCGTCGTCGCGGACACGCGGTCACCTGTGCTGCTGTTCGAAACGGGTCTGCCGGTGCGCTACTACTTCCCGCGCGAGGACGTGCGCCTCGAGCTGTTCACCCCGACCGACACGAGCACCCGCTGTCCGTACAAGGGCGTGGCGACCGAGTACTGGTCGTGGGCGGGCGCGGGCGCGGGCGCGGGCGCGGGCGAGGGCGAGACGCGGCGCGACGTCGCCTGGAGCTATCCCGATCCGCTGCCGGCGGTGGGCGTCATCAAGGACCGGATCGCCTTCTACGACGAGTACGTCGACGTCATCGTCGACGGCGAGCGGCAGCAGCGTCCCGGCACCGCCTTCGGCGGACGCTGACGGCATGCGCCGAAGGGCGCCCCCGCAGGAGCGCTCTCCGGTCCTGCGTGCGCGGCCCCGGGCAGGAAGTGCAGGTCCCCTTCCGGCGGCGCGCCGCCGGAAGGGGACGGCGCCGGGCAGCACGGCCGTGCCCGCCGGCGCGTGCCGCGGCAGGGTCGCTGAGGCGCCGGTGGCGGCGCGGCTGCCGCTCGTGGTGGTGAGCGGCTGGGTGGCCGTGGTCCGGGGCTGCGTACCCGTGCTGGTTCACCGTGGACGGCTGCGGGGTCCGGCACGGGGCGGGTCACCGCGGGTGCGGCGCCCTCCCGCGGTGCGGTACCGGGCGCTCAACGGCCCGTCAACCGTGCCGCCGACGCTATCGTCGCCCGTGCCTCGCGCTCGCTCAGGCCGGTGCGCACCGCGGCGTCCGTCAGCGCGTCGGCGAGGGTCTCGCCGATGCCGTTCTCGTACGCCCGGCAGGCGGCCCAGAACAGCCGGGTGTTGCGCTGCCCCTCCTGGGCGGCGAGCACGAAGTGGACCAGGCCCTGGCCGCGCGGGGCACGGGAGGGTGCGGACTGGCGGGGGCCTGCGGGTGGTGCGATCAGCCTCAGCAGGGCCTCGGGGCAACGGGCGGGAGGCAGCGCCGCCGAGTCCGGTGCGATCCGGTACGCGCCGCGAGCCGAGACCGAGCCCGGTCCGACGAGATAGCCTCCGGCGCCCCGGATGTCGATTCCGGGGGCGAGGCGGCTCGCCGAGTTCGGCACCACCACGCCGGGCGGGCCGGTCAGCCACAGATGGCGGCCGCCGCTCGGGGTGACGACGGTGACGGTCTCCGGGACCGTGAACAGATGCTGGAGCGCCAGCTGCCGTAGCGCCGCGGCCGAGTCCGTGGCGCCGGTGGCGGCGGTCCCGGTGTCCAGGTCGATGCCGATCAGGTGATGGGGCGGGCGTCCGCAGGCGATCCCGTACCCCGTGGCCCAGGGGGCGGCCGAGAACAGCGCGCGCACGGCGGCGGGGTCGGCCGTGGCGTCGTGTACGCCGTGGCCGAGCAGGCCGCACTCGCCGCGGCAGCGCGCCGGTTCCTGATCCAGACGGTGCGGTGACGGCAGGGCGGGGAGCTTCGTGGGGGACAGGGGGATCACGGGGAGTCCGCGCTCGGCGGCGGAGAGCGCGTGGGCGAGGGCCAGCGTGGCGGTGTGCCGGTCGGTGATGGCCATGCCTCTATGTTCGTACTGATGTTCTAGTAAGGGAAGGGGTGGGGTCGGCCCGCACTGTGCCGTAACGCTTCTCCTCCGGAGGGGGCGGGATCCGGACCCGCAGGGCGGCCGGGCTGCGAGGTTCGTGGGGTGGTGGGGTTTATCGGTATGTCCTCACGCTTGAGGGCGAATCACCGCCTCCGGGGTGGTTCGCCGGAGATCCGCTGGGCAACTCTGGATGCGCGACGTCGTGAAGATCGACCTGGCGGTCGGCCAACCGCCCTGTTTCCAGACGTAGTTCCGCACGCCCGGTGCGCCGCTGCCCGGTGCACTTCCAATGCTTCGGAGGAATCGACATGGCAAGCATCCGTACCGCCCGCGCCCTGGCCGCCGTCGCGGCGCTGCCCCTGGCCGCCGCCCTGTTCGCCGGTGTGGCGCACGCCGACAACGGGGCCTTCGCGGGCGACGGGTCGAACGCCGCCGTGGCCACCATCAGCGGCAGTGGCGTGGGCGGTCACAACCTCGGCAACTCGACCACCACCCAGCAGGTGGCCACCGGTGCCGGCGCGTCCAACCAGAACAACACAGCCAACGTCAACGGTTCGGCCTTCACGGCGATCGACCAGTCCAACGAGAACATCGCGATCACCTTCCTGCCGCTCTGGTAGGGGTGCGGTCGGGGAGGGGCTGACCGGGGGGTGAACGACGGCCTGCGTGGCGGTGCTCAGGCATCTCCGCGCAGGCCGTTCGCCGTCGTGTCCCGGGCGGGTGGGTGCCCCGGGCGGGTGGGTGTCCCGGGCGGGCGGGTGTGGCGGTCGAGGGTGTGCCGGGTGCCTGTCCGGGTGTTCGGGCGCGCCGGACGCGCGGGACGCGGGGCGGCGTGCTGTCGGGGAGTGCCGCGCCCGGCTGCGTTCCTCCGGCAGCGACGGCGGATGTCCACGGCCTTGACAGCCCAACATATCTGACGGACAGTCAGAAACTCTGCTGCGTTCGCCAGCACCTGTCCCCCGCCGCCTGGGAGGCCATCGCCGTGTACCTCGCCCCGACAGAGCGACGGCAGCGGCTGCGCTCCGGAGCCCGCTCGTACTACGGCTTCCTCGTGCCGGACCGTTCCACCACCACTGCCGGCGACCCCGCGGAGCAGCGCCGGCGGATCGGGCGCATCGGTGCCGACGGCTGCCCTGGTGTCCTCGCCCTGCGCACGCTCCTCGGCGTCCGCCACCGTCGCCGCTTTCGTCATCTCAGCCGCCTCAGCCGCCTCAGCCGCCTCAGCCGCCTCCGTCATCTCCGCCGGCCCGTCGAGTCCGGCGGTCGAGGCCACGTCGGGGACGGGCCCGGCGAGCGCCGGTCCAGGGGGTGCCGCGGGGAGTGGGGAGCCGGGGCGGATGGACGGTGCGGATCGGCGCGGCACGCGCGGGACGGGATGCGCGAGGGGCGGCGGGAGGCCGTCGCGATGACGCGGCCCGCGCGGGCACCGGGGCGGTGCGGGCGGGCGCCGAGGGGGAAGCGGTGAGCGAGGACGAGCTGTATCCGCTGCTGAAGCCGTACGAGGGGCGCAGCGCCTCGGCCCCCGGTATCGGCAAGGACCCGGTGAACGAGCCGATGATCAGGCACTGGTGCGAGGCGATGGGTGACCGGAACCCGGCGTACGAGGGACCTGACGCGATCGCTCCGCCGACCATGCTCCAGGCGTGGACGATGGGTGGGCTGTCCGGACACACGGGCCGCACGGGAGCGCACGACAAGCTGTTCGCACTGCTCGACGGCGCCGGGTTCGCCGCGGTGGTGGCCACCGACTGCGAGCAGGAGTACCTCCGCCCGCTTCGCCCGGGACAACGGATCACCTTCGACTCGGTGATCGAGACGGTCTCGCCGCGCAAGAGGACCAAGCTGGGCGCGGGCTACTTCATCACGACCAGGATGGAGGTCCGGGCCGACGGCGAACTCGCGGGGACGCACCGCTTCCGGATCCTCAAGTACGCCCCGCCGGGGGCCGGGAGGAAGGCCCGGCCCCGGCGCCCCCGTCCGGTGGTCAACCGGGACAACGCCGGATTCTGGGCAGGCGTCGCCGAGCACAGGCTGCTGTTCCAGCGCTGTGCTTCGTGCGGGGAGCCGCGCTTCCCCTGGCTGCCGGGATGCGGGGGGTGCGGCTCCGCGGAGTGGGAGGCGGTCGAGGCCGAGGGCGCGGGGACCGTCTACTCGTACGTGGTGATCCACCATCCTCGCTTCCCCGCCTTCAGCGGGTCCGGTGACGGCGGGTCCGGCGGTGCCGTGGCCGCTGCCCGCCCGGACGGGGCGGTGAGTCCGGACGGGGCGGTGAGTCCGGACGGGGCGGTGAGTCCGGACGGGGCGGAACCGTACGCGGTGGCACTCATCGAGCTGGCCGAGGGCGTACGGATGGTCAGCAATGTGATCGGGGTGCCCTGCGGTGAGGTGCGCATCGGGATGCCCGTACGGCTGGAGTTCATGAGGGCCGACGAGGAACTGGTGCTGCCGGTGTTCCGGGCCCTGCGGCCCGGGGCGGGCTGAGATGACCTCCACCGGCCGACGAACGGGCGGTGGCCGAGGAGCCGGAGCAGAAGGAGGAGACGGCATGAGCGTGAGCGGTACCGGGGCCTCCGTCCCGCGCGCCGGCGAGGAGCTGCCCCCGCTGGCCGTCCCGATCACCCGTACGTTGATCGTCGCGGGGGCCGTCGCCTCCCGGGACTACCAGGACGTGCACCACGACGCGGAGCTCGCCCGGGAGAAGGGCTCGCCCGACATCTTCATGAACATCCTGACGACCAACGGCCTCGTCGGACGCTACATCACGGACCACTTCGGCCCGGACGCCGTACTCCGCAGAGTGGCGATACGGCTCGGCGCCCCCAACCACCCCGGCGACACCATGACGTTGACCGGCACGGTCATCGAGGCGGAAGGGGACACGGCCGTGGTGCGCGTGGTCGGCGCCAACGGTCTCGGCCACCACGTCACCGGCACGGTGACCGTCGGCCTGCCCGTGGAGGCGCCGGAATGAGCCTGCGCAGGGCCGACTCGCTCGGCGGCCGGGCCGCAGTCGCCGGCATCGGCGCGACGGAGTTCTCCAAGGACTCCGGACGCAGCGAGCTGAGGCTGGCCGTCGAAGCAGTGCGGGCCGCGCTCGACGACGCCGGTCTCTCCCCCTCCGATGTAGACGGCATGGTCACGTTCACCATGGACACCAATCCCGAGATCACCGTCGCCCAGGCGGCCGGGATCGGGGAGCTGTCGTTCTTCTCCCGTGTCCACTACGGCGGCGGCGCGGCGTGCGCGACCGTCCAGCAGGCGGCACTCGCCGTGGCCGCCGGAGTGGCCGACGTCGTCGTCTGCTACCGGGCGTTCAACGAGCGGTCGGGCCGCAGGTTCGGATCGGGCGTGCAGCGGCGCGAGCCTTCGGCGGAGGGCGCGGCGCTCGGCTGGAACCTCCCGTTCGGGCTGCTGACTCCCGCCTCCTGGGTGGCCATGACGGCTCGGCGCTACCTCCACACCCACGGGCTCACTCCGGAGGCGTTCGGGCAGGTGGCCGTGACCGGGCGGCGGTACGCGGCGCGCAACCCGGCGGCGTACTTCCACGGCAGGCCCATCACCCTCGACGACCACGCGGCCTCCCGCTGGATCGTGGAGCCGCTTCGGCTGCTGGACTGCTGTCAGGAGACGGACGGCGGGCAGGCCCTCGTCGTGACCTCCGTCGAGCGGGCGAGGGACCTGCCGCACCCGCCCGCCGTCGTGGTCGCCGCGGCCCAGGGCGCGGGTCGTGCCCAGGAGCAGATGACCAGCTACTACCGCGACGATCTGACCGGCCTGCCCGAGATGGGTGTCGTCGCCCGGCAGCTCTGGCGGACCTCCAAGATGGGCCCCGCGGACATCGACGTGGGCATCATCTACGACCACTTCACGCCCTATGTGCTGATGCAGCTGGAGGAGTTCGGCTTCTGCGGGCGGGGCGAGGCGGCGGAGTTCGTCGCAGCGGACGCGCTCCCGCTGAACACGCACGGGGGCCAGCTGGGCGAGGCGTATCTGCACGGCATGAACGGCATAGCGGAAGCCGTCAGGCAGTTGCGGGGCACCTCCGTCAACCAGACCGCGGGGGCGGCCAGGGTCCTGGTCACGGCCGGCACGGGCGTCCCTACCTCGGCGCTGATCCTCGGGGCGGACGGATGAGCGGGACGGACGCGTGGACGGATGAGCGGGACGGCCGAGTGGGACGGCCGAGTGGGACGGCCGAGCGGGACGGATAAGCCGGTCCGGGGTGGGCCGGTCCGGGGTGGGCCGGTACGAGGGGCCGGGCCGGGGTGAGCCGGCCGGGCGAACCGGACGCACCGGACCCTGAGGCGGAGCCGCGGCATCCTCCACCCAGAGGAGGTGGGGGCCGCCTCACCCCTACAACCTGAGGCGGACCGGGGTTCGGGACCTGGGGCCGATCCGGGAGGAGGCCTCCGCTCCTAGCGTGGAGCCATGACCACGCCAGTCTGCACGACCGCCTCCAGCGTCGTCGTGCCGCCGACCTCCTATGCGTCGTTCTCGTCGTACGTACGGGCGCGGGGGCCCGTGCTGCTGCGGACCGCCCGCTCCCTGACGGCCAACCCGAACGACGCCGAGGATCTGCTGCAGACCGCGCTCGCCAAGACCTTCGTCGCCTGGGAGCGGATCGAGGACCACCGTGCCCTCGACGGATACGTCCGCCGCGCCCTGGTCAACACCCGTACGTCGCAGTGGCGCAAGCGCAAGGTCGACGAGTTCTCCTGCGAGGAGCTTCCGGAACCCGCCGTCGCGGCGCCGGCCGACCCTGCCGAGCAGCAGGTCCTGCACGACGCGATGTGGCGTGCCGTGACGCGGCTCCCGGACCGGCAGCGCGCGATGGTGGTCCTCAGGTACTACGAGGACCTGAGCGAGGCGCAGACCGCGGAGGTGCTGGGGGTGTCCGTGGGCACGGTCAAGAGCGCGGTGTCCCGGGCACTCCGGAAACTCCGCGAGGATCCGGAGCTGGCACCGGTCCGCTGAGCTTTCTTACCCGGGGGTAGTGACATACCAGTCGGTATGTGTTCAGAATCTTCACACCCTATAGAGCTGTGCGCCCACCGGGAGGACGCCGTGCTGAGCACCATGCAGGACGTACCACTGACCGTCACCCGCATTCTGAACCACGGGACCACGATTCACGGAAGTTCGCACGTCACCACGTGGACGGGCGAGAGTGAGCCGCATCGCCGCAGCTACCGGGAGATCGGCGAACGTGTGGCCCAGCTGGCCCACGCCCTGCACGGCGATCTGGGTGTCACCGGTGACGAGCGGGTCGCGACCCTCATGTGGAACAACGCCGAGCACGTCGAGGCCTACTACGCGATCCCCTGTATGGGCGCGGTCCTGCACACGCTCAACCTGCGACTGCCCGTCGAGCAGCTGGTGTTCATCGTCAACCACGCCGCCGACCGGGTCGTGATCGTCAACGGTTCGCTGCTGCCCCTGCTCGCGCCCCTGCTGCCGCACCTGCCGACCGTCGAACACGTCGTGGTCTCGGGGCCGGGCGACCGCTCGGTGCTCGACGGCACCGCGGCCCGGGTGCACGACTACGAGGAACTGCTCGCCGGGAAGCCGACCACCTACGACTGGCCGGAGCTGGACGAGCGCTCGGCCGCCGCCATGTGCTACACGTCCGGCACCACCGGCGAACCGAAGGGCGTGGTGTACTCCCACCGCTCGATCTATCTGCACTCCATGCAGGTCAACATGGCCGAGTCGATGGGGGTGACGGACGCCGACACCAGCCTGGTCGTCGTGCCCCAGTTCCATGTGAACGCCTGGGGGCTGCCGCACGCGGTCCTGATGACCGGCGTGAACATGCTCATGCCCGACCGCTTTCTGCAGCCGGGCCCGCTCGCCGAGATGATCGAGACCGAGCGCCCGACCCACGCGGCGGCCGTGCCCACCATCTGGCAGGGACTCCTCGCCGAGCTCACCGCCAAGCCGCGCGATGTGAGTTCCCTCACCCAGGTCACCATCGGCGGCTCGGCCTGTCCGCCGTCGCTGATGGAGGCGTTCGACTCGCTGGGCATGCGGGTCTGCCACGCCTGGGGCATGACCGAGACCTCGCCGCTGGGTACCGTCGCCCGGCCGCCCGCCCACGCGGTCGGCACGGACGCGGAGTTCGGCTACCGGCTGACCCAGGGCCGCTTCCCGGCGGGTGTCGAGGCGCGGCTGCGCGGGCCGGGCGGGGAGTTCCTGCCGTGGGACGGCGAGTCCGCCGGCGAGCTCGAGGTGCGCGGTCCGTGGATCGCGGGCGCGTACTACGGCGGCGCCACCGGGGAGCCGCAGCGGCCCGCTGACAAGTTCAGCGAGGACGGCTGGCTGAAGACCGGTGACGTCGGCGTGATCGGCCCGGACGGCTTCCTCACGCTGACCGACCGTGCCAAGGACGTCATCAAGTCCGGCGGCGAGTGGATCTCGTCCGTCGAGTTGGAGAACGCGCTGATGGCGCACCCGGAGGTGGCGGAAGCAGCCGTCGTGGCCGTACCGGACGAGAAGTGGGGCGAGCGCCCGCTCGCGACGGTGGTCCTGAAGGACGGCGCGACCGCCGACTACGTGGCGCTGAAGGACTTCCTCGCCGGGCGGATCGCCAGGTGGCAGCTGCCGGAGCGCTGGGCGGTCGTCCCGTCCGTGCCCAAGACCAGCGTCGGCAAGTTCGACAAGAAGGTGATCCGCCGCCAGTACGCGGACGGTGAGCTGCAGGTCACCGAGCTGCGATAGCACGCCTGGGTTCGGGTACGGCCCGGTGCGCACCGCGTGCCGGGCCGTGTCGTTCCTGTCCGGCTGCGGGTCTGCCTGCTTGTGCGTCCGCGCACGGCCCGCCTGAGCCGAGCCTTGCACGTCCGCGCACGGCCCGCCTGAGCCGAGCGGATCGGGAGCCCGGCGGATCGGGAGCGCCGCGGCTCGGGTGTCCCGTGCCTCGGCTGGCCGTGCCTCGGGTGTCCCGCGGCTCAGGTGCTCCGTGGCCCGGGTGCCCGGCACTCAGCGACCGGGTTCAGTTCGTGCCGATCTTCGCGAGCAGGTCCACGATCCGGTCCTGGACCTCGGCGCTCGTGGAACGCTCCGCCAGGAAGAGGACGGTCTCGCCCGAGGAGAGTTTCGGCAGCTCCGCCTGATCGAGTCCGGCCGAGGTGTAGACGACGAGCGGAGTGCGGTTCAACTGCCCGTTCGCGCGCAGCCAGTCGATGATCCCGGCGCGACGGCGGCGTACCTGCATCAGGTCCATGACCACAAGGTTCGGGCGTGTCTGCTGGGCGAGCGCCACCGCGTCCGCGTCGGCGGCCGCCCGCGCGACCTGCATCCCCCGCCGCTCCAGTGTGGCCGTCAGCGCGGCCGCGATGTCGTCGTGCTGCTCGATCAGCAGCACCCGGGACGGGTGCTGCTCGCTGTCGCGAGGCGCCAGGGCCTTCAGCAGCACGGCGGGGTCCGCTCCGTACGCGGCCTCGCGCGTCGCCTGGCCCAGCCCGGCCGCCAGCAGCACGGGGACCTCGGCCGCCACCGCGGCCTGGCGGAGCGACTGCAGCGCGGTACGGGTGATCGGCCCGGTCAGCGGGTCGACGAACAGAGCGGCCGGGAACGCGGCGATCTGCGCGTCGACCTCCTCACGGGAGTGCACGATCACCGGACGGTAGCCGCGGTCGCTCAGCGCCTGCTGGGTGGCGACGTCGGGCGCCGGCCAGACCAGCAGCCGGCGCGGGTTGTCCAGGGGCTCGGGAGGGAGTTCGTCGTCCCGGGGCAGCGGCGCCGGCCGGTTGGCGACCTCGATCGCGCCACCGGGGCCGTCCAGCGGCTCCGGGCCCTCCGCGCCCTCGTCCGGGGCGCCGATCGCGTACGCCCGGCCCTCGCTGGGAGTGCCGAGCCGCTGCGACGGGCCGGGGGCGGGCGCCGGCTGGGGGTGCGGGTGCGGCCGCGCCTCCGTCTCGGGCACCTGGCGCTCGCCCTCCTGCCGGGTGGCCAGCTTTCGGCGGCGGCCGGAGCCGAGGGTCTGGCCGCCGGAGGCGGCCTGCGGCGGGGATGCGGCAGGTACGGCGGGCACGGCCTGCAGGTCCTGCTGCTGGGCGAGTCGCTGGGCGAGCGGCACGCCCTGACCAAGGGTGCGCACGCTGAACGCCCTGCCCTGCGAGGCGTCGGGGTCGACCGGCTCCGCGGCGGGCATCGGCGCGGCCGTTCCCCGCGCCGGCGTGCCCGTCCCGGCCGCGGGAGCCGGTGCCTCGGCGGGGAGGGGCTGGGCGGCGCGGCGGGACTGCGCGGGCGGCTCGGCCGGGACCGGCGCCGCCGGGGGCAGCGGTACGGAACCGGTGTCACCGGCGGGTGCGGTGTTCGCTGCGGGATCCGGGGCGGGCGCGGCGGCCGGCACTGGACCGGGCGCCGTGGGCGGCACCGGGCCGGGCGCGGTGGGCGGCACCGGGCCGGGCGGGTTGGGCATCGCGGGGCCGGCGGGCGGTACCGGGCCGAGCGCGTTGGGCATCGCCGGGCTGGCCGGCGGGGTCACCGTGCCGGGCGCGGCGGGTGGCACCGGGCCGGTTTGCGGCGGCACCTGTCCGGGCGCGGCGGGCGGTACCGGGCCGGGCGCGTTGGGCATCGCCGTGCCGGTCGGCGGGGTCACCGTGCCTGTCGGCGGGGTCACCGTGCCGGGCGCGGCGGGCGTCGCGGGGCCCGTCGGCGGAGTCACCGGGCCGGCCTGCGCGGGGATGCCCTGACCCGGTGTACCGCCCTCGGCCTGGCGGGCGCGCCGGCGCCCGGTGGGCACGGGGTGCGGCTGCGGCGGGGTGCGGTCGGATTCCGGCTCCGGACGCACCAGGTCGTGGCGGCCCTCGTCGGGAGCACCTGACGGCGGGGTGGTGCGGTCGGCCTCGGCGGGGGGAGCGCGAACGGGCCCCGCGGCTCCTCCGCGGGCACCTGCCGGTCGTTGCCGGTCGCGAGCGCCCGGCGCGCTCGCCGACCGCCCTGCTGTGCTCCGCTGCCGCCACCCGTACCGCCACCGGTGCCGGAAGCGACTGCCGTGGCGGCGGGTTCCAGCGCGGCGATGTCCTGGCCTGCGGCCTGACCCGCAATCTGGCCTGCGGCCTGGCCGCCGTCCTCGCCGTCGTTCCGGCCGGTCGCCCGTCCCATGGCCACCGGGGCGTCCGGGACCGGGCCCGCCGACGGCAGCGCGGGAAGTGCCGCCCGGGCGCGCCGGGCCCGCCGCCCGGTGCCCTCCCGGGCCGCGGCTTCCGGGCCCACACCCTGGGGCGGGACCGTGTCACCCAGCGCCGGGCGGCCGGCTCCGGCCTCCGCCGCGGTGACGACCAGGCCGTCCTGCGCGGCCGGGAGCGCGGCCAGTTCGGCCTCGGCGGGGCTCGGGCGGCCGCGTCGGCGGCCCGTGCCACCGGTCGCCGCCTGGGCGGGCGCGCCGCCGGACACGGTTCCGGCCGAGCCGTCCGCCCCACCGCTCGTGTCCGTGTCCGTATCCGCCTGGCGCCGCCCTGGGAGCTCGGGGGACACCGGTGTGTCCCCGGGGCCCACCGGGCTCTCCAGGAACGCGTCCGTCGAGGCGCGCCGCGCCCGCCGCCGCCCGCCACCGGACGTGGCCTGCGCCGGGAGGGCAGCCGGCGGCTGCTGCTCCGGGGCCGCCGTCGGGGCCGCCGTCAGGGCCTCCACCGGGGCCGCCGCCGGGGGCGCCACCGTTCCGGCTCCGTCGCCGAGCGGCACCTCCAGGACGTAGGCGCTGCCGCCCGTGCCCGGCACCTCGTGCGTCTGCAGCACACCGCCGTGCGCCGTCACGATGCCGCGGACGATGGGCTCGTGCACCGGGTCGCCGCCGGAGCAGGGGCCGCGCACCTCGATCCGTACGACGTCGCCCCGCTGCGCCGCGGCGACCACGATGGTCGAGTCGACGTACCCGGTTCCGGGTACGACCCTGGCCTTGCCCGTCGAGTCGATGCCCGCGACGTCGGCGACCAGATGCGCCAGCGCGGTCGCCAGCCGCACGCCGTCCACCTCGGCCTCGATCGGCGGGGCGTGGACGGCGAACTGCGCCCGTCCGGGACCGATCAGCTCGACCGCGCCCTCGACACCCGCGGCCACGACCGCGTCGAGCAGGACGACGTCCTTGTGCAGCCGCTCCGCGCCCGAGTCCAGCCGCTGGAAGCCCAGGACGTTGTCGACCAGCGTCGTCATCCGGGCGTAGCCCGCGGCCAGGTGGTGGAGGATCTGGTTGGCCTCCGGCCACAGCTGGCCGGCCGGATCGGCGGCCAGCTTCCCGAGTTCGCGGCGCAGCTCCTCCAGGGCCCGCGCAGCGCGTCCCCGAGTACCGCGGCCAGCTGGGCGTGCCGGGCGTTCAGCGAGGCCTCCCGCTCGTCGCGGGTCTCGATCTCCGCGGCGTACTGCTCGGCCCGGTCCGCCGCCTCCGCGGTGTGCTTCTCGGTCAACTCCGCCAGTTCGGCCGCGTGCCGCCGGTCCCGCTCGGCCAGGTCCGTCGCGTACTTCTCGTCGCGCTCGGCGATGTCCGTGCTGTACTTCTCGTCGCGCTCGGCGATCTCGGCGGCGTGCCGCTCCGCCTGCTCCTCGTAGGGCCGCCGGTCGGTGAACGTCATGACCGCCCCGACCAGCTGCTCCCCGTCCCGCACCGGCGCGGTGGTCAGATCGACCGGCACCCCCTTGCCGTCCTTGGCCCACAGCACCTGGCCGCGGACCCGGTGCTTGCGCCCGGACTTGAGCGTGTCGGCGAGCGGGGACTCGTCGTACGGGAACGGCTCGCCGTCCGGGCGCGAGTGCAGGATCAGCGGGTGCAGTTCCTTGCCGCCGAGGTCGCTGGCGCGGAAGCCGAGGATCTGGGCGGCGGCCGGGTTGACGAGGACGACGCGGCCGTCGGTGTCCGTGCCGACGACGCCCTCGGCGGCTGCCCGCAGGATCATCTCGGTCTGCCGCTGGGAGCGCGCGAGTTCGGCCTCGGTGTCGATGGTGCCGGACAGGTCGCGCACGACGAGCATCAGCAGTTCGTCGCCGGTGTAGCCGGTGCCTCCGCCGGTGCCGGGCGAGGCGTACGCGGCACGCCCGTCCTCCAGGCCGGCGCTGGTCACCTCCGCGGGGAACTCGCCGCCGTCGGTGCGGCGGGCGACCATCCGGGTCGGCTTCGTCCGGCCGCGCTTGCCGACGGAGTCGGGGCGCCGCATCGAGCCCGGGATGAGCTTGGAGTCGAACGCCGGCAGCAGGTCGAGGAGCCCGCGCCCGACGAGCGCGGTGCCGGGGGCCTCGAACATCTCGAGGGCGATGGTGTTGGCGTTGACCACCGTGCCGTTGCAGTTGACGAGGACGAGCCCGTCCGGGAGCGCGTCGAGTATGGCGGCGAGGCGAGCAGCGCCTCGGGATGGCCTGCTGCTCACGACGACGCTTCCTCTCTGACCTACAGCGACCTACGGCATCTTGCGGCGGACGGCCGGGGCCTCCCGACCTCGCGACCGCAGCCTGTCACAGGAGGGAGTCTAAGGGCTGGGGATGCGGCAGCGGCGGTGGATGAGGGGGAGCTCTCACCGAGGTTCTGTGTACACACAGCCGCCCGGTGCCCGCCGAGGGGCCCGCTGACCTGGGCGCGGCCGGACCGCCCGGAGCGCCGGGCCCCGCCTCGGGGTGCCAGGCGGGTGCCGGCCCGGGCTGCGGCCGAAACCCCGGGACGGGTTACGCGCGGGCTCCCGACGGAGCCGTCCGCCGTGGAGCGGGGCGGACGGCCACCCCGGCACGAGACGGCCGGCGCCCCCCTGCCGACACGAGACCGCCGGCGCCCGCCCGGAGGCGCCCGGAGGACGTTTCCCAACGGACGCCAGGGGAACGGCGGAGGCCGACGGAAGCCGGGTGGGGGACGAGCCGGCCGGGACGATCGTCCCCCACCCTGGCGTCATGCGCGGGCTGTGCGGGCTGCGCGGCCGTCGTCGTGGCGGGCGGTCGGGAGGACCGGCTCCAGAGTCTCCCAGCGGCGGATCTCGCAGCCGTTCGTGCGGTCG
The DNA here is from genome assembly GCA_003725745.1 of Streptomyces sp. I6. Classification (GTDB taxonomy): domain Bacteria; phylum Actinomycetota; class Actinomycetes; order Streptomycetales; family Streptomycetaceae; genus Streptomyces. The sequence goes on along the minus strand of RHDP01000001.1, from coordinate 3,256,399 downwards.
AACCTGGCGTCGACGCGCTGGCCGCGCCAGGTCCCGGTGATCCGCGCGGTGGCGGGGCCGCCGTGCTGCATCGTGCACATGGCGTCCCCGTCGACCGGACGGAACGGGTCCTGCCGCTCCGTCGCGAACTCCGCCAGCCGCTCGCAGGCGGCCCGCGCCTCGGGGTGCGAGCCACCCGCCGGGCCGTTCTCGGCGCCGCACGTCAGTTCGTACGTGCCGTCGGCCCGGGGGTTCCCGGTCTCCGCGGTGGTCACGGTGAGCCGGTCGCCGGGCGCGGACCGGCCGGCCCGTTCCTGCGGGCCGGGCTCGAGCAGCGGCAGCGGGATCGGGGTGTGCGGGGCGGCACCCGCGGTCGGCACGGCGGCGGCCAGCGCGGCGAGGGAGGCCGTCGCCGTCGCGACGGCGGTGAGGACGAGGCGGCGCAGCATGCGTACTCCTGGAAGCGACGGTCTGGGGGGCGGAGCCCCGCTTCGGGGACGGCGTCCCGGCATCTCTAACGCTCCGCGCTCCGGGGCGTTGCGCAATCCCGGCTGGTCCGATCGGGGTGTGTGCGGGTCTTTGCCCGGGAGCCTGCGTGCCTAGTACCGTGGGAAGCGATTGGTGACACCCCACCCGGCTGTGTCATCATCTGCACGCACCACTCGCGACGTCGCGGGTGGGCTGGAGGCGTCGCCTAGTCCGGTCTATGGCGCCGCACTGCTAATGCGGTTTGGGCCTTAAAGCCCATCGAGGGTTCAAATCCCTCCGCCTCCGCACCATCACCGAAGCCCCGGCCCGACGGCCGGGGCTTCGGTCGTTCCCGGCGCGTGCCCCGCGCCCCCGCCGTCCGCCCCCGCGGCTCCCCTGCCCCGAGCCGCGGCCGCGCCTTGCGTGAGATCCCCTTCCGGCCGATCCCCTGATTCCCCCCACCCCGGCTGTCCGCGGCGGACGCCCCAAGCCGCTCCCCTGCGTCGGGGCCGTCGGGGACCATGGCCCCCAGCGGGGGGTGTCCATACGGCCGTCCGGGCATTTGTGCAGGTCAAAGGGGGTGGGGCTTATGGATTTCGCCTGACGCCGCAGGTCATGTAATGTTGTTCCCGCAACGCCGACCGGGACGAAAACCCCGGGTCACAAGCACTCGTAGCTTAACGGATAGAGCATCTGACTACGGATCAGAAGGTTGCAGGTTCGAATCCTGCCGAGTGCACAGCAGACCAGAGGCCCTGTGGAGTGATCCATAGGGCCTCCGGCTTTTGCCTTGACGGCCGTGTTTGACGGCAACCGCCCCTGATGGCGGGCGAAGACCAATCAGACGGCTACGAAGGCATCAGCCGGACCGTCGTCATCGTCCGGCCCGTCGCCGTCACCCCTCAGCGCGTCGCCGACGCGGTCGAAGGCGGACCGCTGGGAGTCGAGCCGTACGAAGGTGTAGATGTCCATGGTCATGCGGATGGAGCTGTGGCCCAGGACTTCCATGATCATGCGAGTGTCGGCGCCCTGTTCGTGGAGCAGCGACGCGCACGTGTGGCGCAGGTCGTGGACGGGAACCTTACGGACTCCCACGCGGGCGCACAGCGCCTCGAAGGACCGGTTCAGGTGGCGCGGCTCGATGGGGGTCCCGTTCCTCGTGGTGAAGATGAGCCCTTGTGCCGTCCCCTTCCAGTTCGCGCCGGCGGCCTTCCGGCCGGCGACCCGCTGGGCACGCTCGCCCGTGCGGTACTTACGGGTGGTCACGCTGTTGTGTGCGCGTGCCGGTGAATCTCGCCGGTGACGGGATCACCGAGGCGAGATTGCGGCACGCGGCCGCCCGGCAAGCGCTCGGCGTGTGGTGAACGGGCATACCCGTCCCCGGTAGAACGGGTAGAGGTCAATGCCCCTGTGCCACGCTCCCACCATCTTCCGGTCCATCCGAACACGCGCGAAGGTACTTCCCCCGCCCATGGGCAGCGCCGTACCTCACCCTCCTCAGCCGCCCCGTCCGGTAGCGTCCTCGCGAGGCCGCGAACCGACCGGTACGGCCGACGCCGGCCGATCCGGTGGAGCCGCGCGGACCAGGGGCTGCGGGTTCGCATCCTGCCGGGCGCATACGGCCGAGGGGCTCGCGGCGAGACCTGGGTTCTGGGGCCTCTCGCGTCGGACGTGCAGGAGGAGTGCGGGGCGAGGAGTGCGGGGGCATGGACGGCGAGCGCTGGCGGTGCGGGGGCTGAGCTGGGGGCGGGGGACTCCCGAACTGCGGTGGGTGCGCGGCACCGGGACGAGGACGAGCCGGCTCGCCCGAGGGCAGGAGATCGCCTTCCGGGCCGCCGGGACGCGCAGGTGTGCCGGGGCGCGGGGGCATGTGTGCCCGCTCGGGGCCGCGGTGCCCGGCGGGAGTACCGGGGGCCAGTGTCCGGAGTGCGCGCGGCTGGACCGGGCGCACTCGGTGGCGGCCGACACCGTCGCCGACGATCCGCGCCCGTTCCGGGTCTATCTGGCCTGGTTCGGGCCCGGGCTGCTGAAGGTCGGGATCACCGCGGAGGAACGGGGCACGGCGCGTCTGCTCGAGCAGGGTGCGGTGGTGTTCTGCTGGCTGGGCCGCGGGCCGCTGATGGCCGCCCGGCGCACGGAGGAACTGCTGCGTGCGGCGCTCGGCGTACCGGACCGGGTTCCCTACGCGCGGAAGCGGGCGGTGCGCCTCGTGCTTCCGGAAGCCGCGGACGAGCGGGCCGCCGAGGTCGTCGAGCTGTACGCGCGAGCGGTGGAGCTGGCGGGGTGGCCCGAGGCGCTGGAGCGGACCGCGTTCGAGGCGGTGGACCACGTCCGGGCGTTCGGGCTGGACCGCGCGGTGCCTCCGGGTCCGCCGGCCGGGGGTCCGTCCGTCCTGCGGGTGGTGCGGGAGCTCGTGGACGGCGGCGGTGTGGCCGGGCGGCTCGTCGCGGCGGCGGGCCCCGACCTGTATCTCGCCGATCACGAAGGCCGGGTGACGGTCCTCGACACCCGTTTGCTGTCCGGCTGGGAGCTCGTCGCGGCCGACCCCCGCTCCGCGCCGACCGTGCCGGTGGAGGAGCTGCCGACGGGCGTCCAGGACGGGCTGTTCTGACGGTGCGGCACTCGGCGCCGGACCCGGCGCCGGACCCGGTGTGCAGGGCGGGGGCGGCCTGGCTCGGAGCTGACCGACCTGTGCCGGTCAGGGCGGACTCGACGGCGACGTGGCTCGGCCCGTGCCGGACCCGGCCGGGTACCGCTGCGCCGATGCCGTCCGTCCGTCCGTGGCCGTGGCCGGGTCCGAAGCGGCGGCCTGGACAGGCCCTCGGCGGACGCCGGAGGGTGTGGGCATGAGCGATCACCCCGTGACGGAACCGAACCGACCCACAGCCCCGTGCTGTTCGCCGGATGCCGAGGAATCGGACCGCGACGGCACGGCGGCACCCTCCGGGGCCCTCCCCGGGACGGGGCCGAGGCCGTGGCGGTACGCGCGTTCTGGACGCGGCTGGGGCTGCCCGGACTCATCGACGTGCACACCCACTTCATGCCCGAACGGGTCCTGGACAAGGTGTGGGCGTACTTCGACTCCGCCGGACCCCTGACAGGCATGGCGTGGCCCATCACCTACCGTGAGGAGGAAGGCCGGCGGGTCGCGCTCCTCCGGGAGTTCGGGGTGAGGAACTTCACCTCCATGCTGTATCCACACAAGCCCGGCATGGCGGAGTGGCTCAACGGATGGGCCGCGGACTTCGCGGCCCGGGTGCCCGACTGCCTGCGGACGGCGACCCTGTTTCCGGAGGAGGGCGTCGGACGCTATGTCCGTGCGGCCGTCGAAACCGGTGCCCGGGTGTTCAAGTCCCACGTCCAGGTCGGTGCGTACGACCCCAACGACCCCCTCCTCGACCCGGCGTGGGCACTGCTGGCCGAGGCGCGCGTACCGGTCGTGATGCACTGCGGGTCCGGGCCGGCACCGGGCAAGCACACGGGGCCCGGACCGGTGGGACGCCTCCTCGCCCGCCATCCCCGGCTGCCGCTGATCGTCGCCCACATGGGGATGCCCGAGTACGCGGACTTCCTCGACCTCGCCGAGCGCCACCAGGAGGTCCGCCTGGACACCACGATGGCGTTCACCGACTTCAGCGAGCGCCTCAGCCCGTTCCCGGCGGCCGAGCGGGCACGGCTGGCGGACCTGGGCGACCGCGTGCTGTTCGGAACGGACTTCCCCAACATCCCCTATCCCTATCTCCACCAGTTGCGGGCGCTGGAGCGGCTGGAACTGGGTGACGACTGGCTGCGGGCGGTCTGCCACGGCAACGCGGCCGCGCTGTTCTCCGTCCGGCCGTGATGCCCGGCGCGGCCGGTTCCGGTGCCGTGGGCGCGTGTCCCCGTCCCGGTCGGTTCCGGTTTCCGGTTCCGGTTCCCTGGGCGTGTGACGCCCGTCCCGTTCTTCCCGTGGCGCGGGGCACCCGGGTCCCCGTCCCGGTCGGTCCGCGGTGGGGCGCCTCCGTCTAACCGGCCCCGCCGCCCGGTGACTCCGTGATGCCCGGCCCGGTCGTCCCCGGGCCGTGAGCGCGGGACGGCGTCCAGGGCGGCCCGGCCCGGCCGGTACCGTCGGCCCGCGGCGCAGGGGACGGGCGCAGGGGCGGGCGGGGCGCGCGAGTCCCGGCGGCCGCCCGTGACGGTTCTCAGCGAATTCACAGGGAAGTGAAAGGTCCCTCTTACCGCCCCGGCCCAGAGTGGGCTGCATGACGACGAGTACGTCCCGGGGACGGACCGAACTGCGCAGGACCGACGGCAGCCCCGTACGGGTGCTTGTCGTGGACGACGAGTCCTCCCTCACCGAGCTGCTGTCGATGGCCCTGCGCTACGAGGGCTGGGAGGCGCGCAGCGCCGGTGACGGGGCGGGCGCCGTGCGCGCGGCGCGCGCCTTCCGGCCGGACGCCGTGATCCTCGACGTGATGCTGCCAGACATGGACGGGCTGACGGTCCTCGGCAGGCTGCGCCGCGAACTCCCGGACGTGCCGGTGCTGTTCCTGACGGCCAGGGACGCCGTGGAGGACCGGATCGCCGGTCTCACCGCGGGCGGTGACGACTACGTCACCAAGCCGTTCAGCCTGGAGGAGGTCGTGGCCCGGCTGCGCGGGCTCATCCGGCGCTCGGGGAAGGCGGCCGCCGCGCGCGACGAGTCGCTGCTGGTCGTCGGCGACCTGACGCTGGACGAGGACAGCCACGAGGTGACCCGGGGCGGCACGTCGATCCACCTCACGGCGACCGAGTTCGAGCTGCTGCGCTATCTGATGCGCAACCCCCGGCGGGTGCTCAGCAAGGCGCAGATCCTGGACCGGGTGTGGTCGTACGACTTCGGCGGGCAGGCCAACGTGGTCGAGCTCTACATCTCCTATCTGCGGCGCAAGATCGACGCCGGGCGCACCCCGATGATCCACACTCGGCGTGGCGCGGGATATCTGATCAAGCCCGGTGAGTAGGACGCGAGCGGCTGCGTCGGCCCGTCCGGGAGCGTCGTCCGGCGCGAGCGACGGCAGGCCGGCCGCAACCCCGCGCGGCCGGGCCGCCGGGGCTTTCGGCCGGCGCGGCGAGGGCGGCGGGGTGCGGGGCGGCGGGGTGGAGCCCGAGCCTGCCGGGAGGTGCACCGGGTGAGCGGCGGATGGTCCCTGCGGACCAGGCTGGTGGTGTCCGCCGTGGCGCTCATCGCGGTGGTCGCGGCGGTCATCGGCACCGTGACCACGCTCGCGCTGCGCACCTATCTGTACGGGCAGAAGGACGAGCAGTTGCAGGGCGTCGCGCAGCGGGCGGCCGGGCCGCCGCCGGGCGAGCCGGGCGGCGGGCCGCGGTCGCCGGGGTCGCTGCGGTTCGTGACGAGCGGTGGCGCACCGCTCGGGACGGTCGGCGTGCAGGTCATGGCGGACGGTTCCCTCGGCGACGGGGCCGTCTCGGTCCAGCAGGAGTCGGACGCACTGGGCCCCCGGGTCATGGACCGGCCGCTGACCGGGGCGGAGCGGGCCGCGCTCACGGCCGTTCCACGCGACGTGGAGCCGCACACCGTGGACGTGCCGGGCCTCGGCGACTACCGCGTGGAGTACCGGCTGGGCGCCAACGGCGCGTTCCTCGTCGGCGTCCCCCTCGCCGAGGTGCACAGCACCCTCGGCACCCTCGTCGTCGTCGAGGTCTGTGTGACCGCCGCCGGACTGGCCGCCGCCGGGCTGGCCGGCGGCACCCTCGTCGGGGTCGCGCTGCGCCCGCTGCGGAGGGTCGCGGCGACGGCCACCCGGGTATCCGAACTCCCGCTGCACAGAGGTGAGGTGGCGCTGCACGAGCGGGTGCCGGAGGCGGAGGCCGACCCCGGCACCGAGGTCGGCCGGGTCGGCGCCGCGCTCAACCGGATGCTCGACCACGTCCACTCGGCGCTGCACGCGCGGCAGGAGAGCGAGACCCGGGTGCGGCAGTTCGTGGCGGACGCCGGCCATGAGCTGCGGACCCCGCTCGCGTCCATCCGGGGCTATGCCGAGCTGACCCGGCGCGGCCGGGAGCGGCCCGGTCCCGACACCCGGCACGCACTGGCCCGGATCGAGTCGGAGGCCACCCGGATGACGGGGCTGGTGGAGGATCTGCTGCTGCTGGCCCGACTCGACGCGGGACGGCCCCTGGCGTACCAGAGCACCGACCTGTCCCCGCTGGTCGTCGACGCGGTGAGCGACGCCCGGGCCGCGGGCCCGGACCATGTCTGGCGCCTGGACCTGCCGGACGACCCCGCCGTGGTGCGGGCCGATCCCGAGCGGCTGCACCAGGTGCTGGTCAACCTGCTGGCGAACGCCCGCACCCACACTCCGCCGGGCACCACCGTCACCGCGGCCGTACGGACGTCTCAGTGCCGGAGCGCGGTCGTACTGGAGGTCCGGGACGACGGTCCCGGCATTCCCCCCGGCCTGCTTCCGTATGTCTTCGAGCGCTTCGCGCGCGGCGACGCCTCGCGTTCCCGCCATGCCGGAAGCACCGGCCTCGGGCTGGCGATCGTGCACGCCGTGGTCACGGCGCACGGGGGACGGTGGACGTGGCGAGCGCCCCTGGACGCACGGTCTTCTCCGTGCGGCTGGCGCTGGAGCGGGAGCCGGGCGACTCACAGGCGCCGCACAGCGCCGGCAAACGGCCGTGACAGCGGGCCCGCCGAGAGTCGGACCATGCGAACCGACACCCCGGCGGGCACCACCGCCACGGGCACCCTGCCGGCACGGGAGCATCTGCCCGTGGGCGCGGCCGGAACGCCCGTGCTCGATGTGGTCATCCCCGTCTTCAACGAGGAGAAGGACCTGGAGCCGTGCGTACGCCGGCTCCACGACCATCTCGCCCGCACCTTCCCGTACGGCTTCCGGATCACCGTCGCGGACAACGCGAGCACCGACCGCACGCCCCGGGTGGCGGCGGCACTCGCGGCCTCCGTGCCGGGGGTACGGGTCCGCCGGCTGGAGCAGAAGGGGCGCGGCCGTGCGCTGCGAACCGTGTGGGCGGAGTCCGACGCGCCCGTGCTGGCGTACATGGACGTGGACCTGTCCACCGACCTCAAGGCGCTGCTGCCCCTGGTCGCCCCGCTGATCTCGGGGCACTCGGACCTGGCGATCGGCTCGCGGCTCACCCGGTCGTCGCGGGTGGTACGCGGGGCGAAGCGGGAGTTCGTCTCCCGTACGTACAACCTGATCCTGCGCGGTTCGCTCGCCGCGCGCTTCTCCGACGCGCAGTGCGGGTTCAAGGCGATACGGCGGGACGTGGCCGAGCGCCTGCTGCCGATGGTCGAGGACACCGGCTGGTTCTTCGACACCGAACTGCTGGTGCTGGCCGAGCGCGCCGGACTGCGGATCCACGAGGTGCCCGTGGACTGGGTCGACGACCCGGACTCCAGCGTGCACGTCGTCCGCACGGCCGTCGACGACCTGAAGGGCGTGCTGCGGGTCGGGCGGGCGCTGGCGGTGGGGGCTCTGCCGCTGGACCGGCTGGCACGGCCGTTCGGCGACGACCCGAGGGACGGACGGATCACCGGCGTCCCCGGCGGGCTGGCCCGGCAACTGCTCGGCTTCTGCGCGGTCGGGGCGCTGTCGACGCTTCTCTATCTGCTGCTCTACTCGGTGTTCCGCACAGGGGTGGGGCCCCAGGCGGCGAACGCCGCCGCACTGCTGCTCTCGGCGGTCGCCAACACGGCCGCGAACCGCAGACTGACCTTCGGGGTGCGCGGGCGGGAGCAGGCGGTCCGCCACCAGGCGCAGGGGCTGGTGGTCTTCGGCGTCGGCCTCGTGCTCACCAGCGGTTCCCTCGCAGCGCTGGAGGCTGCCGCGGGCAACCCCTCCCGCGGTACCGAACTGGCCGTCCTGGTCGTGGCCAACCTCGCGGCCACCGTGCTGCGCTTCCTGCTCTACCGCGCCTGGGTCTTCCCCGACCGCCGGGACCTGCCGCGACCCGCGGCCGGCACGGCATCCGACGACCGTGCGACCCGCACCACTGGGGAATCGGCACCACCGGCACCACCGGCGGAACCGGCACAGACGGGGCAACGGGCGTGACCGGCGGGACCTACACCGACGGCGGGACTGGCGGAACCGGCACAGACGGGGCAACGGGCGTGACCGGCGGGACCTACACCGACGGCGGGACCTACACACGCGGCGGGACCGGCATGACTTCCGATGACCGTACGACCGGCATGACCACGGGGGACCGACGATGACGACCGCACCGCACGACGAGAGCGCGACCGCCGGGAACGAGGCGCCGGGACCGCTGGGAGCACCCGAGCCGCCCGGACCGCCGGGGACACGGCCGCGCCGTGGCCGGGCCGCCCGGCCGCGGCGCGCCCGGGTCGCGGACCCGGCGTGGGCGCGGCCCGCCCTGATCGCCCTGCTGGTGCTGACCGGGGCGCTGTACCTGTACAACCTCAGCGCCTCCGGCTACGCCAACTCCTTCTACTCCGCGGCCGTGCAGGCGGGCAGCGAGAGCTGGAAGGCGTTCTTCTTCGGCTCGTCCGACGCCGCGAACTCCATCACCGTCGACAAACCGCCCGCCGCGCTCTGGCCGATGGCGCTGTCGGTGCGGTTGTTCGGGCTGGGGTCCTGGCAGATCCTGGTGCCCGAGGTGCTGATGGGGGTGGCGGCGGTGGCCGTCCTCCACGCGGCGGTCCGCAGGCGCTTCGGCGCCGCGGCGGGGCTGATCGCGGGCGCGGTGCTGGCGCTGACACCGGTCGCCGCCCTGATGTTCCGCTTCAACAATCCTGACGCGCTGCTGGCGCTGCTGACGACGGCGGCCGTGTACTGCGTGCTGCGCGCCCTCGAAGGGGCCCGCACGGGCTGGCTGGTGGCGGCGGGCGTCGCGGTCGGTTTCGCCTTCCTGACCAAGACCCTCCAGGCGTTCCTCGTCCTGCCGCCGCTCGCGCTGGTGTACGCGGTGTGCGCGCCGGCGACGGTGCGGCGGAGGGTCGGCCAACTCGCCCTGGCGGGCCTGGCGCTGATCGTCTCCGGTGGCTGGTGGGTGGCGATCGTCGAGCTGTGGCCGGCCTCCTCCCGCCCGTACATCGGTGGTTCCCAGAACAACAGTTTTCTCGAACTCACCTTCGGCTACAACGGCCTGGGCCGTATCAACGGCGAGGAGACCGGCAGTGTCGGGGGCGGTGGAGCCGGGGCGGCCGCTGGGGTGAGACCGGGATCGGGCGGATGTTCGGCGACAGCGTCGGGGGGCAGATCTCCTGGCTGCTGCCCGCCGCGCTGATCCTGCTGGTGGCCGGCCTGGTGGTGACCCGGCGCGCGGGCAGGACCGACTCCGCGCGGGCGGCGTTCCTCGTCTGGGGCGGGGCCCTGGTCACGACGTTGCTGGTCTTCAGCTTCATGGCCGGCATCTTCCACGAGTACTACACGGTGGCGCTCGCCCCGTACATCGCGGCGCTCATCGGTATGGGCACCGCCGTGCTGTGGGAGGAGCGTGCGCACCCGGCGGCCCGTGCGGTGCTGGCGGGGGCGGTCGCGGTGACGGCCGTCTGGGCGTGGGTCCTGCTGGGACGCACTCCGGACTTCGTGCCGTGGCTGCGGTGGGCGGTGCTGGCCGGGGGCTTGCCGCCGCGGTGGGGCTGCTGTTCGCCGGGCGGTTCGGGCGCGGGCTCGCGCTGGGTGCGGCGGGCCTCGGGCTCGCGGCGTCACTGGCCGGTCCCGTGGCGTACACGCTCTCCACGGTGGACACCGGGCACCAGGGCTCGCTGGTGGTCGCCGGGCCCGCGTCCGCGCGTGGCGGTCCGGGTGGCGGTCCCGGTGGCGGCCCCGGCGCCCGCGGCGGTCCCGCGGAGGGCGGTCTCGCGGCGGGCGGCGGGATGATGCCGCCCGGGGCGGCGGGCGGTCAGGGCCAGGGACCGGGCCAGGGCCAGGGCCAGGGACCGGGCCAGGGACCGGGCCAGGGCCAGGGTCAGGGGCAGGGTCAAGGACCGGGCCAGGGTATGGGTCAGGGCCAGGGCCAGGGCGTGCAGCCCGGTGGTGGCCAGGGCCGCCGGGCAGGTGGCGAGGGCCCGGCCGGTGCCGGCCAGGCAGGAGGGCTGCTCAACGGGCCGGAGGTGGGTTCCGCCGTCGTCTCCAGGCTGACCGAGGACGCCTCCGCCTACACCTGGGTGGCCGCGGCCGTCGGCTCCCAGAACGCCGCCTCCTACCAACTCGCCACGGAACTCCCCGTCATGCCGGTCGGCGGATTCAACGGCAGCGACCCGTCTCCGACGCTCGCCCGGTTCCAGCAGTATGTGGCCGACGGTGAGATCCACTGGTTCATCGACGGCGGGGAGGGCGGCGGCGCCCGGGGCCGGGGCCCTGGTGGCGAAAGCTCCGAGGAGATCCAGGAGTGGGTCGCGGCGAACTTCACGGAGGTCACCGTGGACGGCACCACCCTGTACGACCTCACCTCGCCGCAGTAGCACCGCACCGCGCACCCCGCCGGCCCCGTTCGGAGGCCGCCCGTGGCCACCGTCCTCCGCGGGATGCGGGATGCACGGATGCGGGATGCGGGATGCACGGATGCGGGATGCGGGATGCGGGGGCCGGGGGCCGGAACGGGCAGCCGCCCGCCGGAACCGGAGCCGCCCGGGCCGGGGCGGCGGGCGTGGGACGGCCCGCCGCCCCGGCCCGGGCGGCGCCTCCGCTGGGAGCGCCGCCCGGGGGTCGGGTCACTCGCCCGCGTGGACGAGCGCGATGTCGTGGCCGTGCACACCGCCGCCGGTCACGGAGAGCGTGCCCGCCACCGGTGGGTAGCCGGTCGCGATGACCGTGTACGCGCCCGCGTCGAGGTCGGCGAAGGAGTACGCGCCGTCCTCGCCGGTGGTCGCGGTCGCGACCGCGTTCCCCGCCGCGTCGACCAGCGTCACCCGCGCTCCGGGGATCGGGCTTCCGGCGTCGTCCCCGGCCCGGACGATGCCGCGGATCACGGCACCCGCGGGCAGGGCCGCCTCGAGCCGGGTGACGCCCTGGCCGCCGACCTGCGCGGGGAGGGCCAGCGGCCGGAATCCGGGGGCACTCACGGCGACGGTCACTTGGCCGGGCACCAGCCCGGTGAAGGCGAATCCCCCGTCCGGGCCGGAGGCACCGGTGGCCAGTACATCCCCGCGCACATCGGTGACGACGACCATGGCCCCCTCGACCGCCGCGCCGCCCTCGGCCGCGACCACGGTGCCGCTCGTACCGCTTGTACCGCTTGTACCGCTTGTGCCGCTCGTACCGCTTGTACCGCTCGTACCGGCGAGGAGGATGTCGTGGGTCAGGGGCTCGTCCCCGACGGCCACCGCGGACGCCAGCGGCTGGAAGCCGTCGGCCGAGGTGATCAGCACATACGGGCCCGATCCCGGAGTGTCCAGGGTGTACGAGCCGTCGTCGCCGGACACCGTGCGGGCCAGCTGCCGGCCCGCGGGGAGATCAGCGTGACGGCGGCTCGTCCGACGGTCGCGCCCTCCGGGCCCCACACCACACCGTGCACGGCGGTCACGCCGGCCACGGCGACCGTCGTCCCCACGGGGGCGGTGCCACCGGTTTCCCGTGCGGCCGTGTCCGGAGCGGCGGACGGTGTGCCCTTGAGCGCCACCTCCTTGATGAACAGGGTCACCAGGAACGCCAGCAGCGCGAACGGGGCCGAGTACAGGAACACGTCCGCGACTCCGTGTCCGTACGCGCTCTCGACCACGGTGCGGACCGGGGCGGGCAGCGCGTCCAGGTCGGGGATGCCTCCGCCGCCGGTGCCGCCGTGGCCCGTCGACGCGCCGCCCGGGCCCAGTTCGGCGAGGCCGTCCTCGACGTAGCGGGTGACGCGGTCGGCGAGCACCGCGCCCAGCGCGGAGACACCCACGGCACCGCCCAGCGACCGGAAGAAGGTGACGACCGAGGAGGCCGCGCCCAGGTCCTGCGGGGCCACCTGGTTCTGGGTGCAGAGCACCAGGTTCTGCATCATCATGCCGAGGCCCAGACCCATGACGGCCATGAAGACGGCGATGCGCCAGTACTCGGTGTCGTAGCGGATCGTGCCCAGCAGGCCGAGCCCGCCGGCGACCAGGACACCGCCGCTGACCAGCCATGCCTTCCACCTGCCGGTCTTGGTGATGACCAGGCCACTGACCGTCGAGGAGACGAACAGGCCCACGATCATGGGAATGGTCATGACGCCGGACATCGTGGGCGACTCGCCCCGGGCCAGCTGGAAGTACTGGCTGAAGAAGACCGTGCCGGCGAACATCGCGACACCCACGAAGAGCGACGCCAGGGAGGCCAGCGTGATGGTCCGGTTGCGGAACAGCCGCAGGGGGATGATCGGCTCGCTCGCCCGGGACTCGACGACCAGGAAGACCAGTCCCAGGGCCGCCGCCCCACCGGTCATGGCGTACGTCTGCCAGGACAGCCACGCGTACGTGTCACCCGCGAAGGTGACCCAGACCAGCAGCAGCGAGACCGCGGCGCTGATGAAGAGGGCGCCCGCCCAGTCGACCTTCACCTGCCGCTTCACCACGGGGAGCTTGAGGGTCTTCTGCAGCACGAGCAGCGCGATGAGTGCGAACGGCACACCGGCGTAGAAGCACCAGCGCCAGCCGAGCCACTCCGTGTCGGTGATGACGCCGCCGAGCAGCGGGCCGCCGACGGTGGCGACGGCGAACGTCGCGCCGAGGTAGCCGCTGTAGCGGCCGCGCTCCCGCGGGGAGATCATCGCGGCCATGATCACCTGCGCCAGGGCGGTGAGGCCGCCGACGCCTACGCCCTGCACCACGCGGCAGGCGATGAGTGTGCCGGTGCCCTGCGCGAACCCGGCCGCCACCGACCCCGCCACATAGATGATCAGGGCTATCTGGACCAGCAGCTTCTTGCTGAGGAGGTCGGCGAGCTTGCCCCAGAGCGGGGTGGTCGCGGTCATCGCCAGCAGGGCCGCCGTGACTACCCATGTGTAGGCGGACTGGCCGCCGCCGAGGTCGCTGATGATCTCGGGCAGGGCGTTGGAGACGATGGTCGAGGACAGGATGGCGACGAACATGCCGAGCAGCAGTCCGGACAGAGCCTCCATGATCTGCCGGTGCGTCATCGGCGCGCCGCCCTCGGAGGCTGAGGTGCCCGCGGGTGCTGAGGTGTCCGCGGAGGCCGAGTCGCCTTCGTCTCCGGCGCGGCCGCCCCGCACACCGGCCGGTGTGGTCGTAGCCATGTACTTCCTTGTCTCCTTGTCTCCTGGGCAGGTTGTCTCCTAGGCGGGCGTGCGGGCGGTCCGGCAGTCCCCGACCGATGCGCGGAGACGGGCCAGCAGCGCGTTCAGCCGTCCGACGTCGTCGTCGGACCAGTCTTCGAGGTAGTGGGCGAACAGATCGGTCGTGCGCCGGCTGAGCTCTCCGAGCTGGGCCACCCCCGCGGGGGTGAGCCGCAGGATGCGCGAGCGTCCGTCGTCCGGGTCGGGTGACCGCTCTATCCAGCCGCACCCGGCGGCGTGCGCCACATGGCGGCTGGTGACGGACAGGTCGACCGCGAGGAGTTCGGCGAGCCGGCTGATCCGCATCTCCCCGTACCGGTCGAGGAGTGCCAGCACGGCGGCGGAGCCGGACGGGCACTCTGCGGGCAGCAGGCGTGCGACCCTTCTCTTCACGGCGCCCACGGCGCTGAGCTGGCGGGCCAGCTCCTCGTAGTGACTCCGTTCGGCCACGGACACCCCCATCTTGTTGCTTAGGGCAACCATAGAAGCGGTTGGTTGCCGCAGGCAAACGAAAAGGGGCTCTTCGGGGTAAAGGAACCCCAAAGGCCCTGCGGGTGCGAGGTCATGATCCGGCCATGCCGGCGGGGGACGTACGGACGTCCTGCGGGCATGCCGCGGAGGCGGCCGACCGGGACTTGGGCGGCTCACCCGGGTTCGCTAGGGTCCTGACCCATGGCACACAACCCCCAAGCGCCCCAGGGCCCCGAGGGCCACGACCCCGCGGGCAGCACGCAGATGTTCCGCGCCTTCGTCGACGAGGGCGGTCCGCAGCACGGAGGCCGCGGCGCCGCCGCGCCCGCGCCGGCCGGACCCCGGGTCGGGCTCATCGTCGGGATCACGGCCGCCGTCGCGATCCTCGGCACGGTCGTCTGGCTCGCGCTCGGCTGAGCCCCCGCGACCGGCTGCGCGATGTCCGTCCGGTCAGGACGGATGCCCCGCGCGCACGTCCCGCGTCTCCACCCGCATGCCCAGCGGTACGCGCCAGGAGTCCACGCACACCCGGTACGCCGTCGTCCTCGCCGCACCCGCGGCGATGGGCGCCGGGAGGTCCTGAGCGGAACGGATCGTCGCCCAGTCGGTGCCGAGCATGCCGATGATGTGCGTGCCGAACACCACGGTGCCCGAACGCACCGCTGCGCCACCGTCGTTGCGGAACCGCACGGTGACGTTCTCGCACCACCGCTTGTCCGTGGGAGACCTCCGCACCTCCGCGACCACCAGCAGGGCGGGCCCGGGCGGCGGTTGCGGCGACGAGTCCGGCGGCGATGCCGGCGGCTGTTCCGGGGCCGGGGGAGCCGGCCGGCCCGCGCCGGGCGGCGGGGGCGTGCTCCCCTCTCCCGGCGGTCCGGGCTCCGGCCCGGCGCCCGGTCCTCCTCCCGGCGCCGCTCCGCCCGGGGCCCCGGACGCGGTGGGGCCTGCCGGGGCGTCCGGCCCGGTTCCCGCGCCCGGTGTGTCCGGGCTGCTGCCGGCCCTGCCGGTGACCGGGCCGCCGGGAGGAGGCGCCCCACCGGACGGCCGACCGGACGAGCCCTCGTCGAGAGGCACGAGCACGACGTCCCCGGACGGCGGCACGGCGTCCTGCGGCCCCTGCCCGCCGGCTCCGACCGCCGTGTAGCCGTCGCCCCGGCCGTCGGACCCGGAGGCCGCGAGTACCCCGCCGAGGCAGAGCGCGGCCCCCGCCAGCCCGTAACCGACCCCTCGCCATCGCCGCCGCCGTCGCATCGGGACAGTCTGTCCGGCGCCCGCCCGGAGCGGAACCCCGCGGCGGGTAGCGGCGGTTGGCCGCGAGGCAGGCGGTACGGCCGTGGCGGCCGGCGCCCCATGGCGGTGCGTCAGTCGGCGATCAGGCCCTCGCGCAGCTGTGCCAGCGTCCGCGTGAGCAGCCGGGAGACGTGCATCTGGGAGATGCCGACCTCCTCGCCGATCTGAGACTGCGTCATATTGGCGAAGAAGCGCAGCATGATGATCTGCCGTTCGCGCGGGGGCAGTTTGGCCAGCAGCGGCTTCAGGGACTCGCGGTACTCGACGCCCTCGAGGGCGCCGTCCTCGTAGCCCAGGCGGTCCGCGAGGGAGCCCTCGCCCCCGTCGTCCTCGGGCGACGGTGAGTCCAGCGAGGACGCCGTGTACGCGTTGCCCACGGCGAGGCCGTCGACCACGTCCTCCTCCGACACACCCAGTACCGCGGCGAGTTCGGGCACGGTCGGGGAGCGGTCCAGCTTCTGGGCCAGGTCGTCGCTCGCCTTGGTCAGCGCGAGCCGCAGCTCCTGGAGCCGGCGCGGAACGCGCACCGACCAACTGGTGTCCCGGAAGAAGCGCTTGATCTCACCGACCACGGTCGGCATCGCGAACGTCGGGAACTCCACGCCGCGTTCGCAGTCGAAGCGGTCGATCGCCTTGATGAGGCCGATCGTGCCGACCTGGACGATGTCCTCCATCGGCTCGTTGCGGCTGCGGAAGCGTGCCGCCGCGTAGCGGACCAGCGGCAGATTGAGCTCGATCAGGGTGTCGCGTACATACGTACGCTCGGGGCTGTCCTCGTCGAGGGCGGCCAGCCGCAGGAAGAGCGAGCGCGAGAGAGTCCGGGTGTCGAGGGCCCCGGTGGCCTCGGCGGCACCGGCCGGCAGGTCCATGGACACGTCCACGGGGGACACGTCCACGGGCATGGGCGCGGAGACCGGATCGGGCGCCGGGAGCGCGTCGGTCGAGGGAGCGCTCTGCGTGAGCGTGAGCACCTTCGAGCTGCCCTGTTCTGCGGACATGCCACCCCCTGGAGGTCGCGGACGGTCGCGTCGGCCGCGACCATCGGAGGAACGCAGCCTCCACCTGAATACCGGAGGCGGGGCCGCGGCAAACGCGGTTCCCGCAGAATGTCACATGTCGGCAACGCGCTGTAGTGACATGTCGACAACAGAGCGTCAGATCGCCGCAGGAAAAAGGGGGTATACGGCATTCATCCCCCTCGAAATGGGCTGAAAGGGGTCTACCCGATTCGGTTATGCCTCGATCCTGTTTGCGGATCTCAGTCGTGCGAAGCTGCGGGCGAGGAGCCTTGACACATGCATCTGCGACACTCCCAGCTCGGCACTGATCTGGGACTGCGTCAGATTGCTGTAGTAGCGCAGCAGCAGGATCCGCTGTTCGCGCTCGGGCAGCTGTACGAGGAGATGGCGCACCAGGTCGCGGTGCTCGACCCCGGCGAGCGCGGGGTCCTCGTAGCCCAGCCGGTCCAGCAGGCCCGGCAGGCCGTCGCCCTCCTGTGCGGCCTCCAGTGACGTCGCGTGGTACGACCGGCCCGCCTCGATGCAGGCGAGGACCTCGTCCTCGGAGATCTTCAGGCGCTCGGCGATCTCGGCCGTCGTGGGGGACCGCCCGTGCGCCGTGGTCAGGTCCTCCGTCGCGCCGTTGACCTGCACCCACAGCTCGTGCAGCCGGCGCGGTACATGCACGGTCCGGACGTTGTCGCGGAAGTACCGCTTGATCTCGCCGACCACGGTCGGCATCGCGAACGTCGGAAACTGCACACCCCGCTCGGGGTCGAAGCGGTCGATCGCGTTGATGAGGCCGATCGTGCCGACCTGGACGACGTCCTCCATCGGCTCGTTGCGGCTGCGGAAGCGTGCCGCCGCGTACCGGACCAGCGGCAGATTGGCCTCGATCAGCGCTGCCCGGACGCGGGTGTGCTCCGGCGTGCCCGGCTCCAGGTCCTTCATCTGCGCGAAGAGCACCTGGGTCAGCGCCCTGGTGTCCGCGCCCCGGCTCTGCTTGGCCCGGCCCTCGCTCTCGTTCTGGGGTGGCACTTGAGGCGCAGTACTGGCCGGCACGGTCACGCCACCCCTTCACGGGTCGAACGGCGTCAACCCCAAGGGTCAACGCCGGGTCAACTCATCCATCAAAAGCGGTCATAGCATCACAACACAGGTCCATCGTGTTCAAGCACCCCATAACGCCGTGTTGGGAGCAAGTTGGTGCATAAGTGAAAAAGCCCCTCACCTCTACGGTGGGGGCTGAAGGGCCGGGTGGAGGGGGTGGCTCGGTGGTCTCCGGCGGTCATCACTCGCGTGGTGGTACCTCGCGCCGCCGGCCGCCGGCCGCCGGGTGGGGCGCCCGGACGGCCGGCGGGCGGTGCCGTGTCCGGAAACGCCGGAAACCCTCTGGAACCGCCAGAAAACTCCGAAACACTCGAAACTCCGGAGCCGCCGGACCCCCCTCCGGAGCCGCCGAAACCTCCGGCACCCTGCCGGAACTAGTTGACGAGCTCCGTCATGAACTCGCCGACGCCCTGCGCGGCGCTCGATATGCCCTCGAAGCCCAGCCCGACGAGGTCGGCCGCCCGGTCCGGGGAGTTGATGATCGTGTACAGCACGAAGACGACGACCACATAGAGAGCGATCTTCTTCGCTTGCACCACTAGCCCCAAGGCCGTGAAGTTTGCGGCTGGGTCGTGTCGTCAAGGGCCTGCGGCTGCGAGGATCTCGATGCCAGTGGTGGCCTTGTAGCTGGTCCGGTCGATGCGGGGGCCTCGGGCCTGGTACTTGGAGATGGCGCGTTTGACGATGCGGGGGCTGACCCGTAGCCGCCGCTGGGGCAGCAGGCTGGCCAGGACGTGCCGACCGATGGTGCCGGTCAGGTCGATGGCGGTGTCGGCGATGACGCCCGCGGCCAGGACGAGCTGGTCGCGGGCGGCCTGCCAGGCGATGGAGAAGCCGGCCCGGTCCGGGTCGGTGCCGGGCTGGGTGCTGGTGGCGTCCGCCATGGCGGTCCGCAGCAGCTGGTGGACCACCAGCAGGGCGTAGATCTCCTGGTCGATGCCCTCGGGGTGCGGGCGCGCAGGACCCGGCCGCCGAGGATGGTCGATTTCAGTTCCAGGTAGGCGGTTTCGATCTCCCAGCGCTGGTGGTAGAGCATGGCCAGTTCACCGGCGGGGTGGCGGTGGTGGTCGAGCAGAGTGGTGGCGAGCCGGTAGAGGCCGGTGTGTTTCCCGGCGGTGGTGGTGATGGTGATCTCGCAGTCGACGACGCGCACGGGTACCGGGCCGAGGGCGGAGAGGTAGGAGCCGTCCCGGTAGCGGGCCAGGATCGGCATCCGGCGGCCGTTCTTGAGCCGGACGAGGACCTCGGCCCCGGTGGCCGCGATGTCGTTGATCAGCCCCTGGGCGGCGAAGTTGCGGTCGGCCAGCAGGATCATCCCCGGCCGCAGGCTGGGCAGCAGGCGCGGGGCGTGGGTGGTCTCACCCGATGTGGTGGGTCCGAAGACCGCGTCGATGAGGGTGCGGGTGCCGCAGGCGACCAGGGTCAGCAGGCGGACCTGCGGGTAGCCGGTCCCGCCGTGGTTGCCCGCCTGCTTGGTGAACCGGGTCAGGACGGCAGGGGTGTCGGGGACCGTCAGGGTGGTGCCGTCGAGCGCGATCACCAGCAGACCGCGCCACCATGCTCCCGGTGTCCGTGGCCCGGCCACCGGGCCTTTCAGCAGGTCGAACAGCCATTTCAGCGGTGTGGCGCCGATACGGCGGCGGGCCTGGGCCAGCGCGCTTGCCGACGGCGCGGCCAGTGGCAGACCGGCCAGAGCGCCGGTGAGCTTGCGCCAGACCCCGAGGTATCCGACCTCCGGGAACAGGCACCCGGCCAGCAGCAGGTAGACGACCACCCGGGATGGCAGGTCCCGCAGCCGCTCCTGGACCCTGCCCGTGGCCTTCAATGCCTCGTCGACCATTTCGAAGGGGATGCACTGGGTGAGTTCACCGAGATGACCGGGTGCGAACCGGCCTCCGGCCACCGTGACGACACGAGTGATGGCACACTGTCCGGACAGCGGAGCCTCCGGTCCTTGTGAACGGCTTGTCTTGGTCGACTGCCAGTTCTACCGGGGCTCCGCTCCTCATGTCCGCGAAACCGCAGCTTACGGACCCTGGACAACCCCACCCATCCGCAAACTGAACGGCCTTGCCACTAGCCCCTGCCTCCCCTGCGGCCCCTCCGCGGACGCGTGAGTCTAACCGAGCGGTCGGGAGCGGAGGACCCCGCTGCAGGGGTCGCCCGTCCGGCCGTGAGAGGCTCCCTCACCAGCGGTGCCGGAGGCGAAGGCGGCGGCCTTGCCGAAACCTCGCCATCTCGGCCGCTCGTGCCTGCCGAGAGTGGTACTCCTCCGGCGACCTCCCACGAGCCAGGCTTTCTCGCACCAAGCGAGAGGCACCAAGCGAGAGAGGGGTGCGTGCCTGTGCCGACCGGCTACAAGGTCCACGTGGGGGTGTCGCTGTTCCTGGCGGGGCTGGCCGCGACCGCAGTGATCCTGACCCTGCTGCCGGGGAGGCCGGTGGTGCCCGAGGCCGCCGCCTTCACCCTGTGCGGGCTGGTCCTCCCACTGTTCGGGAGCGCGATGCTGCGCTGCCACCGCGCAGGCCTGCAAACCCGGGGCCCGGACTTCCTCCTCGTGCTGTGGCTCACCCCCCGCTGGCTGCGGGCCGCGGCGGCGACCCTCGTCGCCGTTGTCCTGCTGTCCGTCGCCATCGGCTAAGCTCCGGACGGAGGGCGGCCGGAGCGCACCGCGGAGGGCTACTACCTCGGCGATCGCGGGGACCGGGAACCGGTGAGCCGAGCCGCACACGAGTCGGCACTCAAGTCGGACGTGCGATGGTTCGACGCCGGAGCGGCCTTCTTCTTCGCCGTGTCTGCCCTGATGGTCGCCGCTGCCTATCGGACCGAGGAGGAGGCGCTGGCCGAATGGCGGGAGGCCCAGCGCGACGCATGAGACCGCCGGAGTGGGACGGAAACCGAGACGCAGGATCACGAGAGGGCGGCCCCATCGGGACCGCCCTCTCGCCTGTCAGCGGTAGCGGAGGGATTTGAACCCTCGGTGACTTGCGCCACACTCGCTTTCGAGGCGAGCTCCTTCGGCCGCTCGGACACGCTACCGGGAGAGAGCTTAGCCCAAGGTGTGCCGTGCTCTGAAATCGGTATCGGTCAGCGCCCCGGAAGGCCGTTGCCCGGCCCCTCTCCGGTGGTCTGAGAGCCGGTGGTCCGCGGGCTGAGGGTCTGAGAGTCCGGGGTCTGCGGGCCGGGCGTATCCGCTGCACCCCCGCGAGCGTCCCGGAAGAACGCCGTGAGCTGCTGCGCGCACTCGGCTTCCAGCACTCCGTGGATCACCTCCGGTCGGTGGTTGAGGCGCCGGTCCCGCACGACGTCCCAGAGCGAGCCCGCCGCGCCCGCCTTCTCGTCGCGGGCGCCGTAGACCACCCGGTCCACCCGGGACAGCACCAGCGCACCCGCGCACATCGTGCACGGCTCCAGCGTGACCACGAGCGTGCATCCGGTCAGCCGCCAGCTCCCGCGTGCCGCGGCCGCGCGCCGGAGCGCGAGCACCTCCGCGTGGCCGGTGGGGTCTCCGGTCAGCTCGCGTTCGTTGTGGCCGGTGGCCAGGACCGCGCCGTCCTCGGCCAGCACGACGGCGCCGACCGGGACGTCCCCGGTCAGCGGCGCGCGTGCGGCCTCCTCCAGCGCGAGCCGCATCGGCGCCTCCCACGGCGCCCGCACGGGGTCCGTCACTAGCGGACGGCCTCCAGGATCTCGGAGGCGCCGAGCGTGTCGGCGATCTCGGTGAGCGCCTCGGAGCTGAGCGCGCAGAGCTCCTTCGCGGACATACCGAGGTCGGCGAGCAGGTCCGAGTCGCCGAGCGGCCCTACCGGGACCGCCTCGGAGTCCTCGGACGGCTCCTCCTCGCTCTCCGGCTCGCCGTCCTCCGTGCCGTCGAGGTCGAGCGAGTCCAGCTCGTCATCCTCCTCGTCCTTGCCGAGCAGCTCGTCCGTGAGCATCGCTCCGTAGGAGGAGCGTGCTGCCGAGGCGGCGTCCGAGACGAAGACGCGAGGATCCTCCTCGCCGTCCACCCGGACGATGCCGAACCATGTGTCTTCCTGCTCGATGAAGGCGATCACCGTGTCCTCGTTCACCGAGGCATCGCGGGCCAAGTCGGCCAGATCCGACAGGGACTCCACATCGTCGAGCTCTGTGTCGCTCGCTACCCACCCGTCTTCGGTGCGCGCGAGCAGTGCGGCGAAGTACACCGTGACTCTCCCACTGATCAGAGTTGTGACGACCGACGGAGCGCTGCTCGTGCCCCGCCCACTCGGAATCGTGGCAGAAACAGCGGCTCCGCGAGAGGTCTTCCGGCCTTGCGTCGTGCACGCGTTCAGTGAGAGGGCCCACCGGACGGCGCCGTACGGGTCCGTCCAGGGGACACCGAGGCTCACCAGCGGAAGGAGCGCATGCGCATCGCCTGGCGCATCCGCGCCGCGCGGGCGCGCCGGGGCTGGACGCGGTCGCGCAGGGCCTTCGCCTCGTGCAGTTCGCGGAGGAACTGGGCGCGCCGCCGCCTTCGCTCGGCGTCGGTCTCCTCTTCTTCCTGCCGCGGTTCCCGCCGCTGCTCCCGGTCCTGCTGATCCCGCTCCTGCATCGGCCACACCACCTCGGCGCTGGAAGGCTACGTCCCACCTTCCCTCCGGAGGCGGCGTCCACGCCAGCCCCGGATACTGTGGGGCCCATGCGGATCCACGTCGTCGACCACCCCCTGGTGGCGCACAAGCTCACCACCCTGCGCGACCGGCGCACCGACTCCCCGACCTTCCGGCGCCTCGCCGACGAGCTGGTGACCCTGCTCGCGTACGAGGCCACGCGTGATGTGCGCACCGAGCAGATCGACATCCAGACGCCGGTGGAGGCGACCACGGGTGTGAAGCTCTCCCGTCCCCGGCCCCTGGTGGTGCCGATCCTGCGGGCCGGCCTCGGCATGCTCGACGGCATGGTCCGGCTGCTGCCGACCGCGGAGGTGGGCTTCCTCGGCATGATCCGCAACGAGGAGACCCTGGAGGCGTCGACGTACGCGACACGCATGCCGGAGGACCTCTCGGGCCGGCAGGTGTACGTCCTCGATCCGATGCTGGCCACGGGCGGCACGCTGGTCGCCGCGATCCGGGAACTGATCAAGCGCGGCGCCGACGATGTGACGGCGGTGGTGCTGCTGGCGGCGCCGGAGGGCGTCGAGGTGATGGAGCGTGAGCTCGCGGGCACGCCGGTGACCGTGGTGACGGCCTCCGTCGACGAGCGGCTCAACGAGCACGGCTACATCGTTCCCGGCCTGGGCGACGCGGGCGACCGGATGTACGGCGCGGCGGAGTAGGACCGGCGGAGCAGTAGGACCGGCGGAGCAGTAGGACCGGCGGAGCAGTAGGCCCGGCAGAGCAGTAGGGCCCGGCCGGGCAGGGCCAGGCAGCGGGGGAGCGCCCTGCCGGGACGCGGCCGGAAGGCACCCGGCCGCAGTCCGGACCGCACGACCGCCCGTGGGGGCCCGGGCACTCCCGCCGCCGAGCGCGGGGTGCCCCCGTCTGTCCCCGGGGCGGTCGCGCGAGGTAGCGGAGGACCCGGCCGCGACGGGGAGGACGGGTGCGACCGCACTCGCCCGGTGTTCAGGCCGAGCCGCACTCGCCCGGTGTGTCCGGGTTCAGCCGCACTCGCCCGGCGCCGGCGGGGGTTGGGCCAGCGCGGCCAGCGCCCTGTCCGCGACCGGCTTGCTGTTCAGCGCCTTGAAGGCCGTGCCGATGATCAGGTCGACGTCAGCCGAGGTGCGGGCGTCGGCTTTGAGCTGGGCGCCGGCGAGCTGGGTGCCCAGCACGCCGAACGGTCCCTCGTAGGCGTCCGGCGCGCCCAGCAGCAGCCCGGCGCCGGGTACCTTCTTGTCGTACTCCGGTGACGCGTTGCCCACCTTGCCGATGTTGAAGCCGCGCTTCTGCAGTTCGTCGGCGGTGGCCTTGGCCAGTCCGCTGCGCGGGGTGGCGTTGTAGACGTTGACGGTGATCTGGGCGGGCCTGGGCGGCGCGGGCGCGGCGGACGGTGCGGACCCGGGCTTGCACGCCGTTGCCTGGCTCTTGGCGACGGCCTTCCTGGTATCGCCCGAGAAGGCGTCGATGAGCTGCAGCGTTCCCCACCCGCCGAGGCCGAGGACGGCCACGGCTGCGACGGCTGCGAGCACGACCTTGCGGCGGCGACGAGGGCGGCGCATACGCGGATACGCATTGCCCGTGATGCGGTACTTTCCGCCCATGCCTGGGGGAGTGAGCATGCTCATGGGCGCAGCGTAGTGCGGTCCGCAGGCTATGCCTACTTAACGATCATCCGCTTGCGCCCGTATGGACGCGAAGCTGCGCCTTACGGGTCGCGGGGCTGCGCCTTACGGGGGCGCAGAGGGGCCCGAACGGGTCGCTCGCGGCGGTCGGTCCGGGTCAGTCGAGCTCCAGTACCCGGGCGTGCAGCACCTGCCGTTGCTGGAGTGCCGCGCGCACGGCGCGGTGCAGCCCGTCCTCGAGGTAGAGGTCGCCCTGCCACTTCACGACATGGGCGAAGAGGTCGCCGTAGAAGGTCGAGTCCTCGGCGAGGAGGGTCTCGAGGTCCAGTTGGCCCTTGGTGGTCACGAGCTGATCGAGGCGGACCGGGCGCGGCGCGACATCCGCCCACTGCCGGGTGCTTTCCCGGCCGTGGTCGGGATACGGCCGCCCGTTGCCGATGCGCTTGAAGATCACACGGAAAGCCTACCGGGCGAGCGGCGGTCGGCGCAGCCAGGCAGTGCCGATGGGATGCTGAGCGAAACCCCGCAAAAGCCTCGCAAAAGCCTCGCAAACCCGGAAGATGGCGCCGTGTCATGACTGAGCCCGAGCAGTCGACGCCGCCCGCGGACCCGTCCGGGTCGGCGGATCTCTCCGACGGGATGCGGCAGAACGCCTCCGGTTGCGCCGTCCCCGGGCCCGCCCTGGAACCGGGGGCCCTGCTCGACGGCGGCCGGTGCCTTCCCGGAGCGCCCGTCAGGATCCCGCTCGGCATGCCCAACCGACCGGTCCGGTCGCCGGCGCGACCGGACCGGGCGGGACCACGACGCTCCAGCTCCTCGCGGAGCAGCCGTCGTCGAACGGTGTCCGCGTCTTCCTCGCCGACCTGAAGGGCGACCTTTCCGGGATCGCCGCGCCCGGCCAGGGCGGGGAGAACCGGCCAGGGTGGGGAGAACCGGCCAGGGTGGGGAGAAGGCGGAGGAACGCGCCGCGCAGGTGGGCCAGGAGTGGCATGCCGGGGGATTCCCCGCGGAGTTCTGCGCGCTGGGCGGCATCGGCCGCGGCATGCCGGTCCGCGTCACCGTCACGGGCCTCGGTCAAGCCCGCCGGCGCCGGGAGTGGGCCCGCCCCGCAGGTGGTGCGGGGCGGGCCCGGGGGACGGAGTCCCCGCTGTTACTCGGTGACCTCGTGGTCGTCGTGCAGACCGCCACCGCTGCCCGTGTCGCCGTCCGTGGGGACGGGGACGACCGGCTTGCGCAGCGAGCTCAGGTCGTGCGCGTAGGTGCCGGTGGCGTTGGCGATGACGTCGATGTTGACGTCGAACGCCTTCATGTTGACGTTGTTGATGTCGTCGCACTTGGCGTGGTAGCACGCGTCGTAGGCGACGCCCGCCGTACCGCCGAACTTCTCGACCTGTGCGGCGGACTTGATGCCCTCGGCGCCGGTGAACGTGCCGCCGGACGGGATGCCGGCCGCGACGAAGGGGCCGTAGTCGGAGCGGCCCGTGAAGTCCGTGCCCTCGTGGGGCGCGCCGACGCGGTCCATGAACTCGTTGATGTCGCGTTCCAGCTGGGCCGAACCCTCCGGACCGGCCGGTGCGCCGACGCCGTCGGAGTTGTCGCCGTCGTAGACGAACAGGCCGTAGTTCGGCGACGCGATCATGTCGAAGTTCAGGTAGAGCTTGATCTCCTTCTTGCCCAGGTCGCTCAGGTTCGCGACGTAGTGCTCGGAGCCCAGCAGACCGTTCTCCTCGGCGCCCCACCAGGCGAACCGCACCTTGTTCGCGGGCCGCTTCTCCGCCTTGGCGAACTCCAGGGCCACCTCGAGCAGACCGGCCGAGCCGGAGCCGTTGTCGTTGATGCCGGGGCCGGCCGTCACGGAGTCGAGGTGGGCGCCCAGCATCACGGTGTTGGCCGCGTTTCCGCGCCGAGTCTCCGCGATGACGTTGCGCGTGGTGCGCTTCTCCTGGAGCTGGCGGATCTCGAAGTCGATGCTCACCGGGCCCTTGGCCAGGTCCTCGGCCAGCTTGGCGCCCTCGGCCTGGGTGATGCCACCGGTGGGGATCTTTCCGGCCTCGGGGCCGCCGAGGGTGCCGGAGAGCGATCCCTCGGTGTTGTTGTAGATGATCGCGCCGATCGCGCCCGCCTCGGCCGCGTTCTGCTGCTTGAGAGCGAACGTACAGCCGCCGCGCCGGATCAGCGCCACCTTGCCGGTGAAGGTCCCGGAGGCGAAGTCCCCGGGCTCGCAGCCCGTGGTCCCGTCGGCGTCCACGGGAACGGCGGCCAGGTCGGCCCTGACACCGCCCACGGGGGTCGACTTGGTGTACGTCATCGCCGATATCGCGATGTCGCGCGGCGCGGGGGAGACCACCGACAGTTTCTCGGCCTGGGTCTCGGTGTAGATGAAGTCGAAGTTCTGGTACGAGACGTCGTACCCGGCCTTCTTCAGCTGCTGGTAGACGTACGCGGCGGAGGCGTCGTACCCCAGCGAACCGGCGGCACGGTGACCGCCGGTGCTGTCGGCTATCTGCTGGAACTTCTGCAGGTGCTTGAAGGCGTCCTCGGCGGACGACTTGCGGACGAGCTTCTTGGAGAGCTTGGCCGCTTGCTTGGCCGCTTGCCTGGCGGGGTCGTGCCGGTCGGCGGTTGCGGGCGAGGCGGATGCCAGCAGGAGCGGGGTCGCGAGTGCGGCTGCGGCCACGGTGGCCACTGCTCTGCGATGGGTTGCGTTCACAGAGGTCCTTCCCGGTGCGAACGAGGTTGAGGGGAAGCTAGCGATCTCTGAGTGTTCTGTGAACACATGTGCCGCAACTCACACGAGATTTAGCGCTAATGACGGCAACTCGTACGTCTTCGGGCGTACTTGTGCGTCATTTGGCCCCCTTCGCCGCGCGCTTCAGCTCCTGCTTGTGCGCCCGGACCCTGGCCAGCGACTCCGGTCCCGTGATGTCCGCGGCCGAACGGTGGGCGCGCTCCTCGCCGTACGCCCCCGCGGCCTCCCGCCACCCCTGCGGTCTCACCCCGTACTGCTTGCCCAGCAGGGCGAGGAAGATCTGGGCCTTCTGCTTGCCGAAGCCGGGCAGGGCGAGC
Organism: Streptomyces sp. I6; assembly: GCA_003725745.1. GTDB lineage: Bacteria > Actinomycetota > Actinomycetes > Streptomycetales > Streptomycetaceae > Streptomyces. Next base: position 3,229,546 of record RHDP01000001.1, on the reverse strand, counting down.
AGCCGGCCGAGTACCTCCTTGCCCGACGGCGCGTCGCTCCACAGCGCCGTCGGGTCGCCGTCGTACTCGGCCACCAGGTACTGGCACAGCTGGTGGATCCGCTTCGCCATCGACCCCGGATAGCGGTGCACGGCGGGCTTCTGCGACAGCAGCGCGGCGAACCCCTCGGGGTCCAGGGCGGCGATCTCATGGGCGTCGAGATCGTTCTTCCCGAGGCGCTCGGCGATCGTGAAGGGACCCGTGAAGGCCCACTCCATCGGGACCTGCTGGTCCAGCAGCATGCCGACCATGAGGGCGAGAGGGCTGCGCCCGAGGAGTTCGTCGGCCTCGGGCTGCTGGGCGAGGTGGATCTCGGGACTCATTCCCCGATGATCCCTCCCGCCGGGGCGTGCCGCACTTCCGCGGCAAGCCCCGCGGGGCTTCGGCGCAGGCGCGGGGCTTCGGCGGAGGCGGGGGGCTTCGGCGGAGGCGGGGGCCGAGGGGCCCGTGGTCGCCGAAACCGGGGGCCGCTCCCGGGCCTGCGCCCCGGGTGCCCGGCTCCCGGACTACTCCCGCCGGGCCGAGGGTTCCCGCCAGTCCGCCGCCACCTTGCCGAGCCGCACGCGCTGCGGATGGTCGCCCACCGGCACGTTCGCCACCTTCCGGCCGGTGGCGAAGTCGATCGCCGAGACCGAGTCCGATCCGCTCTCGGAGACCACACAGGACCTCCCGTCCCCGCTCACCGTGGCCCAGTACGGCTTCGACGCCGGGACCAGCGGGCCCTCCCGGAGGGTGGCCCGGTCGACCACCGTCGCGTAGTCGTCCATCGTTCCCGCGACGCAGATCTTGTCGCCCGCGGGACTCATCGAGATGCCGTGGTGGCGGGAGTCGTTGACCCAGGTCGTGCGGTTCTCGCTGGTCGCCGGATTCTTCGGGAGGGTCTTCTCGCGGGTGATCCGGTCGGCGGCCACGTCGTACTCCAGGAAGCCGTTGAAGAAGGACACCTGGAAGTAGAGCTTCGACTCGTCGGGGGTGAAGGCCACGGGGCGCACCGCGTCCGAGAGGTCCCTGCGGCCGAAGGCGTCCAGCCGCTGCCGCATGTCGATGACCTCGACCGTGCGGTACGTCTTCGCGTCGACGACGGTGATCTTGCGGTCCCCCTTGGTGAAGTCCCAGACGGGGTCGTCCAGCGCGGTGTTGACCTCGCCTATGGCGCTGTTCCAGATCCGGCTGCCGCCGTCGGTGAAGACGTTCTCGTGCGGCTTGTCGCCGGTGGCGAACGAGCCGGTCTCCCGGCCGGTCCGGATGTCCAGGACGTGCACCCGGTTGGACGTCGACGCGGATACCGCGACGCGGGTCCCGTCCGGGGAGACGGCCATGTGGTCGGAGCGGTAGCCCGACACCGGGAAGCGCCAGTTGAGCCGTCCGGTGGACACGTCGATGGAGACGACGTCGGCGAAGCTGGGGCGGGACACCACGACGGCCGAACCATCGGGTGTCGAGTACATGTCATCGACAAACTGGTCGTGGCCCTCGCCGACGGACCACCGGATGCCGAGGAAGTACGCGAGCTTCAGCGGGTTGAGGTGGATCTCCAGCATCCGCCGGTCCTTGTCCGGGATCACATTGATCCGGCCGATCCTGGCGAGGGAGCCGGAGGGCTCCAGCACGTCGGCGGTGCCGTCCCAGTTGTTGCCGACGAACAGCACCTCGCGCAGGGCGGACGAGCCGGGGGTGGCGGAGGCCGCGGCGGGAGCGGCGGGGGCCGGAGGCGCCGTCGCGGCGGACGCCGGGGCGGCGCCGGCGATGACCGCGAGGGCGACGGCGGCACCGGCCAGGGTCGGGGGAAGTGCTGTCCTCACGGCGCGCTCCTGGGGGTGTGGGGCGGGAGGGAGACAGGGCCTTACCGGCGGTAAGCTACTGGTGGCTCATATGGAGGGCCAGAGGTCCGGCAGGACTTTCCGCGGAGCCCGCCGAACCTCGCCGACGACTGCCCGCGCTCTCCGGGGACTCCTCAGGTGGGGACTCCCAGACGAAGCCCCCCAGACGAAGCCCCCCGGACGGCGAGCCTCCGGCGGCGACCCTGCAGACCAGGTCGCCTGCCCCCTGGCCGTCTCGGTCGTCGATTCCCCCGCCGGCCGTGTCGCCGTCCCCGCTCGCCGTCCCCGCTCGGCGTCCCCGCTCGGCGGGCCGTGCTCAATCGCCGTCAGATGCCGCACCCGTGGGCGGTCGGTGAGAGGATCCTCGCCTGGCCGTGCGGCGGTCCGGCGGCCGGACACGGCGCAGGCCCCGGCAGCCGAGCGGACGTTGCGTCCGCGCACGGCCGGGGCCTCCGGGGGCCGCGGTGGGGTCCGTTCGCAGGTGCGGTGAGCGGCCGCGGGCGTGGTCAGCGAGCTGTGCCGAAGTTCTGGGTCCAGTAGTTCCCCGGCTGCGCGAGGCCGACGCCGATCTCCTTGAACTCGCAGTTCAGGATGTTCTTCTTGTGACCCGGGCTGGACATCCAGCCCGCCATGACCTTCTCCGGGGTCTCGTAGCCGTAGGCGACGTTCTCGCCGTACGTGCTCCAGTGGTAACCGGCGCGGGTGATGCGGGTTCCCGGGTTCGAGCCGTCGGACCCCGTGTGGGACATGTTGCGGTGGGCGGCCATGTCCTTGCTGTGGTCCTGGGCGGCCTTGGTCAACTCGGCGTTGACGGTCACGGGGGAGCATCCGGCCTTTCCGCGCTCGCTGTTGACGAGCTGCACGACGCGCGCGACGGCGCCGGAGGCAGGAGCGGAGGACGCGGGCGCACTCGGGGAGGCCGAGGGCTTCGGGGCGGCCGGCTGCGGCGCGGGGGCGGCGGGCTTCGGCTCCGCGGGCTTCGTCGATGCCGGCGCGGGGGCGGCGGGACCGGGGGTCTGCGGTGCCTGCGGGGCCGGGGCCGAGCCGTCGGGCTCGGCGGCGCCCGGCTCCGAACCGGGCTGCTCGCTTCCCGGCTCCGAACCGGGCTGCTCGCTTCCGGGCTCACCACCGTGCTTGCTCTTCCCGTCCCAGCCGCCCCGCTGCCAGGGAGACTCGTCCGAGGCGTTCCGCCACTCCCCCCAGGACCGGCTGTCACGGCTCTCCAGGCGTTCCTGGCCTTCCTGCGGGTCCAGACAGGCCATGGCGACAGAGGGCACGGCCACGCCGCCCAGGGCGACAGCGGCGATCGTTATCTTCCGGTGGTGCGTCTTCCTGCGGTGCTTCCTCATGCATGACCTCACTCGGTTTTCGCGGAGCGCCCCCGGGGAACGGTCGACCCGGCACTGGTCCTGTGCTGAGCTGCGGAGACGCCTTTGCGCGCCGCCATTCTTAGAAGCGCCGCGCGCCCGGGGCAACGAGCGCCGTTACTATTCCGATTCGTAGGGCGAGCGGCCTCTTGAAAAGCGCCTACGGGCGTGCTGCCCTCGGTTCCGCACCGACGTGCGATTCTGTTGAACCGTCAGAAACCTCTGGATGCACCACGGACGGGCGCAACCGGCGAGCCGGTCGAACATCCCCTCGGCTCCTGCGGGACATGTCTTCCTCAAAGTGGACAAGTCTCGTTTGTCCAGTCCCGGGCCTTCTACTATTCGGGCTCCCCAGTGCCGAATTCGGCGTGACGGATGTCACGGAATTGCCTGATGATTCCTGGAACCGCGGCACCTCGACCGGGTCGCGTGGGCGACGGGGTTCTCGGTGCCGTCGTCCCGCGAACCCGTTCACGGCAGGCGGTCCCGAATCGGGCCGATGGGCGGTCGGTCCACGACGGTGCCGGGCGCCCGTGTCCGTCAAGCCGCAAAGCGCCGGGCCGCCGTCTGTCAAGCCACGAGATCAAGCGCCATGACGCGAGTGCGGTGATCAGGCTTTCCTGGGGACATGAGCCGGTGCAGAACGCCGCTCCCCCGCCTCGCCCGCGCCGCCCGCACCGCCGGTACGGGTGCCGCAGCGGGCAACTCTGAAGATCCACCATTACCGAACCGGAAGCCCATAATGGGATGAGGAGGGCTAATGATGATCATCATCATTTCCCCGACGTCCCCGAACCTGGGGAGACTGCCGTGACGTCAGAGCTTCCTCCGTCCGAGCGCCCCACACGGCCCACGGGGCCCCCGTCCGGCCCGCTGACCGGTCGGCCATCCGACGAGCTGGAACAGCCTCCGCCGCCCGGATCACCGCCTCCGCCGCCCGGGTCACCGCCCCCGCCCGGTCCTCCGCCCGGTCCTCCGAGTCAGCCGCCCGGGGCGGGCGGACCCGACGAGCCGGGCCGGGGCCGCGGAAAGCTGCCGATCTGGCGGCGGAGCCGGCTCACCCTGGTGAGCGCCGGCGCGGCCGTCGTCGTGGCGATGGCGGTGATCCTCACGTTCTCCCTCATGGGAGGCGGAGCCCGGGGAGGTGGGGAGATCTTCCTTCAGACCGCCGCGGCGGCCGGCCGTGACCCGTTCACCCCCTCGGTGGCAACGGACACCAGGAACGCCGCGGCCCCGTCCGGCCCCAGCACATCGAGAATCGGTTCCCGCACCGTGGCCGTGAGCGGTGCGCACCCCGGTCTGTACGGAGGCACGCGGAACGTAGCGAGCTGCGATGTCGAGAAACAGATCGCGTATCTCACGGAGAACAAGAGCAAGGGGAGCGCGTTCGCGGGCGCCCTGCGCATCCCGCAGGCTGAAGTACCCGCCTATCTGCGGTCACTGACTTCGGTTCGGCTGGTGTGGGACACCCGGGTCACCAATCACGGATACCGGGACGGCAGGGCAATCCAGTACCAGGCGGTCCTCCAGGCCGGTACGGCGGTCCTCGTCGACAGCCGCGGCGTCCCGCGAGTGCGTTGCGCCTGCGGCAACCCGCTGGCCCCCGCTGTCGCGGTCCAGGGTGAGCAGAAGTACCAGGGTGAGAAGTGGACGGCCTTCCGCTCGTCCACCATCGTCGCGGTGACCCCGGCGCCGAAGCCGATGAAGGCCGTCACGATGTTCGATCCGGAGACCAAGGCGTGGTTCGAGCGCCCGAACGGAGACAGCCAGGGCCGAAGCGATCACCCTATTCCCGCCCCGAAGGGCCAGCCGCCGAACGCAGCCTTCCCTGTCCTGCCCGACCCCTCCACCGACTCCGCGGACGAATTCCCGGAGAGCGGGGACAGGGAGACGCAGGACGATCGGACGGACGAGGACGAGAAGAAGAAGGACGACGAGCAGCAGAGGGAGCAGGAGAAGAAGGAGCAGCAGGAGAAGAAGGAGCAGGAGAAGAAGGAGCAGCAGGAGAAGAAGGAGCAGGACGAGAAGAAGAAGGAGCAGGACGAGAAGAAGAAGGAGCAGGAGAAGAAGGAGCAGGAGAAGAAGGAGCAGCAGGAGAAGAAGGAGCAGGACGAGAAGAAGAAGGACGACGAGCAGCAGAGGGAGAAGGAAGAGCAGAAGAAGGAGCAGCCGGTGGCTCCGGACTCGGATCAGCCGCCATCGCCGGTACAGCCCGAGAAGCCCGTGGAGCCCAAGCCGGAAGAGAAGCAGCCCCGGCAGGAAGAGAACCAGCCGGTCGCCCCCGAGCCGCAGCGGCCGCAGCCTCCGAAGACCGAGGAGCCGGCCAAGCCCCAACCGCAGCAGGATCAGCCCCAACCACAGCAGGAGCCTGCGCCGGAGCAGCCCCGGTAGGAGCGAGCCGCAGCGCTCGCGGTGTTGGTCCCGAGCCCTGCCGCGCAGTTGAGTGGCAGCAGGAGGCCACCGGCACTCCACGGGTCCGGCCGATCGAGCTCGTGGCACCCGGCCGACCCGGCCGACCTGGCCAACCGCGCCGCGGCGGGCGGGAAGCTGCGGACTTCGCCAGGGACGGCTACGGCGATATCGCTGTGGGTGATGCGGAGTCCGTGCTCGACACCGAGAACGCCGCCGGCGTGGTCCGGGTCAACTACGAGAACGAAGGCCACCGAGGGAGTCGGCAGCGCGGGCGCCGCGCTCGTCATGGCCCTCAGACACGCCGATTCCGCCCGGGCCCGGTGGGTGCCGTGAGCGCATGCCACCTCGCCGCCTGTTCCGGGCCGGGGCACGCTTCGAAAGTGGCAACCTCGCCGAACGGCCCGAGGCTCAGGCGCCCGCACCACGTCACCACGGTGTGTGCGGTTCAGTCCGACAGTTCCCAGAGCAGCCGGTAGTACGTGATCCGCTCCAGGTCCGGCTCCACTCCGTAGGCTTCGAGCAGCGGTTCTTCCCATCCGGGGCCGTAGTCCCACTGTGTACTCCACGTGGCGACGGCGAGGTCGGCCCAGCGGTCCGCGACACCCAGCGTGCCGAGGTCGACATGTCCCGTGCATGTACCGTCGTCACCGACCAGCGTGTTGGGGGCGCAGGCATCGCCGTGGCAGACGACGAGCCGGTCGACGGGCGGGATGTCCGCGAGCACCCCTAACGCGCGCTCGACTGTGCCGAAGTGCGGAAGGTCCTGAGGCCAGTCCGCCGGAACGGCCCGGCCCGCCGCCGCTCGTGACCGCGCACTCTCCAGGCGATTCTCGGCCGACCAGTCGAACGGGCAGTTCGCCACAGGCAGCGCGTCGTGGAGCGCCCGCAGCCCGGAACCGACCGCGCGTACCGCGGTGGCGGGGTCGCGCTTCCAGTGCCTGTCCACCGCCATACGGCCGGGCAGGCCATGGGTGATGATCCAGGACCCCGTTTCGTCAGAGCCCTCACCGAGCACCCGCGGCACCACGGTGAACCTCGACGCCCACCGCAGGCGCGCCACTTCAGCGGCAAGGTCGACACCACTGGCGACGGGCGTCCACTTCACGAACTGCCGTACATCACCCAAGCCGACTTGGAACGTCAACCCGCCGAGTTCGTTCCTCCATACGGCCCGTACCGGCCGCCCCGCCGCGAACTCGGTGACGATGCGTGGAGGCTCGACAGGTCCCTGAGGCGAGGAGGCGATCATCCGCTCATTGTCACCGTCGCGTCCGGCAGTCGGCCAGCCATATGTGGGGCACCTCGGTCAGCAGCCCACGTCAGCAGCCAGCGACGGAGACCCGCCCGATTCCACGGGATCCGCAAGGCCCCCGTGTCTTGGGCAGTTGGGCACCCACTCCTCCAGCGCCTCGTGCACCGCTCTCTCGGCCACTTGCGCACAGGCTGTGGACCGAGCACCCGGAACCCTGGAGGTATGGCGACACCGATGAGCGGCGGATGCCCTGCGGGGGAGTGTTCAATGATCGGCGGATCCGATGATCAAGTTCCTGCGGCAGCGCCGGGAGGAGCGGGAGCGGGAGAGGGTCGCGGCCGGCACCGACTGGGAGGGCAAGGGATACGTCTTCGCCTCACCGACCGGCGGGCCGCTCAGTCCGAACACCGACTTCCACGTCTGGAAGCGACTGCTGCGGGACGCCGGCGTGTGGGACGGCCGGCTCCATGACGCTCGCCACACCGCCGCGACCGTCCTTCTGAGCCTCGGCGTCCCGGCCGTCGCAGTCGACCGATCATGGGCTGGGAGCCCGGGGGAGCGGCACGTATGCGGGCCCGGTACATGCACGTGACCGGGACGCTGCTGCGGAAGGTCGCGCAGCAAGCCGGGGACGTCCTCTGGGAGCCGCCCGGAGACGGCGGAAGACCCGACTGAGACGGTAACCGAGACGGACGAACGCCGGAGGGCCGGACCACTTTCGCGGTCCGGCCCTCTGAGCTGGCGGAGGATACGAGATTCGAACTCGTGAGGGGTTGCCCCCAACACGCTTTCCAAATGTTCGTACGGGGGTCCGGCGGGGGTCGTACCCGTCCTGACCTGCGGCGGAGCGTTCGAGGTGGCCTTGTCCGGACGGGGCCGGACGGGGCCGGACGGGGGCGAATGAGACCAGAACTGAGACCAGGCCAGGACACTGACCTCCCTGTGCGCTCAGATATGGCCGAGGGCTGCCATTCGCGCTTTGAGCCGAGCTGCTGCGGTTTCGTATCGTCGCTCAAGGTCGGCCAATGAGGTCGCGTATCGATCGCCCCATGAGAGGTACGTCTCGACCAGACTCTGCCGTTCCATGACGACAAGCTGTCTGACGCGCGAGCAGAGGTCGTCCCCAAGGGCATCGAGTACGCGCGCGGTGTCCGGCTCGGACGGGATGCGCGAGGTCCCCAACCAGCTCGGGCGAGTACTGTGCCATCGGTCGACCACGCCGGTAAAGCCGCGATGGTTGAGGCTTTTGAGGTCGTCCTCGTGGTCCGACCACCATGACGCGAGGAGACCGGTCAATTGATGCTCGCCCAAGATTCCCAGTGGCATCAGGTTCGCACAGAACGATGAACGAAGCTGGGAGCGCAGACCGGACGTGAAAAGACGGTCTGTGCCGGCCACGTCAGCGAAAAGATAGTACTGCTGCTGCCACCAGTCTCTGGAGCGGAAGATGAACCTGCGTTCCAGATCAGCGGCCAGTTCCGGAATGCGGGCCGCGGTCGCCTCGTACCCCTCCTCAAGGAAGTCCACGTAATGGGGGCCACTAGGCTGGAACAGATCGTCGAGATCGATACCGAAGGCGCGGAACCTCTGGCTTGTCAGGTCGATTTCCCTCTTTGGGACACCGCCTGTCAGTGCAGCTCGGACATCGAGCATGGGTTCCTCGAATGGGTCGGTGTCGACGTAACGACGGATGTTGAGATTGAAGTCGTTTGCCGCGATGTCGTCCAGTGAGACGACGCTCGCGAAGCCAGGGATGTCCTTCCAGCCTTGGAAGGACTCGACGATTCTCTCTACGTGCTGTGGCTCCAGCCGGTTCTGTGCGCGACCTGAGGCGATTTCGTGCTCGGCATTGATGAAGAGAACGCTGCCCCGCCGATCGGCCGGTAGACCCTGGGTACCCCTCAACACCAGGATGCAGGCGGGTAGAGCTGTGTTGTGGAAGACGTTCGGCCCGATTCCGATGACGGCTTCGAGACGACCGTCCTCGATGAGCCTTCGGCGGATGTCGGCCTCCGCACTGCCCCGGAAGAGCACACCGTGCGGAGCGACCACTGTTCCGACGCCATCGGGACGGAGAACGGCGAGTACGTGCTGGACGAACATCAGGTCGGCCTTCTTGCCGCCTTCTGGTGTCCAGCCATACATCATTCGCTCCGGGTAGCCGACCTCGTGCCGGACGTAGTTCATCGAGAACGGTGGCGCCGTGAGTACGCGGTCGAACTGCTTGATTCGCCCGTCTTCGAGGAGTGGATCGGCCAGACAGTCGCTGACGGACACGGACGTGTCTCTGATGCCGTGCAGGAAGAGGTTCAGCGCGCCGTTGAACCATGCGGCCCTGTTCTTCTCCTGCCCGTACAAGGCGAGATCTGCTTCGTTCCCGTCATGCTGCTCAACGTAGTGCGCCGCCTGGAGAAGCATGCCTCCCGAGCCCGCGCATGGATCGTAGACAGATTGACCCTCCTGCGGTCTTACGAGTTCTGCAAGAAGCCTGCATACGGCACGTGGGGTGTAGAATTCGCCGCTTCGCCTGTCGGTCATGGACACGGCGCTGAGAAAGCCGTCGTAGGCACGGCCGAGCACGTCACCAAACTCAATGTGGTCGTCACTGAGTCGCAGCGGGTCGAAGTGGCAGATCAACCGTTGGAGCGCAGATGGACCGGGGACCCGCCTGTTGAAGTCGACGTGGTCGAAGAGCCCATTCAACTCTCTGGGATTGCTCTTCTCCAATGCCCATAGTGCTCTGTTGAGTGCATCTCCGAGTTCGCGGGGATGGTGTGCAACGACGTGGGACCAGCGGGCGAGGTCCGGAACTGTGAGCAGCCCGGGCTGGTCCGAGGCTCTCTTTAGAATGAGCAGCGGTGCGATGACCTCGCTGTATTCCGAGGCTCGCAGATCACCACGCAAGATGTCGGCGGCCTGAAAGAGGCGTTTCTCAAGTTGCTCGGTGGCCAGTGGCCCGACACGATTCTCATTCACTGGTGCGGTCACCTGTTGGTAAGCTCGTCGAAGACCGACGGTCGAAGGGCCTCCAGACGTGTGGCCATCTCACGCTGAATCCTGATCTGCTCATCGATGTCGGCGAGAGCTTCGACGACAGCTCGCTGGCGTTCCCGAGGGACCACGGTGACTGGTAGCTGATTCAACATTGCCGAATTAAGCGAGGGGACCGTGCCGGGAAGCGCCCGCCCCAGCAGCTCTCTGCGCACCGGAGGGTGCGACAGGTACGCGGCTAGGTATGCAGGCAGTACCACATCGCGATGTGGCCGGATGCGCAGACAGGAAGAGCTGTAGAACCAGCCCGTGTGTTCGGATCCGATCAGGGCCAGTCGGCCGAGCGTTCCTTGCCGCACGACAACAAGGTCACCCGCGCGCAGTGCGAATCGGGCGAGTCGATCGGCCTGGTTCGAGGGCACCCGGCGAACCCGCCGGGCGTCCACGGTGAAGTGTTCTGTGAGGTCCGGCGGTGCGATGACCGGTACCCCGTCGGGACCGTCGTGCAGGTGCTCCAACAGAGAACCGGACGGGCCGGCTGTCACGCTGCTCAGGTGCCCCAAAGGGATCCGCTCGCCCTGGGCGTCGCCCCAAGCGTCTTGCGGTGCTATGGATGTACGGCTTCCGTGCACAGCTCGACCCGTCCTTCGTATGTCGTCGTGGATCAAACGGCGCGCAGCCAGTACCGCAGAGCCGCGCGCAGTAGTTCCTCCGCCGCCACGGCGAGCATGGCCAGGGTGACCGCGGTCAGAGCGGCCCGGCCGTGCCCTGCCATGGCAGCCGCGACCGAGCCCACGACAATGATCACGATAAGCGTCACCACTGTCTTCCTGGCTTGTGAAGGCCAGGTCCAGGCATGATGGACATTGGCAGTTCTCATAAGGATTGCCCTTCTGTCCCTGTGAGGGGACGGTTGGGCCGCACCGCCTTGCTTGGTTGGCGCCCGGTTGGGCGGTGCGGCTGTGCATGGGTCTCACACCTGCTGTGCGCGATGCCGCAGCGCAGGAAGGGCACGCCCGTTCCCCCGGCACCACACGCGAGACCCGGATCCCCGGGTCTCGGTAGCCCCAACTCTACACGCTCGAAGCTGCGAAGGGTCCTTCGCAGATCCCCAACTCTCCGTTGCGCGGCGGGAATTATGTGAACCACATTTCGTGGCGGGACCCCCCTCCGAGTTTTGTGGCGCCTGCCGCCCGGACAGTGGCGACCGTTGGTACCTCTCGCTCCGGTACCGACTGTCACGCCGGCTTGCTTACGCCTGGCCGTAGAGACTGGTCAGGCCGACGAGTTGAACGCTCGGTGAGGCTTCGGCATCTGCGTATGCCATGTCGTCGGGAGCCTGCTCCGCTGAAGCACAGCAAGCGAGGGCTGGTGGTGTCGCAGCGGGCGGGCTGGGCGATGAGCTCGCGGATGTGAACCGCTCCGCGTGAGAGGAATGCCCCGTATGCCGGAAACAAGTGAGACCAGAACTGAGACCGAGGCGTCCGGTTCGAGATGCAGCGTGGGCCCACCTACCGGCGTTTGGCTCTGGACCGTGTTGCGATCTTCCTGGCACCCGAGGCGTTCATGCGCATTCGTGCGAACTCGATGCTCACATCGAAGCGCTGAGCGACTTCGTCATCGGCAAGGTTGTCGAACGCGGCCTTGATTGCGGCGGACTTGGGGATCAGGAGCTCCGCGGAGAGGTCGTGTGCTTCCTGCTCCTTCACCTTCATCGCCGGGTCCAGGTTGCGGCACCCGCCATCGCTGACCAGAACACCACTGAACTCGTGCTCAGGAAGGAGGTGCCCCATCTTGTGCGCGATGTTCGATCGGCGCCGCTGCGGTGTATGCGAGGAGTTCACGAGGATGAAGCAGCCTGTCCCTGCCGGGACCAGGGCAGCGGACCACTTTCCTGCACCGGCGGAACCGAAGTACTCCAGCGCCGCCTGTGAGCAACCATGAGCGGCGAGGTCGCTCAGGCCGTACACGCGGATACCCCACTCGTCGGTCAGGCGCGTGAGGTCTAGGGGCTCGTGGAGGTCGACTCCGATCCGTCGACGTTCCTCGAGTGCCAGTTCTTCGAGCGCCTTCTTGGTCCACCGAGATCCCATGCTCACCCCACAGGGGAGTCGCGGTCGGAGGAGAACCGACGCATTGCCGCTCCGATCACCTCTTCCAGGTACCGCACGTCTTCTTCACCCAGGTCGCTTCGGGCGCGCAGGAGCGGGGCGAGTTGCACCAGCAGCTCCGGCTCGGCGGTGGGCTTGCCCTCGACGTCGGTGCCCGGATCGATCATGAAGTTCTCGGCCGGCAGGGAGAGCCACTGCACGAGGGCGGCGAAGGCGTCCACGTCCGGTCGGTGGCCATTGGCTAGCCGGGTCATGGTCGAAGGGCTGACGCCCACCTCTCCAGCCAACTGTCGCCACGAGAGTCCTCTCGTGGTCCGCGCGGCGTCGAGGGCCGCGTACAGAGCGGCCACGTTCACGCGGGTCCTGGCCATCGCCCTCCTCCTCTTGGTGTGGGGGTGTTGCCTCCTTTCTATCAGTGTTCGACATCTCAAACACCTCCGTGTTAGCGTGATCACGGGTGTTCGACATCTCAAACGATGCGAAGATCTCGAAACGCAGGCGTGCCCGCCTGAGACCAGGCGGCATCGGTACCACCAGAAAAGAGGAACGCGATGGACACGGACACCGCCATCGAGCCGACGGTCGGCCAGGACAAGCGCCGCCCCGTCGAGGTCACGATCACCGTGAACAACCAGCCCGTGATCCTGCCCGGCCGTGAGTTCACTGGCCTGGGGATCAAGCAGGCAGCGATCGCCCAGGGCGTACCGATCGACACTGGCTTCCAGCTGTCGGTCAAGCAGGGGAACGGGCGCTACGAGGTCGTCGACGACGACGAGCAGATCCGGGTTCACCCGAACCAGGAGTTCCTGGCCGTGCCCCCGGACGACAACTCGTGAGCGCCCTCGCTTCGGCGATCACCGAAGCGGTCGAGGCCATCCGGGCCCAGTTCGCCGGTCATCCGGTCGAGGTGGTCCCGGACGGCAATGGCGGTGTGTTTGTCACCGTCGAGGACGTGTCGGTCGGTCCCTCCTACGCTCCGGCTGCCACCTGGCTGGGGTTCCAGATCAGCGCCGCCTACCCGGACGCCGACGTCTATCCCCACTACGTCGGGCCTCTTTCCCGTACCGACGGGCAGTCCCATGGACCGGCAGTCCAGTCGACGGGCTGGCGCGGCCAGCCCGCACTGCAGATTTCGCGCCGTTCCAGCCGTCGTGACGGGGCCATCGACAGCGCGGCACTCAAGGCCGAAAGGATCCGCCGGTGGCTCGCCGACCAGTGAACCCGCCCGCCGAGGGATGGAGTCTGACCATCCCCCACCGCCTCTGGACGGAATTGTCTGCGCATCTGTTCCCGGCTGGCGGTGGGGCCGTGCTGCTGGCCGGCCATGCCGAAGGGGCGCGAGGCCCGCGGCTGCTGGCCTATGACCTGATCACGGCCACCAATGACGCCGACTACATCCCTGGTGAGTACGGCCACCGCGCTCTCGCCCCATCGTTTGTCCGGGATGCGGCAGTCCGTGCCCGTGACGAATCTGCGGCCTACCTTGCGGTCCATGCCCATGCGGGGCTGGATCGGGTTCGCTTCTCCTCCGTCGACACCGCGAGCCATGAGCGTGGGTATCCGGCCCTGCGGCAGATCACCGGACAGACGGTCGGTGGGCTCGTCTTTACACCACACGCCGCTGCGGGGGACCTCTGGCTTGCCGACGGCAGCCGCACACCCCTGACCGAGACCGTGATCCCGGGAGGCAATCTGCTGCGCCTTCGCCCCTGTCCGGCCACTGCCACACCCGCCGGGCCGGACCATGATCGGCAGGCCCGGCTCCTGGGCGACGTCGGGCAGGAGACGCTGAACCGGCTCCGAGTTGCGGTCGTCGGCCTGGGTGGTGTCGGCAGCATCCTCGTCGAAGAACTTGCCTGCCTGGGGGTTGGCACGCTCGTCCTCATCGACAAAGACACCATCGAGGCATCCAACCTGCCTCGCCTCGTAGCTTCCGGAAAGGACGACATCGGCCGGCTCAAGACCGACCTCGCGGCCCGGAACGCGCAGCGCGCCAATCCCCGCATTCGTCTGATCCCCAAGGCCACACGCGTGGAGCACCCCGAGGCCCTCAAGGAGCTGGCGCTCTGCGACTGGATCTTCCTCGCCGCCGACAGCGCATCCGCCCGCCACTGGGTCAACGCCACCGTTCAGCAGTTCCTCATCCCAGGCGTCCAAGTGGGCGTCAAGATCCCCGTCGATTCCGCCGGCTGCGTCGGCCAGATCCACACCGCCACCCGGATCATGCTCCCGGGCGACGGTTGCCTGTGGTGCAACCGGCTCATCGACTCCACTCAGCTCGCGATCGACATGCACCCCAAAGCCGAACGGGACGCCGCCCGCTACGTCCCCGGTGTCCCGGCCCCCAGCGTCATCACACTCAACACCCTCGCAGCTGCCGAGGCACTCAACCACTTCGTTCTGGCCGCCACCGGCCTGCATCATGACGACCACGATCACGCCGCCGTCATTCATCGCCCCCGTACTCGCCAGCGCGACCTGCAAGACCCCCGCCAGGACGTGAACTGTCGGTGGTGCACTCCGGCTGGCCGCCTCGGCCGCGGTGATGCTGAGGGCGTCGCGAAACACTTCGACGGCGCTGGGGCGCCTGACGGGCGTTCGTTGGCTGACGGTGGCGCAGCCGACTATAGGCGGATGAGCGAAGTACCGGTTGTCAGCCATTGGCTGATCGGCGCCCTTACGGTTCGGTGCCTCCTCCTTGATCCTGCTGTGCCGGACCAAAGGGAGGGTCATGGCGGCGGCACGGAAGCGGCGGGTATCGGCTGCGCGCAAGCGGCGCCAGCAGCGGTTCAAGGTCGGCGCTACCGCCGGGGGCCTCGGCCTCGTCGTGTTGGTCACCTTGTGGAGCGTGATCTGGCCCTATCTCGTCGGTGCGCTCGTTCTCGGAGGCGTTGCTGGCAGTGTGTGGTGGTTGTGGCGTACCGATCAATTCATCCGGGGCGGTGATCGGCAGTGGCGGCATGACGAGGCTGTTAAGGCCGGGCGTCGGACGCTTGCTGAGGTCGACGTGATGACGGGGAGGGAGTTCGAGGACTTCGTCGTGGACCTCTGCCGACGGGATGGGTGCACGGATGTTCGGAGGGTCGGCGGCTCTCACGACAACGGTGCTGACGTCCTGGGGACTCTTCCCGATGGGCGGAGCATGGTGATCCAGTGCAAGCGGTACACGCCCAAGCGCAAGATCCCCAGCCGCGAGGTTCGTGACCTGCTCGGCGCGAGGGTCCATTTCAAGGTCGACGTGGCGATCTTCGTGGCCACCACGTACTTCAGCAGGCCGGCTGAGAATTTCGCTACGGAGAACGACGTTCTCGCCGTCCATCGTGATCACCTCGGGCTGTGGAACAACGGGGCCTCGCTGCTGTCGCTCGGCACGGTGAACGGCCTGGGACAAGGGGATCGACGGCACCGGGAACGATGGAAGGCGACGTACGAGTAGGGACGTCTACCGGTGATTCGCCGTGGAGGTCCACGCCGATGAGGGAGCGCGTACACGAGCGCCGTGTCTGTTGAAGGGGTCTCGCCCCGCGATCCGGGGATGCTCGCGATCGACTTCTACGCTGCCGGCGCCTGGGCGCCACAGCGGTGCCGGTGCCGTTGACCAGTCTGGCGCCTCGGGACGCTGAGCCTGGACGGTCTCCTCACCCATTCCGTGGTTCGCGCCCCACAAGAGCAGTCGCACGGCGTCCCCGGTGATGCTCCTGCGCAGCTCATCGAGCCGCAGAACGGCGTGCCGTCCTCGGCTGGATGCTCTCGGCAGAGCCTGGGTGGGCACGAGGTCTGCAGATACCAGTCCAGGCACGCTATGCCGCCGGTGAGTTCGCGGTCGAGGACAGCGAGCATGACGGGAACCATGTCGTCGAGTGTCGTGAGTGCGCTCCAGTAGGACACGGGCGCGGCGTTCCCGACAATGAAGTCCCGGTATCCAGATCCGAAGGTGCGTGCCATGGAATGGTCGCTCACGGCACACATGTCGGTGCTAAGGCCCAGCGGACGGTAGTCGCCTACCGCCAGGGAGTCGTCGGACAGATGAGCCCACCGACTGCCGACCAGCCTGCACTCGAAGGTGCCGCCCCGAATCTCCTCCCACTCGCGGATCATGCCGAGGAGGACGGTCCTCGTGTCGCGGCCGTCCGTAAGTCGTCGCTGGTTGGCGGGCACCTTGGTCAGGGCGCGAGTGACCGCGTCCTCGGCCTGCTGGGTTTGTACACTCCGGGAATTAGCTCTGTTGCGCGACGAGTTCAACCGGCTCCTCTCGGCCCCGCGTAGGTTGTCGCATCGCACCGCAGACTTCAGTCGACCTGGTTGTGACGTGCCTGCTGCAGTCTCCGTGCCGTGGAAGTCTCACTGCCGCCGCGCGGAAGCCTTCAGTCCGCCGAGGCTCATGTTCGGATCCCGTCGTAGCGGCTCCACGCCTTCTCAAGGGCATCCAGCGCACCTTCACAGGCGTTCATGGAGTCGAGGTACTCGTTGTAGAGCTCGAACGACTCGGGTTCGCCCTCGGGCCATTCGGCGTCGTCCCGTACGTCACGGGCGAGGTCACCGATGGCCGACTGTTCGCCGACGTGGCGCATGAGCCAGGCTCGAAAATCGCTCGGCTCGTTGGACATGCGTACCCCCTGGGGCTTCGTGATGCCAGCCCTTTGACGGCATCCCTTGCTCAACGCCTATCACGCACCGTTGTGTTCGGAGCAGTAAACTGAAATACCGACTGAAATCTTCCGTGCGTGACTGAAGTCTTCCGCGCAATCCAAGATGTGTAGTGGCGAACCGCAGGTCCCCCATCGAACTTGGGCGGATGCTACGCGGGACCCACGACCTTGCCGACTGCGCGGCCGATGCGTTCACGGATTTCGTTTGCGGGCACGTAGGAGAGGGCCTGCTCCAAGCATTCGGTAGCGGCAGCGAACTGGACCGCCTGCTGGCGCAGGTGGGTGTCGAGGAAGGGTACGACGGCGTCCGTGGCGCTGCGCCGCGCCTCCCGTACGTACAGCACGGTGAGGGAGAAGGCCCAGCACGCGTGGAGAAAGCCGAAGACGGAACGCCGCGTGCCTCGCCAGGGGGAGAAGAAGGTGACGTCGGCGGGGAGGCGAACATTGTTCGCGGCCAGGGCGTCGTTGAGCCAGTTGTGGGCGGCCTCGTGGATCAGGTCGCGGGCCAGGACCTCGGGGTGGGCGGTGTAGTCGGTGAAGACGGTGCCAGGGAGGCGGGTGAGGGCCCAGCTGTGGAGGGTCTCGTCGAGCCGGCGGCGCTTGAGCAAGCAGATGACGGGGGCGTGCTGGGTGAGCAGCCTGCTGAAGCCGTGCTCGGTGGCGGAGGCGAGGGCGGCACGCATGATCACCTGGGCCTCGGGCGTGGCAGGGGCGGTGTCCGGGCCGACGAGGTAGTACGCGGTTTCGGAGATCTCCGAGCACAGCAGATCCGCGGGGCGTGGGCTGAGCACGAGGTGCGGGTCGACCGACAGGTGGGTCAGGTCTCGCACCGTCCTATTCCGGTACCAGGTAAGGCGGTCCGCGTCCCGGGTGCGTACGGCATGTTCGGCGCCTTCGAGGAGGTGGTGGGCGACGGCGTAGTCGAGGGCGGACGAGCCGAGGCGGTTGCCGAGTACGGAGGCGATACGGCTGGTCCGGAGGCGCTGGTGGTCGGCGATTCCGCCGACGGTGACCAGGGCTTCCGGGGAGAGAGCGCTCATCTGGGACTCCGGGGTGGAACGGGGCCGGACCGGGACGGGCCCGGCCCCGTGGCGGGTCAGGTCTCGGTGGTGGGCTCAGCGGCGTTGGGCTGCACCGTGGTGGCCAGCCAGGTCTCGGTGGCCGCGTTGGAGGTGTGCGCGGTGGTGCGCACAGGGTCGCTGTCGCGCAGGGACGCGACTGCCTCCAGGAACTCGTCGAACGTCTTGTCTTCTGCCACTGCTCGCTCTCTCGTCTGGTCGGGGCCGTGGGTTGGGGGCGGGTGGCCGTGAGGCGGGCCGCGGGGTCCGGTCATGATGGCGAAGCTTCCTACTCGGAGACGAAGAGCGTGAGGAACTTGCGGACGCGGCCGGCACGGACAGGTTCTGTGCCGTGAATGAGCTGGCTGCCGAAGACCACGAGCGTGCCGGGTGCAGGTGTGACGCTCCATCGGGTGCGGGGCATGGTGCGGAACCAGGGGAGGACATGTCCGTCCCGTCGTGTGCGAAGCGCATCCCGTGGGCGTAACCCGACTCAGTCGGTGCCTCGTCTGCGGTCCAGACGGCGTCGCTGCCCGTGGTCTCCACATAGAACGCCCCGCCGGTGTCCTGGAGGTCGGTGAGCGTGACCGTCGCGGCCGCGATCTGCCGGGGACGGGTCAGGGGATCGGGGGCGATGCCGTCCGCATGCGGGGTGATGTACTGGCCGGCGCCGTATTCGAGGTAGATCCATGGCCGGTGGCCGGTGACCGAAGGCAGGGTGCGCGTGACGGCGGCCATGTGGAGCTTGAGGGCTTGGTCGAGGAGGGTGGTCGCCTCGTACGGGATGTCGGTCATCTCGATCCGGCCGGCCGGCTCGTAGACGTCCTGCGCCTCGGAGGGGAGCGACCGGGGATCTCGTGGATGGTCGTATGGCGGCCCGCGCCGTACCGGTCGCGCCCGAAGGAGCCGAGCGCGCCGTCCATGACGTCGTTGAGGCGATCGATCTCGTTCGGTTTGAGGAAGCTCTCCACGGTCCGGATGGACAGCGTCTCGGCGATGTGGATCACTGCTCGCCTCCATCGCTGGAGCGGGCGGCTTCGGGCGCGCAGGCACAGCGGGTGGACGGCGGGGCAGAGGCGGCCTCGGCCAGGGCCTCTGTGAGGACGTGCACGGCCTGGGCGAGGTCCTCGAAGTACTCGGCAGGTGCGGTGCCAGCAGCGGGTACGAGATGGAGGTCGAGCGTCGGGTACGCCCGGCCGGTGGTGCGGCAGGTGAGCTCGCTGCGGCCGAGGACCAGGGAACAGGTCCCGGGCAGAGAGGGCTCGGCTCGGCCGGCGGCCCGGCACAGGCGCGCTGCCGTACGCGCGTATTCGTCGCGGTCGCGCGGCAGGATGCCGACCGAGAGGAAGCGGGGCTCGGCTCCGGGGAGGTCGGCGTACGCGTGGCCTTGGCAGCTGTCATAGGTGATGGCGTTCCAGCCTGCGGTGAGTGCGTCGACGACCGGGCGGATGCCGGGTTCGATGCCCCCGTACCACTGAGGATGGTGGGGGTCGAGATCGTCTGCCTCGTGCACGCCGGGGAGACCGACCGTGTTGATGTTGCCCTGGGCGCTGACCTGCAGGCGTGCGGGCTTGCGGGGCACAGTCGGGTCGTCCCAGCGGGCCATGAACGCCGCGACGTGCTGCATGTCATTGGGGCGGACGGGACGCCAGCGAAGCCGGGAACAGGAGGCGCCGGGCGGGAAACTCGGCTGGGCGAGGAGGGCGGCGACGCCGTCGATCAGGCGCATGCGGTGGTCGCAGTACGCGTCTTCGTCGCCCGCGGCGGCGAAGCGGAGGCGGACCGCCGGGCAGCCTGCGCCGCAGGAATCGCGGTAGTCGCAGGTCGTGCACTTCGTGACCAAGGAGCGTGCCTGCTGAAGCAAGGGAGAGCCGCCCTGGGCGCTGGCCACGTCCGCCTCGGCGTGTATGTCGCCGAGCGCGGCGAGGCCAGCCTGCGGCCAGGGCAGCTCGTCACAGCTTCCCAGGCGGTCGTCGGGATAGAGGGTGAGGACGTGGTCGCACTTCAAGTCGGAGAAGTGGCAGGAACGCGTCTGCAGACCCTTCAGACGGCGGATGACGGAGACGACGGGCTCCAGCTTGACGCGGCGGAACAGGCCGTCGGTGACCCAGTGGTGGGCGGCCTCCAACACGAAGTCGGCGTACTGCCGAGGCGTGACGGCCCAGGCCGGGCCGGTGGGGCCGATGGCTCGTCGCTGGAGTGCCCGACTGGTCGGCGCACGGGATCCGACCACCATGGTCGACCGGGTGACCGCCGCGTCGAAACACGGCACCAGGCTGACCGTCGTCACGGCGGGAAAGGAGGCGAGGTGCTCCATGACCTCGGAGGCCCGGCCGAGGACGTACGGGGTGACGGCGCAGATGACGCCGACGTTGCGTTCCCGACGGCCGAGGAGCTCCAGGGCTTCGACCACTCGGGGGTACGTGGGGCGGCCGTCGTACCCGACGCGCCACGAGTTCCCAAGCGCGTCCCCGTCGAGGGAGATGCCGATCTCCAGCTCCGGGCAGTGCCGCTCGAACAGGTCCAGCCACGCGTCGTCGAGCCGGAGGCCGTTGGTCTGGAGGCTCACGCGGAGGACGTTCGGCTGTGCGGCGAGCGCGTCCAGGATCTCCGCGATCCGCTCCCGGCCGGCGGTCAGGGGCTCCCCGCCGTGGAGTTCGATGCTGAGCGGGCGCCCGGAGAAGATCGAACCGAGGCGGTGGACCTGTGCCGCGTTGATCCGGGCGCCGCCCGGTGCCTCCTTGCGCTTCTCGAAGCAGTACAGGCAGTCGATGTCGCAGGTCTCTCCCCGGAGCTTGAGGATGACGGAGACCGCCGTGTCCGGCCCGGTGTTCGACAACGGGGCGTAGAGACTCTCCAGGTCCGTGGGGGCGGTGCGGGTGACGGGCATCAGAAGCCTCCCGAGGAGGAGAGGCGCGGTCTACGCGCCATCGGTGGAGACCGCGGACAGCCATCCGAGAAGCTGTCCGCCGGTGATGGGGATGTGGACGTCGCCGCGGCGAAGGAACCACCCGTCGGCGTACCGCTGGGGCAGCCAGCCGGCGTCTGGGGCGCCCAGACTGGGAGGCTTCTGCAGCGGGTCGTCGACGGGCCAGCAGCCCAGGAGCGCTCTGGCCACGCGTCGCTGAACCGGACGGAACCACTCCCACGTCTCCGCGCGAGCCGGGTTGATCGACGGGCGGGGCGGCGCGCCGGTGAGCAGCGGCAGCCACTTGTCGCCCAGGACGGGATGGCCGGCCGCCGCGCAGTCGAGCGCGGCGAGACAGGTCTCCAGCTTCCGGCATACGACGCCGACCGATTCGGCCAGGCCGTCCTCGACGAGGCCGGTCAGGTCCTCGGCGAGACTGGCCGCCACTTCGGCCTGGTCGGCGACCGCCCACCGTCGGTAGCCCTGGCGCTCCTCGGGAGCGAGCACCGGATTCCAGCGTCCGGAGCCGTAGGAGAGAGCGGTGCGCAGGCACATGAGGTCGTGCATCGAGGCGCGTACCCGGCGGAAGGAGCTGAGGTCGTCGCGGCGGACGTCGAAGGAGCGGAACAGGTGACGGAGTTCCTCCGCCCGCTGCGGCGCCGTCGCCTGGAGGTCGACACGGACGCCGTCCACGATGCGGGACTCCCACACCGGAAGGGTGCCGTCCACGATGCCACGCAGGTCGATGTCGCTCGCCGCGTGGGCGAAGCCGCAGGCGAGGGCTCCCTCCAGCCAGACCTCACGAGCCTCGCCGGACGCGAGCAGAGACTGGGCGACTCTGTCGGCGATCTCCCGGCGCAGTCGCGCCGATGGGTTCACCGGTGCCCTCCTTCGATCAGGATCTTGTCGGCGGCGGTGATCTCCTTGAGGAGATCGACGGCCCATCGGTCGAGTGCGCCGCGCACGTCGGAGCGCTGGGCGCCGATGTGGGGCGAGGCCAGGAGGTTGAGCGGCGTCGTGGAGCCGGTGAGGAGCGGCAGGTGCTCCCGCTCGACCGGGTCGAGGGCGAGGCCCGAGAGCCTCCCGTCCGCCAGCGCCCGCAGGCAGGCCGCGACGTCGAGGGTCTCCAGCCGCCCGGCGCAGATCAGCAGAGGCCGCTGCGGAGTGACACGTGCGAGGAAGTCCTCGCCGATGAGCTGTTCGGTCGTGGGACGCAACGGCAGAGCGATCACATGTACCTGCGACTGCTCCATGAGGGCTGTCGGCGACAGCTCACGCAGACCGGGAGAGTTCGACGGCCACGCGGCGAAGGCCGTGCGGTCCACGTAGGGAGCGAGGGCCCACTCGGCGGCCAGCCCCACCGGGCCCGCGCCCCAGATTCCTGCGGTCAGGGTGCCGAGTGGTGCTCCCATGCACGCATGCTTCTCGTGCCGGCCGAGCAGCAGCGCGTGCTGCCCCAAGGGGATCCGCCGGGTCAGGGCGAGGGCAGCGGCGAGGACCCACTCTCCCACGGCGCCCGCGCCGGCCTCGGCGTTGCGGTGCAGTGTGATGCCACGGCGTTGGAGGGCGCTTACGTCGATGTGGTCGATGCCGGAGCCGGTCCGTACGACGTGCCGCAGGCGGGGCAGTGCGTCGAGCTCCCGCTCGCCGAGTCGGACACCGGAACGCAGGACGACCACGGCCGTGTCGGCTGGCAGAGGCCAGTTCAGGTCGAGTAAATCGTGCACGAGGACGCCGGGCAGCGCGCGGCGGATCGCACCCGCATCCGCCGCTCCGCGCACCACGAGGACTGCGCTCATCCGAGGGTCCCCGGCTTCTCGTACCGGCCGAAGGCGAGATCACCCTCGCCGACGACGACGGTCACGGGCGATGGCGCGCCGAAGTACGCGTCACAGGCGCGCTTCACCCCCGGGAGCCCGTCCCAGGCCCGTGGATTGACCGCCGTGTCCGCGTAGTCGTCGACGAGCAGCACGCCCGTCGGCACCAGGCGGGTGACGCAGTGCGTGAGTCCCGTGAGGGTCGAGTCGTAGAAGTCGCCGTCCAGGTAGGCGAACGCGATCTCGTCGGGCAGCTCCTCGGGAAGGGTCTCGTCGAACCATCCCGGATGGATGACCGGTGCCGGCCTGCCCCAGGCCGCGTGCGTGGCGCGCACGTCGTCCGGGGATGAACGGAGCTCGCCCGTCGCCAGGTGGTCCGAGTCCTCGGCGCCGGGCGCGGGCATGCCCTGGAAGGAGTCGTAGACGTGGATCTCGCGGTCGTGGTCGCCCAGCGATTCGAGCACGCTACGGATCCAGAGGGCCATCGCGCCTCTGTAGCAGCCGAGTTCCACCACGGCCCCGACAGACCGCGGGCGGTCATGTCGGCGAGCTCGTCGGCGATCACGCGGAGTCGGTCGGCACAGACTGTCCCGGTGTGCTCCCGCAGCAGCCACTCTCGCAGATCCTTCAGCTTCGGATCCATGAAGGTCACCACCTGTCCACGAAGGGGTCGGCGAGCTCTCCGCTCAATGCCGCCGACAGCGGGCGGTTGATCCGGGGTAACAGGTACACGTCGCCAAGACGTTCCAGCGGAACCCACTCGAAGCCCACCTGGATGGGGTCCGGCGGTTCCGGCATGTGCGGCTCGGCGTCGTCCACCTGCTCGGCGAGGAAGTTGAACTGAACCTTCTGTACGTCCCCGAACTCGCCCTGCCACGACTCGGGGACGTACTCGACGACGCAGAGCAGACGCCGGGCCACGACCTGGAGGCCGGTCTCCTGTGCGACCTTGCGGTTCACGGCTTGGCGCAGGTCCTCGCCGACCTGGGCCTTGCCGCCGGGGAGGTTGTAGTGGAACCCGGTCTCGTCGTCGTACGACAGCAGGAGGACGGCGTCGTCGCGCACGATCGCCGCCTTCACGGAGACACTGATCCGAGGCAGCTCGGGCGTCAGAGGCACGACAGTGCCTCCGGTTCGCCGACGCGCATCAGGTCGCCGACCTCCGCGAGGGACCCCGCGACGGTGGAGCGGAAACTCCCTCCGCGCCGGAACTGACGGGCGGCGGTGCGCATACCCGCGAGGGCGGCACGGCTGAGCTGGTTCGCGTAGATGCAGAGGCTGAAGCCGGCCTCGCCGAGTTCGGCGGCGCTCAGGTCGGGGAACGCCGTGGGCACGCTGACCAGCGGCACGCTGTGGCTCCATGCTCGCCCGATGGCCCGCGCCTGATCACCGGTCGCGTCCTTGGAGTGGATGAGGATCGTATCCGCTCCGGCCTCGGCGTACGCTTCGGCGCGGGTGATCGCCGTGGCCATGTCCTCGCCGGCGATCAGGGCCTCGGTGCGGGCCACGACCACGAGGCCGTCACCGGCGAGCTTCCGTATGCGCCCCACCTGCTCGCACAGCAGGTCCCGGTCGGCGAGGGTCTGGGACCGGTGGGCCGCGAAGCTGTTGCACTTCGGGTATGCGCTGTCCTCGACACACACCGCCGCGGCTCCGGCGCGCATCAGGTCGGACGCGAACCGCTCCGCCGTGCGCCCCGAGCCGCCTGCGTTGTCGATGTCCACGATGACGGGCAGTTCGGTGACACGGCCGAGAGAGGCGACGACGTCGGACAGGTCCCGGGGGCCCAGGACGTTGGCGTCCGGCAGTCCGGAGGCCGCGGACACCTCCAGGCCGCTTACCCACAGGGCGTCGAAGCCCGCTTCCGCCGCGACGTGCGCGGCGAGTGCGTTCACCGCACCGATCGCCAGGAGCGGGTGCTTCCGCTCGCTGTCGTCGAGGGCCTCACGCAGATGCATCGCCTTCGTGCCGTCAGCCATGGGTCTCTCCTCCTTCCGTACGGGCGGCGCGCAACGGCACCAGCTGCCGTTCGCGCAGTACGTCCCAGGCGGCGAGCAGTACTTCGGACCTGGGCCGGCGGGCGTCCAGGCGGACCACGTTGCCGAGGAGCGGGAACTCGTCGGGTTTCGAGACCACGGCCTCGTAGGTCTCGCGAACCCGGCTCTGGACGTCGTGCACGTCCCAGTCGGCCCGGACGGCGTCACCCTGTCGGGCCTGCGCCCGGCTCATCGAGGTGTCGGTCTCCAGGTCCAGGACGAGCGTGAGATCCGGGGCCACAGTGAGCTGCGCGGTCAGAGTTCCGTACGTCTCCGATGCCCTCATGCCGTGCTTCACGGCGAAGAAGGCCAGCTCGCTGAGGAGCCAGCGATCCGCGATCACCGGCCGGGCCGCTCGCTGGGGGAGCACGAGGCGATCCAGCGTGGCCCGCTTGTCCGCCACGATCGCGGACAGGTAGGCGTCGCGGTTAGCGGCGTTCGGCTGGTACTTACCGGTGACGATGGCAGCGGCCTGGTCGGAGGCGAGGAAGTTGGTGGTGAGCGCGCACAGCGGGGTGACGCCGTAGAGCCCCTCCCAGAGCCGGAACAGACCCTTGCGCAGCGTCGTCTTGCCGGTGCCGTCGAGTCCCTCGATGACGATGAACGGATAGCGGTGGTTCATTCGACCTGCCCCGCCCCCGTGCCGCCGGCGTACTTGGTGAAGCGACCCCGCCAGCGGGCCGTGGTGGACACCAGGTCCACCAGCCGGAGCTCTGCCAACTCGTCGATAAGGCGGGGCAGCTCGGGCTCGGCGCAGATGCCGGCCTCGATAGCCCGGCAGTACGCGGCGCGGAGGGTGGGGTCGTCGACGGAGCCGCGCAGCGCCGCCTCCATCACTCGCGTGGCCATTCCGTGGGCCACGGTGCCCACCGCGGTGCCCAGGGCCTGCTCATGAAGCGTGCCCGGGTGCGGCTCCAACGTGATGTGGTGCAACCCGCGGTGGCGGATGACCGCGAAGAAGCCCACCCACCATGCGGCGGCGGCGCTGACGGCGGTCACGGCGCCGCACCAGGCTGCCCCGGACTGCTCCGCGAGGAGGTTCTGGGCAGCGGTGTCGGCGGCACGGTGGAGTGCCCCGCGCCGGTTCCGCGACTCCGCCCCGTGCCGCTGGGGCAGCTCCCACCAGAAGCCGAGCCCGGCGTCCTCCAGCAGCGCCATCGCGGACTCGTCGCCTGCCGGCAGCGTTGACGGGCGCTGGGCCAGCACCGAGACATCGGCGCTCGGCACGTCCGGCAGTGCCTTCTCTTCGGCGACGGCAGCCCGCCATTCATCGAGATGGAGATGGAGCCGCTGGGTCAGCAGCCCGTCCGCCAGCGTCTGCCAGGCATGGATCAGCGGCGGCGAATCGGGGGGCCTGGGCGGCAGGGTCAAGGAGGTCACAGGTCGGATCCTCACGTGTCCGGGGAGTCGCGGCACGCGGCTCCGGTCGGTGGTGCTCCACCACGATGGCCGCCACGAAGGCCCACGCTTATGAGCGTTTATGAGCCCCACGAGCGGACTGTGTCCGGGTGGTCGCAGAGCGAGGCAGAATGCCGACCATGGTCGACAGCGGACAACGGCGGTGTACGCGCTGCGGTGCCCTTCTCAGCCGCTTCAACGCCGGTACACGATGCGCCTCGTGCCAGGACGGCCCGGCCGCCCGTCGAGCCGACCCGGCCTTCTGGCGTGATCCGACGGTCCGGCGAGCCGTGGCCGCATGGGAACTCGGCACCGTCGTCAAGCTGTTCAGAAAGCACACGGGCCTCTCCCAGGCCGGCGTGGCGCGGATAGTCAACATCGACCAGGCCGAGGTCAGCAGACTGGAACGCGGACTCAAGCAGATCCGTGACCGACGGCAGTTCGTCCAGTGGACCGATGCGCTGGGAGTTCCGGAGGAGCTGCTCGGACTCCTGCCCACGGCCGATCCGCACATTTCGGACTCCGCGGGCCGACCGGGGGTGGCGGATGCCGGAGCTCGTGGGTACGCGGCGCTGCCCGAAGGGCCGGGCCAGCTTCTGTTACCCGCCGGCCGGTCCGTCTCTACGACGGCGATTCCCGTTTTGACCCTTCCCGCGGCCTCCTTCCTCGGGGACAGCCTGAGACTCGACTCCCGCCCGGAGCTGGATGCCTGGCGCACCATGCCGATGCGCGCGCTCCTCGTGGCGAATCGCACGGTGGACGGGGCGGTCCGGCAGTTCGTCACCGACGCCCGACCGAGCGGCGTACGTGCCACCGCCTCCGACCCGGTCGACATCCCCGCCGCGTATGAACTGGACGACCTGACTTACGGCATCTTGTGGGCCGTGTCCGGATTCGAGGCGGCACTGCTCGGTGACGACCAGCCTCTGCACACGTCGCTGGCTTCGCTCACCGCTTCCCCAGGCCCTCCGCTCGCCTCCGACCTCGGTCTGACCGAAGTCTCCCGGATGCTGATCGGCTCGGAGACCGCAGCCCGGTACATCCTGGGCCACCGTGACGACCTAGGCGACGCACCCGTCTTCTGGACCAGGGAACAGCGCGGTGAGGAGGCCGCCACGTGGCTGTTCTTCCGGCACAAGTACCAGTACCTGGAACGAATGGCGCCCAGGCGTCCGGGCGGTACCAGCGGCCGGGGGTTCTGCGTCCCCGAGGCTGCGGTCGCCTCCTCGCCGGCGTACGAGCGCGTTCTGATGTTCCTCGCCATCGCGCTCATGGAGTCCTTCGGTATCCGCACCTGGGTGACGGACGACGGAGGCTTCGCACACACCGACGGCTTCGCTCTCTCCCATGGGCGCCGAGCAGTGATCGCCTCATGGGTACGGACCGAGGGGCGTCCCATCTCGCGGTCACCGCGCGGCCGGGCGCCCTACGGACGTTCGCCGACGTGACGGGCCACGTCAGCCACCACTCGGCCACGGCGGCTGAGCAGGCCGGACAACGCCTGGCGGCAACCGCGGAGTACCTCGGCCTCGATACGTCCTGGCTCGGTCGCAGGTGCGCACAGTTGTCGGCCGTCGGCACGGAGCGGCTGGCCCGGCCGCGCAGCCGGTTGCTCGGCCTCGAAGGGCTGGAGGCCGCCTGCCGGTTCGTGGCCGAACAGCTGGTGATCATTCCGCGTACCCGGACGGCGCCGACCCGATAGCCTGCGTGAACCACTCGCGAGGCAGCGCTCGGCGGCGTCCGGACAGGGAAGCAGGGGATATGACGGAGTCGGTCAGGAACGTGGCGGTTTTCTCCCTCGGCGGCACGATCGCCATGACCACCGATCCCACCACCGGAGGCGTCGTACCCGCGCTCTCGGCCCACGAACTCCTCGCCGCGGTACCCGCCCTGGCCACGAGCGGCATCGGCCTCAAGGTGCGGGACTTCCGACGCCTGCCCGGCGCCTCCCTGACCTTCGAGGATCTCACCGCGCTGTCGGCCGCGATCACGGCGGAGCTGGAGACCGGAGACGTCGACGGCGTCGTCATCACCCAGGGCACCGACACCATCGAGGAGACCGCCTTCCTCCTCGACCTCTACCACGGCCACGAGCAGCCGGTCGTCGTCACCGGCGCGATGCGCAACCCCACCCTCCCCGGCGCCGACGGTCCGGCCAACCTCTACGCCGCGGTCCTGGCCGCCGCCGACCCTGGACTCAGGGGCGCCGGCTGCCTCGTCGTACTCGGCGACGAGATCCACTCGGCCCGGACCGTCCGCAAATCCCACACCACCAGCCCAGCCGCCTTCACCTCACCGTCGTGCGGACCGATCGCGCGGGTCGCGGAGAACCGGGTGCGGATGGCGGGCGGCCTACCGACCCGCGGGCCGCTGGTCGGCGCCCCCGGCCGTGAGGCGCGTGTCGGGCTCTACGTCGTCACCCTTGGCGACGACGGTGCACTGCTCGACCTGTGGGACGGCAACTGCGACGGGCTCGTGGTCGCGGCCTTCGGTGTCGGCCACGTGCCGGAGCGCCTCGTCGAAGGGCTCACCAAGCTCGCGTCCCGCATCCCCGTGGTCCTCGCCTCCCGCATCGGCAACGGACCCGTCCTCTCGGACACGTACGGCTTCGCCGGCTCCGAGAAGGACCTCCTCGGACGAGGGCTCATCGGCGCCGGAGACCTCGGCCCGTACCAGGCGCGGCTCCTGCTGCAGGCCCTGCTCGCCCAAGGCGCCGACGGAGCGACGGTCCGCGAGACCTTCACCACCGCCTCCGCCCGCTGATCCCACCTCATCTGGAGACACCCGCACATGCGTGCTCATGAGCTGACCGTCGGCCGTACCTTCGGCGTCACCTTCGACCACGGGGAGGACTTCTTCGAGGCGCTGTCCACCTTCTGCCGGGACAACGGCGTCCGGCAGGGCTACATCCCCTCGTTCATCGGAGCCTTCGCGGAGGCCGAGATCGTGGGTGCCTGCGAGAGGCTCGAGGACCCGGACGCACCGGTCTGGGCGAAGACGTACGTAACCAACGTCGAGGCGTTCGGCGCCGGCACCCTCGCCCAGGACCCCGCCACCGGCGGAATACTCCCGCACATCCACGTCTCCGCCGGCCTGAAGGCCCAGTCGGCCGACGGCAGGACGAGCCACCTCCTCAGCGCCAAGGTCCAGTTCCTCAGCGAGCTGCTGATCGTGGAAGTCACGTCGCCCACGATGACCCGGCCCCGGAACCCCCACCTCTACGACGTTCCGCTGCTCACGTTCGGCTGACCGGCAGGAGCCGGCGGAGCCAGTGATGGGTGGGCGCGATCACCTTGATCGCGTCTGCCAGCCAGGCGCGCGCCGGAGCGTCGAGCAGCGGCAGTACCGCTTCGAAGTCGGTCTCATCCTTGTCCCGGGTCGCCTTCGCCTTGTAGAAGAGCTGCACCTCGGGCGCGAGATACGGGATGCCTGTCTCGGTCGTGCGTCCGAGCTGGTCGATCGGGAGGCGGATCGCCGGGTCTCGCCGCGAGACCCACTGGGTGCCCTCGGCCTCGTCCAGCATGAGCTGCACCGACCAGGGCGCCTTGGGCGTGCGGCGGCACCAGATGTCGTGGAGCGGCGGCCGTAGGACCTCTCCAGGACGCCACGGTCGCAATTCCCCTTGGCCGGGCGGGTCCGCCACGTACAGGTCCCAGTCGGCCAGCAGTTCACGTACGAGGGCTTGGTCGCGTCGGAGGACGAGGACGTCGAGGTCGCCGTGTGCGCGCAGCTCGCGGCCGACCGCGAGTTCGATCGCGTAGCCACCGGCGATCCACCACGGGAAGTCCGTCTTGGCGAAGTCCGCGGCCACATCCTCGGGACGATCTGGCACCCAGCGTCCCAACACGTCAGCACTCACCCGCCCATACTCCCAGTGATCAGAGGGGCGCAGGCGAAGGCCGGCGGCGGGTCGGCGGTCTCGCTGGAGCGCCCTGTCGCCCGCTCGCGCCCCCTGCGCTCATAAACGCCCATGAGCATCAGGCGCACCGGCATCCATCGTTGAGTGCGTGACTCGCGACCGGCCTCGTGGCTGGTACCTGAGCCACGATCTTCCCGGGGCCGCGCGAAGCCAGGGTGGTTCGTGCGGCCAGTACGCCTCTCAGCCGCGTACTGGCCGCACTTCCGCGACCACGTCGCAGCCCCGGGAGGAGGCCATCGCTGTCACCCACAGGAGGTCTGCCGCCCGATGACCAGCGCGCCATCCAACGCTGTCGGCCTCGTGTACCGCTGGACCGACCGCACCCTCAACCCGACCGGCGAAGCCCGCGCGGTTCTGCGACATGTCCTCAAGGACTTGGGCCTGCCCGGGGACGTCGTCAGCGACGGGGTCTTGGCCATCTCGGAGCTCGTGGCGAACGCGCACGAGCACGCGTGCGGCCCGTACGAGGTACACCTTCGCTCTGTTGCCGGGCGATACATCTGCGAGATCCACGATGGGAATCCGCTGCTTCCTACGGACCTCTACCTGGCTGCCGTGCCCGCGCTGGAAGCCACCGCGTCAGAGGCAGTGAGCGGGCTACTCACTGAGCGCGGACGGGGCCTGCACATCGTGCACGAGCTGACCCGGGGACAGTGGGGCTTCCAGGTCACGAACTGCGGAACCAAGGCTGCCTGGGTGGCGCTGGCCTAGGCTTCGGTTGCTAGGTCACCCCCGAGGCGGCCGGGCCTGGGACTCCGGGGTGCTGTTCATCTGCGTTAGCGCGTGCAGCCTCGATCCCATCCGTGGGGCAGCTATCAGCACTGGCCCTACTGCGGGCACGCCGTTTTCCGCGGCTGGACAGCGGGGTCTGACGCTCTGCGTCTTTGGTTCGCCGGGGGCAGACGGCAAAGATCCATGAATGACTGGCCAACGCCGCAAGGGCATGTGAACCTGGACGACCTTCTCGTAAAAGCTCCAGGTCAACGAGGTGATTGCCCGTGATTGCGGCACCCCAGGGTCCCGGATTCTCCACCACGGTCGAGGCCCTGCGGCTGCGTGAGTGGCTGCTCGGCCCGGGTCAGGCCACGCTCGTGATGGATCAGTTCTCCGCCGACGACTTCCACCTCGTCGTGGACGACCGCGCGGACGTGCACGTCAACTCGAAGGATGGGCGCTTCTACCTTGGATGGTTTCCGCTCGGGCGTCCTGGTACCGACGGCGAGGGGTGGAAGATCGCCGTCATCGGTACGGCCAAGGTGCGCGGCTACCAGATGTCCTTCGACACCGAGACGCCGGCGGATGTCGTCGCCGCCGCGGTCGCTCGTGTGCTGGAGACCTCCCAGCGGTTGTGACAGCCAGAGGCTCGAGTCGGCGCCGTGGGGGAAACCTTGTCGTCTGCCTGGTGAGGGCGAGACGGGGTAGCCCGGCCATCAGCCACCCGAGGCCGCCGCGAAGCGGACCCGGCACCCCCATCCAGCTTTAACACACCGCTGGCGGCATCAAGCCCCAGCCCCCAGCCCCTTGGAGACGCACCTGCATCCCGACGTACCGATCGATCCACCAGCTCCGGCCTGCGTCCCGTCCGCGTACTGGGTCGGACCTCGGCACCTGGCCGGTGACGACGGCCGCCTCTACGACGCCGTCGCTGACACGCTCGCCGATCTGGGGTGGACGAACCTGACGCTCGTCCGCGGGCGCCAGGAGCCTGATGAGGCGCCGGAAGACCGCCATGTCCTGCGCAGCACCGTCCTGCACATCAGCCCCGACTTCCTGCGGTGGGCGCAGTGGGTCCTGCCGGACGAGCCGTTCCACCTGGGGAACCTGCCGATCGCCTGGCAAGTGTCCGCCCGTACGGACCTGCGCAGCCCGCTCGCCCAGTGGTCGGCCTACTTCACCCCCGACGTCCCGGGAGAGATCCTCGCCAGCTTCCTGGCCGCGCTCGCCGCCCGCGATCAGCCCGCCCTGCCGTGTGGTGGCCCCGAGCTGGTCCTCGACGCGGTAACGGCGCACGGGTGGCTGCGCGACGTCGACCAGGGCACGGGAGCGGTGGATCCAACGTTCGCCTCCCACATCCACCTGGGTGAGGTGCCGCCCCTCATCCAGGATGGCGACCCGCTCGCGCTGGTGGCCGAGGCTGGCGAGGCGGCCCTGGCGGGGTGGCAGGCGTGGGCCGAGCCGGTGGTCGGTGCGGGCTACTTGTGGGCGGCTTCGTTCAGCAGCAGCGTGCCGCACGACCTCGTCGCCGCGTTCGCCGACTCCCTCAGTTCCAGTGCGCCGGTGCTGCGCCGGGTGCTGCCGGAGAGTACACGCGATCGGCTCCTGCGCGCTCCGGCCTGCTGAGGGCCCGTCCAACGCACCCGAAGCCGGGCCTCCCTTCGGGAGGCCCGGCTTCGGGTATCCGCAGAGCGGGCCGTCGTGGTGTGCGGCCGGTCAGCTTCCTTCGTACAAGGCGCGGAATTCGAGGGTGTCTTCCGCTGTGGCGATCTCGGCCAGGTGTTCGAACTTCGCGTAGTCCTCGTCGGTCATGATGACGACGGCGTCGCTGACCACGGATCCCTCGGGAGCTTGGCGAAGTACTTCATGAGCAGGTCGACGAAGGCGTCCTTCATCTCGTCGAGTTCACGCTGCCATTCCCCTTCGAGCTGTATCTGCGCTATCACGGCGGTCTTTTCCTCCGGGGTGAAGGTGGTCAGCAGGTCGCGCTCGGCGCGGGTGAACGGGCGTCCGTCGCGGTGGTAGGGGCGCTGCCGGGTGTCGGGTGGTTGAGGTCCAACGTGGTGAGGAGGAGGACGACTTCGGGGCGAACGGAGGAGGGCATGGGTGGTTCCTTGTGTGGTGTCGTGAGATCGGTTGGTGCTGGCGAGAGGCAGGGTGCTCGCGGAAGGGTGGTTGCTGAGCGTGGGCCGGTGGCGGGGGTGCCGCGCGCTCGACTGCGGTGGGGACGAGGGTGCCAAGGGCATGTTGTGGGGCTTCTGGGCACCGATGGTCCGGAGGATCGCCGGTTTGGCCAACCGGCGATCGTCGGCTATATTTCGCCTCTTTTTCGCTGGTCAGCGCCGTCGGCTGTGGTCGTTCACGGCGCTGGTGGCCGGTTGCGTGACGGGCGCGAGGGGTGCGGTGCGCCGAGTGCCCATCGTGGCCGTTCCGTCGGGGCTTGGGGGAGGGCCAGCAGGTGTGCACTGCGGCGCAGGCGCCACACGAGGACATCGCTGATGGAGTCGGCGGTGTCGAGCTCACGTCGTCGTGCGGCGTCGGCCAGCAGAACGGCCGGGTCGTGGCCGGCCTTGCGGACGTCGTCGAGAGTGGAGGCCAGGGCGGCCCAGCCGGCCTCGGCGCGGATCCGCTCGGCCAGCTCCGGCAGCACTTGCTGGAGCAGGTCGGCGTGCCGTTGCCGAACACGCGGCGCCAGACGCTGGCCTCGCTGCCGCAGGACGGCCATCGGCTGGGCTGCTGCGGATTCGTAGGCTGCCCGAAGGTGTTCAGCTGCCTGCTGACCTGCGGCGGCCTGCTGCGCGTGCTCCTTCTTCGCGTGCCAGTTCGCCGCGGCGATGGCGAGGAAGAAGACCATGTCGATGAGCATGGCGGCGGTGGCGCCGTCTTCCCCGCGGCCCAGGGCGGGTCCACTACGAACGAGGTCACGGGCGGCCTGTCGCAGGGCCCGTTCGTGCCCGCGTACAGCCCTCACGCGGGAGCGGCTGGCCCGCTCGAACACGAAGGCCGCCTCGCGCAGCTCCTTGCGGGTGTGGGCGGCGGAGGTCTTGGCCAGCGCGTCCAGGATCTCCCCCGCTGCAGCGATCTGGGCCGCTGCCGTGCCGTCACCACCGTGATCGATGATCAGCAGCGCCTGCCAGGTGGCGGCGGTGGCCCGGCGCCGCGCGAACGCGGGACCTGTCACGTCCGGCAAGGGGGGTTGTTCCGGCCCAGAGCCGTCCGCCGAGGCGGCAGCCTCCGCTGGCAGGGCCCAGCGTTCGCGGATGCGGGGCAGGGACAGATCGGGTGCGAGCGTGGAGCCTGCGTAGAACACCGGCTCCTTGTCCCCGTTGCGGTCATCGGGCAGCGCGACCTTGTAGCCGAGCAGGTCACCGGAGGGCGCGATGCGCTTGCCGATCAGCAGACCGGCGGCGGCCAGCCGGTCAAAGAACTCCTCATCGCTGCCGGCGCCGGCGACCGCGCGCCGTACGGTCTCCCGCAGCTCCTCCCGCGCCGGACGCCCCCTGCCCGTGCGTTCGGCCTTGTGCCGCTCCGCACTGGTGGCCCGCTTGGCGGCGGTGCCGTCCCCGGGTGCGACCTGGTGCAGGCCGAGTTCCTTTTCGATCAGTCGGCACTCGGCCTGGGCGCGTTTGCCGGAGCGGTGGTGGTCGGGGCGGCGTCCGTCCTCGCGGACGAGGGTGGCGATGATGTGGATGTGGTCGTCGGCGTGCCGGACGGCGGCCCAGCGGCAGCCGGCGCCGTCGCCGGGGTCGATGCCGGTGGCGGCGACCATGCGACGGGCGATGTCGCCCCACTGTTCGTCGGCCAGGATCGGGTCGTCGGGCGCGGCGCGCACCGAGCAGTGCCACACGTGCTTGTCGGGACGCCGGTCCGCGTCGAGGAGGGACAGGGGCTGGTCGAGGAGGTGCTGGAGGTCCTTCTTCGTGACCGCAGGGTCGCGGCCGGGGTCGGGGGCCATGCCGTCGAAGGAAGCGACCAGGTGCGGGTCGATGTGCTCCTCGTGGGTGCCCTTCCCGTACAGGTAGCGCAGGAGCCCGAGAGTGTTGCTGCCCTGCTGGTGGATCCGGGGGATCACGCCGCCTCGCCCTCCTGCCCGTTGGCGACCCTGTCGGCTGCCCGCTGGACCGCCTGCGCGGCACGCTGCAGGTCGGCGAGGGCGGCAGCGAAGTGCGGTACGTCGGCGCCCGAGTTGAGTGCCTTGGCGATCTGGTTGACGTTGCTGCCCGCCCAGCCGAGCTGACGACGCACACCGAACAGGGCCGTCAGGATGTCCCGCTCGGTGGCGATGGCCGCCGCGGTGCGGGACTGGTCGCGGGCAGCGGCCAGCGCGGAGTGGGCCAGGAACCCGGCCACACTCATGCCGACGTGATCGGCACCGGATCGGATGATGGCGAGCTCTAGCTCGTTGAGGCGGACGCTGTGAGCGGGGCGCTGCTCCTTGTCACGCGGACGCGACTTCCCCTTCCTGGCCTTGCCCTTGCGGCTGGCCTTGCCTGGCTGCGGTCCGCCCTCGGTCGCAGTCTTCCCGTCCGGTGCCCCCTGGTGCCGGACGGGCCCCGCCACCCCCGGGGCGGGGTCGGGTTCGGGCGCTCCCCCTGCGGGGGAGTGTCCGGACCTCCAACTTGCTGTGCTGTGGGCTGGGATGGTGGACGACTGCTGCTGGGGCGTGATGGGTTTGTGGCGCGCGTGGTGCATGAGTCTCCTGTCGGTGGTGTGGAGGGGCGGGAGGCTGAGTCAGGTGGTCGTCAGTCGTCGCGGGAGGCGTTCAGTTCGGCCTTGACCGTGCGGACGATCTCGCCGGCGTGGTCGCTGGCGACGCTGTATCCGTCGTCGCGTACGACCTGTTCCAGGGAGTCGCGGGACAGGCGGCCGTGCTCGTCGTGGAGACGGTGCGCGTAGTCGCGAAGCATCTCGTCGGAGGCGCGGGGTTTGCGGCCAGGCCGCTTCGGCTTCGGCTTACGGCTCTTGCCCGGTGTGGTGCCAGAACCGCTGCCCGTGGGCGGCGGAGCCGCCCCTTGCAGGCGGGCTGTCGTTTCCGGGCCGGAGCGGGTGTTGGGATTCGGGCGGGCGGATTGCGGGCGGGCGCCCGGGTGGGGTTCCTCGTCGCCCGGATCTGATGGGTGCAGGCGGGCGCGGTCTTCTGCCCGCCCGTTGCCTTCCGCCCGCTCGTCGGCGTCTGCCCGGGAGTGGTCGGGCGGGCTGACGGGCTGCCCGGCGGGCGTGGCCCATCGCCCGGGCAGGTCGATGGTGGCCAGGGCGGCTGCTTGGCGGCGGGTTGCGAGCTGGCGTAGCAGCTGCTCGTTGCGGCGCGGATCGGCGTCGATGCCGGAGCGGGCGAGGGTCTTGGACAGGCGGCGCACGGTGCGTCGGCCCGCCCATTCGGTGCGCTGCTCGGGCCTCATCTCGGCGAGCCGGGCGGCCAGGGCGACCGCCCGCTGCGTGGCCCGGTCGCGGATGATCTCGGCGGCACTCTGGTCCTGCTCGACGATCCCCAGGCGGGCGAGCAGCCGCTCGCGGGCCTGCCGTGTGAGGACGGCGGCGAGCCCGTGGGACGCGGCGTCGGGGGTGCGCTGGCGGAGCTCGATGCCCATGGCCAGGTGCCACAGCACGGCCGCCATCACTGGGCCAGTGAAGGCGCGCACGGTGCCGCCGACCAAGCCGGACTCGGCGAAGGCGGGGATGGTCTGCATGGCGGTGATCACCCAGACCAGGACTCCGGGCAGGCCGGCCGCCTGCCTCGGCCCGTGCAGGTTCTGGCGGGCCATCAGCGCCATCGAGAACAGGGCGAGTTCGGCGGCGGCGAACATCGCGGTGCGCTCGGCGGTGTTGCGCATGTCGAGGTAGTGGGCGGCGAACCACCAGCTGGTGTCCGCGCTGTAGGCGGTGCACACCAGCGCCGCCACGGTCGCAGCGACGACCGCGGCCGAGGGGCGCCACTTCCGATCGTGGGTGCGGCGTTGGCTACGTCGGGCCCTCAGGCCCACCAGCAGTGCGCCGGCGGCGACGGCCAAGACGGCCACGGGCAGGAGCGGGCTGTCGGCGTGCGGGAATGGAGCGGTGGCGAGTGTGTCGGTTGTCGCGGGCGGCATGTACGGGGCTCCTCCGAGGGAGGTTGGGGAGACGATCACGGCGTTCACGGAGGGGGCGTACACGCGGGCCCCCTTCTAAAGGGGGCCCCGCGCGTGATCGCTTGGGTGCGTGTACGGCGTGGACGGTCGCGTGATCGCTCTACCTGCGGTTTTGCGGTGAGCGTGTGCGCTGTGAGCGGTTCATGGCGGTGTGCTGGCGCAGGGGCCGCGTGTACGGTCGCGTGAACGCTTTCAGGGGGTCGGTGCGGGGCTCAGCCGACGGCGGTGAGGTGGCGGGCGGAGGCGTAGTAGCGGGCCTGCTGGCCGCCTCCGGCCCCTCCGGCGATGCCGTCGGCCTTGGTGGCCAGGCCGCTGTCGACGAGGCGGCTGAGGTGGCGTCGCGCCTTCTCGATGTCGGCTCGTTCGGGGTCGCCTCCGCCGATGAGGATGGTCGCCAGGTCGCGTGCGGTCAGCCCGTTGGGGGCGTTGCGCAGCAGGACGGCGGGGTCCTTGGTGGGGTCGACGGTGGTGGTGCCGCGCACGTGGTCGTGCGTGACGTCCAGGGGGCCGACCTCGCCGGTGGGGGTCTTGAGGTGATGCAGGGTGACCGCGGGGTCCCCCGCCCGGCCGGTGACGAACAGGACGCTGCCCGCGCCGGCGGTGATCCAGGTGGAGCCGTAGACCTGGTCCAGGCTGGGGCGCTGGCCGCGCGGCGCGTCGGCGGTGGCCTTGCGCTGGTGGTGCAGCTCCATGATCTCCACGCCGTTGCGCAGAGCGCGCATGCGGGCGTTGTGGAAGGCGACCGCGAGGCTGTCGTCGACCATCGTGCTGACCGCGTCCTTGAGGCTGTCGATCACGATGGTGTCGGCCTGGTGGGCGGCGGCGAGGTCGGCGAGGAGGTCGGGCTCCTTGTCGAGTGTGGCGGGCAGCGGACCTTCCCAGACCACGAGCCGCTCGCGCAGGATCCTCTCGTCGGTGGGGAAGACGCGGCGGGCCATGGCCCTGGCGATCTGCTTCGGGCGGTCCATGGCCAGGTAGAGCACGCGCCTGCTGGGGGCGACGGGCATCTCCAGGACGGTCTCCTGCAAGCCGAGGCGGGCAAAGATCACCTGATGGGCCAGGGTCGTCTTGCCGACGCCCGGAGCGCCGACGATCATCAGGCTCTCGCCCGGAGCCCATACGGTCTTATCGCGGGTGCCCCACAGGGGCTCGGCGTCCGCGCCGCTCTCTTTGACGAACGACCAACCGTCGGTGGCGAAGCGGGACAGCCGCCCCTGCCCCGAAGCGAGCGCGCGCTCGCGTTCGGCACGTACCTCCGCTTCGACCTCGCTGCGTATCGCCTCGGGATCCGCCCCGGGCTCCTGGGCCCGCTGGAGGGTGCGTACGGCGGATGTCACCAGGCGGCGCAGGTCGGCCTTCTCGCGGACGATCTCCGCGTGGTGCTCCGCGCTGCCGGTGCCGTAGGGCGCGTCCGCGATCTGGAACACGTAGGCGGGACCGCCGACCCGTTGCAGGTCACCTCGCTGCTGGAGCAGCTCGGTGAGGACGATCGGGTCGGTCGGCTTGTCCTCACGGTGCTGGGTGAGAAGCGCGCGCCAGATGGTCTCGTGCGCCGGCCGGTAGAAGGCGTCGTCACCCAGGACTGGCCGGATCGCCTCGATGACGTCGGCTTTGTGCATGCAGGCGCCAAGGACCGCGCGCTCGGCGTCCACGTTGAACGGAGGCTCCGTCGGGGTGGGGCCCTCGTCGAAGCGGGATGGCGTCTGGGATGGCAGGGTCGTACCCTGGGTCACGGAGCTCCTCACCCGGCAGGCCATTACGGGGCGGCAACCCCGGCCTCCGGTTTCGATCGTTCAGGGATGGATGGTTGTGCGGTGGAGCCTCTACTTCGGCCCCGGTGTTCGTAGCACCGGGGCCGCTTGCGTGTGCGGATCCGTCCGCCGCTGTACGGCGGACTACGACCATAGCCGAGATTTTCGGCAGTGCAACGCCTTGCATTTCACTCCGCAACGATGTTTAGTTGTGGACGTTGGCCCCAGTGGACCCGTTGTCGCGTGAAGGGAGGTGCGAGTGAGCGGTGAGGAAGGTGCGGAGCGCGCCGGCCCCGGTCGTCCGATGCCGGAGGAGCACGTCGCCGCACGCATCAAGCTGGAGCGCGAGGTCCGCGGTTGGAGCACAGTGAAACTCGCCGAGGAGATGGCCGCCGTCGGCCATCCGATCAACCAGTCGGCGATCTGGCGCATCGAGAGCGGCAAACCCCGTCGCAGGGTCAACCTCGACGAGGCGCTCGGCTTCTGCAAGGTCTTCGACATCACCATGCAGGACCTGACGGGGCCGCCAGGAGAACTGGCCACGCCCCGCATTCGTGAGCTTGCCCGTGAGTACGTCCAGATGACGCGGGAGTACCACCAACTGCGAGCGGCGATCGACCGGAACCAGATGCACCTGCACGAGATCGACATGGAACTCAACGCATACGGGGACAAGGGCCCCGAGCAGAGAGGACAGGTCGACGAACTCCTCCGGCTCGAAGAACGGGCCCTGCAGAGGAGCCTGCACCCGTCCCGGGCGCACCTGCGAAACCAGGGGAAGCCACCCACCGGCGAATAGTCGGCCGCTACCCCCTCACGGCGCTACGAACGCCGAGAACCCCCACACACGGCGACCTCCGTCGCCGACGATCATCCACCGACCCATCCATCCCTGAACGACGCCACCGGCCAGGCCGACGGGAGTTGCCGCTCCCGCGACGCTGCGATGCCGGTGGGAGGAGTACCTCATGCCGCAGCCCGCGCTGCCCATTTCCCAGATAGCCCACCTCCTGGACGTCCCCGAAGACGCCCTGCGCACCCTCATGGCGGAGCGGCGATCCGCCGGCGACACGACCCTGGTCGCGCTGACCGTCGCCGAGGCCGCCCGCCGGATCGGCATCGGCCGCACCAAGCTGTACGAGTACGTCTCCACCGGCGAGATCGCTTCCGTCAAGATCGGTAGCTTGCGCCGCATCCCAGCGGAGGCGGTGAACGACTTCCTGGCCCGCCGTCTGTCGGCGACCGACTTCGGGGCCGCCGCATGACGCGAGCCTCTGGACCGAAGCCCCGTCAGCCCAACGGCGCTTCGTCGATCTATCTCGGCAAGGATGGCCGATGGCACGGCCGCGTCACCGTCGGGGTCAAGGACGACGGCACGCCTGACCGTCGCCACGTCGGTCGTAAGACCCGCGCAGAGGTCACCAAGCTCGTGCGCGAGCTGGAACGGCAACGTGACAAGGGGACCGTCCGCAAGGCCGGCCAGTCGTGGACCGTGGAGACGTGGCTCACCCACTGGGTCGAGAACATCGCCGCCGCGCACGTCTCGGAGAACACGATCGACGGCTACCGGGTGGCGGTCTATCACCACCTCATCCCCGGCCTGGGCGCCCACCGCCTGCAGAAGCTCGACCCCGAGCACCTGGAGCGCTTCTACAAGAAGATGCAGGCCAACGGCAGCGCCGCTGGCACCGCCCACCAGGCCCACCGCACGCTCCGCACGGCGCTGAACGAGGCTGTGCGCCGCCAGCACCTCACCGCCAACCCGGCCTCCATCGCCAAGGCCCCCAAGGTCGAAGAGGAGGAGGTCGAGCCGTACACGGTCGAGGAGGTCCAGCACCTGCTCGCCGAGGCGGCCAAGCACCGCAACACCGCCCGCTGGGTCATCGCGCTCGCCCTCGGCCTGCGCCAGGGCGAAGTTCTCGGCATGCAGTGGGACGACGTCGACTTCGAGCTCGGCGTCATCCGTGTACGCCGTGGCCGGCTGCGGCCCCGCTACAAGCACGGCTGCGGAGACCGCTGCGGGCGCAAGCCCGGCTACTGCCCCCAGAAGATCAACACCCGGCGCGAGACCAAGAACGCCAAGTCTCGCGCCGGCCAGCGGCCCGTCGGCGCCCCGGACGAACTCCTCCAGCTCCTGCGCCAACACAAGGAGGACCAGGCACGCGAGCGAGCCCGGGCCCGTGACCTGTGGACGGAGAAGGGGTACGTGTTCACGTCGCCCACTGGCGAGCCCCTGAACCCGAACACGGACTACCACAAGTGGAAGGAGCTGCTGAGGGCCGCTGGCGTCCGCGATGCCCGCCTTCACGACGCCCGCCACACCGCGGCGACCGTCCTGCTCATCCTCGGCGTCTCCGACGCGGTCGTCGACTCCATCATGGGCTGGGAACCCGGCAAGTCCGCCCGGATGCGCCGCCGCTACCAGCACCTGACCAGCCGCGTCCTCAAGGACACCGCCGCCAAGGTCGGCGGCCTCCTGTGGGGCACGGACCAGGTTGCGGGAAGTGCCGCGCCGGACGTCGGCCAGAGTCCCGTCCCCGCCGAGCTGGTGGTGCCGCCCGTCTCGGCGAGCGGCGAGTTCCCTTCCTCCACCGCGAGCACGCCGACGAGGTCGTCGCACGGTGGAGCGAGGACTGGCCCGACCACTCTGCCGAGGTCGAGGAATGGGACCGCTGGCGCTGGGAACACCAGGGCCCCGGCGGCGCGAGCGCCATCCGCGACCGAATGCCGGAACGGACCGTGGCCTTCCACGCCCGGGCCCTGTTCCTCCCCGGTGGGGAACGCGCGGCGACCGGAGTCCCGGAACAGTGGTCGGTGCCGGCCTGGGACTTCGAGACCGACCGCTACACCGACCGCGTCTCGGCCTGGCGCACGGCCCGACGCTCCGGTACGGGCCAGGAGGTCGAGGCGCAGGTGCGAGGCACGGACAGGACGGCCGTCGAGGCAGCATTCGCCGAAGCATGTGCACAGGCTGTGGATCGCGCCCGTCACCCAGGAAAGTACGGCGATACAGACGAGTGGTAGCGCCGGCGGCGCGCTAATGGTCAGGCCAAGAGCGCAGGGGGTGGGATGGGGAGGTATCACCATCCCACCCCCTGCCGCGTCTCAGCGGGACTCGCTCCTTGGTGTCCAACCACCGGCATTACTGCGGGACGGGATCCGTGCCCTCGTCGTTGCTTTCCACCTGATCGACCACCACGGCGTAGAACCACTTGGCCAACTCGACGACGAGCTGGGCCCGCCCCGGGGTGCTGGTGAAGAAGTAGTCGCTCATCTTGGTGTGCGCGCCCTGGTTGTCCGCGACTGCTCCCGTGACGGCATCGTCGAAATCCGGGGACTCGGCGAACTGGGTGGGACTGTTGACCTTGGCCTGCTGCACGAGGTCCTGATCCTCCAGCAGAGAGCCGAGGAGGGCCTCCAGGAAGGACACCTTCTGGGTGGTCGTGAAGTCCTCGTTGCCGAAGAGATCGTTGAGCCGCTCCAGGACGGTCTGGAACGCCACGATCTTGGGGTCCTTCTTACTTGCTGACCCCGCGCCCGTCACGCCTTTGAGCGCGACGTCCTGGCCGCCCAGGGAGATGTCGACCTTGCCCTTGTCGATCTGCTTGACGTTCTGGAGCACCACGTCGGACAGGTCGATCGGGGCGGTGTAGTTGTCGGGCTGGATCCGGCGAGCCAACAGCCGAAGGTAGATGCTGCGCTTCTCCAGGTCTGCATCGCCATAGTCGATGATCTGGCTCATGAAGTCGTAGAGGCGTACGAAGGTGCCGACGTCCTTGCGGAACAAGTCGAGCTCTTCCAGGACGGCCTTCTCCCCCTCACCGCCGTTCGCGACAAGAGCGGCGGTATACCTGTCCTGGAATCGCTTCTTCCCAGGGTTCACCGCAGCCGTCAGGGCGTTGTTGCCCTTGTTCATCACGAATGCTTCGGCGCACTGGTCGATCTCGGCCGGCGTGTAGATCCCGAAGGTGTCCAGCTTGGCGGAGAGGTCGTGGACGAGGTTCGGGTCGGTGGCCTGCTCCAGGTGCGCGTCGGTGTAGTACGGCTCGAACGCCTCCTGGATGATGTCCGGAGAGTTGACGAAGTCCACGACCTGCGCCATCGCCGAGGTCTTGTGGATGCCCGACGGGGTCACGTACGTGCGATTGAGGCGGGAGAGCGTCTGCACCGCCGTCACGCCCGACAGCGGCCTGTCGACGTACATGGCGCACAGCAGCGGCTGGTCGAAGCCGGTCTGGAACTTGTTGGCGACGATCATGACCTTGTACTCGTCGCCCTGGAACGCGGTGCGCAGGTCGTATATCCCGGGGTTCATCGAGGTTTCGGTGAAGTCCGTTGGGCCGGACTCGGGGTCGTCGACCTTGCCGGAGAAGGCCACCAGGGTGCCGTAACCGAGGCCCTTCTTGGCTATGTAGTCGTCGATCGCCAACTTGAAGCGCACCGCCGCCTTGCGGGAGTCGGCCACGACCATGGCCTTGGCGTGACCGTCCAGCAGGTGCGCGACGTTGGACCGGAAGTGCTCGACGATGATCGCGGCCTTCTGCGCGATGGTCTGCGGATTGAGCTTCACCCACCGCATGACCTGCTTGGTCGCCTCGCTCTGGTCGACCTCCGAGTCGCCGCCAGCTGCGTTCTGCCCGACCTGGAAGGCCAGCTTGAACGAGTGATAGCCCCGCAGAACATCGAGGATGAAGCCCTCCTCGATGGCCTGCTTCATCGAGTACACGTGGAAAGCCTGAGGTGGCAGGGTTGTGCCCTCGGGCACCCGGCCGAACAGCTCCAACGTCTTGCCCTTGGGCGTGGCGGTGAACGCGAAGTACGAGATGTTCTCGCTGGCGGCCCGCTCGGACGCCTCGGAGGCCAAGACCGACTCGATGTCGACCTCGCCACCTTCTTCGATCTCCTTCAGCTCCTCGGACGTCAACACGGCCTTCAGCTTGTTGGCCACCTGCCCGGACTGAGAGGAGTGCGCCTCGTCGGCGATGACGGCGAACCTCTTGCCCTTCAACCCCTTGGACTGACGGATCTCATCCATGGCGTGCGGGAAGGTCTGGATCGTGACGACGATGATCAACTTGCCGTCGGTGAGGGCCTTGGCCAGCACTCCCGACTTAGAGGAGCCCTCACGGGCTGCCTGCCTCCGGTCAATGGCCAGCACGATCCCCTGATCGTTGTCGATCTGCTTGATCGCGTCCTGCAGCTGCCCGTCCAGCACGTTGCGGTCGGTGACGACGATGACGGAATCGAAGACCTTGGTGTTGTCCACTTGCAGCCGGGCCAGGCGGTGAGCCAACCAGGAGATCGAGTCGGTCTTGCCCGAGCCCGCCGAGTGCTGGATCAGGTACCGGTGGCCAGCCCCCTCCTCGATGACCTTGTTGGTCACCTTGGTTACGGCCTCCCACTGGTGGAAACGGGGGAAGCGCAGTGTTGCTGAGCGGGTCTTCTTGCCGGTGATCGGATCGGTGTGCTGGTCATGCTTGATGTACATAAACCGGCCGAAGATGTTCAGCCATGCGTCCCGCTGCAGCACGCGCTCCCACAGGTACGACGACGGCGACCCTTCCGCGTTGAGAGGGTTGCCGGCCCCACCGTCCTCGGTACCCCGGTTGAACGGCAGGAAGACCGTCTTCTCGCCGGCCAGCTTCGTGGTCATCCAAACCTCGTCGTTGGACACCGCGAAGTGCACCAGCGCGCCGCGCCCAGAGGTGAACAGCGGCTGCACATGCTTCGTGCCGGGGTCCTTCGGGTGCCGGCTGCTCCTGTACTGCTGCTTGGCGTCCTCGACCGTCTGCGTGAAGTCGGTCTTCAGCTCGGCCGTGGCCACCGGCAGGCCGTTGATAAAGAACACCAGGTCCACACTGCGCTGGTCGGCCGTGGAGAAGTGGACCTGCCGCATCACACGCAGGCGGACCTTGTCGTAGTCCTCCACCGTCTTGGCGTTC
Organism: Streptomyces sp. I6; assembly: GCA_003725745.1. Taxonomy (GTDB): domain Bacteria; phylum Actinomycetota; class Actinomycetes; order Streptomycetales; family Streptomycetaceae; genus Streptomyces. The sequence goes on along the minus strand of RHDP01000001.1, from coordinate 3,185,237 downwards.
AGGGTGGACTCCGGCCTGAACTGGCACATGCGGAACCGGGCCGACAGGTGCTTGAACCCGTGGCGGAGCACGTTGAGCGTGCCGCCACCGTTCTCCATGTCGTTCGTCAGACACTTCACCAGCCGGTCTAGGACCTGATCTTGCTGCTTGGCCTCGTCTGCGGCACCGGTCTTGACCACCTTGGCCAGCTCGCCATCCTGCGTGTCCTCAAGCCACCCGAGGAGGTCCTTCCGGAACACAGCGCGTTCACGGTCGTAACCGGTGTCGTCCTCGGAGTACAGCCATCCCTGGGCGGCTAGGTGCTCGCACAGCTCCTTCTCGAACTGCATCTCGTTGTGCTGGCCCATCAGCTCTCCTGAGATACATCGATCTGGCCGGTCACGGCCGCGGTGATGAGCGCGGCCCGCCGTTCCTGGGACAGTTCAATCAGGCGTTCAGACTCGGCGATCAGGGTGTCGATCTGACCGTTCTGCTCGCGAATGCGGGAAACAACCTGATGTTGAACGTCAACTGCAGGAAGGTCCATCGGAAGGTTGAGGATGTCGTCCTGACTGACGTTCTGCATCGAAGGAGACGCCCCGGTTGCTTCCAGTTCAATGAGACCTCTAAGGCGAGGAGTCCCCAGAACGGTCGCCACATAGACAGGGTCTGCCTGTGTCTCATCGAGATCGAAGGCGTACAACTTGTCGGACAGCATGAGACGAGGGAAATCACCTTCGACGACTGCTGCACTCCCCACTAGGTCACGGGTGTTTGCCCGCGAAACAACAAGATGGCCCCTCTGGACGACACGGTCAGGTCTGGGTGCCTGGTCCTCGGGAAGCTCCTTGTTCTCATACGGCCGGAACACCCCTCCGTTGGCGGCGCCAGCCTTCAGGACCCCCCAGGTTTCTACGCCATCGGCGGGCCACGGGTAACACTGCGGACTCCAACCCTGCGTTACTCCGGTCACGACGTGTTTCAAGCGCTGCCCGGTGGTCAGAGACGCAACCGAATCAATTTCCTCTGTACTTACGGCGGCCCGCCGCTCGCGCAGCATCTCAACCAGCTGCTGCTGTTCCCTGATCAGAGTGTCGATCTGCGCGATCTCATGGTCGAGGTAATCGGAGATCCGTTCCTGCTCCTGCAAAGGTGGCAGGGTAATCCGAATGTCTCCCATTTGGTCCCAGTAAAGCCGCCACTGGGAGGGCCTGATCCCCGTCGACCGCACCCTGTATTCTCCAACCATGTGGCGTGAGCGGAGCGCGTAGTGCATGTATCGGCCCGAAATTGAATTGGAGACGGGGCGAAGCACTTCGTAGTCTCCGCTGACGATCCCTCGGTATGCCGACACCCCGAGCGATCCCTGCCAAGCCTTCATCCTGTTGACCACGAGGTCACCAGGCCGGACGAGCAGATAGCGCTCCACGCTATCAGGGGTTTTGTTGAAGTTGTCGGACCGCGACGACTTGGGGATTACCCCGTGTTCGCGGTAGACCGAAAGAACTTCCTCGCTTGGATGATTGGCCTCTCCTGATTGGGTGTAGAGGTACTTAAGGCGAATATCCTGCGGCGGTGTCACGCCTCGACCTCCCGGAGCAGCCCCATGATCTTGGAGATCTGGGCCTCCAGATCCTTGTCGATCTCAGCCAGCGGGCGCGGCGGAGTGTACGTGTAGAAAAGCCGGGTGAATGGGATCTCGTAGCCCACCTTCGTCTTCTTCGTGTCCATCCAGGCATCTGGCACGTGCGGGGCCACCTCGGCCTCGAAATACGCCTTGATCGTTTCGTCCCGGCCGGCATCGCCGAGCGTGTTGCCGCCAAAGGTGAATGGGACGTTCTCCGTGTCGCGCTTCGGGACATCTGGCTCGGGGTTGCCCCTGGCGTCCGTGACGGCCCCTGCAGACGGATCAGGGGCGCCGAGAGCGATGGCGAGGTGGCGGTACTGGGCAGAGGTCAGCTTCAGTCCAGCCGCGGCGAACTCCATGCGGATGGCCTCGATGAACTCGTCCTGGCTCAGGTAGGTCTGCATGGCCATGCCCGCCAGCACGGCCAGGAACGGTGCCGGGTCGTTGTCCTTGCCGAACGCCTTGGCCAGAGCCTTGTTGTCCAGATTGACGGCTCGGGATGCCGTGAAGTTCATGCGCAGGGGGGTCTCAACGGTGATCGTCCAGTACCCGAAGTCGGAGTTCTTAAGGATCTTGGAATCCTCGGTCTCGACGAAGGCGTCGTACAGCTTCACGATCCGCTCGCGAGCTGCCGCGTCGATCTCCTTGCGCTTGGAGCCCATCCCCTTGCGCATCTTGGTCCACATGCTGGTGGCGTCGATCAGTTGGACCTTGTCACGCCGTTCGGCCGGCTTTGCGTTGTCCAGAAGCCAGATGTAGGTCGCGATGTTGGTGTTGAAGAACATGTCGGTGGGCAGCGCGATAACTGCGTCCACCAGGTCGTTCTCCAACAACCAGCGGCGGATCTCCGACGAGCCTGACTCGGCCACGCCAGTGAACAGCGGGGATCCGTTCAAGACGATGCCGGCGCGGCCTCCGCCCTCGTGGGCGGGGCGCATCTTGTGAGCCAAGTGAGTCAAGAAAAGCATCTGGCCATCCGAGACCGGCGGCACCCCCGGGCCGAAGCGGCCGTTCGGCCCGTCCTTCTTGCGTTCCGCCTTGACCGCTTCCTCCGAAGCCTTCCAGTCCACCCCATACGGCGGGTTGGACATGCAGAAGTCGAAGGTCTTGTCGAAGAACTTGTCGTCAGCGAGGGTGTCTCCGAGCCTGATGTTGCCGACGTCTTGCCCCTTGGCGATCATGTCGGACTTGCAGATGGCGTAGGAGAGATCGTTGATCTCTTGTCCATATAGGCGCAGACGGGCTTGCGGGTTGCGTTCCAGCAGGCGTTCCTCGGCCACCGAGAGCATGCCGCCCGTTCCAGCGGTGGGGTCGTAGATCGTGCGGATGGTGCCGGGTTCCAGCAGGCTTTCGTTTTCCTCGGCGAACAGCAGGTCGACCATGAGACGGATCGCGTCGCGTGGCGTGTAGTGCTCGCCAGCCTCCTCGTTGGAGGCTTCCGCGAACTTGTAGATCAGGTGCTCGTACAGATCGCCCATCGCCGCGTTCGGGACGGTATCGGGGTGCAGGTCGACGTCGGCAAACTTGGAGACGATCAGGTACAGCCGGTTCTTCTCGTCGAGCTTGTTGATCTCTGCCTCGAAGCCGAAGCGCTCGAAGACATCGATGTTGCTGGAGAAGTGCGAAATGTAGTCGATCAGGTTGGCACGCAGCCCTGCAGGATCCTCAAGGAGCCGGGCGAGGTCGTACTGCGAGGTGTTGTAGAAGGTCAGCCCAGTCTTGCGCTTGACCTGGACGTCCAAAGCACCGCCGTCGTACTTCTGGGCGAGGGAGCGGACGTCGTCGCGAGTGGGTTCGAGGAGGCAGTCGAGGCGGCGCAGGATCGTGAACGGCAGAATGACTCCGCCGTACTGGTGTGGCCTGTAGACGCCTCGCAGCTGGTCAGCGATCGACCACACGAAGTTACCCAGGATGCTCAACTCAGTCCCACTCTCTGCCTGCCAGCTGGTGTGGGGTAAGCATCGCAGAGGTCGCTGGCACCAGACAGGTGTCGTGTACGCCCGGCGATCGCCGAAGGTCTCAGCAGGCCAACTGAGACCAAAACTGAGACCACGGGACGACGAAGGTCCCGGCCGCTGGGCGGTCGGGACCTTCATTTTGGCTGGTCAGCCGTGGCGGAGGATACGAGATTCGAACTCGTGAGGGGTTGCCCCCAACACGCTTTCCAAGCGTGCGCCCTAGGCCTCTAGGCGAATCCTCCGCCGGAAACATTACATGACGCGGAGGAGTGCTCGCGAACTCGTTCCCCGCCCTCACCATCAGGTACTCTGTGCGCAGCCCCTCACGTGGCGCTATCTGACTGAACTCCCCCAGGGCCGGAAGGCAGCAAGGGTAGGTCGGCTCTGGCGGGTGCGTGGGGGGCGCTTTGCGTTCCGGTATGGCGGTGGTCGCCGTCGTGCATCCGGACGTCGCATCCGGGCCGGCCGGAACGCCGCATCCGGGGCCGGCGCCTGCGGCCCCGCGACCGGCCCGGGGAGGGTCACGGCCTCGGGAGCGCCGGGCCGGCATCTGCGGTTCGCGGGCCCGTGGCCCCGTGGCTCCCGGACCGGTGGTTCCCCGGTGGCCGCCGTGGTTGTCGGCGGGCCCCGATAACCTCGTATGCGTGTCGTCCCTCGCGCTGTACCGCCGCTACCGTCCCGAGTCCTTCGCCGAGGTCATCGGGCAGGAGCATGTCACCGACCCGCTGCAGCAGGCGCTGCGGAACAACCGGGTCAATCACGCGTATCTGTTCAGCGGGCCCCGCGGATGCGGGAAGACGACCAGCGCCCGCATCCTCGCGCGCTGCCTGAACTGTGAGCAGGGCCCCACTCCCACTCCCTGCGGCGAGTGCCTGTCCTGCCGGGACCTCGCGCGCAACGGGCCGGGGTCGATCGACGTCATCGAGATCGACGCCGCGTCGCACGGTGGTGTGGACGATGCCCGTGAGCTGCGGGAGAAGGCGTTCTTCGGCCCCGCCTCGAGCCGGTACAAGATCTACATCATCGACGAGGCGCACATGGTCACCTCGGCGGGCTTCAACGCCCTGCTGAAGGTGGTCGAGGAGCCGCCGGAGCACCTCAAGTTCATCTTCGCGACGACCGAACCCGAGAAGGTCATCGGGACGATCCGGTCGCGTACGCACCACTACCCGTTCCGCCTCGTGCCGCCCGGCACTCTCCGGGAGTATCTGGGCGAGGTGTGCGGCAAGGAGCGGATCCCGGTCGAGGACGGGGTCCTTCCGCTGGTGGTGCGGGCCGGCGCGGGTTCGGTACGTGACTCCATGTCGGTCATGGACCAGCTGCTGGCCGGTGCGGCGGACGACGGTGTGACGTACGCCATGGCGACTGCCCTGCTGGGGTACACCGACGGATCGCTGCTGGACTCGGTCGTGGACGCCTTCGCCGCGGGCGACGGCGCCGCGGCGTTCGAGGTCGTGGACCGGGTCATCGAGGGCGGCAACGACCCGCGTCGTTTCGTCGCGGACCTGCTGGAGCGGCTTCGGGACCTGGTGATCCTCGCCGCGGTGCCGGACGCGGCCGAGAAGGGGCTCATCGACGGGCCCGCGGACGTGGTCGAGCGGATGCAGGCCCAGGCCCAGGTGTTCGGCGCCGCCGAACTCAGCCGCGCCGCGGACCTCGTCAACGCCGGTCTGACGGAGATGCGGGGCGCCACCTCGCCCCGGCTCCAGCTGGAGCTGATCTGCGCCCGGGTGCTGCTGCCCGCGGCCTTCGACGACGAGCGGTCCCTCCAGGCCCGGCTCGATCGGCTGGAGCGCGGTGCGGCCGCGGCGTTCACGGCGCAGGGTTCCGGGCCGGCGATGGGCTATGTGCCCGGGCCGGAGGCCCATGCGCCGATGGTCCCGGGCGGTGGGCCCGCTGCCGTGCGTGCGGCCGTGCGGGGTGAGGGAGCACCCGGCGCAGAGCCTCAGCCCGTCCAGCCTCAGCCCGTCCAGTCGCAGCCGGTCCGGCCCGAGCCGGCGGGCCGGCCCGTCCCGCCCCAGTCCACGCGGCCCCAGCCCGCACAGGCTTCCCGGCAGACCGCCGAGGCGGAGCCTGCCCCGGCCGAGACCCCGCGATCCCCGTCCCCGACCCCCGCCCAGGAGGCCACCGCCCCGCGGCCCGGCGCATGGCCGGGAGCAGCGGCTCCCGGCTCCGGTGCTCCCGCCGCCGCCCGGCCGGGCGCCTGGCCCTCGGCCGCCGCGCCCGGCCAGGGCGCCCGGCCCTCTGCGGCATCCGCGGGCCCGGCCCCGGCGCCGGCGGAGCCGGCTCCCGCCGCCCAGTCCCCGGCAGTCGCCCCCGCCGCGGCCCAGGGAGCCGCCCAGGTGCGCAACATGTGGCCGCAGATCCTGGACGCGGTCAAGAACCGCCGTCGCTTCACCTGGATCCTGCTCAGCCAGAACGCCCAGGTGGCGGGCTTCGACGGCACCACCCTCCAGCTGGGCTTCATCAACGCCGGGGCGCGGGACAACTTCGCGAGCAGCGGTAGCGAGGACGTGCTGCGGCAGGCGCTCGCCGAGCACTTCAACGTGCAGTGGAAGATCGAGGCGATCATCGACCCGTCGGGCGGTGCCGGTCAGCCCCAGCCCGGTCCGGGCGGATCGTCCGCCGGCGGCTACGGCGGCAGCCAGGGGGTTACGGCGGCCGGCCCGCCCCGTCCCCTGCCGTCCCGTCATCGTCCGCACCCCAGCCCCCGCCGGCTCCGCGGCCGTCCCCGCACCCGGCGGCACAGCCCTCGCCCCCGGCGGGCGGGGAGGGGGGCACGGCCCCGCAGCAGGGTCGCTCCGCCGCGGACTCCGCCGGGGCCGGGGCCCGGCAGTCCCCGCCGTCGCCGCCTCCCGTCGCGCTCGAGGACGACATCCCGGAGGAGGACGATCCGGACCTGGTCGACTCTGCGCTGTCCGGACACGATCTGATCGTCAGGGAGCTGGGCGCGACCGTTGTGGAGGAATACACAAACGAGTAGGCACGGCCGCCTCGGTGGCCCGCACAAGGCGACCTCCGGAGCGCGGGCTACCCTGGCTGCCGTGAAGGTCCTCGTCATCGGCGGCGGCGCCCGCGAACACGCCCTGTGCCGCGCTCTCTCCCTCGACCCCGACGTCTCCGCTCTTTACTGCGCCCCCGGCAACGCCGGCATCGCAGAGGTCGCCGAGCTGCACCCGGTGGACGCCGTCGACGGCGACGCCGTCGCCGCGCTGGCCGGCCGGCTGGAGGCCGATCTGGTCGTCGTCGGCCCCGAGGCGCCGCTCGTCGCCGGTGTCGCCGACGCCGTCCGGGCCGCCGGCATCCCCTGCTTCGGCCCCTCCCGCGAGGCGGCCCGGCTCGAGGGCTCCAAGGCCTTCGCCAAGGAGGTGATGGCCGCGGCGAACGTTCCCACCGCGCGCAGCTACGTCTGCACCACTCCGGACGAGGTCGACGAGGCCCTGGACGCGTTCGGCCCGCCGTACGTGGTCAAGGACGACGGGCTCGCCGCGGGCAAGGGCGTCGTCGTGACCGCCGATCTGGAGCAGGCTCGGGAGCACGCGCTGGCCTGCGGTCGCGTGGTCATCGAGGAGTACCTGGACGGCCCCGAGGTCTCGCTCTTCGCCATCACCGACGGTGAGACGGTGCTGCCGCTCCAGCCGGCACAGGACTTCAAGCGTGCGCTCGACGGTGACGAGGGACCGAACACGGGGGCATGGGGGCGTACTCGCCGCTTCCGTGGGCCGACCCGAAGCTGGTCGACGAGGTCATGGAGACGGTGCTCCAGCCCACCGTGGACGAGCTCCGCCGCCGTGGCACGCCCTTCGCGGGCCTGCTGTACGCGGGACTCGCGATCACCAGCCGCGGTGTACGCGTGATCGAGTTCAACGCCCGTTTCGGCGACCCCGAGACCCAGGTGGTGCTCGCCAGGCTCAGGACACCGCTCGCGAGCGTCCTGCTGAACGCGGCGAGGGGCGCTCTCGCCGACGAGCCCCCGCTGAACTGGCGCGGCGACGCCGCCGTGACCGTGGTCATCGCCTCCCGCCACTACCCGGCCACTCCTCGCACCGGCGACCCGATCGGCGGACTCGACGAGGTCTCCGCGCAGGACGCGCCGCACGCGTACGTCCTGCACGCCGGGACCAGGAGGGAAGGCGACGCGATCCTCAGCGCGGGCGGCCGGGTGCTGTCGGTGACCGCGACCGGTGAGGACCTGACCGAGGCCCGCGACCGCGCCTACGCCGCCGTGGGCCGCATTCGGCTGGACGGCTCGCACCACCGCACGGATATCGCAGCCAAGGCCGCGTCCCCCTCCTGACGGGCCATGCGCGACCCCGCCGGGGCCATCGGGCCCGGTGTGCGGGGTCGCGCCGTTCTCCGCCGACGGCCCCGGAACCTCCCGGACATGTCCCGGATCCCTCCCGGACCTCTTCTCAACGCCGCACGGGCTCGGCCCCGACGCACGAGCTTCGCCCGGACGCCCTCCGCGCCCGGGCAGCCGTTCGTTCCCACCTCTCCGGTCCGGCCGTCCGCTCCCGGCGTCCGCTCCCGGCGTCTGGTCCCGTCTCGTTTCTCCCGTCTCGTTTCTCCCGCCTCGTTTTCGGTGCCCGGCTTCCGGTGCCCGGTTTGCGGCGTCTGGTTTCGGCCGTCTGGTTGCCGCCGTCCCGTTCCGGCCGTCTCGTTCCCGCCGCCCGGCTCCGGCCGAGCCCTCCCAGCCGCCCCGCCCCCGTGTCGTCTCCGCCGGTCCGGCCCCGTTTCGGCCCGCTCACCCCGCCCCGGCGCCCGGTTCCCCGCATCCGGTTCCGGCCGTCCGTTCCGGCCGTCCGGCCCGGGCCGGGGCGACACGTCCGGCGTACCACCCCCTCGCGGCCCGTTCGTCCGACCGCCGCGCGGCCGTCCCCCAGGGGGCGGTGCCCGGATCTCCGTCCGGCCCCGCCCTGCCCGTCAGGGGAGGTCCGGGGCTCGGCAGGCCACCGGTCCGCCATGTCAGCAGCTTTGACCAAAGGCATTCCATCGAGTGACCGCTGCCCCATCCGGATGACGGCCGCGAAAGCCCCAACTAGGGTGCGGCGCAAGCGTTCCGGCACTTGGCCCACCGGCATTGCGATGTCTGCGGCGGGTGCCACAGTGGGGGAGTGAGCAACACCGCCGAAGGGCAGAGGGGGTGAGTCCGGCCGTGTCCGGAACCGTCGTCGGTGAGGAGGCGGGCGCGCTGTCCGCGCGTTCCCGTGCCCTCGCCGTGCTGCGGGTGCGCAGCAGGGCACTGGCCCTGGTGCTGCTGCCCGCCGCCGTCGCCGTCGTGCTGCTCGTCGGCGAGGTCACCGGCCGCATCGGCGGTGGCCTCTGGGACGTCGCGCGCTGGGCGGTGGCCTCGGTCGCCGTGGTCGTGCTGCTCGCCGGTGCCGCGGTCGCCGCCGTCATAGCGCGCGCCAGGCCCGCCGTCAGCCCGACGGTTCCGCTGACCCTGACCGCGGCCCCCGATCTGTACCGGCTGGTGGAGGATCTGGCCGAACGCATGGACGTACCGGCCCCCTCGGCCATAGCCCTCACCCCCGACTGCGACAGCTGGCTGGAGGACCGTACCCACCGTGCGCACGGCCCCCGCCGCGGCCCCCGCCCCACCATCCGGGACGGCGCCCCGGTCCTGGTCATCGGCTCCCCGTTCCTGTGGTGGATGCGGGTCGCGGAGCTGCGTGCCGTGCTCGCGCCGGTCGTCGCCGGCACGGGCCCCTCGGCGCACCCCGACATAGCCGCGGCCCGCCGTTTCGTGCGCGGGCTGGACGCCGCCGTCGGCCTGGCGGCCCGTCCCGGGCCCGGCCCGGTGCGAAGGCTGGCGTACGGCGCCGTGGGTGGCGTCGCCCGGGTTCTGCTGCGCAGCTGTCGCGGCCATGCCGCGGAGATGGAGCGCGGCGTCGCCGCGGCCGCGTCCGAACGCGCACAGGCCGTGGACTACGGGCTGCGGATCGTGGCCCAGGAGCAGGTCGGCCTCGCCTACGCGGGGTGGGACCGCCTGCTGACCCGGGTGGCGCTGCCCGCCTGGCGGATGGGGCGGTGGCCGAGCCGGCTCGACGCGGGAGTGGTCTCGGCGCTCACCGAGTTGTCCCGCCGCGACCGGCTGGCGGAGGGCTTCGCCTCCCGGCTCGGGGAGCGCCCCGCCTGCGATCTGCTGGAGGAGCCGGGGGCCGTGGACGAGGCGGCGTCGCTGCTGGCGGCCAGGCTGTTCCACGGTGGACCGGCCGCGATCGGGCCTGACTGGTCGCCGGTCGACTGGCAGCACTACCCCGAGGAGGTCGTCGACCGGAAGTGGCGCACCGAGGCCGCCCGGCTGCACCGGGTCCTGGACGCGATGGGTGTGCGGCCGTCCGCGGGCGTTCCCGCCGGCCCGACCCTGGCCCGTGTCATGGAGCATCTCGCCGGTGGCTCGTGGGCAGCGGCACCGGGGCCGACGGCGAACGGTCCGGTGAAGGTCCCGCCCGTGCCCGAGGCACCCGGAACCGACGGGCCCGGCGCCGCCCTCGCCGCCGGGATCAGCGCCGATGTGGCCCGTGAGGAGGCCGCGCGCGAGCGCTCGGCGGTGCCGTACCGGGCCGCGGACCGCGCGGGTGACGACGTGGACCTCTGGGGCACCGACCCACTGCCCCTCGTCCCCCTCCAGCCGCCGCGCACCGCACGGGAGCTGCTGGCCGACCATGTGACCGCCATGGTGTGCTGCGCGGCCGTGGACACCGCGGGCGCCGCCCCCGGCATGGACTGGCTGGACGGTCCGGCCCTGCTCATCAACGGCGAGCGCCGTGCGGACCTGGGCGCCAGGGTGCTCAGTCTGGTCGAGGACGGAGACCCGGAACCGCTGCGGTCCTGGCTCGCGACGGCCGGTGTCCGGCCCGAGAAGCCCGTCCGGCTGGTGTGAGCGGGGAAGCCGGTTCGGCTGGTGTGAGCGGGAAGTGCATGAGACGGGAAGCCCGTCCGGCCGGTGCGAGACGGGGGCCGGTCGCTTCTCGCCATCTCAGGGCGGAACGTTGCGTTCCGTTCACATCGATTCACGACGAACGGTGACGTCCCGCGTGCGTTATGTGATGTGCTGGGACCGGCGCCGGCTGTCAGCGTGGCAGGACGGGCACTCGGGGGACGAGGGAGGGGCGCACGATGGAGGCGGAGGAGACCCGTCGCAGAGAGCCGATCCGGCGCTGGGAATCGGGCGCCCTCGCCCACGCCGTCACGGACCCGTTCGGCCAGGGTCCGCTCCCCTGGCTGCGAGGCAGCGAGCACTACTTCGACGACGCTGGCCAGGTCGTGCCCTGGTACGCGGACCCGGACGCGGCGGCGGGCCGGGGCGGGCGCTCCCGAGGCCTCCGTACCGCCGACGACGTGCACCGCCAGATCAAGGGCTTCGCTTCCGGCGGCGCGGTCGCGCCGGGCGAGGCCATCGACTTCCACATCACGGTCGACCCGCCGCAGCGGTTCTCGGTCGACGTGTACCGCATCGGTCACTACGGCGGCGACGGCGCTGCCAAGATCATCACCAGTCCCCGTCTCGCCGGGATCGTCCAGCCGCCGCCCCTCGCCGCCGACCGCACGGTCTCCTGCCACCACTGGTGGCTCTCCTGGCGGCTGCAGGTGCCGTCCTACTGGTCCGTCGGAGCCCATGTCGCCGTGCTCACCACCGAGGACGGCTACCGCTCGCACATCCCGTTCACGGTCCGCGACGGCCGCCCGGCCGACCTGCTGCTGCTCCTGCCCGACATCACATGGCAGGCGTACAACCTCTACCCCGAGGACGGGCGGACGGGTGCCAGCCTCTACCACGCCTGGGACGAGAAGGGCCGGCTGCTCGGTGAGGACGACGCCGCGATCACGGTCTCCTTCGACCGCCCGTACGCCGGGGCCGGCCTCCCGCTGCACGTGGGGCACGCGTACGACTTCATCCGCTGGGCCGAGCGGTACGGCTACGACCTGGGGTACGCCGACACCCGTGACCTGCACGCCGGTCGGGTCGACCCGACCCGCTACCGCGGTCTGGTGTTCCCCGGCCACGACGAGTACTGGTCGGTGGCGATGCGCCGTACCGCGGAGCTGGCCCGCGAGCAGGGCACGTCCCTGGTGTTCCTCTCCGCCAACACCCTGTACTGGCAGGTGGAACTGGGCCCCTCTCCGTCCGGAGTCGCCGACCGGCTGCTGACCTGCCGCAAGCGCCGCGGCCCCGGCCGATCGGCCCTCTGGCGCGAGATCGACCGCGCCGAGCAGCAACTCCTCGGCATCCAGTACGCGGGCCGGGTGCCCGAGCCCCACCCGATGGTGGTGCGCAACGCGGACCACTGGCTCTGGGAGGCGACCGGCGCCGGGGACGGAGACGAGATCCCCGGACTGGTGGCGGGTGAGGCCGACCGCTACTTCCCCCGCACCCCGCTCCCCGGGCACGAGAGCCGGATCCTGCTGGCCCACTCCCCGTACACCGACAGCGAAGGCGGCACCCGCCACCAGGAGACCTCGCTCTACCGGGCTCCCTCCGGTGCACTCGTCTTCGCGTCCGGCACCTTCGCCTGGTCCCCGGCGCTCGACCGTCCGGGCCATGTGGACGAGCGGATCCAGCGTGCCACCGCCAATCTCCTCGACCGGATCTGCAAGCGCGACTGAGGGCCCCTCCGGAGGGGAGGCCGGCCGAAGGAGACGGAGAGGCCTCCCCCACCCGGACCGGTCCTCCGGCCCCCTGATCCGATCCCCTCGCCCGGCTCACTCCCTTGGCCGACCCACCCCCTCGCCCGGACCGGCTCGCCGGACCGGACCGGCTCCCCGGCGCCTGCACCCTCCCTCCTGCGCCCGCACCCTCCCTCCTGCGCCCGCACCCTCCCTCCTGCGCCCGCACCCTCCCTCCTGCGCCCGCACCCTCCCTCCTGCGTCTGTACCCTCCCTCCGGCCCGGGCCGACCCTCCGGTCCGCCGCGGCCCCGGGTGCGAGAGAATCGGAAGCACTCCTGGATCAACCTACGCGGAGGAACCGTGTCCGGATTCGTAGAAAAGCCCGAGCCGATTCAGGTTCCGGGCCTCACCCACCTCCACACGGGCAAGGTGCGCGATCTCTACGAGAACGAGGCGGGGGACCTCGTGATGGTGGCGAGCGACCGCATCTCCGCGTACGACTGGGTGCTGCCCACCGAGATCCCGGACAAGGGCCGGGTGCTCACCCGGCTTTCCCTGTGGTGGTTCGACCGCCTGGCGGACCTCGTTCCCCACCATGTGGTCTCCACCGACCTCCCGGCCGGTGCGCCTGCCGACTGGGCGGGCCGCACCCTCGTCTGCACGTCGCTCGACATGGTCCCGGTCGAGTGTGTCGCCCGCGGCTACCTCACCGGTTCCGGCCTCGCGGAGTACGACGCGAGCCGTACGGTCTGCGGGCTGGCACTGCCCGAGGGGCTGGTGGACGGCTCCGAGCTGCCCGCCCCGATCTTCACCCCCGCCACCAAGGCCGCCGTCGGCGACCACGACGAGAACGTGTCCTTCGAGGCGGTCGCCCGCCGGGTGGGGGAGGAGACGGCCGCGCTGCTGCGCCGGACGACGCTGGACGTCTACGCCCGCGCCAGGGACATCGCGCGCGAGCGCGGCATCATCCTCGCCGACACCAAGTTCGAGTTCGGCTTCGACGGCGAGCGGCTGGTCATCGCGGACGAGGTGCTGACCCCGGACTCCTCGCGCTTCTGGCCCGCCGACCAGTGGCAGCCGGGGCGTCCCCAGCCGTCGTACGACAAGCAGTACGTGCGGGACTGGCTGACCTCGCCCGCCTCCGGCTGGGACCGCGGGAGCGAGCAGCCCCCGCCGGCGCTGCCGCAGGACATCGTGGAGGCGACCCGCGCCCGGTACCTGGAGGCGTACGAGCTGCTGACGGGCACCGCCTGGTCATGACGTGAAGAAGCCCCGGCCTTCAGGCCGGGGCTTCTCGACTGGAGCGGACGACGAGGCTCGAACTCGCGACCTCAACCTTGGCAAGGTTGCGCTCTACCAACTGAGCTACGTCCGCATGCGCCGTGGCGCGGAGCCCACTATACCCAACCTCGCTCCCGTGCGAGGCGCACCGCGGTGTGCCGGTTCTCCGCGCCCAGTTTCGCCGCCGCCGCCGACAGGTAGTTGCGGACCGTGCCCGGTGACAGCGAGGCCCGCTCGGCGATCTCCGCGATCGGCGCCCCGTCCCCGCGAGCTCCAGCACCTCGGTCTCGCGCGCGGTGAGCGGGGAGTCCCCCGCGGAGATGGCGTCGGCGGCCAATTCGGGGTCGACGTAACGGTTTCCCCCGTGCACGGTACGGATGATCTCGGCGAGTCGCTGGGCGCTGACCGTCTTCGGCACGAAGCCGCGCACCCCGGCGGCGAGCGCGCGCTTGAGGTGGCCGGGACGGCCGTGACCGGTCACGATCAGCGTTCGGCAGCCGGGCAACTCGGCCCTCAGCGATGTGGCGACCTTCACACCGTCCCCGCCCGGCATCTGGAGATCCAGGACGGCCACGTCCGGCCGGTGCGAACGTGCCATCGCCAGCGCCTCCGCACCGGAGGCGGCCTCGGCGACGACGAGCAGGTCGTCCTCGAGTGCGAGCAGCGCGGCGAGCGCGCCGCGGATCAGATGCTCGTCGTCGGCGAGCAGCACCCGTACACGATCCTGTGTCATGCCCTGTCCTCATCTTTCACGAGTGGTCGTTCTCGGTGGCCGGGCGTGCCCGGCTCCCGTCCCGGGACCCCGGCGCGTCCCCGGCGGGCAGCGGCACCCGTGCCGCGAGGCGGAAGCGGGCGTCCGGGGCGGGGCCCGCCTCCAGCGTGCCGCCCAGGGCGGCCAGCCGCTCCCGCAGTCCGGTGAGGCCGGTGCCGGGAGCGGCCGGCCGTCCCGGGGTCGTTCGGCCCTGTACGCCGTCGTTCTCCACGGTCAGGGCCGCCGTGCCGGCCGCCGTGCTGAGCGTGATGGCGCACTGTGCGGCGTCCCCGTGACGCAGCACGTTCGTCGTCGCCTCGCGGACGACCCAGGCGAGCGCGGACTGGATCTCCACCGGTAGGACGTCGATCGGCGGCCCGTTCCCCGGGGACCCGATCGTGCAGGTGATTCCCGCCGCGCCCAGCACCCCTCGGGCGCCGTCCAGTTCGGTCCGGAGGTCCGCGCCCCGGTAGCCGCGTACGACGTCCCGGACCTCGCGCTGGGACTCCCGGGCGATCCGCTGTACCTCGGCCATCTGCTCCAGCGCCCGGCGTTCGCCGCCGCGCCGGGCGAGTTGCACGGCCAGTTCGCTCTTCAGCGCGATCACCGCGAGATTGCGGCCCAGCACATCGTGCAGATCGCGGCCGAACCGCAGCCGTTCCTCCGCGACCGCGAGCCGCGCCTGCACGTCGCGGGCCTCGCGCAGCTCCCACATCACCGCCAGGGTCCACATGGAGACACGGGCGGTGAAGGCGAGCCAGCCGATCGAGAAGGCGACGGTCCCGAGGGTGAACAGGGTCTCCTCGGTGTTCCGGCCGGTCAGCGGCACCAGCACGCCCAGCAGGGCCAGCAGGCCCCCGTGGACCAGTACGGTCGTCCGCCGCCGCACGATCAGGCAGTGTGCCGTCAGGAAGGGGACCAGTGCGGTCGACAGCGCCATGGGCAGCGTCCCCTCCATGCCCGCGGCCGCCGCCGCCAGCCACAGCGCCGTGCCGGCCGCAAGTGCGGCGACGACCGCCGCCCCGCCGACCAGCCTCGGCGGGACCCGGCCCTGCCCCAGGTAGGCGTCCATCGAACGCCGGGCCAGCAGGGTGGACATCACGCCGTTCGCCACCGCCAGCAGCGGGGCGCCGGCGGCCACGGCGGGGTGCGCACCGAGGCGGACGGGCCGGGTCAGCATGAGCAGCGTCAGCGCGACCAGGGCCGTCCAGACGAGGAGGTACACGGTGCCGCGCGTGTAGAGGTCCACCTTGGCGAGGCCGCTGCGCCCGCTCCAGCCCCGTACCCGCATCCCGGACACCCCGGTCCTCCCCGCCCTCAGCGCCGCGGCTCCCAGCGGAACCACCGTCGCACAGCAAACACCGAGATCACGGTCCAGGCCAGCGCGCCGAGCGCCGCACCGGTGAGCCGTGCGGTGTCCGCACCACCGCTCACACCTGCCTCCACGAGACGCATCACACCCGTCATCGGCAGCAGTTCGCACACCGACGCGACACGGTCCGGCAGCATGTCGAGCGGGATGAACAGACCGGAGCCGCCCGCCGAGACCATGAACAGCGGCAGGGTGGTGATCTGCGCGCTCTCCACGGTCCGGGTGATCGCGGACGTCGCGGCGGCCAGGCCGGTCATCACGACGGTGCCCAGCAGCGTTCCGGCGAGCAGGAGTTCGGGCTGCCGGGGCGCGTCGGCACCGAGGAGCGCGACCCCGGCCACGACCACCAGGGCGCTCTGCGCGAGCGCGAGCGCGGCGGCCGGCAGCGCCGTCCCGGCGAGGATCTCCATGTCGGACAGCTCACCGGTCCGCAGCCGCTTGAGTACGAGTTCCTCGCGCCGGGCCACCAGGGCCGACGTGAGGTTGAGGTACACCACGAAAATCAGCACCATGCCGATGCCCCCGGTCATGAGGGCTTCCCCGAGACTCAGGCCGGCTCCCGAGAGGTCCATCCCGTCGAGCGTCCCGCGCAGGGCGCCCACCATCGCGACGGGCATCAGCAGCGCCACGAACAGCGCGGTCCGGTTCCGTACGAGCAGGGTCAGTTCGGCCCGGCCCAGCGCGCCCAGCCTCCCGGCGGCCGTGGTCCCCGTCCTCGTTCCGTACGTCGCCGGAGCCGCCGGAGCTGCCGGAGCTGCCGGAGCCGCCGTGCCCGGGTTCGCCTCCGGGCCGGACGTCTCCGCGTCCGCGGCACCCTTGTCCGTTGTGCCGGCTGTGTCTGCTGTGCTCACCGCGCCTGCCGCGTCTGCTGTGTTGGCCGGGTCGGCCGGGTTCGCGGTGGACGCCGTGCCCGTGTTCGCCGTTCTCGCCTTCACAGGGCACCTGCCGTTTCCGTGTCCGTGCCCGGGCGGGCGATCTCCAGGAACGCCTCCTCCAGCGAGGCGGAGCGGGCGTCGAGCCGGTCGAGCCGTACGCCGGACTCATCGGCCCAGCGGAGCAGTTCGCCGAGCGAGCGCTGCAGTTCGCGGGTGCGGATCTCGACGCGCTGTCCGTCCGCGGCCGCCCGCAGCGTGAGCGGCAGCCGCGCGGCGGGCACCTCCCGCGGGAGGACGAAGCGGATACGGGACGGCCGCGCGGCGGTCACCTCGTCCGGGGTGCCGGTGGCGACGATCCTCCCGCTGTGCATGATCGCAAGCCGGTCGGCGAGGCTCTCCGCCTCCTCCAGGTAGTGCGTGGTCAGCAGCACGGTCGTACCGGCGCCCCGCAGTTCCCGGACCAACTCCCAGGTGTCGCGGCGCCCTTCGGCGTCGAGACCGGTCGTCGGCTCGTCGAGGAACAGGACCTCGGGCCGGCCGAGCAGGGCCAGCGCGAGGTCCAGCCTGCGCCGCTCGCCGCCGGACAGCTGCTTGACCCGCACCCCGGACCGCCGGCCGAGGCCCACCAGCTCCAGCGCCTCCTCCGACGGACGGGCGCCGCTGGTGCACCCGGCCCACATCCGGACCGTTTCGACGGCCGTCAGGTCGGAGGGGAAGCCACCCTCCTGGAGCATGACCCCGATCCGGGGCCGTACCGCCGCCCGTTCGCGGTACGGGTCGCGGCCGAGGACCCGCACGGTGCCTGCGCTCGGGGCGGCCAGGCCCTCCAGCAGCTCGACGGTGGAGGTCTTGCCGGCACCGTTCGTCCCGAGCAGGGCGAACAACTCGCCGCGTCCCACGGTGAAGGTGATTCCGCTCACAGCCTCGAACCCGCCGCGGTATCCGCGGCGCAGTCCGGCTGCCTCGATCACATGCCCATCGCTGTCCATGGCCCCAGCGTCCCGCCGACCCCGGGCCGTCGGCAGTGCGCGCTGTCATCACCACGCATGACAAATGTCAGCAACGCCGGGCGGCAGACGGAGGAAGAGGCAGGTGTACGGACCGGTGCACCGAGGAAGAGGCCGGCGTACGGAACGGCGGGCGGCGTATGCGGGCAGAGGATGAACGAGGGCGAGCAGAGGACGAACGAGGGTGAACGAGGGCGAACACGACGAAGGTCCCGGTCGCTGTGACTGGGACCTTCGTACCCGAGCGGACGACGAGATTCGAACTCGCGACCCTCACCTTGGCAAGGTGATGCTCTACCAACTGAGCCACGTCCGCACTGCTACCGCTCAGCTTTCACTGGCGGCGCGTCCACCACTCTACCCGATCCACCATGGTGGTCGGTACGCGGTGCGGAGCGGGTGACAGGAATTGCACACTGCGCCTTCCCTCTGGAAGAGGGCTGTTCTACTACTGAACTACACCCGCACGCTCCGTGGGAACCGGCCTTCCGGCCCCGCCCCTCGGCGTGATCCAGACTGTAGCCCACCTGCGGGGGTGCAGCGCAACTCGGCTTCTCACCCGAGCCCGTCCGCAGGGTCTTCTCCCGCTGCGCGCACCGGTGTTCAGCCCGCCTGGCGGAAGGCCTCGTAGACGCGCTTGGGGATCCGGCCGCGCGCCGGCACGTCCATCTTGTTGGACTGCGCCCAGGCGCGGACGGCGGCCGGGTCGGGTGCGAGGTCGGTGCGCCGGTACTCCCTGCGTGCCCTGCCCGCGTGCTTGGCGGCCTTGCGTCCCGCCGCCACGTAGGGTGCGAGGGCGGTGCGCAGTTTCTCTGCGTTGGCGGGATTGAGGTCGATCTCGTACGACTTACCGTCCAGGCCGAACGAAACCGTTTCCGCCGCTGCTCCGCCATCGATGTCGTCGGAGAGCGTCACCACTACGCGCTGCGCCACGGATATCGTCCTTTCCTGCGGTCCGCCGGCCGGGTCAGTACAGGTCAGTGCTGACGCGGGGCGAATCCGTTATTCCGGCTGTCGCGGTGCAATGCTGCATTCCGCTCTATTCCTTTGTACAGCGGCCGGCATCGTATGGGGAAGCCCAGTCAATTGCATCCGCGTGTCCTCCGCAATGAGGCCGTGTGGATTTTCCCTGGATTTTTCCCAGGGGTTCTCCGGATATCTATGCGCGTAGAATTTTCGGCCGGGTACGCTGAGGGAACCGCCTTCAGCACCACACCACCGGGAGTGCCAGTGGCACGCGTCGTAGTCGACGTCATGCTCAAGCCGGAGATCCTCGACCCGCAGGGCCAGGCGGTGCAGCGCGCACTGCCCCGCCTGGGCTTCGAGGGGATCGCGGACGTACGTCAGGGAAAGCGCTTCGAACTCGAGGTCGACGGGCCGGTCGACGAGGCCGCCCTCGCCCGTATCCACGAGATGGCCGAGACGTTCCTCGCGAACACCGTCATCGAGGACTTCGTCGTCAAGGTGGAGTCGTGACGGCTCGTATCGGTGTCGTCACATTCCCCGGGACACTCGACGACCAGGACGCACTGCGCGCCGTACGCCTGGCGGGTGCCGAGCCCGTTTCGCTGTGGCACCGCGACAAGGGCCTCAAGCAGGTCGACGCGGTCGTCCTCGCGGGCGGCTTCTCCTACGGCGACTATCTCCGGGCGGGCGCCATCTCCCGCTTCTCTCCGGTGATGGAAACGGTCATCGACCAGGCGAGGTCCGGCATGCCGGTCCTCGGTATCTGCAACGGCTTCCAGATCCTCACCGAGGCCCATCTGCTGCCGGGAGCGATGCTCCGGAACAACCATCTGCACTTCATCTGCCGCGACCAGAAGCTGCGGGTGGAGAACGCGGAAACCGCCTGGACCGCCGACTACGAGCAGGGCCAGGAGATCTCCGTTCCGCTGAAGAACATGGACGGCCGCTACGTCGCCGACGAGCGCGTCCTCGACGAGCTCGAGGCCGAGGGCCGGGTCGCCTTCCGCTACCTGGACGTGAACCCCAACGGCTCGCTGCGCGACATCGCGGGCATCACCAACGCCGAGGGCAACGTCGTCGGCCTGATGCCCCATCCCGAGCACGCCGTGGAGCCCCTCATCGGCACCGGCGGCACGGACGGCCTGGGATTCTTCACCTCGATCCTCAAGAAGCTGGTCGCCGCATGACCCTCGATATCGGAGCGGCCGAGGGAGCGAGTGTGCGCCTCGTCCGTGTGTGCAGCATCGTCCGCGCGCGAAGGAGCGACCGAGCGTGACCCTCGATATCGGAGCGGCCGAGGGAGCGAGTGTGCGCCTCGTCCGTGTGTGCAGCATCGTCCGCGCGCGAAGGAGCGACCGAGCGTGACCCTCGATACCGTCAAGCACGCAACCGGGACTCCCGAGACCGAGCTGCCCTGGAAGGAGCTCGGACTCAAGGAGGACGAGTACGCCCGCATCCGAGAGATCCTCGGCCGCCGCCCGACCGGCGCCGAGCTCGCGATGTACTCCGTCATGTGGTCCGAGCACTGCTCGTACAAGAGCAGCAAGGTCCATCTGAAGCAGTTCGGCGAGAAGGCCCCGGAGAACGACGCACTGCTCGTCGGCATCGGCGAGAACGCGGGCGTCGTGGACGTCGGCCAGGGGTACGCGGTCACCTTCAAGGTCGAGTCCCACAACCACCCCAGCTACATCGAGCCCTACCAGGGCGCGGCCACCGGCGTCGGCGGCATCGTCCGGGACATCCTCGCCATGGGCGCCCGGCCGGTCGCGGTCATGGACCCGCTGCGCTTCGGCGCCGCGGACCACCCCGACACCAAGCGCGTGCTGCCCGGTGTCGTGGCAGGCATCGGCGGCTACGGCAACTGCCTGGGTCTGCCCAACATCGGCGGCGAGGTCGTCTTCGACTCCTGCTACCAGGGCAACCCGCTGGTCAACGCGCTGTGCGTGGGCGTCATGAAGCACGAGGACATCCACCTGGCCAAGGCGTCCGGCGCGGGCAACAAGGTCATCCTGTACGGGGCCCGCACCGGCGGCGACGGTATCGGCGGGGTTTCCGTGCTCGCCTCCGAGACCTTCGACGACACGAAGCCGACCAAGCGCCCCGCGGTCCAGGTCGGCGACCCGTTCCAGGAGAAGCTGCTCATCGAGTGCACGCTGGAGGTCTTCCGGGAGAAGCTGGTCGCCGGCATCCAGGACCTCGGCGGCGCCGGGCTCTCCTGCGCCACCTCCGAGCTGGCCTCCGCGGGCTCCGGCGGTATGCGCGTCGAACTCGACACGGTGCCGCTGCGCGACGCGACCCTCTCGCCCGAGGAGATCCTCATGAGCGAGTCGCAGGAGCGCATGTGCGCGATCGTCGAGCCGCGGCACGTCGACCGCTTCATGGAGATCTGCGAGAAGTGGGACGTCATCGCCACCGTGATCGGTGAGGTGACGGAGGGGGAGCGGCTGGAGATCTTCTGGCACGGCGAGCAGATCGTGGACGTGCCCCCGGGCACCGTCGCGCACGAGGGCCCGACGTACCACCGCCCGTACACCCGCCCCGAGTGGCAGGACGCGCTCCAGGCGGACGACGCGGGCAGGCTGCCCGCCCGGCCACGTCCGGGGAGCTTCGCGAGCAGGTCCTGAAGCTGGTCGGGTCCCCGAACCAGGCCGCCAAGTCCTGGATCACGGACCAGTACGACCGTTTTGTGCAGGGCAACACGGTGCTCGCCCAGCCCGAGGACGCCGGCATGGTCCGCATCGACCCGGACACCGGCCTCGGCGTGGCGGTCGCGACGGACGGCAACGGCCGGTACGCGAAGCTCGACCCGTACGCGGGCGCGCAGCTCGCGCTGGCCGAGGCGTACCGCAACGTCGCCGCCTCGGGCGCCAGGCCGCTCGCGGTCTCCGACTGCCTGAACTTCGGCTCGCCCGAGGACCCGGCCGTCATGTGGCAGTTCGCCGAGGCCACCCGTGGTCTGGCGGACGGCTGCCTGCACCTGGGCACCCCGGTGACCGGCGGCAACGTCTCCCTCTACAACCAGACGGGCGACACGGCGATCCACCCGACGCCCGTCGTGGCCGTGCTCGGTGTGATCGACGACGTGACGCGCCGCACGCCGGTCGCGTTCGCGGAGGAGGGCCAGCTGCTCTACCTGCTGGGCGACACGCGCGAGGAGTTCGGCGGGTCGGCCTGGTCGCAGGTGGTCCACGACCACCTCGGCGGTCTGCCGCCGAAGGTCGACCTGGACCGGGAGAAGCTGCTCGCCGAGATCCTGGTCTCGGGCTCCCGGGACGGCATGATCGACGCGGCCCACGACCTGAGTGACGGCGGTCTGGTCCAGGCGGTCGCCGAGTCCTGCCTGCGCGGCGGGAAGGGCGCCCGGCTGGTCGTGCCGGACGGCCTCGACGCCTTCACGTTCCTCTTCTCCGAGTCCGCGGGCCGCGCCGTCGTCGCGGTGCCGCGCAGCGAGGAACTCCGCTTCACCGACATGTGCGGTGCGCGGGCCTGCCGGCCACCCGGATCGGTGTGGTCGACGGGGACGCGGTGGAGGTCCAGGGCGAGTTCACCGTCCCGCTGGGCGAGCTGCGCACCGCGCACGAGGAGACCGTCCCGGCGTTGTTCGCCTGAGGCCCCGTCCACCCGAGTCACCGGCGGCGGCGGTCCCCGGCCCGGAGGCCTTCCGGGCGGGGACCGCTGCCTGATCCCGGCCCGCGCCACGCCCGGGAGCCCGCCGGGGCCGTGGAGGCCGTGTCCCCCGCTGACGGGTGGGGCCCGCCCTCGAGGCGGCGCACGGCGTCCCCGCCACCCGGCGCGGGATCGGGGTCCCGCGTAACGTAGGGTCCCGCGCAGCGGGGCGGCGTTCACCGCTCAGCCTGCGGCACCCCAGAACGCGTCCGTCTCGTCGATGTCCTGGACGCACTCGTCGATGTCGGAGATCTTCCCGCCGACGATGGTGAACCAGAGCCCGCCGGGCATCTCGATCCCGCGGTCGCCGCGGTCGGCGTAGATCGTGTGGACGGCCATCACGTGCCCGCGGCCGTCGGGGTAGACGCCCTGAGCCCGACCCGCAGGGTGCCGCCCGTGAGTTCGCCGAGTTCCCGGTAGAGGTCCAGGATGTTGTCCTGGCCCTTGTAGTGCCCCGAGACCCGGCTGCCGCCGGGGACGTGGTGCACGCAGTCCGCCGTCAGCAGGGAGCGGAGGGTCTCCCGGTCGCCCTTGCCGAACGCCTCGTAGCCCCGGCGGACCAGGGCGCTGTGCGGGTGCTCGGACATGTCCGTCACACTCCTTCCTCGCCGGTTCGGGGCCTTCGCCTTACCTCGCCGAGGGCGGCCCCTCTCCATCGTCCGCCGGGCAGCGGACGGCCGCCAGCAGCGGAGGCGGCCCCGGCGGTGTCCGAGGGGCGGGTTAGTCTCGCCCGCATGCCACCGGCCAGGAAGCGCACCCGCAGCTACGATCCCGTCAGGATCCGCACCGCCGTCCTCGCCCAGTTCGGGCACGTCCGGGACGCCGTCGGGACGCTGACCGCGGAGCAGCTGGCCCTGCCGACCCGGCTCGGTGACTGGACCGTCCGCGACCTCGCCGCGCACATCGCGCTGACCTTCGGCGCCGTCGCCGGGGCCCTCGACCACCCGGAACCGGCGAAGACGGACGTCGCGCTGCCGGACTGGCCGTTCTCCACGGCCGGGTGCGCGGGCGCCCCGGACGAGGGCGCGCGGCCGGCGGCCGGCGCTTCCCGGGACCTCCCGGCCCTGTACGGGCGGACCGCCGAAACGGTCGGAGCCGCGCTGGCGGGCAGCTCGGCCGAGCGGCTGGTGCGCACCGGGTCCGGTGGTATGCGGCTCGTCGACCACCTGGTCACCCGCGCCGTCGAACTGGTCGTCCACACCGACGACCTGGCGGACGCGACCGGGCTCGACCTTCCGTACGAGCGCCAGGCGCTGGCCGCCGCCGTGCGCCTGCTCGCGGACGCGCTCGCCGTGAAGGCTCCCGGCGGCTCGGTGGAGCTGAGGATTCCGCCGTACGCCGTGGTGCAGTGCGTCGAGGGGCCCCGGCACACCCGCGGTACGCCTCCGAACGTCGTCGAGACCGACCCGCTGACCTGGATCCGGCTGGCCACGGGGCGCCAGGGCTGGGCGGCGGCGAGGGAAGCGGCGAGGGTGAGTGCGAGCGGTGAGCGTTCCGACCTCTCGGCGCTGCTTCCCCTGACGGCCTGACGGATCCCGCCGACGGCCCGGCGGCTCCCCCTGAACCGGGGCCGCCCCTCTCGGAACCGGGGCCACGTCCGTCCCGTCAGAGCGGTATGCGTACTCAACTGATCGTTCCCGCGACGGCCGCCCTGGCGGCCGTCATCACGCTCACGGCCTGCGGCTCCGAAAAGGACCGGGGGCAGGGTGCGGGGGACGGCGCGGGCGGCTCCGTGCGGCCCGATGCCCCTGTCACCGGCGTGCACTGGACCGTCCGGGACGTGACGGTCGACGGCAAGAGGACCGCGGCACCGGCGGGAGCCCACGTCGAGTTCACGGCCGGCGAGGCGGGCGGGGACGGCTCGAAGGGCCGCGCCGAGGGCAACTACGGCTGCAACCACTTCGGTGCCGATGTGACGATCAAGGGCGACACCCTCACGGTCGGGCCCGGGGAGATGACGGAGATGGGCTGCCCGCAGGGTGTCGCCGACTTCGAGGAGGCGCTGCGCGCGGCCTTCTCCGGCGAGCTGAAGGCGAAGGTGTCGGAGAAGAACCTGACCCTGGTGGCCGCCGGCGGCGACTCGATCGCGCTGACCGCGCAGCCCGCCGCCCCGGTGGCGGGCACCGAGTGGACCGTCACCTCCCTGCTCCAGGGGGAGACGGCGGCCTCCCTGCCGCCCGGCACCGAGGGCAGGGCGCACTTCGTGATCGGCGAGGACGGCTCCCTGAGCGGCAACCTCGGCTGCAACGACTTCCGGGCCGAGGCGAAGACGTCCGCCGGGACGCTCACCGTCGGCCGGCTGTCCAGTACCCGCAAGATGTGTGCCGGTACCGCCGGAATGCTGGAGAAGGCGGTGATCGACGCCCTCACCGGCCAGGTGTCGTACGAGCTGAGGCACCGCAGTCTGACCCTCACCTCCGCCGACAGCGGCAGGGGACTGGTGGCGGTGGCCGGCTGACGGCCGCGAGAGCCCGGCGGCGCCCCCGCCCCGCATTCGCTCGGCACCCGTCCGGCCGGCGCCCGCGCCCCGCACCCGCCCGCGCCCCGTATTCGCCCCCGCACCCGCCCGCGCCCCGCATTCGCTCGGCACGCGCCCGGGACTCTCCCCGGACCAAGCCCCCGCCGCGCCCCCGCCCCGCCGGTGCGGAGAGTGATGTGCGGCACGCCCGTGCGCGCCCCCTACTGACCCGTAGGAGCCCCCAAAGGCTTCGTTACGCGGCTTTTGTGCGAACCTCCGACCCTGCCGGGGCGGTTCTGCGCCGTATCCCCAATTCGGACCAGTGGTCGATCTCGCCTACACTCGGTGCCGTGCCACGTGGTGACGGACGACTCAGCCACGACCTGCTCCCCGGCGAGAAGGGCCCCCAGGACGCTTGCGGCGTCTTCGGTGTCTGGGCGCCGGGTGAAGAGGTCGCCAAGCTCACGTACTTCGGGCTCTATGCCCTCCAACACCGGGGCCAGGAATCCGCGGGCATCGCGGTCAGCAACGGCTCCCAGATCCTCGTCTTCAAGGACATGGGCCTCGTGTCCCAGGTCTTCGACGAGACCTCCCTCGGCTCCCTCCAGGGCCACATCGCGGTCGGCCACGCCCGCTACTCGACCACGGGCGCCTCCGTGTGGGAGAACGCACAGCCGACCTTCCGGGCGACCGCCCACGGCTCCATCGCGCTCGGCCACAACGGCAACCTGGTCAACACGGCCCGGCTTGCCGAGATGGTCGCCGACCTCCCCCGCCAGGACGGCCGCGCCACCCAGGTCGCCGCCACCAACGACACCGACCTCGTCACCGCGCTGCTCGCCGGGCAGACCGACGACGACGGCAAGCCCCTCACCGTCGAGGAGGCGGCCGCCAAGGTCCTGCCCGACGTCCGGGGTGCCTTCTCCCTCGTCTTCATGGACGAGGACACCCTGTACGCCGCCCGTGACCCGCAGGGCATCCGCCCGCTGGTCCTCGGCCGGCTGGAGCGCGGCTGGGTGATCGCCTCCGAGTCGGCCGCGCTCGACATCTGCGGTGCGAGCCTCGTGCGCGAGATCGAGCCGGGTGAGCTCATCGCGATCGACGAGAACGGCATCCGCACCTCACGATTCGCAGAAGCGAAGCCCAAGGGCTGTGTCTTCGAGTACGTCTACCTCGCCCGCCCCGACACCGACATCGCCGGCCGGAACGTGTACCTCTCCCGTGTGGAGATGGGCCGCCGTCTGGCGAAGGAGGCCCCCGTCGAGGCCGATCTCGTCATAGCGACGCCGGAGTCCGGTACCCCCGCGGCCATCGGCTACGCGGAGGCCTCGGGCATCCCCTACGGCTCGGGCCTGGTCAAGAACGCCTATGTGGGCCGGACGTTCATCCAGCCCTCCCAGACGATCCGCCAGCTGGGCATCCGCCTCAAGCTGAACCCCCTCAAGGAAGTCATCAAGGGCAAGCGGCTCGTGGTGGTCGACGACTCGATCGTCCGCGGCAACACCCAGCGCGCCCTGGTCAGGATGCTCCGCGAGGCCGGAGCCGCCGAGGTCCACATCCGGATCTCGTCGCCTCCCGTCAAGTGGCCGTGCTTCTTCGGCATCGACTTCGCGACCCGCGCCGAGCTGATCGCCAACGGCATGACGATCGACGAGATCGGCACCTCGCTGGGCGCCGACTCGCTCGCGTACATCTCCATCGACGGCATGATCGAAGCCACCACCATCGACAAGCCGAACCTCTGCCGCGCCTGCTTCGACGGCGAGTACCCGATGGAACTGCCCGACCCCGAGCTGCTGGGCAAGCAGCTGCTGGAGACCGAGCTTGCGGGCGGCGCCGACGCCGCCGACGCGCTCCGTCGTCCGTGATCAGGTCCCCTCATCCCAACCGAAAGATCCCAGGCAATGTCTGAGACAGGTGCTTCCTACGCCGCGGCGGGCGTCGACATCGAGGCGGGCGACCGTGCCGTCGAGCTGATGAAGGAGTGGGTGAAGAAGACCCGCCGCCCCGAGGTCCTCGGCGGCATCGGCGGCTTCGCCGGGCTCTTCGACGCCTCCGCGCTCAAGCGCTACCAGCGCCCGCTGCTCGCGTCCGCCACCGACGGCGTCGGCACCAAGGTCGACCTCGCCCGCCGGATGGGCGTGTACGACACCATCGGGCACGACCTGGTGGCCATGGTCATGGACGACATCGTCGTCTGCGGCGCCGAGCCGCTCTTCATGACCGACTACATCTGCGTCGGCAAGGTCCACCCCGAGCGGGTGGCCGCCATGGTCAAGGGCATCGCCGAGGGCTGCGTCCTCGCCGGCTGCGCGCTGGTCGGCGGCGAGACCGCGGAACACCCAGGTCTGCTGGGCCCGGACGACTTCGACGTCGCCGGTGCCGGTACGGGCGTCGTGGAGGCCGACCGGCTGCTGGGTGCCGAGCGCATCCGCGCGGGCGACGCGGTGATCGCGATGGCCTCCTCGGGCCTTCACTCGAACGGGTACTCCCTGGTGCGGCACGTGGTCTTCGACCGGGCGGGCTGGACGCTCGACCGGGAGGTTCCGGAGTTCGGCCGCACCCTCGGCGAGGAACTGCTCGAGCCCACCAGGATCTACTCGCTGGACTGCCTCGCGCTGACCCGCACCACCGAGGTGCACGCCTTCAGCCACATCACCGGCGGCGGACTCGCGGCCAACCTCGCGCGCGTGATCCCCGACGGGCTGCACGCGGTCGTGGACCGGTCGACGTGGACGCCCGGCGCGGTGTTCGACCTCGTGGGCACCGCCGGCCGGGTGGAGCGCGCGGAGCTGGAGAGCACCCTCAACATGGGCGTCGGCATGATGGCCGTGGTTCCGCGGGAGTCGGCCGGGGTCGCGCTGACGACACTCGCCGACCGCGGCCTGGACGCCTGGGTCGCCGGTGAGATCACCGAGCGCGGCGACCACTCCACCGGCGCCGGGATGGTCGGCGACTACGCGAGCTGAACAGCACAGAACCCGGTCCGGGGCCGGGCCCCGGACCGGGTCTGAAGGATGCGGGCGTCAAGCGCCGCGGCGCCGCGACGACGGACCGGACTC
This sequence comes from Streptomyces sp. I6, assembly GCA_003725745.1. GTDB lineage: Bacteria > Actinomycetota > Actinomycetes > Streptomycetales > Streptomycetaceae > Streptomyces. The sequence continues at coordinate 3,157,623 of RHDP01000001.1, read as the reverse complement.
CTCGTCCTCGTCCTCCTCGTCGTTGTACATCTCCGCGTAGCGGGCGTACGGGTCGTCGTCCTCGTCGTCCTCGAACGGCTCCGCGTTCGGCGGCTGACTCGACGTCGATGCGCCCAGCTCGCTGGCCAGACGTGAGAGATCCGTCCCACCGCTGTTGTACTTCAGCTGGCGGGCGACCTTCGTCTGCTTGGCCTTGGCCCGGCCGCGCCCCATGGCTCGACCCCCTCGGTGACGGGGCTCGACGGCCCCAGAGTCTTGACACGCGTTCATGGTTCGGAGCGGGCTCTCCGTAGAGAGACCGGTCCGTAGGGCTTCAACGGTACCTGCTTCCGCGGCCATACGGTACGCCGCCCGCATCACGTGCCACCTCGCAGGACCCGCGAGGCGCCCCGTCCTCGCTGGTCAACCGCGATTTTAACCTCTTCTCGGCGGGCGGCTCGCCGACCGGCGTGAGTCTTGTCTCGCCCGGTCGGCGAGGGGCGCCCGCGGGATGCTATCGGCGGCGCGCCTCCGCGATCCGCTGCTCCGCGATACGGTCCGCCGCCGCGGCCGGCGGAATACCGTCGTCCTTCGCACGTGCGAATATTGCCAGCGTGGTGTCGAAGATCTTCGACGCCTTCGCCTTGCAGCGGTCGAAGTCGAAGCCGTGCAGCTCGTCGGCGACCTGGATCACCCCGCCCGCGTTCACGACGTAGTCGGGTGCGTAGAGGATGCGGCGGTCGGCGAGGTCCTTCTCGACGCCCGGGTGTGCGAGCTGGTTGTTGGCCGCGCCGCACACGATCCGGGCGGTCAGCGCGGGCACGGTCTCGTCGTCCAGCGCTCCGCCGAGGGCGCAGGGGGCGTAGATGTCCAGCCCCTCGGTACGGATGAGCTCGGCGGTGTCCCGGGCCACCCGCACCTGCGGGAACCTGTCGGTGATCCGCCGTACCGACTCCTCGCGCACATCGGTGACGACGACCTCGGCACCGTCCTCGAGCAGGTGATCGACCAGGTAGCGGCCGACCTTGCCGACGCCCGCGACGCCGACCGTGCGGCCGTGCAGTGTGGGGTCGCCCCACTCGGCTTGCGCGGAGGCGCGCATGCCCTGGAACACGCCGTAGGCGGTGAGGACGGAGGAGTCGCCGGCGCCGCCGTGCTCGGGGAGCGACCGGTGGTCCAGCGGCACTCGCGGGCCACCACGTCCATGTCGGCCACGTACGTGCCGACGTCGCAGGCCGTGACGTAGCGGCCGCCGAGGGACGCCACGAACCGGCCGTAGGCCAGCAGCAGTTCCTCGGACTTGATCCGCTCGGGATCCCCGATGATCACGGCCTTGCCGCCGCCGTGGTCGAGGCCGGCCATGGCGTTCTTGTACGACATCCCCCGGGAGAGGTTCAGCGCGTCGGTGACGGCGGCTTCCTCGGAGGCGTACGGGTAGAAGCGGGTGCCGCCGAGGGCGGGGCCCAGAGCGGTCGAGTGGATGGCGATGACGGCCTTCAAACCACTGGCGCGGTCCTGGCAGAGCACGACTTGCTCATGTCCGCCCTGGTCCGAGCGGAACAGGGTGTGCAGGACGCCGTCGGTCACATCGGTCACGGTGGTGACTCCCAAGTACGAAGCGGCGATTGACGGTCCTCCTGCGGGTGGGGAGGGACCTGATGGGCAAGAGAGTAAGTCCTACGCGGGGGTAGATCGGTCCCAGTGCTGAGGATCACCCTCTCCCGGAGTACGCGCGTGGAAGGATCAGTGACATGCCGGCCGTCACCTCAGTGCTCGTCCCGTACGCGTCGTACCTGCGGGTGTACGAGCCGCTGGCGGCGTTCCCGGAGCCCGAGCGGAGCCACTGGTCCCGTTATGCCCGGTCCGGGCGGGCCCCCACCGCCCAGGACGAGCTCCGGCGGTCCCTGGTGGACCTGCTGCCGACGCCTCCCGTGCCGGTTCCGGTACACGAGAGCGCCGACGCCTTCGTCACCGAGGACGACGGGGTCGTCAGGGTCTGCCCCTGGCGGACCCGGCTGCGCGGCTGGCTGGCCCTGGAGGAGCTGGCGGGGCTCTTCCCGCCCCCTGTGCTCGACGCGGTGCTGCCGCCGGTGGTGCGCGGCCAGGCGGCGGCCGACTACGAGGCGTGGCGGGACCGCAACCCCGACGCCCGCCCGTGGATCAGGACGGCGGTGTGGCAGGTGCCGGTCCGCTGGTTCGTCCTGTTCGCGGACGACGAGCGCGAGTACGAGCCGGGCGAGGTGCCGGGGGTGCCGCCCGTGCTGCGTTACCGCACGCCGATGGTCCAGGCCAGGCGCAGGCTGGCGCGGGCCCTGAAGACCCTGCGGGACACGCTAGAGGAGGGCCCGCTCACGGAGGGGCTGGTGGACGTCGGGCGCTGGCTGGAGGACTTCCACCCGCGCTCCCTGGTCGAGCTCGACTACGGCGGGCTGGTCCATGCGCTGCCCCCGGACCTGCTGGCCGGCGACCGGTCGGCCGCCGATGTGGCAGCGGGTATCGCGGCGCTTCGGGACGGTGACGGCGAGGGCGCGGGTGAGGCCTACGGCCGGCTCACGGACCGCTGGCGGGCGGTCCGGGACCGCCAGTTCGCGAACTGACGCTCGGACGTCGCGTACGCTTCCCGGAACCGAACCGGGCATGAACCGGGCATGTAGGGGACGTACATCCCGATCCGGGCCTTTGGTTCAAGCGTGATGGACAGCACTAAGTCGCCGCTTGCAACCCTTGCCTACCCTCATGCCAAAATAGGACAAGGAGTCCGGGGAGGGTTCCTTCCGCCTACCTAAGGGCGGAAATCTCAGCATTGCACTCTATGGGGGGTCTGATGACTCCTGATCGCTCTGTGACTGATCGTCACTGTGGCGTGACTGTCCGTTATGGCATGAACCATCGGCTTCCGCCGCTGATGAACACCTGAGAGGGCAATTCCATCGGTTTGGCCGACGTGGCTGGACAGATGGTGTAGTTGTAGTGCCGAGGACAAGCCGTTCGTCCTATAACCGACTCGGCCCGCGTCTGCCATTTCGGGCAACGCGGGTCAAGGTGCAGAATTTAGAGGAAAGAACCGAGAAGGTTCGGTTCTCCCGAGGAGGCCGCTCATGACCGCTCGCACCCCTGATGCCGAGCCGCTGCTGACCCCGGCTGAGGTCGCCACCATGTTCCGCGTGGACCCGAAGACGGTCACGCGCTGGGCCAAGGCAGGCAAGCTCACGTCCATCCGTACGCTCGGTGGACACCGCCGGTACCGCGAGGCTGAGGTCCGTGCACTGCTGGCGGGTATCCCGCAGCAGCGCAGCGAGGCCTGACACCCCGATCAAGGGCGTTCCGGGCCCCCAATCCGGTAGCCCTGCACTGAGCTCGACACGGCGGGCGCCTGCCCCAACAGGTTTCGTCGTCGATCGCGCTGGACTCCGCCGGGTCCAGCGCGATCTTTTTGTGTCCCGGGGGCTACCCGCGGGTTGCGCGGCCGGCCCGAGAGGTCGGGGACGGCCGGGGCGGCCGCGGGGAGGAGGCCGATGTCGCGTAGGGGGCTTCCGGGGCCCCTGTGAGATGGTGCGGGGCTGCTCAGACGGTAGTGCAATTGCACGTATTTGATTTTCCCCCTGAGGGGAGGGTGGGAAGTCGCCCGCTCCCCGAACTCGTCTGGTGACTCCCGTCACATGCCGCAGGTCTTGCCGGGAGCGGCTCACCGCCTCCCCGGCCTGCGTGCCACCCGCCCGGTGGCGGGCCCGGCGCCATCGGTCAGGGACGGGAGGGGTCTTCGCCCCCGGAGCCGTCGCGGTGCCCGGCTTCCCTCGCGGTGCCGGACTCCGCCGCCGCGGTGCCCGCTTCCGCCGTGGTGCCCGCTTCCGCCGTAGTGCCGAGCCCAGCGGTGCCGGGCTTCGCCGTGGTGCCACGCTCCGCCGTCCCCACCGCGCTCTCCCTGCTTCTCACGGCCTGGGCGGCAGAAGGCGTCTGACGGCCCCCCAGGGCCGCGGCAGACGACGCCGCGTGCTCTTCCGGCACGGCCTCCGCCGGGTCCATGGCGAGGCGCAGCAGCCGATGGCAGACCGGACACTGCCGGGTGAGGTGCCGATAGCCGGAGACGGCCGACAGATGGGCGCGCAGCAGCGCCCTGGTCTCGTGTCTCGCTGTGGATGCCGCCATCGCGCCACCTCCGCGGATCCTGGGGCCCCGCAACCCCTGTCCTGACTGGGTACCGGCGGCGGAGGCCACAGTCAATACGCCGAAAGGCCCGCACCACCGGGTGCGGGCCTTCCACTGAGCTGCGGTCCTGACGGGATTTGAACCCGCGGCCTCCACCTTGACAGGGTGGCGAGCACTCCAAACTGCTCCACAGGACCAGGTTTCGCAGCCGGTCTTGCGCTGGCTGCGAGAGAGACTGTACAGCAGGTCAGAGGGTCCGGTCGAACTCACTCAAGGCTACGGCCGCGTCACGGCGCCGCCGCGTCGATCGCCTTGACGATGCGCTTGTCGGAGACGGGGTACGCGGTGCCCAGCGCGTGGGCGAAGTAGCTCACCCGCAGCTCCTCGATCATCCAGCGGATGTCCCGGACCTCCTGCGGCACCGGGCGGCCGGCGGGCAGCTGCTCCAGGAGCCAGGCGTACTCGTCCTGCATCTCCCGGACCTTCTCCATGCGCGTCGTGTCGCGCTGGACGGAGGTCGGCATCTGCTGCAGCCGGCGGTCCACCGCGACCAGGTAGCGCATCAGGTCGGGCAGCCGCCGAAGGCCGGTCCGGGTCACGAAGCCGGGCGGTACGAGCCAGGCGAGCTGCTCACGCACATCCTCGACGTTGCCGGCGAGCGCCGGACTGGTGGTGCTCTTCAGACGGCGCTCACAGGCCTGCCAGGCGGCCAGGACCTGCCCCACCCGGTCGACGGTCCGCACGGTCGTGTCCACGAGGTCCGCGCGGACCCGGTCGTAGAGCTTGCGGAACGACTCCTCGTCCCAGGCGGGTCCGCCGTGGTCCGCGATCAGCCTGTCGGCGGAGGCCGTCGCACAGTCGTCGAAGAGCGCCTGGACCGAGCCGTGCGGGTTGGCCGACAGCGCCAGCTTCTGCTGGTTGGACATCCGGTCGGAGGCGAACTTCGCCGGATTCACCGGGATGTTCAGCAGGATCAGCCGACGGGTGCCCCGCCACATCGCCTCCGCCTGCTCCGCCTCGGTGTCGAACAGGCGCACGGAGACCGAGTCGCCGTCGTCCACCAGCGCCGGGTAGGCCTTGACCGGCTGGCCCGCCCGGCGCGTCTCGAAGACCCGCGACAGCGTCCCGATCGTCCAGTCCTTCAGCCCCGTCCGCTCGACGGCGTCGCCACCGGTCCGCCCGGCGGTGGCCGCGGCGGCCTCCGACAGCGCCCGGCGCGCCTTCGGCTTCAACCGCAGGCGCAGCGCCTCCAGGTCCTTGTCCTCGGCCAGCTTGCGGCGCCGCTCGTCGACGATCCGGAAGGTGACCTTCAGATGCTCCGGGACCCTGGCCAGGTCGAAGTCGTCCGCCGTGACCGGCACCCCGACCATGCGCTGGAGTTCCCGCGCCAGCGTGACCGGCAGCGGCTCCTGCAGCGGGACGGCCCGCTCCAGGAAGGCCCTGGCGAAGTCCGGCGCGGGCACGTAGTTCCGGCGGATCGGCTTCGGCAGGGAGCGGATCAGCTCGGTGACGACCTCGCCGCGCAGTCCGGGGATCTGCCAGTCGAAGCCCTCCTCGGTGACCTGGTTGAGCACCTGCAGCGGGATGTGGACGGTCACGCCGTCGGCGTCCGCGCCCGGCTCGAACTGGTACGTGACGCGGAACTTCAGCCGTCCCTGCCGCCACGAGTCCGGGTAGTCGTCCTTGGTGACCGCCCCGGCCTTCTCGTTGATGAGCATCTCGCGCTCGAAGTCGAGCAGCTCCGGCTGCTCGCGGCGTTTGTGCTTCCACCACGAGTCGAAGTGGGCCCCGGACACCACGTGCTCGGGCACCCGCTGGTCGTAGAAGTCGAACAGGGTCTCGTCGTCGACGAGGATGTCGCGCCGACGGGCCCGGTGCTCCAGCTCCTCCACCTCGGTGAGGAGCCTGCGGTTGTCCGCGAAGAACTTGTGGTGGGTCCGCCAGTCGCCCTCGACCAGGGCGTTGCGGATGAAAAGCTCACGGCTCGTCCCGGGATCGATCCGTCCGTAGTTCACCTTGCGCTGGGCGACGATCGGCACCCCGTACAGGGTGACCTTCTCGTACGCCATCACCGCCGCCTGGTCCTTCTCCCAGTGGGGCTCGCTGTAGGTGCGCTTGACCAGGTGCTCCGCGAGCGGCTCGATCCACTCGGGCTCGATCCTCGCGTTGACCCGCGCCCACAGCCGGGACGTCTCGACCAGCTCGGCGGACATGACGAAGCGCGGCGGCTTCCTGAACAGCGCCGATCCGGGGAAGACGGCGAACCTGGCGTTCCGGGCGCCCAGGTACTCGTTCTTCGCGGCGCCCTTCCCGCCCTCCCGCGCGGTGCTCCTCCCACCCTCCCTCCCGGTGTCCTTGACGTCCTTCATACCGATGTGCGACAGCAGCCCCGCGAGCAGGGAGACGTGGACGGACTGCCCGGGCGCGCCGGTGTCCGCAGCGGGCTCCTCGACGCGGAGCCCCATCTGCTTGGCGACCGTGCGCAGCTGGGAGTAGATGTCCTGCCATTCGCGGATGCGCAGGAAGTTGAGGTATTCCTGCTTGCACATCCGGCGGAAACTGGACGAGCCGCGCTCCTTCTGCTGCTCGCGGACGTAGCTCCAGAGGTTGAGGAAGGCGAGGAAGTCGCTCGTCTCGTCCTTGAAGCGGGCGTGCATCTGGTCGGCCTGGGCCTGCTTGTCGGCGGGGCGCTCCCGGGGGTCCTGGATCGACAGCGCGGCGGCGATGACCATGACCTCGCGGACGCAGCCGTTCCTGTCCGCCTCCAGGACCATCCGGGCCAGCCGGGGTCGACGGGCAGCTGGGCGAGCCTGCGGCCCGTCTGCGTCAGCCGCTTCCTCGGGTCCTTCTGGGCGGGGTCGAGCGCGCCCAGCTCCTGCAGCAGTTGCACGCCGTCCCGGATGTTCCGGTGGTCCGGCGGGTCGATGAAGGGGAACTTCTCGATGTCGCCGAGCCCGGCCGCGGTCATCTGGAGGATGACCGAGGCGAGGTTCGTACGGAGGATCTCGGCGTCCGTGAACTCCGGCCGGGACAGGAAGTCGTCCTCGCTGTAGAGCCGGATGCAGACGCCGTCGGACGTACGGCCGCAGCGGCCCTTGCGCTGGTTGGCGCTGGCCTGGCTGATCGCCTCGATGGGCAGCCGCTGGACCTTGGTGCGGTGGCTGTAGCGGGAGATGCGCGCGGTGCCGGGGTCGATGACGTACGTGATGCCCGGAACCGTCAGGGACGTCTCGGCCACGTTCGTCGCCAGGACGATCCGGCGGCCGGAGTGCGGCTGGAAGACGCGGTGCTGCTCGGCGTGCGACAGCCTGGCGTAGAGGGGGAGGACCTCGGTGTGGCGGAGGTTCTTCTTGTTCAGCGCTTCCGCGGTGTCGCGGATCTCCCGCTCACCGGAGAGGAAGACCAGGATGTCGCCCGGTCCTTCCCGCTGGAGCTCGTCGACCGCGTCGCAGATCGCGGTGATCTGGTCGCGGTCGGAGTCGTCGCCCCCGCCGCCTCCGCCGGCATCCGGCGCCGCTTCGTCGAGCAGCGGCCGGTAGCGCACCTCGACCGGATACGTACGCCCGCTCACCTCCACGATCGGCGCGTCGCCGAAGTGCCGGGAGAAGCGCTCGGGATCGATCGTCGCGGACGTGATCACGACCTTGAGGTCCGGTCGCCTGGGCAGCAGCCGGGAGAGGTAGCCGAGCAGGAAGTCGATGTTGAGGGACCGCTCGTGGGCCTCGTCGATGATGATCGTGTCGTAGGCGTGCAGCTCGCGGTCCGTCTGGATCTCGGCGAGCAGGATGCCGTCCGTCATGAGCTTGACGAAGGTCGCGTCCTGGTTCACCTGGTCGGTGAACCGGACCTTCCAGCCGACCGCCTCGCCGAGCGGGGTGCGCAGCTCCTCGGCCACGCGCTCGGCGACCGTCCGCGCGGCGATCCGGCGCGGCTGGGTGTGCCCGATCATGCCGCGTACGCCGCGGCCGAGTTCCAGGCAGATCTTGGGGATCTGCGTCGTCTTGCCCGAGCCGGTCTCACCCGCGACGATCACGACCTGGTGGTCCCGTATCGCCTCGAGGATCTCGTCCTTCTTCTGGCTGACCGGGAGCTGTTCCGGGTAGGTGACCCGGGGCACCCGCGCGGCCCGCCCGGCGGTCCGCTCGGCGGCCTTGCCGGCCTCGGCCGCGATCTCGTCGAGCACGGCCTGCCGGGCCTCGGGTGTGCGGATGCGGCGGGCGCCCTCGAGGCGCCGCCCGAGCCGGTGCGCGTCGCGCAGCGAGATCTCGGCCAGCTGCTTCTGGAGATCGGCGAAGGAAGTAGACATACGGGATCCAGGATCGCACCCGCTCGAGCGGACTGGCGAACCCATTTCCGGTGTTCCGTGACACGGGTCGTCCGCCGGCCGCGGTGGCGGATTGCGGTGGGCTGCCGGCGGGCGGGCCGGGCGGGGGGCGGCGGTTCGGTTGCGGTGACCGCCTCGGGGCGGCTGCGGTCCGCGGTGGGGGTGTACGGGGGTGGGTGGCCGGTGTACCGGGTCGCGTGGGCGGGTGAGTGGCCGGTTCGGCCGAGGGGCGCGGGTGTTGCCGTCCGCCGGTGGCCGTGCCACGGCGGAGTGTGTGCGGGACGGGCGCAGGGCCGGGGCGACGGGGTGCGGGCGAGGACTCCGGACGGCCGGTGCGGGGCAGGGCGTACCGGCCCGTCGAGCGGCGGGCCCGTACGATTGCGGGCACGTCGACTCCAGGAGCCCCCGTCCATGCCCAGCCCCCGCAGCCGTTGGCACCGCGCCCTCGCGGTCGTGGCGGCGCTCATGGCGGTGCTGACGGGGGCACTTCTCTGCGCGGGGACGAGTGCGGCCGCGGCCACCGGCGGCGCGCCCGAGCACGGCCGGCCGCGGGTCGCGGTGGATCTGCGGGCCGGTGCGGTTGCGCCGGGTGCCGTGGTTCCGCAGACCGGTGCGGTTGCGCCGGGTGCCGTGGTTCCGCAGACCGGTGCGGTTGCGCCGGGTGCCGTGGTTCCGCAGACCGGTGCGGTTGCGCCGGGTGCCGTGGTTCCGCAGACCGGTGCGGTTGCGCCGGGTGCCGTGGTTCCGCAGACCGGTGCGGTTGCGCCGGGTGCCGTGGTTCCGCAGACCGGTGCGGTTGCGCCCGGTGCCCTGGCGCCGAAGGCCGGTGTGCCTCTGCCCGTTGCCCTGGCCGCGCCGCACGGCCCCGTACCGAACGGGACTGCTCCGCCGGGGGATCAGCGGGCCCCCGGCTGCGGCGAGGGATCCGGTGACGGCGGGCCCGGCCCCGCCGTGCCGCCGCGCGGCTCCGCCGCGCACGAACTGCTGCCCGCCCTGCCGGCCGCCGCCCATGGCGCGGCAGGCGGCCCGGCGGCCGACGACGCCGTGCTCGACCTCGCGCCGGGGCGCGCCCCGCCCGCGCTCACGGCTCCCGGACCGATAGACCTCTCCGTACTGCGCGTATAGGCCGCGGCACCACTCCGCACTGTCCGTAACCACCCCGCGCCACCCGAGAGGGAACACCGTCATGCCCGCGTCACGCACCCCTGCCCGCAGCGGCACCCGCCCCGCCCGCTCCGTCAAGCCGTTCGCCTACGGTGCCGCGGTGGCCGCCGCGGCGGTTCTGCTCGGCTTCGTCTCCTACACCGCCACCAAGCCCGACGACCCGGCGACCGGCGGGCACTCCGTGGCCGACGTCTCCGCCGAACCGGACGCCGGCGTCTACCCCGAGCTGGAGAAGCTCGCCCGGCGCGACGCCGGCGACCCGCTCGCGCTGGGCCGCGCCGACGCGCCCGTGGTGATGGTCGAGTACGCCGACTTCAAGTGCGGCTACTGCGGAAAGTTCGCCCGCGACACCGAGCCGCAACTGATCCGGACGTACGTGGAGAAGGGTGTTCTGCGCATCGAGTGGCGCAACTTCCCGATCTTCGGCGAGGAGTCGGAGGCCGCTGCCCGGGCCGCCTGGGCCGCCGGGCAGCAGGGCCGGTTCTGGCAGTTCCACAAGGCCGCGTACGCCGACGGCGCCAAGGAGCAGGGCTTCGGCGAGCAGCGGCTCAGGGAACTCGCGGCCGCGGCCGGGGTGAAGGACCTGGCGCGTTTCGGCCGCGACGCGGACAGCGAGGAGGCGCGTCGGGCCGTGGCCAGGGACCAGGAGGAGGGCTACGGGCTGGGCGCCACGTCGACGCCGTCGTTCGTGGTCAACGGCCGTCCGATCGCGGGCGCCCAGCCTGAGCGGACCTTCGTCGACGCGATCGAGGCGGCTCGGGAGGCCGCGACCACGGAGCCCGCGGGACCCGAGTCGGCGCCGACGACCCCGGCTCCCGGCGCGACGGCTCCCCGCGCGACCGCGCCCGGCAGCACCGCTTCGGGCACGGGTGCTCCCGCCGGGACAGCTGCCGCGACCCCGGCGCAGGATGCGGCGGGCGGCGAGTGAGCGACATCGGCTATCTGGCCGCCTTCCTGGGCGGCCTGCTCGCTCTGCTCAGCCCCTGCAGCGCCCTGCTGCTGCCCGCCTTCTTCGCGTACTCGATCGACACCACGTCCCGGCTTGTGGCGCGCACCTGCGTCTTCTACGCGGGCCTGGCGACGACCCTGGTCCCGCTGGGTGCCGCGGGCTCGTTCGCCGGACGGCTCTTCTACGGCCACCGCGACCTGCTGGTCGCGGTGGGCGGCTGGCTGATCATCGTGCTCGGGTTGGCCCAGCTGGCCGGTCTGGGTTTCGCCTCCCGCCGCCTCACCGAGGCCGGCGGACGGATCCGCCCCACCACCGCGCTCTCCGTCTACGCCCTCGGCGCGGTCTACGGACTCGCCGGCTTCTGCGCGGGGCCGATCCTCGGCAGCGTCCTCACGGTGGCGGCCCTGAGCGGCAGCCCCGCGTACGGGGGGCTCCTCCTCGCCGTCTACGCGCTGGGCATGGCGGTGCCGCTGTTCGCGCTGGCCCTGCTGTGGGAACGCTGCGACCTGTCCCGCCGCCGCTGGCTGCGCGGACGCACCCTGCGCATCGCCGGGCGCTTCGAGCTGCACACCACCTCGGCCCTGTCCGGCCTCTTCTTCGTCGTCCTCGGCACCGTCTTCCTCGTCTTCGACGGCACGACGGCCCTCCCGGGGCTGCTGTCCGTCGACGACTCCTTCGCCGCGGAGCAGTGGGCCTCCTCCGCGGGGCGTGCGGTTCCCGACTGGTTGCTGCTCGCCCTGGTGGTGGCGGCCGCGGCGGTCGTCCTCGCGGTTCGCGGGCTGCGCGGGCGGGACCGGGTGTGACGGCTGCCTCCCCGCGGAGCGGGTTTCCGGCGTGTAAGCGGTCCGCTACGCCGGCTTCCGGCAGGCAGCGCGAACAGTGGGGCGGAATGCCGGCGGGCGCAGCCGAGGGGTCGAGTTCACGGGCCGACGCGCCGTCATTGCCATGCTCGAGCCGTCCGCGTTCAGGGGAGCGTTGCTGGCCGACACCGGCGGGCGTCCATGGTGGGAGCGAGGGCGGCGACCGTCGGCTTCGATGTCTCCGTCCGGGCCGGATCGGTTCAGACCGTGATAACCGTGGCCCGCGTACCGCACAGCGTCATCAGGTCCTCGGGGTCGGAAGTGAGGATCGTGGCCGGCCCAGGTGCGGCGAGGGCGGTGGCGGCGAGCATGGCGTCGATGGCGTACTCGTGGCCGTGCAGGCCGGCGTCGGCGAGCAAGGTGGCCGCGTGGCGGGCGATCGGCTCGGTGATCGGCTCCAGGACGAGGCGGGAGAGCGTCCATTCCAGGGCCGGGCGGTTGATGCGGGGGTGGATCACCTCGACGAGCGCGGCAGCCGAGGCGACCACGCGCAGGTCGTGGACGCGGGCCAGGGCAAGCCAGCCGGTGACCGTGCGGTCGCGCAGGACGGCTTTGGCGAGTCCTCCGCTGTCGAGGACGAGAGTGCCGCCGGGTACCGCAGGGGAGCGGGTCACGCGGCGCTTGCCCCGTGCCGGGTCTGTTCGCGCCGTGCCGGGGTGAGCTGGTCGTGCAGAGACCGGATCTCCTCGTCCGTGATCGGGCCGTGCTCGGCTTCGGCGACGGTGATGAGTTCGTTGAGGTTGTCGCGTTCGATCTGGCGGGCCACCGCAGCGGCCACATAGGCGGACAGGCCGGAGTGGCCGCTGCGGGCCTTGGCGGCCTCGGCGATGTCGCGCGGCATGGTGATCGAGTACTTGCCGGTAGGCTCGCTCATGCCCCTTGTCCTACCTGTCATCCTCCCGATGGTCGGAGGTTTTCCGGCCGGATCAGCGCGTGGCTGCGGGCGAGGGCGTGCAGCAGTGCTGCCGCCTTCTCGTGGAGGGTGGGCTACAGCTCGCGACACCGGTGGACTTCACCCACGCCACCTCCCGGCTGCGTTACGCGGGGTGGCGCGCGGAGGGGGCAGGACCGTCTCGGCGCGTGAGGCTTCCGGGGCCGACGGCCCTGCGAGTCGCCTCTTTCCCAGGGCGCACAACGAGAACGCCCCGGACGGCGTGCCGTCCGGGACGTTCTCAGGATGGTGGCTGGGGCCGGGGTCGAACCGGCGACCTTCCGCTTTTCAGGCGGACGCTCGTACCAACTGAGCTACCCAGCCACGCGACCCGGAAGTCGCAGCGGTCCTGACGGGATTTGAACCCGCGGCCTCCACCTTGACAGGGTGGCGAGCACTCCAAACTGCTCCACAGGACCAGAGGTGATGCATTGCGCGAGAGTCAGTCTCGCACACGATGGTGCGTGCCCCCAACGGGATTCGAACCCGTGCTACCGCCTTGAAAGGGCGGCGTCCTGGGCCACTAGACGATGAGGGCTAAGGGGCCCACCTGGGCGCTTCGCAGCGCGTCGGGGACGTGAGAAGCATATGGGATGCGGGGACCTATCGCCAAAACGGTTTACGGGGCGGGGGACGGCAGGCCCGTCGGGGGCGGTGTCCGGGGCGCCTGCGGGCCCTGTGGCGGAGGTGCCTTCGCCAGGTGGCGGCTTACCTCGGCCGTCGTGAGACCCAGCCCCCCGAGGGTGATCTCGTCCCAGGCCTGGAGGGTGCGTGTGTCGCGGTCGAAGTAGAGGACGGAGGCGCGGACCTTCTCCGGCTCCTCGCGTTCGACGGCCCGCAGCCCCCCGCCGCCCGTGGAGCCCTCGATCTTGAGGCGGGTGCCGAGCGGGAGGATCTCGGTGTCCCTGCGGTGGACGTGGCCCGCCAGGACCAGCGGTACTTCGCCGTCCACCTCGCGGGCGGCCACGGGGTTGTGGGCGACCGCGAGGTCGGCGGGGGTTCCGGCCGCACTCTGGTCGCGCAGCGCCGAGGCCAGCCGGATCCCGGCCATGCGCTCGGCGGGGTCGCCCGCGGGCACCGTCGACCGGTCCGGCGTGAACTGCGGGTCGCCGGTGCCCGCCACCCTCAGGCCGCCCACGGTCACCGCCCGGCCCTCGTCGAGGACGTGGACGTTCTTCAGACGCTGGAGATAGCGCTGGGTCACGAGCGAGTCGTGGTTGCCGCGCACCCAGACGTAGGGCGCGCCGAGGTCGGGGATCGGGTCGAGGAAGCGGTTCTCCGCCGCGGTGCCGTGGTCCATGGTGTCGCCCGTGTCGATGATCACGTCGATGCCGTACTGCTTCACGAGCGAGCCGATGATGTGCCACGAGGCCGGGTTGAGGTGGATGTCGGAGACGTGCAGCACGCGCATGGTGCCCGGGTCCGGCTGGTAGACCGGCAGCGTGGAGGTGGCCTCGTACAGCTTGGTGACGTTGGTGACGAGTCGGGCCAACTCCTTCTGGTAGACGTCGAATTCGGTGACGATCGAACGCGCGTTGCCGACGACCGAGGGAGCGCTGCTCAGCAGCCCCGAGAACCTGGGCTCCAGGACCGACTTCGGGTTCCAGGTGGCCCATGCGCTCACCCCGGAGGCGGTCAGCAGGGCGAGCGCGAGGCCGCCGGCCGCGAGGGCCCGGCGCGGGCGGCGGTAGACGGCGAGGCCGAGGGCGGTGGCCCCGGACACCACGGCGACGCAGGAGCGCAGGGCGAGGTCGCGGGTGCCCTCGGTGACGTCCCGGCCGATCTCCTCCTGGAGTCCGGCGAGGCGCTCGGGGTGCTGCACGAGGGCCTGCGAGCGGATGGGGTCGAGCCGGTCGATGTTCACGTCGAGCCGGATCGGCGCGATGTGCGAGTCGAGTTCGAGGGCCCCGAGCGGCGAGACGTTGATCTTCGTGCCGCCTGAGGCGGACGGCCGGAGCGCCATGCTCGTGTCCACCGGGCCGACCGGGGTGCGGACGGCCCCGACGATCAGCAGCCCCAGCCATGCCCCCAGCAGGACGACGGCCATGAGCCCGAACGCCCGGCCGTACGGGTGCGGGCTGTGGACCAGAGTGCTGACGGGGCTCGGGCGGTGGGACAGGTAGTGGTGCCTGAGGCGGATGAGGCCGGCTTGCAGGAGTTCGTGGGCGCGGGCCATTGGGCGCGTATGCCCGCGCCCGCGCCGGGCTATGCCCCCCGGCGGGGGGCGCTCGGGCCTGCCGGGTCGTACTGCCGGGCGCCTGCCGGGAACCGGCGCACCGTGGTTCCCGGCGAGCCGTCAGCCCCAGCCCAGCTCGTGGAGGCGCTCGTCGTCGATGCCGAAGTGGTGGGCGATCTCGTGGACCACGGTCACGGCGACCTCGTGCACCACGTCGCCGGGGGTCTCGCAGTAGCGGAGCGTCGGGCCCATGTAGATGGAGATGCGGTCCGGGAGCACACCGGCGTACCACTCCCCGCGCTCCGTGAGGGGAGTCCCCTCGTACAACCCCAGCAGTTCAGGCTCGGCCGGGTCCGGCTCGTCCTCGACGAACACGGCCACGTTGTCCATGACCCGGGTCAGCTCCGGGGGGATCGTGTCCAGCGCCTGGCTCACCAGTTCTTCGAATGCTTCCCGCGACATCTCCAGCACACGCCCATTGTCGGGGACGGCGGCCGGTATGGGGCGCTACCCCGTCCCGTGCAGGGCGCGACGGTCGCCTGGGCGCCGTGGGCGCGCCGGCGGGCCCCGGGCCGGACCGGCGGGGGCGCCTGCCGTGCGGCCGGGCGGTCGTGCACCGGGCGTGTCCCCCGTGGGGCTCGGGGAGTTGGGCAGGGAAACCGCGTCCTGTGCCCCGGAGGTGCCACCCGTGCGCCAGTTGTCCGCCCCCGGCCGTTGTGCCGTCTGGATCGCCACTGCCCTGGCGGTCGCGGCCTCAGCCGGCTGTGTGAGCGTGAGCGACGACGCCGACGGGCCGGAGCCGGTGAAGTCGCCGCAGCGGCGCGGCGCCGCCGCCGAACCGGACGGCGGTGGCGCCGTCCCGGGCGGCTCCGGCGGCCAGGGCCGTACCGGCATGGGCGGTACGGAGCCCTCCGGCGGTGCCGGCACCGGCAGCGGCGCCGCGGAGGAGTCGGCGAGCCCGGGGGTGTCCGCGGTGCCGTCGGCTTCGCCCCCCGGGGCGGCGGGCGGTCCGAAGCCGCCGTCCACCCAGCAGCCGACCGAGCCGCAGGGCGAGCCGACGCCGCCCGCCGGGCCCACGGCCCCGGCCGAGCCGACGCCGCCCGCCGAACCTGCGCCGTCGAGCCCCGATCCCGGGCCCACCGGGGAACCGACCGATCCGCCCACGGAGTCACCGGCTGCGGAGACCCAGATGGGCGCGATGCGGGAGGCCTTCGGCATGCGGGGGGAGGAGCCGAGCGCGGAGCCGGAGGCGTCACCGCAGACAGCACCCGTCTGACGGCCGCCCTCTGACGGGTCGTCTTCTGCCGGATCCCGTCCGGTGGCCGCCCTCTGGCAGGTCCCCGTCCGGTGGCCGCCCTCTGGCGGGTCCCCATCCGGCGGCCGCCCTCTGGCGGGTCCCCGTCCGACCGGCTCCGGCCTGACCGGCCCGAGTCCGGCAGGTCCCCGCCTGACCGGCCCCTGCCTGACCGGTTCCGGCTTGACCGGCCCCCGCCTGACCCGCCCCGCGGCATGGGTGACCCGGCCGGCGGGACCTCGTGCCCCGTGGAGCGGGTCCGGACAGCACCGGCGCAGAGCCGCGGGGCGTACGACGGCGCCGGTGCGGCGAGCCGGGGCCGGGGTGTGACGAGCGACGCACCGGCGCGGTTTGCCTTGGGTGGGGGAGGGTGCGTATGGTGGTAGATCGTTTGATCCCATTTGCCCGGCGCCATCACCGAAGCGCGCCGCGTGTGGCGCGTACTCTCCCTTGCCGTGGCAGACCGCATCGAGGCGGTCGAATTGCGCATCACGGAGTTTGGGCGCGTGCCGAGACTCCGGAAGGTTTCGCATTTCGCATGTCCATTTCCAGTTCTGACCGTGCCGTCCTGCCCGGGAACGACGAGGTCGTCGAGGCCGCGGACGCCGGCAGCACCGAAAGCACCCACGCCACCGGCGAGGCCGCCGAGACGCCCGGCGCGCCGGAGGTGACCTTCGGCGACCTCGGCCTCCCCGAGGGCGTCGTCCGCAAGCTCGCCCAGAACGGTGTCACCGCCCCGTTCCCGATCCAGGCGGCGACGATCCCGGACGCCCTGGCCGGCAAGGACATCCTCGGCCGCGGTCGCACCGGCTCCGGCAAGACCCTCTCCTTCGGTCTTCCGCTGCTCGCCACGCTGGCCGGCGGCCACACCGAGAAGAAGAAGCCGCGCGGCGTCATCCTCACCCCGACCCGTGAGCTGGCGATGCAGGTCGCCGACGCGCTCCAGCCGTACGGCGACGTCCTCGGCCTCAAGATGAAGGTCGTCTGCGGCGGTACGTCCATGGGCAACCAGATCTACGCCCTGGAGCGCGGCGTCGACATCCTCGTCGCCACCCCGGGCCGGCTGCGGGACGTCATCAACCGCGGTGCCTGCTCCCTGGAGTCCGTCCGGATCGCGGTACTCGACGAGGCCGACCAGATGGCCGACCTGGGCTTCCTCCCCGAGGTCACCGAACTGCTCGACCAGATCCCCGAGGGCGGCCAGCGGCTGCTGTTCTCCGCGACGCTGGAGAACGAGATCGACAGCCTCGTCAAGCGCTACCTGGTCGACCCGGTGACGCACGAGGTCGACCCGTCGGCCGGTGCCGTCACCACCATGACCCACCACGTCCTCGTGGTGAAGCCCAAGGACAAGGCCCCGGTCACGGCCGCCATCGCCGCCCGCAAGGGCCGCACCATCATCTTCGTCCGCACCCAGCTGGGCGCGGACCGCGTCGCCGAGCAGCTGCGGGACGCCGGAGTGCGCGCCGACGCGCTGCACGGCGGCATGACGCAGGGCGCCCGTACCCGCACGCTCGCCGACTTCAAGGACGGCTATGTGAACGTGCTGGTCGCCACCGACGTCGCCGCCCGCGGCATCCACGTCGACGGCATCGACCTGGTCCTGAACGTGGACCCGGCCGGTGACCACAAGGACTACCTGCACCGCTCGGGCCGTACCGCCCGCGCCGGCCGGTCCGGCACCGTCGTCTCGCTGGCGCTCCCGCACCAGCGCCGCCAGATCTTCCGGCTGATGGAGGACGCGGGCGTCGACGCCTCGCGCCACATCGTCGGCGGTGCCGGCGCGTTCGACCCGGAGGTCGCCGAGATCACCGGCGCCCGTTCGCTGACCGAGGTCCAGGCGGACTCCGCGAGCAACGCCGCGAAGCAGGCCGAGCGCGAGGTCGACCAGGTCACCAAGCAGCTGGAGCGCCTGCAGCGCCGTGCCGCCGAACTGCGCGAGGAGGCCGACCGCCTCGTCGCGCGGGCGGCGCGTGAGCGGGGCGAGGACCCGGAGGCCGCGGTCGCCGAGGCCGCGCAGACGGCGGAGGCCGAGGCGGCCGTCACCGAGGCGGCGGACTTCGGGGCGTCCGTTCCGGAGCCGCGTGCGGCGGGCGTGCGGGAGGACCGTGAGGCGTCCCGCGACGAGCGGCCCTCGTACGAGCGCCGTGAGCGCCGTGACGAGCGGGGCAACTTCGAGCGCCGCGACCGCCGTGACGGTGAGCGTGGTGGTTTCCGTCGTGATGACCGTGGCGGCCGTTCCTTCGAGCGCCGGGACAGCGACCGCGGTGGGCGTTCGTTCGAGCGTCGTGACGGTGAGCGCGGCGGTGAGCGTGGTGGTTTCCGCCGGGACGAGCGTCGTGACGGTGAGCGTGGTGGTTTCCGTCGTGATGACCGTGGCGGCCGTTCCTTCGAGCGCCGGGACAGCGACCGCGGTGGGCGTTCGTTCGAGCGTCGTGACGGTGAGCGCGGCGGTGAGCGTGGTGGTTTCCGCCGGGACGAGCGTCGTGACGGTGAGCGTGGTGGTTTCCGTCGTGACGACCGTGGCGGCCGTTCCTTCGAGCGCCGGGAGCACCGGGGCGGCCACGACCGTCCGTTCAACCGCGACCGCCGTGACGACCGCCCCTCCGGAGGCTTCCGCTCCGGTGGCCACGACCGCCCGTACGGTCGCCGCGACGACCACCGCGGTTCGGGCTCCGGCTCCTTCGGCGGCGGCCGCCGCGACGACAAGCCGCGCTGGAAGCGCAACGGCTGACGCCCGAGCCTGACACCCGACGCGCCGAGCAGGGCCCGTGTCCCCCACCAGGGGCACGGGCCCTGCCCCGTTGCCGGGTGCCGGGTGCCGGGTGCCGTGGGCCGCGGTCCGTGCGCGGCGCGCTGCTCGGCACCGCGCCCCACGGGTCCTCCGCCGGGAGAAGGGACATTCGCATCGGGCGTCCCGGCCTTCGGCGACCGCGCCCGGCACGGACCTGCGTACGCCTTTGGAGCCTCCGGCGCACCGTGTCCGGCACACCCCTGCGACCCCGCGCCTTCCGGCGCACATCCGTTCCCCGTATCGCTCCGACCGGTGTGCGCATGCCCGGCAGGACCACGCTTTCCGCCTGCGGCGACGGCTGGAGAGGGATACCCGATCGGATGCCCGCCGCCGTACGGCTATGCTCGGGGATGACTCGCCGAGGGCCGTTAGCTCAATTGGCAGAGCAGCGGACTTTTAATCCGTTGGTTGTGGGTTCGAGTCCCACACGGCCTACTCGCCCAGCACCTGGCCAGGATGCATCCGGCCGGGTGCTGGTCTCGTTGGACCCGGGCGTACCGGGCGGCTGCCGGCCCGCTGCTGGCCCGAAGGGCTAACGATCAAGGCACGAAGAAGCCCCGGCTCGCCGACGGGGGCGGAGCTTCAGTTCTAGCGGTCGTTGCAACACTGCCTGGCTCAGGTGGTGAGTAGATCACGTAGACGCTCGGCTGGCGTATCCCAGTCGAGCGTCTTGCGTGGGCGGCCGTTGAGTTCCTGAGCGACGTGTTCGAGGTCCTCGGGCTGTGCAGGCTCAGGTCGGTGCCCTTTGGGAAGTACTGGCGCAGCAGACCGTTGGTATTTTCATTCGAGCCGCGCTGCCAGGGCGAGGCGGGATCGCAGAAGTAGACCGGCATCCCGGTCGCCATGGTGAACTGCTTGTGCCGTGCCATCTCGCAGCCCTGGTCCCAGGTGAGCGAGCCCCGCAGGTGCGGGGGCAGGGTCTGGACGGTGCGGACCAGGCCGTCCCGGACGGCTGCGGCGTCGTGAGAGCTGCCCGGCAGGTGGACCAGCATGGTGTAGCGGGTGGTCCGCTCGACCAGAGTCGCGATGGCGGACCGGCCGTGTGCGCCGACGATGAGATCGCCTTCCCAGTGGCCGGGCACCGCCCTGTCCTCGACCTCTGCGGGACGGCTGCTGATCATCACCATCGGGTCGTTGAACCGAGAGGTCCGGCGGCTCGGGTCACGTCGCGGCTTGCGGCGCGTGCGACCGGTGCGGACGGCCGCCTGGACTTCCCGCTTCAGACCGCCTCTGGCCTGCAAATACAGCGCCTGATAGATCGTCTCCACGCTCACCCGCATGTCTTGGTCGTCGGGATGGCTCTTGGTCAGAGCGTGGCAGATCTGTTCCGGAGACCACCGTCGGCGCAGGCCGTCCTGGACGAAGTTGCGCGACGGGCTCTCGCCCACCAGCTTGCGGCCCTTCGGCCGGGGCCTGCGCGCGGCAGCGACCCTGTGGGCCGCGTAGGGGTGGTAGCCGGCAGGCCCCGTGTTGTTCCGCAGCTCACGCGAGATGGTGCTGGCCGGGCGCCCCAGGGCCCGCCCGATGGCCCGCAGCGACTGGCCGGCGGCACGGAGGTCGCGTATCTGCTCCCGCTCCGAGAGCGTCAGGAATCGCGGGTGCAGCTTCTTCTCAAGGGACTTGAGACTCACCGGCCTCACCGGTGCCTTCATGATCACACCGGACATCGTGACGGTTCCCGTCGTGTAGTTCACACGTCGACCGTCGGGGTAGACCCGCGAGTTCCCGGTCCTCCGGACGCCATTGTCCCAGTCCTTGGCCGTGCGCGGATTCACCCCCGCCCGCTGGGCGGCCTCCCGGCGGGAAACACCCTGGCCCCGCAGCTTCTCGTACTCCTCGCGCCGCGGGTGCCCCAGGTGCCCCGTAGCCATGCCGGCCTTGCGAGCCAGGGTGAACGCAGTGTTCAGGTTCAGCCCCAGCTCACGGGCCACGGGAGACACACTTCCCACGGCGTCCAGCCGCTCAAGGAAATGCTTCTTCAACGCTGGATCAAGCCTCTTACCGCCCACGGTCCTCGCAACTCCCATTGATCATGAGTGTTGCGAGGACTGCTAGAACCCAAGGGGCGAGGGGGCGCGTCGTGTTCATGGGCACTGGCGGCGTTGGGGGTCGAGGCCTGCGGAGAGCAGCCCGCGGCGCTCGGATGATTCCGGGACGGGTGCGCCGTCGAGGTGGCAGCCGAGGCGCCGGGCGCAGCACTCTGGTCCAGGGGTTCGACGGACGTTGTGCACCACTCCGGGAGGCGTCCCGAGCAGGCCCCCGGGTCCGTGTTCACGAGAACGGAAGGGGCCTTCAGGCCCTGGCCCGCGCCGGAACTCCACTTCGACGCGAGCCGGTACGGGACCGAGGCGGCTCGTGCCGAGGCGAACCGCTGGTCGCAGGCGCGTCCGTAGCCTGGCACGGATGAGCTCGCCGCTGGCCGCTCGTCCGTTTCCCGTCGGCGATCGGCGCGCGGAGCAGCCGCTCGGGGCAGCCGGACGGGGCAGCCGCACGGGGCAGCCGGACAGGGTGCCGGGACGGCGGCCCGGCGGCTCCGGGCGTGCGGGGAGCTCTCAGGTGGGGGAAGACTGGAGGTATGGCTAGCAAGGCACGCCTCGAGGGCGGGCCGGACGACCTGCGCGGACGGGTCGTGCCGATCACCCCTCCGGGGCAGGAGCTGAAGATTCCGCACCGTGGCGGCTATGAGCACTTCAAGGCCACGACCCGCCACGAGGACTCCCCCGAGGGGCGGCTGACCGTCTACGAGTGGTGGGAGCGCACCGAGGTGGCGGAGTAGTCGCAGTCCGGCGGGCTGGAAAGCGCCGGGTGGGGCGGTCTCGCCACCCCGGAGGGACATGTACGCCGTCCTGCCGTCGGGCGTGCTCCCCGGGCCTGGGAGCTGTGCCCGGCCTCGGAGAGCGCCCGGTCTCGGTGGGCGTCCGGCCCTCGGAGCTGTGCCCGGCGTCGTCGGGCGTCGGGCTGTCCGGGTGACCGGGTGACCGGGTGTCCGGGTGTCCGGTGAGCCGCCTGGCGTTCGGCGGTGCCCTTCCGCGGAGGAGCCGGCACGGCCTCCCGTCAGTGACTCCGCCGCATGGGCACGGGCTTCGCCGTTCCGGCGGCCCCGAGCCGGGAGGGGGTCACCGCCGAAACTCCGCCGCCCGGAGTCCCGGGTGCCCGTTCCGCGCGGATCGGCGCATCCGTGAGGGAAAATGGATTTGATCTTGCTCCGCATGGCGTAAGGTGGTGTTCACCGACGCGGGGTGGAGCAGCTCGGTAGCTCGCTGGGCTCATAACCCAGAGGTCGCAGGTTCAAATCCTGTCCCCGCTACTGAAGGCCGAGGGCCCGGGACCATATGGTTCCGGGCCCTCGGTGCGTATGCCTCTCTTCCTCTCCTCTCCCTGTCCCGCCGGGCCCGTCGGTCCATCCGGGACTCCGTTCCCCCGCCGCCCCGCCCCGGCCCGTTCCGTCTCGCCGTCGCCGTCGCCGTCGCCGTCGCCGTCGCCGTTGCCTCCTCCGGCCGGTGATCCCCCGGGGCCGGTCCTTATCGCCTTGACCTTTACGCAGCGTCAAGATTTAGCGTTCCGGGCATGGAGTGGTCCATCCAGGAAATCGCCAGGAAGGCCGGCACGACGAGCCGCACGCTTCGCCACTACGGGGAACTCGGGCTCCTCCCGCCCAGCCGGATCGGCGGCAACGGCTACCGCTACTACGACCAGGACGCCCTGGTCCGGCTGCAGCGCATCCTGCTGCTGCGGGAGCTGGGTCTCGGCCTGCCCGCCATCGCGCAGGTGCTGGGCGGCCAGCGGGACACGGCCACCGCACTGCGTACGCACCTCCGGCTGCTGGAGCAGGAGCGGGAGCGCATCGGGCGGCAGATCGCCTCGGTGCGGACCACTCTCGACCGGACCGAGAAGGGAGAGGAACTGATGGCGGAAGAGGTCTTCGACGGCTTCGACCACACCTGTTACGAGGAGGAGGTGACCGAGCGCTGGGGCCGTGAGGCGTACCGGGAGGGCGACCGCTGGTGGCGCTCGCTGAGCGAGCGGGAGAAGCGCGACTTCCGGGACCGCCAGGTCGCGATCGCCCGCGACTTCGGGCAGGCTCTGAGGGACGGGCTTGCGCCGGACAGTGAGGAGGCCCAGGCCATCGCTCGGCGGCACTGCGAGTGGCTCTCGGTGACGGCCACCCCCACCAGGCCGTATGTGATCGGTCTGGGCGAGATGTACGTCGCCGATCCGCGTTTCACGGCCGGCTATGACCGGCACGGCGAGGGCACGGCGGCCTACGTCCGGGACGCGCTGAAGGTCTACGCGGAGCGCCATCTCGGCGATGACCGCTAGCCGTGTACGGACGATGACCGGCCGCTGACGGGCGGCGACGGCCGTCGTCCCGCGCGGCCCCGTCACCAGGAGGGCCCCCTGGTGACCCGCGGCTCCCGGGGTGGTGCCCGCGGGCTGGGCCGGTTGGCCGATGGCGATTCGTCGGGCGGCGCTGTTGCGGCCAGCCTTAATGGGACGCGGTACCGTCCGCGGCCTGGACGGACCCGGCAGGAGACAGTGGTGCGGCATCGAGAACGCGACAGGGATGGGTGGCAGAACGGTGGCCGCCGCTTTCTCACGTTGCTCCCGGGGCTGCTGATCGTGGGCGGGGTCTTCTACGACCTGGGAACACCCGACACCTTCACGGCCGTACCCCTCTTCACGGCGGCGCCGCTGATCGCCGCCCCCTTCAGCTCGATGCGCGGCACGGCGGCCACCGGTGTCGCCGCCTGCGCGGCCGTCACCGGGATGCACATCTACAGCGACAGACTCACGGGGATCCCGGCCATCACGGAGATACTGACCGTGTTCACGGTCTCCGTGCTGGCCCTCTTCCTCAACCGGATCGTGCGCCGCAGCGGGGAGCGCCTGGCGTCGGCCCGGGTCGTCGCGGAGGCGGCGCAGCGGGCCGTGCTGCCGACGCCCGACGAGCGGATCGACAGCCTGAAGGTCGCCGCCCGGTACGAGGCGGCCGAGCGGGACGCGTTCATCGGCGGTGACCTGTACGCCGTGCAGGAGACCCCGTACGGGGTGCGGCTGATCGTGGGGGACGTGCGGGGGAAGGGCCTGGACGCGGTCGGGACGGTGGCCTTGGTCCTGGGCGCCTTCCGCGAGGCCGCCGAGCAGGAGCCCTCGCTGGCGGGGGTGGCGCAGCGGCTGGAGCGGGCACTGGCGCGGGAGGGCGCGCGGGATGCCGGGTTCGAGAGCTTCGAGGGCTTCACCACTGCCGTGCTCGCCGAGATCCCGGGCGACGGAGAACGGATCAGGATCGTCAATCGGGGGCATCCGTCACCGCTGCTGATCGCGGCGGACGGCGCGCTGCTCGTGCTGAATCCGCCCGAGCGGGCGCTGCCCCTGGGCATGGACCTGGGAACCTGGCCCGATCTGGTGTCCGAGACCTCCTATCCGCCCGGTGGCACGCTCCTGCTCTACACCGACGGCCTGTCCGAGGCGCGGGACGCACGCGGGGTGATGTACGACCCGCGCACCCGGCTGGGGGGCCGTGCCTTCTCCGGTCCGGAGGAACTGCTGGACATGGTCGTCGCCGATGTGCGCCGGCACACGGGCGGTGCGGCGACGGACGACATGGCGCTGCTCGCGGTCACCCGGCGCGGGGAGCAGTAGTCGGCGGGGCGGAGGACGGCGCCGGCCCTCCCGTGACAGGCCCCGTTGGTGCCTGTGGGGCGTAGCGCGGCGGGTGCGTCGGCCGAGTGGTGTGATGCTACGGACCGTGATCGAAACACAGCCCTCTGCATAACATTTGACGAACCGTCAGAAAAGGTGGCCCGAACAGGGGGCAGCAACTTGCCCGTTTCCAACCGGTTGTTGCGGTTAAGTTCTGGCCAACGCCCCTAACGATCAGTGGGAACAGCTTGGAATCGGGCCTCGATCTCTATTAACGTTCGATAACGCAGCGCGGTCGTCCCAGCCGCCGCAAGAGGCGGCACCGTGCGCATGCGCCGAATCCCGCAAGGGAACCGGGGAACCACCTATTTGGGGTGAATCGGGCGCTTCACGGTGCCCGAAGGAGACCTTCCTGCTCCGAACCCGTCAGCTAACCCGGTAGGCGAGAAGGAAGGAAAGGAGAACGCCTCCGTGGCGTCCAACGAGCCTGCCCTCCAGGAGCCCCCCACTGCGCAGTGGGTACCCAGCGACCAGTGGGCTCCCGCCCCCGCGGCGGAGGAGTGGAACCCGACCGAGGAATCGGTCCGTCCCGTCCGTGGCAGGCACCGCGTCGTCAAGCAGCGCAACGCCCTCGCGCGGAGTTCCACCGTCCTCGGTGTCGGCGTCATCGCCGCGGTCGGCGCGGGCGGCATGGCCACCGCCCAGGACAAGCCCGCGGTCTCCATCTCCCTGCCCGATGTCATCGCGGACAAACTCCCGGACCCCGAGTCGCTGCCCGGCGTGGGCTCCTTGATGCCGGACGAGCCGGCTGACGAGGTCGTCGCCGACGGCCCGCTCACCTCGGCCGACGCCGTGGGTCAGGGGGGTGACGCGGGCGAGGCCCTGCGCGCCCGGATCCTCCAGCAGGCCGAGCAGCAGCAGGCCAAGGCAGAGGCCGAGGCGCGGGCGGCCGCCGAACAGGCCGCCGCCGAGCAGGCCGCCGCCGAGGCGAAACAGCAGAAGACCGAGGCGGCGAAGGCTGCCGAAGCGGCCGCCGAGGCCGAGCGCAAGGCCGCGGAGGAGGCCGCGCGCAAGGCGGAGGCCGAGCGACTCGCCAAGCTTGCGGCGAGCTACTCCCTGCCGACCTCGTCCTACACGCTCACGTCCACCTTCGGGCAGGCCGGATCGCTCTGGTCCTCCGGCTACCACACGGGTCTCGACTTCGCCGCTCCGACGGGTACCCCGGTCAAGGCCGTGCACGGCGGCACGATCAAGTCGGCCGGCTGGTCCGGGTCGTACGGTTATCACATCGTTCTGGAGCTCGAGGACGGCACCGAGGTCTGGTACAGCCATCTGTCGTCGATGACCGTGAGCGCGGGGCAGAAGGTCTCCACCTCCGAGACCATCGGACGGGTCGGCGCCACCGGCAATGTCACCGGACCGCACCTGCACCTCGAGGTGCACACACCGGGCGGTGACGGTATCGACCCCGCCGCATGGTTGCGCGGCAAGGGCCTCTCCGTATGACCGTCTGGTCCGTGGGGTCCCTCGGCCCGCTGAATCCCCCGGCCCCTCGGCCACACGGCCCCTCTGATCCCCCTCGGCCCGTCGGTAACCCCCGGCCCGCCCGTCCTTCGGCCCGTCCGGTCTGACAGGGAGCCGCTGCTGTCCGGCCGCCGGCGGCCCGGCACACGCCCCACCGGCGCCCGGGCCCTCGGCCGTGCCCTGCACCGGCGACGGGCCGCCCGGAGGGCACGCGTCCGGTGGGCCCCGACTCCCCGCGTCCCCCGTCTCGACCTGTCCACGGTCTCGACCCGTCCACCGATCAGCAGCGGTCAGCCGCGGTAGGGGTTGAAGCCGCTGTAGTCCAGATGCGGCGGGGGCTGCCAGGCCCGGCCCGTCGCACGGGCGGCGTACGTCAGGGCCGGGCCCGCGACGTCCCTGCGCTGCCACAGGTGGTGCAGCAGCTCCTGCTCCCGGGCGGCGAAGTCCGGCTCGGCCCCGCCCCGCCCCGCCCGGTGCCGGAGGAAGGCCAGGGAGGTGGCGAAGATCTCGTACTCGGAGACCGCGCGTGCGGCGGCCGGGCCGTGGGTGCGGCCCGCCACGTCCCGGGCCATCGTGCGGGCCTTCATGGAGGACAGCGCGAGCGGTTCGGCCGGGGCCAGCCAGCCCGCCGCGGCGTACGCGGGCAGCTCCGCCGCGACGGTGCGCAGCTCCCGCTGCCGGCTCCACACCGCCAGCCAGGTCAGCAGACCGAAGGCGGGCACCATGAAGGCCGCGTACACCGCGTAGAAGCCCAGCGGGCCGAAGACCGCCGAGCCGTTCCACAGCGCGTGCATGCCCATGGCGAGGAGCAGGCCGAGCAGCGGCAGTGCGGCCCTGCGGACCCTGCGGTGCCGCGCCGAGGCCGCCGCCAGGCCGAAGCCGATGCCCGTGAGCACCGTGAACAGCGGATGGGCGAACGGCGACATCACGATTCTGACGAAGAACGTCGCCGCCGTGACGGACGCGAAGCCCGAGGTGCCGAACTGCCGGTCCTCACCGAACGCGTTGCCGAGGTAGAGGATGTTCTCCGTGAAAGCGAAGCCGGTGGCGGTGAAACCGGCGATCACGACGCCGTCGACCAGGCCCGTGAAGTCCTGCCTCCGGAAGAGGAAGAGCAGCAGCACGGCCGCCGCCTTGGCGGTCTCCTCCACCACGGGCGCGATGACGGTCGCGCCGATCGCGTCGGCGTGTGTCGGGTCGGCCGTGGCGGTCGCTATCCACCGGGTCGCGAACGTGTTGGCGATGATGGCGACGAGGGCGGCCGCACAGGCACCCCAGGCGAAGGCGAAGACGAGGTTGCGCCAGGGGCCCGGTTCGACCCGGTCCAGCCAGCGGAACGCCGCGGCCAGGAGCGGCACGGGAAGCACGGCGAGACCGAGTCCGACCAGGAAGCCCTCTGTCCCCGTCTGCTCGCGCACCAGCGCGAGGATCATCAGTCCCGAGAGGGCCAGCAGAGTGATCAGCGCCCAGGCGCGGACGGCCCCGCTGCGCCAGAAGTCGCGGCGTGGCTTGTAGCGCCAGCGGGCACGCTCCGGCACGGCGTCGAAGAGCGGCCGCTCGTCGCACGTCGGGACGGCGGGGCGGGCGGCCGGATGCGGCTGCGGGGACCAGTCGGACACCACACGACCCTAACGAGAGGCACGGACAACGCGCGACGGCGCTGGTGCCGTCGGGTGCACGGTGCTGTGGGTGCTGTCCGTGCCGGTGCCGTCCGGCGCACGGGGCCCGGCGCCGTCCGCTTCGGCCTCCTCGGGTGAACCGCGGCTTCGGCGTCATCCGCTCCGGCGCCGGAAGAGGAGGTCGTGTACGAGATGGCCCTTGTCGAGGCCCTGGCCCTCGAACCGGGTCAGTGGTCGGAAGGCCGGCCGGGGCGCGTAGCCGCCGCCGGCCCGGGTGTTCTCGAAGTCAGGATGGCCCGTCAGCACCTCGAGCATCTGCTCGGCGTAGGGCTCCCAGTCCGTCGCGCAGTGCAGGAGCGCGCCCGGCTTCAGCCGGCTCGCCGCCAGGGTGAGGAACTCGGGCTGGATCAGCCGTCGCTTGTGATGGCGCTTCTTGGGCCAGGGGTCCGGGAAGTACACCCGCACGCCGTCGAGCGCGGCCGGCGGCAGCATCTCGCGGAGCAGGATGATCGCGTCGCCGTTGGCCACCCGGACGTTGTCCAGGCCCGCCCGCTCCGCGAGCCCCAGCAGATTGCCCTGGCCGGGGGTGTGGACGTCCACGGCGAGGATGCCCGTGCCGGGGTCGGCCGCGGCCATCTGCGCGGTCGCCTCGCCCATGCCGAAGCCGATCTCCAGGACCACCGGCAGTCCGCCGAACATCGCGTCCAGGTCGAGGGTGCGCAGCCCGTCGATGTCCAGTCCCCAGACCGGCCAGAGGCGCCGCAGTGCGGCGGCCTGCCCGGCCGTCACCCGGCTCCGGCGCGGCTGGAAGCTGCGGATCCGCCGCTCGTGGTGCGCGCCCGCGGGATCGGCGGCGGGGCCGTCGGGAAAGCGCGGCGCACCCTCGGGCCGGGCGGTGGCGACGTTGCGGGGAGCGTCCCCGCACGGGCCCGCGGGGGTGGTGTTCTCGAACTCAGACACAATGCCCTGATTGTACGGCGGCGGGTGCCGACCGGGGACGGCCCGTGTCACGCACGGCCGGCTTCACGCACGGCCCAGATGGGCCATCGCCCGCCGGGCCACCTCCCGGCCGATCGGCAGCGAGGCGGTCGCCGCCGGCGACGGCGCGTTCAGGACGTGGACCGCGCGGGCCGACTCCTTGATCATGAAGTCGTCCACCAGGGTGCCGTCTCGGAGCACCGCCTGTGCCCGGACCCCCGCCGGCGCCGGTCGCAGATCCTCCTCCGCGACGGCCGGCAGCAGCCGCCGCACGGCCGCGGTGAAGGCACGCTTCGACAGGGACCGGTGCAGCTCGCCGGCGCCGTAGCGCCAGTGGCGCCGGGCGATCCGCCAGGAACCGGGCCAGGTCAGGGTGGCCGCCAGCTCGCCGGGACGGACGGTGGACCAGCCGTAGCCTTCACGGGCCAGTGCCGGGACGGCGTTCGGTCCCACGTGGACACCGCCCTCGACACCGCGGGTGAGGTGGACCCCGAGGAACGGGAACGCCGGGTCGGGCACCGGGTACACCAGACCGCGCACCAGCTCGGGGCGCGCCAGCTCGTAGTACTCCCCGCGGAAGGGGACGATCCGCATGCCCGGCCGCTCCCCGGCCAGCGCGGCCACCCGGTCGCAGTGCAGACCGGCGCAGTTCACCAGAGTGCGGGCGCGGACGACCAGGCCGGAGGACGTGCCGACGGCGACACCCCACGGCCGTGGGTCCACGGACCGGACCTCCTCGCCGTAGCGGATCTCCGCCCCCGAGGCGGCGGAGACCTCCGCCAGTTGCCCGGCGACGGCCCCGAAGTCGCACACCCCGGTGGTGCCGACCCTGAGCGCCGCGACGCCGGCGACCTCCGGCTCGTACTCCGCCATCTGGGCGGGGCCCAGCTCGCGGACGGGAATGCCGTTCTCCCTGCCGCGCTGGGCCAGCGCGTGCAGCCGGGGCAGTTCCTCCCGCCCGGTGGCGACGATCAGCTTGCCGGTGACCTCGTGGGGTATGCCGTACTCGGCGCAGAACTTCACCGTCTCCGCCGCGCCCCGCACGGCGAAACGTGCCTTCAGCGAACCAGGGCGGTAGTAGATGCCACTGTGGATCACTCCGCTGTTCCGCCCGGTCTGGTGGCGGGCCGGGCCCGGCTCCTTCTCCAGCACCACCACGGAGGTGCCGGGTGCGGCACGCGTCAGGGCGTACGCCGTCGACAGCCCGATGATCCCGCCACCGATCACCAGCACGTCGCAGTCGAACGCGGCCGCCTTCACCACACACACCTTCCAGCCCGGCAGTGCCCTCCCGGGAAACCGTCCCGCCCCTGATGATGCACTGGCCCGCGGGCGAGCGCGTTAAACCGGGTGGGACGCGCGTCACGGGACGCGCGCGGTTCACGCCGGGGCCATCAGCAGCGGTCTGGCCCGCTCCCTCAGCTCCGCCACCCTCGGCTCGTCCCCGTACGGCTCCAGCCGGTGCAGCAGGTCCCTCACGTACTCCGTCGTACGCGCCGAGGAGATCCGGCCCGCGACCTCCACCGCCCTGGTGCCCGCGGCGCAGGCCGCGTCCAGGTTGCCGGACTCCAGTTCGGCCACCGCGCTCACCACCAGGCGCAGCCCGTGCGAGCGGACGTACTCCTCCGTGGGCCGGGACAGCGCCTGCTCGGTGAAACGGCGGACCTGGCGGGGCGCCTTGAGGTCCCGGTAGCACTCGGCGGCGTCCGCCGCGAACCTGTCGTACGAGTAGAACCCCAGCCAGGACGGGTCCGCGTCGCCCTCGCGGGAGCGCTCCAGCCAGCTCTCCGCGGCCTTCAGGGCGGCCCCGGCGGCGGCCGCGTCGCTCGCCTTGGCATGGGCCCGCGCCTCCACCAGCCGGAAGAAGCTCATCGTGCGCGCCGTCGCCAGGCCGCGGTTGCGCTCCACCGCCGCCTGCGCGAGATCCACGCCCTCGTCGGCGAAGCCCCGGTAGGTCGCCTGCAGCGACATGGACGCCAGCACATAGCCGCCCAGCGGGACGTCGGCCGCGGCGCGCGCCAGTCGCAGCGCCTGGATGTAGTAGCGCTGGGCCGCCTCCTGCTGGCCCGTGTCGAAGGCCATCCAGCCGGCGAGCCGGGTCAGCTCCGCCGTGGCGCCGAACAGGGCCCTGCCCACCTCGTCCGAGTACGAGGCGAGCAGCAGCGGCGCCGCGTCGACCCGTAAGCACTCCGGGACCATCGACGAGCGCCAGTCCCCGCCGCCGTACTTGGAGTCCCAGCGCCGGGCGTCCTCGGCCGCCTCGCGCAGCTTGGCCACATCGCTGTGGCCCACCCGCACCTGCCCGTCGTCCGGGTTCTCCGGCGCCTCGGCGCCCTCCGCGCCCCGGAGGGTCCGCTCCACCGACGAGTCGGCCGGGTTGATCAGCCAGCGCGAGGCGGGTGTGGCGTACGCGCTCACCGAGAAGGAACCGGCCAGCGACTGCCAGATCCCGCCGCCGCCCGCGCGGCGGCCCGCGAGATCCAGCCGGTACAGCTCCGTGGCGGCCTTCACCGCCTCGCCCACGTCCCGCGGGAAGGCCAGACCGACCTCCGGCGCCGGATCGGCGTCCGCGAGCCCGATCTCGTGCAGCGGCACCGGGCGGCCCAGCTTCTGCCCGATGGCCGCCGCGATGAGATGGGGCGCGGCGCCCTGCGGCACCATGCCCTTCGACACCCATCGCGCCACCGACGTCTTGTCGTAGCGGAGGGTCAGACCGCGCTGCGCCCCGAGGTCGTTGACCCGCCGGGCGAGCCCGGCGTTGCTGATTCCCGCGAGGGCGAGAACGGTGCCGAGCTTCTCGTTCGGCCCGCGTTGCTCCCTGGACATGCGCCACCCCTCGACACACAGACGGCCGCCGGGCATCCGCGCCCGGCGTTCGCTCCGCCCTTCCCCGCAAGGGGACAACTCCACGGAAGCCGGACGCAAGAGCAGGTGTCCGAGCCCCCGGGAATATGCACCCCCGAGGAGAACAGCGGTGCCACACAGGGTAGTTCGCCGCATCCCTACCGTTAAGAGGCAGTGTTCCGGATGGCGAGATTGTTGCGTGTTCAGGTGCGACTCCCCGTGCGGACCGTGCTCCCGGCGTGTGGCCGTGCGCCCGTCCGTGCGCTCTCCTCCAGCCGTCGCGGGAGGGCTTCCATGAGTGCTGCGTGGGTCGGCCCATTGGCCAGGGATCCAATGGGCTGGGGGACACCGCCGCCTCAATCCCCGCGGGCGGCGGACCGGTCCGGGAGGCGGCTGCCGCCTCCCGGACCGAGCGCCTGTGCCCCGTTTCTTGCGATATCTTCCGCTCCTCGCCGGCTCCAAGTTGGCTGAATGCCGATCCTCCGTCGGTGTTTGCCCCTCCGCTGATCGGCGGGCCGGGGCACGGACGCCCGGCGGCCGAACGGCCCCATATGGCCAATGCCAGGGGCGCGTTCACTTTTTGCGCACGCTACCCGGAGCCCCTCCGGTGCGCCCCTGTCATGGCAGCATGTCCTCATCGGGGTGTGCCGAATCGGGCGCGCCGAGAGTTGTCCACAGGCTGTGGAGGCGCGATGCGGTGGCTGGTGGGGTGGAGCAGTATCGCCGCAAGCTTCGGTACGGCGGGATCTGCCGGACCCCGCCCCTCCCCTTCCGGCGACGACAACCGCACCGTCCACCCCGTGGGCGCCCAACTCCTGTGGGGTGACCCCGATCCCCTGTGGGCCGTCGGCGACTGGCGCCCCGACGAGGTCCGCGTCGTCACCGCCGGACCGCCCCCCGGCCTCACCGGAGGCACCCCCGCCGTCCGCCTCGCCGTGCTGGGCTGCTGTGCCGCCAGCGACGAGGAACTGCGCGTCGGCCTCTTCGCGGCGCGCGGGGGCGCACTGCGCCACCTCACCGCCTGGGCGGGCAGCTACACCGCGGTCGTCCAGGTCGGCCGCCGCGTCACCGTCACCGGCGACCTGGCCGGCGCCCGCCCCGTCTTCTACACCCCCTGGGCCAACGGCACCGCCTACGCGACCGCCGCACTGCCGCTGGCCGATCTCATCGAGGCCCAGCTCGACATCGGGCACCTCGCCGCCCTGCTCGCCTGCCCCGAGTCCCCGGAGGCGCTGCGCGACTCCACCCCGTACGCCGGGGTCAAGCGCATCCCCCCGGCCACGCACTGATCCTCCGCGAGGGCTCCCGGGAGATCACCGGCTACGAACCGGTCGCCTCGCTCGCCGTCGCCGCACCCCAGCTCGACCCGGACCGGGCCGTGGAGACCGTCCGGGACGCGCTCGTCGACGCCGTACGCGCACGACTCACCGCACCCCGGCACGCCCCGAGACCCTGCCGCCCGATCCGGGACCGGTGCCCGGCATGGGCCCGGCGGAACGGCGCGCCGCCCGCGGCGCACCCGCGCCCGGCATCGGCGCCGACCTCTCCGGAGGCAGTGCCTCCGGCACCCTCGCCCTGCTCGCCGCCGGACTGCCCGGCGTCCCGGGCACCATCCTCGGCCACGGCACCGGTGCCGGTGAACGCCTGCTGGCCGTCACCTTCAACGACCTGGCCACACCGCAGGGGCACGAGGCCGAGAGGGAACGGGCCAGGACCATCGCCGAGAACCCGCGGCTGCACCATGTCGTGGTCGCCGCGGGCGCCGAGGCCCTGCCCTACGCCGACCTGGACGGCCCCCTCACCGACGAACCCGGACCGTCGCTCGTCGAGGCCGAACGCAACCGGCGGCGCCTCGCGTCCGGCAGCGCGGACCACTTCACCGGGCACGGCGCCCGGCAGGTGCTGGACGCCCACCCGGCCCGCCTGGCGGACCTGCTGATGGACCGCCGGAGACGGCCGCTCCTGCGCCCCGTCTCCGCACTCGCCCGGGCCTCCGCCCCCACCGCCGGCTCGCTGCTCGTGCCCCTCACCGTCTACCGGGCTGCGCGGCGGCTCGCCCGCACCCCCTACCGCACCGGCCTCGAGACCGCGGCCACCCGGCTCCCCGAGGCGAACCGCCGGGTGCCCGCCGTCAACGGGCCGCTCGGCGCGTCCCTCGCGGCCCTCTCCTGGTCCCGGCCCGGGCCCGCGGCGCGCTGGCTGACCGGCGAGGCGCTCGCCGAAGTATCGGTTCGGCTCCAGGAGGCGGCGACCCGGCCGACATCCGTGCAGCGCCCCGGCGAGGCCCGCGCCCGCGCGGCGCTCGCCCGCTACGCCGCGGACCACCGTGTGATGGAGCAGGCCTCGGAGGTGCGCAGCCAGCGGCTGCACGCGCCCTTCCTGGACAACCAGGTCGTTAGGGCCGCCCGCGACCTGCCCGAGGCGCTGCGGGTCCAGCCCGGCGCACGCACCGCCGTGCTGCGCACGGTCCTGGCCGGCGCGGGCATCCACGACCTGCCGCCCGGCTGGGGGGCGCCGTCCCAGACCGCTTCGACCACGGCGACGCGGGCGGGGATCCGGATGTCGCTGCCGCACCTGCTGGACCTGTTCGGCACCCCGCTGCTCGCGGACGCGGGCATCGTGGAGGCACGGGTCGTCCGCAAGGCCCTGCGGGCGGCGTCCGAGGGCGAGCCGGTCCCCCTGGACGGGCTCGCGGACCTGGTCTCCACGGAACTCTGGCTACGGCGGCTGCTGGCCCGGCGCGGCACGTGCTGGACGGGTACGGAGGCACCCCGCCGGCGCGCGGTCGCCTCGGGCGTACCGCGCCGCCCGACGCTCCGTGCATAGCGGCCCGCTGCGCGCCGCGCTCGTCGGGGGTGCGTTCGCCGCTGTCCGCGCGACGGGGGTGCCGGGGACGCCGGTGGCCCGGCGGCGGTGGGTGTGGAGGGCGGTGGTCGTGGAGAGCGCGGGGCGAAGGGACGCCGGGACGGCTCAGGTGCACGCTGCGCCGCCCGGGTCGGCGCAGCGTCCGCGTCGAGCGCCGGGGCGGTGGTGGCCTGCCGCAACCGGGGAGGCCGTGTGCTGTGGTCGGGTGAGGCAGCGCGGAAGATCCGGCCCTGACGGAAAGCCGGGCGCACCGTGACCGCGACGGCCGCGACGGCCGCGACGGCCCTGACGGCCCTGACGGCCGTGACGGACAGGCGAGGCGGCGCGACGGGCGCGACGGACACGCGAGGCGGCGCGACGCCGGCCCGAGCGCCGAGGGCGTGCGAGGAAGCACGGTGCCCCAAGCCAGGAGTCGGTTCCGCCCGCAGCTCCGCCGGCCCGCAGGCCCGGGGGCGACTCCCGACACGCCGAGCGAACGCCGACACGACAGCCCTCAGACGCAGCTGATCCGCGACCGCGCCCAGTCAGCGATCGCCGTCGCCGCGAGTGGCCGCACGCCGTGGGGGGCGACGACCAGGCGGAGCGTCTCGCTGCCGGTGAGGCCGACGGACACGGGTACCGCCGGGTCACCTCCCCTCAGCAGCGGCGACCGCCACCGCCGCACCCCGTCCGCGTAGACGGAGAAGCGGACGGCTCCCAGTCCGAGCGTCATGTCGTCGATGCCGACGAGCGCGTCGTACGAACTGCACGCGCGGTTCAGATCGATCGTCACGGACGAACGGGCGTGCACCGACACGCCGTGCTCGTAGCGTGTACCGCCGATCGACATGCCGTCGCGCTTCCAGATCCAGCTGTTCGCCCGAGCCGCACCTCGGGGTTCACATGGTCGCCGGCCACTGCGTACTGGAGCTGGTCGAGCCGGTGCACGGTCGTGGGGGGAGGAGGCGCCGGTGCGGGCGCCGGTGTCTCCGCGGGCGCCCTGGGCGGAACTGACGCGGGCAGCGGCGCCGTCGGCTGGTCCGGCACGGGCGCCGGACGCGCCCGGGACGGCGTGGGGCTCGGCGCCGCAGGCGGTGGAGCGGGTGCCGGCGCACGGGGTGCCGCTGCCGGTGGCTCGCCCGGTGCGGTGGAGCGCGGCGGCTCCGGTGGCGGCGTCGCCCCCGGCGTGGCGGGGTGCGCCGGTACAACCGGTACAAGCTGAGCCGCCGGCGGCCGCGCAGCGTGTTTCGGCTCCGGACCGCCCGAAAGCGCCCACACCAGCCCCACGCCCACCGCGGCCGCCACCGCGGCGGCGATCCCGGCCTTCACGGGTGCGGCGAGCCCTTCCGCCGCAGCCGTGCCGCCGAGACCGCCCGTGCCGCCCGACGAGCCGGAGGCCGAGCCGGCCCCGGCGGCTCCGGCCCCGGCCGCCGCTCCGGATCCCGCCGCACCCGCCGCCACGGCCCCGGCGGCTTTGAACGAGTACCCCGCGGCGAACCACCCGATGAAGGCGACCGGCAGCAGCGCCGGGATCCCGGAGTTCACCTGCTCCAACTCGCCCGCGGCGAGCCGGCATCCGGCACACACCTCCAGGTGCTTGCGCAGCCCGCGCTCGGCCCGCATCCGGAGTCCGCCCCGGGCGTAGGCGCCGAGCCGGTCGGCGTACCGGGCGCAGTCGCCGCCCGAGGTGAGCGCGGAACTCACATGGGCCTGAAGATACGCCTGCCTCAGCCCCTCCCGGGCGCGCCCGGCGAGTACCGCGGTGGCGTTGGCCGTGAGGCCGAACAGCGGTGCCACCGCACTCGGCGGTTCCTGCTCGACGGCGGTGTGCCACAGCACCGCCTGCCAGCGCTCGGGCAGCGAGCGGAAGGCCCGCAGGGCCATCGACTGCTCGGCCTCGTGCATGGCGCGCACGTCCGCACCGAGTTGGAGCGTGTCGTCCCGCGGTGCTTCGGTGGCGCCGGCCGCCTGGTCGGCGAAGACCGCGAAGTCCTCGACCAGGTGCTCCCGGCGGGCGGACCTCGCCCAGGCGGCGGCGACACGGCGCACGGCCGTCAGCAGATACGCCCGCACCGCCTGTTCCGGTCCCGCGCCTCCGCGCACCGCCTGCAGTGTCCTGGCGAACACCTCGGCCGTCAGGTCGTCCGCCGTGTGGACGTCGCGGCAGCAGGTGCGGGCATAGCGGCGCACGGCGTCCGCGTGCCTCCTGAACAGCTCTTCGTACGCGGTGTCGTCGCCTCCGCGCATCCGCAGGACCAGATCGGCGTCCGATGGTGGCGGAGGGGAGGGCGAGGCGTCGGAGGTGGGTCCCGACGAGGCCCCCCCGCGCTGCGACGGAACCCGCCCGCCGCGTTCGCCGCCGGGCCCGCCGGACTCCTCGCCGATACCCCCGGCGCGCGGCTCG
The DNA here is from genome assembly GCA_003725745.1 of Streptomyces sp. I6. Lineage (GTDB taxonomy): Bacteria > Actinomycetota > Actinomycetes > Streptomycetales > Streptomycetaceae > Streptomyces. The sequence goes on along the minus strand of RHDP01000001.1, from coordinate 3,121,150 downwards.
TTGCGACCGTCACCGCTCATCGCGGAAGCCCCCGTACCCACCCAGTGACCCGAACACCGGCCAGAGTGCCACAGGGATGGCGCTGTCAAGCCTCCCCTGCACGGCAACCACTCGTCCGGGAGACCGTCCGAATCCAAGCACGAGCCCGCGCCGCCACGAGAAGGCCGCTACGGGAGGGCTGACGCGAGAAGGCCGCTACGGGAGGGCTGCCCGAGAGGGCCCCGTCGCCGTGCAACCGGGGCGGACGGCATGGCGGCCCCGTTTACACGGGCCTCGAGCGCAGCCCCTCCAGCAGGATGTCCAGCAGCCGTGCCGAGGCGGCCGCCTGCTGCGCCGCGTCCGGGAGGGACGGTGCCGCGGTCGCTATCACCAGCAGCACGTCCGCGACGGTGACGTCCCCGCGCAGTTCACCGGCCTCCCGTGCCCGGTCGACCAACTGCCCCACCACGTCGACCAGCTCATCCGACCCGGCGTCGTCCCGCTCTGCCGCGGGCACCGGACGCGGTGCGACCACCCGCAGTTCGGGCTGGCCCGCGATGCCCGCACGCTGCTGCGGCACCCGCGCCTCCGCCCGGACCCGGCCCTCGGCGACCGTCGAGTCGTCGGCCACACCGACCCGCAGCACGTGCGGCGGCAGCAGCCGGCCGGCACCCGAGGCGACCGAGGTGCGCAGGAAGCGGGAGAGCGCCGACCAGGGCTCCTCCTCCTGGCCGAGTGCGGTACGCGCCTGCTCCGTCAGCCGGGATGTCTCCTCCTCGGCTATCCGCCGCACCAGCACGTCCTTGCTCGGGAAGCGGCGGTAGACCGTGCCCACGCCCACTCGTGCCCGACGTGCCACGTCTTCCATCGGAGCGCCGTAACCGAGCTCGCCGAACACCTCGCGCGCGGCCCTGAGCACATGCTCCAGATTGCGCTGCGCGTCCACGCGCAGCGGTGCCGGACGGCTGGTCGCAGCCGCCCCCGCGCGCCCGTCTCCCCCGGCCTCCGTGGCGACGGCGCCCGGCCAATGCGAATCCTGAATGTGCATGAATGTTCCCCCGGAAATGATGTCGTCTCCCCCGGAGACCTCCCCGCCGTGACACCGGGGTGAATCAGGCGAGTCACCGGCCAGAACACCCCGACGAGGTACGAACATAGTTGAGTCGCGGTCAATTCAGAAGGGGCAGTTCCGTCCGGTGCCCGACCCGAACGGAGCAAGGGCCGGAACCTTCCTGGTCCCACCCCCGCCCCGAACCCCCTTCCGCCCCGCTGACCTGCGCACCTTCCCTCGACGGGCGCACCAGTTCCGCCGAGGTGTGGCCGGAACCTCCGGTCACACAATCCGCCGGGACTGTGGACAAACTCCGAGGAGCGTTGCGTCATGGGGTGGTGAAGGCTGCACACTCCCGGGACACGACCCCCGGCACGACCTCCGGCACGATCCCCGGCACCCCGTCGCGCACGCGCATTCTCGTTGCCGGCGGGGGCTATGTGGGGATGTACACCGCGATCCGCCTCCAGCAGCAGCTCCGGCGCGAGCTGGAGCGCGGCGAGGTAGAGATCGTGGTCGTGTCGCCCGCGCCCTATATGACCTACCAGCCCTTCCTCCCCGAGGCGGCCGCGGGCTCCATCTCGCCCCGCCACGTCGTCGTACCGCTCCGCCGGGTCCTGTACCGATGCAAGATCGTCATCGGCGAGGTCCGGTCGGTGGACCACGCCAAGCGCACCGCCGCCTTCACCACCCTCGCCTCCGAGGAGGAGGGCGCCGGGGCGGTCCCGATCGGATACCACGAGCTGGTGCTCGCCCCGGGGTCCATCTCGCGCACGCTGCCCGTTCCCGGACTCGCCGAGTACGCCATCGGTTTCAAGACCGTCGAGGAGGCCATCGGCCTGCGCAACCACGTCATCGAGCAGATGGACATCGCCTCCTCCACCCGCGAGCCCGCCCTGCGCGACGCGGCGCTCACCTTCGTCGTCGTGGGTGGCGGTTACGCGGGCGTCGAAGCACTCGCCGAACTCGAGGACATGGCCCGCTACGCCACGCGCTACTACCACAACATCAAGCCGGCGGACCTGAAGTGGATCCTCGTCGAGGCGAGCGACCGGATCCTCCCCGAGGTCGGCGAGGCGATGGGGACGTACGCGATCCGGGAACTGCGCGCCCGCAACATCGACGTACGGCTCGGCACCCGCCTGGACTCCTGCGAGAACCGTGTCGCGGCCCTGAGCGACGGCTCCCGGATGCCGACCCGCACGGTCGTGTGGACCGCCGGAGTGAAACCCGCTCCCGTCCTGGCGGCCACGGATCTGCCGCTCAACGAGCACGGCCGGCTCAGGTGCACCGCGGAACTCACCGTCGAGGGGGTCGGGCACGCGTGGTCGGCCGGTGACGCCGCGGCCGTGCCCGACGTCACCGCCGAGGAGCCCGGCACGGTGTGCGCGCCTAACGCTCAGCACGCGGTCCGCCAGACGAAGGTGCTCGCCGAGAACATCGTCGCCTCGCTGCGCGGGCAGCCCCTGAAGACCTACGCCCACAAGTACGTCGGCTCCGTGGCGTCGCTGGGGCTGCACAAGGGCGTGGCGCATGTGTACGGCCGCAAGCTGAAGGGCTATCCCGCCTGGCTGATGCACCGCGCGTACCATCTCAGCCGCATGCCCACGTTCAACCGGAAGGCCCGCATCCTTGCCGAGTGGACCCTCGCCGGGCTCTTCAAACGTGAGATCGTCTCCCTCGGGTCACTGGAGCACCCGCGGGCCGAGTTCGAACTCGCCGCGGGCGCAGTCCCGTCCAGGCCGCTCGCACGCCGCCACGAGGATCCGCCCATGAGCGAACGGGAGAGGAGGCGGCGCCAGGCTCCCCCTACCCGTCCCGGCCCGTCCGCGGCGTCCGCAGCCGCACCCGGCAGCGACGCACCGGGGGAGCCCCGGGCGGCGCACCGGGGGAGGAGCGGCGGAGAAAGGACCCGAACGGACCCGGACCCGGGGGCGGAACCGGGGACGGCTGACCCGGCTGTCAGCGTGGTGGGCCACACTGGACGTGTGACGATAGGTGGACATGCGGCCAGCGCAGAGTGACATGCCCGGGGCGCCGGCCGCCCGCCCCACGCCGATCGGCGACGGGACCAGCAGACTTGGCCGCTCCGGTGAGGACCGGCCCCCCCGACCGGAACCGGAACCGCACCGGGCCCGGTCGGACACACGGGCGCAACCGCGCACGACGAACAGCAACGACACCACGAGGCTTGAAGATCCGTGAACTTCACGCGCTGGAGCGCCCGGCTCCCCGGTACGCAGCGCCGCGCCGCAGCGCGGACGGACCGCCGTTCCGTCCCCGCGGCCCGCGGCGAGTACGACCGGCGGCCGGAGCTGCGGCCCGACGCCGCCGACGTCGTCACCGACCCCCGCGGTGCGCAGGACCCGCCCGCTGAATTCTCCGTTCCCGCACTCGAGCACTTCCCCGTCCGCGGGCTGCTCGACGGGCTGCCCGCACTGGTCGCCCTCGTGTACGGCCCCGAGCACCGGATCTGCTACGTCAACGAGGCGTACGAGACGGCGTTCGGCCCCCGCGCCACCGGAGCCGCGGTCGCCGCGGCCTGCCCCGAACTCGCCGAGCTGGGACTGCTCCCGCTGCTCGACCAGGTGCTGCGCAGCGGCAAGCCCCGTACGGTGAAGTCCCGCCGGATCCGGGGCGGCGGTTCGTACACGGTCACCTGCCTGCCCGCCGAAGCGCCCGATCCGCACCGGGAGGGCGAGTCCGTCAGGGGCGTTCTGGTCTTCGCCGCCGACGTCACGGCCCACGCCGAGGCCGCCGAACGGCTGCGGGCCAGCGAGAGCAGGCACCGCGAGGCCGCCGTCACGCTGCAGCGGTCACTGCTCCCGCAGGAGCTCGAACAGCCGGACGACCTCCGGATCGCCGCCGACTACCGCCCGGGCGGCACGGACGCCGCGGTCGGCGGCGACTGGTACGACGTGATCACGCTCGGCGCCGGCCGCACCGCGCTCGTCATCGGCGACGTCATGGGCCGCGGGGTGCGCGCCGCCGCCGTCATGGGCCAGCTGCGCACGGCCGTCCGCGCGTACGCCCGGCTCGACCTCCCCCCGCACGAAGTGCTCCAGCTCCTCGACGGACTGGCGTCCGAGATCGACCCCAGCCAGATCGCCACCTGCGTGTACGCGGTGCACGACCCGAACGAGGGCCGGCTCGTGTACGCGTCCGCGGGGCATCTGCCCGTCCTCGTGCGCGACGCCGACGGTACGGTCCACCGTGCCGAGGAGCCGACGGGCCCTCCGCTCGGCACCGGCGGCTGGCTCCACTCCTCCGGCACGATCCCGTTGCAACCCGGCTCCACCGCCGTTCTCTACACCGACGGACTGGTGGAGCGGCGTGGCGAGGACATCGACGAGGGAGTCGCCGCGCTGGAGCGTGCGCTGGCCGGAGCGACCGGTTCCCCCCAGATCGTGTGCGACCGGCTCATCCGCTCCCTGGGAGTCACCGCGGACCATGACGACGATGTCGCCGTGCTCGTCCTGCAGCACCCGGCCCGGTCGGGCGGGGACGCGGAACTCTTCCACAACGCCGCGCTGGAACTGCTCGGCGGAGTGGAGGCCGCACCCCGCGCACGGGCGTTCGCCTCGGGAGTGCTGGCCTCGTGGCGGTTCCCCGTGGAGCTGCGCGATCTCGGTGTGCTCGCCGTGAGTGAACTGGTGGCGAACTCGCTCCAGCACGGCACACCCCCCATGCGTCTGCGTCTGCGACGCACCGACCGCCGGCTGATCATCGAGGTCACGGACGGCGACGAGCACCTTCCGCGCCGCCGCCGCGCGGAAACGGAGGACGAGGCGGGCCGCGGGATCTCCATCGTCGCGACGATCGCCTCGTCCTGGGGGTGCCGCCGCACTCCCGGCGGCGGCAAGGCGGTGTGGTGCGAGTTCGCGCTCCCCGACAGCCCTTAGGGGCCCTTAGGGCGCGCCCGGGGCTGACGCCGGGACGGGGCCGCTGCCCGGTGCCGCCCGGATGCCGCCGGACCCGGCCGGTCAGACTCCGGCCCGGGCCTTGCCCCGTTCGGGCCGGTGCCGGAGGACGATCCGGGACGCGCTCGCGAGCGAGGGCTGGTCCTGGACGGCTGTGAGGTTCCGCCCCAGCCTCAGCGCCAGCACGCTGATGCCCAGGGAGAAGAGGACGAACGTCACGATGTACGGGCCGTGCAGGGTGGCCCCCATCGGACCGCCCACCGCCGGACCGACCGCCAGCGCCAGCTGCTTGACGAGTGCGAACGCCGAGTTGTACTGCCCGACCATCGACTCGGGTGCGAGATCGGCGACGAGCGGCGCCACGGTCGGCGACAGCATCGCCTCGCCGAGCCCGAACAGGGCGTACGTCGCGATGAACGCGGCCGCCGCCATCGCCTGGCCGCCGTGCCCGAGGCCCGCGTATCCGGCGACGAGCCAGGCCGCGGCCCAGATCAGCCCTACCCCGGCGATCACGCGCGAACGACGGCGGCGCTCGACGAAGCGCAGCACCAGGAACTGCGCGAGCACGATCACCGCGGTGTTGGCGGCCAGGGCGTAGCCGAGCGTCGCCGGCTCGATCCCCGCGGCCTCGGTGCCGTAGGCCGCGAGGCCCGACTCGAACTGGCCGTAGCAGGCGAAGAAGAGCACGAAACCGAGCACGCACAGCTGCACCATGGCGCGGTGGCCGAGCAGCGCCCGCAGTCCGCCCCTGGCCTTGGCCTCGGTGTTCTCCGGCATGGCGTCGGGAATCGACGGTGCCTGCGGCATCCGTACGGTCGCGGCGACCACGGCCAGGACGACGAACATCGCGGCCTCGATCGAGAACAGCAGCGTGAAGCTGCCGGGACGGCTCTCGTCGACGATCTGCCCGCCGATGAGTCCACCGACGCCCAGGCCCAGGTTCTGGAGGAAGAACTGCGTGGCGAACGCCCTGGTCCTGGTGGACGGGACGGAGCCCCAGACGATCATCGTGGCCAGCGCCGGCTGCATCACTGCCGTCCCGGCGCCCAGCAGCGCAGCCGACAGCACGACGGCGGGCACGCTGCCGGCCAGCCCCATGGCCAGCGCGCCCCCGGAGGCCAGCAGCGCGGCCACGACGAGCACGGGCAGCGGCCCGCGCCGGTCGATGACCCGCCCGGTGAAGGGGAGCACGACGAGCGC
>RHDP01000001.1:2447500-3110000 GCA_003725745.1 Streptomyces sp. I6 | reverse complement strand
TGGGTCAAGCTGATCTGCCCAGGGTAAGTCGGGACCTAAGGCGAGGCCGACAGGCGTAGTCGATGGACAACCGGTTGATATTCCGGTACCCGCTTTGAAACGCCCAGTATCGAGCCCATTTATGCTAAGGCCGTGAAGCCGTCGGCTGAGTCTTCGGACGAGGTCGGAGTGGTGGAGCCGCTGACCCGAGGTGGTAGTAGGTAAGCGATGGGGTGACGCAGGAAGGTAGTCCAGCCCGGGCGGTGGTTGTCCCGGGGTAAGGGTGTAGCCCGAGAGATAGGCAAATCCGTCTCTCGTGTGGGGTGAGACCTGATGCCGAGCCGATTGTGGTGAAGTGGATGATCCTATGCTGTCGAGAAAAGCCTCTAGCGAGTTTCATGGCGGCCCGTACCCTAAACCGACTCAGGTGGTCAGGTAGAGAATACCGAGGCGTTCGGGTGAACTATGGTTAAGGAACTCGGCAAAATGCCCCCGTAACTTCGGGAGAAGGGGGGCCACGTCTGGTGATGAGTCTTGCACTCTGAGCTGGGTGTGGCCGCAGAGACCAGCGAGAAGCGACTGTTTACTAAAAACACAGGTCCGTGCGAAGCCGTAAGGCGATGTATACGGACTGACGCCTGCCCGGTGCTGGAACGTTAAGGGGACCGGTTAGCTCCATTTCGGTGGGGCGAAGCTGAGAACTTAAGCGCCAGTAAACGGCGGTGGTAACTATAACCATCCTAAGGTAGCGAAATTCCTTGTCGGGTAAGTTCCGACCTGCACGAATGGCGTAACGACTTCTCGACTGTCTCAACCATAGGCCCGGTGAAATTGCACTACGAGTAAAGATGCTCGTTTCGCGCAGCAGGACGGAAAGACCCCGGGACCTTTACTACAGTTTGATATTGGTGTTCGGTTCGGCTTGTGTAGGATAGGTGGGAGACTGTGAAGCTTGGACGCCAGTTCAGGTGGAGTCGTCGTTGAAATACCACTCTGGTCGTGCTGGATGTCTAACCTGGGTCCGTGATCCGGATCAGGGACAGTGTCTGATGGGTAGTTTAACTGGGGCGGTTGCCTCCTAAAGGGTAACGGAGGCGCCCAAAGGTTCCCTCAGCCTGGTTGGTAATCAGGTGTTGAGTGTAAGTGCACAAGGGAGCTTGACTGTGAGACCGACGGGTCGAGCAGGGACGAAAGTCGGGACTAGTGATCCGGCGGTGGCTTGTGGAAGCGCCGTCGCTCAACGGATAAAAGGTACCCCGGGGATAACAGGCTGATCTTCCCCAAGAGTCCATATCGACGGGATGGTTTGGCACCTCGATGTCGGCTCGTCGCATCCTGGGGCTGGAGTCGGTCCCAAGGGTTGGGCTGTTCGCCCATTAAAGCGGTACGCGAGCTGGGTTTAGAACGTCGTGAGACAGTTCGGTCCCTATCCGCTGTGCGCGTAGGAGTCTTGAGAAGGGCTGTCCCTAGTACGAGAGGACCGGGACGGACGAACCTCTGGTGTGCCAGTTGTCCTGCCAAGGGCATGGCTGGTTGGCTACGTTCGGGAGGGATAACCGCTGAAAGCATCTAAGCGGGAAGCCTGCTTCGAGATGAGGGCTCCCACCCACTTGATGGGGTAAGGCTCCCAGTAGACGACTGGGTTGATAGGCCGGATATGGAAGCCAGGTGACTGGTGGAGTTGACCGGTACTAATAGGCCGAGGGCTTGTCCTCAGTTGCTCGCGTCCACTGTGTTAGTTCTGAAGTAACGAACATGCTGCTACTGTGGTGGTGGGCTGGTTCGATATTTTCATAGAGTTTCGGTGGTCATAGCGTTAGGGAAACGCCCGGTTACATTTCGAACCCGGAAGCTAAGCCTTTCAGCGCCGATGGTACTGCAGGGGGGACCCTGTGGGAGAGTAGGACACTGCCGAACGATTGTTGAGGGGAAGCCCCGGGCCTTGCGGCCCGGGGCTTTTCCGCGTTCCGGGGAGAATTCCTCGGAGTGTTCCGGGGTTCGGTGTGCTGCGGGGCGGGGCGGGGCGGGGCGGGGCGGTTGGTGGTGTGGTCGCGGGAGTCCGGTGCGCTGTTTCGGGGTGTGGTGTCCCGGGGAGGTTTCCCGGTCGGCGGGGCCGGGCCCACACAGACCGGAGGAGGGACCGGACGGCCGACCTCCGAGGTGCCGGAGCCGAAATCGCCTTGGCATACCGGTGTCGCCACGGTGAGGATCGGAGCATGGACCACAGCATTCGCGCCGTGCGGGCCGGCGAGTGGGAGAAGGCCCGGGAGATCAGGCTGGCCGCCCTTCGGGATCCCGCGGCACCCATCGCGTTTCTGGACACCTACGAGCAGGCCGAGGGCCGGCCCGCGGGGTACTGGCAGGACCGCACCGACACGGCCGCGTCCGGGGTGGGCTTCCGTCAGTTCGTCGCGGAGGACTCCGGCGGGCGCTGGGTCGGCACGGTGACCGTGATGGTCGAGGGCCCCTCGGACGACGTGCGCTTCGGGGAGGCGGCCAAGGTCGACCAGACGCACCTCGTCGGGGTGTTCGTACGGCCGGAGGTTCGGGGAACCGGCGTCACGGAAGGGCTGTTCCGGGCTGCCGTCGCATGGTCGTGGGCGCTGAGGGAGCCGCCGGTGGAGCGGATCCGGCTGTATGCGCACGAGAGAAACAGCCGCGCGATCGCGTTCTACCGGCGGTTCGGGTTCGTACCGAGCGGTGACTCCGTACCGGTGCCGTCCGATCCCTCGGCCCGGGAGTTCGAGTACGAGTTGCGCCGCTCCTGAGGCGGGCCATGACGGCTTGGGAACTCAAGGAGTGGCCGGCCCGGGGGCGGCGTCGGGCGTCAACGGCTGAGGCCAGCGGGCACGGCCCTGTTCGCGGGAACGCAGCAGCGCGAGCGTCGGCATGCCGAGAGCCGGGCCCGTGGCCAGCAGCTCCGGGAGGAGCGGCAGCGGGGCGACGGCCGCGACGTCGTCCAGGACGAGGGTGAATGGTGGGTCGAGCCGACCGTCGGATGACCGTGCGGCCATGCGGCGGCCGTGCTCGACCACGCTTGAGGTGAGTGCGGTCAGGAGCGGCATGGCCCCCGGCCGGGAGCGCGGACCCTCGATCGATTCACCCACCACATAGAGCGTGCCCCCTCGTCCGCAAATGATTCCAGCGTGAGCGAATCCGATCGGTTCGGGGTGCAGACCTGACGGATGTGGACGGAGGAGAGGGCTGCCAGCGTACGGGCCGTCAGCTCCATGGCGATCTCCCGGCGTTCACTGTGCGAGGTGAGGGCCGACTCGAGCAGCCCCGCGAGACCAGAGGCGGCCTTCGGGTGGGTGCGGAGGATCCGTACGGGCTCATGAGCGCCACTTCCCTGGGCCCAGCGGTGGACCTGCTTGAACGGGCGCCCGTCCACGGCGGCGGCGTGCAGCCAGCAGCGCAGCAGCGTTTCGGCGGTGTCCGCGACGGCTTCGTCGAGGCGGGAGTGGGGACGTACGGGAGCGAAGAGGGCCGCCGCCCGGCTGGCAGCGGTGGCCGGATCCGCGCAGCCGGCCGTCGGGGACCAGTGGAGCCGTGCGGGTGTGTCGCAGAGATGGCCCGGATCGTAGACGAGGACCGGGCCGAGTTTGGCCCTGGCGTCCTTGGTCTCCGACCAGACGGCCGGATCGGATGTGACGACGAGCGCGGGGCCGGCGGCTTCGCGGATCGCCTGGACGGCGGAGGTGCGCCGGGCGGACGGGGCTGCGTAGAGGACCCGCGGACGGCGGGGGCCGGGGCGCCGGTCCGCTCCGGCGAGTGAGGGTCCGTGGGTCCGGAGTGCTCGGCAGGTGCCGGCGCGCCCTGGCCGACCGGCATCGAGGCCGGCGCGGGTTCCATGGGGGTGCCGCTTCGAACGGGAACGTCGTACCGGCGCTGGCCGCGGATCCTGCGGGGACGGGGGTCTCCTCGGCGGCGGCCGTGCCCGGGCGGGAGACCCGCCGGTCCGGGACCGTCGCCGTGACCGCCTGGGTCGGGACGTCGCCGCCCGTTTCCCCGCCCGTCTCCCGGTCCGTTTCCCCGGCCGTCTTGCGGGCTGTCTCCCCTGCCGTCGCGCGGCGCGACCGCACCGCGCGCCACCGGGACAGGGTGCCCAGGACGAAGACCGTCAGCACCACGAGCGTCATCAGCAGGCCGATGAGCAGCCCCCAGAACAGTCCGTAGCCGGACAGCCGGTCGGCAGGTGTGGCGGGCCAGGCCGCGGGCAGGTCCTGGGGTTCGGCCACGAGGCTGCGTATGGCGAGCGGGGTGTTGGTGAACGTCACGCCCTCCGGCCAGGAGCCGTGCGCGAACAGGCCGGCGAGCCCCGTCGCCGTCCAGACCAGCAGGGTCAGCCCGACGAGCAAGCCGAGGACACCCACGAGCAGGCCGTCGGGCACGCCCCGCTCCTGGCGCGGCCGTTCCCGGCCGGGGCCGCGTCCCGGGTCGCGCGTCACCGTCAGGCCACCGTCGACTCGGAGGAATCCAGCCGCCGCTGCTGCCGTTCGATGAAGGCCGCGCGTTCCTCCGCCTCCTGTTCCGCGGCCCGGACGTCCTCGGGGAGAGCGGACTCGGTCATCGCCCGGTCCGTGTAGACCAGGGGGCGTTCGGCTTCCGTCACCAGGTGCTTGACGACCTGGACGTTGCCGTTGACGTCCCAGACCGCGATACCGGGGGTCAGGGTGGGGATGATCTCCACAGCCCACCGGGGCAGTCCGAGCACTCTGCCCGTCGCCCGTGCCTCGTCCGCCTTCTGGGCGTAGATGGTGCGCGTCGACGCCATCTTCAGGATGGCGGCGGCCTCCCGGGCGGCGGCGCCGTCGACCACATCGCTCAGGTGGTGGACGACGGCGACGAAGGACAGGCCGAGCCGTCGGCCGAACTTCAGCAGCCGCTGGAAGAGCTGCGCGACAAAGGGGCTGTTGATGATGTGCCAGGCCTCTTCCACCAGGAAGATGCGCTTCTTCCGGTCCGGGCGGATCCAGGTGTGCTCCAGCCAGACGCCGACGATTGCCATGAGGATCGGCATGGCGATGGAGTTGCGGTCGATGTGCGAGAGGTCGAAGACGATGAGGGGGGCGTCCAGGTCGATGCCGACGGTGGTCGGGCCGTCGAACATGCCGCGCAGGTCGCCGTCGACGAGCCGGTCGAGGACCAGGGCGACGTCCAGACCCCAGGCCCGCACGTCGTCGATGTCGACGTTCATCGCCGCGGCGGACTCGGGCTCCGGGTGGCGGAGTTGGTCGACGATGTCGGTGAGGACCGGCTGCCGGTCGCCGATGGTCTCGTTGACGTACGCGTGCGCCACCTTGAGCGCGAAGCCCGCACGCTCGTCGAGGCCGTGCCCCATGGCGACCTCGATGATGGTGCGCAGCAGCGCGAGCTGCCCGGTGGTGGTGATCGACGGGTCGAGCGGGTTGAGGCGGATACCGTCGTCCAGGGCTGCCCTCGGGTCGAGCCGGATGGGCGTTATCCCCAGCTCCTGGGCGATGAGGTTCCATTCGCCTACGCCGTCCTCGCCCTGCGCGTCCAGGACGACGACCTGGCGGTCGCGGAAGCGGAGCTGCCGCAGCACGTAGGTCTTCTCCAGCGCCGACTTGCCGTTGCCGGACTCACCGAGGACCAGCCAGTGGGGGGCGGGGAGCTGCTGCCCGTACAGCTGGAACGGGTCGTAGACGTAGCCCTTGCCGCTGTAGACCTCGCGGCCGATGATCACGCCTGAGTCGCCCAGGCCCGGCGCCGCGGTCGGCAGGTAGACGGCCTGCGCCTGGCCCGTGGAGGTGCGCACGGGGGAGCGGGTCGTCTCGACCTTACCGAAGAGGAAGGACGTGAAGGACTCGGTGAGGACGGACAGCGGATCTCGCATCGGATGAGGGCCCCTATCGGCGCGTGTCGGTGCGTGTCAGCCGCTATCGGCGGATGCCGGTGGCGAACGGCAGCGTGTTGACAAAGGCCCGGTGGTGCTCGCGGTCGCACCACTCCAGCTTCAGGTACGACTTGCCCGCCGAGGCCCTGATCGTGCGCTTGTCCCTGGCCAGGGCCTCGGGCGTACGCGACGACACAGTGATGTACCCGACGAGGTTGACGCCTGCCGCGCCGCTGGCGAGATCTTCACCCCGCTGGTCGAGCCGGCCGTGCGCGGCGATGTCGCGGGGATCGACGGTGCGGTTCATCTTCGCGGCCCGGCTGGCCTCGGCCTCGTCGTTGGTCTTCTCCGTGAGCATGCGCTCGATGGCGACCTCGGTGGGCTCCAGGTCCATGCAGACCGCGACGGTGCGGATCACGTCCGGGGTGTGGACGAGCAGCGGGGCGAGGAAGTTGACGCCGACGGGGGTCAGCGGCCACTCCTTCACCCAGGCCGTGGCGTGGCACCAGGGGGCACGTGTGGCGGACTCGCGGGTCTTGGCCTGGAGGTAGCCGGGCTCCACGGCGTCGAGTTCGGCGGGCCATGCGTTGCGCTTGGTCATGGCCTGGATGTGGTCGATGGGGTGGTCCGGGTCGTACATGGAGTGCACGAGGGAGGCGAGCCGGGCCTGGCCGAGGGGCTGGCGGACGCGGATGTCGGCCTCGGCGAGGCGGGCGCAGATGTCGGTGAGTTCGCGCGCCATGACGACGGCGAGGCCGGCGTCCTTGTCGAGCCGCCTGGCGCCGGTGGCCTGGCGGGCGGCGCGGGCCATGGCGTGGGCCTCGGCGGCGAGTTCCCGCGTGTAGTGCATGCAGGCGACCAGGTAGGCGCGGTGCTGCTCGCTGGACGTGGAGACCATCGACTGGAGCTGGTCGTAGGACTGCTGGAGCCAGCCGGGGGCGCCCGGGTCGCCGCGCTGGGCGACGTCCTTGGCGTGCGCGTCGGGGTCGGCGGGCAGCGTACGGGCCAGCATCTGGAGTCGGGTCACGAAGCCGTCGCCGTTGGCGACGTGCTTCAGCAGGGTGCCGAAACGGTCCACCAGGGCTTCCTGGTCCTCGCTGTCGCGCAGTCCGACGCCGGGGCCCTCGATCTCGATGGCGGCGGTGACGGTGCGCCGGTCGGCGTGCAGCAGTACGGCGATCTCGTCCGGGCCGAAGGGGGCGGCGAGCCAGCTGATGCGGCCGATTCCGGGCGGAGGGCCGATCTCGACCTCGCGGCCGTCGATGCGGGTGCCCGCCTCCATGGCGCCGGAGCGGTAGACGGTGCCCCGGCGCAGGGTGCGCTTGTAGCTGCGGTTGATCTCGTACCAGCGGTAGAAGGTGCGCTGCTTGTACGGCACGTACACGGCGGCCAGTGCGAGCAGCGGGAAGCCCGTGAGCAGCACGATGCGCAGGGACAGGACGGGTACCAGCAGCCCGCTCATCATGCCGAGGAAGGCCCCGGCGATGATCAGGGCGATCTCGCCGGTCTCGCGGTTCTTGCCGATGATCGCGTTCGGCCGGGCCCGGCCGATCAGGTAGGTGCGGCGGGGCGCGATGGCCGGGGACTGCGTCGTCAACGCCCTCCACCTCCTGTGCTTCCTGTGCTTGTGCCGGTGGTGCTGCCGGAGTTCCTGCGGTGGCTGTGCGGGGTGCCGCCCGGGCCTCCACTACGGGGCGGAGGTGCGGCGGAGGGGACGGTTCCGCCGCCCCCGCCGGATCCGGCCCCGCGTGTGCTGTGCGCGGCGACTCCGCCGGCGACGGGGCTCGGGGCGCTGCCGCCCCCGGAGCCGCCCCGCCCTGCTGGTGGGTGCGGCTGCTGTGGGTCTTGATGCCCTGCGAGACGAGGGCGGCGGGGGAACTGATGACGGCGGCGGCCTTGCTCTCCGCGCCGTTCTGGAGCCGGTTGTTGCGGGACGCGGCGATCTCGTCGCCGAACCCGGGAACGAAACGGTAGATCATCGCGGAGGCGAAGATCGCGAGCAGGATGATGGCGAGTCCCGTGACGACGGCGGAGAACGCGTCCGGGCCGTCGTCGGCGGACAGCGCCCCGGCGAGGCCGAGCACGATGACGATGACCGGCTTGACGAGGATCACCGCGATCATGATTCCGGCCCAGCGGCGGACGTGGCCCCACATGTTCTTGTCCACGAGCCCCGAGTACACGACGACGCCGAGCAGGGCGCCCACGTACAGCAGGACGGCGCGGAGGAACAGCTCCAGATACAGGATGCCGGCGGCGACGATCGTCACCAGCGACACGACGATGAGCATGATCGGCCCGCCGCCGATGTCGTCGCCCTTCTGCAGTGCCTCCTTGAAGCCGCCGAAGAACACGTCGGTCTGGCCACCCGTGCCCTGGGCGATCACGTCGGTGATCGAGTCGGTCGCGGAGACGAGCGTGTAGAGGATCAGCGGGGTGAAGGCGCAGGCGAGGACGGTGAGCCAGAGGAAGCCGACGGCCTCGGAGATCGCGGTGGTGAGGGGGACGCCGCGGATGGCGCGCTTGGCTACGGCGAGCAGCCAGAGCACGAGGGTGAGGAAGGTGGCGGCGGCGAAGACGACGGCGTACTGGCCGAGGAAGGCGGTGTTGGTGAAGTCCACTTCGGCGGTGGACTTCACGGCCTTGGAGAGGGTGTCGACCACCCAGGCGGCGGCGTCGGCGCAGCCGCGGGCGAGAGAGGAGAGGGGGTCGAGGGCGCCGGCGGGGTCGGGGGTGACCGAAGTCCCCGCGTCGCCTGCCCGTTCGCCCTCCTCGCAGTAGCGCTTGGCATGGCCGCTGAGGTAGCGGCACGCTTCGACGTCCCCGCTGGGCGACGGGGTCGGGGTCGGGGTGGGTGCCGCGGCAGCCCGTCCGGCGAACAGGAGGGCAGCGACCTGCACACCTGCGAGCAGGGCCGAGGCCGAGCCGACACGGGCACGGAACCAAGAGCTACCGGGCATATGTGAACCCTCCGAACTCCTGTACGGCCTGGCTGATCTCGTCCGAGGTCGAGGCGGCGACGTCGCCGGGCACCGGGGCGGGCCCGTCCTTCTCGGAGTCCCGGACGACCTTCCAGTCGTTGTCGGTCCACTTCAGGTCGAACGTCCAGGTCTTCCACGTGGTGCGCACCGGGTCGGTCGAGCCTTCGCCCGACATGCCGATGAGCCCCGTGTACCACACGGAGATCCTCGCCGTGTCGTCCGAGAACGCCTCCACCTTGGTGCCCACGGGGATCGTCCGGGAGACGAATGTGCTCCCGGCCGGGGCGTTCCCCTCGGGGTCCAGTCCGAGTCTCTTGAGGAACTCGGTGGAGTAGGCGGAGTCCTGGGGGCCCTTCAGCCCCGCCGCGACCTCTGGTGTGTAGACGCTGTCCACGATCCGGTGGCGGCTGTCCCGCTGGAACATGCCGACGGAGCCGAGGGCGACCGCGTAGTTCGCCGCCGCGCTCTGCGCCCCCTGTTCGTCCTTCGCGTACCCCGCGGGGATGCCCGCGTGCTTGCCCGCGACCGGGCGGATGCCGGTTGCCGCGGTGGGGGTGGTGCCCTTGGCCGTGTCCGTGGTTCCGGGGGAGACGGTGCCGTCACCGCGGTTGGCGAAGGCGATGGCGGAGATGAGGAGGACGACCACGCCCACGACCATGACCAGGGAGCGGGAGGTGCGGGCGGGCCTGCGGGCACCGCCGTATACGTCGCCGGTGCCCCCCTCGGGGAGGCGGGTGCGGGTCTGGCCCGCGCCGCCGCTGCCGAAGCCGTCGGTCTCGTCGTCGTAGCTCATGCCGCTGGCGCCCCCTCAGCCGTGTGCGTTGCCGTGCCGTAGTACGACGGTAGCCCTGCTGTACGCGGTGCGGGCGGAGTGTGGTGACTCGACATCAGGGGGACGCAACCTCTGCCGGTGGGCGCGACGGACGGGTGGTGGTGTCGGGGGCGGACGGGAGGCGGACGGGAAGTGGTACGGGGGTGTCAGACGGCCATCCCGTACACGATGGTGAACAGGGTCCCCAGTGACCCGATGATGAAGACGCCGGTCAGGCCGGCGACGATCAGGCCCTTGCCCTGTTCCGCGCTGAACGTGTCGCGGAGGGCCGTGGCGCCGATGCGCTGCTTCGCGGCCCCCCAGATCGCGATGCCCAGGCAGAGCAGGATGGCGACGGCCATCACGACCTCGATCATCACGCGCGCCTCGTTCCCGAGGCTGCCGAAGGGCCCCCAGTTCGGGGCGATTCCGCCGATGATGGTGGTGATGTCGCCCTTCTCAGCCGCCAGGTACATATAACTCACCGCCCCTGTTGGGTAGTTGTATGCCCCTGCCGCACGGCACAGGCCACCTCTATCTTCGCTGATGAAAGCGTCCGCGTGCGCCGACTTGGCGGCTCTCTTTACTCGATCCGCGCATGGATGCCGGTCCGGTCGCTCTGACCTGCGGTTGCCCGTGCGGCCGGGACGGGCGTGGGGACACGTTTCGTCACTCTGTGTATCACGGAGCGTGACTTCGGGCAATGACTGTCGTTGTGGCACCCAGGGCGTGAATCGGGTGCGGGGGCGCTCGCCGGGGCCAGGCGGAAGCGTCTGACGGGACATCATGGGCGCGGGGCGGAGCCTGAGTGCGGCTCCGCCCCGCGACGCCGGGACGGTCAGCGGTTGACGACCATGTAGCCGAGCAGCCCGATGGCCACGGCGATGAGGGCGATGACGGTCACGGCGGCGATGGTTCCCCCGGAGTCGCTGTTGCGCCCCGTCGTCCTGGCGCTGGTCCCCGCGTTCTGAAGGTTCTGCACGTGTTGCTCCTGGTGCTGGTCGCCCCGCCGTCGGTCGGACGGCGGGGTGGTTCACAGCCTTCCCGGCTGCGTGACACAGCGTAACCAGAGCTGGTCCAGACCACCTCTCCGGGGTGGCGGTGACGTGCCGCCGGCGTCGTGGTGGTGGGCGTCCTCAGCGAGGGGCGACGAAGAGGCTCTGGGCGCTGCGGCCTATCGGGCCCTTCTCGTCGTGCAGCCGGGCGTCCGCCAGGCCTATGCCGGCCGGGTCGACGCTCGTACGGGCCTCGACGCAGACCCACTCGCCCGCCGGGTGCCGGTGCAGATGGACCGTCAGGTCGGCGTTGACGAACACATGGCGCTCGAAGTCCAGGACGTTGCTGATGCCGTTGCCGGAGTCGGCGGCGACCAGGACGCGGTCCAGCGGGCGGATCTCCTCCCCCGCGACGAGCGGCATCCTCATCCGCATCCAGCAGGTTCCGGGGCCCTGTTCCCGGAAGGTTCCCTCGGTGAACCGGGTGTCCATGGACGTGTGGTACCCGACGTCCCACAGCACGGCGAGGAAGGGCGTCTCCGGGGTCTCGCCGGGCGACGGCACCCGCGGGCCCTCGGAGACGGCCGGTCCCGGCTCGCCGAGCGTGCGGACGCGCAGGGCGCGGGCGAACATCACCGGTGCCCCTCCCTCGGGTGTGAGCGCCGCCTCGACGATCTCCACGCCGCGCCCGCTCCGCAGGACGGTCGTCGTCACCTCGAGCGGGCGGATCGGCACGGGGCGGACGATCTCGTACGTCACGCGTGCGAGCCGCATGTCGGCGCGTGCGCCCGGCCGCTCCTCCAGGGCGCGACCGAGCAGCGCCGCGGGTGGTCCGGCGTGCTGCGATCCGGCGTCCCAGGGGCCGCGGGTGTGCTCGGTCGGCGAGAAACGGGCCTCGGAGATCCGCTCGTAGAACGCCGGGTGTTCCGTCATGAGGGGCCGCCTCTCGCCACGGACAAGGTGTACCGGCCACACGCTACCTGCGGGTAACAGGCTGGAACAGCCCTCGGAGCGGCCATCGCGCCCGGTTCCTGTACGCGGCCACGGTCACGGCCCCCGCGTGCGATCGCGGTCGCGGTCGCTGTACGCGGTCACGGTCCCTGTGCCTGATGCCGGGGGGCCACGGCCCGGCACCGACCGGCTCCCAGCCGGCTCCCGCCCGCCCGGTGCCCGGCCACCGGCCCTCCGGGCGGCCGGGGCGCCGCGCGCCCCCGTCACGCCTTTGTCGTCTCGCCATCCCGCCCCGGCGCCCCGTCCTCGTCCGATGCCCGCCGCCGTGCTTCCCCGGGACCCTTGTGCGCCCCCGGAACCGGGTGCTCCGCACCTACACTGACGAGCGGTGGACTGCCGTGCGGTGGAGGATGATTGACGGTGCGTAAGGCGTGGCTCGTCGCGGGCGGGGCCGTCGGGCTCTGTCTGGGCTTCGTCGCCCTGCTCGTCGTCGGGACCTTCTCCGCCGCCGCGGGGCTCGGGGGCGGGGCGAAGGGGGCCGTGGCGCTGGCCAAGGGGGCCGTCCCCGCCCTGTACCAGCCGCTGGTGCAGAAGTGGGGCAACCTGTGCCCGGCCATCAACCCGGCGCTGCTCGCCGCGCAGCTGTACCAGGAGTCCGGCTGGAACCCGCGGGCCCAGAGCCATGCCGCCGCGCAGGGCATCGCCCAGTTCATCCCCGGCACCTGGGCGGCGCACGGTGTCGACGGGGACGGTGACGGGGACCGCGACGTGTGGGACCCCGCCGACGCGATTCCCTCGGCGGCCTCGTACAACTGCAAGCTCGCGGGGTATGTGAAGAAGGCCCCCGGTGACCCGACGGACAACATGCTCGCCGCGTACAACGCGGGCGCGTACGCCGTGATCAAGTACGGCGGGGTGCCGCCGTACCGCGAGACGCAGAACTACGTGAAGGTCATCCGGACGCTGGAGAAGAGCTTCGCGCGGCCGGTCGGGCGGGTGGAGCCGTCGCGGCAGGCGGCCGGGGCGATCTACTTCGCCCAGCAGAAGCTCGGCACGAAGTACCTCTGGGGCGGGAACGGGACACCCGAGCAGGGCGGCCGGTTCGACTGCTCGGGCCTGACGCAGGCGGCGTACCGCACCGTCGGGATCGAGCTGCCGCGCGTGGCCAACGACCAGTACAACGCGGGACCGCACCCGTCGAGGGACGAACTGCTCCCCGGGGACCTGGTGTTCTTCTCCGACGACCTGGCCGATTCACGGGCCATCAGGCACGTCGGGCTGTACGTGGGCGGGGGCTATATGATCAACGCGCCGTACACCGGGGCGGTGATCCGGTTCGACAAGATCGACACTCCGGACTACTTCGGTGCGACGCGGGTGACCAGGGACGGTGCCGAGGCACTGCCGAGCCCGCCACGGCCCGCCGTCTGACGACCGGCTGACGGGGCGTCGGGCGTGGCCGGAACTCTCCGTACGCCCCTGGCCTGAACTGCGACGACGTATCACTCTTCGATAACGTCATGGTGATCGTTTCGTGGAGAGGGGAACGTACGCGCGGAACGAGTCGTTCCCTGGAGCGGAGCAGTACAGACGGACCGCACCGAACACGGGGTCTCGGAACGCGGCGCGCACGGGCGCGCGCCGCGACTGGCGACACACAGGCAAGGGGCCGCAGCAGATGGCTGGACTCGCACTCGACGGCGTGAATCCGGATGTCGGTCTGCTCTACGACATCAACGGGCTGGCCCGGTCGGCTCCGACGTGGTTCGACCGCGTCATGGAGTTCGTCGGCGAGTACGGGATCATGCTCGCCCTCGTCCTCGTGACGCTGTGGTGCTGGTGGCGCGTGCGTCGGAGCGGAACCCCCGCGGACTCGGTCAGCGCGGTCGCCGCGCTGGTCTGGGCGCCGCTCGCGGCCGGCATCGCCCTGCTGATCAATGTGCCGATCCGCGGTTTCGTGGAACGGCCGAGGCCGTTCCTCGACCACCAGGGCCTGGAGGTCCTGGTGGCAGGGAAGACCGACTTCTCGTTCGTCAGCGACCACTCGACGATGGCGATGGCCATCGGCGTCGGGGTCTTCGTCGCCCACCGCGGCTTCGGGTTCGCGGCGATCGGACTCGCGCTCGCCGAAGGCTTCTGCCGGGTCTACATGGGTGTCCACTACCCGACCGACGTCATCGGCGGGTTCGCACTCGGCACGGCGGTGGTGCTGCTCCTCGCCCCCCTCGCACAGGCCCTGCTCACCCCACTGGTGTCGGCGGTGTCCCGCTCGGCGAGCGCGGGCCGGCTGGTGCGGTCCCGGCGGGCGGCGGTGCCGGAGCGGCAGCACGAGATGCTCGACATACCCGAGCCGGATGTGCGGCCGGGGCGCAGCGACCTGGCGGCCTGAGAGCCGGTAGCACGAGTCCCCCTCCGGGCACGGGTCCCTCCCGGGCACGGGTCCCTCCCGGGCACGGGTCTCTCCCGGGCACGGGTTTGTCCCGGCCCACGGGGAGTTCCCGCACCACTGCCCGGTCCCCGGTCCCGCGTACAGGGGGCCGGCCCGGCCGGTGCCTTCGGTTGCCCTTCCGCCCCGGCCCGTCCCCGGCCGGCATCGCGGGCCCGCCTTCTGCCCGTCCTCTGCGCGTCCTCGCCCCTCCGTCCCCGCCCCTCCGTCCCCGCCCCTCCTGTGCCCGTCGCCCGTCGCCCGTCCCCGCGCTCGAGTGCCCGCGGCCGAAGCAGGGGCCGTTGCCGAAGAGGGGCCGACGGCGACGGACGGTTCAGGGGAAGGGGGCGGGCTGAAGGATCCTCAGGCCTCGCCGGGCATGGCCGACTCGTGCGCCCTCGCATCCGTACGGGCGCGCTCCCGGGAGCGGCGGGCGGGGCCCGTCCAGCCGCAGGAGCAGCGGGCCAGCGCGAACGAACCCCGCTCGACGGTCGTGGTGTGGTGGTGAGCGAGGCGCACCCTTCCACGGTACCGGTCGTTATGCGGGACAGCGGCGAGCGTGTTGGGGGTTGACAGGCGATGGTGGTGCAGCGGCACTGGCTCAGGCGCGGCGCGTGTGCCGCCGCCGCCGTGATGGGTGTGTCCGGTACCGCCGGCTGCTCGGGAGGCGGGGACGCCGTCGCCGACGCCCGCGCCGGCGCGGATCCCCTCCTCAGCGTGCGCACGGCGGCGGACGTGCTGGCCGAGGCCGGCACGGCGAAGGCGCGCACCGCCATGGAGACGGCTGCCGGCGGGACCCGGGTCACCATCCGCGGGGAGGGCGGGTACGACTTCCGGCGGGCCATGGGGCGGCTGCGCGTGGTCCTTCCCAACGATCCGGCCGGCTCCAGCGGTCAACAGCCGATCACCGAACTGCTCGCCCCCGGGGCGCTGTATATGAAGGACCGCGGTGCCGGGGTACCGCCGGACAAGTGGGTCAGGGTGGACACCGCGGCGCTGACCGACGGCAATCTGGTCACCGGCGGCGCGACCGACCCGGCGGCCGCCGCGGAACTGCTGCGCGGGGCGCGGAGCGCGACGTTCGTCGGCTACGAGGAGCTGGCGGGGGTGCGGGTCGCGCACTACCGCGGCGTCACCGACATCGCGCACGCCGCGAGGGCCGCGTCCGCCCATGCCCGCGGTGCGCTGACCGCTGCGGCGAAGGGGTTCGACCAGGACGCCGTGTCCTTCGACGCCTACTTCGACTCCGAGGGGCGGCTGCGCAAGGTGCGCCATCAGTTCAGCTTCGCGAACCAGGGCAGAACGGTCGCCGTCGCGTCCACGACCCTGCTCTACGAGTTCGGCGCCCCCGTCGTGGTGCGGCTTCCCGACCGCCGGGACATCTACGCGGGCCGCGTCCGGATGTAGGCACCGGGGGGTCGGTAAATGGTCCGGACGTGCCATGCGCGGTGTGTATCCCGCTCCCTACGCTAGGAAGCCGACACCGGCCGGAAGAGGTGAATGCACGTGGCTCCCGCCAGTACGCCGACGGTCCAGGACCGCGTCGCCCTCGCCGAGATCGAGTTGTGCGGTGAGTTGATGATCGCGGCCTCGGCCGCGGACGGGGAACGGCTCAGTCCCGACCGTATCGACGAGGTGCTCAACGTCCATGTGAGCACGATCGACACCGAGTGAGGCCGGCCGATGCCGCCGCGGTCGCGGCCGGCCCCCGGGCGGGCGGGGATCAGGTCCGCAGCATGCGGGCGATCGCCCTGGTGGCCTCCTCGACCTTGGTGTCGATCTCGTCGCCGCCCTTGAGCGCGGCGTCGGCGACGCAGTGGCGCAAGTGCTCCTCCAGCAGTTGCAGCGCGAAGGACTGCAGCGCCTTCGTGGAGGCGGAGACCTGCGTGAGGATGTCGATGCAGTACGTGTCCTCGCCGACCATGCGCTGCAGCCCGCGGATCTGGCCCTCGATCCGGCGCAGCCGCTTGAGGTGCTCGTCCTTCTGCTTGTGGTAGCCGTGGACGCCCTGGTCGTGGCCGGATCCCTCGTGGGCCGTGACCGGAAGTCCGCCGGCTGTCTCCGTGGTCGTCATCGGTCCTCCCGCAGACCTGTCCGGTATACCCCGCGTGGGTATATGGTACCGATCCCCGCCGGTTCGGTCAGGGCCCCGTGCCGGTCTCTCCTGTCGATGGGCGACACTGAGGAGGCGCAGGTTAGCCGTGGCCGGATGATGCGCCTAGCATCAGCCTGGCCCAGACCCAGTACCCCGAGGACCCCACGTGCGATTTCGTCTGACCCCCAGGGAGACGAGCTTCTACGACATGTTCGCCGCGTCCGCGGACAACATCGTGACGGGCTCCAGGCTCCTGATGGAACTGCTCGGTGCGGACGGTCCCGCCCGGGGCGAGATCGCGGAACGGATGCGTGCGGCGGAGCACGCCGGGGACGACGCTACCCACGCGATCTTCCATCAGCTGAACTCCTCGTTCATCACGCCCTTCGACCGCGAGGACATCTACGCCCTCGCGTCGTCGCTGGACGACATCATGGACTTCATGGAGGAGGCCGTCGACCTGGTCGTCCTCTACAACATCGAGGAACTCCCGAAGGGCGTCGAGCAGCAGATCGAGGTGCTCGCACGGGCCGCGGAGCTGACCGCGGAGGCGATGCCGCACCTGCGGACGATGGACAACCTCACCGAGTACTGGATCGAGGTGAACCGCCTGGAGAACCAGGCGGACCAGATCCACCGCAAGCTCCTCGCACACCTCTTCAACGGCAAGTACGACGCCATCGAGGTGCTCAAGCTCAAGCAGATCGTCGACGTACTCGAGGAGGCCGCGGACGCGTTCGAGCACGTGGCCAACACGGTGGAGACCATCGCGGTCAAGGAGTCCTGAGCGGACGTGGACACCTTTGCGCTGGTCGTGACCATCGGGGTCGCGCTCTTCTTCACGTACACCAACGGCTTCCACGACTCCGCGAACGCGATCGCCACCTCCGTCTCGACGCGCGCCCTGACGCCGCGCGCCGCCCTGGTCATGGCCGCCGTGATGAACCTCGCCGGCGCCTTCCTGGGCAGCGGGGTCGCCAAGACGGTGAGCGAGGGCCTGATCGCGACGCCCAGTGGTGACAGGGGCATGGGCATCCTGTTCGCGGCGCTGGTCGGTGCGATCATCTGGAACCTGATCACCTGGTACTTCGGCCTGCCCTCGTCGTCCTCGCACGCCCTCTTCGGCGGCATGGTGGGAGCGGCGCTGGCCGGCGGAACCGAGGTCATCTGGGGCGGGGTGCTCGACAAGGTCATCATTCCGATGTTCGTCTCGCCGCTGGTCGGCCTCCTCGCCGGCTACCTCGTGATGTGCGCGATCATGTGGATCTTCCGGCGGGCCAACCCGGCGAAGGCCAAGCGCGGCTTCCGCATAGCCCAGACCGTGTCCGCGGCGGGAATGGCCCTGGGCCACGGCCTCCAGGACGCGCAGAAGACCATGGGCATCGTGGTGATGGCCCTGGTCATCGCCGATGTCGAGGAGTACGGCGACCCCATTCCGGTGTGGGTGAAGGTCGTCTGCGCGGTGATGCTGTCACTCGGCACCTACGCGGGCGGCTGGCGGATCATGCGGACGCTCGGACGCAAGATCATCGAACTGGACCCGCCGCAGGGCTTCGCGGCGGAGACGACCGGTGCGTCGATCATGTTCGGCTCGGCGTTCCTCTTCCACGCTCCGATCTCCACGACGCATGTGATCACCTCGGCGATCATGGGTGTCGGGGCGACGAAGCGGGTGAGCGCGGTGCGATGGGGCGTCGCGAAGAACATCGTCATGGGGTGGTTCATCACCATGCCGGCCGCGGCGCTCGTCGCGGCGCTGAGCTTCTGGATCGTGAACCTCGCGTTCGGCTAGCCGGTACCGCGAGACGTGCGTGCGCCGCGTCCCGCTCCGGGGCGCGGCGCTTCCCTGCCCCGCGGCCGCCCCGCGACCCCGGCGACTGCCCCCGCGGGACCCCCGCCTGCCGGGGGTCGCCCCGTCCGGACCGCGCGGGGTGCGGCGGCCGGTCGCGAAGGGGCCGGGTCGTGTGCGCGCAGGCAGACGCCCGGTGCCCGGGAACCGGTGCACCGAAGCGGACTCCGCGCACCGGACGACGGTACCGGTACGACGTCGGCCCCCGCTCGGGATGAGAGGGGGCCGACCGTTCGCCCTGCGGTGGCACCGCCATGCAGCACCGCGGGGCAGTACGGGGGGCTCAGCCGAAGCGGCCCGAGATGTAGTCCTCGGTCGCCTGGACGGACGGGTTGGAGAAGATCCGCTCCGTCTCGTCTATCTCGATGAGCTTGCCGGGCTGTCCGACCGCCGAGAGGTTGAAGAACGCGGTGCGGTCGGAGACGCGCGCCGCCTGCTGCATGTTGTGCGTCACGATGACGATCGTGAAGCGCTCCTTGAGCTCGCCGATCAGGTCCTCGATCGCCAGCGTGGAGATCGGGTCGAGCGCCGAGCAGGGCTCGTCCATCAGCAGGACGTCGGGTTCGACCGCGATCGCACGGGCGATGCACAGGCGCTGCTGCTGGCCGCCGGAGAGGCCCGAGCCGGGCTTGTTCAGGCGGTCCTTGACCTCGTTCCAGAGGTTCGCCCCGCGCAGCGAGCGCTCGACGACGTCGTTGAGCTCGCTCTTCTTGTAGGAGCCGTTCAGCCGCAGGCCCGCCGCCACATTGTCGAAGATCGACATGGTGGGGAACGGGTTGGGCCGCTGGAACACCATGCCCACCGTGCGCCGTACCGCGACCGGGTCGACCTCCTTGCCGTACAGGTTCTCGTCGTCCAGCATCACCTTGCCCTCGACGCGGCCACCGGGGGTGACCTCGTGCATGCGGTTCAGGGTGCGCAGGAACGTCGACTTGCCGCAGCCGGACGGGCCGATGAAGGCCGTCACCGAGCGGGGCTCCACGGTCATCGAGATGTCCTCGATCGCCTTGTGGGAGCCGTAGAAGGCGGACAGTCCGCTGATGTCGATTCGCTTGGCCATTACTCAGTCACTTCCCAATCGCCGCGCGCTCAGCGGCCGGTCTTCGGGGCCTTCCAGCGGGCGATGCCGCGGGCCACCAGGTTGAGGATCATGACGAAGGCGATCAGTACGAGGGCGGCGGCCCAGGCGCGGTCGTACGACGCCTCGCTGCCGACCCGGTACTGCTCCCAGATGTAGAAGGGGAGCGAGGACTGGGCGCCTTCGAAGGGGTTGGTGTTGATCAGCTGGCTGCCGAAGACGAGCAGCATGATCGGCGCGGTCTCACCCGCGATACGGGCGACGGCCAGCATCACACCGGTCGAGATGCCGCCGACGGCGGTCGGGATGACGACCTTGGTGATCGTCCTCCACTTCGGGACGCCGAGGGCGAGGGAGGCTTCGCGCAGCTCGTTCGGGACGAGCTTGAGCATCTCCTCGGTGGACCGGACCACGACCGGGATCATCAGGATGGTGAGGGCGAGCGAGCCCATGAACCCGGACGGGGACCAGCCGGCCAGCAGCATGATCGAGAGGATGAAGAGGCCGGCGACGATCGACGGGATACCGGTCATGACGTCGACGAAGAAGGTCACGGCCCTGGCCAGGGCCCCCTTGCCGTACTCGACCAGGTAGACGGCGGTCAGCAGGCCGACGGGCACGGAGATCAGGGTCGCGAGACCGACCTGCTCCAGGGTGCCGACCAGGGCGTGGTAGACGCCGCCGCCGGGCTCGAAACCGGGGACGCCGGCCATCGAGTGGGTGAGGAAGTAGCCGTCGAGGGCCTTCATGCCCCGGCTGACCGTCACCCAGATCAGGGAGAGCAGCGGGATGACGGCGAGGACGAAGCACACCCAGACGACGCTGGTGGCGAGGCGGTCCCTGGCCTGGCGGCGGTTCTCGACGGCCGAGGTGGTCGTGTACGAGATGGCCACGAACAGCAGGGCGGAGATCAGGCCCCACTGGACGCGGCTCTCCCAGCCGGCGGCCATGCCGATGCCGCAGCCGAGCGCGACGGAGACGACCGCGAAGGCGGGCTGGGCCCAGCGGGGCAGTCCGCGGCGGCTCAGGGTGTTCCCCCGGCGCGGTGCGGGGGCGTCGGTGCGGGTGTCCTTGACGGTTGCGTGGCTCATCAGGCGTTCGCCCCGAGTACTCCTTGCGGCGCGCGATGATCAGCCGTGCGGCGCCGTTGACCAGCAGGGTGAGCACGAAGAGGACCAGACCGGAGGCGATCAGGGCGTCCCGGCCGAACTGGTTGGCCTCGTCGAACTTCGCGGCGATGTTCTGGGCGAACGTCCCGCCGCCCGGGTCGAGGATGTGGAGCGAGATCACGAAGCTCGGGGAGAGCACCGTGGCGACGGCCATGGTCTCGCCGAGCGCGCGGCCGAGGCCGAGCATCGAGGCGGAGATGACGCCGGAGCGGCCGAAGGGGAGCACCGACATGCGGATGACCTCCCAGCGGGTCGCGCCGAGCGCGAGTGCGGCCTCCTCGTTCATCCGCGGGACCTGGAGGAAGACCTCACGGCTCACGCTGGTCACGATCGGCAGGATCATGATGGCGAGCAGGATGCCGACGGTGAAGAGGGAGCGGGCGACGCCGACCTCGGTCTTGTCGAAGATGTACGTCCAGCCCAGGTACTCGTCCAGCCACAGGTTCAGCCCTCCCAGGTACGGGACGAGGAAGAGGGCTCCCCAGATGCCGTAGATGATCGACGGGACGGCGGCCAGCAGGTCGACCACGTAGGCGAGCGGGGCGGCTATGCGGCGGGGCGCGTAGTGGGAGATGAAGAGGGCGATGCCGACGGCGATGGGGACCGCGATGGCCATCGCGATGATCGAGCTGACGACGGTGCCGAAGAGCAGGACCGCGATGCCGAAGACGGGCGGGTCACCCGCCGGGTTCCAGTCGAAGGTGGTGAGGAAGTTGCCTTCGTCCTTGGAGATGGCGAGGGCGGCGCGGTAGCTGAGGAACACGGCGATCGACGCCATGATCGCGAGCAGCAGGATGCCCGATCCACGGGAGAGGCCAAGGAAGACCTTGTCCCCCACGCGGCCGGTGGACGCGGCGCGGCGCGAGGCGGCCGGGGGTGCCGGCGGTGTCTCTGTGGGTGTGGTGGAAGCCATGATCTTTCCGGTCTGGGTGGGGAAGGGCCCGCGGGTCGCGGTTCCCCTGGCGGCGGTGCACCGGAGGGTGACGGCGGGGAGGCCGGCCCGGAGTGGTGGTCCGGGCCGGCCTCCGCCGTCGCGGAAGCCGGTCGGTTACGAGAGGCCGTTGACGGTCTCGCGGACCTTGGCGTTGATCTCGGTCGGGATCGGGGCGTAGCCGGCGTCGGTGAGGATCTTCTGGCCCTCGTCCGAGGCGGTGTAGCTGAGGAAGGACTTGACCGTGTCGAGGGTCTCGGGCTTGTTGCCGGTGTCGCAGACGACCTCGTACGTCACCAGGACGAGCGGGTAGGCGCCCTCGGCCTTGGTGGTGTAGTCGAGGTCGAGTGCCAGGTCCTTGCCGGTGCCCTTGATCTTGGCGGCGGCGATGGCCTTGGACGCGTTCTCGGAGGTGGCCTCGGCCGGCGCGGAGGCACCGGTGTCGATCGAGACCGCCGGGATGTCCTGGGACTTGGCGTAGGAGAGCTCGAAGTAGCCGATGGCGCCGGGGACCTGCTTGACCTGGGCCGCGACACCGGAGGAGCCCTGGGCCGCCTGGCCGCCCGGGGCGGGCCACTTCTTCTCGGCCTCGTACTTCCAGTCGTTCGGGGCGGCCTTGCCGAGGTACTTGCCCAGGTTCTGGGTGGTGCCGGAGTCCTCGGAGCGGTGGAAGGCCTGGATGGTGGTGTCGGGCAGCGTGACGCCCGGGTTCAGCTTGGCGATCGCCGGGTCGTTCCACTTCTTGATCTTCGTGTCGAAGATCTTGGCGACGGTCGGGGCGTCCAGGACCAGGCTGTCGACGCCGGGCAGGTTGTAGCCGATGGCGATCGGGCCGCCGACCATGGGCAGGTTGATGCCCTGGCCGGACGTGCACACCTTCTTGGACTCCTCGACCTCGTCGGGCTTCAGCGCGGAGTCGGAGCCGGCGAAACCGACGGTGCCCTGGTTGAAGGCGACGATGCCCTCGCCGGAGGAGGAGGACTTGTAGTTGACCTCCACGCCGGTGCAGGCGGCCATGTAGTTCTTGACCCACAGGTCCATGGCGTTCTTCTGGGCGCTGGAGCCGGACGCCATCAGCTGGCCCTTGGCATCGTCGCACTTGATGTTCGACGCGGCGGTCTTCTTCTCGCCCGCGTTGCCGGTGCCGCCGGTGTTGTCGTCCGAACCACACGCCGTGAGGACCAGGGCGCCGGACACGGCGAGGGCACCGAGCGCGGTGGCGCGAAGCCCGTTCTTGCGCTGAAGCTTCACTTTCGGGTGTTCCTTCCAGAAGCCGCCGGGTCGCGCTCGAGGACTCGTCCGTCCTCGTCGTTCTCCGGCGGCGCGTGTCGGGGTGGGTGGTGCGGCACTCGGCCGGGCACCGGGTAGGCCCGAAATTAGGCAGATCAGGTGAAGCCGCCGACGGGGGGTGGTGAACGGGAGGTGAACCCTGCCGGACAAAGAGGTTCCACCTTTATCGGGGCGTGACCTGCGGGCCGGCGGGTACGGCGGGACGGGTCCCGGCCGGGTGGTGAGGCGGCGCTGGGTGGCGGGGAGGTTCCTGGTCCGGCGGCTGGTGCGGGGGTCTCGGGGGTATCCGCGGTGCCCCTGGGCCCGGGCCCGTGGTTCAGCGGGTGCCGAGGGCCTTCAGCAGCGCGTCGACGAGGGCGCGGTCGCGGGGCTCGGTGATCCGGCGGCGGGCGGCGTCCGGGGGCAGCCAGGCGATGCGGTCGACCTCGCGGCCGGGGGTGAAGCGGCCCGGCGCCGGGGCCTCGGCGGCCCAGTAGCTGACCTGCTTGGGGCGGTTGTCCACGAGGTAGCGGACCGTCGGCAGGACCGGGCCCGGCACCCCCTGGTGGCCGGTCTCCTCACGGACCTCGCGCAGCGCTCCGTCCAGTGCCCGTTCACCCTGCTTGAGCTTGCCCTTCGGGTGCGACCAGTCGTCGTACCGGGGCGGTGGACCAGGCAGATCTCGATTCCCCCGGCCTTCCGCGGGATCGGCGCCACAGGACGCAGCCGGCCGCGAGGACCGTGCCGTCGGAGGCGCTGCTCATGGCGCGGCCAGTGCGTGCTCGTCATGGGGCCCGTCGGGCCCCTGGGGTGCTTCCTGCCATGCCTGCTGGAAGGCGAAGCGGGCGGCTTCGACCTCGTGGCGCTGGTCGGCGTGGAGCACACCGAGGGCGTAGGCGGTGGCCGGCGCGATACGGGGGGTGCGGGCCGCGGCGGCGGCGGCCGCCGCCGCTTCGGCGGCGTCGCGGTGCCGGTCCAGCGTGCGGCCCGCGGTGGTGAGCCGGCGGCCGGTGCCGGTGCCGCACCCGGCGTGCAGCACCTCCTGGGCGTAGGCGTGCAGCCGCAGCAGATGCCGCACCTGGTGCCAGGGGGCGTCCTGGGCCTCGCCGGCGGAGGCGGTGGCGAGGCCGTGGACCAGGGCTTCGGCGTTGTACGGGTGGGCCGCGCGGGCCAGCGGCAGTGCGGTGACCGCGTCGAGCAGCCGGCGCTCGGCGATCTCCGCGTGCGCCGCGAGGGCGGCGCCGGGCGCGGCGGCGGTCGCGGCCAGCGGCACCTCGGAGGCGAGCAGCGCGACGGCGTCCGCGACCGCGTGGAACCGGGAGGATCCCAGAGCCTGGAGGGCGGCGGAGTGGGCCCGGGTGCGGCCGAGGGTCAGCTGCCGTTCCAGCAGTGCCCCGGCGCGGGCGCCGCCGACGGTGAGGGCGCCGCGGCGCCCCGCGGCGCGGGCTGGGGCGGCCGCGGCCTGCTCCGGCGCCGGGCCGCCCTCGCACGGCCGGGCCTTTGCCGGCCCGGCCGTGCCGGCATCGCCGATCCGGGTACGGGCCGCCGGCACCGGCTGGGTGCCCGAGAGCCGGGCCAGGGCGTCGAGCAGCCGGGTCAGCCGGGCCGTGCAGGCGTGCTCCTCGGCGAGCACGCCGGACAGCCAGGCCAGCTCGGTGCGCAGCTGGTCCGCCCAGGCCGGGTCGAGCAGGGGCCGGAAGGTGTGGAGTGTGCCGCGGATGCGGTGCGCGGCTCTCCGCAGGGCCCGGGCGGCCTCCGCCGCGCCGTGGGTGTCCGCGCCGCTCTCGCCGTGCAGCCGCAGACTGCGCAGGAAGTCGCCGGCCTGCGTCCGCAGGTATCCGGCCAGGACCTGGTCGGCGCCGGCCCCTCGCGGCGCCGGGGGGAGGTCATGGTTGTGCACGCCGGCGCCTCCGGGCGTCTATGAGCATCTCCTGGACGTGCCGCAGCGGCTGCCCGTCCCCGTCGGTCGAGTGGCGGGTCCACTCGCCGTCGGGGCCGAGGTGCCAGGACGAGGTGGAGTCGGACATACCGGATTCCATGAGCCGGGTCAGGGCAGCGCGGTGGGCCGGGTCGGTGACCCGGACGAGCGCCTCGATGCGGCGGTCGAGGTTGCGGTGCATCATGTCGGCGCTGCCGATCCACACCTCCGGTTCGCCGCCGTTGCCGAAGGCGAAGATCCGGGAGTGCTCCAGGAAGCGCCCCAGCACGGAGCGGACCCTTATGTTCTCGGACAGGCCCGGTACGTCCGGCCGGATCGCGCAGATCCCGCGGACCCAGACGTCGACCGGCACACCGGCCTGGGACGCACGGTAGAGGGCGTCGATGATCGTCTCGTCGACCATCGAGTTGACCTTGATGCGGACGTAGGCGGGCGCCCCGCCCGGTGGTGGACGATCTCCTTGTCGACCCGGGCGACCAGCCCGTCGCGCAGCGACTTCGGGGCGACGAGCAGCCGGCGGTAGGTCTCGCGGCGCGAGTAGCCGGAGAGCCGGTTGAACAGGTCGGAGAGGTCGGCGCCGACCTGCGGGTCCGCGGTGAGCAGGCCGAGGTCCTCGTACAGCCGGGCGGTCTTGGGGTGGTAGTTGCCGGTCCCGACGTGCGAGTAGCGGCGCAGGGTGTCCCCCTCCTGCCGGACCACGAGCGACAGCTTGCAGTGGGTCTTCAGGCCGACGAGCCCGTAGACCACGTGGCAGCCGGCCTCCTCCAGCTTGCGGGCCCACTTGATGTTGGCCTGCTCGTCGAAGCGGGCCTTGATCTCGACCAGGACGAGGACCTGCTTGCCGGACTCGGCCGCGTCGATCAGCGCGTCCACGATCGGCGACTTGCCGGAGGTCCGGTAGAGCGTCTGCTTGATCGCGAGGACGTCGGGGTCGGCCGCCGCCTGCTCGAGGAAGGCCTGGACGGACGTGGAGAAGGAGTCGTAGGGGTGGTGCAGGAGCACGTCCCGCTCGCGCAGCGCGGCGAAGATGTCGGGTGCCGACGCGGACTCGACCTCGGCGAGGTCGCGGTGGGTACCGGCGATGAACTTGGGGTACTTCAGCTCGGGCCGGTCGAGCGAGACGATCCCGAACAGGCCGGTCAGGTCCAGCGGCCCGGGCAGCGGGTAGACCTCGGACTCGGAGATCTTCAGCTCCCGTACCAGCAGGTCCAGTACGTACGGGTCGATGGACTCCTCGACCTCCAGCCGGACCGGCGGGCCGAAGCGGCGGCGCAGCAGCTCCTTCTCCAGGGCCTGGAGCAGGTTCTCGGCGTCGTCCTCCTCGACCTCGAGGTCCTCGTTCCTGGTCACCCGGAACATGTGGTGCGCGAGCACCTCCATGCCGGGGAAGAGCTCCTCGAGATGGGCCGCGATGACGTCCTCGAGCGGTACGTACCGCTGCGGGGAGGCCTCGAGGAAGCGGGACAGCAGCGGCGGCACCTTCACCCGGGCGAAGTGGCGGTGGCCGCTGACCGGGTTGCGGACGACCACGGCGAGGTTCAGCGACAGGCCCGAGATGTACGGGAAGGGGTGGGCGGGGTCCACGGCCAGCGGGGTGAGGACCGGGAAGATCTGCTGGCGGAACAGGGTGAACAGGCGGGCCTGCTCCTTCTCCGTGAGCTCGGGCCACCGGATGAGGTGGATGCCCTCGTCGGCGAGGGCCGGGGCGACGTCCTGCTGGAAGCAGGCGGCGTGCCGGGCCATGAGCTCGCGGGAGCGGTTCCAGATCAGCTCCAGCACCTCGCGGGGCTGCAGTCCGGAGGCGGAGCGGGTCGCGACGCCGGTCGCGATGCGGCGCTTCAGTCCGGCCACCCGGACCATGAAGAACTCGTCCAGGTTCGAGGCGAAGATCGCGAGGAAGTTCGCTCGTTCGAGGAGCGGTGTGGTGGAGTCCTCGGCGAGTTCCAGGACCCTCTCGTTGAACGCGAGCCAGCTGCGCTCGCGGTCCAGGAAGCGGCCCTGGGGCAGCTCGGCGCCCTCGGCCTCGCCCTCGTAGGCGTCGAGGTCGGCGTCGATGTCGGGATCCAGGCCGGAGACCGCGGCGGACATCGCGTGCGGGCGGTGCGCGGCGATGGAGCCGACGGACGGCTGGGCGTTCTGGACCGGTACCTCGGCGGGCTGCTGGCTCATGGACCCATTGTTCCGCGCAAAGGGGTGACCGGGCGCGCCGGAGCGGGTCCCGGCGGGGTCGGAACGCCCGTTCCGCGGGCGGGGGGCACAGCGGGCTGCATTCCGTGAGGGTCGCAAGGGTCCCTGAATGGCCGGTAACGAGAACATGACATCCGGGGTACCCCCGGGCGCCTCATGCGTCATGCCCGTGGCCCGCGCGGATGCGGCGGCCCCCGCTCCGCCTCGCCCGCGGCGGGTCTACCCCGCCCGCGCGGGCGGGGAGCCGTCAGGTGGGCCGGACGGGCCGGCGGCGCGGCGTCCGTGAGCGGGGCTCGGCCTACCCCCGGCGTTCGTCCGGGCACGGGTGCCTCTCGCGGTCCAGCGACGCCGCAGGCGGTCGCCGACCTCACCCAGAATGATCATGAACAGCGCCGAGGCCGCGCATCCCGGGAGAGCCGCGGGATTACCGGTCACCAGGCCGAGCAGCCACAGCACGGCGGTGAGGAACGCCCACCACGCCGCCCAGGCGCCGAGGACGGACCGACGGGCTCTGGCCCTCGCCTCACGGCGGGCCGTGTGCGCCGTGCCGCGCCGGACGGAGGACGCATGCCGCCCGGGCCCGTTCCACACGCCCAGGCGCACCAGTCGGTGCTGCCGGCCTCTCTCGGCCAGCGCGGTGAGGGAGAAGAGCAGGCCCACGACCGCCCCGAGGAGCAGCGCCGGCGCCGCGTCCGGGGGTTCCTCGTTCGGGGACGTTCCCAGGAAGAAGAGGGCGGAGAACACGGACATGCACAGACCGGCACCGATCGGGTGACTCGCCGCCCATCTCTGCACCGGGGTCGGAGCTCGCTGACCCCCGAGAGCACGGTCCACCGACCAGAAGACGTCCGCTGCCGACCGCCCCCACCTCGCCATAGAGGAGGAGGATACGGCAGGAGCCGCTCGCCGAGGCATCCGCGTCCGAGCCGGCCCTCCGTCCGGTGCCGGTCGGATCGCGCGGTGCGGCCCCAGGGCTCGCCCCTCCCGCTACGGCCGGCTCACGTCTCCGTGCGGTACATCAGGTCCACCTCGTGCGTGGTGAACCCGAGCCGTTCGTACACCCGCAGGGCCGCCGGGTTGTCCGCGTCGACGTACAGCATGGCCGTCGGCACCCCCTGCGCCGCGAGATGGCGCAGCCCGATCGCGGTCAGGGCCTTGCCGAGGCCGGTGCCCTGGGCGTCGGGGCGGATGCCGAGCACGTACACCTCGCCGAGCTGGTCCTCGGCGTGCAGTTTGGTCCAGTGGAAGCCCACGATCTCGCCCCCGCGCTCGGCGAGGAAGAAGCCCTTGGGGTCGAACCAGGCCTCTTCCTTGCGGTCGTCGAGGTCCCGCTGGGTGATCGATCCCTGTTCGGGGTGGTGGGCGAAAGCGGCCGCGTTGACCGCGAGCCAGGCGGCGTCGTCCCGGCCGGGGACGAACGTGCGGACCGTCACACCCTCCGGAAGAACCGGCTCCGGGATGTCGAGCGGGCTCAACGGACGGCGCAGCTGACGCAGTTCACGGAACAGGGTCAGGCCCAGCACCTGGGCGAGATGGCGGGCGGCGGACTTGCCGCCGTGCGCCCACATCCGCAGCCGCTTGCCGGACGCGCCGAGCACCGCGTTGCCCAGGGCCCGGCCGTGGCCGCGGCCACGGTGCGCGGGGTGGACGACCAGCTCGGCGGCGGGTGCCTCCACCGGGTCGGTGCCCTCCAGTTGGGCGTACCCGCGGAGGTCCCCGGCGACGGTCAGCACGAAGTGCCGAACGCCCTCGCGCCGGCCGTGGCGCAGATACAGCCGGCCCTGTTCCGAGACGGCCTGCACACCGTCGGCACCGGCGGCGACGGACAGCATGCCGAGTACGTCGTCGGCCAGCTCGGGGGTGAGCTCGTCAAGCGTCTTGATCTGCCGGCCGGGCTCGAGGGCGGCGGGAGCTGCGTCAGTCATACGACGAGGGTACGGCGCCCGGCCGAACCCGATCGGATACCAGCTCGTAACCCGCTACCCCCTGTCGCGCTACGCGCGTTGACTCTAGGCTGCCCGGCTGAGGACAGTCGTTTCACGCTGAACTGACAAGGGGACAGATGTCAGCCACATCGCACCAGAGGCGCCGCCGCATACTCGCGGCCGCCGCCGGACTGACCACTGTCGGCGCACTCGTCGCCGCGATGCCCGCGGGGGCTCACGACCGCGGCCAGGGGCACGGCCACGACCACGGATACGGTTACGGCCGCACCGTCGACGTCCAGCTACTGTCCTTCAACGACCTGCACGGCAACCTGCAGCCGCCCGCCGGCTCGGCGGGCCGGGTCACCCACACCGACGAGGACGGCACCACCCGCACCATCGACGCGGGCGGCGCCGAGTACCTCGCCACGCATCTGCGCGAGGCCCGCAAGGGCAACCGCTACTCGATCACGGCCGCGGCCGGCGACATGGTCGGCGCCTCGCCGATGCTCTCCGGCCTCTTCCACGACGAGCCGACCATCGAGGCGCTGAACAAGCTGAAGCTCGATGTGACCTCGGTCGGCAACCACGAGTTCGACGAGGGGGCCGGGGAACTCGTTCGGCTGCAGAACGGCGGCTGCCACCCGGTCGAGGGCTGCTACGAGAAGAAGGCCAACGGCAAGCCCAAGACCTTCCGCGGCGCGGACTTCCCGTACCTCGCGGCCAACGTCACCGACGAGAAGTCCGGCCGCCCGCTCCTGGACCCGTACTTCGTCTGGGAGAAGAACGGGGTGCGGATCGGCTTCATCGGCGTCACCCTCGAGGGCACTCCGAACATCGTCAGCGCCGAGGGCATCAAGGGCCTGAAGTTCGGCGACGAGATCGAGACGATCAACAAGTACGCCAAGGTGCTGGAGCGCAAGGGTGTGAAGTCGATCGTCGCGCTGCTGCACGAGGGCGGCGCGCCGGCCTCGGGCTCGTACAACTACGACTGCGACAGCCCCGGCCCGGGCGACGGGATCTCCGGCCCGATCGTCGACATCGCCAAGAACGTCAGCCCCCAGGTCGACGCGCTGATCACCGGTCACACCCACCAGGCGTACGCGTGCACGATCCCGGACCCGTCCGGCAAGCCGCGCACGGTCACCTCGGCCGCCTCGTTCGGCAAGCTCTACACCGACACGACGCTCACCTACGACCGCCGCACCCGCGACATCGTGCGCACGTCCGTGGCGTCCGCCAACCACGTCGTCACCCGCGACGTGCCCAAGGCGGCGGACATCACGCAGCTGATCGACCGCTGGAACACCCTGGCCGCGCCGATCGCCAACAGGCCCGTCGGCTACATCTCGGCGGACATCGAGAACCCCGCCGACGCGCCCGAGCGCCCGGCGGGCAACCTGATC
This sequence comes from Streptomyces sp. I6, assembly GCA_003725745.1. Taxonomy (GTDB): domain Bacteria; phylum Actinomycetota; class Actinomycetes; order Streptomycetales; family Streptomycetaceae; genus Streptomyces. The sequence continues at coordinate 3,080,153 of RHDP01000001.1, read as the reverse complement.
GCCGACGCGCAGCTGGAGGGCATGGCCCCGGCGGACAAGGGCGGCGCGCAGCTCGCGCTGATGAACCCGGGCGGCATCCGTGCCGGCCTGGTCCACAAGGCGTCCGGCAGTGAGGGCGACGGCGTCGTGACCTACGGCGAGGCGTTCACCGTGCAGCCGTTCACCAACATGATGACGGCGGTCGACCTCACCGGTGCCCAGCTGATCACCGCGCTGCAGCAGCAGGTCAGCGGCTCCAACCAGGCCGCACCGAAGATCCTCCAGGTGTCGAGTGGCTTCACCTACACCCTGGACCTGACGAAGAGCGGTGCCGACCGGATCGTGACGGACTCCGTGAGGCTGAACGGGGAGCCGATCGACCCTGCGAAGACCTACCGTGTCGCGATGAACGAGTTCCTCGCGGGCGGGGGCGACGGCTTCGCGGTGCTGAAGGAGCACAAGAACAAGCTGGTGGGCGCGTCCGACCTGGACATGCTCAACGCCTACTTCGCCGCGCACTCCAGCCCGGGTGCCCCGCTGGCACCGCCGGCGACGGGCCGGATCACGGTCGTCAGGTGACCGGCTGAGCCGGGCGAACGCCGGCCGAACGCCGGCCGAACGCCGGCCGAACGAGGAGGGGCGGCGGACCGCGGGTCCGCCGCCCCTCCTCTCTTCCCGCGGTTTCCGTCCGGCGCGTTTCTCCCCCCGATATGTCTTCCGCGGCTCCCGGCGGTTTCCGTCCGGGGCGTGTCTCCCCCGCTCCCCGTCCGGGGTGTGTTTCCGCCGTTCCCCGTGCGGCTCTCCGCTTCGAGCCGTTCCGTCCGGCTCATTGCATCGCGGCCTTTCCGACCGGTGCATTTCCTGTCATGAGCATGTCTGTCATCATCCCGGTGCCGACCGCGACGCCCCCACATCGCGGAGGCCGACGAAGGAGACAGCCAGTATGTCCCTGACCAGGCGCGGTTTCCTCACGGGCGCGGCGGCGACCTCCGCGTCCGTTCTCATCGGCGCACCGGCCCCGGCCCGGCGGCGGCCGCGCCGCGGCGGGCGCTCGGCCCGCGGGACTGGATGGCCGGCTTCGACGGCGCCAGGGCGCTGCGGACGCTCACCATCCCCGGCACCCACGACTCCGGCGCCCGCTTCGGCGGCCCCTGGGCGGAGTGCCAGAACGCGACCATCGCGCAGCAGCTCGACTCGGGCATCCGGTTCCTGGACATACGGTGCCGGGCCATCGACGGCTCGTTCGCGATCCACCACGGGCCCTCCTACCAGCACATGATGTTCGGCGACGTCCTCGTCGCCTGTCGCGACTTCCTGCGCGCCCACCCGTCGGAAACCGTCCTGATGCGGGTGAAGCAGGAGTACTCGGGAGAGAGCGACGCCGCCTTCCGCGCCGTCTTCGACGACTACCTCGACGTACGCGGCTGGCGCCCGCTGTTCCACATCGGCGACACCCTCCCCGTTCTCGGCCGGGCGCGCGGAAAGATCGTCCTGATCGCGGACAACGGAGGTTTGCCCGGCCCGAAGTGGCGGGACGGCGCGGTGTTCGACACCCAGGACGACTGGAACGCCCCGCCGTGGGACAAGTACCCCAAGGTCGTGGCGCATCTGCGCAAGGCGGTGGAGCAGCCGGGCAGGCTGTTCGCCAACTTCGTCAGCACCTCCGCCTATCTGCCGCCGCGGTGGAACTCCGACGACCTCAACCCCCGCGTCCACCGCTTCCTGGACGGCACGGCGAGCGGCTGGAAGGCCCTCGGGATCGTCGTGCTCGACTTCCCGAACACCCGGTCAGGGCTGGTCGAATCCCTTATCCGGCACAACTGACGGCACCTCCGGAGGAAGGTCCGGCGCCCCCGGCAGACGGACCACCGCCACGGTGCCGCCGCCCTCCGCCGGACGCAGCTCCGCCTCCCCGCCCGCCTGCCGCACGGTCCTGGCCACGATCGACAGCCCCAGGCCGGAGCCGGGCAGCGCACGGGCGGACGGGGAGCGCCAGAACCGCTCGAAGACATGCGGGAGTTCCTCCGGTGGCACCCCGGGGCCGTGGTCGCGCACCGTCAGCACCCCGCGGTCCAGCGCCACCTCGACCGTCCCGTGCGGTGGCGAGAACTTCACCGCGTTGTCCAGCACGTTGACGACGGCGCGCTCCAGCGCTGCGGGCTCGGCCCGTACGTACCAGGGCCGAAGATCGGCCTCGATCCTCAGCTCGGGGCCGCGCAGCCGCGCCCGCTCCAGCGCGGTCCGGGTGATCTCGTGCAGCGCGACGACCTGGACCGGGCCGGGGGCCGCGCTGTCCGGCCGGGACAGCTCCTGCAGATCGCCGATCAGCGCGGCCAGCTCGGACATCTGCGCCCGGACGGAGGCCAGCAGCGCCGCCCGGTCGTCCGGCGGCAGGGCCCGGCCCGTCTGCTCGCTGCGGACCAGCAGGTCGATGTTGGTCCGCAGCGAGGTCAGCGGGGTGCGCAGCTCGTGGCCGGCGTCCGCGATGAGCTGGGCCTGCCGATCCCGGGAGGACGCCAGCGCCGCGGTCATCTGGTTGAAGGAGCGCGAGAGCCGTGCGATCTCGTCCTCGCCCTCCACCGGGATCCGCACGGTCAGGTCCTCGGTGCGGGCCACGTGCTCGACGGCGTCGGTGAGCCGGTCGACGGGCTTCAGACCGGTGCGGGCGACCCACAGGCCGGCGGCTCCGGCGGCGACGACTCCGGCGCCGGCGAGGAAGGTGAGGAGGAGGACGAGCCGGTTCAGAGCGGAGTCGATCTCGTTGAGCGGCCGGGCGACCATGACGGCGGCCTGCTGGCCCCGCACCGGCCTGGACACGGTGTGGACCCGCACGTCGTCGCCGTCGTCCGTGGTGCTGCCGTGCAGTGCGTCCTTCCGCAGCCCCTGCGCCACGGCGAGGTCGGCGGACTTCACCTTCACCGGCTCCGTGTAGGGGGTGACGCACCGGGTGCCGTCGGGGAGGAGGACCTGGATGTACGCGAAGGCCCGTGCGTCGTCGGGTGTCCTGGCGGGTGCCCGGCACGCCGCCAGCGCGGTCGCGACCGAGTCGGGCGGCGCGCTGGTGTTCCGCAGCGAGTTGTCGAGTTCGTCGCGCAGCTGTGCCCGCGCCAGCAGCCAGCAGGCGACGGCGACCGCGGCCACCGCGGCCGCCACGGCCGTCGCCGTCAGCAGCGCGAGCCGTGACCGCAGCGGCAGGGCGCGGAATCTGCGGATCACTCCGGGGATCCCTCCCGCAGGGCGTAGCCCACTCCCCGGACGGTGTGGACCAGCCGCGGCTCTCCGCCCGCCTCGGTCTTGCGGCGCAGATACATCACGTAGACGTCCAGCGAGTTGGAGCTCGGCTCGAAGTCGAAGCCCCAGACGGTCTTGAGGATCTGCTCGCGGGTCAGCACCTGCCTCGGGTGGGCCAGGAACAGCTCCAGCAGGGTGAACTCGGTGCGGGTCAGCTCGACCCGGCGCGGCCCACGCGTGACCTCGCGGGTGATCAGGTCCATCCGGAGGTCCGCGAACGACAGCACCTCGCCGGAGTCCCCGCCGCCGGGCCCGGAGGCCGCGTACGAGCTGCGCCGCAGCAGTGCCCTGATCCGCGCCAGCAGTTCGTCCAGCTCGAACGGCTTCACCAGGTAGTCGTCGGCCCCGGCGTCGAGGCCGGTGACGCGGTCACCGACGGTGTCCCGTGCGGTCAGCATCAGGATCGGCAGGGTGGAGCCGGCGGACCGCAGCCTGCGCGCCGCGGTCAGTCCGTCCATGCGCGGCATCTGGACGTCCAGGACGACCAGGTCCGGCCGGTAGGACTCCACCTTGGCGAGCGCGTCGGCGCCGTCGACGGCGACTTCGGTGGTGTACCCCTCGAAGGCGAGGCTGCGCTGGAGCGCCTCGCGCACTGCGGGCTCGTCGTCGACGACGAGGATGCGCCCGCCGTCGTCCGGTGTGGAGGTCATGGCCCCAGCCTCGCACGCTCTCAGGCGCCGCCGCCCGAGCGGAGGGTGTCCAGGTCGGCCTTGACGGTGTCGATGGGGATGGCGAACCCGAGACCGACGCTGCCGGCGGTCGAACCGGTCGCGGAACTCGGCGAGTACATGGCGGAGTTGATGCCGATGATCTCGCCGTTCATGTTGATCAGCGCACCGCCGGAGTTGCCGGGGTTGAGCGAGGCGTCGGTCTGGATGGCCTTGTACGTGGTCTTGGTGTCGCCGGTGTCGCCGTTGAACTGCCGGCCGCCGAACTCGAAGGGCCAGTTCTCCCGCGGGTCCTGCCGCCCCTGTCCCTGTCCCTGGCCCTCGTCTCCCTCATCCTTGGCGACGGTCACGTCCCGGTCGAGGGCCGAGACGATGCCGCTGGTCACGGTGCCGGTGAGGCCCTCCGGGGAGCCGATCGCGACGACCTCGTCGCCGACCTCCAGACTGCTCGAGTCGCCGAGGGCGGCCGCCTTCAGGCCCTCTGCGCCCCGCAGCTTGACCAGCGCCAGATCCTTGTCGGGGTCGGTGCCGACGACGTCCGCGGTGTACGCCGTGCCGTCGCTGAGCCGGACCTTGATGGTGTCCGCGCCGGCGATCACATGGTTGTTGGTCACGATCTCGCCGTCCGAGGTGATGATCACGCCTGAACCGGTGGACTCGCCCGAGCCGGACGAGGCGTTGATCTCCACGATGCTGGGTGAGACGGCCTGTGCGACACCCGCGACGGTGCCCTTGCCGCTCTGGGACACCGTCGTGCCGTTGACGGCCGCGGTGGCGGCGGGCGTGCTCCCGGTGGTGAACCGCTCCACGAGCGTCGCGGCCCCGCCGCCGACGGCCGCGGCCGCGATCGCCACGGCCGCGATCAGCGCGACGGGCCGCCTGGCGCGGGCCCGGTGACCGGGGGCGGGAGCGGACGCCTCGGGGGCGTGCGGGGGCGGCGGCGGGTACGCCCCGTCGCCGGGGTCCGGGTGGGAGTACGGGGACGAGTACGGGTGCGCGGGGTCGGGGTGGGTGCCGTCGCCGCCGCTGCGGTGGTGGTGGTCCGTCATGGTGACGACTGTCGGGCCCGTACATGAAAGAGCGCTGAGGACGCCCTGAGAAGCCCGACAGAAGCGTGTATGCCCCATGTAAATGCCTCCCCGCCGCGGTGGGGGAGGAGCGGACGGCGTGCGCGCGTGCGGGCATCCGGGATGCCCCCGGCCCGAGCGCCCATGCCGCCCGGTGCGAGTGCCCATGCCGCCCGGCCGGCGGGGAGCAGGCTCATGCGCTGAAGGGGTCGGCGGCGGCCGTGGGCATGCCGCCCGGCCGGCGGGGAGCAGGCCCTCGCCGCGGGGTCAGCCGCCGCAGCCGCAGGAGCGGCGCACGATCAGTGCCGAGGGGAACAGCTTGACCCGCTCCCGCCGCGATCCGACCACCCGCAGACCGTCGTCCAGCACCAGGTCGACCGCCGCGCGTGCCATCGCCGGCCGGTCGGAGGCGATGGTCGTCAGCGGCGGATCGGTCAGCGCGGCCTCCTTGACGTCGTCGAAGCCCGCCACAGCGAGTTCACCGGGAACGTCGATCCGCAACTCCCGGGCCGCCCGCAGCACACCGATCGCCTGGTCGTCCGTCGCACAGAAGATCGCCGGAGGCCGCTCGGGGCCGGACAGCAGCTCCAAGGCCAGGCGATAGGCGTCGTACCGGTTGTACGGCGCCGAGAACAGGCGGCCCTCCGTGGATCGCCCGGACTCCAGCATCGCCCGCCGCCAGCCCTCGACGTGGTCGGCCACCGGGTCGCCCACCGCCGGGGTCTCCTCGACCCCGCCGAGACACGCCACATACGGGTGACCGTGCTCCAGCAGATGCCGTGTGGCGAGCTGGGCACCGCCGATGTCGTCCGTGACGACGGCGACGTCGTCGATCGCCTCGGGCCGCTCGTGGAGCAGCACCACCCGGGCGTCCCAGGCCTCGATCTCCGCCGCGGCGCGATCGCTCGGGCCCTGGCTGACCAGGATCAGCCCGGCGACCCGCATGCCGAGGAAGGCCCGCAGGTAGTGGACCTCGCGCTCGTCGCGGTAGTCCGAATTACCGACCAGGACCATCTTGCCGCGGTCGGCCGCGGCCCGCTCCACCGCGTGGGCCATCTCCGCGAAGAACGGCTGCCGGGCGTCCGGCACGATCATGCCTATGAGGTCGGTGCGCCGCGAGGCCATCGCCTGTGCGACCCGGTCGGGCCGGTAGCCCAGCTCCTTGATCGCGGCGAGTACACGCTCGCGCGTGGCCGGTGCGACCGGCCGGGGTCCGTTGTTGATGACATAGCTGACGACCGCGGTCGAAGTACCCGCCAGTCGCGCCACGTCGTCCCGCGTCACCTTGGCCACGCGCGCAGTCTACGCGTGGTGACCTACCTCTGGGCAGGGCGTACGGCGGCCTCGACGTCCTCGATCGTGTCGGCGGCCGGGGCGGTGGATCCGGCGGACGCCTTCTTCGCCTTCGCGGCGGCGGTCTCCTCCGCCGAGCGCTCGGCCTTCTCCGGGGTGACGAAGCGGTAGCCCACGTTGCGCACGGTCCCGATGAGGGACTCGTGCTCGGGACCGAGCTTGGCGCGCAGCCTCCGCACGTGCACGTCGACCGTGCGCGTGCCGCCGAAGTAGTCGTAGCCCCAGACCTCCTGGAGCAGCTGGGCCCGGGTGAAGACCCGGCCGGGGTGCTGGGCCAGGTACTTCAGCAGTTCGAACTCCTTGAAGGTCAGGTCCAGGACCCTGCCCTTCAGCTTCGCGCTGTACGTCGCCTCGTCGACGGACAGATCACCGTTGCGGATCTCCATGGGGGAGTCGTCCGAGGTGAGCTGCTGGCGGCCCGTCGCCAGCCGCAGCCGGGCCTCCACCTCGGCGGGACCGGCGGTGTCCAGCAGCACGTCGTCGATGCCCCAGTCGGCGGTGACGGCCGCGAGACCGCCCTCCGTGACGACGAGGATCAGCGGGCAGCCGGGCCCGGTGGAGCGGAGCAGCTGGCAGAGGCTGCGGACCTGGGGGAGGTCGCGTCGCCCGTCGACCAGGATCACGTCGGCGCCCGGGGTGTCGACGAGGGCCGGGCCCTCCGCCGGGGCTACCCGCACGTTGTGGAGGAGCAGGCCGAGTGCGGGAAGCACCTCCGTGGACGGCTGGAGGGCGTTGGTGAGGAGCAGCAGAGAGCTCATCGCGCCCCACCTGCCCCGGTCGCCGCCCCTGTGCGGGGCGTCGTTTCTCGGTCGTGCACGGTTCGCTCGCCCATTACGTCGGTTCCTCCTCGTCCCTGCGAGAGGGGGTCCCTCCCACGCCCGAAGACCGCGGGGGAGTATGCGGCAACTGCTTCTTGCCCGGCCGCGGTCCCCGCGCCCAGGGGTTCCGCGATCGTCTCGTTCACCTGTCTGTAACAACGGCCTGCAAACACAAAAGGACCCGGGGGCTGCGTCGCCCGGATCCTCTGCCAAGCAGAATAGCCCACATGACTTCCGAGTCGGAGGGCCGATGTCACAGTGTGGATGTTTCCTCGATCACCGCGGGACCCCTTCGCGCAATGCTGAGGACCTGTGACGGGGTGCTCGTCGAGGCCCTCCACGAGCCCCGCGCGGCCCGGTCCGAGGGGGAGCCGGGGCGTCGTCCGGAGGGCGGGTCCGGCTGTTCCGGCTGTTCCGGCGAGCATGACGGCGAAGACGGGGAAGACAGGGCTGACGGTGGCGGCGGGGCTGATGGGGCTGATGGGGATGGCGAGCGCCGCCCCGGGGGCGTGGCGGCCGGGACGGCGATCGTCGTGGCGCACGGCTTCACCGGCTCGGTGGACCGCCCGGCGGTGCGCCGGGCGGCCCGTGTGCTCGCCCGCAGCGCGGCGGTCGTCACCTTCTCCTTCCGGGGCCACGGCCGCTCCGGCGGACTATCGACCGTAGGCGACCGCGAGGTGCTGGACCTGGCCGCGGCGGTCGCCTGGGCGCGGTCCCTGGGGTACCGGCGCGTCGTCACGGCCGGCTTCTCGATGGGCGGCTCGGTGGCGCTGCGGCACGCGGCGCTGTACGGGGCGGCGTACGGGGGAGCGGCCCGGGAGCGGTCCGCCGCGGCCGTGGACGCGGGCGCGGGCGCCCCGGAGCGTCGGCCCACGGCGGACGCGCGGCGCAGACGCGGGGAGCGGCGGCGGCCGTACGAGTCCGCTCCGGAGCCGTGGCTCGCGGCGGACGCCCGGGAGTGCCGGACCGACGCCGTCGCCGCGGTGAGCGCGCCGGCCCGCTGGTACTACCGGGGCACGGCGCCGATGCGCAGGCTCCACTGGGTGGTCACCCGCCCCGTGGGGCGGCTCGTCGGGCGCTACGGACTGCGCACCCGGATCCACCCCCGGGACTGGGACCCGGTGCCGCTCTCCCCGGTGGCGGCCGTGCCGCTGATCGCCCCGACCCCGCTGCTGATCGTCCACGGCGACCGCGACCCGTACTTCCCGTTGGACCACCCCCGGATGCTGGCCGCCGCCGGACCGTCCGAACTGTGGCTGGAACCGGGCATGGGACACGCGGAGAACGCGGTCGGCGACGCGCTGCTGGGGCGCCTCGGGGACTGGCTCGTCCGCGCATAGCCCATGATGGACAGTCGACGAGCGGGAAGACGGAGAGAGGAGTGCCGCGATGGCAGCGGGGACCATCCGCTACTGGGCCGCGGCCAAGGCCGCAGCCGGCGTGGCCGAGGAGCCGTACGCCGCGGACAACCTGGCCGAGGCACTGGACGCCGTCCGCGAGAGGCACCCGGGCGAACTCGTCCGGGTACTCCGACGGTGCTCCTTCCTCGTCGACGGGGCGCCCGTCGGGACCCGGGGGCATGAGACCGTACGGCTGGCCGAGGGCGGCACGGTCGAGGTGCTCCCGCCGTTCGCAGGAGGGTGAACCGCACAGCATGAGCAGCGATCAGCAGAATCCGTACGGTGCGCACGACCCCTACGGCCAGAACCCGCCGGACTCCCAGGTCACCCAGACGTGGCAGAACCAGGCGGACTCCCACGCCGCCCGGACGTGGCAGGGCCCGCCGGACTCCCACGACCCCTACGGGCAGAACCCGCCGGACTCCCAGGTCACCCAGACGTGGGAGGGGCAGACCTGGGACACCCAGTACCAGCCGGCGGTCGGCCACGCGCAGCACGCCCCGCACCAGGAGCACACCCCGTACCCGCAGGGCGGCACCCCGTACCAGGAGCACGCCCCGCACCCGCAGGGCGGCCGGTACCCGCAGCAGGTCCCCCCGTCGCAAGGCGCCCCGCACCCGCGGGACGGCGGCCTGTACACCGGGGCCGCCGCGGACACCGCGTATCTGCCACCGGTGGGCGCGCCCCACCAGACGGCGCACCCGCTGCCGCCGGAGGCGCCGGGCGCACCCGCGGGGTACGGGCCGCAGGGCGCCTCGCACGGCCCGGTGCCGGAAACCCCGGCCGCGCCCGGTTCCCCCGCCGGTGCCGGGCCCGCGTACAGCGCACCCACCACCAGGGGCAACACCCGCGTCACCGATGCCCGGCGCGCCCGCGCCGAGGGCCGTTCGCCGATCATCCCGCCCGGTGTGCAGCCCGCCGGCCTCACCGCCGTCCTCGGCCTGCTGCTCGCGGCGACCGCCGGCGCCTCCCCGTATCTGCTGCTGGTCCCGCTGATCGCGCTGCAGGGCCTCACCGCCGCCGGCTGGTTCCGGCTGAACGGCATGTGGCCCGCACGCCAGGGCATCGCGCTCGCCTTCGCCGGCGGTCTGGCCGCCGACGCCGTGCTGCTGGCGGCGGGCCGGGAGCACGCCCCGGCCGCGCTCATCGGCACCCTCGGTGTGTGGGTACTCCTCACCCTCGTGCTGCAACTGCGCAGCCGTGCGTCCGCGGACGAGCGGATGTACGGGCTGATGGCGACGATCGCCTCGGCCGCGCTGACGATCGTCGCGGCGGGTTTCCTCGCCGCCGCCCCGGACGCGGTCGCGGCGGGCGGTGCGGCGGTCGCCGTCGCGGCCCTGGCCCGGGCGCTGCCGCTCCCCGGAGCCGCTTCCGCGGTGGTGGCACTGCTGGCCGCCGCGACCGCCGGGATCGCCGCGGGCGCGGTGACCGGTGCGGGGACGGAGGCCGCGCTGCCTGCCCTGGGGGCCGGGATGGGAGCTCTGGTGGGTCTGCGGGTGGCGAGCTACGACTACCCCTCCCGGTTCGTGCACATGACGGCCGGTGTCGCACTGCCGCTCACCGCCGCGGCGCCGATCGTGCTCCTGCTCGGCCGGCTGCTCGGCTGATCCTGGCCCGGGCCGGGCGGGAACCACTAGCGTGCCGTGGACGTCGATCACTGAGTCCGCTTCCGCCCGGGAGCGGTCGCGACAGGGGTGGGAGATACAGGCGTGCGCGCACTGCGAATACTGCTGATCACCGCGGTGGTCCTCGGCGGGCTCTTCGTCGCCGCCGACCGGCTGCTGCTCGACTACGCCGAGCAGGAGGCCGCGGAGAAGGTCAAGGCACGCCAGGGCTCTTCCGGGACGACGGAGGTGTCGATCGCGGGCTTCCCGTTCCTGACCCAGGTCGCGGGGAAGGAGCTGGAGCGTGTCGACGTCACCGTCCGGGGCGCCGAGGCCAGCGCCGGGGGGCGCCGGATCGTCATCACCGAGATGTCCGCCGCCCTGCACGACGTGCGCCTCGGCGGTGGCTTCTCCAGCGCCACGGCGACGACCGCGACCGGCACCGCCCGTATCTCGTACGCCGACCTCGCCAGGGCGGCCGACGAGGACGTCACACTGGCGTACGGCGGGGACGGCAAGGTGAAGGTCACCGGCTCGGTCGACATCGCCGGCCGGACGCTGTCGCGCGGGGTGGTCTCCACGGTCAGCCTGGTCGACGGCGACACGATCAGGGTGCGGGCCGACGAGGTGCCCGGGGAGGGCATACCGATGCTCGAGAACCTCATCCGGCAGAAGACCGACTTCGACCGCGAGATCAGCGGCCTGCCGCAGGGGATGGAGCTGGAGAAGGTGCAGGCGGAGGAGAACGGCCTCGTCATCACCGTCTCGGGCAGGAACGTTCCGCTGACCGGCTGAGGCCGCCCGCCGGGTACCGGTCCGCCTGCCCGGAGTCCCTCGCCTGCCGGGTGCCCGCGCTGTCCGCGCTGTCCGCGCTGTCCGCGGCGTCCGCCGGTTCGCGGCCCGCGCCGTTCGCCGTGTCCGCCGGTTCACGCCCCGCCGCCCAGTTGCCCTGCTGCCGGGTTTCCGGGTGCCTATGCGCCCTGCTGCCGGGGGTCCGGGTGTCCGGGTGTCCATGCGCCCCGGTGCCTCGTCGGGCGGCCGCCGGCGGGGGCGGGTTCCGCGACCCGGGCGCCCTTCATCGGCCGGATGCTGAGACGTTTGTGTCCGCTCCGTAGATGGAGCGGTCGAGGCCCGTCCCGCGGAACCACCGGGTGGGCCGGGTGTCCGCCCCTCATTCCACCCTTCGGACGATCGTGTCTCAGAATGCGACACGCCGGTGACAGGGCCGCCGACTCGTCCCTACGATCGGACCCATGAAGCGACAGGCGGATCTCACGAAGCGGCGGGCAGTCGACCTGTGCCGTGTCGCCGCCATGCTCTGTCGCGGCATCTGAGCGGAAGCGCCGACTTCCGTATTCCCCGGGCCTTCTGACCTGCCATGGATCAGGGCCAACCCCGTGCCCGACGCCCTCGCGGCGTACCGCACAGCCCCGCGCGACACCCCAGCGCACCACTCGCCGCACACTGCCCCGGAGGAGAGACAGCATGAGCCGCAGCGACGTCCTGGTAGACGCCGACTGGGTCGAGGCCCGCCTCGACGACCCGAAGGTGGTCGTCGTCGAGGTCGACGAGGACACCTCGGCCTACGACAAGAACCACATCAAGAACGCCGTCCGGATCGACTGGCAGAAGGACCTCCAGGACCCGGTCCGCCGTGACTTCGTGGACCAGGCCGGTTTCGAGAAGCTGCTGTCCAAGAAGGGGATCGCCAACGACGACACCGTCGTCCTCTACGGCGGCAACAACAACTGGTTCGCCTCCTACGCGTACTGGTACTTCAAGCTCTACGGCCACCAGGACGTGAAGCTCCTCGACGGCGGGCGCAAGAAGTGGGAGCTCGACTCCCGCGACCTCGTCGACGGCTCCGAGGTCCCGCAGCGCCCGGCCACCGAGTACAAGGCCACGGCCCAGAACGCGTCCATCCGCGCGTTCCGCGACGACGTGGTGGCCGCAATCGGCAGCCAGAACCTGGTGGACGTCCGTTCGCCCGACGAGTTCAGCGGCAAGCTGCTCGCCCCGGCCCACCTGCCGCAGGAGCAGTCGCAGCGCCCCGGCCACGTGCCGACCGCCCGCAACATCCCGTGGTCGAAGAACGCCAACGACGACGGCACCTTCAAGTCGGACGACGAGCTCAAGGCCCTCTACGCCGAGGAGCAGGTCGACCTGGCGAAGGACACCATCGCCTACTGCCGCATCGGTGAGCGTTCCGCCCTGACCTGGTTCGTCCTGCACGAGCTGCTCGGTGTGGAGAACGTCAAGAACTACGACGGTTCCTGGACCGAGTACGGCTCGCTCGTCGGCGTGCCGATCGAGCTCGGTGCCAACAAGTAAGCCCCGGACCTCCCGGACCTCCCGGACCTTCGGGCCTCCGGACCTCTCGACCGTAAGGACAAAAAGCATGTGTGGAGCGAAGGCCGGCGGCCCCGACGCCTCGACGATCAAGCCCGGTGAGACCACCATCCAAGGCCAGGTGACCCGCGACGGCGAGCCGGTCACCGGCTATGTGCGCCTGCTGGACTCGACCGGCGAGTTCACCGCCGAGGTCCCGACCTCGGCGACCGGACAGTTCCGCTTCTACGCGGCCGAAGGGACGTGGACCGTGCGGGCCCTCGTCCCGGGCGCCACGGCGGACCGTACGGTCGTCGCGCAGACGGGTGGCCTCTCCGAGGTGGCCATCGCCGTCTGACGGCGCGAACCGGACCGGCCGAAGGGCCGCACCCCAGGGGGTTGGACGCTTTCCTGGACGCGGGTGCGGCCCTTCGTGCCCTCGCGGGCCTGCCGCGGACGCGGGTGCGGCCCTCGGTGCCGTCCGGGTCGCCGCGTCCTACGCTGGAAGTATGTACGCGCGGCGCCGTCACGCCTACTTCCTGCTGATGGGCGGATGTCTCGTCCTCTTCGTCTCCGCCTGGGCCTTCGTGCGCCTGTGGTCGGTGCCGGTCGCGGTCGGCATGTGCTTCGTCGCGATGGTGATCCCACCGCTCGCGGCGGTGGTGGCGAACCGGCGGGGACCGGAGGACCGCTGGTGGGACGACCCGTCGGGTGACCCGCAGTCCGACGAGTGGTGGGACGAACTCGACGGCAGAAGGAAGCCGGGCCAGGGCCCGCGTCCATGACGTGGCGCAACGCCGCAGTCCGGCTCCTCGCCCCTGATCGGAGGGCCCGCGCTGCTCCCGGCCCCCTCCCCCGAATCCGTGTCCCGAATCCGTGTCCCGAATCCGTGTCCCTGGTCCCTGTCCCTGGTGCCTGTCCCTGATACCCGGTCCGTGGCGCCCGGTCCGGGGCGGATCCCCGGTCCCTGGTGCCCGGTATCCCGCCCTCACGCCGCTGTGACCCCGTGTGCGTACCGATCACCGGCCCGCGCCCGCAATCCGCGGGGCGGTCCGGTCCCGCACCCGACTGGCGGACGACCGTCCCGGTTACCGGCCGGTCGACGAGTGTCCCGATACCGGCCGGTCGACGAGTGCCCTGGCACCGGCCGGTCGAGGAGTGTCCTAGTAGACGAGCGCCTGGGTGCCGTCGGCCAGCGCCTCACTCACGAAGACCTGCGCGCCCGCGATCCGTACGCCTTCGATCACGTCCTTCTCCGTGATCTCGCGCCGTGCCGCGCACTGCGTGCAGAGGGTGATCCGCCCGGCCGCCAGGACCGAATCGATGAGATCCGGCAGCGGCGCCGCGTGCGGGAGTTCGAACTCCGCGGCCCGGCCCGGCAGGGCGAACCACGACGACTCGCCCGTCAGCCAGAGCGAGACCTCCACCCCGCTCGCCACGGCGACGGCGGCCACCGTGAAGGCCTGCGAGCAGCGTTCGGGGCGTCGGCCCCGGCGGTCACCTTGATCACGAGCTTCTTCGCCATATGCCGAACTGTAATCGGACGGGCCGCGACCCGACCTCGGGGCGCGGGGCAGTCGTATGAGCGCGGACAACCGGCTGGGCGCCCGCAGGTCTCGTGGTGGATTCTCTTGGAACGGCACGGAGCGCGGCCGGAGCCGGCCGAGTCGAAGGCGGAGGCGTCGTCGGTCGCGCCGGACAGCCCGGACCGGCCGGACAGCCCGGACCGCTCCGCCGCGCTGACCACGCGGAGGTCGCCGGCTGCCTCGGGGCCGCCGGGCTGACCACGCAGAAGCCGCCGGGCTGACCTCGCGGAGAGGGCCGCGCCCCCGCCCACTAAGCTGGGGTGCGGCCCGATCTGCCTTCGCGCTCACCCGAGGAGCACCTGTGATTGTTTTCTTCGAACTGCTGCTGGTCCTGGTGTGTGTGGGCGTCCTCGCCTTCACCGGCCTGGCCGTGAAGAAGCTGTACCAGGGCCAGCGCTAGTCCCTATCCCACTGACCGACAGAGCCAGCCATGATCGAGATCCCGTCAGACCTCAACCCCGACCTCGTGCCGCTCGCGTTTCTCCTCGGCACCTGGGAGGGCGCGGGCGTGTCCGACTTCCCCGGCTCGGAGAAGTGCAACTTCGGCCAGTCCGTGACCTTCAGCCACGACGGCCGCGACTTCATCGAGTACGTCTCGCACAGCTGGGTGCTGGACTCCGAGGGCAGGAAGGTCCGCCCCCTGGAGAGCGAGTCCGGCTACTGGAGGATCGACAAGGACCGCAAGGTCGAGGTCGTGATGGTCCGCGACCAGGGCGTCGTGGAGATCTGGTACGGCGATCTCGCGGACAAGAAGCCGCAGATCGACCTGGCCACGGACGCGGTCGCGCACACCGTCTCCGCTCCGCCGTACTCCGCCGGCAAGCGGCTCTACGGCTATGTCAAGGGCGACCTGATGTGGGTCGGTGAGAAGTCCACCCCCGAGGTGCCGCTGCGGCCCTATATGTCGGCCCACCTGAAGAAGACCGTCACGCCCGAGCAGGTCGAGGCATGGGCCAAGGACCTCGGTGACCTGCCGGACGACGGCATCGCCTTCTTCAAGTGACCTCTCCGCAAGTGACCTCTCCGCGTGCCCCGGCACGCGCAGCCTTCCCGCACCGCGCGCGGCTCGCGTAGCGCCTGCGGCTCCCGCACCGCGCGCGGCTCGCGCCGCAACCGGGGGCGCGGACGGACCGCCGTCCCTCCGCGGTCCCGGCCCCCGCTGCCTACACTGGACGCGTGGTGAGCACCGACTGGAAGAGTGATCTGCGGCAGCGCGGTTACCGTCTGACCCCGCAGCGTCAGCTCGTTCTCGAAGCCGTCGACACGCTGGAGCACGCGACGCCCGACGACATCCTCGTCGAGGTGCGCAAGACCGCGTCCGGGGTGAACATCTCGACGGTCTACCGGACCCTTGAGCTGCTGGAGGAGCTGGGCCTGGTCTCGCACGCCCATCTCGGGCACGGCGCCCCCACCTACCACCTGGCAGACCGGCACCACCACCTCCATCTGGTCTGCCGTGACTGCGGGGACGTGATCGAGGCGGACGTCGACGTGGCCGCC
Source organism: Streptomyces sp. I6 (assembly GCA_003725745.1). GTDB lineage: Bacteria > Actinomycetota > Actinomycetes > Streptomycetales > Streptomycetaceae > Streptomyces. Next base: position 3,064,559 of record RHDP01000001.1, on the reverse strand, counting down.
GGATTCACCGCGGAACTGCGCGAGAAGTTCGGCTTCGTCACCGATATGAAGCACTTCGCGATCTTCGGCCGGTGCCGGAAGTGCGAGGGAAGCGCCGCAGACGGCCGGTCGTAGGCTTGGGCTCATGAAGAGCCCTCTGCTGTCCCTGCCCGGCGCCGTCCCCGCCGAGGGGCGCGACGAAGGTGTCGCCGCGCACTACGGTGATCTGTTCCGCGAGCAGCGTGCCCTCGCCGACGGCACCGGTCTCGTCGACCTCTCGCACCGGGGCGTGATCACCGTCTCCGGGAAGGACCGGCTCGGCTGGCTGCATCTGCTGCTCACCCAGCACGTCAGCGAGCTGCCCCCCGGGGAGGCCACCGAAGCCCTGATCCTCTCCGCGCACGGCCACATCGAGCACGCGCTGTACCTCGTGGACGACGGCGAGACGGTGTGGGCCCATGTCGAACCGGGGACCCGGGAGGCACTCCTCGCATACCTGGAGTCGATGAAGTTCTTCTACCAGGTGGACATCGCGGACCGTACGGACGAGTTCGCCGTGGTGTACCTGCCCGCCGGTTCGATCGCGGAGGTCCCGGAGGGCGTGGTCGTACGGGAGACCCCGCAGGGCCGCGACCTGTTCCTGCCGCGGGCGGCACTGGAGTCGTACGCCGCGGCCAACGGCCCGGCGATCGGCGTCCTGGCGTACGAGGCCCTGCGCGTGGAGGCGCACCGCCCGCGGCTGGGCTTCGAGACCGACCACCGCACCATTCCGCACGAGCTCGGGCTGGTCGGCGCCGCCGTTCACCTGCAGAAGGGCTGCTACCGGGGGCAGGAGACCGTGGCGCGCGTCCACAACCTGGGGAAGCCGCCGCGCCGGCTGGTGTTCCTGCACCTCGACGGCAGCGAGGTGCATCTGCCGGGGCACGGTACGCCGGTCCGATTGGCGGCGGACGGTGCGGACGGGAGGCAGCTCGGCTTCGTCACGACGTCGGCACGCCACCACGAGCTGGGGCCGATCGCCCTGGCCCTGGTGAAGCGGAACGTGCCGGTGGACGCGGAACTGATGGCCGGGAGCACGGCGGCGGCCCAGGAGGTCGTGGTCGAGCCTTAGGGACTCCCCGGGCGGGGCGGCCGTGCCTACACCTCCAGCAGCACCGTGAACGGGCCGTTGTTCGTGAGCGACACCCTCATCTGCGCCCCGAACCGGCCCGTCTCCACCTGCGCTCCCAGTTCCCGCAGCCGCGCCACCACCTCGTCGACGAGCGGCTCGGCGATCTCGCCGGCTGCCGCGGCGTTCCAGGTGGGCCGGCGGCCCTTGCGGGCGTCCCCGTAGAGAGTGAACTGCGAGATCACCAGCAGCGGAGCGTTCACGTCCGAGCAGGACTTCTCGCCTTCCAGGATCCGCACCGACCACAGCTTGCGGGCCAGCTGCGCCGCCTTCTCGGACGTGTCCCCGTGGGTCACCCCCACCAGGACGCACAGCCCCTCGCCGACGATCTCTCCCACGGTCTCACCGGCCACCACGACGCTCGCGCCGTCGACCCTCTGCACCACTGCACGCATACACACCAACCTATCGGGGGCTGAACGGGTGCAGACCGCCTGCATGGGCACCGTTCGTAGTGGCACGATGCACGGAGTCGGTGCATCCCTTCGGCCCTCCGGGCCCGGGGAGACCTCAGGCACCGGTCGAGGGGACTGATTCACGCATGATCACACCTGGCACCGGGCAGTCGCCCGGTCCCGTTCAGACGACCCGCGGTGCCTGCTCGGGGCCGGCACCGCCCGCCCGCCCGCGCAGCGCACCGGCGAAGGCCGTTCCGACTCCGCCGGTGGGCGCGATCTCGCCGCACTGCGGCTGCCGGAGCTGCGGGCCCTGCGCAAGGAGTCCCAGCGGGACGAGGCCGATCTGAGCTATGTGCGGCGGCTGCTGCAGGGACGGATCGACATCCTGCGCGCGGAGCTGTCCCGGCGGTCGGCACCGCCGTCGCCGCTGCTGCCCGGTGCGGCGTCCGGACCGGAGCCGCCCGGACCGGACGCCGCCGTAGTCGACCGGCTCTCGCGGATCCTCGCCGACCCGCCGTCGCGGCGCGGCAGTTCGGCCCGGCACGTCACGCTGTCCGAGCCGCGCGGCGAGGAGTACCGGCTGCTGGCCGCGGAGATGCTCTCCGAGGTCGAGCTGTCCGACCTGGACGCGCGCACGGACGGCGAACTGCGCGCGGCGATGGGGCGGCTCGCGGGCTACGAGCAGGAAGTGTCGGGGCAGCGGCAGCAGTTGCAGCGCACCGCGGACGACTGCAGCGCGGAGATCGCCCGCCGGTACCGCGAGGGCGAAGCGCAGGTGGACGACCTGCTCACCTGAGGTGCCGCGGGGCCTGCGCACCGAGACCGCGGGCTGTCGGCTCGCCGTGGCACGCCTGCGCAGCTCTCGAACGGAGCCCTCGGGCCCGGGAGGCCGAACGGCAAGGCCGACCCCACACCCGACCCCGCACCCGGATCGCGGCCGGGTGTGGGGACACCGGACCGGGCGGTGAGCCGGACCGCCCGCCCTGCCGGTCGCCCGCCCGCCCTGCCGCTCGCCCGCTCGCCGGAGGGCGCCGTAATCGCTGTGACGGGTGAGGCCGGGCGGCATAGCGTGGGTGTCATGAGCCCTGATGTGCGTCCTGTCACCGAGTCCGAGGTCACCGACTGGCTGCGTGCATGCAGGACCGGGTTCCTGCAGTCCCCGGAGGTCGGTGAGGAACTGGCCGCCGACCGGCTCGCGCACTTCGACATGCCCCGGGTGCGGGGCGCCTTCGACGCGGGCCGCTGCGTGGCGACCTACCGGTCATACACCCAGCAGCTCACTGTCCCCGGCGGTGCCGCGGTACCGGCGAACGCCGTCTCGAACGTCACCGTCTCCCCGACGCACCGCCGTCGCGGCCTGCTCACCAGCATGATCACGCCCGACCTCGCGGCCGCGAAGGAGCGGGGCGAGATCGTCTCGACGCTGATCGCGGCCGAGTTCCCCATCTACGGGCGGTACGGCTTCGGCCCCGCGACCTGGTTCACGGAGTGGAGCATCGACGTGGCGCGCACCGGGCTCGACCCGCGTCGGCCGGGCCCCGGGGACGGTGCCCGGATCGACCTGGCCGACGGAGAGGAGGTCCGCAAGCTCGGTCCGGAGCTGTACGACCGCTTCCGCGCCGGCCGGGCCGGGGCGACCGACCGCGACGCGCGCTGGTGGCAGCTGAACACCGGAGTGGTCCCGGCGGGGCCCGAACCCTGGAAGGAGCCGTTCTCCGCGCTGTACCGCTCGGCGGCTGGTGACGTGGAGGGGCTGGCCGTGTACCGGGCCGCGACGTCCGGCTGGTCCGACGCGGGGCAGCCCGACACGGCCCTGGAGGTCGAGAAGCTGATCACGGTCTCACCCGCCGCCGAGCGGGCCCTGTGGCACTTCGTGTGCTCGGTGGACTGGGTCACCACGGTCAGGTCGGGGCGGCGCGCCCCCGACGATCTGCTCCCGCTGCTGTTCCCCGACCCGCGTGCCGCCCGCACGGTCACCTGCGCGGACTTCCTGTGGGTCCGGGTGCTGGACGTGGTGCGGGCGCTGGAGGCGCGCACCTACGGCATCCCCGGCAGGCTGGTGCTGGACGTGCACGACCCACTGGGGCAGGCAGGGGGCCGGTTCCGGCTGGAGGTGTCGCCCGACGGCACGGCCGAGTGCTCGCCGACCGAGCTGGCGGCCGAACTGTCCCTGGACCTCGGGGCGTTGGGATCGCTGTACCTGGGAGACGAGTCGGTGCTGCGGCTGATGGCGCTGGGGCGGGTGTCGGAGCACCGGGCGGGCGTGGCGGCCCTGGCGGACGCGGTGTTCCGGGCGCCGCGTCGGGCATGGTGCCCGGACATGTTCTGAGCACCGGGCCGGTCCGGTCGGTGCCGTGGGTGAAGCGTGTGACCGGGACGCCGGTGTGGTGGGCGGGGTGAGTGACCTGACGACCGGCCGACCGGTCCCGTGCCACTCCGGAGCCGCGCCCCCTCGTGGGCTGTAAGACTCCGCGCATGACCACTGAGACCATCAACGCGACCACGTCCGGCACCTGGACTCTCGGCGACCTCCCGGTCAACCGGCTCGGATTCGGTGCGATGCGCCTGACGGCGAACGCCGACGGCAGCCCCGGCGACCGGGACCGGGCGGTCGCGGTGCTGCGCCGCGCGGTCGAGCTGGGCGTGAACCACATCGACACGGCCGCCTTCTACTTCTCGTCGCTGCGGTCCGCCAACGAGCTGATCAACACCGCGCTCGCCCCGTACCCGGACGGCCTGGTCATCGCCACCAAGGTGTGGGCGGGGCGGGACCCGTCCGGGGACTGGCGCTGGGCCTCGCCCGCAGAGCTACGCGGACAGGTGGAGGAGAACCTCCGCCAGCTCGGCCGCGACCATCTCGACCTGGTCAACCTCCGCGTCCCGAGGAGCGGGCAGACGGGCTCCATCGCGGAGCACTTCGGCGCCCTGGCCGAACTCCGGCAGGCCGGACTCGTCCGCCACCTCGGTGTCTCCAACGTCTCTCCGGCCCAACTCGCGGAGGCGCGCGAGATCGCGCCGGTCGTGTGCGTCCAGAACGCCTGCACCATCGGGGCGCGCGAGCAACTCGAGTTCGTCGGTGCGTGCGGTGAACAGGGCGTCGCGTACGTACCGTTCTTCGCGATCGCGGGGCGGGGCCGGGAGGCGGGAGCCACCGGCACCGAGCACGACCCCGTCCTCACCGTCGCCCGGGCGCACGGCGTGAGCCCGGCCCAGGTCCGCGTGGCGTGGACGCTCGGACTCGGCGCCCACGTACTGGCGATCCCGGGTACGGGGGATCCCGTGCACCTGGAGGAGAACGTGGCGGCGGGCGCGCTGCGGCTGACCGAGGAGGACATGGCCCTCCTGTCGAGCGTCCCGCACGTCTGACCGCCACCCGCACCGTTTGGAGGCCCCGTCCCGCCGCTGCCCGTCCGTCCCGTCGCCGGTCACGCGCCAGGGCCGACGCGGGCCAGAACCGATGCGCGCCAGGGCCGACGCGGGCCAGGGCGGATGCGGGCCAGGGCCGACGCGCGGCAGGAGTGAGGCCCGAGCCGGGCCGGTCAGGGGCAGGCCCGTATGATCGGGCCGGCCTGCGAGGGGGCTGCCTGCGCCGTCCCGCTCCCCTGTCGGCCCCGGCTCCGGTTCCGGGTGCTACGCGCCGCGAGGCTGGTTGAACCGCAGCATGTTCCCCGCCGGGTCGCGGAAGGCGCAGTCGCGGACGCCGTACGGCTGGTCCACGGGCTCCTGCAGCACCTCGGCCCCCGCGGCGCGGATCCGCTCGAACGTGGCGTCCACGTCGCCGGTCCGGAAGATGACACCGCGCAGCATGCCCTTGGCGAGCAGTTCGGCCACCGCCCGGCGGTCGGCTTCCGTGGCGTTCGGATCCGCGAGCGGCGGCTCGAGGACGATCTCCACGTCCGGCTGAGAGGGAGAGCCCACCGTCACCCAGCGCATGCCCTCGAACCCGACGTCGTTGCGCACCTCGAGACCGAGTACGTCGCGGTAGAAGGCGAGTGCCTTGTCGTGGTCGTCGACGGCGATGAAGCACTGCGAAAGATTGATGTCCATGTCCGCCACGCTACGGACGGGCGGGGCCGCTCGCTTCTCCGTTCCTGACCGGCCTGGTGTGGATCTTCGCGATGCAGGCGGGGATGGCGGATCCGTGATCGTGGCCGCGGGCGCGGTAGGCGCTGGGGCTCTCGCCGACCAGTTCGGTGAACCGCGAGCTGAACGAGCCCAGTGAGGTGCAGCCGACCTCCATACAGACCTCCGTGACCGACAGGTCGCCACGCCGCAGCAGCGCCTTGGCCCGCTCGATCCGTCGGGTCATGAGGTAGCTGTAGGGCGTCTCGCCGTATGCGGCCCGGAAGCTGCGTGAGAAGTGCCCGGCCGACATGAGGGCGATGCGCGCCAGCGCGGGTACGTCCAGGGGCTGTGCGTAGTCGCGGTCCATCGCGTCACGGGCCCGGCGCAGCCTGACGAGGTCGGAGAGGGGTGTTCGGGACACGGGGACACGGTACCGGCCGCCCGTAAGCGGGAAGGGGGAGCCGGAAGCGACCGTCCCGGATCGCGAAGCCGAAGCCCGCAGGCCCCGGCCGCACCGAGAACTGCCAGACAGGCGTCTTCGCCGCCTACGCCAGCACGGCCGGCCGCACCCTGGTGGACCGGGAGCTCTACCTGCCCAAGCCCTGGACCGACGGCCGTGACCGCTGCCACGCCGCCAAGGTCCCCGACGAGCGGGAGTTCGCCACCAAAGACGCGATCGCCGCGGCGATCGTCCGCAGGGCGCTGTCCTCGCCGCTGCCGATCGCCCGGGTGACGGCGGACGCTGCCTATGGACAGGACAACCGCGTCCGCCGGATGCTGGAAACTGCCACGACCCTCGTCGTGGGCACTCCGTCGAGGGCCGGCGGGCAGAACCCTTCCGCGAACGGCACTCTGCCCGCAACTGTCTCGGTCGGCCCCGTGTGGATGTACGGGAACGGGACTGGCCACGGCGTCGACAGCCTCCGCGGTCCTGTCGTGCGCCTCGGCCCGTCCGGCCGTCTCCGCGCCGCCGACCGGACCGACGCCGCCCTACCGTGCGTTCAGCACGGCCGCGACGACGTTGCCCGCCGGCCCGCTGCCGTAGCCGCCGGACTGGACGACCGAGCCGGCGGCCAGGTCGTCCGCGTAGCCGGTGAACCAGCTGTTGGAGTCGCTCTGCCCGTCGACCTCGGCCGACCCGGTCTTGGCTCCCTTGTCGCCGCTGACCGCGGACATCGCCTTGGCGGCGGTGCCGTCGGTCGCGGCGGCGCCCATCACGCTGCGCAGGGTGGCGGCCATGCTCCCGGGCAGCGGCTGGGCGGTGGTCAGCTCGCCCTTGATCATCTCCCTGGGCACGATCACCGGCTGGCGGAACGCGCCGTTCTTCACGGTCGCCGAGAGGGAGGCGACGCTGAGGGCGTTCATGGTGACCTTGCCCTGGCCGATGTAGGAGGCGGCCGTCTCGGGGCCCTTCGAGACCGGGATGCGGGCGTCGGTGGAGACGATCCCGACGGACCACACCCCGCCCAGGCCGAAGTACTTGCGGGCCGTCTGGCTCAGGGCGATGTCCTCCACGCCCTTGGCGTTCAGCGGGCCCAGCGCCTTCATGAAGAAGGTGTTGCAGGAGCGGCGGAAGCTGTCCCGGAAGGTGCCGTTCGCGATGGAGAAGTTCTTGTTGTTGTGGAAGGTCCGGCCCGACCAGGTCACCTCCTTCGGACACTCGACCGGGGAGGCCGGTCCGCCGACCAGGCCGTGCTCCAGCATCATCGCCGCGGTCACGACCTTCATCGTGGAGCCGGGGGCCTGCGCCCCCTCCATCGCCACGTTGAACCCGCCGGCCGGGCTGTTGGCGACCGCGCTGATCTCGCCGGTGCTGGGCCGGACGGCGACCACCGAGGCCCGGTCGTACTTCTTCACCGCGCGCTCGGCGGCGGCCTGTACATCGGCGTCCAGCGTCGTCTGGAGCTTCTTCGTCCTTCCCTTGGCGAGGGTGAGCAGCGTCCGGTTCGGCGCGTCGGCGTCGGCCGGCTCGATCCAGGTCTCGACGCCGGGCTCGCCCGCGGCCCCGTCCGCGTACCGGGTACGCAGGGTGTCCAGCACGGGGGCCAGCGACGGGTACTTCTCGGCGGTCAGTTCCCGGCCCTCGCGGTCCACCGCCTGGATCGTCTTCGCCTCACCGGTCCGCAGGGTCGCGCCCTCGATCAGCTTCGGGTGCAGCACCGTCGGCGTCCAGTCCACCAGCGCCCGCCCACTGCTCTTGCCCCGCACCACGGTCAGCTCCGAGGCGTACGCCAGCTCCTTCTCGTGCCCCTTGAAACTGATGGTCGCCTTCACCGTGTACGGCACCGTGGCGCCGTTCGCCGCGCCCGGCGTGACCACGGCGCTCTCCACATGCCCGGTCTCCCGGAAGCCGCGCAGCGCCTCCCCGGCCGCCGCCGGATCGTCGGTCAGCGTCCCCGCCGCGTCCGCGTCCCCGCGGGCCCACGCCGCCAGGAAGTCCCGCGATGTCCGCTCGACCTCCTTGGCCGTAACCTCCCCGGACTCGGACGAGTTCAGCGGCGCGGCGTCCGCGCCACCCAGGTCCGCGCCACCCGAGTCCCCGCCCAGCATCTCGTAGCCCGCGAACCCCACCCCGCCTGCCACCAGGACGAACACGCCGCCGACGAAAGCGGTGTTCACTCCGCTGCGCATGGTGTAGACCCTCCCCAAGAGCCCCGTACGGACGACCCCGGCGTACGAGCATGTCCACTTGAACATGTTCAAGACATAGATACGTATGCACTCTACGGGGCTGAATGTCACCCCTGAGTCGCCAGAACCGATCGTTATCCGACCGGAACGCATGCCGAATCGTGCCTTACGCGGACTCAAGCTGCGAAACGACCGTCCGTGCACGTAGTCCCGCATCCGGCGGCGGGGTTCGACGCGGCCGAAGTGGTGCCCGATGGTGGTGAAGAGGTGGTCCGGACGGGATCAGCCGGCCAGACCTCGCCCGCGAGGCGAGCAAGGTCAGGAGTGCGCGCTCCGGAACGCGAGATACTGCCTGAAGGTTTCGTGGCTGTCGGGGGTGAAGTGCCGCTCCAGCAGGGCCGAGCCGAGCTCCGGCTCGGTCAGCCAGCCATGCCAGGCGACCTCGTCGGGATCGGGGGCCACGGCATTCGGCACCACGGCTTCGTGCACGCCGAGCCGGTGAGGGCTCAAGCCGCTGCGGTTGATGAACGTGAACAGCAGGCGCGGCAGCGCACGAATGCCCAGCTCTTCGGCCAGTTCCCGCGCGGCGGCCTGTTCATAGGACTCGCCGGCAATTGCAGCGCCACCGACCCCGACCTCATAGAGCCCTGGGAAGCGCGACACCTGCTCCGACCGCCGGTGGACGAGAATCCGGCCATCCTCATCACGACACACCGTCAAGGCGACCCGATGCAGCCGGCCCTCCCGGATGGCCTCCCCACGGCTGATCACCCCCAGCACGCGATCTTGACCGTCGACACGCTCCACCGATTCGTCCACGACGCACACCCTGGCAGAGCCCACCGACAAAGCTGTTCGTCGGCGGCTCGCGGAGGCCGGCCCGGAACGCCTGCACCAGGAGGCCGCACGCGGATGTGAGCCCGGCCTTCGCATGATGATCCTCAAGGGTGCAGTCGGCCCATCCGTGGGCCGCCAACGTCCAGGTAATGCGGATAGCGGATGTCACTGCTGCTCCCCGGCGGGGAAGTGCCGGATGTCGGCCGCCAGAGAAGCCGTCTGCTCGCTGGCTTCCAGCCAGGTGGTCACCGATGCGCCCCAGCCGCCAGCGACCTGCGGCCATGGCCGCAAGGTCCAGGTCAGCCCGACGTGCCCGCCGGACCGGAAGACGGCCGACACCGCGAGGTCCCGGTCGTTGGTCTGCCAGCTCCGTTCGCCGTCCCATCCCCGGTAGTCGGCGGCGAGCTCTTCCAGGAACGGGGCGAGACCGCTGTCCCAGATCCGGGCGACAACCTCGTTGGCGCGAGCGGTCAGACCCGGGCCCCACAGCTCGACGGCATAGTGCACGGAGTCTGCGTCGAAGCTGAACCGGTCGCAGAACGTCACGCCGACGGATGCGCTGTCCTGGCAGCGGATGGTCACGCCGGGCTTGTCGTCCGGGGAGGTCATGGGCGGAACGCTAGGCCAGCACCACGTGCGCCGTCATTCGGATTCGTCGCCGGTTGGGTGAAGGAGGGCGGTTCAGGGTCCGAGTGGGGGGCGGTGGCTGAGAAGAAGGCGAGTCGGGCCAGCCACGCAGTAGACGCCAGATCGGTGAGACTCCGCCAAGTCCGTCGCCAGATCCGGTGGGCCTTCGCCATGTCCCTCGGGAACGGACACCTATCGTGCTCGGTCTCACTCCGCTGCCCGGGTGATGGAGCGCACTTTTGCAAGCAGGTGCTTGCAATTGTTAGCATCGATGGCGCACCATCGACACCATGGCATCCCTCAACGTCGGCAGCCTCGGTGACTACCTCCGCGAGCAGCGGCGCAACGCGCAGCTGTCGCTGCGGCAGCTCGCCGACGCCGCCGGGGTGTCCAATCCGTACCTGAGCCAGATCGAGCGCGGGCTGCGCAAGCCGAGCGCCGAGGTGCTGCAGCAGGTCGCCAAGGCGCTGCGGATCTCCGCCGAGACGCTGTACGTGCGGGCCGGGATCCTCGACGAGCGCGAGCGGGACGAGCTGGAGACGCGGGCCGTCATCCTGGCCGACCCCTCGATCAACGAGAAGCAGAAGCAGGTGCTGCTGCAGATCTACGAATCGTTCCGCAAGGAGAACGGCTTCGACGCCGATACGGATAGGGACACCACCGAGGGCGGCCCCCGCACGGCCGCAGGAAGTGGTGCCGACCAGCCCTCATCACCCGAAGTCTGAACCGACGAATCTGCGATCCGGGAGGACCACAGTCATGGCCATCACCGATGACCTGCGCAAGACCCTCACCGACCCCACCCCCTCTACTTCGCGGCCGGCACGGCCGACCTCGCGGTCCAGCAGGCGAAGAAGGTGCCCACGCTGATCGAGCAGCTGCGTACCGAGGCGCCGGCCCGTATCGAGGCCGTGCGCGAGACCGACCCGAAGGCCGTGCAGGCGAAGATGGTGGCTCAGGCCCGGGAGGCCCAGGCCACCATGCAGGCCAAGGTGACCGAGGTGCTCGGGAGCCTGGACACCGACCTGAAGAAGCTCGGTGAGAACGCGCAGGACCTGGCGCTGCGCAGCGTGGGCGTGGCCGCGGAGTACGCGGTGCGGGCCCGGGATACCTACGAGAAGGTCGCCGAGCACGGTGAGCAGGCTGTGAAGGCGTGGCGCGGCGAGGCCGCGGAGGAGATCGCCGAGATCGCCGTGGCCGTCGAGCCCAAGGCGCAGCCGAAGACCACGCCGAAGACCACGCCCAAGACGGCGCCGAAGCCCGAGCCGAAGGCCGCGCCGAAGCCCTCGCCTAGGGCGGAGGCGCCGAAGGCCGCGAACGGCGCGGTGAAGACCCAGCCCGCTCCGAAGCCGGCGGCCAGGGCCGAGGACAGGAAGCCTGCGCCGCCGGCCGCCCGCAAGCCCGCGCCCCGCAAGCCCGTGGCGAAGAAGTCCACCGGCCCGCAGGCAGGCAAGTAGCGGTAACGCCCCGTGGGCGGCCGAGCCGCCGCGGCCGGGGCGCATCCCCCACGGGCCGGGCACCTTTCGGGTTCCCGGCCCGTTGTGCGGGTACGTTGGCCTTGTCCCGGCCGTACCGTGGTCGGGACGCGTTTCAACCCACTAGGCGGTGCACAGCATGTTGCTCGAGGGATTCGGCACGATTCTCTGGCTGCTCAACCTGGCCATGCTCGTCCTCGCGGTGGTCGCGCTGGGCTTCGCCGCCTTCGCCCGTGAGGACGCGTACCGTGCGGCCGGCAAGCAGTCGAAGATGTTCTGGCTGATCCTGCTCGGCGTCACGGTCGCCGTGAACCTGATCATTCCGATGCTGTTCCTGCAGATCGCCGGGCTGATCGCGACGATCGTCTTCCTGGTCGACGTCCGCCCCGCGCTCCAGCAGGTGTCCGGCGGCGGCCGCCGCGGCGGCTCCAGCAGCGACGGGCCGTACGGGCCCTACAACGGTGGACGCTAGGGCCGGCCACGCGGCGCGCACGGCACGCGGCACCCGCGCACACGGCGCGCCCCCGTAAGCGCTGAGGGCCGGCCGCGGCCGGCCCTCAGCGCTTACGGGGCGTGCACCCGGTCGCGGTCGTGCACCCGGTCGCGGTCCAGCAGCAGCACCGCCACGTCGTCGGTGAGATCGCCGCCGTTCATCTCCCGCACCTCCGCCACCGCGGCCTCCAGCAGCGCCTCGCCGCTGAGCCCGGCCGCCAGCTGGCGGTTGACCATGTCGACCATGCCGTCCTGGCCCAGCCGGTCGCCGCCCGGTGCGATCCGGCCCTCGATCAGGCCGTCCGTGTACATCATCAGGCTCCACGAGGCACCCAGCTCCACCTGCCGGCGCGGCCAGCGGGCGCGTGGCAGCAGACCCAGGGCCGGGCCGCCGCTCTCGTACGGAAGCAGTTGCGCGGGCCGTCCCCGGCGGACGACGAGCGGGGACGGGTGGCCGGCCAGGCACAGGCCCGCGCGCCGGCCGTCCGGGGCGATGTCGACCGTGCAGAGGGTCGCGAAGATCTCGTCGCTCTCACGCTCGTGCTCCAGTACCTTCTGGAGCGTGGAGAGCAGCTCGTCCCCGCACATCCCGGCGAAGGTCAGCGCACGCCAGGCGATGCGCAGTTCCACGCCGAGGGCGGCCTCGTCGGGGCCGTGCCCGCACACGTCGCCGATCATCGCGTGGACGGTGCCGTCCGGGGTGCGGACCGTGTCGTAGAAGTCACCGCCGAGCAGGGCGCGCGAGCGCCCCGGGCGGTAGCGGGCCGCGAACCGCAGGTCACTGCCCTGCAGCAGGGGCGTGGGCAGGAGCCCCCGCTCGAGCCGGGCGTTCTCCTGGGCGCGCAGCCGGGACTCGGCCAGCTTCACCTGCGCGCTGTCGGCGCGCTTGCGTTCCACCGCGTACCGGATGGCCCGGCTGAGGACCCTTCCGTCCAGCTCGTCGCGGTGCAGGAAGTCCTGCGCCCCGACCCTTACGGCCTCGGCGGCGCGCTCGGAGTCGGCGTCCGCGGCGAGTGCCAGCACGGCGTGCTTCGGCGCGATGCGCAGCACGTGCCGCAGCACGGCCAGATCGTCGCCCTCCGCGCGCTCGCGGGCGGAGCCGGGAAGCGCGAGATCCACGAGGATGCAGTGGATGTCGTCGGTGAGGAGCCGTTCGGCCTCGGTGAGGTTGCGGGCCGTGCGGATACGGACCCGTGTGCCGGCGGCGCCGAGCAGTTCGGGGACGGTGAAGGTGCCCGCCGGGTCGTCCTCGATGACGAGGAGCGTGAGGTCGCCTCCGGCGGACTCCGAGACGGGTGCGGTGGACTCCGGCATGGGGCCGGCCGTGGACTCCGGCATCGGGTCGGCGGCGGACTCCGGCATCGGGTCGGCGGCGACGGGACCCGCGGGGACCGGCGCTGCGGCGGGGCCTGCGGTGACTGGTGAGCCGGTCCGCTGGCGCGGAACGGGTACGGGCATCGGTGTGCTTCCTTCCCTCCCCCGAGGGCGCGGCGGGTCGACGAACGACGTCCCACCCGACGGGGACCATAGCGGTAGCGGGGGGTGCGGGGGAATGGCGTTCCGGGGAGAGTGAATGGCATATGCCGCGCATCAGGGCGTAGTTGCCCCCTGGGTGATGACGAACGTCACCCGGTGCAGGTGAGCCGGGTCACGCAACTCCCGCGTGACCCGGCTCACCCTGTACGTTTTGCTGTGGTTTCGCTCACTTGTCCGGGCGGACGACCCCGAGGATCGCCATCGAGCCCGCACCCGCCAGCGTCACGTTCCGCCCGGGGCGGGGGGCGTGGACGATCGCGCCGTCGCCCACGTACATCCCCACGTGGCTGGCGTCCGCGTGGTAGATGATCAGGTCGCCCGGCCGCATGTCCTTGATGTCGATGCGAGGCAGCCGCCGCCACTGCTCCTGCGAGGTGCGCGGAATGCCGCGCCCGGCGGCCGCCCAGGCCTGCGAGGTCAGTCCGGAGCAGTCGTAGGAGCCCGGCCCCTCCGCGCCCCACACGTAGGGCTTGCCGATCTGCCCGGTCGCGAACGCGACGGCGGCCTTGCCCTGCTCGCTCGCACGGCCGTTGATCTCCTTGAGGACGCCGGAGCCCAGCCAGGCCGTCTGGGCCTCGTTCGCCGCTTCCTGTTCCAGCTTCCGCAGCCGCTCCAGCTCTTCCTTCTGGAGCTGGGCCTCTATCCTCCTGGCCGCGGCGATCTGCTCGTTGATCTCCTTCTTGTGCTTCTCCTTCTTGACCCGGTTGGCCTCCAGCAGCGCCCACTGGACGCTGGCCTCCCTGCTGTAGGTCTGCAAGTCGGCCTGGGTCCTGTTCAGTTCGCCGAGAAGGTCCCTGGTCGCCTTGCCGCCCGCCTTGATGCGTCCGGCGGCGTCGAGGAAGAGGTGCGGGTCGTCGCTGAGGACCAGCTGCGCCTCCGGCGGCAGGCCGCCGCCCCGGTACTGGGCACGGGCCGTGGCGCCGGCCCGGTCCTTGAGGTCGTCGATCCTGGCCCGCCCCTCGGTGATCTCCTTGGCCAGCGTCACGATCTGCGCCGACTGCCGTTCGGCCTGCTCCTCCGCCAGGTTGTAGGCGTCCGTGGCCGAAGCGGCCTTGCGGTATAGCTCGTCGAGCTCCTCGCGTACCTCTTCGAGGCTCTTGCGGGGCGGTTCGGGCGGCTGGGGCACGGCGAAGGCCTGGCCCGGTGCGGCCAGTAGTGTCACGGCGCCCACCACCGTGACGGCGGCGGCATAGCGGCGTCGGTTCACAAGTCCCCCTCCGGACAACGCCAGACGACTCTGGTCCCACTCAATATGATTTACCGTCAGTAACTTACGGCTTTCGACGCGATGGTGCCATGACGCGAGCCAAAGCGACAGAGCAAGTCCGCCCCGGTCACTTCTGTCACCCGTCCGCGCTCCGGTCCGTCACCCGTCACACCCACTCGTTCCTGCGGATGGACCAGCCGTGGATCTCTGATCTCTGATCACTGCCATTCCGACGAACGGACACCGGACCGCGTTCCCGATCCGGGTGCCGGGTGCCGGGTGCCGGGTGCCGGGTGCCGGGTGCCGGGTGTCCGCTTCCGCGTCGGCGCATGCTTCCGCCGCTCAGCTGACCGGCCGCCGCTCAGCTGACCACCCGCCGCCGGTTACCGCGCCGGTTACCGCGCCGGCCACCGTGCCGCCGGTCCCTCCCCGGCCGTCCCCCTCCTCCCTCCCCGCCGTTCGCCCCGACGCACCGCACCCGCTACGCCGTATGTCCCGCACGCCGCACGCACTGCGCCCCTTCTTAGGTCGCGCGCCGTACGTGCGCGCGGCAGGCACTGCACCGTATGCCGTACGCCGCCCGGGCCTGTCAGTCGCGGCCCTCGGCGGACGGACCCGGGGCCAGCGCCGACCACTCGACGGTCACCTCGCCCTGCCGCCACCGCCGCCGCCCGTCCGTGCGGGCGTCCGTCAGCGGCCAGTCCGCGGCCAGCAGGCGCACCGCCCTGATCCAGCGCTGCCGCGCGCCGAGCGAGGCGTACGGTGCCGCGGCCGCCCACGCCCGGTCGAAGTCCCGAAGGAACGCGTGGACCGGTTCCCCCG
Source organism: Streptomyces sp. I6 (assembly GCA_003725745.1). GTDB lineage: Bacteria > Actinomycetota > Actinomycetes > Streptomycetales > Streptomycetaceae > Streptomyces. The sequence continues at coordinate 3,049,322 of RHDP01000001.1, read as the reverse complement.
GCACATTGCGGTGGATGAGGGCCTTGGGCAGGCGTTCGGCGAGGTCGGAGGGGCGGTCCAGCGAGCCGAGGCGGGTGGCGAAGGTGACGGTCCTCGGGCCCTCCGGGCCGAGCGCCACCCACACGTGCCGACGGCCGATCTCGTCGCAGGTGCCCTCGACCAGCAGACCGCCGGGAGCGAGACGCCCGCACAGCCGCCGCCAGACTTCGGCGACCTGCTCCTCGTCGTACTGGCGGAGTACGTTGGCCGCCCTGATGACCAGCGGGCGGACGGGATCGGGGATCGGCACCTCGAAGCCGCCGTGAACGAAGCTCAGCCCGTCCCGCACATAAGCACGAGCGGCCTCCACCCGGGTCGGCTCGATCTCGACGCCCACGACCCTGGTGCGCGGTTCGGCGGCGCGCAGCCTCACCAGCAGTTCCACGGCGGTCCAGGGAGCGGCCCCGTATCCGAGGTCGACCGCTACGGGTGCGGCTGCCGAACGGCGGAGCGCCGGGCCGTGCACGGCGGCGATCCAGCGGTCCATGCGGCGAAGCCGGTTCGGATGGGTGGTGCCGCGCGTCACCGTGCCCACGGGGCGGGGCGGGGGCGTGACGGGGGGCGGGGACATGGACACGAGGGTAAACCGGAGGAAAACGGCGCCGGTACCGGTCTGTAGGGGTACCCGGGACGGAGGCACGGCCCGGGACGGACCGCCCGCCGACCGGATGCCGGCCCTACGCCTGCCGCACGCCGGCCTACCCCGGTCGCACGCCGGACCTGTGCCTCCCCTGTACCGGCCGCACGCCGGGCGTCCACGGGCGGGGTACAGGCCGGACAGGATCCGCAGGAACGCCGCCTCCCGCGCCTCCCGCACCTCCTGCCTCTGTGCCTCTGTGTCCCTGTGTCCCTGTGTCCCTGTGTCCCCAGGTCTTCACGTTCCTGTCCCCGTGCCTCCTGCCTCCTGTCTCCTGCCTCCCGTGTCCCCACACCTCCCGCGTCCCCGAGTCGGCGCTCTCACGCCGAGGCGCACTTGGCAACGATTGGGCAAAGGGGAGCGGGGCGCGGAAATGAAAGAGACGGTTCCACTGTTGATCGGCTTCGGAGGGCCGTGATCGCCCTTGTTCGTCGTGCCCGTGTACAAGAGCCGAGAGGACTGTCCCTGTGAGCCAGTACGTGTCCCGGCTCGCCGGCACCCTGGCGGCGCCGCCCCGGCTGCGGCTCCCCGGCCACCACCGCAGACCGCGCCGGGTGGCCATGCTCAGCGTGCACACCTCGCCCCTGCACCAGCCGGGCACCGGCGACGCGGGCGGGATGAACGTCTACATCGTGGAGCTGGCCAGGCGGCTCGCGGCCATCGGCGTGGAGGTCGAGATCTTCACTCGCGCCACGACGGGCGGACTGCCGCCCGCGGTGGAGCTGGCGCCGGGTGTGCTGGTCCGGCACGTGGACGCCGGTCCGTACGAGGGACTGGCCAAGGAGGACCTGCCGGCGCAGCTGTGCGCCTTCACCCACGGGGTGATGCAGGCCTGGGCGGGGCACCGGCCCGGCCACTACGACCTCGTCCACTCCCACTACTGGCTGTCCGGCCACGTCGGCTGGCTGGCCGCCGAGCGGTGGGGCGTCCCCCTGGTCCACGCCATGCACACCATGGCCAAGGTCAAGAACGCCGCCCTCGCGGACGGGGACACCCCGGAGCCCGCGGCCCGGGTGATCGGCGAGACCCAGGTCGTCGAGGCCGCCGACCGGCTGATCGCCAACACCGCCGAGGAGGCCGGCGAGCTGGTCCGCCACTACGGTGCCCGTCCCGCGAAGGTCGCCGTCGTCCACCCCGGTGTGAACCTCGACCGCTTCCGGGTCGCCGACGGCCGTTCGGCCGCACGCGCTCGCCTGGGCCTGCCGAGGGACGCCGTGATCCCGCTGTTCGCCGGTCGCATCCAGCCGCTGAAGGCTCCCGACGTACTGCTGAGGGCCGTCGCGCTGCTGTTGGAGGAGGACCCTTCGCTGCGGTCCACGATGGTGGTGCCGATAGTGGGCGGCCCGAGCGGCAGCGGACTGTCCAAGCCGGAGGGCCTGCAGAAACTGGCTGCCGGTCTGGGCATCGCCGATGTCGTGCAGTTCCGGCCGCCGGTCGCCCAGGACCGGCTCGCGGACTGGTTCCGTGCGGCGTCGGTGCTGGTCATGCCCTCGCACAGTGAGTCGTTCGGGCTGGTCGCCATAGAGGCGCAGGCGGCCGGCACGCCCGTCGTCGCAGCCTCGGTCGGCGGGCTGCCGGTGGCCGTGCGGGACGGCAGGACCGGCTTCCTGGTGTCCGGCCACGACCCCGCGGACTACGCCCGCGCACTGCGCCGCTTCGTCGACGACCCTCGCCTGACGGCCCGGATGGGCGGGGCGGCCGCCGTGCACGCCCGCGGCTTCGGCTGGGACACGGCGGCCTCGGCCACCGCCGAGGTCTACACGGCCGCCATGCACGAGCACCGCCGTCGCGTACGCTCCCACCATGGCTGACCCGCGGCAGATCATCGAGACGTATCTCAAGAGCGCGGAGCTGGAGTGGGAGTGCCCGGAACCGGGCGCCTACGTCGTCACCCTTCCCGGCACGCGCAAGCTCGCCACGACCTGCTCCCTGCGCGTCGGCCGGCACACGCTGTCCGTCAACGCCTTCGTCATCCGCCACCCCGACGAGAACGAGGCCCGTGTCCACCGCTGGCTGCTGGAGCGCAACCTCAAGCTGTACGGGGTGAGCTACGCGGTCGACCGGCTCGGCGACGTCTACCTCGTCGGCAGGCTGCCGCTGTCGGCGGTCGGCCCCGAGGAACTCGACCGCCTGCTCGGGACGGTGCTGGAGGCCGCGGACGGCGCATTCAACTCCCTGCTGGAACTCGGGTTCGCCGCCGCCATCCGCAAGGAGTACGCCTGGCGGGTCGCGCGCGGCGAATCCACCCGGAACCTCGAGGCGTTCACGCATCTGACCCGGCGGGCCACGGACTGACCGGCGTCCCCGGGCCGATCCGGCGTCCGCCCCGGGCCGATCCGGTGTCCCCGGACCGGCACCGGCTGGCTTCGGCAGATCCGGCCTCGGTCACTGTTCCCCCGTGGGGCTCCGCCGCAGGGGAGCCCGTCGGTGCGGGCTCGGCCAGTACGGGCTCGGCCGGTGCCGGTTGGGTTCGCCGTGCCGGACCCCGGTGGGCGCGTGCTTCCCGGATTCCGCTGGGCCGGCCGGCAGTCCGCGCATGAGCAGCCAGAGGCCGGGCGCCGCCAGGGTGCCGATGACCGCGCATGACACCCACGGCCAGGCGGCACCGAAGTGGTGGATCACGTATCCCGGCCATCAGTGGGGCGAGGAGCGCGGCTGCCGACCGGGAGAGGGCGGGGACACCCTGGTAGCGGCCGCGGCCGCGGCCGTGCACCAGCACCACCAGAAGGCCCGGGGCAGGCCCGAAACGCTCTCCTCGGCGGCCCGTTTGAGCGCGGCGAGGGACATACGGGCGTACCTCGGGAATGTGTAAGTGGCCCTATGGAGACCGGGCAATTACGGGTAGGTCTCTCCGGAAGGCCAGCGAGTTGCCGGCGGACGTCCGTCATCGACCGTGCGGGGCGTCGATTAGGCTCGGCCACATGGCCGACGCGACGTACAAGCTGATCCTCCTCCGCCACGGCGAGAGCGAGTGGAACGCGAAGAACCTGTTCACCGGCTGGGTGGACGTCAACCTCACCGAGAAGGGCGAGAAGGAGGCCGTCCGGGGCGGCGAGCTGCTCGAGGACGCCGGTCTGCTCCCCGACGTGGTGCACACCTCGCTCCAGAAGCGTGCCATCCGCACCGCTCAGCTCGCGCTGGAGGCCGCGGACCGCCACTGGATCCCGGTGCACCGCTCCTGGCGCCTCAACGAGCGCCACTACGGCGCCCTGCAGGGCAAGGACAAGGCCCAGACACTCGCGGAGTTCGGCGAGGAGCAGTTCATGCTGTGGCGGCGCTCCTACGACGTGCCGCCTCCGCCGATCGACGACGACAACGAGTTCTCCCAGGCGCACGACGCCCGCTACGCGGCGATCCCGCCGGAGTTGCGCCCGCGTACCGAGTGCCTCAAGGACGTCGTCGTCCGGATGCTGCCGTACTGGTACGACGCCGTCGTCCCCGACCTGCTGACCGGTCGCACGGTCCTCGTCGCCGCCCACGGAAACAGCCTGCGTGCTCTGGTCAAGCACCTGGACGGCGTCTCCGACGCCGACATCGCGGCCCTGAACATTCCGACGGGCATCCCGCTCGCCTACGACCTGGACGCCGACTTCAAGCCGGTCCACCCGGGCGGCACCTACCTCGACCCGGAGGCCGCCAAGGCGGCGATCGAGGCGGTCAGGAACCAGGGCAAGAAGAAGTAAGCCCGCACCTATAAGCCCCCTACCTGCGGATTCTCCGCGGGTAGGGGGCTCGTGGTTGGTCCTGGGCCGCGTCGGGGCCGTCAAGCTACTAGCTGGGGTTACGAACCCCCTGGATGGTGACGCGCACGGCCACAAAGAACCCAACCGCGATGACGGGGATGACCGGTGCCCCCGCCCAGACGCCCAGCGTCGCGCCACCTGCCCCGATGAGGCCGAACGGAAGTTCACGCGGGGTGAGAAAGATCGCCAGGCCGGGCCGTGGCATCATGGTCCCTCCAGAAGTGTCGTGTTTGCCGTGGACTGGTTAACGCAGCACCGATGGACACAGGAAGGCCGCCCCTGGCCGGGCGGCCTTCCTCTTTGATTCAAGGACATTACACCGCGTGCGCGCTTCGATGAAAATCCGCAGGTGAATGCCGGTCTATTGTCGTTGGCCCCGGAGCCCTCCGTCCCTCTCCGTGTCCTGCGGGGTCCTCCCGTGCATGGCAAGGTCGAGTGCTGGGCCCTCCGAGTTGCCTTCCCGGGGGTGCGAAGTGCGCGTTGACGTGCAGCTTCTGTTTCACGTGAAACATCATCCTGGATTTAGTCCCGGTTCCCTTGTTTCACATGAAACGTGATCCGAACTTTGCTGCCAGCGTCGTATTTCACGTGAAACACCGTCGCGAACTTTGGGTTTGTGTCCTCCGTTTCACCGATCCGAACTTTGCTGTCGGCGTCGCATTTCACGTGAAACATCTTCGGCAAGATTGATTTGGCTCTCATGTTTCGCGTGCAACGACACGCGGGGCGAGGGAGCGCACAGCGAAGACTGATGTGACGGCCTTGCGAGTGCGCTCCTGACTTGACGGCATCAGGTGCGCGTACACCCGGAGTGTCAGGCCTGGGTCCGAGTGGCCCAGGTACTCGGCGAGGGCCTTGACGTTTTCGCCGGCGTCCAGCAGCACCGAGGCGTAGAAGTGGCGGAGCGCGTGCATGCCGTTCTCGCGGGACTCGGCGTACGGTCGGCCGCGCTCGGGCACGGGGATGACGCCGGCCGCGGCCAGCGCCGGTTTCCACGCCTCCTCGTTGAGCGACGTACGCCAGACGTGCCCGCCACGCGGCCCGGTGAAGATGAGCCGCTTGGTCACCGGAGGACCGTCGGCGACCTTCCATGGCAAGGTGATCTCGACCGGCGGGAACCGCTTCATGTGGGCCCGGAGCGCATCGGCGACAGGGCCGGGGAGCGGCACGTCCCGCAGCTTGCCGCCCTTCGGCGGTGCGAACACGGCCTTGCTGCGGCTCAGCTTCAGTTGCTGAACCACGTGGAGCGTGTCCGAGGCGAAGTCGATCGCGTCGACGGCCACACCCAGAATCTCGCCCTGGCGGAGCCCACAGCCGCCGCCCAGGTCGACCATGGCTTGGTAGCGCTCGGGCATGGCGGCCCGGACGGCGAAGACCCGCTCAGGCGTCCAGGGCACGATGCGCTTGTTGTCGACGGTCGGCGGACGGACGGACCGAGCTGCACAAGGGTTCCGGGGAAGGTGGCCATCGTCCACTGCCGCACTGAGCGCCGCGCGCACGTTGGAGTAGATCGTCCGGGCGTACGACCCGCGGACGCCGTTCTCCTGCAACTGCCGCACCCAGTCACGGATGTGCGCCGGCTGGAAGGATCCGAGCGGACGCGAGCCGAGGTAGGGGAAGGCGTGCAGCCGTAGTTGCGACTCCATCGAGGCTTGGGTGTTCGGGTCGGCGCCCTGCGTGGCGACCCAGCGTTCGGCGTACTGCTGGAAGGTGATCCGGGCGGCGCGCGGGTCGATGTACTGCCCGCGCGCCATGTCCGCCTCGATGTGCGCCAGCCACTGATCAGCAAGCCGCTTCTGACGGTCGGGGAAGCTCTTGGCCTTCTCCGTGCCGTCCGGGCCGACGTAGCGAGCGCGGTAGCGGAGACCGGACCCGTAACGCTCGGTCTTGACCTTGCGCGCCTTCCCGTCCGGGCCGGTTTCGGTTCTGTACCAACGGTCTTGGACGTGCCCGGCCATCAGGCGGCAGCCCCTTCCCGCAGGGACTCGACCCAGGCTTGGACGTCCGCAGGGTCGTAGCGCAGGTGCCGGCCGACCCGGAAGCCACGGGGACCGGTGCGCTTGCGGCGCCACTGGTAGACCGTCTCGACGCTGGGCAGGTCGAACATCGCCACCAGGTCGTCAGGAGTCAGGTACCGCGACGGCAGACCACGCGGCTCGGAGACCGCTTCCGCGACAGCGAGGCGACGGCTACCCATGGGTGGGTTCTCCTTCCGTTCCGGGGGCGGGTTCGAGGGTTTCGGCGAGCCAGGCTTCGGCGTCGGTGAGGCCGGTTCCGGCGTAGACCCAGTGCGCGAGGACGAGGGTCGTGTCCGGGTCGGTCTCGGCCGCTTCCAGGGCCTGTGCGCGGCGCCATTCGGCGCGGGCGTCGCGGAGGGCGCCGAGGGTGGTGGAGTAGCGGCGGGACTTGGTGGAGAAGTGGCCGCGGAAGCCGAGCATGTGGGCCCAGGCCCGCAGGCGGAGGTGTTCGAGGTCCTTGCGCGCGCCGAGGGTCCAAGCGGTGCGGATGAGCCGGCGGGCGTGGTCGCTGATGTCGAGCTGGGCGAGTTCGGCGAGGAACCTCAGCGGCCGGTCCAGAGCTCCCGTGGCGGTCTCGGCGCCCTTGGTGGCGTACTTGGCGATGTACGCGGCGACGGCCCGTTCGGTCAGCTCCTGGCCACCATCGAAGTCGGCCGAGCGGATGGTGCGGACGTCGAGCTGTCGGCCGAAGGCGAAGGCGTGGGCCCGGCCGTCGACGACCGGGCCGTCCACGCGGGCGGCGGTGGCGGCGGCCCGAATGGCGTCGGTGAGCAGTTCGGCGGTGGCCCAGGCGGGAGGCGGGGTGTCGCCGCCCTCGGGGCCGTCGATGCGAATGACGGCGTGGAAGTGGACCGCCCCGCGCTTCTGGTACTCGGCGACCTTGGCGAAGGACACCCGGGCGTGCTCGCGAAGGGCCCGCTGGGTGAGGCCAGCGCGCTTGGCGACCTCCCGCCGTAGGTAGATGGAGAAGCGCCGCCACAGCGGACCGGCGTGCGCGTTCCAGAGCACGGCCGCTTCGTAGTCGTAGGTGTCCGGGTCGAGCGGGGTGCCGAGGGCGGGATCGTCCTGGTCGTGGAGCGCGCCGCAGCGACAGCGGCGGACCGAACCGGCCGAGCCGGTGGGGCGGTTGTGGACCGGGCCGAAGCTCGGTGCGGTGAAGGTGGCGAAGACGCGCGGGTGGGCGGCGACGCGTTCGGGGACGCCCTTGCCGCCGCGCAGTCCGGAGGTGATCAGGTGGAAGGTGTCGCGGCGGTAGACCTCGGCGCAGGCCGCGCACCGGGTGGTGCGGCGGTTGTTGCAGCGGACCAGGAGGTGACCGGCCGGGAGACTGGAGGAGTCGAGGTGGTGGAGGACGCTGCCGATCTCGCCGGTGCGGGTGTTCACGTCGTACTCGGTGCGGTGGCCGTCGAGGCGGATCGGGTGCGTGCAGCCGCCGAGGCCGGAGAGCTGGCGCAGGAGTGCGGGCATGGTGCCGAGGGCGGCCAGTTCGCCGAGTTCATGGAGCGGAGGCGGAGTGGCGCGGGTGATGATGGCTTTCTCCTTCTGGTTCGGCTGGAGGGAGACGGCCCCCGGGGCGGCGGATGCTTGGCGGTATCGAGGCCGCCCGGGGGTCCGGTGCGTCAGCGGCGGTGTTGGTCGCGCAGCAGCGAGCGCAGGACCACGGCGGCGACGGCCACGGAGACGGCCGTGACGGCGAGGGCGGCCAGGAGCGCGGTCAGCACGACGCCGCCGACGAGGACAGCCGCGACCGCTCCGGTGCTGACGGAGATCTGAGGGACCGGCCGCCGGGCCGGGGCCTGGTCGGCCGCGGTGTGGGGGTGTGCGGGCGGCGGTGTCGGGCTATCGGGGTACTTGGGCAGGAACACGGCGAAGCTCTCCTTACCTACTCGTCTAGTCATGTGAGCCGTTGACGGTGTCCACGCCGGAGCGCGTGCCGGACTCGATGGCGGGGGCCATCGAGGTGTCCGAGAGCCAGAAGCCGAAGAGGGCGATCAGGACGACGATCCATGTGCGGACGCCGAGGAACTTGACCGCTCCCCAGGCGAAGAAGCCGAGGAGGACGACGAGCGGCAGACTGACGGTCACGGTTTCCGGGTCCTTTCAGCGAACGGGGCAGCGATGGGTACGGGCCGCCAGTTCGGCGGCGGCGCGGCTGTCGTAGTCGGCGGAGAAGCCGCAGCGCGGGGCCGTGCAGGCGGCGGTGTGCTTCTCCCGGCCGCGGCCGTCGTAGGACGTGCCGACCTGGACGGGGCCGATGCGGGTGAGGGAGCGGAAGCGGCGGTTGGCACTCATATGGGTCTCCTTTCAGAGCTGGGCAGCGATGGCATCGGCCATGGGTGGCGGGACGCCGAGGCGGGCGCGCAGCGTCGGGGGTCGATGGCCGTTCCGGTGCGGGCGTGGTGTTCGGCGGCGACTTTGCGGGCGTGCTCGACCAGGGCGGCCGGGACGGCGACCGGCGGCGGGACCGGAGCCGGGGTCGGTGCCGACTCGACTGCCGGAGGCGCCGGGGGTCCCGGTGCGGGATCGGGCGCGTCCTCCTGGTCCTCGATGTCCTCGGGCGTCTCCTGTCCCACGGCGTCACTGGTCTCGTCGTGCGTGGTCGGCGACGAGTGGACGAGGAGGGTTCCGCCGAGGAAGGCGACCGCGGGCCAGCCCGCGACGAGGATGCGGAGCCAGGCCGGCACGTGGTCCAGGTCGAGCAGTCCGGCGGTGGCGACGTTGGCGCCCAGGGATGCGGCGAGGGCGATCAGGAACCAGCACCACCCGGCCGCTTTCGCGTCGCCGGTCCGCAGTCGGCGCCAGGCGGCGACGAGCAGCAGGTCGACCGAGACGGGATAGGCCCACGCCTTCCACCCGTCCTGTCCGGCCGCCGAGGCGACGTCGTGCAGGTGGGCGAAGGACAGCGCGGCGGCGATGACCGCTTGGACGAGCACCGCGTCGACGCGGGCCAGGTGGGCGCGCATGCTGCGGCTCCTTCCGGGTTCGGGCATGGGAGGGGTAGGGACATGGCGTGAGGCGGTCACGCCGACCGGGGATGCGTGCGGGCGCGGGTCAGTCGGTCACCGGGCGGGGCCGCACGACCGGGCTCGGTGTCTCGGCGGGCGGTCGCACGGGCACGTCGGGCCGGAAGGGCTTGAGCGCGGGCAGGTCGGGGACCAGGTGGGCCGACTCGCGGCAGGTCTCGGCGGCGTCGCCGAGGGAGAGGTACGGCGTGCGGATGCGGGACCAGCCGCCGGAGGTGTCACCGGCCACGGCGAGGCCGGGCAGCTCGGGAGCGATGGCGCAGGCGGCCGAGACCGCCTCGGGCGCGATGTCGCCCAGCGCCATCTTGGCGGAGGCTTCGTCGTTGACGCGGTGGCAGACCCGGCCGGTCAACTGGGCCCGCAGCATGGTCGCGCCCTTGCCCAGCTCGGCGCCGAAGCGCTGCCCGCAGACCTCCAGGTAGATACCGGCGGCCCGGCCGAGCTGGGCGAGCCGGATGAGCTGGGTGACCATCTCGTCCCGGCGTTCCTCGTCCTTCTTCGTGGCCACGAGGAAAAGTTCAGCCACCTCGTCGACGAACAGCACGACGGGTACCGGGCGTTTATGCTCGGACAGGCCCCAGATGTCGGAGGTTATCTCCTCGTCCGGCATGCTCAGCGCGATGCCCTGCCGAGCCTTGATCAGGTCGTAGCGGTCCTCCATTTCCTTGATGAGCACGGGCAGCAGTTCGGCGGCCTGTTCCGGGTCGGTGGCGAGCGCCGACAGACGCGGGGCGAAGGGCGCCAGTTCCACGCCCCGCTTGCAGTCGATGCCGACCAGGGCGACGGGCTGGCGGGCGAGGCCGGCGACGAGGTGACGCAGGTACATGGATTTGCCGGACAGCGTTGCGCCGAGGGTGAGTTGGTGCGGCACGGTGCGGTAGTCGCGTACGAACGGAGTGGCGTCCTCGCGCAGTGCGACCGGCACCCGGAGCAGGTCCGGGCGGAGCTTGCGCGGCATGCGCACCCGCCGCAGCACGTCGAAGCCGACGAGCCGCAGTTCGACCACGCCCGGCTTGAGCGTGGTCACGTAGACGGCGTGGACGCCCCAGGCGTGCCGCAGCCGTTCGGCGGAGGCGGCCACGTCGGCGGGTTCCTGTCCCGGGGCGAGCCGCAGGCGGACCCGCAGCCCCGTCGTGGTCGGCCGGATGATCCCCGGCGCGGCGGTACGGGCCGGACCTCACGGCGGGTGGTGGCCTTGACCGCCAGGACCCGCAGCCGGGAGGGGGCCACGGTCAGCCCGCACGCCTCCATGACGGAGCCGTAGGAGCTGAGCAGCCGGACCGTGGACACCGGTAAGCCGACCGTGGACCAGTAGGCGCCGGGGTGTCGCGCCCGGGTGTAGGCGGCCCCACCGCCGAGCGCGGCGAGGGGACCACCCACCTCCAGAATCGTTGCCAGGTCGGTCATCAGGCCGACGCCCCCACGGCGGCCGGGAAGGTGGCCGGAGTGACGGCGGCGGCCCGGAAGGCGATGCCGTGCCGCTGCTGGCCGTTGAACACGCTCTCCCACGGCCGGGCGATCAGACCCGGCAGGGAGACCGGGGCACCGAGGGCGAGCCCTTCCGACACTCCGCTCTCCGGGACGGTCACCTTGATCAGGGACGACTCTCCCTCCTCGATGTACACGACGCCGATGGTCATCAGCGCCTCACCGCTGACGGCGTCCTTCGCGATCTCGCCCGACTGCCGGTCGCGGACCTTGGGCTCGGGTGCCTCGGTCAGCAGGATCGTCGCGGCCGAGGTCTCCACACGGATGGTGCGCAAGGTTTCTTCCCATCTACTCGTCTAGACAAGATGCATCCTTCGAACCCGGTGGCGCCGGGAACGTGGATCACCTTGCCACACAACTTGCCCACTCGTCTATACGAGTATGCGTGTCGGTGTGTACGAGTCCGGGGAAGTGGCCTCGCGCACCGCCGATCAGGTCGCCGGAAGCTGGTAGGAGAGGACGTACGCGTCCGCCGCCATCACCGTGTCGCAGACCTCCACGGCCCGCCCCGCCGTGTCGAAGGCGGTGCGGATCAGGTGGATCACTGGCACACCGGAGGCCAGTTGCAGCGTCTTCACCTCGGACGGTGAAGGCATCCGGGCCCGGATCTCCTCCTCGAAGTGGTCGAGCTGGTGGCCCAGTTCCTCAAGCCGGGCGTAGATGCCACCGGGGCCGGGGTTGGGCTCGGCAATCTGCGTTCCGCGGGCGATGTCGAGCGGGAGGTACGACGTGGCGAACTCGACCGGCCGGCCGTCGAGCAGGTACCGGCGACGCCGGGCGAGCACGCGCCGCACGGAACCGAGCCGGGTGGAGATGTCCTGGCTGGCCTTCTCCTCTTTCACCTCCAGGCTGTCCACGGTGGGGTGGCTGCCCGCGGCGTCGGCCTCCACGATGAACGCGGACTTGCCCTGCTCGCGGTGGCGCCGGGCGAACCGGTCGGAGGCGAGGCGGCGCACCGGAGGCCGGGGCCGGACGAAGACGCCCCGGCCGTGCTCGGCGTGCACCAGGCCCTCGCCCTGGAGGATCGAGAAGGAGTTCCGGACCGTCATCCGGGAAACCCCGTAGTGCTCGACCAATTCGGCCTCGGAGGGCAGCTTCTCCCCTTCCTTGAATCGCCCACGGTCGATGGCCTCGCGCAGCTGGTCGGCGATCTGCCGGAAGACCGCACGATCACTGGTCGGGTCGAGGCCGCCGAGAATGCTCGGTAGAGACGCCATGCGTACTCCTTTAGGTATCTAGACGAGTGGGCGAGTCTTGTTGCTACGGTGGAGAGCCTAGTCAGCCGAGAGGGCCGAGGAACGTGAGCACAGAACGCCCGCACTCCGTGAGCGTCGCCGGGGTCATCGTCGATGGCCAAGGCCGGGCCCTCCTGATCAAGCGCCGCGACAACGGCCACTGGGAACCCCCGGGCGGAGTCCTCGAACGCGAGGAGACCATCCCCGAAGCCCTTCAGCGCGAAGTCCTCGAAGAGACTGGCATCAAGATCGAGCTTCCCGCGACCCTGACCGGCGTCTACAAGAACATGACGGGCCTGATCGTCTCCCTCGTCTTCCGCTGCCAGGCGGCCGACGGCACACCCACCACGGGGGACGAGACCCGCGCCCTGCACTGGGCCACCCGCGAAGAGGTCATCGAACTCACCGACGAGGCGTACGCGATACGTGTGCTTGACGCACTCGACGCGGCATCCCCGCCGGCCATCCGCGCCCACGACGGCGTGAAACTCGTCTAGCCCGAACCCGCTGCACATGGCGGCCTACCAGCACGAAGGAACTTGTATGCACGAGTATACGAGTAGCGTCCGGGTCTGGGGCTCAGTTGCCCAGGATTCCCGGAAGAGGTCAGCAGGGCCCGCCGCTGGACCCGCGACATCCTGCGGGGATCGCCGCTGGCGGAGGACGCCGAGCTGATCGTGAGCGAGCTGAGCGCGAACGCGATCCTCCACACGGCCAGCGGCCAGACATCCGGCAGCTTCCATCTGGCACTCGCGGTCTCCCCGCAGGTGATCGCCCTGTCCGTCACGGACGACGGAGGCACCGGCACGGCCCCGAAGGTCGAGCACCAGGGCCAGGAGGCGGAGCACGGCCGAGGGCTCGGCATGGTCAGCGTCCTCGCGCACCGGGTCGTCGTCCACGGCAGCCACGGCGGTTACACGGTCACCGCGGAACTCTTCACCGAAGTCGGACCGGCAGGAGGGCGCCCGTGCTGATGTCCGCTCCTCCCGTAGTGCTGAATACAGACGGCCGGCCCCTCCCCTACCTGTGCCGAGCCGCCGCCTACCCGTTGAACGAGGTCCGTGCCATCCCCTTGGGAGCACACGACGCCACGAGTCCACGCCTGGCACTGCGCTGGTTACGCGAGCGCACGCGGCACATCACCGACCAGCTCGACGCCGCCTACGCACGGCCGGGCCTGCACTGGCTGACGGACGAGGCCGAGCACGAGCGGGCCCTCGCCTACCTGACCGGTGGCACGGGCTACCAACTCACTCTCTACGACGAGAGCACCCGCTACGTGCTGCTGGCCTACCCGGCGGGAGCGACCCCATAAACGGGCCCACCCGCGGCTACTGGTGCGAATGCTGGACCGAGGAAGTCACCGGCACGGGAGGGCCAGCGCGCCTGGCATCGTTCGACGCGTACTCGGCACCCCAGGCAGACCGATGGGTCGCCATCGCTCTCCGCACCATTTCACCGGCACTTGACTCCGACGCGTCGGACGAAGCGTGGACGTGGCTACACGAAGAGCGAGCCGAGACCCGAAGAGCCCTGATGCGCTCCGAGCCCTGCACGGTGACCATCGCCCATGCCGACATCCGCATCACCTGGACGATCCGACCCGTGCTCTTCCTGCCCCTCGCACACCGGCAGGACGCCGAGCTCCCCGCATGCGCACACAGCTTCAATCACCACCGTGCAGACTGAGTTACAACTTTCTCTACTGGTTCAAGGCGGCTCGCTCCGCTCACCGCGCGCGGCCCGGCCCCGTCCGGGCCGCGCTCCTGTCTCCGCCCCGCTCCAGCCCGGCCGACGCCCGTGCCGCGCACGCAGCAATCAGCCGCTTGCCGTAGAAGGGGTTCGTCGTGGCTGGGGCCGGTCGGCTCCACGGCTTTAGCCACCTCCCCGGTCCGGGGCCCGCGTCGAGCAAGACCAGGGGGCCACTCGTGCACATTGCGGGCAGGTCCAAAGCCTGCCCGAGTTGCCAACCAGCGTACGGCCCCCTGATCATGCTCGACCCCAGACCGGGCAGGCCACCGGCCAAACCCGCTCCGCCGACCTCATGTTCGTACTCCGCAAACCGATGGTGCGCCAACCACACATAAGGCATCATCTGTCAATGCAACACTCGGGAGGGACCTCTAATGGGGCATAGGTACGCCGTAGGTATTTGGACTCAGAAGCCGGATCAAAAAGGGATGACCGTTTCTCATCGGCGAGACATCTCGGAGGCGGAATATGATCGCTATGGAGTAATAGCGGGAAAATTTCTGACTCTACAAGAGAGGCGAGCCTTCCAGTTCCTCGAGCGTTCGTCAAGCGAGTTGAAATCAATCCTTTCAGCTTATGTAAATATCGAGAACCTGGGTGGCAGTTTTCGAAAGATTAATTGGCGCCAAGCTGGAGCCTTACTGATGGAGCGTTTGGCGACTTGGCTTGCTGCGACTCGACTTTACCTCGAGAGCGAACGCGATTTCATGATGTCCGCGTTCGGCGAGGGTAGCGCACAGTTTTTGAGCTTCAAAAAGTCGATGTCTGGCGCTTTTGACGCGCATGAGGGGTACCGATTCCTCTATAATCTTCGGGACTACACGCAGCACTGCGGAATCCCCTCCTCGGGCATTACAGTTTCTTCCGGTTCGAATGGGCAAAGGTTGACATGCCTGCACCTGAACCGTTCCGAACTATTGTCGGCCAGGTTCAAATGGAGCAGGCATGCTAAGTCTCTACTCCAGGGGTGGCCGGAAAAAATTGAGATAATTCCCCTCATGGATGACGCCATGGCGGGATATCTCGAGATCGAACGGAACACTCTTCGGATGCTGATCGAAGATTGCGCTGCCGTAATCGAGGAGATCCGAGGGAGTGACTACGAAGATGTAGAACCCGGAGCAAACCTGGCAGCTTTCAAGATTCCGACCAGTAGCAGTGGCGGAGATTTTAGCTTGCATCCGTTCCCTACGCTGCAAGCCCTCCAAGCTATCGAGTCAGCGGTGCGAGCGGAAGACCCGGTGTCGCATATATTCTCCCGTGCGACTCCTCCGCCCGACATGGTTCCGACAGTGCGGCAAGCCAATCGCCGAGCGGAAGCTGTGCTTTCCTCGTTCATTAACCCACAGGAGCCCGATCAGGTAGTCAAAGTGATCAATGGCATTATTGATGATGACGGAGATGTCACGCCGCTTATATCTGGTTTGGTTAACACTTCGGCGCAGCTTACATATGCGCTTTCCATGCTCCTGGGGTTGCACCGCTTTCCTTGCTGGGTACCCAGTCACCCGAGGGTGAATAGAGGCCGTCCGGAGCTTTCGATAGGACAGGTACTCACAGAACTTCCCCGGATCAGGCTATCCCCCGTGGCCGTACGAGTCGGCAGTGTGGGCCCGTGTTCGACTCCAATTTCGTTGAAATGAGCAAAAACAGTCCGATCGGTGGCACTGTCACCGCTATCCTTGCCCCGAAGAGAGTTGAGGGGAGGCATGCGCGCTACGAACCGCGAGAAGGACGACATCAGGGCCTACGTTGAGGACCAGGCGCACGAGAAGGTCGTGCATCTGGAGAAATCAGCCTCAGAGATGGTTGGCCCAGTACGCCATGACATCTGGGATGTGCACTGCGAGGGGAGCCGCTGGTGGGTTGTAACCAACAGCACGAACCTCTACGATCAGCGCGACTTCAAAAGCCGAGACGTCGTCCTGACCTTCCACGTCGGCCTCATGCTTCGGATGTCGTACCTCCAAGAACGAGAAGTGCCAGTCGGGCCAGAGAAAGTCGATCTGCTGCCTGGCACGTGGCGTCGGTGGGAACAAGCCTTCGAGGCCTATGACAGCGGAGACGAAGCCGAGAACTTTCAGGCTGTGGGCGTCCGACTGCGGGAGTGCTTGGTCTCCTTCATCGGGGAGGCGTGCTCCGATCACTTGGTGCCGGCGGGCAAGGAACGACCGAAGAACGCCGACTTCCGGGCATGGTCAGAGTTGCTGGCCAACTACTTGGCCGCCGGAGCATCCACCGCCAAGCTTCGCTCGTATCTAAAGAAGATCTCCGTTGAGACCTGGGAGTACGTCAACTGGTTGACGCACGCCAAGAGCGCGGTGCGGCTGGACGCAGAGATCGGTTTGAAGGCCGTTGAGCACCTGCTCGGTGTCTTCACCGCGGCGCGGCTACGGCTCGCGAGGTCTGTGAGGCGGTGTGAAGAGTGTGAGTCCTACAACGTGGTGGCCGGGGTCTGCTCGCACTGCGGGTGGACAGACGAGACCTACGAACCGCCCGAGTACGTTCCGCTGTCCGAAGAGGAGAGGCAGCGACGCTTGGCAGCCCCATGCACACCCAGTTCTGACATCTCCACGTTCATGACTCCCGACGACCTTCGACGCTCCGCAGCGATGAAGGCCCGGGCCGTCTCTGGGCCGTCCGAGGAGGATCACGAGCAACCGTCAGCGGCCAACAACGACAGCTCACAGATGGACCAATAGCGGCTGGACCTGCGGAAACCCAGGTCACCAAGATCTGGGACAAGACCCAGGGCAAGAAGAAGTAACCAGACACGATCAGGCCCCTCGCCCGGGAGTTCTCCGCGGGTGAGGGGCCTGGTGCCGTCCCGGGTCCGGCTCCGGGCCCTCGACGGTGCGACCGCGCAGCCGTCGGTACCCGGGATGCCCGGCACCGGCTGCTCTCCCGTCTCCGCCCGTGCTGCCACTTCTCGGAGCTGCCGCGGGTGCCACGCCGTGCTCCCGGGGGCGCGGCCGAGGATCACCGCCCTTCTCCGGTGCGTCGCGTGCAGCCCCCAACCGCCGTGGGGCGTAGATGCGGTGGCGTCGAGGAGGGCGGCCGCGGCCATACGGGCGCTCCCGGCGCGACGGCAGACCCCTTCGCGGGCCGGCGACTCCTTCGCGCGACGGCAGACCCCTTCGTAGGCCGACAGCGACTCCTTCGCCGGCCGACGGGAAGCAGCGGGCGTCCGCCGTCGCTGCGCTCGGGGCGGACGTCACAAGCCGTCAACCGCCCGCTGCCGTGGCGGTTCGCCGGGACGGCGAATGCCGCGTCGTGGGGGCGGAGCCGTTCTCTTTGACAGGTCCTCGCAGGGGGAGCACCCTGGAAATGCCCTGAAAGTCTGATTAATTCCCTATGGTCGGAGGTGCATGGGAATGCGCCGTAGGGTCGTAGCCGCTTTGTCGGCAGGGGTCGCGGGGCTCGCACTCGGTGTGATGCCGGCGACCGGGGCGTACGCGGCGAACCAGGTCACGGCCGATCGTGGTTGTTCCGACTGGAGGGGCGGGGGCTGCGGTCACTACAACGACTACCGCGACTACCGGCACCACGATCGGTACTACGACCGGCACTACTACGACCGGTACTACTACGACGACTTCAACAGGAACTTCAACGACGTCGTGGTGATACTCGTCGCCGCGCGGTGAGCGCGACCGGCGGCTGAGCAGCACCGGAACCGCCCCTCTGGCGGGGGCGGTTCGCTGCTAGCGTGCGCGGATGACCGTGCGCCTGGAGAAGATCACACCGGACAACGTGGAGGCCGCGCTGCAGATCCGCGTGCGACCGGAGCAGGACGGGAACGTCGAGCCGGTGGCGGTGTCCCTCGCCGAGGCGTATGCCTGGGGCGACACGGCATGGCCGCGGCTGATCCTCGACGGGGACCGGCTCGTGGGCTTCCTCATGGCGTTCGTCGACATACCGTGGAATCCGGCCAAGGACCCCGAGGACCGGCGCAGCGGACTGTGGCGGCTGAACATCGCCGCGGACGAGCAGAGTCGGGGCTACGGGCGCTTCGCCGTAGGCGCGGTCGGCGAAGAGATCAGGCGGCGCGGCGGGGATCGTCTCTTCACGACCTGGGAGCCGGGGGAGTCCGGCCCCGGGGCGTTCTATACCAAGCTCGGCTTCCGGACGACCGGCGAGACCAGCGGGGGCCAGACCGTCGGCGTACTGGACCTGGCCCACGCCTCCTGAAGACCGTGCGCCGCTCCCGAGGGATCT
The DNA here is from genome assembly GCA_003725745.1 of Streptomyces sp. I6. GTDB lineage: Bacteria > Actinomycetota > Actinomycetes > Streptomycetales > Streptomycetaceae > Streptomyces. Next base: position 3,031,169 of record RHDP01000001.1, on the reverse strand, counting down.
GCGGGCCCCGGCGGCCTTGACGGTGCGGCCCCCTGCCACGGCCCTGGACGGGCGAGGTCCCGGGGCCCTGCACGCGCGGCACCGCCGCCGAAGAGCTGCGTCCCGGGGGTGGAACGCGGCCGGGCGGTACGACCGGCGAGCGATGCCGGGGCGGGACCCTTCGGACGCCCTGCGGCTCAGCAGCCGCACCGGCACGGCGCGCCGGACCGGCAGCCGCAGCCGCAGCCGGAGCCGCAGCCGCAGGCACCGAGCAACGGCAGCCGGCGTGGCTGCCGGGACTCATCGACCAGGGCCTCCCGGTGCGGTTCGGTCGTGGGGGAGTCGGCCATCGGATCCTCCTCGAAGACGCATGCGTGACGTCCTTCCCCCATGGCACGCCCACCCGGCCCGGCGCATCAACGGCGCATCAACGGCGCACCGGGGCGAAGCCGCGGCGAGCCGGCCGCGCCCGCCCCGCCGAACGGCCGGTACCTCGAAAGGCCCGTACGCCCGTACGCCCGCACGCCCGTACGCCTGATCGTCCGTAAGCGGGCGCCGCCCCCGATCATCGAGGCCCCCGGTTGCCCCGGCAGGTCGCGATTTACGGGGCCCCGGTGGCCGAGTACACCGGGGCAGGCCCTCGCCGTGCCCGTAGGAGTGCCCGCAGGGCGTGCACTCCTGCGGAGGGCAGCCCGTCCCGCGACCTGCGCCCCTCCGGGACAGCGCCCCTCCGGAGCGGAGCGCTTCCGGAGCAGCGCGCTTCCGGCCTCCGGATGCCCGTTCTGAGACCGGTGCCTGCCCGGGGCGGGATGCCCGTTCCCGCTGCCCTCGTCGGCCTGGCCTCGCCCGGCCGGGTCCGGCTCGGCCCGTTCCCGCACCCGGCCGTTCCCGCACCCGTTCCGGTCCGGCTCGGCTCGGTCCGGTTACGCGCCCTCGACCCTCGTTTCCGGCTGGATCTCGTCGGCGTGCTCACCGGTGACCAGGTAGACGACGCGCTTGGCGACGGCGACCGCGTGGTCGGCGTACCGCTCGTAGTAGCGCCCGAGCAGGGTGACGTCGACCGCGGTCTCGATGCCGTGCTTCCACCGGTCGTCGATCAGGTGGGTGAAGAGCGTGCGGTGCAGCAGGTCCATCTCGTCGTCGTCGTTCTCCAGCTGGAGCGCCAGGTCGACGTCCTTGGTGATGATGACCTCAGCGGCCTTCGCCATCAGACGCTGGGCGAGCTGCCCCATCTCCAGGATGGTCGCGTGCAGGTCCCGCGGTACCGCCGAGTCCGGGAAGCGCAGCCGGGCCAGCTTGGCCACGTGCTGGGCCAGGTCGCCGGAGCGCTCGAGATCCGCGCTCATCCGCAGCGAGGTCACCACGATACGGAGGTCCGTCGCGACCGGCTGCTGGCGCGCCAGCAGGGCTATCGCCCGGGCCTCCAGGTCGTGCTGCAGATCGTCGACCTTCTGGTCCGCGGCGATCACACTCTCCGCGAGCTTGAGATCGGCGTCGAGCATGGCCGTGGTGGCGCGCCCGATCGCCGAGCCGACCAGCCTGGCCATCTCGACGAGACCCTCGCCGATCGAGTCCAGTTCCTCGTGGTACGCGTCCCGCATGGGGTTCCCTCTCTTGGATGCGTCAGGGGTCCGGGTGGGGCTGAACCCCCACGCTCCCACGTTCCGTCCGCAACGCGTCCGGATCCACCTTCCCAAGTGAACCGATCCCTTCCCCTTGGTGAACTCTGAGCGACGACTGTTCGAGGTGCCACTCGGATGGCTGGGAGAGCCACGGCGAGCGTGCATAACCTGGATGCATGGACGTGAACGCGGCGGTCGCCGCATTGGCCGCGATCGCCGGGGTGTGCACCGGCGTGATCGCCATGCTGGCGTTCCGCTGGAGCGAGCGCGACCAGGCAAGACCCACCCGCAGCTCCCTGCACACGGACGCCGCGCTGCCTCCCGGCGTCGACACCGTGCTCTCCGTGCTGCGCTCATCGGCGGTCGTCCTCGACGAGAGCGACTCCGTCGTCAAGGCCAGCTCGGCCGCCTATGCGCTCGGGCTCGTCAGAGGCGGGAAACTGGCGGTCGAACCCATGCTGCACATGGCCCGTGACACCCGCCGTGACGGCGAGATACGGCAGGTCGAGCTCGACCTGCCGCGGCGCGGCACCGGACGCGGTGAGGCCCTCGCCGTCTCCGCCCGGGTCGCCCCGCTCGGCTCGCGCCTGGTGCTGCTCCTCGTCGAGGACCTCACCGAGGCCCGGCGCATAGAAGCGGTACGGCGTGACTTCGTCGCCAATGTGAGCCATGAGCTCAAGACCCCGGTCGGCGCGCTCTCGCTGCTCTCCGAGGCCGTGATGGACGCCTCCGACGATCCCGATGCCGTCACCCGCTTCGCGGGCCGGATGCAGATCGAGGCGACCCGGCTCACCAATCTCGTACAGGAGCTGATCGACCTCTCCAGGGTGCAGAACGACGACCCCCTGGAGGACGCCGAGCCCGTACGTGTGGACGAGCTGGTGGCCGAGGCCATCGACCGGTCCCGCCACGCGGCGTCCACCAAGCAGATCATCATGGCCGTCGGGAGCACCACCACGGCCGACGGCGCCGGTACCGCCGGCCTGCACGTGTGGGGCCACCGCGGCCAGTTGGCGGCGGCCCTCGGCAATCTCGTCGAGAACGCCGTCAACTACTCCCCGGCGCGCACCCGCGTCGGCATCGCCGCGCGCCGCGTCACCGCACCCGGCGGGGACCAGATCGAGATCGCCGTGACCGACCAGGGCATCGGCATCTCCGAGAAGGACCGCGAGCGGATCTTCGAACGCTTCTACCGCGTCGACCCCGCCCGCTCCCGCGCGACCGGTGGCACCGGTCTGGGCCTGGCCATCGTCAAGCACGTGGCAGCCTCGCACGGCGGGGAGGTCACGGTGTGGAGCACCGAAGGACAGGGCTCCACCTTCACCCTGCGGTTGCCGGAGGCCGGCTCCGTCAGGGACCGTACCCGGGTCCGGGACGGCGAAGAGGCCGGCCACGGACCTTACGACTCCGACCCGGCTCCCGACCCGGCTCCCGACTCCGACTCCGACTCCGATTCGGACCCCGATCCGGGTTCCGGTTCCGTTTCCGGGGCCGCATCCCGCCACCGCGGAGATCCCGGTGCGGAGGCGGACCACCACCCGGAGCGGGGCCCCGATTCCCTCTATGGTCCTGATCCTCGGACCACACCACGCGAACCACTGCCTGCCCCGGAGGTCCTTCCGTGACCCGAGTGCTTGTCGTCGAGGACGAGGAATCCTTCAGCGACGCTCTTTCCTACATGCTCCGCAAGGAGGGCTTCGAGGTCGCCGTCGCGACCACCGGGCCCGAGGGGCTCGACGAGTTCGAGCGCAACGGAGCCGACCTCGTCCTGCTCGACCTGATGCTGCCCGGACTCCCCGGTACGGAGGTCTGCCGCCAGCTGCGCGGCCGGTCCAACGTCCCGGTGATCATGGTCACGGCCAAGGACAGCGAGATCGACAAGGTCGTCGGCCTGGAGATAGGAGCCGACGACTACGTGACGAAGCCCTTCTCCTCACGGGAGCTGGTCGCCCGCATCCGTGCGGTACTGCGCCGCCGTGGTGAGCCGGAGGAGGTCGCGCCGGCGGCACTCGAGGCCGGACCGGTGCGGATGGACGTCGACCGCCATGTCGTCACGGTGTCGGGCGGGAAGGTCGACCTTCCGCTGAAGGAGTTCGACCTCCTGGAGATGCTGCTGCGCAACGCGGGCCGCGTCCTGACCCGGATGCAGTTGATCGACCGGGTCTGGGGGGCGGACTACGTCGGCGACACCAAGACCCTCGACGTGCACGTCAAGCGCCTCCGGGCCAAGATCGAGCCCGATCCGGGCGCCCCGCGCTATCTGGTGACGGTGCGCGGTCTGGGCTACAAGTTCGAGCCGTAGACCACGTTGCGGTTCCGGTTCCGGTTGCGGTTCCTGTTGCGGCTGAGGAATCGGTGCCGCCGGCCGTGGACCGGGATCCGGCCGTGGACCGGATCCGGACGGACCGGTCCACGCCGCGGAGCGGCTTCGAACCCCCGGTCGCGCCGAACACGCTCCGAGGCGGCCCCGCCAGGTCATCCCGGGGGCCGCTTTCGTCTCCCGGTGTGGACCGGTGCGAGCACGGCGGCCCGGCACGAGGACGCCGTACGCGCGGGGTTCAGGCGGACCAGGCGCGAGGACGCCGTACGCGCGGGTTCATGCCGGCTTCTGAGCGAAGCGACCACCAGCCGAAGCGGGGCCCTTGCGAGGGCCCCGCTTCGGCTGGTGGTTCACGCGCCGCGCCCGAGAGGCGTCAGTGGCCCGCGTCCTGGGACGCGGACGCGGAGTCCGACGGGGTCGGCTCGCTGCCGTGCCCGTCGCTCTCCTCCGCTGCGCCGTGGTCACCGCCCTCGACGGCCTGACCGTCCTCGGCCTCGTCGCCGTGGGCGCCTTCCTGGGCCGGTGCGGAGCCCGTCGGGCTGGCGGCCGGGGTCTGGGGCAGGTTGGACGGTCCGTAGTCGCGGTAGAAGTCGGCGGCGGGGACGACGAACGCGTCGATCGGGACGTCGCCGGTCTCGCTGAACCGGAAGACGATCCGCTGCACGTCGCCGAGACGGCCGGCCTCGTCGCTGTTCTCGATGACGCCCGAGGGGTTGCCCTTGCCGCCCAGGACGACCGAGCCGCCGGGACCGAGCGTGATCGGGCCGGAACCGGTGGCGGGGGACAGCTTGACCGCGCTCTGGGTGCCCGGGAGCGTGACGGAGTCGAGCGTCTGCTCCTCGGTGCCGTCGTTGAACAGGGTCGCCGACACCGCGGCCTGGCCCTGGACACCGGGCTGCGGCTGAGTGATCACCGTCGCGTTCTGGATCTTGATGTCGCCCACCGAGGTCTCGGCGTTGTCCGGCCTGACGCCGAGCGTCTGCGCGTCGTTGCCCGCGGCGCATGCGGAGAGGGAGGCGATCGGGATCAGGAGGGCAGTGGCGGCGAGGGCGCCGCGTCGAAGGCTGCTGCTCACGGCGGCGGCATCTCCTAGGACGTACGGACGGGGTGAAGATCGGTCAGCGGGCTTAGGTTACCGACCCCTCGTCGGCGCCCCGCACCCGACCCGCCCCGAGACGGCCCGGGTGCCCCCGGCGCCTTCCGCGGCCGGGTGTCGACCCCGTGCCCGGCCGGATTTCATCAGCCGTTCACATAAGTCGTCGTGATCAATTCCGCGGTCCCGCGCATTCCTCCGGAAAACCCCCTCGGGCCACGGCGGGCTTCCGCGTCCGCGGTGATCAATTCGGGATTCCTTCTCCGGCGTCCCGCCGGACGGGTGACCGAGCCTCGAACGGAGTAGGCGAAGTAGACTGTTCAGAACCCGGCAAATCGGTATTTTCGCCCACTTCGGCGAGGGGTGTGAGGTGTGCAACGCCCGGGTTTCCAGGCCCCGTGCAGCCGCTCCGACCTGCGAATACCCCCCTCCGGAAGTCGGCCGCAGCACGTTCGTGTTGCTGTTGTCAAGCCCCGAGATATGCCCTGACCTGCGAAAACGCCATTCAGAAGAAGCGGTTCTCGTGTTACCCTGGATAGCCACGGAAGGGGTACCTGTCACATGACGTTCAAGGTTGGCGACACCGTGGTCTATCCCCATCACGGGGCCGCGCTGATCGAGGCCATCGAAACTCGCCAGATCAAAGGCGTGGACAAGACCTACTTGGTGCTCAAGGTCGCCCAGGGCGACTTGACGGTTCGTGTGCCGGCGGACAATGCGGACCTCGTTGGCGTGCGCGATGTGGTCGGTCAGGACGGACTGGACCGGGTCTTCGACGTGCTGCGCGCGCCGTACGCCGAGGAGCCGACGAACTGGTCCCGTCGCTACAAGGCAAATCTCGAGAAGCTCGCCTCCGGCGACGTCATCAAGGTCGCCGAAGTGGTGCGTGACCTGTGGCGCCGCGAGCGTGAGCGCGGTCTCTCCGCAGGGGAGAAGCGCATGCTGGCCAAGGCCCGCCAGATCCTGGTGAGCGAGCTGGCTCTCGCGGAGAACACCAATGAGGACAAGGCCGAGGCCCTGCTCGACGAGGTCCTGGCGTCCTGACGGGTGTCCTGCTGTGCAGCGGGGCCCGAGGCCGGGAGTGAGGCAGCGGGCCCGTTCCACGGTGCAGAACTGAATGCAGCGGTGCCCGCTGACCCAGCTGGAAGGTTGTGTCGCCGGGCACTGCGGCGTGTTCATCGCACCGCCGGGCGCCCCTCATCGCGTGCCGTTCCCCGCTGTGTGTCCCGTCCCCCGTCCCCGCCCTCGTGGCAGCCTCCTGGTGCGCCGCGCCGGGCGGACCGCCGACTCGACCGGTTGTCACGGAAGGGTCCGGTCGAGGGCGCCGCGCCCGGCACTCCCCGGCCCTCGGTCGGGGGTACGCCCAGGCCATACCCATATCGGCCGAGGGAACAAACCTGGCCATGTCAATTCTCCCCGGGCATGCCGAAAAAGGGGGCCCTTCCTTTCCGGCTTCCGGCGGCTTCCGGTGGATTCCCCGCGATTGATCTCCGGAGTGGAACCGATGTCAGAACAGACGCGTGCGGGCCGCACCGCCGCGGTGATTCCCGCGGCCGGCCGGGGCGTACGGCTCGGCCCCGGCGCGCCCAAGGCGCTCCGCGCACTGGGTGGCACACCCCTGCTGATCCACGCGGTACGCGCCATGGCCGCCTCGCGCGCCGTCTCGCTCGTCGTCGTGGTGGCCCCGCCGGACGGCGCCCCCGAGGTCAAGAACCTCCTCGACGCGCACTCCCTGCCCGAGCGGACCGACTACCTGGTCGTACCGGGTGGTGACACCCGCCAGGAGTCCGTTCGCCTCGGCCTCGAGGCGCTGCCCGAGGGCATCGGCACCGTCCTCGTCCACGACGCAGCCCGTCCGCTCGTGCCCGTCGACACCGTCGACGCCGTGATCGCGGCGGTCCTCGACGGGGCACCCGCCGTCGTCCCCGCCCTTCCGCTCACCGACACCGTCAAGGAGGTCGAGCCAGGGGAGAAGGGCGAGCCCGAACCCGTCGTCGCCACCCCCGAGCGCGCCAGGCTGCGGGCGGTGCAGACGCCGCAGGGTTTCGACCGCGACACGCTCCTGCGCGCCCACCGGACCGTCGCCGTCGCCGGTGACGGCGCCACCGACGACGCGGGGATGGTCGAGCGCCTCGGCACCCCGGTGGTGGTCGTGCCCGGCCACGAGGAGGCGTTCAAGGTGACCCGTCCGCTCGACCTGGTCCTCGCCGAGGCCGTGCTCGCCCGCAGGAGGGCCAACGATGGCTTCTGACACACCCGTGCCACCCCGGCGGCCGGCGGCACCGCCGGCCGTGCTGCCGCTCGTCGGCATCGGCACCGACGTCCACGCCTTCGAGCAGGGCCGCGAGCTGTGGTGTGCGGGACTCCTCTGGGAGGACTCCGGCGGCTGGGGCCTCGCCGGCCACTCCGACGGGGACGTGGCCGCCCACGCCGCGTGCGACGCCCTGTTCTCCGCCGCGGGCGTCGGCGACCTCGGCGCGCACTTCGGCACCGGCAGGCCCGAGTGGTCCGGCGCCTCCGGCGTCACGCTGCTCGCCGAGGCGGCCAGGATCGTGCGCGCCGAGGGCTTCGAGATCGGCAATATCGGGGTCCAGGTCATCGGCGTACGCCCGAAGATCGGCAGGCGCCGCGACGAGGCGCAGAAGGCGCTGAGCGCCGCGGCCGGCGCACCGGTCTCCGTCTCGGGCACGACGACCGACGGCCTCGGGCTGACCGGCAGGGCCGAAGGACTGGCCGCGATCGCCACGGCCCTCGTCTTCCGCGCGTCCTGAGTGGCACGGGGCGCCCGTTGGGGTAAGGGCTTGCCGGGGAGGCACCACCTCGATTCCCCGGCAAGCCCGTCCGTGGACGCGGTGGTGACGCCAACGAAACCCCGCGCACGCCCCCAGCGTGCCGACGCCTTGGAGGACCGCACTGTGACCGCCGTACTCAGCGAGAAGCTCAAGGAGATCCTCGACGGCCCCGTGTTCGTCGATCTCGCCACCATCCAGCCCGACGGCAGCCCCCAGGTCTCCCCGTGTGGGTCAAGCGCGACGGCGACGAACTGCTGATCTCCACGACCCTCGGCCGGCGCAAGGAGAGGAACCTCCGGCGCGACCCGCGTGCCAGCGTGGTCGTCCAGCCCTTCGACGCGCCGTACACCTACGCCGAGGTCCGCGGCATCGTCACCCTCACCGAGGAGGGCGGGCAGGAGCTGATCGACGAGCTGTCGATGAAGTACACCGGCAAGCGGTACGCGGAGTTCAACCCGGAGGCGGGCCGGGACGCACCGCGCGTGGTGGTCCGGCTCACCCCGCGGAAGATCGTCGGCAGGCTCTAGGGGTATCGCCCGGGGAGGCGGCGACCGCGGCCGTGACGCGCCTCACCGGTCACCGTCGGGTGCCCGCGTCCCGCGGAGGGCGCGGGGCACCGCCACCGGCCCACTACTCTTGACGCGTGACTATTCGGCTGTACGACACCAGCGCCCGGCAGATCCGCGACTTCGTCCCGCTCGTGCCGGGCTGCGTCTCGATCTACCTGTGCGGCGCGACCGTGCAGTCCGCTCCGCACATCGGGCACATCAGGTCCGGACTCAACTTCGACATCATGCGCCGCTGGTTCGAGTACCGCGGCTACGACGTCACGTTCGTCCGCAACGTGACGGACATCGACGACAAGATCATCACCAAGGCCGCCGACCAGGGGCGCCCCTGGTGGGCGATCGGGTACGAGAACGAGCGCGCCTTCACCGCGGGCTACCAGGCCCTCGGCTGCCTGCCGCCCACCTACGAGCCGCGTGCCACCGGCCACATCCCGAGATGGTCGAGATGATGCGCGGTCTGATCGAGCGCGGGCACGCCTACGAGGCCGACGGCAACGTCTACTTCGACGTACGCTCCTTCCCGGGGTACCTCGAACTCTCCAACCAGGACATCGACGACCTGCGTCAGCCCTCCGGAGACAACGAGACCGGCAAGCGCGACCCGCGCGACTTCGCCATGTGGAAGGCGGAGCGCCCCGGCGAGCCGTCCTGGGGACCCCGTGGGGCCCCGGCCGGCCCGGCTGGCACCTGGAGTGCTCGGCCATGGCCCACAAGTACCTGGGTTCCGCCTTCGACATCCACGGCGGCGGCCTCGACCTGGTCTTCCCCCACCATGAGAACGAGATCGCGCAGGCCAGGGCCTTCGGCGACGACTTCGCGTCCTACTGGGTGCACAACGCCTGGGTGACCATGAGCGGCGAGAAGATGTCGAAGTCGCTCGGCAACTCGGTCCTGGTGAGCGAGATGGTCAGGAACTGGCGGCCCGTCGTGCTGCGCTACTACCTCGGCACCCCGCACTACCGCTCGATGATCGAGTACAGCGAGGAGGCCCTGCGCGAGGCCGAGTCGGCTTTCGCGCGGATCGAGGGCTTCGTCCAGCGGGTCACCGAGAAGGCGGGGAAGGCGGTGGTGCCCGCCGCCGAGGTACCGCCCGCGTTCGCCGAGGCCATGGACGACGACCTGGGCGTCCCCAGGCGCTCGCGATCATCCACACCACCGTCCGCCAGGGCAACTCTGCCCTGGCCGCCGACGACAAGGAGGAGGCCGTCGCCCGGCTCGCCGAGGTGCGCGCCATGCTCGGCGTCCTCGGCCTCGACCCGCTCGACCCGCACTGGGCCGGCGAGGCCGACCGCGGCGAGGACCTGCACGGCGTGGTCGACACCCTCGTCGGGCTCGTGCTCCAGCAGCGCGAGTCCGCGCGGGCCCGCAAGGACTGGGCCACCGCGGACGCGATCCGCGACCGGCTCAACCAGTCCGGGCTGGCCGTCGAGGACGGCCCCGACGGCCCCCGCTGGACACTCGCACCCCGCTGACCAGCGACAGTGTGCCGCCCGGCCGTCCGGGCGGCACACTTTCCTCCGTACGTACACACGCATAGGGGACCCGGACGGCATCGCCCGGGGCCCACGAGCATTCAGGAAACAGGTAGTCATGGCCGGGAACAGCCAGCGCAGGAACCGCCGCACGTCCAACAAGAAGGGCGCGACGGTCGGCAGCGGTGGCAAGCGGCGCCGTTCCCTCGAGGGCAAGGGGCCGACCCCGCCGGCGTCCGCGCGCAAGGGCCACGTGAAGAACCGCATCGCCAACGCCAAGGCCAAGCAGGCCCAGCGGCGTCCCGTCGCCCGCCGCGGCGGCAAGGGGGCGTCCGAGATGGTCGTCGGCCGCAATCCCGTCTTCGAGGCGCTGCGCGACGGCGTGCCCGCGACGACCCTGTACGTCCAGCAGTTCATCGACAACGACGAACGGGTGCGCGAGGCGCTGCACCTCGCCGGGCAGCGCGGCAACATCAACCTGATGGAGGCGCCGCGCGCCGAGCTGGACCGGATGACCAACGGGCTCAACCACCAGGGCCTGGTCCTGCAGGTCCCGCCGTACGAGTACGCCCACCCCGAGGACCTGGCGGCCGCCGCCCTCGACGACGGCGAGGACCCGCTGATCGTCGCTCTCGACGGGGTCACCGACCCGCGCAACCTGGGCGCGGTCGTCCGCTCCGTCGCGGCGTTCGGCGGCCACGGCGTGGTCGTACCGGAGCGCCGCGCCGCGGGGATGACGGCCGGCGCGTGGAAGACCTCGGCGGGCACCGCCGCCCGCACCCCGGTCGCCCGGGCCACCAATCTGACCCGGGCCCTGGAGGCCTACCAGAAGGCCGGCATCACCGTGGTCGGCCTGGCCGCGGACGGCGAGGTCGAGGTCGGGGAGCTGGAGGCCCTCGACGGGCCGGTCGTCATCGTCGTCGGCAGCGAGGGCAAGGGCCTGTCCCGACTGGTCGGCGAGACCTGCGACTTCCGTGTCCGGATCCCCATGCCGGGTGGCGCGGAGTCCCTCAACGCCGGTGTCGCGGCGGGCGTGGTGCTCTACGAGGCGGCGCGCCGCCGGGGCTGACGGCGAACGGCGACGCCTTCGGGCCCCGGGGCTCAGCGGAGGCGTCCTCGCACGTCGGGGGCCTGCCGCAGGCGCGTCCCGCACGGCGCGCCACCGGGTGGCTCCGACCGGGAACGATCTTGACGGGTCTCGGACATTCCGGGGCCGTCAAGGCAGTGTCCTAAGGACAGGTCACTCGGTTAGATGAGTGTGGACACCAGAACGCCCAGGCCCGGGTTCGATGATCAGCTCCCCCTGAACACCCCCAAGGTGGACTGCGACCCGGCGCAGGTCATCGTGAACCACGCCAGCTTCCGGGTGAAGCTCGGCCCGAGTCAGGCCAGGCGCCCCGTCCGGGGGATGGCCGACACCACCAGGATCCCCGCCCTCAGCGGTGCCGGTGCGCGTACCGTGGCGCGGCGGCGGGCCCCCGTCGTGTGGAGCGGGAAGTCGGCTCCCGGGGACCCCGCGGCCTCGGGGCTGCTGCAGGCCGTGCGCAGCGCGGGATCCGTCACCCACCCCGCGCGCGGACACGAGGGCCGTCCCGCGTTCGACGGCCCTCCCGGCTTCGATGGCCCTCCCGGCTTGGACGGCACGCGCGCGTTCGACACCGCACGGGGCCTCGACGGCGGGCACGGTCCCGGCGCCGGCGGTGCCACGCAGGTCATCCCCCGCGTCGCTGTGGAGGCCACCCCGGACACCCTGCCCACCCCCGTCATCGGCGCCCAGCGCCGGGAGCCGCTGCTGCCCCCGATGCGGCGGGCGGAGGGCGCGTACGACGCCTACGAGCCGTACGGGGAGGAGGCGGAGGAGGACGCGACCGGCTTCGCACGGCACGACGGCTCCCGCGGCCGGGGGACCGCTGCCGGGCCGCCCGGCGGCGTACGGCACGCCTACTATCCCGGCCGCCGGATGAACCTCGGCGTCGTCCTGCTGCCCCTCCGCGTGTTCCTCGGCTTCATCTCGATCTACGCGGGCATGGGCAAGCTCTGCGACCCCGTCTACTTCGACGGCGGGGAGCGCGGCTCCATGATCAAGTGGCTGTCGTCCCTGGAGCCCTGGGCCCTCGCCGAGCCGCTGCGCGACTTCGCCCTCGCCTACCCCGTCGGTGCCGGGCTCACGGTCGCGTTCCTCCAGGTCGTCGTCGGTGTGCTGACCGTCCTCGGCCTCTGGCAGCGTGCCGCCGCCGCCGTCGGTGCGTCGCTCTCCGCCGCCCTGATCATGACCGTCAGCTGGCGGACCGCGCCGGTGTACGACGCGCCGGACATCATGAACCTCGCGGCCTGGTCCCCGCTGATCATCGCAGGCGCACCGGTCTACTCCGTCGACGGCCGCCTCGCGGGCGAGGCCTGGCGTACCCTCGGCCCGCGCTCCGAACTCTGGGAGCTGCGGCGCCGGGTGCTGCGGCGCGGCGGGATGGTCGCCGCCGTCGTGGTCGGTCTGACGCTGCTGATCGGCTCGGTCCTGGGGGCGCGGTTCGCTCCACGGAACTCGTGACCGTCCCCGGCCCGGACGCCGACCCGACCAACCACCTTCCGGGCACCGCGCTCCCCAGCGAGGCCGGCCGGCGCAGCCCGACCCGGGAGGCCGAGCGGAGCGCCCAGCCCGCCAGGAGCGAGTCGAGCACCCCCGCGGCGGAGCGGGCCGAGCCGTCCGAGACGGCCCGCGACACCGGTGTCGCGGACGAGGCCGGCCGGCCCAGCGAGTCCCGGGGCACCGACGGACAGCAGGCCCCCGTCCAGTCCGAGCCCGTGAACCCGCCGTCCAGCAGCTCGGGCCCCTCCTCGTCCGGGACCGGTGACTCGGGTGCCACGGGCGGTGGTACGGGCGGTTCGGTCGGCGGCTCCGACGGCGGAGGCGGCAGCGCCGCTACGGGTGGTGGCAACGGCGGTGGCAGCGGAGGCGGCAGCGGCGGCAACCGGAACCCGATCGGCGGCCTTCTGGGCTAGGGCGCGGCTGGGTCCGACAAGTCTCGTGGGTTCGGTGGGTCCGGTGGGTCCGGTGGGTCCGGTGGGTCCGGTGGGTCCGGTGGGTCCGGTGGGTCCGGTGGGTCCGGTGGGTCCGGTGGGTCCGATGGGTCCGGTGGGTCCGATGGGTCCGGTGGGTTTGGTGGGTTCGGTGGGTTCGGTGGGTCCTGTCGGTTCCGCTTCTGTTCCCGGTTCCGGTTCCGGTTCCGGTCTCGGTTCCGGCTTTCCCGTCTTCAGCTCTTCCGGTCACCTGCCGGGCCGCCGCCCGGCCCGGCGGCTGACACGCGGCGGGGCGGTCACCGAGCACGAGTCGTGCTCGGTGACCGCCCCTTCGTACGCGGTGTGACCGCTGCGGCGTGCGTGCCCGCGGCGGGTGCCCGCTGCCGCCCGGCGGGTCCGGTCCGCGGGCCGGGTGCGCGGCGGCCGGGACGCCGGCGTGCGGCCGGGACGCCGGCGTGCGGCCGGGGAGTGCGCGGACCGGGTTCGCGGCGGTGGGGGGTGCGGAGGCGGGGCGTACGGCGCTCAGGCAGCGGTGGGCGGGAAGTACGGGGCCGGCGCGCGGGCGTGCGGGCCGGGGAGTGCGCGGACGGCGGGCGGGCTCAGCGGCTCCGGGAGCTGAGTTCCCTCGCTGCCTCGGTGAGGTCCTTGGCCGTGTCGATCGCCCGCCAGTACGCCCCCTGCGGCAGGGGGAACCCGGCCAGTGAGCGTTCCCGCGCCAGCCGGGGGAACGTGGTCCGCTCATGGTCGCCGCGGTCGGGCAGCAGATTCGTGAACGCCGACGAGAACACGTACACACCCGCGTTGATCAGATACGGCGACGGCGGTGACTCGATGAAGTCGAGGACATGGCCGAACTCGTCCGTCTCCACCGCACCCCATGGGATGCGGGGGCGGGCCAGGGCGAGTGTGGCGACGGCGTCGCGCTCGGCGTGGAACTCGGCCATCTCACGCAGCGAGAAGCGGGTCCAGATGTCGCCGTTGGTGGCGTACCACGGCTCGTCCGGGAGCGGGAGGCTCTTCGCGGCGTACTTCAGGCCACCGCCGCGGCCCAGCGGTTCCGTCTCGACCACGGTCGTGACCCGCAGCGGGAGCACGGCGGAGTCGAGCCACTCCTGAAGCACTTCGGCGAGATGCCCGCACGAGACCACCGCGTCTGTCACGCCCTCGGCGGCCAGCCAGGAAAGCTGATGGCCGATGATCGGGATCCCGGTTCCGGGGATCTCGACCATCGGCTTGGGGCGGTCGTCGGTGTAGGGGCGCAGCCGGGAGCCCTGGCCGCCCGCCAGGACCACGGCCTGGGCCGGAAGGGTCTGCATAGGGGCACGATATGCGGTGCGCCGCTCACGGGCCTTCCGGTGCTGCCTCTGCGCCCGCTCCGGGCTCTGCGGGTCCGGCGGTTCCGGTTGGATCCGGTTGGGTCCGGGGCGGGGCGTCGGCAGCCTCAGCTGCCCTGTGCCTGCTGGGAGACGCCGGCCGCGAAGGAGGTGTCGCAGACGGGGCGGGAGAACGACTGGGCGCGCGTGGGCCCGTAGCGGGCGACGGCGGCGCGGCCCAGGTCGCGGGCGATCGTCATGCAGTGCCGTGCCAGTGAGGGGCGGCCCTCGACCGCGCGCTGGAGGTTGGTGAGCGCGACCCCCGGGTCCTTCTGCTGCAGGTCCGTGAGGAGCTTCTCGCGGAGGACCTCGTGCGGGGCACGGGAGGTGGCGCGGACCGACACGTTCTCCGAGGACGCGGTGAGCATCTGGGATTCGGTGCTGCGGTTCGCCCATGGGACGCTGGTGACCGCCAGAGTGCCGGAGAGCACCAGGACGACGGGCAGGACGAGAGCGAGGGTACGGCCGATACGGCGGGCTGCTGTCTGGGTCACGGAGGCGAGCGTAGCGGCCAGTAGTGGTGTGGAGACATTTAGTCACCCCCGTGAGGGATGGTTCGAGGGAATTATTCGAATCGCATGTTGACGCCGGTGTGTGAATTGCCCGATTTGGCGGGGTATTTACTGGCATGCGGCGGCGACCCCCTCACGCTCAACACCCACGGTCCTCGCACGTCCCATGGATCGTGGGTGTTGCGAGGCCCGACGGAGCCCGAGCAGTCGAGGGGCCGCTGCCTGTGGTGCCGTACGTCAGTCGCTCAGTCGCTCAGTCGCTCAGTCGCTCGCCCGTGGAGGTCGAGAAGACGTGCGTCTCGCCCGGTCGCGGCACCACGTGCAGCTCCGCGCCCTTCCGCGGAACGGACCGGCCGTTGACGCGGACCACCAGGTCCTTGTGCTGGCCGCCGACCTCGGCGGTGCCGTACACGTAGCCGTCCGCCCCGAGTTCCTCGACGACGTTGACCGTCACGGCGAGGCCCGCCGGTGCGTCCTCGGTGTCCTTGGAGAGCGCACCGGTCGCGCCGCCGTTCAGCTCCACCACGTCGAAGTGCTCGGGCCGCACGCCGACGGTGACGGTGCGGTCGCCGCGGTCCGCGGCCGCCGACAGCGCCTCCCGGCTCACCGGCACGACGCTGTTGCCGAACTTCACACCCCCGTCGGTGATCGGCACCTCGACCAGGTTCATGGCCGGGGAGCCGATGAAGCCGGCGACGAAGAGGTTCGCCGGGCGGTCGTACATATTGCGCGGCGAGTCGACCTGCTGCAGCAGGCCGTCCTTGAGTACGGCGACCCGGTCGCCCATCGTCATGGCCTCGACCTGGTCGTGCGTCACGTACACCGTGGTGATCCCCAGGCGGCGCTGCAGGCTCGCGATCTGCGTACGGGTCGAGACGCGGAGCTTGGCGTCGAGGTTCGACAACGGCTCGTCCATGAGGAACACCTGCGGCTCGCGCACGATGGCCCGGCCCATCGCCACCCGCTGCCGCTGCCCGCCGGACAGCGCCTTCGGCTTGCGGTCCAGGTACTCGGTCAGGTCGAGGATCTTCGCGGCCTCCTCGACCTTCTGCCGGATGGTGGCCTTGCCGACGCCGGCGATCTTGAGCGCGAAGCCCATGTTGTCGGCGACGGTCATGTGCGGGTAGAGCGCGTAGTTCTGGAACACCATGGCGATGTCCCGGTCCTTCGGCGGCAGGTGGGTGACATCGCGGTCACCGATGCGGATCGCTCCGCCGTTGACGTCCTCGAGCCCGGCGAGCATCCGCAGCGAGGTCGACTTGCCGCAGCCGGAGGGGCCGACGAGGACGAGGAACTCGCCGTCCGCGATCTCGATGTCGAGACCGTCGACCGCGGGCTTGGTGGAGCCCGGGTAGAGCCGGGTCGCTTTGTCGAACGTGACAGTGGCCATGGTGATGCGTCCCTTCACCGGCAGGAACGTGCCGGACGATCCGAGTAAAGGAAGGACGGGTCTAGTCCACCGAAGTGAACTCCGGGTGACGGTACCCTGCGGAGGCGGTTCTGTCAGCAGCCGGGAGCGGCGGAATTCGCGGCGGGGAGCGGCACGGATCCGGTTACACTCGTGCGCAGTGCCTCCTTAGCTCAGCTGGCCAGAGCAACGCACTTGTAATGCGTAGGTCGTCGGTTCGAATCCGACAGGGGGCTCCGATGAAGCCCCGGTTCCGATGTCCGCCGAGCCGGGGCTTCCGGTTGGCTCGGGGCGGCACCGCGCCCCGCACCCGGTGGCGGGGCGGGGCGCGGCGGATCGGCGGGTCAGCGGTTCGCGCAGATCACGTACACCGAGACGCCCACGTCGCCGTAGCGGGTCTGGCGGCCGAGGCCGATCCAGCCCCGCCCGTCGTCGGTCGGGAACGAGCCGACCAGGATCGCGTCGTTGCCCTGTGCCTCCGCGCCGCCGCTGATGGCCACCTTCCCGCCCGGGCAGTAGGCCACCCGCCGCTGGAAGTTCGGCACGTTCTGGTTGGGCAGCCGGACGACCTGGTACCCGTCGATCGCCGCCGGTGCGGCCGGGGCCGCCTTCGGCTCGGCCGGCGCCTTGCTGTCCGCCGCCTGCGCCCAGCCGACACCCGACATCAGGGCCAGCACCAGCGCACCCGCACCGAGAGCCTTCATGCCTCGCATCCTGCTCCTCAAAGCTTGTGGGGCCCCGCCTGTCGGGACCCGCAGCGCCCGCCACTCTGCCAGCCCGAACCACCCCAAATGGCTTCTCATCGGGGCAAACGCCCGAAACGAATGACGAGGAGGCAAGGGGGGCGCGTACCCGGGCTGTCCGACCGCCCCGGAAGCTCCGACGCCCGGCGGCGGCAGTGGGGCGGATGTCCGCCGGCGCCGCCGTCCGTACCGGCCCGTTCAGGCAGCGACGGGTCGCCCGCCGCCCTACCGGGGGAGCGGCGGCGCGAGCGTCCCCTACGCGGTGGGCACGCCGATCGGCAAGGGCGGAGCCGGTACAAGAACCCGTCCTGGGCGGGGAGTCGAGGGCGCGCGGGCGGGGCCCGGTACGGCACCGCGTCGTACCGCGTCCGCCCGGGCCCGCCCGAACTGCTTCTGCGCCCGGGGTGCCGCCGGGTTCTGCGCCGGGGTGTCGCCGGGGTACCGCCGGGGTGCCGCCGGGTTCCGCGCCCGGGTGTGGCCGGGCCTCGCTCAGTGGCGGCCCGAGACCCGGTCCGCCAGTGCGGCGATGCGTGCCGTGTCCGCCGTGTGGTGGGTGAGTTCGCGGCGGTCGGCCCGGCGGTAGGCGGCGTAGAGGGTGTGGACGCCGAGCCAGCGGAGGGGTTCGGGCTCCCACTTGCGGACCTTGTGGCCGACCCAGGGGAGAGTGGTGAGATCGGTGGGGCCGGCCTGGCCGGAGTCCTGCTGGACGAGGTCCCGGAGGGTGCGGGCGGCGAGGTTGGCGGCGGCCACACCGGAGCCGACGTAACCCCCCGCCCAGCCGAGGCCGGTGGACCGGTCCAGGGTGACCGTCGCGCACCAGTCGCGTGGGACGCCGAGGACGCCGGACCAGGCGTGGGTGATCTCCGTGCCGGTGAGCTGGGGAAAGAAGCGGACGAGCACGGCACGCAGGGCCTCGACGGTGGCGGCCTGGGTGCTGCCGTCGTTGTCCGTGCGGGAGCCGTAGCGGTAGGGGACGCCCCGTCCGCCGAGCGCGATGCGGTCGTCGGCGGTGCGCTGGGCGTACACGTAGGCGTGGGCCATGTCGCCGAGGGTCTCGCGGCCGGACCACCCGATCTGCTCCCAGACCTCCTCCGGGAGCGGCGCCGTGACGATCATGGAGGAGTTCATGGGCAGCCAGGTCCGGCGCTGGCCGGCCAGGGAGGCGGTGAAGCCCTCGGTGCAGCGCAGGACGTAGGGGGCCCGGACGGTGCCGTAGGGGGTGACCGCGTGCTTCGGCCTGATCTCCGTGACGGGGGTGGACTCGTGGACGGTGACGCCGAGCGCCTCGACGGCGCCGGCGAGTCCCTTGAGGAGCCTGACCGGGTGCAGTCGGGCACCGTGCGGGGTCCAGCCGGAGCCGACGGCCCCGGCGACGCGGACGCGGTCGGCGGTCTCGCGGGCGCCGTACAGTTCGCGGTCCTTCTCGCCGAAGGCGGTCTCGGTGGCGTGGAAGGCCCTGAGACGGGCGAGCTGGGCGGGGGTGCAGGCGACTTCGAGGACACCGCCCCGGTGGATGCCGGCGTCGATGCCCTCCTCCGCGGCGGTGCGGACCACCTCGTCCACGGTGTCGTTCATGGCCTGCTGGAGGCGTACGGCGGCGTCGTGGCCGTGGAGGCGTGCGTAGCGGTCGCGGCCGGCGATGCCGTTGTAGAGCCAGCCGCCGTTGCGTCCCGAGGCCCCGTAGCCGCAGAACCTGGACTCGAGCACGGTGATGTCGAGGAAGGGGACGGCCTTCTTGAGGTAGTACGCCGTCCACAGCCCCGTGTACCCGCCACCGACGATGCAGACGTCGGCGGTCGTGTCACCCGGCAGGGGTTCGCGCGGCGCGGGTATGCCGTCGTCCGCGTACCAGAAGGAGATGCCGCCGTTGATCGTGCTCGTCATGGGCTGTTCGTACACCCGTGCCCATGGGGCTGTCCAGGTGGGACCGGTGGCGGCGGTCGTACGCTCGCCGGCGCATACGACCGGGTGCCGGCGGCGCGCCGGGGGCTCCTGGTGCCCGGCCGGCCCGTTCCTCACCGGCCTCCCGGACGGGCCCGTCCGGGAGGCCGTGCGGGTGAGGCCCGTGCCGCCCCGCGCACGGCGGACCACGGGGAGGTCTGCGGGGAGGAGCACGCGGAGGTCTGCGGGGAGGAGCACGGGGAGGCGGAGCGATGAGTTCGCCAGCGCGCCGCGGTCTTATCGCACAGCGGAGCGAGCCATCAACGGAATGGGGACGAAGAGGATGCCTGGAACCGGTGCGAAGACGGCGGCCGTGAAGTCGACAGTCCTTTCGAGTGACGGGACGGAGATCGCCTTCGAGCGGTCCGGCAGCGGTCCGGCGCTGATCCTGGTCTCGTCGGCGCTGGCCGACCGGTCCGACGCCGCGAAACTCGCCGGCCTGCTGTCACAGCACTTCACCGTGATCAACTATGACCGCCGCGGCCGGGGCGCCAGCGGCGACAGCGCGGACTACGCGGTCGAGCGTGAGGTGGAGGACATCGCGGCGCTCATCGGCGAGGCCGAAGGCCCGGTCTCGGTGTTCGGCAGTTCCTCCGGCGCAGTCCTGGCGCTGCGGGCGGCCACGTCGGGGCTGGAGATCCGGCGGCTGGCACTGTACGAGCCGCCCTTCGTGGTCGACGACGACGGTTTCGGACCGCCCTCGGGCTTCGCACGGCACATCGACGAGCTGATCGCCCAGGACCGGCGCGGCGACGCGGTGCGGTACTTCATGACCCAGGCCCAGGGGATGCCGGGGTTCGTCGTGGCGTCGATGCGGTTCATGCCGGGCGTCTGGTCCAACCTCAAGGCGCTGGCCCACACGCTGCCGTACGACATCGCGGTGATGGGCGACACCCAGCAGGGCAAGCCGCTGGAGGCCGGTGTGTGGTCGGCCGCGAAGGTCCGGACGCTCGTCCTCGCCGGCGGCAGGAGCGCCACGGGGTTCCAACGCGCCGCGCGGGCGCTGGCGGGGGTGCTGCCCTACGCGGAACACCGGACGGTCGACGGCCTCCACCACGGTGCCGTGGTGATGGCTCCCAAGAAGCTCGCACCGAGCCTCGTGGACTTCCTGCGGAGCTGACCCGGTGCGCCGCGCCGCCGGTGGGCGGTGCCGCGACGCACGGTGCGGACGGCCCGCGGTCCGCAGCGGTACCCGACGGCTGCCGCACCGGGTGCCGGGCGGTCCAGGTGGGAGCACCCGGGACGGTTCACCACTGCCCGCGTTGCCCGCATCGGCTGCCCGCCCCCTGCCGTCCGCGGTTCCGTGCGCTGTCAGTGGTGTGCGCCACCATGGCCTCATGGTGCGGAGGACCGGGAACAAGACGCGGGTGGCGGCGGCACGGCAGCCGGAGGTGCGGCTGCCTCCCCTCCGTCCCCATGAGGGCGGCGGCCTGGAGCCGGACGGCGACTACGACGGTGTGGAGCTGGCCGGTCTGGACCTGTCGGGCGGGGACGGCGCGGGCGCGCTCTTCCTGGACTGCGCGCTGAGGGACTGTGTGCTGGAGCAGACCTCGCTGGTGCGGGCGCGGTTCGTCGACTCGGTCCTGACCGGTGTGCGCGGGGTGGGGGCGGATCTCGCGGGCGCCTCGCTGCGGGACTCGGAGATCGTGGACGCGCGGCTGGGCGGGGTGCAGCTGCACGGCGCCGCACTGGAGCGGGTGCTGGTGCGGGGCGGCAAGATCGACTATCTGAACCTGCGCGATGCCCGGCTCACGGACGTGGTGTTCGAGGGGTGCGTGCTGTCCGAGCCCGATTTCGGGGCTGCGCGGCTGGAGCGGGTCGAGTTCCGCGAGTGCGTGCTGCGCCGGGCGGACTTCACCGGCGCCCGGATGCGGGACGTCGATCTGCGCCGGGTGACCGAACTCGATGTCGCGCGGGGCGTGGAGGGACTGTCGGGCGCGGTGATCAGTACGGCCCAGCTGATGGACCTGGCGCCGGTGTTCGCGGCGCAGTGGGGGGTGCGTGTCGAGGACTGACCGAGAGCGGGGGAGCGGGCTGCCGCGGGCTCCGGGTGCGGGGGCCGCGAGAGGGCCCCGGGCGGGACGGAGCCCCGACGCGGGGTCGAGGAGGGGCCGGCGGCTCAGGGCAGGCGCGGGAAGCGTGCCTGGAGGTCCCAGAGGACGGGGTTGCCGCCGAGCCCCTCGTGCATGTCGGTGAGGTCGGCGATCAGATCGTGCAGGAAGTCCCTTGCCTCCCGCCGCAGTTCGCCGTGGTTGACGGTGAGCGGGGCCTCGTCGCCGGGCATCCAGTCGGCCTCCACGTCCACCCAGCCGAAGCGGCGCTCGAAGAGCATGCGGTCGGTCGATTCGGTGAAGTCGATCTCCGCGTACTGCGGTTGTGCGGCCCGGCTGCCCTTCGGGTCCCGGTCCAGCCGCTCCACGATGTCGCACAGCGCCCAGGCGAAGTCGAGCACCGGAACCCATCCCCAGGCCGTGGACACCTCGCGGTCCGCCCTGGTGTCCGCGAGATAGACGTCGCCGCAGAAGAGGTCGTGGCGCAGGGCGTGGACGTCCGCGGTCCGGTAGTCGGTCTGCGGAGGGTCCGGGAAGCGCCGGGAGAGGGAGTAGCCGATGTCGAGCACGGTCCGATGGTGTCACGGCGAAGAGGCTCGCCCACACGTTCGGGAGTACGTCGGAGGATTCCGGCTGGGACCCGTACTCCAGGCCGGGAGTGTCGCTCCGTGCGGAGGAGGTCCGCCGCGGCACTGCGCACAGCCGATGCCGGTCGGTTCCGAGCCCTGTACCGGTCGGTTCCGAGTCCGATGCCGGTCGGTTCCGCACTCGGTGCCGTGCGGCACAGGCGGGAGATCCCCGCAGGGCTCGACGGAGTCGGACATTCCGCACATAGGATCGCCATGTGGACCAGCGATCCCCCCTCCGCGCCCTGGCGCCCGTCGCCGCCTTCCTCGTGCTCACGGTCTCGGCATGCGCGGGGAGTGGTGAGGGCACCGGCACCGGCGGCACCCCCGGGGCCGGGGGCTGAGCGATCCGTACTTCCCCGGGCTGGGCAACGGCGGGTACGACGTACAGCACTACGACCTCGCCCTCGACTACGAGCCGAAGCCCAACCGGCTCAGCGGCACCGCGACCATCACCGCCCGCGCCACCCAGGACCTCAGCGCCTTCAACCTCGATCTGCACGGCCTGGCCGTCGACGGCGTCACCGTGAACGGCGTCCCGGCCGGGTCCGGCCGCGCGGGTGACGAACTCACCGTCCGCCCGCGCGAGGCCATCGGCGACGGCAGCACCTTCCGGACCGTCGTCCGCTACTCCGGCAGCCCGAGGAGCGTCACGGACCCGGACGGCTCCGAGGAGGGCTGGCTGAGGACCGAGGACGGAGCAATCGCGTTGGGCGAGCCGCAGGGCTCGATGGCATGGTTCCCCGGCAACCACCACCCCAGCGACAAGGCCGCCTACGACATCACCGTCACCGTGCCGAAGGGGCTGACCGCGGTCTCCAACGGGGAGCTCAGGTCCCAGCGGCCCGCGGCCGGAGGCAGCAGGACCGCCTTCGCATGGCACTCGCCCGAGCCGATGTCGAGCTATCTCGCGACCGTGGGCATCGGCGAGTACGACGTGAGGACCTCACGCCCCGCGGGAGGGATTCCGGAGTTCACCGCCGTGGACAGGACGGTCGCGGCGCGGAGTGAGAAGGTGCGCGCCCGCATCCCCGAGGTGCTGGAGTGGGCGCAGAAGAACTTCGGCCCCTACCCCTTCTCGTCCACCGGGGCGATCGTCGAGCGCGCGGACGACGTGGACTACGCGCTGGAGACGCAGACGCGGCCCGTGTACCCGGCCGGTGCCTTCAACGAGGAGTTCCTCGTCCACGAGCTGGCCCACCAGTGGTACGGCAACTCGGTATCGCCGAAGGAGTGGAAGGACGTGTGGCTGAACGAGGCCTTCGCGACCTACGCGGAATGGCTGTACGACGAGGACTTCAGGGGCGTCCCGGCGCAGGAGCGTTTCGAGAAGGAGTTCGAGGACGACGGCAACTGGGCCTTCCCGCCGTCCGCACCGCCGAAGGACGACCTGCTGGGCGCGCCGGTGTACGGGCGCGGCGCGATGGTCCTCCACAAGATCCGGCAGACCGTCGGCGACGATGCCTTCTTCGGACTGTTGAGGAGCTGGGCGCAGAAGCACCGTCACGGCAACGCGTCCACCGAGGACTTCACCGCCCATGTGGAGGAGAGGTCTGGTGAGGATCTGACGGAGCTGTGGGAAGTCTGGCTCCATGGCGACGGCAGGCCCGCGAAGCCGTAGCGCCCGCCGTTCCCCGACTGTCCCTGGCCGTCGCCTGCCGTGGCCTGCCGTTCCCCGTCGTTCCCGTATGCCGTATGTCGTGGGTCGTGGCGGTCGTCGCAGGGGCCTTCGCCGGCCGTGGCGGATGTGCCGAAGGTCCCGGCCGGGACGGCGGCCGGGACCTTCGGGGCGCGTGTGTCAGACGTTGACGCCGAAGTCCTGGGCGATGCCGACCAGGCCCGAGGCGTAACCCTGGCCGACCGCACGGAACTTCCACTCCGCGCCGTTGCGGTACAGCTCGCCGAAGACCATCGCGGTCTCGGTGGCGGCGTCCTCGCTCAGGTCGTAGCGGGCGATCTCCGTGCCGCCCGCCTGGTTCACGATGCGGATGTAGGCGTTGCGCACCTGGCCGAAGTTCTGGCTGCGGTTCTCGGCGTCGTAGATGGACACCGGGAAGACGATCTTGTCGACATCCGCGGCGAGCCCGGACAGGTTGACGTTGATCTGCTCGTCGTCGCCGCCGCCCTCGCCGGTGCGGTTGTCGCCGGTGTGGACGATGGACTGGTCCGGCGTCGACTTGTTGTTGAAGAAGACGAAGTGGCCGTCGGAGACGACCTTCCCGCCACCGTTGACCGCGATCGCGGATGCGTCGAGGTCGAAGTCGGTGCCGGTGGTGGTACGGACGTCCCAGCCGAGGCCCACCGTGACGGCGGTCAGGCCCGGTGCCTCCTTGGTGAGCGAGACGTTGCCGCCCTTGGACAGGCTTACGGCCATGAGGAGGTCCCTTTCCTGGTCGAGTGCAGTGCGGTCGGGCTTCGTGCGTTCCGAAGCTACCGTCACCGTCCCTAACGCGGACGGAGTGCCACCAGGTTCCCAGCCGTCGGTGAAAAGAACATGACGCGGCTCGCCCACGGGGGCGACCATGGGACGTATGTCCGGGCCCTACGTCGTTCGCGGCTCGGTCTCCCTGCCGGAGGCCGAGCTCATATGGCGTTTCTCGCGGTCGTCGGGTCCCGGAGGCCAGCACGTCAACACGAGCGACTCCCAGGTGGAGCTGCGCTTCGACCTGGCGGCGACGAAGGCACTGCCGGCCGTGTGGAAGGCGCGGGCGCTGGAGCGCCTCGCGTCCCGGCTGAACGACGGCGTGCTCAGCGTCCGCTCGTCGGAGCACCGCTCCCAGTGGCGCAACCGGGAGGCGGCGGCGGTCCGTCTGGCGGCACTCCTCGCGGAGGCCACCGCGCCTCCGCCGCGACCGCGTCGGCCCACGAAGGTCCCGCGCGGCATCAACGAACGCCGTCTGCGCGAGAAGAAGCGGCGGGGAGAGACCAAGCGCGGCCGCAACGCCCGCGACTGGTGATCCGGCGTCGGCGGCGGTCGGGCGCGTCGCCGCGGCTCCCGGGCGCCCCTGCCGTTCCCCGGCCCGGACCGCGGGTTCCGTTCCCCGCCCCGCGTTCGTGTCGCTGTCCCGTACCCCGGCCCCGGCGGTCTGCGTTCGTGTCGCTGTCCCGTACCCCGGCCCCGGCGGTCTGCGTTCGTGCCGCTGTCCCGTACCCCGGCCCCGGCGACCCGCGGTGTGACCGCCGTCCCGTGCCGGCGACCCGCGGCGGGCCTCGCCGTTCCGTTCCGGCGCGCGCCTCGCGCCGCCGGGTGTCAGGCCAGGTGCCGGTAGCGCCCTCGGAAGTAGGTCAGGGGGCCGCCGTCCGCGCTGGGCAGTCCCGCCTTCAGAACGCGGCCGATCACCAGGGTGTGGTCGCCGGCCTCGACGCGCTGCTCGGTTCTGCATTCGAGGACCGCCAGCGCGCCGCCCATCAGCGGTGCGCCGCACAGCTCTCCGCGGGTGTACGCGGTGTCCTCGAAGAGCAGCCGGTCGCTGATGCGCCCCTTCATGGAGAAGCGGCCCGCGATGTGCCGCTGGCTCTCGGAGAGCACCGACGCACCCCACATGGGCTGCTCGGCCAGCAGGTCGTCCATGCGCGAGCCGTTGCGCAGGCTCACGAGCACCAGCGGAGGGTCGAGCGATACGGACATGAACGCCGTAGCGGTCATACCGACGTCGTCCCCGCGCGGCCCGTCCTCCGCCAGGGGCGGTTCGTGCGCCGTGATCAGCACCACTCCGGCGGCCAGCCGGGACATCGCGGCACGGAACTCGTCGTCGCTCACCCCCTCAGCATGGAGGATGGTCGCGGTACTCGGGGTGGGACTCGTCTGTGGCACGGCCGCACGCTAGCCCCGTCCGGCGCCCGGCCGCATCGGGCCGGAGGACCAGCCGGGTCCTAGGACTCCGGGCGGGGCCCGCCGCCGCGGCCGGCGTCCGGGTCTCGGCCCTCCGTAGCTGCGCGGTCCCGTGGGTTTCCCGGCCGAGTCCGGTCGGATTTGCTTTCCGGAAGGACGGGGCGCCCCCCGTCGCCAAGCCACCCCCATCATCATCTGTTGTGACTTGAGTCACAGAGACCGGTAATTGTTGACCCTGTGTACCGGGTGGGCAGCTCGCTGTGATTCAGTGGCGGGAACACTGCGTCAATCGGATGCATCAGTGGAGTCGACGAGGAACCTGGAGTCAGCTGTTCGAGGTCTCGGGGAGAGCGAGCGATGGAGACCGAGTCGGAGCCGTACGTCCGTCTTGCGACCCTGAGGCAGCTGCATCAGGTCGTGGCGAACCTCAACACGGCCCGCAGTCTGGCGGAGACGCTGCAGACCGTCGCCGACGGCATCGTGGCCGGACTCGGGTACGAGCTGGCGTGCGTCAACCTCGTCCGCCCCGACGGGGATCTCGTCGTCGCCGCGTTCGCGGGGAACACCGCGGCGGAAGCCCTGATCACCGGGCGGGTCGGCTCCCGGCCCTCCTGGGAGCGCCGGCTCGGCATGGGTGAGGCCTGGGGCGAACTGCGCTTCATACCGCACACCGAGGGCTGGGTGCTGCTGGAGGACGACGTTCCGCAGTGGTACACGGAGGGCCCCGAGCCGCGCTTCGAGGACGAGTGGCACCCTCAGGACCGGCTCTACGCGCCGATGTACGCCTCGGGCGGCGGCCGTGAACTGCTCGGCGTCATATCGGTCGACAAGCCCCGCAACGGACGCCGTCCGGGTGCCTGGGGCCAGGAAGCGCTCCAGATGTACGCGTCACAGTCGGCGATTGCGATCAGCAACGCCCGGCTCCGAGCAAACATGCAGCGCGCGCTGGTACGCCTGGAGCGTGAGCAGCAGGCGTTGCGTGCCAGCGAGGAGTCGTTCCGGCAGGCGTTCGAGTACGCGCCGAGCGGCATGGCCATCGCGGAGCTGGGTGGCGACCAGCACGGCCGGCTGCTCCGCGCCAACGACGCCCTCTGCCGGCTGCTCGGCCGCCCCGCGTCTGCGATGCGCCGCTACTCCTTCGCCGATCTCGTCCACCCGGAGGACATCGGCACACTGCTGCGGACGTCCGCCGAGGGCGGCCGCGCCGAGTTGCGCCTCGGCCGCCGCGACGGCACCTACGTGTGGGTCTCGCTGCGCAACTCCGTCGTCGCCGACACCACCGACGGCCCCCGCTTCCTGCTCACACACGTCGAGGACATCGAGGAGCGCAAGCGGCACGAGCTGCACCTCGCACACCGGGCCAGCCATGACGCGCTGACCGGGCTGCCCAACAACGCCGAACTCCGCGCCCGGCTCAGCGCCCGGCTGTGCGGGCGTCCCCAGGGCGCACGGCAGGAGGCCGGCCGGACCCTGGACGTGCGGGACTACCCGTACGGCGGATACGGCGATTGCGGCGACGGGGGCTACGGCGAGAGCGGCTACGCGGGTGGATTCGACGACGGCGACATCGACGGGGGCTTCCACGCCGACGGGTTCGACTTCGACCGGCCGGCCATCCCGTACGACCACCATGTCCATGCCGTCGCGCCCGCCGGGGACGGTGAGGCCGACGACGGTACGAAGGGCCTCGCGGTGCTCTTCTGCGACCTGGACGGCTTCAAGTCGATCAACGACCGCTTCGGGCACAACACCGGCGACGCCGTCCTCATCGAGGTCGCGCGCCGGCTCACCACCGGCGTGCGGGACGGGGACACCGTCGCCCGGCTCGGAGGTGACGAATTCGTCGTCCTCGCGGACGGCCTCGGCGCCGCCGACGCCGCCGACCTGGCCGTTCGCCTGCGGAACGCGATTATTCCGCCGATCCGGGTGGACGGGCGGGCGGTCCGGGTCGGGGCCAGCTTCGGGATCGGCTGGGCGGTCTGCGGCATGTCCGTCGAAGAGGTGCTGCAGTCCGCCGACCAGCGGATGTACATCGAGAAGCGCTCCAGGGCCAAGGTCCACAGGCGCGCCGGATAGCGGAATCGGCGGAACCGATCGGGCCCCGGGCACCGTCCTTGGAGTAGCTCGGAGGGGGTAGGCTCGGCCGGTCGGCGACGGCTGGCGAGCAAGGATAGGAGTGACCCAGGGATGACGGCCGGGAACAACGGCGCGAGCACGCCCGAGGACGACGATCCGTTCGGCTACCTGTACGCGGACGGACAGCGGGCGGGCACCTCGTCTCCCCGCCAAGGCGGCTATGGCTACCCCGGTCCGGCCTCCCAGCCGGGTGTGCCCAGGACGTCGTACAACCAGGTCAGAACGGTCGGCCAGCGCCAGTACGGGCAGCAGCAGACCGCGCAGCAGTACGGCCAGGTCCCACACCAGCAGCAGTACGGCCAGCAGCCCAGCCCCCAGTACGCGGCGCCCGAGACCTATCCCGGCGGCGCCCCGACCCGCCAGGTCCCGGCACCCTCCGGCGGTGGCGGCCGGGGCCGCGGACCGAACACCAGGGGCCTGCTCATCGGGGCCGTCGCGGTGGTGGCCGTGGTGGTGGTCGGCATCACCGCGGCGCTGGTGACGGGTGGCGACGACAAGACCGGGGACCCTCAGGCGGACGGGAACAGCACCGCTCCCGCGGAAGAGGTCCGCCCGAGCGAGGAGCCCTCCAAGGGCGACGAGGAGAAGCCGGCCGAGCTGCCGAAGCAGGACGCCGCGACGCTGCGCCTCGGTGCGCCCGCCGCACTGGCGAAGGACGTCAAGGGCGCCAAGGGCGCGGACGGCGCGTATGTGATGTTCAACGGAGTCGGTGGCTCGGCCAGCTGGACCGTGGACATCCCGGCCGACGGCGCCTACACGCTGTTCATCACGTACAGCGTGCCGGGCAAGGACGCCAAGACCTCGCTGACGATCAACGACGCCCAGCCGCGGTCGGTCAACATGTCCAACTTCGCCCAGGCCAAGAAGGGTGACTGGGAGAAGGGCTGGACGCGCACCTACGCGTACGTGAACCTCGAAGAGGGGTCGAACACGCTGAAGATCTCCTGCGAGCAGGGTGACCAGTGCGACGCCCTGCTCGATCAGGTGTGGCTGGAGGCCGGTCAGTCCAAGGGCTGACCGGGGCCGGCCGTTCCGGGAGCCGATCCGGCCGGTCTCCTGAGGGCCGGCCGGGCTTCTGAGGGCCGACCGGTCCGGCCTGCCGCCCCGGGTTGACCGGGGCGGGTGGGGCATCCCGCAGGAACGGCCGGGCGTGGGCCGGGTGCGTGCCGGGAGCCGGGGGAGCGCGTTTTCCCTCACCGTCCCCCTCGTACGCCGGCGTCGCGGAGTCCTGACGCCGTCGCGGAGTCCGGACGGGTGCAGCGGAGTTCGGACCGGCGTCGCGAGGCCCGCGGACGGTCTCGCGGCCGGCGTCGCGGAGTCCGGACCGCGGGTCGCGGACGGCCTCGCGGACCCCTGAGCCGCCCGGAGGCGGGGAGGCCCGCGCGGGACGTCACGCCGCCGGGGTGTGCTCCGTCACCGTGATCCGGGGGAGCAGGTCCTCGTAGCAGGCGCGGTCGAAGTCGCCCGCCGTGGGGGCGAGGACGGTGGCCGTGGCGAGCGCCGTGGCGCGGACGAGGCGGTCCGGCCAGGGCAGGGCGTCGACGAGTCCCGAGAGCAGCCCGGCCACGGCCGAGTCACCCGCGCCGGTGGGGTTGCCGAGGACCTTGCGGGGCGGGGTGGCCTGCCAGATGCCTTCGGGGGTGGCGGCAAGGATGCCGTCGGGGCCGAGGGAGGAGACGACCGTGCGGGCGCCGCGGCGGCGGGCGGCGTGCGTGGCGCGCAGTGGCTCGCGGGAGCCGGTGAGCTGGGCCAGTTCGTCGGCGTTCGGCTTGACCAGGTCGGGGCGGGCGGCGATGCCCCGGCGCAGCGGCTCGCCGCTGGTGTCCAGCAGCGCCGGCACCCCGGCGGCCCGTGCCCGGCGCACCAGCTCGGCATAGGCTCCGACGTGGATGCCCGGCGGGAGGCTGCCGCACAGCGCGACCGCGCGGGCCCCGCGCAGCAGCGACTCGTACGCGGTGAGGAACGCGGCCCATTCCTCGGGCGTGACGGCCGGGCCGGGCTCGTTGAACTGGGTGGTGTCGCCGGTCGCGGCGTCGACCACCGCGAGCGTGCGCCGGGTGTTCCCCGCGACCGGCACGAGCGCGTCGCGCACGGGGAGCCCGGCGAGCCCGGCGCGCAGGGTCTCGCCGTGGGGACCGCCCGCGAAACCGGTGACGACCGCCTCGTGGCCGAGCGCCCCGAGCACCCGGGCGACGTTCACTCCCTTGCCGCCGGGGCGCTCATCGACCTCGAAGACCCGGTGGGAACCCTGCGGGACGAGGGCGGGAACGCGGTAGGTCAGATCGATGGCGGTGTTCAGCGTGACCGTGAGGATCACCGTGACACCCCCTGAGCATGCGTTCGCCTTCGCCGGACGGGTCCTGATCATGCCAAAGAACCGGGCGGTTGGCCCAGCCCCCCGTAGGCCAACCGCCCCCGGCCCGCCGCACTACGGCCGCGCTACGGCTCGACCACCCACGCGCCCTTGCGCATCACGCCCCTGAGGGTGAAGTCGGCGCCGAGCACCACGAGATCGGCGTCCTTGCCGGCCTCGATGGAGCCCACCCTGTCGTGGAGGCCCAGCAGCCGGGCCGGGTTCGTGGAGATCGCCTGGACGATGTCCTCGACGGGCAGCGCGTCGACGGTCGCGGCCCTCCGGAAGGCGGTGTCCAGCGTGAGCGTGGATCCGGCGATCGAGCCGCCCTCCACGAGCCGGGCGACACCCTCACTGACCTCGACCGCCAGGGGCCCCAGGTGGTAGACGCCGTCGCCGAAGCCCGCCGCGTCCATCGCGTCCGTGATGAACGCGACCCGGGCGGCGCCCGCGTGGCGGAAGGCCAGCTCCAGGGCGGCCGGGTGCAGATGCGTACCGTCGTTGATCAGTTCGACGGTGACCCGCTCGTCCTCCAGCAGCGCGGCGATCGGCCCGGGGGCCCGGTGGCCGAGGGCGGGCATGGCGTTGAAGAGGTGCGTGGCGACCGTGGCGCCCGCGTCGATCGCTTCGACGGTCTGCTCGTAGGTGGCGTCGGTGTGGCCGACCGCGGCGATCACGCCGTGCTCGGCGAGCAGCCGTACGGACTCGATGCCGCCGGGCAGTTCGGTGGCGAGGGTGACCATCCGCGCGGTGCCGCGGGCGGCGTCGAGCAGTTTGCGCACCTCCGCCGGGTCGGGGTCGCGCAGCAGTTCCCCGCTGTGCGCGCCCTTGCGGCAGGGCGAGATGAACGGGCCCTCGAAGTGGATGCCGGCCAGGTCGCCCTGCTCCACCAGCTCGGAGAGGAACCCGGCGCGGTGGGTGAGGAAGTCCATGTCGCCGGTCACGGTGGAGGCGACCATCGTGGTGGTGCCGTGCTCGTGGTGGGTGCGCACGCCGGTGAGCACGTCCTCGGCCGTGCCGGAGGTGAACGAGGCCCCTCCGCCGCCGTGGTTGTGCATGTCCACGAAGCCGGGGACCAGCCAGTGGCCGGACAGGTCGACGGAGGGCGCGTCGGCGGGGGTGTGCCCGCCGATGCGGGTCCCCTCCACGGTCACCCGCCCGTTCTCGACGACCCCGGTGGGCAGCACCACCCGGGCGCCTGTGAGAACCATCCGGTCGGCCATCAGCCGGTTACCTCCGTGGTGAGTGTGTCGGATGTGCCGAGCAGGTCCCAGGCGAGGAGTCCGGCGCCGAGGCAGCCGGCGGTGTCCCCGAGGGCCGCCGGGACGATCGAGGGCGGCTGCTGGAAGGTGATGCGCGCCTCCACCGCGGCCCGCAGCGGTGCGAACAGGGTCTCCCCCGCCTCCGCGAGACCGCCGCCGATGATCAGCGTGCCGGGGTCCAGCAGGGTGAGTGCGGTCACCAGCCCGTCGGCGAGGGCGTCGACGGCTTCCCGCCACACGCGTGCGGCCGCCTCGTCCCCGGAGTCGACGGCCTTGGCGCAGTCGGCCGCGTCCGCCTCCGGGTCGCCGCTCGCGGCCGCCCAGGCGCGGGACACGGCGGAGGCGGAGGCCAGGGTCTCCAGACAGCCGTGCCGGCCGCAGCCGCACTGCGGGCCGCCGGGCCGGACGACGATATGGCCGATCTCCCCGGCGCAGCCGTGCGCGCCCTCCTCGATCGCGCCGCCGATGCCGATGGCCCCGGCGATGCCCGTGCCCAGTGGGACGAACAGGAACCGGTCCGCGCCGCGGCCCGCCCCGATGCGGCCCTCGGCGAGGCCGCCGGTGCGGACGTCGTGGCCGAGGGCGACCGGCACCCCGCCGAGCCGTTCGGCGAGCAGCGCTCGCAGGGGGACGTCGCGCCAGCCGAGGTTGGCCGCGTAGACGGCGACGCCGTTCGCGGTGTCGACGATGCCGGGCACCGCGACGCCGGCCGCTGAGGCGCTCTGCCCGTACCGCTGCTCGCCATGGGCGCGCAGTTCGGCGGCGAAGCCGAGGATGGTCTCGACGACGGCCTCCGGCCCGTGCTCCCGGCCGGTCGCCCGGCGGGAATCGTGCAGCACGGTGCCGTCCGCCCCGATGAGGGCGGCCTTCATCCCGGTGCCGCCCACATCGAGGGCGATGACGTGTCTCACGTGTACAGTCTCGCCGCCGGACCGGAAAAGGTCTAGTCCACTACTCGGGTTGTTGCGCGTACGGCCGCAGCGGTGACCGGTTCGTTTCGCCGTTGCCCCCGCAGCGCCCCCGAGGTGCCCCCGCAGCGCCCGCCGAGTTCGGTCGTGGAGTTCGGTCGCGTTCCGGGGGCGTTCCGGTCGGTCCCCCGGTGGTCCCCCGGTGGCCCCTCGATGGCCCCTCGGCGGGTCGGGTGCGCGGGCGCGCGGTCGTCCGGCTCGGGTGGACGCGCCGGCGTGCGCCCGGCGTGGAGAGGCTTGGCCGGAATCATCCGTTCGCCGGACGGCGCCGCGCTGTCCGGGGGGACGGTTATGTTGCTGATATGACCGACGGCCTCGACCACCTCGACGACCTCGACGACCTCTCCGGGCGCGACCGTGCCGTGCTCGCCTTCGAGCGGGCGTCGTGGGCCGGGCCCGGTGCCAAGGAACGGGCGATACGGGAGGATCTCGGTATCTCCCCCACCCGCTACTACCAACTCCTCAACGCGCTCCTGGACGACCCGCGCGCGCTCGCCCACGACCCCGTGACGGTGAACCGTCTGCGGCGCGTCAGGGAAACGCAGCGGTCGCTCCGGTGACGCGCCGGGGCAGGTCGCCGCGCGCCGTAGCTGAGCGGGGCCCGCGTCGATAGGGTCGGGACATGGGCAGCTACTCGCACGCACTGCCGGAACCGACCACCGCCGCCGGCCGTGAGGGGCTCGCCGCGGTTCTCGAACGGCCGTCGGGGAGTGTGGTCGCGCTGGACTTCGACGGGACGCTCGCGGAGATCGTCCCGGACCCCGAGCAGGCGAGGGCGCACCCCGCGACGGTTCCCGCACTGGCCCGGCTCGCGCCGCAGGTGCGGGCCGTCGTCGTGGTGACCGGCAGGCCGGCCGGGGTCGCCGTCCGGTACGGCGGGTTCGCCGGTGTCGAAGGGCTGGAGCACCTCGTCGTCCTCGGGCACTACGGGGCGGAGCGGTGGGACGCCGTCAGCGGCAACGTCCAGGCCCAGCCCGAGCACCCCGGCGTCGCCGCGGTACGGGCCGAGCTGCCCGGCCTCCTCGACTCGATGGGCGTCTGGCGTGGCACGTGGATCGAGGAGAAGGGCCGCGCGGTCGCCGTGCACACCCGCCGTGCCGAGGACCCGCAGTCCGCTTTCGATGCGCTGCGCGAGCCGATCGCCGAGCTGGCCGCGCGTCACGGGCTGATCGTCGAGCCGGGCCGCCTCGTTCTCGAGGTGCGCCCGCCGGGCGTCGACAAGGGCATCGCGCTCGCCGAGTACGTCCGCGAGGTGAACGCCTCCGCGGTCGTCTACGCGGGCGACGACCTCGGTGATCTGGCCGCCTTCGCCGCCGTGGACAAGCTCCGCTCGGACGGGGTGCCCGGACTGCTCCTCTGCAGCGGCGGCGAGGTGCCCGAACTCGCCGAGCGTGCCGACCTCCCGTTGCCCGGCCCCGCCGCCGTCGTGGCCTTCCTCTCCGGCCTGGCGGACCGCATCGAGCACCGCGTCTGAGGTCCGTCCACGGCTGCCGCGGCCATGGATTCCCGGTACCACGGTTGCGGCGGTTGCGGCGGTTGCGGTCGCGGTCGCGGTCAAGGCTGTTGCGACGCGCCGCCCCTCTGGGGCCCGGTCCGGGCCCGGACCGTGTCAGCCCGCCTCCGTGACGCCCTCGTCCAGCGCCTCCAGCGCGTGCAGCTGGTCCAGGAACCACTTCTGCGGCGGCAGCGCGGTCGCCGCGGCCGCCAGGCGCTTGCCGCGCTCCGCACGCTCGGCGTCCGGCATGGACAGCGCCCGGTGGAGGGCGTCGGCCGTGCCGGACACGTCGTACGGGTTCACCACCAGCGCGTCGTCGCCGAGTTCCGCGTACGCCCCCGCCTCGCGCGACAGCACCAGCGCGCAGCCGGCCTCCGAGACGACCGGGATCTCCTTGGCGACGAGGTTCATCCCGTCGCGGATGGGGTTCACCAGGGCGACGTCCGCCATCCGGTAGGCCGCCAGGGAGCGGGCGAAGTCGTCCTTGACGTGCAGGAGCACCGGGGTCCAGCCGGGCGTGCCGTACCGGGCGTTGATCTCCTCGGCGACCCGAGAGACCTCGGCCGTGTAGTCGCGGTAGACGGCGAGGTCCTGGCGCGAGGGATAGGCGAAGGCGATGTGCACGACCCGCTCGCGCCACTCCGGGTGCTCGTCCAGCAGGGTGCGGTACGCGAGCAGTCCGCGCACGATGTTCTTCGACAGCTCGGTGCGGTCCACCCGCACGATCGTCTTCCGCCGGCCCGGGCCCCGGTCGTCGCCGCCGATCTGCTCGCGCAGCGCGGCCATGCGCTCGTCCACGTCGGTCCGCCGCGAGCGCTCCCGCAGGAAGTCCGCGTCGGCGCCGAGGCCGTGCACCCCGAGCTCGGTCCGCCGCCTGCGGTGCCCCGGCAGCCGGTACTCGAGGCTCGGCGGTCCGTCCTTGGGCCAGTGCGGGTCCACGTCATGGTCGGCCAGCACCCGGCGGCAGCAGCTCTGGAACGCGCCGAGCCAGCGCTGGGTGAGGAAGCCCAGCCGGTTGGCCCCGAGCATCCCGAGGAGCAGCTGCTCGGCGATGTCGTCCGGGAGCATCCGGAAGTACTCCGGCGGGGCCCACGGCGTGTGCGAGAAATGGCCGATGCGCAGATCGGGCCGCAGGTCCCGGAGCATGCCCGGCACGAGCGCGAGGTGGTAGTCCTGGACCAGCACGGCCGCGGCCGGGGCCGCCGACTCGGCCAGGGCCTGCGCGAACGCCTGGTTGTACGCCTCGTAGGCGACCCACTGGCGGCGGAACTCGGCGTCGAAGACGGGCTCCAGCGGTGTCTGGTACAGCATGTGGTGGACGAACCACAGCACCGAGTTCGCGATGCCGTTGTACGCGTCGGCGTGCACGGCGGCGTCGATGTCCAGCATCCGTACGCCCGGTTCGCCGATCCCGCGCCGCACCGCCTCGCGGTCCCCGTCGCCGAGCGCTGAGCACACCCACAGGGCGTCCGCCTCGGGGCCGATGGCCGACAGCCCGGACACCAGCCCGCCGCCGCCGCGCCTGGCGTCGAGCGTCCCGTCCTCCCGGAAGGCGTAGGAGACGGGGCCCCGGTTGGAGGCGACGAGAACTCGTGCGGCGTGCTCGTGCTCGTGCTCAGAGACCATGTCGCGAACCTAGCCCTTCCTGGAACCGCTCAAACGTACGGCCGGAGACGGTGGCCGGAGACCGCCGGTCCGCGACCGCTCTGCCGTTGCGCCGCCGGGGGCGGTGCCGCTGTACAGCTGTACCCGCCGGACCGGGGTCGCTGCGGGCCGAAGCCCGTCGACCGCCGGGGCCCGGCCTCGGTGCCGGGCCCGCACGGTCGCGTGCCGGCCCCGGCGCCCTGCCTGCCGTGCGCCCGCCCGACCACGGTCCGGGATCCTCGGCTGCCGGTCCGGGAAGTGCGGCAGGCGTGGTCCCGGAGCCTGCCGTGCCGGCGGCCCGGGCCAGGGAACGGTGGCCTGGACCAGGGAACGGTGGCCTGGACCAGGGAACGCCGGCTCGGGCCAGGGAACGCCGGCTCGGGCCAGGGAACGCCGGCTCGGGCCAGGGAACGGTGGCTCGGGCCAGGGAACGCCGGCTCGGGCCAGGGAACGGTGGCTCGGGCCAGGGAACGCCGGCCTGGACCAGGGAACGCCGGCCTGGACCAGGGAACGCCGGCTCGGACCAGGGAACGCCGGCCCGGGCCAGGGAACGCCGGCCTGGACCAGGGAACGGTGGCCCTGGACGGCTGGGGTGCCTGCTCCGGCGACGGCCCGGGACCACCGGAGGCCGGACCCCCGCACCGGTCGGATGCCCCCGGCCCGGGGACGGCCATGCGCTCACCCGGTCAGTGGTTCCGCCGGTCGCGCGTCGCCGCGAGTGCGATCGCGCCGGCGGCCGAGAGCGCCAGGGCCATCCCGCCCAGCAGCCAGAGCCGCTCGCTGTCGTGGCCTGCCGCGGCGATCTGGCCGGCGGCCCCCTCCCCGCCGTCGTGGCCCGGGGCACCGGCGTGCCCGGTGCCCGCCGCGCTGCCGGGGGCGCCGGGGGCGGGCGGTACGCCCGGTGCCGCCCTGCCGGCGTCGTCCTTGTCGGCGTCCTCGCTGTCGGCGCTTCCCCCGTCGGCGCCCTCCCCGTCGGCGTCCTCCGCGGCCGGCTCGTCCCGGCCGTCCTGGTGGCCCTGTTCGAGGCTGTGGTCGTGGCTCTCCTCGTCGCCGAAGCCGGTCCGGGGGGCTCCGAGCTCCCCGATCTCCTCGGCCACCGGGGCCGCCGAGCACCGGGCGTCCCTGGTGCCGGCCGCGCAGTTGGACCGCGGGGACTGGACCTCCAGGCCGCCGCCGAGCCGGCCGTCGCCGCCGTCGCCGCCGTCCTCGCCGCCGACGGTGACCGAGTAGGTGACGGTCGCCGACATCCCGGCCGGGAGGGCACCCGAGTACGAGAGCACGGGCTCCTCGTACGCGACCCGGCCGCGGCTGGCCCGGGCGTTGAGGTCGTAGACGGCGTCGTCGAGGGTGCCGCCGAGGTCGTCGGTGAAGCGCACGTCGGGGAGGTCCCGCTCGCCGTTGTTGGTCGCCCTGATGGTGAAGGTGAGGGTGTCCCCGCGGGCGACCCTCTGCGCCGACGCCGTCTTGGTGACCTCCAGATCGGGGGCCGGCGCCGACAGGGCGGGAGCCGCCGGCGCGAAGCCCGTCGTGGCGGCCGCGGTACCCGCGGCGACCGCCAGGGCCCCGAGGAGCCGGGGCCGATTGCCTCTGCTGCGTCCGCTGCCCCTCGTCCGGTCCCGGCCGGGCACGGCCCGATCCGGACGGGAGACCCGTGCGCCCTGTGATCTCACATTGCCCATAAGTCCGAAATGTAGGCAATCATCCCGGCTGGGCCGTGTTACGCCGCGCCCGTGTTGCGCCGTCCCGCCCGGGCCGCGTACTCGGGGACGTCCCCCATCGGTGGCCGCTCCTCCGTGTCCACCGCGTGCGTCCGCGGGACGAACCCGTCCTCGGCGCGCTCGAACTGGGTCAGCGCCGGGCGGACCAGGTGCCCGCGCGAGAGGCGCAGTTGGGCGGTGCGGTAGATCGCCGCCGCCATCCGGCCCAGCGCCTGGCCGTCCTGGTGGCGGTGCAGCCGTACACCCACGTCCACCTGCGCCAGCGCGTCCAGACCCACCGTGTGCAGCGCGTCCACCAGCAGGCCCAGCTCCACCCCGTAGCCGACCGGGAACGGCAGCCGCTCCAGCAGCGAGCGCCGCGCCGCGTACTCCCCGCCGAGCGGCTGGACGAACCCCGCGAGCTGCGGCCAGTGCAGATTGAGCAGCGGCCGCGCCACCAGTTCGGTCACCCTGCCGCCCTGGCCGGGCGTGTCGCCGAGCGGCCGGTCGTACATCGCCTTGACGAACTGCACCTCGGGGTCGGTGAGCAGCGGGCCGACGATCCCGGAGACGAAGCCGGCGGAGAAATCCTTCAGGTCGGCGTCCACGAAGCAGACGATGTCGCCGGTGGTCGCCAGCAGGGAGCGCCACAGCACCTCGCCCTTGCCGGGCACGGCCGGGACGCGCGGGAGTACGGCGTCCCGGTGCACCACCCGGGCGCCGGCCCGGGCCGCCACCTCGGCGGTGCGGTCCGTCGACCCCGAGTCGACGACGACCAGCTCGTCGACGAGCGGCACCGCGTCGGTCATCAGTGCGCACCGGATCACGGTGACGATCTCGCCGACCGTCGCCTCCTCGTTCAGCGCGGGGAGCACCACGCTGACCGTGGTGTCCTGCTTGGCGGACAGCAGCCGGTCCAGTGGGCGGTCGGCCACCGACCAGGACCGCCGGGCCAGCCAGCGCTCCACCTCTTCCAGCACGTGATCTCCATCTCGCGGATCGGACGGCCGTCTCAAGCGTCCGGGGGTTCGGTTACAGTCTTGAACAACGCGGACCGCCGATGCATGTCGGGGTCGCCACGCGGACACAATCGAATACCGCTCATCCAGAGGGGCAGAGGGACACGGCCCGTTGAAGCCCCGGCAACCCTCCAGCCGATCTCGTCGCGCGTCGCGGCCGAGGCTCACGGCTAGGGAAGGTGCCAATTCCGTCTCGCGGCGAGGTGCGCCGCGGGGAAGATGAGGAGAAAGGGCCTCGCCTCCATGGCTGTGCAGACTGTCGCCACCACTTCCGATTCTGCCGACACCGTCGACCTGGGTCCCGCCTCCGGGCTCTCCTGCCGCGAATGCGGTGAGCGTTTCGCCCTCGGTCCGATCTTCGCCTGTGAGGCGTGTTTCGGGCCGCTCGAGGTCGCGTACGACCTGCCGAGCGGCGACCCCGAGGAACTGCGCAAGCGGATCGAGAGCGGTCCGGACAACATCTGGCGCTACGCGCCGCTGCTGCCCGTGCCCGCGGACGTGGCGGGCAAGCCGAATCTGAACCCGGGCTTCACCAAGCTCGTCCAGGCCGACAACCTCGCCCGTGAGCTGGGCGTCACCGGCGGGCTCTGGGTCAAGGACGACTCAGGCAACCCCACCCACTCCTTCAAGGACCGGGTCGTGGCCCAGGCGATCGAGGCCGCCCGCGCCTTCGGCTTCACGACGCTCTCCTGCTCCTCCACGGGCAACCTGGCCGGCGCGGTCGGCGCCGCGGCCGCCCGCGCCGGCTTCCGTTCCTGCGTGTTCATCCCGCACGACCTGGAGCAGGGCAAGGTCGTGATGGCCGCCGTCTACGGTGGCGAGCTGGTCGGTATCGAGGGCAACTACGACGACGTCAACCGCTTCTGCTCCGAACTCATCGGCGACCCGGCGGGCGAGGGGTGGGGCTTCGTCAACGTCAATCTCCGTCCGTACTACGCCGAGGGTTCCAAGACGCTGGCGTACGAGATCTGCGAGCAGCTCGGCTGGCGGCTGCCGGACCAGATCGTCATCCCCATCGCCTCCGGCTCCCAGCTCACCAAGATCGACAAGGGGCTCCAGGAGCTGATCAAGCTGGGCCTGGTGGAGGACCGGCCCTACCGGATCTTCGGCGCCCAGGCCGAGGGCTGCTCCCCCGTGTCCGCGGCCTTCAAGGCCGGCCACGACGTGGTCAGGCCGCAGAAGCCGGACACGATCGCCAAGTCCCTGGCGATCGGCAACCCGGCGGACGGCCCCTATGTGCTGGACATCTGCCGGCGCACCGGCGGCGCGGTGGAGGACGTCACCGACGAGGAGATCGTGGACGCGATCAAGCTGCTGGCCCGCACCGAGGGCATCTTCACCGAGACCGCGGGCGGCACGACCCTCGGCGTGGCGAAGAAGCTGATCGAGGCCGGGGTGATCGACCCGGCCCTCACCACGGTGGTCGTCAACACGGGTGACGGCCTCAAGACCCTCGACGCGGTGGCCCCGACCACGGGTATGTCCGCAGTCATCCGCCCCAACCTGGACTCCTTCCGAGAGGCTGGCCTCGCATGAGCGTCAACGTCCGCATCCCCACCATCCTCCGCACCTACACCGGCGGGCAGGCCGAGGTCCCGGCCGAGGGCGCAACCCTCGCCGAGGTCATCGCCGACCTGGAGAAGAACCACACGGGTATCGCGGCCCGGGTCCTGGACGACCAGGGCAGGCTCCGTCGCTTCGTGAACGTGTACGTCAACGACGACGACGTGCGCTTCGAGCAGGGCCTGGAGACGTCGACCCCGGACGGCGCCGGCGTGTCGATCATCCCTGCGGTGGCCGGCGGCTGATCGCCACGCAGAGTCAGCAGAAGAGCCCCTCCGCAAGCTCTTGGGTTCTAGCAGTCCTCGCAACACTCATGATCAATGGGAGTTGCGAGGACCGTGGGCGGTAAGAGGCTTGATCCAGCGTTGAAGAAGCATTTCCTTGAGCGGCTGGACGCCGTGGGAAGTGTGTCTCCCGTGGCCCGTGAGCTGGGGCTGAACCTGAACACTGCGTTCACCCTGGCTCGCAAGGCCGGCATGGCTACGGGGCACCTGGGGCACCCGCGGCGCGAGGAGTACGAGAAGCTGCGGGGCCAGGGTGTTTCCCGCCGGGAGGCCGCCCAGCGGGCGGGGGTGAATCCGCGCACGGCCAAGGACTGGGACAATGGCGTCCGGAGGACCGGGAACTCGCGGGTCTACCCCGACGGTCGACGTGTGAACTACACGACGGGAACCGTCACGATGTCCGGTGTGATCATGAAGGCACCGGTGAGGCCGGTGAGTCTCAAGTCCCTTGAGAAGAAGCTGCACCCGCGATTCCTGACGCTCTCGGAGCGGGAGCAGATACGCGACCTCCGTGCCGCCGGCCAGTCGCTGCGGGCCATCGGGCGGGCCCTGGGGCGCCCGGCCAGCACCATCTCGCGTGAGCTGCGGAACAACACGGGGCCTGCCGGCTACCACCCCTACGCGGCCCACAGGGTCGCTGCCGCGCGCAGGCCCCGGCCGAAGGGCCGCAAGCTGGTGGGCGAGAGCCCGTTGCGCAACTTCGTCCAGGACGGCCTGCGCCGACGGTGGTCTCCGGAACAGATCTGCCACGCTCTGACCAAGAGCCATCCCGACGACCAAGACATGCGGGTGAGCGTGGAGACGATCTATCAGGCGCTGTATTTGCAGGCCAGAGGCGGTCTGAAGCGGGAAGTCCAGGCGGCCGTCCGCACCGGTCGCACGCGCCGCAAGCCGCGACGTGACCCGAGCCGCCGGACCTCTCGGTTCAACGACCCGATGGTGATGATCAGCAGCCGTCCCGCAGAGGTCGAGGACAGGGCGGTGCCCGGCCACTGGGAAGGCGATCTCATCGTCGGCGCACACGGCCGGTCCGCCATCGCGACTCTGGTCGAGCGGACCACCCGCTACACCATGCTGGTCCACCTGCCGGGCAGCTCTCACGACGCCGCAGCCGTCCGGGACGGCCTGGTCCGCACCGTCCAGACCCTGCCCCGCACCTGCGGGGCTCGCTCACCTGGGACCAGGGCTGCGAGATGGCACGGCACAAGCAGTTCACCATGGCGACCGGGATGCCGGTCTACTTCTGCGATCCCGCCTCGCCCTGGCAGCGCGGCTCGAATGAAAATACCAACGGTCTGCTGCGCCAGTACTTCCCAAAGGGCACCGACCTGAGCCTGCACAGCCCCGAGGACCTCGAACACGTCGCTCAGGAACTCAACGGCCGCCCACGCAAGACGCTCGACTGGGATACGCCAGCCGAGCGTCTACGTGATCTACTCACCACCTGAGCCAGGCAGTGTTGCAACGACCGCTAGAACTGAAGGCTCTGCGGAGGGGGCGTTTCTGCATGGTTGAGCGCGATAGAGTTGGGGAAGCCCCCTCCGCCGCGTGTGCCAGGCGCATATGAGAACGCCTTCGTGCACGACGAGAAACAGCCAAAGTATTCGAGCATTATGCGCAGTAAGTGCGCTTTGTCCGGCCCGACTTGCCCGAGAATGCTCGCATTTCCCCTGAATCGTCCTTTCGGTCCTGCCCGGAATTCTCGTCCGATTGACCTGTTGCAGACGGCAGTTGGACAGATACATTCAGCCGCGGTCGACGCGTTCCGGCGCACGCCCATGGGGTCGTCCCCATGCCCCTCCGGGCACAGGGAAACCACTGGGTGAGGTCTGACCCGGGTCCGCGAAGTGCGGTCCTGTGCAAGGGCCAGTAATAGGGGAGTTAGGCATGGCTCAGGGCACCGTCAAGTGGTTCAACGCGGAGAAGGGGTATGGCTTCATCGCGGTCGACGGTGGTGCGGATGTTTTCGTCCACTACAGCGCGATCCAGATGGACGGGTACCGCACCCTGGAGGAGGGGCAGCGAGTCGAGTTCGAGATCTCGCAGGGCCAGAAGGGGCCGCAGGCGGACATGGTCCGCGTAGCCGGCTGAGCGCCGACTGACTGCAGCAAAGTGACGGAGGGTCCGTGCCAGGGGCACGGACCCTCCGCCGTGCGTGCCCCGCCCGGCGCCGCGCGGGGCACGGGGGCCCGGTGAAATGCCGGAACGGGAGCCGCAGGTCGGGCAGTGCCGCGCGGGGCGCGGGAGTGCGGGGGCGTGGGCGCATCGGCGCGCCCGGGGGCGGACGCGGTGCTCTGTGCGGGTGTGGTGCTCCGTGCCGGGGTGGATGCGGAGCCCCGTGCCGGGGTGGACGCGGAGCCCCGTGCCGGGAGCGGATGGGGCGTCCCGGGCCGCGTGGGTGGGCGCAGCGGCGTGGGCGGGGTGGGCGTACCGGCGCGCCCGGTGGCCGGCGCGGTGCCGTGCCCCCGTCGGGTGATCTGCACGCTCCCGACCGGTCCTGCGTGGAAGATGAAGATTCCGGGCCGGGGCGGACGCGGCGCCCCGGGCTCGGGTGGACGCGCCGGCGCGCCCCCGGGCCGACGTGGTGCGGCCTCCGGGCGGGAGCCCGAGTCGCGGTCGCGTCTTGCACTCGCCGGGTCCGAGTGCTAATCATTGGCGTTAGCACTCTACGAGTGAGAGTGACAACGAAGGACCGGGTCGGTGAGGTCCGCAGGCCGGGTGGGGCAAGGAACCACAAGGCACGCAGGCCGTCCGTCGCGGGCACCAGCGCGGTCCGGAGCATCCACCCCAGTCCGGGAGGACCACTTCACATGGCCAAGATCATCGCGTTCGACGAGGAGGCACGGCGCGGTCTCGAGCGCGGGATGAACCAGCTCGCCGACGCCGTCAAGGTCACCCTTGGCCCCAAGGGCCGGAACGTCGTCCTCGAGAAGAAGTGGGGCGCCCCCACGATCACCAACGACGGTGTCTCCATCGCCAAGGAGATCGAGCTCGAGGACCCGTACGAGAAGATCGGCGCCGAGCTGGTCAAGGAAGTCGCCAAGAAGACGGACGACGTCGCCGGTGACGGTACGACCACCGCGACCGTCCTCGCCCAGGCGCTGGTCCGCGAGGGCCTGCGCAACGTGGCGGCCGGCGCCAACCCGATGGCCCTGAAGCGCGGTATCGAGAAGGCCGTCGAGGCCGTCTCCGGTGCGCTGCTCGACCAGGCCAAGGAGGTCGAGACCAAGGAGCAGATCGCCTCCACCGCCTCCATCTCCGCCGCCGACACCCAGATCGGCGAGCTCATCGCCGAGGCGATGGACAAGGTCGGCAAGGAAGGCGTCATCACCGTCGAGGAGTCCCAGACCTTCGGTCTGGAGCTGGAGCTCACCGAGGGTATGCGCTTCGACAAGGGCTACATCTCGGCGTACTTCGCGACCGACATGGAGCGCATGGAGGCCGCCCTCGAGGACCCGTACATCCTCATCTTCAACGGCAAGGTCTCCTCGGTGAAGGACCTGCTCCCGCTGCTGGAGAAGGTCATGCAGTCGGGCAAGCCGCTGCTGATCATCGCCGAGGACGTCGAGGGCGAGGCCCTGTCGACCCTGGTCGTCAACAAGATCCGCGGCACCTTCAAGTCCGTCGCCGTCAAGGCCCCGGGCTTCGGCGACCGCCGCAAGGCCATGCTCGGCGACATCGCCATCCTCACCGGTGGCACGGTCGTCTCCGAGGAGGTCGGCCTCAAGCTCGAGAACGCGGGCCTGGACCTGCTGGGCCGCGCCCGCAAGGTCGTCATCACCAAGGACGAGACCACGATCGTCGACGGTGCCGGTGAGAGCGACCAGGTCCAGGGCCGGGTCAACCAGATCCGCGCCGAGATCGAGAACTCCGACTCGGACTACGACCGCGAGAAGCTTCAGGAGCGCCTCGCGAAGCTGGCCGGCGGCGTGGCCGTCATCAAGGCCGGTGCCGCGACCGAGGTCGAGCTCAAGGAGCGCAAGCACCGTATCGAGGACGCCGTCCGCAACGCGAAGGCGGCCGTCGAGGAGGGCATCGTCGCCGGTGGTGGCGTGGCCCTGCTCCAGGCCTCCCAGGTCTTCGAGAAGCTCGAGCTCGACGGTGACGAGGCCACCGGTGCCGCCGCTGTGAAGCTGGCCCTGGAGGCCCCGCTGAAGCAGATCGCCGTCAACGCCGGCCTCGAGGGCGGTGTCGTGGTGGAGAAGGTGCGCAACCTG
The DNA here is from genome assembly GCA_003725745.1 of Streptomyces sp. I6. GTDB lineage: Bacteria > Actinomycetota > Actinomycetes > Streptomycetales > Streptomycetaceae > Streptomyces. The sequence goes on along the minus strand of RHDP01000001.1, from coordinate 2,987,183 downwards.
ACCCCGGGCCACGGCCTGAACGCCGCGACCGGCGAGTACGTCGACCTCGTCGCCGAGGGCATCATCGACCCGGCCAAGGTGACCCGTTCCGCGCTGCAGAACGCCGCGTCGATCGCCGCGCTCTTCCTCACCACCGAGGCCGTCATCGCCGACAAGCCGGAGAAGGCCGCCGCGGCCGCTCCGGGCGGCATGCCGGGCGGTGACATGGACTTCTGATCGACCCTGAGGTTGATCGACCGTCCTGAACCGAGGGCGGCACCCCCACTCCCAGGGGGTGCCGCCCTCGGCCCTTGTGCTTCCGTCCGGGTGCGCGGGAGCGTCCCGAGGGTGTGCGTACGGGCCGGGTCCGGGGCGTGGGACCCGGCCTCAGGGTGTGCGTACGGGCCGGGTCCGGTTGCCCGGGAGTCCTCAGACCGGCTCCAGACGCAGCGTGAACCACGTCGTCTTGCCGTCGTCCGCCGGCCGCACGCCCCAGCCGCCCGCCAGTGACTCGACGAGGATCAGGCCCCGCCCCGACTCGTCGTCGGCGCCCGCCGGCCGGATCCGCGGCGGATGGTGGCTGTGGTCGCTCACCTCGACGGTGAGTTCGGTGCTGTTGCGCCGCACCTGGAGGCGCACCGGGCCCTGCCCGTGCCGGACGGCGTTGGTGACCAGCTCGGACACCAGCAGCCCGGCGTCGTCGGCGACCTGGGCGCAGTCCCAGGCGGCCAGGGTCTCGGCGAGGAACGCCCGCGCACGGGACACCGACGCCGGGGCGGCCGGCAGTACCGTCGTCGCCGTGGCCAGCGGGGCCGCCGGCAACTGGGCCAGGAGCAGCGTCACATCGTCGTGGTGGTGCTCGGTGGCGGGCAGGACCGACTCCAGCACGTCGTCCACCACCGTCTCGAGGTCGTGCGCCGAGGCGAACGCGAGGTCGAGTGCGTCGATGAGCGCGTCGAGCTGCTCCTCGATGTCTCCCGCCGGTGTCTCTATCAGGCCGTCGGTGAAGAGGACCAGACTCGACCCCGGGGCGATGGCCACCGTCGCCTCCTGGTGCGGATGGTCCCCCACCCCCAGGGGCACGCTGACCGGCGCCTCCAGGGACCGTACACCCTCGCCGGGTTCCGCGACGAGAGCCGGCAGATGCCCGGCCGAGCAGACGGTCACCTCGCCCGCGTCCGGAGCCACCACCAGGTAGCAGCAGGTCACCAGCTGGTCCGGTCCGTCGAGTTCGGCGACGATCGAGTCGAGTGCGTGCATCAACTCACTTGGCCGCATACCGGTCTTGGCGAGGGCGTGGGCCGCGGACCGCAGCTGCCCCATGATGGCGGCAGCCTCCAGGCCGCGGCCCATCACGTCACCGATGAGGATGCCGACCCGACCGGCGCCCAGCGGTACGAGGTCGAACCAGTCGCCGCCGACCCCCGCGCCCTGGGTGGCGGGCAGATAGCGGCTGGCGGTCTCCAGTCCGGGCACGGCCGGCGGGGTGCCCATCAGACTGCGCTGAAGGGTCAGCGCGACGTGCCGCTGCTGCTCGTACAGGGCCTGGAACCGCTCCTCGGCGGCCTTGCGTTCGCTGACGTCGCGTACGGCGGCGGAGACGAGGAGTCCGTCGGTGGTTTCGAGGGGGCTGAGGCTGATCTCGACGGGGAACTCGGTGCCGTCCTTGCGGAGTCCGTGCAGTTCGAGCCCGGCGCCCATGGGGCGGACCTGGCCGTTGTGGGTGTAGCCGTCGCGGTGTGCCGCGTGGTGGGCGCGGAAGCGGCCGGGGACGAGGATCTCGACGGGGTGGCCGAGGAGTTCCTCGCGCCGGTAGCCGAACAGGGCTTCCGTCTGGGCGTTGACGAGGCGAATGGTTCCGCCGTCGTCGACGATGACCATGGCGTCCGGCGCCGCCTCCAGCAGTCCCCGGAACCGCTCCTCGGCGGAGCCCGCGGGAGCCCCCGGGCGGGGGCTCGTCCGGCAGCGGCAGGCCCTGGCGGTGCCGGTATCTGGATCGGACTCCGATGAGACCGCCGTGATGATGCCTTTCATGCTTGCCTCCCGGACGGATTCTGCCCCTTGCCGTGACCGCTGCAGCGGTATCCGGACATCTCACCGCAATGCCGCACGGCGTACCCGGGAGAGTCCGATTCTGACCGGTGATGGCGCTTGCGCGGTGGGAAACGAAATCGCCCGTTCGGAGGGGTGGGGCGGCCCGACCCGGCCCGTGTCCGCGGCCTCGGCGTCGACACCGCAGTCCGGTCACGGGCTCACGCACGCCCGCGCGATCCGGCCGGAGCCCGCGTGCGGCGGTGCATTCGGCTGCGGCCCCTGGTCCGCGACCACGACTCGATCGCCGTCGAGGACTTCCGGCCGAAGTTCCTCAGCCGCACCACCATGGCCCGCAAGGCCGCTGACGCGGCGATCGGCGCCACGAAGACGGCCCTGATCGAGATGGGCCGCAAGCACGCACGGGACATCCGCCTCGTACATCCCGCGCACACCACCATGGACTGCGCGCACTGCATGACGAGAGCCAAGCATGCACGTCCTCTCCCGGAACGTACCTACACCTGCACCGCGTGCGGAGCCGTGTCCCCCGGGACAAGAACTCCGCACGCGTGATGCTGGTCCGGGCCGGTCTCAACCCGGCTGGTGCTGAGGGCGTAAGACCTCCCGGAACGCTGCTCCCAGAGGCGGCCTGAGCCACGAACCCCCTCCCCTCAGGGAGGGGAGGATTCAACATTCCTTGTTGACGGCGCTCGGAGCCCGAGGCTCAAGCCCCCGGGCCCCGTCGTGGAGTAGCTCAAGAGTCCGTCAGCGGTCCGTGCGTGGCCCTTGCCTGGCCCGTCCGTGGCCGTCAGCGGTCCGTGCGTTGTCCGTCCGTGGTCCGCCCTGGTCCGTTCTGGTCCGTGCGTTGTCCGTCCCTGGTCCGTCAGCGGTCCGCGGTGATCCCGTCCACGAACGCCGACCAGGCGGCTGCCCGGAACACGAGCTTCGGGCCGTCGGGGTCCTTCGAGTCGCGCACGGGAACGATGCCGGGATGGCCGGTGGCCGCCTCGAGGCAGTCGCCGCCGTCTCCGGCGCTGTAGGTCGACTTGCGCCAGGTGACCGCGGCGGGGCCGTCGCCGCCGTCGCCGCCGTGTCGGGAAGGGCGCCGGACGGCGGCACTCGGGCCGTACTCAGCAGGGCCGCTGGTCTTCACGGGCGTAGTCCTCCGCCATCGATGCGACCAGGGCCAGGGACTCCGGCAGTGCCAGTGCGTTGGCTGCGAGCAGGTCGTAGGTCAGCTTGTAGCGGGCGACTCTGGACGGATCGTCGTCCAGCCGGCCCGTTTCCAGCCCGGTCGTGTACGCGAGCGGCGGCGCGTCCGCGAAACCCATCAGCTTGAGACTGCCGCCCATCGCCGTGTGGGCGCCCATCGAGAACGGGACCACCTGCACCATCACCCGGTTCCGCCGCGCCAGCGCCCCGATGCGCCTCAGCGCCTCGGCCATCACCGCCGCGCTGCCGACGCGGCGGCGCAGGACCGCCTCGTCCAGGACGGTCCACAGCATCGGCGTCGCCGGATCGTCGAGGAGCCGTGCCCGTTCCAGCCTCGCCTCGACCAGCTCGTCGATGACGGCCTCCGGGGCGACCGGCCGGTACGCGCGGAACACCGCCCGTGCGTACGCCTCCGTCTGCAACAGCCCCGGGATCAGCACCGGTGCGTACTCCCTGATCGCGGTCGCGACCGCTTCCGCCTCGACCGCCTCGGCGAAGTGGTCAGGGAATCGGGACTTGTTGGCGGCGAGGCAGTTCCGCTCGAAGAAGCCGTTCGTGCCGAGTATCTCGTCGATCCTGCGAGCGACATCCGGCTGCATCCGCCGCTTGCCCGCCTCCAGTTGGCCGATGAACGACGCGCTCACGAAGAGGGGTTCGCCGAGCTCCCGCCGGCTGAGGCCGGCGTTCTCGCGGGCGTGGCGCAGTTCGGCGCCGAGCAGGGCCCTGGGAGAGGCCGACGGGTCCAGGTCCTTCGGTCCAGGCAAAGTCAACTCCAGGTCGAACAAGTGGGGTTGTCGGGCCTTCGACTCCGGTCAGGCTAGCCCTCCATGGCCACGCTGTGTAGAGAACACCCATACCGAGAGTGGGGTTGCCTGGTGGTTCCACCATGTCCGAAGGAGCGGTTGTGTGCTGCGATGAGGTCGTGCCGCAGCTGGGGGGCGCGCCCGACTCGACCGTGGTGCCCTTGCCGGCGCTTCGTGTGGAATCCGTGTCGCTCACGCCCGGCTCGGGGGCGTATCCCCTGGTCTATCCCGGGCGCAACAAGCTGGGCACCGCGCGTGGTCTCGCCGCGGCGCGCCGCGGGGCAGGCGGCTGGATGCGGGCGGGAAGGGCGAGTACCTGATCGACTCTCTGGGCGGGCGCATCGGGCGCGTGGCGGGGCGTGAGGGGGCCGTCTGTGCAACCACGGCCGCCGGCTTCAGTTCTAGCGGTCGTTGCAACACTGCCTGGCTCAGGTGGTGAGTAGATCACGTAGACGCTCGGCTGGCGTATCCCAGTCGAGCGTCTTGCGTGGGCGGCCGTTGAGTTCCTGAGCGACGTGTTCGAGGTCCTCGGGGCTGTGCAGGCTCAGGTCGGTGCCCTTTGGGAAGTACTGGCGCAGCAGACCGTTGGTATTTTCATTCGAGCCGCGCTGCCAGGGCGAGGCGGGATCGCAGAAGTAGACCGGCATCCCGGTCGCCATGGTGAACTGCTTGTGCCGTGCCATCTCGCAGCCCTGGTCCCAGGTGAGCGAGCCCCGCAGGTGCGGGGGCAGGGTCTGGACGGTGCGGACCAGGCCGTCCCGGACGGCTGCGGCGTCGTGAGAGCTGCCCGGCAGGTGGACCAGCATGGTGTAGCGGGTGGTCCGCTCGACCAGAGTCGCGATGGCGGACCGGCCGTGTGCGCCGACGATGAGATCGCCTTCCCAGTGGCCGGGCACCGCCCTGTCCTCGACCTCTGCGGGACGGCTGCTGATCATCACCATCGGGTCGTTGAACCGAGAGGTCCGGCGGCTCGGGTCACGTCGCGGCTTGCGGCGCGTGCGACCGGTGCGGACGGCCGCCTGGACTTCCCGCTTCAGACCGCCTCTGGCCTGCAAATACAGCGCCTGATAGATCGTCTCCACGCTCACCCGCATGTCTTGGTCGTCGGGATGGCTCTTGGTCAGAGCGTGGCAGATCTGTTCCGGAGACCACCGTCGGCGCAGGCCGTCCTGGACGAAGTTGCGCGACGGGCTCTCGCCCACCAGCTTGCGGCCCTTCGGCCGGGGCCTGCGCGCGGCAGCGACCCTGTGGGCCGCGTAGGGGTGGTAGCCGGCAGGCCCCGTGTTGTTCCGCAGCTCACGCGAGATGGTGCTGGCCGGGCGCCCCAGGGCCCGCCCGATGGCCCGCAGCGACTGGCCGGCGGCACGGAGGTCGCGTATCTGCTCCCGCTCCGAGAGCGTCAGGAATCGCGGGTGCAGCTTCTTCTCAAGGGACTTGAGACTCACCGGCCTCACCGGTGCCTTCATGATCACACCGGACATCGTGACGGTTCCCGTCGTGTAGTTCACACGTCGACCGTCGGGGTAGACCCGCGAGTTCCCGGTCCTCCGGACGCCATTGTCCCAGTCCTTGGCCGTGCGCGGATTCACCCCCGCCCGCTGGGCGGCCTCCCGGCGGGAAACACCCTGGCCCCGCAGCTTCTCGTACTCCTCGCGCCGCGGGTGCCCCAGGTGCCCCGTAGCCATGCCGGCCTTGCGAGCCAGGGTGAACGCAGTGTTCAGGTTCAGCCCCAGCTCACGGGCCACGGGAGACACACTTCCCACGGCGTCCAGCCGCTCAAGGAAATGCTTCTTCAACGCTGGATCAAGCCTCTTACCGCCCACGGTCCTCGCAACTCCCATTGATCATGAGTGTTGCGAGGACTGCTAGAACCCAAGCGGGGCGCGCGGGGGCGGCACCGTACTCCCGGGGTGCTGCGGCCCGCGCCGCCCGCCGCCGCTGCCGCCGCGGGCGCGGGGAGCGCACCCGTGGGGAGCGCACCTGTGGGGAAGGCCGTCCGGGGAGGGTCGCGATAGGGTTGCCGGCGCCGGAACCGGGACGGAACCGGGACGCCGCGACCACGACGCCAGGAGGTGGGACCCATTACCGCTGCCGCAGGACCGGGTGCTCGCCTCCGCGTCGCCGAAGGTGTGTGAGGGAGCCCCGTTTCGGAACTTCCGAAAGGTCTCTCCCTTGTCGTACTCCTTTGATTCCCGTTCTTTCTCCTCTTCTTCCTCTTCTTCTTTCTCTCGTCCCGCCGCCGCCGCCTCCGACGACGACGTCGTCGGCAGACTGCGTGCCGCGGGCTGTGTCTTTGCCGAGGACGAGGCAGGACTGCTGCTCTCCGCCGCCCGGACGCCTGCCGAACTCACCGCCCTGGTGGAGCGGCGGGCCTGCGGCCATCCGCTGGAACACGTCCTCGGCTGGGCGGAGTTCTGCGGTCTGCGGATCGCCGTGGAGCCGGGCGTCTTCGTGCCCCGGCGCCGGACCGAGTTCCTGGTGCGCCGGGCGGTTCACACCCGGCCGGACGCCGGTGTGGTCGTCGACCTCTGCTGCGGTACGGGCGCCGTCGGGGCGGCGCTGGCGGCCTCGCTGCCGGGCCCTGGGATCGAGCTGTACGCATCCGACATCGAGCCCGCCGCGGTGCGTTGCGCCCGACGTAATCTGCCGGAAGGCGCACGGGTTTTCGAGGGGGACCTGTTCGAGTCGCTTCCGGACTTGCTGCGCGGGCGTGTCGACATCCTTGCCGCGAACGTTCCGTACGTACCGACCGAGGAGGTCGGCCTGCTGCCGGCCGAGGCCCGGGTGCACGAGCCGCTCGTCGCGCTCGACGGGGGCGCGGACGGCCTCGACGTGCTGCGGCGGGTGACGGCGACGGCGGGGGAGTGGCTGGCGCCCGGCGGGATCCTGCTGTTCGAGACGAGCGAGCACCAGTCCGCGGGCGCGCTTGCGGCGGTCGCGAACGGTGGACTGGAGCCGTGGGCGGCCAGGTGCGACGAGCGGTACGCGACCGTCGTCGTGGGGACGAAGGCGGCCGGCTGAGGCGAGCCGTGGTCGGGGTGGTGCTGTGCCGGTGGGCCTGCGCGGCGGTCGGGGCGGGGTTGCGCCGGTGGGCCTGCGCCGCGATCGGGGGAGTGCGGAGCAGTCGGCGGCGGGGGACGGATGCTGCGATCGGACGGATGCCGCGATCGGGCGGGTGCTGTGGTGGACGGGCCGTCGTGCCCGCGATCGGCGGTGGGGCCCGCCGGCGGTGCGGCCGGCACCTCAGCCGCGCCCGAACTGCCCGGCCGCCGGGGGCGGTCGCTTCTCATGTCCGTCTCATCGCGGCCTTAACCCGCCCTCACACCGCCTCCATAGCTTTCGCGCCATGTTCCTCACCTACCTCAGGCGCGAGCTGCGCCGTCGCAGGAAGGCGGCGCTCGTCGTCGCATCGGGGCTCGCCCTCGGAATAGCCCTGGTCATCGTCGTGAACGCGGTCTCCGCGGGAATGAACCGCGCCCAGGGCCGGGTGCTGGAGTCGCTCTACGGGCTCGGCACCGACATGACCGTCACCAAGGCCGTCGTGCCGCCGGAGGAGGGCGGTACCGCGCAGCGGCCACGGTTCCGGTTCGATGCCGGGGACGATGACGACGCCCGGCAGAGCCAGGACATCGTCATGGTCCAGGGCTTCGAGACGCTCGCCGCGTCGACGGCCGCGCGGGTCGGCGAGCAGGACGGGGTGGCCGACGCGGTCGGCGGCCTGAACGTACGGGTGATGAAGGTCGACGGCCAGTTCAGGCGGGGCGAGTTCGAGCAGGAGCCGGGCGACACCAGGCGCGGTGGTCCGGCCGCCGGCGCGGTCCGCGGTGGCGGGGCGGACTTCAACGTCGACTCGTACTCCGTCTACGGAACCGACGTGGCCCGTCAGGAACTCGGACCGCTGACCTCCTCGAAGATCACGTCGGGGCGTACGTTCACGGCGGGCGAGACCGCCGCGGACGTCGCCGTCGTCGACAGCGCGTACGCCCAGGAGAAGGAGCTGAAGGTCGGGGGGACGCTGACCGTCTCCGGCACGGAGTTCACCGTCGTCGGCATCGCCACGGCCGACAGCGGGGACGCGGCGGCCGACGTCTATCTGCCCCTCGCCCGGGCGCAGACCCTGGCCGACGCCAAGGACAAGATCACAACCGTCTATGTGAAGGCGGCCGACTCGCAGCGGATCGCGAGCGTCAAGGAGACGATCCAGAAGAACGTCTCCGGGACGACGGTGACCACGTCCGCCGATCTCGCCCAGACGGTCTCCGGCTCTTTGTCCACGGCCGCCGACCTGGCCGCGGGCGTCGGCAGGTGGCTGTCGGTCGTCGTGCTGGTGGCGGCGTTCCTGGTGGCGGGGCTGCTGACGTCGTCCGCGGTGAGCCGGCGGGTGCGCGAGTTCGGCACCCTGAAGGCGCTGGGCTGGAAGAGCCGCCGGGTCACCGGGCAGGTGGCGGGCGAGGCACTCGTCAACGGCCTGATCGGCGGCGCGCTGGGCATCGGGGTGGGGCTCGCGGGCGCATGGGCGATCACCGCCTTCAGCCCCACGCTCACCGCCCAGTTGGGCGGCGGGGGAGGCGGCGGCCGGATGCCCGGTGCGGGCCCCGGCGGTGCGGGCGGCCCCGTGAGGGGCGGCGCGTCCAGGACCCTCGACATCGCGCTCACCGCGCCGGTGTCCCTCACCACGATCGGACTCGCGGTCGCCCTGGCGGTCGCGGGTGGCCTGATCGCCGGCGGGTTCGGCGGCTGGCGGGCCTCGCGGCTGCGGCCCGCCGACGCGCTGCGGCGCGTCGAGTAGCGGCCCTCGGAACCACCGGCGAACGTCACGACGCACAGCAGGAGTTGAATCACGATGTACGAGCTCACAGGTGTCACCAAGCGCTATCGGCGCGGCAAGGACACCGTCCAGGCCCTCGACGGGGTCGATCTGGCCATTCCCGACGGCGGGCGGCTGGTCATCCAGGGCCCCACGGGCGGCGGGAAGTCGACGCTGCTGCAGATGCTCGGGGGGCTGGACCGGCCGAGCGAGGGAGCTGTGGTCCTGGACGGGGTCGATCTCGCGACGCTGCCCGAGGCGCGGCTGACCCGGGTGCGGGCCGAGAAGATCGGCTTCGTCTTCCAGGGCTTCAACCTGGTGCCGACGCTCACGGCGCAGGAGAACGTGGAGACCGCGCTCGTACCCCTCGGCCTGAAGACGGCCGAACGCCGAGAGCGGGCGGGCGAGGCGCTGGTGGCGGTCGGGCTGGGCGAGCGGCGGGGCCATCTGCCGGGCGAGCTGTCGGGCGGTCAGCAGCAGCGCGTCGCCATCGCGCGGGCGCTGGTGAAGCGACCGGCGGTGCTGCTGGCGGACGAACCGACCGGCAATCTGGACGAGTCCATGCGCGACGAGATCATGGAGTTGCTGGAGGGGCTGTGGGCGGAGAACGGGCTGACGTTCGTGATGGTCACCCATGACTCGGTGCTGGCACGGCGGGCGCCGAGGGTGGCGACGATCAGCAAGGGGCGGGTGACGATCCGGGAGCAGGTGGTCGACGCCGGGTAGCCCTTCCCGGGTGGGCGCGTGTACGGCGGGGAGGCGAAGGACCCGCCGGGTGCGTGCGTGCGAAGAACCTGCTGCGTGCGTGCGTGCGGAGAACCCGTGAGTGCGTGAGTGCGCGAGTGCCTGCGTACGTGCGTACGTGCCGCATCTCGGCCGGTGCCGTAGCCGCCGCGCCGAGAGCCGGTCGGCGGGCCGGCGTGCCGGCCGGTCCGTGACGGATGGAGTGGGCCGGTCCGTGACGGAGGGGGTGGACCCGTCCGTGACGGAGGAAGCGGGCCGGTCCGTCACGGAGCAGGCGAGTCGGCCGCCGGCCGCCGGGTCAGAGGCGGAGTGCCTCGCGGAGGTGGCCGCCGGCACGCTTGAGGAGGCCCGCTGCCGTGGCGGCGTCGACGTCGGCGAGGAGCATCAGGATCGCGGTCTTCACCTCGCCGTCGGCCGCCGTCAGGGAGCTGTCGACGGCCGCGTCCGGGGCGCCGGTCGCCAGCGACACGATCCGGTGGGACCGGGCGCGGAGCTTCTCGTTCGAGGCGCGTACGTCGACCATCAGGTTTCCGTACGTCTTGCCCAGGCGGATCATCGTGATGGTCGAGATCATGTTGAGGACCAGCTTCTGGGCCGTACCCGCCTTCAACCGGGTCGATCCGGTGAGGAGTTCGGGGCCGACGACCACCTCGATGCCGTGCTGGGCGGCCGCGGCCAGTGCGCTGCCGGCGTTGCAGGAGAGGCCGACGGTGAGGGCGCCGGCCGCACGGGCGTGCTCGACGGCGCCGATCGCATAAGGGGTTCGGCCCGAGGCGGAGATGCCGACGACGCTGTCGAGCGCCGTCAGGCCGAGACCGTCCAGGTCGGCGGCGGCCAGCTCCCTGGAGTCCTCCGCGCCCTCGACGGCCTCGACCATCGCCGGAGCACCGCCCGCGATCAGGCCGACGACCTCGTCGGGGCCGGTGTTGAACGTCGGCGGGCACTCGCTCGCGTCCAGGACGCCGAGGCGGCCCGCCGTGCCCGCGCCCGCGTAGACCAGCCGCCCCCGCGGGCCATGCGTTCGGCGATCGCGTCGATCGCGGTGGCGATGGCCGTGAGCTGTGCGGCCACGGCGCCGGGGACGGTCCGGTCCTCGCCGTTCATGATGCGGGCGATCTCGGCGGTCGGGAGCCGGTCGATACCGGCCAGCTCGGGGCGGAACGCCTCGGTCGTGAGGTTCTCCAGCTGCGCGCGCAGTTCGGCCGGTCCAGGGGCGGAGGTCATGGGGCGGCTCTCCCGGGTGGTTCAGCGGGTGCGGGGGCTGTGGCGGTGAGCGAGGGCTTCGTACGAAGCGGAGAGGGCCGGCGCGGCCGTCTCGTACGTGTGCTGCATCACGCCGATGAACAGGCAGTCGACGACCAGGAGCTGGCCCGTCCGCGAGGACATGGCGGCCGGGCGCAGGTCGGTCTCGCGTGCCGTCGAGGTCGTCAGTACATGGTCCGCGTACTGGGACACCGGCCCGTCCGGCCGGCCGGTGATCGCGACGGTCGTCGCGCCGCGGTCGAACGCGACGCGCAGCGGTTCGATGATGTCACCGGTCGAACCGGAGTGGCTGATCGCCACGGCCGCGTCGCCGGAGTGGAGCTGGACGGCGTTGGTGACGGCGAGATGGGGGTCGCTGTGCGCGTGGGCGACCAGCCCGATGCGCAGGAGCTTCTGAGCGAGGTCCTGGGCCACCAGGCCGGACGCCCCCACGCCGTAGATGTCGATACGGCGCGCGGCGGCGAGGGCGGTGACGGCGGCGCCGAGCTGGACGGTGTCCAGACCCGCGGCGGTGTCCGCGAGGGTCTGCTGCTCGTCGTACGCGAGCTTCGCCACGACGTCGGCTATCGGGTCGTCCACCGTGATGTCCGCGGTGACCGCGGGCGCGCGGCCCGACTGCTGCTGCGCGGCGAGACCGGCGAGAGCCAGACGCAGATCGCGGTAGCCGGGGTAGCCGAGGAGCCGTGCGGTCCGTACGACCGTGGCCTCGCTGGTGCCGGTCAGCTCGGCGAGGCCGGTGACCGTGAGGGCCGCGCAGCCGGCCGGGTCGCCGGCGACGGCTTCGGCGACCCGCTGCATGGAGCGGGTCATGGACGGGGCGAGCGTGCGAACCTTCGAGGCGAGAGCGGCGGGCGCGGGCGGGGCTCCCCAGCCACCGGGGCTCCCTGACCCACCGGGGCGCCCTGGCTCACCCGGGCTCCCTGACTCACCCGGGCTCCCTGACTCACCGGGGCGCGCCGACTCACCGGGGCGCCCCGAATCACCGGGGCCCTCGGCGGTCGTGCCGTGGGCCGGGGGCGTGGCCACTCCCGAGGCGCCGGACCTGCCGGCAGGTCCGTACCGGCCCGAGGCTCCCTTCCGGCCGGAGGCTCCCGGCCCGCTCGGAGCGGTCGGGCCGGGGTGGCCGCCGGGTCCTCCGGCGTTGAAAGAATCCTTCAGGTTCTTGGTCACGCTTGAAAGATATTTTCGTCTCCGGCGAGCGGTCAACCCCCTTTGTCCATGGACGAGGGCTTCGCAGCGCTTGCGCGGGAGGGGGCTCCGCTGCGCTCGCGCACGGGTGGGGCCGGACAGGGGGCTCGTGTGGACGAGGCCGGGAGGCGCTCGTGTGCGGAAGACGCCGAAGGGCCCGTCGCGCTGCGGACGGCTCCGGGCGGTACTGCGCCCGCGCCTGAGCGCCTGAGAGGCCGAGCGCCTGAGCGCCTGAGCGGCCGAGCGCCCGAGCGCCCGGGCGGCCGAGAGTCCGAGGGGCTGAGAGGCTGAGGGGCCGAGAGTCCGAGGGGCTGCACCCGAAGGGCCCGCACTCGAGGGGTGACAATGACCGCATGGACGTAGAACCACTCGAGCAGGCGCTGCACGCCGCCCGCGCCCTCGTCCTCGCGGACCTCACCGCCCGTGACGTGGCGGACGCCGAGGTCGTCTCCCTCGTCGAGGGGGCGGTCAGGGGACGCCGCTGGTGGGTCGAGCAGTGGCCGGAGGGTGCGGAGTACGTGGCCGGGCTGATCGCCCAGGACGTGCAGGACGCCCTGCTGGAACGGTACGGGCGGTGGCCGCTGTGCCCCGTGTGCACCTCGGGGGAACCGCACGCGCTCGACGTGGAGCCCGAGTTGGGCGCTGACCCGCACTGGGTGTGCGGCAAGGCGGGCGTCGTGGTCGCCCCCGTCGGCGGGCTGCGGTGACCCTCTACATCGACCCGCCGACCTGGCCGGGGCACGGGATGCTCTGGTCCCACCTGGTCAGCGACGTGTCGTTCGAGGAACTGCACACCTTCGCCAGGTCGATCGGCTGCCCCGTCCGCGCCTTCGAGCGCGACCACTACGACGTGCCCGCGCACCGCTACGGGGACGCCGTGCGTGCGGGGGCGGTGGAGATCGGGTCCAAGGAACTCGTCCGGCGGCTCACCGAGGCGGGGCTGCGGCGGCGCAAGCACGCGGGCGGTTGGGGAGGACGGTAGGGCGGGCCCGGCCACGCCCGCGTCTTCGGGTCGCGCCACGCCCGGGTCTTCGGGTGGCGTCACGCGCCCCTTCGGCGGGTCCGGCGCGGTTGCCCCCAGGGCGCCCGGTGCGTCAGACCGCCTCGCAGCGCGTCCGGTCGGCGTCCCGGCCCACGGCGGACGAGACGGCCACCAGGCCGGTTCCGAGCGATGGGGCCGCCCCCTTGCGTTCGAACAGCAGGGCCAGGGCGACCAGCCCGAGGGCGGCGGTGGTCATCGCGGCGCCCGCCCATGCCGTGGCGGCGAAGCCGAGGCCCGCGTCGATGACCGTACCGCCGAGCCAGGGCCCGCTGGTGTTGCCGAGGTTGAACGCGGCGGTGGTCGTCGCGGCGGCGAGCGTGGGGGCCGCGCCCGCGACGTTGAACATCCGGGCGTTCAGGGCGGGCGCCGTGAAGAACGACGCCACACCGATGAGGAACGACAGGCCCACCGCCGGTACCGGCGACTCGGCGGCCAGGGCGAGAAGGACCAGCAGCAGAGTGGAGGCGGTGATGCCTGCGAGCATCACACCGAAGAGGTGGGCGTCGGCGATGCGGCCGCCGACCGTCGTGCCCAGCAGGGCGCCGATGCCGAAGAGGCCGAGGACGGTGGGCACCCAGCCGTCGCCGAGCCCGGCGACATCGGTGAGCAGCGGTGCCAGATAGGAGAACACGCAGAAGACACCGCCCGCCGACAGCGCGGTGACCGTGACGGCGAGCCAGACCTGACGATCGCGGTAGATGGTGAGTTCGCGGCGGAGCCGCGGTTTCTGCTCTGGCACCTGGATGGGCGGGATCCTGGTCAGCACACCGGCCAGGGCCACCGCCGACGCCGCGCCCACCGCCCAGAACGCCGAGCGCCAGCCGAGGTGCTCGCCGAGGAACGCACCGGCCGGGACGCCCAGGACGTTGGCGATCGACAGCCCGCCGATCATCACGGCCATCGCACGGGCGCGCGAGCCGAAGGGCACCATCGCCATGGCCACCGCCGCGCCGACCGCCCAGAACCCGGCGCAGGCGAGGGCGCTGACCACCCGGGACACGAAGAGGACCTCGTACGTGGGCGCGAGCGCCCCGGCGACCTGGCCCAGCCCGAAGACGGTGATCAGGGTGACGAGTGTGGCGCGGCGCGGCAGCCGCAGTGTCGCCACGGCGAGCAGCGGCGCGCCGACGACCATCCCGATGGCGAAAGCGGAGATCAGCAACCCCGCCTGGGGGATCGAGACGCCCATGTCCTCGGCGATGGGCGGCAGCAGCCCGGACAGCATGAACTCGCTGGTGCCGAGAGCGAAGACCGAGAGGCCGAGGACGTAGACGGCCGGCGGCATACGGGAGGGCGCGTCGGCGGTGGATGCGGGCATGACAGTGCCCAACAGCCGGATGGCGCCTGTCATTCCCGGAGCCGGAACCGTTCGCATGGTGGACCCGGCGCCGTAAGGGGGACCCAGTGCCGTGCGGGGGACGCGGCGCCCGTGCGGGGGACGCGGCGCCGTCCAGGGGGACGCCGGTCCCGTCCCGCCTCCGGGCCGGCCCGGTGGTCGGCGGTGCCCTGATGGCTGGGGAGGAGGGTGGCCGTGGAGCGCCCAAGTGTCTGAGGAGCCCGCAGGTGTGTGAGGAGCGCCCAAGTGTCTGAGGGGCGCGCAGGTGTGTGAGGGGTGCACGGGACCGCAGGTCGGGCCCCGGCGCGGCGGTCGCGGTCCGGTGGCCCGCGGCGACCGTGGGCGGGGCCTGCCGCGTCGTGCACTCAGGACTTCCGGAGGCGCTCCAGCTCCCCCGCCATGTTGCGCCGCGCGGCGTCCTCCCATCGCCGCTGACCGTACGGAGTGCGGAACAGTCTCGGCAGGTCGAGGAGACGGCGCAGGACATCGGCCCGGCCTGCGCGGTAGGCGTCGTCCGGGACGAAGCCGTACTCCTCGCGCACGGCGGTGGCGTACCTCTCGTACGCGTCCGGCGGCGAAGCGAGGACCGCCAGGTCGGCGTCGCAGAGGACCGCGCCGTTGGCGTCGCCGTCCCGGGCCGCGTGGGTCCGGGTGAGGAGCACCAGCCGGGACACCTCGTCGATGCGTGCCCGGTCGACACCCAGCTCGGTGAGGGCGCGCTCGGCGAGACGGGCGCTGCGCTCCTCGTTGGTGGAGCGCTCCGGCAGGTAGACCGCGTCGTGGAACCATGCCGCCAGGCGTACGAGGTGGATGTCGTCCGCGTACTCGGCGAGTGCGTCGACGCGGTCCAGGACCGCGACCAGGTGGTCCGTGGTGTGGTACTTGCGCTGCGGCTCGGCCCAGCGTCCGAGCAGTTCGTCGGCGTAGCGGTCCGGACCGGCCGACGAGGCGTCCGGTCTGCGGCCGGCGGCCGCGGTCACGGTGGCGGCCCAGCGGCGGCGGAGGTCGTCGTGGGCGGGGTGCTGCGGAAGCGCGGGCATGGGCACATTGTCCAGCCGGCGGGAGACCGGACGCTGCCGGGCCGGCCGTCACGCCGTCGACGGCGTCCCGCCGGGCGCAGCCGTCGGCGGCCGGTCCGGTCCCGTCCTGCGGTTCCGGGGCCCGCCGCCCCGCACGGTGCCGCTCTGCGGTTCCGGGGCCCGCCCCGCAGGCCTTCCGCTCCGGTCGGACGACGTCGTGGGGCGTACTGGCATAACGGTCGTACCGGGTGATAATGGATAGCGCCTGCGTCTCACCCCATGCGCGGAGGCGGACACCATGAACGCAGCGGTCATAGCCTCGAACGTGCCGAACACCGAGCTGGCGGCCCAGATCCTGGCCGCGATCGGTCCGCTCACCTTCGGGGTCATTCTCATCGTCCTGCTCGGCGGCGCGATGTGGTGGGACGGGCGGCGGCGGGCCCGGCTGCGTGTCCCGAGCCCCGAGGAGCAGCCGAAGCGGGCCGACCGCCGAGAGCACATCGAGGAGGTCAGGGAGGCCGACGACGACGCATTCCCCGACGACGGCAGTCGGCTCCTCCCGTACAACCTGAAGACCCACACGTCGCACACCACCGGCAAGGGGCCCGAGGCCCGGCCGAAGCACGGCAGCCGCAGTGGTGGGGCGTTCGGGAGCGGCAGCCTGGGCGGCTGAGTCGGCGGTTGCGCCGGCGGCTGAGTCGGGGGTTGCGCCGGCGGCGCCGGTGCGCGTCCGCCGGATGTTGTGTGCGCTGGAGCGCTTGTGCGGGCCGGGCCGGTGTGCGGGCGCGGCCGGTGTGTGCCAAGGAGTCAGTGTGTGAGCGGGCCGGTGTGTGGGCTGGGCCCGTGAGTGCAGGGCCGGGTGTGTGGCCGGGGCGATCTGTGCCATGGGTGGGTGTGCGCCCGGAAAGGTGCGGGGCGGGTGGCCCGGAAGGTGCGGGGCGGGTGGCCCGGGATGGTGCGGGATGGCGCGGGGTGGATGGGCGCGGACTAGGCTGACTCCGGTATTGGACTAGACCTGTTTCGGTGTCTATCGGCGGAGGATGAGCCATGAGCAAGCGTGCACTCCTGGAGGTGATCGCCCTCGACGCGCAGGACGCTGCCGCCGCGCAGGCCGGGGGAGCGGACCGCCTGGAGCTGGTCAGCGACATGGCGGCGGACGGGCTCAGCCCGTCCCGGGAGACCTTCGGCCGCGTCCGCGAGGCGGTGGACATCCCGCTGCGGGTGATGCTCCGGCTCTCGGACGGTTTCGGCGCGGGCGACGTCGACACCCTCGCCGGGGTGGCGAGTGGACTCCGGACGGAGGGCGCGGACGAGTTCGTGCTCGGCTTCCTCGACACACACGGCGACCTCGACCTCGTGACGGTCGAGCGGCTGGTCGCCGAGATCGAGGGCTGCCGCTGGACGTTCCACCGGGCCATCGACCGCGCCGCCGACCGCGAGTCCCTGCGCAAGCAGCTCGCCGACCTGCCCGGCCTCGACACCTACCTCACGGCGGGGAGCGCGTCGGGCGTCGACGGCGGCCTGCCGGTCCTGCTGGCGGAGGCCGCGCGACGCGACGAGCCCGGGTACGAGCCGCGGATGCTGGTCGGCGGCGGCCTTCGCCTCGACCACCTTCCGGCCCTCCGCGCGGCCGGTCTGGACGCGTTCCACATCGGCGGCGCGGCGCGCCCCGGCGGATGGGGAGCGCCGGTGGACACGGCGGCGGTGCGCGAGTGGCGCGAGGCGGTGGGCGGTTAGGGGCGACTCCGGTCCGAAGAGCGGGTCCCGGCGGAAGCGGGCACCCGTGCGGGGGTGGTTCCGGTTCTTCCCGGGATGCGGCCGAGCGGGGGCCGTTGCCGTTTCGTACCCGGGATCCGGCGGAAGCGGGCACCCGGCGGCCCGGGCGGGGCACCCGTTGCCGAAGGGGCGTCAACTCCCGCAGTCTCCGACCGGTTCACCCCAGCTGCCATGGCAGGGGCGACGAGTGCAGCACCGTCAGGCCGGAGACCGCGCGGGTCAGGGCCACGTACAGCCGGCGCAGGCCGGTGCGCTCGTCCGGCTCGGCGGCGACCACGGCCGCGGGATCGTCGAGCACCACATGGTCGTATTCGAGACCCTTGGCGAGGGAGACCGGTACCAGCGTGAGCCGGGCGTCCCGGGTGGTCTCCTCTCCGGGGGCGAGGAAGGGGACGCCGGCGCCGGTCAGCGCGGCGGCCAGGGCCGGCACCCGGTCGTCGGCGGCGATCAGGCCGGTCGAGCCCTCGTGCCGCAGTGCCGACAGGCACGCGGCGACCACGTCCCCGTCGCCCTGCGACGGGCGGATCTCCAGCGAGCCGGGGGACTCGCGGACGGAGCGGACCTCCGTCAGTCCGGGGGACATGTGGGGCAGTAGCCGGGACGCGTACGCGATCACCTCGCGCGGCACCCGGAAGCCCGCCGTCAGCTCCTCCACCACAGCGTCGGGCTTGCCCAGCTGGGCCAGCGCCTCGGACCAGCTCGCCGTCGCCCACGGGGTGGTGCCCTGCGCCAGGTCGCCGAGGACCGTCGCCGAACCCGTCGTACATCTGCGCCCCACCGCCCGGTACTGCATCGGCGACAGGTCCTGTGCCTCGTCCAGGACCACATGGCCGAGCGACGGCGTGCGCTCGACCAGGTCGTTCGCTTCGTCGATCAGCACCGCGTCCGCCGCGGACCAGCGCGCCGAGCGGACCGAGCGCGGCGGGCGGGGCCACAGCACCGCCCGCTGCTCGTCCGCGCTCAGCACCCCTTCGGCGTGCTCCGCCAGGAACTCCGGGTCCGACAGCAGGCGCAGCACCAGCTTCGCCGGGTCCACCTGCGGCCAGATCGCCCTCACCGCCGCCTTCACCGCCGCGCTGCGCGCCACCGCGTCCTGCACCCGGTCGTCGGGAGCCTCACCGGCCGCTTCCATGCGGACCAGCACCGCGTGCGCGATGCGCTGCGGCAGCGCGGCGCGCGCCGCCCCGTAGCGGATGTCGCGGTCCAGCAACTCCGCCACGATGTCCTGTAGTTCGTACGCCGGAACCCGCCACCGCCGGGAGCCGCGGACCACCACCACCGGCTCGGCGGGCGTCGTCACATGCGAACGGATCGCACGCCGCAACACCTGCGCCATCCGGGCGTCGCCCTTGACCAGCGCCGCCGGAGGCCCGTCCGCGCCGCGCACCTCGACATGGGCGACGAGATCCGCGACGGTCGCCTGCTTCACCTCCAACTCGCCCAGGGCGGGCAGCACTTGCTCGATGTAGTGGAGGAAGGACCGGTTCGGCCCGATGACCAGCGTGCCGGTACGGGCCAGCCGCTCCCGGTGCGCGTACAGCAGGTACGCCACGCGGTGCAGCCCCACGGCGGTCTTCCCGGTGCCGGGACCGCCCTGCACGCACACCGTGCCCGTCAGGCCCGACCGTACGATCTCGTCCTGTTCGGGTTGGATCGTGGCCACGATGTCCCGCATCGGGCCCACGCGGGGGCGCTCGATCTCGGCTTGGAGCAGCCTGCCGGCCCGATCCGCCTCGGCCGGGTCGCTGAGGTGCTCGTCCTCGTACGCCGTCAGTTCGCCGCCCGTGTAGCCGAAGCGGCGGCGCAGCCGTACGTCCATCGGATCCCTGCGGGAGGCCCGGTAGAACGGCTGGGAGACCGGCGCCCGCCAGTCGATCACCATGGGGTCGCCGCCGCCGTCGTGCACATGGCGCCGGCCGATGTAGTAGCGCTGTCCTTCCTGCGTGGTGTGCTGGTAGTCGAGTCGTCCGAAGAAGAGCGGGGTGTGGGTGAGATCGGCGAGCGCCTTGATCCGCTCGCTGATCTGCGACTCCAGGACGACGGCGTTCACCCAGTTCGCCGTGACGTCGCGGATGTCCAGGGCCTCGACGTCCTCGCGCATCTCGCGCAGGGCGGCGCGCGAGGCGGTCAGATGGGCCCGTTCACGGCGCAGGGGATCGTCCGCCGGTGCTGCCGCTGCCGCTGCCGGTGCTGCCGGTGCTGCCGGTGCTGCCGGTGCTGCCGGTGCTGCCGGTGATTCGGGCGCTTCGGGCACTTGGGGTGCTTCTGGCGCGGGCACGGTGCTGCCTCCGAGGTACGTTGGTGGTGGAGAAGTAGGACATGACAGCGCACCCGGTTTCCGTCCGGGAGGCAGCACTCCTGTGAGGGAGGCGGGCAAGGCGGGCGATCCTACTCAGCCCGCCGTGCCGGGGCGAATGGATTTCCCGGGGCAGTCCGCCCCGTAGGGGAGGTCCTCTGCCCGGAGTCGTACGCGCTCTCCACCGGCGTTCAGCCCGCAGGCCGATGTGGAGCGCACACCCGGAAACCATCCTGGTCACATGAGTGCAGCCACCCTCAACCCAGCCTCCCGGCCCCGTCGCGGGGCCACCGCCACGGGCACCCCGGACCACCGCTCGCACTGTCTCGGCGACGCGCTGCGCGCGGTCAGGGTCTTCGTCGTCACGGCGTTCAAAGTCACGGTCCTCGGCGAGTACAGCGAGGAGGCCGGCGTCAGCGGGCACCGCTGAGCGCCGCCCGCCGTGGCCTCCGCCCCGTGGCCTCCGCCCCGTGGGCGGGCCGCCCACCGCACTCCCGCCCGCTGATCCACCGGGGTCGCGGCAGTCACGCCTCTCACCGGAAAGTGATCGCCCGATCACTTTCCGACCTCTACGGCTTCACCGTCACCGACCCGCGGCTGCCCGCCACCCGTCGGTCCTTCGCCGCGATCCCGTCCGTGGCGACGACCCGGCTGCCGGTCGCCGCCCTCACAACCGCCTTCGCCGCGGGGAACGCCCTGCTCTTCGCCCTCGCCGAGCCGGTCCGGTCCGGTCCTGCCCTGCCCTGCCCCGTCCGGTCCTGCCGCCTCCCATCCCGTCCGGTCCGGCCCTGCCCCGTCCCATCCCGTCCGGTCCGGTCCGGTCCGGACCGGTCCGATCAGGTTCCGTCCCGTCCCGTCCCGCCCCGTCCGGTCCGGGACGTGCGTGAGCCCCGCCGCCGGGCCTGCCTCAGCCCTCGGCTGCCAGGTCGTCCGCGTCCACGATCCGGTACGCGTAGCCCTGTTCCGCGAGGAAGCGCTGGCGGTGCGCCGCGAAGTCCTGGTCGATCGTGTCCCGGGCCACCACCGAGTAGAAGTGCGCCTTGTGGCCGTCCGCCTTCGGGCGCAGGACGCGGCCGAGGCGCTGGGCCTCCTCCTGGCGGGAGCCGAAGGTGCCCGACACCTGGATGGCGATCGTCGCCTCCGGCAGGTCGATCGAGAAGTTCGCGACCTTGGAGACGACCAGGACGGAGATCTCGCCGTTCCGGAACGCGTCGAAGAGCTTCTCCCGCTGGGAGTTGGGCGTCTCACCCTTGATGACGGGCGCGTCCAGGTGCTCGCCGAGTTCGTCGAGCTGGTCGATGTACTGGCCGATGACCAGGGTCTGCTGGCCCGCATGCCTGCGGACGAGCGCCTCCGCGACCTTCCGCTTGGTGTCCGTGGTCGCGCAGAAGCGGTACTTCTCCTCGGTCTCCGCCGTCGCGTACGCGAGCCGCTCGGAGTCCGTCAGATTGACCCGCACCTCGACGCAGTCCGCGGGTGCGATGTACCCCTGGGCCTCGATCTCCTTCCAGGGCGCGTCGAACCGCTTCGGGCCGATGAGCGAGAAGACGTCCGACTCGCGGCCGTCCTCGCGCACCAGCGTCGCCGTCAGGCCGAGCCGCCTGCGGGCCTGAAGGTCCGCGGTGAACTTGAAGACCGGTGCGGGCAGGAGGTGCACCTCGTCGTAGACGATCAGTCCCCAGTCGCGGGAGTCGAACAGCTCCAGGTGCGGGTAGACGCCCTTCCGCCTGGTCGTCAGCACCTGGTACGTGGCGATGGTGACCGGTCGGATCTCCTTCTTCGCGCCGCTGTACTCGCCGATCTCCTCCTCGGTCAGCGAGGTGCGTCTGACCAGCTCGTGCTTCCACTGGCGGGCGGAGACGGTGTTGGTGACGAGGATCAGCGTGGTCGCCTTCGCCTGGGCCATCGCCCCGGCGCCGACGAGCGTCTTGCCCGCGCCGCAGGGGAGCACGACGACACCCGAGCCGCCGTGCCAGAAGCCCTCGACGGCCTGCTTCTGGTACGGGCGCAGGGCCCAGCCGGACTCGTCCAGGTCGATGCGGTGGGCCTCGCCGTCGACATAGCCGGCGTGGTCCTCGGCGGGCCAGCCGAGCTTCAGCAGCGTCTGCTTGATCTGGCCGCGCTCGGAGGGGTGCACGGCGACCGTGTCCGGGTCGAGCCGGGCGCCGACCAGCGGCTGGATCCTCTTGGAACGCAGGACCTCCTCGAGCACGGGGCGGTCGGTCGTGGACAGCACCAGGCCGTGGGTGGGGTGCTTGACGAGCGTGAGACGGCCGTACCTGGCCATCGTCTCGGCCACGTCGACGAGCAGTGCGTGCGGGACGGGGTAGCGGGAGAACTCGACGAGCGCGTCCACGACCTGCTCGGCGTCGTGTCCGGCCGCCCGCGCGTTCCACAGGCCGAGCGGGGTGACCCGGTAGGTGTGGATGTGCTCGGGGGCGCGCTCCAGTTCGGCGAAGGGGGCGATGGCGCGGCGGCACGCGTCGGCCTGGTCGTGGTCGACCTCGAGCAGCAGGGTCTTGTCACTCTGGACGATCAGGCAGGACACACATACCTCCGTGAATGGGATCGTCGGCGTGACGGACGCCACACCTGCCACGTTCTGGGCCTTGCCCCGTGTCCGTCGCCCGAAGGGCGTCTCAGCGGGCGCGCCGGGCAGGCGCGCGGCCGTCCATGTCCGCCTTTCGCGGGAAACAGAAAACTCTACCTCGCCGGAGCGTCTGCGTGCGGCCCGTGAGGCGCCGTGCACGGCCCGTGGCCGACCGGTCGGTCGGAGGTGACTCGATCAGCGGGGACGTGCTGGACGGCACCGGAGAGCGACCCGGCGAAGGGGTGGGGAAGGGCCCCGGAACGCCTGATCAGAGACACGCACGTCATGGCAGGCCTGCTCCCTGTGCGGGTTTTGGCGCCGGCCCCACGAAGCCGCCGCTCCGGCGTAGCTTCTGATGCATGGCTACCGAGCACCTGGGCGACCGCATGGCCAGACTGCGCGGGCTGGCGGATCTCACACAGGAGGGACTGTCCGAGCGCTCCGGCGTCTCCGTGGACGTGATCCGGAAGCTGGAACAGCACCGGAAGCACAGCGCCCGCCTCCCCACACTCCACTCACTGGCCAAGGGGCTCGGCGTGGAGCTGACGGCCCTTCTGGGCGATCCTCCCGGCGTCCCCTCAAGCGGTGAGGCCGATCCGCCGAAACTCGTGGCAGTCCGGCGGGCGATCATGCCGCCGTCGTTCGCTCCGCCCGTTGAGCCGGCGGGCGTGGAACGGCTGTCGCTGCCCGTTCTCCGGGCCGAACTCTCCGAAGGATGGACCCTGTACCACGCAGCGGAGTTCGGCCGTCTCATGGACGTACTGCCGGGCATTGTCGCTGACGCGCGCCTACTCGCCGGGGCGGGCAGCCCCGAGCAACGGGCAGCCGGTCAAGCGGCGCTCGGCAAGGCGCTGCAACTCGGCGGGCACCTTGCGATCCGGCTCGGCAAGACCGATCTCGCTCTGTCCGCGCTGGAGCGTGCTTTCGCCGCCGCCGGAGATTCTTCGGACCCGTTGCTCGCCCCGATGGTCTCGAACTCCGTCGCCTGGGCCTACCAGAGGCAAGCCCGCTTGGACGACGCCCGGAATCTCGCCGTGCACGCTGCGGACGGGGTGGAGCGGGAACACGCGGATACGTCCGAGGGAGTACGCGTGTGGGGAGGCTTGCTGATGTCTGCGGCCACGTCGTATGCCCGCAGCGACGACTACGAGACCGCCAACGACATGATGGTGACGGCCGAAAAGGCAGCCGGTCGTCTGGCGACGCTCCCGCCCCCGCTGACGGAAAGCTGGTTTCGGTGTTCAGCCGGTCGTCGGTGCGTATCGAACGAGTGCGCCTCGCGGTCCAGCATGAGCGGCCCGAGGAAGCGTTGACGCTGGCCAAGGGTATAAGGCTGAGCAAGGACACCCCGCCCTCGTGGCGGACGTGGCTGCTCCTGGACGTAGCTCGTGCTCATACCGACGTAGGGGATGCTGCCGGGGCTGTGCGGGCTTTGGAGAGGCTGCGGCAGGTGGCCCCGGGGTGGGTGCGTCACCACACCTTGGCCGTGGCGATCGTCACCGACCTGTGGAACGGGCCGTCGCGCCCGCCGGGACTGCGCAAGCTGGCTGAGTTCCTGGGGGTCACCGTCTAAGGGCGTGAGAGTAGGACGTTCCGTCCCTGTGGATCCCGCGTGGCCAACAGGACGATCCCTGTATGAGCGAGCCGACGAACTTTCACACCACCCCGATCGAACTCCCCTTACGGCAGTGGGAGCCGGACCCCGCGCCCGTGGAAGGGTGCGCCGGTTGCGCCGAGTTGGCCGCCGTGCGCTCCCGCGCCCGTGCCGGGGGCGATATGACCACGGTGTCCGACTGCAATGTGTTCATGCGGCGGCACCCCGAGGGGCACTGATGGTCACCGCAGAGGACATCGGACGACGTGTGGCGGACGGTGCGGGACGGGTCGGCATCCTGCGTGACATGGTCCGGGCTATGAGGACCCCGCCGACCTGCCGACCCGTCGACCTGCCGACCCGTCGACCTGCCGACCCGCCGACCCGTCGACCCGCCGGGCGATCGCCGGAGCGTCCCACGGCGTTCCCGTGGCCCGAATGGGATGGACGCGAGTGGCTGGTCCCACCCGACCACGTGACACGCGCGTAGCCCTCTCGGACCGCCGCCCCTGAAGGTCGGGCCCCGCGAAGGCCGCGCGCCGGAATGCCGAAGGTCATCCCCCGACGGGTCGGGCATCACTCTGGGGCGCGCATCGCGCCGGCCTCCCGCATGACTCGCGCGGTCGCCGCCGCGCCTGGCGCGTCCGCCCCCGTGAGCCGTGCCCGGCACGGGCGTTCAGGCCGGGTCGTCCGCCAGCTCGGCGGCACCGGTGATCCGGTGCAGGGGGTAGGTGCGCACCTCGTCGGCGGTGTGGTCGTACGCGGTGACGAACCCGCCCTCGACGCGGACCGGTGCGATGACCCGCTGGCTCGCGGCCCCCGCGGCGTTGACGTACCCGATCCAGATGGCGGAGCCGGTGAGCGCGGCCGCCTGCACGGTCGCGAGGGTCTCGGCCGTGCTGGTCCGGGGCAGTTCACCGGTGCCGGGGCGCGCCGCGGGCTTGCGTACGGCCGTTGCGGCCAGGTCGCCCGCCCGGATCGCCCTCACCGCGGCGGCGAGCAGGGTGTCGTCCGGTACCGGCGGCCCGTCCGGAACGGGAGCCGGCGGGGTGCGGTGCGGGGTGCGGCGGGAGTCGGCGCGGGTGACCAGCACATCCCCCTCGGCGGACTCCGCGGCCGGTGCGTACCCCATGGACCGCAGTCCTTCGAGCAGCGCGGCGGGGCCCGCCTGCGCGGCCAGCACGGTCGGGGCCAGCCGGCGCATCCCAGGCCCTGCGAGCGCCGGTCGGCCAGGATCTCGTCGAGCAGCGCGTCGTCGTCGCAGCGGACGTAGGCGGAGGTGGCGCCGATGCGCAGGTGGCCGTGCTTGCGGGCCACATCGTCGATGAGGTAGCTGAGCGGCTGGGGCACCGGGGTGCGGCTGTGCTTGGCGAGGAAGGCGTGCAGGTCCGCCGCGGTCTGCCCGGCGTCCAGGGCGCGCCGTACGGACGCCGGGGTAAACCGGTAGACCGTCGCGCCACCCTTCGATTCCACGTCCGCAAGGACGCCGAGCGCCTCCGCCAGCGGGCGTTCCAGCGGGCCCGGTGCGACGGCGGTGAGATCGGCCTGGAGGAGGACGTGGTCGAGCGGTTCCGGCAGCAGCGGCGCGATCACCCCGGCGGCGAGCGCGGCCCGGGCGGCGAGCGCGGCCTGGTCGCGCGGGGCCGGGTCGGCTGTCCGGGGAACGGCGGGGACGGCCGCCTCGCGCGGGGCCGGGCCGGGTGTCTCGCGCGGGGCCGGGCCGGGTGTCTCGGGAAGGGCCGGGCCGGACAGGAGGGTGCGGGCCGCGGTGGAGAGTGCCCCGCGCCCGGTCAGTCCCAGCAGCTCCGCCTCGGTCAGGGTCCAGGTGGCGATGCGGGAGCGCAGATCGGGGGGCTCGGGAGTGCCGGGAGCGGACGCCGGGGTGCGGACCGGGCGCTCCCAGCGGAGCCGGGCGAGGACCGTGCCGGGGTCCGGGGCCGCGCCCCCGGGCAGCTCGGCCAGCAGGGCCAGCACGCGGTGACGCACCTCCGGGGCGGCGCCCCGGTCCAGGTCGGGGCCGAGCGCCGCGACGGTCCGGCCCTTGGGGTCCTGGTCGCCGACCAGTCCCGGCGTCCGGGTGGCGGTGAGCCACGCGGTCGTGAGGGCCGTCCACCGCGAGGCGGCGGGCAGCTCGAGCCACTCGTCGTACGCGGGCGTCGGCGCGAACCGCTCATCGGCCTCCCCGTCGGAGGCCAGCAGTCCGGCCGCGTAGGCCAGTTCCAGCCAGAAGGCGGCGATCTGCTCGGAGACGTCGAGCGCGGCCGCGGTCCTCCTGAGGTCCCGGACGCTCAGGCCGCCCGCCCTCAGCACCGCCGGCCCGCCCGTCTGCCAGCCCTTCAGCAGTTCCTCGACGGTGGCGAGCGCGGTGTGCGCCTGACCCGCGGCCGTGCTGTCGACCATCTGCGGACGGTGTTCCGCCGCGATCCGGATCTCCGGCGCCACCGGCTCCGGCTCTCGGTGCACCCGCCCACCGCGCAGATGCAGCGCCACCTCGCGCGGCAGCACGACCGTACGCGGTGAGGAGGGCAGCAGCAGGCCCCGGTCCCGCAGCCACTGCACCGGCGTCTGGTCCGCCGCGCCCGAGGAACCGCCCGACGGAGCCACCGTCCCGTACGGCGGCCCCCACACGAGCCGGTCCAGCACCGCGAGGGCCTCCGCCGGAGCCGAGTCGAGCAGCGCCGCCATCCGCTCCCGGTCGGTGAACAGCGCGGTCAGCGACTCCACGGCCGACACCGGGTCGTGGGTCGTCGGCAGCCCCGCCGCGGCGAGGATCTCCTGCAGTCTGCCCGGTGACATCCCCGAGGTGGCCTCCGCGACCGTCGGGCCGAGGCCGGTGGGGGACGGGTGCTGCGGGGACGGGGCGAGCAGTTCGCGTGCGGTCCGCACCAGCCGCAGCCGGTCGTCGCCGCCCCAGACCAGGGCCTGCTCGCGCAGCAGGCCGAGCGCGCGCGGGAGTGCGGCCTCGACAGCGGGGTCGCCGCCACCGTCATCGCCGCCGTCGCCGTCGCCGCTCAGCAGCGCGAGCAGTGTCCCGTACGAGGTGGGCTCCACGGCAACGGCCAGGGCCTGGGCGGTCTGCTGGGCGAACCGGTCGAGCCGTTCCAGCGCCCTGACGACGGACGCCCTGGTGCCGGCGCGGGTGGCGAGCTGCGTCAGATCGTTCGGTACGGGGTTCAGCAGATCCGGGCGGGCGCGGAGCAGCGCGGCCAGACCCCGGTCGCCGCGGCCGCGCAGCGCCTCGGCGAGGGTACGGGGTGGTACGGCGGTGCGCCCGGGGGTGCGCGGCGCTGCGTCCGTGGCGGTGCGGGAGCCGGTGGGCATGCCCCCGGGCGTCTCCGCGGGAGTGTGCGAAGGCGTCTCCGCAGGCGTCTCCGCGGGAGTGTGCGTGACGGCGGCGGCGCGAGTGTCCGTGCTGTCCCGGGTGCGTGCGGGCTCGTGGGTGCCTGTGCCGTCCGTGCGGTCCGTGCGGTCCGTGCGGTCCGTGTCGTCCGTGCCGTCCGTGCTGTCATCGGCGGTCTCCGGCGCCTGCGCGTCCGTGCCGCCGTGCGGACGCCCCGGCGCAGCGGCCGCGGCGCCCTCAGCTTCACGTGCCGGCTGTCCTGCCGGTGTCCCTGCGGACGTTCCTGCGGGCACGTGCGCCTCCCGATCGAGCTCACCGGTCCCCATCCGCCCCACGTTAGCCCCTGCCCAGGCGCTAACGTCAGGATCGGGCGCCGGGACGGGCGCGCTGTGGAGGGGCACCGTGGGGATCGAGAGCGATCAGCTTGTCTTCGACTACCTGAGCCGGGTCGGCGATCTGGCGCAGCAGCGCCAGTTGCCCTCCGGCACCAGGATGCAGCTCGTGTCGTCGCTGCGTAACGAGATCGACCGGCAGCGGGCCAAGTACGGCACCGACAGCCCGGCTGCCGTCCAGCGCATCCTCGGACGGCTGGGCACGCCTGACGAGGTGGTGGGCGGCGCGGATTCCGGAGCGGATCCACGCAGTCGGCGCCGCTTCCCGGAAGCCGGGACGGACGCACCGGCGCCCGCGGCCGAGACGGCCTCCGCGGCCGAGACGGCCCCCGCGTCCGTGCCGGAACAGCGGTCGGGGGTGCCGGAGGCCGGCCCCCCGGAAACGTCCTCCGGGCAGGCGGGGCCCGGAGCGGGCCCGGGCGTCCGGGAACCCGACTGGTGGCGGATCGAACGCGGGCGGCCGCAGGACGCGAACTTCGGCGCGTTCGTCGGCCGCGTGGAGATCCCGGAGCTGCTGCACCCTCCGCGCGTGGAGGACGGAGGGGAGCGAGGCCGGGAGAGTGCCGCCGAGGGATCCGGGAAGGAGGGGGTACCGCGGCGCGGGACGCGTCTGCGGCTGCGCCGCGCCGGTGTGCCGGATGCTGCGGGCGCCGCGGGAGGGGCGGCCGGAGCCGCTGTCGAGCCACCGGCCGTACCGGCGCGTGGAGCCGTCCGCTTCGCGCTCGGCAACCCCATGCTGCTGTTCGCCGCGACGCTGCTCGCCGTGGGCGCGGTCCTGGGGTCGCTGGTGGCACTGGCCGGCGGCTGGTTCCTCGCGTACGCCACCCGCACCCTGTCCCGCGCCGAGGCGAAATGGGCGGTCCTCGGTATCCCGGGCCTCGTGGCCACCAGCGCGGCGGTGTGGATCTGGGGCCGCGTCGAGGGCCGTTGGGGTGACCCGGTGGCTCCGGGCGGCGAGGCGATGAGAGAGGCCCTGACCGGTGCGTGGCCGTGGGTCGTACGCGGCGCGGCGGTGGCGTCCGCCCTCTTCCTCCTCTGGCGCGCCCGGCGCCGCTGACTCCCTGCCCGCCCCGGTACGGCCGGCTCCCCGCTCGCCCGGCACAGTCGGCTGTTCGCCCGCCCAGTCGCCGGTTCTCCGCCCTCTCGCAGCCGCCGGCTCCCCGAACTGTTCCAGCCCACAGCTCCGAGCCCGGGCCGACGGCTACGAGCCGGGGCCGACGGCTACGAGCCGGGGCTGACGGCTCCGGGCGCGCCGGGCCGCCGCCGGCTACGCGCCCCCGCGCCGCCGCCACGGGATCACGCATCGTCGCCACCGCCCCACCGCCCCACCGCCCCAGCGCTTCCGGCCGCCCGGCCGCCCCCGGGCACAATGGCATGCATGGCCTCGGAACCGCTGACGCGACCGCTCACGGTCGGATTCGACCTCGACATGACCCTGATCGACTCGCGTCCCGGCATCCGGGCCGCCTACCGGGCGCTCTCCGCGGAGACCGGGGTGTGGATAGACGCCGACCTGGCGGTCACCCGGCTGGGGCCGCCGCTGGAGCAGGAACTCGCACACTGGTTCCCGGACGACCGGATCCTGGAGATGGGGGATCGCTACCGCCGGCTCTACCCCGAGTACGCGATATCCCCGACCCCCGCGATGCCCGGCGCCCGGGAGGCCGTGTCGGCGGTCCGGGCTCTGGGCGGCCGCGCGATCGTCGTCACCGCCAAGCACGAGCCGAACGCCGTGATGCACCTCGCCCATCTCGGCATCGAGCCCGACGACGTCATCGGGTGGCTGTGGGCCGAGGCCAAGGCGGAGGCGTTGCGCGAGCACGACGCCCGGGTGTACGTCGGCGACCACGTCGGGGATGTCCGCGGGGCGCGCACCGCCGGGGCGCTGTCGGTCGCCGTGCCGACCGGGCCGTGCGACGAGCACGAGCTGCGCGCGGCGGGTGCGCACGTCGTCCTGCCGGACCTCGACGCCTTCCCCGCCTGGCTCGCCGGGTACACGGCCGAGGCGGCGGCGGGCTGACGCGCACCGGACCGTCGTCGGCGGACCGCGGCGGGCGGACCGCGGCGCCGGAAGGAGCGCAGCGTCGGACCGCGGCGCCGGAAGGAGCGCTCGGCGGAGGGGGCAGACGGAGGGTGCGGACGGCCCGCTAGACGGAGGGGGCGGACGGCGCGGACGGGCGTGCCTGACGGCGCTGCGCCGCGATCGACCGGAGCACACCGATACCGGCGATCAGGAAACCGACGCCCATCAGCATGCTCACCAGGTACGCGGCAGTCGGGAACGGCTCGGTCCCGAGGAACAGCGGGGCCACGGTGACGAGAGTGGCCACCGTGCCGATGATGAAGACGATCGCGCCGACCCGGACGAGCCCGTCGCCGGGACCGGCCGAATTCGCTTGGGTTTCATGAGTCACTCGACCAGGGTAGTTCCCAGCGCGTGGGAACCACCGGGAACGTCTTGTCAGCGGCCCCCGGACCATTAGCCTTGTGTGGTGGCGGGTCGAGCGGCCCGCTGCAGTGCTATCCAGACGGTTTTTCGCAATTCCCGACGAGTACGAGGACGAGGACAGACGTGCCTACCGGCAAGGTCAAGTGGTTCAACAGCGAGAAGGGCTTCGGCTTTCTCTCCCGCGACGACGGCGGTGACGTCTTCGTCCACTCGTCGGTGCTTCCTGACGGAGTCGACTCCCTGAAGCCCGGTCAGCGGGTCGAGTTCGGCGTTGTCGCGGGGCAGCGCGGTGACCAGGCACTCTCGGTCACGGTCCTCGACCCGACTCCGTCCGTGGCCGCGGCGCAGCGCCGCAAGCCGGACGAGCTGGCGTCGATCGTGCAGGACCTGACGACGCTGCTGGAGAACATCACCCCGCAACTGGAGCGCGGCCGGTACCCGGACAAGGCCCACGGCAAGAAGATCGCGGGTCTGCTGCGCGCGGTCGCCGACCAGCTCGACGTCTGACCTCCCGGGCCGCGCCGCCACACGGGCCTGCGGCGGGGCTGCCCGACCGAGTCGCGCCCGCACCGGCCCACCGGCCGGACGTGCCGCCGTATCGGCGGGGAAGGGCCGTCCCACCGGTCCGCGGCGCCGCTCCACCGGTCGGGATCGAAGCCCGGGGCCAGCGGGCGGGGGCGCGCCGCGGACGCGGGTCTCAGACGAAGGACAGCGCCTCGCGGCCGAGGGGAGGTACGAGCCCCTCGGCCGCGGCACGTGTGAGCAGGCCGCGGACGGCCGAGTAGCCCGCCTCGCCGAGGTCGGCGGTGAACTCGTTGACGTAGAGCCCGATGTGCTGGTCGGCGACCGCCGGGTCCATCTCCTGGGCGTGCTCCATCACATACGGACGTGACGCCTCCGGGTCGTCCCAGGCCATACGGACGGACGTGCGGGCGGACTCGGCCAGCAGGCTCAGCAGCTCCGGGCCCAGCGCACGCCTGGCGATGATCGCGCCGAGCGGGATCGGCAGCCCGGTCGTGGTCTCCCAGTGCTCACCCATGTCGGCGAGGCAGTGCAGGCCGTACTCCGGATAGGTGAACCGCGCCTCGTGGATCACGAGTCCGGCGTCCACCCTGCCGTCCCGCACGGCCGGCATGATCTCGTGGAACGGCAGCACGACGACCCTGCCGACCCCGTCCGGCAGCACGTCCGCCGCCCACAGCCGGAACAGCAGATACGCCGTCGACCTCTCGCCCGGCACGGCGACCGTCGCGCGGCTCAGGTCGGTGCCCGGCGCACGGGTGAGCACGAGCGGGCCGCAACCCCGGCCCAGCGCGCCGCCGCAGGGCAGCAGCGCGTACTCGTCGAGCACGTACGGGAGCACCGCGTACGAGACCTTCAGTACGTCGAACTCGCCCCGCTCCGCCATGCCGTTGGTGACGTCGATGTCCGCGAACGTCACGTCGAGGCGTGGGGCGCCCGGGATCCGTCCGTGTGCCCAGGCGTCGAAGACGAAGGTGTCGTTCGGACAGGGCGAATAGGCGATCTTGATTTTGCTCATCGGGCCTCCTCCTCGAGGACGGGGCTCAGCAGCCGGAACGCTTCCCGCAGTGCCTCCAGGGCCTCGCCGATGCGCCAGGAGGCCCGGTCGCGGGGGCCG
This sequence comes from Streptomyces sp. I6, assembly GCA_003725745.1. Classification (GTDB taxonomy): domain Bacteria; phylum Actinomycetota; class Actinomycetes; order Streptomycetales; family Streptomycetaceae; genus Streptomyces. The sequence continues at coordinate 2,955,680 of RHDP01000001.1, read as the reverse complement.
ACGGCGTTGGACACGGCGCGGATCTCGGCCACGGGAACGCCGTGCCGCACGGCGGCCTCGGCGACCCCGAAACCCTCCATCGCCTCGGCGGCGGCCCGGGGGTGGCGTGCGGTCAGCTCGGCGGCCCGGTCGGCGGTGCCGGTGACGGTCGAGACGGTGAGGACGGGCGCGTGCACGGCGTCCAGGGCCTCGGCGATCCGCCTCGACAGCGCGGCGGGCCGGTGCACGGAGCGGCCGAAACCGAGTTCCTCCACGGTCAGATGGCCGTCGGGTGTCTGTGCGCCCAGGTCGGCGGCGACGATCGCGTCGGCGACGACGATCGAGCCGAGCGGGGCGACCCCCGCGAAACCACCGCCGATCCCGGCGGAGACGACCAGGTCGTAGCCGGGAGCGCCGGGGCCGGCGGCCGCGGCCGTCAGCGCGGTGGCCGCCGCCGCTGCCGCAGCGGCGGGACCGGCGCCTCCGGCCAGGACGTCCACCGTCGCCCCCGTTTCCGCGCAGCGGATCGCCCCCGCGCCCGCGCAGCGGAGCAGGGTGGTGTGACCGCCCGGAACGCGGTGGGCGGTCACGGGGCCGCCGGGGGAGAGCCCGGCACTGACGGAGTCGGCCTCCGCCCGTACCGCGGTGACGACGAGTACGCGCATGGCATGGCCTTCGGGCGGGTGCCGTCCGGCCCGGTCCCTTCGGTGTAGGTCGCTGCGTTCCGGGACTGCCGGGTGTGCGGTCCGGGACCGCCGGGTGCGGGCTCGGGGACTACCGGGACCCGGCTTCCCGGGCTGCCGGGGGTTCGGCTCCGGGGTTCCTTCCGGGCCCGGTCCCGGTTGGGTGCGGTTCCGGTTCCGTCCGGTTCCGGCTCGGTCCGGGCTCGGTCCCGGTTGGGTCCGGTTCCGGCTCGGTCCGGGCTCGGTCCCGGTTGGGTCCGGTTCCGGCTCGGTCCGGTTCCGTCCGGTTCCGTCCGGTTCCGGCTCGGTCCGGGCTCGGTCCCGGTTCCGTCCGGTTCCGGCTCAGTCCTGGGCCAGCTTGAAGTGCCAGATGCCGGTCAGCTTCTTGCCCGTCGTCTCCACGATGGACACCTGGGCCGAGCGGGAGGGCTCGCCGGTCGTCGGGCTGGTGAAGAAGGCGCTGGCCGGGATGGTCCGGTACGTCTTGTGGTACGGCTCCTGCTCGGCGCGCTCGCCGCCGATGAAGATCGTCCAGCCGTTCTCGGCGATCTCGGGGTCGACACCGAAGCGGATCTTGTCGTCCGGCGCGACCGTGATGGACTTGTCGGCCTTCTCGTTGAGGCAGTCCTGGATCTGCGACTCCTTGATGGCCTTGCCGTCGTTGTAGCAGGCGGCCTCGGTGTTGACCGAGGTCGTCCCGACCGTCACGGTCGCGAGCGGCGTCGGCTTGTCGCAGGCGGAGAGTACGAGGAGGCCGGCGGACACGGCACCGAGGGCGGCGGCGGCCCGGCGGCGCTTGCCGGAGAGGAACGCAACGGTCATGGTCCGAAGGCTATCGGGCGCCCGGTGTCCCGCAGCGCGGGGGTGCGGCGTGGCGCCTTGGATGGCCCCGCCGGCGCCGCGCGGGCCGTGCCGTGCGCGGTCGTCCGGGCCGCCCGGCAGGCCGCGGGCGGTGCCCGGTGCGGCGGTGGGGCCCGGTCTCACCGCACCCGGGACGCCAGCGTGACCTTCTTCGGCGCGACCGTGCCGCGCCGGGACGCCGTCAGAAGCCCGCGCAGCGCCAGCACGGCGCCCGCGGCCAGGATGCCGGCCGCCACGGTCAGGCCCACCACGCCGTTCAGCGGCAGCGAGATCCCGATCGCCCCGCCGACCACCCACGACATCTGCAGCAGCGTCTCCGAGCGGGCGAAGGCCGACGTCCGCACCGACTCCGGCACGTCCCGCTGGATCATCGCGTCCAGCGACAGCTTCGACAGCGCCTGGGACAGCCCGGCCACCGCGCCCAGCACCGCCACCATCAGCGGACTGAGGAACACCGCCGTGAACGACGCCACGGTCAGCACCAGCATCAGCCCGGTGGCGACGATCAGTTCCGGTGGGCGGTTGCGCACCCACGCCCCGATCGCCGTGCCGCAGGCGTTCCCGATCCCGGCGGCGACGCCGACCATGATCAGCGACGCGGCCGCGCTCTGCCCGGCCAGCGGATGTACGCGCAGCAGGAACGCCAGGAAGAAGATCAGGAAGCCCGACAGCATCCGGTGCGCCACGTTCGCCTGCAGTCCGTGCAGCACCGACGGGCCGACGGTCCGCAGACTGGGCTTCCGCTCGCCGTACGTGAGCATGTGCGCCTTGCGCTCGCCCTTCGCCGAGTCGACCTTGTGCGGCATGCTCAGGGAGAGGAACGTGCCCAGGGCGAAGATCGCGCACGCGCCGTACAGCGGCCAGGCGGGGCCGATCTGCTGGAGTCCGACGCCGATCGGCGCCGCGATGCCCGTGGCCAGCAACCCGGCGAGGGTCACCCGTGAGTTCGCCTTCACCAGGGCGAATCCCGGCGGCAGCAGGCGCGGCACGACGGCGCTCCGGATCACCCCGTACGCCTTCGAGCACACCAGTACGCCGAGCGCCGCCGGGTACAGCTCGATGCCGCCGGTGGCGACGGCTCCCGACATGGTCAGCGCCAGCACCGCCCGGGCCGTCATCGTGCCCGCCATCGCCGCGCGGCGGCCGTGCGGGATGTGGTCCAGCAGCGGGCCGATCACCGGGGCGAGCAGGGTGAACGGCGCCATGGTGATGGCCAGGTAGAGCGCGACCCGCCCGCGGGCCTCGTCGGTGGGCACGGAGAAGAAGACCGTCGAGGCCAGCGCCACGGTGATCATGACATCGCCGGCCCCGTTGACCGCGTGCAGTTCGATCAGCCTGCCCAACCCGGACTCGCCCGCGCCGTGCGCGTGGGTGGCCCGGCGGATGCCCCTGGCCGTTCGGGTGAACGGCAGGTGCAGGGCGCGGCCGACGGCTCGGCACGCCCTGCTCAGCGGCCCGGGAGCGCCGGACGACCTCGCGGCTGTCACGTCGTCATAGTGCCCTACCGGACCCCGACCCGAACCGGGATTCGGACGGGCAGGTGGGCGGCGCGCCACGGAGGGGGTAGCGTGCGTAGCGCGCCACCGGCGGTAGTTCCCGGCCGCACGCCTTTTCGCCATCCCGCAGAATGGGTGACGGTAGGTGTGCCCGAGACAGTGTGCCCGGGCGCGGACGTCGATGCGGCCCCCTGGTCCGCTCCGCCCGCCGCTCGTACATCGCGGATCGGCCAGGCGCACCCGTGAGACGGCGTAGGAGAGAAGCGAGACCTGTGAGTGCTGCGACGACGCGAAGCCGTACCCCCGACCGCCTGTGCGCCGAGGCGGTAGACCTGGCCAGGACGGCCGCGGACGAGGCGGCCGCGCCGGGCGTGGTGGGTGAGCACGTCTCGCTCGTGTCCGAGGGCGACCGGGTCGTGACCCACTTCTTCGAGTGCCGGGAGGCCGGCTACCGGGGCTGGCGCTGGGCCGTCACCGTCGCCCGCGCCTCCCGTGCGAAGAACGTCACGGTCGACGAGGCCGTTCTCCTGCCCGGACCGGACGCCCTGCTCGCGCCCGAGTGGGTTCCGTGGAGCGACCGGCTGCGGCCGGGTGACCTCGGCCCCGGCGACCTGCTCCCCACGGACGCCGAGGATCTGCGGCTCGAGCCCGGCTACTCGGGTGAGGAGGCGCCGCCGCCGAACTCGGCGGTCTCCGAGGAGATGGCCGACCGGGTCGACGCCGAGGACGCGGAGATCGTGACCCGCGCCCCCTCGCGCGGTGGGATCGCCTCCGTGGCGGAGGAAATGGGCATGCGCCGCGCGCGGGTCCTCTCCCGCTACGGGCTGCACGTCGCCGCGGACCGGTGGGAGGACTCCTTCGGGGCGAAGACGCCGATGGCGCAGTCCGCGCCGGCGTCCTGCCAGTCCTGCGGCTTCCTGATGCCGCTGTCGGGGTCGCTCAAGCAGGCGTTCGGGGTGTGCGCGAACGAGTTCTCCCCGGCGGACGGGCGGGTCGTGTCCCTGTCGTACGGGTGCGGCGGGCACTCCGAGGCGGCGGTCATGCCGAAGCCGCCGCGGCCGGCACCGCCGGTGCACGACTCGATGCGCGCGGACGAGTTCCCGCTCCGGCCGGCGCCCGACAGCGGCTCGGTCCCGGACCATGTGGAGACGACCGCGCAGGACGAGGACCTGGGGCACTCGTAGGGGCCCGCCCGGGAGACCCCGCGGGGTTCCCGTCCGGCTCGCGACGGCCGGCACCGCTGGGTTGCGGTCCGCGGTACCGGTCGGTCGGAACGTCACGATCAGCCGGGATGACGTAGCGGCCGGCGCGCGGGACGGCGGCCTCGGCAGGGCGCCCCGGGTCTGCGGCGAGCCCCGGCCGTTGCGCTCGGCGCCCGTGCCGCCGGTGACGCCGGTGACGCCGGTGACGCCGGCTACGCCTGTGCCGCCGGTGCTGTCCGTGCTGCTGATGCCGCCCGTGACGCCGTGTGTGCCGACGACGGAGACAACCGGACCACGGGTCACGGTGACGGCGCCATGCACGTCCAGCCCGTCGGGCCCTGCCCGGCCCTGACCGGCCGTGCGTCGGGGCCGGCTTCAGCCGCGCCTCGTGTCAGGGCACCCGCCCCTCCCCGGCATCGGGGCGGTCCCGCCGTGCCGCATCAGGGGGACCGCTTTCGGGAGTGACCGCGTCGGGAGGGGCATCGACACCGGAATCGCCGACGCCTCCGCATCGCCTCCCAGGTGTGCGGTGCGAGCCCCGGTGGAGCGGTCGCGCGGGGGCGTGTGCGACGCGGTACCTTCGGGCTCCGGGGCGGGGCCGCGTCCGTGCGGCCGGGACGGCGGCAACGGCCGGTACCACACCGGTACCGCCGTCGTACCGCACCGGTACCGGCGACTGCCGAGACGGCCGAAGAGCACAGTCAGAGAGCGGAGACAGGCGTGAGCGTCAGGACGACCGAGGGGGCCGACCCGTTCGGGACGGTGCGGCTGCGGCGCGGGGTGCTCGACGCCTGGGGCGCGAGCCCCGCGCGCTTCCGCGAGGACGCCAACGCAGAGGAGGATCTCGCGCTCGGCGGCTACCGCGATCGTGTGATCGTCGAGCTGGCCCAGAACGCCGCCGACGCCGCCGCCCGCGCCGGTGTCCCCGGGCGCTTCCGGCTCACCCTCGACTGCGGAACGCTCGTCGCCGCCAACACCGGCGCCCCGCTGGACGCCGCCGGTGTGGAGTCGCTGTCGACGCTGCGGGCGTCGGCCAAGCGCGAGGGCGACCGGACCGCGGTGGGGCGTTTCGGTGTCGGCTTCGCCGCCGTACTGGCCGTGAGCGACGAGCCCGCCGTCGTCGGCCGGCACGGCGGTGTCCGCTGGTCGCTGGCCGAGGCCCGGGAACTCGCGGCACAGGCGGCACAGGCCAGCCCGGGACTCGGGGACGAACTGCGCCGCCGCGACGGCCATGTCCCGCTGCTGAGGCTGCCGCTGCCCGCCGAGGGGACCGCGCCCGACGGGTACGACACGGTCGTGATCCTGCCGCTGCGCGACGGGACCGCCGAGGACCTCGTCGGACGGCTGCTCGCCGGGATCGACGACGCGCTGCTGCTCACCCTGCCGGGTCTCGACGAGGTCGTGGTGGAGACCCCGGAGGGCGCCCGGACGCTGCGCCGCTCGCAGCACGGCGACCACGTCCACGTCGAGGACAGCGCCCGCGGGCTGAACCGCTGGCGGGTCGTCAGCCACCACGGCGCCATCGAACCCGCCCTGCTCGCGGACCGGCCGGTCGAGGAGCGGATGCGGCCGCACTGGACCGTGACCTGGGCGGTCCCGGTGGACACCGAGGGCATGCCCCTGTACCCGGCGACCGCGCCGGTCGTCCACGCGCCGACCCCGACGGACGAGCCCCTCGGTGTGCCCGCGCTGCTGATCGCCTCGCTGCCGCTGGACACCGCGCGCCGCCATCCCGCTCCCGGCCCGCTCACCGACTTCCTGGTGCGGCGCGCGGCCGAGGCGTACGCCGAACTGCTCGGCGACTGGCAGCCGGTCGGCCCCGGGCTGATCGACCTCGTCCCCGGGCCGCTGGGCAAGGGAGAGCTGGACGGTTCGCTGCGCGCGGCGATCCTGGAGCTGCTGCCGCGCACCGCGTTCCTCGCCCCCGCCGTCCCCTCGGAGGACATGGTGGCGCTGCGGCCGCTGGAGGCCGAGATCGTGGAGGGCGCCGGCGCCGAGACCGTGGAGGTCCTGGCAGACGTGCTCCCGACCCTGCTGCCGGCCGGTCTGGAGCGCCGGGCGGAGCTGCGGACCCTGGGGGTGGCGAGGGTCCCGCTGACGGAGGCGGTCGACCGGCTGGCCGGGATCGAGCGCGACCCGTCGTGGTGGTGGCGGCTGTACGACAGCCTCGCCGGTGTGGACCCGGAGCGGCTGTCCGGCCTGCCGGTGCCGCTCGCCGGTACGGGCGCGGCCGCCGGCGGCGAAACGTCAGGGGAGGGGGCCGGGACAGAGCCGGGGACGGAGACGGGGACAGCGGGAGGGACGGGGACGGGGACAGCGGGAGGGACGGGGACGGGGACAGCGGGAGGGACGGGGAGAGGGACGGGGACGATGAGCCGCGTCCGCGCCGTGCGCCCCGCACCACCATCGGCCCGCGCCGGGTCCTGCTGCCGACGGCCGAGACCCCGGCAGGACTGGCCCGGTTCGGGCTGAAGGTGGCCCATCAGGACGCCGCCCATCCGCTGCTGGAGAAGCTGGGCGCGCTGCCCGCGACACCGCGCGCGGTGCTCACCACGCCGCAGGTGCGGGCGGCCGTCGCCGCGTCGCTGGAGGACGGCGACGGGCTGTGGGACGAGGACGCCCCGGACAGCGAGGAGCTGGCGGAGATCGTCCTCGCCCTCGTCCGGGACGCGGGACTGGAGCCGGGCGACGAGCCGTGGCTGGGCGCGCTGGCGCTGCCGGACGAGGACGGTGAACTCGCCCCGGCCGGTGAGCTGGTGCTGCCCGCAAGTCCCTTCGCGTCCGTGATGCGCGAGGGCGAACTCGCCCTCGTCGACGCCGAGCTGGCCGGACGCTGGGGCGAGCAGCCGCTCGCCGCCTGCGGAGTGCTGGCGGACTTCGCGCTGGTCCGCGCCACGGACGTGGTGCTGGATCCGGACGAACTGGAGCCCCGCGAGGGGGACTTCGCCGAGCCGGACGACGCCGGGCTGCTGGACGCGGTCGACGTGTGGTGCGAGGACGTGCTGGACCGGCTGCCCGAGACCCCCGTGCCTCCGGTCGCGACGGAGATCGCCGCCGTGCGCGACCTGGATCTCGTGGACGACGGCCAGTGGCCGCGGGCCCTCGCGCTGCTGGCCAGGCCGCCGCTGCGGGACGCGCTGACCCAGCCCGTCCGGGTGCTGCTGCCGGACGGCACGACCGAGACGGTCCGGCCGTACACGGCCTGGTGGCTCCGCGGCCACCCGGTGCTGGGCGGCCGCCGCCCCGCGGGTCTGCGTTCCTCGGGCGGCGATCCGCTGCTGGTGGGCCTGTACGACTCGGCCGACGCGACCGGTTTTGAGGACGAGCAGGTGCTGCACGCCCTCGGCGTACGGACGTCCGTCGCCGCGCTGCTGGACGAGCCGGGCGGCGCGGCCGAGCTGCTGGGGCGGCTCGCCGACCCGGGCCGCCCGGTCACCGCGACCCAGCTGCACGGCCTCTACACGGCTCTGGCGGATCTGGACCCGGAGCAGGTCACCCTCCCGGACGAGCTGCGCGCGGTCGTGGACGGCGAGGTGCGGGTGGTGGACGCCTCGGACGCGCTCGTCGCGGACGCCCCCGACCTGCTGCCGCTGACCGCGGGTCGCCCGCTGCTGCCGGTGTCCCCCGACCGGGCGGCCGATCTGGCCGAGCTGTTCCAGGTGGGGCGGCTCAGCGAGGCGGTCGAGGCGGACGTGACGACGGACGGCGAGGAGCACGCGGTACCGGAGTCGGTGCAAGCGCTGCTGGGCCCGGCGACGCCCGCGTCGTACGTCGAGCACGAGGAGCTGCTCGCCGGCGGGGTCGAACTCGACTGGCGCCGCGGCTCCGACGGGGTCGTCCACGCCGCCACGCTGGAGGGCGTCGCCGCCGGTCTCGCCTGGGCGGCGGGCCAGTGGCCCCGCCGCTTCGAGGTGGCGGCGCTGCTGGAGGACCCGTCGCGCACGGAGGAGCTGGCGAGGGACCGCTGGTTCGACTGAGGATCCCGCCGGTCCGGCTGAGGGCGCAGCCGGTCCGGCTGACGGCCCCGCCGGTCCGGCTGAGGGCCCCGCCTGTTCGGTTGGAGGCCCCGCCGGTCCGGCTGAGGGCCCCGCCTGTTCGGTTGGAGGCCCCGCCGGTCCGGCTGAGGGCCCCGCCCGTTCGGTTGGAGGCCCCGCCGGTCCGGTTGACGGCCCCGCCGGTTCGGCTGAAGGGTGCCGCGGGGCGGATCCCCCGGCCGCTGCCCGCGGCGGCGTTACGCCGGGAAGCGGCGGTCCACCCACCGCCAGGCGAACTCCAGCACCGCCGCGGCCGTCGCGGCGATGGCGACCGCCGACCACGGCATCGTCGTACCCACCAGCCGCAGGGCGAAGAAGTCCTGCAGCCAGGGCACCACGAGGACGATCAGGAAGCCCAGCCCCATGGCCGCGACCAGGCACACGCGCCACCAGGTGTAGGGGCGGGCGACGATCGCCAGGACCCACACGGCGACCAGGAACAGCGTCAGCGTCGCCGCGCTGGTCTCGGCGGCCAGGGCCCCGGGCCCGCTGTAGTGGTGCCGGGCGAGGAGGTACGTCGCGAAGGTCGCGCCCGCCGCGACGATCCCGCCCGGGATCGCGTACCGCATGACACGGCGCACGAAGTGGGGCTTGGCCCGCTCCTTGTTGGGCGCGAGGGCCAGGAAGAACGCCGGGACGCCGATCGTCAGCGTGGACAGCAGGGTCAGGTGCCGGGGCAGGAAGGGGTACTCGACCTGGGAGCAGACCACCAGGACCGCCAGCAGCACCGAGTACACCGTCTTGGTGAGGAAGAGCGTGGCGACCCGGGTGATGTTGCCGATGACGCGGCGGCCCTCGGCGACCACCGACGGCAGGGTGGCGAAGCTGTTGTTGAGGAGCACGATCTGCGCGACGGCCTTCGTCGCCTCGGAACCCGACCCCATGGAGACGCCGATGTCGGCGTCCTTGAGGGCGAGGACGTCGTTGACGCCGTCGCCCGTCATCGCGACCGTGTGGCCGCGTGACTGGAGCGCGCCGACCATGTCCCGCTTCTGCTGCGGGGTGACCCGGCCGAAGACGGCGTTGGCGGCCAGCTCGGCGGCCATCGCCTCCCGTTCGGCCGGAAGCTTGCGCGCGTCCACGGCGGTGGCCGCCCCCGGCAGGCCGAGCTTGCCGGCCACGGCGCTCACCGAGACGGCGTTGTCGCCCGAGATGACCTTCGCCGCGACGTCCTGCTCCTCGAAGTAGCGGAGGGTGTCGGCCGCGTCGGGCCGCAGCCGCTGCTGAAGGACGACCAGCGCGGTGGGCCGGGCGCCCGCCGTGACGTCGGGGTCGTCGAGTTCGCCCGCGGCTCGGGCCAGCAGCAGCACCCGCAGGCCCTGCTCGTTGAGGCCGTCGACCTCGCGCAGCACGGGGGCGCCCGGCGGCAGCAGTACGTCGGGGGCCCCGAGCAGCCAGGTCGAGTTCTGCCCGTCGCCCTCGCTGAACGCGGCGCCGCTGTACTTCCTCGCGGACGAGAACGGCAGGGACTCGGTGCAGCGCCACTCCTCCCGGTCCGGACACGCCTCGATGATCGCCTGGAGGGAGGCGTTGGGCCGTGGGTCGGACTCGCCGAGCGCGCCGAGGACGGTGCGTACGTAGTCCTCGTCGCAGCCGTCCAGCATGCGCAGCTCGGCGACGTCCATACCGCCCTCGGTGAGCGTGCCGGTCTTGTCCAGGCACACCACGTCGACCCGGGCCAGTCCCTCGATCGCGGGAAGCTCCTGGACGAGGCACTGCTTGCGGCCGAGCCGGATGACGCCGATCGCGAAGGCGACGGAGGTGAGCAGGACGAGGCCCTCGGGGATCATCGGCACGATGCCGCCGACCGTGCGGGCGACCGAGTCCTTGACGTTGTCGCCCTTGGCGACGAGCTGGCTGACGATGAGCCCGAGGGCGGTCGGGACCATCATCCAGGTGACGTACTTGAGGATCGTGGAGATGCCGGAGCGCAGCTCGGAGTGGACCAGGGTGAAGCGGGAGGCCTCCTCGGCGAGCTGGGCGGCGTAGGCCTCCCGGCCGACCTTGGTGGCGGTGAAGGCGCCGCCGCCCGCGACGACGAAGCTGCCGGACATCATCCGGTCCCCGCGCCTCTTGAGGACCGGGTCGGCCTCACCGGTCAGCAGGGACTCGTCCACCTCGAGGCCGTCGGCCTCGGCGACCTCGCCGTCGACCACGACCTTGTCGCCGGGGCCGAGTTCGATAAGGTCGCCGAGCACGATCTCGGAGGTGGACACCTCGCCGGCGACACCGTCGCGGCGGACGGTCGGTTTCGCCTCGCCGATGACGGCGAGCCCGTCGAGCGTCTTCTTCGCGCGCAGCTCCTGGATGATGCCGATGCCGGTGTTGGCGAGGATGACGAAGCCGAACAGGGTGTCCTGGAACGGCGCGACCAGGAACATGATCACCCAGAGCACGCCGATGATCGCGTTGAAGCGGGTGAAGACGTTGCCCCGGACGATGTCGACGGCGGAGCGACTGCTGCGTACCGGGACGTCGTTGACCTCGCCGCGTGCGATGCGTTCGGCGACCTCGTCGGCGCTCAGCCCGCCCGGCCGGTGCCGCACGGGCGGCGGTACGGGGTGTACGGGGTCGAGCTCCGCCCCCGCGTCGATCACGGGGCCGCCGCGCGGCTCGGCTCCGTCGCTGCTGATCTCCGACCGCTGAGTCATGCCTCGACGGTACGGCGACGCGGGCCGCTCCACCCCTCCGGGCCCCCGTTCCGCGAGGCGGGAGCACGGCCCGGCCCCCTCTCGGGCCCGGGCCCGGGCCCGAGAGGGGGCCGCGGTTCGCGTCAGCCGGAGCCGTGTGCGGCCTGTGCGCGCCTGATTGCCGCGTCGCGCTTGCGCACGTACCAGATGCCGAGGAGGCCCAGCCCGCCGCCGGCCAGGCAGGTCCACACCCACCAGTCCAGCTCGTGGTCGGCGAACCAGCCGTAGAAGGGGACCTGGACCACGAAGAGGACGAACCAGAGGATCGTGCCGCCGGTGATGGTGGCGACGACCGGCCCCTCCAGGGGCTCGGGTGCCTCGTGCTTGGGGGTCCACTTCGCCATGCGGTCAGTGTAGGCGGCACTTCTGGTGGCGCCCCGGCGGTGCTCCGGGTGCCGGCGGCACCTCGGCCGCCTCCCGGGTGCCAGCGGTTTCCCCTGGCGGCCCCGGCCGCGCACCCGTGTCCCGGACCGTGCCCTGGGCCGTGTCCCGGACCCGTGCCGCCCCGGGGCGCCGCCGGGCCCGCCAGGGGATGGTTCCGGGCCCCGCAGGGGCGCTCCCTGACGTCCCCGTGGGGGTCCCGGGCACGCCTCCAGAGTCGGGGCAGCCCTTCGACCATGGGCTTCTACGCGCGGAGATACCGATCTTGGCCTTATCTGTTCATACTGAAGCGGTTTGTGTCTGATCGGTTTTCTTCGTAGCAACCTCCAAGCTCCAGATGACCGGTCGGTCGGAGTGAGCCACGCACCATCTCGACGAGGACTCGTATGCCCCCCACGGCCACCGCGCCCGATGACGTCCGGCAGCCGCAGCGGCCCGACTCGGGTTCCCGTGCCCCCGGCCGACTCGACCGCCACTTCAGGATCTCCGAGCGCGGCTCCACGGTCGCCCGTGAGGTCCGCGGCGGCTTCGCCACCTTCTTCGCCATGGCGTACATCGTCGTGCTGAACCCGATCATCCTCGGCAGCGCCGAGGACATGTACGGGAACCAGCTCGACGGCGGCCAGCTGGTCACCGCGACCGTGCTCACCGCCGCCTTCTCGACGCTCCTCATGGGTGTCATCGGCAACGTCCCGATCGCCCTGGCGGCCGGGCTGGGCGTGAACACGGTCGTCGCGCTCCAGCTCGCCCCGCGCATGAGCTGGCCCGACGCCATGGGCATGGTGGTCCTCGCCGGTTTCGTCGTCATGCTGCTGGTGGCGACGGGCCTGCGCGAACGGGTCATGAACGCGGTGCCCCTCGGCCTCCGCAAGGGCATCGCGATCGGTATCGGCCTGTTCATCATGCTGATCGGCCTGGTCGACTCCGGCTTCGTCTCCCGCATCCCGGACGCCGCCAACACCGTCGTCCCCCTCCAGCTCGGGCTCACCGGCCACCTCTCCGGCTGGCCGGTCCTGGTGTTCGTCCTCGGTACGCTGCTCACTCTGGCGCTGATCATCCGCAAGGTGCCCGGGGCCATCCTGCTCTCCATCATCGCGATGACGGTGGTGGCCGTCGTCATCCAGCTGATCGCCCAGCTCCCCGGCCGGGCGTGGGGCCTGACCGTGCCGGAGTGGCCGGGCAACCCCGTCGCCACACCGGACTTCGGGCTCGTCGGCCAGGTCAGCCTGTTCGGCGGGTTCGAGAAGGTCGGCCTGCTCACCGGCGCGCTGTTCGTCTTCACCGTGCTGCTGTCGTGCTTCTTCGACGCGATGGGCACCATCCTCGGCGTCGGCGACGAGGCGAAGCTGATCGATGAGAAGGGCGAGTTCCCCGGCATCAACAGGGTGCTGATCGTCGACGGCGTCGCCGTCGCCGCCGGCGGCGCCACCTCCTCCTCCGCCAACACCTGTTTCGTCGAGTCCACGGCGGGCGTCGGCGAGGGCGCGCGCACCGGCCTCGCGTCGGTCGTCACGGGAGGGCTCTTCGCGGCGGCGCTGTTCCTGACCCCGCTGGCGACGATGGTCCCGTCCCAGGCGGCGACACCCGCGCTGCTCGCGGTCGGCTTCCTGATCCTCGCGGGGTCGATCAAGGACATCGACTGGAGCGACTTCACCATCGCCGTTCCGGCGTTCCTCGCGATGGTGATGATGCCGTTCACCTACTCGATCACCAACGGCATCGGCATCGGCTTCATCGCCTTCAGCGTGCTGCGGCTGGCCGCGGGCCGCGGCCGTGAGGTGCCGGTCCCGATGTACGTGGTCTCCGCGGTCTTCGTCTTCTCCTACGCGATGCCGGCGCTGGGCCTCACCTGAGGGTCCGCCCCCGGCGGCGGTGGCGGTCCCGGTCACGGTCGCGGAGCAGCGGCGAGGCCGGCGGCCGGACCTCATCCGGCACGTCCGGCGCCGCCGGGCCGCCTGGCCCGGTGTCCGTGGCCCATGGAGCGCCTCCGGCGCTCGGTGCCGCACGCCGGGTACCGGGTGCCGGATGTCTCACGGTCTCTAACCCTCTTGCAACCCGCCGGTACTGACAGGCGGAAACGCGCAGGTCAACCATGCTGTGTCTGTGCTACCCCTCCTTGGTCACCCCTTCGGCACCGGCGGGTGACCGAGGCAGGCAAGCGCGCGGATCACGCGCCCGGCGTCGATACGGCACCGGCCCCCGCCATGTGGCGAGGGCCGGGTACTCGGGACCGACGGGGGCGCGGGTCACCCGTGGTGCTTGGCGAACTCCACGAGACCGGTGAACTCCTCACGGGTCAGGGTCAGGTGCGGGCCGTTCGGGTCCTTGCTGTCACGGACCAGGAACTCTCCCGTGGCGCGCGCATGGTCGGGCGCCCATTCGATGCACTGTCCCTCGCCGCCGCTGTGGGTGCTCTTGACCCAGCGTATGAGCTGAGGGTCGGGGGTGGCGCTCATTTGGCGTGATCCTCCATGATCTTGCGAACCAGGGCTATCGACTCTTCCTCGGACAGTGCCGCCATACGAAGCCGGTCGAACATGCCGACGGCTTTCGCTACCACGCTAGGCGTGTCGTCCACTTGACCACCATGGGTGGGGGTCTCGGTGTAGACCGCGTGGGGTGCGCTGTTCAACGCGAGCAGGGTAAACGGCAAGTGGCTGGGCGAGGCACCCGCTTCGTACGGGAGCACTTGAACCGTGACGTGCGGTGATTCCATCTGCACCGCCAAGTGCTCAAGTTGCGCGATCATGACGGATAGGCCACCGACGCACATACGCAAGACGGCCTCGTGGATCACGACCCACAAGAGCGGCGGTTCATCGCGCTCTATACCGGTCTGCCGCCTTATGCGCAGCTCCACGCGCTCTTTGATCCGATCGTCTGTTTCGCGTGGGAAGCGGCGCGGATGACGGCGGCGGCGTACTCCGGAGTCTGCAACAGGCCCATGAGGAAGGTGCACGAGTAGTCCGTGATCCCGCTTGAGGACTCCTCAAGGGTGATGTACGGCACGAACCATTCCGGGTGCCCTTGCTTGCTCAGCTTGGCGTGAAGACGGGTGTACGTGCCTGGCGTGCCGGCCACGCGGTCCATGGCTTCCGCGAACGCTTCTGAGGCCAGCACAGTGCCGTTCTCGACCTTGCTGACCTGTGCTTGCTGGTAGTGGAGCCTGTCGGCGAACTTCTCTTGCGACAGTCCCAACGCTTCCCGTAACGCCTTCACCTCCTCACCGAAGTACGCGGCACCGTTCGAGGCTCTCGTGCCTGGTCAGCTTCCTCGCTCACCTGTTCAACTCCCTGGTATTCCGCTTCCGTCGGAATGGCTCCAGACCTGTTGAGCGTACGCACTTCGCGGCCAAGGTGTGAGCAGGCAATCACGCAGAGCACGCGGACAAGCGACACGTACGGAGTGGACGGCATGGCGACGGAGCGGCGGACGTTGCCGCACGCCCGCTACTTCTCCATGCCCACCGACGACGGCACGGTGAACACGTACGTGCTCGACGCCGGCAACGACGCGTTCGCCGTCCTCACCCCGGACGGCGAGGGGTGGACCGTACGGCAGGGCGGCCCGGTGCTGCTGTGGGACGCCGTCGAGCAGGCACTCGCCCCGTGGCACGCCGCCGACTCCCCCGACCCCACCGAATTCGGTCTCACCGTCACCCCGGACGCGCAACACGTCTGGCTCGGCGCCCCGACGGCCCAAGCCGGCGCCTGCCTGCGTAGTCACCCCTCACAAGAGTCTCGGCGGCCAGCACGCCCCGCGCTCCTGCGCCGCTGTAGGAAGCTGACGAACGTGGCCGACCTTATCGCGGGCGTCTTCGCGTGCCTGTGCTCGCTGCTGCTGCCCGCCCGGGGGCAGCACCGCGCCCCGGTCGGGCGGGGTCCCCGCTCGGCCCGGGCCGGTCCGATGCCTGGCCGTAGAACTCGTCCGTTTCGTCGACGGCCGCCTTGAAGCGCTCGTCGAAGTCGTTCCGTACAAGGGTCCTGACCACATAGTCCTGGACGCTCATTCCGCGTCTGGCGGCATGCTCCCGGATCCGGTCGAGCAGCTCGCCGTCCATCCGCAGGCTCAGCACTGCCGATGCGCTCGATGTGCTCGATACGGTCGTTGCGGTTGTTGCCATGTCAACCAGCATCGTTGGCCGGAACCGATCGGCGCGTCACTTTCCGAAGCCCTCTCACTCGTTCGGGTGAGACATCGGGCATGGCTGTAACACGGTGGTTATTAGGATGGGTAATGAGTTAAGCTAAGGACTATGCCTGACCTGTCCCACGGCGACGACGTCGCCGCCGTGAACTCACTGCGCTCGGCCGTCATGAGGCTGGGCCGGCGCCTGAAGCACCAGCGCGTCGACGAATCGCTGAGCCCCACCGAGATGTCGGTGCTCGGCACCCTGGCCCGCTGCGGCTCGGCCACCCCTGGTGAGCTGGCCCGCAAGGAGCACGTCCAGCCGCCGTCGATGACCCGCATCGTGGCACTGCTGGAGTCCAAGGGACTGGTCCGGCTCGAGCCGCATCCCGAGGACCGCCGGCAGAAGGTGGTCAGCCAGACCGAGCGGGCCGAGGCCATGCTCGAGGAGTCCCGCCGCAAGCGGAACGCCTGGCTGTCCTCGCTCGCCGAGGGCCTGGACGAGGAGGAGTGGGCCAAGCTGCGCGCGGCCGCCCCCGTACTGGAGAAGCTCGCGCACCTGTAACGACCAGCCCGAGGAGGCGACCTCTCTTGAGTCCGGGACCCGGAGCAGACTCCGCACCCGCACCGAAGCCCCACGACGACGACCACACGAGCGGCACGGCCCCGGGAGACGGGCCGGCGGGCCGGGGGACGTTCTCCTCGCTCAGGATCCGCAACTACCGGCTGTTCTTCACCGGAGCGATCGTCTCCAACACGGGCACCTGGATGGCCCGCATCACCCAGGACTGGCTGGTCCTCACCCTCACCGGCTCGGCCGCCGCCGTCGGCATCACCACGGCCCTGCAGTTCCTGCCGATGCTGCTCTTCGGCCTGTACGGCGGGGTCATCGCGGACCGCTGCCCCAAGCGCCTGCTGCTGCTCTTCAGCCAGGGCGCGCTCGGCCTCTGCGGACTCACGCTCGCCGTCCTCACGCTCTCCGGCGAGGTCCGGGTGTGGCACGTCTACCTGGTCGCCTTCCTGCTCGGCATGGTCACGGTCGTCGACAACCCGACCCGGCAGTCCTTCGTCTCCGAGATGGTCGGGCCGGAGCAGTTGCGCAACGCCGTCAGCCTGAACTCCGCCAACTTCCAGTCCGCGCGGCTGGTCGGGCCCGCGGTCGCGGGTGTGCTGATCACCGCCGTGGGCAGTGGCTGGGCCTTCCTGCTCAACGGCCTGTCGTTCCTCGCGCCGATCATCGGGCTGCTGCTGATGCGCCCCGCCGAACTGCACCGGACCGAGCCGGTACCGCGCGGCAAGGGACAGCTGAGGGAGGGCCTGACGTACGTCGCCGGTCGGCCCGAGCTGATCTGGCCGATCGTGCTCGTCGGCTTCGTCGGCACCTTCGCCTTCAACTTCCCCATCTGGCTGACGGCCTTCGCCGACAAGGTCTTCCACGCAGGCGCGGGTACGTACGGGCTGCTCAACACGCTGATAGCGGCGGGATCCCTGGCCGGGGCCCTGCTCGCGGCCCGCCGCGGCTCCTCGCGGCTGCGGATGCTCCTCGGCGCGGCCGCGCTGCTCGGGGTGCTGGAGATCGCCGCCGCCCTCTCGCCGTCCTTCTGGCTCTTCGCGGCGCTGCTCGTCGCCATCGGCATGGTCGGCCTGACGGTGAACGTGACGGCGAACTCGTCGGTCCAGATGGCGACGGACCCGGCGATGCGGGGCCGGGTCATGAGCCTCTACATGATGGTCTTCGTCGGCGGTACGCCGCTGGGCGCGCCGGTCGTCGGCTGGCTCACCGACCACTACGGCGTACGGGTCGGCATGGCGGCGGGCGGCGCGGTGGCGGTGATCGCGGCGGTCGTGATCGGCCTGATCCTGCTCCGGGCCGGAGGTATGCGCCTGAAGCTGGACCTCCGCCGCGGTCATCGGCATGTGCGAATGGTTCCGCGTGAGCGGCTGACGGCGGCGGCGTAGCGGCCCTCGCGGGTGCCGGGCCGGCAGCGCCCCGGCACCCGCTTGCGCCCGCCTGCACCGGGAGGGTTCACCGGCTCGGTGCTCGCCGCGGAGACCGGGATCACCGTGCACGCTCCCGCAACTGCCGCGTACCCCCTGCATGGCTCGATGGCCGGTGAGTACTCACCCGGATGCCTGTGTGTCTGCCCGTGTCATATGCGGATGACCGTGGGAGTTTCTGTCCGTCCAGCCATTTCGCCCCGTTATCGGAAGGCTCCCATGCTGTCCAAGCGTCTCTGCGCTGCACTCGCCGCGGCCGCTCTGCTCGCAGGCGTCGGTACCGCTGCGGCATCCCCTGCTCACAGCGCCCACTCGGCCCGCACGGTGGCAGCCCTGGCCGCCACCACCGCCTTCACCAATGGCAGCTTCGAAACCCCCACCGTCCCGCCGAACTTCTTTTCGACCTTCGTCGCAGGTCAGACGATGGGTCTGTGGCAGGTCGAGAGCGGGAGCGTCGACCTGGTCGACGACGGCTTCTGGCAGGCCGCGGAGGGCGACCAGTCGGTAGACCTCAACGGTGGCACCGCGGGCACGTTGTCCCAGACGTTCACGACGGAGCCCGGGACGAAGTACACCGTGACGTACTCGCTAGCCGGCAACCCAGCGGGGCTGCCGACCGTGAAGTCAGGCGAAGTCCGCATCGACGGACAGAACTTCCAGGGCTTCACCTTCAACACCGCCGGCAAGACGTTCGCGAACATGGGTTACGTGACACGGCAGTTCACGTTCGTGGCCAACGGCACCTCCACGAAGCTGACGTTCGCCAGCACGTCCGGGCCCACGGCCTACGGCCCCGTCATCGACGACGTCAAGGTCAAGAGCTGCTCCTGCTGCGTCAGCAGTTCATGCGGCTAGTGCTGTGACCGCGTAGGTTCGCCGGGTCGTTCAGGCCGCGGCAGCGAGGAGGCGTCCGCCCCAGCGGATGCCTCCTCGCCGTAGCTTCTGCCCTTCCCGGTCGGTCGGTCTGCGCACACAGACAGGCTCGGCCACCACGCCTCCAGCGGTCGGATCGGACGTCGCCACGCATCCAACCGCCACGATCACCAACCCGGCGACTATGCGGTCACAGTGAGCACTGGGGCCCGGCGCTGCGAGACTCGGCCTATGAGACTCTTCGCCGCAGTGGTGCCGCCCGAAGAGGTCCTGCGGGAACTCGGGCGGGCCGTGGACCGGCTGCACGGGCTGCCAGGAGCCGACGGTCTGCGCTGGACCGGGAGGCCGGGGTGGCACTTCACCCTGGCGTTCATGGGGGAGGTCGACGAGGCGCTGCTGCCCGAGCTGAACGAACGGCTCGGACGGGCCGCGCGGCGCAGCGAGGGGTTCCGGCTGCGGCTGCACGGCGGCGGGCACTTCGGCCGGCGGACGCTCTGGGTGGGCGCGGCAGGCGGACTCGACGCGATGCGCATGCTCGCCGAGCGGGTGGACGCGGCGGCTCGGCGGGCCGGCGTCGCCATGGAGGAGCATCGCCGCTACCACGCTCATCTGACCCTCGCACGCAGCCGAACCGACACGGACCTGCGCCCTTATGTCGACGCCCTGGCTCCGTTCGAGGGCCGGCCGTGGACCGTGAACCGGCTGCTGCTGATCCGCAGCAATCTGCCCGGCGGGGGACGGCCGGGCGAGCGGCCGCGCTACGAGGAGGCCGGTGCCTGGCCCCTGGGCGCGGTGGACTGAGCCCGGCGCGGTGCGGTGCGGCGGGCTCGGGCGGTACGGCGGGGCCGGTGCGGCGGGCTCGGGCGGTACGGCGGGGCCGGGCGGGGCGGCGGGGCGCCTACGGGAGGGACCGTTTCCCGGTGCCTCGCGGAAGGCTCACCAACCGGCCGCCCCCCGGCTGCCCCGGCTGCCCCGGCCGCCCTCGCGGGGCTGCCTCGCACGCGACCGCACGGCGCCTCACGGGCGCCCCCGGCACCGAGGGCCCGGACCTGCCCGTTACGCTCGAAGGGTGGACCCGAAGACCCGTAACCGGATCATGGCCGGTGTGCTTGTGCTGATGTTCGCCGTCGTCGCCGTGGCGGCCGCGCTCGGGCGCTGAACCCCGCGGGCCGCCGCCCCCGGGAAAGGGCGGCGGCCCCGCCCCGCCGAATCGCTACCCGACCACCCGAATCGCTACCCGGTCACCAGGCGAAGGCCTCCGGTGACGGGCCCGGGCCGGGGAAGATCTCGTCCAGCGACGCGAGCAGCTCGTCCGAGAGGTCCAGTTCCACCGCGCGCAGCGCCGAGTCCAGCTGCTCGGGCGTGCGCGGGCCGACGATCGGGCCGGTGACGCCGGGCCGGGTCAGCAGCCATGCCAGGGCCGCCTCTCCGGGCTCCAGGCCGTGCTTGTCCAGCAGGTCCTCGTACGCCTGGACCTGCTCGCGCACCTTCGTGCTCTCCAGGGCGCTCGCGCTGCGGCCGTCCCTGCGGCGCCTGCCCTCGGCCTCCTTCCTGATCACGCCGCCGAGCAGTCCGCCGTGCAGCGGGGACCACGGGATGACGCCGAGGCCGTACTCCTGTGCGGCCGGAACGACCTCCATCTCGGCGCGGCGCTCGGCCAGGTTGTACAGGCACTGCTCGCTGACCAGACCGACCATGCCCTTGCGTGCGGCGGTCTCGTTCGCCTGCGCGATCTTGTAGCCGGGGAAGTTGGAGGATCCCGCGTAGAGGACCTTCCCTTCCTTGATCAGTACGTCGATCGCCTGCCAGATCTCCTCGAACGGGGTCCGGCGGTCGATGTGGTGGAACTGGTACAGGTCGATGTAGTCCGTCCGAAGCCGCCTCAGCGAGGCCTCGACGGCACGCTTGATGTTGAGCGCGGAGAGCCGGTCGTGGTTGGGCCAGGGTTTGCCGTCGCCGGCCATCCCGCCGTAGACCTTGGTGGCGAGGACCGTCTTGTCACGGCGCTCGCCCCCCTTGGCGAACCAGCTCCCGATGATCTCCTCGGTGCGGCCCTTGTTCTCGCCCCACCCGTAGACGTTTGCCGTGTCGAAGAAGTTCAGACCCGCGTCGAGTGCCGCGTCCATGATGCCGTGGCTCGTGCCCTCGTCCGTCTGCGGACCGAAGTTCATCGTGCCGAGCACGATACGGCTGATCTTGAGTCCGGTTCGTCCCAGCTGCGTGTACTCCATGGAAGCCAAGCGAACCCCTTCGAGCCCACTCCACGCAAGGCGGGGTCAGTGCAGGGCGCGATCAGCGCACGGTGCGGTCCGGGAAAGGCTGGGTCCGCGCACGGTGTGGTCCGTGCACGGTGTGGTCCGTGCACGGTGTGGTCCGTGCACGGTGCGGTCGGGGCGGCGGCTCAGGCCGTCCGCCTCCGCTCCGCCGGCAACTCCGCGGGCTCGGCGGCCACACCGCCCCGCCGGACGGGCCAGCTGATCCGGCATCCACCAGCGCCACGCCAGGATCTTCCCGTCCGCGTGTGCCGCGGGGCGCCGTCCGCGGGTTCGCGGCGGGGACCGTGGGAGACGTGGAGGTGCTCGTGCCGGCGCACGGGCACGCCCGCGCGGGTGACGTCGTGCTCGGGTGGCGGGGAGCGGGCCGCCGTAGGACGTGGACGTCGTGATGGCGTTCACGGCATGCGCGGGTGCCACGGCTGCGCCGGCGGGCGTTCAACCGCTGCCGCAGCACGGCCTGTTGCCGGATGCGACGGGGGCCGGCGGGTGCGCGGTCGCCGGAGAACGGCCGGACCGCACGGGGCCGGTCCCTCCTCAGGCGTTCGCGTACACCTTGGACACGAACTCCGCGATCTGGTCGTCCGAGAGGTTCTTGGCGAGATCGGCCTCCGCGATCATGCCGATGAGCCGGTGCCCGTGGGCGACGTCGATCACCGGAAGCCGTTTGATCCGGTGCTCCTCCATCAGGTGCAGCGCATCCTCGGCGGGGGCGCTCGCGTCGGTCCAGCGGAGCTCACCGGACAGGGATCCGGCCTGTACGGTCGCCGGGTCTATGCCTTCCGCACAGCACCGGACCACGATGTCGCGGTCGGTGACCAGGCCCGTGAGCCTGTTGTTGTCGCCGCATATGGGGAGGGCGCCGACGTTCAGGTCGCGCATCATGCGTGCCGCTTCCCGCAGTGACTGGTGCGCACCGATGCAATGCACTCCGCCGCTCATGATGTCGCGGGCGGTGAGCCTGCTGTCCCCGGTCATGATTGCCTTCCGTTCCTCAGGGCGGTCTGCCGGCCCTTTGTCAGGGCTGCGGCGGCTTGTCCTGCTCCTGTCCGGGCTGGTCGCCGCCCAACTGCTCCTTGAGCCTGTCCTGGCCGGTGTCGACGTGGCCGCTGTACTTGCCCTGGGTCCTGTCGTCGATCGCGTCCCCGCCTCTGTCGACGCCCTTCGAGGCCTGGTGCTCGTGGCCCTTCAGCATCTGCTTGAGCTTGTCCATCATGGACATGGGCAGTCCTCCTTGCCGTATGCCCCCGCTCCTCCAGGGTCGCCTTCTCCTGCGTGGATCGCATCTGCGCGGCGGCACCGGGAAGACCGGCGGTTGCGGGCGGGACACCGGGCGCGGGATTTCTCCGCCATCCGGTCCCTCCTCAAGCGCGGGATCCGTCAGGTGACTCCTGGTGACGGTGAGGTGACCCGGACCCGGGGAACCCGGGGTATCCGGCGGTATTCGGCGGTATCCGGTGGCGTCCGGCCGAGGGCAATTGAGGTCGGGGGTGGTTGAGATCGGGGGTGGCCGAGGCCGAGGGCGGCGAGGGCGGGCGGCGGTTCCGCCACCCGTTCGTCCGGGCCGCCCGGCCCTCTGGCCCGGCGCGTGCAGCGCCCCGGTGCCCGACGCCCCGGCCGTCAGTCGTCAGCGGTCAGCGGTTAGGTCTCGGCGGCCGGCCCTCGACCGGCGGCGGTCCTCAGTCCGCCGCCCGTTCGTACGGGCCGCCGAGCCCCCAGGCCTGGTGCATCGCCTCGGCGAACGCGGCCGCGAGCTTGTGCTCCCCGGTGGGGCCCGGGTGGGTGCCGTCGTAGGTGTCGGTGTGGATGTCGTACCCGTACGGCGCCGAGGCCAGCAGCAGTGGTGACGCGGCGGTGTCCAGGTCCGCGACCGCCTTGGCGAGGAGTTCGTTGAAGCGGTCGCACTCGGCGGCGAACGGGTCGTCCGCCAGGGCGCGGATGTTGGGGACGACCGGCAGCAGCACGGCCCGCACGTGCGGATTGGCGTCGCGGGCCGCGGCGATGAACCGCCGGGCGTTCGCGGCGGTCTGCGTGCTGTTCGTGTAGAAGCCGAGGTCGATCAGCCCCAGCGACACGAGGAGCACGTCGGCCTTGGCCGCGGTCACCGTCGGGCCGATCAGCGGCGCCATGTGCAGCCAGCCCTCGCCCCAGCCCGCCAGGTGGCGGCGGGCGTTCGGCGGGAAGTCCGGGCGGGCGTAGTCGGCGGAGACGGGCGCGTCGGCGGCGGTGTCGTACAGCTCGGTGCGGGGGCCGACGATCGCGTACGGGCCGCCGAAGGAGCGGTTGAGGTGCTGCCACATCCGGTAGCGCCAGGTGTAGTCGCCGGCGCGTCCGATGGTCATGGAGTCGCCGACGAACATGAAACGCATGGGGTAATGATGGCGGACCTCCGCCGGGCGTGACCCCGGCCGGTCACGTGACGATGGACACTTGGGGGCATGCGTTCCTTGCGTACGACTCGGGCGGCCGCCGTCGCCGCCGTCGCCGCCTCGGTGGTCCTGGGGCCGCCGTGCCCGCCGCCGCCGACGACACCGGCGGGTTCACCATCAAGGACCCGCGGATCACGGAGTCGAGCGGGCTCGCGGCCAGCCGTGCCCATCCCGGTGTGTACTGGACGCACAACGACCAGGACGAGCCGCGGGTCTTCGCGGTCGACTCCCGGACCGGCGAGACCGTGGCCACCGTCACGCTCGAAGGCGTGGGGCGGCCGCGGGACATGGAGGCGATCTCGGTCGGACCCGACGGCGACGTCTACGTCGGTGACATCGGCGACAACCTGAACGGGAGCTGGGACCACGTCTGGATCTACCGCTTCCCCGAGCCGCGGACGCTGCGGGACGTCACCGTACACGCCACCCAGTACACGGTCCGGTACGCGGACGGCCCCCGCAACGCCGAGGCGATGATGGTGCATCCGAAGACCGGCCGGGTCTACATCGCCAGCAAGAACGAGGACGGCGGCGGGCTCTACGAGGGCCCGGTCCGGCTGGTGACCGGCGGCACGAACGTCTTCCGGCGGATCGGCGAGGTGCCCTGGGTGACGGACGGCGCCTTCTCGCCCGACGGCGGGGAACTGGTGCTGCGCTCGTACTTCAGCGCCCGTGCCTACGCCTGGCGCGACGGGCGGCTGGGTGCCGACCGCCATGTCAGCGCGCCGCTCCAGGGCCAGGCCGAGTCGGTGACCTTCACCCCGGACGGCGCGTCGCTGATGTTCGGGACGGAGGGCGAGCAGAGCGAGGTCGTACGCCGGGACGCGGGACGCGGCGACGGCGAGGGCCCGGACGCGGCGTCGCCCTCGCGCTCCGGGGCGCGGACCCGTCCGCCGGGGGTGCGGGCGCCGACGGCGACCAGGGGTTCGCGGTGCCGGCGGGCGCCGTCCTCGCCGCCGTGCTGGCGTTCTTCCTGCTCAGGTCCCGGCGGCGCCGCGGCTGAACGCGCCGTACCCGGCCGGGCGCGGTGCCACTCCCGTTGAGGGGCCGCGTCCTCCGGGGGACGTGCCCGTCGGCGGCGGACGCGTGTCCCGGTCGGTGACGTGTGTCTTCGTCCGGTGGCGTGTGCCGGCCCGGCCGCCGAGCCCCGCGGCGGGACCTGTGTGTGGAGGGTGGGCCCGCGAGGGGGCGCGGGCCCACCCGGTCGGCGTGGTGCCGGTCCGCGGGAGGACGGTCGGCATCATGTGCCGTTGGTCCACCGAGCCCTACGGCGCCACAGGCCGCGCGGGTCCTTCGGCACCGCAGCCAACAGGCCGGGTGCCGGTCCCCGGGCGGTCTTCGTCACGCCGGTTGCCCGGCGCCGGGCGCTCCCGCCAGGGTGGTGCGCCGGCGCCGGGTGCTCTGGTTTCGCCGGGCACATCGGTCCCGCCCGGCGCTCCGGTTACGCCGGGCACTCCTTCCAGGCGAGCCGGTAGATCGTGTTGATCTCGCCGTCGGTGGAGTCCATCGTCATGAAGCTGGTCGTGGACGGGTTGGACGTCCCGGCGCTCACCCGGAGTTCGGTGTTGATGTTGAAGTTCCGCTTCACTCCGCAGGGCGCCCAGACCAGCTGGCCCCACTCGGTGGTGTCGGTGGCCTGCCAGTTGTCGTTGTACGGGCCGCTGTAGTGGTGCTCCCTGGCGGCTGTGTCGGGAGAGCCCTGGAAGTAGTAGGACGCCTTCTGCATGGCCGTGGCGCCGTTCTGCAGACTGGCGTAGCCGCGGTAGTCCGCGCTGGCGACGGCGTAGGTGAAGCCCTGCGGGACGTGGACGATCAGGTTCAGCTGGCAGTTCTTGCGGAAGTCGATGGGCGAGGCGTTCCCGCCGACCTGGGCGAGGTACTCGCTGTAGGTGACGGTGAAGGCGGTGTTGTCCGGGGAGACCGCCACCGCCGCGGTCCCGGGTGCGCAGCCCGAGCCGTTCACCGTGGCGATCTCGATGACGATCTTGTCAGGTGGTGCGACGATGGCCGCGTTCGCGCTGCCGGCGTTCCCGGCGACGAGCGTGGAGGCGAGGACCGCGGTGAGGGCGGCGCTGGCACGTAAGGCACGAGGCATGATGCGCACTCCTGTGGTCGGAGGAGAGTCGGTCGGTGGCCTTGCGGGGGCGTGAACCGCGGGGGTCCAGCCGATCCCGTGTCCACACCCGAACAGCGCTGGACTGTTGAGATGTGAACATGTCAATCGCATCGACGTTTGGATCCTAGGGGCCAACCCACCCGCCGAGTAGGGCGGTTATCGGCCGTACCTCCATGCCTGCTGCACGCATCCCGCACATGCCGAGCACCTTGTGTGCACACGGTGGAGGCGGCGCACCGCAACCCCGGCACGACCGGGGGCCCGGCGGACGCAAGCAAACGGCCGCCGGGCCCCTGGCACTCTTCTCCGTCGCCCCGAGTACGGGCCCCGCGCGCCGGGGCGCGCCGTACCTCAGCGGCCGGGCGGGGTGCACGTGCACCGCCGCGCCCCTGGTCACCGCAGCCGCTGCCGCCCCTCGGCCGCTGTGCGGCCGGCCGGGGCCGGCGCTCACGACCCGCGGGTCACAGCTTCTCGATCACGTAGTCCACACAGGCCGTCAGCGCCTGTACGTCAGCCGGGTCGATCGCCGGGAACATCGCGATCCGCAGCTGGTTGCGGCCCAGCTTGCGGTACGGCTCGGTGTCCACGATCCCGTTGGCCCGCAGCACCTTCGCGACCGCCGCGGCGTCGATGTCGTCCGAGAAGTCGATCGTGCCGATGACCTGCGAGCGCTGCGCGGGGTCCGCGACGAACGGAGTGGCGTACTTCGACTCCTCCGCCCAGCCGTACAGGTTGCGCGCGGAGGCCGCGGTCCGCCCGACCGCCCAGTCCAGCCCGCCCTGGCCGTTGAACCACTTCAGCTGCTGGTCGAGCAGGAAGAGGGTCGCCAGCGCCGGGGTGTTGTACGTCTGGTTCTTCAGTGAGTTGTCGATCGCCGTCGGCAGGCTGAAGAACTCCGGCACATGCCGGCCGGAGCCGTGGACCCGGGCCGCGCGCTCCAGCGCGGCGGGCGAGAACACCCCGATCCACAGGCCGCCGTCCGAGGCGAACGACTTCTGCGGCGCGAAGTAGTAGACGTCGGTCTCGGTGATGTCGACCGGCAGGCCCCCGGCGCCGGAGGTGGCGTCCACGAGGACGAGCGCGCCCTCGTCGGCCCTTCGACGCGCCTGATCGGGGCCGCGACGCCGGTGGAGGTCTCGTTGTGGGTGAAGGCGTACACGTCGACGCCCGCCTCGGCCCGCGGCTGCGGGTGCGTACCGGGGTCGGAGGAGATCACGGTCGGCTCGGCCAGCCACGGCGCCAGCTTCGCCGCCTTGGCGAACTTGGACGAGAACTCGCCGAAGGACAGGTGCTGCGACTTGCCGTCGATGAGCCCGTGGGTCGCGATGTCCCAGAACGCGGTCGAGCCGCCGTTGCCCAGGATCACCTCGTAGCCCTCGGGAGGGAGAACAGCTCGCGGATGCCCTCGCGTACCGAGCCGACCAGGTTCTTGACCGGCGCCTGGCGGTGGGAGGTGCCGAGCAGGGACGCGCCGGTGGCGGCCAGGGCGTCAAGCGCCTCCGTGCGCACCTTGGAGGGTCCGGCGCCGAAACGACCGTCGCCGGGCTTGATGTCAGCGGGAATCTGGATATCGGCCACGAGCCGGAGCCTAGTCGTTTCCACCAGGCCACCGGGCCCGATGTCCGGCGGATGAGACAAGCGGTCACTGATCGGGACGGTTTTCGGCGCCACCTCGGCGTCACCCGATCGAGCGTGGGGCACGCTGGGTCCATGGCTGATCGCACGGTGGCGGATCGCAGGGAACTGGAGCGCGCGCTGCGGGCGGAGGTCCGAGGCGGGGTGGACTTCTCGCCCGGGGCGCGGGCGCTGACGACGATGGACGCGTCCAACTACCGCCGGGTGCCGGACGGCGTGGTCGCGCCGTACGACGCCGCGGACGTCGCCGCGGCGCTCGCCGTCTGCCGCGCCCACGGGGTCCCGGTGGTGCCCCGGGGAGCCGGGACGTCGATCGCCGGGCAGGCGACGGGGACCGGCGTCGTGCTGGACTTCACCCGCCATATGCGGTCCGTGGTCTCCGTCGACCCGGAGGCCCGTACGGCGGTGGTCCAGCCCGGCGCGGTGCTGGACCGGCTGCGGGACGAGGCGGGCCGGCACGGGCTGACCTTCGGGCCCGACCCCTCCACGCACAGCCGCTGCACGCTCGGCGGGATGATCGGCAACAACGCGTGCGGCTCGCACTCGGTGGCCTGGGGACGACCGCGGACAACGTCCACGAGCTGTCCGTGGTGACCTACGGGGGCGAGGCGCTGCGGCTGGGGAAGGGCTGGGGTCCGCACGGCGGTGTCCCGCCCGGCGCGGTCCCGCCCGGTACCGGTACCGGGCGGGACCGCGCCGGTGCCGGTGCCGGGGCCGCCCTCGGCGGAGCACCCGGCGGCGTACCCGGGCCGTCGGGTGGCGCACCCGGGCCCGCCGCCGCTCCACCCGGTCTGCACGAACTCGTCGCGGACCAGCTGCCGTTGCTGCGCACCGGGTTCCCCGGCGGCATGCCGCGCCGGATCTCCGGCTACGCGCTGGACGCGCTGCTGCCCGAGAACGGCACCGACGTCGCTCGAGCCTTCTGCGGCAGCGAGGGGACCCTGGCGGTGCTGACCGAGGCGACCGTACGGCTGGTGGAGTCGCCGCCCGCCCGGGCGCTGGCCCTGCTCGGGTACGCGGACGAGAGCGCGGCCGCGGAGGCCGCCGCCGGACTGCTGCCGTACCGGCCGCTCACGGTCGAGGGCATGGCGGACGATCTCGTCCCGGACGCCGTCGGACGGGAGCTGCCGAGGGGCGGCGCGTGGCTGTTCGTCGAGACGGGCGGGGAGACGGCCGCCGAGGCGCGGGCCCGCGCGGAGCAGATCGTGCGAGGAGCGGACGCCCTGGACGCAGCCGTCGTCACCGACCCCGCCGGGCAGCGCGCGCTCTGGCGGGTCCGGGAGGACGCCGCAGGCACCGCGACCCGGATCCCGGACGGCGGGGGCGCTCCCCCGGCCGCGCCGGGGGCGCCCCCGACCGGGCCGAAGGCGCCGGGGGAGAGGCCTGGCCCGGCTGGGAGGACTGCGCGGTGCCCCCTGCCCGGCTCGGCGCCTATCTGCGGGACTTCCGCGCGCTGCTCGCCCAGCACGGGCTGCGCGGGACTCCGTACGGCCACTTCGGCGACGGCTGCATCCACGTCCGCATCGACTTCGACCTGCTGAGCCGGCAGGGCGTGCGGCGCTTCCGCGCGTTCTCCGAGGACGTGGCCGCGCTGGTCGTGGCGCACGGCGGTTCGCTGTCGGGCGAGCACGGCGACGGGCTGGCGCGCGCGGAGCTGCTGCCGAGGATGTACGGGGACGAACTGGTGGCGCTGTTCGCCCGGTTCAAGGACCTGTGGGACCCGGCGGGCGGACTGAACCCCGGCGTACTGGCCCGCCCCGCGCGCCTCGACGAGAACCTGCGCTTCGCGGTCCTGCCGAAGCAGCCGGTGGACGTGGCCTTCGGCTACCCGCAGGACGGCGGCGACTTCACGGCCGCCGTGCGGCGGTGCGTCGGCGTCGCGAAGTGCCGGGTGGACGGGCCCTCGTCCGGGCCGGAGGTGATGTGCCCGTCGTACCGCGCGACCGGCGAGGAGCGGCACTCCACCCGCGGCCGAGCCCGGCTGCTGCACGAGATGCTCGCGGGGGAGGTGGTCACCGGCGGCTGGCGCTCCCGAGAGGTGCACGAGGCCCTCGACCTGTGCCTGTCCTGCAAGGGCTGCCGCAGCGACTGCCCGGTCGGGGTCGACATGGCCGCCTACAAGGCGGAGTTCCTGCACCACCACTACGCGGGGAGGCGGCGACCCGCGGCGCACTACGCCATGGGGTGGCTGCCGCGCTGGCTGCGCGCCGCCGCGCCGATCGCCGGACTGCTGAACGCGGCCGCACGGGTGGGGCCCGTCGCGTCACTCGCGAAACGGCTCGGCGGCGTCGCGCCCGAACGGCGGATCCCGCGGCTGGCCACGCGGACGTTCACCTCCTGGTGGCGGCGCCACGGAAGCCCCGGAACACCACTCGTGCTGTGGCCCGACACCTTCACCGAGCATCTCTCCCCGTCGGTCGGCCGCGCCGCCGTCCGGGTCCTGGAGTCGGCGGGCCTGGGAGTGTCGCTGCCCCCGGGCCGGGTCTGCTGCGGTCTGACCTATGTCTCCACCGGCCAGCTGGACCGGGCCCGCGCCGTCATGCGCCGCACCCTGGACGTGATGGGGCCCGTGCTGGAGCGCGGTTCCCCCGTCGTCGTACTCGAACCGAGCTGCGCGGCGGCGCTGCGCACCGACCTCCCGGAACTCCTGCCCGACGACCCGCGGGCACGCCGCCTGGCCGGTTCCGTGACCACCTTCGCCGCCGCCCTGGAGGAGCACGCCCCCGACTGGCGCCCGCCCCGGCTGGACCGCCCGGCCGCCGGCCAGACCCACTGCCACCAGCACGCGGTCCTCGGCGACACCGCGGAGCGGCGGCTGCGCGAACGGGCCGGCCTCACCGGCGAGCTGAGCGGCGGCTGCTGCGGTCTCGCGGGCAACTTCGGCTTCGAGCGCGGCCACTACGAGGTGTCGGTGGCCTGTGCCGAGGACCGGCTGCTGCCCTCGGTACGCGCGGCGGCCCCCGGCACCGTCCTCCTCGCCGACGGCTTCTCCTGCCGCACCCAACTGGACCAGCTCGCGGGCCGGCGGGGCGGCACCTGGCGGAGGTGCTGGCGGAGGCACTCCCGGAGGCGCTGGCCGTGGGGCCGGCGGACGGGTGGGGGACGGGCTGGCGGAGGGCCGGTGAGGACTTCGGGGGAGGAGCCGGCGAAGAGGGATAGGCGGGGGAGGGGGCGCGGCGGGGGAGGCGCGGGGAGGGGGCTCTGCGAGGACCGGGAGGGAGGCCAGGTGGTGCGCGGCCCGCCGGCGGGTCGCGAAGGCGTCCGCGCGGACGCCGGGCGTGTCCTGGCCGGCGTACGTATCGTTGTACCGCCCGGCTGCCCGCCACCCGCGGCGGCCGGGGAGGTCGGGTCGGGGACGTCAGCCGAGGCTCACCGGGGTCGGACTTCGCCGAAGAGGCGCTCCAGGACCAGGGCCACGCCGTCGTCCTCGTTGGACGCGGTCCGCCCGGGGACCGCGGCGAGTACGGAGGGGTGCGCGTTGCCCATCGCGTAGCCGCTGCCCGCCCAGCGCAGGATCGCCAGGTCGTTCGGCATGTCGCCGAACGCCACCACCTCGTGCGCGGTGATGCCCCGTTCGGCGCAGAGCGCGGACAGTGCGGCGGCCTTGGTGACGCCCCGCGCGCTGATCTCCAGCAGCCCGCGCCCGCCCGAGTGGGTGAACTGCGCCTCCCCGCCCGCCGCTTCCTCCGCCAGGGCCACGAGCACGTCCGCGTCGAACCGGTGGGAGTGGGCGAGCAGTTTGACGATGGGGACGTCCAGCAACCACAGGTCGCCCAGCGACGCCACCGGCGACTCCGCGGCGAGCCCGCCGCTGAAGCGCAGCAGGTAGGAGGGTTCGTACAGCACCTTCAGGCCCGTCTCCACGGCGAATCCCAGCCCCGGTGCCGCTTCGGCGAGGACGGTCGCCACCCTGCGGGCGGTGTCCGGTACCAGAGCCCGGGACCGGATGACCGTACGCGCCCGAACGTCGTACACCTGCGCGCCGTTGCTGCACACCGCCGTGCACGCGAGCCCCGTGGCCGCGGCCAGGGCGTCCACGTAGCGCGGCGGCCGGGCGGTGACGAAGACGATGTCGGCGCCGAGCCCTGCGGCCGCCCGCAGCGCGCGCAGGGTGCGTTCCGACACGGTGCCGTCGCGGCGCAGCAGCGTGCCGTCCAGATCGGTCGCGATCAGCCGGGGCGGGAGCGAGGGTGCCGCATCGGCCCAGGCTAGTGCCAAGGCCGTGAAGTTTGCGGCTGGGTCGTGTCGTCAAGGGCCTGCGGCTGCGAGGATCTCGATGCCAGTGGTGGCCTTGTAGCTGGTCCGGTCGATGCGGGGGCCTCGGGCCTGGTACTTGGAGATGGCGCGTTTGACGATGCGGGGGCTGACCCGTAGCCGCCGCTGGGGCAGCAGGCTGGCCAGGACGTGCCGACCGATGGTGCCGGTCAGGTCGATGGCGGTGTCGGCGATGACGCCCGCGGCCAGGACGAGCTGGTCGCGGGCGGCCTGCCAGGCGATGGAGAAGCCGGCCCGGTCCGGGTCGGTGCCGGGCTGGGTGCTGGTGGCGTCCGCCATGGCGGTCCGCAGCAGCTGGTGGACCACCAGCAGGGCGTAGATCTCCTGGTCGATGCCCTCGGGGGTGCGGGCGCGCAGGACCCGGCCGCCGAGGATGGTCGATTTCAGTTCCAGGTAGGCGGTTTCGATCTCCCAGCGCTGGTGGTAGAGCATGGCCAGTTCACCGGCGGGGTGGCGGTGGTGGTCGAGCAGAGTGGTGGCGAGCCGGTAGAGGCCGGTGTGTTTCCCGGCGGTGGTGGTGATGGTGATCTCGCAGTCGACGACGCGCACGGGTACCGGGCCGAGGGCGGAGAGGTAGGAGCCGTCCCGGTAGCGGGCCAGGATCGGCATCCGGCGGCCGTTCTTGAGCCGGACGAGGACCTCGGCCCCGGTGGCCGCGATGTCGTTGATCAGCCCCTGGGCGGCGAAGTTGCGGTCGGCCAGCAGGATCATCCCCGGCCGCAGGCTGGGCAGCAGGCGCGGGGCGTGGGTGGTCTCACCCGATGTGGTGGGTCCGAAGACCGCGTCGATGAGGGTGCGGGTGCCGCAGGCGACCAGGGTCAGCAGGCGGACCTGCGGGTAGCCGGTCCCGCCGTGGTTGCCCGCCTGCTTGGTGAACCGGGTCAGGACGGCAGGGGTGTCGGGGACCGTCAGGGTGGTGCCGTCGAGCGCGATCACCAGCAGACCGCGCCACCATGCTCCCGGTGTCCGTGGCCCGGCCACCGGGCCTTTCAGCAGGTCGAACAGCCATTTCAGCGGTGTGGCGCCGATACGGCGGCGGGCCTGGGCCAGCGCGCTTGCCGACGGCGCGGCCAGTGGCAGACCGGCCAGAGCGCCGGTGAGCTTGCGCCAGACCCCGAGGTATCCGACCTCCGGGAACAGGCACCCGGCCAGCAGCAGGTAGACGACCACCCGGGATGGCAGGTCCCGCAGCCGCTCCTGGACCCTGCCCGTGGCCTTCAATGCCTCGTCGACCATTTCGAAGGGGATGCACTGGGTGAGTTCACCGAGATGACCGGGTGCGAACCGGCCTCCGGCCACCGTGACGACACGAGTGATGGCACACTGTCCGGACAGCGGAGCCTCCGGTCCTTGTGAACGGCTTGTCTTGGTCGACTGCCAGTTCTACCGGGGCTCCGCTCCTCATGTCCGCGAAACCGCAGCTTACGGACCCTGGACAACCCCACCCATCCGCAAACTGAACGGCCTTGAGGCTAGTGCCGCACCGGTCGCACCGGGCTGCGTTGGGGCCGGCGTCCGCAGTGGGCGTCGGCGTTGCAGTCGGTGGTCGGCGGCCGGTGGTCGGCGCTCGGCATCGCCCGTCCCGGTCTGCTCGGTTCAGCCTGCCCCGGGCGTAGGGGCCGCCCGGAGGAACGCTGCGGCCGGCGGATTCGCCCGTGGAGCACGCCCGGCGCGCGATAGTCGCTTGCGCGCCGTCCTCGCGCGGGCCAACGTGGTCCCGCACCCGGCGAATGCGGAGAAGATGACCACGCAGTGTTACCCCGTCGACCACGAACTCGTCCAGGCCGCGTCGCGCGTCGCGCGTACACGCTGCCGGGGCGACAACCACACCATGGCGGCCGCGGCCCGCACCCGGGACGGACGGATCGTCACCGCGGTGAACGCCTACCACTTCACGGGAGGTCCCTGTGCCGAACTCGTACTCATCGGTACGGCCGCCGCCCAGGGCGCGTACGAGCTGGACACCGTCGTCGCGGTGGGGGATCGCGGGCGCGGTGTCGTCCCTCCGTGCGGCCGCTGCCGTCAGGTGTTGTTCGACTACTTCCCCGGCCTCAAGGTCATCGTGGGCGAGGGCGAGGGCGAGGGCGAACGCGTCCGGGCCGTCCGGATCGCCGACCTCCTGCCCGTGAGCTACGTCTGGGCGGACCATCAGCTCGAGACGGAGTAGGCCGTGCAGACCGGCCGCTCCCGCAGGCCAGGCACCGGCGCCTGGCCTGCGGGAACGGCCGACCTGCACGGCCTGGACTCATCTCACCTCGTCTCGCCGTGCCGCTCCCTTCAGCCCTCCGCGCCGAGTTCGCGCGCCAGCGCCACCAGTGCTCCGAGCGCCGGATGCGGTGCGGCGGCGCGCCAGGCGAGGAGCACCGGGACCGGGGGTGCGTCGGTGAGCGGGCGGTAGGTGACGCCCGGGTGGGGGTGCATCTCCGCCGTCGACGCCGCGGATGCCCCGGCGCCGCGGCCTGCGGCGATCGCCGTCAGCCAGTCGTCGGTGTTGCCGACGGTCAGTGTGGCCACCGGCCTTGACCGGGCGGGCCAGAGGTCGAGCGTCGTCAGCCCGGAGACGGTGTTGAGGACGACCGGGACGGCGGCCAGATCGGCGAGCGTCAGCGAGATGCGGCCGGCGAGCGGCCCGTCGGAGGTGACGGCGGCGACCCGGGGTTCGGTGAACAGCATGGCCGTCACCAGTCCGGGGGTGCCGACCGTGCCGCGCAGCACGGCGGCGTCCACCTCGCCGCGCGCCAGACCCGCCGTGCGGTCGTCGATACGGAGGAGTTCCAGTGGCGTGTCCGGGTGTTCCCGCTGCCAGCGCCGCAGCAGGGGGGTGGTGAACGCGCCGAAGGCGGACCAGGCGTGCCCGAGGCGCAGGGGTCGGCGGCGCAGCCGCGCGGGGTCGAGGGTGTCGTCGAACGCGGCCACCGCAGCGGCGGCCTGCTCGCGGAACGCCCGGCCCTCGGCGGTGAGGTGCAGGTGGTGGGTGGAACGGTCGACGAGGCGCACGCCGAGGTGGCGCTCCAGCGCGGCGAGCGTGCGGGAGACGGCCGGCTGGGTGAGGTGC
This sequence comes from Streptomyces sp. I6, assembly GCA_003725745.1. Lineage (GTDB taxonomy): Bacteria > Actinomycetota > Actinomycetes > Streptomycetales > Streptomycetaceae > Streptomyces. The sequence continues at coordinate 2,921,572 of RHDP01000001.1, read as the reverse complement.
AGTGCGGTGGCGGCCCGGGTCAGGCTCCGTTCCTCCGCGATGGCGAGGAAGCAGCGGAGGTGACGTAGCTCGATGCTCATGCGTGTGGAGCATAACCGCAGCCCAATCGGCATTTCACGGGTGGCGCGTGCTTCCGTAGCGTGAAGGGGAACGAGGTGGACCGGGTCCGCCTGGTGCAGTATTTTGAATCGCAGGTTCATTCAAGTGGACGAAGGTGGATCGGTGGGCAGGCTCCGTGGCGCAGATGCGGTCCCAGGCGACGGCGGCCGCGAGGGTGCGGAGCGGGTGGCGGCCGCCACGGTCGCCCTCCCGGAGGCCGCCGGTGAACTGAGACCCGGGACACGGCGCGGCCGCGGCTCGCTCGGGCCGGTGGCCCTCGTCGTCGCCGGAGGTCTCTCCGTGCAGTTCGGCGCCGCCGTGGCCGTGCTGCTGATGCCCCGCGCGGGAGCCCTCGGAGTCGTCACGCTCCGGCTCGTCCTCGCCGCCGCCGTGCTCCTGCTGGTCTGCCGGCCCCGGCTCCGCGGCCACTCCCGCGACAGCTGGGGCACGGTCGTCGCCTTCGGCGCGGCGATGGCCGGGATGAACATGCTCTTCTACCAGGCCGTCGACCGCATCCCGCTGGGCGCGGCGGTGACCCTCGAGGTGCTCGGCCCGCTGGCGCTCTCCGTGATCGTCTCCCGTCGGCTGGTCAACCTCGTCTGGGCGGGCCTCGCGCTCGGCGGCGTCGTCCTGCTGAGCGGCGGGGGCTTCGACCGGCTCGATCCGGCCGGTGCCGCGTTCGCCCTCGGCGCGGGCGCCATGTGGGCGGCGTACATCGTCTTCAGCGCCCGCACCGGACGCCGCTTCCCGCAGGCCGACGGGCTGGCCCTCGCGATGGCGGTCGGTGCCGTTCTCAGTCTGCCGTTCGGTATCGCCGAGGCGGGCGGCAAGCTGCTCGTCCCGTCCACGGTCGGGCTGGGCCTCCTGGTCGCGCTGATGTCGTCCGTACTGCCGTACACGCTGGAACTCCTCGCCCTGCGGCGGCTGCCCGCGCCCACCTTCGCCGTACTGATGAGCCTGGAGCCGGCGATCGCCGCGACGGCCGGGTTCCTCGTGCTGCACCAGGCGCTGTCCGCGGGCGACGCGCTGGCGATCGCGCTGGTCGTCGCGGCGAGCATGGGCGCGGTGCGCACCCAGGCGGGGGCGGCCGGCCGTACGGCGTGAGGACGCCCCGCGGGCGGCGTCCACGGGCTGCCCGCGGGCAGCCCGCAGGCTGTCAGCGGACGAGGCCCGCGCCCGGTCCTGCCCGGTCCTGTCCGGTCCCGGCCGCACTCGGCCGATAAAAGTAAAGCAAGCACGCTTGCTTGTTTCGTCATCCGCTGCCATGCTCCGGGCACCACGCCGTGTCCCGGAGGGAGCGCCCCGTGTCCGACCCCGCGGCCGTCATCGACGACCTGCGCGCAGAGAGCGACGAACTCGACCGGCTGGTGGCCGGTTTGGGCGACGGGCAGTGGGGGACGGCAACCCCCGCGGCCGGCTGGACCGTCGCCCACCAGATCGCCCACCTCGCCTGGACCGACGAGGTCGCGCTGCTCGCGGCCACCAGCCCCGGCGCCTTCGCCCGGGAGGTCGAGAAGGCGCTCGCCGAACCGGACACCTTCGTCGACCGGGCCGCGGAGGCCGGAGCCCGCCGTCCGCCCGCCGAACTGCTCGCCCACTGGCGCACCGGCCGCGAACGGCTCCGGCAGGCGCTCTACGACGCGCCCCCGGGCGCCCGGATCCCCTGGTACGGGCCGCCGATGAGCGCCAGGTCGATGGCCACCGCCCGGTTGATGGAGACCTGGGCGCACGGCCAGGACGTGGCCGACGCCCTCGGCGCAGTCCGGGAGCCGACCGCCCGGCTGCGGCACGTCGCCCACATCGGTGTACGGGCCCGGGACTACGCCTACCTGGTGCGCGGACTCGAGGCGCCGAAGGAGGAGTTCCGGGTCGAGCTGACCGGGCCCGGCGGCGAGCTGTGGACCTGGGGGCCCGAGAGCGCCGCCGCTGGGCCCGGTGCCGAAGGCGGGGGGAGGGTGACCGGCCCCGCGCTGGACTTCTGCCTGCTGGTGACCCAGCGCGCGCACCGGGACGATCTCGCGGTCCGCGCGGAGGGGGCCGACGCCGACCGCTGGCTGGACATCGCCCAGGCGTTCGCCGGCCCGGCCGGCACCGGCCGCGCCCCCAAGGGGGCCTGACCGATGCCGATCGCGGAGCCCGCCCCGCTGCGGATCGGCAACGCCTCCGGCTTCTACGGCGACCGCTTCGACGCCGTGCGCGAGATGCTCACCGGCGGTGAACTGGACGTCCTCACCGGGGACTACCTGGCCGAACTGACCATGCTCATCCTGGGCCGGGACCGGATGAAGGACCCGGGCCTGGGCTACGCCAGGACGTTTCTGCGCCAGCTGGAGGAGGGCCTGGGCCTGGCGCACGAACGCGGTGTGCGGATCGTCGCCAACGCCGGCGGGCTCAACCCGTCCGGCCTCGCCGGCGCCGTGCGCGAACTCGCCGCCCGGGTCGGGGTCCCCGTGCGCGTCGCCCATGTCGAGGGCGACGACCTCGCCGACCGCTTCCCCGGCGCGCTGGCCGCCAACGCCTATCTCGGCGGCGGAGGGATCGCCGCCTGCCTGGCGGAGGGCGCCGACGTCGTCGTCACCGGCCGGGTCACCGACGCCGCGCTCGTCACCGGGCCCGCCCAGTGGCACTTCGGCTGGGGGCCCGAGGACCACGACGCCCTGGCGGGAGCCGTCGTCGCCGGCCATGTGCTGGAGTGCGGCACCCAGGCGACGGGCGGCAACTACGCCTTCTTCGCCGACGGGCGGTACGCCGGCCGGGACCTGCGCCGCCCCGGGTTCCCCCTCGCCGAACTCCACGCCGACGGCAGCAGCGTCATCACCAAGCACCCCGGCACCGGCGGCTTCGTGGACACCGGTACGGTCACCGCCCAGCTGCTGTACGAGACGGGCGGAGCGCGCTATGCGGGCCCCGACGCCACCGCCCGCCTCGACTCCGTACGGCTCGTGCAGGAGGGCCCGGACCGGGTCCGGATCACGGACGTGCGCGGCGAGGCCCCGCCCCCGGAGCTCAAGACCGGCCTCAACCGCCTCGGCGGCTGGCGCAACGAGGTGGTCTTCGTGCTGACCGGCCTCGACATCGACGCCAAGGCGCGGCTGGCGCGCGCCCAGATCGAGGACGCGTTCGCCCGCGCCGGGTCCCGCCCCGCGGAGGTCCGCTGGGAACTGGCCCGGACCGACCGGCCGGACGCCGCCACCGAGGAGACCGCGAGCGCGCTGCTGCGGCTGGTCGTGCGCGACCGCGACGCGGAGGCCGTCGGCCGGGTCGTCAGCGGCGCGGCCGTCGAGACGGCCCTCGGCGGCTACCCGGGCTTCCATGTGACCGCACCGCCGGGGAAGGGCTCCCCCTACGGGGTCTTCGAGGCCGCCTACGTGGACGCGGGGTCCGTCGCGCACACCGCCGTGCTCGACGACGGCCGCCGGCTGCCGGTCCCCGCGGCCCCGCGCTCCCGGGTCCTGGAGCCCGTGCCGGAGCCGCCGCTGCCCGAGCCGCTGCCGGCCGGCTTGAGCACCCGCCGCGCGCCTCTCGGCCTGGTCGCCGGGGCCCGCAGCGGCGACAAGGGCGGCGACGCGAACATCGGGGTGTGGGTCCGCGACGACGAGCAGTGGCGCTGGCTGGCGCACGAGCTGACCGTGCAGCGGCTGCGCGAACTCCTGCCGGAGACGGCGGAGCTGACCGTCGTACGCCATGTGCTGCCGAACCTGCGGGCGCTGAACTTCACCGTCGTGGGCCTGCTGGGCGAGGGCGTCGCCGCCCGGACCCGTTTCGATCCGCAGGCGAAGGGCCTGGGGGAGTGGCTGCGGGCCCGGCACATGGACATCCCGGAGATCCTGCTGTGACGCGGCCGGGCCCTCGCCCCGCCGTCCGCGCCACCGCCCCGTCCCGCCCCGCGGTCCGGTACGGGCTGAGCACCGGGGCGCCGGGCCGTGCCGCGACGGCGCCCGCCGCCCCGTCCCGCGGGCACCCGGTGCGCCGTGCCGGGCCGCGGGGCCGTGCCGTTCGGATGCCGCCCAGCGCCCTCCCGCCCGCCGCTCTCCCGCCCGCCGCTCTCCCGGCCCCGCGCCGCCGTCCGCGCCGCCGTCCGAGCCGTACTCCGCATCGCCCCCCGCACCGGAGGTGACCCCGTGACCGTCCTCGCCAGCACGCTCGACAGTGCGTCCCCCGACCACACCGCCCACCGGGAGGCCATGCTCGCCCGGCTCGACGCGCTCGAGGCCGAGCACGCCAAGGCCCTCGCCGGCGGCGGTGAGAAGTACACCGCACGCCACCGCGAGCGGGGCAAACTCCTGGTCCGGGAGCGGATCGAGCTGCTCCTCGACCCCGACACCCCGTTCCTGGAACTGTCGCCGCTCGCGGCGTGGGGCGGCGACCACCCCGTCGGCGCCTCCGTCGTCACCGGCATCGGCACGATCGAGGGCGTCGAGTGCCTGGTCACCGCCAACGACCCCACCGTGCGCGGCGGAGCCAGCAACCCCTGGACGCTGAAGAAGATCCTCCGCGCGAACGAGATCGCGTTCGCCAACCGGCTGCCGCTGATCAGCCTCGTCGAGTCCGGCGGCGCCGACCTCCCCTCCCAGAAGGAGATCTTCATCCCGGGCGGGGCGCTCTTCCGCGACCTCACCCGGCTGTCCGCCGCCGGGATCCCCACGATCGCGGTCGTCTTCGGCAACTCCACCGCCGGAGGGGCGTACGTCCCCGGCATGTCCGACCACACCGTCATGATCAAGGAGCGGTCGAAGGTCTTCCTCGGCGGGCCGCCGCTGGTGAAGATGGCCACCGGCGAGGAGAGCGACGACGAGTCCCTCGGCGGCGCCGAGATGCACGCCCGTACGTCCGGACTCGCCGACCACTACGCCCTGGACGAGTACGACGCCCTCCGCCACGCCCGCCGCATCGTGGCGCGTCTCAACCACCGCAAGGCGCACCCCGCGCCGGCCGCCGAGGCCGCACCTCCCGTGTACGACGAGGAGGAACTGCTCGGCATCGTCCCGGAGGACCTGAAGACCCCGTTCGACCCCCGCGAGGTGATCGCCCGGATCGTCGACGGCTCCGACTTCGACGAGTTCAAGCCGCTCTACGGCCCGAGTCTGGTCACCGGCTGGGCTCGGCTGCACGGGCACCCCGTCGGGATCCTCGCCAACGCCCAGGGCGTGCTGTTCAGCGCCGAGTCGCAGAAGGCCGCCCAGTTCATCCAGCTCGCCAACCAGCGCGACATCCCGCTGCTCTTCCTGCACAACACCACCGGCTACATGGTCGGCCGGGAGTACGAGCAGGGCGGCATCATCAAGCACGGCGCCATGATGATCAACGCGGTCTCCAACTCGAAGGTCCCGCATCTGTCGGTGCTGATGGGCGCCTCGTACGGCGCCGGGCACTACGGCATGTGCGGCCGGGCGTACGACCCGCGCTTCCTGTTCGCCTGGCCCAGTGCCAAGTCCGCGGTGATGGGCCCCCAGCAGCTCGCCGGGGTGCTGTCGATCGTCGCCCGCGCCTCGGCCGCCGCGAAGGGGCGGCCGTACGACGAGGAGGCCGACGCGGGACTGCGCGCGATGGTCGAGCAGCAGATCGAGACCGAGTCGCTGCCGATGTTCCTGTCCGGGCGGCTGTACGACGACGGCGTCATCGACCCGCGCGACACCCGCACGGTCCTCGGTCTGTGCCTGTCCGCCATCCACACGGCCCCGGTCGAAGGCGCCCGCGGCGGCTTCGGCGTCTTCAGGATGTGAGGCCCCGATGATCGAAACCCTGCTCGTCGCCAACCGCGGTGAGATCGCCTGCCGGGTGTTCCGCACCTGCCGGGAACTCGGCATCGCGACGGTCGCCGTCTTCGCCGACCCGGACGAGGGCGCCCTGCACACCCGGACGGCCGACGCCGCCGTACGGCTGCCGGGGGCCGCGCCCGCCGCCACCTATCTGCGCGGCGACCTGATCGTGAAGGCGGCGCTCGCGTCCGGCGCGGACGCCGTCCACCCCGGCTACGGATTCCTGTCCGAGAACGCCGGCTTCGCCCGGGAGGTCGCCGCCGCGGGCCTGACCTGGATCGGGCCGCCGCCGGACGCCATCGAGGCGATGGCCTCCAAGACCCGGGCCAAGGAGCTGATGGGGATCGCGTCGCTCGACGCGGACGCGGTCACCGACGCCGACCTTCCCCTGCTGGTGAAGGCGGCGGCGGGCGGCGGCGGGCGCGGGATGCGCGTCGTCCGCGAACGGGACGCGCTGAAGGACGAACTGGCCGCCGCCCGGGCCGAGGCACTGAGCGCCTTCGGGGACGGAGAGGTCTTCGTCGAACCGTACGTCGAGGGCGGACGCCATGTGGAGGTGCAGATCCTCGCGGACGCCCACGGCACGGTGTGGGCGCTCGGCACCCGGGACTGCTCGCTGCAACGCCGCCACCAGAAGGTCGTCGAGGAGGCGCCGGCGCCGGGGCTGGGCCGGGAACTGACCGCCCGGCTCGAGGAGATGGCCGTCCGTGCCGCCCGGGCGACCGGCTACCGGGGCGCGGGCACGGTGGAGTTCCTCGTGGTCGGCGATCGGGCCCACTTCCTGGAGATGAACACCCGGCTCCAGGTGGAGCACCCCGTCACCGAGGCGGTGTTCGGCGTCGACCTGGTGGCCCTGCAGATCCGGGTCGCCGAGGGCGCCGCCCTGCCCCCCGCGCCGCCCGCCCCGCGCGGCCACGCCGTCGAGGCCCGGCTGTACGCCGAGGACCCGTCCCGCTCCTGGTCCCCGCAGACGGGCACGCTCCACGCGCTGTCCTTCCCGGCAGGCGGCGGCCGGGGCCCGACGCCGGTTGACGGGGCTTCCGGTGCTGTGTCCGGGGTGGGTTCGACGCCGGTTGACGGGGCTTCCGGTGCCACGGCCTCCCGGGCGTGGACGAGGGTCGACGCCGGCTACGGCGACGGCGACCGGATCGGCGTGCACTACGACGCGATGATCGCCAAGGTCGTCGTCTGGGCACCCACCCGGCGGGAGGCCGTGCGGCGGCTCGCCGGTGACCTGGCGCGGGCCCGGATCCACGGTCCGGTGACCAACCGGGAGCTGCTCGTACGGTCCCTGCGGCACCCCGAGTTCGCCGAGGCCCGGATGGACACCGGCTTCTACGACCGGCACCTGCCCGCGCTGACCGAGGCGGCGGACGGCGAGGAACTCGCCGCGCTCGCCGCGGCCCTGGCGGACGCCGCCGCCCGGCAGGCCGGCGGCCGCACGGCCGGTACCACCACCGCCCGTCTCGGCGGCTGGCGCAACCTCCCCTCGCAGCCGCAGGTCAAGCGCTACCGGGGCCGGGACACCGAGCACGAGGTCCGCTACCGCGTCACCCGCGACGGCGTGCTGGCCGAGGGCTTCCCCGGGGTGCGGGTCCGCCGTGCCGCCCCGGACGCCGTGCGGCTCGAAGCCGACGGTGTGGAGCGCGAGTTCCGGATCGCCGTGTACGGCGGCGACCGGGTCCACGTCGACACCGCCACCTCGGCCCACACCCTCACCCGGCTGCCCCGCTTCCCCGACCCCACCGCCCAGCGCGAGCCCGGTTCCCTGCTCGCCCCCATGCCCGGCACGGTCGTCCGGGTCGCCGAGGGCATCGCCCCCGGCGCCGCGGTCACCGCCGGCCAGCCGCTCGTCTGGCTGGAGGCGATGAAGATGGAGCACCGCATCACCGCTCCCGCCTCCGGCACCCTCACCGCGCTCCACGCCGCCCCCGGCCGCCAGGTCGAGGTCGGTGCCCTTCTCGCCGTCGTACAAGCCGCAGCACAGGAGGAGAACGCGTCATGAGCACGATCACGGACACGATCATCGAAAGCGAAGAGCGCGCCGCGCTGAGGGCCGCGGTCGCCGCCCTCGGGAAGCGGCACGGCCGCGATCACGACCGCGAGGCGCTGTGGGCCGAGGCCGCCAAGCTCGGCTACCTCGGGGTCAACCTCCCGGAGGAGTACGGCGGCGGGGGCGGCGGCCTGGCCGAGCTGTCCATCGTGCTGGAGGAGCTCGGCGCCGCCGGCTGCCCCCTGCTGATGATGGTGGTCTCGCCCGCCATCTGCGGCACCGTCATCGCCCGCTTCGGCACCGAGGAGCAGCGCCGCGCGTGGCTCCCCGCCCTCGCCGACGGCACCCGCACCATGGCCTTCGGCATCACCGAGCCGGACGCCGGCTCCAACTCGCACCGGATCACCACCACCGCCCGGCGCACGGACGACGGCTGGGTCCTCTCCGGCCGCAAGGTGTTCATCTCCGGTGTCGACATCGCCGACGCGACCCTGATCGTGGGCCGCACCGAGGACGCCCGGACCGGGAAGCTGAAGCCGTGCCTGTTCATCGTCCCGCGGGACGCGCCCGGCTTCGGCCGCTCCCGGATCGACATGGAGCTGTTCGCCCAGGAGAAGCAGTTCGAGCTGGTCCTCGACGACGTGGAACTGCCGCGGGACGCGCTGGTGGGCGAGGAGGACGCCGGCCTGCTCCAGCTGTTCGCCGGACTCAACCCGGAGCGCGTCATGACCGCCGCGTTCGGGATCGGCATGGGCCGCTACGCGGTGGCCCGAGCCGTGGAGTACGCCAAGGAGCGGCAGGTCTGGAAAACGCCCATCGGCGCCCACCAGGCCATCGCCCACCCGCTCGCCCAGGCGCACATCGAGCTGGAACTCGCCCGGCTGATGATGCAGAAGGCCGCGGCCCTGTACGACGCCGGCGACGACCTGGGCGCGGGCGAGGCCGCCAACATGGCCAAGTACGCGGCCGGTGAGGCCTGCGTCAGGGCCGTCGACCAGGCCGTCCACACGCTCGGCGGCAACGGCCTCACCCGGGAGTACGGCCTCGCGTCCCTGGTGACCGCCGCCCGGGTCGCCCGGATCGCCCCGGTCAGCCGCGAGATGGTGCTGAATTTCGTGTCCCATCAGTCCCTGGGTCTCCCCAAGTCGTACTGACGGGGGATTCTGGCGACCACGGCCCGGCCACCACCCGGCCACGACCCGACCGCGAAGGGGCTGCCATGGTGATGCACAGCGAGTACGCGGACGTCCCGTCCCTCTCCGTCCCCATCCACGAGGCCGTCCTGGGCGGGGCGGCCGGGTACGGCGACACCGTCGCCCTGGTCGACGGGACCGGCGGCACGACGCTCACGTACGCCCAGCTCGACAGCTACCACCGCAGGCTCGCGGCGGCGTTCGCCGACGCGGGCGTCCGCAAGGGCGACGTGCTCGCCCTGCACAGCCCCAACACGGTCGCCTACCCGGTGGTCTTCTACGCCGCCACCCGCGCCGGGGCGTCCGTCACCACCGTCCATCCGCTCGCCACGGCGGAGGAGTTCGCCAAGCAGCTCCGCGACTCCTCCGCCCGCTGGATCGTCACCGTCTCCCCGCTGCTCGAGGCGGCCCGGCGGGCCGCCGAACTGGCCGGCGGGATAGAGGAGGTCTTCGTCTGCGACGCGGCCGAGGGCCACCGGTCGATCCTCGGCATGCTCGGCTCCACCGCCCCCGAACCCGATGTCGCCGTCGACCCGGCCGAGGACGTCGCGGCCCTGCCGTACTCCTCCGGCACGACCGGCGTGCCCAAGGGGGTCATGCTCACCCACGAGTCCATCGCCACCAACCTGGCGCAGCTGGACCCCGTCCTCCCCATGAAGCCCGGCGACCGCATCCTCGCCGTGCTGCCGTTCTTCCACATCTACGGCCTCACCGCGCTGATGAACGCCCCGCTGCGCAGGGGCGCCACCGTCGTCGTACTGCCGCGGTTCGACCTCGACCAGTTCCTCGCGGCGATCGAGAAGCACCGGATCAACGCCCTGTACGTGGCCCCGCCGATCGTGCTGGCGCTCGCCAAGCACCCGGCGGTCGCCCGCTACGACCTGTCGTCGCTGGAGTACGTCGTCAGCGCCGCCGCCCCGCTCGACGCCGGACTCGCCCGGGCCTGCTCGGAACGGCTGGGGCTGCCGCCGGTGCTCCAGGCGTACGGCATGACCGAGCTGTCGCCCGGCACCCATGTCGTGCCGCTGGACGCCGAGAACCCGCCGCCCGGCGCCGTGGGCAAGCTGCTGCCCTGCACCGAGATGCGGATCCTGGCGCTCGACGACCCCGGCCGGGACGCCGCGCCCGGCGAGGAGGGCGAGATCGCGATCCGCGGACCCCAGGTGATGAAGGGCTATCTGAACCGGCCCGACGCCACCGCGGCCATGATCGACGACGAGGGCTGGGTGCACACCGGCGACATCGGCCGAGTCGACGACGACGGCTGGCTGTTCGTCGTCGACCGGGTCAAGGAACTCATCAAGTACAAGGGCTACCAGGTCGCCCCCGCGGAGCTGGAGGCCCTGCTGCTCACCCACGAGGGCATCGCGGACGCGGCGGTGATCGGCGTGTACGACGACGACGGGAACGAGATACCCAAGGCGTACGTCGTACGGCAGGCCGCCGCGCCCGACCTGACGGCCGACGCCGTCCTCGCCCATGTCGCCGGCCGCGTGGCCCCGTACAAGAAGATCCGGCGGGTCGAGTTCGTCGACGGAGTGCCCCGGGCCGCCTCGGGGAAGATCCTCCGCCGTGAACTGCGCGACCGGGAGCCCCGGCGTCCCCGGCAGAACGGGGAGAAGCCGGAGGACCGGGCGAACCCTGCGAAGGAGACCATGTGACATCCACCGGAACCGGGACCGTCAAGGCGGCCACCGCACGCGGCATCGCGACGCTGACGCTGGACTCGCCGGCGAACCGCAACGCCCTCTCGGCGCGGCTCGTGGGCGAGCTGGCCGACGCCGTGGCCCAGTGCGGGAAGGACCCCGCCGTACGGGCCGTCGTCCTGACCCACACCGGCGGCACCTTCAGCGCCGGAGCGGATCTGAAGGAGCCCCCGAACCCCTACACCTTCGTCGCGCTGCTGCGGCGGATCGTCGAACTGCCCAAGCCCGTGGTGGCGCGGGTGACCGGCCGGGTACGGGCGGGCGGGCTCGGCCTCGTCGGTGCCTGCGACGTCGCCGCGGCGTCCGCCGGGTCCGACTTCGCGTTCACCGAGGTGCGGATCGGGGTGGCGCCCGCCGTGATCTCCCTGCCGCTGCTGCCGCGTCTGGAGCCCCGGGCGGCCGCCCGCTACTACCTGAGCGGTGAGCGCTTCGGTGCCGCGGAGGCGGCCCGCATGGGACTGCTGACGGCGGTCGGCGAGGACGTCGACGAGGTCCTCGCGCCGGTCCTCGACGGCTTCCGCAGAGCCTCCCCGCAGGCCCTGGACGCGACGAAGCAGCTGCTCACGGCTAGGGTGCGGGAGACCTTCGACCGTGACGCCGAGGACCTCGTCCAGCGCTCGGCGTCGCTCTTCGCCTCGGCGGAGGCGCGCGAGGGGATGACGGCCTTCCTCGAACGACGGGACCCCGCATGGGTGTGGTGACCTCCCCCGCCGGCTCCGCCAAGGAGCCCAAGCAGGACCGCAGCCGGGCGACCCGGCAGCGGCTGCTGGAGGCCGCGGTGGCCTGCCTCGCCGAACGCGGCTGGGCGGGCTCCACCGTCTCGGTGGTCGCCGAGCGGGCCGGGGTCTCGCGGGGCGCGGCACAGCACCACTTCCCGACCAGGGAGGACCTGTTCACGGCGGCCGTGGAGTACGTGGCCGAGGAGCGCTCCTCGGCCCTGCGGTCCCTCCCCGGGCAGAGCCGGGCGGCCGTCGTGGCGGCCCTGGTCGACCTCTACACCGGCCCGCTGTTCCGCGCCGCACTCCATCTGTGGGTCGCGGCCTCCAACGAGGAGCAGCTGCGCGGCCGGGTCACCGAACTGGAGGCGCGGGTCGGCCGGGAGACCCACCGCATCGCGGTGGAGCTGCTCGGCGCGGACGAGACGGTGCCGGGCGTGCGCGAGACCGTCCAGGGGCTGCTCGACATGGCGCGCGGACTGGGGCTCGCGAACCTGCTGACCGACGACGCGGCACGGCGGAGGCGGGTCGTGGGGCAGTGGGCGCGGCTGCTGGAGGAGACGCTGGAAGGAAACGTATCTGCATACTGATGGTATGCAGGCGCGGGGTATCGTGGGCCCATGGCCGAGACGACTCGCATCACGGTGACCCTCCCCACCGCCGACGTGGAAGCGCTGAGGAAGCTGACGGACAACGTGTCCGCGTACGTGGCCGAGGCGGTGGCGCGCCGGATCAGGCATCAGCTGCGCCGGGAGGAGTTCGAGCGCTACCAGGAGGAGCACGGCGCCTTCACCGAAGAGGAACTCGCAAAGGCGCGTGCCGCCATCGCCCAGGCACTCTCGGGCGACCAGGGTGCGCCCGGGGCGAGGGCCGCATGACGCCGCCGGTGGAAACCCTGGTCCTGGACTCCGAGGGGCTGTCGGCCTGGGTCGCGCAGGACCGCAAGGTCACCGCCGTCCTCGAAGCCTTCGACGGCAGCGGGGTCGAGTTCGTCGTCGGCGCCAACACCATCATCGAGGCCACCCACACCGGAACCGGGATTCCCCGCCTGAACCGGCTTCTCTCCCGCGTCAAGGTGGAGCCCGTCACCGAGGAGTCCGCGAAGGCCGCCGCCCGGCTGCTCAAGGACGCCGGACTGCACGGCCACCCGTACGCCGTCGACGCGACCGTCGCCGAGATGGCGCTGCGCCAGCCGGGCCCCGTGGTGATGATGACGTCCGATCCCGACGACATGGCCAGACTCTGCGGCGACCGGATCCGGCTCATGGGCATCTGACCGGCGGCGGGGCCGGGGTGCCGAAGTCTTCACGCGGTCGGTGGCCGGCCCCGCGTCACCGGGCGGCCCACTGCCGCCGGTGTCCGGCCGCCCCGTGCGGTCCGGGGGACGGTCCGTCGCGTGCGGCCCGGGTCCGGGCGGAGCCGTCGTGCCCGCCCGGCGGTCGTCGGGACCGGCGGCCGGGCCGGGGTGCCGAAGTCTTCACGCGGCCGGTGGTCGGCCCCGCGTCACCGGGCGGCCCACTGCCGCCGGTGTCCGGCCGCCCCGTGCGGTCCGGGTCCGGGCGGAGCCGTCGTGCCCGCCCGGCGGCCGTCGTCCGGTGCGCCGGTGCCCGCCCTTGGCCCGCCCTTGGCTCCGCCCGGTGACCCGGTGACCCGGCCCCGGTGGACGCACCCGCCCACGGGCCCTGTGACCCGGGTCACGACCGTTCAGTGGTCCCGCGTCGTACCCTTTCCCCATGCTTCCGCTCGTTCGCCGTCGCCACGTGGACTTCCTCCGCGTCACGAGCATGGGCTGTCGGGCCCACCTCCGACCCACGCCCTGACTCCACCCCACCCGGCCACCGGCCCCGCTCCACCGGCCCCGCCCCACCCCGGCGAGCGTCGGCGGCGCCCACCCCCGGTCACCACCCCGACCGCCGGCCGGGACACCGAAAGCGGACGCACCCATGTCTCCTTCGCAGTACCTCCCGCGCGCCTCGCATGCCCCGCGCGACCTGTCCCAGCTCCCGGTCATCGACCTCTCGGCGGCCGGCCGCGGCCCCGAGGCCCGCGCCGATCTGCACGCCCGCCTGCACAGCGCCGCCCACGACGTGGGCTTCTTCCAGCTCGTCGGCCACGGCGTCACCCCGGCCGAGACCGACGCCCTTATGCGCGCGACACGCGCGTTCTTCGCCCTGCCCGAGGCCGAGCGGCACGCCGTCGACAACGTCAACTCGCCGCACTTCCGCGGCTACACCCGCGTCGGCGACGAGCGCACCCGCGGCAGCCGCGACTGGCGCGACCAGCTCGACATCGGCGCCGAGCGTCCCGCCCACATACCCGCGCCGGGTGAGCCCGCCTACTGGTGGCTGGAAGGGCCCAACCAGTGGCCCGCGGAACTGCCCGGGCTGCGCACCGCCGCGCTCGGCTGGATCGACCGGCTCAGCGCGGTCGCGCACCGGCTGCTCCACGAACTCCTCGCGGCCATCGGCGCCCCGCCGGACTTCTACGACGACGTCTTCGGCGACCGGGCCCATCTGCACCTGAAGCTGGTCCGCTACCCCGGCAGCGCCGGCGACGGCGCCGAGCAGGGCGTCGGCGCCCACAAGGACTACGGTTTCCTCACCCTGCTCCACCAGGACCGGATCGGCGGTCTCCAGGTGCAGCGGGAGGACGGGCTCTTCCACGACGTACCGCCGCTGCCCGGGGCGTTCGTCGTCAACCTCGGCGAACTGCTGGAGGTGGCCACCAACGGCTACCTCGTCGCCACCAACCACCGTGTGGTCAGCCCGCCCGGTGCCACCGAGCGCTTCTCCGTGCCGTTCTTCTTCAACCCGCGGCTCGACGCCCGCGTCGCCCCGCTGCCCTTCCCCCATGCGGCGGACGCCCCCGGCGTCACCTCCGACCCGGCCAACCCGCTGTTCGCGGAGTACGGGCGCAACGAGCTGAAGGGCAAGCTGCGGGCGCACCCGCTGGTCGCCGCCCGCCACCACGCCGACCTGGTGGAGCGGGCGGCCTGACCGGCGGCACGGCCCACCGCCGGGCCCAGGACGGCTGTGCGCGCCGGGCGGTAGCCGCGGCCCCGCCGGGCGGCCCCGCCGTGGGCGGCGGGCGCCCTACCGCCCGGCGGGGCCGCCCTACCGCCCGGCGGTGCCGGCGACGGCGGCGATATCCGCGTAGCCCTCGATCGAGCGAGGGTCGCGCGGGCCCGGCCCGATGTAGCGGGCGGACGGGCGCACCAGCCGCCCGGTGCGCTTCTGCTCCAGGATGTGCGCCGACCAGCCGGCCGTACGGGCACAGGTGAACATCGACGTGAACATGTGCGCCGGGACCTCGGCGAAGTCCAGCATGATGGCCGCCCAGAACTCCACGTTCGTCGCCAGGACCCGGTCCGGACGGCGGTTGTGCAGCTCCTCCAGCGCGGCCCGCTCCAGCGCCTCCGCGATCTCGTAGCGGGGCGCGCCCAGCTCCTTGGCCGTCCGCCGCAGCACACGGGCGCGCGGGTCCTCCGCCCGGTACACGCGGTGACCGAAGCCCATCAGCCGCTCGCCCTTGTCCAGGGCCCTCCTGACGTACGACACCGCGTCGCCGCTGCGCTCGATCTCCTCGATCATGCCGAGCACCCGGGACGGGGCACCGCCGTGCAGCGGGCCGGACATGGCGCCGACGGCGCCGGAGAGCGCGGCCGCCACGTCTGCGCCCGTCGAGGCGATGACCCGGGCGGTGAACGTGGAGGCGTTCATGCCGTGCTCCGCGGCCGACGTCCAGTAGGCGTCGACGGCCTTCACATGCCTGGGGTCCGGCTCACCGCGCCAGCGGATCATGAAGCGCTCGACGACCGACTCGGCCTTGTCGATCTCCCGCTGCGGGACCATCGGCAGGCCCTGCCCCCGGGCACTCTGTGCCACGTACGACAGCGCCATCACGGCGGCCCGGGCCAGGTCGTCCCGTGCCTGCGTCTCGTCGATGTCGAGGAGCGGCTTCAGGCCCCATACGGGGGCGAGCATGGCGAGCGCCGACTGGACGTCGACCCGGATGTCGCCGGAGTGCACGGGGATCGGGAACGGCTCGGCGGGCGGCAGGCCGGGGTTGAACGCCCCGTCCACCAGCAGACCCCACACGTTCCCGAAGGAGACGTGGCCGACGAGGTCCTCGATGTCGACACCGCGGTAGCGGAGCGCCCCGCCTTCCTTGTCGGGTTCGGCGATCTCCGTCTCGAACGCGACGACTCCCTCGAGTCCGGGTACGAAGTCGGACATCAGGCGGCTCCTCGGGATGTGTGGCGGGACAGGCTTCGGCCCGGGTGGGGCGACCACCACGGTGATGCCCCGCGCGGAGCGTGGTCACCCGCTCCGCGTCGTGGGGAGGCCACAGCGGCCCAGCGCATGATTTTGGCCGGTCCCACCGATGCGGGGAAGCGTGACATCCGGCACACTGCGCGGATCCGCCCACGAGGATTGGCGGCACTCCGTGCCGGGAAGACTCCGGCGCGCCCCCGAGCGGGTGGCGGGCGACGCGCCCTCCCCGCCGCGGACCACAGCCGGCCTTCGTGGATTGCCGCGGACCGCGGCCTGCCGCAGCCGACCTTCGTGGACCGCCGCCGACCGCCGCCGACCGCCGCGGGCCTCCGGGGCGCGGCCCCGGGAGGGCGGGGAGGCCCCGGCGGCCCGTGCGGCAGGATGATCCCGTGACCGACGCCCTCGACCCCGCCGCCATGCGCGAGCACTACCGCTCGACTCCGCTCGACGAGGCGGAACTGCCCGCCGAGCCGATGGAGCAGTTCGTCCACTGGTTCAAGGACGCCGCGGCCGGTCGGCTCCACGAGCCGAACGCCATGGTCGTCTCCACGGCCACGCCCGACGGCCGGCCGTCCTCCCGGACCGTGCTGCTGAAGCACTTCGACGACCGCGGCTTCGTCTTCTACACCAACTACGCCTCCCGCAAGGGCCGGGAGCTCGACGCCAACCCCCATCTCTCGCTGCTCTTCCCCTGGCACCCGCTGACCCGCCAGGTCGTCGTCACGGGCACGGCGGCGCGGGTCGGCCGGGACGAGACGGCCGCGTACTTCCGCACCCGGCCGCACGGCTCCCAGCTCGGCGCCTGGGCGAGCCCCCAGTCGTCGGTCCTGGCGTCCCGCGAGGAGCTGCTGCGGCGCTACGAGGAGCTCGCCGGCCGGTACCCGGCGGGTGCGCAGGTGCCGGTGCCGCCGGAGTGGGGCGGCTACCGGGTGACGCCCGAGACGGTGGAGTTCTGGCAGGGCCACGAGAACCGGCTGCACGACCGGCTCCGGTACGTGAGGGTCCCGGGGAGCCCGGCGGCTGGCGCGTGGAGCGGCTGGCCCCGTGAGCCGGGCCCCGGGCGCCGGGGTGATGCGCAGTACGTCCGTCTCCCGGAAGCGGTCCTGCGGCCGGGGCCCCGGACGCCGGGGCGATGCCCGGGGGAACGCGGAAACCCGCGGGCTCGGGTCCCTCCGAGGAGGAAGCCGGCCGGACGTACCGGCGAGCCCGCGGGTCGGTGACTGCCTGGATTTCGGCAGAGGCCCTGCCGAGGTGCACGAAGGTGCGACGAACGGGCCCTAGCCCGCAGCCACCTCTCGCGTCCGGAATGCCTTCATGTTCCGAATCACCTCCCTTCTCGAGGAGTCCCACACTAGGAACCCCGCGAGGGCGGATCAACCCCTTTTCGGCCGGGCGGATTCTTCTGCCGGGGCGACGATTTCCCGGAAAACGATGTGTCCTGGGTCACGTTCCAGTTGAATGATCGGGGTGCCGCTTCGCGGAGGGCGGCACCGGCCGAGGACACGTCCTGCAGGGGGTGCCGGGATGAGTGCTTCCAGAAGCGGGGCCGCCAGCGCGCTGGGGCCGGACGAGCCGGAGCGGGACGGCCCCGGTTCCGATCTGCTCGCGGCGCTGCTGGACGGCATGGACGCCGCGCTCTGCGCGTTCGACGCCGACGGTGTGGTCACGCACTGGAACCGCGAGGCCGAGCGGATCCTCGGCTGGCCTCCGGAGGAGGCCGTCGGGCGGCGCGGGTTCGCCGGATGGGCGGCGCGGGCCGCCGATGCGCACGAGGTGCAGGGCCGGCTGATGGCCGCCATGACCGCGCCGGGGCGGCAGGTGCACGAGTTCGCGCTGCTGCGCAAGGACGGCGGGCGGGTGCTGGTGCGGACGCAGTCCGCCGGGGTGCGCGGTGCCGACGGCAGGCCCGCCGGGGTGTACTGCGCCTTCAGCGAGGTGCACGCCCAGATCGACCTGGAGCGTTCGATCGCCCTGAGCGAGGCGCTGCTCGAGGACGCGGCATGGGGCGTCGTGCTGGTGGACGTGGACCTGCGCCCCGCGGTCGTGAACCGGCACGCGGCCCGGATGCTGGGCTCCGCCGGGCGTACGACGGTGCTCGGGCGCCCGCTCGGGGAGCTGATCGTGCAGGGCGTCGAGGAGGTGGAGGGCGCGCTGCACCACGTCCTCGCCGACGGCGCGCAACGCGCGGTCGTGGAACTCTGGCTGACCGTGCGTACCGAGGAGGGCGAACGGCGCAGGTGCTGGCGCAGCGGATTCCTCAGGCTCGCCTCGCCGCTGGCCGAGGAGCCGGTTCCGCTGGGTGTCGGCTGGCTGTTCCAGGACGTCACGGATGCCAGGCTCGCTGAGCAGGAGGCGGACCGGCTGCGGTTCCGGTTCAGCCAGCTGCACCGTGCCGCCCGGGCGGCGGCCGAGTGCGAGGACCCGATGGAGGCGGCGACCACCCGGCTGGACTTCGCCCTCGCCGGCTTCGCCGACCATGCCCTCTTGGACATGCTGCCGGAGGGCGGCGAACGGCTGGTGCGGGCGGCGGCGACGCCGTCGGGCGCCCCTGGGCCGGTCGCCCGGGTCGCGGGCGGGGGCATCCCGCTCCGGTACCCCCATGGGCATCCGGCGCTCCAGGCGATGGACCGGGCCGGCTCCGTCCGCACCAGCACGGGCGGGGGCCGGACCGCACGGAGGGCTGGGCCGTGGAACGCCGGTGGCCGCGCGACGCGGTGCACGCCCTGTGCACGGTGCTCCGCAGCCGCGGCCGCACGGTCGGGGTCGTCACCTTCCTCCGGTCCGCGAACCGCCCCCGCTTCGAGCGCCCCGACGTGGAGTACGCGGAGAGCGTCGCCGCGCACCTGGCCACGGCACTGGACCTGGCGCGGGTGCGCGGCGGATAGCGGCGCAGGCCCGACGGGACCGCGGACCGTGGCCCTCGCGGGTGGGGCTCCGTCCGGCGGCCGCCGGGGTGTGACCGGGGCTCAGCGGCGGTAGAAGATCCGGTCCGCGTACTCGGTCATGATCCGGCCGTTCCACTCGTGGCCGCCGTCCACGTTCCCCGACCGCAGCAGCGGCGGCTCGACGCCCCGAGCGGCCAGCTCGCCCACCGCCGCGGCGACGGCGGCCTGCATCAGGGCGCTGGTGACGACCGTGGACGCGGGGGCGAACGGCGCTTCGACGCCCTCCGCGGTCAGCTCGGCGTCGCCGACCGCGATCTTGGAGTCGAGGACGATGTCGCAGTGGTCCCTGAGGTACGTGCCCGAGGCGTGCCGGGACGTCGTCCCGGTCGCGTACGCCACGGACGTCACCCCGATCACCTTCAGGCCGAGTGCCCGCGCGTTCAGGGCCATCTCGACCGGCAGGGCGTTGCGTCCGGACAGGGAGACGACGATCAGCACGTCGCCGGAGCGGGCGGGGCTGGAGTCGAGCACCGCACCGGCGAGGCCGTCGACGCGCTCCAGCGCGGAGCCGAGGGTCGCGGGCATCACGTCGACACCGACGGCGCCGGGGACGGCGAGCAGGTTCATCACGGCCAGGCCGCCCGCCCGGTAGACCACGTCCTGCGCGGCGAGCGAGGAGTGGCCCGCGCCGAAGGCGAACAGCCGGCCGCCCGCGGCGACGGTGTCCGCGATGGCCGCGCCGGCCGCGGCGATGTTCGCCGCCTCCTCGTCGCGCACGCGCTCCAGCAGGCGGATCGCGGCGTCGAGGAACCGACCCGCCGGCTCGTTCCCGCCCATCGCCGCCGCCCCTTCCCGTCGTGTCGCGGATCACGTTGCGGTCTGGACCATTGCCCTGTCAAGAGGGCTCCACGCAGTCTCGGCCCGGTTGTCGGCGGCATGCGTCAGAATTGAGTCAGGGCCACGGCACGACTTCTTCGAGGGGCACATATGTCCGGACTGATCGACACCACGGAGATGTATCTCCGCACCATCCTCGAGCTGGAGGAAGAAGGCGTGGTCCCGATGCGTGCCCGCATCGCGGAGCGGCTCGACCAGAGCGGGCCCACGGTCAGCCAGACCGTCGCGCGGATGGAGCGCGACGGGCTCGTGACGGTCGCGGGCGACCGTCATCTGGAGCTGACCGAGGAGGGCCGCCGCCTCGCCACCCGGGTGATGCGCAAGCACCGGCTCGCCGAGTGCCTGCTGGTCGACGTGATCGGCCTGGAGTGGGAGCAGGTGCACGCCGAGGCGTGCCGCTGGGAGCACGTGATGAGCGAGGCGGTGGAGCGGCGCGTGCTCGAGCTGCTGCGGCACCCGACCGAGTCGCCGTACGGCAACCCGATCCCGGGCCTGGAGGAGCTGGGCGAGAAGGCGGAGGCCGAGGCGTTCCTCGACGACGGCATGGTCAGCCTGGCCGATCTCGACGCCGGCTCGGAGGCCAAGACGGTGGTCGTCCGCCGGATCGGGGAGCCGATCCAGACGGACGCCCAGCTGATGTACACCCTGCGGCGTGCCGGTGTGCAGCCCGGCTCGGTGGTGAGCGTGACCGAGTCGGCCGGCGGTGTGCTGGTGGGCAGCGGGGGCGAGGCCGCGGAGCTGGAGGCGGACGTCGCCTCCCACGTCTTCGTGGCGAAGCGCTGAGTGGTCGCTCGGTTCGTCCGCGGCGTAGGGGGAGCGCCTGGGCCCGGTTCCGGTCGCGAGGGCCGGGTGCCCAGGGTCGCGAGCCGAACTCCGGGGCCGAGGGCAGCAGGTGGTGCGGGGAGGCAGGGCATGTCTCCCCGCCGGGCCTGAGTCTCCTCGTGGTGGAGGGCGTGCTCTGATCGGAACACGCCCCATGCGAGGGCACCGACCCGGTGAGCGAACACGCCCGTGCGCAGGGGAGGGTGCGGTCGTGGCGCACCAGGATGGCGGCCGTCGAGGGCCGCGGCGGACTTTGCGGCGCTGCTTGCCCGGTGCGGGCTTCGGCCTCGGCGATGAGGGCGTGGGCGGTGTGCCGGTCGCCCTGCTTCACCGCCGTGCCAGGCGGCGGTGGCGTACCGGTCGCCCTGGCCGAGAAGCCGTTCGGTGGTGTCGGGGGTGTCGGGGGTGCGGTCGGCGGTCAGTTGCCGAACCCGACGAGGGGCTCCGTCCCGCGCGCCCGTGCCGCACCGCCCGCGGTACGGGCGCGCTTCGCCGTACGCCGCGCGACTCCTCCGCCCGCCATGGCGCCCCTTCCGGAGCGCGCCTTCCGGCCGGAACGGCAGCGCCCGGACGGTTCCGCGTGCCACGCTGTGGCTGAGGCCTATGACCGGGCTGGAGCGGGGCGGGGCCGGACGGCCGCAGGGGAGGGAGCGGACCATGCGCCTGCCGAACGCGAAGGGCCCCGGCGCCCTTGGGCGCCGGGGCCTGTCCTCCCCCTTGTCGACCCGGAGCCCCGAGCTCTCAAGGTCGATCCCCTCGGACCGTTTTCCCCGAGCGGCCCGCCTCCCGCTGAAGATCTCCCCTCGGCGACGGCCGTCAATCCTTGAGGGTGGTCACTCGAACGAGGGGTGTTGCTCGTCGAAAGCCGGTTTTCGAATGGAAGTTCGATAGTCTGGCGGGGTTCGATCGCTTCGGAGAGCCCGGAGATCCACGAGGGCCAGAAGGGGGTGCCAGGACCATGGTGCGGCGCATCGACGTGACCGGTACGGCCGGTGTACGGCTCGCTGCCTGGGAGTTCGCCGACCCGCCCAAGGGGCGCGGCGAGACGGACCGCGCTCCGGGCGTCTTACTCCTCCACGGGCTGATGGGCCGTGCCTCGCACTGGGCCGACACCGCCCGCTGGCTGGCCGAGCGGCACCGGGCGGTCGCCCTCGACCAGCGCGGGCACGGGCGCAGCGAGCGCCCCGCCGACGGCACGTTCACCCGCGAGTCGTATGTCGCCGACGCGGCGGCCGCGGTGGAGCAGCTGGGGCTTGCTCCGGCCGTCCTCATCGGCCATTCCATGGGGGCGCTGACCGCCTGGCAGCTCGCCGCCGAGCGCCCCGACCTGGTCCGGGCCGTGGTCATCTGCGACATGCGCGCCTCGGCGCTCGGCGCGGCCTCCCAGCGTGAGTGGGAGGACTGGTTCCGCTCCTGGCCGGTGCCCTTCGCGACCCTCGCGGACGTGCGCAGGTGGTTCGGCGAGGACGACCCCCGGCTGGAGCGTCCCAGCCCCGCGCGGGGAGAGTTCTTCGCCGAGGTGATGGCCGAACGGGCGGACGGCTGGCGGCCCGTCTTCTCCCGCCGCCAGATGCTGAGGTCCCGGGCGACCTGGGTGCACGACGCGCACTGGGACTCGCTGGCCCAGGTCGGGTGCCCGGCGCTCGTGGTCCGCGGACTCGACGGGGAGCTGGGCCGGGCGGAGGCCCAGGAGATGGTCCGCGTCCTGCCCCGCGGGCGGTACGCGGAGGTGGCGGACGCCGGGCATCTCGTCCACCACGACCAGCCCGACGCCTGGCGTGCGGTCGTCGAGCCGTTCCTGGAGGGCGTACTGACGGAGTGAAGGGCCTGGGCGTCTCCGGGCCGGCGTCCCGGGACCGTGCGGATCACGCGTAGTGCGGGGCCGCGCGGATCCCGTGGACCGCGGGGGCTGCGCACCTCACGTGGATCACGGGGACTGCGTCCATCGCGCCATGTGAGGCGTGGATGCCCGCCGGTGTACCCGGATGCCCGCTCGGCCGGCCGTCCGCCCGCATGTGCTCCGCTGTTCCGCCGTGTTCCCGGTTCCGTCACCTGTTTTCGGCCACCGGTATGCGGCGCCCCCGTGTCCGGCCCCCGTGTCCGCCCGTGTGTCCGGCCCCTGTTGTCGGTCCTGCATCTCGGTCCTGCGTCTCGGCCCGGCGGTTGCACCGGACCGGATGGCCGGGGAGGGGGCCATCCGGTCCACGGGGCTTCCGGCGCGGTGCGGTGCGACGGAGGGTGCGGCGGACCGGGACCGCCGTCGTGTCGCCCCGGTCCGCCGCTGCCGGGGGTGCTCAGAAGGCGAAGACCGCGGACCCGTTCATGCTCTCCCTCATCTCGCAGGAGTTGCCGTACGTGGCCGACCAGTCGACGCGCTTGCCCTCCCAGACCCCGGCTGCGGTGATCGTGACCGGGTCCCACTGCCGGGTGCAGGGGCGGTCGGACGTGCCGGTCAGCATGGCGAACTCGCCGTTCACGGTGCTGAGTTCCTGGCAGGCGGCGCGGGCGGACGGGTGGGTGCCGGCGGGTGCCGGGGCGCAGTTCAGGGTCACCGCGCGCTCGACGGTCGCCGTCGCGGCGGCCTCGCCCTTGCCGACCGTCAGCACCAGGGCGGACGGGGCGTAGAGCCCCGTGTCACCGGCGGCATCGGCCTGCGCGGTGCCGGCGGCCAGGCCGCTGAGCACGAGCGCCGCAGCGGAGGCCGTCGCGCCGAGTGTGTGGACGATGTAACGCATGAGTGAACCCCTTTGACGGTGTGTGCGGTTGCGTTCGGGAGTCTTGCTGATGCGCACAGTGATCGCACATCCATCACCTGTTTCCGGCCGCATACGTTCAAGATATGCCTACCGAATGGCCGTTCGGGCAGCTCGGCAGGGGTGTGCGGGATGCGCGACCGGCTGTCCGCTATATGGACAGCGGGGGTGGTCCAACTCGGAACGAATGCCTGGCCTGCGGTGTTGCATAAACGGTTCTGCGGTGGATTGCCGCCTCGCAGCGCCCTTCGGCCGGAATCCGGCGCCTTCCGGGAGCCTCCCTTGCGGCGCCCCCGCCGTCCCGTCGTACGCCTTCGTATACAGCGAAGGGCCGGCGGTCGGAGCGATTCGGCTCCGTCATCGGCCCGTTGCTGCGAGGTCACGTTTCCTTCACATGACCTCCACAAGCGGAGGTTGGCCGCAGGGCCGTCCGACCGTTGCGCGCACCGTCGGCGTGCCGGCGGCCGCGCCAGAGACCCAACCGTTCCAGGCCCCGTGTCGTGGTTCCGCGGCGCGGCTTCCGGGCCACCTCGGCGACGGGGGCCCGGGTGTCCGCGCCGGACGGGTTCCGTACCGCAGGCGAAGGGCCGCAACGCCCCGCGTACGGTACGGATCAGGCCATGGTCATCCCTTGCTGACGGCTGCCAGGATCTCCGGCAGCCGTGCGGCCGTCTGCGGGGCCGCCAGCCGCAGCCCGCCCCAGACCAGCAGCGCACCGTATCCGGCACCCAGCGGCAGCAGGACCCATATCGCGGACTCGGCGTTGGCCGCGTTCAGCCAGATCGTCAGTGCGATCAGCGGGGAGCACAGCAGCGCCGAGGCGATCATTCCGCCGAAGATGGAGATCCATGCGAGACCGCCCTGGCCCGGAGCCACGTTCTTGTACGCGCTGTCCTGCGGGATCGAGTACGGGAAGCGCGCCGACGCCACCGCGCCGGTCGCCATCATCGCGCCGAGCAGCCCCAGCGCGATCCCCAGCGCCTCCGGCAGCGCCCGCCAGTCGCCCAGCACCGCGGCCGTGGCGACCGTCACCAGCACCGTGTACGGCAGGGTGATCAGCAGCAACGCCAGCGCGCGGGCGCGCAGTTCGGAGAACGCGTCGCGGGGTGAAGCGATCGTCTGCGCGACCATCCAGAACGCTGACGTGTCCTGGCCGAACTGGTTGTACATCTGGATGCCGAGCATGCCCGACGCGAAGCAGGCGAAGTAGATCGAGCCGGTGCCCTGCAGGGCGTTGAACAGCGGCACGATCAGCCCGACCACGAGGGCCGACACCCACGCCATCTTGGTCTTCGGATCACGCCAGACGTAGCGGAGGCTGCGCTGCATGACCGTGCCGGTGCGGCCGCCCGGCAGCAGCCGGTGCAGGCCCGTCGACCTGTCGCGGCGGGTCGGCTCCGAGGCCGCCGCGAGTGTCGAGCCGTCCGGCGCGGTCATCAGCCGGGTGAGGCTGCGCTGCCATCCGTACAGCAGCCCGGCCAGGGCGCCGGCGGACAGGGCGAGCTGGACGGCGGCCGTCCCGTACGCCCCGGTGCTCGCCGAGTCGACGGCGCCGAGCGCCGACGCCGGCGGGATCCAGCGCACCACGGCCGCGGCCGGGTCCAGCACCCCCAGACCGCCCGTCTGGCCGAGGCGCTGCACCCCGAAGGTCACGAACTGCATCCCGACCGCGATCACCAGCCCGCTCAGCACGGCCAGATCGCGGCCCTTGCGGCTGGTCAGCAACCGGATGTTGGCGGCGGCGACGGCCCGCGCCAGCGCCACGCACACCAGCAGCGCCAACGGCACCGCCACCACCGCGGCGGCCGCGCCGCCCACCCCCGCGCCAGGGCCAGAGCGGCACCGGTCACCAGGCAGAGCGTGAACAGCGGGCCGATGCCCAGCAGCGACGCCACCAGCAGCGCCGACACCATCGGCCCCGGCCGCAGCGGAAGCATCACCAGCCGGGTCGGGTCCAGCGTCTCGTCACCGCTCGGGAAGAACAGCGGGAGGAACGCCCAGCCCAGCGCGAGCACGGCGACCAGCAGTACCGCCAGGGAGGCCGCGGGCGCCGTGCCGCGCAGCAGGACGAAGCCGACGAGCTGACCGGCGGCGATCAGCAGCGCCAGCACGGCCGAGGCGACGAACGCGGCCGTGCGGCCCGATGACTGGCGCAGCCCGTTCGCCAGCAGCGACAGCTTGAGGCGTACGAAGACGGACGTGAGCGAGGAGGCCGGAGCGGGCGCCGCGGCCGTCACCGCGCACCGCCGCCGAGCCAGTCCAGCGCCTCGCCGGTGTCGCGTCCGTGCGCGCCGACGAGTTCCAGGAAGGCGTCCTGCAACGATCCCGCCGCGCCGCGGACCTCGGAGAGCGGGCCGTGGGCCCTGATCCGGCCCGCGGCCATCACGGCGACCCAGTCGCACAGCGACTCGACCAGCTCCATCACATGGCTGGAGAACACGACCGTCGCCCCGGACCTGGTGTACCGCTCCAGGACCCCGCGGATGGTCTGGGCGGACACCGGGTCGACGCCCTCGAACGGCTCGTCCAGGAACAGCACCTGCGGATTGTGCAGCAGCGCCGCCGCCAGACCGATCTTCTTGCGCATCCCGGTGGAGTAGTCGACGACCAGCTTGTG
Organism: Streptomyces sp. I6; assembly: GCA_003725745.1. Lineage (GTDB taxonomy): Bacteria > Actinomycetota > Actinomycetes > Streptomycetales > Streptomycetaceae > Streptomyces. Next base: position 2,895,858 of record RHDP01000001.1, on the reverse strand, counting down.
CCGGGCGCCCGCGAGATCGAGCACGTCCAGGAGCTGGGCCGCCCGCTTGTCGACCTCCTCGCCCGGGAGGCCGCGCAGCCGGCCGGTGTAGGAGAGGAGTTCGCCGCCCGACAGCCGCTCGAAGAGACGCAGGCCCTCGGGCAGGACGCCGATCCTGGCCTTCACCTCGACCGGGTCCTTCCAGACGTCGTGGCCGGCGACCTCGATGCGGCCCTGGTCGGGGCGGAGCAGTCCGGTGATCATCGACAGCGTCGTGGTCTTGCCGGCGCCGTTGGGCCCGACCAGGCCGATGAACTTGCCGGTGGGCAGGGTCAGATCGACGCCGGCGACCGCGACCTGCTCGCCGAACCGCTTCCAGAGCCCCTCGACACGGACGGCGGGCGGCGGCGCCTCCGAGGCCCCGTCGACCGCGTTCACCGTCCGGTCCGAGACCGCGTTCACCGTCCGGTCCGGTACGTGCCCCGGTACCTGCTCCGATGCCTGGTCCGGCATGTCGTGCCGCCTTCCGTTGTCCCCGTGGTAGGGAACAACCCTACGATCGGCGGCTCCGCCCGTCGGCGGCTTCCCTCCCGCATGCGTAGGCCAGGGCGCTGAGCAGTTCCTCGGCGTCCGGCAGCCAGCGGTTCACGGGCGTCGGCTTGCGCACCCACTGCACGGCGCCCCGGCCGCCGACGCGGGTCGGCGGCGCCGCCACGTACTGCCCGTCCCCTCGTGCCACCAGGTCGAGCGAGCCGGGCATCCAGCCGAGCCTGCGCACCAGCTCCGGGAGCTTCGCGGTCGCGCCCGGCAGGACGAGGAACAGCATGCGCCGGTCCGGGCCGCACATCACCGGCCCGAGGGCCGTACGCATCCGCTCCATCCGGGCGAGCGCGAGGAATCCGGCCGACTCCGGGACCTCGAGGGCGTCGAAGGTCCTCCCGGTGGGCAGCAGGACCGATGCCTTCGGCTGCCTGCCCCACAGCCGGCGTGCGGCCGCGGAGCTGCCGGTCGCCTGGCTCGACCAGTCCGGCCGGATGGCGTGCGCCCCCGGCGCATCGCACACGGAGGCGCCGCAGGAGCACCGTTCGCCGCCCTCGACGGCCTCCAGCCAGGTGCCGGGGAACACCTCCCAGTGGCGCTCCTCCACGTACCGGACCGCGCTGTCCAGCAGTTGTGTGCCGCGCTGTGCGGGGATCTGCGCCGCTTCGGTGAGGCCGACCGGCCCTTCGATGGTGTCTTCCACGATAAACACAACTCCCCCCACCAGGACCGGTTACGGGCGCGCGGCACCGGGCGCCGGAGCATCGAACCCCCATGTGGGGCGCACGGGTGCACGGACGGGGGCGCGCGTGCGGGCCGGGCCCGGCGGGCGGGTAGCCAGATGCGGGTGAGCGGCATTCACCCGTAATCGTCCGAGCTCATCCGAGCTCATTGGCATTCTCCGGATGACGCCGGGAAGTGATCGGTGGCAGATCACCGCGGAGATCACGACCGGCGCGGTCCGGCACAGGGGGTTAGTGATGGCAGCGAGGCCACTCGTCGCCCGCCAGCCGAACGAACGGCTGCAGGCGCTGATCCAGGAAGCCGGATGCTCCAATGCCGGTCTGGCACGCAGGGTCAACATGGTCGGGGCGGAACGCGGCCTCGATCTGCGCTACGACAAGACGTCGGTGGCGCGCTGGCTACGCGGCCAGCAGCCGCGCGGCCGGGCGCCCGGCGTCATCGCCGAGGCACTGGGCCGCAAGCTCGGCCGCACGGTCACGATCGACGAGATCGGGATGGCCAACGGCAAGAACCTGGCGTCCGGCGTGGGGCTCCAGTTCGCCCCCACCGTGCTCGGGGCGATCGAGCAGGTCTGCGAGCTGTGGCGCAGCGACGTCGGCCGGCGGGACTTCCTGACCGGCTCCACGGTGGCCGCCTCGGCACTCGTCGAGCCCAGCAGGGACTGGCTGATCACCGGAGCGGACACCCAGGTGGCCCGGCAGGCCGGGGCCAGGGTGGGGCTTCCGGACGTCGAGGCGGTGCGGGCGATGACCCAGGCGCTCACCGGGCTCGACCACCGCTTCGGCGCCGGGCACGTACGGCCGGTCGTCGTCCACTACCTCAACAGCGTGGTGTCCGGGCTGCTCTCCGGCTCGTACCGGGAGCCGGTGGGGCGGCAGCTCTTCGCCGCGGTGGCGCGGCTCACCGAGCTGGCCGGGTACATGGCCGTCGACACGGGCCAGCCGGGCCTCGCCCAGCGCTACTACATCCAGGCCCTTCGGCTGGCCCAGGCCGCGGGCGACCGGGCGTACGGCGGCTATGTGCTGGCCGCGTCGATGAGCCATCTCGCCGCGGAACTCGGGAACCCGAGGGAGATCGCCCAGCTCGCGCGGGCCGCGCAGGAGGGCGCCCGGGGCCAGGTCACCCCCCGTGCGGAGGCGATGTTCCACGCGGCGGAGGCCCGGGGGCACGCGCTGCTCGGGGACGTCCGCACCTGCCAGGAGTCGGCCGGCCGGGCCGTCGCCGCCCTGGACCGGGCGAACCCGGACGCGGGGGACGACCCGGACTGGATCGCCCACTTCGACCACGCCTACCTCGCAGACGAACTGGCCCACTGCCACCGCGACCTCGGTCAGGCCGACCAGGCGGCCCGCCGGGCGGCGGAGTCCCTGGACGGCCATCCCGAGTCTCGTGCGCGGCGCCGCGGGATCGGCCTGGTCCTGCTCGCCACGGCCCGGCTCCAGCAGCGCGAGGTCGAGGAGGCCTGCCGTACGGGCACACGGGCGATCGAACTCCTCGGCACCCTGCGTTCGAGCCGGGGCACGGAGTACCTGGACGACCTGCACCAGCGGCTGGAGCCGTATGCGGCGGAGCCGTCGGTACGCGAGTTCGGGGCGAGGCTCCAGCTACAGGCGGCGTGAGACCGTCCGGGCGGTCCCGCCTACCGGGACCGTCCCGGTGTCCCCGGCCGGTCCCGGTGTCCCCGGCCGGTGTCCCGTCGCGGTGTCCCGGCTCGTCCCGGTGTCCCCGGCCGGTGCCCCGGAAACGGCACCGGGCGGGCCACCCGGGCTTCCGCGGAGGGCTCTTGAGGCGATAACAGCGTCTCCCACAGCGTTCTTGTTACGGCTGCCACAGGCGTGTGCGGACGCCCGGAGTCACCCGGTAGCGTGAACCGACGATTCCGTAGGTTTACACGTAGGAGTCCCGGTGACGCACAGCGGACAGGGTGACGAGTCGCGGCATCCCGCCTCGCGGCCCGCGCACGAAGGCGTCGTGCTGCCCGCGGACGGCAGCGAGCCCTTCATACCCGGAGCCGGCGCACGGCAGGTCGCCCCGGCCGGCGGGACCCCCTGGGGCGCGCCCTGGGGGCCCGGCCAGGGAGCGCAGCCGCTGCCGCAGGAGGAGCCGCCGGGTGCCGGCACTCCGTACGCGCAGCCGGTGTCCGCCCGGATGCCGCCCCCGCAGGCGGCGCAGCAGACCCGAACTCCTCACGGCTACGGACAGACGGGCGGGCAGGCCACCACGGGGTCCGCCGGGGAGGTCGCCCGGGATACCGATGCCACCCGGTACATCGCGCCGGTTCCGCCGGGTGCCGGTGACGCGACGCAGTACATCGCGCCGGTTCCGCCGCCGGGGTCCGCCGGGGAGGTCGCCCGGGATACCGATGCCACCCGGTACATCGCGCCGGTTCCGCCGGGTGCCGGTGACGCGACGCAGTACATCGCGCCGGTTCCGCCGCCGGGGTCCGCCGGGGAGGTCACCCGGGATACCGACGCGACGCAGTACATCGCGCCGGTCCCGCCCGCATCCGGTGACGCGACTGCCGCGACGCGGTACAGCACACCCGCCAACCCCGGGGCGGGGGCGCTGCCGCCGGAGAATCCGGCAGGGGCGGCGCCGTTCCCCGGAGCGGGGCGGATGGGCGCTGCTCCGGGTGCTCCGGGTGCTCCGGCGGCGGACGGGGAAGCGACGCAGTACCTGCCTCCCGTGGCGGACCCGAACGCCTCGCGGCAGCGAATCCCGGCGCCGCCACCCGGCGCACCGTACGGGATCCGGCCCGGAGCACCGGGAGACCGGCAGCCTCCCGCGGAGTTCGACAACCTCTTCCGCAGTGACGCGGGCACGGCCGGCGGGGCGGAGACGACGCAGCACCTGCCGCCCGTGCGGGAGCCGGCGTACGGGGCCCAGCCGCCCCACTCCTCCCACTCCCCGCACGCCCCCCACTCCTCCCAGGGCCGCCGCGCGGCCCGCCGCTCCGCCGAGCCACGCTCCGGCTCGCGGAACTCCTCGCGGAACGCGTCGCGGCTGCCGCTGATCGCCGCGGTCGTGGTCGGCTGCGCCGTGCTCGGGCTCGGTGCCAGCGCGCTGATGTTCGGCGGCGGTGACAGCGGTGACGGCCAGGGCACCAACACCAGTGTCGCCGCGGCGACTTCCCCCGCGACCGGGTCCGCAGGGGAGGCCGCCGAGGACCCGGTGCGGACGCAGGCCGCGGAACTCGACAAGCTGCTCGCGGACAGCAACGACAGCCGTGCCGCGGTGATCCGCTCCGTCGAGTCGATCAAGACCTGCGAGAACCTGGACCAGGCGGCGGCCGACCTCCGGGGCGCGGCGGAGCAGCGCCGCGGGCTTGTGACGCGTCTGCAGGGCCTCTCCGTCGACGAACTCCCGGACAACCAGGCCCTCACCGCGTCCCTGACGAAGGCGTGGGAGGCGTCGGCCTCGGCGGACGACCACTACGCGGCCTGGGCGGGCCAGGTCAAGGAGAAGAAGGGCTGCAAGGGCGGCCAGGCGCGCAGCACGGGCCAGACGGCCCAGGGCAACGCCCAGAGCGGCGTGGCGACGAAGGCGAAGCGCGAGGCGGCGGCGCTCTGGAACCGGATCGCGGCGAAGCACGACCTGACGGAGCGCAGCGCGGAGCAGCTCTGAGCCGTTCCGCCTCTCCCGGGGTGCAAGTGCTCCCTGGGCGCACGCGCTCCCGGGGTACAAGTGCTCCCTGGGTGCAAGCGCTCCCTGGGCACACGGGCACCGCCGGTGCCGCGACGCCGATGCCGCGTCCGGCCCACGGTGTTCCGGGGGTGCGTGCCCATGGCGTTCCGGATCCGTGGGCGGCTCTCCGCCCTCGGGGGCGCGGCGCGTGCGGGCGCGGGGGCGCACGCACGGCGCGGAGGCCGCGGTGGCAGGAGGGGCTACCCGAACACCACGGTGCGATGGCCGTTGAGGAGGATCCGGTGTTCCGCGTGCCACTTCACGGCGCGGGCCAGCGCCTGGCACTCCACGTCCCGCCCGACCGCGACCAGCTGTTCCGGCGTCACCTCGTGGCCGACCCGCTCCACTTCCTGCTCGATGATCGGGCCCTCGTCCAGTTCCGCCGTCACGTAGTGCGCCGTGGCGCCGATCAGCTTCACACCGCGCGCGTGCGCCTGGTGGTACGGCTTCGCGCCCTTGAAGCTCGGCAGGAAGGAGTGGTGGATGTTGATGATCCGGCCGCTCAGCCGCTTGCAGAGGTCGTCGGACAGGACCTGCATATAGCGTGCGAGCACGACGAGTTCGACGTTCTCCTCGTGCACCAGCTCCAGCAGCTCCGCTTCCGCCTGCGGCTTGTTGTCCTTGGTGACGGGGATGTGCCGGAACGGAATGTCGTAGGAGGCGACGAGTTCCGCGAAGTCGGTGTGGTTGGAGACCACGGCCGCGATGTCGACCGGCAGGGCCCCGATCCGCGATCGGAACAGCAGGTCGTTCAGGCAGTGGCCGAACTTGCTGACCATCAGCACGATGCGCATGCGCTCGTCGGCGCGGTGGATCTGCCAGTCCATGGAGAACGAGTCGCCCACCGCGGTGAAGCTGGCCCGCAGCTTGTCCACGGTCACCGGCTCCTCGGCCGAGAAGTGCACCCGCATGAAGAACAGGCCGGTGTCCCGGTCTCCGAACTGCTGGCTGTCCTCGATGTTGCAGCCCGTGATGAAGAGGTAGCTGGACACGGCGTGCACGATGCCCTGCTTGTCCGGGCAGGAGAGCGTGAGGACGTACTGGTCGGTCATCCCCGTAGCGTGCCACACCCCGGGGCGGGCGGCGGAGACGCGTCCGTCAGGCGGACCGCTGCGCTCCGCCCGGGGGCCGGTGGTCCGCGCACGTCGGGCGGACCGCCGTGGCCCGCGCGGTCCGTCGGGGGCGGGACCACCGTGCCCGGGTGCCGCGCGGTGGGCGGGCGCGTGCCCGGTGCCGTCCGGCGGGTGGGTGCCGTGGGCCGCGGGAGGGACGGCGGTGATCCGTGTCCGTCAGGCGGTACGGGTCATGATCCGCAGCACTTCCAGGGGGCGCGGCGGGGCGTCGGGGTCCTCACCGTCGCTCGTCGCGAGTCGTACGTGGGCGTCCCGGGCGGCGCGTACCGCCTCCGTCCAGCCGTGGTGCTCCATGTACGCCGAGACCGGAGCGTCCGCGCCGACCTGGTGCATGATCCGCAGTACCCGCAGTACGGCCACGTCGACCAGCGCGGCCTCTCCGGAATCCCGGAAGATCGTCCCCACGTACTTCTCGGCGGACCAGTTGTCCAGCCAGGTGTCCTCGACGAGGCGGTAGACGGCGTCGGTGACGTCGCCGTACCCCTCGCGGCCGGCCAGCCAGGTCTCCTGGTGGAAGACGGGGTCGGAGAACATGTGCAGCGCCGAGCGCACATGGGCACGCCAGCGCCACCAGGGCAGGTCGTTGAGCGGCATGTCGTCCATGGTGGTGGAGCGACGGCCGCGGCGGGAAGAGTCCATTGACGGTTCACCTCCTGAGTTCGGTCCCGGCGGGTCCCGTGACACGGTCGGCATCGAGGCTCGCGCGGTCCCGATCGTACGTTCTCCGCGATCCGGCGATCCCGGCCCCCCGCAATTCACCTTGACGTCACCCTGTGTTGAACCTCCACCACTCCGGCGTTACCCATGGGGCGGAATTGTGCAGGGACATGACCGGTAGGCGACGCTTCTCCTTCCCCCGCCCCTTCAGGACCGCGACCGCCCTCGCCCTGTGCACCGGGGCCGTCGGCGCGTCCCTCGCCGGATGCGGGGTGCTGCCCGGCGGCTCGACGGGCGTCCGGGAGCCGATGACCGTGATGACCTTCGCGCCCGAGGGGACCCGGGCCACGAACATGCCCGGGATGCCCGCCATGGCCCAGGCGTACGCGAAGTACGTCAACGCGAAGGGCGGTGTCGACGGTCACGAGCTGCGCGTGCTGACCTGCAACGAGCACAACACGACCTCGGGTGCGGCGGCGTGCGCCCGGCGCGCGGTCGCCGAGGGCGCGGTCGCGGTCGTCGGCTCCTACAGCCAGAACGGCCGGGCCTTCATGGCGCCGCTCGAGGCCGCGGGCATTCCGTACATCGGCGGCTACGGGGTGTCCGAGGAGGAGTTCACCAGCTACCTCTCCTACCCCGTCAACGGAGGCCAGGTGGCACTCCTCGCCGGCAACGGCCGGCAGCTGGCGGGCAGCTGCCGGAGGGTGTCGCTGGTGCGGCCCGACACGATCGCCGGCGACAACCTGCCGGTGCTGCTGAACACCGGGCTGTCCGAGGGGGACGGGCAGCCCTCCACCGACGTCAGGGCCGCCGAGGACGCCACCGAGTACCTCGAGGAGGCCGCGCGGGCCAGGGAGGAGGCCGGTGACGAGAAGGGCTGCGTCACGGCCGTGCTGGGCGAGCGCACCGCGAACTTCTTCGACTCCTTCCGCCGGCTTCCCGAGGAGGACGGCGAGGGCGTGCGCATCTCCTCCGTCCTCAGTTCCGTCGGCCAGCCGCTGATCGACCGCACGGGCGGTGCGGGCGGGCCCTTCGAGGGCGCGTACATGACCGGCTGGTACCCGGACGCGGGGGACGCGCGCTGGGGCGTGATGCGGCAGGTGATCAAGGACCATGCGTTCGGCGACGACCGGATCGACCCGGCGGACGCGGGGGTTCAGACGACCTGGATCGCGTACACGGTGCTGACGAAGGTGATCGAGGCGCTCGACCGCGACACCATCACCCCGGGAGCGGTCTCCCACGCCCTCGACACCGGGGTCAGGGTGGACACCGGCGGGCTGACGCCCGAGCTGCGCTGGCGCTTCGAGGACATGCTCGGCGTCCCGGGCTTTCCCCGGATCGTGAACCCCCATGTGACCTTCCAGGTCGTCCGCGACGGCCGTCTGGTCGCCGAGCGGCCCGGGTTCGTCGATGTGGCCCGGACGATGGCGCAGGCCCCATGGCCTGACCGGGCCGACGGTACTGACGGTACTGACGGGGCCGACGGTACTGACGGTACTGACGGTACTGACGGGACTGACGGTACTGACGGGACCGACGGGACTGACGGGACTGACGGGTCGGCCGGTCGGTCCGGCGACGAAGGGCACCGAGGGGCGGCGCGAAGCGGGCCCCTGGAGCCGCGGGGGCGCGAGGGGCGCCTTCCGCGGTCTCCGGGGCCCGCGTGGCCGGCTCGGCGAAGGGCTCGGCTGCCACTCGTCGCCCGGTCGCCCGGTCGCCCGGTCGCCCGGCCGCTCTGGGGCTTGGCCGGGCGGCCCATGGCTGGTTGTCTGCCGAAGGCCGCCCGGTCCGAACGCCGGTCGGCTCGATGGCCGGTCGGCCGAGTGGTCGGCCGCTCGGCGGACTGGGATCAGGGGCCGTCCGGCTCCGAGGTCACGTAGTAGGCGGCGAACGCCTCGAGGATCCGGTCCTCGCCGATCCGGTCGTCGCCGTCCGAGTCCAGCGCGGCGGCCACCGCGGTGCAGCGGTCGGGTTCGACGCCGAGGACGCGGAGCACCCGCTCGGCGCCGGCCCGGGTGACCCCGGCCCCGGTGCCGTCCTCGTCCGCGATGGCGACGACCGCGTGCAGGAAGGGCCGGGCGATCTCGGCGAAGCGGCGGGGGTTGTCACGCAGGCGCTTCACCGCGCCCGTGACGAATTCCTGGCGCGAGACCCGCTGATCGCCGTCGACGTCGGCGATGCCCGCCATGCCCTGCCAGAACGCCTCCGCGCCCGAGTACAGGGCCTGCCCCTTGTCGGAGCGTGCGGTCGTGCCGAACTCGGCGAGGAGCGCCGCGGCCGCCTTGCTGAAGTCCGCGCGATCGATGTAGCCGTTGCCGTCCTGGTCGAACTCGGCGAAGCGGTGGGCGATCTTGCGCTCGTATTCTGCGCTGTCCATGCGGGGAGCGTACGACGTCGGAGCGGTCCGTGCGTCCTGTTACGCGGACAGCGGCCGCGTCTCGCCGTCGGTGGCGGCCGCCACGTCCTCGTACACCTCGAACAGCCGGCGCACCCCCAGGGCGGCGAGCACCCGGTTCACATGCGAGCCCTCGGCCGCTCCGCGGGCGGGCAGGATCAGCCTCAGCCGCCCGCGGCAGGAGTGCAGCAGGCGGCGTGCGGCGATCAGCACGCCCACGCCGCTGGAGTCGCAGAAGACCACGCCGGAGAGGTCCAGTACGAGATCTCGGCGTCCGACGGCCACGGCGTCGTGCACCTGCCGCCGGATCTCGGGGGAGCTGACCAGGTCTAGTTCGCCCTGAATGTGCAGTATGGTCCATGGGGTCTGTTCGGTCCGTTCCACCTCGAGTGTCAGGCGCGTCTCTTTCGTCACACCGGTCCCCATCCGGAAGTCGTCGTTCCCCTCCGGCGCTGCTGCCCTGTCTCACCGCGGCGAAACTCTTTACCACGCGTGGTCTTCGCGGGGCGTACTTGCCGTAAAGGGACGTGCGTTTCAGCCGCGTCGCATTACATTCGAGTGGACGACAGGACGAGCAGAAGGCCACGGAGACCGAACAGAGGCTTGGGGGCCGCCGGATGGGCAAGGACGCACCACCCCGCTGGGACCGCAGGATGCAGCAGCGGCTGGCGCGGGGCGAGGCAGCCGCTCTGGGCGAGCTGTACGACCGGTTCGCCTCGCTCGTCCACAGCCAGGCCCACCGGGTGCTCGACGACGACACCGCAGCCGACCAGGTGACCCGCGAGGTGTTCGGGTACGTGTGGGAGAACCCGGACGCGTACGACCCCAAACAGGGCTCCATGCGGTCCTGGGTGGCGCGTCTCACACACAGCCAGGCCGTCCACCGGCTGCGGGAGCAGGAGCGCGCGGCCGCCGCAGAGACCGGCGGCGGCGCGGAGGACCTGGAGCAGAGGGTGCGCCGTGCCACGGTGGCCGCCCGCGCGGACTACATCGTGACATCGATGCCCGCGCCGCTGCGGGCCGCCCTGGAACTGGCGTACCACCAGCGCAGGGACTACCGGCAGACCGCCGCCGACCTCGGGGTGACCGAGGACGAGGCCCGCCGCAGACTGCGGCTCGGCCTGCAACTGCTGGCGACGGCCGGCGCACCCGGCCTGGACGGTGCTGCGCCGCCTGAACCGGAACACCGCTCGTGAGCGGGCCACTCGACGGCGGTCGCGACCACGGCGGCCCCGAGGACCTGCCGGGCGCGGTGCCGCGCATACCCGGGCCGCGTGCGGCCGGGGACGACCTCTCGCCGCCGGACGTACTGCCCTCCCCGCCGCCCCACCGCGTGCTCAAGTCGCTGCTCGGCGCGTGGGCGCTGGCGGCGTGCTCGGCCGAGGAGACCGCGGCCGTGGAGGAGCACCTCACCGGCTGCGCGCCCTGCGCCGACGAGGCGCTTCGGCTGCGGGACGCCGTCGGGCTGCTGCACACCGACCGCGACCTCGACCTCGATCCGCTGCTGCGCTCCCGGGTGCTGGAGAACTGCCTGGGCCGGCGGCCCGCCCGGATCCCGGTGCCGGCCTGGGCCGGTGCGTACGACGCGGAGACCGCCCGTCTCGACGCGCTGCTGCGGGACATCGGTGACGCGGAGTGGCACGCGCCGGTGCGGCTGAAGTGGTTCGACGGCGAGGAGAAGGTGAGCCGAAGGACCACGGTCGCCGGGGTGATCGGCCATCTGATGTCCACGGACGGACTGGTGGCCTCGGCCCTGGGGCTGGGCGACCCGGCCGGTCCCGACGCGCCCGCCTCGCCGGCCGAGCGCACCGAACTGCTCTGGGGATCGGGCGAGCGCCCGGCGACGCGTTCGGTGCGGGTGCCGTGGCGCGAGCAGAGCCATGCGCTGGTACGGACGGTGTCGTTCGCCGGACACGGGGTGGAGCGGCTGTCCGTACCGTACGGGGACTTCGCGCTGCCGCTGCAGGACGCGATGCTGGACCGCGCCTTCGAGTGCTGGGTGCACGCGGACGACATCGCCGCCGCGGTGGACTATCCGTACGAGCCCCCGGCCGGCGCGCATCTGCACCACATGATCGACCTGGCGGCCCGGCTGCTGCCCGAGGCGCTGGCCGCCCGGCGCCGGGCCGGGCTCGCGTCTCCGGCCCGCGGCCTGGTGACGGCGGGCTCGCCCGGCCGCTCGCTGCACCTGGAGGTGGAGGGCGCGGGCGGCGGCCACTGGTACATCTCGCTGGACTCGCCCGCCGCGGTGGGCGACCCGGACCACGCGGTCGCCCAGATCGCCCTCGACGCCGTGGAGTTCTGCCAGCTGGTCGCGGGCCATGTGCCACCGGCGGACGCCGCGGCCGGTCAGGAGGGCGACCGCGAGGCCGTACGGGACGTCCTGTTCGCGGCGGCCTCGCTGTCCCGGCTCTGACGGTCGGCTCCTTCCGGCCGGCGAAGTCGGCGTGTGGAGCCTGCCGGAGGGAGCCGGCCCGCAAGTCACCGGGGAGTCAGCCGGTGGAGAGTGAGATCTCCGTCGCCTTGACCAGAGCGACCGCGGAGCTGCCCGCCGCGAGCCCGAGCTCCTCCAGCGCCTCCCTGGTGATCGCCGCGGTCAGGTCCCGGCCGCCGTCCAGCCGCAGCCGGACGGTGGCCATCGCCGCGCCCGGGGTCACCGATGTGACCGTGCCGGGCAGCTGGTTGCGGATGCTCAGCCCCTCCACGCGGGACGTCGCGAGTGCCACCTCGCTCGCCTTCACCAGGGCGGTGACCGCTCCGCCGGGGAAGATGCCGAGTTCCGTGACGGCGTCGGCGGTCACGGCCGAGGTGATCTCCTCGCCGCTGTCGAGGCGGATCTTCACCGCCGCCATGGCGGGACCGGCGGAGACCGCCATCACGGTGCCGGGCAGCTGGTTGCGGATGCTCAGGCTCATGTCGGGCCGTTCGTCTCGGGGATGTCGTCCACGCCTCGGGGATGTCGTGCGCGCCCCTCATGCCGTGTCCGCCCCAGTGAACCGCTCGCGCAGCTTGTACTTGAGCACCTTGCGCAGTGTGTCGTTGCGGGGCAGCGCGTCCACGACCTCCAGTTGCTCGGGGATCTTGTGCACGGCGAGGCCCGCGCTCCGCAGGTGCTCCGCGACCTCGTCCAGCGTCAGCGGCCGGGCGCCCTCGGGCTGTTCGACCACGGCGCAGACCCGTTCGCCGCGTTCCGCGTCCGGCAGTCCGATCACCGCCGCCTCGCCGACGCCGGGGTGCTCGTGCAGCAGGTCCTCGATCTCCCTGGCGGAGATGTTCTCGCCCTTGCGGATGATGACGTCCTTGCGGCGCCCGGTCAGCACGAGATGGCCGGAGCCGGTGAGGTGCCCCAGGTCCCCGGTGCTCAGGAAGCCGTCGGAGTCGAAGGCGGCGGCGGTCTGCCCGGGGTCCAGATAGCCCCGGCAGACCGCCTCGCCGCGCAGCCGCACCTCGCCGTCGACGATCCGTATCTCCATGCCGGCGGGCGGCCGTCCCTCGGTCGTCGCCAGGTCCTCCGGGCGGTCGTCCGGCGAGCCCATGGTGATCATGGGGGCCTCGGTCATGCCGTAGCCGTGGGTGAGCTGCACTCCCATCTCGCGGACGACGGCGTGGTACAGCTCGGGGGTTTGGGGGCGCCCCTCCGGCGAGCAGCCGGAGGGTGGGGACGACCGGCTCGCCCGGCTGCCGGCGCTGCTCGGCGAGCAGCATCGAGTAGAAGGCCGTGGACCCGCCGGCGGTGGTGACCCCGTGCCTGCGGTAGGTGCCGAGCGCCTCCGGGAGGGCGAACGTCTCGAAGAGCACGGCCGGGAAGCCGTACAGCAGCAGCATCACCAGGTAGTCCGCGCCGCCGATGTGGGCGAAGGGGAAGGCGATGGAGCCGACGTCGTCCGGTGTCAGCCGCAGCGCGTGGGCGAGGCAGGAGCCGCCCGCGATCAGGGAGCGGTCGGTGTGCAGGACGCCCTTGGGGTCGGAGGTGGTGCCGGAGGTCCAGTAGATCCAGCGCACCCCGGTGCCGTCGGCGGGCGGCGGGGGCAGTACGGCGGGGTCGCCGTCGGGGAGGTCCCGGTACGCCCCGAAGGTCCCGCGGGCGCCGATCCGCCCGGCCATCGCCGTGTGGTCGAAGCCGCGCCAGACGCCCGGCACCGCGAAGAACTCGGCCGCGCAGGCGCCGAGGGCGAAGCCGACCTCCCGGTCCCGGTAGAAGGGGATCACCGGGGACTGCACGGCGCCGAGCCTGGCCAGTGCCCCGGTCAGCAGGACCGTCTCGATCCGGGTGGGCAGCTGCCAGGCGACGACCGTGCCGGGCCGCACGCCCCGCGCGTACAGCCCGGCGGCGACCCGTTCGCATGCTTCACGCAGTTCGCCGAAGGTGAGGCGGCGTTCGTCCTGGATCAGGACGGTGCGGCCGGGGGTGAGCCGGGCGCGGCGGTCGATGAGCTCCCAGAGCGTGCGGGAGCCGGCCAGGGAGTGTGCGGTGTCGGTCACGGCCGTCCCCTTCTCGCCGGGCCTCGCCCATGGAGCTGACGAAGCGTCAGATCATGCCGGAAGCCTAGGGCCCGCCGCCTTGCCGGTCCAGTGGCGCGTGGCTAGCCTGCTAACTGACGATCCGTCAGATAAGTGGGGAACGGAGGGGCCCGATGGAACGGGAACTGCCTCGGATCATCAGCGTCGACGACCATGTGATCGAGCCCGCGCACCTCTTCGAGACCTGGCTGCCGGCGAAGTACCGGGACCGCGGACCCCGGCCGCTCACCGCCGGCATCGGCGAGCTGGCGTACATCGGCGGGAAGTACCGGATCACGATGGACCCCGACGGGCCGCCCGCGGACTGGTGGATCTACGAGGACCTGCGGTTCCCGTACAAGCGCAACATCGCCGCCGCCGGCTTCGACCGCGACGACATGACCCTGGAGGGGATCACCCGGGCCGAGATGCGGCGCGGCTGCTGGGACCCCGAGGCCCGGCTCGAGGACATGGACCTCAACCACGTCGAGGCGTCCCTGTGCTTCCCCACCTTCCCCCGCTTCTGCGGCCAGACCTTCGCCGAGGCCCACGACAAGGAGGTCGCGCTCGCCTGCGTCCGCGCCTACAACGACTGGATGGTCGAGGAGTGGTGCGGGGACAGCGGCGGCCGGCTCATCCCCCTGTGCCTCATCCCCCTGTGGGACATCGGACTCGCGGTGGCCGAGGTGCGGCGCAACGCGGCGCGCGGCGTGCGGGCCGTGACCTTCTCGGAGATCCCCACCCACCTGGGGCTGCCGTCGATCCACTCCGGCTACTGGGACCCGTTCTTCGCCGTCTGCCAGGAGACCGGGACGGTGGTCAACATGCACATCGGCTCGTCCTCGCAGATGCCCGCCGCCTCGCCCGACGCGCCCCCCGCCGTCCAGGCGTCGCTGTCCTTCAACAACGCCATGGCGTCGATGACGGACTTCCTCTTCAGCGGGGTGCTGGTGAGGTTCCCCGCGCTCAAGCTGGCCTACAGCGAGGGCCAGATGGGCTGGATCCCGTACGCCCTGGAGCGCGCCGACGACGTGTGGCAGGAGCACCGGGCCTGGGGCGGGGTGCGCGACCTGGTCCCCGAGCCGCCGTCCACGTACTACTACCGGCAGATCTTCTGCTGCTTCTTCCGCGACAAGCACGGCGTCGCCTCGCTGGACGTGGTCGGACGCGACAACGCCACCTTCGAGACGGACTACCCGCACGTCGACTCGACCTTCCCGCACACCCGGGAGGTCGCCCTCGACCATGTGAAGGACCTCGACGACGAGACCGTCCACAAGCTGATGCGCGGCAACGCGATCCGCATGCTCGGCCTGGACCTGGACGCGTAGTGGACCTCACCTACACCGAGGAGGAGGAGGCCTTCCGGGCCGGGCTGCGCCACTGGCTGAAGGCCGCCCTGCCCGCCCTCCCGCCCCGGCCCCCGCCCGGGGACTGGCCTGCGCGGCGCGCCCACGACAGCGCCTGGCAGCGGGCGCTGTACGACGCCGGATACGCGGACGTCCACTGGGACGCCTCCCCGACCCGGCGGCTGATCTTCCTGGAGGAGACCGAGGAGGCCGGAGCCCCCTACGTCGGCGCGAACTTCGTGGGGCTGCTCCACGCCGGCCCCACCATCGCCGCCGAGGGCACGCCCGGCCAGCGCGCCCGCTGGCTGCCGCCGATCCTGCGCGGCGACGAGATCTGGTGCCAGGGCTTCAGCGAGCCGGACGCCGGCTCCGACCTCGCCTCCCTGCGGACCAGGGCCGTCCGGGACGGCGACTGCTACGTGGTGAGCGGCGCCAAGGTCTGGACCTCGCACGCCGAGATCGCCGACTGGTGCGAACTGCTGGTGCGCACCGACCCGCAGGCGCCCCGCCACCGCGGCATCACCTGGCTGGCGATGCCGATGGACGCGCCCGGCGTCACCGTCCGGCCACTGCGCACCCTCGCGGGCTCCGCCGAGTTCGCCGAGGTCTTCCTCGACGAGGTGCGGGTGCCGGCCGCGAACCGGGTGGGGGAGGAGAACGACGGCTGGCGGGTCACGATGGTGACGCTGTCCTTCGAGCGCGGTACCGCCTTCGCCGGCGAGGTCGTCGCCTGCCGCCGCACCCTCGCCGAGCTGGCGCGCACCGCACGGGAGAACGGCCGCTGGGACGACACCGCCCTGCGCCGCCGGCTGGGCAGGCTGAACGCGGAGTTCGGCGCGCTGTGGCGGCTCACCCAGTGGAACGTCGCCGAGGCCGAGGCGACCGGCGGCGTCCCCGGCACCGGCGGCTCGGTCTTCAAGCTCCGCTACTCCGAGGCGCGCCAGGAGCTGTACGACACGGCCGCCGCGGTGCTCGGCCCGGACGCGCTGGACCTGTCCCGGGTGTGGACGCGCGACCGGCTGTCGTCCCTGTCGTACACCATCGCCGCCGGCACCTCGCAGATCCAGCGGAACATCGTCGCCGAGCGGATCCTCGGCCTGCCGAAGGAGCGGTGAGAGCCGTGCGCTTCCAACCGACCGGGGACCAGCGGGCCTTGCGCAGGGGGTCCGGGAGCTGCTGGAGGCCCGCTGCGGGCGGGACGTGCTCCGCGCACGGGGGCGCGGATCGACCGGCCGCTGTGGCGGGAGCTGGGCCGGGCCGGGTTCTTCTCGCTGCGGCTGCCCGAGGCGGAGGGCGGCGCCGGGCTCGGACTGCCGGAGGCCGCGCTGGTCTTCGAGGAGGCCGGGCGGGTGCTGCTGCCGGGTCCGCTCGTGGCCACGCACCTCGCCGCGGGGGCCGTCCCGGGCGCCGCGGACGGGACCGCGGTCGTCACCCGGGCCGACGGAGGGCTGGTGCCCTGGCTGGAGGAGGCCGACGTGGTGCTCGGGGACGCCTCGGGCGCCGTGCCCGTACGGTCCGTCGATCCGCTCACGCCCCTGCACCGGGTGCCGTCCGGACCCCCGGGCGAGCCCGAGCCGGCGGCCGTGCTGCTGACGGCCGCCGAGCAGCTGGGCTCCGCCGGGCGCACCCTCGCCACCGCCGTCCGGTACGCGAAGGAACGCGAGCAGTTCGGCCGGCCCATCGGCGCCTTCCAGGCGGTCAAGCACCTCTGCGCGGGGATGCTGGTACGCACCGAACTGGCTCGCGCGGCCGTGTACGCGGCCGCCGTGACCGCCGACCCCGTGGAGATCGCGGGGGCCAAGCTCCTCGCCGACGAGGCAGCCGTCCAGGGCGCCCGGGACTGCCTCCAGGTACACGGCGGCATGGGCTTCACCTGGGAGGCGGAGGTGCATCTGCATCTGAAACGGGCCTGGGTCCGCGCCGAACTGGGGCAGCCGGCCGCGCGGGCGGAGGAAGCGCTGGCGGCCGCCCTCTGAGCGGCCGTGAGGGCCGGCCTCTGAGCGGCCGGCGGGAAGTCGGCGGGGCGGCGGCACGCTGGCGGCGGGGCGGCGGGGCGGCGGCAGGACGTTGGCCGGAAGTCGGCGGGGAGTGCACGAGGGCGGTGCGGCGTGGAACCGGACGGCGGAGGAGCGGTTGTCACCCTGCGTCGATATCGGGTTGTGTCCTTCGCCCGGGCCGTGACGGCCCGGAGTCGGGCCTGCCCTCCGGTACCCTCCGTGGGGTGCGAGACGCGTACTGCCCGGGGGCAGTGATCCCGACGCTCCGGCCGGAATCGGACAGGTCCGGCCGAGAGGAACGCGCCGCTCGCACAGGGTGTTCGACTGTTCGCAAGGTGCGCCGCACAGTATGCACCACGGGTACTCCTTCGCGCTGGAATATGCCCGAAGCGCTTGTTGCGGTGACTGTACGTCAACCATGCTGTGTCGCAAGGAAATCACGTTCCGTGATGACTGTGAGGCGCGAGGCGATGTGTCCGCCGGTTCGGATGGTGTGAGCGGTGCAGGTGCTTCAGGTTCAGTTGGAGGTCGGGCCGGATCCCGCGGAGGTGGGCGGGCCAGGAGATGGGCCCGTTCCCGGCTCGCCGGGTCGGGCATAGGGGACGACGAGCCGCTGGCCGAGACGCTGGTGCTGCTCATCTCCGAACTGGTCACCAACGCGGTGGTCCACACGGGCTGCCCGGCCGTGCTGCGGATGCTGTTCGGTCCCGGTGCCGCGGAGGCGGGCACGGTGCGGGTCGAGGTGGCCGACAGCTGCGCGAGGCCGCCGCGGCCGCGCCGGGCGGCGGGTGAGGACACCAGCGGCCGCGGTCTGGAGCTCGTCGACGGGCTGGCCGACCGCTGGGGCTGGAAGCACGAGGGCGCGGGCAAGAGCATCTGGTGCGAGGTGGACCGCTGTGCGGCGCCCCATCCGCCGCTGCCGTCTCCGACGGCGCCCGTCACCCCGGTCATCCCCTCGCCCTCCGGGCTGACGCCGGGGGCGTACACCGCCTGACGCCGGGGGCCTGCACCGCCTGAGGGTGGAGGCGTACACCGCCTGACGGCGCCGACCCTCCGGAGCGGTGCCGGTTCAGAGCACGGCCACCGGTGCGACGGGTGCCCCCGTGCCGCCGGTGAACGGCTCGGGGGTGGCCGACAGCAGGAAGGCGTACCGCCGTTCCTCGGCGCAGACCGCGGAGAGTTCCTCCAGGTCCCAGTTCTGGCCCTGCAGCATGCCCATCTCCACCAGGTCCAGCGCGTGCACGGGCAGCCAGAGGTCCTCGACCTCTGGCGGGAAGATCTCGAAGGTGAGGGTGTCGTTCGCGACCGCGGCGGTGTCGCGGGCGTGGAACCACTCGGGCGCGCGGACCGAGAGCCCGGGTGAGGGTGGGCGTAGGCGTGCCGGTCGCCGCCGAGGTACGCCCGGATCTGACCGGTCCTGACGAGCACGACGTCCCCCGGCCGCACCCGGACCCGGCCGAACTCCTCCGCCTCCACAAGGTCTTCCGGGGTGACGGCGTGGTCGCCGGGCAGCCGGTCCACGCCCTTGGCGCGCGCCACGTCGAGCAGCACCCCGCGCGAGACGAGGGAGCGGACGGTTCCGATGCCGCTGAAGCGGGCCCCCTCGTGGGCGGTGATCCCGTCGGCGGGACGGCCGTTCCAGATCCTGCCGGAGTGGGAGACATGGGTGAGCGCGTCCCAGTGGGTGGCCGCCTGCAGCCCCATCGTCACGGCGTCGTCGCTGGTCGCGACCGTACCCGGCCCGAACAGCTCCTGGTTGATCTGCACCATGGTGTGCAGGGGGTTCACCCTCCCCGGGATCATGCCGGTCTGGACGCCGTCCTGCCGCAGCGGCAGGGCGAGCGGTACGCGCCGGCCCGCGCGCACCGTCGCGGCCGCCTCCCGCACCACCTCGGGCGTGATCAGGTTCAGTGTCCCGATCTCGTCGTCGGCGCCCCAGCGCCCCCAGTTGTTCACCCGTCCGGCCATCTCGTGGAACTGCTCGGGCAGCGGCATCGGTGCCTCCCCGGGGCTTGTGCTCATGCGTCCGACGGACCATAGAATCTAACGACCCGTCAGAAAACTGGAAGGGGCCGGACGTGGGGAACTTCCTGGCAGGCAAAGCCGTCGCCGTGACCGGCGCCGGACGCGGTATCGGCCGCGCCGTGGCCCTCGCGTGCGCCGCCGAGGGGGCCGGGGTCGTCGTCAACGACCACGGCGTCTCGGTCGACGGCGCGGAACCGGCCTCGGAGGTCGCCCAGGCGGTGGCCGCGGAGATCGAGGCCGCGGGCGGGGAGGCGGTCGCCGTCGCCGACGACATCTCCGCGATGGCGGGCGGGCAGCGGGTCGTCGACACCGCGCTCGCCCGGTTCGGGCGCCTCGACGGAGCCGTCTGCGTCGCCGGCATCCTGCGCGAGCGCATGCTCTTCAACATGACCGAGGACGAGTGGGACCCGGTCGTCGCCACCCATCTCAAGGGCACGTTCACCGTCTTCCGCGCGGCCTCCGCGGTCATGCGCAAACAGGGGAGCGGCACCCTCGTCGGCTTCACCAGCGGCAACCACCAGGGCTCGGTCGCGCAGGCCAACTACGCGGCGGCCAAGGGCGGCGTCATCTCGCTGGTGCGCAGCGCGGCGCTCGGACTGCACAAGTACGGGGTGACCGCCAACGCGGTCGCACCCGTCGCCAGGACCCGTATGTCGGCCAACGTCCCCATGGAACTCAAGGAGATCGGGGAGCCGGAGGACGTGGCGGCGCTCGTCGTCTACCTGCTGTCCGAGCGGGCCCGCGCGGAGGGCATCACCGGACAGGTCTACACGATCGCCGGCCCCAAGATCGCGGTCTGGGCCCAGCCCCGTGAACTGCGGGCCGCCTACGCCGACGGGACCTGGACTCCGGAGCGGATCGCGGACTTCCTGCCGGGGACGGTCGGTACCGATCCGATGCCGATGCTCGCCCGCCTCGACGCCATGGCGAGGGCGGCCGCCTCGGGCGACCGCCCCAACCGCTGACCGGGGGCGGGCCGTGGACTTCGCCTTCGGACCCGACGACACCGCCTTCCGGCACGAGGCCCGGACCTGGCTGGAGGACCGTCTCACCGGCGCGTTCGCCGGAACCGCCGGGCAGGGCCGGCAGGACCGGCGGGGCGTGCAGGATCGGCAGGACCGGCGGGGCGTGCAGGATCGGCAGGACCGGCGGGGCGTGCAGGATCGGCAGGACCGGCGGGGCGTGCAGGATCGGCGGGGCGTGCAGGTTGGGCAGGACCGGCAGGTTGGGAAGGACCGGCGGGGCGGGTCCGGGGCGGGCTTCCGGCCGCCCCCGATCGGCTCGCCTGGGAGCGGGAACTCGGCGCCGCCGGCTGGATCGGCCTCGGCTGGGACGCCGACCACGGCAACCGCCGCGCCACCCTCACCCAGCAGGTCGTCTGGGCCGAGGAGTACGCCCGCGCCCGCGCCCCGCCCGGCTCGGCCACATCGGCGAGAACCTGCTCGCCCCGACCCTGATCGCCCACGGCGACAAGGAGCAGCAGGCCCGCCATCTGCCGGGCATCGCCCGCGGCGAGGAGTTCTGGTGCCAGGGCTACAGCGAACCCGGCGCCGGCTCCGACCTGGCGTCCATACGCACCACGGCCGTCGCGGACGGCCACCGCTACCGGGTCACCGGCCAGAAGATCTGGACGTCGCTGGCCCGCGAGGCCCACTGGTGCTTCGTGCTGGCCCGTACCGAACCCGGCTCCACCCGCCACCGGGGACTGTCCTTCCTGCTCGTGCCGATGGACCAGCCGGGCCGGATCGACGTGCGGCCCATCCGCCAGATGTCCGGTACCAGCGAGTTCAACGAGGTCTTCCTCGACGGCGCCGAGGCCGTCGGGACGGTCGGCGGCGAGGGGAACGGCTGGCGGGTCGCGATGGGCCTGCTCGCCCTGGAGCGCGGGGTCTCCACGCTCGCCCAGCAGATCGGCTTCGAGGAGGAGCTGGGCCGGGTCGTCCGCGCCGCGGCCGCCGGCGGCGCACTCGGCCACGACCCCGTGCTCCGGGACCGGCTGATCCGGCAGTGGGCCGAACTGCGCACCATGCGCTGGAACGCGCTGCGCACCCTCGGCGCCACCGGCGACCCGGGCGCGCCGAGCGTCGCGAAACTGCTGTGGGGCGGCTGGCACCGGCGGCTCGGCGAGCTGGCCGTGCAGGTGCGGGGCGCGGCCGCCGCGGCCGGTCCGGGCCCCTGGACGCCGTCGTACGAACTGGACGCGCTGCAACGGCTGTTCCTGTTCACCCGCGCCGACACGATCTACGGCGGCTCGGACGAGATCCAGCGCACCATCATCGCCGAGCGGGTGCTCGGCCTACCCAGGGAGCCGCGGTGAGAGGTGTCGTCTTCGACGGCGAACGGGCCGAGGTCGCCGACGACCTCGGGATACGCGAGCCGGGCCCGGGCGAGGTGCTGGTCCGCGTCATGGCCGCCGGACTGTGCCACAGCGATCTGTCGGTCCTCGACGGCACCATCCCGTTCCCCGTGCCCGTGGTGCTCGGGCACGAGGGCGCGGGCGTCGTCGAGGCCGTCGGCGCGGACGTCGCCCATGTCGCGCCGGGCGACCATGTGTCGCTGTCCACGCTCGCCAGCTGCGGTGCGTGCGCGGAGTGCGGCCGCGGGCGCCCGACGATGTGCCGGGCGTCGATCGGCAGGCCCAAACGGCCCTTCACCCGCGCCGGGAAGCCGATGCACCAGTTCGCCGCCTGCTCGGCGTTCGCGGAACGCACCCTGGTCAGGGCCGTACAGGCGGTCCGGATCCCCGACCTCGTCCCCTTCCCCTCCGCGGCGCTGATCGGCTGCGGGGTGCTGACCGGTGTCGGGCCGTGCTCAACCGCGCCCGGGTGGCCCTCGGCGACACCGTCGTGGTCATCGGCGCCGGCGGCGTCGGGCTGAACGTGCTCCAGGGGGCCCGTCTCGCGGGCGCTTCGGTGATCGTCGCCGTCGACACCAACCCCGCCAAGGAGGCCGCGGCCCGGCTCTTCGGCGCGACGCACTTCCTCACCTCCGTGGACGCGGTACGGGAGGTGCTCCCGCACGGGGCGCAGCACGTCTTCGAGTGCGTCGGGCACCCGGGACTGGTGCGCCGCGCGATCGACCTGCTGGACCGCCACGGCCAGGCGGTCCTGCTCGGTGTGCCGGCCCCGGCCGCGGAGGCCACCTTCCTGCCCGCTTCGATGTTCCTGGACAAGGCCGTACTCGGCTGCCGCTACGGCTCCTCCCGCCCGCAGCACGACATCGCGCTGTACGCCCGGCTGTACGAGGAGGGGCGGCTGCTGCTGGACGAACTGGTCACCAGGACGTACCCGGTCGAGGACTTCGCCAAGGCGGCCGAGGACGCGGAGCACGGGCGGGTGGCGCGGGCGGTGCTGACGTTCTGACGCAACGAGGCGGGGTGCCGGGCCCGGCGGGACCGGATGCGAGGCGCGAGCGGTCCGGTGCGAACGGGCCGGTGCGAACGGTCCGGTGCCCGGGGCGGCGGGCGCGGTCCGGGCGGGCGGGCGGTCAGGGCGGGTGGTCAGGGCGGGCGTCGACCGGAACGTCCGCCGGTCCGGCACGAGCGGGTCGGTGCCGGTGCCGGTGCCGGTGCCGGGCGCGGGCGGTGCCGGGCCCGGGCGGTGCTGACGTTCCGAGACGGGGTGCCGGGTACGGGGGGCCTGGGACCTGAGACCCGGGGCCCGGTCAGTGCCCGCTCGCCGCCCGGAACGTCCGCCGGTAGACCGTCGGCGCCACGCCCAGCGCCGCCGTCATGTGCTGGCGCATCGACTGCGCCGTACCGAACCCCGAATCGCGGGCGACCCGGTCCATGGGCAGCCCGGTGGACTCCAGCAACTGCCGGGCCCGCTCCACGCGCTGCCGGGCCAGCCACCGGCCGGGGCTCACCCCCACCTCCTCGCGGAACCGGCGGGTGAAGGTCCGTACCGACATGGACTCCCGGTCGGCCAGGTCGCGCAGCCGGATCGGCTCGTGGAGGTGAGCCAGCGCCCACGCCCTGGCCACCGACGTCGTCGCGGTGTGCGGCTCGGGCACGGGACGGCGTACGTACTGGGCCTGGCCGCCGTCCCGGTGCGGGGGGACGACGGTGCGCCGCGCGACGTCGTTCGCGACGGCGGTGCCGTGGTCCCGGCGCACGATGTGCAGGCAGAGGTCGATGCCCGCGGCCACCCCGGCGGACGTCAGCACGTCCCCGTCGTCGATGAAGAGCACGTCCGCGTCCACCCGGACCTCCGGGAACGTCTTCTGGAAGTGCTGGGCCGACGCCCAGTGCGTCGTCGCGGGCCGGCCGTCGAGGAACCCGGCCGCGGCGAGGACGTACCCGCCCGTGCAGATCGACACCTTCCGGGTGCCGGACCGCAGTCGGGCCAGGGCGGCGGCCAGTTCGGGGGTGAGCGCGCCCTCGGTGTGGACGGGACCGAGCTCGTACGACGCCGGCACGATCACCGTGTCGGCGGTGGCCAGGGCCTCCGGGCCGTTCTCCACCAGCACGGCGAAGTCGGCGTCGGTGCGCACCGGCCCGGGTGGTCGCACCGAGCAGGTCACCACCTCGTACAGCTTCCGTCCGGCGGCGTCCGCCGCGCGGCCGAAGATGCGCTGCGGAATGCCCAGCTCGAAGGGGAGGCAGCCGTCGAGCGCGAGCACGACGACCCGGTGCCGGCCAGGAGCGGTCGGCACGGGGGCGGGCGACTGGTTCCGGGCCATGGCCCGATCGTATCGAATGCTGTCCCTCCGGCCACTCGTTCCGGGCGCACCACCGTACGGATGCTGGTGGCGTGCCCCAGACAAGCGATCTCCCCGCAGCTCACCACGCCTCCCCGGCCGGGGAGGCGTTCCGCCGCCGCCGTCGCGTCCACCGCGCCTGGTTCGTCGCAGCCGTCACCTTCGTCACCATCACCGGCGCCGCCGCCTTCCGGTCCCTGCCGGGACTGCTGATCGACCCGCTGCACGAGGAGTTCGGCTGGTCACGGGCCACGGTCGGGCTCGCGGTCTCCGTCAACCTGGCGCTGTACGGGCTCACCGCGCCGTTCGCCGCCGCCCTGATGGACCGGTACGGCATCCGCAGGGTGGTGGCGGCCGCGCTGACGATGATCGCGCTCGGTTCGGGCCTGACGGTGTGGATGACGGCGGCCTGGCAGCTGCTGCTCTGCTGGGGCCTGCTCGTCGGACTCGGCACCGGCTCGATGGCCCTGGCCTTCGCCGCGACGGTCACGAACCGCTGGTTCGCCGAGCGCAGGGGCCTGGTCACCGGCATTCTGACGGCCGCCGCGGCGTCCGGGCAGCTGGTCTTCCTCCCCCTGCTGTCCTGGATCGTCCAGGAGCACCAGTGGCGGCCCGCGGCCGTCACGGTCGCGCTCGCCGCGCTGGCCGTCGTCCCGTTCGTCTGGCTGCTGCTGCGCGACCACCCGGCGGACGTGGGGCTCGCCCCGTACGGGTCGGCGGAGTTCGTGCCCAAGCCGGCGCCGGTCCCGGGAGCGGCCCGGCGTGCCCTGTCCGTCCTGTTCTCGGCCGCGCGCACGGGACCGTTCTGGCTGCTGGCGGGTACCTTCGCGATCTGCGGCGCCTCGACCAACGGCCTCGTCCAGACGCACTTCGTCCCCGCCGCCCACGACCACGGCATGCCCATCACGGCTGCCGCCTCGCTGCTCGCGGTCATCGGCGTCTTCGACGTCGTCGGAACGATCGCCTCCGGCTGGTTCACCGACCGCTTCGACACCCGCCGGCTGCTCGCCGTCTACTACGCGCTGCGCGGCATCTCGCTGCTCTTCCTGCCGATGCTGCTGGCGCCGTCCGTGCACCCTCCGATGGTCTTCTTCATCGTGTTCTACGGCCTCGACTGGGTGGCCACCGTCCCGCCGACGATCGCGCTGTGCCGGGAGCACTACGGAGACCGGAGCGCGATCGTGTTCGGCTGGGTCCTCGCCTCCCACCAGGTCGGCGCCGCGGTCGTCGCCTTCGCGGGCGGCGCCGCCCGCGACGTCTTCGGCAGCTACGACGTGGTCTGGTACGCCTCCGGAGCCCTGTGCGCGGCGGCGGCCCTGATGGCGCTGGTGATCCGGCGGGGGTCGCCTTCGCGGGCTGCGGTCGGCTGAGGCCCGGGGCCCGCGCCGGCCGGTCGGGGGCCGGGCCGCGGTGGGCGCGGTGCGTGCGGGCCGCGGCCCGTGCCGCCTCCGCGGCCCGAGCCTCCTTTACGGTCCATGCCTCCTCCACGTCCCGTGCCGCCCTTACGGCCCGCGCCGTCTACACCTCCCGTGTCGCCTTCACGGCGGGCGGCCTCCGAGCGGAAGGGCGTGGCCGACGGGGCGGGGCGCGTCCCGCGCGGACACCGCCGTGCGGTGGTCCGTCCTGGTTCATCCGCCCGGGCGCCGTGCCCCGGTGGTAGACGGCGTTGGCGGCGGTGGTTGGCGGCGGTGGTGGCGGCGGCGGGCCGTTCGGTGCGGCTACGCCTCGAAGCGCCCGAACCGCCCCCGGTGGAACAGCAGCGGATCGCCGTCCGCCACGGCGCCCAGGGCCTCCACCCGCCCCACCACGATCAGATGGTCGCCACCGGTATGGACCGCGCTGATCGTGCAGTCGATCCAGGCGGGGACCGAGGCGAGCCGGGGGGAGCCGGTCACCGGGGCAGGGGCGTGGGCGACGCCGGCGAACTTGTCGGCGCCGCTCACCGCGAACGCGCGGCACAGCCCGGCCTGGTGCGCTCCGAGGACGTTGACGCAGAACGCCCCGGCGCGGGCGATGCGCGGCCAGGTCGTCGACGTACGGGCGACCATGAACACCACCAGGGGCGGGTCGAGCGACAGCGAAGCGAAGGACTGGCAGGCGAAGCCCGCCGGGCCGCCGCCTTCCTCGTCATGGGCCGTGACGACGGTGACCCCGCTCGCGAAGTACCCCAGCACCCGCCGGAACTCGGCGGGGGCGACCGGTGGTCTCTCGTCCTCACCGACGGCCCGCAGCGCGGGCCGCGGCAGCGCGTCGTACGGCGGTCCGGCCGCCGTGGCGGCGCCGGTGGAGCGGAGGTGGCGGACGGCGGCCGCGGCCATCCCTGCGTGTCCCATCACACCGTCCATTGAAACTGACGATACGTCAGATGAGAACCCGTTCGCCTTCGCCTTCGCCTTCGCCTCCGTTTCCGTTCCCCCTTCCCCTCCGCCTCCGCATACTGCCCACCCCCGGACCGGTGGACCCGCCGGGGCGCACGCCGCGACCGGTAGCGTGGCGGACGGCCAGCCGACGCCGCGGTTACGGAGAAGCACCGACATGGACACGCCTCTGTTCGTCAAGGTCTGCGGTCTGCGCACGGAGCGGGACGTCGACACCGCCGTCGAGGCCGGTGTAGACGCCATCGGCTTCGTCTTCGCAGAGAGCCCGCGCCGCGTCGACGCCGGCACCGCGCGGCGGCTCGCCGCCCGGGTGCCCGACGGCGTCCTGACGGTGGGCGTCTTCCGCGACCAGCCGCTGGACGAGGTCCGCGCCCTGCTGGACGGGACCGGCATGCGCGCCGTCCAACTGCACGGCCGGGAGGACCTCGCGTACTACGACGCGCTGCGTCCGGACGGCCGCACCCTGATCCGGGGGTGGCCGTCCGGGACGGGGTACCCCGGTACGGCGAGCGCGGCGAGGACATCCTCCTGCTCGACGCGCCCGTGCCCGGCGCGGGCGAGGTCTGGGACCGCACCGGCAAGCGCCTCCCGGCTCCCGGCCGGCGCTGGCTGCTCGCCGGCGGACTCGACCCGCACAACGTCGTGGAGGCGGTGCGCACGGCCCGCCCCTGGGGCGTGGACGTCTCCAGCGGCATCGAGATCAGCCGTGGGGTGAAGAGCCCCGAACTGATCACGGAGTTCATCGTGGCCGCGCGCGGCGCTCGCACGGAGTCCGGGTAGCCGTCCGGCCGGCGGGGGCGGAGCGCGCAGCGGGTACGCGGCGGGCGTGCGACGGAAACGCGGCGGGCGGGCGGCGGCTGGGAAAACGGGTCGCGGGGCGGCCGTCCCCCGGGTTCCATGGGCTGATGGTGTCCACCGACCGTCTGCCGGCCTTCGCGGCCGTGTCGTTCCTGCTGATAGTGATTCCCGGCCCCAGCGTGCTGTTCGTGGTCGGGCGTGCACTGGCGCAGGGGCGCCGCGCCGCGCTGACCACGGTCGTCGGGAACACACTCGGGGCCTATGTGCTCGTCGTGGGTGTCGCCCTCGGTGTCGGGACCGTCGTGGAGCGGTCCGTTCTGGTGTTCACCGTGCTGAAGCTCGCGGGCGCCGGGTACCTCGTGTACCTCGGGGTCAAGGCGGTACGGCGGCGGAAGTCCGTGCTGTCGGCGGTCGCGGACGGCGGCCCCGGCGGGCACGGGAGCGCCCGCACGCTGTGGGAGGGCTTCGCGGTCGGGGTGGCGAACCCGAAGACGATCGTGTTCTTCGCCGCCGTACTTCCGCAGTTCGTGGACCGCGGGGCCGGGCACGTCGTGCTCCAGATGCTGCTGCTGGGGCTGGTCTTCAACGCCATCGCGCTGGTCTGCGACAGCGTCTGGGGCCTGGCCGCGGCGACCGCTCGCGGCTGGTTCGCCCGGTCACCGCGGCGGCTCGGCGCGGTCGGCGGCGTCGGCGGTCTCACGATGATCGGCCTCGGTGTCGCCGTCGCGGCGACGGGCCGCAAGGACTGAAGCGGTGCGGCGCCCGGGGCAGGGCGGCGCCGACCCGCCCCCGGGCGCCGCACCGCGGCCTTGGGGCCCCGGCTGGTGTCGGGTGCTGCCCGTCGCCGTCTGCGCCGCCCCGCGCTCCCGGGCGGTCCCGGCGGGCGTAGGGGCGTCGGGGCGGCGGTCGGGGGTACTGCCGGTGGGGGCGGCGGTGGGGCCTCGGGGCCTCGGGCGGACAGTGCCATGCCGCTGCCCGGCGATCCGCCGTCGGCCGGGAGCCGCCTGACCGGCGGTGGTACGACCTACCGCCCCCGGTACTCCGGTCTCCGGCGCTCCACGAAGCTCGCCACCCCCTCGTTCGCGTCGTGCGTCGCCATGGCGATCTCCACCGCGGCGGCCTCCGCCGCGAACGCGGAGGCCCGGTCGGTGTCGAGGGACGTGTTGACCAGGTGCTTGGTGAGCGCGAGGGCCCGGGTCGGGCCCTGAGCGAGGCGCTCGGCCCAGGACCGGGCGGTCTGCTCCAGTTCATCCGCCGCCACGACCCGGTTGACGAGCCCCATCCGCTGGGCGTCGGCCGCGGACAGTGCATCCCCGAAGAACATCAGCTCCTTCGCGCGCTGCGGCCCCACCAGCCGCGGCAGCAGATACGCCCCGCCCCCGTCCGGGACGAGCCCGCGCCTGACGAACACCTCGATGAAGCGGGCGGATTCGGAGGCGAGGACCAGGTCGCAGGCGAAGGCCAGATGCGCTCCGACACCGGCCGCCGTGCCGTTCACCGCGGCGATCACGGGCTTCTCGCAGTCCAGGACGGCGGCGATGAACGGCTGGGCCTCGAGCCGGATCATCCGGGCCACGTCACCGGGGACGCGCTCCGGCCCACCGGCCGGGTACGAGCCGGACGCGGGGTTCCCGGTCGCAGCCGCCTCGGGACGCTCGACGCGCAGATCCGCGCCGGCGCAGAAGCCCCGGCCCGTCGCGGTGATGACGACGGCTCTGACCTCCGGATCGGCTGAGGCGTCAGCGAGCAGCGTGGTGATCCGCTCGCGCTGCTCCCGGGTGACGGCGTTCAGCACCTCGGGCCGGTCGAGCGTGATCCACAAGACCCCGTTCTCCGCGTGGTGCAGCACGCCCCGCGCCATCCGCTTCTCCTCGCTCAGCGGGTCGTTCTCGCTGGTCCGCTTCTCCTCGCTCAGCGGGTCGCGCTCACTGATTCGCTTCTCCTCGCTCAGCGGGTCGTTCTCGCTGGTCAGCCTCTCCTCGTTCACCGGCACACCGCCAGCGCGTCCAGCGCCACCGCGCCCTGTCCGCGCGGCAGGACCATCAGGGGGTTGATGTCCAACTCGGACAGCTCCCCGCCGAGTTCGAGCGCCATCCGCTCGACCCGCAGGACGACCTCGACGAGCGCGTCCACGTCCACCGGCGGCCCGCCCCTGACACCGTCCAGCAGGGCCCGCCCGCGCAGCTCGGCGAGCATCGATCGGGCCTCCTCCTCTCCGAACGGCGGCACCCGGACCGCCACGTCACGCAGCACCTCCACGAGCACTCCGCCGAGCCCGACCGTCACCGTCGGCCCGAACAGCTCGTCCTGTGACACGCCCACGACCATCTCGACCCCGCGCTCGACCATCTGGCAGACGAGGACGCCGTCGAGGTCCACGCCCTCGTACCGGGCGATGTCGGTCAGTTCGCGGTAGGTGTCGCGGACCTGGCTGGCCGAGGTCAGCCCGATCCGTACCAGGCCCAGTTCCGTCTTGTGCGCGAGCTGCGGCGCGGACGCCTTCATCACCACCGGGTAGCCGACCAGCCCCGCGGCCCGCACCGCGGCCGCCGCACTGGTCACCAGCTGCTCGCGCGGCACCCGGATCCCGTACGCGCGCAGCAGCTGCTTCGCCGCGTGCTCGCTGAGCCGGTGGCCGGGGCGGAGCAGCGCCTGCGCCTTGCGGAAGGAGGGGGAGAGGGTGCGCGGTGCCTCGTCGAACGGGGAGCGGTAGCCGGTCGTGAAGCGGTGGTGGTCGAGGTACGCCCTGACCGCCGTGACGCAGTTGCCGAAAGTGCGGAAGGTGGCCACCCGGGACGAGCCGAGCAGCGTCGTCCGGTACGCCTCCTCCGTCCCGACCGGCGAACCCCACACCACGCACACCAGCTTGTCCGTGGCCTCGGCGGCGTCCACCAGGTCCTGGGCGAGCCGGTCGCTCATGGGTGGGAAGGGGCCGGTGATCGGGCAGACCAGCACGCCGACGCCGGGGTCGGCGAGGATCGCGTCGATGATCTTCCTGCCGCGCCAGTCGCCGACGGGGTGCCCGCCGCTGTCGACGGGGTTGGCCACGTTCAGGTACTCCGGTATCCACTGGTGCAGTTCGGTCCGGCGGGCGGCGGACAGTTCGGGCAGCCGCAGGCCCGCCGCGCTGGCGAGGTCCGCGAAGTGCGCGCCCGTGCCGCCGGAGATCGAGTAGACGGCGACCCCGTCGGCCGTGGGCCTGCGTGCCCGGGCCAGCAGGGCGGCGGTGTCCTGGAGTTCGTCGAGTCCGTCGACGCGGATCACGCCGTACTGCCGCATCGCCGCGTCCACGACCTCGTCGGCGCCGGTGAGCCTGCCGGTGTGCGAGGCGGCCGTCCGGGCTCCGGCCTCGGTGCGGCCGACCTTGACCGCGACGACGGGGACGCGGTTGCGGGCGGCCCGGTCCGCGGCGAGCAGGAACGAGCGGCCGTCCTTGATGCCCTCGATGTAGCAGGCGATCGCCCCGACCTCGGGCCGTCCCGCGAAGTACGCGATGAAGTCCGCGGTCTCCAGGTCGGCCTCGTTGCCCGTCGGCGCCCAGTGGGAGAGCCGTACACCGAGTTCCTGCATGGTGAACACCGGGCGTCCCTGGTGGCCGGACTGGGTGATCAGCGCGATGGCGGGGCCGTCGAGGTCGTCGCGGAACCGCTCGAAGGCGTTGAGGTTGGTGTTCGGGCCGAGCAGCCGCAGCCCGGACCGCTCCGCGGCCGCCGCGAGCCGCCGCTGGGCGTCGGCGCCGGCCGCACCGGTCTCGGCGAACCCGGACGCGAAGGCCACGGCGAACCTCACCTTCGCCTGGCCGAGTTCCCCGATCACGGGCAGCGGATCGCCGACGAGCAGCACGGCGAGATCCACGGGCTCGGGAAGTTCCGCGACGGACGGCACGCAGGGCAGGCCGAAGACGGTGGTACGCCTCGGATGGACCGGGTGCAGCCGCGCCCCGACCCGATCGGCCCAGGCGATCAGCTGCCGGGTGATCCCGGTGCCGGGCCGGCCGTCGCTGTCGGAGGCGCCCACGACGGCGACCGCTTCGGGGCGGAAGAAGCGGTCGAGAGCGGGTACGGGCGCGTACAGCGGGCGGCCGCTGACGTCGAGGTCGCCCTCGGCGGCGGTGGAGCCGTGGACGGCTGCGCCGGTCTGCTGCCCGCAGGCCACCACCCGGGCGCGGAGGTCGGTGGTCAAGGTGCCGTGGGTTGATCCAAGCATCGTTCCGCCCGCTCCCTGCTCGTCGGCGAAGTTACTGACGCATAGTCAGATTACAGAACTGACGGCATGTCAGGAACTGTCCGGACGTGGGAAAGGGCGTGGAAGCCCTGCCGGGCCGGGCGCGCGGGGATGCCTGCCCGGAGAGCCCGGGGCGCAACCGGCTCCGGGGAGGACCTGGCGCAGGATGGCCGGATGCGGGGGAGTGGTCGGCCGGAACACCGACGGTGGAGAGTCCCCCGGCCGGCAGGGGCGCGTGGACCGGTGTGGGGCCTCGGGCGGGCGGTGGTGCGGTCCTGCGGGCTGGGTCAGAGGCAGGGGCAGGGGCAGGGGTGGGGACTGCGGCAGGCGGACCGGTGACGGCCCCCGCCCGGACGGTCGTGAGGCCCGGTGCGCAGGTGCGCAGGTGCGCAGGTGCGCAGGTGAGCCGGTGCGCAGGCGGGTGCGGACCCGGCTCGCCCCGGCCCGGAGGCCGTGAGGGAGGCCGTCAGCCGCCCGTCCCTTGGACGCCGGGGCCTTCCCGGTGAGGCGCCTAGACTGGCGCGAGCGCGGTGGTGACGATCGGGTGGAACGGGAGATGGCTGTGGCAGCAGACCTCGAGGGCTTCGATGACCCGTCCGCAGAGGTGCTGGCCGAGGCTGCCGCCGCCTTCGGGCTGCTCGCGTCGTCGGCCCGGCTGCACATCATGTGGGCCCTGTCCCAGGGCGAGAGCGACGTGACCCGTCTCGCGGAACGCGTCGGCGGGGCGCTGCCCGCCGTCAGCCAGCACCTCACCAAGCTCAAGCTGGCCGGACTGGTGCGCGCCCGCCGCGAGGGCCGCCGCCAGGTGTACGTCGTCGACGACCCCGACATCGTCACCGTCGTCCGGCTGATGGTGGGGCAACTCGCCGCCCGCACCGGAGAGGCTTCCGCACCGGTGGCCCGGCTGCACCGGACCGGCGCCTGAGCGGCGTGCGGCCCATGCCCGAGAAGGCCCCGGCATCCCTGCACTCCCCGTCCTCCGGCGCCGGGAGCGCGGAGCCGGGCACGCCGACCGCCCTGCAGGTGCTGCGGCGGCTCGACTGCGGTACGCGCGGCCTGACCGAGGCGGAGGCCGAGGCGCGCCTGACCCGCTACGGGCCGAACACGGTTCCGGCCCATCGGGGACCGTCCTGGCCGCGGCTCTTCGCCCGCGGCCTGCGCGACCCCTTCACCGCCGTGCTGCTGTGCGTGGGCCTGGTCTCGGCGGTCGTGGCCTCCTGGGGCACCGCCTGCGTGGTTCTCGTCCTGGTCGGCGTCAGCGGGGCGCTGCGCGCGCACGGGGAGTGCCGGACCGACCGGTCCCTGGCGGCGCTGCGCGCCCTCGTCGTCAGCACGGCCACGGTGCTGCGACGCGCCGACGAGGAGTCCGCGCCGGTGGAGCGCGAGATCCCGGTGGACGAACTGGTGCCCGGCGATGTGATCCGGCTGGGCCCCGGCGACCCGGTGCCGGCCGATGTGCGCCTGCTGAGGTCGCACGGCCTCCATGTGCACCAGGCGGAACTCACCGGTGAATCCGCCCCGGTCCCCAAGGACGCCACGGACTTCGCGCACCCGCTGGGCGGCGGCGCGCCCGGCCGGCCGCAGCCGAGCCTGCTGGGCGCCGGCCCGTTCGGCCGGCCGCAGCTGTGCTTCCAGGGCAGCGGTGTCGCGTCCGGCAGCGGCACCGCCGTCGTCGTCGAGACCGGCGAGCGGACCCGGTTCGCCGCCGCGCGCGCCCTGGCCGCCGCCCGGCGCCGGCCGAGCGCCTTCGACACCTGTGTCAACGGCGTCTCCTGGGCCCTGGTCCGCTTCATGCTGCTCGTGCCGCCGCTGGTGCTGCTCGCCGACGCGGCACTGCGTGGTCCCGGCGGTCCGGCGACGCTGCCGTTCGCGGTCGCGGTGGCCGTGGCCGTGGTCCCGGAGATGCTCCCGGTCGTCGTCACCACCTGTCTGGCGCGGGGCGCCTCGGTGCTGGCCCGTACCCGGGGGTGCTCGTACGGCGGCTGCCGGCACTGCACGACCTCGGCGCCGTGGACGTGCTGTGCCTGGACAAGACCGGCACCCTCACCCAGGACCGGCCCACCGTCTACCGCGCCCTGGACGCGGAGGGCCGGCCCGACCCGGAGGTGCTGCACTGGGCCGCGGTGAACGCCTGGTGGACCCTCCAGCTCGCCGACCTGCCCGCACCGGACGCCCTCGACGAGGCGGTCCTGGACGCGGCGTACGAGGGTGGGACGGTGTACGAGCGCGACCCCGCGGCGTACGAGGGGGTCGCGGCGCAGCCCTTCGACCCGGTACGGCGCCTGGCCGTCGCCGTCGTCCGCACGCCGGGCCGGATCGGCACGCACACCGTGGTCGTCAAGGGCGCCGTGGAGACGGTGCTGGAGCGCTGTGCGACCAGCGGGCCGGAGCGCGAACGGCTGCTCGCGCTCGGCGCACGCCAGGCGGAGCGGGGCCTGCGCGTGCTCGCGGTGGCCACCGCGGAACGGCCCGCCCGCCTGTCCGGGGCGTCCGCTCCCCGCCAAGCGCGCGGCCTGACCTTCCGCGGCTTCGTCACCCTGCGGGACGCCGTGGCCCCCACCGCCGCCGGTGCCCTGGCGGCACTCGCCGACCGGGGCGTCGCCGTCAAGATCCTCACCGGCGACCATCCGGGCACGGCGGTGCGCGCCTGCCGCGACCTGGGGATCCCGGTGGACGCGGACCGGGTGCTCACCGCCGACCAGGTGGACGGGCTCGGCGACCGCGAACTCGCCGAGACGGCCGGGCGCACCACCGTCTTCGCCAGGTGCGCCCCCGAGCACAAGGCGCGGATCGCCGCCGCCCTGCGGGACGGCGGGCACACCGTCGGCTTCCTCGGCGACGGCGTCAACGACCTGCCGGCGCTGCGCGCCGCCGACGTCGGGATCTCCCCGCGCGACGCCGTACCCGTCGTCCGGGAGACGGCGGACGTGGTGCTCGCCGACCGGGACCTCGGCCTCCTCGGCCACGCCGTCGACGCGGGGCGGCGCTCCAGCGGCAACGTCACCACGTATCTGCGCGTCAGCCTCTCCGCGAACCTCGGCAACGCGGTCGCGGTGCTCGTGGTGGGTCTGCTCACCTCCTTCCCGCCCATGCTCCCGGCCCTGGTGCTGGTGCAGAACCTCTGCTTCGACGCGGCCCAGATCTCCTTCGCGGGCGACCGTCCGCACCCGGCGGTACTGCGCCGCCCCACCGCACTGGACACGCGCGCACTGCTGCGGTTCGTCACGGGCTTCGGTGCCCTCAACGCGGCGGCCGACCTCGCCACCCTCGCCGTTCTCGCGCTCGCCCCGCACGGCCCGGGCGGCGCCGCCGCGTTCCACTCCGGCTGGTTCACCGAGAACCTGCTGACCCAGGCTCTGGTGATGGTGCTCCTGCGCACGGGCCACCGCGCCGCCCGCGGCCGCACGCCCGGCCCGGTCGGCTGGGCGGCGGCCGCCCTGGCCGCGACCGGGGTGGTGCTGCCGCTCTCCCCGCTCGGGCCGCCGCTCGGCCTGTCGGCGCTGCCGGTCCACTGCTACCTGCTGCTCGGCGCGGTTCTCGCCGGGTACGCGGCCGTGCTGACCGTCCTGCGGGGACGCGGCACGGCGGGGCCGCCGCACGACCGCGCGGGCGGGGGGAGCCGCGTGAGGGCCCAGGCGGGGGAAGCGCAGGAAACGCCGGCGGGGAAACCCGTGTGAGGTGCTCCGTGTGCGGTGCCGGCCCGACCGGCACGGCTCACCCGTAGGAGAGACCCGAGCACAGGTCGTCGTCGGCCGAGCGGGAGCCGTCCACCGCATCCTTCGGGAACGGAGACCGCGAGGCGCCCGCGTCCGGCCGGGCCTTCCCGGCGGAGGGCGAGGGGCTGCCGCTGCGGACGTCACCGCCGTCTATGGCCCGGTCGTCCTTGATGGCGCGCCACAGGGCGTCGGCGTCCGGCTGGACGAGGGCGACGCGCTCTCCCTCGTACCGCCAGGGGACGGTGACGAAGCGGATGTCGGACAGGCCGACGTCCTTCAGCGACATCGCGAACGCGATCAGCTTGTCCGGGGATCCGAGCCCCGGATCGACGGTCATCGACTTCGTCGCCGCCTCCGCGAGCGGCAGGAGCTTGGACGGGGTCAGCCCCTCGCTCTTCACCTGCCGGACCAGGCTTGCCGCGAACGCCTGCTGCCGCCTGATGCGGCCGATGTCCGAGCCGTCGCCCAGGCCGTGCCGGACGCGCACATAGTCCAGTGCCCTGCGGCCGGAGACGGTCTGCTCCCCCTTGTGCAGCAGCATCTTGCCGCGGGTGGCGCGGGTGGGGTCGAGGTCCTGCTCGTACACGTCGCGGGGCAGGCACACCGGTACCCCTCCCACGACGTCGGTGAGCGTCGCGAAGCCCTTGAAGTCGACGACGATGGTGTGGTCGACGCGCAGCCCGGTCAGCTTCTCCACCGTGTTCTGCGTGCAGGCGGGGTTGCCCTCGGGTGTCTGCCCCACCGAGTAGGCCGCGTTGAACATGACGTTCCTGCGGGTGCCGGTCCACGTGCCGTCCGGGAGCCGGCAGGGCGGGATGTCGACCAGAGTGTCGCGGGGGATCGACACGGCCACGGCGTGCCGGTGGTCGGCGTAGACGTGGAGCAGGATCGCGGTGTCGGAGCGGCCCGCGTCGTCCTTGGCGCCCCCGCCGAGCGCCGCATTGCCCGAGACGCGTGCGTCGGAGCCGATGACGAGGACGTTCATCGCCTCGGAGGGACCCTGCTCGGGGCGGTGGTGGGCGATGCCGTCCGCGCCGAAGGTGTCGATGTCGCCGTCCAGCCTGAGGTACGCCCAGCCGGCAGCGGCGACGACGAGGGCGAGCACGGCGGCCGGGACGGCCAGCAGCGCCCTGGCGCGCCGGCGGCCGTGCCCTCGGGTCCGGCCGTGCCTCCTGGGTGTTGCCTTCCGGTGGCGCGGGCTCCTCCTGCGGCCGGTCGTCGTCGGGCGCGTAGGCGTCTGGCTGCGACTCATGTCTGAGAGGACGACTGATCGCATCGATTGGTTGTACGGTTGCGCAATATGGCAATAATCCTGGCGGGTGCGACCCCGACTCCCCCGCCGTCTTGCATGGAGAGGAAGTGGGCGCATGTTCCGCAACGCGCTGGAGCCCTGGCATCTGGTGATCCTGGTGGCCGTCGCCTTCGCGCTGTTCGGTGCCAAGCGGCTGCCGGACACCGCACGCGCCCTGGGTAAGTCCCTGCGGATCCTCAAGAGCGAGGCCAGGGCGATGAAGGACGACGGCGCGGACTCGGCCCGGTCGCCGGAGCCGGGAACGGCGCCCCGGCTCTCCGCTCCGGACGACGTCGCCGCCACGACCGGCGATCCGGCCCCCGTGCGGCAGGCCGCCGGAGAGAAGGGTGCCGGGGAGGGCGCCCGCTGAGCCGCGGCCGGTGCGTGCGCCGCGCCCCGCGAGGTGTGCGGGCGGTGCCCGGCGCCGGGGTGGCGGCGAGCCGGGTGCCTCCACGGTGGGCGCCGGGTGGTGGCGAGCGGGGTACCTCCAGGTCGGGTGCCGGGTGCCGGGTGGCGCCGGGTCAGGTGGTGTCCGGGTCGAACGGCGGTGCCGGGGATGCTTCGGCCGGGCGGCCCCTCGCCGGGGAGTGGTCGTGTGCCGGAGGCCGGGCCGCGGCGCCGCCCACCGCCTCGCGTGCGGTGGCCGCGGCGCGGGCCACGTCCGGCCTCGGGTCGAGGGCGGTACGGATCTCGTCGAGCCCAAGGGGGTCGGGGTCGCCGGTCTGTATGTGCCGGCGCAGCAGTGTCCTCGGGTTCATGTCCCCGAACTCGAAGTCCGCGAACTCCGGGCCCCACTCGGACCGGATCCGCTCCTGGGTGCGGCCGGAGAACTCCCGTACCGCGCGGAGGAG
This sequence comes from Streptomyces sp. I6, assembly GCA_003725745.1. Lineage (GTDB taxonomy): Bacteria > Actinomycetota > Actinomycetes > Streptomycetales > Streptomycetaceae > Streptomyces. The sequence continues at coordinate 2,858,896 of RHDP01000001.1, read as the reverse complement.
GGCCATTCCGTCCCGGATCGCTCCGGGGAGCTTCTCCGGGCCCAGCAGGAGGAAGGCGAGGGTGGCCAGGGCGGCCAGTTTCAGCGGACTCAGATCGGCGAACACCCGTCACCCCTCACGTCCGGCCTGCTCCGCCGGAGCCCTCGACGCCGGCGCCCTCAGGGCCGGTTCCCTATATGTGCAGTATTGCGCAAGTGATGAAAGTATATCGGGTGCCCTTCGGGGCCGTCGGGTGCCGTCCCGGTGCCGTCGGGTGTCATCGGGTGTCATCGGGTGTCGCCGGTGGCGCACCAGGCCGGTTCGAGGCAGTCGAGGAGGTCTCGGTAGGCCGCCGTGGCGTGATCCCAGCGGTCGTTGGTGAGCGGCGCCAGCTGGAGGCCGAAGACGGCGCCGACCAGCAGGGTGGCGTGGATCCGGGCGCGGTCCTCCGGCATGCCGGTGCCCCGGAGGGTCGAGGCGAGCAGGTCCGTCCACTGGGTGAGGGCGTTGTGCATGACCGGTCCGTACCGCTCGGGGTGGAGCAGGCTGTCGGCCATCACCTCGACGTGCAGGGGGAAGGACGCCCGGACGTCGGGGGCGGTGAAGAGCTGCCACACCTCTTCCATCAGGCGCCGCATGGCTGCGGCGTCCCCCGGTGGGCCTGCGGCGTCCAGCCGGTCGCGGATGCGCAGCAGAGGGCGCCGGTCGTCCATGGCCAGAACCTCCGCGATCAGGCGTTCCTTGGTGCCGAAGTAGTAGAGGAGCATGCGGTCGCTCGTCCCCAGTTCCGTGGCGAGGGGCGGAGGGACAGTCCGGACAGGCCGTTGCGGATGACGTAGTCGTGGATCCGCTCGAGTAGTTGTCGGCGTTTGGCCAGGTCAGGCGGGCGCGGCATGGGGGCTCCTCGGCTCGAGGCGCGCGGTGACCCAAGGGGCCGCACGTCCGTATTTTCCTTTTTGGGTCACTTTAATGTAGTACGCGCTACAGTTGATGGGGAAGCGCGGCCGTGCAGTGCGCTCCCCACTCGTTTGCCCGATTCCCCTGTTGCACCGAGCGCCGCAGGCCGTATGGAAAGGACTGGTCCCCCGTGGTCTCTCGCGCCATCGGCTGCCTGGCGAAGTCCCGTACGGGACTTCGTGCACGGTTGTGCCGTCGTCGAACCGTGTGGGGGCCGGGGCGGGGCGCTCCGGCGGCCTGCGACGGCGGTCCGGCGAACGGGCCCCTGTCCTTCGGCGCCCGTCAGGCGGTGCTCTGGTCCCGGATGACGCTGCCCCTGCGGCCGCTGGAGTCCCCCCGTTCCCGGGCCACCGAGCGGGAGACCTCCTGGCCTCTGCGGCGGGAGCCGGCCTCGGTCCGCCGGGCCCGGCACCTGGCGGTCGCCCAGCTCGGTCTCTGGGGTCTGCGGGAGCTGCCTGATCTGGAGGAGACCGTCGAACTCCTGATCAGCGAACTGGTCACCAACTCGGTCCGCCACACGCGCGGCCCCCTGCGGCTCAATCTGCGGGTCCGCGACGGCCGCCTGTGCTGCGAGGTGGAGGACACCAACAGCGACGGCCCGGCGGGCTGCTCGGCGGGCGGCTCAGCGGGTCGCCCGGCCGAGCGCGGGCCCGACGGCTGGGCCGAAGGGGGACGGGGCATCGGGCTCCTCGACGCCCTCGCCGACGCATGGGGCAGCTGCCGCACCGCCACCGGCAAGACCACATGGTTCGAACTCGAGGCGAGCGCGCCGGCGGTCGCCTGACACCCGGGAAGGCGCCCGGCCGTCTGGGGCCTGACGCCCCACGAGGGTGCCCGGCCGCCTGCCCGCCTGCCCGCCTGCCTGCCCGCCTGTGCTCGCCTGCCTGTCCGCCTGTCCGCCTGTCCGCCTGTCCGCCTGCCCGGCGGACGGGCGCCGGGCGCCCTCCGGCGCGGCTGCGCGGGCGTCACGCCGACAGCGCTTTTGCGATCTTCCTTGCGTCCAGGGCCATTTCGCGGAGCATCCCGCTGATCGGGTTCGTGAAGCCGGTGAAGTAGAGGCCCGGGGTCTCGCGCGGGGTCCGTCCACCGTGGACGACCGGCCGGCCGCGTTCGTCCAGCACGCCGAGATGCCCCACGAGCGGCTCCAGTGCGCGGTGGTAGCCGGTGGCCGCGATGACCGCGTCCGGGGATATTCGGGAGCCGTCCGCCAGGACCACCTTGGCGTCGTCGAACGATGCGACGGCGGCGACCGGCTCCACCGTCCCCGTGCGGACCGCGTCGATCAGACCCACGTCCTGCACCGGGATGGCGCCCTGCCGGACCCGTGTGTACAGCCCCGCCTCAGGGCGCGGCAGTCCCCGGGCCGACAGGTCGGGCACGGCGATCCGGGCCAGCAGCCGGCCGGCGGCGTCCACCAGCGGCACCGGCAGCCGACGGACGAGTATCCCCGTGCGCTGCGCGGGCCAGCCCGCGGTCGAGCGGCGGACGATGTGCGGGGCCGTCCGCACGGCCAGCCGCACCCGCGAGGCTCCCGCCCCGGCCAGGTCCGCCGCTATCTCCGCGCCCGTGTTGCCGACCCCGACGACCAGTACGTCCCTGCCCTCGTACGGGGCGGGGTTGCGGTACGCGGAGGCGTGCAGCAGCTCGCCCGCGTACACCTCGCGCCCGGGCCAGTCCGGTATGCGGGGGGTGTGGTTGAAGCCGGTGGCCACGACGACGGCCCGCCCGGTCAGCCGGCGGCCGCCGGTCGCATGGAGCACCCAGTCGGCCCCGTCGGGCTCGATCCTGGACACCTCAACGCCGGTCACCAGCTCCAGCTCGTGGAACTCGGCGTACTTCTCCAGGTATCTGACCACGTCGTCGCGGGCGACCCACCTGCCGAACCGGCGCGGCATAGGAAGTCCCGGCAACCCGGACAGCCGGCGGGTGGTGTGCAGGTGCAGCCGGTCGTAGTGCCCGCGCCAGGAGGCGCCGACGGAATCGGATTTCTCCAGGACGACCGCCCGCACCCCCCGTTCCCGTAGGGCGGCGGCGGCGGCGAGTCCGCCGGGTCCGGCCCCGATGACGTACACCGGGCGGTCGTTCGTGAGGTCCAGGGCTCTGAGGTCGGGCATGGATGCTGACTGTAGTGGCACGCGGTTGCGAAACGGTCACGGCGGGCTACCTCTTGCGCGCGCGGGCCGCTTCCGGTGAACTGACGTACCGTCAGAAACGGCTGGGAGGGGTACCGGGCATGCAGACCATCTGGCTCACCGGCGCCGAATGGCTCGCCGTCCTCCGCATCGGACTGGGGCTGTGGTGGCTGGAGAGCTGGCGCCACAAGGACAGGAAGGGCTGGTTCGAACGCGGCACCGGCATCACCTGGGCCGCCGGTGTCGCCGCGAAGCACCGCTGGACGGCGGTCAGATCCGGCTTCGAGCGGGTCGTGGCCCCGCGCCCCAGGGCGATGGCGTATGTCGTCGTCTACGCCGAACTCGCCCTCGGCCTCGGCCTGATCACCGGGTTCCTCACCCCGGTCGCGCTCGCCGGCGGCCTCGTCCTCAACCTCCTCTACCTGGTCCTGATGATCCACGACTGGGCCGAGCAGGGCCAGAACGCGATGATGGCCCTGATCTCGCTGGTCGCCCTGTTCGCCGTGTCCTGGCAGACATGGTCCCTGGACAGCGCGTTGGGGCTCTTCCTGTGAGCGGGCGGGGGACGGCCGCGACGCTCCCGGCGGGACGGCCGCGACCTCGGGCGGGACGGCCATTCCGCCCGGCGGGACGGCCGCCACGCCCGGCCGGACCGTTTCCCCGGCGCCCCCTGCCCTGACCCCGGCGCCCCCCGCCCGGACCGCGTCCCCGGCGCCGAGCGACCGGACCTCGGCGAGCATGGACCGGAGGGGCCGGACCGCCGCGACCCCCGACATCGACGACTTCACCCGCCCCTGGTGGGACGCCGCCGCCGAGGGCCGTCTGCTGATCCGCCGCTGCGCCGCCTGCCAACGGGCCCACCACTACCCGCGCGAGTTCTGCCCGTACTGCTGGAGCGAGGAGGTCCGCTGGGAGCGGGCGAGCGGCCGGGCAACCCTCTACACCTGGTCCGTCGTCCACCGCAACGACCTCCCGCCCTTCGGCGCCCGCACCCCCTACACCGCCGCCGTGGTCGACCTCACGGAGGGCCCGCGGGTGATGACCGAGATCGTCGAGTGCGCGGAGGGGGACCTGCGGATCGGGATGGAACTGGAAGTGGCCTTCCGGGAGGAGGGCGGGGGAGTGGTGGTCCCGGTGTTCCGGCCGGTGCCGGAGGCAGGCCCTCCGGCCCGGCCGTCCGGCGCGTGACGGAGCGGGGGCGGAGCGCGGGACCGGAACATCCGCCACACCCGCCGTGATCCCCCGGCTCAGCCGTCCGGCGGCAGGCACAACTGGGCGGTGACCACCGCGAACAGCAGCGCCGGGTCCACGAACTCGCCGATGCCCGGCGGCCCCGCGCGCCACGACAGCGGGTAGGTGTTGCCGTCGGCGGCCGGGACGCCGACGTACTGGTCCCGGGCGCACGGGCCGAAGCAGGCGGCACCGGGCGGCCAGGGGTGCTCCTTGCTGCTGCCGGGCGGGACGAGGAAGTACGTCCATCGCCCTCGCCACAACTCCCCTACGACGGGGCCGGGATGCCCACCGGTGGCCCTAACGAGGTGGTGCAGCACCGCCTCGCCGCGGACCCCGCGGACGCGTACGGCGTCGAAATGGACCCCCGCGAGGCGCAGTCGCACCCCGGACGCCGGAACCCAATCGGGGAGTTTCTCGCTGGTCATGCCACCGAGGATCACCCCGGTTGCGTAGCGTGACCAGAGGGACACGGTCCACATCAGGTGGATGTGGGAAGGGCGGTGGGGCGGTGGGAGCTGTGGGATCGGCGGGAGCGGGCAGGGAGCCTTCGCCCGCGCGCAGGCACGTGGGCGAACTGGTCAAGCTGTTCCGGGGCCTCGCGGACCTGACGCAGCGGGACCTGGCGGAACGGCTGCTCATGTCGGAGTCGCTGGTGGGCGCGTACGAGCGGGCCGAGCGGATCCCGACGACGGCGTTCCTGGTGGAGGCGGACGCGGCACTCGGCGCGAAGGGGGTGCTGGCGTCGTGCGTGGCGATGATGGAGGAGGAGAAGTACTCGCCGAAGTTCCTGGGCTGGGCGCGGAGTGTGAGCGATGCGGTGAGCATCAACGCCTACGAGATCATGGTCGTTCCCGGCATGCTCCAGACCGCTTCGTACGCGCGCGCGTTGTACGAAGTGCGAGTGCCGGCATACGAGCCCGATGAGATCGATCGGTACGTCGAGATGCGGCTCGAATTGCAGACGGTGCTCGACCGCAAGCCCCGCCCGACCGTCAGCTACGTCGTGGAAGAAGCCGCGCTGCTCAGGCCGATCGGCGGTGAGGCCGTTCTGAAGGAACAACTGGGCCATCTGCTGGAGTCGATTCGGGTCAGGAACCACCTCACCGTGCAGGTGATGCCGACTCGCCGTACCTTGCACGCCGGTCTGCATGGTCCGCTGCAACTGCTGAGCACCAGGGAAGGTCGGAATCTGGGCTACGCGGAGGGACACGGCGGGGATACGTTGATCTCCAAGCCCGAAGAGGTGAACCGGTTGATCGACCTCTTCGGTGTGCTGCGGGCCCAAGCCCTCAGCCCCTGGGAATCCGCGGATCTGATCGAGAGGACGGCAGCGAGACTATGACGTCCAGGCTGGCCTGGTTCAAGAGCAGTTACAGTACGAACGAAGGCGGCAACTGCGTCGAAGTCGCCTACGACTGGCGCACCTCCAGCTACAGCGGCAACGAGGGCGATGCGTGCGTCGAGGTCGCCGCCTGCCCCCACACCGTCCATGTCCGCGACTCCAAGGTGCCCGTCGGCCCCGTGCTCGACGTCGCCCCGGGCGCCTGGGCCGCGTTCGTCGCCACGACCGCCGCCCCGCGCCGCGCAGGGTAGTCCTCCTGGGCCGGCGGCGGCACGCGCCCCCGCGGTGAGCGCGGGGGACGCCGGGGGCGTCGCGGACGCGTCCGGGCCTCTCGTACCGCAAGGCCCGGACGTGCCCGTGGGGCCTCCCGTGCCGGAAGGCCACACGTCACCCGGCCAGGAGTTCGGTGCAGGCGCAGGCGCAGGCGCAGGTGCCGGTGGAGGTGCCGGTACCTGAGCCGTGCGTCAGAACCGGTCGTGCGCGCCGGTCACCCCCGGGATTCCGGGAGGCGTCGGCAGCGGGAGCCGCAGCCGGTCGTTGCGCTGCCCCGACGGGTTGCGGCAGGTCAGGTCCTTCGCGGGGAGCCTGCCGGTCGTCAGATAGGCGGTCGCCGTCTTGTCGGCGCAGGACTTGGAGCCGTAGATGCCGTGGCCCTCGCCGCCGAGGACGGTGACCATCCGGGAGCCCTTCATCGCCCGGCGCAGTCCCTGACCGCTGGCCAGCGGAGTCTGGGAGTCCCACTCGTTCTGCAGGACGAGCGCGCCGACCTTGTTGTCGATCACGGTGGCCTGCTCGGGCCCCTGCTTCCAGAACGCGCACGGCTTGATGGTGGACGCGAAGTCGCCGTACAGCGGGTACCCGGCCTTGTCGCGGATCGCGTCGCGGCGGTACTGCTCGGGGTCGCGCGGCCAGGAGCGGGTGTCGGCGCACACCACGGCCCAGAAGCTCGCGTCGCCGTTGTCCGAGGGCACGGCGCGGGCGAACGACGGCGGGACCGGGCTCGGTGACGCGCTGCGTCCGCCGGACGGCGCCGGCTTCCTGCCCGCCGCGGCCTTCTTCAGCTCGGCCACCGACTCGGCGGCGTTGACCGGGTCGAAGAACATCGCCCGTCCGGAGCGGATGCCGTCGCCGGTCAACCGCGTGCCGTCGACGTCGATGGGCTTGCGGTCGGCCCGGGCGACCAGGTCCCAGAAGGTCTTGCGCACCTTGGCGGGGGTGTCGCCCAGCCTGTACGTGGCGTGGCGCTTGGCGGTCCACTGGGTCCAGCGGGTGAACGCGGGCTCGGCGCCCTCGGCCCACACCTGGATCATGCCCCGCCATATCCGCTGCGGGTCGACGGCGCTGTCCAGCACGAACCGGTCGGTCCGCTTGGGGTACATCTGCGTGTAGACGGCGCCGAGGTAGGTGCCGTAGGAGTACCCCAGGTAGGAGATCTTCTTCTCGCCCAGTACCGCGCGGACGACGTCCATGTCGCGGGCGGTGTTGCGGGTGGTGAACTGCAACAGGGCGTCACCGCCCTTGGCGCGGCACTTCTCGGCGACCGTGCGGGCCCACTTCACGTCCTTGTCGAACGTCGCCGCCCTGTACGGCCGCTCCCAGTTCCGTTCGCTGTTCCCGAGTCCGCAGTTGACGGGGGAGCTCCGGCCGACGCCCCGCGGGTCGAACCCGATGAGGTCGTACCGCTTCTTCACGGACGGGGGCAGTTCGCTCGCCAGGAGCAGCGGCATGTCCAGGCCCTCCCCGCCGGGGCCGCCGGGGTTGAGGAGCAGTACTCCGCGCCGCTCCTTGGCGCTGGTCGCCTTCATCCGCGACACCGCGATGTCGATCTTCTTTCCGCCGGGTCGCGCGTAGTCGAGCGGAACTCCGACCGTCGCGCACTGGAAGCCCGCCGGAGTCCTGGCGCCGCAGCGCCTCCAGCGCGGCTTCTGCTGCGTGTACTGCTCCAGTGGGTCCGCCGCCGTGGGCGCCTTGGGCGCAGCGGCGGCCGAGGTGGTGGCGGGGGTCAGCGCGGGGACGAGGGCCGCGACGGCGCTGACGGCCAGAACAGGGGCTATGCGTCTGCTTCGCACAATGATGCGGGTCCTTGGGGAAGAGGGTGGTCGATTCCCATCCACCCTTCCGCAGACCGCAGTTCGGCGAATCCACCGCCGGGCCCGAGGGCGATCCGACCGCAGGATGAGCGGGCGTCGCGGCGAATGGTCCCCCGGGCTGAGAACGGGACCGGCGATGTGCCGTCAGGGTCCTCGCGGCAGCCGGCGGGCCTGAGCGTGAGCAGCGCTCGGGCCAGCGCCTCCCGTGCGACTCCGGCGTCCCGGCCGCCGCATACGCCTCGCGCGCTGCTCACACCGCACCCGTCGAGCGCGCCTGAGGAGCCGCACAAAAGAGCGCGGGAGGGCATTTTGTTTCATTGGTCAATTATTTATTCCTGGATGAAATCCAGGGATGTGCGGCAGGCGTCGAATATGCCCCGCCGGTCCCGATAGCGGCCGGCGGCCCGCGCTTCGCTTGAGTGCGGATCCCCGGCGTAAGGGAAACGGGGGGTGAACATGACCGGGTGAATGCCGGCTCTTTGCCTTTCCGTGTAAGTCGCCCGCTAATATTCGATCAATTCTCAAGGGGGGGACTCACCTATTGCCTCTTTGAGAGCCCCGCGCCCTCGACAAGTCTTCCTGAAGTACCGGCGAAAACCAGGGAGTTGAACGACCTTCGATGAGCCGATCAGGAGGCGTTCACCGGGCGGGCGGGGAAGCACTCAAGTCGATGGGAAAGAACACAATGAAGCGTCGCATACGGGCTGTCGCCTACCCACTGACCGCCTCGGCGGTGGTGATGTCGGTCCTGCTGGCCACTCCGGCACAGGCGGACACCCTGGGGGTCACCAACCTGGAAAACGTGATCAAGGATCAGGTGGGCATCCTCACCTATGCGAAGACGGGCAAGGTCACGAACTCCAACACCACCGTGACCGTCGTGGGGGATCCCTCGGTCAGCCTGGGCGACCTGTGGTTCGTGGGAACGTCGACCCTGAAGAACACCACCGACGCCCCGCTCACCATGACCAGTGAGAGCTTCACCAAGAGCATCTCGGACACGGTCACGAACACGGTCACCAAGGGTGTGAGCGTCGCGAACAAGGTGTCGGCCTCGGTCGACATGGGCAAGGCGGTGCACATGGGCACCGAGCTGACCACGACCTGGAGCTTCAGCGACTCCAACAGCACCTCGCAGTCCCAGAGCGTCAGCTACACGGCGCCCTCGCAGAACATCGTGGTCCCGGCGCACTCCACCGCCACGGTCACCGTCCGCCTCCAGCAGGCCATAGCGACCGGCAACGTCGACCTGTCCACCGACCTCGGCGGCACGTTCGAGCAGTGGCAGTGCAGTGGCGGCGCCTGTGGTGCCTCCAACGAGCCGCTGTACGACACGCTCGCCAACATCCAGAAGACCGGCAAGACCTGGGGCGGCAAGCCGGCTCCCGCGCTGCCCAGCGGCTTCACCCTGAACTCGGCGAAGAAGGCCCTGAGCTTCAAGGGCGCGGGGACCTACCGGGCCACCTACGGCGCGAACTTCGACGTCCAGGTATCGACCAGCCCCAACACCGCGAGCGCGCCGGCGGCGAAGTCGTACTCCCTGACCGTTCCTGCGGCCTGAGCGCCGGCTGAGCCGCCCCGGCTTCCGCAGACCGGTCCGGTGATCCTGCCCCAGGGTGCCGGGGCCGTTCGCGGCCCCTGGATTCCCGGTCACCATCCCCTGCCGGCGTACCGGCAGAGCGCCCGGTCAATCGGTCTGGGGAAGCCGGCGCGGCCCGCTCCCGTGCCCCGGAAGCCATGGCCCGAAGTCCGCCCCTCGCATGTCCTTCCAGGGCGGCGGACGGAAAGCGCCCCCGTCCCGGCGCCCGTACCTCAGCGCACCGGAGGGCCGGTGCGGGTCAGGGCCACAGCAGCTCCCGAGCCCACGTACCCGCGCCGTCCCCTCTCCGGTAGCGCAGCCGGATGTGCCGGCGGCGGGCGTCCCCTGGAAGAACTCGACCTCGGACGGGACGAGCACGTACACCGTCCAGGTCTCCGCCATCGCCTCCGGCCGGGCTTCCGCACGCTCCCAGGCGGCCGCGCTCGCGCGCCGCAACTCGTCCTGCGAGCCGAGGACCTCGCTCTGCCGGCCGACGAGTGCCGCCGCCAGCGCGCCGGTGGACCGGACGTGCAGATCGGCGTACGCCTCCTCCGGGGTGCCCGCCACGACCCGGCCGCGGACCCGCACCTGACGTCCGTGCACCGGCCAGTAGAAGCCGAGGGCGGCCTCCGGACGGGCCGCGAGCTGGCGGCCCTTGGCGCTCGTGGCGTGCGAGGCAAAGTGCCAGCCGCGGGCGTCCGCGTCGTGCAGGATCAGCGTCCGCAGGTCGGGACGCCAGTCCCCGTCCACGGTCGCGAGGGTCATGGTGTGCGGTTCGGGCTGCCCGGCGGAGGCCGCCTCCACGAACCAGCGGTGGAACAGCGGCAGCGGCCCGGCAGGGGCCGCGTCCGGCTCGAAGGGCGGCAGGTCCGTGTCCCACACCCTGAGTGTTCTGAGCAGCTCGCGGAACTGCCGTGCGGTGGCGTCGCCACCGGGCTCGTGCGTCATGGCCCGATCATCACACCCGGCCCAGGTCGGCCGACAGCCACCGCTGGGGCCGCATCCGGAGCAGGACCTGCTCGCCGTGGTCCTTCAGGGCGAATTCGACCCAGCCGTCGACCTTGTCCGGCGGAAGGTAGCGCCCGGCGAGCTCCCGCAGCGCCGCTTCGGTGCCGGGCTCCGTCGACGTGACGGGCCCCTCGACCTGGACGTAGCGGACCGTGGGCTCCAGCCGGTCGGCCATCAGCGAGAACCGCCCCGCAGCGTCGATCAGCCGGTGCTTGCGCGAGTCGCGCCCGGTCAGGATCCAGACGTCTCCGCCGGGCTCGTACTGGTACCAGATCGGCACGCTCAGCGGCGCACGGTCCTCCTCGCCGGAGTCGATCGCGATCGCCGCGACATGGGGCTCTGCCAGGAACTGCTCACGCTCTTCGCGGCTGAGGGCCACCGGGCCTCCTTGCGGGCTCGTGCACGGTCTGCGGGAATGGGCGCCGTCCCACTGTGCCGCATCCGCCGCCGCACCCGGCCCCGGGCGCGCGGAAACCGGACACACGCGGAAACCGGCGCGCGAGGGCCCGACACGCGAGGACTGGACACCCGTGGGCCGGGCATGTGGGGGCCGGGCACCCGTGGGCCGGGCACCCGTGGGCCCGACACGTGAGCACCCGACCCACGGAGGCCTGGGCACGCGGGGGAGCCGGTCCCGGGAGCCCGGTACTCCGGTTCACCGGGTCCGCCGGACCCGAACGCACGGGTCCGTGACCGCGGCCCGGCCGCGCGTTCCCATGCCGGTCAGCGGCCCAGCACCACCGTGCCCGAGGAGCAGAACCAGCCGCCGGTACCCGAGGCCACGGCCAGCTCCGGGACGCTGCCGTCAGACCGCCGCACCTGGTGTCCCGCTGCCTCGCCGCGCAGTTGGCGCACCGCCTCGACCAGCAGGAACAGGCCACGCATGCCCGGATGGCAGGCGGAGAGCCCCCCGCCGTCGGTGTTCACGGGCAGTGCCCCGTCCAGGCGCAGCCGTCCCTTCTCCACGAACGCCCCGCCCTCTCCCTTCGCGCAGAAACCCAGGTCCTCCAGGGTCACCAGCGTCATATAGGTGAAGGCGTCGTAGACCTCGGCGATGTCGACGTCCTCCGGCCCCACGCCCGCCCGTTCGAACGCCAGCCGCCCGCTCACCGAGGCCGGGGAGACCGTGAAGTCGTCCCACTCCGACATCGTCGTGTGGGACACGTGCTCGCCGGTGCCGAGGACCCACACCGGCGCCTTGGCGGTGTCCGGTACGTACTCCTCCGCCACGAGCAGCACCGCGCAGCCGCCGTCGCTGCGGACGCAGCAGTGCAGCCTGGTGAACGGGTCGGCGATGACCGGCCCGGACAGCACGTCGTCCACGGTGATCGGGTTGCGGAACATCGCGTCCGGGTTGCCGGAGGCGTTCGCCCGGGCCTGCACGGCGACTTCGGCCAGCTGCTCCGCCGTCGTCCCGTACTCGTGCATATGGCGCCGGGCGGCCATGGCGTACTTGGCGATCAGCGTGTGCCCGTACGGCACCTCGAACTGCAGCGGCCCGCGGGCGCCGAAGGAGAGGTCGGAGGTGCGGCGGCCGGCTCGGATGTCGGCGCGCGCCGTCGAACCGTAGACGAGGAGCACCGCGTTCGCGTGGCCCGCGGCGATGGCGTCCGCGGCGTGCCCGGCCATGACCTCCCAGGTGGCCCCGCCGACGGCGGTGGAGTCCACCCAGCGCGGCCGCAGCCCGAGGTACTCGGCGACCTCGGCCGGGGCGAGGGTGCCCAGTCCGGCCGACGCGACACCGTCGACCACGTCCCGGCCGAGACCGGAGTCGGCGAGCGCGCGGCGGGCCGCCTGGGCGTGCAGGGCGTACGGAGTGGGGCCGTCGACGCGACCGCAGTCCGAGAGGGATATGCCGACGACGGCGGCCTTGCGCGGGTGGCGCTGACTCCTGGGCATGTATCTGACGGTACATCAGTTCAGCTGTGGGCGGCGGATTCCTCCGGTGCCATCCGCCCCCGTGCGCCCTCCTTTGCGGCGCGGAGTCCACCGCTGCCGGCGCTCCCCGCTCTGGGCTTCCATCGCCCGCTCCCCTAATATGACGGACCGTCAGAGGCTGAGGGGAGCCACGATGGACGCCGCCTTCACCACCGAGCAGTCCGAGATCCGCCGCACCCTGAGAGGCCTGCTCTCGAAAGGGGTGCCGACGGGGCCGCCGGGACGCGGCGGCAGCGACTCCACCGCGGACGCCGGGCCCGGATACGACCCCGCCCTGTGGGCACGGCTGGCCGGCGGACCGGGACTGCCCGGACTGGCCCTCGACGAGAGGTACGGCGGCGCCGGCTGCGGCACGACGGAACTCGCCCTCGCCTTCGAGGAGATCGGCCGCGCGCTCGTACCGCTGCCCCTGTTGGCGACTTCCGGGCTGGCCGCACCCCTGATCGCCGCGCTCGGCACCGAACGGCAGCGCTCCGCACTCCTGCCCCGCATCGCCGACGGCTCACTCACCGCAGCCCTCTGCGTACCCGGCGCGGCCCTCGCCACCGCCCTCGCCCTCACCCGCGGCGACCCGGACGGCGCCTGGGCCGGCGGGGGCCGCGCCGGCGGCGTCCAGGCCCGGCCCGATGGCCACGGCGGCTGGCGGCTCTACGGGGAGGCCGAGCAGGTCCTCGACGGGCACAGCGCCGGACTGCTCCTCGTCGCCGCGCACACCGGCGGATTCACCCGGGGCCGCATCCTCCTCTGCCTCGTCCGCTGCCGGGACGGCCGGGGCGGGGGCGCCGACGGCCGGGGGGACGACAGCCGGCAGGCCCACGGCCGGGACGCCCGGGCCTGGCACGCCGACGGCCGGGCGGCCCGCGGCCTGCGCCGCACCCGGTGGACCGCGCTCGACGACACCCGGCCGCAGGCCCGCGTCCAGCTCCGCGACACCCCGGCCGAACTGCTCGGCGACGACCCCGGCGCGGACGTGCCCGCCGCGCTCGCCGCCACCGGCCGCACCGCCGCGGCACTGCTCGCGGCGGAGGCCGCCGGGGCGGCCTCCGCCGCGCTGGACCGCACCCTGCAGCACGTGAAGGGCCGTGAGCAGTTCGGCCGGCCCATCGGCTCCTTCCAGGCGGTCAAGCACCGTCTCGCCGACCTGTACGTGCGTGTGCAGGCGGCCCGGTCCGCCGCGTACTACGCCGCCTGGGACCCGTGCGAGGGCGTGCTCGCGCTCGCCCAGTGCCTGGAGGCACTCCGGACCGTCGCCGGCGAGGCGATCCAGCTGCACGGGGGCATCGGATTCACCTGGGAGCACGACGCCCACCTGTACTTCAAACGGGCCGCCTCCGACGAACTGCTCTTCGGCCCCGTCCACCGGCTGCGCGCACATGCGGCCGCGGCGGCCGGCCTGTTCACCCCCGCAGGCTGTGCCGACCCCGCAGACCCCGCAGACCCCGCAGGCTGTGCCGACCCAGCCGCTGTCCGCCCGGCCGTCCCCGCCGGCGGATCCCCGGGCGGGCCCGGTACCGGGCCCGGTCCGGGGCCGGCGCCCGGCTCTCGAGAGGCGGCGGGTGTCTGATGCGTGCCGGGATCCGCGCGGTCCGGAAGATCTCCTCCACCCGTGTCTTCGCACGCGTCGCCCCCCGTGTCGTCCCCGCCGTGGACCGTGCCGTCCACCGTCTCACCCGGGGAAGAGTGCTGCTCAGCGCGCAGCTGCTGCCGGGGCTGGTGCTGACCGCGCGCGGCGCGAGGACGGGGCTCGCGCGCCGTACGCCGCTCGCGTGCATACCGGAGCAGGCCACCGGCACCTGGATCCTGGTCGGCTCCAACTTCGGCCGGCCCGGACATCCGGCCTGGACGGGGAACCTGCTCGCCCACCCGGAGGCGGAGATCAGCTGGCGGGGCGCGGACGTCCCGGTGCGCGCGGAGCTGCTGACCGGTGAGGAGCGCGCGGTGGCCTGGGAGGCGGCGCTCGCGTTCTGGCCTCCGTACGCGACGTACCAGGCGAGGGTGGAACGGGAGATCAGACTGTTCCGGCTGGCGCGGCGGACCGGCGCCCCGGACTGACGCGGCGGGACGGACCGGCCGTGCGCCCGACCCGCGCGGGGGCCGCGGCGGATGCGCCGGACAGGGCGGATGCGCCGGACACGGGGGTGCGCTGCGACGGCGGCGGACCTTCCGGTGCCGTGCCGGCCGGGGACGGACGCGCCGGACACGGGGTGGGCGGCGCGGCGGCACGTGGATGTTCCGGTGGTGCCGGGTGCTGTGCGTGACCGGCTTCGGATGTGCCGGACACGGGGGCGCGCGGCGGCGACGGAGGTGGTCGTGCGGCGCGGCGTCACCGGGGGCGATTGTGCCTGTGCATTGCGTTACGGGGGGTGAACGGACGTATCTGTGACGGGACGTGGCGCGAGCCACCCGTCATCGTCGGCCCGTGTGCTACTTCGTCGGCTTTTTGCCCGTGATGCCGAGGTGGACCAACAGCGCCAGGTTCGGCCTGAGTTCCGCCTGCTTGACGCCCCAGGTCTGGAAGCCCCTCTGGTGCGAGGCGACCGACGCCAGCATGGCGACCAGCGAACCCGACACCGCCATGGGGCTGACGTCCTTGTCGACCTTGCCCCGTGACTGGAGCTCCTTCACCGCGTCCGCGAGGGAGTTGGTGACCGAGTTCAGGATCTTCATGCGGATCTTGTAGAACCGCTTGTCGCCCTCGGCGGCGCCCAGGTCCACCACGCGGAGGATCGCGTCGTGTTTGCGCCAGAAGTCGAGGAACCCCTCGACGAGTTGCTCCGAGGTCTGCCAGGCGGCCTTGCCGACCCAGGACCGTCCCGCGACCAGGTCCGTCAACGCGGCACCCTCCGTGGCCATTTCCTCCGCGAGTTCGAGGACCGCGCCCTCGACGTCCGGGAAGTACTGGTAGAAGGTCGCGGGTGAGGTCCCCGCCCTCCGGGCCACATCGATGACCTTGACGTCCCGGTACGGCGAGGAGCTGAGCATCTCGCTGAGACAGTCGAGCAGCTTCTGCCGCGTCGCCTGTCCGCGACGGCCGGCGACGCGGCCGTCGACAGTGCGTACTTGTCCTGTCATGCCGTCAGCTTACCGAGGGGTGATCGGCGCGCGATTCGGCCGACTGCAAATGGGGTGCTCCCGCACCGTCCCCCGGGTAGGCCAATAGTGTTATCAACAGCCTGTGGATAATTTCGGTGGACAACTCAACGAACGGTCCGCCTCTACGTGCGGCGCAGGCCGCAGTCCGATTGACTGTGAGTGACATCACACACTGTGCCGAGGGTCAGCGCGGGCGGCTCCGGAACCGGGATTGCGGGGATTGCGGGGACTGCGGGAGCTTCGTGAGTCGGAGAGTCGGTAGTCCCGGGGTCCCCGGGGGCCCGGCAAAGCCGGGTAATCCCGGGAATCCGGGTGGTACCGGAAGTGCCGGGATGGCCGGGATCACCGGGATCACACGGATTCCCGGGATTGCAGGGCATCCGCAGCCGGAACCCGTCCCGCGCGGCCCGCGCCGAGGAAGGGGCCGGACCATGGCCGCATTCACCGAGGGCACGCCCTGCTGGGTGGACGCCCAGCTGCCCGACCTGGAGGCGGGCAAGCGCTTCTACGGCGAACTGTTCGGCTGGACCTTCAGTGGGAAAAGCGCAGATCACGGCCCCTATCCTCACTACACCGACGCCCTGCGCGACGGAAAACCCGTCGCCGCACTCGCCGCCAAGAGCGACGGCCGGATGCCCACCACCTGGGGCGTGTACTTCGCCACCGTCGACGCCGCCGCCACCGCCCGGAGGGTCAGGGACGCCGGCGGCCAGGTGATCACCACCCCGACACCCGTCGACGGCCTCGGCACCACCGTCCTCGCCGCCGACCCCGCGGGCGCCGTGTTCGGGCTCTGGCAGAAGGGCGAACGCGACGGCTTCGCACTCAGCGGCACACCCGGCTCGTTCTGCTGGACCGAGGTCTACACCCGGGACAAGGACGCCGTAGACCGCTTCTACCGGCAGGTATTCGGGTTCCAGGGCACCGAGCTGCCCGATGAAGCCGTCGACTACCTGATGTGGTCACCCGCCGGAACCGAACCCGGCGAGGACACCGCGGTCGGCGGCCGCAGCGTCATCACCGACGCGTTCCCCCGGGAAATGCCCGGCCACTTCCTCGTGTACTTCGCCGTCACCGACACCGACGCCGCCGTCGGACACGCCACCCGGCTCGGCGGCCGCGTCACCGCACCGCCGTTCGACATCCCCTACGGCCGTATGGCCGTCCTCACCGACGACCAGGGCGCCTCCTTCGCCGTCCTGGTCCAACCCGGACCCGGCCGGGCACCCGGGCGCACCGCCCGGCAGCGGCCGGAACACCCGGCGGAACCGTCCGGCACCGGCCCCGCCCCACCGCGGTCCGGCCGCACCGACCGTCCTCCGGCAGGCCAGGCCGCCGAACACCCGGCCGACGCGTCCCGCGGCCCCGGCGGCTGAACCCGCCGGCCGAACCCGCCGAACCCGCCGAATCCGCCCGCCGCCCCCGGGCAGGCGGGCAAAATAGCCCGAGACACCCCGATACCGCCCCGGGTTCGCAACCGTGCCCTCCGGCAGGAACAATCAGGTGGCGACGGGGCCGTACCTACATGGCCCCTACGGGGAGGTGGCAGGCGAAGTGGAGCAGCTGACGCAGCACGACCCGAGGCGGATCGGCCCCTTCGAGGTGCTGGGACGGCTCGGAGCCGGCGGCATGGGGCTGGTCTATCTCGCACGGTCGGCGTCCGGCCGGCGTGTGGCGATCAAGACGGTGCGCACCGAACTGGCCGAGGACCAGTTGTTCCGCGTCCGCTTCACCCGCGAGGTGGAGGCGGCACGGGCGGTCTCCGGCTTCTACACCGCGGCCGTCGTGGACGCCGACCCACGCGCCGCCGTGCCCTGGCTCGCCACCGCCTACGTACCCGCCCCCTCCCTCGAGGAAATAGTGAACGAGTGCGGGCCCCTGCCCGCCCAGGCGGTCCGCTGGCTGGCGGCCGGCATCGCCGAAGCCCTCCAGTCCATCCACGGCGCGGGCCTGGTCCACCGCGACCTCAAGCCGTCCAACGTCCTCGTCGTCGAGGACGGCCCCCGTGTGATCGACTTCGGCATCGCCTCAGGGGTCTCCAACACCCGCCTCACCATGACCAACGTCGCCGTCGGGACCCCCGCCTACATGTCGCCGGAACAAGCCCGCGACTCCCGCAGTGTCACCGGCGCCAGCGACGTCTTCTCCCTCGGCTCCACCCTGGTCTTCGCCGCCACCGGACACGCGCCCTTCCACGGTGCCAACCCCGTGGAGACCGTCTTCATGCTGCTGCGCGAAGGCCCCGACCTGGCCGGCCTCCCCGACGAACTGCGCCCCCTCATCGAATCCTGCATGCAGCCGGACGCGACCCTCCGGCCCAGCCCCGAGGACCTCCAGGCACAACTCGCCCCCCACCTGTTCGCCTCTGGCGGCGACGACAGCGGAACCGCGTCCGCCTGGCTGCCCGGCCGTGCCGTCTCCCTCATCGAAGGACGCCGCGGCGGACGGCTCCCCGGCACCGGCGCGCCCCCCGCCCGGCCCCGCCCCCACACGCCCCCCAGACCCGGTCACGCCCCCGCCGCCGCCCAGCAGCCCGGCGGACCCGACCCCCGCAACACCGGACCCCTCCGACCCCAGCACGCCCCGCCGGACCCCGGCCCCGGACCCGTGCGGCTGCCCGGCGCCCGAATCCCCATCGGGCCCGGCCCCCGCGCCGCGGCAGACGCCCGCCCCGCCGCCGACGCCGGCCCGGCCACCGGCTGGGTCCGCCCGCCCGGAGGTGAGGCCGCACCCCGCGCCACGACCGCGGCTCCGCCCGTACCCGCACCCACCGCACCCCCGGACACCGGACCCGCCCGCTGGCGCCCCTGGCGCTTCCGCATGTCCAACGACGTCTGGGGCACCCCCGTCGTCGACGGCGACCTCGTCTACGTCACCTCCTTCGAGATCCACGCCCTCGACGTGGCCAGCGGCCGCCGCCAGTTCAAGACCCGCGACGTCGCCTGGGCCATGAGCGTCGCCGACGGACGCATCCACGCCTCCGACGGCCCCACCCTCTACACCCTCGACGCAGGCGACGGCGGCGAACGGTGGCGCACCCCGACCGACGCCTGGGTCTACTCCCTCCAGGCGGCCAGCGGCACCGTCGTCACCGCCACCCGCGGCGGCGGCGTACAGGGCTGGGGAGCCGCCGGCGGCGAGAAACTCTGGGAGATCACCGGAGCCCAGACCGACTTCGAGACCCCCGAAGCCGGACCAGCGCTGCACGACGACACCGTCTACGTCTGCCGCAACGGCCGCCTCCAGGCCCTCGACGCCCGCACCGGCGGCGAGCGCTGGTCCTACCCGGTCGGCGACGCCGCCTCCTGCGGCGGCGCACCGGCT
This sequence comes from Streptomyces sp. I6, assembly GCA_003725745.1. Lineage (GTDB taxonomy): Bacteria > Actinomycetota > Actinomycetes > Streptomycetales > Streptomycetaceae > Streptomyces. Next base: position 2,840,221 of record RHDP01000001.1, on the reverse strand, counting down.
CGCGTCACCCAGGCCCCCGACGGCTGCACCTACGTTGCCGCCGGCACCCGGGTCCTGTGCGCCGACACCGTCACCGGCCATGTGCGCTGGCACTTCGAGGCCCCGGCCGTCTTCCTCTCCCCGCCCGTCTTCGCCCCCGGCCCCGCCGTCGCCGGCGGCGGGGTCTACCTCGCCGACTACCTCGGTACCGTCTACGCCCTCGACGCCGCCACCGGAAAGGACCGCTGGCGCATCGCCACCGAGGCCCGCCAGTCCGTCGAACCGGTCCTCGTCGCCGACGGCAGCATCCACGTCGGCAGCGGCAACGCGCTCTACACCCTCGACGCCCTCACCGGCACCCCCAAATGGCGGTTCGCCGCGGGTGGGGAGGTGACCGGCAGCCCCGTCGCCGCCGACGGCCGGATCCACTTCGGCTCCGCCGACCACGTCCTCTACACCCTGGACGCGGCCGGTGGACAGCTCCGCTGGAAACTCGCCACCGGCGGCGAGATCACCGGCTCACCCGTCGCCCGCAACGGCGTCGTCTACGCCTGCTCCAAGGACCGCTGCGTCTACGCGCTCGACGCCGCCAAGGGAACCGCCACCGGACGCAACACAGCACCCCGCTGAACCGGTCCGGCGGCCCGGCCGGAACACCGGGGCCATCGGGGCCATCGGGAACACCGGGGTCGCCGGGAACACCGGGGTCGCCGGGAACACCGGGGTCGCCGGGAACACCGGGGTCGCCGGGAACCGGGTCGCCGGGCGGCCCGCCGGGAGTGCAGCGCGAGCCCTACGGACCGCGCCACTCGTCACGGAACGGATCCTGCCCCGGGCCGGCACCATACGGGTCGGGCCGCGGCCGGCGCGGCCCCGACCCGTAGGCCGGAGGCGGCGGGCTGGTCGGCAGCCGCTGCGTGTCGTCCAGCTCCGGCGCCCACGCGTACGGGCCATCCGCCGGCGGATACCCGGCCGGACGCTCCGGCGGATACCAGCCGGCGCCGTCCTGCGGGCCGTCTTCACCCGGATCCTCGAACCCCACGACCCTCGGCGCCCGCCCCCGCATCACCACTGCCGCCAGCAGCAGCAGGACACCGCCGCCCAGCGCCACCGCGACGCCCTCACCCAGTCCCGGCAAGCCGCCCCCGACGGCCAGATAGCCCGTCGCCTGCCCCTGGCGCACCATCCACAGGACGGTGAAACCCACAGCCACCAGACCCGCCAGCGCCACCAGCAATCGCGACCGCAGCATCACCCCGAACAGCGTGACCAGCGCGGCGAACACGTACGGCAGCACGATCGACGACACGACCTCCGTCTGGGCGCCGGTGATCCCGCCGAACAGGTCCTGGACCCGGTAGTCGCTGCCCTGACGGCCGTCGTACCAGGCACGGAAGGGGCTGTACACGGCGGCCGCCGCTCCGGCGAGAGCCAGGGCAGACCCGATGACGTTGCGGACCATGGCCGGACTCCTCTCCGCAGCACGACGCTACGCCCGTGGTACCCCGGCCGCGACCCCGAACCGGCCCCGCCCAGCACCCTCCCCCGCAGAGGCGGGACGCCCCCGGGAATCGGCCGCCGCGCGGCCCCTCGCCCTTCATACGGCCGACCGGCGGCCGCTTACTCACCACCGGCCGCACGGGCCCACACACCTCCCCGCGCCACCCTGGCGCCCAAACGCCCCGCCGGCCCCCCGCGCTTCGTGGGCCTCAGCGGAGCCGGAACCCCGGCCGGCGCGCGGCGAACAGCTCCGCCTGCCGCTCCGGCGGCAGATTCCCCAGCGCCACCAGATGCGGCGCCTGCGCCAGTGCCACCGCACGGACGGCCTCCTTCGCCGACCACACCGCACGGACCGTCCCCTGCACCGCCTCGGTCGGACAGGAGGCGATGACCTCCGCGCAGCGCACCGCGGCCGGCACCTCGTCGCCGGGCGGGGTCACCTCGCTGACCAGACCGGTCTCATGGGCCCGGCGGGCCGAGAGCCGCTCCGCCGAACCCATCAGCGCCGTCCGCGCCACCTCCCCGAACGGCATCCGCATCGCCATGTACACCGACTCGTAAGCGCTGACCATGCCGTAGGTGGTGTGAGGGTCGAAGAAGACGGCGTCCTCGGCGGCGATCAGGAACTCCGCCTCGCCGAGCAGGTAGAACGCGCCCCCGCACGCCAGCCCGCGCACCGCCGCGATCACCGGCTTCCACAGGTCGTTCGCCTTCGGGCCGATCCGCAGCAGCGGATCGTCCATCGAGTAGGGCGACGCGGGCTGGGGCACGACGGCGGAACGGTCGACTCCGGTGCAGAACGCCTTCCCGCCGGCGCCGGTGACCACCACCGCGCGGACGGTGTCGTCGAAGCGGAACTCCTGCCACACGGAGGACAGCTCCTCCGCCATGGCGGCGTCGATCGCGTTGTGGCGGGCGGGCCGGTCGAGGGTGACGACGGCGACCCCGGTCTCCTCGTCCCGGTCGGTACGCACCCCGGAGCCCGGCATCAGTGCTCCAGCAGCCAGCGCGGCACGGTCACTCCGCCGCCGGCCTCGGTGAACGCCACCCGAACCGGTGCCCCGACGCCCAGCCGCTCCGGGCCGACCGAGTTCAGCGGGGCGTCCGCGGCGGCCACGACGTTGCCGACCAGCCGGATGTGCGGGGCGTCCGCGAGCTCGACGACGACCGCGTTGTAGGGGGCCTGCTCGGCGTAGCCGGGGAGCAGCGGAGGATGGGGCAGCACATACGACCAGATCCGTCCCCGGCCGCTCATGCGCCGCCAGGTGCTGTGGAACGACTGGCAGTGGGGGCAGCAGGGGCGGGGTGGGAAGCGCAGTTCGTCGCAGGAGGCGCAGGCCTGGATGCGAAGCTGGCCTTGGGCGGCGTACTGCCAGAAGGGCGCACCGTCTTCGTCGATGACAGGCATCAGATAGTCGATAACAGAATCTGTCATCTGTCAGCTCAACTCCTCAGAAGCAACGCTGAAGTCGGGACGCCTTCGCCCGCCGTCACCAGGCACGTCGACGCACCTTGTACCTGTGCCGTCGAAACACCGCGCAACTGCTTCACACCCTCGTTGATCAGGTTGAAGCCGTGGACATACGCCTCGCTGAGCCCGCCGCCGCCGGTGTTGAGCGGCAGCTGGCCGCCGATCTCCAGCGCACCCCCCTCGGTGAACGGCCCGCCCTCACCGCGCCCGCAGAAGCCGTACCCCTCCAGGGACAGTGGCACAAGCGGGGTGAACGCGTCGTAGATCTGGGCGACGTCGATGTCCTGCGGCCCGAGGTCGGCCGTCTTCCACAGCTGCCGGGCCGCGGTCCAGGCGGGCCCGGCGAGCGGGTCGTCGTTCCAGTAGTTGACCATGCCGTGGTGCTGGGCGGGCAGGCCCTGGGCGACGGAGTGGACGTAGACCGGGCGGTGGCGGCAGTCGCGGGCGCGCCCGGCGCCGACGACGACGCAGGCCAGTGCCCCGTCCGTCTCCAGGCAGTTGTCGAAGAGGCACAGGGGTTCGCTGATCCAGCGCGACGTCATATACGTCTCGCGGGTCAGCGGGCGTTCGTACATGACCGCCGCCGGGTTCTGGTTGGCGCGGTTGCGGCAGGCGAGCGCGACGTTGAAGAGGTGGTCGCGGGTGGCGCCGTACTCGTGCATATAGCGCCGGGTGAGCATGCCTATCTCGTCGGCGGGGCGCAGCAGTCCGAACGGCCGGGTCCACTGCCCCGGGGTGGGTAGCTGTGCCGTGGTGTTCTTCCACGGGCGCGGCCCCGAGCCGCGTTTGCGGGAGCGCCAGGCGACGCCGACGTTCGCCTGCCCGGTGGCGATGGCCGCGGCGAGGTGGGCGACGGTCGCGCAGGAGCCGCCGCCGCCGTAGCCGGCCTTGCTGAAGAAGGTGACGTCTCCCGCGCCGATCGCCTTGGCGATCTCGACCTCGTCGGTCTCCTCCATGGTGTAGGAGGCGAAGGCGTCGACCTCGGCGGGGCTCACGCCGGCGTCGTCGAGTGCGGCGAGGATCGCCCGGCAGGCAAGGGTCTTCTCGGATTCGGGGAGGTGTTTCGCGAAGGCGGTCTGCCCGATCCCGGCTATCGCGGTCGCGTCCTTCAGGGTCGCCATGCGGGGGAGCGTACAGCTAATCTGACGGTTAGTCAGCTACTGGTGCGGTCGACGGCGGGAGGGTCGGGCTATGCGCGGCGATCTGGAGTGGGGCTCCATCCCGAGGCTGGTGCGGAGTGCCGCGGAACGCCACGGTGAACGGGAGGCCGTGGTCGAGGGCCGTACCCGGGTGAGCTACACCGAGCTGGGCGAACGTGTCGAACGCGCGGCCGCCGCCTGTATCGCCGCGGGCGTCCGGCAGGGCGACCGGGTCGCCGTCTGGGCGCCGAACACGCTCGAGTGGATCGTCTCGGCGCTGGGCGCGGTGTCGGCTGGCGCGGTGCTCGTGCCCCTCAACACCCGCTTCAAGGGCACGGAGGCCGCCTACGTCCTGGCCCGCTCCCGGGCGAGGCTGCTGTTCGTCACCGGCACGTTCCTGGGCACCTCCTATGTCGCCTCGCTGCGGCGTGCCGAGGTCGAACTCCCGCATCTGGAGCAGGTGGTGGTGCTCGCGGACGCCGCACCCGAGGACTACCGGACGTGGAAGGACTTCCTCGCGGGCGGGGACGCGGTGCCGGCGTCCCGGGTGCGTGCCCGGGCGGACGCGGTGGAGCCGTCGGCCCCGTCGGACATCGTCTTCACCTCGGGTACCACGGGCGCACCGAAGGGGGCGGTGATCACCCATGCGCAGACACTGCGCTGCTACGCCATCTGGGCCGAACTGGCGGGGCTGCGCGAGGGCGACCGCTATCTCATCGTGAACCCGTTCTTCCACACCTTCGGCTACAAGGCGGGGATCGTCGCCTCCCTGATGAGGGGCGCGACGATGGTGCCGCAGCCGGTGTTCAACGCGGACACGGTGCTCGCGAACATCGCGTCCGAGCGGATCTCCGTCCTGCCGGGCCCGCCGACGCTCCACCAGGCCCTGCTGGACCACCCGGCCCGGGACGCGCACGACCTGTCGGCGCTGCGGCTGGTGGTGACGGGTGCGGCCGTGGTGCCGCTGCGCCTGGTCGAGCGGCTGCGGCAGGAGTTGCGTATCGGTACGGTGCTCACGGCCTACGGGCTGTCGGAGGCGTCCGGCATCGTGACGATGTGCCGTCGCGACGACGATCCGGCCACGATCGCGGCGACGTCGGGGCGGGCCATCCCGGGCACCGAGGTGCGGGTGCGGGCCGAGCCGGGCGAGCCGGGGGAGGTCCTGGTGCGGGGCCACAACGTGATGCGGGGCTACTTCGAGGACCCGGTGGGTACGGCGGAGGCGGTCGACGCGGAGGGCTGGCTGCACACGGGCGACGTGGGGGTCCTCGACGCGGCGGGGAACCTGCGGATCACCGACCGGATCAAGGACATGTTCGTCGTGGGCGGATTCAACGCGTATCCGGCGGAGATCGAGCAGCTCCTGGGCCTGCATCCGGACGTCGCCGACGTGGCGGTGGTCGGCGTGCCGGACGGGCGGCTGGGCGAGGTGGGGAAGGCCTACGCGGTGCGCCGGCCGGGTTCCACGCTGACCGCGGACGATCTGATCGCCTGGTCGCGCCGGGAGATGGCGAACTACAAGGTGCCGCGGTCGGTGGAGTTCGTGGCGGAGCTGCCGCGGAACGCGAGCGGGAAGGTGCTGAAGACGGAACTGCGGGCGCGCGCCGAGGCGCACGCCCGCTGAACGCACCGCGGCCGCGACGGCTCCCCCTCCGCGCCGCCGCGGCCGCACCCCGTCGTGCGCGGTATCAGGGCCTGGGCGGGGCGGGCATGTGGTTGTCCATGGTGGTGATGGGGCCGTCCTTGGGCGGGGCGGGCATGTGGTTGTCCATGGTGGTGATGCCGCCGTCCTTGGGCGGGGCGGGCATGTGGTTGTCCATGGTGGTGATGCCGCCGTCCTTGGGCGGGGCGGGCATGTGGTTGTCCATGGTGGTGATCTCTTCGTTCGTGTACTCGTCGCTCACCGTCATCAGCTCCCCACTGGGTCGGATCGGCCGGCAACGCCCGTTCGGCGACACCCCCGTGGGTCGCCGAGCGGGCGTTTCGGGACCGCTCACCATAGCGGTGGCCCCCCGTGCGATCCGTCTGCCCCCCGCTACGACGGACCGTTGCTCAGAGCATGCCGTGCCGGCATAAACGAACGCTGAACGAGCAGTTCGAAGGCCGTCAGGCAGCGGCGAGTGGGCTGAGGAGTTCTCTGACCGTGTCGGCCTCCGCTGCGCCCAGTTCCTCGTAGAGTGCGAGTGCCTCGCGCCAGCATGCCTGGGCGCGGCCACTCTGGCCGAGGGCGTCAAGTGCCCTGCCCAGCAGGGTCAGTACATTGCCGCGCATCCTCTCGCCACCGATGCAGCCCGTGGCGATCGCCTGTTCGGCGTGCTGTGCGGCGGAGGCGGCCCGCTGGGCTTTGAGGTGGGCCTGGGCGATGCGGAAGTGGGTCGTGCCTTCCCAAAGGCGCTGTCTGTCCTGGCCGAACATCCGCAGTGCCTCGTTGAGCTGCTGCAGTGCTTCGGTGTGCCGACCGGCTTCCGTCAGGGCCATCCCGAGGGCGTATCTGCCGTTGGCGAGCCGGACAGTGAGTCCCATGCGGTCGTAGATCTCGATGCCCTGCTGGGCCAGGTCTATGGCACTGTCCGTACGGCCCATGAGCAGATGTACGCGGGAGAGGTTGCACAGGGCACTGGCGGCACCCGGGAGGTTTCCATCGGCCTGCCAGCCCTCGACGGCGTGGAGGAGGTGCTCCTCGGCCTCCTCGTACCGGTTGCGGATGCCGGCGATGATGCCCCGGTCGTTGTCCGCCCAGTGCACGGGCGTGCTGTCGCCCGCCGACAGCGCGAGCGCCCGCGCGGCGACCGCTTCGTCGTCGGCCTCGTCGTAGCGTCCCGCCACGAGGTGGACGCTGGTCAGTGTCGTCCTGGCGCGCCCTTCCGCGAGGGCGTCGCCCGACGCGCGGGCGGCGTCGCGTGCGGCGAGGGCCGCGGATTCGTACTGCCTGCTGTTGGCGCCGGACTCGGCGAGGTCCTTGGCCGCCCACAGCAGGTCCACGGCCCGGCGCAGCCGGGTGCCGACGAAGGACTGGCGGGCGCATGCGAGCAGGCTGTTGGCTTCGCGGTAGAGCCAGTCGACGGCCTGGTGCCGGTCGGTGAAGGCCAGCCCCCCGTAGGCGGTGGAGGCGAGGTGGTCGACGAGGCGGTCGCCGGGCCGTTCGAGGGCGAAGACGCGGGCGGTGGTGGCGAGGTAGAAGTCCAGCAGCCGGGAGAGGGCGGCTTCGCGTTCCGCCGGGGGCTGTTCGTCCCGTTCGGCGCAGGCACGCGCGTAGAGGCGGACGAGGTCGTGGAAGCGGTAGCGGCCGGGGGCGGCGGATTCGAGGAGTGAGGTGTCGACGAGGGCTTCGAGGAGGTCCTCGGTGTCGTGTTCGGGGAGTCCGAGGGCTGCCGCGGCCGCGGTGAGGGAGATGTCGGGGCCGTCGGCGAGGCCGAGCAGGCGGAAGGTGCGGGCCTGCGCGGGTTCGAGCTGGCCGTAGCCGAGTTCGAAGGTGGCCTTGACGGCGAGGTCGCCGGCCTGGAGTTCGTCGAGGCGGCGGCGTTCGTCGGCGAGTTTGGCGGCGAGGACGGAGACGGTCCAGGTGCGGCGAGCGGAGAGGCGGGACGCGGCGATGCGGATGGCGAGGGGCAGGAAGCCGCAGGCGGCGACGACGTCGAGGGCGGCTTTGCGCTCGGCGGTGACGCGTTCGTCGCCGACGATGCGGGTGAAGAGCTGGAGTGCTTCGTCGGGTGACATGACGTCGAGGTCGACGAGGTGGGCTCCGGCGAGGTCGACCATGCGGACGCGGCTGGTGATGAGGGCGGCGCAGCCGGCGGTTCCGGGCAGCAGGGGCCGGATCTGGGCGGCGTCGCGGGCGTTGTCGAGGAGGACGAGGACGCGGCGGCCGTCGAGGAGGGAGCGGAAGAGGGCGGCGCGTTCGTCGAGGGAGTCGGGGACGGCGGTGTCGGCGGTGCCGAGGGCGCGGAGGAAGGCGCCGAGGACGGTCTCGGGTTCGGCGGAGCGGGCGCCGGCGCCCTGGAGGTCGACGTAGAGCTGGCCGTCGGGGAAGTGGGGCTTGGCTTCGTGCGCGACGTGGACGGCGAGGGTGGTCTTGCCGACACCGCCGATGCCGGCGAGGGCGGAGACGGCCATGACGGTGCCATCGGCGGAGGCGAGGCGGTGGCCGAGTTCGCGGACGAAGGAGGCGCGGCCGGTGAAGTCGGGGACGGTGGCGGGGAGCTGGGCGGGCCGGGCCGGCTGGGGTGTGGTGGGGGCGGGCTGCTCGGCGGGCCGGGCGAGTTCGGTGTCGGCCCGGAGGATGCGCTGCTGGAGGTCGGACAGCTCGGGGCGGGGGTCGACGCCGAGTTCGTCGGCCAGGAGTCGCCGGGTGTCGGCGTAGACGGCGAGTGCCTCGGCCTGGCGGCCGCTGCGGTAGAGGGCGAGCATGAGGAGTTCGCGCAGCCGCTCGCGCAGGGGGTGTGCGGCGGTGAGGGCGGTGAGTTCGGAGACGGCCTCGGCGTGGCAGCCGAGGTCGAGGTCGAGTTCGAGGCGGGTCTCGAGGAGCTGGAGGCGCCATTCCTCGAGTCGGGCGCGCTGGGTCTCGGCATAGGGGCCGGGGACGGAGGCGAGGGGTTCGCCGCCCCAGAGGCCGAGGGAGTTGCCGACGAGGGTGCGGGCCTGGCGCCGGTCGCCGCCGGCGCGCGCCTTGTCGGCTTCGGCGGCGAGTTCCCGGGCGACTCGGAGGTCGAGGGCTTCGGGGGGGATGCGGACGGCGTAGCCGCCGGATTCGGTGACCAGGACGCCGGGTTCGAGGATCTTGCGCAGGCGCGAGGCGTAGGTCCGTACGGCGGCGAGGGCCTGTGAGGGCGGGTCCTCTCCCCAGAGAGCGTCGATGAGTTCGGCGGAGGTGGCGGTGCGGCCCTCGCGGAGGAGGAGGGCGGCGAGGAGGGCGCGCTGCTGGGGGGAGCCGGGGGGCAGGGCCTGTCCGCGGTGCCAGGCGCGCACGGGGCCGAGCACGCTGAAGCGCAGGTGCCCGTCGCTGTCCGCCGGGTCCCATGTCCGCGGCCCCGGAGTGTGTGGCTGTGCGGAGGGCTCGTCCTCGCGGTGCATCGCTACCCCCTGCCGGTACCGCCTTCGTCCCGAAGTCCTCGTGCTCGTGTCGCGGGGTCGTCCCGGACAGTCTGCCCGGACAGTCTGCCTTGTGGGGGCCTGGCTCGTCAGCAAGGGGTGAGGCGCTGCACAATCCGCGGGATCTCCTCGGGCGCATAGCTGACGGTTCGTCAGATCAGCGTTACCGTGGGAGGCATGGAGAACTTCCCGAAGATCATCTCGGTGGACGACCACACGGTGGAGCCGCCCGGAGTCTGGCGGGACCGGCTCCCGTCGAGATACCGGGACAGCGGGCCCCGCGTCGTCCGCGCTCCGCTGCGGGAGATGACGTTCCTCGGCGGCAGGTTCGCCCCCGTCATGGGCGCACCCGGCGACGAGGGGCCGGTCGGGGACTGGTGGGTGTACGGGGACCTGCATCGCCCGCTGACCCGGCTCGACACCGCCGTCGGCTACGACCGCGACGAGATCAGGCTCGAGGTCATCACGTACGAGCAGATGCGGCCCGGCTCGTACAGCGTGGCGGACAGGCTGGCGGACATGGACGTCAACCACGTCCAGTCCGCCCTGTGCTTCCCCACCTTCCCGCGCTTCTGCGGCCAGACGTTCACCGAGGCGAAGGACCGCGATCTCGGGTTGCTCTGCGTACGCGCCTACAACGACTGGATGGTGGAGGAGTGGTGCGGGCCGGAGGCGCGGGGCCGGCTGATCCCGCTCACCCTGATCCCGCTGTGGGACGCGGAGCTCGCGGCTGCCGAGGTGCGGCGGAACGCGGCCCGCGGGGTCCGGGCGGTGGCGTTCTCGGAGATACCCCCGCACCTCGGCCTGCCGTCCGTCCACACCGGCGAGTGGGACCCGTTCCTGGCGGCGTGCGACGAGACCGGGACGGTCGTGGCGATGCACATCGGCTCGTCCTCCAGGATGCCGTCGACGTCCGCCGACGCCCCGCCGGCGGTCGGCTCCACCATCACCTTCGCCAACTGCTGCTTCTCGATGGTCGACTGGCTGATGAGCGGCAAGTTCGAACGCTTCCCGAATCTCCGGGTGATGTACGCCGAGGGCCAGATCGGCTGGATCCCCTACATCCTGGAGCGCGCGGACGTGGTGTGGGAGGAGAACCGCGGCTGGGGCGGCGTCGCGGACAAGGTGCGGCGGCCCCCGTCGGAGCTCTTCGCCGGGCACGTCCACGGCTGCTTCTTCGACGACGCCTTCGGCCTGCGGAACCTGGACGCGATCGGGGTCCGGAACGTCCTGTACGAGACGGACTACCCGCACTCGGACTCCACCTGGCCCAGGTCCCGCGAGGTGGGCGAGGCGCAGATGGGGCACCTGCCCGCCGACGTGGTGGAGCGGATCGTACGCGGGAACGCGATCGAACTGCTGGGGCTCACGGAGGACGGGCTCTGGGCCGGGCCGTGAACCGCCCCCGCCGGACGGGTGGCGGTCCCCGCGGCCGATGCCGTGGGCATCCGCCCGTGGCCGCCGACTCCGTCGGCCCATGGCGCTCACTCCGGCCGAGGGTTCCCGGTTCGCACCCCTGCACGCGCCCGCGCATCCCTGCGGCCTCCGACCGCCCGTGAGCGGCGGCCCGGGCCGGGCGGGCCCGAGCGGCGCTCCCGCGCACCCCCTTGCCCGATCGATCCCCGGCCAAGACCATGAAGAACCGCCTGACATGACTGACGCGCCTGAATTGACTGACGTAACTGACGTAACTGACGTAACTGACAAGGCGAACCGCCAGAGGCGTTGGCGAAGGGACCGGCACATGGTGGTGTACGGGATGCAGCTCCCGGTTCAGTCGCAGAGCACCGTCTTCGCCGAGTGCTGGGAGGCGGCCGCGGGCCCGGACGACCTGGTCGCGATCGCCCGAACCGCCGACCGGGCCGGCTTCGCCTACATCGCCGTCTGCGACCATGTCGCGATCCCGCAGCGCCTCGCCGGGGCGATGTCGACCGTCTGGTACGACCCCGTCGCCACGCTGTCCTTCCTGGCCGCGGCGACCGAGCGGGTGCGGCTGCTCAGCCATGTCGCCGTCGTCGGGCTGCGCCATCCGCTGGTCACCGCCAAGCAGTACGCGACCCTCGACCATCTGTCCGGCGGGCGGCTGGTCCTCGGGGTCGGCGCAGGGCATGTGCGCGAGGAGTTCGAGGCGCTCGGCGCCGACTTCGAGGGACGCGGCGCCCTCCTCGACGAGACGATCGACGCGCTCAGGGCGGCGCTCGGACCGGAGGAGTTCCCGAGTTTCGCCGGGAAGCGGTTCGCCTTCGCGGGGCTCGGGCAGAGACCGCGGCCCGTCCAGGCCCGGGTGCCGGTGTGGGTCGGCGGCTCCTCGCCGGCCGCCGTGCGCCGGGCCGCCCTGAAGGGGGACGGCTGGCTCCCGCAGGGCGATCCACGCGACCGTCTGCCCCGGCAGATCGCCCGGCTGCGGACGCTGCGCGAGGAGGCCGGTGTCGGGGACCCCCTCGTGGTGGGTGCGATCACCGAACCCCTGTACGTCGGCCGCGCCGGCTGGGACACCGGCCGGCGCACGCTGACCGGCGAGCCCGAGGTGCTCGCCGAGTCGCTGCGCGAGTACGGCGCCATGGGCGTGGACCAGATCCAGGTGCGGTTCCGCAGCCGGAGCCGCAGTGAACTCACCGACCAGATGGCGGCCTTCGCAGCGGAGGTGGCGCCGCGACTCGGACGTTAGGGGTACGGCATGGGGAAGCTGGACGGGCGCGTCGTCATCGTCACGGGTGCGGCCCGGGGGCAGGGCGAGGCGGCGGCGCGGCTCTTCGCCGCGGAGGGTGCCCGGGTCGTCCTCGCGGACGTCCTCGACGACCGCGGCGAGGAGGTCGCCGAGGAACTCGGGGGCCTGTACGTCCATCTCGACGTCGGCGACGAGGACGGGTGGGCCGCCGCCGTCGCGGCCGCCAGGGACGCCTTCGGCCGCGTCGACGGCCTGGTCAACAACGCGGGCATCCTGCGCTTCAACGAACTGGTCAGCACTCCCCTGGAGGAGTTCCAGCAGATCGTCCGGGTCAACCAGACCGGCGTGTTCCTGGGGATCAGGACCGTCGCGCCCGAGATCGCGGCCGCCGGCGGCGGCACGATCGTCAACACCGCCTCGTACACGGCGCTCACGGGCATGTCGTACGTGGGCGCGTACGCCGCGACCAAGCACGCGATCCTGGGCCTGACCAGGGTGGCCGCCATCGAGCTCGCGGCGAAGCGGATCCGGGTCAACGCGGTGTGCCCGGGCGCGGTGGACACCCCGATGAGCAACCCGGACGGCGCGGACCCGGAGGCGCTGGACGAGCTGTACCGGCGGCTGGTGCCGCTCGGGCGGGTCGGGCGGCCGGAGGAGGTGGCGCGGCTGGCGCTCTTCCTGTCCTGTGACGACTCCTCGTACATCACCGGCCAGCCCTTCGTCGTGGACGGAGGCTGGCTGGCCGGCGTCCACGTTATCTGACGTAGCGTCAGATAGTTGCCCGGCCTCTCTTGACGCTCCGGACGCGCGGTGGAACAGTCGGTCGACAACAGATCTGACGATGCGTCAGAAACGTAGGACGGGACGGTGAAACCCGTGGAATTCGGGCTCTTTGTTCAGGGTTACGTCGGCAGGCGCGCCGAGACCGACCCGCTCGCCGAGCACAGGGCGCTCATGGAGGAGACCGAGTACGTCATCCAGGCCGACAAGTCGGGCTTCAAGTACGCCTGGGCCTCGGAGCACCACTTCCTGGAGGAGTACTCGCACCTCTCCGCCAACGACGTCTTCCTCGGCTACCTGGCCCACGCCACCGAGCGGATCCATCTCGGCGCGGGCATCTTCAACCCGCTGGCGCAGGTCAACCACCCCGTCAAGGTCGCCGAGAAGGTCGCCATGCTCGACCACCTCAGCGAGGGCCGCCATGAGTTCGGCTCCGGGCGCGGCGCCGGCTCGCACGAGATCCTCGGCTTCCTCCCGGGCATCACCGACATGAACCACACCAAGGAGATATGGGAAGAGACCATCGCCGAGTTCCCCAAGATGTGGCTCCAGGACGAGTACCAGGGCTTCCAGGGGAAGCACTGGTCCCTGCCCCCGCGCAAGGTCCTGCCCAAGCCCTACGGGAAGTCCCATCCGCCCATGTGGTACGCGGCCGGATCCCCGCCCTCCTACGCCATGGCGGCCCGCAAAGGGCTCGGCGTGCTGGGCTTCAGCGTCCAGAAGGTCTCCGACATGGAGTGGGTGCTGGAGCAGTACAAGACCGCGATCCGCGAGGCCGACCCCATCGGCGACTACGTCAACGACAACGTGATGGTGACGTCCACCGCCGTCTGCGCCCCCACCCACGCGGAGGCGGTGCGCACCGCGGCGGCCGGCGGTCTGCACTACCTGCAGTCACTGGTCTTCCGCTACCACGACACCTTCCCGCGGCCCGAGGGCTTCCCGGTCTGGCCCGAGACCCTGCCGCAGTACGACGAGGAACTCATCGAACTCCTCATCCAGGAGGAGCTGCTGATCTGCGGCGACCCCGACGAGGTCCTGGCGCAGTGCAAGCGGTGGGAGCAGGCGGGCGCGGACCAGCTGTCGTTCGGCCTGCCGATCGGGATCTCCAAGGAGGACACCCTCCGCACGATCCGGCTGGTCGGCGAACACGTCATCCCGAAGATCGACACGGATCCGGTGCACCGTACGACGCGCTTCCGCGAGGCCGCGTGACCGGGGCCTGAGGCTCAGGCCGGCGCCTTCCCCGCCCCGGGGCCCGGGTCCCGGTCCGGCCCGGAGCCGGATCTCCCCGGACTCCCCGGCTCGATCCGGCCCCGACGGCCCCGATCCGGCCCGGAGCCGAGTCGGCCCTGGCCTGTGCCTCCCCGCACGGGACCGACCCCTGCCGGACCGGGTGCCTGCCGGCCGACTGCCACCGGGGCGCTCGTTCCGTCGCCGGTGCCGGGGCGCGCCGTCCGGACCGGGGAGGCGCGGCCCCGTCCACCAGAGGACCGCGGGCGGCGGCATCCCGGGCCGCCTCCCGCATCCGGCCCGGTCGGAGGGTCGCGCGGCCGCGGCCGGCCGCCGCACCCCCCGATCGGGCCACACCCGTTCCCGCAACCCTCCCCCGTCCTGTACCGCTCTCTCCGCCCCATCCCGCCCCGCACCGCACCTGTCCCGCCTCCCTCTCCTCCCCCTCCTCCCTCTCTCCCCGCACTGCTGCTCCTCCCCGTACCGCGCCCGCCCCTCCATCCGGCGCAACCCCGGCGCCCCGCACGCGAAAGGGACGACCATGCTCGACCACCTCATCACGCGCGCGACCCTCGTCGACGGCACCGGCGCCCCCGCCCGAAGCGCCGACGTCGGCATCCGCGACGGCCGCATCGCCGTGATCGCCGGCCCCGGCACCGTCACCGAGGAGGCCAGGACCACCGAGGACGCGGCCGGGCTGGTCCTCGCCCCCGGTTTCGTCGACCCGCACACGCACTACGACGCCCAGCTGTTCTGGGACCCGTACGCCACCCCGTCCCTGAACCACGGCGTGACCACGGTCGTCGGCGGCAACTGCGGGTTCACCCTCGCGCCGCTCAACCCCGGCCGCCCCGAGGACGCCGACTACACACGGCGGATGATGTCCAAGGTCGAGGGCATGTCCCTGGTCGCGCTGGAGGAGGGGGCGCCGTGGGACTGGCACACCTTCGGTGAGTACCTGGACGCGCTCGACGGCCGTATCGCCGTCAACGCCGGCTTCATGGTGGGCCACTGCGCCCTGCGACGCCATGTCATGGGCCCGTCCGCGACCGGCGGCCGGCCCACCGGTGAGCAGCTCCGCCAGATGACGGCGCTCCTGCGGGACGCCATGGACGCCGGTGCCTGGGGACTGTCCACCACCCAGTCGTCCACCCACACCGACGGCGACGGCGCCCCGGTGGCCTCCCGGCACGCGGAGCCCGCCGAACTCCTGGCGCTCTCCCGTGCCGTCGGCGAGTGCGAGGGCACCCAGCTCGAGGCCATCGTCGCGGGCTGCCTCGACCGGTTCGCGGACGCGGAGATCGACCTGCTCGTCGAGATGAGCGCCGCCGCGGGCCGGCCGCTCAACTGGAACGTGCTCACCGTCGACGCGGCCGTCCCCGATCGCGTCCCCCGCCAGCTCGTGCCGAGTGAACGGGCCCGCCGGGCCGGAGGCCGCATCGTCGCCCTCACCATGCCCATCCTCACCCCGATGAACATGTCCCTGGGCACCTTCTGCGCCCTCAACCTCATCCCCGGCTGGGGCGAGATCCTGGGTCTGCCCGTCCCGGAGCGGATCGCGAAGCTCCGCGACCCGGACGTCCGCGCCCGGATGCTGCGGCGCGCCCGATCACGGGAGGCGGGTGTCTTCCGCAGGCTCGCCGACTTCGACCGGTACGTCATCGGTGACACCTACTCCGCGGCGAACGACGGCCTCACCGGACGTGTCGTGCGCGATGTCGCCGCGGAGCGCGGCCAGGACGCCTTCCGGTGCCTGGTGGAGATCTGCGCCAACGACTCCCTGCGTACGGTCCTGTGGCCGATGCCCAGCGACAACGACCCGGCCAGCTGGGCGCTGCGGGCGGAGACCTGGCGGCACGAGGACGTACTGCTCGGCGGCTCCGACGCGGGTGCGCACCTGGACCGGATGTGCGGGGCGCCGTACACGACGAGGTTCCTCGGCGACTGCCTGCGCGGCCGGAAGCTGGTGGGCCTGGAGGAGGCGGTGCGGATGCTGACCGACGACCCGGCGCGGCTGTTCGGGCTGCGGGGGCGGGGCCGGGTGGCCGGGGGCCACCACGCGGACCTGGTCCTCTTCGACCCGGAGCGGATCGACGCGGGACCGGCGACCCTCGTCCACGACCTGCCCGGCGACAGCCCGCGGCTCGACTCCCGCCCGGAGGGTGTGGTGTCCGTGCGGGTCAACGGGGTCGAGGTCATCCGCGAGGACCGGGTGACCGGTGCCGTGCCGGGCCGGGTGCTGCGCTCGGGCCGCGACACCGGGACGGTGAGTACCAAGTGACGCGGCAGCCCGACACGCCGCCGCGGTCCGCCACGCCCCCGCAGCCCAGCGCGCCGCGCCAGCCCGCCGTGCCGCGAGGGTCCGCCGTGCCGCAGCGGTCCGCCGCGCCTCGACGGTCCGCGCCGCAGCGGCTTCCGGCGCAGCGGCTCTTCATCGGCGGGGAGTGGGTCGAGCCGGACAGGGGCCACTACGAGGTGGTGAACCCGGCCACGGAGGAGGTCGTCGGCCTCGCCCCCGAGGCGAGCCGGGACCAGGTGTACGAGGCGGCCGCGGAGGCGCGGGACGCGTTCGAGGCGTGGTCGCGCACGGCCCCCGAGGAGCGGGCGGCGGTCCTGGACCGGGCCGCCGACGTGATCCGCCGCGAGTTCGAGGCGTACGCGGAACTCGCCCGGGCCGAGACCGGCGCCACCGCGGGCACTGCGCGGGCCATGCAGGTCGGGGTCGGGGTGTCCCGGTTCCGCAGGTATGCCAAGGGCGCGCTGGAGCCGGTCGAGCGGGGACTGCCGCCGCAGGTCGTCGAAGCCGGGCCGATGGGGCGGGCGGGTGTCTTCGGGGCGCTCGCAGCGCGCCGCCCGGTGGGGGTGGTCACCTGCATCACCTCGTACAACAACCCCTGGGCGAACCCGGCGGGCAAGGTCGCCCCGGCCCTGGCGATGGGCAACACGGTCGTGGTGAAGCCCGCTCCGCAGGACCCGTTGTCGGTGTACCGGATGGCGGAGGCGCTCGCGGAGGCCGGCGCCCCGCCGGGGGTCGTCAACGTGGTGAGCGGTTCCCGGGCGGAGGTGGGGGAGGCGGCCGTGGACTCGCCCGACGTCGACATGGTCAGCTTCACCGGTTCCACGGCCGTCGGGCAGCGCATCGGCGAGGTGTGCGGGCGGAGTGTGAAGCGGCAGTTGATGGAGCTGGGTGGCAAGGGCGCCGCGCTGGTCTTCGACGACGCCGATCTCGACTCCGCGGTGCTGGGCATCGGTACGACGTTCGCCTTCTACAGCGGCCAGATCTGCACCGCGCCGACCCGGGTGCTGGCCCAGCGAGGGGTGTACGACCGGCTGGTCGAGCGGCTCGGCGCGTTCGCGGGCCGGCTGAGGGTCGGCGACCCGGCGGATCGGGACACCGTGGTCGGCCCGGTGATCTCCGCCGCACACCGGGATCGCGTCGAGGCGTACATCGAGCTGGGGAGGAAGGAGGGGGCGCGCCTGGTGGCCGGCGGGGAGCGGCCCGGCACGGCGCGCGGCTTCTACGTCGCCCCGGCGCTCCTCGCCGACTGCGGCAGCGGAATGCGCGTCGTCCGGGAGGAGATCTTCGGTCCCGTGGTGGTCGTGGTGCCTTTCGACGACGAGGAGGAGGGGGTGGAGCTGGCCAACGACAGCGACTACGGGCTGATCGACTACGTCTGGTCGGGTGACGTGGCCCGGGCGTTCCGGGTGGCGCGGCGGCTGCGGGCCGGCGGGGTCGGCGTCAACACGGTCGGCCGGAACATGGAGGCGCCGTTCGGCGGCTTCAAGAAGAGCGGAGTGGGGCGGGATGTGGGCTCCTACGCGCTGCACGCGTACAGCGAACTGCAGGCGATCGTGTGGTCCGGCGGGTGAGCGGGCCGGCGGGGAGACGTAGGTCACGGGAAATTTTGCAAACGGGCAAAACAGACACAGCTGCGGTTTTCGCAATCCGGAACCTGGCATTCGGTGCCTGCGCATTCATGCCATGTTTACCCTCTCAGCCTTGCAATCCATGGCGAAATTCGCGCATTGCATGACTATCCAAGGTCGTGCAAGTGAACCCGCAACCACCCGGATACGGGAACCGCAGCCCTTAACGTCCTCCTCATGACTCAGCTGGAGACGCGGCCCCGGATCGGGGACACGGTACGGGGACGCTCCGAAGGGGGCGTCCGGCCCAAGGGGCTGGAGAAGAACTCCGTCGGCCTCCTCGGCAGCGCCGTCATCGGAATCTCGACGGTCGCCCCCGTGTACTGCCTGACCTCGACCCTCGGCTCCACCGCCGGCGAGGTCGGCCTGCAGATGCCCGCCGTGTTCCTGGCCGGCTTCCTGCCGATGCTGCTCGTCGCCTTCGCCTACCGCGAGCTGAACCGGGTGATGCCGGACTCCGGCACCTCCTTCACCTGGACGGTCAAGGCCTTCGGCCCGCGCGTGGGCTGGATGTGCGGCTGGGGCCTGGTGATCGCGACGATCATCGTGCTCTCCAACCTCGCCGGTGTCGCGACCTCGTACTTCTGGCTGCTCGCGGGTGAGATCACGGGCAGCGAATCGGTCGCGGCCCTCGACGGCAACAAGGCCGTCCACATCCTCACCTGCCTCCTGCTGATCGCCGTCGCCACCGCGATCAGCTACCGCGGCATGACCGCCACCAAGCGCGTGCAGTACGCCCTGGTCGCCCTCCAGCTCGTCGTGCTGGCCGTGTTCGTCACGATGGCCCTGCAGAAGGCCGGGGCAGGGGCCTTCGACACCGGCGTCGACTTCTCCTGGTCCTGGATGAACCCCTTCGCGGTCCAGTCCTTCGCGGCCTTCACCGCCGGCCTGTCGCTGTCGATCTTCATGTACTGGGGCTGGGACGCCTGCCTGTCCACCAACGAGGAGACCACCGGCTCCGACCGGACACCCGGCCGCGGCGCCCTCATCGCGATGGTCGTCCTCGTCGGCTCGTACCTCGCCACCGGCATCGCCGCCCAGATGGCCGTCGGGTCGGGCGACAAGGGCCTCGGCCTCGCCAACCCGGAGACCTCCGACAACGTCTTCGCCGCGCTCGCCGGCCCCGTCATGGGCCCGGTCCTGGGCGTGGCCCTGTTCGTCGCCGTGCTCGCCTCCGCCGCGGCGAGCCTCCAGACCACGTTCATCCCGGTCGCCCGCACCGTGCTCGCCATGTCCTCGTACGAGGCCCTGCCGGGGTCGTTCTCCGAGGTCCACCCGCGCTTCAAGGTCCCCGGCCGTGCCACCGTCGTCGCGGGCATCGCGACCGGCGCGTTCTACACCGTGATGACGCTCGTCAGCGAGCACGTGCTGATCGACACGATCTACGCGCTCGGCCTGATGATCTGCTTCTACTACGCGCTCACCGCCTTCGCCTGCGCCTGGTACTTCCGCGCCGAGCTCTTCCGCTCGGGCCGCGACTTCGCCTTCAAGGGCCTCTTCCCGGTCCTCGGCGGCGTGCTGCTCTCGGCCGTGTTCGGCAAGACCCTCTTCGACATGTGGGACCCGGCGTACGGCTCCGGCTCCTCGGTCTTCGGCGTCGGCTCGGTCTTCGTGATCGGCGTCGGCCTGCTGCTCCTCGGCGGAGTGATCATGATGGTCATGCGGCGCCGCAGCCCGGCGTTCTTCCGCGGCGAGGTCCTGACGAAGGACACCCCGTCACTGGTGGCCCAGGACTGACGTCCGCGGCCCCCGCGAAGCGCCCGGGCCCCGGGGAGTGGGGCCCGGGCCGTGCGGTCTCGGGGGCCGGCGGTGGCCGGTAGCCGGTCCTTCCGGAGCTGTCCGCGGCCGGTAGCCGGGGGTCCTTCCGGAGTCGCCGGCGGCCGTCCGGAATCGTCCGGGGCCGGTAGCCGGGGGTCTTTGGTCTTTCCGGAGCCGCCGGAGCCGCCGGAGCCGTCCGGGGCCGGTAGCCGCGGGTCCTTCCGGCCCGCGAGTCAGGGCCGCCCGGGCCCGCCCGGAAGCGCCTGCAGCCAGTCGACCAGCAGCCTGCCGACCTCGTCCGGCCGTTCCTGCTGCACCCAGTGGCCGCAGCCCTCCAGGATGTGGCAGGACACCAGGCGGGGAAGCGTGGTCGGGTAGGCCTTGATGGCGTCCGCCATCCACACGGTGGGCCCGTCGTGCTCACCGCCGATGAACAGGGACGGCTGGGTGATCGGCGCCCCGTCCCAGGCCGCGAGATCCGCCCAGTCCC
This sequence comes from Streptomyces sp. I6, assembly GCA_003725745.1. Lineage (GTDB taxonomy): Bacteria > Actinomycetota > Actinomycetes > Streptomycetales > Streptomycetaceae > Streptomyces. Next base: position 2,820,188 of record RHDP01000001.1, on the reverse strand, counting down.
GGTCGATGTTCCGGTAGCGGTTGAGCGGGCCGGTCATCCCACCGCGCTCGAACTCGCCCGCGTAGAAGTCCAGGTCCTCCTCGCTCAGCCAGTGGGGCAGCGGGCCGCGGGGGAACCGGTCGGAGAGCTTCCCTCCCGGCGAGACGAAGGAGCGGGGGCCGTCGGCGGACGGCTTCGCGTCGCCCGAGGCCCCGGCGTAGAACCCCGCCAGCCAGGACCTGACGTCCGGTTCGATCTCGGCCTCCGCCCGGCCGGGCTTCTGGAAGTAGTGGATGTAGAACTCGTCTCCCCCGCCGCTCCCGGCGAGGGCGTCGGTGGGGCGGGCCGCGCCCCGGGGCGAGTAGGGCACGCTGAGCAGGGCCACGGCGGTGAAGAGATCCGGGCGCAGCAGGGCGGTGTTCGCGGCGATGGGGGAGCCCCAGTCGTGCCCCACGACCACCGCCGACTCCGCGCCGAGGGCCTTCACCACCGCGACGTTGTCGGCGACGTGGCCGAGCATCCCGTACGCCTCCCGCGCGGCGGGCTTGGACGACCGCCCGTAGCCGCGGACGTCGATCGCGACCGCGTGGTAGCCGGCCGCGGCGATCACCGGGAGCTGGTGCCGCCAGGAGTACCAGGACTCGGGGAACCCGTGGACCAGCAGGACCAGGGGCCCGGTGCCCTGTTCCACCAGATGGATGCGCCCGCCCGGGGTGTCCACCATGCGGTGCCGCTGCGGCTGCTCGGACGCGGCGGAAGAGCCGGCGGAAGAGCCGGCGGAAGAGCCGGCGGAAGAGCTGACGGACTGCGACATCCTGCCTCCTGGTGTGTCCCCGGGCTCCGGCGAGGTGCCGGACGGCGGCCCCTGCGCAGGATCATCGGCAACACGCGCAGAGCCGTCGGTCACACTCAGGCATACCGCTCGCCCGCGCTCCTCGCACGTGCCGCCGGACGGCCGGGTGATTCCCGGGAGGTGCCGGGCCGCCGGGCCGCCGGGCGGGCGTGCCCGCGGCAGGCGTCTCGATCGGCGTGTCGATCGGCGTCGCGATCAGAGTTTCGATCGGGCGTCGCGATCAGGCGTCCTTGTGGGCCTTGAGCTTGCGCCAGACCGCGCCCAGGGCCTCCATGTCCTCCTGCTCCAGGACGTCGGTGAAGACCGGCGCCAGGCACGCGCGCCGGGTCGCGTCCGCCTCCTCGAACACCGCGCGCCCCTCGGGGGTGAGCGCGACCTCGACGGATCGGGCGTCCCTGGCCGACGGTGTGCGCGAGACCAGCCCTCGGGCCTGTAGCGCGTCCAGGACGCGGGAGACCTGGCTGCGGCTCAGCATGGTGCTGTTGCCCAGTACGGAGGCGGCGACGGGCTTGTCGCTGCCGGCGAGCCAGAGCATCACCTCGAACCAGGAGACGGGCAGGTCGTGGGCCTTGGTCAGAGCGCGGTCGACGCGCTCGGTGAGCACCGTCCCGGCCCAGACCAGGCCGTAGAAGGCGTGGTCGGCCTCGGACATCTCCGCCGGGGTGAGCTTCCTGGTCGCCATGCCTTCGATCATACCGGCTTGCGTGTGTGTGCACACAATGCTTAAAGTGTGTGCACACACAAAAACACCGTGTGTGTACCTCCCCGTTCCCGACCCCAAGGAGCCCCTCATGTCCTCCACCGCCACCCCCAAGGTCGTCCTGATCACCGGCACCTCCTCCGGTATCGGCCTGGCCGCCGCGGTCGCCGCCGCCCGGGCCGGCTGGCACACCGTCGCGACCCTCCGCGACCCGCGCCGCGCCGACGCGCTCCGCAAGGCCGCCGCGGAGGCCGGGGTCGAACTCGACATCCGGCAGCTCGACGTCGTCGACGAGGCGTCCGTCGCCGCCGCGGTCGACGGGGTGATCGCCGACCACGGCCGGCTCGACGCCGTGATCAACAACGCGGGCGCCGGGCACCTCGGAACCCTGGAGAACGACACCGTCGCCGACGTCCGCAAGGTCATGGAGGTCAACTTCTTCGGCGTCCTCAACGTCTCCAAGGCCGCCCTCCCCCATCTGCGCGCGGCCGGGGGCCGCCTGATCACCGTCACCAGCGTCGGAGGGGTCGTCGGCCAGCCGTTCAACGAGGCGTACTGCGCTGCCAAGTTCGCCGTCGAGGGCTACATGGAGAGCCTGGCGCCGGTGGCCGCCTCCGTCGGCGTGAGCGTGTCCGTCGTGGAACCGGGCGCCGTGGCCACCGAGTTCGTCAACAACGTCGGCCTCGACCCGGAGGCGGAGATCGCGGCGGCGGGCCCGTACGCCCCGGCCCTCGACGCCTATGTCACCCGCACGGTCGCCCAGTTCCTGAACGGTGCCCAGACCCAGGACGAGGCGGCCGCGGCCGTACTGGAGGCGCTGACGGCGGAGCACGCCCCGTTCCGCCTCCAGACCTCCGACTGGGCCCGCGACTTCACCGGCATGAAGCTGAAGGACCTGGACGGCTCCGCTGTGGTGGAGACGACGCGCACCTGGGTCGCCTGAGTCGGCGTCCGGGGCGGGCGGGACCGGCCACCACCGGCGGATCCGGGGTCCGCGGCGGGCGGTCCGGCCCCGGACCGGGGTGCGGCGCACGGTCCCGGACCGGGGTGCGGCGCGGGGGAGACCCGGACGCCGCCGGGTGGGACCGGAAGCCGACGCGCCCGGTGTTCGGGGCGGGCGGCCCCGGCCGGCTCCGGTGCCCGCGCGGCGGCACCCGGCGGCACCCCGGCCGGTCCTACGCCGGGTGCCCCAGGAACACCGGGTTCGTGAACGCCGCCAGCGGCCCCGGGAAGCCCGGTACCGGCGCGATCGCCGGGTGCCGCACCTCCGCGCGCACGTACGCCGCGTACGCCGCCGTCGTACGCCACTCCACCGTGCCCGTGCCCTCCGCCGGGAGCGCCGCGGTGTGCAGCACCCCCTGGTCGGTGACGATCCGGGCGGTTCGCCCCGGGGCGCCGGTGACCTCCAGACGGACCGTCACCGGGGCGTCCGGGCCGACCCGGAGCCGTTCGCCGATGCCGGCCCGCCGGCCCCGGCCCCCGTACGCGGCGAACGACAGCGAGACGGCGGACGACTCGGCGACGTACGAGCGGCCCGCGCGCAGGCCGTCGAGGACCGCCTCGCGCGTCAGGTCGTCGGCGAGCACCACGGTCTGCGGGGTGCCCACCGCGTCCGGGTCCCGGTGCGCGTCGCTGCTGCCCATCGCCGGGGTCCAGCGGCCGCCCGAGCGGCAGGAGGCGACCAGGGTGCCGTCCCAGTCCGCGAGGGACACCTCGTCGTCCGGGGTGTACGGCCCGTTCCACACCTCCACCGCGTCCGCCTCGCCGAAGCCGAACTTCCAGCCGCAGCCGATGCAGGTGGCGTGCGGATGAGCGGGCACGACGAGGCCGCCGGCGCGGCGGATCGCCCGGGCGTAGTGGCCGAAACGGTTGTCCCGGGCCCGGTAGCGCCAGTCGACGAACGTCCCGGGATCGGTACCGACCGCCACCACATGGCCGTTGCGGGTGGTGACCTCCTCGCCCAGGAGCACCAGCAGGTCGTCCCCGGCCGCGTCCGCCCACGCCCCGTGCGCCGCGTGCGTGTTGTGCTCGCTGCTGTTGACGAAGTCCAGCCCGGCCGCGCGGGCCAGTGCCGCGATCTCGCCGGGGGTGCGGCGCCCGTCCGAGTACCAGGAGTGCAGATGGCAGTCGCCCCGGTACCAGGCGCGGCCCCGGCCCTTCGCCCGCTCCGGCGGGTACACCGGCTCCGGGGCCGGCCGGGGCCTGCCGCGGACGAGCGTGACGGTCACGGTGTACGCGAGGCCCTGCGGCGCGATCGTGTACGGGCCGAGCGCGATATGCCAGGTGCCCGCCCGGACCGGCCCGGGGAGGTAGCCGGGCGTCGCCTCGTCGCCCCGGATGAAGAACTCGCCGCGCGCCCCGCCCGACCAGCCGCGGAAGCCCTCGCCCCCGAGCGCGGTGCCCCGCTCGTCGAAGATCCCGATGTCGAGGGCGTTCCCCTGCGTTCCGGCCGGGACCTGCGGCCTGTCGTAGGTGTACGACACCCGGATCTCGGCCACCCCGCGCGGTACCTCGACCGGCAGGTACACGAAGTCGGGGGAGCCGGGCGGCAGGGTGCCGCGCACGACCTCGGTGGTGTGCCCGTCCGCTGCGTCCGCTGTCTCGGCGAAGCTCACACCGCCCAACGTAAGCGCGGCGGCGGCTCCCGTCACGAACAGTCGGCGCCTGATGAGGTCCGCGCCGTCCTCGTTGCCCATACCGTCGGCTCCCTGAGGGTGGTGAGAGGGACAGGAGTGGTACAGAGTGGTGGTTCGGAGCGGTGCCACAGAGCGGTGGTGCGGAGCGGCACGGGTAGCACCGGTGCGTGACGCCCCCAAGCTCGTACCCCGGCGTGAACGCCGCGGCAAGGGGCGGCGATCGACGGATGACCGACACATGACCCCCGGCTCGGCCGTGAGGCGCCCCTGGGTCCGGGCGTTGCTCCCTGGGCCGTCGGTCGCCGCTCCCCGGTGCGGGCGCTGCTCCCTGGGCCGTCGGTACGCCGCTCCCCGGTGCGGACGAGGCTTCCGGAGCCGTCGGGGGGTACGCCGCTCCCCGAGCCCTGCCGCCGGTCTTCTCCGCGCCCGCCCTCTCGGAAACCCGCGGCGCAGCGCGTAGCTTGTCCCCGCCAAGCACCCACGGCCGACGAGGCGGAGGAGCCGCTGTGCGGATCGCGACCACGATCTTCCTGACGGACGAGACGATCACCCCGGTGCGGCTGGCGCGGGAACTGGAGCAACGCGGCTTCGCGGGGCTGTACCTGCCCGAGCACACCCATATCCCGGTCGAGCGGACCTCCCCGTATCCGGCGGGCGGCGACCTGCCGCCCGAGTACGGCCGCACCCTCGACCCGTTCGTCGCCCTCGCGCAGGCCGCGGCGGTCACCACCACCCTCGGTCTCGGCACGGGCATCACGCTGGTCGCCCAGCACGACCCCATCGCCCTCGCCAAGCAGATCGCCACCCTCGACCATCTCAGCGGCGGCCGGTTCACCCTCGGCGTCGGCTTCGGCTGGAACCGGGAGGAGGCGGCGGACCACGGCGTGGAGTGGTCGACCCGGCGCGACCTCGTCCGCGACCGCATGCATCTGATGCGCGCCCTGTGGGCTGCCGAACCGACCGCGTACGAAGGTGCCTTCGGCTCCGTCCGCGCCTCCTACGCCCACCCGAAGCCGGCGAGCGGGCCCGCTCCCCGCACCCTCGTCGGCGGCGCGGCCGGCCCGCGGCTGTTCTCCCACATCGCGGACTACGCCGACGGCTGGCTGCCGATCGGCGGCCGCGGCCTCGCCGAGTCCGTCCCCGCGCTGCGCGCCACCTGGGAGCGGGCGGGCCGCGACCCGGGCGCCCTCCGGATCGTCCCGTACGTGGTCCTCCCCTCGCAGGGCAAGCTCGCCCGCTACGCCGAACTGGGCTGCGAGGAGGTCGTCCTCCAACTCCCGCCGGCGGGGCAGGGGGAGGTGCTGCGGGTGCTGGACGCGTACGGGAAGTACCTGTGACGCGTGCGCGCCACCCGGCGCCGTCAGGGCGCTGCGTGACGATGCCGACGGTGCTCAGGCCCTCGAACCTCGACGTGCGGGGCTGCCGCCGCCTCGCCGATTCCACCTCGTGGAACCGGTCCCCAGGGACCGGCGTCCTTCAGGAGTCCGCAAGATCGACTCTCCGGAGGACGCACCCATGACCGGGACGGCCGCCCGCTACCTCTATCTCACCCGCCACGGCGAGGCGTCGCCGGACGAGACTCAGCTGACGGAGGCCGGCCGCCACCAGGCCGCCTTGCTCGGTGAGCGGCTCCGCGGGGTGCCGCTTGCGGCCATCCACCACGGGCCGCTCGCCCGTGCCGAACAGACCGCTCGGCTGGCCGGCGCCCAGCTCGAGGGGGTGCCCCGCCGTACCTCCGACGCGGCCGGCGACTACCTCCCCTACCTGCCGGCACGCGAGGAACTGCCGCCGGAGTCGGCCGACGTCTGGACCGGGTTCCTGGAGCAGTTCACGGCCGAGGAACGCGAGCAGGGCCCCGGGCTCGCGGCGGCGGCACTCGCGGAGTTCACCGGACCCGTCGCCGGAGACGAACCGCGTCACGAGCTTGTCGTCACCCACAACTTCCTGATCGGCTGGCTCGTCCGGGCCGCCCTCGAAGCGCCGAAGTGGCGGTGGCTGGGCATCAACCACGCCAACGCGGCCCTGACCGTCATCCGCTACGCACCCGGCCGCCCCTCGGCGGTTCTCCTCTTCAACGACACCGGCCACCTCCCCGCCGAGCTCCGCTGGACCGGCTTCCCGCCGGAGCTCCGTGTCTGACGCGCGGAGACGAGACCGGTGGCGCAGCCTCGGGCGGGAGCGGCCGCCCCGTCGCGGCGGACGATCGCACTACGACAGGCACGGCGGGAGTCCAGCAAACCCCGGACTTCCGCGGCGAGGTCCGGATCTCGTGCCCGGGAATCACTCATGAGTTCGCTCCGACTCACGGCGGGGAGTTCTGGCTCGTGAGCGCCGTCGTCTCGTGCAGATGCTCCTCAACCGGACCCAGATACCGGTCATGGGCCAGGACGATATCGTCCGCAAAGTCGAGGACGCGGATGGTGCCGTTGGGAAACTGAAAGGTGTTGCCGACGGCGTAGTCGTCGCGGCCGCTCCGGTAGCGGATCTCCCGCACGGAGAGGATCCGCAGGCCGACGAAACGGGTCATGGGGAAGTCGGGCAGGTCGTCCTCGACCGTGGTGTGGCCGCATTCGCCCATGTCGTAGGGGCCGTGAGGTTCGCCGATCTCCAGGGAGAGCCCGTCGCCCCGTGTGTGGAACCGGACAGGGCCGAGGCCGTCCATGTGCAGCCACATATGCAGGAGGGAGGGCTCCGTCTCCTGGTAGTGGTGCCAGGACGTCGTCACCTTCAGCAGGCGTCTGCCGATGAGGTCTTCAGCGTTGACCATTCACCGATGCTGCCACGGCGTTCAACCTCCGCGGATAGTCCTCCGCTTGGTCACGAGGTCGTTCTTCGGGTTGCTCTTCGACACGATCTCGACCACGAGGAGCACCGCACGGGGATTGAAGGCGTTCCAGGGCCAGGGCAGCCGCGGCCCCCGAACCCTTCCTGACCGGCGACGCTCGCCGTGGCCCCGCCCGGATGGCCTGCGCGCAGCAGGGACAGCCGAAGCGGCGGTCAGTCCCGGGGGCAGACGACCGGCGGAGCCACAGCGATCATCACGGTCAGTCCTGGGTGAACGACACGAACGAGGCCCAGGAGGTGGGGGCGAACGTGAGCATGGGGCCGTCCGTGTTCTTGGAGTCGCGGACGTGGATGGTGGCGGCGCAGGCGGCGACCTCGACGCATGCGCCGCCTTCGCCGTCACTGTGGCTGCTCTTGAACCAGCGCAGTTGTTCGGTGCTCATCGAAGTTCTCCCAGCTTCTTCTCGATCAGGGACAGTGAGTCGCGGGGTGTCAAAGCCTGGGCTCGGATGACTCCATAGCGTTCGGCGAAGACGCGGACCTCCTCATGGTCGGTGATCAGGCGGGAGTGCCCGTAGATCTCCGTGTATGCCACCTGGCGCTGTCCCTTGGGCGTCAGCAGGATGAACGCGCCGCCCACGCTGGGATGTTCCTCGCGATCAGTGGTCATCACCTGGAGTTCGACCGTCCGCAGCCGGCCGATGTGGAGCAACTGCCGCAACTGGTGCGCGTGCACGCCCACCCCGCCGATGGGTCGCTGGAGTACGGACTCCTCCACCACGAAGCTGAACGTCGGGGCGGGCCAGCGCTCGAAGATCTGCTGGCGGGCCAGTCGGTCGGCCACACGCTTCTCGATGGTTTGCTCGTCGAGCAGGGGCCGCCGTTGGGTGAAGACGGCCCGCGCGTACTCCTCGGTCTGGAGAAGGCCGGGAACCGCCTGATTGCTGTAGTCGTGCACCGCCAGGGCCTCCGCCTCGGCCTTCGCGTAGTCCCGGAACCAGTCCGGATGCCGCGTCCGAGCCTTCGCCAGTGCCCTCTCCACATCCGGGATCGCCGCCCTCAGCACACCCCGCGCCTCCAGTACCTCGTCCGCGAGCAGCAGGAACGCCGGTTGTGGCGTCCGAACTCCGCGCTCCATGGAGGAGACCAGGGCCTCGCCGCAGTGCGTCGCCGCCCCCAGCTCCCGCTGGCTGAGCCCGGCTGCCTCCCGCAACACCTTGATCTGCTTGCCGAGTGAGTGGAAGAGCAGCGCCGTCCCGTCCTCCTCGACCGGCCGTTCGGGCCGCTCCTCGCCTCCGGTATCCGCCATACCCCGTACCGCCCTCGCCTGCCGCACTGGTCACGGTCGACGACCCGTACAGCGTCCCGGCCGTACCCGCACGGCTACGCTGCGTCGCGTCGTCACTCCTGGTCAGGGTACTCATGACCGGACACTCTCAGTGACATGAAAGCCGAAACCGCCGCTTCCACGGCCGAGTTCATCCAACGCCTCAGCGCCACCCGCCGAGGCGCCCGCCTCGCCCGGCGCCTGGCCGTGCACCGCCTCGACGGCTGGGGCATCCCTTATGGCAGCGAACTCTCCGACGCCGCCGGTCTGATCGTCGCCGAACTCGCGGCGAACGCGGTCACCCACGGGCGCGTCCCCGGCCGCGACTTCGAGCTGCGCCTGCTGCTCACGGGGGCCACCCTCCGCATCGAGGTCTCGGATGCGTGCGCCGAACGACTTCCGACCGCCGCCGCGAAACCTCCGTCGGTCGACGCCGAGGCGGGCCGCGGCCTTCTTGTCGTTTCCGCGCTCGCCACGGCCTGGGGCTCGGCGGACCGCTCCGTCGGTAAGACGGTCTGGGCCGAGCTGAGCTCGGCTGTGGACGCGGGTGACGCGTCCCCCGGTGTCCGGGGCGAACGTCTGGGCGGACGGTGTGGTGGTGCGCAACTGTCACGCTGATGCAGTCGAAAGCGGACAGGTACTCTTCCGCCCGGTTCGATGCGCGCCTTCGAGGCGCTGACATCCACCCTGTCGGGGATGGGGGCGCGGGGTCGAACCTTGCCGAGTTGGAGGACCACCTTCGAACGGACGGGAGCAAGGTGTCGATGCTGCAGGATCACCTCGACCTGCGGGCCCTGCGCGAGGAAGTGCAGGCATGCACCCGGGCTGATCTCGAGCCAGTCGCTTTGTTCGTGGGTGCATTGGGCCTACTGGAGATCTTCATCAAGAAGGCCATCAAGGGCGGCTCAAAGGCGGCCGGCAGTCCGTTTGGCAAGGGACCGGGCGCAGTAGTCGCTGCTCGCCCCGACTTCAACAACCTCATGTCCGCATGAGGGGACTACGAAAAGCGCGTGATGGGGTCAAGAGGATCAAGCGGGGCAAAATCACAGGTCCACAAAAGAGAAGCCCGACATGCCGGAATCCATCGGTCGAGGTGGTTTCGAGTGCTGCCGTGAATCGGCTCGTTCGTTCATGGCGGGAGCTGGGCCGCAGGGCTCTGTCATGCTTCCTTCGATCTCGGTAGAGTTTTCCGGATCGATCAGAGGGCGGGGTACTTTGGGTTACATGAACGGTTCAGGAACTATCTCGACCTTCTTCAGCCCGCATAAGGATTTCATGCAGTACTTTCGGGAGCAGTTCACATGACCGAGCCTGGCGAGCAGACGCTGAGCGCAGCCTTCACTCGGGTGGCCACTGCGGCAGGCTGGCTGTGGTCGGACGACCCGTGGAGATCGTGTGAGGGGTGGCGCGGCTTCGTCGAGGAATGTGTAGAGGGCTACGAGATGGACTACAGCGAATACCTGCACGATATCTCTGTCCGGGACCTGCTGGATCTAGCTCTGAACGACGAGGCCACTCGGCACGCAGACGAGTTCGAGGACTTCCTGTCTGCTGTTCGACGCAGCGATGACGCGTTCCGAGAACTGATCGCAAGAGGACCGGTGATCCGCCCCGACGAGCCACGGTGGTGGCGTCGTGCCCTACCGCCACACGGCGGTGAGGAGTTCGTCAAGGACGTACAGGAAAGGCTGTCGTCTCCGCTTCCGGCGCACGGTAGGGCGCAGGCCAAAGTGGAAGGTGTTTCCCGCCCCTCGAGGAGTGGGAAGGATGGTGTGTGGTAATCAATTCAGGTGGAAAAATAGAGGGCGTGATGGCTAGGCGGTCGTAGGTAGGATCAAGGGTGCTGATCACCATGCGTACATGGCCCACATTCCTCTGGAGTATTGGCTGAAATGGAAGACCTGGAACAGCCCGCAATGAGCTGCGACGGGGTTGAGTTCCCGGACGCACGCCTGCGGATCGCTTCGATGCTGAGCTCGCTAGCCAGTCCCGAGCATCAGCGGCGCGTGTGGTTGGCCGAGGTTCGGGGACCGGGTGACGTGGACGACCTCACCATGGTCGTCAACTTTCTCGATGACACCCGGGTTTTGGGGGATCCTGAGGGATTGGTCGGAGAGGTGCTTCGGAATGGGAGCGAGGCGCGGGCAATGCGTGAGCTATCGGATGTGCTCTACGCATTGATCGATGATTTGGGGGAAGCGCCTGACTCGGCCTACCTGGCCTCACGATGCTGGCCATCGGTGGTGGAGGCGGCTAGAAGGGCGCTGAGAAGCATGGCCTGAGGCGTGCTGGTAGGCCCAGAAGGGTGAAACCTGCGGGCTCAGGTAGCCCTCTCTCCAGGGAGCCCCCGAGGGTTACTTCAATACGGTATTGACTGGAGTAGTCGACGCACGGGACGCGAGGTCTGACCCAACCGATAGAACGGCGGCCTCGTCGCTGGGTCTGATCGACTGGGTTCCCACATTGGCTCGCGCTGCGCTCTAGCGTGAGAACATGCGCATCCAGTGGAGGACTTCGGTCTCACTCGGGTTGGTGAGAAATAGATGACTGTCACCCTCTTCCGTCTTCACGCTCAACATGTTCAATGTGTCGCCGGGGTAGTTCTCCAGGAATGAAATGAGGGCCTGCGTGTCCGCACGCAGGACGGATCCCTCCTCGGTCCTTCCGAGTCTGCGTCGGTATATGCTAAGGAGATTTGCTCGTGGGACCCCTCCGCCCTCTACGGCGATAGTGTTTCGCGTCAAGTCAAGTACTCTGCTTGAGCAGACTCCTGCTTCTACCGCCGAGGAGAGGAGATCCCTCAACTGACTCTGGTCCATGGCCCTCCGTTGATGCTGACTTCGGCTCCGCTGACTGTTCCTCGAATGAGGACTTCGCCCTCGTCGTATGGGAAAGAGATACCCCCACTCGATTATATGTTGAACCTTCTGCGTTTGGAATGCGCAATACGACGCCTGGGCCATTGCCTCTGTAGCTCTCTTCGAGTGCCATTTCCTCGTAGTAGGTGGTCCATGAGGTGAACACGCTATCTGTCCGGCCGCCAGCGTGCAGTTGGGCGTCCGAGTGTCCTCCGAGGGGCTCAGCCACGCCGCGGAGGGCATTTTCATACATCCTTAGCCACTCTGGCCGACTGTGTTCATTGGCGTATCCGACACCGCGGTAGAGATGCGGCGCCTCCTCTGGGTCCCAACTGCCACCTCTTACACATGCATCCGGTGCAAGTCCGAGATGATCTGTCCTGGCATGAGGGTTGTGGACGTACACGCCTGGATTCGGCGCCGGGGCCAGCCCCAGCGGGTCCTGGGTGAGGTACCGCGCCGTCTCCGGGTCGTAGTGCCGGTGGAAGTTGTAGTGCAGCCCCGTCTCCGGGTCGAAGTACTGCCCCGGGAAGCGCAGCGGTGTGTACGCCGTGCTCGACGTCGCCCACGCCGTCGTCCCCCACAGTGTGCTCCGCGTGCGCCAGGCGATCTCGCCCGACTCGTCGACGAGTTCGCCGGGGTGCCCACCAGGTCCGTGACGATGGCGAAGAAGCGCTCGTCGACCGCCTCCTGGGGGAGTCGGGAGGTGCCCGGGCCCTGCGATGTGCCCGCCGGGAGGATGCGTTCGGTCTGGGCGAGCGGGTGGAGGCCGTCGTGGTCCCAGGTCAGGGTGACCGGGTGGGGCAGGTCCGCGGACTCGGTGGTCTGTTCGCAGAGGGTCGCGCCGTCCCAGGTGAAGGTGACCTGTTCGAGCACGGTCTCGCCGTCGCCGGCGAGGCGCTGCTTGGCGGTGCGGCGCCCCAGCGCGTCGTAGCGGTAGCGCCACACCGTGCCGTCGGGTGTGGTGACCGAGGTGAGCCGGTCCTCGGCGTCCCACGCGTAGCGCCAGGTGTCCGGCTTGCGTGACAGGCGGGCCTTCCGGCGGAGCACGATGCGGCCCTGGGCGTCGTGCTCGTAGCGGACGCCGCCGGCGCGGGTGATGCGGGTGCCCGTGTAGGCGCGGGGCCCGGTCGCCTCGTGGCCCGGGTGGGCGGCGGGCCAGGACGCGTCGGTCTGGTTGCCCGCCGCGTCGTAGGCGTAGCGCTCGGTCCAGTCAGCGGCGTGGACGGCGGTGACGCGCCCTGCGGCGTCCAGGTCGAACGTCCGCGTGCCGGAAATCAGGTCGTCGACGCCGACGAGGTAGCCGTCCGCGCGATAGGTGTAGCCGCGCCGCTGGAGGCTCCCGCCCGCGGCTGTGACGTGCTGCTCCGTGAGCCGGCCCATCGGGTCGAAGGCGTGGTGGAGCGTGACCGTCCCGCCGATGCGGCGGGCCAGCTCCCGGCCTGCGGGGTCGCGGTCGAAGCTGATGGTCCGACCGGAGGTGGTCAGCTCGGTGCGGCGGCCGGCCGCGTCGTACGACCAGCTGCTGACCGCTCCGGTGGGCGTCGTCCTTCCGGTCCGCCTGCCCGCCGCGTCGTAGGCGAACGTCGTCTCGCGGCCGTCGACCGACTCCGTCCGGAGGCGGCCGTACCGGTCGCGCAGCCGCTTCAGCGTCGCGTCCGGGCCCGCCGCCACCGCGAGTTCGTCGAAGACGTCGTACGCGTAGGTGGTGACGGAGCCGTCGGCGTCCTTGCGGACGACCTGTCCGAGTGCGTTGTGTTCGAGCCGCACGCACTGGCCGAGACCGTTCCGCCGGGACACCAGGCGGCCGGCCGCGTCGTACGCGTAGGCGAGGGTGCGGCCGTCGAAGTCCGTCTCCGATATCAGCAGGCCGGCCGCGTCGTACGCGTAGTCCCAGGTCATCCCCTGCGGGTTGGTCACCCGGGTCAGGCGCAGGTTGCAGTCGTGGGTGAACTCGTACCGCACCCCGTCCGGCCCGGTCCGCGCCGCCAGGAGGTCGAAGTCCGTGTACGCGTAGGTGGTGGTGCCGCCCATGGCGTCGGTGTGGCTGGTGCAGTTGCCCTCGCCGTCGTACGTCCAGGACCGGACGCCGCCGTCCGCCTCGACGCGCCGTGCGAGCCTGCCCTCGACCGTCCACTCCAGACGCGTCACGGCCCCGAGCGGGTCGGTGATGGTGACCGGCCGGCCGAAGAGGTCCCGCTCGCAGCGCGTCGTCGCGCCCAGCGGATCGGTGATCTCCAGCGGCAGCCCCGCCCGGTCGCAGCGCACCCGCGTGGTGTGCCCGAGGGCGTCCGTGACCGATGTCGGGTGCCCCGCTCCGTCGTAGGTGACGTGGGTGGTGGCACCCGAGGCGTCGGTCTCGCAGGTGCGGTTGCCGCGCCCGTCGTACGTCCGCCGCAGCACCGTGCCGTCCGCGCCGCGTACCCGCACCGGAAGCCCCAGGCCGTCGTACACGGCCGACAGCACCCGGCCGTCGGGGCGGCGCACGGTCACCGGGCGCCCGCCCTCGTCGTATGTGGTGGCGGTGACATGGCCGAGCGGGTCGGTGGTGGCGAGGAGCCGGTTGAACGGGTCGTACGCGAAGCGGGTGACGGCGCCGTTCGCGTCGATCTCGGCGGCGACCTGCTGCCGCTCGTTGATCACATAGCGCCTGGTGTGGCCGAGGCCGTCGGTCATCGAGGTGGTGCGCAGGCCGGTGCCCGGGTCGGTGCCGTCCCAGGTGAAGCGGGACTCGACATGGCCGTTGGTGCCGGACTGGTACACGCACCGGTCGAGGTCGTCGTAGACGTAGTCGTAGTGGCCGCCGTTGGTGTCGGTCCACGACGTCATGCGGCCCAGGTCGTCGTAGCCGAACCGCACCGGCCGGCCCGTGGAGTTGACGACCTCGGTCAGCTGCCCGTCCGTGTAGCCGTACCGGAGGACCTCCTGGTCCGAGCCGTCGGCGGCGGCGCCCGCGAGGTGCAGTGCGGTCACCCTGCCGCCGCCGGTGGTGAGCTTCAGGTGGTAGCCGCCGTGGTGGACGATCGACGTCGGGGCACCGGACTCGTCGTGGTCGAAGGCGATCCAGCGGCCGTTGCGGTCGTCGATCCGGGTCAGCAGCGCCAGTTCGTCGGTGTGGTGGGTGAAGTGCAGGACCCGGCCGGTGCCGGGGTCGGTGACCGTGTAGCCGTCGCCGGTACGGTCCAGCGGCCAGCGCCTGCCGTGCGTGGGCAGCACGGGGACGCCCGGCGCGGGATGCGGATAGGCGAGCAGACTGCCTTCGTCGCAGGCGAGGACGACGCCTTCGGAGTCGATCTCCAGGCGCTGGTCGACGGTGCTGGACCAGGCCGGCCCGAACCAGCGGCCCGCCCGGTACGACGAGTCGAAGGTGCGCCGGAACAGCAGCGGCAGCGAGCCCGGGAGGGCGATGTCCGTCTGCGGCAGCAGCACCCGCCCGCTCGCGACGTCCACCGGGTCGCCGTCGCACCGGGTCTCACCGCACCGCTTGCCCTTGCCGTGGGGATCACCGACCTGCCCGTCGCGGGCCTTCGACGGGGTGTCGGGGACGGCCTTCGCCCCGGCCCTGAGCCCGCCCCGGACCAGGCCGGCGCCCTTGGTGCCGACGATCTCCGGGACGAGCCGCCCGATGAACTCGGACGGATCGCCCTTCGCCGCGTCCCAGGCGTTCTTCAGCGCGCGGTCGGGATTGGCCGCGGTGGAGACGAGCCCGGCCAGGGTCATGTTGAGGCCCTTGTAGTACTCGGCCGGGTGGGTCAGGTTGTACGCGTCGATCGGGTTGACCGACCGCACGAAGTTGATCAGGCCCGCCGTCCCCTTGACGGCGCCCCCGGCCAGATGCGTCACCTCCACGCTCTGGCCGAGGGCGTAGTCCGCCAGCTCCAGCCTGGCCTTCTCGAGGCCTGACGGCTCCTTCGGGGCGTGGGCCATGGCCGACGTGATCGCCGACCTGGCGGTGCCCGCGGCCTCGTCGCGGTACCGGCGGGCCTCGTCCAGGACCTCCTGCGCCCGCTCCCGCTTGGCAGTGCCGGGGTCGGTGAACGGGCCCGGCCTGGGCGGGGGACTGTCGCTGTTCCGCGCGGCGTTGTAGGCGTCGACCTTCCTGTTGTACGCGTCGACCGCCGCCCTGGACTCCGCCTCGCCCTCCTTGTGGAGGGCGATGGCCTCCCGTGCCTTGCCCTGGGCGCCCGTGACCGCCTTCGCGTACGTCTCCAGCGCCTTGGCCGCGGTCTCGAAGGCGTCGGCGGCGTGCAGCCAGTCGGTCGGGAGGGTCTCGAACCTCCCCCGGAAGGCGTCGGCCGCCTCGCCCTTCCAGTGGCTCGAGTCGAGCCTCTTCATCCCGTCGCCGACCAGATCGAACGCCCGCTGGAAGTCGCGGAGGTTCTGCACCGTCGAGGCGATCGCCTCCGGGTTGCCGTGGATGAGCTCGTCGGCCTCCTCGGTCTGCCCGAGCCGCTGCTCGCCCACCTCGGCGCCGAGCGACGAGGCGGTCTCGTCGCCCCAGTCCTCGACACTGTCCGCCCAGCCGTCGGCACCGACCTTCTCCAGGCCGTCGCCGATCCGGTCGGTCGTCCAGTCGATTCCCTCGCCGGCCTTCTCCCCGGCCTTGTCGATACCGCTGTCGACGAGGTCGATGCCCCGGTCGAGGGCCTTGCCCAGGTCGCCCAGGTCCGCCATCAGCCGCGCTCCCCCCAACGCGGCTCCTCGGCCTGCGCGATCGTCTCCTGCGACGGGTCCAGCTGCTCGCGCAGACGGGCGTCCGCCGCCTCACGGACCTCCGGGTCGATGAGTCCCTGCCGCTCGAAGGCGTCCATCTGCGCGTCCGCCACGTCGTAGCCAGTGTCGCGCCAGGTCTGCCCGGCCTCCCGGTGGGCCTCGGAGAACGACTCCGCGCTCCAGTCGGGGTCGTCGGTGGCGGACCGGGTGCTGATCTCGTCCCAGCTCATGCCCTTGACCTCGTCCTCGCCGAGGTGCGGGTTGCCGTTCAGCGAGTTGACCCCGATCTTGACCGAGTCCTTGACGTACTGCTCCTGCTCGGCGAACGAACCCGCCGACAGGCCCACGGCCAGGGCGAACCCGTTCCCCTTCAGCGTCAGCGCCCGGACGCCCCACTCCCACCGGTCGCAGAAGGTGCCGAAGGCGCCGGCGAGGCCGCCGTGGCCGAGTTCCAGCCCCGACAGGGAGAGTTCCGAGAAGCCGCGCCCGGTGGTCGCCTCGCCGATCATGCCGAGGTCCTTGAGTTCGGCGTGGGCGAGGTCGATGCCCCGCGCGATGGCGGCGAGCGCCGCGGGCGGCGCCTTGAGATCAGGATTCTCCGCGCTCATGTCCGTCCCCCCTCTCCCCGGGTTCCTCCCCAGGCTTCTCCCCGAGGTCCACCGCCGCCGTGTCGGGCACGATGCCCCTGACCGGTGGGAACAGCATGCCGTCGGCGCTCCCCGCGTCCAGGGCCACACCGCCGGGTCCCGGCAGCGCGGGCACCAGCACGTCCAGCAGACGGGCGCCGAGGACCGTCCGGTACCTCCACTCCCGGCGCGCCTCCCCCCGTGCCGCGGCGAACCGGGCCAGGGCCTCCTCGTGGGAGAACGCGCAGATCCAGCGGACGCCGCTCCGGTCGGCGGTCCACAGGCCGTCGTGCTCGTCGAACGGCACCAGTACCGCGGTACGCCGGAATTCCCCGAGCAGCCGCGCGAACTCCCGCCGGGCCGATTCCGGTCCGCCGCCCACGGCCGCCGCTGCCGGCATGCCCGCCGTGCTCGAACGCGGTGGCTCCGGTGGCTCCGCTCGTTCCTCAGGCTCTGGTGGCTCCGGTGGTTCCGGTATTCGGTGTATTCGCAGCTCTTCGGGTGTTCGCGGAGGTGTATGCGCTTCCAGCGGTTCGGGCGTCTCAGGTGTCTCAGGTATCTCGGGCGTGCCGGGTGTCTCGGGCGTGATGTGGCCGACGGGCGAGCGGGCCGGTGGTTCGGACGGCTTCCCACCGGCCCACTGTGCCGACTCCGCCAACCCGGCCAATCTCGACGTGCGGCCGGGCTTCGAACCGCTGTCCCCGTTGTCGCTCACCGGGGAATGCTGGCATGGGCCTGTTCCCGACCGCAACGCGTAATTCCCGTACGAATGATGGCGTTTCGGGTCCAACGGAGTCGTCTCTGCGCAGGGCCTCGCTCGGCCGAGTGGCGGGCCCGACCGCGCTGTGCCTCACGCACCCCTGGCGGCTGCGCCTCCGCGGACCTGCTCACCTGCGACCGTTTTCGGCGCATACGCTTCCACCCCCCGTCCCGCTGTCGGACCGCGCTCGTATGCTCGCTGCATGACGGATCACCACGGCGGACACCGTGCCGGAGACCAGGCGGGGCGTCCGACCGCCAACGCCATGCGCCGTGCTCTCAAGCGGGCTCGGGACGGTGTCGCGCTCGACATCGGCGAGGCCGCCGTGCTGCTGCAGGCGCGCGGCGCCGATCTGGAGGACCTGTGCGCGTCCGCGGCGCGGGTGCGGGACGCCGGACTGGAGGCGGCGGGGCGTCCCGGGGTCATCACCTACTCGAAGAGCGTGTTCATCCCGCTCACACGGCTCTGCCGGGACAAGTGCCACTACTGCACCTTCGCCACCGTCCCCGGCAAGCTCCGCCGCGCCGGCCTGGGGCCCTTCATGTCTCCCGACGAGGTGCTGGAGATCGCGCGGCGCGGGGCGGAACTGGGCTGCAGGGAAGCCCTCATCACCCTCGGCGACAAGCCGGAGGACCGCTGGCCCGAGGCACGCGAGTGGCTCGAGGCGGAGGGATACGACGACACCATCGCCTATGTGCGGGCCATGGCCATCCGCGTCCTGGAGGAGACCGGGCTGCTGCCCCACCTCAACCCGGGCGTGCTGACCTGGACGGACTTCCAGCGGCTCAAGCCCGTCGCGCCCTCCATGGGCATGATGCTGGAGACCACCGCCACCCGCCTCTGGTCCGAGCCCGGCGGCCCGCACCACGGATCACCCGACAAGGAGCCGGCGGTGCGGCTGCGGGTGCTGGAGGACGCCGGGCGCAGCTCCGTCCCGTTCACCAGCGGGCTGCTGATCGGGATCGGTGAGACGTACGAGGAGCGCGCGGAGTCGCTGTTCGCGCTGCGCCGGGTCTCCCGCGCCTACCACGGCATCCAGGAGCTGATCATCCAGAACTTCCGCGCCAAGCCCGACACGGCCATGCGCGGCATGCCGGACGCCGAACTGGACGACCTCGTCGCCACCATCGCCGTCGCCCGGCACGTCATGGGTCCTTCCGGCTGCCTCCAGGCGCCGCCGAACCTCGTGGACGAGGAGTACGGCCGGCTCATCGCCGCCGGCATCGACGACTGGGGCGGGGTGTCCCCGCTGACACCCGACCACGTCAACCCCGAGCGTCCCTGGCCCCAGATCGACGTGCTCGCCGAGCGGTCCGGTGAGGCCGGATTCCGCCTGCGGGAGCGGCTCGCGGTGTACCCGGAGTTCGTACGGCGCGGCGAACCCTGGCTGGATCCCCGGCTGCTGCCGCACGTTCGCGCCCTCGCCGATCCCGGCACCGGCCTGGCGAACGAGGAGGCCATGCCCACGGGCCTGCCCTGGCAGGAGCCGGACGAGGGCTTCACCGCGAGCGGGCGGACCGATCTGCACCGCACGATCGACACCGAAGGGCGGACCTCGGACCGCCGGGACGACTTCGACGAGGTGTACGGGGACTGGGGAGCACTGCGCGAGGCGGCCGCGCCCGGCATGGCGCCTTCGCGGATCGACACCGACGTGCGGCAGGCCCTGGCCACGGCGGCGGACGACCCGACGAGGCTCACCGACGGCGAGGCCCTCGCCCTGCTGCACGCCGAGGGGCCGGCGCTGGACGCGCTCTGCTCGATCGCCGACGAGCTGCGCCGTGACGTCGTCGGCGACGACGTCACCTACATCGTCACCCGCAACATCAACTTCACCAACGTCTGCTACACCGGCTGCCGCTTCTGCGCCTTCGCCCAGCGCCGCACCGACGCCGACGCCTACACCCTGTCGCTGGACCAGGTCGCCGACCGGGCCCAGCAGGCGTGGGACGTCGGCGCGGTCGAGGTCTGCATGCAGGGCGGCATCCACCCCGACCTGCCCGGCACCGCGTACTTCGACATCGCCCGGGCCGTGAAGGAGCGCGTACCCGGCATGCATGTGCACGCGTTCTCCCCGATGGAGGTCGTCAACGGCGCGACGCGCACCGGTCTGTCCGTCCGCGAGTGGCTGACCGCCGCCAAGGAGGCGGGGCTGGACTCCATCCCCGGCACGGCCGCGGAGATCCTCGACGACGAGGTCCGCTGGGTGCTGACGAAGGGCAAACTGCCCACCGCCACCTGGATCGAGGTCGTCACCACCGCCCATGAACTGGGCATCCGTTCCTCGTCCACGATGATGTACGGCCATGTGGACCAGCCCAGGCACTGGCTGGGCCACTTCCGCACGCTGTCCCGCATCCAGCGGGAGACGGGCGGCTTCACCGAGTTCGTGACGCTGCCCTTCATCCACACCAACGCGCCGGTCTATCTGGCCGGCATCGCCCGGCCCGGGCCCACGACCAGGGACAACCGTGCCGTCACGGCGATGGCCCGGCTGCTGCTCCATCCGCACATCCCCAACATCCAGACCAGCTGGGTGAAACTCGGGGCGGACGGTGCCGCGGAGATGCTGCGTTCCGGCGCGAACGACCTCGGCGGCACCCTGATGGAGGAGACCATCTCCCGGATGGCCGGGTCGGGTTACGGCTCCTACCGCTCGATCCGGGACCTGACGGCCATCGCCGATGCCGCAGGACGCCCCTCCCGGCCCCGTACGACGCTGTACGGCGAGGTTCCGGCGGAGCGGCGACGCACCGCGGCGGACTCCGACGGCCACCTCCCGGAGCTGCTGCCGGTGCTGCCGCAGGGCTGAGCGCCCGTGACGGCCCCCGCGGACAGGTCCGCGGCGGCGCACCCCGAGGAGCCGGTGGTGGGGCTCCTCGGCGGCGCACGGGCAGAGGCTCCGCGGCCGCGCACGCGAGGGACCGGCGGGCGGGGGTGCGCGGGAGAGGGCCGTGACGTCGGCCGCGGTTGCGCATGCGAGGGGCCACCGCGAGGACGTCCGTGAAGGGGCCCGCGGTGGCAGCGGAGCCTCCGCTCTGGGGTTGTGCCGCCATGCGCCATGCGCCATGCGCCGCGGGCCGTGACCGGCCCCGGCCCCGGCCCCGGACCGGGGCCGGGGCCGGGGCCGGCCGCCGCGTTCCGCTTCACGGGGCCACGGCAGCCGGATTCCACCCATGAGCGTTCTCTCACGGTCGATTAAAGTGCTCCGCACGAGCAGGGAGGGAGCCGCGTGACCACGGGAGCCGCAGCCGTCTGGGGACGTGCCGAGCAGCAGGACTTCCGTGCCCGGGTGCGCGGCTGTCTGCTGGGCGGGGCTGTCGGCGACGCCCTGGGCGCCGGGGTGGCAGCGCTGTCGCTGGACGAGATCCGCGCCGCCCACGGCCCCGACGGGGTCGCCGACCTCGCCCCCGCGTACGGCCGCCGCGGCGCCGTCACCGCGGCCACCCAGCTGACCCTCTTCACCGTCGACGGCCTCATACGCGCCCAGGTCCGCCGTGACACCGGTGCCTGGCACCCGCCGACCGACGTCCACCGTGCCCATCTGCGCTGGGCGGCCACTCAGCGCGACTGGGGCCCCGACGAGCGCCGCAAGGACAACGGCTGGCTCGCCCGCGAGGAATGGCTCTACACCCGCCGTGACCCGGCGCCCGCCTGCCTCACCGGTCTCGCCGACGAGGTGCTCGGCACCATCGACAGACCCAAGAACCCCACCGCCCGCGACGCGGGCGCGCTCGTCCGCTCCGCGCCCTTCGGACTGCTCGTGGGCTGGGAACCCCAGCTGGTCTGCCAGCTCGCCGTGGAGTGCGCGGCGCAGACCCACGGGCATCCCACGGCGTACCTCTCGGCCGGTGCGTTCGCGGTGATCGTCCACGGGCTGGCCCGCGGCGAGACCGTCGACGCGTCCGTCCAGCGGGCGCTGTCCCTCCTCACCCCCAGGCCGGGCCACCAGCCCGTGAGCGACGCGCTGAAGCAGGCCCTCGGCGCGGTACGCCAGGGCATCCCCAGCCCCACCCGCGTCGACGCCCTCGGTGAACCCGAGAACGCCGAGGACGCCCTCGCCGTCGCCGTCTACTGCACCCTTGTCGGTGAGGACGTCCGGCACGGGCTCCGCCTCGCGGTCAACCACGACGGCGCTTCGCACACCACCGGCACCCTCTGCGGAGCCCTCCTCGGCGCACTTCACGGCGAGACGGCGCTGCCTCCCGCCTGGCTGGCGGAAGTCGAGGGCCGTTCCACCATCCTCGAACTCGCCGACGACTTCGCCATGGAGATGACCCAGGGGCCCGCGCTCCACGGCCCCGCCGTCGCGGCGGCCGGCTGGCTCCAGCGCTACCCGCGCGGCTGACCACCCGGGGGACCCCTCCGCCGGTGGGCATGCCGCGCGACGCTCGGTGGACGGCGGTGACCGCATCGGCTCACCAGCGTCGACCGGGAGGGACCGCCGTGGGGCCGGGCGGATGCGGTTCGGGGGCGGCGGTCATCCGGGCCCCGCGGCCGCCGCGCCACCCGGAGGCGTCGCCGGCCACCCGGCCGGTGTTGCCGGCTGCTGCCTCTCCACCTGCCTGCCGGATCGCCGACGGCCGTTGCGGCGCGCCTCGTGCGGTGGGCGCTCGGGGCCGACGCAACAGGTCCGTGGCGACGGCCGCGGGTGCCGGGCGGGCGAGTTGTGGAGACGCGTTCCACCTGAGGGGTGACCGGCACGGGGAGGGCCGCACGGGGGAGGGCCGTACCGGGGAGGGTGGCTCTGCTGAGGCGGGGGTGGGTGGGGCGGGGCTGCTGCTGAGGCTGCGTGGCGGGTCGGCCGGGACCCGCAGGGCCGAGCCCCCTCGGCCGGGACGGCGGACCAGTCGAGAGGGCTCTGTCTGTCGAGCCGGGTCGGCTCGACGCCGACCGGCACCGCGCCCGTGGGGATGAGGCCGACATCGGAAGCCTTCGGCTTCCTGATTCTCCTGCTACCGGTTCCGGTTCCGGCTCGTGTCGGGCTGCGGCACTAGAGGGAGCCCCTGCTCACGCCGTGGACGAACGCGTTCCAGGAGTCGGGGACGAAGGTGATGGAGGGGCCCTCGGGGGCCTTCGAGTCGCGAACGGCGATCGCCCGCACGACAGGGGACTTGACCTCGACACATGCGCCGTTGCCGCCGGAGTACGAGGATTTGATCCAAGTGTCCGTGGCGCCCTGGTGAATAGCCATGTCTTTCTCCGGTTCAGTGTTTCGACGGTGCTGCCGACGTGCTCGACGGCGTGATCACGACGCTACTCGGCACGCTCGACCGCTGAGAATGTCCCTTCACTCGACCGGATGGCATATTCCGTATAGCTCTTCCGGGAAGCGGTCGCGAAGGTGTACCTTGTGCCCCGCGACGTCCCGGTCTGCTTCCGAACGGTGCGCCCATCGCCTCGCGCGGGGAGTGCGACACCCGCTGAACTGCGTTTATCTGGCGTAGGACTTGGCGATGTCCTCGATGAACTCCCGTGTGTGCTCGACGTTCAACGCCTGTGCCCGCAAATGCTCGTACATCACGGTGTATTTGTGGACGTCGTTCGCCTTCTCCAGATACAGGTCGCTCGTGACGCCCTCGATGTACACGACGCTCGAGTCTGAGGCGTCAGGGAACTCCAGGATGGCGTAGTGGCCCGTGATCCCCGGATGGGCGCCCATGCTGAACGGCAGCACCTGGACGGTGACGTGCGGCAGTTGCGACTGCTCTACGAGATGCTCGAGCTGCTCGCGCATCATCTCCTTGTTGCCCACGACCCGCCGCAGCGCGGCCTCGTCCACCACCGCCCACAGGCGCAGCGGACTCTCGTCGGAGGCGATCCGCTCCTGGCGGCGGACCCGGACCTGTACGCGCTTCTCCACATCGCTGCTCGGCGTCTCGGGCAGCGCGCCGGTGATGAGCGCCTCCGCGTACTCCCTGGTCTGCAGCAGGCCGGGCACGATCTGCGGCTCGTAGACCCGGAGGCTGGCCGCGTCCGTCTCCAGGCCGATGTAGACGCTGTACGGGATGTCGCCGAACGCGTGCCACCAGCCCTGCTGGCGGGAGTCCTTGGCCATCTGCATCAGGGAGTCGACGACACGGTGGTCCTCGACCTCGTACACTCCGCAGAGATCGCGCACATCGCGCTGGCTGATCGACCGCCGGCCGTTCTCCAGTCGGCTGATCTTCGACTGGGAGACGAGCAGACGGTCAGCCACCTCCTCCGCCGTCATGCCCTTGAGTTCGCGGAGGCGGCGCAGCTCCTGGCCCAAACGGCGACGCCTGACGGTGGGGTTGACGTTGGACGCCACGGGAACTGCACCTCCGGCTGTGGACTGCTCTGCTCTGCTGTCCTGTTGCTGTGCGTATCTACGTCTCAGCAGACTGCCACCAAAGGTGTTGCCCGCGCTGGAAAACGACGACACGCGCGCACAATGCGGGGGACAAAAAAACTCCGGCAGTGCGAGGCGCATCATGGCGGTGCGTCGTGGCGGCGCATTATGGCGGTGCGTCGTGGCGGCGCTCACGCGTTCGGCGGGCGGGGTGGCGCGGGTGGCGCGGGTGGCGCCGCACGGCACGCGCTGCGCCGGGTCGCAGCGTTGCGCTGGACGGTGCGTCTGCGCGTGGGCGCGGCGTCGCGCGACAAGAGGCGCGCGCCTGCGTGAGGTCCCGGGGCGGCGGGGTGGGATCGCAGCCCGTGGAGAAGGCGCGGGGCAGTCGTACGTACGACTGCCCCGCGCCTTCTGCGGCTCCCGCACCGGGTCAGGGGCGACGTCGGCGGGGCGGAAAAGCCCGACGGGCACGCGAACGGGTCTCCCGGGGGCGCGTCCACGGCCGTGGGCGTCCCAGGTGCATCCGCGCCGGTGCGTGTCCGCTCGTGTCCGGGCCGGTGCGCCGGGCCCGCACCCGTACCTGCGGCCCTAGTGGACGGCGGCGCGGGCCATGCCGCCGCGTCGTGCCGGCATCTGGACGGCCGACTGCCGGCCGGTCGCTGCCGGGCTGCGGCGAGGCTGCGCGGACACACCGTTCTGAACGTCCATCACGGCGTGGGCCACGAGTCCGCCCATGGGGTCGTGCCTGATCAGGTCCCGCAGCCGGGAGCGGGAGGACCGCCCCTCGTTGCCGGGATAGAGGTGCTTGCCGAGGCCGACCGCGTGCGCCAGTGCGGCGAGCGCGGCCGTCCGCGGGTCCGGCGGTACGCCGGTGCGGATGGCACTGTCCAGCCGGGCCCTGATCTCCCGGCTGATCGCCGTGTCCGTCGCCTGGTAGCGAGTCGTCGGCAGTACCCCGCACATCTGTCCGGCCACGGCATGGACCATGCCGCACCTTTCCAGATGTGAAAGGTAGGTCTGGCGCAACCCCAGTCGGGGCCCGCCGATCCAGTGGACCGCCCGTACCGGACTGCCGCGCCTGCGTAGCAGCTCCAGTGCGGAGTCCAGTGTCGGATCTCCTGTCGGCCGTGGCATCACCACGGCGATACGATCCCCGTCTGGGGCTATCCGTCCCGCCAGGGCCAGCTCCACTAGCTGTGCTCCGGCCAGGCCGAGGTCGAGCGACTGCGGCTGCGCTGTGGTACCCGTGGCCGGGTCCAGAGCGAGCAGCAGAAGCTCCTCCGGAAGTGTTCTGCGGCTCCTGCCCATCCATGCCTCCCCGCGTGGATGAATGACAGGGTGACGCCTCTCACATTGGTCTGTCGAGAGTGCCTGGGTGCTTCGTACGGGAACCGGTAGGTATGTCGTTCTCGTCTAGCACGGGGGCCGAGGGCTCACACAGGACACTGGTAGATGGTTCGGACAGTGGTGCGGGTGGTACCAGCGTCACGGCGGATTCAGGTTTGAGGCACGGAGGAGGCACGGTGGCGGGCGAGTCCCCCGACAAGTCGGAGCAGCAGAAGTCGTCGGGGGAGACGACTCCGGGCGAACGTGATCCGCGGCTTGCCGTGGCCCGTCCGGAGGGGGCGTCCTCCGAGGGGCGGACCGACCAGCCGACGGCGGTGTTCAGGACACCGCCGTCGGAGCCGTCCCGGCCGACGTCCTCGGACAGTGACAGGGGGGCAGGCGCGGACAGGGACAGGGGCCGGGGAGCAGTCGAGGACGGGGACACGGAGGGGGACGCATCCGGGTCCGCGTCCGGTTCCGGCATCGCGACGGAGTCCGGAGCCCCCGAAGACCGGCCCGCCGACGGCGGCGAGCACGCGCCGGACGGCGACGACCGCCTCCGGGAAGCCGTGACCGCATGGCTCTCCGGCACGGACGAGCGCGAGAAGGACGCGGCGAACGAGTCCGCGGCGGCGGACGCCGACGACCAGGCCGCGGACTCGGGCACCCCTGAAGTCGCCCGCAGCGCACCCGAGGTGGCCGACGAGGGCGCGAAGAGGCCCGTGGCGCCCGCACCCCGCAAGTCCGTCGACGTGGAACCGCCGGCCGGCCCGGATGCCGGCGGCCGGAGTGGCCGGGGCGTCCGGGGCGGGAGCGGCGACGAGGACGGTGCCCGGACCAGGGCACCCCGCTGGGCTGCGACCCGGACGGCCGAGGGCGGCGCCACCGCGACCGAGGGCGGCGCCACCGAAGAGGGCCCGGAGGGCGCCGAGGCCGTCGTATCGGCAGATGCGGCCAGGGCCGGTGAAGAGGGCGGCGACGAGGGGAACCGGACGCCGATCGGCAAACCGGTGGCCGTCGGCACCGCGCTGCCCCGGCCTGCCGTGGACCAGCCGACCACCGCGCTCAAGGTCACCCCGCCGGCAGCGGCACCGAAGCAGTCGGCGGAGTCCTCGACGGCTTCCACGGCTTCCACGGCTTCCACGCGAGCGGGCGCCGAGCGCACGGGTTCCGACCGCACCGGTTCCGAGCGCGCGGGCTCGGAGCAGGAGGCGGAGCGCACCACGGCACTCAGGGTCACCGCGCCCCCGAGCGGGCCGGTGAAGCCCGGACCGAGGCCCGCCACGAAGCCGGCGGCGGAGCCCGAGGACCGTCCCGGCCCCGAGGGCACCGCCGGTTCCAGGACCCCCTCCGGCGGCGGGGGAGCGGCGGCCCCTGCCGCCGGTGCCGCGTCCGCGTCCCAGCCCACGTCCACCTCCAAGCCCGCCTCCGAGCCGGACTCCGCGCCCGAACCCGCCTCCGAGCCGGACTCCGCGCCCAAGCCGGACTCCGCGCCCGCCTCCGAGCCCGGTCCCGGCCGGGCCTCCGGTGGTGCCCCCGAGTCGGCCGCCGAGCGGACCAGCACGTTCGTGCCGCTGCGGCGCGACGACGTACCGTCCGCCGCATCCGCCGCATCCGCCGCATCCGCCGCATCCGCCGCGAAGCCCGCCCCGCCGGGCGCGAAGCCGGCCGTGCCCGGCGGGTACGCCGCCGCCCCGCCCGCGTCACTCACCGAGCCCGAGCGCACGCGACAGCAGCCCATGCCGCCCAAGCCGCCGCTCGATCTGCTGGCCGAACTGACCAACACCCCGCCGCCCCCGCAGACTCCGGTGCGCACCCTGGTGCGGCGGGTCAGGATCTGGACGCCGCTCGTCGTACTGCTCCTGATCGTCTTCGCTGTCGTACAGACCCTGCGTCCGCTCCCGGAGCCCACCCTCTCGCTGACCGCCAAGCCCGCGTACGCCTTCGAGGGTGCCGCCCCGCAGCTGCCCTGGCCCGCCAAGGGCCAGGCGTACATGGCCGCGTCCGGACTCGGCGCGCTCGGCTCCTCCGGCGAGCAGAAGCCCGTGCCGATCGCAAGCGTGACCAAGTCGATGACGGCATACGTGATCCTCAAGAACCACCCGCTCAAACCGGGCGAGGAGGGGCCCATGATCGAGATCGACGCCAAGGGGGAGTCGGACGGCCAGCTCGACAAGACGGACAACGAGTCGACGCTGAACACCGTCAAGAAGGGCGACAAGATCAGCCTGAAGGACGCGCTGGCGGCGATCATGATTCCGTCCGCGAACAACATCGCGCGGCAGCTGGCTCGCTGGGACTCGGGCTCGGAGAAGGCGTTCGTCGAGAAGATGAACGCCGCCGCCGAGGAGCTCGGCATGAAGAACACGACGTACACGGACCCGTCCGGGCTGGACGCGACGACCGTCAGCACGGCCGAGGACCAGGTCAAGCTGGGGCTGAAGCTGGTCGAGATCAAGGCCCTGATGGACATCACCAAGCTGCCGGAGTGGACGGACCCGTCGGGCAAGACATGGCGGAACTACAACGAACTGCCGCCGTTCGACGGCGCGCTCGGCATCAAGACCGGCAGCACCACCAAGGCGGGCGGCAATCTCCTCTTCGCCGCCCACAAGATGGTCGGTGACACGGACCAGCTGATCGTCGGCGCCGTGCTCGCGCAGTACGACACCCCGATCCTCGGTACCGCGATCAAGGCGAGCAAGGACCTGATGCTGGCGACCCAGGACGCCCTGAAGAACGCGACGGTCGTCAAGAAGGGCCAGGTCGTCGGAGTGGTCGAGGACGGCCTGGGCGGTTCGGTCCCGGTCGTGGCCACCAAGGACGTGCGGGCGGTCGGCTGGTCCGGGCTCACCGTGAAGCTGGAGCTGACGGACGGGGGCAAGGTCCTGCCGCACGAGGCCGCGCCCGGCACGGTGGTCGGTTCGCTGACCGTCGGCGAGGGTGCGAGCCAGGTCGCCGTGCCCGTGGCCCTCCGGCAGGAACTCGCTGAACCCGGCTTCGGTGCCAGGCTGACCCGCCTGGGCTGACATCGGGCGCCCGGACGGGGCACGGGTCTCCGCGCCCCGTCCGCCGCATCAGCACCGTGCTAGCGTCCCCGGATCGCGACGTCCCCGGTACGGGGCAACCCGCGAAGCCGGGACGGCGTCCCCGAGCACGGGAAGCGACCACGGGAGCCGCATTGACCACCGTCGAGCCGACACGCGCGGACGAGAGCAGCGCCGCGAGGGGGCCACGAGCCGCGAAGACCCCGCGAATAGGGGAGGACTCCGGATCCCCCGACTCCCGCCGGGTTCCCGCTCCCGGGGCGCCGCCCTCGCGCACCGCGCGGTTCACCGCATCGAGGCCCACCGGCCCGCGGTTCAGCGCCTCGTGGCTCACCGGCCCGCGGTTCAGCGCTTCGTGGCTCACCGGCCCGCGGCGCACCGCCGCCCGGTTCGCCGGTTCGGCGGCGCGCCGTCCCGTCCTGACGGCGACCGCATGGGCGGCCTTCCTCCACATCGGGTGGTTCTTCCTCTTCGCCAACAGCGGCGGTGACATCGCCGCTCAGGACGCCTGGGCCGAGTTCGCCGGCCGCCACCCCGACTCGGCGTACAACCTCGCCTGGTACGGAGGCATGCACCCGGTCTCGTACAGCGTGGTGTCCCCGTACCTGATGTCCGTGCTCGGGGTGCGGACGACGATGATGGTCGTCGGGACCCTCTCCACCGCGCTGACCGCGCTGATCCTGACGCGGGTGCGTGCGGTCCGGAACCCGCTGGCCTGCGCACTGGCCGGGGTGTTCGCGTTCTTCTGCAACGCGCTGTCGGGGCGGGTCACGTTCGGGCTGGGGATGGTGTTCGCGCTCGGAGCGGTGGCGGCGGTGTTCTGCTGGCCGTACCGCTGGCGCAGGAAGCGGTGGGCGAAGGCCGCGTTCGCCGCGCCGCTGGCCGGCCTCGCGACCGCTTCGAGCCCGGTCGCCGGTCTGTTCCTCGGGGTCGTCGCCGCGGCGCTGTTCCTGAACAAGCGCCGACCGGGCGCCTACGCACTGGGGATCGCGCCGGTCGTGGTCGTGGTCCTGTCGGCGTGGCTCTTCCCCTTCTCCGGCACGCAGCCCATGTCGCTCCTGTCGACGTCGCTGCCGTTCCTCTTCGGGGTGCTGGTCCTCGTCCTCGTACCGCGGGACTGGCGCACCGTACGGACCGCGGCCGCGGTGTACTCCGCCGGCACGCTGCTGACCTTCCTCGTGGACTCGCAGATCGGCTCGAACGTCTCGCGGCTCGCGATGCTCTTCGCGGGGGTGGTGCTGCTGGCGGCGCTGCCGTACGCCGCGCCGCGCTCGCGCCGGTGGTACGCGATCGTCGTGGCCTTCGCCGGGCTCAACGCGTGGATCGGTTTCAAGAGCGTCGACGACATCGTGCGCACCGCTCCGGCCGCGTCCTGGACGAGGGAACTCGCGCCGCTGGTGAACGAACTCCAGGAGGTCGGTGCGGAGAAGGGCCGCGTCGAGGTCGTCCCGGCGAGCAGCCACCGCGAGGCGTCGGCACTCGCGCCGTACGTCAACCTGGCGCGCGGCTGGAACCGGCAGGCGGACATGGAACGCAATCCGCTCTTCTACGACGACACACTCGACGCGGTGAACTACCGCGAGTGGCTCCACCGCTGGGCCGTCCACTACGTGGTGCTGCCGACGGGCGAGCCGGACTCGGGCGCCCGGCAGGAAGCGGAGCTGGTCGAGCGCGGCCAGCCCTATCTGAAGCTGGTGTGGTCGGACGCGAACTGGAGGCTGTTCGCCGTCCGCGAGCCGACCCCTCTCGCGGACCCGCCGGCGACGGTGGACCGGGCGGGCGACGGTGAGCTGCGGATCCATGTGCGCGAGGCGGGCCGGGTGCTGATCCGGGTTCCGTACTCGCCGTGGCTGGGGCTCGTGGACGACCAGGGCCGGAGCGTGGAGCAGCCGCGCGAGACCCCGGCGTCGAAGCTGCGGGGGGACGGCGAGCCGAAGGTGTTCGTCAACGTCGCCGGCTGCCTGACGAAGGCGGAGGAGGACACGGCAGGGGACGAGTGGACCGAACTCCTCGCGCCGCGTCCGGGTGTCTACCGGCTGGCGGCCCCGTATCAGCTCCCCCGCGGTACGCCGTGCCCGGAGGAGCTGACCGGGAGGAGCTGACCGGGAGGAGCTGACCGGGAGGAGCTGACCGGGAGGAGCTGACCGGGAGGAGTTGACGGGGAGGAGTTGACGGGGAGGCGATGGCCGCGGCGCCGGGCGGCAGTCGGCGGCTGGTCGCTCCGGCGGCCCGCGGAGCCGTCCGCCGTCGTCGGCCGACGACGGCGGCGCTCCTCGCTGCAGATCACCCCCGTGGACCACAGCGCTGTTCGCTGGAGCAGCCCGTTCGCCGCCGCTCCCGTCCTCCGCCGACGCCGTCGAGCCGCGTCGTCGAGCCCGGCCGTCAGTCCACCGGGAACGCCACGTCGCAGACCTCGTCCGTCGCCGAGGAGGCGTCCCAGTCCGCGAAGTACACCTCGCGGCACGGGCCGGTGATCGTCAGCCTTTCCTCGGCCGTCCAGCGCTCGACGGCGTCGAAGGCGGACTCGATCTGCGGGTGCGCGACCTGCGCCTTGGTGATCCGGGTGTAGGCGAGGCGGCCGGCGGGTTCGACGCGGAGGGCCGCCCCCGTCCGGTGCTTCTCGAGCCAGAGCTGCGCGGCGCGGGCGTCGTCGACCGGCAGGCACGCCTCCACCGCGCCGTCGTCGTCCGGGGTGACCTCGGAGTGGTACACGACGTACGGCGGCCCCGCGATGCCCCCGCACCCCTCGGCCGCCTGCTCCAGGCGGCCGAGGGCCGCCGGGATCCAGCGCGGCAGTTCGTCCGCCGTCAGGCTGCTGCGCTCGGTGAGGACCACCTGCTCCGCCACGTCCACCGTCCTGATCTCGTACTTCATCGTCTGTCTCCTGCCCGAGAGCCGGTCACGGAGATGGGCCACGACGGCACCCTGCACGGCACGGCGATCCTCGACCTCCGCCCAGTACGCCGTGAGCGCCTCGGCTCCTTGCCGCCCCGGCAGCTCCAGTACGTCGGCGATCCGGGCCAGCGGCATCTCGATCTGCCGCAGGAGCGCCACGAGCCGGGCGCGGTCGACCTGTTCCGTGCGGTACCAGCGGTAGCCGGTCGCCGGGTCGACGTGCGCCGGGGTGAGCAGGCCGAGCCGGTCGTACAGGCGCAGGGCCTTCGGCGAGAGCCGTGCCCGAGCGCCGAAGGCTCCGATGGTGAGCAGGGAGTCGTCGTGCATGGGCCCATCCTCCGTCACCGGGCGGGAGGTCCGCCCGGTGACGACGACGATGCGGCTTGCCCCTGGGACAAGGTCAACGGCGGTCGCCGATCTCTCGCCGGGCGGCCCTCCGGCGCCGCTACCTCGCGAATCCCGGATCGATGCGGATGCGGGCACGGAGGCGGACACCGATCCGGACACGGGCACGGAGGCGGACACCGATCCGGACGCGGGCACGGAGGCGGACACCGATCCGGATGCGGACACGGAGGCGGACACGGGCACCGAGGCGGACACCGATCCGGACACGGACACGGATCGATCTCGTGCATCCCACGGGACTTGACCTCGAGTGTGCGCGGTGCTCGGCCGCACGCGGTCCGTGAGCGGGTGGTGAGTCGGCCGCTGGTGCTGACCGGGCCGCGGGGGCGGGCGCGGATGGTGGCGGTTCCCGCCCCGTGGCGCACGGTGTTCCTGCATAGTGTGCTGGTATGGCGTGCGAACGGTGCGGCAGTGAAAGGCACACGCCTCTGCCCGGTATGAGATGTCCCGACTGCGGATACGTGGTCCGGGACGAGCG
The DNA here is from genome assembly GCA_003725745.1 of Streptomyces sp. I6. Taxonomy (GTDB): domain Bacteria; phylum Actinomycetota; class Actinomycetes; order Streptomycetales; family Streptomycetaceae; genus Streptomyces. The sequence continues at coordinate 2,788,485 of RHDP01000001.1, read as the reverse complement.
GCGGTCCGGTCCGTCCTGGGTCGCCCGCGAGACGATCACCGGCCGGATCTCGCTGCTCTCCCGCTTCCGCAAGGGTCTGCTTGCGGCGGGGGCCGTGGTGGTGCTGGGCTGCTTCGTCGCCGCCGCGGCACTCCTCACCGGTTCCGGCGGTGGCGAAGGCGACGGCGGTGGGGAAGCCCAGGCCGCCGGGACCGACGTTCCCGGGCGCGCCATCCCGACCCGGGTGGGTCCGACGGAGCTGCCCGGCGGGGAGCAGTTCGAGGAGTGGGCGGGACCGGGCTGCACGACGGGCACGTACCGTGAGGTGGGCCGCTTCGAGAACGGCCACGCCGCCTGGTACACGGTCCGCGAGGGCGGGCGCAGCAACCCCGACTGCGACGGCAGTTTCACCGCCGTCCCCATGTCGGGCAGCGCGGCCAAGGACACGCACGGCACCGCGATCTGGAGCTGGGAGCTGGACGACGACTACCGGACGTGCGCGCTCGCGGTGTTCGTCCCCCGTACGGACCGCGCGTCGGACGCCGCGGGTGACCCCACGTTCTACCGCGTCCTCGCCGACCCGGACGATGTGCGGTCCGGCTATACGGGCTTCGGCGTCCGGCAGACCGTCCACCGGGGCGAGCTGGTGTCGGTCAGGAGCTATCCGGTCAAGGGAGACAAGGTCTTCGCGGTGCAACTGCTCGACCGCGGGCGGGACTGGGGCGGGGCCGAGCGCATCGGGGCGCACCATGCGGCGGCCCAGATGAAGCTGACCTGCGGGACGGCGTAGGGCGGGCACCCGCCGGGCGTCCGCCTCCGGCGAGGCGCGGGGGTGCGGACCACGGCCCTGACCTCCGGTGTGTCCGCCATTCGATGCGTTCGGTGCCGCCTTGAACGTCGTGCGTGGCCGTCGGGGTTACTGTGGCGGCCGCTGTTGTTGTGATCAACGGGGCGCCCCGCCCGCCTCCGGCTCGCGGGGCGGCCCGCCACGACCGGACAGGTGCGCCCATGCGTCTCCCATCCCCCCGCCCCCGCCTCCTTAGGACCGCCGCAGCGGCGTGCGTGCTGTCGGCGCCGCTCGCTCCGGCCGCCGCCGCGGGAACGCCCGCCGACGGGAGCGACCGTCACCGCACCGGTGAGGTCGTCACCGTGACGACCGCAAGGGTCGGCGATCCCGGCAACCCACCGGTGGCCGTCGTCCCCTTCACCGACGCCGTCTACCCCGACTGCGCCGCCGCTCCCGAAACGCCGAGCGGCTGCCTGACGGTCGGCGGTGTCCGCTACCCGTACGAGATCGGCAAGCTCGAGGTCACCGTCGCCCAGTGGGTGGCGTTCCTGAACACCGTCGATCCGGACGGACGGGACCGTCTCGGGCTCTACGACGCGAACGAGAGCGGCGAGACCTGGCCCAGGTACGGGCAGATCGAGTTCGCCGAGGACGCCCGCAGGGGCCGCCACTACTCGCTCGCCCACCCGGAGTGGGCGGACAAGCCCTACGGCTTCGCCGACTTCCTCGACGCGGCCCGCTTCGTCAACTCCCTCGTCAACGGGCGGGTCCTGGAGAAGGACACCACTACCGAGGGCGGTTTCACCTACCACTCCTACACGGTGCGGCTCTCACCGCGGACCGAGCGCGGGATGTACGACCTCGACCGCCCGGACACCACCCGGACCGAGGCATCCGGCTTCGTCGTGCCGAGCCAGAACGAGTGGGTCAAAGCGGCCTACTACGACCCGAGCGGCGGCGGTACGTACTCGTACTGGAAGTACCCCACCAACGCCGGGGTCTTCGGCGACGGCGACGCGACCGCCCCGGGCGCCACCGTCCTCGATCCCGCGACCGGTGACGTCACCAACGCGTCGACCCAGCCGCTCGCCTCGTACCACCCCTCCGGGGGTACGGCTCCCACCTGGTGCCCGGGCCAGGTACCGCCGGCCGAGTGCGCCACCGTCAACCCGTTGGGCCTGGACCCCGCGACCTACGCCACCCTCTACCAGGGCAGCCTCAGCACCGGCGGCCAGGCCCTCACCACCTCCCCGTGGGGGACCTTCGACCAGGGCGGCAACGCGGTCGAGTGGACCGACACCATCACTCCGCCCCCACCGGCCAGGACTTCGGCCGCGTCTGGCGGCGGCTGCACGGCGGTGTGTCGAACGCCCCGGCCTACCAGCTGTGGCCCTCCGCGGTCGGGCTTCAGCCGCAGGACAACGTCTTCTACCGGCACACCTATCCGTGGCTGGGCTTCCGGGTCGGGGTGATCGGGGACGTGGGGCCGAAGCGGCCCTGAGAAGCACTGGAGGAAGCCCTTCAGACCGCCGCCCGGGACGGCTCCGGTGCGGCCCGCCGGGGCAGGGGAGCCGGCTGCCGGGTCGGAGGGGTCGGCAGCCGGGTTCGGAGGAGTCGCGCCGGGGCGGCGAGAGGTTGGACCGAGGACAGCGGGAGACGACGGCATGAGCACCATCGAGCTGACCGTTCAGGCGACCATCGCGATGGTCCTGCTGGTCGATCCGTTCATCCGGGGCCTCTTCTTCCGTGTGCTGACCGACCACGAGCCGGAGCGGCGGCGGGAGTACGTCGGCCGCATCATGGTGGTCATCGCGATCACCCTGGGCGGCGCGGCCCTGATCGGCAGGCCGGTGCTCGATCTGGTCGGCATCGACCTGTCCGCGTTCGGTTTCGCCGGTGGTCTGGTGCTCCTCCTGATGGGGTTCGAGATGCTCTTCGGCGGCGAGCCGACCCGTGCGCAGGGCGGCGCCGCGGCGCACGAGGAGCCGGCGCCGAAATCGGCCGAGGACTCGATCGTGGTGCCCTACGCCATCCCCTTCATGGCAGGCCCGGGGGCCATCACCACGGTCATCGGCATCGCTTCGACGGGGCAGGGCTGGTCGGGTACGGTCGCCGCGCTCATCGCCGTCGCCATCACCGTGGCCCTGATCCCGGTGGGGCACCTGCTCCTGGTCAACCGCATGACGATGTCGGCGCAGACCATCGCCATCGTCACACGGTTCGGCGGACTGATCGTCGCCACGATCGGCATCCAGCTCATGCTCAACGCGATCAGGACGTACTTCGGCCTCGGCTGAGCCCCGTGCGAGTCCTCGCTGGCCTGCCGGTCCTCGCCATGCGTGCCATGCTTGCCATGCGCGCGGTCCCGGCGGTCCTTCGGTCCTGCGTTCCTGCGTTCCTGCGTTCCTTTCGATCCTTCGGTCCTCGTGGTCAGCCGGGGCCCGGTATCCCGCGCGGGTCAGCTCCTGCGGGACTCGATCTCCTCGGTGAGTCGGGGGACGACCTGGAAGAGGTCGCCGACGACGCCGTAGTCGGCGAGTTCGAAGATGGGCGCCTCCGCGTCCTTGTTGACGGCGACGATGGTCCGCGACGTCTGCATGCCGGCGCGGTGCTGGATGGCACCCGAGATACCGGCGGCGACATAGAGCTGCGGGGAGACGCTCTTGCCGGTCTGGCCGACCTGGTGGGAGTGCGGGTACCAGCCCGCGTCCACGGCGGCGCGGGAAGCGCCGACGGCGGCGCCGAGGGAGTCGGCGAGGGCCTCGATCAGGGTGAAGTTCCCGGCGTCGCCGAGGCCCCGGCCGCCGGAGACCACGATCGCCGCCTCGGTCAGTTCGGGGCGGCCGGTGGACTCGCGCGGAGTGCGGGAGACGACCCTGGTGCCCCTGGACGCCTCGCTGACGGTCACGGCGAGCTGCTCGACGGTCCCCGCGGCCGGGGCGGCCTCGGGCGCGGCCGAGTTGGGCTTGACGGTGATGACGGGGACGCCCCTCGTGACGCGGGACCGGGTGGTGAACTCCGCGGCGAACACCGACTGGGTGGCCACCGGGCCGTGCTCCCCGGCCTCCACGTCCACGGCGTCGGTGATGAGGCCGGAACCGATGCGGACCGCGAGCCGCGCGGCGAGTTCCTTGCCGTCGGCGGAGGAGGGCACCAGTACGGCGGCCGGGGAGGCGGTGTCGACCGCGGCCCGAAGCGCGTCGACCCTGGGGGCGAGGAAGTGGTCGGTGAACTCCGGCAGGTCGGCGGCGAGGATCCGCACCGCGCCGTACTCGGCGAGTACGGGCGCGGCGGTGCCGGCTCCGGGTCCCAGGAAGACGGCGACCGGCTCGCCGAGGCGCCGGGCGAGAGTCAGCAGCTCCAGGGTCGGCTTCCGGACGGAGCCGTTCATATGGTCGACGTAGACGAGGACTTCAGGCATGGGACTGCTCTCCTGCTGGTGCTGGTGCTGGTGCTGGTGCTGGTGCTGGTGCTGGTGCTGGTGCTGGTGCGGGGTGCGGGGTGCGGGGTGCGGGGCGAGGGGGCGGGGCCGGGCCGGCCGCGGCAGTGGGGCGGAGCCGGGTCGCCGTGGTGGCGGGTCGCCTCAGATGAACTTCTGTCCGGCGAGGAACTCGGCCAGCTTCCTGCCGCCGTCGCCCTCGTCGTCGACGATCGTGCCGGCGGTGCGGGCGGGGCGCTCGGTGGCCTTGTCGACCGATGTCCAGGCACCCCGGAGGCCGACCTCCTCCGCCTCGATGCCCAGATCGGACAGCGTGAGCACGGACATCGGCTTCTTCTTCGCGGCCATGATGCCCTTGAAGGAGGGGTAGCGCGCCTCGCCGGACAGGTCGGTGACGGAGACGACGGCCGGGAGCACCGTCTCCAGCAGCTCCGTGGCGGTGTCGCCCTCACGGCGGCCGGTGATCCTGCCGCCCTCGACGCGGACCTCGGAGAGCAGGGTGGCCTGGGGGACGCCCAGACGCTCGGCCAGCATCGCCGGGAGCACCCCCATCCCGCCGTCGGTTGAGGCCATTCCGCACACCACGAGGTCGTAGCCGACCTGCTCGGCGGCCCTGGCCAGCACCAGGGAGGTGCCCAGGGCGTCGGTGCCGTGCAGGTCGCCGTCCTCGATGTGCACCGCCTTGTCCGCGCCCATGGACAGCGCCTTGCGCAGGGCGTCACGGGCGTCGTCGGGCCCCATGGTCAGTACGGTGATCTCCGCACCGCCGCCCTGGCCCGTGCCGTTCCCGCCATCGCCGCCATCACCGCCATCGCCGCCGGCTCCGGCGTTCTCGGCGATCCGCAGGGCCTGTTCGACGGCGTGCTCGTCGAGTTCGGAGAGCAGGCCGTCGACCCCCTCCCGGTCGGTCGTCAGCTCTTCGGTGAAGCCCCGGTCGCCTGTCGCGTCGGGCACGTACTTGACACAGACGACTATCCGCAGACTCATGCCCCGTCTCCTTCGTGTGTGGGTTCGGCGGTTCCGCTTCGCGGAGGTGGTGAGGTGGCGCCGAGCGCCACCGGGTCCGGGCCCGGCTCGGTGAGCGGGAGGCCGAGGTGCACGCGCTCGGTGACCCAGCGGGTGGGCCGGTAGCGGGGGTCGCCCGTGCTGCGGTGGAGCTCCACCTGGAGGGCGAGCATCCGTGCGGCACCGATCCGATCGCCCCAGGCCAGGGGGCCGTCCGGGTACCCGAGCCCCGCGGTGACGGCCGTGTCGACCGCCCCGGGGGTCGCGATGGAGCGCTCGGCGATGGAGGCCGCCACCGAGACGATCGACGCGAGCAGCCGCTGGGCCACCGAGCCGGCCGTGTCCCGGACGACCGAGACGGCGCGGTGCCCGCCCGTGCCGCCGCCGTGGCGTGCCGGGGCGGCGGCACGGGCGAGAACGGCCCGCGCGTCGTGGACGGCGGCCGGATCGGTGGCCGGGGTGAAGGCGAGCACCCGGCGGCCGGTGGGCAGTGCCAGCGGGTCGACCCCGACGGTGCGGGATGCGGGCAGCCCGGAGGACGCGATCTGCTCCGCCACGGTCGTGCCCCAGGTGGGCACCAGCACCACGGCCCGCCCGGAGGGGTCGGGGCCGTCCTCCAGGGTGGCCCCGTCCTCGCGGAGGGTGCGGCGCAGCGCGTCGGCGTCCGGGCCGTGCCCGGCCACCCGTACGGGGCGGCCGGGGTCTCCGGTGATCGGCGGCTCCGGCGGGGTCGCTTGCTCGCCGTCGGTGTGGTCGTAGAAACCGCGGCCGGTCTTGCGGCCGTGCAGGCCCGCGGCCACGCGGTTGGGGGTGAGGTAGGAGGGCCGGAGCCGGTCCGAGTGCCTGAAGCCCCGCCACACGGTGTCGATGACGGTGTCGGTGACGTCGAGTCCGGTGAGGTCCATCAGCTCGAACGGGCCCATGCGCAGCCCCAGGACGTCGCGGGCGATGCGGTCGATACCGGCCGGGTCGGACACGGACTCCTCGAGCAGGGCGAGCGCCTCGGTGACGAGTCCGCGGCCTGCGTGGTTCACGAGGAAGCCGGGGGTGTCGGCGACCACAGCGGCCGAGTGGCCGGTGGCCTGGACGAGTTCGACGAGTGCGGGCGGGATGTCCGGCCGGGTCAGTGCCCCGGGGACGACCTCGACGATCCTCATCAGCGGTACGGGGTTGAAGAAGTGCAGGCCGACCAGCCGGGAGGGGTCCGCCAGTCCCGCCGCGACACGGGTCACCGGGAGCGACGAGGTGTTGGTCGCGAGGATCGTGCGGGCGGGCAGGACGTCCTCCAGCCGCCGGAACAGGTCCGTCTTGGTGGCGAGGTCCTCGCGTACCGCCTCGATGGCGAGTTCCACCCCGTCGCCCGGCGCGCAGGCGTCGTCCAGCGGCAGCAGGCGCTCCGAGGCGGCCCGGGCGGCCTCGGGCGTCAGCCGCCCCTTCGCCGCGGACCGGTCGAGCATCCGCCGTACGAAGCCGATGGCGTCGCCGACCGCCTCCTGCCTGGCGTCGCCCAGCTCCACGGTGTGACCGGCGGTCGCCGCCCACTGGGCGATCCCGCGTCCCATGACGCCGGCGCCGACGATCCTGATACGCACGTTGAGACCTCGTTTCTGCGTCCTGCCCGTTCCCGCGGCCGCGGCCCGCGCGGCGGCGGTACACGGTCGGCGGGCGTTCCGGCGGTGCCGCCCGGTGCCGTCCCGTGCCGACTGATGCCGGCCGGGCGCCATCGGGCGGCGCCCCGACGGTGGTGACCGCTGCCGCACGGTGCCGACCGGTACGAGCGGAGTTGCCCGGTGTCGACCGGTGCGGCCCCTCCCTCCGGTCCGGCACCCGGCCCGGGGAGGAGGTGCCTCACACCGTGCCAACAGCCATTGATCACTGTCCAATACCGAATTAGGCTCACATTGATACTCCACGTAGATCAGTCGCCGGGTCCGGCCCGGGGCTGCCGGAACAGGGTTGGGTGACGACATGGAGTTGCGCCATCTGACGGCGTTCCTCGCGGTCGCCGAGGAGCTGCACTTCGGCCGCGCCGCCAGACGGCTGCAGATGGCGCAGCCGCCGCTCAGCCAGCAGATCCGCCAGTTGGAGAAGGAGCTGGGGGTCCAGCTCTTCGAGCGCAACACCCGCTCGGTACGGCTCACCAGTGCCGGCCAGGCCTTCCTGCGCCCGGTACGGACGGTGCTGGAGGACGTCGGCATCGCCGTCCGGGTGGCCAGGGCGGCCGGCCGCGGCGAGTACGGGCGGGTCACCGTCGGCTTCGCCGGCGCCTCGAGCCATGAGGCCCTGCCCCGGCTGACCAGGGCCGTCAGGGCGGCCCACCCGGGCATCGAACTGGTCCTGGAGGGCCAGACGTACGCCAACGCGGCGCTGACCCGCGTGGTGGAGGGGAAGCTGGACGTGGGCTTCGTGCGGCTGCCGGTGGCCCACCCGGGGCTGGAGACCAGGGTGATCTACGAAGAGGAACTCCTCTGCGCCCTGCCGTCGGACCACCGGCTGACGCAGCGCACGCGCATCCCGGTGGAGGCCCTGGCCGAGGAGCCGTTCGTGGGGTTCCCCGCCAACGCGGGTTCCTCCCTGCGCGACCTCATGGCGGCCACGTGCGAGAGAGCCGGGTTCACCCCCCGGGTGACACAGGAGGCGCCCGATTCGCACACCATCCTGGCCCTGGTCGCCGCCGGGGTGGGAGTGACGCTGACGCTCACGTCCTGCCAGCACATCCAGCAGACGGGCCTGGTCTACCGGCCGCTGGCGGGCGAGCCGATCAGGCTCCGGGCCGCCCTCGCCTGGCGCAGGGACAACCCCTCCGCCGCGCTGCGCGCCGTACTGGCCGTGGCCGAGGCCGCGCTGCCGACGCCGGTGCTGTGAGGGATCCGGCCGGGCCCGCGAGGACGCTGAGACGCCATCGGTCTCAATGCCGTAGGAATTGAGTATTGGACCTTCTCGGCGGGCGGTGCGAGGGTCGGCGGGACACCAACCCTAGGTGAAAGGACGAGGGATGTCCGCCGATCCCGCCCCCATCGTCATCTGCGAACCCCTGCGCACACCGATCGGCCGGTTCGGCGGGGCGCTGGCGTCGCAGCGGCCCGCCGCGCTGGCCGCGCACGTGATCTCGGAGGTCGTGGCCCGCAGCGGAGTCGACCCCGGGCGGATCGACGAGGTGATCCTCGGCCACGCCTACCCGACCTCCGACGCGCCCGCGATCGGGCGGGTCGCCGCCCTCGACGCCGGTCTGCCGGAGTCCGTCACGGGCATCCAGGTCGACCGCCGCTGCGGCTCCGGACTCCAGGCCGTGCTGGACGCGGCCATGCAGATCCGCTCCGGCTTCAGCGAGGTCGTCGTCGCCGGGGGCGTCGAGGTCATGAGCGCGGCCCCGTTCTACACCCACGAGGGGCGCCGGGGCATCGCCTCGCCGGGACTGATGCTGCACGACGCCCTGGCGCGCGGGCGGGTCACCGCGGGCGGCGTCCACCACCCCGTGCCCGGCGGCATGGTGGAGACCGCGGAGAACCTGCGGCGCGAGTTCTCCATCAGCAGGGCGGACCAGGACGCCCTCGCCCTGAGGTCCCAGCAGCGCGCCGCACGTGCCGCGGCGGCCGGGCTGTTCGAGGAGGAGATCGTTCCCGTCACCGTGACCGGCCGCAAGGGGGAGAGCGTCGTCGCCGCCGACGAGCATCCGCGCCCGGGCACCACGGCCGAGCAACTGGCGGCGCTGCGCCCCGTCATGCTGGGCTCCGACCCGGGGGCCACGGTCACCGCCGGGAACGCCAGCGGCCAGAACGACGGGGCCGCCGCCTGCCTGGTGACCGACCTGGCCACGGCCGAGCGGCTCGGGCTGACCCCCGCACTCCGGCTGGTGTCCTTCGCCCGGGCGGGCGTCGCCCCCGCGAGGATGGGCCTCGGCCCCGTGCCGGCCACCCGCACCGCGCTCGAGCGGGCCGGCCTGGCGCTGTCCGACATGGATCTCATCGAACTCAACGAGGCGTTCGCCGCCCAGGTCCTGGCCTGCACACGGGCGCTCGACCTGAGCGAAGCCGACCACGAGCGGATCAACGTCAACGGCTCCGGGATCTCGCTCGGGCATCCCCTGGGCGCGACGGGTGCCCGCATCCTCGCCCATCTGGCACGGGAGATGCACCGGCGGCAGGCCCGCTACGGGTTGGAGGCGATGTGCATCGGCGGCGGTCAGGGGCTGGCCGCGGTGTTCGAGCGCGTGGCCCCCTGACGCCGGACCGCCGACGCCCCTGCGACCGGGCCCCCGGGTCCTGGGCCGGAACCCGGCCCGGGACCCGGGCGGGCGGGCTCACCGAGTCCGCCCGGCCGCCTTCCCCCGGCCGCCTTCCCCCGGGTGCCTCCCCGGCCGTCCGCCCGGCCCGCACGAGGGGAGCGGGGCCGGAACGCCCGCCATCCGACGGCGGACGCGCCCGCCACCGGGCCTGTCCGGAGCACCCCCGGCCGCCGCCGGGCCGCCGCGTCTCCCGTCGGGCCCGTCGCCACGACCACCGTCAGGCCCGCCGCCTCTGCCGCCGGGCCCGCCATCCCGGCCACCACGAAGTGAAGGAACTCCCGTGCACCGTCCGCACCACACGAGAAGGCGTCCCGAGATATGGCATTGACCGTCCACGGAATGGCGGAGATCGCCCAGCTCGCCGGGCGCGACCTGGGCCGCTCCTCATGGCGCGAGGTCACCCAGGAACTGGTGGACGCCTTCGCCGACGTCTCCGGCGACTACCAGTGGATCCACACGGACACCGAGCGGGCCGCCCGAGGTCCGTACGGCCGGACCATCGCCCACGGCTATATGGTCCTGAGCTGGGGCATCCCCCTCTTCTCCGAGCTCCTCCAGGTCACCGGGGTGGGGATGGCGCTCAACTACGGCACGGACCGGGTCCGCTTCCCGGCGCCGGTGCCCGTCGGCAGCCGGGTGCGCCTGCACGCCCAGGTCTCCGGCATACGGCAGGTGAGCCGGGGCGGCATCGCCATGACGCGGGACTTCACCTTCGAGCTGGAGGGCTCGGCGAAGCCGGCGTGTGTCGCCCAGTCGCTCACCCACTTCTATCCCGCGGCGTGAGCCGGGTCCATCCCACGGTGTGAGTGTCAGTGTGGGGCGGCGAGGGTGAGCCGCTTCACGAGCCTCGTAACCTCGGGCACCGCCCGCACCGCCCGCACCGCCCGCCCCGGCCGCCCCGCCCGCCCCGGCGCCTTGGCAGGCGGGGCCCGGGCCGCCGGAGACCGGCGGACTTCCCGCCGGCACGGCCGTCGGCGTGCCCGCGCACCGCGCGCAACCGGCGGCGGGCATCGCGCCCGGTACCAGGCGGCTGCGGGGCCGTAGACGCGGCTCGGTGCGGTCACCGCCATCCATCGCGCGGCTGCCGCACACCGGACGACGTGTGCACCCGCCCCGCCCGCCCGCATACCCGCGCACCCGCCCGGCCGGATACCCGCGTACCTACCTGCCCGCTTACCTGCGCACGTGCCTGCCCGTGTGGCTGCTGCCCGCGTATCTGCGCACGTTTCCGTGTGCACCGCGCTGCCGGGTGCCCTGCGTGGCATCGGTGTCCCGGGCGCGGCGGTCATCTGTGCAGCGCTTCGGCTGCCGGCGGGTCCCGCTGCGCCGAGGGCGGCTCCTGGCCGGTGCCCCGCCGCGTGCGGGGGCGCCCGTACGGCGAACCCGGGGGCCGGGTGCCGCACCGGCGGGCCGATGCCCCCTGCCCGTACCCCCGGGGCATCCCCGGTACGTAACGGGACGGCCCGCACACTCCACCCGGCCCGTGCCGTACCCGCGGTGCCGGTCGGTGTGGGCGCGCGTTGCGCGCGCCGGCTGCCGGGCCCGCCTCTCGCGTTGCCGTCGCCGGCCGTGCCGTACCCGCGGGCCTGCCGGGGTGCGTCCCGTGACCGAACCGTGCTGAAGACGGCCGTCCGGAAACATGCTGCATGTCTTGTAATCCACCCCACACCCTTCTACTGTGCGTCCGCATGGTGATTGTGACTTTCGAATGTTGGAAGTATTCGATCCTCAGAGACGAGGAGGTGCCATGAAGGAATCTCTCGGACGCCGCACTCTGCTCCACGGCTTCGGGCTGGGAGCCGCGGGACTGATGCTCGCCGCGTGCACGGACGCGAAGCGGCCGGAGCGGGCCGCGACCGTGACCCGGACGTCCACCCCGGGCCGTACGGCCCCAGGACCCCGCACCCCGGGACCCGTCGCCACCGGCGGACGGGTCGTCACCGGCTGGAGCGAGGAGGCCCAGTCGTACGACCCGGCCATCGGCTACGACCTGCACGCGTGGGAGGTGTCGACCAGCGTGCTGTTCACCCCGCTGTTCCAGTTCGACGGCCAGTCGGGAGGCCCGGCACCCAGTGCGGCGGCCCGCCTGCCGCAGGTCTCCGAGGACGGCCGCGTCTACACGGTCCGCCTCCGCCCGGGTGTGCGTTTCCACAACGGCCGCGCCGTGACGGCCGACGACTACATAGCCACCTGGACCCGGGTGCTGGACCCCGAGATGGCCTCGTGGGCGGCCAGCTACCTGTTCTCCATCGAGGGTGCTGTAGAGGTCAACGAGGGGAAGCGCAAGTCTGTTTCCGGCCTCAGGCGGATAGACGACCACACGCTGGAGGTGCGGCTGCTGGCCCCGGACATCACCTTCGCCGGTGTGCTGTGCCAGCCCTTCACGGCCGCGCTGCCGATGGAGGAGATACGCAGGCTGGGCAAGGACTTCGGCCGCCGGCCGGTCGGCACCGGCCCCTTCATGATCACTTCGTACGACCGCCAGCGCCAGCGCGCGGTGTTCCAGCGCAACCCCCACTACATCTGGCGGGGGACGCCGTTCATCGAGCGGCTGGAGTACCGGTGGGGCATCGCGCAGGCGATGCAGCTGCGCCAGCTGATGAGCGGAGAGCTCGACGTCCTGGGCGAGGGCGCCCCCGTGGCCCTCGGCCCGCAGATCAACTCCCAACCGGAGCTGCGCGAACGGTACGTGGTGCCCATCCCGCTGCAGGGCACGTCCTGGATCGGCCTCGACACCGGGCACCGGCACCTGCGCGACCGGCGCGTACGGCAGGCCCTGAACCACGCCACCGACACCGAGGTGCTGGGCAGGCTCACCTACGGCAGCCAGGAGCCCTCGTCGCTGCCCTTCCCCAAGCACCTGCCGGACTTCCCGCGCACCGCCCGCCCCTACCGCAGGAACATCGACCGGGCCAGGAGCCTGCTCGCCGAGGCCGGTGCCACCGACCTGCGGCTGCGGTTCGCCCACGACGGCTCCGCCCCCTGGGAGCGGCTCAGCCAGGTGGTGCAGCAGCAGTGGCGGGAGGCCGGGGTGGAGGTCACCATCGACCCGATGTCCAAGTCCGCCCTGGACCAGGCCATGGCCAGCGGACAGTGCGACGTCTTCCCCCGGCACTGGTACATGATCAACCCCAATGCCCTCGACCTCGCCGGCAACTGCTTCGCCTCGGACGGGTCGAGCAACTACGGCGGCTACGCCAACGAGGCCGTGGACGCCCTGCTCGCCGAGGCGCGCCGCAGCCAGAACATGGCCGACTGCAACAGGCTCCTGGCCAGGGCGGAGCAGCTGCTCTCCGAAGACCCCCGGGAGTCTTCTTCTCCTCCCTCAACTTCCTCGCCGCCCGCAATCCGCGCGTCCGCAACTACCACATGCGGGGCGAGACGGGGTCCTACTACGACCGCCTGTGGGTGAGCCCATGACCGTTTCCCTCCTGCCGCAGCGGCCCGCGTCCGCTGCCGCCGCGCAGAGCCCCTCCGCCCGGCGACTGAGGCGCGCCCGCGCGGTCGTCGTCGCGGGCCTGGCAGTCCTCGCGGCCCTCGTGGTCCTCGCCCTGGCGGCGCCGCTGTTCGGCGATCCGCTGCACATCGACCGGGACGGCATCAGCGAACTCGGCCTGCCGCGCGGCGCCGGCGAGCACGGCTACCTCCTCGGGACCGATGTCCTGGGACGGGACCTGCTGGCCCGGACGGCCTACGGGCTGCGCACCACCCTCGAGTTCACCGTACTGGCCAACATCTTCTCCGTCGGGCTCGGCACCCTCGTCGGCCTGACGGCGGGCTTCTACCGCGGGGTGACCGAGCAGGTCCTGATGCGGACCGTCGACGTCTTCCTGTCCGTTCCCACCGTCATCTCCGGGCTCGCCCTGGCCAGCGTGGTCGGCCGCAGCGTCGGCGGCATCGTCGTCGTGGTCGCCGCCCTCTACTGGGCCTGGACGGCCCGCCTCGTGCACGGCGAGACCCTGCGGCTGCGCGGACGGCCGTTCGTCGAGGCGGCGCTCGTGCACGGCGTACGGCCGCGCACGGTCATGGTCCGCCACATCCTGCCCAACATCCGCACCCTGCTGCTCAACATCGCCGCACTGAACGGCGCGGCCGTCGTGGTCATCGGCTCCGGCCTCTCCTACCTGGGGGCGGGTGTCGTACCACCCCACCCCGAGCTCGGAAGCCTGCTCAACGAAGGCGCCCAGGCACTGGAGTTCGCCCCGCGCCTCCTTCTCGTCCCGCTCACCCTGGTCGTGGCCCTGGTGCTGTCCTTCGTCCTCGTCAGCGAGGGCGTGAGCCGCATGGTCCCGGAATCGGAGAGGCGCTCATGGCTGAACATCTGAAGACCGGACACCCCGAGTCCGCGCCGCCGCCGGGGGAGGCCGCCGAGGCCGTGTCCTCCGAGGCGGTTCCCACGGCGACCGTGTCCCCGGAAGCCGTGTCCCCGGAAGCCGTGTCCTCCAAGGCCGTGTCCCCGAAGGCCGGACGCTCCGGCGCGGCCTGGTGGGGGACGGCGCGCCAGGTGGGACTGCGGCTGCTGCTCGGCGCGGCGACCGTCGCGGTCGTCGTCACCGTCACCTTCGCCCTGCTGTACGTCGTGCCCGGCGACCCCGCCCGCGGTATCGCCGGCCCCCGCGCCACGCCCGAGCTGGTGGAGCGCATCCGGGAGCAGCTGCACCTGACCGCACCGCTGTGGGAGCAGTACTGGGAGTACGCCAAGGGGGTGTTCACCGGTGACCTCGGCGAGTCCTACCAGCGAGGCACACCCGTCGCCACGCTCATCGGCGACCGGCTCCCCTCGACCCTGCTGCTGTGCGTCGCCGCGCTGTTCGTGGAGATCCTGCTCGGCGCTGCCCTCGGTACCTGGGAGGCGCTGCGCGGACGGCGCCTGATGCCGGTGCTGATGACCAACATCGCGCTCCTGGCGATCCCCGCCTTCGCCCTGGGCTATCTGTTCCTGCTGGCCTTCGGGTACGGGCTCGGCATCGCCCCGGTGAGCAACGGGGCGGACGCCGCCCACCTGGTGCTGCCGGCGATCGTGCTCGGGCTGACGGGAGTGCCGTACTACGCGAGCGTGGTGCGCGACGGGATGGCCGCGACGCTGGCCTCCCCCCATGTGCGCACCGCCGTCGCCAAGGGGCTGTCGCGGCCCGCCGTACTGCGCCGGCACGTGCTGCGCTGCACGCTGTCGCCCGTGCTCACCATGGCCGGAATGGACGTCGCGATCTTCGTGTCCAACGTCGTCTTCGTGGAGACCATCTTCGGCTGGCCCGGCATCGGGCGGCTCCAGGTCACGGCGTTCGCCGACCAGGACCGGCCGGTGCTGATGGGCACGGTGGTCGTCGCGGCGGTCCTCGTCGTCCTCGGCAACCTCCTCGCCGACACGCTGCGCTCGGTCGTCGACCCCCGATCCCGTCAGGAGCTGACGACATGAACCAGCCCGCAGAGACCGGCCCGGCCCCACTCGACGTGAACGGGCCGGCAGGGGCGGATCCCGCCCCACTCGACGTGAACGGGCCCGCGGCGGCCGGTCCGGTCCGCCTGGACGCGGACCGTCCCGCGGGGAACGGTCCCGCCCGGCTCGGTGTACGGGTGCGGGTGGAGAACCTCACCGTCGCCTACGGTGAGCGGACCGCGCTCCACGGCGTCAGCCTCGACGTCCCCGCGGGCGGCGTCCTCGCCCTGGTGGGCGAGTCCGGCTCGGGCAAGTCCACCCTCGCCCACGCCGCGTCCCGGTTGCTGCCGCCGGGCGCACACGTCACCGGCGGCTCGGTCCACGTCGGCGACGTCGACATGGCCGCGCTCGGCGGCTCCGAGCTGCGCAGGGCGCGCGGCAGCCGGGTGGCCTATCTGCCGCAGGACGCGCTCGCCGCGCTGAACCCGGTGATGACGGCGGGCCGGCAGATCGCCGAGGTGTTCCGGATCGCCGAGGGCCACGGCCGCCGGGAAGCCCGGGCGCGGGCCGTGGAGATGCTGGGACGCGTCGGCATCCGCGACCCCGAGCGGACCGCCGGCCGCTACCCCCACGAGCTGTCCGGCGGAATGCGGCAACGCGTGATGATCGCCATCGCCCTCGCGCACCGGCCGCAGCTGCTCATCGCGGACGAACCCACCACCGCGCTCGACGTGACGGTGCAGGCCGAGGTGCTGGCCCTGGTCGCCGAACTGCGGCGGGAGTTCGGCATCACGGTCATCTGGATCACCCACGACCTGTCCGTCACCGCGGAGATCGCCGACACCGTGGCGGTGCTCTACGGGGGGAGGCTCGTGGAGCACGCCGCCGCCCCGGAGCTGTTCGGCGCCGCGCGCCACCCCTATACCCGGGGCCTCGTCGACACCTACCGCGACGCCTACGCGGGCGCGCCCCACACCCGCTACGTCTCCATCCCCGGAGCCCGTTCCGACCGGTCCGCGGGCCCCGGCTGCCCCTTCGAGCCGCGCTGTCCCCAGGCGGCCGACAGGTGCCGTGCCGAGGCGCCCCCGGTGCGCGCCGCCGCGGGCGACCCGCTGCCCGACGGTGCACCGCCCCACCTTCTCGCCTGCTGGGAGGCCCACTGATGTCCGCTCAGGTCAGCACCCCGATAGTCGAGCTGGACGCCGTCAGCAAACGCTTCGGCACCCATCAGGCACTGCACGAGGTCAGCCTCACCGTCGCGCCCGGTAGCACCGTCGGGGTGGTGGGCGAGTCCGGCAGCGGCAAGAGCACTCTGGCCCGGATCGTCGCGGGGCTGGAACGGCCCGACGGCGGCCGGGTGCTGGTCGGCGGGAAGCCGCTGCCCCGCCGCGGCCGGCGGCTGCGTGAGGCCCGCCGCGGGATCGGGTTCGTCTTCCAGGACCCCTACGCCTCACTGGACCCGCGCTTCACCATCGAGCAGATCGTCGGCGAGCCGCTGCGCGCGCACGGCCTGTGGCGCGAGGGCGGCCGGGAGCGGGTCCTCGAACTGCTGGACGCGGTGGGCATGGGGGGCGTATCCCCGGACAGCTACCCGGGGGAGTTCTCCGGCGGCCAGCGGCAGCGGCTGTGTGTGGCCCGCGCCCTGGCGGCCCGCCCCGACCTCGTGATCTGCGACGAGCCGACCTCGGCGCTGGACGTGTCGGTGCAGGCCCAGATCCTCAACCTGCTCCAGGACCTCCAGGACTCACTCCAGGTCAGCTATCTGTTCATCACCCACGACCTCAACGTGGTGCGGCGGATCGCCGACGAGGTGGTCGTCGTCCGGGACGGCCGGGTCAGGGAGCAGGGATCGGCCCGGCGGGTCATCGGTGAACCGCGGGACCCGTACACCCGGGCGCTCCTCGACGCCATGCCTGGCCGGGCGCTGCTGGACGCGGGCCGGAGCGGCAACCCGGCCGCGACCGGGTCCGATCCGGCGCCGAGCGACTCCCCGGCTGGGGAGCCGGCGGCGAAGTCGGCGGGAACTGCCGTGCTCTGAGCCTTGACCCCCGCGAGCCGGGCTCCCTACCCTTATTCCACACAATGAAATAACTTTCATCTTGTGAAAGTTATGGAGGAGGATTCCCATGGAAGGGATCGCCGCCCAGGCGCACGCCTTCGCCTCCCGCCTCGCGGGGGAGCTGCAGCACGAGGCCCACAACCGCTTCCAGGGCATGCCGTCCGACGCCGACTCCCGGCGCGCCTACGAGGAGTACGGCCGGGCCGGATTCATCGGTCTGCACTGGTCGGCCGGGTTCGGCGGGCGCGGCCTGCACCCGCTGGACACCGACGCCGTGGAGGAGGCGTTCGGCTACCACTGGCTGCCGCTGTCCAGCTATCTGCTGTCGGTCAAGACCATCGGCAACGCCCTGCGCCGGTTCGCCCCGCCCGCGCTGGCCGAACGGCTGCTCCCCCAGGTCGCCCGGGGTGAACTGCGCTTCTGCCAGGGCTTCTCGGAGCCGGAGGCGGGGTCCGACCTCGCCTCCCTGCGCACCCGGGCCGTCAGGAGGGACGGCACGTTCGTCGTCTCCGGGCGCAAGATCTGGACCTCCAGCGCCGAGTACGCCGACTGGTGCTACCTCGCGGTGCGCACCGACCCCGACCTCCCCCGCCACAAGGGCGTGTCCGTCCTGGTGTGCCCCATGGACACCCCCGGCATCGAGGTCATCACCCATGACACGCTCGGCGGCGGCACGCTCGGCGAACTCGTCCTCGACGAGGTCGAGATACCCGAGGAGAACCTCATCGGAGAACTCCACGGAGGCTGGCGCGTGCTGATGGGCACGCTCGACTACGAGCGCGTCACCAGCGAGAAGGTCGGCATCGCCCGCCGCGTACTGGACGACCTCGAGCCGTACGCCGAAACCCCGGCCCAGCGCCTGGAACTGCTCCGGCTCCGCGGCCGGACGGACGCCGCCGCCGAAATCGGCTCCCGGGCCACCCTCCTGCTCGCCGACGGCGAGGACGCCAGCGCGGCCTCCTCCATGGCCAAGCTCTCCATCGCCTATCTGCTGCAGGGCATCGCGCACAGCGCGGCGGACCTGCTCGGCCCGCACGTGTTCGTCGAGGACGGACCGGGTGCCGTCGCAGACGGCCGTATCGCCGCCTTCCACCGGGCCACGGTCGCCACCACCATCGCCGGTGGCGCCTCCGACATCCAGCGCCGCGTCATCGCCCGCAGGGGGCTGGCATGCGCCTAGCCGACCGTCCCCTCGCAGGCGTCCGCGTCCTCGACTACGCCCAGTACGTGGCCGGCCCCTTCGCCACCATGCTGCTCGGCGACCTCGGTGCCGACGTCGTCAAGGTGGAGCCCCCCACGGGCGACGCCTGGCGCCACTACAACCCGCACGCCCCCGGCGAGAGCACCTGGTTCTACGCGCTCAACCGGGGCAAGCGCTCCGTCACCCTGGACCTGAAGACGGACGAGGGCCGTGCGGCGTCCGCGCGGCTCATCGCCGGAGCGGACGCGGTGGTGCACAACATGCCGCCCGAGCGGGCCGCCCGCTTCGGCCTCGACCGCGAGAGCGTACGCACCGCCAACCCCCGGGCGGTCTGGAGCTGCGTCACCGCCTTCGGCACCGAGGGCCCCGACGCCGGCCGGCTCGGCTACGACATCATCGCCCAGGCGCTGTCCGGACTCCTGATGGCCGACGCCCGCCCCGAGGACGCCGTCCCCCGGCGGTCCGGGGGATAGCCATGGCCGATCTGACCGCCGGACTGCTCACCTGCATCAGCGTGCTGGCCGGAGTGGCCGGGCGGGAACGGGGCCGGCAGGCACCGGGAGTGGAGGTCTCCCTCCTCGGCGCCGCCCTCGCGGTCCAGGTCCAGCGCTTCGTCCGGATCGGCGACTCCGGGGGCACCGCGGACCAGGGCCCGCTGACCGCGGCGGAGCTCGAGCACACGGCCCGCACCACCGCGGGCGCCGACCGGCTGGAGCCGTACTACCGCTGCTACCGCACCGCCGACTCCTTCCTCGCACTCGCCTGCCTCAACACCGCCCAGCGCCGCCGGCTGCTCGGGATCCTGGGACTGGACGACCCCTGGGTCGCCGACCCCCAGGCGGCGCCGGCGGACGAGGCCGAACGCGCGGTCCGGGCGGCGCTGGTGGACCGCTTCGCCGCGGTCTTCGCCACCCGGCCGCTGGACCACTGGCTGTCCGTGCTCGCCAAGCACGACATCCCCTCGGGCGACGTACGCCTCCTCGGCCGGCTCTTCGACGACCGCCAGGTGACGGTCAACGGCCTGGTGCAGACCGTGCGGCAGCCCGGGGTCGGCCCGGTCCAGCTGCTCGGCAACGTGTTCAAGATCGACGGGACCGCCGCGCCCGCCGCCCGGCCGGCCCCCGCCTCGGTGAGCACTCGGCCGAACTCCTCGGTGACCTCCCCATGACGCCGGGAGCGAACGGATCGCCGGGGCCGGCAGCGTCCTCCCCACCGGCCGAGCACCTCTCACCGGCCGATACAGCCGATACAGCCGAGGCGCCCGATACAGCCGAGGCGCCCGAGGCGGCCGAGACACCTGGTACGCACGCCACATCCGCGTCATCCGCGTCATCCGCGTCATCCGCGTCATCCGCGTCATCCGCGACGCCCGGTACACCCGCGTCATCCGCGCCCCCCGCGCGCGCCGCCGGGCACTCCCCGGCGCCCGGGATCCGCGAACTCCTCGACACCGCAGAAAGGAACGGGGCATGACCACCGCGCTCACGAAGGAGGCCGACGCCTTCGCCGTCACCCTCCGGCAGGTCATCGCCGACCACCCCGTGCCGGACGTCTGGCGCCCCGGCAGCCCGTCGGACGACCGCACTCCGGCCCTCGACGCCGCCCTGGCGGCCGTCGGCTGGGCCGAACTCCTCGAAGACCCCGACGCCCCCGCCTTCATCGGTCCGGCGGCCGTCGAACTCGGCCGCGGCCTCGTCCCGCTGAGCGAGGTGGACCGTCTCCTCGGCGGGTCCCCGCTGCACCAGGGCCTCGCCCGCTACCCGGGCGAGCGGGTCATCGTGCGGACCCCGGAGGGGCTGCGCGAGCACCGCGTGCTCGGTGCCCTCCCGGTCCCCTACGGCGACTGCCTCGCCGTCCACACCGTGGAGACCGAGCCGACGGATGCCGCCGTCCGCCCCGAGGCCGAGTCCGCCTGGCTGCGCGCCCAGACCGGATACCTGGCCGGGCTCGCCACCGGCGCGCTCGACCTCGCAGTCGACCACGTCAAGCAGCGCGCCGCATTCGGCACCACCCTGTCCGGCCTGGAGGGCGTCCAGTTCCGCCTCGCCGACGCCGCCACCGCGGTCGAGGGGATGCGCCGCCTCGTCACCCGCGAGGACTGCGGACCCGCCGCCCTCGCCCACGCGGGCCAGGCCGCGGAGACCGTCGTCGCGCAGTGCCACCAGGTGGTCGGCGCCATCGGATTCACCCTGGAGTTCCCCCTGCACCGCTACTCCCGGCGCGCCCGCGTGCTCGCCGCCTGGAACGACGCCTGGCTCGAAGGAGCACTGACGTGAGTACGTACGTGGTCACCGGCGGAAGCGCCGGCATCGGACTCGCCATCGCCCGCCGCCTCGGCCGGGACGGGCACGAGGTCGTCCTGGCCGCCCGTGACCCCGAGCGCCTCGCGGCCGCGGCCGAGTCGCTGCGCGCCGAGCACACCGCCGTCCGCACGGCAGCGCTCGACGTCCGCGACCCCGACGCGGTCACCGCGCTGTTCGAGGAACTGCCCGCGGTCGACGGCCTGGTCAACAACGCGGCCGGCAACTTCGCCTGCCCCACCGTCGACCTGTCGCCTGGCGGCTTCAAGGCCGTGGTGGAGATCTCCCTCTACGGCTGCTTCCACGCCTCCCAGGCCCTGGCCCGCCGGCTGATCAAGGAGGGCAGGCCCGGCGCGATCGTCAACATCGTCGCCACCTACGCCTGGACCGGCGCCCCCGGCGTCGCCCACTCCGCGGCCGCCAAGGGCGGCATGCTGGCCTTCACCAAGTCGGTCGCCCGCGAATGGGGACCGCACGGCATCCGGGTCAACGCCCTCGCCCCCGGCTTCGTGCCGACCGAGTCCGCCACGGCCAACATCCTCTCCGACGACGAGGCGCGGCAGCGGATGCTGGACATGATCCCGCTCGGCCGCTTCGCGGAGGCCGAGGAGATAGCCGACGCCACCGCCCACCTGCTCGGTGCCCCGTACACCACCGGCACCGTGCTGACCGTCGACGGAGGCCGTTCCCTCGGCGTGTCCATGCACGCTCGGGCGGACACCCCGGGTCCGGCGCCGGCGGGGACGGGGGGTCACTGATGCACGACCCACGCCACCCCGCGCTCTACCTCGGCGGCCGGTGGAGCGACCGTGCCCCCCGGCTCTCCGTGGACGACCCGGCCACCGGCGAGCCCGTCGGCTCGGTCCCGGCCGCCACCGGCGACGACGTGGACGCCGCGGTCGGTGCGGCCCGCGCGGCGTTCGACGGCTGGGCCGCCACCGACCCGGCCGAACGCGCCGCGGTACTGGACCGTTTCGCCGACGCGATGACCGCCCGCGAGACGGAACTCGCCCACACCGTCACCGCGGAGATGGGGGCACCCCGCGACTTCTCGCTGCGGGTCCAGGTCCGGCTCGCGGTCGACGTGCTGCGCGCCCAGGCGGCGCTGGCCCGCACCTTCCCCTTCGAGGAGGCGATCTTGGACGGGCCGCCGGCCCGTGTCGTCCGCGAGGCCGCGGGTGTCGTCGCCGCCATCACCCCCTGGAACTACCCCCTCTACCAGATCGCCGCCAAGGTGGGCCCGGCGCTCGCCGCCGGCTGCCCGGTCGTGCTCAAGCCGAGCGGCGTCGCCCCGCTCAACGCCTTCCTGCTCGCCGCCTGCGCCGACGACGCCGGACTGCCCCCGGGGCTGCTCAGCGTGGTCTCCGGCAGCGGACGCGTCGTCGGCGAGGCCCTGGCCGCCCACCCCGGCGTCGACATGGTCTCGTTCACCGGGTCCACCGGCGCGGGACAGCACGTCATGCGCACCGCCGCGGGCACCGTCAAGCGGGTGGCCCTGGAACTGGGCGGCAAGTCGGCGGCCGTCGCCCTGCCCGACGCCGACCTCGCGGCGGCCGTCGAGGCCACGGTCGCCAGCGCCTTCACCAACACCGGGCAGACCTGCACCGCGCTCACCCGGCTCCTGGTACCCGCCGCCCGCTACGACGAGGCCGTGGCCGCGGCCGTACGGGCGGGCGGGCGGTACACCGTCGGCGACCCCGCACAGCCCGGCGCCCACCTGGGCCCCTGCGCCTCGGCCGCCCAGCGCGACACCGTCGTCGACTACATCCGGCTGGGCGTCAAGGAGGGCGCCCGGGTCGTCGTCGGCGGGCCCGAGGCCCCGGACGGCATTCCCGCCGGACTGGCCGGCGGCCACTGGGTCCGCCCGACCGTCCTCGCCGGCGCCGAACCCGGGATGCGGGTGGTCCGCGAGGAGATCTTCGGCCCGGTGCTCTGCCTGCTCCGGTACGAGGACGAGGAGGCGGCGCTGCGGCTGGCGAACGACTCCGACTTCGGCCTCTCCGGCGCCGTCTGGTCACAGGACCCGGACCGGGCGGCGGCCTTCGCCCGCCGGATGCGCACCGGCCGGGTCGAGATCAACGGCGGTGCCTTCAACCTCAACGCCCCCACCGGCGGCTACAAGCAGTCCGGGCTCGGCCGGGAACTGGGCCGCTGGGGGCTGGAGGAGTTCTGCGAGACCAAGACCCTGCAAGGAGTGCGGTGAACGAGCCCCTGACCGTTGATCTGCTGGTCGTCGGAGCCGGACCGGCCGGACTCTTCGCCACCTTCTGCGCCGGGTTCCGCGGCCTGTCCGTCGCCGTCATGGACGCCCTGCCGGAACTCGGCGGCCAGGTCGGCGCGATGTACCCGGAGAAGGCCATCCTCGACATCGCCGGGCTGCCAGCCGTCACCGGCCGCGACCTGGTGGAGGGGCTGACCGAGCAGGCCATGACCGCCCGCCCGCACCTGCTGCTCGGCCACACCGCGCAGACCCTGGCGTACGAGAACGGCACCCCGGTCGTCACCAGCGACCAGGGGCTGACCGTGCGCGCCGCTGCGGTCCTGGTCACCGGGGGCATCGGCGCCTTCACCCCCCGGCCGCTGCCCGGCTGCACCGGCTACGAGGGCCGCGGGCTGTCGTACTTCGTCACCGACCTCGACGACCTCACCGACCGGGACGTGCTGGTGGTGGGCGGCGGTGACAGCGCCTTCGACTGGGCCCTCGCCGCCGTCGGCCGGGCCCGCTCGGTGACGCTCGCCCACCGGCGCGACACCTTCCGCGCGCACCGGGCGACGGTCGACAAGGTCCTCGCCTCCGAGGCGCAGGTGTGCACCCGCACCCAGGTCGCGGCCCTCCACTGCGGCCCGGACGGCCACATCGAGTCCGCCGACCTCAAAGGCCCGGACGGCACCCGGCGGATCAAGGCCCAGCGGGTGGTCGCCGCCCTCGGCTTCACCGCCAACCTCGGACCGCTGGAGTCCTGGGGCATGACACTCGACGGCCGCCACATCGCCGTCGACAGCCACATGGCGACCAGCCTGCCGCGGGTCTTCGCCGCGGGCGACATCACGGCGTACCCCGGCAAGGTCCGGCTGATCGCCGTCGGCTTCGGCGAGGCCGCCACCGCCGTCAACAACGCGGCGACCGTCCTCGACCCGGCGAGCGACCTCTTCCCCGGCCACTCGACCGACCGCCACGGAACCACCACCCGAGAGGGGGACTCATGACCCATGTGATCACCGACGCGTGCGTCGACGAGAAGGACGCCAGCTGCATGGAGGAGTGCCCGGTCGACTGCATCTACGAAGGGGCAGCAGGATGTACATCCACCCCGGCGAGTGCATCGACTGCGGCCTGTGCGCCGAGGTGTGCCCCAACGGGGCGGCTGTGGCGCTGCGTCTGCTGGACCCGGCCGCCGCGGCAGTGCACGGACCGGCCAACGACGCCTTCTTCACCCGGGTGCTGCCCGGCCGCCAGGCGCCCCTCGGCTCCCCTGGCGGCGCCTCCCGACTCGGCCCGCTCGACGTCGACCCCAGCTGAGGAGAACCGCGATGACCATCCACCACCCGACGACCCACCACCCGGCGGCCATCGACGCCGAGGCCTGCGCCGCCGCCCTGGACCGCGGCGAGACCCTGCCCTGGAGCTGGTACGCCGACCCCGCGATCACCGCCCTGGAACAGGAGCGGATCTTCCGGCGGAGCTGGAGCTACGTCGGCCGCACCGACCAGGTCGCCCAGCCGGGCCAGTTCTTCACCTGCGAGGTCGGCGGCGTCCCCATCGTCGTCACCCGCGACCGGTCCGGCGGGCTCAACGCGCTGGTGAACGTCTGCCGGCACCGCGGCGCCCAGGTGGTCCGCGAGGACTGCGGCACCCGCAAGAGCCTGCAGTGCTTCTACCACGCCTGGACGTACGGCCTGGACGGCTCGCTGCGCGGGGTGCCGCGCGGGGACCGCGAGGCGGACTTCGACACCTCGCAGCTCGGGTTGCGCCGCGCGTCGGTGGACACCTGGGGCCCGTTCGTCTTCGTCCACCTCGACCGGGACCCCGCCCCGCTCACCGAGATGCTGGGCGAGCTGCCCGAACTCCTCGCCGCCGGCGGCATCGACCTGGAGCGGATGCGCTTCCACCACCGCGTGTACTACACCATTGAGGCCAACTGGAAGATCGCCGTCGAGAACTACCTGGAGTGCTACCACTGCCCGGTGGCGCACCCGGGTCTCGCCGACGTCCTCGACGTCAGCCCCGACGCCTACGAGTTGGAGGTGCGGCCCACCTTCGCCACCCACCACGGCATCGTGCGGGACATCCCCGGGCGGCCGGCTACCCCGTCCAGGGCCCCGTCGTCGAGGGCCAGTACCACCTCGTCTGGCCGAGCCTGAAGGTCAACGTCAACCCCGGGCAGCCGAACCTCTCCTTCGGCCCGGTGCACCCGGCGGGCCCCGAGCGCACGACCGGATACCTCGACTACTTCTTCGGGACGAGGTCGACGAGGCGTGGATCAAGGCTATGCTCGCCTTCGACGACCAGGTGGGGGCCGAGGACACCGATCTGGTGGAGTCCGTACAGCGCGGGGCCTCGTCCGGCGGGGTGGAGCGCGGCCGGCTCCTCCTCGGTTCGGAGCACACCATCTCGGCGTTCCAGCGCTTCGTCCTGGGCCGACTTCGGGAGGACTGAGAGATCAGCGAGTCACGTGATGCGGGATCGCGGACCCTCTCCCGGGGGCTCGCGATTCTGCGGCTCTTCGACGACGCACATCCGGAACTCACCCAGAGCGAGATAGCGGAGGCCCTCGACCTGCCCCTGCCCACCGTGCACCGGCTGTGCGCGACCCTCGTCGCCGAGGGCTTCCTGGCGCGCCCCGCGGGCACCCGCAGACTGCGGCTGGGCCCGCAGGTGGCCCGGATGGTCGGGCCGCTGATCGAGGGCATGGGCATGTCCGAGGCGGCACGCGCGATCCTGCGCAGACTGGCGGAGGACACCGGGGAGACCGCGAACCTGGCCACCCTGGTCGGGAACGAGGTCGTCTACCTCGACTCCGCGCCCGGCCGCCATCTGCTCAGCCCGCGGGCCGAGCCGGGGCTGCGGGTGCCCGCGCACTGCACCGCGCTCGGCAAGTGCCTGCTCGCCCAGCTGCCCGACGAGGCAGTGCTGGAACTCGTCGGCAAGGGGCCCTACGAGCGGCTGACGGACGCCACCCACACCACCTGGACACAGCTGTCCAAGGCCCTGGACGAGGTCCGCGACGAAGGCGTCTCCCGCTCGCTCGAGGAGTACGAAGTGGGGCTGGTCTCCTTCGCGGTGGCCCTGCCCGCGGCACCGGACGGCACCCTCTTCGGTATCAGCGTCTCGCTGCCGACGTCCCGGGCGGGGCAGCAGCGCGAGATCGAGCAGCGGCTGCGCACGGCCACCGCGGTCCTGCGCCGCCGCTGACGCCCCGGCCGGCCGGCCCTGACACCCGGGGCCGCCGGCGGGGCGTCGCGGTCGCGGTACGTTGCGGTCAGGGGCGTCGCGGCCACGCGGGCCGGGGCACGATGTTCACCGCGCGGTAGTCGTACCCGTCCTGGCTGAAGCCGGGGGCTTCCCACTGGAGATCCACCGGCTGTCCCGGTGACAGCGTGCGGAAACCCGCCATCTGGATGTGGGAGTAGTGGCCCCAGCAGCCGCCCGGCGTCTCGCGGGAGTCGAGGACGCCCCACCCCTCCTCGTCGCGCCACTCGCGGACCGTCGCGATCACCATGGGCAGTAGCCTACGGGCCCGGCGGGTGGCTGCCGCGTGCGGCAGGACGCCGCAGGACCGGCCTGCTTCTCTCCGGCGGGCTGCCGGCACCCGACCGCACACTGCCGCGGCGGGGACCGGGCGGCGTCGTCCCGGTCCCGGACATCGGCGCGTACTGCTTCTCGACGCCGTTGCCCCACAACGGCCCGCCGGAACCGGCCGATGCGTCCCCCTGCCTCGCGACCGCGGACGGGTCGCTTGGCCAGGGTGTGCGCAAGCCCGCGGTGTCGTGCATCGGTTGCGCGCGCTGGTCGTGTGCTGCGGATGCCGGTGCCCGGTCCACCGCGGGCGTATGACATGACGTGTCCTTCTGCGATGATGTCCGTGAAAAGGCGACGGCGGAACGAGGAAGCCGGTGTGAATCCGGCGCGGTCCCGCCACTGTGATCGGCGAGCGGATCCCGAACAGACCACTGCCCGTGTGCGGGTGGGAAGGCCGGGACGAGCACTGACCCGAGAGCCAGGAGACTCACGCGGTCGCCTCCTCGACACGACTGGGGCGGATCTCCCCGGAGAGGAGGGCTTGTTGTGATGCCCGTGGAGGTACCGCGCGGCGGTTCGGTGCCGTGCCGGGTGGTGGTGTGCCGGGACTGCTGCTGCGGCAGCCCCAAGGTGACCGGCGTCGACCACCGTGAGCAGACCGCGCGTCTGGCCGAGGACGCCCCCGTCCGGGTCACCGACTGCCTCGACGTGTGCGACCAGGCGAACGTGATCGTCGTGCAGCCCTCGTCCGAGGGACGCGCCGCCGGCGGCCGGCCGGTCTGGTTCGGACTCGTCAACGACCCCGCCGCGACCGAGGACATCGCCGCCTGGGTACGGGCAGGCGGCCCCGGTGTCGCCGCGCTCACGGACGTCCTCGACCTCTACGCCTTCACCCCGCCGCGGCGTGCCCGGTCCGCGCCGCTCCGTGACATCGGCCGACCCGGCGGCCCGGTCCTCCCGGCCGGCCCTCCCGACCGCACGCCCGGGTGACGTCCGCCCTGCCTCCCCTGGTCGGCCGCTCTCGCCCGATCGGCGCGTCTCCCCTGATCGGCCGGTCTCCCGGGAACGGCCGGTCCCCCCGGGGCCGCCCGCCTGTCCGATTCCGGCGTGCCTCCCGCACCCCGCCCCGCCTACCCCAATCCGGCCGCGCTCCGGACCACCGTCCGGACCGTGCCGCGGTGAGAGGACCCCTACGATGGGCAAGCGCCCCGTATCCCTGCTGACGGCCATGGCCGCAGCGGCCCTGCTGCTCTCCGGTTGCGGGGGCACCGCGGCCCGCGACGACGCCGCGGGGTCGGAGCCCGCCGCCGAGGGCTTCCCGGTCACGGTGTCCAACTGCGGTGTCACCACCACCTATCAGCGGCCGCCGCAGCGCGCGGTGTCGCTGAACCAGCACGCCACCGAGGTCATGCTGGCGCTGGGACTGGAGAAGTCGATGGTCGGCACGGCCTACCTCGACGACAAGATCCTCCCCGGGTACCAGGAGGCGTATGACGGCATCAAGGTCATCGCCGAGGAGTACCCGTCCTTCGAGACGCTGCTGGCCGCCGAACCGGACTTCGCCTACGGCGGTTTCGCCAGCACCTTCGACGAGAAGGAGGGACGCAGCCGCGCCGCCCTCGGCAAGGCGGGCGTCAACTCCTATCTGAACATCGAGGAGTGCCCGTCCGGACCCGTGACGATGGCCGCGATGGACCGGGAGCTGCGGAACGTGGCCCGGATCTTCGGCGTACCGGATCGGGCCGAGCAGCAGCTGAAGAAGCTCCACGGCACGCTGGAGGCGGTGGAGGGCAAGCTCGCCGGAGCGACCCCGGTCAAGGTCTTCGTCTACGACAGCGGCGACAAGACCGCCTTCACCGCGGGCGGGGCGGGCGTCGGCAACGAGATGATCAAGCAGGCCGGTGGAGTGAACCTCTTCGCCGACCTGGACAAGTCGTTCGGTGACGTGTCGTTCGAGCAGGTGGCCGAGCGTATGCCCGAGGTCGTCGTCATCTACGACTACGGCGACCAGCCGGTCGAGGACAAGAAGAAGTTCCTGCTGGCGAACCCGGCACTGAAGGATGTTCCGGCGATCAAGAACAAGCGGTTCGCGGTGCTCCCGCTGTCGTCCACCGTGCTGGGCGTCCGGGTGCCCTCCGGCGTTGCGTCCCTGGCCCGCCAGCTTCACCCGGACCGCTTCCAGTGACCCGCGCGACCGACTCGACCGACTCGACCGGCACCACCGGTACGTCGGGTGCCACCGGGGTGACCGGTGCGGGCGGCCCGGTGCGGGCGGCCGACTCGGCCGTTGCGGCCGTTGCGGCCGATGTGACTGCTGTCGCCGGTGCGACCCGCACCACGGGAGTGACCGAAGACATCGACGCGGCCGAGAGGACGAAAGCCACCGGCAGGCCCGGCAGGCCCGGCAGGCCCGGCGTCCGGACGGTGCCCGGGGCGGCCCCCGTCCCGCGCCGCCCCGGGATCCCCTACCCACTGGTGCTGGCGCTGCTGGGCGCCTTGGTGGTCGCGGCGGCCACCCTCGGGATCGCGGCCGGGTCCGTCACCGTCCCCGCCGACCAGGTCTGGGGCATCCTGCTGCACCGGGTGCATCCGGCGCTGGCCGACCCGTCCTGGACACCGGTCCGCGAGACGATAGTGATCGACGTCCGGCTGCCCCGGGTACTGCTGTCCGGCGTCGTGGGAGCGGGCCTGGCGGTGTCCG
This sequence comes from Streptomyces sp. I6, assembly GCA_003725745.1. Taxonomy (GTDB): domain Bacteria; phylum Actinomycetota; class Actinomycetes; order Streptomycetales; family Streptomycetaceae; genus Streptomyces. The sequence continues at coordinate 2,759,612 of RHDP01000001.1, read as the reverse complement.
GAATGGCCTTGCAGGCACTGGTGCGCAATCCCTCGCGGACCCGATGCTGCTCGGGATCTCGTCGGGGCCTCGGTCGGCGCGGTGCTGGTCGTCGTCTTCAACCTCACCCTGTTCGGCGCGTTCTCCCTCCCGGTGGCGGCGTTCCTCGGCGCACTCGCCGCCCTGGTCGCCGTCTACTTCCTGGCGCGGTCCGGTGGGCGTATGACCTCCGTCCGGCTCGTGCTGGCGGGCGTGGCGACGGCGGAGGTGCTGTCCGCGCTGGCGAGCTTCCTGATCGTCACCTCCGACGACCCGCACAAGACGCAGTCGGCGCTGCGCTGGATGCTCGGCGGACTGGCGGGCACCACCTGGTCGGTGGTGTGGATCCCCGTCGGCGCCGTCCTGCTCGGCACGGCCGTCCTGCTCGGCGTGTGCCGTCCGCTCAACCTCCTGCTCGCGGGGGAGGAGGCCGCCGTGGCGCTCGGCCTGGACGTGCACCGCTTCCGCGCCGCGCTGTTCATGCTGGTGGCCCTCATGATCGGCACCATCGTCGCGGTCAGCGGCCAGATCGGTTTCGTCGGCCTGATCATGCCGCACGTCGTGCGGCTGGTCGTCGGCGCCGACCACCGCCGCGCGCTGCCCGCCGCCGCGCTGCTCGGTGCGGCCTTCCTGATCGCCGCCGACCTCGCCGCGCGCACCGTCATGAGCCCGGAGGAGATCCCCGTGGGCATCCTCACCGCCCTGGTCGGCGGTCCCTTCTTCCTGTGGCTGATGCGACGGAGGCCGGCATGACACTGACCACAGCGGCTGCGGCCGTGTTCACTGCGGCGGCGCCCGGCACGCTGGCCGCGGAGGACGTCTCGGTCGTCGTGGACGGACGGGCGCTGGTGGACCGGGCGTCGCTGCGGGTGGCCCCCGGCGAGGTGGTGGGGCTGGTCGGCCCCAACGGCGCGGGAAAGTCCACCCTGCTGCGTACGGTCTACCGCGCCCTGCGCCCCACCTCGGGACGGGTGCTGCTGGACGGTGAGGACGTCCGGCGGATGTCGGGGAAGAGCCTGGCACGCCGGCTGGCGGCCGTCCTCCAGGAGTCCGCGGGGGACTTCGACCTTTCGGTGTACGACGTCGTGGCCATGGGCCGTACCCCGCACAAGCGGCCCTTCGAGGGGGACGACGCCGGCGACCGCGCCGTCATCGCGGCCGCGCTGGACGAACTCGACGCAGCCGGTCTCGCCCACGCCCCTTCGGCAGGCTGTCGGGCGGCGAGAAGCAGCGGGTGCTCATCGCCCGCGCGCTCGCCCAGCGCACGGGAACGATGGTGCTGGACGAACCGACCAACCACCTTGATCTGCGCCACCAGCTCGACACACTGCGCCTGGTCCGCCGGCTCGGGGTGACGGCCGTCGTCGCACTCCACGACCTCAACCTGGCCGCGGCGTTCTGCGACCGGATCTGCGTGATGGACGGCGGCCGTGTGGTGACCACCGGGACCCCGCCGACGTCCTCACCTCCGCACTGCTGGCCGACGTCTACCATGTCGACGCCGAGGTGACCGAGCACCTGCGGACCGGCGTCCCGCACGTCACCCTGCTGACCGGTGGCGATCCACGGGGAGGGGTGCTTCAGCGCTCTGACCCGTCCGGGGCGGTCGCGTCGCCGAGTCGTGGTCCGTGGCAACCGGTACCGCTGCCGGGACCGCCTCGGAATCGGATCGGAAGCGGTTGACGGGTACCGGCGGAAGCGACCGGGGTGGTCTCGTGGACCGCGACGAGGCCGGGCGCAGCGCCGCGTGGTCCGGACGGCGGGGGCCCGCGAAGGGGGAGCTGAGGAGCTATGCGGAGCAGCCCGCCGTCCCGGGGAACACGTCCGAGCCCTGGCCCGGCCTCGCCTCCGCCGTCAGTCCGCCGCGCGGGGCCGGGTACGAGGTCCTGGAAGCGCTGCTCCACCGGGGTCAGGTCGGTCCCGGCAAGGTCCTGGGCCGGATGACGACCCGGAGTTCGGGGGTCAGGGCGGGGTGTCGGGCGCAGGCGTCGACGAACGAATCCACGATCAGGGCGACCAGTTGGCCCCGGTCCAGATCCGTGACACGGGCCAGCCCGGAACCGATCAGAGGGATGGCGACCGGCTTGAACAGGCCGTGAACCGCCACCGAGGCCCACAGGTTCTCCAGGCCCAGCCGCAGATCGCGGTCGCTGGATCTGGCCACCAGGTCGTTGCCGAGCTGCGAGTAGGCGATGGCGAACACCCGCCGTCCGTCGACCGGCACCGCCACGGTGGTGCCGACCGGGTAGCGTACCCGCCGGCCCAGCGGCTTGGACCGGGCGCTCTCGGTGCCCACCGTCTTCGTCTTGCGCAGCCCCGTCCTCAGCTTGTCGTCCAGCAGGCGGCGCCGTCCTGCGAACAGGCGGTCGACGAGCTGGCTCTGCACGCTCTCGCGGCTGATCACGAGATCCTCGGCGGTCTCGGTGTCGAAGGTGTCGGAGAATCCGATCACCAGGTTGCAGTCGTCCTGGTCGAACAAGTCGCCGCGCAACAGCACCACGTCGGTCCGCCGGCCCGGCAACGGCACCCGGTGCCTGAGCAGTTCGGCGCCGTGCCGGGCGCGGAGCTGAGCGCGGAGTGCGTCGAGCACACGGGCCGCCTCTGCGTCGTCGGGGTGGTCGTAGGCGATCACCTCGGCGATCGGCAGTGCGAGTTCCGGGCGCCCCAGGTCCGTCTGCACACGCACCAGTTCACGCCGGGCCGACTCCTGAAGGCCGGTCAGGCGCTTTACGAAGGGCACCGCGAACCCCTCGCCGCTCACCTCGGCCAGCGGCCGGCCGCGCACCAGGGACAGTGCCTCGGCCAGCCGGTGCGCGGCGGTTGCCGGCGGCGCGAGCAGCGCGTCGCCGACGATCGCGGTGAACCGGGCGCTGTCCAGTTCCTCGGGCCGCAGCACCAGGCGGTAGGCGGTCTCCGGACCCTGCACGGTGACCTGCTGCTCGGTGCGCAGGATGTTCGTTCCGGTGCCGTCGTGGCCGGGTGCCAGGGCCCGCCGCAGCTCCAGGACCCGTTTCTGGACCTCGTTGCGGTTGCGCTGGTCCAGATGGCGGGGCTCGTCCGCGAGCCCCCATACGTCGCGCCGCAGTTGCCGCACCGGCACCGCCTCGCCCTCGGCCGCCACCAGACGGAGCAGCAGCCGCATGGTCAGCGGTGTCAGCCGGACCGGAATCCCGTCGACCTCGAGCTGGACCGGGCCCAGGATCTTCACTCGGACACGCGCTTCCGCAACGGCCATCCCCGTCGCCCCCCGGTGGTCGTACGTCACTCTGCGTCAGACACTGGTGACCGGAAGGCTATCATCAGGCCCTGGGGAACCGTGAGTTCGGGTGATTCCGGTGCTCTGGACCCGAGGGACCCGATAAGGTCCCCCGACTCGTCCCGGCCGCGTCCCGTGCCGCGCCCTTGGTCGCGTCCGCGACGCCCGACGACTCGCCCCCGTCTGCGTCTCCGTCTCCGCCCCGTCTCCGCCCCGTCTCCGTCTACCGCGTGGCACGCGGCGCGCCCGCCAGGTCTTCGTACGCGACACGATGGTGGCGTTCGGCGGGCTGTCCGCCGTGCTGCAGGTCGTGGGTCCGTTCGTGCCGCACATCGGTTCCGGCGCGGCCGTCGGGCTGTCGGTGGGGGCGTGCCTGGGCTGGGGGCTGCTGCGGGCCCGTCCGGCGGTCCGGGTGCAGCAGGAGTTCCGGCGGCCCGATATGACGGTGGTCGTCGAGGCGGGCGACCTGTTCGACCAGCCGGCCCACCTCGTCGTCGGGTTCTGCGACACCTTCGACACCTTGTCGGCCGGCGGCCGGGTCATCCACGGCGAGAGCCTGCAGGCCCAACTGCTGGACCGCGGATACGGCGGTGACGTGCCCCGGCTGGACGCGGAGCTGAGCGCGGCGCTCGCCCCGGCCGAGCCCGTGGCGCGCGAGGAGCGGGCGGACAAGCCGCTCGGAAAGCTCGACCGCTACCCGATCGGCACGGTGGCGGTGCTGGGCGCTCGACCGCGGCTGGTGTTCGGTGTGGCCTACAGCCGGATCGGCAACGACTACGTGGCCGCCTCCGGCGTGGAGGACCTGTGGCAGGGCCTCGGCGGGCTGTGGGACGCGCTGCGCGCGCACGCGCAACTGGACCGGGTGGCCATGCCGCTGGTCGGCTCCGGGCTGGCGCGCCTCGGCTATCTCGACCGGGACAGCCTGCTCCGATTGATCCTGATGTCGTTCGTGGCCCGATCCCGGGAGAGCGCCATCTGCCGTGAACTGCGCGTGGTGGTACGCCCTGAGGAACTGGAGGGCATCGACATGCGCGAGCTGGCCGCGTTCTTGGACGCTCTGGCGTCGGGCCCGGACCGATAGCGCACGCGCGGAGCGGACGGCGTACACGCGGACCGGTGGCGCGGATACGTCCGTCGGACGGCGCACGAGGGGGCGGAACCCGGCGTCCCGCCCCCTCCCATCGTCCGTCAGGCCAGTCGGTGGTAGGCCGCCATGTTCCTGAAGTATGAGACGTCGCGCCAGTCCGGCCGGGCGTCGTCGAGGTCGCACTCGGCACCCTTGAGGCGTTCGACGATCTTCGAGACGGCGGCCTCGGAGCCGTCGAAGTGGACCACGTTGCGGCCGGCGAGGTCCGCAGCGGGCCGGACCTGGCCGACCTGCACGATGATCGTCCGCTCGGGGTAGGCCATCAGCGCCATGCCGAGCTCGATCAGCACGTTCTGGCGCGGCTGTCCGGTCAACTGCACCTCGTACGACGGCTCGTTGAACCCCATCAGGTGCGGATGGAGCATGGCGACGTCGTCCGGGGTGAGCAGCACGAGCGCTGCCTGCGCCTGCGACAGCGCCTTCTCGATGACCTCGCCGAGGAACGGCGCCGTCCCCCCGGTGGCCCGAACCAGCCGCTCCCACTCCAGCGGGCGCAGGTCGAGCCGGCGCAGCAGCCCGAACATCGCCGTGCGCACCTGCTCGTCGCGGCCGTGCACGACGAAGACGCTGCGGCTGCGGCCGTGGTCCGCTTGCGCCCGGGCCGCGCGCGCCGCCTCCTGCTCGGCGTTCGGCTGCTGCCGCGGAGTGTTGTAGACGTTGTACTCGAAGCCGCTGTTCCGGCCGCCGAACACGTTCTGGTTGTTGTCGCCGAAGGTGTGGCCCTGACTCATGATCGCTTCCCTGTTCGTCATGACGGACGGCTGCTCGGGGGCTGGTAGTTGTAGGTGAAGCCGCTGTTCTGGCCGCCGAACACGTTCTGGCTGTTGTCGCCCAGCAGGATGTTGGTCTGCGCCCGGTCGTGCTCGGCGAGGTCCACGTCGTGCTCGTCGAGGAACGCGCGGATGTTCTGGAGTAGCCGGCGCTCGACGATCTCCATGTACTTGGTCGCGTCGGCGTGCTGGAAGAAGTGGTGGTAGGCCTCGCTGGTGGCCAGTTCCCTGACGCTGGCCACGGCGCCGCAGTTGAACCACGGGTTGACGTAGCGGCCGAGCGAGAACTCGCTGGTGTCCGCCGCCGGGTCCGCCTGCAGCAGCTCGGCCATCACCCTCCTGGCTCTCCTGGCATGCCAGGGCCGGATCCACGGGACCGCCCACGTCGGCAGGAACCGCACGGGGATCAGCCACAGCGGCCACAGCCACAGTGCCACGGACCAGCGCAACGCGGTCATGAACATGTCCCACGCCACGCGCACGGCCAGGCGCCCGTCGATGGCGGCGGGCAACTGGTCGACGAGGTGGAAGTCCCTGACGAGCGGGCCGAGCACATAGGTGTAGAACTCGGTGTGCAGCGTGTTGCCCCTGATGTCGAACCCGACGAACATCGAGGTCACCAGCTCTTCGTCCCACGACCCGACCCGCACGCACAGGTACTCGCGGGCGGCGTCGTAGTCCTCGCGCCAGTGGATGCCGGGCAGGTCGTCCGAACCGGGCAGTTCGGACCAGGCGGCACCGGTGGAGCGGTCGTTGGTGCGGATCGCGGTGGCGTAGTGGCGCCGCTCGACCGTCAGCCCTTCGATCCGCTCGTCGGGGCGGGCCTCGCCGCGGAGGTCGGCGTCCATCCGGGCGGCGACCTGGCTGGTGATGTCGCGCACGGTGAACGGCACGACCTGCCTGCGCTCGACGGTGTCGAGATCGGGCGGCAAGCCGTTCTCGCTCTTGCGTGCCATGATCCGGGTCCTCGGCGCACCCAGCAGCAACTGCGCGTTGGACCAGTCCCGCACCGGCAGGCCCGCGCCGACGAAGGGCCGGTAGCCGCCGTAGAAGACCATTCCGTTGCGGCTGGCCTGCTCTTGGTCGATCTTGTGGACGAGTCCGACGGTCAGCTTCTCGTGCGACGGGCACGCGCCGTCGAAGCCGCCGTCCGGCCCGCTCTCCCGCAGCCGGGTCATCAGGATGTGCAAGGTGACGATCCTGCGCAGATAGGCCGCCGCCCACGGCAGCCAGAGCAGCACGAGGAAGCCGAGGGACCGGTCGAGTACGCCGGTGCTCATCAGCAGCAGGACCGCGGCCGCGGTGCCACCCGCCGCCGCCCACTGGATGCGGTGCAGCCGGCGTGCGGCGAGGGCGTGGGCGAGGACCGACACGGCGTCGTAGCCGAAGGACGGCGCGACGACCCGGAAACGGCTGTCCAGCAGTTCCCGGATGACGGCCTTCCGGTAACCGGGATCGAGGTAGGCGCCAGCCGACAGCAGCCGGGTGGCTCTGCTGCGTGCGTACTCGCGGTGTTCCGGCGGTCTCTGCGGCGGCGGGCCGGGTGGTCGGGGGGCTAGTTCTTCTGTGGCCATGGTGGTTCGCACTCCGCTCGTATGGGTGCACCTCTCCGGGCACGCCCGGTGGGTGTCAGTCGGTCCGGGTGGCCGTGCCGCTGGTGATCACACCACCGCGGACGGTGTAGACGGCGTCGTACGAGTGGGTGGTGCCGTCGACCTGGAGGGCCTCGATGGTCAGCCGCACCCTGGTGCCCCGCACGGACGTGATGCTGATGGTGTCCCGCGCGGTGGCGGCGTAGCCCGCGACGAAGCGGTCGTAGCGGGACTCGAGGTTCCTCCCGCCGAGCGCCCAGGCGGTCCGGTAGTCGCGGTCGTTGATCGCTTCGAAGAAGGCGGTCACGACATCGCCCGGCTCGCCGGTCGCGCTCGCGGCCGCGGTGCCGGGGACGCTGCTCGTCGGGTAGGCGTAGCCGCCGTCCCCGCCGCTGCCGGTCGCGGTCGCCTCGGGAGTACCTCCGACGTCCCGTGCACCACCGGTGCCGTCGTACGGCCACGCGGGTGCCGTCGTCGAGGGCGCGTGGGCCGGTTCGTCGGCCGTGGCTCCGCGGTCCGGGCCGAAGGTGTCCGTACCGAAGAGGCCGGACCCCGATGACCCCGACGACTCCGACGACCCGTACGACGCGGACGAGGCGGAGCCCGCGGCCAGGCTGCCCAGCAGGACGACCGCCAGGGCGAGCACCAGGGGCGTGGCGATGACCGCCAGCCCCCAGGTACGGACCGGGCCGCTCGGCGGTATCAGCCCGGGGCGCGATAGGAGGGCGGCGCGCGGTGCGTGGACGGCGGGTCGGGACGCTCGGCATACGGTGTCAGCCCTGGGTCGTTCATGGGGTTCTCCAGAGGTCACGGCAGTGCGGCGCGCCCGCTCCGAATGCCCCGAGGCGGTCCGTACCGTACGTGAGTACGCGACGGGGCCCGTCGCAAGGGCGACGGTGGACAGCGGTACGCGGAATGGCGGTTGACGCCTCCGATGCGACCAGCGCCGGCGCTTCCGTGCCCAGAACCGATCCGCTTCCGATCCGCTTCCGGACCACTCCGGAGCCCCCGGACCGGTCGGCCGCGACGGTCACGTCGTCCCCACGACCCGGAGTGGGCCGTCTCCGGCGCAGTAGCCGCCGTGACGACTGGATAAGGGCCGCACCAGTGCCCGGCTCGACGGTGGTGTGCCACCTCCGGGATCCCCGGTAACAAGGGACAGCACCATGGCGGCGGCCGGTGCCGGAACCCGGGAACTGGTGACACACATGGGTCACCACCGCCGTGCGGCCCGAGCCGCTCCATCACCGCATGACAGCCGCCGGGGTCCTGCCGTCGCGGATCGGCTGGGAGCGACGACCCGTGAGAGACCGGGTGGCGCGGGGTCGTGGTGGCACGCCCGCGGCACGGCCGCGATCATGCGAAAGGGCCAGTCCGGGGAGGTCGCTCCGCTGAACTGGCCCTTCGTGTTGTGCCCCCGGCAGGATTCGAACCTGCGACACCCGCTTTAGGAGAGAGGCTGGGTGACCTGCGGGCTGAGCTGCGGCTTCGCCGGCCGAGGAAGCGGGCGGCTACGCGACTGCGGGGCACCCGTGTTGACCGTGGCTGACCCCTGCATCTGGCACGGTTGTGGCACGAACCTCAGCCGACGACAGTCAGCCACGATGGCGGGTGCCCCGACCGATCAGGCGCGCGTATGCCTCGCTGCACCCCCACCGGCCTTAACCATGCCATTGGGATGTTTCGTCGACCAGAGCAAGCGGCCACGGCCAGCCCGTGACGACGGTCGGAGCCCTCAGCTTTGGAAGTCGCGAACCTTTGTGGTCAGTCGGGGGTTCACTGTCACTGCCCACCGTTCCTTGCTGCACCTGGTAGGTGCGGTGGGCACACATGGAGGCCGCCCCTCTGCGCGCCGGACACAGCCCAGCTGCGCGGACTGGCGGCGATTTTCTATTCCCGGCGATAGTCGACAGGATTCGGAGTTTTGCATTCCGCTTTAGTGAGTCCAGTTGGAAAGCCGACAGCCTCGGGGTCGGGTAGCGCGCAGGGGCTCCATGGGATAGCCTGCAAAGTTCACTTCCAAGAGGGGGATCAGCAGCACATGCCAGTAGTCACGCCTGCCGATCTACTGTTGCTCCACATTTCAACTAGCAAAAGCGCTGCCATTTCCGCCATCCCCACGGGGAGGGGGAGGTACCCTTTCCCAATCTCACAGCTGATGCAACAGGTCGTGGTGGACAGGTTACTGTTGGCAGGCGAGCATTTGAGGGCGGGAGACAAACTCCTTTTCGACGCCCAATATAGATCGGCGATTAGTCGCCATTACTATGCAATGTATCATGCCGCAAGGGCGATCGTGTTTGCCGAGAATGAGGGTGACGATTATGAACGGCATAGCGTACTCCCTAGAAATCTTCCGCCGGCTCTGCCAGATTCCGCAACTCGTGAAAGCGAGTTGACGGATGCTCGCCTATTGCGCAATCAGGCAGATTATGACGCGTACCCACTCAATGAGACCGAGTGGGAAGATGATGCGCGAACGCTCGCTGTAACCGCAGCGAACTTTCTTCAGGCTTGTGAGTCTTTCGCCTCAACGAATGGGTACATCTGATGTCAAGTGTCAACCATGAGTCCTTGATTTCCGGCGTCCTCGAAGAGGCCGGTATTTCAATCATCCGAGTTGATGAGAGGACTTTCCCTGGAGAAAGGTGGTTCGTCGTATGGGTCGCTGAAGATTCTCTGGTAACCGCACAGAGCCTTGCGGGCTCAATCGAGCAGGCGTTGAATAGTGTATCCGAGGTGGCCAATCAGTCTCTGGTTGTGACTTTTAGGCCTCATCGAGCAGAAGAAAAAAAGACGGGCGAGGTGAACAGTAAAGGCCCCCTTTCGGGACCAAAAATGGATCAGCTCATTCAGTTGCTAGAGGCAAGGTCCCGTACCTCTGATGCACTTCCGAGTCTGAAGTACATGGAGGATCCTAGGGCCAGCCTCGCGGCTGTCGGTGCATCAAGGCACCACCTCGTGTACGGCCGACGGGGTGTCGGGAAAACAGCTCTTCTTCTGGAGGCGAAGCGAAGCGCAGAGAAAGACGGTCACGTTACCGCTTGGATTAACGCGCATACGCTGCGACGTCTAGACGTTGCTAGCGCCTTTCTTGGAATTGCTGAGGTCACTCTCAACTCCTTGATTCAACATGCTGGATCGTCGCAAGGCGATTCTTATGTGCGACTCAAGGGAAGTAGTGTTCGACTGTCGCAATTGCGGGCAGAAAGGCCTGTGTCCGACGCGGTTCTCGGTGAGATGGTTGCCGAGTTGAATCGATCTCTCCGCTCCGTTCTGCGGGAGGGGCTTGTTCGCCTCTATCTGTACATTGATGATTTCTATCTATTTCCGCAAGCTGCGCAACCTCACTTGTTGGACTGCGTCGCTGGAATGCTGCGTGACTGTGATGGATGGATCAAGGTAGCTAGCATCGAGCGTTTGACCCGGCCATTTGAGCCATCGTCGAGAATTGGCATTGAGGTTCCTCATGATGCTTCCAAAATCGATCTCGATGTTACACTCGAAGATCCGGGATCTACGCAGCGCTTTCTTGAGTCGGTGTTGGCTAACTACACCGCCACTGCGGGACTGGCCAAGCCATCCAGCATTGCGCAGAATGCTGCGCTCGGCAGGCTGGTTCTCGCTTCAGGCGGCGTGCCGCGTGACTATCTAAACCTGTTCGCTTCTTCCATTGTGGCTGCACGGTCACGACCGAAGGCGCGTGAAATTGGAAGGGAAGATGTCGCGGATGCCGCTGGACGTGCCGCGAGGAGTAAGAAGAGGGACCTGGAACAGGACGTTTCCATGGACAGTGCGGTTAGCTTGACGGCTGCCTTGGATACCTTGGCTGAAGAAGTGCGCGGAGCCGGATACACCTACTTTAGGGTGGACGTTGCACAGAAGTCTCATCAGTTCTATGAACTGCTGGGTCAGCTTGTGGATTTGCGCTTCGCGCACTTGATTCAATCCACGCTTTCTGATCAGCACAGGCCGGGAGTCAAGTATGAGGTGTATATTCTGGACCTCAGTGAGTACGCCGACGTGCGGCTGAAGCGGGGCCTCGCTATTCTTGACCTGAAGGACGGGAAGTGGAACTTCAGGGTGAGTGGGACAGCGGGAACTCAGAAGCAATTGCCCGGCACGCTTCTGCGTGACGAATTCCGGCGGGCCCCAGTGGTCGACTTGGAACGGCTTGCCGAGAAAGCGGCTGAACGAGCCGGGGGTTCCTGAGTTCCGCAGGTCGGCGTAGCGGCTCTGGCTGGTGGCTTGCCCGGTCTGGGGCCGAGCATGATCAGGGGGCCCTACGCTGGATGCCAACTTGGGCAGGCTTCGGACCTGCCCCCACTCCGGCATCAGGCGCCTGATCGCCAGGAGTGCGGCACGGGCGCCGGCCGGGCTGGAGCGGGGCGGAGACTGGAGCGCAGGCCCGGCCGAGGGCCGGGCCGCGCGCGGTGAGCGGAGCGAGCCGCCTTGAACCCGTAGGGAGACTTTGAATCACGCTCGTGCTGTTGGTCGTTGATGCTGCTCTTGTGCCTGGTGGCTGCTGGCTCGTGGTGTAGAACCCTGGGTATGGGGAGTGAGCGGCGCGAGCGGATGAGGGTGCTGGGGGCACGGCTTCGGGCTCTCCGTGCGGATGTCGGCCTGACGGGTGCCGCTCTGGCGCAGCAGGCTGGTGTGGGTCAGCCCACGGTTTCCAAGGTGGAGAACGGGCGTATGGTCCCGAGCCCCGATGTGCTGGATCGGTTGTCCGGGGCGCTTGGGCTCGATGAGTCGACGGCCGGTGAGGTTCGCGCGTTGCTGGCTGCGGTTGAGGCTGCCGTGGAGACCGGTTCCGGCTCCGATGGGGACGTCTCCGCGGGGCTCGTCGTGGATGAGGCGGTCCGTGGTGCTCGGCTGGTGCGTTCCTTTCAGTGCGTGGTCCTGCCGGCCATGCTCCAGAGCGCCGAGTACGCCCGTCAGGTCTTCCTGACGTCACCGGAGCTGGACGCTGAGGCGGTAGGCCGGGCCGTCGCGGCTCGGGTGGAGCGTCAGGGTCTGCTGTACGAGCCGGGGCGCGAGTCGGTGTTCGTGCTGACGGAGGCGGTGCTGCGGACGTGGCCGGGGACGCCGTCGCTGATGCTCGCCCAGCTTGATCGACTGTTGGCCGTCGAGAGCCTGGACACGGTGCGGCTCGGGGTCATCCCGTGGCGTCGACCGGTGCCGGTGCTGCCCCGGTACGGCTTCACACTCTGTGACCGGCGGTCTGTCGTGGTGGAGGTGTTCCCGGGTGAGCGGGTTTCTACCGAGGAAGATGACCTTGCTCGGTGCGAGGAGATGTTCAGCCGGTTCGAGGGCGCGGCGGTCTTCGGCGGTGAGGTGCGAGACCTGCTGATGCGGGTGATGGGTGAGTTTCGCGGGCTGAGGGACCGCCATCACTCGGTAGGGGAATAATTCCTTTGAATGCCTAGATCGGTGCCCCTGGCGGGAATACTCTGCTGCTTGTGCTGTCTAGCCCTCTAGACGAGGAGTGTTGCCGTGCTCACCAAGTGGTGTCGTGCCTTCCCTGGCCTGCCCGAACAAGTCGCCGAAGCCCGTCACTTCGTATCCGCGTTACTTGAGGAGTGGGAGTGCGTCGACGAGGGGGCCCTGATCGTCGGGGAGCTGGCGGCCAACGCCGTGCGCCACTCGCTGAGTGGCGAGGCCGGCGGCTGGTTCCTGGTGGTCGTCGGCTTCGGCGCGGACTTCGTGCGTATCGAGGTGATCGACCAGGGCGGCGACAGCGCTCCGACGATGCGGGACGCGACCAGCCTGGAAGAGGGAGGCCGCGGGCTGATGCTGGTGGCGGCCTGTGCGAAGGACTGGGGCACCAAGACTCTGTCGCAGGGTTTCTCGGTGTGGGCGGATCTTGTGCCGGAGGGGGTGTGACCGCCTCCAGCCTGCTCCACCCCGGCCGCTGCGCGGGCGGCGGGGAATGACCCCTCGCGGGGTGCCTCGGCGCCGGTCCGGCCTCCATGTGATCGGCGTCCGGTCGGGTCGGCCGCTCCTGCCCGTTTCGTCTAGGGGCCTAGACTCTCGGGTGAGGCAAGGAGGTGAGCGCATGTCGGACGAGTTGCAGCGGATCATGGCGATCGATGATCCGTACCTGCTCCTGCGTGAGGTCACGACGCGGTTGGCCGACGCGCAGCAGGAGGTCACCGAACTCGCTCGGCTGCGGCGCCGCGTGGTACAGGACCTCCATGCTCAAGGGCTGTCGTACGCGCAGATCGCGGTGAAGGCCGGCCTCAGCCGCGGGCGCATCCACCAGATCCGCCATACCGGCCCGGCGCCCGAGGGCGCGTTCCTCGGGTCGGGGGCCGTCACGGTCGCGACGCCGCTGCGGCGGGACGACGAACGCGGGCGCACGGTCGTGGCCGTGGACGATGTCAGTTCCGGCAAGCGCCTGGAGGACCTGGCGCGGTCGTACGGGCTCGCCGTCACCTCCGAGCATGTACCGGTGAGCGGGGAGATCGACCTGAACCGTGACGGTCTGGTCGTCGTCTGCGGGCCGCGCATGTCACAGGACATGTGGAACACCTATGCCCAAGACCCTGTGCTGAGCTGGGAGAAGGCGGAGGACGGCCCCTGGACGGTCGTGGACCGGCTCACCGGAACCGTGCACCGGTCGGGGCAGGACGGTGATCCGGCCCGGCCGTACGACATCGGCTATCTCGGCCGGCTGCCGCGTCCGGACGGCAACGGCTCGCTCCTGGCCGTCGCCGGTATCCACACACAAGGCTCGCTCGGCGTCGTCCAGTTGCTCGCCTCGGAACTCAACTCCCTGTGGGGTCAGGTGGGAGACAACCGGTTCTCCACGCTGGTAGGCGTCGACTACGACCCGGAGACCAGTGAGCCGCGATCCGTCGAACTGGTCTGCCCGCTCTACCGTCACGACGAGGAGACGGCGGAGTGAGGTTCACCCTCGCCACCTCGCCGTCCACGCCGGGCGGTGAGAACGAGGACTTCGCCGCTGCCGCACCTGATGCCGCCGTGCTCCTCGACGGCGCCGGCGTGGGGGGTGGGAAGACCGGGTGTGTGCACGGCGTCGCCTGGTTCTCCGGGATGCTGGGGGCACTGCTGCTGCGCACTCTCGTCGCGCGTCCGGTCTGGTCGCTCGCCGAGTGCCTGGCCGACTCCATCCGCATCACCCGCTCGCTCCACGAGGACGTCTGCGACCTGGAGTACCGGGCCAGTCCGACCAGCACGGTCGTTGCCGTCCGTGCCTGTGGGGGAGTACTCGAACACCTCGTGCTCGGTGACTCGTCACTGCTCCTCGCGCAGCGGGACGGGAGCTCTTCCGTCATCACCGACCGGCGCCTGGACGAGGTCGGCGCCCGGCTTCGTGGGCCTGTCGACGAGCTGCCCACCGGTTCGCCGGAACACGCCGCCGCACTGGCCGAGTACCGGGACGCCCTGACGTCTCTCCGGAACCGGCCGGGCGGCTTCTGGATCGCGGGTCCCGATCCGCTCGCGGCCGAGCACGCGCTGACCGGCACGGCGCCGCTGGACTCCCTGGCTTCGGTGACGCTGCTGAGCGACGGCGCGACACGGCTGGTGGACCGCTTCCGGCTTGCCTCGTGGGGCGAGGTATCGGCCCTCATCGACTCCACCGGCCCGGACGAACTGATCCGCCGGACCCGTGAGGCGGAGGACAGCGACCCTGACGGTCGACGCTGGCCGCGGGGGAAGGCGCACGATGACGCCACCGCTCTGCACTTGACGCTTTCTTAGAGAACCGGTCGCTCCGCCGACACGGCTACCGTATACCCCCCTAGACAGTTGACGGGGTGTCGGTTTACGGTAGACGTCAACCCCCCTAGACAGTTGGGGTGGATGCCTCCCTGAGCTGTCTAGGGGGGTAATCAACGGCCCGGCGTCCGTGACGGACGCCCGATCAGGTGAGGTTCACAGAATGCGTGTCATCCCCGTGGACACCTCGTCCGCCACTCTGCTGGTCACGAAGCTGCCCGAGGTCAAGGTGAGGGACCGGCAGACCGGTGAGGTGGCCGTGGACCCGGTGACCAACGACCGACTCATGGTCCTGGAGCTGGTGTTCATCGCCGAGGGCGGTTCGGACATGATCAAGGTCACCGTGCCTGAGAAGGGCATAGGCGACGGCCTGGTCATGGGTACGGCGGTCTTCCTGTCCGGGCTCGTGGCCCGGCCCTGGGAGAGTGAGTTCGGCGGTCGTACCCGGCACGGCATCGCCTACCGTGCGGACGCCGTCATGGCCGGCGCTCCGGCTGCGGTGCAGGGCTGAGCATCATGACCGATGCCCTGTGGGTTCTGGTGCCTGCCCTGCTGTCGGTGGCCGCGCTGGTCGCGGTGCGCCGTCGGCTGCCGGTCCTGTTCTGGTGGCTGGTCGGGTATCCGGCCGTGTCGCTGCGGGTGCTCGCCACGTACCGGGCCACCATGGACGCCTGCGGCCTGACGGTGCCCGCCTCGGCCATGCGCCGGGCCACCGCCCGGATGATCGGGCGGCAGGCTGCTCCCGTACCGCCCCGCCGGTCGCTGCCGCTGCCGGCCGGGTCCGGGCTCGTGATGCGGCTGCGCATGGCGGCCGGGCAGGCGCCCGAGGACTTCGCCGCCTCGGCCGACCGGCTACGGCACGCCTGGAGCGCGCACGCCGTGCACGTCCGTCCCACCAAGCCGGGGCGGCTGGAACTGCGGTTGGTCGGCTGGGACGTCCTCTCCGACGTCCGGCCCCCGCGGCGTTGGCCGCGCACCGAACCGCTGTCCCTACCGCTGGCGCTGCGCGAAGACGGGCACTGGCACGTACGGGACTTCCGCACCGTGCCGCATGAACTCATCCTCGGTGCAACACAGTCCGGGAAATCCGTATACCTGCGCAACCTGCTGTGCGGGCTGGCCCGGCAACCTGTGGCGCTCGTCGGCATCGACTGCAAGTGGGGCGTCGAACTGGCCCCGTTCGCAGCCCGGTTGTCGGCGCTGGCCGACACGCCGGACCGTGCCAACGACCTTCTCGACGTCCTGATGGAGGAGATGGAGGCACGGTTCCGCCTGATCGGCATGGCGGGCGGGAACGGTCCGGACACCGCACTCACCTCGGACGTCTGGGGCCTGCCCGAGAAGGACCGGCCGGTGCCGGTCGTGGTCGTCGTCGACGAGGTCGCCGAACTCTTCCTCGCCGCGAGCAAGGACGACGAGAAGCGGCGGGACGCCATGGTCACCAAACTCATCCGCCTCGCCCAGCTCGGCCGCGCGGCCGGCATCTACCTGGAGGTGTGCGGGCAGCGCTTCGGCGCCGAACTCGGCAAGGGCGCCACCATGCTGCGCGCCCAGCTCACCGGACGTGTCTGCCACCGCGTCAACGACGAGACGTCCGCCAACATGGCGCTCGGCGACATCGCACCGGAAGCGGCGCTGGCGGCAACCTCCATCCCGGCCGAGCGGCCCGGCGTCGCGGTCGTCGGCGACTCCTCCGGCGGCTGGTCCCGCGTCCGCTCGCCCCACCTCACCCTCGACGACGCGGCGGCCGTCTGCCGCGACAACTCGGGCCTGGTCCCGGAACTGCCCCGCCTCGACGCCTTCCGGCCCGCCGTCGCCGAACCGGCCGCGCCTTCCTTGGCCGCGCCTGCCGTACCCACGGCTCGGCTGACCGAGTAACCGCGATCCCTTTCCCACGGTCGGCGTGACCGTCTCACGCCACGTCCCTACCCCTCCCATGCCCTAAGCCGGAAGGAAGCCCCGTGTCACGTCCCTCCATCGCCGAGATCAGCGCGCTCACCGCCGACCTGGCCGCGCTCCGGCAGAACCGCACCTCCGCCGAGTACGCCGCGCTCATGGACCGCAAGGCGGACCTGCTGGAGCGCATCGCCCGTCACACGCCCGGCGACACCGAGGCCGTCGAGGTGGCCCGCCTCGCCCGCGAGCACGCCGACTCGCTCAAGTCCACCGACTGACCACGCCGGAGGGAGACCGAGCCGATGCGTGCCCACCTGTCCCGCGTGGACGCCGTGATCGTTCAGGCCGTCATTGCCGGAGCCCTGTCCTTCTCCCATCTGCACGACCTCGCCGCGGCGGCCGGACAGGACGGCTGGAAGGCGTGGGCCTACCCCGTGAGCGTCGACCTTCTCCTGGTCGCCGCCTGGCGCCAGATGCGCCGGCAGCAGCGGGCTGGACGGGCGGCCGGTGGTCCGCGGCTGTGGTTCCTGGTGGCCCTGGCCGCATCCCGCGGCGCCAACGTCGCCACGGCCGGGCTCCTCGACCTGGACGACGTACCGGCCTGGCTCCGCGTAACGGTCGCGGGCTGGCCTGCCGTCGCCTTCTTCGGCGGCACGCTGCTGGCTCACGCCCCGCACATCCCGGAAACACCGACGACCCCGGCCTCCCCGGCGGAGGACACCGAAACGGAGCCGCACGCCGTCCGGTCCGCCGTCGCCCGGCCCGGCCGTGAGGCGCTGCCGACGTCCTCCGCCGACCCCGGACCGGCTCCGGAGACTGCTGGCCCCGGTCCGGCTCGGAAGGCAACAGCCGATCCGGTTGCCGCTCCGGCCCCCGAGTCCGCTTCCGCCGTCGCCCTGCCGCCGGCCCTCGTCGACCGCGTCCGGGCTTTGGCCGACGAGCACCGCTCGGTCACCGGCCACCCCGCCGACCCGGACGCCGTACGCACCCGGCTCGGCCTGCCCCCGTCCATGACCGCATCCGTCGCCGCACACCTCTGAGAGGAGCACCGCCATGAACCCGCGTTTCCGCAACGTCCGCCGCATCGGTCCCGTCAGCGTCGCCTCATACGTCGACCGCGGCCGGAACCGCCACCTGGCCGCCTGCACCGCGCCCCGCTGCGACTTCTC
This sequence comes from Streptomyces sp. I6, assembly GCA_003725745.1. Taxonomy (GTDB): domain Bacteria; phylum Actinomycetota; class Actinomycetes; order Streptomycetales; family Streptomycetaceae; genus Streptomyces. The sequence continues at coordinate 2,742,018 of RHDP01000001.1, read as the reverse complement.
CGCCGAGTACGACAGCCGCGCCGCTGCCGAACTCGCCGCCCGTATCCACCGCTGCTCGGCCTGACAGGAGACCTCTGAAGTGGACGTTCCGCTCTGGCTCGCCCTGCTCGTCGTCGGCGTCCTCGGCGTCAAGCTCATCCGCCCGCCCTGGTGGCTCATCGCCGTGCTGCTCGTCGGCGGCTACCTCCTCGCCGACAGCCTGCTTGCCCCCGTCGTCGACGCCGTCCTCAAGTGACCTGCGAAGGGAAAGCGTTCATGTTCCGACCGAAGATCCCGACCATGCCGCAGCCCACCGGCCCGGCCGTCCCGCCCGCCATCGTCGCGCCGGCCACCATCACGCAGAGCGCCCCGGCTCCGCCGCCGGCCCTCGTCCTCCAGACCCCGACCCGCCCGGCCGTCCGGCTCACGCCCGGCACCGCGCTCGCCCTGGTCGGCGGCGGCACCGCCGTGGTCCTGGTCGTCGGCGCCGTCCTGGTCTCCATGCTCCTCGCCGTCGCTCTCACCGCCACCTCCGTGGCCGTGTGTGCCGTCATCATCCGCTCCGTCCTCACCCACCGCTGACCTCAACGATCCGCCCACCCGGCCTGCCCAAGCTGTCTAGCCCTCTCGACAGTCCGGGCCGTCGCACCTCACACCCGCCCCTTGCAAGGAGGAACACGCACATGAGTCCTGCGGCGCCGACCGCAGCCATCCGCCGGCTGGCAGCACTCGCCCGGCACGGCGACCTCAGCGCCTACGCCCACCAGATCCAGCGCCTCGGCGGCTGCGAGCGGCCCGTCCGGATGGAGGGCCACCGGCTCGACGTCCACGCCGCCACCGGGGAGATCGTCCGCGAGATCGCCGACCGCGACCTCCCGGCCGGACAACTCCTCATCCGCTGCAACAACCGCCGCGCCACCCGGTGCGCCTCCTGCGCCGAGATCTACCGCAAGGACACCTTCCACCTGGTCACCGCCGGACTGAGCGGCGGCAAGGGCATCGACCCGTCCGTCACCGGGCACCCGCGCGTCTTCGCCACCTTCACCGCCCCGTCCTTCGGCCCCGTCCACAACCGCCCCGGCGGCGGCCGGTGCCGCTGCGGACGCCTCCACCCCGACGACGACCCCGCCCTCGGCACGCCCCTGGACCCGGACCGCTACGACTACCGCGCTGCCGTCCTGTGGAACGCACACGCCGGAGCCCTGTGGGGCCGCTTCACCACCTACCTGCGCCAGCACCTCGCCTCCCGCGCGGGCCTCAGCCGCTCGGCGCTACGCCACTGCCTCACGGTCTCGTACGCCAAGGTCGCCGAGTACCAGCGGCGCGGCGCCGTCCACTTCCACGCCGTCATCCGCCTCGACGGCCCGGACGGCCCGAGGACGCCCCGCCGGACTGGGCAACGACCGAACTCCTCACCGACGCGATCCGTTCGGCGGCCCGCCTCGCCGAAGCACCCGGCCCCGTCCTCGACGGCCGCGCGCACGCCTTCCGCTTCGGCAAACAGCTCGACATCCGTCCCATCCGCTCCGCCGACTTCGCCGGCACCTCGGAGCTGTCCAGCCGCGCCGTAGCCGCCTACATCGCCAAGTACGCCACCAAGGGCGCCGAAACCGCGGGCACCCTCGACCGCCCCATCCGCAACCCGATCACCGACCTGATCGGCTCCGGTGTCACCGACCACGCCCGCCGCATGGTCCTCACCTGCTGGCACCTCGGCGCCCTGCCCGAACTCGAGGACCTGCGCCTGCGCAAGTGGGCCCACATGCTCGGCTTCCGCGGCCACTTCTCCACCAAGTCCCGCGCCTACTCCGTCACCCTCGGCGCCCTCCGCCAGGAACGCGCGGACCACAACGAAGCACTCGCCCGCGAACGCGCGTCCGAGACCGGCCACCCGCTGCCCGACCCGGACACCGTGCTCGTCCTCTCGCACTGGCGCTTCGCCGGCACCGGACTGACCGCCGCAGAAGCCTGGCTTGCCACCTCTCGCAACTCCGCTACTTCACCGGAAGGAGAACCCACCCATGGCTGACCGCTACCTGACCGTGGCGCAGGTGGCCGAACTCCTCGGCACCACGGAACGCTTCCCGCGCCGCCTGATCGCCGAGCGACGCATCGTGTTCGTCAAGGTCGGCCGGCACGTCCGCATCCCGGAGAGCGTACTGAACGCTTTCGTCGACGCCAACACGGTGCAGCCGATCGGCGACCACCGTAGCTCCCTGCGGAGGGCTACCTGATGGCGAACAAGAAGGGGAGGCGCCGGGACTTCGGCTCGGTCCGACAGCTTCCGTCCGGTCGCTGGCAGATCCGCTACCGAGACCCGGAGACGGGGCAACTGCGCCCGGCGGAGAAGACGTACGCGACCAAGACCGATGCCCAAGTTGCCCTGACTCACATCGAGTCGGACATTGCGCGCGGGCAGTGGTCGGACCCGGACTCCGGGGCGTTGAATCTTGCCGAGTACGCCACCGCGTGGCTGCGGGACCGGAAGCTCGCCGACCGCACCCGCGAGCGGAACGAGTCGGTGATGCGGCTGCACATCCTGCCCACCTTCGGGGCCGGAAGCGTGGCCGATGTGACGACGGCCCGAGTGCGAAGCTGGCGCGGCAAGCTCCTCGCGGCCGGCGTCGGGGAGCCGACGGTGGTCAAGGCGTACCAGTTGCTGCGGGCCCTGATGAACACGGCCGTGGACGATGAACTGATCCGGCGCAACCCGTGCCGCATCAAGGGCGCGGACCGCTACGACGTGCCCGAGCGGCCGGTCCTCACGGTGGCGGAGGTCTTCGCCGTTGCCGACTCCATCGCGCCGCGCTACCGGCTGCTCGTGCTGTTGGCGGCCTTCACCACCCTGCGGTTCGGGGAGCTGGCGGCCCTGCGGCGCCGGGACGTCGACTTGGAGGGGCTAACCGTCACCGTGCGCCGCGCTCAGGCCGAACTGCAGGACGGCCGGCTCTTCGACAAGGCGCCGAAATCCGCGGCCGGGGTGCGCTCCGTGTCCTTCCCGGCCGAACTGCTCGACACGGTCACGCACCACCTGGAGCACTTCGCCACTCCCGGCCGCGACGGGCACGTCTTCGTCGGGCAGCAGGGCGGGCAACTGCGGCGGAGCAACTTCCGCGACGACTGGGTCAAGGCCCGGAAGGCCGCGGGCGTCACGGCCGAGCTGCACTTTCACGATCTGCGGCACACGGGCAACACGCTGGCCTCGACGGCCGGCGCCAGCACGCGGGAGCTGATGACGCGCATGGGGCACAGCAGCTCCCGGGCCGCGCTGATCTACCAGCACATGACCAGCGACCGAGACCGGGCCATCGCCGACCGGCTCGGGGCCATGATCCGCGACGGCGGGGAGGGGCCTCCGGCTAGGGGATGTGGACTCCGAGTGGACTCTAGTGGCACGGGTGTGGCACGACCTCGAACACGACGAAGGGCCAGCCAGGGAGGAAAACCCTCCTGAGCTGGCCCTTCTGGCTGTGCCCCCGGCAGGATTCGAACCTGCGACACCCGCTTTAGGAGAGCGGTGCTCTATCCCCTGAGCTACGAAGGCAAAGGTGTGGATCTCCGCGAGATCCGGCGTCTAGCCTAGCGGATCCCGGCCGCCGCCCGGCAAGGTTCGTATTTCGCCTGATCAGGGGAGGTGCGGGCTCGTCGGGGGGAGTGGGGTCGGTGCGGTGGGCGCGGCGGGAGCGGCGAGTGGCCGGTTCGTTCGGGCTGTTCTCCTACCGGGGTGCGGGTCGCCTCGCACTCGCGGTCACCTATGGCACCCGCTTCATAGGCCGGCCTCGGCCAGGCCTCGTATCGGCGCGTCCCGCTCCGCTCGCGCGGAGGCACTGCTCCGTCGGGTCGCCCACAGCCCGGACGGGGGTCGGGGGCGGCGAGCTGCCGGGCTGGGAGGGGCTGGAGGAGGATGGAGGAGGACTGAGACTGGCGGAGGCGGCGGAGGCGGGTGGTGCCGGTCGCGGGGTCAGGAGCGGGTGATGCGCACCCGGTAGGCCCCGTTCGCCTTCTTCGAGAGCACCGTGATCCGGATCTTGTTCTCCTCGTCGGTGAAGGTCTCGCCCGGACGGTGCGGGGCGTCCGACAGCTCCGCGTGCACATTGGGCCGGCGGGTGCAGCCGCCGCTGTTCTTGGCGCTGTCGGCGACGGTGACGGGCCCCTGTCCCGTGTCCACGTCCGTCTTGACGTGGTAGACGAGCACACCCGGTTTGCAGACGGCCTCGTCGTTGCCCGCTTGGGTGCGTACCTCGACGGCGTAACCGGACTCGGAGTCCAGTGGGACGACGACCAGTTTGCGGCCGCCCTTGAGGGCCAGCGGGGTCAGCTCGTACTCGCTGCTGCCGGTCGCGGCGGCGCACTGGATCTGGTCGTTGTCGAGCCAGCCGAGCTTCCACTTGTGCCAGCCCAGGAGATCGTTGTTCGCCCCCCAGTCCTCGGACATGATGTCCCAGTGGCCGACCGCGCCGCCGCCCTCCGCCGTGTAGAGGTCGGGCAGGCCGAAGACATGGCCGTTCTCGTGCGGGAGCACCCGGTAGCCCGTCTCGGAGTAGGTCCCGGAGCCGTCGTCCTGGCGGCTGTAGACGAAGCTGGTGTTGGCGAGTGGCACGCCGTCCGCGTACGGCGCCTCGTGGTTTCCCGAGAACGTCACCGACAGCACGGTGTCCAGGGCGGACGGCCCGGCATTGGGTGTGACCAGCACGTTGACCAGGTCGTACGCGCTGAAGTCCACCTGGTGGTCGGTGGTGGCCACGATGTCCTGTACCAGCTGGCGGTAGCCCGGCTCGTACGGCGACCCGCGGTCGATCCCGTACGCGCTGAACGCCATCGGCATCCGCAGCCAGTCCGGGAACGGCGTCTCGGGCCGGTAGACGAGCCGTCCGTACGAACTGGTGGCGAACCACTGCTCGGTCTGCGGGAAGAACTCCGCGTACCGGTCCAGCGCGGAGCCGGCCCCTTCGGCATCCGGGAAGTCGACCATCAGGTTCAGGGCGCGGATCTCGCCCGTGGAGCGCACGTACCCTGAAGGGGTCGGGACGCCCTCGGACATCTGCACACCGGTCGTGGAGGTGAGGCGGCACGGTTCGAGCGCCGACTCCTCGGCCGTGGCGATGGGGCCCGCCGTGGTGCTCGAGCTGCCGGGGAGCAGCGAGCTCGCCGAGGTGAGGGCGGCGAGCATGATGGCGGCGACGGCGCCGAGTGCGCCCGGTCTGCGTATCCGTCGGCGGGTCTGCTGCATGCGGTCGTCCGCCTTCGGCTCGGCGGCAGCCGGCCGGGTCCGGGCTGCGCTGGTGCGTTCAGCCTGGTCGGAGGTGTGGCGGGGCGCGCGCCGGGAGAGCCGATCGTGGGACACGCCGGAGATTTGATGTGATTCAGGTCACATGAACTCGTTCGGATGCGGGGAAATAACCGGGGACCGTTTCCCCGTTTGCCATTCATGTCCGCGCGAAACGGGGAGCTCGTCCCCGGTTCTCGGCGGGCGCCGGGACCCGGCCGCAACGGCCGGAACCGGATCACCCAGCCGATCGAGAGGACGTGGAGTCGTGAGCCCCGCTGCCGACACCGAGGCGCGCCGTGCCGCCCGGCCGCGGGCGGATGCCCTGCGTAACCGCGAGCGCATCGTCACCGCTGCCCGGGAGATGTTCGTCGAGTCGGGCCCCGAGGCGCCGCTCGACGAGGTCGCCCGGCGGGCCGGCGTCGGCAATGCGACCCTGTACCGGAACTTCCCGGACCGCTCGTCCCTCGTCCACGAGGTGGTGCTGTCCGTTCTCGGGCGCACCGCCGAGCGCGCGGAGGAGGCGGGCGCGGAGGAGGCGGATCCCTTCACCGCGCTCAGCCGCTTCACCCACGCGGCCGCGGACGAGCGGGTCGCGGCCCTCTGCCCACTGCTCAGCGGCGACTTCGACAAGGACCACCCCGACCTGGTCGCCCAGCGCGACCGGCTGGAAGGGGCCGTCAAGGCGCTCGTCGACCGCGCTCACGAGGCGGGCCGGCTGCGCGCCGATGTCGCGATGGGGGATCTGATGATGATGCTCTCCCAGCTCACCCGGCCGCTCCCGGGGGTCGCCTGCCTGGACATCGACCGGTTCACACACCGCCATCTGCAGCTCTTTCTCGACGGCCTCGAAGCGCCGGCGCGCTCCGAACTGCCGGGTTCGGCCGTGACCTTGGAGGATCTGAGGTACTCACCGTGACATGAACGACCGTCCGATCTCGCGGCCCGGTGGCCGCCCCGCAGGGTGACTCCGAGGCTGTGTGGCCTCACGGTCTACTGGCCTGTGGACCCTGTGGACCCTGTGGACCCTGTGGACCCCGTGGGCCCCTGTGGACCCAAGTACCTGTGGCCTGGTGGCCGCAGGGCCTGAGGGCCGGCCGGCCGGGTGAACCCGCAGGGACTATCCGGGACCGCCCGGCCGCCCGGCCGCGCGGTCCCGGGCGCAGGCGGGCTCGGGACCGCCGGCCGGAGTTCGGGCTCCGGCCGGGCCGCCGCTCCGATTGCGTTCGGGCGGGCCCCGCGTCCGCCCGTGCGCAAGCGCGGACGACCCAGGCCCTGTTCGTCCACGTCCTCCGCTCGGGTTCACCCGCTCATCGACAATCCCCGTCCTTCGCTCCGTAATCCCCTTCGCACACCTAGGTGGCCATCTCCATGTCAAAAACGGCCAACAAGCGCCTTTCCGACGGCCTCGACGGCCTCGACGGCCTCGACGGTCCCGACCGACCCGCGGGGCCGGCCGGGGCTGATCCCAGCCGCTGGAGAGCGCTGGTCTTCATCGCACTCGCCCAGTTGATGGTCGTGCTCGACGCGACGATCGTGAACATCGCGCTGCCCTCCGCGCAGCAGGATCTGGGCATCTCCGACGGCAACCGGCAGTGGGTCATCACCGCCTACGCCCTGGCATTCGGCGGACTGCTGCTCTTCGGCGGCCGCATAGCCGACCAGTGGGGGCGCAAGCGCGCCTTCGTCGTGGGCCTGGTGGGCTTCGCCGCCGCGTCCGCGCTCGGCGGCGCCGCGGCCGGAGAGACGATGCTGCTGGCATCCCGGGCTCTGCAGGGCGCCTTCGGTGCGCTGCTCGCCCCGGCGGCCCTGTCGCTGCTCGCCGTGATGTTCACCGACGCCAAGGAGCGGGCCAAGGCCTTCGGCGTCTACGGTGCGATCGCCGGTGGTGGTGGCGCGGTCGGCCTGATCCTCGGCGGCGTCCTCACCGAGTACCTGGACTGGCGCTGGACGTTCTACGTCAACATCCCCTTCGCCGTCGTCGCCGCCGTGGGCGCCTGGCTCGTCGTCCGCGAGCCGGCCGGGGGGCGCAACCGCTCGCCGCTCGACGTCCCCGGTGTCCTCCTGTCCACCCTCGGCCTGGTGGCCCTGGTCTACGGATTCACCCGCGCCGAGTCGCACGGCTGGACCGACGTGACGACCCTCGGCATGTTCGTCGCCTCCGTCGTGCTGCTGGCCGCTTTCGTCATGGTCGAGGCCCGGGTGCCGTCGCCACTGCTGCCACTGCGTGTACTGACCGAACGCAACCGCGGCGGGGTGTATCTCTCGCTGGGGCTCGCCGTCATCGCGATGTTCGGCCTGTTCCTCTTCCTCACCTACTACCTGCAGATCGTGAAGGGCTACTCGCCCGTTCGGACGGGATTCGCGTTCCTGCCGATGATCGCGGGCATGATCACCGGCTCCACGCAGATCGGCGCCCGCCTGATGACCCGGGTGCCGCCCAGGCTGCTCATGGGTCCCGGTTTCCTGGTCGCCGCGGCGGGAATGCTGCTGCTCACGCAACTGGAGGTCGACTCCTCCTACGCGGGACTCATCCTCCCGGCGCAGTTGCTGCTCGGCCTCGGCATGGGTACCGCCTTCATGCCGGCGATGTCGCTGTCGACGTACGGCGTCGAGGCGCGTGACGCCGGTGTCGCCTCCGCGATGGTGAACACCTCGCAGCAGGTCGGCGGCGCGATCGGCACGGCCCTGCTCAACACCGTCGCGGCCTCCGCGACCACCTCGTACCTCGCGGCCCATGCGGCCGGGGCGACGGGGCCCGAGGCGCTCCGGGTTCTCCGGCTGGAAGGCATGGTGCACGGTTACGCGAGCGCCATCTGGTGGGCGGTCGGCATCCTGGCGGCCTCGGCGGTCATCGCCCTCACGCTGATCAACTCCGGGCGCCCCGGGGCAACGGCCTCGGCGTCGTCCGGTTCGGCCGCCGAGGAGGAGACGAGGATTCCGGTCGTCGCACACTGACGCCGTGCGGGAGGCGCGAGCGGTGACGCTCGGGAGCCGTGACCGACGACGAGCCGTGACCGACGACGAGCGGTGATGGCGGCCGGGCTGTGATGGCGGCCGGGTGGTGATGGCGACCGGGCAGCGCTGGAGGAGGAGCAGGGAGAAGGAGCAGGGGGAAGCAGCGGGCGGTGCGGAGCGGCGGGTCCCCGCGGGTGTCCGTCGCGGCACCGGTGTGGACCCGCGTACGCCGGCTGCGGGGCCGGGAGACTCGCACTCGGACGCGGCCGGGAAGGCGTCCGGAGTCGTCGGCGACAGGGCAGGGCCCGGGGCGCCGGTCGCCGGTCGCCGGGGAGGGGGCCGTCGGTATCGGTCACCGGGCAGGGCCGCGATCACCGGCCGCCGGGCAGCGCCCTGGTCGTCCTCCGTCGGGGAAGGCCCGGGACCGGCGCGGCCGGGGGAGTCCGGGCGGCGACCCAGGCAGGCGGGTCCCGGGGTCAGCGCAGCCAGGGGAGGTCGGCGCCGGTGCCGTCCGGCTGGAGGCCCTCGGCCACGATACGGGTGATCTCACCGAGCTGGCGCACCTGCTCGGGGCTCAGCCGGTCGAAGAGCGCCTGCCGTACGGCCGAGACATGTCCGGTTGCCGCCTTCCCCAGGACCTCGAAGCCCTCGTCCGTCAGACAGGCGTTCTGTCCCCGTCTGTCGTTCGGGCAGTCCTCGCGGCGCACCCACCCGTTCTTCTCCAGCCGGGCGATCGCGTGGGACAGCCGGGATCGGGTGATCTTGGCGTCCTTGGCGAGTTCGGTCATGCGCAGACGGCGGCATGGGGCCTCGGCGAGCTGGACGAGCAGTCCGTAGTAGACGTGCGGCATGCCGGCTTCGCGTTGCAGCTGCCGGTCGAGGCTGTCCTCGAGGAGGGTGGTGGCATGCAGGTACGAGCGCCACACCCGCTGCTCCTCGGCGGTGAGCCAGCGGGGTTCGCCGGAGTTCGGTGCCGTCGTCATGCAGCCATCGTAGAGGCAATCCTTGAATGTTGAATCACTTTGGCGTAGGCTGGCGGGTGGGGAGCTTGAACCTTCAAGTTCCAAGGGGTGTTACAGGGGTTGCGCGTGAACGCTGACGACAGGGCCGGCTCCACCGGCGCCGCGATTCCCACGGGGCGGATGCCCGCCGTCTATCTCTCCCATGGCGCACCGCCCCTGGCCGACGACCCGGTCTGGCCCGGGGAACTCGCCGCCTGGTCGGCGTCACTCCCGAGGCCCGCGGCGATTCTCGTGATCTCCGCCCACTGGGAGGAGGCGCCACTCGCGATCGGCGCGACGCGGACCGTGCCGCTCGTGTACGACTTCCGGGGCTTCCCGGGCCACTACTACGGGGTGCGGTACGAGGCGCCCGGCGCGCCGGAACTCGCTGATTCCGTGCGCAAGCTGCTGCGCGCCCCTGGCAGGCCCGTGCAGGACGTCCCGGACCGCGGCCTCGACCACGGCGCCTATGTCCCGCTTGTGGAGATGTTCCCCGGCGCCGACGTCCCCGTGCTCCAGGTCTCCATGCCGACCCTCGATCCGCGGCGGCTCCTCGGGATCGGGCGCAGACTGGCGCCGCTGCGCGACGAGGGCGTGCTGATCGTCGGCAGCGGGTTCTTCACCCACAACCTGGCGGCACTGCGGCACGCGGGCGTGCCCGGCTGGTCGGTCGAGTTCGACGACTGGGGGCGGCGGGTGCTGGCCGCCGGGGACGTGGACGCACTGCTGGACTTCGAGCGCAAGGCGCCGGCCAGCGGACTCGCCCATCCGCGGACGGAGCACTTCGCGCCGCTGTTCGTGACCCTGGGGGCGTCGGAGGGTGATCTCTCGCGGGGGCGGAGCGTCATCGACGGGTTCTGGATGGGTCTGGCCAAGCGCTCGCTCCAGTTCGGCTGAACGGCCGGGGCGGGCGCGGTGCCGCCGTCGGCTGAACGGCCGGGGCGGGCGCGGTGCCGCCGTCGTCTGAACGGCCGGGGCGGGTGGGCGCCGCCGTCGTCGGGCTGAGGCGTCGGCGCAGTGCGGTGGTCGACGCCCCGTGCAGCCGACGCCCCGTGCAGCCGTCGCCTCGTGCAGCCGTCGCCTCGCGGTCTGCCCGCGTCCTGGCGGTTCGCCGGATGGCGGGTGCGTTCGGGTGTTTTGGTGGGCTCATGACATGCCGCTCTCCCCCGTGTCACGGCGGCCCCGGGTGTGGGGGCGGCGTGGGGGCGGTGCGGGGGGTGGTGCCGGGAGCGGGGAGCGCTGGGGGCGGCCGTGTGACGGAATGCTCCTGGGCTTCTGGGTATACGGAGCAACCAGGAGCCGGGCCCGCGTCGTCCTGACGGGTGGGGATGTGGTGGCGGGTGGGGCCTCCGACCTGCGCCGCGGGCTGTGTGCGCCAGGGTGCCGACCGCTCGGGTCTGCCCCTTGGGGGGGCAGGGTACTGCAAGATCACAAAAATCTATGCACCCGCGGGAATTCTGTCCGGATTCCAGTCGTTGTTTCCGTCGGATGCAGGGCACCCGGAAGGGTGTCGCGACCTACTCAGCAAGGGAGCACGCATGGCAACCCGTGCCGTCGCCCGTCGTAAGTCCGCCAAGGGGACCGGGGCCGATGGAGCAGACAGCGTTCGTTCCACGAGCGGGGAGATCGCGGACCGCGATCTGGTCGGCATGTACCTCGACGAGATCGCGCGCACGCCGCTGCTGGATGCCGCCAAGGAGGTCGAGCTCTCCCAGACGATCGAGGCGGGCGTCTACGCCCGGCAGATCCTCGACGGCGAGGTGGAGAGCGACGCGGCCGGTGCCACACGCGAGGAGCTCGAGGCGCTCGTCGCCGCGGGCGAGCGCGCCAAGGACGTCTTCATCAAGTCGAACCTCCGACTGGTGGTGGCCGTCGCGCGCCGCTATCCGCGCAGTGGCCTGCCGCTGCTCGACCTGATCCAGGAGGGCAACGCGGGGCTGGTGCGCGCGGTGGAGAAGTTCGACTACACCAAGGGCTTCAAGTTCTCCACGTACGCGACGTGGTGGATCCGCCAGGCCATCACCCGCTCGATAGCCGACCAGTCCCGTACGATCCGGCTTCCCGTCCACCTGGTGGAGGAGCTGGGCCGGATCCGGCGGGTTCAGCGCGAGTTCAACCGGGAGCACGGCCGCGAGCCCGAGCCGTCCGAAGTGGCGGAGGAGCTGGGATCGACGCCGGAGCGGGTGACGGACGTGCTGGACTGGGCCCGCGACCCGGTCTCGCTCAACATGTCCGTGGACGACGAGGGCGAGACGCAGTTCGGCGACCTGCTGGAGGACACCTCCGCGGTGTCACCCGAGCAGTCCGTGCTGACGCTGCTGCGCAGCGAGGAACTCGACGATCTCATCGACCGGCTCGACCACCGCACGGCGTCGATCATCCGGATGCGGTACGGCATCGAGGACGGCCGCGAGCGCACCCTGACCGAGGTCGGCAAGGAGCACGGCCTCACGCGTGAGCGCATTCGGCAGATCGAGAAGCACGCGCTGCTGGAGCTGAAGAGGATGGCCCGTGACACGGGCTTCGACGCGGCGGCGTGACGACGGCGGGGCTGCTCCCGCCCGATGAGCGACCCCGGCACCCTTCCCCCCCCCTGGTGCCGGGGTCTTCGTTGCGCGTCCGCGGTGAACCGTGCCTCCGCACCTGCCGTTCGCCTGCCTGCACCTGCCGGACTCCTTCGGTCGCTGAGTCATTCGAGCAGCCGGCTGGCCTCAGTCGCTCGTGTGGCTTCACACGCTGCCCCGCTTCGGCCGCCTACCTCGCCCGCGAATCGTCGGCGGACAGTCGTCAGCGGCCGATCCTCGCCCGCGAACCCGCGTCCGCCGATCCTCAGCCGCGTGCCTTCCCGGCCGCCTCCTCTCGTCCGCTCGCCCGCGTGAGGCGTGCGCGACCGCCTGGCCGCGGAGGAGGGCTACCGGCTCCGGCCGCTCGCCCGCGTGAGGCGTGTGCCCAGCCTTCCCAGATGCTCACCGAGCGCAGCGGGGCCATGGACGGTGAACTCGCAGTCGACCAGAGCCAGCCGCAGCGCGATCCACTCCAGCGAGTCCTGGCAGCTGCTGCGCAGCCGGCAGCGGTCCGGCCCCGTCGGCTCCGGTCTGCCGAGGTAGCCGGGAAGGCGGGCGGAGACGCGTTCCGCCGGTGCCGCGAAGGTGATGTCCAGCGCCACTTCGGGCTGGTTGCGCGCCATCGAGGCGGAGAGGAACTCGGCCGCGTCGCCCCCTGCCGGAAGCCCGCGCGGGGTGAAGCGGGCGCCGGTCGCGAACGGGTCAGTGACCCGGTCGACCCGGAACGTCCGCCAGTCTTCGCGCCCGAGGTCGTACGCCACCAGGTACCACCGTCGGCCGGTCGAGACCAGCCGGTGCGGTTCCACCAGCCGGTTCGACTCCGCGCCCGCGCCGGACCGGTAGTCGAAGCGCAACCGCTCCCGCCCGGTCACGGTCGCGGCGAGGGCGGTGAGGGTGCGCGGGTCGACGGTGGCTCCGTCGCCGCGAGTGAGCGGGATCGTCGCTTTCTGGAGGGTGGAAACCCGCCGGCGCAGCCGTGTGGGCAGCACCTGCTCCAGCTTGGCCAGGGCCCGTACGGAAGCCTCGTCCACTCCTTCGATGGCGTGGCCCGCGCCCGCCCGCAGCCCCACGGCGATGGCGACGGCCTCGTCGTCATCGAGCAGGAGCGGCGGCATCGCGGCGCCTGCGACGAGCCGGTACCCGCCCACCGCGCCCTTCGTCGCTTCCACCGGATAGCCGAGTTCGCGCAGCCGGCCGATGTCCCGGCGGATCGTGCGGGGGCTCACCCGAAGCCGTTCGGCGAGTTCGCTGCCCGGCCACTCGCGCGGCGTCTGCAGCAGGGACAGCAGATTCAGCAGTCGTGCCGGCGTGTCTGTCATGGGACTCAGCCTGGCAGGCTTCTAGGACGTGTTCTGGCCTATACGGGCTCTACCTTTTCCCGCATGAGTTCCCACGCCGCCGTATCGGATACGGCCTCCGACCCCACCGCCGTACCGGATACGGCCTCCGACCCCGCCGCTCCACCGGGCACGGCTTCCGACCGGCGTCGCTGGACCGCCCTCGCCATCGTCATGACCGCGGCCTTCATGGACCTGGTCGACGTGACCATCGTCAACATCGCGATCCCGTCGATCGAGCGCGACCTCGGTGCGTCGTTCGGTGCGATCCAGTGGATCACCGCCGGCTACGCCTTGGCCTTCGCCGCCGGTCTGATCACGGGTGGCCGCCTCGGCGACATCTACGGTCGCAAGAGGCTCTTCCTGATCGGAATCAGCGGCTTCACGGTCGCCTCGGCGCTCTGCGGACTGGCTGCCGGCCCCGAGATGCTGGTCGCCTCGCGACTCCTGCAGGGTGCGATGGCCGCGATGATGGTGCCCCAGGTCCTCGCGATCGTCCATGTGACCTTCCCCGCCCACGAACGCGGCAAGGTATTCGGGATGTTCGGCGCGGTCGTCGGGCTCGGCGCGGTCTCCGGTCCGCTGCTCGGCGCCCTGCTGACCCAGTGGAACATCCTGGGCCTGGAGTGGCGGCCCATCTTCCTCATCAACCTGCCGGTCGGCGTCGCGGGGCTCGTCCTCGGCCTGAAGTACATCACCGAGTCCCGGGCCGAGAAGGCACTCCGTCTCGACCTCGTCGGCGTCGCGCTGGTGACCACCGGACTGCTCATGCTGGTCTACCCGCTCACGCGCGGGCGCGAGCTCGGCTGGCCGCTGTGGGGCCATCTGTGCATGGCGGCGAGCCCGCTCGTGTTCGCCGCCTTCGTGGCCTACGAGCGCCGCAAGACGCGCAAGGACGGTTCCCCGCTGGTGGAGCTGTCGCTGTTCCGGGTGAAGAGCTTCGCCGCGGGTGTCGCCGTGCAGCTGGCCTTCGGTGTGGTCTTGGGCATCTTCTTCCTGGTCTGGACGCTGTACATGCAGATCGGCCTCGGCTGGAGCCCGATCAAGGCCGGCCTGACCGGCGTGCCGTTCTCCATAGCCGTCTCGCTGGCCGCCGGGATCTCCGTGCAGCGGCTGGTGCCGCGCTTCGGGCGGAAGGTGCTGCAGGCGGGTGCACTGGTCATGGTGTCCGGGCTGGTGCTCTACATCTGGGTGGCCGGCCGGTACGGCACGGGCGTCGAACCCTGGCAGATGGCGGCACCGCTGGTCGTCATGGGGCTCGGGATGGGGCTGATCGTGGCGCCGCTGACGGACGCGGTGCTGTCGGACGTACCGCGCGAGCACGCCGGCTCGGCGTCCGGGCTGATCAACACCACCACGCAGATGGGCAACGCCCTGGGGCTCGGGCTGGTCTCGGTCGTCTTCTTCTCGGTGGTCGACGAGGCGCTGCCGGCCTCGCAGGACGCGGTGGGCCGGGTCTTCGCGGACGCGTTCCGGAGTTCGCTGTGGTGGGTCGTGGGCGTACTCGCCGTGATCCTGCTGATGATGTTCGCTCTGCCGGCGCGTCCCGGACGGCACATCGAAGGTGCGGGTGCCGCGGACGCGGGCGCGCTGGAGGAGGGCGGCGCCGGTGCGGACTCCGGCACTCCGGCGGATCGGGAGACGGACGGGGACAAGGGGCCGGGTTCGGGGGCGGAGGGGGAGCGGCAGCCGGTGCTGTCGCACTGAGCCGCCGTTCGTCGATCCGCTCACCACCGGGAACCGGACGGTTCACCACCGGGAACCGGACGGTGTTGCGAAGACCACTGGACCCCAAGGGGAGATCCCCTGGTCCCGGGTCCCGCATCGTGCCCGAGGAGGGCCCGGCGCGGGGCCCGGCGCGGGACTCGGCGGGCTCACGCCGGGGCGGTGGCCGGTCGGGCCCCGCGGCACTCACCCGGGCCGGCCGCGGCGGAGCGTCCGCGGCACCCACCCCGCTCGGTGGCCAGCGCAGGGCACGCTCAGTACATGTCCGGTCGCGATCCGAACGTGTCTGCTTTTCGCCCGAATCTGTTTACTTCGTGGATGCAGGGGCGTAGCGTGGCGATGAATCCACAGATTCGGGCATGGAATGGAAGTAAACCCACATGTACGCACCGGAGCGTCAGCAGGAGATCCTCCGACTCGCCCGTGACGGCGGACGGGTCGAGGTGCTCTCGCTCGCCGAGGAGTTCCAGGTCACCGCCGAGACCATCCGGCGCGACCTGAAGGCGCTCGACCGGGCCGGACTGGTGCGCAGGGTGCACGGTGGGGCCATCCCGGCCGGCCGGCTCGACTTCGAGCCCGACCTCGCCGAGCGCGAGTCCACCGCCGCCGACGAGAAGGACCGGATAGCGCGGGCGGCCCTCGCCGAACTCCCCGCGGACGGCAGCGTCGTCCTCGACGCCGGCTCCACCGTGGCGCGACTTGCCGCGGCGTTCCCGCTGGAGTGCTCGCTCAGCGTCGTCACCCATGCGCTGCCCGCCGCTGCCCGGCTGGCCGACCACCCCGGAATCGACCTCCATCTCGTCGGTGGCCGCGTCCGGCACCGCACCCGCGCCGCAGTCGACGCCTGGGCGCTGCGGGCGTACGGCGAGATCCGCGCCGACGTGGTCTTCCTCGGGACCAACGGCTTCTCCACCCTCTGCGGGCTCACCACACCCGATCTCGCCGAGGCCGCGGTCAAGCGGGCCCTCGTCGCGGCGGCGCGCCGTGTCGTGCTGCTCGCGGACTCCGCGAAGTACGGCGAGGAGCATTTCGCCCGCTTCGCCGACCTCGCCGACGTCGATCTGCTCATCACGGACAGCGGGCTCAGCCCCGAGGACGCCGCGGCCGTCGAAGCCGCGGGCACGGAAGTAGTACGCACATGATTCTCACCGTCACCCCCAACCCGTCGCTGGACCGGACGTACGAGATCCCCGGCCTGGAGCGCGGCACCGTGCTGCGGGCCACCGGCGAACGCATGGACCCGGGCGGCAAGGGCGTGAACGTGTCGAGGGCGGTCGCGGCGGCCGGACACCGTACCGTCGCCGTCCTGCCACTCGGCGGCGCCCCCGGTGCGCTCGTGGCGGAACTGCTGGCGGGACAGGGCATCGAGACCGCGGTCGTGCCCATCGCCGGAACGACACGCTCCAACATCGCGCTCGCGGAGCCCGCCGGCACCCTGACGAAGATCAACGCACCGGGCCCGGAACTCACGCCGGACGAGTCGCAGGCGCTGCTCTCGACGGCCGCGGCACACTGCCGCTCCGCAGACTGGATCGTCTGCAGCGGCAGCCTGCCGCGCGGTCTGACACCGTCCTGGTACGCCGAACTCGTCACCCGTGCACATGAGTCGGGGGCCCGGGTCGCACTGGACACCTCCGGACCGTTCCTGACGGCCGCGCTCTCCGCTCGGCCCGACGTCGTCAAGCCGAACGCCGCCGAACTCGCCGAGGCCGTCGGCCGTCCGCTGGCATCCGTCGGTGACGCGGTGAAGGCCGCGGAGGAGCTGCGTGCCCTCGGCGCGGGCGCGGTGCTGGCCAGCCTCGGAGCCGACGGGCAGCTCCTCGTCTCCGAGGCCGGAACCTTCTACGGAGCCGCCTCCGTCGCCGCCGTACGCAGCGACGTCGGAGCCGGAGACGCGTCCCTGGCCGGGTTCCTGGCCGCCGGCGGCGAGGGCGGAGACGCCCTGACCGCCGCCGTCGCCCACGGCGCGGCCGCCGTCCGGCTCCCGGGCAGTGTGATGCCCACGCCGTCCGACCTCGACCCCGCCGCGGTCCTGGTGACCGCTGACGTCCCCCTGGACCGTGCAATCACCCGGCAAGAGAGCCCGCGATGAGCGACATGATCACCGCGGACCTGGTCGACCTCGACCTGGCCGCCGCCACGAAGGAAGAGGCGGCTCGCTCGCTCGCCCGGCGCATGGTCGCGCTGGGGCGTGTCACCGATCTCGAGGGCTTCCTGGCCGATGTGGCTGCGCGAGAGGCCCGGATGCCCACGGGGCTGGACGGCGGCATCGGTATCCCGCACTGCCGGAGCACGCATGTCACCGAGCCCACCCTGGCGTTCGGGCGGGCCCCCGAGGGCATCGACTTCGGTGCCCCGGACGGTCCGGCGGACCTCGTCTTCCTCATAGCCGCGCCGTCGGGTGCCGACGACGCGCATCTGGCCATCCTCTCGGCCCTCGCCCGGCGGCTGACGGACACCGGCTTCACCGCCGCTCTCCGCGGTACGGCTTCGGTGCCGACCGCGGCGGCGTGACCGGTCTGGGCGGGGACGGTCAGCGCACCCGGGCGCGGAGCTCCATGGCCTCGCGGGCGGTGCGCTCGTCCTCGTAGACCTCGCACATATGGCGTCCGTCGGGGGTGGCTGTGTGCTCCACCTCCCACAGACTCAGCTCGGTGCCGTCGAACAGCAGGAACGCGTGCTCGTAGAGCGTGAAGGCGGCGTCCCGCGCGTCGACCGGGCTATGCCGGCCGAACGCCTGGCCGATGTGGTGCGCGAACGCCGACCGCAGCAGCCCGGCGGTCGCCTCGCCCGGCCGGTCCGGGTTCTCGGCCCGGCGCAGCAGCCGCCGGGCGTGGTCCGCGGAGTCGTCGGGGACGTAGGATCGGGCGGGGGAGACCGGCGGGGTTGCCAGCAGCCGACCCAGCAACTCGAGGTCGGTGTCGAGGTCGTCGTACGGCTCCCCGTCCGGGCTGCCGAAGCAGGCGTCCTCGGGCGCCGCACCGAACACCGCCGCGAGTCCGCCGACCGGGTCGCCGTCCGCGTTCCCCGCACCGTCTGTGCAACCCGGGCCCTCCACGCGACCCGCGCCGCCGGTGTGCCCCGCGCCGTCGGCGCCGTGCGGACGCACCTCGCGTGCCGGACGCAGCCGTGAGGCCGCCAGCCGGGCCTCCGCCTCGTCCGCGTACAGCTCGTGCCGCCGGGCGCCGTCGCGGCCGGTGTTGTGCACCAGCTCCCACAGGGTGAGGGAGGAACCGTCGGTCAGCAGGTACGCGTGCCGGTAGGTCGAACGGTGCAGGGCCGCACTGTGGTGCGAGGAGTGCAGCGAACTGTCATGGGCCAGCGCCGAGTCGAGCCGCTCCACCACGTCGTCGGGAAGGTCGAAGGAATTGAGAGCCCGACCCAGGAGTCGCTCGAGGTGAGTCTCGGTTGTCTCGTACGGATCGTTCAAGGTGGATCTCCCGGATCTCCAGGCCGTCGCCACACGTCACTTGATGACTGCTTAACGTAGCCCCTGGGGCTGACATCGCGTCCCGCGTTCGGGAAAACGAACGGTGCACACGGCGAAGTTCCGCTACACCTTCGCGCCCCCTCAACTCGGTTGCGCCGGGCGTCAGTCCGCGCTCCCGGAGGCCGGTCCGGACCCTCCCCGGTCCCCGTGCCGATCTCCGTACAACTCGGTGTACGAAGGGAAGTCGCCGCCCGGACCACGCACGCTCTCCGCGGCCAGCACCGCCCGGACGATCGCCCGGGTGACGACGTCCGCCCCGGCCGTGAGCACCGCGTTGAGTGCGAGCGGGTGGCCGTCGAGCGGACGCGTGCCGGTGGCGAGCGCGAAGACGGTGTCCCCGTCGTTGAGGAGATGGACGGGCCGCACGGCACGCGCGATGCCGTCGTGCGCGGTGCCGGCCAGCTTGTGCGCCTGGGCACGGGTGAGTTCGGCATCGGTGGCCACGACGGCGAGGGTCGTGTTCAGCGGGGACGCACCGTTGCGGCCGGACGCCTCGGCCAGCCGGTTCAGGGCCGCCGTGTGCACTTCGGGCGCGGGCGGCACCGGCGCCGAGCCGAAGAAGTGCCGCCCGTAGAGCACACCGGTGTGCGGGTCCAGCGCGGAGCCCGCCGCGTTGGCCACGACCAGCGCGGCGACCGTCGTCCCGTCCCGCAGCACCTCGCTGGCGGTACCCACACCCCCCTTGATCCTGCCCACCACCGCGCCGGTGCCCGCGCCCACCGAACCCTCCTCGACCGGCGCGCCGGCTTTCGTGCGCGCGGCCGCCTCCACCGCCGCGCGCCCCGTCGAAGCGCCCGGCCTGGCCCTCCAGTCCCCTCCCCGGCCCAGGTCGAAGACACATGCTGCGGGAACGACCGGCACGACCTGCCCTGGCTCCCGGCCCGCCGGCACCCCGCGGCCCTGTTCCTCCAGCCACGCCATCACACCTGATGCCGAGTCCAGGCCGAAAGCGCTGCCCCCGGTCAGGACGACCGCCTCGATGCGCTGGACGAGATTGCGGGGATCGAGGGCATCGGTCTCACGGGTGCCCGGACCACCGCCGCGGACGTCCACCGCCGTCACGGCACCGCCCTCCGGCGCGAGGACGACCGTGGTGCCGCTGAGTGCGCCCTCTCCGGTGAGGCGGGCGTGGCCGACCCGGATGCCGCGCACATCGGTCAATGCGTCATTGAGTGCCATGGCTTCTGACTATCACGAGGCCGCTGTGACCCCGCCCTTGCGCCGCCCCTGCACTGGCCAGGTCAGGCCAGGTCAGGCCAGGTCAGGCCAGGTCAGGCCAGGTCAGGCCAGGCCAGGCCTGGACCGTGCCACCGAGGCGCGTGCCGGCCTCGGCGTACGCTTGCTCCATGAGCACCGCCCCCGCCACCGGACCGCGCGATGCGGAGGAGCCCCGGCAGCAGCCCCCACCCGAGCCCGGGCTGATCTTCGACGATCCTCTGGACCAGCAGTCCGCCGACGACACGGACCGAGGGTGGGGCGAGCGGCCTCCGGCGAGCGGTGACAGCGCAGCGGACCTCGCGCGCTTCCTCGACGAAAAGCCCCCGCACCACCTCTGACGGCGGGGCCCGTGCCGTGAGCCACCCGGGCGCACCGGCACGGCCTGGCAACGACCCTGGCGCATCGGCGCGGTTCAGTGTTGCCCCGGACATGCCGGCCCCTGCCCGGCTCGGTGGTGACCCGGGCGCCTCCGCGCGGCTCAGCACAGGGTCACCGCCAGACGTGCGGTGGCTCCCGCTCCGGCCAGCACCGTGGCGACGCTGCGCGGTACCGCCAGGACGATCAGCGCGCCACCGTCCTGGAACCCCTCCGTGGCCCGTGGCACCTCCGTCACACGGGCGCCCGTCACGATGATGCGGGCGTCGGGCCCTGTGCGGGTCCCACCGCCGATGCCCGTACCTCGACCGGCCGCCTCGCCCGCCGATGCCACGGGAGCCGCGATCACATCCACACGGTCGCCCGGCTCCAGCAGCCGGACCGTCTCGGCGTCCGCGATGCGCACCGGAGCGGACACGATGGCCGCGCGCCGCCCCGGCGCGCCACCCACGGAAGGGCTTCCCGCCGATGCTCCCGCCGATGAGATGTCCTGCTGTGAGGCACCTTCCGACAAGCCTGTGGGCCCCGAGGGCTGTAGCGGCGGGCCCTGAGAGGGCACAGCGTGCCGAGGCAGCGCGGCCGGCTCTCGCGGTGTGTCCGGTGGCGGCTGCGCTCGCGGCAACCAGGCCGCAAGCGCGGCGGCGGTGACGGCCAGTCCTGCGGCGAGTGCCCGTCGTCTCCGCCGCAGCACCCTTCTGACCCGAGTCCGCCGCCATCGCCGTCGGTCCGTCAGCCGCAGTGGAGCGAAGGCGGGCACCCCGCAGGGCTCCGGGACGGGCGCCGGTGGCAGAGCCTGCCCCCAGACCTCCGAAGAGCTGCCGACGCCCGTGGACCGAGGTGGCCTCCAGAAGCCCGAGGTCCCGGAAGCCACATCCCCGGTGGACGAGAGAGAGGAGCGCAGCGCCATGGTGGTGACCGCCTGTCGTGTGCGAGGAAGCGTGGAGCGGGCGACGACGCCCGGTGCCCCTCACGATCCCCGTTCTCGCGGCGTCCTGCTCCGGCCTGTGGACGGCGTGCGGGGTGTGGAAAAACTCCTCACCCGCACGGGTGACAGGGCTTCACGGGGCGGCCTCGATCACGGCCCTCGCACCCCGGCGCGGCCGCACGGCGCGGAGCCGTCGCCGAGATGCGAGGGTCCCTTGCGGTCCGGCTCCCTCCGTACGACTCGGGGGGCTCTACGGTCCGAGACCCTCCACGCGACACGGTCCGAGGCCCCCGCAAGGCTGGCCAGTGGGCTCGCTCATTGCCCGGGTCCCTCCACTCGGCCCGGGTCCCTCCACTCGGCCCGGGGCTCGCTTACGGCCCGGGGCTCCCTTACGGCCCGGGGCTCCCTTACGGTCCGACGCTCTCCGCGCGCCGCAGACCCTCGCCTGACGTGAACACGTGCGCACGGAGCCCCACCCACGCCCCGGAGCCCGTACGGCGCAATCGACCCGTATCGCGCAGAGATCCGCACGGCGCAGAGGACCCCGGGCGGCATAGGGGCCCCGAGCGACGCAGAAGCGCCGCGCGGAACTGGCCCGCCCGGCCCCCCACGGCCCGCCTCGCGCTACGGCAGGGTTATGCCCGTCTTCAAGCCGTTGAGCGCGCTTCTGCAGTGGCAGTCGCGTTCCCCGTCTGCCGGCAGCCCCGCCACCGCGTCGAACAGCACGTCCCTCAGCCTGTCCACGTTCGCGGCGAAGACCGTCAGCACTTCCTCGTGAGAGACGCCCTCGCCGCTCTCCGCCCCGGCGTCGAGGTCCGTCACCAGGTTCATGGACGTGTAGCAGAGCTCCAGCTCGCGGGCGAGCGGGGCCTCGGGGTGCCCGGTCATGCCCACCACCGACCAGCCCATGGCGTGATGCCAGCGGGACTCGGCGCGGGTGCCGAAGCGCGGCCCCTCGACGACGACGAGAGTTCCGCCGTCGACCGGCTCCCAGCCGCGTCCGCGCGCGGCGGCCAGCGCGGCTGCCCGCCCCGCCGGGCAGTAGGGATCGGCGAGGGACACATGGACGACGTTCGGCACCTCGCCGGTCGTCAGCGGTTCGCCGTCGAAGTAGGTGTCGGCCCGGGACTTGGTCCGGTCCACCAGCTGGTCGGGAACGAGCAGGGTTCCGGGGCCGTACTCCGGCCGCAGGCCGCCGACGGCACACGGCCCGAGCACCTGGCGTACGCCCACCGACCGCAGGGCCCACAGATTGGCGCGGTAGTTGATGCGGTGTGGAGGCAGGCGGTGGCTCCGGCCGTGCCGGGGCAGGAAGGCGATCCTCCGTCCCGCGATCTCACCGAAGAAGAGGGAATCACTCGGGCTGCCGTAGGGCGTGGTGATCTCGGCCTCGGTCACGTTCTCCAGGAAGGAGTAGAACCCCGAGCCGCCGATGACGCCGATCTCCGCGCGCTGTGCGCTCTCTGCGTTGGCCATGGTCGTCACAGTAGCCGCGCCGGAACGCGAGCCGGTATCCCTCCCATGCGCCGCCCGCTGTGCCCGGATCACTCCGCGCTGCCGGCCATCACCGTCCGGTATCCCTCCCATGTGCCGGCCGTCACCGTCCCGTCTCCCGCCCGGCGGCGGCTCTTCCCTGCCCTCACGCTGTGCTGTGCGGGTACGCGGAACCGCGCGCTCGGGCACTCCGGCGCTCGGGCACTCGGGGGTACGGGGGAACGCGGGGAACCACGGGATTGCGGGAATGCCGCATAGGAAAGATCCCCGCCGCCCGGAGGCTGCGGGGACCCTGCGAGAGAGTTCCGGACTCAGGCGGCCGTCGTGCTGCCGGACGTGGCGGACGACGAGCTGGAGGAGCCCGAGGAGGACTTCGAGTCCGTCGACGCAGACGACGCAGACGACGAGGACGACGCGGAGGAGGCGGAAGAGGAGGCGGACTCGGACGCCGAGGACTTCGCCGACGAGGTCGACGGCGTGCTGCTCGAGGAGGAGCTGCGGCTGTCGTTGCGGTAGAAGCCGGAGCCCTTGAAGACGATGCCGACGGCCGAGAACACCTTCTTGAGGCGTCCGTGACAGGCGGGGCACTCGGTCAGGGCGTCGTCGGTGAACTTCTGCACCGCCTCGAGGCCCTCGCCGCACTCGGTGCACTGGTACTGGTACGTCGGCACTTGTCTTCCTCCTGGCACTCTCACTCGATGAGTGCTAACGATGGTCCATATTGACGTATTCCCTCGTCTCAGTCCACCGTCACGGGCACTCGGTGACCGACACCACGTGCGACCGTACGGCTGTGCGGTCGCGGCACCAGGCGCGAACGCAGCGCCACCAGGGTGGCCAGGGCGAGCACGGTGCCGGCCAGCGGTACCAGGAATCCGGCGGTCGAGCCGTGGGCGTCGGCGAGCCGGCCGGCGACGGTCACCGCTGCCGCCTGGCCGAGTGCCACGGATCCGGTCAGCCAGGTGAAGGCCTCCGTCCGGGCCGACGCCGGCACCAGCGGCTCGACAAGCGTGAAGCCGCTGATCAGCGCGGGCGCGATGAACACTCCGACGACGAGTCCGAGACCACCCAGCAGTACCGCGGAGTTCGCCGTCCAGAGCAGTGCCGCGGCCAGTGCCAGGCCCGCGTAACCCACCACCAGGCGCCGCCGCGGCCCGGACTTCCACGCGATCGCGCCGACGGCGATGCCCGCGAGCATGTTGCCGGCGGCGAACAGGCCGTAGAGCAGACCGTTCATTCCCGGCTGACCGATTTCCTGGGTGAACGCGGTGAGCGAGACCTGCATGCCGCCGAAGACGGAACCGATGCCGAGGAAGGCGACCGCGAGGACCCGGACGCCGGGTATCGACAGTGCCGAAGTGCGCGTGGCCCGCCCGCCGGACCCCGGGCCGCCGACGGCCGGCTGCGTGCGGCGCTGGGCGGCGAACAGCAGACCGCCGACCAGGGTCAGCACGGCCTCGGCGATCAGCCCGGCGGCCGGGTGGACGCCGGTGCACAGGGCGGTGGCCAGCACCGGTCCGACCACGAAGGTGAACTCGTCGGTGACGGACTCGAACGCCGCGGCCGTCGGCATCAGCCGGGACCCGCCGAGCCGCGCCGCCCAGCGGGCCCGCACCATCGGGCCGACCTGCGGCACCGAGGCGCCGGTCGGCACCGCGGCGGCGAAGAGCGCCCACAGGGGAGCGCCCGCGAGCGCCAGCGTGGTCAGCGCTCCGACGGCCGCGGTGTGTACCAGGACACCGGGGACCAGCACGGCCCGTTGCCCGAAGCGGTCGGCGAGCCGGCCGCTCTGCGGGGCGAAGAGCGCCATGGAGACGCCGGTGACGGCGGCGACGGCTCCGGCGTCTCCGTACGAACCGGTGGTGTGCTGTACGAGGAGGACGATGCCGATCGTCAGCATCGCGAACGGCTGCCGGGCGGCGAACCCGGGGAGCAGGAAGGTCCACGCTCCGGGGGTGCGGAGCAGCTGCCCGTAGCCGGGGCGCCGGCCGCCGGTCGATGCGCCGGAGGGCGCGGGCCTGTGCGAGGGCGCGGGCCTACGCGAGGACGAGGACGACGAGGACGACGAGGATGAGGACGGCGCCGGGGGAGTGCTCGAGGGCGTGCCGGTAGACGTGCCAGGAGCGACCGTGGACTCCACGGCCCTTGCCTTTCTGCCGCCTGGTAGCGCTTTCCCGGGGTGCCGGGGTTCGCCGAGAGCTGTCCTCTTGCGCGGAACTGCGGTAGATACCGGGCCCCTCTGCGGGGGATCACTCGGCCGCCATACGGTCGCGCCAGCTCTGCGTCAGGCAGAGTTGGTCGATCAGTGCGCCTTCATGTTACAGGGCTCGCCTGCGTGCCGCCTCGGATTGCGTCGGCGTGATGTGAGCGACACCTGGGATTAGCTCTTGACGGTGCAGAGGCATCGCCCGCCCCGGGCGGGTGTCCACCGCGCCGAGGTCGCGTCGGGCGGTCTGCCCCGCGGGCCGGGAGCCGGCTGCCTGTGCGGAGGCCGCTCCGGTCCCCGGCCGTACCTCGGTCGCGCCGAGCCGCCTCGCCCGTACGGAGGGCCCCGGCCGTCCCGGGCCCGGAGGTCCCCCTGGTCCGTCCACCTCCGGCCGTCCCGGGCCCGGAGGTCCCCTGGTCCGTCCGCCCCCGGCCGTCCCGCTAGCCACGAGTTCCCAGCCAGCCTGCCAGTTTTCCGCCCTGTCCCACCGCCCGCAGCCGTGCCTCGGCCGCGTCCCGCACCGGGTCGGTCGCCACCACCAGCAGTTCGTCCCCGCGCCGCAGCACCGTCGTAGGGCTGGGTACGAAGCTCTTGCTCTCGCGGACGACGAGTGTGACGGCGGCGCCCGCGGGCAGCCGCAGCTCGCCGACCTCCACGCCGTGCATGCGGGACTTCTCCGGGATCGCGACCGACAGCAGATGGCCGCGCAGCCGCTCCAGCGGCGCCGATTCGATGCCCAGGTCGGCGGCCTCCGAGCCGTTCCCCAGCTTCAGTGCCCTCGCCATCCAGGGCAGTGTCGGCCCCTGGATCAGCGTGTAGACGACGACCAGCACGAAGACGATGCTGAAGATCCGTTCGCTGCCCTCGATCCCGGACACCAGCGGGATGGTCGCCAGGATGATGGGCACGGCGCCGCGCAGCCCGGCCCATGACATCAGGGTCTTCTCCCGCCACGGGATACGGAACGGCAGCAGGCTGAGGACGACGGACAGCGGCCGGGCCGCCATCGTCAGCACCAGTCCGATGACCACCGCGGGCCAGAAGTCGCGCACCAGCTCGTGCGGGGTGACGAGCAGTCCGAGCAGGACGAACATCCCGATCTGGGCGATCCAGCCGAGTCCGTCGGCGAATCCGCGGGTGGCCGGCCAGTGGGGCAGCTTGGAGTTCCCGAGCACCATCGCCGCGAGGTAGACGGCGAGGAAGCCGCTGCCGTGGGCGAGGGCGCCGACGGCGTAGGCCGTCACCGCGATGGCCATCACGGCGATCGGGTACAGGCCCGACGCGGGCAGGGCGACATGGCGCAGCCCGAGCGCGCCGAGCCAGCCGACCGCGAGACCGATCGCGGCGCCGATCGCCAGCTGAAGCAGGATCTTTCCGATGAGGATGTACCAGGCCTCGACGGGTTCCGTGGTGGACAGAGCGATGACGAGGATGACGACGGGGGCGTCGTTGAAGCCGGACTCCGCCTCGAGGACGCCCGTGGTGCGGGCGGGGAGGGGCACCCTCCGCAGCACGGAGAAGACCGCGGCGGCGTCCGTCGAGGAGACGACCGCGCCGATGACCAGTGCCTGCCGCCACTCCAGTCCGACCAGGTAGTGGGCTCCGGCGGCCGTGACGCCCACGCTCACGGCGATGCCGACGGTCGACAGCATCGCCGCTGCGGGCAGGGCCGGTCGGATCTCCTTCCACTTGGTGCCCAGGCCGCCCTCGGCCAGGATCACCACGAGAGCGGCATAGCCGATCACCTGTGTGAGCTCGGCGTTGTCGAACTCGACGGCGAAGATGCCGTCCTGCCCGATCGCGACGCCGATGCCCAGATACAGGAGCAGGCTGGGGAGCCCGCTCCGGGAGGAGATGCGCACCGCCACGACGGCGATGAGCAGGACGAGCGAGCAGACGAGCAGAAGTGCATTGAGCTGGTGGACAGTCAGCGGCCGATCCTTCCCCTCGTGTGCATGCCGGATCGTGCCTCCGGCAAGCGACACTTCGTTACCTTACCTAATCTTTAACGCAATCTTGACGCTCCCATGACCGACTCCGCTTGCTCGGGGCTGTCCCGTACGCCCCTGGCGGGGTGCCCGACGACGGCTGCGACACCTCACCGCGTTGTCGGATCGCCCGAATATGTCCAGTATGAGGACAGGTGCTCCGCCTTGCGGTGCACCCGTCCGGCGCCGTGTGCTGATCCGCCGGGGAGTGCGGAGCGGCCCTTAATCGTCAGTGAGTTCGAATGTCGTGGGGGCGATGTAGCGTTACTGATACCGCGTCCGGGCCCGTCGATCGCTGCGCCTAAGGTTGCTCCTGCACTCCCAGGATCACCCTGCCCTCGAAGGACAGCGATGCCCTCCAACACAACCGCCTCCTCCGCCGAGAAGCCAGCCAGGAGGAGGGGCCGCCGCGCCCGTCTGATCGTGCTCGCCCTGGCCCTGGCGCTGGTCGCGGGTGTCGGCTGCGGTGCTTACTGGGGCGTCGGCACCGTGCGCGCGTCCTTCCCGCAGACCACCGGGACGATCAGGCTCGACGGCCTGTCCGCCCCGGTGGACGTCAAGCGCGACGCGAACGGGATTCCGCAGCTCTACGCGAGTACCGACGAGGACCTGTTCCGCGCGCAGGGCTTCGTGCACGCGCAGGACCGCTTCTGGGAGATGGACGTACGCCGCCACGTCACCGCGGGCCGGCTGTCCGAGATGTTCGGCGCGGGGCAGGTCGAGACGGACGCCTTCCTGCGCACCCTCGGCTGGCACCGGGTGGCTCAGCGGGAGTTCGACGAGAAGCTCTCGCCCGAGACCAGGAAGTACCTCCAGGCCTACGCCGACGGCGTCAACGCCTACCTGGCGGACCGGGACGGCGCCGACCTCTCGCTCGAGTACGCGGCCCTGGGGCTCACCGGCGACTACCGGCCGGAGAAGTGGACGCCGGTCGACTCCGTCGCCTGGCTGAAGGCGATGGCCTGGGACCTGCGCGGCAACATGCAGGACGAGATCGACCGCTCGCTGATGACCAGCCGGCTGACCGAGCAGCAGATCAAGCAGCTGTACCCGGCGTACCCGTACGACCTGCACCAGCCGGTGGTCACCGCCGGTGCGGTGGACGACGGCTCCGGGAAGTGGGACCCGGAGGCGGAGCCCTCCTCGGATTCCCCGGGGTCCTCGAGCTCCTCCGGCTCCTCCGGCTCCCCGGGGTCTTCGGATCCGTCGGGCTCCTCGGGCGCCGGCTCGTCGTCGCAGGACGGCGGAACCGCCGGCAGCGGCGCGGGCGCCGGTCCGGAGAGCGGTTCGGGCGCCGGCCAGGGTGCGCAGACGCAGCTCTCCGGCCTCTCCGACGTGCTCGACGGCATCCCGGCCCTGCTCGGCCCGAACGGCAGCGGCATCGGATCCAACTCGTGGGTGGTCTCCGGCAGCTACACCACGACCGGGAAGCCGCTGCTCGCGAACGACCCGCACCTCGCGCCGCAGCTGCCGTCGCTGTGGGCCCAGATGGGACTGCACTGCCGCGCCGTCTCGGACACGTGCTCCTTCGACGTCGCCGGGTACACCTTCTCCGGCATGCCGGGCGTGGTCATCGGCCACAACCAGGACATCGCCTGGGGCTTCACCAACCTCGGGGCGGACGTCACCGACCTCTACCTGGAGAAGGTCTCCCAGACGGGCTGGACGTCCGGCAGCCGGATCAAGCCGTTCAAGGTCCGCGAGGAGACCATCAGGATCGCCGGCGGCGGCAGCAAGAAGATCACCGTCCGGGAGACCGACCACGGCCCGCTGATCTCCGACCGCAGTTCCGAGCTGGAGCGCGTCGGTGAGCGGGCACCGGTGACGACCCCGGCCCCCGACCGCGGCAACGGCTTCGGCGTGGCGCTGCGCTGGACCGCGCTGGACCCGGGCAACTCCATGGACGCGGTGTTCAAGCTCAACCGGGCGAAGGACTTCGAGGGCTTCCGCGCCGCGGCGAAGGACTTCGAGGTCCCCTCGCAGAACCTGATCTACGCGGACACCAAGGGCAACATCGGCTACCAGGCGCCCGGGAGGATCCCGGTCCGCTCCGAGGGATTCGACGGCTCGATGCCCGCCCCGGGCTGGAACCCGACCTCCGGATGGAAGGGGTACATCCCCTTCGACGAGCTGCCGTACGAGTACAACCCGAAGCGCGGCTACATCGTCACCGCCAACCAGGCCGTCGTGGACGCCGGGAAGTACCCGTACCTGATCACCAAGGACTACGGGTACGGCTCCCGCAGCCAGCGGATCCACGACCTGATCGAGTTGAAGATCAAGGACGGCGGGAAGATCTCGACCGACGACATGCGCACCATGCAGATGGACAACCAGAGCGAGATCGCCAAGCTGCTGACGCCGCATCTGCTGAAGATCGACGTCTCCGACCCGTATGTACGGGAGGCGCAGAAGCTGCTGGAGGGCTGGGACTACACCCAGGAGCCGGACTCCGGGGCCGCCGCCTACTTCAACGCCGTCTGGCGCCATGTGCTCAGGCTGGCCTTCGGCAACAAGCTGCCCAAGGAGCTGCGGGTCCGGGGCGAGTGCCTCAACGTCCGCCCGGCCGACAGCACCGGCCCGGTCGACGACCTGAACTCGCTGGTGCGCGAGTGCGGCCAGCGCGACTCGGACTCGGCCCAGCCGGACGGCGGCGATCGCTGGTACGAAGTGGTCCGCGCCCTGATGGACGTCGAGGACAGCGAGTGGTGGCAGGCGCCGAGGACCCGCAAGGACGCGGCCACGACCACCCGTGACGAGCTGTTCGCCCGGGCCATGCAGGACGCCCGCTGGGAGCTGACGGCCAAGCTCGGCAAGGACGTCGGCAGCTGGAGCTGGGGCAGGCTGCACCAGCTGACGCTGAAGAACCAGACGCTCGGCACCAACGGCCCCGGCATACTGCGGTGGATGCTCAACCGCGGCCCGTGGAGCCTCGGCGGCGGCGAGGCCGCGGTCAACGCGACCGGCTGGAACGCGGCCGGCGGCTACGACGTGACCTGGGTCCCGTCGATGCGGATGGTCGTCAACGTGGGCGACTGGGACAAGTCCCGCTGGATCAACCTGACGGGGGCCTCCGGCCACGCCTACAGCGACCACTACACCGACCAGACCGACAAGTGGGCCAAGGGGGAGCTGCTCGACTGGGCCTACACCGGCAAGGCGGTCGAAGCGGCGACGGAGGACACGCTGTCGCTCAGGCCGTAGGCCGGGCCGCGAAGCGGCGGACGCCCTCCGGGGTCACCACGGCGTGTACGGGGTGGTCGTGCGGTTCCTCCGGGACCCGGGCGACCACCTCGTTCGCGTACAGGAGCACGACGAGGGCGGGCCGGGCCCCGGCCGCCTCCAGCCGGGCGAGGACCCGGTCGTAGGAGCCGCCGCCGCGGCCGAGCCGCACGCCCCGCTCGTCCACCGCGAGTCCCGGCAGCAGGACCGTGTCCGCCTCCAGCACGGCCTTGTGGCCCAGCAGCTGCCCGGCCGGTTCCGTCAGGCCGCGGCGGGCCGGTACCAGCCGGTCCGGCCCCTCGTACACCGCCCACTCGAGATCGTTGTCGTCCAGCAGCACCGGCAGGAGCACCCGCACGCCCCGCGTGCGCAGCGCGTCGAGCAGCGCGCGTGTGCCTGGTTCGCGCCCCACGGAGACATAGGCGGCCACGGTACGGGCGCTGACCAGCTCCGGGAGCTCCAGTGCATGGCGGGCGAGAACCAGCGAGGCCTCGCGGACGTCTTCGGGGGACAGCAGGCGTCGTGCGTCGAGCAGTTCACGTCGAACCATGCCCTTTCCGGACATCTCGGAGTTCACGGCAACCTCGCAATCCACTGTCAATATGCCTGTATGAGGAGAAAGTTAACCGGACCCTAATCTTCACCCCATAGGTACCGGATATGGTGCCCGCATGAGCGAGTCGCACCCCAGGATCAGCAAGGCTGTCATCCCCGCCGCAGGCCTCGGCACCCGGTTCCTGCCGGCCACGAAGGCCACTCCCAAGGAGATGCTGCCCGTCGTCGACAAGCCGGCGATCCAGTACGTGGTCGAGGAGGCCGTCGGCGCCGGCCTCTCGGATGTTCTCATGGTCACCGGGCGCAACAAGCGCCCCCTCGAGGACCACTTCGACCGCAACTACGAACTGGAGCAGGCGCTGAGCCGCAAGGGCGACGCCGAGCGCCTCGCGAAGGTCCAGGAGCCCAGCGACCTCGCCACCATGCACTATGTGCGCCAGGGCGACCCCAAGGGCCTCGGCCACGCCGTCCTGTGCGCCGCGCCCCACGTCGGCGAGCAGCCCTTCGCGGTGCTCCTCGGTGACGACCTGATCGACCCCCGCGACCCGCTGCTGTCCCGGATGGTCGACGTCCAGGAGCGCGAGGGCGGCAGTGTCGTCGCCCTGATGGAGGTCGAGCCCTCCCAGGTCCACCTGTACGGCTGCGCGGCCGTGGCGGCCACCGGCGAGGACGGCGTCGTCCGGGTCACCGGCCTGGTGGAGAAGCCCGACCCGGCCGAGGCGCCCAGCAACTACGCGATCATCGGCCGCTACGTGCTGGACCCGGCGGTCTTCGAGATACTCCGCAAGACCGAGCCGGGCCGCGGGGGCGAGATCCAGCTCACCGACGCCCTGCAGATGCTCGCCGCCGACGAGACGCTCGGCGGGCCCGTGCACGGCGTCGTCTTCAAGGGCCGCCGCTACGACACCGGCGACCGCAGCGACTATCTGCGTGCCATTGTCAGACTCGCGTGCGAACGTGAAGACCTGGGCCCGGACTTCCGAGCCTGGCTTCGCCGTTATGTCACCGAGGAGATGTAGCACGTGAGCAGCACGGCAACACCCGGCACGGGCTCCGGCCCCGCCACCCCGGCCGGCCGGCAGGGCCTGTGGTCGGTGGACGACCATCTGGAGGACGTCCTCGGCGCGATCCACCCGCTGGACCCGATCGACCTGCCGCTGTCCGACGCACAGGGGTGCGTGCTGGTCGAGGACGTCACGGTCGCCGTGGCACTGCCGCCCTTCGACAACAGCGCGATGGACGGCTACGCGGTCCGCGTCGCCGACGTCGCGGGCGCAGGCCACGACTTCCCCGCCGTGCTCACCGTCATCGGGGACGTCGCCGCGGGCAGCGGCGAGGCACGCACCGTCGGCCCCGGGCAGGCCGCCCGGATCATGACCGGCGCCCCGCTGCCGCCCGGCGCCGAGGCCGTCGTCCCCGTCGAGTGGACCGACGGCGGCTTGGGCGGCGGGGCCGCCACGACCATGCGCCCGGCCAGCGCCGCCCCCGAGGGCGCGACCGGCGAGGTGCGGGTGCACCGACCCGTGGAGCCCGGCGGCCACGTGCGCGGGCGCGGCAGCGACGCCCGGGCAGGCGACCTCGCCCTGGCCGAGGGCACGGTCCTCGGACCGCCGCAGATCGGCCTGCTCGCCGCGATCGGGCGCGGCACGGTGCGGGTGCGCCCGCGGCCCCGGGTCGTCGTCCTGTCCACCGGCAGCGAACTCGTGCAGCCCGGAGAGAAGTTGGGTGAGGGCAGGATCTACGACGCCAACGGCTTCGCGCTCACCGCCGCCGCCCGCGAGGCCGGGGCCATCGCCTACCGGGTCGGCGCGGTCACCGACGACGCCGACGAGCTGCGCGCCACCATCGAGGACCAGCTCATCCGCGCCGATCTCCTCGTCACCACCGGCGGAGTCAGTGTCGGCGCGTACGACGTGGTCAAGGAGGCGCTGTCCTCCGTGGGCGACGAGGACGAGCCGGGGAGCGGGGTCGACTTCCGCAGGCTCGCCATGCAGCCGGGCAAGCCCCAGGGCTTCGGCACCATCGGCCCCGACCACACCCCGCTGCTCGCCCTGCCGGGCAATCCCGTCTCCTCCTACGTGTCGTTCGAGCTGTTCGTGCGCCCCGCGATCCGCACCCTGATGGGCCTGAAGGACGTGCATCGGCCGCGGGCGCGCGCGGAACTCCGCATGGACGAGGCGCTGACCTCGCCCGAGGGGAGGCGGCAGTTCCTGCGCGGTGCCTACGATGCGGAGAGAGGCACCGTCGCCCCCGTCGGAGGCAGCGGGTCGCATCTGGTCGCGGCCCTCGCCCGGGCGAACGCGCTCATCGTCGTCCCCGAGGACACGACCACCGTCGAGCCGGGCTCGGAGACGGAGGTGGTCCTGCTCGGATGAGCGCGAGGCCGTGGCGGTAGCGTGTCCCACCACACAGTGACCGGGAGCCACAGCCATGAGTGCGCAGCAAGGACTGACCCATATCGACGAGGCGGGCGCGGCCCGCATGGTCGACGTCTCGGAGAAGGACGTCACCGCGCGCACCGCGCGGGCGAGCGGCCGCGTCCTGGTCTCACCGCGCGTCGTCGAGCTGCTGCGGGGGAAGGGCGTCCCCAAGGGCGATGCCCTCGCCACGGCCCGGATCGCGGGAATCATGGGCGCCAAGCGCACACCGGACCTGATCCCGCTGTGCCACCCGCTGGCGGTCTCCGGGGTGAAGCTGGATCTCTCGGTGGCCGACGACGCCGTCGAGATCCTCGCCACCGTGCGGACGACCGACCGCACGGGCGTCGAGATGGAGGCCCTGACCGCGGTGTCCGTGGCCGCGCTGACGGTCGTCGACATGGTCAAGGCGGTCGACAAGGCCGCCGTGATCACCGACGTCCGGGTCGAGGAGAAGACCGGCGGGAAGTCCGGCCACTGGTCCCGCGAGGAGGCCGGGCGATGACCCCGCGGGCGGGCGAGGTCCACGGCCACGCCTCCGGCGGGCCGCCCGGCGCCGGGGCGCGGGCCGGCGAGCGCCCGGCGCGCCGGGCGCTCGTGGTGACCGCGTCCAACCGGGCCTCGGCGGGGCTGTACGAGGACCGGGGCGGCCCCCTCCTCGCCGAGGGACTCGCGCAGATGGGCTTCCGGGTCGACGGCCCCCGCGTGGTCCCCGACGGAGACCCGGTCGAGGAGGCCCTGCGCGACGGCGTGGCAGCCGCGTACGACGTCATCCTCACCACCGGCGGCACCGGGATCTCGCCCACTGACCGCACCCCGGACGCCACCGCCCGGGTCCTCGACTACGAGATCCCCGGCATTCCCGAGGCGATCCGCGCCCACGGTCTCGCGAAGCTGCCCACCGCGGCGCTGTCCCGGGGCCTCGCCGGGGTCGCGGAGCGCACCCTGATCGTCAATCTCCCCGGGTCCTCCGGCGGTGTGCGCGACGGGCTGGCCGTGCTGTCCCGGATGCTGCCGCACGCCGTGGACCAGCTGCACGGCGGCGACCACCCGCGACCCGCCGAACCCCCAGGGCCGTCGGGTTCCGCAGGGAGCCCCCGCTGAACACCCACTGCTGGCCCGTGGTCCTGGCGGACGGAGACGTCACCCTCCGCCCGATAAAGCTGCGCGACCAGCGGGCCTGGCGGGAGGTGAACCGGCGCAACAGGGACTGGCTGCGCCCCTGGGAGGCGACCATCCCGCCGCCGGCCCCCGGCGGCCCGGTCGCCCAGCGCCCCACGTACCGCCAGATGGTGCGCCATCTGCGTGCCGAGGCCAACGCCGGGCGGATGCTGCCGTTCGTGGTCGAGTACCGGGGCAGTCTGGTCGGCCAGCTCACCGTCGCCGGTATCACCTGGGGCTCGATGTGCTCGGGGCACGTCGGCTACTGGGTCGACCGCGAGGTCGCCGGCCGAGGGGTGATGCCCACGGCCGTGGCGCTGGCCGTCGACCACTGCTTCCACGGCGTCGGCCTGCACCGTGTCGAAGTCTGCATCCGTCCCGAGAACGGGCCGAGCCGCAGGGTGGTGGAGAAACTCGGATTCCGCGAGGAGGGGCTCCGTCCGCGCTATCTCCATATCGACGGAGCCTGGCGGGACCATCTGGTGTTCGCGCTCACGGCGGAGGAGGTCCCCGGGGGCTCCTGCGCCGCTGGCGTCACGTGCGATCCGCCCGGCACGAGAAATAAGATATTCGTTCGAATTCTGTTCCCACTCGATCGCCCGGTGATCTGAAGAATCACAAAAAAAGTCAGTGGGATCAGCCAGATCGTGCGACACACCGGGCCGATTGGCCGATGCCCCCGCGCGAATCCCTCTACGGTGTGATGCGTGAGCAGCAGCGGCCTCATCTACGCAGTCATCGTCGGGGCCTGGGCCGCCTACTTGGTGCCGATGTGGCTCCGCAGGCAGGACGAGCTCAACGAAGCCCGTCCGACCGAACGCTTCAGCACCGCCATCCGGCTGCTGTCCGGACGGGCGGGAATGGAGCGCCGGTACGCCAAGGAGCTGCGCGAACGCACCACCGAGGACGACCCCGCAACCGACACCGGCCCCGACCCGGCATCCGAGACGGACCGGCCGGTTTCCGTCGACGTCCGGGAGTTCGCCGCGCCCCCGGCCAGGACCGAGGCGCGGGTGGTCATGCCGCCAGCCCCGGCCCGGGCCCGCAAGGAGCG
Source organism: Streptomyces sp. I6 (assembly GCA_003725745.1). GTDB lineage: Bacteria > Actinomycetota > Actinomycetes > Streptomycetales > Streptomycetaceae > Streptomyces. The sequence goes on along the minus strand of RHDP01000001.1, from coordinate 2,707,083 downwards.
CGCACCCCGGCCGAACGGCACGGCGGCATCGGAACGCGCCCGGCGCTCCAAGGTGCTCGCCCGCCGCCGGCGCACCACCGTGCTCCTCTTCCTGGCCTTCACCCTGGGCGCGATCGTCGCGGCCGTCGGCGGACTCGGCCTGCTGTGGGTGCCGGCGGTCCCCGCGGTCCTCCTCAGCGCCTACATCGCCTATCTGCGAACCCAGGAGCGGCGCCGTTTCGTGTACGTGATGGACCGGCGCCACGCCGAGGCGGCCGCGCAGCGGCTGCGGGAGACCCGCTCGCGCCGCCGGCCGCCCCTCGCCCACCGCCAGGACGACGCGGCCCCGGCACGGCCCGAGCCCGAGCCGGCCCCCGCCGTCTCGCCGCAGGAGGCGGGCCGCCGCGCCCTGGTCGAGCAGACCGACCACGCGGAGTGGGTGGACCAGCAGCGCGACCCGGGCCCCGGGCGCGGCGACAGCTGGGACCCGGTCCCGGTGCCGCTCCCCACGTACGTCACCGCGCCGGTCGCCCCGCGCGCCACCAGCGGCATCGACGTCACGGACCCGGAGACCTGGAGTTCGGCCCGATCCTCCACGGCCGACCCGGCCGCGCCCGCCGCCCCGCAGCCCCCGCGCCAGCGCACCACCCCTCCGCGCCGCACCCGCGAACACGGCCGCACGCCGCTCTTCGACCAGTACGCGGACGAGGACCGGCCCCGCGCCGCGAACGAGTAACGAGCAATGGGCAACGAGTGAGACCACCGGGCCGGGCGGGCGTTCTGACCTTCGGAACCCCACCCGGCCCGACCAGCGGGGAACGGATTTCCAAGCACCCCGATCGGGGTGCTAAGGTTTCACCCGTTGCAAGGGCCTGTGGCGCAGTCCGGTAGCGCACCTCGTTCGCATCGAGGGGGTCAGGGGTTCAAATCCCCTCAGGTCCACAACAACGACTGTTCTTGAGTTCGCTCAGGAGGAGTTCACGAGATCCCGTCCGATCTGATTGATCGGACGGGATCTCGGCGTTTCCGGGGCTTGTCCGATCGGGAGCCGGCGCGTCCGCGTCGGCTGCGCTTCCCGGCGGTGGTGCGGCGCCGGACCGTGGACAGCATCTTGTTGGCGAACTGGACGACATGGAAGTGGTCGACCACGAAGGTGGTGTGCGGGAGACCGGTGCGGACGGCGGAGCGATAGGTGGCCGAGATGTCGATGGCCACGTACTCAGTTCTCTTTCCCCAGGTTCAGCGGGGTGGCGGCGAGCCAGGCGAGCACATCGGCAATGGTGCGGCCCTCGACCTGGCCGAGCAGGCCGCCGGTGCCGAGCGCGTCGACGAACCCCGTATGCTCACCGACCGCGCATCAGCATCCACTTGCCCGTGCGGGGTTCTGTTCCCAGCGCGGCCGTTCGCGCCGGGTCTCGTCGATGTCCTGCACCTTCACCTCGGGCAGCGAAGCCCCGGTGGCCTCGTGTGGGACGGCGCGGAAGGCGTCCATCACGGTCGGCCAGGACAGACGAAGATCCCGGGCGGCGTGGACGACGGTGGAGGCCGGGCCGCGTATTCGCCGCCCGGCAGCACCACGCAGCCGCGTGGTGATTCGTGCACCGGCCGGTAACTGCGGGATCTGCTCGGTGAAGGACCGGCGCGGGCGGCCGGCCTCCCGGCACCACCAGCGACGCGAAGAAGGCCGCCAAGCAGGGCGGGGAGGTGGTCCTGATCGACGGCACTCTCATCCGCACCCGGCGCCGCACCGGAAAGGCCGGCCGGCGGAACTACTCCGGTAAGCACCGCAGCCATGGCCTGCACTTCCTCGCCCTGACCGACGAAAGAGCCGCCTGATCTGGATATCTGCCGCCCGGCCCGGCCGCATCCACGACAACACCGCCGCCCGCCACGACCACATCCCGGCCCACCTGCGTGCATCCGGCCTCGGAGCGCTGCCCGACCTCGGCTGCCGCGGCCTAGAGAACGACATCCTCGACCCCGTGATCGTCACCGGCTACACCGCCACCCGAACCCACAAGCTCATCCCGGGCCAGAAGGAAGCCAACCGCGTCCTCGCCGTCGGAGGCGCACCGGTCGAGCACGGCTTCGACCACCTCAAGAACTGGCGGACCCTCACCAAACTCCGCATCGACCCCGCCCGGGCCACCCGACTCCTGCGCGCTGCTCGTCCTGACGAACCTCGAAATCAACCGCTGACGGATATTCTTCTCCGCAGACTCCCGCCCACGACCAGCACGAGCACCCCGAGAACCGGCCACACCAGCCCTTTGACCTGCGACTTCAAGTTGGCGGCAGCTCAGTGCGCGGCGTGGCGACAGCGGTGTGACGAACGCCTACCGACCCTCCGTGCGGCGTCGGCTGTGAAGTCTGGCGAATGACCACCAGATGCGGCAAGTCCGTGTTGCCGCGTCGCGGCGGCCTCACGTGGCCTCGGTGAGCACACGGGATGAAGGCCTACGCTGTATCCATGACCATAGAAGAACCACGAGATGTCGTCTGGTATTTGGACGGATACGACAAAGAAGACGAGCTATTGCGTACACGGCGCCCCATCAGCCGCGATCAGATCATCCGACTACGCAAGGTCGTCATTCCCAATGAGGATGACCCTTGGATGCTTTACGGCTATGACGTACCTTTGTCCGCTTGGCCCGCATTGGATGAGATCCTGCACTGCGGACCCCCGATCCGACCTTGGACTATCAGACTGGTAGCTACGCGGCGGACTGATTGCTCCCATTACTGAGCGACTCTTTTGAGATTCTTTGATGCTCGGGGTCACTTGCGTTGGGACCTGACTGAGGTTTTCTCAACGGTGATCACTTCCAGATTCCGTTGAGGACGAGGGCGGCGCGGGCGATGTCTCCGATCCGGCTGGGGCTGAGCGTGACGTGCTGCAGGGCCCGCCATCGCTGCTTGAGCTCGGCGGCGGTCCGCTCGCCCAGGGCCCGCACGTGCCGCAGCAGGGTGTTGAACATGCGGGTGTCGACGTGAAGTGCCTGTTCTGACTTGCCCTTTGGGCGGCGGACCGGGATGAGGATGCCGATCCCCGCTCCGATGTAGCCCTTGTCCGCAAGGGTCGGCAGGCCGTCGGCCGGCCGCCTTGTACAGGGCGGGCAGGGCGTGGATGCGGGCGGCCGTGATGTCGGGCGTGGAGCCGGGTTCGACGTCGGAGACCCACAGTGGGGTGCCGTCCGGGGCGGACAGAAACTGGATGTTGCCGCCGAACGCCTTGTGCTTCTGGCTGAACCACCAGTCGTTGCCGTTGTCCCGGACGCCGGCGAGGCGGTCCGATTCGATCAGCGTGCCGTCGAGGATCACGTGCGTCACGCCTTCGCGCTGACAATGGCTCAGGACTTCGTGTAGGTCAGGAGCCTTCTCGGCGAGGACGTCGATGCCCTCGTGGAGGTAGCGGTAGCCGGTGGCCTGTGAGACGCCCGCGTCACGGGCCAGGCAGTGCACGCAGCCACGCTCGCGGAACCAGCGCAGCACCAGCACCGCCTGCCGGAACGGACCCAGCGCGCGCGAGCCCTTCGGGGTACCGATCCGCCTGCGGTGAGCGGCGAGCAGCCGGGCGAGGAACTCGACGACATGGCGCGGGACGTCGAGCGTGGCAACATAGGTGACCAACGTGAAGCCTCTGGTTTAACGGACGATCTTGTGAGAGAGGCCTGTCCTACCAGGGGCTTCACGCCTGTCCGTCGCCAGGACCCGCATGCCCGATCGGACCCGATCGGCACGGTTCAGCCCTCTTCGCGAAGATCATTTCGCTGAGAAAACCTCACTGATCCTGACGCGTTCTCGGCCGTTGGCGAGTGATCGTGCACCAGCGCGATGCGGCCCGGCGCGTCGTAGGCGACGGCGCCGGGCCGCGAGTCTGGTAGCCGTGGATCTCTGCGATCAGTCGGCGGTCGGCTCCAGGTAGTACTCATAGGTTTCGAGGTCGCCCGCGCAACGTCGCCCGCAACGTCCGCGCAGGCACCCCACGGCCCCGGCGCTTCGAACCCCTCACCGCCGACGAAGCCCGGCAGTTCCTCGCGGCCACGCGCGGCCATCGGCTGCACGCGCTGTTTGAACTCGCCCTCCACGCCGATCTCCGCAAGGGCGAACTCCTCGGCCTCCGCTGGGAAGCCCTCGACCTCGACGCGGGCACCGCCGCGATCCGCCGAACCTTGCAGCGCACCAGCACAGGCGGGCTCACCACGCTGCACACCAAGACCCGGGCCTCCGAGCGTCTCATCGCCCTTCCCATCCGCTGCGTCCAGTCGCTGAAGCTCCACCACGAGCAGCAGCAGCGCGAGCGTGAGGCCTCAGGCATCATGTGGCAGCCCGACGGGCACGTGTTCACCACGCTGCAGGGCCGACCGATCGACCCGACCAACCTCACCCGCGCCTTCACCACGCTCCTTCGCAAGGCCGACCTCCGCCGCATCCGCTTCCACGACCTCAGGCACTCGACCGCCGCCCTCCTCCTGGAACAGGGAGTCGAACTGGTCGTGATCAAGGAACTCCTCGGCCACGCCCACGTCAGGCTCCGCCTCCAGCGCGACGTCATCAACACCCTCAGCACCACCCTCAGCACCGCCCTCGGCAACCCGGAGAGCACCGAGACGGCAAACGGCGACGGTGACGAACCGCTGCCCTGCGCCGTCTCCGTCCACTGACGTTGCCGTCAACTACTGCCGTCACGACGCGCAGAAGCCCCGCCAGGACATGCCTGACGGGGCTCCATATTTGCGCTTGCGTGCCCTCAGAAGCCCAAGCGGACTTACGGAACTACATAAAGCCACAACCTTCGGTTAAGCACTCCCGGAAGGCTCTCCGGTCCAGCTAGGCGCTTCCCCGACGGCGCTCACCAACCCGCCAGCCAATGCAAGTGCCTGCTCTCGAAAGAAGCCGATCCTTTCGTAGAACACCTCCTCAGAGGGCATCATGACTGGAGCGGAAACCAATGCCGCAAACAGCACGTGGATCTCATTCAGCTGGAATTCTGAATTCGACCCGGCAGCCTTCTTCATCACCTGTGCAGCGCTTGCGCGATCGACACCGAGGCGCACAATCGAAGGACGATCCCCATCGGGGCGATCCGCGTGGAACATGAGCGTCTCGCAGATCAACTGCTTCTGCACCTCCGTCAACCGCAAGAGGACTCCGCTGCGAGTCGCCGTGGCTGCAACTTTCACCCTCATGGCGTCACATACCTCCCGCTTTCAAAGGCGTCTTGACTGTACCTAAACCCGTGGATGTTACGGCCAGTCGTCACAAGTAGCACACCTCGACTGGAGTCGTATGCCACACGCGACCCAGTCCTAGTATCCGTATGCGTCATCTTGCCTCGCCACGACGCAAAGTAGGAAGCCAACGCATCAGGGTCATGCCCGATACCAGGAAGATCGTGATCCGCGGCAGTGGAGGAGCCGTCATGCATCCTCTGCACCTGGTAATCGACTCCGTCGGCTACATCCGGGCCGTACGCACCATCTATTCGGTCATAGGTGTCGTCATCGAGCCCGCCATTGACAGGATCCCTTCCGTTGCAGTTGTGAACAAGTACCGGCGTAGCCCCCGCCAGCACATAGTACGTGTGGAGGTTGTTGACCGTGAGGTTGTAGGCAGGTTGAAGCGACTTCCAGTGACGGACAGTGGAGATCGCTACAGTCTTGCCGTCGGCCCTGAGTAGTGTGTCGCCGGGGTTGAGGTCGGCGGCGTCGGTCCACTTCTGGGTCTTCTCGGACCAGAAGGGGTGGTGGTCGGTTGCCGTGACGGTGCCGCCTCCGGCCGCCATGTCGAGCGTAAGGTCGGTGAAGTCACGGTCGTCAGGCGTGTATATGGTCGCCTCTACCCGGCGTGCTCCACCGGACCCGGTGAGTGGATCGGTAGCTTCGACGTAGTCGCCGGTTCGGATCTGTTCGATCGGCTTGGTGGAGCCGTCACCCATGAGGACGTGCGTGCCGGCGGGGAAGCTGTTTTTTCCGCAGTGTGTCTTCTTGAGCAGTTTGGAGAGTGCTTCGAAGACAGGGCTGAGGTCGACTCCGAACTTATCAAGCCAGCCGAGTCCCTTTGCCCCGGAAGCCGCCCATCCGGCGATCGGCGTAGCGGAAAGACATGCCAGGCCGGCATCCGTGTATGCCTGTTCGCTGTTTCCCCATTGAGGAAGGTACTTGTAGAGCCAGCCTTCGGCACCGTAGATGATGCAGTTGCCGATGTCGAGGGGTTCTCCCACGCCGGGAATGAGCCCGAGGGCGTCCAGGGTCGTGTGGATCTGGTCCATCGTGCTCATGTCCGGGAGTTCGCTTTTCCCTCCAGGCATCAGCCATTGCAGGAGCCCGTAGAGCGAAGAAGCGGCCGACTTCTCACGGGCCGCCTCGGCGGCTGCCTGTTCCTGCAGTCGGCGCTGGATCTCTGCCTTGCGGCGGTCCTCGGCGTAGCGGTGCAGGGTCTCCTTGTACATGGCTGCGACGGCGGCGTGGCTGTTGCCGGCGTTCTTCGCCGAATTGCGTGCCTGTTCGGCTGCCTGGTAGGCGCTGGCGGCGTATCCGCGTGCTGCGTTGGCGCTGGCCTCGGCCCGAGCGGCTGAAAAACTGGCGTAGTTCGCGCTGGTGCGGGCTCGAGACTCTGCCTTGCGTGCGGTGGCCGCGGATGCGGCTGCCTGGTCGGCCGAGGTGCGGGCGCGGTCGGCGGAGGCCTTGGCGTCCTTGGCGTAGCCGTTGGCCTGTTGGGCGTACTTGTCGGCCGTCGATGCGTGGTCTCGGGCCTGGTCCGCGTGGCCTTGGGCGTCGGCCGCGGCTTTGGCGGCGAGGGAGGCGTCCTGGTAGGCGCTGGCGGCGACCTCGCTGGAGGTGGCGATGATGCCTTGGATCTGCTCGATGTGGCCGGCGGTGAGCAGGTCGCGGCGCTTGGCGCGGTACTGGCCGGATTCCACGAAGGTGATCAGGTGGGTGTCGGGGCTGGCGAGGGCGGCCTCGGCGGCTGTTTTGAGCTCGAGCCCGCCTCCCTCGGCCATGCGGGCCGCTTCAACCCGGTAGTCCTCGATGCGGGCCTGGTACTGGCCCTTGGCGAGGAAGGTGTCCAGGGCCTGAGGGTCCGGGTCGTGGAGCGCTGCCTGGGCGGCTTCCTTGATTCCGGTTCCGCCGGCCTCCGAGATTCGGGCGACCTGGATTCGGTTGTCCGGTGCCGCAGTCTGGTACTGGCCCTTGGTCAGGAACGCGTGAACTGTGGCCTGGTCCGCCGCCAGGGCGTTCATGGCCGCTGTGCGGACATCCGCATACGGGGAGGTCCGGGCGAGGGCGTCGACGGCCTCCCGTTCGTCCTGGTCTTCCGCAAGCTTCCAGCCGGTCTGGGCGTAGAGGACCACGGCTTCGTCGTCGCCGGTCAGGGCCGCCTCAGCGGCGGCCTTGCTCCACGGGCCACGGACCTGCAGGGCCAGCAAGGCCATCTTCCGGCCGGCGGCGGCGATCTGGGCCGGCTGTGCGTCGGGCTTGGCGGCCTCGATAGCGAGCGTGTCGAAGTCGTTGTCGAGCTTGACTGCCTCCTGAAGCTTCTTCTCCGTGACCGCCTTGGCCGCGTCGACCGCTTCCTTGGTGTCCCTGGCCTCGTTGACCAGCAGCTGGGTGCGGGCCTTGGCCTCTTCGGCCTCGCTCTTGCGGGCGGTTTCCTGGACCTGCTTGGCCTTCTCGACCGCCGCTCCGGCCGCATTCGCAGCTGTGAGGGCCTCATCCGCGCTGATTTTGGCCTGGTTCGCCGCCGCCTGGGAGTCACCGGCATGTTCGGCTGCCTTGCGAGCGGCTTGTGCGGCCTTGAGGGCATGGGCGGCCGACGAGCGTGCCGCGTCACGGGCCTGCTCCGCTGCGAGAGCGGCGTCGTCAGCGTGGGCGGCGGCGACGTCCGCTGCCCGCCTGGCTTCGGCCGCGTGGCGGCGGGCCGAGGCTGCGGCTGCGTTGGCCTGAGTCTCGTGAACGCCGGCCTGGCCGGCCCAACCCGCGGAGTCTTCGGAGTACTGGGCCGCGTCGGTCATCGCCTGGATGGTTCCGCGCACCGCCACGAGGCTGGACTTCAGGGCCACAAGCGTGCGGCGTGCGGCCTCTGCGGAATCGGCCATCTTCGAGGTGATCTTCGCGACGGCCTCGGCCTCCGCCGCATCCGCTTCATGGACCTTGCCGGACGCTGCCGCCTTCCAGGCCTTACTGGCGGCCCGAGAGGCCTGCAAGGCGGCGTGGGAGGCGTTCTGCGCGGCGAGCGCGGCCGTCTGCGCTGCGGCGTTCGCCGCCCGGGCAGCGGAGATCGCGGCTTTCGCGGCGTCCGCGGCACGGCGGGTGGACTCGGCGGCACGGCGGGCAGCGTCTGCGGCCTTGACGGCATCGTTCTTCGCCGCCTTGGTCTCGGCGGCAGCCTTGGCGGCCTCCTTCTTCGCCAGCTCCGACGCCGTCTTGGCCTTCTCGAGGTTCTCCTGGGCGTTCAGCTTGGCCTTCTCGGCCGCCGCTGCAGCATCGGAGGTCTGCTTGGCCAGCGTGCTGATGGTGGCGTGTTCCTGATCCTGCGCGCGGGTGACGTGCTGCCCGTACGCGAGGAACTCGCGGATGTCGTCGATGCTGCCGGTCAAAGCCTCCGCGGCAGCGCGCTTGGTCGACGGTCCGCCCGTGGCCTCGATCTGAGCCACACGCACGCGAGCGTCGTCGTCACGCTGCCTGTACTGCCCCTCGGTGAGGAAGGCCCGGATGTCATCGATGGAACCCCGCATCGCTGAGTCGCCGACCTCACGGACACCGACCCCGCCGCTCTCGATGACCCGGGCGGCCTCGACACGCTGGTCGTCCGCGAGCGGAGCTTTCCAGCCGTCCTTCATGAAGGCTTCGAGCTGTTCAGGTGTCCCGTTGAGCGCGGCCTGCGCGGCCTCGCGCAGAGCCGAGCCTCCCTCGGTCACCAGCGTGAGTGCGGCCTCACGCCGGTCCAAGTCCTCGGCGATCTTCTGTCCGGTGTCCAGAAAGGCGCGGACCTCGTCGTCATCTCCGGAAAGTGCGGCTCCGGCAGCGGCCTTGACGGCCTGCCCGCCGGTCTTCCAGCTCTGCAGTACACGCTCACGTTCGGACGGCTGGGGTGGTGCCGGGTCGTCCGCGGCGGCGGGTGCCGCGGAGACCAGCCCGGCAAGCAGAGCAAGCGGAAGCAGGCCACGAGCAGCCTTACCGACTGCCGCGTACCCCCTCTGCCATCCCCGTGTGCGCCGGCTTCTGTCGAGAAGCACGAAGTTGGTTTCCCCTCAATGGTCTCTGGTCGCAGCACCCGACGCGGCAGGATCCCCCCGATGAAGCACAGAGGCTGTGGGCGCCATTGCCCCCCACACGCGCACCGCAGGGCAGTCACCCTCCATGAATCGGCTTCCCCAGGCCGGATGGTGAAAGACCCGTTCCCAAACCTCACGGCCCGGTACGGCACTGCTTGAACAAGAGGGCAGATTCAACCAGGAGTTGGATGGTTGTAGGCCCCGCCGGCACCGTTATGGGATCTTGATCAACGGTGTGGGTGGGGGGCGGTCGCGTCATGCAATGCGAGTGGGTCCTGCTGCCGGGAGCGGCTATGCTGCTTCTCGGCCCCCCAGGCGAACACGACCGTCCGCAGCGAAGCGTTGACGGTCCCGTTGTGCTTCCGCCTTCCCTCCCGCCTGGTCGGGGGGCCTTTCGTGAAAGCGAAACACCTGTGCGTATACGCAAATGGCTGCCCGCAGCGATCGTGATCGCAGCCACCGCCGTGGGGATGCCCGCTCCCGCAGCCACTGCCGCAGACGAGAATCCGACCGACACCACCGCCCCCTACGCCGTCGAGGACGGCGCCTACCCTGATGCCGATGTGATCCTCGAGAACACGGGGGCTCAGCTCATCGCCGGTGACGGGAACATCACCCTCACATCATGTTCCGAGGACTTCCAGATCATGGTCTGGGCCCGGAACCTCATGACGGATGAGTCGCGGATCTGCTTCAAGGCCGCGAGTACCGGCCATCTGTCCGTGAAGATTCCGCGCGCCTACCGGATCGAGACCGCCGACCGGGACATCCGGGCCGAGGTCAGCATCGACGGTGACACGGAGACCTTGAACGTCCCCAAGGACACCGCCAAGGGCTTCGGGGAGGCCGATCCCGCCGACCCCAAGCAGGCGGTGCTGCTCAACCTCCAAGTGTCGGGCCCCGAGGCGAAGCCACCCACCGGGGAGCAGAAGGACAGCACGCTGCCCTTCACCGGCAAGCTCACCATCGGCACCCTCCGCTCCTGCACCGCGACACTGGTCGCCCCGCAGTGGGTCGCCACCTCGAAGAGCTGCTTCGCCGAGAACCCGGCAAAGAGCATCGACATCCCCACCGGCCCCCGAGCGAGAAGACCACACTCACCCTCGGCCGCAGCGACCTCGCCCTCGGCGGCGGGCACACCACCGAGATCACCACACTCGCCCCGCGCGGTGACCGTGACCTGGTCCTGGCCCGGCTCGCCGAGCCCGCCACCGACATCACTCCCGTGCCGCTCGCGACCTCAGCAGCCGAAAAGGGCGAGGTGGTGAACGTCGTCGGCTTCGGACGCACCGCCGACCAGTGGGTACCCACCAAGCGCCACACCAGTGGGTTCACCGTCACCGATGCCACCGCCACCGAGGTCAACCTCGACGCGAAGTCCGAATCCGCCATCTGCAAAGGCGACGCCGGCGCGCCCGTACTCCGCACCAAAGACGGCAAAACTGAACTCGTCGGCATCGCCAGCCGCTCCCAGCAGGGCACCTGCATCGGGGAATACGACGAGACGCGTACCGGCGCCGTCGCCACGCGCGTGAACGACATCCTCCTCGGCTCCCGCCTGACCGCCGCCAGGCGCCTGGACACCGGCGACATCCTCGTCTCCGCTTCCGCCCAGCTGACCATGAAGAGCGACGGCAACCTGGTCATCACCTCGAATGCCGGCAAAACCCTCTGGTCCACGGACACCGCAGGCAACCCCGGAGCGTTCACGCGTCTCAGCAAGGGCAACCTGATGGTGCGCAACGCCGCAGACACCACCACGCTGTGGGAGTCCAAGACGACCGCCGCCGACGGCCAGGCCGTCCTGACCGACCGCGGCAACCTGGTCGTCTACAACACCCAGAACCAGTCGCTGTGGTCCAGCAACACCGTCGTCCGCAACGACATCAACGGCGACGGCCGCAGTGACATCGGCGCCTGGTACGACTTCACCGCCGGCTCGGACGCCACCTACACCTTCTTCGGCCAGGGCGACAACGGCACACTCAGCGCACCGTACAAGTCCTACACCGCCCCCGTGGGCGAATGGGACGCCAGGTACATGAAGTTCGTCTCCGGCGACTTCAACGGCGACGGCCGCAGCGACATGGCCATGCTGCGCGGCTACAGCGACGCCAGCGTGAAGGCCTTCGTCGCCCTCGGCAAGACCGACGGCGGCTTCGCCACCCCCGTCCAGGCCTGGAGCTCCCCCGCGGGCGGCCCCTTCCACTACAGCTACATGACCCCGCAGGCCGGCGACTTCAACGGCGACGGCCGTGACGACATGGCCGTCTGGTACGCCGGAGCCGACGGCACCACCAAGCTGCACACCTTCACCACCAAGACCAACGGCACCTTCAACACCCCCGTCGCCTCCTGGTCCGCCCCCAAGGGCACCTGGCTGCGCAGCAGCACGAAGTTCGTCACCGGCGACTTCAACGGCGACGGCCGCGAAGAGCTGGGCGTGTACTACGACCAGGGCGGCAACGGGATGAAGACCTACGTCTTCACCACCCAGCCGGGCGGCACCTTCGCCAGTCCCACGCCGTGGTGGGAGACCACGCTCAAGTGGGACCAGGCCATCCCGCAGGCCGGTGACTTCAACGGCGACGGCCACGACGACACCCTGATCTGGTACGACTACGCCGACGGCAGCGACAAGACCAGCACCATGCTGTTCGAGAAGGTCGACGGCCAGAACAGGTTCGGCTCCGCCAAGCTCACCCTCAACAGCTCCGGCGGTTTCGACGTCAAGCGCCTGCAGCTGGCGACCGGCGACTACAACGGCGACGGCCGCGACGACCTCGCCATCATGAACCACCAGAGCGACAACGCCGTCAAGATGTGGACCTGGACCGCCCGGCCCGACGCCCTCTTCAACGGCGGCCAGGCCGGCTGGGCATCCAACCCCGGCGCCTGGGTCTACACCTCCACCAAGCTCGTCAACACCTACCACACCGGCAACTAGCCACCCCCACATCGAACCGCGGGGGCCTGGTCACACAACAACGACCAGGCCCCCGGGGCCGCACTCCTGCAACAACCGGCCACTCTTAACCTCCATCAACTGATCGACTGAAGTGGGCGGCCTGCACCTTGTGTGCATCACCGCCACCCCTGCCAGGCGGATCCGGATCGCCTGCCACCGCACCCGAGAGAAGACGAGGGAAGCACCGTCATGTCCAAGTCCCGCCCGGCCATCGACCGCCGCGGCCTCATACGACTGGCCGCCAAAGGGACCGTGGCCGGTATCGCCGTCACCGCCGGCGGTACGTTCACGGGGACCGCAACGGCAACGGGCGCGGTCGCCACGCCGGTGGCCCAGCCCGATCCGCTCCGCGGCATGCCGCGGTCCCTGGCGCTCAGCGTGCCGCGTGGTGTGAACGGTGACGCCCCGCTGCCGCCACTGCCCGACCAGACCGGTGGCGGACGCATCTCACGACCGGGCAGGCGTATCCCCTACGCGCAGGGCGCGCCCTCGTCACGCATGGCCCCGGACGACGTCCCCACCACGCTCCCCTTCTCGTTCAACCAGTACGGATACCGGCCGGTTACCGACCTCCCCGAGCATCTGAGGCCGTGGCGGGACCGGCCCACGCGATGGGAGAACGTCACTCCTGACACGGACAAGCTGTTCCTCGATGCCGAGGGCGTCATCCAGGTACGCGAGGGCGCGGGCATGCCGGGCTACGACCAGCCGGTGACGCAGATCCAGTTCGCACTCGGCTGCATCACCAGCTACCGCACCGAGAGCGACGCCACCCGCAGGGCTCTCTTCCTCACCCGTGCCAAGGCGCAGGCCAAGCGGCTGATCGACCGGCGGGTCGAGGCGCGCGGCGCGTGGTACTTCCCCTACCCGTTCGACTACACCCACGGGACGCACTCCGGCGTCAGCTACAAGGCCCCCTGGTACTCGGGCATGGCCCAGGGCGAGGCGATCAGCCTGTTCATCCAGCTCTCCCAACTCGACGCTCTCACGGACGAAGAGCGGAGCCTGTACCGGCAGGCCGCGGACGCGGCCTTCGCCTCCCTGCTGCGCGGAGACGACGGCGCGCCGTGGGTGGTCCACAAGAACGCGACCGGATACCTGTGGATCCAGGAGTACCCCGGCGCGCAGCCCGCGTCCGGGGACTACACGTACAACGGCATGATCTTCGCCTTGTTCGGGCTGTGGGACTACTACGCAGCCACCGGCCACGAGCTTGCCCTGGCACTGTACGACGGCGGGGCGACCACCATGGCGCGCTACTTTCCGCTCCTACGGAACGTCCGCTGGCACTCCTACTACTGCCAGACCCACCGGATCCCGACCCCCAGCTACCACCAGCACCACATCAACCTCTTCCGCCAACTGCACTGGCAGACCGGCAGTCCCGACTTCGCCTACCACACCGACGTCCTCACCGACGACTTCCCCTCCCCCTACCTGGGCGACGGCTCGACCGTTGCCTTCGCCGCCGGGACCCACACCCTGTACCGGCTGGACACCAAGGCAGACGGCGGGTGGGACGCAAGCAAGCAGGACGCCCAACTGGAGACGAAGAAGGTCACCTTCACCCGGGCGACGCAGGCCCCCGCCGACATGCGGCGCCGCATCCAGGACCGCGGGATCTACTACCGCATCAGCGCCGGCGCCTACACCGGCTGGTGGGTCGGCGAGACCTGGCCGACCGCCTTCCTCCGCGGCCAGTACCTGACCACCACCTACCTGCCCCACCGCACCCTCACCTTCCCCGGCGGCAACCGGGAGGTCGATGTGTACCGCTTCACCGAAGACGGCGACGACGCGTCCATCCGCACCGTCTCCTTCACCAACCCCTCCAACGCGCCCACCGACCGCCGCGCCATCGTCAACGGACGGCCCATGTACCAGATCACCGCCGGCGCCCTCACCGGCTACTGGGCCGCAGCGACCAGCGTCACCGTCAACGGGCAGACTCCTGTGCAGCCTTGAGACGCCTACCGCGCGCAGCCATCCGAGGAGGGCCGGTCCCTCGGGCCACCGCCGCGCTCCGGCCCTCGTCGCGGCTCCCCCGGCTCCACCGCGCTCGTCAGGGACGGCCGACGGCCTGCGCAGCGAAGGTGATCACCCCTGTTGCCCTCTTCGCATGGGGGAAGGCCCAACCCGACAGGAGGCAGCAACAGGGCGGGCGTTCGCGGAGCACGCGCAGCTCGGGACCGGGCAGGGCCCGGCGCGTCGCAAGCGACGGCGCCGGGCCGTGGTGAGCCGGGTATCCGCTCGGATCAGTCGGCGGTCGGCTCCAGGTAGTACTCATAGGTTTCGAGGTCGAAGGTGAGTCCGGTGAGTGGTGCGAGCTTGGCGGCCTGCTCCTCCGTCACCCGGTAGGTGTCACCGAGGTGGTCGGGGTGCGTGATGTGGAAGACCTCTGCCAGGGTCCGCTCGCCGAGGTGGGTCACGTCCCACCGGTCATCGGTGAAGTCCTCGTCCCTGCGGTACCGGGCGATCCTGAAACTCACGCCGGGCTCCCGGGCGACGGCGGTGACCGTCCTGCCCGAGGAATCGACGAGTGCGATCGCGTCCCGCGTGGACTCCTCGGTGTGCCGCTTGGTGTACGCGCTTCCCACCGGGTGCTGTCTCCTCTGCAATCTCGAGATCCCGGTCTCCGGGGGGTCCCCCTCCGCCAAGGGGGCCCTCACGACGCGACACAGGTCGTTACAGGTCGACACAAGCCCAGCTAGAGCAGGCTCTCGGCCACCGAGCGCCAGACCTCGGCCGCGAGGTCGGGCATGTTGGCCGTCTCCACCTGGGCGACGAGTGCCCTGAGCCGGCCGCTCGCCTCCTGGTCGCCGGCCTTCAGGTCGAGCACTCCGCGCAGGACCTCGAGCCGCACCTGGTCGCGGTAGGTGAACGACTGGGCGCCCTCGTCAGCCTGGGCCACCAGTTCCCGGGCGCGGTCGGCGTCCCCCTGATGGTAGGCGAGCTTGGCCTTGAGGAAGAGCAGTTCGTGCCAGTGCCGCAGCGGACCGGCGACCTTCAGCAGCGGTTCGACGCTGTCGAGGAAGGACTCCGCTTCGGCGAGCCGCGGCGGCATGGACTGCATGGACAGGGATGCCGCGGCCAGCCGCAGCCTGATCCAGAGCACGAGGTTGTCGCGGCTGTCGAGGGCCCCCAGCGCCTCGAGCAGGAAGGCGAAGGCGCGGGCGTGATTGCCCTGCCGGGTGCTGACGGTGGCCGCGGTCCAGAGCACCTCGGCCGTCAGCACCCCGTCGGTGCCCTCCAGCGACGTGCGGACCTCGTCGACGAGCCGGGCGGCCTCGGCGACGTCGCCCAGCTCCGCTTCCGCGGACACCAGGACGAGCCTGCTGCGTACCAGATCCGAGGCGGAGATCCGGACGCCGTGCTCCTGGCTGATGGCCAGTACCTGCCGCACGGCCGCACGGGCCGCCTCCGCGTCGCCGAGGTTGCGGGCGCAGCGTGCCAACCGCAGCTGGGCCCGGACCTGGAGGACCGGCCGGCCCATGTCGTCGCTCAGCTCGCTCAGGCGCATCAGTGCGTCCCGCTGACCGGGAAAGTCACCGAGGGCCTCGTAGCACCTGGCGAGCTGGGCGAGCGCATGCCAGCGCATGACCGGGTCGGCATCGTCGGCGGCGTCCAGTGCCTCGACGAGGATGCCCGCCGCCTCCTCGTCGACCTCCCGCTCCGAGAGCGCGGCGACCGAGGCGAGCGCATCGGTCAGGCTGTCCCCGGGCTGCTGCTCGAAGCTCTCGACCGGAATGCCGAGACGTTCGGCCAGGTAGGCGACCGAACGCTCAGTCGGGCGTCGGCTGCCGGATTCCAGACGTGACAGATATGTGGCGGACATTCCAGGTCCTGTCAACTCGACCTGGGACTTACCCCGCTGCTGTCTCAGCTGGCGCAGACGTCGACCGAATGCTGGCTGCTCAAGCAACTTCCACCTCTGCGAGGAACACGTGGTGCGTTGTTCCCCCGACCGGACAATTCAAGCCCGACCGCGGGCCGGGCTTGAATACTAGCCTCCGATGGTTTCATTCCATCGACGATTTGGCAAACTTTGCCTCAAGGTGGGCAATCGGCCCGGTTGTTCGAGCGGCCGCTTGGGTGCGGCGGCTCTTACGGCCAGTCGATGACGTCGCTCGGCGTACCGGGTTGAGTGCTCGCGCTCGAAACGGCGGAACGTTCGGGCGTGTCCCCTGTTCCGGGCGTGAAGTTGACGGACAGGACAAGGACGGCCAGCCCCCGGCGGCGATCTTGGCAAGCTTGGCGATCTTCACAATCTGGCTCCTCGGCATCCAGTGTTTCAGTCCCGCGCCATCGGCCGCGGCCTCCGGCCTGTGGGCATGGAAGGGCTCCGGTCGCGCGGGTCGAATCGAACACTAGATGGCAAGGGAAGATATTGGCAATAGATTGACAATATCTGGCAAGCATTGAGTCATTCTGCGGGATGCCGGAGGCTGGGGAGGGCGGTGTCGCTCGCGCTCGGGGCCGTAGCGCCGTCCCAGCGGCTCCGGCTTCATACCCCTCCACCCCGTGCCGGGGGATCTGCACCCGCGCGGGGCACGGCGCCGGGGGCCCGGGCCGAGGGGGCCGGAGCCGGGCGCGCAGCAGCCGCAGGGGGAGGAGAACTCCTCCATGTCCGGGCAGGGTCACGGGACGGTCCTCGGCCCAGCCCCGGCCGAGGACCGCCCCGGACCACCCCGCGGTCGATGAACCGCGCGTCCCGCAGTGGCTTCGCGCGGCCGCTGACCCGAAGCGGCCGGCGGTCCGGGCGCGGCGGAGGCAAGCCCTGTCCGAGGGTTGTCAAGTGCATTCCGCACACACGGTCAACCCCGCCGCCCGGGCGCTCCGGTATCGCCGGGGCCGAGTCGTCCCCGGCGTGGGCGAAGCCCGGCGGATCCCCTGGGGGAGACCTCGCACAGGCCGTCCGCCGCAGCCGCCGCGACCGGGTGGAGCGGCGACTGCCCCGGCGACCGGCGGTCCACGTCCCGGAGCGTGGTCGAGGCCGTGTCGAACACCGCGCGTGAGGCCGGTCCGGCCACCCCGGGCAGTTCCTCCGGGGACGTGATCTCGGAGCGGCTCACCGGCCCGCCCCGGATGCGTCGTCCCCCGGGGCGTCCCCGGTGACGACGACCGTCCTGGCGCACACCTCGTCACAGGTCGCCAGTGCCCCGTCGGCGTCGGCACCGACCGCGATCACCTGGCCGATCCGGTCCCAGCTGGACCTGAGCGCGGCCACCTCGCTCCCGGCGCGGACCGACAGGTCCAGGTCCACGACCCCCTCCAGGGCGCGGGCCTCCTCCGCGCCCTCGATCCTCGACACCACCCCGGGCTCGGCGGTCAGGAAACGGGTCGCGGCGGCCTGCACCAGCGGGGCCGCCCGGTCGGGGCCGGCAGTCCGGGGCACGGCCAGGCGACCGTGTAGGCCTCCATGTCGAAGCCGTACGCCGCTTCCACCAGATCCCTGATCCGGTCGCCCCCCGGCCGGTTGTGGGACTCGATCACCCGTGGCCCGTCCGGGGAGAGCCGCAGCTCGGTGTGGGTGGGACCGTGGACCACGCCCACGGCGTCCAGGAACTCCACGACGGCCGCCTCGACGGCGCGTTCGGCGTCCGTGCCGATACGGGCCGGGACCACGTGCCCCGCCTCCACGAAGTTGCCGTCGGTCAGCTTCTCCGTGACGGCGACGATCACATGCCGGCCCTCGAAGGTGAAGGCCTCGACGCTGAACTCGGGCCCCTCGACGTAGCCCTCGGCGATGAAGCGGTCCAGGGGGAAGTACTGGGCGAACTGGTGCTCGGATGCGCGCAGTTCGACGATGCGCTCCCAGGCCGCGCCGAGCTCCTGCGGTCCGCGCACCAGTTGGATGCCCAGACTCGCGATGCCGTCGACCGGCTTCACGATGAACGGGTAGCCGTGCGCGGCCCCGAACGCCTCCAGCGCCGCCCGGTCGGTGACCTCGGCCGCCGGTACCGTGGTGGCCCCGACTCGGGTGAGATGCTCGCGCATGCTCAGCTTGTCCCGGAGCAGCCGGGCGACCCCGTGCGAGACGCCGCCGAGGCCCAGCAGGTCGTTGATCCGTCCGGCGGTCTCCACGCCCGCCTCGCCGGTGGTGGCCACGCGGGTGAAGCCGTAGACCTTGTGGGCGGCCGTAACGATGGGCTCCACCACGGACCAGTCCGCGAAGTCGACGAGGAGGGCCGCGTCGACCAGCTTGGCGTGTTCGGGGGTGAACTGCCCAGGCTGCTGGAGGTACACGACCCCGAGCCCCTGCTCCACGGCCTTGCGCACGTTCTCGATCCGGCCGCCGATGATCAAGACTCGCTCTGCTGGCATACGTCTTCCTTGTCCTGTGCGTGCTGGGGTTCCGTCGGACGGCTGAGCGCGGGCGCGGCTCAGGAGGAGGCGGCGCCGGTGATCTCCACGCGGGCGGCCGCCCGCAACCGCGCGGCCAGAGCGGCGAGTTCCGTCGGGTCCGGGCAGTCGAGCACGGCGTACGCCAGCCGGTCCCCGGAGTTCTCGGCGGGGCGTACGGCCGCGCCGGGTGCCATCCGCGCCGCATGGTGGACCACGCCCTCCCGGGCCGCCCAGTCCGTCACGTCGAGTGCGGCGAGGACCCCGGCCCGGCCCGCGCCGAGGAACAGGCTGCCCGCGGAACGCGCGGCTGCCCGGTCCGCCGGCGGCAGCCGCGGCTGCTCACCGAGGGCCAGCCGCAGGCATGCCTCGTACACGTCGAATCCGTACGCCAGGGAGATGATCTCCAGGATGTGGTCGCCCGGGGTGCGTACCGCGACCTCCATGATCACGAGGTCGTCGTCGGCTCGGGCCCTGAACTCCAGATGCGCGATCCCGGTGTCGAGACCCAGCGTCGCCACCACGCCGCGGCACAGCTCGTCGGCCGCCTTCCGCAGCACCGGGCGGTGGGCGCCGTGGCCGGCCTCGTGGAACAGCTCGACGAAGAACGGGGCCCCGGTGGTCTCCTTGCGGGTGAGGTTGGTGAACAGCACCTGCCCGTCCCGGACCAGCGCCTCGACGCTGTACTCCGGCCCCTCGACATAGCTCTCGACCAACAGGGGGCCCTCGTCGTCGCGGCGGCGCACGGCGTCCTGCCACTGCTCGGCGGTGTCGATCCGCTCGACGCCCATGCTGCCCTGCAGCGACACGGGTTTGACGACCACGGGCAGTCGCTCCAGGGCCCATGCGGAAGCGTCGGACAGCCGTACCGTGTGCCGGTGGCCGGGTTGCGGCAGGCCCGCGCGGTGGAACTCACCCCGCTGCAACGCCTTGTTGCGGGAGACCGTGGCGGCGGCCAGGCCAGGCCCGGGCACGCCGAGCCGGTGCTGTACGAGCGCCGTGGCGAGCACATGCGGCTCGGCGAATCCCAGCACCGCGTCCGGGGCCAGCCGGCCGGCCAGCGTCATCGCCGGGGGCAGCCAGGCCTCGTCCCGGGCCGGGACTCCCTCCACCGGCTCGAAGTCGACGACGCAGGGGAACCGGGGCGCCAGTTCGGCGTGCCGGGCGGCGGTCTCCACCAGCCCCACCCTCAGGCCCATGCGCTGTGCCGCGCGGAGATAGCCCTCCGCCATGACACCCGCGCCGACCAACTCCACGGTCCGTTGCGTACCGCTCAGCGACATCTCGGCTCCTGACGTGTCGGTTGCGACTGCTTCACCACGCGCTGCAGCTCCTCCGCGGCCACCTCCCGGGTCGCGGCCGCGCACAGCAGCCGCTCCAGCGCCGCCGTCCAGCGCTCGGCCCAGCCGGGAGTGTGCACCCGGGTGTCCACCTGAAGCACCAGCCGGATACCGGACTCGCTCACGTCGGCGCTCAGATAGCGGGTGGACCGCCACACC
This sequence comes from Streptomyces sp. I6, assembly GCA_003725745.1. GTDB lineage: Bacteria > Actinomycetota > Actinomycetes > Streptomycetales > Streptomycetaceae > Streptomyces. Next base: position 2,687,015 of record RHDP01000001.1, on the reverse strand, counting down.
AGATCGCCGGGGATCCAGCGGGTGACACCGGCCGCCGCGGACTCCTCCAGCTCCGCCGCGGTGACCTCGCGGCGGGGCGGGGCGCCCGCCCGGGGCCGGTAGTTGAGCGTGGGCGTGATGTCCAGGCGGACGCCCCGCTCCCGCTCCACGACGCGGTGCAGCTCGGCCAGCCGGTCCGGCGGATACGAGCCGAGGCGCAACGCGCCCAGGGCGGCCGATGCGGTGGCACGGACCAGCTTCGGGAACGAGGAGCCGGCCACGGGCACGCAGAACGGCACGGGCTGCGAACAGGGCACCACGGCGTTGACGGTCTCGGGGCGCGACCGGTTGGCGGCGAGCAGCTGCAGGTACCCCGTCGGGCTGTCCGCGAGGTGGGCGTCGACCGCGATCATGGCCGCGGCGAGCACGGTGGCCACGCTCTCCCCCGTGCGCAGCGACACGGCACCGGCCGCCTGGTGCAGTGCGGGCGAGGTGCGCGACAGGAACCGGTACCGGTCGGTGGCCGCGGCGCCGTCCGGGGCGGGGGGCGCCGCCGGCATGGTGCGGAAGGTGTCGGCGGCTCGGCGCAGGGCGCGCTCCGCCGAGCGGCGGGCCGGCTCGGCCGCCTCGGCGGCGGCCTGTTCACGAGGGCTGCGGCCGGCGTCCCGGCTTCGGGCGGGAGGCCACTCGGGACGGCGTACGGCGACGGCGGAGACGAGGTGGTCGGTGACCGGCAGCAGGGCGAACGCGTCCACGGCGACATGGCTGAACACCAGTGCCAGGAAGCGGGGCAGGCCGGCGGGGCCGATCAGCGCCGCGCGTACCGGCCACTCCTCGGCGACGTCGAACGGCGTCGCGGCCAGCTCGTCCAGTACGGCGGCCGCGGCCTCCGCCGGCCCCTGTGCGCCGTCCACCTCGTGGACGGCGAGGTGCAGGGTGCCCTCCGCGTGGACGCGCTGCCCGGCTCCGGCGCAGTCGTCCGCGCCGCCCGTACCGGCCGGGTCACGGACGACCGTGCTGCGCAGGCCCTCGAAGCGGTGCAGCAGGTCCCGCAGGGCCGCCACGACGTCCCGCTCGCGCACACCGGCCCGCAGTTCGTACAGCCTCCTGATGGCGAGCCCACGCCCCAGCGGCCGGGCGGCGTCCGTTTCGGCCAGGTAGTACTGCTGGCTCCAGGTGAGTGGCGCCCGGCGTGCCTCGCCCGCCGCGAAGCGCACCGCGCGGTGCTCGGGGGTGGTTCGCACGGTGGTCAGCCCCTGACCTGGGACTCGTCCACCGGCGACCAGGTGAAGGTCAGCTTCTCGCCCGCCGCCGCGGCCCGGCCCAGCGCCTCGTCGCGGTCGGCGCCCTCGGCGATGATCCAGGCGGCGCGGTCCCGGTTCGACCCGTTGGCCCTGTAGACCATGCCCGGCTGCACACCGGGGCGCATGTGCACCTCGTGCACCCCCTCCAGGGCCTGCGCCTCGGCGACGCCGTCGATGGCGTCGAGGCGGCCGAGCGGCGCCGACATCAAAAAGTGGACGACCGCGGTGCGGTCGCAGACGACGTTCAGGTCGGGGGCGGCGCCCAGCAGCGCGGTCATGTGGAGGCGGCACATGTCGACGCCGCTCGCGATCCGCACCGCCTCGGGGATCCGGTCGCCGGCGATCCGCCCGTTGACCTCGATGACCCGGGCGTCCTTGTCGTCGGCGGTCAGCTTGAGCTCGACATGGGCGGGGCCCCAGGTCAGGCCGATCGCCTTGACGGCCTGCTCGGCCTTCTCGACGAGCAGGCGCTCCCGCGCTCCGGTGACCTCCGCCGGGAAGACGTGGCCCATCTCCAGGAACAGCGGGGGCGCGCTGCAGATCTTCTCGGTGAGGCCGAGCACCTTGCCGTGCATGACCTCTGCGGAGTACTCGGCGCCGGGTACGCACTCCTCGACGACCACCCGGGGGGTGACTTCCTGGCCGAGGTACTCGCCGATCCCCAGGATCTCCCGGGTGATCGCGTCGACCTCCTCGGCCGTCTCGCACCGGCGGACCCAGAGGCTGCCGGTGAGGTCCAGCGGCTTGACGACGACGGGGAACCCGATCGAGGTCCCGGCGGACGCGGCCTCGTCAGCGGAGGAGCACACCCGGAAGCGCGGGTTGAGGCCGGGCGTCCCGGCCATCGCGGCACGCATGGACGCCTTGGAACGGCAGGCGGCCACGGCCGCCGGGTCCGGGCCGGGCAGCCCCAGCCGGGCGGCGACCTGGGCGCCCATGTCGCAGTAGTACTCGTACACCGAGGCGACTCCGACGAGTTCGCCGTCCGCGGCGATTTCCCGGCAGGCCGCGACGACGGCGTCGGCGTCATGGGTGTCGCAGGCGCGGACCTCCACGCCCAGTGCGGCGTAGTCGCGGATCAGCGAGGGCGCCATGGCTGCGGGCCGGGCCGCCACCACCACGGGGGTCACGCCCTGCTCCAGCAGGAACCGGGCGCAGTCCTGGCCCGCGCCGGTCAGCGGGGACTCGACGAAGACCACGTAGCGGGGAGTCTTCCGGTCGGACATGGGGGTGCTCCTTGATCAGGCTCTTCGGGGGCCGGTCGGTTTCGAGGTCGTGTCAGGGGGAGGGGGCGGCGTCCGGTACCGCCTGCGGCTCCTCGGCGGGCAGATGGCGCATCCGGACCAGCCGGGACAGCAGCAGCCACAGGACTCCGGCGGTCATCCCGGCGCCCGCCACGAACAGGCCGCCGCGCACGCCGATCCATTCGCCGAGGGCACCGCCGGTGAGCGAGCCGAGCGAGAGGATGCCCCAGACGATGAACCGCACGCTGGCGTTCATCCGCCCCAGCATGTCCGGCGGGCACAGGGCCTGCCGGATGCTGACCTGGCCGACGTTGTAGACGACGATGCCGAAGCTGACGGTGAACCAGGGCACGGCGAACAGGGCGATGCCCCAGCCGCCGTGCGACAGCGGGATCAGCAAGGTGGTCGGCACGGTCAGCAGATACGCCAGCCACATGGCGCGCACCTGCCCGAGCCGCCGGGCGAGCCGGCCGGCCGCCGCGGCCCCGAGGATGCCGCCGAGTCCGCTGACCGCCATCAGCACGCCGACGGTGGTCCCCGACAGCCCCAGCTCCTTGACCAGCAGCAGCATCACCAGCGGCAGCATGACCGCGTAGAAGAAGTTGTACGTCGCGGCGGAGCCGGTGATGGCCCGGAACACCGGTTGCCGCAGCACGAACCGCAGGCCGCTGCCGATCTCGGCCGACATCCGGCGCCGGTTCCCGCGGGCCGGTGCCTCCTCGACGGTGCGCATCCGGGACACCAGCAGCGCCGACGCCAGATGGCTCACGGCCTGGGAGGCGACGGCGGCCGTCGCGCCCAGCAGCTGCACGAGCGAGCCGCCGAGCGTGGGCCCGGCGAGCCGGGCCGCGGCGTTGGTGCTCTCCAGCCTGGCGTTGCCCTCGACGAGGCGGGCCCGTCCCACCACGGCCGGGATGTACGACTGGTAGGCGATTTCGTAGAAGGCGGTGGCGAATCCGATCGCCAGTGTCGCCGCCATCAGCCCGGTGAAGCCGACCCAGTCCAGCGCGAACCCGACGACCAGGCACGTCAGGAACAGCGCGCGCAGCAGATCGCAGGCGATGAGGATCGGCCGTCGGTGCATCCGGTCGACCAGCGTGCCCGCCGGAAGGCCGATGAGCAGGAAGGCGATGGTCTGCGCCGCCTGCAGCAGCCCCATCTGGAAGGGGGTGGCGGCCAGCGTCGTCGCGGCCAGCAGCGGCAGCGCCACCCGGCTCATGTTGGCGCCGAGGGTGCTGGCCGTCTGCGCGGCCCAGAAGAGGCGGAACTCCCGGTGCCTCAGCAGTGTCATGGCGCGGTCACCTCCCGATCGTGAGCCCGGACGTCCAGACGCCGGGGCTCGCGATGAAGGAGGTGTGGCTGCGGTGGAGACGCGTCCGCCCGTCATGGCCGTCGATCCGGGCGAGCAACCGGAACACGTTGCCGGCGAGGGTGATGTTGCCGGCGTTGTGCCGGGCCCCGTCGGGGGTGAGGAGGACCGCGTTGGCGCCGATGGAGAAGTCGCCTGTGATGGCGTTCGACGTGTGGGCGCCGTTCGCCTGCACCACCTTCAGCAGCGTCCTGCCGTCGAGCGGGGCGTCCCCGAGCGAGGTGGCGGGGCGCAGGGCCAGGAACCCCGGCTGCACCGTGGGCATTTCGCCGGAGGGACCCCGGCGGCCCGAGCCGGTGCTGACCGTGCCGGCCCGGGCGGCGGTGCGGCGCGAGCTGAGGAAGCCGCGCAGCACGCCGTTCTCCAGCAGCGTGGTGGGGCGGCACGCGGTGCCCTCGTCGTCCCAGGGCGTGGGCAGGGGGCTGTCCGCCGCCGTGGGGTCGTCCACGAGGGACAGGCCCGCGCTGCCGATCCGCTCGGCGGTGCGGCCGGCCAGCGGCGAGCGGCCCTCCAGGACGGAGTCCAGTTGGAAGGCGGGCACGGCGAGCATGAGCAGCTTCACCATCACACGCCCGTCCACCAGGACGTCGTCGTGGGAGATCCGGGGCACGGGTTCGCGGGCCAGCACGCGGGCGAGGGCCGTCAGGTCGTCCAGCTCCGCGCCTGCGGCGTCCTCCAAAACGGCGTCCACCGACCGCCCGAACATCTGGTGTGCGATGAACCCGACGCGCGGGCCCTTGGCGGTGATCCGGGCCTGCAACTGGACGGTGCCCGTCGTGTGCCGCAGCGGCTCGCAGCCGGCGCGGTGCAGCAGGACCCTCGACCGGTCGGCCCGGGCGCGCAGCTCGACGTCCACGTCGGCTGGGCCCGCGGTGAGCCGGGCGAGGCGCCGGGCCACGGCTTCGTCGAGCCGCGGTTGCGCGAGCAGCCGGGGCCCCGCGGCCGGCGTGGTGGGGCGGGCGGGCGCGGGCGCCGCGGAGCCCAGGGCCCGGCCGACCGCGAGGGCGGTGTCGACGAGCGCGGCGTCGGCTCCGCCGGGGATGTGCACGGCGTATCCCTCGGCCCCGTCCTTCCAGACGGTGAGGGCGGTGGCCGTGGTGGTGGCGGCGACGCGGCGTTCCACCGCGCCCTCCCGGCAGACCAGTTCGTCGGTCTCGTGGGTGTTCTCCCAGACCTCGGAGTCGGCGCCCCGGCCGGCGGCGGTCGCGTTCAGGAAGCCGGATGCCTCGCTCATCGCCCGGTACCGCCGACCAGGAGCGACCGCACGCGCAGGGTCGGGCCGACCACACCCACCGGCACCCACTGGCCGAACTTGCCGCACTTGGCGGCCCCGACGACGGGGTCGTCGGCTATCGCGTCGATGTCCCCGAGCACCTGGGTTCCCGTTCCCGTAATGGTCGTCTCCTCGATGGGGTCGGTGATCCTGCCGTTCTCGATCAGGAAGCCGTTGGTCACGCGGAAGGTGAACTCGCCGGTGGACTCGATGACTTCGCCACCTCCGACGTGCTGGGCGTAGATCCCGTACTCGGTGCCGGAGACGATGTCCTCGACGCCGGACGTACCGGCCGAGAGGCAGGTGTTCGTCATCCGGGGCTGCGGCGGGTGCAGCACGGTGGTGCACCGGCCGTTGCCGCTGGGCGCGAGGCCGAGGCGGGCCGCCGACTCCTGGTCCGTCAGATAGCCCCTGAGGACGCCGTTCTCGATGAGCGTCGTCGGTGTTCCGGGCGTGCCCTCGTCGTCGTGGCCGAAGGAACCGACCGCTCCCGGGACGGTGGGGTCGTCCGTGATGGTGACCAGCGGGGAGGCGATGGTCTCGCCGATCCGTCCGGCGTAGACGGAGCCGCGCAGCACCTCGTCGCCCTCCAGCGGGTGGCAGCAGGCCTCGTGGAGCAGGACCATGCCCCGCCCCCCGGCCACCACGACCGGGAGGTGGCCCACCGGGGCGGGCCGGGCGTCGAGGCCCGTCACCGCGCGCCGGGCGACCTCGGCACCGGCGGCAGCGGCGTCGATGCCGTCCAGGGGGCCGCTGGTGCCGGGGGTGTAGAAGCCGGTGGACATCCGGCCGCCCCTGCGGGCGATGACCCGGACGGTGAGATAGCTGAGCAGCCGGTGCTCCTCGCGGATCCGGTCGTCCCGGGCGAGGACCATGTCCTGCTCGCTCAGCTCGAAGTCGATGACGACCTGGGCCACGGCCGGGTCGAAGTCCCGGGCCGACCGCTCCAGTTCGCCGAGCACGGACAGGACGGAGGTGAGGTCCATCCACTCGGGCCCGGGACGGCCCCCGGCGGGCCGTCCCGGGCCGGTGCCCGCGGGCGCTCGGCCGCCGTCCCCGTCGAGGACGGCGGCGTACGGATCGAGGCCCGGCACCGAGCGGTGCCGGAAGCCGTCGCGCAGCACGTACCTGGCGGACGTGCCCTCGCCCCGCTGGACGCTGATGTCGCTGACCCCGCCCTCGGCGAAGCGTCCGCTGGTGCGGTACCAGGCCTGGACCGCGCCCGAGGTGCCCGCGCATCCCGGCGGGCGGTGCCGGCGCATCCCGGCGACCAGGTCGTCGGCCACCGCCCGGAGCGGGTCGCTAGCGTGCATGGGGTCTCTCCAAGGTCGTTGCCGGTCGGATCAGGACTGAGTGCCTCACGGCTGGAGCCGCTGGTGCGTCCAGTCGGCGGTGTCGGCGCCGCGGTCGTAGCGAAGCCGCCGGTGCAGCCGGTCGGGGCTGCCGTACCAGAACTCGATGGCCTGCGGCACCAGCCGGTAGCCGGTCCACTCGTCCGGGCGGGCGACCGGGCCGCCCGCGGCGGCCAGCGCCTTCGCGCCGGCCTTCAGCTCGGCCTCGTCGGCGAGCGGCCGGCTCTGCCGGGAGACCGCCGTGGTGGCCTGCGCGGTGAGCGGCCGCCGTGCGAACAGCTCGTCGGACTCCGCGCCGCTGAGGACCTCCACCGGGCCCTGCACGGTGAGTTGCTGGAGCGTCTCCCGCCAGTAGAAGGTGAGCGACCCCCAGGGCGTCACGGCCAGGTCCCGGCCCTTGCGGCTGCCCCGGAAGCTGGTGAACAACAGCCCCCGGTCGTCGATCTCCTTGACCAGCAGCACCCGGCTGGACGCCCGGCCCGTCCGGTCGGCGGTGGCCAGCACCGCCGCGTACGGCTCCCGGACCTCGCGGGCCACGGCGGAGTCCAGCCATGCACGCATCAGCGGATAGGGGTCCTGCGGCGGGGCGTCGAACTCGGGCAGCACCAGACCGGTGTCACCGCTGAGAGTCTGTGTCTGTGCCGCCATGCCTGTCGTCTCCTTCGATCGTGCGTGGTGTCCCCGGCCCGCGGGGTGCGGTGACCGGGACCGCCGGTCAGGGCCAGGGGCCCAGATCCGGCAGCGAGTCGGTGGACCCGTAGCCCTTGGGCAGCTCGGCTGCGGATCGCCCGGCCAGCCAGGCCGCCAGGGTGTTCTGGGTGCCGTGGACCGTGGTCGGGGTGCCCGCCCCGTACTCCCAGCGGCGCGCCGTGTCGGCGGACAACAGCACCGTGGTACGGGCCGCCGGCAGCCGGGGCAGCAGGTATTCGACGAGGTGCGCGCCGAGGGCGTCGCCCCACTCCTCGGGCCGGTAGCCGGTGCCCAGGTCGGCGTAGTGGATGTGCGCCTCGCGCCACCAGCACAGCTGGGTGGCCAGCAGATCCGCGTCGCGGTAGGCGCAGCGCAGACTCCAGTCGTCGGGGCCCAGCTCGGCCCACGCCTTCTCCAGCCGCGTGAGCCCGTCCTCCAGCGACTCCCGCAGCTCCGCCGCGGATCGGCCGGCGCCCCGCTCGATGCCCGCGTCGCGACCCGGGCGGCCGCCGTCGTACACCTCGACGGTCCGGCCCTCGAGGGCGTAGCGAGCCTGCCGGGCGAAGGCACGGGCCAGGTCGCCGAGGTGGGTGAGGACATGTCCCCTGCTCCAGCCCGGCAGTCGGGTCGCCTCACGGGCCGCCGCGTCGTCCAGGGCGGCCGCGTCCGCACGCAGGCGGGCGTGGATCGCCGCGATCTCGTCGAGCCGTTCGGCGCCTTCGCCGTGTGGGGCCGTCATCCTTCACACTCCCGTCGTGAGGGGCGTGCCGGCCGTGTCGGCGGCGGCACCGTCATGGAGCCAGAACTCCCGGATCCAGCACAGGATGTCCTGCATGACGTGATGGTTCTGGTTCGGGCGCAGCGCGCCCAGCTGGAAGAACATCACGCCCTCGCTGGGCGGGCCGAGCAGGGTGAGCCGCCGGTCCACCTCGCCGTCGGCACGCACCGGGTGGAAGTCCTCCGTGAGATCCAGCCCGCCGGGCGCGAAGTCCGGTTCGCCGATGCCCGGGTTGCGCCACTTGCGGACGAGTCCGTGTCGCAGCAGGTTCGGGTAGAGCGGCAGGACGTCGTTCTCGGCGTCGAAGGGGTGGACGCGTGAGTCGACGAGGATGTCGACCGGCAGTTCGGCACCGGTGACAGCGCCGCGCACCACGAAGCGTCCGCTGCTCTCGTCCAGTGCCACCTCGGCCTCGGGACCTGCCGAGACATCGACCAGGCCGTGCTGGATCAGGGCGCGGACCTTCTCCATGACCTCCAGGGCGGCGCCGTTGCACAGCCGGTTGTGGTGGCGCATGAAGACGTCCAGGAAGTCGCGGTGCGACGCGGCGTGCAGCCCGCCGAAGTCGACCGCCGCCGCCAGCACGTCCCGCAGGTCGCGCCAGACCCCGTCGGCTGCCGCCTTGGCCGGGTTGGACAGGTTGTCCTGGGCGGCCCAGCGGTGGTCGACGTCGAGGAAGTCGAGCATCGCCGCGCGGTATTCGCCGGGTGTGGCGAACGAGCCGCGGTCGATCGGCCGGATCGAGCGCTCCCAGGAGAACCGCTGGGCACCGACGCTCTTCGGGTGCCGCCAGGGGGACTCGACGGCCGCGACACCGGCCGCGAACCGGGCCGGATCGTCCAGCCGTTCGGCGAGGCCGGCCGCCTGCTCGGGCCCGAAGACCACCTCCAGGAGCCGGCGCAGCGCCGCTTCGGCGTCCCACTCGTGCTCCTTGGCCGCGGCCAGGCCCAGCGTGCCCGCCAGGACCGCGTCGAGGGTCTCCGCCGCCTCGTCCACCAGGGCCTCCAGCGGGGCCAGGAGCCGGCGCACGGAGTCGTCGGAGGGTGCGCCACGGCCGCCGTCGGCGAGGAACGCCTCGTACTCGGGCCGGGCCGCCGCCTCCAGCCGGCGGCCGAAGCCGGCGCCGAGGAGCGTGGTGTAGTACAGGTGGGCCATCTCCAGCACGATCACGGGGAAGACGTGGTCGCGGAAGTCGAGCTGGCGCTGCTCGAGGCCGCCGATGGTGACGGGACGGCCCGCGGACCGGCGCAGCCGGTGCACCGCGTCCTCCACCAGGAAGACGCCCCGGTGCTCCAGTTCCCCGGGGTTGCGTTCCTTGGCGTTGTAGGGCCGGGCGAAGGTGAACAGCCCGGCGCGGCTGAACAGGACGATGGAGTCCGGCTCCTGGCCGGAGGCCCGGTAGGCCAGGGTGCCGTCGGGCCGCTCCTCGAAGACACCGCCCCGGCCCTCGGTCAGGTGCAGGATGACGTCGATGCCGGTGAGGCCCATGCCGACACAGCCGACGGTGCTGCCGGGTCCGGCCTGGCCGGGCTCGAAGGCCTTCTCCAGCGGGTAGGCGGAGGGGACGAAGGCCGCCCGGTGCCGCTCGGCGAACCGGGCCCACGCGGCCTGCCTGGGGTAGCGGTCCGGGTCGTTGGAGGAGTGCCCGGTCAGCATCAGGACGTGGTCGGCGTCGAGGACGGGCTCGCCGGTTCCGTCGATGACGGCCAGTCGGCCGTCCGCCAGTTCCCGGAGGTCGGTCACCTCGCTGTGGTGCACATGGACCTCCACGCCCGGCACGTGCCGCAGTATCCTGACATACCGTCGGAACTGGTCGGCGAGCGCCAGGCCGTGGACGTAGCGCTTCGGCCAGTCCTCGGCGGCCAGGTCGAAGACGGGGTCCTTCGTCTCCTCGTACCTGGCGCGGCACCAGTCGAGCAGGGTGGGCCGGTCCTCCTGAGGCAGCAGCGGTCCCGCTCCGACGACGCTCTCGTCCGCCGCGAACGCCACCTGGCCGACGATGCGGTTGAGGAAGCTGGTGACCGGCTGCTCGGGACTGTGCACCTGCCCGGCGCCGAACTGCCCTGTGCGGTCGAATATGTGGATGTCGAGCGACAGGGCCGTCGTAGCCGCCCGCGCCGTCGCGGCGAGCCGGTCCAGCACGTAGGTGCAGCTGGGGCCCGCACCGACGATGGCGAGTCGGTTGGAACGCATACGGTGGGTCTCCTTGGTCAGAGGGGTGGGAGCATGCCGCTGCGGCGCGGTCACCCGGCCCGGTCGGCGTACTTGGCGACCACGCGGTCGAACGCGGCGAGGAAGCCCGCGATGTCGTCGCCGTCCAGCTGGCCCATGTTGGCCACGCGGAAGACTCCCTCCAGCTGTTCCTGCGTGGAGTAGACGACGTATCCCTCGGTCTTGAGGCCGTCGTGCAGCTCGTCGTACGTCATGCCCTCGGGCACGTACACGTTCGTCACGGAGTTGGCGCGCTGCCCGGCCGGCAGCAGAAAGCGGATGCCGCGCTCGGCGAGGCCGGTCCGGATCTGCTCGGCGAGCGCGGTGTAGCGGGCGCCCCGGCCCTCGACACCTTCCCGCAGGGACCGGTCCAGTGCCTTCTCCAGCGCGGTCATGACCTGGAGGGCCGGGGTGAACAGCGGTGCGTTCCTGCGGTCCTGGGAGATGAAGTGGCCGTACAGGTCCAGGTAGAAGGTGCGGGTCGGTACGTCCTTGAGTTCCTCGAGGCGGTGCCGCGGTGCGGTGACGAAGCTGACGCCGGGCAGCCCCTCGAGGCACTTGTTGGCGGTGCCCACGCACCAGTCGATGTGGTCGGCCCGCAGGTCGAGCTGCTCGGAGCCCAGGCTGCTGATGGCGTCCACGGCGAACTGCCGGCCGTGCCCGGCGACGACGGCGCCGATCTCGCGGAGCGGGTTGAGCATGCCGGTGCTGGTCTCGTGGTGGACGAGGCCGACGTGGGTGATGCCCGGGTCCTCGGCGAGGGCGCGGTCGACGGCGTCCACGTCGATCGGGTTGCACCAGCCGAACTCCATACGACGGTGCGGGATGCCGTGCACGTCGACGATGCGCCAGAGCCGCTCGCCGTAGTTGCCGTTGTCGAGGATCAGGATGCGGCCGTCCGCGGGGACGATGGAGGAGAACGCGGCCTCCAGCGCGGCGGTGCCCGAACCGGCCAGCAGCACCGAGGTGAAGGCGTCGTCGCCGCCGCTGACGCGGGTGGCCTTCTCCCGGACCCGGTTCATCAGCGCGGTGGCCTCCGGCTCGCGGTGGCACTGGTCGGGCGAGGTCATGGCGGCGCGTACGTCCTCGTGGACGTTGACCGGGCCGGGGTTGAGCAGGACCAGGCGGCCGGCGGCGGGCGTGGCGGTGGTGGCGGACATGCCGGAATCTCCTCAGGAGCGGGCTGACGTGGAGCTGGGGTCGGGCGGGGACGGAACGCGGTCGGCGGTACCGGTCGGCCGGGTGTCCCCGGCCGGGGCGGGGCGGGGCGTGTGCGAGAGATCAGGGTGTGCGGCACGTCCGCCGGCCACCGGCTCATCGGCGCGAGCAGATGGTGCAGCGAGGCCGCGTTGGGGTCGCCGCGGGTGATCACGCACTCGGCTCCGCGCCGGGCGTGCGCCACCATGGCGTCGACCTTGCCGCGCATCGCGTCGCTGGTGTCCCAGGAGGCGGTCTGCCACACCACGGCGTGCGCGGGTGACGGGTCGTCGGGGCTGACCCAGGACAGGACGGGCCCGTCCGGCCCGGTCCCGGTCAGGATGCCCGGCACATCGGTGAGCGTGACGATCCGTACGGGGGCGAGCGGCCCGTCGACGAGCATGCCGGGCACATGGTCGCTGCCGTAGATCCGCAGGCCGCCGTCGGCGGTCAGGACGCAGTCGCCGGAGAGCACCGGCAGCACGCCTTCGGCCAGCAGCCTGCGTACGACGGTGAGGTCGGCGACGGCGCCCGAGGGCCGGTCCGCGCACATGGCCGCCACCTGGAGCGGCATGGCACGGATGCCCGCCTCCCGGAAGGCCGAGGTCCAGGCCCACTTGACGGCGAACGTGGCCCGGGTCAGGCCGAGGGCGGCGAAGTCGTCCGCGGTGTCGAGGTCGCGGACCGCCCCGTGCCCCAGGGCGCCGCCGCCGGCCACGAACACCGTGCGGCCCGGAAAGGTCCGTACGAGGTCGGCGACGAGTGCCGCGTACGCGCGCACCGCCGTGGCGTCCAGGTGGTCGTCGGTGCGCTTGTCGGAGACGAGGCTGCCGCCGACCTTGACCACGAGGGTGCGCGGCTCCCCGGCCCGCTCGCGCGCCGCCGCCGCGGGCGCGCTCACCGCTCCTCCGTGAGCGCCCCGGACACGGTGGCCACGACCCGGTCGACGACGTCGTCGAGGGGTTCCTCGGCGTCGAGGGTGAGCCATCCGAACCGTGCGGCCCAGTCGTCGAGCACGGCGAGGATGCGGTTCTGGTGGGCCAGGAAGTTCTCCTGCGCGCACTCGGGGTCCATCCCGCACTCGTAGGGCACGACGTCCCGTCCGACCTTGCGCTCCCAGGCCCGTTTCGGGTCGAGCCGGAGGTAGAGCACCTGCCCGGAGACGGGGAGGGCGGAGACGACGCCCTCCGCCCAGGAGCGGTCCAGGCCGTAGACGATCTCGGCGGCGGCGTGCTTCATCCAGTAGCCGTCGAGCAGGGTGACCGTGCCGGGCCGGACCGCCTCGGGGGTGCGGGCCAGCAGGGCGTGGGAGATCGACCACATGAGGAACAGGAACCGGGTCGGGTTCGGCATCTCGGCGACGCAGAGCCGGGTGTCGGGCACGTCGGGCTTCATGAAGCGGGTCGCGGGATACGCCGGATTGCCGACGATGTCCCAGCGGTCCACCCGCTCGATCGTCGTCCCGGCCGCGGCCAGTCGCTCGGCGGCCAGCCGCGAGACGGTCGACTTGCCGGCCCCGTCCGAGCCCACGAGGGAGACGATCACGCGGCGCCCTCCCGGCCGGGCTCACGCTCCACCAGCCCGGAGACGACCGACCACAGGGTGCCCGGGGTCGTGAACGACTGCTGGGTGAGCCGCTCGTCGGGGATCTCGATGTCGTAGGTCTCCTCCAGGGAGACGACGAGTTCGACGATGGCGATGGAGTCGAGTCCACGGCCCGGCAGATCGTCGTCCGGCCGCAGTCCGCCGTCGCGGCCGAGTTCGACATGCCGCATCACCAGCGCCTCGAAACGGCTGTCCCAGGGTGTGTTCATGGATGTTCCCGATGTCGGTGAGAGGGCGGGGTGTTCGGTGGGGGAGCGGTGGTGCCGGCCGGTGGACCGCCCGGGTCAGTCATGGGGGACGTTGGAGCGTTCGCTGCCGTCCCCGCGGCCGGTGTCGAAGAGCCGCTCCAGGAAGGGCAGCGCCCAGCGGGCGGTCTGGCCGTCGAGGGTTCCGTACTCGTCCAGGTACGCGGTGTCCTCGGGCCGCAGCGCGGCGAGCACCCGCGGCGGCACCGCGTCCGGGTACAGCTCGGCCGTGAAGTGCAGGGCGTAGTACGCGATGGGGCCTGCCTCGTACTCCTCGACCCGGCTCAGGAAGGCACGCCACACGCTCTCGTCGTAGCTCGCGGCGACGAGTGCCACGTCGAGGAACTTGCTGATCTGGAGATCGACGCTGTCCTCGATGAACTGCAGGCTGGTCGCTTCCTTGTGCACATGGGAGCAGAGGTCCAGCAGCCGGTCGGCGGGGTCGGGGATCCAGGTCGGCGCGCCGCACAGGACCGTGGGCACGGAGCGGCCGAGCAGCTCGCGTGCGGGTGCGCTGACGCCCGACTTCCGCTGGAAGATGTCGTGGCACAGGTCCACGTTGAACTCGGGGACGTCCGGGCGGTGTCCGGCCTTGCGGTACGGCAGCTGGTTGCTGAGGTTGACGCGCCAGAAGACCTGGGTCTTGCGGCTGAACGGCACGATCTGCTCGCCGTCCCCCGTGAGCTTGCCCTGCACGTACCCGAGCCGTTCCAGGACCTCGTGGGCCCGGGGTGCGTCGTCCCGGTCGACCAGCAGGTCCACGTCGTTGATCCGGCGCAGTCCGGGGTCGCCGTACTCGCCCTCGGCGAGGGAGAAGCCCTTGCGTACGGCGTGCCTGACCCCGGCTTGGCCGAGTTCCCGGAACACCCGGCCGAAGTCGTCGGACAGCGCCTGGTTGCGTGCGCGGTTGCCGAGGTAGGAGGTCGTGAACACCCAGCTGTAGGGGAAGCCGTTGACGCCGTCGCGTTCGCGGTCGAGGCGGTGCGTGAAGACGTGGCGGCCGACCAGCGGGAGCAGCTTGTGGCGGGCCGCGGCGTCGAGGAAGGCACCCCAGTCGAGGTCGCCCCGGCCGGCGAGCGAGCGGGCCAGGCGCTCGTGGTCCCCCTCCGGCCGCGGCCGGGCGAGGGCGAGCAGGAGCCGGGCGTGGGCGGGCAGGGCGGAGGTGTCCGGTCCGCCGGGCGCGGGCGCGTCCGCGGGCGCGTCCGCGGGCGCGGTCTTCTCGGATGCGGTGGTCATAGCGTCTCCTCCTCGGTGACGGCCGCCCGCAGGGACCGGTGGTCGACCTTTCCGTTGGGGGTGAGGGGCAGCGCCTCCCACTCCCGCCAGCGCCTGGGCACCATGGCCGGCGGGACGGCGGCGCGTACGGCGTGCTGAAGTTCGTCGGGGGTCGCGGGCGCACGCAGCGAGTAGTGCGCGATCAGCCGGCCGTGTTCGCCGTCGCCGCTGACCGTGACGGCGCACTGCGTGACGGCCGGGTGCCGGCTGAGCACCGCCTCGATCTCGTCGGGTTCCATCCGTACGCCGGCCACCTTGACCTGGCGGTCGCCGCGTCCCAGGTAGTGGACGACGCCCTCGTCGAAGCGCGCCAGGTCGCCGGTGCGGTACAGCCGTCCGGTGGCCGAGCGGGGTGCGAACGGATCGCGGAAGAAGGCACGCGCGGTGGCCTCGGGGTCGTTGAGGTAGCCCAGGCCCACGCCCGTGCCGCCGACGAACAGCTCGCCCGACTCGCCCGGTTCCGCGGCCCGCCAGCCGCCCTCGTCCTCCTCGACCAGCAGGTAGAGCGCGGTGTTGATGACGGGGGAGCCCACGGGGAGCCGGGTGCGCTCCAGGTCGGAGCGGGCCACCACGTGGTGGGTGACGTCGTCGGAGCACTCGGTGGGCCCGTAGGCGTTGACCAGGGTGACCTGGGGCAGGGCCGTCACCGCGCGCTCGGCGACCGGCGGGTGCAGCTCCTCGCCGGTGGAGAGCAGCCACCGCAGGGCCCGCAGGGGCGCCGGGTCGCGCCGGCGGGTCTCGTCGACCAGCCAGCCCACGACCGTGGGGACCAGTTCGACGACCGTGACGCGATGGGCGTCGAGCGTCTTGACGAGCCGTCGGGGGTAGCGCATGACGGTCTCGTCGACGACCACGACGTGTCCGCCGACGAGCAGCGGGCAGAGCATCTGCCAGATGGAGATGTCGAAGACGAGCGGTGCGGTGAAGGCCACCACGTCGTCGGCGCCCAGGGACAGGTCCACGACCTTGGCCCACAGATGGTTGAGCATGCCCCGGTGCTCGACGGTGGCGCCCTTCGGCCGCCCGGTGGTGCCCGAGGTGAAGATCGTGTAGCGCGTCTCGTGCGAGCGGTCCGAGGTGTCCCGGGGCGGCGGTCCGTCCGCCGCGCCGGCCGGCGCCGCCGCGGCCCTCACCCCGGCGGCCGCGGCCGCGGCGTGGGCGGGGCCGGCCGGAGTCCCGGTGAGGGAGGCGTAGTCGAGGAGGAGGGCGGCACGGCTGCGCTCCAGCACATCGCGGACCCGCTCCTGCGGCCAGTCCAGGTCGATCGGCAGGTAGGAGGCCCCGACGCTCTCCAGGGCCAGGAACACGGCCGGTGTCTCGGCGCTGCGCGGGCCGACACACGCGACGACGTCCCCGGCGGCCACGCCCTCGTCGAGCAGGACGGCACGGACGGCGGCCACCCGGAGCAGCAGGGCGCGGTAGCCGAGGGTCCGTCCGCCTTCGGTCAGCGCCGGGCGGTCCGGGTCGCCCTCGGCGTGCCGGGCGACGTACTCCAGGACGCCGGTGGCGGTGTCCACCTCCTTGGCCGCGGTCAGGGCCAGGGCGGTGGCACGCTCCACCGTGCCGGGAGCGAGGGGGAGTTCAGCCCATTCGTGGCATGCGGTCATCGCGCACCGCCCCGGGGGCCGGGCTGCGGTGGCGTTCGAGGTCGTGGAAGAAGCCGTCGACCACGGCCAGGGTGCCCGTCTCCCTGGCCCGGCCGTGCACGAGATCGCCGACGGCCAGGTCCAGTACGCCGAGTCCGAACGGGGAGAAGACGACGGTGCGGTCGGCCGGCGCGTCGACCTTGCCGGTGAGGACGTCGTACAGCGTGCCGTCGATGAAGTCCCGCCCCCCGGTGCGCTGTTCGGCGAGGTGGACGGAGGTGTCGGCCTTGAGGACGTGCTCGATGTCGTCGACCACGTTGACGCTGTCGAGGATGACGTCGGTGCTCAGGTCGCGCAGCGACACGTGCAGTACGAGCGGGTGGTGGCCGAACCAGGACGGGTCGTCGACGTGGGGCGTGGCCGCCGTGGTGGCGAAGACCACGACGTCCGACGAGCGGATCAGGCTCTCCGCGCTGTCGTGGACGCGGACGGCGGTGCCGCCCGCGGTCTCGCGCAGATGCCCGGCGAAGCCCTCGGCGTACTCCTCCGACAGGTCGTACACCCCGAACTCCCGCGGCTCCCAGTCCAGCACGGACAGATAGGTGTGCAGATAGCGGGCGATCAGGCCGGTGCCGACGAAGCCGACGCGGCGCGGTGCGGGACGGTTCCGGGTGAGCGCACGGGCCGCGACGGCGGCCGACGCGGCGGTGCGTACGGCGCTGATGATGGAGCTCTCCAGGCACGCGTACGGGTAACCGGTCACGGGGTCGTTGAGGATCAGCACGGCCGACGCGCGCGGGATGCCGCGGTCGAGGTTGGTGGGGAAGCTGGAGATCCACTTGAGGCCGTCGACCGGTCGCCCGCCGCGCACGGAGGCGGGCAGGGCGATGATGCGCGCGGTGGGCCGGTCGGGGAACCGCAGGAAGTAGGAGGGCGGATTCACGGTGCCCGCCTCGCCGTGCAGGAGATAGGTCCGTTCGACGAGTTCGCAGACCTCCTGCTGCCGGCCGTCCACAACGTGGTGCACGGTGGCGCCCGTGACCACAGAGAAGTCCGGTGTCTCAGACGGGTTGTTCACTGGTTCTCCAAGAGGTCCTGCGCGCCCCGGCGGTAGTGGCGCGCCACCCAGGCGTCGTTGTAGATCGTGTCGATGTACCGTTCGCCGAGGTCGGGGGCGATGGCGACCGCGGTGTGGTCCGCGGAGCCGTGCCGCGCCAGCCACCCGGCGGCCGCGCTGACCACGGTGCCGGAGGAGCCGCCGAGGAGGACGCCGCGGGCGGCGAGGCGCCGGCACATGCGGATGGTGTCCCGTTCGTCGACCCGTATGACCTCGTCCACGACGGACGGGTCGATCAGCGGCATGGGCGTGCTCGCGCCCAGCCCCGGGACGTGCCGGGGCCCGGGTGCGCCCGAGAAGTTCACCGATCCGACGCTGTCGACGGCCACGATGCGCACCCGCGGGCTGTGTTCACGGAAGTAGCGGGCACAGCCCATGAGGGTCCCGCCGGTGCCGGTGCCGATGAACAGCGTGTCCAGGCCCGGGAACTGCTTGGCGATCAGGGCGGCCGTGTTCTCGTAGTGCGCCACCCAGTTCGCCGGGTTCTCGTACTGGTTGAGCCAGACGTACCGCGGGTCCTGCGCACAGCGCTCGCGCACACGGGCCTTGCGTGCGGCGAGATAGCTGCCGGTGGCGTCCGGTTCGTCGACCACGACGACCTCGGCACCGAGGGCCTTCATCAGGTCGGTCGCGGAGGGGTTGCACTTGGGGTCGGTGACGCAGACGAACCGGATTCCCTTCGCCGCCGCGATGACGGCGAGCGCGACTCCGAGGTTGCCGGAGGAGGATTCGATCAGAACGGAGTCGGGGCCGATGATCCCGTCGCGCTGTGCGGTGTCCACCATCCAGGCCGCCGGCCGCACCTTCACCGATCCGGCGAAGTTGAAGCCCTCGCACTTCAGGTACAGGCGGCAGTCCAGGAGCCGCCGCAGGTCGAGGTAGACCTCGGTGTCGAGGAGCTCGTCGGCCCCCGTGATGACTGTCATGCCTCCCGCTCGCCTTCGCCCGTCCGCACCATGCCGTTCACACGAGCCGTGCTCACGCGTCGAGCTTTTGCCAGTCGGCCATCCGCTGAAGGTCGAAGATGTCCCGTACCGAGGCGATCTCCGACTCCAGCGCGGTGGTGTGGCCCGCCTCGTAGATGGCGCGGTAGGTGCTGCGCATGGCGGAGAGCGCGGCGCGCATGCCCTGGTTGGCGTAGATGACGACGGAGACGCCGGCCGCGCGCACCTCGTCGATGTGCCAGTCCGGGTAGGTGGTGGGGACGATGACCACCGGGACGCGGTCGTCCCACCGGTCCAGGAAGGCGAGCACCTCATCCCTGGTGCGCGCCTTGGAGTGGATGAGCACGGCGTCGGCGCCGGCGTCGGCGTAGGCGTTGCAGCGGCGCACCGCCTCGTCGACGCCCGCGCCGGAGATCAGGGCCTCGGTGCGGGCGATGACGAAGAAGTCGTCGGTGGACTGCACGGTCTTGGCGGTCCGTATCTTGCAGGCGAAGGCCGCGGTGTCGAGCAGCGTCTGGTCGCCGTTCGCGAAGCTGTTCATCTTCGGGAACAGCTTGTCCTCCATGCACACCGCGGTGATGCCGGCGCCCTCGAACTCGTTGACCATGTGGGCCACGTTGTAGTTGCCGCCGTAGCCGGTGTCGACGTCGGCGACTACGGGGATGTCGAGGGCCTTCTGGATGTTGGCGGCCGCCTCCAGGTACTCGGTCATGCTCAGGATGCTCGCGTCGGGCAGGCACCGGGAGGCCGACACCTCCAGGCTCGACGACCACACCGCCTGGAATCCGGCCTCCTGGGCCAGCACACCGCTGAGTGCGTGGTGGGCACCCGCGAGGCGGACCACGTCGTGCGCGGCGAGTACGGAGCGGAACGAGGGATAGCTGCGCTTGAGCATCTCGAGCCTTTCTGGGGCGGCGGTCCCGGCGCGTTTCGGCTCTGCCGAGGCGGGGGTGGCTACACGATAGGACAGTGATTGTCACCTCATTGACTAGCCGTTTTGCTGCAATGTGGCGGCTGCGGTGGCGAAGCTAGCACGGTCGAGGCGACCTTGGTCAACAGCTTTTTGGCAATTTCTTGCCAACTCTGTCATGGGCGTGCAGGATCATTGACATGACCTATCGAGCACGCGTCGTCGTCCTGGACCCCGTGTCTCCGGGCGCCCTCGCGGACCTGGAACAGGACCACGAGGTCGTGGTGCGGCTGCACCCCGGCCATGACGAACTCGTCGAGCTGGCCGCCGGTGCCGACGCCCTCGTCGTGCGCAGCGGCGTGACCGTCACCGGCGACGTCATCCGCTCCGGTCACCGTCTGAAGGCCGTGGCGAGGGCCGGTTCGGGGACCGACAACATCGACCTGGACGCCTGCCGCGCGGCGGGAGTGCAGGTGTTCAACTTCCCCGGCGTCTCGGCACCCGCTGTCGCCGATCTGGCCATCGGGCTCATGCTCGCCGTGACCCGCAACATCGCCCTCGCCGACCGGCAGGTCCGCAGCGGGCAGTGGAACAAGCCCCGGCTCGCCGGGCCGGGCCTCGCGGACCGGGTTCTCGGCGTGGTCGGACTCGGCCCCATCGGCGCCCGGATCGCCCGGCTCGGCTCGGCGTTCGACATGCGCGTGCTCGCCGCCGTGGACCGCGCCACGCCGGCCCGCGACGAGGAACTGCGCGGCCGCGGGATCGAACGGGTCGCCCTGACCGACCTCCTCGGCGCGGCCGACATGGTGTGCCTCGCGGTACCGCTCACCGACCGTACGAGGAACCTCATCGGGGCCGGGGAACTGGCCCGGATGAACAGCGACTCCTACCTCATCAACGTCTCCCGCGGCGGTGTCGTCGACGAGGACGCCCTGCTGCGGGCGCTGAACGACGGCGTGATCGCCGGCGCCGCCCTCGACGTGCACGGGCGGGAGTGCGGCACCCCCGCCCTGGCGGCCCTGGACAACGTGGTGCTCACCCCGCACATCGGCGCCACCACCACCGACGCCCAGGACCGGGTCGGCCGCCTGCTCGCCGCGGACCTGCGCGCCGTCCTGGCCGGCCGCCCGGCGACGAACCGGGTGTGCTGAGCATGACGCCGAACACCGTCCCGCCCGGGACCACCGGGCCGAAGACCATGAAGGCGGCCGTCCTCACCGGCCGTCGAACCATCGCCCACCAGGACACCGCCGCCCCCGAGCCCGGCCGCGGCGAACTGCTCGTCCGGGTCGACGCCACCGGCATCTGCGGCTCCGACCTCGCCGCCTACCGCGGCACCCACCCCTACAAGACGGCACCCGCCGTCCTCGGCCACGAGTTCTCCGGGACCGTGGTGGCCGTCGGCGCCGACGTGACCGGCTTCACCGTGGGGGACCGGGCGTGCTCGGCCGCCTTCTCGCACTGCGACGCCTGCGCCCAGTGCCTGCACGGCGCACCCCACCTGTGCACCCGGAAGCTGAACCTCAGCCACCTCGACTGGACCGGCTCGTTCGCCGAACTGGTCGTCCTGCGGCCCAACATGGCCCACCGGCTGCCCCCCGACCTGCATCCCGTGGCCGGTGCGCTCGTCGAACCGCTCTCCATCGGCCTGCACGCGGTACGGCTCGTCGGCGAGGGCGCGGGCCGCAGCGTCCTCGTCCTCGGCTCCGGAACGATCGGCCTCAGCTGCCTGATCGCCGCCCGGCAGCTCGGCCACGCCACGGTGGCCTGCGTGGACGTCGGCCCCGAGAAGGGTGGACTCGCCCTCGGTCTCGGCGCCGACGCCTACGCCGACGCCCGCGACGGCGACCCGGTGCCCGAGGCGCTCGAGGCCCTGGCCGGTCCGGCGGACGTGGTGGTGATCGCCGCCGGCTACCCCGGCGTCACCGACCAGGCGCTGCGCGCGGTACGGCCCGGCGGCGACATCGTGATCGTCAGCTACTTCGAGGACCGGCACCCGGTCGACCTCAACGCGCTCGTCGGACGCGAGGTGACCGTGCACGGATCGGCGCTGTCGACGCCCCGGGACTTCACCGAGGTGATCGACCGGCTCGCGGCCGGGACCCTCGACGTCCTGCCGATGGTCACCCACCACTTCCCACTCGCCGGCACCGGGTCGGCGCTGCGTCTGATGGACCGGGCCGATGTCCCCACCGGCAAGATCATGCTGCATGTGACCACCGACCCGGACGAGTTCACGAACGGATGGAACCTATGAGCAACGGCATACGGGCAGCGGTCATCGGAGGCAGCGGCTACACGGGCGGCGAGATGTGCCGCCTGCTGCTGGGGCACCCGGCGGTCACCGAGATCCTGCCCACGTCCCGGGGCGGGGAGTCCTTCGAGCGGGTGCACCCGAACCTGCTCGGCTCCGGGCTGCGGTTCCACGACGCGGACGAGGTCACCGCGGCCGCCGCCGACCTGGACGTCGTCTTCCTGTGCACGCCGTCCGGCGAGGCCATGCGCCGGACCCCCGCACTGCTCAGGGCAGGGGCCCGGGTGATCGATCTCAGCGCCGACTTCCGGTTCGCCGACCCACAGGCCTACCGGGCGGCGTACGGCGCCGAGCACACCGCCCCCGAACTGCTGCCGGAAGCGGTCTACGGCGTCACCGAGTTCCACCGGGACCTGCTGCCCGAGTCCCGTCTGGTGGCCAACCCGGGCTGCTACGTCATCACGGCGCTGCTCGGCCTCGAACCGCTGCTGTCCGCCGGCTTCGCCGAGCCCGGCGCGCCGCTGCACATCGCGGCGGTCAACGGGACCACGGGCGCCGGCGTCAAGCCGCGCACCGAGATCCTGCACGCCGAGGTCTTCGGGTCGATGCTGCCGTACAGCCTCCAGGGCCACCGGCACGCGCCCGAGCTGGAGGACCGGCTCTCCGGCCCGGCCGGCGGACCGGTCACCGTGGACCTCAGCACCGCGCACGGCCCCTTCGCCCGCGGCATCCACATCCAGGCGAGCGTCCGCGTCCGGGAGGAACTGCGCCAGGACTTCTCGCGCGAACTGCTGCTCAGCCGCTACACCGAGCGCTACGGCACCGGCGCCGAAGGCGAGTTCTTCGTCCGGGTCAACGCCGAACCCCAGCTCGGCGGCCTCACCGACAAGGACTACCGCAGGTACCCGGGAGTCGCCGGGGTGGTCGGCTCCAACTTCTGCCACATCGGTGTGGACTACGACGCACGGCGCGGTATCGCCAAGGTCGTCTCCGTCAGCGACAACCTGGTCAAGGGAGCGGCGGGTTCGGCCCTCCAGAACATGAACGTGATGCTCGGTCACGACGAGACGACCGGTCTGCGCACCTATGGCCTCTGACACCGGTCGGGTCGACCCGCTCGGCGGCGTGCCGCTGCTGAGCGCACGCGACATCGTCGCGGGCGAACGCTGGATCCTCTCGGCCGGGTTCAACGTGGACGCGGCCCTGACCAGCACCGGGCGCATCGACAGCGAGCTGACCGATCTGCGGCGGCTCGCCGGGGCCGGCGCGCGGGTGGCCGTCCTGTCCCACCAGGGCAGCCACCACGACGGCACCGCGACCGCGCTGGACCACGTCGCCGGCCATCTCTCGCGGCGGCTGGGCCGCCGGGTGCGCTACATCCCCGAGAACGCCTCGGACGCGGCGGTGCGGGCCGCCGAGGCACTGGCGCCCGGTGAGATAGCCGTCTTCGGGAACACCCGTCACCACGCCGGGGAGGAACGGGGCGATCCGGAACTGGCCCGAAGGTTCGCGCTGCTCGGCGACGCGGTCGCCGTGGGCGGCTTCTCCAAGGCCCACCGCGCCCATGCCTCCAACACCGGTGTGCTGCGTCTGCTGCCGGGCCATGCCGCACAGAGCCTGGTGACGGAGGTCCGGTTCCTCACGCCCTGGGCGCGGCCGCCCGAGGGAGTGTTCCGCGTGGCCGTGCTCGGCGGGCGCAAACCCGAGAAGACCCTGGTGGGCCTGGTCCACGCGATGCGCACCTGCGACCTGGTGGTGCCGGGCGGCGTGGTGCTCAACACGGTGCTGCGCGCCCTGGGCCACGACCTCGGCGCCTCCGACCTGGGCAGCAGGCCCGACGCCTGCCTGGACGCCGTACGGGGTGTGCTGGACGCACCGGCGAAGGCGCGGCTGCACGTGCCCCGGACGGTGTGGGTGGCACCCGTGGACGGACGGCGCATCACGGGCGAGGCCGGGCCCGTCACCGTCGCCGACGGCGTACCGGCCGGGCACGCCGTCGTGGACTTCGAACTGGAGCCGTGGGCGGCCCGGTCCCTGGCCGCCGCCGGCTCCGCAGTGCTGGCCGGGACACCGTCCCGGTATCTCGACGGGCAGGCGAGGTCCGCGGACGCCGTCCTGTCCGCGCTCTCGCGCGCGTCCGGGCCGGCACTGCTGCTGGGCGGCGACACGGTGGCCGAACTCCCCTGGCAGGGACCGGTGTCGACGGGCGGCGGGTCGGCGCTGCAACTGCTCGCCACCGGTACCTGTGCGGTGCTGGACGCGCTGCGCGACCACGCCCGCGGCGCGAGGCACACCGACGCCCGCGGCGCGAGGGACGAGGCCACGCCCCCCGCCGACGACAACGCCATGAATGGAGTAAGCACGTGAAGGTGGACCTCGACGTCCCTACCCGCGTGGAGTTCGGCCGCGGTGAACTGGACCGGGCCGGGACACACGCGACGGCGCTCGGCACGCACGCGCTCGTGGTCACCGGGCGGAGCGCGGCACGAACCCACGGCTATCTGGACCGGGTCGTGACGTCCCTGGAAGCCGCGGGGGTGCGCGCCACGGTCTTCGACCGGGTGTCGGCCAACCCGAGGTCCGACGAGGTGGACGAGGCGACCGCGCAGGCCCGCGCACAGGGCTGCGACCTCGTCGTCGGCCTCGGTGGCGGCAGCGCCCTGGACGCGGCCAAGGGGGTGAGCGTCACCGCTCCCGCCGGCGGCAGCGTGCGGGACCTCATCGGCGTGACCCTGGGCCCGCAGGCGCCCGGGCTGCCACTGCTGGCCGTGCCCACGACGGCGGGCAGCGGCTCGGAGGTGACCAAGGGGGCGATCATCACGGACACGGTGCGCGGCTTCCGGTCCGGCATTCGCGGTGACGCCGTCTTCCCGCGCACGGCGATCGTCGACCCCGACCTGATCGCGTCGGTGCCGCGCGCGGTCATGGCGGAGACCGTCTTCGACTCGTTCGCCCATGCCGTCGAGGGCTGCGTCGCGGCCCGCGCCGACGAGGCGAGCCGGGCCCGGGCGCACCAGGCCATCGAGCTGATCGCCACGCATCTGCCGGCCGTGCTGAAGGGCGAGGACTCGGCCGAGGCCCGCGAGGCGCTGTGCCGGGCGGCCCTGCTCGGGGGCGTCAACGTCGCCAACGTCAGCACCTGTCTTCCCCACCGGATGCAACAGGCCATGGGCTCACTGCCCGGGGTGGACCTCGCGCACGGCCGGGGCCTGGCGGTGCTGTACCCGAGCTGGCTCCGGCACACCGCCCCCTGGTGCCGGACGAGTTCGCGGCGGTCGCCGAGCTGCTGGGCGGCGACACCGTCCACGACGCGGTGGGCGGGCTCCTGGCCTCAGCGGGTCTGGCGGCCCGGATGCGGGACTGCGGGGTGGCCAGGGACGACCTGGACCGGCTGGTCGAGGGCGTGACGGGCAACCTCGACAACGACCCGGCGGGCCCGGTGGACCGCGACTATCTGTTCACCCTGTACGCCGAGTCGTACTGACGGACGGGCCCGGTCGTGGCTGCGGGGCCCTCAGCGGGCGCCCACCGGGGCGCCGTCCTGGAGGGCCACCGCGGCAGGCGGGTCCCAGTCGGCCGGTGCCCGCCAGTCGCGCCACTGCTCCCACCAGCACGCGCCACGCTCGACGAGGTCCACGACGGAGGCGGCCGCCGCACGCACGGCGTCCGCCTCTTCGGCGTCGAAGCCGCCCGTGCGCACCCGCTCCTCGAAGTGCTCGACGTCCTTCCACCGGTACGGGGAGCCGTCGCCGGGGATGACCAGATCCAACTCGTGGTCCAGCGTGTCGAATCCGCGTTCCGTACGGACCAGGGGTGCCTGGAAGTTGACGTACCACTCCGACAGGGTGCCGTCCGTCCAGCGGCCCCACACGGAGTAGCCGTCCCCCGCGCGCTGCAGCTGCAGGACGCCACTGGACTGCCACACGTGCTCGAACTCGGTCCAGGGGTGCAGCCCCCAGCGGAAGTCGCCGCCCCCGAAGGTGAGCGGTGTGCCCTGGGCCAGGTACACCGCGAGCGCCCGCTCGTCGTCGCTCGCGACCCGCACCGGGTACACCAGCCATTCGCGGCCGTCCAGGATCTCGCGCCGGACGATGACCTCACCCCTACGGAACCGTGACCTCATGACCGCCAACCCTAGTACTCCAGCAGGATCTCGTTGTCCGACCTGGTCATTCGCCGGGTGGCGGGAGTGTGGCGGGACTGCGGTCGTGCGGGGGCGGTCTCACGGAGACCGCCCCTCGATCGTGCGACAGCCGCAGGCAGTGACAGCGGCGGGGCAGCCTCGCGGGTGATCACCGAGTATGCCGCCGCGGGCTGTTGCCAGGTGCGTCTGCGTCAGGCGGGTCAGTGGAGCGGTCCGGCCGCGGTCATGTCCGGCGGGGTGAGGGCGACGGCGGGCAGGTGGCGGATCTCCGGGGCCGTCGAAGCGATCGGATCGCGGGTGCGGGTGCGGGTGCGGGTGACGTGTCGGCGGGGCGGGGCGGGTCGGGTCGGCGGCGACGGCGGCCGGGAAGGGGAGTTCAGTCAGCGCGATCCGTCCCTCCGCGCTCGTGGGCCGTCTCCCCGCCGCCCGGTCGCCGTACGGGCTCGGCGCCCCGCTGGACGGCGGGGCCGGTGCCCTCGTACGCCCCTACCTCCTCGCGTGCGACCGGGAGCACATGCTCCAGCGGCGGCGGAGGCTCGCCCTCGTCGCAGCGGATCTGGGCATCGGGTTGGCCCGGCATGTGGTCGGTGCCGAAGGGGTGACCGCCTGATGGAGTCTTCGGCGAACGCCTCGGCTGGGTCCCCGGCGGCCTCCGCGCCCGTTCGGGGCCGGCACAGGTCGCCCCTCCCCGGTCCCGGCCCCTCGAACGTCGCGCGCCTGATGCCCTGGTCGTCTCCCGAGGGCGAACCGTGTCATCTGGGCACCGACGACCCGGGCAGCCACCTGTCGCGGTTCGCCGACGAGGTGGAAGCCGGGCAACTGGGTGTGGGGAGACAGGTCCTGCTGGATGCCGGGAAGGTTCTGGCCGACCCCATGTCCCCGTACGGCGAGGTCCGGTACGCGGGCCTCCGGCTCGCCGAGTGCCTGGCCGATGCCGTGCGGGTCGCGGAGTCCGGGGGCATGCGCCTTTCCGGTCCCGGTGGCCGTCCCGACGAACGAACCGACGAGGGCGGTGACCGCGACGGCGGTGAGGACCGGGAGGACGTGCCTCGGGTGGTGGCCGAGAGCGGTGGCGCTCGCACGGTGAAGGAGCCGCAAGGGCGCTGACCCTAGCCGGCCGCCGCGGGCCACCCTCAACCCCGGGCGCCGGGTGGTCCGTGCGACTCGGCACATCGTGAGGGGGTGGGCGACCCCTGCGCCCGCCCCTCCGTCTCCGCCCCTCCGTCTCCGTCCCTCCGTCTCCGTCCCCTCCGTCTCCGTCCGCCTCCCGCCCCCTCGCGTGCCCGTCCGCCTGGTGCCCGGCACCCTTGCGCGCGCCGGGCCGGCGGAGGCCCCCGCACCCCCGCCACCTCCCCGCAACCGTGGCCAGTAGGGTCGCCGGGTGACGACGAAGACGGCCGTGACAGGCACGACAGGCACGACAGGCACGACAGGCGCGACGGGCGCGACGGGCGCGACGGGCGATCGGCTGCTGTACGGCTGCATGGGACTCGGCGGGACTTGGGACGCCGCCCCGTACGGCCCCGGGGACATAGCCGCCGCGGAGGCGGCGGTCGAGGCGGCGCTGGGCATCGGCATCACCAGGTTCGACCACGCCGACATCTACCGGCACGGCAAGGCGGAGGCCGTCTTCGGCGAGGTCCTGGCCCGTGCTCCGGAGTTGCGGGAGCGGATCGTCGTGCAGACCAAGTGCGGTATCCGCCTCGCGGACGGGGAGCGCCCGGGGATCTACGACCTGCGCGGGCGGACCGTCGTGCGGCGGGTCGAGGAGAGCCTGACGCGGCTGCGCACCGATGTGATCGACGTGCTGCTGCTGCACCGGCCGGACCCGCTGGCCGACCCCGACGACATCGCCGAGGCACTGACCTCGCTCCACCGGCAGGGTCTGGTGCGGCGGTTCGGGGTGTCCAACATGGCGGCGGCGCAGATCGCTCCCCTGCAGGCCCGGCTGGACGTGCCGCTCGTCGCGAACCAGTTGGAGATGAGCCTGCAACGGCGCGACTGGCTCGAGGCCGGAGTGGTCGTGAACACCCCCGAGGCCGCTTCGAACGGCTTCCCCTTCGGCACCCTCGAGTACTGCCGGGACAACGGCATCGAGCTTCAGGCCTGGGGCGCACTGGCGCAGGGCCGTTTCACCGGGCGGCAGGAGACGCCGGAGGAGCAGGCCGCGGCCCGGCTCGTCGCGTCCCTCGCCGAGCGGAAGGGCGTGACGCCGGAGACGGTGCTGCTGTGGTGGTTGCGGCGCCACCCCGCGCGGATCTCCCCGGTGATCGGCACCGCCAGCCCCGAGCGCATCCGCGCCTGCGGGCAGGCCGCGCAGCGGGAGCCGGACCTCGACCACGAGGAGTGGTACGCGCTCTGGCTGGCGGCTCGCGGCGTGCCGCTTCCCTGAGCGGTTCCACCGCAGTCATGTACCCGTCGGGGACACGGCGTTCGGCGGTCTCGTTCGGCGGGCTGGGGGCTGGGGGCTGGGGGCTGGGGGCTGGGGGCTGGGGGCTGCGGACTGCGGCCGGCGGCCGGCGGGGGACTGGGCCCCCGCCGGCGCCTGTGGTCAGGAGGTCTGGGCCCTGTCGTACAGCGCCTTCGCCTCATTGCCGAAGTACGGGCCGAACATCCGGTTCGGCAGGAAGATGTAGCCGAAGCTGTTCACCGAGACCTGCAGGCCCGTGCCCGCCGTCTCGTTGAAGCCGGTGAACCAGGGGCCGCCGCTGGAGCCGCCGGTCATGTTGCAGCCCAGGCTGTGGTCCTGGGTGAACAGCCAG
Source organism: Streptomyces sp. I6 (assembly GCA_003725745.1). GTDB lineage: Bacteria > Actinomycetota > Actinomycetes > Streptomycetales > Streptomycetaceae > Streptomyces. The sequence continues at coordinate 2,658,776 of RHDP01000001.1, read as the reverse complement.
TCCTTGGAGCTGTTTCCGCTGCAGTAGATCAGCTTCGAGCCGTCGTACGGGGACACGGCCGGGAATCCGAAGGCGTACATCTGCTTGTTGTAGCCGCCGTTGAACTGGATGCCCTGGGCTCCGGTGACGGCCGTCAGCTTCTGGCCGTTCAGCGGGGCGAGCACGGCCGCGCCGATGTCGTGGTTGATGTCCTCGGTGGCCTCCCACTGCGGGGTGGTCAGGGTCTTGGTGGCGGTCCACTGGCCGTACGGGGCCTGGCCGTTGTCGTACGCGGGCACGAAGACGACGTTGGTGTGCCAGCTGCCCTGGTACTTGACGCAGTGTCCGGCCGTCATGACGGTACTGCCGTTCTGGCTGGTCACGGCGTTCGCCGAACACGACGAGTTGCGTCCCTGGAAGGTGAAGAAGAGCCGGCCGGAGGTCTTCACGACCGCGCCGCCGCCGGTCCAGGGGCCGCCCGCCTGGGGGAAGGCGGTCGGGGCGACGGTCGTGGTCACGGCCCCCGGCTCGGGGGCCTTCAGGGTCTTCAGCGCGTCCACGCCGAGGTGGAGGTCGAGCGGGGCCGCGGCGCGCATCCGCTCGGGGGTCCAGAAGGTGCGGGCCTTCTGCTGCTCGGCGGCCGTGGCCTGGTGGGCCGCGGGCTGGGGGCGGGGGACGGGTCCGGTGTGGCGGCGTGGGCGGCGGTGGTGGCCGTCAGGCCGCCCGTGAGCAGAGCGCCGACTGCTAACAGGATCGCTGCGGCTGTGCGATGGCGTCTCACGCATGTCTCCTTCTGCCGGGGCAGGTGGGGGATGAGAACGGTGCGGATCGACGTTCGTGAGGCAGGTTGCCACGATGCGGCGCGATTGTCAGGAGCGCGTCAGGAATATTGTGACTGCCGTGACTGTCGTGACTGCCGCGGTCGTTGAGGGCGCCGGAGCCGTAGAAGCGGATGGAGCCGTCGAGGGCGGCGGGGCCGTCGGCGCTGAGGGGGGCGCCGGGGCTGGTGGATCGGCTCGTGCTCGCGGGGCTGGTGGAAGTCGCGGCCGTCGCAGTCGGCGGAACGTCCGGAGCCGTGGGCGCTCAGGGCAGCGGCGGGGGCCGGTGGGGCCGGCCGCGCTCGCGGGGCCGGCGGAGCCCCCGGAGGTCGGCGGGTCTTCCCCTGTCGGCGGGGCGGGGCGGAGAAGAGCGCCGGGGGTGTCGGGCGTCGGGCTCAGCGATGAGGGCCGGGGTGCCGGGCGCCGGGCTCAGTGCCGGGTGAGCGGTTTGGCGAAGCAGCGGCTGTTCTCGTACTCGCGGTAGTGGCCGAACTTGGGGCACGGCTCGTAGCCGCTGGAGGTGTACAGCGCGATGGCCTCGGGCTGGGCGGTGCCGGTCTCCAGGACCATGCGGGTGCGCCCGGCCGTGCGGGCGTCCTCCTCCAGTGCCGCCAGGACGCGCCGTGCCAGGCCGATGCCGCGCGCCTCGGGGACGACGTACATCCGCTTGAGTTCGGCGTCGCCGTTCGCGTACCCCTCGGCGTTCTCGTCCTGGGTGCGCCAGCCGCCGGTGGCGACCGGGCGGCCCAGCCCGTCGTAGGCGAGCAGGTAGAGTCCGCGCGGCGGCACGAACATCGAGGGGTCCAGGGGTGTGACATCCCCCTCGTCGCCGTAGCGCGCGGCGTACTCCAGCTGCACCTGATCGTTGAGTTTGACGGCGTCGGGGTGGTCGAAGCGCATCCGCTGGATGTTCATGCGGAATATCGTACATGTATGCACGGTCGGTCTTCCGGCTATTGTTCCGGGGTGCTCACTGTGACCAGCGTGAATGTGAACGGGCTGCGGGCCGCCGCCAAGAAGGGCTTCGTCGAGTGGCTGGCCGGGACCTCCGCCGACGTGGTGTGCCTCCAGGAGGTGCGGGCCGAGGCCCACCAGCTTCCCGACGAGGTGCGCAGCCCCGAGGGCTGGCACGCGGTGCATGTCCCGGCTGCCGCCAAGGGCCGCGCCGGCGTCTCCGTCCTCACCCGGCGCGAGCCGGACGCGGTGCGGACCGGGTTCGGCAGCGCGGAGTTCGACGGCAGCGGACGCTATGTCGAGGTCGACCTGCCCGGCGTCACGGTCGCCAGCCTCTACCTCCCCTCGGGGAGGTCGGGACGGAGCGCCAGGACGAGAAGTACCGCTTCATGGACGCGTTCCTGCCGTATCTGAGGGGTCTTCGGGAGCGCGCGGCGGCGGACGGCCGTGACGTGCTGGTGTGCGGTGACTGGAACATCGCCCACGAGGAGGCCGACCTGAGGAACTGGCGCGGCAACAGGAGGAACTCCGGCTTCCTGCCCGAGGAGCGGGAGTGGCTCGGCCGGGTGTACGGCGACGGTGAGACCGGTGCCGGGTACGTGGACGTCGTCCGCGCCATGCACCCCGGGCAGGAGGGCCCGTACTCCTGGTGGTCCTACCGGGGTCGCGCCTTCGACAACGACACGGGCTGGCGCATCGATCTGCTGGTGGCGACCCCGCACCTCGCGGAGCGGTGTGTGAAGGCGTATGTGGAGCGGGCCGCGAGCCACACGGAGCGGTGGAGCGACCACGCGCCGGTGACGGCCGTCTTCGAGCCGTAGCCCCGGACCCCTGACTCCGGGCCTTGGCTCCGGACTCCTGACTCCGGGCCTTGGCTCCGGACTCCTGACTCCGGGCCCCCGTACCGGACCCTTGACTCCGGACCCCTGACTCCGGACCCCGATTCAGGCCCCGATTCAGGTCCCGATCCGGGGCCGGCCGGTGGGCCCCCGTACCGGGCCGTGCACTCCGCGGTGCGGCCGCAGCGCGGGAGGGGCCCGACGCTCCCCCGTGGCGCGCCGGCCCTGCCGGGCCCACCGGTCACCCCGCGCAGGCGGCGGCCCAGGCCGTCAGGAGGCGCGTCTGATGCCGCTGCCGTCACCCCCCGCGCAGGCGGCGGTCCATCGCCATCGAGAGTTCCGCGTCCACCACGCTCTTCGCCAGTGGGCGCAGGCGCTCCAGGTCTCCCTCGGCGGTGTGGGAGCACAGCAGTTCGACGAAGAGGGACGCCAGCGCCTCCGCGTGGCCGCGCACCTCGCGCCCCGCCGCGAGGACTGCCGAGAGCGGGACGCCCTCCTTCACCAGTGCGGACGAGACGTCGAGCAGTCGGCGGCTGATGTGGACGATCTCGTCGCCGTCGGTGGCCAGATAGCCGAGGTCGAGCGCCGCCGTGAGGTTCTCCGCGGTGGTCTCGCCCCCGAAGTAGTCGGCCAGGGCCTCCGGGGTGAGCCGGACCGGGGTCTCCTCGCTGGGCTCCCCGAGGCCCAGCACCTCGCCGACGTCGCGGCCGCTGTCGAACGCGGCGGCCAGGTCGGCGATGCCGCTGAGGGTGTGTCCGCGCTCCAGCAGCGCCGCGATGGTCCGCAGCCGGGCCAGGTGGTGGTCGTCGTACCAGGCGATCCGGCCCTCCCTGCGGGGCGGGGGATGAGCCCCCGCTCGCGGTAGAAGCGCAGGGTGCGCACCGTGATTCCGGCCTGCTCGGCCAGCTCCCCCATGCGGTACTCGCGGATCTCGCGGGTCTCGCGATCCGTGCGCTGCTCGTCCGTCACGCGCGCAAGCCTATGTTGTACCGCCGGTAACTTGTTCGGTCCCGCCCCTACCGCTCGGTATGCGGAGGCTTTACCCTCCCATCGTGCCAGTGATTGCTGGCGCGGTCCGGTGGGAGTGTCTTCGGCAGGCGGGAGGCGGCATGAGCCAGCGGTTCGAGCACGTGCGAGTGGCGGTGATCGGGTCCGGCTTCGGCGGTCTCGGCGCCGCGGTCCGGCTGCGCCGAGAGGGGATCACCGACTTCGTCGTGCTGGAGCGGGCCGACTCGGTCGGCGGGACCTGGCGGGACAACGGCTACCCCGGCTGCGCCTGCGACGTGCCGTCCCACCTGTACTCGTTCTCCTTCGCGCCCAACCCGGACTGGCCCCGGACCTTCTCCGGGCAGGAGCACATCCGGGCGTACCTGGAGCACGTCACCGACACCTTCGGGATCCGCCCGCACCTCCGCTTCGGACACGACGTGCTGATGGTGCGCTGGAACACCGGCGAACTGCACTGGGAGATCGAGACCTCGCGGGGTGCGTTCACCGCCGACGTCGTGGTCTCCGCCACCGGCCCGCTGTCCGACCCCAAGGTCCCCGAGATCCCCGGACTCGGTGGGTTCCCCGGCAGGGTCTTCCACTCGGCGCGCTGGGACCACGACTACGACCTGCGCGGCAAGCGGGTCGCGGTGATCGGGACCGGTGCGTCCGCCATCCAGATCGTGCCGGCGATCCAGCCCCTGGTGGCGAAGCTGACGCTGTTCCAGCGCACCCCGCCCTGGGTGATGCCGCGGATGGACCGGGCCATCGGTGCGGGTGAGCGCCGGCTGCACCGGCTGCTGCCGCTCACCGCGACCGTCCGTCGCGGACTGCTCTGGGGCATCAGGGAGTTGCAGGTCAGCGCGTTCACCAAGCGCCCGGAACAACTCGGCCTGATCGAGTCGCTGGCCAAGGCCAACATGGCCAAGTCCGTCAAGGACCCGGTTCTGCGGGCGAAGCTGACGCCGTCCTACCGCATCGGCTGCAAGCGGATCCTGCTGTCCAGCGACTACTACCCGGCGCTCGCCCGGCCCAATGTCGACGTCGTCGCCTCCGGGCTGGCCGAGGTGCGCGGCTCCACGGTCGTGGCCGCCGGAGGCGCGGAGGCCGAGGTCGACGCGATCGTCTTCGGCACCGGCTTCCACGTCACCGACCTGCCGATCGCCGACCGGGTGGTGGGCGCGGACGGCCGCACTCTCGCCGAGGTGTGGAAGGACGGCATGGAGTCGCTGCGCGGTGCCACCGCGGCCGGCTTCCCCAACTGGATGACGATCATCGGCCCCAACACGGGCCTCGGAAACAGCTCGATGATCCTGATGATCGAGTCCCAGCTGAACTACATGGCCGACTACCTGCGCCAGCTGGACGTCCTCGGCGGCCGGGTCGCGCTCGGCGCCCGGCCTTCCGCCGTCCACGCCTGGAACCGGCGGGTCCAGGAGCGGATGAAGCGGACCGTGTGGAACACCGGCTGCTCCAGCTGGTACCTCGACGCGAGCGGCCGCAACACCACCCTCTGGCCCGGTACGACCGGGGAGTTCCGTCGGCAGACCCGCACGGTCGACCTCGCCGAGTACGAGGTGATCCGCGCGCCCCGCACCGCGGCGGCGGACCGGGCGGCCGGGAGCAGCGGAGCCGTCCCCGCCGCGGTGGGGGAGGAGAGCGCGTGAGCGGGCGTGTGAAGCGGGCGGCGACGGCCCCGGCCCCGCCCGTCGCCCCCGCGAACTGACCGCCGTGTCGGCCGACGGCTCCCGCGTCCACGTGGAGATGCACGGCCCCGACGGCGCGCCCGCCGTCGTGCTCGCACACGGCTGGACCTGCTCGACCCGTTTCTGGGCCGCCCAGATCAGGGAGCTGGCCGCCGACCACCGGGTCGTCGCCTACGACCAGCGGGGGCACGGCCGCACACCCGCCGTCGCCGGGGCCGGGCACAGTACCGAGGCCCTCGCAGACGATCTGGAGGCCGTGCTCGCCGCCGCGCTGGCACCGGGCGAACGGGCCGTCCTCGCCGGGCACTCCATGGGCGGGATGACGCTCATGGCGGCCGCGTCGCGGCCGGGGTTCGTCGAGCACGCCGCGGCCGCGCTGCTGTGCAGCACGGGCAGTTCACGGCTCGTCGCCGAGTCGCTGGTGGTGCCGATGCGGGCCGGTGCGTTCCGGACCCGGCTCACCCGGGCGGTCCTGGGCTCGCGTGCCCCGCTCGGCCCGGTCACCCCGGTCTCCCGGAGGATTCTGCGCTACGCGACGATGGCGCCGGGTGCGGCACCGGAGCGGGTCGCCGAGTGTGCCCGGATCGTGCACGCATGCCCGCGCTCGACCCGGGTGGCCTGGTCGCACGTCCTCGCCGGGCTCGATCTGGACGCCGGCGTACGGGAGATGCGGCTGCCCACGGCGGTCGTCGCGGGTACCGCGGACCGGCTCACCCCGATCGTCCACGCCCGGGCGCTCGCCGCGTCGCTGCCCGAGTGCGTGGGTCTCGTCGAACTCGCCGGGACGGGGCACATGACCCCGGTGGAGGCCCCGGAGGCGGTCACGGCGGAGATCAGGAAGCTGGTGGAGGCGCACCTGGGGCGGGACGGCGCCGCCGGGCGGGAAGCGCGTACGGTGCGGGAGACCCCCGCCCGGAGGGAATCCCTCGCGACGCGGGACTCTCTCACGACGCGGGACTCTCTCACGACGCGGGACTCTCTCACGACGCGGGACGCCGCCGCGCAGCGGGATCCCGTTGCGGCGAGGGACGCTCCTGTCCCCAGGGAATCCACTACGGCGAGGGAGGCGCCCGCCCGCCGGGAATCCGCCACGACGTGGCAGGCCCCCGCGCAGCGGGGCTCCGTTACGGTGCACAAGGCCCCCGCCGGGCCGGGCACCCCAACGACGCAGGAGCAGGAGGAGACAGCATGACCAGGGTCAGCCTCGAAGGGCAGGTGGCCGTGGTGACCGGAGCCGCCCGCGGTGTGGGTGAGTTGCTGGCCCGCAAACTCTCCGCGCGCGGGGCCAAGGTCGCCCTCGTCGGCCTGGAGCCGGACGAACTCAAGTCGGTCGCCGCACGGTTGCACGGCGAGTGCGGCCACTGGCACGCCGACGTCACCGACCACGAGGCGATGGCCCGGGTGGCCCGCGAGGTCAAGGAGCGTTTCGGCAAGGTCGACATCGTCGTCGCCAACGCCGGTGTGGCGACGGGAGGTCCGTTCGCGGACTCCGACCCGGAGGCGTGGCGACGGGTCATCGAGGTCAACCTCATCGGGAGCGCGGTCACCTGCCGGGCCTTCCTGCCGGTCCTGGTCGAGTCCCGCGGCTACTACCTCCAGATCGCCTCGCTCGCCGCGATCACCGCGGCGCCGATGATGACGGCGTACTGCGCCTCCAAGTCGGGGGTCGAGGCCTTCGCCCACAGCCTGCGGGCCGAAGTGGGCCACAAGGGCGTGAAGGTGGGCGTCGGCTATCTGTCCTGGACCGACACGGACATGGTGCGCGGGGCCGACCTGCACGACGTGATGAGGGACCTGCGGCAGCGGCTCCCGTGGCCGTCCAACCGCACCTATCCGCTCGGCCCGGCCGTGGACCGGCTCGTCGCCGGGATCGAACGGCGCTCCGCCCATGTGTACGCGCAGTGGTGGCTGCGCGGGATGCAGTCGGTCCGCGGCGGCCTGCCGAGCCTCATCGGGCTGGTGGGCCGGCGGGAGATGAGGCGCTTCGAGCCGCGGCTCAGCGGGATGCGGGCGGGGCTCGTGGGTGCCGGCGGGGCCGCTGACGAGCGGGAACGTACGGAGCGTAACTGATCGAAATGCGCGGAATGTCCACGCGTGCCAGTCTGGTCGAGGCCCCGGGGGCCGGCCCAACGGCCCCCGTCCCTCTCACCCTTCCAGGAGTGAACCAGATGGGTATCCAGGATCAGTTCAAGGACAAGGCGGACCAGCTCAAGGAGCAGGCCAAGCAGAAGCCCGGCATGAAGCAGGAGGCTTCGCAGCGCTCGCCGCAGCAGCGGCCGCAGCAGCGCCCCCGCAGGAGCCGGGTCAGGAGCGCGGCCGTGAGCAGGGCCGTGAGCAGGGCCGTGAGCACGGCCAGGAGCGCCGCCGTCCGGAGCGTGAGATGGGCGACGATCCGATGCACCGCCGTCACGACGCCTGACGTCCGGCGCATGCCGAAGGGGCGCACCCAGTGCACGGGGTGCGCCCCTTTCCCGTGGCCGGCCCACCCCCGGCCGGATCGGCCCCGGTTTCGCCCGGCGCCGTTCCGCCCGGCGCCCTCCACCCGGACCAGGCGGGGGCCCAACGCGGACGGGGCCGAGACGCGGACGGGCCGAACGCGCCCCGTCGTCCAGCGGCGCGGAGAGGAACCCGCGGAGAGGAACCCGCGGAGAGGAACCTACGGAGAGGAACCCGCGGAGAGGACCATTCGGTGACGCGGCCCTCGTCGCCCCGCGGGGCAGGGTCCTTCGGCTGTCCGTACCCGTCGTTCAGCGGCGCGGCGGCAGCGGGGGGCGGCGCCGGTCGGGGACGTTCTCGTACCCCGGAGGCGTCTTGGTCGGATCCCGTGCGAGCCGGTCGAGCGCGACCTGCACCGCGGTGTCGAGATCGGTGCGCTTGCCCTCGGCCCAGTGCAGCGGCGGCCGTTCGGCGAAGATGTCCGGCTCGACGCCGTGGTTCTCCACCGACCAGCCGTACGCCTCGAACCACGCGGCGTTCATCGGCACCGTGATCACCGTCCCGTCCACCAGCCGGTGCCGGCCGGTCATCCCGACCACACCGCCCCAGGTGCGCTGGCCCACCACGGGGCCCACGCCCAGCAGCTTGAACGCCGCCGTGATCATGTCCCCGTCCGAGGAGGTCGCCTCGTCCGCGAGCGCCACGATCGGTCCGCGCGGGGCGTTCGAGGTGTACGAGACCGGCTGGGCGTTCCGCGTCAGGTCCCAGCCCAGGATCCTGCGGCTCAGCTGCTCCATGACCAGCTCGCTGATGTGGCCGCCCGCGTTGCCGCGCACGTCCACGATCAGCGACGGCCGCGACACCTCCATCCGCAGGTCGCGGTTGAACTGCGCCCAGCCCGAGCCGCCGAGGTCCGGGATGTGGAGGTAGCCGCACTCGCCTCCGCTCATCTCCCGAACGACCGCACGCCGTTTGGCGACCCAGTCCTGGTAGCGCAGCGGGCGCTCGTCGATCAGCGGCACGATCGCCACCCGCCGCGGCGGGCCCTCGCCCTCGGCCGACCGGAAGGTCAGCTCCACGGTGGTCCCCCCTGCCGCGGCCAGCAGCGGGTACGGGCCGGTCACCGGGTCCACCGGGCGTCCTTCGACGTGCGTCAGCACGGCACCCTCGCGGATCCCGGTGCCGGCCAGCGGGGAACGGGCCTTGGAATCCGAGGAGTCGCCGGGCAGGATCCGTACGACGGTCCAGCCCTCCTCCCTGTGCGCCAGGTTGGCGCCGAGCAGGCCCATCGCCCGCTGGTAGTGCGGAGGCCCCTCGTTGCGGCGCGCGGGCGTGACATAGGCGTGCGACGTGCCCAGCTCGCCGAGCACCTCACGGAGCAGGTCGGCGAACTCGTCGGGGGAGGCGACCCGTTCGAGCAGCGGGCGGTACTGGTCCAGCACGGAGTCCCAGTCGATCCCGCACATGCCCGGGTCCCAGAAGTAGTCGCGGATGAGCCGGCCGGCCTCCTCGTACGCGCCGCGCCACTCCGCGGGCGGGTCCACCTCGTGCAGGATCCGGCGCATGTCGAGATAGACGGTGGAGTCGCTGTCGCCGGACTCGGTCGCCGGCACGGCGCGCAGCTCGCCGTCGTCGAAGACCACCAGCCGGGAACCGTCGCCGCTGACCGCGAACCAGTCGAGGTGTGCGACGAGTTCGGTCCTGCGCGCCTTCGGGATGTCGAAGTACTCCAGGGTCGGCCGGTGCGAGGGGTCGGCGGGGTTGGCGAACGTCTCGCCGAGCGCGCCCGAGATCGGCCACCGCAGCCAGACCAGGCCGCCGCCCGCCACGGGGTGCAGGGAGGAGTACTTGGAGGCGGCTGCGGGGAACGGCGTGACCCGGCTCTCCAGTCCCTCCACCTCCACCATCGCCGCGCCCTCCCCGATGTCGGCCTCGGTGGGGTCGAGCCCGCCGGCCGCCGGCCGCCCGTCGGGCAGCAGCGCGAACGGGGACGGCGTCGCCGACGACAGCGGTACGAGGTAGGGGCGGCAGCCCAGCGGGAAGGACAGGTCGCCGGTGTGCACGTCGTACACCGGGTCGAAGCCACGCCAGGACAGGAACGCCAGATAGCGGCCGTCGCGGGTGAAGACGGGGGACTCGTCCTCGAAGCGGCCGTTGGTGACGTCGACGACGGTGCGGGGGCCGGGGCCGTCGATGCGGGCCATCTTGATCTGCCGAAGGGAGCGGCCGATGAAGGGGTGCGACCAGGTCAGCCAGTTCCCTTGGGGGAGAAGGCGAGATCGCGCACGGGCCCGTTGACGGAGCGGATGAGTTCGGTGACGTGGCCGTCGCCGGAGCCTTCGGCCTCGCCCACGGGTCCGGAATCCGCTCCGCCGGGTGCGGTTCCGGACGCGGCTGCCCCGGCGGGCCGGGTTTCGGGGGTCTCGGCTTCGGATGCGTCGGTTTCGGCGGGTTGCGACGGGTTCTGCGCTGCTTCGGACGCCCCGGTTGCGGCGGGCCGGGCTTCGGGTGCCCCGGTTCCGCCCGCCTCCCCGGAGTCCCCCGCTTCCCCGGAGTCCCCCTCCTCGCCCTCGTCCCCGGAGTCCCTCTCGTCCCCGGTCCCCGCCACACCCACCGCCTCGGCCCCCTCCTCCTCCGCCACCGTGATCAGCAGCAGCCGCCCGTCGTGCGAGGCGATCGCGAGCCGCTCACCGGCCGGGTCCGAGACCATCTCCAGCACCCGGCCCAGCCGCCCCGACGCCAGCCGCCGTGGCGGCCGGTCGCCGCTGGCCCGGGGCAGGTACGCGATCTCGACGGCGTCCTCCCCGTCCGCGTCCGTGACGTACGCGACCTGCCCTCCGCCGCTGCCGAGCATCACCGGCAGCCGTACCCGCACGCCCGGGGTGTCGGCGATGGTGCGCGCGGGCCCGTCGCGGTGGGTCAGCCAGTACAGGCTGCCGCGTACGACGACCGCACTGGCCCGGCCCGTGGTGTCGACGGAGAGGCCGGCGACGTTGCTGGCGGCGGGGACCTGGTGGCGCCGCCGTCCGGCGCGCGGGCCGCCGAGCCAGACGTCCAGCTTCCGCGGCCGGGAGTCGGGGGCCAGGTCCTCCACGATCCACAGGTCGCCGGCGCACTGGTAGACGACCCGGCTGCCGTCGCTGGAGGCGTGCCGTGCGTAGAAGGCGTCGTGGTCGGTGTGCCGGCGCGGGTCCGTGCCGTCGGGCAGGCAGGAGTACAGGTTCCCGACGCCTTCGTGGTCCGAGAGGAACGCGATGCGGCCGCCGACGAACATCGGGCAGTCGAGATGGCCGCCGATGTCCGCGAGCAGCCGTTCGCCGTGCAGGTAGAGCCGCCCCATGGCGCCGCCCCGGTAGCGCTTCCACCCGGCCGGCTCGTGCGGCGGCTTCCCGGTGAGCAGCAGGGTGCGGTGCTGTCCGCCGGAGTCGGTGACGGAGATGTCGGAGACGGGCCCCCAGGGCAGGCGTTTGCCCGGGTCGCCGTCCGTGGGCAGCTTGTAGGCCCAGGAGAAGTAGGAGAAGGGCTGGCCGTGCGAGGAGACCGCGAGGATGTTGCCGTCCGGGTCCCAGCCGCAGACCCGGGTGTCGGTCGAGCCCCAGTAGCTGAGGCGGCGTGCCGGTCCGCCGCCGACGGGTGCCAGATGGACCTCCGGGTCCAGGCTGCGCCAGCTCGTGTAGGCGATGAGGCTTCCGTCCGGGGAGAAGCGGGGGTGCCCGATCCGGGTCCGGTCGACGGTGACCCGCCAAGCCCGGCCGGGGCCCCGCCCCGCCGGGACGAGGGGGGCGATCCAGAGGTCGTCCTCGGCTGCGAAGCACAGCAAGTCGTCGTGCAGATGCGGAAAGCGGAGATACGCGACGTCGTCACTCACTCCTAAATGCTTTCCGCGCGCGGAGGGCCCGGCAACTTGTGGGGCCGGGCTTTCCGGGGGCGGTGCGACTGTGGCCCAGGACACGTACGAAACGGTTTCGTTTCGCTCGGCGGTGGGGTACGTTCTCGGTGTACGAAACCGTTTCGTTCGGAAGGTTGGTCATGGCCCGGAGCAGACTCACGCCCGAGCGCGCGGCCGAGCTGTACGAGGCCGTGCTCGACCTGCTGCGCGAGGTCGGTTACGACGCGCTCACCATGGACGCCGTCGCCGCCCGTACCCGTTCCAGCAAGGCGACCCTCTACCGCCAGTGGGGGAGCAAGCCCGAGCTGGTCGCCATGTCGCTGCGCAACAGCAAGCCGGTGGACATCTCCCGGATCGACACCGGCAGTCTGCGCGGCGACCTCCACGAGATGGTGTCCCAGGCGGACGACGGCCAGATGGAGCGGGACAACGCGCTGATGTGCGGCCTCGCCCGGGCGGTCCACGAGAACGACGATCTGCGGCAGGCGCTGCGCGAGCTGTTCATCGAACCCGAGATCACCGGGCTCGACGTACTGCTGCAGCGGGCGGTCGCCCGCGGGGAGGTCTCCGCGGACAACCCCGCCCTGAAGTACCTGTCGCACATGCTGGTGGGCGCGTTCGTGGCCCATCCGCTGATCAGTGACGAGCCCATGCGCCAGAGCGTCCTGCACGACTACCTGGACGCGGTCGTGTTCCCCGCCCTGGGCGTGCCCGTCGGCGGCGACTGACGTCCCCTCCCCGCGCGGGACCTTCCCCATCCCGCGCGACCAACCCGCGCAACCCGCCGGTGCAAGACCTCCCGCAACCCAGCGCGAGACCTCCCCACCACCCAGCGCAACACCCCTCCCCACCCCGCAGTTCCGCACGGTCCCACCTGACGCGCACCGCTCACGTCGTCGGGCTGGTCAAGCCTGCCCCTCACCCCTACGACCTGACCGGGAGATCTCCTCGTGGCCACCTTCCTCTACAAACTCGGGCGGTTCGCCTTCCGGCGCCGACGGCTCGTCGCGCTGCTGTGGGTGGGGCTGTTCGCCCTCGCCGGAGTCGCCGCCTCCTCCGCGCCGACCGCCGCGTCGAGCTCCTTCTCCATACCGGGGACGGAAGCCCAGAAGGCCTTCGACCTCCTGGAGGAGCGCTTCCCCGGGACCAGTGCGGACGGTGCGACCGCACGCGTCGTCTTCAAGGCGCCCGACGGCGAGAAGATGACGGACCCCGCCCACCGGGCCGAGGTCGGAAAGGTCGTCGCCGACCTCAGGTCCGGCTCGGACCAGGTCGCCTCGGTCGTCGACCCCTACCAGGCCAAGGCGGTCAGCCGGGACGGCACCATCGCCTACACCCAGGTCTCCTACAAGGTCAGCGGTATGGAGCTGACCGACAAGGACCGGGAGGCCCTCACCGAGGCCGGGGAGCAGGCCAAAAAGGCCGGGCTGACCGTCGAGATCGGCGGTGACGCCCTGCTGGCCGCCCCGGAGACCGGCGCGTCGGAGGTCATCGGCGTCGGTGTCGCCGCGGTGGTCCTCGTGATCACCTTCGGCTCCCTGGTCGCGGCCGGGCTGCCGCTGCTCACCGCCATCATCGGCGTCGGCATCGGCGTCTCCACCATCACGGCGCTCGCGAACACCCTCGACCTCGGCTCCACGACGGCCACCCTCGCCACGATGATCGGCCTCGCCGTCGGCATCGACTACGCGCTCTTCATCGTCTCCCGCTACCGGGCCGAGCTGGCGGAGGGACGCGACCACGAGGAGGCCGCGGGACGGGCCACCGGCACGGCCGGCTCCGCCGTCGTCTTCGCCGGACTGACCGTGGTCATCGCGCTCGTCGGCCTCGCCGTCGTCAACATCCCCATGCTGAGCAAGATGGGCTTCGCGGCCGCCGGCACGGTGGCCATCGCCGTCCTCATCGCCCTCACCCTGATCCCGGCCCTGCTCGGCTTCGCCGGCAAGCGGGTGCTGGGCCGCAAGGCCCGCAAGGAGACCGCGCCGGCGGGCGACAAGCCCAACATGGGTACGCGCTGGGCCCGGTTCGTCCTGCGCCGCCCGGTCGCCGTGCTGCTCGCCGGTGTCGTGGGCCTCGGAGCCGTGGCCGTACCGGCCGCGTCGCTCGAGATGGGCCTGCCGGACGACGGCTCCCAGCCCACCAGCACCACCCAGCGCAAGGCGTACGACCTGCTCTCCGAGGGCTTCGGACCCGGCTTCAACGGGCCGCTGCTCATCGTCGTCGACGGTGACAAGGCGGCCGCGGAAGGCACGGCGAAGGACATCGCGGGACTCGACGGCGTCGCGGCCGTCACACCGGCCACGTACAACAAGGCCGGCGACACGGCGATGATCACGGTGATCCCCGAGGACCGGCCCAGTTCCAAGGAGACCGAGGACCTCGTCCGCACCATCCGCGACACCACCGACGACAATGTGCACGTCACCGGCGCCACCGCGATGAACATCGACTTCTCGCAGCGGATGAACGACGCGCTGGCGCCCTATCTGGCGCTCGTGGTGGGGCTGGCCTTCCTGCTGCTCATGGTGGTCTTCCGCTCCGTCCTGGTGCCGCTGAAGGCGGCACTCGGCTTCCTGCTGTCGGTGGTCGCCGCCCTCGGCGCGGTCGTCGCGGTCTTCCAGTGGGGCTGGCTCGGCTCCCTCTTCGGCGTCGAGCAGACCGGCCCGATCATGTCGATGATGCCGATCTTCATGGTGGGTGTCGTCTTCGGGCTCGCCATGGACTACGAGGTGTTCCTGGTGACGCGGATGCGCGAGGCGTTCGTGCACGGGGAGCGGCCGGGCCAGGCGATCGTCACCGGCTTCCGGCACGGGGCCCGGGTGGTCACCGCCGCCGCCGTCATCATGATCGCGGTGTTCGCGGGCTTCATCGGCTCCGGCGAGCAGATGGTGAAGATGATCGGCTTCGGTCTCGCGATCGCGGTCTTCTTCGACGCCTTCGTCGTCCGCATGGCGATCGTGCCGGCGGTGCTCGCGCTGCTGGGCGGCAAGGCCTGGTGGCTGCCGCGCTGGCTGGACCGGGTGCTGCCGAGCGTGGACGTCGAGGGCGAGAAGCTGGGCGGCGCGGGCGCTCCGGCCGGTGACGGCGGCAAGGAGCGGGAGCTGGTCGGCACCTGACCACGGCCCGGACCGGACGGCGAGCGGCCTCGGTGCGGGTGCGGGTCCGGGCGTTCGCCGGGTTCCGGGTTCCGGGTCGGTTCCGCCCGGTCCGGAACCCGGGACACCGGGAGCGCAGAGGCGCAGGGAACGCGAGGAGTTCGGGGAGCGTCGGCAGCCATCGGACAACCGGCGTCAGCGACCGGACAACCGGCGGCAAGCGGCCGGCTCTCACCGCCTCTCACCAGGCGTCCGCCTGCATACGCCGAAGCCGTCCGGTGGCCGCGCCGAAGCCGTCCGGCGGACGGCAGCACCGAAGTCGCCCGGCGGCACACGCCGGGCGACTCGGGTGAACCCTGGGTGCCCACCGGCCGGCCGGTGGGCACCGGTGTGCCGCGCGGGCGCGTGAAGGGGCGGGACGGGCGGGCCCGTCCCGCCCGTCCGGTGGCGTCACACCCTGGTGGCTGGCGCGACCGCTCCCTCGCGGGTGCGGTGCAGGAAACGCACGAGGGGACGGGCGTCGAACTGGATCACCGACACCCCGTCCGGCGAATGGAACTCGACGATCACCTGGGCACGGCCGCACGGCCAGACGGCCACCGGACCCCCGCGGGCCGGTGCGCGCAGACCCGCCTCCAGGAGTTCGCGGCGGAACGCCCATTCGGTGCCGCCGGGGAAGACGCACCGGACCGCGTCGGCATCTCCGCCGGGTTCGTAGCGGAGGGCCACCGGCACCGATCGGTAGTGAGGGGCGTCGTTGATGATCCGGGCCTTGGCGTGCTCTACGACAGAGGGGCTTTCGACACTGTTCGACATCGGACGCTCCCCACTTTTGCTCTCTTTGTTATCTAATGTCCCATATTTTGCCTCGGGAAGACCAGGCGTGTCGCTTGCATCTGTCGCTGGTACGCTCTTGCAACTGATTCGCAACATGGCGCATCATCGGACGGTCGACCAGCCGGGCCGACGCGGCCTGTACCGGAAGCGGAGCCCGCCATGCATGTCCCCGACGGATTCATCGACCTTCCCGTCTCCGCCGCGGCCGGGGTCGCCGCCGCCGCTGCCGTCGCCGTGAGCCTGCGCGGTGCCCGGCGGGAACTCGGCGGCACCACCCACGTCGGAGGCTACGGGGGAGAGCGGACCGCGCCGCTCGCGGGACTCGTCGCCGCGTTCATCTTCGCCGTCCAGATGCTCAACTTCCCCGTGGCGGCCGGGACCAGCGGCCATCTACTGGGCGGGGCGCTGGCGGCGATCCTCGTCGGGCCGTACACGGGGGTGCTGTGCATATCCGTGGTCCTGCTGCTCCAGGCCGTCCTCTTCGCCGACGGCGGTCTCACCGCGCTCGGCGTCAACATCCTGGTCATGGGCGTGGTCACCACCGTCGTCGCCTACACCCTGTTCCGCGCCCTGGTACGGGTACTGCCCCGCAAGCGCAGGTCGGTGACGGTCGCCACCTTCCTCGCGGCCCTGGTCTCCGTGCCGGCGTCCGCGATCGCCTTCACGCTCCTCTACGCGATCGGCGGCACCACCGATGTGCCCGTCGGCACGGTCCTGGGCGCGATGACCGGCGTCCACATCCTCATCGGCGTCGGCGAGGCCGTGATCACGGCGCTGACCGTCGGCACCGTCCTCGCCGTGCGGCCCGACCTCGTCCACGGTGCTCGCGGGCTGTCCGCGCCCCTCAAACTTCGTGTGGACGGCGAACTGGTCGACGCCTCGCCCGACACCCCGCCCACGCCCGCCGCCTCCCCGCGTCCGGTGCTGCTCGCCGGTCTGGTGATCTCCCTGGTCCTGGCCGGCTTCGTCTCCTTCTACGCCTCCGCCGACCCCGACGGTCTCGAGAGGGTCGCGGCCGACAAGGGCATCGACACCAAGGTGGAGGACCACGCCGCCGCCGACTCCCCGCTCGCCGACTACGGCATCAGGGGATTCGACAACGCCCGGGTCTCGGGCGGCCTCGCGGGAGCCGTCGGCGTCGGCGCGACGCTGGCGGTGGGCACCGGCGTCTTCCTCGTGGTCCGCCGGCGCCGCCTCGACACCACCGAGGCCGGCAAGGAATCCGTGCGGGCCTGAGGAGCGGAGCCGGAATGAGCACCGGGCACGCGCACAAGCTGTACCGGCACGGGCATTCGCCGGTCCATCTGCTGCCGCCGCACTGCAAGATCGCCGCGGCCCTGTGCTTCGTGCTGGTCGTGGTCTCCACCCCGCGCGAGGCGGTCTGGGCCTTCGGCCTGTACGCACTGCTGCTGGCCGCCGTCGCCGCGGCGGCCCGTGTCCCGGCGGGCTTCGTGCTGCGCCGGATGCTGATCGAGGTCCCGTTCGTCGCCTTCGCGCTGCTGATGCCCTTCCTGGTGCCGGGCGAGCGCACCGAGTGGCTCGGGGTCTCGCTGTCCGTGCCGGGACTGTGGGGCGCCTGGAACATCCTCGCCAAGGGGACGCTGGGGGTCGCCACCTCCGTCCTCCTCGCATCGACCACCGAGCTGCGCTCCCTGCTGCTCGGACTCCAGCGGCTGCGGCTGCCGCCGCTGATGGTGCAGATCGCCTCCTTCATGGTCCGCTACGGCGATGTCATCGCCGACGAGATGCGGCGGATGTCCATCGCCCGGCGCTCACGCGGGTTCGAGGCCCGGGGGGTGCGCCACTGGGGCGTGCTCGCGAAGTCCGCGGGCGCGCTGTTCATCCGCTCCTACGAACGCGGCGCGCGGGTGCACCTGGCGATGGTCAGCCGCGGCTACACCGGCACCATGCCCGTCATCGACGAGGTGGTCGCGTCCCGCGCCCAGTGGGCGTACGCCGCCGCACTCCCGTTCTCGGCACTCGCCGTCTGTCTGCTTGGCTGGACCCTATGACCTCGCACCCTCCGGCGGCCGCCGTCCCGCCGTCGCTCGACGTACGCGGGCTGGCGTACGCGTACCCCGACGGCCACCAGGCCCTCTTCGGGGTCGACCTGACCGTCGGACGCGGTGAACGGGTCGCCCTGCTCGGCCCCAACGGCGCCGGGAAGACCACCCTCGTCCTCCACCTCAACGGCATCCTCGGCGGCGGCGCCGGCTCGGTCGCCGTCGCCGGGCTGCCGGTCGGCAGGCAGCACATGGCGGAGGTCCGGCGCAGGGTCGGCATCGTCTTCCAGGACCCGGACGACCAGTTGTTCATGCCGACCGTGCGCGAGGACGTCGCCTTCGGCCCGGCGGCGGCCGGCCTGCGCGGCCAGGACCTGGAGAGGCGGGTCCGCACGGCGCTCGACCGGGTCGGGATGACGGCGTACCGGGACCGGCCGCCGCACCACCTGTCCTTCGGCCAGCGGCGCCGGGTGGCGGTCGCCACCGTCCTCGCCATGGAGCCGGAGATCGTCGTCCTCGACGAGCCCTCGTCCAACCTGGACCCGGCCTCCCGGCGCGAACTCGCCGACATCCTGCGCTCGCTGGACGTCACGGTCCTGATGGTCACGCACGACCTGCCGTACGCGCTGGAACTCTGCCCGCGCTCGGTGATCCTCAGCGAGGGTGTCATCGCCGCCGACGGGCGTACGCAGGACCTGCTGGCCGACCCCGAACTCATGCGCGCACACCGGCTGGAACTGCCGTTCGGCTTCGATCCGCGCGCCGTGACGACGGGCGCGTGAAGGGAACGACCGGCGCGTGAGCGTGCGGACGGGCACGAAGCCCCTGCGCGGGCGCGTGCACGGTGCGACCGGCGCGTGAGCGGGACGACGGGCGCGTGGCGGAACTACGGGCGCATGGGCCGGATCGGCGGGCGCATGGGCCGGACGGCGGGCGTGAAGCTGCTGCCGGGCTCCCGGCCGTGCCTCGCCCGCATCCGGCACGCCGCGGCCGCGGCACACCGTCCGCTCCGGGGATCGCGCGATCCCGCCCACCCGCGGCACCCGGCGGCAACCCGGTGACACCGGCGAACCTCCGCCGGCTCCGCGCGGTTCCGCGACCGGCCCGGGGACGGCCCGGCTCCGCCGGTGACGACCCGGAATCCCCTCACCCCCCGGCACGTTGCACCATGATGGGGCGAGGGGCAGGGCGGAACGGCAGGGAGGGGTGACGTGGACGTGGACGTCCGGGGCACGGTCGCGGAAGGCTTCGAGCCCGTCCGGGACGCGTTCGTACGCAACTTCGAGGCGCGCGGGGAGCGCGGCGCCGCCGTCGCCGTCTACCGGGACGGAGTGAAGGTCGTCGATCTCTGGGGCGGCACCCGGGACGTGGACGGCACCGAGCCGTGGGCCGTGGACACCGCGCAGGTCGTGCGCTCGGCCACCAAGGGCGTCGCCGCCGCCGTGCCGCTGCTGCTGCACCAGCGCGGGCAGCTCGACCTGGACGCGCCCGTCGGCACGTACTGGCCGGAGTTCAAGGCCGCGGGCAAGGAACGGGCGCTGGTACGGCATCTGCTGTCGCACCGGGCCGGAGTGCCCGCGCTCGACCGGCCGCTCACCCCGGCGGAGGCCGCCGACGGCACGACCGGGGCGCGCGCCGTCGCCGCCCAGGCACCCGCCTGGGAGCCCGGCACCGATCACGGCTACCACGCCCAGACCTACAGCTGGCTGCTGGCGGAACTCGTCCGCAGGGTCACCGGACGCACCATCGGCCGCTGGACCGCCGAGGAGATAGCCCGCCCGCTCGGCCTGGACTTCTGGATCGGGGCCCCCGGCGACGAGGCCCACCGCATCGGCAGGATCGGCCGGATCGAGGAACCGCCCACGGCGTCCGGCGGCGGCCTGAAACTGCGTCCCAAGCGTTCCGTCGCCGAGGCCTACCGCGACCCGGACTCCCTCACCCGCCGGGCCTTCGGCGCGATCGATCCGATGCCCGACGAGAACGACCCCGGCTACCGCTCCGCGGAACTCCCGGCTTCGGGCGGCGTCTCCACCGCCCGCGCGCTGGCCCGCTTCTACGCGGCGACGATCGGACCGGTCGACGGCCACCGGCTCTTCGCCCCCGCCACGCTGACCCTCGCCCGCACCGAGGAGTCCACCGGCCCCGACCGCGTCCTCGTCGTCGGCACCCGCTTCGGCCTCGGCTACCTGCTCCACGGCCCGGCCTGCCCGCTGCTGGGCCCCGGTTCCTTCGGCCACCCGGGCCGCGGCGGTTCGCTCGCCTTCGCCGACCCGGAGTCCGGTGTCGCCGTGGGCTATGTCACCAACGGCATGCGCAGGGGCGTCACGGCCGACCCCCGGGCGCAGGCTCTGGTCAGGGCGGTCCGCTCGGCGACGTGACCGGGCCGTGCGGCCTCTCACCACGCGGCGTCTCACCACGCGGCCTCTCATCACGCGGTGTACCGAGGGGGACGGCGCGCCGGTCCCCGGGCGGGAAGGGGCGGGACGGGAAGGTACCGCGTGGGACGGGAAGGGGCGGCGCGGGACGGGGGCGGAGCATCGGGGAGCCGGCGTGCGTCACGGCCGCGGCGGGGACCGCCGCCGCGAGCGCTGACCGTCACGCCGTGCGCTCGCGCACGTCCACCAGCTTCGCGCCCGCGTGTGCGATCACGGACGCGGGGTCGAGCGGGAACACGGTGTGCGGGGTACCGGCCGCCGCCCACACCACGGCGTGGCCGAGCAGACCCCGGTCGGCGAGCACCCGGGTCGCCGTACGGTGCCCGAAGGGCGGCACACCGCCGATCGCGTAGCCGGTCGTCTCCCGTACCAGGTCCGCGTCGGCCCGCCGGACAGCCGCGGCGCCCAGCTCCCGCCGCACCAGCTCCACGTCGACGCGCGACGAGCCGTCCATCAGCACCAGCACCGGCTCGCCCTCCTCCGTGCCTTGCTCCGCGCCCTCCGCCCCCGGGATCCCCCGGGCGATGAACACCAGCGACTTGACGATCTCGGCCACATCGCAGCCGATCGCGTCCGCGGCCTGGGCGGCCGTCCTCGTGGCGTCCGGGAAGCGGCGTACCTCGACGTCGAGGCCGAGCGCGCGCAGGGCCTCGGCGAAACGGGGGTGGGCGGGGGACTCGGCGGTGCTCATGGGCGGTAACGCTAGCGGTGGCCGTACCGGTCACGCGACACGGTTTCGGCCAGCGGTACGCCCGTGTGGGGCGGGGGTCGCGGCGGGAGCGATCCGCGTACGGGGAAGGCGGCGGGCCTGATCGCCGTCACCGGGTGGGCGGTTGCCCGCGCGGGCTGGCGCGGTACCGGTGCGGGCCCCGCCCGGTTGCCCGCACCGGGTGGGCGGTTGCCCGCGCGGGGCGCCGGGCCGATCGCCTTCGCCGGGCGGCAGGCTCCACGCGGGTACCCGCCCCCGCCCCCGCCCCGCCCCCGCCCCCGCCCCGGTCCCGCCCCCGCCCCGGTCCCGGCCTCGGCCCGGCTCCGGTTCCGGTTCCGCGCGGGTCTGCCCCGGTTCGGAGCGGCTCCCGCCCCGGCCCCGGTTCGGCACAGGTCCTTTCCCGGTTCGGTGCGGGTAGCCCTGCCCCGCTCCTGCCCCCGCTCCCGTTCCCGCCTCCGCCGTCGGCGTCAGCCGGCCTTGAGGACCGACGCCACCAGCGGCCCGGCCGCGTCACCGCCGTGTCCGCCCGCCTGTACCACCGCGGCCGCCGCCAGGTCCCCGGCGAACCCGGCGAACCAGCTGTTCGACGTGGCCTGCCCGTCCACCTCCGCGGACCCCGTCTTGGCGCCCTTGTCGCCGGGCACACCGGCCATCGACTCCGCGCCCGAGCCCCACTGGGCGGTGGCCCGCATCATGTCCCGCAGCTGCCGCCACACCGATCCCGACAACTGCCGGTTCGCGGTTGCCAGTTCACGGCCGTCCAGCGAGCGAGGCACGATGACCGGCTGCCGGAAGCCGCCGTTCTTGGCCGTGGCGGTCAGGGAGGCGACGGTCAGCGCGTTCATCTGGATCGTGCCCTGGCCGATGTACTGCGCGGCCGCCTCCCCTCCGCTGCCCTCCGGCACCGACCCGTCGAAGGTCGGCACCCCCGTGCTCCAGTCCAGCCCGATGCCGAAGGTGTCGCGCGCGATCCTCGACAGCGCCGCGTCGTCGCCCACGTCGTCGATCAGCTTGATGAAGGCGGTGTTGCAGGAGCGCGCGAAGCTCCGGGTGAACGTACCGTCGGGATGTCGAAGTGGTCCAGGTTGTGGAAGGTCCGCCCCTGGTACATCGCGTTCTTCGGGCACTCCGCCTTCCGGTCGGCGGCGACCAGCCCCTTGTCCAGCAGCAGCGCGGCAGTCACGATCTTCATTGTCGAACCGGGCGCCTGCTGTCCTCCGAGCGCCGCGTTGAAGCCGTCCTCGCGGTTGTTGGCCACGGCGCGGATCTCTCCCGTGCTCGGCTTGATCGCGACGACCGACGCCTCGCTGTGACGCTTCACGGCCTGCTCGGCCGCCGCCTGGACGTCCGCGTCGAGTGTCGTCGGCAGCTCACCCGGCTCGCCCTCGGCCAGCGTCAGCACCGTGCTGTCGGCGCTGTCGGCGCTGTCCGGCCGGCTGATGACCAGTTCCACCCCCGGCTTGCCGCCCGCCTCGTCCCCGTACCTCTGCCGTAGTTGGTCGAGCACCGGACCGAGCGAGGGGTACTTCTCCTTCGTCAGTTCCCTGCCCCTGCGGTCGATGGCCCTGATCGGCGGCTCGGCCGCGGGCCCCGTCTTCAGCCGCGCCCCCTTGTCGAGCTGCGGGTGGACGACGGACGGGGCCCAGTCGACGAGCGGACGGCCGGTGGTCAGACCGCGGACGACCGTGAGTTCGGAAGCGTACGTCCAGGGCTTGCTCGCGCCTTCGTACGAGACCGTGGCGCTGACGGTGAACGGCACCTTCGGCCCGACCGGCTTCCCCTGCTTCATCGTCACGCCGCTGACGCGGGCACCGTCGCGGAAGGAGCTGAGCAGGGGCTCCGCCTCGGCGGCGTTGTTGGTGAACTGCGCGGCCCGCGCCGACTCCCCGGACGCCCAGGCGGCGAGGAAGCCGTCCGCGGTCGTGCGGATCTCCTCGGCGCTCGGCGGCCCCGATCTCTTCGTGACGGCAGCGGGCTTCGACTCCGTACCACCGCCGTCACCACCCCCAGGGCGCTGTGGGCGCCGTACCCCACACCGCCCGCGAACAGTACGAACACACCGCCCACGACGGCGATCTTGGCTCCACTGCGCATGCCGCAGTCCCTCCCCGGGTTCCCCATGGCCTTGAACATGTTCGAAAATATGTGTGGCACTCTACGTGACAGTAGTGATGCGGTTGACGAGCGTTACCGGACTGTGCCGTCGGCGAACGCGGTCCGCGGCCGGCCGGCCGGGCGGAGTGGAGGGGCCCGGCCCGCGGCCGGGCAGAGGCGGGTGGCCCGACCCGCCGCCGGATCCGAGCAGCGGCCGGACCGTCCCCGAAGCGGGTAGGGCAAGGTCCATGAAGCGCGCGCGCACCATCGACACCACCGCGGCACCATCCGCCGGACCGGACACGGTCTGGTACGCGGCCTACGGCTCCAACACGCATCTGGAGCGGCTGTCGCACTACCTCACCGGCGGCCGCCCGCGCGGCGCGGCCCGGACCTACCCGGGCTGCCGCGACCCCGCCCGCCCGCGGCGTCCGTGCCGGTCGACATGCCGGGCGCGCTGTACTTCGCCACGCACTCACCGGTGTGGCGCGGAGGCCGGGCGTTCTACGATCCCGCCGCGGCCGGTACGGTCCTGGCCCGCGCGCATCTGGTGACCGCCGCGCAGTTCTCGGACATCGTGGCCCAGGAGATGTACCGAGACCCGGGGGCCGACCTGGACCTCTCGGAGGCCCTGACCCGCGGGAGAGCGGAACTCGGCAGCGGCAGGTACGAGACACTCGTCTGCCCGGGAGTCCTGGACGGTGTGCCCGTGCTGACCTTCACGGCCCCCTGGTCGCTCGACGACGTGGAGTGGACCCGGCCGTCCGCCGCCTATCTGCGCCATCTCGTCGCCGGACTGCTGGACGCCGGCGCCTGGCCGGCGTCCGGAATCGCCGCCTATCTCGCGGCCTGTCCGGGCGCCGCGGGCCACTGGACCGCGGACGCCGTCGCCGCGCTCACGGCGGGGCGTTAGCGGCGCGGCCTGCGGGGCGCGTCCGCGCGATTCGCTCCGGGGTGGGAGGGGACGCCGGTCACCGGAGGCAGCGGCGCCGGGCCGGCGGAGAGTGTGCCGGGCCGGTACGGGTGCCGCCCGGTCACCGCACGTCGTGCCGGGTCAGTAGAAGTGGCGCCGGCCGCCGACCGCGTGGCCCATCGCCCCGAGCACCCAGAGCAGCGCTCCGACCGCGAGCAGGATGATGCCTATGGTCCACAGGACGCCGATGCCGGTGACCAGTCCGATGATCAGAAGGATAAGTCCGAGGATGATCATTTGGTCCTCCAAGCCGGGACCCCCACAACCCGAACATTGCCGCTCCGGACGGTCCCAAACGAAGGACCCGGTTGATCTTTTCGCCGTCGCGGCGGTCCGCCGTCCCGGGCCGTGCGCGCTCTTCGGCCGTGCTGCCACTCAGGGGCGGGCGGCATCCCGGCGACGGTGTGCGCTACGGCGGCGTCGGTGGCAGGGGGACTCAGACCCTTCGGCGGCCGCCCCCTGCGGGCGCAGCACCGCTGCAACCGCGCCGATAGCCTACCCAGGGGGCGAAAGCACTGAGCTTCTCCCAACCTGCCTCAAGGACTCGGTGGTTGGGCGGGCAATACGGTGAACCCCCTGGTAGACGGGTCGTCTACCTGGAGAAGAGCGACGGTCGATTCCTGTGGATCGTCGTGGGAGCCCCACATGGTCCGTAGCCATTGACCGAGGACCGTGAAGTCGTCGTCGGTGAGGCCGCGGGACGACACGATGCGGTGGAGGAGGGCCGGGGTGGGGTGGTGGACGGACACCCAGTCCCGATCGGCGTCGGTGATCTCGTCGTCGACCCAGCCGAACGGGCGTCCGTCCGCCCATGCCACCAGGGTTCGGGTCTTCCAGTGGAGCCCGAACCACTGGTCCTCGCGTTCATGCGTGTCGGAGGTTTCCGGCCAGTGCACGACCGGCAGGGGCGGCAGGCAGAGTCGCGGTGCTATGTCGGTGTAGCCTCTTCCTCCCAGGTGGTGGCCCAGACCAGCTCGCACGGCAGTGCCGCCAGGCGAGTCCCGACGCGCGGATCGAGCCGCGTCAGGTGTGAATCCGTCGCGGTGCCCGACGGCTCGTGCTGCGTGCCGTCGCCGAACGGCAGGAGAGGCCCGTCGACGTCCAGGAACAGCAGCGGGCGTACCTTGCGCTCAGTCATGCCGCAGCCTCCTGCTCACACTCGCCCACCTGAGGCGTGGAACACGCGGGTGCCCGGCTCGCGGCTGGGTTCGGTGTCCGGGTCACGACCGCCGATCGGTAGGTCACCGAGGCCGTCTCACTCTGGGCCGGCTTCGCGCCCACCCTGCCCGACACGATGCGGGCCGTGGCGACGACGGCGTTAGTGATCGTGACCGTGATCGTGACCGTGATCGTGAACGGCACGCTCCTGCCTGTCGGCCGTATGGTCGCGGACCGGCCCTTCTGCTCCGGGAAACGCGAGAAGCACGGCATGAACGTGCAGTACCCGCGCCTCGGCCGTCCAGTGGAGTTCCAGCGTTCCGGCCGTCCGCGGAGTCCCAACGTGCGCCCCGGGCACCCGGCTTGCGCCGCCGTGCACCGGGTCGGGCAGCGGTGCGCCTTCCGCCGGCACCTCACGCCCGGTGACCCTGGACCAGTCCGCACGGCAGCCGATACCAAGGGGTGGGGATCATGGCTCGTACACAGTCCAGGTGTGGAGCGCTGACGAAGAACGGCACCAGGTGCCGGCGACTGGCCATGGTGGACGCGTCGAGGTGCCATTTCCACCGCGGCGACTGGTCCACGTACACCATCAAGAAGCGCAAGGAAGCAGAGCAGAAGGCGAAGGCGCGCACGCGTCGCAGGTGACGCGGACGAGGTCCGCTGACATCCACGGCTGCGTCAACGGCGGCACTGTGCGGTTCGGGTCGGCCGCATGTGACAGTGCGGGGCGACCGGGCAGGGAACCGGTTTCGATCGCATTGCCGGGGCGCTGCTCACGCGGACGACCGCGCTCCGTCGCTGCGGGGTGAGAGTCATACCTGCAGGTGGTGAGCGCCCGCCCACGTTGCCTGGGGCGAGGCGCCTGGCGCGCCACACGCGGACTCGGGCCAGCGAGTCTGCCGTGCGTGCCCGAGCCCGGGCCGTCCGCGGGCCGTCGCCCGACGTCCCGCAGGCGTCCCGCTGGCGTCCCGCAGGTGGTCCGGCCGGAGACGCCGCCGTCGGGCTCCGGAGGCACTGGCGGCCCGGCCCCACGCGCCGCGTGCCGGGCTCGCCGTCGTGCCTGCTGGACCCGGGTGCTAGACCCAGGTGTCCAGCCACATCCGGGCCCGCCAGTCGTCCATCGGGATCGGATCGCCCGTGAACAGCGGCCAGAAGTAGATGAAGTTCCAGATGACGAGCAGCACCAGCACACCCGCCGCCACCGCGCCCACGGTCCTGCGGCGCTCACCGGGTGCGAGCCCCGTGTCCGGTGGGGCGGCAGGCGGGCGCGGCCGCTGGGCCGGGCCGATGACCGCGCCGAGGAGCATCGCGACGGCCAGGCACAGGAACGGGACGAAGACCACCGCGTAGAAGAGGAAGATCGTGCGCTCCTGGTACAGGAACCACGGCAGCCAGCCCGCCGCGATCCCGCAGGCGATCGCGCCCGCGCGCCAGTCACGGCGGAAGGCCCAGCGCCACAGGACGTAGACGACGGCGAAACAGGCGATCCACCACAGCGCGGGGGTGCCGATCGCCAGGACCTCGCGGGCGCACTTGTCGGTGGCGGTGACCGGGCAGCCCGCCGTGCCGGCCGCCGGGTCCTCGTAGAAGTAGGAGACCGGACGGCCCAGGACGATCCAGCTCCAGGGGTTGGACTGGTAGGTGTGACCGGACGTCAGATTGACGTGGAAGCTGTAGACCTCGGTCTCGTAGTGCCAGAGGCTGCGCCACCAGTCCGGGAACACCGTGCTCCAGGGGCTGTCCCTGCCCTCCGTCGCCGCCCAGTCCCGGAAGTAGCCCTTGTCGGTGAAGATCCAGCCGGACCAGGAGGCGATGTACGTCGCGACCGCCACCGGCAGACCGACGAGGGCCGGCAGGAGGTCCCGCCTCAGCACGGCCGTGTACGGGCGGACCGCGCCGGCCGTCTTCCGCGCCCCCGCGTCCCACAGCAGGGTCATCAGGCCGAACGCGGCCAGGAAGTAGAGGCCGTTCCACTTGGTGCCGATCGCCAGGCCCAGCATCACCGCGGCCGCGATCCGCCACGGCCGCGGGCCCGTCCGCAGGGTCGCCGCGATCGTCGGGTCCGGGCGCAGCACGCCCTCGGCGTCGACCGGGAGCGCGTCCGCGAGGCGCCCTCTCACCCGGTCGCGGTCGATGAGCAGACAGCCGAAGGCCGCCAGCACGAAGAACATCAGCACCTGGTCGAGCAGCGCCGTCCGGCTCATCACGAAGTGCAGCCCGTCCACGGCCATCAGCGCGCCCGCGAGGCACCCGAGGAACGTCGAACGGAACAGCCGTCTGCCGATCCGGCACAGCATCAGCACCGACAGCGTGCCGAGCACGAAGACCATGAAGCGCCAGCCGAACGGGGTGAAGCCGAACATCTGCTCGCCGAGCCCGATGATCCACTTGCCCACCGGCGGGTGCACCACATAGCCGGGGTCCGACGGGATCGCGACCGCGTCCGGGTTCGCCAGGATCGCCTTGTCGACGTCCTTCGGCCAGGAGCCCTCGTACCCCTGGTTGATGAGCGCCCAGGCGTCCTTCGCGTAGTACGTCTCGTCGAATATCACCGCCTTGGGGCTGCCGAGCTGCCAGAACCGCAGCAGCCCGGCCACCAGGGCCACCAGCAGCGGTCCGCCCCACGCCGAGAGCCGCTCCACGCGACGCGCCGCGCCCGGTGGCACACCCAGGAGCGACCACAGCCGGTCGGAGGGCCTGGTGTACGGCGGCACCAGCCGCTCGCGCAGCCCGATGCCGGGCCGGGGCACATGGCCGAATCTGCGCAGGCGCTGCTGCCAGGACGGTGGCTGCTCCGCGACGTCCTGACCGTGCGCGGCCCGTGGGGCGGTACTGGTCACCGCGCCATCGTAGGGAACGCGTCTGTGCGAGGGGCGGCGCCCGCCCTGCGAGGATTGCTCCTGTGACTGGATCGGTGACTGGAACACTCGTACTGGCAGGGACCCCCATCGGCGACGCGGCGGACGCCCCGCCGCGGCTGGCGGCCGAGCTGGAGAACGCCGACGTCGTCGCCGCGGAGGACACCCGGAGGCTGCGCCGGCTCACCCAGGCGCTCGGCGTGCACACCCGCGGCCGGGTCGTGTCCTACTTCGAGGGCAACGAGTCCGCCCGTACGCCGGAACTGGTGGAAGCGCTGGAGGGCGGCGCCAGGGTGCTGCTCGTCACCGACGCCGGGATGCCGTCGGTGTCCGACCCCGGCTACCGGCTGGTCGCCGCGGCCGTCGAGAAGGACATCAGGGTCACCGCCGTACCCGGCCCGTCCGCCGTGCTGACCGCGCTCGCCCTGTCGGGGCTGCCGGTGGACCGGTTCTGCTTCGAGGGCTTCCTGCCGCGCAAGGCCGGTGAGCGCCTCGGCCGGTTGCGCGAGGTGGCGGACGAGCGCCGCACCCTCGTCTACTTCGAGGCGCCGCACCGCCTCGACGACACGCTCGCCGCGATGGCCGAGGTGTTCGGCGCCGATCGGCGGGCCGCGGTCTGCCGGGAGCTGACGAAGACGTACGAGGAGGTCAGGCGCGGCGGTCTCGGCGAGCTGGCGGCCTGGGCGGCCGAGGGGGTGCGCGGGGAGATCACCGTCGTCGTGGAGGGCGCCCCGGCCCCGGGCCCCTCCGACCTCGACGCGGACGAGCTGGTGCGCAGGGTACGGGTGCGCGAGGAGGCGGGCGAGCGCCGCAAGGAGGCCATCGCGGCTGTCGCCGCCGAGGAGGGTCTGCCCAAGCGCGAGGTGTTCGACGCGGTCGTGGCGGCGAAGAACGCGGCGGCGAAGAACGAGGCGGGAACGGGCCCGTCGAACGGCGGCGGCAGGAACAGGACCGCCGAACGGTAAAGGTCTATCGTGAAAGGCAAAGCTCGGACCGCGCGATCACGCCTTCCGGAAAAGCGCCTCCCAAATCCTCGCCAATAGGCCGGAAGGCCTGATGCCGTCCCGTGGCGGCAGGAGTCCACTGGCAGCGGACGCACCCCCGCCGAGCAGGGGGCAGTGGATCAGGAGGAGCGTGGCATGAGTGACATAGCGGGCACCCCGAGCAGTGCGGGACCTCTCCCGGTCGACGCACCCGAGACGGTGCAGGAGTCCTACGCCCTCGCCTGTATGCGGTGCGGCTACGGCTGGGAGCAGACCTACGACATCGAGCACCACATCGACGGCGCCGGCCGGCCGTTCTTCACCTACCGTGTGGAGGGTCGGCTCGTACCCTCCCCGCTGAACCGGCTGACCTGCCTCAACTGCGGCGGGCAGAAGGTCCGCATCATGCGCGCGGGGCAGGTGTCGGGCCTGGCCGAGTCGCTGCGCCGCCAGCACTTCGCGCCCCCCAACTTCGCCACCGCCGGGCCGGTTCCGGCGTCCGAACCGGAGCCCGGGTCTCCGAGGCGCCGGCACGGGGAGCGGCGCGGGGTGCGGTACATCGGCCGCCACGGGGGCGGGGCGGCGGAAGGGCCGTTTCCCAGGGTGCGGCGGTCGAGGGCGCGGCGACCCGGGGTGCGGCGCGCCGGGACGTCGCGGCCGAGGGTGCGGGGAGCGAGGGTGCCGAGGGTGTGCGGACCGAGGGCGTCGCGGCCGAGGGTGTGGAGGTTGAAGAGTCCGTGCCCGGGGGCGCACCGCGCCGGGGCCTGGGCGGGAGGCTCCGCGGCCTCTATCGCCGCAGGTGAGACGTTGCCGTTCCGGTTGCCGTTGCCGTTGGTTTTCGCTTCGTTGAGCTGCGCTCTTGACCGTGTTCGCGTGGGTGCGGGCCGGGGCGGGGCGTGAGGTCCGGGCCGCGGTGTGCGGGCGGGGACCGTGCGGGGAGCCGTGGTGCGCGAGCGTGCCCGCGGGTGGGCGTGGGTGCGGGCGGTCCGCCGAGCGTAAGCGCTCCCGGAGTCCTCCGCCGCCGTGGGTGAGGCCGTGGCCATGGCCGTGACCACGGTCCTCGTACGATCGTGGCCATGAGTGCAAAGCCCAACGACACCCCTCCGCCCGCACCCGCGCCGCTGGCCGTTCCGGTCGCCGATTCGCACACCCATCTGGACATGCAGAGCGGCACCGTCGAAGAGGCGCTGGAGAAGGCGGCGAAGACCGGTGTGACGACCGTCGTCCAGGTGGGCTGCGACATCGACGGGTCGCGCTGGGCGGCCGAAACGGCGGCCCGGTACGAGAACGTCCACGCGGCGGTCGCGCTTCACCCGAACGAGGCACCGCGCATCGTCCACGGTGTCCCGGTCGAGGGGCGTCGCAGAGCGGCCCGGGCCAGGGCGGTGGTGGCACACGGGCGGGGCGATCCCGGCAGCCCGGGCGGCCGGGCGGCGGGGAAGCCGCGCTGGACGAGGCACTCGCGGAGATCGACCGGCTGGCGGGACTCGAGCAGGTGCGGGCCGTCGGCGAGACCGGGCTCGACCACTTCCGCACGGGACCGGAGGGCATCGCCGCCCAGGAGCGGTCCTTCCGCGCCCACATCGAGATCGCCAAGCGGCACGGCAAGGCTCTCGTCATCCACGACCGCGACGCCCACGCCGACGTCCTGCGGATCCTGGCCGAGGAGGGCGCCCCCGAGCGCACCGTCTTCCACTGCTACTCGGGCGACGCGGAGATGGCGCGGATCTGCGCCGGCGCCGGGTACTTCATGTCCTTCGCGGGCAACGTCACCTTCAAGAACGCCCAGCCGCTGCGGGACGCGCTCGCCGTCGCCCCGCTGGACCTCGTGCTGGTGGAGACGGACGCGCCGTTTCTGACGCCGGCGCCCTACCGCGGCCGGCCCAACGCGCCGTATCTCATTCCGGTCACGGTCCGTGCGATGGCCGCGGTCCGGGGGATCGACGAGGACGCCATGTCGGAGGCGATTGCTTCGAACACGGCTCGCGCATTCGATTACTGAAAGATAACGAATCGTCACATTCCCGGGCTCTTCTGGCATGGCGCAGCGACACCGGGTAGCCGACCTGCTTGGGAGAGTGACGATCAGCGGCTAGGGTCCGGGCCTCGTGAGCACTTCGCAGGGCAGTCACCGTGCCGCGCGCGGCGGTCGCCGCGCCGCCCGGCTCCAGGAGCCCCCGCCGCCCGTGCCGCCGGCGCCTGTCAGGGTGCCGCCCCACGGCCTGGCCGCGGCGGTGTCGCCGTACGCGCCGACGGTCCCGGCCTTCCGTCCCGGTCCACCCGAGAGCCCGCCCGGTGGCCCGCCAGTCCGTGAGACCACGTCGCCCTGCCCTGGCGGCGCACCCGCCCGCGAGACGGTGAGACCGGGCTCCGAGGGCCCGACGCTCGCCCGTTGGGACACGCCCCCGTCTCCGGGTCGGCGGGACCGGTTCTCGAGACCGCGGCGCCCGTCTCCGGGTCGGCGGGTCCCGTCTTCGAGACCGCGACGCCCGTTGTGGAGACCCCGACGGTCGTTGTGGAGACCCCGACACTCGTCACCTGGACCTCGTCTCCCGACTCCGGGACCACGACACACACCCCTGCCGCCACCGCCGCCTCTGCCCACACCCCTGCCGCCTCTGCCCACGCCGCTTCCGCCTCTGCCCCCGCCCCTGCCGGCGGCCGCGCCGAGGCCCGCCGCGCCTCCCGCCGCCGCAGACGCGCGTCGGTCCTGCGCGGCGGCCCCGACGGCCTGCGCCGCCTCATCCCACAGGCCCTCGTCGTCGCCTTCCTCGCGGGTGGCACGACCGCCTTCGTCGCCGCCGACAAGGCCGTCCGCCTCAGCGTCGACGGGGTCCCCCGCACCCTGCACACGTTCGCCGACGACGTGGAGGAACTCCTCGACGAGGAGGGGCTCACCGTCGGCGAGCACGACATCGTCGCCCCGGACCCCGGTGCCGAACTCAGCCACGGCGACGAGGTCGTCGTCCGCTTCGGCCGCCCCGTCACCCTCACCGTCGACGGCCGCAGCCGCCGGGTGTGGACGACCGCCCGCACCGTCGAGGAGGCGCTGCAGCAGGTCGGGGTGCGGGCCGGCGGCGCGTACACGTCCGTCTCGCGATCCCGGCCCATCTCCCGCGGCGGCCTCGACGTCGCCGTACGGACCGAGCGGACCGTCACCCTCATGGCCGACGGCCGGGCCCGCACCATCCGCACCACCGCGGCGACCGCGCGGGAGGCCGTCCAGGAGGCCGGCATCACCCTGGCCGGCGAGGACACCACCTCCGTACCTCCGGACAGCTTCCCCCGCGACGGCCAGACGATCACCGTCATGCGCATCAGGGACACCGAGGAGGTCCGGGAGGAGCCCATCCCCTACGGCACCGTGCGGACCGACGACCCGCGGCTGGACCGGGGGACCGAGGTCGTCGAGCGGGCGGGCCGCGCGGGTGCGCGACGGGTGACCTACGCCGTGCGGACGGTGAACGGCGTCCGGCAGAAGCCCAGGAAGCTCTCCGAGGAGGTCGTCCGGGAGCCGGTCGCCCGGCAGGTGAGAGCCGGCACCCGACGGCTGCCGGACTCGGTCCGGGGTGCCGAGGGGCTGAACTGGCAGGCGCTCGCGCAGTGCGAGTCCGGCGGGCGCCCGGACGCGGTGGACCCGTCGGGCACCTACGGGGGGCTCTACCAGTTCGACGCCGCCACCTGGCGGTCGCTCGGCGGCCGCGGCCGCCCGCAGGACGCCTCCCCCGAGGAGCAGACCTACCGGGCGAAGAAGCTCTACGTGCAACGGGGGGCGAGTCCGTGGCCGCACTGCGGCCGTAGGCTGTACCGGTGAGCACCACCGACCCCGATGCCCTCCTCGGCCCCGCCGACGTCCGAGAACTGGCCGCGGCGCTTGGCGTACGCCCCACCAAGCAGCGCGGCCAGAACTTCGTCATCGACGCCAACACCGTCCGCCGGATCGTCCGCACCGCCGAGGTGCGGCCCGACGACGTCGTCGTGGAGGTCGGCCCCGGGCTCGGCTCCCTCACCCTCGCCCTGCTGGAGTCCGCGGACCGGGTGACCGCGGTCGAGATCGACGACGTGCTCGCCGCCGCGCTCCCCACGACGATCGCCGCCCGGATGCCGGAGCGGAAGGACCGCTTCGCGCTGGTCCACTCCGACGCGATGCACGTGCGGGAGCTCCCGGGCCCCGCGCCCACCGCGCTTGTCGCCAACCTCCCCTACAACGTGGCCGTGCCGGTCCTGCTGCACATGCTGGACCGCTTCCCGACCATCGAGCGGACGCTGGTCATGGTGCAGGCCGAGGTCGCCGACCGGCTCGCCGCCCGCCCCGGCAACAAGGTGTACGGCGTGCCGTCCGTGAAGGCGAACTGGTACGCCGAGGTCAAGCGGGCCGGGGCGATCGGCCGGAACGTCTTCTGGCCCGCGCCCAACGTCGACTCCGGGCTCGTCTCCCTGGTCCGGCGCCCCGAGCCGCCGAAGACCACCGCCACCAAGGCCGAGGTGTTCGCCGTCGTCGACGCGGCCTTCGCGCAGCGCCGCAAGACGCTGCGGGCCGCCCTCGCCGGCTGGGCGGGTTCCCCGGCGGCCGCGGAGGCGGCGCTGGTCGCGGCCGGGATCTCGCCGCAGGCGCGGGGCGAGTCGCTGACGGTGGAAGAATTCGCGCGGATCGCGGAGCACAAGGGAGCCGAGGAAGCCAAGTGAGCGTCACCGTACGGGTACCGGCCAAGGTCAATGTGCAACTGGCCGTCGGCGGGGTCCGCGACGACGGGTACCACGACCTGGCCAACGTGTTCCTGGCCGTCGGGCTGTACGACGAGATCACCGTCACCCCCGCCGAGTCGCTGACCGTGAGCTGCTCGGGCCCCGGCGCGGACCAGGTGCCGCTGGACCGGACGAACCTGGCCGCGCGCGCCGCGGAACTCCTCGCCGCCCGGTACGGGATCGACCCGGCCGTGCACATCCACATCGCCAAGGACATCCCCGTCGCCGGCGGCATGGCGGGCGGCAGCGCCGACGGCGCGGGCGCGCTCCTCGCCTGCGACGCCCTCTGGTCCACGGGCGCCCCGCGGGAGGACCTCCTCGGCATCTGCGCGGATCTCGGCAGCGACGTGCCGTTCAGCCTGGTCGGGGGCGCCGCCCTCGGCACGGGCCGCGGCGAGCGGCTCACCGCACTGCCCGTCGGCGGGGCGTTCCACTGGGTCTTCGCCGTCGCCGACGGAGGGCTGTCCACCCCCGCGGTCTACCGGGAGTTCGACCGGCTCAACGACGGCGTCGACGTCCCC
The DNA here is from genome assembly GCA_003725745.1 of Streptomyces sp. I6. Lineage (GTDB taxonomy): Bacteria > Actinomycetota > Actinomycetes > Streptomycetales > Streptomycetaceae > Streptomyces. The sequence goes on along the minus strand of RHDP01000001.1, from coordinate 2,624,753 downwards.
GTGCCGGTGGCGTCCCCGCTGCTGCTGGACGCCCTGCGCACCGGCGACGCGGGCGCGCTGGCCGCCGCACTCGTCAACGACCTCCAGCCCGCGGCCCTCTCGCTGCGCCCGTCGCTCGCGGACACGCTGCGCACCGGCACCGACGCGGGGGCGCTGGCCGCGCTGGTCTCGGGCTCGGGGCCGACGACGGCGTTCCTCGCCAAGGACGCGGACGCGGCGGGGCAGATCGCCGAGACGCTGCTCGCGTCGGGGACCTGCCGCACGGCGCGTGTCGCCGAGGCCCCGGCCCCGGGGGCGACGATCCTCTAGCCGTGAGCCGTGAGCCGTGAGCCGTGAGCCGTGAGCCGTGAGCCGTGAGCCGTGAGCCGTGAGCCGTGAGCCGTGAGCCGTGAGCCGTCAGCGGCAGCTCTCCGACCCCGGCCCAGCCGGGCACGGCGAGGCTTCTCGCGCGTACTCAGGCACCTGTTGAGTACGAACACCCTCCCGTCCACCCGCCCCCGGGCGGGACCGTGGGCGCATGGGATCACGTGTACGAGCGCTCGCCGAGGCGACACCGGACACCCGGGACCGCTATGTCGACCTGCTGAGGGTCCTCTCGCTCGGGACCGTCGTGCTGGGGCACTGGCTGATGGCCGCCGTCACCGCCGACGGCATCGGCAATCTGCTCGCCGTCGTGCCGGAACTCCAACTCCTCACCTGGGCCATGCAGATCATGCCGGTGTTCTTCTTCGTCGGCGGCTTCTCGCACGCCCTTTCCTACCGCTCCCTGCGCCGAAGGCACCCCGCGGGCGACGGCGCCTCGCCGTACGCGGCGTTCCTGCGGGCGCGGCTGCGGCGGCTGCTGCGGCCCACCATGGTCTTCGTGCTCGTCTGGGGCGCGGCGGCGCTGCTGGTGCAACTGCTGGGCGGTGGCGGCGGGTTGACCGGTGTCTCGCTGCGGCTCGTCACCCAGCCGCTGTGGTTCATCGGGATCTACCTGGCGATGGTCGCCTTCACCCCGCCGCTGCTGACGCTGCACGAGCGGTACGGCTGGGGCGCGTTCGGGGCGCTCGTCGCCGGCGCGGTCCTGGTGGACGTGCTCCGCTTCGTGCTCGGCGTCCCCTTCGTGGAGTTCCTGAACTTCGCCTTCGTCTGGCTGGCCGTGCACCAGCTCGGCTTCCTGCGGGCCGACGGACGCCTCCGGCTGCCCTCGGCACTGGCCGCGACGGGGCTGGGCGGGGCGGGGCTGGGCGGGGCGGCGCTGCTGGTGGCGGCCGGGCCGTACCCGCTGTCCATGGTCGGCATGCCGGGGGAGAAGGTCTCCAACATGGCCCCGCCCACGCTGGCCCTGCTCTGCCATGGCCTGTGGCTGGTCGGTGCGGTGGAGCTGCTGCGCGGACCCGGCGCCCGGCTGGTGGCCCGGCCCCGGGTCTGGCGCGGCGTCGTCGCCGCGAACGGCGTCGCCATGACCGCGTTCCTGTGGCATCTGACCGCGATGCTCGGCGTCTACGGCGCGCTGCTCGCCGCGGGCGTCACGCTGCCCGAACCGGCCTCGGCCGCCTGGTGGGCGCAGACCCCGCTACGGATAGCCGCGGCGGCGATCTTCACGGCGCTGCTGGTCGCCGCGTTCCGCGGCTTCGAGCAGCCCTCACCCGCACCGGTCCGGACCGGCTCTGGCCCGCTCGCCGCGCTCGGCATCACCCTCTGCCTGTTCGGAGTGCTCGGCCTGTCCATGGTCGGCTTCGCCGGTCTGCTCGAAGGCCGCACGGCCACCCTGATTGCGGTGCCGGTCAGCGCCCCGGCCGCGGTCGGCATGGCGCTGGCGGGCTGGTGGCTGGTGGAACGGTCAGGCTTCGCCGTACGCCGAGACGAAGGCTGACCAGACGGCGGCGGGGACGGCGAGCCGAGGGCCGTCGGGGACCTTGGAGTCGCGGACGTGGACGGTACCGGGGCAGGCGGCGACCTCGACGCAGTCGTCACCCTGGGCGCTGCTGTAGCTGGACTTGTGCCAGTCCAGGGCGACTTCGACACAGTTGTCGCCCTGGGTGCCGCTGTAGCTGGACTTGAACCAGGCGAGTTCTGCGGTGCTCATAGCGCTCCTCGGATTCGCTCCAGCAGACCCCGGGACTCGCTGGGGGTGAGGGCCTGTGAGCGCAGTGTGTCATACGCCTGTTGGAGCGGGACCACCTCTTTCGGGTCGCAGATCAGTCGGCCGTTCCTCTGCCCCTCGGAGTAGGCGTACCGCTTGCCGTCCGGTCCCTCCAGCAAGGCGACAGGTCCGTCAAGGCAGGCGTGGAACTCGCATCCCAGCGGCATGACCTGCAGCGTCACATTCCTCGGCTCCGTACTCGAAAGCACATGGTTCAGCATCCCCCGCGTCACCTGCGGACCGCCGAGCCGCTCGCGGAAGACCGCTTCCGCGACGATGAAGCTGAAGGGGACGTTCGGGCTCACCTTCAGCAACTGCTGCCGATTCATGCGGGCGTTGAGCTGCTCCTCCACCTGCGCGTCGCTCAGCGGCGGCACGGCGTTCTCGAAGAGCGTCCGCGCGTACCCCTCCGACTGGAGCAGCCCCGGCACCATCCGGCACTCGTAGGTGCACAGGCTCACCGCCGTCCGTTCCCGCCGCGCCCACTCGCGGAACCACGACGCCAGCCCCGGCTGCCGCGTCAGATGCCCGAACGCCCGCCGCAGCGCACCCGTGTTGCCCAGCGCCACCTCCGCCAGCTCCACGAACTGCGTGTCCGGCATCCGGCGGCCCAGCTCGATCGAGGCCACCGTGTGCCGGGAGAAGCCCACCATCGGCGCGAAGACCTCCCGTGTCAGCCCCGCGTGCTCCCGCAGACCCTGAACGAACGCCCCGAACGTCTTCAGGCTGTCCGACGGCACGGGCTCGTCGCTCACTGCGGCCACTTCCGACACCTCCAGGTGCTTACGGGTGCGTCGAGGTGCGTCGAGGTGCGCCCCCGCCGCCGATGACGTCGACGAGGCCGACGTCGCCGCCGATGACGCCGACGCGGCCGGGCGACGCCCACTCGCTCGACTCACCCAGCGTGGCCGATCAGACACGTACCGTCCATGTTTCACGGGTGTACGGTCGCGCACCGTACGCGCGGACCGCGCGCGGTGCGCCCCGACTACCCTGGTAGGTCGATCGATCCCCCTGTCAGGAGAGAAATGGCCGTCAACCTGGTCAATGTCGAGGCAGTCAGCAAGGTGTACGGCACCCGTGCCCTGCTCGACGGAGTGTCGCTCGGCGTCTCCGAGGGGGACCGCATCGGAGTCGTCGGCCGCAACGGAGACGGCAAGACGACCCTGATCCGGATGCTCGCCGGGCTGGAGGAGCCGGACACCGGCCGGGTCACCCACAGCGGCGGACTGCACATCGGGGTGCTCACCCAGCACGACTCGCTCGACCCCGCCGCCACCATCCGCCAGGAGGTCATCGGCGATCTCGCCGACCACGAGTGGGCCGGCAACGCGAAGATCCGCGATGTGCTCACCGGCCTGTTCGGCGGGCTCGACCTGCCCGGCTTCCCACAGGGCCTGGACACCGTGATCGCCCCGCTCTCCGGGGGCGAGCGGCGCCGGATCGCGCTCGCCAAGCTGCTGATCGCCGAGCAGGACCTGATCGTCCTCGACGAGCCCACCAACCACCTGGACGTCGAGGGCATCGCGTGGCTCGCCCGGCACCTCCAGGCGCGCCGCTCGGCGCTGGTCTGCGTCACCCACGACCGCTGGTTCCTCGACCAGGTCTGCACCCGGATGTGGGACGTCCAGCGCGGCACGGTGTACGAGTACGAGGGCGGCTACTCCGACTACGTTTTCGCCCGTGCCGAGCGGGAGCGCATCGCCGCCACCGAGGAGACCAAGCGGCAGAACCTCGTCCGCAAGGAACTCGCCTGGCTGCGCCGGGGCGCCCCGGCGCGGACGTCCAAGCCCCGCTTCCGCGTCGAGGCCGCCAACGAGCTGATCAAGGACGTGCCGCCGCCGCGCGACACCTCCGAGCTGATGAAGTTCGCCACCTCGCGGCTCGGCAAGACCGTCTTCGACCTGGAGGACGTCACCGTCCAGGCCGGGCCGAAGGTCCTGCTGAAGCATCTGACCTGGCAGCTCGGCCCCGGCGACCGGATCGGTCTGGTCGGCGTGAACGGCGCGGGCAAGACCTCCCTGCTCCGCGCCATGGCAGAGGCCGAGGGCAGCGACGGCGAACGGCAGCCCGCCGCCGGGCGGATCGTCAGCGGGAAGACCGTGCGGCTGGCCTACCTCTCGCAGGACGTGACCGAACTCGACCCGAACCTGCGGGTCCTGGAGGCGGTCCAGCAGATCCGCGACCGCGTCGACCTCGGCAAGGGCCGGGAGATGACCGCCGGCCAGCTCTGCGAGCAGTTCGGCTTCTCGAAGGAGAAGCAGTGGACCCCGGTCGGCGACCTGTCCGGCGGAGAGCGGCGCCGGCTCCAACTGCTGCGGCTGCTGATGGACGAGCCGAACGTCCTCTTCCTCGACGAGCCCACCAACGACCTCGACATCGAGACCCTGACGCAGCTGGAGGACCTCCTCGACGGCTGGCCCGGCTCGATGGTCGTGATCTCCCACGACCGCTTCTTCGTCGAGCGCACCACCGACCGGGTGCTCGCGCTCCTCGGCGACGCGACCCTGCGGATGCTCCCGCGCGGTATCGACGAGTATCTGGAGCGCCGGGCGAAGGCGCTACAGGCCGCGGTCCCCGCACCGGCCGCCCCCGCGAAGCCCGCCGGCACCGAGAAGTCCGCGGCGGACCAGCGGGCCGCGAAGAAGGAGCTGCAGAAGATCGAGCGGCAACTCGACAAGATCTCCGACAAGGAGTCCGCGCTGCATTCGCAGATCGCCGAAAGCGCCACCGATTTCGAGAAGGTGGCGGAACTCGACGCGCGTCTCCGTGAACTCTCCGGTGAGCGCGAGGAGTTGGAAATGCGCTGGCTCGAACTGGCCGAGGACGCCGAGGGCGCCTAGCGGCGGCACGCGGTGATCGCGTAGACCGGCATCGCGGGCCGGTTCGCCTCGGGTGTCTGGGCGGACCGGCCCGTGCGCTCAGCCCGGTCCCGACATCCAGCCCGCGTACGGCGGCCACCCCGCTCAGCCGTGGCCCCCGCCCACTCGTAGCAACCGGGCGCGCCCCTCCCGGCGGCCGCAGACGCACAGTGACCGCGAGAGCGTCATCCCCTATGGGGGCGGCGCGGGTGACAGGTGCGACTGCACATGGTTGCAGTCGCCGGCCTCGAACCAGTGAGGCGGATGGAGGGAGGCGGTCACCGAGCTCGGTGCATTCGCACTGCTCCCCCGGCCTCGCCCTGGTGATCGGGGGCAGATCGCAACCGCCGCCTGTACGGGGTGCGGCAAGAGGTTCCGGAAGGGCGATCGCATCCCGCTCTTCGGCGGGATATCGGGCGGCCAGTGCCAGATTCCCTCTCTGAGATTACCCACCATCGGCACCCCCGCTCGGGTGATCTTATCTGATCGGCGCGCGGCCGTGCAGGGACTTGGTAACGCGCCTGCGGAAAATGGCGCGGTCCGAGACTTTCTGCGAAAGCCGAGCAAACCGCACCGTCCGCCGCCGATGCAGGCGCGGCGCTGAAGGGCAATACCGTCCTGCCTCGGTTCTGGCGGCTATGACTCAATCCACTACTTGATATTCAGGGAAGGGCTAACGGTGAACCGAAAAGCGATCCGCCGCAACCGGGTGAGGGCGATCTCCGCCGTTTCGGTGGGCATCATGGCCGCGGTGTTGAACGTGGTCCCGAACACGATGGCCATTGCCGACGCGGTGCAGCGCTCAGGCAGTGAACACAGCCTGGGGCTGCCTGGGCCAAACGGGGCCACGACGGCCGATCCAGACGGCAATAAGGGCCGCGGCGGGGATCGGGGCCCGAAGGGTGATCGCGGGGACCGAGGTTCGCAAGGCCCGCAAGGTGCGCAAGGTGCGCAGGGTGCGGATGGCGCTCAGGGCCCGCAGGGCGCGAACGGTGCGAACGGCGTGAACGGCGCTAATGGCGTGAACGGTGCTCAGGGTCCGCAGGGTGCTGACGGCGTGAACGGTACTGACGGTGCTCAGGGTCCCCAAGGCGCTGACGGCGTGAACGGTGCTGACGGTGCCCAGGGTCCGGTCGGTGCTCAGGGTCCTCAGGGTGCTGACGGCGTGAATGGCGCTGATGGTGCTCAGGGTCCTCAGGGTGCTGACGGCGTGAACGGTGCTGATGGTGCCCAGGGTCCCCAAGGCGCTGATGGTGCTCAGGGTCCCCAAGGCGCTGACGGCGTGAACGGTGCTGATGGTGCTCAGGGTCCCCAAGGCGCTGATGGTGCTCAGGGTCCTCAGGGTGCTGACGGCGTGAATGGCGCTGATGGTGCTCAGGGTCCTCAGGGTGCTGACGGCGTGAACGGTGCTGACGGTGCTCAGGGTCCTCAGGGTGCTGACGGCGTGAACGGTGCTGACGGTGCTCAGGGTCCGGTCGGTGCTCAGGGTCCTCAGGGTGCTGACGGCGTGAACGGTGCTGACGGTGCTCAGGGTCCCCAAGGCGCTGACGGCGTGAACGGTGCTGACGGTGCCCAGGGTCCGGTCGGTGCTCAGGGTCCTCAGGGTGCTGACGGCGTGAACGGTGCTGATGGTGCTCAGGGTCCGGTCGGTGCTCAGGGTCCTCAGGGTGCTGACGGCGTGAACGGTGCTGACGGTGCTCAGGGTCCCCAAGGCGCTGACGGCGTGAACGGTGCTGACGGTGCTCAGGGTCCCCAAGGCGCTGACGGCGTGAACGGTGCTGACGGTGCTCAGGGTCCCCAAGGCGCTGACGGCGTGAACGGTGCTGACGGTGCTCAGGGTCCTCAGGGTGCTGACGGCGTGAACGGTGCTGACGGTGCTCAGGGTCCCCAAGGCGCTGACGGCGTGAACGGTGCTGACGGTGCTCAGGGTCCTCAGGGTGCTGACGGCGTGAACGGTGCTGACGGTGCTCAGGGTCCCCAAGGCGCTGACGGCGTGAACGGTGCTGACGGTGCCCAGGGTCCGGTCGGTGCTCAGGGTCCTCAGGGTGCTGACGGCGTGAACGGTGCTGATGGTGCTCAGGGTCCGGTCGGTGCTCAGGGTCCTCAGGGTGCTGACGGCGTGAACGGTGCTGACGGTGCTCAGGGTCCCCAAGGCGCTGACGGCGTGAACGGTGCTGACGGTGCTCAGGGTCCTCAGGGTGCTGACGGCGTGAACGGTGCTGACGGTGCTCAGGGTCCTCAGGGTGCTGACGGCGTGAACGGTGCTGATGGTGCTCAGGGTCCGGTCGGTGCTCAGGGTCCTCAGGGTGCTGACGGCGTGAACGGTGCTGACGGTGCTCAGGGTCCCCAAGGCGCTGACGGCGTGAATGGCGCTGACGGTGCTCAGGGTCCCCAAGGCGCTGACGGCGTGAACGGTGCTGACGGTGCTCAGGGTCCTCAGGGTGCTGACGGCGTGAATGGCGCTGATGGTGCTCAGGGTCCCCAAGGCGCTGATGGTGCTCAGGGTCCCCAAGGCGCTGACGGCGTGAACGGTGCTGATGGTGCTCAGGGTCCCCAAGGCGCTGATGGTGCTCAGGGTCCGCAGGGTGCTGACGGCGTGAATGGCGCTGATGGTGCTCAGGGTCCGCAGGGTCCTCAGGGTGCTGACGGCGTGAATGGCGCTGATGGTGCTCAGGGTCCGCAGGGTGCTGACGGCGTGAATGGCGCTGATGGTGCTCAGGGTCCGCAGGGTCCTCAGGGTGCTGACGGCGTGAATGGCGCTGATGGTGCTCAGGGTCCGCAGGGTGCTGACGGCGTGAATGGCGCTGATGGTGCCCAGGGTCCGCAGGGTGCTGACGGCGTGAATGGCGCTGACGGTGCCCAGGGTCCGCAGGGTCCGCAGGGTGCTGACGGTGCGAACGGCGCTGATGGTGCTCAGGGTCCGCAGGGCGCTGACGGTGCCCAGGGTCCCCAAGGCGCTGATGGTGCTCAGGGTCCTCAGGGTGCTGACGGCGTCGGTGTCCAAGGCCCGCAGGGTCCGCAGGGTCCGCAAGGTACGGCGCCGGCTACGGTCTCCTATACCATCAGGGGCCCCCAGGCCATCCCGGCGATCATCAACGTTGGTGCGCAGTCCGTAGCCCAATGTCATCCTGGCGACATCGCCACCGGCGGGGGCTACGACACTTTCGGCCTCGTCGCCACGCTCAACGTCATTGAGAACAAGCCGATTCCCACCGGTGCCGGGCCTCAGTCCGGACCAGCCACTGGTTGGGTTACGCAGGCTTCCGTGGCGGTGCTCGGCGGCGGGTTCCAGGCCTATGCGGTGTGTGAGGACCTGTAGTCCTCAACGGCCCGGAATACGCTTCAGTTCGCTCTGTCGGGGGCCCTGGATTTACGCGCCCCGATAGCCTCGCCATTGGGCACACTCGGGCTGTTCCGTGGACCGGCCGCGAGTCCGAGTCCGGTTCCGGCGTGGAGTACTTCAGGGCCCTCTACGGCAGCGGGCAGCCGCTCCTCTCGCGAGACCATGTTCGGCGACCGAGCGCATGGGTCTCGCGTGGCGAGGCGTATCCGGTGCTCGCGCCGGGTGCCCGCTGAACTGGTCGGACCTCAGCGGCGGGGGTCCCCTGCCCGCACGGGCGGGGGACCCCTTTGCTTCGCCGACTTGCCCAGAACGACACGCATTTCGCCGATCCGGGGGACTTCTGATCGGTAGGGCAGCGCGACGTCGAACAAGCGTGTAGCTTGCCGGGTCAGTAGTGCTGGGGGCGGGGGGCCGGCTCCAGGGGTATGGGGGGTAGCTCGATGGGTGTGCGGCTCATGGTGGTCGATGACCACCGGTTGCTTGCTGAGGCGCTGGCCTCCGCGTTGAAGCTCCGCGGGCACCGGGTGCTCGCGGCGGCGGCGCCGTCGGCCGGGGCGGCCGAACTGGTGGTGAGCAGGGCACCCGAGGTGTGCCTGCTGGGGACGGCGGCACCGGCGGAGCCGGGTGCGTTCGATCCCGTTGTACGGATCAAACGGGACCGGCCTCAGGTCGCCGTGGTGGTCCTGGGGCCCGTGCCGTCACCGCGCGGGATAGCGGCGGCCTTCGCGGCCGGCGCTTCGGGCTATGTGCGGCACGACGAGCGCATCGAGGGCGTCGAGCGGGCCATGGTCAAGGCGCGGGCGGGTGAGGCGGCCGTGGCGCCGCAGCTGCTGCAAGGAGCGTTCACCGACCTCCTCAACCCGGCGGCCCAGCCGGACGATGAGGGCCAGCGGCTGCTGCGCATGCTGACCCCCCGCGAGGTGGAGGTGCTCGTCCGCGTCGCGGAGGGAGAGGACACCCGGCTCATCGCGGCGGGCATGGGCATAGCCCCGAGCACGGCCCGCACACACGTCCAGCGGGTGCTGATGAAACTCGGCGTCGGCTCCCGTCTGGAGGCCGCGGCCCTCGCGGCCCGCACCGGCCTCCTCGACCACGCCGCCAGCCACCCGCCGCTCACGCCCCCGGACCTCGACGGCGGCTGAGGGTGCGCGGGCTCGTGCCGCGCGCCGTCCGTGCGGCGGCCGGGCCCGGGCGGCTCGGCAACACGGCCCGGCCCGGGACGGCTCGGGATCGCGGCTCGGCCCGTCACCGTGCGGGGCGGGGCTGCGTACCCGGGCTGGGCAAATGGGGCGGACGCCCACCGGCCCTGCGCATCACGCCCGGCAGGTCGGCTCCACGACGCATGCCGTGCTCCAGGGCACGGTGGCTCCACGGCCTATGCCTGTTCCATGACGCGTGCCGTGCTCCACGGCACGCGGTGGCTCCACGACCTGTGTCTCCTCCACGACCTGTGCCTGCTCCACGGCACGCGGCGGTTCCGACGGCACCGTTGCGTCCACCGTGCCGCCGGGTCGTTGAGTTATGATTCATCGTGTTCGTTAGTGTTGAAGTCTGTGTGGCAGGCGGGAGGTGCCCTGGGTGAAGAAGACGGCCACCGGGCCCGCCGACGGCCGGGAGCCGCTCCCCGGCGACTCCCGCGGGGCCGTACGTGACGCCGCCCGTGTACCCGTACGCGACGCGGTCCGCGACTCCGTACGTCGCGCCGCCAGGCGAGTGGCGCGCACAGCACTCCCACAGGTCCGCCTGGGACTCTTGAGGTGCTTCGACCGGACCTTCGGTACCGACGGGCCGCCGCCGTACCGCTCCGCCTGCCGTCAGGCCCCGTTCGGCGGCGGCACCCGCGGTGAGCGCGACGGCTTCGCGCCGCACCTCGAGCTCTTCACCGTTCGCCGTACTCCCGGAAAGCCGAAGTTCCTCGCCGGTTCCGAGTCCGGCATGAGCGTGTTCATCGACGATGTGCCGCCGGATGCGGCGGCACGGCGACTGCGAGAGGTGGCGCACAAGTGAGCAAGTACCTGGTGACGGGCGGTGCCGGCTATGTCGGAAGTGTGGTGACCGCACACCTGCTGGAGGCGGGGCACGAGGTCACCGTCCTCGACGATCTGTCCACGGGTATGCGCGAGGCCGTCCCCGAGGGGGCCGACCTCATCGAGGGCCGGCTCCAGGACTCCGCCCGCCATCTCGGGCCGTCGTTTGACGGCGTCCTGCACTTCGCCGCGTTCTCGCAGGTCGGCGAATCGGTCACGCACCCCGGGAAGTACTGGGAGAACAACGTGGGCGGGACGATGGCGCTGCTCGCCGCGATGCGCTCCGCCGGGATCCGCAAGCTGGTCTTCTCCTCCTCGGCGGCCACCTACGGCGAGCCGGTCTCCGTGCCGATCACCGAGTCCGCCCCCACCGCGCCGACCAGCCCGTACGGTGCCTCCAAACTCGCCGTCGACCACATGATCAGCGGTGAGTGCACCGCGCACGGCCTGGCGGCGGCATCGCTGCGGTACTTCAACGTCGCCGGCGCCTACGGCGACTGCGGTGAGCGGCACGACCCCGAGTCGCACCTCATCCCGCTGGTGCTCCAGGTCGCGCTCGGCAGCCGGGAGGCGATCTCCGTGTTCGGCGACGACTACCCGACGCCGGACGGCACCTGCGTGCGGGACTACATTCACGTCGCCGACCTCGCCGAGGCCCATCTGCTCGCGATGGACGCGATCTCCTCCGGCGAGCATCTGATCTGCAACCTCGGCAACGGCAGCGGCTTCTCCGTCCGCGAGGTCGTCGCGACCGTCCGCAGGGTCACCGGCCATCCGGTCCCGGAGATCGCTGCCGCCCGGCGTGCCGGAGACCCTGCCGTGCTCGTCGCCTCCTCCGAGGTCGCACGGGAACGGCTCGGCTGGACCCCGTCGCGGCCTGACCTCGCCGGGATCGTCGCCGACGCCTGGGACTTCGCCCGCGCCCGGCACGCCGGCGGATGACCGCCGCCGGGCGGTTCCGGTGGCAGTACGGTTGACGGGCTCGAAACGGTTGACGGGCCCGAGCAGGGTGACGGGCCCGAGGAGGTTGACGAGCCGAGCAGGGTGACGGGCCCGGGCAGGGCGGACGGCCCGAAGCGGTTGGCGACCCTGAGCAGGCCGGGCCGCCCTCGGGCCGGGCCGGCCTGATCGTCGGGCACCCGAAGCCGACGACCTGGGACGACCCTGGTGGGCGCGGCCCGCGCCCGCGGGTTCAGCCGAGATGCTTGGCCAGGAGGTATTCCGTGACACCCGGCGGGTAGTCGGGCACCCGGCCGACGATCTCGTATCCGTGCTTCCGGTAGAAGCCGGGGGCCTGGAAGTCCCATGTCTCCAGCCGGGACCAGGAGCAGCCGCGCCCGACGCGGGCCTCGCGCTCGGCCGCGGCGAGGAGCTGGGAGCCCAGCCCCGCACCGCGGTGCGGGGTGTCGACCCAGAGGAGGTCGACATGGAGCCAGCGCGCCCAGGTGCGGCCCGTCAGGCCCGCGGCCAGCTGACCGGTCGCCTCCTCCACCACCCAGACCTGCAGGGGGACTTCGTCCTTGTGCTGGCTCGCCGTCAGGGCGCGCATCGCCGGGGAGCGCTGGGCGTTGGCGGCGTCCAGCCGATCGCCGAGCAGGCTGAGCCGTTCTTTGTCGACTTCAGTCTCAAAACGAAACATGCGCCACACCCTAAACACAGCGTGCAACCAGTTCTGCAAATGCCCTTCCTCTCGCGGCCACCGGCCGTACTCTGAAGCACGTGCACCGGTGGGGGCCGGTGCTGATCAGGGGGCGAGTCAGTCGGGTACGACGCCCGGGGTGGGGTAGTGGTCAATCGCGGCGGCGGCCGTGACGGTCCCCCTCTCCTGCCGGGCGCCGTGCCCGTCGATGCGTGGCCTCCGCCGGAAAACGCAGCCTGGGGGTGTCTGTGGTCCGTATCCGGGTTCTCGTCGTGGACGACCACCGGATCTTCGCCGAGTCCCTCGCCGCGGCACTCGCCGCCGAGCCGGACGTCGAGGTCGCCGCCGCGGGCAGTGGCCCGGCCGCGCTGCGCTGCCTCGAGCGCGCCGCCGCCGAAGGGCGCAGATTCGACGTGATGCTGGTCGACGCCGATCTGGGGACGGCGACGGCGCCGCGGATCCCCGTGGTCGCGCGTGCCGTCCCCGACAACGGGGACGCCTTCGTCGACGGGATCTCCCTGGTCGCCGCGGTCCGCACGGCGCGGCCCGCCGTGCGCACCGTCGTCCTCGCCGAGAAGGACGATCCGCGCCGGGCAGCGCCGGCGCTCCAGGCGGGAGCGTCGGGCTGGGTGGCCAAGGACTGCTCGCTGCAGCGGCTGCTCACCGTGATCCGCGGTGTGCTGCGCGACGAGACACATCTGCCTCCCGCGCTGCTCACCGGCGTGCTGCGGGAACTCACCGCCGCGCGCAAGCACCGCACCGAGAGCGAGCGGCTCGTGGAGTCGCTCACCCCGCGCGAGCAGGAGGTCCTGCGGTGCATGGTGGCCGGTCTGGGCCGCAAGGCGGTCGCGGAGCGGCTCTTCCTCTCCCCGCACACCGTGCGCACCCATATGCAGAACGTGCTGGGCAAACTCGGCGTCCATTCGACCCTGGCGGCGGTGGCACTGGCCCGCCGGGCCGGGGTCGGCCCCGCGGAGCTGACGTCGTCAGCCGGGGATGTTGTCGAACGGGGCGGTCAACTGGCGTAGCAGTCCGGCGAGTTCGACGCGCTGTGCACGGGACAGCTCGGCCAGGATCGCGCGCTCCTGGTCGAGGAGCCCGGCGAGCGCCTGGTCGGCGCGGTCCCGTCCCTCGGCGGTGAGCCGTACCAGCACGCCGCGCCGGTCGCTGGGGTCGGGGAGCCGCTCGACCAGGCCCTTCTTGGCGAGCCGGTCGATACGGTTGGTCATCGTGCCCGAGGTGACCAGTGTCTGGGTGAGCAGCTGGCCCGGCGACAGCTGGTACGGTGCGCCCGCGCGCCGCAGGGACGTCAGGACGTCGAACTCCCAGGGCTCCAGATGGTGCTCGGCGAACGCGATCCTGCGCGCGCGGTCCAAGTGGCGCGCGAGTCTGGAGACGCGGCTGAGCACCTCGAGCGGTTCCACGTCGAGGTCGGGGCGCTCGCGGCGCCAGGCAGCGACCAGTCGGTCGACCTCGTCCTCCATGGCGATCAGTGTAGAGGGTCTGTCGACGTGAAGTCTCTTGAGATCAAGATATATTTGGATGGACTATTGGGCATGGTCGGGCCGGAACTCTCTTCCGGTTCCGATGAACATTCCAGCAAGGGGGATCACACATGCATTCCGTTCCAACCTGGGATCCACAGCAGTACCTTCGGCACTCCGGGCATCGGGCCCGCCCGTTCCTCGATCTCCTCGGCCGCATACCCGAACTGCCCCACGCGAATCGGCCGCCCCGCATCGCCGACCTCGGCTGCGGCCCGGGCAACGTGACCGTGCTGCTCGCCGACCGCTGGCCGGACGCGCGGATCACCGGATTCGACCTCTCACCCGAGATGCTCGCCCGCGCCGAGACGGAGTACGCCGGTACCACGACCGGCGGCGGCTGGATCGACTTCCGCCTCGCCGACGCCGCCCACTGGACCCCCGACGAGCCCTACGACCTCATCGTGTCGAACGCGGCGCTCCAGTGGGTGCCCAACCACCCCGAGTCCTTCGCCGCCTGGATCGACGGCCTCGCACCCGGCGGCACCTTCGCCTTCCAGGTACCCGGCAACTTCACCTCGCCCAGCCACGCGCTGCTCGGAGAACTCTGCGACACGCCGCAATGGCGCGACCGCCTCGCAGACCAGGGCCGCCGTTTCGTCCATGTGCTGGACCCGGCCGACTACCTGCTCCGGCTCGCCGACCTCGGCTGCGACACGGACACCTGGGAGACGACCTACCTCCAGATGCTCGCCGGCGAGGACCCCGTCCTGGACTGGGTGAAGGGCACCGCGCTGCGCCCCGTCCTCACCGCGCTCGGGGAAGACCGGGAAGCCACCGACGAGTTCCTCTCCCAGTACCGTGATCTGCTCCGCAAGGCCTATCCGCCCGGGCCGTACGGGACGGTGTTCCCGTTCCGCCGCGTCTTCGCCATCGCCCGCAAACCGCGTTGACGACCGAGGCCACCAAGCCGCCGCCGCTCGCCGTCCGCGGCGGCCGCTGGGATCCCGCGGGATCCGGTGGGAGTTCCCGGAGCCGACGGGACGACCGGCCCGGCCGGCCCCTTCCGCGATGAGCGCGCAGCGGGCGCCGGCCGGGACCGGCGCCCGCTCTCCGTACGCGCGTGGGTGCCGGCGCGGTGCGGGTGACTCCCACGGTGTGCGGGGTGGCGCGCGGTGCGTCACCGCTTCTCGTGGGTACCCCGCCCGCGCGATACGCGTGATACGCGCGAGACCGGCGCGGTGCGCAGGCGTCCATGCGGTCGTCTCGCGCACCGCGCACGCACTCGGCACCCCCTGCACCCCCCCCGCACCTGCACCGGCATGCCCGGGCGCGCACACCCTCACCGCGGCACCCCGCACCCCGCCGCGCACCGGCACGCCCCAGGGCCTCGGCGCACCCCCCACCGCGAATCCGCACGCCCGGCACACCCGTACATCCGCACACCCGGCGCGCACGCACTCGGCACACCCGTACATCCGCACACCCGTACATCCGCACACCCGTGCATCCGCACGCCCGGCGCGCACGCTTCGTGCCCGCGCCGCGCCGTGCCGTGCCGGCTCAGCTCTTGCGGTGCCCTATCAGGCGCGGCTTCTGCTCCAGTCCGTCCAGCCCGTGCCAGGCCAGATTCACCAGATGTGCCGCGACCTCCGCCTTCTTCGGCTTGCGGGCGTCCAGCCACCACTGGCCGGTGAGCGCCACCATCCCCACCAGCGCCTGCGCGTACAGCGGCGCCAGCTTCGGGTCGAAGCCCCTGGCCTTGAACTCCAGCCCGAGGATGTCCTCGACCTGCGTGGCGATATCGCTGATCAGCGACGCGAACGTGCCCGTCGACTGGGCCACCGGCGAGTCACGGACCAGGATGCGGAACCCGTCCGTGTACGTCTCGATGTAGTCCAGCAGCGCGAACGCCGCCTGCTCCAGCAGCTCCCTCGGATGCCCCGCGGTCAGTGCCCCGGTCACCATGTCCAGGAGCTGGCGCATCTCCCGGTCGACCACCACCGCGTACAGGCCCTCCTTGCCGCCGAAGTGCTCGTACACCACCGGCTTGGACACCCCGGCCTTCGCCGCGATCTCCTCCACCGACGTGCCCTCGAAGCCCTTCGCCGCGAAGAGCGTGCGACCGATGTCGAGCAGCTGCTGACGGCGCTCCGCCGCGGTCATCCGGACCCTGCGCCCCCGCCGGGGCTTCTCACTGCTGGTGCTGCTGCCGTCGATCGCCACGCCCTCAATCATGCCGCCTCCGCGGCTTCCTCCCGGCGCCGGGCGGCGATCCGGTCCGCACTCGGCCAACGCACGTCGTACGCCCAGCCCGCCTTCTCGAACCAGCGGATCAGCCGGGCGCTGGAGTCGATCTGCCCGCGCATCACACCGTGCCGCGCGCTCGTCGGGTCGGCGTGGTGCAGGTTGTGCCATGACTCACCGCACGACAGCACGGCGAGCCACCACACGTTCCCCGAGCGGTCGCGCGACTTGAACGGGCGCTTGCCGACCGCGTGGCAGATCGAGTTGATCGACCACGTCACATGGTGCAGCAGGGCGACCCGGACCAGCGAGCCCCAGAAGAACGCGGTGAACGCGCCCCACCACGACATCGTCACCAGTCCGCCGACCAGCGGGGGGATCGCCAGGGACACGACCGTCCAGAGCGCGAACTGGCGAGAGACCGCCCGGACCGCCGGGTCCTTGATCAGATCCGGTGCGTACTTGTGCTGCGGGGTCTGCTCCTCGTCGAACATCCAGCCGATGTGAGCCCACCAGAGGCCCTTCATCAGCGCCGGGACCGTCTCGCCGAACCGCCACGGCGAATGCGGGTCGCCCTCGGCGTCGGAGAACCTGTGGTGCTTGCGGTGGTCGGCCACCCACCGCACCAGCGGACCTTCCACGGCCAGCGACCCCATGACCGCCAGCGCGATCCGCAGCGGCCGCTTCGCCTTGAAGGAACCATGGGTGAAGTAGCGGTGGAAGCCGATCGTGATGCCGTGGCAGCCGATGTAGTACATCGCCACCAGCAGCCCGAGGTCGAGCCAGCTCACACCCCAGCCCCACGCCAGCGGCACCGCCGCCAGCAGCGCGAGGAAGGGCACCGTGATGAACAGCAGCAGGGCGATCTGCTCGATCGAGCGCTTGCTGTCGGCGCCCAGCGTGGCGGACGGAAGGTCGGGAGCGGACGACTTCCGGGCGTCGTCGATCACATCAGGGCTTGTGGTCATGGGGAGTCCCCTGGGGGGTGAGGGTGCGACGGAACCATGTGGCTACGGAACCGTAACCTACGGGAACGTAAGTATGGCAGCGCGAAGCCTCGCGGCAAGAGGGGTGGTGGACAGCGGCGCGCGACCCGACACCTATCCTTGGAGTCGTCGGACAGCGCGGTCCGCGAAGCCTCCGGAAAACCTCCAGACGTGCTCAAACACTGCAAGGAGCCGCACCTGTGAGCAGTGCCGACCAGACCTCATCCGCCAGCGCCGAGCTGCGTTCCGACATCCGCCGATTGGGCGATCTGCTGGGCGAGACCCTCGTACGGCAGGAAGGTCCCGAACTCCTCGACCTCGTCGAACGCGTACGCGCCCTGACCCGTTCCGACGGCGCCGCCGCCGCGGAACTGCTCGGGGAAACCGACCTGGACACCGCTGCCAAGCTGGTGCGTGCATTCTCCACGTACTTCCATCTTGCCAACGTCAGCGAGCAGGTGCACCGCGGCCGCGAACTGCGCGAGCGCCGCGCCGCCGAGGGCGGGCTGCTGTCCCGCACCGCCGACATGCTCAAGGAGGCGGACCCCGATCACCTGCGCGAGACCGTCCGCCACCTCAATGTGCGGCCGGTCTTCACCGCACACCCCACCGAGGCGGCCCGCCGCTCCGTGCTCAACAAGCTCCGGCGGATCGCCGAACTGCTGGAGACCCCGGTCAACCCCGCCGACCGCCGCCGGCACGACCTGCGGCTCGCCGAGAGCATCGACCTCATCTGGCAGACCGACGAGCTCCGCGTCGTACGCCCCGAGCCCGCCGACGAGGCCCGCAACGCCATCTACTACCTCGACGAACTCCACGCCGGAGCCGTCGGGGACGTCCTGGAGGACCTCGCCGCCGAGCTGGAGCGCGCCGGTGTCGAGCTGCCGCCCGGCACCCGGCCCCTCACCTTCGGCACCTGGATCGGCGGCGACCGAGACGGCAACCCCAACGTCACCCCCGAGGTCACCCGCGAGGTCCTGATCCTCCAGCACGAGCACGGCATCACCGACGCCCTGGAGGCCGTCGACTCGCTGCGGGCACTGCTGTCCAACTCGATCCGCTATGCCGGCGCCACCGAAGAACTGCTGGAGTCCCTCCAGACCGACCTGGAGCGCCTCCCCGAGATCAGCCCCCGCTACAAGCGGCTGAACGCCGAGGAGCCCTACCGGCTCAAGGCCACCTGCATCCGCCAGAAGCTCGTCAACACCCGCGAGCGGCTCGCCAAGGGCACCCCCCACGAGCAGGGCCGCGACTACCTCGGCACCGCCGAGCTGCTGCACGACCTCACCCTCGTACAGACGTCGCTCCGCGAGCACCGCGGCGGGCTGTTCGCCGACGGCCGCCTCGACCGCACCATCCGCACCCTCGCCGCCTTCGGGCTCCAGCTCGCCACCATGGACGTCCGCGAGCACGCCGACGCCCACCACCACGCCCTCGGCCAGCTCTTCGACCGGCTCGGCGAGGAGACCTGGCGCTACGCCGACATGCCGCGCGAGTACCGGCAGAAGCTGCTCGCCAAGGAACTCCGCTCCCGGCGGCCGCTCGCCCCCACCCCGGCACCGCTCGACGCCGCGGGCGCCAAGACCCTCGGCGTCTTCCACACGGTCAAGGAAGCCTTCGAGCGCTTCGGGCCCGAGGTCATCGAGTCCTACATCATCTCGATGTGCCAGGGCGCCGACGACGTCTTCGCCGCCGCAGTGCTGGCCCGCGAGGCAGGACTGGTCGATCTGCACGCAGGCTGGGCCAGGATCGGCATCGTCCCGCTGCTGGAGACCACCGACGAACTCCGGGCCGCCGACGTCATCCTCGACGAGATGCTCGCCGACCCGTCCTACCGCCGGCTCGTCGCCCTGCGCGACGACGTCCAGGAGGTCATGCTCGGCTACTCCGACTCCTCCAAGTTCGGCGGCATCACCACCTCGCAATGGGAGATCCACCGGGCCCAGCGCAGACTCCGGGACGTCGCCCACCGCTACGGCGTCCGGCTGCGGCTGTTCCACGGCCGCGGCGGCACCGTCGGCCGCGGCGGCGGCCCCACCCACGAGGCGATCCTGGCCCAGCCGTGGGGCACCCTGGAGGGCGAGATCAAGGTGACCGAGCAGGGCGAGGTCATCTCCGACAAGTACCTCATCCCCTCCCTGGCCAGGGAGAACCTGGAGCTGACGGTCGCCGCGACCCTCCAGGCGTCCGCCCTGCACACCGCGCCCCGGCAGAGCGACGAGGCCCTCGCCCGCTGGGACGCCGCGATGGACATCGCCTCCGACGCCGCCCACGCCGCCTACCGCAGGCTGGTCGAGGACCCGGACCTGCCGGCGTACTTCTTCGCCTCCACCCCCGTCGACCAGCTCGCCGAACTGCACCTGGGATCCCGGCCCTCCCGCCGCCCCGACAGCGGCGCCGGACTGGACGGGCTGCGCGCGATCCCCTGGGTGTTCGGCTGGACCCAGTCACGGCAGATCGTGCCCGGCTGGTTCGGCGTCGGCTCCGGACTGCGGGCCCTGCGGGAGGCGGGCCAGGAGTCCGTCCTGGCGGAGATGTACGAGCAGTGGCACTTCTTCCGGAACTTCCTCTCCAACGTCGAGATGACGCTCGCCAAGACCGACCTGCGGATCGCCCGCCACTACGTGGACACCCTCGTGCCGGACGAACTCAAGCACGTGTTCGGCGACATCGAGGCCGAACACGAGCTGACCGTGCGGGAGGTGCTGCACATCACCGGCGGCGAGCGGCTGCTCGACTCCAACCCGGGGCTTCAGCAGACCTTCGGGATCCGGGACGCCTATCTCGACCCGATCTCCTACCTCCAGGTCTCCCTGCTCGCCCGGCAGCGCGCCGCCGCAGAGCGCGGCGAGGCGGCCGACCCGCTGCTGTCGCGGGCGCTGCTGCTGACCGTCAACGGCGTCGCGGCCGGACTGCGCAACACCGGCTGACACCCGCCGGCACCGCACCGCACCGCATCGCACGGCCCCGTCGCCCGGGGCCCGGGAGCCGTCCCGGGCCCCGGGCTCGTTTCCGGGCCCCGTCGTCCTCCCGGGCCGCGTCGCCCTCCTCCGGGTGCCGGGATCGTTTCCGCCTCCCGTCGTCCTTCCGGGCCGCGTCGCCCTCCTCCAGACGCCGGGCTCGCTTCCGGACCCCGTGCCCTTCACGGCAGGGCCACCCATCGGCTGCGCGGCGGGCCGAGGGGCAGGCGCCGGTGCCGCGGCCGGCGTCGTGGCCGGCGGGCGGGCACCGCCCGCCGACCACGGGTCCCGGGCCGGCAGGGGCCGCCCCGGCAGGCGGCCCGCCGGGGCGGGAAATCCTCACAGCGCTCACAGCGCTCACAGCGCTCACAGCGCTCACAGCGCTCACAGCGCTCACAGCGCGAAGAACGCGCCCATCAGCAACGCACCGCCCGCGGCGGCCGTCGCCCAAGCCGTCCGCGGCATCCGCAGACCGCCGCCGACCACACAGGCCGCGAGCAGCAGCGCACCACCGAGCGGCAGCCAGGCGTGCAGCGCCCCGGGCCAGCCGGCGCGCACGGCCTCGTCCGTACCCGGCTTCACCACCACATCGAGCCGCGCGCCCTCGGACACGGCCACCGACCGCTCGATGGCCATGCCCGTACGCTCGCCGCCCGGGCCCTCGGGATCGAACGGACCCGTGCACACCGTCTCACCGCAGTCGGCGACGGTGAGTCTCCCGTGCTCGCGGCCCTTGGACAGCAGCACATGCTGCGCCGTGCCCCAGGACGACCAGAAGCCGGCGACGAGCAGCAGCAGCGCCACCGCGCCCATGGACACACGTCGGCCGTGGTCGAGTATCCGGCCGGAGGAGTTCCGCTTCATGGGGCCGGATCCTTCGGCACCCGACCGCACCCGGTCAACTTCCGGCCAGCGCTATGGGGGCGCTTGTCAGGAGTTGTACGTACTCTGCGCCCGCTCCAGCCCCTCGGTCACCAGACACTCCACCGAATCCGCCCCGCGGTCCACGAAGTAGTCCAGCTCCTTGCGCTCCGCGCCGGAGAAGTCCTTCAGCACGAAGTCGGCCACCTGCATCCGCCCGGGCGGACGCCCGATCCCGAAGCGCACCCGGTGGTAGTCCGAACCCATCGCCTTCGTCATCGACTTCAGGCCGTTGTGCCCGTTGTCGCCACCCCCCAGCTTCAGCCGCAGCACCCCGAAGTCGATGTCCAGCTCGTCGTGCACCGCCACCACATGAGCCGTCGGAACCTTGTAGAAGTCCCGCAGCGCCACCACGGGACCACCCGAGAGATTCATGTACGACATCGGCTTCGCCAGGATCACCCGCCGGCTCCCCGGGCCCGGGGGACCGATCCGGCCCTCCACCACCTGCGCCTGCGCCTTGGCCGCGCGCTTGAACTTCCCGCCCATCCGCTCCGCGAGCAGATCCACGACCATGAACCCCACGTTGTGGCGGTTCCCGGCATACCCCGGCCCCGGGTTCCCCAGGCCCACCACCAGCCAGGGCGCGCCGGCGTCGTCCGTCGTCATGACCGTCTCCTCATGGCCGTCTCCTCGAGTCCGCAAAGAGTCCCAGAACAGAGAACGGGGTGGCGGGCCGCGCGGCCCGCCACCCCGTCAGGCAGAGCGTACGGCTCAGGCCTCGGCGACCGCGGCCTCGCCCTCCTCGCCTTCCTCGGCCTCGGCAGCCGGCTCCTCGGCCTGCGCGGCCAGGACCTGGAGCACGACCGCGTCCTCGTCCACCGCCAGGGTCACGCCCTTCGGCAGCTCGACGTCCTTGGCGTGGACGGAGGCACCGGCCTCCAGGCCCTCGACGGACACCGTGAAGGACTCGGGGATGTGGGTGGCCTCGGCCTCGACCGGCAGCGCGTTCAGCACGTGCTCCAGCAGGTTGCCACCGGGCGCCAGCTCACCCTCGGCCTGCACCGGAACCTCGACCGTGACCTTCTCGCCGCGCTTCACCAGCAGCAGGTCCACGTGCTCCAGGAAGCCCTTCAGCGGGTCGCGCTGCGCCGCCTTCGGGATCGCCAGCTCCTTCTTGCCCTCGATGTCCAGCGCGAGCAGGACGTTCGGGGTGCGCAGCGCCAGCAGCAGGTCGTGACCCGGCAGCGTCAGGTGGATCGGGTCGGAGCCGTGACCGTACAGAACGCCGGGGACCTTGTCGTCGCGACGGATGCGCCGGGCGGCGCCCTTGCCGAACTCGCTGCGGAGTTCCGCGGAAATCTTCACCTCGGACATGTGCACTCCTCGTATGCGGTGACGAACATGAACAGTCACCCGGCCACGACCGGCCTGCTACGAAGAGCGCGTCGATAACGGACCGCCGTACACGAAACGGTACGGCCTCCCTCGCCGAGCAACCCGATGAGTCTACCCGGAGGGAGGCCGCAGCCTAAATCGATCTCCGATCACCCCGATCGAGCGGTCCCGCCGCCCGCGGCCCCTACTGCTCCTCGAACCCGATCGAGCGGTCCCGCCGCCCGCGGCCCCTACTGCTCCTCGAAGAGGCTCGTCACCGAGCCGTCCTCGAAGACCTCGCGCACGGCACGCGCGATGGTCGGGGCGATCGACAGGACGGTGATCTTGTCCAGCTCCAGATTGCCCGGGTCCGGGAGCGTGTCGGTGAAGACGAACTCGCTCACCTTCGAGTTCTTCAGACGGTCCGCGGCCGGACCCGACAGCACACCGTGGGTGGCCGTCACGATCACGTCCTCGGCGCCGTGGGAGAACAGCGCCTCGGCGGCCGCGCAGATCGTGCCACCGGTGTCGATCATGTCGTCGACGAGGACGCAGACCCGGCCCTCGACATTGCCCACGACCTCGTGGACCGTCACCTGGTTCGCCACGTCCTTGTCGCGGCGCTTGTGCACGATCGCCAGCGGCGCGTCCAGACGGTCGCACCAGCGGTCCGCGACCCGCACCCGCCCGGCGTCGGGGGACACCACCGTCAGCTTCGAGCGGTCGACCTTGGCGCTTACGTAGTCCGCCAGCAGCGGCAGCGCGAACAGATGGTCCACCGGACCGTCGAAGAAGCCCTGGATCTGGTCGGTGTGCAGATCCACCGTGAGGATCCGGTCCGCACCGGCCGTCTTCATCAGGTCCGCGATCAGGCGCGCCGAGATCGGCTCGCGCCCGCGGTGCTTCTTGTCCTGGCGCGCGTAGCCGTAGAAGGGCAGGATCACCGTGATGCTCCGAGCGGAAGCCCGCTTCAGAGCATCGATCATGATCAACTGCTCCATGATCCACTTGTTGATGGGGGCCGTGTGGCTCTGCATCAGGAAGCAGTCCGCGCCGCGCGCCGACTCCTGGAAGCGGACGTAGATCTCACCGTTGGCGAAATCGAACGCCTTCGTCGGCACCAGGTCGACCCCCAGCTGGTGGGCCACCTCCTCGGCCAGCTCGGGGTGGGCGCGGCCGGAGAAGAGCATCAGCTTCTTCTCGCCGGTCGTCTTGATCCCGGTCACAGCAACTGTCTCCTCAGACGTGTTTCTCCGCTGCCGATCCGCCCGTGCCTGTGCGGCGAGCCAGCCGAATCATGTGCACGTATCACGGTACGCCGAGATGGGCGCACCCGTTTTCGGTCAGCCCTCGCGCTCCACGGCCTCGGCCGCGATCTGAGCCGCCTGCGCCGCCGCACTGCCCGGACGCTTCCGCGCCACCCAACCCTCGATATTCCGCTGCTGACCGCGGGCCACGGCCAGCGAACCCGCGGGCACATCCTTCGTGATCACCGAACCCGCCGCGGTGTACGCACCGTCCCCAACTGTGACGGGAGCAACAAACATGTTGTCCGAGCCCGTCTTGCAGTGGGAGCCGATCGTCGTGTGGTGCTTCGCCTCGCCGTCGTAGTTCACGAACACCGAGGCCGCACCGATGTTGGTGTGATCACCGATCGTCGCGTCGCCCACGTACGACAGGTGCGGCACCTTGGTGCCCTCGCCGATCGTCGCGTTCTTCATCTCCACGTACGTACCGGCCTTGGCGCTCGTGCCCAGCCGCGTACCCGGACGCAGATACGCGTAGGGACCCACCGACGCCGACTCGCCGATCACCGCGTCGTCCGCCACCGTGTTGTCCACCCGCGCCCCCGGTGCACCACCGTGTCCCGCAGCCGCGTGTTCGGACCCACCTCGGCGTCCTCCGCCACATGCGTCGCACCCAGCAGCTGCGTACCGGGATGGATCACCGCGTCCCGCTCGAACGTCACCGTCACGTCCACCAGCACCGACGCCGGGTCCACCACCGTCACACCGGCGGTCATCGCCTGCTCCAGCAGCCGCCGGTTCAGCAGCAGGCGCGCCTCCGCCAGCTGGACCCGGTTGTTGATCCCCAGGATCTCCCGGTGGTCCCCGGCCATCGACGCACCCACCCGGTGCCCCGCCTCGCGCAGGATCCCGAGCACATCCGTCAGATACTCCTCGCCCTGGCTGTTGTCCGTACGGACCTTGCCGAGCGCGTCCGCCAGCAGCCGGCCGTCGAACGCGAAGACCCCCGAATTGATCTCCCTGATGGCCCGTTCGGCTTCGGAGGCGTCCTTGTGCTCCACGATCGCGGTCACCGCACCCGTGGCGGCGTCCCGCACGATCCGGCCGTACCCCGTCGAGTCCGGGACCTGGGCCGTCAGCACCGTCACCGCGTTGCCGTCCGCGGCATGCGCCTCGACGAGCGCGGACAGCGTCCCGCCGGAGAGGAGGGGGGTGTCGCCGCACACCACCACGACCGTGCCGTCCGGTGCCTGGCCCAGCTCCTCGAGCGCCATGCGCACGGCGTGCCCCGTGCCGTTCTGCTCCGCCTGGAACGCCGTGCGCGTCCCCTCGTAGTGCGCCGCGAGGTGCCCCTCGACCTGCTCGCTCGCATGCCCCACGACCACGACGAGCTGCTCGGGCTCGAGCTCGCGGGCCGCGGACACGACATGCCCGACGAGCGAGCGTCCGGCGATCTCGTGCAGGACCTTGGGGGTCTTCGACTTCATGCGGGTGCCCTCACCCGCTGCGAGGACGACGACGGCGGCCGGGCGGTTGGCGCTCACGGGAATGCCCTTCGGCTTTCGGGTGGTGGACACCCGAAGGATACCGGGGGCGTACAGGCGTGAAATGAGCGCGGGCCCTGACCGTGGGGTCAGGGCCCGAACCGAGCAGGCTTGCTCCCGGGGGAGGACTCGAACCCCCATGATCAGAACCAAAATCTGACGTCTTGCCCTTAGACGACCCGGGATTGCCGCTATATCCGATTTGGTGGTTCGGTTGCGGATGCAGCCCCTACTATGCCGTACCACCAGCCCTCGATGCGACGGTACAGCTCGGCGCTCTGCCTGACCTGGATGACGAGGCAGCCCCGGTAGCGCGTGTCCACGTTCTTGCGGACGGTCTTCGGGTTGTGCCGCTTGAGCGTGGTCTTGCCGAAAGCCGAGACGTCTGCCTCCACCACGTCGGCCCAGTAGCGCTCCGCGCCATGCACATCGGCGGACTCGTGGATCATGACGTGGAACCTCAGGTGGCCTCGGTCCACTCCGACCAGGTCGAGCCATGCGAGGAACAGCCTGATCATTCCGGGGTCGCTGTTGACGAAGATAACCCTCTCTCGGCGGGCGTGAGGTTTGTCCTTGGTGCCTTCGGCCCAGTACAGCCCCACCCCGACGAGGAACAACTCCCGCTCGGTCAGGGTGCCGATCTCCCGCCGGGCGGTGTCCTTGGTCGCCTGACGCGCTGCCTCCCTCCTCGGGCCCTCGTGCTCCCAGCGCTTCCGGGCGGCCAGTCTCGCCTGCTCCGAAGGCGTGCGCGGAACCGGCTTCGGCAGGTCCCGTACCCACAGCGAGATCGAGCTCTTCGAGCAGCCCAGTTCGACCTGGATCTGGTCGTAGGTCATCCCCTGGCTCCGGAGTGCGCGCGCCTTCGCGCGGAGGTCGTCCCGCGCGTGGGGCGCCTGGTCCAGTCCGGCGGGGGCTCGCCCTTCACCAGGCGGTTGAGGATGTCGTTGTTGCCGATGCGGAGCCGGTCGCGGATCTGGCGGAGGCTGAGGCCCTCGCGGCGCAGCGCGATCGCCTGTCTGCGGAGGTCGTCGAAGTCGGCGCATCCGCCGCTCATGGAGGTCATGCATCCAGGCTCGTCTCGAATGCGGGCGTCCGGGTCGAAAGCGTGCCCGATTCGCCGGTTCGGGCGATTGTCGCGGTTCACGGCCCTCTGGGGCGGCGGTTCGTGCTGCGGAAGCCGCCGGAAAACCGCTCGACCGCTTTCGTACGCTGTGAGACATGACCACAACGGGGGCACACCGGGACTCTGCGGACGGCGGGCCGGGAGGCGGGCGCGGAGGCGGGCGGAAAGGCGCGCCGGAGGGCGGACGGACCGGCCAGGGCGAGGGCGGGCGGGGCGAGGCTTCGGGAAGCAGGCGGGACGGCGGGTCTGCGGGGGGCGGGCCGGGAGACACGACGGGCGGCGGGCGGGGTGGCACACGGGGCGCCCTGTGGAGCGGGTCGTCGCCGGGAGGAGCGCTGTGGGGATCGCTGTGGTGGGGGCGGCGGCGGAGTGCGGTGCTGGACGTGGGGCTCGCTCTCGTGTCCGCCGTGGAATGCGCGCTCGAGGGTGTGCGGTTCGCGGAGACGGCCTCGCTGCCCGCGCCGATGGGGGTGGTCTTCGGGCTGCTCGCCGGGTCGGTGCTGGTGCTGCGCCGGCGCTGGCCGGTGGCCGTGGTGCTGGTGTCGATCGCGATCACGCCGGCCGGGATGGGCTTCCTGATGGGGATCGTCGGGCTGTACACGCTCGCCGCCTCGGAGGCGTCGCGGCGGGTGATCGCGGCGCTGGCGGGGATGTCGCTGCTGGGGACCCTGATCGTCACGTTCGTGAGGACCCGGCAGGACGTGGCGACGGCCGACTTCGATCCGGGGTCCTGGTACGTGCCGGTGGTGTCGGTCGTGATGTCGATCGGGCTGACCACCCCGCCGCTGCTGCTGGGACTCTACGTCGGGGCGCGGCGGCGGCTGATGGAGAGCCTGCGGGAGCGTGCGATCAGTCTGGAGCAGGAGCTGTCACTGCTGGCGGACCGTGCGGAGCAGCAGGCGCAGTGGGCGCGTACGGAGGAGCGGACGCGGATCGCGCGGGAGATGCACGACGTGGTGGCGCACCGGGTGAGTCTGATGGTGGTGCACGCGGCGGCGTTGCAGGTGGTGGCGTTGAAGGATCCGCAGAAGGCGGCGAGGAACGCGGCGCTGGTGGGGGACATGGGCCGGCAGGCGCTGACGGAGCTGCGGGAGATGTTGGGGGTGCTGCGGTCGGGCGAGGAGGTCGTGGCGCGGGCGACGGCTGAGCCGGTGCCGCTGGCGGCGGTGGGGGCCGCGGCCGCGGCTGCGGCGGAGGCCGCTGAGGCTGCCGAGGTCGTCGAGGTCGCCGAGGGGGCGGTTGCGGGGGCGGCGGTTGCGGTGGAGGGGCCGTCGCTGGCGGATCTCGTTTCGCTGGTGGAGCAGTCGCGGTTGGCGGGGGTGGCCGTGGAGTTCTCGGTGCAGGGTGAGCCGCGTGCGTACCGGCCGGAGGTGGAGCAGACGGCGTTCCGGGTGGTGCAGGAGGCGCTGACGAACGTGCACAAGCACGCGGCGGGTGCGAAGGCGTGGGTGCGGGTCGCTCATCGTGAGGCGGAGATCGCGATGCAGGTGGAGAACGGGCCCTCGCGGCGGGGTGCGGCGGACGCGGGTCTGCCGAGCGGGGGGAACGGCCTGGTGGGTATGCGGGAGCGGGTGTCGGCGCTGGGTGGGGTGTTCGTGTCGGGGCCGACGGACGGGGGCGGTTTCCGGGTGTCGGCGGTGCTGCCGATGGGGTCCCCGGTGCAGTCGCAGCCGGAGTCGCCGGCGGTGTGAGTTCCGGCTGTGTGAGTTCCGGCTGTGTGAGTCCCGGCGGTGTGAGTTCCGGCTGTGTGAGTTCCGGCAGTGTGAGTCCCCCGTGGTGTGGGTCCGCGCGGGGGTCCTGGTTCTGCTGTCCGCGGCCCTGACGGCCCGGGGAGGCCTGGCGGTTCAGCGGCCCGGCGGCTGGCGAGCGGGCGGTCCCGGCCGTGTGACAGCACGGGCCGTCCGGAGTCTGCGGCGGTTCGGCCGGCTGCGGTATCCCCGGCCGGACCTGTTCCATCGGCCGGCCGCTCGTGCTCGTGGGTCGCACATCCATGTGCCGCGGCAACACGGTTCGTGCCGCCATGGGGCGTGTTGCCATGGGGCCCGTCGTCACGGGTGAGGTGCTGCGGGCCCGTCGTCACGGGCCGGCGGCGAGGGGCCCCTGCCATGGGCCCCGCTTCCGTGGTTCCCGGTGGAACGAGCCGGCTCAGGGCGTGGTGAGACGTGCGGGCTGGTTGCCGTTGACGAGGGCGATGAGGGCCTGGTCGAGGTCGGGTCCGAGGTACCAGTCGCCGGTGTGGTCGACGCTGTAGACGCGGCCTTCGGCATCGATGGCGAGGACGGCTCGTGCGTCGCCTTCCTCTCCCAGGGGCGCGATCTCGGTGTCGAGGGCGCGGCCGAGGTCGCCGAGGGTGCGGGCGAGGTGGAGACCGGCGAGGGGGTCGAGGCGCAGGGCCGCGGGCGCGGTCTGTCGGCCGGGTCCGGGCGGGGTGATGTGCAGGGCGCCGAACTCGGCCCAGGCCTCGACGGCGGCCGGGAAGACGGTGTGTCGGTGGCCTCCGGGGGAGGTGTGGGCGCGGAGGGTGTCGGCCCAGTGCTCGGCGAGTTTGATGTCCCAGCGGCCCGGTTGCCAGCCCGCGTCGCGCAGGGCCGCGTCGACGGCGACGGGGAACCGGGTGGTGCTGAGGGGATGGTCGGGCATGTGCGTGCGTTCAGCCGTTCTCGGTCTGGGCGGGTTCGACGACGCGTACGCCGAAGTGGGCGAGCATCGCCGCGCAGGAGCGGCAGGGGGCGGCGTAGCTGCCGTGCAGGGGGTCGCCGTCCTCCCGGATGCGCCGGGTGGTGAGTTTGGCGTGCTTGAGGGAGCGGCGGGCTTCGCCGGGGGTGAGGGGTTTGCGCCGGGCGCGCTTGGATCGTGCGGCGTCGGTGGCACCGATGTGGCGGGAGAGCAGGATGGCTTCGGGGCATCTGCCGGTGAAGCGTTCGCGCTGGCCGCTGGTGAGGGTGTCGAGGAAGTCCTGGACGAGCGGGTGGAGGGTGGGCGCCTGGTCTCCTCTGGCCGCGGTGCAGGTGAGGGTCGTGCCGCGGACGGAGAGTGCGGCGGCGACGGTGGGCAGGATTCCGTCGCGGCGGAAGCGGAGTGCGGGCGGGCGTGCTGCGGACTCCGCGCTGCTCCAGCTGAGCCTGGGGTCACCCGTGGTGGCTGTCGGCGACGGTTGCGGTGCCGTGTGCATCGTGCTGTTGTCCCTCCCTGCAATCCCCCGAGTTGCTGGGACAGCCTGCCAAACGGGGCGGGCGGCGCGGAAGCGGGGTGGCTGAAAGGTGTGACTGTGTCGTCCTGTCCTGGTCGGAGGGTCACGCGGAGGTGATGGCTCGTTACGGGAACGGAGCGGCCGTGGCCGCTGCTGCCCCACCGCATAGGCTGTGGTGAACCAGCAGGACGCAGCAGGGGGCATACCGCCATGACGACAGGTCGGATGGGGCTGGGGGCACCTCCCGGCTCCCGGGGCCCGGGGAACGCAGCGCCGCCGAACGCGGCCTACGCCGGACAGGTCGTTCACTTCCCGGACCCGGTGAGGGCTGCTCGGCATCCTAGGGGTGTCCGGGTGGACGAACGCGGTTTTCCGGATTTCTCGCCGTATGCGCGGGCGGCGGCGGAGATCGCGGCGCCGCCGGAGGGCTTCGGTGTCGACGAACTGCGGCTGACGGACTACGTGTCGGCGAATGCGGCGCTGGCCGCGGCAGGTCATGAGCTGTGGGACACGATTCCCGCGGTGGCGACGCCGCACGGCTGGACGTGGCATCACGTGGCGGGGAGCCGCCGGCTGGAGCTGGTGCCGGTCGAGGTGAAGGCGCTGCTGCGGCATCACGGCGGTGTGGCGACGGCGGTGGTGGACCACGGGAAGCGCGGGACCCGTCCGCTGCAGGAGACCCGGCCGGCGCACTTCGGTCTGCCGAAGGGCGCGGTCTCGGTGTCCGAGCAGCAACTGCTCGGTGTGGAGGAGGACCTGGGCTACCGGCTGCCGGGTGCCTACCGCTCCTTCCTGAAGGCGGCCGGAGGGTGCGCGCCGGTGGGCGTGGCGCTCGACGCGGAGCTGGGGCTGCTGGTGGACCAGCCGTTCTTCACGGTGCGGGAGGAGGCGGCGGTCAATGACCTGGTGTACGCGAACAAGTGCCTGCGCGACCATCTGACCAAGGACTATCTGGGGGTCGGTTTCGGCCAGGGCGGTCTGCTGGCGGTCAAGGTCCGTGGTGCGGCGGTGGGTTCGGTGTGGTTCTGCGCGTACGACGACGCCCGGGACCGGGACGGCTGGACGGTGGCGGAGCGGGTGGAGAGCCTGCTGCTGCCGTGCGGCGAGGACTTCGACGCGTTCCTGGAGAGGCTGGTGGGGAATCCGCCGGAGCTGGAGACCGTGGCGAACCTGATGGTGGACGGCGGCTTCGCGCATGCCGTCCCGGTGGGGGAGTGAACTTCTCGATGGTGACGTTCGCGCAGGCGCAGGAGCGTGCGGAGGAGTGGGTCAACGGCGAGATGCCCGCCTACCAGCACCGTGAGGTTCGGGTGCGGGAGTTCGGGTCGGGCTTCGTGGTGTGGGCGGAGGACCGTCCGGAGGGGCCGACGTCGGACGGCGGCCGGCAGCGGATGGTGATCGCCCGGGACAGCGGGGAGGCCACGTTGTGGCCGGGCCTGCCGGTGGGTGAGGTGATCCGCCGCTACGAGGAGGAGTACGGCGCTCCCGGGACGGGTGCGTCTTCGGCCGCGGCGCCGCCCGAGCGGGTCGACCTGAACCAGACGTCGTTCCTGCTGAGTCCGCCGGAGTGGTTGCAGGACGCTGCGGACAAGCTGGGCATTCCGGACCGGCGGGGTGCGCGCGGTGACACGGGTGCGTCGGCGGCGGGTGCTTCCGCGCCGGGCGCCTCGGCGGATGGTGTGCCGACGGAGGGTACGTCGACGGCGGAAACGTCCGCGGGCGCCGGGCGGGGCTCCGGCTCGGCGCGGCCCGCGCAGGACGCGGGCGGCCCCCGGGACGCGACCGGTGGCGGTGCGACGAGCGGTCGTGGTTCGCATGTGGGCGGGACGGCGTGGCCGGGTACGGCGGCGGCCTCGTCCGCCGGGTCGCCGGGGACGCCCCCCGCGGGCGCGGCCGGCGCGGCCGGTGCGGCCGAACCGGCCGGGGGCCGTCCCGGCGACGGTGGGCACGAGCCGACCGCCCCCGACGGGGTGCCGGCCGCGCCGGCGGGTGCGACGCCGTGGGCGGGGACGGACACGAACGCCGGCTCGGACGACGGATCCGTACCGCTGCCGGCGACGGTGCTCGCGCCGCCGCTGGCGGGTGCCGACGACGAGGGCGACCAGCCGCCTTCGGCGGGCGCGGAGGCGCCGACGGCGCTGATGTCCGGTGGGAGCCGGCTCCCGCGCACTGCGGTGACGCCCGCCTTCGACCCCCAGAGTCAGGGTGCGGGGGCCGGTGCCGGTGCGGATGCTGGTGGCCGTGGCGGTTCCGGTGCCACACCCCCTCCCGGCGCCCCCTCGCCGCGTTCCGCGGACGACCTGGCGGACGCCTCGACCAGTCGGGCCACGGTGCCACCGCGCGGTGCGCGCGGCCCCGCCCCGGCGACTCCGCCGCCACCGGGCCGCCCGCCCGGCGTTCCGGGCGCCCGGCCCGGTGCCGCGCCGCCCGAGCCGGGGCCGGGCACCTCGGGTGGGCCGGCGGGCGGCTACGTCCCGACGCAGATAGTCTCCCGGCCCGGCCCCGAGGGACGGCAGCCGCCGAACGCGCCGCAGCCTCCTGGTGCGCCGGGGGCTCCGGGTACTCCGCCGGGTGGGGTGCATCATGCGGCGACGGTGCTGGCGAACCCGAGTCCGGTCGGTCCGGGTCCTGGTGCGGGTCCGGTCGGTCCGGGGGTGCCGCAGCCGCCGGGCCCTCCGGGGCCGGTACCGCATGCGCCCCAGCCCGGCCCGCAGACCGCGTACGGCTACCCGCAACAGCAACAGCCCGCCGCTGTGCCGACCGTCGGCCCCGGCTACCAGGCCGTGCTGCGCTACCGCGCCCCCGACGGTTCCGAGCAGCAGCTCATCCGCCGTTCGGCGCCGGGCACACCGCACCCGGAGTGGCAGATCTTCCACGAGCTGCGCGCGATGAACGTCCCCAGCGACCAGGTGCTCGAGCTGCACACCGAGCTGGAGTCCTGCGAGCTGCCCGGGGGTTACTGCGCCCGGATGATCCGGGAGACATGGCCGCAGGCCCGGATCACGAGCATCGCCCCGTACGGCAGGGACCACACCAGCAGGCAGGGCGGCATGCGGCAGCTGCTGACCCACCAGGGCGAGCTGCACCAGGTGGCCGATGGTCCGGCGCGTCCCGCTCCGGTCCGCGCTCCGCTGCCGCGGGTGCAGCCGGCCCCGCCCGTTCCGCCGGAGGGGGTGGCGCACGAGCTGGTGGGGTCGTTCGGGCCGCAGGGCATCTGCCGGTTCGACCAGCGGGCCGTGTCCCGTCAGGGCGTGCCGGAGATCGTGGCGCGGACGCTGGTGTGGGCGGGCCTCCCGGCGGACTTCGGGCCGTTCTTCTGGGCGCAGCCGGCGCACCCGGTGGTGCCGACGCTCGGCGAGCTGGCCGCGCAGCGGCAGGTGCAGCCCGCGTCGGACGCGAATTCGTACCTGGTCGTGGGCAGCGACTTCGGCCGGGCGATCTGTGTCCAGTACGGCACCGCGCACATCGTGGCGGTGCCCGTGGAGGGGGGTCCGGGCGGGCAGCGGATGGTGCCCCAGTTCGTCAACAGCGGCCTGCCGGAGTTCACCCGTTCGTTGGCGCTGCTCGGCCGGATGTGGCGGCTGCGGTTCGGGCTCAACCCGGAGCAGGCGGGCCGGTGGACCGTCGACTTCCAGGCGCAGCTCGCCACGCTGGATCCGGCGGCTCTGTCGTCGCCGGACAGCTGGTGGTCGGTGCTGCTGGAGCAGATGTGGGACGGACTGCTCTGATTCGATGACGGTGCGGCGGTCACGAGCGGCGGAACCGTTTCGCCACTGACGGCACGGGATACGGCACGGGAAGCGGTGTGGGGTGGCGCCGAGCGCGGCGCCTGGAACGGCGCGTGGAACGGCGCGTGGGACGGACACATCGGGCAGTCAACTGCGACGGCTGCTGACGGCGGTGCCGAGGTGCTTGCTGCGGGTGGTCACGGGCGGCTGGCGGGGTGGCGCGGTCTTCGCCGCGGGCGGGGGCGGCGGGCTCCTGCCGGGCGCCGCTGGTCCTGCTGCCGGTAGTCGGCGGGCGGTCGGCCGACGGTGCCTCCCGCGTGTGGCCGGTCGCCGAGCCGGTGGCGCGGCATGTCCGTGCGCCGGAGCGTGCGCCGCCCAGGCGTCCGATCCGTCCCTCAGGTCCGGTGCGCACTTCTGTGCGGCGGAGTGTCGCGGTATAGGTGCTTCGCCGCGATCGAGCACGATTGTTCCCGCGTCGACCGCTCCGAGAGGAGTCCGGTGTTGACTTCCTCCCCTCCTGAAAGGGAGGGGGTTCCCACGGTTCGCGCCGTGGGGTTTCCTGCTTCATCGCCGACCGCCCGCCCGGAGTACTCCGTTGAGGTCTTACACCGGTTCCACAGGCCGACACCGCCAGTCCGGCGGCCAGGATGTTGCGCGCCGCGTTGACGTCGCGGTCGTGCACGGTGCCGCAGTCGCACGTCCACTCCCGGACGTTCAGCGGCACCCTCTCTTGCGGGGTGCCGCACGCCGAGCAGAGTTTGCCGGAGGGGAACCACCGGTCGACGGCGATCACCTCGCGCCCGTACCAGGCGGCCTTGTACTCCGGCATGCGGCGGAACTCCGGCCATGCGGCCTCGCAGATCGCCCGGGACGGGGCGCGGTTCTTGCGCATGCTCCGGACAGTCGGGTCCTCGATCACGACCGCTTGGTTTTCGCGGACGAGTCGGGTGGTGAGCAGGTGCGGATGGTCCCGGCGCCGGTCGGCGATCCGGGCGTGGACGCGGGCGACCTCGCGGCGGGCCTTGGCCCGGTTCGCTCCGCCGCCCCGGGCTTTGCGGGACAGCTCCCGCTGTGCGCGGGCGAGGCGGGCACGGTCCTTGCGTTCGTGCCTCGGGTCGGCGATCTTCTCCCCGGTGGACGGGGTCGGCGAGTGGTCCAGGCCCGCGTCGGCACCGACCGAGTGGCCGTTGGCGGGCAGCGGCTTGACGGTGGGGTCCGCCACGAGCATCGGGACGAACCAGCGCCCGGCCGCGTCCTGGGACACGGTCGCCGCCGACGGGCTCGAGCCCTCGGGGAGGGGGCGCGACCGGACGATGTCCAGCGGCTCCGCCGTCTTGCCCAGGGTCGGTTTCCCGTCCCGGAACCGGAACGCACCGGTGGTGTACTCCGCGGACGTGCGGGACTTCTTCCGCGACTTGACGCGCGGGTACTTCGCCCGCTTGCCGGGGAAGTTCGTGAACGCCGCCTGAAGACGCCTCAGCGCCTGCTGAAGCGGGACGGAGGAGACATCGTCGAGGTACGCGAGTTCCCCGGTCTTCTTCCAGGCCGTCGGCATCGCCGAGGTGGCGTTGTCGTTGATCCGCTCGGACCGCAGCGTCCGCGCCTCGGTTCGGGCCTGGAGCGCCATGTTGTAGAGCCTCCGCACGCACCCGGACGTGCGCGACGGCTCGGCCGCCTGCGCATGGGTCCGGTGGGAGCGGTACGTGAACGCCCGCTTCACGTGAGGGGGCATGGCTCACGAGATCCTGCACTGGTTTGTGACCACCTGACGGGTTGCCGGGGGTGCACGCCGAACCGCCCTGGCGGCGGTTCGGCTTTCCCTGCCCTGCTCCGCAGGAGTCCGCTTCCTCCCCCGCCTGAAGGCGGGGGTCTCCTCGGAGGAATCCGATGAATGCGGGATCGGCACGGGGCGGGTTCGTCACCGTACGCGGCCGCGGCTACCGGCTGGATCAGGTCGACCGGTACGTCTCCGCGCTCGCGCGGGAGCGGGACGAGGCGCGACGGCGGGTGGCGCGGCTGACGCGGGTGGTGGAGGAGCTGGCGGCGGAGGCGGTGTCGTTGCGGCAGTTCGCCGAGGCGCTGGGGCCGCCGGCGTACGAGCCGCTCGGCCCGCGCGCCCAGGAGGTCCTGGACCTGGCGGAGAAGGAGGCGGCCGTGGTGCTGTCCACCGCGCGGGAGGAGGCGCGGACCGTGTGCGAGGCGGCGGAGGCGGAGGCGCGCCGGCTGCGGGAGCTGGCGCGGGTGGGGGCGGGGCAGACCTGCGAGGAGGCGGACGCGCGGGCGCGGCGGATGCTCCTGTCGGCGCGGGCCACGGCGGAGGAACTCCGCGACGCGGCACGGGTGGAGGCCGCGGCGGAACGCGGTGAGGCGATGGCCGTTCTGGAGGCTGCCAGGTGCCGGGCGGCCGGAATGCTCAGGGAACTCGACCGGATGCGGGTGTCCCGCCGTTACGAGGCGGAGCGGGAGCTGTCGGCCCGTGACGCGGAGGCGGCGGAGCGCTACGGGGCCCTCACCGCGCGGGCGCGGGCCCGGTTGTCGGAGGCGCTGTGCGCGTTCGCCGAGGCCGAGGAGTCGGCCCGCCGGGGCCAGGAGGAGGCTCAGGTGCTGGCCGCGCGCCTGGTGGAGGAGGCCGGTGTGCGGGCGGCGCGTGTCTCCCGGGAGACGGACCGGGTGCTGCGTGAGCATGTGCGGCGGGCCGAGGGGATCCACGCGCAGCTGGACCACGTCCGGGAGGTCCTGGCCGGTCTCACGGAACGCCCGCAGTCCGCGGACTGATCGGTGCTCGCGGCCGCGGTCGCCGTGCCGATCCGCGGCCCGTGGCCGCCGGACCGGGGAAGTCAGCCGGTGTTGCGGCGGCACGTCCGCCCGCCGGGACATCGTGCGCGCGATGTGCAGCGACGCCGTTCCTCCTGCCGCAGGGGGCACGCCCCGCACAGGACGGCCCCGGGTCAGACGTCCGGCTGGCGTTCCTTGAGGACCGTGAACCTGCGCGGTGCGAACAGCAGTGCCAGCAGCGCGAGCGCGGCGGCGGCCGCTGCGCCGACGAAGACGAGATCGACCGCCGCCGCCACCGCGCGCCGCAGCGGGTCCTGCGAGGACCCGTCCGCCAGCGCGCGGGAGACCGAGTCCAGATCGCCCGCACCGCCGAGGCGGGCGGCCAGCACCGCGTTGGCCAGCGCCCCGAAGAGTGCGGCGCCGACGCTCTGCCCGACCTGGCGGGAGAACAGCACGGACGCCGTCGTCGTCCCGCGCTCGGCCCAGGGCACGGTCGACTGCACGCCGACGAGCAGCGGGAGCTGGAAGAAGCCGAGGGCGGCCCCCAGCAGCAGCATGATCAGGGCCGGCTGCCACGGCTCGCCCGGGTACGGCAGTAGCGGGAAGGCCAGCAGGACCAGCAGCGCGGCGCCCATCCCGGCGAGGGCCGTGTCGCGGAATCCGATGCGGTTGTACACGCGGTTGGCGTACGCCGCCGTGACCGGCCAGCTCAGCGTCATCGCGGACAGCACGAACCCGGCCGCTATCGGCCCGAGCCCGAGCACCGACTGGGCGTACGTCGGCAGGAACACCGTCGGCGCGACCATCAGCAGCCCCAGCGCGCCCATGGCCAGGTTCACGGAGGCGATGGTGCGCCGCCGCCACACCCAGCCGGGGATGACGGGCTCCGCGGCCCGCCGTTCGACGAGTACGGTCACGGCGGCGCAGAACGCGCTCGCGCCGAGGAGCCCGAGCGAGGGGGCGGAGATCCAGGGCCAGGCCACTCCGCCCTGGACGAGCGCGGTCAGCAGCAGCGTCGCGGTGGCGAAGACGGCGAGCGCGCCCTGCCAGTCGACCTGGGGCCGCGGCCCCCGCTCCCGTACCGGCTCCACGAGGTGACGGGCGATCAGCCAGAGTGCGACCCCGCCGACGGGGAGGTTGATCAGGAAGATCCAGCGCCAGTCGGCGTAGGCGGCGAGCAGGCCGCCCACCGCGGGGCCGGCGACCGACGAGACCGCCCACACCGTGGACAGTCTCGCCACGATCCGGGGCCGCTCCTTCAGCGGGTACAGATCGGCGGCGATGGTCTGGATCGTGCCCTGGAGCGCTCCTCCGCCGAGTCCCTGGACGACGCGGAAGGCGATGAGCGAGGCCATGCTCCACGCGGCCGCGCACAGCAGCGAACCGGCGAGGAACAGCACGATGCCCGCGATCAGCACGGGCTTGCGGCCGAAGGTGTCGGAGAGCTTGCCGTAGACGGGGAGGGTGACGGTGACGGCGAGCAGATAGCCGGAGAACAGCCAGGAGAACACGGAGAAGCCGCCCAGATCGCCGACGATCTGGGGTACCGCGGTCGACACGACCGTCCCGTCGAGGGCGGCGAGTGCCATCCCGAGCATCAGCGCGGCGACCACCGGCCCGCGCCGGCGGGCGGCGCTGACGGGGGGCCGGTCGTCCTCGCCGGGTCCGGCCCCTTCGCGTGTCGGCTGCGCGGCGGGTGGCCCGTCCGCGTTCGTGCCGGTGCCGCTTCTTCGGTGCGGGCGGGCGGCGCTGACGGTGGGCCGGTGGTCCTCGCCGGGCCGGGTTCCTCCGCGTAACGGCTGTGCGGCGGGCGGGCCGTCCGCGTCCGCACCCGCCGTGCTCCTCCGGTCCGGCTCCGCGGCGCTGACGGGGGCCGGTCGTCCTCGCCGGGTCCGGCCCCTTCGCGTATCGGCTCCGCGGCGGGCGGGCCGCCCGCGTCCATGCCGGTGCCGTCGGCGCCCGACTCCCCGCCCCCGCCCGTGTCCCCGCCCCCGCCCATCGAGATTCCTTCCCTATGCACGTATTTCTGCCGGGCACAGCCTCTCACCCCGCGCCCCGCCGGGGGAGGGGCTTGCGTTCGGAGGCGGGTACCGATGCGCAGCCGATGGTGCCCCTAGGGGGATCTCCCTACTTTCGTCCAGGTAGCGTTCGTCCCCCGGGAGGACGAGCGGACCACGAGGCCATCCGTACCGTGGACTCGTATCGGCGGCACGGCCCCCGGGGCCGCCGCGGGGTGGGGAGGGCCCCCGGCGAGCCCCGGCGGGAACTCTGCCGCGTACCGGCGAGGGGGCCGTTCCTCCCGCACACCCGTACCGCGAGCGGCGCGCTCAACTCCGGCCGACCGTTCACTGACTTAGGAGACTTACCGTGGCAACGGCTGTGACCACTCCCAGGCACGGGGGTACCGGAGGGAGTACGGCCGTCGCGGCCCGGGCGCGACAGGTCGTGAAGGCGTACGGATCCGGTGAGACGCGGGTCGTCGCGCTCGACCACGTCGACGTGGACATCATGCGGGGGCAGTTCACCGCGATCATGGGCCCGTCGGGCTCCGGAAAGTCCACGCTGATGCACTGCCTCGCCGGACTCGACACCGTCACCTCGGGCGAGATCCACCTCGACGAGACCGAGATCACCCGGCTGAAGGACGCCAAGCTCACCCGGCTCCGCCGGGACCGGGTCGGCTTCATCTTCCAGGCGTTCAACCTGCTGCCCACGCTGAACGCCCTGGAGAACATCACGCTGCCCATGGACATAGCGGGCCGGGCGCCGGACACCGCCTGGCTGAACCGGGTGGTGGAGACCGTCGGGCTCGCCGACCGGCTGAAGCACCGCCCCAGCCAGCTGTCGGGCGGCCAGCAGCAGCGCGTCGCCGTGGCCCGGGCCCTCGCCTCCCGGCCCGACATCATCTTCGGCGACGAGCCGACCGGGAACCTCGACTCCCGCTCCGGCGCCGAGATCCTGGGCTTCCTGCGCCGGTCCGTCGACGAGCTCGCCCAGACCATCGTCATGGTCACCCACGACCCGGTCGCCGCCTCCTACGCCGACCGCGTCCTGTACCTGGCCGACGGCCGGATCGTCGACGAGATGCTCGACCCCACCGCCGAGCAGGTCCTCGACCGCATGAAGGACTTCGACGCCCGGGGACGGACCTCGTGACCGTGCTGAGGACCTCGCTGCGGAACTTCCTCGCGCACAAGGGGCGCATGGCGCTGTCCGCCGTCGCCGTCCTGCTGTCCGTGGCGTTCGTGTCCGGAACCCTCGTGTTCAGCGACACGATGAACACCACCTTCGACAAGCTCTTCGCGGTCACCTCCGCCGATGTCACCGTCAGCCCCGAGAAGGCCGGGACGGACGACCAGGCGCCGGGGAGCGGCCGCCCCGAGACCCTGCCCGCCTCGCTGCTGCCGGCCGTGGAGAAGGCCGAGGGCGTGAAGTCCGCCGAGGGCGCCGTCCTCTCCACGGGCGTCACCGTCGTCGACGCCCGCAACGAGAACATGGGCTCGAGCACCGGTGCTCCGACGATCGCCGCCAACTGGGGCCGGGGCGACCTGCGCTCCATGGAGATCACCTCCGGCCGCGCCCCGCGCGGCCCCACCGACGTCATGGTCGACGCCGACACCGCCGGAAAACACGGCCTGAAGGTCGGCGACAGGCTGCGCACCATCACCGTCACCGGCGACTTCACGGCGACGATCTCCGGTATCGCGTCCTTCAAGGTCACCAACCCCGGCGCCGCCGTCGTCTACTTCGACACCGCCACCGCCCAGCGGGAACTTCTGGGTGGAACCGGGCAGTTCACCCATATCATGGTCGATGCCGCACCCGGGGTGAGCCATGAGCGGCTGAAGAAGAACGTCGCCGCCGCCGTCGGCGGCCCGTACACGCTCCAGACGCAGGCCGAGGCGGCGGACGAGGGCCGGGAGGGAGTCAGCGGCTTCCTCGACGTCATGAAGTACGCGATGCTCGGCTTCGCCGGGGTCGCCGTCCTGGTCGGCGTCTTCCTCATCGTCAACACCTTCTCCATGCTGGTCGCCCAGCGCACCCGCGAGATCGGCCTGATGCGCGCCGTCGGGGCGAGCCGCCGCCAGGTCAACCGGTCGGTCCTGGTCGAGGCGCTGCTCCTCGGCGTCGTCGGCTCGGCCGTCGGAGTCGGCGCCGGGGTGGGGCTCGCCGTCGGCCTGATGGAGCTCATGTCCTCGGTGGGCATGAACCTCTCCACCGCGGATCTGACCGTGAAGTGGACGACGCCCGCGGTCGGCCTCGTGCTCGGCGTCGTCGTCACGCTCGTCGCCGCCTACATCCCGGCCAGGCGCGCCGGGAAGGTCTCCCCGATGGCCGCCCTCCGCGACGCCGGCACCCCCGCCGACGGCCGGGCCGGACTCGTCCGTGGCGTCATCGGCCTGGTCCTCACCGCCTCGGGCGGCGCCGCCCTGTGGGCGGCGACGCGGGCCGACGAGGCAGCCGGGGGCTCGATCTGGCTCGGCGCAGGCGTCGTCCTCAGCCTGGTCGGCTTCATCGTGGTCGGCCCGCTGCTGGCGGGCGGCGTCGTGCGGGTCCTCGGCGCGGTCCTGCTGCGGGTCTTCGGGCCGGTGGGGCGGATGGCCGAGCGCAACGCCCTGCGCAACCCGCGCCGTACCGGGGCCACCGGCGCCGCCCTGATGATCGGGCTGGCGCTCGTCGCCTGCCTGTCCGTCGTCGGCTCGTCGATGGTCGCCTCGGCGACGGAGGAACTCGACAGGTCCGTCGGCGCCGACTTCGTCGTCCAGTCAGCCAACGGCATGATCGTGCCGCAGGCGCAGCGGGCCCTGGAGCAGGCGCCCGGCATCGCCGACGTCACCGAGTACCGGAGGGTGGGCGCGACCATCACCGCTCCCGACGGGACGTCCAGCGACGACGAGTGGCTGGTCGCCGCCGATCCGACGTATGCACAGGTCCTGCGCCGCGAGATCGTCGCCGGGGATCTCGCCGCCGCGTACGGCGAGGACGCCATGTCCGTCGGCGAGGACTACGCCGAGCAGCACGGGGTCAAGGTCGGCGACACGATGACGGTGGCGTTCCGGGGCGGTGAGACCGCGAAGCTGAGGGTCGCGGCCGTCACCTCCGACGACACCAACGTCGACAAGGGCTCGATGTACATGGCCATCAGCACCGCCGAGCGGTACCTCACGCCCGAGCGTATGCCGATGAACACGATGATGTTCGCCGATGCCGAGGA
Source organism: Streptomyces sp. I6 (assembly GCA_003725745.1). GTDB lineage: Bacteria > Actinomycetota > Actinomycetes > Streptomycetales > Streptomycetaceae > Streptomyces. The sequence goes on along the minus strand of RHDP01000001.1, from coordinate 2,584,018 downwards.
GGGCAAGGAGCAGGAGACCTACCAGGCCCTCAAGGACGCCCTCGCCGCCTACCCGCAGTACCGGGTGCTGGACCAGACCGACTTCAAGCAGGTCCTGAAGGACCAGGTCGGCCAGCTGCTGAACATCGTGTACGGCCTGCTCGCGCTCGCCGTCATCGTGGCCGTCCTGGGCGTCGTGAACACCCTCGCCCTGTCGGTGGTCGAGCGGACCCGGGAGATAGGCCTGATGAGGGCGATCGGCCTCTCCCGCCGCCAGCTGCGCCGGATGATCCGTCTGGAGTCGGTCGTGATCGCGCTCTTCGGCGCCCTGCTCGGCCTCGGCCTGGGCATGGGCTGGGGGACCGCGGCGCAGAAGCTGCTCGCCCTGGAGGGCCTGGGCGTCCTCGACATCCCCTGGCCGACGATTCTGTACGTCTTCGTCGGATCGGCGTTCGTGGGACTGATCGCCGCGCTGGTGCCGGCCTTCCGCGCCGGCCGGATGAACGTCCTGAACGCCATCGCCGCCGAGTAGCGGCGCGGGTCCGCGGCATGAGGGCCCGGCCCGGTGAGCGTCCTCCCCGCTTGCCGGGCCGGGCCCGTCGCTGCCCCGGCGTCTGCCCGTCGTGCCTGCTGCCGGCTGCCGGCTGCCGGTTTTTACCGGTGTCTGCCCGTTGTCCTTGCGCGTGCCGGTTTGTTCCGGTGGCTGCCCCCTGTCCTTGCGCCTGCCCGTTGTCCCTGCGCCTGCCCGCCGCCCCGGTGCCGGCCCTCGCCCCTGCCCCGGCCGTCCCGGGGCCTCCGGTGTGCTGCGCCCGGCCGCCGCGTAGCGGCGAGCGGGCGGCGGAGGCGCGGCCGTGCCCGGCGCCTGCCCGTCGTCGTCGGCACGCGGCTCGGTCGCTGCCGGTCGGGTGGCGAGATCCCGCGCCGTACCCGCACCGGAGGCGGGCCCCGGTTTACCCGTCCACCGGATTTCCGGCGGGCGTACCCTGGAGAGCCCCGGCCCGGCCCTGGATCACAGGGAACCCAGACGTGTCGGGCGGTTCGCGTTGCCCACCCTCTTACGGACCCCGGACGGATAACCCTTCATGAGCCTGCACGGTCTGCTCGACGCCGTCGTCAAGGACCCCGCCCTCGTCGAAGCGGTGAAAGCCGCGGGCGACGGCCACCGGCCGCATGTCGATCTGGTCGGACCGCCGGCCGCCCGACCCTTCGTCGTGGCAGGCCTGGCCCGCGAGGCCGACCGGCCCGTGCTGGCCGTGACCGCGACCGGCCGCGAGGCCGAGGACCTGGCCGCCGCGCTGCGGTCGCTGCTCGACCCGGACACGGTCGTCGACTACCCCTCGTGGGAGACCCTGCCGCACGAGCGGCTGTCCCCCGCTCCGACACCGTCGGCCGGCGGCTCGCGGTACTGCGCCGGCTCGCGCACCCCAGCGCGGACGACCCGGCCGCCGGGCCGGTCCGGGTCGTCGTCGCCCCCGTACGGTCGGTGCTCCAGCCCCAGGTCAAGGGCCTCGGCGACCTGGAGCCGGTGGCCCTGCGCACCGGGCGGACCGCCGACCTGGAGGACGTCGTCGCAGGGCTCGCGGCCGCGGCGTACTCGCGGGTGGAGCTGGTGGAGAAGCGCGGCGAGTTCGCCGTGCGCGGCGGCATCCTCGATGTGTTCCCGCCGACCGAGGAGCATCCGCTCCGGATCGAGTTCTGGGGCGACGACGTCGAGGAGATCCGCTACTTCAAGGTTGCCGACCAGCGTTCGCTGGAGGTCGCCGAGCACGGGCTGTGGGCGCCGCCGTGCCGTGAGCTGCTGCTCACCGACGAGGTGCGGCAGCGGGCCGCGGCCCTCGCCGAGGAGCACCCGGAGCTGGGCGAACTGCTGGGGAAGATCGCCGAGGGGATCGCCGTCGAGGGCATGGAGTCCCTGGCCCCCGTCCTCGTGGACGACATGGAGCTGCTGCTCGACGTCATGCCGGCGGGCTCGATGGCCGTGGTGTGCGACCCCGAGCGGGTCCGTACCCGGGCCGCCGACCTGGTGGCCACCTCGCAGGAGTTCCTGCAGGCGTCGTGGGCCGCTTCGGCCGGCGGCGGCCAGGCCCCGATCGACCTCGGGGCGGCCTCCCTGCGGGGGATCGCCGAGGTACGGGACCGGGCGCGCGAGCTGGGCATGATGTGGTGGTCCGTGTCACCGTTCGCGGCGGACGAGGAGCTGACCGGCGACACCCTGACGCTCGGGATGCACGCCCCGGAGACCTACCGGGGAGACACCGCCCGTGCTCTCGCCGACACCAAGGGGTGGCTCGCCGACGGCTGGCGCACGGTCTTCGTGACCGAGGGCCACGGCACGGCGTCCCGCACCGTCGAGGTGCTCGGCGGCGAGGGCATCGCCGCCCGCCTGGACGCGGACCTCGGCGAGATCTCCCCGTCCGTCGTCCATGTCGCCTGCGGCTCGATCGACTACGGCCTCGTCGACCCGGGCCTGAAGCTCGCGGTGCTGACGGAGACCGACCTGTCCGGGCAGAAGGCCGCGGGCAGGGACGGTGCGCGGATGCCGACGCGCCGCCGCAAGCAGATCGACCCGCTCACCCTGGAGGCGGGCGACTACATCGTCCACGAGCAGCACGGCGTCGGCCGCTATCTGGAGATGGTGCAGCGCACCGTCCAGGGCGCCACCCGCGAGTACCTGCTCGTCGAGTACGCCCCCGCCAAGCGCGGCCAGCCCGGTGACCGCCTCTACATCCCCACCGACCAGCTGGAGCAGGTCACCAAGTACGTCGGCGGTGAGGCGCCCACGCTGCACCGGCTCGGCGGGGCGGACTGGACGAAGACGAAGGCGCGTGCGAAGAAGGCGGTCAAGGAGATCGCCGCCGATCTGATCAAGCTCTACAGCGCCCGGATGGCGGCGCCCGGACACACCTTCGGCCCGGACACGCCCTGGCAGCGGGAGCTGGAGGACGCCTTCCCCTACGCGGAGACGCCCGACCAGCTGACCACCATCGCCGAGGTCAAGGAGGACATGGAGAAGTCGGTTCCGATGGACCGGCTGATCTGCGGCGACGTCGGCTACGGCAAGACGGAGATCGCGGTCCGGGCCGCCTTCAAGGCCGTCCAGGACGGCAAGCAGGTGGCGGTGCTCGTCCCGACGACGCTGCTGGTGCAGCAGCACTTCGGGACGTTCTCCGAGCGGTACTCCCAGTTCCCGGTCGTCACCCGGGCCCTGTCCCGCTTCCAGTCCGACGCCGAGGCGAAGGCGACCCTGGAGGGGCTGCGGGACGGCTCCGTCGACATCGTCATCGGCACGCACCGGCTGTTCTCGTCCGAGACCAGGTTCAAGGACCTGGGCCTGGTCATCGTGGACGAGGAGCAGCGGTTCGGCGTCGAGCACAAGGAGCAGCTGAAGAAGCTCCGCGCCAACGTCGACGTGCTGACGATGTCCGCGACGCCGATCCCCCGGACGCTGGAGATGGCGGTCACCGGCATCCGCGAGATGTCGACGATCACCACTCCGCCGGAGGAGCGCCACCCGGTCCTGACCTTCGTCGGCCCCTACGAGGAGAAGCAGATCGGTGCGGCCGTCCGCCGTGAACTGCTCCGCGAGGGCCAGGTGTTCTACATCCACAACCGGGTCGAGTCGATCGACCGGGCGGCGGCGCGGCTGCGGGAGATCGTTCCGGAAGCGCGGATCGCGACCGCCCACGGCCAGATGGGCGAGAGCGCGCTGGAGCAGGTCGTCGTCGACTTCTGGGAGAAGAAGTTCGACGTGCTCGTCTCCACGACGATCGTCGAGTCCGGCATCGACATCTCCAACGCCAACACCCTCATCGTCGAGCGCGGCGACAACTTCGGCCTGTCCCAGCTGCACCAGCTGCGCGGCCGGGTCGGCCGCGGCCGGGAGCGCGGCTACGCGTACTTCCTGTACCCGCCGGAGAAGCCGCTGACCGAGACGGCGCACGAGCGGCTGGCGACGATCGCGCAGCACACCGAGATGGGCGCGGGCATGTACGTGGCGATGAAGGACCTGGAGATCCGCGGCGCGGGCAACCTCCTCGGCGGCGAGCAGTCCGGCCATATCGCGGGCGTCGGCTTCGACCTGTACGTCCGCATGGTGGGCGAGGCCGTCGCCGACTACCGGGCTTCGCTGGAGGGCGGCGCGGAGGAGGAGCCGCCGCTGGAGGTCAAGATCGAACTGCCGGTCGACGCGCATGTCCCGCACGACTACGCGCCGGGCGAGCGGCTGCGCCTCCAGGCGTACCGGGCCATCGCCGCGGCGAACTCGGAGGAGGACATCAAGGCGGTGCGCGAGGAACTCGTCGACCGCTACGGCAAGCTGCCCGAGCCGGTGGAGAACCTGCTGCTGGTCGCCGGGCTGCGGATGCTCGCCCGGGCCTGCGGGGTCGGCGAGATCGTCCTCCAGGGCCCGAACATCCGCTTCGCGCCGGTGGAGCTGCGCGAGTCGCAGGAGCTGCGGTTGAAGCGGCTGTACCCGCGGACGGTGATCAAGCCGGCGGTGCAGCAGGTCCTGGTGCCCCGGCCGACGACGGGCAGGATCGGCGGCAAGCCGGTGGTCGGGCGTGAACTGCTGGCGTGGACGGGCGAGTTGCTGACGTCGGTCCTCGGTTCGTAACGCGGCTCGTGCGCGGGTGCGCCGCAGGGCCGCGGCCGTGCCGGGCTTCCGCAACCGGGTCCTCACGGGCGGTGCGGCGGCGGTGGCGGTGACGGTGACGGTCCTCGCCGGGCGGCGTACGGGTGTGCCGTGACGCCGTGACGCCTTGACGTGATGGCGCCGTGACGCCTTGACGCCGTGGCGCCGCCGTGCTGCGCGCGGACCCGAGCCGCGGGGCGCGCGGACCCGGGACCCGGGGCGCGGGGATCCGGGGCGCGGGGTGTGGTGGTCCGCGGCCGGGATGCGCACTGCCGGAGCCGCTTCTCGACCCTCCGGAGACGCCGCTCCCGGGCCGTCGGAGCGACGTGCCGTCAGAACCCGCTTCGGGAGGGGCCGTCGGGGCGCGGCGGCATGCGGCGCCGGCCGGCGGGACCCACCCCGCGGCAATGGCGTCGTGGTCCGTACGGGGCACGGCTCGCCCGGACGGACCAGGCCGGGGCGACGGCGGGAACGGGACGTGTTCGGCTTGGCTCGCCAGGGCTTTGCCCGCGGCGCCGGTTGTACCGCCCCAGCAGTGAGGAGTCCTTGATGTCTCGTCAGCATGTTCCGGCCGTCATCGGTCTGGTGGCGGGCGCACTGGTCACGGTCCCCGTCACTGCCGTGGGGGCTGCCCCGTCGCCTGCGCCTCCACCGCAGCCCCCCGTGTCCGCGCCGGTGGCCCCTGCGGCCCCGGCCGTGCCGACGGCCCCGCCCGCCGTGGGGGCCGTGCCTTCCGCCCCGGCCGTCCCCGGCCCGGGCGCCGCCCCTCCGGTCTCCCCGGCCCCTCCTCCACTGGGCACTCCGCCGCAGGCGCCGCCGGCCGCCGCGCCGGCACCCGCCGCGTCCGGAGGCACGGCTCAGGGGCCGAAGCCCCGGGCCCCGCAGCGCCCGCCGCCCCGGCCAAGCCCGCCGCCCCGGCCACTCCCGCAAAGCCCGCTGCTCCCGCCAAGCCCGCCACGCCGCCGAAGCCGCCCGCGGCCCCGGGCATCGTGGACGTACCGTGCTCGGTCCCCCATCTCGTCAGCGCTATCCGTGCGGCCAACGGCACGGCCGCCCCGCAGACCCTGCGGCTGGCGCCGGGCTGCACCTACCGGCTCGCGGCCGGGGCCAACCCCTTCCACCCCGTCAACGGGCTGCCGGTGGTCACCGGCACCATGACCGTCCAGGGGCAGGGCGCGACGATCACCCGCGTCGCGACCGCGCCGAGGTTCCGCATCCTGCTCGTGGCCGGAACGGGGCGGCTGACGCTGCACGACACCACGATCAGCGGCGGCAGTGCGGCCGACTGCCCGGCCTACCCGGACGTGCCCGGCATGGTCTGCGGCGGGGGGATCGCCAACCTGGGCCAGATGTTCCTGACCCGCAGCCGGGTGACCGGCAACCGGGCGGAGTCGAAGCTGTACGCGCAGGGCGCCGGTATCGACAACCCCGGCAACGCGACCGTCCGCAGCTCGGTCGTCAGCGGCAACACCGTCGCCTACACCGGAGACGGGCGGGACGGCGCGGCCGCGGGCGGCGGTATCGCGAACGACGGGCCGCTGACGGTCGAGGGCGCCCAGGTGATCAACAACCTGGCCTGGGTGAGACAGGGCACCGGAAGCTTCGCGTTCGGCTCCGGTCTCGCCGCCATGGCGCAGAGCACGGTCAAGAACTCCGTGATCAGGAACAACCGTGCGTACGCGCCGGGCGGATTCGCCCGCGCCGCGCTCAGCAACAGCGCACCGGGCCCGACCGCCCGGATGACCGTCACCGGCAGCTTCGTCCGCGGCAACATCGCCGACGCCCCGGACGGTACGGCCCAGGGCGGCGGTATCACCAACTCCACCCTGATGACCGTCGACAACACGCACGTCAGCGGCAACACCGTGACGGCGAGGGGCGGCACGGCACGCGGCGGCGGCATCCGGTTGGGGCCGAAGAGCGAGCTGAAGCTGCTGCGCAGCTCGGTCGCCGCCAATGTCGTCGACGCGGCCGAGGGGGTGGCGCAGGGCGGCGGTGTGGACAACCCGGAGGGCGGCACACTGGCGACCACACGGTCCAGGATCGTGGACAACCGCGTCACCGCGCGCGAGGGCACGGCGCTGGGCGGCGGCCTGTACCACGCGGGCGGCACGTCCACGCTGGACCGGACCGTCGTCAGCGGCGCCCGTGCCATCGACGGCGGCGGCGTCTTCCGGCGGTCCGGGACCGTCCGGCTGCTCGGTTCCCAGGTCGTGTTCAACACCCCGAACAACTGCAGGCCGACCGACTCCGTGCGGGGCTGCGTCGGCTGACGCTCCGCCGGTCGCGGTGAGTGACTCGGCCGAAACCGCTTGAGCGCAGCGGAGGGCCTGCCTAGCGTCCACGAGATGGAGACGAGAACCTGCATCAGGCGCTATGAGACATCCGACGAGGCCGTGGTCGTGGATCTGTGGTCCCGTGCCGCGAAGCTCGCGCATCCGTTCATCGAAGGCGAGGGCGAAGGAGAGCGGGCCCGCAAGGTCCGGGAGGTCTATCTGCGCATGGCCGAGAACTGGGTCGCGGAGGTGGACGGAGAGGTCATCGCCCTGCTGGGCCTGCTCGGGAACGAGATCGGCGGCCTTTTCGTCGACCCCCGGGCGCAGGGGCGCGGCGTGGGGCGTGAGCTGGTGCGGCATGCCGCGGCGCTGCGCGGCGGCGAGTTGCGGCTCGAGGTGTTCGAGGCCAATGGGAGGGCTCGCGGCTTCTACGAGCGCATGGGCTTCGCGGAACGGGAACGCCGGCTGGACGAGGAGAGCGGCCACCAGCTGATCGTCATGGTCCGTCCGCCAAGTCCCGGGCTCGCCGCCCCGGCACGGTAGGGGCGGCGGACGGAGGTGGCCGCGCTCCCGCACGAGACGACCCTGGGGATCGGCGGGGTGTGAGGACCGGTTCGGCCCCGCGAGGAGGGGCTTTTGGGGGCCGGCCTTCTTCGGGCGGGGCCGCACCCGGTCCGCCAAGGCGGTCCCCGGCCCTCCTGCCCTGGCGCGCGGCCGCGGTCCTGCAAGCCCTTAGGATCCCGGTGTGCCCGACCCCCTGTGCAAGATCCGCCCGGCGCTGTCCGCCGTCGTCCTGTCCACCGCCGTCCTCGTGGGCTGCGTCCCCGGTTCCGGGTCTTCCGGGGGAGCGGAATCCGCGCCCGGCCCGCCGGCGGGACGCGCGGCCGTTCCGCTGGACAACCCGGACGGTACGAAGCCGGGTCTCGCGCCGCTGACGGCGGAGACGGAGCGAGCCGCGGCACGCGAGGTCGTGGAGGGGCTGAAGGTCAAGGGCCGCGGCCCCAGGACGGGGTACGACCGCGACGAGTTCGGCTACGCGTGGATGGACACGGCGGATGGTGTACCACTGGCCCGCAACGGCTGTGACACGCGGAACGACCTGCTGAAACTGCACGGGCAGAACGTTCGGTTCCGCGCCGGTTCCGACTGCGTGGTCGTTTCCATGACCCTGCACGACCCGTACACGGGGAAGACCATCGAGTGGCGCAAACAGGATGCGGCCGAGGTGCAGATCGACCACGTGGTGCCGTTGTCGTACAGCTGGCAGATGGGCTCGTCCCGCTGGTCGGAGAGCAGGCGCCGGCAGTTCGCCAACGACGCGCTCAACCTCCTGCCCGTCGAGGGTCGCGCCAACTCCGCCAAGGGGGACTCGGGTCCGGCCTCCTGGCTTCCCCCGACCGCCGGATACGGTGCGCGTATGCGGTCCGCTTCGCTCAGGTGGCGCTCAAGTACGAACTGCCGGTGACGGCGGCGGACAAGCGGATGATGCTGCGTCAGTGCGGGGGCTGACACACCGGAGGCCGGGCACCGTCCAGGCGGTCCGGGCACCGGGCCGGCCGCGGGTGCGACGGGCCCGGTGCGGGGCGGTACAGGGCCGGGTGGGGTGGCTCTTCGGCGGTGCCCGTCCGAGGAGCCGCTCCGCGGCACGCGTGGGCGGCGCCGCCCGGCGGTACCGCGGGTCTGCGGGTACTGCGGTCAGCAGTACTTCGAGGAGCCGGTCGAGCCCCACTTGCAGGAGTCGACCAGCGTGCCCGTGGACCTGCGCAGGTAGGCCGTGTCCCCGGTGTTGTTCCAGACGTACCAGGAGCGTCCCCAGTACCGGTATCCGGCCGTGTTGGAGCCCTTGCCGGTGTGCACCTTGACGTAGGACTTCGGTCCGATCTTGCCGCTGAACGTGTAGGTGTAGCCGGTGACGTCACGCAGCGTCCAGCCCTGGACGGAGACGGCGGAGGAGCTGGAGTTGTAGAGCTGGACCCACTCGCCGTTCAGCGAGGTGTTCGAGCCGGTGTCGGAGCCGGGCGAGTTGTAGTACACGCGGTAGATGCTCACTCCTCCGGCGGCCTGGGCCGGAGTTGCGGTCAGCAGGCCGGCGGCGGTTGCGGCGGCGACGGCGGCGGCCGAGGCGGCGTAACGGAGCTTCAAGGACCCTCCCCAAGTCGGTGCATCGCTCGAACGGCAGAGGTCGAGCTTCCGGAGAGATTACCTCCGGCTGTGAAGAGAATGTGATGGAAGTTCAAAGAACGTGAAGGCCGTTGGCCGGGTTTCCCCGCCGGGCGGCCGGAGCGGTCCTCCCGCCGCGCGGGACGCGTCCGGACGGTCCCGCAGGGGGCTTCGCGCGGGCGGCCTCCCGCGTGGGGTCTCCCGCGTCAGGCCTCCCGCGCCGAAGGGCGGCCGGCCCCGCCTCCGCGAGGGTCGGTGACGGGTCCTCCGGCGGTAGGGCAGGACGGAGACCGCCGTACCCGGCGAGGCCGGGAAGGCCGCCCCCTCCCGCCCCCTCCCGGCTGCACCCCCGCTCCTCGCGGACCCGCTCAGTCGAGGTCCACGATGTCCTGCGCGGCCGGCTTCTCCACGGGCACCGGCTCGTCGAACTCCGAGAAGGTCATGTCCATCGGCTCGTCGCCTCCGGTCACCTGGAGCCGGAGCAGGTGCGGTGTGCCCTTCGCGGCCACATGTGCGGTGGCCTTCTCGCCCTGGTGGTCCTCCTTGAGGACGACCGTCGGCGCGCCGCCGACCGTCGACTCGCCGGCCCGCTTCGCCGCGGTGTCGTCGGCCTGGAAGCCTTCGAGATAGCTGTCGAGGTCGCAGAACTCCGCGAAGTCCTCGGCATCCGCCGCATCGGCCTTCTCCCGGACCCACTTGCCCAGCAGCAGGTCCAGGGCGGCCCGGGTCTCCTCCTCGCCCTCGGCCTGCGAGCGCAGCATCTTCTCGTCGAAGCGCAGGTAGACCGTGTCGCCGGTCTTGAGGATCTCCACCCCGCCCTCGGTGCCCATCTGCAGGGTTCCCGCGCAGTCCCCCTCGGTGTCCACCGCGAGGTCTCCTCCGATCGGACCGTCCTCCGTCGTCTCCGTGGCGAACCTGAGCCTGAGCGAGGTCGCGCTCTTGGTCGCGGTGATGGCCTTGTTGAGTATCTCGGACCCCGAGAGGCCGGGATACGGGCCGGACGGGGAGCTGGGCCTGCTCGCCTCGGCAGTCTGGCCGAGGGGGCCGCACGCGGTCAGGGCGAGTGCGGAAGCGGCGCACAGGGAGGCGAGGGCGAGGCGCCTCAGGCGGGCCGGGGGGACGGCGGGCATGGCGGTTTCTCCGTGGGGGCGGCGGGAAGGGAAGGGGCTTGCCGGGTGGGGGCCGGCGGGAAGGGCTGGCCGGGAGGTCAGAGTTCCAGGTCCCAGACGCTGGCGTTGTAGTCGAAGCCGGGGCTGACCTCGACGGTCAGGTTCCGGGCGTCGGCGGGGGTGTCGAAGGCCCAGACGGCGGTGACCTTCTTGCCGGGCAGGATCGTGCCGGTGAACGGCTCGCCGACCTTGCCGTCGTAGATCCGCTCGGCCTTCACGCCCTCCTCGCCCGCCCGGGCCTCGGCGGTGACGAGCGCGGACTCGAACTTCTCCTTGCCGGCGTTCTCGATGACGACGGTGACCTTGTAGGCCTTGTTGCCCTTGGCGTGGCCGATGGCGTACTCGCCCGGTGTCCAGGCCTCCGGCTCGGACACGGTGATGGTGAGGTCGTCGTCGTAGACGGCGGAGTCGCCGGCGGCGAGGGCCTTGCCGGTCGCGTCCTCGCCGTCCTCCGGCTGCTCCAGCGGCTTGTCGCTCCCGGCGGGCTTCTTGGTGGCGGAGGATCCGGACGTGGCCTTGTTGATCTCGTCCACCGCGTCCCCCACGGCCTTGAACGTGATGACCGCGCCGACCACCGAGAGGGCGAGGGACACCAGGCCGAGCACGACGCCGGCGACGGCGGCTCCCTTGTTCGTGGCCTCGCCGCGCTTCACCCGTCCCTTCGCCGAGAGGCCGAGGATCAGCCCGATCAGGCCGAGGATGCCGGCCAGCCAGAAGAGGAACGGGATCAGACCGGACAGGGCACCGATGATCCCCAGGATCAGTGCGGCGGTGCCGAGGCCGTTGCGGGCCGGTGCCGCAGGTGCGGGCCCCTGCGGGAACGGGGGCTGCTGCGTGTACGGGGACATGGGTGCCCTCCAGGGGACGTGTCATCGGCGCCTGCGCTGCAGCGGTCAACGAGGTGCCACGTGGTCGGGACCGTTCGGTGATCCAGCGGTGTGACGGGTCAATAAGAGCAGAGCCTGTGAACCGAGTCAACATGATTTGCATGGGTCCGGTTCATGCACGCTGTGAAGTGGTCCGGCCTGTGGGGGTCGCTATGCTCGGTCTCACATCGGCGTCTGCCGGCCGTCGACGGAGACCGGACGCCTGGCGGACGCGTACCGCGGAGGGACGTACCACCCACGGAGCTGTCCCAGCGACGGCCGGCGGGGAAGTGCCGCCGACGGAGATGTCCCGCCGGGGAGGCCGGTCGCAGGCAAAGGGGAGCCGCCGGCAGCGAGCGGTTGCTTAGCGGAGAACCAGTCGCCGACCGGGACGCCGTCGGAGACCCCGGCGGAGACCCCGGCGGGAACATCGAGACGCCGACGGAGAACAGGAGCAGCCCGTGCCGGAGAACGCAGCAGAGGTGACCGCTGCCGGAATCGCCCGGCTGGCGGGCGTCGGTCGCGCCGCGGTCAGCAACTGGCGGCGCCGGCACGCCGACTTCCCCAGGCCCGTCGGCGGTACCGAGACCAGCCCGTCCTTCGCGCTCCACGAGGTCGAGCGGTGGCTGCGCGCCCAGGGCAAGCTCGCCGAGGTGCCGCTGAGGGAGAGAGTCTGGCAGCAGCTCTCCGGCCACCCGGCAGGGGCCGTCACGGCGCTGCGGCATGCCGGCTGCCTGCTGCTCCTCGTACGCGACCGCCCCACGGCCTGGCTGGAGCTGTCCGCGGTGTCCGACAGGCGGCTGCTCACCAGGCTCCCCGCGGCGCTCGACACGGTGCTCACGGCCCGGTTCGGCGACCGGTGCTCACCCGTACCGGCCCCGGCCGCCGCGGAACTGGAGGCATCCGTGCCGCTCCTGCGGGGTGCGGCCGAGCTCGCCGCCGAGACGGGAGCCCGCCAGGCGTTCGAGTTCCTGCTCGGCCGGCACCTGGACGCCAACCCCCGCCAGTACACGCTCACTCCGGCCGGTCCGGCCGAGTTGATGGCCGCCCTGGCCGGGGCGGACACCCCGGGCAGGACCGTCCTCGACCCCGCCTCGGGCACGGGCGGACTCCTGCGCGCCGTACGGCAGCCCGCCGCCCTCTACGCGCAGGACGCGGACCCCGAACTGGCGTCGCTCACGGCGGTGCGCCTCGCCCTGCACGGCGACGCCGACATCCGGGCGGCCGCGGGCGACGCCCTCCGCGCCGACGCCTTCCCCGGACTGGCCGCCGACGCCGTGCTCTGCCATCCGCCGTTCAACGAACGCAACTGGGGCCACGGCGAACTCGCGTACGACCCCCGCTGGGAGTACGGCTTCCCGGCCCGCACCGAGTCCGAACTGGCCTGGGTGCAGCACGCGCTCGCCCGGTTGCGCCCGGGGGCCACCGCGGTGCTGCTGATGCCGCCGGCCGTCGCGTCGCGCAAGTCGGGCCGCCGGATCCGGGCGGACCTGCTGCGGCGCGGGGCGCTGCGTGCCGTCGTCTCCCTGCCGGCGGGGGCGGCACCGCCCTACGGCATCCCGCTCCATCTCTGGGTGCTGCGCCGTCCGGCCGCCGGCGAACGCCCCGGGCAGGAGCTGCTCCTGGTCGACACCGCCGAACTCGCGGAGCCGGGCGGCGGGCGCGGCAAACTCGACTGGCAGGGCGTGCACCGCGTGGTCCTTGAGGCCTGGCAGCCGTTCGTCCGCGACGGGGGCGTGCCGGAACGGCCCGGCAGAAGCCGCTCCGTGCCCGTCATCGAACTCCTCGACGACGACGTGGACCTGGCCCCGGCCCGCCATCTGCCGCCGCCCGCGGCCGGGGGAGACGCGGCGGAACTCGCCGGTGTGCGCGAGCGGCTGACCGAGGCGCTGAGGCTCGTCCACGACATCACGCCGGAGGCCGTGGAACCGGCGGCGGAAGGGTCACCGATCCGCCCCGGCACCACCGTGGGCGAGCTGGTCCGTGCGGGAGTTCTCGAACTCCGGGCCGGCGGCTCCGGCTCCGGCAGTGGCTCCCGCACGAGTCCCGGCCCCGGCCCCGTGCCCGCGTCCGGCCCCGTGCCCGCGTCCGGCCCCGTGCCCGCGTCCGGTCCCGCGTCCGTGCCCGTCCTCACCGAACAGGACGTCCACGACGGCACCGCACCCTCGGGGACGCTGCCCGAAGGGCCGGCACCCGGTGAAGGCGCCGTGGAGCCGGTCCTGCTCCGGGCCGGTGACGTCGTCGTGCCCGTCCTGGGTTCCGGCCCCTCGGCCCGCGTCATCGACGAGGCCACGGCCGGAGCCGCGCTGGGCCGGAACCTCCAGCTGCTGCGCCCCGATCCCGCGGCGCTGGACCCCTGGTTCCTCGCCGGCTTCCTGCGCGGCACGGCGAACAACCGGCAGGCCAGCAGCTACGCCTCCACCGCCACCCGGCTCGATGTGCGCCGCCTCCAGCTCCCCCGCCTGCCGCTCGCCGAGCAGCGGCGCTACGGGGACCGCTTCCGGGCGCTCGCCGAGTTCGAGTCCGCGCTGCGCCGCGCGGGGCGGCTGGGCGAGCAGCTGGTGCAGGGGCTGTACGACGGACTGACCGACGGCACGGTCGAGGCCTGAGCGGGGACGGGCGCCGGCCGGAGACCCGCGCGGCCGCCGCGTGATCGGTTCAACAACGGTTCGGTACAACCCGCGGCCGGACGCCGGTGTCGATGTATACGCTCGGACCTTGTGAACTCGTGGCCTCGTCCGATGAGCCGTCGCCGAAGGACGAGCAGAAGGACGAGCAGTCCGTGAACTCACGCCAGTGAACGCACCAGTCCCAGGAGCAGCCATGCAGGGCCACGGCCACGGCTACCCGCCCCGACCCGCCGGGCGCCCGGCCGAGGGCACGCTGATCGCCCTGCGCGTGCTCTTCATCGCGACGGCCGTGGTGAGTTGCAGCCTGCTCGCCTGGGTGCCGATGCTGCGGCTGGCGATCGTCACCCGCAAGCCGGTCGACTGGTTCCTCTTCTGCGCCACCGTCGTGGCCAACGTGGGCATGCTGGTCTTCGCCGGGCTCTCCGCCCCCGGGGACGAGGAGATCACCGACGCCGTGGGCTACACCATCCTCGGCTGGATCACGGTCGTGATGGTCGGGACGATCACGTACTACGTGATGGCGGAGACCCGGCACTACGAGCGGCTCAAGTCCGGCGGGGGTGCGGCCGCCGGCTACGGGCTGCCGCCGCAGCCGCCCGTGGCGGGGTACGGCTACCCGCCCGGCGGGGCGGCGGCGAACCCGTACGCCCGGCCGGTGCAGCACCCTCCCGCGCCGAGGCAGCCGCCCTCGCGGTCCGGGCCGCAGCCGCAGCCGCAGCCGTCCGCCGGGGGGCCCGCCCCCGGACCGGTATCGGGCCACGAGCCGAACCGCCGCATCGACCAGGTCCGCGCCGAACTCGACGAACTCAGCGACCTCCTCCGCAGGGAGCCCCGCCCCGACGGCGGTGACCGGTGAACGGACGCGTCATCGCCGGACGCTACGAACTCTCCACCGTCATAGGACAGGGTGGCATGGGCCAGGTGTGGACGGGCTACGACCAGCGGCTCGACCGCCGCGTGGCGGTGAAGCTGCTCCGCCCCGACCGCATGGCGCCCGCCACGGCCGCGGAGGAGATGCGGCGCCGCTTCGTCCGCGAGTGCCGTGTCACCGCCCAGGTGACCCATCCGGGCCTGGTCACCGTGCACGACGCGGGCAGCGACGGCGACGACCTGTACCTCGTCATGCAGTACGTCGAGGGCGCCGACCTCGCCGACCACCTCGCCGAGCACGACCCCTACCCCTGGGAGTGGGCCGTCTCCGTCGCCGCCCAGCTGTGCTCCGTCCTCGGCGCCGTGCACGCCGTCCCGATCGTCCACCGGGACCTCAAGCCGAGGAACGTGATGGTGAAGCCGGACGGCACGGTCACCGTCCTCGACCTCGGCGTGGCGTCCGTCATCGACACGGACACCACCCGGCTCACGCACACCGGGTCGCCGATCGGCAGCCCGGCGTACATGGCGCCCGAGCAGGCCATGGGCGGTGCCGTCGGGCCCGCCACGGACCTGTACGCGCTCGGCGTGCTACTCCACGAACTGCTGAGCGGCAATGTGCCGTTCGCGGGTTCCACCGCCCTGGGGGTCCTCCACCGCCACCTCTACGAGCCCCCGCTGCCGGTCCGCCAGCTCCGGCCCGAGATCCCGGAGCCGCTGGAGGCGCTGGTGCTGCGGATGCTCGCCAAGGACCCGCAGCGCCGGCCCTCGGGCGCCCAGGAGGTGTACGACGCGCTGAGGCCGCTGCTGCCCGCTCGGCAGTCCGCGCCCGGTGGGCCGCTCGACCCGACGCGCCCCTTCCTGCGCCCGCACGCGCCCTGGCCGGACCGGGCGACGGTCCCGCCGCCACCCGACCCGCGCGTGGTGGCCTCCGCGGCCCCGGTGGCCGGCCGCCCCGACGTCGCCGCCGCGGTCGACGAGGTCAAGCGCCTGCTCGGCGAGGGCAGCATCACCCGCGCCGTGGACATCCTCGGCGGCATCCTCCCGGCCGCCGCCGCGGAGCACGGGGAGCGGTCACCCGTCGTCCGGATCCTGCGCAAGCAGTACGCGACGACGCTGATGGACGACGGCCAGTACCGCCGGGCCCTGCCCGAGCTGCGCCGCCTCGCGGACGACCGGACCGCGGAGGCGGGCCCGGGCGACTCGCAGGCGCTGCAGTTCCGCTACGACGCGGCGCTGTGCCTGGAACAGTTGGGGGAGACGGCCGCGGCGCTCGCCGAGTACCGCGCGGTGCTCCCCTACTACGAGAACCACCACAGGACCGGGGGAGACCCCTCCCGGGGCTTCGACATACGGCACCGGATGGGGCATCTGCTGCTGGCGGTGGGCGACCACACCGCGGGGCATCAGCAACTGCGGAACCTGCTGTTCGACACGGAACGCGTGTACGGACCCGGCCACCCCCTCGTCGTCGAGCTGCGCCGGTCGCTGGACCGCCAGCGCCGGTTCCGATCCGGCTGAGGCCGCCGGGGCACGGCCGCTTCCGCACCGCGCGGCCGCGGCCGAAACCCGGCGAACGCCATCGGCCCGGCGCTCGGCGGCTGTCGTGCGGTGGGGCCGGGCGCCCGTCACCCCGGCCGGCCCAAAGGTACGCCGTCACCCGGCCCGGAGGTACGCCGTCACCCGGCCCGGAGGTACGCCGTTCCCGCGACCACGCCCAGGGTCCTCAGCCGCGAGCCGTCGGCGACGCGCTTGGCCAGGGCCTCGCCGACGCCGGGGCGCGTGCCGTCGCCGTGTCCGTCGAGGACGACGACGGCGCCGTCGGCGGCGAGTTCCTCGGTGAGGCGGAGATCCGCGAGTACGCCCGCCACGGAGGGATCACCGGCCAGCACGACCACGCCGTACCGCCGGTCGGACACCCTCGCGCGTACGCCGGCGTCGCCGGACCCGCCCTGGAGGAGCCGGGCCCGGGCGCCCGAACGACTGCCGCACAGGGTCAGGTTGGCGCGCACGACGTCCTCCCTGACCGGGGCGGGCGCCGTGCCCGACGGCACGAGGGCGCCGGCCAGCGGGTCGATGACCGTCAGCCGCGGCTCGACTCCCGCGCGGTGGAGCATGCGCAGCAGGGCGGCCGCGAACAGCCCGTGCTGGGTGCCGATCTCCAGCACCTCCTCGTTGGGCGGAGCCAGCAGCGGCACGGTCGCCAGCTTCCCGCAGATGTCCGAGGTCGAGCCCGCCATCCGGCCGACGCCCAGCGCCTCGAGGGCCACCACCGTGCGGTACGCCACCGTCAGATCGCGTCGCGCGTGCTCGCAGGAGGCGCCGGTCACGGTGGTCACCTCCCGCACCAGTGTGTCCAGTTGGTTGGCGGTGGCCATCCGGTGGCCGTCCCGCCCGGCGTGGTCGAGCAGCAGCCCGAGCCCGTAGCTCTGCCGCCGCAGGTCGGCCACTTCGTGGTGGAGGGCGTCGAGGTCTGCCTGGAGAGCGGTGGTCGCACGCTCCAGGCGCTGTTCCACCAGTGAGAAGGCCGGACGCAGCATCCGCTTCGCCAGCCGGTTGCTCAGGAGGGAAGGCATGGCCGGGAGGTTACGCCGCGATTTCCGCTCAAGGGGCCACCAACGGGGGCCGTTCGGGTGAAGTCTTGGTGTCCTTCCGTTGACCTGCCCTTACAGCGGGTAGCGGACCGGCCCTCGTCACGGGTGGGCCGGGACCGCCACCGCGCCGTCTGCCGATGGCCCTGACGGTCCTCACAGCCGCGAGCCCCCCGATTGCCCGCGAGCCCCCGCTCGCCCGATTGCCCGCGCGCCCGGTCGCCCCCGTCCCGGGTTTCGGTGCGATGCCCGGTCGCCCGGCGTCCGGCCCTCACGCCCCGTAGACCACCGTCACCTTGCTGAACCCGAGCGAGCGCAGGAGCCCCTCCAGCATCCGTGTCGTGTTCCGCTCCGCCTGCGCCGTCAGGCGGCTCTCCTCCGCGGCGGCGGCGATATGCCGCACCGCGAGCTGCTGGACCGCCTGCTCGCTGTTGGGGTTGTCGGAGAAGAGGTCGCCGAGCCGGTCGAGCAGTCCGCGCTGCTTCGAGACGGCGTAGGAGCGGTCGGGGTCCAGCGCCGGCCGGTCCAGGACCGCGTGCGGCAGCCGGATCGTCGCGGCGGTGCGCTCCTCGTTCACGGTGACGTCCGTCTCCCCGAGCGCCCCCATGTCGACGTACGCGTCCACGCTGCCCGCCCCGACGTACAGGACCCGGGTGCCCCGCAGCGCGTCCGGCACGTACCTGGTGTCCTTCTCCAGGTCCA
The DNA here is from genome assembly GCA_003725745.1 of Streptomyces sp. I6. GTDB lineage: Bacteria > Actinomycetota > Actinomycetes > Streptomycetales > Streptomycetaceae > Streptomyces. Next base: position 2,566,145 of record RHDP01000001.1, on the reverse strand, counting down.
CCACGACCTGGAAGTTCCCCGTGGCCGCCTGGTAGCGGCTCAGGTCCTGGACGGACTCCAGGACCGCCGGCCCCGAGCGGTCCCGCGTCTGCTCGCCGAACAGGGCGCCGAGCCCCGGCAGCCCCGGCAGCCCCGGAGCTGCGCCCCCGCCAGCAGCAGCACGGCCACCAGCAGGAAGCCGACCGGCACCTTCACCCACCACGACACAGACCTCACCGCACCCATAGCCCGGCCTCCCTCGCCCTACGGATGCCCCGGCCGTCGCCGATCAGGCGTGCCCGCGCGGAACCGGTGCGCGGCACCGCACCCCGGGCGCTCCCGAATCGTTGACCGAATCAGTGGCGGCGAAGTGGTGGCCTGCACCACGCCGACTGCCTACCATCGATCACCGCAAGGTCTTTGTGCACCGAGTCACAAACGCTCCGCGTCACGATCACCACCGCACGCCGGGAGGCCCCTTTGCACCGCCGCCGTCGCACCGCGCTCGCCCTCTCCGCCGCGCTCGTCTCGGCGGTCCCCCTGCTCGCCGCCTGCGGTGACGAGGCGCGCCCGGGCGCCGCGGCCGTCGTCGGGGGCGACCGTATCGAGGTGTCCGCGCTCCAGGCCGAGGTGAGGGACGTGCGGGCGGCCCAGGAGGCTTCGCCCGAGGGCGCTCAGCTGATCAAGAACACCGGGCAGCTCAACCGGGCCAAGCTGCACGGGATGATCTTCGACCGCATCCTGGAGCACGCGGCCGCGGACAACGGCGTCACCGCCTCACGCAAGCAGGTCCAGGACGCCCGGGCGGCCGCGGCCCGGCAGTCCGGGGGCGAGGAACAGCTCGCCGCGATGCTGCTCCAGCAGCGCGGGGTCGCCCCGGACCAGATCGACCAGGCGGTGCGCGAGGAGGTCCTGCTGACCGGGCTGGCCCGGGCGCTGGGCGCCGACCTCGGCACCCCGGAGGGTCAGCAGAAGGTCGGTGCCGCGCTGACGGCCGCGTCCAAGCAACTCGCCATCGATGTGAACCCGCGGTACGGCACCTGGGATGACGCCAAGATCCAGCTCGGCGACTACGAGGCCCCGTGGATCACCCAGGTCACCGGGCCGCAGGAGGGAATCCAGGCCGGGGCGTAGAAGAGCCGCAACCCGAGACGCGGCCCCGCCCCGCCGGCCGGAGTTCCGGTGGGAGCGGGGACGGCGGCCCGCTCGCGAGGCCGGTGTGCGTCCCGGTGGGCTCCGGCCCTGTCGAGCGGCCGGCCGTCCCCGGGGCGCGGGGTCCCGCCGACGGTGTGCGTCCCCGGGGCGCGGGGTCCCGCTGAACGGTGGTGCGTCCCCGAGGCGCCCGGTCCCGCCGACGGTGTGCGTCCCGGTGGGCGCCCGTGGCGGCCGGGAGGCGTTCCGGTGGACGCGGCCCCGCCGAGCGGCTCCCGACAGGCGCCCCCTGCCGAGCGGCTACCGGAACGCGGCCCCGCCGAGCGGCTCCCGACAGGCGCCCCCGCCGAACCGTCAGGCCCGGCCCCGTCGGCCCGTCCACACCGACGTAAGGTCGAGGGGTGAACGCTGAAGCGCCCGTCGAACCCGGTCGTATCGTCCTGCTCACCGCCAGCCACCGTGTCGCGCCCGGACTGCTGTCCTGGCCGGCGTGGCAGACCCTGCGTGCCGCCGACCGCGTGCTGTGCGCCGACGCGGAGCACCCGCAACTGCCGTACCTGAGGGAGGCGGGCGTCGAAGTGGAGATCGCCGCGCCCACCGCGCAGGAGCTCCTCGACGGTTGCGCGGGAGGCCGGACCGCGGTGGTCCTCGCGACCGGTGAGGGCGACCGGGCACTCACCGACGGCCTGGCCCGCATCGCCGGCTCGGGCCGGGTGTCCATGCCCGCGCTGGAACTCCTGCCCGGCTCCTACGACCTCCCGGGCGCCCGGCTTCTCGATCTCGTCCAGGTCATGGACCGGATCCGCCGCGAGTGCCCGTGGTCCTCGCGGCAGACCCACAAGGGCCTCGCCAAGTACGGCATCGAGGAGGCGTACGAACTCGTCGAGGCCATCGAGGACGGGGACCGCGACGAACTGCGGGAGGAACTCGGCGACGTGCTCCTCCAGGTCGTGTTCCACGCGCGCATCGCCCAGGAGGCGAGCGGTGCGGAGGGAGACGAGCCGTTCTCGATCGACGACGTCGCCGGGACCATCGTCGACAAGCTCGTCCACCGCCACCCGCACGTCTTCGGTGACGCCCGTGCCGAGACCCCGAGGACGTCAAGGAGCACTGGCTGCGTACCAAGGCGGTCGAGAAGCGGCGTGAGTCGGTGACCGACGGCATCCCGCTGGGTCAGCCGGGACTCGCTCTCGCCGCGAAGCTGGCGGGCCGGGTGCGGACCGCCGGGCTGGAGGTGGAACTGCCCGCGGAGGACGGCGACCGAGCCGTCGGGTACCGGCTGCTCGCCATGGCCGTGCGGGCGGAGGCCGAGGGCCACGACCCGGAGGCCGCCCTCCGCGCCGCGGCCCGCGCCTACCGTGACGCGATCCGCGCCGTGGAGGCCGCGGCCCGGGACCGGAACGAGTGAGGCCGCGGCCCGGGACCGGAACGACTGGGACCGCGGCCCGGGACCGTCGCGGCCGGGTGCCCTGCCCGGTCGTCAGAGGCAGGGCCGGTGCCGTCCCGGGCGGGCGCGTCAGTCCCCGGTACCGCGCCGCCGCTCCACGTCGGTGAGATCGATCTCGATGGGACAGGGGACATCGACCTTGAGCCGGTTGTGGTGGATGCCCGTGACGGCGTAGGAGTGCGTCGCGGGATCGAGTTCGTAGACGTAGACCACGGGCAGGCCGTCGTTCTTCTCGACCCGCCAGAAGTGCCGGATGCCGGCCGCCGCGTACTTGCGGGGCTTGAGTTCGCGGTCGCGCTGGACCGACTCGTCCGAGACGATCTCGACCGCGAGCAGGATGTCGTCCGGGGCGTACCAGGTCTGCTCCGGTCCTCCGAGGGCTCTCTCACGGACCACCATGAGATCGGGCTCCGGCCGGTCGCGCTCGCCCAGCTTGGTGGTCATCTCCCGGACGACATAGAGGTCGTCCGGTGCCTGCCGCACCAGGGCGTTCTCCAGCAGCCTCAGCGCGGCCATGTGGAAGAAGGTCTGCGGACTCACGAAGAACAGTCCCCCGTCGATCAGCTCGGTGTGCGGCGGGAGACCCTTGATCCGGTCGAGGTCGTCCGCCGTCCACCCACCGGGGGCGGGACCGGGAAGGCGTACGGCTCCTCCCGGTCGTCCCGGTCCTGCCGGTCGTCCCGGCCGTCCCTCCGGTCCTCGGCTGCGGCACTCATCAGCGCTCCCATGTGACGGAGTCTCGCGGGTACGGTCAGCGTACCCACGGGGAACGGCGAGAGGTCAGCCGAACGGGTGACCGGACGCCCTCGGGTTAACGTCGACGCATGCACGACCAGCCGTCCCGCGTCCCCGCCGCTCCCGGCACCCCCGGCATCCCCGGCGCCCCCGAACTCTTCACCTGGGAGTTCGCCACCGACCCGTACCCCGCCTACGCCTGGCTGAGGGAGCACGCGCCGGTGCACCGGACCCGGCTGCCCAGCGGGGTGGAGGCGTGGCTGGTGACCCGGTACGCGGACGCCCGGCAGGCGCTCGCGGACCAGCGGCTCAGCAAGGACCCGGCGCACCACGACGAGCCCGCGCACGCGAAGGGGAAGACGGGGATCCCGGGCGAGCGCAAGGCGGAGCTGATGACGCATCTGCTGAACATCGACCCGCCGGACCACACCCGGCTGCGGCGGCTGGTGTCCAAGGCGTTCACCCCGCGCCGGGTGGCCGAGTTCGCCCCGCGGGTGCAGGAGCTGACGGACGGGCTGATCGACGGTTTCGCTCAGCGGGGCCACGCGGACCTCATTCACGAGTTCGCTTTTCCGCTCCCCATCTACGCCATCTGCGACATGCTCGGGGTCCCCCGCGAGGACCAGGACGACTTCCGGGACTGGGCCGGAATGATGATCCGTCACGGCGGTGGCCCGCGCGGCGGTGTCGCCCGGTCGGTGAAGAGGATGCGCGGCTATCTGGCCGAGCTGATCCACCGCAAGCGGGAGGCGCCCGGTGACGACCTGATCTCGGGTCTCATCAGGGCATCCGACCACGGGGAGCACCTCACCGAGAACGAGGCCGCGGCCATGGCCTTCATCCTCCTCTTCGCCGGGTTCGAGACCACGGTGAACCTGATCGGGAACGGCACATACGCGCTGCTGCGCGATCCGGGGCAGCGGCGGCGGCTCCAGGACTCGCTGGCCGCGGGCGAGACCGGCCTGCTGGCCACCGGGGTCGAGGAGCTGCTGCGCTACGACGGGCCGGTGGAGCTCGCCACCTGGCGCTTCGCGACCGAGCCGCTCACCCTCGGCGGGCGGGACATCTCCACCGGCGACCCCGTCCTCGTCGTGCTCGCCGCCGCGGACCGGGACCCGGAGCGGTTCGCGGAGCCCGACACCCTCGATCTCGCCCGCCGGGACAACCCGCACCTCGGGTACGGGCACGGCATCCACTACTGCCTGGGTGCCCCGCTCGCACGGCTGGAGGGGCAGACGGCGCTGGCGGCTCTCCTCGGCAGGCTGCCCGACTTGCGGCTTGCGGTCGATCCATCCGAATTGCGGTGGCGTGGGGGACTCATCATGCGCGGATTGCGCACTCTGCCCGTTGAGTTCACCCCGTGCTGAATCTGATGGTACGTCAAGTCTGTGACTTTTACGTAATCTCCGCTGCATCGGCTTGTGACTGGGGCGGGACTGCGGCTACGTTCACCCCGACTCCGGGCCGTCGAGGTTTCAACCGCCACGATCGTCCCGGACGTTTTCTGTAGTCACACGGAAGGCACACCGCATGCTGTCCGGGAACGGCCGCCACCGCCGACCTCGTCAGGCTCCCGCCCTCATCGTCGCGGCAGGGGTGACCGGATCGGCCATCGCCATCCCGCTGCTCGGTGCGGGTGCCGCATCCGCCGCCGACACCGCCACCTGGAACCGGGTCGCCGACTGCGAGAGCGGCGGCGACTGGGGCGCCAACCTCGGCAACGGCTACTACGGCGGACTCCAGATGTCCCAGGAGACCTGGGAGGCGTACGGCGGCACCGCCTACGCGCCGCGCGCCGACCTCGCCAGCCCCTCGGAGCAGATCTCCGTCGCCGAGATGGTGCTCGCCGCCCAGGGCACCTCCGCCTGGCAGAGCTGCGGCGTGATCACGGGTCTGACCGCGGGTGACTCCGAGCCGGCCGGCACCCCGTCCACCGACCCGCTGGGCGGCCTGGTGAAGGCCCCCTCGTTCGGCGACGGGGCGGCCGCCGCACCCGAGCCGGACGCCGGGAATCCCTCCGCCGCCGGTTCCGGGCCGGACGCCGGTTCCGAGCCGGACGCAGGGTCTCCGCCGGCCGCCGGTTCCGAGCCGTCCGCTCCGCCGTCCGGGTCTTCGGAGCCCGCCCCGTCCGCCGGGCCCTCGGGGGGTCCTCGGAGCCCGCCGGTGACGGCGAGAGCCCGCAGGCCCCCGGCGGCGCTGCCGACGGGGGCACGGGCAAGCACCGTGGCGTCCCCGCCACCGAGGGGCGGAGACGGGCAACTCCGGCGATGAGCGCGATTCCGGACGCCACGCGTCAAGGGGTGACGAATCTGCACGAGGCGGCGCTGTCGCGGGAGATGGCTACGTCGTCCGCGCCGGCGACAGCCTCTCGTCGATCGCCGACGCCAACAAGGTGCCCGGCGGCTGGCCCGCCCTCTATGAGGCCAACCGGGATGTCGTCGGCGCCGACGCGAACCTCATCCTGCCTGGCCAGAGCCTCGATCTCGGCCCGGAGAAGGGCGAGTTGACGCAGTAGTTCGGGTGCTTATGTCCGGGTCTGCGCGAGTGAGACAAGAGTCTCTTCCGGTCAACTGGCGTCACAGGGTGGTCAACTCCGGTCATCGGGGCTCTCACCTGCGAAAACGGACATGTTGCCGCATCAGATATGGGCGATTTCTCCCCGATGTTCGTCTTTGAACATCGGGGAGGCGTGTGCCTACCGTCTGAACCGCTCGCAACGCGGGCCCCGTCGACCGCACGCCGAATCCTGCCGGCGGCCGCCGGGAACAGTCGTCGCGTAAGCGCCGAAGGCAGGAGCGGGGGACCCAAGGTAAGTGCCGGACCGGCCCGAGGAGGGCTGCCCGGCTAGGGGTGGAGCCGTGCGCTCGTCGCACGGCCGGGCACCACATCGGCCCGAACCCGACAGCTCACCTCGCAGGCGTCGGTGAGGAGAACTTCGATGCTGCTTTCCGGCAAGGGCAAGCACCGTCGCCCGACGGTCTTCCAGCGGTCCACCCGTGTCGTCACGCTCGCCGGTGTCGCCGGCGCCGCCATCGCCGCCCCGCTGATGGCCTCGGGTACGGCGTCCGCCGCCACCGCCTCCGAGTGGGACGCCGTCGCCCAGTGCGAGTCCGGCGGCAACTGGTCGATCAACACCGGCAACGGCTACTACGGCGGGCTGCAGTTCTCGGCCTCCACCTGGGCCGCCTACGGGGGACCGCGTTCGCCTCCACCGCCGACAAGGCGACCAAGGCGCAGCAGATCCAGATCGCCGAGAAGGTCCTGGCGGGCCAGGGCAAGGGCGCCTGGCCGCACTGCGGCACCGGCCTGTCGAACGCCGCGTACGACGGCGCCGCCGCAGCCGCCCCGGCCGCCCCAAGGCCGCCGAGCCGAAGGCCGAGCCCGCCGAGACGAAGGCCGCGTCGGCGCCGAAGCGGGCCGAGGCCCCGACCACCCGCTCCGAGCGTGCGGCCGCCCCGGTGAAGAAGGGCGACGGCGAGTACACGGTCAAGGCCGGCGACACCCTCAGCAGGATCGCCGAGGACCGGAAGGTCAAGGGCGGCTGGCAGAAGCTGTTCCAGCTGAACAAGGACATCCTGGACGACGCGAACGTCATCTACCCCGGCCAGAAGCTCCACCTGAGCTGACGCCCGGGGGCCGGGCCCGCGCCGTCCGGCCGGTGCCCGACGTCGCGCGAGACCGGGCGGCCCCGTCCGGCGGTCCCCCGGGGCCGCCCGCGCTCCGGTGGTCCCGCCGGGCCACCGGGCCGTGCGCACCCCCGTCCCCGGCCGCGGCCTGACGCGGCCTCCCCCGTGCCCCGCGCTCGCGCGGGGCACGGGGGCGCCCCGAAGCCGGGGCCTTTGTCGGTTCGGTCCGCTTTTTCGTCCCACGGGGCGGGCATCTGCCGACCGATGCCCGCCAGGCGGTTAGGCTCTTGCCGCAAGGCCAAAGGGACCCTGCACCGACACGGCTCCGCTTGTGTCACCTCACGCGTCACATCCCAGAAGGAGATGCTCGTGCCGTCCATCGACGTCGTCGTAGCCCGGGAAATCCTGGACTCCCGAGGCAACCCCACGGTCGAGGTCGAGGTCGGCCTCGACGACGGCAGCACCGGCCGTGCTGCCGTTCCGTCCGGCGCGTCCACCGGCGCCTTCGAGGCCCTCGAGCTCCGCGACGGCGACGCGGACCGCTACCTGGGCAAGGGTGTCGAGAAGGCCGTCCTGGCCGTCATCGAGCAGATCGGCCCCGAACTGGTCGGATACGACGCCACCGAGCAGCGCCTGATCGACCAGGCGATGTTCGACCTCGACGCCACCCCGGACAAGTCCTCCCTGGGCGCCAACGCGATCCTCGGCGTCTCCCTCGCCGTCGCGCACGCCGCCTCCGAGGCGTCGGACCTCCCGCTGTTCCGCTACCTCGGCGGCCCGAACGCGCACCTGCTGCCCGTTCCGATGATGAACATCCTCAACGGCGGCTCGCACGCCGACTCCAACGTGGACATCCAGGAGTTCATGATCGCCCCATCGGGGCGGAGTCCTTCTCCGAGGCCCTGCGCTGGGGCACCGAGGTGTACCACACCCTGAAGAAGGTCCTGAAGGAGAAGGGGCTCTCCACCGGCCTCGGCGACGAGGGCGGTTTCGCCCCGAACCTCGGCTCCAACCGCGAGGCCCTCGACCTCATCCTCGAGGCGATCAAGAAGGCCGGCTACGCGCCCGGCAAGGACATCGCGCTCGCGCTCGACGTCGCCGCCTCGGAGTTCTACAAGGACGGCGCCTACGAGTTCGAGGGCAAGGCCCGCTCGGCCGCCGAGATGACCGAGTACTACGAGGAGCTCGTCTCCGCCTACCCGCTGGTCTCCATCGAGGACCCGCTGTTCGAGGACGACTGGGACGGCTGGAAGACGATCACCGAGAGGCTGGGCGCCAGGGTCCAGCTGGTCGGCGACGACCTGTTCGTGACCAACCCCGAGCGCCTCGCCCGCGGCATCGACGAGAGCGCGGCCAACGCCCTCCTGGTCAAGGTCAACCAGATCGGCTCGCTGACCGAGACCCTCGACGCCGTCGAGCTGGCCCAGCGCAGCGGCTTCAAGTGCATGATGTCCCACCGCTCCGGCGAGACCGAGGACGTCACCATCGCCGACCTGGCCGTCGCGACCAACTGCGGTCAGATCAAGACGGGAGCGCCGGCCCGCTCCGAGCGCGTCGCCAAGTACAACCAGCTGCTGCGCATCGAGGAGATCCTCGACGACGCCGCGGTGTACGCCGGCCGCAGCGCGTTCCCCCGCTTCAAGGGCTGAGTCCGGCACATTCCCGGACGGCACCGCCCGGGCCCGGCACCAGGCTGGTTGCGTACGTCCCCGCACACGGTCCCGTACCGTGTGCGGGGACGTACGCACGTGAAGGGGAGGCGCACAGATGGCCCGGGACCGGTTCTCCACCGCGACCAGGCTGCGGTTGCTCGGTGAGCAGACCGCCGCCCGCGTCTACCGTTCGCAGACCCGCCGCCAGGCCCGGCGCTCCCGGCTCACCGGCCGGGCCGCCTTCCTCGCGCTCGTCGTATGCTCGATGATCGTCGCACTCGCCTATCCGATGCGGGCTTACGTGTCGCAGCGGAACGAGATCGCCGAGCAGCGGCGGCTCGCCGCCGCGGCCCGCGAGCGCGTCGAGCGGCTGCGCGACGAGAAGGCCCGCCTCCAGGACGACGCGTACGTCATGCGGCTGGCCCGTGAGCATCTGCACATGGTCCTGCCGGGCGAGACCGGGTACATCATGGCCGACCCGCGGGCGGACCGGACGCCCCGCGCCGAGGAGCAGGGCCGCGGCCGGCCCTGGTACTCGAACGTCTGGGACGGCGTCGACCGGGCCGACGCGCGACGCTAGGGACAGCCCCCAGCCCATTCACCGAACCGACGAAGAGACGTACACATCGCATGGACACGCCCCCGCCGAGCACCGCGCCCACCCCGCCCACCGCGGAGGACATCGCCGCGTTCAAGGAGCAGCTCGGCCGCCCGCCGCGCGGTCTGCGGGCCATCGCCCACCGCTGCCCGTGCGGCCGGCCCGACGTGGTCGAGACGGCACCGCGGCTGGAGGACGGAACTCCCTTCCCGACGCTGTACTACCTGACCTGCCCGCGTGCGGCCTCGGCCATCGGCACGCTGGAGGCGAACGGCGTGATGAAGGAGATGTCCGAGCGCCTGCGGAGCGACCCCGACCTGGCGGCGGCGTACCGGGCGGCGCACGAGGACTACGTCCGGCGCCGGGACGAGATCGAGGAGCTGACGGGCTTCCCGAGCGCCGGCGGCATGCCGGACCGGGTGAAGTGCCTGCACGTCCTGGTCGCCCACTCGCTCGCGGCCGGTCCCGGGGTGAACCCGCTGGGCGACGAGGCCATCGCGTTGCTTCCGGAGTGGTGGGCCAAGGGCCCGTGCGTGGCTGCGGGAGCCGGCGACCGCGCGGACGGCGGAGCGCCCACGGGAACGGAGGGCCCCGCATGACCCGCGTCGCCGCCGTCGACTGCGGCACGAACTCGATCCGCCTGCTCGTCGCCGACGTGGACCCCTCGACGGGTGGGCTCATGGAACTCGACAGGCGGATGACCATCGTCCGGCTCGGCCAGGGTGTCGACCGCACCGGCCGGCTGGCACCCGAGGCGCTGGAACGCACCTTCGCGGCGTGCCGGGAGTACGCCGGGGTCATCAAGGAGCACGGCATCGAGGCGCCCTCCGCCGGAGGCGGGGGAGGATCCGCTTCGTGGCGACCTCCGCCTCCCGGGACGCGGAGAACCGCGGCGAGTTCGTGAGCGGTGTGGCCGGCATCCTCGGGGTCGAGCCCGAGGTGATCAGCGGCGACCAGGAGGCCGAGTTCTCCTTCACCGGCGCCACCAGGGGGCTGGCGGGCCACGAGGAGCGGCTGGTCGTGGACATCGGCGGCGGTTCGACCGAGTTCGTCATAGGCCGCGGGCGGGTCGAGGCGGCCCGCTCGGTCGACATCGGCTGTGTCCGGCTGACCGAGCGTCACATACGCGGCGATCCCCCGGCGCCGGAGGAGATCGCCGCGGTCCGGGCGGACATCGAGGCGGCGCTCGACCTGGCCGGGGAGACCGTGCCGATCGGCGAGGCGGGCACGCTCGTCGGCCTGGCCGGCTCGGTGACCACCGTCGCGGGGATCGCGCTGGGCCTCGACGCGTACGACTCCGGGGCCATCCACCACTCCCGGGTCTCCCGCGACCGGGTCGCGGAGATCACCGAGCGGCTGGTCCGCTCCACCCACGACGAGCGGGCCGCGATCCCGGTGATGCACCCCGGGCGGGTGGACGTGATCATCGCGGGTGCCCTGGTGCTGCTCGCCGTCATGGACCGTGCCGGGGTGCCGGAGGTCGTCGTCTCGGAGCACGACATCCTCGACGGCATCGCGCTCTCCCTCGTCTGAGCCGGGGCGGGGCTTCCGCGCGGACGGCGGCGGCAGAGCCCGGGGCGGGGCGTCGCGGGGTGCGGTGGACCTGTCGCCGGCCGCCCACCCCGACCACGAGGACCAGGAGTTCACCGTCGTCGGCCCGATGGGCGACGCGGTGGCTGCCGACCCGGAGCCGGGGGGTGCTTTCCGGCCGCCGGGGCGCCGTCCGCAAGAAAGTTCGTGAAGTTCTTCACAAGGAAAAGACTCCGGGTGGCCGTCGAAAGTGCCCCCGGAGGGCCCGCCGGGCCTGTTTTTGTGCCCAACTCCGCCCGTTCAACCGTGCTCCAGCAGGTGGCCGCCGTGTGGTGTACACGGGGAATCAGGCCCCGGTTCACCTTCCGGGAGGAGCGTGGGGCCAGCTCAGCGGGCCTGAGCAACGTCTGCCGCCGGGTCGGTGTTCCCGCCGGGTGCCATGACCTGGATCACGTGGGCGGCGGAGTGTAGCAGAGGGTCCCCCATGCTTGTGAAGGGGCTCACGAGCACCCCCTCCGAGGGGGGTGGATACTCGATGGCATGAGCACCACGGAGCGTCCCAGGATCCTCGTAGTAGGCGGTGGGTACGTAGGCCTGTACGCAGCTCGTCGCATTCTGAAGAAGATGCGGTACGGGGAGGCGACCGTCACGGTCGTCGACCCGCGGTCGTACATGACGTACCAGCCCTTCCTCCCCGAAGCCGCCGCCGGCAGCATCTCGCCGCGGCACGTCGTCGTCCCGCTGCGGCGCGTGCTGCCCAAGGCCGAGGTACTCACCGGCCGGGTCACCACCATCGACCAGGACCGCAAGGTGGCCACGGTCGCGCCGCTCGTCGGCGAGGCGTACGAGCTCCCGTTCGACTACCTGGTGATCGCGCTCGGCGCGGTCTCCCGCACCTTCCCGATCCCCGGCCTCGCCGAGCAGGGCATCGGCATGAAGGGCATCGAGGAGGCCATCGGCCTGCGCAACCACGTCCTGGAGCAGCTGGACAAGGCCGACTCCACCACCGACGAGGAGGTCCGCCGCAAGGCGCTGACCTTCGTCTTCGTCGGCGGCGGCTTCGCCGGTGCCGAGACGATAGGCGAGGTCGAGGACCTGGCCCGCGACGCGGTCACGTACTACAAGAGCGTCAAGCGCGAGGACATGCGCTTCATCCTCGTCGACGCCGCCGACAAGATCCTTCCCGAGGTCGGGCCCAAGCTCGGCACGTACGGCAAGGAGCACCTCGAGTCCCGCGGCATCGAGATCTACCTCAACACCTCCATGGACTCCTGCGTGGACGGCCACGTGGTGCTGAAGAACGGTCTGGAGGTCGACTCCAACACCGTCGTCTGGACCGCCGGCGTCAAGCCGAACCCGGCCCTGGCCCGCTTCGGCCTGCCGCTCGGCCCGCGCGGCCACGTCGACACCCGGCCGACGCTCCAGGTGCAGGGCACCGACTACATCTGGGCCGCGGGCGACAACGCCCAGGTCCCGGACCTCGCCGCCCGCAAGGCCGGTGTCGAGAACGCCTGGTGCCCGCCGAACGCCCAGCACGCGCTGCGCCAGGCGAAGGTCCTCGGCGACAACGTGATCTCCGGTATGCGGGGCTTCCGGCAGAAGGACTACAGCCACGCCAACAAGGGTGCGGTCGCCGGTCTCGGCCTGCACAAGGGCGTCGCGATGATCGTCATGGGCAAGGTCAAGATCAAGCTCAAGGGCCGGCTGGCCTGGTACATGCACCGCAGCTACCACGGCCTGGCGATGCCGACCTGGAACCGCAAGATCCGCGTCTTCGCCGACTGGACCCTCGCGATGTTCCTCAAGCGCGAGGTCGTCTCGCTCGGTGCGATCGAGTCGCCGCGCGAGGAGTTCTACGAGGCGGCCAGGCCCGCCCCGGCGGCGGCCCGTCCCGCCCCCGAGAAGGCCAAGGCCTCCTGACCTCCCCGCCGTAGTACCCCCGAAGGGGCCGTCCGCCATCCGTGGTGCGGACGGCCCCTTCGGCGTACTTTGGGCACGCCGCGTACGGGGAAGTTGTCTGTTTTGCCGTCCGTTTGCCCACGGGGGACTGCGTCCGCGCGCCGACGGCGTTTACGTGGTGTTGGGCATTTCCGTCAAACAGCGTCACGGAGGTGTGCGCCATGGCCGATGCCGCTTCGCGGCTCACCGCTCTCGCCGAGGAACTGCTGGGGGAACCTCCCCGATCCGCGTCCGGGCCTGGGACGGAAGCGAGTCCGGTCCCGCCGACGGCCCGGTCCTCGTCATCCGGCACCGGCGAGCCCTGCGCAGGCTGCTGTGGAAACCGGGCGAACTGGGCCTGGCCCGCGGCTGGGTGGCCGGTGAGATCGACGTCGAGGGTGATCTGTACGAGGCCCTGGGGCGGCTCGCGGGAATGCTCTGGGAGCGCTCCGAGCCCGGCCCCGGGCTGCGCTCGCTGGGCGATCCGCGGTTCCGCTCGGCCGTCCGGGAGCTGACCGCCCTCGCCGGGCCCCGCTGCTGGCTGCCGGTGCCGCCGCCCGCGGAGGAGGTCGCCGGACGCCGAGGCCCGCTGCACACGAAGGCGCGGGACCGGCAGGCGATCAGCCACCACTACGACGTCGGCAACGCGTTCTACGAGCAGGTGCTCGGGCCCTCGATGGTGTACTCCTGCGCCTACTGGCGGGACGGGGGCTCCCTCGAGGACGCCCAGCGCGACAAGCTCGACCTGGTCTGCCGCAAGCTCGCCCTGCGCGAGGGCGACCGGCTGCTGGACGTCGGCTGCGGCTGGGGCTCGATGGCGCTGCACGCGGCCGGGAGTACGGCGCCCGGGTCACCGGGGTCACCCTGTCGAGGGAGCAGGCCGCGTACGCCCGCAAGCGGATCGCCGAGGAGGGGCTGACCGACCGCATCGAGATCCGGGTACAGGACTACCGGGACGTCAAGGACGGCCCGTACGACGCGATTTCGTCCATCGGCATGGCCGAGCACGTCGGGTCCGTCCGCTACCGGGAGTACGCCGATGTGCTCCACGGGCTGCTGAGGCCCGGGGGAGGCTGCTCAACCACCAGATCGCGCGCCGCCCCGAGCAGGACGAAGCGGCCTACCACGTGGACGACTTCATCGACGCCTACGTCTTCCCCGACGGGGAGCTGGCGCCGCTCGGCAGGACCCTGTCCATCCTGGAGGAGGCCGGCTTCGAGGCCCGCGACGTCGAGTCGCTGCGCGAGCACTACGCCCTCACGCTCCGCGCCTGGGTGGCGAACCTGGAGTCCGACCGGGAGCGGGCGGTACGGCACTCCTCGCCCGGCCGTGCGCGGATCTGGCGCCTCTACATGGCCGCGTCGGCCGTGTCCTTCGAGCGCAACAGGATCGGGGTCAACCAGATCCTCGCGGTGCGGTGCCGGGACGGCGGCGGCTCGGGCCTGCCGCTCAGGGCCCGCGCCTGGACCGAGACCGGGGCGGGCTGACCTCCCGGAGGAGGGCGCGGTGAGCCGGTCCCTCCGCACCTGCCCGGGCCGGGGCCGGCACCTTGCCCGGCTGGGGAGGGGCGGCCTCCCGGACCGGGACCCGCGCCTTCCCGGAACGGGGCGGGCCGGTCTCCCGGGCCGGGACCCGCAGGCACTCGCGCCGGGACCCGCAGGCACTCGCGCCGGGACCCGCAGGCACCCGGGCCGGGACCCGCAGGCACCCGGGCCGGGACCCTTCGCGGGGCCCGGCCCGGGCAGCCGTCATGCGCCCTCCGTACGGCTACTCGGTCTTGATCGCGGTGAGCATGTTCAGCCGCGCGGCGCTGCGGGCCGGCCACATCGCGGCGAGCAGGCCCACCAGTGCCGCGAGCACCAGGAAGAGGCCGATGCGGTCCCAGGGCAGGACCAGGGCGTAGCCCGGCACCTTGTCCCGGAAGGTCTCGCCGACGGCCCAGCCGAGGAAGGTCCCGAGACCGATGCCGACGACCGCGCCGAACACGGAGATGACGACGGCCTCCAGCCGGACCATCCGCTTCACCCGGCGCCGGTCCAGGCCGATCGCGCGCAGCATCCCTATCTCCTGCTGCCGCTCGAAGACGGACATCGCCAGGGTGTTGACCACCCCGAGCACGGCGATGATCAAGGCCATCGCGAGCAGGCCGTACATGATGTTCAGCAGGGTGTTGATCATGCCGCCGAACTCGTCGCGGATGTCCTGCCGGTCCATCACCGCGATGGCGGGGTTGTCGCCGAGCGCGTCGATCAGGGCCTTCTCGTTCGCCTCGCTCCGGCCGCCGTCCGTCTTCACGAGGATCTGCCGGATGTGGGGCCTCGCCTCGTGCGGGTCGGTGACCTCGGTGCCCACCAGGACCGGTGAGAGGAGTTCGTTGTCCCGGAAGACCGCGCCGACCTCCAGCGTCCCCTTCTTCCCGTCGCCGAAGGTGACGGGCAGGCTGTCGCCGACCTTCCAGCCCTTGCTCGCGGCCGTCTTCTCCGCGACCGCGACGCCCCCCTTCGCGAGGGTGTCCAGGCTGCCGTTCACCACCTGGACGTTCATGACCTTCGCGATGTCGCCGGCTGTGACGGCCGACGCGGCGGCGAAGTCGCCCTTCACCTCGACGTGCACGGCCTGCTGAGGGGAGACGGCCGAGACGCCCGGGGCCTTCTCCAGCGCGGCCAGCGCGGACCGGTCGAGGCCCCCGCCGTTGGCCATCGTGACCATGTAGTCGGCCTTGATGCTGTCCGTCGTCATCTTGTCGACGGCCCGGCCGACGGTGACGCCGAGCACGGACAGACCGGTGACCAGGGTCAGCCCGATCGCGAGTGCGGAGGCCGTGGCACCGGTGCGGCGCGGGTTGCGGACCGCGTTCCGCCCGGCGAGGGTGCCGGCCACCGAGAAGGCGCCGACGAGCAGCGGCCGTGCGAGGGCGATGACGGGGCGTGAGAGCTGCGGGATCAGCACGATCACACCGGTCAGCGCGAGGAAGGCGCCCGCCGCGATCAGCATGCGCCCGGTGTCGCCGGCGGCGGAGGCGCCCGCGACGATGCCCGCCGCCCCGAGGCCGGTCAGCGCGCCTCCGGCGGAGTTGCGCCACACCAGCGACTTGGCGCCGGCCGGCGCATGGACGCTGCCCATGGCCGCGACCGGTGGGATCTTCGCGGCCCGGCGGCCCGGGAGCCATGCGGCGAACATGGTGACGAGGACGCCGACCGCGAACGCGGCGGCCACCGGCGTGGCGGAGACCACGAGGGGGCCGTCCGGCACCTTGATGCCGAAGGCGGCCATTCCCCGGCGCAGCCCCACCGTCAGCCCGATGCCGAGGGCGAAGCCGACGGCCGAGGCCGAGGCTCCTACGATCGCGGC
Source organism: Streptomyces sp. I6 (assembly GCA_003725745.1). Taxonomy (GTDB): domain Bacteria; phylum Actinomycetota; class Actinomycetes; order Streptomycetales; family Streptomycetaceae; genus Streptomyces. The sequence continues at coordinate 2,550,137 of RHDP01000001.1, read as the reverse complement.
CTCGATGAGCACCGAGCGGGTGATCTGGCGGCGGGAGGCGCCGACGGCCCGCATCAGCGCGAGTTCCCTGGTGCGCTGGGCGACCAGCATGGTGAAGGTGTTGGAGATCAGGAAGACGCCGACGAAGAGGGCGATGCCGGCGAAGCCCAGCAGGACCTGCTGGAGCGCGCCGAGCTCCGCCTCGATGTCCGCGGCCTGCTTCTCGGCGAGCGCCTCTCCGGTCTGCGCCTCGGCGTGCTCCGGAAGCAGCGGTTCCACCGCGGCCAGGATCGCCGTGTCGTCCGCTCCGGGGGTGGCGGTGACGGTGACGTCCCGGTAGTAGCCGGGCTCGAGGTAGAGCCGTTGGGCCGTGCCGGTGTCGAAGAGGACCAGGCTGCCGCCGGCGTTCACGGCGCCGTCCCCGGTGGTGAACACGCCGCTGAGGGTGTACTCCCGCACCGGCCCGTTGGTGGCGACGCGGACCCGGTCGCCCACCGCGTACCGGCCCTTGGCGGCGCTGTCCGCGTCCAGGGCGATCTGGTCGTCCCGAGCGGGGCCGCTGCCGTGGGTGAAGGTGTAGGCGGGGTCCTTGCCGTCCCTGCCGGGGGAGAAGTTGGAGCCCTTGTTCGACCAGCCGACGCCGATCAGCTTGCCGTCGGGGTCGGCGACCCCGGCGAAGCCGTCGACGCGGCCGTGGGCGGCGGCGACGCCGTCCAGTGCGGCGATCTTGCCGAGGGTCTGCTCGGGGATGCCGGGCTCCCGCCCGGCGTCGTTCTCGTCGGCGTACGAGGAGACGGCGACGGCGACGTCGTCGTAGCTCTTGGCCGACTGGTTGCGGAAGGCGTGGGAGAGGGTGTCGGCGAAGACCAGGGTGCCGGAGACGAACGCCACGCCGAGCATCACGGCGAGCACGGTCATCAGCAGCCTGGCCTTGTGCGCGAGCACATTGCGCAGGGCGGTACGGAACATGGTGTGGGTCAGTCCTGGGGTGGGGTCCGGAAGTCTGCGGTGGAGCCGTGGGTCAGCTGGTCCGGCCCTTGGCGTCGAACTCCTTCATGCGGTCGAGCACGCCGTCGGCGGTCGGGGCGGCGATCTCGTCCACGATCCGGCCGTCCGCCAGGAAGACGACGCGGTCCGCGTACGAGGCGGCCACCGGATCGTGCGTCACCATCACGACGGTCTGGCCCAGCTCCCGTACCGAGTTGCGCAGGAAGCCCAGGACCTCGGCGCCGGAGCGGGAGTCGAGGTTCCCGGTCGGCTCGTCGCCGAAGACGATCTCGGGCCGGGAGGCGAGCGCGCGGGCCACGGCGACGCGCTGCTGCTGGCCGCCCGACAGCTGGGCGGGCCGGTGGCCGAGCCGGCCGGAGAGCCCCACCATGTCGATGACGAGCCGCAGCCACTGCTGGTCGGGCCTGCGGCCGGCGATGTCCATCGGCAGCGTGATGTTCTCCAGGGCCGTCAGCGTCGGCAGCAGGTTGTAGGCCTGGAAGATGAAGCCGATCTTGTCGCGGCGCAGCCGGGTCAGCTGCTTGTCCTTGAGCGAACCCAGCTCGGTCCCGCCGATCCGCACCGATCCGCCGCTGAAGCCGTCGAGTCCGGCAACGCAGTGCATCAGCGTCGACTTGCCCGACCCGGACGGGCCCATGATCGCGGTGAACTCCCCCTGCCGGAAGTCCACGGTGACCCGGTCGAGGGCGACCACCCGGGTCTCGCCCTCCCCGTAGACCTTGGACAGATCCGTGGCACGGGCGGCCACCGCGGTGGCGCGGGCGGTGGTGGAGGTGGTGGTCACGAGTCGGCTCTCCTGTCGCGGCGTTCCTGGGACCGCTCCATCGTGCTGCCGGGACCCTCGCCGGATCGTCAGTCCCGGTGCCCGTTCCCGGGGCCCTCTCCGGTCTGACGGGGCGGCAGCCCGTCCTCCTTTGGTATGACGGTGGCCCCTGGTGCGGCTCCGGGGCGGGCCCGCCCTGCCGGAGCGCCGACGGCCGGTTCCCCGGGGTGTGCAGGGGCGGCGACTTTCCGTCATTCCCACGGGTGGCGCCGGGTGCGCGAGGAGCCCGCCTCGGCAGGTGCAAACCGCCGCTCACGAGGTCTGACTACCTCTCAGTCATCAATAAAATAAGACAACTTAGGCACGTTGTTCCCCTGTTGGGGTGAGCCGTGCGGATAGGCTCGTGTGCGAACGCAGAGCCGCGTACGCAGGACCGCGTCACCAGCCCGGATGGTGGAATGCAGACACGGCGAGCTTAAACCTCGCTGGCCTTCGGGCCGTGCCGGTTCGAGTCCGGCTCCGGGCACGTTCATGCGTCCGCGGCGCGAGCGGCACCCGTTGAATTCTTGAACGCTTGCCCGCGCCCGCGCGTCCGCCGCCGCCGCCGATCCGTACGCCGGCCCGCGCCCCCGTACCCCTGCCCGGCCCGCAGCCATGTACGCCAGGCCCTCACCCCCGGCGGTCTTCCGGTACCGCCTCGGGAGTGAACCGCGCCGACCCGGGAATGAGTGACTCCGTTCACCGGCTGTAGTGTGAGGAGAGAGTGCACGGCGGGTGCAGGGCGACAGGTCAGTCACGATCGAGGAAAGATCCTCCTTCAGCACTAGGCCGAGGTCTTTGCCCCCGCATTACTCTTGTGTGAAGGCCGCGCAGGGCGGCCATGGAGGAGTGAGATGAGGAGCAGCAACCCGGTCTTCTCGCGACGGGGGTTCAGCCGCGACAACGGCTACGCGGGCTTCAACACCGCGCCGCAGGCCGGGGCCCCGCAGTCGGCGGAGACCCGTACGCCCAGGGCGCCGGCAACCCGTACGCCACCAACCCCTACGCGCCGGCGGACGCCCAGGTCGGTGCCCCGCCGCAGGCACCCGCCCCGACCAGTGTGATGACGATGGACGACGTCGTGGCGCGCACCGCCATGACGCTCGGCACCGTCGTGCTCACCGCGATCCTGTCGTGGGTGCTCCTGCCCGTCGACCCGGCCAGCATGGGCAGGTCGTACGGCATCGCCATCGGCGCCGCACTGGTGGCCATGGTGCTCGCGCTCGTCCAGTCCTTCAAGCGGAAGCCGTCGCCCGCGCTGATCCTCGCCTACGCGGCGTTCGAGGGCGTCTTCCTCGGAGTGATCTCCAGCGCGGTGTCCACGTACATCGCGGACGGTGTGGTCGCCCAGGCCGTGCTCGGGACCATGGCGGTCTTCGGCGGCGTGCTGTTCGCCTACAAGATGCGCTGGATCCGCGTCACCCGCCGCTTCTACGGCTTCGTGATGGCGGCCGCGATGGGCTTCCTGCTGCTGATGGCGGTCAACCTGCTCTTCGCCGTCTTCGCCGGCGGTGACGGCCTGGGCTTCCGCAGCGGTGGTCTCGGCATCCTGTTCGGTGTCATCGGCATCATCCTCGGTGCCTGCTTCCTCGCCCTGGACTTCAAGCAGGTCGAGGACGGCATCAACTACGGCGCCCCCCGCGAGGAGTCCTGGCTGGCCGCCTTCGGCCTCACCCTGACCCTGGTGTGGATCTACCTCGAGATGCTGCGTCTGCTGTCGATCCTGCAGGGCGACGACTGACGCACGGGCGGCCCGCACGGCCGCCCGGCGAACCGACGACGGGCCCGCTCCGGCATCCGCCGGGCGGGCCCATCGCTCGTCCTCGAGCCGGTGCCGCTAGAGCAGCTTGCGGGCTGCCCTCCTCAGGTCGTACTCATGGATGATCGCCTTCGCATGGCCGTACGCGAGATCGTGTTCGCTCCGGAGCCAGCTGACCTTCTCCTCGAAACGGAACAGGGACGGTCCTTCTTCGACGGTGCGCAGCCAGTCGGCGATGTCCCGACCGGTGCAGTGGGGAATGCGGGAGAGCAGGTTGCGATGGGTCTCTTCGGAGAAGACTTGGGACATCGGCGCCTCCGGACGCATTGCGCGTGTGGTCCTTCACGTCACCGTGCCTCAGCGTTCGCGTATTGGCAACAGTCCCGTACCGGCGCATAGGGTCGCGGCGTGCTTGATACGACACCTCTGACGGCGGCCGTGGAACGTTTCGCCGACCGGCTGCGGGCGGCCCCGCAGAGCCGGCTCCAGCGCGGGGCGGCGGCCGAAGGGCTGGCACTGGCCAGGGAGTTGGCGGTGCGCGCCCAGCGCCTCGAGACGCCGGGCCGGCAGCCGTGGATCATGCCCGACGCGGGTGTCTTCGCGGTCGCGGACCAATTGGTGGTCGCGGGGACGGATTTGTCCGAAGCCCTGCGCACCGGGACGGCCTCGCCGGGGGAGCTGCACGAGGCCGTGGAACTGGTCGAGGCGGCGGCGCGGCGGGCGCGGCTCTGAGGGCGTGCCCGGGAGGCTCCGGGGCCGTCGGCGGGGCCGGGAGGCCCGGCGGGCCCGCGGGACCGGCTCAGAGCGAGGCGATGACGCGGTCGGCGAGGATGTAGACGTTCTCCCCCGCGCCGCAGGAGAACGTGAGGGAGTAGGCGCCGGAGACGCCCGAGCCGCCGAGCAGGACCGGCGTCCGCCCGGCGCGCAGCGCCTCCCCGAGCTGCTCCGCGGTCTCGCGGTGCCCCGGGGTCATGCAGAGGGTCGTGCCGTCGGCGAACACGTACACGTCCAGGGTTCCCAGCGGGCCCGGCCGTACGTCGGTGAGGGCGGTCGCGGTGTCCGCCAGCTCCTCCAGCCTCGCCACGGTCCGCTCGTGGTCGGTCACGACAGGCGTCTGCACCGGTACGAAGTCGGGGTGCGAGGGGTGCCGGCGGCGGGCCGCGGCGAGCTCGGCGGAGTCCTCCGCGAATTCCGCCGGCTGCTCGGCGGGCTCCGGCTCCGCGAGCTCCTCGAGGGCCTCCGCCGCTTCCCGGTCCAGTGACTCCAGGCCGGCGAAGTCGGCCTGCTTGGGCAGGTGGATCGGCCCGTCCTCGCCGACGTCCGCCAGCCCGCCGAGCATCGTCAGCGGGGAATCCCCGGCGAAGTGCGGTGTGTCGGCCGCCTCGCGGGCCTCCTGCGCGGCCCAGAAGGCGCGCGCCTCGGCCAGCTCGCGCTCGCGCTCCTCGGCCAGGGCCTCGGCGACGGCCGCGCGTATCTCGGCGGCGGGGGCCGTGCGGGCCTGCGGTACGGAGCCGAAGGGGCCGCTCCCGTGGCGGCTCACTGCGGCCAGTTCCGAACGCAGGGCGGTGACCTGCCGGCGCAGCCCGAGAGTGGTGTGCAGGGCGGCGGCGCCCACAGCCGTGGCGGCGGCGGTGGTCAGCAGCAGGGCGAGGGACAAGGCGCTCACTGACGTACTCCCGGTTCTGAGGACTTCCCGACTTACTACATCAGCTTGTCGTGGGCCCACACCTGGTGTCAGTGCAATACATCACGAACGTCACGAAAGAGACAGGGGGCTGAGCCGGATGTCTTCCAACGAGGCGCATGTGACCTGGGCAAACGCGCGTCGATGGGAGGCAGATCACATCCTGGGGGAGATTAGGTCACGACCGGGAGACGGCGGGGTTGGGAGAGCGGTCGCGGAGGGATGGGAGGGGGTTCGCGACGCGCGTCCGCGGCCCGGGCGCGGTCTGCGGGGCTGCCGGTCGCGGGTCGCCGGTCGCGGGTCGCGGGTCGCGGGTTGCCGGTCGCGGGTCGCGGGTCGCCGTGTGCGGTTTGCGGTTTGCGGTTTGCGGTCGCGGGTCTGGGCCGCGGCCCGGACCCGCTCGCCGTACCGCCGCGGCCCGGGCCCGGTCATCCGCACCGGCGGGGTGCCGCGCACGAGCACGGCACCCCGCCCGGATCGGCGCTCTCCCGCGGGCGAGGCGCCGGCGGTGTCAGCTGAGGCGCTCGATGACCATCGCCATCCCCTGGCCGCCGCCCACGCACATGGTCTCCAGGCCGAACTGCTTGTCGTGGAACCGGAGGGAGTTGATCAGCGTGCCGGTGATGCGCGCGCCGGTCATGCCGAAGGGGTGGCCTACCGCGATCGCGCCGCCGTTGACGTTCAGCTTCTCCAGCGGGATGCCCAGGTCCCGGTAGGAGGGGATGACCTGCGCCGCGAACGCCTCGTTGATCTCGACCAGGTCGATGTCGTCCATGGTGAGCCCGGCCCGCCGCAGCGCCTGCCTGCTCGCCTCGACCGGGCCGTAGCCCATGATCTCGGGGGAGAGGCCGGAGACCCCGGTGGAGACGATCCGGGCCAGCGGGGTCAGGCCCAGCTCACGCGCCTTGGTGTCGGACATGATCACCAACGCGGCCGCGCCGTCGTTGAGCGGGCAGCAGTTGCCCGCGGTGACCATCCCGTCCGGGCGGAACACCGGCTTCAGGCCCTGCACGCCCTCCAGCGTGACGCCTGCGCGCGGGCCGTCGTCCTTGCTGACCACGGTGCCGTCCGGCAGTGTCACGGGCGTGATCTCGCGCTCCCAGAAGCCGTTCTTGATCGCTTCCTCGGCGAGGTTCTGGGACCGCACGCCGAACTCGTCCATCTCCTGGCGGGTCACGCCCTTGAGGCGGGCCAGGTTCTCCGCGGTCTGGCCCATCGCGATGTACGCGTCCGGGACCAGGCCGTCCTCTCGCGGGTCGTGCCAGCTCGCGCCCTCGCTGGCGGCGACGGCCGCGGTCCGGGCCTCCGCCTCGGCGAAGAGCGGGTTGTGGGTGTCGGGGAGGCCGTCGGAGGTGCCCTTCACGGAGCGGGAGACCATCTCGACGCCGGCCGATATGAAGACGTCGCCCTCGCCGGCCTTGATGGCGTGCAGCGCCATCCGGGAGGTCTGCAGCGAGGACGAGCAGTAGCGGGTGACGGTGCAGCCGGGGAGGTGGTCCATCCCCATCTGCACGGCCACGATCCGGCCCAGGTTGTGGCCCTGCTCGCCGCCGGGCAGGCCGCAGCCGAGCATCAGGTCGTCGATGTCCTCGGGGGCCAGCTCGGGGACCTTGGCCAGTGCGGCCTGGACGATCGTCGCGGTCAGGTCGTCCGGCCGCAGCTCCTTCAGCGAGCCCTTGAAGGCCCGTCCGATGGGCGAGCGGGCGGCAGAGACGATCACGGCTTCGGGCATCACGGCTCCAGTGGGGTGCTCGGGGGCGACAGTCTGGAAGTTACCCCTACGTATCGCGTGGGTCACGGTACAAACCGTGTGATGCGGACCTCTTTTCTAAGCGCTCGCTTACGGATGAGGGCCGCGCGGATCCGGCGGACGGGGCGCCCGCGGCGCTCCCGCCCGCGGCGGTCCGTCCCGGGCGGGGGCTGCGAGGGCCGGGTAGGGGCGCGGACCGTCCGGGCCGGGGGCAGGGGCTGCCCTGACAAGGGAAGCAAGGGAAGTAAGGGAAGCAAGGGGAGCAAGGGGAGCAAGGGGAGCAAGGGGAGCAAGGGAATCGGGATCCGGCCGCACGGGCCCGGCGCGGGACTGCGGGGCCGGGACGGATTCCGCCCCGGCACGGGTCCGCGGGGCCACTGGCGCGGGACTGCGGGGGCGGGTCGGGTCCCGCCCCGGCGCGGGCCGCGCGTTCACTCCGCTCCCCGCCCGCGCGCCTCGGCGGCCCGGGCCTCCGAAGGCGCGGGCTCCGCCGGGACCGGCAGGCGGCGGCGCCTGCGGTGCTTGAGCAGGGCCCACGGGGCACGGGCGCCGGTGACCTCGGTGCCGGCCTCGCTCGCCGCCTCCGCCGCGGCCTTGGCGACCGGCAGCATGCCCTCGCGGCGGTCGGCGTCCAGCCGGTCCGTCTCCGGCCAGAGGCCCAGCACCGCGCACAGTGTCGGCAGGACGGCCATCGCCGCCGTGGCGTACCCCTCCGCCGAGGGGTGGTAGTTGTCGGGTCCGAACAGCTCGCGGGGGTTCGCCGCGAACTCCGGCCCCAGCAGGTCCCCAGCGACACCGTACGGCCGCCCTGCTCCACCACGCCGATCGTCTGCGCGGCCGCGAGCTGCCGGGAGACCCGCCGGGCGAGCCATCGCAGCGGCTGGTAGACGGGTTCGATGGTGCCGAGGTCCGGGCAGGTGCCCACCACCACCTCCGCTCCCGCCGTCCGCAGCCGGCGCACCGCGGCGGACAGGTAGCGCACCGACTGCGTCGGGGGCATGCGATGCGTCACGTCGTTCGCCCCGATCATGATCACGCAGACGTCCGGGATCCGGGCCGGGTCCCGCAGGGCGAGGCCCACCTGCCGTTCGAGGTCGTCGGAGCGCGCACCGGGCTGGGCCACGTTGAACAGCTCCACCGGGCGCTCCGCCACGGCCGCGAGACCGGAGGCCAGCAGCGCCCCCGGTGTCTGCCCCGCCCGGCGCACACCCTGCCCGGCGGCCGTCGAGTCGCCGAGCAGGACCAGTCGCAGCGGATCGGAGAGCCCGAAGGCCGTGCCGTAGACGCCGTCCGCCCCGGGCGCGAAGGGGGCCGTACCTCCCCCTACCGATCTCTTCGCCAGCTGCACCTCTGCCAGCAGGAGAGTCACCGCCGCGGCTCCGAGCAGCCCGATCCCGCCGCCGCCGTAAGCCGCGCCTGCCGCGATGCGCCGCGCCACCCTCGCCCTCGACACAGTCCCAGCCACCTCCTCGTAGCCGTGCAGTCGTCCAAGAGCTACCTGCCCCGCAACCGCCGCAGCCCAATCTCGCGCCGAATGCGCATACGCTGACGGAACCACTACGGAGATCCCGGAGACTTACGGTGCGATTCCACGACTCGATGATCAGTCTGGTTGGCAATACCCCGCTGCTGAAGCTGAACAGCGTGACCGCGGGCATTCAGGCGACGGTCCTCGCCAAGGTCGAGTACTTCAACCCCGGCGGATCGGTGAAGGACCGCATCGCCCTGCGCATGATCGAGGCCGCCGAGCAGAGCGGGGAGCTCAAGCCGGGCGGCACGATCGTCGAGCCGACGAGCGGCAACACCGGCGTCGGGCTGGCCATCGTGGCCCAGCAGAAGGGCTACAAGTGCATCTTCGTCTGCCCGGACAAGGTGTCCACGGACAAGATCAATGTCCTGCGCGCCTACGGCGCCGAGGTCGTCGTCTGCCCGACGGCGGTCGACCCGGAGCACCCGGACTCGTACTACAACGTCTCCGACCGGCTGGTGCGTGAGACGCCGGGCGCTTGGAAGCCGGACCAGTACTCCAACCCGAACAACCCGCGTTCGCACTACGAGACGACCGGTCCCGAACTGTGGGAACAGACTGAGGGGAAAATCACCCATTTCGTGGCCGGCATCGGCACCGGCGGCACCATCTCCGGCACCGGCAACTACCTCAAGAAGATCAGCGGCGGCGCGGTGCGCGTCGTCGGCGCCGACCCCGAGGGATCCGTCTACTCCGGCGGCTCCGGCCGGCCGTACCTGGTCGAGGGGGTCGGCGAGGACTTCTGGCCCACCGCCTACGACCCGGACGTCACGGACGAGATCGTCGCCGTGTCGGACAAGGACTCGTTCCAGATGACGCGCCGCCTGGCCAAGGAGGAGGGCCTCCTGGTCGGCGGGTCCTGCGGCATGGCGGTCGTCGCCGCGCTGCGCGTGGCCGAGGGCCTCGGTCCGGACGACGTGGTCGTCGTGCTGCTTCCGGACAGCGGGCGCGGCTATCTGTCGAAGATCTTCAACGACGAGTGGATGAACGACTACGGCTTCCTCGAGCAGGCCGGCGACCAGCCGCGGGTCGGCGACGTGCTGAAGCACAAGGAGGGCGCCCTGCCGTCCCTCGTGCACATGCACCCCGAGGAGACCGTGGGCCAGGCCGTCGAGGTGCTGCGCGAGTACGGCGTCTCCCAGATGCCGATCGTGAAGCCGGGCGCCGGGCACCCGGACGTCATGGCCGCCGAGGTCATCGGCTCCGTGGTGGAGCGGGAGCTGCTGGACGCGCTGTTCACGCAGCGGGCCTCGCTGAACGACCCGCTGGAGAAGCACATGAGCGAGCCGCTGCCCCAGGTCGGTTCGGGTGAGCCGGTCGGCGACCTGATGTCCGTGCTCGGTTCCGCCGACGCGGCGATCGTGCTGGTCGAGGGCAAGCCCACCGGTGTCGTCAGCCGCCAGGACCTGCTGTCCTTCCTGGCGCGGTCCGGGAAGTAGGCGGCACGGGGGCGGGACTGCGGCGGTCCCCGCGGGGAGCGGGATGCGCGGGGACCGCCGCACCCCCGTGACCGGGGGGCGGGACGACGGCGGTCCCCGCGGGGGACGCGGTCCGGGTCAGGGCCCGCCCCGCGTCCGGGCGTCCATGGAGGTCCGGGAGCCGCTCCGGAGGTCCTTGGCGCCGACACCCCTCAATGTGCCGGACGCGTGTTAAGCGAGTGCTGCGCCGACGTGTCGCGCCCGTACCACTTGCGCGAACCTCCGTGCACGGTAAGCCCGGTGGCGCCGCGGGGGCTGGTCAGGGGCCCGCGTCCGCGGGCCGGGTGGGGGCCGCTCCTCCCGGCCCGCGGACGCGGGCCCGCACCTCCCGTTCGGCTGCGGGCCCGCCGGCGTGCCCCGGCGGGCGAACGGGGCCCCTCCCGCGCGGCGGTGCACGGTGTCGGCGCGGCGCCGCTTGCCCGGTCTGTATATGGTCATGCAGAGTTAAGGGTGACTGAATAGCCGGTGGGCCGGAGCTCCCGGTGATCTCCGTGTCCGTTCCGCCTCCCGGCGCCGTGCTCTCGCGGTACTGTCCCGGGCGTCAGGGACGGGCAGACACCTCCGGCGCGCCGGGCGAGACGAACTGGGGGACGGGACGGTATGAACGACACCAGCCCTGCCGCACGGCTCCAGCAGCTCTTCGAAGGGCACCGGCTCACCCCCACCCAGCGCCGCATCGCCCACTGCATGGTGCGCAGGGCCGCCGACGTGCCGTTCCTGTCCAGCGTCGAACTGGCCGAGCTCGCCGGGGTCAGCCAGCCCTCCGTCACCCGCTTCGCCGTCGCGCTCGGCTTCGACGGCTATCCGGCGCTGCGCAGGCGCCTGCGCGAGGTGGTGCCCGCCGAACCGGCCCAGGACGGCCGGGAGTTCACCGAGTACCAGCAGGCCGTGCACGCGGAGATCGAGAACCTGCGGCATCTCGCCGAACTGCTCGCCGACCCGGGCCCCGTGGAACGGGCCGCCCGGCTGCTCGCCGCCTCCCGCCCGCTGCCGGTCCTCGGGCTGCGCGCCGCCTCCTCGCAGGCGCGGGGCTTCTCCTACTTCGCGGCCAAGGTCCACCCGGACGTCCGGCTGCTCGACGAGGGCGGCTCGATGCTGGCCGACCGCATCGACGCCGCACGCCGGGCGGGCGCGACCGCGCTGCTCTGCTTCGCCCTGCCCCGCCACCCCAGGGAGGTCGTGGAGGCGCTCGCGTACGCGCGGCAGACCGGGCTGACCGTCGTCACGGTCGCGGACTCGGCGTTCGCACCCGTCGCCGCCCACAGCGATGTGCTGATCCCGGCCGCCGTCGGCACCGGCCTCGCCTTCGACACCGCGTGCGCGCCGATGCTGCTGGGCCGGGTGCTGCTGGAGGCGATGTGCGACGGCCTGCCGGACGCGCAGGCGCGGCTGGAGGAGTTCGACGTCCGGGCCGCGGAGCGTGGACTCTTCGCGGACTGACGCGCCGTCGTCCGGCATGCCTCCCCGGTCGCGGCCTGGGCGCGTCGCCTCTCAGGCGTTCCTCAGGAAAACCGGCTACCCTCCCCGCCCGGACGGCATGACGGCTGACTGAAGGGAGCGGTGCGGTGGGTCGGGGCGGAGGTCACGCACTGGCGCGCGTGGCGGTGGTCGTACGGGCCGGGGCGGCCCCGATGCTGTGGCTCGGCGGGCTCGCCGCCGCCGTCGGGCTGGCGCCGGAGGGGCTCACCGGCCGCAGGATCGGACTGTACGGCGGCGCCGCGGTGTTCCTGGTGACGGCGGCCGTCGTGGCGGCCGTGCGCACCGGCCGGTACCGGGAGCTGGAACGCGGGGCCACCCGGGCCGCCCGGGGTGACATCCTCCAGGACCGGGCCGTGACCGTACGCAACTGGCGCCGCAGGCACCGCTGGTGGCTGCTCGCGGCGTTCGCCGCGGCGGTCGGCAGCGCCTTCGCCGTACCGGCGGCGGGCGGGCTGCTGCTCGCGGGCGCCGGTGCCGGGCTCTGGCTCAAGGCGCGTGCCCTGGGGCGGCGGGAGAGCGCGGCCGAGAGGCTGCTGTGGGTGCGCACCGACTGGGTCGAGGGCGGCCGGCCAGCCGGGACGCGGGTGAAGGGCTACCGCACCACCGGCCCCGCCGCCGGCGACGCGGCCCCGGGCGGGGCCAGGCGTCGCTGAGCGGCCGGCGGGGCGCCGGTGGGGCGCCGGTGGGGCGTCAGACCTCCAACTCGGCCTCGATCTTGCGCAGCTGGTGGCGGGCCATCGCCAGGTTGGCGCGCTTGTTGTCCAGCGCGAGGTACAGGAACAGCCCGTTGCCGCCGCGCGCCTTCAGCAGCCGGATCAGGTGGTACTGCCCGCCCAGGGTGATGAGGATGTCCTCGATCTCGTCCTGGAGGCCCAGCATCTCCATCGCGCGCAGCTTGGCCCGCACCACGTCGGTGTTGCCCGCCGCCGCGACGTTCAGGTCGAGGTGCTTGCCGCCGCCGATGGTGCCCAGTGCCATACCGCTGGTGTAGTCGACGAGAGCGACGCCGACCGCGCCCTCGATCACGGCCATCGCTTCCTTGAGGGCCGTCTCGGTGTTCGCCATGGTCTCTCCTTGTTGTGGAACTGTTCGGTTCTGGTGATGCGTTCGCCCGTCGGAGGCGGGAGGCCGCTGGCCTCCGGTCCGGGGGCGTCCGGCCGGCGCCCGGCCGGCGGTGCCGGTCGGTTCAGGGGCGTTCGAGTGCTCCGTCCACGAGTTCGCCGATGCGCGCCCCGGTCTTGCGGACCTCGAGGTGCAACCGGCCGACGTTGACCCGGGGTTCGGCGGTCACGGTGATCACGGCGGCGGTGCCCGCCGCGTACGTCGCCACATAGCCGCTCTCGCCGCGCACGAGGAGTTCGCGGAAGCGGCCCTGGCCGGTCGCCTCGGTGAGCCGCACGGCCACGCCGAGCGCGGCGGCGGTCAGCGCGGCGACGGTCTCCGCCTCCGCCTCCGGTGTGTCCCTGGCCAGCACGAGGCCGTCCACGCTCGCCGCGAGGGCGCCGGTGAGCTGCGGTAGCCGGGTCCTCAACCGGTGCAGTTCGTCGAGGACCCCGGTGCTCGCGGTCATCAGCTGTCTCCTCTCGGCGCGCTGCCTCATCGCGCGCATCACAGCGTTGCCTCCAGGGCGTCACGGAGCCGGCGGAGCAGGGCGACGTCCGGATCGGCGGACATCGCCATCAGGCGGGCGACATCGGGTGGCGGGGTGGGCGCGTCGGCCGCCGGGCGCGGCGTCTCGACGAGCCCGGCCGCCGCCAGCCGGCGTACGTCGATGAGGGTGTGGAACGCGGGGCGGCCCAGAGCCCGGGCGATGTCGGGGGGCGTACGCACCCCGTCGGCCAGGTCGAGCACGGCGCGCTGCCGTGGGGCTGTCCGCAGACGGGCGGTCCGGGGAGAGGGAACCACCGGCGCGGTGTCCGTCTCCGGATGCGCCCAGAGGCGGTCCAGCAGGGCCCGGCGCCGCAGGGTCTCGCGTTCGACCGCCTCGGCGGGCACCGGCCGCACCGGGCCTATCCAGTGGGCCACGCCGTAGCGGAAGCGGGTGGGGCCGCTGCTCGGGGAGAGGGCGAAGAACGCCGCGTCGAAGAGCGCCCCCAGATGGCAGATCTCCAGTTCGCCGCCGGACACCAGGCCGCTGTCGACGAGGTACCGGCCGACCGCGCCGTCCGCCCCGGCCTCGCGGATGGCCTGCGTCCAGCCGTCGGCGCGCAGCCTTCCGGTGGCGGAGAGCATGACGTCGATGCCCGGCGCGGCGGGGCTCTCGGCGTGCACGACCTGGCCCTCGACGAGGTACAGCGTCCCCCGGTCCCGTAAGAGGGCCCCGGTGGCCCGCTCGGAGGCGAGCCGCAGCAGCATCGGTGAGACGGTCACTCCAGTACCAGCCGCTCCGTCAGGTCGCGCATTCTGAGCCGGGCGAGGGCGAGGTTGCCCTCCGCGCGGTCGAGCCAGAGATGGAGCAGGACACTGCTGTCGAAGCTCGTCTCGACGAAGCGCAGAACGTGGTAGCACGTGCGGGTGGTGACGACGAGGTCCTCCACCGGAGGGGTCTTGCCGTGGTCCGTCTCCGGGCCGCCGGCGGTGCCCACCGGGGCGAAGGTGGGATGCTCCGCCACCATGCGCGCCAGCTCCGCCGTCTCGGCCGCGGCCGTCTCGTGGTCGTCGCCTGCGGCGTCACCGACCGTGCCGAGGGCGAGTCCGCTGGTCCAGTCGACGAGGGCGGCGCCGCGCACGCCGGGCAGCCGCATGGCGTGCAGTAGACACTCGTCGATTCCGGGCACGCGGAAATCCCCCCAGCACATGTTCGTACGGCTCGGACGTATGTCCGTAGCCGTAAGGTTACGCAACGGAGTAGCGGCAGGTGGAACTTCTGGCATTTTCCATCGGAACATGCGTGGGATTCGCTAGGGTCCGCCCGTCCGCCCAGCGGTCCGCGTGCCGCCCGGCCCGTCCCGTGCCCTCGGCTCGCTCGGCGCCCTCGGTGTCCTCAAAGCGTCGGTGTGCTCAGGCCGTCGGTGCCCCAGGGCGTCGGCGTCCCCGCGTCCCCGGCGTACTCAGCCCGCGGAGCCCCAGGTCGCCGTCTCCTCGTTCCGGGCCTTCATCCACAGCCTGTTGACACCCCAGAGCACGATGCCGGCGGCGACCAGCACCCCGGCCCGGATGTACACGTCCGAACCCCGCTCCGAGAGCGGACTCGCCAGGATAACCGAGGTGATCGCGCCCAGCACCGGAAGGATGGTCGGGGTGCGGAAGTGGGCGTGCCCGACGCGGTCCCCGCGCAGCACCAGCACCGCCACGTTGACCACCGCGAAGACGCACAGCAGCAGGAACGCCGTGGTGTCGCCGAGCCCTTCGATCTCACCGGTCGAGACGAGGGCGACGGCGATCACGGTGACGAAGAGGATTCCGGTGACGGGCGTACGGCGGTGGGGGAGCAGCCGGGCCATGCCCCGCGGCAGCACCTTCTCGTTGGCGAGCCCGTAGCAGAGCCGCGAGGCCATCATGATGTTGATCAGCGCGGAGTTGGTGACCGCGAAGAGCGCGATGGCCGCGAACAGCTTCGGCGGGAAGGCGACCCCGCCGGCCTTCACGACCTCCAGCAGCGGGCCGTCGGACTGAGCCAGCGTCCGGTAGTCGACGAGCAGTGACGACACCAGGGCCACGAGGACGTAGATCGTGCCGGTCACCCCGACGCCGATGAAGATCGCGCGCGGGAACGTCCTGACCGGATCCTTCGTCTCCTCGGCCATGTTGACGGAGTCCTCGAAGCCGACGAATGCGAAGAACCCCAGCGCGGTGGCGCCGAGCACGCTGGTCAGCAGGGCGTAACCGGTGCCGCTCGACTGGAACTCGCCCAGCCGGGAGGGCTCCCCGACGCCGTTCAGCACGGCCCACGCCCCGATCCCGAGGACCACCGCCAGCCCCGACAACTCGACCAGCGTCAGCACCATGTTCGTCCGCACCGACTCCGCGACACCCCGCAGCGCGATCGCGGCCAGGCCCAGGATGAAGGCGATCGCGATCGCGGTCGGCGGGATCGCGTCGGTGAACTCCTGGAAGTACTGGCCGCTGAACGCGCGGGCCGCCGCGCTCGCCGAGGACAGCCCCGAGCACATGACCATGAAGGCGACGATGAAGGTGAGGAAGGGGAGCCGGAACGCCTTCTGGGTGTAGAGCGCGGCGCCCGCCGCCTTCGGGTACTTGCCGACGAGTTCGACGTACGAGGCCGCCGTCAGCAGCGCCACGACGAATCCGATCAGGAACGGCAGCCACAGCGCTCCGCCGACCTTCCCCGCGACCTTCCCGGTCGTGGCGTAGATGCCGGTGCCCAGGATGTCGCCGATGACGAAGAGGATCATCAGCTTCGGGCCGATGGCGCGCTTCAGCGACGACTCGTGCTCCTGCGGATCCGTGGACGTGGATGTGGCCATGCACCCTCTCCCGCTTCCGTTGACGGCTGGGAAAGTCTCTGCCCGACCACGGGTCCTTGACGCCTGCGGCACGCCGGGAGGCTGGTCCGTACGGGGTGCGGGCACGGCGGGTCCCTACCGGGTCCGGGCCGCCCGGCCCACCGGGGTGCGGGGCGGCGCGCGGCTCCGCGGCGCCCGGCCTCCACCGCGGGACGGGGGTGGCTCGCCCGGAGTCGGGTGCCGCGCCCCTCGCGGGACGGGGGTGCCTCGCCCGGAGTCAGGCGCCGCGCCCCTCCACCGCGGCCGCGACGTCGGCGAGGTCCTTCGCGACGGCCTTCGCCACGGCCCGCTCGCCGATCCCGCCCAGCACCTTGGCGAGCACGCCGGCGACGCCTCCGGGGGTGCTGCCGGAGAACGTCATCCGGACCGTCGTGGTCTCCGGGCCGTCCGCGCGCAGCACGAACTCCGACACGTAGTGCGTGCCGTGGCTGTCGGCCTCCACGACGAAGCGCTCGGGCGGTTCACTGGCCGTGACCCGCATCTCCTCGGTGGCCTCCTTGCCGAACATCCGCCGGGTCTCCCGCCAGCGGGTGCCGACACCGAAGGCGCCCTCGGTGAGTTTCTCGACGCGCTCCACGCCGCTCAGCACGTGCGGGGAGCCCTCGATATCGGTCAGCGCGTCCCAGACGCGGCCCGCGGGCGCGGCGATACGCCGCTCGACGACGACACTTCTGCTGGTCATGGCTCCATGGAACCACCGGGGTACGACAGCCGCCCGCTACAGCAGCGCGTCCGGCCGGTCCCCGCCCGACTCGGCCACGATCTCCGCGACCGTCTGAGGGGCCCGCACGGTGGTGAAGCGCACCCCGCCGGCATCCGCCAGGAAGCCGTGAACGCCCGGCCGGGCAAGGCTGTTGTAGGCGTAGTGGCTGCTGAAGTAGTACGCGCCGGTGTCCAGCGCGGCGACCGTGTCACCCGGCTCCAGCAGGGGCAGCTCCCG
The DNA here is from genome assembly GCA_003725745.1 of Streptomyces sp. I6. Lineage (GTDB taxonomy): Bacteria > Actinomycetota > Actinomycetes > Streptomycetales > Streptomycetaceae > Streptomyces. Next base: position 2,533,264 of record RHDP01000001.1, on the reverse strand, counting down.
CCCCTCCGCCAGCAGGTCGCCCGCGAAGCAGGCCGGCCCCGCGACGTCCTGGACCACGGCGTCACCGGTCTTGGGGGCGCCCTTCGCGTCGTACGCGGCGATCCGCAGCGGCCATGACGCCGGGTCGTAGACGGTGCGGGTGGCGACCTGGACCCCCGCATGGGTGACGGCGATGGGCCGGGCGCCGGTGGTCTTGGTGTACTCGACGCGGGCGAGGACCGTGCCGTGCTTGGCGAGCAGCGACCGGCCGAACTCGGTGACCAGCCCGTAGCGGCCGTCGAACAGTCCGGGGGCCGCGTCCCGCAGCGTCCGCGCGTAGTCGGCGAAGGTGGGGGTCTCCTCGTCGGAGGCGAAGTTGACCGGCAGCCCGCCGCCGATGTCGACGGTGTCGATCTGCTGCCGGCCGGCGGCCGCGTTGATCTCCTCGGCCAGCTCGTACACCGCCAGGACGCCCTGGGCCATGAGCTCCAGCCCCAGCCCCTGCGAGCCGGAGTGGGTGTGCAGCCGGGTCAGCCAGGGCCGGTCGAGGCAGGCGCGCACCACGCGCTCGCGGGCCCCCTCGTCGCGCAGGGCGACGCCGAACTTCGAGGTCGCGGTGGCCGTGGACAGCGCACCGATCGCGCCGGCGCCGATCTGCGCGTTGACGCGCAGCCCGAGCCGCGAGCCCCCGGAACCGGAGCGGGAGCCGGGTCCGAGACCGCGGCCGGAGCCAGAGCCGGAGCCGGAGCCGGGACCGGAGCGGGTGCCGGGTCCGGTACCGGCCAGCGCGTCGATGCGGTCGAGTTCCTGGAGGTTGTCGGCGTTGACGGCGATCCCCAGGCGCAGCGCCTCGGCCAGCTCGGCCCGGGTCTTGGCGGGGGAGTCCAGCACGATCCGTTCCGGCCGCACACCGGCGGCCAGCGCCAGCGCCAGCTCGCCCGGGCTCGCGACCTCCGCGCCGATGCCCTCGGAGTCCAGCAGCCGCAGCACCGGCACCAGCGGGGCTGCCTTCACGGCGAAGGCGTGCAGGACCGGGGCGCCGGTCACCTCCTCGAAGGCGCTCCGGAGTGCTGCGGCCGAGGCGCGGACGCCGGCGATGTCGACCAGCGCGACGACGGGGTCGGTCTCGGTGAGCAGGCCCTGCTCCACGGCTGCCCGTACGGCCTGGTCACGACGGTCTGAAGCCAGATGAGCCATGGGCTCCAGTCAATCATCCGTGCGCGCCGGTGCCCACCGTGCCCTTCGGCGTCCGCCCGTGCCCACCGTGCCCACCGTGCCGTTCGGCGTCCGCCCGTGCGTGCCGTGCCCACCGTGCCCTTCGGCGTCCGCCCGCGCCCTTCTGGTGTCCACCGCTGCCCCTCTGGTGACCCCGGGTGACGATCCGGTGTCCACGGGTACCGGCCCGCCACCTGGCCGGGCTCTGTCCCGTCCCGTCCCGTACCTGCCCCGGCCCCGTCCCCGTGTGTCCGTGCCGGTCACTGAACAGTTCGCTTCACTCGCTTTCAGCCCGTGCCGGCCGCCGTGTGTCCGTGCACTCTCCCGTCCGGGAGCGGGGCCCGCCCCGCTCGGGTGCCGCGGCGCCGCGCAGGTCGCGCACGCGTGGCTTCAGACCGGGGCCGCCGTACTGTTGACTGGAATTATTCAGGACGTCAGGATGTGAATAGAAGAGTCAACGTCGCGAGGAGGCATCGGCATGTCTGGACCCCGCCCGGTACGGGCACCGCGTGGTACGGAACTGAGCACCCTTGGGTGGCAGCAGGAAGCCGCGCTGCGCATGCTCCAGAACAACCTCGACCCGGAGGTCGCCGAGCACCCCGACAAGCTCGTCGTGTACGGCGGCACGGGCAAGGCCGCCCGCGACTGGCGCTCCTTCGACGCGATGGTCCGCACGCTCCGGACGCTGAAGCAGGACGAGACGATGCTCGTCCAGTCCGGCCGCCCGGTCGGCGTGATGCAGACCCACGAGTGGGCGCCCCGTGTGCTCATCGCCAACTCCAACCTCGTCGGCGACTGGGCGAACTGGGAGGAGTTCCGGCGTCTGGAGGCCCTCGGGCTCACCATGTACGGGCAGATGACCGCGGGCTCCTGGATCTACATCGGCACCCAGGGCATCCTCCAGGGCACGTACGAGACCTTCGCCGCCGTGGCGGCCAAGAAGTTCGGCGGCACACTGGCCGGGACGATCACGCTCACCGCCGGACTCGGCGGGATGGGCGGCGCCCAGCCGCTCGCCGTCACCATGAACGACGGCGTCGCCATCTGCATCGACTGCGACCCCCGGGCCATCGAGCGCCGCATCGAGCACCGCTATCTGGATGTGAAGGCCGACGGTCTCGAGCACGCCCTCCAGCTGGCCGCCGAGGCCCGCGACGCCCGCCGCCCGCTGTCCATCGGCGTGCTCGGCAACGCGGCCGAACTGGTGCCGCAGCTGCTCGCGATGAACGCGCCGATCGACATCGTCACCGACCAGACCTCCGCGCACGACCCGCTGGCCTACCTGCCCACCGGGGTCGACTTCGGCGACATGGCCTCGTATGCGGCGAAGGACCCGGCCGGGTTCACCACCCGCGCCCGCGAGTCCATGGCCCGGCACGTCGAGGCCATGGTCGGCTTCATGGACGCCGGCGCCGAGGTCTTCGACTACGGCAACTCGATCCGCGGCGAGGCGCAGCTCGCCGGCTACGAGCGGGCGTTCGCGTTCCCCGGCTTCGTCCCCGCCTACATCCGGCCCCTCTTCTGCGAGGGCAAGGGCCCGTTCCGCTGGGCCGCGCTCTCCGGCGACCCCTCCGACATCGCCCGGACCGACAAGGCGATCCTGGAACTCTTCCCGGAGAACGAGTCCCTGGCCCGCTGGATCAGGATGGCGGGTGAGCGCGTCCACTTCCAGGGCCTTCCGGCCCGCATCTGCTGGCTCGGCTACGGCGAGCGGGACCGGGCGGGCGAGCGCTTCAACGACATGGTCGCCGGCGGTGAGCTGCGGGCCCCGCTGGCCATCGGGCGCGACCACCTCGACTGCGGCTCGGTGGCCTCCCCGTACCGCGAGACCGAGGCGATGATCGACGGCTCGGACGCCATCGCCGACTGGCCGCTGCTGAACGCCATGGTCAACGTCGCATCCGGCGCCTCCTGGGTGTCGATCCACCACGGCGGCGGCGTCGGCATGGGGCGCTCCCTCCACGCCGGCCAGGTCACCGTCGCGGACGGCACCGAGCTCGGCGCCGAGAAGATCCGCCGGGTGCTGACGAACGACCCGGGGATGGGTGTCATCCGGCACGTCGACGCCGGCTACGACATCGCGGAGTCCGTCTCCGAGGCGAAGGGCGTGCGCGTCCCGATGCGGGAGGGCGACTCCCGGTGAGCGCGCACGGCTCGATGAGCGCCGACGAACCGGTGAGCCCCCGCACGGCGATGGGCGCCCAGCGCCGGCTGAGCGCGCGCGAACCGCTGACCGGCGCCTCCGGCGCGGGCGGGGCCGCGGCACGCACCCCCTCGTTCCAGGAGATGTGGTCCGAGCTGCGGCGCATCGGCCGGGACGCGGACAGCGGCGGCTACCGGCGCCACGCCTGGACCGGTGCCGACGCCGACTGCCGCAACTGGTTCCAGGAGCAGGCCGAGGCCCGCGGGCTCGCCTATGAGACCGACCGCAACGGCAACCAGTGGGCCTGGCTCGGCGGCCCTCCCCTGCCTCCGGCGGGGTACCCCCACCCCTGCCTCCGGCGGGGCACCCCCTCCGGTGGGGACACCCGGAGCGCCCCCGCCGCCGGGGACGCCGTCGTCACCGGCTCGCACCTGGACTCCGTCCCCGACGGAGGCGCCTTCGACGGGCCCCTCGGCGTCGTCTCCGCCTTCGCCGCACTCGACGAACTCCGCCGCAGAGGAGCGGAGTTCACCCGGCCCTTCGCGATCACCAACTTCGCCGACGAGGAGGGCGCGCGCTTCGGCCTGGCCTGCGTCGGTTCCCGTCTCGCGGCCGGGCAGCTGACCAGGGAGCAGGCGTACGCACTGCGGGACGCCGACGGGGTGAGCCTGCCCGAGGCCATGGAGGCGGCCGGCCTCGACCCCGGGACCATCGGCGCGGACCCCGAACGCCTGTCCCGCGTCGGCGCCTTCGTGGAACTCCATGTCGAGCAGGGCCGGGCCCTGGACATCTCGGGCGACCCCGTCGGCATCGCCAGCGCCATCTGGCCGCACGGCCGCTGGCGCTTCGACTTCCGGGGCGAGGCGAACCACGCGGGCACCACCCGCCTCGCCGACCGCCGCGACCCGATGCCGACGTACGCGGAGACCGTCCTCGCCGCCCGCCGCGAGGCCGAACTGGCGGGCGCGCTCGCCACCTTCGGCAAGGTCTCCGTCGAGCCGAACGGCGTCAACGCCATCCCATCCCTCGTCCGCGGCTGGCTCGACTCGCGCGCCGCCGACCAGGCCACGCTGGACGCGGTCGTCTCCGCGATCGAGCAGGCCGCGAAGGACCGGGCCCAGCGCGACGGCGTCGACCTCGCCGTCGTCCGGGAGTCGTTCACCCCGGTCGTCGAGTTCGGCCACGCCCTGCGCGACGAGATCGGCCGGCTGCTGGGCGGACGGGTTCCGCTGCTCGGCACGGGGGCCGGACACGACGCCGGAATCCTGTCCGCGGCCGTGCCGACCGCCATGCTGTTCGTACGGAACCCGACGGGCGTCTCCCACTCCCCGGCCGAGCACGCCGCCGAGGACGACTGCGTCGCCGGGGTCCTCGCACTCGCCGACGTACTGGAGGGCCTCGCGTGCAGGTGACCACGTACTGGCTGGAGCACGCCTGGCTCGGCGCACACGTCGAGCCGGGGGTCGCCCTCGACGTCGCGGACGGCCGGATCACGGCCGTCCGCACGGGGGCGGAGGCCCCCGGACCGGGCGCCCGGGTGCTGCGCGGCCTGACGCTGCCCGGACTGGCCAACGCCCACTCGCACGCCTTCCACCGGGCACTGCGCGGCGTGGTGCAGATGGGCTCGGGGACCTTCTGGACCTGGCGCGACGTCATGTACCGGGTCGCGGCCCGGCTGACCCCGGAGAACTACCACGCGCTGGCGCGCGCCGTGTACGCGGAGATGGCTCTGGCGGGGATCACGGTCGTCGGCGAGTTCCACTACGTGCACCACGCGCCCGGCGGCCGGCCGTACGCCGACCCCAACGCGATGGGCGAGGCGCTGATCGCCGCGGCGGCGGACGCGGGTATCCGCATCACCCTGCTCGACACGGCGTACCTGTCCTCGGCCATCGGCGACCAGCACGGCGGGGAGCCCCCGAACCGGCACCAGCTCCGCTTCTCCGACGGCACCGCCGAGGCGTGGGCCGAGCGGGTGTCCCTCCTCAGGGGAGGGGGGCTGGCGAGGATCGGCGCCGCGATCCACTCCGTACGCGCGGTCCCGGCGGCCCAGCTGCCCGTGGTGGCCGGCTGGGCGGCGGAGCACGCCGCACCCCTGCACGTCCATCTCTCCGAGCAGACCGCCGAGAACGACGCGTGCCTGGAGGCCCACGGCCGCACGCCCACGCAGCTGCTCGCCGACCACGGCGTGCTCGGCCGGCGCACCACGGGTGTCCACAACACCCATCTGACGGACGGGGACATCCGCCTCCTCGGCGGCAGCGGGACCGGCACCTGCATGTGCCCGACCACCGAACGGGACCTCGCCGACGGCATCGGCCCCGCGAAGGCCCTCCAGCAAGCCGGCTCACCGTTGTCGCTCGGCAGCGACAGCCACGCGGTGATCGACCTCCTCGAGGAGGCCCGCGCGATGGAGATGGACGAGCGGTTGCGCACCCGCACCCGCGGCCACTGGACGGCCGCCTCCCTGCTGCGCGCCGCCACCGCCGAGGGGTACGCGGCACTCGGATGGGACGACGCGGGACTGCTGGAGCCCGGCGCCCTCGCCGACTTCACCACCGTTGCGCTGGACTCGGTGCGCACGGCCGGCCCGCTGCCCCGGCTGGGCGCGGAGACCGCGGTCTTCGCCGCCACCGCCGCGGACGTCCGGCACACGGTCGTGGCCGGGCGCCATATCGTCCGCGACGGCGTGCACACCCTGGTGCCGAACGTGCCTTCGGCGCTGTCGCAGGCGATCGGGGCGCTGCGCGGCTGAGGGCGGCGCCCCGCCGGGGCGGTGGGGTGCCCCGCGGACCCTGCTCGGCGCCGATCGCGGACCGGATCGGGACCGGATCGGACCGGCCGGCCCAGACCGGACGAGACGGTCCAGACCGAACCGGGCGTCCCTGACCGACCCGGATCGGAGGGGTCCCGCCGGCGCGGGCCGGAGCGGACCACGCCAGGTCGGGCTCGACCGCACATGACCGGGGCACGACCAGACACGACCGGGACGCGCCGGACAGCGCCGGAACGAGGCCAGGCCGGCCCGCGTCGTTGCGGCCGCCGTCTCGCCGGCAGAGCCGCACCGTGCGGACTCGCCGGACCCGGACGACCGTGCCGCGGGCGGCCCTCCCGTCCTCCCCGTCCTCGGCGGAAGGCGCGGTACCGCGCCGTCGGCGCCGAGCACGAGCCGCCGCCGGGCGTACCCCACGCTGCACCGCTGCACCGCACGGGTAGCTCCTGGGGCTCGCCGACGGGATGCCGGGCGCGGGCGGCCCGGCTCGCCTAGGGTGGCGAACCGTACACCGCAGTGCCCGGTTCCGGAGCGCGCCCCGCAGCCGCCGGCATCGGAGCGAACCGGAGCCGGTGGAAGGAGGCTTGCAGCCGGCGGGCCCGCCGGCCCTCCGGGCCGGCCCGCCCCCGCGTCGACCGTGAGCCGGCACGGCGCCCGGCCCGCGAGCGGCGCCCCCCGCCGCCGTGCCGGGCGTCCACGGGAGAACGGAATCCGTGCTCCGGACGGTGAGGTCTCGGCTGCCTGCGCATCGGTCGGATAGAAGCGGTACGTGAACGCCCTTCACATGGGTGGCCTTCACGGTGCACATACCACCCCATCAGTTTGTGACGGAATGGTGGCAGTTGGAGGCGGACGCCGGTCCGCCCCGGCGGCGAACCGGCCTTCCCCGCCCTGCTCCGCAGCAGCTCCGTTCCCCTCCCCCGGCTGAAGTCCGGGGGGCATCCACGAAGGAGAACCCTCGATGACGCACACGCTGCTCCAGGCCCTTCCTCTGTGGGCCCTCCGTCTGCTGGTTCTGGTCGTGGTGGTGGCCGTGGCCCTGGGGATGCTCGCGGTCGTGCGCTGGGTGACGCCCGGACCTGCCAGCCGGTCGGCCGAGGGGCTTCGCCCCACGAACCAGGTGGTCGCGGGTCTTCTCGGGGTGGTGGGTATCGTCTACGCGCTGCTCAGCGGGTTCACCATCTTCAACCAGTGGGAGGTGTACGTCTCCCTGCGCAACGACGTGCGGCTGGAGGTGTCGGCCCTGGACGCTCTCGCGTCGGGCAGCCATGTGCTCGGACCCGACGACCAGGCGCGGGTGGTGGCCGCCGTGGAGGACTACGCACGGGCCGTCGTCGCCGAATGGCCCGCGTTGTCCAGGGGGGACGAGAGCCAGGCGACCGGCAACAGCTACGACGCGCTTCTCAACACCATCGAGAGCGTGCGGGGGGAGACCGACCAGGAGGACGCCTTCCTGGACACGGCCATGGGCCTGCTCGCCCAGGTCGCCGAGCGGCACAGCCTCTACATCCAACTGGCCGAGCAGGGGCACCTGGAGGATCCGGTGTGGTTCGCCCTGCTCGTCTCCGGTGCGATGACGCTGCTGTTCTGCTGCCTGTTCCTGTCCGACCGCCCCCGGCTTCATCTGATGATGATCGTCGGGGTGGCCCTCGTCGTCGCGGTGAGTCTTGTGCTCATCATCCAACTCGACAATCCGCTCTCCAGCGGGTTGGAGCTGGGTCCGGCCAGCCACGAGCAGCTCATCTCCGACCTGGGCGAGAGCTGACCGCGCTGGGAACCCGTACCGCCCACGCGGGACGTGTGCGGCAGGGCGGCGCGGAAACGCCGGGCCCGGGTCGCGGGTCGGGGGCCGCCCGGCTTCCGTCGGGACGCGGCGGTGCGGCGGCGGCGCTTCCTTCGGGCCGGCGGCGGTGGCCGTGCCGCAGTGCTGGGCCCGGCGGGAATGGTCCGGGCCGGTCCTGTGTTGCGCGACACGTGAACGGTGACGAGTACGACCCGCGCACACTGCTCTCCGAGAGCCGTCTCGGCGTCCTGGCCACCATCAAGGCGGACGGTCGCCCGCAGCTCTCGCCGGTGATGCCCTTCTACGACCGTGAGGCCGACACCGTCTATGTGTCGGTGACCGAAGGGCGGGCCAAGACGGCCAACCTGCGCCGGGACCCGCGCGCGGCCCTGGAGGTGACCAGTTCCGACGGCTGGTCCTGGGCGACGGCCGAGGGCACGGTGACGCTCACCGGTCCGGGTACCGACCGGGACGGACCGGAGGTGGAGGCTCTGGTGACGTACTACCGCCGCGTTGCCGGTGAGCATCCGGACTGGGAGGAGTACCGCTCCGCGATGGTGTCCGACCGCAGGGTCCTCATGACGATGCCCGTCGAGCACGTGTACGGCTCGCGGATCCGCTGACGCGACGCTCGCTGTGGCTGTGGCTGTGGCTGTGGCTGTGGCTGTGGCTGGGACCGGGGCCAACGGCCATGGCCGGGGATCGCGCCGCGCTCTTCCGGGCCGAGACCGTGTCACCGGGTCCGGTTGCGGCCGTATGCCCTCGCCGTGCGTGAGGCCGGGTGCCCGGGGGCGGGGCGGTCCCGCCCGGCTGCGGCCGCCGGCTTCTCAGCCCCCGTGCGTGAGGCCGTCCCGGGCCGGCGTGCGCGCGGCCGGCGCGCCCGCCCCGCCCCGGGGCCGACCGGAGAGGCCCGGAGGCGCCTGTGGAAGCATGGGGAGCGACACGGTGTGCCCCTTCTCCGCAGGGGGACGAAAGGCCACGGAGAGGAACCATGGGCAGCACCCTCATCACCCGCATCGGCACCCTCGTCACCAACGACCCCGCCCTCGGCGACGGCGGCCCCCTGGGCCGGATCGAGGACGCCGCCCTCGTCCTCGACGGCGGCACCGTCGCCTGGGCCGGCCGCGCGGCCGACGCGCCCGCCGCCGACGAGGCGTACGACGCGGCGGGCCGCGCCGTCGTCCCCGGCTTCGTCGACTCGCACTCCCACCTCGTCTTCGCCGGCGACCGCACCGCCGAGTTCAACGCCCGCATGTCGGGCCGCGCCTACTCGGCGGGCGGGATCAGGACCACCGTCGCCGCGACCCGCGCCGCCTCCGACGAGGCGCTGGAGGCGAACCTCACGCACTACCTGGACGAGGCGCTGCGTCAGGGAACCACCACGTTCGAGACCAAGTCGGGGTACGGGCTCACCGTGGCGGACGAGGCGCGTGCCCTGCGCATCGCCGCGCGGCACACCGAGGAGGTGACCTACCTCGGCGCCCACATCGTGTCCCCCGACTACGCCGACGACCCCGCCGGGTACGTCGCGCTCGTGACCGGCGAGATGCTCGACGCCTGCGCCCCGCACGCCCGCTGGGTCGACGTGTTCTGCGAGAAGGGCGCGTTCGACGGGGACCAGGCCCGGGCGGTCCTCACCGCGGGCATGGCCAAGGGGCTCGTTCCCCGCGTGCACGCCAACCAGCTCACCCACGGCCCCGGCGTGCAGCTCGCCGTCGAGCTGGACGCGGCGTCCGCCGACCACTGCACCCACCTCACCCAGGCGGACGTCGACGCCCTCGCGAGCGGCAACACGGTCGCGACCCTGCTTCCGGGCGCCGAGTTCTCCACCCGCGCCGAGTGGCCCGACGCCCGCCGGCTGCTCGACGCGGGGGCGACCGTCGCGTTGTCGACCGACTGCAACCCGGGCTCGTCGTTCACCTCCTCCATGCCGTTCTGCATCGCCCTGGCGGTACGCGACATGGGGATGACACCGGACGAGGCCGTCTGGTCCGCCACGGCCGGCGGCGCCGCCGCACTGCGCCGCACCGACATCGGCCGTCTCTCGCCCGGCGCCCGCGCCGACCTGACCGTCCTGGACGCGCCGAGCCATGTCCACCTGGCCTACCGCCCGGGTGTCCCGCTGGTCCGCGAGGTGTGGCGGCGGGGGACGCGAGCCGTCTGAAGGGCCTCGCCTTCCGTCCCGCGCACCTCGCCGTGCCGTACGGCGGCGCAGTACGGCGACCACGGCGACCCCGGCCCACCACGGCGACCCCGGCCGACCCCGGCCGACCGCGGCGGCCATGCGGTGCCGAGCGGCAGGCACGGCGAGCGTGAGCGACCGGGCCGCCCGTGGTCCGCGGTCGACTCCCGCGGGGACCCCGCCCGGTGGCACTGAGGCCCCCGGGAGGCACTCCCATCTCACGAAACCGACCCGTATCCAGGGGTGTGTCCGCTACGGTCGGCTTCCTTCGTCGTGTCCTCGGGAGAGCCATGTCACACAATTCGCCATCTCCGCAGCCGCCTTGGGGCCCGCCACCCGCCCCCGGAGTCCCCAACCCGTACGCGCCCCCCGCCCCGCAGCCGGATCGCCCGAAGTGGGCGCGCAAGCGGGTCTTGATCCCGGCCGCGCTCATGCTGTTCTTCGCCGGTGCCGTCGCCGGGTCCGACGGCGAGACGAAGACCGGGGCGGCGGCGAGTGCCAAGGCGGCACCTGCCGCGACCGCGACCGTGACCGCGACGGTCACGGCCACTCCCACGCCGGCCGTCACGGAGACGGTGACGGCCGAGCCCGAGCCCGCACCGACCGTGACGAAGACGGAGACCGTCCGGGTCACGGTGGCTCCTGCCGCGGGCGGCGGCGACGACGATGGATCGGGCGGTTCGGATGGCGGTGGCGGATGGGGCGGTTCGACCTCCTACGCGAACTGCACCGAGGTGCGCGCCGCAGGCGCCGCTCCGATCCGCAGGGGGGAGCCGGGGTATGGCAGGCACCTGGACCGCGACGGTGACGGTGTCGCCTGCGAGTAGCGCGGGACACGGTCCGGTGCCGAGGCTGCTCCTGGAGAGTCCGCTCGAGACCGCAGCCGCTCACACGGACGGGTCCGGCTGACGGGACTTGCGGTTCTCACCTACAGCTCTGATCCGTAACTCCGACCCACAGCTTCGACTGGCGGCGCGCGACTGGCGGCGCGCGCCCCCACGATTCGCCCCGTTGGCACCGCCTTTCACGGGACTTCACTCCTCTTCCCAGGTTGGCCACAGCGCCCCCTGCACTCCCTGTCGCGGGGCGATTTCGGCCGGTACCGTCCTGACCCGGGGAAGCTCAAGGGGGAGACCGGGGGTCGAGTTGAGCGGTGTGCGCATTCGTGTCGTCAGGCCCGGGGAGCTGGACGAGGGGGAGGCCGATTCCTGGCGTGAACTGCGGGCCAAGTCCGGCGCGCCCGCCAGTCCCTTCATGGAGCCGGAGTTCACGCTGGCCGTCGCCGGTGTGCGGCAGGACGCCAGGGTGGCGGTCGTCGAGGAGGACGGAGTTCCGGCCGGCTTCTTTCCCTACCAGAAAGGCCCGTTCGGGCAGGGCCGGGCCATCGGGTACGGCGTCTCCGACTGCCAGGGGGCGGTGCTGCGGCCCGGTCTGCGCCTCTCCGCCCGCGAGCTGCTGCGGGCCTGCTCGCTCTCCGTGTGGGAGTTCGACAACCTGGAGGCGGGGCAGGACCTCTTCGGGCCCGGCGGCGCCGAGGAGTTCGTCTCGCCGGTGATCGACGTGGGCGAGGGGTACGCCGTGTACGAGGAGCGGCTGCGCGAGCAGTCGCCCAAGTTCCTCAGGACCACCAAGGCCAAGGAACGCAGACTGGGGCGGCAGTCGGGCGAGGTGCGGTTCGTCTTCGACGAGCGGGACCCCTCGGCGCTGCGGACCCTCATGGCCTGGAAGTCCGCCCAGTACCGCAGGACCGGGCGCCGTGACCGGTTCGCCCGGGAGTGGATCAGCACGCTCGTGCGGCGGTTGCACGGCTCCCGGGCGCCGGGCTGTTCCGGCGTGCTGTCCGTGCTGTACGTGGCGGAGCGCCCCGTCGCGGCCCATTTCGGACTGCGCTCGCGCACGGTGCTCGCCTGCTGGTTCCCGTCCTACGACACCGCGTACGCCCGGTACTCGCCGGGGCTGATCCTGCACCTGCGGATGGCCGAGGCCGCCGCGGCCGCGGGCATCGGGATGCTCGACCTCGGCCGCGGCGCCGCCGAGTACAAGGACGCCCTCCGGACCGGTGAACTGCGCGTCCGCGAGGGCTCGTCCACCCGGCCGGGCCCCGGGGCGGTGCTCCACCGGCTGAGCCGCGAACCGGGGCGCCGCGCCCACGGCTTCGTCCGCAGCCGGCCCCGCCTCGCCGGGTACGCGCAGCGGACGCTCGGCCGGATCGGCCGGCTCAGGGGCGACTGAGGGGCGGCCAGGCGGGCCGGGCGGCAGGTGCACCCGCCGGATCGGTCGCACTGCCGGCTCTGTCGGGGTGTCGCACCGGCCGACCGGACCGGCCGACCGGACCGCACTGCGCACCGAGGGCACCGGAAGCCCCAGGCCGCACCAAACCGCACCGGACGCCGCACAGCACACCCGAAGTCATCAACGCACAGAGATCGCAGACCGCGTCAACGGCACCAGAACGCAACTGACGGCGGCGGGCCGCAGCAGGACGGCCCTGGCCCGCAGCAGGACGGCACCGACGACACCACTCGGGGAGACTTCCATGCCGCACACTCCGCCCGCCCCGCCGCGACCGCGCCCCATGCAGGTCGCCGAGCTGGATCTCGACGCGCTCGACCCGCCGCCGTACGCGGGGTCCCGAGCGGCCGGGGGCGTCCCCGCCCACGATGTGCTCGCCCACGGTGTGCTCGCCCTGCGTCCTGCGCCGGGTGGGGCCGGGGTCGGACCGGGGGAGGTGTTCGTGCTCGTACGGCACCGGGGCCGACCCGTCGGCACCCTCACCGCGACCGTGCCGGACGGCGCCGACCCGGCCGGTTTCCTGTCCGTCGCGGCCCGGGAGCGACTGGCCGGGGCCACCGCCCGGGGCTGGCTGTCAGGGGCCGCCGTGGACAGTGCGCCACGCGGCGCCGGGCCCCGCCACCGCGCGGCCCCGGACGGCGCGGCTCCCACGGCGGCTCCCGGAGGGGACGTCCGGCGGACCCGACCGCCCCGTGCCAGTGTCGTCGTCGCGACCCGCGAGCGCCCCGGCGTGCTCGGTCGCGCGCTGGACTCGCTGCTCGCCCAGGACCATCCCAACTTCGAGGTCGTCGTCGTCGACAACGCGCCGCTGACCGGGGCCACCAGGGAGCTGGTCGAGCGGAAGTACGGCGAGCGGGTGCGGTATGTGCGCGAGCCCGTACCCGGTCTCGCCGTCGCCCACAACCGCGGTGTCGCCGCCGCCGACGGCGCCGTGCTCGCCTTCACCGACGACGACGTCGTCGCCGATCCGCACTGGCTGACCGCGCTGACGGCACCGTTCGCCGAGGACCCCCGCATCGGCTGTGTCACGGGGCTGATCCTCCCCGCGCGGCTCGGCACACCCGCCCAGGTCCTGCTGGAGAGCCACGGCGGCTTCGCCAAGGGCTTCGCCCCCCGCACCTACGACCCGGCGCGGCCGCCCGCCGACGAGCCGCTGTTCCCGTTCACCGCGGGCCGTTTCGGCTCCGGAGCCAACATGGCGTTCCGCGCCCGGGCGCTCAGGGCGGCCGGCGGATTCGACCCGGCGACCGGCACCGGAACCGCGGCCCGCGGAGGTGACGACCTCTACGCGTTCGTACGGATCCTCACGGACGGCCACCGGCTGCGGTACACGCCCGACGCGCTCGTCTGGCACCACCACCGGGAGACCGAGCACGATCTGCGGAACCAGGCGTTCGGCTACGGCGCCGGTCTCACCGCGTATCTCACCGCGCTCGTCGCCCGCCGGCCCGGCCTGCTGCCGGCGCTGCTCGCCCGGCTGCCCCGCGGCCTGGCACACGCCCGCTCGATGACCGCGCACCGGGACGTGCACCGGGACGTGCACCCGGACGTGCATCGGGACGCGGTCCAGGGCGTTCCCGGGCAGCACGGTGCCGGTGGCCACCCCTGGCCGCGCAGCCTCTCCCGGCTGGAGCGCCGCGGGATGCTCGCCGGACCCCTCGGCTATGTCCGGGCCCGCCGCCGGGTCCGCCGTCTGCCGCTTCCCTGGGAGGAGAGATGACGGCACCACGTGCACCGCATGAGCCCCATGTCCCGCATGAGCCCCGCATCCCCCATGAGCCCCGCACCCCGCACGAACCCCACCAGCCCCGGGAACCCCGAAGCTCCCGGGATCCCCTCGGATCCGAGAGACCCCGAGGTCCTCGGGAATCCCTCAGACCCGGGAGGCCCCGAAGCCTCCAGGAATCCCCGGGCCCCCGCGCCTCCGAGGCCGCCGGGAGACCCGTATTCCCGTGCTGCTCTACCACGCCGTCATGGACGACCCGCCGGCCTGGATCGCCGAGTTCACCGTCGGCCCCGCGGAGTTCGCCGCCCAGCTCGACGCCGTCGTCGCCAGCGGCCGCACGCCCATCAGGATCGGCGCCCTCTCCGACCATCTCGCCGGCCGGGGAGCACCCCTGCCACCCCGGCCCGTCGTCCTCACCTTCGACGACGGCTTCGCCGATCTGCCCGGACCCACCGCCGAGGCGCTCGCCCTCCGCGGTCTCCCCGCCACCGCGTACCTGACCACCGGGGCCATCACTCCCGGGCTCCGCAGCCTGCTGCCGCCCGCGCCGATGATGACGCTCGCCCAGGCGCCGCTGCTGGAGCAGTACGGCATGGAGGTCGGCGGCCACACCGTCACCCACGCCCAGCTCGACACGCTCGGCGCCCGGCGGCTGCGGTACGAACTGCGCCACTCCAAGGCCGTACTGGAGGACACCCTCGGCCACCAGGTGCGCCACCTCGCCTATCCGCACGGCTACAGCAGCCGCGTCGTGCGCCGGGCCGCCAGGGCCGCCGGGTACGAGTCCGCCGTCGCCGTGCGCCACGCGCTCAGCTCGGAGACCGACGAGGTCTACCGGATCGCCCGGCTCATCCTGCGCCGCGGCCACACCGCCGCCGACGTGCAGGCGTGGATGGACGGCGCGGGCGCACGGGTCGCCCCGTACCCGGACTCGCTGCCGACCGTGGGCTGGCGGCTCTACCGGCGGGCGCGGGCGGCCGTGCGGGGCCCGCGGTTCGCGGGGTGAGGGTGAAGATGGTCGAGAGCCGCCCAAAACCTGACCAGGTTCCTATACTTCGCTGAAAGGGACAGCGGTCTGACAGCAGCGTCCACATCCGTGGGGGAGTCGCACGGTGCAGCAGCAACGCGTGCCCACACCGGTCACCGGGAGCGGCGTGCTGCCGGCGGTGGCACGGGCCGAGGGCCACCGGCCGCCCGCGGGCACCGGCGCGCGGCCGCGGAGACGGCCGGCCCTGCCCGGCCCCGCCTGGCTCCCCCTGCTCCTCGGTCTCGCCCTGTGGGGGTACGCGCTGCCGCGCATCGGCTTCCGGACGATGGGGGAGTACGGACTCCTCGACCGGCTGCCGGCATCGTTCTTCGCCGCGCTCCTGGTGCTCACCGGCGGCTTCCTGCTCGCGCTGCGGCGCGCGGGCACCGCCCCCTGGTGGCCGGCCGCGTACTGCGTGGGGATGCTGTTCGCCCTGAAGGCCCCTCCCGCGCTGCTGTACGACTCGGTGCGCTACCCGTGGGCCTCCAAGCACGACGCCGTCATCGACACCCTCCTGGCCAACGGTGAACTGAGGCCCCACGCGCCGCTGTCCGGGAACATGGCGGCCTACGAGCAGTGGCCCGGTTTCTTCGGCCTCAACGCCGCCCTGGTGCGCTCCTTCGGGGTGGAGAGCGCGGCCGCGTACCTCAACTGGGCACCGGTGGTGCTCGGGCTGCTGCTGATGCCCGTGCTCGTGCTGCTCTACCGGACCTTCACCGAGGACTGGCGGCTGGTGTGGACCGGCGTCTGGATCTACCAGCTCGCCAACTGGGTCGGCCAGGACTACCTCGCTCCGCAGGGCTTCGCCTACCTGCTGCACCTGACCGTACTCGCGGTGGTGCTGCGCCACTTCGTGCTGCCGGGATCGGCCGGGAGGCTCCGGGACCGTACGTTCCTCGACCCGGCCGCGGCCGCCGTGCCGCCGCCGACCGGGCGGCGTCAGCGCGCCGTCTGCGTGCTGGTGCTCGTGCCCCTGATCGCGGCGATCAACGCCTCGCACCAGCTCACCCCGGTGATGCTGTGCGTGTCGCTGTCCGCCCTGCTCCTCACCCGCCGCTACCGCAACTACGGGCTCCTCGCGGTCGCCTGTGCCGTGATGCTGGCCTGGGATCTGACCATGGGCCGGCCGCTGTTCATGGAGACCCTCGGCACCCTGCGCGAGTCCCTCGGCGAGCTGACCCGCAACTCCCGCGCCGGATACGCCGGCCGGCTGACCGGCCCCGGGCCCGAACTCGCGGGCCTGGCCAATGTGCTGATGGTGTTCGCGATCGCCCTGCCTGCCGCCGTCGCCGTGCTCACCCGGCGCAGACTGGTCCGCAGCGCGCTGCCGCTGCTGCTGGTGTCGGCGGCGCCGCTGCCGCTGTTCGCCGTCAACGACTACGGCGGCGAAATGCTCTTCCGCGTCTACCTGTTCGGCCTGCCCGGAGCCGCGTTCTTCGCCGCCGCCGCACTCGTCCCGGCCGCCGGTGCCCGGGCCGCCTCACCGCGCGCCAGGGCCGTGCGCCGCCGCGTCGCCGCCGTCGCGCTGCCCGTGTCGCTGGTCGCGCTCGCCGCCGGGTTCCTCCCCTCGTACTACGGCAAGGAGAGGATGCACTACACCCCGCCGGCCGAGACGGCCCTGGTCACCAGGTCCATCGACCGGGCCCCCGAGGGAAGCCTGGTCCTCGCGGCGACCGGGTCGTTCCCGAAGGCGCTGCACCGCTACGACCGGCTGGAGCACTGGTTCTTCGCCGAGCAGGAACTCCCGGAGAACGAACGGATGCTCGCCGACCCGGCCCGCTATCTGGACGACGGGATCCCGCCCGGGACGCGGGCGTACGTCATCCTCACCCGCACCCAGGACGTCTACACCGCGGGCGAGGGGCTGCTGCCCCCCGGCGGCTTCGCGAGGCTGCGCGACAAGCTCGCGGCGTCCCCGCTCTTCACCGTCGTCGAGGAACACCCCTACGGCGTCGTACTCGAACACCGATCACCAGCGAGGTGAGTCCCGATGCCGAAAGAGGCCCCGCTCAGAGCGGCCGTGGCGCTGTCCGGCTGGGTGGCGCTCGCCGCCACCCTGCTGCCCGGCGGCTCGCCGCTGAGATGGGTCCCCGTGCTCCTGTTCGTCGGCTTCGGCCCGGGTCTCGCCCTGCTGCACCCGCAGCCGGCCGGCCTGCGGCCCGCCGCCCGTCTGGAGGCGTTCGCGCTGGCGGCGCCGATCAGCCTCGCCATCGGCGTGCTCACCGCCACCTCGCTGTTCCTGGCCGGGGGATTCACGGTGACCGCGTTCCTGCTGCCCCTGGCGGCCTTCGTGACGGTCGTCGCCGCGCTGCCGGGGCTCCCGCTCCCCGCGGCCACGCGCGGCGCGGCCGGAGGCGCGCGTGACGTCGCTGCGGGGGAGGCGCCCGGGCCCGCGGCAGGCAGCGGCGGTGCGCCGTCCCCGGGTACGGCTCCCGGGCCCGGGAGCGAGGGTGCGCCCGACGCCGAGGCCGCGCCCGGACGCGCGGCGGGGAGCGGTGGCCGATGAGCGGACCTCGTGCGGGCTCCCGGCGGCGAGCGGCCGCGGCGGTCGTCCTCGCCGCGGTCGCCGCCCTTCTCGCCGGCATCGGGATCTGGGCCACCGCCGACGACGGCCCCGTGGACGGGAGACCGCCGGGGAGCCCCCCGGCGAGTCCATCGGAAAGTCCAACGGCGAGTCCACCGGGGGCCTTCCGGAGAACGCCGTCTCCGGCGCGCCCCCGGCCGGACCCTGCGCCCCCGACGACGTACTCGCTCCGCGCTGCGGCGCCTGGTGGGGTGCGTACATCCCCTACGACGGGAACGGCTCGCTCACCGCACCGGTGTACGCGTTCGAGAAGAAGATCGGACGGCGGCTCGACCTCGTCTACACGTACCACGACATGTCGGGGAACGAGCTCGACGGGCAGCTGCTCACCCCCGACGAACAGGAACTGGGCCGCGACCGCCTCCTGATGCTCGCCTGGGAGTCCACGGTCTGGAAGGAACCGCACCACGCCAACTGGACCGAGACCCAGCTCGGCTGGCGGAGCATCGCCTCGGGCCGGTACGACACGGAGATCATCGACCCGCAGATCCGCCGCATCAAGGCCTACGGGAAGCGGGTCTTCCTCTCCTTCGACCAGGAGGTCGACGCCCGGATCGGGGAGGGCGCCGGTACGCCCGAGGAGTACGTCGCCGCCTACCGGCATCTGCGGGACCGCTTCGAGAAGCTCGGCGCGCGGAACGTGGTGTGGGTGTGGACGGTCTCCGGCTATCTCGGCAGCGCCGACCTGATGAAGCGGCTGTACCCGGGTGACGACTACGTCGACTGGCTCGCCATGGACCAGTACAACTACTTCACCTGCCACCGGACCACGGACTGGAAGGACTTCGAGCGCAGCCAGCGGCCCACCCACGACTGGCTGCTCGCGAACATCTCCGACGAGAAGCCCCTGATGCTCGCCGAGTTCGCGACCGTCCCCGATCCGGCCGACCCCGACCGGCAGCGCGAGTGGTACGCGGCCATCCCGGAGGTCGCCAGGACCATGCCCAGGGTGAAGGCGATGGTGCACTGGAACCGCGCGGTGCCGGGCGAGGGCTGCGATCTGACGGTCAACAACGGGCCGGGGCTGGAGGGTTACCGGCTCGCCGGCCGGGACGGCTGGTTCAGGCAGCCGGTCCCGAGCCGCTGAGGGCCTTCCGCCGGGCGGCGCCGGGGCCCGTCCGGCGGTGGACGAGCGCAGCCACCGCCACCGCCAGGAATCCGGCCGACACCGGTAGTGCCGCGGCGGCGAACGCGCCCTGGGCCGCCCAGCCCGCCACCGCCAGGACCCACACCGCCGCCGCGGTCGTCCGGCCGGGGGTGCCCAGGGCCCGCAGGGCGGTGGCGGCCAGCCCCAGGCACAGCAGTTGCAGCAGCGGCGGCAGGACCGCGCGTACCTCCGCCGGGCCGCCGATCCCCACCGGCCCGGTCAGCAGCTCCGCCAGCACCTCGTGCCCCGGCCCGGAGACGGGCGGCGGCCGTACCCCCAGCAGTGCGGGCGCGGAGTGCAGCGCGCCCGCGAAGGTGAGCAGGGCGGCCGCGAGCAGGACCGGCCGCAGGCGGCCCAGTGCCACGGCGCCGCTGTACACGACCACCAGCAGCACCACGGCGGTCACCGTCGGAGCCGGCAGCGCGTGCAGCAGCTCCCGGCCCGTCAGCGGCCCGGGCGGTACGTCGCGCGCCCGTGCCAGCGGGAACCAGAACAGGCCGGCCGCCAGGCCCAGCAGCAGCCACAGCCAGGCGGCCGTGCCCGACTCCTCGCCGGGCCCGGCGGCCGGGGACCGCTCCGGCGGCCCGTGCGCCGGGGTTCCGGGTGTCGGGTTTCCTCCCTGGTGCAGGGGTGTTCCGGGCGCCGGGGATCCCGTCGCGTGTGTCGGGGTCCCGACCGTGGTCCCTGGTTCGTGTGTCGGGGTCCCGACCGTGGTCCCTGGTTCGTGTGTCGGGGTCCCGACCGGGGTTCCCGCGCTGTGCGCCGATGTCCCGCACACCGGGCCCCCCGCCCCGTGCATCCCCCGCGGACAGACGGCTTCCCGCGTCCGGACCCCGTCCTGCCCGGCCGCGGCGGAGGCCCGCCGCGCGGCGGCCCGGCGGGCCCAGGTCGTGCCGAATCCGTCGGCCGCGGAGTGCCGCCGTGGCGTCAACGGCCGTGACCCGCACGCCGGACGGGGCGCCCGCCCGGCGAGCGCCGCCCGGATGCCCGGCGCGGAGACCAGCGCCATCAGCGCCATGGACAGCAGCATCGCCAGGCCCGCGCCGGAGATCCCGGCCAGGCCCATCAGGACCGCGGCGCTGCCGAGCACCATCACGCACATCGTGCCCTGGAGGGCCGCGAGTACGCCCGTACGGCCCTGCACACGCAGGACCCCGATGTACAGCTCCACGACGACCCGGGGCAGCGCGGCAGCGGCCAGCAGCCTCAGCACCGTCGTGCCGTGCTCGGCGTAGTCGCCGCCGAACGGCGCGAGGATCAGCGGTGCGAAGACGACGAGGACGGCGACGACCGGCACGAGCAGCAGCGCCATCCGGCGCAGAGCACCGCGCACCCCGTCGGCGAGGCTGCCCGGGCTGTGCGAGGCGTGCGCGGTGAGCGAGGAGGCCATGTTGATGGCCATGAACTCCATCGTGCCGCCGACGGTGTAGGCGATGTAGAAGAAGCCGTTGTGCGCGGCGTCGAAGCGGACGGCGACCATCACCGGCAGCAGGTTGATCATCGCCAGGGAGAAGAGGGCGCCGACGGAGTCCCCGGCGAGGAAGCGCCCGATGTCCCGCATCCGCGGCGGCTCGCGGCCGCCCTCGGCGGCGGCGTGGCGGGGTATCAGCCGGCGGAACACCAGCCAGCCGAGCGGTAGTACGGACAGGGCGATCGCCGCCGCCCACGACACGAAGACGCCGAGGACGGGGAGGGCGCCCGCGAAGACGACGAGCAGCAGCAGCTTGCCCACGGAGAACACCGCGTTGCCCACCGGTACCCAGACGGCCTCGCGCAACCCGGTCAGCACCCCGTCCTGCAGGGTGAGCAGTGCCCAGCCGACGCATGCGGCGGTGAAGACCGCTCCGGCGACGGGACCCCGCAACGGGGCGTACGAGGGTCCCCACAGGTCGAGGGTGACGAGGAAGGCCGCGCACGCGACGCACACGACGGCCGAACTGACCGCGTACGCCCGCCACACCAGCGGACCGGTCGCCCGTCCGGCCCTGGGCACGTACCGCACCACCGCGCCGATCATCGTGGTCGCGGTGATCGAGGCGAGCAGCCGCATCGCGGCGATGGCGGCCGACCCCTGCCCCACGGCCTCCTCGGTGAAGTACCGGGCGGCCACCAGCCAGAAGCCCAGCCCCAGCGCGGCGGAGACGCCGGTGGAGAGCATCAGCGCATAGGCGTTGCGGAACATGGAGGAGCCGCCCTCGGATCCTCCGGTCGTCCCGTCGGAGGGCGCCTTCCCGCCGGTGGCGGTACCGGGCGCCCGCACCCGGGTCGTCTCAGCCACCGCCCCCGCCTTCGGGGCCCCGGACCCCGCTCTCGGGGCCCCCGGCCCCGCCTTCGGGGTCCCCCGTGCGCCGTGCCTTCGGCGGGGGCTCGGCCGGGCGTACGCCCGCCGCGTCCAGGACGGCGGTGATCCGGTCCGCCCTGAGCGGGTCGGCGGGGAGGGCGTGGCGGGCGAACCAGCGGGCCGGTTCCGGATCGGGCGGCGGGTCGGTGAACCGCGCGGAGGCGTAGTCGTCGAGCGGAGGGTCGTACAGATAGCCGGTGGTGATGCGGTGCCGGGCCAGTGCGGCGACGGCCGCGTCCCGGTCGGCTACCAGCAGCGGCACGCGGAAGAGCGGCTGGACCGGGCCGGCGCCGGGCGCCGCCCAGGGGCTCGCCAGCAGCCGCCGGGTGCCTTCGCGATGGGCCGCGAGACGGTCGTCGAGGCGGTCGAGCAGCCGCGCGGTGCGGTGGAGGCGGGCGCGTCCGGGGCGGATCCGGTAGTCGTGCATGTCGACCCGGACCCAGGAGTGGAACGGCGTGAGAGCGGGGGCCTCGGCCACCGCCTGCCTCAGTTCGCCGGGCCGCAGCGGCATCCGTATCCCTTCGCGCTCCTCCATGCCGAGGAGCCGCATCGCGGCCCGTGCCGCCCGGACCAGGCGCAGCCCGCGCACCGAGGCCTCCGCGTACGGCCGCAGGGCGTAGGCGAACTCGGCGGACAGCCGGGAAGGGGCGAGGAGGTGGTCGCGGGCCTCCCGGAGTGCCTCCCGGAGGGCCGGGTCGGCGACCGCCAGGAAGCCCCCGGTCTTGGCGGCGGTGTGCTTGGAGAGGCTGAAGACGGACGCCTCCCCGTACGAGCCCACGGGCCGTCCGCCGACGCTCGACCCGATCGCGTGCGCCGCGTCCTCAAGGAGCGGGATGCCCAGCGCGTCGCAGCGGGCGCGCAGGCCGGGTGCGGGGTCGGGGTTGCCGTACAGATTGGTCGTGATGACCGCGTCCAGGGTCCGCCAGGTCTCCTCGGGGACGGCGGACTCGTCGATCGAGCCGTCACGCGGGTCGAGGGGTGCCTGCACCGGGCGGAGGCCCGCCGCCAGCACCACGAAGAAGATCACGTCGTCGTTGACGGGCGACATCAGCACCCGCCCGCCGGGTCTGCACCAGTGGCGCAGCGCCACGTACAGCCCGAGCCGGCACGACGGCAGGTAGAGGCACTCCCTGCCGATGCGGTCGCGCATCCGCGCTTCCAGCGCCTCCCCCACGGCCCCACCACCCCCTGAACCCCCGGCTCAATGTGGCCCATACCGGACCCCACCGTCAATACGGCGGAAGGGTCCATCCCTTGACGGAATGGACCCTTCAGGCGGTGTGCTGCGGAGGGGAGTTCACTCCTCGACGGTGAGGCCCTTTCTGAGCCTGGTCAGCGTGCGGGTCAGCAGGCGCGACACGTGCATCTGCGAGATCCCGAGCTCGTCGCCGATCTCGGACTGGGTCATGCCCGCGACGAAGCGGAGCGAGAGGATCCTGCGGTCGCGCGGGGGCAGCGAGGCGATGAGCGGCTTCAGGGACTCGATGTACTCGATCCCCTCGAGGCCGTGGTCCTCGTAGCCGATGCGGTCCGCCAGCGTGCCCTCGGACTCGTCCTCGTCGGGCTGCGCGTCCAGCGAGCTCGCGGTGTACGCGTTGCTCGCGGCCATGCCCTCGACGACCTCGTCCCTGGTGATGCCGAGGCGCTCGGCGAGTTCGCCGATCGTGGGTGCGCGGTCGAGCTGCTGGGCGAGCTCGTCGCCGGCCTTCGCGAGGTCCAGCCTCAGTTCCTGCAGCCGGCGCGGGACGCGCACGGACCAGGAGGTGTCGCGGAAGAAGCGCTTGATCTCGCCGATGATCGTCGGCATCGCGAACGTGGGGAACTCCACGCCCCGGCTGAGCTCGAAGCGGTCGATGGCCTTGATCAGGCCGATCGTGCCCACCTGGACGATGTCCTCCATCGGCTCGCTGCGGGAGCGGAACCGGGAGGCGGCGAACTTGACCAGTGCGAGGTTGAGTTCGACGAGGGTGTTGCGCACGTAGGCGTACTCGTGCGTGCCCTCCTCGAGGGCTTCCAGGCGGGCGAAGAGCGTCTTCGACAGAGCGCGCGCGTCCACGGGGCCGACCTGGTCGAACGGCGGGAGCGCCGGGAGGCCGACATCCTCGTACTGCGCGTACTGCCCGTACTGCGCGTGCGGGTGGTGCTCGTCGTACACGTCGGGCGCGTGGCGCCCGGTGTGCTCGGGGGAATCGAGTTGATCGTGCTGACATGTCGACGGCGCGTCCGGGGTACGCGTTTCGTCGAGCCGGGGTGACATGGTCTCCTCCATCGTTCTCGGCATATGGCTGCCGATGCCCATACGCGGTGCTGCGGTGTGCGGCGCCTCCAAAGCCGGCCGTGTCGGTGGTGTCCATATAGCCCTACCCGCTCTTTGCCGCCCGTTGCAAGTGTTGAAAGTCATGTATGTCCGATTTGTGGGGGAGTTCGGCTACCGATCGGCGTACGAAAGGCGTAATGTTCTGCGGACGTCAACGTCGTCGGCGAAGAGGACGGGCATGGACCGCGGGACGGTCGGCAGTGCGAATCGAGGCCGCCTTCGGGTCGAGGTCAGGACCGAAGGCCCGAGCGAGGTGGTGACCCCGGCGGGTGAGCTGGATCACCACACCGCCGAATTGTTGCGTGCGCCACTCGAGAATGCGCTCGATCAGGGCCGCGCACGCCTGGTGGTCGACTGCTCACATCTGGAGTTCTGCGACTCCACGGGGCTGAACGTGCTGCTCGGTGCCCGGCTCAGGGCCGAGGCGGCCGGGGGCGGGGTCCATCTGGCCGGAATGCTTCCCGTCGTGGCGCGGGTGTTCGAGATCACCGGTGCCGAGGCGGTCTTCACCGTCCACGACACGGTGGAAGCGGCCCTGGCGGAGTGACTCCCGCCGCATGACCGGACCGGGGGGTGTTGTCCGGATCCGGCCGGGCAGAAGACCCCCGCAAGGATCCCCAGGACCCTCGCAGAACGTGTGCGGATCCCCGCACGCTCCGTATCTACCCACACGCGAACTGGTGAATCGGTGAGGTGAAGCGCTGATGAGCACCACCCGGCAGCATCCGCCGGGCGACCTCGGCCCCGAGCCGGACGGCGCCCCGCCGGGGCCGGCGGCGGACCCGGTGCCGTCCTGCCCGACGGCCGGGTGCGCACCCTGGCGCTCGGAAACGCCAGCGGCATCGTCCCGCTCGCTCGCGACTTCACCCGGCAGGCCCTGTACGACTGGGGCTGGCTGCCCGCCGCCAACGCCGACCGGCGCGCCGCCGCCGAGGACGTCCTCCTCGTCGTCTCGGAGCTGGTCACCAACGCCTGCCTGCACGCGGAAGGCCCGGACCGGCTGCGGGTCTCCAGTGACGCCAAGGTGCTCCGGCTGGAGGTCACCGATCTCGGCGCCGGCCAGCCCGCGCCCCGCACCCCGCACCGGGCCGGCCGGCCCGGTGGCCACGGCATGTTCATCGTCCAGCGCCTGTGCCTGGACTGGGGGGTCGTCAGGACGCCGGGGATGACGGGCAAGACGGTGTGGGCGGAACTCGCGGCGCCCTCCTAGCAGGGCTCCGGCCCCGGGGTGTCGAAGCTGTTGTGGAGCACGGCGATCCGCCGTGCTCTTCGTCTTCCCTCCGCACGTGCCGGGGCGTACCTTGAGCGACCGATCTGATGTGTCGTCAGTTGGTGCTGCGGCGACTACCGGCATGAGGGGAACTCGATGTCGTACCAGAAGCGGACAGCTCTCACGCTGGCGGCGGTGGCGGCGCTGGCGGGCTCGGTGGTGCTGACGGCCGCACCGACCGCCGGTGCGGCCGTCGTGGACGTCGACTACCGGTGCCAGACGCCCATCGGCCCCAAGGCCGCGGTGTCTCCCATCGACATCAAGGCCGTGAAGAGCGGCGGCGGCTACGAGCTCACGATGTCGTTCGGCAAGGGCGTCTCGTCCAGCCCCGTCGAACTCGGCAAGGGAGCGATGAACCCGAGCGCGGTCATCGAACTCGGTGGCGCGGAGACGGGCACGGTCCCGGTCTCGGGTCCGCCGAACGCCGAGGCGATCCCGCCCGACACCCCCATCAAGATCAACGACCTGACCGGGACGTACACCCCCGCGAAGAGCGGCAAGGTCACCTTCACCGCCGGGGTGCTCACCATCAAGGCACTCGGGACGACGACCACGTGCACTCCCGGGAACGACCCGAAGCCCTCGCTCGAACTGGACGTCCAGGGCTCCGGCGGCGGACAGCCGTCCGGCGGGTCCGGCTCCGGGGCGACCGGGTCCGCGTCCGGGACGACCGGGTCCGGCTCCGGGTCCGGCGGATCCGGAGGGTCAGGCTCCAGCGGATCGGGAGGGTCCGGCTCCGGAGCCGGCGAGCTGCCGAAGACCGGTCCGCTCGACTCCGCGCCCGCGCTGGGCACGCTCGGGGGTGCGGTGCTCCTGACCGGAGCCGCCGGGGTGCTGTGGCTGACCCGGCGCGGACCGCGGTCCGCGGGCTGACCGTGCCGCGCCGTGCCCGACCCGCCGCCGCCGGCGCCCTGCTGACCTTGCTCTGGCCCGTCATGCCCCTCGCGATCACGGCGGTACCCGCCGCGACCGCCGCGACCGCCGTGATCGCGGTGCCTGCCGTTCCTGCCGTATCCGCCGTATCCGCCGTATCCGCCGTGCCTTTCGTGCCTGTCGCGACCGCGGTGCCTGCCGTTCCTGTCGCGACCGCCGTGCCCGCCGCCGTGCCCGCCGCCGTCCCGGCAGCGGCTGCGGCGGCCGGACAGGACTGGAGCGCCGAGCCCGTGACCGGCGGCAGAGGGCACGTCTACCTGGAAGGCCGGCCGGGCACGGTCATGGAGGACGGCGTCTCCGTGACCAACCCGGGGGCCGAACCGCTGACGGTCCGGCTGCGGGCCACCGGCGCGGCCTGGCTGGTCTTCGCCGAGGACCGGGTGACCGTCCCCGCGCGCACCCGGGCCGACGTCCCCTTCGCCGTCACGGTCCCGGCCTCCGCTCCCCCCGGCGACCGGCCGGCGCGGGTCGTGGTGTCGGCCGGGGGCGTGAGGCGGCTGTACGGGTCCATGTACGCGTCACCGGCGCAGAGCTGGGCGCGCTCACCGTGGAGGACCTCCGGGTCGAGGGCCGCAGCATCCGCTACACCCTCGTCAACCGGGGCAACATCGTGCTGGAGCCCCGCCTGGCGGTACGCGCCGACGGGGTCACCGGCGCACTGCTGCGGCGCCCCGCCCGCGCCCTGCCCGTCGAGCTGGACCCCGGCCGGAGCCTCGAACTGTCCGAACCGTGGCCTGATCCGCCGGTCCTCGACTCCGTCGACATCACCCTCCGTGTCACGGCTCCCGGCGCCGAGCCGGCCGAGGCGACGGCCTCTGCCCGGTACGTGCCGTGGGCCGCGGCGACGGGAGCGGTCCTGGCACTCGGGGCGGCGGCGGGCGCCCTCGCGCTGTGGCGCGGCCGCGAACGGTCCCCCGAGGGGCCCGGCGGACCCGACCGCCCTGGCGGACCAGAACGCCCCGTGGCGCAGGCGGGAGACCGGACGTGAGCGGCGCACCCCGCATCCCGACCACCCGCCCGGGCTTCCGGGGACGCCCGGAAGCCCGGCGTGGGTGGTGGCTCCGGGGGCTTCCCCGGTGGACGCGGGAGGCCGGTGCCGGGTCACCGGGCGGTTCGCCCGCCGTGTCCCGCCGCCCGGGTACCGGTACTGGTACGGGGGCGGGGACGGGTACCGGTACTGGTACGGGGACGGGTACCGGTACTGGTACGGGGACGGGTACCGGTACTGGTACGGGGGCGGGGACGCCGCAGTCCCGTGGACGAGCCGGCGGCCCGGGCGCGCGGACCGCCTGGGTGCGCGCCCGCCTCTGGGAGCCGCCCGGCAGGGAGCAGGGGCTTCCCGCCCGTGGGCCGCTCACCCGGTTGCGGTGGTCCCGTGCCCGGAACGGCGGTAGCCGCCCGCGGGGCTTCCGGCCCCGCACGGGGGCGGGCGGCCCCGTCGGCGCCGTGCCGGGGTGGCCCCGCCCCCCGTCCGGTGTGCCGCGCCGGACAGCGGGCGGCCGCCGTGCCGCCGTCCGGCTGGTCGCCGTGCTCCTCGTCGCGGCCGTCGCCTCGGGTCCGGCTTCTCTTGCGGCCCACCCGGCTACTTTCGCCTCGGGTCCGGCCCCGTCCGCGGCCGTCGCCTCGGGTCCGGCTTCTCTTGCGGCCCACCCGGCTACTTTCGCCTCGGGTCCGGCCCCGTCCGCGGCCGTCGCCTCGGGTCCGGCCCCGTCGGCGGTCGTCCCGGCGGGCCCCGCCTCGTACGGTGCCGGTCCGGTCCCCTACACCGCCGCGGACCCGCAGCCCGTCGTCCGTCTCTCCGCGTCCCAGGCGGGCAAGGGCGATGACATCACCGTCAGCGGCTCCGGGTGGCGGCCCGAGACCCTGCTGATGCTGCTGATCTGCGGGCAGTCCGAGCCCGGCAGAGGAGTGGTCGGCGGTACCAACTCCTGCGCCAACGCCGAGGGCCGGGCCGTCACCACCGACGCCGGGGGCGCCTTCAGCATGAGCATGCCGGTCGCCGAGCCCCCGGAACCGTGTCCCTGCGTGGTGCACGTCGCCACGGTCACCGGCGAGCGGGCCGTCGTGGACCAGCCGTTCACCGTCGCCGGCCACCCCACCGCCCCGCTGCCGCGGCAGACCGCTGGGGGCAGGCTCGCCGTGCTCACGACCGCCGAACTGACCGGGTCGAGCGGGCTGCTCGTCTGGTTCGGCGCTCCACCGGCTCGTGAACTCGTCTTCACCGTCGGCAACCTCGGCACCGCCCCGGTCGAGGACCCCGTCTTCCGGGTCGGCACCGCCCACGGTGTGTTCGCCCCCAGCTGGGAGGAGCGGCGGTGGCGCGGCACCGTCCAGCCGGGTCGCAAGGAGCGGATCACGCTGCCCGTCCGGCTGCCGGCCGGGGCGCACGGCGACTACCGGGTGTCCGTGCGGTACGGCTCGCAGCTGCTCGTCGAGCAGCCCTGGGGCGTGGGCAGGCCCTGGGGCGTGACGCTCTTCTGGGTCCTGCTGGCCGTCGTGGTACCGGCGGCGCTGTTCCGGATGGGGATGGCCGTCGTGGATCGGGTGCGGCCGCGGCACACCGGTCGGCACCGGGCCGGGCACCCGGTCGCCCCGCGCGCGGACCCCGCCGCCCCCACGACGCGGGACCCCGGCCCCGGCACCCCCGAGGCCCCGCCGTGGTCCACCCCGGACCCGACCTCGGACTCCAACCCGGACTCCGCTCGCGGCTCGGCCCCGGACCCGACCCCGGACTCCGTACCGCCGGAGAACCGGCCCCCGGCGAACGGGCAGACGTGAGCACCCACCTGGACGAGGGCGGGCCGGCCCGGCACGCGGTGTGCGCGCCGGGCCGGCCCGTCCGATGAGTACGCGGGTGGCCGGCCCGGCGGAACTCCGCGGTGTCAGCGGACGTCGCCCATGAGGGCGCGGATCCTCTTGCCCGCCATCATGAACGTCAGGCCCGCGGCGATCGCGACGGCCGCCCACATCGAGTAGTACGCGGCATCGCCGAGCGGCTCGTTGAGCTTGGTCACCCAGCCGTTGAGGGCGTTGCCCGTCGCGGTGGCCAGGAACCACAGGCCCATGATCTGGCCGACGAACTGCTGGGGCGCCAGCTTCGTGGACAGCGACAGGCCCACCGGCGACAGGCACATCTCGCCGACGGTCTGGACGAAGTAGACGCTCAGCAGCCAGAAGACGGTGACCTTGCCGGTCTCGCTGTTCGCGGCCGCGGCGCCCGCCAGGCCCATGATGGCGAACGAGCCGCCGATGAGCAGCATCGCCAGGGCGAACTTCATCGGGGTGCTGGGCTCGCGGTTGCGCTGGGCGAGCTTCACCCAGAGGGTGGCGAACAGCGGGGCCAGGACGATGACCATGGCCGGGTTCACCGACTGGTACCAGGACGCCGGGAACTCCCAGCCACCGATCACGCGGTCGGTCTTGTTGTCCGCGAACAGCGTCAGCAGCGAGCCCGACTGGTCGTAGATCAGCCAGAACAGCACGGCCGTGGCGAAGAACCAGGCGAACGCCTGGATCTTGGGCTTGTCGGCCGCGGTCAGCGCCGGGTTGCGGTAGATCGCGGCGAAGTAGACGACCGGGACGACGATGCCCAGGACCGCCAGGACGTTGACGATGTGCTCGATGTCGTACGTGCCGAGCAGCACGTCCATGGCGAGCGCGGCGACGGCCAGACCGCCCCACAGCAGGACCCTGCGCAGCGCGGTCCGCCTCTCCGCCGGCGTCGCCGGGGTGCCGGGCTCCTTGCCGATGTCGCCGAGGTGGCGGCTGCCGAGGACGTACTGGACGACCGCCAGTGTCATGCCGATACCGGCGACGGAGAAGCCGAGGTGCCAGTTCACGTTCTCGCCGAGGTAGCCGACGGCCAGCGGGGCGGCCATGGCGCCGATGTTGATCGCCATGTAGAAGAGCGTGAAGCCGGCGTCGCGGCGGGCGCTGGACTGGCCCTGGTAGAGGCCGCCGACCATGGCCGAGATGTTCGGCTTCAGCAGACCCGTACCGGCGGCGATGAGCACCAGACCGGCGAAGAAGGCGGTGTCCGAGGGGATGGCCAGGGTGTAGTGCCCCAGGGCGATGACGATGCCGCCGACGAGCACGGCCTTGCGCGCGCCCCACAGCCGGTCGGCGATCCAGCCGCCGGGCATGGCGGCCATGTAGACGACGGCGTTGTAGACGCCGTAGATCGAGGCGGCGAGCGCCTCCCTGCCCTGGAGCGGCCCGTCGAGCACCCCCGCGACCAGGTAGAGGACGAGGATGCCGCGCATTCCGTACCAGGAGAAGCGCTCCCACATCTCCGTCATGAAGAGCGTGGCCATACCGCGGGGGTGGCCGAAGAAGGTCTTCTCGCCAGGGGTGGTGGACGAGTCCTTCGTCAGGCTGGACGCCATGTCGATCCTTGCTGCTCGGGACGCACCGCATCGTGAGCGGTCTCCGCGCCCGGTGGGGGCGGCCGGTACCGGCGGGGAAGCGGTCCCGCCCCCACGCCCGAGGGGCCGCCCCCGGCAGGGGCGAGGGACAGTCCTCACCGGGATCCACACCCCGTCCGCGGTCGTCGCGGGCGGGGCCCGGCCCAGGTCGTTCAGGGTCGCGGAGGAGGGCTCACCCGCTCCGCGCACAAAAGAGACCTTTGGCGATAAAGCAGCCAAAGGTCCCCGTTCGTGCTGTAGGCGCCTTGACACCATAAGGCATGACAGCGATATGTATAGACCATTTGAGAGGCGGGTCACAGGTGTGCGGAAAAGGCCCGCCCGCCCGCGACCGCGCCGACCAGGATGGCATCGCCACCATCGGGTGGCCTGCCCGGGACCCCCGGAGCCCCGCCTTGGCGGACTACCATCACCCCATGACCCGTGTACTGCTCGCCGAGGACGACGCATCCATCTCCGAGCCGCTGGCGCGCGCCCTGCGCCGGGAGGGGTACGAGGTCGAGGTCCGCGAGGACGGCCCGAGCGCGCTCGACGCCGGCCTCCGCGGCGGTGTCGACCTGGTCGTACTGGATCTCGGGCTGCCGGGAATGGACGGGCTCGAAGTGGCGAGGCGGCTGCGTGCCGACGGCCACAGCGTGCCGATCCTGGTGCTGACGGCCCGCGCCGACGAGGTGGACACGGTCGTCGGCCTGGACGCCGGCGCCGACGACTACGTGACCAAGCCCTTCCGGCTCGCCGAGCTGCTCGCTCGGGTACGCGCGTTGCTCCGCCGCGGTGCGGCGGAGCCCGCCGCCGCCCCCGCGACGCACGGCGTGCGGATCGACGTCGAGTCCCATCGGGCCTGGATGGGCGACGAGGAGCTCCAGCTCACGGCGAAGGAGTTCGATCTGCTGCGCGTGCTGGTGCGGGACGCCGGCCGGGTGGTCACCCGCGACCAGCTGATGCGGGAGGTCTGGGACACCACATGGTGGTCCTCCACGAAGACCCTCGACATGCACATCTCCTGGCTGCGCAAGAAGCTGGGGGACGACGCGGCGAACCCGCGGTATATCGCGACGGTCCGGGGTGTCGGCTTCCGCTTCGAGAAGAACTGAGCGCCGCGGCGCCGCGCGGCCCGGGCCGCCGCGCCTCGGACGGGGCGACCCCGGGCAGCCCGGGGTCGGGCCCCGGGGGCGCCGTGCACCGGAGCGAGCGCGGAGCCCGGCCGGGTCCGGCCCGGGGCGGCAGCCGTACCGCGGCCGGTTCCGAGCGCGGCCGGCTTCGCGCGCGGCGGCCCGGCGTGGCGGCTTCGCGCGCGGCGGCTCCGCGGGCGGGCTGTTCAGCCCGGGGCGGCGCGTGACCGGGCCGTCAACGGCCGGGCCGCCGGTGACCGGGGCGCTCGGCCCAGGGCCGCCCCGGGCCGGTCGGCCCGAGCCCGGTCGGCCCGAGTACGAGGAACAGCAGGCGGGCGGCCCGAGCCCGGGCGGCCCGCGGACGGCAAGGACCGCGGGGGCCCGGCCCCCGCAGGACCGCAAGACCCGCCCGGAGGGCACCGTGCGCCGCCGACTGATCAACTCCACCCTGGCCGTGGTGCTCGTGGTGATCGCCGTCTTCGGCGTGTCGCTCGTCATCGTCGAGACGCGGACCATCGGCAACAGCGCCCAGGAGCGTCTCGACTCCGAGGCACTCCGGCTGGTCAGTGTCGTCGAGGCCAAGGTGATGGAAGGGGAGCCGGTCGACGACGGGGTGCTGGCCGAGCAGATCGGTCTCCACCGCTTCGCCAGGATCGAGATTCCCGGCAGCCCGCCGGTCGAGGTGGGACAGCAGCCCTCCGGCGGTGTGATCCGCGGCTCCGCCACCGGTGAACGGGGTGAGCGGGTCACCGTCGAGGAGTCCCGCGCCACCGTGACCCGCGAGGTCGGCCGCTCCCTCATGATCATCGCGGCGGTGGCGCTGCTCGCCGTCATCGCCGCCGTGCTGCTCGCGGTACGGCAGGCCAACCGGCTCGCCTCGCCCCTGACCGACCTCGCCGAGACCGCGGAGCGGCTGGGCTCCGGCGACCCGCGGCCCCGCCACAAGCGCTACGGGGTCCCCGAGCTCGACCGCGTCGCCGACGTCCTGGACGCCAGCGCCGAGCGGATCGCCCGGATGCTCACCGCCGAGCGCCGGCTCGCCGCTGACGCGTCCCACCAGCTCCGTACGCCCCTGACCGCCCTCTCCATGCGGCTGGAGGAGATCTCCGCCACCGACGACCCGGAAACCGTCAAGGAGGAGGCACACGTCGCCCTCACCCAGGTGGAACGCCTCACCGACGTGGTGGAGCGGCTGCTCACCAACGCCAAGGACGCGCGGACCGGGTCCGCCGTCGCCTTCGACCTCGACGAGGTCGTCAAGCAGCAGATCGAGGAGTGGCGCCCGGCGTACCGCAGTGCGGGGCGCGCCATCGTCTGCTCCGGCAAGCAGGGGATGAGGGCCGTCGGGACACCGGGTGCCGTCGCCCAGGTCCTGGCCACCCTGATCGAGAACTCGCTGATGCACGGGGGCGGCACCGTGGCCCTGCGCACACGGGTCACCGGCAACCAGGCCGTGGTGGAGGTGACCGACGAGGGTCCCGGCGTACCGGGCGACCTGGGGGCGCGGATCTTCGAGCGCGCGATCAGCGGGCGGAACTCGACGGGGATCGGCCTCGCGGTGGCCCGGGACCTCGCGGAGGCGGACGGCGGGCGGCTGGAGCTGCTGCAGCAGCAGCCCGCGGTGTTCGCCCTGTTCCTGAGCCGGGAGGCGCGCCCGCGCGAGCAGCAGCCGGAGCGCACGGTGCGCTGACGCTCCGGTGCACGTGGTGCATGTGGTGCACGTGGTGCACGTGGTGCACGTGGTGCACGTGGTGCGCGCGGTGCGCCGACCGTGAGCGGGCCGGCGCTGGAGCGCGGCGAGCGGGCCGACGCCTGGGACCGGCGAGCAGGTCTGGGAACGCGGCGAGCGGGCCGGGTCAGCTGCCGACGCGGTGGGGCTGCTCCGTACGCCGCTGCTCCAGGAACGACTCGGCGGTCTGCACGGCCTCGCGGGCGGGCAGCGCCTGGAAGACCCAGGTGCGGTACGACCAGAAGCGGAACAGTGTCGCCACGGCGATGCCGAGGAACTTGAACACGTTGCTCTGCAGCGGGCCGTCCCAGCCGAAGCCGTAGGTCGCGACGTACAGCACACCGTTCTCGATCACCAGGCCGATCGCGCTGAACAGCAGGAACAGGCTCAGTTCCCTGGTGCGGCCGCTCTTGTCCCGATCCCGGTAGGTGAAGTAGCGGAAGCCCACGTAGTTGAACAGGATCGCGATGACCGTGGCGAGCAGGCTGGCGCGCACCACCGGGATCTCGGTGGTCTGCCGCAGCAGGTTGAAGGCGGCCATGTTGACGAGGAGGCCCATGGCGCCGACCGCGCCGAACTTGGCGACCTCGCGCGCGAGCCGGTTCAGTCGCACACGCAGTGCGCCCCGTTCGCTCATGGTGTCCGCTGGTCCCGTCCGGTCGATTACGTCAACCAGACCACTCTAACCAGCACCCCCACCCGCGTGCCCGGTGGGCGGCCGGTCGGGAGTCCCGCCCGGCAGCCCCGGCCCTTGTGGGATCGTACGAAGCGGAGGGGCGGGCGGGGCCGTACGGAGCTCCGGATACCCTGGGAGGGTGACGTTTCCCGTAGTCGGCATGGTCGGCGGCGGACAGCTCGCCCGTATGACACACGAGGCAGGCATCCCCTCGGCATCAGGTTCAAGCTCCTCAGTGACACCCCCCAGGACTCGGCGGCCCTGGTCGCCGGCGAGGTCGTCGTCGGCGACTACCGGGACCTGGACACCCTCCGTGACTTCGCCCGCGGCTGCGACGTGATCACCTTCGACCACGAGCACGTGCCCACCGGGCACCTGCGGGCCCTGGAGGCGGAGGGCGTCCCCGTCCGCCCGGGCCCGGACGCGCTGGTGCACGCCCAGGACAAGGGGGTGATGCGCGCACGGCTCGACGCGATCGGCGCGCCCAGCCCGCGCCACCGCATCGTCGCCGACCCGGCCGACGCGGCGGCCTTCGCCGCGGAGGTGGGGGGCTTCCCCGTGATCCTGAAGACCGTGCGCGGCGGCTACGACGGCAAGGGCGTGTGGTTCGTCCGGAGCGAGGAGGACGCCGCGCCGCCGTTCCGCGCCGGTGTGCCCGTCCTCGCCGAGGAGAAGGTCGACTACCGCCGCGAGCTGGCCGCCAACATCGTCCGGTCCCCGCACGGCCAGGCGGTCGCCTACCCCGTGGTGGAGTCCCGGCAGGTCGACGGCGTCTGCGACACCGTGATCGCCCCCGCGCCGGACCTCGACGGGGAACTGGCCGGGGAGGCCCAGCGGCTCGCGCTGCGCATCGCGCAGGAGCTCGGTGTGGTCGGCCATCTGGCGGTCGAGCTCTTCGAGACCACGGACGGCCGCATCCTCGTCAACGAACTGGCGATGCGTCCCCACAACTCCGGGCACTGGACCCAGGACGGAGCCGTCACGTCCCAGTTCGCCAACCATGTGCGGGCCGTGCTCGACCTGCCGCTCGGCGACCCCCGGCCCCGGGCGGCATGGACGGTCATGGCGAACGTCCTCGGCGGCGACTACCCGGACATGTACCAGGGCTATCTGCACTGCATGGCCCGGGACCCGCAGCTGAAGATCCACATGTACGGCAAGGACGTGAAGCCGGGCCGCAAGGTCGGGCACGTCAACACCTACGGCGACGACCTGGACGACGTGCTCGCGCGCGCCCGCCACGCGGCCGACTACCTCAGAGGAACGATCACCGAATGACCACCGCTCCCGACTCGGCCCCCCTCGTCGGCATCGTGATGGGCTCGGACTCCGACTGGCCCGTCATGGAGAACGCCGCCCAGGCCCTGGACGAGTTCGAGATCCCCTACGAGGTGGACGTCGTCTCCGCGCACCGCATGCCGCGCGAGATGATCGCGTACGGCGAGCAGGCGGCCGGCCGCGGGCTGAAGGCGATCATCGCGGGCGCCGGCGGAGCCGCCCATCTGCCCGGCATGCTCGCCTCCGTCACCCCCCTGCCCGTGATCGGCGTGCCCGTGCCGCTGAAGTACCTCGACGGCATGGACTCGCTGCTGTCGATCGTGCAGATGCCCGCCGGGGTGCCGGTCGCGACCGTGTCGGTGGCCGGGGCGCGGAACGCCGGTCTGCTCGCGGCCCGGATCCTCGCCACCCAGGACGCCGACCTGCTGGCCCGGATGCGGGACTTCCAGCAGGAGCTGAACGACCGGGCGACGGAGAAGGGCAGGCGCCTGCGCACCAAGGTGGAGGGGGCCGCGGCGTTCGGCTTCGGCAAGTAGGCTTTGACCGTGGATTTTCTCGCCGAAGCCCGTTCGCTGCTCACATCCTTTCCCGTCGTCGACGGCCACAACGATCTTCCCTGGGCCCTGCGCGAACAGGTCCGCTACGACCTGGACCGCCGCGACATCGCGACCGACCAGACGGGCAGTCTGCACACCGACATCCCGCGGTTGAGGTCCGGCGGGGTCGGAGCGCAGTTCTGGTCGGTGTACGTGCGCAGCGACATGGCGGGTGACGAGGCGGTCAGCGCCACGCTGGAGCAGATCGACGTGGTGGACCGGCTGCTGGCCCGCTACCCGGCGGACCTGGCGCGCGCCCTGACCGCCGGCGACATGGAGGCGGCGCGCAAGGAGGGCCGGATCGCCTCCCTCATGGGTGCGGAGGGCGGCCACTCCATCAACAACTCGCTCGCCACGCTGCGGGCGCTGCACACGCTGGGCGTCCGCTACATGACGCTGACCCACAACGACAACAACGACTGGGCGGACTCGGCCACCGACGAGCCGCGGTTCGGCGGGCTGTCGGCGTTCGGCCACGAGGTGGTGCGGGAGATGAACCGCACGGGCGTGCTCGTCGACCTCTCGCACGTCGCCCCGACGACGATGCGCGACGCCCTGGACACGACCGCCGCTCCGGTGATCTTCTCCCACTCCTCCGCCCGGGCGATCTGCGACCACCCGCGGAACATCCCCGACGACGTGCTGGAACGGCTTCCGGCGAACGGCGGTGTGGCGATGGCGACGTTCGTCCCGAAGTTCGTCCTCCCGGCAGCGGTCGCCTGGACACGCGCGGCCGACGAGAACATGCGGGAGCACGGCCTCCACCCCTCGACACCACCGAGGCGGGTATGAAGGTCCAGCGGGCGTACGAGGCCGCGCATCCGCGCCCGATGGCGACGGCGGCCACCGTCGCCGACCATCTCGACCATATGCGCGAGGTGGCCGGCGTCGACCACATCGGTATCGGCGGCGACTTCGACGGCACCGCGTTCACCCCCGCCGGCCTGGAGGACGTCGCGGGCTACCCCAACCTGATCGCGGAACTCCTCCGCCGCGGCTGGTCCCGCCCGGACCTGTCCAAGCTCACCTGGCAGAACGCCGTCCGTGTCCTCCGCGACGCGGAATCCGTCGCCCACGACCTCCGGTCCCGCCGCGCTCCCTCGAACGCGACGCTCGAGTCGACGGCGAGTACGCCCACACCGTGACCGCGGTGATCCGCGTCGACCTTCGGTGATCGGTGGTGATCCGCGACGACCTTTGGTGATCTTTGGTGACTTTCGGTGATCTGCGGCCATCCTCGGTGATCCGCGCAGACCTGTGGAGCACCGCGTAGACCTGTGGTGACCTGTGGTGACCTGTGGTGTTCCGCCATGACCTGGGGTGATCCGGGGCCGCGCCAACGCCCCGGGGCCGTCTACCCGCCCCGGCGCGCCCGGTAGGCCCTCATCTTCGCGCGGCTGCCGCAGACCGCCATGGAGCACCAGCGGCTGCGGCCCGCGGGGCTGCGGTCGTAGTAGGCCCAGAGGCAGTCCTCCGCCTCGCATGCCTTCAGGCGCAGCCAGGTGCCGTCGGCGGTCGCCTCCGCGATGGCCGCGGCCACGCGGGAGGCCAGGCCGGCCGGTTCGGCCGCGGGGTGAAGGGTCGCGGCGCCGGCACCGTCCACCCGGACGCGCACGGGCGCTCCGGCCAGGATCCGGTTCAGGTCCGAGGGGTGGCGCCCGGACGCGGTGTGACCGGCGTGCGCCAGGCATGCGGCCCGCAGCGCCTCGCGCAGTTCCCTCGCGGCCGGTACGTCCGCCTCTCCGAGCCCGAACGCCGCACGTCCGTCCTCGGTGTCCAGCAGGTCCGTGCCCGTGTCGACGCTCAGCGTGTTGACCAGCGACTCGATCAGCGCGAGCCCGCCGGGTGCCGGGGCTCTGTCATTCATGGTTGCGACGTT
The DNA here is from genome assembly GCA_003725745.1 of Streptomyces sp. I6. Taxonomy (GTDB): domain Bacteria; phylum Actinomycetota; class Actinomycetes; order Streptomycetales; family Streptomycetaceae; genus Streptomyces. Next base: position 2,495,858 of record RHDP01000001.1, on the reverse strand, counting down.
ACCTCCACTGCGGGAGCATGTGGTCACGCGTTACCGGTAGAAGTGGATTACCGGTAACCACCCACCCGTCCGAGAGGAAGCACCATGGCCATCGCCGCACTGGGGACCGTCGTCCTGGACTGCGCCGACCCGAGCGCACTCGCCGCCTTCTACGCCGAGATCCTGGGCGCCGGAGTGGAGCGGGACGGCGACGACTGGGTCACCCTCACCGGGTACCAGGGCACGCCGCTCGCCTTCCAGGCCGCCCCGGGGCACACCGCCCCCGCATGGCCGTCGTCCGGGTCCTCGCAGCAGTTCCACCTCGACCTGACCGTCGAGGACCTGGACGCCGCCGAGGCCCGGGTGCTGGCGCTCGGCGCGAAGCCGCTCGACACCGAGGACCGTTCACGCGGCTTCCGCGTCTACGCGGACCCCGCCGGTCACCCGTTCTGCCTCTGCGCCGGCTGAGGCGGCGGCTGCTCAGGCGCGGGGCCGGCCCATCGCGCGGTACGTCCAGCCGGCCTCGCGCCACTTCGCCCCGTCCAGCGCGTTCCGCCCGTCGAGCATGATCCGGCGGAGCGCCACCCGGCCCAGCGATGCGGGGTCCAGCTCACCGAACTCCTGCCACTCCGTCAGATGCAGCACGACGTCCGCGCCGCGCACGGCCTCCAGCGCGCTGTCCGCGTAGCCGAGCGTCGGGAAGACCAGACGGGCGTTGTCCATGCCCTTGGGGTCGTAGACGGTGACCTGGCCGCCCTGCAGATGGATCTGACCGGCGACGTTCAGCGCCGGTGAGTCGCGGACGTCGTCCGAGTCCGGCTTGAACGTCGCGCCCAGCACCGCGACCCGGGTGCCCAGGAAGGACCCGCCGCCCACGGCCTCCCGGGCGAGTTCCACCATGTGCCCGCGGCGGCGCATGTTGATCGAGTCGACCTCGCGCAGGAAGGTCAGCGCCTGGTCCGCGCCGAGTTCACCGGCGCGCGCCATGAACGCCCGGATGTCCTTCGGCAGGCAGCCCCCTCCGAAGCCGATCCCGGCCCGCAGGAACTTCTTGCCGATCCGCTCGTCGTGGCCGATCGCCTCGGCCAGCTTCACCACGTCGCCGCCGGCCGCCTCGCACACCTCGGCCATGGCGTTGATGAACGAGATCTTCGTGGCGAGGAACGAGTTCGCGGAGGTCTTCACCAGCTCCGCCGTGGGGAAGTCCGTCACCACGAACGGCGAGCCCTCGGCGATCGGCGTGGCGTACACCTCGCGCAGCAGCTTCTCGGCCCGCGCGCCGTCCACGCCCGCCACGATGCGGTCCGGGTGCAGGGTGTCGCGGACGGCGAAGCCCTCGCGCAGGAACTCGGGGTTCCAGGCCAGATCCACGCCTTCGGGCGCGTGATCGGCGAGCAGCCGGGCGAGCCGGTCCGCCGACCCGACCGGCACGGTGGACTTGCCGACGACCAGCGCGCCGCCCTTCACCCGCGGTGCCAGCGAGGTGAACGCGGCGTCCACGTACGACATGTCGCAGGCGTACTCGCCGTGCTTCTGCGGGGTGTTCACACAGACGAAGTGGACGTCTCCGCCGAAGTCCTCCAACTCGTCCCAGGACGTGGTGAAGCGCAGCCGCCCGCTGGATCCCTCGAGCCCCGCGACATGGCGGTTGAGCAGCTCCTCCAGGCCGGGCTCGTACATCGGGACCCGGCCCGCGGCCAGCGTCGCGACCTTCTCCGGGACGACGTCGAGGCCCAGGACCTCGAAACCCAGCTCCGCCATGGCCGCTGCGTGCGTGGCTCCGAGGTACCCGGTGCCGATCACGGTGATCTTGAGGGCCATGGGGTTGCTCCTGGGGGTGGGCGGAGGGACTGCGGGCCCGAGCATAACCGGGAGCGTGCCAGGGCATTTTTCCGCTGTCGGCAAGCTCACGTATGCCTGGCCGGGGCCTGACCACTAGAGTTTGTATTACTTAACGGTAGTTAGCAGTTGCTCAGGGGAGTGAAAGACCTTGGTGCCCAAGGGAGACAAGCACAGTGCCTGACTTCGACCTGTACCGCCCGTCCGAAGAGCACGACATGCTCAGGGAGACGGTCCGCTCGCTCGCCGAGGCGAAGATCGCGCCGTTCGCGGCCGCAGTCGACGAAGAGGCCCGCTTCCCGCAGGAGGCCCTGGACGCGCTGGTGGCCGCGGACCTGCACGCGGTGCACGTCCCGGAGGAGTACGGCGGCGCCGGCGCGGACGCGCTCGCGACCGTGCTCGTCATCGAGGAGGTCGCCCGCGTCTGCGCCTCGTCCTCCCTGATCCCCGCGGTCAACAAGCTGGGCTCGCTGCCGGTGATCCTCTCCGGTTCCGAGGAGCTGAAGAAGAAGTACCTGGGCCCGCTCGCCAAGGGCGACGCGATGTTCTCCTACTGCCTCTCCGAGCCTGACGCGGGCTCCGATGCGGCCGGCATGAAGACCCGCGCGGTGCGCGACGGCGACTTCTGGGTCCTCAACGGTGTGAAGCGCTGGATCACCAACGCCGGTGAGTCCGAGTTCTACACGGTGATGGCCGTCACCGACCCCGAGAAGCGCTCCAAGGGCATCTCTGCCTTCGTCGTGGAGAAGTCCGACGAGGGCGTGTCGTTCGGCGCCCCCGAGAAGAAGCTCGGGATCAAGGGCTCCCCGACCCGCGAGGTCTACCTCGACAACGTCCGCATCCCCGCCGACCGCATGATCGGCGCCGAGGGCACGGGCTTCGCCACGGCCATGAAGACCCTGGACCACACCCGCATCACCATCGCGGCTCAGGCCCTCGGCATCGCGCAGGGCGCCCTCGACTACGCCAAGGGCTACGTTCGCGAGCGCCGGCAGTTCGGCAAGCCGATCGCCGACTTCCAGGGCGTCCAGTTCATGCTCGCCGACATGGCGATGAAGATCGAGGCCGCCCGCCAGCTCACCTACGCGGCCGCGGCGAAGTCCGAGCGGGGCGACCGCGACCTCACCTTCCAGGGCGCCGCCGCCAAGTGCTTCGCTTCGGACGTGGCCATGGAGGTGACCACCGACGCCGTCCAGCTCCTCGGCGGCTACGGCTACACCCGCGACTACCCGGTGGAGCGCATGATGCGCGACGCCAAGATCACCCAGATTTACGAGGGGACGAACCAAGTCCAGCGGATCGTGATGGCGAGGAACCTTCCCTAATGGGGTTTTCGCAGGTCAAGGGCTGTTTCAAGGGTTCGAGAGGGCTGCTTTGGCTTCCTGCCCGTTGCGGCCCGATCGGGGCCGTTCCTGGGCGTCATGCGGGGGGAGTCCCGGGCGGATACCGGACCGGAAACGGCCGCTGACGCGTAAAGCACCCAGATTGACGAGGGGGCGAACCAAGTCCAGCGGATCGTCATGGCGAGGAGCCTCCCCTGGCAGGGTTTCTCCAGGTCAGTCGTCTGCTGCCCGCCCCTGCACCCCTGCGGTCATGCCCCGCGCACGAAGAGGTCCCTGTTCGTCGAACAGGGACCTCTTCCGTGTCGCAACGCAGCTGACGGACAGTGTCCTTGCTCAGGCGGTGTCGGTGAGGCCCGGTGTACGGCTTCGGACGGATCGGCGCACGCGGCAGGCGGCCGCGGGGCGCCGATCCGGAAATGGTCCGGTTCTGCCTGTGCTGGTCGAGCCGGATCATCGTGCGTATCCGAGGCGCCACCCGGGTGCACGGCGAAGGCCGCCCCGGAGGACGGCCCCGGGCCTCCGGGGCCGTCCCGGCAGGGCCCCGGGTCGGCCACGGCAGGGCAGCCACGCTGCTGCCGAGGGCCGGCGATTCTCCCTGCGGGCGGCTGCCCTGTTGGGCGGATCGGAAAGTCTTCCCGCGCAATCCGTAGTGCGGGAAGGGGGGTTGGTCTAGACTTCCGGGACCCGGGAGAGACCGATTGATCCGGCATTTGGGTGACCCCCTTTTGTGCCGCCCGGGAGACTCGCGTACACCCGCTGCCGAGTCCATCCTCTCTTCGCATGACGCCGACTCAGTGGGGTTGGGGAAGGCGGGGTTGGACTCTCACGCCGTAGTCGCGGGCAGCGGGCTACTCGAAGACATCATCTCGCGCTGGTGGCCGCCGTCGGCTGGTGTTGCGCCGGCAATTCGCCGCTTTCGCGCCATACGTTCTTATTCCAACCGGAGGGTATCGATGTCAAGACTGTCGAGGCGTATCGGATGTGTGATGGGCGGCGGGATGTCGCTGCTGCTGATCGCGGCGACGCCTGCGTCCGCGCAAACGGTCATCTTTCCCCTGGATCCCCTTCTCCAGACGCAGATCTTCTACAGCGTCAAACCGAGTCAGAGAGCGCTCGTGACGGCGATCATACCTCTGCCGAATATGTATGATACGAAAGTCATCGCTGTCGGTGAACCGAGCCTCACCACGGTCGAGCCTCTCTTCGTGACCAAGGCTGCGCTGCAGAATCACACCGGTATCGATCAGATGCTCATGTCGCAGCCGATATCGAAGGCGATCACCACGGCTACCACGGTCACGGTCACCACCGGTTTCTCCAGCGCCAACAAGGTGTCAGGGTCGTTCAAGCTCTCGGACGCGGTGACCTTCGGCGCCGAGACCACGAACACCGTCTCCTTCTCGGAGGCCAAAGCACAGACCACCTCGACGACCGACACCTACACGCTTCCCTCGCAGAACATCAAGGTCCCCGCGGGGAAGCAGGCCTGTATCTACGCGAGTCTCATCAAGGTGCAGGCCAAGGGAAACCTGGCCCTCCAGACCAAGATCAACGGCAAGGCCATCTACCATCTGCGGACGACCCCTCAGGTGTCGGATCTCTACGACACTGTCGTCAAGGCCCGTTCGAACGGTGCCCCCGCACTGCCCCCTCAGCTGTCTCTGAACAGCTCGACCAGGAGTCTGGACTTCTCCGGCACCGCCACGTTCTTGGCGACGATCGGCACCAACCTCGAAGCCAAGACGTATCTCTACCCCGTCGAAGCGACGTGCCCCGAAAACGCACCCGCAACGGCACCCACCGCCAAGTTCTCCGTTCCGGCAACATGATGTCCCGTTCGTGACCGACCGGTCCCGCGAGGCCCAAGACCAGGCGGGACCGAGGAAGGGCCCGAGCGCGCCCGGCGTCTACGGGAGGGGGCCGCGCTGCCGTATCGGCGCGGCCCCGTGCGGAGAATGTCGGCGAGGGCCCGGCCCGCCCCTCTGGACAAGAACTCGTCAGCCAGGCCCAGAGGTTGCGGGGCGCGGCGGGGCTGCTTCCCGGCCGGCAGACAGGTGGTGGCTGTCGCGGGAGTTCGCCCGTTCCCCCACGTGCCGTCATCGCCCCAGCAGCCCGACCAGCGGCAGCGGCCCCGGTGACCCCAGTGGTCCCGGTGGTCCCCGACGCCGGGGGCGCCGCCTTCACCGGGCCGGCTCCTGCCGTCAGGCGCCCGGGCGCGGTCCCTGGCCGCCGCCGCCCTCCTTGACGAAACTGTCCGCGACGGTACCCGCGAAGTAGCGGGGGACGAAGGGGAACGCGGTGGTGAGGACGTAGTGGTACGTCCCGTCCGGGTACTCGGGGGTGACCGCGAAGCGGCCGTTGGCCTGGTCGAGCAGGCCGTGTCCCTCGACGAACTCGAAGTCCTCGGTGTACGTGCCGTCGTAGGACCCGCCGGGGCCGCTTCCCCTGGTCCCGGACCGCAGACGGTACGACGAGGTCAGGTCGGTGATGCCGGAATCCGGGTCCCGGGGGTCGGTGTAGCCGTACCTGGCGTAGACGGGGAATCCGTCGCCGGCCCAGCCGAGCAGGGGCGAGTGGGCGGTGGACTTCAGGACGCCCGTCAGCCCGGTGGGCATGCCGTGGTAGTGGTAGGCACCGGTCGGCTGGACATGGGCGTTGTTGTCGTCCAGGCCCAGGGTGCCCGAGGGGCCGATGGCCTCGACCGTCCAACCGGAGCGCGGGTTGTTCTGGTACCACTCGGCGGCGAGGGGATCGAAGGGCACACCGTTGATGGCTATGCCGAAGGGCTGAGGCAGAGCGAGAGGCGTGAACTCCTTCGCCTTCGTCCCGTACAGCGGTAGTTCGAACGCGTACGACTGCGCCGATATCGTGTTCGGATTGCCCGGGTTGGGGAAGTCGCCCGTCGCGTGGTTGGGCAGCCCGTTGGCGCGGATGGAGCGCGTGCTGCCGCTGACGGTGACGTCCATCTCCGTCCCGGTGGTGCTGTCGCGGATCGAGTAGCTGCCCGTGACCTCGGTCGAGGCGACGGTGGAGGACGCGGTGGGAGCGGTCGCTCCGGTAGTCGAGGTGGAGTCGGCGACGCCCGTCACCATGGTCCTTCCGCAGGCGGACACGCCCAGGGCGGCGGCGAGTCCACCGAGCAGGACGATCCGGCGTGAGGGACGTGAGGGACGTGAGGCGCGGGACGGGTCGGTTTCTTCTGGTGTCATGGGGCGAGTGTGCGGAACCCGCCTGTGGATGATCTGGGAACTCCCTGTGAGTAGCCGTGAATCGGCCGGGCGCTGCTCCGCGGGCGCGGGGAGCGGGACCGGGGGAGTCCGGGGCCGCGCGTGCTACGGAGAGTCGCCGATCGCCGATCGCCGATCGCCGGGGTGGCCCGCTGCGACGGCCGCGGTCACACACCGTCGCACGCCGTGCCCGGAAGCGGACGGCGGGGAGTCCGGTTGAAGTTCTCCCGCCGGTCTGGAGAGCCTGTTATCGGGACGGCGGGACGGATCGTCCCTTCGGCGGTGGGGACATGGCCGCGCGGGCCATCATGACCATGGCGTGGTTCCCCATGCTGACGCGCTTCGTCGACACGACCGGCGTCCCGGTGGAGACCGGGCCGGACGACTGCGACGGCCTCGCGGTACCGACCGGACACGGCTGACCGGACGGGCGACGGGCTCGTCCGCGGATCGGACTCCCCGTCCTGGAGCTGCGGGTGGGCCGGCTGCGGGTTGCCCGGTCACGGCACGATGCCGAGTTCGGCCCACACGGTCTTGCGCGGTACGGGGCCCGCACGCACGCCCCACCGTGCGGCGAGCGCTTCGACGATCAGCAGGCCGCGCCCCGACTCGGCATCGTCGGCCGGAGGGGCGAGGGTGCCGGGGGCGGGCGGCAGCCGGTCCCACCGGGTGTCGGTGACCTCGATCCGCAGGCGCCTGCCCTCGTCCTCGACGGCGAGGCGGAGCCGGAAGTCCCTGCCCGGTACCCGCCCGTGGAGTGCGGCGTTGGCGGCCAGTTCGGCGACGACTCGTGCCGCCGATTCCGACGGGATTCCCCAGCAGGCCAGTTGGGCCGTGGTGAGCAGCCGGGCCAGTCGCGCTCCCCGGCGGGTGGGGGAGAGCAGGACGGTGAACTGCCGGGCAGGAGCGGAAGATTCGGTTCGGGTGATTTCCACGTTCACATCACTCAGCGTGGCCGGTTCGCTCGTACTCTGAACAGAGCGCCTCGTGTACGGACAGTGACTGTCCAGGCGTTGGGCGGCCCTGTCCGTGGTGTACGGGCGTGGTTGCCGGTGTGATGCGGGCGGCGGGCACACGGAGGGAGGCGGTGTCGTATGACGGGTGGGCTCGGGGCCGATAGGGCAGGCGGGGCAGGCGGCGGTGTGGACGGGGTGGACGGGATGGCGGTGGTGGACGTGGTCGACGTGGCGGACGAGCCGGACCGGGGGATGGGGCCGGAGGACGACTCGGGCGCGGTGATCGCGGTGGTCGGCAGGCAGGTGCGGCTCTGGCGCGAGGCGGCGGGGATGCGCGCGGCGGATCTGGGCGCGGCGATCGGTTACGGCGAGAACCAGGTCTACAAGGTGGAGACCGGCAAGCGCATCCCGAAGCCGGAGTTCCTGGACCGGGCGGACGAGGCCCTGGGCGCGGGCGGGAAGCTGGCGGCGATGAAGAAGGACGTGGCGGAGGCGAGGTATCCGAAGAAGGTCCGGGATCTGGCGAAGCTGGAGGCGGACGCGGTCGAGATGGGCGCATACGCCGGCGCTGTGGTGCACGGACTGCTGCAGACCGAGGAGTACGCCCGTGCGCTGTACCGGGGGCGGCGGCCCGCCTTCTCGGAGGACCAGATCGAGCGCCTGGTGGCCGCGCGGATGGCCCGGCAGTCGGTGTTCGACCGGCAGCCCTCGCCCCTTCTCACGTTCGTGCAGGAAGAGGCGACGCTCAGGCGGCCGGTCGGGGGCAGAATGGTGCTGCGTCGTCAGCTCGAACACCTGCTGGAAGTCGGCGCGTTGCGGCATGTCGAGATCCAGGTCATGCCGACGGAGACCGAGGAGCATGCGGGCCTGGACGGCTCGCACAGGGTGCTCAAGCTGAGCGACGGCACGGCTGTTGCGCACAACGAGGTGCAGCTCACCAGCCGTCTGATCAGCGAGCCCAGGGAGGTCCAGATCCTGGAGATGCGGTACGGCCTGATCAGGTCGCAGGCCCTCACGCCTCGGCTGTCGCGATCCTTCATCGAGAAACTGCTGGGAGAGATATGACTGTCAAGCCCTCGGCCGGGGTCGGTTCCGGGCTGGTGTGGGTCAAGAGCAGCTACAGCACGGCCGACGGCCCAGACTGCGTCGAGGTCGCGGCGGGGGTCGGTGCGGTCCATGTCCGCGACTCCAAGAGCGTGTCCGGTCCTCTGCTCGGCTTCACCCCGGAGGCATGGGGGGACTTCGTGGCGTACACGGCGGGGAGCTGACCGCCGAGCACGGGACGCCCGGTGCCGGGGACCACCCCGGCACCGGGGCGGCCACGGGCCCGCGGAACCGGCGCCCCGTCCGCGGCCCAGTGCCTCCGTCGAGTGCCCCGGCCCGGTGCCTCCGTTGAGTGCCCCAACCCGGTGCCCCGGTCCGCCGCCTTCGGCACGGGTCCGCAACACGGGGCCGCTTCCTCGAACCGAGGCGTTCTCAGTCGGCGGTGACGGTGACCTTCTCGTCGTTCTTGATCTGGTCCATCAGCTGACGCACCTTCTCCTTGTCCCAGACCAGGTTGCTACCGCGGCTGCCGGAGATCGGCATGTTCATCGAGGTGCCGTCGCCGCCGTTGACGCTCTTCATCGCGAAGAACATCTCGGCCAGGTCGAACAGGGACATGTCCTTGTCGACGATCAGCGTGTCCAGGCCCGAGCCCAGGGTCGGGTAGAGCCTGAACGGGTTGAGGATCGTGCCCGGCGTCGCGGCCTGGTTGGCCAGCGCGGCGAGGAACTTCTGCTGGTTCTTGGTGCGGTCCAGGTCGCTGCCGGCGAAGGCGTACCGGGTCCGGACGAAGGCGAGGGCCTGCTCGCCGTTCAGGGTCTGCGTGCCCGCCTGGAAGTCGGCGCCGGACTTCTCGTCCTTGAAGGCCTTGGGGATGTCCATCTCGACGCCGCCGAGTGAGTCCACGATGTTCGCGAAGCCGGCGAAGCCGATCTCCGCGTAGTGGTCGATCCGCAGGCCGGTGTTGTGCTCCACGGTGCGGACCAGCAGCTCGGGGCCGTCCTCCGCGTACGCCGCGTTCAGCTTCACCCGGCGGCCCTGGGCCGGGAACGTCTTGCCGGACTCCGAGCCCACGAAGGACGGGATCTCCACGTCCGAGTCGCGGGGGAGCGAGATCATGGTGTTCCCGCTGCCGCAGGCGGCCAGGATCATCATGGAGTCGGTGCGCTTGCCCTCGGCGGATCCGGTGTGCAGGCGCTTCTTCTCCTCCGCGGACATGCCCTCGCGGCTGTCGGAGCCGACGATCAGATACGTCGTGCAGTCGCCCTCCTCGGGCCGGTCTATGACCTTGGCGAGGTCGACCTCGCGGCGCATCTTGGAGTCAGCCCAGAAGTAGGTGCCTATGGAGACCCCGAGAGCCAGCACGAGCACGGTGATCGAGCCGACCTTGAGCCGCCTGCGCCAGTCGGGCGCGGGGCGGCCGTAGGCGGGCGGCTCGCCGGGGCCGCCGTACCCGCCGCCTCCCCGGCCGGACGGTGAACCGTAGACCTGGCCCGTGTTGTAACCGCTGTCGTACGGGGCGTCGTACCCGTCGTCGTACCCCTGCGGCTGCTGCGGGATCGGGCGTCGCCGCACATGGCGCATCACACGCGGCCCCTCGGGTTCCGCGCCCCGGCTGCCGTGTCCGTATCCATCGGGCCAGTCATTCATGCGGAACAGTGTGCAGGCCGCGGCCGAAAGCCCGACAGAGCGGGTGACAAATCACACCGGGGCTGTAGCGAATCTGATGCAATGCCGCGGTCCCCGGGGGCCCGCATAGGGTGGAGGGCATGACAGACCAGGCCCAGCGCTCGGAGAGCGGCATTCCGGGTAAGCCGACATCGGCTTCGCGTACGACCCTCAGCCACATCATGACGCACAGCGACACCAACCTCCTCGGGACGGTGCACGGTGGTGTGATCATGAAATTGGTGGACGACGCGGCGGGCGCCGTCGCCGGCCGGCACTCCGGCGGACCGGCGGTCACGGCCTCCATGGACGAGATGGTCTTCCTGGAGCCGGTCAGGGTGGGCGATCTCGTGCATGTGAAGGCCCAGGTCAACTGGACCGGCCGGTCCTCGATGGAGGTCGGCGTCCGGGTACTCGCCGAGCGCTGGAACGAGTCGGCACCCGCGACCCAGGTCGGCTCCGCGTATCTGGTGTTCGCCGCCGTCGACGCGGACGGCAAGCCCCGTCCCGTCCCTCCGGTGGTCCCCGGGACGGAGCGCGACAAGCGGCGCTACCAGGAGGCGCAGATCCGCCGCACCCACCGGCTGGCCCGTCGCCGCGCCATCAAGGAACTCCGCGAGCGTCGCGCGGCCGAGGGGTACGAGGACTGAGGTCTCACCTCGGGGGGCTCCGTCGTGCCCGCGGGGACCGCACCCCTGTCCCGGGCCCTTGCCGGGGAGCCACGAGGACCGACCGGCCCCGCTGAGCCGTCGCCGGTTGCGTGCGCCGGGGCCCGGGTTCCGCGCAGCCGCTCCGCGTCGTCGAGAGGCTCACCGGCGCCTCGCGGCAACCGGCCCCGGCGTACCCGCCCGTCCGTATCGCCGCGCGGTGGTGTCTCGCGGCCCCTGCCCTCGGCGCACCCCGCGCCCCAACGCCGCCCGACCACCGTCACCGTCAGGCCGCCGCTCTGCCACCTCAGGCCAATGCCCCGTCACCGTCAGGCCGCCGCTCCGCCACCGTCAGGCCAATGCCCCGCCACCGCCACCGGACCGTGCCTGCCTCCGAGCCGTCAGCGGCAGAGGACCTCGTCGCCGGTGACGGCACCGAAGGCGCCCCTGGGCCGGGGGGTTTCCGCCCGGACGGGGGTCACCGAGGTGAAGCCGGAGCCCGCCGTCACATGGAGTGTCGGTCCATGGCCCTGCACGGGGCGCAGTTCGGCGTCCGGCAGGGCCACCGCCAGGGACCTCGCCGAGCGGTCCCAGCGCGGGTCGTAGGTGACGAAGGTGCGTTTCACATCGCGCTTGCCGCCGTTCAGCGGGGTCCGCGTCGTGTTGAAGCCGGTCGCCCGCAGGGCGGAGTCCACCCGGGAGCCGAGTCCGTCCAGCTGCGTCCCGTTGTAGACCTGCACCCGGATCTGCCGCGGCGGGACCTCGACGACCTTGGCGGGGGGTGCGGACGCGGCCGCCCGCGGACGTTCCGGGGCGAGCGGCCTGTCCTCCCGGAGGGCCTGGAAGAGCCGCTCCGCCTTCACCGGGTCCCACTTCACCGTCGAGCCGACCCCCTTCACCGGGAAGCTCGGGTCCTTGACGGGGACGGAGACGAACTCCGTCGACGCCGGGGCGAAGCTCCTCATCGCCTTGCCCAGGGTGAGGAGCTGGTCGGTGCCGAAGCCCCGGTCGGCCCGTACGGAGTTCAGCGCCGCGGTGCTGACCTGGCGGAACTTCACCGGGTTCAGCAGCACCCCGCTGCTGGCGGCCTGCTGCACCAGGGCCGCCACGAACCGCTGCTGGCGCTGCATCCGCCCCAGGTCGGCCGCCCCGTCCACATGCCGGGCCCGCACGTACTGCAGTGCCTGCGCGCCGTCGAGCCGGTGCGTACCCGCAGTGAGGTCGAGACCGGAATGGGTGTCCTTCAGCGGCCGGGCGGTGCAGACCTCCACCCCGCCGATCGCGTCGACGGTCTTCATGAAGCTGCGGAAGTCGATCTCCAGATAGTGGTCGACCCTCACCCTCGTCAGGTCCTCCACGGCCCGCACGGTCAGCGCGGGCCCGCCCTCCGCGTACGCCGCGTTCAGTTTCACCGCGTGCAGGCCGTGCTTCTCGCCCGTGGTGAGGTCCGTGTGGGCGGGGATCTCCGCGTACGAGTCGCGGGGGAGGCTGACGATGCTCGCCCGCTCCCGGTCCTCGGAGATGTGCACCAGCATGATCGTGTCGGTGCAGCGGCAGGGAGCTCCGCCCAGCCGGTACTTGTGGCGCTCCTCCTTGGTGATCGTGTCCCGGCCGTCGGTGCCGACGAGCAGGATGTTCATCCCGTTGCCGTGCGCCGGGCGGTTCTTCATGTCCCTGAACGGATCGACCCGGCCGATGCCGCTGTCCAGCCCCGTCACCAGGGCGTGACCGATCCCACCCACACCGAGTACCAGCACCGAGAGGGTCGTCACCATCCGCATCCCCCAGCGGGGCCGTTCCGCCTGCCCCCGCCCGCGTGTGCGCGGGGCCGGCCCCCGGCGGCCGTTCCCCGCCGCCCCCGGCGCTGCGCCGTTTCGCCCCGACGCCGTGCCTCCGGTCCGGGGCGGCCCGCCGCCGGCCTGGGAACCGGTCTGGGACGGCCCGCCGCCGGTCGCGGACGGGGCGAGCGGGGCGGTGTGGGCACGAGGGGCACCTCCGCGGGGCAGCAGACCGGTGATCCTGAGCACCGTAGGCCCATACGATCTGCGGCACGGGGAGGCCGGGGGGAGGCGCGCATCGGTGTCCCCCGTTCGCGGTAACGTGGCGGGCGACGCCGCTGTCTCCCCGAGGCCGTTGTCTCCCGGGGGACACCCCCGGACCCCGAGGAACCCATGCCAGCCGCCCCGCCCGCCGTCTCCGTGATCATGCCGGTCCTCAACGAGGAACGTCATCTGCGCGACGCCGTCCGCCACATCCTGCAGCAGGACTACGCGGGCGAGATGGAGGTGGTGATCGCACTGGGCCCGTCGACCGACCGCACCGACGAGATCGCCGCGGAACTGGTGCGCGAGACGGCGTCGAACCCGTGGGGTCGGGTGCACACGGTCCCCAACCCCACCGGCCGTACGCCCGCCGCGCTCAACGCCGCGATCAGAGCGTCCCGCCATCCGATCGTCGTCCGCGTCGACGGGCACGGGATGCTGTCACCGGACTACATCGCGACGGCGGTCCGGCTCCTGGAGGAGACCGGCGCGCAGAACGTGGGCGGCATCATGCACGCCGAGGGCGAGAACGACTGGGAGCACGCCGTCGCCGCCGCGATGACCTCGAAGATCGGCGTCGGCAACGCGGCCTTCCACACCGGCGGTGAGGCTGGCCCCGCGGAGACCGTGTACCTGGGAGTCTTCCGCCGCGAGGCGCTGGAGCGGCAGGGCGGCTACAACGAGGAGTTCATCCGCGCCCAGGACTGGGAGCTCAACTTCCGCATCCGCGAGGCCGGCGGCCTGATCTGGTTCTCTCCGGAGCTGAGGGTCCGGTACCGGCCGCGCCCCTCCGTGAAGGCACTCGCCAAGCAGTACAAGGACTACGGCCGCTGGCGCCGTGTCGTCGCCCGCTACCACTCCGGCTCGATCAACCTCCGCTATCTCGCGCCGCCGACCGCCGTCTGCGCGATCGCCGCGGGCCTGGTGGTGGGCGCGGTTCTGACCCCGCTCGGTTTCGTGGTCCCGGCCGGCTACCTCGCGGCGATCACCGCCGGTTCGGTCCCGGCGGGGAAGGGACTCCCCTGGAAGGCCCGCGTCCGGATCCCGGTGGCGCTGGCGACGATGCACATGTCGTGGGGTTTCGGCTTCCTGACGAGTCCGCGGTCACTGGCGAAGAAGGTCATCGAGAGCCGCCGGCCTGCGGTGACCGCGCCGACACAGGCCTGACACCGCGGACCCGCGCCGACGACGGGGCAGCGACACAGCCCTGATACCACGGGCCCGCGCTGACCAGGGGCCCGCGCTGAGGACGGGCCTGCGCTGACCAGGGGCCCGCGCTGAGGACGGGCCCGCTCCGAGGGCGGGGCAGTTCCCGGCGCCGGGTGCCGACCGGATGCCCGCCGGGTGCCGAACGGCCCGTCCGGGGAACCCCCGAGGAAATCCGCCCGCACGGCCCGCGCCCGCCCACCCCCGGCCGCTCGCCCCCGGCCGCCCACCCCGGATGGGCTGGGGCGGCCGACGGGCCGGGGCGGCCGGGTGGGCCCTGACGAAGGACGGCAGCCGTATGCCGCCCGCACCCGTCCGCTTGTCCGGCCCCGCTCCTCCCGCGCTACCAGGTGAAGCCCGGCTGCACGTCCATGCAGGCCCCGGTGTCACCCGCGTTGAGCGGCTTCGCGGACGACGGTGCCTTGGTGTCGTTCCCGGCCGCGTCCTGCGGGTACGTGGTGCCCTCCCGCCAGTCCGCGCCCACCACCAGCGTCACACCCGAGACATCGGCGGACTTGCTCACCGAGGAGACCGGCAGGCCGACGGCCTGGGCCACCGCCCGTGCATCGCCCGCCAGCTCCGCGCTCGGGTAGAACACCACCGTCCGGTCCTGCGGATCGGTCTGGCTGTCCGCCGTCGCCCGGGTGAAGCCCTTGCCGGTGAGGATCCCCGCGATCTCCGTGGCCCGTCCCCGCGCGGCCCCCAGCTCATCGGTGTACGTGCCGTTCTGCACCCGCACACCGATCTCGCCCGCCTCGGCGGCGGGGTCCTCGGGCACCGCGGGCGCGGCGGGCGCTGTGCGCCTGGACGCCTTTCCGTCGAGCGGGACGTCCTCACGCACCATGCGGAACACCTGCTCGGCGTCCGGCTGGAGGGGTTCGACCTTGCCGGCGAAGCCGGGGCGCTGGCTGTAGAAGTTGGGCATCGTCGTCATGGTGATGCGCTCGGTCGGCACCTGCTTGAACTCCTCGGCCAGGGCGTACAGCTTGGCCACCGTGTCCAGGCCCTCGTCGACCGTGAGCGCGGAGGTGGCGGCCTCGGCCAGGCTCCGCAGCTTGGCGGGGTCGGTGAGCTTGGTGCTCTTGCGCAGTTCACGCACCATCGAGTTCATGTACATGTGCTGGGCTTCCGTGCGGGCCAGGTCGGTGCCGTCCCTGAAGCCGTAGCGGGTGCGCAGCCACTGCAGCGCCTGCTCGCCCTTGACCGAGGTCGTGCCCGCCTTCAGCCTGAGACCGGAGCCCTGCCCCTGGCTGTTGCGCGAGTAGACGTTGTCCTTGACGCAGACGGGCACCCCGCCGATCGCGTCCGCCATCGACACCACGCCGGCGAAGTCGACCTGCATGAAGTGGTCGATGGTGATTCCGGTGAGCTTGTACCAGGTGGCCACCGTGCAGCCGGGGCCGCCGCGGCTGAGGGACTCGTTGGTGAGCGTCCACCCGGTCTCCTCGTACACCTTGCCGCTGCGGTCCGTGCACTCCGGGATCTTCAGCACGGTGTCGCGGGGCATGCTGATCACGGACATGTTGCTGCGGTCCGCGGAGACGTGGACCAGCATCTGCACATCCGCCAGCGGCGGGCCGTCGAAGGTGTCCCGGGCGCCGCCGAGCGCCTTGTTCTCGGCCGAGTCCCGCGCGTCCGAGCCGATCAGCAGGATGTTCAGCGGCGTCTGGCCGGCCGCGTTCACGCGGTGGCCGGCCATCCCGTTCTTGCCGAGGTTGAGGTCGTCCGTCCGGATGTTGCCGTTCAGGTGCTCGTAGTAGAGGTATCCGGCACCCGCCGTACCGAGTATCAGCAGGGAGAGCACGCAGGCGACCCACCGCAGCGTCCGGCGTCTGCCGGGTCTTCCCGGGCCGCTGGGGCTGCCGAGCGGCCGCGGCCGTCCGCCGCCCCCGGCGGCCGGTACCGCCGCCGGTGGGGCTCCCTCCCCGTCGTCGTCCGGGCGGGCGGAACCGTCCCGCTCCCGCACACCGCTGCCGCCGGCCCGGCCGTGTTCCCCGGCGTGCCCGACACGCTCCCGCGTGTCCTCCCCTTGCAGGCTGCTCCGTCCCACCCCTGGTCCCCCTGTCTTCAGGCGCGCCGCGCGCCCCGGTGCTCCGGGGTCACTGGGCGCACACCTGCTTGTCTGCTTCGACCTTGTCCACCGGCGGTTTCGCCGGTGCGGTGACGGGCACCCCCGCGCCCTTGAAGTCGGCACCGAGCGTGAGGACCATCGCCTGCGCGTCCCCGGCGTCCTCCGTGCCGGGCTTGAGCGCGGTGGCGGGCAGACCCATGAGGTCCGCGAGCTTGCGGGCCTGGTCGGCCTGGTTCGGCGCGTACTCCAGTGTCGTCTTGTCCGTCTTCTCCGGGGCGTTGCTCTTGTTGGTGGACTTGAGCACGCCCTTCTCGACCTGCAGCCAGTTCAGCGTCTTCTGCGCCGCCCCCGGGGTGTCGCTGCCGTTGTAGACGTCGACCCGGACCTCGGAGGCGTCGGCCCTCGAACCCTCGAGCAGGGCGGCCTGCTTGTCCTTCGCCGCCGACTCCTTCTTCTTGACCTCGGTGAAGGAGATGTCGTTCTGGATCATGCTGAACACCTGCGGTGCCTTGACCTGGTCGAGGAGGACGGTCGCGCCGTCCGTGTTGTCGACCACGGGCACGGTCGCGAAGCTGATGTGCTTGATGTCGATCTTGCCGAGTTCCTGGGCCATGGCCGTCAGTTTGGGAATGTCCCCGATCGCGCTGTCGACGGTGAGCGCCTGGGTCGCGGCCTCCGCCACCGCGAACATCTTCTGCGGGTTGCCCAGCGTGTCTTCCTTCATCTGCCGGATCATCGACGCCACGAACTGCTGTTGCTGCTTGATGCGGTCGAGGTCGCTCTCGTTGCCCAGGCCGTGCCGGTTGCGGACGAACGCGAGGGCGTCCTCGCCCGAGACCTTCTGCTTGCCGGCGGGCAGGTCCAGTTTGGACTCCCGGTCCTTGATGGGGTTGACCAGGCAGACCTCCACCCCGCCGACGGCGGTCGAGAGGGTCTTCACCGCGTTGAAGTCGGCCATCATGAAGTGGTCGACCGGAACGCCGGTCATCTCCTTGACCGTGCGCATCGTGCACCCGGGGTCGCGGCCCCCGACGCCGAAACTCTCGTTGAAGCGGACGCCCTGGGAACCCTTGATTATCTTGGTCGAGCCGTCGGGCTGCTTCGTCGGGCAGTCCGGGATGTCGGTGATGAGGTCGCGCGGGATGCTCAGCGCGGTGGCGTTGGTGCGGTCCTCGGAGACGTGGAACAGGAACGTGGTGTCGGCGTGCCCGCTGCTGCCCTTGTCGCCGTACCCCTCGTTGCCCGCGCCGGTGCGCTTGTCGGTGCCGAGGAGGAGGATGTTGACGGGGCCGTCCTTGCTGAACCCCTTGGAGCCGGCGTCACCGACGTCCACCGTGCTGAGGTTCCCGTTGAGCCGCTCGTACAGGTAGTACGCGAACGCCGAGCCGGCGACGAGGACGCAGGCCGTCACGCCGCCGGTCCACATCGCCGCCGACTTCTTCCTGTTCCTGCTCTTCTGCTGTTTGCGCTTCCGGCGTCCCGCCGCGGTCTGCTGCGCACCGCGCCCGCCGCGGGCACCGCCCTGGGCGCTGCCGCCGCGCGCCGAGCGCCGGCTGCGCTGCCCCGGAACGTCGGCGGTCGCGGGAGTGGCACCGGAAGGGCCGCGGCGACGGGCGGTTCTGCGGGAAGCGGCGTCGGCGGAGCGGGGGAGTCCGGCTTCGGAGCGGAACGGTCCAGTCGCAGTTCGTAGTTACCCGTCTGCGGGTTCAGTACCCACTGGTCGGCGGGGTCGATGTCGTCCGCCTGCCCACGGCTCTGCGCATCCACGGTTGCTTGAGTCCTCCGTCGGTGCCACGCGCGGCGCCCCTCCCCCCGGGAGACGCTCGATTCCTCGGTCCGGTGGTGTGCGTCCTCGGCCAGGGAGGCCGGATGTACCGGATCGCGTCACACTATCCGCCCAGTTCAGCGCGGGGCGACGTCCGTGACAAATTCCACGCCCCTTACAACCGGGCAATCCACTCAATCCGCATGGACTGCCCGGTGACTCCCTGGGCAGGGCTTCACCCGCACCTGGCCGACGTCGCGTTGGTACCGGAGAACGTGGGTGTCGCGGACGGATTCTGCGAACCGGTGGAGGTGTCACGTTCCGTGTCGCCGCCGGCGCTCGTCGTCGTCTCCTTGGGCACTACACGCACGGGCGCGTCCTTCCGCAACCGCTCGAAGAGCCGGCTCGCCGCCGGCTGCGCGAGGACGTCGCGGTTGGGGTCGTCCGGGTGCGAGCGGCGCGGCACGGTGAGGAACTGCACGCGCTCCGCGGGCACCCCGCGCAGCGAGCGGGCGAGGTCGAACAGGTCCTTGAGGGAGTCCAGGCCCGGATCGGTGGTCAGCGACCTGGTCGCCGCGTCGAGTACGGGATAGAGGCGGGCCGGGTTCAGCAGCACCCCGTTGCTCTGCACCTTGTCGAACAGCGCGCCGAGGAACTGCTGCTGCCGGTCCATGCGTTCGGTGTCGCTGCCGTTGCCGAGGGACTTGCGGGCACGGACGTAGCCGAGGGCCTGCTCTCCGTCCAGCGTCTGCCTCCCGGCGCTCAGCTTCAGCCGGGCGTCCCGGTCGTCGATGGCCGCGGGCAGGCACACCGTGACCCCGCTCACGGCGTCGACCATGCTCGTGAAGCCGTGGAAGTCGACGACCACGTGGTGGTCGATCCGGACACCCGTGAGCCGTTCGACGGTGCGGATCGTGCACGCCGCTCCGCCGACGGCGAAGGCCGAGTTGAACTGGGCGTACCGGGCCGGACTGCGGGTGCCCTGGGCGGTGCGGCAGCTCGGGATGCCGACCAGGAGGTCGCGCGGCACGGACACCGCGGTCACACTGCGGCGGTCGCCGGCGATGTGCAGCAGGATCGTGGTGTCGGAGCGCTGGACGCCCTTGTCCCGGCCGTACTTGCCGTTCTCGGCGCCGGCTCGGCTGTCCGAGCCGATGAGCAGGATGTTCTGTGCGCCGTGCGGGGCGGGCAGCGGGCGCTCCTTGTCGTAGCGCTCCAGCTCCTCCACGGCGGTCAGGTCCGTCGTGATGTTGCCTTCCAGCCTGTGGTACAGCCACCAGCCGACACCCGACACCATCAGGACGAGGAGCGAGACGCCCAGCGCGACCCATCGCAGGCTCCGCCGCCGCCTCCTCGTCCTGGTCCGCTTCCCCGGCCGCCCCAGTGCCTCCCGCCGCCCGCGCCGGATCCGTCACCGGCGGCGCGGTCCGCGGTGTCGTCCGGTTCGGCGGGCGTGCCGGCGCTGTCGGTCACGTGGTGTCCGTCCTCCCGGTGGTCGGGTTTCGGTTTCCGCAGTACCCACCGCCGATGATCCACCGGACCAGCCGCCGTGGCCTGCGGGCCCGGGGTGCACTGGGCCGAACGGGTGAAATCTGCGGCGCTCGCCATGCGACGCCGCAGGTCAGGGCGGTGCGGACGGCATGGTTCGGGAGATTGGGACGGGCGAGCTTCCGGCCGGGCGGGCAGCGATCTCCCGCGTGCGCGCCCGCGCGGGAACGGCCGGTCCGAGCCGGGCCTCACGCCGCTGTTCGATCACGCGTGCGCGCCCGTCGATCACGCGTGCGCGCCCGGGCGGGAACGGCATCCCCGAGCGGGAACGGCATCGCCGGGCGGGAACGGCATCCCGGGCGCGACGCTCCGCCCCTCCGGTCGCGCGAGCGCGCCGGACCGCCGGAGCCCGCGGGTCAGACCGCCGTGCCCGTGACCCGCTCGCTCTCCACACGCTTCTCCAGGTCCTGCGCCGGCAGCCGGTCCAGGTTCCGGCAGAGCACGACCGAGGAGCCGGAGGCGAGTGGTGCGTACAGTCCGGCGGACAGTCCCCCCCAGGTCGCGTACCCGCGTCCGGACAGCAGCCGGGACCCCGGCGCCAGGCCCAGCTCGCCGGCGTCCGCACGGGCGCGCTCCACGAGCTGCGCCCCGGTGAACTCCGCGCCTGCGACGGCGAGTGCGGTGGCGCCCGCGTCGACCGGTACGTACGGGGCGAAGCGGTCACCCTGGCCGGGAACCTCGACCGCGTAGTCGACGAAGCCCTCCGGCGCCTGCGGGAACCGGCCGCCGAGCGGGCGCAGCGCCAGCGCGATCCGCTCGCCGGAGCAGGCGCGGGCCGCGTCGAGTGTGTCCGGGCCGCTCACGACCAGGTCCGCGGCCGCCGGATCGCCGCCGACGTCCGCGACGACTCCCACGGAGGAGCAGGCCAGCAGCCACACCGCGGTCTGCCAGTGGGCGGGCAGCAGCAGGGCGAGCCGGTCGCCCGGCTCGGCGGACAGGCCGTCCTGGAGGAGGTTCGCCGTCTTGGCCACCCAATTGGCGAAGGTGGCCACGGACAATTCCACGCGCTCGCCGGTGGCGTCGTCGTAGAAGGTGACCAGAGGGCGTGCGGGGTCCGCGGCGAGCGCGGATCGCAGCAGGTCGGCTGGGGTGCGGTCGCTGGCGTTCACCCGGGCAAGGGTACGCCGCGGCCGCCGCGCGGGTGACGCTGTCCCGGTGACACCGTCCCCCGGACGGGCCGACCGCGCCCCGTGTTCCCGGCGGGCGGGTGCCCCGCGGCCGTCTGAGGATCGTGCCATGCGTGCCTACTTCGCCTCCTCCATCGGTGCCGCCTGTACCGCCGCCCTCGTGCTTCCCACGCTCGCCCCCCAGGCATCCGCGGCGTCCCGCGTGCCGGATGTCCCGGGCTCGACACAGTCGTTGCCCCTGGTCCCGCTGCCCGGCCAGGAGCGCTCGGCCCACGGGGCGGCCGCCCGGGGGCTGCCGCAGCGCGAGACCCGCCCGTTCTCCCTCGTGGGCGTCGTCTGGGAGGATCCGGACAGCGAACTCCACGCCTCGGTCCAGGTCCGTACCCGTGCCGCCGGTTCGGATGCGTGGTCGCAGTGGCAGGACGTGGAGAACCACGACGCCGGCCACGCCCCGGACCCCGGCTCCCCGGAGCGGGCCTCCGGCACGGTGCGCGGTGCGACCGCTCCGCTGTGGGTCGGCGACTCGGACGCCGTCGCGGCCCGGGTCCGGCCCGAGCCGGCTCCGGGTGCGCCCCGCTCCGCCACGCCACCCCTTCCGGGCGGCCTGCGGCTGGAGCTCGTCGACCCGGGCGACGGGCAACCGGAGACCTCGCGGCCGGGCGGCCTCCGGCCGGAAGTCCCGCAGCCCGGCAGCCCGGTGATGCCCGTACCGGTGACGCCGGTACCGGTGATGCCCGTACCGGTGATGCCCGTACCGCTGAACCCCGCGCTGCTGAACCCCCGCCCGGAGAGGCCCGAGATCCCCGTACCCGGCGAAGGCGTGTACGAGGAACTGCCGGGGACGGTGGTCGATCCTGCCCTCGCCGCGTCGCTCACGCCCGAGTCCGCGGCGGCCTCCGCCGTCAACGCGGGCCTCGCGCCGCTCGGCGCCGACGCGATCCTCCCGCTGACCAAGGCGGAGACGGAGGCGCAGGCCATGGCGTACGGGTTCGCCAAGCCGCACATCGGACCGCGGCCCGGCATCGTCACACGCAAGGGCTGGGGCGCCAACGAGGCACTGCGCGAGAAGCAGTTCGTCTACACGAACACCGTCCAGGCCGCCTTCGTCCACCACACCGCCACGGGCAACCGGTTCACCTGCGCCCAGTCGGCCTCCGTCCTGCGCAGTATCTACCGCTACCACGTGGAGAGCAGCGGCTGGCGTGACATCGGCTACAACTTCGCCGTCGACAAGTGCGGAAACATCTACGAAGGCAGGGCGGGAGGCGTGGCCAAACCGGTCCTTGGCGCACATACCCGCGGTTTCAACACGAACAGCATGGGAATCGCCGTACTCGGAACGTACAGTTCGACCGCCCCGCCGAAGGCCGCGGTGGACGCCATCGCCAAGCTCACCGCATGGAAGCTCGGGCTTTTCGGGGGCAACCCGAAGTCCACGACATATCTGACATCAGGTGGCGGCAACAGGTACGCGAAGGGGACGAAGGCCAAGCTCAACGTCATCTCCGGGCACCGGGACGGATTCCCCACCGACTGCCCGGGCACCCTCCTCTACGGTCAACTCGGCACGGTCCGCACGGTCGCGGCCAGGCTCCAGGGCCGCTGAGAACCCCACCCGCCGTCATACCGCGCGGTCCGCCGGACCGTTAGGCCCGGCGGCGCCGCAGACGTACGCACAGGCTGCATACACTGGCCGGTCAGACGCACGAATCGCCCGGCCCAGCAGGAAGCAGAGAAGGCATTGACCCAGGCCCAAGAAGCGATCCTTCTGGTCGGCGGCAAAGGCACACGACTTCGCCCACTCACCGTGAACACGCCGAAGCCCATGGTCCCGGCGGCGGGGGTGCCGTTCCTCACGCACCAGCTGGCCCGGGCGCGCGCCGCGGGTGTCGAGCACATCGTGCTGGCGACGTCGTACCTGGCGGAGGTCTTCGAGCCGTACTTCGGCGACGGCTCGTCGCTCGGTCTGCACCTGGAGTACGTCACCGAGGCAGAACCGCTCGGCACCGGCGGGGCGATCCGGAACGTCGCCTCCCGGCTGCGGTCCGGCCCGGACGACCCGGTGCTCATCTTCAACGGGGACATCCTCACGGGACTGGACATCGGGGCCCTCGTCGACACCCACCGGTCCTCGGGGCCGAGGTGTCGCTCCATCTGACCCGGGTCGAGGACCCGCGCGCCTTCGGCCTGGTTCCCACGGACGGCACCGGCAGGGTCACGGCGTTCCTGGAGAAGCCGCAGACGCCCGAGGAGATCGTCACCGACCAGATCAACGCCGGCGCCTACGTCTTCCGCCGTTCCGTCATCGACCGCATCCCCGCGGGCCGGCCGGTGTCCGTCGAGCGTGAGACCTTCCCCGAACTGCTGAGTTCCGGGGCCCACCTCCAGGGCATGGTCGACTCCACGTACTGGCTGGACCTCGGCACGCCGCAGGCGTTCGTCCGGGGCTCCGCCGATCTCGTGCTCGGCCGGGCCCCCTCCCGGCGGTGCCGGGCCGCTGCGGGGACCGCCTCGTCCTGCCGACCGCCAGGGTCGCCGCCGACGCCAAGCTGACCGGGGGAACGGTCGTGGGGGAGGGCGCCACCGTGGGCGAGGGCGCCCGGATCAGCGGCAGCACCCTCCTGGACGGCGCGGTGGTCGAGGCCGGCGCGGTGATCACGGACTCGCTCGTCGGCGAGGGCGCGCGGGTGGGCGCCCGTACGGTCCTCACGGACACGGTCGTCGGCGACGGCGCGGTCGTCGGCGCCGACAACGAACTGCGCGACGGGGTTCGGGTCTGGTGCGACGCGACCCTCCCGGCGGGCGCGATCCGCTTCTCCTCGGACCAGTAGCGACTCCCGGGCCCGACGCCCGAGCCGCACCGGCCCGGCCGGCTCGAGCCGCACCGGACCGGCGAACCCGGGGAGTGCCCGGCGGATCCGTGCCGATCCGAGGTTCATCGGCCTGTGGCTCGTGCCCGATCCGCTGCTTCCTGATCCGTGGCTTCCTGACCTTCTGCTCCCTGACCTGCTGCTCGTCCCGGACCGGTGGTCCCGTGCCGGGCCCGGGCACACCGGGACCGGTGGTCTCCCGCCGCATGAACGGCCCAGCTCTCCGCCGACCACGAGTCCGGTGCCGGGGCCGGCGCGCCGAACCAGGGCCCGGGGCCGACCTGGAAGGTCGCACCACCCCGGTGAATCCGGAGCCGGGCTGCCGTCCGTAGTCGGGTTGCCGTCTGGAGCCGGGCTGCCGTCCGGGGCCGGACGGCAGCCCCGCGGGCGGTCGCGAGGTCCCGCTGCGGAACCGCACGGCGACCGCCTAGGCTCGAAACCGCCTAGGCTCGGTACCGACCTCGGCACACCGGCACCCAGGACCCTCTCCGTGGCAGGACGCTTCGCCCCCGGCCCGCCGTCACCCGTACCAGGGTGCGCGGCGGCGAGATCGCCGTACCCGGGCCCAGACCCGGGGCGAAGGCCGGAGGCCGGGAGCGCACCTACGTCCCCCCGGGGCCGCTTGACCTCGGACTGGTGCTCGGGCCACTCCGGCGCGGCCCGGGCGACCCGACGTTCCGCACGGCCCCGGACGGCTCCGTCTGGCGTGCCACCCGCACGCCCGCGGGCCCCGGCACGCTGTGCGTCAGGGCGAAGGGCAGCGCGGTCCACGCCGAGGCATGGGGTCACGGAGCCGAGTGGCTCCTCGAACAACTTCCCGCGATGCTGGGGGACTCGGACGACCCGGCCGCCTTCGAGCCGCACCACCGCCTCGTCGCAGCCAGCCACCGCCGCCGCCCCGGACTGCGCCTCACCCGTACGGGACTGGTCCTGGAGAACCTGATCCCCTCGATCCTGGAGCAGAAGGTCACCACGGACGAGGCCTACCGCGCCTGGCGTCTCCTCGTACGCAAGTACGGGGAGCCCGCCCCCGGCCCGTGCCCCCACCGGATGCACGTCATGCCGGACGCCCGCACCTGGGCGACGATCCCCTCCTGGGAATGGCACCGCGCGGGAGTCGACAACAAGCGCGCGTCCACGGTTTTGCGGGCGGTCCGCGTCGCACGCCGGATGGAGGAGGCCGCGGCGATGGAGCCCGGGGCGGCCATGGCGCGCCTTGAGCTGATCCCCGGCATCGGCCCCTGGACCTCAGCCGAGACCATCCAGCGCAGCAACGGAGCACCGGACGCGATCACCGTGGGGGACCTCCATCTGCCCCGCATCGTCGGCTACGCCCTCGCGGGAGACCGGGACGCGGACGACGCGGCGATGCTCGAACTCCTCGCCCCGTACGCCGGCCAGCGCCACCGCGCAGCCCGCTTCATCCTCCTCGGCGGCCAGGCCCCGCCCCGCCGCACGCCGAAGATGCCCCGCTGGGACATCGGCAAGCTGTGATCGGCCGGGCGGGAGCCGCCGAGGGACCGCCCCGGTACCACGCCGTTCACACCCGGCCTTCAGACCGTGCTCGGTGATGAACGGCGTCCGCCCCGGCCCCGCGCCGTTCATACGTGCCGTGTCCCCGTGTCCCCGTGTCCCCCGCGCCCCGTCGCCCGTCCGGCTCGCCCGGCTCGCCCGGCTCGCCCGGCTCGTTCGGCTCGCCCGGCTCGTTCGGCTCGTCCGGCCCGGGCGCCCTCCCACTCGCGCATGCCGTGTCCCGCCGCCTGTGCACCGGGCATCGTCGCCCGGCCGCAGGACGCTCGGACGCGGCGCGCTCCTGACGCGCGCCGCTCTGGTGACGTGCGCTCCAGGCGTGTGCCGTGTGCCTCTCACCCCGTCCGCTGCCGTGCGCTCCAGGTGTGTGCCGTGCGCTCCTCACCCCGCCCGCGCCCGTCGTCCCGCCCGCGCCCCTCGTGCGCCGTACTCACCGCACCTCGATGAACGCCCCGCGTCCCGCCCGCGCCCCTCGTGCGCCGTACTCACCGCACCTCGATGAACGCCCCCGCGTCCCGCCCGGGCCGCTCCCTCGGTGCCTGTGCCGCGTGCCCGATCGCGACCGCGCCCATCGGGTCCCAGCCGGATGGCAGGTCCAGTGCCTCCCGGACGACATCGCGGCAGAACATCGTCGACGACACCCATGCCGACCCGAGCCGCTCACCGGCCAGCGCGACGAGGAAGTTCTGCACGCCCGCGCCCGCAGCGACGACGAACATCTCGCGCTCCGCCGTGTTCCGGCGCTCGTCGCCGTAGTGGTGCGAGCCGTCCATGACCATGCACGGCACCGCCAGATACGGCGCGTTGCGCAGGACGTCGCCGCGCCGGACCCGCTTCGCGATCGACTCCTCCGACCTGCCGTCGCGGCGCAGGTCCGCGATCCACGCGTCGCGCATCGCGTCGAGGAGACGCAGCCGGGAGGACTCCGACTCCAGGAGGACGAACCGCCAGGGCGTCGTGTGGTGCGGGGCGGGCGCGGTCACGGCGGCGGCGACCGCGCGGCGGACCGCTTCCGGGTCCACGCGCTCGTCGGTGAAGGCACGTACCGTGCGGCGCCGGGTCACCGCCTCCCGTACCGCCTCCGAGGTGCCGAGCCGGAACATGTCGTCCGCCGCGGGCCGGACCAGTGCGCGGGCGCCGCCGGTCCCGTCCGCGACGACGTGGCCCAGCCCGCGGACCACCGCCACCGGCAGTCCCGACGCCTTGCCCTTGACCAGATCGCCGGCCGCCGCCAGTTCGTCGGCTGTGGCGACGACCGTCGCGTCGAGCCGGTGGCCGTGCGCGTCGGCGCCGCCGCGCAGATCGTCCAGGACCCGCACGCCCGCGGCGCCGATGGCGACGTCGGTGAGCCCCGCCCGCCACGGCCGGCCGAGGGTGTCCGTGATCACCACGCCCACCTCGACTCCGAGCGTGTCCCGCAGCCCGTCGCGGATGCGCGAGGCCGAGGCATCCGGGTCCTCGGGCAGCAGCAGCACCGTCCCCGCGGGGGTGTTGGAGGCGTCCACCCCGGCCGCGGCCATCACCAGGCCCTGCCGGTTCTCGACGATGCGCAGGGCGCCGCGGCGGGCCACCACCCGTACCGTCTCCGCGTCGATGGCCGCCTCGCGGTCGGCGGCCTCGACGATCCGGCCCTCCGCCTTGCTGACGATCTTCGAGGTGACGAGCAGCACGTCGCCGTCCACCAGGCCGGGCCCACCGGCCGCGATCAGCTTCGCGATGTCATCGCCGGGCCCCACCTCGGGCAGTCCCCGCAGTGCCCACACCCGGTAGGACGGGGTGGTCATCCCCGGACCTCCTCGGCGAGCGTCAGCGCCTCGCGCGCCATGGCGGCCGTGGCGTCGAGATCGGTCATCATCAGCGGCACCGCCCGGCAGCGGATGCCGGCCTCCTCCACCTCGGCCACCGCCGCCGCGTCCGCCGTGTCCACGAGCCAGCCGTCGAGCAGCCCCGACCCGTAGTGACGTGCCACAGCGGCCGCGGTCGACTCGACCCCGACCGCCGCCAGCACCTTGTCGGCCATGCCGCGTACGGGAGCGTCCCCGACGATGGGGGAGAGGCCCACGACCGGTATGCCAGCCTCGGCGATCGCCTCGCGGATGCCCGGCACCGCCAGGATCGTCCCCACGCTCACGACCGGGTTCGACGGCGGGAAGAGGACGACATCGGCCTCGGCGATCGCCTCCAGCACCCCCGGTGCGGGCTTGGACTGCTCGGCCCCGACGGGCACGACGGCCTGGGCGTCGACGGACGCCCGCAGCCTGACCCAGTACTCCTGGAAGTGGACGGCCCTGCGTTCACCGTCGATGTCGACGGCGACATGGGTCTCGACCCGGTCGTCGGACATCGGCAGCAGCCGCACCCCGGGTTGCCACCGCGCGCACAGCGCTTCGGTGACGGCGCTCAGCGGATAGCCCGCGCCGAGCATCTGGGTACGGACGATGTGCGTGGCGAAGTCGCGGTCACCGAGCCCGAACCACTCGGGGCCCACGCCGTACGCCGCCAGCTCGCTCTTGACCTGGAAGGTCTCCTCTGAACGTCCCCAGCCCTGCTCCTCGTTGATGCCGCCGCCGAGCGTGTACATCACCGTGTCGAGGTCCGGGCAGACCTTCAGCCCGAAGAGATGGATGTCGTCACCGGTGTTGCCGATGACCGTGATGTCGGCTTCGGGGGCGGCCGTCTTGAGGCCACGCAGAAACCGAGCACCGCCGATGCCGCCGGCCAGAACCACAATGCGCATGCTCAGAGTGTGTCAGGCGCCGGAGTCCCCGATGATGGCGCGGTCCGCGGGTGACGGTCCGCGGGTGACGGTCCGCTGGTGGCGGGTCGGGGGTACGGGCGACCCGGCGTGGTGACGGGGACGGGCCCGTCCGACGGTGCCCGCGGGCTCCCTCAGACGGCGACGGCGTCCTGCCGGGCGGCCGGTGAGCAGTGGGCCGTGTGCATCGGCATCTCCGTCAGGCCCGGGAAGTAGACATGCAGGCTCACGACCGGCTCGAGTGAGTCGTTGACCACCTCGTGCACGTATCCGGGTGCGAAGACCCGCTGTGCTCCGGCGGTCAGGGTGCGGTCGCCCCGGGCGGTGCGTTCCGTCAACTCGCCGTCCAGAACCGTCAGTACACCGGAGGACGGGCCGTGGTCGTGCCGCCCGCTGCCCTGTCCAGGTACCCAGGACAGCAACCAGACCTCGTAGCCGGGGCCGGTGCGGAGCCGGTGGTACCAGCGCGTCGTGGCGTCGTACCGGACGAGCGGAGCCCACTGGGCGCGGTCCGCGGCGATGGATCGGGCGAGTCCGGCGAACTCGGCCACCGTCGAGGGGTGCTCCCTGGCGGGCTGGAGGAGGTGCGGGACTTCGAGGATGTCGCCGGCGATCTGAAGGTCGCTGTCGCTGTTCATGGAGTGCGGTGGTTCCTCGGCAGAAACGGAAGGTCAGTGCTGGGGTGTCGCGGAACCCGCCGGGAAGGGCGGGGGAGAGTGAGCTGGAGCGCTACGGCATCAACAGCTGGAACAGCAACAGCGTGCCTGGACAGCGCTGCGGAACCCACGGATCGCGTGGGTCGCGGAGGGCGCTGTGGTGGCTGGCATGCCCTCCAAGGTGACGACCGCGGCCCCAGATGTCAACCCAATGACCGATTTGGCGGCAATGTTTCACCTCATCCGGTTACTCCGGTCGGAGAAAGGTTTGTGCGTCGGCGAGGCCGGAGACATGGCGCTGCGAACGTGCTCTCAAACGCGCCCGCGCTCTTGTGATCGGACTGTGATCCGGATCGCTTGTGTGGCTGGATCGCAACAAGATCGAAGCGCTGGACGTCCTCCCTCGTGAGGGCCGGTGAAGGCCGGTGCGCGCATCGGGGGAGGGAGGGTGCGGTCAGGCCAGTGGCAAGTGTCATGGTTTTTGGTGATTTGAACACTTTCCGCATACGCTTGGTTCCGCAGAGTGAATACGGGGCTCAATAGCAGATCTCGGCTTGACTGGCCCGGATCCACACACTTGTAATTTCACTCGTGTCGTTCGGCCGAAATCGGTACGGCTCACGGCCGGATCACGGGGACGCAAAGACAGACGAGGGGCGCACATGACCGAGCTGTTCCAGCAACTGCTGGTCGAGGACGCGGACGAGGAACTCGGCTGGCAGGAGCGCGCGTTGTGCGCCCAGACCGACCCCGAGTCCTTCTTCCCCGAGAAGGGCGGGTCGACCCGCGAGGCCAAGAAGGTCTGCCTCGCCTGCGAAGTCCGTTCCGAATGCCTCGAGTACGCCCTCGCCAACGACGAGCGGTTCGGGATCTGGGGCGGCTTGTCCGAGCGTGAGCGCCGCCGGCTGAAGAAGGCCGCGGTCTGAAGAAGGCCGCGGTGTGACGGCAGCCGCGGTCTGGTCGGGCCTTCTCCAGGGACGGGCCTCCTGCCGGGACGGGCCGTCGGCCGGAAGGGGCCGCTCCGTGACCGCCCAGCCGTCGACCGGGTACGCCGACCCCCTTCGTCTGACTCCCTTCGCTGACTCTCCGCTCGTCGGCCGTTTCCGCCGGTCGCTTCCGTCGGCTGTTTCCGCCGAATGTGTCCTCCGCGACACGCGGCGCCCGGTCGGCAGCCGCCCCCTCGCGCGTGACCGCCGTGGCGGCCGAGGCGGTCGACCGGCCTCCCTGGCGCTCCGCCCGGTGCGCACGGCTCTCCGCCGTCCGCCCCGGGCGCGCCGTGCACACGGCACACCCCGTGCATCGCACCGTCTGACGTCTGAAGTGTCCGGGTGCGCGCGCATCGCACGGGAAAGGGTCCGTCGCACCGGCTCCGCTGCCGGGGCGGCGAACCCTTTCTGCGACGCCCCGCCCACGCTGCGACGGTCGGGACCGGTGTCCCGTCCGGCCGTCGCTGTCCACTGGCCGTTGTCTGCTGGCCGTCGGCCGTTGGCCGTTGGCCGTTGGCCCTTGACCGCTGACCGCTGACCGCTGACCGCTGACCGCTGACCACCGCCCGCCGCTCGGCCCGCCGGGCTTCCCGGGGCCGTCCGCCCCGCGTCGGCGGCCCTCGCCACGGCGCTCCGCCGGACCGTTAGTGTGGGGCCCCGTCCCAGACGCTCCAGCGCCCCCTCGCGGGGGCGAACCGGCCGGAGGGCCCGTACCTCAATGTCCGCCACCCCTGCGGGGTTTGCTCCCGCCACCTCGGCGGGGCTCGTTCCCGCCACCCCGCCCGAGTTTCCGCGGCACGTCGTCACCGCCGTGCTCGTCTCCCACGACGGTGCCCGGTGGCTGCCCGACGCCCTCGCCGGGCTCCTCGGTCAGGAGCGCCCCGTACAGAACGCCATCGCGGCCGACACCGGCAGCGCCGACGACTCGGCGCGGCTGGTCACCGAGGCGCTCGGCGCCGACCGGGTCCTCCACCTCGCCCGCCGCACCGGCTTCGGCGCCGCCGTCGACGAGGCCGCCCGCACCGCCCCGGTCCTCACCGCGGACGACCTGTCCTATCTGAAGCGGCCCAGCGGCTGGGACCCGGTGACCAGGACCTGGCACGACGATGCGTACGACATGCCGGAACTGCCCCACGGCGAACCGGTCCAGTGGCTCTGGCTGCTGCACGACGACTGCGCGCCCGCCCCCGACGCCCTCGCCGAACTGCTCCGCGTCGCCGAAGCCGAGCTGTCCGCCGGACGGGCCGCCGCGGTCATCGGCCCCAAGCTGCGCGGCTGGTACGACCGCAAGCAGCTCCTCGAGGCCGGCGTGTCCATCGCCAACAGCGGCCGCCGCTGGACCGGGCTCGACCGCCGGGAGCAGGACCAGGGCCAGCACGACCAGGTCCGTCCGGTGCTGTCCGTCTCCTCCGCCGGCATGCTCGTGCGCCGCGACGTCTGGGAGGAACTCGGCGGCTTCGACCGGCGGCTGCCCCTCATGCGAGACGACGTGGACTTCTGCTGGCGCGCCCACGCCGCGGGCCACAGCGTCTTCGTCGCCCCCGGCGCCGTCCTGCGGCACGCCGAGGCCGCCGCCCGTGAGCGGCGGACCATCGACTGCGCGGGCCGCTCGGTCGTCGGCCCGCACCGCGTCGACAAGGCGGGCGCCGTCTACACCCTCCTCGTCAACGCGCGCGGCAGGGCGCTCCCCTTCGTGCTGCTCCGTCTCGTCCTCGGCACCTTGATGCGGACCCTCGCCTATCTCGTCGGCAAGGTGCCCGGCCAGGCGGTCGACGAGGTCATGGGCCTCCTCGGCACCCTGCTGCGCCCGGAGCGGATCCTCGCCGCCCGCCGCAGACGCGGCGCAGCCCACGTCGACGCGAGCGAGCTGCGACCGCTCTTCCCGCCGCCCGGCGCCACCGTCCGAGCCACCTTCGAACAGGTCGCGGGCAGCCTGGGCGCCGGCCGGGACTCCGACTCCGGGGGCTCACGGCACGGAGCCGTCGAGTCCGGTCCAGGCGGCGACGAGGCCGACTTCCTGGAGGTCGAGCAGTTCGCCCGGCTCAAGAAGATCGCACGCAAGCCGGGGCCCGTCCTCTTCGCCCTCCTGCTCGCCGTCTCCCTCGTGGCCTGCCGCGGTCTCCTCGGCGGAGGCGCGCTCGCGGGCGGCGCCCTGCTGCCCGCGCCGGGCGAGCTGTCCGGGCTGTGGAGCCGCTACGCCGACGCCTGGCACCCCCTCGGCACCGGAGGGACGCAGACGGCACCGCCGTACCTCGCCATCCTGAGCGTCCTCTCCGCGCTCTTCCTCGGATCCACCGGCTTCGCACTCACTCTGCTGCTCGTCTGCTCGGTGCCGCTCGCGGGTGTCACGGCGTACTTCGCCTCCCGTCCGCTGATCGAGTCCCGGCTGCTGCGGGCCTGGGCGAGCGTGACCTACGCCTTCCTGCCCGCGGCCACCGGTGCCCTCGCCACCGGCCGGCTCGGCACCGCCGTCCTCGCGGTCCTCCTCCCGCTGATCGCCCGAGCCGCCGTCGCGGCCCACGGGCTGGACCGCGCCGACGGGGCCCGCGGCAGCTGGCGGGCCACCTGGGCGTACGCGCTGCTGCTGACCCTCACGATGGCCTTCACGCCCGTCGTCTGGCCCCTGGCCGCCGTCCTCGGCGTCGCCGGGCTCGTACTGCGCCGTGCCGACGTCACCGCCTACGGGCTGCGCTTCCTCGCCGTGATCGGCACTCCGCTGCTGGTCCTCGCGCCCTGGTCGCTGTCGCTGCTGACCGAGCCGTCCCGTCTGCTGCGAGAGGTGGGACTGGAGTTCGGCACCGGCGCCGCGTCCCCGCTCGACCTGCTCGGGATCAGCCCCGGTGGTCCCAAGACCGTCGGCGGGCTGCTGCTCATCGGCGTCGTGCTCGCCGCCCTCGCCGCCCTGCTGCGCGGCGAACGGCGGTTCGCGATCCGCACGGCGTGGACCGTCGCCGTCACCGCACTGGTCTTCGCGGCCCTGACCAACGGCTCGGGCTGGGCCGGGCCCGCCACCCTCGTCTACGGCATCGCCCTGATCGCCGCCGCGGTCCTCGGCGCGGAGGGTGCCCGCGAGCGCGTCGCCGCCCAGAGCTTCGGCTGGCGCCAGCCGGCGGCCGCCCTCGTCGCCCTCGCGGCGCTGGCCGCGCCGCTGTTCGCCGCCGTCAACTGGATGATCAGCGGTGCCGCGGGCCCGCTGGAGCGCCGCGACCCGGTGCAGGTCCCGGCCTTCGTCGCCGAGGAGAGTGGCACCCGTGACCAGCCCCGTACGCTCGTCCTCGGCGGCTCGTCGGCGGCGAAGGTGTCGTACGCCCTGGTCCGGGGTTCCGGCGGGCGCCTCGGCGATGCCGAGCTCAGCGAGGCCGCCGGCAGCGACCCGCGTCTCGACAAGGTCGTCGCCAGCCTCGTGGCCGGCTCCGGCGCCGACCAGACCAGCCAGCTCAGCGGCTTCGCCATCCGGTACGTCCTGGTCCGTGACGGCGCTCCGCGCCAGATGAGCCGGGTCCTCGACGCCACTCCCGGCCTCTCCCGGCTCAGCCAGCTCGACGGCAGCGCGCTGTGGCGTGTGGACAGCCAGATCGCCCGCGTGGTCATCGTCAACGGCACGGCGGAGCCGCTGCCGGTGGCCTCCGGACCGGTCGAGGCCCACACGGACATCCCCCAGGGCCCCGGCGGCCGGGTACTGCGCCTCGCGGACCGCGCCGACGACGGTTGGCAGGCCACGCTCGACGGCCGCCCGCTGGAGAGCACCGTCGTGGACGGCTGGGCCCAGGGCTTCGAGCTGCCCGCCGAGGGCGGGCGGCTCGATCTCACCCACGCGGCGCCGGCCACCCACACCGCACGGATCTGGGCACAGGGCGCGCTCGCCGTCGTCCTGGTCGTGCTGGCCCTGCCCGGCCGGCGCCGCGAGATCGACGACGACCTGCCCGACGAGGAGCCCGTGATCCCGGACCAGCCCGTCGAGGGCGGGGGCCGCCGGGCCCGCAGGCTGCGCGCGGCTCAGACGGAGTCCGCCGGTGCCGAGGCCGGGCCGGACGCCACGGCCGGGCCGCAGCCCGGGACCGGCGCCGCGGGCCCTTCCCCGGCGGTGCCCCACCAGCCGCGCTACGGCGCAGAGTGGGACGCGCCGGCCCCCTCGGACGAGGGTGCCGCGGCCGGTACCGGAGAGGGCTCGTACGGCGACGACCGGTACTCCGACCGGCACCCGGGCGGCTACCAGGGCGCCCGGCAGGAGTACACGTACCCGAGCACCCCGCAGGGCCAGGGACAGCAGTACGCAACCGGGGAGTACGGGACCGGAGACTACGGAACCGGAGACTACGGAACCGGGCAGTACGCGGCTGGACAGTACGGGACCGGGCAGTACGAGGCCGAGCAGGCCGAACCGTACGAGGCTCGTGAGAGGGGGACCGGGCAGTACGAGCCCCAGCAGTACGGAGCGGAGTACGGCCCGCAGCACAGCGGGCAGGCGTACGACCACCGGCAGGCGTACGACCCGCGGCAGTACGAACCGCGGGGATACGGCTCACAGCCGTACGAGCCGCAGCCGTACGAGCCGCAGCAGAACGACCCTCGCGCGGGCTCCGGACCCGAGACCCACCGGTACGACCCCTACGGCCACGAGATCGAGCAGCGTCCCGACGGGAGCAGCAACCAGTGAACCGCACGACCCTCTCGCTCCTCGCGGCCGTGACGTCCCTCGCCGCCGTGACCGGATACGCCTCGCTCACCGCACCGGACGGCGGGGCGGCACCCCAGGCGGCGGCGCCGGCCCGGCTGCCGGTGGAGCGCTCCAGCCTGCTCTGCCCGGCCCCGGCGACATCGGACATCGCGGAGACGGTGTACACGTCCATCACCCCGCAGTCCGGAACCGGCGGCGGCTCCGCCGCGGCGTCGACCGCCTCGGCAGCCGAACTCAGCCCCTCGGCCACGACGTTGCGGAGACCGGCCGACGGCGCCGACGGCTCCGGCGCGGAGGCGAAGGACGGCGAGGGCGAGGCGGGGAAGGACGGGAGCACGAGGAAGTCACCGTCCGCCAAGCCCGTCGTCACCCTCGAGCAGCCCGGGAAGCCCGTCGGCGCCAAGGTGAGCGGCAGCGCTGCCCCCGCGCTCATCGGCACCGCCACCGGCGCTCTCGCGCCCGGCTGGACCGCCCAGCAGACCACCACGGTCAGTGCGGGCGACGGCCGCGGCGTCCTCGGCGTCAGCTGCACCGCCCCCGACACGGACTTCTGGTTCCCGGGTGCGAGCCTCGCCAAGGACCGGCAGGACTATGTCCACCTGACCAACCCCGACGAGACCGGCGCGCTCGTCGACGTCGAGCTCTACGGAAAGGACGGCGCGCTCAAGTCCGCGCTGAGCGACGGCATCCAGGTCCCCGCGGGTGGGAGCGTCCCCGTA
The DNA here is from genome assembly GCA_003725745.1 of Streptomyces sp. I6. Lineage (GTDB taxonomy): Bacteria > Actinomycetota > Actinomycetes > Streptomycetales > Streptomycetaceae > Streptomyces. Next base: position 2,461,202 of record RHDP01000001.1, on the reverse strand, counting down.
CTGCTCTCCACCCTGACGACCGACACCGCCGAGGAGGTGACCGTGCACGTCACCACGCGTACCGGACGGGTGGGTGCGGCGGTTCGGGGCGCCGGGGACGAGACCGGCAGCGACTGGCTGCAGGCGTCCGCCGACCCGTCCGGCACGCTGGTGCTGCCGGGCGTCCCGGCGGACGCGACCTCCGTGCGGCTGGTGGCGTTCGCACCCGGTGACGACGACGCGGAGCTGAAGGTCCGGCTGGCGAGCGCGACGGGAACGATCAACCCCGCCGGTGCGGAGAGCCTGCGGGTCAAGTCCGGCATGACGGCCTCGATCGACATGAAGGACGTCACCAGGGGCGAGGCCGGCTCGATCCTCCTGGGCCCGGCCGAGGGCGCCCCCGCGGCACCGGTGGTCGCCGCCCTCCAGGTCACCCGGGGCAAGGGCGAAACACAGGAGATCGCCTACATCCCGGCGACCGCGCCGGTCACGGAGCGTGCCACCGCTGCCGACAACCGTGCCGAGGGCTCGGTACTCTCCCTCACCGCGCCCGGCGGGACGGCCCGGGTCAAGGTGACGGCCTCGCCCGGCACCGAGGGGGCACCCAGGCCGTCAAGACGTACACCGTCAAGGGCGGCACGACGCTGGCGGTCAGTCCGCCCGTCCCGGCCGGACTGAAGGGCTCCTACGCGCTGACCGTGGAGCCGCAGTCCGGCGGGCCGGTCCACGCGGCCCGCACACTGCTGCTCCCGGAGGACGGCATCGAGATGTTCACCGTCCAGACCCTGCCGGACGACCGCGGCCTGGTCGAGGTCCCGGCTGCGGAGCAGGACCTCTCCGTCCTCGGCGACTGACCGGGCCCACGTGCTCGGCGATTGCCGAGCACACCCGGCCCCGGGCACGGAGGGCGGCTGCCCTGCCTTGTCCCGCTTTGTTTCGCCTTGTCCCGTCCTTGCTTCGTCCCGCCCAGGACAGGCGGGGTGCGCATGGGATGCCGAACCGGGGGTGCACCCGGGGCGGGTCCTCGCCTGCCGGTCCTCGCCGGTGCCGGGGTGGCGCCTGGCCCCGAGGAGGTTCCCTCGCGTGCCTCTCCGGCGGGGGCGGGCCTGTCCGCCACCGGGTCACGAGCGTGCCCGCCCCGGACCTCGCCCGGGCGCCGGGCGCGCCCGGCCGGCCCTGGCCGTGCCGGGCGGGTGCGCGCCCCGGCCGGCGGTTCAGTCCTGGCCGTAACGAGGGTCCACCGACTCCGGCGAGAGGCCGAGCAGATCCGCGACCTGCTCCACGACCACCTCGTGCACCAGCAGCGCCCGCTCGTCGCGGTTCTTCGTGCGGATCTCGACCGGTCGCCGGTAGACCACGATCGTCGCCGGCCTCCCCTTCTCCGCGGGCACCGAGCTGCCCAGCGGCACGCTCTCGTCCGGCGACCCCGGCACGTCCAGCACCAGGAACTCCACCTCGGTCAGCTGGGGCCAGCGTCGCTCCAGCCGCTCCACCGAGTCCTGTACGAGATCGCGGAACGACTCGGCCCGGCTGACGGAGAGCGGCACCTGCGGTGGAGCGACGGGCCCGCGCATCCCCCGGCCATGGCGGTCGCGGCGGCGCGTCCTGGGCTCGGTGGGGCGGGGCGGTACGGGACTGTCCATCACTGACGCAGGGTAGCTCTCCCGGACCCGGCCGCATCGGGGCCGGACCTCTCCCGAGTCCTGGCGCATCGCCCTCGCGGGTGATGGGCCACCACCCTCAGGCGTGAACGTTTCGATGCCCTCATACGCCGTTCTCCCGGGCGCCCCGGGGGGCCGCCTCCGCGGACCGCTCCCACCGGACCCTCTCGCGCTGTCATCTATTGAACATTCAAGCCAAGATTTGCCTCTGTTCGAGGCCCCTCCCGGATCACTGAACTCGCCGTGAATGACGCAATTTGTATGCAGTGGTGACCGGATCGCAAGGGGCCCCGGATCGTGGGCCGTTGCTGCCACGCAGGTCAGTACAGTTGGCCGGAACGTGGCTGTGCGGGACCTGGCAACGCGACACGCTCGAGTGACGTAGTGGAGAGTCGTCGCGGCCCGCTCAAGAGTGCGGTACCGTCCAACGTCGTGAGCCCTGTACGTCGCTGTTCGCGCACCGCGTGCGGCCGTCCTGCCGTCGCGACACTGACGTACGTCTATGCCGACTCGACCGCGGTCCTCGGCCCCTCGCCACCTACGCCGAACCCCACTGCTACGACCTCTGCGCCGAGCACAGCGAGCGGCTCACCGCGCCCCGCGGCTGGGAGGTCGTCCGGCTCTCCGATGCCTCCGGCCCGGCCAGGCCCAGCGGTGACGATCTCGAGGCGCTCGCGAACGCGGTGAGGGAGGCGGCCCGCCCCCAGGAGCGCGCGGCCCAGGCCGGTGGCGGGGCCGGAGTGCGTAGATCCGACCCGATGGAGGTCGCGCGGCGGGGGCACCTCAGGGTGCTTCGCTCGCCCGACTCCTGAAGAGCCGCCCACTCCCGCCCCTGGCTCCGGCTGCGGCTCCTTCCCGGCCCCGGCTTTCTTCCCGCTCCCATTCCTCCCAGCCCCATTCCTCCCAGCCCCATTCCTCCCAGCCCCGGTTCCTCCCGGCGCTGGGTGTCTCCTGGGCCCCGGCGCTGGGCTTCGGCGCCGTGGGGTGCCTCGACGCCTCGCCCGTGGCGCGGTGTCCTGACTCCGACGCCGTCGATGTCGGGCCTGCCCCCGGCTGCCCCCGACCCGGCGGGTACTTTGTTGCGACCACAGGGAATTCGGGAAGGTTGGGTCGTGGCTGCATCCTCTGCTGCTGATCTGTCACAGATCGTGAAGGCGTACGACGTGCGCGGGGTGGTGCCGGACCAGTGGGACGAGTCGCTGGCCGAACTGTTCGGATCCGCCTTCGTCCAGGTCACCGGCGCGGATGCGATCGTCGTCGGTCACGACATGCGGCCCTCCTCGCCCGGGCTCTCCGGCGCCTTCGCCCGGGGCGCCGCCGCCCGCGGCGCCGACGTCACCATGATCGGTCTCTGCTCGACGGACCAGCTGTACTCGGCGTCAGGGCAGCTCGTACTGCCGGGCGCGATGTTCACGGCGTCCCACAACCCGGCCCGGTACAACGGCATCAAGATGTGCCGCGCGGGCGCGACCCCGGTGGGCCAGGACACGGGCCTGACGGAGATCCGCGAACTGGTCGAGTCCTGGATAGCTTCCGGGGGTCCGGCGCCCGTGGCCGCCCCGGGATCGGTGACCGAACGCGACACCCTCGACGACTACGCCTCCCACCTGCTCTCCCTGGTGGACCTTGCGGCGATCCGCCCGCTGAAGGTGGTCGTGGACGCGGGCAACGGCATGGGCGGCCACACCGTGCCGAAGGTCTTCGCCTCTTTGCCGGTCGAGCTCGTCCCCATGTACTTCGAGCTGGACGGCACGTTCCCGAACCACGAAGCCAACCCCCTCGACCCCAGGAACCTCGTGGACCTCCAGAAGCGGGTGCGCGAGGAGGGCGCGGACATCGGCCTGGCCTTCGACGGCGACGCCGACCGGTGCTTCGTCGTCGACGAGCGCGGCGAAGGGGTCTCCCCGTCGGCGGTCACGGCCCTGGTCGCGGCACGCGAGCTGGCCAGGAACGGCGGCGGCGTCGTCATCCACAACCTGATCACCTCGTGGTCGGTGCCCGAGGTCGTGCGCGAACAGGGCGGCACACCCGTACGTACCCGGGTCGGGCACTCCTTCATCAAGGAGGAGATGGCCCGCAACGGTGCCATCTTCGGCGGCGAGCACTCCGCGCACTACTACTTCCGTGATTTCTGGAACGCCGACACGGGCATGCTCGCCGCCCTCCACGTCCTGGCGGCCCTCGGGACCCACCAGGGTCCGCTGTCCGACCTGGTCGAACGGTACGACCGCTACGCCGCCTCCGGTGAGATCAACTCCACGGTCGAGGACCAGGCGGGCCGCACGGCAGCCGTCCGCGAGGCCTTCGCGGCGCGCGAGGGTGCCACCTTCGACACCCTCGACGGTCTCACCGTCTCCACTGCCGACTGGTGGTTCAACCTCCGCCCCTCGAACACCGAGCCCCTCCTCCGCCTCAATGTCGAGGCCCGCGACGAGACCACGATGTCAGCCCTGCGGGACGAGGTACTCCGCCTGGTCCGGAACGGCTGAAGCATCCCGCCCGAGCGGACGCCTACCGCGGCCGGTGGTGCATGCGCTCCCGGTGGGGTACGAGCTGCCGGTGGTGCATGCGCTTTCGGTGGGTACGAGCTGCCGGTGGTGCACGAACCCCGGTGGGGTACGAGCCGCCCGCCGCGGCTCCGTCGCGCCGTCGTTCCGGCGCGGGGCATCCCGCCTCGGCTCCCGGGCCCCGGCCGCCCTGATCACGGCCGAGGCCGGGGGCTCGGTCTCCACCCCGCCTACCCGCCCCACCCGCCCCACCCGCACGCCGAGCCGCGCCTGCTGCGACCCGGCGGTAGGCTGACGTGGCCCCATCCGCATGTTCGAAAGGACGATCCCATGCCGCTCGAAGCCGGCCTTCTGGAGATCCTCGCCTGTCCGGCCTGCCACGCTCCGCTCGAGGACGCGACGGCTGCCGAAACCCCCGAGCTGATCTGCACCGGCAAGGACTGCGGCCTGGCGTACCCCGTACGGGACGGCATCCCCGTACTGCTCGTGGACGAGGCCCGCCGCCCCGCGTAGGCGTCAAGCCCCCACCTGTCAGGCTGTTCGGCGAATCGGAGGCCCACCCCCATGCTCGACGAGTCACTCCTCGACGCCCCGGAAGCCCTCGCCCGCGCCGACCGCCGCGGTCTGCTCCGTGGCGCCGCGGAGGCAGGGGCGCGCGTACGCACCGCCGCCCGGCACGCGGCCGAGGCCGGCATCGCCGAGCTGACCCCGGAGGGCCGCCCGCGCGCCGTGCTGATCGCTGGCCCCGGCACCGCGGCCAGGGGCGTCGCCGACCTCCTCGCCGAACTGGCCGGACCCACCGCGCCGGTCACCCGGCTCCACCCGACCGGCGTCGCCCCGGCGGCAGGCGCCCTCCGCTGGGCGCTCCCCGGCTGGGCCGGCTCCGTCGACCTCCTCCTCATCGCCACCACCGACGGCAGCGAACCGGGCCTGGCCCTGCTCGCCGAGCAGGCGTACCGCCGCGGCTGCACCGTCGTCGCGGTGGCCCCGCAGCGTTCCCCGCTCTCCGAGGGGGTCGCCGGCATCCACGGCCTCGTCGTCCCCATGGCGACCGCACCCCATGAGCTGGACGAGGAGACCCGGAACGCTGCGAGCCCCGGCGCCTTCTGGGCCCTGTTCACCCCGCTCCTCGTGCTCCTCGACCGGGTCGGCCTGATCTCCGCCGCCCCTGAGGCGATGCAGAGCGTGGCCGACCGCCTCGACCGCATCGCCGAGCGCTGCGGTCCGGCGATCGCCACCTACAGCAACCCCGCCAAGACCCTCGCCGCCGAACTCGCGGACACGCTCCCGCTGATCTGGACGGAAGGCGCGGCAGGTCCCGTCGGCCGCCGGTTCGCCGCAGTGCTGGCCGAGCTCGCCGGCCGGCCGGCCATCGCCGCAGAGCTGCCCGAGGCACTGCCCGCCCACGGCATGCTCCTCGCCGGCGACTTCGCGGCAGGGGCCGACCCGGACGACTTCTTCCGCGACCGCGTCGAGGAGCCGCAGGCCGTCAGGGCACGGGTCCTGCTGCTGCGGGACGGCCTGGACGGCGGATTCACGGCCGCCCCCGCAGCGCGGGAACTCGCGCTCAGCCACGACACCGCCATCAGCGAACTGGAGCCGGAGGACGGCGGCGCACTGGAGACCCTCGCCGAGCTGCTCGCGGTGACGGACTTCGCCGCCGGGTACCTGGCCCTCGCGAGCAACGGCCACGCCTGACCGCCCACCGGTCCCGGCGCCCGCCCACCCGTCCCGGCGCCCGGACCACCGGGCCCACCCACGGCCTCGGCGGCGGCCCGTAACCCGGGCCGACCGTCCGTCGAAGGGGGCGCGGCCCGGACCCGGTTGCCGATCGCCCCGTCCTTCCGCCCCGGCACCCCGGCCCTTGCCAGGGCGCCCCGGCACAGACCGAACCGAACCGTCCCGTCCGCCCCGAACCGAACCGAACCGAACCGTGCCGCACCGAACCCCCCTGTCCCGAACCGTCCCGCCCGGACCGCAAGGTCCCGTCCCCTCCCGTCCCTGACCGTCCCCTCCCGTCCCTGACCGTCCCCTCCCGTCCTGACCCTCCCCTCCCGTCCTGACCCTCCCCTACCGTTCCCGAATCCTCCCGTCCGCCCCGAACCGACCCAACCCGTACGGACACACCGCCGGCCGCCCGTACGGACATACACCCGGACACACCGCCGGTCACATCGCAGAGACCCCACCAGACACGCATCCGCCACGTACCGAGTCGAGGATCGCCCCTCATGGACCGCCTCTCCAACACCGTTCGCCCCTACGCCTGGGGGTCCACCACGCTCATCCCGGAACTCCTCGGCGTCGCCCCGACCGGCGAGCCCCAGGCGGAGATGTGGATGGGCGCCCATCCCGGTGCCCCGTCGCAGACCGGCCGCGGCTCCCTGCGCGACATCATCGACACGGATCCGGCCCGCGAACTCGGCCGCCCGGCCCTCGAGGCCTTCGGCCCCCGGCTCCCCTTCCTCCTCAAACTGCTCGCCGCAGGCGCGCCCCTGTCCCTGCAGGTCCATCCGGACCGGTCGCAGGCCCAGGCCGGTTTCGCCGCTGAGGAAGCGGCCGGCGTTCCGCTCGACGCGCCCCACCGCAACTACCGGGACGACAACCACAAGCCCGAGCTGGTCTGCGCACTCACCCCGTTCGACGGCCTGTGCGGCTTCCGCCCGCCCGTCGAGGCGGCCGACTTCATCGCCGCTCTCGACGTCGACTCCCTCAAGCCGTACGTCGACCTCCTCCACGCGCACCCCGAGGAGGCCGCGCTGCGCGAGGTCCTGACCGCGATCCTCTCCTCCGACCCGGAGGAGATGGCCCACACCGTCGCCGAGGCCGCGGCGGCCGCGGAGCGCCTTGGCGGGCCATACGCCCCCTTCACCGCCATCGCCCACCACTTCCCCGGCGATCCGGGCGTCATCGCCGCCATGCTCCTGAACCATGTCCGGCTGCAGCCCGGTGAGGCGTTGTTCCTGGGCGCCGGGGTGCCGCACGCGTACCTCGGCGGACTCGCCGTGGAGATCATGGCGAACTCCGACAACGTGCTGCGGTGCGGGCTGACCCCGAAGCACGTCGACGTCCCGGAACTCCTGCGCGTCGTGCGCTTCGAGGCGGGCGACCCGGGCGTTCTGCGCCCCGAGGCCGCGCCCTCCGGTGAGGAGCTGTACGACACCCCGATCGACGAGTTCCGGCTGTCCCGCTTCGTACGGCCGCGGGGCGTGGCTCCGGTGGACCTCACCCTGCCCACACCGCAGATCCTGCTGGCGACGGCGGGCCGGCCGAAGGCCGGGGAACTCGCGCTCGCTCCAGGGGAGTCGGTGTTCGTTCCGGCGGGCGAAAAGGTCGAACTGTCCGGTACGGGAACCGTCTTCCGGGCCACTGTGGCGGTCTGACTCGGCGCGCGCCGGGGCTCCTGCAACAATGTCCCGCCGTAACGCGGGAACCCGCTCCGGGGATCCCGGGAGCCCAGCCCATGGCCCCGGGAGCCCCACCGCGGGAACCTCGGGAACCCGGGAACTCCGGGAACCTCGGCAACGAAGGGACACCACGCACCCATGAGCGCGTCAGGCGGAACCAAGGCGATCGTCGCGGCCCTCGTCGCGAACCTCACGATCGCAGTAGCCAAGTTCGTGGCGTTCCTCTTCAGCGGGTCCTCGTCGATGCTGGCGGAGAGCGTCCACTCGGTCGCCGACTCCGGAAACCAGGGGCTGCTGCTCCTCGGCGGCAGGAAGGCCAAGCGCGCGGCGACCCCGGAGCACCCCTTCGGCTACGGCCGCGAGCGTTACATCTACGCCTTCCTGGTCTCGATCGTGCTGTTCTCGGTGGGCGGCATGTTCGCGATCTACGAGGGCTACGAGAAGATCGTGCACCCGCACGCCATCACGGACTGGTACTGGCCGATCGGCGTGCTCGTCTTCGCGATCATCGCGGAGACGGTCTCCTTCCGTACCGCCATCAAGGAGTCCAACGCCGTGCGCGGCAAGCGCTCCTGGAAGGAGTTCGTCCGGCACGCCAAGGCACCCGAGCTCCCCGTGGTCCTCCTCGAGGACCTCGGCGCCCTCGTCGGCCTGGTCCTCGCCCTCGTCGGCGTCGGCCTCGCCCTGATCACCGGCAACGGCGTGTGGGACGGGATCGGCACCCTGTGCATCGGCGTCCTCCTCATCCTTATCGCGCTGGTCCTCGCGGCCGAGACGAAGTCCCTGCTGCTCGGTGAGGCGGCGGGCGCGGAGGAGGTCGAGAAGATCAAGGCGGCGACGGTCGGCGGCGACGCGGTGACCGGCATCATCCACATGCGTACGCTGCACCTCGGCCCGAGGAGCTGCTGGTGGCGGCCAAGATCGCGGTCCGGCACGACAACACGGCCGAGCAGGTCGCCGCGGCGATCAACGCCGCCGAGGACCGCATCCGCAGCGCGGTCCCGATCGCGCGGGTCATCTACCTGGAGCCCGACATCTACAGCGAGGAGGCTGCTGCGGCGGGCGCGGACCCGGCGAAGTCCCCGGGCGGCCCCGGCCCCGGGACGGCTCACTGACGGCGCCCCGGATCCCGGCGAGGGGGCTCCGTGCCGCGACGGCGGTACGGAGCCCCCCTTCCTTGCAGTGCGGCTCCTTGCGTCAGAGTGCGGCTCCTTGCGCCAGGGAGTCGCCTCCCGGGGATCGTTCCCGGAGGGCTCTCCCGGAGAGCCCTCCGGAGGTCTCCCGAGCGGGCCCCGCCCCCACCGTCGTGCGTCCCCCGCCCCCACGGGCACGGCGCACCACCTGATCGCCGGGCCGGATCTCCCGGAACACACCCCGCGCACGGCCGCGTCTCGCGGGATCCGGCCGGAAACGGGGCATGGGCGGGCTGTGGGCCGCGGCGGCGATCGGTGTAGATTCGTGACCAGAGCCAGACGTCGCTGCTGATGGCGGTCGGGCGGTCCGCGAGCGGACCGGCCGAGGGAGAGAGGGCCTCCGACGGACTGCGCTGCGGACGCCCCCCGGCGTCCGGACACGCACGTGCGGCACCCGTGTGTGCTCGTGCGCGTGTCCGTTTCGCCGTAGCGACCGCAGAGCCATCCCGCCCGAACACCCTCGACCCCCGTGAGGAGCAGCTCGCGATGACGACTGTCGCCGCCGGCCAGGACTTCAAGGTCGCCGACCTCTCCCTGTCCGACTACGGCCGTAAGGAGATCACCCTCGCCGAGCACGAGATGCCCGGCCTGATGGCCATCCGCAAGGAATACGCCGAGTCGCAGCCTCTGGCCGGCGCCCGCATCACCGGTTCCCTGCACATGACGGTGCAGACGGCCGTCCTGATCGAGACCCTGGTGGCGCTGGGTGCCCGGGTCCGCTGGGCGTCGTGCAACATCTTCTCCACCCAGGACCACGCCGCGGCCGCCATCGCGGTCGGTCCGGACGGCACCCCGGACAACCCGCGGGGCATCCCGGTGTTCGCCTGGAAGGGCGAGACGCTGGAGGAGTACTGGTGGTGCACGGAGCAGGCGCTGACCTGGCCCGATACGCCCACCGGTGGCCCGAACATGATCCTGGACGACGGTGGTGACGCCACCCTGCTCGTGCACAAGGGCGTCGAGTTCGAGAAGGCCGGTGAGGCTCCGGATCCGGCCACCGCGGACAGCGAGGAGTACGGTCACATCCTGCGCCTGCTCAACCGCACTCTGGCGGAGGACCCGCAGAAGTGGACGCGGCTGGCGTCGGAGATCCGGGGCGTGACGGAGGAGACCACGACCGGTGTCCACCGCCTGTACGAGATGCAGCGTGACGGTGTGCTTCTCTTCCCGGCGATCAACGTCAACGACGCGGTGACCAAGTCGAAGTTCGACAACAAGTACGGCTGCCGGCACTCCCTGGTCGACGGGATCAACCGTGCCACCGACGTTCTGATCGGCGGCAAGGTCGCGGTGGTCTGCGGTTACGGCGATGTCGGCAAGGGCTGCGCGGAGTCGCTGCGCGGCCAGGGCGCCCGGGTGGTCATCACCGAGATCGACCCGATCTGCGCGCTGCAGGCGGCGATGGACGGATACCAGGTCACGACGCTGGACGAGGTCGTGGACACGGCGGACATCTTCATCACCACGACCGGCAACAAGGACATCATCATGGCCTCGGACATGGCCAGGATGAAGCACCAGGCGATCGTCGGGAACATCGGCCACTTCGACAACGAGATCGACATGGCGGGCCTGGCCGCGGTTTCCGGGATCGTCAAGGACGAGGTCAAGCCGCAGGTGCACACCTGGACGTTCCCCGACGGCAAGGTGATCATCGTGCTGTCGGAGGGCCGTCTGCTGAACCTGGGCAATGCCACCGGCCACCCGTCGTTCGTGATGTCCAACTCCTTCGCGGACCAGACGCTGGCGCAGATCGAGCTGTTCACCAAGCCGGAGGAGTACCCGACCGACGTCTATGTGCTGCCCAAGCACCTCGACGAGAAGGTCGCCCGGCTCCACCTCGACGCGCTCGGCGTGAAGCTCACCACGCTCCGCCCCGAGCAGGCCGAGTACATCGGCGTCAAGGTCGAGGGTCCGTACAAGCCGGACCACTACCGCTACTGACCCGCCGCACGGTGTGCCCCCCCGGGTCATCGACCCGAGGGGCACACCCGGCGGCCAGTGGCACAAGCGCAGCAGGACAGGCCCCGCACCCCCGTGTCGGGGGCCTGCCCGTCAATCCGGGAAGTCAGGCACTCCCATGCCCCGCGGCCGCTATTCGCTCCATGACCCGCACGATCACACCTCCCTCGGTGAAGAGCACTTCCACTGCGCGCCCGGCCCGTCCGGCTGGCGCTATGTGTCCCAGAGGACCACCCCCTCAGGCGAGCACACGGGCTCCGTCGATCTGGCGCTCGACGAACTCGGCCGCCCCGTCCGGCTCGAACTCCACGCCGCGGGCTGGCAGGTGCGCGGTGCCGCCCTCGACGGCCTGACCTGGGTACGCACCGACCCCGCCGGCGAGCACGCGGCCGAAGGCAATGTCCGCGCCCATGCCTTCACCGGAACCTCCCCCGCCTTCCTCGTCGCCACCGCCCGGCTGCTCCGTCTCGCACCCGGCGCCCCGGCGATCCGCGTCCGCCTCGTCGCCTTCACCGACCCGGTGCTGGCCCCCGGACCGTCGACCGCTCCTGGGCCCTGGTGAAGAGTGAAGCGCACGGCACTGACAACGGCCCTCTGACCGTGGACGAGTACCGGATCGGATGCCTGGACACCGGTGAGCAGCACACCGTCCACCTCGCGGGCGACGTGGTCCTCTCGGCGCCCGGTGTCGAACTGGAGGATCTCGAGACCCCGCCCTCGGTCTTCACCTGAACGTGGGTCCGTCCGCTACAACACCGAGTGCGCCTTCAGGCGGGCGGCGCGAACCCGGTCGCCGACGGCCCCGGTTCCTCGGCGCCGTCGTCGGTCCGGGCGTGCGCCGGCACAGACGCGCCGGCCCGACCGGAGGCGTCGCGGCGGGCCGCAGGGCCGGAAGCGGCGGCGCCGGCAGCAGGGCCGGGGAGGCCCGGTGCCGCGAAGCCGGCGGAAGCAGCGGCGGAAGGGTCGGCGGCCGGTACTCCGCGCATCACCCGCTGCCCTGGCGCGGGGCGTGCCGCCGTCACGGGCCGGGCCCCGGGCGGCGTCGTTCCGGCACCGGGCACCGGCCGCGCGGGAGGCGACGCGTGCACCGCGGCCGAGGAGCGCGCGGAGGGAGAGGGGTTCGCCGGTGACGTCGGGTTCAGGGACGGCGCCGCGTTGGTCCGTCGTGTGTCCCGGGTCTGCCGTTCGTGCACCACACCCGCCAGATACGCACCGGCCGGCACCCCGGGCGGGACTGGTGCGCCCGTGCACGCCGCCAGGTCACCGGCCAGCCGCTCGGCCAGGGCCCGGCCCACCTCCGGGTCGAGCTGGTCCATCCGCGTCAGGTACTGGCGTACGGCGAGCCACAGATCGTCCGGCACCCCGGACAGGTCGACCTCCGCGAACCGCCCGACCAGCCAGGGCGGCGGCGGGGGCAGGTACCCGGACCGGGCAGCGGGTACCCGCTCGCGGACGACCAGGGTCCCGGCGAACACGTCGCCGACACGTCGCCCGCGTGCCGACACCAGCGAGGCGATGCAGGCGACGGTGCCGAAGGTCATCAGGATCTCCACCACCCCGATCGCCCCGCGCACCAGCGCGTGCCGGAACCGGATCGGGCCCCCGTCGTCGCGGACCACCCGCAGCCCGCACGCGAGCTTGCCCAGGGAACGTCCGTGGCTGAGCGTCTCCACGGCGATCGGCGCCCCGACGAGGACGAGGACGAATGCCGCGATCGACACCGCCGTCCCCGCCGCCTGGTCCAACGACGCCGTTGCCATCGCCAGCCCGACCGATATCAGGAGGTACACCGCCCAGACGAGGGCGAGGTCGATCACCAGCGCCAGGGCGCGGCTCGGCAGCCTTGCCGGACGAAGCCCCAGTACGACGGCATCCCCGGTCACAACCCCGCTCACGGCGCCCACCCTCTCTCCACTCGCCCTCGAACCCGTTCCCGGTCTTCGCGGACCTTCACGACCCTTCAGTACGCAAGTCTGCCAAGCTGACGGGCAAGCGCATCGCAGTAGTCCGAGCAGACGTACGCAGCAGACGTATGCGGCAGATGTGCGAGCGGATGTACGAGTCGTTGTACGCACCGCCCCCGCGGCGGGCCCGGACCAGTGCCTGGAGCAGCAGCCGACCATGGACCTCGACGTCTTCGTCATGACCCACCGGGCGGAATGGGACCGCCTCGACCACCTCCTGGGCCGAGGGCGCCGTCTCAGCGGTGCCGAGGCGGACGAACTCGTCGCGCTCTACCAGCGCACCGCCACGCATCTCTCGCTGATCCAGTCCAGCGCCCCGGACCCCATGATCACGGCTCGGCTGACCCAACTCGTGGCCCGTGCCAGGGCTGTCGTCACCGGAACCCGCCGCGCTTCATGGACGGACGCGGTCCGCTTCCTGACCGCGGGCTTCCCGGCGGCGGTCTACCGCTCCCGGCACTGGTGGATTCCCACGGCCGTCCTCTCCACGCTCCTCGCCGCGGTCATCGGCTGGTGGATCGGTACGCACCCCGAGGTCCAGGCGGCCATCGCCGCCCCCGACGAACTGCGCGAGCTCACCCGTCCCGGCGGGCAGTACGAGGCGTACTACTCAAGCCACCCGGCGGCGTCGTTCGCGGCCCAGGTCTGGACGAACAACGCCCAGGCCGCCGCCCTGTGCCTGGTCCTCGGCGCCTTCCTGTGCGTACCGGTGATCTGGATCCTCTTCCTCAACATGGCCAACCTCGGCATCGGGATCGGACTGATGTCGTCGGCGGGACGTCTCGACACCTTCCTGGGGCTCGTTCTTCCGCACGGCCTCCTCGAACTCACCGCCGTCTTCGTCGCCGCCGGCACCGGCCTCCGCCTCGGCTGGACCGTGATCGACCCGGGGCCGACGACCAGGCGGGCCGCCCTCGCCCAGCAGGGGCGTGCCGCGATCGGCATGGCCGTCGGACTCGCCCTGGTCCTCTTCGTCTCAGGAGCGATCGAGGGCTTCGTCACGCCCTCGGGCCTTCCGACCTGGGCCAG
>RHDP01000001.1:1147500-2445000 GCA_003725745.1 Streptomyces sp. I6 | reverse complement strand
GGGTGGTGGGTGGCTGGTCGTTGTTTGAGAACTGCACAGTGGACGCGAGCATCTGTGGCCAAGTTTTTAAGGGCGCACGGTGGATGCCTTGGCACCAGGAACCGATGAAGGACGTGGGAGGCCGCGATAGGCCCCGGGGAGCTGTCAACCGAGCTGTGATCCGGGGGTGTCCGAATGGGGAAACCCGGCAGTCGTCATGGGCTGTCACCCGCTGCTGAACACATAGGCAGTGTGGAGGGAACGAGGGGAAGTGAAACATCTCAGTACCCTCAGGAAGAGAAAACAACCGTGATTCCGGGAGTAGTGGCGAGCGAAACTGGATGAGGCTAAACCGTATGTGTGTGAGACCCGGCAGGGGTTGCGCATGCGGGGTTGTGGGATTGCTCTTTCATTGTCTGCCGGCGATGAGGCGAGTGAGAAACCGTTGATGTAGGCGAAGGGCATGCGAAAGGCCCGGCGTAGAGGGTAAGACCCCCGTAGCTGAAACGTTAGCGGCTCGTTTGAGTTATTCCCAAGTAGCACGGGGCCCGAGAAATCCCGTGTGAATCTGGCGGGACCACCCGCTAAGCCTAAATATTCCCTGGTGACCGATAGCGGATAGTACCGTGAGGGAATGGTGAAAAGTACCGCGGGAGCGGAGTGAAATAGTACCTGAAACCGTGTGCCTACAAGCCGTGGGAGCGTCGGGCGTGCCTTTTGGGGTGCGTCTCGTGACTGCGTGCCTTTTGAAGAATGAGCCTGCGAGTTAGCGGTGTGTAGCGAGGTTAACCCGTGTGGGGAAGCCGTAGCGAAAGCGAGTCCGAAGAGGGCGTTTGAGTTGCATGCTCTAGACCCGAAGCGGAGTGATCTAGCCATGGGCAGGTTGAAGCGGAGGTAAGACTTCGTGGAGGACCGAACCCACCAGGGTTGAAAACCTGGGGGATGACCTGTGGTTAGGGGTGAAAGGCCAATCAAACTCCGTGATAGCTGGTTCTCCCCGAAATGCATTTAGGTGCAGCGTCGTGTGTTTCTTGCCGGAGGTAGAGCACTGGATAGGCGATGGGCCCTACCGGGTTACTGACCTTAGCCAAACTCCGAATGCCGGTAAGTGAGAGCGCGGCAGTGAGACTGTGGGGGATAAGCTCCATGGTCGAGAGGGAAACAGCCCAGAGCATCGACTAAGGCCCCTAAGCGTACGCTAAGTGGGAAAGGATGTGGAGTCGCAGAGACAACCAGGAGGTTGGCTTAGAAGCAGCCACCCTTGAAAGAGTGCGTAATAGCTCACTGGTCAAGTGATTCCGCGCCGACAATGTAGCGGGGCTCAAGCGTACCGCCGAAGTCGTGTCATTGCGATATGTACTCCTAACGGGGATCGTGATGGGTAGGGGAGCGTCGTGTGCCGGGTGAAGCAGCCGTGGAAGCGAGTTGTGGACGGTTCACGAGTGAGAATGCAGGCATGAGTAGCGATACACACGTGGGAAACGTGTGCGCCGATTGACTAAGGGTTCCTGGGTCAAGCTGATCTGCCCAGGGTAAGTCGGGACCTAAGGCGAGGCCGACAGGCGTAGTCGATGGACAACCGGTTGATATTCCGGTACCCGCTTTGAAACGCCCAGTATCGAGCCCATTTATGCTAAGGCCGTGAAGCCGTCGGCTGAGTCTTCGGACGAGGTCGGAGTGGTGGAGCCGCTGACCCGAGGTGGTAGTAGGTAAGCGATGGGGTGACGCAGGAAGGTAGTCCAGCCCGGGCGGTGGTTGTCCCGGGGTAAGGGTGTAGCCCGAGAGATAGGCAAATCCGTCTCTCGTGTGGGGTGAGACCTGATGCCGAGCCGATTGTGGTGAAGTGGATGATCCTATGCTGTCGAGAAAAGCCTCTAGCGAGTTTCATGGCGGCCCGTACCCTAAACCGACTCAGGTGGTCAGGTAGAGAATACCGAGGCGTTCGGGTGAACTATGGTTAAGGAACTCGGCAAAATGCCCCCGTAACTTCGGGAGAAGGGGGGCCACGTCTGGTGATGAGTCTTGCACTCTGAGCTGGGTGTGGCCGCAGAGACCAGCGAGAAGCGACTGTTTACTAAAAACACAGGTCCGTGCGAAGCCGTAAGGCGATGTATACGGACTGACGCCTGCCCGGTGCTGGAACGTTAAGGGGACCGGTTAGCTCCATTTCGGTGGGGCGAAGCTGAGAACTTAAGCGCCAGTAAACGGCGGTGGTAACTATAACCATCCTAAGGTAGCGAAATTCCTTGTCGGGTAAGTTCCGACCTGCACGAATGGCGTAACGACTTCTCGACTGTCTCAACCATAGGCCCGGTGAAATTGCACTACGAGTAAAGATGCTCGTTTCGCGCAGCAGGACGGAAAGACCCCGGGACCTTTACTACAGTTTGATATTGGTGTTCGGTTCGGCTTGTGTAGGATAGGTGGGAGACTGTGAAGCTTGGACGCCAGTTCAGGTGGAGTCGTCGTTGAAATACCACTCTGGTCGTGCTGGATGTCTAACCTGGGTCCGTGATCCGGATCAGGGACAGTGTCTGATGGGTAGTTTAACTGGGGCGGTTGCCTCCTAAAGGGTAACGGAGGCGCCCAAAGGTTCCCTCAGCCTGGTTGGTAATCAGGTGTTGAGTGTAAGTGCACAAGGGAGCTTGACTGTGAGACCGACGGGTCGAGCAGGGACGAAAGTCGGGACTAGTGATCCGGCGGTGGCTTGTGGAAGCGCCGTCGCTCAACGGATAAAAGGTACCCCGGGGATAACAGGCTGATCTTCCCCAAGAGTCCATATCGACGGGATGGTTTGGCACCTCGATGTCGGCTCGTCGCATCCTGGGGCTGGAGTCGGTCCCAAGGGTTGGGCTGTTCGCCCATTAAAGCGGTACGCGAGCTGGGTTTAGAACGTCGTGAGACAGTTCGGTCCCTATCCGCTGTGCGCGTAGGAGTCTTGAGAAGGGCTGTCCCTAGTACGAGAGGACCGGGACGGACGAACCTCTGGTGTGCCAGTTGTCCTGCCAAGGGCATGGCTGGTTGGCTACGTTCGGGAGGGATAACCGCTGAAAGCATCTAAGCGGGAAGCCTGCTTCGAGATGAGGGCTCCCACCCACTTGATGGGGTAAGGCTCCCAGTAGACGACTGGGTTGATAGGCCGGATATGGAAGCCAGGTGACTGGTGGAGTTGACCGGTACTAATAGGCCGAGGGCTTGTCCTCAGTTGCTCGCGTCCACTGTGTTAGTTCTGAAGTAACGAACATGCCGCTACTGTGGTGGTGGGCTGGTTCGATATTTTCATAGAGTTTCGGTGGTCATAGCGTTAGGGAAACGCCCGGTTACATTTCGAACCCGGAAGCTAAGCCTTTCAGCGCCGATGGTACTGCAGGGGGGACCCTGTGGGAGAGTAGGACACCGCCGAACGATTGTTGAGGGGAAGCCCCGGGCCTTGCGGCCCGGGGCTTTTCCGCGTTCCGGGGAGAATTCCTCGGAGTGTTCCGGGGTTCGGTGTGCTGCGGGGCGGGGCGGTTGGTGGTGTGGTCGCGGGAGTCCGGTGCGCTGTTTCGGGGTGTGGTGTCCCGGGGAGGTTTCCCGGTCGGCGGGGCCGGGCCCACACAGACCGGAGGAGGAACCGGACGGCCCTCACAGGCGTCCCGCGGCCTTGAGTGCCAGATACGCGTCCGCCACTGCCGGGGCGAGGTTCTCGGGAGTGGCGTCCACGACGGTGACGCCATGGCGCTGGAGCTGTTCCGCAGTACGGCCTCGCTGGAGCTGGGCCTGCGTGCCGGCAGCGGCCTCGTACACCGCGTCCAGGCTGCCGCGTCCGCCTGCCATCCTCTCGATGTGCGGGTCCGCTACCGAGGCGACCACCACCGTATGGCGCCGGGTGAGCTGTGGCAGCACCGGCAGGAGGCCCTCCTCGATCGGGGCGGCGTCCAGGCTGGTCAGCAGCACCACGAGGGATCGCCGGGGAGCATGCTTGAGGGTCGCCGCACTCAGGCCGCGGGCGTCCGTCTCCACCAACTCCGGCTCGAGGGGCGCCATGGCGTTGACCATGGAAGGCAGGATCTCCCCGGCCGCTCTGCCCTGGACCTGGGCACGGACGCGGCGGTCATAGGCCAGGAGGTCCACCCGGTCACCCGCACGAGAGGCCAGCGCGGCGAGGAGAAGGGCGGCGTCCATGGAAGCGTCCAGACGTGGGACGTCCCCCACTCGACCGGCGGCGGTGCGGCCGGTGTCCAGCACGATCAGGATGTGACGGTCCCGCTCCGGGCGCCAGGTGCGCATCGCGACCGTGTTCCGGCGGGCGGTGGCGCGCCAGTCGATGGAGCGGGTGTCGTCCCCCGGAACGTAGTCTCGGAGGCTGTCGAACTCGGTGCCTTCCCCGCGGGTCAGGACGCTGGTCCTGCCGTCGAGTTCACGCAGGCGGGCCAGCCGGGACGGCAGGTGCTTGCGGCTCGTGAACGGCGGCAGCACGCGGACCGTCCAGGGAACCCGATGGTTTCCCTGACGGGCCGCGAGGCCCAGCGGCCCGTAGGAGCGGACCGTGATGAGTTCCGCGCGCCGGTCACCGCGGCGGGTGGGGCGGAGGACCGTTGTCACCAGGCGACGCTCGCCCGCCGGAACCGTCACCGTGTGTCGTGACACGGCTTGCTCGGTCCCGGAAGGCCAACTGCTCGGGGGCCAGGCGTCCCGCAGACGGGCACGCAGCTTCCGGGAGGAGGTGTTGGCGACCGTGAGCTGCACTTCCGCGCTCTCGCCGAGCCGAACCGAAGTATCACCGGTTCGGGTGAACCGCAGGGTGCGGACTGGTGCAGCCAGGGCGTAGTCGCACACAATTGCTACGGAGAGTGATGCATTGACGGCGAGGATTCCCGTCCAGCTGGGTTCGAGGAATCCGACGGGGAGACAGCCGAGTGCTGCGAGGAGAGCAGCTCGTCCGGTGAGGGCCATGGCGTCCTGCCTCAGCGGGGGACGGGGACGTGGGCGAGGATCGCGGAGATGACGGAGTCGGCGGTGACGCCTTCCATTTCGGCCTCGGGGCGCAGCTGGATGCGGTGGCGGAGGGTGGGCAGGGCAAGGGCCTTCACATCGTCGGGGATGACGTAGTCACGGCCGGTCAGCCAGGCCCAGGCCCGCGCGGTGGAGAGCAGAGCGGTGGCGCCTCGGGGAGAGACGCCGAGAGTGAGTGAGGGGGAGTCACGGGTGGCACGGCAGATATCGACGACGTAGCCCGCGATCTCGCTGGAGACCGAGGTGCCGGCGACGGCCGCACGGGCGGCTTCCAGGTCGGCGGCTGTGGCGACGGGGCGGAGGCCGGCGGCCTGTAGGTCGCGTGGGTTGAAGCCTCCCGCATGCTTGGCGAGGACGTCGATCTCGTCGTCGCGGGACGGCAGCGACACGGTCAGCTTGAGCAGGAAGCGGTCGAGCTGAGCTTCGGGCAGAGGGTAGGTGCCCTCGTACTCGACCGGGTTCTGAGTCGCGGCAACCAGAAACGGATCGGGAAGGGGCGAGGTGTGCCGTCGACGGTGACCTGGCGCTCTTCCATGGCTTCAAGAAGCGACGACTGGGTCTTGGGGGGCGTTCTGTTGATCTCGTCGGCAAGCAGGAGATTGGTGAAGACGGGGCCCGGCTGGAAGGAGAACTCCGCGGTCCGGGCGTCATAGACCAGGGAGCCGGTGACATCGCTGGGCATGAGATCAGGGGTGAACTGGACCCGCTTGGTGTCCAGTTCGAGGGACGCCGCCAGAGCCCTTACCAGCAGGGTCTTGGCCACGCCGGGGACTCCCTCGAGCAGGACGTGGCCACGGCAGAGCAGGGCGACGACCAGTCCGGTGACTGCGGAGTCCTGGCCCACCACGGCCTTCGCGATCTCGGTGCGCAGGGCCTCCAGAGAGGCGCGTGCGCCGTCCGAGTTCTCGGCGGTCTCGGGGGTCGGGGCGCTCATGAAGTGCGTACCTCTCTTTCGAGGGCGTCCAGTTGGTCAGCCAGGCGGATGAGTGCGGCGTCGTCGGCAGGGGCCGGTCCGAAGAGCAGAGTCCGGAGATCGCGGTCGCCGTCGCTCAGTTGCGCCGAGACGGCCGGAAGGAGGACCTCGGGGGAGTGGGCGTCCGCGACGTTGATGCCCAGGAGGGGGCGAGCCGGGACCGTGCGGCCTGGCGGAGGGCCGAGGCGGCGCTGTCGCGGGCGTTCGCCTTGCGATAGAGGCGGGCGCGTCCCTCGCTCGACTCGGAGGCGCGAACGGCCACCGGAAGGCGCTCGCTGACGAGCGGTCCCATCCGACGGGCGCGCCAGACGGCGGCGAGTACGGCCGCAACGGCGAGTTGGAGGGTGCCCCAGAGCCATCCGGAGGGGATGAGCCGGCCGATACCGGTCCCGCCCTCCCCACGGGCGTCGCCGGCCGCCGATCCATCGGAGAGGGAAGGCAGGTACCAGACCAGATGCGGGCGGGAACCGAGAAGTTGGAGGGCGAGCGACGCGTTGCCGTGGTGGCCGAGGCGTTCGTTGTAGAGCATGTCCGGGGCGCCGAGGAGGACGGTGTCGCCCGCCCCCTGGGTGCCGATCCGGAGGAGGGTGGGCAGGCCGTCGACGAGGTAGCAGGAGTCGCTGCCGAGGGTGATATCGGTGGTGTAGCGCCGGCCGCCGAGGTCGGCGTTCCCGGCGCGCCGGGCCGCCGGGAAGGTGCACTGCGGCTCGCGGGCGGAGACCGGGGCCGTCGTGTCGGCCGAGGCTCCGGGAGCAAGGGCGCCGACGGAGTTCCCGCCCGGGGCGACGAGGACGGTGCGGCCGCCGGAGGTGTCCATCGCCGTGCGCAGGACTTCCTGTTGGCGGCCGGTCAGCAGGTCCGGCCCGGCGACCAGCAGGGTGGTGTCGGCGCCGGTGGCGGTGCTGGCCTCGTCGAGCGTGGTCACCACACGGGTGGTGACGCCCCGTTCCTTGAGCAGTTCGGCGACTGCGCGGCTGCCGGACGGGTCGGTGGAGCGGGGGTCGAGGCGGCCGTGTCCACCGCCGGAGCGAATGACCGCGATGACGAAGCCGGCCACGACCAGGATCAGGACCACGAGCAGGATTCCCCGGCTGCGGGTCCAGATCTGACGGGAGGTGGGGGACACCGCGGTGGTGCCGGACATGGCCCCGGTCATCCGGTGGCTCCCCGCGCCGTGGTGGTCAGATCGGGCTTGGTCCGCCCCACTTCGGTGTCGAGGTCCCGCAGGCGCGTGTATGCCTGCTGGTCGGCGGTACGCCCGCCGTATGTGACGTCGTCGAAGGCGCGGGCAGCCGAGCGCAGCGCTTCGGCGTGGCCGGGCAGGGGGCGCCCGGCCTCCGCGGCGGCTTCGTCGGCGGTGCGGCCGGGACGGGGCTCGAGCAGGGCGCGCTCCTCCAGTGAGCGGACGAGAGCGCGCATCCGTTCCTGGACCGCCTGGTTCCAGCGTCCGGCCCTGGCGTGGGCCTCTGCGGCCGCGCGGTGCTCGGTGGCGCTGAGGGGGCGGTCATGGAAGAGCGCGTCCCCGACCACGGCGGTGCGGTGCGGTGTGCCGAGCCGCCACCACAGTGCGGCGATCAGTGCCATGACGAACAGGGCGATGACGACGAGCCCGAGCGGGCCGCCGGGCGAGGCTCCCGCCGCGGAGTCGAGGACGCCGGCGAGCCACTCCCAGAAGCGGTCGAGGGCGCGTTCGAGCACGTTGGGGTCGTTCTCGTGGTACATCGGCTTCGACAGCTCGCGTTCGGCCGCGTCCCTCGCGGGGACGCGAGGGATGTCCACGGGCACCTCGTCATCGGCGCGGATCGTCAGCCACGCCCCGGTCGATCCCCCGGGAAGGACACGGCATCAGCTCCTGGGGGTGTCGTCGCCCGGTACCGCGCCGTGGCCGCTGACACCCGCCGCCCTGGCCAGTTCCAGGTCCAGGGCCTCGCGGCGGATGCGCTGGTCCACGTAGAGGAGGACGGTGACGCCCGCCGAGATCGGATAGGTGAGGGACGACGCGATCACCGCTCCGATGCCAGTGATGATCAGGAACGGCCAGCCGAACTCGGGCGTGCCTCCGGAGAACATCCCGCCGAGTCCCCCGCCGTCGACGGCGAGGGCGATCAGGCCGAAGGGAATCGCGATGATCAGGGAGACGATGAAGATCAGCAGCATCGTGAGCAGCAGGATGCCGAAGACGCGCCACCAGGCTCCGCGCACCAGCTTCGCCGAGCGCCGCATCGACTGGATGACGCCCTGCCGTTCGAGCATCAGGGCTGGCGAGGCGAGGGCGAACCGGATCATCAGCCAGACGGCGACGACCATGCCGGCGGTCCCGCCGAGGACGGCCAGGACGGCGCCGCCCGCGGAACCGAGGAGCAGCCCGGGCAGCAGACCCACCACGAGTACCGCCCCCGCGATCAGCGGCAGCAGCAGGGTGAGGCCGAGGAGTTGGGGCAGTCGCGGCCGGGCCTCGCGCCACGCGTCGGACAGCGTGACCTCGCGGCCGAGTACCGAGCGGCTGATGACCACGGTCAGCAGCGCGGTGGTGAAGAGCGTGGCGATCAGGGCGATCGCCGTGACCGGTGCCGTGCCCACGAGCGTCGCGTTGAGCTGGTCCCCCAGCTGGTTGAGGACCTCTTCGGGGGTGGCGTTCGGGTCCAGCTCGGGCGGTTGCGGGGCGAGATAGCGCTGGACGAGGACGTCGAGGATCTGGGTGATCACCGAGACGGTGACCGTGATGCCCAGGACGGTGCGCCAGTGGGCGCGCAGTGTCGACACCGCCCCGTCGAGGATCTCGCCGACTCCGAGCGGGCGCAGCGGGATCACTCCGGGCTTCGCTGCGGGCGGCTGGCCCCAGCCGCCTTGCCGGGGTCCGCCGCCCCAGCCCGGTCCGCCGGCCTGCGGAGGCACGGCGCCGCCGCCCTGGCCGGTCGGCGGCGCCCACCGGCCTGCGGGCGGCTGCTCCTTGGACCACTTCGAGGGGGTATCGGGAGTACCGGCCGGACCGGGCGCTCCGGCACCCCGGTCGTCGGACGGGGAGGACCCGGGCGAGGCCCAGCCCGGAGTGTCGTTCACGGTCGTCCACCTCGTGGATGTGTCGCGTGGCCGGCTCGGCGAGCCGGCTGGGTCAGGGCGCCTGTCCGCACGTCAGAGCGGCAGGCTGGCTGCCATCGTGCCACGCGCCGGCTGTCGGTGGGCCGGGCGGTGGATCTCGTTCTCGCCTTCATTGTCCGGGCGCCAGCGGGCAGACTGGTCGGATGGCTGATCAGTACGCACAAACCCTCGACGGCGAACAGCCCCCGCACCCGGCCCGCTCCGCTGGGAGGAGCCTCCGGAAGGTCCGGTGGTGGTTGTCCTGGACCAGCGCAGACTGCCCGCCGAAGAGGCCGAGCTGGTGTGCACCGACGTCCCGGCACTGGTCGACGCGATCCGGACGCTCGCCGTGCGCGGTGCGCCACTGCTCGGGATCGCCGGGGCCTACGGGGTCGCGCTCGCCGCGGCACGGGGCTACGACGTCGCAGAGGCGGCGTCTCTGCTGGAGGGAGCGCGGCCCACCGCCGTGAATCTCGGCTACGGGGTGCGGCGGGCCGCGGAGGCGTACGGGACGGCGGTCGGCAGGGGTGCGGACGTGCAGCAGGCGGCCGTCGCCGTGCTCGCCGAGGCACGCCGGCTGCACCGCGAGGACGCCCAGGCGAGTGAGCGGATGGCACGGCACGGGCTCGCGCTGCTCGACGAGCTGCTGCCCGGAGGCAGTCACCGGATCCTTACGCACTGCAACACCGGGCGGCTGATCTCGGGCGGGGAGGGGACCGCGTTCGCCGTGGCGCTCGCCGCGCACCGGGTGGGCCGGCTCCGCCATCTGTGGGTGGACGAGACCCGGCCGCTGCTGCAGGGCGCGCGGCTGACGGCGTACGAGGCGGCCCGGAACGGGATGGCGCACACCCTGCTCACCGACAACGCGGCCGGATCGCTGTTCGCGTCGGGAGAGGTCGACGCCGTGCTGATCGGGGCCGACCGGATCGCGGCGGACGGCTCCGTGGCGAACAAGGTGGGCAGCTATCCGCTCGCCGTGCTCGCCCGGTATCACCATGTGCCGTTCATCGTGGTGGCGCCGATCACGACCGTGGACCCGGCGACGCGCGACGGCGCGTCGATCGAGGTGGAGCAGCGGTCCGGACGGGAGGTGACGGAGTTGCCGGCACCGCCCGCACCGGTGACCGTGACCGGTGTCACGGCGAGGTCCGTTCCGCGCGCGCCCGGGGCTGCTTCCGGTGTCTCGGGGGCGCTGGTGGCGCCGGTGGGCACCCGGGCTTACAACCCCGCTTTCGACGTGACGCCGCCGGAACTCGTGACCGCCGTCGTCACGGAGGAGGGGGTCGTCTCCCCGGTCACCGGGGCAGGGATCGCCGAGCTGTGTGCCAGGTCACGCCAGGTAACGATTAGCTAATGGGATGATGTCGATTATGAAGGGACGCGTCCTTGTCGTCGATGACGACACCGCACTGGCCGAGATGCTCGGCATCGTGCTTCGTGGTGAAGGGTTCGAGCCGTCGTTCGTCGCGGACGGCGACAAGGCGCTCGCCGCCTTCCGGGAGAGCAAGCCGGACCTGGTGCTGCTTGATCTCATGTTGCCCGGCCGGGACGGCATCGAGGTGTGCCGGCTCATCCGGGCGGAGTCGGGTGTGCCGATCGTGATGCTCACGGCCAAGAGCGACACCGTCGACGTGGTGGTGGGGCTGGAGTCCGGTGCCGACGACTACATCGTGAAGCCGTTCAAGCCCAAGGAACTGGTGGCCCGCATCCGCGCGCGGCTGCGGAGGTCCGAGGAGCCCGCACCGGAGCAGCTGGCCATCGGGGACCTGGTCATCGATGTGGCCGGGCACTCCGTGAAGCGCGACGGCCAGTCGATCGCGCTCACTCCGCTGGAGTTCGATCTGCTGGTGGCGCTCGCCCGCAAGCCGTGGCAGGTGTTCACGCGCGAGGTGCTGCTCGAGCAGGTGTGGGGCTACCGGCACGCGGCGGACACCCGTCTGGTGAACGTGCACGTCCAGCGGCTGCGCTCCAAGGTCGAGAAGGATCCGGAGCGGCCGGAGATCGTCGTGACCGTTCGGGGAGTCGGTTACAAGGCGGGACCGGGCTGACATGACCGTGGGCAGCGCTGCTCCGAAACCCGGGGGGCCGGGAGTCCGTACGGGGCGGGCTGCCGGGAACGGGTCCTCACGTCTCGGCCGGCGGTTCCCCGGCGGCCGGCTGCTGCCGGACGGGGCGCCGGGCGCGCCGGTGCTCCGGCTCGTCGTGCGCTGGGTCAGGCGTCCGCTTCTGCCGGCCGTCCGGCTGTGGCGGCGGAACATCCAGTTGCGCGTGGTCGCCGGCACGCTGCTGATGTCACTGGGCGTGGTGCTGCTGCTCGGTCTCGTCGTCATCGGCCAGGTCCGCAACGGTTTGCTGGACGCCAAGGAGCAGGCCGCCCTGAGCCAGGCCGCGGGTGGTTTCGCGGCCGCGCAGGAGAAGGCGAGCGGGGTTTCCGCGCTCGACGGCCAGGACGGCGACGCCACGGACGGCAGGCCCAGCCGCGGCTCCGTGAACTGGCGTTCCGAGCTGGTGAAGCAGCTCGCCAGCGGTGGACAGGGCGCGTACCACGTGGTGGCCCTGAGCCCGGACTCCGACGACGCGGGGATGAGCCGGGCCCCGCGGGCGTCCGGGGACGTGGACGTGACGAGCGTCCCCCAGGCGCTGCGCAACTCGGTCGCGCAGGGGACGGGCACGTTCCAGACCTACGTCAAGATCAAGTACTCGGTTCCCAAGGAGCCCGAGGCCGGTCTGGTCGTCGGCAAGCGGCTCAGCGATGTCGCGGGCTACTCGTACGAGCTGTACTACTTCTTCCCGCTCACGCAGGAAGAGGAGTCGCTGAGTCTGGTCAAGGGCACGCTGGCGACGGCGGGGCTGTTCGTCGTCGTCCTGCTCGGGGCCATCGCGTGGCTGGTGGTGCGGCAGGTCGTCACGCCCGTCCGGATGGCCGCGGGCATCGCCGAGCGCCTGTCCGCCGGGCGGCTCCAGGAACGTATGAAGGTCACCGGTGAGGACGACATCGCCCGCCTCGGCGAGGCGTTCAACAAGATGGCGCAGAACCTGCAGCACAAGATCCAGCAGCTGGAGGAGCTGTCGCGGATGCAGCGCCGCTTCGTCTCCGACGTCTCGCACGAGCTGCGTACGCCGCTGACGACGGTGCGGATGGCGGCGGACCTCATCCACGAGGCACGGAGTGACTTCGACCCGGCGACGGCACGCTCCGCGGAGTTGCTTGCCGACCAGCTGGACCGGTTCGAGTCGCTGCTGGCCGATCTGCTGGAGATCAGCAGGTTCGACGCGGGCGCGGCGGCTCTCGAGGCCGAGGCGATAGACCTGCGCGAGGTGGTGCACCGGGTGATCGGCGGCGCCGAGCCGCTGGCGGAGCGCAAGGGCAGCCGGATCCGGGTCGTCGGAGACGAGCAGCCGGTGGTGGCCGAGGCCGACGCCCGGCGGATCGAGCGGGTACTGCGCAACCTCGTGGTGAACGCGGTGGAGCACGGCGAGGGCCGCGACGTGGTGGTGCGGATGGCATCCGCGGGCGGCGCGGTCGCGGTGGCCGTGCGCGACTACGGCGTCGGGCTGAAGCCAGGCGAGGCGACCCGGGTGTTCAACCGCTTCTGGCGGGCCGATCCGGCGCGGGCGCGCACCACGGGCGGCACGGGTCTCGGCCTGTCCATCGCGGTGGAGGACGCGCGGCTCCACGGCGGTTGGCTGCAGGCGTGGGGGGAGCCGGGCGGCGGCTCGCAGTTCCGGCTGACCCTGCCGCGCACGGCGGACGAGCCGCTGCGGGGATCGCCGATACCCCTGGAGCCGGAGGACTCCCGGCGTGCGCGCGAGCGTGCCGCCGCCGACGCGGCGAACGACCGTGCGCTGCGGCTGTCGACGGTGCCGTCGCAGGCCGGTGCGCAGCGGCCGGGTCTGGCCATTCCGGCCCGGTCCGCGGTGCCGCCGCACACCCCGCCGTCGGCGGCGGTGGACCCGGCGGCGCTGCCCGGCAGCGGCGCCCGTGTGGTGGCCCGCCCGGTGTCGCAGCGGCAGGGGAGGGCGGGGCGGCGGAATCCGTCCCGGGACTGGTTTCGGAGCGGGAGGACACCACTCGTGGGCGCTGAGGGGCGTCGGCTCGGACACGGACGCGCCACACGGGTTATGGCGCTGCTCGTCTGCGCCGGATTCGTGCTGGCCGGGTGCGCGTCGATGCCGGACAGCGGCGATGTGGAGCAGGTGAGGGCCACGAAGGGCGCGGACTCGCAGGTGCGGGTGTACGCCGTCCCCCGCGTGACGGAGCCCGGCCGCAGGAGATCGTCGACGGTTTCCTGGAGGCCATGACCAGTGACGATCCGAGCTATGCGACGGCGAGGAAGTACCTCACGAAGCAGTGGACCAGGAAGTGGCGTCCCGAGTCGCTCACGACCGTGCTGACCGAGGCCCCCGAGTCGTCGGCCCCGCCCGGGCGTGAGGAGGGCGACGAGCTGACCTACGCGCTGTCCGGCGAGCTGATCGCGACGGTCGACCGGCACGAGTACAAGTCGGTCGTGCCCGCGCAGTACGGCGGCGCGCTGCGGCTGGTCCGGCAGAACACGGCGGACGGAAAGGGCAAGGAGTGGCGCATCGACGCGGCACCCCAGGGGCTTGTGCTCGGCGAGAGCGACTTTCTGCGCAACCACCTGTCCGTCAACAAGTACTACTGGGTGTCGGGCCAGAACACGGTGGTCGCGGACCCGGTGTACATCCGGCAGCGGCAGGACCCGATGACCCGGATGGATCCGGTCGCCCAGGCGATCTCGGCGCTGTTCGAGGGCCCCGCGCACTGGCTGGGGCCGGTGGTGGACTCACCGTTCCCCGCGGGCGCCGGACTGAAGAAGGGGACCACGTCCCTGACGCCCGACGACCAGGGCGAACTGAGGGTGCCGCTCAACGACAGGGCGTCGAACGTCGGCGGGACGCTGTGCAAGCGGATGGCGACGCAGATGCTCCTCACACTGCGCGAGCTGGCGGCACCCCGCGTCGAGCAGGTGAGGCTCCAGCGGGCCGACGGCTCCCCGCTGTGCGTGCTCACCGCCGATCAGGCGGACGCGTACGCCCTGGGGAGGCTGTCGCCGAGCTCCAACGTGTACTTCGTCGACAGCGACCACCGGATGGCCGTGGTCGGGACGAAGCCGAAGACCGTCGACGAGACCGAGGTCCGCGGCCCGTTCGGCGACGGCCAGGTGAAGATCGGCACGGTGGCCGTGGCACGGGGTCTGCACCGGGCGGCGGCGGTCTCGCAGGACGGCAGGTCCCTGTACGCCGCGTCGATCGTCTCGGACGAGCCCCTGGCCGCGCCGCTGGCGCAGAGCGACGCCCCCCGGGCGACGGACCGGTTCTCGGCGCCGAGCTGGGACCGGAACGACCTGTGGGTCGCGGACCGCGACCCCGCCGATCCCCGGTTGCTGCGCTTCGCGGGCGGCAAGGGTCCGGCGCAGCCGGTCGCGGTCGAGGGGCTCGACGGCGCGCGGATCGAGTCGCTGCGGGTCTCCGCCGACGGGGTGCGCATGGCGCTGCTCCTGTCCAAGGACGGCAGGAGCACCCTGGAGATCGGGCGGGTCGAGCGGCGCACGGACGCCGACGGCACGACGGCCGTGTCCGTGGTGGAACTCCGGGCTGCGGCGCCGCGCCTGGAGTCGGTGACCGCCCTGTCCTGGGCGGGACCGAGCCGTCTTGTGGTGGTCGGCAAGGAGACCGGCGGTGTGCAGCAGGTGCGCTACGTCCAGACGGACGGCTCCCTCACACCGGCGGGCGGGCTTCCGGGCCTGAACAAGGTGTCGGCGGTGGCCGCCACGCAGGACGAGGAGCAGCTCCTGGTCGCGGTGTCGGACGACGGGCTGGTGCGGCTGATGCCGAACGCGAACTGGCAGACGATGGTCGAGAAGGGGACGTGGCCGGTCTATCCGGGCTGAGGGACCGTACTCGGCCGGGGCCGATCAGTGCCGATCAGTGCCGATCAGCGTTGATGAGTGCCGGTCGGCGCCGTTCAGTGCCCGCGCGGTGCCGATGAGTGCCGGACGGTGCAGGTCGGTGACGGAGGGCTGACTGCGACCGCTGTCGGCGAGGCCCGGTGCGGACTCCTCCCACGCCGGGATTTCCACAGGTCCTTCCGGGCTGTCCACAGCCTTGGCCCCTACCCTCCCCCGGCCGGGCACAGTGGTGGCCATGAGGTGGTGGTGGGGCGAGATCTCGGGACTGGTGCTCCCCGCGGTGTGCGCGGGCTGCGGACGGTCCCGTACGCCGCTGTGCGAGGACTGTGCGGAAGAGCTGGCGGGGCCGCCGGCGCGGGCGCGGCCGTGTCCCGAGCCTGCGGATCTTCCCGTGGTGTATTCCGCCGCGCGGTACGAGGGAGCGGTGCGGTCCGTGCTGCTCGCCCACAAGGAGCGTGGCGCGCTGGCGCTGGCCCGTCCGCTGGGCGCGGCGCTGGCGGGGGCTGCCGTTGCCGCGTCGCTGCACGGGGGTGGGGCGCGGGAACCACTGCTGCTCGTACCGGTGCCGTCGGCGCGGCGATCGGTACGGGCGCGTGGGCATGACCCGGTGCGGCGGATCGCCGTCGCGGCGGCCCTGGCGCTGCGGCACGCGGGGACATACGCCAGAGCCGTCCCGGCGCTGCGCCACAGCCGGCGGGTGGCCGACCAGTCGGGTCTCACGGCCCGGGAGCGGCTGGACAACATGGCCGGGGCGCTGGAGGCGGTCCCGTGGGGCGGGCGGTCTCTCGACGCCTGCAGGACCGTGCTGGTGGACGATGTGATGACGACGGGAGCCTCGCTGGCGGAGGCGGCGAGGGCACTGCGTGCCGTATTCCCGGGACACGTCTTCGAATTCACCCGGATGTGTGCCGCCGTGGTCGCCGCGCCGCCTCTGCCGTGGGAGACCGGCCGGATACAAGGCGGATACCCGCCGCGACAGGAGCCGGACAGCAGTCGGACGCCAGCCGGCCATCAGCCGGAACTGACAGGGCCGTTTCAACGTTGCAGCTAGTGAGAGAGGGAAGGGCGACGAATGGACGTACGCGCTGGTAGCGGGTGCCGACAGGGGTCCCGGCGAGCTATGTTCGGTGGTGAGGGCCGGTGAACGCTCTCCTTCGCCGAATACATGGCCGAGTTGCGGTCAGGTGTTCTCTGAAGTAACCCAGATCTTTGATATCGGGTGGGGTGGCGATCTTGCCCATGGGGAGGAGGAGGTGAAAGTCGCCAAGTCCGAGGCTCCGGTGCTCACCGGGGCCTGGTGCAAAAGGGAGATGCTCCGCAACTGAACGGCGGAGTGATCCGGGAACGGAGTTCTGCGTGGACATCGTCGTCAAGGGCCGCAAGACCGAGGTGCCCGAGCGGTTCCGCAAGCACGTGGCCGAGAAGCTGAAGCTGGACAAGATCCAGAAGCTCGACGGCAAGGTGATCAGCCTCGACGTCGAGGTGTCCAAGGAGCACAACCCGCGGCAGGCCGACCGTTCCGACCGCGTGGAGATCACACTGCTTTCACGCGGCCCGGTGATCCGGGCGGAGGCGGCGGCAGGCGACCCGTACGCAGCGCTCGACCTGGCCACGGCGAAGCTGGAGGCTCGGCTGCGCAAGCAGCACGACAAGCGCCACACGCGCAGGGGCAACGGGCGGCTGTCGGCAGCGGAGGTCGCCGATGTCGTGCCGGGCGTGGCCCGGTTGAACGGGAGCGGTGAGCCCGTCACCGAGGAATCGCCGGAAGCGATCCCCACGACCCGGATGGGCCCGCTCGAGGTGCGGGGCGAAGGGCCCCTGGTGGTCCGGGAGAAGACCCACGTCGCCGCTCCGATGACGCTCGACCAGGCGCTCTACGAAATGGAGCTGGTCGGGCACGACTTCTATCTCTTCGTCGACTCCGAGACCAAGGAGCCCAGTGTCGTCTACCGGCGGCACGCCTATGACTACGGCGTCATCCACCTGAGGACCGACCCCCTCGCCGGAGGCGAGTCGAGTGGCGCCGGTGGTGCGCTCGGCGGCTGACCCCGCCATTCCGCGGTGCCCCTGGGAGCGCCTGTGCGCCCCCAGGGGCGTCCTTGTGTCGCCGCAGGATCGCCCCACCGTCGCCTCGGCATGGAATCATGGCCATCCGAGCCAACCGGTGCGCTGTGGACCGCGGTTGGTGAGAACGCAGACCAACGCAGGCCACGGCCTCAGGGGGAGGAACGATGGCGGACAGCTTCGGCCCGGTGCACCAGGCGGGAGCCGCCGGCGGCGAGGACGGCACCCAGGACGGGCGCCGCGAGGAGCCGATCCGGGTGCTCGTCGTGGACGACCACGCCCTCTTCCGCCGCGGACTGGAGATCGTCCTCGCCCAGGAGGAGGACATCCAGGTCGTCGGTGAGGCCGGAGACGGTGCGGAGGCCGTCGACAAGGCGGCAGACCTGCTGCCCGACATCGTCCTGATGGACGTACGCATGCCGAAGCGCGGCGGCATCGAGGCTTGCACCTCCATCAAGGAGGTCGCCCCGAGCGCGAAGATCATCATGCTGACGATCAGCGACGAGGAGGCGGACCTCTACGAGGCGATCAAGGCCGGAGCCACCGGATACCTCCTCAAGGAGATCTCCACCGACGAGGTGGCGACCGCGATCCGCGCGGTGGCTGACGGGCAGTCGCAGATCAGCCCCTCGATGGCGTCCAAGCTGCTCACCGAGTTCAAGTCGATGATCCAGCGCACCGACGAGCGCCGGCTGGTGCCCGCGCCCCGGCTGACCGACCGGGAGCTGGAGGTCCTCAAGCTGGTGGCCACCGGCATGAACAACCGTGACATCGCCAAGGAGCTGTTCATCTCCGAGAACACGGTGAAGAACCACGTCCGCAACATCCTGGAGAAGCTCCAGCTGCACTCCAGGATGGAAGCGGTGGTCTATGCCATGCGCGAGAAGATCCTCGAGATCCGCTGACCGCGGCGGATGCTCCTATGGCTGTCAGCCGAGGGCGGCGATCAGCGGCGCCGCCAGCTCCGGGCGGTCGACCCGCTCCACGCGGACCGTGTCGCAGCCGACCCACTGCGCCGCCTCCAGCAGCGCCTGAGCCATCGGCCGGACCGCCTTCGGCGTCTCCAGGGAGACCTGCCTGGCGACCAGGACAGTCCCCTCCCGCGCGGGGTCGACCCGCCCCAGCAGGCGCCCGCCGGACAGCAGCGGCATCGCGAAATAGCCGTGCACACGCTTCGGCTTCGGCACGTACGCCTCCAGGCGATGGCTGAAGCCGAAGATCCGCTCGGTCCGGGCCCGCTCCCAGATCAGTGAGTCGAACGGCGAGAGCAGCGTCGTGCGGTGCCGGCCGCGCGGCTCCGTCCCGAGTGCGCCCGGATCGGCCCAGGCCGGCTTCTCCCAGCCCTCGACGCGGACCGGCACCAGTCCGGAGTCCTCGACCACGGCGTCGAACTGCTCGCCCTTCAGCCGGTGGTAGTCCGCGATGTCCGCTCGGGTGCCCACGCCCAGCGACCGCCCGGCCAGCCGCACCAGCCGGCGCAGGCACTCCCGGTCGTCCAGGCCGTCATGGAGCAGGGCGTCGGGGATGGCGCGCTCGGCGAGGTCGTACACCCGCTTCCAGCCGCGCCGCTCCGTGCACACCACCTCGCCGTACATCAGTGCCCGCTCGACGGCGACCTTGGCCTCCGACCAGTCCCACCAGACGCCGCCGTTCTTCGCCCCGCCCAGCTCGGTGGCGGTCAGCGGGCCCTCGGCGCGCAACCGGGCGAGCACCCGCTCGTACGCCCCGTCCGGCAGGTCGTGGTACCACTGCGGACGCGCGCGGTAGGCACGGCGGCGGAAGGCGAAGTGGGGCCACTCCTCGACGGGGAGTATGCAGGCCGCGTGGGACCAGTACTCAAAGGCGTGCCCCTCGGCCCAGTACGCGCTCTCGACCGCCTTGCGGCCGACGGCCCCCAGCCGGGCATAGGGGATCAGCTCGTGCGAGCGGGCCAGTACGGAGATCGTGTCCAACTGCACGGCACCGAGGTGGCGCAGGACTCCCCGCGCTCCGCCCCTGCGGTCGGGAGCGCCGAGGAACCCCTGGGCACGCAGGGCCATACGGCGGGCCTCGTCGGCGGACAGTTCGGCTGCGGCGGGCGGCGCGGTGTTCATGCTCCGCACCCTAGAGTGCGGCACCGACATCGATACCGGCCGCCGGGTCGCCGACGGTCGCCGACGGTGGACGGTCGCGGCCGGCGGGACCGGTCGTGGCCGGGCCACCGGCCGCCGGCTCCGGCGGGGTGCCCCGGAGCGGGCGGGAAGCCCCCGGGTACGGCACCGGGGCCGCGGCCGAGTGGCGTACGCCAGGTCCCGACGGCCGGGCGTCACACCTTCGCCGGGAGATAGGGAACCGGACTCGGCAGCCCCAGGTCCGAGGGGAGCAGCGAGGCGACCCGGCAGTCCCGCAGGGTGCCCCGGTGGTGGAAGCCGGAGCGCTGGACGCCCTCGACGGTGAATCCGGCCTTCTCGGCGACGGCGAGCGAGCCCGTGTTGCCCACCTCGGCGCGCCACTCCAGCCGGGCGCAGTCCAGCCGTGTGAACGCCCAGCGCGCCATGGCGAGCGTCACCTCGGTCGCGTAGCCCCGGCCCCGCTGCTCCTTCGCCGTCCAGAAGCCGATCTCCCAGCAGCCCGAGCGGGGGTGGTGCAGGCTCGCGGAGGCGATGAGCGCGCCTCCGCCACGCGGACGCGCGGAGAGGGTGTACTCCGTGTCGTCGCGCCAGCCGGCGGGCACGGTGACCTCGACGAACTCCTCGGCGTGCCGCAATTCGTACGGCGCGGGGACCGGGATCCAGCGCTGGATGTCGGGGTCCTGGCACGCGGCGCGGACCTCTTCTGCGTCGCCCGGGGCGAACGGGCTCAGCCGCAGCCGGTCCGTGGTGAGGGTGATGGGCTCCATGACCGAATTCTGGTCACTCTGCGTCGGTGGGGCGAACACTTTTCGGGTTCGGCGGCACTTTCCGGGTCCTCGGCGCGTTCTCCTGACACGCGGCAGTCGCCCCCGCCGTACTGCGGCTCTCCCGGCCCGGGCCGTCCTCGCTTACGATGGCCGATGCGGTGGGGTCCACCTGCCGTGCCCGTGCCCGTGTCCACACGACCCAGTGCCAGGCCCCGACCGGCAAGGAGACCAACCTCAGTGTCCGTCTTCAACAAGCTCATGCGTGCAGGCGAAGGCAAGATCCTGCGCAAACTGCACCGCATCGCGGACCAGGTCAACTCCATCGAGGAAGACTTCGTCAACCTCTCCGACGCCGAGTTGCGGGCCCTCACCGACGAGTACAAGGAGCGCTTCGCCGACGGCGAGAGCCTCGACGACCTGCTTCCCGAGGCGTTCGCCACCGTCCGTGAGGCGGCCAAGCGGGTTCTCGGCCAGCGCCACTACGACGTCCAGCTTATGGGCGGGGCCGCGCTGCACCTCGGCTATGTCGCGGAGATGAAGACCGGTGAGGGCAAGACCCTTGTCGGCACCCTCCCGGCGTATCTGAACGCGCTGTCCGGCAAGGGCGTGCACCTGATCACGGTCAACGACTACCTGGCCGAGCGCGACTCCGAGATGATGGGCCGCGTCCACCGGTTCCTCGGTCTGAGCGTCGGCTGCATCCTCGCCAACATGACGCCCGCGCAGCGCCGCGAGCAGTACGCGTGCGACATCACCTACGGCACGAACAACGAGTTCGGCTTCGACTACCTCCGCGACAACATGGCGTGGTCCAAGGAGGAGCTCGTCCAGCGCGGCCACAACTTCGCGATCGTCGACGAGGTCGACTCCATCCTGGTCGACGAGGCCCGTACGCCGCTGATCATCTCCGGTCCCGCCGACCAGGCCACCAAGTGGTACGGCGACTTCGCCAAGCTGGTGAAGCGCCTGGACCGGGGCGAGCCGGGCAACCCGCTGAAGGGTATCGAGGAGACCGGCGACTACGAGGTCGACGAGAAGAAGCGGACCGTCGGCATCCACGAGTCCGGTGTCGCGAAGGTCGAGGACTGGCTGGGCATCGACAACCTCTACGAGTCGGTGAACACCCCGCTGGTCGGCTATCTGAACAACGCCATCAAGGCCAAGGAGCTGTTCAAGAAGGACAAGGACTACGTCGTCATCGACGGCGAAGTCATGATCGTCGACGAGCACACCGGCCGTATCCTGGCCGGCCGCCGCTACAACGAGGGCATGCACCAGGCGATCGAGGCGAAGGAAGGGGTGGACATCAAGGACGAGAACCAGACGCTCGCCACGATCACCCTGCAGAACTTCTTCCTCCTCTACAACAAGCTCTCCGGCATGACCGGTACGGCCATGACCGAGGCCGCGGAGTTCCAGCAGATCTACAAGCTCGGCGTCGTGCCGATCCCGACGAACCGGCCCATGGTCCGCAAGGACCAGTCGGACCTGATCTACCGCACCGAGGTGGCCAAGTTCGCCGCCGTGGTCGACGACATCGAGGAGAAGCACGGCAAGGGGCAGCCGATCCTCGTCGGCACCACGTCGGTCGAGAAGTCCGAGTACCTCTCGCAGCAACTGCTCAAGCGCGGCATCCAGCACGAGGTCCTCAACGCCAAGCACCACGAGCGCGAGGCCGCGATCGTGGCCCAGGCCGGCCGCAAGGGCTCCGTGACGGTCGCCACGAACATGGCCGGCCGCGGTACGGACATCAAGCTCGGCGGCAACCCGGACGATCTCGCCGAGGCGGAGCTGCGCAGGCAGGGCCTGGACCCCGGCGAGCACGTCGAGGAGTGGGCCGCGGCGCTTCCGGCCGCCCTGGAGAAGGCCGAGCTGGAGGTCAGGGAGGAGTTCGAGGAGGTCAAGTCCCTCGGCGGGCTGTACGTCCTCGGTACCGAGCGGCACGAGTCCCGGCGCATCGACAACCAGCTGCGCGGTCGTTCCGGCCGTCAGGGAGACCCGGGCGAGTCCCGCTTCTACCTGTCCCTCGGCGACGACCTGATGCGGCTGTTCAAGGCGCAGATGGTCGAGCGCGTCATGGCGATGGCCAACGTCCCGGACGACGTCCCGATCGAGAACAAGATGGTCACGCGCGCCATCGCGTCCGCCCAGTCCCAGGTCGAGCAGCAGAACTTCGAGACGCGTAAGAACGTCCTGAAGTACGACGACGTGCTCAACCGGCAGCGCAAGGTCATCTACGCCGAGCGCCGCCGCGTCCTGGAGGGAGAGGACCTGCACGAGCAGATCCGCCACTTCATGGACGACACGATCGACGCGTACATCCAGGCGGAGACCGTCGAGGGCTTCGCCGAGGAGTGGGACCTCGACCGGCTGTGGGGTGCCTTCAAGCAGCTCTACCCGGTGAAGGCGACCGTGGAGGAGCTGGAGGACGCCGCGGGCGACCGGGCCGGCATCACCGCCGAGTTCATCGCCGAGACGATCAAGGACGACATCCACGAGCAGTACGACGAGCGCGAGAAGCAGCTCGGCTCGGACATCATGCGCGAACTGGAGCGGCGCGTGGTGCTGTCCGTCCTGGACCGCAAGTGGCGTGAGCACCTCTACGAGATGGACTACCTCCAGGAGGGCATCGGCCTGCGCGCGATGGCGCAGAAGGACCCGCTCGTGGAGTACCAGCGCGAGGGCTTCGACATGTTCACCGCGATGATGGACGGCATCAAGGAGGAGTCCGTCGGCTACCTGTTCAACCTGGAGGTCCAGGTCGAGCAGCAGGTCGAGGAGATCCCCGTCCAGGACTCCGCGGAGAGGACCTCGCTGGCCAAGGAGGACGCGGTGCCCGCCGCCGCCGGCCGCCCCGAGATCCGGGCCAAGGGCCTGGACGCCCCGCAGCGTCCGGACCGGCTGCACTTCTCGGCGCCGACGGTCGACGGCGAGGGCGGCATCGTCGAAGGCGACTTCGCCCACGGCGAGGCGGCCCGCTCCGGACCCGACGGCATGACGAGGGCGGAGCGCCGCAAGGCCCAGAAGGGCGCGGGAC
The DNA here is from genome assembly GCA_003725745.1 of Streptomyces sp. I6. Classification (GTDB taxonomy): domain Bacteria; phylum Actinomycetota; class Actinomycetes; order Streptomycetales; family Streptomycetaceae; genus Streptomyces. The sequence goes on along the minus strand of RHDP01000001.1, from coordinate 2,422,066 downwards.
GCCGCCGCAAGAAGTGACACCGCGGGACTGAGGCCCGTGGGACTGAGGCCCGTGGGACTGAGGCCCGTGGGACTGAGGCCGTGGGGCCGGACGCCGGATGGCGTCCGGCCCCACGGTCGTTCGCCGGGCGTGACGGCGTAGGGCGGGTACCGGCGGCAACCGGGCACGGGCTCGGCCTGCTGGTCCCGCTGGTCCCGAGGGCACGGGCGGGCACGGGCGGGCACGGGGTGCGCCGACTGGCGTCGAGGGCCGTTGGGGGTGCCGACCGCACCGGGGCAGCCTCGGCCCGCAGTGGGGGCCGCCGGTACGGACCGGGACCGGTCGGGATCCGGTCAGGGCCCCGGCTGCCGGGGTGGGCCGGTGCCGTGGCGGCCGTACGAGGTCCGCGGAGCCCGTCCCTGCCGGAACACCCCGGCACGTGGATCGCGCGAGCCCCCTGGCGGCCCGCGCGGGGTCCTGGGAGCCGGTCCGCCGCACAACCCCGGTCCCGGGCCGTGGGTGGGCGCCGTCGGCCGGGGCTGTGCGGCGGTCGGGGCCGGCCGCCGGTCAGGCCCCGGCCATCAGCCGCTCGCCGCCGAGTTCCACGGCCGCGCAGCGCCAGCGGAGGTCGGGCCCCTGTTCCAGGCGGAAGGCCATGGCGCGTACCTGCTCGCCCGCGGTGATCCGGGCGAAGGCCTCGATGACGCCCGGCTGGGGCACGTACTCGTCGCAGTGGCGGAGGACGGGGCGCAGTCCGTTCGTGCTGAGCGGGGCGCCGGGGCCAGGCGGACGAGCTGCTCGTAGGCGTGGCCGATGGTGTGGCCGAGCATCCAGTGGACGGGCCGATGGCCGCTGAGGACCGAGAGCAGCCGTTCCGCGAACCAGTAGCGGGGAAGCCGGGAGCGGCTGCCGCTGGAGGCACCCGGGCCGCGCTCGGCCTCGGGCCGGCGCGGGGCTCGGCCCGGGGCGCGGCTGTCATGACGGTTCCCGGGCCTCGTCCCCGTCCTCGCCGAGGTGTGCTGCATCGCGGTCGCCCCTTCGGTACTCACAAGTAACTTCTTGCTGGGGACCTTGTACGGGCCGGTGGGCGGCGGCCGCAACGGCCTCCACGTTCCGCGCCGGGGGCGACCGGATTCACCTATCAGGGTGAGGGACGGGCTCCGGGGCCCGGAACGGCGCGGCTCGGAGGCACTCGCCGTCATCCGGGGACGACGCCGTGAAGGGGTCGCGAGGCAGCCCGAAAGAGTAGTTCGCACGTATCCTTGGGTGCTCACCCGACGACGAAAGCGGCCACCATGCGCGTCTACGTTCCCCTGACCCTCCCCGGTCTCGCAGAGGCGCACAAGGCGGGCGAGATCGGCCCCGGCCCGCTGACCGCCTACGCGGTGACGCCCGCACTGCGCGAGTGGTACGTCTCCGACGATCTCGAGGAACTCGAGTACGCCGCGCTGAACCGGGCCGCGGCGGCGTCGCTGCGGTCGCTGGCAGGGGACCCCGATGTGCCGCGGCGCCGGGTGGTGGTGGCCGTCGACGTCCCGGGCGGCGTCGCGACCGCGGATCCCGCGGCAGGCCTGGGATCGGCCTCCCTGGGCGAGGTGCGGATCGCGACCGCGGTACCGCTGGAGAAGGCGGCGTCGGTGCACGTCGACTCCGAGGAGGCGGAGGGGGACGTGGCCGCCGCGGCGGACGCGCTGGGGGCGGCGGACCACGGTGACGACGACGCGCAGTTCATCGTGGACGGGGCGGAGGACCACGAACTGCTCTGGTACGGGGTGCAGGAGATCCCCGGCCTCGTCGACTGAGACCGGACCGGCGTCCGGCACGCGGCACCCGGTGTCCGGCGTGCGGCATGCGGCGTCCGGCACGCGACACGCGACACGCGACACGCGGCACCCGGTGTCCGGCCCCCGGCCCCCGGCACGCGGCACCCCGGGGTTCATGCTGCGACGACGCGCAGTTCATTGTGGACGGGGCGGAGGACCACGAACTGCTCTGGTACGGGGTGCAGGAGATCCCCGGCCTCGTCGACTGAGACCGGACCGGCGTCCGGCACGCGGCACCCGGTGTGCGGCGTGCCGGCACCTGGTGTGCGGCGTGCGGCACCTGGTGTCCGGTGTCCGGCCCCCGGCATGCGGCGTCCGGCGAGCCGCGTCCGGCACGCGACACGCGACACGCGGCACCCGGTGTCCGGCCCCCGGCACGCGGCACCCGGCACCCGGCACCCCGGGGTTCATGCGCCCGATCCGCTGGTCTCCAGGCCGGCCGGCGTGCCCGGTACCCCACCGGGCTCCGGCCTCTCCGTGCCGCCCGCGCGGGCGGCCGCGTGCCGGCCCCGGACGGTACCGTTGCCTGTCATGGGGAAGCACAGCGCGCACGTGGTCTGGGACTGGAACGGCACACTCCTCGACGACATCCACACGGTCATCGAGGCGACGAACGCGTCGTTCGCGGAGATCGGGCTCGGACCGATCACGCTGGAGCGCTATCGCGAGCTGTACTGCGTGCCAGTGCCGCGGTTCTACGAGCGGCTCATGGGCCGCCTGCCCACGGACGAGGAGTGGGCGGCCATGGACGCGGTGTTCCACCGCCACTACTGGCGGCTTGCCGAGGCCTGCCTGCTCACGGCCGGGGCCGCGGAACTGCTCGCCGCGCGCCAGGCGTCCGGGCGCACGCAGTCGCTGCTGTCCCTCGCCCCGCACGAGCACCTGGTCCCGATCGTGCGGCGCCATGGCATCGAGGAGCGCTTCGTCCGGGTCGACGGACGTGTCGGCGCCTCCCACGCGGGCAAGGCGGAGCACATGGTGCGGCATCTGGCCGCGTTGGAGAACGTGCCGACGGAGCGGATCGTGGTCGTCGGCGACGCGGCGGACGACGCGCTCGCGGCGGCGCACGTCGGAGCGAAGGCGGTGCTGTACACCGGGGGCTCGCACAGCAGGGCGAGCCTGCGGGCCTCGGGGGTTCCGGTCGTCGACAGCCTCGCGGAGGCGGTCGAGGTGGCCGAGGAGCTGGTGGGGTAGCCGGGGCGGCCGGGCGGTTCCGCGCCGTCCCCCCTCGCGCACCGGGCACCGCGCCGCGAGTTCCCGCCCTTCGGCACCGGGCACCCGCCCACGCCGCTTGCCCGCCCTCGCGTCCGTCCCCTGGCCGTGGCGGCACAGGCCGCCCCGCCGGTCTCGCGCGCGCCACGCACCTGCACCCCCGCCCGCGGACTCCCCACCGGTGCACCGCCCCACCCGTGCACCGCCGCGTCCGTCCCCCGGCGGTGTGCGGCACCCGTCCGTACTCGCCGTACCCGGCGCGCACCGCGTCCCGTGCGGGCTGCCGCACAGTGCCCCCGTGACGCCCCGGTGCGGGGCCGCACCCGCCCCCGCACGTCCGCGCCGAGCCACCCGCCCCCGCACGTCCGCGCGGAGCCACCCGGCCCCCGCGCCCCGGCCCGACGGGAGCCCTGCGTCCCGGCCCGGCTGCGCTCTTTGTCCAGTGGCGACGTCAGCTCGGGGGCGACGTCAGCTCAGTGGCGCCTTCGCCCTCAGCACCCGGAGGAACTCGCGCATCCAGGCCGGGTGGTCGGGCCATGCCCGGGAGGAGACCAGGGTGCCGTCCACCACCGCCTCGGTGTCCTGGAAGGACGCGCCGGCCGCCTGCATGTCGAGTTCCAGCGCAGGGTACGACGTCACCCTGCGGCCGGTGAGGCTGCCCGTGGCCGCGGTCAGCAGCGGGCCGTGGCAGATCTGCGCGACCGGCTTGTCCGCGTCGAAGAAGGACTTGAGGATCTTGCGCAGCTCCGGGTCGTTGCGGAGGTACTCGGGAGCCCGTCCGCCCGGGATGACGATCGCGGCGTAGTCCCCCGGGTCGACCTCCGAGAACGCCAGGTCGGCCGGCCAGGTGTAGCCCGGCTTCTCGGTGTAGGTGTCGAAACCCGGTTCGAAGTCGTGGACGACGAACCGGAGCTTCTTGCGTGCGGGGGCCGCCACGTGGACCTCGTAGCCCTCCTCGCGCAGCCGCTGGTAGGGGTAGAGGACCTCCAGGGACTCTGCCGCGTCGCCGGTGACGATCAGGATCTTCACGCTCATGGCTTCTGCTCCCCTGTATGGATTTGTCGGCCTTGGGCCCTTCCAGGGCCAACCTGCCGCGCACGCGGCTGTTTGCCAAGAGGGCGCGTGTCGCTGTCCAGAGTGTCAAACTTCCGGCCCCGCTTTTGTACACATACGGCTCATGACGGGTCGGGGGTGGGGGCGATAGCCTTGGACGCGTGATCAGCGCGATACGCCGAGGGGCAGCGAAGCCCCCTGGAGGCAGCGCCCAGCGGTAGCTGGGGGGCCGCGCCCGGGACGCCACAGCGGCCGGGTGCGAGCTGATCTTCCCTGCGCGCCCGGGTTCGGCCGGGGCCCGCGCGATTATCTCTCGGACCGGACGCCCACACGGGCCGGTCAGGGTCCGGACATCTCTCATTCCGGCGCGGCGCCGACACCGAGCGGAGACCCCGTGTCGCGGCGTTGTGCCATCTTTTCCACCTACGTCACGCAACGGCGCGCGACAGGAGCCAGAGGACATGCAGACCAAGCTGGACGAAGCCAAGGCCGAGCTGCTCGAAAGGGCGGCCCGGGTAGCTGAGCACAGCCCGGGCGGGGGGCGACTTCCGACCGGGGCCGACAGCGGGGAGCGCCCTGACCGGGACCACCTCCTCGCGTTCCTCCAGCGCTACTACCTGCACACCGCACCCGAGGACCTCACCGACCGCGACCCCGTCGACGTCTTCGGAGCAGCCGTCTCGCACTACCGCCTCGCGGAGAACCGCCCGCAGGGCACGGCCAACGTCCGGGTGCACACCCCGACCGTCGAGGAGAACGGCTGGACGTCCAGCCACTCGGTCGTCGAGGTCGTCACCGACGACATGCCCTTCCTGGTGGACTCGGTCACCAACGAGCTGTCCCGTCAGGGCCGCGGCATCCATGTGGTGATCCACCCGCAGGTCGTGGTCCGCCGCGATGTCACCGGCAGGATGATCGAGGTCCTCGGCGGCGAGCCGAACGGTGCCGCACTGCCCCACGACGCCCTCGTCGAGTCCTGGATCCACGTCGAGATCGACCGGGAGACCGACCGGGCCGACCTCAAGCAGATCACCGCCGACCTGCTGCGGGTCCTGTCCGACGTCCGCGAGGCCGTCGAGGACTGGGAGAAGATGCGCGAGGCGGCGCTGCGCCTCTCCGAGGAGCTCCCGCAGGAGCCCATCCCGGGCGATCTGCGCGAGGAGGAGGTCGACGAGGCGCGGGAGCTGCTGCGCTGGCTCTCCGACGACCACTTCACGTTCCTCGGCTACCGCGAGTACAACCTGGTCGACGGCGACGCGCTGTCCGCGGTGCCCGGTACCGGACTCGGTATCCTCCGCTCCGACCCGCACCACGCCGGCGCCGACTCCCACGGGCACCCCGTGAGCCCCTCGTTCAACCGGCTGCCCGCCGACGCCCGGGCCAAGGCCCGCGAGCACAAGCTGCTGATCCTCACCAAGGCCAACAGCCGCGCCACCGTGCACCGCCCCAGCTACCTCGACTACGTCGGTGTGAAGAAGTTCGACGCCGAGGGCAACGTCATCGGCGAGCGCCGCTTCCTCGGCCTCTTCTCGTCGGCCGCCTACACCGAGTCGGTGCGCCGCGTCCCGGTCATCCGCCGCAAGGTGGCCGAGGTCCTCGACGGGGCCGGGTTCTCTCCGCACAGCCACGACGGCCGCGATCTGCTGCAGATCCTGGAGACGTACCCGCGTGACGAGCTGTTCCAGACGCCCGTCGACGAACTGCGCTCCATCGTCACCTCCGTGCTGTACCTGCAGGAGCGCCGCCGGCTGCGGCTGTACCTGCGCCAGGAGGAGTACGGCCGGTACTACTCGGCCCTCGTCTACCTGCCGCGCGACCGCTTCAACACCACCGTCCGCGAGCGGCTGACCGGGATCCTGATGGAGGAGCTCGGCGGCACCAGCGCCGACTTCACCCTGATGAGCACCGAGTCGGTGCTCACCCGGCTCCACTTCGTCGTCCGCGTTCCGTCCGGCACGGAGCTGACGCACCTCACCGACGCCGACAAGGAGCGTCTGGAGGCCCGGCTGGCCGAGGCGGCCCGCTCCTGGGCCGACGGGTTCACCGAGGCGCTGAACGCGGAACTGGGCGAGGAGCGCGCGGCCGAACTGGCGCGCAAGTACGCCGGCGCCTTCCCCGAGGGGTACAAGGCCGACCACTCGCCCCGCGCCGCCGTCGCCGACCTGGTGCACCTGGACCAGCTCACCCGGTCCGGCAACGACTTCTCGCTGTCGCTGTACGAGCCGGTGGGCGCCGCGCCCGGCGAGCGCCGCTTCAAGATCTACCGGTTCGGCGAGCAGGTCTCGCTGTCGTCGGTGCTGCCGGTCCTCAACCGCCTCGGCGTCGAGGTCATCGACGAGCGCCCGTACGAGCTGCGGTGCGCGGACCGCACCACCGGCTGGGTCTACGACTTCGGTCTGCGCATGCCGACCGTGCCGGGCAACAGCGGGGAGTTCCTGGGCGACGACGCCCGTGAGCGGTTCCAGGACGCCTTCTCGGCCGTGTGGACCGGGGCCGCCGAGAACGACACGTTCAACTCGCTGGTGCTGCGGGCCGGGCTCACCTGGCGCGAGGCGATGGTGCTGCGCGCGTACGCCAAGTACCTGCGCCAGGCCGGGTCCACCTTCAGCCAGGACTACATGGAGGACACCCTCCTCAACAACGTCCACACCACCCGGCTGCTGATCAACCTGTTCGAGGCCCGGATGGCCCCGGACCGCCAGCGGGCCGGCACCGAGCTGACGGACGCCCTGCTGGAGGAGCTGGACGCCGCGCTGGACCAGGTCGCCTCGCTCGACGAGGACCGGATCCTGCGCTCCTTCCTCACCCTCATCAAGGCCACGCTGCGCACCAACTTCTTCCAGGAGGCGGCGGGCGGCTCCTGGCACGGCTATGTGTCGATGAAGTTCGATCCGCAGGCCATCCCGGACCTGCCGGCGCCGCGCCCGGCGTACGAGATCTGGGTGTACTCGCCCCGGGTCGAGGGCGTGCACCTGCGTTACGGCAAGGTCGCCCGTGGGGGCCTGCGCTGGTCCGACCGGCGCGAGGACTTCCGCACCGAGATCCTGGGCCTGGTCAAGGCGCAGATGGTGAAGAACACCGTCATCGTGCCGGTGGGCGCCAAGGGCGGGTTCGTCGCCAAGCAGCTCCCGGACCCGTCCGTGGACCGCGAGGCGTGGCTCGCGGAGGGCATCGCCTCGTACCGGACGTTCATCTCGGCGCTGCTCGACATCACCGACAACATGGTCGGCGGGGAGGTCGTGCCGCCGCACGACGTGGTGCGCCACGACGGCGACGACACCTACCTGGTCGTCGCGGCCGACAAGGGCACGGCGACGTTCTCCGACATCGCCAACGAGGTCGCGATCGCCTACAACTTCTGGCTCGGTGACGCCTTCGCCTCCGGCGGCTCGGCCGGCTACGACCACAAGGGCATGGGCATCACGGCCCGCGGTGCCTGGGAGTCGGTGAAGCGGCACTTCCGGGAGCTCGGGCACGACACCCAGACGCAGGACTTCACCGTGGTCGGCGTCGGCGACATGTCGGGTGACGTGTTCGGCAACGGCATGCTCCTCTCCGAGCACATCCGGCTGGTCGCGGCCTTCGACCACCGCCACATCTTCATCGACCCCGACCCGGACGCGGCCGTCTCGTACGCCGAGCGCCGCCGGCTGTTCGAGCTGCCCCGCTCCTCGTGGGCCGACTACGACACCGGGCTGCTGTCACCGGGCGGCGGCATCCACCCCAGGACCGCCAAGTCGATCCCGGTCAACGCCAAGGTCCGGGAGGCCCTCGGCATCGAACCCGGGGTGGCCAAGCTGACGCCCGCCGAGTTGATGAAGGCGATCCTCCAGGCGCCGGTGGACCTGCTGTGGAACGGCGGCATCGGCACCTATGTGAAGGCGTCGAGCGAGTCCAACGCCGACGTCGGCGACAAGGCGAACGACGCCATCCGCGTCGACGGCGAGGAGCTGCGGGTCAAGGTCGTCGGCGAGGGCGGCAACCTGGGCCTGACCCAGCTCGGCCGTATCGAGTTCGCACGCGGCGGCGGCCGGGTCAACACCGACGCCATCGACAACAGCGCCGGCGTGGACACCTCCGACCACGAGGTGAACATCAAGATCCTGCTGAACGGCCTGGTCGCCGAGGGCGACATGACCGTCAAGCAGCGCAACAGGCTGCTCGCGGAGATGACCGACGAGGTCGGCGGGCTGGTGCTGCGCAACAACTACGCGCAGAACGTGGCCCTGGCCAACGCCGTGACGCAGTCGCCGAGCCTGCTCCACGCCCACCAGCGCTTCATGCGCCGACTGGGCCGTGAGGGCGCGCTGGACCGCGCGCTGGAGTTCCTCCCCAACGACCGGCAGATCCGCGAGCTGCTCAACAACCGGCACGGCCTCTCGCAGCCCGAACTCGCGGTCCTGCTCGCCTACACCAAGATCACGGTGGCCGAGGAGCTGATCGGCACCTCGCTGCCGGACGACCCGTATCTGCGGGGACTGCTGCACGCGTACTTCCCGAAGCCGCTGCGGGAGAGGTTCCCCGAGGCCGTCGACGGACATGCGCTGCGCCGCGAGATCGTCACGACCGTGCTGGTCAACGACACCGTCAACACGGGTGGTTCGACCTTCCTGCACCGCCTGCGCGAGGAGACGGGGGCGTCGATCGAGGAGATCGTCCGGGCGCAGACAGCGGCCCGTGCGATCTTCGGCCTCGGTGAGGTGTGGGACGCCGTGGAGGCGCTGGACACCAGGGTCGCCGCCGACGTCCAGATCCGGATGCGGCTGCACTCGCGCCGTCTCGTCGAGCGCGGCACCCGCTGGCTGCTGGGCAACCGGCCGCAGCCGCTGGAGCTGACGGAGACCATCGACTTCTTCGCGTCCCGGGTCGAGCGGGTGTGGGCCGAGCTGCCGAAGATGCTCAGCGGCGCCGACCGGGAGTGGTACGAGGGGCTGCTGGAGGAGTTCACCGTCGCGGGTGTCCCCCAGGAGCTGGCCACGCGGGTCGCCGGATTCTCGTCCGCGTTCCCGACGCTCGACATCGTGGCCATCGCCGACCGTACGGACAAGGACCCGCTCGCCGTCGCCGAGGTCTACTACGACCTGGCCGACCGGCTGCGGATCACCGAGCTGATGGACCGGATCATCGAGCTGCCGCGGGCCGACCGCTGGCAGTCCATGGCCCGTGCCTCCATCCGCGAGGACCTGTACGCCGCGCACGCCGCGCTGACCGCCGACGTCCTCGCCGTGGGCAACGGGGCCGCGACGCCGGAGCAGCGCTTCAAGGCGTGGGAGGGGAAGAACGCGTCGATCCTGGGCCGTGCCCGGATGACACTGGAGGAGATCCAGGGATCGGACACGTTCGACCTGGCGAACCTCTCGGTCGCCATGCGCACGATGCGGCAGCTGCTGCGCACGCCCAGCTGACCGGCTTCCCCGGCGGGTCAGCCGACCGGCTTCCCCAGCGGGTGAAGGGGGCGTCCACCGTCGTGGTGGGCGCCCCCTTCCGCGTCATACCGTGGCCGACCACGGCCTGCGGGCCGACAGCACGGCGGCGGCGAGCAGCAGGCCGTTGCGGACGAGGACGGCCCCGCTGCCGAGCGGGGTGACGTCGATGACGTCCTGGTACAGCACGGGGTACGCGAGGGTGCTCAACGCCGTCGCGGGCAGCAGCAGTAACGCGACGGGGCGCTGGCTGGTGTGCCGGGAGGTGAGGCAGACCGCGGCCGGACCGAGCAGCCGGATCAGGTACTGCGGGCTGATGACCCGGCTGGTGACGGTGGAGAGGAGGACGGCGCACAGCGCCGCGTCGAAGGGCGTGGCCTCCGGCCGGCGTGTGGCCCGCAGCCGCCAGAGCAGCAGCGGCAGTCCGCCCGCCAGCAGCCAGGCGCCGCCGCCCGCGGTGCCGCCCGCCCGGGCCAGCGCCACGGTGACCACGGCGTCGGCGAGCAGGGCCGGCAGGCCAGGGCCTGGAAGTAGGTCAGCCACGGGGACAGGGCGGCGGCCCCGATCACCGCCCCGGCGCCGGGCGGGTACTGCCAGGTCGGGTCGGCGGGCGGGAAACCGCCGCCGAGGAGCAGGCCGTACCAGCGTGCGTAGAGGACGTAGACCCGGTGGAGACGCCGCTGATGCCGACGCCGTCGGTCACGAGCAGGACGGTCGTCCCGAGCCGGGTCGCGGCCCAGGCTCCGCAGAGCGCGATGAGGGGCACGGTGGCGGCCCTGGGGCCCGCCGGGGCGAGGGAGGGAGCCTGCTGGGTCGTCATCGACCGGCACCCTGGTCTGCTGTGTCGGGTTTTCCCGGTCGGGCGTTCCCGGGTTCCGGCCGTTCCGCCGGTGGCGCGGGCCGCCGGGCCCCGCTCCGGGGCCGTGGCGGCCGGACCCGTCCCCGGGCCTGCCCGGGTGTCCCGCTACCTCTTCCCGGTGAAGGCCTCGTACGCCGCGACGACTTCCTCCGCCGGGCCGTCCATCCGCAGTGTCCCGGACTCCAGCCACAGTGCCCGGTCGCAGGTGGTGGTGATCGCGGAGTTGCTGTGGCTGACGAGGAAGACCGTCCCTGCCTCCTCGCGCAGTTCGGCGATCCGCTGCCGGCTGCGCTGCTGGAAAGCGGCGTCGCCCGTCGCCAGCGCCTCGTCGATCAGCAGGACGTCGTGGCTCTTGGCGGCGGCGATGGAGAAGCGCAGCCGGGCACCCATGCCGGAGGAGTACGTCCGCATGGGCAGCGAGATGAAGTCGCCCTTGTCGTTGATCCCGGAGAAGTCCACGATGTCCTGGTAGCGGGCGTGTATCTCGTCGCGGGTCATGCCCATCGCGAGGCCGCCGAGGATGACGTTGCGCTCGCCGGTCAGATCGCCCATCAGCGCCGCGTTGACCCCGAGCAGTGAGGGCTGGCCGCGGGTGTAGATCCGGCCCCCGGCCGTCGGCAGCAGGCCGGCGATCGCCTTCAGCAGGGTGGACTTGCCCGAGCCGTTGGAGCCGATCAGCCCGATCGCCTCGCCCCGGTACGCGGCGAAGCTGACGCCCTTGACGGCGTGGACCTCGCGGCTGCCGTCCCGGCCTGGGCGGCGGGTGAGGATACGGCTCAGCGCGGCGGTGGCGGCGCCGCGGCCGGTCTTCGCGCCGTTGACCCGGTAGGTGATGTGGACGTCGTCCACCACGACGGTCGGGGTCCTGCCGGCCGGGGTTTCCCGGGCCGGGGTCGTGTCCGCCGGACCCGCCGGCCGGTCGGTCGTCGTCTCAGCCACGGCCGTACTCCTCCTCCGCCTTCCAGAAGTACACGAAGCCGCCCACTCCGAGGAGTACGGCCCAGCCGAGGGCGAGCGCCCACACGTGCGGCGGCAACTGGGCCTTGGTGTAGCTGTCGATGAGCGCGAAGCGCACGAGGTCGATGTAGACGGCCACGGGGTTGCACCGCAGGGCCAGGACCACGGGCTCGGGCAGGTCCAGGCGCTTGAGCACCATGGGGATGCTCCACATCACACCGGACACGTACATCCAGGTGCGCAGCAGGAAGGGCATCAGCTGCGCGATGTCGGGGGTGCGGGCGGCGAGTCGTGCGACCACCATCGCGATACCGGTGCTGAACAGGGCCTGGAGCGCGAGGGCGGGTACTGCCAGCAGCCAGGAGGGCTTCGGGAACTCGCCGAAGCACATCAGGATCACGGCCAGCGCGCCCATCGAGAACACCAGCTGCTGGAGCTGCTGCAGGGCGAGCCCGATGGGCAGCACGGCGCGGGGGAAGTGCAGGGCCTGGACGAGGCCGATGTTGCCCGAGACGGCACGGGTGCCGGCGGTGATGGAGTTGGCCGTGAAGGTCCATACGAACACGCCCGTGACCAGGAACGGCACGAAGTCCGGGATGCGTCTCGCGGTGCCCATGAGCATGCCGAAGACGAAGTAGTACACGGCCGCGTTGAGCAGCGGGGTCATCAGCTGCCAGACCTGGCCGAGTTTCGCCTGGCTGTACTGGGATGTGAGCCGCGCGGTGGCGAAGGCGGTGATGAAGTGCCGCCGGGACCAGAGCTGGGCGATGTAGGTGCCGAGCGGTGGCCGCGCACCGCTCACGGTCAGACCGTGCCGGGCGGCGAGTTCGCCGAGGCCGGGGAGTCTGTCGCCGGTGGTTTCGACGGCCTGGCCGCCGGACTGATCACGCTGGTCACTCGCTCGCCTTCGCCGAGGTCGGGAGGTGCGGCCGATACGGAGGCCCCGGAGTCCGGGCTGCGGCCGGGGCGCGAGGGCCGGGCCGCGCTGCACGGACATCGGGCCGATGCGTGCCCGTCGGTCGACGGGTGCACGTCGGTGACGCACAGCCGTTGGCCGACGTGTGCACAGGGACCGACGTGCGCACAGGGACCGACGGACGCATCGGGCCGATACGCATACGTTGGGACGGACCCGTATCGTCGCTACCGCGAGAGTAGGGCCGATCGACGTCGCAACGCAACCGTCTCGTCGTCACGGGTATGCTCCTGGCCATGACCACGGACCCCCGCACCCGACGCGCCCCGCGGGAGCCGCAGTGCTCCGGGAGGACGTGACCGAGGCGATCCGCGCCGCCGTCTTCGAGGAACTCGCCGCGGTCGGCTTCGCCCGCATGTCGATCGAGGGCATCGCCCGCCGGGCCGGTGTCGGCAAGACCGCCGTCTACCGGCGCTGGAAGTCCAAGCTCTCCCTCGTCCTCGACCTGGTCTCGGCCGTCGCCGCCCAGGGCCTGCCCGCTCCGGCCACCGGCTCGCTGTACGGGGACGTCCGCGCACTCCTCGAAGTGGCCGCGCACGCGCTGCGCCACCCCGTCGCCTCCCAGGTCATCCCCGATCTGCTGGTCGAGGCCGCCCGCAACCCGGAGATCGCGGAGACGATCAGGGCCGCGCTGCTGGACGGCCGGCAGGGAGTCGCCGCGCTCGTCGTCCGGGACGCCGTCGGGCGGGGAGAGCTCCCGGAGACGGCCGACCCGGACCGCGCCATGGACCTGATCCTCGGCCCGCTGTACTGGCGGCTCGTCGTCGTGCGCGGTGAGCTGCCCCAGGGGTACCTGGACGATCTCGCCGCATCGGTGGTCGCGGCGCTCACCCGCGGCTGACGCGCGGATCCGGCGCGACCGCGGCCGGGCGCGAGTCCGGCGGGTGTGTCCGGGGTGACCCTGCACCCGCGGCTGGGCCGCGGGGCGGGCGCGCGGGTCCGGCGGGTGTGTCCGGGGGAACCGCCTCCGCACGGCCGGAGCACGGAGGCCCGGCGATCAGCCCGCGCAGCCGTCCGTGACCCAGATGCCGGTCGTGCGTGCCGGGTGTGGCGGGGCTGCCGTCGAGCGCGTGGACCTGCATCTGCTCTGCATCTCATCGCCATCGCCATCTGTACCTGTACCTGTACCTGTATCTGCACTGTGGCTGGGCGGGCGCTGGGCGCTGGGGTACGTCGTGCCCGCTGCGGCGCAACCGCGCACCGTGACCGGCGTGCCCGCTTCGGTTCGCGCCCGCCGCGCCCCGAGTCGCGCCCGAGTCGCGCTCCACCGGGTGGGTGATCGGCCGCTCGGCGCGTAGCTCCCCCGTGAACGGGTCGTTGCTGTGGCGGGCGGGCGCGGAGGCGCCCGCGGGTGTGGAGGTCGCCATGAACTCATCGAGCACGGCCGGGGTGCCGGTCGTCCCCGAGGTTCCGGACGGTACGGAGGCGCCCGACGTCACCGTCGTGGTCGCGGTCCGTGACGACGGGCGGCCGCGCCTCGGCCGCTGCCTGGCTTCCCTCGCGGGCCAGACCATCGGAGCGGCCCGGATCGAGGTGCTGGTCGCGGGCGCGCCGGAGCGGCCGCCGGCCGGTGGCACCGGGCCGTCTGCGGAGGGCCGGTACGGGCGTGCGGCAGACGATCCGAACCGGCCCGCGCCGTACGGGCATTCTGCCGGTGGCCGATACCGGCAGCCGGCGGGCGGTGCGCAGCCGCCGCCCGCCGCGATGCCGCCGCGGCCCGCTCGCCCGGCCCCGTTCCGGCCGGCGCCGGGCGACGCCGGACCGGCGCCGTCGCACGAGCCGCACGAGCCGCTGTGGACCTCGACCGGCGCCGCCCGGTGGCCGTCGTCGTCGGCTGCGGACCTGTGCGCCGCCCGGTGGCCGTCGTCGTCGGCTGCGGACCTGTGCGAGGCCGGGCGCACCGACACCGTCAACCAGGCCCTGGCGTCTGCGCGCGGCCGCTACCTCTTCTTCCTCGACGCGGGTGACCTCCTCGGCCGGGAGTCGCTCGCCCGGCTGGTCGACGCGGCCGACAGCCGGGGCCACGACGTCGTCTACGCCAAGACCGCGGCCTCGGGGGCCGCCGTCTTCGCCCGCACCCGCCACGGCGTAGCCCTCGACGAGCCCGGGCTGGCCTGGGAGCTGTCCGCCGCCAAGCTGTTCCGCCGCGAGTCGCTGGTGCGCCACGGACTGCGGTTCGCCGAGGACGTGCCGGCCGGCCTCGCCGAGCAGGCGTTCACCCTCGAAGCGCTCTTCCGGGCGCGCCGTGTCGCCGTGCTGGCCGACTACGACTACCGCTTCGCCGGGGACGCGGTGCCGGACCGGGGGCGCCGGTCGGGCCCCGAGGCGCGGAACTCCCCGGCGGCCCTGGCTGCGGCCGCTGCGGAGCCGGGCGGCCTGGAGGACCTGCTGCGCGGGACGGCCGCGGCGATGGCCGTCACCGCCCGCTTCACCGGACCCGGCCCGCTGGGCGACGGCTACCGTCTGCGGCACTTCGCCCACGAGGGCGACGTCCTGACCGGCCCCGCCTTCCTCAGGGCACCGGAACCGGTGCGCCGCCGGGTGTTCGCCGGGGTACGGAGGCTGGTCGCCGACCACCTCGGGGACTCCGTACTCGCCGGGCTGCGGCCCGGGCTCAGGCTCCGGCTCTCCTATGTACGCGCCGGTGACGAGGCCGGGCTGGTCTCGGTGCTGCGGTACGAGGCCGGGCACGGCGCCCCGCCGCTGCGCACCGATCTCGTCTCCGCGGACTGGCGGCGCACCGGGCCCGCCCGTCACACCCTCGTCGTCACCGCCCGTACCCCGCTGCCGCACCTCGGGGCCCTCGGCACCGGGCCGGTCCGGCTCACCGGCTGCCCGGAGGCAGGCCGCGTGCTGCTGCGGCCGGCCGCCGCAGGAGCCGGTACGGAGATCGAGGTGCGGATCCCCGCCGAGGCGTTCCCGGCGGGCCGTACCCGGATCGGGCTGAGCACGGCGCTCCTCGGCACCGAGCACACCGCCGCCGTGGCGCCCGGAACCGCGCCCCGGCAGGCCCACGCCCTGCGGGGGCTGCGCCCGTACCGGCTGGACGTGAGTCCCGACGGCGGCGACGGACTGGTCGTGGCCGTCGTGCCGGTCGGACTGCCGGTTGGACTGCCGGTCGGGCCTCGCCGCGCGGAGCGTGCCTGAGGCCCGCGACGGGCGGAGCGTGCCTGAGGCCCGCGCCGCGCAGAGCGTGCCTGAGGCCCGCGGCGGGCGCTGCTCTGTCGCGCGTCACGTGACGCACCCTCGCCGTGCCGGCCGGAAGCGTCCTTCGGTGCGCGGTCCTGCGCACGCCGAGCCCCGTCGGTGCGCGGCCCTTGTCGCTCAGCGGTCTTCGATGGGCGGTCCTAGGCGAGCCGGCGGAAGGTCCGTACCAACGCGCGGGTCAGCAGCGGTGGCAGCAGATCGCGGACGAGCCTGCGGAGGCCCGGCGAGCCGCTGCGGCGGGCCGGGGGAGTGGGAGCCGGGGAAGTGGGAGCGGGGCTCGCCGCGGTTGCCGGCGACGGCCGGTCCGCCTGCCCGTCGGCGGCCGGTTCTGCCCGGTGGCGGGAGCGCGGATGGGACGGTGCCTGGGCCTTGCGGCCGTCGATGCGGATCAGTGGAGCGCCGGCGACCTCCTCCACCCCGTGCCAGAGGTCCGTGCGGGTGCCCAGCCAGCCGAGCAGTTCCCCGCGTAGCTGCTCGGCGTCGCCCCAGGTGCCGTACAGCTTGGTCCCGGTGATGCAGAGCGGCGTCAGCCCGGCGGTCGCCACGGCGCCCCAGACGGCGGCCGCGACCCCGGGGCAGTGCTCGGCACGGAAGTCGTCGAAGACGACGACGCCCTCGGGGGTGAGGAGCCGCTCGGCCGCCTGGATGTCGCCGTGGACGTGCTCGTACAGGTGCGAGGCGTCGATATGGACGAAGCGGCAGCTGGCCGGGCGCACCCTTGAGGTGATCACCGAGGTGGGCGCCTGGACGAGGCTCGGCAACTCGTCGTGGAAGGAGAGGTAGTTGGCTTCGAACGCCCGGCGGGTGAGAGTGGCGTACGAGCGGTCCATCTCGGCGCTGTTGGAGGAGTCCGGCGCCGGCGAGTCCCACAGGTCGCAGACCGTGAACTCCTCGCCGGGGCGCAGGTAGGAGCCCAGGAAGATGGCGCTCTTCCCCAGATAGGCACCGAGTTCCAGCAGATCGCCCGCGTGCTCCCGGTCCCGCCGGTGGGTCAGGAACCAGTCGAACAGCAGCTGGTCGACGGGCCGGAACCACCCCTTCACATCATCGAGCCGGGTGGGCCGGGGCAGGCCGTTCCCTGCCGGTGCCGCGGACCGGTCGGGGAACTGCACCTGTGCGCTCGTCTGTGGCATGGATGTCTTCTCTCCCGGAACGACGAAGGCTGCCACCCCGGTCATAGTGGCCGAAGGTGTCGGGGCGCTTGCGGGCAGGTGTGGGGCGGTTGTGGGGCGGGCGGCCCGTGCGAGAGGGCCCGCACATCCGCTCGGGGCGTCGACCGGATGTGCGGACCCTTCTTGAGGAGGAGGTCGATGTGCAGCCCTTCTGCGAGCTGCGCCCTTTGCTGATTTCGGGCTGTCACCCGGTCTTCGTAGGGATTTAAGGCAATTTTGAGTGATTTAGGGCAGTTCGGTGCATGGCGGTGCGGTTCAGGGTCTTTCTGGGCGGTCGGGTGCGTGCGGTCACTTCACCGCGCCCGCCATCACCCCCGAGACGAACTGGCGCTGGAAGGCGAAGAACACCGCGAGCGGAACGAGCATGGACACGAAAGCCCCCGGTGCCAGGACGTCGATGTTGTTGCCGAACTGCCGAACCTGCTGCTGGAGGGCTACCGTGATCGGGGGCGACTCGGAGTCCGCGAAGATCAGCGCGACCAGCATGTCGTTCCACACCCAGAGGAACTGGAAGATGCCGAGGGACGCGATGGCCGGCCCGCCGAGCGGCAGGACGACCCGGGTGAACAGCCGTATCTCACCGGCGCCGTCCAGCCGCGCCGCCTCCAGCAGCTCCCTCGGGATCTCCGCGAAGAAGTTCCTCAGCAGGAAGATCGCGAACGGCAGCCCGAAGGCGACGTGGAAGAGCACCACACCCGTCGTCGTCTCGAAGATGCCGATCGTGCCGAACAGCTTCGACACGGGGACGAGCGCCACCTGCACGGGGACGACGAGCAGCCCGACCACCGCGAGGAACCACCAGTCGCGGCCCGGGAACTCCATCCAGGCGAACGCGTACCCGGCGAGCGAGCCGATCACGACGACCAGCACCGTCGCGGGCACGGTGATCGTGATCGTGGACAGCAGCGAGCCGGTGATGGTCTCGTTCTGCAGCAGCCGTGCGTAGTTGTCGGTGGTGAGCTGCGCCGGTGCCGTGAACACCTCCCACCAGCCGCTCGCGTTGATGTCGGTGGGCGAGCGCAGTGAGGAGAGCAGCAACCCCACGGTCGGCATCAGCCAGAACAGGCCCACCAGGACGAGGACGACCCGCAGCACCCCGCCACCCGTCCGGGCGGCGATCCTGGAGGCGAGCGGCGGCCGCGCCCCCGAGGTGCCGCGTCCCCGGCGGCCCCGGGTGCACCCGCGGTGCCGGCCTCACTCATGGAGCCCACCCCGGTCGCGGCGGCCCGGCCGTCCGCAAGACCGCGGCCCGCCGGGCCGACCGCGCTCGCGGGCCCGCCGGGAGGGCGGGTACGGCCGGAGTAGCGGGCCCGCCGGGAGTCGCGGGGCGGTCCGGAGTGACGGGGCGGTCGGGGCCGTTGGCGCTGTCGGTGCTCATCGGCGCGTCTCCCTCCGGATCCGGCGGATGTTGAAGGCCATCACCGGGATCACCAGCAGCAGGAGCAGCACGGCGATGGCGCTGCCGACGCCCAGGTGCGCGTCCGTGCCGAACGAGGAGCGGTACAGCTGCAGCGCCAGCACGTTGGCGTCGTCCTGCGCCGAGCCGGGCGCGATGATGAACACCAGGTCGAAGATCTTCAGCACGTTGATCATCAGAGTGACGAGGACGACCGCCAGGACCGGCGCGAGCAGCGGTACGGTCACCCGCCGGAAGACCTGCCACTCGTTGGCGCCGTCCACCCGTGCCGCCTCCAGGAGTTCACGCGGCACCGCCGCCAGCCCCGCGGCGATGAGCACCATGGCGAATCCCGCCCACATCCACAGGTAGCTGCCGATGATGGCCGGGGTGACGAGGGACGGGCCCAGCCAGTCCACGCCGTTGTACGGCGCCCGGAAATTGCTCGCGGGGAGCCGGAGGAAGGAGCCGTCCGCCTCCTTCGGCAGCGAGAACGTGCCGTCGGCCGCCGCGGTGGTGGTGGCGACGACCCTGCCGTCGTCGACCGCCTCGATCACGATGCCCTTCAGGCCCGGTTCGCCGGCGTCGACGGCGTTCACCGTGCCGCCGCCGCCCCGGGTGAAGTCGAGCCAGGCGGTCCCGGTGATCCGGCCGTCGTCCGGGGCCGGTGCCTGCTTCGCCGGACGGGCGCCGGACGGCATCCCGTCCGCCGGGACGCCGACCAGCGGCAGTTCGACCGGACTGCCCGCGCGTACCGGCCGCTCGGTGACGAACGCCCCGCCGGCGGCGGGCTTCAGCTCGTGGCCCGGTCTCGGGCGGGCCTTGGGGAAGGTCGCCGACTCGGTGAAGGTGTCGTGCACCCCCACCCAGACCGCGTTGGCGACGCCGCGCTCCGGGTCCTGCTCGTACACCAGCCGGAAGATGATGCCCGCGGCCAGCATCGAGATCGCCATCGGCATGAAGACGACCAGTTTGAACGCCGTGCCCCAGCGGACCCGCTCGGTCAGCACCGCGAACATCAGGCCGAGGGCGGTCGCCGCGGTCGGCGCCACGACGACCCAGATCGCGTTGTTCCGGACGGCGGTGAGGATGGTGTCGTCGGTGAAGATCTCCACGTAGTTGCCGAGGCCGGCGAAGGCGTCGCCGGACCGGTCGAGGAAGGACCGGTACAGCGAGTACCCGATCGGGTAGACCACGAGCGCGCCGAGCAGCACCAGCGCGGGCAGCAGGAAGCCGGCCGCGGCGAGGCCCCTGGTGCCGGTCACGCTCCTGCGCACAGCGCCCCCGGCGGCGGCGGGCACAGTGCCCGCCGCCTTCCCGGCGGACGAGTCGGGGGACGGCATCGCGGTGTCAGTTCCGGTACGCCTTGGCCGCGTCGGCCTCCAGCCGCGCCTGCGTGCCGGCGACGTCCTCCGGGTTCTTCAGGAAGTCCTGGAGGGCCTTCCACTCGCCCTTGCCGGGTGTCCCGCCGAACGACTGCGGCATCTGGTCCGACATGTCGAAGCGGAAGTCGTCACCCGCCGCGATGAGCGCCTCGGCGATGCCCCGCTGCACGTCGTCGGGGTACGCGGCGGCGTCCAGCGACTTGTTCGGCGAGATGAAGCCGCCGGACCCGGCCCAGATCCGCGCCGCGTCGGGGGAGGCCAGGAACGTCAGCAGCGCCTGGGCGCCCGCGGTGTCCTTCAGGGCCACCGCCGCGTCGCCGCCCGTCACCACCGGCGGCTGGGCGCCGACCGCCGGGAACGGGAAGACCTTGGCGTCCGTGCCGATCTCCGCGTCCGTCTGGGCGATGTTGACGGCCACGAAGTCGCCCTCGAACACCATCGCCCCCTTGGGCTGGTCACCGCCGGTGAAGGTCTGGGTGACCGACGTGGGGAACTCCGTCTGCAGCGCGCCGTCCGCTCCGCCCGCGATCAGCTGCGGCTTGCCGAACAGCTCACCGAGCGTCGTCAGGGCCTGTGCGACGGACGGGTCGGTCCACTTGATCTCATGCCTGGCCAGTTGGTCGTACTTCTCCGGGCCGGCCTGCGAGAGGTAGACGTTCTCGAACCAGTCGGTGAGCGTCCAGCCGTCCGCACCTCCGACCGACACCGGGGTGACACCGGACGCGGAGATGGTCTCGGCCGTCGTCAGGAAGTCCTTCCAGGTCTTCGGCACGGAGGCGCCGGCGTTCTCGAAGACCGCGTTGTTGTACCAGACCAGCGACTTGTTGGCGGCCTTGAAGTACACGCCGTACGGAGTGCCGTCCACGGAGCCGAGGTCCTGCCAGCCCTTGGTGTAGTTCTCGGCCAGCTCGGCCCTGGCCTCCGGTCCCAGAGGCTTGGCCCACTTCTGGTCCACGGCCTGCTTGACGGCGCCGACCTGGGGGAGCATCGCGACGTCCGGCGGGCTGCCGCCGGCGATCTTCGTGCCGAGGAAGTTCACGATCGGGTCCTGGGCCGGCACGAAGGTGACCGCCGCCCCGGTGCGCTTCTCGAACTCCTTCAAAACCTTGGTGAAGTTCTCCTGCTCCGGCCCCGTCCAGACCGCCGCTACCTGGATCTTCTGGCCGTCCAGCTTCGGCAGCTCGACGGTCGCCGGGGAGTCGGAGCCCTTGGTCGCGTCCGCCGCGCCCCCGTCGCCGTCCTCGCCGCCGCCGCAGCCGGCCAGGGTCAGTGCGCCCAGTGCGGCCAGGGCCACCACGGTGGAGCCGCGCGCCGTCCGCCTCGTTCGAGCCGTCCGCCCCGTTCGAGCCGTCCGCCTCGTTCGAGCCGTCTGCGTCGTCTGCGTCGTCAGAGCTTTGCGAGTTGTGCGCATCACTGCCCCGTCTCTCGCGCGCCTGCGAAGGGGCGCAGCTGTGACGCAGGCCACGCCCTATCCGTCCCTGCGCTCAGGTCTACGCCCGGGGAGGGATGGGGCAATACCGCCTTCGCCGCCAACCGGGTGATCGTGATGGGCTCGTGACGTGCTGTCACCGTCCACCGCGGTGTCCCGTACGACGAGCCGCCGCGGCGACCGGACTCAGGGACGCGCGGCGACCGGACTCAGGGGCGGGTGGGGGTCAGCGGCGGGACCGGTGCGGCGTCGACGGAGCGGGCGGCACGGTCCAGGGCACTGGCGAGCAGGGCAAGGTCCGTGGGCCCGTTGCCCAGTTCGCGCACGGGCCGGCGGGCCGGCGGGTCGCCCATCCGCTCCCATGCCAGCTCCACGACCGTGGGGCGCAGGGTCGCCGTCCTCGGGATACGGCCCGTCACCCGGCCGCCCTGGAACGGTGTCACGCTTCCGTCCGGGCGGGCGAGCCTGCCGCGCCCGGGCGCGGGAACCCCCGGGCCGGGTGCCACGGGCGGCGCTTCCAGCACCACCCTCAGCCGGGTGCCGTGGGCCAGTTCGCCGTCCGCCGTGCGGTCCGGTCGGGCGGACGTCGCCACCAGGTGGACGCCGAGTCGCCGCCCGTCCCTGGCGACCGCCTCCAGGGCCCTGACCACGGAACCCGCAGCGGGGCGGCCCGGACTGCCGAGTGCCGGTGCGACCAGTGCGTCGTAGTCGTCGACGAGGACGACGAGCCGGGGCAGCGGCCCGGGTCTGCCCGCCGCCTCCGTCTGTGCCGCCTCTGCCGCCTGCGTCGCTTCCACCCGCGAACGGCCGCCCGCCGGGCGGAGTCTGAGCGTGCGGCTGGGCGGCGACTCCAGATCACCGCGCGCGTCCGCCCGGGTCTCCGCCCTCACGTCCGCTCCTGACTCTGCCCTCGCCTCCGCCCTTGCTTCCGCCGTCGCCTCGGTTCGGGCCTCCGCGGCGCTGGGCGGGCGCTGACCGATCAGCCGCTCGGCGACCTCTCGGCGCGTGTGCCACTCCTCGAACGCCTCCCGGCCCAGTAGTTCCGCCCGCCGCTTGAGCTCCGCGCCGAGCGCCTGGGCGAACTCGCGCATCCGCAGGGGGTCGGAGGCGACCAGAAGCTCGGCGACGTGGGGGAGTTCCGTCAGCGCCGACAGGCCCTCACCGCGCTCGCCTCCGGCACCGTCCACGAGCAGCAGCCCGAGCCGGTCCGGCCGGCCTCCGGCCGCCAGCGAGGCCGCGATCGTACGGAGCAGTTCCGTACGGCCGCTGCCCGCCGGGCCCTCGATGAGCAGGTGCGGGTCCTCGGAGGTGAGGTCCACGGCGACCGGTCCCCCGGGGCCGGCTCCCAGCACGGCCGTGCCGGGACCCGACGACGCCCAGCGGGCCATCAACGACGCCGGGGTGGCCCGGGCGAGGCCCAGCTCGTCCAGCAGCCGCGCCGACCGCGGAAGCGGGGCCGCCGCCCTGCCCGGCGCCGGGGCCTCCCCGTCGGCCCGCAGCGGCGCCAGGGCACGGCCGAACCGCTCGGCCCACGCCGCCGACACCCCGTCCACCGCCGCGACCGTGCCATGGCCCGCCGGGTGCCCCGCGGCGGTGCGCAGCAGCCGCAGTGCCGTGGCCACATCGCCGCTGAGCAGTCCGACGGCGCCGCACTCCCGGAATGCCGGTGACGCCGCGCAGGCTTCCTCGTATGTCGCCGCCACCGGGGAGAGCGGCGAGGCGGGCGGGGTCTCGGCGAGGCAGACCAGATGGATACCGGCGGCCGCCCCGCCCTCGGCGAGGCGTGCCGTGGTCTCGCGCAGCGCGGCGGAACCGGGGTCGCCGTCCAGGACCACGAGCGTGCGCGGCCCGGTGTGGCGCGCCGCGGCCATCTCGACGGCGCGGCGCTCCGCGCTCGGCCAGCCCGGGCCGAGCGGCCCGTCGTCCAGCCGCCGGGTCAGCTCGGCCGTCCTCGCGGTGGCCTGGTCGCGGTCGTAGGCGAGGAGCAGCCGGCACTCCTGGCCGTGGGCCGGCCGCAGATGCGGCAGCCAGCCGAGCCAGCCCCACGCCTCCTTGCGCTCCTCCAGCGGCCGGGCGCGGTCGGTGCTGATCAGCACGATCTCCAGGTCCGCCGGCGAGTGGAGCGCGGCGGCCTGGGCGATGACGGAGCGGGCCAGCCCCATGAGCCGGCACCGGGGCCCGGCCAGGCCCAGGGAACCCGACTCCCGGAGACCGACGGTGACGGGCACGGCAGGGGTGTCCGCGCGGTCGGCCGTGCCGAGGCGGACGACGAGGGACTCGGGATGGCGGGCGTCGCGCTCCCACAGCCGCGGCCCCGGACCGAGCGCGGTGAGCAGCACGGCGGCGGGATCGGGCCAGATCTCGGCGGTGGGCTCCGCGGCGCCGGGCGGGCTCGCGCCGCCCGCCCCCGGGAGCCCGGGCTCGTCGCGGCCCCCGGCGAGGCGCCGCGCCCAGGCGCCTATGCCGCGCCTGCGCCGACCGCCGCGTCCGGTGTCCGGGCCCGCCGGGCCGCCCCCGCCCGCGCCGAGGCCGTCCGCCACTCCCGTGCCGTGTGTGGTGGCGCCGGACGCGGGCGTACGGTCGGGCGCGGTGCCGTACGGGGTCCGCGCCGCTGCGCGGGTGGCGGACGCGCCCGCATGGTGGCCGCCGTGCCCGCCGGGGGCCGCGTCGGAGCCCCTGCCGTACGGGGCACCGGTGCCAGGCGCGAGGTCTCCGCCGTAGGGGACGCCGTCCGTGGCCGGGAGCGCGCCCCGGGTGGCGAGTCCGGGTGCGATGCGCGCCGCGATGCCGGGCTGGTCGCCGTACGGGGCCCTCCCCGCCGGTCCGGCGTCGGAGGCGCCCGCCCCGTGCCCGCCGTCCCGGCCGTGCCCGCCGTGCCCCGCCGGGTCCGGACCCCGGTCCTCGCCGTACGCGATCCCCCCGCCCGGCGCCCGCTCCTCGCCGTAAGGGACACCCGCGAGGCGAGCGGTCGCGGTGGGGGTGCCCCGGCCGGTGCTGCCGGGGCCGGTCCCCGGGGCGGTGGAGGAGCCGCCCGGAAGACGGGGGCCGCGCCGCGCGGCCCGCTCCGCGCCCACCTGTCCCGGTTGCCCACCGGCGTCCGCCCGGTCCGAGCCCCCTTCCCCCGGTTGCCCCGGTTGCCCACCGGCGCCGGCGGCCGGTGCGGCGCCGTGACCGCCCCGCACCCCGGCCGCGAGCTCCGGACCCCATGCGTCCGCCCGCCCGTGGAACGGGCCGCCGTCGCCCCGGAGCGAGGCCGGTGGCGAGGCCTCCCCGAAGTCCGCCGCCCGTTCGGCCGCATCCCGTTCGCGCGCCCAGGACGGGACCCGGTCCGGGAGGTCTCCGGCAGGTGCGGGACGCGATGCGGGGCGGCGCACCCGCAGATGCCCCTCGCCGTCCGGAGCGATCACCGGACGGCCTCCGTGGGTGGACGAGTCCGGTGCCGGGGTACCGGGAGCCGACGCGCCGGCACCGGAACCCGGCGCCGGCGGGAAGGCAGGACCCGGCGCCGGGGGAACGGCCGAACCCTGGGAAGCCGCCAGGCGGAGCGTGGACTCGCCGATGCGCAGCAGCGCGCCCGGTCCCAGCCGGACCGGCCGCCGCCCGACCTCCGCGCCGTCCAGCGTCGTGCCGTTCGTGGAGCCGAGGTCCGCGACCGTGACACCGCCGTCCCCGGCGACCGTGACCTCGCAGTGCAGCCGCGAGACGTCCGGGTCGTCCAGCGGCACGTCCGCCTCCGCCGCGCGCCCGATCCGGATACGGCCCTCGTGCAGCAGATGGACCCCGCCCGCGTCCGGCCCCCCGACCACATGGAGCTGCGTCCGCTCCGCCGCACCCTCGTCGTCCGCCGCCTCGTCCTCGCCCGGGGTGTGCAGCGACAGCACCGCCCCGTCGACGAGCGGCGGTTCGCCGAGCGCGCAGCGCTGGGAGTCGAGCCGCTCCCGGCCCGCGTAGAGCACGACCGTCCCGGACGACGGTGCCTCAGGTCCCGAGGCGGCCGCGGCCAGCGCCGAGGCGACCGCCGCCAGCGCCGTACCCGCGGGGGCGGTGACGAGCACGTCGCTTGCGCGCGTGGCGCCCTGCGAGGACTGGCCGCTGCGCGGCGCGAGGACGGTCAGCCGGATCTGCATCGCCGTCAGCGGTCCCTTCTGCGCGGGGTGCCCGGCAGGGGAGCCGCCCTGTGATTCCCCCACCCGGCAGGTCGGCACGGCCGGGGGCTCTCCCGGCCCCAACGGCTCCGTGCTGGAGGCATCCTCGCATCCGCCACGGACAACGCGCCCGGGCCCCACCCGTAAGTGATCTTGATTGGTCTGCTCTGGACCCAAAAGTGCCTGGTTGGGATCGTCTCTGCCGTCCGGCGGGCGGCCGTTCGGCAACCGGCAGGGCGTTCCCGGCGTCTTAGTCGCCGATCCGCTGATCACTCCGGTGACCCGATCGGCGGCACTACAGTGGGTCCGACACCCGGACGGAACCAACCATGGACCGGGGAGACGGAACCACGAGGAACGACGTTCCATCGACGATCAGCAGGGAGCGCATGACGTGCGGCCGGTAGGGAGCAAATATGTGCTCGAGGAGCCGCTCGGCCGCGGCGCCACGGGCACCGTCTGGCGGGCCCGCATGGGGGCTCCCCCGGCGCGGCGGCGCTCAGGGGTGAGATCGCGGGCGCCGATCCGGCCGTGCCCGGCGAGACGGTTGCGATCAAGGTCCTCAAGGAGGAGCTCGCCAACGACCCGGACGTCGTGATGCGCTTCCTGCGCGAGCGGTCCGTCCTCCTCCGGCTGACCCACCCGAACATCGTGCGCACCCGCGACCTGGTCGTGGAGGGCGATGTGCTGGCCCTGGTCATGGATCTCGTCGACGGCCCCGACCTGCACCGCTACATCCGCGACAACGGGCCGTTCAGCCCGGTCGCGGCCGCTCTGCTCACCGCCCAGATCGCGGACGCGCTCGCCTCCAGCCACGACGACGGTGTGGTCCACCGCGACCTCAAGCCGGCCAATGTGCTGCTCGCGGAACGGGACGGCGAGATGCACCCGATGCTCACCGACTTCGGGATCGCGCGCCTCGCCGACTCCCCGGGTCTGACCCGTACGCACGAGTTCGTCGGCACCCCCGCCTATGTCGCGCCCGAGTCCGCCGAGGGCCGCCCGCAGACGTCCGCCGTGGACGTCTACGGCGCCGGGATCATGCTGTACGAGCTGGTCACGGGCCGCCCGCCGTTCGGTGGGGGCACGGCGCTGGAGGTGCTCCACCGCCACCTCAGCGAGGAGCCCCGGCGTCCCTCCACCGTTCCCGGCCCGCTGTGGACGGTCATCGAGCGCTGTCTGCGCAAGGAGCCGGCCGAGCGGCCGAGCGCCGCGAACCTGGCCCGGGGCCTGCGGGTCGTCGCCGCCGGTGTAGGGGTGCACTCCACGCCCGCGCAGATCGAGGCTGCCGAGGGCGTCGGGGCCCTGCTCGCGCCCGACCCGTCGCCGGCCACCGTCCCCGGGATGCCGGGCGCGGCCGACCCCACCCAGGTGCTGCCGCACAACGCCGCCTCGTTCCACCAGGGCGGCGACGGCCCGTACGACCCGAACGCCGCGACCAGCGTCCTTCCGCAGTCGGGCCCCGCCGGCGCCGCGGACCGGGCCGGTGCGCCGCCGCGCGGCGGCGCGGGGGACCGGACCGCGGTCATGCCGCCCGTGCCCCCGCACCCCGACGGCCCGCCGCAGAACGACGGACCGCACCCCTGGCAGTCCCAGCTGCAGGCGGCCCGGGACCGCAACGAGCAGACCCAGGTCCAGTACCTGGACCCCAGCGAGGACCCCCTGCGCCGCCGTCCGCAGCGCCGCCCGGCCCCGCAGCAGCAGCCGTACCAGCAGCAGCCGTACCAGCAGCAGGGCCGCCGTCCCCAGCAGGCGCAGCAGCAGCAGCAACAGCAGCCGCAGCCGTACGCCCCGCCCCCGCAGCAGGGTCACCCGCCGCAGCCGCAGCCGCAGCCGCAGCGCCGCAGCGCGCCGAGGCAGCAGCCGCCCCGCCAGGCGCCCCAACGGCCGCCGCGCGAGCCGCGGCCGCCCCGGCAGCGGAGCGCCAACCCGATGCGCATCCCGGGCCTCGGCTGCCTCAAGGGCTGCCTGTTCACCCTGCTGCTGCTCTTCGTGGCGGGCTGGCTGATCTGGGAGCTGACACCGCTCCAGGACTGGATCGCCCAGGGCAAGAGCTACTGGCAGGCCATCGGTGACGCCGTGTCGGGCGTGACCGACTGGATCTCGGAGCTGACCGGCGGCACGTCCGGGCCCGGTGCCGGAACGGGCCTCGGCGCGGGCCACTAGCCGGCTGCGCACGATCTCCCCGCCGTGCCCTCTGTCGCCATGTCGACTTCTGCGGGGGAAAAAGCCCCGCAGAGGTGACGGTTGGCGCCTCCGGGGCACGAGGCCCCCCGACATCCGCGTAGTTTGATGGGCAACGCCAGCCGCTGAGGGAGCAGTCTTGGCACGGAATATCGGCAGCCGGTACGCGGCCCATCAGATCCTGGGCCGGGGCAGTGCGGGCACGGTGTGGCTCGGCGAAGGGCCCGAGGGCCCCGTCGCCATCAAGCTGCTGCGCGAGGACCTCGCCTCCGACCAGGAGCTGGTCGGGCGGTTCGTACGGGAGCGCACGGCCCTCCTCGGACTCGACCACCCCCGCGTCGTCGGCGTGCGCGACCTCGTCGTGGACGGCAGCGACCTGGCCCTCGTCATGGACCTCGTCCGCGGCACCGACCTGCGGACCAGGCTCGACCGGGAGCGCAGGCTCGCTCCCGCGGCCGCCGTCGCGATCGCGGCGGACGTCGCCGAGGGACTGGCCGCGGCGCATGCCGCCGGCGTCGTCCACCGCGACGTCAAACCGGAGAACATCCTGCTGGACATGGAGGGCCCGCTCGGTCCCGGCGGCGCCCATCCCGCCCTGCTCACCGACTTCGGCGTCGCCAAGCTCATCGACACGCCGCGCCGGACCAAGGCCACCAAGATCATCGGTACGCCGGACTACCTGGCCCCGGAGATCGTCGAGGGCCTGCCCCGCGCGCCGCCGTGGACATCTACGCCCTCGCCACCGTGCTGTACGAGCTGCTCGCCGGCTTCACCCCGTTCGGCGGCGGGCACCCGGGCGCCGTACTGCGCCGCCATGTCACGGAGACCGTCGTCCCGCTTCCCGGTGTCCCGGACGAGCTGTGGCAGTTGGTCGTCCAGTGTCTGGCCAAGGCGCCCGCATCCCGTCTGCGTGCCTCCGAGCTGGCCGCGCGGCTGCACGAGCTGCTGCCGATGCTGGCCGGGATGCCGCCGCTCGACGTGGACGAGCCGGACGCCGGGCCCGGCGAACCGTACGAGGAGGCCGAGTACGCGGCGCGGCCGGCCGAACCGCGCCGTCGCGGGGCCGTCCCGCTGGTCCGCGGTTCGGCCACGGACTCCAACCGCGACACCCACACCTCGATGCGCGTCCCCGGCCCCGACGAACTGGCGGGCGGTGCCCGCGGCACGGCCCGCGCCCCGCGCACACCCGGCCAGCGCCGCCCCGGCTCCGCCCGGCACCGGGCCGTCCGCAGGCGCCGGATCACGCTCGGCGTCGCGGGCCTGGTGCTGGCCGCTGCGGCCGGCGTCGGCGGCTGGCTGGCGGCGGGCGGTGGCGACGGCCACGCGCCGCCCGTGGACTCCGAGCAGTCGGCCCCGGCGCAGCCCTGACCGGCTCCCGGCCCCGCTCGGAGCCGGGCCGGAGACTGGAGCCGGAGCCGGAGCCGGAGCCGGGGCCTGGGCCTGGGCCTGGGACTGGGGACGGAGGCCGAGTCCGGGGCGGGGTACGGAGCTGGAGGCCAGGTCGGAACCTCTTCCCCGTGGCCGGGGGCCGGTGCCGGAGCCCAGTGCCGGGGGCCCGTTGTCCACAGGCGCGACTGGCGTGTCGCGCGATGCCGTTACCCTTGGACGCGTGGCAGTCGTCGATGTATCCGAAGAGCTGAAGTCCCTCTCCTCGACCATGGGGTCGATCGAGGCCGTCTTGGACCTCGACAGGATGAGGGCAGACATCGCCGTGCTCGAGGAGCAGGCGGCGGCGCCGTCCCTCTGGGACGATCCCGAGGCGGCGCAGAAGATCACCAGCAGGCTCTCGCACCTGCAGGCCGAGGTCCGCAAGACGGAGGCGCTCCGCGGGCGGATCGACGACCTCGAAGTGCTCTTCGAGCTCGCCGAGGCCGAGGACGACCCGGACACCCGCGTGGAGGCCGAGGCCGAGCTCGAAGCCGTCCGTAAGGCGCTGGACGAGATGGAGGTCCGCACCCTCCTCTCCGGCGAGTACGACGAGCGTGAGGCGCTGGTCAACATCCGGGCCGAGGCCGGCGGGGTCGACGCCGCCGACTTCGCCGAGCAGCTCCAGCGCATGTATCTGCGCTGGGCCGAGCGCCACGGCTACGGCACGGAGGTCTACGAGACCTCCTACGCGGAGGAGGCCGGCATCAAGTCGACCACCTTCGTCGTGAAGGCGCCGTACGCCTACGGCACGCTGTCGGTGGAGCAGGGCACGCACCGCCTGGTCCGCATCTCCCCGTTCGACAACCAGGGCCGGCGCCAGACGTCCTTCGCCGGTGTCGAGGTCCTCCCCGTCGTCGAGCAGTCCGACCACGTCGACATCGACGAGTCCGACCTGCGCGTCGACGTCTACCGCGCCTCCGGTCCGGGCGGCCAGGGCGTCAACACGACGGACTCGGCGGTCCGCATCACCCACATCCCGACCGGCATCGTCGTCTCCTGCCAGAACGAGCGCTCCCAGATCCAGAACAAGGCGAGCGCGATGAACGTCCTCCAGGCGAAGCTCCTCGAGCGTCGCCGCCAGGAGGAGCAGGCCAAGATGGACGCCCTCAAGGGCGACGGCGGCAACTCCTGGGGCAACCAGATGAGGTCGTACGTCCTGCACCCGTACCAGATGGTCAAGGACCTGCGCACGGAGTTCGAGGTCGGCAACCCGCAGTCGGTGCTCGACGGCGAGATCGACGGCTTCCTGGAGGCGGGCATCCGCTGGCGGAAGCAGCGCGAGAAGTAGCGGCAGCAACCGTACGCGAACGGGACCGCGAACGGCCGTGCCTCCCCAAGGGGAGGCACGGCCGTTCGCGGTCCCGTTCGCGGTTTCGGTCCCGGCGGGCGCGCCGTCCGAAGGCCCTGATGACGGCGCCGGACCGGTGATCCGGCCCGGCTTCGGCGCGGGGCCGGTCCGGATCCGCACCGGCCCGGGTCCCTCCCGGCCTCGGGTGAGGGACCGGCCGGGACTGCCCGCCGGCCAGGCTCCCGCCCGGCACAGCACTCTTCCGGCCGTCGGTGCGCTCCCCACCGAGTCGTCACGGGGCGCCCGCGGCGGCGGCGCCGTACACACACCCGCTGCTCCGGCTCCCGCCCGAGGCCCGGGCCCGGGCCTCGCGCTCCGGCTTCCGCGTGAGCCCGTGCCCCGTGCCCGCCCCGCGCCGTCGCCGTCGCCGCGCTGCCCCTCCACGTCACCGCCCCGCCCCCGTGCCGTCGCAGGCGCTGCGGCTGTCCCCATCGCAGGCGGTTCATCCGGCAAGCCGCTTGCGCAAACTCAATTCCTCCTCAAGGAAGCCGAGTTCACCATGCGCGGACAAACGCTCACGGATAGATTCTCGAATCCGGGCGCAAGCCGTTGGTGCGACCGTGGGCCGACTGCGCCGGGGCTGCACGTCCGCATCTCTTCACACAGAGGTGCTCGCGACGATCGGCGCCCCCGCGCGGTCGCGCCGGCAGCGACGGGTGCGCGGCATCCGCTTCCTTATCCGCCCTGTGTGCCCGCCGTCACTTATGCGTTCGGCAGCCCTTTCACCGTACCGCTATGCGGCATTCCGGGATGCGCATGAAGCCGGAATCGTTCTCAACCGTCCCCCTGGCGTCGTATGGCCGGGCCTGCCGGGCCGTCATATAGGGCATCGCGCAAGGGATTTGCTGATGCGATCCCCCGAAGGGTGATCGCTTCGACCTGAACGTCGCGGTCGCCGACCGGGATCTCATCGCCTACGGTGGGGAACCGGATGGTATTGGGTGGGCGTCGTAGTGTCCGAGGAATTGATAGATTCACAGGGAATGCATAACGGCGCCCGCTCATTCGGGGTGAATCGGGCCTGCGTGGCCCCCGTGTGGCACGCGGTGCTTCCAGGTGAACACTATCCGTAGTGTCTCCGGTCCGGGGGTCGAATCGGATCAAGGGGCACCGGCGGGTGTGAATGCGGCATGCCCGAACTTACGTGGAACAGGAAATGGATGAATCCTAAACCGGTGGCATGGTTCCTTAAGCGAAGTCTCTCCGGTTGACAAAGAGAAGTTCAGGAAATGCCGCCACGGAGGGAAGTTTTGCTTATTGTTTGTGCGGCAGCGGCGTCATCGGGTCGCCACCCCCACCCATGGGCGACCGGAAGCAGTTGACGACGGACGTTCCGCCAAGCACTGCCACGATTCGCAGGAGAGGCAAGGATGGTCGGGCACAGCCGCAGCGGGCCCTCCGCAGAAGGCACCCATTCCGTGCTCCACACACGACTCATACCGCCCGTGCTCGGCCCCCTTCTCGACCGTCCCCGGCTGTTCCGGACGCTCGACAGGGGAGTGACGAGACGGCTCACCCTCGTGGTCGGTCCGCCAGGGGCGGGCAAGAGCGCGCTCCTGGCCTCCTGGGCCGGATCACTGCCGCTGGGCGAGCCGGCGTGGCTCACCCTCGACGCCGACGACAACCATGCCCCCCGGCTCCTCACCCATCTCGCCGCGGCCCTGACCCGTGCCACCGCCTCCCGGGGCGACGAGGCGCTCCGCTTCAGCGACGGGGTGAGTGTGCCGGCCCTGCTGGACGAGGTATCCGGGCATCCGCATCCGCTCGTCCTCGTCGTCGACGCCTTCCACGAGCTGAGGCCCGGGCCGGCGCGCAGTGCCCTGCTGCAGTTCGCCCGCTACGCGCCGGGCGGCCTGAGCGTGGTGCTCGCCAGCCGGAGGGAACCCGACCTGCCGCTCCACAAGCTCCGCGCGGGCGGCGAACTCACCGAGATCAGGGGCGCGGATCTCGCGTTCACCCACGCGGAGACGGCCGAGCTGTTCCGGGCGCACGGAGCGGAGGCCGGTGACGACCAGGTCGCCGCCGTGGTCCGATGCTCGGGAGGCTGGGCCCTGGCGGTCCGCTACGCCTCGGTCAACCCGGTCCGGGGCAGTGACCCCCGCTCCTGCCTCGAGGGGTGGTCCCAGGCCATCCGCCACTGCTCCGACTTCCTGCTGTCGGAACTGCTCGACCCGATGCCGACGGACGACCAGGACGTGCTGCTGCGTACCAGTCTGCTCGGCGGGTTCAGCGCGTCCCTGCTGCGCGCCCTGACGGGCCGGGCCGACCTCAACCGGGTGCTGCGCAGGCTGTCCACCGAGCACGACCTGCTGGTGCGCGACGACGAGTGGACCTACCGGCTGCCCAATCCGCTGATGCGCGGGGTGCTCTCGAGGGAACTCGCCGAGCGGTACGGCTGGCCCGAGGTGAGCCGCCTGCTGGGCAAGGCGGCCCGCTGGTACGAGGACATGGGTGCGGCGTCCGCCGCCCGGAGGTACGCGGCAGCCGCCCAGGCCCACGCGGCGGGGCCCGCGCCGGGGGGCGGCATCCTCCTCCCGCCGGGACTGGGGCGCGCCGGTGGGGGAGCGTCCCTCTGGGTGCCCGCGGGTGACGCCGCCCAGTCACCCGCGCCGTCACCCGCTCTGTCACCCGCCCTGTCACCCCGTCTGTCACACGCTCAGCCGTCCCCCGGTGAGGCGGCCGCAACGGGCCCCGGGCCGTACGCGGCCGCCGACTCGCTGACGCGCAGCGAGCTCGACGTCCTGCGGCTGCTGCCGCTCGGCCTGACGCTGGACGAGATCGCCGCCCGCCGCCACGTGTCCCTCAACACCGTCAAGACGCAGGTACAGGCCGTCTACCGCAAGCTGCAGGTCGGCCGCAGACGCGACGCGGTCCGGGTCGCCGCGGAGCGCGGCCTGATCAGCCCCCGGGGCTGATCCCGCACGGCCCCCGCCGGCGCCGGGACCACGCTCCCCGGTCGCCGACGCCGGTGTGCGGTGGGGTGCTGCCTGGGGTGTGGGTGTCCGGTGGGTGTGCGGTGGGGTGCTGCCTGGGGTGTGGGTGTCCGGTGGGTGTGTGGTGCTGCCCGGGGTGTGGGCGTCCGGTGGGTGTGTGGTGCTGCCCGGCGTGGGGGCGTCCGGTGGGTGTGTGGTGCTGCCCGGCGTGGGGGCGTCCGGTGGGTGTGCGGTGCCGCCCGGCGTGGGAGTGCCCGCCACGTCGCCTCGCACGACGGGTGATGCTCCGTCACCCTCACGCCGTCCAGCCCCCGGAACGCGTTTCACCCCCGACGCGTGATGCCTCCTCCACCGGCCCACCGGTTGGCTTCAGCCGATCGCTGCGCACGGATGACAGGAGGCAGCCAGTGCTGGATGCACGTGCGAGGGACGACCGGACCGCCGCCGCGGACCGGGGGGACGGCGCGACGGAGGACGACCTCGCCGGGCTCCGGCGGCTGGAGGCCGTCGTCGGGCCTGCCGGGCGGCCGGTGCGGGGGTCCCAGCTCCTTCCCAACCTGCCGGGCGAGCCCCCCTACTCGGTCTTCGTCTCGTCCATCGGCGACCCCACCGCCCTCTGGTCCGACACCCCCGCCCAGCCCCAGGGGCTGGACGGTGCCGGAGGCGGCACCGACCCCGAGCGGGCCCGGCTGATCAGTGTCGCCGAGGCCCTGGAGCGCTACACCAACTCCTTCTACCAGCCGCAACTGGTGCGCTGGGCGACCGCGGACGAGCTCGGCGACGAGGCGGTCGACCTCGACGCGCTCCCGCGCTGCTCGGAGACGGAGCTGTCCGACGAGGCGAACTGGCTGATCCACCCCGACAGTTCGCTGCCGCAGCGCTGGGTGCGCGGCTGGTCGCTCACCCGCAGCCGCCCGGTCTGGATCCCCGCGTCCTACGTCTGGCTGTTCACCGCGCACGAGGCGATGGGAGAGCGGATCGCCAACCCCATCTCGACCGGCTGCGCGATCCACTCGGATCTGCACCAGGCGCTGGTGAACGGTATCTGCGAGGCGATCGAACGCGACGCGATCGCGCTGGTCTGGCTCCAGCGCCTCGAACTGCCGGAGATCGACGTCGCCGGCGAGCCGTCCCTGCGGGAGCAGCACCGGCGGGTCAGGGACGGCTTCGTGGAGTACCGCTTCTACGACGCCACCACGGACGTGGGCGTTCCCACGGTCTACGCGGTCGTGCTCAGCGACCACAACGACACCCTGGGCCAGCTCGTGATGTGCGCGACCGGGACCGACCCCGCCGAGGTCATCCGCAAGATCTACCGGGAGGCGGCCTCCTCGCGCATCGCCCTGCAGGCCCCGCACACCGTCCCCGAGGACCCGCGGGACTTCACCAGTGTGCTGCACGGCGCCCTCCACATGGGGCGCCCCGAGCGGCGTGACGCCTTCGACTTCCTGCTGAGCGGGCAGCGCACCACCCGGGTGCCCGCGGACCTCCCGCGGGCACCGGCCGGCCCTCCGGAACGGCAGCTGTCCTGGCTGGTGGAGCGGCTGGCCGCGGTGGACGCCGAGGTGATCGCGGTGGAGCTGACGACGGACGAGGCCCGGCGCGCCGGACTCCGCTCGGTACGGGTGGTCGTACCCCAGCTGATGCCGCTGTCCTTCGTGCACCGCAACCGCTACCTGGCGCACCCCCGGCTCTACCGGGCACCGGTCGCGATGGGGCTCACCAGTCACCCGGAACACGCACTCAACCCCCACCCGCAGCCCTTCGCCTAGGAGAGAACCGCCGTGCCGTTCACCACCGCACCCGCGCACATCCTGTGGACCGGGACGTTCGGCAGGAGGGTCGCCGACCACCTGACCGCGCTCACCGACTGGCCCTCCGCCACCGCCGACGCCCTCGGGAGCCGGTCCGCCGAGTGGCCCCACACCACGCTCCGCGTGCTCGCCCTCTGGCGGGACGAACCCGCACTCCTGGAGGGGGTCGCCCGGTTGCACAGCGCGTGCCGCACGACCTGGCTCCCGGTCGTCCAGGAGTTCCCCCTCATCAGGATCGGCCCCCTGGTCGTGCCGGGCGAGGGCCCCTGCCACTCCTGCTACACCCGGCGCCGGACCCAGCACGAGCGGGGGCGCGAGGTCTCCCGGGCCCTGCAGGAGTCGAGGGCGGCCGACCCCGGCCACGGGATCGCCGGGTTCACCGACGCGCAGGCCATGATCGCGGCCGGCCTCGCCGTGGACCTCCTCACCCGCTACCGCACCGGCGACGGTGCCGTACCCGGGCAGGTGACCTTCTACAACATGCTGAGCCGGTCGCTGTTCTCCGACACGGTCATCGGCGTCCACGGCTGCGAGGAGTGCGGCACGCCGGTGGACCCGGACGACGGCTGGCGGTGGCTCGCCGACGAGCTGCCGCTCGCCACGGGCACCGCGGCGGGAGGCGAGCGGTGAGCGCCCTCGTCAGCGAGCCGGGACAGCGCGGCACGCCCGCGGCGGTCGTCGCCGCGGCCGTGAGCACCGATCCCCAGTTCCGCCTTCCCGCCCGCCCGCAGCTCTGCCGGGGGCTCCATGTGGTCGACACACCGGACGGCGTGGTCATCGACGGAGGCGCCGAACGCCAGCATCTGCGCGGCGCCTCGGCCTCGGCCCTCCGGCGGCTCCTGCTGCCCCTCCTGGACGGCAGCCGGGACATCGCCGGGCTGGCCCGGGCGACCGGCTGGAGCGACTCGGCCGTCCACCAGGCCGTCGCCACCCTCTACTTCGCCGGGGTGCTGGAGGACGCGGCACAGACCGTACCCCCACCGGAGGGCGACGGGCCGTCGGAGCCGGCCGCGGTCTGGATGTCGCGGACGCTGGACTGCGCCCGCGTCCACCCCCATTCCAGCCATGCGGCGCTCGCCGCGGCACGGGCCCGGGTGCGGCTGAGCGTACGGGCGTCCTGGCAGCAGCCCCTGCGGACGGCACTGGCCGATCTCGGGATCACCGATGTGCTCCCGCTCGCGCCCGGCGAGGAGGCACCCGAGGACGCACTGGTCGTGGCCGACCTCGCGGCGCCCCGCGCGACGGTCGACCGGATCGTCGAGGAGAGCGCCCGGCGCGGCAGCCGGCTGCTGCTGGCGGACGAGCGGGACGGACGGGTCGCCGTGGGGCCCCTGGTGGACCCGTCGGCGACCGCCTGCGCGCACTGCGCCCGTGGCGCCGTCGCGCTCCGGCCCCTGCCACCCGAGGAGTTCCTGGACGCGGCCCCCACCCCGGGCGCGGCGACCGCGGCCGGACTGATCGCCGAGGAACTGCGGGCCCTGCTGCTGCGGGGCGAGCCGGTCCAGTCCCTCGGCGGGCGGCTCGTGGTGGACCTCGCGGACCTGTCCACCACCACGTACAAACTGACCCCCGAAGTCGGTTGCCGTGCCTGCTACCCGACCGCCGCGGGTCGCGACGGCCTCCCGGAGGACGGGCCGCTGCACTACGAGCACGCCGTGGCCTTCCCTCCCCGGCATCTGGTCAACCCCAAGGCGCACCAGCACCACTTCCGCCCGGAGAACGTCGGGCTCCAGTTCGAGCGGCTGAGGTACCCCAACAACCCGCGGCTTCCGCTGCCCGACGCTTCCCTGGCGGACCTGGAGAAGCTCACCGCCGGCGCGGAACCGCCACCGTGGCCGGAAGCCCTGGCGGCGCTGATGCGCTTCACCGCCGGGCTGCGCGGCCCCGGCGACGAGGGGGAGTCCACCGACCCCACCCGGGTCAACCGGTGGGCCCCGACCGGCGGCAACCTGGGCTCCCCCCATGTCTACGCGCTGCTCCGGGACGTCCCCGGCCTCCCCGACGGCGTCCACTACTACGACGCCGCCGACCACGCGCTCACCGCCATGCACCCCCACACCGAACACCTCGGCACCCTCCTCGCGGCACTGGGCGGGGAAGCCGAGGACGGCGGGACACGGCCCGGCGTGCACCTGGTCCTCGCCTCGGACGTCGGCCGCGTCGCCCGGAAGTACGGTCCCTTCGCCTACCGCGTGGGGAACCTCGACACCGGATGCGCGCTGGCCCAGCTCGCTCTCACGGCCCGGGCGATCGGGCTGGCGCACGGCCTGCTCGACCCCCACCCCCTGCAACGGCACCGGGAACTCCTCGTGGGTGCCGCCGGGCCCGCGCTCATCACCGCCGCCGTTCGGCTCCACGACGAAGGGAGCGGCTCGTGCCGCTGATCGACACGGCCCGCCTCACCGAGGAGCTGCTGGCCGCACCGCCCACCGCGTCCGCCACCACGGCCACCGCGTCCGCCACCACGGCCACCGCGTCCGCCACCGTGTCCACCGCCACGGCCGCCACGGCGTCCACCGCCACCGCCGGCTTCCGGCCCGGCGCGGCTCCCCCACTGCCCGGCGACCCCGTCCAGGCGCTGCGCCGCCGCACCGCCCAGCGGCACTGGGCACCCGAACCCCTGGACGGGGACGTCCTCGTCCAGGCCCTCGGTTACGCCTTCGAGCAGGACGAGCGGCTGTGGCGGCCGGCCTTCCCCACACTCCCGGCGCCGTCCGCGACCGTACTGGTCCAGCGGCTCCTGGGCGTTCCGGACGGCTGCCACCACTATGTCCCCGGGGAGCGGCGGCTGGAGCCCGAGCCGCGCGACCTGCCGCCGCTCGCCGACCTCGTGCTGCAACTGGAGTTCGGCGATGCCCCGGCCCTGGTAGTGGTCCACGGCGACCTGGCGGCGACCGCCGAACGGCACGGGGCGGGGGGCCACCGGCTGCTGCTGGCGCGCGGCGCGGCGCTGGCCCACGCCACGTGGCTCGCGGCCCTCTCCCTCGGAGCCGCCGGCTCCGTGTTCGCCGGTGTGCTCGGTGCGGCGGGACGCACCCATCTGGGCATCGACGGGTCCGGCCGGGCACAGCTGATCGGACTGGCCCTCGGCTCCCCCCGTCCGGTCCGGTCCGCCCCGGCACCGGCACCGGCACCGGCACCGGCCGACCGTACCGGGGAGCGGTGATGACCGCCCCGTCCACCGACGTCGCCTCCGGCAGCGCTGAGCCGTCCTGGCTCGACACCGAGCGCCCGACCATGCGCCCCGACGTCGAGATCACCGAGGGTCTGCACCACGAACCGCTCGCCTACGACCCGGTCAGCGGCCACTACACCCGGCTGTCGAAGAGCGGGGCCGCGATCCTCACGGCCCTCGACGGCTCCATGACCGGGCGGGAGTTCGCCGCCCGCGCCTCGCGCACGGGAGGCGGTGACGGCTCCACCCAGCAGGTGGTGCTGGACTTCCTCGGGGAACTGCGCGCCGCCGGACTGCTGAGCGTGCCCCCGGACGGCGGCCGGGACACCTCGGCCGTGCGCTTCGCACGCCGCAGTCACATGCCTCGCCGGCCGCTGGTGGGCTCCCGGGTCAACGCCGTGCTGGACCCGCCCGCCGCGCTGCTCCGCCGCGCACCGCTCCCGTTCGGCCTCCTCTGGACGGCCGCCGCCGTCTTTGCCGTGTGGGGTGCGGGGTCGGTGCTCGCCGCTCCCCTCGCGTCCGGCGGGCCGGACCTGTCCCTCCCGGTGTGGGGCTGGACGATCGTCGTCTGCAGCATGCTGCTGCAGACCGGGCTGCACGAACTGTCCCACGGACTGGCCTGCCGCTACTACGGCGTCCCCGTCCGGGAGATCGGCGTCGGCCTCCTCTTCTACCTGGTCCCCGTGGCCTATGTGGACCGCACCGACGCCCACCGGCTCCCCGGCCGCGGGTCCCGGGTGGTCATCGCCCTGGCCGGAGTGGCCCAGGACGTGCTGTGGCTGGGTGGCTGGTCGGCACTGTCGAGGTACGCCGAGGGCCAGTTCGGGCAGCTCTGCGTGCTGATGGTCTGGCTGCAGATCGGCCTGCTGCTGGCGAACCTGAACCCGCTGCTCCCCACCGACGGATACCACGCGCTGGAGTCGGCCATGGGCACACTGAACCTG
Source organism: Streptomyces sp. I6 (assembly GCA_003725745.1). Taxonomy (GTDB): domain Bacteria; phylum Actinomycetota; class Actinomycetes; order Streptomycetales; family Streptomycetaceae; genus Streptomyces. The sequence goes on along the minus strand of RHDP01000001.1, from coordinate 2,383,224 downwards.
CGCTCGCGCGCCTTCACCGCGCTGCGGTGCCGGGTGCTGCGGGAGCCGCCGCCGAGCTGGCTCGCCGTGCGGAGCCGCTCCCGGCAACTGCGCTACCAGGTGTTCGGAGTCGTCTGCCTGGCCTACGCGCTGCTCGTCGCGGTGTTCTGCGTACGTTCCCTGCTGGTGCTGTTCGGGGGCGCGTGATGACGACCTCGACCGAGAGGCAGCCCTCGCCCTCGCCCCGGGTTCCGGCGGTGGCGCAGCCCTCCGCGGCGGCGCAGGCCCCGACCGCCACGCGTCTCCCGACCGCGACGCCGGCCGTGGACACACCTGCCGCCGGACACCTCCTGGCCGAGGGCCCGGCCCTGAGCAGGGTCGCCGGGCTTCCGGCGGCCGACGTGGCACCCCTGGCGGCCGAGCAGGTCGCCGAGGTCCTGGACCGGATCGCCGCGGCCCGCCGGGAACTGGCCGCCCTGGCACCGGCGGTGACCGGACTGCTGTACGACGCCGTACCGCTGATGCCGACCACCGGCGCGCGCCGGTCGGTGCTGCGCTGGCGGAGGGCGGCGCACGCCGGACGGCCGGACCCCGTGGCGCCGGAGCTGTTCGCACTGGTCCGCGAGGCACTCGCGCCGATGCCGAGGGACACCTCGGCACTGGAACGCTGGGTGGAACGGGCCGGGGCCCTCGCCGGGCTGCGGCAGCTGCTGCGGCTGCGTGCCGGGGCCGCGGAACCGGCCGAGGAGCGGACGCTGCGGCACCTCATGGGCCTGCCCGCGGTGTCCGGCGCGCTGGCGCTGGTCTCACCCGTGTTCTCCCGCCGCGTGCGGCAGCCGGGCGGGCGGCCGCTGGACCGGGGGGAACGCCTCACCGCGTACGGGTACGCCGTACGGTCCGCGCTCAAGGCCAGCCCGCTGTCGTCGCTCACCCATGTCGCCGTCCCGGGAGCGGACCACGGCGCACGGGTCCGGGTCTCCTTGCACCCCCTGGTCGGCCGGGTGCTGCTGCGGGCCGCGGCGGTCCGGGACGGGGTGCGCGGCCTGGTCCGCTGGCGGGTCAACGGCTCCCTGCGCGCCGCGGGCCCCACCGCCCGGCTGAGCGAGCCCCGGCAGTCGGTGACCGACGGCTGGGCCTGGTCGGACGACGAGGTCCTGGACGCCGGCGGAAGGGAGGACCTGTTCGCCGCCCTGCGGGATCCGCGGGGACTGCCCGCCGTCCGGCTGGCCCGGTACCTGGAGGCCGGTCTGCTGGACATCGACGACCCCTGTCCGCAGGACCGGCTCCTGGACTGGGTCGCCGCTGCACTGGCCGCGTCCCCCGATCCGTCGGACCGCCGGGCGGCGGGGCGGCTGCTGACCGCCACGGGCGAGCTGGCGACCATCGCCGGCGGCGGCCCGGCGGCCCGGGCCGCCGGCCTGGCGCGGCTGCGCGAAGCGCTGGAGGAGACCCTCGACGCGCTCGGAGCCGCGGACGACTGGCCGCTGCGCGAGGTGACCCTGGTCTACGAGGACCGGGCGGGCACCCTCCCGGCCCGCCCCGGGACGACGAGCGGGCCGCGGTTCTGCGGCGCCATGCCGGGGCCGCGTGCGACAGCCTGCGGGTGTCTCCCGAGTACCAGGCGCTCACCGACGCGTTCGTGGCGCGGTTCGGCCCGGACGGTGTCTGCGACGACGTGTTCGGCTTCTTTCAGGAGCTGGCCGCTTTCGGAATCCCCGGCGGGCCCGCAATCCCCGGCCAGCCCGGGGGCCCCGCCGGGCGCGGTGCTCCCGGTGGCACCGAAGACCCCGGGGCCGCTTTCGGTCCCACCCCCGGCACGGCCCGCCCCGCCCGTCCGGGGCGGTCGAGTTGCCTGCCCTCGGTCGCCGTCGTCTACCAGGACTGCGAGGAGTACGACGACGGCCCGCTCCTCGTCGTCAACCAGGTCTCGTCGGGTACGGGAGGGCTGGTCGCCCGCTTCCACCGGTTGTACGAGTCCACCGGGGGCCCGCGCGGGGCGGGCTTCGCCGAACGGCTCCGCGCCTGGGTGCGCACGCTGTATCCGGACGCCGAGTGCCTGGAGTTCGTCCCGGCCCGCGAGGTCAATCCCCTGCAGGGGGACAGCTGCGGTGTCCTCCCCACGTCGCTGCACTGGCCCACCGCGCCGCGCCGGTCCGGTCCGTGCGTACCGCTGGAGGAGCTGGAACTGGCGCACGACAGCCGGGTGAACACGCTGGAGCTGCGCCGCCGCAGCGGCACCCCGGTGGCCCCCGTCTACCTCGGCACCGTCCCGCGCCACCTGGTCGGCGGAGCGGCCCGGTTCCTGCTCGTCCTGGCGGACCCCTGGTGGCTGCCCCCGGGCCTCGCCGACGGCACCCGCCCGGACGACCCGGCGGAGACGGGACACGCGGTGACGGCCCGGCACGTCGTGGCGGGTGCGGCGGTCCGGCGGGCGCGGTGGCGGATCGAGGCGTCCGAGGTGCCGCGCCGGGAACCGGGCGAGGAGACGGCGGACTTCCTGGAGCGGACGGACGCCTGGCGGCGCGAGCACGGCATGCCCGCCGAGGTGTACGTCAGGGGCGAGAGCGGCGCCCCGCGGCGCGGGGACAGGGCCCGCAAGCCCCTGTGGCTGGCCTTCGCCTCCTCCACCGGCCTGGACCTGCTGGACCGCCTCACCGAACGGCCGGACACGGTGGTGGTCTTCACCGAGTGCCTGCCGCGGCGCCCCGCAGCGGCGGACCCGGACGCCCGGGTGGTCGAGCACTGCGTGCACTTCGCCCGCCCGGCGCGGGTCGACGACCGGGAGTGGAGCTGAGATGGCCACCGAGGAATGGCTCTACGCCCGGATCCACCACACCGGGCACCGGGACGGCGAACTCCTGCTGGCCGACCTGGTCCCCCGCTGGGTCGACGCTGCCGAAGGGGCGGGCGTCCGGCGGTGGTTCTTCCTCCGCTACGCCGATGCGAGCGGCCCGCATCTGCGGGTGCGCTTCCGGGGCACCCCGGCCGTGCTCGACGACTGCTGGGAGGCCGGCCGCGCCCTGTGGAAGGAGCACGTCCCCCCGCCCGCCCGGGGGGAGGTCCGGCGGCTGCACCCGCGGGCGGAGGAGGGCCTGCCCGGTCACGGCAGCCGCCGGCTCAGCCTCGGCCTCTACGGCCGGGAGCACCACTACTACGGATCCCCTCCGGCCGTCGACATCGCCGAGGAGGTCTTCCAGGCAAGCAGCGAACTGAGCCTGGGCGCGGTACGGGCGACCGGAGCGGACCGCACGGCCAGGGCACACCTCGCGGTGCGGGTGATGCGGTCCTGCCTGGGCACGCTGGGCCGGAGGCAGCGCGAGCGGATCTGGCAGCTGCACTGGGGCCACTGGACGGGCCTGCTCGCCGGGGACCCGGCCTGGCTCCGGGAGACCGAGCGGATCGCCGAACGGTGGCCGGCGGGGGGACGACCGTCCACCGGTGACCGGGAGGCCGAAGCGCTGCCGGACACCGCCGCCACCGATGGCGCCGCCGCTACCGACGCCGACGCCGGGACCGCGTGCGCGCTGCCGGACACCGCCGCTACCGACGCCGAGTCCGTGTCGGCGCTGCCCGCCGCCGCCGACGCGCTGGGCCGCGACCTCGCGGACGGCGTACGACGTGCTCTGGCCGTCGACTCCGATGCCGTCGCCTCGCGTCTGCTGCTGATGCAGATGCACATGACGCTCAACCGGCTCGGCTTCCTCCCCCTCGAAGAGGCCGTGCTCGGGCGGGTGGCGGCTCGGGCGGAACACTCCGATCCCCCCGCGCCACCCCGGGCGCATCCCGACGCGCCCTCCGGCACGACCGCCCCCTAGCGGGCCCCGAGACCCGGCGTCCGGCAAGGGCGCCGTAGCGGCCCCGTCCGGGGCCGCAGCCTGAAGATCACGAAAGGACAGCGTGATGAACGAACTCGATCTGCGCATCGAGCAGGAGAGCCTCGAGATCGAGGTGCTCCCCGACACCCAGTCCGCCGGCAACTGCGCCGGTAGCGCCAGCACGGCCGGATCCTTCTCCTGCCCCGGGGGCACCATCGGCAGCGCCGGCTCCGCCAGCTCCACCTGACACGGATCGCTCGCGTCGGGCCGCACGGACCCGACCGCGGCTCCGGATCCCCGGAGCCGCACCACCCACCACATGACAGGAGACCGCAATGAACGACCTCGACCTGCGTCTGGACCAGGAAAAGCCCGAGCTGGAGGTGCTCCCCGAGGAGTACTCGGCCGGCAACGTCTCCTCCGCCGCCACCGTCGGCTCCGGTTCCTGCCCGGCCATGACCTGGGGGACCGCGAGCACCCTGAGCTCCAAGTAGCTCGCCCGCACCACGGCCGGCCGGGCCACCGGGCCCCGGCCGGCCACCGACAGACGAGCCGGCGGACACGCCGGTCACACGAGTAGAGGAGAGACATCATGGACAGGTTGCCCGAGACCGACGTACTGGAACTCGTGCTGGAGGGCGAGCGCCCCGAGCTGGAGGTGCTGCCGGCCGGATACGCCCCGGGCAGCACCGTCGGCAGCGCGGGAAGCATCAGCTGCGCGTCCTGCCCCGCCGCTTCGGTCAGCAGCGCGTCGACCGCCAGCAGCCACTGAGACCGCGCAGGCACGGGCGACGGTCTCGAGCCGTTCGCCCCGCCGGCCCGGACGTCTGCGGCGGGTCCGAGGACATGCCGCAGACATCGCCGACCCCCGCCGGTCCGCCGGCGGACACCCGCACACACCCGCACACACCGTCATACGGGAGGGAAACATGAACGACATCACCCCGGCCACCGGCCTGGCACTCGACCTTCGCCTCGACCAGGAGGCGCCGGAACTCGAGGTCCTGCCGACGTCCCACTCGCCCGGCAGCACCGTGGGCTGCGCCGCCACCGGCAGCTCCATCTCCACGCCGTCGGGATGCTTCAGCAGCGCGGGCACGGCGAGCAGCGCCTGAGTGCGTGCCGTGCCACAGGCCGCTGACGGACAGCCGGTGACCGGGCCCGTGCCCGGCACCTGAGTAAGTCCCGGCCGCCGGGGCGGCCGGAACCCACCCGACAAGGGTGGGACCGGCCGCCCCTTCCAGGCGCCGCGCCCGCGGCTGACGCGGGCCTCATGGCCGGCCCGGAGCGCCACACTCCCCACCCGCGCTCCGGGCCGGTCTCCGTGTCTTCCGCGGGGACCGGTGGTCGTCCAGAGGCCGCCATCCGAGTGCGGTCACGGAAAGGGACGCAGTGCTCTACGCTCGGTAGTGGCGATGGGGGCAACCACAGCCTCACACCGGGGGAGTTGCACATGGCGATCGAGGACAACCCGAAGTCCCGCGAGACGTACGGGGCCGAGCTGAGGCGCCGTCGTGAGGCGGCCGGACTCACACAGGAGGAGTTGAGCCGGCGGGTGGTCATGTCCCGCACGCACATCGCGCACATCGAGGCGGGCAGGCGCAGACCGGACGTGGAGGACGCGCGCCGACTTGATCGCGTGATGGACAGCGGAGGGTTCTTCGAGCGGTTCCTGCCGTCGCTGAAGGAGGGCAAGGTCGCGGAGCACTTCGCGGAGGCGCTGGAACTGGAGCGCCAGGCGAAGGCGATCCGGGAGTACGCGCCGAAGCTCGTGCCGGGCGTCCTCCAGACGGAGTCGTACGCACGTGAGGTGCTCAGCTCGGGCTTCCCGTCCAAGACGGAGGCCGAACGCGACAGGCTCCTCGGTACGCGACTCGCCCGTGCCCGCATTCTCGACGACTTCCATTCGCCGGTGTTCTGGGCGCTGCTCGATGAGGCGGTGCTGCGGAGGGGTGCCGGGTGTCCGAAAGTCATGAGCGAACAGCTGCGCCATATTGCCGACTTGGGCGAGAGCCGTCGGATCCGGGTGCATGTCCTGCCGTTCTCCCTGGGCCTCCACTCGCTCCTGGAAGGCTTTGTCTCGCTCATGTGGTTCGACGACCTGCCTCCCGTCGCCTATGTCGAAGCCCTGAAGACGGGCCGGGTGCTCGAAGTGCTCTCCGTGGTGCGCGAGTGCCAGGCGGTCTACGATCACGCCTTGGGGGACGCGCTCTCGCACCGCGAGTCCCTGGCTCTGATCAGGACCGTCGCGGAGGAGTACGAGCATGCACAGCGGTGAGCACGTCAGCCCCGCCGCCGGCACCGCCCCGAAGTGGCGCAAGTCCAGCTACAGCGGCGGCAGCAGCGGTGAATGCCTCGAAGTCGGCGACCTCTGCACCGCCTGCGTCCCCGTCCGGGACAGCAAGAACCCCCATGGCCCCGCTGTGGTGTTCGGTGCGACCGCATGGACGGCCTTCGTCGGCTCTCTCAGGGCCCGGCCGATCTCCTCTGAGTGACTCCGGTCGCCGTCCTCGTGATTCGCGGGCGGGAAGCGAAAAGCCGCTGGTGGCTCGCTTTGTCGATAAGGCAACTGGCTTTGAGTAGGCGGAACTTCCCCTCTTACGTCACAGTTATCTGCCTCCGCCTCGGGCAACTGACCCTAATTCGGGCATCGCGCGCGCAATGAAACTTGACGCGTTCGCGGAAACTGGGAAGGCTGACGCGCGGCATGCGTACCTGTGGGGCGGGTGTGAGCGGGGGAGTGGAAGCGCAACCCCTGGACCGTCACCGCCCCTGACGCTGCACTACAAACGAATGAGCTACTGGGGGTAGCAGCAGATGACCAAGAAGACGCGGGTTCGCGTCGCGCGGATCGCGGCCGGCGCGGTGATCGCCGCGGGCGCCTCCCTGACGGCCGCGGGTGCGGCCCAGGCCTTCGACGATGACCTGAGCATCAGCGCCGAGACGGCTGATGACCCGTGTATCCCGCAAGACGCCTCCTGCCCGATGGATCCCACGGAGCCGACGGTGGAGCCCACGACCCCGACGGTGGAGCCCACGACCCCGACGGAGCCGACCACGGATCCCACGGAGCCGACGACGGAGCCCACGACCCCGACGGAGCCGACCACGGATCCCACGGAGCCGACGACGGAGCCCACGGAGCCCACGGAGCCGACGGTGGAGCCCACGACCCCGACGGACCCGGCCTCCACGGGGGGCAACGTCACCGGCGGTGACCAGGGCGGTTCTATCGCGGGGTCCGCGACCGCCGGCGGTTCCTCCAGCACCGGGGGCTCCACCACCACCGCCGGCGGCTCCGCCGCGACCGGTGGTGGCTCCGCCGCGACCGGTGGTGGCGACGGCTGCACCGTGAGCGTCGAGGGCGCCGAGTGTGTCGACAACACCGACACCGACTCCGTCGGCTCGCAGCCGGTCGAGCAGGGCAAGGCCAAGGAGGAGCTGGCCGAGACCGGCGCCACCGAGACCACGTTCCTGCTGGTCGGTGCAGCGACGATGATCGCCGGCGGTATCGGTTTCCGTATGCTGCCCCGCCTCGTCGGTGGCCGCGCCGCCGTCTGATTCGCGCCCGCCCGTACGGCCGGGCTGATACACCCGGAGCGGATGTGGCTCTCGGTAGCATTTCGTTACGGAGTGTGACAAGGGCCCGGAGGGCTGAGGCTCTCCGGGCCCGTGGTTTCTCGGCGGTAGGCGCGCGGGTGCCGGGCCGTCCTTCCCTCTGGCTCCACCCTCGGCTCTTCCTGCGGCCGGGGCCCGGAGAGCCCGCGTCCCCTTCTCTCCCCGGCTCCGGTTCGGCCCGTCAGGCGGTGGTCTGGTGCGCCAGGAGGGCCAGCGCCGCCACGAGGACCACCAGCAGTGCGACCAGCGCCGCGGGGTTCAGGCCCGCGAAGGGGCCGTTCTGCTGCAGGCGCTCGCGATTGGCCCGGCAGACGGGGCAGCGGCCCTCCGCGACGGGCGCGGCGCAGTTGGCGCACACCAGTCGGTCGTAGGTCATGCGCTCTCCTCCTCCCGCGCGGCGGAGCCGCCGGCGGAGTCCGTTCTTCCGGCGTTCCCCTGTGGTTCCCCGGTGCTTCTCCGCGTGTCTCTCCGCGCAACGCTCCGGGAACCGCGATCGTTCCCGGTACCACTGTGCCAGCTCGCGGGCGATTCGGCGCGCCCCGTCGGATCAGGCCTGTTCCGGGGGCTGGAGACGGAGGCGAAAGGGCGTTATCAATCCGACAAATCGCGCAACTCCGGGCGGTGACTGCACGCGCCATCCTCGTTCGCGTATGGTCACGCACACATACTCCCGGCCGACCGTGGTGCATCCGTGATCCGATTCGACAGCGTCTCCAAGAGCTACCCCAAGCAGAACCGTCCAGCCCTGCGCGACGTCTCCCTGGAGATCGAGAAAGGCGAGTTCGTCTTCCTCGTGGGCTCGTCCGGCTCCGGCAAGTCGACCTTCCTGCGGCTGGTCCTGCGCGAGGAGCGCGCCAGCCGGGGACAGGTGCACGTCCTCGGCAAGGACCTCGCGCGCCTGTCCAACTGGAAGGTGCCCCACATGCGCCGGCAGCTGGGCACCGTGTTCCAGGACTTCCGTCTGCTGCCGAACAAGACCGTGGCCCAGAACGTGGCCTTCGCGCAGGAGGTCATCGGCAAGCCGCGCGGTGAGATTCGCAAGGCCGTTCCCCAGGTCCTCGATCTCGTCGGTCTCGGCGGCAAGGAGGACCGGATGCCCGGTGAGCTCTCCGGCGGCGAGCAGCAGCGCGTGGCGATCGCCCGTGCGTTCGTCAACCGTCCGATGCTGCTGATCGCGGACGAGCCGACCGGAAACCTCGACCCCCAGACCTCCGTCGGCATCATGAAACTGCTGGACCGGATCAACCGGACCGGGACCACGGTGTTGATGGCGACCCACGACCAGAACATCGTCGACCAGATGCGCAAGCGCGTCATCGAGCTCGAACAGGGCCGGCTCGTACGCGACCAGGCGCGCGGTGTCTACGGCTACCAGCACTGAGCAGGCACTGAGCAGGTAGAGGAAAGGCTGAAACACTCGCCATGCGCGCCCAGTTCGTACTGTCGGAGATCGGCGTCGGTCTCCGCCGCAACCTGACGATGACCTTCGCGGTGATCGTCTCCGTTGCCCTGTCGCTCGCCCTCTTCGGTGGCGCCCTGCTCATGCGTGAACAGGTCAGCGCCATGAAGGACTTCTGGTACGACAAGGTCAACGTCTCCCTCTACCTCTGCAACAAGAACGACGCGGAGGCGGGCGGGCAGTGCTCGAAGGGTGCCGTCACCGCCGAGCAGCGGGAGCAGATCAGGTCCGACCTCGAGGACATGGCCATCGTCGAGAAGGTCCACCACGAGACCGCCGAAGAGGCCTACAAGCACTACCGCGAGCAGTACAGCGACACCGCCATCGCCACGGTCATCACGCCCGACCAGATGCCGGAGTCGTTCCGGGTCAAGCTGAAGGACCCGGAGAAGTACAAGGTGGTGGCGACCGCGTTCGCCGGCCGGGACGGGGTCCAGTCCGTCCAGGACCAGCGCAGCATCCTGGAGAACCTCTTCAACATGATGCGGGGCATGAACGTCGCCGCCCTGTTCATCATGGGGCTGATGCTGGTCATCGCACTGATGCTGATCGTCAATACCGTGCGGGTGTCGGCGTTCAGCCGGCGGCGTGAGACGGGGATCATGCGGCTCGTGGGAGCGTCCAGCTTCTACATCCAGATGCCGTTCATCATGGAGGCCGCCTTCGCCGGCCTGCTCGGCGGCCTGGTCGCCTCTGTGATGCTGCTGGTCGGCCGGTACTTCCTCATCGACGGCGGGCTGGCGCTCTCCGAGAAGATGCCGCTGGTCAACTTCATCGGCTGGGACGCCGTGATAGCGGTACTGCCGCTCGTCCTCGTGATCGGGCTGCTGATGCCCTCCATGGCCGCCTTCATCGCGTTGCGCAAGTACCTGAAGGTGTGACGAGCGCCCCGGGCGCCGTACGGGTCAACGGCCCTACGGCGCCCTTCGCTTGTCCTAGAGTGGGCGCCATGTTGGGCTCTGGATCACCGAAGGCGCCCCGTGGCCTGCGCCACGGGGTGGTCCTGACACTGGTGTTCGCGAGCGCCCTCGCCACCGGTTCCGCGACGGGCCTGATGCCCCGTGCCGAGGACGAGCCGCCCGAGCCGCACGTGCGCGCCGCCGCCGCCACGGTCGACCGCGACGAGATCGCACGCGCCGCCGCCGAGGCCGCCGCGGACGGCAAGTCCGGCGCCAAGGCCGCGGAGGAGGTCGTCAGCCGCAGCGGGGACCGCTGGGGCGCCGTGTACGACAAGGGCGAGTACGAGGAGTTCGCGCGCGCCCTCGACGGTTCCTACACCGGAGTCGGGCTGTGGGCCAGGCGCGGTGCCGACGGCCGGGTCGAGGTCGCCCGCCTGCAGCGCGGCGGTCCGGCCGACCGGGCCGGCGTCCGCGTGGGCGACCAGCTGCGCACGGTCGACGGGGCCCGGATAGACGGGCGGCCGGTCAGTGAGGTCGTCCGGCTGCTGCGCGGTGACGGCGGGAGCGCCGGGCCGGGCTCGTCCGTGGTGCTGGGGCTCCAGCGCGGCGACCGCGCCTGGAGCCGGACGGTACGGCGGGCCCGGCTCGCCACCGAGGCCGTCACCGTCAGGAAGCTCGAGGGCAGGGCCGTGCTGATCAAGGTCGCTGCCTTCACCAAGGGGGCCGGGGAGCGGGTGCGGCAGGCGGTGGAGTCGGCACCCGAGGGCGCCGGTGTCCTGCTGGACCTGCGGGGCAACAGCGGCGGGCTGGTCTCCGAGGCCGTCACGGCGGCGTCCGCCTTCCTGGACGGCGGGCTGGTCGCCACCTACGACGTACGCGGTGAGCAGAAGGCCCTCTACGCCAGGCCGGGCGGGGACACCGGCCGGCCGGTGGTGGCGCTGGTGGACGGCGGCACGATGAGCGCGGCCGAGCTGGTCACCGGCGCCCTGAAGGACCGGGGGCGCGCCGTCACCGTCGGTGCCCGCACCTTCGGGAAGGGGTCGGTGCAGATGCCCGAGCAGCTGCCCGACGGGTCCGTCGCGGAGCTCACCGTGGGCCACTACCGCACTCCGGCCGGTCACGACGTGGACGGCCGGGCATCGTCCCGGACCTGGCTGTGAACGAGCGGGCCGAGGAGCGGGCGCAGACGGTATTGAGTGGCCTCGGGGCCGGGTCATAGTGCGAAAATGACCGCACTATGGCTAAGGAAAAAGGGCGCAAGCTGATCGCGCAGAACAAGAAGGCGCGGCACGACTACCACATCCTCGACACGTACGAGTGCGGTCTCGTGCTGATGGGCACCGAGGTGAAGTCGCTGCGCCAGGGACGGGCCTCGCTGGCGGACGGGTTCGTCCACATCGACGGTCACGAGGCGTGGCTGCACAACGTGCATGTGCCGGAGTACAGCCAGGGCACCTGGACGAATCACAGCGCCCGGCGGAAGCGGAAGCTGCTGCTGCACCGGGCGGAGATCGACAAGCTGGAGTCCAAGTCCCAGGAGACGGGCCACACCATCGTGCCGCTGGCCCTGTACTTCAAGGACGGCCGGGCCAAGGTCGAGATTGCCCTGGCGAAGGGCAAGAAGGAGTACGACAAGCGGCAGACCCTGCGGGAGAAGCAGGACCGCCGTGAGGCCGACCGGGCGATCTCGGCGGCGCGGCGGCGGCAGCGGGCCTGAGCCGGACACGGGCGCCGGGCCCCCGGCCGGACCAGCCCCGAGTAGGCAGGACCAGCCCCGAGCAGGCAGGACCGGGCAGGACCAGGCCGCCGAGGCGTCGGCCGGACGCGGGCGCCGCGCCTCCGCCGGGCCTGGCCGACGGCACCACCGGCTCCGGGTGTGCCGCAGCGCCGGGCCGCGCCGGCGGCCCCGGGCCGGACGCGCGGAATACGCTGGCACGTCCATGCGTTGGTCACGTACGATGGCTCCTGCCCTCCTCGAGGGGGCAGGCATTGAAAAATCAACATGGGGATGATCGGTTTCGACAGCGGATGTCGAAGCAGGGGAAGCGTGTCGAGGAAGCGGCAATGATCTCGTAAACCATATGTCGCAACCAATAATCGCCAACACCAAGCGCGATTCCTTCGCCCTCGCTGCCTGAGTAGCGACTCGCGAAGTGTCAGCCCGGGGCTGTTCCCGACCCGGATCCTGGCATCAGCTAGGGAACTCCACCTCTAGACCCGGTCACGGGGTGTAGAGGGACAACAAGCAGTGACTGAGCCCGTCGGAGACTTGTCCGCGTGATCTCCGGGGCTGAGAAAATCGCAGCGGACTGCACACGGAGAAGCCCTGGTTCCGCACCGTTGGACGCGGGTTCGATTCCCGCCATCTCCACTCATCCCATGTGAGCAAAGACCCTCTGACCTGCGAGAACTTCGCCAGGGCAGGGGGTCTTCCGCATGCCGTGGGGCAGAGCGAGTCAGCCGGGACCGGGCTGGGCTCCGGTGCACTGGCCGCGCCGGGTCAGGTCTTGGCGAGCGTTTCGACGACGCAGCGGATGCCGGGGACTCCGGCGACCTTGGTGTCGGTGGTGACGAGCGGGCAGCCCGGCTCCTCGGCGAGGGCCATGTAGAGCGCGTCGCCGACATGGGTGTTGTCGCGCAGCTCCCAGGCGCGGGGCAGGAGGCTGGGCAGCGGGATGCGCTGCGCACCGGACTGGGCCAGGTAGGTGATGGCCTGGCCTGCCTGGCGTTCGGTGATGTTCTTGCGCTGTTTGTTGCGGACGATGGCGCGGCTTACCTCGTGGTCGAGGTGGGCGGGGGCGTAGACCTGCTCGCCCGTGATGCGCGGTGGTGGACATGAGCGGCGGCGGGTCCGGTCGCGATGAGGCGGTCGGTCAGGTCGGACGCATCGATGACGATCACTCGGTGGCCCCGTCATCCCGGCGCAGCTCGTCGAGGATCTCGGCGTTCTCCTCGTGGGAGGTGCCGGTGATGCGTTCTCTCCGAGGGTCCGCCCCCGGCACCGCACCCCCCTGCGGGCGAGACCCGGCCGTCAGGACGGCCGGGTCTTCGTGGTGCCCGCCGGCAGCAGCGTCAGCGCCAGTGCCAGCGCGGCGGCCGTCACCGGGATGGCGTAGCCGTGGGCCGCGCCCGCCAGCTCCACCGTCCAGCCGCCCGCCGCGGAACCGGCCGCGATCCCGCCGAGCAGCGCCGTCACGGCCAGGGTCATGCCCTCGTTCAGCCGCCCCTCGGGGGTGAGGCGCTGGATCGCGCCCATCCCCGTCACCATGGTCGGCGCCGTCGCCATCCCGGCGACCAGCAGTGCGCCGGCCAGCGCGGGCAGCGAGCCCGTGCCGGCCGCGGCGAGCAGCGGCAGCGTCATGAGGGCCGTCATCGCCGCCAGGCAGGTCCGCAGCCGGGCCGTACGGCGGACCCGGCCGTACGCGAGGCCCGCCAGGCATGAGCCGGCGGCCTGGAGGGCCAGCACCGCACCCGCCGCCGGGCCGTCCACGAAGGCGATCGTGACGACCTCCGTCGAGCCGAAGACGGCTCCGGTGGCGAGGAAGACGGCGAGCATCGGGACCATACCGGGCGTGCGCAGCGGGGAGCCGATCTCGGCGGTCCGGCCGGACACCGGCGGCTCGGTGGACCGCTGGGCCGCGAACAGGACCACGCCGGTCAGCAGCAGCCCCGCGCCGACCAGGGTCCCCGCCTCCGGGAAGAGCCCCGCGCAGAGCCAGGCGGCGAGCACCGGCCCCAGCATGAAGCACAGTTCGTCGGCCGCCTGCTCGAAGGAGTTCGCGGTGTGCCGGGCGGCCGGGTCGTCCTTCAGCAGATGCGCCCAGCGGGCCCGGGACATCCCGCCCGTGTTGGGCGTCGTGGCGGTCGCGGCGTACGCGGCGAACAGCGTCCAGTCGGGGGCCCCGTGGTGGACGCACAGCACCAGGGCGAGCTGGCCGACCACGGCCAGCGCGGTGGCCGGGACGGCGACGCGGGCCTGACCGTGGCGGTCGACGAGACGTGCGGTCCAGGGGGCCACGAGCGCCGTGGCGGCCAGGCCGGTCGCCGCGACGGCGCCGGCGAGGGCGTAGGAGCCGCGCTCCCCGGCGATCATGATCACGGCACTGACGCCGAACATGCCCATCGGCAGCCGGGCGAGCAGGTTCCCGGCGGTGAAGGCCCGTGCCCCCGGGACGGCGAAGAGCCGGCGGTACGGGCCGGGTGGGCGGGAGCGCCCGGGCTCCGGACTCCGGGCCGCCAGGACCAGCGTCCCGCCGGACGTGGTCATCCGTGGTGAGTGCGCGGAGCCGGACGTCCTCGGTGAGTGCGCGGACAGGGTGATCCGGGGTGGGGTCCCGGGCGTGGTGATCCGGGGCGGGTTCCCGGAGGCGGTCGTCCGGGGTGCGTTCGGCTGCGGCATGGGTCAAGGCTCGCCGTGGGGTCCCTCGTAGGTCCAACACCTGTTCGGAGCCCATTGACGCACTGCTGTTGTAAGTTCTGGGGGTGCCCCGGGACCTCGAACCACGTCTGCTCCGCGCCTTCCTCGCCGTCGCGGCCGAACTGCACTTCACCCGGGCCGCCGCCCGGCTGTACGTCGCCCAGCAGGCCCTCAGCCGCGACATCCGGCGGCTGGAGCGGCTGCTGGGATCCGAACTGTTCGTGCGCACCACCCGGCAGGTGCGGCTCAGCGCCGACGGCGAGCGGCTGCTGCCGTACGCGCGGCGGGTGCTGGACGCCCACGAGTCGCTGGCCGCCGCCTTCACCGACGCGGAACGGCCGCTGCTCGTCGACGTGGGCGCCCCGGTGGGGACGGCCTACCGGGTGCTCGGCGAGGCCCGCAGGGCCGCCCCCGGCCTGGAGTTCGTGGCCCGCTACCTCAGCGGACTCACCGGCGCCGCCGCGGAGATCGCCGCCGGCCGGCTCGACGTCTCCTTCGGCAGGATCGCCGGGATCGACGCGGCGCTGCGCTCCGAACTGGCCCATCAGCCGGTGCGGTACGAGCGGATGGCCGTACTGCTCGGCGACGGACATCCGCTCGCGGCGCTCGACGAGGTACCGCTCGACGCCCTGGCCGGGGAGACCCTCTACACGGGCGCGGGCAACGCGGCCACCGCCGAGTGGACCGACCTGGCCGCCCGGCTCTTCGCCGGCCGCGGAATCCGCATGGCCGCGCCCTTCCCCGAGATAGCCGGGCAGGACGAGTTCGTGCGGGTGGTACGCAAGCACGGCTGGTCGGTGCTGGCGAGCACCGAGTTCCTCGCCGTGCCGGGCATGGTCGTCCGGCCGCTCGCCGGCCCCGTGCCGCTGTCGCCCGTCTCGCTGGTCTGGCGGCGCGGTCTGAGCCACCCCGGCCTCGGCGTCCTCGGTTCCGCAGCGGCCGGACTGGCCGCTGCGGAGGGGTGGCTCGACCTTCCGCCGGACGGCTGGCTGCCGGACGAGGACCGGGCCGCTATGGCACGGAACACGGGACTCCGCGTCCCGGGCGTCCCCGGCGTGCGCTACATTCATGGTCCGGGTGCAACGTGGTAGGGGTGCTCGGCCCGGGTTTAGGGGGCCCGGTCCGACGGCAGGCGTCCGGTTCCGCCGGCGCTCCCACCTCTCCGTTCAGTGGGGGAAGAGCGTACAGCAGTGGAAAACAGGCGAGAAAAGTCCCGAATAGGGCACACCCATGACCCCAACGAGGTCACGATCCAGATCGACAGCGTGGAGTTCAGAAGACTCCAGGCTGCCCGGACGACCCCTGAGGCCCCTCTCCAGGAAGACGCCGACGGGCCGGTGTTCGTCGATGAGAGCGGCCGGCGCAGCAAGAAGTTCCGTCGCATCGGATGGGTACTCGCGCTGGCCTGCGCGGGCTACGCCGTGACCCTTGTGATCGCACTCATCGGCGGCAACTCCAACGCTCCGTCACTTCTCATACCCGGCCAAACGGACGACAAGGCGGACACCGCCGAGGAGACGCCCGGGCCCTCCGAGGCACCGACCGCCCCCGCCGGCGCCGAGGTCGTCGCCGGCGTTCCCTCGCCCTCCGGCAGCACCGCCGCCGTGCAGCGGCAGCCCGCCGAGTCCGCCGGTGAACCGGCCGGCGACCGGAGCAGCAGCCCGGCCGGCGACTCCGGCACCGGCACGGCCACCCCGGCGGCGCCGGGGGCACCAGCGGTGCCACGACCGCCCCCCAGCCGACCGTGTCCACGGCGCCGGGCGGCGCCGGAGGCGGCGGCGGCACGGCAGGCGGGGAACAGCCGACGGACCCGGCCGATCCGGTGCCGACCGAGACCGGCACGGAAGAACCGCCCGGCGAACCCGTGGCGCAGGGCGAGCAACTGGCCGGGGAAGGTGCCCGCTAGATGACCGCCTCCGGCAGAAGGGCCGTCCGACGCCGGAAGAGCGCCAGGAGGTCCGCCGTGCGGCGCAGGCTGCCCATGCGCTACCTGCTGCCCTCGCTCCTCCTCGTCGCGCTCCTCGCGATGCTCATGCTGCGCGGCTATGTGCACAGCGAGATCCTCGCCGACCACCGTGTGCGCCCCCCGGTCTCCAACGGGCAGGTGCCCTCGCAGATCCTCGGCGGCGGTCCCGTCATCGACGCCCGCGCCCGGGCGAGCCCAAGGCGCTCAGCGTCCCCGACAAGAACCTGGTGCTGACCTTCGACGACGGCCCCGACCCGGTGTGGACGCCGAAGGTCCTCGACAGGCTGAAGGAGTACGACGCCCACGCGGTGTTCTTCGTGACCGGCACCATGGCCTCCCGCCACCCGGACCTGGTGCGGCGGATGGTCGCGGAGGGCCACGAGATCGGCCTGCACACCTTCAACCACCCCGATCTGGCGCTCCAGACGCAGAGCCGGATCGACTGGGAGCTCTCGCAGAACCAGCTGGCGCTGGCGGGCGCCGCCGGCATCCGCACCTCGCTCTTCCGTCCGCCCTACTCGTCGTTCTCGGCCGCCCTCGACGACAAGTCCTGGCCGGTCACGGAGTACATCGGCAGCCGCGGCTACATCACCGCGTTCAACGACACCGACAGCGAGGACTGGAAGCGCCCGGGCGTCGAGGCGATCATCGAGCGGGCCACCCCCGAGGGCACCAAGGGCTCCATCGTGCTGATGCACGACTCCGGTGGCGACCGCTCCCAGACCGTCGCCGCCCTCGACCGCTTCCTGCCCGACATGAAGGACCGCGGCTACCGGTTCGCGAACCTCACCGAGGCCCTCGGCGCCCCCAGCGCCCACACCCCCGTCACCGGACCGGACCTGTGGAAGGGCAAGGCCTGGGTAGGCGCCGTCACCGTCTCCGAGAAGACCACATCGGCGCTGACCGTCGGACTCGCCGTGATCGGCGTCCTGGTCTTCCTCCGCTTCGGCCTGATGCTGCTGCTCTCCTTCGGCCACGCCCGCAAGGTGCGCCGCCGCCGCTTCCGCTGGGGCCCGGCCGTCACCGAACCGGTGACGGTGCTGGTTCCCGCGTACAACGAGAAGGAGTGCATCGAGAACACGGTGCGCTCGCTGATGGAGAGCGACCACCCGATCGAGGTCATCGTCATCGACGACGGCTCCTCGGACGGCACCGCCGACATCGTCGACGACCTGTGGCTGCCCAACGTGCGGGTCGTCCGGCAGGCCAACGCGGGCAAGCCGGAGGCCCTGAACAACGGCATCCGCAACGCCCGCCACGACATCATCGTGATGATGGACGGGGACACGGTCTTCGAACCGTCCACCGTCCGCGAACTGGTCCAGCCCTTCGGCGATCCGCGCGTCGGCGCGGTCGCCGGCAACGCCAAGGTCGGCAACCGGGACAGCCTGATCGGGGCCTGGCAGCACATCGAGTACGTGATGGGCTTCAACCTGGACCGCCGCATGTACGACGTGCTGCGGTGCATGCCCACGATCCCCGGCGCCGTCGGCGCCTTCCGCCGCGAGGCCCTGGAACGGGTCGGCGGCATGAGCGACGACACCCTCGCCGAGGACACCGACATCACGATGGCCATCCACCGGGACGGCTGGCGCGTGGTGTACGCCGAGCGCGCCCGGGCGTGGACCGAGGCCCCGGAGTCCGTGCAGCAGCTGTGGTCCCAGCGCTACCGCTGGTCCTACGGCACGATGCAGGCGATCTGGAAGCACCGCCGCGCCGTGATCGACAGCGGGCCCTCCGGCCGCTTCGGCCGGGTCGGCCTCCCGCTCGTCTCGCTGTTCATGGTGCTGTTCCCGCTGCTCGCCCCGCTCATCGACGTCTTCCTGCTCTACGGAATCGTCTTCGGCCCCACACAGAAGACGATCGCCGCCTGGTTCGGCGTCCTCGCCATCCAGGCCGTCTGCGCCGCCTACGCGTTCCGGCTCGACAAGGAACGCATGGTGCATCTGATCTCCCTGCCGCTCCAGCAGCTCCTGTACCGGCAGCTCATGTACGTCGTGCTGCTGCAGTCCTGGATCACCGCCCTCACCGGCGGCCGGCTCCGCTGGCAGAAGCTGCGGCGCACGGGAGTGGTGGAGGCGCCGGGTTCGATACCGACGCAGCGCCAGGGCAGCGACGAGCGGAGGCCCGTCGGATGACCACCGGCACCACCGGCACCACCGGAACGACCGGCAGCACCGGCACGACCCCGTTCGAACCGACGCGGCATGGCGGGAATCCGGCTCCGGAGGCACCCGCCGCCGAGCCCACCGGGGGCCGCGACCTGTACTTCGACCTGCTGCGCGCGCTCGCGCTCTTCCGGGTCGTCCTCTACCACCTGGTCGGCTGGGCGTGGCTGCCGCTCCTCTTCCCGTCCATGGGCGTGATGTTCGCGCTGGCGGGCAACCTGATGGCCCGCTCCCTCAAGCGGCCCGCGGTCCAGGTGATCCGCGGCGGATGAGGCGGCTGCTGCCCCCGCTGTGGGTGCTCGGCGCCGTCGGCGTGACCGGCATGGTGCTCCAGGGCTGGGGACCCGACGCCGAGGGGTACCCCGGCTGGTGGTGGTTCCACCTGCTGTACTGGATCGTCCCGCTCAGCGACCCGCCGTACGCGGCCGAACTGGCGGGCGTACCCGGGATCCTCGGCGAATCGTGGGGTGAGAACCTCGCCGGCCCGCTCTGGTACCTGCGGGCGTACCTCTGGTACGTCATGCTCTCGCCGCTGCTGCTGTGGGCGCTGCGCAGGGTTCCGTGGCTGACGCTGGTCGCACCGCTGGCGCTGTCGGCCCTCATCGCCTCCGGCAACATGCCGTGGATCTCCGACCGGACCAACTCCGCGATCACCGACTTCAGCACCTTCGGCGCCTGCTGGATACTCGGCATGGCGCACCAGGAAGGCGTCCTGCGCCGGCTGCCGCGCTACATCATCCCGTCCGTCGCGCCCGTGATCATGGCCGTGGGTCTGTGGTGGGCGCTGCGCGAGGGCTTCCGCACCGGGTACGACCTCGACAGCATCCCGCTCGCACAGGCCGTCTGGTCGTTCGGCGCGGTGCTGCTGCTGCTCCACATCAGCCCTTCCTGGCGGGAGTGGCCACCGAGGCTGCGCGCCTGGGCCGGCACGATCACGCTGCTCAACTCGCGCGCGGTCACGGTCTATCTGTGGCACAACCTCTGCATCCTCGGCGCCGCGACGATGTGGAACCAGCTCTGGGGTTTCGAGATCATGTGGAAGCACCTCCCCTGGTTGATGGAGAGCTGGGTGCCGGTCCTGCTCTTCACCTGGGCTCTGATCGCCGCGTGCATCATGCTCTTCGGCTGGGCGGAGGACGTCGCCGCCAAGCGCCGCCCGAGGCTCTGGCCGAACGGCACCACGCGCCGAAAGGCGCCACGTGCCGGGACGGGGCCCGGCGGGACCCGCTCACACCGCGGCTGAGCAGCGGGTGAGCGCAAGGTTCCACCCCGGTCATCTCACGCCACGAAGCTGAAACCGGCGCTGCCTACCGTCGGGTCCACTACCCGGAGCAGCAGTGGAGGCGCGCCATGGCCGGCAGGTGGATCGAGCAGTGGGACCCGGAGGACGAGACCTTCTGGAAGGAGAGGGGCGAGCGGATCGCCCGGCGGAACCTCTACTTCTCCGTCCTGTCCGAGCACATCGGCTTCTCCATCTGGTCGCTGTGGTCCGTGATGGTCCTGTTCATGGGGCCCGAGTACGGGGTCGACCCCGCCGGCAAGTTCTTCCTGATCGCGACCGCGACCCTGGTCGGGGCCGTGATCAGGGTGCCGTACACCTTCGCCGTGGCCCGCTTCGGCGGCCGGAACTGGACGGTCTTCAGCGCGCTGATGCTGCTGCTGCCGACCGGGGCCGCGTTCGCCGTCATGGAGCCGGGCACGTCGTACGGGACGTTCCTCGCGGTGGCCGCGCTCACCGGCGTCGGCGGCGGCAACTTCGCCTCCTCGATGACCAACATCAACTCCTTCTTCCCGCTGCGGAGGAAGGGCTGGGCGCTCGGGCTGAACGCGGGCGGCGGCAACATCGGCGTCCCCGTGGTGCAGCTCGTCGGGCTGCTGGTCATCGGGCTGGCGGGCGCCGCCCAGCCCAGGATCGTCCTCGGCGTCTACATCCCGCTGATCGTGCTCTCCGCCCTGTGCGCCGCGCTGTTCATGGACAACCTGGCGCCCGTGAAGAACGACACCGGAGCCGCGAAGGAGGCGGCCGGGGACCCGCACACCTGGATCATGTCGTTCCTCTACATCGGGACGTTCGGCTCCTTCATCGGCTACAGCTTCGCCTTCGGCCTCGTGCTCCAGACCCAGTTCGGGCGCACCCCGCTGCAGGCCGCGTCGCTCACCTTCATCGGGCCGCTGCTCGGCTCCCTCATCCGGCCCGTCGGCGGCTCGCTCGCGGACCGCTTCGGCGGGGCCAGGATCACGCTGTGGACCTTCGCCGCGATGGCCGCGGCCACCGTCGCCGTCATCCTCGCCTCCGTGTCCGAGTCGCTGCCGGTGTTCCTGGCCGGCTTCATCGCCCTGTTCATCCTCAGCGGGCTCGGCAACGGCTCCACGTACAAGATGATCCCCGGCATCTTCCAGGCCAAGGCGCTGGCGGGCGGCATGACGGGAGAGGCGGCCGAGGCGTACGGGCGCCGGCTGTCCGGGGCGTCGATGGGGCTCATCGGCGCGGTGGGCGCGCTCGGCGGGCTCGCCATCAACCTGGCCTTCCGGCAGTCGTTCCTCACCGCCGGGACGGGCACGGGCGCCTTCGTCGCCTTCCTCGTCTGCTACGCGGTGTGCTGCGCGGTCACCTGGGCGGTATACCTTCGCAAGCCCGCACGCACCGCCGGGCCGGCCGCCACGACCGAGACGAAGCCGCAGCTCAGCTACGCCGAGGTGTGAGCAGGAGTGCCTCGTAACCACGGGGAAACGCAGCCGAACCGAGCCTGTCACGCACCCTTGCCAGGCTCGGTCGGCATGTACCAGGAACAGCACGGCGCTCCCGCGGTCGCCCCGCTCGCGGGCTTCACGGTGGGGGTCACCGCGGCCCGGCGCGCGGACGAACTCGCCGCGCTGCTGCAACGGCGCGGGGCGACGGTGCTCCACGCGCCCGCCCTGCGGATCGTTCCCCTCGCGGACGACGGCGAGTTGCTCACCGCCACCAGGGAGCTCATCGACGACGCCCCGGACGTGGTGGTCGCCACCACCGCCATCGGATTCCGGGGCTGGGTGGAGGCGGCCGACGGCTGGGGTTTCGGCGAGGAACTGCTCTCCTGCCTGCGCGGTGTCGAACTCCTCGCCCGCGGGCCGAAGGTGAAGGGTGCGATCCGGGCGGCCGGTCTGACGGAGGCGTGGTCGCCCACGTCCGAGTCGATGGCCGAGGTGCTCGACCGGCTGCTGGCCGAGGGCGTCGCGGACCGCCGGGTGGCGCTGCAACTGCACGGTGAGCCGCTGCCCGGGTTCGTGGAGGCGCTGCGGGCCGGGGGCGCCGAGGTCGTCGTCGTCCCCGTCTACCGGTGGATGCCGCCGGATGATCTCGCTCCGCTTGACCGGCTGCTCGACGCGGCGGTGGGGCGGTCGCTGAACGCGCTGACGTTCACGAGCGCCCCGGCCGCGGCGTCGCTGTTCTCCCGTGCCGAGGAGCGCGGGCTGCTGCCGGAGCTGCTGGACGCACTCGCCCACGATGTGCTCCCGGCCTGTGTGGGGCCGGTCACGGCCCTTCCGCTCCAGGCGCTCGGGCTGGACACGGTCCAGCCCGAGCGGTTCCGGCTCGGCCCGCTCGTGCAACTGCTCTGCGTGGAGCTGCCCGCACGGGCCCGGACGCTGCCGGTGGCCGGCCACCGGGTCGAGATCCGCGGCCATGCCGTCCTCGTCGACGGCCGTGTCCGCCCGGTGCCGCCGGCCGGGATGTCGCTGCTCAACGCCCTGGCCCGCCGCCCCGGCTGGGTGGTCTCCCGCGCCGATCTGCTGCGTGCGCTGCCCGGCGCCGGGCGGGACGAGCACGCCGTGGAGACGGCGATGGCCCGTCTGCGCACCGCACTCGGCGTCGCCAACCTCATCCAGACCGTGGTGAAGCGCGGCTACCGCCTCGCCCTCGACCCGGCGGCCGGCACCAAGTACGCGGACACCTGACGGGCCGGGGACGCTCGTGTCACGGGGGTTACGGGGGTCACGGGGGTCACGGGGTCACGTGGGGCCACGGAGGTCACGGGATCCGCGGGGGGTCGTGGGCGGGCGAACGCGCGGACGCCCGGGGCGGGATGCCTGCCGCCCGGGGAGCGGGGGCGCGCCTGCCCCGTCCCGCGGGCGGCCGGAGTGCATCCGGTCCCGCCACCCACCCGGGATACCGCATCCGGGATACCGCGCCCGGGGGACCGCGCGCGGGGGGTTCACGCGGCGCGTTCGCCCGGGCACCCTGAACCCATGGGCATCGGCTCGAACGACGGGCGGTTCGACTCCGGGCGCGTCTGCCTGGATCTCGTGGCGGCGCGGCCGGAGGGCCGCGAAGAGCTCGGCAGCTGGCTCATGGCGGCCGGTCTGCTGCCACCGGGCACACCGCTGGGCGCGGTGAACGCCCGCTGGGTCGCGCCGTTCCGGGAACTCCGCGCCTGTGTGGGAGGTCTGGTGGACGCCCAGATCGACCGCCGTACGGGGGGACCCGCACCGGTGCGCCACGGTGGTCCCGACGGGCCCCTGGCACGGCTCAACGCGTTCGCCGCCACCGCCCCGCCCGCCGTCACCGCCGTGCGCGACGACGACGGCGAACTCGTCCGGGCCCCGATCTCCCGCCCCGAGTGCGCCGCGCTGCTCGCCGCCGTCGCCCGCGACGCCGTGGACCTGCTCACCGACCCGGTGGCCCGCGGCCGGCTCCGCCGCTGCGAGGGCGACGGCTGCCGCCGTGTGTATCTGGACACATCCCGGGGCCGGCGCCGCCGCTGGTGCTCCAGCGAGGTGTGCGGCAACCGGGAGCGGGTGGCCCGGCACCGGCGCCGCGCCGCCGTCACCCAGGCCTGACACACCGTCATCTTGTGCCGGTACCACCCGTAATGCGCACCGGGCCGACGCTGTTCTCGGCATCCCGCCGAAGAATCCCGAAAGTTTTTCCCGCTCGCGTTGAGTGGATCGGCGGACTCCTCCGTAGTGATGGACGACAGATAAGCAGTCAGACATCAGACAGGGTCTCGACCGGGAGGTTCAGGTGCGCAAGGATGCCGCCGTGGCCGATGACCGTTCAGGTAGGGCCCGGCATCGCGCCGACTCGTCGCGCACCAGCACATCCGTCCCTGACGAGGAGCTGATGCGCGTGCTGTATCAGGAGCACGCCGGACCCCTCCTCGCCTATGTGCTCCGCCTCGTGGCCGGCGACCGCCAGCGTGCCGAGGACGTGGTACAGGAGACGCTCATCCGTGCCTGGAAGAATGCCGGTCAGCTCAATCGGGCCACCGGCTCTGTCCGACCCTGGCTGGTGACGGTCGCACGGCGTATCGTCATCGACGGTCACCGCAGCCGGCAGGCCCGGCCGCAGGAGGTCGACCCGTCGCCGCTGGAGGTCATGCCCGCGGAGGACGAGATCGACAAGGCGTTGTGGCTGATGACGCTATCCGATGCGCTCGATGATTTGACCCCTGCTCACAGGGAAGTACTCGTCGAGACGTATTTCAAAGGGCGTACGGTCAATGAGGCGGCCGAGAAGCTCGGCATACCCAGCGGGACCGTGCGGTCCCGGGTGTTCTACGCATTGCGTTCCATGAAGCTCGCTCTGGAGGAGAGGGGGGTCACGGCATGAACAGGCAGGACCAGTTCGGGCAGTTCGGACAGTCCGAAGAGGGGTCGGTCCACGAGACGGCCGGGGCGTACGTCCTCGGCATCCTCGACGACGCTGAAGCCACCGCGTTCGAGGCGCATCTGGCCGGCTGCGACATCTGTGCCGCCCACCTCGAGGAGTTCGCGGGCATGGAGCCGATGCTGGCGATGCTCGCCGAGGCGCCGGCGCGACCGGCCGTTCCCGAGCAGCCGACCGCGCTGCCCTTCGACAGCAGGATCATGCAGCCCCCGGCCCGTTCCGCGGCCACGGTCCCGACGGCGCCGAGCCCGCAGCTGCTGGACCGGCTCGTGGACGAGGTGGCGGTGAAGCGCTCCCGGAAGCGCCGCCGGAGTATGTACATGATCGCGGCGTCGGCCGTGCTCATCCTGGGAGGACCAGCCGTCGCGGTGGTCGTCACCCAGGACGACGCCACGGCGGGCAACGCCGCGGCAGCCCATCCGACCAGTGCGGCGGAGGACGTGTTCTTCGACGGCATGGACGAGAAGGTCGAGGCGACGGACGCGGCCACCCGGGTCTCCGCCACCGTCGGGCTGGAGGAGAAGGGCTGGGGCACCCACGCGGTCCTGGAACTCAAGAACGTCAAGGGTCCGCTGAAGTGCAGCCTCGTCGCCGTCTCCAAGAGCGGCGAGGAGGAGGTCGTGAGTTCCTGGTCAGTCCCGGAGCGCGGTTACGGCATCGCGGACAGTACGGACAAGGAGGCCAGGAAGCCGCTGTACATCCACGGCGGCGCCGCCATGGATCGCAACGAGATCGATCACTTCGAGGTCCGCACCTTCGACGGGAAGCGCCTGGTGGAGGTCGGCGCCTGAGCCGAGGACACCCGGAACACGACAGCGGACCTCCCGCCTGACATAACGGCCCCCTTCGCGTACGGTTGACGGCTGCCCAGTGCACGTCAGAAGGGGGCCACGGTGGCCGCGCAGGAAGCCGCTGTCGACTCGGTCCGGGACCGCGAGATCCTTGTCGAACAGGACCATCTGGACCAGGTGTACCGCCGCCTCGAGGAGAAGATCCACGAGGCGGAGTTCCTGATGGACGACGCCGCCAAACGCGGCCAGGTCGGCACGCCCGGCGCGCTCGCCGAACGGGACGCCCAGGTGTTCCGCGCCGGGATCCACCTCAACCGGCTCAACAGCGAGTTCGAGGACTTCCTCTTCGGCCGGATCGACCTGCTGCGCGGCAAGGACGGCAAGAGGGGGCCCGACGGTGCGTACACCTCCGTCGAGCCCGCCGAGGACGCCGTGCGGTCGGACGAGAAGGGGCAGCACGCCGACATCGCCGAGACGCTCCACATCGGCCGGATCGGCGTGCTCGACTCCGACTACGCGCCCCTGGTCATCGACTGGCGGGCGCCCGCCGCGGCGCCCTTCTACCGCTCCACGCCGGTCGACCCCGGCCGTGTGGTGCGCCGCCGGGTCATCCGCTCCAAGGGCCGCCGGGTCCTCGGCGTCGAGGACGACCTGATGCGCCCCGAGCTGACCGCCCGCCTCGGCGGCGCCGAACTGCCCGTCATCGGCGACGGTGCCCTGATGGCCGCGCTCGGCCAGGCCCGTACCCACACCATGCGGGACATCGTGTCCTCCATCCAGGCCGAGCAGGACCTGGTGATCAGGGCACCCGCGGCCTCGGTCACGGAGGTCTCCGGCGGACCCGGCACCGGGAAGACGGCCGTCGCGCTGCACCGGGCCGCGTACCTGCTCTACCAGGACCGGCGCCGGTACGCCGGCGGCATCCTCGTCGTCTCCCCGACCCCGCTGCTGGTCGCCTACACCGAGGGCGTGCTGCCCTCGCTGGGCGAGGAGGGGCAGGTCGCGATCCGGGCGGTGGGCTCCCTGGTGGACGGCGCCGAGGCCACGGTGTACGACGATCCGGCGGTCGCCCGCGTCAAGGGCTCCCTGCGGATGGCGAAGGTGCTGCGCAAGGCGGCCCGCGGCGCCCTGGAACTCGGCGGCCCGCCCGACCGGCTGCGGGTCGTGGCCTTCGGCCGCCGGCTGGAGCTGGAGGCCGACGAACTCCAGCGGATCCGCCACAGCGTCCTCGGCGGCACCGCGCCCGTCAACCTGCTGCGGCCGCGCGCCCGCAGACTGCTCCTGGACGCCCTGTACGCCAGGTCGGGGGCGGCCGGACGGCACAGCGACCCGGAACTCGCCGCCGAGCTGCGGTCCTCCTTCGACGAGGACGTCAGCTCGGAGGACGCGTTCGCCGGCTTCCTGGACGCGTGGTGGCCCGAGCTGACACCGCGCGGGGTGCTCGCCGCGATGGCCGACGAGCGGCGGCTGGGCCGCTGGTCCCGCCGCGTCCTCAACCCCGGCGAGGTGCGCAGGGTCGCCCGCAGCCTGAGACGCGACGGCCTGTCCGTCCACGACGTGGCGGTCCTCGACGAGTTGCAGGCGATCCTCGGCTCCCCCGGCCGCCCGAAGCGGAAGCGCGAGGTCGACCCGCTGGACCAGCTCACCGGGCTGGAGGAGCTGATGCCGCAGCGCGAGGAGTCCCAGCGCGAGCGCGCCGAGCGGCTCGCCGCGGAGCGCACCGAATACGCCCATGTCATCGTCGACGAGGCGCAGGACCTCACGCCCATGCAGTGGCGGATGGTCGGCCGCCGCGGGCGGCACGCCACCTGGACGATCGTGGGGGACCCCGCCCAGTCGTCCTGGTCGGACCCGGACGAGGCCGCCGAGGCACGCGACGAGGGCCTCGGCTCCCGGCCGCGCCGCCGCTTCGAGCTCACCGTGAACTACCGCAACCCCTCCGAGGTCGCCGAGCTGGCCGCCCGGGTGCTGACGCTGGCCATGCCGGGGATGGTGGCGCCCCGCGCCGTCCGCTCGACGGGCCTGCGGCCCCGGTTCGCGGTGGCCGCGGGAGACCTGGAGCGGACGGTGCGGCAGGAGACCCGGCGCCTGCTGGACGAGGTCGACGGCACCGTCGGCGTCGTCGTCGCGATGGACCGGCGCGAGGAGGCCGCCCGCTGGCTCGACGGACTCGGCGACCGCGCGGTCGCCCTCGGCTCGCTGGAGGCGAAGGGGCTGGAGTACGACGCGACGGTGGTGGTGTCCCCCGCGGAGATCGCCGACGAGTCGCCGGCCGGTCTGCGGGTGCTGTACGTGGCGCTGACCCGCGCCACCCAGCGGCTCACGGTGGTCTCCGGCCGGCGCGACGAGCCGGACGCGGACGGGGTCCCGGACCTGCTGAGGGACTGAGGGACTGAGGGACTGAGGGACTGAGGGACTGAGGGGCTGAGGGGCTGAGGGGCTGAGGGGGCTGACGGGCTGAGGGACTGAGGGTTTGGCCGGGTCGGCGGGGTCGGCCGGGCGAGGCGGCCCGGTGCGGCGGACGGGCGAGCGGGTCAACTCGCCAAGGGGGAATCACCTTCGGGGACTCTTTGTTAGCCTGTGTGTGGCACCGGCCCGATCCAAGCCCCCGGGCCCAACCTTCGTCCCCCAGAGGGACCACTTGCCGCGAGGCGAGCATGGCGGGTCGGTGTCATCGGACATCGGGAAGAGGTCCGCGTCACCACGGGTGAGGCGGACCTCTTTCGTTTGTCCGTTCTTCTGTTCATCCCAAACTTCTCGTATGGTGGAAAGAGTTTTCCGAAACCAAAACGACCAGTATTACCTGCTACCGGCAGGTAGGTGCGACCATCGGATGGCCCCGCCCGGTCCTCACCCGGGCGGTGCGGCAACGAAGCTAGGGAAAGCAGAGGAACTCGGCCATGGCAACGGCGCCCAGCGTCTCGTACTCGATGACGGTCCGGCTGGAGGTGCCCGCGAGCGGAACCGCAGTCTCGCAGCTCACCACGGCGGTGGAGTCCTCCGGCGGCTCGGTCTCCGGTCTCGACGTCACGGCGTCCGGGCACGAGAAGCTCCGGATCGACGTCACCATCGCGGCGACCTCCACAACGCACGCCGACGAGATCGTCGAGAAGCTGCGCACCATCGAGGGAGTCACCCTCGGCAAGGTGTCCGACCGGACGTTCCTCATGCACCTCGGCGGCAAGATCGAGATGCAGTCCAAGCACCCCATCCGCAACCGCGACGACCTCTCCATGGTCTACACCCCGGGTGTGGCGCGCGTCTGCATGGCGATCGCCGAGAACCCCGAGGACGCCCGCCGCCTCACCATCAAGCGCAACTCCGTCGCGGTCGTGACGGACGGCTCCGCGGTCCTCGGCCTCGGCAACATCGGCCCGAAGGCCGCCCTGCCCGTCATGGAGGGCAAGGCGGCGCTCTTCAAGCGCTTCGCCGGTATCGACGCCTGGCCGATCTGCCTGGACACCCAGGACACCGACGCCATCGTCGAGATCGTCAAGGCCATCGCCCCCGGCTTCGCCGGCATCAACCTGGAGGACATCTCCGCCCCCGCTGCTTCGAGATCGAGGCACGGCTGCGCGAGGCCCTCGACATCCCCGTCTTCCACGACGACCAGCACGGCACCGCGATCGTCGTGCTCGCCGCCCTCACCAACGCGCTGCGCGTGGTGGGCAAGGAGGTCGGGGACGTCCGGGTCGTCATGTCCGGCGCCGGCGCGGCCGGCACGGCCATCCTGAAACTCCTCATCGCCGCGGGCGTCAAGCACGCCGTCGTCGCCGACATCCACGGCGTCGTGCACGCCGGCCGCGAGGACCTGGTGGACGCCGCGCCCGGTTCGGCACTGCGGTGGATCGCGGACAACACCAACCCCGAGGGCGTCACCGGCACGCTGAGGGAGGCGGTGCGCGGTGCCGACGTGTTCATCGGCGTCTCCGCCCCGAACGTGCTCGGTCCGGAGGACGTCGCGGGGATGGCGGACGACGCGATCGTCTTCGCGCTCGCGAACCCCGACCCCGAGGTGGACCCGGCAATCGCCCGGCAGACCGCGGCAGTTGTGGCCACCGGCCGCAGCGACTTCCCGAACCAGATCAACAACGTGCTGGTCTTCCCGGGGGTCTTCCGCGGCCTCCTGGACGCGCAGTCCCGCACGGTCAACACGGAGATGATGCTCGCCGCGGCCGCGGCGCTGGCGGACGTCGTCACCGAGGACGAACTCAACCCGAACTACATCATCCCGTCCGTCTTCAACGACAAGGTCGCGGGCGCGGTCGCCGGGGCCGTCCGGGACGCCGCGCGGGCGGCGGGTGCGGCGGTGTCGGGCGCCGGCGTGGTCTGAGCCCGGCGGGAGCCCGGCGGGAGTCGCGGGGCCCGGGGTGTGGTGGGGCATCCCGCGCGAGACCGGGCGCGGTCCGAGCCCGGCGCGGTCCGAGCCCGCGGTGTCGCGGGTCATCGGGCGCGGGGCCGGGGGAGGTCGCCGGGGCCGTCCGGGACGCCGCGCGGGCGGCGGGACGGCGCGGTGCCGGACGCCGGCGCGGCCCGAGTCCGGCGCGTCGCGAGTCGCGGGCCCGGAAGACCGCCCGTAGGGTGGCGGACCATGAGCCCGCGACGGGCCGCGCGACTTCGGAGGACCCACCTCCGGCGGGCTTCCTCCGGCCGTTTCGGCTTCACGGAGTCCGCAGGGAGTCGACGGAACGTCACCGGAACGAGCCAGTGGCGCTTTTCGTGTGACTCCGGAGGGTGCCGGATTGGCTTTCCCGCCGCTGGTGGGGGCAGGATGCTCAATTGGGCGCGAGGGTCTGACAGCAGACCCGGGTCCGGGGAACTGTCCGAGGGCCCTGGCAGCATCGGCTTCGATCTCACGCCTCACAGGCAAGAAGAACACGGGAGTAAGAACATGAACCGCAGTGAGCTGGTGGCCGCGCTGGCCGACCGTGCCGAGGTGACCCGCAAGGACGCCGACGCTGTGCTGGCCGCCTTCGCCGAGGTCGTCGGCGAGATCGTCGCCAAGGGCGACGAGAAGGTCACCATCCCCGGTTTCCTGACCTTCGAGCGCACCCACCGTGCCGCTCGCACCGCTCGCAACCCGCAGACCGGCGACCCGATCCAGATCCCGGCCGGCTACAGCGTGAAGGTCTCCGCGGGCTCCAAGCTCAAGGAAGCCGCGAAGGGCAAGTAAGCCCCAGACAGCGAGGGCGGCCACTTCCCGTCGGGGGTGGCCGCCCTTGTGCTGTTCCGGGGCGGTACGGGCCCGGGGCCGGTCTCCCGCTCCCGGGACGCCGACGGCCGTGCGCCGCGCTCACGGGTGCAAAGAACCCGTGGGCGCACGGCGGTTTCCAGGGGGCACGGGTGCACAGGGACGACGGGGAGCCCCGGGCCCGGGGAGTGCGCCGCGCCCACGCGGCGCCCCGTGGCTCCGCGGACGGCCGCCGCTGCCGCTCGGGTGGTCCGTCCGTGTCCGTGTCCGTGTTCCCGTACGGTACGGCTCGAGCGGCGAGCGCCTGACCCGGGCGTACGCATCGGGCGCCCGGGGCCGCACCTGCCGTCCCGCTCGGTTGGTCCGCGCCGCTCAGCCCGGGGAGGTGCCAGCCCCGGGAAATGTCAGCCCCGGGGGTGCCGTTCGTGCCCGCGAGGTGCGGTTCGGGCTCGCGGGATGCGGCTCGGGTGTACTCACCGCGTGCCCGGCCCGCGGCCCGCGGCGGCGCCCGTGCCGAGCAGCGCCGTCAGCCCGCCCCGGCCGCACCTCGCCCGGACGGGTGCCGGGGGCCGTGGAAGAACGCCGAGTGCCGGCCCGGCCGCCCCGCGGCCGGGCCGGCACTCGGCGGCACGGGCTGGTCGGACCCTCCGAGGGCCTGGGGACCGCGGTCAGACGACCGCGCCCCGCGGCAGCTCGACCTTGGCGCCGAGCTCCACGAGCTTCTCCATGAAGTTCTCGTAGCCGCGGTTGATCAGGTCGATCCCGTGCACCCGGGACGTCCCCTGCGCCGCCAGCGCCGCGATCAGATACGAGAAGCCGCCTCGCAGGTCCGGGATCACCAGATCCGCGCCCTGGAGCTTCGTCGGCCCGGACACGACGGCCGAGTGCAGGAAGTTGCGCTGGCCGAAGCGGCAGTCCGAGCCGCCCAGGCACTCCCGGTACAGCTGGATGTGCGCACCCATCTGGTTGAGCGCAGAGGTGAAGCCCAGCCGGGACTCGTACACCGTCTCGTGCACGATCGACAGGCCTGCCGCCTGCGTCAGCGCGACCACCAGGGGCTGCTGCCAGTCCGTCTGGAAGCCGGGGTGCACGTCCGTCTCCAGGGCGATCGCGTTGAGGGAGCCGCCCGGGTGCCAGAAGCGGATGCCCTCGTCGTCGATCTCGAAGGCGCCGCCGACCTTCCGGTAGGTGTTCAGGAAGGTCATCATCGACCGCTGCTGCGCGCCGCGCACGTAGATGTTGCCCTCGGTCGCCAGCGCCGCCGACGCCCAGGAGGCCGCCTCCAGGCGGTCCGGCAGCGCCCGGTGGGTGTAGCCGCCGAGGCGGTCGACGCCGGTGATCCGGATGGTCCGGTCGGTGTCCATGGAAATGATCGCGCCCATTTTCTGCAGGACGCAGATCAGGTCCTCGATCTCGGGCTCGACCGCCGCGTTCGACAGCTCGGTGACACCCTCGGCCAGCACGGCCGTCAGCAGCACCTGCTCGGTGGAGCCGACTGACGGGTACGGCAGCCGGATCCTGCATCCGCGAAGCCGCTGCGGGGCCTCCAGGTACTGTCCGTCCGCCCGCTTCTCGATCTTCGCGCCGAACTGCCGCAGCACGTCGAAGTGGAAGTCGATGGGCCGGCCGCCGATGTCGCAGCCGCCCAGACCCGGGATGAAGGCGTGCCCGAGCCGGTGCAGCAGCGGGCCGCAGAACAGGATCGGGATGCGCGAGGAACCGGCGTGGGCGTCGATGTCCGCGACGTTCGCGCTCTCGACATACGTCGGGTCGAGCACCAGTTCGCCGGGCTCCTCGCCCGGCCGCACCGTCACCCCGTGCAGCTGCAGCAGCCCTCGTACCACCCGCACGTCGCGGATGTCGGGCACGTTGCGCAGCCTGCTCGGCTCGCTGCCGAGCAGCGCGGCGACCATAGCCTTCGGCACCAGGTTCTTGGCGCCGCGGACGCGGATCTCGCCCTCCAGCGGGGTTCCGCCGTGGACAAGCAGTACATCGTCTGTGCCGGTCATGAATCTCGCGTTCCGGAGGGTCCCCCCAGGGAGCCCCGGGGAGGAGGTCGGGCAGGGCCAGAGAAAAGGTTAAGGCCCTCCTACCCCCGTCCCGTAAGGCCAAGGGCACCCCTCGGGTGTAATGAATCCGGCACAATGCACTCTGTTCCGACATGCTTGCGGAGGGTCACCATCCGGTTGTTCCGGTGGCGCGCCCTCCGGCTGCAGCGGTGCGCCCTGAGCTGCGTCGGCCGGGACCGGGACGCCCGCTCCCCGTGGAGGGCGAAGATGCGGGATCATGTCTCCCATGACCGAGGTGTCCTCCCTCACAGGGCGGCTGCTCGTCGCCACTCCGGTCCTCGCGGACCCGAACTTCGACCGCGCGGTGGTGCTCCTGCTCGACCACGACGAGGAGGGGTCGCTCGGTGTGGTCCTCAACCGGCCCACCCCCGTCGGCGTCGGCGACATCCTGGAGTCCTGGGCCGGTCTGGCCGGTGAGCCCGGTGTGGTCTTCCAGGGCGGTCCCGTCTCCCTGGACTCGGCGCTCGGCCTCGCCGTGATCCCCGGCGACGAGGGCCCTCTCGGCTGGCGCAGGGTCCACGGGGCGATCGGCCTCGTCGACCTGGAGGCCCCGCCGGAACTGCTCGCCTCCTCGCTCGGCTCGCTGCGGATCTTCGCGGGGTACGCGGGCTGGGGTCCCGGCCAGCTGGAGGACGAGCTGGGCGAGGGCGCCTGGTACGTCGTGGAGTCCGAGCCCGGCGACGTGTCCTCCCCGAGGCCCGAGTCGCTGTGGCGGAACGTGCTGCGTCGGCAGCGCAGCGAGCTCGCGATGGTGGCCACCTATCCGGACGACCCGTCGCTGAACTGAATCCGCGCGGCTTGAGTACCCTTGGCACCTATGAGCACTCTCGAGCCCGAGCGCGGGGCAGGTACGGGCACCCTCGTGGAGCCGACACCCCAGGTGTCGCACGGCGACGGCGACCACGAGCGCTTCGCCCATTACGTCCAGAAGGACAAGATCATGGCGAGCGCCCTCGACGGCACTCCCGTGGTGGCACTGTGCGGCAAGGTCTGGGTGCCGGGACGCGACCCGAAGAAGTACCCGGTGTGCCCGATGTGCAAGGAGATCTACGAGTCCATGGGCCCCGGCGGGGACAAGGACAAGGGCGGCAAGGACAAGAAGTAGCCGGACAGCCGGACAGCCGGTCCAGGTCGCCCCTTCCGGCTGGGGAACGGCCCCACCCGGACGGGTGGTTTCCGGGAGGTCGTCTCAGCGCCGGAGCCGGTTTGACCAGGTCGTGAGCAGTTCGCGCAGGCGCTCGGTCGGGGTTTCCCCGCCGAGCGTTTCGCGTGGTCGGTCGTCGAGTGTCTGAGTGGGGGCGCGACGGCGCCGCCGTGCCCGCTCACCGTCGGCGAACGGCCCGGGGACTTCGGGCGGCGGTTCCCCACACCACAGGGGCTCAGGCCTGGTCGAGGAGTTTCGCACCCTCCTCGTGGGTCCCCGCCCGGCAGGAGCGAGCGAGGGCCGCCGCCAACTGCGCGGCGTGCAGGGCGTCGACACCGGTACGGCGAGGGTGACGCTGTGTCCGTCCCTCACGGACCTCGGCAGCGTCTCGCCGCCGGCGGTGCGCAGCAGCTGCCGGATCCGCCACACATGGGTGCGGAGCACCCTCAGCGCTGACTTCGGTGGCTTCCCACCCCACACAGCGCTGATCAGTTCGTACGAGGCGCTCCGGTATGTGCTTGCGATCTTGTGACGGGACCGTCCGGAGTGGGAACGGGCGCGTCGAGCATCCGGACCACCGTGGCCGGATCCGGTCGACGAGTACGGGCGCGCGGGCGGGTCGGGGCGCGCGGCGCCGGTGGGGGTCGCGGTGCGGCCGCAGGGCGACCGGCCGACAGGGCGGAGGGCCGGTCGACCGCGGGCCGCGACGACGTGGTTCCGGGCTCCGGTTCCGGGTGGCCGCGTCTCCCGTGTGCGTCGGGCCCGGGGTGCAGCCGGCCCACGGCCGCCAGCCGTAGGCGGTGAGCGGTGAGCGATGCGCGGCGAAGCGGCGAGTGGCAGGCGGTCAGCGGTAGGCGGCGAGGAACGCCCGGACGCCGGCCGTGGCGTAGTGGTCGAGCTCGGCCTCGGTGTGCTGGGGGCTGCCGTGGAACATGGCCTTGTTCACGGGGATCCACAGCAGCAGGCCGGAGAAGTGGTGTGCGGCCAGCAGCGGTTCGTCGATGTGGAGCAGCCCGTGGTCGGCGAGGTGCTCGAAGGTGGCCGCGAGGGTGGCCAGGACCCGTTCGAAGCCCTGCTCGTACCAGTCGGCGCCGAGTTCGGGGAAGGTGTCCGCGTTGGCGATGACGAGGCGTCGCAGCTGGAGGACCTGGGGCTCGGTGAGCGCGGCCAGGAATCGGCGGGAGAGACGGGTCAGGTTCTCTTCCAGGGTGTCGGCGTCGGCCGGGATGCGGGCCACCAGATCGACCATGCCGTCGACCCGGTCGGTGGTGGCCAGGACGATCTCGGCGAACAGCTTCTCCTTGTCGGAGAAGTGCTTGTAGACGGTCTGCTTGGACACCGCGGCCAGCCTCGCGATGTCGTCCATGCTGGTGCCGGAGTAGCCCCTGCCCAGGAAAGCGCTGGTCGCGGCTTCCATGATCGCCTGGCGCTTGAGCGCAGACCGGCCGTGCTCGCTTGCTTCCATGCCGCCTCCCAACTCCGGTACTGGACAGTCCAGTTCCCGTGTGGGTACTGTACCGTCCAGTTCCACTCAGTACCACACCGTCCAGTTCCGGCATGGGTTCCGTCGAGGAGGACATCGCATGACCCAGACCACCAGTGCCCCGATCGCGGCGTGCGCACCGGCCCGGCCCGCGGCCCGGGCCCTGCTGTCGGGCGCCGCCGTGGCCGGTCCGCTGTTCCTGGGCGCCGGTCTGCTTCAGGGCCTCACCCGTGACGGCTTCGACTTCACCCGCAACGCCCTCAGTCAGCTCAGCCTCGGCGATCTCGGATGGATCCAGATCACCGCCTTCCTGCTCACGGGTGTCCTGCTGCTTGCCGGCGCGGCCGGAATGAGCCGGGCGCTGCGCGGGACGCCCGGCGGCACCTGGGCTCCGCGGCTGATCGGCGTGTTCGGTGGATCGTTCCTGCTCGCCGGGGTGTTCGCCGCCGACCCGGGCGCCGGGTTCCCCGCCGGTGCCCCCGAGGCCAGGGCCGTCTCCCTGAGCACGCAGGGCGCCGTCCATATGTTCAGCGGCGTGGTGGGCTATCTCGCGCTCTGTGCCGCATTCCTCGTATTCGCCCGGCACTTCGCCGCCCAGGGCCGACGCGACTGGGCCGTCGCCTCCCGTGTCGCGCCGGCGGTGGTCCTCGCCGGCTTCGCCGGATCGTCCGCCGGTGTCCTGGCCTTCACCGCGGGAGCCGGACTCGGCCTCCTCTGGCTCACCGCGGTCACCGCCCGGCTCATGGCGGCGGCACCGCCGGTGAGGCGGTAGCAACCCCCCTTTCCCGCCCGCCGCTTCGGCGGGGCGGCAATCCGGAACCACCGACTGCGAACGGATGGGAACACGTCAGCATGACCGAACAACCGAAGGGCCCGGCCAGCTACTTCCCCTCGATCGAGCAGAAGTACGGCCGCCCGGTAGCCGAGTGGAAGGACCTGATCCGCTCCTCGCCCCTGACCCGCCACGGGGAACTCGTCTCCTGGCTCAAGGCCGAGCACGGGTTGGGCCACGGCCACGCCAACGCGCTCGTCGCGACACCCTCGCCGAAGACGGCGGAAAGTAACGGCGCCTGACCCCCGGACGGGGGCCGCGGCCTCTCGCGTGATCAATCGCGGGAGGCCGCGACGCGTGTCCGGCCCCGGCCGCCCGCATCCGGCGCCGGTCGCCGCCCGCCCGGGGGCGCGGCCGCGGTAGAGGTGAGCATCTGTGCTCGGACGCCCGATCGAGGGGGCGCCCCCAAACGTGTGAGCCCTGCCCCAACGGGCTGTTCCCGATCCGGCTCCCTGGGACCGTGGACCCCGTGGGAAAAAGTCGTACAAGGAGTGCCTTCGACCGGCAATTCGCCTGTGACGGCAATGCCGTGGCAATTCGGCCATTTCGCTTGTTCCGGGAGGTCTGGGGTGGATGCGTCCTTCGTGGACCCCAGCGCCGGACCGCCCGGAAGATGTGCCAGAGTTGCCACGTCCGGACTGTGAGCACGTACGGTACGGCAACACAAACGGACAGCCGGGACACCGGGAAGGGGCAGCTGGGTTGACCACGCACGCACCGCAAGCGGCGCAGTCCGTGACGCTGCCGGCCTCGCTCGACGAGGCCGTGGCGGCGCTCACCGCCATGCCCGCCGCCGTGCCGGTCGCCGGGGGCACGGACCTGATGGCGGCCGTCAACAAGGGCCGGCTCAGGCCCGCGGGCCTCGTCGGTCTCGGCCGTATCAACGAGATCCGGGGCTGGCAGTACCAGGACGGCCACGCCCTGCTCGGTGCCGGACTCACCCACTCCCGCATGGGCCGACCCGACTTCGCCGCACTCATCCCGGCGCTCGCCGCCGCGGCCCGGGCCGCGGGACCTCCGCAGATCCGCAACGCGGGCACCCTCGGGGCAACATCGTCACCGCCGCCCCCACCGGCGACACCCTGCCGGTGCTGGCCGCCCTGGAAGCCGACCTGGTGATCGCGGGACCGGGCGGAGCGGCCCGTGAGATCCCCGTCTCCCATCTGCTCGCCGGCCGCGAACTGCTCGGCCCCGCCGAACTCGTCGGCTACGTGCGCGTACCGCTCCTGCACGCCCCGCAGGTGTTCCTGAAGGCCACCGGGCGCACCGGCCCCGGCCGGGCCACGGCGTCCGTCGCCGTCGTCCTCGACCCGGCACGGCGCGGGGTGCGCTGCGCGGTCGGCGCGATCGCCCCGATGCCGCTGCGCCCGCTGGAGGCGGAGCGCTGGATCGCCTCGCTGATCGACTGGGACGGTGAGCGCGGACTCGCCCCGGAGGCGCTGGCGGCCTTCGGCGAGTACGTGGCGGCCGCCTGCATCCCGGACCAGGAGGGCGACGAGCAGCTGCCGCCCGCGGTCCTGCACCTGCGGCGCGTGGTCGCCGCGCTGGCCCGACGAGCGCTGGGGAGGGCACTGTCGTGAGCTCCGAGGAGAACGAGTCCCGGGATACGGCCCCGCACGGGGGCGGCTGGCAACCCGTCCCGCAGGGCGGCGAGTACGACGCGGAGGCCACGGCGTTCGTCCACCTGCCGTCCGACGACTTGCTCGACGCCCCGCTCGCCGCGCCGGGCCACGGCTATGTGCCTCCGCAGATCCCGCCGGCGGACCAGGAGGGCCGGGCGGCGGGCTGGACCGTTCCGGAGCAGGCTCCGGACGCCTCGCACCACTGGGCGGCTCCGGGGGCCGGACAGCCGCAGAACCCCTACGAGCCGTATGCCGGGCAGCAGCCCTACGCCGGGCACCGGGCGTACCCCGGCTCCGGTCCCCGGGACGGCGGAGACTCCCGGGGCGGCGAACAGCACGATGCCTACGGCCCGGACGGTGCGTACGGAGCACCTGACCCGCGCGGAGTGCCGGACCCGCACGGAGCACCCGACCCGCACGGAGCACCCGACCCGCACGGGACGTCGCGAGGCGGCCGGGAGCCGCACGGTGGCGGCGAGCCCCGCACCGGGCACGAAGCGCATCCCGGTCCCGCTCCGCTCGGCGGCGACTCCCGGGGCGGCCACGGCGCGGAGGGCGGCGGCCATCCCCGCACCACCCGTGGCGCGGCCGAGGGCCACGACCCGCACGCCACGGGTCAGTGGACGTTCCCGGAGGCTGACGAGCCGTCGTCCGGCCCCGCCGGGGCAGCGGCCGCGGGAGACCTCACCGGCCGGTGGACCATTCCCGTCGCCCACGGGGACCTCCCGGAGGAGTCGGGCGAGTTCTCGGCGTCCGCCCTGGCGCAGTGGGGCGGACGCACCCCGCCCGCCACCCTGCCCGGAGGTGCCCCTGCCCCGTGGGCCACGACGCCCGACGGCGGCACCCCGGCCGAGGGCACCCCACTCGGCGGTACGCCCGCCTCCGGCACGCCGGTGTCCGGAGCCGGCTACCCCGCCACCCTTCCCGGCGGCGCGGCCGCCCCCTGGGCGGCGGAGGGGTACCCCGCCCAGGAGGGGCGAGCCGGATCCGCCGCCGGACCCGGCACCGAGCAGCCCGCCGAAGCGGGGCACGACCCGCACGGCGAGGGTGCGCACCCCGGCGCCGGTGACGAAGCGTCCGCTGCCGCTGCCGCTGCCGCTGCCGCTGCCGCCCCGGACCGGAGCGGGACGTCTCCCGTCGAACCGTCCGCAGCGGGCCGCCCGCGGGCCGGCGACATGGATGCCGGTCACATGGAGGCCGGCCACATGGAGGCCGGCGACATGGAGGCCGGCCACGTAGAGGCGGATCACACCGAGCTGGACCGCACGGAGGCGGACCGCGCGGAGCCCGACCGCACCGAGTTCGACCATGCGGGGACCACCGCCCGTACCGAGAGCCCGGAGGCCGGCCGCACCGGGGATACCAGGGATACCGGGGACACCGGGGACACCGGGGGCGTCGTCTCCGTGGGAACCGTGGGAACCGTAGGAGCCCCGGGAGCCGATGAGGCCCGCCAGGACCCGCCCGACTCGGTTCGTCAGGACCCGCCGGGCGCCCCGCCGGGCGGGGAGGAAGCCGCCGGAGGCATGTCCGCGGTCGGCGCGGAGGGTGCTGCGGCCGACCCGGAGGGTGCCGCGGCCGCCCCCGCGTCGACGGCGAACGACGAGCACCCGCACAGCTCGTACGTCCTGCGCGTGAACGGAGCCGACCGGCCCGTCACCGACGCGTGGATCGGCGAGTCCCTGCTCTATGTGCTGCGTGAGCGCCTCGGTCTCGCGGGGGCCAAGGACGGCTGCTCGCAGGGCGAGTGCGGCGCCTGCAACGTCCAGGTCGACGGCCGGCTCGTGGCCTCCTGCCTGGTGCCGGCGGCGACCGCGGCCGGCTCCGAGGTCCGCACCGTCGAGGGCCTGGCCGCCGACGGCGAACCCTCCGACGTCCAGCGCGCCCTGGCCGCGTGCGGGGCCGTCCAGTGCGGATTCTGCATCCCGGGCATGGCCATGACCGTGCACGACCTGCTGGAGGGCAACCACGCCCCCACGGAACTCGAAACCCGCCAGGCCCTCTCCGGCAACCTCTGCCGCTGCTCCGGCTACCGGGGCGTCCTCGACGCCGTGCGCGAGGTGGCCGCCGAACGCGGGGCGAGCGCCGCCGCGGCCGCCGAGGCCGGCGACGGAAGCCGCGAAGCGGCCCAGGACGGGGCCCGCATCCCGCACCAGGCACCCCCGGGCGCCGGTAGTGTGCAGCCCCACCCGCATGACGGAGGCATGGTGTGAGCAACGACGCGGCCATCGCAGCCCCCGCGGTCGACGGTCCCGAGCAGGAACCGCCCGCTCACGGCCTCGGCGCCGCCCTCCCTCAGGCGGACGCCCGCGCCAAGACCGAGGGCACCTTCCCCTACGCCTCGGACCTGTGGGCCGAGGGCCTGCTCTGGGCGGCGATCCTGCGATCCCCGCACCCCCACGCCCGGATCACCGCCGTCGACACCTCCGCCGCCGCCGAGATGCCCGGTGTCCGGGCGGTCGTCACCCACGCCGACGTACCCGGCGACGCCGCATACGGACGCGGGGTCGCCGACCGGCCCGTCTTCGCCTCCGGCGTCGTCCGCCACCACGGGGAGGCCATCGCCGCGGTCGCCGCCGACCATCCCGACACGGCCCGGCTCGCCGCCGCGGCGATCATCGTCGAGTACGAGGTCCTCGAGCCGGTCACCGACCCCGAGAAGGCCTTCGCCGCCGAGCCGCTGCACCCGGACGGCAACCTCATCCGCCACATCCCGCTGAGCTTCGGCGACCCTGAGGTCAGCGGAGAGGTCGTGGTCGAAGGGCTCTACCGCATCGGCCGCCAGGACCCGGCCCCCATCGGCGCCGAGGCCGGTCTCGCCGTGCCCCGCCCCGACGGCGGGGTCGAGCTCTACACCGCCTCCACCGACCCGCACACCGACCGCGACCTCGCCGCCGCCTGCTTCGGCCTGGACAAGGAGCGCGTGAAGGTCGTCGTGACCGGCGTGCCCGGCGCGACCGGCGACCGGGAGGACCCGGGCTTCCAGATCCCGCTGGGGCTGCTCGCCCTGCGCACCGGTTGCCCGGTCAAGCTCGCCGCCACCCGTGAGGAGTCCTTCCTCGGCCACGCACACCGCCACCCGGCGCTGCTCCGCTACCGCCACCACGCGAGCGCGGAGGGCAGGCTGCTGAAGGTGGAGGCGCAGATCCTGCTGGACGCGGGCGCGTACGCGGACGCCTCGTCGGAGTCCCTCGCCGCCGCCGTCGCCTTCGCCTGCGGGCCGTACGTGGTGCCGCACGCCTTCATCGAGGGCTGGGCCGTCCGCACCAACAACCCGCCCTCCGGCCATGTGCGCGGCGAGGGCGCGCTGCAGGTCTGCGCCGCCTACGAGGCCCAGATGGACAAGCTGGCGGCGAAGCTGGGCCTGGACCCGGCCGAGCTCCGCCTCCGCAACGTCCTCGCCACCGGCGACATCCTCCCCACCGGGCAGACCGTCACCTGCCCGGCCCCGGTGGCCGAACTGCTCCAGGCCGTACGCGACTTCCCGCTCCCGCCCCTGCCCAAGGACACCCCCAGGACGCGTGGCTGCTGCCCGGCGGACCCGAGGGCGCGGGCGAGCCCGGCGCGGTGCGGCGCGGCGTCGGCTACGCACTGGGCATGGTCCACATGCTCGGTGCGGAGGGAACCGACGAGGTGTCCACGGCCACGGTGAAGGTCCAGGACGGTGTGGCCACGGTCATCTGCGCGGCCGTCGAGACCGGGCAGGGATTCTCCACCCTCGCCCGGCAGATCGTGCAGGAGACGCTCGGTATCGAGGAGGTGCGCGTCGCCCCCGTCGACACCGACCAGCCTCCGGCGGGCCCCGCCGCCCACGGGCGGCACACCTGGGTCTCCGGCGGTGCGGTCGAGCGCGCGGCGAAGATGGTCCGTACGCAGCTGCTACAGCCGCTGGCCCACAAGTTCGGCATGTCCACCGAACTGCTGCAGATCACCGACGGCAAGATCACCTCGTATGACGGCGTGCTGTCCACGACGGTCACCGAGGCCATGGACGGCAAGGAGCTCTGGGCCACCGCGCAGTGCCGTCCGCATCCCACCGAACCCCTCGACGACCACGGCCAGGGCGACGCCTTCGTCGGTCTCGCCTTCTGCGCGATCCGCGCGGTCGTCGACGTCGACGTCGAACTCGGCTCCGTGCGCGTCGTGGAGATGGCCGTCGCCCAGGACGTGGGCCGCGTCCTGAACCCCGCACAACTCGCCACCCGGATCGAGGCCGGCGTCACCCAGGGCATCGGTGCCGCGCTCACCGAGCACCTCCGCACGGCCCGCGGTCTGGTCCGCCACCCCGACCTGACCGGCTACGCCCTGCCGACGGCCCTCGACGCCCCCGACATCCGCATCGTCAGACTCGTCGAGGAGCGCGACGTGGTGGCCCCTTCGGCGCGAAGGCGGCCAGCGCCGTTCCGGTCGTCACCTCCCGGCCGCCGTC
This sequence comes from Streptomyces sp. I6, assembly GCA_003725745.1. Taxonomy (GTDB): domain Bacteria; phylum Actinomycetota; class Actinomycetes; order Streptomycetales; family Streptomycetaceae; genus Streptomyces. The sequence goes on along the minus strand of RHDP01000001.1, from coordinate 2,341,698 downwards.
GCCTCCGCCGTCCGCGCGGCCACCGGCCGCCCGGTCAACCGCCTCCCGATCCGGCCGCAGGCGGCGGTCGCCACGCCGTAGCGGCGGGGCATCCCGGGCGGCGCACCGGACGCGACAGCCGTTTGACGGAGACCGACCCCGGCCGGCCGTGTCAGTTGGTGAGGGAGCGATGTGGAGGCGTTCCGGGGACACCGGGCCGCACAGCCGCACGCCGTGGAGGGCGCTGATCAGCCCGCCGGTGGCCTCGACGAGGAGATCGCCGAGCTCGACGCCCAGATCGACGCCCGGTTCCGCGAGCATCCACATGCTGAGGTGATCGGCAGCCTGCCCGGGATGGGACCCAGCTCGGCGCCGAGTTCCTCGCCGTCACCCCGGCCCGCTCCGCGGGCACGCTCACGTCCCGCTTCACCCCGACAGCCGGAGGCGCGGGCCTGGAGGACGTCTACCAGCGTGTTCCCGCGGGCACCGACGGCGCACTGCGCGCCCAGCTCTCGTTCCCCCCGCTCTACCCCCATACGGAGAACGTCTGCCGCATCCCCGCCTACCTGCCCCACGTCATCCCCCTCGGTGAGCACCGCGGCCCGGACGAGACGGTGATCGAGCTGGACGATGTCCTACCTGGTGCGCCTGACGGAGCCGGTCAGGGCCGATGGCGAGCTCCTGCCGGGCTGGTGGTCCAGCGACGGCCCCGAACTGTGGCCGAGCCGCGCATGGCCGGGTGGACACGGCAACTTCGGCCTGGCCCACGGCATCACCGTTGTCTAGGGTGTCGACCCGAACTTGTAGGGCAACGCTGAATTAGCCCTTCAGGCATGTAAGGCAAGTCCTCTGCGCTGCCCAGAGGAAGGGCGGTCAGGCGCCCTCGTACACCCAGGCCCGGCCGGTCTGCCGGTACTGCTCCACGGGGATGGGGGCGACGCCAGTCCTCATGCGGGCGGTGTAGAGCAGGCCGTCGAGGTGGTCGATCTCGTGGTGGATGAGGCGGGCGAGGCCCCGCTCGTACACGGTGGTGACGGTCTCGCCGGTCAGGGCCGTGGTCTTGACGGTGATCTTCAGGGGGCGGGGTACGAGGCCGCGGACATCGAAGAAGCTCAGGCAGCCCTCGTACTGTTCGTCCATCTCGTCGCAGCGTTTGGTGATCTTCGGGTTGAGCAGGATAATGGCCGGTGCGTCGCCGGGCGGCTGGACGACGGCGGCGGCACGGCCGATGCCGATCTGCGGGGCGGCGATGCCCATGCCCTTGGCGAAGGGGTGGACTTGACCGATCCGCTCCATGGCGGCGAACAGCTCGTCGATGATGCGCTCGGCCTCGTCGCGCTCGGCGGGCAGGTCGAAGGCGCGGGATGGTTCGGCGAGGATGCCGGCGCCGTGCTGGACGACTCCGAGGCCTCGCATCCGCTGGCTGGGCCGCAAGTGAATCACCTGAACTCCCCTTGATCCGTGTTGCGTTCGGGCCGTGCCCTGAACCGCCACTCAAGACGGTACCGAGCGTGCAGAGCGGGTGTGGCCGTGATCCACGTGAATTGCCGTAGGTCACCGTCGTCGCTGCGAACGGGCGGGGTCCGCAGCGGGGAAGCTTCAGCGGTCATCGAGGTCTCGGTGCCCCAGACCACCGGGTCGAGGTCGGCGGGGAAGGCGAGCTGGACTTCGAGCTGTTCGGTGGGCAGACGGACGGCACGCTGGAACCAGTTGCCCCACTTGTCGTCGCTGACGGTGTAGGCGTACTCGATCCACACGGACTCGCCGGGATAGAGCGGGAAGCGGCTGTGTTCGTTGTCGAACAGCAGCCAGACTTCCTTGAAGGCGTCGCGGTCGTGCTTGGCCTGCCAGCGCATCGCCTCGCCCCGGCAGGTCGCCGTGAGGTCGAGTTCATCCCAAGTCAGCGGGTGGACTCGGTAGTGCGCGTTGGACCGCTCCGGGTCGCCGGGGTACCGGTCGACGGAGATGCGGATCAGGTAGCGGGTCACCGGCTCGGTGCCGGTGCTCCGCAGCAGCCGGCGCATGGTGAGCCGGTACGAACGGCCGTCGTACTGGAGCCGGGCAGCGTCGTGTTCGACCACGAGGGCGGAACCGGTGGCGTACGGCTGCTCGGGCCTGCGCGGGACCGGCGGGGCGGTGGGCGGGCGCTTGCTGCGGGTGCGTGCCTGCTCGTAGTCGCACCAGCGCCGCCAGATCGCCTTCCCGGCGTTCAAAGCCGCGTCGGCGAGCCGGGCGAACTCCTCGCTGGGCTTGGTGCGTCCGGACTCCATGTGGCTGACGTAGGACGGGTCGAAGCCCATGGCCTGGGCTAACGCCCGCTTGGACATGCCGCGTACCTCCCGCCACCTGGCCACCTCGGCCGCGAAGTCCTCGGCCGCCTGCTCGACGGTGATCTCCTCGCTGTGCGCGTCCATCGAAGCCCCGCCCCGCGTCGCTTGTTGGTGAGCATGAATGAACCGTGAGTGATCCAAGTTCATCATCCCGTCACGGCTCACGTCGCCGGTTTCCTTCCCTTACCGACCCGGATCGACCCGTCCGGGCAGATGAGGGAGGCGACGCCCCATGCGCGTGCTGTACCTGCTGAACGTCTCCAACCCGCAAGCGGTCCCTGAGGGGAGAGCCAGGTGAAGGCGCCCCGGGCTGACCAAGGTGTATGGGCGCCGGTCACCCACGCGACGCCACTGAAGCGGGACGCGACGTACGACCACCGCGCTCAGCAGGCCGCCCTGGACATCGAGGTCCACCACGCCGACGGTCGAACCACCACGTCGGTGCTCGTCCTGACCCCGGACCAGGTGGAGCTGTACGCGATCCAGTTCGAGCAGCTCATCGCCAAGCGTGAGCAGGGCCGCCAGGCGGGCCGGTGACACCGCACACCTCACCACGACATGGAGGCACCGTGCACGACATCCAGTTGAACGAACTCCCCGGCCGAACCGTGCTGGTCACCGGGGAGCCGGGCTGATCGGCAGCCGTATCGCCGCCTGCCTGCGTCAGGTGGGAGCCCGCCCGGTCCTGCTGTGCACGCTGGAGGCATACCCCCGGCACACCTACCGCGACCTGTTCGGGATCGACCCCACCGACCCGGACGTCATCGTCGGCAACATCCAGGATCCGGACGTGGTCAGGAAGGCGGTGGCCGAGTCCGATTACGTGATCCACGCCGCCGCCCTCGCCGACGTCGCCGCCTGTACCCGCAAGCCCACGGCGGCGATCCACACCAACATCACCGGCACCCAGGTACTGCTCGACGCGGTGGCCGCCTGCGACCGGGTCCGCCGCCTCGTCTTCGTCTCCTCGGCCAGCGTCTACGGCAACGGGAACCCGGAGGACTGGGCACGCCCGTGCAAGGAATACCGGACCGTGCGCAAGCTGCTGGAAGCCGTCTACGGGCGGGTCCCGCCGCAGTTCCACGAGCACACGCCACTGCGGCCGATGTCGGTCTACGCCAACACCAAGGCGTGGGGCGAGACGCAGACCGCTCTCACGCTGGGCGCCGTGGGCACCTCGTACACGGTCGTGCGGTATTTCTCCGTCTACGGGGAGCCGCAGGTCATCAAGGAGAACAGCCATTCGTGGGTGGTGGCCTGGTTCGCTACCCGCGCCGCCCTGGGGCTGCCTCTGCACCTCAACGGCGGCGGCCACCAGGTCCGGGACCTGGTCCACGTCGAGGACATCGCCGCCGCCACCGTGCGGGCCCTTGCCGCTCCGCGGGCGCACAACGAGACGATCAACATCGGAACCGGCACCCCTACCAGGATCCGCACTGTTGCCGAACTGGTCGCCGAGCAGTACCCGGGCACGCGGTTCGTGGAGACACCGATGCCGCCCGGTGACCCGCTCGGCGGCTGCGCGTCCACCCACCGCATGGAAGCGGTGCTCGGCTGGCGGCCCACGATCACCCTCAAGGAGGGGGTGGCCCGCTACGCGGACTGGCTGGACAAGACGCCCGAGGCGATCCCCGCGTGGCTGCGGGCGGAGTCCGAGGCCGCGACCGCTTGATCAGATGACCGGGGCCGACCCAGGCGGGTCATCCGCCACACCGTGGACCAGCGCATCGGCCGGCGGGGCGGGCACGGGGTGCGCAGGCCCTCGACGAACCCGCCGAACCATGCCCTCAGCCCCGCCGCCGACCGGGTGCGAGCCACGGTCATCACCGTCCAGACGCCCAGGTAGACCGGGACGAGGAGGGCGGGAAGATGCCGTTTGGCCAGCCAGACCCGGTTACGGGCGACCATGCGGTAGAAGACCGCATGCCGGGTCGGCGACGTCCAGGGATGCTGGAGGACCAGCTCCGGCACGTAGAGCACCTTCCAGCCCGCGTCCAGTGCCCGCCAGGCCAGGTCGGTCTCCTCGTGCGCGTAGAAGAACGGCTCGGGCCACCCGCCGATCGCCTCCAGCATCCGCATCGACAGCCCGTGCCCGCCGCCGAGGAACGTCGTCACCAGCCCGCCCCGCATCGGATCCGCCGCCCGCAGCCGCGGAACGTGGCGGCGCTTGGTACGGCCGTGTTCGTCAGCGATACGGAAACTGACCACACCAAGCCGCTGGTCCGCCGCGTACAGCTCAGCAAGCCGGGTGAACACGTCCGTGCTGATCAGCAGACCGTCATCGTCCAGGTCCACCACCACATCGACGTCCCCGAACTCTCGCAGCCGGGCCAGTGCGGCATTCCGGCCGCCGGCCACCCCCAGGTTCTCCGGCAGCTCGACACCGGTCACCCACTCGGGAGGGGTGGCAGCGGCGAGCCGTTGCCGACGACCACCACCCGCGTCGCAGGCGTGTCCTGCCCGGCGACCGACTCAAGGAGATCGGCCAGCTCGGCGGGCCGCGTGCCCATGGTCAAGATGGCGACGCCTACGCGCGGGTGACGCACGGATGAACACTCCGTTCCTCAGGTCCGGTGCTGGTGATGCTAGCCGCCCGGGGAACGGCCACCGACCACACACAGGAAGGCCACCGATGCCCACCATCCGCCTCGGCGACTACCTCACCGCTCCTACCAGCGGAATGCTGGACGGCACCCCCTACGAGCACCTGGAGAAGAGCGAGCTGTCCGACTTCCTCGCGCTCTGGGAGGACGGGCACCGCCAGGCCCTCGCCCGGATCTCGCACCGTATTCACCCAACCGCGCAGATCCACCCGACCGCGATCATCGGCGACGACGTGATCATCGGGCCGCGCGTACGCGTGTGGGAGTTCTCCACCGTCCGCGCCGGCTCCGTACTCTGCGCCGACGTCTCGGTCGGCTTCAACTGCGAGGTCACCCGCTCCTTTCTCGGCGAACGTGCTGTCCTCGGCCACCGCATCGGTATCAACCGCACCCTCGCCGGTGCCGACGCCCATCTGTCCGCCAACCTGACCATCGCGGCCATCAGCATGTGGAGCCCCCACATGAGCAACCCTGAACGGGAGATCATCCTGCGTACTCCCGACGGCCTCTACCGCTGTGGCACACCGCAGTTCGGCGCACTGATCGGCGACCGGGTCCAAACCGGCAACAGCATCAGCCTCGGCCCCGGCCTCGCCCTCGGCCGCGACTGCCGGATCGCCAGCGGCGTCACCCTCGCCGCACGCACCATCCCCGACCACAGCGTCATCACCGCGCCTCACACTTCCGATGTCCACGTCCGACAGCGACCCACACATCGCGGGAGGACCCCGGCAGCCGACTCGGACGCACGCTGACGTGCAGCCTGCCACCGAAGGCGAGAACTGACGTCTACGACCCGGACGGTGCCCCTGGGCAGAGACTCTCAGCGTGATCCCGACCTTGAATCACCATCGGGTCAGTCGCGAGGTCGGTTCTGATCACGCACCATGTTCCGCAGTGCCTGCCGGGCGGAGATCAGGTCGTCCTGGGCCTCGGTGAGCGCGGACCGCAGGCCGTCCGCGTCGGTCTCGGCGCGGTCAGCTTGTCGGCAAGTGCCTGGTTGGCCGCAGTGAGTTCGTTGATGCGGGAGACCAGTTCAGCGTGACCTGCTCGACCGACTCGCTGTCCAAGGCCGCGCTGGACTGCGGCTTTGAGCTGGTCCCGCTCCTCCCGCAGGGCCCGGAGTTCGGCGCGGGCCAGTTCCAGGTCGGTCGCCACGCTCGCCGGGCTGGCGGCGGCACCGGTCTTGCGCTCCCGAGCCCTGCCTGTGGTCTGAGCCTTGCGCGCGGCCTCGATGTGCTCGCCCACGCCCTCGGCGTAGACAAGCCAGTTCGATACCTGGGCGGCCTTGGCGACGCCGAGGAACGTGATCGGCTCGCCCTTGCCCTTCATGTCGTCCACGACGGCGAGGACCTTCGCCCGCTTGGCCAGGCTCTCCTTCTTCCTGGCCGCGCGGAGCACGTCAGTGGGGTGCGCTTGGCCATCACGCCCCGGTCTCCTCGGCAGCGCGGACGACGGGCATGGGCAGGGCGACCGGACTGGAGGCAGCGGAGCCGGCGCGCAGGCGCCGCAAGATCTTGCTGGCCTCTTCGACCTCGTGGGGTTCCTCGTCGGGCATGGAGTCCATCTTCGCCTTCATCTTCTTGATCGCGTTCAGGTAGTCCGCGATCTCGCCTTCCATGCCCCTGATCGTGTAGTCGGCCGCGCCCATCGCGCGGGCCAGCTCCAGATTGGCCTTCAGGCTGCGGACCTGGTCCTCGATGGCGGGCAGGTGTGAGGGGTCGGGGCGGTAGGAACCGCACCCGGAGCACGGGAAGCGGATCGGGCAGGCATTGCCTCCGGCCTTCACGTTGGACGGCTCGACGCCTTGATGGCGTCCACGGTCTGCTGGTGGACCGGCAGGCGCCGTCGCCGTCGCCGGCCTTTCATGTTGTGCCAGACGAGCTGGTACTCGCCGTTGTCGAACTCCAGGCAGTCCAGGTCGAGTCCGGCGACCTCAGCGGGACGCCGGCCGGTGTCCCGCAGGACCACATAGACCGTGCGAAGCATCGCGTTGACGGCCTCGGGAGGAAGCTCCCCGTAGGGGAAGTTCTTGCCCAGCAGGTGGATGTGCCGGTCGAGCTGGCGGATAACCGCTTCGGGGATGGCCTTGCCGATCTCCTCGTCGTTCTCGTCGACCTTCTTGATGGTGTGATGGTCCGGGTGACGGACGAAGCGGGGCGACAGGCCGTCCAGTACCCCCTCGCGGCGTCCGAAGTCCAGCAGGTCGAAGAACTGGCCGGCTCTCTTGATCAGCACTGCGCCAACCCCTGTAGTCGGTGACCAACTCACGTTCACGCCCTTCGCCGAGCCGCTGGAGAGCGGGCCGGCCACCAGCCGCTCCCACCGGGCCTAGGACCAACGACCGAACCGGACCTCCACCCCGCGACAGGGGTCATCCCGAATCTCGCCCCTTACTCTGGAGCGCGTGACCACCCTCGAACCACCTGACGCGGCCAGTGCCGGCGAACTGCCGGCCGGGCAGGCCGCCGGTGTTCCCGGCCCGCCCGGGACCGCCACCGCCACCGCCACCCTCACCGGTGGCGTGCTCGGGCGGAGCCTGCGCGCCCTCAGCGTCGGCATCGTCTCCGTCGTCCTGCTGATCGCGTTCGAGGCGACCGCCGTCGGCACGGCCATGCCCGTGGCGGCGCGGGAGCTGGACGGGGTGCCGCTGTACGCGTTCGCCTTCTCCGCCTACTTCACGACAAGCCTGTTCGCGATGGTGCTGTCCGGGCAGTGGGCCGACCGCAGCGGGCCGCTCGGGCCGCTGGGCGCCGGGATCACCGCCTTCGGCCTGGGGCTGCTGCTGTCCGGGACGGCCGCCACGATGTGGTGGTTCATCGCCGGGCGGGCCGTCCAGGGGCTGGGCGGCGGACTGGTGATCGTCGCACTGTACGTCGTCGTCAGCCGGGCCTACCCCGAGCACCTGAGGCCGACGATCATGGCGGCGTTCGCCGCAAGCTGGGTGATCCCCTCCGTCGTCGGACCGCTCGCGGCCGGAACGGTCACCGAACAGCTCGGCTGGCGCTGGGTGTTCGTCGGCATCCCCGCCCTCGTCGTCGTCCCGCTCGCGCTGGCACTGCCCGCGATACGGCGCCGGGCCTCGGGCCCGGTGGACCCCTGGCGCCCGTCCCGGCGCTCGACCGGCGCAGGATCCGGCTGGCGTTCGGCATCTCCCTCGGCGCCGGGGTGCTCCAGTACGCGGCCCAGGACCTGCGGTGGTTCTCGCTGGCCCCGGCCGCCGCGGGGGCCGCGCTGCTCGTACCGGCCGCGCTCGGCCTGATGCCGCGCGGTACGTTCCGCGCGGCGCGTGGGCTGCCGTCGGTGGTGCTGCTGCGCGGAGTGGCCGCCGGGTCCTTCATCGCGGCGGAGTCCTTCGTACCGCTGATGCTGGTCACCCAGAGAGGGCTTTCGCCGACGCTGGCCGGCCTGTCGCTCGCGGTCGGCGGGGCGACCTGGGCGCTGGGGTCGTTCGTCCAGTCCCGGCCGCGGCTCGAGGTGTACCGGGAGCGTCTGACCGTCGCGGGCATGGTGCTCGTCGCGGCGGCCATCGCGACGGCACCCAGCGTGCTGATCCCCTCCGTACCGGCGTGGGTCGTCGCGGTCGCCTGGGCCTGGGGCTGCTTCGGCATGGGCCTGGTCATCTCCTCCACCAGCGTGCTGCTGCTGAAGCTGTCGGCCCCGGCGGAGGCAGGCACCAACTCCGCCGCCCTCCAGATCTCCGACGGGCTGTCCAACGTGCTCCTCCTGGCCGCGGGCGGCGCCGCCTTCGCCGCGCTGGGAGGGGCTCGGCGGGTGGCCACGGCGCCGCGGTCGCCCAGGCGGGGGTGGAGAGCGCCGCCCACACGGCCGCCTTCGCCGCGGTGTTCCTGCCCATGGCCGCGGTCGCGCTGCTCGGAGCCTGGGTCGCCACCCGGCTGCACGAGCGCCGCCCCGCCTGACAGTGAGGATTAGCCATGGCATCGCCCGGGGGTCTGACTCTCCGCCTGACTGACGCTTCGGTTGTCCTCTCGGGGACTCGTCGGCCTGCCGGGCGACGCCGTCTGGCGCGTGGCCGGACGGGCGTTCGTGACGTCATAGCGTCTGGGGTCGATTCAACAAGTCAGGAGCCCGGCCAAAGGTCCCGTCACTGTCTTGTCCGGCTACCCGACCGGCTCGCGCCCTCCCACCGTCGAGCGTCGGAAGGGGGCACACACCAGCACGGCGGACGAGACAGCGGTGATCGGCGGGATCGACACCCACACTGACCTCCACACTGACCTCCACCAGGCAGCGGTCATCGACGGCATTGGCCGGCACCTGGCCACCGAACGGTTCGAGACCACGCCGGAGGGATACCGGCGGCTGCTGGACTGGCTCCGTTCCCACGGTGAGGTCCTCGCTGTGGGAGTCGAGGGGACCGGCGCCTACGGCGCCGAGGTCGACCAGGACCGGGCGTACGACCTGGTCGTGTCCGTGGCGGCCGGCGAGATGGGTGATCCGGCCCTGATCGGCGCCGTGCTGCGCACGCTGTGAACGGGGCCGGCGGGCCCGGGCCGGGGCGCCCCGGGCCGCCTCTGTGAGGCGGGTCTCACCCCCTCCCCGCACTGCCCGGTGCGGCCCCCGGGCAGCGGCCGCACCGGTAGGGTGGCCCGGTTGTCCTACGTAACGCCGCAGCCCTGCCTCGAACCGGAGACCGTGTCTACTACCGCCTCCCACCACCTCTCACCCGCCTTTCCCGGCCGCGCCCCCTGGGGGACGGCGAACAAGCTGCGTGCCTGGCAGCAGGGCGCCATGGAGAGGTACGTCCAGGAACAACCGCGTGACTTCCTCGCGGTGGCGACGCCCGGCGCCGGCAAGACGACGTTCGCGCTCACCCTCGCCTCCTGGCTGCTGCATCACCACGTCGTGCAGCAGATCACCGTGGTCGCGCCGACCGAGCACCTCAAGAAGCAGTGGGCCGCCGCGGCCGCGCGCATCGGCATCAAACTGGACCCGGACTACAGCGCCGGTCCGCTCAGCAAGGAGTACGACGGGGTCGCCGTCACCTACGCCGGTGTCGGCGTACGCCCGATGCTCCACCGCAACCGCAGCGAGCAGCGCAAGACCCTCGTGATCCTCGACGAGATCCACCACGCCGGCGACTCCAAGTCGTGGGGCGAGGCGTGCCTGGAGGCGTTCGAACCCGCCACCCGCCGACTCGCCCTGACCGGCACGCCCTTCCGCTCCGACACCAACCCCATCCCGTTCGTCACCTACGAGGAGGGCGACGACGGCATCCGCCGGTCCGCCGCCGACTACACCTACGGCTACGGCAACGCCCTCGCCGACGGCGTCGTCCGTCCCGTGATCTTCCTGTCCTACAGCGGCAACATGCGCTGGCGCACCAAGGCCGGCGACGAGGTCGCGGCCAGGCTCGGCGAGCCGATGACCAAGGACGCCGTCTCGCAGGCGTGGCGCACCGCGCTCGACCCGCGCGGCGACTGGATGCCGAACGTGCTCCGCGCCGCCGACCAGCGGCTGGGCGAGGTCAGGAAGGCCATCCCGGACGCGGGCGGTCTCGTCATCGCCTCCGACCAGGACTCGGCGCGTGCCTACGCCAAGCTCATCCGGGAGATCACCGGTACGAAGGCGACCGTCGTGCTGTCCGACGACGCGGGCGCCTCGAAGCGCATCGACGAGTTCAGCGGGAACCAGGACCGCTGGATGGTCGCCGTCCGGATGGTGTCCGAGGGCGTCGACGTCCCCCGGCTCGCGGTCGGCGTGTACGCCACGACCATCTCCACGCCCCTCTTCTTCGCCCAGGCCGTCGGCCGTTTCGTCCGCTCCCGGCGGCGCGGCGAGACGGCGTCCGTGTTCCTGCCGACGATCCCGATGCTGCTGGGCTTCGCGAACGAGATGGAGGTCGAGCGGGACCACGCGCTCGACCGCCCGAGGAAGGAAGGGAGGAGGACCCCTACGCCGAGTCCGAGAAGGAGATGGACGAGGCGAACAGGCAGCAGGACGAGGACACCGGCGAGCAGGACATGCTGCCCTTCGAGGCGCTGGAGTCCGACGCCGTCTTCGACCGGGTGATGTACAACGGTGCCGAGTTCGGCATGCAGGCCCACCCGGGCAGCGAGGAGGAGCAGGACTACCTCGGCATCCCGGGCCTGCTGGAGCCGGACCAGGTGCAACTGCTGCTGCAGAAGCGGCAGGCGCGGCAGATCGCGCACAGCCGCAGGAAGCCGGACGCGGAGGCGGACCTGCTGGAACTGCCCGCGGAGCGCCGGCCGGTGGTCTCGCACAAGGAACTGCTGGAGCTGAGGAAGCAGCTGAACACGATGGTGGGCGCGTACGTCCACCAGAGCGGCAAACCGCACGGAGTGATCCACACGGAGCTGCGGAGGGTGTGCGGAGGGCCGCCGAGCGCGGAGGCGACCGCGGGCCAGATCCGGGAGCGGATCAAGAAGGTGCAGGAGTGGGCCACCCGTATGCGGTGAGCGCACGCGGTGACCGCCAGGCGCGTACGGCGGCTTCCGGGCCCTGTCGCGCTCCCATGCGCCGGTCCGCCGCCGGACCGGCGCGCACCAGCCTCCGCGAGCCTGTTCCGCGGATCCCGTAACCCTGCCCCGCACCCGCCGGGTTCGGGCCCCGCGGCCCGGCCGGTGCGGGCGCTGCGTTGCCCGGGCCTGTGTTCCCGGGGCCGGTGCTCCGTGGGTCCGGTGCTCCGCAGGCGGTGCCTTCCGCAGACGGTGCGTTCTCCAGGTGGTGCGTTCTCCAGGGGTGTGGCTCTCGCGCCCCGGGTCCCGCGCGCCCGGGTCCGGTGTTCCCCTGGGGCCGCGCTGTACCCCGGCTCCCGCCTTCCCTTCCGGCCGTGCGCCCGGGCCGTGTCGAGGGTGGTGCGGTGTCCCTCTTCGGCGGAGGCCGAAGAGGGATGTGTCGCGCGAAGTCGCTGGTCGTCCCGACTTGCACGCCGATAGCGGACGGCAGGGTCATTCGGCGCCCGGATTCTGGACGAGGTCTTCCGCTGAGCGAACCGGCTTCGCTACTGTCCCCGCACATGAAACGCCCCGTGGCAGCGCCGCCGCGGAGCGCAGCCGGTGTGCCATGGCCTGCCGGCGGCCTCTCCGTGCGTCGCCGATGGGACCGGTGCCGCTGGCCGCGAGAGCGTCGCCGCACTCACCTCGAAGGAGAGGGCGTCGTGACCGCGGAGACCTCCCAGACGCTCGACAGAGGACTGCGTGTCCTCAAACTGCTCGCCGACACCGACCACGGGCTGACCGTGACCGAGCTGTCCAACCGGCTCGGCGTCAACCGGACCGTCGTCTACCGACTGCTCGCCACCCTCGAGCAACACGCCCTGGTCCGGCGTGACTTGGGAGGTCGGGCCCGGGTGGGGCTCGGCGTGATCCGCCTCGGCCGTCAGGTGCACCCGCTGGTGCGGGAGGCGGCGCTGCCGGCGCTGCGCTCCCTCGCCGAGGACATCGGCGCGACCGCCCATCTCACACTGGTCGACGGGACGGAGGCGCTCGCGGTGGCGGTCGTCGAACCGACCTGGACGGACTACCACGTGGCGTACCGGGCCGGCTTCCGCCACCCGCTGGACCGCGGAGCGGCGGGAAAGGCGATCCTCGCCGCACGTCAGGGGGGTCTTGCCGAGCCCTCGTACACCCTCACCCACGGTGAACTGGAGGCGGGCGCCAGCGGGGCCGCCGCAGCGCTCGTCGGGGTGACCGGCATAGAGGGCAGTGTCGGCGTCGTCATGCTGGCGGACTCGGTCCCCGAACGGGTGGGCCCCAGGGTGGTGGACGCGGCACGCGAGGTCGCGGACGCACTGCGCTGAACCGGCGGGCGGCCGGGCAGGCGAGCCGCCGGCTGAGCGAGCTGCCCGGTCGCCGGGCCGCCGGGCCGCCGGAACGCTCGGGCCGTCCGTCCCCACTGCTCCCGTTCGACCGCCGCACGCGGATGCGCCGACCGTCCGACCGCCGCACGGTCGCCTTTCGTCCCCGGCCCCGGGAGGCCCCCCAACCGGTCCTGAGCCGGTCTCGGGACGGTCCCCGCAGGGGCCGCCGGGTCCGGGCCCGATCCGGGCGGAGCGAGTGGACCGATACATTGACAGGGTGTTCTCTCGCCTCTCGCGTCTCTCCCGCCCCCGGGCTCTCGCCGTCTGCGCCCTGCCGGTCGCATCGCTGCTCGCGGTCGCGGCGCTCGCGCCCCTGCCGTTCACCGTGGCCCAGCCCGGGCAGACCACGAACGTGCTGGGAACCGACCGGGGCAAGCCGGTGATCACCGTCTCCGGAGCACCCGTACGGCCAACCCAGGGGCAGTTGCGGATGACGACCATCGTGGCGACCGGTCCCTCGGCCGAGGTCGATCTCGGCGACGTGGCGGACGCGTGGGTGCGCAGGGACCGCGCCGTGCTGCCGCGCGACTCCGTCTACCCCTCCGGGCGGTCGGACGAGGAGATCGAGGAGCACAACACCGCCGAGATGCGGAAGTCGCAGAACAGCGCGGTGGACGCTGCCCTGGGCTACCTCAAGAAGGACCCCGCGAAGGTGAAGGTCACCCTGCACCTCGCCGACGTCGGCGGCCCGAGCGCCGGGCTCCTCTTCTCCCTCGGCATCGTGGACAAGCTCGCGGGCGACGGTGCGGGCGGCGATCTCACCGGCGGCCGGAACATCGCGGGCACGGGCACCATCGACGCCGACGGCAAGGTCGGCGCGGTCGGCGGGGTCGCGCTGAAGACCCAGGCGGCGGCGCGCGACGGCGCGACCGTGTTCCTCGTTCCCAAGGCCGAGTGCGCCGTGGCCGAAGAGCAGCTGCCCGAGGGCATGACGCTGATCCCGGTCACCGAGCTGACGGACGCGGTGTCGTCGCTCAAGGCGCTGCAGAAGGGCGACAGCATCCCGAAGTGCTGACCGGCGGGGCCGTGGTCCGCCCGTGGTCCGGCCCGGGGGTGTGGTGCGCGCCGGGTTCCCGTGGCCCGGGGCCGTGGCGGCCTGGGCACGGCGCCCGGATCGGGGGCGCCCGTCGCGGGTGCGCCGCACGTCCGATGCCGGTGAGGGCGGTGGGGGCAGTTGGGCCGACCGGGTCAGCGGGCGTCCTCCGCCGCCTGTTCCACCAGCGGGATGATCCGCAGCGGTACCGGGTTCTCCATCACGATCGCGGTGGACGCCCGCACGATGCCGTCGAACCCCACGACCCGGTCGATCACCCGCTGGAGGTCCGCGTTGGACCGCGCGACCAGCCGGCACAGCATGTCGCCGTGACCGGTCGTCGTGTGCAGTTCCAGCACCTCGGGAACGGTGGCGAGATGGGCCCGCACGTCGGCCCCCTGCCCCTGCTTGATCTCCAGCGTCGCGAACGCGGTCACCGGGTAGCCCAGCGCGGACGGGTCGACCTCGGGCCCGAAACCGCGGATGACCCCGTTCGACTGGAGCCGGTCCAGCCGCGCCTGCACGGTGCCGCGTGCGACCCCCAGCCGGCGGGACGCCTCCAGGACCCCGATCCTCGGCTCCCGTGCGAGCAGCACGATCAGCCTGCCGTCCAGATGATCGATCGCCACATCATCCCCTTACGTAGTCATCCTGTACAGGTAGCCTGAGTAAATCGGACACAGGCTCAGCATATTGTCCAGTGAATACAGCAACTATTGCGCATCTTGTGGATCGGCGGGAGTCTGCCGTCATGACTGAGACCCTGGATCACACCCCTGGCACCGGCAGGCAGGCCGACCCCTTCCCGGTGAAGGGCATGGACGCGGTCGTCTTCGCCGTCGGCAACGCCAAGCAGGCCGCGTACTACTACTCCACGGCCTTCGGCATGAAGCTGGTCGCCTACGCGGGGCCGGAGACCGGTAGCCGGGAGACCGCCTCCTACGTGCTGACCAACGGCTCCGCCCGGTTCGTGTTCACCTCCGTCATCAAGGCGTCCACCGACTGGGGCCGCTTCCTCGCCGAGCACGTCGCCGAGCACGGTGACGGTGTCGTCGACCTGGCCATCGAGGTGCCGGACGCCCGTGCCGCCTACGCGTACGCCACCGAGCACGGCGCGCGCGGCATCCAGGAGCCGTACGAGCTCAAGGACGAGCACGGCACGGTCGTCCTCGCTGCCATCGCCACGTACGGCACGACCCGCCACACCCTCGTGGACCGGTCCGGCTACAACGGCCCGTACCTGCCGGGCTTCTCGGCCGCCGACCCCATCGTCGAGCCCCCTGCCAAGCGGACCTTCCAGGCCATCGACCACTGCGTGGGAAACGTCGAACTCGGCAGGATGAACGAGTGGGTGGCCTTCTACAACAAGGTCATGGGCTTCACCAACATGAAGGAGTTCGTCGGCGACGACATCGCGACCGAGTACTCGGCGCTGATGTCCAAGGTCGTCGCGGACGGCACCCTGAAGGTGAAGTTCCCGATCAACGAACCGGCGGTCGCGAAGAAGAAGTCGCAGATCGACGAGTACCTCGAGTTCTACGGCGGGGCAGGTGTCCAGCACATCGCCCTGGCCACGAACGACATCGTCGCCACCGTGCGCATGATGCGGGCGGCCGGGGTGAAGTTCCTGGACACGCCCGACTCGTACTACGACACGCTCGGTGAGTGGGTCGGCGACACCCGGGTGCCGATCGACACCCTGCGCGAGCTGAAGATCCTCGCGGACCGCGACGAGGACGGCTATCTGCTGCAGATCTTCACCAAGCCCGTGCAGGACCGGCCGACGGTCTTCTTCGAACTCATCGAAAGGCACGGTTCGATGGGGTTCGGCAAGGGCAACTTCAAGGCGCTCTTCGAGGCGATCGAGCGCGAGCAGGAAAAGCGCGGAAACCTCTAGCCCGTACGGAGCCCGGCTCCGTCCCCGCGGCCCCACGGACCCTGACCCGTGGGGCCGCGCGGCGTCGCGGCACCGCGGCACCGCGGTCCTCAGTCTCACTCACCGGTCAGTCACCGGTCGTCCGCCGGTCACCCGCCGGCCGGCGACGGCCCGCGCGTGGTGGTGGCCGGCGGCTGGTCGTCCCCAGCTCCCCGGGCCTCCCTGGTTTCCCCGGCATCGTCGGCGTCCCCGGCGTCCCCGGCGTCCCGGGAGTCGCGTTCGCGGGGCCGGGACGATCCGGAGTCGCGCGGCCCGGGTGAGGCGTCCTCGTCCCTGCCGCGGGGCGAACGCTCATCGCCGTCCCCGGCCCGTTCTCCGTCCTCCGCCGTGTCGCCGTCCCCGGCCCGTTCTCCGTCCTCCGCCGTGTCGCCGTCCCCGCTCCGTTCGCCGTCCTCCGGCGTCAGCTCCCCGCCCGTCGTCCACGGCTCGCCCTCGACGTCGGCGGGACCACCCGGAGGGGGGTTGCCCAGCACCGAGACCGCCCGCTTCGCCTGAGGCACCAGGAGCGGCGAGAAGTACGGGTTGAGGCGCAGCGCCTCCCGCAGATGCCGGCGGGCCGGGCCGTCCCGGCCGAGCGAGCGCTCGATCTCCCCCGGTGGTAGAGGGACAGCGCGCTGCGAAGCCCGGGAGTCGTCGCCCGCTTCAGGTACTTCAGCCCCTCCTTCGTCCTCCCCGCCCGGTGCAGCGCCCACCCCAGAGCGTCCGAGACATGCGCGCTGCGGTGCCCCCGCTTCCACTCCTGCGCGAGGCGCCGCACCGCGGAGTCCGCCAGTCCGTGGTCCGCCTCGTACCGCGCGAGCGTCAGCTCCTCGCTCACCCCGTACTTCCGGGCCTTCGCGGCCAGCCTGCGCACCTTCTCGTAGTGCGCCCCTGCCTCACCCGGCATCCCCAGCGACTCGTACAGCTCGCCCGCCCGCAGCGCGTACTCGGGCATCGGCGCCCGCTCGATGGCCGCCTGGTAGTCCCGCAGCGCGTCGTCCGTACGCCCGAGCGCCGCCGAGGCCCGGCCCCGCCCAGCCAGGGAGGGATGGTGGCCGGGCTCGAGCTGCAGAGCCGTGTCGAAGTACGCCGCCGCCTGCCCGGGCTCGCCCCGCTCCCAGGCCAGCTCGCCGAGCCGGTACAGCGCGGACGCCCGTTCCGCCCTGCCACCCGAGCGCGACACCGCCTCGTCCGCCAGCGCCTCGGCGTCCTCGTACCGGCCGTTGTCGCGGTGGACCTGGGAGCCCCGCAGCAGGGTCTGCACGGTGCGGGGCCGCAGCTCCTCCAGTGTGTGCAGGGCCTTCGCGGCCGCCCCGTACGAGCCGAGTCCGCTGTACGCGTCGATCAGTACCGGATACGCCGTCCACTGCTCCGGCGACCTCGCCCGGACGCTCTCGGCCCAGCGCTTCGCAGAGGCGAAGTCCCGCCGGGCGTTCGCCAGCGCCGCCATTCCCACCTGGGCGTCCGCGTTGCCCTTCTCGCCGGGCAGTGCCTCCAGCGAACGCCGCAGCGCCTTCTCCGCCCGGCGGAAGTCCGTGCGGTCGCCGAGCAGCGCCCCCTGCGCCAGATAGGCCGAGCCCAGCACCGCCCACGACAGATGGTCGCCGGCCTTCCCCGCCAGCCGGTGCTCCTGGGCTGCGATCAGCGCCGACAGTTCCCCCGCCGACAGTGCGGCCCCGGGGCCCTCCGCCAGTACGGTCCGGGCCGCCGGCCCCGGTGCGGGCGGCGGCGGCCGGTCGTCCCGGCCCGTGCCGGCGACCACGATCCCGGTGGCGACCGCCCCGGCGACCAGCGAGGCGATCACGACGTTCCTGGTGGGTGGCGCGCATCGCTTCTTCATGGCGATCACTGTGCGCCACCTCCGGTCGCGCACGAAGTGCCCACCCGGCGGAGCGACGCGGATCGCCGGTGGGTTCACACCGATGGCCCCCGGTGCCAATCTGGGATCATGGACGCTCTCCTTTCCCGGCTCCGTGAGAACCTCCCGCCCGAAGCCCTGATCACCGACCCCGACGTCACGGCCTCGTACAGCAACGACATGGCGAGCTTCTGCGACGCGGGCACCCCGGCCGTCGTGGTCCTGCCGCGCACCGTCGAGCAGGTCCGGCACGTGATGCGCACCGCGACCGAACTGCGCGTCCCCGTCGTACCGCAGGGGCTCGCACGGGCCTGTCCGGCGGCGCCAACGCCTCGGACGGCTGCATCGTCCTGTCCCTCGTCAAGATGGACCGCATCCTGGAGATCAGCCCGGTCGACCGGATCGCCGTCGTGGAGCCCGGTGTCGTCAACGCCGTGCTGTCACGCGCCGTCGGCGAGCACGGGCTGTACTACCCGCCGGACCCGTCCAGCTGGGAGACGTGCACCATCGGTGGCAACATCGGCACCGCTTCCGGCGGGCTGTGCTGTGTCAAGTACGGCGTCACCGCCGAGTACGTCCTCGGCCTCGAGGTCGTCCTCGCCGACGGCCGGCTCCTCAGCACCGGCCGCCGCACCGCCAAGGGCGTCGCCGGCTACGACCTCACCCGGCTCTTCGTCGGCTCGGAGGGGAGCCTGGGCATCGTCGTCAAAGCCGTGCTCGCGCTGCGGCCGAAACCTCCCCGGCAGCTCGTCCTCGCCGCCGAGTTCCCGTCGGCCGCCGCCGCCTGCGACGCCGTCTGCGCGATCATGGAGCGCGGTCACACCCCGTCACTGCTGGAGATCATGGACCGTACGACCATCCGAGCCGTCAACGCGATGGCGCAGATGGGCCTCCCGGACACGACCGAGGCGCTGCTCCTCGCCGCGTTCGACACCGCGGACCCCGGCCCGGACCTCGCCGCCGCCGGGGAGCTGTGCGCCGCGGCCGGCGCCACCCAGGTCGTCCCGCCGAGGACGAGGCCGAGTCCGAGCTGCTGCTCCAGGCCCGCCGGTTGTCGCTGACCGCCCTGGAGGCCGTCAGGACCGCGACGATGATCGACGACGTCTGCGTACCGCGTTCCCGGCTCGCCGAGATGATCGACGGCACCGCGGCGATCGCGGAGAAGTACGACCTCACCATCGGCGTCTGCGCGCACGCCGGGGACGGCAACACCCACCCGGTCGTCTGCTTCGACCACCGCGACCCCGGCGAATCGGCCCGTGCCCGCGAGTCGTTCGACGAGATCATGGCCCTCGGGCTGGAGCTCGGCGGCACGATCACCGGCGAACACGGGGTGGGGGTCCTGAAGAAGGAGTGGCTCGCCCGCGAACTGGGTCCCGTGGGTCTGGAGTTGCAGCAGGCCGTCAAGCAGGCCTTCGACCCGCTCGGCATCCTCAACCCCGGCAAGCTGTTCTAAGGGCTGTCCCGCAATCCCCGGCGGGCGCACGACGACAGCTGCTGCACCTCGCCGTGTTGTCGGATCGCCCGAATACGCCCAGTATGAGGACGACCCTCCGCCTTGCGATGCACCCCGTCTGACGCCGCGCGCTGATCCGCCAGTGATCACGGGACAGCCCTTAGGGAGCGTGTCGGAAGTACCGGTCACAGCCACCAGTGCGGACGCGGCACCGGCGGCGCGTCAGGCCGGGTTCGCCGGTCGGGGCACGGTTGCCGAGACCGGCGGCGGGGGTCCGTCGGTCTCGGCGACCGGTGCGGCCCTGCGCGGGGTCCGCTCGGCGTCCTCGTGGCGAAGCCACCGGGTTTCGGCCGGCGCGGCATCAGGGCGTGCGGCGAAGCCCCTCCCGGCCTGCGGGCGGACGGAACTGCCGTCGCCACACGCCCCGCCCTAGGTCCGGAGGACCACGGGAACCGGGACCGGGGCCGGATGGAAGGTGCACGGCTCCCCGCATACCGTGGAGGGGAGCAGCTCGAACATGTTGAGCTGGAGGAAGTCGTCCGGCTCCCCGCATAGCGTGGGGGGAGAGGCCGAAGAACGGAGGATCCGTGCCCGCACGTCTTGACCACACCATCGTCCACAGCCGTGACCGCTTCGCGGCGGCCCGATTCCTCACCGAACTGATCGACGCGCCGGAGCCCAAGCCCTTCGGGCCGTTCGCCAGCGTCCCGCTCGCCAACGGCGTCACCCTCGACTACTTCGACGGGCAGCCGGGGGCGCCGATCGTCTCGCAGCACCTCGCCTTCCTCGTCGACGACCGGGAGTTCGACGCCATCTTCGGACGGATCAGGGAGCGCCGGCTGCCGTACTGGGCCGACCCGGCGCACGCCGAGCCGCAGCGGATCAACCATCTCTTCGGTGGCCGCGGGGTCTACATCGACGACCCCGACGGCCATTCCCTGGAGTTCATCACCCACACCTACGTCTGAGGGCAGGCCGGCAGGGCCCTACGTCTGAGGGCAGGCGGAACCCTGGCTCCCGGCCGGTCCCGGCCGGGCAGGGGGATCGACCGCCCCGGGGAACCCGGCGACCTCGCCCCCGGGTTCCTCCGGCCCGCCCGTTCCACTGCCGCCCCGGCTACGCCTCACCTTCCTTCGTCTCCTCGGCGGCCCGGGGCCCCTCGCCGCCGAGGGCGGGGGAGGGGCCGCCGCGCCCGTCGGCCGGGGCGGGCGCCAGCAGCTCCGCCAACTCCGCGTCGAAGCAGGGATTTTCGGCCTCCGTGCCCGGCGGAACGGCCCGCAGGGTCCGCTCGAGCCATGCGGAGACCTGCGCGGACGGGGCTTCCAGGAGGGCGTCGCCGTCCGGTGAAGTCAGTGCTATCCGGATGGCGTTGCGCCCGTCGTCCCTCGCCGGCCAGACGCGGACGTCACCCTCCCCGCACGCCCGGAAGACCCCTTCCACCAACAGCTCACGCGCGAACGTCCAGTGCACGGGACGCTCGGACCCGACGTGAAAGGTGATGTGCACGGCATACGCGTCGTCCCCCCGGTAGGTGAGCCTGGCCGGCACGGGGACACTGCGCTCCGGCGACAGGACCAGCTTGAGCTCCAGCTCGCGTTCCACCACGGTGTCCATGAGGCTGCGTACTTCCTTTCCTGGTACGAGGCCCCGGAGCGGGCCACACAGGGGAGAGCGCCGTCCCCGCCGACTATTACGCGACTTCCGCCACCAAACTCTCAGTGGCGGGGCGCACGGGCGCCCCGGTACGGCGGAGCGTTACCGGAAAGTGGGCCTTACCCCGGGACGGGCCCAGCACGGCGCGGCGGTCTGATAGATGTGGACCCTTGAATCGACCCCCTCGACCCCTCGACCCCCTCGATGTCTTCCAGGAGATGCGGGACCACGGTGATGAGCGCCCCCACCCCGGCAACCGGCGACGGCAGCCCCACGCCTGGCTACTACCCCGATCCGTCCATCCCGGGCTACGTCCGGTACTGGAACGGCACGGCGTGGGTGCCGGGCACCAGCCGTCCGGCGCCCAAGGACGGCGAGACGATGCCGGCGTCCCCGCCCTCCGCGCACGCGGCCTCCGCACCGCCCCGGGCGCCCCGGGGGGCCCGTCCCCCATGCGCCGGCGGTCGAGGAGACCGGCCCCGTCTTCCTGGACGAGGACCCGGAGCCGTCCTCCGGCTGGCAGGCCGACGCCTCACGGCAGAGCGGCTTCGGCGGCGACCGCGACCGCCGGGTCTCCTGGGGCGCACCGCAGGACCCCCGCCCCGGGGGCCTGCCGGGCTCCGGTACGGACGCCTCGGCGCCGGTCGCCGGCCAGGCCTGGGACCGGCCGGGTGCCACGGTGCAGGACCCGGGCGCCGGCGGCCCGCCGGCGCCCGGCACCGGCGAGGGCGGCGGACACTCCGGGGTCCGGTTCGGCCGGCCGCCCGGCCGCCCGGCCGCCGCCGGCGAGGACCCGGGCACCGGCGCGGACCCGACCGGCGGCGCCCTGCCCGGCGTGCGCAGTGTCGGCGGGCCCGCGGGCGAGCCCGAGCGGCCGGCGTCCGGCGGTACCGGCGCGGTCCGCCCCCGCGCCCCCAGCCCGGAACGCAGCCCGGAACGCCGCCCGCCGAGGGCGCCATGACGACCCGTACGATGACGCCTCCCGAGCAGTCGGCGGCGGCACCGGCGGCGGCTTCCGCACAGGCGCCACCGCAGGTACCGGCCCAGCAGCCGCCACCTCCCGCACAGCGGTCGCCGCAGCCCCGGCGGCCGGCAGCGCAGCAGCCGCCCGTGTCCCCGGGGCCGGGCGGCGGGTCCGCCTCCTGGGCGCAGCAGGTCCACCGGCTGGCGCAGGAACCGGAGGAGGAGCCGCCGGTCGCTCCCTGGAAGCCCCCGGTCGGCGATCCGTTCCTGCTGGCCGCCCAGGCCCAGGCCGCGGCCCGGCCCGCCGCGATCGGCAGGCGTTTCGCCGCCCGGCTGGTCGACACCGCCGTGCTGGGCGCGCTCGTCGGTGCGGCGACGTACCCGTTCGTGTCCGCCGCGCTGACGCACATCGACGAGAAGATCGAGGCGGCGAAGCTGTCCGGGGAGACGGTGACCGTCTGGCTGATCGACGGCACCACCGGCTTCCACCTCGGACTCTCGCTCATCACGATGCTGATGCTCGGCACGCTCTACGAGGCGCTGCCGACCGCCAAGTGGGGGCGCACTCCCGGCAAGAAGCTGATGGGGCTCCAGGTGCGGGACATCGAGTCGCACGAGCCGCCGTCGTTCGTGGCGGCCCTGCTGCGCTGGCTGGTGCACGGCCTCCTCGGTGTCCTCGTCGTCGGCGTCCTCAATGTGCTGTGGTGCCTGTTCGACCGCCCGTGGCGGCAGTGCTGGCACGACAAGGCGGCGCACACGTTCGTGGCCGGCTGACGGTCCGCGGGTCCGGTCGGCTCCGCCGTCCCCCGATCGGCTCTCGAGCCGTTGCGGGGCCCGGCGCGGCGGGGTGCACTGCCCCCATGAGCAACGACCGGCCGTCCGGCCCGCCGCCCGAGGACGATCCGTTCCGCAAGAGGCCCCAGGAGCCCCAGGAGCCGCAGGAGCCCACGCCCCCCGGGGGCCACCGCCGGGCGGTCAGCAGCCGCCCGGCGGACCGCCGCCCGGTGAGGGCCCTTACGGCGCGCCC
The DNA here is from genome assembly GCA_003725745.1 of Streptomyces sp. I6. Classification (GTDB taxonomy): domain Bacteria; phylum Actinomycetota; class Actinomycetes; order Streptomycetales; family Streptomycetaceae; genus Streptomyces. The sequence goes on along the minus strand of RHDP01000001.1, from coordinate 2,319,038 downwards.
CCTCCCGGCGGCGGCCCCTACGGCACCCCGCCTCCCGGGGCGGCTCGCCCTACGGCGCCCCTCCTCCGCCGTACGATCCGCACGCGTACGGCGGCGACCCCTACGGAGGCGGCGATCCGCTGCACGGAATGCCCCCGATGGCCGACTCCGCCAAGCGCATCCTCGCGCGCGTCATCGACTGGCTGATCGTCGCCATCCCCCTGCTGCTCATCGGCATCCCGTTCGGGATCTACAACAGGGTCACGTCGGGCGACGGCTTCGGCGACTGGGTGGCGGACGGCAACACCGGCGGGTGGGTGTTCCAGGTCATCGCGATCGTCGCGTTCGTCGGCTACGACACCCTGATGGTGCGCAAGTCGGGCCAGACGCTGGGCAAGAAGCTCATGAAGATGCGCGTGGCGATGCTCAACGACGGGAGCACGCCCGACACCGGATCGTCCCTGACCCGTGCCGTGGTGCTCTGGCTGCCGCAGCTGATCTGCTGCCCGTGCCTGTGGCCGCTGCTCCTGCTGATCTTCATCCTGGTGGACAAGCCGTTCAAGCAGGGCCTGCACGACAAGGCCGCCAAGACGGTGGTGGTGTCAACGGCGACCTGAGTGCTGCCCGACCCCGTGCCGGGCCGCCCCGCGGGCGGCGGGCACCCGGGCGGATTCCGGTAGGGAGCGGTCCTCGAAGGCGGCCGCACGGCTCCGATCGGCCGTGTGTGCCGCCTTCGCCCTGCCCGGTGCCGGTACGGTCACGGCGACCAGCAGGCCGAGCGCGAGCGCGGCGACCGCGACGACGGCCACACCGAGCGCCGTCGTCGTGCGGAAGAGCAGAAGCATGGCGACGGTCGAGACGACGACGGTGGCCGAACCGTAGGCGAGCTGTGCGGCAGTCGGACGCGGCATGACGGTTTCCGTCCCTCGAAAGCATCGATGTCGGTGGTGTGTCGCGACGGGCCGCACTGTCCGGCGGCCCTACGTGGGTGGATGCCCGAGAGGAACCGGTGGTAAGCGTGACCTGACCCACGGTGCCGGTGCACCGGGGCGCATCGAGTCACATGTCTCGGGAACCGGCCGGGCGCATGCACCTGTCGGCCGGGCGGCCGCGCGCGGGAGGGCCGCCGCTGGGGACTCAGTGGAGGCGATGAGCCGTCCGCTATCCGGAAACGCGCTACTGCATAGTGCAGTTGGCCTGTGCAAGTCAAGGTCTGTTTTTTCTCCGTCAACTCCGGTCGAATGCTGTCACTTGTGACGCGCTGCCGCGAGCGGATCCACCCCACATTCCTTTGGACCGCGGTACGCCGGCGCGCGGGGAGGACACCTTCAAGTGACAGGCAACAAAAGGGCGCTCAGAGCGTCCGCGGTGCTCGTGGCCCTGGCCACGACAGGGGCAACGGCCGCGGCGTTCACGACGGCCCAGGCCGACAGCAGGCCTTCCGGGGCTCCCGGGGTCGAGCGCCACGATCCGGCGCCCGGCTCCGACCACCACAAGGCCCACAAGGGCCACGTGGACCACGACCTCGAGGGTCCGTTCAGCGAGCAGCAGGCGCAGCAGCGCCAGGCGGCACTCGAGCAGGTCATATCAGGGGACGCGACCGTGCAGAAGCGCGGCGCGTCCAAGGTGGTGAAGCTCGACAACAAGAAGTACGTCGAGCTGGGCCGGGAGAAGACCGACAAGATCTTCACGATCCTGGTGGAGTTCGGCGACAAGGTCGACGACACCACGATGTACGACCCGGACGGCGACGGCCCCAAGCCGCCCGTCAAGAAGTACGGCGGCACCCCCGGTCCGCTGCACAACAAGATCGCCCAGCCGGACCGCGCGGTGGACAACTCGACCGCCTGGCAGAAGGACTACAACCGGCAGCACTTCCAGGACCTGTACTTCGGCGAGGGCAAGGACAAGAAGGGGAACCCCAAGCACTCGCTGAAGACCTACTACGAGCGCACCTCCTCCGGCCGGTACTCGGTCGAGGGAACCGTCTCGGACTGGGTCAAGGTCGACTGGAACGAGGCCCGCTACGGCTCCAACTACTGCGGCCAGTCCAACTGCAACAACGTGTGGGACGCGGTCCGCGACGGCGTCACCGCCTGGACGGCGGACCAGAAGGCCAAGGGCCGCACCGACGCCCAGATCAAGGCCGACCTGGCGCAGTACGACCAGTGGGACCGCTACGACTTCGACGCCGACGGCGACTTCAACGAGCCCGACGGCTACATCGACCACTTCCAGATCGTCCACGCGGGCGAGGACGAGTCGGCCGGCGGCGGCGCCGAGGGCCCGAACGCCCTGTGGGCCCACCGCTGGTACGCCTACGGCACCGACGCCGGCCGGACCGGCCCGGCGAACAACAGGGCCGGCGGCACCCAGATCGGCGACACCGGTATCTGGGTCGGCGACTACACCATGCAGCCGGAGAACGGCGGCCTGGGCGTCTTCGCCCACGAGTACGGCCACGACCTCGGTCTGCCCGACCTGTACGACACCTCCGGCGGCGGCGAGAACTCGACCGGCTTCTGGTCCCTGATGTCGTCCGGTTCCTGGCTCGGCACCGGCCAGGACTCCATCGGCGACATGCCCGGCGACATGACCGCCTGGGACAAGCTGCAGCTCGGCTGGCTCAACTACACCAAGGCCAAGGCGGCGACGGCGTCCAAGCACAAGCTGGGTGTGGCGGAGTACAACACCAGGAACCCGCAGGCCCTCGTGGTCGAGCTGCCGAAGAAGCAGGTCACCACCAGCATCGTCAAGCCCGCCGAGGGCTCGATGCAGTGGTGGAGCGACATGGGTGACGACCTCAAGAACACCCTGACCCGCTCGGTCGACCTCACCGGCAAGTCCACCGCGTCCCTGGAGCTCACCGGCTGGTGGGACATCGAGGCCGACTACGACTACCTCTACACCGAGGTGTCGACGGACGGCGGCGCCAACTGGACCGCCGTGGACGGCACCGCCGACGGCGCGGCGATCACCCGCGACGCCTCCGACAAGCCGGCGCTGACCGGCCCGTCGGACACGCACAAGAAGCTCGTGTACCCGCTCGACGCGTACGCGGGCAAGAAGGTCGACATCCGCTTCCGCTACCAGACGGACGGCGGTGTGGCGGGCAAGGGCTTCGCCGCGGACGGCATCGTGGTCACCGCGGACGGCGCCCCGCTCTTCAGCGACAACGCCGAGACCGAGGCGCCCGGCTGGACCGCCAAGGGCTTCTCCCGTATCGGCGAGTCCTTCACGGACGAGTACGAGCAGTACTACATCGCCGAGAACCGCCAGTACGTCTCGTACGACCAGACCCTCGAGGTCGGTCCGTACAACTTCGGCTTCAAGGCGCCGAAGGACGGCTGGGTGGAGCACTTCCCGTACCAGAACGGCCTGCTCATCTGGCTGTGGGACACCTCGCAGAAGGACAACAACACCAGCCAGCACCCCGGCAAGGGCCTGATCCTTCCGGTCGACGCCAACCCCAAGGCCCTCAAGTGGGCCGACGGCACGCTGATGCGCAACCGCATCCAGTCGTTCGACTCGACCTTCACCAGGTTCCGCTCGGACGCCCTCACCCTGCACAAGGCGGACGTGCCCACGCGCATCGCGGCGCACAAGGGCAACTCGGTCTTCGACGACCGCAAGGGTGTCTACTGGTTCGAGGAGAACCCGACCGCCGGTGTCCAGGTCCCGGACACCAACACCAGGATCTCGATCGTCAAGGAGCCGAAGAAGGGCCAGACGATCACGGTCAAGGTCGGTCCCTCGGTCAGGTAGCACGCAGCACCGCACCGGGAGCGGGGTGTCCGCGCGTTCGTCGCGCGGGCACCCCGCTTCGTCGTCGCCATGCGTCGTCGCCATGCGTCGTCGCGCTTCGTGGTTGCGCCTCGTCGTCGCGATGCGTCGTCGCGGCAGGGCGCCCTTTTGTTGACGCCGACACCAGAGGGCGGATGGCCGGGATGTCGCGCGATGGTGCCGGGAGGGTGGACGGCTGGGCGATCTATGAAGAAAGTCGCAGGTCAGAGCGGTAAATCCGGTTGCCCTCTAGCGGGCGGCGGCCGATCGTGTTTAGGTGCGTCTGATGACGTTCTTATTGACAGCTAGCTCACGGGGGAGTGATGCGGCGTGCCCGGCGGAGGTTTCTGCAAGCTGCCAGGAGGCAGTGTCGTGGTCGCGATAGGACTGCCCGACCCGGCAGGCGGCGGCCGTACGGTGCGGGTGCTGGTTCATGCGGCGAACCGTGCGCGCGCCCTCACACGGCTGCGGAACCTGGGACTGCGGGCCGTGTACCTGCGCGGTAACGCGGAGCCACCGACGCCGGACGAGATCACGGCGGTGCTGCACCATCCGGACGGTCTGCTCTGGCGCACCCAGGAGCCGCGCACCCAGGAGCTGTGGCACCCCATCCGCGCCCTGCTGCGACCGGCGGGCGGGGGTAGCGCCCGCGGCCCGGGCGTCCGCGGACCGGGCACCCGCGGCTCAGAGCCCACGCGGCTCTGGGCCCACGCGGCTCTGGGCCCACGCGTCGGCGCGCCCTGGGCCGCGGACGCGTGGGCCCGTCGCATGAGAGCCCTGGGGCACGGGTGGCGGGCCCGCCACCCGTGCCCCAGGGGGAGCCGTGGGCGGTGCGCCGCAGGCCGGGAGCCGGAGGCCCCGGGTGGTTTCGGGTGCTCGGGTGCTCGGGAAACCGCCCGCGGCGGCTTCCGGTGGCCGGGGTCAGACCACCGGCTTGCCGGACAGCTCCACGCCCGCCTGCCGCATCTCCTCCAGGGCCCGGTCCGTCGTCTCCTCCGAGACCCCGGCGGTCAGGTCGAGGAGCACATGGGTGCGGAACCCCTCGCGGACGGCGTCCAGCGAGGTGGCGCGCACACAGTGGTCGGTGGCGATGCCCACGACGTCGACCTCGGTGACATCGCGGGAGCGCAGCCACTCCGCCAGGGTCGTGCCGTTCTCGTCGGTGCCCTCGAAGCCGCTGTACGCGGCCTCGTGGGCGCCCTTGTCGAAGACCGCGTCGATCGAGCCGCAGGCGACCGCGGGCGCGAAGTTCGGGTGGAAGCCCACGCCCTCGGTCCCGGCGACGCAGTGAGCAGGCCATGAGTCCACGTAGTCCGGCTGCTCCGAGAAGTGGTCCCCGGGTCGACGTGGTGGTCCCGGGTGGCCACCACATGGCTGTATCCGGGCTGGGCCTGGCCGATGTAGTCGGTGATGGCGGCGGCGACGTCCGCGCCTCCGGACACCGCGAGGCTGCCCCCTCGCAGAAGTCGTTCTGAACGTCGACGACGATCAATGCGCGGTGCATGGCGGGTGTCCTTCGGTGGGTGCGGCGGGCGGGCGGCGACGGGTTGCGGTCCGGGGTGGTGGGGGACGGTGGGGCGGCGACGTTCCGAGGGTAGAGACTTCAACCGCCTTGCGGGAGAGGGCCTTCGCCTGCTAGCGGCGGTGCCCTCGAGCCCCGGGTCACCCGGCGTTCGGCGGGCTCACATGAGGTACTCCGTGGGGATCACCGGTTCACCTCGGGACAGCTGGGTCGCGGAGACCGGCAGCGCGGCGCGGGCCGCGATGTGCCGCTCGCGTGCCGTGTCCAGTGGCTCACGGGCGACGACCTCACCTCCCTTGACCAGCTCCGTCAGCAGCTGCCGGTCCACCAGCGGCTCCGGCACCGGGCCGGTGCCGAGCACCTCGGCTTCGGCGACGCCGTTCTCGTCCCGACGGCGGGCCGCCCACTTGCGCCCGCCGATGGACAGCTTTCCGCCCGCCGACCTCTTCGCGACCGGTACCAGCGGGGCACCCGGATCGGCCGACCCGGCGCGGGCGACCAGCTTGTAGACCATGGAGCAGGTGGGATGGCCGCTGCCGGTGACCAGCTGCGTACCCACACCGTAGGCGTCCACGGGCGCGGCGGCCAGGGAGGCGATCGCGTACTCGTCCAGATCGGACGTCACGACGATCTTCGTGTCGCGGGCGCCGAGGTCGTCGAGCTGGCGGCGCACCCGGTGGGCCACCATCAGCAGGTCCCCCGAGTCGATCCGGACGGCCCCGAGTCCGGTGCCGGCGATCTCCACGGCCGCCACCACGGCCTCGCTGACGTCGTAGGTGTCCACGAGCAGGGTCGTCCCGCGCCCGAGCGAGTCGACCTGGGCGCGGAAGGCGTCCCGCTCGGTGTCGTGCAGAAGGGTGAACGCGTGCGCGCTGGTGCCCACCGTGGGGATGCCGTAGCGGAAGCCCGCGGCGAGGTCGGAGGTGGAGTGGAAGCCCCCCACGTACGCCGCCCGTGCGGAGGCGACGGCGGCGAGCTCGTGAGTGCGCCGGGCGCCCATCTCGATGAGCCGGCGGTCCGCGGCGGCGGCCGACATCCGGGAGGCGGCGGCCGCGATCGCCGAGTCGTGGTTGAGCACCGAGAGGATCACGGTCTCCAGCAGCACGCACTCCGCGAAGGAGCCCTCCACGCGCATGATCGGCGAGCCCGGGAAGTAGACCTCGCCCTCCGGGTAGCCGTGGATGTCACCGCCGAAGCGGTAGTCGGCCAGCCACTGGATCGTCGGTTCGTCCACGATGCCGTGGTCCCGCAGGAAGCCGAGCACGTCATCGTCGAAGCGGAAGTTCTCCACGGCGTCCAGGACGCGCCCGGTGCCGGCGACCACGCCGTAGCGGCGGCCCTCGGGCAGCCGCCGGGTGAAGACCTCGAAGACCGAGCGGCGGTCCGCGGTGCCCGCCTTCAGCGCCGCCTGCAGCATCGTGAACTCGTACTGGTCGGTGAAGAGCGCGGTCGACGGCACGGAGACCGGCAGACCCAGATCCGCAGTGTTCATATGTGCGATGCTAGCGCAGATTTCGTCAGAGTGACGAGATGTCGTCGGATCGGCCGGGGCGTTTGTGCGGCCGGGTCCCTCGGGTGGCAGCATGGGTGGAGTGACTGTGCCCCTAGAGATCGAGCAGACCCGGTCGGCCGAGGAGACGTTCGCCGTTCCCGAACCCGACGTCCCCTGGGTGACGATCGTCCACAACGATCCGGTCAATCTGATGAGCTATGTCACCTACGTTTTCCAGGCGTACTTCGGCTACTCCAAGGACAAGGCCCACAAGCTGATGCTCGACGTCCACCACAAGGGACGCGCGGTCGTCTCCAGCGGGACCCGCGAGGAAATGGAACGCGACGTGCAGGCGATGCACGGCTACGGACTGTGGGCGACCCTCTCCCAGGAACGTCAGTGATGGCAGGACAGTTCGAGGCGCTGCCGGGCGGCGGCGCGGCCGTCGCGCTCGACGAGGTCGAGATCTCCATCCTCCGCTCGCTCGCCGTCCAGCTGCTGGAGCTGATCGGCCCCGGTGACGAGCCGGCCGAGGGCGAGGACCCGCTCGCCGCGCTCTTCGCGGAGGGGCCGAGCGAGCCGCCGTCCGACCCCGCGCTCGCACGGCTCTTCCCCGACGCGTACGCCAGGCCCGGGGTCGAGCGCGCTGAGAACGGGGCCGAGGAGGAGGAACTCCGGGCGCTCTCGGCCGAGTTCCGCCGGTTCACGGAGAACGAGCTGCGCGCCCGCAAGCGCGACGACGTCCTCGCGGTCGTCCGCAGCCTCGACGCGCTCACCGTGACGGGTGAGGGCGGGGCCGTCCTGAAGCTCACCGCCGAGGACTCGCTGCGCTGGCTGGGCGCGCTCAACGACCTGCGGCTGACGATCGGCACCCGGCTCCAGGTCACCGACGACGACGAGACCGGCGACCTCTACCGGCTGCCGGACTCCGATCCGCGCAAGCCGATGGTCATGGCCTACCTCTGGCTCGGGGCGCTCCAGGAGACCCTGGTCGAGACGCTGACCTCGTAGCCGCCCCGCCCCGCCCCGCCCCGCCCCGCCCCGGGCGGGGCGTCCGGGCTCACGGCACCCGGGACGGCGCGGCGTCCGGCTCGTGCGGCCGGGACGCCGTTCCGTCGCGGCTCATGACGGCGCGGGGCTTGGTGCGGCGCTGTGGTGGGACGGGGCTGGGGTGGGACGCTGCTGGGGTGCGGCGGGGCGGGGCGCGCGGCAGACGTCACCGGCCGTGGCCGGCGGCGCGCCCTTTCGCGGTGTCCGCCGTTCGTTCAGTAAACGGTCAAATCCGGATCAAAATCCCATTACTCGCATACTTCTATTTCAGCCTTCAAGGGCTAATTGTCCGCTTTTTTCTGTGCGTTGCGCCACATCCTGGCGGATCGAACCTGCTTTCCGTCGTGATACATGTTCACGACCTGCCGGGGGACGCCACCCATGTCCCCCGGGGGCGCTCGGACCGGCAGACCGCCGGCGGCACTCCATTGGCATCCCGGGGGATCAGGACTGGGCCGCGCCCGCATCACAACGGCGCGGAACGGTATGGAGAAAGGCGCACCAACCATGACCTCGTTGCAGGTCGGCAAGCACGACGGCGAGGCCGGGGGCACGTCGCAGGAGGGGTACGAGCGCGGGCTGGGCAGCCGTCAGGTCCAGATGATCGCCATCGGCGGTGCCATCGGCGTGGGCCTCTTCATGGGGGCAGGGGCGAACATCGCCAAGGCCGGGCCCGGCATCATCCTGATGTACGCCCTCGCGGGCGTGGTCATCTTCTTCATCATGCGGGCGCTGGGCGAGCTGCTGCTCTACCGGCCCGTCTCGGGCTCCTTCGCGGAGTACGCCCGCGAGTTCCTCGGCCCGTTCTTCGGGTTCGCCACCGGCTGGACGTACTGGCTCATGTGGGTCGTCACCGGAATGGCCGAACTCACCGCCGCCTCCATCTACATGCACTTCTGGTTCCCGCGGATCCCGCAGTGGGTCAGCGCCCTGGTGTTCCTGCTGGTGCTCTTCGGCGTCAACCTGATCTCCGTGAAGATCTTCGGCGAGGTCGAGTTCTGGTTCTCGATGGTCAAGGTCACCGCGATCATCGGCATGATCGTGATCGGGCTCGGAGTGCTCACCCTCGGCTTCTCCGACGCCGGTGACACCGCTTCGGTCTCCAACCTCTGGACACACGGCGGGATCTTCCCCAACGGCATCGGCTCCAGCCTGATGACCCTCCAGGGCGTCATGTTCGCCTATCTCGCCGTCGAGCTCGTCGGCGTCACCGCCGGCGAGTCCGAGAACCCCGAGAAGACGCTCCCCAAGGCCATCAACACGCTGCCCTGGCGCATCATCATCTTCTACGTCGGCGCCCTCGCGGTGATCCTCTCCGTCGTGAAGTGGACCGACTTCTCCGCGGGCGAGAGCCCGTTCGTCCACGCCTTCGAGGAGATCGGCATCCCGCTCGCCGCCGGCATCGTCAACTTCGTGGTCCTGACGGCCGCGCTGTCCTCCTGCAACTCGGGTATGTACTCCACCGGCCGCATGCTGCGGGACCTGGCGTCCAACGGCGAGGCGCCGCGGTCCTTCGGACGCCTGAACGCCCGCAGAACCCCGGCCGTCGGCATCGCCGTCTCGGTCGCGCTCATGGGCATCGGCGTGGTCCTGAACTACGTCGTCCCGGAGAAGGCGTTCGGCTATGTCGTCTCCGTGGCCACTGCGGCGGGCATCTGGACGTGGATGATGATCCTCATCAGCCATATCCGCTACCGCCGCGAGGTCGAGGCCGGCCGGCTGCCCGCCTCCTCCTTCCCCGCCCCCGGTGGCTCGAGGCTCAGCTGGGTCGCCCTGGTCTTCCTGGTCGCCGTCACCGGCATGATCGCCTACGACCGGGACTCCCGGATCTCCCTGGTGGTGGGCGGGGTCTGGGGCGTCGGTCTGGCCGTCGGCTGGGCCGTACTCAAGAAGCGCGACCCGCGGCTCGGCCGGAGCACCCCGACCACGTGGACGCCGCGAGGTAGGGAGTCCCCTCCTTCTTCCGCACCGGTCATCGGGTCGTGGCAGCGCCTTCCCGGCCGCCGCGACCCGATGGTGTCCCGGTGACCGTGGGGTATCCCACCCGTGTGTCCGGTACGGGCGGTACGGGCGGTACGGGCGGCGCGGGTACGGGTGGCGCGGGCGGTACGGGTGGCGTCGTGGATGGGGTGCACGGGCCGGGCGGGGCCGGGCCGGGCCGCGGCCTCGGCACGGCCCGGCCCCACCGAGGAGCGCCGGCCGGTCGGCTGCCGGCCGGCGCCCCGGTGCCGGCTCAGGTCAGCCGGACGTCGTCCCCCCGGGCGTGGAGCGTCACCCCCGCGTCGTCGACCGATACGCGGGTCGGGGTGAGACCGGCGGGCAGCTCCGGTACGACGACCTTCCGGTCGGCGAAGGCTGCCGAGATCCGGGGCCCTTCGGGATCGACCGGCCGGCCCGCGAACGAGGCCGCGACCGGTACCAGGGAGATCGTGCGCCCGGTCAGCCGCGGCTCGGCCACGACGGTCAGGGGGAGGCCCAGGATCTCGCTCTCGACACGCAGCCGGCCGGCTCCGTCCGCCGAGAGCGTGGCCCCTTCCCCGAGCCCCTCACCCAGGGAGTCGAACGAGGCCGTGAAACCGGCGTCGGCGGACGCCGCCTCGTACCCGCCGTCCCGCTGGGCGACATCGCGCAGTTCCACCGTCGCCCGCACCGGCCGGCCCTCCTCGGTCGTGGCGTCCGCCTGCACCTCCACGCTCGGAAATGCTCCGCGGGCCGCGCTCAGCAGGAAGGGGAAGCCGCCGATGGTCACGTGCGGAGTGCCGGACAGCCCGTGCTGCCGTGCGGCGATCCGCTCAGCGATCCGCTTCTCGGCGAGGGTCGCGCAGACACGGTCGGTGACCGGCAGCGCGACGAGCAGCAGGGCGGTTACCAGGGACACCCACAGCCATCGCCGGCGGCGGCCGCCCCCGGGGCGCCGCGTCATGACGCGCTCCTGGCGTCCGCCATGGGCGCCTCGTCGCCCGGGGACGGGGGCGGCGCGGAGTCGCCGTGGCCGTCGTCCTCGATCGCCAGCCTCGGCAGCAGCCTGTCCAGCGGGCCCGGCAGCCACCAGTTCGCCCGGCCGAGCAGGACCATGGTGGACGGTACGAGCACGCCGCGCACCACGGTGGCGTCCAGCGCGACCGCCGTGGCCAGGCCGATACCGGCCATCTTCACCACGGGGTCGTCCGACAGCAGATAGCCGAGGAAGACGCTGACCATGATCAGTGCCGCGCTGGTGATGATCCGGCCCGTTGCGGAGAGCCCGGTGATCACCGAGCCCCGGTTGCCGCCGCCGCGCAGATACGCCGCGCGCACGGCGCTCAGCAGGAACACCTCGTAGTCCATCGCCAGCCCGAACAGCACGGCGAACATCAGCAGCGGGACGTACCCGGGGATCGGCACCGGCCCTTCGAGCCCGATCAGCGTCGCGCCCCACCCCCACTGGAAGACGGCGGTGAGCACCCCGTAGGACGCGGCGACCGATACCAGGTTCATCAGCGCCGCCTTCACCGCGACGACCGGGGAGCGGAAGGCCACCAGCAGGAGCAGCGCGGCGACGGTCAGCACGAAGCCGACGACCAGCGGCATCCGCTCGGTGAGCCGTTCGTTCAGGTCGGCCTGCGCCGCCGTGACCCCGCCCACATGGGACACCACACCGGTGCCCTCGGTGGACCCGGGGAGGGTCTCCTCCCGCAGCCGGTCGACCAGCGCCGTCGTGGCCGGGTCGGAGGGGGCGGTGGTGGGGGTGACCTGCCAGCGCACATGGGTACCGCTCGCGTCCAGCTGCGCGGGTCCGACGGCGGCGACCCCGTCGGTCGTGCGCAGTGCGGCGGTCACGGCCGTGATCCGGGTGTCGTCCGGGCCGGAGGCGGCAGCGGGCAGCGTGGACACGACCTGGAGCGGGCCGTTGGCGCCGGGACCGAACGCGTCGGCCAGGCGGTCGTAGGCGGTGCGGCTCGCCGTGCCGAGCGCCTTGTCGCCCGCATCGAGCTGACCGAACGTCAGCTGGGCTGCCGGGACGGCGAGTACGCCGGTCAGCGCGAGTCCCGCCAGCAGGCAGCGCCACGGCCTGGAGGCGACGAACGCGGCGATCCGGCCCCAGCCGGCCGGAGCGGCCACCTCCTCCCGTCGGCCCGGCTCCTGCTGCCCGTCCCGGTCGTTCCGGGCTGCCGGTTCCGCGGGCCCGTCCTGGTCGTTCCCGGCGGCGCCTTCCGCGGGCCCGTCCCGGTCGCTCCGTATGCCGTTCCGCTTCCGTTCACCCTGGTCGTGACGCGCGCCCCGTCCACGTCCCCGTCGGGCGCCACGCGCCCCCGGGGCGAGCCGCGGCCCGAGCAGCGACAGCAGGGCGGGCAGCAGGGTGAGCGTCGCCGCCATCGCCAGCACCACCGCGATTCCCGGGGCGAGGGCCAGCGCCTGAAGCAGGGGAAGTCCGCCGAGCGCGAGCCCGGCGAGTGCGGCGACGACGGCACTGCCCGCGAACACGACCGCCTTTCCGGGGCCCGCGGTGGTGCGGGCCGCCGCCTCCTCGACGCCCACCCCGGCCGCCAGCAGCTCGCGGAAGCGGGTCAGGCAGAAGAGCGTGTAGTCGATGCCGACGCCGAGGCCGATCATCGCCGCGATGGTCGCCCCCGCGGACGGCATGTCCATCAGATGGCCCGTCAGGCCGATCACGCAGAGGGACACGCCCAGCCCGACGGCTCCCGTGAGCAGCGGCACCCCGGCGGCGACCAGGCTGCCGAACCCCACCGCGAGGACGACGAAGGCGGCCGCGATGCCGATGAGCTCGCTGTGCCCGGTGGAGCCCTTGTCCGCGGCCGCGGCGAGGTCACCACCGGCCGTCACCTCGATTCCCGCCCGGGTGGCGGGGGCGGCCGCGTCGGTGACCGCGCGGGTGGTCTCGGCGGTGATGTCCCGGCCGCCGACATCGAGCTCGACCGTCAGTCTGCCCGTGCGGCCGTCGGTGCTGAGGCCGCCGCCCGCCGCGTCGTACGGGGTGGTCACGGCCACGACATGGTCGACGCCCTCGACGGCCCGGGCCGCCTCCTCGACGGCTTTGCGCTGACCGGGCGAGGTGAGCGGCGCGGTGCCGGACGGCGCGTAGAGGACCACCGGCTGCCGGCCCGAGGCCGCGTCTGCGAAGGCTCCTGCCGAGTCGCGTGCGGCCTGGCTGTCGCTGCCGGGGATGGTCACGGCCTCGCTCGTGACCATCCCGAAGGCCCCGACGGCGGAGGCCAGTGCGGCGAGCAGCAGCAGCCAGGCGGCCGCGGTCCGTTTCGGTCTGCGGGCGCACCAACGCCCTACGGCCAGGAGCATGCGAAAGCCGTCCTTCTCGTGCGGTGGCCCGGATGGGCCCGGAGTTATTGCACTTGACGTGCAAGCAGCACGGTTGCACCGCAAGTGCAACAATGTCAACGCAGGGATGGGAGGATCCAGATGGACCAGGCGGACCGGCAGGCGCCGGATCGTGCCCGGGGGAGCGGCCGTGCTCGCCCCGGCGCCGGAGGCGGACCGGCTCGGGACGGCCGCACCGAGCGCGGGCGTCAGACCAGGGAGAGGATCGCCGACGCGTTGCTCTCCCTGCTCGACGACGGCGAGACGCAGTTCCCCGCGGACCGGGTGGCGGAGCGGGCCGGGGTGTCACGGCGCCTGGTGTTCCACCACTTCGCCGACATGGGGCAGCTCCAGGACATCGCCATCGCCCGGCGACTCGACCAACTGGCCGCGCAGATAGTGCCGCTGCCGGCCGAGGGGCCGAGGGAGACGAGGGTGGCCGCGCTCGTCGAGCAGCGCGCGCGGATCCTGGAGTGGATCACTCCGGCGCGGTTGACGATGCTGCGGCTGGAGGACCCGTCCGAGCGGGTCGAGTTCGCGACCCGGCAGGTGTTCGACTTCGCCCGGCGGCGGCTGGCCGAGGTCTTCGCCGAGGAACTGGATCGGCTCTCCGGGGACCGCCGGGCCGACCTGCTCAACGGGCTGGACGCGGTGACCACATGGGGCGCCTGGTACCACTGGCGCAGCAGCGGGCTCGACCCGGCCACCGCGCGCCGCACGATGGAGACCACGGTCCATGCGCTGCTCGCGGTGACCGACCTGGAGCCCCGACCCGGCGGTCGGTGACCGCAGGAGGTCCGGCCCGGCGGTCGGTGACCGGCAGGAGGTCCGGCCCGGCGGTCGGTGGTTGGGCGGGAGTCCGGGCCCGGCTATTGGTGACCGGCAGGAGGTCCGGTCCGGTGGTCGGTGACCGCAGCAGGTCCGGTCCGGCGGTCGGTGACCGCAGCAGGTCCGGCCCGGCGGTCGGTGACCGCAGCAGGTCCGGTCCGGCGGTCGGTGGCGGGCCGGTAGTCCCGGCCCGGCGGTCCGCGGGAGTCCGCCCGCAGGCCCGGCCGGGTACCGCCCCGTCCGTCCGAGGTCCGGCGGAGCCCGGGGGTACGGCGGACCGTACGGCGGCCCGCAGCCTGGCCGACGGCCCGATCGGGGTCCGTCGCCGGGCCCGCCCGGCCAGCCTTCCGCGCCCCGGCCCTCCGGTCTCACTCCGCGGTCCCCGGATCTCAACCCCGGGCGCGGTCCGCCTATTCTCGTCCTCATGCTGACCATCACCCAGGCTCTGTACGACCGGATCGTCGCCCACGCCCGCGAGGACCACCCCGACGAAGCGTGCGGTGTGGTCGCGGGGCCCGTCGGCGAGGGGCGGCCCGAGCGCTTCGTCCCCATGCTCAACGCGGCCCGTTCGCCCACGTTCTACGAGTTCGACTCGTCGGACCTGCTGAAGCTCTACCGGGAGATGGACGACCGGGACGAGGAGCCGGTGATCATCTACCACTCCCACACGGCGACCGAGGCGTACCCGTCCCGCACCGACATCTCGTACGCCAACGAGCCCGGTGCCCACTATGTGCTCGTCTCCACCGCCGACACCGATGACGCCGGCCCGTTCCAGTTCCGTTCCTTCCGGATCCTCGACGGCGAGGTCACCGAGGAGGAGGTCGAGGTCGTCGAGGCGTACTGACGCCAAGTGTCCGACAGGCGAACGGATCGGTTTCACCATGTGAGATCACATGCCGGGGGCGGGATCGGGAATCGATACGATGACCGCATGGTTTCCCCTGACGTGAGCGAGAAGACGCCGGGCACGCCGCTGCTCGTGGCGCGGCTGCACGTCGATCTGTGCCGCCTTGCCAGCGCCATCTGTACGCGCTGCGCGGACGCCCGCACGGCCTGAGCCCACGGCCTGCGAACGCAGCGATACTGCACCAGCCCCTGCGCGGGGGCCGAGCCGCGCGCCCGTACGCAAAAGCCCCAACGCCCTCCCGACAGGAGCCCACGCCATGGCCATCGAGGTCCGCATCCCGACCATCCTCCGCACCTACACCGACGGCGCCAAGGCCGTCGAGGGCAGCGGGGACACGCTCGCCGAGCTGTTCGCCGACCTCGAGACCCGGCACCCCGGAATCCAGGCCCGGATCGTGGACGAGGCGAACGGTGAGCAGCTCCGCCGCTTCGTGAACGTCTATCTGAACGACGAGGACGTCCGCTTCCTCGACGGCATCTCGACCAAGCTGTCCGACGGTGACAGCGTGACGATCCTGCCGGCCGTGGCCGGCGGCATGGCCTGATCGGCCGGACACCCCATGCGTTACGACTCCCCGCTCGCCGCGGTCGGCAACACCCCGCTCGTCCGGCTGCCGCGGCTGTCGCCCTCCGAGGACGTCCGCATCTGGGCCAAGCTGGAGGACCGCAACCCCACCGGCTCGGTCAAGGACCGCCCCGCGCTCCATATGATCGAGCAGGCCGAGAAGGACGGCCGCCTCACGCCCGGCTGTACGATCCTGGAGCCGACCAGCGGGAACACCGGCATCTCCCTCGCCATGGCGGCCAAGCTCAAGGGCTATCGGATCGTGTGCGTCATGCCGGAGAACACCAGTGAGGAGCGCCGGCAGCTCCTCGCGATGTGGGGCGCCGAGATCATCTCGTCGCCCGCGGCCGGCGGCTCCAACACGGCTGTGCGCGTGGCCAAGGAACTCGCCGCGCAGAACCCGTCGTGGGTGATGCTCTACCAGTACGGCAACCCGGACAACGCGGGCGCCCACTACGCCACCACGGGGCCCGAGATCCTCGCCGACCTGCCGTCGATCACCCACTTCGTCGCGGGTCTCGGAACGACCGGCACCCTCATGGGCGTCGGCCGCTACCTGCGCGAGCACAAGCCCGATGTGAAGATCGTCGCCGCGGAACCCCGCTACGACGACCTCGTCTACGGGCTGCGCAACCTCGACGAGGGCTTCGTCCCCGAGCTGTACGACGCGTCGGTCCTCACGACCCGCTTCTCGGTCGGCTCGGCCGACGCGGTCACCCGCACGCGTGAGCTCCTCCGCCAGGAGGGCATCTTCGCGGGCGTCTCCACCGGAGCAGCGCTGCACGCGGCGATCGGCGTGGGCAGGAAGGCGCTGAAGGCGGGCGAGTCCGCGGACATCGTCTTCATCGTGGCCGACGGCGGCTGGAAGTACCTCTCCACCGGCGTCTACACCGCCCGACGACCGAGGCGGCTATCGAAACCCTCCAGGGCCAGCTCTGGGCCTGAGGCAGCGGACACCGCCGCCACCGTCACCTGTGGGCCCGGCGAGGCCCTGGGCCTGAGGCACGGACATCGCCGCGCCGGGGCACGCTCCGGCCGCCCTGGGGCCTCGCGCCGCCGGGTTCGCCGGAGCACGCCCCGCCGGCCCCGCTGTCCGGCCGGGACCGCATTTCCTTGGGGCTGCCCCGGGGCCGCTCCGGAACCGGGGCCGCACTTCGGGCAGGCGCGGCTCGCCCCGGTACACGGCCGCGTGCCCCTCCGGGCACGCGGTGCGGGCGGTCCCGGGAGATGACCCGGCCCGTCCGGCCCGTCCGGCCCGCACAGCCGGTGCGGCCCGGACGCCCGTCACACGTCACACGAAGCACTTCGTGTGACGATGCCCGATGCCCGATGCCCGATGCCCGACGTGGACGTCCGATGCCTGACGCTGGACGCCCGACGTCACAGATGACGCAGCCGATCCCACAGCAGCGGGTCCACCGCACCCACCCGCCTGCGGAAATCCCGTATCCGGACCTCGCGCAGTTCGTCCGTCTCCAGGAAGCTCGGGCGTCCGTGCGCGTCGCCGACCGTGCCCGGCGGGAGCGGGATCACGCCCGGGCGTTCGTCGTGGTAGCGACTGCTGATCTTGGCCACCCGCGCCGCACCCCGATGCACGGCCAGCACCAGGCAGGGCCGGTCCTTGGAGCCTGGCCCGTCCTCGTACGGAACGTCCGCCCACCAGATCTCGCCCGGCTGCGGACGCCGCCCGGGCCCGGGACGCGCCGCACCACCCTCCTTCGGCCCGCCGCGCCGTCCGCCCGGGGCACGGTCCCGAGACCTGGCCGGTCTCCCGCCGGGCCCGCGTGAGCGGCCGCCGGGCCTCATCCGCGTCACGGCCGCCAGCAGCGCGACCGCCACCACCGCGCCGAGCGCGAGCCACCACGACGTGTCCATACCCCAGACGGTACCGGTGCGCATCCCCGGCCGCGCATGTCGCACACCCGACCGTCACACGTCGTCCTATCCGGTGACAGGGCAGGTGAGTTCCCCCACAACGGGTACGTGCGAAGGAGCGCTCGACACTTTCGCGCCTTACGCTCGACGCACCGCACGACCTCCCCTGCGCACTCTCGGCACTCCCACCACCCGCCCACGTTCCCCGTCCACGGGACGCCCGTCCACGGAGGTTCAAGCTCCATGAAGCTCACCGTCGTCGGCTGCTCGGGGTCGTTCCCGTCCGCGGAATCGGCCTGCTCGAGCTATCTCGTAGAGGCCGACGGCTTCCGGTTGCTGCTCGACATGGGCAACGGCGCCCTCGGCGAGCTGCAGCGACACATCGGTCTCTACGACCTCGACGCCGTCTTTCTGAGTCATCTGCATGCGGACCACTGCATCGACATGTGCGGGTACTTCGTGGCCCGCTACTACCGCCACGACGGCGGCCGTTGCGAAGCCATCCCGGTGTACGCGCCGGAGGGTGCGGAGCAGCGCCTCACCACGGCGTACGCCGACACCCCCTCGGACAAGTCGATGAGCGAGGTGTTCGACTTCCACACCCTGAAGCCGGGCGTCTTCGAGATCGGGCCTTTCTCCGTGCGCACCGAGAAGGTGGCGCACCCCGTCGAGACCTTCGGCATCCGGATCGAGCACGGCGGCCGGTCCCTGACGTACTCCGGTGACACGGGTGTCTGCGAAGCCCTGGTCGACCTGGCCGAGGGCACCGACCTCTTTCTCTGCGAAGCGGCCTTCACCCACGGCAAAGAGGACATCCCGGACCTCCACCTCAACGGCCGGGAGGCCGGCGCCCACGCCGCCCGTGCGGGGGTGGGCCGTCTGGTGCTGACCCACATCCCTCCGTGGACGGATGCCGAGCGGAATCTCGCGGACGCGCGGCACGTCTTCGGCGGCCCGGTCGAGCTGGCGGCCCCCGGCGCGGTCTACGAGCTGTAGGGCACCCGCGGGCCCGGCCGGGCGCCGCGGCCGGTCTCACCGGACGGGTGCCCTCCCCTTCCCCCTTCCCCCTTCCTCTTTTCTTCCCTCCCCTCCGCTCCAGCCCCACCCGGTGCGATGCCGGGCGCCGCCGCACCGGGACCGCCCGACCGTCCATACGCCGGCGCTGGCCTCGTGACCGCCCCGACCGCCCCGACCGGGACCGCGTGGCCCCCGATCGCTCCACCGGCGCCGGCCCCGCACCGCGGCTCTTTCCGTGCACCAGGAGGTCCCTCCCGCTCCAGCCCCTGCCCGGCGCCGCGGCCCTCCGCGTCCCGAAGCCCTCCGTGCACCGGCCCCTACCGGCCCCTACCGGCCCCTACCGGCCCCTACCGGTCCCTGAGCGTCCCGCGGCCCTCCGCCACGCGCAGGCGTCCCGCGCCGCGCTCTGCCCCGAGCCGTGTCCGCGCCCCTCCGCCACCCGGGAGATCCACTCCGCAGGCCGGGAACGGCGCACCCCGCTACACTCGCACCAAACCGACACATCGTCCTGATCTGCGAGGAAACATGGCCGATGACGTCAAGAACACCCTTCCCCCGCCGCCCAGCTCGCACAGCCGGGAAGGGCCCGGAGAGCTGAAGCACAACGCGATCGGCTTCCTCGACGCGCTCGTCATCGGCATCAACTCCACCTCCCCCGCGTACTCACTGGCCGCCGTCATCGGCGCGGTCGTGGCACTCGTCGGCGTCTACGCGCCCGGAGTGGTACTCGCCTCCTTCGTGCCGATGCTGCTGATCGCATCGGCCTTCTTCTACCTCAACCGGGTCGACCAGGACTGCGGCACGACCTTCTCCTGGGTCACCCGCGCCATGGGCCCCTGGGCCGGCTGGTTCGGCGGCTGGGCCATCATGATGACCGGCGTGCTCGTCGTCGGATCGCTCGCCGATGTGGCCGTCGGCTTCGGGCTGCTCACCGTGGGCCTCGACGGCTGGGCCTCCAACGACCTGGTACGCCAGCTGCTCGCCGTGCTGGTCATCCTCGTCATGACCGCCATCTGCGTCATCGGCACCGAGGCGTCGGCACACGTCCAGAACGTGCTCATCCTGGCCCAGATCGCCTCGCTCCTCGCGTTCGCCGTCGTGGCCGTCCAGCGCGTGTACGCGGGCACCAGCTCGCTCGGCGGCGTCGACCCGCAGATCTCCTGGCTGAACCCCTTCGGCGCGGGCGGTGCCGCGCTGACCGGCGGCCTGCTGCTCGGCGTCTTCATGTACTGGGGCTGGGAGTCCGCGGTCAACCTCACCGAGGAGGTCAAGAACTCGGCCAGCGCCCCCGGACGGGCCGGCATCTGGTCGACGGTCATCCTGCTGGGCACGTACCTCTCGGTCACCATCGCCGTCGTCGCCTTCGCCGGACCGGCCTACCTCGCCGAGAACGCGTCCGAGGAGGAGTTCATCTTCGCCTCCCTCGCCGGGCAGGTCCTGGGCGGCTGGGACTGGCTCGTCCTGCTGGCCGTCTCCACCTCGGCACTCGCCTCGACCCAGACGACGATCATCCCCGCCTCCCGCACGGGACTGTCCATGGCGCGGCGCGGCGCGCTGCCGGCCGCCCTCGCCAGGATCCACCCGCGCTTCCGCACGCCCCACGTGAGCACCTGGGCCGTCGCGGTCGTCGCCATCGTCTGGTACCTCGTCGTCAGCCAGATCAGCGAGAACGCCCTGCTCGACTCGCTCACGGCCCTCTCGCTGCTCATCGCCTTCTACTACGCGCTCACCGGTATCGCCTGCGCGGTCTACTACCGCCGCCATCTCACCGAGAACGTGCGCAACTTCCTGCTCATCGGCGCGGGCCCGGTGATCGGTGCCGTGCTGCTGGTGTGGCTGCTGGTGGAATCCGTCATCGACATGTCCAACCCGGCCAACTCCTACAGCGGTGTCTCGTGGTTCGGGCTCGGCCCGCCGCTCGTCATCGGCCTCTTCATCGTCGCGGCAGGACTGCTGATCATGGTCGCGCGGCGGCTGGCGAGCGACCGCTTCTGGCACGAGCGGCCGGGAGTCTGCGACCCTGACGCCGCGCGTGGCAGGGGCGCAGGCCGGAGTGGATCCGGAGGGCCGTGAGATGCCCGTCGTCCTCGGATACGACGAGTCGCCGGGCTCGGTGCGGGCCCTGCGGGTGGCCATCGAGGTGGCCGCCGCCTTTCGCGAGCCGCTCGTACTGGTCTTCGGCGCGGCGCCCCCGGGCACGCTCGGCGAGGAGTACCAGACCCATCTGGAGGCCATCCGCCAGTCCGGCAGGGTCGCCCTGGCAAACGCGGTCGCGGCGGCGGACGACGCCGGTGTGCCCACGGCGGTCGAGATCCTCGACCGTAAACCGGCGGAAGCCCTGCTCGACGCCGCCGAGCGCCACGACGCCCGCGTGATCGTCGTCGGCAGCTACGGCGAGAGCCCACTGCGCGGCGCGCTCCTGGGCTCGACCCCGCACAGACTGCTCCACATCTCGCGGATCCCGGTGCTCTGCGTTCCTGCGGCGGACGCCTGAGCGGGCCGGCGCCGGCCGTCCGCGGGACGTCCGCGGGAACGTCCGCGGGAACCGTCCGCCGGCCCCCCGAGGCCTGCGGTGCGGGCGCCCGGGGCCGCGGAGAAGGTGACGGGGCGAACGGGCACAGGCCCCCGCGCTCCGGAGCGCTGCGTCTCCGGTGGGGAAGAGCGGGGGCCTGCGGGTACCCCGGTCGCGGCTGCCACCCGGCCCGGACTGCTGCCCGGCCCGGACTGCTGCCCGGCCCGGACTGCTATCTGGCTTCCGCCTTCTCGAGTTCGGCCAGCTCCTCGTCGGACTCGCGGCCCGGCGTCGGCAGGTTGAACCGGGTGATGGCGAAACGGAAGACCGTGTAGTAGACGACGGCGAAGCAGAGACCGATGGGGATGATCAGCCATGGGTTCGTTGCCTTGTTCCAGCCCAGACCCAGGTCGATCAGGCCGGCGGAGAAGGTGAATCCCGCGTGCACGCCGAACGCCCAGGTCAAGGCCATCGAGACGGCCGTGAGGAGAGCGTGGATCGCGTACAGCAGCGGTGCGACGAACATGAAGGAGAACTCGATCGGCTCGGTCACACCGGTGACGAACGACGTCAGGGCGAGCGACAGCATCATGCCGGTGACGGCCTTGCGGCGCTCGGGGCGGGCGGAGTGCGCGATGGCCAGCGCGGCGGCCGGCAGGCCGAACATCATGATCGGGAAGAAGCCCGTCATGAACAGGCCGGCCTCCGGGTCACCGGCGAAGAACCGGTGCAGGTCCCCGTGGACGACCTCGCCGGCGGCGTTGGTGAAGTCGCCGATCTGGAACCAGGCGACGGTGTTCACGAACTGGTGCATACCGATGGGGATCAGTGCGCGGTTGATGAGGCCGAACAGCCCTGCGCCGCCCGCTCCCAGACCGGTCATCCACTCGCCGAAGTCGGAGATGACGCTGCCGACCGGCTCCCATACCAGGCCGAAGAAGACGCCGGCGGCGACACCGACGAAGGCCATGATGATCGGCACGAGCCGGCGGCCGTTGAAGAAGCCCAGCCAGTCCACCAGCTTCGTGCGGTGGAAGCGCTGCCAGAGCACCGCGGAGAGCAGGCCCATGACGATGCCGCCGAGGACACCGGGGTTGTTGTAGGTCGCGGCGACGTCGACGCCGTCGTTGGCTGCGGTGTTGACCACGGCCTCGGTCACCGGGAACGCGGTGAGGACGTTGTCGTAGACGAGGAAGCCGACGAGAGCCGCGAGCGCGGTGGACCCGTCCGACTTCTTGGCGAAACCGATCGCGACGCCTATGCAGAACAGCAGGGGCAGGTTGGTGAAGACGGCATCACCGGCGGTGGCGAACACCGAGGCGACCTTGTTCCAGCCGAGGCCGTCCTTGCCGAAGACGTCGGGCTGGCCGAGGCGCAGCAGGATGCCCGCCGCCGGCAGCACGGCGATGGGCAGCTGCAGGCTGCGGCCCACCTTCTGCAGGCCCTGGAACAGGCCGGAGCCCCACTTCTTGGCGGGTGGCGCCGTGTCGACGGTGGCCGTGGTCACAACTTCCTCCAGTGGGCGAAGGCGCCGCCCGGCACCGGGGGAGAAGGGGAGGACGGCGGCGTCTCGGGGAACGCGGCGGCAGGGACCGCATGGTCTACACCAGTCAGAGGTGTAGACCAGTTGTAGCACGTGGGGGCAGGATAAGGAACCTGCGGTTTTCCGAGGGTCCGGCCATGCACCGTGAGTACCTCCGCCGACCCCGCGATGCCCTCCCGGCGGCGCCGCCGACGCGCTCGGCCCCGGGCCCGGACCCGCGCGGAAGACCCTTCCCGCGCCCTTCCCGCGCCGCCCCGCGCTGTGCCCGCCGCCCCGGCGGCCCCGCACCCGGCGACTGCCCGCCGCCCCGGCGGCCCCGCCCGCGCGCTACCTGGTGACCTCGCGCTCCAACTCGTCGCCGATCTCGTCCGGCTCCCGCCCCGGCGTTTTGATGTCGAACCTGGTGATCGCGAAACGGAAGACCGCGTAGTACACCGCCGCGAAACCGAGGCCGATCGGGACGATCAGCCAGGGTCTCGTCGCCAGGCCCCAGTTGATCACGTAGTCGATGAAGCCCGCCGAGAAGGAGAAGCCGTCCTTGACGCCCAGCGCCCAGGTCACCGCCATCGAGACGCCGGTGAGCACCGCGTGGATCGCGTACAGCACCGGGGCGACGAACATGAACGAGTACTCCAGCGGCTCCGTGATGCCCGTGACGAACGACGTCAGCGCCGCCGACATCATCAGCCCGCCCACCTCGGCGCGCCGGTGCGGCTTCGCGCAGTGCGTGATCGCCAGCGCCGCGGCCGGCAGGGCGAACATCATGATCGGGAAGAAGCCCGTCAGGAACAGGCCCGCGTCCGGGTCCCCGCTCAGGAACATGTTGATGTCGCCGTGCACCACCGTGCCGTCGGGCTTGGTGTACGAGCCGAACTGGAACCACAGCGGCACGTTCAGGAACTGGTGCAGACCCACCACCAGCAGCGCCCGGTTCGCCACCCCGAAGACGCCGGCGCCCCACGCCCCCAGGTCCTGAAGCCAGCTGCTGAAACCCTCCAGTGCCGCGCCGACCGGCGGCCAGACCCACAGGCACAGCGCGGCGAACCCGATCCCGGCGAAGGCCATGATGATCGGCACGAGCCGGCGGCCGTTGAAGAAGCCCAGCCAGTCCACCAGCCTGGTGCGGTGGTAGCGCTGCCACACATAGGCCGTCATCAGGCCCATCACGATCCCGCCGAAGACACCCGGGTTCTGGTAGGTGAAGGCCGTGACCGTACCGTCCAGTGCCCGGCAGCCGGTGTCCACCGGGGTCGCCGGGTCCACGCACTCCTGCGGGAACTCCCGGATCACCCCGTAGTACACGAGGAAACCCGCCACCGCGGCGAGCGCCGTCGAGCCGTCCGCCTTCTTCGCCATGCCGATCGCGACACCGATGCAGAAGAGCATCGGCAGCCCCAGGCCCGAATCCAGCAGCGCACCACCGGCCCCGCCCATCACCTTGGCGACGTCCGTCCATCCGAGACCCTGGTCGCCGAAGACGTCCGGCTGGCCGAGGCGGTTGAGGATGCCGGCCGCCGGCAGCACGGCGATGGGGAGCTGGAGGCTGCGCCCCATCTTCTGGAGCCCCTGGAACGACCTGTGCCGCCAGGTCCGCCCAGGTACCGCCGCGCTCTCGGTGCTCATCGGCGTCCTCCCGGAAGTCGCCTGGTTTGGCAGGTGCCGCAGGCTGGTGTAGACCAGTTGTGGTACGGCCCGGCCGGGCCCCGGTCCACCCGCGGCCCGGCCGGGGCCGCCGCGGAAGCGGGCCGCCGGTGAACGTCATCATTCGACAACCGGCGATCACCCGCTCATGAAGATGGGCCAACCGTGCACCGCCGTGCCGCAACGGACCGGTGGTGGGCCGAGGCAGCGCTGAGCGCCCCGAACGGGCCTCTCGAACGCAGGGAGAAAGACATGGCCAGCAAGGCTGAGAAGATCGTCGCCGGGCTCGGCGGCATCGACAACATCGAAGAGGTCGAGGGCTGCATCACCCGGCTCCGCACCGAGGTCGTGGACCCGGGCAAGGTCGACGAGGCCGCGCTGAAGGCCGCCGGGGCCCACGGCGTCGTCAAGATGGGAACCGCCATCCAGGTCGTCATCGGCACCGACGCCGACCCCATCGCCGCGGACATCGAGGACATGATGTGACCCGCCTGCGAGCCACCACCCCGCTCACCCGGGGAGGCCGCGCCGCTGACGACGGGCCCCGGCCCCCTCGGCACCGATCTCCCCGTGAAGGGCCCGTTCCCGGGCGGCCCCGCAAGCCGCCCGGCGGAACGGGCCCTCACCCGCGTACGGATAGGCTCACCACATGTCTCGTATCGACGGCCGCACCCCCGAACAGCTCCGCCCCGTCACCATCGAACGCGGTTGGAGCAAGCACGCAGAGGGCTCCGTCCTCATCGCCTTCGGCGACACCAAGGTCTTCTGCACCGCCTCCGTCACCGAGGGCGTCCCCCGCTGGCGCAAGGGCAGCGGCGAAGGCTGGGTCACCGCCGAGTACTCCATGCTGCCGCGCTCCACCAACACCCGCGGCGACCGGGAGTCCGTCCGCGGCAGGATCGGCGGCCGCACCCACGAGATCTCCCGCCTCATCGGCCGGTCCCTGCGCGCCGTCATCGACTACAAGGCCCTCGGAGAGAACACCGTCGTCCTCGACTGCGACGTCCTCCAGGCGGACGGCGGTACCCGGACCACCGCCATCACCGGCGCCTACATCGCCCTCGCCGACGCCGTCGCCTGGGCCCAGGCCAACAAGCTCGTCAAGGCCGGCCGCAAGCCCCTCACCGGCACCGTCGCCGCCGTCTCCGTCGGCATCGTCGACGGCACACCCCTCCTCGACCTCTGCTACGAGGAGGACGTCCGCGCCGAGACCGACATGAACGTCGTCTGCACCGGCGACGGCCGCTTCGTCGAAGTCCAGGGCACCGCCGAGGCCGAGCCCTTCGACCGCAAGGAGCTCAACGCGCTCCTCGACCTCGCCACCGGCGGCTGCGCCGACCTCGCGGCACTCCAGACCGCCGCACTCGCCACACCCCTGGTCGGATGACCGGGGGGCGTCGACCGGGGTGACCCGGGGCAGCCCTCCGGCCGGTCTCCGCGGGCGCCGCCCCCTCCGGGAGTAAAGAAGCAACCAAGAACGCCACTGCCGGCGTCACAGCAGCCATGGGCGTACGGGCCGAACCGTACGCCCGTCCGAGAACCCGGGAGGGACCGTCCCATGCGCAGCCGCCGCATCGCACTCGCCGTCGTCACCGCCGTCGCGCTCACCGGAGCCGTCGGCTGCGGTGCCGTCGACAAGGCCCTGGACTGCGTCAAGACCGCCGACGCCATAGCCACCAGCGTCGACGGACTCTCCCGGGCCGTCACCACCGCCTCCGAGGACCCGACACAGCTGACCGAAGCCCTGAACGACATCGACAGGGAACTCGGAAGCCTCAAGGGCACCACCGACAACGCCGACCTCTCCAAGGCCGTCGACGACCTCTCCAAGGGAGTCGACAACGTCCGCGCGTCCGTCGAGAACGGCGACGCCACCCCGGACATCACGCCGGTCACCGACGCCGCCGCCGAACTCGGCAAGGTCTGCACCCCCTGAGCGGGCACCGGACCCCGCCGTACCGCTGGGCCCGGACCACCGGGCGCCGGACCCCGCCGTACCGCTGGGCCCGGACCACCGGGCGCCGGATGCCGCCGTACCGGGCGCCGTGGGCACCACCCGCGGCGCCCGCCCCACCACCGGCGCGGAGATACTGGGCGCATGACCCGCCTGATCCTCGCCACCCGCAATCCCGGAAAGATCACCGAACTCCGCGCGATCCTCGCCGACGCCGGACTCGGCCATGAACTCGTCGGCACCGACGCCTACCCCGAGATCCCCGACGTCAGGGAAACCGGCGTCACCTTCGCCGAGAACGCCCTGCTCAAGGCACACGCCCTCGCCCAGGCCACCGGCCTCCCGGCCGTCGCCGACGACTCCGGCCTCTGCGTCGACGTCCTCGGCGGCGCCCCGGGCATCTTCTCCGCCCGCTGGTCAGGCACCCACGGCGACGACTCGGCCAACCTCGAACTGCTGCTCGCCCAGCTCTCCGACATCTCCGCTGACCACCGCGCCGCCCACTTCGCCTGCGCGGCCGCCCTGGCCCTTCCCGACGGTACGGAACGCGTGGTCGAGGGCCGTCTGCGCGGCACCCTTCGCCACGTCCCGGCCGGGACCAACGGTTTCGGCTACGACCCGATCCTCCAGCCGGACGGCGAGACACGGACGTGCGCACAGCTGAGCCCCGAGGAGAAGAACGCGATCAGCCACCGGGGGAAGGCGTTCCGGGCGCTGGTACCGGTGGTGCGGGAGCTGCTGGGCTGAGGTGGAGGAGCGGAAGGCTCGGCTCGCGGGAGGCGAGTCGAGCCCTCGGCTCCGGTGCGCCCGGTCGGATTCGAACCGACAAACACGACCACCTAAAGATCGCCGCTCAGCCCTTGGCGTACGGGCGCCCGTACCGCGCCCACTGTACTGGGCGCGATGGGCATCCGGTGCAACAAGGCCCCTCAGAGGCGGGGGCGCCCGCCGCCTCGACACCATGTGACGGTGGTCGCGTGGCAGTTGGGGCACAGGAGCCGCAGGTTCTGGGCGCGGTCGTCCAGCCGGTCGCCGTTGATGTGGTCGACCTCGAGGGTCATGGGCCGCCCCAGCCACTCGGGGCCGGTCCCGCAGCCGGTGCACTCCTCGGGTACGCCGATCTCCCGGAGCGCGCGCCTCAGGTGCGTCGTTCTGGTGCGGCGCCCCGTCTCCCTCTTCGTCAGAATGTCGGCGGCGGTCCGTGCCGGGACCGTTCCGGGCCTGCCCCTCATATGCGCCTGACCGAGGAAGTGGGTGGTGCCGAGACCGTCGTCGGCGATCCAGCGCTTCAGGTTGGTGCGCTGACGGGTGTTGTCGGGCCGCAGCAGCCGCCGCAGCACCTCGGCCAGGGAGCACGAGGCGCTGACGGCCGCTGCCAGCTCCGCCGCCCCGGGCCGGTCGCCCCTCTTTCGATAGGCACGTCTCGATGGTCGTGGTGCGTCGGTACCTCGGGCTCCCCGACTCATGAGGACTCCCCGCGCCGGGCTTTGGCGCGTCCCCGGTAGGTATCCGTCGCCGAGTGGCAGTTGGGGCAGAGGAGGCGCAGGTTCTCCGGCCGGTTGTCTCGCCAGTCGCCGTCGATGTGATCGACTTCCAGCGGCAGGGGCCGGCCCCGCCACTCGGGCCCCGCACCGCACAGGGCGCACCGCTCAGGTATGCCGGACCGGGTCAGAGCGCGTCGCAGGCGGCGGCCGGAAGTCCGCCGGGCGCCGCCCGGCGGCTGCTTGACGAGCAGCCCTCCGGACGCCGCCGGGTTGCGTCCCGCGCCCGCCCTCGCCGTCGTCCTGAAGTGGGAGGTGTCGATGCCGTAGGCGCGGATGCGCCGGCTGATGTTCGTGTGGTGGCCGCCGACCACGTCCAGACCGAGCCGGCGCAGGACCTCGGTCACGCTGGTCGACGCCTCGACCACCGGCTCAAGGACGTCCTTCGTCCAACGTGCTCCCTCCCGCTCGAAGTGCGAGGTGTCCACGCCGAGTTGCTTCATACGGGTGCGGATGTACGACCGCGAAGCCCCCTTCGCCTCCACCCCCAGTTTCCCCAGGGCCTCCGACAGCGTCCGCGACGTCCTCGCCGCCGCTGTCAGGCGTTCACGCGTGTACGGGCTCACCGGCATGGCGTGCGCCCCCTCGGTACCGTCCGTGCGTTCGTAGTCTCGCACGGAGTAACGAGTGGACGATCGGATGGTCACGTCGGCGGGGGTCGTGGCCGGAGGAGCGGGGGAGCGCTACGCCCGTTCGTCCGGCGCCCCGCCGTCCTCGCGCTTCTCCAGGCGTCCCCGCTTGCGGGCCTGCTTCAGGCGCTGCTTGTCGGCCCTGCGGAGTTTGCGCTCCACGCCGACGCCGCCCATGAGGGCGAAGCCGGTGACGATCACTCGGGGTGAGCCGGGGGCGATGTCGTCAGGGTCGCCGCCGGAGCCCGCCTCGCCGAAGCCGCCCATGAAGCCGAAGCCCCTGACGTCGACATGCATGTCCGGAGGGGCGGTGATATGGATGCCGCCCATCAGGGTGAAGCAGCGGATGACGGTGTCGCGGTCCTCGAAGTCGGCGTCCCGCAGGTCGATCTCGCCGCCTCCCTGCAGGACGACGGCGGTGAACCTGCGGGCGACGGTCCAGGTGCCCTTGCGGCCGAAGCCGCTCCAGAACGCGAACGCGCCCTTGGACGTCGGAGGTTGGCCGATGCGCCGGGCGTAGTCCATGGTGCCGGGGTCCGGTGCGGCGGCGAGCGGCGCCGGGCTGCCGCCGGGAGTCGGCAGGTCCCGCACGAGGGGCTCCAGTTCTCCGCGCGTACGTGCCTTGTAGGCGGCGTCGAGCCGTTCCCCGAACTCGTCCATGTCGAGGCGGCCCTCGGCGACGGCGTTCCGCAGCAGCTCGGCGATCCGCTCCCGTTCGGCGTCGGAGGCCCGCATGTCCGGAAGGTCGCTCGTCATGCGGTCAGCCTAGTGCCTCGGCCGGACGGGACCGTCCGGAAGGTCGCGGCGGCGGGTGCCACGGCTCTGCACGGACCGCGAGGGGCCAGGTGCGGGGTCGGCCCGGCCCTCGGAGGCCCGGGGACGCGAAGGGGGACGGGAATGGGGAGGGGAAGGGGGAGGGGCCTCGCCGCGCCCCAACGGCCCAGGGGGAGCACAGCGCTGCGGGTGGTCGCCCTCGTACCGGATGGACTGGGGATGGTGCGGCCGTGAGGGGAGGGCCGGCACGGCGAGGTGCCGTTCAGGGTGTCGCCGGCCGGTGAGCCCTTCCGTGCGCGGCACCGGCCGACTTGCCCACTTGCCCACTTGCCCGCATGCCCGCATGCCCGCATGCCGACGGGCCGGCCGTCAGCCGGTCTGCCGGGGCCTCACGGGGCCGTCGGACGCTCCGCGTACATCCTCGCGATCACCGACTCGATGTCGGGTTCCCGCACCGACAGGTCCACCAGCGGATAGCCGTCGGCGATGGCGGCCACGATCGGCGCCGCGGAGGCCGAGGCCGGGAACGCCAGCCACTGGCGCGGGCCCTCCACCCGGACCGGCCGTGCGCCCGCGACCTCGATGGGCGGGAGCCGGTGTTCGAGGTCCACGACGAGGATGCGCTCGCCCGGCGCGATCTCGTGGAGTCCGGCGAGGGTGCCGTCGTAGACGAGCCGCCCGTGGTCGATGACCATGACGCGGTTGCACAGGTGCTCGATGTCGGTGAGGTCGTGGGTAGTGAGCAGGACGGTCGTCGCGCGTTCGGCGTTGAGGTCGCGCAGGAACTCGCGCACCTTGGCCTTGGAGACGACGTCGAGACCGATGGTGGGTTCGTCGAGGTAGAGCACCTCGGGGTCGTGCAGCAGGGCGGCGGCGATGTCGCCGCGCATGCGCTGGCCGAGGGAGAGCTGCCGTACGGGCACGTCCAGGAGGGCGCCGAGGTCGAGCAGTTCGACGCAGCGCTCCAGGTTCTGCCGGTAGCGGGCGTCCGGGATCCGGTACATCCGGTGCATCAGCCGGTAGGAGTCGATCAGCGGCAGGTCCCACCAGAGTGTCGTGCGCTGCCCGAAGACCACGCCGATGCGCCGGGCGAGCCGGGTGCGTTCGCGCGACGGGTCGATCCCGGCGACGCGCAGTCGTCCTCCGCTGGGGGTCAGGATGCCGGTCAGCATCTTGACGGTGGTGGACTTCCCGGCGCCGTTGGGGCCGATGTAGCCGACCATCTCGCCGCGCGAAACGGTGAAGCTGATGCCGTCGACGGCCCGTACCCGTGTCTTCTCGCGGCGCAGCGGTCCCGTTCTGCGGCGTACGTCGAAGACCTTCTCCAGGCCGTCCAGTTCGATCAGGTCGCCGGTCCGGAGGGGGTCCGCGGTGCGGATGGCTTCCTCTGTCACGGTTCAGCTCCCGGTGCTGCGGTAGGTGCGGAGACCCGCCCGCCACGCGGCTCCGGCGAGCGCGCAGCACCCGGCGGCGACGAGCGGTGGCGTGAAGGCGAGCCAGCGGGGCAGGTCGAGCGGGTAGGGCTGCCCGAGGACGTAGAGCGCGGGCAGCCAGTTGACGAAGGCGAGCGGTACGACGAAGGTGACGCCCCGTACGAGGTCCTTCGCGAAGACGGTGGGCGGGTACTGGAGGAGGGTGTTGCCGCCGTAGGTGAAGGAGTTCTGTACTTCGGCGGCGTCCTGGGCGACGAACTGGAAGGCCGCGCCGGCCACGAACAGCGCCGCGAAGATCACGGCTCCGCTGAGCGGCATCATCGCCACCATGGCGGCTTTGAGCGGGGTCCAGTCGAGGTCGAGGGTGAGGAGCGCGTAGGCGAGGACCAGCAGGCCCTGGGTGATGCGGCCGAGGCGCCGGAGGGCGAAGCGGTCGGCGGCGACCTGCGCGAGTACGGGGGCGGGCCGTACGAGGAGCGTGTCGAGTGTGCCGTCGCGTACGCGTCGTCCGAGCCGGTCCATGGATCCCATCGCGAGGTCGGCGAGCCCGAAGGCGGTCGCGGCCGCTCCGTAGAGGAGGGCGATCTCCGGCAGGCGGTATCCGGCGAGGGTGTCGACGTGCGTGAACATCAGCAGGATGACGGCGAAGTCGAAGGACGTGGCGGCGAGGTTCGCGAGCGCGGTCATGGCGAAGGACGCTCGGTAGGTCATGGTGGAGCGCATCCACATGGCGGCGATGAGTCCGTAGACGCGCAGCCCGGACCGCAACGTGCGCAGGCGTGCTGCGGGGCGGGTGAGTGCTGCGTGTCGGGTGCGTCCGCCCGGCCCGTGGAGGGCGTCGCGGCGGCACCGTACGGTCCGTCCGGCGTCGTCGGGGTGCGGCGGGGTGCCGTCGGTGTGCGGTGGTGCGGCGGGGCCGGGGCTTCGGCCGGTCCGGGGTGGTTCAGCCACCCTGGACCACCACCCTTCGGGTCGCGGCCGACTGCAGGAGCCGGCCGGCGGCCAGGAGGGCGGCAGCCCAGCCCAGTTGGAAGGCGTAGGCCTGGACGAGCGCCCAGCCGGTGCGCTTGCCGAGGAGGACGTCGACGGGGATCTGGAGCAGTGAGGACCAGGGCAGGATCCGGGCGATCTCGCCGAGGGCGCCGGGGAAGAGGGTGAGGGGCAGCAGCATGCCGGAGAAGAACATCCCGGCCAGCCAGCTGAAGTGGAGGACTCCTGCGCCGTCCATCAGCCAGAACGCCGACAGGGCCGCGAGGTACCGGAGGGCGAAGCTGACGGTGACCCCCAGCGCGACGGCGGCGAGGAAGGCGAGCCAGGTCAGCGGGGACGCGGGCAGCGCGAGGTCGAAGGCGACGGCGCCGAGCAGCAAGGGGACCGTGCCGCGGCCGAGCAGGTGGAAGGCGGCGCGCCCCAGGTCCCCGGCGAGCCACCAGAGTTGCAGGTCGGCGGGGCGGTGGAGGTCGATGGCGATGTCGCCGGTGCGGATGCGTTCGACGAGTTCGTCCTCGAAGCCGCCGCCCATCATGGCGCAGGTCATCAGGAGGGCCTGGCACAACCACACATAGGTGACGGCCTGGGAGAGGTCGTAGCCGCCGAGCCGCGGGCGTTCGTCCCAGAGGGCGGTATAGGTGTACGTCAGGATGAAGCCGAAGACGGTGTTGGTGAAGACGCCGGCCGCTGTCGCCACCCGGTATGTCGCGTAACGCCGGAAGCTACCTGCCGCGACGACCGCGTAGAGCCGCACCGTAGCCTCCTTCGGCGGTAGTCGTTGCCGGGCATGTCCGGGACGGACGCGCCGAAGCGCATGACCCTAGCCCAGGGGCGTGGCCGTCGCGACCGTATTCCCGGCGGGGTCCGGAGGTCCGGGCGGTGCGAAGTGCAGTATGGGCACACCAAGCGAATCGCCCGAATTGTCGGCGCCGGGCCGGGGTGCTCCTCCGGGCAGGGTGCCCCTCCGGGCAGGTGCCGAGGAGTCTCCAGGGACATGAGCCACGAGCCAGAGCAGCCGCGCCGGGATCCGAGGGCTCCGAGGCGTCCGAGGCATCCGGGGCATCCGGGGTATGAGGGCCGTCCGAACCCTCCGGGGTCTCCGGAGGGCGCCGGCCGTCCGGCGCCCGGCGCGCCGCGCCAGGAGTACGGGCAGTACGGGCAGTACGGGCAGTACGGGGAAGTCGCGCAGCACCGGGAGCACCGGGAGTACGGGGAGTACGGGGAGTACGAGGACGGCGGGTCCGGCAGGGAAGGCGAGGAGGAGCACGGGGACCGTGAGGGCAGCGGTGCGGCGCCTGCCGCGGAGCCCCGTCCCGCCAGCAGCAGCCGTCACCGCAGCCGTACCCGTACCCGGCCCCGGCGCACCGGCCTGAGGCGTGCCGTCCCCACCTGGCGGATGGTGCTCGGTGCGTCCCTGCTGTTCGCGCTCGTGCTGCTCGGCGGCTTCGCCGCCGGATACCTGCTGGTCGACATCCCGCCGGCCAACTCCGCGGCCACGGCCCAGTCGAACGTGTACCTCTACCGGGACGGCACGCAGATCGCCCGGGACGGCGAGGTCAACCGGCAGAGCGTCCGGCTCTCCCGGATCCCTCTGCCCGTCCGGCACGCGGTGCTCGCCGCCGAGGACCGCGACTTCTACTCCGAGCGGGCCGTCGACCCCAAGGCGATGGTCCGTGCCGCGTGGAACACCGTCACCGGCAAGGGGAAGCAGTCCGGCTCCACCATCACCCAGCAGTATGTGAAGAACTACTACCTGGGCCAGGAGCGGACGGTCACGCGCAAGGTGAAGGAGTTCTTCATCGCGATCAAGCTCGACCGGGAGCAGAGCAAGGACGACATCCTGGAGGGCTATCTCAACACCAGCTACTTCGGCCGCAACGCGTACGGAGCCCAGGCCGCGGCGCACGCCTACTACGGCAAGGACATCAGCGCGCTCGACACCGCGGAGGGCGCCTACCTCGCCTCTCTGCTCAACGCGCCCAGCGCGTACGACGTCGCAGCGCACCCCGAGAACCGGCCCAGGGCGCTCGCCCGGTGGAACTACACGCTCGACGGCATGGTGACGGAGAACTGGCTGACGCTCTCCGACCGGGCCGCCATGATCTTCCCCGTGCCGCAGACGGCGGGCCCGGCGACGGGGCTGTCCGGGCAGCGCGGATACATCGTCCAGGCCGTCGAGGACTGGCTCACCGGCCACGGGGTCGTCGACGAGAGGACCCTGGCGCGCGGCGGCTACCGGATCACGACCACCCTGGAGCGGAAGAAGCAGCACGCCTTCACCGCCGCCGTCGACCGGCATGTGATGTCCCGGCGCGATCCCGGCCGCGCGGCCGACCGGAACGTCCGCGTCGGCGGAGCGTCGATCGATCCGGCGAGCGGCAGGGTCGTCGCCATGTACGGCGGCATCGACTACACCCGGCAGTACGTGAACAACGCCACCCGCCGCGACTACCAGGTCGGTTCGACGTTCAAGCCGTTCGTCCTCGCCGCCGCCGTCGAGAACGGCTCCGTGACCCGGGACGGCCGCAGGATCACCCCCGACACGCTGTACGACGGCACGGACCGGCGCCAGGTGCTGGGCAGCCACGGCCCGACCGGCTACGCACCGGAGAACGAGGACAACGTCTCCTACGGCCCCCTGAGTCTGCGCCTGGCCACGGACCACTCGGTCAATTCGGTGTACGCGCAGCTCGCCCAGGACGTCGGACCGCGCAGGGTGCGGGAGACCGCCGTCGCCCTCGGCGTCCCGGAGAGCACTCCGGACCTGACGGCGACTCCGTCCATCGCCCTGGGCGTGGCGACCGCGAGCGTCCTGGACATGGCCGAGGCGTACGCGACGCTCGCCAACCACGGCCGGCGCGGCACGTACTCGCTCGTCGAGCGCGTCACCAGGGACGGTGTGGAACTGGAGCTGCCGGCCGTGCCGGTCCGGCAGGCCGTGAGCCGCGAGGCGGCGGACACCACTACGTCCGTACTGATGGGCGTGGTGCGGCAGGGGTCGGGCATGGCGGCGCTGTCCGCCGGGCGGCCCGCGGCGGGCAAGACGGGCACGGCGGAGGGCGACAGGGCGGCCTGGTTCGCCGGCTACACGCCCGAGCTGGCGACCGTCGTCGCCGTCATGGGCCAGGATCCCGACACCGGTGCGCAGAGGTCGCTCTACGGGGCGCTGGGTCTGCCGAGGATCAACGGCGGCGGGGCTCCCGCTGCGGTCTGGGGCGAGTTCACGGCGGCCGCGCTGGCCGGCAGCGAGGTGCGGGACTTCGAGCTGACGGTCGCCGAGGGCGCGGACGAGGAGTCCTACCCGTCCGGCGATTCGTCCGGCGATCCGTATGGCGATCCGTATGGCGATCTGTCCGCCGACCCCTCCGGCGCCCCGGGCCGGCCCGGCGACGACCCGTCGGCGCCGGGTGGGGGCGAGGACGCTACCGGTGACGGCAGCTCGGTGGGCGTCGCGCCGCCGCCGACCCGGGAGGGCACCGGCGGCAGGGCGGAGGCCGGGGTTCCGGTGGACGGCGGTGCTCAGCCGGGGGCGGAACCACGGTCGGCCGCCCGTCCGCACCGGATCGGACCGGCGGCTGGCCGGTGAACGGCGGGCCCAGCGGGGGCACCGGCCGGGACGGCTGGGCCCCGGGCGGTACCAGCGGTACGAGCGGTACCGGGGGCGACGGCGGCGGGCCCCAGGGGGCGGGCGGCCAGGACGGATGGCAGGCGCACCCCGACCGGATGTGAGCCGGGGCGGCAGGGGAGCGGGGTCAGTGGCCCGAGGTCGCCTTCAGGCCCACCACGGCGACCAGGAGCAGCACCACGAAGAAGATCCGGGCGGCGGTGGCGGGCTCGCCTAGGACGGCCATGCCCACGATCGCGGCCCCGGCCGCGCCGATGCCGACCCAGACGCCGTAGGCGGTGCCGATGGGCAGCGTCCTGGCTGCCTGGGACAGCAGCAGCATGCTGGCGACGATCCCGGCGGCGGTGAACACGCTCGGCCAGAGCCGGGTGAACCCTTCGGTGAACTTCATGCCGATCGACCAGCCGACCTCGAGCAGGCCGGCGAGAACGAGCAGGACCCAGGCCATGACGGGCACCTCCGGGACGCGGACTTCGGGCGGGGTGCGTCGTCTTTTCCTGCCCGGTACGGCGCGTCTCGTCGGGTCGGTTCCCACCGTAGCAAAGGCCATGAGAACGGCCTGGTGATCGGTGTCACCGGGCCGTTTCCCCGCCGTGCGCCCGCTGCTGCTTGCTGCTTCCCGCTTCCGTCCCGCGCTGCCCCAATGCCCGGTGCCCGGTGACCGGGGGGCCGGTGACTGGGGCCCGCCCACCCGGTCGGCGCGGTCCGTGCGGGCGCCGTCGGCGCGGTGCGTGCGGTCGAGCCCGTATGGCCGCGTCCGGTTCCGCGCGGTCGAGTCCGGGGCCGGGACCGGGCCCCCGGCGGTCGCGTACGGCGCGCGGCCGCCCCGAGCACCGGGACGGCTGGCCGGGCGGTTGTCGCGGGTGCGGGCCGCTACAGGTAGAGCCCCGTCGAGTCCTCGGCGCCCTCGAAGCGGTCCGCCGCGACGGCGTGCAGATCACGCTCCCGCATCAGGACGTACGCGACGCCGCGCACCTCGACCTCCGCGCGGTCCTCCGGGTCGTACAGCACGCGGTCCCCGGCCTCGACCGTGCGGACGTTCTGCCCGACGGCGACCACCTCCGCCCAGGCCAGACGCCGGCCGACCGCCGCGGTCGCCGGAATCAGGATGCCGCCGCCCGATCGCCGCTCGCCCTCGGGGGCGTCCGACCGGACCAGCACCCGGTCGTGCAGCATCTTGATGGGCAGCTTGTCGTGCTTGTCGAGGGTGTTGTCGCTCACGACATCGAACCTACCTGCCGAACGGGCGTCCGGCCGCCGCCGGGGTGGAGCGGAGTCACGCCTTCCGCTTCCGGGCGGCCAGGGCGAGCAGACCCACCACGCCCACCACGGCGAGCGCCACCGGTACCGCGCGCTCCAGCCGCGGCGCGCCGTCCGGGTCCACGAAGCGGTTCCTCACATCGGTCACCAGGCGGTTCGCGGTCACGAACGCCCGCCCGGCGGTGTGGTCCACGGCCGAGGCGACCTTGGCCTTCGCATCCCCGATGATCGTCTTCGGGTGCATCCGCGTCCCGATCTCGTCGAGCGTCTCGGCGAGCTGCTCGCGCCGGCGGACGATGTCCGCCTCGATCTGCGCAGGGGTCCTGACGTCCGACACCGCGCCGCCTCCGTCGTCGTATCCGGTAGTCCTTCCTGGACAGTCTGTCAGCTCGAAGCCGACCGCACCCCGCGGCACCCCCTACTACGCTCGGTCCCGTACGCCCACTTCCTCCGAGGAGAACCGAGAATGAGCGAGCGACTCCAGCCCGGCGACACCGCCCCGGACTTCACCCTGCCCGACGCGGACGGCAACGAGGTCTCGCTCGCCGACCACAAGGGCCGCAAGGTCATCGTGTACTTCTACCCGGCGGCCCTCACCCCGGGCTGCACCAAGCAGGCCTGCGACTTCACCGACAACCTGGACCTGCTGGCGGGAGCCGGGTACGACGTGATCGGGGTGTCCCCGGACAAGCCCGAAAAGCTGGCGAAGTTCCGCCAGAAGGAGAATCTGAAGGTCACGCTCCTCGGCGACCCGTCGAAGGCGGTACTGGAGGCGTACGGCGCGTTCGGAGAGAAGAAGCTCTACGGGAAGACGGTGATTGGCGTCATCCGCTCGACGGTCGTCGTGGACGAGGACGGCAGGGTCGAGCGGGCGCTGTACAACGTGAAGGCCACCGGTCACGTCGCGAAGATCATCAAGGACCTGGGTATCTGACCCCCCGGCCGGCCGGGACCATCGCGCTTCGGCCTCCGCCACGCTCCGGCCGGTTCACGGTTGGGCCCGTCGCGCTTCGGCCTCCGCCACGCTCCGGCCGGTTCACGGTTGGGCCCGTCACGCTCCGGGCCCCGGCATGGTTGCCGTCCGTCGCG
Source organism: Streptomyces sp. I6 (assembly GCA_003725745.1). GTDB lineage: Bacteria > Actinomycetota > Actinomycetes > Streptomycetales > Streptomycetaceae > Streptomyces. The sequence goes on along the minus strand of RHDP01000001.1, from coordinate 2,281,714 downwards.
CTCCGGGCCCCGGGCGGCAGGCCGGCTCAGCCGCGACAGGCGGGCTCAGCCCCGGCGGGAAGCGGTGGCCCCGGCCGCCGGGCCCGACGGCCGCCGGGCCCGCCCCGCCTCAGAGGCGGGCCGCCTCCCCTTCCCCGGTCAGCACGGAGAGGTCCACGCTGCGCGCCATCCGCTCGTACCCGGCGTCGTTGGGGTGCAGATGGTCCCCGGAGTCGTACGCCGGGTGGAGCCGCTCAGGGGCGTAGGGATCGCGCAGGGCGCGGTCGAAGTCGACGACGGCGTCGAAGACCCCTCCCGCGCGGATGGCCGTGTTGATCTCTTCCCGGGCGGCGTCCAGCTCCGGACCGTAGCGGGGGTGCCCCCTGAACGGCATGAGCGTCGCGCCGACCACCCTCAGTCCACGAGCCCTCGCACGCTCCGCGAGGCTCCGGAGCCCGGCCGTGACCTCGGCCGGGTTCGCCCTGCCCGCGGGGCGGAGGAGGTCGTTGACGCCGAGGGCGATCACGACGACCCGGGCGCCCGGCCGGCCCGCCACGTCACGGTCGAGGCGGGAGAGCCCGCTGGGGCCGACGCCGTCCCGGAGGAGCCGGTTACCGCTGATGCCCTGGTTGACGACGCCGTAGCCCCAGCGGCCCGAGCGCAGCCGGTCGGCGAGATGGTCCGTCCACCGGCGGTCGGCGTCGGGAGTGGAGCCCGCCCCGTCGGTGAGCGAGTCGCCGAGGGCGACCACCGTGCCGCGCGCGGCCGGGTTGCGGACGTCCACGGCGGTCAGATGGTGCCAGGAGGAGGTGCGCCGGGTGTAGGCGGAGGCGCCCGCGTCGCGGGTGCGGTCGCCCACGGCCAGGTACGACGTCTGCCGCGCCCGCGGGTGCAGGGTGACCGTGCCCCCGCCGGGCGGCGGGACGAAGAGCGAGACGAGCAGATGCCCGTCCGCGGGCACGGCGAGCCGGACGGGGTCGCCGAGGACGTGCCCGCCCGCCGGCACCGTGGCGGACGGCCGCCCGTCGAAGAGCACCCGCCGCAGGCTGCCGGGCGCGGCGGCGGCGCCCTGGGCGGCCACCGCTATGGAGGCGCTGCCTATCCTCAGCGGCTCGGTGCCGTAGAGGTTGGACAGGGTGATCCTGGCCTCGCTGCCGCCGATGCTGGTGTGGACGACGTTCCGTACGGAGTGCCCGCCGGCGGGCGCGACCCCGGCCTTCCCGGGCGCGGCCGACCAGGACCCGGCCCAGCCCCCGGTGCCCACGGTCCGTGCCGTCGTCTTGCCGGACCGGCCGCCGGTTCCGGCCCCGGAGGCTGTCTGCCGCCGGTCGTCGGCCCCGAGGACGGTGAGGCTGGTGACGATCGCGCCGCTGATCAGCAGGACGAGGGCGACGAGTGCGGCGAACAGGCCGTACCCGGCCCGCTGGGTTTTCATGAGCACATCATCCGATATGGCCGTGGGAACTCGACGTGCGCCCCGGGAGTACCAGAGGTAGGGAGAAGGCGTACGGCCCCCGGGCAGGAGGGTCGTGTGCGCGGACGGGTGGAGTCGATGAAGCGAACAGAGGGAACCGGGCGCGAGGATCCGGCGGCCGGCCGCCCCGGACGCGCCGCGGGTGTGCCGGAGGAGAACGGGCAGGCCACGGGCGGCTCCGCACGGCCGCCGGCGGAGGCGGTGGGCTCCGTGGACCGGTCGGCCGACCCGGCCGCGGGCAGCGACCCGGACGGCGGCGAGGGACGCGCCGGGCACGGTCCCGTCCGCTCGGCGGGCGGCGGAACGGGGCGTGAGGGGGCGTTGGGCCGAGCGGGTGGCGGCGGGCGCACTGCCGGATCCCCCGTACGCGCCCGGCGCCGCTCGCCTCGTTCGGGTACACCGCCGCCGACGAGGAGAAGCGCCGCGGCGTGCGCCGGATGAAGGCGACGGCCACCGGTCTGCTGGTCCTGGTGGCGCTGATCTTCACGCTCGCCACCTGGGCCAGGAACTCCGGTGTCGAGGGTTGGCCCGGCTATGTGGCCGCGGCCGCCGAGGCCGGGATGGTGGGCGCCCTGGCCGACTGGTTCGCGGTGACCGCGCTCTTCCGGCACCCGCTCGGCATCCCCATCCCGCACACCGCGATCATCCCCAACAAGAAGGACCAGCTCGGCGCCTCCCTCGGGCACTTCGTGGGTGAGAACTTCCTCTCCGAGGACGTCGTACGGGCCCGGCTGCGCGGGCTCTCCCTCGGCGGCCGGCTCGGCGCGTGGCTCGCCGAGCCCGCGCACGCCGACCGTGTCACCGCGGAACTGTCCACCGCCCTGCGCGGTGCGCTGGCCGTCCTGCGGGACTCCGACGTCCAGGCCGTCGTCGGTGAGGCCATCACCCGCCGTGCGGAGACCGCCGAGATCGCGCCGGGCCTCGGCAAGACCCTCGACAAGATCGTCACCGACGGCGCCCACCACCGTGCCGTCGACCTGGTCTGCGCCAGCGCCCACAACTGGCTGATCACACACGGCGATTCCGTCATGGACGCCGTCCAGGGCGGAGCGCCGGGCTGGACGCCCCGCTTCGTCGACCGGAAGGTCGGCGAGCGGGTCTACAAGGAGCTGGTCCGCTTCGTCACCGAGATGCGCGACGCCCCCAACCACCCGGCGCGCGGCGCGATCGACCGGTTCCTCGCCGACTTCGCCTCCGACCTCCAGGCCGACACGGACACCAGGGCGCGGGTGGAGCGCATGAAGTCCGACATGCTTTCCCGACCAGAGGTGCAGGACATCATCGCGTCGGCATGGTCTTCCGTGCGCGCCATGATCATCTCCGCCGCGGAGGACGAGCGCAGCGAACTGCGGCTGCGGGCCCGTGCCTCGCTGATGTCCCTCGGCGCGCGGCTGGCGACGGACGGCAGGCTCCAGCACAAGCTGGAGGGCTGGATCGAGAACGCCGCGGTGTACGTGGTGACGACGTACCGCGAGGAGATCACATCCCTGATCAGCGACACGGTCGCGGGCTGGGACGCCGAGCACACCTCACGGAAGATCGAGGCGCACATCGGCCGGGACCTCCAGTTCATCCGGATCAACGGCACGGTCGTCGGAGCGCTCGCCGGGCTCGTCATCTACACGGTGGTGCACGCACTCGGCGGCTGAGGCCCGCGGCGGACCGGTGAGCGGGGCGGGGCGAGGGGAGCCGAACGCGGCGACCGGCGACCCGTGACCGGCGATGACGGCGGCGGTGGTGGTGGCGGCGGTGGCAAAGCGCTGGGTGCGCGACCGGATCCCTTCTTCCGGTCGCGCACCCAGCCACCATGGGGGAGTTGTCCTTGAGTACGGACGGGCCGCCGTCCCCGTTCAACGGTCCCCGGACCACTTTTCGGCCGACCCGTCGAGCGGACGGCGGAGCGGGGCGTCAGCCCGGTGGGAGTGCTTCGGCCGGCCGGGCGCGCCGGGAGCGCCGGCGGTGGTGAAGGCCCCCTGCGTCACCGGCCGGTTGGCCGTCACGGCCCGGGCCCGGCCGGGCGGCTCTCGCGGCCGCCCGTGCGTGCCGGCGTGCCGCTGCGGTGACGCGGATCCGTTGCGGTGCGGCGTCGCGGACCGCACCCTGGAGGGAGAGGCAGGGAGACCGTCATGCCCACTCTCGAGGAACAGATCGACATCACGGCGCCCGGTGACGTGGTCTGGAACCATCTGCACCAGGTCGAGAACTATCCGCAGTTCGTCGGAGGCGTACGGGAGGCCCGTCGCGAGGGAGCCTCCGGCGTCCACATGGACGTGGAGACCGCGGCGGGGCGGGCCTTCGTGCTCGACGCCGCCACGGACGACGTCCGTCCCCACCGGACGATGACCTGGAGGACCACGGAGACCCCGCACCTCAGCGGCTCCGTATCGCTCCTCCCGATCGACGCGACCCACACGAGGATGCAGCTACGCATGGAGTACGACCCCGCGGAGGCGCACGACGCCTTCGGAGGCCCCAGGGGATTTGCCCAGTCGTCCGCGATCGAGAGGACCGTCCGGGCGGACCTCCACCAGTTCAAGGACCTGGTGGAACGGGCACACCCCGGCACCTGACCACGCAGTGCCCCGCGGTGGACGGGGCCGATGAACCGTACGGCGAAGGTGACCCGTCATGACGACGCAGCACTGGAACATCGACTTGTCGTTCGAGGAGGACGGGACGCGGACGGCCTGCAAGGCCTCTCTCAGCGGCCCCAACGCCCCCGGTGTGGAGGGCAGGGGAGTGGCCCGGCGCAATCCGGACGACACCCCGGACGCGAAGATAGGCGAGGAGCTGGCAGCCGCCCGCGCCTGCTCCGAACTGGCCCATGAACTCGTCGGCCGCGCGGCGGCCGACGTCGAGAGCCACACCCACCGGCCGGCGAACATCGGGATGTGAAGAGCACAAGCACCACCGCACCGGCACCGGGGATCGGCACCGGGCACGGCGCCGCACCGGCACCAGGGAACGACGGCCGGCGAGACCGTACCCCGGCCGTCGGCCGGTTGCCGGGCGACGGCCGGACCGCCTGCCCGGACCGCCCGCCCGGGGGGTGCTGCCGGCTGCCGGACGCGGCACGGGGCCCGCGTCCGGGTCCCGCAGGGCGGTCAGGCGCCGGAGCTGTGCCGTACCTCGAACCCCACGAGCCCCTCTGGTTGCTCGTCCCGCACCTCCGCGGTGCGCACGTCGGCGTGCGGCGGCCCCAGCCGGGCCCACCGGACGAGGGTCTCGACTCCGTCGGGATGCCCCTCGAACACCGCCTCGACCCGGCCGTCGGCCAGGTTCCGCACCCAGCCGGACACCCCGTGCTCCTCGGCGACCCTCCGGCAGGTGTCCCGGTAGAACACTCCCTGGACCGTCCCGGAGACCACTACGCGCTTCCGCACCATGCCTCCGGATCGTACGAACCGACGGGCCCGGCCCGGCGGCGACGCGTCGTGAGTCCGCTTGGACCCTTCCCGGCGCCCGGCAGCCCGGCAGCCCGGGCCGCATGCCGTCGGCGACGAGCACCGCACTGCCCGTCAGTCCCACAGCTTGTACGTCACCTCGGGCGGCAGGTGCTCGGGCCTGCTGCCGGGGAAGCTGAGGTGGAGCTGCCCGTACCGCTGCTGGTCCGGGGCCTTCTCCCACGCCTCCGGACGCTCGAGCCGGACGTTCACGGGGTACGAGCGGAACGTGCCCGCGGCGCAGTAGGGCTTGCAGTCGTTGACCACGTTCAGCCCGGAGGCCACGGCGGATCCCGGCCCCACGACGACCACTCGAGTTCGGTCAGCCCGCTGTTGCCGTCCCCGCAGGCGATCAGGAACGTGCTCGGCCGCACCTGCGCCTTCATGAAGCAGTCCACGACGACGACCTGGTCATCGGGCTGGGCCGCCGCGGAGGGGGACGCGGACGCGGTCGCCGGCACAAGGCCCGCCGCGAGCACCGTCGCGGCAAAGATCATGGCCCCGGTCCTCAGCTTGTGTCTCTGCATGTCTGCTCCCAGCCGTCTCTCCCCGAGCCACCCGGCCCACACCGTGCCCACGCGCCCCTGCCGACCGCTGCGCGGCCCGGCGACCGCAGCGCATCCGGCAGGCGCTCCCTCCCTCCCGGAACGGTTGCTCCTGTATCGACGCTACGGCGGCACCGGGGGACCCACCACTTACAGAGGTGCGGGCAGCGCGCAATCCCGGCAGCGGTCCGCGGTGGGAAGCCCCTCCGCTGAACCGGCGTGATCAGCAGGGTGCCGGATCCGTCCGCCTGCCGGCCGGCCGAAGCACGTCGAGAAGGCGACGAGGCTGAAGAAGCCGTCTGCGGTGCACGTGCCACGCGGGAGACGCCCGTGTGCGGAGCGCGGACGTCGACAGTCGGGAACTCCCCACGGTGCCGCGGGCCGTCGGCGCAGAGGTCCAGCCCGCTCGCTGGCCCCTTCCACCGTGCTCGGCGACTCGGGGATGTGGTCGGCCGCCGACTCGGGGATGTGGTCGGCGCGGGCATCCGGTCCGCCGCCGCAGCCGTTCCAGCACCACCCTGGTGGTCTCCGCCACGTGACGGGCGATGGCGGGGGGCGAGGACCGGGGCCCACGACGCTGTAGGCCGTGTGCCGGCGGCGGTCAGCGCTCAGGTCCCCCGAGCTGCTTCCCCAGCCGCAAGGTGATCAGCTGCCGTACAGCCGGCGACCGGTTGCCCGGCGTCAACGGACTTCGTCACCCTTTCCCCTCCCTGCCGACCCCCTCGGGGCGCCGCGGCCGGCGCGAGATCAGCCCCGCCCCGCCCCGTGGCACTCCCCGTACGACGCCCTCGACCCGCACCAGCAGAGCGCCCCCTTCGTCGGGGGCCACGGCGTCGCCTTGCCGCGGGCGGCGAGCGTCGTGGCGTACTGGGGGAGGAGGGCGGCGTCCGCGGGGGAGGCGGCCTCCGAGGCGGCGAACGCCTCGTACGAGGGGACCGTGCCCGTGACGATGCCGAGGTTGCCGGTGCCGGTCGCCGACAGGTCGCGCAGGGCGGACTCGATGGCGGTGAGATGGGCGTCGTGGGTCGGGTACTCGGCGGCCAGCGGCGGGTACGTGCCGGTGAGTTCGGTGAGTTCGGAGGACGGCCAGTGGAGCACCGCGACCGGGAAGGGGCGGGACAGGGCCGCGCGGTAGGTGCCCAGTTCGGAGCGGAGCCGGTCGATCTCGGCGCGGAGTTCGGCCGGGTCCGAGGAGCCGAGGGCCCACAGCCGCTTGGGGTCGTGGAGTTCGTCCAGCGGGACGGCCGCGGTGTGGAGGCGGTCCGCGAGGGCGTCCCAGTCGTCGTGCGGCAGCGCCAGCAGACGGCGCACACGGTGGCGGCCGGTGAGGAGGGACTGGGCCGCGTAGGACGTCTCCTCGCCCGGGGAGATGAGACGGGTGGCGGCCTCGGTGAAGGTGGAGTGGGCCGCGTCGAGTTCGTCGTGGGCCTCCAGCGTCTCGGCGGCGATCTCCCACGGTGCCGCGTCGTCCGGTGCCGCCGCGCGGATGCCGTCGATGAGCGCACGGGCCTCCGCCTCGTGGCCGTACTCCCACAGATTGGCAGCCTGAAGTGCCTTGATCAGGTGGGTGTTGTCCGGATCGCCGGCAAGGAGGCTGTCGTACAGACCGCTCGCCCGGGCCCGGTCCCCCGAGAGCTCCAGATGGGCCGCGGCCTGGAGCAGCAGCGGTTCGCGGTCCTCCGGGTACTGCTCCGCGGTGCGCAGCAGACGCTCGGCTTCGGCGGTGTGGTCGGCAGACGTGTCGGGGCGCATGCAGCACACCGTACTGCTGTACGGGGCTCCGCAGGGGGCCCGGCCACGTGAAGGGGGAGCCGCCCCCGCCGAGCGGCCCGGACGGGAACGAGAGCCGGGCGGGAACGGGCCCCGTGCGGGAACAGGCCCCGGGCGGTGGGCAGGGCGGATACCGGTGGGCGTACCACGGCGGCGTGCCCGGGCACGGTGCGGCACCGGCGGGTGCACGGCCGAGCCCACGTCCCTGCGCCCTTCACGTCCACGCGCCGTGCACGTCCCGTGCGCCCTTCACGTCCGTGCGCCCTTCACGTCCGTCCGCCGTCTACGTCCCTGCGTCGGACTGCGGTGCGGCGGAGGCGCACCGACGCAGCCGGGGCGGTCCCCGCCGCCGCGCGGGACCCGGCGCCCGCCCGGAACCGGCGGGCTGTGCGGGCCCGGAGCGGGCGCCCGGTTCACCACCCGCCGGCCGGGAGGTGCGTCGCCCAGGTTTTCCACAGGGAACCCGGAGGGCACCGCGCTCGTGTATAACCGATGACGGGTCGTATCACCCGTACAGAGCCGCACCCCCTGCCACATTCGGGGCGGGGTGGGGCACGGCAGCAAGGGAGGGGTGCGCATGACCGGTCAGACCTGGCGCGTGCTGCGGCCGCTCGCGCTTCTGCTCTTCATCCTCGTCGAAGTCTTCGTCGCCGGGGGGATCGGCCTCTCGACGGCCGTGGCTCTCGCCGCCACCGCGGCTGCCGGTGCCGCGCTCGTCGCCTGTGCGCTGATCCTGTCGCGGTCGGTGCCGCGGGTGCCGCCCACGCGGATACGCACCGCGTTGCGTGACCGTGAACAGCGCACGGCGTTCCTGCCGCAGCGTGACCCCGACGCGGCGGGCCGCTGCCGCCCCCGGGCCCCAGGCCGTCCCTCCACGACGGCCGCGTAGGGGCGCCGACTCCCCGCCCCTTCTCCTGTGTGTCCCTTCGCGGGGCCATGCGCCCCCTCGCGGGCCGTCATGCCGACATATCCGTTCTTCCCGGCACGACGAGCCCCGGAGGGCCTCGATGTCCCCATTCATGTCCCTGTTCGCTTCGCTGGTCGGTCAACTCGCCGATCTGCTTCGCCCGCTGTGCCACACCTCCGCCACCGCGGCGGCGATCGTCCTGTTCACCGCGCTGGTTCGGCTGGCGGTCCATCCGCTGTCGCGGGCGGCGGCTCGGGGGCAGCAGGCGCGCGCCCGGCTCGCGCCGCAGCTGTCCGAGCTGCGCGGCAGGCACGGCCGGGATCCGGAGCGGTTGCGGAGGGCCGTCCTGGAGCTGCACGCCAAGGAGAAGGTGCCACCGCTGGCGGGCTGTCTGCCCGGCCTGCTGCAGTTGCCCGCCTTCTTCCTGATGTACCACCTGTTCTCCAGCTCCCGGATCGGCGGGGAGGCCAACGAGCTGCTGGGGCACCGCCTGTTCGCCGCCGGGCTGGACGAACGGTGGGCCGACGCGCTGGGGGCGGGTGGGGTGTTCGGGCCGGCCGGGTCGGTGTACGTCGTGCTGTTCGGGGTCGTCGCGGTCGTGTCCGCGTTCACGTATGGGCGCGCCCGGCGGCAGCTCGCGGCCGGGGGCCGGCCGAGCCGGAGCAGACGCTGCCGGGGATGGGCGCGATGGCGAGGGTGCTGCCGCTGATGTCCTTCGCGACGCTGGTCACCGTCGCCGTGGTGCCGCTGGCGGCCGCGCTCTACGTCGTGACCAGCGCGACATGGAGCGCGGCGGAGCGGGTGTTCCTGTACCGGGACACCCCGGGCGCCGGCACGCCGACTACCGTCGGGTAACGGTCCAGGTTGTGAACAGGGCCTTGTGGGCCGTCCTGATCCCTTGGAGGATCAGCCGAACCTCCGATGAGCCGCACACTCCCCTCCGCCGCACGCGGGGACTCCTCAAGCGGGGCCACCTCGACAGTGACCACAGGGAGAACTGAGATGAAGCTGCTGCGTGTCGGTACGGCGGGTTCGGAGCGGCCTGCGCTGCTCGACCGGGACGGGACGACCCTCCGGGACCTGTCCGGGCTGGTGCCGGACATCGACGGAGCGCTGCTCGCGGACGAGGACGCGCTCGGGCGGATCCGCTCGGCGGCGGAGGCGGGCGGGCTCCCGGTGCTCGACGCGGCCGGCGAGCGGATCGGCGCGCCGGTCGCCCGTATCGGCAAGGTCGTGTGCATCGGGCTGAACTACCACGACCACGCGGCGGAGACCGGTGCCGCCACCCCGGCCGAGCCCGTCGTCTTCCTCAAGGCGGCGGACACGGTCGTCGGCCCCGATGACACCGTCCTCGTGCCCCGGGGGAGCGAGAAGACGGACTGGGAGGTCGAACTCGCGGTGGTCATCGGGCGGACCGCGCGCTGCCTGGAGTCCCCCGAGGAAGCCCTGGCGCACATAGCCGGCTACGCGGTCGCGCACGACGTGTCGGAGCGGGAGTTCCAGATCGAGCGCGGCGGCACCTGGGACAAGGGAAAGAACTGCGAGACGTTCAACCCCCTGGGGCCCTGGCTGGTGACCCGCGAGGAGGTGCCGGACCCGCAGGCGCTCTCCCTGCGGCTCTGGGTCAACGGCGAGCTGAAGCAGAACGGCTCGACCGCCGACCAGATCTTCCCGGTCGCCGAGGTGGTCCGGTATGTCAGCCACTTCATGACGCTGTACCCGGGGGACGTCGTCAACACCGGGACACCCGCGGGGGTGGCGCTGGGGCAGCCGGAGCCGAAGCCGTACCTGCGGGCCGGCGACGTGGTCGAGCTGGAGATCGCAGGGCTCGGACGCCAGCGCCAGGTGCTGAAGGGCGCGTAGGACCGAACCGCCGGCGCCGTACGGCGGGCGCCGCAGGGCACGGGCCGCAGGACACGCGCCGAGCGGCCGGGAGGAGCCCGACGGCCGGGAGGAGCCCGGCGGCCGGGAGGGGCCCGGCGGCGGGTGCCGCACGCAGGGGGCGTGCGGCCGGGGCCAACGGCGGGGGCCGGAGCGGCCGGCGGCGTCGGGTGAGCGGGGGCAGGGGCGGTGCGGGGAGGGGGACGGCAAGGGGAAGAGCCGCGGAGGGAGTGCGGGGGATTCACCCCCTCCGCGGGTCTTTCAGGTGGCGAGGAGGCGCTCCAGTGCCTCCACCACCAGCGCGTGGTCCTCGATCTGCGGAAGGCCGGAGACCGTGACCGTGCCGATGACGCCGGCGCCGTCGACGCGGATCGGGAACGATCCGCCGTGTGCCGCGTACCGGTCGGGGTCGAGCCGGGACGACTCCTCGAACGTCGTCCCCCTGGCGCGGAACCGGCTGCCGACGAGGAGCGAGCTCTCGCCGTAGCGTTCGACGACCCGCCGTTTGCGGTCGATCCAGGCGTCGTTGTCCGCCGACGACCCTGCCAGGCCGCAGTGGAAGAGCTGCCGCCCGCCCCGCCGGATGCCGATCGCGACCGGGGCCCGCCGGCCGCGCGCCAGCCCGACCAGCGCCGAGCCGAGTGCCCAGGCGTCCTCGTGGGTGAACCGGCTGAGCGTCAGACGCTCCTCCTGCGCCTCCAGCACGGCTATGCCGGGCAATGCGGGTGCCGTGCCGCCGCCGCTCACGCGCCGAGCTCCACGGTGACGCCCTCGCGGGCGGAGCGGCGGGCCGCCTCCAGGACGTCGAGGGCGTCGGCGGCCTCGTACGCGCTGACCGGCGGGGCGGTGCCGTCGCGCAGGGCGGCGGCCACCTGGGCGTAGTACGCCGGGTAGTCGCCGGGCCGGGTCTCGACGGGGTGCCCGCCGCCCGTCAGCGGCGACTCGCCGGAGCCCAAGCGGCCCCACAGCTCCTGCGGCTCCTCACCCCACGGCCGCCCCGGCTCCGGCCGCTTCCCCTCGCGCAGCGCGGCCTCCTGCGGGTCGAGGCCGTACTTCACATAGCCCGCGGCGGAGCCCAGCACCCGGAAGCGCGGGCCGAGCTGGGCGGCGGTCGCGCTCATGTACAGGTGTGAGCGGACCCCGCCGGCGTGGGTGACGGCGATGAAGGTGTCGTCGTCGGCCTCGGCACCCGGTCGGCGCACATCGGACTCCGCGTACACCCGCACCGCGGGCCCGAAGAGGGCCAGGGCCTGGTCGACGACATGGCTGCCCAGGTCGTACAGGAGACCGCCGATCTCCTCCGGGGCGCCCGATTCGCGCCAGCCGCCCTTGAGCTGGGGGCGCCAGCGCTCGAAGCGGGACTCGAAGCGCTGCACCTCGCCGAGCTCGCCGTCCTCGAGCAGACGGCGGAGGGTGAGGAAGTCGTTGTCCCAGCGGCGGTTCTGGAAGACGGAGAGCAGCAGGCCCCGCTTCTCGGCGAGGCCGGCGAGCGCGCGGGCCTCGGCGGCGGTCCCGGCGATCGGCTTGTCGACGACGACGGGCAGGCCGGCCTCGAGGGCGGCGGTGGCGACCGGGACGTGGGTCCTGTTCGGCGAGGCGATGACGACGAGGTCGAGTGCGTCCGCGCGCTCCCACAGCTCGCCGGCCGTGGCCGCGAAGCGGACGTCCGGGAACTCGCCCCGCGCCTGTTCCCGGCGCTCCTCGCTGGAGGTCACGATCGTGTCGAGGGCGAGGCCCTCGGTGGCCGCGATGAGCGGGGCGTGGAAGACGGAGCCCGCGAGGCCGTAGCCGACGAGTCCGACACGGAAGGGGGGCCCGGCCGGGGCGGGGACCCCGGACGCGGCGCCGGGGCCGGTGCTGCCATTCATGGGCCCACTTAAGCAACACTGTTGCCAAAGCGTCAAGCGCACGCACAATGGGCGGGTGAAGTGGAGTAACGCGGGTGCCAACCTTCCTGTGCTGCGCAGCCACAACGCCGCCCTGGTGCTGGATCTGCTGAGGGCGGCCGGCGACGACGGGATCAGCCGGCTGGAGCTGGCCGAGCGCACCGGACTCACCCCCAGGCCGTCAGCAAGATCACCGGGAGGCTGCGCGAGGACGGGATGGCGACCGAGGCGGGCCGCCGCGCGTCCACCGGCGGCAAGCCCCGCACGGTGCTGCGCCTCGTCCCGTACGCCGCGCACGCCGTGGGTCTCCACCTGGACCGCGACGAGCTGACGGCCGTCCTCGTCGACCTCGCCGGCACGGTCGTCGCGTCCCGCACCCGTGGGCTGGACCTGGGCGGCGCGGTACCGTACGCCCTCTCCGCCGCGGCCGGCGAGGTGCGGGCGCTGCTGGCGGGCGGACCGGAACGGGTGCTCGGCGTCGGGGTCGGCATGCCCGGCCCGCTGGACCACCGGACCGGGATCCCGGGCCGGGTGACCGGCGCGCCCGGCTGGGCGGGAGTCCCGCTCCGCGACGAGCTCGCGGAGCGGCTCGGCGTGCCGGTCGTCCTGGACAAGGACACCAACGCGGCGGCACTGGGGCTCGCGCTGCGCGGGCTGCCCCGGACGCGACCCGGCGCGGCGGACGCGGCAGGCCCCGGACACGGCGGCGCCGGCCCCGCGACCGGGCACACCGGCGCTGCCCCCGCCTGCCCCGCGCCCGCCGCCGCGGCCGCCCCCGGGTCGTTCGCGTACCTCCACCTCGGCACCGGACTGGGCGCCGGGCTGGTCATCGGCGGGGTGGTGCACCGGGGGGCGCGCACCGGCGCGGGGGAGTTCGGGCACCAGGTCGTGCAACTCGACGGCCCCGTCTGCCCCTGCGGCAACCGCGGTTGCATCGAGGCGCTGTGCCTCGCGGCCGTCGCCCGCGGTGACCTCGGGGAAGCGGCCAGGGTGCTGGGTACCGGCGCGGCCAACCTGGTACGGCTGCTCGACATCGAGCAGGTGCTGCTCGGCGGGCGCACGGTCCTCGCCGCCGCCGAGACGTTCGTCCGGGGTGTCGGCGCGGTGGTCGGCGACGACGCCGTGCGCGTCGCGCTGGCGGAAGGCGGTGCGTACCCCGTGGCGGAGGGCGCGGCCCAGCTCGTCCTGGCCCCGCTGTTCGGCCGCATGGAGGCGACGGACTCCGCCAACCGGGCCTAATGGTGTGATTTTCAGGTCGCAGGGTGGCGTCGATGCACGACCGGCGGGCCTCCGCGTGGCAGCGTCGCTGCCGACGCCGCCCACGCCCGCGATCTGCTGAGGTTCCCCATGCGTCTGCGCACCGCCCTCGCCGCCGGAGCCGTCACGGCCGCCCTCGCCCCCGTCGTCCTGGCGGGGCCGGCCCCCGCGAGGACCCCGGACCCGCAGCCCGTGCCCACGACGCCGGGTTCACCCCCTGAGCGGCCCGCGCCGCCCCGCACGGACGCCCCGCAGCCCGCCGCGACCCGAACAGGCGGGCCGGGGTCCGCCCCCGCCACCCGCCAGACCCCGCCCCGGCACCTCCCCGCCCCACCTGTTCCGCCTGTTCCGCCCGTTCCGCCCGCGTCCGCCGTGCCCCACACCCACCCCCTCGCGCCGCAGCCCGCCGTCCCGGTGCCGGCCGTTCCCCCCACCGTCGCGCAGCCCCCGGCGCCGCAGCCCGCCCGGCCGGGTGCCGCGTCCCCCGCGGCACCCGTCGAGCAGCAGCCTGCCTGCGGTGATCCGAACGCGGTCGAGTTCCCGATCGTCACCCGCATCGTCCAGGGCCCCGGGGAGTACCGGGCCGGCGGGGACGCCCATGAGTTCTCCGTCGAACTGTCGAACACCACGGCCCGGCCGTGTCTGAACATCCACCCCGTGGTCGTGCTCGCCGGCCAGGCCCGGGCGCTCCAGCCGGACCGGGTCCGGCTGGAGTTCTTCGACGGAGCCGCGCGGATCTGGCGGCACGTCACCATCGAGAAGACGGACCAGGGGGAGGCCGTCGGAGCGTTCGGCGCGGGCTCGGGCGGGTTCGCGGGCCTGTCGCTGCCGGCAGGCGGCACCTTCTCCGTGCGGGTCCGGCTCGCCTTCCCCGACCGCACCACGGACCCCGACACCGTCGTCGCCAACGCCGCGGTCGTCCAGCGCCGGGGAGCGGACGGGGACTGGGTGGGGGAGTCCGACGACTACCGCTTCGACGTCCTCGCCCCCGAGCCCACCGGCCGGCCGTCGGGGCCCGTCGGCGAGCCGGAGGCCAGCGGGCCCGCGGTCCCCGGGGACGGGACGGGCAAGGACGGCACCGCCTTGCAGAACGCGCACGAACTCGCCGCGACCGGCGCCCGCCCCTGGCACTCGGTGGGGCTCGCCACCGCAGGGGGTGTGCTCCTCGCCGGAGCGGTCGTGCTGCTCCTGATGAGGCGCCGGGTCAGATAGCGCCCACGCCGTCCGGGACCGGACAACGCCCACACTGTCCGGGGCCCGATGGACCCCACGCCGTCCGGACCGGGCAGCGTCCACGACCCCGGGGCGGACAGCCCCACGCCCTCGCATGGCGCGCCGTCCCGGACGGGTGCACGGACGCCGCCCTCGTCGCCCGCCGGGTCTCCCCCGGGCCGAGGCGCGGGCCGGGACACGCCCCGGTGGCCTCCTCCGCGCGTCGCCCGCGTACCCCGGCAGCGTCACCGCCCACGTCACCGCCCACGTCGCCGCGGACTCGACGCGGTCAGACGTAGTCGATCACGTCCGCGATCGAGTCCACGACCTTCGAGGGGCCGTACGGGAACCTGTCCACCTCGTTCGGCTGGGTGACGCCCGTCATGACGAGGAACGTCCGCATGCCCGCCTCCAGGCCGGCGAGCACGTCCGTGTCCATCCGGTCGCCGATCATGGCCGACGTCTCGGAGTGGGCCCCGATGGCGTTCAGCCCGGCGCGCATCATCAGCGGGTTCGGCTTGCCGACGAAGTACGGCTTCTTGCCGGTGGCCGCGGTGATCAGCGCCGCGACGGCACCCGTGGCGGGGAGCGCGCCCTCGGTGGAGGGGCCCGTCTCGTCGGGGTTCGTCGCGATGAACCGGGCGCCGTTGTTGATCAGCCGGACCGCCTTCGTCATGGCCTCGAAGGAGTACGTCCGGGTCTCTCCCAGGATGACGAAGTCGGGGTCCGTGTCGGTGAGGACGTACCCGATCTCGTGCAGAGCGGTCGTCAGGCCCGCCTCGCCGATCACGTAAGCGGTGCCGTTCGGCCGCTGGTCGTCGAGGAACTGCGCGGTGGCCAGGGCCGAGGTCCAGATGTTCTCGATCGGCACGTCGAGGCCCATCCGGGCCAGCCGCGCATGCAGGTCTCGCGGGGTGTAGATCGAGTTGTTCGTCAGTACCAGGAAGGGCTTCCCGGACTCCTTGAGCCGCTCGAGGAACTCCTCGGCGCCGGGGATCGGGATGCCCTCGTGGATCAGCACTCCGTCCATGTCGGTGAGCCATGACTCGATCGGCTTGCGCTCTCCCATGGGGTGTTTCTCCTGCCGGACGCAGTTGTACGAGGCGGCTTGCGCTCGACGTAGACACTACCTCCGGCGCGTGTTCGATTCCGGTGCGGGGCAACGTGTCCGAAGGGCGGTGAGCCCTGTCCGTCCGGGCGACCCGGACTGTCCCTGCGTCACGTGTGGCCACCGGCGGTCACTGGCGGTCATGTGCGGTCATCTGCGGTGAGGGGAGAGGCTGCGGGCACGTCAGGCCGGGGTGATGCCGGTTCGGACAGCACACAAGACTCATCGAGACGATGCTTCCGGACCGGTTGTAGTGGACCCAGCTCACATCGACGCCGACCGGCAGGGCATCGAGCGCGTACTCGCGCTTCACGTCCAGGCCGGCGTACGCCCGCCTCCCGTCCTCGCGTTCGAACGGCGGGGTGTCGAGGAAGAGCTTCGTCAGCCAGTCCACTGCCGTCACCGGGTCCGTCCACACCCGCTCGGCAGCGGCCCGGCCGTGTTTCATGAGCCAGTGCCCCGTCATCACCGGCGGCAGGTTCGAGGTGGGGAAGTCTGCGGCGACCTCGCGATACCGCTGGAGCACTCGCTCGGCCGCCTTGTCGCCGGGGGCCGGGGCGGCCGGAGGGTCAGGGAGAGGCGGGCGGCGGTCGCCTTCCCTGTGGTAGCTCTCGGGGGTTCCGATCCATGGGCCGTACCCGTGATAGTGCCCTGACCAGCTCATAATGCCCTTCCAGGGGTGACGGGCGTCCCGCGCCGCAGAACGGTCCGCTCGGTGCACGGTGAGGAGGGGGCCAGGTTAGGGCTCCGGACACCGCCCGGTGGCCCATCCGGTGGTCCATCCGTCGGCGAAGTCGGCGGCGAGTCGGCCGGCTCCGCGTCGCTGAAGCGCGGCTCCGTGCCGGTGCCCCGGCGTGTCGTCGCGGAGGGTGTACCAGGAGGCCGGGCTCCGTTCGGAGGCCCGGACCCGCCCGGGGCGCTGACCCGTACGGGTCAGCCGAAGATGCGGAACTGGGCGGAACGCGTGAATCTCGTTACACCAGGAGGTTCACCATGCGTTCATCGATGATTGCACTCCGTGTCGTAGGGGCGGCCACCGGTTTCCTGATGCTGGCCCCCGTCCCCGGGACCGCGTTCGCAGAGGAAAAGGCCCAGCTCACGGAGATGGTCCACGCCTTCGGGGCGGAACCCGGGAGCGAGCTGGGCGACGGCGGCCGGAGTGGCGCCGTGGACCGGCTTCAGATCGTCACGCTCGCGCCGCCCTCGCGTGCCGAGGCCGATGGCAAGCAGGGCGAGGAGAACCCGGAGCGGGGGCGTGAAGGGCGCGACGGGAAGCAGGACGACGGGTCCCAGGACGGCAGGAAGGACGACGGGTCCCAGGACGGGAAGAAGGACGGCGGGTCCCAGGACGGCAGGAAGGACGGCGGGTCCCAGGACGGGAAGAGGGACCGCGACGGCCAGGACGGCGGGAAGGACCGCGAAGGACGGGACCACGGGGGCGGCTCCGGTGACGACCACGGCGACGACGGTGACCACGACGACGGTGACCACGACGACGGTGGCCACAGCGACGATGACCACGAGGACGGCTCCGACGAGGAGGACGTCGAGGCCCCCGGTCCGGCGGAGACCCCCGTGGCGCCCGTCCGTGCCGGTGGCGGCGGCGCTGCCGACCGGCTGGCCTCGCAGGAGACCAAGTCCGCCGACACCCAGGGCCCCGGCACCCCGCACACCGTGATCGGGCTGCTCCTGGCCGGAGCGGCGGCCGTCGCCGTCGCGTTCCGCAGAGCCCGCCGCCGTCGGGTCGGCTCCCCGGACCGGGACTGACCGCCGTGTCCACCGGTGAGGAGAAGACCTCCGGCAGCGGCCGGCTGCTCACGGGAGTGGCCTGGGCGGTCCTGCTGATGAGCCTGTGGCTCTGGGGCCGTGAGGCGGGCGACGGCGCCGGGGGTACTTCGGCCCCCACGACCGGGGACGTGGCCGCGGTGGGCCGTCCGCTCGGGGTACCGCTGCCACCGGCCCGTGAGCCGCTGGCACCGGTGGGACCCACCAGGGTGGAGATCCCCTCGATCGGGGTCTCGGCCCCGGTCGTCGCCCGCGGTCTGGACCCGACGGGGGCGGTCGAGCCGCCACCGTTCGCGACGCCGGACACCGTCGGCTGGTTCGGCACCGGCACCCGCCCCGGCGCCGCGGGGGCGGCGCTGTTCGTCGGCCATGTGGACACCAGCACCGAGCCCGCGGTCTTCTACGGTCTGAGCGCGGCCCGGCCCGGCGAGACGGTCAGGGTGACCCGAACCGACGGCTCGGTAGCCGTCTTCACCATCGACGACGTCCAGGTCGTCAGCCGGGACCGGTTCGACGCCGGGAAGGTGTACGGGGCGCACCGGCCGGGCCAGGCCGAACTCCGGCTCATCACCTGCGGCGGCACCTACGACAAGAAGAGCGGCTCCTACACGGCGAACGTCGTGGTGTCCGCCTACCTCACGGACGCGCGCGGCGTCTGAGGGCCTGGGGGCCGAAGCCTCGTTGCCTCGTGGGCGGCGGACGCCGTGTGTCAGGATGGGTCCGGCCGGGCCCGGTCCGGCAGCGGGGGCGCCCGGGGGGTGGCCCGGCACGTACCACGGTGCACCAAGGGGGAGTGGATGTACGGCAGTCGAGTCGGGCGTGCCCGATGGACGGCGGCCGCGGCGGGGGCCGTCCTGCTGGTCGCGGGGTGTTCCTCCCCGGACGGCGAAGGGGACAGGCCCGCGGCCCAGCAGCCAAAGGCGAAGGACCCGTACTGGGTCAACCCCGAAGGCAACGCCGCGAAGCAGGTGGCCTCGTACCTCGACGACGGCGACGCCGCCAAAGCCGAACTGATCAGGAAGATCGCGGCCCAGCCGGTGGGCGAGTGGATCGGTCCCGAGGATCCCGAGGGCGAGGCGAAGCGCTACACGGAGGCCGCCGCGAAGGCCGACCGCGACGCACTGCTGGTCCTCTACAACATTCCGCACCGGGACTGCGGGCAGTTCTCCAAGGGCGGCGCGTCCGACGGCGACGCCTATCGCGCCTGGGTCGAGAAGGTGGCCGAGGGCATCGGCGGCCGCCGGGCCACGGTCGTGCTGGAACCCGACGCCGTGCTGCACCTGGTCGACGGCTGCACCCCTCAGGAGTACCACCAGGAGCGGTACGACCTGCTGAAGGGCGCCATCGAGCGGCTGAAGCGGCTTCCGGCCACCAAGGTCTACCTGGACGCGGGCAACGCGGGCTGGGCGAACCCCGACTCCCTTCCCGGCCCGCTGCGCAGGGCCGGCATCGACGGGGCCGACGGCTTCGCGGTCAACGTCTCCAACTTCCAGACGACCGAGGCCAGCAAGGAGTTCGGCCACGAGCTCTCTGCCAAGGTCGGCGGGAAGCACTATGTGATCGACACCAGCCGCAACGGCAACGGGCCGTACACCGACGGCGACCCCAAGGAGAACTGGTGCAACCCGCCCGGCCGTGCCCTGGGCGAGGAGCCCACGACGAAGACCGGTGACCCCCTCGTCGACGCCTATCTGTGGGTGAAGCGGCCGGGCGAGTCCGACGGTGACTGCAAGGGCGGTCCCAAGGCCGGCGACTGGTACCCGGAGTACGCGCTCGAACTGGCCCGCAACACCGAGTAGCACTCGACCGGCCGTGGCACCGCGTAGCCGTGTTCGTCACGAAGGGTGTTCGTCACGAAGGGTGTTCGTCACGAAGGGTGTTCGTCGCGAAGGGGGCTCCCGCGGCGGGAGCCCCCTTCGCCTGCCGTCGTGCCGTCCTAGGGGACCTCGACCCAGACCGCCTCCGACGGGGTGCCCTTGTCGTCCGCCACGAACAGCATGTACCAGCCGGACGGGACCAGGGACCGGTTCTTCGGCACGGTGACCTTGAAACCGTCCGCCGTCTTCGTCATCTCCAGCGCGATGGAGCGCTGGTCGACGTCGGTCACGTGCGTCACGGCGCTGGGCCGCATCAGCTTCGCCGACGCCAGCTTCGCCGCGTCGGGGCTCTTGAACGTCGCCGAACCGCCCCGCTCGATCTTCTCGGGTCCGGCGCCGATCTCGGGCCGCGAGTCACGGTAGAGGTAGGGCGGGGTGTAGATCTCGATCCGCTGCTCGAAGACCCCGGGCTTGGTGTTGGCGTCGTCGCCGAAGAGCGAGTCCGAGCCGAAGATCATCACGCGTCCGTCGGGCAGCAGCACGGACCCCGAGTGGTAGTTGCGGCCGACCCGGGGGTCGGCGACCCTCGTGTACTTCCCCGTCTTCGGGTCGTAGGTGCGCGCCTCCAGGACGTTGGAACCGCTGCGGCCCCGGTAGTCCTCGGAGCCGCCGGTGACCAGCACGCTGTCGTCCGGCAGCAGCGAGGCGCTCGGGTAGCGCGTGCCCTTGTCGAGCGAGGCGCCGTCCTCGAAGCGTGGATTCGGGTCCTTCAGGTCGACCAGCCGGGACTTCTCACTGGACTTCTCGGACTCGCCGACCCCGCCGCCGCCGATGACCATGAACCGCTGGTCCTGGGCGGGCGGCAGCATCACGGTCGCCGAGGTCTCCATCAGGTCCGGGTCGCTCAGCCCGGGGACCTTGGTGAACGTGTTGGTGTCCAGGTCCCAGACGCCGGGGTCGCGGCCCACGTCCGCCGGGCCGTATCCGGCGTTGGAGCCGGAGTAGAAGAGCTTCCCGTTGTCCATCAGGAAGATCGCCGGATAGGTCGGGAAGCGCCGCTCGAAGCCGGTGTACTTCCACTTCTTCGTCTCGGGGTCGTAGATCTCGTCCTTGCCGGGGACGATCTGGCCGATCTCGTCCAGTCCGGACAGGGACAGCACCCTGCCGTCCTCGAGCGTGGTGAGGGTGGGGTACCAGCGGGCCTCGTTCATGGGGTCGACGGTGATGTACTTCTCCGCGACCGGGTCGAACTCGTAGGCCTCCTTGATGCCCTGGAAGTCCTTCTTGTCGAGGGCGAGCTTCTGCGCGATGCCGTAGACGTTCTGGTTGTCCGAGCCCTTGAGGCCCTGCACCCGGTAGTTGTCCTCGGTGCCGGTCTCGTACCGCTTGCCGGACTTCTCGGCCTCGACGTAGATCCGGCCGAGGCCGGCCTCGGTCCGCAGGAAGCGGCCCGTCTCCTTGTCGAAGATCTTCTTCGCCTTCTCGACGAGGACCGGGTCCTTGGAGACGAAGGTCTTGCCGTTCTCCTTGCCGGTGAACCTGGTGCCCGCGGGCAGGGTGATCGGCTTGTCGGGGTCCTCGTTGTGGACGATCATCAGGCCGCCGGCCTTGGTGACGTCGCCCTCGAGCTTCTCGTACCGCTTGGTGCCGCCCGCGACCAGCAGCTTGCCGTCGGGCAGCTGGGTGTGCCCGGCGCAGAACATGTCCTTGGGCGTGTCTATGTGCGTGAACTCGTTCGTCTCCGGATCCCACAGCACCGACTCGAACTTCTTGGCGTCGAAGTTCTTCTGGTTGTTGCCGGAGCCCGCGATCAGCAGCACCTTGCCGGTGTGCAGCAGGGCCGCGTGGATCGTGTTGATCTTGTACTCGGCGGGGACGTCGAGGAGGTCCCAGCGGCCGTTCGCCGCCTTGTACTCGGGCCGGTTGATCTTGTACTCGTGGTACTGCTCCGAGCCGTACCGGTACATCGCGGGTCCGTTGAACCCGGCGATCGCCGCCACGACCGCCGCGCCGATCAGGATCCGTCGGGCCCGGTTCTTGCGGTGGTTCGGCCGGACGGGAAGTGCGCTCATTTCTTACGTCCCCCAAGGGCGATCTGCATGGTCTGGTCCGCGGGGGCCCACGGGTGCGGCTGCTGCTCGTGGGCGGCCGGCGGCTCGGCCTCGGAGGCCCGCCGCCCGTCCCCGGCTTCGCACGGCGCCGACCCCGCCGCTTCTTCTGCTCCTCGCGGATGCCGTACCGCCAGGCGAAGACGGGTGCCGCCGTGATCAGCAGGGCCAGACCGGCCCAGGTGATCATCGCCGGGTGGTCGTGCCCGAACCAGAACGAGGAGGCGAGCGAGCCGCCGAAGATCATGATGAAGAAGAGGTGGATGCGGAACGTGCCGAAGAGCGTGTCCGGGCTGGAGGAGTCGCCCTTGGGCGTCACCACGAACTTGCTCTTGCGGCGCAGTACGGCGTCCATCAGGGAGCGTGCGTAGATCGGTGCGGAGAGCGCGGACATCACCATGCCGGCCAGGCCGCCGGAGCCCTCGGGTTCGTGGGGCGAGACGTTGTGGCGGCGGTTCCAGATGTAGAGGCCGATCTGGAGGGCGGAGGCGTTGCCGTACAGCATCATCCAGACGGCCGGGTCGATCTGCACACCCGAGGCGCCCATGCCCAGGAACAGCGCGCAACTGAGCGCCGCCAGGATCCAGTTGAGGGCCGACATCGGGTAGAAGATGATCATCATGGTGTAGTTGAAGAGCTTGCCGGCCGGCAGGGTGCCGAAGCCCTTCCAGTACTGCTTGAGGATCGTCTCGTAGGTGCCTCGGGACCAGCGCAGCTGCTGGGTGAAGAAGTCGGTCCAGGCGGACGGGCCCTCACCGACGGCCAGCACGTCCGGGGTGTAGACGGACCGCCACTTGTTGCCGGTGGCGGGGTTCTTGGCCCGGTGCATCTCGAAGCCGGTGGCCATGTCCTCGGTGATCGAGTCGTACAGGCCGCCGATCTGCTTGATGGCACTGATCCGCACGGCGTTGGAGGTGCCGACGAACATGGGGGCGCCGTAGCGGTTGCCGGCGCGCTGGATCAGGGCGTGGAAGAGGAACTGCTGGGACTCGGCCGCCTTGGTGACGAAGGTGTCGTAGTTGCCGTAGACCTGGGGGCCGATCACGAACCCGACGTCCGGGTCGCGGAAGTACCCGAGCATCCGCTCCAGGTAGTTCGGCAGCGGTACGTGGTCGGTGTCGACGGACGCGAAGAAGTCGTAGTCGCCGCCGTGCGCCTCGAGCCAGGCGTTGTAGTTGCCGTGCTTGGTCTTGGCCCGGTGGGCGCCCTTCTCCTGGTTCCACTTGGCTATGCCCTTGCGGGAGAAGTGGTGGACGCCGAGCCGGGCGCAGACCTCCTTGACGGCCGGGTCGTCGCCCTCGTCGAGCAGCCACACGTGCATCAGTCCGCGGTGGCGGATCCGCACGGCCGCCTCGAGCGTCTTCGTCACCATCTCCAGGGGCTCCTTGCCCGGCACGAAGGAGGTGAGGAAGGCGACGCGGGTACCCGACTCCGGAACGACGGGTATCGGGTCACGCGCGACGAGGGTCGCGTGCGCGTTCGACAGGACGTTCATCGTGCGGAAGAGCTCGATCAGGCCGATCGACACCAGCATGACGACGTCGAGCCAGAGCAGCAGCTCGTTGTCGAGGTTGGGGTCGCGCTCGGTCCAGTGCTGCGGCTGCATCAGCCAGGCGAACAGGCCCAGCGAGACCAGGGGCGCGGCGCCGAGGAGCAGGGCGGCCCGGACGCGGTGCGGCTCCTGCGACAGCAGCGAGCGGTACTGCACCCGGTACGGTTTGGACGGGTCCGGCTGGGTCAGGGGACCGGCCAGCCGACTGTAGTGCTCGTAGTCGTACCTCGGCAGCGCCTTCTTGGGGCGCGACCGGTGGCCTCCGGTCCTGAGCTGCGGGGGAACCCGAAGCTGCGTGGTCCGGGAAGGGTCGTCGTCCTGCGGCCGGGCGCCGGTCGGCGTCGACGTCATACGTTTCATTCCCCCCGCACGCCTGCTGGCTGCGTGATCGTTCGGTCGTGTCCGGACCGCGGCTCCCCTTGGCCAGCCTGTACCGGACGCATCAGTGGCTGACCACCGTATCCGTAGACATAAGACGATGGTCTTCCGGTTGCATGATGCCCGTCTCCGCGTTCGTCGATGAACGGGACCCCCGTCACGGGCCAGCCACGGCAGGAGAATCTCCTCGAATCATCCCAAGTCGTAACTGTTTGAGCCCGCTGCCCCCTCGGGGCCGCGGACTCAGAAGGACAGGGTCCCGGAGCGGGGGGCGTGATCGCAAGGGCGTCCGCGGCCACTGCGCGGTGCCGCTCCGGGCGGGGCGGGTGGGGCGGGGCGGACTTCCCGGCCGGGCGCGACCGGAGGTGCCTTGCCGCCGGCCGGCGCCGGGCGTGACCCGCCGAGGTGCGCGGCGTTGAACCGGTGGGCCCGTGCCCGAAGTGCCGGGCGCCCGGGTGGACGCCCAGGGGCTCGCGGGGCGCTCGGGCGGCGCCGTAGGGGAGGGGTGGGAGGCGGTGTGCCCGATGGCCCGGCGACGCATCCAGTCGATTGGATGAATCGTCCAGCCTGGTTGGACGCCAGCGTTTCCGGTGCCTCTCCGCGCGTTCGTCCACCGGGTTTGGTCAACCGGCGTCTCGGCAGGGAGAATCCCTCGCGTGGCCAACGCACTGCGGGAATTGGTGAAGAGCCGGCTGGAGCAGCGGGGCTGGTCCTACGGCGACGTGGCCCGGCGCGGCGGTGTCCCGCGCTCCACCGTGCACCATCTGGCCACCGCCGAACGGGTCACCCGTATGCCGCAGCAGGCCACCCTGGAGGGCCTCGCCCGGGGTCTGGAGCTGCCCCTGGAGGCGGTGCGCAGGGCAGCGGCCGAGGCCTGCGGAATCCACCTCTACTTCGAGGAGCCCCCCGGCGCCACCGCCGACCCCGAGGTCGCCACCCTCATCGCCAGCGTCCGGCGGCTGACCCCCGACGACCGCCGGCATGTCACCGCACTCGTCGAATCCCTCCTGCGCAACACCCACCGGCCCGACGCCGACGCCGACGCCGCCGACCCCGACGCCGACCCCGACCACTCCGACGGCGGCGGCGCCAGCAGCAGCCGGGGCGGCGGCAGCGACTGAACCGGCCCCCGCGGCCACCTCCGGCCGCGGGCCGCCGGACGAGTCCGGCGGCCCGGTATCCGGTGCCCGCCGCCGAGGGGCGGTGGGGTGCGCGCAGCCGCGAGGGAGATCGCGGATTCCGGGTCGGCCGCGCCCGTGCCGCGGCCCGGTGATGCATATGCCGGCGAAGTATCGGATCGCGCGGAAACAGGTGCGACGGGAGGTCTACTCTCGCCCCGTCGGGTGAGTGAACCGCCCGAAACCTCCGCGAGAGGGGTGCATGTGCTTGTCGTCCCAGGAGCGCTCGCGACCGCCGTGGTCCGCGACAGGACCGGGGAGCCGGTGGTGCTGCTCTCCGGCGAACTCCCCTCCGCCCTCACCCCTTCCGGCGTGGACGAGTTGCTCAACCTGGCCGCCGCGGTACTCGAAGCGGAGGAACTGGAACTCTTCCGGCGCTGCCTCGCGGCACTGCGCCGCGGCGGGAAACTCCGGGAAACCCGTATCGAGGTGAGCGGCGCGGTACTGACCATCTACCGTGACGGACCGTCCGGCTGATCGCCGGACGGCGGCGGGCCCCCGGGAGCCGTCTCCGGGAGCCCGCGCCGGCCGCCCCTGCTGATCGGGCGGCGCATTCGGGCCGGTCAGAACCGGTGTCCGCAATCCCAGGCGTGTCCGGCGTGGTTCCGGTACCGCCCGTGGGCGGCGTACCAGTGCGACCGGTGTACGAGACGGCGCTCCCAGTGGTGGCGGCAGTCGCGGTCCCAGCGGGCGCGGTGGCGGTCCCAGGTGTGGAGCCTGACGTGCCGCCGGCCGAGGTCGGCGCACCGGTCCACGTCGTGGAACTGGTGCGCGACGACGGGCGAGTGGGCCGGTGCGGCGGCCATGGCCGTGCCCGTCATGGGAATGACGCCGGCTGTCACGGCCAGCGCCGCCGTCGCAAAGACGCGTGCGAATGTTCTCACCGTTTTTCTCCTGGTTCGAGGGTTTTCTGGTGGCCCTCCGGACCATACGCGGATCACGCATCGGATTCATTGGCGCATATGGGGGCTGAGGTCTTGTCGGCGCATGGGAGAACGGTGTTCCGGAAACCTGGCAAACCGGCGCTGAGCTTGGGTTGGCGGGGATTTCAAGCAGAGTTGCCGCGTCTTCGGAGAACACTCGCGAGGGTGATCCAACTGCGGCGTTTTGCAGCCTGGTTGGGCACGCGGCCTCATGTGCGGAAATCGCAACCGTAATGCATCGCATTTCGAGTCGGCGAAAAGTCTGCATCCGCACGAATTCATCATCGTGAACTGCCCGGGAGTCCTGCGGTGCGGACGGCGTTCCGTGCCGTGTTTCGTGCGGTGTTTCGTACGCTCGGGCCGTGGTTCAGCTCCGGTAGATGGTCAGTACCGCGCCGCTCACCTCGATACGGGTTTCCCGGAGTCTCCCGCCGCGGCGCAGTGCCGCGAGGCAGCGCCGGAAGAGTTCCAGTTCCTCCGCTTCGAGTACCGCGGCGGCCAGGTTGAGCAACTCGTCCACGCCGGAAGGGGTGAGGGCGGAGGGGAGTTCGCCGGAGAGCAGCACCACCGGCTCCCCGGTCCTGTCGCGGACCACGGCGGTCGCGAGCGCTCCTGGGACGACAAGCACATGCACCCCTCTCGCGGAGGTTTCGGGCGGTTCACCCGTCTTGAGGCACGAGAGGATAGCCATCAGGGGCCCTGTCGCTGCCGGCTGAAATCCACTGAGTTGGGCCGATCGGGTGAGGTTCCACGGGGGCCCGTTTCGGGTCCGGCCCTCCTCGCGACTTCTCCCACCTGCGGTTTCCCCGGGTGCGGGGTGTCGTCGCGGTGGCGCCCCGGATGGTGCGGTCCCTTGTCGGTGGCTGCCCGGGGTCCTACTGTCCAATCTCGTCAGACAGATCGTCCGGCATGAATGGACGCGCTCGGGACGGGCGCAGTCCGCCCATGCCCTTCGTGCAAAGGACCCACCCATGCTTGGCATGCGAGAACTGGACGCCGAGGCCGCCGCGGAGCTGCTGCCCGGGCGCGAGGCCCTGGGCCGGCTCCGGTTCAACTTCGTCAGGACCACCAGCGTGAGCGAGCGCATCGCCTACGTCGACGCCCACAACGAGTCGCTCGCGGCCAACGTCTGCTCGCCGGACGCCATCGCGGCCTCCGAGGCCACCCAGTCCATCAGCGTCCGCCAGTAGCCGGCGCTTCCCTCCCAGAAGGGTTCCACCATGAACGTCGAAGAACTCGAGACCGAGGCCGCCGCGGAGCTGCTGCCCGGGCGCGAGGCCCTGGGCCGGCTGCGGTTCGGCTTCGCCAGGACCTCGAACGTGAGCGAGCGCATCGCCTACGTCAGTGCCCACAACGAGTCGCTCGCGACCAACATCCACTCCCCGTACGCCGTCGCGGCGTCGTCCGCCGCCCAGTCCATCAGCGTCAGCCAGTAGCCGGCGCTTCCCTCCCAGAAGGGTTCCACCATGACCAACGACCAGCTCAACGCCGAGGCCGCCG
Source organism: Streptomyces sp. I6 (assembly GCA_003725745.1). Taxonomy (GTDB): domain Bacteria; phylum Actinomycetota; class Actinomycetes; order Streptomycetales; family Streptomycetaceae; genus Streptomyces. The sequence continues at coordinate 2,255,011 of RHDP01000001.1, read as the reverse complement.
CGGAGTTGCTGCCCGGGCGCGAGGCCCTGGGCCGGCTCCGGTTCAACTTCGTCAGGACCTCGAACGTGAGCGAGCGCATCGCCTACGTCGACGCCCACAACGAGTCGCTCGCGGCCAACGTCGACTCCCCGGACGCCATGGCGGTCTCCGAGGCCACCCAGACCATCACGATCAGCCAGTAGCAACGCCCGGACGTGTGCGGGCCGCGTCCTCGGGGGCGCGGCCCGCTCCGGGAGGAAGTGCAGGACGGTGACCAGAAGCCAGAAGGTCCACCCCGGTCCCGTGGGGGCGGCGGCCTGCGACACGGGCGAAGCGTCCTCCGCGTACGAGCAGGCGGAGACGCTGTTCCCCGTTCCGCGCCTCGGTGCGGGACTCCAGTTCCTCGGCGAGTACCAGGGATCCGGCTTCACGGAGCGCAAGTACCTGGTCCGCCGCGGGGACGGACAGGTGGTCCAGCTCTCCCGGCTGCTCTATCTGGTGGCCGAGGCCATCGACGGCGTACGGAACACCGAGACCGTCTCCCACCGGGTGAGTGGCCGCTACGGCCGCGAGGTCAGTGCCGACAACGTCGAGTACCTCATCGAGCACAAGCTCGAACCGCTCGGCATCACCGTCCCCTTCGGGCAGGAGGGCGACCAGGTCGCCGGCCCCACCACCGACCTGCTCCTGGTCCTCAAGGGCCATCGGGTGATCTTCCACGAGCGGCAGGTGGCCCGTATCGCGCAGGCGCTGTCCTGGCTGCACCGGCCCCCGGTCGTGGTCCTGGTGATCATCGCGGCGCTCTGTGTGGACGTCTGGCTCTTCGCCGTGCACGGAGCGATCGGCCCGGTGCTCCAGGTTCTCGAGCAACCGGTGCTGATGCTCGCCGTCTTCGTGCTCATCGTGGCCTCGCTGGTCTTCCACGAGTTCGGGCACGCGTCGGCGTGCAGGTACGGCGGCGCACGACCGGGAAGCATCGGCTGCGGCCTCTTCCTGATCTGGCCCTCGATGTACACCGAAGTCACCGATGTCTACCGCATCGGGCGGGCCGGCCGGATCAGGACCGACCTGGGCGGCATCTACTTCAACATCGTCTTCGTGCTGGGCCTCGCCCTGGGGTACCTCCTCACGGGCCAGCCGCTCTTCCTCGCCGCGATCTACCTCGTGCACTTCGAGATCCTCGAACAACTGCTGCCGGTGGTACGGCTGGACGGCTACTACATCCTCGGAGACCTCGCGGGGATCCCCGACCTCTTCGGGAAGATCAAGCCCATCCTGCGGTCCATGCTGCCGGGACGCCCGCCGTCTCCCGAGGTGGCCGGGCTCAGGCGCCCCGCGCGGATCATGGTCACCGGCTGGGTCGTGACCATGGTGCCCCTGATCGCCGCCGAACTCGGCTACGTCCTGTGGAACCTGCCCCGCCTGCTCGTCACCAGCCTGCGCTCGCTGGCGGAGCAGGCGGCGGGTACCTGGTCGGCCTTCGCCGAAGGCCAGATCACCGCCGGCCTCGTCGGGGTCGTCGGAAGCTTCATGCTCGTCTGCCCCCTGGCCGGCGCCGCGTACCTCGCCGTACGCGTGGTGGGACGGCTGGTGAAGGCCACCGCCCGCGCCACGGAGGGCAAGCCCCGGCTGCGGGTGGCCGTCTGCGGCGGGGTGCTGGCCGGAGCGGGGGCGCTCTGCGCGGCGTGGCTCGCCGGCATGACCCCGCAACCGCTGCCACGGCAGCCACCCATCGCGCCGATCCTCCAGCCCGGCGTTCCCACGGTCCGCCCCACGGCGGCGGCCCCCGCGGAGGAGCCCCCCAGGCGCGCCACCCCGGACCCGGTCACCGTGGACGGCCCGCCACCGGAGACCGCCGTACCCGTACCCGCGGCCGCCCCCGGCGTCGGCGCGGTCGCCACGGCCACCGTCACCGCCCCGCCCTCCGCGAGCCCCGCGGAGAACGTGCCGACGGCCGCCGGGCCGACCGCGGCCCCCAGCCCGACGCCCAGCCCGAGCCGGACCTCGGCCTCACCGTCGGCCGGTCCCGGTCCCAGCGCGTCGCCGACGACGAGCGCGACACCGTCCGGTTCCCCCTCACCCTCCCCGACCCCCTCGGAGTCGCAGAGCGCGACGCGGGACCCGTAGACCCTGCCCACCCCGACCTCCGATCCCCGTACACCAGCAAAGGAGCACACAGTGACGCACCGGAAACCACGCCAGGGCCGCAGCGGCCGCAGAGTCGCCCGGCTCGGCATGCTCGTCGCCGCCTGTACGGCAGGCCTCGCCACGGCCGGCCCGGCGGGGGCTGCCTCGTCCGCGTCGACCGGCAACCGCTACGTCGGCATCGTGGTGGACGAGGCGCGGGCGACCGCCGGCCCCCGGCACCGAGTCGACTACGACGACGAGTTCGCCGTCCGTGAACTGGGGACACGCCTCGGCGTCGGTGCGCGCAACAGGGCGGTCGCCCGGTCCGTGGGCTGCTCGCTCGACAGGCCGTGCCGCTCGGTAGCCCTCTCCTTCCAGGTCGTCACCGTCACCGGTACGGTCGCGCGCCTCAACGCCGCCAACTCCAGCCGCGCGGTCAACGACCACTGCGAGGGCTGCCAGACCTTCGCCGGCGCCTACCAGTTCATCGTCTCCACCCCCTACTCGTTCACGCTGGGCCGCCACACCAGGGGCGAACTCGCGCGGCTCGAACGGCGGCTGGGCGAACTGGAGCGCAGCCGGGAGCCGATCAGCACCGTCCGGGCCCGCGCCGACTCCCTGGCCGCCGAGGTGGTCACCCTGCTTCGGGAGGCGGTCGCGACCGCACCGCGCGGTGAGGCCGTCGACCCGCTGAGGGACTTCCGGCCCACCGTCACCCTGCGGCGCCACATCGACTAGGGCGCGTTGCGAGAACAGCTCCGTCCGCCCGCAGGGCGGGGAGGGACAGCCCTTGGTGCCGCACGGGGCGCGGTCCGCCGGCCGAGGAGCGGCGTCCGGTGCGGGTGCCTCGACCGGGCCGCGCCCCGACGCCGCACCGGCCCGCCGGCCCGGCCCACCGTCTGCCGGCCCCGACCCACCGCCCGCCGGCCAGGGCCGCCGCCCCCGGCCGGCAGGCGGGCCCGTCCACCAGTCCTCCGGAGGACCACCACCGATGAGTCACCCACCCGAGGTGCGCCGTCAGGCGCTCGACCTGCTGGCCGACGGCGAGCCCGTGAAGAAGGTCGCGGTCGACCTCGGCCTCAGTGAGCGGACGCTCTACCAGTGGCGGCGCAGGTATCTGCCGCCGGCGCGGCACCAGCGGTACCTCCCCGACGCCGGGACCGAACTCAGGGCCGCACGCCGACGCATCACGGAACTGGAGACCGAAGTGGCCGTCCTCCGGCGCACGACCGAGCTGCTGCGGGAGGCCCTGTCCCCAAAAGACGGTTCGCGGCAGTACGCGTGATGGCCCACGAGGACCTGCCCGTGCGGATCGCCGCGAGCGTCCTGGGGGTGACCGAGTCCGGGTACTTCGCCTGGCGCTCCCGTCCGCCCTCCGCACGTTCCGTCCGCCACGCCTGGCTCACCGAAGTCATCACCGCCGTGCATGCCGCGTCGCACGGCACCTATGGATACCGGCGCATCCACGAGGAACTGACCTCGCGCCACGGCATCGCGGTCAGCCGCGGGACGGTCCAGCTGCTGATGCGGCGGGCGGGCATCCGGGGCCTCACCGCCGGCCGGCGGCGCAGCATCCGGCCGGCCGCCCCGGGGACCTGACCCGAACGAGAGAGTGATCCGACCATGACCGTGGACCATCCGGCGTTCCCGACGCCGCCGCTGCCCGTCTCGGCCTGTCTGGGCCCCGGCCTGGGGGTGGAGGAGGACCTGCCGGCGACACAGGCGCACCAGGTGATGCTGCACTGCGCGCTGGACGCGGCATGCCTGCCCGTACGGCTGACCGATATCCGTGCCGTCGCCCGGATCGCCGAACTCGACTACCCGACGGTGAACGCCGTGATCGGCTGGCTGCGGACCCTGAGCGAGCGGTGATCGCGGCGGGGTAGCGGTTCAGCCGTTGTCGTTGCCGTTGCCGTTGCCGTTGCCCTTGCCCTTGCCCTTGCCGTTGAACCGGTGCCGGTGCAGCCGGTGCCCTGGCCGGCTGGACGCGAGTCCGAGTCAAGTCGAGCCGAGTCGGGCCGGGCCGAGTCGAGCCGAGTCGGGCCGAGTCGGGCCGAGTCCATGTTCCGGCCGGGCGCGGCTCTCCCGCCCTGCCGCCGTGCGCCGACCGCCTCGGCCCCCGCGGCCGGGCGCCGTGCGGGATCCCGCGCCCATGCGAAAGGGCGTCCTCGGAAACCGAGGACGCCCAGGTCAGCGAACTGATCGCAAGTGCGCCGCCAGGGACTCGAACCCCGGACCCGCTGATTAAGAGTCAGCTGCTCTAACCAACTGAGCTAGCGGCGCCTGCTGACCCGGAGAACTTTACCGGACCCCCGGCGATGCTCCTGACCATTTCCTTGCACCTTCCGGCCTGTCGGATGGTCGTTTTTTCTCTTTGTTCCGTCAAAATGCGATTTGTCATGACGGGAGAGAGTGGTCGATCTGGAGGGGTAAGGGATGACCGTTCCGGTGTTCGAGGAGTACGAGCCGGCCGGTGACTGCGTCTGCCCCGGCTGTGCCCGGCAGCGGAGGGAACGGGCCCGCGCCCTGCCGGTACGCGCCGGGGGCCACCCGGCCGCGCACGGCGCCCGCCGCGCTCTCGTCCTGGTCACCGCGGTGGGAGCGGTACTGGGCGGCGGGGGCTCGGAGGCGTTCGCCGCTGCCGCGGCGCGGCCCTCCCCGCCACCCGGCCCGGAGGCGGCGGCACCCCTGGCCGCACCGTCCGCGCCACGGCCGGGTGGGGCGGACGTCCGCGCGGGGCACGGCCGGCCGCAGCCGGCCCGGGCATCCGCCGGGGCGCGGCCGCGGGCGGACCCCGCCGGGGCGGATCGGGTACGAGGAGGCCCCGCCAGGGCGGACCGCACTGCCGCGGACCGTCTCCGGGCCGGGGACCAGGCCGTGGCCGGGCGCGGGCCGGGCCCCGACCCGGACACTCCGCAGGGCGGCCAGGAACCGCTGCACGGCGGGCCGGCCGCCGGTCCCGCGGGAACCGCCGGCCTGCGCGCGATGGCCCGCGCCGACATCGTGAGCCGGGCGAAGCGCTGGGTGAACGCCAAGGTCCCGTACTCCATGAGCAGGTACTGGGCGGACGGCTACCGGCAGGACTGCTCGGGTTACGTCTCCATGGCCTGGCACCTTCCGGGCAACGAATGGACGGGCAGCCTGGCCGAGTTCGGGACGCGCATCGAACGCAAGGACCTGCAGCCTGGCGACATCCTGCTCTTCCACAACGCGGGCGATCCGTCCCAGGGCTCCCATGTGACGATCTTCGGGGGCTGGGCGGACGGCGCGCACACCAAGTACGTCGCGTACGAGCAGGCCAAGCCGCACACCCGCAGACAGATCACGCCCATGGCCTACTGGAGCAACTCCGGCCAGTACGAGGCCTACCGCTACAAGGCCCTGAAGGGCGTGGCCCCCGCGGACGGGCAGCTCGCGGGAGGCGAGGGGACCGTGTTCCCCGGCGCGGGGCTCTTCGGGCCCGGCGAGGATAACGCGTACGTCGCCCTGCTCGGCAGACTGCTGGCGGGGTACGGCTTCGACGTCGACGGCACCGCCGGTCCGGGGTCGCGCTGGGGGGAGGAGCACCGGCAGGCCACCCGGGCGTTCCAGCGCGCCCAGGGCTGGACGGGCGCCGAGGCGGACGGGGCACCCGGGCCGGACACCTGGAGCCTTCTGGTGAACGGCACGGGCAGGAAGGCGGCGCCTGCCCCGGCGGCCGGGACCGCACCGTCCGGTCACACCGCGGCCCTTCCGGCCGGGACCGGACCCGCGGCGGGATCGGCGCCGGCCGGGCCCCGTGCCGCAGCGTCCGCGGCGGGCGCTCCCGCCCGGTCCGGCACGGCGCCGGCGGCAGCGGCCGCTCCGCGGAAGGCCGTACCCCCGGCCGTACCCCCGGCCGTATCCCCAGCGGCACCCCCGGTCGGTGCCGCTGTCACTGCCCCACCGGCCTTCCCGGGCCACCGCCACTTCCGCCCCGGTAGCTCCAGCGGCCATGTGGACACACTGCGCGGGCAGTTGGTGAAGCGGGGCTTCGGCCGGCACTACTCCCCCGTCCCGGGCCGCGCTGGGGCGACGCCGACCGCCGCAGCGTCGAGGCGTTCCAGCGCACCCAGGGCTGGCGCGGCGCGGCGGCCGACGGCTACCCCGGCCCCGAGACCTGGCGGCGGCTCTTCTCATGACCGACAAGTCCGATGTGCACCGACCCCGCGAGGAGGCGACCGCGGTGACCCCGACAACCCCCTACTCCGAGGACCCACCGGGTTCTTCCCTCACGCTCGGCCGGCTGGCCTCCGCCCCGGCCGCCGTCCGCAGCGCGGGGATCCCCGTCGCGGGCATCACGGCGGCGGGTACGCCCCTGCCCGAGGCCCCCTCGGGCCCGCAGGCGTGCGCCGCGTCCGACGCCGCCCCCGAATCGCCCGGCGCCACCGACCCGCTGGGCGCCCGTGACGCGCTCGGCGCCGTCCGTGCGCATGGCGTCCTCAGCCCGTCCAGCACGCCCGCCCGGGCCGGCATCTCGAGTCCGCCCGGCGCCCCCGACTCTCCGGGCGCCTCCGGCGCGCCCTGCGCTCGCGATGCGCACCAAGCGCTCAACCCACCCGGTGCGCTCGACCCGCCCGGTATTCCTGACGCATACGCCGCCCCCGACCGCCTCGCCGACCGCCTCGCGCCCGGTGCCCGTGCCGCGCACGTCCTCTCGGGCGCGTACGGCGGCACCGGGCACGGCGCGTCCGCGGATGGCGGACTGCCCGCCCCCGCCCGGGAAACCCCCGCGGGTGAGGGGGCCGGGGCGGACTCCGGGGCGGTCGATACCGCCGGGCCCGCTCTCACCGCGCCTGCTGCGCCCGCGGCTGCTCTCACCGCGCCCGGTGCGACGGCGACAGCTCCCCCTACGCCCGGCCTGACCTCGCCCCGCGGCACCTCGCCCGGCCTCACCACGACCGGTCCCACCGCCGCCGGCACCCACCCGGACGCCCCGTCCGATGCCGGTGGGGCAAAGGCGGGGGGCGTGTCCGGCACCGCGCCCGCGACCCAGCGCTTCGAGCGGCAGTTCAGCGGCGCGGGCGGTCGCCGGACGGTCGTCATCGGCACCGAGACCACCGGCGCCATTCCCGTCCACCTGCTCTACCGGGACGCCGTCGCGACCGCCGGGGCGGGCGCCCGGGGCGCGGCGGAGAAGACCGACGCGGGCAGGCGGAAGGACGAGGCCGAGGGCGCGGGCGCCGCCCGCCCGCACGACGGGACGACCGCCCCCGCGGGTGCCGCGTGGCTCACGGACGAGCGGAGGAGCGTCCCGGGTGCGGACGGAGCGAGGGAGGATGCCGACGGCGACGGTGGGCCGGACACCATCGCCATGCCCCCGCTGGCACTCCCCGCCGGGCGCCGCTTCACGCAGAACGCCGGCCGGTCCGGCCGGCGGGCCGTGCCTCCGCCCGACCCCAAGCTGACGGAGCGGCCCGGCCCGGTTCTGCCCGGCTGGGCGGCCCTGCTCGCCGGGGCCCTCTCCCTCGTCGGCTGCGCGGCCGTGCTGCACTGGGCGGGGGCCTTCCCGCCCGAGGTGACGACGTTCTTCGGACTGGGCGAGCGGCCCTACACCGGACTCGGGTTCGTGCACTGGGTCCTGCTCGCCGTGTCCCTGACCGTCGCGCTGTTCACGCTCGGCGGGCTCGCCCGAGGCAAGGTGGGCCACGCATGGGTGCTGACGCTGTACGGGGAGTACCGCGGCACCGTCCGCCGCAGCGGTCTTCTGTGGGTGAGCCCGCTGCTGCTCCGCAGGCGGGTGGACGTACGGCTCCGGCACTGGCGCAGTGACCCCATGCCGTCGGTCGACGCCGACGGGACCGCACTCGAGGCGGTCGTTCTCGTGGTGTGGCGGGTCAGGGACACGGCCAGGGCGGTACTCGGGCTCGCGGACCACGAGTCGTATCTGCGGGAGCAGGTGGAGGCGGCCCTGTCCCGGGTGTTCTCCCGGCTTCCGGCCGACGCCTCCGCCCCGCCTGCGGGCGGGGTCCCGCGCTCGAACTGCGTCCGACGCTCCGCAATGCCGAGGCCGTCGGCGACGTCCTGACCAAGACGCTCGCGGCGGAGTGCGCCCCGGTCGGCATCGACGTCTTCTCGGCGCAGCCGACGCGGATCGAGTACGCGCCCGAGGTGGCCGCGGCGATGCGGCGCCGCCGGGTCGCGGTCCTGGAGGCCGAGCGCCGCGACACCGTGCTCGGCTCGGTGGTCGACGCGGTGGACGACACCGTGCAACGGCTCACCCTGCGAGGTCTGGTGGAGTTCGACGACTATGAGCGCAAGGCCCTCGTCCGGGACCTGACCGTGGCGTTCTGCACGGCGAGGACGAGCGGTGCGGAGACCCCCTGACGGGTCTGGTCATGTTCATGTCGCGTCCATGATCCGCGATGCGGTCCAGACCGGACTGCGCACGACCGCGCGAGCGCGGCACGGCTCCTGCGCCGTCGGGATCGGGCCGCCGTCCGGTCCTGGCGGTGGGGACGACCGCCGACACCCTGAGCGCCCTCTCCGCCTGTTCGGACGTCCGGTTCCGATGCCTGCCGGGTGCGATGGAGGTCACGGCGGCGGTCATTCCGCCCCGGAGGCCCGAGGGGCCATCCCGCGGGGTGGCAGGCCGGCGGGACGGTTGCCGGGACGCGGGCCGTCCCGTCCGCCCGGCGTGCACCGGCCGCGCGGACGCCGCGACGGGCTGCCGAGGCCGAGGCGGGAGAGGGTGCGCACGGTCCGGGAACGGTCCGAGGGGCCCTCGCGGTTGCGAGGGCCCCTCGGGAGGTTGTGCGCCGCCAGGGACTCGAACCCCGGACCCGCTGATTAAGAGTCAGCTGCTCTAACCAACTGAGCTAGCGGCGCGGGCTGCCGTTCCCGCCGCTCTCGGCGGCTGACGACGGAGTTCATACTACCTGGTCCCAGGGGGTGCTCCCGACCGCCCGGCGCCCGCCCCGGGCGGTCGCGTCATCTTGCCGGCCTGCCATCTCGCCGGCCTGTCACCCCGCCGCTCCGGGGGCTCCCGGCCCGGCCGGTCAGAGGGCCAGCGACAGCACCACCGGAGCCGCCCTGCGGTTCAGGGTGTCGGCCGCGGCGCGCAGCCGGTGGGCGTGCTCGATGGGGAGCGAGAGCGCCAGGCAGCCCACGGCGGAGCCGGCCGTCAGCGGCACCGCCGCGCAGACCGTGCCCACCGCGTACTCCTGGAGGTCCAGCACCGGGACCGTGGGCGGCTGGGCGTCCAGCTTCGAGAAGAGGATCTTCTCGTTGGTGATCGTCCGGGAGGTGAGTCGGGCGATCCGGTGGCGGGCGAGGTGGTCGCGGCGGCCGTTCTGGTCGAGCTGGGTCAGCAGGCACTTGCCGACCGCGCTGGCGTGCGCCGCCGAGCGGAAGTCGACCCACTCGTTGACCTTGGGGGTGCGGGGGCCGTCCGCGAACTGGGTGATCTTGACCTCGCCGTCGATGTAGCGGCTGATGTAGACCGCCGCGCCGACCGAGTCGCGCAGCTCGCCGAGCGTGTCCTGGAGCTTGCGCTCCAGGGCCTCGCGCCGGGTGGCGCCGGAACCCAGCAGGACCAGGGAGTCGCCGGTCACATACGCCCCGTCGGTCACCTGCTCCACATAGCCCTCGCGGCGGAGCATCAGCAGCAGGGAGGTGAGATGGCCGGTCGGCAGCCCGGTCTCGCGGGCGATCTGGACATCGGTCACCCCTCTGCCGTGCCGGGAGACCGTCTCCAGGACACGCAGGGCGTACTGCACCGAGTGGAACGGCGCGGTCGGCTCGGGCTTCAGCGCCACGGTTTCCCCCTACCAGGTTGTGACCGCAAGCTTCCGTACCACGATAGCCGCCAAGAACCGTCCAGTGGGCGGCCGTTGGCGAGAAATGTGTGCGCCCCGGACCCACGTCCTGGGGCGCACGACACCGGCATATGCCAAGGGCATTAACAATGCCCGGAACGGGAGGTCAGAGCACCGCACCGAGGAACTCGCGAGTACGGTCGTGCTCGGGCTCGGAGAACATCTTCTCCGGGGACCCGGACTCGATGACCTTCCCGGCGTCGAACATCAGGACCTCGTCGGAGATGTCCCGGGCGAAGTTCATCTCGTGCGTCACACAGAGCATCGTGATGTCGGTGGTGCGGGCGATGTCCCGGAGGACGTCCAGCACTCCGGCGACCAGCTCCGGGTCGAGCGCCGAGGTCACCTCGTCCAGCAGCAGCACCTGCGGCCGCATCGCCAGCGCCCGGGCGATGGCCACCCGCTGCTGCTGGCCGCCCGACAGCTGGGAGGGCCGCGCGCCGGCGCGGTCGGCGAGGCCGACCAGCTCCAGCAGTCCGCGGGCGCGCTCCTCCGCCTCGTCCCTGGAGAGCCCGAGCACCCGCACCGGGGCCTCGGTGATGTTCCGCAGCACGGTCATGTTGGGGAAGAGGTTGAACTGCTGGAAGACCATGCCGATCTTCTTGCGGACCTCTCTGCGCTGCCTCTCGTCGGCCGGGAACAGCCGGCCTCCGTTGACGTCGATCGTGCCCGAGTCCGGTCTCGTCAGCGTCATCAGCAGGCGCAGGATGGTCGTCTTCCCGGACCCGGAGGGCCCGATCAGCGTGACGTGCCGGCCCGGGCGGACCGAGAAGCACAGGTCGTCCAGGACGGTGTTCTCGCCGAAGCGCTTGGTGACGTTCGTGAACCGGATGAGTTCGTCGTTCTGCGTGGCGGGGTCGGTGTCAGCGGGCAAGGCGGCGCTCCAGGGTCCGTACGAGCAGGGATGCCGGGTAGGCGATGAGGATGAAGGCGATGCCGACGACCGTCAGCGGCTCCGTGTACTGGAAGGTCGCCGCGCTCTCCAGCCGGGACTGCTGGAGCATCTCCAGCACGCCGATACCGGCCAGGAGCGGGGTGTCCTTGAGCATCGCTATGACGTAGTTGCCGAGGGCGGGCGCGATCCGGCGGACCGCCTGCGGCAGGATCACGGCGGTCCAGGTCCGGTGGGCGGGCAGGCTCAGCGCCGTCGCCGCCTCCCACTGCCCGGCCGGCACGGCGTCGATACCGGCCCGGTAGACCTGCGCGGTGTAGGTCGAGTAGTGCAGCCCGATCGCGAGCGTGCCGGTGGCGAGGGCGGAGAACTGCACCCCCCACTCCGGCAGGACGAAGAACAGGAAGAACAGCTGCACCAGCAGCGGGGTGTTCCGGATGAACTCGGTGACGACCCCCACCGGCCAGCGCACGAAGCGCGACTCGGAGCGCAGCCCCAGCGCCCAGACCAGGCCGAGCGTGAAGGACAGCAGCGAGCCCAGCACCAGGATCTGCAGCGTGACGAGCACGCCGTCCCAGAAGCGCGGCATGAAGTCCGCGACCGCGGACCAGTCCCAGGTCACTTGACCACCACCCCCAGGTTCGCCTTGGTCTTCCGTTCCAGGGCCTTCATCGAGCGGGTGATGAGGAACGCGAGCACGAAGTAGATCACCAGCGTGACGGTGTAGATCTGGGCGCTCTCCTGGGTGGCCAGCCGCACCAGGTAGGCCGCGAACGACACGTCGCCCACACCCAGCAGCGACACCAGCGCCGTGCCCTTGAGCAGTTCGACCGCCAGGTTGCCGAAGGACGGGATCATCTCCGGCACGGCCTGCGGCAGCAGGACCAGCCGCATCCGCTGCCAGGGCGTGAAGCTGAGCGCGACGCCGGCCTCCCGCTGGGCCGGCGCGACGGCGTTCAGCGCGCCGCGCACGATCTCCGCGCCGTACGCGCCGTAGGACAGGCCGAGCGCGAGCACGGCCGCCCACATGGGCACCAGCTGCCAGCCCAGCAGCGGCGGCAGGACGAAGAACAGCCAGAACATCAGCACCAGCGCCGACGTCCCGCGGAACACCTCGGTGTAGAAGGCCGCGAGGAAGCGGACCGCCTTCGAGCGATGCGTTCTGGCCATGCCGACGCCGAACGCCACGGCGGTGGCCAGCGCGGCGCTGTAGAGGGTGAGCTGGACGGTGATCCAGATGCCCGGGAGCACCCAGTTCTGCCAGAGTCCGGACGTCATCGGCACAGCTCCTTCGCCGTGAGCTCGGTCATCTCGGACTCGGTGAAGCCGAACCGGCTCAGGATGCGGAAGAGCTCACCGCTCCTCTTCATCTTGTGGATCTCGGCGTTGAAGGCGTCCCGCAGTTCGGCGTCCGTCCGCCGGAAGGCGAACCCCCCGCCGTCGATCTTCTCCTTGCCGTCGACGATCGCCGCGAACGGCTTCGTGGCCTCGGCCTTCCTGCTCTTGCGCACCACTTCGCGGGTGGTGAGCGCGGTCCCGGCGAAGACGTCCACGCGCCCGGACTCGACGGCGTTGAGCCCGGCCACCTGGTCCTGGAGGATGACGATGTCCTTCTCGGGGTACCCGGCCGCCACGGCGTAGCCGATCTCGGCGTAACCCGTGCCCGTGGCGAATCTCGCCTTGGTCCGCACCACGTCCCGGTAGTCGTGCAGATCCTTCGGATTGCCCTTGGCCACGATGAAGGAGTCGAGCATCTGGTATTCGGGATCGGAGAAGAGGACCTGCGCGCAGCGCTCCCTGTTGATGTACATTCCGGCGGAAACGACGTCGAACTGCTGCGAGTTGAGACCGGGTATCAGGGAGGCGAAGTCGGTGGCCACGGGCTGCACGTTCGCTATCCCGAGCCGCTTGAAGACCACCTTGGCCAGCTCCGGTGCCTCTCCGGTGAACTCGCCCTGCTCGTCGATGTAGCCGTACGGCACCTCGCCCGCGATGCCGAGCCGCACCGTGCCCTGGGATCTCAGCCGGGCCAGGCTGTCGCCTGAGGGGACCCGTGCGCAGCCCGCCGCTCCGGCGACGCCGGCCGCACCGAGTGCGCCGGCGGTCCCCAGCAGCAGACTTCGTCTGCGTACCGCGTGTCTGGTGTGTGGTGCCGTGTGTGGAGCCATGGCGGCGCGGCTACCCGGGCTCAGGCGGGGTATGCGTGGGCAATGGCCGATCGATACATCGAAGTCTCGCTCACCAAGCGCGGCGTGCGCTGCACCGCACGGCTCCTGGACGACCGGGCGCCCCTGACCTGCCAGGCCGTCTGGGACGCGCTGCCGCTCGGCGGCGACGTGTACCACGCGAAGTACGCGCGCAACGAGATCTACGCCCTGTTCCCCGCGTTCGCCGACCGGGAGCCGCCGCTGGAGAACCCGACGGTGACCCCGATCCCGGGCGACCTCTGCTACTTCACCTTCAGCGGTACCGAACTGGGGACCGCGGCGTACGGCTACGACCGGGACCTGTCCCGGCCGGTGACCGTGGACCTCGCGCTCTTCTACGAGCGCAACAACCTGCTGCTCAACGGTGACACGGGCTGGGTGCCGGGCATCGTGTGGGGCCAGGTGGTCGACGGCCTCGACCGGATGGCCGAGGCCTGCCAGGACCTGTGGCGCGCCGGAGCGCTCGGCGAGACGCTCTCGTTCCGCCGCGCGTGACCGCACCACCCCGGACCGCACCACCCCGGACCGCGCCGGCCTGGACCGCACCCCGGACCGCACCGGCCCGAACCGGGCCCGCCCCGGACCGCACCGACCCGGTGCGGTCCGGGGCGGGCGCGGTCCGGGGGACGGCCGTCACCCGATGGTGGGTGGGGGCACCGCCGCCGCGCCCGACGCGTAGAGCGCGTGCGCCGCACGCAGGACCAGGGCGTCCGCGTGGCGGGGTCCGACCAGCTGGACCCCCACCGGCAGCCCGTCCTCGTCCACCCCGCACGGCACCGTCGCCGCCGGCTGCTGGGTGAGGTTGAACGGGTAGGTGAACGGGGTCCAGCCCGTCCATCGGCGGTGCCCGGAGCCCTTCGGCACCTCCGCGCCCGCCTCGAAGGCGGTGACCGGCAGGGTCGGTGTGACCAGCAGGTCGTACCCGGTGTGGAACCGCCCCAGCCGGCGTCCGAGGTCCATCCGGGCGTCCACCGCGGCGAGGTAGTCGAGCGCCGAGGCGCCCTCGCCCTCGGCGCAGACCTCCCGCAGCCCCGGGTCCAGCAGCTCCCGCTGCTCCCCGCCGAAGTGCTGCACCAGGCGCGCCGCCCCGGTGAACCACAGGGTGTGGAACGTGTCCACCGGGTCGGCGATGTCCGGATCGGCCTCCTCGATGTACGCGCCCAGCTCGGCCAGCCGGCCCACCGCGCCGCGCACCGCCGACGCCACCGCCGGACGGACCGCCACCTGGCCGCCGAAGGACGCGGAGAACGCGATCCGCAGCCCCTTGACGCCCTCGGTGAGGCCGCCGCTCGCGGGCGGCGCGGGCGCCGCCTGCGACCAGTCCCGCCAGTCCGGCCCGCTGACCGCGTCCAGCAGCAGGGCCGCGTCGGCGGCGTCCCGGGCCATCGGCCCGGCGTGGGCCAGTGTGCCGAACGGGCTCGACGGGTAGAGCGGGATCCGGCCGTACGTCGGCTTCAGCCCGAAGATCCCGCAGAACGACGCGGGGATGCGCACCGACCCTCCGCCGTCGGTCCCGAGCGACAGCGGGGCCGCACCCAGTGCCACCGCCGCCGCGCTCCCGCCGCTGGACCCGCCGGCCGTGCGGGAGAGGTCGTACGGATTGCGGGTCACCCCGGTCAGCGGGGAGTCCGTGACGCCCTTCCAGCCGAACTCGGGGGTCGTCGTCTTGCCGACGAGGACCGCGCCCTGCTCCCGCAGCCGCGCCACGGCCGGGGCGTCCTCGTCCCAGGCCGAGGAGTCCGGGCGCACCGTCCTGGAGCCCCGCAGCGTCGGGCCCCCGGCCTGCAGGAAGATGTCCTTGACCGTGACCGGTACGCCGTCGAGTGGCCCCAGCGGCTCCTTTCTGCGGCGCCGCTCGGTGGCCGCCTCCGCCTGCTCGAGCGCCTGCTCGCCGTCGATCCGGACGAACGCGTTGGTCAGGCGCTGCGCCGTCTCGGCCCGGTCGAGGACCGCGCGGACCGCCTCCAGCGGGGAGAAGTCGCCGCGCTGGTAGCCGGCGATGAGCTGACGTGCGGTCAGGGTACTCAGGTCGTTGGGCTCAGGAGTCATGGGAGGGGACGTACCCACGTTTCTTGTCGACCACGTTCGGCAGCGGCCTTCCGGCCGACCAGAGGTCGAACAGCTCGACGAACTGCTCGCCCAGCCGATCGCGCCAGCCGACGGTGTCCCCGCTCATGTGCGGCGAGACGATCAGGCCGGGAACGTCCCAGAGCGGGCTGCCCGGCCCCAGCGGCTCCTCCTCGAAGACGTCCAGGGCGGCCCCCGCGATCCGCCGTCCGGCGAGCGCCGAGACCAGCTCCTCCTCGACCACCAGTGCGCCCCGTCCGACGTTGACGAAGCGGGCCGACGGGCGCATCAGGGAGAACCTCCGGGCGCCGAACATGCCCCGCGTGGCCTCGGTCAGCGGAGCCGCGCACACGACCCAGTCGGCGCGGGCGAGAAGCCCGTCCAGCTCGTCGGATCCGTGCACCCCGGGGCGGGCCGTGCGCCCGGTGACGGCGACCTTGAGGCCCAGCGCCCGCAGCGTGCGCGCGATCGCCAGCCCGATCGGCCCGGCACCGGCCACGACCGCGCGGCTGCCGGCCACCGGCAGGGACTCGCGGTGCCGCCATCGCCGCTGCCGCTGGAGTTCCAGGGTGCCCGGCAGGTCCTTGGCCATCGTGAGGACCAGGGCGGCCACGTACTCGGCGATGGGCTGCTCGAAGATCCCGCGGGCGTTGGTCAGGACCGTGTCGGAGGCCGAGAGCTCCGGGCAGAGCAGCCGGTCGACGCCCGCGCTCGGGGTGTGCACCCAGCGGGGCCGGGGCCCGCTCCCCGGCCAGGCCAGACGCACCGCGTCGGAGGTGAAGTCCCACACCAGCAGGGCGTCCGCCCCGGGAAGTGCCGCGGCGAGCGAGCCGGCGTCGGTGTACCGGACGTCGGCGCGTCCGGTGAGGCTGCCGAGCCGCGGCGGAGGGTCTGCTTCCAGTACGAGGAGAACCGGTAGGGGCATCGTGCGGAAACCGTTTCTGGACGTCTGACATGTACGGATTGACCCACGCTCGCACCCGAACCTACCGTCGTCAACAAGACGTACATGAGGGGGCCTGCGATGGATGTGTCCCTCGAGATTTCGCTTCTGGGCGGTCCCGACCCGCAGCGCGGGATCGGGGTGGTCGCCCCGTTCGACTTCGCACTCGACCGTGAGCTGTGGCGCTGGGTGCCCGACGGCGTCTCGCTGCGCCTGACCCGGACCCCGTTCGTGCCCGTCGAGGTGTCGCTCGACCTGGCCCGGCTCGTCAGCGAGCACGAGACCCTCGGCGAGGCGGTCCGCGCGCTGGCCGCCTCCGAGCCGGAGGTCGTCGCCTACGCCTGCACCAGCGGCAGCTTCGTCGGCGGTGTGGCGGGCGAGCGGGCGATGTGCGAGGCGATGACCACGGCGGGGGAGGTCGCCTCGGTGACCACCTCGGGCGCCCTGCTGGAAGCCCTGGAGGAGCTGGGCGCCCGCAGGATCGCGATCGTCACGCCGTACACGGAGTCGGTCACCAGGTCGCTGGAGGAGTACCTGGCCGAGGCCGGGGTATCGGTCACGGGCCGCGCCTTCCTCGGACTGACCCGGCACATCTGGAAGGTGCCGTACCGGTCGGTGGTGGACATGGCCCGCCAGGCCGTGGTGGGCGCGGCGGACGCCCTCTTCATCAGCTGCACCAACCTGCCGACGTACGACGCGATACCCCAGCTGGAGGCGGAACTGCGCATGCCGGTGCTCTCCGCGAACCAGGTCACGATGTGGGCGGCGCTGCGCAGGATCGGCGTGTACGCCGTCGGTCCCTACCAGGCCCTGGTGATCCGGACGGCCGGTCCGCACGAGGAGCCGCCGCCCCCGCCGGCCCCGCCCGAGCCGCCGGCCGTGCCGCCCGTCGCCCAGCCGGAGGAACAGGAAGGATGGACATGACGACCGTCGGACTCCTCTACCCGGGGCACTCGGCCGAGGACGACTACCCCAGGATCGCGGTCCTGCTCGACAGCGACATCAGGCTTCCCCTCTTCCACACCGACATCGGCGAGGACGCGCACCGGGAGGACGCGCTGATCGAGATGGGGGCCGCGGACCGGCTGGCGGCGGGAGTGGAGGAACTGCGGCTGGCCGGGTCGGAGTCCGTCGTGTGGGCCTGTACGAGCGGCAGCTTCGTCCGGGGCCGGGACGGTGCCCGGCGGCAGGTCCGCGAGCTGGCGCGGGCCGCCGGGCTGCCGGCGTCGAGCACCTCCTTCGCCTTCGTCCACGCCGCCGAGGCGCTGGGCGTGAGCCGGGTGGCGCTCGCGGCCACCTACCCCGGCGACGTGACCGTGTTCTTCGAGAAGTTCCTGGAGTCGGCGGGCATCGAGGTCGTCGCGGCCCGGGCGAGCGGGATCATCACGGCCGCCGAGGTCGGCACCTGGGAGCGCGAGCAGGTGCTGGAACTCGCCGCGGCGGGAGACGACCCGCGGGCGGAGGCGGTGCTCCTGCCGGACACCGCGCTGCACACGGCCGCCCATCTCCGGGAGCTGGAGGAGACCCTCGGCAAGCCCGTCCTCACGGCGAACCAGGTGACCGTCTGGGAGGGCCTGCGGCTGGCCGGGCGGCGGGCGTGGGCGGACGGCCTGGGGGCCCTTTTCGCCCGCCCCGGCCGGGCCCCGGAAGGCGGGCGGACACCCCCACCCGGCCTCGCCGCGGAATAACCGGAGACTGCCTCCTGTTGGTGCCGGGGGCACGCACCACAACGCAGGAGGCACCTTCCGTGGACACACCGGACCCAGCGCGCCCGACCGACGAGATCCGGGGAACGGCGCAGGGCGGCGCGCCCGTGCCGCTGTCGGTACTCGACCTGGTCACCGTCGGCAGCGGCAGCACCGCCCGCCGGGCGCTGCGCACCAGCGTGGAACTCGCCCGGCTCGCCGAGCGGCGCGGCTACCACCGGCACTGGGTCGCCGAGCACCACTCGATGCCCGGCGTCGCCTCGTCGTCCCCGGCCGTGATCCTCGCCCATCTCGCCGCCCACACCGAGCGCATCCGCCTCGGCTCCGGCGGCGTCATGCTGCCCAACCACGCCCCGCTGGTGATCGCCGAGCAGTTCGGCACCCTGGAGGCCCTGGCACCTGGGCGGGTCGACCTGGGCCTCGGCCGCGCCCCCGGGACCGACGGCGCCACCGCGGCCGCGCTGCGCCGCACCGACCGGCTGACCGCCGGCGCCGACGACTTCCCCGAGCAGCTCGCCGAGCTGACCCGCTTCCTCGACGACGACTTCCCGGACGGGCACCCCTACGCGCGGATCCACGCCGTCCCCGGCCCGGTGCAGGCCACCGCTCCCGGCGGCGTCCAGTCCGCCGCCCGGCCCCCCGTCTGGCTGCTCGGCTCCTCCGGCTTCAGCGCCCGGCTCGCCGGGACGCTCGGTCTGCCGTTCGCCTTCGCCCACCACTTCTCGGCACGCAACACCGTTCCGGCGCTCGACCTGTACCGGGACTCCTTCCGCCCCTCGCCGGTCCTGGACGCGCCCTACGCCCTGATCGGCGTCGCCGCGCTCGCGTCGGACGACGCCCGCGAGGCACGCCGCCAGGTGATGACCGGAGCGCTGGCGATGCTGCGGCTGACCACGGGGCGGCCGGGACTGATCCCGACGCCCGAGGAGGCCGATGCGTACGACTTCGGCCCGATGGAGCGGGAGTTCGTGGCAGGCCGGCTGGCCGACATCGTCCACGGCACGCCCGACGAGGTGCGCGCCGGCCTCGACGAGCTGCAGAAGCGCACGGGGGCCGACGAGTTGATGATCACGGCCAGCGCCCACGGCGGCGGGGCCCGGCTGCGCTCCTACGAGCTGATCGCGGACGCGTACGGGCTGCCCGGCTAGCGCAGCGGGCCCCCGGCGCTGCTGCCCGGTGGGCGCCGCGGGCCCCCGGCGGTGAGGTACCCCTGCGCGGCCGGCGGCGGGGGCCGGCCTCCGATGCCGCTCCCGGGTGGGACCGTCCACCCCGCGGACCGGTCCGGCGGCCACCGCCCCGGCGCGCGGCTTCGCGAGCCGCGCCCGGCGCTCGTGCCCCAGGCGCTCCTCCTCGGCCCTCCCGCGCCCGCGGCCACGCGGCAGGCGGGGCGGGGCGGTCGAGCGGGAGCGCCGCACCGGGCGACGGAGCGCGGCGGACTCGGTGCGCGAGGCGCGAGGCGCGGGGCGAGGCGCGGTGGGCGCGCCGCGGCACCGCCCCGGGCGTCAGACGGTGAGCGGGCTGGTCCCGATCATCCCGGCGATCCGGTCCGGTGCCACCGCGCGCGAGTACAGCCAGCCCTGGCCCGTGTCGCAGCCGATGCGGCGCAGCCGTTCCGCCTGGCCCGAGGTCTCGACGCACTCGGCGGTGACCGTCAGGCCGAGCCGGTGGGCCAGCTCGACCATGGCCTCGACGATCGTCTCGTCGGCGGGGTTCGGTTGCGTCCCGTCGTCGTAGCGGAAACCGCGGACGAACGATCCGTCGAGCTTCAGTACGGACACCGGAAGGCGGCTGAGATAGGCCAGGTTGGAGTAGCCCGTCCCGAAGTCGTCGATCGCGATCCGTACGCCCATGTCGCTCAGTGCCTGGAGCACCTGCAGCGGGCGTCCCGCCGAGCCCATGACCGCCGACTCGGTGAGTTCCAGCTGAAGCAGGTGCGGCGCGAGGCCGGTCTCGTCGAGGATCCCGGCCACGTCCGCGACCAGGTCGGAGTCCCACAGCTGGCGTACGGCGACGTTGACGCTGACGAAGAGGGGCTGCTCCGCCGGGTGCCCGAGTTCCCACGCGCGGGCCTGCCGGCAGGCGGTGCGCAGGATCCAGCGGCCGAGCTGGACGATCGACCCGTCCTCCTCGGCGATGCCGATGAACCGATTCGGCGCGAGGGTGCCGAACTGGGGGTGCTGCCAGCGCACCAGCGCCTCCACGCCCCGGACCGCGCCGTCCGCCATGCCCACCAGCGGCTGGTACTCGAGCGTGAACTCTCCGCGCTCCACCGCCGGTCTGAGCGTGGACGAGAGCGCCTGACGGGTCATCCGGTGGGCGTTGCGCTCCGGGTCGAAGAACGTCCAGCGGGCCTTGCCGTCCGCCTTCGCCCAGTACAGCGTCGTGTCCGCGTCCTGCATCAGCCCGGTCGCGGTGGTGCCGTCCGCCGCGCGCTCCACCACTCCGATCGAGGCGGAGACGGACAGCCGCTGCCCCGACAGGTCGAACGGCTGCTGCAGCGCGGCCAGTAGGGAGCGGGCCAGATCGGCGAGTTGCTCCGTGCCGGTGGAGTCCTCGACCAGGACGGCGAACTCGTCGCCGCCGAGCCGGGCCACGAGATGGCTGCCGCCGCGGGACCGGCCGTCCCGGTCCGCGCACTCGGTCAGCCGGGAGGCCACCGCGGTGAGCAGCCGGTCGCCCATGCGGTGGCCGAGGGTGTCGTTGACCGCCTTGAAGCCGTCGAGGTCGAGGTAGCACAACCCGATCCGGCCCGTGCCGCCGTGCTCGTACGAGGAGGAGTCGAGCGCGCCGCTGAGCCGTTCGAAGAACAGGGCCCGGTTGGGCAGGCGGGTCACCGGGTCGTGCATCTGGAGATGCCGCAGCCCCGCCTGGAGTTCGCGGCGGTCGGTGATGTCGGCGGCCGAGAGCAGCAGCCGGCGGCCACCGGGGACGGGAACGACCGTCACCTCGGCCCAGACGGGGCGCCCGTCCGCGTGCTTGAGGCGCCGGGTGCAGCGCAGGCGCGGGCTGCGCCCGCTCAGCACCTCGCCGTAGGCGAGCAGGGAGCGGCCGTCCGAGGCGAGGTCGACGAGATCGGCGGCGGGCCGCGAGCGGAGGGCGTCCGGCTCGGCGCCGAGGAGTGCGGCGAGCGCGTCGTTCGCGGATACGACGAGGCCCTCGTGGTCGACGAGGGCCATGGCGAGTTCCGAGGCGTTGAACGCGGCGCGGTAGTCGGCGAGTTGTTTCTCGGCCGACCGGCCGCTGCGGGATCGGTCGGACCCCGCGGGGCCGGACGGGGCCGCCGGTTGCTGACTCTCCGTGACCAGCGGATGGGCGCCCCCGGGTGCCGCGACGGTCGCGGGGCCCCGTCCTTCCGTGTGTGCGCTCACCGCTCGCTCCCGCAGTGCAGTCGTGTCGTTCAGCCCGGTCCAGGGCCGGAAACTCGGGAAAGTGTGCCGATCATAGAGGCTGGCCGGGTGGCCGTTCCAGCGTCCGGGCGGCGATCAGGGGCGCCGGAAGGTCCAGCCCGATCGTTTCTGCACGGGTGGAGACCGGGCCGGGACTCTCGTGACCGGTTGTGACTTTCTGCCGATCGTCGGGGTGTCGGAGGCTGCTCACCCGACCGGTGCAGCGGAACAGTGCGAATCATCATAAAAGCGCACAAGCTGGGTTGGATGCCCCGCATTCCGCAGCCGGAGGTCTACGTGGAGGGTCAGCAGACGCTGGAGGATTCACCCAAAGGAGTGGAGCGGCCGAGCCTGCGCGCCGGCGCCGCGGTGTTCACCTCCCTGGTGGCCCTGGTCGCGACCACCCTCGCCGCGGGCCCCGCCTCCGCCGACCCCTCACCGCGCGGCTGCGCACTGCCCCGGACCGAGGCGCACCACTCGCTGGGACTGGACAGCTGGAACTCCGCGTACCCGCGGCCCGACCGGGCCGTCGACGCCGTCATGGTCTTCCTGTCCTTCCCGGACTCCGCCCCCCTGACGACGCCGGACGACCTGTTCGCCGACCACTTCCCCGCGACCAGCGACTTCTTCCGCAACGCCTCGTACGGGAGGCTCCTGCTCCGCCCGCACCCCGTGCGCCGGTGGATCCGGATGCCGAGGGCGTCGACCGAGTACCGCATAAAGCGGGACTGGGACGCCGGGCGCCGGGCCGCGTACCTGAGGGACGCGGTCTCCGTCGCCGACCCCGCCGTGGACTTCTCCCGCTACGACGTCATCTATCTGGTCGCCGACCCGGACGCCCCCGGTGTGGACTCCGACGCGACGAAGGTGGTCAATTTCGAGCAGAAGACAAAGGCCGACGGTGTCGAGCTGAAGCGGGCCGTCACGGTGTTCGAGCGCCACCCGCCCGACCGCCATGTCCTGGCACACGAGACCGGGCACGTCTTCGACCTGCCGGACCTCTACCACCGGCCCACGGACGGCAAGGGCGACTGGGATACCCATGTGGGGGACTGGGACGTGATGGGCAGCCAGTTCGGGCTGGCCCCGGAACTCCTCGGTTGGCACAAGTGGAAGCTGGGATGGCTGGACGAGAGCCAGGTCCGGTGCGTCACCGGCCCCGCCGACCGGGTGCTCGCGCTGGAGCCGCTGGCGGCCGCCCCGGCGCCGGGGCGCCCCGAGGGCACCAGACTCGCGGTCGTCAGGACCGGCCAGAACAGCGCGCTGGCCATCGAGGCGCGCGGTGCCACCGGCAACGACCGGGACACCTGCAAGGAGGGCGTCCTGCTCTACCGGGTGAGGAACGAGGAGGCGTCCGGCGCCGGCCCCGTCGAGGTGATCGACACCCACCCCAAGAGCGGGGCGTGCTGGGACCGCTCGGTCTACCCGCAGCTCGCGGACGCGCCGCTCGGCGTGGGGGAGTCCTTCACGGTCCCGGGCGAGCGGGTACGCGTCGAGGTCGCGGACCGCACCCGGACGGGAGCATGGACGGTCAAGATCACGACAGTCCGGTGAGCGGAGGCCCGCGGACCTGCGAAGGGACCGCGAAAAAGCCCCCGCTTCCGCGAGGGGCCTTCTCCGTCTGTGCGCCGCCAGGGACTCGAACCCCGGACCCGCTGATTAAGAGTCAGCTGCTCTAACCAACTGAGCTAGCGGCGCCTGCTGACGTCGTAGACCTTAGCATCCTGATCGGCGGGAGGAAAAATCGATATCCGCACCGTCGCCGCGGAGGTGGTGCGGGCCGCCCGTACGCAGGCCCAGAGCAGGACCTCGGGCCCCGGGAGCCACGGGTGCCGGGTGTCGGGCGCGACGACCCACCGAGGGCCGGCGCCGGCCGCGGGCGCGGGGGCGAGCGGCGGAACGGTGATCGCGTCGCCGGTGCCGTGGCAGAGCAGGGGTGGTACGGCACCGCCCCACTCCTCCCAGTCCAGCAGGCTCGGCAGCCGCTGGGCCGTGCCGGGGGCCGCGAACAGCAGCATCCGGCCCCGGTGGTAAACGACCGGCCCCGACCCCGGCCCCTCCGACCACAGCCGGTCCAGCATCCGTCGCCCGAACATCGCGGGTACGTTCACCACGTCGAAGACGCCCCCGCCGCAGGGCACCGCCAACGGCGCGGACGGCCGCGACTCCCACCGGGCCAGCACGGACCGCGGATGTCCGGTGGCGGACGCGAGCCAGTCGGCACCGGGCGCGGTGATCCGGGCGGTGTGGTGCCGTTCGTCCTCCCTCAGGAAGGCGAAGATGTCCCGCCGCCGCTCGTCGTCGAGGTCGGGACTGCACGGTGCGGCGTTGATGTCGTCTCGCGGCCGATTACTCATGACGACTACGTGTACGCCGGGTTATCAACCGGTTTCCGTGAGTTGTCGAAATCGGGGACAGGGAGCCGAGGGAGGAGTATCTTGTCGCCGGCATTCCTCCGGTCCTATGCGAACGGCATGGCGCAGGGTGCGTCGGCCTCTCCGCTCCGGGCGGACCTCACGGGCCCCCCGCGCGTCCGCGCAGCACCGGAAGCCGCCCGCGGTCCCGGAGTCCCGGAGTCCCGGAACTCCGGTGAGGGCCGGGGCAGCGTGGAGCGTGCCCTCCCGCATGCCAGTCCCACCCCGCCCGATCGAGGCCTCGCGCCCCGCGCCTCGCGCCCGCCGCCGTGCGGCGCTACGGCCGGGGTGCCGGCCTCGGGTCGGGCCCCCGCAGCAGATCGCGGCCGAAATCGATCATGCGCCTGGTGTAGTCCTCGCTCCACTCGGCCCTGCGTGCGATCTCCGCCGGTGTCAGCCGGTCGAAGCGGCGCGGGTCGGCGAGCTGCGCGGCGGCGATCGCCTGGTACTCCAGGGCGCGGTCCGTCGCGGCCTGGAACGCCCGGGTGAGTTCCGTCGCACGGGAGAGCAGCTCCCTGGGGTCCTCGATCGACTCCAGATCGAAGAAGTGCTCCGGATCGGAGGCGGCCTCCGCAGGCTCGAAGAGCAGCGGCGAAGGCCGTACCCGCCGCTCGCTCCGCCCCGACGACTCCGCCATGCGCGTCTCCTCCTCGTGCTTCCGGACCACCCCATTGTCCCGCCCCGCACAAGAGGGCAGGGGGCCGGCGGCACCGTCCCGCCGTCCAGCGCCGGGGGCCTGCTCCGGGCTCCCGCTAGGGAGCCCAGCTCACCCGGTGTTCCTCCAGGTGTGAGAGCACCGCGTGGTGGGCCTCCCAGCCGTCCGGGAACTTCACCGTGACGCCGAGCTGCACCGGCTCCGTGGAGGGGTGCTCGTCCAGGAGCTCGGTGACACCCGCCCGGCACACCACGATGCAGGCGTGGCGATGGCGGGAGGCCAGCACGCAGAGGCGGCCGGTCTCGAGGTGGAAGGCCGTCGCGTCCGGGCGTCCCGACAAGGGGTGGAGCACGACCGTGACGTCGAACTCCCTGCCCTGGAGCCGGTTGGCGGTGTCCACCGTCACGCCCGCGACGCCCCGCTCCGCGAGCGCCGACCGCACGGCGGCGGCCTGGTCGCGGTGGGCCGTGCCGACGGCGACCCGGTCCGCGGTCAGCGGCACCGGGTCCGGAGAACGCTCCGAGACCGACGCGCCTCCGCGGTCCAGCAGCCGCCGGACCACCAGGGCCACCGCCCGCACCGCCTCCGGGTCCGTGCGCGGGGTGTGCCGGGCGGGAAGCTCCAGCAGGCCCCAGCCGGACTCGGCCGCCTCGTCCAGCACCCGGTCGGGCCCCGAGCCGTCCGACGCGACCCCGAACGTCAGCCGCCGGTCGCCCGCGCCCGTACCGCTGCGGAAGGGCGTGTACGGGTAGAACGCGGCGGAGACCAGGGGCGCGGCCGACGCCGGCAGCCGCCAGGACACGGGCAGCCGGTGCTGCGGCAGCTCCGGGTTGTGGGCGAGCAGCGTGGACACCGCGCTCGCCGACGGGTCGTACGACAGCCCCGCCCACTGCTCGGCCCCGACCACGGAGAACGGGTCGAGCTGCCCCGGGTCCCCGACGAACAGCGCCCTCTCGAACAGCCCGGCCACGGCGAGCAGCGCGTCCGAACGCATCTGGTACGCCTCGTCCACGATGGCGTGCCGCCAGGGCTCCACGTCCTTGACGTGCGCCCACTTCGCGGCCGTCGAGATCACCACGTCCAGCCCGGCGAGATCGCCGGCCTTCGCCGACTTCCTCACCGCGGGCAGTTCGTCGAGCGCCTCGTCGTACGGGTCCGCGTCGTTGCTGTGCAGCCGGCCGACCGGCAGCCCCGGCTCCTTCTCCGCCAGCCGCACCACCAGATCGTCCACCTGTGCGTTGGTCTGCGCCACGACCATCAACGGGCGCCCGGCCGCGGCGAGTTCCAGCGCCGCCCGCACCACGAGCGTGGACTTTCCCGCGCCCGGAGGCGAGTCCACGACGACACCGCGCGCATCCCCGCCGAGGGTGTCCTCCAGGATGGCGGCGGTGGCGCGGGCGGCCTCCGCGCCGGGATCGAACAGCGGGATCACGGTCCCGGTCACAGCAGGTCCTCCGGGGTCACGGCGTCGGGGCTCTCGGCGGTGTCGGTACGCGGCGGACCGCCGTGCGTCCACGGCGTCTCCTCCGGCTCGGGCAGCTGCGGCCCGCCGCGCTGGTCGTGCTCGAACAGGGTCCAGGCGGCGGACTCGCCCACGTCCGGTACGGATCCCTCCGCCGGATCCCTGGACCGGCCCATCCGGTCCAGCAGCCGCAGGACGATCGCGCCGTCCTCCTCGTACCGCACGAATTCGGCGGACTGCGGTCTGCCCGCCAGTGAGCGGTAGGCCTTCACCCCGGCGCCCAGATGCGGGGTGTCGTCCGTGCGCACCGTCAGCAGCGGCCGGGGCGAGGGGCGTTTCGACTCGGACCAGGCCATCGCGACGTCGGTGACCACGCCGGCGAACGCCTCGCCCGCCAGCCGCCGCCCCGCCAGCACCAG
Organism: Streptomyces sp. I6; assembly: GCA_003725745.1. Lineage (GTDB taxonomy): Bacteria > Actinomycetota > Actinomycetes > Streptomycetales > Streptomycetaceae > Streptomyces. The sequence continues at coordinate 2,228,919 of RHDP01000001.1, read as the reverse complement.
CGGGTCGTCGAGGGCCTCCTGCGCCTCGAGCCGTGCCTGGGCGGTCTCGCGCGCGGCCAGCTTCTGCGCGGCGGTCACCGCGTCGTCCCGGCGGGGCTGCGGGGGTTCACCGGCCCGCACCCGGTCGCGGTGACCCGTGTACGACCAGCGGTCACGGGTCCACCGGTCGGCGACGTGAGGCCCCTCGGGCAGCTCCCGGAGCAGGCCGATCCCATCCCACACCGCGTCCCAGGTGGGGCGCAGCACCCCCTCGAGCAGCGAGCGGATCTCCCGCTCGGCAGCGGTGAGCCGGGCCAGCTGCTCGTCGGCCGAGGCTCCGTCCGCGGCGGCCGCGAGCGCCTGGCGGGCCCGGTCGTACCGTTCCATCACGGGCGCGAGGAGCTTGTTGTCGAAGGCCGGGTCCGTGGCGGGCCCGGCGGGCGGGCACGTCAACTGGCCCCCGCGGTCGCGCTCCACCTCCGCACGGAACGCCGCCTCGGCGCCGGATCCGCCCTCCGGCGGGGCGATCCAGGCCAGCAGTGCACCCAGGTGCTGGTCCTCCAGACGGGACTGCCCGGTCGCCCAGTGCCGGCCCAGCAGATCCGTCATCGCGAGCAGCAGCGAGGAGCCGGGCACCCGTGCCCGCTCGCCGTAGTGCGTCAGCCAGCGGCCGAGCAGTGGCACCCGCGGGGGCGCCGGATAGGGGGTGTCGGGGTCCTGCTCGGCGGTCCGCCGGAACCGCATCGACCGGCCGAGCAGGCGCACGAAGTCGACGCCGGGCCTGCTGGGCACGATGAGCTGCGGTGCGTCCGCGCAGAGCTCCACCTCGACCTTGACGCGCTTGCCGGTCTCCGGGTCCGTCTCGCTGCGCTCGGCGGGCTCCACGTCGTCGGCGTATCCGTCGAGGTACGGCAGCAGCGCCTCCGCCAGTTCGGCGAGGAAGGCGAACCGCAGCTCGCGGTCCCGGGGCTGGGCGACGGCGAGCAGGTGCGGCGCGTCCCGGTCGGTGCCCACGAGCGCCCCGAGCGGGGCGCCGGCCTCACCGGCGGTGGTGAGGGGGACGAACACCATCGGGCGCGGCGAGAGATGCCGGTGCCGCACGGTGGCGAGCGGCTGCGCCCGCCCCCGCTCGACCGCCTCCAGCCGGGCGAGCGCACCGATCAGCGACATCCCGGCCTCCTCACGGCGGCATCCGGCGCCTTCGCGCCCAGCGCCTCCGCTCGGAGGCGAGCCGCACGGCGCAGCGCGGCGACCGCGGGGTCGTCCGGATCGCCTGATTCGCCGCGGGCCGCCGAGAGGACCTCGGCGACCGCGCTCAGCCCGCCCAGCTCGCCCCGCACCGCTCGGCCCAGGGCCTCCACCGCGCCGGCGGAACGGGCTCGCTCGCGGCAGTGGAAGGCGAGCTCGCAGGCCGACAGGCACTCCGGGGCGTAGGCGGAGGGGACCGACTCGACCGCCGACGCCAGATCGCCCGGCGAGCGGGACTCCATGTCGAAGCTGAGTTCGGCCGGCAGTGCCGAGGCGATCTCCTCGACCCGGGTCAGCCGCGCCAGCTGCCGCCGGGTGACGGAGAGCTGCTTGCGCACGTCGACGGCCGACGCGGTCGGCAGGTTGGAGAAGTCCTTCGGGCAGACCAGCAGGACGGAGTGGTCCACCGACGCGTCCTTCGTCACCGCCGCGACGTGCTCCAGCGCCAGCACGTACACCGCGGCCTGGCGGGCGGCCGCGCCCACCTTCGACGGATCCGCGGAGCCGTCGACCATCGGGAAGGACTTGATCTCGACCACCGTCCACCGGCCGTCGGGGTGCACGACGACCGCGTCCGGCTCGAGGTACGCGGGTGATCCCGCGACCTCCAGCGCCAGCATCGGATGGTCCAGCAGCGTCCACGCCCCGGCTCCCGTGGCCTCGCGCAGGGCCAGTGCGGTGCGCGCCGCCCGCCCTTCCGGGCCGGCCGCCGCCAGATCGGGGACGAGCGCCGCTTGCGGATCGGCCACTCCGAGCAGCTCCAGCAGCGCCGCACCGCCCTCGGCCTTGACTCTCGCCTCGAACGCGTTGCCCCGCATGAAGGCGAACTGGGACTGGCCGAGGACGGCGGGCGAACCCAGTGCCCGGGCGAGCGCGGCCTTGTCCACTCCCGCGCCGTCCAGCAGTGCGCGCCGTCTGCACCCGGGGTTCGCGGCAAGGGCCGCCAGCGCCCGCGCGTCGAGCGGATGCGGCGCGGTGGACGGCCCGCGCAGCTCGGCCAGACGCTGCCGGAGTGCGGTCGCCTGCGCCTGCGGGGAGGTCCGCTGTCGAGGGATGTGCTCACCCGCGGAAGTCTTGCATCCGCCGCCGACATCGGGGGCGCGGTCTCCGGCATCGGGGCGCGGTCTCCGGCATCGGGGGTGGGGTCGGGGTGCGGTCTCCGGTGTGGGGGCCGGGGTCGGGGTGCGGTCTCCGGGGCCGACGGAGTACGCGCGCTCCCGCGGTCCGCCGAACGCGCGCCGGCGGTCCGGTTCGTGCGCGCGCCGGCGCGCGGACCGAGCAGGGCGAGCAGGCCGGGGCCGACGGTGTCCGGTCCGTGCGGTCTCCGGCGCGCGGGGCCGTATGCGCTCCCGCGCTCCGGGTGGCCCGCCGTCCCGCGCCCCGGTCCGGCGGAGCACACGTGCTCCCGCGCACAGGTCAGGCTCCTCTCGCTCCCGCGCGACGGGACACGGGTCCGTGCTCCCGCGCACGGGCCCGCGTGCGTACCGCCGGTGTCTCCGCCCCGGCAGTGCGCATGCGTCCGGGTCCGTGCGGGACGGCGTGCGACGTACCGCCCGCGGCGGGGCGCCCCGGGCCGCCTCCGCTCCGTGCCGGGAGGCCACCGCGCCCGCCGGTGACCCGGGCCGCCTCGTTTCACCGCCCTGCTTCACCGCCCCGCTTCACCGCCGGGCGCACACGGCGACAGCCGGTGATGATGGACTCATGGCACCGCGCATATTCCTGGGCCGGCACGGCCAGACCGAATGGTCCCTGCTCGGCCGGCACACCGGCCGGACGGACATCCCGCTCCTCGACGAGGGCCGCCGCTCGGCGAAGCTCCTGGGGGAGCGGCTGCACAGGCATCCCTGGGACGGCCTCCCGGGCGCCGAGGTGCGCACCAGCCCGCTCTCACGCGCACGCGAGACCTGCGACCTCGCCGGATTCGGCGACCGGGCGCGGGACTGGGACGCGCTGATGGAGTGGGACTACGGCGCGTACGAGGGCAGGACGCGGGCGGAGATCCAGGAGGCGGACCCCGACTGGTTCATCTGGCGGGACGGCGTGCCCGTCGGGGTGCCGGGCGCGCCCTCGCGGGGGAGACCCTGGCGGAGCTCTCCGACCGCGCCGACGGGATCGTGGAGTACGTGCGCGCGGCCGACCGCGACGTACTGGCCTTCGCGCACGGCCACATCCTGCGCGTCCTGTGCGCTCGCTGGATCGGCGAGGACGTCTCCTTCGCGGCCCGCATCAAGCTGAGCCCGGCAAGTCTCTCGGTGCTCGGCTGGGCCTACGGCGCCCCGGCGGTCGAGCGCTGGAACGACACCGGCCACCTCGGCACCTGAGCCGCCCTCAGACCCGGGCCGGGGCGGCGGCCGCCGTGTGGCGGTCCAGGAACGCCGCCACACCGGCCGTGCTCCGGCGCGGCCCGAGCACCCGCGCCGTGTCGGCGAGCATCGCCCGGATGCGGGTGGACTCGACATCGCGCTCCAGGGTGTCGAGCACCTGCTCGCCCGTCGCGGCCGCCTCGGCGGGGGCGCCGGCGCGGGCGAGATCCGCCGCGAGCTGAGCCCGGTAGAGGGCGAGGTTGCGGGCGAAGTGCGGGTCCTGGAGCGCCGCCGCCCGCTGTGCGTGGCGGGCGGCGCGAGCCCAGTCGCCGAGTGCGGACCAGCACTGCGCCTCCAGGGCCTGGAGTTCCGGCTCGCCGAAGAAGGACATCCACTCCGGGTCCCGGTCCGAGGGGCCGCGGCCGAAGAGCGTATGGGCGCGGGACAGCGCGCGCTCGCAGCCGGCGCGGTCGCCCAGACCGGCCCAGGCGCCCGCCTCACGCAGGGAGAGCAGGCTCAGCAGCCGGTCCGAGCCGAGCGGCCCCGCCGCGCGCTGCCCCGCCTGGGCGGCGCGCACCGCCTCCCGGTGCCGGCCGGCGTCCCGGGCGAGGAAGGAGGTGTTGCAGAAGGCGTGCGCCTCCAGTGCCGCGTCGCCGGCGAGGCGTGCGGTCGCCAGTGCCTCCGCGTAGTGGGAGCGCGCGTCCTGCAGCCGGCCCGAGTCATGGGCGAGCCACCCGACGGAGATGGCGAGTTCGCCCGCGCCCGCGGCCAGTCGGTCCGCGGTCGAGCCGCGGGTGGTGGCGCCGGCGTCCAGCAGCGCGAAGGCGGCGCGAAGCGGTTGTGCCGCGCGCCGGTAGAGCCCGTCCGCGCCGTGTCGGTCGTCGAGCAGCCGGATCTGCCGGACCGCGGCTTCCACGGCACTCGCCTCGGAGGCGCCGACCCGCTGGCGGGGCAGGTCGGAACGCAGGGCTTCGGCGCCGGGCAGGGGCCCGAACCCCAGGGAAGCGGCCGCCAGCGTGACGGTTCCGCCGGTCATGAACGCGCGACGCAGCACGTCGCTCTCCTCGTCGCTGTAGGTGCTGTTGGTGCTGTTGGTGCTGTTGGTGCTGTTGGTGCTGTAGGTGCTGTAGGTGCTGTCAGTGCTGTCAGTGGTGCTGTACGGCTCCGGAGGCCGTGGCGTTCGCCCGCGGCCCGCGCGGCCCCGTACCGCCTCGCGGGCCGAGAACCCCAGATCCGCCAGCGTCAGGCTGGGGAACATATGGCGGAAGACCCGCTCGTAGGCGTAGTTGGGGCAGCGGATCTCACCCGCCTCGACCCGGCCGACGTAACGGGCGTCACAGGCGACCTGCTCGCCGATCTCCCGCGCCGCCCGACGCACCAGCGCGGCGAACTCGCCGGGTGAGCGCTGTCCCCGCAACTGCCGGAATCTGAGGTTGGGAACTGCCCGTGACGACGCCATGGCCGAGCCCTCTCCTGTGCCACTCCCGGAGCCCTCCCGGTCATTTCGGATGCGGGATGCCTGGCTCCGGCGGAGGAAGAACGTACCTGCTGTGACGGGTCCACCACGCAGCGTTTGGCCACAAACGGGATATCTCGCCCACGATCTGCCATGAACTGCCACCCTTTGCGGCGGCGTGCCGCCGTAGCCCTTGACGCCGATGTGCGTTGAACCATCCGGGGACGCGGTACGTGCCCCTGCTCGGCGAGGAGGGTTCCCTTGTTGGAGGTTGGCGTGGAGACCAGCGGTGGCTCACGGACGAGTGCCCAGCACCTGCCCATCCAGGAGTACAGCGTGGCACCCGGCCCGGGCGTACCGGGACCCGGGGACCCGGGGAGCCGAGGGGCCCTGCGACCTGGTGACGGTGCCGGCCCGGCAGGGCCTCGAGGCGGTGGACATCCTGCGCCGCGGCGGCGCCCCCGTCGTCGGCCCCGTGCTCCACGACGGCAGCTGCGACACCCTCGGCTTCCTGGTGCCGCCCGGTACGGCAGCTGGCTGGGACATGCCGGGCAGCGCGTGCACCGAGACGTCGGGGCGCGGCATCCGGATCCCCGGCGTTTCCGCGGAACCACCGGTGGGACCCGCCTCCGAGCCCTCGACTGCGGGCCCCGACTGGCTGCTGCCCCCGGCGACGCGGGCCAGGTTCCGCTCACCGACCCGGTGATGCTCCGCGAGGCCCTGGGCGAGGCGGCCCGCATGATCGAGGCCGCGGACAGCATCTAGGGCGTGGGTGCCCCAGCCGCTCGCCCCTCCAGGTCAGGCGGGACCGGCCCTGTCGAGCCGCGCCCGGCGCACACCCTTGCCGGCGTCGGCCGAGAGCCCGGTGGCTCGGGCGTGCGTGCCTCCGGCGTGCGGGCCTCCGCCGTGGGCGCCTCCGCCGTGCGGGCCTCCGGCGGTCTTGCGAGCGCACCCGCGGCCGACGTCTCCCCGACGGGCGAACACCGGCGGTCGTGGTGCGAGTGCCGCGGTCGGCCGCAGCTCGGGCCCCGACATGATCGCGGCCGTCGGGCCGCGTACATGACCGCGGTCGTCGGGCCCCGCGGGTGACCGCCGCACCGTGCGTACGCGGTCGCTTCGGCGGCCGCCGATAATGAGCGGGTGGCGAGAAACAGGCAGCGCGGCCGGTCCGGGGCGGCGGAAGGGGTCGTCGAGGCCGTGGACGGCGGGCTCGCCGAGCTGATACCCGACCGCGACCGGCCCCGCGGCTGGACCCTGCTGATCGACGGAGCCCCGCAGTCCCACGTCGACCTGGACGACCCGGCCCTGCTGACCTTCGAGTACCAGCGCCGCCTCGGTCACGTCGCCGACGTCGCCGCCCCTGCCGGCCGGCCGCTGCACGCGGTCCACCTCGGCGGTGGCGCCTTCACGCTCGCGCGGTACCTCGCGGCGACCCGTCCGCGCTCCACCCAGCAGATCGTCGAGGTGGACGGACGCCTCGTCCAGCTCGTCCGGGACCGGCTGCCGCTCGACCCGGGCGCCCGGATACGGGTCCGCTCCGTCGACGCCCGGGCCGGGCTCGGCAGGCTTCCCGACGGCTGGGCCGACCTCGTCATCGCCGATGTCTTCAGCGGTGCGCGCACTCCCGCGCATCTCACCAGCACCGAGTTCCTGGCGGAGGTGCGCCGGGTGCTGAAGCCCGGCGGGACCTATGCCGCCAATCTCGCGGACGGCCCGCCGCTCGCCCATCTGCGCGGGCAGATCGCCACGGCCGCGACCGTGTTCCCCGAGCTCGCCCTCGTCGCCGACCCGGCCGTGCTGCGCGGCCGGCGCTTCGGGAACGCCGTGCTGGCGGGCTCGGACCGGCCGCTGCCCGTGGCCGAACTGACCCGCCGGGTGGCCGGCGACCCGCACGCCGGTCGGGTCGAACACGGCAAGGCGCTCAGGGACTTCACGGGTGGCGCGGTCGCCGTCACCGACGCGGCGGCCAAGCCCTCGCCGGTACCGCCGTCCTCCGTCTTCCGCTGACACCGAGTCCCGTCCGCGCCGGGGCTGCCGCTCGTTCCGGGTTCCCGACTGTCGTTGCCGAAGGCGGGACCGCCCGTGCCGAGCCCGCTCGCGCCGGGTTCCGCCGGGGCCTGTGCCTACGCCGGGCCCGCCCCATGCCGAGCCGTCCTGTGCCGAGCCCGCTCGCGCCGGGTTCCGCCGGGGCGTCCCGCCGGGGCCCGTGTCTGCGCCGGGCCTGCGCCGGGCCTACGCCGGGCCTACGCCGGGCCTGCCCCGTGCCGAGCCGTCCTGTGCCGAGCCCGCTCGCGCCGGGTTCCGCCGGGGCGTCCCGCCGGGGCCTGTGTCTGCGCCTACGCCGGGCCTGCCCCGTGCCGAGCCGTCCTGTGCCGAGCCCGCTCGCGCCGGGTTCCGCCGGGGCGTCCCGCCGGGGCCTGTGCCTACGCCGGGCCTGCGCCGGGCCTGCGCCGGGCCTGGCCTCCCAACGCCCCCGCCGTGCGGTGCCCGGCGCGCCGAACCCACGGGGGTTCACCGATCCCGCCCCGCGGCGTCCGTCCCGCGGGCCTCAGCGTTCCTCGATCTCGACGCGCGGAGCCGTGTCGTGCCAGGTGCAGAAGACGTCGATCTCCCGGCCGTTCTGCGAGAACGTCACCCTGATGTAGGTCGGCTGCTTCCAGATCTGCATCGTCCAGCTGCCCGACGGGGTCGCCGAGACCAGCTCGGCCGAGCCGGGCCCGATGTCGAACGCGACCCGTCCGCCTTCGACTGTGTAACTCCTCACATCGCCCGAAGGCGGCCGGGGCGGCGGGCTCGTGCTCCGGCCGGGTGTCGCCGCCGGCTTCCCGGCCGGCGGGGGCCCCGCCGTGGAGCCGCCGCCTCGCCCCGGTTCGCCACTCGACGACGGCCTCGGCTTCGGCGGCGGCTTCGAAGCACCGGGGTCCCGCGTGGGCGACGGCTGGGGAGCGGAGGCCCGCGGAGTGCGTGCGTCGGCCGCGATGGGCAGGGCACGCGGCCGGTCGTACGCCGTGCCCACCATCACCGTGTGCACACCCCACCAGGAGAGCGTGACCGCCGCGCCCGTGGCGAGCGACCACGCCGCGGCGTGTAGGAGTGCTCTTCGCATCCGGGCCATAGTGCACCACGGCACCGGACCCCGTCCCGGGGGACTCCGTTACTCCGGATGGCGTACGGTGCCGCCCATGGCACGTGTGCTCGTGGTCGAGGACGACCAGTTCGTGCGCTCCGCCCTCATCAGGCACTTGACCGAGGCCTCCCACAGCGTCAGGAGCGTCGGGACGGCCCTGGAGGCGCTGCGCGAAGTGGCCCATTTCCGGTTCGATGTGGTCATTCTCGACCTCGGGCTGCCTGATCTCGACGGCGCCGAGGCGCTGAAGATGCTCCGCGGCATCACCGACGTCCCGGTGATCGTCGCGACCGCGCGGGACGAGGAGACGGAGATCGTGCGGCTCCTCAACGACGGCGCGGACGACTACCTCACCAAGCCCTTCTCGGTGGAGCACCTCTCGGCGCGGATGTCGGCCGTGCTGCGCCGGTCGCGCGCCTCCGCCGGGGAGGCCCCGCCCGACAGGGTCATCCAGGTCGGCGGCCTGTCCGTCGATCCTCTTCGCCGCCAGGCGGAGCTGGACGGCAACCGGCTCGACCTGACCCGGCGCGAGTTCGACCTGCTCGCCTTCCTCGCCGGGCGTCCGGGCGTCGTCGTCCCCCGCAGGGAACTGCTCGCCGAGGTGTGGCAGCAGTCCTACGGGGACGACCAGACCATCGACGTGCATCTGTCCTGGCTGCGGCGGAAGCTGGGGGAGACCGCGGCGCGTCCCCGCTATCTGCACACCCTTCGCGGCGTCGGGGTGAAACTGGAGCCGCCGGCATGAGGTGGGCCCTGGTCAGAGTCTCCCTGGCGGTCACCACGATGGTCGTGCTGGCCTTCGCCGTACCGCTCGGACTCGTCATCCAGGAGATGGCCAGGGACCGGGCCTTCGCCAACGCCGAGCGGCAGGCCGCCGCGATCGGCCCGACGCTGTCCATCACCACCGACCGGGACCAGCTGGAGCGGGCCGTGGCCTCCACGCAGGCCGGGGCGGCCGGGCGGATGGCCGTGCACGTCCCCGCCTCGGACGGGACCGGCGGCCGGAAGCTGGAGATCGGCACCCGGCGGGCCGCCGTCAAGGACCTCGCCACCACCCAGCGGATCGGCCGCGCCTCCATCACGGACGTCGCCGACGGTTCCGCGCTGCTCCAGCCCACCGCGCTCGGCTCGGGGAGGATCGCGGTCGTGGAGGTGTACGTTCCGGAGGTCGAGGTCGGCACCGGTGTCACCACCGCCTGGCTGGTGCTCGCGGGCGTCGGTGCGGCGCTGGTCGTCGGCTCCGTCGCCGTGGCCGACCGGCTCGGGGTGCGGATGGTGCGGCCCGCCCAGCGGCTCGCGGGCGCCGCGCAGGACCTCGGCGAAGGGCGGCTGGGGGCCCGGGTGCCGGAGGAGGGGCCCACCGAGCTGCGTTCCGCCGCCGTCGCGTTCAACTCCATGGCCGACCAGGTCGTGCACCTGCTCGCCAACGAACGCGAGCTGGCGGCCGACCTGTCGCACCGGCTGCGCACTCCGCTGACGGTGCTCCGGCTCAACGCCGCCTCGCTGGGCACGGGGCCGGCGGCGGACCAGACCAGGGCCGCAGTCGAGCAGCTGGAGCGCGAGGTCGACACGATCATCCGCACGGCGCGCGAGGCCAAGCCCCAGACCCGGGCGGCCGGACCCGGCGCGGGCTGCGACGTCTCCGAAGTCGTGCGGGAGCGCATGGGGTTCTGGTCGGCGCTTGCCGAGGACGAGGGGCGCAAGGTGCGCCTCGCGGGTGTGGACCGCCCGGTGCGCGTCCCCGTGGCCGGGCCCGAACTCGCCGCCGCGCTGGACGCGCTGCTCGGCAACGTCTTCCGCCACACGCCGGAGGGCACCGCCTTCTCGGTGGACGTGCACAACGGCGAGGACGCCGTGATCGTGCTCGTCTCGGACGCCGGTCCCGGCATAGCGGACCCGGAGGCGGCCCTGACCCGCGGCAACAGCGGTGCCACCGCCGGGTCGACGGGGCTCGGCCTGGACATCGTGCGGCGGGTCGCCGAGTCGACCGGCGGTGATGTGCGCATCGGGCACTCGGTGCTGGGCGGTACGGAGGTCCGGGTCTGGATCGGGCTCGGCAGCCCCCGAAAGGACCTGAGGGCCGGCAGGGGCAGCGCACCAAGCGGCGCCGGAGCGGCGGTTCCGGGAGCCGGAGAGGCGCGTCGGTGTGAGGCCGTACGGACGCGGCGGCGCAGAGCCGCTGTGCGGCGGCGCAGCGCCGTACCGTGCGGCGGTGCGAGGTCGTGCAGCGTGTGCGCAGCCGTACGGCGGGCGCTCCGGTACGCAGCCGTACGGCACTCCACCCGCAGCGCGCCCCGGCCGGTGATCCCTCCACCCGCAGCGCGCCCCGGCCGGTGACCCCTCCACCCCCAGCGCGCCCCGGCCGGTGACCCCTCCGGCCGGGGCGCGCGACTCGGACCCTTCCCGGCCGGGGCGCGCGCCGCGGTGCCGGGCGGTCAGCAGTCGGGGAGGACACCCGTCCGCGCCAGCTCGGCGTACCAGCGGGCGCTGGACTTCGGGACGCGTGCCTGGGTGTCGTAGTCGACGTACACCGCGCCGAAGCGCTTCCCGTAGCCGTACGCCCACTCGAAGTTGTCCAGCAGGGACCACAGGAAGTAGCCCCGGACGTCGGCGCCGTCGGCCATGGCGCGGTGCACGGCGGAGAGATGACCGTGGAGGTAGCGGATCCGCTCCGGGTCGTGGACCGTGCCGTCGTACCCGGGCTTGTCGGGGTACGCGGCGCCGTTCTCGGTGATCACGAGCGGCAGCCCCGGGGCTTCCCGGGTGTAGCGCATCAGCAGGTCGTACAGGCCGGTCGGGTCGACCGGCCAGCCCATGTCCGTGACGTCGCCCGGCGCCTGGTGGAAGGCGACCCCGTCGGCGCCCGGCCAGGGGGACCGCGTGCCGTCGTGGCCGTCGTTCCGCTCGGGCGGGAGGTCACTGTCAGTGGCGGCGGATACAACTGACGGTGCGTAGTAGTTGATGCCCAGTGAGTCGAGGGGGTGCCGGATGACGGCCGGGTCGTCGCCGTGGACGAAGGACCAGTCCGTGAGGTGTTCCGTGTCCGACAGCAGGTCGGCGGGGTACGCGCCGTGCAGCATGGGGTCGGTGAAGACGCGGTTGGCCAGCGCGTCGATCCTTCGCCGGGCGTCCAGGTCCGCCTCCGTGTCCGTCCTGGCCCTGACCGCGCTGGGGTTGATGCTCACCGAGACCTGGCCGCGGGCGGGCAGAGCGGTGCGCAGGGCCTGGGCGGCCAGCCCGTGGCCCAGGTTCAGATGGTGCGCGGCGCGGAGCGCGGCCACCGGGTCGGTGCGGCCCGGGGCGTGCACCCCCGAGGCGTATCCCAGGAAGGCGCTGCACCAGGGCTCGTTGAGCGTGGTCCAGCGGTCCACCCGGTCGCCCAGCGCCTCGGCGACGATACGGGCGTAGTCGGCGAAGCGGTACGCGGTGTCCCGCTCGGGCCAGCCGCCGGCCGTCTCCAGCTCCTGCGGCAGGTCCCAGTGGTACAGGGTCAGTACGGGCGTGATCCCCTGGTCCAGCAGCTCGTCGACGAGCGCCCGGTAGAAGTCGAGTCCCCGCTGGACGGCCGGGCCCCGGCCGGTGGGCTGGACCCGCGGCCAGGAGACCGAGAAGCGGTAGGCGTTGACACCGAGCCCGGACATGAGCCGGACGTCGTCCGCGCGGCGGTGGAAGTGATCCACGGCCACATCACCGGTGTCCCCGTTCTCCACCTTGCCCGGTGTGTGGCTGAAGGTGTCCCAGATCGACGGGGTGCGGCCGCCCTCCCGCACGGCTCCCTCGATCTGGTAGGCGGCGGTGGCGGTGCCCCACAGGAAGCCGGGCGGAAAGCTGACGGACATGAAGAAGCTCCCGTTGTGTGCGAAGGAGAAGGGGAAAGGATGCGGGTGTCAGCCCTTGACCGCGCCCTGCATGATGCCGCCGACGATCTGCCTGCCGAAGACCACGAAGGCGAGCAGCAGCGGCAGCGTGCCCAGCAGGGCACCGGCCATGATCACGGACTGGTCGGGGATGTAGCCGCGGCCCAGCCCGGTGAGCGCCACCTGGACCGTGGGGCTGCCGTTCTGGGTGAGCGCGATGATCGGCCAGAAGAAGTCGTTCCACGCCATCACGAAGGTGAGCATCCCGAGGACCGCCATCGCGGGCCGGGCGGCGGGGAAGACCACGTGCCACACGACGCGCCAGCTGCTCGCCCCGTCCACCCGGGCCGCCTCGATCACCTCGCTCGGCAGCGCCTCGCTCAGGTACTGCCGCATGAAGAACACGCCGAAGGCGCTGACGAGCGTGGGCAGGATGACGGACTGCAGCCGGTCGGTCCAGGACAGCTCCGCGATCAGCATGTACAGCGGGACGACGCTGAGCTGCGGCGGCACCATCATCGTGCCGATCACCAGCAGCATCAGCAGGTTCTTGAACCGGAAGCGGAGCTTGGCGAAGGCGAACCCGGCGAGCGTCGAGAAGACCACGGTGCCGGCGGCGATGGTGCCCGCCACGACCGTGGTGTTGAGCAGCGCCGTGCCCATGTTGGCGTCGGTCCAGGCGATCTGGAGGTTCCTGAACAGGTTGCCGCCGAACCAGAAGGGCGGGGGAGTCTGGGCGAGCCGGCCGTTGGTGCGGGACGCCGCGATCGCCGTCCACACCAGAGGGAAGAGCGAGCCCAGGGTGAACACGGTCAGCACGGCGTAGGTGACGCGTCCGCCGTGCAGATGCCTGCCGGCCCGTCTCCGGGGGCGCCGGGCGGTGGCCGCGGGCCCGGTGGCGGTCGGTTCTCCGGTGGTCGTCAGCATGTCAGCCCCCTAGGCGCTCTTGCGGAGCCGGCGGACGATCAGCCAGTTCACCGCGCCGATCAGCAGCAGGATCAGGAACATCGTCCAGGCGATCGCCGAGGCCCGGCCGAGATGGAGGTTCACCCACCCCTGCTCGTACAGGTACAGCCCGAGCGTCTGGAACTGGTGGTCGGCCCCGCCCGTGGCGCCGCCGCCGCCGTTGAACAGCAGCGGCTCGCCGAACAGCTGTGTGGCCCCGATGGTCGACACGACACAGGTGAACAGGATCGTCGGCCGCAGCGACGGGATGGTCACATGGACGAACTGCTGCCAGCGGGAGGCCCCGTCGAGCGCCGCGGACTCGTACAGGTCGCCGGGGACCGCCTGCATGGCCGCCAGATAGATCAGGGCGTTGTAGCCGGTCCAGCGCCAGACGACGATCGTCGAGACCGCGATCTGCGAGGTCCACTCGCCGTTCTGCCAGTCGACCGGCCCCACCCCGGCCAGCCCCAGCGCCCAGTTGATCATCCCGTAGTCCCGTCCGAACATCAGGACGAAGACGAGCGTGGCCGCCGCCACGGACGTCGCGTACGGGGTGAGCGCCGCGACCCGGAAGAACATCGAGCCCCGCAGCTTGTAGTTCAGCAGATGGGCGATGCCCAGGGCGATCAGCAACTGCGGCACCGTGGAGATGACCCCGATGGTGAAGGTGTTCCTCAGCGCGTTCCAGAAGAACTCGTCCCCCAGCAGCCGGGCGAAGTTCCGCAGGCCCACCCACTCCATGTCGGTCGGCGCGGTCAGCTCCACCCGGTGCAGCGACGCCCAGCCGGTGTAGAGCAGCGGGAACAGCCCGAAGGCCGCGAAGAACAGGAAGAAGGGGGCGACGAAGGCGTACGGGCTCCACCGCACATCCCGTCGGTACCAGCGGCTGCGCCGCTCCCGGCGGCGCTCCGCCGCGGCGAGGTCCCGGGCCCCGGGCCGCCGCTCCGGGGCCGCGCTCCCCTCCGCGGAGGGCGCGGTGGCAGCGGTGCCTCTGGCCGTGCCGGTCACTGGTGCCATCCGTCCGGTCACTGGTCCAGGGCGTTGTCGATGGCCTTCACGGCGGCCTTCCAGCCCTCCTCGGACGACCGGCCCTTCTGGTCGACCTGGAGCATGCCGATGTCGGCGAGGTTCTGGGCGATCACCAGGTCCTTGGGGCCGACGATCGTGACCGGGATGCCCTCGGCGGCCCGGGAGAAGATCTCGCCGATCGGGGCGCCGCCGAAGTAGTCGTGCGTGGCGCCGGACACGGCGGGCAGCGAGTAGGCGGCCTTGGCGCTCGGGAAGCTGCCGCGCTTCTCGAAGAGCTTCGCCTGCTGCTCGGGGGCGGTCAGCCAGGCCGCGAGCTTCGCCGCCTCGGTCGTGTTCCCGCCCGCCTTGGGCACGACCAGGAACGAACCGCCCCAGTTGCTGGGCTTCGGCGCGGGCGCGACGTCCCACTTGCCCTTCCCGGCCGCCCCGCTCTTGTCCTGGATGTAGCCGAGCATCCACGCCGGGCAGGAGACCGTGGCGAAGGTGCCGTTGGCGTAGCCCTGGTCCCAGGCGGGGGTGAACTGCTGGAGCCTGCCGGTCAGTCCCTCGGTCGCGAACGCGGCGGCGATGTCCCAGGCCTCCTTCACGGCCGGGCTGGTCTTGTACACGACCTCGCCGTTCTCGTCGTAGAACCGCTTGGCGCTGCTGCCGGTGACCGCGGCCATGATCCCGGACGCGGAGTCCGCGAAGGCGGTGCCCTTGGGCGCCTCGGCCTTGAACTGCCTTCCTGCCGCCAGGTACTTGCCCCAGTCACCGGCCCAGAGCCGGCCGACGGCCTCGCGGTCGGTCGGCAGTCCCGCCTCGGCGAAGAGGTCCTTGCGGTAGCAGATGCCCTGCGGGCCGATGTCCGTGCCGAGCCCGACGGTCTTCCCGTCCCTGGACGTGGCCTGCGCCCACTTCCACGGCAGGAAGGCGTCCTTGCTGACGCCTTCGGTGCTGCCGAGGTCGACGAGCTTGTCCGCCTGGGTGGCGGTGATCTCGGCGATGTTGTTGACCTCGACGGCCTGGATGTCGGCCAGGCCGCTGCCCGTGCCCAAATGGGTGAGCAGCTGCGGGTAGTAGTTCTCGTTGCGCTCGATCGAGGTCTGCTTGATCTCGATGTGCTTGTTGAGCTTCATGTACTCGTCGTAGAGCCCGGCCTCCTTGAGGCCGAAGGCCCCGAAGACTCCGACGGTGAGGGTGGTTCTGCCCTTGCCGCCGCCGTTGCCCCCCGAGCTTCCGGCTGTCTCCTCGCCGTCCTCGGCGCAGCCGGCGAGCAGCCCGGCGCCGAGTGCCGCGACGACCGCCAGGATTACGGTCCTGCGCATTGCGTCCTCCTAGTGCCCTGACGTGCCGACCCCCGCCGACTCTTCCGGTGCGCTGTGCCCATGGGGTGGAGCTGCGGCTCGGACCGGAACGTACGGGTCGTGAAGGGGCCGAGTGGTATGGGAGCGCTCCCATGCGTGATGGGTTGAAGGGTTGCGGCTCCACGCACGACTGTCAAGACTTCCTGCGCGTAGTGTTCTTGGGACAGGGAGGACGGGAGGCGGATCATGGTGGATCGCCGGGATTCCGGTAACCCCGCGGGGGCCGCGGCGCGCACGGTCTCCCCCGGCGGGGCCAGGGGCTCGGGACGCGGCGGGGGCAGGCCGACGCTGGAGGAGGTCGCCGCACGGGCCGGCGTGGGACGGGGCACGGTCTCCCGGGTGATCAACGGTTCGCCCCGGGTGAGTGAGACGACCCGCGCCGCCGTCGAGGCCGCCGTCGCCGAACTCGGATACGTACCCAACCGTGCCGCCCGCGCGCTCGCCGCCAACCGCACCGACGCCATCGCACTGGTCGTCCCCGAGTCCGAGGCGCGGTTCTTCGCCGAGCCGTACTTCTCCGACATCGTGCGCGGTGTCGGCGCGGCCCTCGCCGACACCGACATGCAGCTGCTGCTCACCTTCGCGGGTTCGGACCGGGAGCGCCGCAGACTGGCCGACTACCTCGCGGCCGGACGGGTGGACGGCGTGCTGCTGGTGTCGGTGCACGCCGACGACCCGCTGCCCGATCTGCTGGAGCAGCTGGGTATCCCCGCCGTGATCAGCGGCCGCCGCTCGGCCGACGACCCCCTCGCCGCCGTCGACTCCGACAACACCGGGGGCGGCCGCGCCGCGGTCGTCCATCTGCTCGCCCGGGGCCGCCGAACCATCGCGACGATCACGGGGCGGCTCGACGTCTACGCCGCCCAGTGCCGCCTGGACGGCTACCGGGACGCCCTCGCGGAGTCCGGCGCGGCGGTCGACGAGCAACTGGTGGAGCGCGCCGACTTCACCGAGGAGGGCGGCCGCCGTGCGATGCGCGCCCTGCTGGACCGCCGCCCCTCGCTGGACGCGGTCTTCGCCGCCTCCGACGTCATGGCCGCGGGTGCCCGCCAGGTGCTGCGCGACGCGGGCCGGCGCATTCCGGACGACGTGGCCCTGGTCGGCTTCGACGACTCCGCCGTGGCCCGCCACATGGACCCGGCCCTCACCAGCGTCCGTCAGCCCATCGAGGAGATGGGCCGTACGATGGCCGGCCTCCTGCTGAAGCAGATCGCCGACCGCGGCGGCCCGGACCGGCCGAGGATCATCCTGCCGACGGAGCTGGTCGTCCGGGACTCCTCGTAGCGGTCCGGAATCCCCCGTGGCGTCGGCGATGCCCGTGGTCCGGGGCGGTGGCCGGGTCCCGTGGCGCGGGCCGATCGACTGCGTGACCGGGCGCCGGTACGGCAGCCCCGGTCGCGGCGTGCCCGGTCAGGGCGTGCCGGGTGGCCCTGCTCGCGGGCGGCCGGCTCCGGCGCCCGCTTTCGCGCCGGCCGCGACCTGCCCTTACGCGGCGACGGCGGTGAAGCCGCCGACCAGGGCGCCGTAGGCGATGTGGGCGGTGAGGCTGACCGCGGGAGTCGCCAGCCCGTAGTTGAGCATGAGGAAGCCGGGAGGCTCCAGCATCGCCGTGTTCGGCGCGCTGGTGAGCGGTGTGCCCATCCGGGGGTGGACGACCGGCAGCAGGATATTGACCAGCGCGGTCCCGGCGAACATGCCGTGGCCCATCCCGAACATCGCACCCAGCATCCAGCCGCTGCGGTCCAGAGCGAGGAACAGCGCGTAGTAGCCGAGGGCGAAGACCTGTCCGGCCGCGAAATGCAGCACATAGCCCGATGCCTTGGCGCGGGTGCGGTCGGCGGTGAGGGCGGTTCCGAGCAGGAAGGGGATGTCGATGCGGGTGAGCTTGAGCTCCGCGGCCGCCCGCAGCGCGGTGGTCAGTACGAGGGTGCCGGCGAAGCCGCCCGCCAGTGCCGCCCAGATGCTCGGGGCCGCGCCCGTCACCGGTCCCGCCCGCCGATGGCGCAGGCCGCACTGATCAGCGCGAGGTGGCTGAGCGCCTGGGGCATGTTGCCCAGGAACTCGCCGGTGGCCGGGTCGATCTCCTCGCTGTACAGGCCGACGTCGTTGGCCAGGGCGACGAGCCGGTCCATCAGTTCGGCGGCCTCGTCCTGCCTGCCGCATCGGGCCAGGCACTCGGCCAGCCAGAAGGAGCAGGCCAGAAACGCCCCCTCGCTCCCGGGTAGACCGTCCTCGCCGGTGTAGCGGCGTACGAAGGGCCCGTGGGCCAGCTCGTCGCGGACGGCCTCGATCGTGCCGCCCAGCCGGGGCTGATCCGGGTCGGCATAGCCGTGCAGCAGTCCGAGCAGCAGTCCGGCGTCCAGCTCGTGACCGCCGGCGGCGCGGACGTAGCTGTTTCTGCGTTCGCTGAAACAACGGGTCTCCACGAACTCCCTGATCGCCCGGCGCTCCCGCCGCCAGCGGCCGGCGTGGCGGTTCCGGATCACTCCCCGGTCGGCCAGGCGGACCGAGCGGTCCAGCGCGACCCAGCACATCATCTTCGAGTGGGTGAACTGCTGCGGGGAGCTGCGGACCTCCCAGATGCCCGCGTCCGGTTCCCGCCAGGTACGGCACACCAGGTCGGCGATCCCCGCGACGCGCCGGGCGATGTCCGCGTCCAGCCGTCCGGTGGCCGCCGTGTGCAGCCACACCGTCTGCAGCAGCTCGCCGTAGATGTCCAGCTGCAACTGGCCCGCGGCGTCGTTCCCGACCCGGACCGGAGCCGATCCCCGGTAGCCCTCCAGCGGCAGGGTCCGCTCCGGCGCACGGGCGCCGCCGTCCAGCCGGTACAGCACGCGCAACCGCGGGTGGGTCAGCTGGGTGGCGTGCATCAGCCACCACAGGTAGGCGTGCGCGTCGTCCGGGCAGCCCAGGTCCAGCAACGCGTTCAGGGTGAAGGCCGAGTCCCGGATCCAGGAGAAGCGGTAGTCCCAGTTCCGCACCCCGCCGATCTGCTCGGGCAGCGCCGACGTGGCCGCCGCGGCGATCGCCGCGGACGGGGCGAACACCAGCAGTTTGAGCGCCAGCGCACTGCGCTCGACCGCCTGCTTCCAGGGCCCGCGGCAGGTCCGCCCGTTCACCCAGCCGCGCCAGACCGAGCAGGTGTGCTCCAGCCGCTCCTCACACTCGGCTCGCGTCGGGAAGACCAGCGGATCCTGGTGGGCGAAGCACAGCGCGATCAGCGCTCGGGACCCCGCCCGCGTCTCGAAGCGGCCACTGATCGCGTCGCGGGCGCACCGCGGCTCGCCGGCGTCCCAGGTCCGCACCGCGCAGGCGCTCGCCCCGGCCGAGGCGACCGGCACGTCCGCCCGCCTGCCGATGCGCGGCGCGCGGGTGCCGTAGCAGAAGCCGGGCACCACGTTCCAGGCCATCGGCACGCTCCCGGACAGCCCCTCGACCCGGCGCAGCAGTTCACGGACCGGGGTGAGCCCGGCCTTCGGCAGCGTCATCGCGTCCGTGACCCTGACCACGCCGCGCGCGGTGGTGAACGTCGTCTCCAGCACGTTCGTGGCCGGCACGTAACGCCGGTCCACTCCGTAGGCCACGGCGGGCTCCAGGGTGAACCGTCCTCCGCGCCGGGCGTCCAGGACGGCGGCGAACACCGTCTCGGAGTCCAGATCGGGAACCGTCAGCCAGTCCACCGCCCCGTCCCGGGCGACCAGCGCGACGGTACGGCCGTCGCCGATCGCGGCGTAGTCCCGCAGTGGTGCGTATCCGTCACGGCGCCCCGGCCGCCTGCCCGCGGCCGGTCCCGAAGAGCCGGACTCCATCCCGAACCCCTCTCTGGTCCCGGCACCCGCGGCTCGCCTCCCGGCACGCCGAGGGCCGCGGCCGCACCGGCCGGCGACCGCCTCCGCACGACACCGGTACCCCGCAGCGCCGTCACCGCGGGACCCCGCAGCCAAGACCACCCCAGCGGCGGCATGCGCGCGCCGGGAGCCGTGCCGTGCCCGTCGAACCGCGACAACCCGCCTGTCCGCGACGGGGGAGAGGCCGTCGGGAAGTCCTCCGGCGGGCAGCGTGGAAACGGGTCCGCCCGCGAGGCGGGCACGGCCTCGCGCGCGATGCCGCGGGTCGGGACGCGGCCGTGAGGCGGCGCACGGCGCGGTACGCGATGAGGGGCAGCGGCACGTCGAGCCACCGGTACGCCCTCTCAAGCCGGTGCCGTTTTCGCTCCGTCGGCACCGGCGTCCTGCAGCATCGTCGGCATCCCGTCCACCAGCACCACCACCTCGGCCAGGTCCCCGTCCGCGGAGCGCCCCACCCACACGGGGTGGGTACCGTCACCGGTCGTCGCGAAGGCGACCAACTCGCCGCCCGAAGCCTCGTCCTGAGTGCGCAGGATGTACAGGGAATCGGGGATGTCCTCACCAACCCCCGGCTCCTCATGGACAAGGTGTCGTTCGAAGAGCCGGTGGAGCGATTCCCGGGCGCCGGCATCGGCGAAGCAGCCGGTCGCACCGTCGGTACAGAAGCCGAAGATCTCGTTCTCCCCGAGCAGACGGGGGTCGTCGTCCGGCCCGAGTCCCATCTCCCACGACACGGCGGGGGGTCTCGCTGACGCGCAGTCGGACCGCCGTGGTGTCCGTATGGGTGACCCAGGCCTGGCTCCACTCGCAGTCGTAGCCCACACGAACCCGGGCTTCTTCGAGTACGTACTTCCCGGGCGGGACGGAGACCGTGATGGCTGGCCCGCCGCCGGGGAGGACGTCCGGTCCGGATACGGCCAGCAGGCCGCTCGGCACACGCAGAGTCCCCCACTGGCGCGGCTCCACGACGGTCATCTCGGGGTGGTATCCGTCGGTCACACGCGTCCCGGGCCGGAAGAGCGCGTCAATCGGCCCGGGACGCGCGGGCTGCGGTGGCCGCCAGCAGGTGACGGGCGCGTCGGACGTGTCGTCGCAGGCGCCCGTCGTGCCCGCACCGGGGGCGAGGCCCGCCTGCCGGAACGTCACCTGTAACGGCAGCCTCCGCCAGAGCGCCGAGACGACCGGCCAATCCCCGAACCCGGGCCGGCCCTGCCAACGCGGTACGTCAGCGCCCGGTACCGTGACGAGTCTCCGCCCCCGCTCACCCTGCGGTTCCTCTGAAACAGAACCCTTGCCGTCCGGAAGCAGTTCCATGCTGGAGCGGGGGCACCGCTCGTCGAACTCCGCCATCTCCGGGCCGGTGTACCGCCATGTGCGGGTGCGTCGGCCGAGCAGCCGGCTCCGGTCGTCCAGGAGCCTCGGGTCCAGCTCGTCGGTGCGGCGACCCCGGTCGTCGTAGAGCCACAGGCCGACGTAGTGGTCCCGCCAGGAGACCAGCCGCACCTCCAGCGGAACCTGCCGTCCCGGGACCCGATACACCACGGCGTAGGGCAGACCCGCGACATCCCGCTCCCGCGCCACCTCGACCGTCACCGGCCGCCGCAACGTCCGTGCCTGAAGGTCCCACGCCAGCGCGTGTGCCACCTCGACCACCGTCACCGGCCCCTGATCTTCACCCACACCGACACCGCCCGCTCTGCCCGATCGTGACGGACACGGCAGACAGGGCCACTGACACGGGCCGCTGCGGGGAGCAGCCACAGGGCGATGGCGGCCACGGCCGAGGCACCCCTACGCCACCGTCCAGTCGGGAACAACCGACCGCCCGTAGCGGCCGTTGGCCGCGATCCCGCATGAGGGTCCGTCAGCTTCCCCTCCGGGACCTTTCGGCTCGTATGGGCGAGGCCGCAGCGGTGGCGACGAAGCCGAGGGCGTCGGCGAGGACGCGGCTGGCGAAATCGGGCTCCGTGCCCGGGTTGTTGTCAAGGGCCGTGGCGCGGACGTCGTTGAACTGCGCGTCGGGCAGTAAGGCACGCGCTGTCCGGCTCATGGAGTCTTCTCCTGGGTGTCGTCGGGAACCTCTTCACCGGGCCGCCGGGGTCTTCCGGACCGAGCGCTTATTGGAGGCTGTGCCGCAGCGGCCTGCATGTGACGAGGACCATGCCGTAGGCGATCAGCGCGTCCGCCTCGTGGCTGCGGCAGGACCGGCACGGAGTCCGGTCGTACCGCTGCCGTACCGCGGCGAACGCGTCGGTCACCTGCTGTGCGTCCACCTGCTGCGCGTCCACCGTCAGGCCGCTGGCGGCGGCCTGACGGCGAGCCGCAGCGGCCCGGCCGCGGGCCTTGGTCCCGGCCAGGCGGTAGGACCCGGTTCCGGTATCGAAGAGGCCGGCGGTGCCGTGGGAACCGTTCAGCGCATGGCGAGGGTGCCGGCGGGCCCTATGCGCCGGAGGTCTGGGACGTGGACGCTGAGGTAGGCGAAAGGCGGCCGCTGGAGAGGAGCGCGCTGCGATGGGAGGGCAACGCGCTTCGATGCTCGATGTTCGAGGCATGACCGGGTGAAAGCGTCAGTGCCGCTGGTGAGCGGCCTTGGTAGGTGGCGGTGCCGTTCTTCTTCCCGCTGATGCCCGCCACGGCGAGGAACTGCGCGCCGGTCGGAAGCGGGGCGCTCGGCCTTGGCCCGGCCGAACCAAGGCCGACCCGGAACAAGCTCAGCCGGTGACCCGTTTCCGCAGGCCACCGGCTGAACATTCAGGGTGAGTGACGGGACTCGAACCCGCGACATCCTGGACCACAACCAGGTGCTCTACCAGCTGAGCTACACCCACCGCGACCGGTCGTTCTTCCGACCGGCCGAGAAAAAGTGTACAGGGTCCGCGAGGGTGCTCGCGCCCGTGTTTCCGGCGGTTCGGCGCGGGGCCCGCCGCCTGGCCGTACGGGCCGCGGGGCACTCCGCCGGACGCGGGAGGTGCGGCCCGGGTACGCCTACTGGGTACGGCACCGGCACAGGCGGCGGGGGGTCGCCTGCCGCGGCTCCGGGCCGCGGCAGGCCGGTGCGGGGGGACGGATGCGGGGGCGACCGGCCGTCGGCGGGCGCGTCGCGCGGCCAGGGTGCCGGGTGCAGGGGAGGCGCGTGGGTGCCGGGTTCGCACATACGGGTGGAGGCGGTCGGCGCGCTCGGATCCGGCGGGCTGTGGACGGCTCGCCGCGTACCGCGGTGCCGGCGCCGGGCCGCAGGGATCCCGCGCGAAGGCTGCCCCGATCCCACCCGGATGCCGTCCCGGTGCCTTGCCGAGCGGACGACGCCGCCGACGAGGGGGCGCCTCGGCGTGGCGCGCCGGCAGACGGCCGGAGGTAGTGGGTCGCCGGGACGACCGCGCACGGATGCCCTCGCACATGCACACGCACACGGTCCCGGACCGGCGCCGGGCGGGGCAGCGGCCGCTGCCCCGCCCGGCGCGGGCGGGTCACTGCGGCGCGGGCACCACGTGGCGCGCCGCGATCGTCTTCGCGGTGTCCGAGTCCGGGCCCGGCTGCGGGACGAAGATCGCCTCTCGGTAGTAGCGCAGCTCGGCGATCGATTCCCTGATGTCGGCGAGTGCCCGGTGGTTGCCGTTCTTCTCCGGACTGTTGAAGTACGCCCTCGGGTACCAGCGGCGGGCCAGCTCCTTGACCGAGGAGACATCGACGATCCGATAGTGGAGGTACTCCTCCACCCTCGGCATGTCGCGGAGCAGGAAACCGCGGTCGGTGCCGACCGAGTTCCCGCACAGCGGAGCCTTGCCCGGCTCCTTGACGTGCTCACGCACGTAGGTGAGGACCTGGTCCTCGGCGTCGGCCAGGCTGGTCCCGGCCGCGAGCTCGCCGAGGAGGCCCGAGGCGGTGTGCATCTGCCGCACCACCTCGGGCATGGTCTCCAGCGCCGAGTCCGGAGGGCGGATCACGATGTCCACCCCTTCACCGAGCACGTTCAGTTCCGAGTCGGTGACCAGCGCGGCCACCTCGATGAGTGCGTCGTCGGCCAGCGAGAGCCCGGTCATCTCGCAGTCGATCCACACCATGCGATCGTTCATGCGTCCTACCTTATGGCGCACTCCGCTGGCCGGGGAGCGCCGGACGTCCCGGGGCGTAGGCGTCCGGTCCGGGCCTGCCCGGTTCCGGGGAGCCGTGGGACGCGCCCATCGCGGCCGGGGACCTTCTCGGGTGCCCCGGGGGCATCCGGTCCGGCACGACGGGCTGCTCCGCCGCGGAGGCCACCGGTTCGCCCTGCGGACGTCTGGCCCGGTAGGCCGCCCGGTACGCGGCCGGGGACGAACCCAGCTGGCGGCGGAAGTGCCCGCGCAGCGCCACCGGCGAGCGGAAGCCGCAACGGCCCGCGACCTCGTCGACCGAGTAGTCGGAGGTCTCGAGCAGCCGCTGCGCCTGCAGTACCCGCTGGGTGATCAGCCACTGCAGGGGAGCGCTCCCGGTG
The DNA here is from genome assembly GCA_003725745.1 of Streptomyces sp. I6. Lineage (GTDB taxonomy): Bacteria > Actinomycetota > Actinomycetes > Streptomycetales > Streptomycetaceae > Streptomyces. The sequence continues at coordinate 2,205,307 of RHDP01000001.1, read as the reverse complement.
AGCGAGCGGAACCTGCGGTCGAAGGTCCGCCTGCTCATGTACGCACGGGCCGCCAGGGTCTCCACGTCGAACTGCTCGTGGAGGTGCTCCAGCGCCCAGGCCACGACCTCGGCGAGCGGGTCGGAGCCGATCTCCTCGGGTAAAGACCTGTCGAGGTAGCGCTCCTGCCCGCCGCTGCGCCGCGGCGGGACGACCAGCCGGCGGGCCAGTGCCCCGGCGGCCTCGGCGCCGTGGTCCGACCGCACGATGTGCAGGCAGAGGTCGATGCCGGCCGCGGTACCGGCGGAGGTGAGGACGTCGCCGTCGTCGACGAAGAGCTCCCGCGGGTCCACGTGGACCGACGGATAGCGCTTGGCGAGCGTCGGCGCGTACATCCAGTGTGTGGTCGCCGGACGGCTGTCCAGCAGCCCCGCGGCGGCCAGTACGAACGCCCCGGTGCACAGCCCCACGATGCGGGCGCCCTCCTCGTGGGCGCGGCGGAGGGCGTCCAGCGCCTCCGGTGGTGGTGGTGAGGTGATGGACCGCCAGGCCGGCACGACGACCGTGCCCGCTCTGCCGATCGCCTCCAGCCCGTAGGGCGCGGTGAGTTCGAGTCCCCCTGTGGTCCGCAGGGGGCCCTCCTCGCCGGCGCATACGAGCAGCCGGTAGCGGGGAACTCCGGCGTCCTGCCGGTCGATTCCGAACACCGAGAGCGGAATGGAACTCTCGAAGATGGGACCGCCGCTGAACAGCAGCACCGCCACCACTTCCCTGCGGCGGCGCCCGGACAGCTTCCTTACGGCCTCCGGCGCGGCGGAGTCCTGACTCATGACGCTAAGCCCCCCTCGGTGTTCGCGTCTCCCCGTTCTTGTCGGGCCTGTCGCTCCTGCACGTTTCCCCTCGGTTCTGCACGAGTCCCCAGACTGCGATACTCATGATCGAATCTACTGCGTCCCGTGGTGCCGGCGTGACAAGTTCCGGAATCGGCACATTGTCGACAAGGCAACTTGGCGTGAAGCATTCGATCACGAAGCGTTGCATCCGGAGGCCGCGCTGGGAAGTGTGCGACGCATGCATGGCCCATCCCCGTAGGGTGCGCGGGGCGCACGCGGTCCTTTCCCTGCAGGTGGCACGGGGGTTGACGGGCTATTTCCGCAAGGAACCCCCGTGCCGGTGAAGTTGGCTGAAAACATACGGGTGTGTGCGTGCGAATCCGTCAGTCCGGGGTGGTGCGCCGTGCCCGGCGGCCTCTGCCCCGGCGGCCTCTGCCCCGGCGTCCGTGCGGCCCGGAGGGGCGCGGGAACGCCCGTTCGCACCGGCGCATCAGCGCGCTGCAGGCCCCGGTCACGGCGGCCAGGCCGGCCGCGACCACGATGGCGCCGCCGGTGGATGTGCCGTACGCCACAAGAACGGCCGGGACGACCGCGCAGCCGAAAGTTGCCCATCGAACCATTTCGGCCGCGGCGTCGCCCGCCGGGGTGCGGGCCTGGGCAGTCGCGGGGCTCCCGGGATCGTTCCCGGCGGCACGGGCGTCCGGGGTGGTGCGGGCGGAGGGGGCGGAGGGGGTTGTGTGGGCGGCCGTTCCGCCGCCGCGCGTGCGAAACGCCGGTCCGCGCTGTGCGATGGCCGCCGCCGGGCGTGCGGACGTCGTCCGTGGCGCCCTGCGGTGGCCCCGTGGGGGAGTCCGGCCCTCAGGCGGGGCGAAGGTGCGGGCGGCCGGGGGTGCGGGCACGGAAGCTCCTGGAGGGCGGAGGGCGGAGGGCGGAGGGCGGAGGGCGGACGGGAGGTCGAGGCGGCGGCTCCGATTCGCCGACGGGGGCGGGGGTTCGCCGGTGCGAGTGCCGACAGACCACCGGTAGACCGCCGACAGGTCAACGAGGAGCGCCGCCGCCCGGTCACTGCCGCGTCGCCTTCTGCGGCGGTTCCCGGGGATGCCGCCCTTCTCCGGCTCTGTGCCGCCGCCGGGAACCCGCGACCCGCGGAGGCGCGGCCCGCGGAGGGGCCGGCGGGTCTCCCGGGCGAAGCCTGTACGGTGCAGGCGCCATTGCCATACGGAGCGTGCTCGTGCATGCTCCCTGGGACGTATGTTTCTTGGCTCGCCGGGAGCGGACACGCGAGTTCTGGGCGGGCGAGGACGAGCTCTGGGCAGGCAAGGAGTGGCGCCGTACCCTTGGGGGTATGGGGTGGGGAAGATGATTCCCGGACAGAGCTCCGCCACCAACCATCACCCTCCCATGAGGATCTGAACGCCGAGACAACCGATGGCCGGTCACGAAACTCCCGAACCCGCGGACCGCAAGCAGGTCGCCGACCCCCTGTCGGATCTGCAGGCGGCGGAACAGTCGCGCCGTTCCTGCGATCCCGCCTTCCGGCACGGTGTCGTGGTCGGCTTCGACGGATCGACCTCCAGTGAGCGGGCGCTGGCCTATGCGATCGGCATGGCCAGTCGTTCCGGCTCCGGCCTGATCATCGTGCATGTCGCCAACCGCCTTCCCACCACGGTGTGGGCGGGCTGCGAACCGCCCGTCTTCGTCGATGTCCCGGACCACCGCACCGAGGTGCTGGGACTCGAACTCGCCTGTGCGGACTACCTCTCCGAGGTGCCGTGGATCCTCGTCGAGCGCGGCGGCGACATCTGCAACGAACTCGAGGAAGTCGGCCGGGAGTATTCGGCGGACGCCATCGTGGTCGGCTCCACCCACGGCATCGTGGGGCGCATTTTCGGCTCGGTCGCCGGACGGCTGGCCCGCCGTGCGCAGCGTCCCGTCGTCGTCATCCCCTAGCGCTCAGAGGGCGCACGAGTCCCTTTCGTACCATCGTTCTCCCAGGTCGGGGCCTGTTGGTAACTTTTTGACGACCGTCATGACTACTCGCCCGTACGGGGTGGATTGTGCGCTTGTGAAGGGTAGATAAGGGTGGCTGGGAACCAGCACCACACGCGCACGAAGGGAGCCCGCCGTGGACAAGGACGTCTCCGCGGGAAGCGCCACGACAACTACTCTCGGCCACCTCGCACTGGGTCTGACGCTGCTGGCTTTCGGGGTCGGCAACACCGGTGTGATCGACAATGTCGCGGCGTCCGACGCCGCAGCCCTCGCCACCTGGGTGGGCGGGGTCGCACTGTTCGTCGTCGGGATGCTCGGGTTCCGGGCGGGCGACGGCGGCGCGGGTACGGCCTTCGCGGGCCTCGGCGCCTTCTGGTTCACCTGGGGCATGGGCGCCGGCGCCGAGGTCTCGGCGGAGGCCGCCGGGCTGTTCATGCTCCTCTTCGCGCTCCTGGCGCTCACCCTCACCCTGGGTGCGTCCGGTTCCGGCATCCTCGGCCAGGGCGTGTACGGACTGCTGTGCGTGTCGATGCTGCTCCTGGCGATCGCCTCGTTCGCCGGGAACGACGGGCTGGCCAAGGCCGGCGGCTGGGCCGGGGCGCTCGCGGGCCTCGCGGCCTGGTACGGCGCCACCGCGACGCTGGCGCACTGGCCCACCTTCACCGGGCGAGCCGCGGGCCGGGGTGTGACGGCCACCGGTTGAGCGGCGGGTCGCCGGCGTGGGCCGTAGGGCGCCGGTGGCGAAAGAGGCGACCCCCTTGCGGCACTGGTGGCGTGCGCAAGGGGGTCGCCGTCCGCCGGGGCGGGTCCAAGGCGGGGCCGGGCGGGAGCTACTCCACGGTGACCGACTTGGCCAGGTTGCGCGGCTTGTCGATGTCCCGGCCGAGGGCAAGGGCCGTGTGGTACGCGAAGAGCTGGAGCGGGATGCCCATGAGGATCGGGTCCAGCTCGTCCTCGTTCTTGGGGACGAGGATCGTGTGGTCGGCCTTCTCCTGCTCCTGGTGGGCGACCGCGAGGATCCGGCCGCTGCGGGCCTTGATCTCCTCCAGCGCGGCGCGGTTCTTCTCCAGCAGCTCGTCGTCCGGGACGATCGCGACCGTCGGCAGCGCCGGCTCGATCAGCGCCAGCGGGCCGTGCTTCAGCTCGGAGGCCGGGTAGGCCTCGGCGTGGATGTAGGAGATCTCCTTGAGCTTCAGGGAGGCCTCGAGCGCCACCGGATAGCCGCGGACCCGGCCGATGAACATCATCGACTTGGCGTCGGCGTACTCGTCCGCCAGCTTCCTGATCTCGTCCTCGGACTCGAGGATCTCGGAGATCTGGGCGGGCAGCCGGCGCAGGCCCTCGATGATCCGCTTGCCGTCGGCGACGGACAGGTCGCGGATCCGGCCCAGGTGCAGCGCGAGCAGCGCGAAGGCGACGACCGTGTTGGTGAAGCACTTGGTGGAGACGACGCAGACCTCCGGTCCCGCGTGCACGTACACGCCGCCGTCCGTCTCCCGGGCGATCGCGGAGCCGACCACGTTCACGACGCCGAGGACGCGGGCGCCCTTGCGCTTGAGTTCCTGGACGGCCGCGAGCACGTCGTAGGTCTCACCGGACTGTGAGACGGCGATGTAGAGGGTGTCGGGGTCCACGACCGGGTTGCGGTAGCGGAACTCGGAGGCCGGCTCGGAGTCGGCGGGGACGCGGGCCAGGGACTCGATGAGCCCGGCGCCGATCAGTCCCGCGTGGTACGAGGTGCCGCAGCCGAGGATCTTCACCCGGCGGATGCCGCGGGCCTCGCGCGCGTCCAGGTTCAGGCCGCCCAGGTGCACCGTGGAGAACCGGTCGTCGATCCGGCCGCGCAGCACGCGGTCCACGGCGTCGGCCTGCTCCGAGATCTCCTTGTGCATGTAGGTGTCGTGGCCGCCCATGTCGTACGAGGCTGCCTCCCATTCGACCGTCTCGGGCGTGGCGGTGGTCCGCGTGCCCGTGGTCGTGTACGTGCGGAAGTCGTCGGCCTTCAGGGTGGCCATCTCGCCGTCGTTGAGGGTGACGACCTGGCGCGTGTGGGCGACCAGCGCGGCGACGTCGGAGGCGACGAACATCTCCTTCTCGCCGACGCCGAGGACGACGGGGGAGCCGTTGCGGGCGACGACGATGCGGTCGCTGAAGTCGGCGTGCATCACGGCGATGCCGTAGGTGCCCTCGACGACCTTCAGTGCCTCGCGGACCTTCTCCTCCAGGGACTCGGCCTGGGAGCGGGCGATCAGGTGGGTGAGGACCTCGGTGTCGGTCTCGGAGGCGAAGACGACGCCGTCGGCCTCCAGCTTGGCGCGCAGCTCGGACGCGTTGTCGACGATGCCGTTGTGGACCACCGCGACCTTGTCCTCGGGGTCCATGTGGGGGTGCGCGTTGTGGTCGCTGGGAGCGCCGTGCGTGGCCCAGCGGGTGTGGGCGATGCCGGTGGTGCCGGCGAAGCGCTTGGGGACGCGGGCCTCCAGGTCGCGGACCCGCCCCTTGGCCTTGACCATCCTCAGGCCGGTGCTCTTGGGGCTGGTGATGACCATGCCCGCGGAGTCGTAGCCCCGGTACTCCAGCCGTGCCAGCCCCTCCAGCAGCAGCGGCGCGACGTCGCGCTTCCCGATGTAACCGACGATTCCGCACATAGAGTCTCTGCCCCTCCAACGACGTTCCTGTGTGTGTGCCCGGCCTCGCCGCACGCGGGGTGCGCGGCGCACGCGGTCTCCCCGGCGGCTCAGCCGTAGACGATGCGGCGCAGCTGCCGGAGCGAGAGTTCCGGGGGAGCCACCGCGCGGTGCGGCAGCTCGGCAGCGATCCGCTCGAAGATCTCCGTGTTCACGCCACCGCCGGCCTGCAGTTCCCGGTGGCGGCGGCGGACGAACTCCTCGGTCGTCTCGTCGAAGAACGCCAGCACGTCCAGCACCACCCGGGCCGCCTCACCGCGCCGGAGCGCGGTGCTGCGCACCAGATGGTCGATGAGGTCGTCATGCGACGTACGGCGTTCGAGCACCCGTAGATATTGGGGTGCCGCCGGGGTGGAACGCAAGATTCCTGCCCGTTTTCGGGCATGAACGCGCGTGATCACGGTTACAGCCGGTGCCGGCGCCGGTGCCGGCACCTGTTCTGCGGGGTCGCTCCGTGTGCCGCTCGGATGCGTGTGAGGACGGCCCGCCGGGCTTGGAGCGCTGTCCACCGGCCGGTGTACCCGCCCGGTGCGGCTCGCCGTGCTCCGGCAGCCGCGGGGCGGCGAAGGGCGATCCGACGGGGTGCCGGTCACCGCCCGGTCCCTGCGGCCACGCGGGCCGGGTCCGCCTCGGGCGTCGGGCGGCGGGCGTCGGGAACTCCACCCAGCCCTCGTGGTCCACGAAGCCGCAGTGCCCCACCCCGGGCCCGGCGTGCCCCACTCCGGGCCGGACGTGGGGCCGCCCCGGGCCGGAGTGGGGCACGCCTCGGGCCGGACGTGGGCCCGCCCCCTTGGCGAGATCCTCGGCGACCCGCTTCCGCGTCCGCGGGGAGACGGTCGTCGGCGTCGCCGTGGAACACCGGGCACGCGGACGGGCCGCCGGGGAGCGGGCGCCCCGCGGAGGGCCGTACTCCGCAGGGCGCCCGCCCGGTCTTGGGCCCGCGAGGGCTACCGGAACCGCGCGATCGGGTTCTCCAGGTCACCCACCAGCTGGAGGGCGCCCGACGGGTCGGCCAGGTCCACCATCTGCTTGTTGTCGCGCAGCTGGAGCCGGTTCAGGCAGGACAGCGCGAACTCCGGGGCGAACATGTCGTACCGGGCGAACTTCTCCTCCAGGTGCGGCATCGACTCCTGGTATCCGGTGACGCACTCGGCGACCGTCCGCCAGAACGCGTCCTCGTCCAGCACGCCCTCGGTGACCAGCGCCGCCGAGAGAAACCGGAAGAAGCAGTCGAAGACGTCGGTGAAGACCGACAGCAGCTTCATGTCCTCGGGTACCTCGGCGCGCACCCGTTCGACCGCGGGCGGAAGGACCGCGTCCGGGTCCATCACGCAGATCTCCTCGGCGATGTCCTTGAAGATCGCGCGGTTCACCGCGCCGTCCTCGCCGAGCACCAGGATGACGTTCTCCCCGTGCGGCATGTAGACCAGGTCGTACGCGTAGAAGCAGTGCAGCACCGGCAGCAGGTAGGCGTCCAGATAGCGGCGCAGCCACTGCTCGGGCGCCAGGCCCGACCCGGTGATCAGCGCACCGGCGAAGGACTTCCCGGAGCGGTCGGTGTGCAGCAGTGCGGCCATCGTCGCCAGCCGCTCCCCGTCCCGAAGGGTGGGCACCGGGCTTTCGCGCCAGAGCGCGGCCAGCATCTTCCGGTAGGGGGAGAAGCGGTCCGTCGCGGCCTCGTACTCCAGGTGCCGGTACCCGACCGCGGCCCGCTCGCGGATGATCGAGAAGCGCGCCTTCGTCAGCACCTCGTCGCCGGCGATCAGCCCGGCCAGCCAGTCGTTGATGGCGGGCGTGGCCTCCATGTACGCGGCGGAAAGCCCTCGCATGAAGCCCATGTTGATCACGGACATGGCCGTCTTCACATAGTGCTTCGACGGGTCGCTGGTGTTGAAGAAGGTGCGGATCGACTGCTGGGCGAGGTACTCGTCGTCGCCCTCGCCGAGCAGGACCAGTCGCCGCCGGGCCACCTCGGCGGCGAAGGTGACGGAGAGCTTGTTCCACCACTGCCAGGGGTGGACGGGCATCAGCAGATAGTCCGCCGGGTCCAGCCCGAGACCGCGCAGCCGGGCGTCGAACCGGTCGAGCGCCGCCTGGCCCAGCTCGGCCCGCATCAGGTTCTCGTAGCCGAGGTCCGTGCAGGAGGTGAACGCGGCACGGGAGCGGTGGGCGGCGACCCACAGCAGCCGGACCGGGGACGCGGCCTCCGGCGCGTACCGGTGGTACTCGTGGATGCCGAAGCCGAGCCGTCCGTTGTTGGCGACGAAGCAGGGGTGGCCCTCGGTCATCCCGGTCTCGATGTCCTGGAACCCTGCGCGGCCGAGTTCGGCCGCGGACACCTCGGGCTTGGCGAGCTTGTACGCCGTGCCGGACAGGGTGGAGGAGATCTCCTCGAGGTACACCGGCAGGATCTCGTCGGACAGGCCGAGCGCGCCGCGCAGCTCGGTGAAGAACTCCAGCGCGTCCAGCGGGAGTTCGGCGCCGTCGCGGTGTCGGGTCACGGAGCCCGCCTCGACCTGCCAGTGGTCGAGTGCCAGCCGCCCGGCGGTGAACCGGTACTCGGTCCTGCCGTCGTCGCCGAGCACGGCCCAGCGGCCGCCCCCGAGGTCCCTCGGCGCGAGCAGCCGCTCGTGGGAGAACTCGGCGAGACCCTTGCGGACCAGCTGCCGGTTGGCCTCGGCCCACAGCTCCGGGGTGAGGTGGGAGACGCTGTCGATCGCCGTGGTCATCGCGGCACCTCCGCGCCACCGGTGGCCGCCTCGAACCGCTCACGCGTGCAGAAGCTCAGCAGCGCCTTCTTCTCGGGCTTCTGTATCTCCCGCTCGGGCACGAAGCCGACCGCCTCGTTGAGCGCGTGCACGGCCTTGTTGCCGACGTCCGGTTCGACGACGACCCGGCGCGTCGCCGGGTCGGCGAACAGCTCCCGCATCACCGCGGTGATCACGGCCCGGGTGAAGCCGTGGATCGGGGTGCCGGTCGGGGCGACCAGGAAGTGCATGCCGACATCGCCCGGCTCGGGCTCGTACAGACCGACGAGCTCCACATGGCGGGGGTCGTAGCGCTCCATCAGAAAGGCAGGCTCGCCGTCGTGCAGCCCCATGAACGCGTCGTGGTGCTCGTGCGCGGCGATCCTCATGTACTCGCGCTCGACGTCCTCGAGTTTCGCGTCCTGCATCATCCAGAACGCGGCCTTGGGGTCGGTGACCCAGCGGTGCAGCAGCTCGGCGTCGCTCGGGGCCTGCTCTCCGGTGGCAGGCGCGGTGGCCTCCCCACCGGAGGTAGGGGGTGGGGTCTCCCCACCGGAGGTAGGGGAAAGGTCGAGGGGACGGAAGGAGAACGTCCCCAGGGCGGGGGCGGTGGTGCTCATACGGCGAACTCCTGGAACGCGATGGTCTTCTCCACGGGGTAGTACTCACTGCCGAGCATCTCGGCGATGAGGTAGGCGTTGCGGTACGGGCCCATGCCCAGGTCGGGCGAGGTGATGGAGTGCGTGTGCACCCCCGCGTTCTGCAGGAAGACGCCGCGCCCCGTGGTGTCGACGGAGTAGTTGCGGGCGACGTCGAAGCGGCCCTGGCCGTCCCAGCGCAGCCGGTCGCGCACGGGCTCGAGGAAGCCGGGGACGACGTACCGGTAGCCCGTGGCGAGGATCAGGCCCTCGGTGCGGATCTCGAAGTCCTTCTCCTGCTCCTCCTGGCGCAGCCCCAGCGTGTACGTACCGTCCTCGTAGGAGGCCGTGCACAGCGCGGTGTTGGTGAGCAGGCGGGTCGGCACCGGGCCGCCGAGGTTCTTCTGGTACAGCAGGTCGAAGATCTCGTTGATGAGGTCTCCGTCGATGCCCTTGAAGAGGTTCTTCTGCTGGTTCTCCAGCCGGTAGCGGGTGGCCTCCGGCAGCGCGTGGAAGTAGTCCACGTACTCGGGGGAGGTCATCTCCAGGGTCAGCTTGGTGTACTCCAGCGGGAAGAACCGCGGGGAGCGGGTGACCCAGTTGAGCCGGTAGCCGTGCACGTCGATCTCGGAGAGCAGGTCGTGGTAGATCTCCGCGGCGCTCTGGCCGCTGCCTACGAGGGTGATCGACTCCTTGCCCTGCAGTTCCTCCCTGGCCTGGAGGTAGCCGGAGTTGTGGATGAAGTCGCCGCCGAGGTCCCGGCAGGAGTCCGGGACGTACGGAGGGGTGCCGGTGCCCAGGACGAGCCTGCGTCCGCGGAACGTCTCGCCGGCGGCCGTGTGCACGGCGTAGACCTCGTCCGCCGCCTCGAACTCGACCCGGACGACCGTGGTGCCGAAGCGGATGCTGCTCAGCTTCGCCGCGGCCCAGCGGCAGTAGTCGTTGTACTCGGTGCGCAGCGGGTAGAAGTTCTCGCGGATGTAGAACGAGTAGAGTCGGCCCTTCTCCTTGAGGTAGTTGAGGAAGGAGTACGGCGACGTCGGGTCGGCGAGGGTGACCAGGTCCGACATGAACGGCGTCTGCAGATGGGCGCCTTCGAGGAACATGCCGGAGTGCCACTCGAAGTCCGGCTTGGACTCGAGGAAGAGACCGTTCAGCTCCTCGACGGGCTCGGTGAGGCAGGCGAGGCCGAGGTTGAACGGACCGAGCCCGATACCGATGAAGTCGTGGATGTCTCGGTGCTCAGGAGGCGTGGACAAGGTTCTCTCCAAGGTACTGCTCGGCGTGGCCGGCTATGAGGTCGAGGACGGCGGCGATGTCGGACGTGGTCGTCTCGGGATTCAGCAGGGTGAACTTCAGGTACTGGCGGCCGTCGACCTTGGTTCCGGCGACGACGGCCTCCCCGGAGGCGAACAGGGCCTTGCGGGCGTACAGGTTCGCCCGGTCGATCTCCGCGGGGGAGGCGACCCGCCCCGGGATGTAGCGGAAGACCAGGGTGGACAGCCGGGGCTCGGCGACGACGTCGTAGCGGGGGTCGGCGGCGAGCAGCCGCCAGCCCTCGGCGGCGAGGTCGCACACCTCGTCGAAGAGCCGGCCGACTCCGTCCGCGCCCATGACGCGCAGGGTCATCCACAGCTTGAGGGCGTCGAAGCGGCGGGTGGTCTGGAGGGACTTGTCCACCTGGTTGGGAATCCTCTCCTCCACCGTGCGCCGGGGGTTGAGGTAGTCGGCGTGGTAGGTGGCGTGCCGCAGCGTGGCGCCGTCGCGCACCAGCACGGCGGACGAACTCACCGGCTGGAAGAAGGACTTGTGGTAGTCGACGGTCACCGAGTCGGCGTGCTGGATGCCCTCCAGGAGCCCGCGGCGGGTCGGTGAGGCGAGGAGCCCGCAGCCGTAGGCGGCGTCGACGTGCATCCAGGCGCCGTACTCCCCGCACAGCGCGGAGATCTCGGGCAGCGGGTCGATGGACCCGAAGTCGGTGGTGCCGGCGGTGGCGACGACCGCCATGGGGACCAGCCCGGCGCGCCGGCACTTCTCCAGCTCTGCGGCGAGGGTGACGGTCTGCATGCGCCGGTCGCGGTCGACGGGCACGGACACCACGGCGTCCGGGCCGAGCCCCAGCAGGGTGGCGGACTTCTGGACGCTGAAGTGGCTGCACTCGGAGGTGAAGACGCGCAGCTTCGACAGGTCCTCCCGGTCCGCGGGCTTCACCTCCTCGCGGGCGAGCAGCATCGCCTGGAGGTTGGACTGGGTGCCTCCGCTGGTGAACACACCGTCGGCGGCCGGGCCGAGGCCGATCCGCCGGGTGGTCCAGTCGATGAGCTTGCGCTCGATCAGCGTGCCGCCGGCGCTCTGGTCCCAGGTGTCCAGGGAGGAGTTGACGGCGGAGAGGACGGCCTCGGCCAGCACGGCGGGGATGACCACGGGGCAGTTGAGGTGGCCCAGGTAGCGGGGGTGGTGGAAGTAGACCGCGTCGCGCAGGTACACCCGCTCCAGCTCGTCCAGCGCGGCGGAGGAGTCGCCGAGCGGCTGGTCGAGGTCGACCGCTGCGATCGCCGGGGCCAGCTCGTCCGGGGAGACTCCGGTGAACGGCCGCCTGGTTGTGGCGAGTTTGCTTGCCACCCGCTCGACTCCTTCGGTCACCGAGCTGCGGTAGAGCTCCGCCGTTGTGCCGTTGAGCAGGTGCGAGCGCATGGTGGTGGTCCTCCCGGTGCGGGGACGTGTCAGGGCCCGCCCCCTGGGACGGAAGCGGACAGCGGGGTGGCTGGGACTTAGGTTAGCCTAACCTGAATCTCTGCTTCCGTCGGCCCCTACTGCGCGGACGGAAAAGCGAGTTGGCTCACACCCGGCAGGTCCGCGGCAGCCGCGCACGACGGTGCGGCCCCCGTCGCGGGTGCGACGGGGGCCGCGGCCGAGGCCGCTCAGGGGCGTGGCCAACCGCCCTGACGGGGGTCCGGGCGCACCGGCGTCGAGGGGGCCGCGGCCAACTGCTGCCAGGCCGTGGGGCTGTGGGTCTACGCGCCGTCGTCGGGGCCTCCCGCAGGGCGTCCTCGCTGAGACCCCTGCGCCAGTAGCCGACGAAGGTGACCCGGCGGCGGTCGAGCCCGCGCTCGCCGACGAGATGGCGGCGCAGCGCCTTCACGGAGCCCGCCTCGCCCGCGATCCACGCGTACGGCGCGCTACCGGCGAACTCGGCGGCGCGTACGGCCTCCACCGCCTGGGGCGCTCCCTCGTCCCGCACCAGCCAGGTGACCGCGGCCTCGGCCGCGGTCGCGAGCTCCATCCGGTCCCCGGCGTGCGGCACCTCGATCCAGACCTGTGCGCGGATCCCGGGTGGCAGCCACTCCAGGACGGCCGAGGCGGCGGGCAGCGCCGTCTCGTCCGCCCAGATCAGCACCGAGTCGGCGTCCACGGGCGGCCGGAAGCGCACCGCGGTGTTGTCGGCGATCGCCGGGCCGAGGACCGTCACCCGGTCTCCGGCGGAGGCCCGCTGTGCCCAGCGGCACGCCGGGCCGCCGTCCTCGTGCACCGCGAAGTCGATGTCGATCTCCCCGTGTTCACCGGCGTCGGGGCGCTGCGCGCGGACCGTGTACGAGCGCATCACGGCCCGCTCGCCTTCCGGCAGCGCCCGCCAGGCGCCGAGGCGCGCGTACATGTCCCGCTCGCCGGGGAGCGGGATGACGGGCTCCTGCTGCCCCGGGTGCGGCAGGAAGAGCGAGAGGGACTGGTCGCGCCCCCGGAGGCGAAGGCCCGGAGGGCCTCCCCTCCGGGGCCTTCGGACCGGGACCCGTCCCCACCGAAGGTGACCCGGATCAGCGACGGGCCGAGCCGGCGCGTCCGCACGACCTGGAGGGGGAAGAAGCGAAACGGTACGGCCGCGGCTGCCGGCATGGGTCAGGCGACCTTCTTCGCGTTCTCGATGGCCTCGGCCAGGTCGTCGAGGATCGGCGTGCACTTCTCGTACGAGTAGACCGGCTCGGTGACCCGCGGGACGACCTGGCCGGCCTTGACGGCGGGCAGTTGGGCCCAGGTCGGCTTGGACGCCAGGGCGTCGGGCTGGAGGGCCGAGGCGCGGTTGTCCATCATGATGACGTCGGCCTGGTAGCTGTCGACGTTCTCCCAGCTGAGGCCCTCGAACCAGCCGCCCGTGTCGAGCTTCCCGGGCGTCACGAAGTTGACGCCGAGTTCCTTGAAGTAGAGCGTGTCGGTCGGTCGTGCCGGGCTGGACACGTAGAACAGGTCGGCGCTCGCGGAGCCGACCAGCACCTTGATCTCCGGCTTGGCCCTGGCGGCGGCGCGCAGCCGGGCCGCGGCCTTCTCGAAGGCGGCCTTGGCGTCCGTGACCTTCTTGCTCCCGACGTCGGCGCCGAGGGACTCGGCCAGCTCGACGTGGCGCTGAAGGACCTTCGGCATCGACTGGTCGGCGGCGGACAGGGCGACGCTCGGGGCCAGCTTCAGGATCTTGTCCTTCGACTCGTCCGGCACGTACCAGAGGGCGTCCTTCTCCCACATGTCGGTGATGAGCACGTCCGGCGCCAGAGCCGCGTACTGCTCGACGTTGAACTCGCCCCAGACGTTGCCGAGGACCGTGACCTTGTCGATGTCGAGGTCGCCCGCCTGGACGTCCGGTGTCCTGGTGCCCTTGGCCTTGTCCTCGACATACGTGGGGCCGAAGACGCCCTTCACCTCGACGCCGAAGTCGTGGAGCGCGGCCGCCATACCGGTGAAGGCGACGATGTTCTTCGGCGTGGCCTCGGTCTTGGCGACCTGGCCGCGGTCGTCCTTGAACTGCCAGGGACCGGACGTCGCCCCGGCAGTCGCTTCGCCGTCCTTCCCGCCCCCGCACGCGGTGAGCGCGGCGCCGATCCCGAGGGCGCCTCCGGCGGCGAGCAGTCCACGGCGGGTGAGGGATATGGCTCGGGTGTCGGGCATGGCGGAGTCGCTTTCTCACGTGCCGGTTTCGGCCATCGGGCAAGTTCGAAGGTAGGTTAGCCTAACCTCATACTTATTTGCCCGGGGGTGCCCCCTGCGTGTGGGACACACCGGCCCCGGGCCTGCCCCGGCGCCGAAGGCCCGGGAGGGCCGCGGCGTTGCCGGGCCGGTGCGCGGCGGCCGGGCGGTACGGGGCGGCCGGGCGGTACGGGGCGGCCGGGCGGTACGGGGCGGCGTACGGCGGGGCCGGGCGGTACGGGGTGGCGGGCGGAGCTCTGCGCCACGGGGGAGGACGCGGCGCTCCGCCCGCCTTCGGTGCCCCGCCAGGCCGTAGCGGGTGCCCCGGGTCGCAATGTGCCCGCAGTGGCTCGAGATCCGCTGGGCTGTCGTTGGGCCGGCGCCCGGCGGAGCGGCCGGGCCTGTCGATGTCCGGCTCGGCACCGGCCGATCCGTACGGGTGCGCAGGAGGGCCGCCGCCGTGCGGCGTGCCGCGGAGTGGCCGCGGTGGTTCCGGCGAGACGTGGGGATGGGCTGCCGGTGTGACGGGGGCCGGTGGGGGCCCGCTTCGTCCAGACGTGCGACGCGTTCAACATCCCGCTGGTCACCCTCGTCGACGTGCCCGGCTTCCTGCCCGGTGTCGACCGGGAGCACGGCGGCATCATCCGGCACGGGGCCAAGCTGCTCTACGCCTACTGCAACGCCACGGTGCCGCGGGTCCAGCTGATCCTGCGCAAGGCGTACGGCGGCGCCTACATCGTGATGGACTCCCGCTCCATCGGCGCCGACGTCTCCCTGGCGTGGCCGGGCAACGAGATCGCGGTCATGGGCGCCGAGGGGGCGGCGAACGTCGTCTTCCGGCGCGAGATCGCGGCCGCGGCCGACCCGGACGCGACCCGCGCCCGGCTCGTCGAGGAATACCGCGCGGAGCTGATGCACCCCTACTACGCGGCGGAGCGCGGCCTCGTCGACAGCGTGATCGACCCGGCGGAGACGCGGGTCCGCCTCATCGGGGTGCTGGAGATGCTGCGGGCCAAGCATGTGCCGCTGCCCAGCCGCAAGCACGGGAACCAGCCGCAGTGACCGGCCACGCCTTCCGGGTCGTCCGGGGCGCTCCGGCGGCGGACGAACTCGCCGCCCTGGTGCTGGTCCTCCGCGTGCTGGCCGCGGACCGGGCCGAGCGGACCGCCGCGCCCTCCACGGCCCCCTGGGCCCGTCCGGCCCTGGAGGCCCCCGCCACCGCCTGGTCGGTCCGCCACCCGCCGGCCTGGCGCGGCGGGAGAGCCGCACCGGGTGCGGGCGCCGGGTCACGGCGAGGACTCCGGCCACTGTGCGGACCCGGCCACTGTGCGGACCCCGGTCGCCGCCACCCGGCCGCTGTGGGACCCGGCCGTGTGCGGACCCGGCGCCCCGGGCTACCCGGACAGCCCCAACTCGCGTGCGACCAGCATCCGCTGGACCTCGCTGGTGCCCTCGCCGATCTCCAGGATCTTGGAGTCGCGCCACATGCGGGCCACGGGGTACTCGTTCATGAAGCCGTAGCCGCCGTGGATCTGCGTGGCGTCGCGGGCGTTGTCGACGGCGACCGTCGAGGAGTACAGCTTCGCCAGCGCCGCCTCCTTCTTGAACGGCTCGCCGAGGACGAGCCGCGACGCCGCGTCGCGCCAGCCGATCCGGGCCATGTGCGCCCGCATCTCCATGTCGGCGATCTTGAACTGGACGGCCTGGTTGTCGCCGATCGGGCGGCCGAAGGCGTGGCGCTCCTTGGCGTACTTCACCGACTCGTCCACACAGCCCTGGGCCAGACCCGTGGCGAGCGCGGCGATGGCGATCCGGCCCTCGTCGAGGATGCGCAGGAACTGCGCGTAGCCCCGGCCCTCCTCGCCCAGCAGGTTCGCGAACGGTACGCGGACGTCGGAGAACGACAGCTCCCGGGTGTCCGAGGCGTTCCACCCGACCTTCGAGTACGGGGCGGCGACGGTGAAGCCGGGTGTGCCCGACGGGACGATGATGGAGGAGATCAGCGGCTTGCCCGCGTCCGTGCGGCCGGTGACGGCGGTGACCGTGACCAGGCCGGTGATGTCGGTGCCGGAGTTGGTGATGAAGCACTTGGACCCGTTGATCACCCACTCGCCGGTCGACTCGTCGCGTACGGCCGTGGTCTTCGTGCCGCCCGCGTCGGAACCGGCGTCCGGCTCGGTCAGCCCGAAGGCGCCGAGGATCTCACCGGAGCAGAGCCGGGGCAGCCACTCGCGCTTCTGCTCCTCGGTGCCGAACCGGAAGACGGGCATCGCGCCGAGCGAGACCCCGGCCTCCAGGGTGATGGCGACGGAGGAGTCGACGCGCGCCAGCTCCTCCAGGGCGATGCCGAGGGCGAGGTAGTCCCCGCCCATACCGCCGTACTCCTCGGGGAAGGGCAGACCGAACAGGCCCATCCGGCCCATCTCGCGGACGATCTCGTACGGGAACTCGTGCCGCTCGTAGAGGTCGCCGATCTTGGGGGCGACGACGTCGTGGGCGAACTCCTCGACGGTGCGTCGCAGTTCCTCGTGCTCGGGGCGAGGCGGTGGTCGAGCGACATGGCTAGGACTCCTTGTGGGACGCCGTGCCCGCGAGGGCGCGAACGGTGCGTGAAGGGCTGGGGCGGCCCAGCCGTTCGGCCATCCACACGCTGGTGGCGGTGAGCCGGCCGAGGTCGACCCCGGTCTCGATGCCGAGGCCGTGGAGCATCCACACGAGGTCTTCGGTGGCGAGGTTCCCGGTCGCGCTCTTCGCGTACGGGCAGCCGCCGAGGCCGCCCGCGGAGGCGTCGACGGTGGTGACGCCGTGCTGGAGGGCCGCGAGGGTGTTGGCCAGTGCCTGGCCGTAGGTGTCGTGGAAGTGGACCCCGATGGCTCCGGTGGGCACACCCTCCTCGTTGAGCCGGGAGAGCAGGGCCCGCACATGGCCCGGGGTGGCGACGCCGATGGTGTCGCCCAGGCTCAGCTCGTCGCAGCCCAGGTCCATCAGCCGCCGGGCGACGCGGACGACCTGGCCGACCGGCACCGCGCCCTCCCACGGGTCGCCGAAGCACATCGAGAGATAGCCGCGGACATGGACCTTGTCGTCCTTCGCCCGGGCCACCACGGGCTCGAACATGGCCAGCGACTCCTCGACCGTGCGGTTGAGGTTGCGGGCGGCGAAGGTCTCCGTCGCCGACGCGAAGACGGCGATCCGCCGGGCCCCGAGGGCGACGGCACGGTCCAGGCCACGCTCGTTGGGCACGAGGACCGGCAGGGCCACCCCCTCGATGTCGGCGAGGCGGGGGAACAGGTCCTCGGCGTCGGCCAGTTGGGGCACCCACTTCGGGTGGACGAAGCTGGTCGCCTCCACCGTCGTCAGCCCGGCCCCGGCGAGGCGGTGGACGAACTCCGCCTTCACCTCGGTCGGCACGACCTGCCGCTCGTTCTGCAGCCCGTCGCGCGGCCCGACCTCGTGGATCCGCACGCGGGGCGGCAGCCCGGCGGCGGGCACCTCCATCGGGAGTCCCCCGGTCATGGCGTGTCCTCCTTTCCCTCGCCGCCGTGCGGGGCGACGACCGCCAGGACCTGGTCCATGACGACGGTCGCCCCCGGGGTGACGTCCAGTTCGGTGACGGTCCCGGCGTGCGGGGCGGAGATGACGTGCTCCATCTTCATCGCCTCGACGACGAGCAGGCTCTGCCCCGCGCCGACCTCGTCCCCGACCGCCACCTTGACGACCGTGACGGTGCCGGGCATCGGCGCGGCGAGCGTGTCGGCGCCCTGCCGGGCCGCCCCGCTCAGTCCCGCGGCGACCGGGTCGTGGTCCTGCACGTGCCAGGAGTCGCCGTCCCGTCCCAGCCAGACCCCGCCCGGGGCGGCGGCGTGGTGGAAGGTGTGGGTGACGCCGTCGATCTCGACCCCGAGCGTTCCCGCGCCCGCGACCCCGAGCGTTCCCGCGCCCGCGACCCCGACCGTTCCCGCGCCCGCGACCCCGAGCGTTCCCGCGCCCGCGACCCCGACCGTTCCCGTGCCCGCGACCCCGACCGTGTCCGTGCCCGGCGCGGTGCTCTTGGCGCGGCCGACGTACCGGACGTGCCGGACCGGCCCGCCGTCCAGGACCGCCTCGGAGCCGCGCAGCCGGACCTCCACCGGGTCGTGGCCCGGTACGCGGAAGTGGTGGACGGTCCACGCGGGTTCGCCACCGAGCCGCCAGCCGCCGGGGACGGAGAACGGGTCCGTCCAGCCGGCGGCGTCCACCGGCGCGGGCGCCTCCCGCAGCAGCGCGGCGGCGGCGTACACCTCCGGCGGGACCGCGCCGCCGACGAGGGAGTCCGCCTCCCGCTCGACCAGCCCCGTGTCCAGTTCGCCCGCGACCACCTCGGGGTGGTCGAGCAGCCGGCGCAGGAAGCCGGCGTTCGTCGGCACGCCCAGGGTGACGGTGTCCGCCAGCGCCGCGCGCAGCCTGCGCAGGGCGGTCGACCGGTCGGGGCCGTAGGCGATGACCTTCGACAGCATCGGGTCGTAGAGGCTGGAGACCTCCGTGCCCTCGCTGAGGCCGGAGTCGGTGCGCACCCCGTCACCGGCCGGCTCGCTCAGGGAGATCACCGTGCCGCCCGAGGGCAGGAAGCCGCGGGCCGGGTCCTCCGCGCAGATGCGTGCCTCGACCGCGTGGCCGGTGAGCGCGACGTCCTCCTGGCCGAAGGGCAGTTCCTCGCCCGCGGCCACCCTCAGCTGCCACTCCACCAGGTCCAGGCCGGTGACGAGTTCGGTCACCGGGTGCTCGACCTGGAGGCGGGTGTTCATCTCCATGAAGTAGTACGAGGACGGGTCGCCGCCGGGGACGATGAACTCGACCGTGCCGGCGCCCCGGTACCCGCAGGACCGGGCCGCCTGCACCGCGGCCTCGCCCATCGCCGCGCGGACCTCGTCGTCGAGCAGGACGGAGGGCGCCTCCTCGATGATCTTCTGGTGGCGGCGCTGGAGCGAGCACTCGCGCTCGCCGAGGTGCACCACGTTGCCGTGGCCGTCCGCGAGGACCTGGATCTCGATGTGCCGCGGGCGGTCGATCCACCGCTCCACCAGCAGGGTGTCGTCGCCGAACGACGCGCGCGCCTCCCGCCGGGCGGCCGCGATCTCCTCCAGCAGGGCCGACTCCACCCGGGTCAGCCGCATGCCCTTGCCGCCGCCGCCCGCCGAGGGCTTCAGCAGGACCGGCATGCCGATCTCCCGTGCCGCCTCGGCCAGTTGATCGTCGGTGAGTGCCGAGCCGGAGGAGCCCGGCACGACCGGGACCCCGGCCGCACGTACGGTCTCCTTGGCGCGGATCTTGTCGCCCATCAGGGCGATCGCCTCGGCGGGCGGCCCGATGAAGACCAGGCCCGCCTCCTCGCAGGCGCGGGCGAAGCCGGCGTTCTCCGCGAGGAAGCCGTATCCGGGGTGGACCGCCCGGGCGCCGCTGCGGCGGGCCGCCTCCAGCAGGCGCTCGGCGGAGAGGTAGCTCTGGGCGGCGGGCGCCGGGCCGAGCCGGACGGCGGTGTCCGCCTCCCGCACGTGCCGGGCGTCGGCGTCCGCGTCGCTGAACACGGCGACCGAACGGACCCCGAGGGCCCGCAGCGTACGGATGACGCGTACCGCGATCTCGCCGCGGTTGGCGACCAGAACGGTGTCGAACATCCGCTGTCCTTCGAACGTCACAGTGGTCCTCACATCCGGAATACGCCGAAGCCGGGCGCCGAGGCGTCCCTCTCGGCCAGCGGGGCGTTGGCACATGCGGTCAGGGCGAGCCCCAGCACCTGCCGGGTCTCCAGCGGGTCGATCACCCCGTCGTCCCACAGCCGGGCCGTGGCGTAGTACGCGTTGCCCTGCTGCTCGTACTGGGCGCGGACCGGGTCCTTGAACGCCTCCTCGGCCTCCGCGGGCCACTCCTCGCCGCGCGCCTCCAGCTGGTCCCGCTTGACGGTGGCCAGCACGGACGCCGCCTGCTCGCCGCCCATCACCGAGATCTTGGCGTTGGGCCACATCCACAGGAACCGGGGCGAGTAGGCCCGGCCGCACATCGAGTAGTTGCCCGCCCCGTACGAGCCGCCGACGACGACGGTCAGCTTCGGCACCCGGGTGCAGGCCACGGCCGTGACCATCTTGGCGCCGTGCTTGGCGATGCCGCCCGCCTCGTAGTCCCTGCCGACCATGAAGCCGGAGATGTTCTGCAGGAACAGCAGCGGGATGCCGCGCTGGTCGCACAGCTCGATGAAGTGGGCGCCCTTCTGGGCCGACTCGGCGAACAGGATGCCGTTGTTGGCGACGATCCCGACCGGGTGGCCGTGGATCCGGGCGAAGCCGGTGACCAGCGTCGTGCCGAACTCGGCCTTGAACTCGGCGAACCGGGAGCCGTCCGTGACCCGGGCGATGATCTCCCGGACGTCGTAGGGCGTGCGGGAGTCCACCGGTACCGCCCGTACAGCCCGAACGGGTCCGCCTTGGGCTCCTCGACGGGCTCCACCGGCCAGGGGAGCGGCCCGCGCCCGGGAGGGTGGACACGATGGTCCGCACGATCCTCAGCGCATGGGCGTCGTTCTCCGCGAGGTGGTCCGTGACGCCGGAGACCCGGGAGTGCACCTCGCCGCCGCCCAGCTCCTCGGCCGTGACGACCTCGCCGGTCGCGGCCTTCACCAGCGGTGGGCCGCCGAGGAAGATCGTGCCCTGGTTCCGCACGATCACTGCCTCGTCGCTCATCGCCGGGACGTAGGCCCCGCCGGCCGTGCAGGAGCCCAGCACCGCGGCGATCTGCGGGATGCGGGCGGCGGAGAGCCGCGCCTGGTTGTAGAAGATCCGGCCGAAGTGTTCGCGGTCGGGGAAGACCTCGTCCTGCATCGGCAGGAAGGCGCCGCCCGAGTCGACGAGGTAGACGCACGGCAGCCGGTTCTCCAGGGCCACCTCCTGCGCCCGCAGGTGCTTCTTCACCGTCATCGGGTAGTACGTGCCGCCCTTGACCGTGGCGTCGTTGGCCACGACCACGACCTCGCGGCCGCTGACCCGGCCGATACCGGCGATCACCCCGGCCGCCGGGGCCTGCCCGCCGTACATCCCGTCGGCCGCGAGGGGGGCCAGCTCCAGGAAGGGCGAGCCCGGGTCCAGGAGCGTGTCCACCCGGTCGCGCGGCAGCAGCTTCCCGCGCGCCGTGTGGCGCTCCCGGGCCTTCTCCCCGCCGCCGAGCCGGGCCGCCGCCAGCTTGCCGCGCAGGGTGTCGGCGAGGGCGCGGTGACCCGCCTCGTTGGCCTGCCAGGCGTCCGAGGCGGGGTCCGCCGCACTCGTCAGCACAGGTGCTTGCCGCATGGTGTGGTGCCCCTGTCAGAGCATCGTTCGTGTTAATGAGCGTTAACCCATCCCCCTCAGGTTAACGAGCGCTAACTGCGTTGTCTAGAATTGGGGCCATGAGCACCAGGACCGACGCTCCGACCCGTCGCGAGCAGATCCTCAGGGAGGCCGCGCGCCTCTTCGCCGAGCGCGGCTTCCACGGCGTCGGCGTCGACGAGATAGGCGCCGCCGTCGGTATCAGCGGCCCCGGGCTGTACCGCCACTTCCCCGGCAAGGACGCGATGCTCGCCGAGCTGCTGGTCGGCATCTCCGGCCGGCTGCTGGACGGCGGCAGGCGGCGGGTCGCCGAGGCGGACGGCGTCCCCGAGCAGGTGCTCGCCTCGCTCATCGACGGGCACATCGACTTCGCCCTCGACGACCGCCCGCTGATCACCCTCCACGACCGGGAGCTGGACCGGCTGCGGGACAGCGACCGCAAGCTGGTGCGCCAGCTCCAGCGCCAGTACGTCGAACTCTGGGTGGACGTCGTCCGCAAGCTGAACCCGGAGACCGGCGAGGGCCAGGTCCGGGCGGCCGTCCACGCCGTCTTCGGCCTGCTCAACTCCACCCCGCACCTCGGTTCGTACGGCAACGGGCTGCCGGGCCGCACGGCCATGGAGGACCTGCTGCGCAGGCTCGCCCACGGGGCGTTCGCCTCGCTGTCGTAGGGCCGAGGGCCCCGCAGGCGGCGGTACGCGGCGCGTTACCGGCCAGTGGTCCGCCCCCGGCGCCGTACGCGGCCACCCCGGCGGCCCGCCCCGGCCCCCGTACGCCGCGTCTCTCCGCGGCCCGCCCCGGACTCCCGCCCGACCGGACCGGGCCCCGACGGCCCCGGGGCGTCCGACCCCGGGACGCCGGGCACCCTCCGCACACCTGGCGGCACAATGGGCGCATGCCGATACCGAACCGCTCCGCCCTTGTCGACCATCTCGTCCGCACCCGGATCGCCGGAGACGTCGCCACCCCGCGCGACAACAACCTCTCCCACTACCGCAGGCTCGCCAACGGGGACCGCCACTACTGGCTGGGCCTGGAGCTCGGCGACCGCTGGAGCGACGAGCAGGACGTCCTGGCCGTCATGGCCGAGCGCTGCGGGGTCAACGACGACCCGCGGTACCGGCACGGCCAGGACACCATCGACCCGGAGCTGACCGTGGACGCCCTCGACCGGATGGCGGCCCGGCTGAAGCAGGCCGCCGCCGGGCGGGAGTCCGTCCTCTTCGCCACCGGCCACCCCGGCGGGCTGCTCGACGTCCACCGGCAGATCGCGGACGCGCTCAGATCCACGGGCTGCGAGATCGTCCGGATCCCCTCCGGGCTCACCGCGGACGAGGGCATGGTCTTCCAGTTCGCCGGCGTGGCCGTGCTGGAGCGCGGCGCGACGCTGTGGCACACCCATTCCCCCGAGCCGATGGCCGCGATCCTGGACGGGCTGGAGCGGGACGGCCGTACCCGGCCGGACCTGGTCGTCGCCGACCACGGCTGGGCGGGTTGCGCGGGACAGCGGGGCGTCGACGCCGTCGGCTTCGCCGACAGCAACGACCCGGCTCTGTTCATCGGCGAGGCGGAGGGCACGGTCCGGGTGACGGTCCCGCTGGACGACCATGTCACGGACCCGCGCTTCTACGACCCGATGACCGCGTATCTGCTGGACGCGGCCGGTCTCCGCTGAGGCCCGGCGGGTCCCTGCTGAGCCCCGGCGGGTCCCCGTCCCTGCGCTCGTGCGGCCCGGCCCGGCCGCATGAGCGCAGGGACCGGCCCGTCCGGCGGAGCGCGGCGCGTGACCGGGGCACGGATGTCCCGGTGGCCGCGGAGGACCCGGCGGGTCGGCCCGCACCCGCGCCTACCCGGGCGAAGGAGACGAGAAGACGAGAAGACGGGGAGACGAGAAGACGGGGAGACGGGGAGACGGGGAGACGGGGAGACGGGGAGACGGGGAGACGGGGAGACGGGGAGACGGGGTCAGCGTGTACCCATACCGAAGGCGCTCGACAGGTACTGGCGGGCGTCCTCCACCGAGGCGGCGATGATCTCTGCCGCCTGGCGTGCCTCGTCGGGCTCGTGCGCCGCCTGCACCTGCAGGCGGAAACGGGCGGAGCCGGACGGGGTGACCGGGAACTCCACCATGAAGGCGAGCACCCCGCGGTCGAACAGGAACCGGTTGGCGGTACGGGCCAGCTTCTCGTTGCCGATCAGCAGCGGGACGATCGGCGAGGGAGAGCCCAGGCACTCCAGCCCGTGGCCGCTCAGGGCACCGCGGAGCGCGTCGATGGCCTCGAACAGACGTGCCCTGAGTCGATCGCCCTCCGCGCTGCCCACGATCCTCGCCGCCTCCAGGACGACGGCGGTCTGGACGGGCGAGAGGGCGTTGGAGAAGAAGTGCGGGCCGCCGAACATCTTGGCGTACTGCTTGACCGCGGGCGTCCGTGACGCCAGGAAGCCCCCGTTGGAGGCGAAGGTCTTGGAGAACGCCCCCATGACGAGGTCGATCTTCCCGGTCATCCGCTGCATGCCCAGGACCCCTGATCCGCCGGGCCCCATGGAACCGAGGTCGTGGGCGACGTCGACGAGCAGCGTCGCGTCGTGGGCATGGCAGACCTCCTGGAGGGCGAGGAGGTCGGGCCAGTCGGCGTCGACGGAGAACAGGCCGTCGGTCACGACCAGGATTCCGTTGCGGGTGTCGCGGCGCCGGATCTCACCGAGGTGGCGGCGCACCTCCTCGACGTTCAGGTGCTCGTAGCGGACGACGTTCTTGCTGGCGGCCCGCGCGCCCTGCTGGAGGCACGAGTGTGCCAGGCGGTCGATGACCACCCAGTCCTCCGGGCGGACCAGCGCCGTGACGGTTCCGAAGCCGGCGGACCAGCCGGTGGGGAAGAGCGTGACGTGTTCCAGGCCGACCAGCCGGCCGAGGGCCTCCTCAAGTTCGTTCGACAGCCGGGTGTTCCCCAGGACCATGGGGGATCCCGCGCTGTGCGGCCCGAAGTCGCCGAGGGCGCGCGCGGCGGCCTCCCGGACGGCGGGATGCGCGTTGAGGGAGAGGTAGTCCTGGGAGTTGAAGTTGATGCCGCGGGCACGGCGGCCGAGGTCGTTGCTGATCTCCGCGACGCTGCCGGGCGCGGCTTCCAGCAGCCTGGAGTACTGCCAGGTCTCGGTGCGCCGGCGGGCTTCGACCCAGTCGTGGAACTCCTCGGTACGCCGAAGCAGGTCACGGCCGGCCGGCCGGTAGAAGTCGTACGCCTGCTTGTCGAGGGCGTACTCCTCGTCGGGATCCGCGGTGATCCGCAGGGAGGCCGGCTCCACCAGGTCCTCGAGCGCGGTCCGCACCTCGGGGTAGCGGTCGGTCAGGAATCGGGCGAAGGAGTCCAAGGAGTCCAAGGAGTCCAAGGAGTCGAACGAGTCCGGGTCTGCCGGGTCGCCGGGGCCGAACGCCGCCATCTCGTCCCAGGGGACGTGGGTGGCCCAGTTCTTCATCATCTCCGAGACCTCCCGCGCCGCCTGGCCCGTTTCCCGGGCGAACTCGGCGAGGTTCCGGCGTGTTTCCGGATCCGCCGGCGGTTCGGCGGCCGGCCGGCCGCCGAGCTCCTTGACGCCGCGGTCGGCGGCTTCCAGGACGATGCGGACGAGTTCCTCGTCGGGGCGGGGGACCGGAGTGCTGGGCATGGCGGAACACCTTCGGAGTCGGGGAGCGGGGCCTCAGGAGAACGGGTTGCGGAGGTAGCTCCGGGACGTCTCGGCGAAGCCGTCGAAGATCGCGTGCCGGTCGGACGTCTCGCGGGCGGCGTCATTGATCAGGAAGAGGTTGGACGCCTGGAAGAACTCGGAGACGGGGGCGATGTCCGCGTGGGTGGCGATGTAGCGGTCGGTCTCCTCCTGGTTCCCGCGCAGTGCGGCGAGGAGCTGAAGTTCGTCGTGGCGCAGCGGGCGCATCTCGGCCAGTGTGCAGGCGTAGTCGTAGTAGGCGGCGGCGTTCTGGCTGCGGCGGCGTTCCTCGTACGACCGGAGTGCCCTGTCGAGGGGCTCGTGGCCGCCGAGCCAGGAGCCGATCGCGGTCGCGGCGAGTTCGGCGTCGCGGAAGGCGTGGGTCATGCCGGTGGCGGTGCACTGGTCCTTGAAACTCTCCGCGTCCCCCACCAGCACCCAGCCGGGTCCGTACAGGGGACGCAGGTAGGCGGCCTGGTCCAGGGTCCCGTAGAAACGTTCCTCCTGCTGTCCCTCGGAGCGGACCTGCTCGGCCAGGTCGGGGCTGACGAAGGACAGGGCCTGCAGGAAGTGGCCCCCGACGTCGCTGCGGAAGGCGGAGGCCCACTCGCTCGGACCCCACACCAGCGTCATGTTCTGGTCGAAGTTGGTGGGGACCACGGCGGCGGCAAGCCGGCCGCGGCGGTGCAGTTGCAGGCCTCCCGGCGCGAACCCCGAGTAGTACGTCCAGTAGGCGAACGTGCACCGGGGGCGCTCGTCGTACTTGGTGAGCCCGAGGGCCCGGGCCACGAAGGAGTTCCGCCCGTCGGCACCGACGACGATCCGGGCGCGCTCCTCGAACCGGGTGCCCGCCCGGGTGCGGCCCCGGACACCGACCACCCGGCCCTCCTCGACGATCAGTTCGTCGACGGTGCAGCCCTGGCGGACGTCCGCCCCCGCCGACGCCGCGGCGTCCATCAGGATCTCGTCCAGCACCCGTCTGCGTACCGAGGCGTGGGCGGTGACGACACCGTCCCCGTCACCGTGCAGTTCCTCGAAGTGCGTACGCAGGAGCTTCTCCGGCACTTCCCCGGTCAGTGAGATGCCCTCGTTGACGATGTGCACGGCGGTGTGCGAAGGAGTGGTCCGGAGCACGCTCTCCAGCAGGCCCCACCGGCTCAGGTAGGACATGCCGTGGGGCCAGAGGAAGTGCGTCGACAGCACGTCGCTGGGCAGCTGGGCCCGTTCGAGCAGCAGCACGCGGTGACCCCCGCGGGCCAGCAGCATGGCCGTCGGCGAGCCCGCGCAGCGGGCACCCACAACGATGGCGTCGAACACCGATCCTCCTCGCATCCGCCCGTGGTCCCCGCCGGGCCGGGGAACGACCGTCCCGGGCCCGGCGTCGGCGAACGCCGCTAATGTCAAACGGACTTGGGCGTGCCCGAAATCTAGCGTGTGATCGACTCGGTGTCAGCCTCGCTCGGTCCACGACTGGTTGAGGGCCCATGTCGGGAGGCTGCCAGGCCCCGGGTCCGGCGGAGAGGGCGGCCCGCTCCGGGCGCGGTCGAACCCGGGGCGGCTCACGCACTGCCGCTCCGGGCTCGGTCGGTCGCGCGGGACGCGGCCGGCGGCTCCGGCGCGGTCGTCTGCAGCCCTTGCCGCGGTCAGCCGTGCGGGACGCGGACCACGCCCTCCTGGATCACCGAGATCGCCAGCCGCCCGTCCTGGGTGTAGATGCGTGCCTGGCCGAGGCCGCGGCCGCCGTGCGCGCTCGGCGACTCCTGGTCGTACAGCAGCCACTCGTCGGCGCGGAACGGGCGGTGGAACCACATCGCGTGGTCCAGCGAGGCCCCGACGACGTCGCCGACCGCCCAGCCGCCGCGCCCGTGGGCCAGCAGCACCGAGTCGAGCAGCGTCATGTCGGAGACGTAGGTGGCGAGGCAGACGTGCAGCAGCGGGTCGTCCGCGAGCTTGCCGTTGGTACGGAACCACACCTGCGAGTGCGGCTCCCTGCGCTCGCCGATGGTGGCGTACGGGGGCTTGCCCACGTACCGGATGTCGACCGCGGCGCGGGCCTCGAGCATGCGCCGCACGATCTCCGGGTGGATGGGGTCGCCCGCGTAGCGGGGCAGTCGCTCCGCCGCGGTCGGCAGGGTCTCCGGATCCGGTGCTTCGGGCATCGCCGCCTGGTGGTCCAGCCCTTCCTCGTGGATCTGGAAGGAGGCCGAGAGGTGGAAGATCGGCTGGCCGTGCTGGACGGCGACGACCCGCCGGGTGGTGAAGGACCGGCCGTCGCGGATGCGGTCGACCGTGTAGACGATCGGCGCGCCCGGGTCGCCCATGCGCAGGAAGTACGCGTGCAGGGAGTGCGCCGTGCGGTCCTCGGGCGCGGTACGGCCCGCGGCCACCAGCGCCTGGGCCGCGACCTGCCCGCCGAAGACCCGGGGCACGATCGTGGGGCGCGAGTGGCCGCGGAAGATGTCCTGCTCGATCCGCTCCAGGTCGAGCAGATCGAGCAGGTCGTCGAGAGCCTCGCTCACAGGGTCAGAGGCCCATCGACTTGGCGATGATCGACTTCATGACCTCGCTGGTGCCGCCGTAGATGCGGTTGACGCGGTTGTCGGCGTAGAGGCGGGCGATCGGGTACTCGTTCATGTAGCCGTAGCCGCCGTGCAGCTGGAGGCACCGGTCGATGACGCGGTGGGCGACCTCGGTGCAGAACAGCTTGGCGGAGGCGGCCTCGGCCGGGGTCAGCTCGCCCGCGTCCAGCGCCTCCAGGGCGCGGTCGGCGACGGCCTCGGCGGCGTCCACCTCGGCCTGGCAGGCGGCCAGTTCGAACTTGGTGTTCTGGAAGGACGCGACCGTCTTGCCGAAGACCGTGCGGTCCTGGGTGTACTCCTTGGCGAACCGGATCGCGGCCTTGGCCTGCGCGTACGCGCCGAAGGCGATGCCCCAGCGCTCCGACGGCAGGTTCTGGCCGAGGTAGTGGAAGCCCTTGTTCTCCTCGCCCAGCAGGTCCTCGACCGGGACCCTGACGTCGACGAACGCCAGCTCGGCGGTGTCGGAGGTGCGCAGGCCGAGCTTGTCCAGCTTGCGGCCGATGGAGTAGCCCTCGGACTTGCTGTCCACCGCGAAGAGGGAGATGCCGAAACGGCGGTCGTCCTCGCGCGGGGCGGAGGTGCGGGCGCACACGATCACGCGGTCGGCGTGGACGCCGCCGGTGATGAACGTCTTGGCGCCGTTGAGGACGTAGTGCGTGCCGTCCTCCGACAGCTTGGCCGTGGTCTTCATGCCCGCGACGTCGGAGCCGGTGCCCGGCTCGGTCATCGCCAGCGCCCACATCTCCTCGCCGGTGACGAACTTCGTCAGGTAGCGCTTCTTCTGCTCGTCGGTGGCGAGCATCTTGATGTACGGCAGGGCCAGCAGCACATGCACGCCGGAGCCGCCGAAGTGGACGCCCGCACGCGCGGTCTCCTCGTAGAGGACGGCCTCGAACTTGTGGGTGTCCAGGCCCGCGCCGCCGAACTCCTCGGGCACGTTGATGCCGAATATGCCGAGCTCGCCGAGCTTGTCGTAGAACTCGCGCGGCGCCTGGCCGGCGGCGAACCACTCGTCGTAGACGGGGACGACCTCGGCCTCGATGAAGGCGCGGACGGTCTCCCGGAACGCTTCGTGGTCCTCGTTGAATACGGTCCGGCGCACGGACGCCTCCTCGGCACGGTGTCGGGTCACTGGCTGGGCACAGACGAGCACACAGAGCTGTCTAAGCGCTTGCTCAGAATAAGTTACCCGGCGGTTGTTGAAACTGTCCAGAGTGATGCGGGGCACGTGCGCGTGCGGGAGGCGGGAGGCGGGAGGCGGGAGGCGGGAGGCGGCCGGGCGTGGCGGCCGGGTGTCACGCCCGGACGTGGGCCCGCACGTGACGATCCGCACCGGCGGCCGGACGTGACGACCGGACGTGACGACCAGAAGTGATGACCTGACGTGACGTCGGCCCTGTCACACGCCGGTGCCGGTGCCGGTGCCGGTGCCGGTGTCGGTGCTCATGGGCTGCCCCGGTGACGGGAGAGGGCGGACGCGACGTCCGGATCGAGCCGCTGTCCTTCGCGCCCACTACTCTGGCGGCGGAGAGGGGTCGGCATGCTGCTGAGATTCCGCACGGCGAACGTGCGGTCACTGCGCGACGAGCAGGAGCTGACGTTCGTCGTGGCCGAGGACGACCCGGGCACGTCCGCACGCCCGGTGGGGCTCGCGGGTGACCGGTCACTCGCCGTACTTCCACTGATCGGCGTCTTCGGAGCCAATGCCTCCGGCAAGTCGAACGTGCTGGCCGCCATGACGGACATGCGTGCCGCCGTCATCAATTCGTACGCACGCTGGGCGGCCTTCGACGGGACCGCGCGCGTTCCCTTCCCCTGAACGACAAGGACGGGCAGCAGTCGGCCAGCTTCTTCGAGGTGGACCTCGTCCTTGACGGCGTGCGCTGGACGTACGGCTTCGAGCTCGGTGCGGACCGGGTCGAGGCCGAGTGGCTGCACAGCTGTCCCCGAGGCCGTCGGCAGGTGTGGCTGGACCGCGACGCGTCCCGCGCCAAGGTCTACGACTGGCCGGGAAACCGTGTGAAGGACCGGGCCGGACTCGAGCGGCGCACCCGGCCCAACGCCCTGCTGCTTTCCACGGCCGGCACGGACAACCATCCGCAGCTGACCCCGCTCTTCCACTGGTTCCGCCGCAACCTCTGGCTGATCAACCCGGAGGACGAGCGCGAGCAGCGCGAGGCTTTCACGACGCGGGAGCCGACCGGCAGCCGCGCGCGCCGCATCAACGAGTTGCTGCGGGTCGCGGACCTCGGAATCACCGGTGCGGAGGTCGTCCAGGAGGGCACGGGACCTGCGACGGTCAAGCGCACCCACCGCTCCGCCTCGGGAGACGTGGCCTTCGACTGGACTCGGGAGTCTTTCGGTACCCGATCCTGGTTCGCTCTGCTCGGTCCCCTGCTCCTCGCCCTCGACGAAGGCGCCGTGCTGCTCGTCGACGAACTGGATGCCAGCCTGCACCCGCGCTTCGCCGCGGAGGTCGTTCGACTGTTCCACGACCCGCAGGCGAATCCACGGGGGGCGCAGCTCGTCTTCACCTCGCACGACCCCTCCGTGCTCAGCACCCCGAGCGGCGGTCGGCTGCTGGAGCCCGGGCAGGTGTGGCTGACCGAGAAGGACGAGGAAGGCGCGACGGATCTGTACCCGCTGACGGCGGCGTCCCCGGGGGAGGACGAGGACCTGATGAAGTCCTGCCTGGCGGGTGCCTTCGGTGCGGTGCCCTCTCTTCTGGAGGGCCAGATCGCGCGGCGGCTGCTTTGGCCGGAGACTTGCTCAGCGGTAGAGCGTCGCTCAGCGCGAGATCGTAGATGCCCTGGAGTCGGGCGACAACGGCTGGGGAGTCGCTCCGGCGCGTCCTCCTTTGACGGGGTGCGGCGGCCCGCCTCAGTGCCTGAGTCAGACGCAGCTTTCCTTCAAGGCCTCCACGAAGCTGTCCCAGGCGTCGCACTGGAAGACCAGAGCAGGCCCATGCGGGTCCTTGGAGTCGCGGACCGGGACGCCTGACGGGTGGCCGTCCAGCACCTCAACGCAGCTGCCGGCGTCGGACCCGCTGTGCGAGGACTTGCGCCAGCCGGTCAGCAGGGACGCGTCCGAGATTATGTGCTTAGCCATGATGCTTGTGGTCCTTCGCTGCTGCTTTCATAAGGGCGAGCGACTCCTTCAGCGGCAGTGCGTCGCTCAGGGCAAGATCGTAGGCACCTTGCAGCTGTTCGACCAGGGCTGGGGTGTCGTGCACCCTGCCAATGTGTAGGCCCTCCGTATAGGCGACCGGTGGCTGGTCTTCGAACCACATCAGCGTCAGCATGCTCTGTAGCAAAGGGTGGTGCCCAAGCGACAGAGGCAGGACGTGTACGCGTACGCGCTTGCACTCTGCCAAGCGGATGAGGTGGGTGATCTGCTCGGCCATCACCTCAGCGCTGCCGATCGGACGCCGGAGCACTGCTTCGTCGATTAGCGCCCACACTACGGGCGTCACGGGGTTGGCCAGGATCCTCCCTCGATGCAGACGTGTGACAACGGTCCTGTCACATTCCTCTTCGCTCTTGGGAGGGAAGGCAGAACCGAGAACCGCACGTGCGTAGCGCTCCGTCTGGAGGATGCCCGGCACGAAAGAGAGGGCGAACTCTCTGATCGTTGTGGCCTGTTGCTCGAGATGGAGCGCCGCAGCGAAGCGATCGGCGACCGCCACGTCCTCCCGTGGCAGGAAGCTGCTCAGCACGTCCCCCGTGCCCAACGCCCTGTCCAGCCGCCTCGCGTCCTCCTTCGACGGGATGCGGCGGCCCGCCTCGATGTGGGCGATGTGCGAGCGGGTCATGATCGCGGCATCGGCCAGTTCCTGTTGGGTGAGGCCGGCGACCTCACGTTGGGCCTTCAGCCATTCCCCGTAGGTGTTGCTCATCGTCAACTCCCTCGCGACAAAAGCTCTGTCACATCGAACCCCCTGGTCAGGGTAGCCCGACCGGCCCCAGGCTGTGAGTGAATCGCTACAGAGCGAGTTCGCCGGGCGGGGCCGCTCGGGAGAGCCGCAGTCACAGACCCCCGCGACCGAGGCGAACGGTCCGGGGGCGTGGCCCTCAACTAACCAGGAGTTGACGACGTGTTGCACTGTATCGTCCGACTGATCGATCCGCTTCGGAGGCTCCTGTGGCCTCCGCCGCCCGTGGACCACTGCCCCGCGCCCCGGCCGCCGTGTCCGCCCCGCCCCAACCGAGTTCCCGCCCCGTACTACCGAGGCGAGGACAGCCCTCTCGTCCGTCCCTACCTCCTCGCCCACGAGCGCCGCCAGGCCGAGGCCCGCCGCCGGCACCTCCGTCGCCGGGCTCTCTGGATCACCGTCCAAGGCGTCGACGTCGGCCCGCTCGTCATCCGCGGACGGGAGGTGGCGGCGTGATCCGTCACACCGCGGAGGCACCTCGCCTGCTTCCCTGGACCGGGGCCGAGGGCAAGCCCTGCTACCTCATCGGCGACGGCCTCGGCTATGTCTCACGACTCGCCGACAACGTCGAGAGCGTGCAGCTCGGCATGGCCACCGCACTCCTCGATCACACCGACGACCTGCTGAGCGACCGTTCCGCCACCCCCGAACAGCTCCGCTATGTCATCGCCCGCCTCGCGGAGTCCCTGTGCGACGTACACCGCATCGCGCGGAGCCGGGGTGCCCGGCACACCGCTCCCGGCCGCGCCGACCACCCCGAATAGCAGGGGTCCCAGGCGGCTGAAACTCTCGCCCGCCGCCCGCTCATCACGCAGAATGACTCAGCTGAGGGGACGCAGCTCCTGGCGATGGGCTGGACGCACGTTCCGGGCAAGGACGTCGGCGTCCTCGACGCTGATACCCCGTTCCTCGTCGACTCAGCGAGGCGCTCCGCCGCATCAACCTCCGGCCGCCGACGGCAAGCGGTGGATGGACGAGACGGACGTCAGGCGCTCCATCGCCGAGTTGCGTCCGTATCCCTCGGCACGGGTACAGACAGGGCCAACTTCGCCAGCACCGCCCTCCTCCTCACCGGCCCATCCTCGACACCGGCCTCGACCTGCGGCACTACACGGGTGACCCGCTGCCCGACGACGAACGGGACGCGACGGACCTGGCGCTGCCTGCCGGGGTTCCGGAGTTCTTCCGCACCGTGCAACTGCTCGTCGCGGCCACGGCCGAGACCGCGTACCTCGGCACGGTCATGTCCACGCCGGAGCACTCCCACCCCTGGCGGAGCATCGAGCCGGAGAACGAGGCGACTCTCACCGTCGAACTACCCGACGTCACCGGCGAGCTCAGCGAGCGGCACAAGCTCGTAGGCGTCGTCCTGCGTCCGGCCGCGCTGCTGAAGGTCGTGCGCCACTACGTCATCCCCCCTGGCCGTTCAGAACGGGTCGGGAGGCAGCCGTTCTGTCAAGGCCGTCGCACGGCACCAGCAGTACCGAGCTGCCGAGAAGGCGGTCAGCAAGCTCCTCACCGGGCACGACGCGCCGAGGACCGGTCCTCGGGACGAGGGCGGCGGCCTCATCTGGGTGATGGCGAGCCGGGCGGAGCGTCGCGGGGCCCGCTGTTGTGCGAGTGGGGGCCTGGTCGTTGTGTGTGACCAGGCCCCCGCGGTTCGATGTGGGGGTGGCTAGTTGCCGGTGTGGTAGGTGTTGACGAGCTTGGTGGAGGTGTAGACCCAGGCGCCGGGGTTGGATGCCCAGCCGGCCTGGCCGCCGTTGAAGAGGGCGTCGGGCCGGGCGGTCCAGGTCCACATCTTGACGGCGTCGTCGCTCTGGTGGTTCATGATGGCGAGGTCGTCGCGGCCGTCGCCGTTGTAGTCGCCGGTCGCCAGCTGCAGGCGCTTGACGTCGAAACCGCCGGAGCTGTTGAGGGTGAGCTTGGCGGAGCCGAACCTGTTCTGGCCGTCGACCTTCTCGAACAGCATGGTGCTGGTCTTGTCGCTGCCGTCGGCGTAGTCGTACCAGATCAGGGTGTCGTCGTGGCCGTCGCCGTTGAAGTCACCGGCCTGCGGGATGGCCTGGTCCCACTTGAGCGTGGTCTCCCACCACGGCGTGGGACTGGCGAAGGTACCGCCCGGCTGGGTGGTGAAGACGTAGGTCTTCATCCCGTTGCCGCCCTGGTCGTAGTACACGCCCAGCTCTTCGCGGCCGTCGCCGTTGAAGTCGCCGGTGACGAACTTCGTGCTGCTGCGCAGCCAGGTGCCCTTGGGGGCGGACCAGGAGGCGACGGGGGCGTTGAAGGTGCCATTGGTCTTGGTGGTGAAGGTGTGCAGCTTGGTGGTGCCGTCGGCTCCGGCGTACCAGACGGCCATGTCGTCACGGCCGTCGCCGTTGAAGTCGCCGGCCTGCGGCGTCATGTAGCTGTAGTGGAAGGGGCCGCCCGCGGGGGAGCTCCAGGCCTGGACGGGGGTGGCGAAGCCGCCGTCGGTCTTGCCGAGGGCGACGAACGCCTTCACGCTGGCGTCGCTGTAGCCGCGCAGCATGGCCATGTCGCCCCGGCCGTCGCCGTTGAAGTCGCCGGAGACGAACTTCATGTACCTGGCGTCCCACTCGCCCACGGGGGCGGTGTAGGACTTGTACG
The DNA here is from genome assembly GCA_003725745.1 of Streptomyces sp. I6. Classification (GTDB taxonomy): domain Bacteria; phylum Actinomycetota; class Actinomycetes; order Streptomycetales; family Streptomycetaceae; genus Streptomyces. The sequence continues at coordinate 2,171,310 of RHDP01000001.1, read as the reverse complement.
GTGCGCTGAGCGCGCCGTTGTCACCCTGGCCGAAGAAGGTGTACGTGGCGTCCGAGCCGGCGGTGAAGTCGTACCAGGAGCCGATGTCACTGCGCCCGTCACCGTTGATGTCGTTGCGGACGACGGTGTTGCTGGACCACAGCGACTGGTTCTGGGTGTTGTAGACGACCAGGTTGCCGCGGTCGGTCAGGACGGCCTGGCCGCCGGCGGCGGTCGTCTTGGACTCCCAGAGAGTCGTCGTGTCGGCGGCGTTGCGCACGATGAGGTTGCCGCTGGTGTCGAGGCGGGCGGTGGCGCCCGGGTTGCCGCCCGTACCCGTGGACCACAGAACCTTGCCCGCGTTGGAGGCGATGACCAGGTTGCCGTCGGTCTGCATGGTCAGGCGGTTGGTGGCGGAGACGAGGCTGTCACCGGGCAGCAGCTGCTGGCCGGTGGTCAGGGTCGAGCCGAGCTTGATGTTGTCCGCACGCGCGGCGATGGCGTCGGTGCGGGTCTCGGCCGCGTCCTGGCCGAAGCAGCCGCCCTGCCACGAGCGGCTGGCAACGGCGACGAGTTCCGGCTTGCCGTTGTTGTCGCGCAGTAGCGGGCCGCCGGTGTCGCCCTTGCAGATCGCGTCGCCGGCGGTCTTGCCAACGATGTCGAGGTCGGTGTCCGTGGCCGCGCCGACGGTGAAGCTGGCGGTGTGGAGCTTGTTGGGCACCCACTCCGCCTTCGTCCGGCCGTATCCGGCCACCGTCACCGTCTCGCCCTGACCGGCCGGAGTCGCGGAGATCTTCACCGGGGTGATACCGGCAGCGGGCGCCGCCAGGCGCGCCATGACCAAGTCACGGCCCGCGCGGGGCACCAAGTCGACGATCTCGCTGACATGACCGCCCGTGGTGGTCAGATCGGCCCGGCCGATCGTCACCACCGTCTTCTCGGCCGGCCTGCCGGGAGCGAGTTCCACCAGCCCACCGGTGAAGCACGAAGCAGCCGTCAGCACCCAACGCGTATCGACCAGGGCACCCGTACAGACACGCCTGTCATCACCCTCACCGATCTCCACCCTCGCAGTGAACGCATAAGCACTGCCAGCGACAGCATCACCGGTCACCGCATGCACAGGTGCGGCGGTGAGCGTACCGACTGCCACCGCAGCGGCCGTCAGGCTCGTGGCCAACACGGCGCGAGGCGGGCGTGGTCCAGACACTTTTGACTCCTTATACACGTGATTCATGGACTGGGGCGGCTCTTCGTTCCGACAGACGCACAGCGGAGAGAAGCGGCCCTGGGTCAGCCGGTTACCCGGAGTTCGACCAGAACGGCTGGCGGGTTCCCGAGCCCTTCACCGACGCCCACCATGTCGTCTTTCGCCACGTCAACCGTCTCACTCTTCCCCTCAGCGGTCAGGTCCGCGCTGATGGGGTGGTCTGCCGTCTGCAGTGCGTAGACTTCGGGGACCTCCAGGGTCAGGTGACCAGTGCTCGCCGTCGCCCGGAAACAGAATCTGTCTGCCTCATCGCCAACCCGGGTCCAGATTCTGATCTGGTTGGGGCTCTCATCACAGGCAGCCGCCAGAATGTGACCGTCACCCTTGATCAGTTTGAGCCCTCGGTCCTGCAGAATCTTCGCGGCGCCAGGGTAAGCGAAGTCCTCTACCGCAATGGGCGGCCGAGTCTCCTCAGCAGCCGCAGCCTGAGACATGTTGGCGAAGGCAAACGTGGAAGCACCTGCGACGGCAGCCGTGGCAACACCGAAGAACAGGAACCGCCGAGCACGGGATATCACCAATCAATTCCTTCCTGAAGTGCGGAATCACATCCGCCAGGTGTATAGAAAACGGCAAGTGCATGCCATTGCAGGTATGCACCGTAAAATAAACCGAAAAGGCGGTGTGAGTCACTCATCTTAAGAAGGCTCGGATGCAACCCTGCCGAGCCATAGCTCTGAGCTCTCTCCCCCTGGCCGCATCACAGCCAACCAACACCCCCAACGACAAGCAACGATAGCAGTTCCCCCCGGAGCGGCTGCCGAAGGAACGACTGGTTGCTCTGATCACGCTGAGCGGGTCTGTCAAACGAACGGTGTAACCAGAGTGGTTGGGGTTACTGGCGAGCTGCGGAGAGTCGGCCGTCGAAGGCGTTGAGGGCGGTCTTCGTGCGCCGTGAGGCGCTGTTGATTCGTATGGGGGTGAGAGACCACCGTCGCTGGGCCGTCGCAGCGGTCTGGCAGGCGCAGTCCTGACAAAGCCGGGCTGCGGCAGAACAGCCAGATGCCGTGGGTCCGGTGAGCGGGTCGGAGAGGAGTACGCGAGGAACCGGTGCCATAACGCCCCTCAACACTCGTACTGGCTCGAACCTGGTGGATATGGGCCGGGAACGGCGCGCACTCGCCCGTTGCGGGCGGGGAACTCCCGGAAGTCGTGAAGCCGGTGACCGGGAGGCTGCGGGGAAGGTCTGCGGCGTACTCGCAGCGAGGCTGTTGGGGCAGAGTCGGGCTCCTCCTTCGACGAGCGAATCACAGTGAACACGGGAACCATCCCTGGTCTGCCCGCTGCCGTGTGTCCAGCACGGTGGACCGGGCTGGGTCTGAAGCTTCCCCTTGATCGTGCAATGCCGCGTTACCTGCCCACCGCCGAGGGCTGGCTCTACCTCGCCTGCTGGCTGGACCTGGCCACCCGCGAAGCCGTCGCCCTGGCGATCAACAACCGACCCCGCAAGATCCTCGGCTGGAAGACCCCCGCCGAGGTCCTCGCAGAGCAGCTACGCTCGATCCAACAACCCGGTGTTGCAACGACCGGTTGAACTCGCCGAATACACGTCGACCCAGTTCCGGGAACGAATAGGGAGGTTCGGGCTGCGGCAGAGCTGCGGACGCACCGGATCATGCTTCGACAACGCCGCCGCGGAGAGCTTCTGGGCCCTGCTCAAAGAAGAGATCGGCACCCGCACCTGGCCCGACCGGGCCACCGCCCGCGCCGAGGTCTTCAACTTCATCGAGACCTTCTACAACCGCCGCCGGCTGCGCAAGCACAAGACCTTCGGCTATCTCACCCCGGCCGAGACCAGGAAGCGGCATCAGCACGCCCTCGCGGCATAACGAACGAGTGTCCGAGATCACGGGGAAACTTCAAGGGTCATCCGGCCAAGGCTCGCGAAGCCAGAATCATGCGACCGGTAGCTGATTCCACGGAGCGTAAGAGCGCGTAACACGATCTTGTTGAACGCCCCTGGTCGGCCGTGACCGGTGTGACGATTCGGCCGTTCGGGATGGTGTGAGTACCAGGCCGTGGATCGTGGACGATGACCTGTGGGCGCTGATCGAGCCGCTGCTGCCGCCCTGGCCCGAGAAGGCTCCCGGCCCGCGGCCGGTGCCGGACCGGCAGTGCCTGCAAGGCATCCTGTACGTGCTGCACAACGACATCGCCTGGCAACTGCTGCCACTGGAGCTGGGGTTCGGCTCCGGGCAGACCTGCTGGCGGCGCCTTGAGCGGTGGCAGAAGGCCGGGGTCTTCGACCGGCTGCATCGGATCCTGCTCGCCGAGCTGAACGCGGCCGGCGAGCTGGACTGGTCGCGTGCGTGCGTGGATGGCTCTCACGTCCGTGCGAAAAAGGGGGAGCCGACACCGGTCCGTCGCCGGTCGACCGGCGGAAGACGGGCAGCAAGCACCATCTGATCTGCGACGGACGCGGTACCCCGCTGAAGGTCATCACCACGGCGGCCAACGTCAACGACGTGACCCAGATCCTCGCTCTGGTCGACGGCATCCCGCCCGTCGCGGGTCGCCCCGGCCGCCCCCGACGACGCCCCGAGGCCCTGCTCGGCGACAAGGGCTACGACTCCGATCCCAACCGCCGTGCACTGCGCAAGCGCCGGATCCTGCCGGTGATCTCCCGCCGGGGTGCCCCGAACATCGAAGGCCTGGGCAAGCTCCGCTACGTCGTGGAGCAGACCCTCGCCCTACTCCACCAGTTCAAACGCCTCGCCGTCCGCTGGGAACGACGCACCGAACTCCACGACGCCTTCGTCTCCCTCGCCTGCAGCCTCATCTGCTGGAGACGCCTCAGGAAGGCCCGAACATGATCGTGTTACGAGCTCTAAGGTGTGTGTCGCCCGGTGTGCGGTGGTTCAAAGAGGGGTGCGTCTCACCCACGGCGGCTGGGCCTTGGATAGGGCGGGGGAGGCACCCGCGATGTGCGGCTTGCGGTCACCGATGCGTTGCTGTGTCGGCAACGCATCGGTGACACCATGGCGACACCCACAGACCTCCCGGAGACGTGTCATACGGGCGCCGTTCACGTGCGTTTCAGTCGGTGTCGGTGGCCGCCAGTACGGCGATCTCCTGGCCCTCGCCGGACGTGCCGCCGGGGCGCAGGGCGGCGATGGCGAGGTCCCAGGCGACGGCGTCGAACCAGTCGGCTTCGGTGTCGAAAAGGAACCAGTGCGTGTGCTCGGCCTCACGTGCGATCTGAGGCACTGGCGTCTGCGGCGAGAGACCGACTAGGCCGGCGAGGGACTGCCATGCGGCAAGGCGGCCGTACGTGCCGAAGAGCGGGTTGGAATACGCGCCTCCGGAGCTAGCTGCGGACCGGAGGATGTCCAGCACCGTGTCCGCAGTGGTCGTCCACAGCTCTGGGGTGTCCGAACGGCACGCGAGGGGCAGTCGGCCGAAGAGAGCGCCGAAGTCCCTGGGGTCGAGGGGGGGCTGAACGGTGAAGACATGGGCTGCGACACGGCCGTTGGACACCTCGGTCCATTCCCGAACAGCCGTACCGATGGAGGCGGCCCGGTCCGGATCCCGCACCTCGGTGACGGTGGTGTCAGCGGCCCTGCGGCGCGCGAGCAGTGGGGTGCTCAGCGGCTCCTTGGGAACGCGGGAGACCGGGCCGAATGGGAACCATGAGGAGTCCCGCTCAACCTGCTCCAGCGGGAGGAGATGGCAGGGCAGTTGGGCCAGCGGGTGGCCGTCGGCTGCGAGTACGGCCGCGAAGGACCGCAGCGCGGGGTGTTCTTCGACGGCCACGGGACGCCGCACAAGTTCATGCAGCAGACAGGCGCGCAGCTCGTATGAGACGTCGGGATCGGGCGCGGCTTCGAAAACGGCCCGCGCAAGGTCTTCGGCGGACTGGTGACGAGCGAGTTCCACGGCCATCAGCCGGGTGACGAACTTCTCCCGCTCCACATCTGGCCGGAGGACGAGGGGCAGCCGCACGACAAGCTGGATATTGCCGATCCCCAGAGTCTTTGCGAGCGCGCGCTGGAGGTGTAGGTACAGGTCCTCGTGCTGCCAGGCCTGAGAACCGCCCTGGCTAGCGATCGCATCTGCGACCGCTCCGGTCCAGTCGAGGTCGCCCGCGGCGACGCGCCGGGAGACCTCGGCGGTGGACGCTTGCGTGTTGTCGCTGAGCGCCAACCGGCTCATGAACTGTTGCACTGAGGAATCCATAGTCACTCTACTTTATCTCGGTGGAGGGCCCGGAATAGCAGCGGGGTGCTCTGCTGGCTCGTGACGAGAGCCCGCAAAGCACCCCAATGGGATCACGGGCTGCTGTTGATCATCTTCGGGTAGGCGCTGAGGATCTGTCCGGTCTGCGGATTGGCCGCGATCTTCAAATGCTTTTCACCTGCCTCGCCGATGACGGCGCCGTTCATCGGGATGATGATCCCGATAGGGTCGTTGGGTCTGTCGGGATCAGGAAAGCCGTCTGTTGCCCGACGGGACCACGCCTCGTCGATCATCTTGAGGATCGTGTCCTGGTCCTTCGCAACGAAGACGCTATGGGCCGGCTTGGTCGGGTCGGGCCTCGTGTGCTCCATCACGTGTTCGATCTTGTGGCCGTGCCGGCGGTCGGGGCCATACATAAGGCCCGCCGGCGAGACGAATCTGTCCGAGCTGAGCTGGTTCCAGCCCACTGGGCAGGTCGCGTTGTGCACCAGAACCGGCGCGCTGCCCGCCAGCGTGTAGTAGGTGTGGAGGCCGTCGACAGTGAGGTTGAAAACCTTCTGTATAGCCTTCCAGGACCGTACAGCCAGAACCTTCACCCGCTCGCCGGTCGGCGTGCGCAGTCGGTCACCAGGACGGACGTCCTCAGCCTCGGCCCAGTGCTGCTGGTTCTCCAGCCACACCGGGTGGCCGGCGGTCGCCGTTACGCGGCCCGTGGCGCTACCAGATGCACCGTCCGTGTCGACGGTCAGTTCGACCAGGTCCTTAGCACCATCTCCAGTGATGACGGCATCGACCGGTCGTGCCTCGGTACGGCCCGTCAGGGGGTCGGTGGCAAGGACCTTCTCGCCCACTGCAACGTTCTTGATCGGCTTGGCCGTCTGGCCGTCACCCAACAGGACGGGCGTCTCCGGCGTGAAACTGTTGCACTTCTTGAGTAGAGGGCTTCCCTTGCTGAAGAGCGACTTGAAGAAGCCCGACGCCTTGTCGCCCCACTTGCCGAACTTGACCGTGCTGGCGCCGTATCCGATTCCGGGTACGGCGGCGGCGCAGGACAGCGCGGCGTCGCCCATGGCGTCCTTCTTGCCGGAGGCGGCCTCACCGCCGTACCAGGCACAGTTGGCGCCGTCGGCGGCTTCGCCGAAGCCGGGGATGAGCCCAAGAACATCGAGGGCGAAGTGGCCACCCTCGGAGAGAACCGCTCCCCAGTCGATGTCCTCACTCTCACGAAGCCAGTCCGCGAACTCCTTCATTTCTGCCTGGTACTGCTTCTGCTCCTCATCCCTGAGCTTGGCGAGTTCCTCGGCCTGCTTCTTCTCCACAGCCGCGATGAGGGCATCCTTGGCCGCCTGCTGGGCGGCTGCGGAGTCCTTGCCGGCCGCTTCGGCGGAGGCGCGGGCGGCGGCGGCCGATGCCCAGGCGTCATTCGCGGACGCCTGGGCTGACGCGGCGGAGGTCTCGGCTTGAGCAGCGGAGTTGGTCGCGCGCTGGGCGGCGTTGTGGGCGTCCGCCTCGGCCGCACGGGCCTTCTTGGCGGACTCCGAGGCCTGGGCGGCGGACGCCTCGGCAGCGGCGGCTGACTTGCGGGCGTCCTCCGCGTACGTATCAGCCTGCTTCTTTGAGGCCTCGGCCTGGGCGGCGTAGTTGGCTGCCTCGGTGGCGGCCTTACGGGCCTCGGCGGCGACCTTAGCGGCCAAGGCGGCGTTCTGCTGTGCGGTCGCGGCGACGCTGGCTGCGCCGGCGATCAGCCGCTGAACCCGGGAGACGTGGGTAGCTGCCAGCAGGTCTTTGCGCTGCGCCCGGTACTGACCGACATCGATGAAGTCGTGCAGCAGTTCCGGCGGACCCTCCAGCGCGGCCTGGGCCGCGGCCTTCAGCTCTGGTGCGCCCTCGTTCATGAGCTGCACGGCACGAACCCGCTCGTCGCTGGTGCGGGCCGTGTAGTAGCCAGTGGAGACGAAGTCGCGCAGCGCCTCCGTCGTACCGGCATCCAGGGCGGCTTGGGCGTCCTTCTTGACCTCCGGACCGGCACCTTCCATGAGCTGGACAACTCTGATGCGGTAGTCCGAGGCGGCCGCCTGATGCTGGCCCGTCTGCAGGAAGGCGCTGATCGCGGCATCATCGCCTGTGAGCGCGGTCTGCGCGGCTGTCTGGACGGCGGGGTACTCGGAGTCCCAGGCCAGGCGCGAGACGCGGTCAACCTCGTCGTGCTTCTCAGCCAGATGCAGGCCACTGCGCACGTACTCGACAACGTCACCGTCAGTACCTGCCAGGGCGACCTCGGCCGCCGTCGCACTCCAGACGCCGCGCGTCTTGGCGAAGTGCAGGGCAACCTTACGGGCCTTGGGGGCCACTGCGGCGATGTCGACGCCCGGCTGGGAGACCTCGGTGCGAAGTTGCTCGGCCTCCTGGTCGAGCTGCTTGGCCTGCGTGGCAGCCTGCTCAGCCGCGGCCTTGCGCTCGTCGACGGCGATCTTGGCGGCCTTGGCCTCCTCGATCGTGGTGGTGGTGCGGTCGGCCAGCTCCGCTGCCTCAACCTGGCGAGCCAAGTCGTAGGTGGTGCGGGCCTTGGTGACTGCGGCCGTCGCGGCGTCGGCGGCGGTCTTGGCCGCGTCAGCATGCTTGGTGGACTCAGCGGCCGCGGTGGCCGCCTCGCCCGCGTGCTCGGCGGCCAGGTCGGCCGCGGCGGCGGCCTTCTCGGCGTGGTCGGCGGCCGAGTTGGCGGCGTCCCGGGCCTCGTAGGCGGCCTTGGCCGCCTGGGCGGCCAGGGACTCGGCGCGGTTGGCGGCGGCGGTGGCGTTGGCCGCGTGGTGGCGTGCTTCGGCGGCGGCAGCCTTGGCCCGCTGGGCCTGGGCGCTGGAAACACCGGCGTACCCGCTGGCCGATTCGGCGGCGGCTGCAGCGGCGTTCGCGTTGGCGCCGGCGCTGGCGGCTGCCTTGGCGGCGTTGCCCGCCTCGGTGGCGGCGGTGCCCGCGTGCTCAGCGGCCTGAGCGGCCTTCTTGGCGCCTTGGGCGGCCTTGCGGGCGGTCTCGGCCGCGGCGCGGGCGGCGGACGCCTTGGTGGCGTCGGTTGCTGCGTCGGCGGCGGCGTTGCGCGCCCGGGCTGCGGCCTGGGCGGCGCCAGCGGCGGCGGAGGCGGCCTGGGAGGCGGCGTTGGCGGCGATACGGGCGGAGGTGTTGGCGGCGCGGGCGGAGTCGATGGCCTCCTGTGCCGCCTTGGCCGCACCGTTGGCGGCGTCGGCGGCGCGGCCGGCGGCGTTGGACGCCCGGTTCGCGTCGTCCTTGGCAGCCGCGGTCTCAGCGGCGGCTGTCTGGGCCGCCTCCTTGGCGAGTTTGGTGGCGGCGATCGCGCGGGCTGACGCTTCCTTGGCGGCCTCGGTTTCGGCCTTGGCCTGGCGGCCGGCCTCCTCGGCCAGCGCGGCGAGTTCGGTGATGGTGGCCAGCTCCTGGTCACGGGCGCGGGCGATGTGCTGGCCCACATCCAGGAACTCGCGGACGTCGTACATGGTGCCGTTCAGCGCAGTCTTCGCGGCTTCCTTCACCGCAGGTCCGCCGGTGCTCAGGATCTGGATGGTCAGAACCCGGTTGTCCTGGTCCCGCGCGGCGTACTGCCCCTGGGCGATAAACGCGCGGACGTCGTCGACGGTGCCGTTCAGCGCCTTGGTGCCGGCATCCTTCACTCCCCGTCCGCCAGCGGACATGATCTGAGTGGCCCGCACCCGCTGGTCCTGCTCCAGAGGCGCCTTCCAGCCGTCCTTGAGGAAGGCGTCCAAGCCCTCGGGCGGACCGGCCAGAGCCAGCTCCGCCGCCGCGCGCACCGCACGGCCGCCGGCTGAGAAGACCTGGACCGTGGCGACCCGGTCGTCGCTCAGCTGAGCGATGGCGTTCTCGTGGTCGAGGAACGTGCGGACGTCCGCGTCGGTGCCCAGCAGGGCGACCTCCGCGGCCGCCTTGACCCCCGGTCCGCCAGCTTTCCACAGCTCCAGGACTCGGCCGCGGTCGGTCGGCGGTATGTGGTCGAGATCTGTGCCTTGCTCACTTTCTGCCGCGGCGGCCCGCTCGACCACCGGAGCGGGTCCGATGACCCCCACGAGGAGAGCAAGCAGCACGCTCATACACAAGGTGCGCAGTGTTGACAGCGCGCCGCGGCCCCGCATGGACCATGCGGTTGTTATCCCCCCGGCGCGTACGCGCGTGCGCGTGGCGTCCCAGAGCGCGGACTACTGAATCTTCGTCTCAAGGAAATGAGGACTCCTCATGCGTGCCGACTACTCCCCATGTCGGCTGCGATTAATAGCCTCGACAGGATAGGTGGCACGTCGTACATGTGAACGACCATCCCCCGGATGCCCAGGGATACGCCGATGAGGCGGCCCAGCACGCCAAGGACGCCGAGGTGTCGGCGGCGCAGGCGGCCGCGTCTGCGGAGACCGCCCGCGCGGCGGCGAACAGCGCCGACCAGGATGCCGAGGACGCGGCCGCCAACGAGAACCAGAGAGGAGAGGACCGCACCACCCCGGGAGACGTGGAACCCCGCCGCACCCGCAGCGTCACGCGATGGCCCGCCCTCGAACGGCAGAGGACATTACGGGCGAACCGCCGAGACGAAAACGACAAGCCCCAGCTGACGGATCGAGGCCAGTCGGGCGGGTTGGTGAGGAGCTTGTCCACCAGCCGGGCCGTGATGGGTGTGTCCAGTAGACGGCTGATCCAGTTTTTGTAGGGTCAGTGGGCGGCCGGGTTGAGCCGGCCTTCGAAGGTGATCTGGAAGGCGTTCAAGGGCACCTTCCAGCCATAATCCACCGCTTGCGTCCCTTGCCGGTGGGGTCCAGTGGCGGATGCTGCGGCGGTCGCAGCGGATGCGGGTGGGTGTGATGGGTCAGGTAGCGGCTGGGAGGTCGGTCAGCCGCCGCCAGGCGGTGGTGAACGCGTTCGCCCAGGGCCAGGTGCGCTCGATCCGTAGCCATCGGCGGCGGGCGTGGTTCGCGAGGCGGGCCGGGAGGTGGTAGAGCCGGAAGCGGATGGTGTCCGGCTCGGCGTCGGCCAGGCCGGGTGATCGTGCAGGGTGAGCAGGTGGAACCAGGCGTCCAGGTCGGCGGCGAGGTTCGGGCTCAGCATCCATGCCTGGTTGATCTGCCAGGACTTGGAGGGCAGATTGTGCAGGCCCTTCGCCTTGTTCGCTTTCACCTGGTCCTCGACCACCGCGTGGTGGCGGTGCAGGACATCCAGCCACTGGATCTGATGGGAGCCCGGAATCCGGGCCATCCTGGAGATGTTCGTCGCCACGATCGAGTACTTCCAGCCGGTCTTCTTCTCGAAGGTGGTGAGATCCTTCGCATGCCGACCAGACGGCCTGACCCGGCGGACGATCAGCCGCATCCCCTTAATCCAGCCCGCCCGGCGGTTGAGCCCGCTCAACTCGGCCACGAAGTAGCCCTCCTGGAGACTGCCGTCCTGCTTGATCGAGGTCTCCCAGGCCCTCTCGGGCAGGCGGGCGATGGCCTTCTCGTCCTCGTCGGTGATGGTCCAGCCGGTAGTGAAGCGGACCGTGCGCCGCATGGTGTTCAGATCCCGCAGGTGCTCGTGCAGGCCATGGGTGGCGCCCGCGCCGTCCACGCGCACCAGGATCTTCGCCGTCGAGGCCCCGGGGACCTGGGCGAGCGCCTCGCGCAGCACCCGGATGTGGTCGGCCACCGTGTTCGAGCCGGCGTTGCCGCTTCGCAGCAGCATCGCCAGACATTCGCCGGTGTTCGCACACCACGCAGCCAGCGGATGGAACCCGAACGACTTCTTCCAGGTCGCCGCGGCACCCTCCCTTTTCGATGCCGCCGTGACGATCGTGGCGTCCATGTCGATCACCACCCAGCGGTGCAGGTGCTTCCCGGCGATCGTCAGCCACGGAAACCCGCCCGGCCGCAGGTGCAGCAGGCTCCAGACGTGCCGACGTACCCGGGCCCGCACGCGAGCGATCCTCGCCAGGACCTCCTCGTCCATCGCTGCCAGCGTCCGCCGGGTCGTCGAGTCGGACACCGTCGCCCCGAACAGGCCCTGGTGGTGGGCCTGCAACTGCTCGGCGTCCGACAGGTTCGCCGCCCCCAGCACGATCGCCACGGCGAGCTGCCCGACCACCACCGCCCGATCCCGCCAGACGGCCCCGTCCCGGCGGGCAGCACGGCCGCCAGCGCACTCGTCAACCCCGTACGGTCGGCCAGCTTCCGCAGCAGCACCGCTCCGGCATGCCCGATCAGCCCCTTGCCGTCAGCGACCACGGACAACCGCCGGTCCCACCCTTTAAGCTCGCTCACCAGATTGGTGCCCTGACTCTCGCAGCGGATACGACCTCGACACTCGCATCTCTGTAGGTCAGCGGCACCTTTCTGCTACCGGGGCATCAGAAGCCGTATCTCAACCGAACGTGGTCGCTTGATTTCTGCTGGTCAGGCATGGTTTAGCTCCGAATGAGGGAGGGATCCGGCGTCTTGTTTCCGCTCCATGAGCAAGGGGTGCGCGATGGCGTCGGTTCTGGGAATGCTGGAGGAGCGGGAGACAGCGTCCCGTGTGCGGGTGGAAGGGCTTCGGGAGGAAGTCGCCCGGTTGGCTGCGGTGTTGGAGGCCGCCGAGATCGAGTTGGACCGGCGGGTGATCGCGCGGGAGGAACTGGTCGAGGCCCTGGCCGTGTCCGCGGCCGAGACGACTGCCGTGACCGAGGCGGAGCAGGAAATCGTGCCCTCGCCCGCGCCGGTGCCGGTGCCGGTGCCGGGGTCGATCGTGCCGCCTTGGAGCGAAGGCTTGCCGGTGACGGTGCTGGCGCCGGACTACCAGCGGATCCTGGGCGTGCTCGATGAGCGGCAGCCGGCGGGCCAGGGACCGCTCAAGGCCAGGGAAATCGCGGTGGGGCTGGGCCTTCAGACGACGTCGGCGAAGGTCGAGGGGGTGCGTTCGAAGGCCAGGCGCCTGGCGGAGCGCGGGTGGCTCGTGCAGGAGGCGTCGGGGGCCTTCAGTGCCGGCCGGCGGCCTGTGGCCGTGCCAGGCGACGGCTCATCCGCGTGACCATCGACCACCGGATCATCGCCTCGCTGCTGGCCAGCAACGTCTCGTAGTCCCGGGCCAGTCGGCGCGAATGCATCAGCCACGCGAACGTGCGTTCTGCCACCCAGCGCCTGGGCAGCACCACGAATCCCGTCATGTCGTCGGTGCGCTTGACGATCTCCAAAGTCAGGGCGAGTTTGTCCCGGCACCAGTCGACGAGGCCGCCGGTGTAGCCGCCGTCGGCCCAGACCAGGCAGATGTCAAGGTGCAGGCGGCGCAGCCGCATCAGCAGGCCCGTCGCAGCATCCCGGTCGCCGATGTTCGCGGCAGTCACCGCGACGACCAGGAGCAGGCCGAGGCAGTCGGTCACGATGTGCCGCTTGCGGCCGCCCACCTTCTTCCTGCCGTCGCCGCCGCGTGAGACGGACGGCACCGAGGCCGCGGCCTTCACCGACTGCGCATCGATGATCCCGGCCGTCGGCTCCGCCTCACGGCCCCCCCGCTCACGCACCCGTCCGCGCAGCCGGTCGTGGAACTCCGTGATCAGCCCGTGCTCGCGCCAGCGGCGGAAGAAGGCGTAGACCCGGCCCCAGTCGGGGAAGTCCGCGGGCATCGCCCGCCAGGAGATCCCGCCCGCGACCAGGTAGCGGATCGCGTCCAGCAGCTGGCGGTGGCAGTAGCCCTCGGGCTGCCCGCCCCGGCCCTTCAGCCAGGCCGGCACCGGCAGCAACGGCCGGACGGCCGCCCATTCCGCGTCCGTCATGTCGGAGGGATACCGGCGTTCCCGGTCCGGATGGTCGGCCGCGTTGCCGTACACATGCGCGAGGCAATCACACGATGGAGCCGCCGAGTTGAACTGAACGGGTTCGGACGCGTACAACAACGACACCAGGGCCTCCCGGCGCTGCTCGGTCAGATTCGCATCCCCCAGCTACCGAGAGGCCCTGTCTTCATGCGCGCACAACGGGAAGATCACTCCGGCGGGAAACCTGTTCGACGCACGTTCCATGATCGGTTGAGATACGGCTTCTCAGATCCCCCGATTCCGCTGAATATCCAGGGCTGGCTCAGGGCCCTGTGGCACGCGCTACCGCGGCCCGGGGAGTAGCCGCCACGACCGGGCAGGACGTCCTGCCCGGCCGTGGTCTCCGTCCGGACTTCAGCCGCGGAAGCGGGAGAGCCAAGTGCCGCCGGCCTTCTGCTCGGGCACGGCCTGGTCGTGCTCCTGGTGCTCGGGCCCGGCCTGCTCAGCTTGACGTTCGGCGGTGATGGCGCGCTGCTTGCAGTCGTCGCACAGGTGCGGGTGGGTATCGCGTGGGGCGCCCCACCCGGAGGGCTCGATGGCCTTCCACCGTTCGTCGGTGAACCGGGCGCCGCAGCCGGCGCACACCGGACGGCTGGCCTCTCGCCCCGCCTTGTGCTTCGCGGCGATGCGGCGCAGCTCCTCCTGGTGCTCCCACCGGCGGGCTTCGTACTCGGCCTGCTGGCGGGCGTCGGGGCCGCGGTGAGCAGGGGCAGGGTGTTCCAGCCGGAGCCGATCTGGATGCGGTGGTCGGGGGTGGCCTGGTCGGGGCCGTTGGGCCCGTCGGGGTCGATGCTGTCGTAGAGGAACAGGCCGCCGGCGTCGAAGCGGGCGACGAGGTCGAGGTGGCCGTCGCCGGTGAAGTCGCCGGGCGCGGCCAGAGTGATCTTGTCCAGGGTGCCGCCGGACTGGGAGCTCATGCTGTCGCCGGAGGCGAGCAGGACGGGGTCGCGGTAGGAGTCGAGACGGTTGTCCGGGGCGCCGTAGTACAGCCAGAGGAACTGGCCGTCGTTGACCAGCAGGTCGGGGTAGCCGGGGAGGTCGTCGGGCCCTATGTTCCCGTCGCCGTCAATGTCGAGACCGCCGTCGACGTCGCCGACGGCCAGGATCTGCCTGGCGCCGTTCTTCCAGTGGTTGTTCGCTTCGTTGTAGACGGTCAGTTCCTGGCGCTGGGTGCCGTCGTTGCAGCTCGTGCAGGCGAAGCCGAAGCCGTTGTTCGGGTGCACCCACAGCCGGTCGATGCCGGCTGTGGCGTCGTGGCGCAGGGCGACCAGGTCTTCGTAGGCGTCGTTGGTCCAGTCTCCGCGGTGGGTGATTCTGACGTCGGTGAAAGAGAAGTCGCTGGCGGTCTTGGAGTTCTCGGTGATGGTGCCGTCTCCGGCTCCGTAGAACCGCCGCAGGGCGCCGTCGGGGTCGACGGCCCACATGTCCGCGTAGCCGTCGCCGTTGATGTCGCTGGCTTTGTCCGGGGTGGTGGGGCCGTTGGCGTAGTACAGATAGGTGGCGGTGTCAGAGGAGTTTCCGGCAGCGTCCAGGCTCTTTACGTACAGCTGGTTGGCCCGACCACAGTGGGGGTGATCTTCACGCTGGCGCTGCCGCCCTGGACGGTCGGGGTGATGGTGCGGTGGGTGGCATCGGTGTCGGACCAGTACTCGTACGTGGTGACATCGGTGACGCCGCCGTTGGTGAAGGTGAAGGTTCCCTCGGTGCGCACGGGGGACGTGCTGGTGGGCCAGCCGTTGCTGCCGTCGGGGAACTCGGTGGAGGCTACGCCGGGCGGGCTGCTGGGGCGGTTGGGGTCGAAGTTGAAGCGGCAGGCGCTAGCGGGAACCCAGGCTGAGGCGCTGGTCGCGTCCAGGGCCTGGACCTTCCAGCCGAAGATGCCGCCGACTTGGGCGAGGGCGGCTTGCAGGGTTGCCTTGGGGCAGGGGTGTTGCAAAGTCTCTTGATCTTGTGAGTCCGCTGGTCAGGCGATGCCCAGGAGGTCGAGCGGGCGTGTGAAGGGCTCGTAGGAGGCATGCCGGAGGCCGGCGGCGATGTTGTGGTGTCCGGCAGCGCGGAGCGTGTTGATCGCCAGGTTGCGCAGGGTTGCCATGTTCTCGGGGCCGTAGCCGGTGCGGATCTTCGAGGCGTCCTCGCCGGAGGCGGTGTCACGGACGAAGTGGAGCCGGTTCTCGATGGTCCACTGCGGCCTGGCGAGGCGGCCGAGCTGCTCGGGCGAGGCTACCTGCGAGGTCAGGTCCGTGATCACGTAGACGGTCTGGCGGCTGCATCTGCCGGTGGCGAGGTCGGTGCGGTGACGCAGGATGCGCGCGGCCTGGGCGGCGTGAGGGAAGTCCAGACCGAGGCCGGTGACGGTGAGGGCCCTGGTGGCGCGGGTCTCCTTGCGGCCGTGGCCCCTCTCGCGGTCGTATCTGCGCGCTGTGCAGTCCTTCCACGGCAGTGACCGCAGCCGGCGGTGTAGTTCGGGCTGGTTGGCCTTGACCACGAGCAGGTAGTGGGCCCTCTTCTCTTCCATCAGGAACCGTGCGTGGTCGCGCTGGGTGTGCAGGGCGTCGGCCGTGACGGTGATGCCGGTCAGGTCGTAGGGCGCCAGCAGGGCGGTGAAGCAGGTGATCTCGTTGGTCTTGCCGGGAACCCCGCAGCTGGGTGACGGTCCGGCCGCCGCCGGTCGTCGCGGCCAGGAAGTGAGCGGCGGGTGAGGTTCCGTGCCGGGAGCCGCGGGCGGTCTTGCCGGGTCCGAGCCGACCGGATCGGTGCCGGTCAAGTCGGCCAGGCCACCGGGGCAGACCCGAAGGATGACCCGGTGGATCGTGGCGGCGCTCGGTGTGACGCGCACGCGCAGGGCACCCACGACCCGGGCGCCCAGGCGGGCGAGGGTGTGCTGCGGAGCGTTCGCGGACCACTGGCCGACGGCAGCGTACGAGCGTGCACCGGCGGCCACCGCCGAGGCGGCGACCAGCAGCACCGCCACGAACGGGTGACGAACCCCTCCGCGCCGACGCGGATCGGGCAGCAGCCGCAGCCGTTCCACCAGCGACAATCCCGCCACGCTGTTCACAGCGGGCGACTTGATCAGGCAGACGGTGGCAGACTGGCGGCACATCGAAGCTCCGTTGGTTCAGGGCGACTTGGGAAGGTCACCCCGTTCAACCGGAGCTTCGATGCGTTCGTGACCGTCGGGCCTGCACCCCTCGCACCGCCGCGACCTGCGCACTCACGTGCTCACCGGGACTTTGAAACGCCCCTGCGGGTGGGGCTGATCGAGCCGGGGGTGGGCAAGTACCTCAAGCGGTGGGGGCTGTCGTTCCAGCGGCCGGACAAGCGAGCCGTCGAGCAGGACCCGCAGGCCGTGCGGTGCCGGCACGAGGAGGCCCGGCCGAAGATCCGGGCGAAGGCAAGGAAGGGCGGCGGCGAGATCCTCTTCGCCGACCAGGTCGGCATCCGCTCCGACCAGGTCACCGGTCGCACCTGGGGCGAGAAGGGGAGGACGCCCGTGGTATGGCGGAGCGAGAACCGGTCCTCGGCGAACGCCATGTCGGCGATCAGCACCAAGGGCCGGATGCACTTCATGGTCTTCACCGAGAGCTTCACAGCCGAAGTCATGTGCCGCTTCCTCGATCGCCTCGCCGCCCACCCCGACGATGTCGAGTTGCATTTCCTGCCACCGTACTCACTCGAGCTGAACCCCCACGAGCTGGTCAACGCCGACCTCAAGCACAGCCTGCCCAGACAGCACCGGGCCCGGAATCAGGCCGAACTCGCCCACGCGCCGGTTCTTCCGCAGACGCCAACGTCAGCCGCACATCGTCCGCGGCTACTTCAGCGGGCCCACCGTCCGTTACACCCTGGACGAGAACCCCATGAATTTCTGATCAATATCTGGCTCGATCAACCCGATCAAGAAGGTAGAGCTGCCTGTCGGGCAGCCCGCTTCATGAAAGCGCAAGGTAGGTCGACACTCCATGGGCAATCGGGTCACTCCGCGATGTACGTGCGGTAGACCCAGCGGTAGACCGGCAGGCGTTCGCCGTGCAGGGTGCGGTGGCGGTCCGCGAACTCGAAGTGTTCGTAGGCGTTGTGACGCGGAATCTTGATCGGCTCCCGGCACCCGCCGGAGGGCAGGGGCCAGACCTGGGGCAGGTCGTCGGGACCGCCTTCGAGGAGCACGAGGTTCGAGGGGCTCATGGTTGGTCTCCGTCGGCCTTGCACAGGTGGGGCTCGGGAGGGTGGGGGGTGAGGAGCGTGGTGCTGAGGAGCGTGTGGGCTGAGGAGGGTGGGGCTCAGGAGGGGAGGGAGCGGTGCCGGGGCGCGGGTGCGAGCCCCGGCGGACCGCGCCCGCCCCTCCCCGCGGGCTCAGGACTCCGTGTGCTCCTCGAGCGAGAGGCCCATGTGCCCGGCCAGGCCCGCGGCGAGGGCCGCGAGCGTCGGATGCTGGTAGACGAAGTCGCCGGCGATCCTGATGTCGAGTCCCGCCTCGAGCCGGGTCCGCAGCTCCAGCGAGAGCAGCGAGTCGAAGCCGAGGGACTTGAGGGGCGTCTGGGGGTCGAGGACGGTGCCGTCGCCGAGCCGGAGCACCGCGCGGATATGGCCGGTGAGGTACTCCTCCAGCTCGGCGCGGCGGGCGAGTCCCGGGGGAGGGAGGCGAGTCTGCCGCGGATGTCGGGGCCGGCGGCGCCCGGTTCGGCCGCCGTGGCCCCGTCCTCGGTGAGCAGGCCGAACAGCGACGAACGCCGGACCGCCGGGAGGATCCATGACTCCGGGTCGCCGGGGATGACGCCGGTACGGGTGCGCCGGTGCACGAGCAGGGAGCCGAGCGCCTGGAGCCCGTTCCCGGTGGGGATGGTCCGGTAGCCGCGGTCGGCGAAGTCCACCGCGGCCCCGGTCTCGCCCCAGGGGCCCCAGTTGACGGCGAGCGTGGGCAGACCGCGCCCGGTGCGCCAGGCCGCGAACCCGTCGAGCCAGGAGTTGGCGGCGGCGTAGGCCCCCTGCCCCGGGTTGCCCAGCAGGGACGCCATCGACGAGTACACGACGAACCAGTCCGGGGTGTGACCGGCGGTGGCCTCGTGCAGTCGCCACGCCCCGACCGCCTTGGGGCGCCAGACCGCCGTCAGCTGGTCGTCGGAGATGTTGGTGACCACGGCGTCGTCGAGCACCATCGCGGCGTGCACCAGGCCCCGCAGCCGCAGGTCGTCCGCGGTGGCCGCCGCCACGAGCCGCTCCGCCGTGCCGGGTTCGGCGATGTCGCCGAGGACGGCGGTGATCCGTGTGCCGCCCGCCCGCAGCTCATCCAGGACCGCCGAGGTGGCGGGCGGCCCGGCCGAGCGGCCGTTGACGACCACATGGCCGGCGCCCTGCGCCGCGAGCCAGCGGACAGTCTCCAGCCCCACACCGCGCAGCCCGCCGGTGACGACGTAGGAGCCGTCGGAGCGGACCGGTGACGGCTCGCGGTCGGTGCGCGCGAGGGTCTCACCCCGCTCCGGGACGGTCAGGACGATCTTGCCGATGTGTCCGGCTCCGGCCATCAGGCGGAACGCCTCCGTGGACCGCTCCAGGGGGTACGTCCGGTGGGGCAGGGCGGCGAGCCGTCCCGAGCCGACCTCGGCGAGCACCTCGCGGACCACGGCGGCGAACACCTCCGGCCTCTCCCGCTGCAGCTGGATGAGGTCGACGGTGCGGAGGGTGATGTTGTCGCGGAACGGACCGAGCCCGACGGGGGCGTCGGCCAGGATGTCCCGAACGCCGAGTTCGACGAACCGGCCGAAGGGGCGCAGGGCTTCGAGCCCGGCGCGGATACCGGGCCCCGACAGCGAGTTCAGGACGACGTCCACGCCCTCGCCGCCGGTCGCGGCGCGCGTCTGCGCACCGAAGCCCGTCGATCGGGAGTCCATGACGTGCTCGATCCCCATACCGCGGAGATGGGCGCGCTTCTCGGGCGAACCCGCAGTGGCCAGGATCTCCGCCCCCGTCATGCGGGCCACCGCCACGGCCGCCAGTCCCGTCCCGCCGGTCGCGGAGTGGATGAGCACCCGTTCGCCCGCGGTGAGCCCGGCGACTCGGCGCAGCGCGTACCAGGCGGTGGCGTACGCGGCCGGCAGGGCCGCCGCGGCGGCGGGGCCGAGTCCCGCCGGCAGGGGCGCGACGGAGTGTTCGGGGACCGTGACGAAGGAGCCGAAGGCGCCTCCCCGGAGATCGACGGCGAGGACTTCGTCGCCGGGGCGGGCGGTTCGCACGCCCGGCCCCACGGCGGTGACCGTCCCCGCGCACTCGAAGCCGATGCGGTCCCTGGCCTCGTCGTCGTCGCCCAGCAGCCCCATCGCCGTCAGCACGTCGCGGAAGTTGAGCGCCGCGGCCGCTACCCGTACCTCCACCTCGCCGGCGCGTGGCGGCGTACGGTCCGCCGCGGCCGGTTCGAGGCTGTCCAGATCGCCGAAGCGGCCGATGCGCAGGCGGAAGCGGTCGGCGCCGTAGCGGACGGTCCGGGTGGTGGCCCGGGTGCGCTCGGTCTCGGTGAGCGGCGTGTACTCCAGCCGGGCGACGTGGCGGCGGCCGCCGCGCAGGGCGATCTCGTCCTCCGGGCCCGCGTGCAGCAGTTCGTCGGCCGCGTCATGCAGTGCGGTGTCCGCCGGGTCGGTGTCGAGGTGGGTCGCGCGCAGTTCGGGGTGCTCGTAGGCGAGTACGCGTACCAGCCCCCGAAGGGCGCTCTGGCCGGGGTCGCCCGACTCCGTGGCGCGCACGGTCTGGGCCCCGCGGGTGACGACGAACAGCCGTGGGGGGCTGTGCAGTTCGGCGAGCCCGGCCTGGAGTACGGCCTGGACCGTGCCGAGGAGCCGGCGGGTCCGGAGCAGACCCTGTGCGGCGGGCTCCGGGCTGTCGGTGGGGGGTGGGCAGAGCACCACCAGCGCGTCGGGCGGCGCCGAACGCCCGGGCGGCGTCCCGGCCCGGGCCGCGGAGAGCGCCCGCCGGACTGCCCTGAGGGCGCCGCCGCTGCCGGCGGCCTCGTCGCCGCCGTGGTTGCCGTCGGTCGCGCCGTTCCCGTGAGAGCTGCCGCTGCGGCTACCGCCGTCGGTCAGGTCAGCACCGCCGCTGGCACCGCCACCGCCGCCGCCACCGCAGTCAGCCGGGTCGCCGCAGCGGCTGCCGTCTGTCCCGTGAGCACTGCCAGTCCCGTCAGCCCCGTCACCGCCATGAGCGACGTCATCGCCACCGCCACCGACGTCACAGCCGTCATCGAGCGGAGCGTCGACCACATGGGCCCTCGCCCCCGCCGTGCGGAGCCGGCCGGCCAGCTCCTGCGCGGAGCCGTCGCCCTCTCCGACGACGAGCCAGTTCGCCGGTGGGGGAGAGGTTGTGGCCGCGTCCGTCCGGGGAGCGATGTGCCACCGGGGCTCCAGGAACCAGTGGTCGACGCGCCCGGCCTCACCGCTCCGTGGCGGCCGGTGGTGTACGAGCCGCAGCCCCTCGACGGTCAGGACGGGGCGGCCCGCCCGGTCGAGCAGGTGGAGGTCTCCGGTGACACCGTTGTCGCCCTCCTGTGTGATCCGGCCGAGGCAGTACACCGCCGTGGCCGGGTCGCCGAGGATGCGCAGCGACTCGGCCCCCACGGGCAGCGCGAGGCCGGGTTCGCGGCCCTGGAGCAGTCCGGCCACGAGGGTCTGGGCGCCGCAGTCGATGAGGACGGGGTGGACGGCGAGCCGGTGTGGCGTGCGTGCCGCGGCCGGGGCAGGGTGACGCGGGCCCAGCTGCTGCTGCCGTCGGCCGATGTCCGAAGGCTCGTGATGCCGGTGAACGCGGGGCCGTGCTCGATGCCCCGGGCCCGCATGCCCGCGTAGAGGGTGCCCGGGTCGATCACGACGGGATGCCGTTCGGTCAGCTCTGCCGGGGCGGGACCCGGGGCGGCGGTATGGGGCCGGAGCGGTGCAGTTCCGCGGTGGCCAGGAGGGTCCAGGCGCCCCCGTCGTCGCGTGCGTGGATCGCGCAGCTCGCGCGGCCGGGTCCGGTGACCGTCGCGCTGGTGACCATCTCGGTGTGCGCTTCCAGCCGCAGCAGTTCCAGGAAGCGGATGCCGGTGACCCGGACGTCCGCCAGGGGTGCGCCGAAGACCTCGCAGGCCGCTGTGGCGGCGAGGGAGCAGTAACCGGCGCCGGGGAAGACGGGATTCCCGCGCACCCCGTGGTCGGTCAGCCACGGGACGGCTTCGGTGCCCGCGTCCGCCTGCCAGACGTGCTGGACTCTCTCTCCGGGGACCTCGGAGTGGGAACCGGGCAGCGCGGCCGTCCCCGGGGCGGCCGTCGCGGGGACGGCCGCCGCGGCCGGGGCGGGCACCCAGTGGGGTTGCCGGTCGAAGGTGAGCACCGGGGCGTCGCAGAGGTCGCCCCCGGCGTACAGCACGGACCAGTCGACCTCGACCCCGGTGCAGTGCAGGGCGGCGAGCTGGGCGCGGAACGTGGCCGTCTCGTCCTCGTCCCGCCGGAGGGTGGGGAGCACGACGGGGTCGCGGAGGCTGTCCGGCAGGCTCCCGACGACCGAGTGGGTGACGACGGGGTGCGGGGACACCTCGACGTAGACGCGGTGCCGGTCGGCGCCGGCCGCGGCGATGGCGGAGGCGAACCGCACCGGGCGGCGCAGGTTGGCGCACCAGTAGACGGCGTCGAACGCGGGGGCGCGGCGGTGGTCCTTGTGGACCGTCGAGTAGAAGGGCACGCGGGGCCGCTGCGGCGTCAGGCCGCGCAGGGACCGCCGCAGTTCCGGGAGCAGCGGGCCCACCTGGGGGAGTGCGAGGCCACGTCCACGGCGACGGCGTGGGCGGGAACGCCCCGCGCCTCCCAGGCGGCGACCAGCTGCGCGATCCCGCGCGGTGCGCCGGCGACGACCGTGGACCGGGGAGCCGCGAGGACGGCCACGCAGACCTCCCCGCTCACTCCCGCCTCGTGCAGTTCCCGCTCGACCGACCGCGGGTCCAGGCTCACCGTCGCCATGGCGCCGGCCCCCGCGATCCGCGCCAGCAGCGTGGAACGGCGGCAGACGACCTTAACCCCGTCCGCCAGGGTGAGTCCTCCGGCCGCCACCGCGGCGGCCACCTCTCCCATGGAGTGCCCCACGACGGCGGCCGGCTCGACTCCGTACGCCCTCCAGAGGGCGGTGAGCGACGCCTGCATGGCGAACAGCAGGGGCTGCACCTGCTCCGGGCCGGTGGCCGTCGCGCTCCCCGACACCATCTCGAGGACCGAGAAGCCCGCCTCGGCCGAGATCAGCGCGTCCACCTCCGCCAGGGCCGCGGCGAAGGCAGGTTCCCGCTCCAGCAGCCCGCGCCCCATCCCCGGCCACTGAGAGCCGTGTCCGGAGAACACCCACACCGGTCGCCGGGCGACCCGGGCGGGGACGGCTCCGGTCACCACATGGGGCTGGGCGCGACCGGCCGCGAAGTTCCTGAGGGAGCGCACCAGGTCTTCGTGCGAGGAGGCCACCACGCCGAGACGGCCCCGTCCGGCGGACCGCCTCAGCGCGAGCGTGTGGGCGATGTCGCCCAGCGGTACGCCCCCGCGTCCTGCTCGACCCAGTCGGCGAGCCGCTGCGCCGCCGAGGGGAGGACCCGGGGCGATCCGGCGGGTACGAGGAGGACCTCCGGGGCCGGTGAGCCCGGACGACGCGGGGCGCGGGGGCGCCGGGGCCCGGCGGGCGGTGCCTGTTCGAGTACGACATGGGCGTTGGTGCCGGAGTACCCGAAGGAGGAGACGGCGGCGAGACGGGCGCCGCCGACGGGCCAGTCCGTCGGCGCCGTGGGGACGAAGAAGCGGGTGTCCCCGGCCGAGATCGCCGGATTCCACCTGGTGAAGTGCAGATTGGGCGGTACCACTCCGTGCCGGAGGCACAGCACGGCCTTGATCAGGCCGGTGATGCCGGACGCCGGCTCCAGGTGCCCCACGTTGGTCTTCACGGAACCGAGCGCGCACCGGCCGCGCCCCGTGCCGTAGACGCGGGACAGGCTGGAGAACTCGATCGGATCGCCCACCGGTGTGCCCGTCCCGTGGGTCTCGATCATTCCGAGGTCCCGGGGGTCGACCCCGGCCCGCTCGAGGGTCCGGCGGAACAGGGCGGCCTGGGCGTCCGCCGAAGGGGCGGCCAGGCCGTCGGAGTTGCCGTCCTGGTTCACGGCCGAGCCGCGTATCACCGCCAGTATCCGGTCCCTGTCCCGCCGGGCGTCCTCCAGGCGCTTGAGGACGACGACACCGCACCCCTCGCCCCGTACGAAGCCGTCGGCGCCGGCGTCGAAGGTGTGGCAGCGGCCGGTCGCCGAGAGCATGCCCATCCGCGCGAAGGACCTCGTCGTGCGGGAGCCCAGCAACAGGTTGACGCCTCCGGCGAGAGCGAGGCGGCACTCGCCCTCCGCCAGTGCCCGGCAGGCGAGGTGCAGTGCCACGAGCGAGGAGGAGCAGGCGGTGTCGAGGGCGATGCTGGGGCCGTGCAGTCCCATGAGGTAGGAGACGCGACCCGCCGCGACGCAGTGGCCGTTGGTCAGGAGGGAGCCTTCGACCTCCAGCGGCTGACCGGCCAGGCCCTCGTAGAAGTCGTTGTAGCTGATGCCGACGTAGACGCCTGTGGCGCTCCCGGCGAGCTGCTCGGGCGGCAGCCCGGCGTGTTCCAGCGCTTCGCTGGACACCTCGAGTAAGAGGCGGTGCTGGGGGTCGAGCACATCGGCCTCGCGGCCGGACACGCCGAAGAAGCCGGCGTCGAAGCCGGCCACGTCGTGGAGATAGCCGGCCTGCCGGGCCGCCGGGCCCGTGGAGTCGACGCCGGCCGCGGGGTCTTCCGGCCCCCACTGCCGCGCGCGTGCGTCGGAGGGCGGTCCGACGGCGTCGCGTCCGTCGGCCAGCAGCCGCCACAGGGCGGCCGGGGTACCGACCTCGCCGGGGAGCCGGCACCCCAGCCCGATGACGGCGATTGCCCCATGGCCTCCGTTATCTCCGTTGTCTTCGTTGTTTCCCCAGTTTCCGTTGTTCTCGTTGTTCTCGTTGCTTCCGGAGTTCTCCCAGCTCCTCGGGTTTCCGCTGTCTCCGCTGCTGACGTACCTGTGTTCGGCCATGCGGGCCTCCTTGGTCCCATTGGTGACGGGTTCAGGCTGATGTGTCATGTGATGAGATGAGATGCGCTGAAATAGGCGGTATGGGAAAGGCTGGGACGAGAGGGGACGGGAGCGGAGGTGCCCGGTGCTCAGCACGAGGAGGGGGCGTCCGCGCGTCCGAGCAGCATGGCGCTCTTCACACCGCCGATCTGGTAGGTGAAGTTCAGGGCGTAGTCGAAGGAGAGGGGGCGTGTGCGGGTGCCGGGCACGGGGTCGAACGGCAGCCCCTCGGCCGGCTCCTCGCAGTTGGCCGTGGGGCAGACCTCGCCGCGCTCCATCATCAGGAGCGTCAGCGCCGCACCGAGGCAGCCGGCGGGGGCACCGTTGTGCCCGAAGCAGCCTTCCTGGGAGGTCATCAGCAGGTCCGCCGCGGCTGGTCCGTACAACTCGCGGACGGCGTTCACCTCGAAGGCCGTGACGAGGGCGTCGCCGTCGCTGCCGCCGTGGACATAGGGGATCTGCCCGATCGACCACCGGTCCCCCAGGCAGGCGCGGACGGCGGCCACCAGCCCCGAGCCGCTCTCGTCGCTCGTCAGCGGATTGGCCAGACCGTCGCGTGTCGTGGCCTGGCTGAGAACCCGGCCGTACGCGTGCGCCCCCCGCCGCTCGGCGTGCTCACGGCTCTCCAGGATCAACGTGGCCGAACCCTCGCCGTAGTTCACGCAGTCCGCGCGGCGGTCATAGGGGCGCATCAGACGGTCGAAGGAGGGCAGCAGGGCGGGCTTGCCGGCCGCCCGCCGGGAGGCCTCGGCCTGCTGGGCGACGCGCAGGAGGACCTGGGCGTTGCGGACCAGCTCCACGTCGAAGACGTCGACGCCGGTCACCACCGCGAGGTCCACCACGCCGGCGGCGATCATGCCGCGCGCGTGGCCGAGTTGCACCGCGGAGGATGCGCATCCGCAGGAAACGGTGTAGCACGGTCCGGTGGAACGGGTCACCGCACTCTGCACCAGTGCGACATCGGAGGGGGTGACCGCCAGCTCCGCCCCGATGAAGAGGTCCATCGCGCCCCGTGGGCCGATCGCCGCGGGGTCGGCCTGCATGACCGCCTGGTAGCTGGCGACCTGGGCGTCCACTCCGCCTCGGCCGGCCAGGATCGCCGCCTCGGCCACATCGCCCGCCTCCAGGTCCAGTTCGGCGTCCCGGCAGGCCTCGGCCAGCGACACCAGGCCGAAGCGGTGGGCGGAGGTGAAATGCCGGGAGAAGACCCCGGGCAGTGCGGGGAAGCGCTCCTGGAGCGCCGTCTCGGGCAGGTGTACCGGACCGTGGTGGACACCGTCGTGCAGAAGGCATGTCCGGCCGTGGGCGGCGACGTCCCACACCTCGTCCGCGGTGAGGACGGGACGGTCGTCTCCCGGTAGGCAGAATCCCATTCCGGTGACGAGAGCCTCCCGGTTTTCCGGGTATTCCCGAGCCGCCGTCGCCCGTCCGCTCATGGCGCACCTCCGGATGGATCGAGGGCGGCATGGTGAATCCACACCGCCGCAGAGCTGAACCGGGGAAGCGGTCGAAAGGGCGGCTCAGGGTGCTGAGCCGGATCGGCAGCCGGCCGGGGCGCGTTCGAATGGGGGTGTCGATTGCGACGGGGCGTGATATTCGGAGCGGCCGATCCATACCATGACGATCATGAGAACTGCCCGGCGGTTCTCCCTGATGGAGTCGTATTCAGGGTAAGGGCGTAACGGTGAGTCACCTACAGTCCGGTATCCCGGCGCTCGAAGCGCTGGAGTCCGGAATTCGTGCGCCTATATTCCACCGGCGTATGCCGGGGGTCAATCAGACATCGATATCAGATAAATCTGATAAGCAGATCATAGGTAAGTTCTCTGCTCATCTCCGCTTCGGCTTCCCCCGGCCGGTCGCCGACCCTCCGCCGACTCCCTGCCGCGTCCCCCGTCGGCTCCCCGTCGGCTCCCCGTCTGCTTTCCCTCTGCTCTCCATCTGATTTCCGTCTGCTTTCCACCGGGCTTCCGTCAGCTTTCTCCCGGTGCTCCGGCCGTCCTCTGCCACTCCTCGTGGCTCACTGTCGGCCTTCCCCGGCTTTCCGTGGGCCTTCCTCCGGGTTTCCCGGCTTTCCCGCGGCGTTCCCGGGTTTCCCGCGGCGTTCCCGGGTTTCCCGTGGCGTTCCCGGGTTTCCCCCGGCCGTGCCACGTCAGCTGTAGCGCAGCGCGAACCACAGCTCCATCCGTGCGTCCGCGTCGTCCAGGTCGACGCCCAGCAGTGAGCCGCACCGGGCGATCCGCTGGCGGACGGTGTTCCGGTGGACGCCCAGGGCCACCGCCGTACGGTCCCAACTGCCATGCAACGAGAGCCAGACGCGCAGGGTCTCGGTGAGCGCGGGCGAGTCCGCGACCGGTGCCAGCAGGGTGCGCGCATGGACGGCCGCCTCGTCGGGCGCGACCAGCTCGCCGAGGCCGGTGTACCGCTGGCGGGCGAGCGGGACGCGGGTCGCCTCCGCGCGGCGCAGTGCCCGGGCGGCGGCGGTGTCGGCGGTGCCCAGTTCCTCCGCCGAGGCCGGGGCGCTCACCCCGAGGGTCCAGCCGGGCTGCGGTTCCACGCGCCGGTCGCCGGAGAGCAGGACCCGCACCCGCTCCCCGTCGGTGTCCACCAGCGTGCTGCCCAGGGCCGCGCCGAGCGCCGAGGCCGCGATCCGGTCGGACTGCCCCGGCCGTGTCCCGTGCACCACCGTCCAGGGGCCCTGGCCCAGGTCGCGGACGACCTGGGCGGGGGTGCCGCCCAGCAGCAGCCGCACCAGCGCGGCGGTCCGCCCGCTCGCGTCCGCTCCCCGGTGCGGCGCCGTGAGCAGCGACAGCAGCACGACGGCGAGCCCGGCGACCGTGTGCCCGCCCGGTTCGCGCCCCTCGGCGGCGATCCCCAGGACCAGGCCCTCGCCGCCGCCGAGCGCGTAGGCCGCGAGGTGCACGTCCCCGGCGGTGTCGGCCGCCGAGGAGGGTGCCCGGCGCGCGGTGCCCGCCGCCGCGCTCTGTGCCGTCCGGCCGCCGGCGGTTCCCCGGGCCGGGGCGGCAGCCGTGTCCCCCGCGGGCTCCTCGTCGGCGGGATCCGGGCTCACCACCCGCGCCAGCCGCCCCAGGGCCTCGCGGGCCTCCCGGGACGGCGCCCGGCCCGAGACGTGCAGGGCCGAGCCGTCCGGCGCCAGCAACACCGCCCAGCCGCCGAGGCGGGAGGCCAGCTGCTGCAGCACCGCGGGCACCGGATCGGGGCGGGCCGCCGCGCCGGCGAGGCCCTGCTGGGCTTCGCTCACCCGGCGCACCTCCCGGAGCCGGGCCTGCGCCATCAGCCCCCAGACGGCTCGCGCGACCGCGGTGAACGGGGTCTTCGGCGGCACCTCCAGCAGCGGCAGCCCGCGGCGCTCGCAAGCCGCGACCAGCGCGTCCGGGACGGTGTCGTACACCGGAGCCAGCCCGAAGCCGATCGCCGCGCCACCCGCCTCGGCGACCCGCGACGCGTACCGCTCGGGGTCCTTCAGCAGGACGCCCGCCGTCAGCAGCAGCTCACCGCCCAGGAGGTACGGGTACGGGTCGGCCATCTCCGAGGTGTGCACCCACTGGATGCGGACGCCCTCCGGGCCGGTGGACTCCGGGACGCCCGCCACCAGCCGCAGCCCGAGTTCCTCCCGTGCCAGCAGTGCGGCCAGCGGTACGGGCGGGGTGGGTGGTGCCGAAGAGGCTGACGCGGCTGACAGGGCTGAGGGGATTGACGGGGCTGAGGGGATTGAGGGGGCTGAGGAGACCGGGGGAGCTGGAGAGGCTGAAGAAGCTGAAGGGGTCGAGGGGGCTGAGGCGGCACCCTGGAGAGCGGCGGAGTCCTGCATGGTGGACGTTCCATCCCTGATCGTCTTCGAGAATGGAGGAAACGTACACTTCATCGTCGCTTTTCGGCCACCTATCGTCTAGTCGTCCAGCGGACGCGGGTACGGGCGGATGTCCCCGCGGAGAAGCCGCTGCGCCCCCGTGAACCTCTGCACGACACGCCACCGAGGTGAGAGCGAAGGAGGCCCCATGGCCGTCGACTACGCAGTGATCGTCGTCTATCTGGCCGGCATGCTGGCCATGGGCTGGTGGGGCATGCGCCGCGCGAAGTCCAAGAGCGAGTTCCTGGTCGCCGGCCGCCGACTCGGACCCTCGATGTACTCCGGCACCATGGCCGCGATCGTCCTCGGCGGCGCCTCCACCATCGGCGGCGTGGGCCTCGGATACAAGTACGGGCTCTCCGGCGCCTGGATGGTCTTCACCATCGGCCTCGGCCTGCTCGCCCTGTCGGTCTTCTTCTCGGCCCGTATCGCCCGGCTGAAGGTCTACACCGTCTCCGAGATGCTCGACCTGCGCTACGGCGGCCGGGCGGGACTCATCACCGGCGTGGTGATGTGGGCGTACACCCTGATGCTCGCGGTCACCTCGACCATCGCCTACGCCACGATCTTCGACGTCCTCTTCGACATGAACCGGACCGTCGCGATCATCCTCGGCGGCTCGATCGTCGTCGCCTACTCCACGCTCGGCGGCATGTGGTCGATCACCCTCACCGACATGGTGCAGTTCGTCGTCAAGACGATCGGCGTGCTGCTCCTGCTGCTGCCCATCGCCGTCGTCAAGGCCGGCGGCTTCGCCGAGATGAAGGCCCGGCTGCCCACCGAGTACTTCGCCCCGTTCGGCATCGGCGGCGAGACGATCTTCACCTATGTGCTGATCTACACGTTCGGCATGCTCATCGGCCAGGACATCTGGCAGCGCGTCTTCACCGCCCGCGACGACAAGGTGGCCCGCTGGGGCGGCACCGTCGCCGGCACCTACTGCCTCGCCTACGCCCTCGCCGGCGCCGTCGTGGGCACCGCGGCCAGGGTGCTGTACCCCGACCTCGCCAATGCCGACGACGCCTTCGCCACCATCGTCAAGGACGCCCTTCCGCTGGGCGTGCGCGGACTGGTCCTGGCCGCCGCCCTCGCCGCCGTGATGTCCACCTCCTCCGGTGCCCTCATCGCCTGCGCAACCGTCGCCAACAACGACATCTGGCAGCGGCTGCGCGGCGCCGTGACCCGGCGGGCGGACGGCGGACCGCACGACGAGGTGAAGGGCAACCGCCTGTTCATCCTGGCGATGGGCGTCGCCGTCGTCGGCATCGCCATCGCCCTCAACAACGTCGTCGAGGCCCTGACGGTCGCCTACAACCTGCTCGTCGGCGGACTGCTGGTGCCGATCCTCGGCGGACTGCTGTGGAAGCGCGGCACGGTGCACGGCGCCCTCTCCTCCGTCGTCGTCGGCGGACTGGCCGTCATCGCCCTGATGGCGAAGTTCGGCATCCTCGCCAACGAGCCCATCTACTACGGCCTGCTCGCCTCCCTGGTGACGTACGTCGCCGTCTCCCTGGCCACCAGGCCCACCGACGAGGCGGTCCTGGCCAACTGGCGCGAGCGCCTGGCGGGCCGCGGCCCCGAGGCCGACGAGCAGCGGACCGAACCGGAGACGGTCCCGGCCACCCCGTGAACCCCGTTACAGTCAAACGACTGCAAACCGACGGATAAGCAGAAAAGCGCAGGAAGCAGAGGCATGGTCATGAGCAGCAACGAGACGCCGCGCGGCCCCATCGACTCGTCCCGCATCCCGCGGTACGCCGGACCCGCGACGTTCGCCCGGCTGCCCCGGCTCGACGAGGTCGGCAGCACCGACGTCGCCGTCGTCGGCGTGCCCTTCGACGCCGGGGTCTCCTACCGTCCCGGCGCGCGCTTCGGCGGCAACGCCATCCGCGAGGCGTCGAGGCTCCTGCGGCCGTACAACCCGGCCCAGGACGCCTCGCCCTTCGCGCTCGCCCAGGTCGCGGACGCGGGCGACATCGCCGCCAACCCGTTCAACATCAACGAGGCCGTCGAGACCATCGAGGCCGCCGCCGACGACATCCTCGGCACCGGCGCCCGCATGATGACCCTCGGCGGCGACCACACCATCGCGCTGCCCCTGCTCCGCTCGGTCGCCAGGAAGCACGGCCCCGTCGCGCTGCTGCACTTCGACGCCCACCTGGACACCTGGGACACCTACTTCGGCGCCGAGTACACCCACGGCACCCCGTTCCGCCGCGCCGTCGAGGAGGGCATCCTCGACACCGAGGCCCTGTCCCACGTCGGCATCCGCGGCCCGCTCTACGGCAAGCAGGACCTCACCGACGACGAGAAGATGGGCTTCGGCATCGTCACCTCCTCCGACGTCTACCGCCGGGGCGCCGACGAGGTCGCCGACCAGCTCCGCCAGCGCATCGGCGACCGCCCCCTGTACATCTCCATCGACATCGACTGCCTCGACCCGGCGCACGCCCCCGGCACCGGCACCCCCGAGGCCGGCGGCATGACCTCCCGCGAACTGCTGGAGATCCTCCGCGGGCTCGCCTCCTGCAACCTGGTCTCCGCCGACGTCGTCGAGGTCGCCCCGGCCTACGACCACGCCGAGATCACCTCGGTCGCGGCCTCCCACACCGCGTACGAACTCACCACGATCATGGCCCGCCAGATCGCCGCGTCCAGGAACGACAAGTGACCCACGACCACGACCTCGTGCTGCGCCCCACGGCGCGGCAGGTCGACGCCGCGCTCAACCCGCCGCCCGGCCGCAACGGCGGAGACCTCGTCGTCGAGACCCTCGCCGGGCTCGGTGCCACCACGGTCTTCGGCCTGCCCGGCCAGCACGCCCTCGGCATGTTCGACGCGCTGCGCCGCTCCGACCTCGGCTACGTCGGGCTGCGGGTGGAGAACAACGCGGGCTTCGCCGCCGACGCCCACGGCCGGATCACCGGACAGGCCACCCCGCTGCTGCTCTCCACCGGCCCCGGTGCGCTCACCGCGCTCGCCGCGCTCCAGGAGGCCGCCGCGGCCAGCGCCCCCGTCCTGGCGATCTCCAGCCAGGTGCCGAGCGCCGGCATCGGCGGCGGGCGACACGGCTATCTGCACGAACTGCGCGACCAGAAGGCGTCGTTCCGGGACGTCGTGAAGTCCGTGCACACCGTCCGCACCGCCTCCCAGATCCCCTCGGCGATCGCCGACGCCTGGCAGTCCGCGCTGACGGCCCCGCACGGACCGGTCTGGGTGGAGATCCCCCAGGACGTGCTGCTCGCCGAGACGGCCCTACCGGTCGTGACGGCCCTGGACGCCACCCCGCACGATCTCGTGCCCCGCCCGGAACTCACCGCCGTCGCCGCGCATCTGCTGCGGCACGCCGAGCGCCCCGCGATCATCGCCGGCGGCGGCGTCGTGCGCTCGCACGCCTCCGGCAAGCTGCTGGCGCTCGCCGAGAAACTGGACGCGCCCGTCGTGACCACCTTCGGCGGCAAGGGGCCTTCCCCTGGGAGCACCCGCTGTCGATGCAGTCCTGGCTGGAGGACCGGCACACCACCGACTTCCTCGAGGACGCCGACGTACTGCTCGTCGTCGGCTCCGGCCTGGGTGAACTCTCCTCGAACTACCACACCTTCGCCCCGCGCGGCCGGGTCGTCCAGATCGAGGCGGACCTCGGCAAGCTCGAGTCCAACCACCCCGGGCTCGGCATCCACGCCGACGCCCGGATGGCGCTCGCCGCGCTGCTGGAGACGGTGGAGGAACGCCGCGACCCGTCGGCCGCCGAGCGGGTCTCCGCACTGCTGGCGAAGGTCCGGGAGCGGATCGCCGGACAGGAGCTGACCCTGGAGCAGGAGGTACTCGCCGCGGTCCGCGAGGCCCTGCCGGACGACTCCCCGAGCTTCTGGGACATGACGATCCTGGCCTACTGGGCCTGGTCCGCCTTCGACGCCCGCCGGCCGAACACCATGCACTCGGCGCAGGGCGCGGGCGGCCTCGGCTACGGCTTCCCCGCCGCCCTCGGCGCGGCCGCCGCGGACCGCACCAGGCCGGTGCTCGCGGTGTCCGGCGACGGCGGCGCGATGTACTCGATCGCGGAACTGGCTTCCGCCAAGCAGTACGAACTGCCGGTGACCTGGCTGATCGTCGACGACGGCGGCTACGGCATCCTGCGCGAGTACATGACGGACGCCTTCGGCGAGGCCACCGCGACCGAGCTGTCCCGCCCGGACTTCGTCGCGCTCGCCGAGTCCTTCGGCGTCCCGGCCGTGCGCACCACCGCGGAATCGCTCCGCGAGGACCTCGCCAAGGCCCTCGCACAGCCCGGCCCCTCGGTCGTGGTGCTGCCCGCGGTGCTCCGGATGTTCGCGCCGACGCACCTGTAGGGCGGCGGGGCACGGGCGCACTCGTGCGGGGCTGGGGTGGCAGGCGGGTGCACCGTCGGGCCCCGGCGCACGTCGCGGCGCGAGTGCACCTGCGGGGCTGGTGGCACGGGTGGCGGGTGACGGGTGGCGGGTGGCGGGTGGCGGGTGACGGGTGACGGCGGGGCTGCGAGGCGCGAGCGCACCGGCGCCCCGGGAACGCCGCGGCCTTTCGTATGCTCACTCCGCATCCGTGCACACGGCCCCTCCGCCGCGGATGAGTACGCGTACCTACACGTCCCCGTGCATGCGACGGATGAGCGGGCCCGGAGCGGTTCGCTAGCCTGCAGCGGCGATCCCAGGCGGTCTGGGCGGCATCGCATGCGCATGGGGAGAAGGCCACACGTGGCGTGGGACGAGTGGGAACGGATCAAGGCATCCGCGGCCGAACGGCAGGCCACGGGGACGCGGCTCAACGGGCTCCCGCCCGATCGCGGCGATGACGGCCCGTCGGGTACGGCGGGCGAAGCGCGGCTGAAGCACACGGCCCAGCCGTGGAACCGCGCCGCCGCGACCGCCGGCATCCTTTGGACCGGCACCCGCAGGGCCAGGACCGACCTGACAACGGGGCACACCGGGACGGCGGGCGGCCTCTCAGGACTGTCCAGTCTCGCCTCGCTGCACGGGGTGCTTCACTCCTGGGAGAACCGCCTGGCCGCGGTGGAGGACGAGTGCAGGGGGCTGGAGCCCGCGTTACGGAGGGCGGGCAGAGAGCTCGTGGGAGTGGACCACGAGGTCGGGGCCACGACGAAAGCCGTGCAGGTCCCCCGGGGCGGTGCCGCACGGTGACGTCTCCGCTGACCTGGCAGCAGCTGCGGGATCTGAAGCTCGACAAGCTGAACGACGCCGCCGACGCCTGGGGCGCCGTGTCACGGCACGCGGACGCGGCCGAGGAGCGCGTCAACGGGGACATGAGCGGTGCCCTGTCGAAGACGCAGGAGAGTGAGTCCGCCGAAGCCGCGGTGCAGCGCCTTCAACGGCTGAGCCGCAACTTCGACTACATCAGGACCGAATGCGGTCTGCTGCGGACCGCGGTGAGCGGACTGGCCGCCGAACTCGCCTCGCCGCAACGCCGGGTGAAGGAAGCCCTCGCCGACGCGGCCGCCCACGCGTACACGGTCCACGAGGACGGAAGCATCGGCTATCCGGCGGCGGGTACGAGCGAACTGACGGGGCGGCAGATCCCGGGAGGCCGGGCTGCAGGCCGCAACGGCCTGATCGGACCCGGTGGCGGAGTCCACGGACCCGGCGGCGGCGCCGGTCTTCTCGACCCGGCCGCAGGCTACCGAGGACCGGGCCTGATCAGCACGAACCCTCATCAGGCCAAGGCCCAGGACATCGCCGACCGCATCGCCCGGGCCCTGCGCGACGCACGGGAGACCGACGGCCGCTACCAGAGTGTGTTCGCCAAGCTCAGGGCCACGCCGGGACTCACCGTCGACGCCGGCACCTGGGCCGACGCGGCAGCCGACATGGCGGCGGTGCGGGAGGCCGCCGGAGGCCAGATCGAGCGCGAGATCCCGCTGGACGAGTCGCCCGCCGACCGCAAGAGGTGGTGGGACGGGCTGACCGACGCTCGGCGCGAGGAGTACCTCGCGAGCTATCCGGACGTCATCGGGAACCTCGACGGTATCCCGGCCCAGGTCCGCGACGAGGCGAACAGGGAGAACCTTCAGCTGCTGATCGCGAAGTTCAGCGGTGAGGAGGGCGAGGTGGCCCGGGCCCGGTTGGGCGGCCTGAAGGAGATCCAGCACCAAATGGAGCTGAACGCCACCACCCGGCTCAGCGACCCGAGGGAACCTCCGATGTACCTGCTGGGCATCGCCGACGAAGGCACGGGCCGGGCGATCGTGGCCTACGGCAATCCGGACACTTCGCGGAACGTGTCGGCGTATGTCCCGGGGCTGGGCACGGCACTTGACGGGGACTTTGCCCGGAACGACCTCAGGCGCGCACATGACACCGCAGTCCTGGCCCGCCTCAACGACCCGTCGAGTGCCTCCATCGTCTGGCTCGGATACGACCCACCGCAGCTTGGCGGAGTGGATGCGGAGACCTTGCTCTCCAACATCGAGGTCATGTCCGCCGACCGGGCAGAGCGGGGGGCTCCCGCCTACAACTCGTTCATGAGCGGCCTAGGCGTCACCAACCAGCATGGAGACCCGCATCTCACCGCGATCGGGCACTCGTACGGCTCCCGCCTGGTCGGCGCGGCCACCCAGGAAGGGGGCGGGATCCCGGGCGCGGACGACATCGTGCTGCTCGGCAGCCCTGGCGTCGGCGTGGACGAGGCGGCGGACTTGGGTGTCGGCAAGGACCATGTGTTCGTGGGCGCGGCCGAGAACGACCCGGTGAGCAAACTGCCGTCGAAACAGGAAGCGATCGCTGGGGGCGTCTTCGCGGGCGGCGGTCCTCTGCTGTCGTACCTGGCTGCGGACATCGCAGACCAGGGTGACGACGACATCTGGTTCGGCAAGGACCCCGCCAGCGAGGCCTTCGGCGCACACCGGTTCAAGGTCGATGACGGTCCACGGCCGGTCATCGCGGGCGAGGGCCCGACGCCCGCGCACTCCAACTACTTCAACCCTGATAAGGACCCGGAGTCCGCTGCCAACATCGCCGCCATCGTCTCGGGGCGGCCCCACCTTGTCACCACGGAGAAGTACCGATGAAACATCGCTTGCTCGCAGTGGCGCTCACCGTCACCGTCGTTTCCGGCTGTGGCCTCATCGGCGGCGGGGACTCAGCACCGAAGGAAAGGACTCAGAGCATGAACATGCAGGAGGCCGGTGAGCGGGCCGAGCAGATGCTCGACGGCATCTTCGGGGCCATCAAGCCGAGTGTCGAAACTGAGCGCGGCCCGTCGAGCGACTCCATCTGCACCGACTTCAAGAACGACAGCACCGGGACGGGGAGCATCACGCGTCGGCGCTATGTGATGACGATCATCTCTGACGAGCGGCGCGGCAGCTTCCTCGGGGTCGTCGAGCGCCGGTGGACGAAGGACGGCTACAAGATCACCTCGGTCCGCGAGGACAAGGAGATGCCGGCGATCTTCGCGACCAGCCCGGAGGGTTTCCGGGTCTCCCTCCAGGTCGGCTACAAGGGCCAGGCCGTCATCAGCGTCACCTCCCCCTGCGTCACCGAGTCCGCGGTGACCGAGCCCCCCAGGGAGCCGATCGACCCCGGCTCACCCGCCGCGGAGGGCCTCCCCTACGTCCGTTCCGACTTCTGGTCCGCCGAGACCCCGGCGCCGTCTCCGTCGGCGAGCTGAGTCACGCCTTCCCGGCCGAGTCCCCGCGGCCCCACGTCACGGGGCGTGCCGGGATATCATCCGGCGCCTCACATGCCCGGGGTCCATCTCCGCCCTTTCACAAGCCCACAAGCTTGTAGGTGCGCGATGCGGTCGCCGGTCCTAGGACCAGCGACCGTACTTTCACCCCACCGCGCCCCACCGGGATGAAATCGGGCCCGGTCCGCGTTGGTGCCTTCCGGCAGATCAGGACGACGGGGAGGCATCTGGTGACGGCGGCGGCAGAGCGATCGTGGGCGCGGAGACTGGCCGGTTACGCGTGGCGGTACCGGCGGAACGTCGTGCTCGCACTCGGCTCGTCACTCGCCGGCATGGCGGTCATGGCCGTTGTTCCTTTGATCATCAAGGTCGTGATCGACGATGTCATAGGTGGTCACTCACGGTCACTGTCCGTGTGGACCGGGCTGCTGATCGGCGCTGCGCTCGTCGTCTACGCACTCACCTATGTACGCCGCTACTACGGCGGACGGCTCGCCCTCGACGTCCAGCACGACCTGCGCACCGACATGTTCCGGACGATCAGCCGGCTTGACGGGCGCCGTCAGGACGAGCTGTCCACCGGCCAGGTCGTCGGGCGCGCCACCAGCGACCTCCAGCTCATCCAGGGCCTGCTCTTCATGCTCCCGATGACCATCGGGAACTTCGTGCTCTTCTTCGTCTCCCTCGGCGTCATGGCCTGGCTGTCGCCGCCGCTCACCCTCGTCGCACTGGCCGTCGCCCCCGCACTGTGGTTCATCGCCCGACGCAGCCGGGTCAGGCTCCACCCGGCCACGTGGTACGCGCAGCAGCAGGCCGCCGCCGTCGCGGGAGTCGTCGACGGGGCCGCCTCCGGGGTGCGTGTCGTCAAGGGCTTCGGCCAGGAGGACCAGGAGACCGGCAAACTCAGGGACGTCAGCCGCCGGCTCTTCGCCGGCCGGCTGCGCACGGTCCGGCTGAACGCGGCCTACACCCCCGCGCTGCAGGCCGTGCCCGCGCTCGGCCAGGTGGCGATGCTGGCGGCTGGCGGCTGGCTGGCCACCCGCGGGCAGATCACGCTCGGGACCTTCGTCGCCTTCTCCACCTACCTCGCCCAGCTCGTCGGGCCCGTGCGGATGCTGGCCATGGTCCTGACCGTGGCCCAGCAGGCGCGGGCCGGTGTCGAGCGGGTCCTGGAACTGATCGACACCGAGCCGGCGATCAAGGACGGCACCAAGGTGCTGCCGGCCGACGCCCCGGCGACGGTCGAGTTCGACGACGTCGGCTTCTCCTACGGAAACGGGAGCGGAAACGTTAGCGGGAAGGGAGCCCGGCCCGTCCTCGACGGCTTCTCCCTGGAGATCCGGTCCGGCGAGACCGTCGCCGTCGTCGGCTCCTCGGGCAGCGGCAAGTCGACCGTCTCGCTGCTGCTGCCGCGCTTCTACGACGTGTCGCACGGCGCGGTCCTCGTCGGCGGTCACGACGTACGCGAACTCACCCTGGAGTCACTGAGGGCCGCCGTCGGGCTGGTACCGGAGGACAGCTTCCTGTTCTCCGACACCGTCCGCTCCAACATCGCCTTCGGGAAACCGGACGCGACGGACGAGGAGATCGCCGAGGCTGCGCGTACGGCGCAGGCGGACCGTTTCATCAGCGAGCTGCCCGACGGCTACGACACCAAGGTCGGCGAGCAGGGCCTCACCCTCTCCGGCGGCCAGCGGCAGCGGATCGCCCTCGCCCGCGCGATCCTCGCCGACCCCCGGCTGCTGCTGCTCGACGACGCCACCTCCGCCGTCGACGCCCGGGTCGAGCACGAGATCCACGAGGCGCTGCGCGGAGTGATGGCCGGGCGCACCACCCTGCTGATCGCCCACCGGCGGTCCACGCTCGGCCTCGCCGACCGCATCGCCGTCCTCGACGGCGGCCGGCTCGCCGACATCGGTACCCACGAGGAACTGCAGGCACGATCCGCGCTGTACCGGCGGCTGCTCACCGACCCCGACGAGATGGGCGGGGTCTCCCCGGGCCACACCCTCCCGGTCGAGATTCCGGAGGACCGCACGCTTCGGGCCGAGATGGACGCCGAGTTCGACGCCGAGCGCGGCATCACGCCTCCGCTGTGGGTCCGCAAGGAAGAGGAGGAAGAGGACGAGGCGGTCGGTGCGACGCCCGAACTCCTCGCCCAGGTCGCGGCGCTGCCTCCGGCGGACGACACCCCGCAGGTCGATGAAGTCCGGGCGGTGACCGCGGAGGACGACGGGTACGGCCTGCGCAGACTGCTGCGCGGCTTCGGGCTGCCGCTGCTCCTCAGCCTGCTGCTGGTCGCCGTCGACGCGGGTATGGGCCTGCTGCTGCCGGTGCTGATCCGGCATGGCATCGACGACGGCGTCGAGCAGGCCGCGATGTCCGCGGTCTGGGTCGCCTCCGCCCTGGCTCTGCTGACCGTGCTCTTCCAGTGGGCCGGCCAGATCGGCGCCACCCGCATGACGGGACGCACGGGTGAGCGGATCCTCTACGCCCTGCGCCTGAAGATCTTCGCCCAGCTCCAGCGCCTGGGGCTGGACTACTACGAGCGCGAACTCACCGGCCGGATCATGACGCGCATGACCACCGACGTGGACGCGCTGTCGACCTTCCTGCAGACGGGTCTGGTCACCGCCTTCGTCTCCGTCGTCACCTTCTTCGGGATCATGGTCGCCCTGGTCGCGCTCGACCTCCAGCTGGCCCTCGTGGTCTTCGCGACACTGCCCGTCCTGATCGTCGGCACGTACTTCTTCCGCCGCCAGTCGGTGAAGGCGTACGAGCTTGCTCGGGAGCGGATCAGCGTCGTCAACGCCGACCTCCAGGAGTCGGTGAGCGGTCTGCGCATCCTTCAGGCATTCCGGCGCGAGGGATCCGGCCGCCGGCGGTTCACCGAGCGCAGCGAGAGCTACCGCGATGCGCGGGTGCGCGGCCAGTGGCTGATCTCCGTGTACTTCCCCTTCGTACAGTTGCTGTCCTCCGTGGCGGTGGCGGCCGTGCTGATCGTGGGCGCGGGCCGGATCGAGGCGGGCACCCTCACCACCGGTGCGCTCGTCGCCTACCTGCTCTACATCGACCTGTTCTTCGCTCCGGTGCAGCAGTTGTCCCAGATCTTCGACGGCTACCAGCAGGCCACCGTCTCGCTCGGCCGGATCCAGGAGCTGCTGCGGGAGCCGACGTCGACGAAGCAGTCCCGCGAGCCGGTCGAGGTGTCCTCGCTGCGGGGCGACCTCGCCTTCGAGAACGTCTCGTTCGCGTACGGCGGCGGGGCCGACGGCGGGGACAGCGCGCTCAGCGGTGTCGACCTGCGGATCCCGGCCGGGCAGACGGTCGCGTTCGTCGGCGAGACGGGCGCGGGCAAGTCCACCCTGGTCAAGCTGGTGGCACGGTTCTACGACCCGACGAGCGGACGGGTGACCGCCGACGGCACCGATCTGCGCGACCTCGACCTCACCTCCTACCGGCACCGGCTCGGTGTCGTGCCGCAGGAGGCGTACCTCTTCCCCGGCACGGTCCGGGACGCCATCGCGTACGGGCGGCCCGGGGCGAGTGACGCGGAGGTGGAGGCCGCGGCCCGTGCGGTCGGCGCGCACGAGATGATCGCCACGCTGGAGGACGGCTATCTCCACGAGGTCGCGGAGCGCGGCCGTAATCTCTCCGCCGGCCAGCGCCAGCTCATCGCCCTGGCCCGGGCCGAACTGGTCGATCCGGACGTGCTGCTGCTCGACGAGGCGACCGCCGCGCTCGACCTGGCCACGGAGGCACAGGTGAACCAGGCCACCGACCGGCTGACCGGGCGCCGCACCACCCTGGTGGTCGCGCACCGCCTCACCACCGCGGCCCGCGCGGACCGTGTGGTCGTCATGGCGCACGGCAGGGTGGTCGAGGACGGCACGCACGACCAACTGCTCGCGCGGGGCGGGCGGTACGCCGAGCTGTGGCGGACCTTCATCGGCGAGGAGGAGCCGGCCGCGGCCCGCTCGTGAGTTCCGTGGTCCGGGCGTTAGCCCCTCGTGGCCCGCTCGTGAGTTCCGTGGTCCGGGCGTTAGCCCCCGCGGCCCGCTCCCGAGTCCCCTGGCCCCGACGTGAGCCCTACCGTCCCCTCCCGAGCCCCGCGTCCCCTCCTGAGCTCCGCGGCCCGCTCCCGGTTCCGGCCGCCCGGTTTCCGAGTCCGGTTCCGCGGCCCGGTCCTGCGGTTCCACGGCCAGGTCCTGCCGGAGGCGCGGGCCGGGGCGTCGGCCGGCCCGGATACCGCCGCATCCCGTGCGAGACCCCGTGCGAGACCCCCTGCGAGATCCCGCCGGATCCCCCGTGCGATCCCGCCCTCCCGGGCCCCGACGGGCAACCGTCCGGGCCCCGGCTGCGTCGTACGTCAGTACGGCTCGGTGCGGGAGGGGAGCAAGTGTGTTCGGGAAGCTGGTGAGGCGAGTGCTCGCTGTGCTCATGGTCGTCGGCGCGATGTCGCTGGCGGGGCCGGGGGGCCAGCGGGCGGAGGCCGCATCCGTCTGCTCCGGCCGTCCCGCGAAGACGGTCGGGTTCGCCACGGGAGAACTGCGCGTCTACAAGAAGCGGCAGTACGTCTGCGCCCTCACGGTCGCCAAGCGGCCCGGCACCGTACGGTCGATGTCGGTGTCCCTCCAGCCGCGCGGCGGTCGCGCGGCCGTCGACAGCGGACGCTTCACCCGGCAGGCGGGCCCCGTCACCGTCTACGCCCTCAACCGCTGCGTCCGGGTGTCGGGTGCCGTCGCCGGGAAGCGCGCCTCGACCGGCTGGACGCTCTGCTGAGAGAGCCGGTTTCCGTGCCGCCGTCCAACTCGCCCTGGCCATAGCGGCATTGCCCCGCTAGGTTCACCGCGACCGCTGTGAACCAAGGGGAGTGTGTTGCATGCGGAAAACGCGGAAAACACTGAGATGGCTGTTGTCACTCGTGGTGCTCGTAGGCGGCGCCGGGACGACGGCGAGCGCGGCCACCGCCGCCGAACCAGCCACCGGCTCGCTTGCGGCGTCCGAGGACGCCGCGTCCCGGGACATCAAGGACCGGATCCTCGCGATACCCGGGATGAGCCTCATCGAGGAGAAGCCCCACCCCGGCTACCGCTACTTCGTACTCGGCTACACCCAGCCGGTCGATCACCGGCGGCCGTCCAGGGGCACGTTCAAGCAGCGCATCACGGTGCTGCACAAGGACACCACCCGGCCGACCGTCTTCTACACCAGCGGCTACCACGTCGGTACGACCCCGCGCCGGCGTGAGCCCACCCAGATCGTCGACGGCAACCAGGTCGACCTGGAGTACAGGTTCTTCAGCCCCTCGCGGCCCGACCCGGCCGACTGGTCCAAGCTCGACATCTGGCAGGCCGCCAGCGACCAGCACCGCGTCTTCACCGCGCTGAAGAAGATCTACGACAAGAAGTGGATCGCCACGGGCGGCTCCAAGGGCGGTATGACCGCCACGTACTACGAGCGCTTCTACCCTCGGGACATGGACGGTGTCGTCGCCTATGTCGCGCCGAACGACGTGAACAACAAGGAGGACTCGGCCTACGACCGGTTCTTCGAGGAGGTCGGCACCGCCGAGTGCCGCGACAAGCTGAACGCGGTGCAGCGCGAGGCGCTCGTCCGCCGCGCGTCGCTGGAGGCGCGGTACACCGCCTACGCGGCCGAGAACGGCTACACCTTCAGTACCGTCGGCTCGCTCGACAAGGCCTTCGAGGCCGTGGTCCTCGACTACACCTGGGCCTTCTGGCAGTACAGCCAGGCGGCCGACTGCGCGTCGGTCCCGGTGGCGGCGACCGCCACCGACCAGGAGATCTGGGACAGCGTCGACGCGATCTCCGGCTTCTCCTTCTACACCGACCAGGGCCTGGAGCCGTACACGCCGTACTACTACCAGGCGGGTACGGAACTCGGTGCGCCGACCATCAAGCAGCCCCACCTCGAGGGCCTGAGCCGCTACGGCTACCAGGCGCCGCGCGAGTTCGTGCCCCGGGACATCCCCATGCGCTTCAAGCCGTGGGTGATGGACGACGTGGACGGCTGGGTCCGCCACCACGCACGGCAGATGCTCTTCGTCTACGGCGAGAACGACCCGTGGGGTGCCGAACCGTTCCGGCTCGGCAAGGGCGCGCGTGACAGCTACGTCTTCACCGCCCCCGGCGCCAACCACGGTGCCAACGTCGCCGGCCTGAAGGCGGACCAGCGGGCGAAGGCCACCGCCCGGATCCTGGAGTGGGCGGGCGTCGCACCGGCCGCAGTCCAGGAGGACCCGGCCAAGGCGAAGCGGCTGACGAAGCCCGACACCAAGCTCGACAGGCAGGACATCGAGCGGGAGCCGATGCTCCGTCCGTGACCGCCGAATCCCGGTGGCCCCGCCGGGCCCCGGAGCCTCGACGGCACCGCTGAATCCCGTGTGGCCCGGCCGGACCCCGGGGGGCCTCGGTGGCACCGTTGAGCCCCGCCGGCCCGGCGGCCCGGGGTACCGGCGGCCCGGGGTACCGGGGTACCGGTGACCGTGCTGAACCCGGGGTACCGATGGCCGTGCTGAACCCGGGGTACCGGTGGCCGTGCTGAACCTCGGCGCGCCGGGAGCCGGTGGCTGTGGGGTCTGCGTCCCGCGGCCGGGAGCCGTGTCCCGCCGCCGACGACTCGCGATGCGCCCAGTCACAGGCGGCGGGCGCAACCCACCGGCGCGTCGCCGACGGGCAGTTCCACGAACAGATCCGTCGACCCCGGGCACCGGGACCGCTCGTCCACGGCCGACTCCACCCTGAACTCGGGTCGGTGCGCGCCGGACCCGTCACAGGGGGTCTCCTTGACCTGTCCCTTGCCGGAGGTGTGGAGGCAGTCGCCGACGACCGTGTGCGGGCCGCCCCCGCCTCCGGGGTCGCCGGGGTGCGGCGGCTCCAGGTTGCGCATGCACGCGTATCCCCGCGGCACCGAACCGTCGCCGTCCTCGTCGAACTCCGGGCGGTGCTCCGAGATGTGCAGGACGAAGTCCGTCGCCGCTGGGCAGGCGGGCCCGTCCCTGCGCCGTCCGTCGTGGCGGGCGATCACCCGCGCCGCCGCCTTCTCACTGGTGCAGGGCACCTCGCGGACATCGGTGCGGCCCCGGCCACTGCAGTCCCCCGGGCCGAGGAACAGCGGCCCGTGCGCGGCCGGTGCCGTGGCCGGGGCCTCCCCGACCTCCGAAGGGCCCGCACCCCCGGCGTCGCCCGACGCCGGCCCGCAGGAGACCAGCACCGCGCACACCACTCCTGCCCAAAGTCGCCGTATGTGCATGGATCCCCCTGCTCGGTCCCTCCAGGGTGGCCCGCCGGGGCGGGCGCACGCCAGGGGAGCGGGGGCTTTCCACCGTGTGGGGGAGTGGGGCCGGTAGCGCGGCGGCGTACCCCGCGCTACGCCCGGGCGTGCTCCGGTGGCGGCTCCGCCGGGCCGCGGGGACTAGCGACGGGCGCCCCGGTATCCCAGGCCGTGTCCGACCGGGTACAGCACCCGCGCCGGGTCGTCGGCGCGCTGCACCGGTACGGGAAGCCGGCCGCCGGGCTCGGCCCGGCCCGCGATCACCCGTACCGCGGCCCGCAGTTCGACATCCGTCCAGCTGTACGTCGCGAGCGAGGCCGCGACCCCGGCGCCGGACAGCTGCGCGACGTCGTAGGGGTTCCGGATGGCGACCGTGACCACCGGGACCCCGGTGGCCGCCAGTCGGGACACCAGGGTGCGCTGCGGACTGGTCGCCGAGACGTTGTACGTGCCGACGACCACGACGTCCTTCCCGGCCGAGGCGGCCACCGCCTCCTCGATCCCGGCGGCCGTCGGAGTGATGCCGGTGGACAGCGCCGTGGCGGTGAAGCCCGCTTCGGTGAAGGCCTTCGCGAGCGTGCCGGTCGGGGGTCCGGTGGTCCCGGACGGGGAGGCGGGGTCCGCGCCGACCACCAGCACACGGCGATGGCTGCGGCGGGAGAGCGGCAGCAGACCGGCCGGATTGGTGAGAAGGGTCGTGGTCTCCCGGGCGATCCGGTCGGCGGCCGCCAGATGGGACCGCTTGCCCACGGTGCGGTCCACGTCCCCGCGGGTGACGAACGGGTTCCTGAACAGGC
Organism: Streptomyces sp. I6; assembly: GCA_003725745.1. GTDB lineage: Bacteria > Actinomycetota > Actinomycetes > Streptomycetales > Streptomycetaceae > Streptomyces. The sequence continues at coordinate 2,127,294 of RHDP01000001.1, read as the reverse complement.
CCACTTCGGACTTGAGCAGCAGAATGCGCAGGATCGACTCCTCGATGCGCCGCTCGGTCAACTCGCCGCTGCGCACGGCCTGCAGGACGGCGTTCCAGGCGACGCTCAAGTCGGGTGGGTTGAGGAGCTGGTCGCAGCCGGCCTTCAGCGCCAGCACCGGAACCCGGTCGTCGCCGTACTTCTGCCGCACGCCCGCCATGTCGAGGGCGTCGGTGACGACGACTCCGTCGTAGCCGAGTTCCTCGCGCAGTATCCCCGTGAGGATCGGGCGGGAGAGCGTAGCCGGGTCCTCGCTCGGGTCGAGCGCCGGGACGACGATGTGCGCCGTCATGATGGAGCGGATGCCCGCGGCGATCGCGGCCCGGAACGGCGGGGCGTCGAGGGCCTCCCACTCCTCGCGGCTGTGGTGGATCGTCGGCAGCGAGTGGTGGCTGTCCGACACGGTGTCGCCGTGCCCCGGGAAGTGCTTGGAGGTCGCGGCGATGCCCGCGCGCTGGTAGCCCCGCACCTGGGAGGCGACCAGCCCGGCCACCGCCTGGGGGTCGGAGCCGAACGACCGCACGCCGATGACCGGGTTGGCGGGGTTGACGTTGACGTCGGCGACCGGCGCGTAGTTCTGCCGGATGCCCATCGCGGCCAGCTCGGTTCCCGCGATCCGGGCGGCCTCCCGGGCGCCGGAACGGGATCCGCCCGCGCCCAGCGCCATCGCGCCCGGCATCAGGGTCGCCGGCCTGCCGACCCGGGCGACGATGCCGTGCTCCTGGTCGGTGGAGATCAGCAGTGGGACGGGGGTCGGCCGGGCCAGGCCGGCCCGCTGGATTCCGTTGGAGAGTTCGGCGATCTGGTGCGGGTCACGGGTGTTGTGGGCCCAGACGAAGTAGATGATGCCGCCGACGTGGTAGCGCTCGATCAGCTCGGCGGCCGTACGGACCCCGATCTCCCTGAGGTTGGCGTCGATGTCCGCCTGGTCGGGTGCGGTGGCGGAGTGCCCGTACACCCGCATCACGAAGAGCTGGCCGACCTTCTCCTCCAGACTCATCCGGGAGATGAGCCGCTTGAGGCCGGCGCGGGTGGCGCCGCGGTCGGCCGGGCCCGCGTGCGCGGGGCCGGAGGCGAGGGCCGCCACGGCCGCTCCCGCGGCGGAGGCGGCGAGAACGGAGCGTCTGGACGGAGTGGTCCGGTCGGCCACGGGTGCTCCTTCCTTGAAGGAAACTTCCAAGGGTCACGGATATCCGGAAAGTAACTGCCAGTCAAGGGATGGGTACGGACGCGCGCCCGGCCGCGGCACGGAGGGCGCACCGGCCGCGGTACCGAGGGCGCACCGGCCGCGGTACCGAGGGCGCACCGGGGCGGGCACGGAGGGCCCGCCGGGTGCGGTACACGAGGGCGCACCGGGGGCACTGAGGACACGCCGGGTGCGGGGTCGCGAGGCACTGCGGCGTCGCGAGGCACCGCGGGGCGGGAGCGGCCGTCAGGGGTGTCGGAGATCGTGAGGGGGCGTCAGGGACCGTGAGGCGACGCGGCGAGTCGACCGGGGCGCGAGGGCGCCCGGGGCGCGCCGGGGTGCTCGGGCCCGGGGGAGAGGGGCCGCCACCGGTGCTGGGAGGGGGCGCACCGGTGGCGGCGTGCCGCGGGCCGCAGGCGGCCAGGGAGGGAGTCAGCGATCGCAGCCAGCAACGAGGGCCGACGACTCCGCTCTGCGGTGACTCGTCCACGGCACGGCCCTTGGACGCCGTACCCTCGCCCCGGGTTCCCCGCCCGGGCGGAGTATCCCGGATCGGTTCGTGGGGCCGACCGGTCCCGGCCGGCGGTCGGTCATAGGCTCAGCACCACTCCTGCACGTCCACGATCGTGCCCGACTCCAGATCCGGGTGGCCCCAGAAGTCGCCGACCTGTGTGGCGGCCACCAGCACCGGGCGCCCCCGGGCGTCCAGGTGAGCCGTGGAGAACCCGAACACCCATGACGGCTCGGCGACCGGGTCGCGCGGGGGCGCCAACCGGACCGGTTCCGTCCCGTCCGCCTCGTACACGACCGCGTTGTCCGTGGGTGTGTACGGAGTGTCGTCCAGCGCCTCCACCACGAGCACCCGGCCGGCCCACGCCGGCGCCGCCTGCGTCGGTCCCGCGAAGTCCTTCCGGACCGTCAGGTCGCCGTGCGTCCAGCGGACGACGCGGTCGCCCTGCCGCCAGCCGGTGACGACCGGATCCCGGCCCCATCGGGCCCGGGCGCCCGTTCCCCCGGCGCCCGCTTCTTCGGCGTTCCTGCCCGGGCGCCCCTGCCCCGGGCGCCCCTGCCCCGGGCGTTCCGGTCATGGGCGGTCTCCACGGGCTCCACGCGTCTGCCGATGCGACTCCAGCCTACTGCGGGCGGCCCGTCCGGCGATCTCTCCCGGGCCGCTTCACGGACGCCGTACGCGAGGTTTTCCACAGGCCCGGCACGTTGTCGGAGCGGGGCGGTAGCGTCGGTGCATGTCCAATCTGGCAGTGCTCGAAGGGGTCCTGGAGCGGATCACCTACGCCAACGAGGAGAACGGGTACACCGTCGCCCGGGTCGACACCGGGCGCGGCAGCTCCGACCTCCTCACGGTGGTCGGCTCGCTCCTCGGCGCGCAGCCGGGTGAGTCGCTGCGGATGGAGGGCCGCTGGGGCTCCCACCCGCAGTACGGCAAGCAGTTCACCGTCGAGAACTACACCACCGTCCTGCCCGCCACCGTCCAGGGCATCCGGCGCTATCTCGGCTCCGGCCTCATCAAGGGCATCGGGCCCAGGATCGCCGAGCGCATCGTCGACCACTTCGGCGCGGGCACCCTTGACGTCATCGAGCGGGAGCCCGGCAAGCTCGTCGAGGTTCCCGGCCTCGGCCCCAAGCGCACCAAGATGATCGGTGCTGCCTGGGAGGAGCAGAAGGCCATCAAGGAGGTCATGGTCTTCCTCCAGGGCGTGGGCGTCTCCACCTCCATCGCCGTGCGGATCTACAAGAAGTACGGGGACGCGTCGATCTCCGTCGTCCGGAACCAGCCGTACCGCCTCGCCGCGGACGTCTGGGGTATCGGGTTCCTCACCGCCGACCGGATCGCCCAGGCCGTGGGCATACCCCACGACAGCCCGGACCGGGTCAAGGCCGGTCTGCAGTACGCCCTGTCCCAGTCCACGGACCAGGGGCACTGCTACCTCCCGGAGGAGAGGCTGATCGCGGACTCCGTGAAGCTCCTCCAGGTCGACACCGGCCTGGTCATCGACTGCCTCGCCGAGCTGGCGGGCGGGGAGGAGGGGGTCGTCCGGGAGCAGGTCCCCTCGCCGGAGGGCGGGGACCCGGTCACCGCGGTCTACCTGGTGCCCTTCCACCGCGCCGAGTTGTCCCTGGCCGCCCAGCTGACCCGGCTGCTGCGCACGGACGAGGACCGTATGCCGGCCTTCCAGGGCGTGGCCTGGGACAAGGCGCTGGCCTGGCTCGCCGACCGTACGGGCGCGGAACTCGCGGCCGAGCAGGAGCAGGCCGTGCGTCTCGCCCTGACCCGGAAGGTGGCCGTCCTGACCGGCGGCCCCGGCTGCGGCAAGTCGTTCACGGTCCGTTCCATCGTCGAGCTCGCCCGCGCCAAGAAGGCCAAGGTGGTCCTCGCGGCTCCCACGGGGAGGGCGGCCAAGCGGCTCGCCGAGCTGACCGGTGCCGAGGCGTCCACCGTGCACCGGCTCCTGGAGCTGAAGCCGGGCGGCGACGCGGCCTACGACAGGGACCGGCCGCTCGACGCCGACCTGGTGGTGGTCGACGAGGCCTCCATGCTGGACCTGCTGCTCGCCAACAAACTCGTGAAGGCCGTGGCGCCCGGCGCTCATCTGCTGCTCGTGGGCGATGTGGACCAGCTTCCGAGCGTCGGCGCCGGCGAGGTCCTCAGCGATCTCCTCGCCGACGGCAGCCCGGTCCCGTCCGTCCGGCTCACCCGCATCTTCCGGCAGGCCCAGCAGTCGGGAGTGGTCACCAACGCCCACCGCATCAACTCCGGAGCGCAGCCCGTCACCCACGGGCTGAGCGACTTCTTCCTCTTCGTCGAGGACGACACCGAGGAGGCGGGCCGGCTGACCGTCGACGTGGCCGCCAGGCGGGTCCCGGCGCGCTTCGGGCTGGACCCGCGGCGGGATGTGCAGGTCCTGGCGCCCATGCACCGGGGGCCCGCCGGCGCGGGCACCCTGAACGGGCTGCTCCAGCAGGCGATCACCCCCGCCCGCCCCGATGTGCCCGAGAAGCGCCTCGGCGGCCGGGTCTTCCGCGTCGGCGACAAGGTCACTCAGATTCGCAACAATTACGAAAAGGGAAAGAACGGAGTCTTTAACGGCACGGTCGGCGTGGTGACCTCACTCAATCCGGTCGACCAGCGGCTGACGGTGCTGACGGACGAGGACGAGGAGGTGCCGTACGACTTCGACGAGCTGGACGAGCTGTCCCACGCCTACGCCGTCACGATCCACCGCTCCCAGGGCAGTGAGTACCCGGCCGTGGTGATTCCGGTCACCACCGGGGCCTGGATGATGCTCCAGCGGAACCTGCTCTACACGGCCGTCACCAGGGCGAGGAAGCTCGTCGTACTGGTCGGCTCCCGCAGGGCGATAGGGCAGGCGGTCCGTACCGCCTCGGCAGGCAGGCGCTTTACCGCCCTTGACCACAGGCTGACAGGTGGAGGGTTCGTGGGAAAGATCACCTGACACTTCCGGAACCGGGGCGAAGGGGGCAGGATGGGCGAGCTGAGCGGCACTGAGTGCCGCCGACCGGGCTAATGGTCGACCCCGAGTGCACTCTCCTCAGCCAAATGGGGGATGGTAGAGACAGTCAGGGCACCTCGAAGAAGAGGCACTACGTCGGTGAGGGATGACGTGAGCGACAACTCTGTAGTACTGCGGTTCGCGGACGGTGAACACACCTATCCGGTGGTCGAGAGCACCGTCGGCGACCAGGGCTTCGACATCGGGAAGCTCCGGGCGCAGACCGGTCTGGTGACCCTGGACAGCGGTTACGGCAACACCGCCGCCTATAAATCCGCGATCACCTACCTCGACGGCGAGCAGGGCATCCTGCGCTACCGCGGCTACCCCATCGAGCAGCTGGCCGAGCGCTCCAGCTTCCTGGAGGTGGCCTACCTGCTGATCAACGGTGAGCTGCCCACCGTGGACGAGCTCGCGGCGTTCCGTGGCGAGATCACCCAGCACACGTTGCTGCACGAGGACGTCAAGCGCTTCTTCGACGGCTTCCCGCGCGACGCCCACCCGATGGCCATGCTGTCGTCCGTGGTCAGCGCGCTCTCGACGTTCTACCAGGACAGCCACAACCCGTTTGACGAGAAGCAGCGCCACCTCTCCACCATCCGGCTGCTGGCGAAGCTCCCGACGATCGCCGCCTACGCCTACAAGAAGTCGATCGGCCACCCGTTCGTCTACCCCCGCAACGACCTCGGCTACGTGGAGAACTTCCTGCGGATGACCTTCTCGGTCCCGGCGCAGGAGTACGAGTTGGACCCGGTCGTCGTGGCCGCGCTCGACAAGCTGCTCATCCTGCACGCGGACCACGAGCAGAACTGCTCGACGTCCACCGTGCGCCTGGTCGGCTCCTCGCAGGCGAACATGTTCGCCTCCATCTCCGCCGGCATCTCCGCCCTGTGGGGCCCCCTGCACGGTGGCGCCAACCAGTCCGTGCTGGAGATGCTCGAGGGCATCGCGGCCGGAGGCGGCGGCGTCGACACCTTCATCCGCAAGGTGAAGAACAAGGAGGACGGCGTCCGCCTGATGGGCTTCGGCCACCGGGTCTACAAGAACTTCGACCCCCGCGCCAAGATCATCAAGGCTGCCGCCCACGATGTGCTCTCCGCTCTGGGCAAGTCCGACGAGCTGCTGGACATCGCCCTCAAGCTGGAGGAGCACGCGCTTTCCGACGACTACTTCGTCGAGCGCAAGCTCTACCCGAACGTCGACTTCTACACCGGTCTGATCTACCGGGCCATGGGCTTCCCGACCGAGATGTTCACCGTGCTCTTCGCCCTCGGCCGGCTTCCGGGCTGGATCGCGCAGTGGCACGAGATGATCAAGGAGCCGGGTTCCCGCATCGGCCGCCCGCGCCAGATCTACACCGGCGAGGTGCTGCGGGACTTCGTCCCCGTCGAGGCCCGCTGAGGCCTTCTGGGAGCCCGCACCCGGCGGACGGGCCCTTCGCGGGCCACGTACAACGAGAAGCGCCCCGCTGCCGATCCCCCCACGGGTCGGCAAGCGGGGCGCTTCCCATATCCCCGGTGCGGATTCCCCCCACGGGATCCGGCCGGGCGTCTGCTGGTGGCCAGCAGAAGCTCTTCGCGAGGCGGTCTGCCGGGGTACGCATCCACGGGAGGGCCGCTCAAAGCTTCCCGGTCGTACGTGCCCCGGCCAACGCTTGCCTGGGACGTCCCCCAAGACATCCCATGAGCGTCCCCCAAGACGCTCTGGCATCGCCCACTTAGACTCGCGAAGAGCCCGAATGGTTACCCATAAATATCTGTGATCTGGGTCTCTTTGTGAAGGTCCTGTGTACCACGTGAAGGATCGCAGACGCAGCCTCCCGCTGGCCATGGAAACGGATGAGTAGGTCCCGGCAATTCCCGCGGTCACGGGATCCGGGGCCCCGGGGCGGGTGGCGGCGGGGTCGTGGCGTGCGACTGAGGGCGTGGCGGGGCCGCGTGCGGCCGGACGGGCGGGGCGGGATCCTGCGGAGGGGTGGGGTGGTCGGGAGCCCGGGGTCCTGCGGGCGGGTGGTACGGCGAAGCCGCCCCCGCTGGGACAGGGGCGGCTTCGCCGGAGCGGCGTGGTGAAGGGCCTCCGGCCCCTTCCGTTCTGCGGTCTCCCGCCCTCCTCGCCCTCCCGCCCTCCTCGCCCTCCTTGGCCTCCTTGGCCTCTCCGGGGCCGGCCGCGGGGCTCCTTCCCCGGTGCGGGTGGAGCGCGGCCCGCCCCCGAGGTCAGGCCGGACCGGCGAACTCGTAGCCGGCCTCGTCGACGGCCGCGCGTACGGCGGCCTCGTCGAGCGGTGCGGCCGAGACCACGGTGACCTGCCCGGTGGCGGCGAGGGCCTGCACGGAGGAGACACCGGCGATCGCGGAGATCTCCTCGGACACGGCGCCCTCGCAGTGACCGCACGTCATGCCCTTCACCAGGTAGACCGCGGTGGTGCCGTCCGGTGCCGCTCCCGCCGCGCCATCGCTGTGGCGGGAACCGGTGGCCTCGATGGTGCCGGTGTTCGTCTCGGCGGTCATGGCGTTCTCCTCTTCGCGGATCTGTCGCTTCGCGGTCGTTTCGTGCGGCGAAGTCGTGTCGTGCGCCGAACTCATGGTGCGCCGGGGCGGCCGTGGCGGCGCCGGGCCTCCCCGGCCATCACTTTATACCCCTAGGGGGTATCTGTGCGAGTGCTCCCGGCCGGACGGGAGCACAGGCCCGTGGCCCGAGGCGGCGGTGCGCCACCGAGGTGAGTCCGGTCCTTCGGCCGTGTGGGCGTCCTGCTCCTGCCCCTCGCGGGCGGCGGCCGGCTCCGGTCCCCGCCGGTGTCAGTGCGGCGAGCACGGTGGTCGCGACGCGGCCGGGCCACCCCCGCCGCGGTCCTCCGCACGAGGTCCGGCCTCGGTGGGGCAGGGGGCCGGGCCGCCGCGGCGGGGGCGAGGTGGGAACGGCCTCCTGGTCCCCGCCGGTTCAGTCCCCGGGCCGGCCCCGGTGGGCGGCCCACTCGCGGGCGAGCACCGACATGGTCGTGGCATCGACCCAGCCGTCCTCATGGCGCAGGGCCTCGCGTTCGGTGCCCTCGGCGACGAAGCCCGCCTTCTCGTAGGCGCGGCGGGCCCGGGCGTTGAAGGCGTAGACGCTCAGGGAGATCCGGTTCAGTCCGAGCCGCTCGAAGCCGTAGCCGGTGATGAGCCTGACGGTTTCGGTGCCGAGGCCGCGGTCGCGGCCCCGGGGGCCGATCAGTGTCCGGAAGCTGCAACTGCGGTTCCGCTCGTCCCACTCGTTGAGGACCGCCTCGCCCACGAGTTCACCGGAGGCCCGGTCGACCACGGCGAGGTCGAGGCGGTCGGTCTGCTCGCTGCGGGTGGCGTACCAGGAGCGCAGCCGCTCGTCCGGGAAGGGAGGGGCGCCCGCCGAACCGGTGAGGAGGAGGACCTCCGGGTCGCGCAGGATTTCGGCCATCGTGGGGGCGTCCTCCTCGGTGAAGGGGCGCAGGACCACCTTCGCTCCGGTGAGGGTCGGCTTGGCGGAGAAGTCCGCGACTGGTCGCTCGGTCACCGGGCGATTGTCGGAGCCGCCCGGCGCGAGCGGCAAGCGGTTTGCCCACGGGCCCCGCACCCGGGGGTGCCGGGCCCGTGCCTCAGCTTCTGCCTCCCCTGTTGCCCGGGCGGTTCGCCACCCAGACCCGGATGGTGTCGGCATACCAGTAGGGCTTGCCCGCCTCCACATGGTCCGGTGGCGGCAGGAGGCCGTGCTTGCGGTACGAACGGACCGTGTCCGGCTGCACCTTGATGTGCGCTGCGATGTCCTTGTAGGACCAGAGTCTTCTGTCCGTCATCTGTGGCACCTCCCTGCACGCGCCTCAGCGGCGGCCGGGGGAGCCGTCGGGGGAGCTGCGGCGCGGGCGCTGGCGATCACTCAGCCTGTGCCCGTTGAACGACGCAGAGTGACGACAGGGGAGGGGCTGTCGAGGTCCTGTGACGCAAGACCCGCGTAACGGAGACATATGTGACGCGGAGGCCGCTGTTGTGACACGGCGGTGTCGAGGGGCGGTGGTGTCGAGAGGCGACGGTGTCGAGGGGCGGTGGTGTCGAGGGGGTCAGGCGCCGCAGGAGCGGAGGAAGCGCCGGGTGCGCTCGGCGATGGGGAAGGGCCTGTCCGGAGGGCAGGGGTACATGTCCTGCTCGACGATGGCGAAGAGTTCGGCGTCGAGGCGCCGGGCGGCGGCCAGCACCGGCTCCAGCGCGGGGACTCCGGCCGGCGGTTCGCACATCACCCCGCGCGCCACCGCGGGGCCGAACGGCACCTCGTTCGCCACCACGTCGGCGAGGATCTCCGGGTCCACCTGCTTGAGGTGGAGGTAGCCGATCCGCTCGCCGTAGGTCTCGATGAGCTTGACGCTGTCGCCGCCGCAGTAGGCGTAGTGGCCGGTGTCCAGGCAGAGCGAGACCAGGTCCGCGTCGGTCGCGTCGAGGAAGCGGCTGACGTTCTCCTCGCTGTCGATATGGGTGTCCGCGTGGGGGTGGACCACGATCCTCAGCCCGAACCGGTCGCCCACCTCCTGCCCCAGGCGCTCGGTCTGGCGGGCGAGATGGCTCCACTGGCCGGGTGTGAGGGTGCGGTCCTCCAGTACCTCGCCGGTCCTGTCGTCACGCCAGAAGGACGGAATGACGACGAGGTGGTCCGCGCCCATCGCGCGGGCGAGGGCGGCGACACCGGCCACATGGGCCCAGGTCTTCTCCCACACGGCCGGGCCGTGGTGAAGTCCGGTGAAGACCGTGCCGGCCGACACCCTCAGCCCCCGGGACGAGGTCTCCTCGGCCAGCCGTGCGGGGTCCGTGGGGAGGTAGCCGTACGGGCCGAGTTCGATCCACTCGTACCCGGCCCGTGCCACTTCGTCGAGGAAGCGCCGCCACGGGACCTGCCGGGGATCGTCGGGGAACCACACGCCCCAGGAGTCCGGGGCCGACCCGATCCGGATGCGGTTGAACGAGGCTGCGGAGGAGGTCATGGCGGCCAGCTTTCCGGCCGCCGGAGAAAGGTGTCAAGCTTTCGTCCGAATGTAAGGACAAAATGTTGACAGTGTTCCGGGAGTCGGGCTAGACCAGGGGGCAGCCGGACGTGGAACCGAAGGGACCCGTATGCCTCAGCCGTACGACCTCATCACGATGGGCCGGATCGGAGTGGACCTCTACCCCCTGCAGACCGGGGTACCGCTGGCGCAGGTGGAGACCTTCGGGAAGTACCTCGGAGGGTCCGCCTCGAACGTGGCGGTCGCGGCGGCCCGGCTCGGCCGGCGCACCGCGGTCGTCACCCGCACCGGCCGGGACGCCTTCGGGGACTACCTCCACCAGGCGCTCCGCGAGTTCCGGGTCGACGACCGCTGGGTGACGGCGGTTCCGGGACTGCCGACCCCCGTGACGTTCTGCGAGATCTTCCCGCCGGACGACTTCCCGCTGTACTTCTACCGGCAGCCCAAGGCCCCCGACCTCGAACTGCGCGCCGAAGAACTGGACATGGACGCGATCGGCCGGGCGCGTGTCTTCTGGACGACCGGCACCGGGCTCTGCGCCGAGCCCAGCAGGGAGGCCACGCTCGCCGCGCTCGAGTACCGGGCGAAGTCCGGGACGACCGTCCTCGACCTGGACTGGCGCCCCATGTTCTGGGCGAGCCCCACCGGTTCCGCGGCCGAGGAGGCCCGGCCGATCTACGCGAAGGCGCTCGCGCACGCCACCGTCGCCGTCGGCAATCTCGAGGAGTGCGAGATCGCCACCGGGGAGCGGGAACCGCACGCCGCGGCCGCTGCGCTGCTCGCCTGCGGAGTCGAGCTGGCCGTGGTCAAACAGGGGCCCGCGGGCGTGCTGGCGGTGCACCGGGACGGCACGATCGCCGAGGTGCCGCCGGTGCGGGTCGACGTGGTCAACGGGCTCGGCGCGGGCGACGCGTTCGGTGGGGCGATGGTCCACGGACTCGTCGCCGGCTGGGAGCTGGAGCGCGTGATGCGCTTCGCCAACGCCGCCGGGGCGATCGTCGCCGCCCGCCTGGCATGCTCCTCCGCCATGCCCTACGCCGCAGAGGTGGACGCCCTCCTCGACGGCCACGCCCCCGGTCCCGATCCTCGCCCCGATCCTCGCCCCGACCCGAGGACCGGACCGGCGGCGCCCGGAGCGGACGGCGGTCCCGGACCGGCGGCGCCCGGAGCGGCGCGGTGACCAGAGTCGACGCCACCGAACTCGTCGGGATCAGGGCCCGCAACCCTGAGGCCGTGGCCGAGGCGGCGGCCCGCCGACGGCGTAGGCCCCTCGTCGGAAGCAGCGGCCGATTGATGATCGTCGCGGCCGACCACCCGGCCCGCGGCGCGCTCGCCGTCGGCGACCGGCCGTACGCGATGGCCAACCGGCGCGACCTGCTGGAGCGCCTGTGCACCGCCCTCGAACGTCCGGGCGTGGACGGCGTCCTCGCCACCGCCGACATCCTGGAGGACCTCCTCCTGCTCGGGGCACTCGACGGCAAGGTCGCCATGGGGTCCATGAACCGCGGCGGACTCGCCGGTGCCGCCTTCGAACTGGACGACCGGTTCACCGGATACCGCGCCGAGGACCTCGCGCGCCTCGGTTTCGACGCGGGCAAGCTGCTTCTGCGCATCGACTACGACGACCCCGGTTCCCTGTCCACCCTGCACTCCGCCGCCCGCGCCATCGACGCGATGGCCGCCCACCGGCTGCCGGTCTTCGTCGAGCCGTTCATCTGCCGCCGCGTCGGCGGCGTGCTGCGCAACGACCTGTCGGCGGAGGCGGTCGCCCGCTCCATGGCCATCGCCTCCGGCCTCGCCGGCACATCGGCCTACACCTGGCTGAAGATCCCCGTCACGGAGGACCCCGACGACATGGCGCGGGTGATGGAGACCTCCACGCTTCCCGCGGTGCTCCTCGGCGGCGATGTGGACGGCACCGTGGGCGGGCAGGCGGCGGCGTACGGGAAGTGGCGCGGCGCGCTGCGGCTGCCCACGGTCCAGGGTCTGGTGGCGGGCCGTTCGCTGCTCTATCCGGCTGACGGCGACATCACGGCGGCGGTCGACACGGCCGTGGGCCTGCTCTAGGGGGGTACGCACGATTCATGGACGACAGGGACCGCAACCCGCACAGGGACCATGACGCGCATGACGCGCATGACGCGCATGACGCGCATGACGCGCATGAGGCGCATCAAGCGCACGACGCGCACGACGCGCACCGGGAACACGGAGCCCGCAGGAACCGCGGTGCACACGACCGGCACCTGCCGGCCGGGACCGCCGCCGACGGTCCGTACGCGCTCGACATCGACCCCGGGAGAGCCGGTTGGGAGTACTCCGCGCTGCGGATCCTGGAGCTGGCCCCCGGCGCCGCCCACCAGCTGGACACCGGCGGCAGCGAGTGGATCGTGCTCCCGCTGGCGGGCGGGTGCACCGTGCGGACCGAGGACACGACCATGGAACTGGTCGGCAGAACGAGCGTGTTCGCCGGAGTCACCGACTTCGCGTACGTCCCGCGCGACGCCCGGGTACTGATCGCCTCCGCTGCGGGAGGCCGCTTCGCCCTGGCCGGAGCGAAGTGCGAGCGGCGGCTCCCCGCGCGCCGCGGCCCCGCGCCGGACGTCCCGGTGGAGGAACGGGGTTCGGGCAGCTGCGCCCGCCGCGTGCACAACTTCGCCGCCGCCGGCGCCTTCGCCTGCGACCGCCTCATCGCCGTCGAGGTGCTGACCCCGGGCGGCAACTGGTCCTCGTACCCGCCGCACAAGCACGACGAGCACCGCCCCGGCGAGGAGTCGGAACTCGAGGAGATCTACTACTTCGAGATCGAGGGCGGGCACGGCTTCGGCTACCAGCGGGTGTCGCCGTCCCGCCCGCGGGGCACCGATCTGCTCGCCGAGGTCCGCAGCGGTGACGCCGTCCTCGTCCCGGACGGCTGGCACGGCCCGTCCATCGCCGCCCCGGGCCACGACATGTACTACCTGAACGTCATGGCCGGCCCCGGGCCTGAGCGCGCCTGGCGGATCTGCTTCCACCCCGACCACACGGAGGGCTACCGATGAGCGGACGGACGCTGACCGTCGCCCAGGCACTGGTGCGGTTCCTGGCCTGCCAGTACACCGAACGGGACGGCCGCAGACAGCGGCTCGTCGCAGCCGTGTGGGGCATCTTCGGCCACGGCAACGTGGCCGGGATCGGCCAGGCCCTCCTCGAGTCCGGGGAGATGCCCTTCGTACAGGGGCGCAACGAGCAGGCGATGGTGCATGCCGCCGTCGGCTACGCCCGCCAGTCGAACCGGCTGTCCGCGCACGCCGTCACCACCTCCATCGGCCCGGGCGCCACCAACCTCGTCACCGGCGCCGCGCTCGCGACAGTCAACCGGCTCCCGGTCCTGCTCCTGCCCGGCGACATCTTCGCGACCCGCCCCGCCGACCCCGTCCTCCAGCAACTGGAGGTCCCGTACGCGGGCGACGTCTCGGTCAACGACTGCCTGCGCCCGGTGTCCGCGTACTTCGACCGGATCACCCGGCCCGAAGCGCTGGTCCCCGCCGCCCTCGCCGCGGTGCGGGTCCTCGCCGACCCGGCCGCGACGGGGGCGGTCACGCTCGCGCTGCCCCAGGACGTGCAGGCGGAGGCGTACGAATGGCCCGAGGAGTTCTTCGCCGAGCGCGTCTGGCACGTGCGCCGGCCGCAACCGGATCCGGAGGAGCTCGCCGCGGCGGTGCTCGCCGTGCGGTCCGCCCGGCGGCCCCTTCTCGTCGCCGGCGGGGGAGTGCACCACAGCAGGGCGGAGGGCGCGCTGCGCACCCTCGCCGAGGCCACCGGCATCCCCGTCGCCTCGACCCAGGCCGGCAAGGGCGCCCTCCCGTACGACCACCCGGCGGACGTGGGCGGCATCGGCCACACCGGCACCGCCACCGCCGACGAACTCGCCAGGACCGCGGACCTGGTCGTCGGCGTCGGCACCCGCTACACCGACTTCACCACCGCCTCGTCGACCCTGTTCGCGCATCCCGGTGTCCGCTTCCTCAACCTCAACATCACCGGCTTCGACGCCCACAAGCTCGCCGCGCTGCCGCTCGTCGCGGACGCCCGGGCCGGACTCGACGCACTGACCGGGGCCCTGCGCGGACACCGTGTCGAACACGGCTACGAGTCGGAGTACGCGGACGGCAGGGAACGCTGGGAGCACCGGGTCGACGCCGCCTACGACGCGCCCGACGAGGACGCCCGCCCCACCCAGCCCCAGGTACTCGGCGCGCTCGACCGCCTGGTCACCGGCGACGACATCGTGGTCAACGCCGCGGGCTCGCTCCCCGGCGACCTCCACAAGCTGTGGCGGACGCGCTCCCCCGACCAGTACCACGTGGAGTACGGCTACTCCTGCATGGGCTACGAGATCCCCGCGGCGATCGGGGTCGCGATGGCCGCGCCCGGGCGGCCGGTCTGGGCGCTCGTCGGCGACGGCACGTATCTGATGAACCCCACCGAGATCGTGACGGCGGTCCAGGAGAACGTCCCGATCAAGCTGGTCATCCTGCAGAACCACGGGTACGCGTCGATCGGCGGTCTCTCCGAGGCGGTCGGCGCGGAGCGGTTCGGCACGGCCTACCGCCACCGGGAACCGGCTCCGTCGCGGGCCGGAGAGTTCGCGGGGGGCGCGTACACCGGGGCGCCGCTCCCGGTCGACCTCGCCGCCAACGCGGCCTCCCTGGGGATGCGGGTGATCCGCGCCAGGACCGTACGTGACCTGCGTGAAGCCCTGGCCGAGGCCCGTGCGGCCGACCGCCCCACATGTGTCTACGCGGAGACCGAAACGGCAGACACAGTGTCGGGCGCGCCCCCGGCGCAGGCGTGGTGGGATGTTCCCGTGGCCGAGACCGCGACCCGGCCGTCGGCGGTCAAGGCCCGGGAGGAGTACGACCGGCAGGTCGCAGCCCGGCGCCGCCATCTCTGAGGGACCCGAAGGAGCTATCCGTCATGACGAAGACCGTCCACCACTGGATCGGTGGCAAGACCGTCGAGGGCGCGTCCGGCGACTGGGGGCCGGTCACCGACCCGGCGACCGGTGCCGTGACCACGCGGGTCGCGCTCGCGTCCGTCGAGGAGGTCGACCGTGCCGTGGCCGCGGCCAGGACCGCCTTCCAGACCTGGGGCACCTCCTCCCTGGCCCAGCGCACGTCGATCCTCTTCCGCTTCCGCGCGCTGCTCGACGCCAACCGCGACGCGATCGCCGAACTGATCACCGCGGAGCACGGCAAGGTGCACTCCGACGCGCTGGGCGAGGTGGCCCGCGGTCTGGAGATCGTCGACCTGGCCTGTGGGATCACCACGCAGCTCAAGGGCGAGCTGTCGACGCAGGTGTCGAACCGGGTGGACGTGGCGGCGATCCGCCAGCCCGTGGGCGTCGTGGCCGGCATCACGCCCTTCAACTTCCCGGCGATGGTGCCGATGTGGATGTTCCCGCTCGCCATCGCCTGCGGCAACACCTTCGTCCTCAAGCCGAGTGAGAAGGACCCCTCCGCGTCGCTGAAGATCGCCGAACTGCTCGCCGAGGCGGGCCTCCCGGACGGTGTCTTCAACGTCCTCCAGGGCGACAAGGCCGCCGTCGACCGCCTCCTGGAGCACCCGGACGTCTCGGCCGTCTCCTTCGTCGGCTCGACCCCGATCGCCCGCCACATCCACGCCACCGCCTCGGCCAACGGCAAGCGCGTGCAGGCGCTCGGCGGGGCCAAGAACCACATGCTGGTGCTGCCCGACGCCGACCTGGACGCGGCCGCGGACGCCGCCGTCTCCGCCGCCTACGGCTCCGCGGGCGAGCGCTGCATGGCGATCTCCGCGGTGGTGGCCGTCGGCGCCGTCGGCGACGAGCTCGTCGACAAGATCCGCGAGCGCGCCGAGAAGATCAAGATCGGCCCGGGTGACGACCCGGTGTCCGAGATGGGCCCGCTCATCACCAGGGCCCACCGCGACAAGGTCGCCTCGTATGTGCACGGCGCGGCGGACCAGGGTGCCGACGTCGTCCTGGACGGCACGGGCTACACCGTCGACGGCTACGAGGACGGCCACTGGATCGGCCTGTCCCTCCTGGACAAGGTGTCCACCGACTCCGACGCCTACCGCGACGAGATCTTCGGCCCCGTCCTGTGCGTGCTGCGCGCCGGCACCTACGAGGAGGGCGTCGCGCTCATCAACGCCTCGCCGTTCGGCAACGGTACGGCGATCTTCACCCGTGACGGGGGCGCCGCCCGCCGCTTCCAAATGGAAGTCCAGGCGGGCATGGTCGGCGTCAACGTGCCGATCCCGGTGCCGGTGGGCTACCACTCCTTCGGCGGCTGGAAGGACTCGCTCTTCGGCGACCTGCACGTATACGGCAACGACGGAGTGCAGTTCTACACCCGCGGCAAGGTCGTCACGACCCGCTGGCCTGACCCCTCCGAGCCGCACGGCGGCGTCGACCTCGGCTTCCCGCGCAACCACTGACGGCCTGCTCCCGCGCAACGCAACTCCCGCGCAACCACTGACGGCCCGCGCCGGGACACCAGGTGGCCTGCCCCCGCTCGCGCTGGAGTTCCCCGCCCGTGTGCGCGCCCGGGGGCGGGAGGCCCGCCCGGTGGCTGATACCGAGGAGCGGCCCTACCCCGCCCGGGTAGGGCCGCTCCTCGCGGCATCTCACGGTCCCGGTCCGGCCGTCCGTGCCGACCCGGCCGTCCGTGCCGGTCGGGCCGCCGCCGCGGGGGATCAGAACAGCGAGTACAGCAGCTTGTTCGGGGAGCCCGAGCGCGGGTCCGTGACCTTGCCGCCGGTCGCGTTGTTCACCAGGGCGTCCCGGACCTGGGCCGGGGGCGCCGTGGGGTTGTTCGCCAGGTAGAGCGCCGCGACACCCGCGGTGTGCGGGGTGGCCATCGACGTACCGGAGATGGTGTTCGTCGCGCTGTCGCTGTCCTTCCAGGCCGAGGTGATGCCCACCCCGGGAGCGAACAGGTCCAGGCAGGAGCCGTAGTTGGAGAACGACGCCCGCCGGTCCGTGCTGTCCGTGGCGCCGACCGTGATCGCCTCGGGGACGCGGGCCGGCGAGTAGTTGCAGGCGTTCGCGGGAATGCCGACCAGGATGCCGTTGCCCGCCGCGATCGAGTAGCTGACGCCCGAGGCGATGGAGCGGCTCACCGCGTCGTCCAGGGCCGCGCTGGCGCTGCCGCCGAGGCTCATGTTGGCCACGGCCGGCTTGGCCGCGTTCGCCGTCACCCAGTCGACACCGGCGATGACGCCCGCGGTCGTGCCGGAGCCGTCGCAGCCCAGGACGCGTACGGCGATCAGGTTGACGCCCTTGGCTACCCCGTACGTCTTGCCGCCGACGGTGCCGGCGACGTGAGTGCCGTGCCCCTGGCAGTCCTGGCCGTTCCGGCCGTCGCCGACGGTGTCCGTGCCGACGCTCGCCCGGCCGGCGAACTCGCCGTGCGAGGTGCGGATGCCGGTGTCGAGGATGTACGCGTTCACGTTCGACGCCGTCGTGCCGTACGTGTACGTCGTGGACAGCGGCAGATCACGCTGGTCCACGCGATCCGGGCCCCAGGTGGCGTTGGTCTGGGTCTCGTTGAGGCGGACCACGCCGTTCTGCTCCACGTACGCCACCCGGGGGTCGGCGGCGAGCCGTTCGGCCTGGGCCTTGGGCATGGAGGCGGAGAAACCGTTGAGCACCGACCGGAAGATGTGCTGGGGGGTCACATCCTGGTCGGCGGTCACCTCGGGGACACTCGTGCGGCCGTTCTTCAGGACGACGATCCAGCTGTTCTGTACGGCGGTTGCAGTGGGGGCGAGACGGAGACCGCCGATCGGCGCACTGTGCGCTGTGGGGGTGGCGGCGAACTGGAGACCGGCCGCGACGGCGGCTGCGGAGAGCAGCGCGCCCATGCGTATGGAGCGGCGGGCGGTGAATCTCATCTCGTGCACCGGACCTCTCTTTTTGATCGGAACATGACAAGCGTCCGCGCGGCGGTGCGGACGCCGGCACAGCTTCTCGTGAGGTGATACGGCGCACAAGGGTTTGCTGGCGATCAGTTGGATCAAAACCGCAGGTGGCATAGGTAATTTGGCGGACATCGGCGACATCTGCACCGTGCGTGCGGCCGCTTGGGGCCACAGTGCGTATCCGGATGAATCCCCGAGGATGAACTGTCCTGAAGTGCCCCTCCAAGAGGGTGCATCCGCCGACCGGAGGCGTCATGCGGAGCGCGGCCGGACCCGGGCCCGGTTCGTTCCCGCACCCCGCCCGTTCCCGGTTCCCGCACCCCGCCCGTTCCGCCCCCGCCCGCACCCGCCCGTTCCCGGTGCCCGCACCTCGCCAGATCTCCCCGCCCGTTCCCGGCGCCCGCGCCCCGCGTACCGCGGCTGGAGTACGGCGGAGACCCCCGGTACTCCCCGAGGAGGTCACACAGATCAGCCCGGCGGCAGCGGCAGCCGCTACGGCGGTCCGCTTATGGTTTCGGGCATGAGGATCCGACTCCCCGGCCGAGCCGTGCCGCCCCGGCGCCGAAGGCGGCTGCTCGCGGCCGCCGCCGCCCTCGCCGTGCTCGCGGGCGCGGGCACCTGGACCGCCGCCGCCTCGGACGAAGAGCCCGCGGTACACCGCGAGGACCAGGTGCTGGCCGTGCCGGGCGCGAGAATCGACACCTCGTACTTCACCTCCGGGGACGGCCGCCGGCCCGCCGTGCTCATCGGGCACGGCTTCGGCAGCAGCAAGGACTCCGTGCGGCAGCAGGCGGAGGCGCTGGCGAGGGACGGATACGCCGTCATGACCTGGTCCGCGCGTGGCTTCGGCGCGTCCACCGGAACCATCGGGCTGAACGACCCCGGGCGCGAGGTCGAGGACGTCTCGCGGCTGATCGACTGGCTCGCCGCCCGGCCGGAGGTGGAGCTGGACGCCGAGGGAGACCCGCGCGTGGGGATCACCGGCGTGTCCTACGGTGGGGCCGTCGCCCTGCTCGCGGCGGGCCACGACCGCAGGGTCGACGCCATCGCTCCGCAGATCACGTACTGGAACCTCTCCGACGCGCTGTTCCCGGACGGCGTCTTCAAGAAGCTCTGGGCGGGGCTGTTCTTCACGGCCGGTTCGGCCGGCGGGTCCGGGCTCGTCCCCGACTCCGGCGAACCGCCGGCGGACGCTCCAGCCGGGGACGGCCCGGGCACCGGTGCCGACCCGGGCGCGGGAACCGGTGCAGGCGGCGAGGCCCCCACGCAAGCGGGCGCCACCGGCCGAGGCAGCGCCCGCGACGCAGGCGCCACCTCGGCCGGGCAGCCCGCACCGGCCTGCGGACGCTTCGAGCCGGCCCTGTGCGCCATGTACGAGCGCGTCGCGACCAGCGGCAGACCGGACGCCGAAGCCCGGGCTCTGCTGGAGGCCCGCAGCCCGTCCGCCGTCGCCGACCGGATCAAGGTCCCCGCACTCATCGTCCAGGGGCAGTCCGACTCGCTCTTCCCGCTCTCGCACGCCGACTCCATGGCCCGGGCGATCGCCGGCAACGGCGCGCCCGTCGCGGTCGACTGGATCGCCGGCGGCCACGACGGCGGCGATCCGGAGACGGCACGGGTCCAGGAACGGATCTCGGCCTGGTTCGACCGGTACCTGAACGGGGACGAGACCGCCGACCCCGGCCCCGCGTTCCGGGTCAGCCGCACCGGAGGCGTCGACTCCACCGACGGGCAGGCAACCCTGCGCGGTGCCACGGCCGACGCGTACCCGGGCCTGGGCGCGGGCCGCCGCGAGGTCGTACTGGCCGGCGGGACGCAGTACTTCCGCAACCCGGCCGGAGCCGGACCGCCGGGGATCTCCACCGTGCCCGGACTGGGCGGCGGGCTCTCCGGGCTCTCCTCGCTCGGCGTCGGCCTGTCGCTCGACTTCCCGGGGCAGCACGCCCGCTTCGACTCCGCGCCGCTCGACCGCCGCACCAGGATCACCGGCTCGCCCACCGTCCGGGTGAAGGTCGCCTCGGACAGCGGGGAGGCGGTCCTCTTCGGCAAGGTCTACGACGTCGGCCCGGACGGCCGGCAGCAGGTGCTCCCCGCCCAGCTCGTCGCCCCCGTCCGGATCGAGGACGCCAAGGCGGGCAGGACCGTCGAGCTGACGCTCCCCGCGGTGGACCACGAGGTCGAGGCGGGCCACCGGCTCCGGCTCGTGCTCGCGGCCACCGACCTCGCCCATGCCTCGCCCGCCGCCCCGGCGGCCTACTCCGTCACCCCGGTCGGACCGCTGAGCGTCCCCACCGCCCCCGGCGTCGCCACCCAGGCGGCCGGCCTGCCCTGGTGGGTGTGGGGCCTGCCCGCCGCGGGCGCGGTGGCAGCGGCGGCGCTGCTGCTGACCGCGCGCCGCCGGACCGCGGCACCGGCACCCGATCCCGCGCTCGCCGACGTACCGCTGGAGATCACCGGACTCACCAAGCGGTACGCCGGATCGGCCGACCGGTACGCGGTGCGGGACCTCTCCTTCCGCGTCGAGAAGGGCCAGGTGCTGGGGCTCCTCGGCCCGAACGGCGCCGGCAAGACCACCACCCTGCGCATGCTGATGGGGCTGATCGCCCCCGACGACGGCGGGATCAGGGTCTTCGGACACGCCGTCAGGCCCGGAGCGCCGGTCCTCTCCCGGGTGGGCGCCTTCGTCGAGGGCGCCGGCTTCCTGCCGCACCTGTCGGGCAGGGAGAACCTCGAGCTGTACTGGCGCGCCACCGGCCGCCCCGCCGAGGACTCCCATGTCGAGGAGGCCCTGGAGATCGCGGGCCTCGGCGACGCCCTCGCCCGCGCGGTCCGCACCTACTCGCAGGGCATGCGGCAGCGCCTCGCCATCGCCCAGGCCATGCTCGGGCTGCCGGATCTGCTCATCCTGGACGAACCCACCAACGGACTGGACCCGCCGCAGATCCGCGAGATGCGGGACGTGATGATCCGGTACGCGGCCGGGGGCCGGACCGTCATCGTCTCCAGCCACCTCCTATCGGAGGTGGAGCAGTCCTGCACGCACCTCGTCGTCATGGACCGCGGCCGGCTGGTGCAGGCGGGACCCGTCGCCGACATCACCGGTGCGGGGGACACCCTGCTGGTGACGACGGCCGAGGAGCCGTCCGCGCCACTCGTGGAGAAGATCGCGGCCCTGCCGGGGGTGGGGTCCGCCGTCCCCACCGACGGCGGGGTGCTGGTCCGCCTCGACGGCGCGGGCGCCAGCTTCCTGGTCGCCGAACTCGTCAGGCTGGACGTGCCGGTGACCGGAGTGGGACCGCACCGGCGCCTGGAGGACGCGTTCCTCACCCTGATCGGAGGAGCATCCGCATGAACACCACCACCGCGCGCACGGGGGCCGGTGCCGCGAGTGCGGCGGCCGCGCCCGGATACCGCGCCCGGCGCACCCTGCCGCTGCGCGTCGAGACGGTGCGCCAGCTCAAGCGGCGGCGGACACTCGTGATGGGCGCCATCCTGGCGGCCCTGCCGTTCGTGCTGGTCGCGGCCTTCGCGATCGGCGGCTCACCCGACGAGCGCGGCGACGGCGGCGGCCGGATCAACCTGATGGACACGGCGACCGCGTCGGGCGCCAACTTCGCGGCCACCTGCCTGTTCGTGTCGGCCGGATTCCTGCTGGTGGTGCCGGTCGCACTGTTCTGCGGCGACACCGTGGCGTCCGAGGCGAGCTGGTCCTCCCTGCGCTATCTGCTGGCGGCGCCGGTACCAAGGTCCCGGCTGCTGTGGTCGAAGCTGGCCGTCGCACTCGGTTTCAGCGCGGCGGCGATGCTCCTGCTGCCGCTGGTCGGACTGGCGGTGGGGACCGTGGCGTACGGCTGGGGGCCCCTGCGGCTCCCGGCCGGCGGCTCGCTGGCGACGGCCGACACACTGCCCAGGCTGGCGCTGGTCGTCGCGTACATCTTCGTCTCCCAACTCGTCACCGCCGGGCTCGCGTTCTGGCTGTCGACCAAGACCGACGCGCCACTGGGGGCGGTCGGCGGCGCGGTCGGGCTGACCATCATCGGCAACGTCCTGGACGCCGTGACGGCCCTCGGCTCGTGGCGCGAGTTCCTGCCGGCGCACTGGCAGTTCGCCTGGGCGGACGCTCTCCAGCCCCAGCTCGAATGGGGCGGGATGCTGAAGGGCACGGCGGTGTCCGTGACCTTCGCCCTGGTGCTGATCGCCCTGGCCTTCCGCGGGTTCGCCCGCAAGGACATCGTGTCCTGACCGGCCGCGGCGATCCGCGGCGATCCGCGGCGGCGAGGGCGGCCCCGGCGGAGGGCGGCCCCGGCGTCGCGGTGGTCGGCACAGGCCGGGGCAGGCCTGGACGGGACGGTACAGGCCGGGACGGTACAGGCTTGTGCAGGGCGGTACAGGCTTGGGCAGGTGGTACAGGCTTGGGCCGGATGGCGACGGGGCCCGGGCGCGCTGACATGCGACACCCGGGCCGTGCCGCCGCCTGATCGGCCGCCTGCCTTCGCCGCGGACGCCGAGGCCCGCGCCGCCTTCGAGTCCGGATGGAACCGCTACCACCGCATCCGTGCCGTGCTGGTCCTCGCGGCGCTCGTCCTCCTCGTGGCCGCCGCGCTCTCCTGACGCACGTTCGGACGGCGACGCCCTGCCCCTGCCCTGCCCCGGACTCGGCCCCTGCCCCTGCCCCGGACCCTGCCCCGGACCCTGCCCCGGACCCTGCCTTACGGAGGGCACCCGCCGGGGCGGCTCACCGGCCGGGCAGCTCCTCCCCGCACCGGCTGCAGTACCGGGCGTCGGACTCGCCCGCCAGGCGCCCGCACTCCGCGCAGACCCGGCCCAGCAGACATGCTGCCTCGCCTCCCGCGGACGTCTCTCCGACCGCCTTGATGGCGAGTCCGGGACGGCGGCGGTGGACGCTCAGCTGCACCAGGCCGGCGGGCCCGGCGCGCAGCGCCCGCCTGCTGCCGCGCGGCAGCCAGACCACGGAACCGGCGGCCACGTCCTGCGGCCGGTCGTCCAGCTCGAGTACCCCGTCGCCCGCGGCCACGTACAGCAGCACATCCAGGTCCGGTTCCACATGAGCGGCTATCCGGCCGCCGGCGGGCAGGCGCACCATGTTCGCGTCGAGCTGGCGCGATTCCTCCGCCAGCCGCCACAGCGCGCCGGCCCGGTCCGCGGGCAGATCGGCGGTCAGATCGTCCAGCAGCGCGAGCACGGCTGGCCGGGGAGTGGGCGCCATATGTCGTTCCTCCTGCGCTCGTGTCCCCACGGATCCCTCAGAACCCCAAAGGCCCGCATGCTACCCCGGGTTGTCCACCCGGCCGAGCCGTGCAGGCCACGCCAGGCCCTCGCGCGGGGCCCTCGGGAGGCGCACTGCGGCCCGCGCTGGGCCGGGCGGGTGAGCCGCCCCGCCGTGGCCGTGCCGTGGTGACGGCGCCGCGCGGAGGAATGCGCATACGGTCGTCTCGTGCTCTTTACCGTCCGCCCTCCACGCCGCGGTCCCGCATCCCGGCACGGCTCCGCGCCCGTGCCCCGGGGCGGGGCCGGATGCGTGCCCGGCCGCGGAGCCGCACCCGTACCCCGCCCCGGAACTCCCCCGCCACGACCGGAGAGCCCGCCGCACGCAGCCCCGTGAGGCCCCGGGCGAGCCCGGCTCCCGTCCCGTACGCCGACCCTTCCGAGGAGCCCCCGTGTCCCGTCCCCTCCACTCCCGCGGAGTGCGGCGCATCACCCTGGACGCCGCCGGCCTGCCGCTGTCCGCCCTGCTGGCCGTCCCGGCGGGCACACCGCGCGCCACGGTCGTCGCCCTGCACGGCGGCGGCATGAACGCCGGCTACTTCGACGGTCAGGCGGATCCCGGCCTGTCGCTTCTCACCCTCGGCGCCCGTCTCGGGTACACCGTCCTCGCCCTGGACCGACCCGGCTACGGCGCCTCCGCCGAACGGCTGCCCGAGGGCCAGACCCTCGCCGAGCAGGCCGCCTCACTGAGCGCCGCGCTGCACGGCTTCACCGCCGTTCACCCGTACGGGGCAGGCCTGTTGCTCCTCGCCCACTCCTACGGCGGCAAGCTCGCGCTCACCGCGGCCGCCCGGTCCGTCCACGACCGGCTGCTCGGGCTGGACATCTCCGGCTGTGGTCACCGGTACGGCGTCACCCCGGAGGAACTGCCCGACGAGGGAGCCCACGGAAGCCGCCGACTCAACTGGGGTCCGCTCGGCCTGTACCCGCCCGAGACCTTCACCACCGCCGCCTCGGTCGTGGCCGGCATGCCCGTGCGGGAACGGGCGGAGGCGGCCCGCTGGCCCGAGGAGTTCCCCGCCGTCGCCGCGGACGTCCGCGTACCGGTCCGCCTCACCTTCGCCGAGTTCGAGGCCTGGTGGCGCCATGACGAGGAGGCCGTCGCCGAGCTGACGTCGCACCTCGCCGCGCCGCGGATCGTCGTGGACCGGCTGCCGGGCGCCGGCCACAACATCAGCCTCGGGTGGGCGGCACGCGCCTACCATCTGCGGGCTCTGGGCTTCCTGGAGGAGTGCCTGCAGTCCGCCGGCGGCGGCCCGGACGCGTCCGGCACACCGCCCGAGCCGCGCGCGGCGGCGGTCTGATCCGTGACGGGCCCGTTCCGTTCGCTGGCGGTACGCAACTTCCGGCTCTTCGCCGCCGGCCAGGTCGTGTCCGTGGCCGGCACCTGGATGATGATCGTCGCCCAGGACTGGCTGGTGCTCGGACTGACCGGCGACTCGGCCCGCGCGCTCGGGGTCGTGACGGCCCTTCAGTTCGCCCCGCTGCTCCTGCTCACCCTCTTCGGCGGCCGCCTGGCGGACCGCCACGACAAGCGGCTCCTGCTGACGGTGGCCAACGCGGTCTCGGCGGTCCTCGCCCTGCTTCTGGCCTGCCTCGTGCTGAGCGGGGCGGTGCGCCTGTGGCACATCGGGCTCTTCGCGCTGGGCCTCGGTGTCGTCAACGCGGTCGAGGTGCCCGCCCGGGTGTCGTTCGTCAGCGAGATGGTCGGCGCGGAACTGCTGCCTAACGCCTCCGCGCTGAGCGCCGCGTACTTCAGCACCGCCCGTGTCGCCGGGCCGGCTCTGGCCGGGCTGCTGATCGCCGCCGTGGGGACGGGCTGGGTGATGCTGCTGAACGCGGCGAGCTATCTGGCGACGGTGGTGGCCCTGCGCAAGATGCGGACGCGGGAGCTGTACCGCGGCGCTCCCGAGAGCCGGGCGCGGATCGTCGACGGGCTCCGCCACGTCCTGGCCCGGTCGGACCTGGTGCTGCCGCTGGTGCTGCTCGCCGTCGTCGGGCTGTGCGGGCTGAACTTCCAGCTCACCCTGCCGCTGCTGGCGAAGACCGTCTTCGGTGCCGACGCGGACGCGTTCGGGCTGCTGACCGCGGCGTTCGCCGCCGGCTCGCTCGGGGCCGCCCTCGTCACCACCGCGCGCCGCGGCCGCCCGTCCGGCCGTACGGTGGCCGTGTCCGCGCTGCTCTTCGGGGCGCTCGAGACGGTGGCCGGGTGCTCGCCCGGGTTCGCGGCCGCCATGGTGCTGCTCGCGCTCACCGGGTTCGCCTCGATCTACTTCGTACAGGCCGCGAACCACCGCATCCAGCTGGGCAGCGACCCTCGCTACCGCGGCCGCGTCATGGCGCTCTACGCCCTGATCCTCCAGGGGTCCACGCCACTGGGCGCGCTGGGCACCGGCTGGCTCGCCGAGCGCTTCGGCGCCCGCTCCGGGCTCGTCGTGGGCGGGCTGGTGTCGCTGGTGGCCGCGTTCGCGGCCCTGCTGGCCGAGCGGGCCACGGCGCGGCACGCCGACCGGGACGGAACCGGAGCGGCGGATACCGCACCCGGCCCGCCCCCGGCGCAGGAGGCACCGGAGCCGTCGCGGCATCCCGAGCCCCCGGACGGGCCGGATCTCAGGGAACGGGACCGGACGGCCTGACGGGTCGGCCGTGCGCGGGCGGGAACCGGTCCGGGGAATCGCCGGCCTCAGAGGACGGATCCCCGGGCCCCTCCCGTGCGGAAGGGGCCGCACGGCGCAGCCGGTGCGCATACGCTGCGTGGGGCGCACCGCCCCAGCCGACGACCGGGGAACCCGTGTGAGCGACGAACCGACCAAGCCCAGCGCACCGGCGCCGCCCGGTCGGCCCCGGCTCGAGCCCGCCGCCGGCGGGTCGTCCACGTCCGGCGGGTCGTCCGCGTCCGGTGCGGGCTCCGCGTCCGGCGGAAAGCCGTTCCTGTATGTCGTCGTCTGCGCCGCGGGGGTCGCGGGCGGGGTCGGCAAGCTCATCACCGCGGCGCAGGAGCGGAACTGGGGCGTCGGCGTCGTCGCCACCCCCCAGGGCCTGGAGTTCATCGACCGCCGAGCGGTGGAGGCCCAGACCGGACACCCGATCCGCTCGGCCTGGCGGCGGCCCGGCGACCCCCGCCCGCTGCCTCCCCCGGACGCGATAGCGGTGGCCCCCGCCACGTTCAACACCATCAACAAGTGGGCGGCGGGGATATCCGACACCCTGACGCTGGGCATCCTGTGCGAGGCGTACGGCTCCGGCGTCCCGGTCGCCGTGCTGCCGTGCCTGAACGCGGCGCAGGCCGCCCACCCCGCCTACCGGCAGAGTCTGGAGCGGCTGCGGGCGATGGGCGTGCTGATCGGTTCCCACGAGCCGTCCGCGCAGCCGGAGACCGGTGGAGCCGACGTGTTCCGCTGGGAGGAGGCCCTCGAACTGCTCGCGCCGGAGCCGGCTCCCTGACGCAGAGGCCGCGCGGCCGCCGTACCACTCCCCGTGCGGGCTGGCTGAACGATCGGACGGGCGGACGGGCTGACTGAACGGGCGGACGGGCTGACTGAACCGGCATGCCCCCGAGCCGGGTCTGCGGCCGCCCGCCCGGGTGCTGACACGGGGCCCCTCCGTGTCCCGGCCCTGACGCCGTGTGCGCCCGGCCCGGGCGTGGCATGCCGGAGAGGCGCGCCCGGCGTCCTCCAACTCGTGGATCGGCGTCAGCAGCTCATGGAGCCGTCCGGGTCGCGTGGCTCCCCTCCCGGGGGTTTCCTCTTGGGGCTTGGGGCTCTCCTCCCGGGGTTACCCGATGACCGGCGACCGGTCGTCCGGCTCGTCGTAGGGCGGAATGCGAGCGGCCCTGCTCTCTCCGCGATCTTCAGCAGGTCCGTCACCGCCTCGCACAGACGGCGGGTGATGAACAGGAGCTCTTGAGGCGTGGGATCCACATGGTCCACGACCATCGAGAGAGCCAGGTCACGCAGGACGGTGGCCGTCTCGATCTGCTGCTCCCCCACCCTGTCGGCGAGACGCGAGAGCATCGTGGACGTTCCGTCCGTGACGAGATGCGCAGGGTTGCCCTCCGGGCCTGGCCAGGGAGGCAGCCGGAGCCGCTGGATCCCGCTCATGCCGTCACCCCCAGCCCGCTACGTGGAAGTCGGCGGGGCAAGCCTGGCCGAGCGTCGCCAGCACGGCGGCGCGTCGTCGGTCCCTCTGCCGCCGCCTCTCTTGCTCCTGCTCCCAGGCAACGGGGTACGGACGGATCAGCGCCACGTCCTCCCCGCGCAGGTACTCAGGCGGGTTGGGAAGTCCCACACCAGCCCGCGAGATGGTCAGCCGCTGTGTCGGCGCATCTGCTGTCCGCGTGACGGGGTGCGCAGTAGACATCCCCCTTGGCGGCGGCTCGTCGCTTGCCTGTGGATGGCATGAGCCATGAGGGGAGTAGGGCCAGCAAGGTTCGCACTGTCGGTCACTCCTTGGGTGATCGGCCGTGCCCCCGGCCGGTTGCCTCCGGTGCGGGGGTCTTTTCTGTTGCGCTGCGTGACAGGGATGCGCGCATACGGGCATACGCGATACTGGATATGCGCGGTCGCGTGAAGTCGAGGTCACGCGCATCCTCGGATGTATGGACCTTGATCGCGGGAAGCCGGTATGGCCTCAGGTAGCGGAGGAGCTACGGCGCAGGCTGGACGCGGGGCAGTACCCCGCTGGCGAGCGCTTCCCCGCTGTCGTGGATCTCGCCGCCGACCTGGACGTGGCCCCCTCGACGGTGCAGAAGGCGGTAGCCGCCCTCCGCGAGGAGGGTCGGCTCTACACGGTGCTGGGGCAGGGCTCGTTCGTCTGCGAGAGCTGAGCCCCACCGCCTGCTCCACGGGGCCCGATGTGGCCTCGGCGGCCTGGGGCTCCCCAGGTGGGCACCTTGGAGGCTGCCGGGTTGCCTCTGCCGAGCGCCGGACCGGACGGACGGTTGACCGTGCGCGGCGGGTGTGGAGCGTGATGTGGCTGAATGCGGGCATCCCGCCGGCCCGGGCCGCCGTCGCCGAGTGGGCCGGCAGCGGCGTCCCCGTCTTGCCGGCCCGCGTAGGCCCGCTGTGTCTCCGCGCAGCTCTCAGGGGGCACCGGCGGTGGGGCGAGGCCGGGGAAGGCCTCCCCGAACTGCCTGCCGGAAGCTGGGCGCGCCCGCCGAACTCGACACGTGTGCGACAAGGGCGGCGCTCGCGGAAACCCGGTACCGGCCCGCACGGCGCCGAGACCGCCCTCATGGTCCGTGTGGGGTGGCCCGGCGCTTACGCATCCACTACCACGGGCCCGCTAGGGTCGCCTCGAGCAGAAAGGAGGCCCTCCCGGTGGGAGGGCCTGCGGGCCGTGCATACTGTGCGCCCCCGGCAGGACTCGAACCTGCGGCCAAGCGCTTAGAAGGCGCCTGCTCTATCCACTGAGCTACGGGGGCCCGATGTGGCCTCGGTGGCCTGGAGCCCCGGGTCGGCCGTGACCTTGCCGGGACAAGGATAGGGCTCCGATCGCCCTGCCCCGGATGCTTCACCTGCGTGGCATCATGTGGAGGTTCGGTGAAGCGAACCGATAATCGCAGGCAGATGCGATTCTCGCAGCGCTTTTTTCGCCTCACACCTCGGGTGTTGTGCACTCGTTATGCCTGCGCCCCACTCGTCCCGTCTGTCCCGTTGTTCTGATCGGCGCGCAGGGGGGCTCATACGCTTCAAAAAACCTCCAAAATTGGGCATTCTTCGCATGTGGTGACCATGGAAGTACGGCCTCAGCTCATCGACGCACTCTCCGCCCTGCGCGACCGAGTCGCAGCCGTGCGTCTTCCCCTCCCCATTCCCGGTGCTCCGCGGGCACGGCGGACGAGGGCCGAGCTGCTCGCGCAACTCGACGACTATCTGGTGCCGCGGCTGAAGGACCCCGACGCGCCGTTGCTCGCGGTCGTCGGCGGATCGACCGGAGCCGGCAAGTCCACTCTGGTCAACTCGCTCGTCGGCCGGCGGGTGACCGAGGCGGGGGTGCTGCGGCCGACCACGCGCACGCCCGTGCTCGTCTGCCATCCCGAGGATCGCCACTGGTTCGCCGACATGCGCGTACTGCCGAACTTCACCCGCGTATGGCTGCCGCAGCAGGACGAGACGGAGCAGACGCCGGGAGCCGCTCGTGACCGGACGAAGACCAAGGCCAGGCCCGAGGAACGAGCGCTGCGGATCGAGACCTCGGTGGCTCTGCCGCCCGGGCTGGCCCTGCTCGACGCGCCCGACATCGACTCCCTCGTCGTCGAGAACCGGATCATGGCCGCCGAGCTGATCTGCGCCGCGGACGTATGGATCATGGTCACCACGGCCTCCCGCTACGCGGACGCGGTCCCCTGGCATCTCCTCCGCACGGCGAAGGAGTACGACGCCATGCTGGTCACGGTGCTCGACCGGGTGCCGCACCAGGTGATCAACGAGGTGTCCCGGCAGTACGCGGCCCTGCTGACCAAAGCCGGGCTCGGGCACGTACCGCGCTTCACGATCCCCGAGCTGCCCGAGTCCGCGGGCGGCGGCCGGGGGCTGCTCCCCGACACCGCCGTCGCAGCGCTCCGCGGCTGGCTGGCACATCGTGCCCTGGACCCCGCCGCGCGTCAGCAGACGGTCGTCCACACCGCCGCCGGGGTCATCGACTCGCTGAACGCCCGGATGCCGGAACTCGCGGGCGCCGTGGCCGCACAGTACGCCGCAGCCGTGCGCCTCTCCACCGCGGTCGAGGAGGCCTACGGGGCGGAGACCGAGCGGGTGCGCAAGCAGGTGCAGCGCGGCGCCGTCCTCACGGGCGACGCACGTACCCGGTGGCGGGGCTACCCGCGCGACAGCTCCGCGGGCGAACTCCTCGACGCGCTCGCGGAGGGCCTGACCGCCCTGTTGCAGTGCGCGGTCGCCGCCGCGGACGAGCGGCTCCAGGAGGCGTGGCGACGCGAACCGGCAGGACCCGCCCTCGCCCGGCACTCGCGCGCAGACCGGGAGACGCCGGAGCGCATCGGCATGGCCGTCCGGCGCTGGCGGCGTGTCATCGAGGAGCTCGCCGAGGAGGAAGTCCGCGGTATGGAACGCTCCTCGGCGCCCGATCCGGAGGCGGTCGCCGCGCTGCTCGCCACCGCGCTGCTCGGCGGCCGGCGGGCCAGGGCCGCCGGGGAGCTGCTGGCGGAGCGGATGGGCGCTCAGGGCGCTCTCAGGCTCCGCGACAAGGGCGGGGAACTGGTGACCACGTATATCGAACGTGTGGTGAACGAGGAGCGTGACCGGCGCCTCGCGCCGCTCGACTCCCTCGAACTGTGCCCGGAGCCGCAGGCCGAGCTGATCGCCGCGCTGTCCGTACTGCAGAAGGAGAGGTGACCGCGGTGACGGCAGTCACTGGCGAGACCGAGGGCCGCAGTCCTGGGTCCGGAGCCGGGCAGGTGGCCGGGGACGCGCCCGGGGCGGAGAGCGAGACGGGCGCCCGGGAGCACGCGGCGACCGGCGCCGCGGCCGACTCCGGAGGCGACTCCGCGGCCGAAGTCCCGGCCTCGGGCGGCCGCCTCGACGAGGAGGGCCGTCCCGAGGGCGGGCACGCCGACTCCGGAGGTGGTGAGCGGGCGCGGGCCGCGAGGCAGGAAGGGCGGGAAGGGCGGGAAGGGGAGGGCGGGAAAGACTGTGCGGCGGATTCCGGGCCGCGGAGCGCGGGGAAGAGCGCCGCCGCGGGCAAGGATGCCGGCGGGGAGGGCGGCCGCCCGGGGGAGGGCGACGAGGGCCGCTGGGACGACGGACTCATCGCGCGCCGCGCCCTCGTACCGTCGGAGCTCGCCGGGGACGACGGCTCGTCGGCCGGGGACGAGCGGCACGTGCCGATCGGCGGCCCGTACGCCGCGCCGCTGCGCGGCAGGCTGGACGCGCTCCGCGAACTCGTCGGGCTCTCCCGCACCCGACTCGACGAAAGGGCCCTGGCCGAGGCGGGCCGGGTGCTCGACGAGGCGGCGGCGCGGCAGCAGCTGTCGGCGCGGCACACCGTCGTCGCCATCGCGGGCGCCACCGGAAGCGGCAAGTCGACGCTCTTCAACGCCCTGGCAGGGGTACCGATTTCGGAGACCGGGCTGCGCCGTCCGACCACGTCGGCCCCGATCTCCCTCAGCTGGTCCGAAGGGGCCGCGGGGCTGCTCGACCGGCTGGCCATCCCGCCCCGGCTGCGCCGCAGGCCCCTCGCCGGCGGGAGCGGCGACGAGGCGCTGCAGGGCCTCGTCCTGGTCGATCTGCCCGACCACGACTCCGCGATGACGGTGCACCGCGAACAGGTGGACCGGGTCCTGAAGCTCGTCGACGCGGTCATCTGGGTCGTCGATCCGGAGAAGTACGCGGACGCGGCGCTCCACGAACGCTATCTGCGGCCGCTCGCGGGGCACGCCGAGGTCACCTTCGTCGTCCTCAACCAGATCGACCGGCTGCCGGGCGACGCCGCCGACCAGGTGCTCGACGATCTGCGCAGGCTGCTCGACGAGGACGGGATGGCGGTCGGCGAGCACGGCGAGCCCGGCGCCACCGTCCTCGCACTGTCGGCGCTCACCGGGGAGGGCGTCGGCGAACTGCGCGAACTGCTCGGACGGCTCGTCCAGGAGAAGACCGCCGCGGCCCGCCGGGTCTCCGCCGACATCGACGCGGCAGCGGACCGGCTGAAGCCGATGTACGTCGCCGATGGGCGCCCCGGGCTCAGCGAGCGCGCCCGGGACGACTTCACGGCCCGGCTGGCGAACGCCGTCGGCGCCACCGCCGTCGGCGAGGAGGCCGAACGACGGTGGCGCAGGAACGCCGGGCGGGCCTGCGGGACACCCTGGCTGCGGCTGTGGCGCTGGTACGGACGCGTGCGCATGCCCGGTGGGAGTCTTCCGCAGCCCGAGCAGCCGGCGGAGGAGGAGCTCACGGCCCGTCAGCGGGTCGAGCAGGCGGTACGGACGGTGGCCGACGACGCGGCCCACGGACTGCCTGCTCCCTGGGCGCAGGCCGTGCGCGAGGCGGCGGTACGCGGTGCGGAGGGGCTTCCCGAGGAACTCGACGATCTGGCCGCCGAACTGGGCACGCCCAGCGGCCGTCTGCCCCGGCCGGCCTGGTGGCCGGCGGCGGTGCTGGTGCAGGCGTGCATGACCCTGCTCCAGATCTTCGGCGGGCTGTGGCTGGTGGGCCAGATCATCGGGGTCCTCGAACCGGGGCTCCTCCCGCCGGTGCTGGTGATGCTCGCCGGGATCATCGGCGGGCCGCTGGTGGAGTGGGCGTGTGCGGCCGCCGCCAGGGGGCCGGCGCGACGCTACGGACAGGACGCGGAACGGCGCCTGCGGGAGGCCGCTGCGGCGTGCGGCCGGGCGAAGGTACTGGATCCGATCGCGGCGGAGCTGCTGCGCTACCGGGAGGTGCGGGAGCAGTTCGGGGCGGTGTCCTTCAGGCGCTGAGTCGTGGAACCGGCGCGCGGTGCGTGCCGGTTCCACGGGCCGGTGCGGGGAGCGCCGGTGTGGGCTGGATGCACTGCGGTCGGCGGTCGGCGGTCGGCGGTCGGCGGTCGGGGGTCGGGGGCGGAGGCTCGGCGAGGCGGCGTATCGGAGGGTCGGAGGGGTGGGCGGGGCAGCCGAAGGGCTTTCGCCCTGGTCGGCGGAGGAGGCGGTGGAGGCCCTTCCGGACGGCCCGGGGGAACCGCCGGGAACCGCCGGGGAACCGCAGGGAAGCACCGGGGAGTCGCGGGGAAGGGCCGGCGGAGAGGGGCGGTCCGGGACCTGTTGAGCGCGCTCCGTCACCCGGAAGGGCGGCGTGGTTTTCCACAGCCCCGCCCTTGTCCACAGGCGGCAGCCGGAATTCGCCCGCCGGCCCAGTATGGGATGCGTCGGCGCGACAGCGCGGACACACCGGGTACGGGCAATGAGGCAGGGGGAACGCCATGACCGACGTGATGGTGACGCTGACGGGGAATGTCGCGACGGCGGTGGAATACCGGGATTCGGCGACCGGGGGCAGGGCGCGCTTCCGGTTCGCCGTCCCCTCGCGGAGGTGGGATCGGCAGCGGGACGGCTGGACCGACGGGCCCACGAGCTTCTACACGGTATGGGCCTGGCGGGCGCTGGGCGCGAACCTCGCGGCATCGGTCGCGGTGGGTGAACCACTGGTCGTGCAGGGTCGTCTGAGGGTGCGTGAGGAGGAATGGGAAGGCAAGCTCAGGACGTCGGTCGACATCGATGCGGTGGCTGCCGGGCACGACCTGGCGCGCGGGACGTCGGCATTCCGCCGTGTGACGAGATCGGAGGCACGGCTGACGTCCCGGCAGGCCGTTGCCGCGGCCCCGGCGTCCGTGCCGCCTGCCGCGGCCGCCGAGTCCCCGCCCGTAGCGGTGCCGCCTGCTACGGTCACCGCGGCCCCGGCGTCCGTGCCGGCGCCGCCGTCTCCGACGGCTCCGGCCGAATCCGCGCCGTCGGCGGCTCCCGCCGGTGTCGGGGGTTTCTCCGCCCCTCCGCTCCCCGCGTCCTCTGCGGCCTTCGTCGAAACCGCCGAAGCGGGTCTGTTCGGGCCTGATCAGTCGGGCTCGGCCGGGCGGGCCCCAGATCGGTTGCGTTCCGCTTCGGGACGGGCGCGTGGGCGCCCGCGAAGTACCGGTACCGCTCGTCGGGAATCCGTTTCCTCCGGGCGGGGAGAGGCGTCCGGCACCGGGTCAGACGCTCGTGCCGCGGAGCCTGCCGGTGTTCCCTGTAAGCCCTGAACGGCAACGGTGGAGATTTGTC
Organism: Streptomyces sp. I6; assembly: GCA_003725745.1. Lineage (GTDB taxonomy): Bacteria > Actinomycetota > Actinomycetes > Streptomycetales > Streptomycetaceae > Streptomyces. The sequence continues at coordinate 2,093,563 of RHDP01000001.1, read as the reverse complement.
GACAGCGGGAGGGATGTGCCGTCGGTGATAACGATTCCGATTCGGAATGGTTGTCTGACGGTATGACGGGGGATCGGGTCGCGTCAGATCCTTAGGATTCCTCAATACTCACGGGGCACTTGAGTCTGCCGGCGAGGCACTTCCCCCACGCACCCCACGCCAAAGGGCCTCGCCCGAAGGGGAATTCTGTGTTGACTGCGCTCTCTGTACGTGGGCGGGGCGCCGCCCGGCTCGCCGTGACGGCCCTGGTGTCCGGACTGTTCGCGGCGGGTGCCATAGCCTCCTCGGGGCCGGCGGCCGCCGAGGACATCCCCCAGCACCAGGGCGGTGCGACCGCGACACTGGACGGTCTGACCACCTTCGACCGGGCGGTCCTGCACGACGGCGGACGGCGGCACGAACTGCCCGCCGGCCTGTTCGAGATGACCGTCGACGGTGGGGGCAGACTCAAGACGTACTGCGTCGACATACACAACCCCACGCAGGCGCAGGCCAGATACCTGGAGACGCCCTGGGAGCAGACCTCGCTCGGCCACAACGGCGATGCCGGGAAGATCCGGTGGATCCTGCAGCATTCGTATCCGCAGGTCGACGACCTGGTGGCGCTGGCCGAGCGGGCCGGTACCGGTCCGTTGACCGAGCGGGCAGCGGCGGCCGGCACCCAGGTCGCGATCTGGCGGTACTCGGACGGGGCCGAGGTCGAGGCGCTCGACCCCGCGGCGGAGCAACTGGCCGACTGGCTGGAGAAGAAGGCCGAGCACCTCGGGGAGCCCCGTGCCTCGCTGAGCCTCGAGCCGAACGCGGTCTCGGGGAAGGCCGGCGGGCGGCTCGGGCCGATCACGGTCCGCACCGACGCGGACCGCGTGACCGTGACCCCGCCCGCCGACTCCGCGGCCAGCGGCGTCATCGTGACCGACCAGGCGGGGATTCCCCTCACCACCGCGGCTGACGGCAGCAGGCTGTACTTCGACGTGCCCGACGGGGCCACCGGCGGCAGCGCCGCCCTGAGCCTGCAGGCCACCACCACTGTGCCGGTGGGGCGGGCGTTCTCCGGGGTGACCAAGAGCCAGACACAGATCCTGGCAGGCTCCAGCCGCTCCACCGTCTCCGCGACGGCCACCGCCACCTGGGCCGACAAGGGCCCCATACCCGCTCTCACCGCGAAGAAGAACTGCGCTGCCGGCGGCATCGACATCACCGCCACCAACAGGGGCGACGAGCAGTTCACCTTCAGACTGCAGGGGCTCAAGCACACGATAGCCCCCGGTGAGTCCCGCACCGTGACCGTCCCCGTCCCCGAGGACCAGGCCTACGACTTCGTGATCACCGGGCCGGGTGGTTTCTCGAAGAACTTCAAGGGCGTGCTGGACTGCAAGACCACCGGCAGCGCCGGTCCGCTCCCGGACCAGCCGGCGCCTCAGCCCAGCGCCTTCTCGGCCGGCGGCACGGGCATCGACGACAACCTCGCGGCGACCGGCGCCTCCGGTGCCACCCCGGTCATCGTGGGCACGGCCATCGCCCTCGTGGTCGTCGGCGGCGCCGTGGTGCTGTTCGTGCACAGGAGGAAGGCACCCTCAGAGGAGGACTGAACGGGCCCGCCGGGGCGCGCCCGACGCGCGCGCCCTGACGCCGCTCCGCAGGGATGGGTTAACTCGACCGAGAAAACAGACGAGTCAGCCGACAGGACAGTGCCGGAGCGAGGTGGTGCTCAGGATCCGGAGGAAGGGAACACTTCGACCACAGCTCGGTCGAGCGTGCGCGACTGGCCCCGCCCGGTGATCGTGAGGGCCGCTGCACCGTCGCCACGTACTGACACGGCCCGCCACCCGCCGCCGATGGCCCGGACGCGACGCTCGGCATCCGAGACGAGCGCCCACTCTCCCGCACCTTTCTGCAGCACATACGCGCGTGGCTGCTCGTTGTGAGCGAAGTCGCAGTACCCGGTCGCGATTCGCCGTGTGTGGTAGGGCAGGTAGGAGACGTAGGCGCTCCCGTCGGCAGTGAACCAGGCGTCGAAGGGCGCCCAACCGGCTCCCGGGGCGACCGCGGCCGACTGGTCCCCGAGGCGGGGGTGAGAACCATGGTTCGTCGGCTCATGGGTTCGCAGCGGCCCTGGGCGTCTCGGCCGTCGACCACCTCGCTCACGATCATCCGCGTGCCGTCGTGGTCGACGGCCTGGAAGCCGTCCGCGAGAGCGCGGGGAGGACTCCCCGCGCCGTGCCATCCGCAGTGATGCGGTACACGCTGTGAGCCGATGCACCATCCTGTAGCGGCTGTGCGTAGGCGGCCAGTTCCTCTCCCAGCCAGTGGGAGAACACGATGTAGTGGGGCCCAGCTGTTCCTCGGGCCGCACCGCCGGCAGCCCTTTGGCGCTCCACTCAGCGGGGGCCCCGCCATCGGAGGGGTACGCCCACAAGCCGGTGCCATCGGACCCGTTGGAGATCAGCCGGTCTCCGGCGAACACGATGCCGCAGTACTCGCAGTCCCAGGTACGGACTGTGCCGTCGGCCAGATTCATCAAGCGGATCACCCCCTCCGGTCGGTGGCCGGCCAGCGACACCGCGGTGCCCGCCTCCGATATCTCGGTCCAGGCGATCCACATGCGGTCCGCCGACCAGGCCACCGTCCCTGGGTTCGCTGACGAGTCCAGGGACGCCAGTGTCCGCGGCTTCGCTGCCGGATCCTCAAGGAGGCGTACCTCTTTCGCAGTCGTCCAGGCGACGGGTCGAAAGACGTCGGCGGCCGCCGATTCGGGAAGCTCGGCGGGCAGGGCCTCGTAGGACTCGGGAAGAACGAACTCTGCCAGCGTGCTCGCCAGCTCCTCCGATGTGTCGGTGAAGACCGGCTCGGGAGCGTTGCCGACGTCGGCGGTCCTGATGAGGGACCTCTGCTCTGCCTTGGGCACACGGTGTCCGACGAACCTGAAGTCCATTAGCAGACCCGAACTTTCCAGCCGCTCGCGCAGTTCCCGCTCGAATTTCGTGGTGTCCTCTGTGCAGGCGTCGGTGCCGTGGGCGGTGATGACGATGACGCGGTTGTGGGTGGCGTCGCTTTGGCTGAGGTCGTCGACTGCGGCGAGTATTCCGCTGTGCAGGGTGGGTTGTCCGGTGGGTTTGAGGGTACGGGCCGCGTCGGCGATGGTGCGGCCGTTCTGTTTTGCGTCGTCGATGACTTGTGTCGTGTTGCCGGGGGTGTCGTCGCAGGTGCCGCCGTATCGGCGGAGGGAGAGGGCGTCGTCGTCGGCGGTGTTGAGGGCTGTGGCGGCGACGGCGTCGGTGATGTCGGAGAAGTCGTAGTCGTCGTCGGTGTCCTGCGAGGCCGTGCCCGGTGACGGTGTCTCCTGGGCGGCCGTCTCCGGTGAAGGGGTTCCCCGCGAGGTCACTTCGGAGGCGTCGACGAGGAACACCGTGCGGTGCTCGGGCCCGGACCGGGCACCCACCACGAACAGCGTCAACGCGGCAGCCGTCGCGGTGACGGCCACGACCGCCGGCAGGGCCCATCGCCGCCATCGGGCCCTGCTCGATCGTGTTGCGGCGGTCATCCTGATGGCCATGGCAGTCCCTCCGGAATCGCCAGCCGACTCGTCGGTCATTCTGTGACGGCCTTCCTCCCGCATTCGGGTTTTCGCCCCGTGTGCCGCAGTCAAGGGCTTGCGGGGAAGCAACACCTTGATCACCCACAAGCCCTTAGGGCTAACGTCCGCCTACGACGCCTCGGAAAGGATCGCGGCGATCTCCTTACCCACCCGGTCGGATTCCTCGCCTGGCGTCCCGCGACCCTCCGTGAGCCTGAGGAAGTGATACGTGAAAGCGGCCACACAGAGATCGATGCGGTCCTTGCCCGCTTCGCATGAGAAACGGTGCGTCGAGATCCAATCACTCAGGTCGGCGATCGAGAGGGTGAAGGAGTTGGAGGGCGCGGGCCTGTCTGTTTCCGGCACTCCGGCTTCGGGTTCCCACCGGCGCACTCCCATATAGAGGCCTCGGGTACCGGTGGGGATGTTCCGGATGGTGCCGTCGGACTTGCAGTGGCCCTCCCAGTGCGAGCCCTTCATCTTCTCTTCCAGCTCCGGCGCAATACCTCCGAAACCAATACAGGCACTATCGGGGTGTAAATGAGCGGACCCTCCGAACGAAACGCCGGTCCGGGAGCCGTCCGCGGCCGAGATGCCGACCATGGTGCCCGCTGCTGCGCCCGGCACCTCTATCGTGCACCGCGCATCCGCCGGTCCGACGAGGAAGCCTCCGCCGCCGTACCCGTAGAGTGCCGTGCCCTTCGGAAGGGTGAAGCCCTCGGGCAGTGCGAGTGCAGAGGGCACCGGGCCGACCTTCGGGCCCCGGTAGATCTCCCCCGGGCTGCAGGCCGTCACCGAGGCGGTCTGCCGTGGTAGGTCGGCGGGGAGCGCCTCGTAGGAGTCGGGGAGGGTGAACTCCTTCAGTGCGGCGGCGAGATCCTCGGCCGTGTCGGCCTGGACGGGCTCCGGAGCGTCGGTCGCGACCGCGGTCAGTGCGAGGGAGTCCCGGTCCTCGCGGGTGAGACGGTGACCGATGTAGCGGAAGTCGAGCGAGAGACCGCTCTCGTCGAGGAGGCGGGTAACGCCGCGTTCGAGCGACTTGTGGTCCTCTGTGCAGGCGTCGGTGCCGTGGGCGGTGATGACGATGACGCGGTTGTGGGTGGCGTCGCTTTGGCTGAGGTCGTCGACTGCGGCGAGTATTCCGCTGTGCAGGGTGGGTTGTCCGGTGGGTTTGAGGGTACGGGCCGCGTCGGCGATGGTGCGGCCGTTCTGTGTTGCGTCGTCGATGACTTGTGTCGTGTTGCCGGGGGTGTCGTCGCAGGTGCCGCCGTATCGGCGGAGGGAGAGGGCGTCGTCGTCGGCGGTGTTGAGGGCTGTGGCGGCGACGGCGTCGGTGATGTCGGAGAAGTCGTAGTCGTCGTCGGTGTCCTGCGAGGCCGTGCCCGGTGACGGTGTCTCCTGGGTGGCCGTCTCCGGTGAAGGGGTTCCCCGCGAGGTCACTTCGGAGGCGTCGACGAGGAACACCGTGCGGTGCTCGGGCCCGGACCGGGCACCCACCACGAACAGCGTCAACGCGGCAGCCGTCGCGGTGACGGCCACGACCGCCCCCAGGACGGCACCAATCTGAAGTCGGCGTCGGCGCAAACGTGGGGTGGGGGGCATGGTCTGGCTCCTTCCGTGATGTGGGGGTCACGGTGCCGGCCGCGACCTGCTGAGGAATGTGGGGGAGGAGTCCCATCCGGCCGAACGGGAGCCTGGTGCAGCTGACCTGCCGCCGTGACGGGTTCCGGTCGACGGATCTCACCGTCCCGAATGGCCGGGCGCGCGGTCTTGCCGCCTCGTTTATCTTCCACCAACGCGCAAGATCTTTAAGGGATCTGCGGAATTCGGAGGGATCCGCAGGTCCGCTCCGCCTGGCCTGGTGGGGTGGAGCCCGGAATTCCGGGACGGAGGGCGTGCCGTGCCGTGCTCGAATGATCGAACGAAATCGAGATGGTCGAACATCTTTTCTGCTCCCCTTGGGGAGGTCGAGGAGTTCCGGCTCTTCGCCTCGGGGGTCCCGAAAGGGATATGCCCTGTAGTCTCGTGTTGCCGCACCGAACGGGAAAGCTGATCTTTGGGGGGACGATGGATCCCGTTACCGTAATTCTGACCGCCCTGGTCGCCGGTACGTCCTCGGCGGCGGTCCAGGAGTCGAGTCGAGCGCTGTGCGCCGCCGTACGGAACCGCCTGGCACGCGCCGGTGAGTCGAGAGACGGGGCCGCTGCCGAAGCCGGCGCGGACGTGTCGGCGCTGGAGGCGTACCTGCGGGATCCGGCCGGGCAGCGCGAGCGGCTCGCACGGGCGTTGGCCCTTGCGGAGGCAGGCACCGACACCGAACTGATCGAGGCGGCGCGCGGGGTGCTGGCCATGACCCGCCCGGCCGGCTCCGCGGCCATCGACTCGCGCTTGGACCTGAGGGAAGCCAGGGGCGTGGTCGTGGGGATCACGCCGAGCAGAAGAACTACTTCTAACGCACCGGGTGCACCGTGGAACGGCACAACAACCCCCACACGGGGGCGAAGAGACCTGAGCAGCCGACGGAGAGCCCCAACGGCCTCGACTGCGTGCGGGACGACGGGATCGACGGCGGAGAACACCGGAGCGGGGAGGGGAGTGACGTCGGCGACCTCGCGCCGCGCTCCGGAACCGGAGGAGGCGAGGGCGGGGGGAAGAAAGGGAAGCGCGAGCAGGGAGTCCGGGCGGGCAGGTCGCCTCGTACGACCTGACCCAAGCGCGCGGCGTGCTGATCGGCGACTACGGCCGTCAGGTCAACCGTTTCATCCTCGGTATCCCCCGCAGCCTGCGGATCACCATCATCCTCGCCACACTGCTGGCGTTGCTGGCGGGCGCCGCGTGGATCGTGGTCGAGAAGGTGCTGCCGGAGTACGCCCCGACATACAAGACGGAGTTCCTCGTCGACGTAGCCGAGGGCGCCGAGGACGTGGCGGGCATCGGCGACTCCCTACGCACCGTGCTGGGCAACTCCGGCGACAGCGAGGCCATGGCACTGCGTACTTTCGGTGGAGAGTGCGGTTCGAAGGACAACACCACTCGGCATGTCGACTTCGGCACCGGAAACCGGCAACAGATCAGCGAAGCGGCGGGGGCGTTGTCGCGGTCCGGGAAGCCCACCCTGATGAGGGGAATCGTCGAGGCGGTGGAGGACTTCTCGAGACCGTTCGGGGAGGAGGCCAAGCAGGTCAACCGGATCATCGTGATCACCCGGCACGGGCAGGACGCCTGCGACCCCGACACCGCTTTCGTGGAGCGGGAGATCCGGACCAGGCTCGCTGCAGCCGGGCTGGCGATCGATTTCCGGCTCATCGGGTATCAGGTGCCTGACGAGCAGCGTGAGCGGCTGCAGCGGCTCGCCACCGGAGCGAACGCCCCCGAGCCCAGCTTCGCGGAGACGCCGGAGCAACTCAACGACACGCTGGACTGGTTCACCAACGTGGAGCCGCTGCTGCGCAACTCCCAGGAGGTCATCAGCATCCTCAACCCGCCTGTGGAACAGGTCAACAGGGGTGTGAAGGCCATTACCGATGGGCGCCTGGACACGGCCGAGACCACCCTTGCGGGAGCGCGGGAGGCCATGCTCGGCGCCGAGGTCGAGGTGCAGGACCTGGCCGGCCGTGCCAAGACGCCGGAAGCCCGCGATCTTCACGCCGGAGCGGTCAGGCTGCGTACGTTGCAGCAGGACGTCGTCACCGCGGCCGGGGACGCGCTCGACGCGGCACGGGCCGGCGAACAGCTGAAGCCGACCCTCGGTGCCTACGAAGAGGCGGCCAACGAGTACAACGACGCAGTCGCGGCGATGAACACCACACTGGCCGTGCTGCGCGCCCGGAGCCCCTGACCCGCCGCGCTTCGTCGGCCCCGCGAGGTGTCCGTCTCGTGCGTGTCATACCGCACCGCCTGTCACCACATCCCGAGACAGCGTGACAGCGAGGCGCGGCGCCGTCAGGCATCGCCGCGGCGCGGTCGGCCCCTGCCCTCGGTCTCTCCCACGCGTGCGACCCAGTCCGCCCGAACGCCTCCGCAGACCGGCCCTGTCCACCGGTGTCCCAGAGCACCAGGTGCGGGAGCCGGCTCGATGCCGGCGGAGGGCGACGGCCGGTGACGGATCGGCTACCGAAGGGATTCGCGAAGGGGCAGGTCACGGGACCCGCGCCATACGGGTTTCGTCCCCGGGGCGGCGGTCAGGCAAGATGGGCTGTATCTGCCCACTCACTGATTGCCGGACGGTTTCTCTTGGCTGAGTACATCTACACCATGCGCAAGACGCGCAAGGCGCACGGCGACAAGGTGATCCTTGACGACGTCACGCTGAGCTTCCTGCCCGGTGCGAAGATCGGTGTGGTAGGCCCGAACGGCGCCGGCAAGTCGACCGTGCTGAAGATCATGGCCGGTCTCGAGCAGCCCTCCAACGGTGACGCCTTCCTCTCGCCCGGTTACAGCGTCGGCATCCTGCTTCAGGAGCCCCCGCTCGACGAGAGCAAGACGGTTCTGGAGAACGTCCAGGACGGCGTCGCCGAGGTCAAGGGCAAGCTCGACCGGTTCAACGAGATCGCCGAGCTGATGGCCACCGACTACTCGGACGCGCTGATGGAGGAGATGGGCAAGCTCCAGGAGGACCTGGACCACGCAGGCGCCTGGGACCTCGACGCGCAGCTGGAGCAGGCCATGGACGCGCTGGGCTGCCCGCCCGGCGACTGGCCGGTCAACAACCTCTCCGGTGGGGAGAAGCGCCGCGTCGCGCTCTGCAAGCTGCTGCTGGAGTCCCCCGACCTGCTGCTGCTCGACGAGCCCACCAACCACCTGGACGCCGAGTCCGTCCAGTGGCTGGAGCAGCACCTCGCGAAGTACGCCGGCACCGTCGTCGCCATCACCCACGACCGGTACTTCCTGGACAACGTCGCCCAGTGGATCCTCGAGCTGGACCGCGGCCGGGCCCACCCCTACGAGGGCAACTACTCCACGTACCTGGAGAACAAGGCAGCGCGTCTGAAGGTCGAGGGCCAGAAGGACGCCAAGCGCCAGAAGCGCCTGAAGGAAGAGCTGGAGTGGGTCCGCTCCAACGCCAAGGGCCGCCAGGCCAAGTCCAAGGCGCGGCTCGCCCGTTACGAGGAGATGGCCGCCGAGGCGGAGAAGACCCGGAAGCTCGACTTCGAGGAGATCCAGATCCCGCCGGGCCCGCGCCTGGGCAGCGTGGTCGTCGAGGTCGAGAACCTCAGCAAGGCCTTCGGCGAGAAGGTCCTCATCGACGATCTGAGCTTCACCCTGCCGCGCAACGGCATCGTCGGCGTCATCGGCCCGAACGGTGCGGGCAAGACCACGCTGTTCAAGATGCTCCAGGGCCTGGAGAAGCCCGACGCGGGACAGATCAAGGTCGGCGACACCGTCAAGATCAGCTACGTCGACCAGAGCCGCGAGAACATCGACCCCAGGAAGACGCTGTGGGCCGTCGTCTCGGACGAGCTGGACTACATCAACGTCGGCCAGGTCGAGATGCCCTCCCGGGCGTATGTGTCGGCGTTCGGCTTCAAGGGGCCGGACCAGCAGAAGCCCGCCGGTGTGCTCTCCGGCGGTGAGCGCAACCGCCTCAACCTCGCGCTCACCCTGAAGCAGGGCGGCAACCTGCTGCTCCTCGACGAGCCGACCAACGACCTGGACGTGGAGACGCTCTCCTCGCTGGAGAACGCCCTGCTGGACTTCCCGGGCTGCGCCGTGGTCGTCTCGCACGACCGCTGGTTCCTCGACCGGGTCGCCACGCACATCCTGGCCTACGAGGGCGACTCGAAGTGGTTCTGGTTCGAGGGCAACTTCGAGTCGTACGAGAAGAACAAGATCGAGCGGCTCGGACCGGACGCGGCCCGTCCGCACCGTGCCACCTACAAGAAGCTCACCCGGGGCTGAGGCAGGCAGCAAGTGGCTCGCCATATCTACAGCTGTCCCCTGCGCTGGTCGGACATGGACGCCTTCGGGCATGTCAACAACGTGGTCTTCCTCCGCTATCTGGAGGAGGCCCGCATCGACTTCATGTTCCGGCTGGCGCCGGGGAACGGCTCCCCGTCGTTCTCCGGCGGGTCCGTCGTGGCCCGTCATGAGATCGACTACGTACGTCCGCTCGTGCACCGCCATGAGCCGGTGACCGTCGAGTCCTGGGTGACGAAGATCGGCGCGGCGTCGCTCACGATCGCCTACGAGATCAAGGACCCAGGACAGGTGTACGTCCGGGCCTCGACCGTCGTCGTCCCGTACGACCTGTCGGCCGGGCGCCCGCGCCGCATCACCGCCGAGGAGAAGTCCTTCCTGCGGGAGTACCTGGACGAGGAGCGGGGCGTGAAGGACGCGCTCGCGGCATGACCGCGCCGGTGCAGACCCTTCGGCTGGCCGACGCCCGGGAGGCGGCGGACCTCGCCGCCTTCCTCGGCCGGCTGATCCACTACGACCGGGCGGCCGCCGTGCGGCTGCAGGCCGGTGGCGGCGCGCTCGCCGTGTTCGGCCGGCCGCCGTCGTTCGAGGTCCTCGCCATCCGGACGGCACGGCTGGCGGAACCGGTCGAACTGGACGTCACGGTGTCCGCGGGCGAACTGCTGGAGTCCGTCGAGGGCTCCCGGCTCGCCGTGCCGACCGCTGTCACCGGCCCCCGTGGACCGGTGTGCTGCCTCCTCGGGGAGGCTGGCGGGAGGTTCCGGGACTGCCCGCCGCCGGTCGGCTGCGGGCAGCGGTGGCGGCTGCGGTCGCGGAGTTCCGCGCACGGGACGAGGCGCTGCCCGCCGGGCACCGCACCCGCGCCGAACGCGACCGGATCGGCCGCGAGATCTGGTCCAGGCCCCTCGGCGACACCGGGCTGCCGCTCCGGGCCGTTCACGCCGCCCAGTCGCTGGGCTTCCTTCGCCCCACCCCCGACGACGCCCCCGGTCCCGCGCTCCTGGCCGCGGGCGGCTGGCTCCGGCTGCGCACGCCGTTCGGCTCGGTCGCGGTACGCGGGGCGGGGCTCGGCACGCTGAACGTCACCCCGGTCTGACCCCGGCACGCCGCACTCCGGTGACCGGGCCGTGACGGGCCGTGAGGGCCCCGGCGGCGCGCGCCGCGCGAAGAGCCCGGGGAGGTTCAGCCCGCCGTGTTCACCATCGACGCGGCGGCGTAGGTGAGGTAGTCCCAGAGCTGCCGCTCGTGCTCCTCGGAGAGGCCGAGTTCGTCGACGGCGGCCCGCATGTGCCGGAGCCAGGCGTCGTGCGCGGCCCTGTCGACGGTGAACGGGGCGTGGCGCATACGGAGGCGGGGGTGGCCGCGGTTGTCGCTGTAGGTGCGCGGCCCGCCCCAGTACTGCATCAGGAACAGCGTGAGGCGCTCCTCGGCCGGGCCCAGGTCCTCCTCCGGGTACATCGGCCGCAGCAGGGGGTCCTCGGCGACGCCCTCGTAGAAGCGCCGCACCAGGCGGCGGAAGGTCTCCTCGCCGCCGACCTGCTCGTAGAAGGTCTGCTCCTGAAGTGTGCCCCGCGGAATCTCGTTCACCGCTCCATGGTCTCAGACGGACCGGAGGAGGACCCGGGCCCTAGGACCTCCGGCCGGACGGCGGCGCCCCGGCCGGAAGGCGGCATCCCGGCGGCGAGGAGGCCGCCCCGGCCCGGAGGCGCCCGCAGAGGTGCTCGCCTCCCGTGCCGGCCCGCAGCACAGTGGAGGCATGGGTGCGGACCAAGAGGCGCGCGCGGTACGGGACCCCTGGGCCGGTCCCGCCGCCGAGGCGCGCGCGGCGCTGGTGCGAGGGGTCGCCGCGACCGGCGTGCTGCGGGACCCGGCCTGGCGGGCGGCCTTCGCGGAGGTTCCACGCCATCTGTTCGTGCCGTACTACTACCTACCGGCGCTCGCCGGGTACGAGCGGCTCTGGTCCGGCGACCCCGATCCGGACCGCCGTGAGCGCTGGCTGAGGGGCGCGTACGCCGACGGCCCGCTCGCCACCCGCGTCCGCGGGGCGAACTCGTCTCCTCCGGCAGCCAGCCCTCCCTCATGGCACGGATGCTGGTCGCGCTGGAGGTTGCGGACGGGCACCGGGTGCTGGAGGCCGGCACCGGGACCGGCTACAACGCGGCGCTGCTGGCGCACCGGCTGGGGGACCCGATGGTGACGACGGTCGAGCTGGACCCGGAGATCGCGGACTCCGCGCGCCGTCACCTCGCCGCCGCCGGCTACCACCCGGCCGTGATCGCCGGTGACGGTGCGCGCGGCTGTCCGGAGCGCGCCCCGTTCGACCGTGTCATCGCCACCTGCGCCCTGCCGTCGGTGCCGCGCGCCTGGCTCCCGCAGTGCGCGCCGGGCGGGCTGATCATCGCCCCGCTCGCCAACGGGCTGGTGGTGCTGCGGGTACGTGACGAAGGTCACGCGGAGGGGCGCTTCCTGCACCCGCCCGCGTACTTCGTCCCGCTGCGCGGAGCCGGGCCGGTCAGGACCTCCGCGCCGCAGGCCGGCGGCCTGCCGCGGCGGGTGGTGCAGAGCGAGCAGTTCCGTTTCCTGCTCACCCTGACCGCGGGCGTTCTCGACCCGAGCGAAGCGCTCGCGCTCTGGCAGCGCGAAGGCCGGCCGGAGCGGGAGCGCTTCGGGGTCACCGTGAGCGGGGACAGCCAGTGGGCGTGGCTGGACGACCCCGTGGGGCCGTACGCCTGGCCCCTCGAAGCGCCCGGCCCCGCCGGGTGACCGGGCTCAGCCCCGGCGGATGGTGATCGTCGTCCAGGCGCCCACGTGCACCCGGTCCCCGTCCCGCAGGGGGACGGGGACATACGGCTGGATGGGGTCCTCCGCGCCGTTCACCGTGGTGCCGTTCGTGGAGTTCTGGTCGACGACGGCCCACGATCCGTCCGGCTGCTGGACCAGGAGCGCGTGCTTGTGCGAGACGCCCGGGTCCTCCGGCGGCACCGACAGGTCTATGTCGGGCGACTCGCCGGTGGAGTGCCGGCGGCGGCCGATGGTGACCTGGTCCCCGGAGAGCGCGAGCTGCTGCTCCGGCGAGTACGCGGGCAGGTTCAGCCCGGCCGCCTCGGGGCCGCTGCGCTGCATCATCGCCATGAAGTACTCGCGGTCGGGAGCGATGACCGCCGTCCATCCGGCGGGCTCGTAGGGACTGTGCTGCGGCGGGGGCGCCGGCTGCTGCTGCCCCCGGGCTGCTGGGCGTGCGGCTGCGGGGGCGGGGAGAGCATCCAGTCGTCGTCGCCGGTGCTCAGCGGGTGCTGCGGAGGAGCCGGGACGGCCTGCGGGAAGCCGGGAGGCGCCGGCGGGCCGGACGGGAACCCGTGCTGCGGCGGGGCCGCCGGCCGGCTGAACTCGGGCGGGCCGGAGGGGCGCTGCTGCCCGGGCGACTCGGAGACGTCCTCGGAACCGGACGTCCCCGGCCCGGGAACGGCCCCGGGAACGGCGGCGGGGGAGGGGGCCCTCCGTGCGGCGGCCGGGGCGCCGGGGGTTCGCCGCTGAGCGGCTCGGCGGGCCGGTTCACCTGCGAGGGCCGCGAGCCCTGGTACTCGAACGGGTCCTGCGGGCGCGGCTGCTGCTGCGCCTGGAAGCCGGGCGGCAGGTTCAGCCCGGACGGCGGACCGCCGGGGCCCGGCCGGTGGGGAGGGGCCACGGGGGTGTACGACGTCGCCGTGTTCGTGAGGAAGTTCCAGCGGCACTCCTCGCAGAACGGGGCCATCGGCTCGCGGGGCGTACGGCACTGCGGGCACAGCTCCGCCTGGGCGGTGGCGTTCGGGTCTCCGGGGCCCGGGTATCCGTAGCCCGGTGCGGGCGGCGGCGAAGGGCCGGCGGCGGAACCGCGCCCGCCGGAGCCCCCGCCCCGGCCATGCGATGGCCGCAGACCTCGCACCAGTCGTCGGAACCCGACCGGTGTCCGTTCGGGCAGGTCGGCATGTCGGCGCTTCCCCCTCTCCTCCGTCCGGCGGGCGAGCCGGACTCCTTGGCGCGCTCTTTCGTTCGGCGACCGTTGTCGGCGGCCCCTGATCGCGGCGTGATCTACTTCTTTACGCGAACTGTCTTCGTGGAGCGCGTTTCGAGTGTCATCTCGTCCGCTTCCGCGACCCTTGCCTTCAGCCGCACAGTACCCGTCGCCGCGTCGACGACGTCCACCACCTTCGCCAGCAGCTTCGCGGTGTCCTCGTTGCCGGAGGCCGCCGCCAGTTGCACGGCGCGGCCCAGTTTCGCGGTGGCGTTGTCGAAGTCACCGAACTTGCGGGCGTCCAGGCCCTGCTGGATGACCTGTGCCAGCTCGGCCTGACCCGTGTAGTGGGCGACCTGGGGGTTGATGGCGGTCGAAGCCGCCATGTCGTCGGTCCACACCGCCCGTACGAGCCCCTGGGCGAGGGGATGCGGGGCGCCGCCCTCCGGATCCGGGATGATCAACGAGGCCCGGGCCGCCAGCATCTCCCTGCCGACACCCGCCTCCGGCACACGCACACACACGTGGTAGTCGCGGGACTCGTCGCCCCAGGAGCCGGTCGGATAGTCGCCGAAGCGGGCCCCCGCCTCCGTGCGTCTGCCGGTCAGATCCTCCACCGCAGGCGCCACCTGCTTCACGAACGCGAGCTCCGCGCCGACCGGGGTCCAGAGCCGCAGGGTCACGTCCGCGACCTCCTTGCCCATCGCGTTCTCCATCATCCTTGTGAAGTCGGCGGCGAGCCCGGACGGATCCGCGACGATGTCGGCCGTGCCGAGCAGCGCGGAGGCGATGCCGGTGACCTCCTTGACCTCCCAGTCGGTCCCCACGCCCCGCGCGTCGCAGGTGAAGCGCCCCGTGCAGGCGTCCAGGGCGGCACGCAGGTCCTCAGGCGTCTCGTGCTCGTTGCGGCCGTCGGTGAGCAGGATGCCGTGCCGGATCGGCACGTCTGCGCCGCCCAGCAACCGGCCCGCCAGCCGCAGCCAGGTGCCGATCGCGGTGCCGCCGCCGGTGCTCAGCCCGCGCAGCGCCTCCTTGGCCCGGGCCCGGGTCGTCGCGTCGGCCGTCGCCAGCCGGCCGCCGCCCGGATACACCTCCGCGGCCACGTGGGTTCCCGAGACCACGGCGAACGCGGTGCCGTCGCGCAGGGTGTCGACGGCCGCGGCCGTGGCGTCGCGCGCGTTGCGCATCTTCGTGGGCGGATAGTCCATGGAGCCCGAGCAGTCGACCATCACGACCACGGCGGCGTCCGTCCGCCGTCCCGGCAGGGAGGCGGCCGAAGCGGAGGCCCCGATGAGGGGAGCGCCGCCGCTCGTGCCGCCGCCTGCGGAGGTGACCGTCACGATCGCGTTCACCTCGCGTCCGCCTTCGGGCAGGAACTCGTTCTGGTACACCTCGACGGAGAACCACGGCGCGTTCGTCTTGGAGAAATCGGCCATCCGGACGGGCTCCTCGATGCTCAGCTGGGCAGACAGACGTGGCGTGGGGGTGCCGAACGGACGCGGGGGCGCGGGGGCGTGACCGTGTTCAGGGTCAGGCCGATCCTGCCCCCTGCCGCCGCATCGCGAACGGGAGCACGGCCACTGTTACGTTGTCGTGGCCCCCGCCGTCGAGCGCATGGCCGACCAGGACCCGCGCCCCGTGCAGTGGACGGCCCGCCGCGTCGGGCGGCAGGACCTGCGCCATCTCCTCCGGCGCCTCCGCGTAGTTCCACAGACCGTCCGTGCAGACCACCACCACACCGGGGCGGTCCGGCTTGAACGCGGCCGTGTGGGGTTCCAGCTCCCACGCGTCCGCGCCGAGCCAGCCGGTGATCGCGTGCGCGCGCTCGTCCGCGTACGCCTCGGCCTCGCTCATCAGGCCGGCGGAGACCATCTGGGCCGCCCAGGAGTCGTCCTCGGTGAGCCGGGCGGGCGGGCCGTCGCCGTCGTCCGGGATCCAGTACGCCCGGCTGTCGCCGACCCAGCCCACCACCAGCAGCTCACCGGCGGTGACGGCGCCCACCAGCGTGCACGCGGGAGCGTTGCGGTGGCGGTGCGGGTCGTGCTCCATAGCCGCGCCGGGCTCCACCGCCAGGGAGTTGACCGCGGAGGCGGCGGCGAGGATCGCCTCGTGCATGGCCTGCTGCGGATGCGTGCCCCGGGGCAGCGACGCAAGCAGGTGCTCGCTGGCACAGCTCGCCGCGGCCGAGGACGCCTCGTCGGGCCGGGTGGCCGAGGACACGCCGTCGCAGACGATCGCGATCACGGCCGGTGAGCCGTCGGGCAGGGCCGTGGACGACACCGCGAACGAGTCCTCGTTGCGGTGGTGCCGCAGGCCCCGGTCGCTGACCGCGGCCACGCCCGCTAGCTCCTGCTCCATGTGATCGCGCTCGCGCGGCTGGGCGTGCCCGCAGTGCTCGCAGTAGCCGTCGGGATCCACCCGGCCGGCGCGGCACGCGACGCAGAGCTTCGCGGCGGGCGGGGGCGCGACGGAGCCCCCGCCGGAGCCCCCGCCGGGGTGCCCGCCGGGGTGCCCACCGTGGTGTACGGCGGCGAGGGGGCCGGACGCGGCCGGGTGGCGGCCGCCGTACCCTGGAACCTGTCCTGACCCCGGTCCCTGTCCTGACTCCGGTCCCGGTCCCGGTCCCGGTCCCTGCCCTGACCCCGGTCCCTGTCCGGAGGCGGGTACGGCGCCCGGAGCGGCCCCCGGTCCGGAGGCCGGGGACGGACCGGGTACGCCGGGCGCGGGTTCGCCCGGCGCGGTCGGCGCGGCCGGCCCGAACCGCGCTTCAGCACCGGTCTGCCGGACCGCCGGAGGCGCCGTGGCGGAGGCCGGTACCGCATCCGGGCCGTCGAAGTGGGGAAGGGGCGCGGGCAGTTCACGGCCGCCCGAGTCGGTACCCGGAAGCTCTCCGGGCCGCTGCAGCGTCCCCGGCAGGCCGGAGCCGCCCGGTTCGGGGGCCTGGGGCGCCTCGGGCCAGTCCACCCGGGTACCCGAGGCGGCGGCGGGGCGCTCCCGGGGCGGTCGGCGCACGACGGAGAGGTCGTACCCGCACGCTCCGCAGAACCGGTCGCCGGATTCGAGCGGTTCCTCGCAGCCGGGGCACTTCGACCAGGCCGCCTGCTGGGGCATCTGCGGCGTCATTCGCTTCCACCTCGCCTTGATGTGCCGGGCACGCCCAGGTCCTTCCGCCGGACGTCCGGGGTCGTGTCCCCCGACGGCGCGGCATCACACCCACGTCCGGGGGCGGTAGCGGTTGGCCCGCTCCACCAGTTCGATGCGCTCCGCGCCGTCCGGCGCGAGCCGGGCAAGCACCCTGAACGAGCGTTCGAGGCCGAATCGCAGTCCGCGTTCGTCGAGTTCGCTGCCGAGCAGGACGGTCCTCGCCGGCCGGGCGCCGGTACTGCCGGAGAGTACCCAGTCCAGCGCCGTACCCAGAACCTCCGTGGACAGCCGTTCACGCCGCACCGCGTCCAGTCCGAGCCCCTCCAGCGCCGTGACCTGGTCGGCGGCCGCCGAGAGGTCGCCGATGAGCGGATCCTCCGCGGCGCGCCGGCGCAGCCGTGCCCGCACCGCGGCGACCCGGGCGGCCGTGTAGTGGATCGACGACTCGGGGACGGAGTCGAGCGTGCGGACGGCCGTGGCCCGGTCGCCGGCCGCAAGCTGCACCCGGGCCAGCCCGAACGCGGCGCTCACATAGCCCGGGTCCGTGGCCCACACCAGGCGGTAGTACTCCGCGGCGTTGTCCGGCTGGCCCAGTACCTCGGCGCAGAGGGCGAGCGCCAGCTTGGGCGCGGCTTCGCCCGGGAACGCGTCGTAGACCGCGTCGAAGGACAGCGCGGCCGTCTCGTCGTCGCCGGTGATGAGCGAGGCGACGCCGCGGTACCAGACGACCCGCCAGTCGTCGGGGTGCCCGGCCTCGAGATCGGCCAGGAGAGCCGCCGCGGCGGTGAGTTCGCCCGTCTCCAGCCGTGCCCGCAGCTCGCGCAGCCGCAGTTCCGGGGAGTTCACGGGCGCGCCGCCCAGCGCGGCGATCAGTTCGGCGGGTGCGGAGGCCAGGAGACCTGCGAGGAAGCCCGCGTTGGGGTCGCCCGGGTCGACGAGGGGGACCGGCAGCGCCAGTGCGGTCGCGCGGACGTCCAGGTCCGCGAGATGCGGCCGCCCGGCCGCCGCCCGATACCCGCGCGGTGCCGGAGGCGCCGCCTGCGGCGGGACGCCGGCCGGGCCGGAGGCGTACGGATACGGGTCGCCGGGGGCACCGGGACCGGTCTCCGCCGCTTCCGTCCCGGCGCCACCCGGTCGGGCCGTGTACGGCCGGCTCCCGGGCCCCTGCGCCGGCACCTGCCGGGCGGGTGCTGCCGGCCGCGCGGGTGCCGCCGGAATACCGGGGGCCTCCGGCACCCGCCGGGCGCGGGCCGCCGTGGGCGTGCCGCGGCTCCGTCGCGGGGGCCGACCGGCGCCCAGCACCGAGACCTCGCCGTGGAGTTCGGCGAACAGCTCCGTGTCCGTGACGCGCAGCTCCGGGCCGAACAGGGTCGACAGCGAAGGGCGCGGCCGGCCCGTCTGCACCGCGACGACCTCCCTGAGCACGCCCGTCAGCTGGTCCGCCATCTCCTGCGCGGAGGCGAACCGGCGCGCCGGGTCGGGGTCGGTCGCGCGGACGAGGAGCCGGTAGAACGACTCGTACGTCCGGAAGACCTCGATGTTGGCCGGGTCCGGGAGGGAGTCCGCGAACACGTTGGTGAAACCCTGGAAGTCGAACGTCAGCACCGCCAGGGTGCGGGCCACCGTGTAGAGGTCCGACGCGACCGACGGGCCGGCCTCGGCCACCTCCGGTGCCTGGTAGCCGACGGTGCCGTAGATCGCCGACTCCTCGTCGTCCATCCGCCGCACGGCGCCCATGTCGATGAGCTTGAGCTGGTCCTCGGTCTGGATGGCGTTGTCGACCTTGAAGTCGCAGTACAGGAGGTTCCGGCTGTGCAGATGCCCGAGCGCCTCCAGTGCCTCGATGCCGTAGGCGCACGCCTGCTCGACCGGCAGCGGTGCGCGTCTGCCGTCGGGGGCGCGCCGCTCGTTGGCGATCTCCTTGAGGGACTTTCCCCCCACGTACTCCATGACGATGTAGCCGTCCATGGAGCCCGTCCGCTGGTCCAGGTGCTCGACGAAGTTGTAGATCCGGACGATGTTGGAGTGCTCGATCTCCGCGAGGAACCGGCGCTCGGAGATGGCCGCCGCCATCGCGTCCTGGTCGCCCGTGTCCAGCAGGCCCTTGAGGACGACCCAGCGGTCGGACACCGCCCGGTCCACGGCGAGGTAGATCCAGCCGAGACCGCCGTGGGCCAGACAGCCCATCACCTCGTACTGCCCGTGGACGATGTCCCCTCGCGCAGTTTGGGGACGAAGGAGTACGGATGTCCGCACTTGGTGCAGAAGCCCTCCGTGCGCCCCGGGCGGTTGCCGCGCGCACGTCCCACCGGCGCTCCGCAGTCGCCGCGGCTGCAGAATCGCTTCCGCTCCGGGACTTCCGGCTCCGCCATCACCGCCGAACGCGGGTCGGGGCGCGGTACGTCCGGAACGGAGACCAGCCCGGCTCCCAGACGGTGCCGACCCGACGAGGACGTCGAGGAGCCCGAGCTGCGGACCGACACCGAGCGGCCCGAGCCGCGGCCGGACTGCGAACGGGACAGCCGGCCCGAGACCGACCGCCGGGACGTCGACGAGCGTGAGGAAGGGGCTGAACGGGACGAGCCGGACGAGCGGGCCGAGCGGGAGCCCGACGGTGAGCTGATTCGTGCCGAGCCGCTGCTCCCGCTCCGGCCGCCTCCCGTGGCACCGGTGGGGGTGGCGGCAGCGCTCCGCTCCTCGCGACGACCGGGGCGAGTCCGCAGGTGCCGCAGTAGAGTTCGCCGCCGCCGACGTCCTCGTAGGCTCCGTCGCAGCCCGGGCGCTGGCAGGCTCGTGCGGGTGCGGGTGCGGGTGCGGGTGCGGGTGCGGGTGCGAGCGAGGGGGAGTGGGCCGCTGTGGCGTTCGCGGCCGCGGGGCCGGCGCCCCGCCCGCTCTCGGGGGCGAGTCCGCAGGTGCCGCAGTAGAGTTCGCCGCCGCCGACGTCCTCGTACGCTCCGTCGCAGCCCGGACGGTCGCACGTCGTCAGGTCACTCACGGTTCCCCCTGCCTGTCAGCCGGCCCGGTCGCCGATGCCGCGGACGGGAGCCGGGCGGCCGTGCCGGCCCGGGCGCGGATCACGACTCCCCCCGGTGGCCGCCGCCGTCCGCGGGTCCCGGCTGCCGCGGTACCAGGACCTCCGCCGCGGCACGCTGGTAGCGCAGCACCGCCTGCTCCGCGGCGCGCAGATCGCACGGCGCGCTCCACAGCATCCGGCGTGCCACGTCGTACCGCTCGATCAGCAGCGGGTCCTCGGCCATGCCGTGCCGGGCGACCTTCGCCTTGTACGCGTCGAGCCGGCCGCGCAGCTCCGCACGGACCGCCAGCGGTGCCGTCACCGCCGTCAACGACTCCCGCGCCCGCATCAGTTCGTCCTCGGCCTCCCGCTCCAGTGACTCCAGCAGCGGCGACAGCCGGTGCCACCGGGCGTGCCTGCGGTACTCCGCCGCGGTGGCCAGCCGCTCCTGGAGCACGGTCGGCGGGCCGCTGACCGCGGGGACCTCGGACGCGGCGATCTTCGCCAGCACCTCGCCCCGCGCGGCGCGCGCCTCGGTGAGCGTGCGGTCCGCCCGGGAAAGCACGTCCCGCAACCGCAAAAGCCTCGTCTCCGAGTCCTGCCGCACCGCGAGGACCGCCTCGATCTCCCGGCGGACGTCCTCCAGCGAACGCGCCGCCCGGTCGTAGCGTCCCGTGTCGGGCCGGCCGCCGCCGGGTGCCGAACTCGCCGTCGCCGGCGACCAGAACGCCAGCGGGTCCGACACGACCTGCGCCCTCAGCGCGGACAGTTCCCGGGTGATCGAGTCCAGCTCGTCGCCTGCGGGGTGCTCGCCCGGTCGCACGCCCACCGAGTGGGCCAGGGAACGGGTCCGGTGCAACTCCGCGGCCAGCAGGTCGATGCGCGCGGGCAGCGCCGACCACACCGTGTCGGCGGCCACCACCACGTCCAGCGAGCGGGCGTACAGCGTGTTCATCCGGCCGACCAGGCCCTCCAGGGTGAAACGCTCCGAGAGCTTTGCGGGGCCGCCCGCGGAAGGCGCGGGCTGGGCGGCGGCACCCGCCACGGCGACGCTCGGGCCGCGCAGCCGGTCCGTCAGTGCCACCAGGTCGTCCCGGCTCGGCCAGCGGCGCCGGGCCCGCAGCTCACGTGCCGAGCGCAGCGCCCCCGCGTAGGCGTCGAAGTAGCCCCACAGCAGCGCGATCGCCTGCTCCGTGGAGGCCCAGCGGTCCCTGGTGACGCCCGTCAGCTCCGCTCCCTCCAGGAGTCTGCGGCCCGCATGGTCCTGGAGGGCGAGGAGCGAGGTCTCGATCGCCTCGTGCTCCTCCCCGAGCCGCGCCAGCGCACGGTCCACCTCGTCCCGGTCCATTACCGGCCCGGGGAGTCCCGCGACGCCCATCGATCACCTCTCCGCTCGTGTACTCGCCACCGCCGCCCGGCGTCCCCGCCGGTGCGGCCTTCCCGCCGACCGCCCGCTTCCGTCGACCGCCGTCGACTGCCTGCTTCCGTCGGCCGCCGTCGACCGCCCGCCGGGCGGCGTCAATCCTCCCGGTACTTCGGCGCCGGGGGGCCGGGTATGCCGGGCAGGTCCTCCTTCAGCCACTTGACGTACGCCTGCGTCCAGGGGCCCGCCCGGTACTGCTCCAGCACCTTGTTGACCCTGCGGACAAGGTCGTCCCTGCCCAGTCTGGCGGCCACGCCGTAGTACTCCGTGGTGAACGGTGCGTCGCCCTTGAGCTCGACGGACGGGTCCTGCGCGGCCTGGCCCGCGGCGAGGGCCGCGTCCGTCACGACCGCGTCCACCTCGCCGAGTTGCAGCCGGACCAGGCAGTCCAGCTGGTTGGGGACCGTCAGCCGGTTCCGGTCGCCGGGTCCGTCGTCGTCCTCGTCCCTGAACAACGCCCCGTGCGGGTCCTTCTCCAGCGCGTCGTAGGCCGTCGAGCCCTCGGCGGAGCAGACCCGCCGGCCTTTGAGGGACTCGTCGAAGCCGGTGATCGTGGACCCCCGGGGCGCCAGCACCTGCTGGCCGGTGCGGAAGTACGCCGTGGAGAAGGCGACCTGCTTGATCCGGGCGCAGTTGATGGTCATCGTCCGTACGACGAGGTCCACGGTGCCGTTGTCGAGCGCGGCGATCCGCTGGTTGGTCGGGACCGCCCGGAAGATGATCTTTTCGGGGTCTCCCAGAATGTCCCGGGCGATCGCCCGGGCCAGATCGATGTCGAAGCCCTCCAGTTCGCCGTCCGCCCTGCGGTAGCCCCAGCGGTAGCTGTTCTGGTCGATGCCGACGATGAGGCGGCCGCGCTGCTTGATCTCCTCGATCGCCGGGCCGTCCGCCGACGAGGGCCGCAGCGACGCCTCCGGGCTGGTGCAGTCGTCGGCCTTCGCGGGTGGCGCGGCCGCCGGCTCGGCAGTCCGGAGCGCGCCGGCCGGCGGACCTCCGCGCGAGAGCGGGAGCAGGGTGAAGGCGGCCGTGAGCGCACAGGCCGCCGCCGTTCCGGTGACACCGCCCCAGCCGCGCAGCCGCAGCGCGACGGGCCCCTTCTGGCGCGGAAGGCGCGGCCGGGCCGCCGCCGCCGCGGTTCCGTTCCCCGGTGTCCCGCCCTGGGTCGTGTCCGGTGTCCCGTCCAAAGTCGCGTCCGGTGTCCCGCCCTGGGTCGCGTCCGGCGTCGGGTCAGCCACTTCTCCCCCTCTCACCGGTACTCCGACAGCCGGCGGCCGATGCCGAGGACGGCGCCGGCCGCGCCGACGACCGCCAGCACGGCGGCGCCGGCCGGCAGGCCCGCCAGCGCGCCCCGGCCGCCCTCGGCGGCCTCGGTGAACTCGGCCTGCTCATGTGCCAGCGCCCTCTCCAGCGCGGCGTCCACCCGGTCGAAGCACTGGCCCGTTGAACCCTCGCCGCCGATCACCTTGGCGAGCGCGCCGTCGTAGTCGCCCGCCCGGTCGCTCTCACCTGCCTGCTGGTGCCGGCTCCTCCACTCCGACGCCGCGGAGACGGCCTGCGCGACCGGTGTGCGGCCCGCGCCGTCGCCGGCGAGCTGCCCGGCACGGCCGAGCGAGGCGGTGAGCCGACTCATTCCCGAGGCGTAGTCCGCCTCGTACTTGTCGCCCTTGCCGTCCTCGGTGAGCACCGCGCCCCGCGCGACCAGGGTCAGATTCTCGTTGGCCCGGGCCTTCAGGCTGCTGATCCTGGCGTCGTTGAGGACCGTCAGCGACTGCTGTCCCTCGGCCCGGGCCTCGTCGAGCCCCGCCCTCGCGAGCGCGTGCCCGGCGCCGAGCCAGAGCAGCGTCACCGTGCACGCCGCGGTGGCGGCGAGCAGCCCGGGGTTGAACACCCGGTTCGTACGACGGTAGTCGCGGCGCTGCGCCCAGACCAGAGCGCCGAGCGCCAGCACTCCCAGCCCCAGCGATATCAGGGGCCACGCCCGGGCGCCGCCGTGGTCCTCGTCGAGCCGGGCCGTCTCCTCGTCGTACAGCTTCTGCGCCGCGGGCAGCAGTTCGGTGGTCATCAGTTCGTTCGCGTACCGCAGATAGGCCCCACCGAGGGGGAGGCCCTGGCG
Source organism: Streptomyces sp. I6 (assembly GCA_003725745.1). Classification (GTDB taxonomy): domain Bacteria; phylum Actinomycetota; class Actinomycetes; order Streptomycetales; family Streptomycetaceae; genus Streptomyces. The sequence continues at coordinate 2,070,389 of RHDP01000001.1, read as the reverse complement.
GTTGCCGGCCCGTGCCCGCTCGACGAGGCCCGTGTAGCGGGGGAGCTGTTCGTTGAGCGCGGTGATCGAGCGCCGCGAGTCCGTCGAACCGTCCGTGTTCGCGGCGGCCTTCACCAGCAGCCGCGAGGCGCCGGCGATGTCCTCGCGATAGCGCTCGCGCACCACGGCGGGCTCCTGTGCCCCGGCCAGGAAGCCGCTCGCGGCGGCCGTGTCGGCGTCGGCGAGCGAGCGGTAGATGCTCGCCGCGTCGGCGCTGAGGGGCTGGCTGCGGTCGACCACGGCGTCGGCGGAGGCGGAACGGCCGGTGATCTCGACCGCCGTCACCGCGCCGAACGCCAGCACCAGCACCGCCAGTACGGCGCCGATGATCCGCAGCCGCCCGGGCTCCGTCGTCGCGGCGGCGCGCAGCCGCGACGAGGTCTCCGCCCAGGCGCTGCGCCGCGCGGGCGGCCCCGGAGGCGGCGCCGACCCGGAGAGGCGTGACCCCGGGCCGGGTGCCGCACCGTGCTGCGCCGGGACGTGCGGCACCGGCGGCGCGGGCGGGCCCGCCGCGCTCGGCATGTGTGTCAATTGACCTCCCCCTCGGTCATCTGACGGCGTCCCACATCCCGCGGGTGGGGAACGGCTTCCGGCCAGAAGTATGGCCGCGGGAGCGGACATTCCACACCTAGGGTTCACAGGATCTTGTGTCATCCGGCGTGTCGCGTCAATGCCGCCCCGTCCCGGTACCCCCGGTCCTGAATACGCCGCCGGCGGTTGTTCGGTTCCGTCCGGCCGTGCGTCCGGCGCGCCGGACACACGGCCGGACGCGGGGGTATCGCGGCGCGCCCGACCCGCCACCGTGCGCGAGGGCGCGTCCGGTTGCACCGGTTGCACCGGTTCCGGCGGACCGGCGGCGCCGGCGGGCCCGTTGGCCAGGCTTCAGCGGACCGGCGGCGGGGCGCCCGATCCCCTGACCGCGGAAGCCCGTCCCCCGTACCGCGACCGCAGCCGGCCCCGTGCCGCGGCCGGCGCCCCGAGGTGGTCCAGGCCCAGCAGCGCCGCGCCCAGGACGGGCGGGGCGGTCACCACGGAGACGACCGCCTTCGGCGCCCGGACGGCGAGTGACTCCTCGATCCCGCCGTGCAGCCGGGGGTGCCGCGCCGCCAGCACGCTGCCTCCGAGCACGACGGGGACCTCCTCGCCCAGCAGCCCGAGCCGGCCGAGCGCCACCGTGGACATCAGTACGACCTCCTCCGCGAGCCGGTCGACGATCGCGCCCGCCACGGCATCGCCCGCGGCGGCGGTCGAGAACAGGACCGGGGCGAGCTCGTGCCTGCGTCCCGCGCCGAGACGCCCCAGATGCAGCGCCTCGATGAGCGCGTACATCGACGGCAGGCCGAAGTGCGCGGGCAGCGTCCGGGCCAGCTCGGTCGGTTCACCGCGCCCGTCCTCGGCCCGGGCGGCGAACCACAGCGCCTCCTCCGCGAGCGCCGCGCCCCCTCCCCAGTCCCCGGAGATCCTGCCGACGGCCGGGAAGCGCGCGGTACGGCCGTCCGGCGCCATGCCCACGCAGTTGATGCCCGCGCCGCAGACGACGGCGACACCCCTGGGTTCGTCGATCCCGGCCCGCAGGACCGCGAAGGTGTCGTTGCGGACCTCGCTCGTGGCACCCCAGCCGCGGGCCCGCACGGCCGTCGCCAACTCCGCTTCCTCGAACGGGAGATCGGCATGGGCGAGACAGGCGGCGACATGCGTGACGGACCTCAGCCCCGCGCTGCCGAGGGCCTGGCGCACCGTGCCGTCGAGTCCGTCGAGTCCGTCGAGTCCGTCGGGTCCGTCGGGTCCGTCGGGTCCGTCGGGTCCGTCGGGTCTGCTGGGTCCGGCGGGTTCGCCGGGTCCGTCGCACGCCTTTGCGGCACTCGCCTTCGCCTGGCTCGCCTTCGGCGGCTGGAATCCGCCGCCGCGGGCCGAGCCCAGCACCGCGCCCTCCGCGTCGACCACCGCCACGTCCGTCTTGCTGTTGCCCGCGTCGATGGCCAGGACCGTGGCAGGAGAGCGGCCCGGCGCGGAGCCGGTGACGGCCGGCGCGCGCGCTGCCGGATCGCTCACGCCCACGGAAGATACTCCCGGTTGTGGGCGATCAGCCGCTCCGTGAGGGCTTCGGCGTGCGCGTACTGGCCGACCAGCGGGTGCGCCAGCAGCGCCCTGAGGACCCGGTCCCGGCCGCCGCGGAGTGCCGCCTCCAGTGCCAGCTCCTCGTAGGCCGTGACGTTCGCGATCAGCCCGCGGTACAGCGGATCGACGTCGGGCGGTGGCAGCGGCACGGCACCCTTGGTGCCGACGGCCGCCTGCGTCTCGACGACGGCGTCGTCGGGGAGGAACGGCAGTGTGCCCTCGTTGTAGGTGTTGACCACCTGGTAGGGGCTGCCCGTTCCCCCGAGGAGTGACGCGACGAGGTCGACGGCGGCCTCCGAGTAGTAGGCGCCGCCCCGCTGGGCGAGCAGTGCGGGCTTTTGGTCCAGCGACGGGTCGCCGTACATGGCCAGGAGCCGTTCCTCCAGGGCCGCGACCTCCGCGGCCCGGGGCGGCGCGGTCCTCATCTCCCGTACGACCGTGTCGTGCGCGTAGAAGTAGCGCAGGTAGTACGACGGCACCGCGCCGAGGCGGTCCAGGACCTCCCGCGGTAGCCGCAGGTCCCCGGCGAGGGTGTCGGCGTGCACGGCGAGCAGCCGCGGCAGGACGTTCTCGCCCTCCGGGCCACCCACCCGGACACCCGTCTCCCAGGTCAGGTGGTTGAGGCCCACATGGTCCAGGTGCACGTCGCCCGGGGCGGTGTCCAGCAGCGCGGCGAACTTCCGCTGCAGGCCGATCGCGACGTTGCACAGCCCGACCGCCCGGTGCCCGGCGCGGAGCAGCGCACGGGTCACGATGCCGACCGGGTTGGTGAAGTCGACGATCCAGGCGTCCGGGGCCGCGCGCCGCACCCGTTCGGCGATGTCCAGCACCACGGGCACGGTGCGCAGTGCCTTGGCCAGCCCGCCGGCCCCGGTCGTCTCCTGCCCGACGCAGCCGCACTCCAGCGGCCAGGTCTCGTCCTGCTCCCGCGCGGCCTGACCGCCGACGCGCAGCTGCAGCAGCACGGCGTCGGCGCCGGCCACTGCTGCGTCCAGGTCGACGGTGGTCGAAACGGTCCCGGGGTGGCCCTGGCGGGCGAAGATCCGCCGGGCGAGCCCGCCGACCAGGTCCAGCCGGCCGGCCGCCGGGTCGATCAGCACCAGCTCGCCGAGCGGCAGGGTCTCCCTCAACCGGGCGAATCCGTCGACAAGTTCGGGTGTGTATGTGGACCCGCCGCCCACGACGGCGATCTTCGCCAGCCGGGGAGGCGGTGGGTGGCCCGCGGTGGATTGCGGCATGTGCGTCCCAGCCCTTCACTCCGGTCGGTGCGACGCCCTCGACGAAGGCCTCTGTGTGGGAGGTACCCGGCGACCACCGACGGCATCACCGAATCACCAAATCACCGAATCACCGTCATCGGCGTCATCGCCGACATCGGGCGTCATCATCGGGCACCATCACCGACATCGGGCGCCATCACCGTCACGGCCGCCCCGCCGCCGGGTTCGTGTTCGCCGGAGGTCACGGCGCGGCCGTCGCCCCGCCCCGCGTGGGCGACACGAGAGACTCCACGGTCCAGCTCTGATCGCTGCCGCCGGTCACGGCACGAAGCTCCAGAGGCCGAGGGTTCTCCACCCAGTCCGGGTCCGGGACGAGCGCGGCCTCAGGGCCGGTCTTCGGCCGGATGGGGCCCACCGGCTCGACGAGGAAGGTCATCTTCTCCAGCTTCTCCGGATTGTCCGAGTCGCACGGGCGGACTCCGACGCCCGCTCCGTCCCCGTCCGCCTTCAGGCAGAACGTGGAGTCGTGGAGGTTGCGGAGCCGTCCCTGCGCGTCCAGTGCCCACCGCTGCGTGGGGGCCTGGGTGCATCGGGCCGCCACGGTGCCGCCGCGCTTGATGACCAATCCGTCCTCGATGTCCAGGCACAGCCCGCTGCCCGCGTGCATGATCCGCCCGTAGACGAGATCGCCGGGCGGAGGCGTGCTCCCGGCCTCGGGCCGCGCGGGACCGGTGGCGGCCCCGCTGGGGGATGCCGGGGCGGCCGGGCGCGCCTCCGCCCGGCCGCGGCCGGGCGCCTGCTCCCCGGACTGACGCTCGGCGATGAGCAGCAGGGGGACCGATACGACGGCCACCGCGGCCACCGCACCGGCTACGCGCGCACCGCGCCCCGGCCGGCGCCGGGCGGGGCGGTCTACCGGTCCGGGGTTCCACACCGTGCTGTCCTCGTCTTCCGGCCCTCTGTTCGGCGGGGGACCGGGGTACGGGGTGCGGGGCCGCTGCGTGACGGCGGACGCGTACGCCGCTCCGTCACGGACGAGCAGCCCGTCGGCCAGTGCCGTGCGCAGATCGTCGGAGAGCAGGATCAGCTGCGTCAGCAGCCCCTCGCAGGCGAGGCAGGTGTCGAGGTGGACGGCGAGGTCGCCGCAGCGGGGGTTGGTGCCGGCGACCGCCGCGGCCTCGACGAGGCGCCGGAAGCCGTTGCAGCGGGTGTCGCCGGCGCGCTCGGCATGTGCCTGCAGCAGGGAGCCGTGCAGGGACTGCCGGGCCTTGGCCAGCAGGGCCGGAACGGCGTCCGGTGCCACCCCGGTGTAGGTCGCGACCCTCTCGTCCGGCTCCTGGTCCACCAGCGAGTACCACAGGACACCCCTGGCGGCCTCGGGGAGGGCGAAGAAGCCCTCGCGGAGCGCCTGCTGCTGCTCCGACGCCGTCGGCCCGGCGGACCCTCCGCCGCCGTCTCGGCCATGGCCGTCCGCCCGGCTCTCGCCCTGGCTGTCCGCCCAGCCGAGGAACGCGGGTTCGAGCAGGGCCCGTCTGCCGCCTCGGGCCCAGCTCAGGGCCGTGCGGTGCACACACGTCAGGACGAAGTCGCGCCACGTGCCGTTGGGGTCGAAGCCCGAGCGTGCGGCTTCGGCTGCCCGCTCCAGCGCCTCACGCGCCAGCCGGTCGGCGGCCACCCGGCCCCGGGTGCACAGCTGTGCGCAGACCAGGGCGTAGGCGACATGGCGCTGCTTCAGCTCGCTCTCGGCCCGGTGGTCGACCGGGCCTCGGGAGCGGATGCGCTCGGCGAGTTCCGAGTCCGCGGCCTGCGAGTAGCCACTCTCCCAGGACGCAGTCGTCGAAACGACCTTCTGCAGCTCAGGCATCGGACCCCTCACTTGCTGCGCTCCGCGCCCCTGGTGCTTCGCGCGCCGCGGAGGCGTTGGTTACAGGGGATTACGGGGGAACGGCGCCCCCCGCTCAACTCCTCCACCTCGTATTGCGGTTGGGAAGCCGTCAGGGCGCGGCGGGCGGACGCGCCGAGGGAGGTGTTTCCGTCGGTAAATTCCCTGCGCCGGGCGGTATCGGGAGGTGATGCCCCGGAATCTCGCGGAGTCCCGGGCACCTGGTCGGCCCGGCCGCGGCCCTACTTCGACAGGGGGCCGGAGGGGAGATCGGGGACGCCGCCACCGACTGCGGCGACGTGGCGGAGGCGTAGGCGGACGGGGCCGCCATGCCGGCCGTCGGGTCGTGCGCCGCCTGGTCCCCGGCCTGCTGCGGCACTCCACCGACGATGCGCACCCCCGCCTCGTCGAAGGCGCGCTTGATGCGCCAGCGCAGCTCGCGCTCCACGCCCAGTGCCTTGCCCGGCATGGTCTTCGCGGACACGGAGATCGTCATCCGGTCGATCAGCACCTCGGTCAGGCCCAGCACCTCGACCGGACCCCACAGCCGTTCGTTCCACGGCTCCTCCTTGGCCATCGCCGCGGCGGCCTCCTCGATGAGTTCGCGCACCCGGCCCAGGTCCTCTGACGGTGGCACGTTCACCTCCACGGATGCCGTCGCCCAGCCCTGGCTCCGGTTGCCGATCCGCTTGATCTCGCCGTTGCGGACGTACCAGATCTCGCCGTCGTCACCGCGCAGTTTCGTCACCCGCAGTCCCACCTCGATCACCTCGCCCGAGGCGACCCCCGCGTCGATCGTGTCGCCGACTCCGTACTGGTCCTCGAGGATCATGAAGACACCGGAGAGGAAGTCGGTGACCAGGTTCCGCGCGCCGAACCCGAGGGCCACGCCCGCCACGCCGGCGGAGGCGAGGAGCGGGGCCAGATTGATGTTGAGGGCGCCGAGCACCATGAGACCCGCCGTGGCCAGGATCACGAACGACGCGACCGACCTCAGCACCGAGCCGATCGCCTCGGAGCGCTGCCTGCGCCGCTCGGCGTTGACCAGCAGACCGCCGAGTGCGGTGCCTTCCACGGCCTGGGCGCTGCGGTTCATCCGCTCTATGAGTTTGGTGAGCGCCCGGCGGACGGCGATCCGCAGCATGACCGCGATCACCACGATCAGCAGGATCCGCAGACCCACGTTCAGCCAGGTGGCCCAGTTCTGCTCCACCCATCCGGCGGCCTCGTTGGCCCGCTCTGCGGCCTCGTCGAGACTGACGGGCGGATCGGACGGATCGGCGGCCAGGAACACGGGGGAACCTCCGGGTGTGCGATCGGCGGACCATCCACACTATCGGGGCATACGACGTGCCTCCGGCGTTCTCCACAAGGGAGAGACGAGGCTCACCACTGGGAGGGGACGTCCCGCGTCACGGGGGAGAGGCGAGGCTCACCACAGGGACGGGACGTCCCGGATGACGGGGGAGAGGCGAGCCTCACCACAAGGGAGGGACCGGGCTCCACAGGGACGGGACGAGCCGCATCACAGGGGAGGGACGAGCCTCGGCGCGGCGATCGCTCCGGTGTGGCCGAGCGCACACAAAATCCCTCCGGCCCGTTACGGGTACGTAGTGGCGCTTCGACCAGCCATGAGGAGAGACTGAGTACAGATCGTCCCGGCGCGAGCCACGCGCCGCCGGCGTACAAGGAGGCATCCGTGCCGCATGTCCTGGTCCTCAACGCGTCGTACGAGCCGCTCGGCGTCGTACCGCTCCGCCGCGCGCTCGTCCTCGTCCTCGAGAACAAGGCCGTCTGCCTCGAGGAGTCCGGCGCCTTCATGCACAGCGCGACCCGGGTGATCCCCGCGCCCAGCGTGGTCCGGCTCAAGCGTTTCGTCCGGGTCCCCTACCGGGGGCCCGTTCCTCTGACCCGTCGTGCGCTGTTCGCCCGCGACGGGGGCCGCTGCATGTACTGCGGTGGCGTCGCAACCAGCGTCGACCACGTCGTTCCGCGCAGTCGCGGCGGTCAGCACGTCTGGGACAACGTGGTGGCGGCGTGCCGCCGCTGCAACCACGTCAAGGCCGACCGGCACCTGCGTGAGCTGGGCTGGCGGCTGCGGCACCAACCCGCCCCGCCGAGCGGCCTCGCCTGGCGCATCATCGGCACCGGGCATAGGGACCCGCGCTGGCTGCCATACCTGCAGCCGTACGGCGCGGACGACGCGATGGCCCGGATCGACGGCATTTCCGCCTGAGGATCCGGGCCACTGTCGTGTGCGCGCGCTCCGGCCGCCGGGCGCGCGCCGCCGTGCCCGGCTCCGGGCCCCGCCGGATGCTCGGGCCGCCGCCGGGAAGCTCCGGACGGCCGGGGGTGCTCAGGGCTCGCCGGCGCCCCGCTCCGACACCGCGTAGGCCTCGACCGACCACAGTGAGTAGCCGAAGCGCGTCGCCCGCGCGTCCCCCTGCACCCGGACGAAACGCGTTCCCGGTGCGTCCAGGCGGACCGACTCGCGGCCGCCCCGGCCGTCGCGGACGGTCGCGGCCGTGCGCCAGGTGCGCCCGTCGGCCGAGACCTGGATGCGGTACCTCGACGCGTGCGCGTCCTGCCAGTGCAGGACGACCTGGCCCAGCCGGACCTGCCGGGGAAGCTCCGCCTGCCACCAGGCGCCGTCCTCGGCGGGGGAGGACCAGCGGGTGCCGGGGTGGCCGTCCGTCGCGGCGGCCGCCGGGAAGTCGGGGGTCTCGTCACCGGAGGACGACGCCACCGCCGTGCGGAGCAGATCGGGGCCGCCGGTCGCGGGGTAGGCCCGTACGGTCAGCGTGCTCTCCTCCCCTCCGAAGGCGAACGGCACCTCGTACTCGCCCGCCGGAGTCCCCGGCGGCACCGTCACCTCGACGGGCACGGCCGTGCGCCGGCCGCGGGGCGCCCGCACCTCCTTCGGCACGGCCACCGTGATGCCCTCGGGTGCCTTGGCGGTGAGCGCGCCGCGCACCTCGTCGGGCCGCTGGGCGTCGACGTACGCCTCGGTGCGCTGCGGGCCGCCGCCGATCGGCGCGTCCAGCTCGCCCCGGCCGAGGGCGAGCCGGGCTCGGGGCTCGTCGGCGAACCACGGCACGAGGGCGTGCACCGAGGGTGCCGCCGGTGCGCCGGTGATGCGGAGGGCGTCCGCGCGCAGCCCCTTCAGGCGGCTCTGGGTCCAGCCGGATGCCGCGAGCCCGCCGAGCGTCTGCCAGCCCTGGCCCGGGACATGGGCCTCCAGCGTGCCTGCGGCGCCGTCCGGACCGGGATCGGTCATCGCGGTCACGGCCTCCACGGGCCGGGCGCGGTCCAGCCGGACCGTGTAGGTGTCGCCGGTACGGGTCACCGGGCCCGGCCTTCGGTCGGCGCCCGTCCACGCGGCGGACTCCTTCGCCACCCGGGTGAGGAAGGGGTCGAGCACGCCCTTGCCGACGGTCACCTTCCCCCGGCCGATCCCGGTGCGCACGGGGGTGAGCGCCAGCGACGTCCGCCAGGCCGTCTCGCCGTCGCCGCGCGCCTGGGCCTGCAGCATGTCGACGGCGAGTTCGCCGGCGGTGCCGTAGCGCGCCAGCTGGTCCAGCCAGGGGCCGACCTCGGCGCCGAGCGGGGACAGCCGCTCCGGGGCCTCCCGCATCACGGTGAAGGCCGCCCGCAGCCGCCGCGCCGCCTCGTCCCTGGCCTTGGCGTCGTCGGTGGTGCGCGAGCGCCAGAACTCGGCCATCAGGGGCTGGAGGTACGCGGACTCGGTGGAGCCGAGGATGGACGAGGAGTGGTTCCCGGCGAGCGCGCCGAGCGCCTCCCGGGTCCGCGGGTCGCCGCCCGCGAGGTCGTCCACCGCCGCGCGCCAGGACTCCTGGGGCCGGTAGCCCTTCGGGTTCCAGGCGTAGTCGGCCGCCGTGAACAGCGGGATGCGGGACACCGTCGGCTGCTCCATGGCGTTGGCGAGCAGCGCGGCGGAACCGGACGCGACGGCCGGCTCCCGTCCGATGTAGGGCCCGAGGAAGATACGGCCCTGCGCGTAGTCGTTGACGGGGTAGTTGTCCATGGTGACCATCGGGCGGCCGAACACCTGGCGGGCCCCGGCGAGTTCCCGTCCGGTGATGGTGCGCGGAACGACCCCCACCCCCGTCCAGGCGACCTGTACGCCGGGGTCCAGCAGTGTGGCGAGCGCCGTGCGGTACTCGGTCGCGCCGTCCTGGTAGAACTCCGTGGGCATCACCGTCAGCGGCTCCGCGCCGGGGTGGCGTTCGGCGAGGTGCCCGGCGATCTCCCCGGTGAGCCGCGCGTGCGCCCTGGCCGCGGCGCCCGGGCCGGAACCGAAGGCGTCGGGGTCCCGGTCGCAGTGCCACTCGCTGTAGCTGACGTCCTGGAACTGCAGCTGGAAGGCGCGCACACCGAGCGCCCACATCGCGTCGATCTTGCGCTTGAGCGCCTTCACGTCGTCGTCGGAGGCCAGGCACATGGACTGGGCGGGAGCGACGGCCCAGGCGAGCGTCACATGGTTGCGCCGGGCCCGCTCGGCCAGCTCGCGGAACTCGGCGCGCTGGGCGGCGGGGTACGGTTCGCGCCAGCGGGCCTGCCGGAACGCGTCGTCGCCCGGTGCGTAGAGGTAGCGGTTCTGCTTGGTGCGTCCCATGAAGTCGAGCTGCGCCAGCCGCTGCTGATGGCTCCACGGGCGGCCGTAGAAGCCCTCCGTCACTCCGCGTACGGCCGTGCCCGGCCAGTCCCGTAGGGCCACACCGGGCACGGTGCGGTTCACGACGAGCTGCCGCAGCGTCTGGGCCCCGTGGAAGAGCCCGTCCGCGCCGATTCCGTCCACGGCGACGGTGTCGCGTCCGGCGACCCGGCCGGTGCCGATCCGGTAGCCGCCCCGGGGCAGATCGGCGCGTTCGGGTACCCGCAGGGCGCGCAGCGCCTCGAGTGCTCCGGTTCCGCCCAGATGGAGCAGCGTGCCGCGGCCCGGCAGCTCCGTGTGGACGTTCCGCACCCCGGCGGCGCGCAGGGACGCGCGCACGGTCTCGACGGCGTACGGGTCGGCGTCCGGGGCCGCCAGCAGCGTCACGTCCTCACCCAGCGGCACGGCGGGACCGGTGGCCTTGAGCGTCTGGGGGCGGGGCCAGACCTGCGGCGGCGCTCCCGCGGCCTCCCGGTCGGGGGCGGCCGTACTGGTGGAGCCCGGTACCTCCGGGGCGGCGAGGGCCCCGGGAGCCGTCCCGAGCAGCCCACCGATCACGGCGACGGCGACGGCGGTCGCCGTCTGCTTCCTGCGCCCGAACCGCACGTCCGGTCTCCCCTCGACTCCCCGTGCCCCCGTGAATCGGAACCGAGCCCACCACCGCTGTGGTGAAGGTGTCAATGCGGCTGACGGTTGTGTCGTATTTGCCCATCGACGCGCGCGAGTCGCGACCGCCCCGACCAACTCCCCTGTGTACAGCAGAATGTGACACGGAACACGTTGACGAGAGGTGTACGTCTGCGGCCGTGCCCAGTGGGTAGGGCTGCGAATGTCCTGTTGCCCATCGTGAGGAGGCCCTCCGTGGCCGCACCCGCACAGCTTCTGCTCCCCGCCCTGTCCAAACAGGTTCTCGGCCCGCTGACCAGCGAGCCGCCGCTGACCTCCGTACCGCCCCTGACCGGCGAGGCCCCGTTCCCCTACGCCGGCCCGCTCACGAGCGAGCCGCCGCTCGCCGCCGCACTGCCGCTCACCAGCGAGCCCCCTCTCGTGGACGCCGCCCCCCTCACCAGCGAACCCACCGCCACCGGCGACGCCGGAGGCTCGGAGTCCCCAGGAGTCTGAATGGGCCTGGCCCGGCTCGCCGCGCTGCACGGTGTCGCCACCACGTACTCGCCCTCGGCGGGCGTCACCGTACCCGTCCCCGACCCCACGGTCGTCGCGGTGCTCGCCGCCCTCGGCGTGGACGCCGCCACACCGGAAGCGGTCCGCGCCGCCCTCGCGGCAGCCGAATCCGCCGTCGAGGAGCGGCTGCTCCCGCCGACCGTGGTCGCGTGGCTCCCCGCCACCGGGCCGCCCCCGTCGCCGTCCCACCGGGCTCCCGGGTGCGGGTGGACCTGGAGGACGGCGGCCGGCTGGAATGGCGCGAACACGTCCCCCACGCGCCCGCGGCGGAGTCCGGCGGCCCACCGGCCGCGGGGCGCCCCGCCCCCGCCGGGGGCTGCCCACCCGCCGCGCACCACTGGGCGGAACTGCCCGCCGGGGTGCACCGGCTGACCGTGCGGACGAGCGGCGGGCGCACCGGCAGCGCCGCGCTGGTCGTCGCCCCCGAGGCCGTGGACCAGCCCGCCGGGCGGGTCCACGGCTTCCTGGTGCAGCTGTACTCGCTGCTGTCCGGCCGCTCCTGGGGCATGGGCGACCTCGGGGACCTCGCCGAGCTGGCGTCCTGGGCCGGACGCGCCCTCGGATCGGGATTCGTGCAGGTCAACCCGCTGCACGCGGCCGTGCCCGGCGAGCCGACCGACCCGTCCCCCTACCGCCCCTCCTCGCGCCGGTTCCCCGACCCCGTGCATCTGCGGATCGAGGACATCCCCGAGTACGCGTACGTCACCGGCCAGGACCGGTACCGGCTGGACGCCATCCTGGAACAGGCCGCCGAACTGCGCGCCTCGGTCCTGGAGAAGGCCGCGCTGATCGACCGCGACGCCGTGTGGCGGCTCAAGGCCCGGGCGCTGGAACTGGTGGTGCGGGTCCCCCTCGGTCCCGGCCGCCGGGCCGCGTACTGCGCCTATCTGGCCGAGCGGGGCCGGGCGCTGGACGACCACGCCACCTGGTGCGCCTTCGCCGAGGTCCACGGCTCCGACTGGCACACCTGGCCCGAGGGCCTGCGCGACCCGCGCTCCCCGGAGACCGCCCGTGCCCGCGGCGACCTCATGGACCGCGTCGACTTCCACTGCCGGCTCGCCTGGCTGACCGACGAGCAGCTGGCGGCGGCCGCGGCGGCCGCCCGCGACGCCCGGATGGCCGTCGGGATCGTGCACGACCTCGCGGTCGGCGTGCACCCGGACGGCGCGGACGCCTGGGCCCAGCAGGACGCCTTCGCCGCCGGGATGTCGGTGGGCGCCCCGCCCGACGCGTTCAACGCCCGCGGCCAGGACTGGGGTCTGCCGCCCTGGCGGCCCGACGTGCTCGCCGCCTCCGGCTACGCCCCCTTCCGGGGGCTGCTGCGCGGACTCCTGCGGCACGCGGGCGCGCTGCGCCTCGACCACGTCATGGGCCTGTTCCGGCTCTGGTGGGTCCCCGTCGGGGCCCAGCCCACCGAAGGCACGTACGTCCGCTACGACGCCGAGGCGATGCTCGCCGTCCTGGTGCTGGAGGCCCGCCGCGCCGGGGCGGTCGTCATAGGGGAGGACCTCGGCACCGTCGAGCCCGGGGTGCGCGAGGCGCTGTCGCGCCGGGGAGTGCTCGGCACGTCCGTCCTCTGGTTCGAGCGCGACTGGGCCGGCGGCGGCCGGCCGCTGCCGCCCGAGGACTGGCGCGAGGGCTGCGTGGCCACCGCCACCACCCACGACCTGCCGTCCACCGCCGCCCGCCTCACGGGCGAGCACGTGGCGCTGCGCCACCGGCTGGGCCTGCTCACCCGGCCGCTGGACAGGGAGCGCTGGGAGGACTCCGCCGAGGTGGCCGAATGGCGCGCCTGTCTGGCCCGGCTCGGTCTGCTGCCGGAGGGCACGCACGACGAGGAGGGCGGGATCCGCGCGGTGTACCGGTTCCTGCTCCGGACCCCGGCCCGCATGGTCGGCGTCTGGCTGCCGGACGCCGTGGGGGACCGCCGTCCGCAGAACCTGCCCGGCACCTGGGACCAGTACCCGAACTGGCGGCTGCCCGTCGCGGACGCCGCGGGCCGCCCGATGACGCTGGACGACCTGGCCGCCTCGCCGAGGCTGCACGCGCTCATGGACGTGTTCCGGCCCGAGCCCGCTCCCCGTACGGGCACCCCGGGCGCGCGGCCGTCCTAGCCGTTCGCTACGTTGGCACCGTGGACAAGAAGAACGCCCTGCGCACCGGCGCCGTCGCGGCCGGTACGACGCTGATGATGCTGCTCATGTCGTCCCCCGCGCTCGCGCTGACCCGCGACGACGGCGACCACCCGGGGACCGGCCTGAGCGTGGCCGAGACGCTCGGCCTGTTCGTCGTGGCGCCGATCGCGCTGTTCGTGCTGATCGCGGGCCTGGTGATGGTCCTCGACAAGTCCGACCGGCCCGGCAGGAAGCAGGCCTGACCCCCGGCGCGGGGCCCGGGACAGCGGGCCTGCGTTAGCGGCGCCGCACCGTGGTGTGCCGCGAGGGCGCCGCACGGTGTACGTATCGTGCGGCGCCCTCGCGCGTTCCTCCGGAGGCGGCCGGACCTCCGCGTTCGGGGCTCGCCGTGGGACCGGTCGGCACGGCCCCGTGACCGCCCCGGCGACCACCCGCCTCACCCCGCTCCGCCTCACCCCGTCCCGTCCCACTCCGCCCCGCCCCCCCGTGCCGGTCGCCCGAGGCCGCCGCCGGGCATCGCCCCGCGCCGTGAGCCGGCGGTACCCCGCCACCGGCTCACGCCGCGGCGCGCGGCGCTCCCGCGGCAGTGGGCGACGGGCGCAGGGGTCACAGCCCGCCGGTGAAGAGGAGCCGGTTCGGCGATCCCCGGGAGATGCTCCGCACGACGTTCCTCGTGGACTGGGCGACGATCCAGTCGGCGACCTCCTGGGGACCGGCCGCGGGATGGGCCGCCTTGTAGAGTGCGGCGACCCCGGCCACGTGCGGCGCGGCCATCGAGGTGCCGTTCATCGACGTGGTGCCGCCGCCCATCCGTGCGGAGGTGATGTCGCTGCCCGGGGCGTACAGCCGGAGGCACCGGCCGTAGTTGCTGTAGTCGGTCTCGGTGTCCGCCGTGTCGGTCGCACCGACCGTCATGACGTCGGGGGCACTCGCGGGCGAGACCCCGCACGCGTCCTCCGCGGAGTTGCCCGCCGCGACGACCGGCAGCACCCCGCTGTCGAAGACGGCCCGGGCGGCGGCGTTGGCGGAGGGGGACGGGGGGCCTCCGAGGGAGGCGTTCAGCACCGCGGGGTGCCGGGCGTTCTTCGCCACCCAGTCGAGGCCCGCGATGATCCCGGACCAGGCACCCTCACCCTCGCAGTCGAGCACCCGGACGCTGACCACATGGGCCTCCGGAGCCACCCCGTACACCGCCCCCGCCACCGTCCCCGCGACATGGGTGCCGTGGCCCTCGCAGTCCTGGCCGCGGCGGCCGTCGCCGATGGCGTCGAACCCGGACACGGCGCGCCCGCCGAACTCGCTGTGACCGTAGTCGATCCCGGTGTCGACGATGTAGACGGTGACGCCCCAGCCCGTCGACGCCGCGGTGAACTGCCCGTCCAGCGGCAGGGCCCGCTGGTCCGCGCGGTCCAGCCCCCAGCTCGCGGCCTGCCGGCGGAGCACCGCGGCACCGCCCTGGTCCGGGAGCAGGTCCACGGACGGGACACGCGGCCCCCGGGGGAGCCGGCGCGCGGAGACCCGCGCGTCCTCCTCGACGGCCGCCACGCCCGGTGCCAGCCGCAAGGTGTCGAGCTGGCCCGCGTTCAGCGTCGCGGAGAACCCGCGCATGGCCCGGTTGTAGGTGTACCTGGGCTTCACACCCGCGTCCCGGGCGACGTCGGCCGGGTCGGCGCCCTCCCGGAGGGAGACGATGTAGCTGCCCTTCACCGGCTCGGACGACCGGTACAGCGGGGCGGGGGTCGGCCCCTCCGTATCGGCCTCCGCTGCCGCTCCGGGGGCCGCCGCGGCCACGGCGAGCAGCAGAGCGGCGACCGCGCGGCGCGCGAACAGTCGCATGGACACTCCCATCCGGTCGACGATGATCACATCACCGTTTCTCGACCCGGCCGCGCCGCCGCTTGAGCCCTTGTCAGCCGATCGCCCGTCCCGGGCACGGATCTCCCCCGACTGCCGGGGCCGCGGCGCCGGACAGGCCCGGGTCCCGCACGGGTGCCGACGCACGGTCATGCGCCAGGCGGACCGCTTGCTCAGCTCGGCGGGCATGCGAGAGGGCGCCCCGGACACGTTGTTCCGGGGCGCCATCCGATGCGCCGTACGGGGCTCGCGGCCCCGTGGGTCAGGACGCCGCCGCGTCCGCCGCGCGGGCCTTCAGGGCCCGCTCGACACCGGCGCGGGACTCGAGGACGAGCCGCCGCAGCGCCGCGTTCGGGCCGGCCCCCTCCAGCCATGCGTCCGTCGCGTCCAGCGTCCTGCCCGACACCTGGAGCGCCGGGTACAGACCCACCGCGATCTGCTGGGCGATCTCATGGGAACGCGATGCCCACACGCCCTTGACCGCCGCGAAGTACTTCTCCGTGTACGGGGCGAGCAGTTCGCGCTGGTCGGTCTGGACGAACCCGCCGATGACCGCCTCCTGCACCGCGTTCGGCAGCTCACCGGACTCGACGACCGACTCCCAGGCCTCGGCCTTGGCCTCCGGCGTCGGACGGGCCGCCCGGGCCGTCGCCGCGTGCCGCTCACCGGCGGCCGTGCGGTCCCGCTCCAGCTCGGCGGCGATCTCCTCCTCGTCGTAGACCCCGGTGGCCGCCAGCCGCTCCACGAACGCCCAGCGCAGCTCCGTGTCCACGGCCAGGCCCTCGACCGAGTCCCGGCCCTCCAGCAGCGCCTGCAGCAGGTCCAGCTGCTGGGGGGTGCGCGCGGTCGCCGCGAACGCCCGCGCCCACGCCAGCTGGTGGTCGCTGCCCGGCTCCGCCGCGCGCAGATGCGCCAGCGTCGCGTCCGTCCACCGGGTCAGCCCCGTCTCGCGCCACTCCGGCGCCGCGTACAGGTCGAGGGCGAGCTTCACCTGCCGGTGCAGCGACTGCACCACGCCGATGTCCGACTCCTTGCCGATGCCCGACAGCACCAGCGCCAGGTAGTCGCGGGCCGGCAGCTCGCCGTCGCGGGTCATGTCCCAGGCCGAGGCCCAGCACAGGGCCCGCGGCAGCGAGTCGGTGAAGTCGCCCAGGTGCTCGGTGACGGTCCTGAGCGACTCCTCGTCGAGACGGACCTTGGTGTACGTCAGGTCGTCGTCGTTGAGCAGCACGACCGCCGGACGGGGCTTGCCCACGAGCTCCGGCACCGCGGTGAACTCGCCGTCGACGTCCAGCTCGACGCGGTCGGTGCGCACCAGCCGCCCGGCCCCGTCCAGGTCGTAGGCGCCGATCGCGATGCGGTGCGGGCGCAGCACCGGCTCGCCCTTCGCGCCCGGCGGCAGCGCCGGCGCCTCCTGCTTCACCGCGAAGGAGGTGATCGTCCCGGCCGCGTCGGTGTCCACCACCGGCCGCAGGACGTTGATGCCGGCGGTCTCCAGCCAGGCCCGGGACCAGGTCTTCAGATCGCGTCCGCTGGTCTCCTCCAGCGCGGTCAGCAGATCGGTCAGCCGGGTGTTCCCGAAGGCGTGCCGCTTGAAGTACGCCTGTACGCCGCGGAAGAACTCCTCGGTGCCGACGTAGGCGACGAGCTGCTTCAGCACCGAGGCGCCCTTGGCGTACGTGATCCCGTCGAAGTTGACGAGCACGTCGTCCAGGTCGCCGATCTCGGCCATGATCGGGTGCGTGGACGGGAGCTGGTCCTGCCGGTACGCCCAGGTCTTCATCGAGTTGGCGAACGTCGTCCACGCGTGCGGCCACTTCGAACCGGGCGCGTGCGCCTGGCAGGCGACCGACGTGTACGTGGCGAACGACTCGTTCAGCCACAGGTCGTTCCACCACTCCATGGTGACCAGGTCGCCGAACCACATGTGCGCCAGCTCGTGCAGGATGGTCTCGGCGCGCGTCTCGTACGCCGCGTCCGTCACCTTCGAGCGGAACACGTACTGGTCGCGGATGGTCACCGCGCCCGCGTTCTCCATCGCGCCCGCGTTGAACTCCGGCACGAAGAGCTGGTCGTACTTGGCGAACGGGTAGGCGTAGTCGAACTTCTCCTGGAACCAGTCGAAGCCCTGCCGGGTGACCTCGAAGATCGCGTCGGCGTCCAGGAACTCGGCCAGCGACGGGCGGCAGTAGATGCCGAGCGGGACGCTCTGCCCGTCCTTCTCGTAGGAGCTGTGGACGGAGTGGTACGGGCCGACGATCAGGGCGGTGATGTACGTGGAGATCCGCGGGGTCGGCTCGAAGTGCCAGACGTTGTCCTTGGGCTCCGGAGTCGGCGAGTTGGAGACCACGCTCCAGCCCTCCGGCGCCTTCACGGTGAACCGGAAGGTGGCCTTCAGGTCGGGCTGCTCGAAGTTGGCGAACACCCGGCGGGCGTCCGGCACCTCGAACTGGGTGTAGAGGTAGGTCTGCTGGTCCACCGGGTCGACGAACCGGTGCAGGCCCTCGCCCGTGTTGGTGTACGCGCAGTCCGCGACGACGGTCAGCTCGTTCGGGCCCTCGTGCAGATGCCGCAGGGCGATCCGCGAGTCCCGGAAGACCGCGGCCACGTCCTGGGGCCGGCCGTTCAGCACGACCTCGTGCACCGCGGGGGCCACCAGGTCGATGAAGGTCTCCGCGCCGTGTTCGGCGGAGTCGAAGCGCACGGTGGTCGCGGACCGGTAGGTGCCGCCCTCCTGCGCCCCGGTGAGATCGAGGTCGATCTCGTACGAGTCAACGGTGATCAGGCGCGCCCGCGCCTGTGCCTCTTCGCGGGTCAGGTTTGTGCCAGGCACCCGGTCATCTCCTCGTTTCTGCGTCCTCGGTATGCGACGTTCCGGCTCATCCTTCCACGGGCCCCCCGCGGCCCGCCCGTCCCCCGGGGACTCTCCCCGGGGCGGACTTGCCGGGCGGGAGACGGGTGGCGTACGACGGCGGGGCGGGCCCGTACGACGGCGGGGCGGGGCCCCGTGCGCTCGGCACGCGACCCCGCCCCGCGGCCGACCCGTGGCGGATCAGCCCCTGAGCTCGTCCGCCACCAGTTCGGCGATCTGGACGGCGTTCAGCGCGGCGCCCTTGCGCAGGTTGTCGCTCGAGACGAAGAGGGCGAGGCCGTTCTCGACCGTCTCGTCGACCCGGATGCGGCCCACGTAGGAGGCGTCCCTGCCCGCGGCCTGCAGCGGGGTCGGGATGTCGGACAGCTCGACGCCCTCCGCGCCCGCCAGCAGCGCCTGGGCCCGCTCCACGCTCAGCGGACGCTCGAAGCGTGCGTTGACCTGGAGCGAGTGCCCGGAGAACACGGGGACGCGGACGCAGGTGCCGGAGACCCTGAGCTCCGGGATCTCCAGGATCTTGCGCGACTCGTGGCGGAGCTTCTGCTCCTCGTCGGTCTCGTGGGAGCCGTCGTCGACGATCGAACCGGCCAGCGGCAGCACGTTGAAGGCGATGGGGCGCTGGTAGACACCCGGCTCCGGGTAGACGACGGCCTCGCCGTCGTGGGTCAGCTCGGCGGCCCGCTCGGCGACGGCCTTCACCTGGCCGTCGAGCTCGGCGACACCGGCCAGGCCCGACCCGGACACCGCCTGGTAGGTGGTGGCGACGAGCGCGGTGAGCCCGGCCTCCCGGTGGAGCGGCTTCAGCACGGGCATCGCGGCCATGGTCGTGCAGTTCGGGTTGGCGATGATCCCCTTCGGGCGGTCCTTGACCGCGTGCGGGTTCACCTCGGAGACGACCAGCGGCACCTCGGGGTCCCGGCGCCAGGCGGAGGAGTTGTCGATCACGACGGCACCCTGGGCGGCGACCTTCCCGGCGAGCGCGCGGGAGGTCGCGCCGCCGGCCGAGAAGAGCACGATGTCCAGGCCGGAGTAGTCGGCGGTGGCGGCGTCCTCGACGGTGATCTCCCGGCCCTGCCACTCGATCGTGGACCCCGCGGACCGGGCGGACGCGAACAGCCGCAGCTCGTCGGCCGGGAACTTCCGCTCGGCGAGGATCTTGCGCATGACCGTGCCGACCTGCCCGGTGGCTCCGACGATTCCGACCTTCACGGGGACTCCTCCGTACGCTTGTGCAGCCTGCATGGCCTGGGTGTCTTCCATGATGCGTCTGTCCACGGCCGTTTTGTCCAATCCATTGTCCGAGGGGCGGGACGCATGGCCTTGCTCACACGCGGAAGGCCGCACGCACGCACGGAGGGCGGGCGTCCCGCCGGACGCCCGCCCCCGTGACCAGGTCAGACCGCTACGGGACGACCTTCTCGATCACCACGCTGCCGGTGCCCGCGGCGGTGCCGCGCGCGTTCACCAGCCGGACCTCGCCGAAGAACCGGCGGCCCTCCGGCGCGGCACCGCCGACCACCACCTCGGCGGAGACCTGCGCGCTCGCGCCGTTGGCCAGCGAGACCGTCTTCGACTCGTCGACCTTGACGGTGCCGAGCGCCGAAGAGAAGTACACGTCCTTGTAGTCGTACGTGGTGCCGCCGGGCGCCACCGCGTAGCCGTCGACGAGGATCGTGTACGTGCCCGCGGCCGGGTTGACCAGGGAGACCGACTCCTCGGAGTCGCCGTCCGCGGACTGGCCGACCAGACGGCCGTCCTTGAGGACCGCGAGGTCCAGGTCGGCGCCCTTGTCGGAGGTGTTCCCGATGACCACGTCCAGCCGCTCGACGCCCGCGCCGATGGTGACCGTGGACACCTGGCGCTCGTCCTGCGCGATGGTCGGCGCCGCCGTCTTCGCGGAGCCGAGCGAGCCGCCCTTCAGCCTGCCCTCCAGCGCGGCGGCGTCATTGGTGACCTGCCAGTCGACCGCCGCCGGCGTGCCGACCTCGGCCTCCGGCAGGGTCTTCACCGCCGGGTCGAAGGTGGCGCCGAGCAGGGTGACGTCCAGCGTGAACGGGTTGTCCAGCACCGGGGAGGTGCGCCGCGACTCGACCTCGATCTCCCAGACGCCCGGCTGCGGGTTGGCGTAGGAGCGCGCGTCCGGGCGGCAGGTGTTGGCCGGGTTGACGTAGTTCGCGTAGCAGACCGTGGACGCGGTGCTCTCGACGGCCACGCCGTAGGGGTGGATCGAGATGAACCGGGTCTGGCTGCCCGCGGCGAGACCGCCGAGCGCGACCTCCAGCGTCCTGGCGCCCTCCGGCACCGTGACGAAGTAGGACGTGAAGCCGTTGCGCTGCACCGACCCCTCGGCGGAGTAGGAGTAGCCGGGCTTCAGCAGCTCGTTCGAGGCGACCACGGTGGTGAGGATCTGCTTGTCGACGCCCTCGGTGCGCTCGTCGTCCAGCTCCAGGATGGCGCTGTGCACGCCGGTGGAGCCGGCCTTGGCCTGAACCTTCACGGTGACCGGCCGGTTCAGCGGGAGGTCCACCTCGTCGTCGCCGACGATGCGGAACGTGCCGTCGTTGTTGCGCAGGTCGAGCTCGTGCTCGATCGGCCGGTTGGGGCCGCTCGTGCGCGTGATGGTGACGTCGTACGTCCTGCGCTGGCCGGGCTTCAGTCCGCCGTCGCGGTCGTAGATGCCGGCACCGAAGCCCGCCTCCGGCTTCAGCAGGTGGTCGAGCGCGGTGTCGACCGGTGCCTTCACCGTGTACGAGTGGGCGGTGGCGCCGTCCCGGATGGACTCCCACGCCTCCTCGACGTCGATCAGACCCGCGCCCTGCTCGTGTGCCTTGACCCCGGGGATCCGCTTGGCGGTGCTGGTCAGCGCGGTCCGCAGGGTGAGCGGGGAGAGCTTCGTGTAACGCTGCTTGGCGGCGGAGATGAGCAGCGCGCTGGCGCCCGTCGCCTGCGGCGCGGACATCGACGTGCCGTTCAGCATGCCGTAGCCCGCGGGCAGGCTGTAGCCGGCTTCGGGCACCGGGGCGCCCGCCTGCCAGGTCGGGATCGTGTTGACCGACGCGCCGGGTGCGGTGATCGTCGGCGTGAAGCCGCCGTTCTCCGTCGGGCCGCGGGAGGAGAAGTTGAACATGTTGTACCGCTTAGCGACCTGCGAGCCGTAGTTGGCGGCCCAGGTGCTGCGGGAGATGGCCGCGCCGACCGAGACGACCTTGTTGGCCAGGGCCGGGTCGCCGATCGTGTTGACGCCGGGGCCCGAGTTGCCGGCCGAGATGACCAGCTGGACGCCGTGGGTGTCGATCAGGCGGTTGTAGAGCAGGGCGCGCGCGTTGTCGGCGTCGTCGCCGCGCTCGCTGT
This sequence comes from Streptomyces sp. I6, assembly GCA_003725745.1. Taxonomy (GTDB): domain Bacteria; phylum Actinomycetota; class Actinomycetes; order Streptomycetales; family Streptomycetaceae; genus Streptomyces. Next base: position 2,049,061 of record RHDP01000001.1, on the reverse strand, counting down.
CGTCGTAGTTCAGCGCGGGCAGGCCGCCGATGGACATGTTGACGATGTCCACACCGCGGTTGACGACCAGGTCCCGCATGCCCTCGAGCAGCGCGATGTTGGTGCAGCCGCCGGTCCAGGTGCAGGCGCGCGACGAGACCAGCTTGGCGCCGGGCGCCGCACCGCTCATCCGGCCGCCGAAGAGGCCGTTGGCGGCGGCGATACCGGCCACATGGGTGCCGTGCGAGCCCTCCACGACGCCGATGTTGACGTAGTCGGAGAACTTCCCGGCCTCGAACTCGACGTCCTTGCGGATCTCCACCACGAACGGGATGCGCTCGGCGATCTCGGTGGCGGGGTCGTCGGTGCCGAAGTACCCGAACTGGTGGCCGTCCTTGTACGGCTTCATCGCGACGTCGTTGGTGAAGTCGGCGTCGTCGTTCAGGTCGACGCGGACCGTCCCGGCGGCGGCGTCGTACAGGACGCCCCACTTGTCGGTGGTGTCGCCGTCGCGGTTCAGGTCTCCGGCCATGTCGCCGCCGAGGGTGGCCCGCTCCTCGAAGACACTGAACCGGTGTTCGCCGGCCGGCGCCTTCCAGCTGCGGTCGCCCACGGTGAACACGGGACCGGTCACCCCGGTGTCCATCCGCCGCCAGGTGCCGTCGCCGTCCGTCGCCGGGTCGGTCGCGGTCACCCAGTCGACGATCTTGCGCTCGCCGGTGGTGGTCTTCTGCAGGGCCGGGTGGCCGAGGTCGATCCCGGAGTCGAGGATGCCGATGGTCACACCGCGGCCGTCGGCCCGCGGGTGGTCCTCGACGAACTCCACGGCACCCGTCTCGTGGGACGGGTTGTACGGGTTCTTCGCCTTGGTCTTCTTGCCCGGCGCCGGGTAGGTGGCCGACGCCGAGGCGGCGGAAGCGGTACCCCTGGCGCCCGCGTCCGGCCTCGGATCGTCCAGCTTGATCTCGCGCTGGAGGTCCATTCCCTGGACCGTGTCGAGTTCACCGGCCTTGCCGAGGGCGCTCTTCGCCTTGCCGGTGGGGAGCGTGGCCCGCACGTAGCCGAGCTTGTCGTCCCGCTGGCCGACGACGGCGCCGGGGACGGCGTCCAGCTGACCGGCGACCTGCTCGGTCTGACCGGGAACGGTGGCGACCATCACGGTGACGGTCTTCTGGCCCTTCGCCTCGGCTTCGGCGAGGAGCTGGGCGTCGGCCTGGCCGAGCTTGTCGGCGGGTGCCTCGGCGGTCTTGACCGGGCCGCCGGCCGGGTCGTCCACCGAGGTGGCCGCGAAGGCGGGGGCGGCGCCGGTGGCCACCAGCGCGGCCACGAGGCCTGCGGCGGCGACGACCCGTGCCACACGTCTTGGCCCGGGTATGGAGCCCTGGGACTCGAGGGTTGTCATCAGCATCCCTGTTTGGTGAAAGAGGGGTCCGGTATTCGGTACCGGATGACCGCTCAGCCTTTCGCAAGTGACACAGGTTTGTGGAGAGTTGACGGAGGCGGGATGCGGTCCTGGCGGACATCCGCCAGTGGCGGAACACGCGCCATGAGAAGCAAACGGGCGGATTTCCGGTCGTTCCTGCGCGCCAGGCCGTTCAGTAATGGACGACTTTCCGCGTCGGCCGGCGGATTCGCCCCGGAAGGCGGTCACGGGCGAGCGGTGCGCTCCGGGGCCGGCGGTCGACTCCCGCCGTACGCCCGTACGCCCGTACGCCCGTACGCCCACTCCTCTGTACTCCGCACTTCCGCACGCCGGGGCGCCGGCGACGCTGCAGCCCGCGAGTGCCTCCGGCTCGGTCCCCCAGAGCACTCGCGCGGGCCGGCGGGCCGGGGGAGGGCCGCCCTCCGGGGGAAGAGGGGCAGGCCCTCAGCGGGGGAGGACGACGACATACGGCGCCGGCTCCCGGTCCGGGGAGGCCAGCAGGGCCGTGCGCAGCACCATGGCCTGCTGCACCGGGGCGTCCCGCAGATTCTCCGGCGCGATCTGGACGACCGTGATCCCGAGGCGCTCCAGCTGCTCGCGCCGGCGGCTGGACGCCGGCCACTCCGGGTCAGCGTCCGGCCCGTCGTGGGCGGCCGCGGCGCGCGGCGCGCGGGTACCGAGTTCGACGGCGACGGCCTCGTCGGGCCAGTAGGCGTCCACACCGCCCAGATGCGGCCCGCCGGGCAGGCGCAGATCGACGTTCCACACCGGCTCGGGAACCCCGTACATCCGCACCAGGTCGTAGAGGCGCCCCTCGGCGACCGCGCGGCCCTCGGCGAGCAGGCCGTCGACGGCGTCCACCACATGAGGGCGGGACAGCAGCCGGGCGCGCGTCAACTCCGCGACCACGGGGCCCGGTTCGCAGTGGCCGGCGCGCACGGCCTCGGTCAGCAGCCGGCGCACCGCCGCCGGGTCGCTCAGCCGGGCGACGGCGTCGGCCAGTGCGCGCGCCACGGGGGCGACGGGCAGCCCCGTCACCACGTCCGGCCCCGGCAGCGCCTGAGTGCGGATCAGCCGGGCGCAGCCCACCGACCGCAGCCGCCGGGTGTGCGGCACCAGCACGTCGATCCGGTCCAGCGCCGTCAGGGACGGCGCGGAGGCGAACCGGTGGAGCGCGAGCGCCGCCAGCCCCGTCACCATGGCCTCGCCCCTGCCGGGGCGGCCGGCGTACGTCACCGCGGCGTGCAGCCGCTCCTCACTGGTGGGTGTTCCCGGGTGCAGCAGGAACACACCGGGCAGGATCTGCTGCCAGGGACCGCCGGGGCCGCACCGCTCGGCCGCGTGCCCGGCGGTCACGCCCCGGGCGCGCAGCTGCGCGGCCGACAGTACGCGCCGCCGTACGTCGGAGAGGTCGCTCAACGGGCGGGGGGAGAGAGGGGTGTTGTGGTTCATGCCCCGCCGATTCCCGCGCGGCGGCAGGCTCCTAACCGCTGTTACACGGTCGTCGACAATTCAGGACATCACCGTCCTAAAGTACGGGAGTTCGATGGCCGATCAGTTCTGCCGCGCACGGAGCGCCCCCGCCGGGGCCCGGGGCTCGCCACCGGCGGGGAGCGGAGCCGGGCGGGGCGCACCACCGACGCGGAGCGGCCGTCAGCCGGCCGCCGCGTCGCAGGACTGGGCCCGCAGGGCGCGGGCGAGGTCGTCCCGGGACTCGAGCACCAGCCGGCGCAGCGCCCCGGGCGCGTCCGGGTGGGAGCCGAGCCACGCGTCCGTCGCCCGCAGGGTGCCCGCGTCGTCCTGGAGCGCGGGGAACATGCCGCGGACCACGTCCATGCCGATCTGGATCGACCGCTCCGTCCAGACCCGTTCGATCGCCGCGAAGTACTTCTCGGCGTACGGTGCGAGGAGCTGCCGCTGCGACGCCTGGGTGAAGCCCGAAATCGTGGCCTCCACCAGCGCGTTCGACAGCGCGTCCGACTCGACGACCTGCGCCCATGCCTGGTCCTTGACCGCTGCGGAGGGCCGGGCGGCCAGGCAGCGCACCTGGTGGCGCCTGCCGGACGCGGTGTCGTCGCGCGCCAGCTCCGCGCCGATCGCCGGCTCGCCGGCCACCCCGTGCGAGGCGAGCGGCTCCAGGAACGCCCACCGCAGTTCCTGGTCCACCTCCAGCCCGTCGATCTTGGCCGTGCCGTCCAGCAGCCCCTGGAGCAGCTGGAGATCCGCCTCCGTGGCCGCCACGGACGCGAAGAACCGCGCCCACGTCAGCTGGTGCTGGCTGCCGGGCTCCGCGAGCCGCAGCTCCCGCAGCGCCCCCTCCGACAGCCGCCGGCCGCCTTCCGCGCGCCACTCGGGCGCCGCGTAGTGGACGAGGGCGGTGCGCGCCCACGCGTGCACCGTCTGCAGTACGCCGATGTCCGACTCCCGTCCGGCGAAGTCCAGGACGAGCCCGGCGAAGTCCCGGGCCGGCATCAGGGCGTCGCGCGTCAGGTTCCACAGCGCCGACCAGCACACCGCCCGAGCCAGCGGGTCCACGACCGATCCGAGGTGGCCGCGCAGTGTGTCCAGCGACCCTTCGTCGAAGCGGACCTTGCAGTAGGTGAGGTCGTCGTCGTTGACCAGCACCATCGCCGGGCGCTCCCGGCCCGCCAGCTCCGCCACGACCGTCCGGGACCCGGTGACGTCCACCTCGGCCCGTGCGTAGCGCACCAGGTCGGCGCCCTCGTGCCGGTACAGGCCGACGGCCACCCGGTGGGGCCGCGGGGCCGACGGGACCGCGGCACCGGGCCCGGCGCCGCCGTCCTGCACGACCGCCAGCTCGGTGATCCGGTCACCCGCGTCACAGGTGAGCTGGGGCGTCAGCGTGTTGACGCCGGAGGTCTCCAGCCACGACCGCGACCAGGCCCTCATGTCCCGCCCGGAGGTCTCCTCCAGCACCGCCAGCAGGTCGTCGAGGCGGGTGCTGCCGTAGGCGTGGCGCTTGAAGTAGCGCCGTGCGCCCTCCATGAACGCCTCGGGCCCCGCGTACGCCACGAGCTGCTTCAGGACCGAGGCGCCCTTGGCGTAGGTGATCCCGTCGAAGTTGAGCTTGGCGTCCTCCAGGTCGTGGATGTCCGCGGTGACGGGGTGCGTGGACGGCAGCTGGTCGGCCCGGTACGCCCACGCCTTGCGGTTGTTGGCGAACGTCACCCAGCCGCCCCGGAAGCGGGTCGCCTCGACCAGGGCGAGTGCACCCATGAAGTCGGCGAAGGACTCCTTCAGCCACAGGTCGTCCCACCACTGCATGGTGACCAGGTCGCCGAACCACATGTGCGCCATCTCGTGCAGGATGACGTTCGCCCGGCGCTCGAACGACGCCTGCGTCACCTTGCCCCGGAAGACGAACTCCTCCCGGAAGGTCACGCAGCCCGGGTTCTCCATCGCGCCGAGGTTGTACTCGGGCACGAACGCCTGGTCGTACTTCCCGAAGGGGTACGGGTAGTCGAAGTTGTCGTGGAAGAAGTCCAGGCCCTGCTTGGTGACGAGGAAGATGTCGTCCGCGTCGAAGTGCTTGGCCAGCCCCTTGCGGCACATGGCGCCGAGCGGGATCTCCAGCGTCCGCCCGTCGCCGAGGTCGCGGGTGTAGAGGTCGCTCTCGTGGTGGTACGGGCCGGCCACGACGGCCGTGATGTACGTGGAGATCGGCTTGGTCTCGGCGAAGCGCCAGGTCCCGCCCTCGCGCGACTCCACCGCGGCGTTGCTCCAGACCGTCCACTCCTCGGGCGCGGCCACCTCGAAGCGGAACGGGGCCTTCAGGTCCGGCTGCTCGAAGTCGGCGAAGACCCGCCGGGCGTCGGCGGGTTCGTACTGCGTGTACAGGTAGACCTCGCCGTCCTCGGGGTCGACGAAGCGGTGCATGCCCTCCCCGGTCCTGCTGTACGCACACTGCGCGTCCACCACCAGGACGTTCTCCTCCCGCAGGCCGCTCAGCGCGATCCGGGAGCCGTCGAAGACCTCGGCCGGGTCGAGCGCACGGCCGTTGAGCGTCACCGCGTTCACCGAAGGGGCGACGAGGTCGGCGAAGGTGCTGTCGCCCTCGCCGGTGCGGCGGAACCTGATCGTGGTGACCGAACGGAACGTCCGCGGCCGCGCCTCCTCGCTCTCCGCGGTCGCGGACCGCAGGTCGAGGAAGACCTCGTACCCGTCGACCGACAGCAGCTCGGCCCGGGCGCGGGCCTCGTCGCGGGACAGATTCTCTCCGGGCACGTCCACTCCTCCGTGTCTCGTTCGGGCAGGACCGATCCTCGCACGCGCCCGTGGCCGGGGGATCGGGGAATGCGGCCGGTGAGCTCCGGTGTTGCCGCCAGGGGGAGCGACCCCGCCACGAGCACGAGGAGTGACATGTCCGACAGCAGCAGGACCCCCGCCGACTTCTGGTTCGACCCGCTGTGCCCCTGGGCCTGGATGACCTCCCGCTGGATGCTCGAGGTGGAGAAGGTGCGGCCGGTGGAGGTGCGCTGGCACGTCATGAGCCTGGCGGTGCTGAACGAGGACAGGCTGGACGAGCTCCCCGAGGAGTACCGCCGGGCCATGGAGGGCGCCTGGGGCCCGGTACGGGTGGTGATCGCCGCCCAGCAGAAGTACGGCGACGAGGTCGTCGGCCCCCTCTACACCGCTCTCGGCACCCGCATCCACAACGAGGGCCGCGGCATCACGCCCGAGGTGATCCTGGAGGCTCTCGACGCGGTGGGCCTGCCGGCCGCGCTCGCGGACTACGCCGACTCGGACACCTACGACGCCGAGCTGCGGGCCTCCCACGGCGAGGGCATCGCCAAGGTCGGCCAGGACGTCGGCACGCCGGTCATCGCGGTGCCCGGCGCGGACGGGGAGCAGATCGCGTTCTTCGGCCCGGTCGTCACCCCGGCGCCCAAGGGCGAGGACGCCGCCAGGCTCTGGGACGGCACGCTGATGGTGGCGTCGATTCCCGGCTTCTACGAGATCAAGCGCACCCGGACGAAGGGCCCCGACTTCTCCTGACGCCCTGCTTCGGGCCCGGCCGGGTCGGGAGAGGCGGAGGACCCCCGCGTGTCACGCTCCCGGCAGTCATGTCCGGGAGGTGCCGTACTCGCGGGGGTCCTCTTCTTTCCGCCTGCCGGTGAAGGGTGAGAAGACGATCACGGGCAGGGCGGCCTAGGGCCGGGACGGGGCCCGGGTCACGGGGTGATCAGCGGGGTGCGGTCCTTGGCCTCGGCGTAGCGCCGCGCCACGTCCTGCCAGTTGACGACGCCCCACATGGCGTCGATGAAGTCCACCTTCTGGTTCTTGTACTGCAGGTAGAAGGCGTGCTCCCAGGCGTCGAAGACCAGGATCGGCACCGAGCCCTGGCCGACGTTGCCCTGGTGGTCGTAGACCTGCTCGACGATCAGCCGGCCGCTGACCGGCTCGTAGGCGAGCACGCCCCAGCCCGAGCCCTGGGTGGTGGCGGCGGCCTTCGACAGCTGGGTGCGGAACTTCGCGAAGGAGCCGAAGGAGTCGGTGATCGCGTCCGCCAGTTCGCCCACGCCGTCCGCCGCGAGCGGCTCGCCGCCGCCGCCCTCCTTGGGGGCGGTCATGTTGTGCCAGTAGATGCTGTGCAGGATGTGGCCGGAGAGATGGAACGCGAGGCTCTTCTCCAGGCCGTTGATCGAGCCCCAGGCATCCCTGTCCCGAGCCTCGGCGAGCTGCTCGAGGGTGTCGTTGGCGCCCTTGACGTACGCGGCGTGGTGCTTGTCGTGGTGCAGCTCGATGATCAACGGGTTGATCACCGGCTCCAGCGCCGCGTAGTCGTACGGAAGTTCAGGGAGCGTGTAAGTGGCCATGTCCGAGCCCTCCGGCTGCTTATTGCAAACTATTCGCAAGTGCAGGCTACCAGCAGGAGGGTGTGGAACGTGATCAGCCCTTCCGGCCGACGTGGCGCTGCGCCCGTGCGTCGCGGGCGATCGGGGCCGGGGCGGGGAAGTCGGTGACGACGGCGTCGGCACCGGGGCCGAAGTGCCGGTGGTACGCCGCGGAGGCGTCGCCGAGGGCGATCGGATCGGAACCCCGGCGCAGTTCCGGGGCAGGTACCGGTTCTCGGCGCGGAAGGTGTACGCGCCGCCCGGGAGCCCGGGAGCCCGGGAGCCCGGGAGCCCCGTCGCACGGGCGTCGGCGAGGAGCGTCGACGGCGGAACCACCCAGGACGTGTCCGGACCGATCCACCGTGTGCACGCGGCGATCTCGCGCAGCCCGGCGGGCGTCGCCATCTGCGCGTAGGTGACGGATGCCCGTACGGTCCGCCGGTGGTGCCGAGCGCCTGCCGCAGCGGCATGCCCAGTCCCCCGGCGGCGAGCCGGCGCAGGCTGTCCGGCTCGATGACCGACGACCACCGGCCGGCGCTGCGGCCGGGCGGCTGCGGCCGGGGTGCCGGTCGCGCCGGCGGTGGCCGCAGCGGCGGTGGCACCCGCCGCGAGGAGTACCGAACGACGTTTGAAGGACGCGGAGATCCGGCCCTCCCGTCACCTTGCCCCGGGCGGCCGCGCCGGGTACCGGCGGCCGCCGCTTCCGCACCACGACACGGCACCGAGGCGTCGGGCAGCCGGCCGGCGGTCGTCGCGGACGGATCGGGCCGTGGGTGTTCGGCGGGCGTTCTCGCGGTGCGACGGGCGGCGGACGCCCCGTACCCCGCGTCGTACCCCGCCTCCGTGCGTCCGTGCGCTCGGGGCACGCCGGGGCCCCCGGGCCTCCTGCCGGCCTCCTGCGGGCCTCCCGCGGCCCGGGGGCCTGTGCCGCGGGGGTGCCCCGCTCAGTCCCCGGCGGCCCCCGCCGGTGCCGACTCCCGCTCGGCGCCTCCGTCCGCTTCCCCACCCGCGCGCCCGGCCTTGCGCCTGTGCTGCAGCACGGCGCCCGACGCGGCCAGCACCAGCGTCATCGCCCCCGTCGCCATCAGCTGGTCACGGGTGCCGGGCTCGCGCAGCATCAGGACGAAGACGGCGAGCATGCCCGCGATGGCGACCCGGGTCAGCGCCGGGAACAGCCACATCCGCACCACGAGCTTCTGCGGGGCCTCCCGCTCCGTGCGGCGCCGCAGCACCAGCTGCGAGACCGCGATGAAGAGCCAGACGACCAGGATGACCGCGCCGATCATCTTCAGCAGCCACGGGAAGACGTCGTCCGGCCGCCAGTAACTGAGCAGCACGCACAGGAAGCCGAAGGCGGAGGAGGCCAGCACCGCGATCCGGGGCACCCCGCCCGAGACCCTGCCGATCGCCTTCGGGCCCTGGCCCCGGGCGACCAGGGAGTAGGCCATCCGGGAGGCGCCGTAGATGTTGGCGTTCATCGCGGACAGCAGCGCCACCAGCACGACGATCTGCATCACCAGGCCGGCACCCGGGATACCCAGGTGGCTCAGCGCTGTGACGTAGGGGCCCTTGTCGGGGTCGGCGACGTCCGGGTTGTCCCACGGCACCAGCGTGACGATGACCGCCATCGAGCCGATGTAGAACAGCGCGATGCGCCACATCGCGGTGCGCACGGCCTTGGCGACGCCCTGGACCGGGTGCTCGGACTCGGCCGCCGCGATGGTGACGGTCTCCAGGCCGCCGTACGCGAAGATCGACGCGAGCAGGCCGATGACCAGCCCCTCCGCCCCGTTCGGCAGGAACCCTCCGTCGCCGGTGAGGTTGGCGGTGCCGGGCGCCTCCGTCCCCGGCAGCACTCCGAGGATGGCCAGGCCGCCGAGGATGAGGAAGAGGGAGATCGCGCCGACCTTGAGCGCGGCGAACCAGAATTCGAACTCACCGAAGTTGCGCACCGCGGCCAGGTTGGTGACGCAGAACGCCAGCATGAACAGCGCGACCCAGGCCCATTCCGGGGTGCCGGGCAGCCAGCCGCTGACGATCTTCGCGGCGCCGATGCCCTCCAGGCCGACGGCGACGGACAGCAGCACCCAGAAGGACCAGCCCGCGGTGAAGCCCGCCCACGGGCCGAGCGCCCGCTCGGCGTGCACGGAGAAGGAACCGGAGGCCGGGTTCGCCGCGGACATCTCGCCGAGCATGCGCATCACGAGCATGACGAGCAGGCCGGATACCGCGTAGGCGATGACGATGGACGGGCCGGCGGCGGCGATGCCGGCGCCGGAGCCGACGAAGAGGCCGGCGCCGATCACACCGCCGAGGGCGATCATCGACAGATGGCGCTGCTTGAGGCCGTGGGCGAGCGGCGAGCCGGTTCGGGTGCCGACGGGCTCGGGTGCCGGGGTCCGGGACATGGGGTGCCTGTTCATGAGCGGATGGGGCGATCGACAGTCTGAAGGGCCCAACCGCTCACCGAGCACCGGTGCCCGCTATACGGACAGAATGCTTACACAAGGTGAAGAACCGGTGCCTCTCCCGGCGTGCCCCGGCCGGTCGCGCGCTCCGGAGCCGATCCGTCCGCGCTCCGGAGGCGATCCGTCCGTGCGCCGGAGGTGACTCGTGCGTGCGCCGCGCGACCCCCTGAGATCCGCCACCGTCGGCGGCACCACCGCCCGGCACTGCCACCGCCACGGCCCTCGTCCCCACCGCCACCGGCATACCGCCGCCACCGCCACCGCCGTCACCGCCGTCACCGCCGCCACCGGTACCGGCACCGGCACCGGCGGCCGAGGCGTCGCCGCGGCCCGCCACCGCACCCGCTGCCGAGCGGTGCGCCGGCCGTGCGCTCGGCGTCCCTGGCGATACCGGGATTTGGTGGGAACCTACAGTCTCCCCAGGGCTCGTCCCATCCCTCGGGACGGGGTTGTTCGGCCACCACCTCAGTGACGAGCATCACGCGCCTTCGATGCTTGCCCGAACTGATTTGTGCGAACCCAACCATGGGGCCGAGCGGCGCTTTGTCATCGACTGACGGTGATCGGTCGTTCACATCTGGGCTAGCGTCGCCATGTCCACAACGACGTCATCACCGCCCTCGCACCCGGAGTCCCGATGAGCACTGCTGCCGCTTCCGCCCCTCGTCAGGGGCTGGTCCTCGCCGATCTGCTGCCCGCCTCGCGCGCCACGTCCGCGGTGGACGCGGCCCTGGTCGTGGGAGGTGCCGTGCTCACCGGCGTCGCCGCGCAGATCTCCGTGGTCGTGCCGGGCTCCCCGGTCCCGGTCACCGGCCAGACCTTCGCCGCCCTCCTCGTCGGCACCGCACTCGGCGCGCGGCGCGGCTTCCTCTCCCTCGCGCTGTACACCCTCGCCGGAATGGCCGGCATGCCGTGGTTCGCCGAGGCCTCCTCCGGCTGGGCCATGCCGTCCCTCGGCTACATCCTCGGCATGCTGGTCGCCGCCACCGTCGTCGGCGCGCTCGCCCGGCGCGGCGCGGACCGCTCCGTCCTGCGCACCGCGGGTGCGATGGTCCTCGGTTCCGCGATCATCTACGCGATCGGCGTGCCGTACCTGGCGCTCGCCACCGGCATGACGCTGCCGCAGGCCGTGGCGGCCGGCCTCGTCCCCTTCCTGATCGGCGACGCGCTCAAGGCCGCGCTCGCCATGGGGGTGCTGCCCGCCGCCTGGAAGCTCGCCGGCCGCCGCGGCTGAGCGCTCAGCGGCCCGGGCCCGAGCGGCCGCGGCTCCTCCCGGGAGCCGCCCTCACCGCTGGGGAGGTCCGCCGGGCGCGCGGTCCGGCGGACCTCCCCCGGGGCGCGCCTGGCGGACGGAGGCGCCCGGGGCTGCTGTACGGAGGCGCCCGCGGGACTGCCGTACGGAGGCGCCCGGGGGGCTGCCGGGCGGCGGACGCCGCCGTACCCCGCTGCCGTCTTCCCGGCTCCCCGCGTGCCACACTCGGACCATGCGCGTCTACCTCGGCTCCGACCATGCCGGCTTCGAACTCAAGAACCACCTCGTCGAGTGGCTCAGGGCCCACGGCCACGAGCCCGTCGACTGCGGTCCCCACATCTACGACGCCCAGGACGACTACCCGCCGTTCTGCCTGCGCGCCGCCGAGCGGACGGCCGCGGACCCGGACAGCCTCGGCATCGTGATCGGCGGCTCCGGCAACGGCGAGCAGATCGCCGCCAACAAGGTCAGGGGCGTCCGCGCCGCGCTGGCCTGGAGCGTTCAGACCGCGGCCCTCGGCCGGGAGCACAACAACGCCAACGTCGTCGCCGTCGGCGCCCGGATGCACACGACCGACGAGGCCACCACCTTCGTCGAGGTCTTCCTCAAGACCCCGTACTCCGGCGAGGAGCGCCACACCCGCCGCATCGAGATGCTCGAGCGGTACGAGACCACCGGTGAGCTGCCCCCGTCCCGGCGCACCACCCGCAGGAGCCGACCGCCTGATGCCCGAAGGGCACACCATCCACCGGCTGGCCGCCGACTACCGGGAACGGTTCGGCGGCCGGTCCGTGCGGGTCACCAGTCCGCAGGGCAGGTTCGCCGACTCCGCGGCGCTGCTGGACGGCACGGTGCTGGAGCGTACCGAGGCCCACGGCAAGCACCTCTTCCTCGGCTTCGGCGGCCGTGACGGAGGTGAGTGGATCCACATCCACCTCGGCCTGTTCGGCATGGTGGACTTCGGCGAGGCGCCGGCCCCGCCGCCCGCCGGCACCGTGCGGCTCCGGCTCGCGAACTCCGGGGCTTACGTCGACCTGCGCGGCCCCACGGCCTGCGCCCTGATCACGGACGGCGAGAAGGTCGCGATACACGCGCGCCTCGGTCCCGATCCGCTCCGCCCGGACGACGGCCCCGACCGGGCCTGGGCCAGGATCTCCCGCTCCCGGACGGCGATCGCCGCCCTGCTGATGGACCAGAAGGTCGTCGCGGGCGTCGGGAACGTCTACCGCGCGGAAGTCCTCTTCCGGCACGGCATCGACCCGTACCGTGCGGGCAGGGACCTCACCGAGCGCGAGTGGCGGGCCCTCTGGGCCGACCTGGCCGCCCTCATGCGCGAAGGCGTACGGAACAACCGCATCGACACCGTCCGGCCCGAGCACACACCGGACGCGATGGGCCGGGCGCCCCGCGTCGACGACCACGGCGGCGAGGTCTACGTCTACCGCCGGGCGCGGCTGCCCTGCCACATCTGCGGCGGCGAGATCCGCACCGCCGCTCTCGCCGCCCGCAACCTCTTCTGGTGCGCGGGCTGCCAGCCCGCCTGACACCCGGGCTCCGAACGCGCCGAGGCGGCACGACGTCAGCCGGACGACCCCACGCGGCCTCTCGGCCCGTCAGGGCGGGGCCGAGAGGCCCCAGCACCACTGCCACCCGGCCCGGGACCGCGCGGCCGCGGACTCCGCCACCACCGGGGCCGCGGCCACCGGCCGCCGGCGGTGCGGGAGTCGTCGGCCCCCTCGGCATCGGAAGGCTCAGAAGCTGTGCGGGAGCCAGGGCGCCACGTCCGAGGCGAAGGCCGTCGACGCCTCCGCCAGCGCACCACCGCGCAGTTCGCGCACCCGGCCCGCACCCGCCAGGGACGACAGCGTCACCCCGCCGAGGAACGCGGCACCCAGGTCCCTCACGTTCAGGGCCAGATCGGCCGGACCGGACGTGCGCTCGCACGACGCGCCCTTGGCATCCCCCGAGAGCCGCCAACGGCCCTCGTTCCACGGGCAGAACGGGTCCTCCACGTCGAACACGACGTCAACGGGCGTCCGGTACGTCCTCGCCACCAGCGCCGCGCCCACATCGACCAGCCGCACGTGCAGCGAATCCCGCACCCGCACACCGCAGCGCCGGACGTCCGTGACGAGATGCAGCAGCGGGTCGTCCACCGGCCGGTTGCGGACCCGGATCCGCGACGTCAGGTCGATGCCGAAGAGGAACCGCCACAGCGCCGCGTACGCCGCCGGGTCCAGTGCCTCCACGTCCCGCAGCAGGATCGAGCCGTCGGGTCCGGACGCCCCCCACTCCGGCTTGTTGTGGAAGCGGACGTAGCCCACCACCTCGCCGTCCCGCTCGGCGAGCACACACTGCGCCGCCGAGGCGCCCTCGCGGTCCGCGGGCGGGTCGAGGAGCGGCAGCCGATCCCAGCCGGGTGCGCGCGCGAGCATCCCGGGCCGTGAGCCGAGCCCGCTCCGGTACACCGCCTCGCACGCCCCGGCCGACTCCCCGAGCGGAGCGAACCGCAGCCGCACGCCGTCCGTCCCGGGCGGCGCGGTGATCCCCGCACGGACGGTGTCGACGTCCATCCCCAGCTGGTAGGTCGCGACGCCGTACCCGAACCGGCCGTAGATCTCCGGCTCCGAGGCCGTCAGCAGGGCCAGCGGCTCACCCAGCGCACGGACGTCGTCCAGCTGGCGCCGCATCATCGACGTGAGCACGCCGCGCCGCCGGTGGGTCGCGGCCACGCTCACCATGGTGACCCCGGCCGCGGGCACCAACGAACCGCCCGGGACCGACACCTTGAAGGAGAAGGCCCCGGCCGTGCCGACGCACTGGCCCCCCTCCCAGGCGCCGATCGAGCGTCCGTGTTCGGTGAGTTCGCTCCAGAGCGAGCGTTCCTCGGGGGACTCCGGGACGCCGCCGAAGGCGAGCTCCAGTCTCCCGTACCACTGGTCCCACTCCTCGCGACGGAGTACTCGCAGTTCAGTCGTCATGCGCCATGCGTACCAGCGCCCGCGTCCCGTCGCGACCCGATTTCGAACGCAATGTCATGGGGTCCCCCTCCACGGCGGACGAGGGTGTGGATAGGGTCGCCGACGATGGCACGTGGCGCAGCGGACTCGTACACGGCCCGGATGCGGAAAGCGACGCACCGGGCCCGCACGGCGCTGCGCAAGTCCGGGGTCGACTACTTCCGCGGCGACGGCTCGGACTGGATCGCGCTGGCCGGACTGCTGCTGACCGTCCCGGCGATCGCCTGGGGCACCATCCTGATGCCGGTGTGGTGCGCGCCGGCCGCCCTCGTGCTGCCGATCGTCGCGGGCGGGCTGCTGCTGCGCCCCGCGAGCCTCCTCTGCCTCTACGCGGCCGCGGCCCTCGCGCTGATCGTCGAGTCGCTGGTGCTCGGCCCGTACACCGAGGGCCCGGCCCGGGTCACCCCGGGGACCGTGCTGGTGGTGGCGGCCTGCGGACTGTTCGGGCTGCTCATCGCCCAGTTCCGGGCCCGGGTCGGGGTGCCCTGGCGGCGCGGCGGCACCATGCTCTTCGACCTGCGCGAACGGATCCGGGTGCAGAGCGCCCTGCCGCGGCTGCCGCAGGGCTGGCACCGCGAGATGGCGCTGCGCCCGGCCGGCGGCCAGTCGTTCTCCGGGGACTTCGTCGTCGCGGCCCGCACCAACGGCGGTCGCACCCTCGAAGTCGTCCTCACCGACGTCTCCGGCAAGGGCATGGACGCCGCGTCCCGCGCCCTGCTGCTCTCCGGCGCCTTCGGCGGTCTCCTCGGGTCCCTTCCCCCGCACGGCTTCCTTCCCGCCGCCAACGGCTATCTGCTGCGCCAGGACTGGGACGAGGGCTTCGCCACCTCCGTCCATCTCGTGCTCGACCTGGACTCCGGCGACTACGAGATGCTCTCCGCCGGGCACCTGCCCGCGCTCCAGCTCCAGGCGGGCACCGGCCGCTGGGAGGAGAAGGCCGCGGAGGGCCCGCTGCTCGGGGTGTACGAGGGCGCCCAGTTCGACCCGGTCAAGGGCACGCTGCGCCCCGGGGACGTCCTGATGCTCTTCACCGACGGCCTTGTCGAGGCGAACGACCGGGACATCGCCGAGGGCATGGACCGGCTCACCGGTGAGGCGGACCGCTATGTGGGGACGGGCTTCGAGGGGGCCGCCTGGCACCTCATCGAGGCCGTGGCGAAGGACGTCAACGACGACCGGGCGCTGCTGCTGATCCGCAGGCAGCCGTGACGGCCGCGCGGGCGGCCCGGCCCCCGTAGAGTCGTACGCATGCCGAACCTCACGGTCGACCAGGTCGAGGCGATCGCCCGGAAGGCCCACGCGCACCAGACGGACAAGGCGGGCCGGCCCTACGCCGAGCACCTCCAGGCGGTGGCCGACGGGGTGAGGGACCGGGGCGGCACCGGTGAGCAGATCGCCGCCGCCTGGCTGCACGACGCGGTCGAGGACGGCGTGCTGTCGCGGGAGTGGCTCGCGGCCGCCGAACTCCCCCGGCGGGTCAAGGACCTGGTGGACGCGATGACCAAGCGGCCCGGGGAGGACGCCGAGTCGTACGCCGGGCGGATCCTCGCCACCCCGGGCGCCCGTCTCGTGAAGGAGGCGGACCTCGCCCACAACGCGGATCCGGACCGGCTCGCCCTGCTCGACGAGCCGACCCGGACCCGGCTCAGCGCGAAGTACGCGACGATGCGGCGGCTGCTCGGCCTGACAGCCGGGTGACGTCCCGCCGGAACGCCCACGAAAGCTCCGGCTCGGTCACGAACCGCAGTACGCGCCGCACCGGCGGCGTGCAGAGCAGCGTCACGGACGCGGCGGTGGCGAGGGTGACCGCGACCACCCCGGCAGGCTCCGCCAGCCACGGGTACCGCGCCACCACGCCCAGGTAGTCGAGGGACTTCACGAGGAAGCCGTGCAGCAGGTAGCCGCAGATGGTGCCCGCGCCGAGCACGGTGAACCACGTTCTGCGACGCGGTACCCAGGCGAGGAAGGCGGCCGTCAGCAGCAGCGCGCAGCCGAACAGGGCGAGGGTCATCAGCGGGCCCGCCCACCACGGAGCGTCCAGCTCCACGGCGCTGGTGGAGCGGTAGAACCAGCCCATGCGCACGTCCGGAGCCACCCAGTAGGTGAACACGGCGGCTCCCGCGAGCACCGGCAGCGCCAGCAGCCGGACCTCCCGGCGCCGCAGCATCTGGAAGTGCTCCGGCCGCATCGACAGGCCCAGCACGAAGAACGGCAGGAACTGCAGGATGCGCTGGAGGTCGAGGCTCTGGCCCATGCCCGGGGTGAGGGTGGCGAGCGCCGCGATGGCGAGGGCGACGGCCAGCGGCCACTTCACCGATCGCCACAGGGGTGTCGAGAGCCGCCACACGAACAGCGCGATCAGGAACCAGGTCAGATAGATCGGGTCGTTCATGCTGAACGGGTAGTCGGGGTCGTCGTCGGCCCACCGCTTGAACAGCGTGTACGCGATCTCGAAGACGATGTACGGCACGACGACCCCGCTGACCAGTCGCTTCAGCTGGTCGGGCCGGGCCTGGAAACTGCGCGAGAAGTAGCCGGAGATGATGATGAACGCCGGCATGTGGAAGGCGTAGACGAGCATGTACGCCGCCCTGGTGGCGCGGCTGCCCTCCATCACCGGCTCCCACGCGTGGGCCACCGCCACCAGCACGATGGCGAGGTACTTGGCGTTGTCGAAGTAGGCGTCGCGTCTCTTGGCCGGCGGTGCCTGAGGCGCCTCCTGCGCCACGGTTGCGGGCGCCTCCTGCGGCACCGGCGCCGGTACCGGTGGCGCGGGCGGTGCGGGTTCGGCCGTCGCTGTCCTCCCGGGGAGGGGCTCCGGCTCGCGGGAGGCGCCGGTGGCGCGATCCTTCTGCAATCCATTCGGAGCGTGGAACATTTGAGGCACCCTAACCGGATGCCCGGGAATTCGTAAAACCCACCGGAAGATCTACTGCATTCAGCGCCACTGACGCCGTGAAACGCCCGGTATGCCCAGATTAATCCTGCTTAAACGGTGCGAAACGGTGAACGCCGAAGCGTCGGTGAATTTCCTTACCGGCATTTTATGAATTCCCTGTGACCTGCATGTGTGCATTTCGTACCCGCCGGTGGCGGTAAGTGGGGGCGCGCCGCCCGCCCACCCGCCGGTGCGGCGTGGTGTGATCCGGTCCATTTGCTGACGATCCGTCAGGCCGTCACTCGCACCCGGGTCTTGGTGGCACCATGGTGGGGACGGGGGTGTGCCGGGCCGCACGCCCCCGGGCGGGCAAGGCGGACCGAGCGAGGGTGTGATCAGTTGTGGCCATTTCACTGTCTGTGGTGCTGCTGTTGGCGATCATCCTCGTGGTGATGATCCGCGGCGGCTCGATCAAGGCCGGTCCCGCGATAGTCGCGGCGCTGTTCGGCTTCTTCCTCGCCTCGAGCGGCATGGCGCCGTCGATCGACAACTTCCTGAACTCGCTCGCCGATTCGATCAATGCGATCAGATTCTGAACGGCTTCGTTCTTCTTTCTTCCTTCTGTGTTCCTCACGTCTTGTCGATCATCCAGCCCCACCCCCGGTCCGCCCGTCGCGCGGCCCCGGGCGGCCGGCCCCGTGCGGGCCCGCCGGGCCCGCACGGGGCCGGCGGGACCGATGCGGAGCGGAGCCGGAGGGCGGGTAGCGCGTGAACGGCCCGGCGGGGATCGGAGACCGCGGGAACACGTCGCGGGAACACATGGGGAACGCATCAGGGCCAGGTCGAGGAATCAACCTCCGACCTGGCCCTGAGCCATCTGGAGCGGGCGACGGGAATCGAACCCGCGTAGCTAGTTTGGAAGACTAGGGCTCTACCATTGAGCTACGCCCGCAAGCACCGCGCCGCAGGTCGTGGTGGCCGCGGCACGAAGAGCATCGTAGCGGGTCCTCGGCGTGCGCCGCACACCCATTGCCCCGGCGGCGCCCCCGCCACCCACGGCGAGCGCCGTCCGTCCCCCGGATCCCCCGGGGAAAGGGGCCTGGCCGCTGCCTTGGGCCATGTACCCTACGTGTCGCACCGACGGGGTGTGGCGCAGCTTGGTAGCGCGTCCGCTTTGGGAGCGGAAGGCCGTGGGTTCAAATCCCGCCACCCCGACCAACATCGCGATCAGGCCTGGGCCAAGATCGCATTGTGGGGCCGATCCCGCTTGCGGTTACTATGCAATCCGTGTGCCCGTGTGTCCGACCGAGTGTCCGAGGCGCCGGGCCCGATCCGCTGCTCCGCCGCAGGACGATGCTCCGTGGTGGACCCAGCAGAGCCCCAGAATTCAGCCACCAAGGAGACCGAACCGTGAAGAGCGCCGTGGAGACCCTGAACCCGACCCGGGTTCGGCTCACTGTCGAGGTGCCCTTCGAGGAGCTCAAGGCCAGCCTCGACGCGGCGTACAAGAAGATCAACCAGCAGGTCACGGTCAAGGGCTTCCGCAAGGGCAAGGTGCCGGCGCGCGTCATCGACCAGCGGTTCGGCCGCGGCGCGGTGCTGGAGGAGGCCGTCAACGACGCGCTCCCGAAGTTCTACACCGACGCGGTCAACGAGGCGGAGATCAACCCGCTCGGCCAGCCCGAGGTCGACATCACCGAGCTGAAGGACGGCGAGACGCTGAACTTCACCGCCGAGGTCGACGTCCGCCCGGCCATCGAGATCCCGGACTACTCCGGCATCGAGGTCGAGGTCGACGCCGTCGAGGTCTCCGACGAGGACGTCGAGAAGTCCGTCGAGCAGCTGCGCACCCGTTTCGCCTCCACCTCCCCGGTCGAGCGTCCCGCCGCCGAGGGCGACGTGGTGACGATCGACCTGGAGGCCAAGGTCGACGGCGAGGTCCTCGCGGACGGCGTTGCGGACGGAGTGCAGTACACGATCGGCTCCGGTGAGCTCCTCGACGGCATCGACGAGGCGGTCACCGGCCTGGAGGCCGGCGGCGAGGCCACCTTCACCTCGCAGCTGAAGGGCGGCTCCGCCGAGGGCAAGGACGCCGAGGTCACCGTCAAGGTGACCCAGGTCGCCGCGCGGGAGCTGCCCGAGCCGGACGACGAGTTCGCCCAGATGGCCAGCGAGTTCGACACCCTCGAGGATCTGAAGGCCGACAGCCGCAAGCGCCTCGAGAACATGAAGCAGTACGACCAGGCCACCCAGGCCCAGGAGCGCGTGCTCGAGAAGCTCCTGGAGCTGGTCGAGGTCCCGATCCCGAGAAGCTCCTCGAGGACGAGATCCGCACCCGCAAGCACAACCTGGAGCACCACCAGCTCGGCCAGATGGGCATCGACCTCGCGAAGTACCTGGAGCTCCAGGGCAAGACCGAGGAGGAGTTCGACGCCGAGACCAGGGAGCAGGCGGTCAAGGGCATCAAGACCCAGTTCGTCCTCGACGAGCTGGTCTCCAAGGAGAAGCTCAACGTCAGCCAGGAGGAGCTCACCGAGCACCTGATGCGGCGCGCCGCCTCCTCCGGCATGTCCCCCGACCAGTTCGCGCAGGCGGTCGTCGAGGGCGGCCAGGTGCCGATGCTCGTCGGCGAGGTCGCCCGCGGCAAGGCCCTCGCCACGGTGGTCGAGGCGGCCACGGTCAAGGACACCAAGGGCGAGCTCGTCGACATGAGCGACGACGAGGACGAGGCCGAGGAGACCGCCGAGACCGCCGCCGCGGCCACCGGTGACGAGCGGAAGTCCGAGGGCTGAGCCCCCCGACTCCGCCAGGGCGCGGGCCGGCGCCGACGCGCGCCGGCCACGCCCGGTAGCGACCCGTACGACGGGCCCGGGAACCGCGCCGGCGCGGTTCCCGGGCCCGTCGGCGTCCAGGGCGGGGCCCACCCGCTTCGGGAGCGCACCGCAGGCCCCGGGAGGGCACCGCGCGGCTCCATGGGGCGCGCACCTCCACGGGGCGTGTTCGGTGCGGCGCGCGCCCCCTAGCTTGCGCTGCCAGCGAACAGTTCCTGAACCGGGATGGCGCCCGCCCACCAGCGCGTTAGGGTCCATGAATACGAGGGCAGGGGACTACCCGCCCGCGGGGATCCCCCGCCCCCAGGTTCCCAGACGCTGAGACGGCCGCAGCCGTCAGAGACGAGCAGGTGGATTACGTGACGATTCTGATGCCTAACGCCGCCGGTGAGCCGTCCATCGGTGGAGGCCTCGGCGACCAGGTCTACAGCCGGCTGCTCGGCGAGCGCATCATCTTCCTGGGCCAGCAGGTGGACGACGACATCGCCAACAAGATCACGGCACAGCTCCTTCTCCTGGCCGCCGACCCGGAGAAGGACGTCTACCTCTACATCAACAGCCCCGGCGGCTCGGTGACGGCCGGCATGGCGATCTACGACACCATGCAGTACATCCCGAACGACGTCGTCACCATCGGCATGGGCATGGCCGCCTCGATGGGCCAGTTCCTGCTCACCGGCGGCACCGCGGGCAAGCGCTTCGCCCTGCCGCACACCGACATCCTGATGCACCAGGGCTCGGCCGGCATCGGCGGCACCGCCTCGGACATCAAGATCCAGGCCGAGTACCTGCTGCGCACCAAGCAGCGCATGGCCGAGATCACCGCCCGCCACTCCGGCCAGACCGTCGAGACGATCATCCGCGACGGCGACCGCGACCGCTGGTTCACGGCCGAGGAGGCCAAGGACTACGGGCTCATCGACGAGATCATCTCCGCCGCTTCGGGCGTTCCGGGCGGCGGCGGCACCGGCGCCTGAGCCCGGCCGCCGGGGCGCCGCCGCCCCGGCACCGGGCCCGCGCCCCGCCGCCCCCCGAAGCCCCAGCCCACCGAACGCCACCAGGATGGTGAACACGACCATGAACCAGTTCCCCGCAGCCTCCGCGAGCGGCCTCTACACCGGCCCGCAGGTGGACAACCGGTACGTCGTCCCCCGCTTCGTCGAGCGCACCTCCCAGGGCGTGCGCGAGTACGACCCGTACGCGAAGCTCTTCGAGGAGCGCGTGATCTTCCTCGGGGTCCAGATCGACGACGCGTCCGCCAACGACGTCATGGCGCAGCTGCTGTGCCTGGAGTCGATGGACCCGGACCGCGACATCTCCATCTACATCAACAGCCCCGGTGGCTCCTTCACCGCGCTGACCGCCATCTACGACACGATGCAGTTCGTGAAGCCGGACATCCAGACGGTCTGCATGGGCCAGGCGGCGTCCGCCGCCGCGGTGCTGCTCGCCGCCGGCACCCCCGGCAAGCGGATGGCCCTCCCGCACGCCCGGGTGCTGATCCACCAGCCGTCCTCGCAGACGGGCCGGGAGCAGCTCTCGGACCTGGAGATCGCGGCCAACGAGATCCTGCGGATGCGCGAGCAGCTCGAGGAGATGCTGGCCAAGCACTCCTCCACGCCGATCGAGAAGGTCCGCGAGGACATCGAGCGCGACAAGATCCTCACCGCCGAGGACGCGCTCGCGTACGGCCTGGTCGACCAGATCGTGTCGACTCGCAAGAGCGCGGCCGCAGCGGCCGCCTGACGTTCGGCCTGGCCTTGGCGCGGTACACGTCAATGTGAACCGCGCCAAGGGGGGCCCGAACCGGGGGCCCGGCAAGGTACCGTCGGATATGAGGCACCAGGAGCCGCTGAACCAAGCGCTCCCAGGCGAAGGGGAAGCACCTCGTGGCACGCATCGGTGATGGCGGCGACCTGCTCAAGTGCTCGTTCTGCGGAAAGAGCCAGAAGCAGGTGAAGAAGCTCATCGCAGGCCCCGGGGTGTACATCTGCGACGAGTGCATCGACCTCTGCAACGAGATCATCGAGGAGGAACTCGCCGAGACCTCCGAGGTGCGGTGGGAGGAACTCCCCAAGCCGCGCGAGATCTACGAGTTCCTCGAGGGGTACGTCGTCGGGCAGGAGCCCGCGAAGAAGGCCCTCTCGGTCGCGGTGTACAACCACTACAAGCGCGTCCAGGCCGGCGAGAACGGCCAGGGCCGGGACGACGCCATCGAACTCGCGAAGTCCAACATCCTGCTGCTGGGCCCCACGGGTTCCGGCAAGACGCTGCTCGCCCAGACCCTGGCGCGGATGCTCAACGTCCCGTTCGCCATCGCCGACGCCACGGCGCTGACCGAGGCCGGGTACGTGGGCGAGGACGTCGAGAACATCCTGCTCAAGCTGATCCAGGCGGCCGACTACGACGTCAAGAAGGCCGAGACCGGGATCATCTACATCGACGAGATCGACAAGGTCGCCCGTAAGAGCGAAAACCCGTCGATCACCCGGGACGTGTCGGGCGAGGGCGTCCAGCAGGCCCTGCTGAAGATCCTGGAGGGCACGACGGCCTCCGTACCGCCGCAGGGCGGACGGAAGCACCCGCACCAGGAGTTCATCCAGATCGACACGACGAACGTGCTGTTCATCGTGGGCGGTGCGTTCGCCGGCCTGGAGAAGATCATCGAGTCCCGCGCCGGTGCCAAGGGCATCGGGTTCGGTGCGACGATCCGCTCCAAGCGCGAGATCGACGCGAGCGACCAGTTCCAGGAGGTCATGCCGGAGGACCTGGTGAAGTTCGGGATGATCCCCGAGTTCATCGGCCGCCTGCCGGTCATCACCTCGGTCCACAACCTGGACCGCGAGGCCCTGCTGAAGATCCTGGTCGAGCCGCGGAACGCGCTGGTGAAGCAGTACCAGCGCCTCTTCGAACTCGACGGCGTGGAGCTGGACTTCGACCGCCCCGCCCTCGAGGCCATCGCCGACCAGGCCATCCTCCGCGGCACGGGCGCGCGCGGGCTGCGCGCCATCATGGAGGAGGTCCTGATGTCGGTGATGTACGAGGTGCCGTCCCGCAAGGACGTCGCCCGTGTCGTCATCACGGCGGACGTCGTCCACAACAACGTCAACCCGACGCTGGTGCCGCGGATCGTGAAGAACGACGGCCGTCACGAGAAGAGCGCATAGCGCGGTGCGCGGGGGGCGGGGGCCGGTTCACCGAACCGGCCCCCGCCCCCCCCCGCGGTCGTTGCGCCCCCTGGGGGTGCCGGGGCCGGGGCGTGCTCAGACCTTGGTGCGCGAGGTGCCGTACAGCTTGGCCGTCAGCTCGGCGACCTCGCTCTGCGGCACGGCCTTGCCCCCGCCACCCAGGATCTGGGACAGGTCGACCACGTTCACACCGGCGATCGTGCTGAAATCGGCCCATGCGCACATGGGCACCTCGAACGTCTTCGCGCCCAGGCCTGCCGAGGAGGCGTCGCCGGTGGGGGTGAGCCTGGCCGTCCGGCACTTCATCAGGGCGCCTTCGAACCCAGCGGGTTCCACGTCGGCGGCCTCCCCGACGAACTCGATCCGCACATCGTCGGAGTCGTCCCCGCCGCCCTCCTCCAGCTTGCGGAACCAGCCGTCGAGTGCCTTCTCCGGGTCGTCGATCTCGCCCCAGAAGCCGGTCAGGCTCAGAGCCTTGCCGGTCAGAGGCTGCTCTGGGTCACCTGATGTGTAGTTGGCGCCCGCCTGCCGGGCGTCCTCGACGCCGAGGAGGGCCTCGGCCTCCGACTGCTCCTTCGCGGAGAGCCTGTCAGGACTGTCCTTGTCCTTCCTGAACTCACCGGCCGACGCCGCCGGCGTCAGCCGGTAGCCCTTCGTGTCCGCAGCGACACCGGAGCCGGCCCCGCCCGACGTGAGCCACCACGCGCCGCCCGCGACCGCCGCGAGGGCGACGACCGCGCCGCCGGCGACCAGGGCCTTCCACCCGCCGCCGCGCCGTGCCGGGGGCGGGGGCGGGGGCGGGGGCGGATAGGCGCCGGGGCCCGCGCCGTACGGGGGCTGCTGGCCGTAGGGTCCGGGTTGCGGGCCGTACGGTCCGGGCTGCGGGGCCTGCGGGTAGCCGTAGCCGTGACCGGGCTGCTGCGGAGGGAAACCCTGCGGAGGCTGCTGCGGCTGTCCGTATCCGGACTGCGGCGCCCCACCCGCCCCCTGGGGCGGCGGGCCGTAGGGACCGGAAGGGCCGTACGGTCCGGGCTGCCGGGGCTGACCGCCGTACGGGCCCGGCTGGTTGTGGCTCATTCCTGGGTTCCCCTCCAGATGCTCGTGCGCTCCCGACATCCTGGCGGAACCGCCCCGGCCCCGTGGCCACCGGGGCCCACACCGTTACCGAACATTCCCGTTTCAGAACGGGACCGGGACACCTCTAAACTGTGGCCCGTGACCGAGAACGCTCAGCAGCAGCCAGCCAGCACCCCGAACTGCCGACCCAGTACGCGCCGGCCGAGGTGGAGGGGAAGCTGTACGAGCGCTGGGTAGAGCGCGGTTACTTCGAGGCGGACGCGAACAGCGGAAAGCCTCCGTACACGGTGGTCATCCCGCCGCCGAACGTCACCGGCAGCCTCCACCTGGGCCACGCCTTCGAGCACACGCTGATCGACGCCCTCACCCGCCGCAAGCGGATGCAGGGCCACGAGACGCTGTGGCAGCCCGGCATGGACCACGCGGGCATCGCCACGCAGAACGTCGTCGAGCGCGAGCTCGCCAAGGAGGGCAAGTCCCGCCACGACCTCGGCCGCGAGGCGTTCATCGACCGCGTCTGGCAGTGGAAGGCCGAGTCCGGAGGGCAGATCTCCGGCCAGATGAGGCGCCTGGGCGACGGCGTCGCCTGGTCCCGTGAGCGCTTCACCATGGACGAGGGCCTGTCCAGGGCCGTCCAGACCATCTTCAAGCGGCTCTACGACGACGAGCTGATCTACCGCGCCGAGCGCATCATCAACTGGTGCCCGCGCTGTCTGACCGCCATCTCCGACATCGAGGTCGAGTACCAGGACGACGACGGTGAGCTGGTCTCGATCCGGTACGGCGAGGGCGACGAGGCGATCGTCGTCGCGACCACCCGTGCCGAGACGATGCTGGGCGACACCGCCGTCGCGGTCCACCCCGAGGACGAGCGCTACCGGCACCTCGTCGGTCGCGAGATCGAGCTGCCGCTCACCGGCCGCCGCATCCCGGTCGTCGCCGACGAGCACGTCGACCCCGAGTTCGGCACCGGCGCCGTCAAGGTGACGCCCGCCCACGACCCGAACGACTTCGAGATCGGCCGGCGCCACGGGCTGCCGAACCTGGCCGTCATGGACGAGCGCGCGGTCATCACCGCGCACGGCCCCTTCCAGGGCCTGGACCGCCTGGAGGCCCGCTCCGCCATCGTCGCCGCGCTCCGCGCCGAAGGCCGCATCGTCGCCGAGAAGCGCCCGTACGTCCACTCCGTCGGCCACTGCTCGCGCTGCAAGACCACCATCGAGCCGCGGCTGTCCATGCAGTGGTGGGTCAAGGTCGGCCCGCTGGCGAAGGAGGCCGGTGACGCCGTCCGCGACGGCAGGGTCGGGATCCACCCGCAGGAGATGGAGAAGCGGTACTTCGACTGGGTCGACAACCTCCACGACTGGTGCATCTCGCGCCAGCTGTGGTGGGGGCACCGCATCCCGGTCTGGTACGGCCCGGACGGCGAGGTCGTCTGCGTCGGTCCCGACGAGGAGCCCCCGTCCGGGGAGGGCTGGCACCAGGAGACCGACGTCCTGGACACCTGGTTCTCCTCCGGGCTGTGGCCCTTCTCGACGCTGGGCTGGCCCGAGCGGACCGAGAGCCTGGCGAAGTTCTATCCGAACTCCGTCCTGGTCACCGGCTACGACATCCTGTTCTTCTGGGTCGCCCGGATGATGATGTTCGGTCTGTACGCGATGGACGGCACCCCGCCGTTCCACACCATCGCCCTGCACGGCATGGTCCGCGACCAGTTCGGCAAGAAGATGTCGAAGTCCTTCGGCAACGCGGTCAACCCGCTGGACTGGATGGACACGTACGGCTCCGACGCGCTGCGCTTCACGCTCGCCCGCGGTGCCAACCCCGGCGTCGACGTCCCCATCGGCGAGGACTGGGTCCAGGGCTCGCGCAACTTCGCCAACAAGATCTGGAACGCGACCCGCTTCGCGCTGATGAACGGCGCCACGGTCGAGGGCCCGATGCCGGCGCACGAGCGGATGTCGGCGGCGGACCGCTGGATCCTCTCGCGGCTGAACGCGGTGGTCGCCGAGGTCGACGCGTACTACGAGGACTACCAGTTCGCGAAGCTGTCGGACACCCTCTTCCACTTCGCCTGGGACGAGGTCTTCGACTGGTACGTCGAGCTCTCCAAGACCACGTTCATGGCCG
The DNA here is from genome assembly GCA_003725745.1 of Streptomyces sp. I6. Classification (GTDB taxonomy): domain Bacteria; phylum Actinomycetota; class Actinomycetes; order Streptomycetales; family Streptomycetaceae; genus Streptomyces. The sequence goes on along the minus strand of RHDP01000001.1, from coordinate 2,022,960 downwards.
GCGGCGAGCCCGCGAAGGTCTCCGCCCGCGTGCTCGGGGAGGTCCTCGACGTCACCCTGCGGCTGCTGCACCCGGTGGTCCCGTTCGTCACCGAGACGCTGTGGACCACGCTCACGGGCGGCGAGTCGGTCGTCGTCGCCCCCTGGCCCGGGGCGGTGGCCGTTCCCGGAGCCGACGCCCCCGGAGGCTTCCGCGACGCCGCCGCCGAGCGGGAGATCGAGCTCGTCCAGCGCGTCGTCACCGAGGTCCGCCGGTTCCGCTCCGACCAGGGCCTGCAGCCCGGCCAGAAGGTCCCGGCCCGGCTGACGCTCGACGGCACGGCCGTCGCCCCCCACGAGGGCGCGATCCGGCAGCTGCTCCGGCTGCAGCCGGAGGGCGACTCCTTCCACGCCACGGCCGTGCTCCCGGTCGCGGGCGCCCGGGTCGAGCTGGACCTCTCCGGAGCGATCGACGTGGACGCGGAGCGCAAGCGCCTCGCCAAGGACCTCGCGGCAGCCGAGAAGGAGAAGGCCCAGGCCACGGCGAAGCTCGGCAACGAGGCTTTCCTCGCCAAGGCGCCCGACAACGTCGTGGACAAGATCCGCGGACGGCTCGCCAAGGCCGAGGAGGACATCGAGCGCATCGGTGTCCAGCTGGCGAACCTGCCCCAGGGCTGATCCGCAGGTAGCCGGGGTCCCGGAGCCCGCCGCATACGGCGGGCTCCGGGACCCCGGCCCCGCGCATGCGCACCGCCGTCCCACCTCGGGCGGCGGACGGGCCCGCTCCGCGCGCGGGCCGGGCCTTCGGTCCGGGTGCCGGCGGCGCTCCGTAGACTGTCAGTCGTGAGTGACCAGCAGCCAGAGCCCTTCGACGCAACCGGCGACGAGTTCGACGCGATCGTCGACGCCGAGACCGACCGCGACCCCGATCTGGCGGTGATCGAGGCCGGGAGCCGCACGCTGCGCACCCAGGCCGGACCGCCGCAGGGCGACCAGGTGCCGAGGCGGCCCGCCGACCCGGAGGTGGACAAGGCACTCCGGGATATCGAGCAGGAGCTCGCCGGCCGCTGGGGCGAGACGAAGCTGGAGCCGTCCGTCAGCCGGATCACCGCACTGATGGACGTGCTGGGGGAGCCCCAGCGCGCCTACCCGTCGATCCACATCACGGGGACCAACGGCAAGACCTCCACCGCCCGCATGATCGAGGCGCTGCTCGGCGCCTTCGAGCTGCGCACCGGGCGGTACACCTCGCCCCACGTCCAGTCGGTCACCGAGCGGATCAGCCTGGACGGCGCCCCGATCGACCCCGAGCGGTTCATCGCCACGTACCAGGACGTCAAGCCGTACGTGGACATGGTCGACACCGCCCAGGAGTACCGGCTCTCCTTCTTCGAGGTGCTCACCGGGATGGCCTACGCCGCCTTCGCCGACGCTCCGGTCGACGTGGCCGTCGTCGAGGTCGGCATGGGCGGCAGCTGGGACGCCACGAACGTCATCGACGGCTCGGTCGCGGTGGTCACCCCCATCGACCTGGACCACACCGACCGGCTGGGCACCACCGCGGCCGAGATCGCCGGCGAGAAGGCCGGGATCATCAAGCAGGGCGCGACGGTGATCCTGGCGCAGCAGCCCGTGGACGCCGCGCAGGTGATGCTGAAGCGGGCCGTCGAGGTGGACGCGACGGTGGCCCGCGAGGGCATGGAGTTCGGTGTGGCCTCGCGGGAGGTCGCCGTCGGCGGGCAGCTGCTGACGCTGCGGGGTCTCGGCGGCGAGTACGGGGAGGTCTTCCTGCCGCTGCACGGCGCCCACCAGGCGCACAACGCGGCGGTCGCGCTGGCGGCGGTCGAGGCGTTCTTCGGCATCGGCGCGGAGCACGCGCGGACGCTGGACGCGGAGACGGTCCGGTCCGCGTTCGCCTCGGTGGTGTCGCCGGGCCGGCTGGAGGTCGTGCGGCGCAGCCCGACCGTCGTCCTGGACGCGGCGCACAACCCGGCCGGCGCCCGGGCGGCGGCGGAGGGGGTCACCGAGTCGTTCGGCTTCTCGCGGCTGGTCGGAGTCGTGGGTACGAGCGCCGACAAGGACGTGAAGGCGGTCCTGGAAGCCTTCGAGCCGATCTTCACCGAGATCGTCGTCACGCAGAACTCCAGTCACCGGGCGATGGACGCCGACGAGCTGGCGGCGATCGCCGTGGAGGTGTTCGGGGACGAGCGGGTGGTCGTGGAGCCGCGGCTCGACGACGCGCTGGAAGCGGCGATCACCCTCGCCGAGGAGGAGGCCGAGTACTCGGGCGCGGGCGTCCTGGTGACCGGCTCCGTGATCACGGTCGGCGAGGCCCGGCTGCTGCTGGGAAGGGACTGAGTCCATGCGTACGCTCTGCGCGTCGACGCTGATCGGCGAGTTCTTCGTGATCGGTTTCGCCGGTCTGGTGGCGATGAAGGACCCCGACCTCTCCGCGGCCACCGTGTGGACGGTGAGCGGGGTCGCGATGCTGCTGACGCTGGCGTTGTGCGGGATGGTCACCCGCCCCGGGGGGGTGCCGCTCGGCTGGGCGCTCCAGATCGGCCTGGTCGCGAGCGGCCTCGTGATCCCGACGATGTTCGCCCTCGGGGCCGTGTTCGCGGGCCTGTGGTGGGCCTCGGTGCACTACGGCCGCAAGGTCGACGAGGCCAAGGCCCGCTGGGCGGAGCAGCGGTCCGCGGCGGGTCCCGCAGAGCCTGACGCTGTGTGACGGGTGCCTGCGGGTGCCCTGTAGCCTCTGAGCACCGGCAAGACCGTTCATCCTGCGGACTCCCGCATCCGGGAAACCCCGGGACCCGCACTCGAAGGAGCCTTCTGTGAGCCAGCGCACGCTCGTCCTGCTCAAGCCCGACGCCGTACGACGCGGCCTGATCGGCGAGATCATCGGCCGTATCGAGCGCAAGGCGGGCTGGCGGATCACCGCGCTGGAGCTGCGCGACCTCGACCAGGACACCCTGGAGCAGCACTACGGCGAGCACCGGGGCAAGCCGTTCTACGAGCCGCTGGTCGCCTTCATGTCCTCCGGTCCCGTCGTCGCCCTGGTGGTGGAGGGCGAGCGGGTCATCGAGGGGGTGCGCACGCTGGCCGGCCCGACCGACCCGATCGCGGCCGCGCCGGGTTCCATCCGCGGCGACTACGGCACGATCGTCCGCGAGAACCTGATCCACGCCTCGGACTCCGAGGAGTCCGCGGCCCGTGAGCTGAAGATCTTCTTCCCGGGGCGCTGAGCCGCCGGTCCACCGCCGGCCGGTGACCGGCAGTCAGCCGTACGGCGCTCGGCCCCTGGGGCGACCGAAGGAATTTCGGTCGCCCTTCGGCATACGTGGCGCGATAGCGGGAACGCATCGCTCCGACTCGCCGTCACCCTTATTGAGGCGGGGCCCAGCGCGCGGAGTCGCCGCAGGCGGCACTACGATGGAAGCCTTCACGCCGTAGCACCCGCGCATCACCCTCCTCGCCTGCCTGAAAAGCCGTCAAAGCTCGATTTGGGAAGGCCCGACGCATCCTCATGGGACACAAGGGGAACTCTATGTCGTTCATCGGCCGTGACATGGCTGTCGACCTCGGGACCGCCAACACGCTGGTGTACGTCAGGGGTCGGGGATCGTCCTCAACGAGCCGTCCGTGGTCGCCATCAACACCAACACCGGTGGCATCCTCGCGGTGGGGGCCGAGGCCAAGAAGATGATCGGCCGTACGCCCGGCAACATCGTCGCGGTGCGCCCGCTGAAGGACGGTGTGATCGCCGACTTCGAGATCACCGAGCGGATGCTCCGCTACTTCATCCTCAAGATCCACAAGCGCCGGTGGGCGGCCCGGCCCCGCATCGTCGTCTGCGTGCCCTCCGGCATCACCGGGGTCGAGCGCCGGGCGGTCATCGAGGCGTCCACCCAGGCAGGCGCCCGGCAGGTGCACATCATCGAGGAGCCGATGGCGGCCGCCATCGGGGCGGGCCTCCCGGTCCACGAGGCCACCGGCAACATGGTGGTGGACATCGGCGGCGGCACCACCGAGGTCGCCGTGATCTCCCTAGGAGGAATCGTCACGGCACAGTCCATCCGGGTGGCCGGTGACGAGCTGGACAACGCGATCATCCAGCACGTCAAGAAGGAGTACAGCCTCCTCCTCGGGGAGCGGACCGCGGAGAGCATCAAGATCACCATCGGCTCGGCGTACGACCTGGACAAGGACGAGCACACCGAGATCCGAGGGCGCGACCTGGTCTCCGGGCTGCCGAAGACCGTGGTCATCTCCGCCGCCGAGGTCCGCAAGGCCATCGAGGAGCCGGTCAACGCGATCGTCGACGCGGTGAAGACCACCCTGGACAAGTGCCCGCCGGAGCTGTCCGGCGACGTCATGGACCGCGGCATCGTCCTCACCGGCGGCGGCGCGCTGCTGCGCGGGCTCGACGAGCGGCTCCGCAGCGAGACGGGCATGCCCATCCACATCGCCGAGGACCCGCTGGACTCGGTGGCACTCGGCTCGGGCAAGTGCGTCGAGGAGTTCGAGGCGCTCCAGCAGGTGCTGGACGCCCAGCCCCGCCGCTAGCGGGGGACCGCGTTCGGCCGTTCGGGTTCCCCTCGGCCCCGTCCGGCCGACCGCCCGTACAACGGCACACGGCACACGGCACACGGCACGACAGACACCACACGCATCAACACGCATCAACACGCACCACTGAGCCCGGCATCCACATTCCGACGAGGAAGGCACGGCCGCCGCACGTGAGGGACACGAAAGAGAGCCGGCTGCTCCTGGTCCTGCTGATCGCCATCGCGTTCGCGCTGATCACGGTGGACATCCGCGGCGGCGAGGAGTCACCGGTCGACGGCGCCCGGCAGGCCGCGGCCGCCGTCTTCGGGCCGGTCGAGAACGGCGTGGCCTCCGCCGTCGACCCGGTCGGCAACGCCATAGGAGCGATCCGCGACTCGGGCGAGCGGCACGACCGGATCTCCGTCCTCGAACGCGAGAACGCCGCACTCAAGGCGAGACTCGGCAGTGACGACCGCAACCGCAGCAGGGTCCGGCAGCTCGACAGCATGCTGAAGACGGCGGCCACCGGGCAGTACGGCATCAAGGGGGCCGAGGTCATCGCCATAGGATCCGCCCAGGGCTTCTCCTGGACGGTCACCATCGACGCCGGCTCCGTCGACGGCATCCAGCGCGACATGACCGTACTCAACGGCGACGGTCTCGTCGGCCGGGTGACCACCGTCGGCCCGAACACCGCGACCGTGCTCCTCGCCAACGACCCGGACTTCACGGTCGGCACCCGGATGGAGCGGACCGACGAGCTGGGCTTCGCCACCGGCCAGGGCGACCGGCCCCTCTCCGTGCAGCTCCTCAACGGCAAGGCGAAGGTGCGCAAGGGGGACCGGCTGGTCACCTTCGGCTCGCAGGCCGACAAGCCGTTCGTACCCGGTGTGCCGGTGGGCGAGGTCGTCCGGGTCGACCCCTCCGGCGGCGCGCTGACCCGCAACGTCTTCGTACGGCCGTACGCCGCCTTCACCAAGCTCGACATCGTCGGGGTCGTCGTCCAGGCGCCCCGCACCGACCCGCGCGACACGGTGCTGCCCCCCAAGCCCAAGCCGACACCCACGCCGACGGTGACCGTCACGGTCACGCCCTCCGCGGAGGGCGGTGCCCGGGCGCAGACCGGCGCCCCGGAGGAGCTGGACCGGGAGCCGGACCGGGAACAGGACCAGGCGCGGGAACAGGACCGGGAACAGGACCCGGACCGGGACCCGGGCGGGGAGACCCCGCAGGCGGACAGCACCGCGGCCGCCACCGGCCGCGACGTCGAGTAGCAGGAGGAGCTGAACACCATGCGCTTCAACCGGATGCTCCTCTCCGCGACGCTCGTCGTGGTCGCGCTCGTCGTCCAGGTCACCGTTCTCGCCCGGCTCCAGCTCCCCGGAGCGGTGCCGGACCTGCTGCTGCTCACCGTCGTGGCGCTGGCGCTCGTCTACGGCCACACCAGCGGCGCCCTCATCGGCTTCGGCGCGGGACTTCTCGCCGACCTCGCCCCGCCCGCCGACCACGCCGCCGGCCGCTACGCCCTCGTGCTGTGCGTCATCGGCTACCTCGTCGGACTCGCCAGGCCCGAGAACGGCCGGCTGACCTCCGCCACCGGCCCGATGGTCGTGGTCGTGGCGGCGGCCGTCGGCTCGACCCTGCTGTACGCGCTCGTCGGCGCGCTCGTCGGCGACACCGCCGCACGCCATGTCGGCCTCGGCTCGCTGCTGTTCACGGCGGCCCTGTACGACCTGCTCCTGGCCCCGTTCACGGTGCCGCTGATCATGGCCCTCGCCAGACGCGCCGAGAACGACCCGCTCGCCGAGCCCCAGGCCGGCTCCACCGATGTCTCCAGCGGCTGGGCCACCTCCGGCACCGGACTGCGCATCGGCCGCCAGCGCGGCGGGCTGCGGATCAGGGCGGCCAGGACGCGGGCCTCCCGCGCCGGCCGCATCAGGGGAGTCAAGCGACTGTGACCGAGGGGGTATCGGCAGCGTGAGCAACATTCCCGAGACGGGACGGACCCCGCGCGTCCAGATCCGGCTCGTCGTCATCCAGGTCCTCGTCTTCTCCCTCTTCGCCACGCTCGGCGGGCGCCTCTGGTACCTCCAGATCCGCAACGGGGACGAGTACACGAACGAGGCCAAGGGCAACCACGTCCAGCAGGTCGTCCAGCCCGCCGTGCGCGGCTCGATCCTGGACGCCAGGGGAGTGCCCCTGGCGGACAACGAGACCCGGCTCGTCGTCTCCGCGTCCCGCACCGACCTGATGAAGATGAAGGACGACGGCAAAGGGGTGCTCACCCGTCTGGCGGAGGTCCTCGGCATGAAGCCGAAGGACGTCATGGACAAGGTCCGGCTCTGCGACGCCAAGACCCCCCAGCCCTGCTGGAACGGCTCCCCGTACCAGCCCATCCCGGTCACCGACGAGGCCACCACCCAGCAGGCCCTCCAGATCCGCGAACGCGCCGAGGACTTCCCCGGCATCACCGCCGAGCCGATGGCGGTACGCCGCTACGCAGCCCCCGGCAAGGCCAACACCGCGCAGGTCCTCGGCTACCTCTCGCCCGTCACCGACGAGGAGATCGAGAAGGCCAAGGACACCGACTCGCCGTTCCTGCGCTCCGACCAGGTCGGCCGCTCCGGACTCGAGCGCACCTACGACAAGGACCTGCGCGGCAAGGCCGGTGTCACCCGCTACGAGGTGGACAAGCTCGGCCGGGTCATCGGCCTGGCCCAGGCCGACAAGGCCGAGCCCGGCGCCAACGTCGTCACCTCCATCGACGCCCGCGTCCAGGCGGTCGCCGAGTGGGAGCTCGACAACGCGATGAAGGAGGCCCGCAAGGTCTTCGACGACAACACCAACACCAACTACAAGGCCGACTCGGGCGCCGTCGTCGTGATGGAGGCCAAGACCGGCCGTGTCGTCGCAATGGCCTCGCTGCCCACCTATGACCCGAACGCCTGGGTCGGCGGCATCTCGGCCAAGGACTACGCGCGGCTCACCGGCAAGAAGTCCAACTTCCCGCTGCTGAACCGCGCCATCCAGGGCCAGGCGGCACCCGGCTCCATCTTCAAGGTCATCCCGACCACCGCCGCGGTCAACGCCGGCTACGACTTCAACGGCCGCTACCCCTGCCCCAGCTCCTACTCCATCGGCAACCAGGTCTTCAAGAACTTCGAGTCCCAGGGCCACGGCAGCATCACCCTCGGCCAGGCCCTCGAGGTCTCCTGCGACACCGTCTACTACGCCCTCGCCCACCAGCAGTGGAAGAAGGACGGCGGCCTCAAGCCGAAGAAGGACCCGGCGGACTGGTTCTACAAGACCGCGCACCAGTTCGGCCTCGGCGCCGAGACCGGCATCGACCTGCCCAACGAGGTCACCGGCCGGGTCCCCGACCGCCGCTGGAAGCAGAAGTTCTGGGAGGCCAACAAGGACTACTGGTGCAAGATCGGCAAGAAGGGCGGCGACTACATCCAGCAGCTCTCGTACGAGAACTGCCTGGAAGGCAATCTGATGCGCGCCGGTGACTCCGTCAACTACTCCATCGGCCAGGGCGACACGCTGGTCACCCCGATCCAGATGGCGACCATCTACGCGGCGATCTCCAACGGCGGCACCATGTGGAACCCGACCGTCGGCAAGGCGGTCATCAGCGCCGACGGCAGGAGCATCCGCGAGATCGAGCCCGAGTCCCACGGCAAGCTGCCGATGGACGCCAAGACCCACAAGCTGATGAACGAGGCCCTCGCGGGAGTCGCCACCCGCGGCACCGCCGCCTGGCGGTTCGGCGGCTGGCCGCAGGACAAGATCCCGATGCACGCCAAGACCGGCACGGCCGAGGTCCACGGCAAGCAGACGACGTCCTGGTTCGCCACGTACACCAAGGACTACTCCATCGTCATGACCATCTCCCAGGGCGGTACCGGCTCCGGTGCCTCCGGCCCCGCCGTGCGCAACATCTACAACGCGCTCTACGGACTGGACATGGAGGGCAACCAGGACCTCAAGAAGGCCCTGCTGCCCCAGCCCCAGAAGACGCTGCCGAAGGTCCAGCCCGACGGTTCCATCGACGCGCCGAAGATCACGCCCTATCTGCCGGCCAAACCCGAGCCGGAGGAGGACACCTCCCTCGCCGGCCCGCCCCCCGCCACCGGACGGAGGGACTGAAGCATGGCCGGACCCCACGGCTTCTCGGTCTCGCGGTACGCGCCGGAGCGCGGCGGCCTCGCCAAGCTCCTCGCCCGCGACTCGATAATCCGCCGGCTCGACTGGCCGATGCTCGCCTCGGCGCTCACCCTGTCGCTGCTCGGCTCCCTGCTCGTCTGGTCCGCGACCCGCAACCGCACCGAGCTCAACGACGGCGACCCGTACTACTTCTTCCTGCGCCACCTGCTCAACACCGGCATCGGGCTCGCCCTGATGGTCGGCACCGTCTGGCTCGGGCACCGCACCCTGCGCGGCGCCGTGCCCGTGCTGTACGGCATCTCCCTGGTGCTGGTCGCCCTGGTGCTCACCCCGCTCGGCGCGACCATCAACGGCGCCCACGCCTGGATCGTGCTCGGCGGGGGCTTCTCCCTCCAGCCCTCCGAGTTCGTGAAGATCACGATCATTCTGGGCATGGCGATGCTGCTGGCGACCCAGGTCGACGCCGGCGACCAGCTCCATCCCGACCACCGCACCGTCGCCAAGTCGCTGGGCCTGGCGGTCCTCCCCATGATCATCGTCATGCTGATGCCGGACCTCGGCTCGGTCATGGTGATGGTGGTGATCGTCCTGGGTGTCCTGCTCGCCTCCGGCGCCTCCAACCGATGGATCTTCGGGCTGATCGGCGCCGGCGTCGGCGGCGCCGTACTGGTCACCGTCCTCGGTCTGCTCGACGAGTACCAGATCAACCGATTCGCCGCGTTCGCCAACCCCGAACTCGACCCGGCCGGCGTCGGCTACAACACCAACCAGGCGCGCATCGCCATCGGCTCCGGCGGGCTGCTCGGCACCGGCCTGTTCCGGGGCTCCCAGACCACCGGCCAGTTCGTACCCGAACAGCAGACCGACTTCGTGTTCACCGTCGCCGGTGAGGAGCTCGGCTTCGTCGGAGCAGGTCTGATCATCGTCCTGCTCGGCGTCGTCCTGTGGCGCGCCTGCCGCATCGCCCGCGACACCACCGAGCTGTACGGCACCATCGTCGCCGCCGGCATCATCGCCTGGTTCGCCTTCCAGTCCTTCGAGAACATCGGGATGACCCTCGGCATCATGCCCGTGGCCGGACTGCCGCTGCCGTTCGTCTCCTACGGCGGCTCGTCGATGTTCGCGGTGTGGGTGGCCGTCGGACTGCTCCAGTCCATCAAGGTGCAGCGGCCGATGTCGGCCTGACCCGGTCCTCCCGCCTCCGGCCTCTCGCCTCTCGCCTCTCTTCCCTTCTCTCCTCTCTTCTCCCCTCATTCCTTGCGCCGGGGCCGGGTCGGCGCCGTACGCCGCCCGGGCCGCTGCCCCGTGCTCCCGCCCCTGTCGCCGTGCTCCCCCACCGCCCGTGTTCCCGTGCCCCCGCCCGTGTTCCGCGCGCCCGAGCCCGTGCGGCCCTCCCCCCCACGACGCACGGCCACCGGGACGGCCGGACGGCCCCGGCGGACCGCCGCCCCGTTCCCGCGGCCCCGGGTCCCGCACCGCCGGTGCCGGACCCGGCCGGACCCGGCCGGACCCGGCCGAAGGATCGCGCCGGACTTCGCCGCGACCGCTTAGAAGGACACCTGGCGGATAGATTCAGTTCATGGCGGAGACGAAGCGAGAGATCGAGCGGAAGTACGAAGCCGCACCCGACACCGAGATCCCGGACCTCACGGGCGCGGCCGGGATCGCGGACGCCGTCGCGAAAGGCGTGAGCGAACTCGACGCCGACTACTACGACACCCCCGGCCTGCGCCTCGCCGCCGACAGGATCACGCTGCGCCGCCGCACCGGCGGCACCGACGAGGGCTGGCACCTGAAGTTCCCCGTCACCACCGGCATCCGCGAGGAGATCCACGCCCCCCTCGCGGACAGGGTGCCCCGCACCCTCGCCGGACTCGTCCGCTCCCGCACCCGGACCGCCCCCCTCACCGCCGTCGTCCGCATCCGGTCCTCCCGCGAGGTCCACCACCTCGTCGACGAGAACGGCCGGCTCCTGGCCGAGCTGTCCCGCGACACCGTGCACGCCGAGCGCCTGGCACCGGGCACGGGAACGACGGGGTGGACCGAGATCGAGGTCGAGCTGGCCGACGGCGCCGACCCCGCCCTGCTGGACCGCGTCCAGAAGCGCTTCCGCAAGGCAGGCATCGAGCCCGCGTCCTCCCCCTCCAAGCTCGCCAGGGCCCTCGCCGAGACCGAACCGGGCCCGGCCGAGACCACCGGCGCCACGGCCGCCGCGGCCGCCGCAGCGAAGGGCCGGCAGGCCGCCGCCGGGGACGACCACACGCCCTCCGCCACCGCACCGGCCGACGAGCAGGGTTCCTCGCGGCACGCCGACGCCTTCGCCCCCGACGGCACCCGACGCGCCCCCAAAGCCCCCGAGGCCGCCAAGAGCGTCCGCCACCGGGGGGCACGGCTGAAGCCCACGCACGCAGGCGAACACGTCCTCGCCTACCTGCGCGAGCAGCGGGACGCCCTGGTCGCCCTCGACCCCGCCGTACGCCGCGACCTCCCCGACGCGGTCCACCAGATGCGGGTCGCCACCCGCCGTATGCGCAGCGCCTTCAAGACGTTCCGGAAGATCATCGACCCGAAGGCCACCGCCCCGATCGGCGACGAGTTGAAGTGGCTGGCGGGCGAACTGGGCGCGGCCCGCGACCAGGAAGTGATGTCCGAGCGGCTGCGCGGCCGCCTCGACGCCCTGCCGCGCAGGCTCCAGCTCGGCCCCGTCCGCGGCAGGCTCCGCATCTGGGCCACCGCCCACCGCGCCGACGCACGCCGCCGCTCCGTCGCGGTGCTCGACACCGGGCGCTACCTCGCCCTCCTCGACACCCTCGACGCCCTCCTCGACGAGCCGCCGCTGCTCCCCGCCGCCACCGCCAGGCCCGCGGCCGCCCTGCCCAAGGCCGTGCTCAAGGACTACGACCGGCTCGCCGTCCGCGTCGAGCACGCCCTCGGCCTCCCCGCGGGCCACGACCGGGACACGGCCATGCACGACGCCCGCAAGGCCGCCAAGCGCGCCCGGTACGCGGCCGAGGCCGTCACCCCCGTCCTCGGCAAGCCCGCCAGAAAGCTCGCCAAGCGCATGAAGGCCGTCCAGACCGTCCTCGGCGACCACCAGGACAGCGTCGTCGCCCGGGAGACCCTCCGTGACCTCGCCGTCCAGGCCCACGCGGCCGGTGAGTCCGCGTTCACCTGGGGACTGCTGTTCGGGTGCGAGCAGGCCACGGCCGCCGACCGGGAGCGTGAGCTGCCCGGCGTCTGGGCGGAGGCCTCCCGGCCCGAGTTCCGCGCCGCGCTCAGGGGCTGACCGCGCCCCGGGCGGCCGGAACCTCCTCACGATCGGGTTACGCTTGAGAATCTCCCTCTGCCCGTCCACGAAGGTTCCTGATGTCTGCCGAGTCGGTCTTCCCACAGCTCGAAGCTCTGCTCCCGCATGTGCAGAAGCCCATCCAGTACGTCGGTGGTGAGCTGAACTCCACGGTCAAGCCGTGGGAGAGCTGCGACGTGCGCTGGGCGCTGATGTACCCGGACGCCTACGAGGTCGGACTCCCCAACCAGGGCGTCATGATCCTCTACGAGGTGCTCAACGAGCGCGAGGGCGTCCTCGCCGAGCGGACCTACAGCGTCTGGCCGGACCTCGAGGAGCTGATGCGCGAGCACGGTGTCCCGCAGTTCACGGTCGACAGCCACCGCCCGGTCAAGGCCTTCGACGTCCTCGGCCTGAGCTTCTCCACCGAACTCGGCTACACCAACATGCTCACGGCCCTCGACCTCGCCGGCATCCCGCTCGAGGCCGCGGACCGCACGGCCGACGACCCGATCGTGCTCGCCGGCGGCCACGCGGCCTTCAACCCCGAGCCGATCGCGGACTTCATCGACGCCGCGGTGATCGGTGACGGGGAGCAGGCCGTCCTGCAGATCACCGACATCATCCGTGCCTGGAAGGCCGAGGGCCGCCCCGGCGGCCGCGAGGAGCTGCTGTTCCGCCTGGCCAGGACGGGCGGGGTGTACGTTCCGGGCTTCTACGACGTCGAGTACCTCCCCGACGGCCGCATCGGCCGTGTCGTGCCCAACCGGTCCGGTGTCCCGTGGCGCGTGTCCAAGCACACCGTGATGGACCTGGACGAGTGGCCCTACCCCAAGCAGCCGCTCGTCCCGCTCGCCGAGACCGTCCACGAGCGGATGTCCGTCGAGATCTTCCGCGGCTGCACCCGCGGCTGCCGCTTCTGCCAGGCCGGCATGATCACGCGACCCGTCCGGGAGCGGAGCATCACCGGCATCGGCGAGATGGTCGACAAGGGCCTCAAGGCCACCGGTTTCGAGGAGGTGGGCCTGCTCTCGCTGTCCTCCGCCGACCACAGCGAGATCGGCGACATCGCCAAGGGCCTCGCGGACCGGTACGAGGAGGACAAGATCGGCCTGTCCCTCCCGTCGACGCGTGTCGACGCCTTCAACGTCGACCTGGCCAACGAACTGACCCGGAACGGCCGCCGCTCGGGCCTGACGTTCGCCCCCGAGGGCGGCTCCGAGCGGATGCGCAAGGTCATCAACAAGATGGTGTCGGAGGAGGACCTGATCCGCACCGTCGCCACCGCCTACGGCAACGGCTGGCGCCAGGTCAAGCTCTACTTCATGTGCGGCCTGCCCACCGAGACGGACGAGGACGTGCTGCAGATCGGCGACATGGCGGTCAACGTCATCGCCAAGGGCCGTGAGGTCTCCGGCTCCAACGACATCCGGTGCACGGTGTCCATCGGCGGCTTCGTACCCAAGCCGCACACGCCCTTCCAGTGGGCGCCGCAGCTCTCCGCCGAGGAGACCGACGCCCGGCTGGAGAAGCTCCGCGACAAGATCCGCGGCGACAGGAAGTACGGCCGCTCGATCGGGTTCCGCTACCACGACGGCAAGCCCGGCATCGTGGAGGGCCTGCTCTCCCGCGGCGACCGCCGCGTCGGCGCCGTCATCCGCGCCGTGTACGAGGACGGCGGCCGCTTCGACGGCTGGCGCGAGCACTTCTCCTACGACCGCTGGATGGAGTGCGCGGAGAAGACGCTCCCCGGGTTCGGCGTGGACGTCGACTGGTACACGACCCGCGAACGCACCTACGAGGAGGTCCTGCCGTGGGACCACCTGGACTCCGGTCTCGACAAGGACTGGCTCTGGGAGGACTGGCAGGACGCGCTGGACGAGACGGAGGTCGAGGACTGCCGCTGGACTCCCTGCTTCGACTGCGGCGTGTGTCCGCAGATGGACACGGCTATACAAATCGGCCCCACCGGCAAGAAGCTGCTCCCGCTGACCGTGGTCAAGTGACAGCGCTGTGACGGCACGGCCCGGGGACACCCCCCGGGCCGGGCCGCCGCGTCCCCTCGGCCGTGGGGCGGGCGAAGCGCGAGGGGTGCCGGAGCGTCCGCACCCCCGTGGGCCACTGCGTCCGCGACCGGGTGCGGGCCCCGGCGGGGCGTGCGGCGCCGGAGCCCGGGCCGGGCCGTCCGCGGGGCCCTCGCTCGCCTCGGCCGGGAGAGGGCGCGGCGGCACGCGGGGGACGCCTCACCGGTGCGGGCGGGCGACCCCGTCAGGCCCGGGCCGCGGAACCGGCGGCCGTCCGGGCGCGTAACCTGGGTGGTACGCAACACACACCGACTGCCCCGGCGCGGCGCCCGGGCCCGCGTCCTCCCGTACCAGCGGGGGCGGGCCGGGCGGGCCGCACGCCAGGGGTCCGAAGGCCACGAAGGGCGGCGCAGGAAGGCGTCCGCCCCGCACCGAGGAGAGGAACCACTGGGCAAGCGACAGCCAGAAGGCCCACCGCCCGCACCCGCGGTGCAGCGCATCCGACTGCGCTACACCAAGCGAGGCCGCCTCCGGTTCACCAGCCACCGCGACTTCCAGCGCGCCTTCGAGCGCGCGCTGCGCCGCGCCGAGGTGCCGATGGCGTACTCGGCGGGCTTCACCCCGCACCCGAAGGTGTCGTACGCCAACGCCGCCCCCACGGGTACGGGATCCGAGGCCGAGTACCTCGAGATCGCACTGACCGATCACCGTGACCCGGCGGAGCTGCGTGAACTCCTCGACGAGTCGCTGCCTGCCGGGCTCGACGTCGTCGACGCCGTCGAGGCCCGCACGTCGGGGCTGGCCGACCGGCTGACGGCGTCCGTATGGGAGCTGCGGCTCGACGGCGTCCCGGTGGAGGAGGCCGAGAAGGCGATCGCCGCCTTCGTCGCGGCGGACGCCGTCGAGGTCCGGCGCAAGACCAAGAACGGGATGCGGACCTTCGACACCCGAGGTGCGGTCGTCGACCTGAAGGCGAGTTGTCCACAGCCTGATAGGCCCGAAGAGCAGCCCTGTGCGATACTGCGGCTGGTTGTTCGGCACGTGACACCTGCCGTGCGACCCGACGACGTCCTGTCCGGTCTCCGAGCTGTGGCCGACCTGGCGCCGCCGGTCCCCGCAGCGGTGACCAGGCTGGCGCAGGGGCTCTTCGACGAGGAGTCCGGCACGGTGACCGACCCGCTCGCGCCCGACCGCGAGGCAGTCACGGCCGCCCCGGCCGATCGCTCAGGGGCCGCCGCAGCCGCCGCGACGACGCCCGCGGGTACCGGTTCCGCGTAGGGGCAGTCGTTGTAGCGCCGCCCTCGTACTCGGGAGCCACCTGGGTCGGGCAGCGCATTGACCAGGAGACTTTCGCCAGGCCGTGCGTACAGCGCGTACGGAACCGGCGAGCCAGACATACAGCTCCCGTGCGGCGCCCGCGCCCCGGACGGAGGCCCCGCACTCATCACGCGGGACGCGCCACCGGACCGGATCGAGGCTCGGCGCCCGGGAGCGTGACGGGAGAACCGCCCGCATGCTCGAACCGAAGGACCCCGGTGCGACCGGGGACACCGAAGAGAACGACAGCTCCACCCCGAGTGACACGCTGCCCCCGCGCCGCCGCCGCGCCGCGTCGCGACCGGCGGGCCCGCCGGCGGGTTCCGTGCAGGTGGAGACCGTCGCCGATGTGACGGCGACCCTCTCGGCCGCCATACCGTCCGCGGAGGACGCGTCCGCTGAGGGTGGTGTCGAGGCGCCCGCGCCGCGTTCCCGGCGTCGGGCGACCCGTAAGGCGACCGCGCCCGCCGGTTCGCCGGACCCCGCCGGGGCCGTGGCGGAGTCTGCCTCTGCCGGGGCGTCCGTGGTGGAGCCGGCCGCTCCGGGCGAAGCATCCGCGGCCGCAGGCGCTCCACGGGCCGCTGAGGATGGTGTCGAGGCGCCCGCGCCGCGTTCCCGGCGTCGGGCGACCCGTAAGGCGACCGCGCCCTCCGGTTCGCCGGACCCCGCCGAGGTCGTCGCAGAGCCCGCCTCCGCCGAGGCGCCCGCGACCTCGCCTGCTGCGGCGCGTACGGCCGAGGCCGTCGCCGCCGACGAAGACATCGAGGAAGGTGCCGTGAGCGAGAACGCCGCGGAAACCGGGCCCGCAGGGGAGCCCGCGCGCCGTACCCGCCGCCGGGCCACCGCCCCCGCGGGTGCGCCGCAGGCCGCCGGGCCCGCCGCTGCCGCCGACGAGGCCACCGGGGCCGTCGCCGAGACCGCTGAGCCCGCCGCTGCCGGTGTGCCGGCCGCGGGGGAGCCGGAGGAGGCGCCGCGTGGCCGCACGCGTCGCCGTGCCACGCGCCGGGCGGTTGCCCCGGCCGGTGCGCCGGAGGCCGCCGGGGACGACGAGTCCGCGGCGGGAGAGAGCCTGCCCGCGGACACCGTCGCGCGCATCGCCGCCGACGAGACCGAGGTCGAGGCGGCGGGGAAGGCGGCCTCGCGGGGCCGTACCCGCCGCCGGGCCGCCGCCGGGCGGTCCGCCGCCGAGCCCGCGCAGGACCAGCGTGCCGACGAGGAGCGAGAGGTGCGCGGGGACGGGGCCGGTACCGAGCGGGGAGAGCGCGAGGAGAAGACCGGGCCGTCCGCCCGCGGACGCCGGGCCGGAAGGCCCGCGGTGCCGGTGTTCCAGGCCCCCGTCTTCACCGAGCCGGTGTTCCAGACGCCGGAGACCGCGGCCGCTGCCGCCGCGGCCGCGGCGGCCGACGAGGGGGACGAGGGGGACGAGGACGAGGAGGCCGCGGAGACCGCGGAGGCCGAGGTCCCGGCCGCCGCGAGCGCCCAGCGTCGCCGCCGGCGCCGTCGCAGCGAGTCCGCGCCCGCCGTCGAGACCATGGAAGCCGAGCCGGCCGACGAGGCCGAGGTCGAGTCCGGCGAGCCGGAGTCCGACGACACCGAGGACTCCGACGACTACGAGGGCCGTCCCTCCCGCCGTCGCCGCCGCGGTGGCCGCCGCCGTCGCCGTGGCGAGTCCGCAGACGCGGCGGAGGCCGGGACCGACGAGGAGTCCGAGGCGGAGGCCGGGGCCGACGAGGAGCCGGAGCCCGAGGATGACGAGGAGGAGCGGGAGGCCGCCACTCCGTCCGCGGCGGGGACCAGCAGCAGCCGCCGTCGCCGTCGCCGCCGCCGTCGCAGCGGTGACGCCGCCGAGCCCGAGCCGGGTGCCGACGAGCCGGAGCGCACGGTCGTCAAGATCCGGGAGCCCCGCCCCAAGGCGGAGCCTTCGGACGAGGTGCAGTCGATCAAGGGTTCCACCCGGCTGGAGGCGAAGAAGCAGCGCCGCCGTGAGGGCCGCGAGCAGGGCCGCCGCCGGGTGCCGATCATCACCGAGGCGGAGTTCCTGGCGCGCCGCGAGGCCGTCGAGCGCGTGATGGTCGTACGGCAGCACGGCGACCGCACCCAGATCGGCGTCCTCGAGGACAACGTGCTGGTCGAGCACTACGTCAACAAGGAGCAGTCGACGTCGTACGTCGGCAACGTCTACCTGGGCAAGGTGCAGAACGTCCTGCCGTCGATGGAGGCCGCCTTCGTCGACATCGGCAAGGGCCGCAACGCGGTCCTCTACGCGGGTGAGGTGAACTTCGAGGCGCTCGGCCTCGCCAACGGCCCGCGCCGTATCGAGTCCGCGCTGAAGTCCGGCCAGTCGGTCCTGGTGCAGGTCACCAAGGACCCGATCGGCCACAAGGGTGCCCGGCTCACCAGCCAGGTGTCCCTGCCGGGCCGGTACCTGGTGTATGTGCCCGAGGGATCGATGACGGGCATCAGCCGGAAGCTCCCCGACACCGAGCGGGCCCGGCTGAAGACGATCCTGAAGAAGATCGTCCCCGAGGACGCGGGCGTCATCGTGCGCACCGCCGCCGAGGGTGCCAGCGAGGACGAGCTGCGCCGTGACGTCGAGCGCCTGCAGGCCCAGTGGGAGGAGATCCGCAAGAAGGCGAAGAGCGGCAACGCCCCGACGCTGCTCTACGGTGAGCCGGACATGACCGTCCGCGTCGTCCGCGACATCTTCAACGAGGACTTCTCCAAGGTCATCGTGAGCGGCGACGAGGCGTGGGAGACCGTCCACGGCTATGTGTCGCACGTCGCGCCCGACCTGGCGCACCGGCTGCAGCGCTGGACCAGCGAGACCGACGTGTTTGCCGTGCACCGGATCGACGAGCAGCTGATGAAGGCGCTGGACCGCAAGGTATGGCTGCCCTCGGGCGGTTCGCTGGTGATCGACAAGACCGAGGCGATGGTCGTGGTCGACGTCAACACCGGCAAGTTCACGGGCCAGGGCGGCAACCTCGAGGAGACCGTCACCAGGAACAACCTGGAGGCGGCCGAGGAGATCGTGCGCCAGCTGCGGCTGCGGGACCTGGGCGGCATCGTCGTCATCGACTTCATCGACATGGTCCTGGAGTCCAACCGCGACCTGGTGCTGCGGCGCCTGCTGGAGTGCCTGGGCCGGGACCGCACGAAGCACCAGGTGGCCGAGGTGACCTCGCTGGGCCTGGTGCAGATGACCCGCAAGCGGGTGGGCCAGGGGCTGCTGGAGTCGTTCTCCGAGACCTGTGTCCACTGCAACGGCCGCGGCGTGATCGTGCACATGGAGCAGCCGGCGGTCGCCGGTGGCGGTGGCGGCAAGCGCAAGAAGCGCGGTCGCGGCGGTGCCGAGCACGTCCACGAGCACGAGGTGGTCGTCGAGGCGCCGGGCGCCGAGGCCCCGGCGGGCGGGATCGAGGAGACCGAGGCCGAGGTCGCAGCGGAGGCCGCGGCGCCGACGGCGCTGCCGGAGCCGGCCTTCGCCCCCGACGAGGAGCTCTACAGCAGCGCCGCCGAGGCCGAGGCCGCGGCCTCCCGCCGCGGCCGCCGCCGGGCGTCCCGCAAGGCGACGGCCCCGGCCGGTGCGCCGAGGCAGGCCGAGCCGGTCGAGGCCGAGCAGGCCGCCGAGGCGGCCGCCGAACCGGTGGCCGGGCCGCAGGCCGTGCCCGCCGACGCGGAGGAGCCGGCCCCCACGGGCCGTACCCGCCGCCGGGCCACCCGCAAGGCGTCGGCTCCGGCCGGTTCCCCGAAGGGCAGCGAGGCGGCCGAGATCGTGACCGAGGCCGCCGAGGCCGCCGAGGTCCCGGCCCAGGCGCCCGCTGCCGGGGCTACCGAGGCTCCGGCCGACGAGGCGCCCGCCGCCGCTCCGCCGCGGGCCCGTCGCCGGGTGACCCGCAAGGTCACCGCCCCGGCGGGTTCGCCGTCCGGCGCGGAGGACGCCGCGGTCGTCGTGGTCGTCGCGCCCCAGGAGCCCGGGGCGGAGGCCGTGCCCGCCGAAGGGGAGGAGCCGGCGGAGGCACCGGCGAAGAAGGCGGCCCGCAAGACCGCCAAGAAGGCCACGGCCAAGAAGGCCGCCACGAAGAAGACGGCGGCCAAGAAGACCACCGCGGCGAAGAAGACGACTGCGAAGAAGGCGACTGCCAAGAAGGCGACCAAGTCGGCCGCCAAGAAGACCGCCGCGGCGGAGCAGCAGAGCCCGCCGACCGTGTCGGCTTCGGCGGAGAGCTGAACAATCCATGGCCGGTGGTTGAATGTTCGTGTCCCGCCCCCGCGGACTCGGGGCGGGACACGTCATTTGTTTCGGAACTGATGCCTGGGCCCGTTAACCGGCCGGTAATTGCCCGAAAAATCCCTGATAATGTGACGACGGTCGCTGCCGTGCCGTGGACCCACCCGGAGACTGCGGTCGGTGACCGGCCCGGTTGGGGGACTGACCGGTCCCAGCATTCCCCGGTAGGGCGTCGGCCATCACGCCAAAGGGGTTCGCGCGGCCCGTGGGCGCCCCGCAGACCCCCGACCTCTGCCACAAAGAGCTCTCGCGGTGTTCAAGGAGGACGTCCCATGCCGAGCAGCAACGCGCAGCCCATTCCCGCTGCCCGTCCGGTCATCGGTGAAGAGGAGATCGAAGCAGCCGTGCGCGTGCTGCGCAGCGGCCGGGTGGTCCAGGGCCCCGAGGTGGCCGCTTTCGAGGAGGGTTTCTCGGAACTCGTGGCCGGCCGCCACTGTGTGGCCGTCAACTCCGGTACCTCCGCGCTGCACCTCCTTTTGATGGCTCTCGGTATCGGTCCGGGTGACGAGGTGATCGTCCCGTCGTTCTCGTTCGCCGCCTCGGCGAACTCGGTCCGCCTGGTCGGTGCCGACGTCGTCTTCGCCGACATCGACCCGGACACGTACTGCCTCTCCCCGGCCGCGGTCGAGGCCGCGATCACCCCGCGCACCGCCGCGATCATGCCGGTGCACCTGTACGGCCACCCGGCCGCGATGGACCGGATCACGGAGATCGCCGACCGGCACAAGCTGGCCGTCGTCGAGGACGCCTGCCAGGCGCACGCGGCCGCACTGCACGGCACCCCGGTCGGCGCCTTCGGCTCCGGCGGCACGTTCAGCTTCTACCCGACCAAGAACATGCACAGCCTCGAGGGCGGCATGATCTCCACGGCCGACGCGGAGATCGCCCGCACCCTCCGTCTGCTGCGCAACCAGGGCATGGAGCAGCGCTACGCGAACGAGATCGTCGGCGCCAACATGCGCATGACGGACGTCTCCGCGGCCATCGGCCGCGTCCAGCTCGCCAAGCTGCCCGGCTGGACCGACCGGCGCATCGCCAACGCCGCGTACCTCTCCGGGAACATCACCGCGGCGAACGTCGTGACCCCGGTCGTCGCCGAGGGCGCACGCCACATCTACCACCAGTACACGATCCGGGTCCGCGGCGACCGCGACGCCGCCATGGCGAAGCTCACCGAGGCGGGCGTCGGCAACGCCGTCTACTACCCGACGCCGATCCACCGGCTGAAGCCGTACTCGGAGCCGGACCAGAAGGCAGGCCGCGACTGGGACCTGCCCGAGACCGAGCGGGCGGCCGCCGAGGTCGTGTCGCTGCCCGTGCACCCGTCGCTGACCGAGGGCGACCTCGAGCGCATCGTCACCGCCGTGAACGCGCTGGGAGAGAACCTGTGACCGCCACCGCACTGCGGGCCGGCCTGATCGGCCTGGGCTCCATGGGGCGCCACCACGCCCGCGTACTGGCCGGGCTCGACGGCGTCGAACTCGTCGCCGTCGTGGACCCCATGGGGGACAAGAACGGCTGGGCGCAGAGCGCCCCGTGCTGTCCACCGTCGACGAGCTGATCGCGCTCGGCATCGACTACGCCGTCGTGGCCTGCCCCACCGCGCTGCACGAGGAAGTCGGCCTGAAGCTGGCCGAGGCCGGCGTCGGCGCGCTGATCGAGAAGCCGGTCGCGGACACCGTCGAGGGTGCCCGCCGGCTGGTCGAGGCCTTCGAGACGCGCGGCCTGGTGGCCGGCGTGGGCCACATCGAGCGCTGCAACCCCGCCCTGCTCAGCCTGCGCACCCGGCTGGAGGCCGGCGAACTCGGGGACGTCTTCCAGGTCGTCACCCGCCGCCAGGGCCCCTTCCCGCACCGCATCGCGGACGTCGGCGTCGTCAAGGACCTCGCCACCCACGACATCGACCTGACGGCCTGGGTCACCGGCCAGCAGTACACGTCGATCGCGGCGCACACCGTCTCCAAGTCGGGCCGCCCGCACGAGGACATGGTCTCGGCCGTCGGCAAGCTCTCCGACGGCACGATGGTCAGCCACCTCGTCAACTGGCTGAGCCCGCTCAAGGAGCGCTTCACCTCGGTCACCGGCGAGCGCGGCTGCTTCATCGCCGACACCCTCACCGCCGACCTGACGTTCTACTCGAACGCGGCCGTGGCGACCGAGTGGGAGGCCCTCCAGGCCTTCCGCGGCGTCTCCGAGGGGGACATGATCCGCTACGCGATCCCGAAGCGCGAGCCGCTCCTCGTCGAGCACGAGCTCTTCCGGGACGCGGTGCTCGGCAAGTCCAAGGACATCTGCACCCTGCGCCAGGGCCTGCGGACGGTCGAGGTCGCCGCCGCCGTGATCGACTCCGCCAGGAGCGGTACCACCGTGCGGCTGGACCCGGAGGGCGTGGCCAGTTGACCACCCCGGATGTCACCGTCGTCGTGGCCGTCTACAACACGATGCCGTACCTCACCGAGTGCCTCGAGTCGCTGGTGAACCAGAGCATCGGAGTGGACCGTCTGGAGGTCGTGGCCGTCGACGACGGCTCGACCGACGACAGCGGCCGGGAGCTCGACCGCTTCGCGGAGCGGTACCCCGGCACCGTGAAGGTGATCCACCAGCCCAACTCCGGCGGCCCGGCCGCGCCCAGCAACCGGGCCCTGGAGGTGGCCACCGGCCGCTACGTGTACTTCGTCGGCTCCGACGACCGCCTCGGCGAGGACGCGCTGAGGCGCATGGTGGCCTGTGCCGACGAGCACGGCTCCGATGTCGTCGTGGGCAAGATGGTCGGCACCAACGGCCGCTACGTCCACCAGGCGCTCTACCGGAAGAGCGACCCGGACGTCAGCCTGTACGACTCGGCGCTGCCCTTCACCCTGGCCAACACCAAGCTGTTCCGGCGCGAGTTGGTCGAGCGGCACAAGCTGCGCTTCCCCGAGGACCTGCCGGTCGGCAGCGACCAGCCGTTCACGATCGAGGCCTGCGTCCGGGCGCGGAAGATCTCCGTCCTGGCGGACTACACGTACTACTACGCGGTCAAGCGCGGCGACGCGAGCAACATCACGTACCGCGCCGACCACCTGGCGAGGCTGCGCTGCACCGCCGAGATCATGAAGTTCACGGCCGGGCTCATCGAGGCCGGCCCGCAGCGCGACGCGGTGTTCCGGCGCCACTTCACCTGGGAGCTCGCCAAGCTGGTCCAGCACGACTTCCCGGCACTCGACCGGGAGACGCGGATCCGGGTCTGCGCCGGCATCGCCGCCCTCGCCGACGACTACTTCACCCAACCGCTCCGCGACGCGATGGACGTCAGGCGGCGGGTGCGGATCGGGCTGGCCCAGCGCGGCGCCGTCACCGAACTGGTGCGCGCCGTCGAGGAGGAGGCCGCCGCGGGGCCCCCTCCCCTGCTGCTGGAGGACGGCCGGGCGTTCCTGCGCTACCCAGGGTTCCGCGACCCGGCCCTGGCGCTGCCCGACCGGCTGTACGAGGTGATCGGCGAGTCCGTGCCCAAACAGCTCGCCGCCGGCACCGGGCTGGTCTCGGCGCGGTGGGAGCAGCAGGGCCGGGACCTGACCGCGGTCCTCTCGGTGCGCGTCCCCGTCACGGGCGAGACGGACCGCGCCGTGATCCGCCTCGCGGGCAAGGCGATGCCGAAGAGCGCCGACAAGCCGGGTGCCCGCAGGCTGCCCGTGGGCACCGAACTGCCCGCCCCGGCGGGGGAGCTGAGCCGCACCACCACCGACGACGGCACGGGGACGGTGCTCACCGCGCGCATCCCCATCGAGCCCGGCAGGGCCGAACTCGGCGTCCGGGTCTATCTGGACGTGGCGGGCTCGACGTACGAGATCCCGGTGAGGACCCTGGACCGGCCGCTGCCGCTGGCCCGGCGCTGGCGCGAGGAGGTCCCTTACCGTGTCTCCGCCAACGCCAACGCCAAGGGACGGCTCGTCATCACCACGGCTCCGCTCTGGGAGTCCTCGCCGTCCGGCGGACGCAGCCGGCTGCGTCACCTGATGTCCCGTGTGAAGAGGAAACTGACCCGATGAATATCTGTGTAGTCGCGCTCGGCAAGATCGGGCTTCCGCTCGCCGTGCAGTTCGCCGCCAAGGGCCACAAGGTCACCGGCGCCGACGTCAACGAGAAGGTCGTCGAGCTGGTCAACGCCGGCACCGAGCCCTTCCCCGGCGAGCACGACCTGGACGTCAAGCTGAAGCAGGCCGTCGACGCCGGGCTGCTGTCCGCCACCACCGACACGGCCGCGGCCGTCGCACGGTCCGAGGCGGTCGTGGTGGTCGTCCCGCTGTTCGTCGACGCCGAGGGCACCCCGGACTTCGGCTGGATGGACGCCGCCACCCAGGCCATCGCCAAGGGCCTCAGGCCCGGCACCCTCGTCTCGTACGAGACGACCCTGCCGGTCGGCACCACCCGCACCCGCTGGGCGCCGATGCTGGAGCGGGGCTCCGGCCTCACCGCGGGTGAGGACTTCCATCTGGTGTTCTCCCCGGAGCGCGTGCTCACCGGCCGGGTCTTCGCCGACCTGCGCCGCTACCCCAAGCTCGTCGGGGGCATCGACGAGGCCTCCGCCGCCCGCGGCGTTGCGTTCTACGAGCAGGTCCTGGACTTCGACGAGCGCGACGACCTGCCGCGGCCCAACGGCGTGTGGGACCTGGGCACCGCCGAGGCCTCCGAGCTCGCGAAGCTCGCCGAGACCACCTACCGCGACGTCAACATCGGCCTGGCCAACCAGTTCGCCCGGTTCGCCGACAAGAACGGCATCGACGTCAAGAAGGTCATCGAGGCCTGCAACTCGCAGCCCTACAGCCACATCCACCAGCCCGGCATCGCCGTCGGCGGCCACTGCATCCCGATCTACCCGCGGATGTACCTGTGGAACGACCCGGAGGCGACCGTCGTGCGCTCGGCCCGCGAGGCGAACGCCGCCATGCCGGAGTACGCCGTGGACCTGCTGGCCGCCGCCTACGGCGACCTGGCGGGCGTCGGTGTGCTCGTGCTCGGCGCCGCCTACCGCGGCGGTGTGAAGGAGACCGCGTTCTCCGGCGTCTTCGGGACCGTCGAGGCCCTCAAGGCCCGCGGTGCGGTGCCGTTCGTCTCCGACCCGATGTACACCGCCGAGGAGCTGGCCGCGCACGGCCTCACCCCGCACCGGGGCGAGAAGGTCACCGCCGCGGTCCTCCAGGCGGACCACGCGGAGTACCGCGAGCTGGCGGCCTCCGACCTCCCGGACGTCACCGTCCTGGTCGACGGCCGCCGCACCACCGACCCGTCCCGCTGGGAGGGCGTCCGCCGCGTCGTCATCGGCGGCTGACGGACGGCCCGCTCCGTACGCGACGACCGACCCGGCCCTGCCCGCGCACGTGCGGGCGGGGCCCTCCTGCAGGAAGGTTCCCATGACCTGGTTGATCACCGGTGGCGCCGGCTTCATCGGCTCGCACGTGGTGAAGGCGATGACGGAGGGCGGCGAGCACGTCGTCGTCCTCGACGACCTGAGCACGGGGCGTGCCGAGCGGCTCCCCGCCGGGGTACCGCTGGAGATCGGCACGGTACTCGACCGCGACACCGTGGACCGCGTCCTGCGCGATCACGCCGTCACCGGCATCGTGCACATCGCGGGCAAGAAGCAGGTGGGCGAGTCCGTCGAGAAGCCGCTCCACTACTACCGGGAGAACGTGGAGGGGATGAGGGTCCTCCTCGACGCGGCGGTCGCCGCCGGGGTGAGCCGGTTCCTGTTCTCGTCCTCCGCCGCCGTGTACGGCATGCCGGACGTCGACCTCGTCACCGAGGAGACGCCGTGCGCGCCCATCAACCCGTACGGCGAGACCAAGCTCGCCGGTGAGTGGCTGGTCAGGGCCGTCGGCAGGGTCCACCCCGTCGCCACCGCCTCGCTGCGCTACTTCAACGTCGCCGGCGCGGCCACGCCCGAACTCGCCGACGAGGGCGTCTTCAACCTGGTCCCGATGGTGTTCGAGCGGCTCACGGCAGGCGAGGCGCCGCGGATCTTCGGCGACGACTACCCCACGCCGGACGGCACCTGCATCCGCGACTACATCCATGTCGAGGACATCGCCTCCGCCCATGTCGCCGCGGCCCGCAGGCTCGCCGCCGACCCGGACGCCCGGCTGGTCCTCAACATCGGCCGCGGCGAGGGCGTCTCGGTCGCCGACATGGTGGGGATCATCCAGGACGTCACCGGGCACCCGGGCGTCAAGCCCGAGGTCACGGACCGAAGGCCGGGCGACCCGGCCCGGGTGGTCGCCTCCGCCGACCGCATCCGCGAGGAGCTGGGCTGGAGCGCGCGCCACGAGGTGCGGGAGATGGTCGAGTCCGCGTGGGCGGGCTGGCGCCTGCGGCACCCGTAGCGGGCGGTTCCCGTCGGCCCCGGGCTTCCCGGGGCCGACGGACAGCCCCGGGAAGCCGCCCGGGGTGCGGAAAGGGCCCGAGAACCGTCCCGGGCCCTTTTCCCTGCGCTCCTAGCGGTCCTCGAGGAACAGCTTCTCGAAGTGCTTCCGCACCACGGGCCAGTCCCACACCGACAGCGCGTGCTCGGCCGCGAGCTTGCCCGCGTCGCGCCACGCCTCCTCGGTGGCCGTGACCTCCAGGATCCGCTTCGCCGCCTGCTCGGGGGAGCCGACGACCCAGTCCTGGGGGTAGAGGGTGCGGGCGCTGTTCGGCTTGCCCGCGTAGAACGGCCAGTCGCGGACGACCGGGACGGCGGCGCTCGACGCGCCCTCCATCAGGCCCACGTGGCAGCCCTCGCGGACAGAGGAGCTGATGATGGTGCCGATCTCCCGGAGCTTCGACGGAACGTCGTCCGTCGGGCCGAGACGGACCACGGCGCCCGACTCCTCCAGGGGAGCCAGCTCCTTCTCGAACTCGCGGCGGTACTCGCGCGTCGCCATGCTCGTCTTCGGGTCCATGTCCCCGCCGACCAGGATCAGCCGGTAGCGCTCGTCGTGCCGGCGCACCCGCTCGAGGACGTCCACGGCCCACTTCGGGTCCTTGGCGACCTGGCTTATCCCGATCAGGCCCAGGTTGAAGCGGGCCTCGGCGGGCTTGGGCTGGGCGAAGCCGGACAGGTCCATCGCGTTGTCGACGATGTGGAAACGGGGCGCCCCGTCGCCGCGCAGCTGCGGAACCAGCGACACGGCCAGGTCCTTCACGTGCGGGGCCACGAAGACCAGGTCGTCGACCCGCGAGAAGTCCGTCATATGCGGCCAGCGCGTGAACGCCTCGTAGCTGTGCAGCCGTACCACGATACGGGTGTCGCCCGGGTCGATGGTGGTGAGCATCCCCGCCGGGCCCACCGACCAGTCCAGGAACACCGTGTCGGCCCAGTCGAGGTAGGGGCGGAACAGCCGCTCGACCTCTTCCTGGTAGTCGCTGGTGCCGCCGGACAGCCGGTCCTCCAGCATCCGCCGGCCCGCCCAGGCGATCCGCTTCAGGTGCTTCGAAGCGGCCAGGTCCAGGAAGCGCAGCTCCACGCCGGGGTGGCCGCCGAAGTGGTCCAGGATGTGGTGCAGGAAGTTGTCGTTGGCGCTGGTGGTGACCAGCAGCCGCAGCGGCCGGTCGGTGGGCGCCTTCCTGTGCGGTGTCCTGCGGCCCTGCGGACGGCTCAGCGCCCGCATCGCCCCGGAGCGGTACAGCGGGGCGACGAAGCCCTCGGCGTCCTCCGCCAGCGGCGAGGACAGCTGGTCGATGTGCAGCACCCGGTGGAAGCCCAGGAACAGCGCACGGTCCAGCGCTCCGGCCGCCGTCTCCATCCGGCCGGCGGTGAACTCCCGGTCCGCGTGGGCGAGCTGGGCCGCCACGGCCCTGCCGAGATGGCGCGGGCTGAGGCCCTTCGCGATCTCCTTCATCACGCCCTCGTCGAGGAGCTGCGCCCTGAGCCCGAGGTCCGGGATCTTCGACGCGGCATCCGCGAGCGCTATGGCGGCACCGCTCGTGCGGCCCGCCCACTGCATGCCCTCCGCGACATAGCGGGAGGTCGCGGCGCGCACCCGGGTGGGTACACCGGGGGCGGTGACGGCGGTGCGCCACAGCCGGGCCCCGACGGTGGAGCGCATCACCGGACGTGCCGTCGCGGTCCGCATCACCGCGGCCGGCAGCCCGTCCACGGAGCGGCGGACGTCGCGGGCCACGGCGTCCAGCGGCGGGAGGACCGAGCGGCGCTGCACGCTGCCGCCCTGCGCGGTCAGGCCCTCGACGGACTTCAGGCCCGGCGCCAGGCCGAACACGGCGGCGGCGGCGCGGTTGTACTGGGCCAGCCGCCACACGGTGTACACGGCGCCCGGGTCGAGCGCGACCATGACGTCCGCCCTGCGGGCCCGGTCGCGCAGCCATGTGTCGCGCTTGGCCTGCATCCACACCCGCATGCCCAGCGGGGACGTGCGCGCCTTGCGGCGCAGCGCCTGGCTGCGGTGCGCGACGCTCCGCGGCAGCTGGTGCAGCCCGGCCAGCTCCAGCGCGGCGACCTCCTCGGCGGAGGACTCCAGGTGGAACGTGGCCGCGAGGTGCACCCGCGCGCCCAGGGCGTTGAACTTGCGCACCGAGTCGGCGAGAACGCCGAACTGCGGTTTGGCAGCGGCGACGAACAGGACTTCGGTCACGGGGTGGGTCCTCCGGCGGCGATCGGCTTCTCGGCGAGGGGCGCCAGGTCCCCGGTGCCCGGAGCCGCGGTACCGCCGACCGCGGCCTCCCGCGTGCCCTGGGCGGCGTGCCTCGCCGTGAACTCCTCGACGAGGTTCTTCACGGCCACGGTCATCAGCGCCTCGCGGGTGAACTGGTCCGCGTGGGCCATGGCCTCGGCGTGCACCTCGTCGCTGGTCTCCACCGCCATGTGGGCGGCCCGGACGAACGACCCGGTCAGGCCCTCCTCGTCGATGCCGACGGCGCCCGTCCACAGCGGGTGCCCGCTCAGCACGTTGGACGCGTCGTGCTCGACGACGTGCGCCGACACGATCGGCAGACCGGTGGCCATGTACTCGTACACCTTGCCGGAGGTGACGTAGCGGCCGCCGATCAAGATCAGCACCATGGCGTCCCAGCCGGAGTAGATCGACGCGACCTCGGCCTTCGCCGCGGGACCGCCGAAGTGGACGCCGTCGGCCTCTGCCTGCTTGAGGATCTCCGTGTGCCGGTTCGCCTCCCGGCCGGCGCCGTTGCCGATGTGGCCGCGCACCTCGAAGCGCGCGTTGGCGAGCAGCGGCTCCTTCTCCCGCGCCGCCTTCCAGGCGTTGAGCACCGTCTCCAGGTGCTGCGGGGTGAAGTTGACCGTGCCGAGGTAGCCGAAGACCAGCCCCGACTCGGGGTCGGGGGCGTGGGCGCGGCCCGGGGAGCTGTCGGCGTCGTAGCCGTTGCGCACGACGTGGACGCGGTCGGCGAAGTCCGGGTACCGCCGGCGGTAGTGGTCGGCGATGGGGTCGTTCACGACCCACAGGGAGAGGGCGTGGTCGAGGATCCTCCGCTCCCAGCGGCCCTCCTCGGAGTCGGGCCCGAAGGCCTCGACGCCCTCGATGACGTCGATGGACCAGCCGTCGCGGAAGTCCACGGCGTAGGGGACCCGCTTCTCCTCCCACAGCTTCCAGGCCGCGGCGAGGTTCACATACGGCACGCAGCTGGCGAGCAGCAGATCGGCCGGGTGCTCCTCGTGGATGCGCAGCACCGCCTGCTCCAGGTCCGTACGCCACTCGCCGAAGTTGGGCTCCGGGAAGGGCTTCGTCTGGCGGCGGCGCAGTTGGGCGACCCAGCCGTTGGGGTTGAGCGCGCGGGCCTCGTCGTAGAGGCGGATGTCCGTCTCGAGATCCTCGCGCGCCAGCGGCAGTTCGACGATTCTGACCCTAGGGTCGACCTGGTCCAGCAGGGTGAGGTCGATGCCGGAGTCCCGCTCCCAGGACTCCTGGGCGACGTTGACGACGGTCACGTCCCAGCCCACGTTGATGAACTGGTTCGCGGTCTCGCGCATGCGGTAGGCCGAGCTCTTGGCGGCCGGCGGGAACCCGATGGCGAGGTAGATCACATGAGGCCGCTTGCCTTCGGCGGGCAGCCCGGACCCGGGAGACGCTGACATAGTCGGTGACGCTAGCACGGTGACATGTACGGATTCGGGCCACCTGGTCGCCGCGTCGCCCGTCGCGGGCGCGCGGCGCGGAGCCCCTGGTCCGTCATGCGTGCCGGCTGCCCCCCTTCCACTCTTCCATGATCCGGACGACGTTCTCGGCGGCCCGGCCGTCGCCGTAGGGGATGCCGGGGTCGGCGGTCGGCACGGCGCGGGTCACCGTCGCGGCCCACTCCTGCGGAGAGAGGGCGTGCGGGTCGGGAACAAGGACGTTCCAGCCCGTGTCGACGGTTTCCACCCACTCGGTCTCGGGACGGACCGTGGTGCAGATGCGCTCCAGCAGGAAGGCCTCCTTCTGCAGGCCGCCGGAGTCCGTGACCACGCCGGTCGAGGCCAGCACGGCGGCGACCAGCCCCGCGTAGGGCAGCGGCCGGCCGACGTGCACACTGCCCTGGGCCAGGTTGATGCCGTGCGCCTCGGCCCGCGCGACCAGGCGCGGGTGGGCGAGCAGCGCCACCGGGACCGGCAGCTTCGCCAGCGACTCCAGGATCGCGGAGAGGCGCTGGGGGTCGTCCGTGTTGTCCGGGCGGTGCAGCGTCGCCAGCAGGAACGGCTGGGACGGGTCGATGCCCTCGGGCAGCGCCGGCGCGGGGTGCTCCCCGGCGCGTACGGCGTCCCGGATCTTCAGGCAGATGTCGACCATGACGTCACCGGCGAGCCGGGCCCGTTCGGCGAGCCCCTCGCCGGCGAGGTGGCGCATCGCCTCCTCGGTCGGGGCCAGCAGCAGGTCGGCGCAGTGGTCGGTGAGGACGCGGTTGTGCTCCTCCGGCATCCGCCGGTTGAAGGAGCGCAGACCCGCCTCGAGGTGCGCCACCGGAAGGTGCATCTTCACGGCCGAGAGCGCGCCCGCGATCGTGCTGTTGGTGTCCCCGTACACGAGGACCCAGTCCGGCTTCTCGCGCTCCAGGACCGGGTCCAGGGCGGAGAGCACGGAGCCGGTCTGCACACCGTGGCTGCCGGAGCCCACGCCCAGGTGCACATCGGGGTCGGGGATGCCCAGGCCGTCGAAGAAGACGTCGGAGAGGTCGGCGTCGTAGTGCTGCCCGGTGTGCACGATGACGTGCTGGTGCTCGGTCTTTGCGAACGCCGCCGCGATGGGGGCGAGCTTCACCAGTTGAGGACGGGCTCCGACGATGCTGATGACTTTCACTGAGCACTCTTCTTCTCGGTCCGGCGGGGGCAGGGGTGTGACGGTGTCACACTGCTCGCAATGGTAGGCAATCCGCGCACTGACCAGGGCCAGGGCCGTGGTGCGGGGCCCGGTCGCAGGCCGCTCGCGCAGAGGTCAGCACACTCTCTGCGACCACTCGGTGACCGCATAACGATTGTGTGAACCGTGTGCGTGGTTCGGTCGAAACCGGGGCAGCAGGGGCGGCTCTCCGGGGCCGTCGCCGCTTCCCCGGAGGGCCGGTGGAGGCGCCGCTCAGCGCCCGTCGGTGATGACGTCGCCGGCGTACACCCAGTAGCCGTCGAGGGCGCCGTCGGCGATCCGGCACATCGGCCGCCCGTCGACGACGGACCGCCGGTCGAAGGGCGCCCCGGACGCCCGGTCGAACGCCACGGTACGGGTGGCGGTGGTGGCGCCGTCCGCGCCGTAGCGGTGGCAGGTCACCTTGCGGCCCGCCGGGAAGGTCAGCGTCCGGGCGGGCCGGTAGTCGCTGGGGAGGTACTCGCCGAGCAGCCGGCACCGGGGGTGGGACTCGCCGGCCCACCAGCCCGCGTGGGCTCCGGAGTCGATCCGGTACGCCACGCCGCGGCCCATGATCCGGCGGCGGCGGTTCGCGGTGACCCGGGTGGTACGGGGGAGGCTGACGGCCCTGCGTGCGAGTTCGGCGTCACCCTTGGCCGCGACGAAGTCGCCGTCCGCGTCGGTGTCGTACCGGTAGAGGGTGTGCGTACCGGCGGCGAGGACGACGGGTGAGCCCTCCGGCAGGAGGCCCGAGGGGTGGTCGTCCGTGAGCAGATCGCTCATGTGGGCGAAGCGCGGGCTGCCGGTCTGCCAGTGCAGCTGCCGGTACAGATTGATGTGGTGCTGGTGGTACGAGGGCGTCGGGATCCGGTGCGTCAGGCAGTAGTAGGAGGCCCAGCGCCGGTTGCGCAGGGTGGGGAAGTAGTGGTCGACCGTGGTGCACGCCCCGTCGTACAGCCGGGCCGCCAGTGCGTTCCCGGTCATCCTGGCGTAGTCCCACAGCCCGAGCATGGCGAAGATCATGCCGTTGTAGGTGCGGTCCGAGGTGCCGGGCGGGTCGACGGGGTACTCCTGGATCCAGAGGTAGCCGGCGTCGTCCCTGTTCACCACCCACGGCTCGCCGCCGTCCGCGCGCAGCAGCGAGGCGAACGCCCCGTCGGCGGCCTCCCGGTACCGCGTGCGCTCCTGCGGAGTGACCCCGTCGAGGAGGGACAACTGCACGAACAGGCTGATGGCCTCGCCCTGGGCCATTCCCGAGTACCAGGGCGCCCGGTAGGAGATGCCGCTGTGGCTGCCGTGCGTGAAGTCGAACGGGTACGGGAAGTACCAGGCGCCGCGGGCCTCGACACGCCTGTCGATCAGTCGCTCGGCCTGGGCCTTGGCGCGCCGGAGGTACAGCGCCCTGCGGGCCGGGTCCCTGGTGGTGCGGTACGCGGCGGCGCAGCCGAGTCCGAACTGGATCTGGGTGACGGGCTGGTCGTACCCGGGGGCCGACCTGCGCGGGCGGTACATGATGGCGCCGTCGGGGTCGAGATAGGTGTGCGTGGTGTCCGGGGTGACGGCCGACCAGGGCGTGGGCCGGTCGCGCCAGGGCCGCAGCGGCTCCGGCAGGTCCAGCGCGGTGTAGCCGTTGCCGTGGAACGTGAACGGGAGGGTGTCCGGGACCGCGGCGCGTACCGTGGCGGCGGCGGGGGTGCCGTCCGGGCGGGGGGCGCGGACGGAGGGCGCGGGGGGAGTCACCTTTCCTCCCGAGAGCTGGTCGGGCAAGGGCGGGAGAGGCGGCAGAGGTGGGAGCGATGGGAGTCGCGGGAGCGCGGCCCGGGGGAGCGGCTGAGCCGCGGCCGGTGCGCCCGAAGCGGCCTGCGCCGCACCCGCCCCGGCGCCGGTGAGGGCGGTGCCGAGCGCGGTGCCGCCCGCGAGCCGGATGAACCCTCTGCGGTCCAGTGTGGAACGTTCCCGTGAGAAGTGTTCCGGTACGCGGTGTTCCGGTGCGGAACGGTTCCGTTGGGTGCCACCGTTCTCAGCCATGCCTGAAGCCCCCGGGGAAGATCGGCGATGGCTGCGGATCCTATGCGGACGTTCCGGGCGGAATCCGCGACAGACACGCGGAAGCCGGGAGGCCGACTCGATCGGCCGGTCGAGCCGGGCCCCCGGACGTCAGGTCGAGCCGGGCTCCCGGACGTCAGACGGCAGGCGAGCGCGCGGGACGGGTCGTCCGGCGCCCCGCGAGCGGCCGGGGCGGTCCCCGCGCGGCTGTGCGGTGGCGGTGGTCCGGCCCGGCGGGCGCCGCGGAGCGTCCGGGGCGGGGCGGCGCGCGACCGCGCGGTGGCGGTCAGCGCTCGGTGAGCACGCCGTCCTTCTCCTCGTAGAGGGCGCCGGTCTGCGGGCACTCCCACACGCCCGGCTCGCCCGCCCGCTCGGCCAGCCGCACGCCGGCCCGGCCGACCCAGCCGATCTGGCGCGCGGGCACCCCGGCGACCAGGGCGAAGTCCGGCACGTCCCTGGTCACCACGGCGCCGGCGGCGACCAGCGACCAGCGGCCGATGGCGACGGGGGCGACGCACACCGAGCGCGCGCCGATCGACGCCCCGTCGGCGATCGCCACACCGACGGCCTCCCAGTCGCCGCCGCGCTTCTGCCTGCCCTCGGGGTCGACGGAACGCGGGTTGTGGTCGTTGGTGAGCACCACGGCGGGACCGATGAAGACGCCGTCACCGAGTTCGGCCGGCTCGTACACCAGCGCGTAGTTCTGCAGCTTGCAGTTGTCGCCCATGCGGACGCCCGTGCCGACGTACGCGCCCCGGCCGATCACACAGCCCTCGCCGAGGCGGGCGCCCTCGCGGATCTGCGCGAGATCCCACACACTGCTGCCGGCGCCGATCTCGGCGGTCTCGTCGACCTGGGCGCTGGGCTGGACCCTGTAGTTCACGTGTCTGCCTTCCGGTGTCTGGGCTCCGGCCGAGCATACGGGCCGTCCGCCCGGGCCGTGC
Source organism: Streptomyces sp. I6 (assembly GCA_003725745.1). Classification (GTDB taxonomy): domain Bacteria; phylum Actinomycetota; class Actinomycetes; order Streptomycetales; family Streptomycetaceae; genus Streptomyces. Next base: position 1,989,050 of record RHDP01000001.1, on the reverse strand, counting down.
GGCCGGAGCGGACGGCCCGGGGCTCGCCCGCACCGCCCGCGGCGACCGGGAACGGAGGCCCGCCGGAGCCGTCAGGCGCCGTCGGCGATCACCTGGTTCGCGGGCACCCAGTAGCCGGCGAGTTCGCCCGCCGAGATGCGGCACATCGCCCGGCCGTTGACGATCGACCTCCGGTCGAAGTACGCCGTGGTGGCGGTCGCGTACCTGACGTTCCCGGTGGAGCCGACCACGCCGTTCGTGCCGAACTCGTACACCGGGATGTCGGTGTTCGTGCGGAACGTCAGCGTGCGCTGAACCCGGTAGTCCGTCGCCAGGTACTCGCCGCGCAGGAAGACGTCGGGGAAGGCCTCGCCCATCCAGTAGCCCTTGTACGCCCCGGCACTGATCTGGTACCAGATGCCGGCGCCCTCGACGACGGGTTGCTGCGCAGAGTGAGGGGCGGAGCGGCCCGTACCCGAACCCGGTCGGCGGGGGTGGTGGCCGGGGACGGGGAGGCGTGGCCGGTTCACCGCCGCCCGGTGGTCTCCCGGGGCTGGTTTGACCCCTTGCGGGCCTGCCCGTAACCTTGACCGTCGGCGTGTTTCCCTACGCCAGCTTCTGAGCACCTCCCTCCGGGTCCGTGATCCGGAGAGGCCGTCCATCCCCAGCGGACAGTCCGGGCCCCGGCCCGCGCGGGCGGCTGGCATCAGGGGTATCCGTGACGAGCGAGAGAGAGATCCGCGTGTACGCCATCGTGCGCAGCGGTGGTCGCCAGCACAAGGTTGCTGTCGGCGACATCGTTGAGGTTGACAAGATTTCCACCGCCAAGGTCGGCGACACGGTCGAGCTCTCGACCCTGCTCGTTGTCGACGGCGACGCCGTGACCAGCGACCCGTGGGTGCTGGCCGGGATCAAGGTCCAGGCCGAGGTCGTGGACCACCACAAGGGCGCCAAGATCGACATCCTGCGCTACAAGAACAAGACCGGCTACCGCCGTCGTCAGGGCCACCGCCAGCAGTACACGGCGATCAAGGTCACGGCGATCCCCACGGCTGCGAAGTAAGGGACTGAGGAGAGATGGCACACAAGAAGGGCGCATCGTCCACCCGGAACGGTCGCGACTCCAACGCTCAGCGGCTCGGCGTGAAGCGCTTCGGCGGTCAGGTCGTCAACGCGGGTGAGATCCTGGTCCGTCAGCGCGGCACCCACTTCCACCCGGGCGCGGGCGTAGGCCGCGGCGGCGACGACACGCTGTTCGCGCTGCAGGCCGGTGCCGTGGAGTTCGGCACCTTCCGCGGCCGCAAGGTCGTGAACATCGTGCCGGTCGCCTGACCGGAGTTCTTGCGAGGGCGGACCACTTCCCCGGGCGGGAAGCGGGTCCGCCCTTCGCTTGTTGACAGAAAGACATATCCGCCGTTTCCGCACGGGTCGCCGTGCTCGGCGCACCTCGCCACTCTCGTACTGGAGGCACAGCACCATGACCACCTTCGTGGACCGCGTCGAGCTGCACATCGCCGCGGGTAACGGGGGCCACGGCTGCGCCTCCGTGCACCGGGAGAAGTTCAAGCCGCTCGGCGGGCCGGACGGGGGCAACGGCGGGCGCGGCGGCGATGTCGTCCTCACGGTCGACCAGTCCGTCACGACGCTGCTCGAGTACCACCACTCGCCGCACCGCAAGGCGACCAACGGCAAGCCCGGCGAGGGCGGCAACCGCTCCGGCAAGGACGGCCAGGACCTGGTGCTGACCGTGCCGGACGGCACCGTCGTCCTCGACAAGCGGGGCAATGTGCTGGCCGACCTGGTCGGGCACGGGACGACGTATGTGGCCGCCGAGGGCGGTCGCGGCGGCCTCGGCAACGCGGCGCTGGCGTCGGCCCGCCGCAAGGCGCCCGGCTTCGCGCTGCTCGGCGAGCCCGGCCGGTCCGGTGACATCGTCCTGGAACTGAAGACGGTCGCGGACGTGGCGCTCGTCGGCTACCCGAGCGCCGGGAAGTCCTCGCTGATCTCGGTGCTGTCGGCAGCCAAACCGAAGATCGCCGACTACCCCTTCACCACCCTGGTGCCCAACCTCGGAGTCGTCACCGCCGGCTCGACCGTCTACACCATCGCCGACGTCCCCGGCCTGATCCCCGGCGCCAGCCAGGGCCGCGGCCTGGGCCTGGAGTTCCTCCGCCACGTCGAGCGCTGCTCGGTGCTGGTGCACGTGCTGGACACGGCGACGCTGGAGTCCGACCGCGACCCGGTCTCCGACCTCGACGTCATCGAGGAGGAGCTGCGGCACTACGGCGGTCTGGACGACCGTCCGCGGATCGTCGTCCTCAACAAGGTCGACGTCCCCGACGGCAAGGACCTCGCCGACATGATCCGCCCCGACCTGGAGGAACGCGGATACCGCGTCTTCGAGGTGTCGGCGGTCGCCCGCACCGGGCTGAAGGAGCTGTCCTTCGCGCTGGCCGGCATCGTCGCTGAGGCGCGGGCGGCCAGGCCGAAGGAGGAGGCGACCCGCATCGTCATCCGTCCGAAGGCGGTCGACGACACCGGCTTCACCGTCACCCAGGAAGCGGACGGCCTCTTCCGGGTGCGCGGCGACAAGCCCGAACGCTGGGTTCGCCAGACCGACTTCAACAACGACGAGGCCGTGGGCTACCTCGCGGACCGGCTGAACCGCCTCGGCGTCGAGGAGGAGCTGATGAAGGCCGGTGCGCGGGCCGGTGACGGCGTGGCGATCGGCTCCGAGGACGACGCGGTCGTCTTCGACTGGGAGCCGACGATGATGGCCGGCGCGGAAATGCTCGGCCGCCGCGGGGAGGACCACCGCTTCGAGGCCCCGCGTCCCGCGGCGCAGCGCCGCAAGGACCGCCAGGCGGAGCGCGACGAGGCCACGCGCGAGTACGACGGCTTCGAACCCTTCTGACGGCACGGGCGTCGGCTCCGGCCCGTCCTACGAGCCGGGCGGGGGACGGGGCAGCGGTCCCCGCCCCCGCTTGTCTTCCCGGCGGGGGTGCGGGGCGGCGGCGGTTCCAGCGGACGCCGCGGCCCCGGGACCTGAGCCGGTCCCCGGGCGGGCTCAGGTCCCGGGCCTTCTCCTTCTCCTCCTCCTCGTCCGGCCCTCCGGGCCCGTGACCGGACCCGTGACCGGGCCCGTGAATGGGTTCGCTTCCGTGCTGGTGCTGGTGCTGGTGCTGGTGCTGGTGCTGGTGCTGGTGCTGGTGCCGGTGCTGGTGCTGTGCCGGTGTCTGTCCGGGGGCCTGTGCCTGTGCCCGTGCCCGTTGCGGTGCCCGTTCCCCGGCCCACCCCTGGGCGCGGCCCTGTGCCCGGGCCGCCCCGTGTTCCGCGCGCTGCTCCCGTGCCTCGGGAGCGGGCCCTGAGGGTATGACCGCCATCGGGGGCGATGTCCCCTCCGTTCGGATCTGTGCGGTGGCGCAACCTCGACCCCGATATCACCGTCTTGTTCGCGGGGGTGGGGCAGCAAGGTGCCCCAGCACGGCCGAACGGAGCGTTGATGAAGGTCTCCTTCCTCATCCACACCATCTACGGCATCGGCGGCACCATCCGCACCACGGTCAATCTCGCGGAAGAACTCGCCGGACGCCACGAGGTGGAGATCGTGTCCGTCTTCCGGCACCGGGATGAGCCGCTCTTCGCGATCGACCCGCGCATCACCGTCGTCCCCCTGGTGGACACCCGCCCCTCCTCTCCCAGCGGCGAGACGAAGCACCCCCTCGCGCTGGAGCCCTCCGAATGCGTTCCCGCCCACGAGGCGCGCTTCACGGAGTACAGCCGGCTCACCGACAGGCGGGTGCGCGAGCACTACGCCGTCTCCGACGCGGACGTGGTCATCGGCACCCGCCCCGGACTCGTCGCGTATGTCGCCCAGTGCGCGCCCGCCCGGTCCGTGCTCATCGGCCAGGAGCACATGACGCACCATCACCACAGCTCCGAGCTGCGCTCCGAGCTGCGCCCCCACCTCGCCGCGCTCGACGCCTTCGTGACCGTCTCCGAGGGCGACGCCGCCGTGTGGCGGGAGCGGATGCCGCTGCCGGGCACCCGGGTGCTGGCCATACCGAACAGCGTCCCGGAGCCCATGGTGCCGGTGTCCGATCTCGGCGGGACGACCGTCGTCGCGGCTGGCCGGCTCGCCGCGGAGAAGCAGTACGACGTCCTGATCGACGCCTTCGCCCGGGTGGTGGCCGCGCGTCCGGAATGGACCCTGCGCATCTGCGGCTGGGGCAGGCAGAAGGAGCGGCTCCGCAGGCGCATCGACGAGCTGGGTCTCTACAACCACGTCCATCTGATGGGGCCTCGCTCGCCCATCGAGCCGGAATGGGTGAAAGGCGCCATCGCGGTGTCCACCTCGCGCCACGAGTCCTTCGGTATGACGCTCGTCGAGGCGATGCGGTGCGGACTGCCCGTGGTCAGCACGGACTGCGACTACGGACCGCGCGAGATCGTGGCCGACGGCGTCGACGGCCTGCTCGTTCCCGTCGGTGACCGCGGGGCCATCGCCGCCGCCCTTCTCCGCCTCATCGACGACGAGCCGCTGCGCCGCCGCATGGGCGCCGCCGCCCGGTCCAACGCCGCCCGCTTCGACCCGGGGCCGGTCGCGAAGCGGTACGAGGAACTGTTCGCGAGCCTCGGCGCCGGCACCCGTACCCACCCCGAGGCGTCGGCCCCCGGCCTCACCAGGGAGGTCGAGCCGGCCCCCGGCCCGCTGGTGGACTGCGCCGCCCAGGCGGACGGCACGGTAACCGTGGCCCTCCTCGGAGAGCGCGCCGGGCGGCCGGCCCTCGTCTGCTCCCACCCCGCCGCCGCCGTCCCCGACCGGGTCTTCCCCTTCGGCCCGTCCGGCCGTGCCGTGGTCCCCGCCGACGCCGGTCTGGCCGAGGGCGTCTGGACCTGCCGTATCGACCCTCCGGAGGCAGGTGCCGCCCCTGCGGCGCAGGACGCCGTTACCGCTCGTCCCCGTCTCGCCGCCCGGGCCGTCGACCAGCGTGGGGCGATGCGGGCCGCCGAACGTGTCCGGCCGGGGGAGCCCGTGCACACCCTCGTCCCCTATGTGCGGCACGGCGGCCTCGCCCTGCGCTCCTGGGTGCGCCCGGCCCACGCCGAGTCGGGCGGGATCACCGTCGGCGCCCGGCGGATCACCGTGTCCGGGCGGCTGCTCGGGCAGGCGCGGCCGGTGGGGGACCCGGTGCTCCTGCTGCTCCGCCGCGGAGCGGACGCGGGTGAACTGGAGTTCCCCGGCGCCCGCGTCGGGGCCGACGGTTTCCGCTGTACGATCCCGCTCGCCGCGCCGGTCGCGGTCCAGGCCTCCGGACACGACGTCTGGGACCTCTGGCTGCGCCATGCGCCCGGAGCGGCGCCGGTGCGGATCGGCCGGGTGCTCGACGACGTCGTGGAGAAGGGCGGCGTGTTCCCCTACCCCGCCGTCGACCTCCTCAAGAAGCGCCCCCTCGCACGCGTCCGAGCCGCCGTGGACAGGCTCCGTCTGCGGGAACCGGACCGGGTCACGGTGAAGATGTTCTTCAGCGCAGGGAACGAACTCGTGCTCAAAGTCGTCGACAAAGCGATGAAGTAACCCTGCGCCACAGCCTTGGCCTGTGGTATCAGTCACCTCTTCGGCCGGTTCGTCCTGGCCAACCTCCCTGACCACGGGGTGAACACGCGGTTTCCGGGCGGTGTGGAGTCCTTGAGGAGTGCCTTGCGGGACGGTCACGCAGAGTGCGACCATCACACCGTCCCCAGTTCATCGCAAGGTAGAGGTCCGTCTGTGTCCGTGCCGCACGAAGCCAAGCCCCGCACCACCGCAGTCGTGCTCGCCGGTGGTACCGGCCAGCGCGTGGGGCTCGCGATCCCCAAGCAGCTGCTGAAGATCGCCGGCAAGGCCGTCATCGAGCACACGCTGACGATCTTCGAGCAGGCCGAGGCGATCGACGATGTGATCGTGCTGATGGCGCCGGGTTTCGTGCCCGATGTGGAGAAGATCATCGCCAAGGCCGGGCTGACCAAGGTGCGCCGGGTGATCGAGGGCGGCGCGACCCGGAACGAGACCACCGAGCGCGCGATCGCGGCCCTCGGCGAGGGTCTCGCGGAGGGAGAGGACGTCAACGTCCTCTTCCATGACGCGGTGCGTCCGCTTCTGTCACAGCGAGTGATCGCGGACTGTGTGCGGGCCCTGGAGCGCTACCAGGCCGTGGACGTGGCCATCCCCTCCGCCGACACCATCATCGTGACCCGTACGCACGGCGGGGACGGCGAGTTCATCACCGACGTCCCGGACCGCTCGCGGCTGCGCCGCGGCCAGACCCCGCAGGCGTTCAAGCTCTCCACGATCCGCCGGGCGTACGAGATCGCCGCGGGCGACCCCAACTTCCAGGCGACCGACGACTGCAGCGTCGTCCTCAGGTACCTCCCCGACGTGCCGATCTACGTCGTCGCGGGGGACGAGTACAACATGAAGGTGACGCAGCCGGTCGACGTCTTCATCGCCGACAAGCTGTTCCAGCTCGCCTCCACCGCAGCGCCCCGCCAGGCCGACGAGGCCGCCTACCGCGAGCTGCTGGCCGGCCGGACCCTGGTCGTCTTCGGCGGCTCGTACGGCATCGGCGCCGACATCGCCGCCCTCGCCGAGGAGTACGGAGCGCACGTCTACGCGCTGGGCCGCTCCACCACCGGCACCCATGTGGAGAACCCGGAGCACGTGGACGACGCCCTCTCCAAGGCGTACGCCGAGACCGGCCGCGTCGACTACGTCATCAACACCGCGGGCGTGCTGCGCATCGGCAAGCTCGCCGAGACCGACAACGCGACCATTCAGGAAGCGCTGAACGTCAATTACCTGGCGCCCGTCCAGATTGCCCGTGCCTCGTACAAGTACTTGGCGGAGAGCAAGGGGCAGCTGCTCCTCTACACCTCTTCCAGCTACACCCGGGGCCGTGCCGAATACAGCCTCTACTCGTCGACCAAGGCGGCTATGGTGAATCTTACCCAGGCCCTCTCCGACGAATGGGCGGCCGAGGGAATCCGGGTGAATTGCGTCAACCCCGAGCGCACGGCCACGCCGATGCGCACCAAGGCGTTCGGTCAGGAGCCGGCCGGTTCGCTGCTGTCCTCCGAGGCCGTGGCCCGGACCTCGCTGGACGTGCTGCTTTCCGAGCTGACCGGCCATGTCATCGACGTACGGCAGCAGGACCCGACCCGCGGGGCCAGCGAGGCATCCGGATTCGAGCAGGCCCTGGCGTCCGTACTCGACCGCCAGGAGGATGTGTAATACTCCTGCGTCACTGATCTGATTCGGGCCTCTGGGATCGCCACCGCGATCCCCAGAGGCCCGAGTTCGTGAGGGCCCGCCCTCACAATTTCCTCCAATGTGAATCAACCGGCACTTTCGGAGCAGGTTCTACGTGATTTCGACCGCCATTCGCCTGGCACGTGTGGGCAGCAGGTCAGAGCTGGCCGCCGCGGTCCTGATGGGCCTGGGCTATCCCTGCGTGATGATCGCCGCGCTGATCCCGGACACCTGGATGTTCGCGGCGGCCGCGGCCGTGACCTACGCCGCCGACTGGTATTTGCACCAGCGCGGCAGCTACCTGGTCAACCGCCTCAACAAGGTCCGGGCCGGTCTGCCGATCCGCTTCATGCTCCGCCAGCTGCTGCTGATCCTGCTGCTCGCCCGCGCGGGCCTCGCCGAGGAACCGCTGTTCTACGCGGCCGTCGCGTTCTTCCTGCTCTTCTACGGCCTCCAGGCCCCGCACGGCGCCCTCACCACCCTGATCCGGATGCGCCGGACCCTGCCGGTCGTCACCCGCAACGTCGACCTCCACGCCGTGCGCATCCCGGACGCCCCGCCGCGCGCCCTGCTGCGGCGCTCCGGCCAGAAGATGCTGCACCTCGACATCCCGGCGATGGCGGGCGTCGTCGTCGCGGCCGCCACCGGGCACCACGCCATCGGCTACGCGGGCACCGCCCTGAGCATCGCCCTCGCCCTCGGCTACACCGCGGCACTCGTGCCCTATCTGCGCCGCAGGCGCCGGGTGCCCTCCGGACCCGCCGTGCTCAAGGCCGTCCAGAAGTGGCTCGGCGAGTACCAGCCCACCGTGGCGCTGTACTTCTCCGGCTCCGAGGACTCCGCGTACCAGGTCAACATGTGGCTCGAGACCATGGAGCAGCTCGAGGGGCGGCCGATCGTCGTCATGCGCGAGCGGGGCCTCGTGGCGAAGCTCAGCCAGACCTCCGTGCCGGTGCTGTGCATCCCGGGCGGCCAGCACCTGATGGCGATGAAGTTCGACTCGGTCCGGGTCGCGCTCTACCCGGCCAACGTCGGCAAGAACATCCACATGCTGCGCATCCCGACCATGAAGCACGTCTTCATCGGCCACGGCGACAGCGACAAGCTCGCCAGCGTGAACCCCTTCTCCAAGGTGTACGACGAGGTGTGGACCGCGGGCCGGGCCGGCCGCGACCGATACGCGATCGCCGACGTCGGCGTCCGCGACGACGACATCGTCGAGGTCGGCCGCCCGCAGCTGGCCCCCATCCAGCCCTGGACCGGTGTGCCGAAGAACCCCGTCCCCACCGTCCTCTACGCCCCCACCTGGGAGGGCTGGGACAACAGCCCCGGCAACACCTCCCTGCTGCTCGCCGGCGAGAACATCGTCCGGCGGCTGCTCGAGGCGGAGCACCCGGTCCGCCTGATCTACAAGCCGCACCCCTTCACCGGAATCCGCAACAAGAAGGCCCTCGCCGCCCACGAGCGGATCACGGCGATGGTGCGGAAGGCCGCCGCAGAGCGCGCCGCCGACCCGCGCTGGGCCGGGGAGGCCGCAGCCGCGCAGGGTGAACGGGCCGCCGCCCGCGCCGCGCTGGCCCGGATCGAGGCCCGGCTCGCCGAACTCACCAAGCCCGGCCGCGCCGGCGGGGACGAGGCCGAGGAGTCCCGCGTCTCCCTCGCCGACCCCGAGCGCCTGGCCGAGATCAAGAGCCTTCGGGCCGAGTGGAACGGCGCCTACTGGCGCTCCTTCGGATGGTGGGAGCACACCGTCGTCACCGGCTTCCAGCCCGCGCTGTACGACTGCTTCAACGAGTCCGACGCCATGGTCTCCGACATCTCCAGTGTCGTCTCGGACTTCATCGCCAGCGGCAAGCCGTACGCGGTGACCGACTCGGCGGAACTCGGCGCGGAGGAGTTCAGGCGCCAGAACACCGCGGTCCGCGCGGCGGTCGTCCTCTCCAACGGCGCCGGGGAAGTGGACCGGTTGCTGGCTGCCGTCGCCGACCCGGCGGCGGACACCCTCGCGGGCGCGCGAGCCGAGCTGAGGAAGTACCTCCTCGGGCCGGACGAACCCTCGTCGATCGAGCAGTTCGACGCCGCGGTGCGCGCCCTCACGGCCAAGGCCGAGGCCCGCAACGCCGGGGTGCGGCAGCGCGTCGGCGAGCAGGCCATCGGCGAACTCGATCGGGAGTCGGACGCCGGCGGGCAGGGCGCCGAAGCCGAGGGCAACGGCAACGGCAACGGCGCCGGCGCCGGCGGGACCGACGGTGCCGGGGCGGCGGCCGCCGCCGCCCGCTGAACCGCCGCCCCCCTTGAACCGCCGGCCGGGCGCTTGCCCAAGGCGGCCTGTGAGCCTCCCCGCGGGGCGGCTCACGGGCCGTGCGGCGGCGCGGCCCGGGGGCGCGGACGAACGGCCCCGCCCGCTTCGGGCCCCGTCCGGATGCCTGTCCAGCCGGCGAAAGGAAGGCGCGCCGACAGCCGCGCCTGGCATAGATTCGCCACGTGACAGTGGCAAGGCAGTATGTGACGGAAGCACGCAGAGTCGTCGTGAAGGTGGGCTCGTCCTCACTCACCACGGCCTCCGGGGGACTCGACGCCGACCGGGTGGACGCCCTCGTGGACGTGCTGGCCAAGGTCCGCAGCGGCGGTGAGAAGGAGATAGTGCTCGTCTCCAGCGGAGCCATCGCCGCCGGGCTCGCGCCGCTCGGGCTGGCCCGCCGGCCCAGGGACCTGGCCCGTCAGCAGGCCGCCGCCAGCGTCGGCCAGGGCCTGCTGGTCGCCCGCTACACCGCCTCCTTCGCCCGCTACGGCGTCCGTGTCGGGCAGGTCCTCCTCACCACCGACGACACCAGCCGCCGCGCCCACTACCGCAACGCCTACCGCACCCTCGACCAGCTGCTCGCCATGGGCGCCGTCCCCGTCGTCAACGAGAACGACACCGTCGCCACGGACGAGATCCGCTTCGGGGACAACGACCGGCTCGCCGCCCTCGTCGCGCACCTCGTCCGCGCCGACCTGCTGGTGCTGCTCTCCGACGTGGACGGCCTCTACGACGGCGACCCGGGCAAGCCCGGCACCTCCCGGATCGCCGAGGTCCGCGGGCCCGCCGACCTGGCCGGCGTGGAGATCGGCTCGGCAGGCAAGGCCGGAGTCGGCACCGGCGGCATGGTCACCAAGGTGGAGGCGGCCCGGATCGCCGCGGCGGCCGGCGTCCCGGTCGTCCTCACCTCCGCCTCCCGTGCCGCCGACGCCCTCGCCGGACGGGACACCGGCACCTACTTCCGCCACACCGGGCGGCGGTCAGCCGACCGGCTGCTGTGGCTCGCCCACGCCTCCACCCCGCAGGGCGCGCTCACCCTCGACGACGGGGCCGTACGGGCGGTGGTGGAGGGCCGCAAGTCACTGCTGCCCGCGGGAATCGCCTCGGTCGACGGCGAGTTCACGGCCGGGGACCCGGTGGAGTTGAGGGACGCCGAGGGCCGGGCCGTCGCCCGGGGCCTGGTGAACTACGACTCCCGGGAACTCCCCCTCCTCCTCGGCCGCTCCACCCGGGACCTCGCCAGGGAACTCGGTCCCGCCTACGAGCGGGAGGTCGTACACAGGGACGACCTCGTGGTCCTGAACCCCTGACATCACCCTGAAACGGCTGAAAGTCCGGCCCTCCGGCAGGGACCTTCATCAAAACCGCCCCACCACCGGCCCCGGACTGGTCAACTTTGTCAGAGGGTTAAGGCGGGGTTCGGCACCACGACGCATCGACAGGAGGCCGCCGGTGAGACGAGCGCGCCCAGGGGCGGCGCCCCGTGGGACACGGGCAACCACCCACGCCCGAAGGTCCGTTGGGGAGCAGCGCGCCCTGAGCAGTGTGGACGCGGGCCCCGATCTCGAACGGCCCGCGGACCTCGGCGCCCGGGACGGCCTCACCCGGGCCGACGGGCCCCACCGAAGGGAACGCCAGGCAGGCGAGGACGCCGAGCCGCACGCCGGTGAGCGGGCCGTCTCCCGGCTGTGGCACATCACCCTCTGCGTCTCGGGCGCGGAGGCGCCGCTGCAGGAGGTCAGACGCGGGCTGGAGCAACTCGCCCACGACCATCCGTTCCTGCTCACCAGCCGGTACGCCGGCGACCACGCCGAGATCCGCTACTGGGAAGAGGCCCGGGACCTGCACGACGCCGCCGCGGTCGCCCTGCGCCTGTGGGGCGAGCACCGGTCCAGTGCCAGGCTGCCTCCGTGGGAGATCGTCGGTCTGGAGGTCATCGACCGCGAGACCTACCACCAGCGCATCGCCGAGGGGTACGGGCCGCCCCCGGCCACACCCGTCGGCGTTCACCCCTTCTGACGACGGCGGTCGGCGGGACCCGGCCCGGGGCCGGCCGGCGGAACCGGTCGGTGGAACCGGCGTCCGGGGCGGGCCGGCCGCCGCCGGGGGACAGCCCCGTGCCGTACCAGCGCCCGGTCGGTCACGTCTCGCAGTGCGGAATACGTGAGGGATGTCCGCAGCGTGCGCATTACCCTGCGGGCATGACCTCGCTCTCGCCGTACGACAACCTGACCCCGGTCACCCGGGCCGCCTACCGGGCCCGTGCCGCGGCCGCCGACATCGCGCCACTTCCGCGTGCGGTCAAGGACGACGCCCTGCTGGCGATCGCCGACGCCCTCGAGGTGCGGACCAGCGAGATCGTCGAGGCCAACGCCGAGGACATCGCCCGCGCCCGGGAGGCCGGCACCGGCGAGGCCATCGTCGACAGGCTCACCCTGACCCCGGAGCGGGTGCGGGCCATCGCCGCGGACGTCCGGCACGTCGCCGCGCTGCCCGACCCGGTCGGCGAGGTCGTCCGCGGCTCGACGCTCCCCAACGGGATCGACCTGCGCCAGGTCCGCGTTCCCCTCGGCGTCGTCGGCATCATCTACGAGGCCCGGCCGAATGTGACGGTGGACGCCGCCGCGCTGTGCCTGAAGTCCGGCAACGCCGTGCTGCTCCGCGGCTCCTCCTCCGCGTACTCCTCGAACACCGCCCTGGTGAGGGTGGTGCGGGACGCCGTCGGCGGCTCCGGGCTGCCCGCGGACGCCGTACAGCTGGTCCCCGGTGAGAGCCGCGACTCGGTCAGGGAGCTGATGCGCGCCCGCGGTCTCGTCGACGTCCTCATCCCGCGCGGCGGGGCCTCCCTGATCCGGACCGTGGTCGAGGAGTCCACCGTCCCGGTCATCGAGACCGGCACCGGCAACTGCCATGTCTACGTCGACGCCCAGGCCGACCTCGACACGGCCGTCGACATCCTGGTCAACTCCAAGGCCCAGCGGCCGAGCGTCTGCAACGCCGCGGAGACCCTGCTGGTCCACCAGGACATCGCCGCGGCCTTTCTGCCCCGTGCCCTGCAGGCCCTCGCCGAGGCCGGCGTCACCGTCCACGCCGACGAGCGCACCCTCGCACTCGCCGAAGGCTCCAAGGCCACGGTGGTGCCCGCCACGGACGAGGACTGGGAGACCGAGTACCTGTCCTACGACATCGCCGCGGCCGTGGTGGACTCCCTCGACAAGGCCGTGGAGCACATCCGCCTGTGGTCCTCCGGGCACACCGAGGCCATCGTCACCACGTCCCAGGCGGCGGCCCGGCGCTTCACCCGGCTGGTGGATTCGACGACGGTGGCCGTGAACGCGTCCACCCGCTTCACCGACGGCGGTCAGTTCGGTTTCGGTGCCGAGATCGGGATCTCCACGCAGAAGCTGCACGCCCGCGGCCCGATGGGTCTGCCCGAGCTGACCTCGACCAAGTACATCGTGACGGGGGACGGTCACACCCGGTGACGGACGGGTGCGGTCGGATGCCCGCACTCCCTGACGAAATCCCATGCCCAGGTCTACCCTGAAGACGTGCCGGACGACGTGGGGGCAGGCCGTTCCCGGACGGCTGGGAGCCCGACGACGACCGCGGAGGCGCGGACCAGGACTTCGCCTCCGTGGTGTTCGACGAGGACTTCGTACGGGCGGCGGAGATCCATGAACCGAGCGCCGTGGAGCGGCTGCTCGCCGCCGCACAGGCCCGTGCCGAGGCCGAGGCGGCCCGCGCCCGGTCAGGTCTCGCCCCACCGACGACGAGTTCTTCGACGACGGCCGCGGCCCATCCGGCGAGTACGGCCGGGCACGCGGCCCCGGCGCGTACGACCCCGACGGCCTCGACGGCTACGCCGACCCCTACGGACCGCACGGCGGTGCGCTGCGGCCCTACCGGGGCTCCGCCCGCTGGCACCGTCCGGTCGCGTGGGTCCTCGCCGTGGTGATGGGCGTCGGCATGGTGGCCCTGGCCTTCACGGCCGTGTACCGGGGAGCGTCGGCCGGCCGCCAGGACCCGGTGCCCACACCGACCACCACCGGCGTCGACGTGCCCGTCAGAGGCACCGTCCCGGACCGTGGAGCGAGCCCCTCCGCGTCGGCCGAGTACTCCGCGCCTCCCGTCTCCGCGGTCCCCCGCACGCCCTGACCCGGCCGGCCCCGGTGAACGCGCCCGGGCATCCGGCGCCGCGTTCGCGTGGACGTCCACAGACCTACCCTGAAGGTATGGCAGGGCGTGGAGACCCACCTGAGGGGACACCCGAGGGGCTCCCCGGCGGAAACGACGACGAGTACCGGTCCGTCGTCTTCGACGAGTCGTTCGTCCGTGCTGCCCGTCTCCAGGAGTTCTCCGCGCAGGAGCGGATGGGGGACCACGCCAGGGCCGTCCGCAGCCGCCCCGGATGGGGGCTGCGCAACGGGCCCAGGCACTTCCTGGTGCTGGTGCTGCTGATCGCCATGGCCTTCGGTGCCGCCCTCTACATGGGCGTGCGCCACCCCTACCGGCCGCCCGAGGGCCAGCCCGTCCAGGCGCTGCGGAGCACCGTCGTCCCGCTCGCCCCCGAGGGGACCGTGGCGGGCGGCGACCCGGCCGGTCTGTACGCCCGCAGCCCCGCGGCGGACTTCCGCACCGGAGCCGCCGGCGTCACCCTTCCGGCCGTACGGCACACCAGGAACTTCTCGGACGACCAGGTGATGACCGCGCTGACCGTCGCCAAGGACTACCTGGTGAAGTCCTCCGTCGACCCCGCGGTCCTCGGCCAGGGCGCCGTGCGGCCGGTGCGGGTGCTGCTCGACCCGGACCAGCTGGACCAGTTCGACCGGTCGATGAACGAACCCGAGGACGACGGGCGCCACGCGGCGACCGGCTGGCTCGTCCGCTTCGACCCGGACCGCGTCGCGCTGGCGACCCCGGAGGTACGGGTCCGCGGCTCACTGGCCTTCGCCGAGGCCGGTCCCGACGCACTGGAGGTGACCACGGACCACACCTTCGCCTACACGGTGCGCCCCGCCGGGGCGGGAGGGGGCGCGACCGCCTCCCCTGACGGCCGCACCGCGGGCGGTGCCTCCCTCTTCACCGTGCGGCGTCAGCTGCACTTCCGCTTCGACCGCGACGACCTGCGCGCTCACCGGGCCGAGCTGCTGTTCAGCTACACGCAGGCGGGCCCGATGTCCTGCTCGGCCGACGCGGCCGCCGTGATGCAGCCGCTGCTGGCGGGCCAGCGGGCGACCGGTAAGGGACCGGCCGGGACCGACCCGTACCAATCCGGCCGCGCCGCAGCGGCGGTCTGCGGGACCCTCTCGAGCGGCGGTCAGCCCCCGCGCTGACCCGTCGTCTCCGGGCCGTCGTCCCCGGGACCGGCCCCCGCGTCCTTCGGGCCGCTTCCGTCGCCGCCCCCGCGGCTCCCGCCGGACGAGGCTGAGGTGAACCTGTCGCGCAGTCGGCCGCCCAGATCGCCCGCGCCGCCGGCTATGTCCCCCACCAGCTTCATCAGCGGATCCTTGCTGCCGCGCACCGAGTCCGCGTAGTGCGAGGCGGACTCACGGAACGAGTCGGTGACGGAGGCGTCCTTGTCCTCCGTGCGCCGCGGGTAGTGGCCGTCCACGATCCGCTGGTAGTCACGGCTCTCCGCCCACTTCTTCAGCTCGGCGGCGCGCACGGTGGTGAACGGATGCGTCCTCGGCAGCATGTTGAGGATCTTCAGCACCGAGTCCCGCAGGTCGCCCCCGCCTCGTACTCCTCGGCCTGCTCCAGGAAGGAGTCCACGTGCATCTCGTGCAGATGGTTGCCGCCCGCGATCTTCATCAGACCGCGCATCGAGGCCTGCAGATCCTGGCCCACCAGGAGCCCGGCGCGGTCCGCGGACAGCTCGGACTTGCGGAACCACTCCCGCAGCGCGGTCACGATCGCCATGACCGCCATGTTGCCCAGCGGGATCCAGGCCACCTTCACCGCGAGATTGGTGAGGAACAGCAGGATCGTGCGGTAGACGGAGTGGCCGGACAGGGCGTGCCCCACCTCGTGGCCCACGACCGCCCGCATCTCCTCCTCGTCCAGCAGCTCCACCAGACCGGTGGTGACCGTGATGATCGGCTCGTCCAGGCCGATGCACATGGCGTTCGGCTTCGGGTCCTGCGTGACGTACATCTGCGGGACCTTCTCCAGGTCCAGGATGTAGCAGGCGTCGCGCAGCATCGTGTGCAGGTGCGCGAACTGGGTCTCGCTCACCCGCACCGAGTCGGACAGGAAGAGCAGCCGCAGACTGCGCTCCGGCAGCAGCCCGCTGAGCGCCTTGAACACCGTGTCGAACCCGCTCAGCCTGCGCAGGGCGACCAGCGCCGAACGGTCCGCCGGGTGCTCGTACGCCCGCGAGGAGATCCCCGGGAAGCGCGTGCGGCGCCTGCCCGGCACGTTCTCGGAACTGCGGTCGGTCATGGTGCCCCCTGGTTCTCGTTCTCGACGCGTCCTGCCGTCGTCAGGGGTCGTGCCCCGTCCCCCTGACAGACCCCACACTAGGCGCTGGGACCGCGATGCGGTCGGGGCTGTGGACAACTCCGCCGGGGCCCGGTTTCCCCTTGGGGCACCCGCCCGGTGGACACCGCACCCGGCCGCGGACCGGGCCGCGGCCGGGTGCGGTGAACCGGCAACGGCTGAGTCGGCGTGAGCGTGCCCGGAGCGCACGCATACGATGTGCCCGAAGTCTCCGCTCCGACTCCGATCGATAGGGCCCCCAGAAGATGAGTCTCGCCAGCACCGCCGCCACCCTGGTCACTCTCGCCGAGGACGCCGAGCACGGTGGCAGCCACCAAAGCCTCAGCCCCTACCTCACCGGTTTCGGCGCGCTGGCCGCGCTGCTCCTGCTGCTGTGGATCACCACCCGTTTCAACCGCGACCGCTGAGCCGTATCCGAACGGCCGTGCCAGTAGGCTCTGCACGCATGGGACAGCAGGAAGTGCCTACGACCGGCCGCGGCAAGCGCCGACTCGGCGTCATGGGCGGGACGTTCGACCCGATCCACCATGGACACCTGGTGGCCGCCAGCGAGGTGGCGGCCCTGTTCCACCTCGACGAGGTGGTGTTCGTACCGACCGGACAGCCGTGGCAGAAGGGCCACAAGGCGGTGTCGCCTGCTGAGGACCGCTATCTGATGACGGTCATCGCCACGGCTTCCAACCCGCAGTTCTCCGTCAGCCGCATCGACATCGACCGCGGCGGGCCGACGTACACCATCGACACCCTCCGGGACCTGCGGGCGCTCAACACCGACTCGGACCTCTTCTTCATCACCGGGGCCGACGCGCTCTCCCAGATCCTCACCTGGCGGGACGCGGAGGAGCTGTTCTCCCTCGCGCACTTCATCGGGGTGACCCGGCCGGGTCACGACCTGACGGACGACGGGCTCCCCAAGGGCGGCGTCTCCCTGGTGGAGGTGCCCGCGCTGGCGATCTCGTCCACCGACTGCCGCGCGAGGGTCGCGCAGGGCGATCCGGTCTGGTATCTGGTGCCGGACGGTGTGGTGCGCTACATCGACAAGCGCCAGTTGTACCGCGGCGAGTGAGCCACGGAGAGGGGCACCGGTGAACGACCAGCAGTACCCGTACGACCCGTACCACCCGCAGCAGCCGCGGATCGTCGGCTACGACGAGTACGGGCAGCCGGTCTACCAGCAGCTCCAGCACGACCCGCAGTCCCACGGTTACGACGCGCACGGCCGGTACCCCTCGGACCGGCACGGGCCGCAGCACGAGCAGCAGCCGTCCCAGCCGTCCCAGCCGTCCCACGGATACGGCTACGACTCCTACGCCCAGCCTCAGCAGCACGTGCAGACCACGCATCCGCAGCCCGAGCAGCAGACGCAGCCGCAGCAGCCGTACGACCTCTACGGCCACGAGCAGCCGCAGCAGCCGTACGACCCCTACGGCCGCGAGCAATCGCCCCGGGACGGCTACGGCTACGGTTACGGCGACCCCGGACCCGGCCACGAAGCGGACCGGCAGGCTCCCGCCGACACCGGCCGGCAGTGGAGTGTGCCGTCCCCGCAGCAGCCCGCCGCCCCGCAGCGGCCCGGCGAGCGCCGCGGTCCCGCCCCGGCCGAGCCGGACCGGGGCGGCCCGGCCGTGCCCGGGCAGCGCCGTACCCCGGCCGGTGACGACGGCGAGTACCGCACCGAGCAGTTCTCCTTCGTCGAGGAGCCGGACGAGGACTCCGAGGACGTCATCGACTGGCTCAAGTTCACCGAGAGCCGTTCCGAGCGCCGCGAGGAGGCCAAACGGCGCGGCCGCAACCGGGTCGTGGCCCTCGCCGTCGTCCTGGCCCTGGTCGTCGCGGGGGGCGTCGGCTACCTCTGGTACGCGGGCAAGCTGCCGGGCACCTCGGACCCCGCGGGCGCGCAGACCACCGCGACCGGTCCGCAGGAGCGGGACGTGATCGTCCTGCACCTCCACAACACCAGAAAGAAGGGCACGTCGACCGCCCTCCTCGTGGACAACGCCACCACCGGGCAGGGCACCACCGTGCTGTTGCCGAACGCGCTCTCCGTCGCGGACGACGAGGGGGCCGCCACCACCCTCGGCAAGTCCGTCGACGAGGACGGCACCACCGGCACGCGCGAGGCCGTCGGCACCCTCCTCGGCACCCGGATCACCGGTACCTGGCGCCTGGACACCCCGTACCTCGAGAACCTCGTCGAGCTGGTCGGCGGTATCGACATCACCACCGACACGGTCGTGCCCGGCGCGCGGAGTGGCGACGCGCCCCTGGTGCGGCAGGGCGAGAACCAGACGCTCAACGGGCGCTCGGCCGTCGCCTACGCCACCTACCGCGCCCCTGGAGAGGCCGAGGCCCGGCAGCTGCAGCGATTCGGCCAGGTCATGTACGGAGTGCTGCGGAAGATGCCGAGCGACGCCGCGTCCGCCACCGTGACCGTCCAGACCCTGGCCCAGATCCTGGACCCGTCGCTGCCCGAGAAGGACCTCGGGGCGTCGCTCGCCAGGCTCGCCGAGCGCGCCAAGGGCGGCGACTACAAGACCACCGTGCTGCCCGTCCAGGACGACGGCACGCTCGGCCGGGAGGTCGCCGACGGTGTGGTGAAGGACGTCCTGGGCGGCCGCGTCAGCGCACCGGAGCAGGGCGCGGCGGTCCGGGTGGCCGTCCGCAACGGCAGCGGCGACGCCGACGCGACCGAGAGCACCAGGATCGTCCTGGTGAACGGCGGATACGCGTTCGTGGACGGAGGCAGGGCGGACCCCGGGCCGTCGACGCGGGTCGTCTACGGTGACGCGGCGCAGAAGCAGAACGCCGTGGAGGTCGCCAAGACCCTGGGCTTGGACGAGAGCGCGGTCGGGAAGGGCGAGGCGGCCTCGAACGCCGACGTGCTGGTCGTCCTCGGCCGGGACTACGAGACCGGGTGAGCCGGCGGGTCTTCCGGGCGGCGCGGCGGAGCGGCTCGCGGTCCCGGGTGAGCCGGCGGGGCGACCCGGGCCGGCGCGTCCGGCCGTGTGGGCCGTCCGGCGGGGCGACTCCGGCCGTGTGTGCCTCCGGCCCGTCCGCGCGGACCGGAAGGCGCGGGCGGCGGAGCGCTGCCCGCGATCAACTGCCGCGTGGGCTGTCCGCGGTCCGTGAGACCCTGTAAGGGTCCCGACCGCCGACGAAAGCCTGCTTGTGACCGCTACGGACCGTTCCCTCGAGCTCATCAACGTCGCCGCACAGGCGGCTGCGGACAAGCTCGCGCACGACATCATCGCCTACGACGTCAGCGAAGTGCTGTCGATCACCGACGCGTTCCTCCTCGCCTCCGCCCCGAGCGACCGCCAGGTCAAGTCGATCGTGGACGAGATCGAGGAGAAGCTGCTCAAGGAGCTGGGCGCCAAGCCGGTGCGCCGCGAGGGCGACCGTGACTCGCGCTGGATCCTGCTCGACTACGTCGACGTCGTGGTCCACGTCCAGCACAGCGAGGAGCGGGTCTTCTACGCCCTGGAGCGGCTCTGGAAGGACTGCCCGGAGCTTCCGCTGCCCGAGGACGCCCTGAAGACCCGGGGCAAGGCCGAGGAGCACGCCAGGTTCACCGGCGACGGCAGCGGATCGGACGGTGAGCTGAGCTGAGCCGCAGCGACACAGGCAGGGGCCGAGGCCGCCGCATCGTCCTGTGGCGGCACGGTCAGACCGCCTGGAACCTCGAACGCCGGTTCCAGGGCTCCACGGACATCGAGTTGACCGAGACCGGGGTCAGCCAGGCCAGGCGGTCCGCCCGGCTCCTCGCCTCTCTGAAGCCGGACGCGATCATCAGCTCGGACCTCAGCCGGGCGGCGACGACGGCCGACGAACTCGCCTCGATCACCGGCCACGCGGTCACCCGCGACTCCGCGCTGCGTGAGACGTACGCGGGCGCGTGGCAGGGGCTGACCCATGAGGAGATCGTCGAGCGCCACGGCGAGGAGTACGCCGCCTGGAAGCGCGGCGAGCCCGTGCGCCGCGGCGGCGGTGAGCTGGAGACCGAGGTCGCCGACCGGGCAGCGCCGGTCGTGCTGCGCCACGCCGACAAGCTGCCCGACGGCGGCACGCTCGTCGTCGTGAGCCACGGCGGTACCATCCGCACCACGATCGGCCGGCTGCTGGGTCTGGAGGCCCGGCACTGGGAGGGTCTGGGCGGTCTCGCCAACTGCTCCTGGTCGGTACTCGGAGAGGGTGCCAGGGGCTGGCGCCTGCTGGAGCACAACGCGGGCACGCTCCCCGAACCGGTCCTCGGCGACGACGACTGACGGCGCCCGCCGCGGGGCGGCCCGGGAAACACGCTCCCCGGGGCGCCCGGAGCGGCTCGGGAGCCGCTCCGGGCCTCCGCCTCCGCGATCGCTCCGGGAATGCATCCGGCGGCACACTGCCGGCCCCGGTACCGAAGCGGCCCGGAGCGCGCGGCGGCCGGGGCCACCCGGGGGCGGGCGGACGGCCCGGGACCGGCCGATTTCACTTTCCGGCTGGTCACAGGCTAAGGTTCTTCTTGTTCGCAGCGCGGAGCGCGAAGCGCGAAGAACGCAAGGGGCTATAGCTCAGTTGGTAGAGCGCTTGCATGGCATGCAAGAGGTCAGGAGTTCAATTCTCCTTAGCTCCACAAACAACATCATCGGCTTCACAGGCACCATCGCCGTCATCCGGATCCCGTCCCCGCAGGGGGCGGGATTTCGTGTTTCCGAGGCGAGCCGAAGGCCCTCCCGCGGCGGGCGCGGCGATCTCCGCAACCACGGCGGCACGGGTTCGCCGACGCCGATGACCCCCTCGCCCCGCCATGGCAGAATCGGGACGGCTGAAGGGGACGAAGGCCTGGACGGGAGGGAGAGGCGATGCCCGGAGCGGGCACCGAGGGCGACGACCGGCTCCTCGCTGCCGAAGCCCGTGCTCACCTCAGCTGCCCCTCCTGCGGTTCGTCCCACGTTGCCCAAGTACTCGGCGACAATGGAGGTATCTCGTACGTGTGCACCGCCTGCGGCCACAGCTGGAGCTGAATGATGGGTGCACACCGGAGGAAGTGCGACTGGTGCGGCAGCGGCACGCCGATCGTCCGGGACATGGACCCGGTCAACCCCGAGTACCAGTACTGGTGCGAGGAGTGCGCGCGTGCGCTGATCATAAAAGGCGACCCCATCGAGACCTACCGTGAGCTCGAGGGCGAGCCGATCTACGGACGGCTGCTCGACGAGCACTGCGCGCTCAAGCGCTTCTACTCCTTCGCGAGGGCCTGACGCTCCCGCGCGCTTGCCCCGACCGCCCCGGTCCGGCCAGTACCACGACGGCGACCGGTAGGTACGGGGCCCAGAGCGTCATCTCGGCGTGGCGCAGGGCGGGTTCGGGCCCCTCCGGGCCGTGGGAAAACCCACCGCGGCGCGCAGGGGCGGTCGCGGTGTGCGGCGCCGGTCGCGGTGTGCGCAGCCGCGCTTCCGGGCCGGCCGCCCTCGCGGGGCCGGGACCATCCGCGCGGTAGTCATGCCGTGCGATGAGCGGCACTCCGGCCGCGCGCTGCGCGGTCCGGAACGCCGCGAACGACGGCAGGCAGGCGCGTGAGGCGCCGAGGGCGCGGTTGCCGAGCCGCCCCGGGCGGAGGCGAGCTCCACCGCGATCAGCACCGCACCGCCACCGCCATCAGCACCGCCATCGCCATCGCCATCGCGAGCACGAGCACGAGCACGAGCACGAGCACGAGCAAGGAAGCGGACGTTACCCGCCGGCACCGATGCGAACCGGAATGGATTTGGTGGACCACCGGGGGAACCGTGTAATGTTCTCCGTGTCGCCGCGGGGGAGACCCGGGAAGGAAGCGGCGGACGGCAAGGGCTATAGCTCAGTTGGTAGAGCGCTTGCATGGCATGCAAGAGGTCAGGAGTTCAATTCTCCTTAGCTCCACAGCAGCTCGTCAGAGCACACCAGGAGGGCCATCCGATCGGATGGCCCTCCTTCGTGCGTCAACCCCGGCCGCTGCCGAGCGCCTTGCGGTCACCGCCCGGCGGCAGAGCGGGCTTTCCGCCCCGCGGGGCCGGTGCCTGCTCGATGCGCAGGGCCAGCGCGGGACAACGCCGCACGGCCCGCTGCGCCCGGCCCTGCAGGTGCACCGGAACCGCCGCCTCCGCCACTGAGGGGTAGCCGTCGGCACCCATGCGGATCAGCTCCGGCACGATCTCCGCGCAGATCCCGTGGCCCTGGCAGAGCGTCCAGTCCACCGCGAGCTTCTCCCCGCTCGGGATGGACTCCTGCGCCTCCTGGCCGACGGGACCGGGCAGCGGCAGCACACCGACAGTCTCCCGGCCGCAGCCGCCGTGCAGGACGTGCGCGGCCAGGTCGTCCGTGAACGCCGACAGGGTCGAGGCGAAGAACCGGGCGGAGCCGTCGGGGTGCTTGCACGCCCCGCGGCCCTTGACCGCCTGCGTCACCTCGCGCAGCGCCTCCAGGGCGGCCGGTCCGCCGCCGTTGATCACGTCCGACAGGCCGCCGGCCGCCGCGGGCAGTCCGAGCTTGCACGGACCGCACTGGCCCGCGGTCTCGGCGGCGAGCCAGTTGGCCACGCGCTGCGCCTCGCCGAGCGGGCAGGTCTCCTGGCCGATCGGGAGGATCGCTCCGGCGCCGAGAGCCCCCCGACATTGGCCAGCGACTCCCGGGAGATCACGGCCTCGTGCGTGGCGGCGGCGTCGATCCAGTTGCCGTGGTAGCCGCCGGTCAGCACCCCCTGGGGAACCGGAGGGGCCCCCGCGAGCTGCAGCACGTACCGCATCGGCACTCCGGTCGGCACCTCGATCACCATGGGACGTGCCACCGCCCCGAGACCGTGAGCATGACCGTGCCCGGTTCGTTCTCCAGGCCCGTGTGCCCGTACCGGCGGGCCCCGATCCGGGCGGCCACGGCGAGCTGCGCGAACGTCTCCGCGTTGGACAGCAGCGTCGGTGCCCCCGCCACACCGGACTCGGCGGCGCGCTCACGACGCCCGGGAGGCAGCGCGGGGCCGCCGTTGATCGCCCGGATGATCGCCGAGGCCTCGCCGGAGACCATGCGTTCGGGGTTGCGCTGCACCCGTGCGCGCAGCTGCTGCCCCGCCGGTCGGACAGGCCGCGCTCGGCCAGCGCCGCCCTGATGGAGACCTCCGTGGAGTTGCGGGTCACCGCGACGATCAGGGTGCGCGCGCCCAGCGCCTCGGCGGCGAGCAGCGCGCCGTCCAGGATCAGGTGGGGCGCCCGGTTGACCATCACCGTGTCCTTGCGGCACGCGGGTTCGTCCTCACTGGCGTTGACCACCACCACGGGCCGCACACCGCGCCGGATGGCGGCCTTCGCCACGGCCCGCAGTTTCTGGGCGAACGGGAAGCCCGCGCCGCCGCGGCCGCGCAGGGATATGTTCTCGGCCAGCTGGGCCAGCCGCTCGCCGCTCATGGGTTCGAGCGGGCCGTGCACCTTCAGGTGCATGGCCAGGTCGAGGCGCTCGACCAGGTCGAACCCCTGGGTGAGCTGGGGCAGGCCGACGACGCGGACCTCTGGGACATCGGGGAGCGGGGCGTTCACGGTCGTTCTCCTGCGGGTGCGTTCCAGGGTTCCCCTGCCGTCGGCGGATACAGCGGTCCGGGCTGCGGCTGGGGCTCGGCGTACGAGTCCCGGAAGGGTTCGGCGGACGGTGGACCGTCGTAGCCGCCCGGAGTGCCGGCGGTGCCGAACGGAGCCGCCGGGTCGAATCCGCCGCCGGGCGCAGCCGCGTGCGGCTCGCCGTAGCCGGAGGCCGCGGCCGTGCCGTATGCGAGGTAGGGGTCACTGAGGTTGCCGGGTGTGCCGGGGTTGCCGGGCTCGTTGCGGTCGTGGGATGACGCCGTGGGCGGCTGGGGGAAGGCCTGGGCCGGGGGCGGTGGGGAGGGCGTCGGCCAGTTCGCCGGCCGGGGCGAGGAGTCGTCCGGGACGATCGGCAGCTCCTCGGTCATCGGGACGCGCTCGGCGTACGGCACATCGTCCGAGGAGCGCCCCTGCGGCACCCTCGGCCCTCCGGTGCGCGGGGATGCGTCACCCGCTCGGGAGACCGCGCGATAGGCGGCGGATATCCCCGTACCGGGGCCGTCGCCGGACAGCGGTCCGCCGATGGCCGGGCCGGCGCCGGAGAAGGCCTCGGCGGCCGAGGCCGCTTCGGACGGCAGGTCCGGTGCCGTGCCGTGGAGCTGCTGGGTCGCCTCGTACAGCTGCGGGGACGGCGCGGCGAGTCTGCGCGGCTCGCCGCGCGGGGCTCCGACCGGCTGCCCCAGCGAGGCTCCGAGCGGCGAGCCCAGCGGGGCTCCGAGAGGCTGACCGAGCGGCCTTGCCGGCGGGTCGCCCAGGTCGGCGCCGCCGCGCGGGAACTCGCGCTCGAAGCGGGCCTGGGCTGTGCGGGGATGCCGGACGCGCCGGGGAGGGGGACGACGCCATGTCGCGCGTGCTCTGCTCGGCGGCGCCGGGGACGTCGCGGGCCGTGCCGGCCAGGCTCATGATCCGCTCGACGATCTGCCGCTTCACCGGCAGCGGCAGCAGCCGCAGCGACACGGCGGCGGCGACTCCGAGCAGCGCCAGGCTGTACATCACGGTCACCCACGCGTCGGCGGGGCGACCCGCGTAGAGGCCGTGTACGAGAGCGAAGCACCAGGCGGGGTACGCCAGCATGTGCAGCGCCCGCCAGCGTCCCGCGAAGCGGCCGTTGCCGGCGAGTGCGCTGCGCGCGGCACCGGTCGAGCCGGCGACGACCATCAGCAGACCGGCGAGCGAGCCGAAGCCGATGAGCCCCGACGTGCCGGTGATGCCGAGGCCGAACGGCACCAGGGCGCCGAGCAGTCCGACGTGGTCGAGCGAGACCTTGACCGTGGCGTGCAGCAGCAGGAAGCCGAGCGAGGCGACGGCGGTGCTTCTGTGGATGGCCTGGGCGAGCAGGCGGTGGCGCGTGGAGAGGAACACGCGGTCGGTGGCGATGAGGCCCCAGGCGACCGATGCGGTCAGGGAGACCAGGGACAGCACGCCGGCGGCGAAGTCCAGCGCGGCCCGGAAGGCATCGTTGCCAAGGATGGCGAGCAGCGGGATGAGCACGAGAGCGGCGGCGATCAGTCCGCCCTGTGCCTGGCGGCTCAGGCCCGGTTCACCGGGCGACGAACGGATCTTGCGACGAGGGTTCATGGGGGCTCCGAATGGTGCGGGAAAGCGGTCCCGTCGTCGCACTCTAAGTGGAGTCATACCAATGGGTACGAGTTTTCGAGGTTTAGTAGTCAGCCTGGCTGACAACTGACTCTGGGGTTGCCCCGGATAGGGGGATACGCCGAGTAACTCGGGCTGTCCGAAACGGTTCTGCATGCCCGGGGGCGACGTTCTCCGCGCACCGGGCGGTCCTCTGCCGCCCTCCGGAGGCCGTTTCGCGGCAGCGGCGGACGCCCGGAGGGCCGCGGGTCCGAGGCCCCCGGTTCCGGTTCCGGTACCTGGCCGCAGGGTCGTGTTTCCGCTGGCCCCGCCGTTCTCGGCCGTGCCGAAGGGCGGACGCTCTGTGCGGTGGGAAGGCGGCCTGCTGTACCCTGACGCCATGCGTGCCGTACGCCTTCTGCTTAGCGGGCCGCGCTGATCAGTCCCGGCCGGTGACCACCCGGTCGGAATCGGCGCGGCGTCCCCTCCTGTGCGAGGGGATTTTTCGTTTCAGGCAATCGCAGGCAGAGACGATCGATGGAGCTTTAAGGATCATGAGCGAGAAGAATTCCTCCCCCGTGGCCTCCGGCACGGATGGGGCCCCCTCCGCCGAGGCGGCCGCACCCCACCGCTACACGGCGGCCATGGCCGCCGACATCGAGGCACGCTGGCAGGACTTCTGGGACGCCGACGGCACGTATGAGGCGCCCAATCCGAGCGGTGATCTGGCCGGCGACGCCGACGTCGTGGCACGGCCCAAGAAGTTCATCATGGACATGTTCCCGTACCCCTCGGGCGCGGGCCTGCACGTCGGCCATCCGCTGGGCTACATCGCCACCGACGTCTACGCCCGGTACCAGCGGATGACCGGCCACAACGTGCTGCACACCCTGGGCTTCGACGCCTTCGGCCTGCCCGCCGAGCAGTACGCGGTCCAGACGGGCACGCACCCGCGCGTGTCCACCGAGGCCAACATCGAGAACATGAAGGCCCAGCTGCGCCGGCTGGGGCTCGGCCACGACAAGCGCCGGTCGTTCGCGACGATCGACCCGGACTACTACAAGTGGACCCAGTGGATCTTCCTGCGGATCTTCAATTCCTGGTACGACGAGGCCGCGGGGAAGGCCCGTCCGATCGAGGACCTGGCCGCGCAGTTCGAGAGCGGTGAGCGCGCCACCCCGTCCGGGCGCCCCTGGGGTGAGCTGAGCGCCGTCGAGCGCGCCGACGTCCTGAGCGGCCACCGCCTGGCGTACGCCTCGGACTCACCGGTCAACTGGTGCCCCGGGCTGGGCACCGTGCTGGCCAACGAGGAGGTCACCGCCGAGGGCCGTTCCGAGCGCGGCAACTTCCCGGTCTTCAAGGCCAACCTGCGGCAGTGGAACATGCGCATCACCGCCTACGCCGACCGGCTGCTGGACGACCTCGACGCGCTGGACTGGCCCGAGGCCATCAAGCTGCAGCAGCGCAACTGGATCGGCCGCAGCGAGGGCGCACGCATCGACTTCCCCGTCGACGGCCACGACGACGCCCGCGTCACCGTCTTCACCACCCGGCCTGACACCGTGTTCGGCGCCACCTACATGGTGCTGGCGCCCGAGCACGACCTGATCGACTCGGTCCTGCCCGCCGAATGGCCGGAGGACGCCCGGGGCAGGGACACCTGGACCGGCGGTGCGGCCACCCCCGCCGAGGCCGTCGCCGAGTACCGCAAGCAGGCCCAGACCAAGAGCGATGTCGAGCGCCAGACCGAGCACAAGGACAAGACCGGCGTGTTCACCGGCGCCTACGCCGTGAACCCCGTCACCGGAGCCCGTATCCCGGTCTTCGTGGCCGACTACGTGCTGATGGGCTACGGCACCGGTGCGATCATGGCCGTCCCCGGCCAGGACGAGCGCGACTGGGAGTTCGCCGAGGCGTTCGGCCTGCCCATCGTCCGCACCGTGCGCCCCCCGGAGGGCTGGGAGGGCGAGGCGTTCACCGGCCAGGGCCCGGCGATCAACTCCTCGAACGACGAGATCTCCCTGGACGGCCTGGAGGTGGCCGAAGCCAAAGCGAAGATCACCGAATGGCTGGTGGCCAAGGGCGTCGGCGAGGCGACCGTCAACTTCCGGCTGCGTGACTGGCTGTTCAGCCGGCAGCGCTACTGGGGCGAGCCGTTCCCGATCGTCTACGACGAGGACGGTGTGGCCCATGCGCTGCCCGAGTCGATGCTGCCGCTGGAACTTCCGGAGGTCGACGACTACTCGCCGCGCACGTTCGCCCCGGACGACGCCGACACCCAGCCCGAGACCCCCTGTCGCGCAACGCGGAGTGGGTCGAGGTCGAGCTGGACCTGGGCGACGGGGTCAAGCGGTACCGCCGCGAGACCAACACCATGCCGAACTGGGCCGGTTCGTGCTGGTACGAGCTGCGCTACCTGGACCCGCACAACGCCGACCGGCTGGTCGACCCGGCGATCGAGCGGTACTGGATGGGCCCCCGCGAGGGGCAGCCGCACGGCGGTGTCGACCTGTACGTGGGCGGCGCCGAGCACGCCGTGCTGCACCTGCTGTACGCCCGCTTCTGGTCCAAGGTGCTGTACGACCTGGGGCACGTCTCGTCCAGCGAGCCGTTCCACAGGCTGTACAACCAGGGCATGATCCAGGCGCATGTCTACCGGGACGCCCGCGGCTTCCCGGTGCCCGCCGCCGAGGTCGAGGAGCGCGACGGCGGGTACGTCCACGGCGGCGAGCCCGTCAAACGCGAGCTGGGCAAGATGGGCAAGTCCCTGAAGAACGCGGTCACCCCGGACGAGATCGCCGCCGAGTACGGTGCCGACACCCTGCGCCTGTACGAGATGGCGATGGGCCCCCTGGACGTCTCCCGCCCCTGGGACACGCGCGCCGTCGTCGGCCAGTACCGGCTGCTGCAGCGGCTGTGGCGCAACGTCGTCGACGAGACGACCGGCGAGGTCACCGTCGTGGACGCGGAGCCGGACGAGGCCACCCTGCGTGCCCTGCACAAGGCCGTCGACGGTGTCGGCCAGGACATGGAGGCGATGCGCTTCAACACCGCCATCGCCAAGATCACCGAGCTGAACAACCACCTGACCAAGACGGGCGGCCCGGTCGCCCGCTCGGTGGCGGAGCGCCTGGTGCTGCTGATCGCCCCGCTGGCCCCGCACGTCGGCGAGGAGCTGTGGCGCCGGCTGGGCCACTCCGGCTCGGTCGTACACCAGGACTTCCCGGTGGCGGACCCCGCCTACCTCGTGGACGAGACCGTGACATGCGTCGTCCAGGTCAAGGGCAAGGTCAGGGCCCGCCTGGAGGTGTCCCCGTCGATCGATGACGCGGAACTGGAGGCGCTGGCCGTGGACGATCCGGCCGTCGTGGCGGCGCTGGGTGGCGCGGGCGTCCGCAAGGTGATCGTGCGGGCACCGAAGCTGGTGAACATCGTCCCGGCGTAGCCGGCCCTGCTCACGGGCCGGAGCCCCGCTCACGGGCCGGAGCGCAAGGGCTGACGGGCCCCGCTCACGGGCCGGAGTCCGGCAGACCGCCGGGCCCCGCTCGAGGGTCGGAGCCCCGCCCATGGGCCGGGCCCCGGCAGACCGCCGGGCCCCGGCCCTGATCTTTCCCCTACGGGCAGGTTAAGGGTTCCACCGGAACCCTCGCCCGGCCCGCTCCGTTTACCGTGGAAGCACACACCGCACACCACTCGGAGACACACCCCGCACACCACCCGGAGGGGCGCCCATGGAAGCCGTCATCCTGATCCTGACGCTGCTCTTCGCCGCCTTCGTGGTCCTCGGGGTGTACGCGGGGGTGAAGGCGGTAGGCGCGGCCAAGCGAGGGGTGGACCGCACGATCAGCCAGGCGCGGCGCACCGTCGAGGACACGACGCTGCGGGCGAAGAGCCTCGGGCAGGTCGGCGTGGCCGGCGAACTCGCCCAGCTGAGGCTCCGCCTGCGCACGTCGATGAAGGCCACACAGGACGCCCTGCGCGCCGGAGCGGCCGAGGACGCCTCGCTGCGGGAGTCGATCGGCCTCTTCGAGCGGCTCAGCGTGCACGGGCGGGAGCTGGACGAGGAACTCCGGAGGCTGGAGCGCGAGCCGGACCGCGGCAGGACCACGGAACGGCTGCCGCAACTGCGCGAGCGGGTCGAGCGGATCACCCACTCCGCGGAGTCCCTGCGCTGGGCGGCCCGGGACCGTGCACGCTCCTTCGCCGAAGACGACCTGGAGTCCCTGACCGCCCAGATCGACGTGGAGGCGGGAGCGCTGCGCGACTGGTCGCGCAGCGAACCGGTGTGGCCCGAGCCCGCGGCGGAGCCCGCTCGGCCGACGGCGGCACAGGGGTCCTGGGCGCCCTCTGCGCCGGCATCGCGGCCTTCGCCGGCCGCGGGGGCCGGGAGGAGCGGGAACCGGGTGACGCGGGGCCGGGGACGGGCGCCCGGGAGCCGCGGGCGATCCCGCCGCGGGATCCGCGCCGTTCGATGAGGTACTCCTGGGACAAGACCACCCGCCCGGAGACCACGAACTAGTCGGCGGGCCGGCGGGCCGGCGGGCCGGCGGGTCGGCAGGTCGGCGGAGGCGCGGCCCTCGTGGTCCGGCGGGCGCCGTGTGTTCCCCGCCGGACAGCGGGTCGCCCCCAACGGAGGGCTGTCCGCGATACGGAAGGGAGGGGTGGTGCGGGGTCGGGCTCCCGTGAGTCGACCGCTGCGGGTAACCTCCCGCTCATGTCCCGCCATGTCGCGATCGTCACCGATTCCACGGCCTACCTGCCGCCGCAGACGATGGAGTCGCATGGAATCACCGCGGTACCACTGACCGTTGTGCTCGGGGACCAGGCGCTCGAGGAGGGTACCGAGATCTCGGCCCGATCCCTCGCGCAGGCGCTGCAGAAGCGCCGCGCCGTGACCACGTCCAGGCCGAGCCCGGAGACCTTCGCCGCCGCCTACCGGGGCGTCGCGGAGGCCGGAGCGACCGCCATCGTCTCGCTGCATCTGTCCTCGGAGTTCTCCGGTACCTACGACGCGGCGGTGCTGGCGGCCACGGGGGCACCCGTCCCGGTCCGTGTGGTGGACACCGGCATGGTGGCGATGGCCCTGGGATTCTGCGCCCTCGCCGCGGCCGAGGCGGTGGACGCCGGCGGCTCCCTCGACGAGGCGGTCGCGGCGGCCGAGAAACGGGCCGCGGGCACGTCCGCCTTCTTCTACGTCGACACCCTCGACTATCTGCGCCGGGGCGGCCGGATCGGCGCCGCTCAGGCGCTGTTCGGATCCGCGCTCGCGGTGAAGCCGCTGCTGCAGCTCGAAGGCGGCCGGATCGAGCTCAAGGAGAAGGTGCGTACGGCCTCCAAGGCGATCGCCCGGCTCGAGGAGATCGCGGCGGAGCGCGCCGGCACCGGCCCGGTGGACATCGCGGTGCACCATCTCGCCGCGCCGGACCGGGCGTCCGCCCTGGCCGAGCGGCTGCGGCTGCGGCTGCCGAACCTGGGCGAGCTGCACGTCAGCGAGGTGGGCGCGGTGATCGGCGCGCACACGGGCCCCGGGCTGCTGGGGGCCGTGGTCTCGGCGAGGTGAGGGTGCGCGGTCACGGCCCGGTGGAGGCCGGGCCGGAGTTCCGCGGGAGGGGGAACACCGCGCGGAGACCCGGACCGGGGCGGCACCTGGGGCCGGTTCCCGGCCGGTGGGCCTGCGGGCCCTGCCGGGGCGGCGGTGAAGCGGCGCGGTGGGGCGGTTGAGGCGCTGTGGCGGTGCGGCGGTGAGGGCTCTGCCGGCGGGGCGGCGGTGAGGGTGCCCTTCGCGTCGACGGGAAGAGGGTGCCCTTCGCGTTGAGAGGACGGGTCTCGGTCCCCCGCCGGTGTGAGGCAGGGGCGGTCCGGCCGAGCGATGGTTCCCGCCGGATGAGCACATCGGTCGCTCCGGCGAGTGACGGAGTTTTCCACAAGGGTCACGTTATCCACCGGAATCGAGGCCGCTCAGCGGATTCGTGCCGCGCTGCCTACCGTCGGGTGCCATGACTCACCGATCACGCTCTGCGACGAGCGGCCCGGGCCGTGCTCCCGCCTCGGACGGCCGTGCCCGCCACCGCCGGCAGCGGTTGCGGCCGGGGGAGGGCCCGGTGCCGGCCTCGTCCACCGCATCCCCGGTTCCGCACACGGCACCGGCGTCGGCCGTGAGGATGCGCGCGCAGGCCCTCTTCCCGGCATCGGACGCACCCCGGACAGGGACCGGACCGCCACCTGGTCGCTTCCGGGAGCCGACCGCCGGGCAGGCACCGGTGCGGGGTCAGGCGCCCGCCGGGGCGGACGAGACGGGGGAGACCGCCGCTCCACCGGAGCGAGGGCGTCGCCGGGCCGTGCCATCGCCCGGCTCGCGCGGTCCTTCACGATCGGCGCGGCTGACCGGCGTCGGGCTGTCGCTGCGTGAGCGGACACGGCTGGCCCTGGGGGAGCGCATGCCGTCGTGGGTGCGGCTGCGCTGCGGGCTGGCGCCGAGGGCGCTGGCCGCGCTCGCGGTGGTCCTGGTCCTCGGCGTGGTCTTCGCCGTGCAGCACTTCCGGGCCGGCCGGCCGGAGCCGGTACCCGCGCCGCAACTGGCCGGGGGCGCACCTCCCGCGCCGGGGGCGGCCGCGCCCGGGCCTTCGCCGGGCCCACCGCCCACGCGGGAGCCCACCGGGCGCATCGTCGTCGATGTGAGCGGCAAGGTCCTGCGGCCGGGCGTACTCCACCTCCCGGCGGGGGCACGAGTCGCCGACGCGCTGCGGGCGGCGGGCGGGGTCAAGGCCGGCACCGACCTCGCCGGCCTCAACCGGGCGCGGGTGCTCACGGACGGCGAGCAGGTGGCCGTGGGCGTCCCGCAGGCCCCCGGCGGGCCGGCTCCGGGGCCGCAAGGGCTGACGGGCGGGGGAGCTCAGGGCGGAGGGCCGCTCAGCCTCAGCACCGCCACGGTGGAGCAACTCGACACCCTGCCGGGTGTGGGCCCGGTGCTCGCCCAGCACATCGTGGACTACCGCGCAGAGCACGGCGGCTTCCGGTCGGTAGGCGAACTCCGCGAGGTGAAGGGCATCGGGGATCGCCGGTTCGAGGACCTGCAACCGCTGGTGCGGCCGTGACCATGACGGCGGTGGGGTCCCCCGAGACCGAGTCCCGGCCGGAGGCGGCCGATGCCCTCGAGGAGCGTCCGGCCGATCTGCGTCTGGTGCTGCCCGCGCTCGCCGCCTGGGGCGCCGCGGCGGTCGGTCTGACGGCTCGGCCTCCCTGGCCGGGTGTGACGGTGCTGGGCTGTCTCGTGGCGGCGGGTGCGATTCTGGTGCCTCTGACCGTCGGGGTGGCGCGCCGCCGCTCCTGGCATGGTGCCGGCAACAGGGTCGCCGCCGCCGCGGTGCTGCTGTGCACAGCAGCCGGCACGGCCGCCGGCGCACTGCGCGGCGCGGACCTGTACCGGGGGCCGGTGCCCGAGGCGGCGGGCAAGTACGGCTCGATCACCGCCGAGTTGACCGTCGTCACCGATCCGCGCACGACCCGGCCGCGTACATGGGGTGATCGTGCGGCACCGCCGGCCGTCCTGCTGGAGGCACAGGTCGTCCGGGTCACCACCGCGCACGGGGAGCCGGTGGCCACCAGGGCGCCCGTGCTGGTGATCGTCCGGCCCGGGGCGGCGGCCGGCGCATGGCTGGGGCTGCTGCCGTCGACGCGGCTCACGCTCTCCGCCCGGGCGGAGCCGCCGCCGGAGGGCGAGGGCCGGTTCGCGGCCGTACTGAAGGCCCGAGGCACGGGACCGCCCCGGATCACCGGGCCGCCGACCACGGCGCAGCGCGTGGCGGGGGATCTGCGCGCGGGGTTGAGGCAGGCGACCGACTCACTGCCACCGGACGCACGTGCCCTCCTTCCGGGGCTCGTCGTCGGCGACACCTCCCGCATCGGGACCGAACTGCAAGAGGCGTTCAAGGCGACGGATCTCACGCATCTGCTGGCCGTCTCCGGAAGCAACCTGGCCATCGTCCTGTTCCTGCTCATCGGCCCGCCGGGAAGGGCACTGAGGGCGGAACGGGGCGGTCTGGCTCCCCGATTGGGTATGTCACTGCGTGCGACCGCGCTGTTCGGTGGCGCGCTCACCCTGGGGTTCGTGGTGGTGTGCCGGCCGGAACCGAGCGTGCTGCGCGCCGCGGCCTGCGGGGCGATCACCCTCCTGGCCATCGGCACCGGCCGGAGCAGATCGCTGCTCCCGGCCCTGGCGGCGGCCGTGCTGCTGCTGGTTCTGTGGGACCCCTGGTCGGCCCGCACCTTCGGGTTTCTGCTCTCCGTGCTGGCCACGGGCTCGCTCCTCACCCTTGCCCCCCGCTGGAGCGTTGGCCTGCGGCAGCGTGGAGTGCCCGCTCGATGCGCGGGGGCACTCGCCGCTGCCGCCGCGGCGCAGGCGGTGTGCGCACCGGTCGTGGTCGTGTTCGCCGAGCGGATCAGTCTCGTGGCGATCCCCTGCAGTGTCCTCGCCGAGCCTGCCGTGGCGCCCGCCACGGTGCTGGGGTTCGCGGCGCTCGCCGCCGCACCGGTCTCGACAGCGGCCGCCGAACTGCTGGCACGCTGCGCCGGCTGGCCGGTCCAGTGGATCGCCGGAGTCGCCCGTACCGGCGCCGGTCTCCCCGGCGCACAGGCCGAGTGGCCCGGTGGCTGGTGGGGCGCACTGCTGCTGGCCGCGGTCACCACCGTGGGGATGCTGATGGTGCGCAGGCTGGTCCGGGGCCCCTGGCCCGCCGTGGGATGCGCCCTCCTCCTCGTCCTCGTGGTGCTGCGGCCGCCCTCGCTGATGAGGATCGTCACCGGATGGCCGCCGCCCGGCTGGTCGTTCGCGGTGTGCGACGTCGGCCAGGGCGACGCCGCGGTTCTGGCCGCGGGTGAAGGGACGGCCGTGGTGGTGGACGCCGGGCCCGACCCGGCACTGACCGACCGGTGCCTGCGCGAACTGGGCGTCAGCAGGGTGCCTTTGCTCCTGCTGACCCACTTCCACGCAGACCATGTTGCGGGGCTGCCCGGCGCCCTGCGGGGCAGAAGCGTCGGCGCGATCCAGACGACCACTCTCGAAGAGCCGCGCGAGCGGGCCGAGTTCGTGTACCGGACCGCCGAGGCCGCCGGTGTGCCGCTGATCCGTCCCGGACCGGGGGAGCGACGGCGTACGGCAGGGCTCACCTGGCAGGTGCTCTGGCCCGTGCCCGGCTCCGGGCCGGAGCCCGGCACGAAGCCGGAGGAGCCGAACGACGCGAGCGTCACCCTGCTCGCGCGGACGGACGAGGGTGTGTCACTGCTACTCCTCGGGGATCTGGAACCCCCCGCGCAGCAGGGGCTGATGCGGGCGCACCCGGCCCTCCCACGGGTCGACGTCCTCAAGGTCGCGCACCACGGGTCGGCCTTCCAGCATCCCGCTCTGCTCGCAGCGGCCCGGCCGCGGCTGGCCCTCATCTCCTGCGGCCGGGGCAACCCGTACGGGCATCCGTCGCCGCGGACCGTCGCAGCTCTGCGGTCCCAGGGCGCGCTGGTGATGCGTACCGACATCGACGGGGCGATCGCCGTCACGGGCTCCGGAGGAGGCCTGCGCGCCGTGGCACGAGGCTCCCGGGCCCCGCGGGCGCCATGAGCGCCCCACCACGGACCGCCCGGCCCTGACGAGTGCACCGAGCGTGCCACGGGGATCCCGGCCACGGGGGCGCCCGGCCCGGCCGGGGCGCCGGGCCGGTTGGCCCCCGGCCAGTTCGGCCCTTCGGCCGGTTGGCCTTTGGCCGGGCGGCGCCGGGCCGGTTCGCTCTTCGGCCGGTTCGCCCTCCGGTAGGTCCGATCACCCTCCGGTCGGTCAGGTCTCCGGCAAAGCCCTGCTGGCGGTCGAGCCATGGTTTCCATCCGGTTCAGCACCCTTCACCCGGGCTCCGGGCGGGGCGGGTCTCCGATCTGGTTCCGTTCGGCCGGCTCCGCCTCGGCGGGGCGGCCCGGCCCGCACGCGCGGGCCCGTGCGGCGCCGTCGCGTAGCGCTCGGTCTCCAGGCCGGGGAGGTCGGGGAGGTCGCGGCGGGCAGCCTGCCTGCCGGGTGCGGCTTCCGTCAGTCCAGCCACCGGCCGTCGCGCATCAGCAGACGGCCCGACTGCTCGTTCTCCTCCCGCCATGCCTTGACCGTGTGAGGGATGATCCGGAGGAAGACCCGTTGGGTCCCGCCGCGCGGATCCCAACCGAGTTTCGCCGAGAAAGCGCCGGCGGAGTCGGGTGCCAGGGCGTCACACTCCACGATCTCCGCTGTGCCGGATACGTGCACCACGTCCGTGGCCGGGCCGACGGTGACGACGGCCTCGCCGCACGGGGTCAGATTGCGGGCGGTCGCGGTGTCGCGCCGGGTGCACATCAGCAGCGTGCCCCGGTCCCATAGGAACCACAGGGGCACGAGTGTGGGTCTGCCGTGCACCGATGCCGTGGCCACCCAGGCGTCACGGTCCCGCGCGAGTCGGCCGAGGGCATCCTTCCTTCGCTGCGCCCGGTTGCGGACCGGCTGGGGGTTCGTCATGACCCGGAACGGTACGCCGTGGGCGGGCTCGGGTGCGTCGGGCAGCGGACCGATGCGCCTCCGCCCGGCGCCCTAGGACGTGCGGCGCATGGCGGATCGTCCGGCCTACGGCACAGACTGAACCCATGGACACCGCAGCCAGCCCCCGCAGCCAGAGGCCGTGGACGCCTACCTTCGCCGCATCGGGGCCGATCGTCCCGACCGGGCCGACTCGGAGACGTTGCGCGGCTTCAGCAGCGGCATGTGCGGTCGGTGCCGTTCGAGAACCTCTCGGCCCACCTGGGGGAGCACCTGGTCCTGGAGGACAAGCCGCTGCTCGACAAGATCGTCGGGGCGCGCAGGGGCGGGTTCTGCTACGAACTCAACGGTGCCTTGGCGGCGTTGCTGCGCGGCCTCGGTTTCGGCGTGGCCCTGCTCCAGGCTCGGGTCTTCAAGGAGGACGGGCGGCTCGGCATCCCGTACGACCATCTCGCCCCGCGGGTGGAGGCCGACGACGGCACCGGGCCGTGGCTCGCCGACGTGGCATTCGGCGATCACTGCCACTGCCCGCTCATCCTGGAGGAGCGGGCGGTCAGAGCGACCCTGCCGGCCTGTTCCGCATTGAGGAGGCACCGGACGGCGACCTCGGCCTGCTGAGGGACGGGAAGCCGAAGTTCCGGCTCGAGCTGCGGCCGCGGACGCTGGGGGACTTCGAGGCCGGTGCCTGGTACCACCGCACCTCGCCCGCCTCCCACTTCACCCGGAACCTGGTCTGCTCGCGGCTCACGGACCAGGGCAGGATCACCCTGTCCGGACGCACACTCGTCACCACGGTGCACGGCGAGTGCGTGGAGCGGGAACTGGGTGACGACGTCGAGGTGCTCGCCGCGTACCGGGAGCACTTCGGGCTGGAACCGGGCCGGGTGCCCGAGGTCCGCAGGGCCGTCCGGGAGCACGGCACAATGTGGTGGTGAGTGATGTGAGACATGTGCTCGTCCTTCCGGACCGCGACGCCGCAGAAGAGGTCATCGAGGCGATCGGGGACCGCTTCGGTGTGGACGACGAGCCCCGTTTGGTGCGCGATGCCCTGGCAGGGGAGGACGACGCCGAGGACGCACAGTGGCTCGTGGTCGTGGAGGACCCGGAAGCCAGGCTGAGTCCCGCCGAACTGGACGGCTTCGTGGCCGACTGGGACGGCTGGCGGGAGGAACCCTAGTCCCGGACGGCAGGCCCGGCGCACGTCCCCGGACCGGGTTCCGGGAGGGAGACGGGCCTGCCTCGCCCCGGGTTCCTTTGCCCGGAGCCGCGAGTGCCGGGAAGTCGTTCACGGCGGCCGATGTCGGTGGCCCGTGGGATGCTGGACCGCGATGGCCACCAGGAAGAACACGAACGACGACCCCCTCGCCCCCGTCACGATCGCGGTGGGCCAGGAGGATCTGCTGCTGGACCGCGCCGTGCAGCAGGTGGTGACGGCCGCCCGGGCCGCCGACGCCGACACGGACGTCCGCGATCTCGCTCCCGACCAGCTCCAGCCCGGCACGCTCGCCGAGCTGACGAGCCCCTCGCTCTTCGCCGAACGCAAGGTCGTCGTCGTGCGGAGCGCGCAGGACCTCTCCGCCGACACGATCAAGGACATCAAGGCCTACCTCGCCGCACCGGTCGACGAGATCACGCTGGTTCTGCTGCACGCGGGCGGCGCGAAGGGGAAGGGACTGCTCGACGCGGCACGCAAGGCGGGCGCGCGCGAGGTGGCCTGCCCCAAGACGACGAAGCCGGCGGAGCGACTGACCTTCGTGCGTTCCGAGTTCCGCGCGCTGGGGCGGTCCGCGACCCCCGAGGCGTGCCAGGCCCTCGTCGACGCCGTCGGCAGCGACCTCCGGGAGCTGGCGAGCGCTGTCTCGCAACTGGTCGCGGATGTCGAGGGCACGGTCGACGAGGCCGTCGTCGGCCGCTACTACACCGGCCGTGCGGAGGCGTCCAGCTTCACCGTGGCCGACCGAGCGGTCGAGGGACGCGCGGCTGAGGCGCTGGAGGCACTGCGCTGGTCGCTGTCGACCGGTGTGGCGCCCGTCCTGATCACCAGCGCGCTGGCGCAAGGGGTACGGGCGATCGGCAAGTTGTCGTCGGCGCGTGGCGGCCGCCCGGCGGATCTCGCGCGCGAGCTGGGTATGCCGCCGTGGAAGATCGACCGCGTCCGCCAGCAGATGCGCGGGTGGTCGCCGGACGGTGTGGCCCTCGCCCTGCGCGCCGTGGCGGAGGCGGACGCTGGGGTGAAGGGAGGCGGTGACGACCCGGAGTACGCGTTGGAGAAGGCGGTGGTGACGATCGCCCGCGCGGCCCGCCTGCGCCGCTGACCTCCTGGCACGGCCCACCCGCTGTGTCCTCGCCCCGAGTATCCCGGCCCGGGCCGGCTCATGCCCGTCCTCCGGGGCCCCGGCCTCGCGCCTTCTCTGGTCCCCGTTCTCTGGTCCGCGCCTTCTCTGGTGGGCGCCTTCTCCGGTCCCCGAGCCTTCTCTGGCTCTGTCCCTCTGCCCCTCCGCCCTTCCTGTCCCCGTCGCCCCTTGTGCCCTGCGCTCCGTGCCCCCCTGCTCCGCAGCCTCACGCACCCCCCGCTGCCCATGTGCCGCCCTGTCCGTACCCCGGAAGCGGCCGCCCGCGCCGCCGCCCCCTCGCGCCGGGCCCGACCGGCTGTTCGGCCCGGAGCCCGGGGTCTGGCGCAAACGCGAAAACCCCGCCCTCCCGAACCGGGGAAGAACGGGGAAGCGGGGTTCTCGGGTCCGGCCGGGGCCGGGAAGCCGGTGGACTCGCACCCGCGTGGCGAACGCAGGCCGCGTGCGAATCCGGGGTGCCGGGTCCGGGGACGGATGAGAGAGGGCCCGTCTGGTCCGGTCCGGCGATCAAGTCGTCCGGCGGGTCACCCCCAGGGGGGCGGCTGCCGGAGGTCCCGGGGTCACCCGGGGCGGGAGCTCAGCCCTGGAGGGAGGCAACCTTGGACGCCAGCGCCGACTTCTTGTTGGCGGCGGCGTTCTTGTGGATGACACCCTTGGAGACGGCCTTGTCGAGCTTGCGGGACGCCTCACGAGCGGCCACGGTGGCCTTCTCGACGTCACCGGCGGCGGCAGCCTCACGGGCCTTGCGGATCGCGGTCTTGAGCGAGGACTTGACGGCCTTGTTGCGCAGGCGCGCCTTCTCGTTCGTCTTGTTCCGCTTGATCTGGGACTTGATGTTCGCCACGAAAGAGCCTTTTCAGGATTGATGATCTTTGAAGGCGTGTCCCTCACCCACGACCTTCCGGGGCGGCCTTCCGAGGACACGACCTCTTCCGAGCGCATGACCCTTCCGGGCGCGGGAGGTGCCTCCGGAGAGGACACGCGAGACACAGCTGGCCAGACTACCAGTGCCGCTCCGACCGGCCCAAACCGGGCGCAGCCCGCAGCCGTGGGAGCATGGAGGCTGCGTATCGATCCGACATCGACCCGAGACGAGCGCTCGGCGCTCAAGAATCAGGACCCTGCGTGCCCGCGACCCCTCCCCATGTGCCCGAGCCGAGCCGTACGGACCCGGCGCTGATCCGCAACTTCTGCATCATCGCGCACATCGACCACGGCAAGTCGACGCTTGCCGACCGGATGCTCCAGCTGACCGGCGTGGTCGAGCAGCGGCAGA
Organism: Streptomyces sp. I6; assembly: GCA_003725745.1. GTDB lineage: Bacteria > Actinomycetota > Actinomycetes > Streptomycetales > Streptomycetaceae > Streptomyces. The sequence goes on along the minus strand of RHDP01000001.1, from coordinate 1,949,658 downwards.
TGCGCGCCCAGTACCTGGACCGCATGGACATCGAGCGTGAGCGCGGTATCACGATCAAGTCCCAGGCCGTGCGTCTGCCCTGGGCGCCCACCACGGGCGACGAGCAGGGCCGTACCCACATCCTCAACATGATCGACACCCCGGGCCACGTCGACTTCACCTATGAGGTGTCCCGGTCGCTCGCCGCGTGCGAGGGCACGATCCTGCTGGTGGACGCGGCCCAGGGCATCGAGGCGCAGACCCTCGCCAACCTCTACCTGGCGATGGAGAACGACCTCACCATCGTCCCGGTGCTCAACAAGATCGACCTGCCGGCCGCCCAGCCGGAGAAGTTCTCCGAGGAGCTCGCCAACCTCATCGGGTGCGACCCTCGGACGTCCTGAGGGTCTCGGCCAAGACGGGCATGGGTGTGGAAGCGCTGCTGGACCGGGTGGTGCGGGAGGTGCCGGCCCCGGTCGGCGTCAAGGACGCCCCCGCCCGCGCGATGATCTTCGACTCGGTCTACGACTCCTACCGGGGCGTCGTCACCTACGTACGTGTCGTCGACGGCCAGCTCAACAAGCGCGAGCGCATCCGGATGATGTCCACCGGGGCGACCCATGAGCTGCTGGAGATCGGGACCAACTCCCCGGAGATGCTGGCGGCCGACGGCCTGGGCGTCGGCGAGGTCGGCTACCTGATCACCGGTGTGAAGGACGTCCGCCAGTCGAAGGTGGGCGACACCATCACCCAGCAGACCAAGGGAGCCACCGAGCCGCTCGGCGGCTACAAGGACCCGAAGCCGATGGTGTTCTCGGGCCTCTACCCGCTCGACGGATCGGACTACCCCGAGCTGCGCGACGCGCTCGACAAGTTGCAGCTCAACGACGCCGCGCTGGTCTACGAGCCGGAGACGAGCGCCGCCCTGGGCTTCGGCTTCCGCGTCGGCTTCCTCGGACTGCTCCACCTCGACGTCATCCGGGAGCGCCTGGAGCGCGAGTTCGGCCTGGACCTGATCGCGACCGCTCCGAACGTGGTCTACCGGGTGGTCATGGAGGACGGCACCGAGCACACCGTCACCAACCCGAGCGAGTTCCCCGAAGGCAAGATCTCCGACGTCCACGAGCCGGTCGTGCGCGCGACGATCCTGGCGCCGAGCGAGTTCATCGGCTCGATCATGGAGCTGTGCCAGAACCGCCGCGGCGTGATGCTCGGCATGGACTACCTCTCCGAGGACCGGGTGGAGATCCGGTACACCCTTCCCCTCGCGGAGATCGTCTTCGACTTCTTCGACCAGTTGAAGTCCAAGACCCGCGGTTACGCCTCCCTGGACTACGAGCCCACGGGCGAGCAGGGCGCGCAGCTGGTGAAGGTGGACATCCTGCTGCACGGCGACAAGGTCGACGCCTTCTCGGCCATCACCCACCGGGACCAGGCGTACGCGTACGGCGTCCGGCTCGTCGCCAAGCTCAAGGAGCTCATCCCGCGCCAGGCCTTCGAGGTGCCGGTCCAGGCGGCCATCGGCTCCCGGGTCATCGCCCGCGAGACGATCCGGGCCATCCGCAAGGACGTGCTCGCCAAGTGCTATGGCGGTGACATCTCCCGCAAGCGGAAGCTGCTGGAGAAGCAGAAGGAAGGGAAGAAGCGGATGAAGATGGTCGGCTCGGTGGAGGTCCCCCAGGAGGCGTTCATCGCCGTGCTGTCCAGTGACGACTCCGCGGGCGGCAAGGCGAAGAAGTAGTGCGGAGGTAACGCGAAAGCACCAGTCGCACCCGTTCGTCCGAGCTGTCCCAACGGGCCCGTGTACCCCCGGTACACGGGCCCGTTCGTTATCAAGCGGCAGCCCGCGGCCCCTTACGCGGCGCAGCGCGGCGCTCTACCCTGATCAGGCCCGAGGGTTACTCGCGAGTTAAACAACTGTGACCAGTGGGGCAATCAGCCAGTCGTGCAGCAACGCCGCAGCAGGCCCGGAGGATGTCGTGAGCGACACACAGAATCTGATCGAGAACCGACCGCCCTCCGTGGCGACGCTCTTCGTCCAGCGCGTGGCAGCCACTCCCGACGCGGAGGCCTATCGCCACCCGGTCCCCGCCGCCTCCGGGCAGGGACCCGACGAGTGGAAGTCGCTGAGCTGGCAGGACGCGGCCGATCGGGTCTACGCCATCGCCGCCGGGCTGATCGCACTGGGTGTCCGCCCCGAGGAGCGGGTGGCGCTCGCCTCCTCCACCCGGGTCGAGTGGATCCTCGCGGACCTCGGCATCCTCTGCGCGGGCGCGGCCACGACCACGGTGTACCCGCAGACGAACGCGGAGGAGTCCGCGTACATCCTGGCCGACTCCGAGAGCAGGGTGCTGATCGCCGAGGACGCCGCCCAACTGGCCAAGGCCCGCGAGCGGCGTGCCGAGCTGCCGCAGCTGAGGCATGTGGTCGTGATCGACGAGGCGGGTGCGCAGCCGGCCGAGGGCGACCCCGAGGGGTGGGTCCTCTCGCTCGCCGAGCTGGAGGCGCGCGGTGCCGGCCACCTCACCGAGAACCCCGGCGCGGTCAAGGAACGGGTCGAGGCGATCACCGCCGACCAGCTGGCCACTCTCATCTACACCTCGGGCACCACGGGCCGCCCCAAGGGCGTCCGGCTGCCGCACGACAACTGGTCCTACATGGCCAAGGCGATCGCCTCGACCGGGCTGGTCACCAAGGACGACATCCAGTACCTCTGGCTGCCGCTGGCGCACGTCTTCGGCAAGGTGCTGACCTCCGGCCAGATCGAGGTCGGCCATGTCACCGCCGTCGACGGCCGGGTCGACAAGATCATCGAGAATCTTCCGGTGGTCCAGCCGACGTACATGGCGGCCGTGCCCCGCATCTTCGAGAAGGTCTACAACGGCGTCGCCGCCAAGGCGCGGGCCGGCGGAGCCGCCAAGTACAAGATCTTCCAGTGGGCGGCCGGCGTCGCGCGCGAGTACGCCAGGGAGTCCCAGGACAACTACCGCCGCACCGGCACCGCCTCGGCGTCCCTCGGCCTCACCCTGAAGCACCGGGCCGCCGACGCGCTCGTCTACTCCAAGCTCCGCGATGCCTTCGGGGGCCGCCTCAGGGCCGCGGTCTCGGGCTCCGCCGCCCTTTCGCCCGAGATCGGCTTCTTCTTCGCCGGCGCCGGCATCCACATCCTGGAGGGCTACGGCCTCACCGAGTCCAGTGCCGCCTCCTTCGTCAACCCCGGCGAGGCGTACCGCACCGGCACGGTCGGCAAGCCGCTGCCCGGTTGCGAGGTGCGCATCGCGGACGACGGCGAGATCCTGCTGCGCGGCCCGGGGATCATGGAGGGCTACCACGGGCTGCCGGAGAAGACGGCCGAGGTCCTCGAGTCCGACGGCTGGTTCCACACCGGCGACATCGGAGAGCTCTCGCCCGACGGCTATCTCAAGATCACGGACCGCAAGAAGGACCTGATCAAGACGTCCGGCGGCAAGTACATCGCGCCGGCCGAGGTCGAGGGCCGGTTCAAGGCGGTGTGCCCGTTCGTGTCCAACATCCTGGTGCACGGCGCGGACCGCAACTACTGCACGGCGCTCATCGCGCTCGACGAGGCCGCCATCCTCGGCTGGGCCGAGGAGAACGGCCTGGAGGGCAAGCCGTACGCGGAGGTCGTCGCGGCCCCGCAGACCGAGCGGCTCATCGAGGGCTATGTGCAGCGGCTCAACGAGACGCTCCAGCGCTGGCAGACCATCAAGAAGTTCCGCCTGCTGCCGCGCGACCTCGACGTCGAGCACGGCGAACTGACACCCAGCCTCAAGCTGAAGCGCCCGGTCGTCGAGCGCGAGTACAAGGACCTCATCGAAGGCATGTACGAGGGCGCTCGGGAGGCATGACACCACTGCCCGCGAGGCGCGTGACACGACCCTCCGCGAGGCGTCGCACCACCGACCGCGAGGCGTGGCACCACCGCTCGGCGGCCCGTCGCCCGGCTCCGCCCGCGACGGCCGCCGAGCCGCTTCCGGCCCCTTGGCGGCCTGCTCCCGGTCTGCCCCGGTCCCCTCGCGGCCTGCTCCCGGCCGGCTCGCGGCCGCGCCCGGTCCCCCGACAGGGCAGCGGGCCCGAGGCCGCCGTGGTCACGGGCCTCGCCGGGGACGGGCGGCCCCGGCCGGGCCACCCCGCGCGTACCGGACAATGGGACGCATGCCTTCCGCACTCCCTGACGGTGAGCCCGTGCCCGACGACGGGGCACTGCCCCCGCACGCCCTCGCGGCCGCGGGCGACCGGCCCCTCGGGTTCTATCTGCACGTCCCCTACTGCGCCACGCGCTGCGGCTACTGCGACTTCAACACGTACACGGCGAGTGAGCTGCGCGGCACCGGCGGTGTCCTGGCCTCCCGCGACAACTACGCGGACACCCTCGTCGAGGAGGTCCGGCTCGCGCGCAAGGTCCTCGGAGACGACCCGAGGCAGGTCAGGACGGTGTTCGTGGGCGGCGGCACACCCACCCTGCTCCCCGCCGCGGACCTGGTCCGGATGCTGCGCGCCGTCCGCGACGAGTTCGGCCTCGCCGACGGCGCGGAGATCACCACGGAGGCGAATCCGGAGTCCGTGGACCCGGCCTACCTGGCCGAGCTGCGGGCCGGGGGCTTCAACCGGGTGTCCTTCGGCATGCAGAGCGCCCGGCGCCACGTGCTGCGGGTGCTCGACCGCACCCACACCCCGGGCCGTCCCGAGGCCTGTGTCGCGGAGGCCCGGGCGGCGGGCTTCGCGCACGTGAACCTCGACCTCATCTACGGCACCCCGGGCGAGAGCGACGACGACTGGCGGGCCTCGCTCGACGCGGCGATCGGCGCGGGTCCCGACCATGTGAGCGCCTACGCACTGATCGTGGAGGAGGGCACCCGGCTGGCCCACCGGATCCGCCGCGGCGAGGTGCCGATGACGGACGACGACGTCCACGCCGACCGCTATCTGATCGCGGACGAGGCGCTGGCCGCGGCGGGCTTCGACTGGTACGAGGTGTCCAACTGGGCCGCTTCGGAGGGCGGGCGCTGCCTGCACAACGAGCTGTACTGGCGCGGCGCCGACTGGTGGGGTGCCGGACCGGGCGCCCACAGCCACGTCGGCGGGGTGCGGTGGTGGAACGTGAAGCACCCCGGCGCCTACGCGGCGGCGCTCGCCGACGGCCGCTCGCCCGGCGCCGGGCGCGAGGTCCTGCCGGAGGAGGACCGGCGGGTGGAGCGGGTGCTGCTGGAACTGCGGCTGCGCGCGGGCTGCCCGCTGGACCTGCTGCGGCCGGCCGGCCTCGCCGCCTCCCGCCGAGCCGTGGAGGACGGACTGCTGGAGCCCGGACCGTACGAGGCGGGCCGGGCGGTGCTCACGCTCCGCGGCCGGCTCCTGGCGGACGCGGTGGTCCGGGACCTGGTGGACTGACCGGCCGCGCGCCCGACGACCCACCCGGGCGGCCCACCGGGCACCGAACCGCCGAAGCGGCCGGCCGGACAGGGATCCGGGTGGAGCGGGCCGGGCCTTCCCGAAACCTGTCGACATCGGCCGCGGTGATCGGGGACGCTTGGCGCGATGACGAGAACCAGCGACCTGCCGCCCGCCTGGGACGAACGTACCCAGCTCACCACGTTCCTCGACTACGCACGCGACACCGCCCGCGTCAAGTGTGCGGGCGTCTCCGCGGAAGACGCCCGCAAGGCGCTCCTGCCGGGCTCGCCGCTGATGACCTTGAGCGGACTGATCAACCATCTCCGCTGGGTCGAGTACTACTGGTTCCAGGTGGTCTTCCTCGGCGAGGAGGACCGGGGCCCCTGGACCGAGGAGGACCCGGACCGCGAGATGCGTGTCGCCGTCGACCTCCCGATGGAGCAGCTGCTCGACGAGTACGCCGCGCAGAGCGCCCGCTACCGCGAGCTGGTCGACGGGAACGACCTGGACAGCCGGGCCAAGCGGGTCCGGAGCGACGGCCGCCACGTCGACCTGCGCTGGATTCTCCTTCACCTCACCGAGGAGACGGCCCGCCACAACGGCCACCTGGACATCCTGCGCGAGATGCTCGACGGCACGACCGGCGACTAGGGCCGCAATCAGGCGGCGTTCGCCCCGTCGCGGCGCCCGGCACGGCAGGCTCGGCGCATCACTGCGTCGCCGAATCAGCCGAATCAACCGAGCAAGCCCACGACGGGGCCGGTCCGGCGCCTTGCGATGCACCGCACCGGACGCCGCTCCCTGACGGGCAGACCCTGCCTGACGCGGCGCTGGTCTAGGTGTCCTGTCCGGGGACTGGATCCGGCAGTGGACCGGGCGGAGATCATGGCCGGAGCCGGAGCCGGAGCCGGAGCCGGAGCCGGAGCCGGAGCCGGAGCCGGAGCCGGAGCCGGAGCCGGAGCCCGAGCGAGGTGACGGTGAGACGGCGAGACGGCGACGGGAAGCCGCAGCGACGCTCGTCGCACCTCGTGGCCGCGGCCCCGAAGGCTCTCGCCGCGTTGCTCGCTCGCGCTCGGCCCCGCGCGCGTCGTCCGGACCCGGCTCCGGCCGCGACCCGGTTCAGGCCGTGACGAAGTCGATCAGTTCCTCGACCCGTCCCAGCAGCGCCGGCTCCAGGTCCCGGTAGCCGTGCACCCGGGACAGGACGTGCCGCCAGGCGGCCCCCGTGTTCGGCGGCCAGCCGAGCGCCCGGCAGACGCCCGTCTTCCAGTCCTCTCCCCGCGGCACCGACGGCCAGGCGGGAATGCCCAGGGACGACGGCTTCACCGCCTCCCACACGTCGATGTACGGGTGGCCGGTCACCAGGACGTGCGGGTCGGTCACCGACTCCGCGATACGCGCCTCCTTGGAGCCCGGCACCAGATGGTCGACGAGGACGCCCAGCCGCGCGTCGGCGGCCGGGGCGAACTCGGCGACGACGGCGGGCAGGTCGTCGACGCCCTCCAGGTACTCGACCACCACCCCCTCGATGCGCAGGTCGTCGCCCCAGACCTTCTCCACCAGCTCCGCGTCGTGGCGGCCCTCCACATAGATGCGGCCGGCGCGGGCGACCCTGGCGGGCGCCCCGGGCACCGCGACCGATCCGGAGGCCGTGCGGGCGGGCCCGGCGGGCGCGCCGGACACAGGCCGGACCAGGGAGACGGGCCTCCCCTCCAGCAGGAATCCCCGCGGTCCCATCGGGAACACCCGGTGCTTGCCGAAGCGGTCCTCCAGCGTCACCGTCCCCGCCTCGCACCGGACCACCGCGCCGCAGAAGCCCGTGGAGACCTCCTCGACCACCAGGCCGGGATCGGCCGGGACCTCCGGCACCGTGGCGGGCCGCTTCCACGGGGGCGTCAGATCGGGGCTGTAGCTGCGCATCGGTCAGACGCTACGGCACCCCGAACCGCCGGGCCAGTTCATCGCGTTGGGCGCGCACGAACGCGGCGTCCACGACCGCCCCGTGCCCCGGCACGTACACCGCGTCCTCCCCGCCCAGGGCGAGCAGCCGGTCCAGCGCCGCCGGCCAGCGGGACGGGATGGCGTCCGGTCCGGCCTGCGGGTCGCCCGACTCCTCCACCAGGTCGCCGCAGAAGACGACCTCGCGGTCGCCGGGCACCAGCAGCACCAGGTCGTGGCGGCTGTGGCCCGGGCCGGCGTTCGCCAGCATCACCCGGCGGCCGCCGAGGTCGAGCGTCCACTCGCCGGAGACGGTGTGCCGCGGGACGACCAGGGCGTCGACGGCCGTCGACGCGTCCTCGGGCGGCACCCCGTGGCGGATCGCGTCGTCGCGGAGCACGGCCCGGTCCCGCAGCAGGACGCTGTCGACACCGACCGCGCCGTACACCTCGGCCTCCGGGAACGCCGCCGTACCGAGCACATGGTCGAAGTGGGGGTGGCTGAGCGCGATGTGCGTCACACTCCGGCCGCCGAGGAGCGCCTCGGCCTGCTCCCGCAGCTCCGCCCCTCCCGGAGCGTCGCACCCGTGTCGTACAGGAGAGCCGCACTCCCACCGGCGACCAGGCCCGCCGTCGCGTCCCAGACGGGCAGGCGGCGCCGCCCCACGCCGCCGGCGAGCCGTTCCCAGCCGAAGTCTTCCCAACGGACGTCCATACGGCGACGCTATCCCGGAGCGGCCAGGGCCGTCATGGCCCGTCGCGGCGGCGCGGGGTGTCCGGCCGCCCTTGCTAGGGACGTACCTCCCGGCCGTACACTGGGCCGGGGAAAGCTGGCACTCAGTGAGGCCGAGTGCCAGACCAGGGCCGAAGGACCGCCGAGGAACCACAGCTGGAGGTGTGCGCCATGCTCAGCGAACGCAGACTCGAGGTGCTGCGCGCCATCGTCCAGGACTATGTGGGCACCGAGGAGCCCGTCGGCTCCAAGGCCCTCACCGAGCGGCACGGTCTCGGCGTGTCGCCCGCGACCGTGCGCAACGACATGGCGGTACTGGAGGACGAGGGCTACATCGCCCAGCCCCACACCAGCGCCGGCCGCATCCCTACGGACAAGGGCTACCGCCTGTTCGTGGACAGGCTCGCCGGGGTCAAGCCGCTGTCGTCGCCCGAGCGCCGCGCGATCCAGAACTTCCTCGAGTGCGCCGTCGACCTCGACGACGTCGTCGCCCGCACGGTGCGGCTGCTGGCGCAGCTGACCCGGCAGGTCGCCGTCGTCCAGTACCCCTCGCTCACCCGCTCCACCGTGCGGCACGTGGAGCTGCTGGCGCTCGCCCCGGCCCGGCTGATGCTGGTGCTGATCACGGACACCGGACGGGTCGAGCAGCGGCACGTCGACTGCCCCGCGCCGTTCTCCGACACCTCGCTCGCCGACCTGCGGGCCCGGCTCAACAGCCGTGTCGTCGGACGGCGGTTCACTGACGTGCCGCAACTGGTTCAGGACCTGCCGGAGTCCTTCGACCTCGAGGACCGCGCCACCGTCTCCACGGTGCTCGCGACCCTCCTGGAGACGCTGGTCGAGGACACCGAGGAACGGCTGATGATCGGCGGCACCGCCAATCTGACGCGCTTCGCCCACGACTTCCCCCTCACCATCCGGCCCGTGCTGGAGGCACTGGAGGAGCAGGTGGTGCTGCTGAAGCTGCTCGGAGAGGCCAAGGACCCGGGCATGACCGTACGGATCGGGCACGAGAACCTCCATGAGGGGCTCACGTCCACGTCCGTCGTCGCGGTCGGCTACGGTTCGGGCGACGAGGCAGTCGCCAAACTCGGCGTGGTCGGACCGACCCGCATGGACTACCCCGGAACGATGGGAGCGGTACGCGCAGTGGCACGTTACGTCGGACAGATCCTGGCGGAGTCGTAAGTGGCCACGGACTACTACGCCGTACTGGGCGTACGCCGCGACGCATCGCAGGACGAGATCAAGAAGGCCTTCCGGCGGCTCGCGCGGGAGCTCCACCCGGACGTGAATCCGGACCCGAAGACGCAGGAGCGCTTCAAGGAGATCAACGCCGCGTACGAGGTGCTGTCGGACCCGCAGAAGAAGCAGGTCTACGATCTCGGCGGCGACCCGCTGTCCGCTGCGAACGGCGGTGGCGCGGGCGGCTTCGGCGCGGGCGGCTTCGGCAACTTCTCCGACATCATGGACGCGTTCTTCGGGACCGCGTCCCAGCGCGGGCCGAGGTCGCGGACGCGGCGCGGCCAGGACGCCATGATCCGGCTGGAGGTCGAACTCAACGAGGCCGCGTTCGGCACCACGAAGGACATCCAGGTCGACACCGCCGTCGTGTGCACCACCTGCTCGGGGAGGGCGCCGCGCCCGGTACGTCGGCGCAGACGTGTGACATGTGCCGCGGCCGCGGCGAGGTGTCGCAGGTCACCCGGTCCTTCCTGGGCCAGGTCATGACCTCGCGGCCGTGCCCCCAGTGCCAGGGCTTCGGGACCGTCGTCCCGACGCCGTGCCCGGAGTGCGCCGGCGACGGCCGGGTCCGGTCGCGCCGCACCCTGACCGTGAAGATCCCGGCAGGCGTGGACAACGGCACCCGCATCCAGCTCGCCGGTGAGGGCGAGGTGGGCCCGGGCGGCGGCCCCGCCGGCGATCTGTACGTCGAGATCCACGAACTGCCGCACCCGGTGTTCCAGCGCCGCGGCGACGATCTGCACTGCACGGTGACCATTCCCATGACCGCGGGCGCGCTCGGCACGAAGGTGCCGCTGGAGACGCTCGACGGCGTGGAGGAGATCGACATCCGCCCGGGTACCCAGTCCGGCCAGTCGATCCCGCTGCACGGCCGAGGCGTCACCCACCTGCGTGGCGGGGGGCGCGGTGACCTGATCGTCCACGTCGAGGTGCAGACGCCCTCGAAGCTCGATCCGGAGCAGGAACGCCTGCTGCGGGAGCTGGCGAAGCTCCGTGGCGAGGAGCGGCCCATGGGCCAGTTCCAGCCCGGACAGCAGGGGCTGTTCTCCCGTCTCAAGGACGCGTTCAACGGCAGGTGACGCCGAGCCGCGGGCCCGCCGAGCCGCGGGCCCGCCGAGCCGCGGGCCCGCCGAGCCGCGGGCCCGCCGAGCCGCGGGCCCGCCGACCCGGCGGGGCCCGGGCGAGCCCGCGGGGTCGTGACCGTCACGGCGCCGTGCCCGCCCGCGGGGCCGCGGCCCCGCCCGGAGTGCCGACCGCGTCGACGGCGGCCGCTGCCCCGCCCGCCCGTCCACGGGGTGCCGGAGGCCGGGATTCGGACATGGGGGCGGGGCATGGCACCATGCGGGCATGTCCTCCGCGCTGACCGATCTCTGCCGGTACCCGATCGTGCAGGCCCCCATGGCGGGAGGCGCTTCCTGTCCGGAACTCGCCGCCGCCGTGTCCGAGGCGGGGGGACTCGGGTTCCTCGCCGCCGGTTACAAGACCGCGGACGGGATGTACCAGGAGATCAAACAGCTTCGCGGTCTCACCGGGCGCCCGTTCGGGGTGAACCTGTTCATGCCGCAGCCCGCCTACGCCGACGCCGCGGCCGTCGACGTCTACCGGCACCAGCTCGCCGGCGAGGCCAGCTGGTACGACACACCGCTCGGGGACCCCGACTCCGGCCGGGACGACGGCTACGAGGCCAAGCTCGCCGTCCTGCGGGACGACCCCGTGCCGCTGGTGTCGTTCACCTTCGGGTGTCCCACCGCTGCCGCCCTCGCCCCGCTGAAGCGTGCCGGGACGCTCACGGTCGTCACCGTCACCACGGCCGACGAGGCGCTGGCCGCGCAGCGTGCGGGCGCCGACGCCGTCTGCGTGCAGGGCATCGAGGCCGGCGGCCACCAGGGCACCCACCGCGACGACCCGGCCAACGACGGCGCCGGCACCGGCCTGCTCGCGCTGCTCGCGCAGATCCGCGAGGCCGTACCGCTGCCGATCGTCGCGGCGGGCGGCATCATGCGCGGCTCGCAGATCGCCGCCGTCCTGGCCGCAGGGGCCGAGGCAGCGCAGCTCGGTACCGCCTTCCTGGTGTGCCCGGAATCCGGCGCGAACGCGCTGCACAAGCAGGCCATGACCAGTCCGCTGTTCGGCAGGACCGAGCTGACCCGGGCGTTCTCCGGCCGCCCCGCCCGCGGTCTCGTCAACCGGTTCATGAGCGAGCACGGTCCGTACGCGCCCGCCGCCTACCCCGAGGTGCACCACCTCACCTCCGGTCTGCGCAAGGCCGCGGCCAAGGCCGGCGACCCGCAGGCCATGGCCCTCTGGGCCGGCCAGGGGCACCGCCTGGCCCGCGACCTTCCCGCCGGGCGGCTCATCGAGGTCCTCGCCGCCGAGGCGGCCGCGGCCACCTCCGCGCTCGCGCTCCGGAACCCTTCGTGACCGCCCCCGTCTTCCTGGTCGGCGAGGTCCGCACCGGCACCGTCACCCTGGACGGGCCCGAAGGGCGGCACGCCGTCTCCGTGCGCCGTCTGCGCGTGGGGGAGGAGATCGTCCTCACCGACGGCCGGGGCACCGGAGGCTACGGCACCGTCGCCGTCGTCGAGGGCAGGGACCGCCTCGACGTCACCGTCACGGAACTGCGCGAGGAGCCGGAACCCGCCCCCCGGATCACGGTCGTCCAGGCCCTGCCCAAGGGAGACCGCGGCGAACTCGCCGTCGAGACGATGACCGAAACCGGTGTCGACGTGATCGTGCCGTGGGCGGCCGCCCGCTGCATCACGCAGTGGAAGGGCGACCGCGGCGCCAAGTCCCTCGCCAGGTGGCGCTCCACGGCCCGTGAGGCGGGCAAGCAGTCACGACGGCTCCGCTTCCCCGACGTCGCCGAGGCGGCCACGACCGGGCAGGTGGCCCGGCTGCTCGCAGGGGCGGACCTCGCGGTCGTCCTGCACGAGGAGGGTGCGGAACCGCTCGCGACCGCGCAACTGCCGTCCTCCGGGGACATCGTGCTGGTCGTCGGGCCCGAAGGGGGCGTCTCCCCGGAGGAGTTGGCCGCGTTCGCCGAGGCGGGCGCCAGGCCCTGCCGCCTGGGCAGGAGCGTCCTGCGGACCTCCACCGCGGGGACGGCGGCGTCCGCCCTGCTGCTCGGTCGCACCGGCCGCTGGTCCTGAACGGGTAGGCCTTCTGCCGTGCGCCGCGGCCCCGGGCGCCCGTTCCGTACGAAGGCGCCTGACCGGCCCTGACCGGCCCTGGCAGCGGCGAGGGCGCCGGGCGGAGACCTGCCTCCCGCCCGGAGGCGCCCGCGCCGTTGCGCCTCCGGCGAGGGCGCAGCGCGGACGCTCCCCGGCCCCCGCCCCGGCCCCGAGCCCGAGACCTGGTTCCGAGACCCGATCCCGCGCCCCGGCTCCCGACCGCGCCCCGGCTCCCGACTGCGACCCGGACCCCGGCCCGAGCCCGACCTCGGCAGGAGCCCGACGTCGGCCGGAGCCGGGGCAGCGGCGGTGCCTCGCCGGGTGGCGCGGTGCCCGCGAGTGTCACCCATCCGGCTCATGTGAAGGGGCCGTTGGCCGCAAACGGTCTACCGCGCCCCTCCCGCCCCTGGCACGCTGCCGCCCATGACGGCCCCTCTCCGCCTGCTCTGCCTCCCCCGCCCTCTCCGCGCCCTGACCGCGTCCGTCTGCGCGGCCCTGACCGCTTTCGGCCTCGTGGCGTGCGACCCCGGGAGATCCGGTGGTCTGAGCGCCATGGCGGTGTCGTACACCACCGATCGCGCGGGCACGCGGGCGCTGGAGGAAGAGGGTGTCCGCGTCCACTGGCTCAGCTGCTCGGCGCGGCTCAACAGCGCCACCGGAGCCTCCCCTTCGGCTCGCGCGGCGGCCGGTGTCGACTGCGAGGGCGAGACCGGTGACGGCGCGAGGATCACCATCACCGGAACGGTCACCCAGGAGATCGGCGGCAGGTGCGTACACGGCGACCTCACGGCGAAGTCCGACGGCCGGCGGGTCTTCCGCGCCTACGTCCTCGGTGACTGCAACGCCCCGCTGCCCACCACCACCACCAGGACGCCCTGGTCGTTCCCTCCCGCCCCGGGGGCCGGCGGGGCACCGCGTCCCACGGTCACCGTGACCGTCACCGTCACCGAGACCCGCACCTCCGCCGGGTAGGCGGAAGCCGACCGGGGTACGGCCGCACCGGCCCGGCGGCACCCCGGCCGGACAGGCCCGGCGGCGCCCCTGCCGGAAATCCCGGCCCCTGCCGGTCGGGGGCCGCCTGCGAGGGGCCGCGGGACCTCCTGCGGCCCTCGGCAGGAGCGGGGCACGGGTCCGGGGCAGGCCGCGGGAGGTAGGCGGCCCGCGGCCGGGACCGGGGCGCGGGCCCGTGCCGCACGGCACCGCAGAGGGCGCTCCCCGGCACCCGCAGGAAGAGCACCCCGGCACCCGGGAAAGGACTACCCCGGCACCGATACCATGCAGTTCCACTGATCGTCGGAGTCGTGAAGGGGCCCGGACCATGGCGGGAGAACCGCAAGCCGACTGCCTGTTCTGCAAGATCGTGTCGGGGGAGGTGCCGGCCACCGTCGTCCGCGAGACGGAGACCACCCTCGCCTTCCGGGACATCAACCCGCAGGCGCCGACGCATGTGCTGGTGATCCCAAGGTCCACTACCCGGACGCGGCCACCCTCGCCGGGGCCGAGCCGGGCATCGCGGCCGACATACTGCGCGAGGCCGCCGAGGTCGCCGCGACGGACAAGGTCGACGCCTCCGGCTTCCGCATCGTCTTCAACACCGGCGCCGGGGCCGGCCAGACGGTGTTCCACACGCACGCCCACGTCCTCGGCGGGCGCGGCCTCGAATGGCCGCCCGGGTAGAGCGGCGCACCGAAAGGCACGGAGCCCCTCTTGTCCGTACGCGAACTGGTCGTGCTCGGCACCGCCAGCCAGGTCCCCACCCGGCACCGCAACCACAACGGCTATCTGCTGCGCTGGGACGGGGAGGGCATCCTCTTCGACCCCGGTGAGGGCACCCAGCGGCAGATGCTGAGGGCCGGGGTCGCCGCGCACGACATCGACCGGATCTGCGTCACCCACTTCCACGGCGACCACTGCCTCGGTCTCGCGGGGGTGATCCAGCGCATCAACCTCGACCAGGTGCCGCACCCGGTCACGGCCCACTACCCGGCGAGCGGGCAGCGCTTCTTCGAACGGCTCCGGTACGCGACGGCCTACCGCGAGACGGTCCGGCTCACCGAGGCCCCGGTCGCGGGCGGCGGCGTCATCGCCGACACGCCCTCGTACACGCTCGAGGCACGCCGACTCGACCACCCCGTCGAGTCCTTCGGCTACCGGCTGACCGAGCCCGACGGCCGCCGCATGCTGCCCGCGCGCCTGGCCGCGCACGGCATCGAGGGGCCCGACGTGGGCCGCATCCAGCGGGAGGGCGCCCTCGGCGCGGTCGCGCTGGAGGACGTCAGCGAGGTGCGGCGCGGGCAGCGCTTCGCGTTCGTGATGGACACCCGTCTCTGCGACGGGGCGTACGAACTGGCCGAGGGCTGCGACATGCTGGTGATCGAGTCGACCTTCCTCGACGAGGACGTCGCACTGGCCACCGACCACGGCCATCTCACGGCGGGACAGGCGGCCCGCGTGGCGCGCGCTGCGGGCGTACGGCACCTCGTCCTGACACACTTCTCCCAGCGCTACAGCGAACCCGACGAGTTCGAGCGGCAGGCCCGTGCCGCCGGCTTCGAGGGCGAACTGTCCGTGGCCCGGGACCTCGTACGGGTCCCGGTGCCCAGACGCGAAGCCTGATCCACCCGCCGACGCCCGAGCGAGCACCCGATGTCACTCATCCCCAAGGCCGAACTGCATCTCCACATCGAGGGCACCCTCGAACCCGAGCTCGCCTTCACCCTGGCCGAGCGCAACGGCGTCGAACTGCCGTACGCCGGCACCGAAGACCTGCGCAGGGCCTACCTGTTCAGCGATCTTCAGTCCTTCCTGGACCTCTACTACGGACTGATGGCCGTCCTGCACACCGCGGACGACTTCACGGAACTGGCCGACGCCTATCTGGCGCGCGCCGCGGCCCAGGGGGTGCGGCACGCCGAGATCTTCTTCGACCCGCAGGCCCACACGGAACGCGGTGTCCCGGTCGGCACGGTCGTCGAGGGCCTCGCGCACGCGCTGGACCGCGCCGAGGAGAGGCACGGCGTGTCCACCCGGCTCATCATGTGCTTCCTGCGCGACCGGTCGGCCGAGTCCGCGATGGCGGCGCTCGAGGCCGCGAAGCCCTATCTGCACCACATCACCGGGGTCGGTCTCGACTCCGCCGAGGTGGGCCACCCGCCGTCGAAGTTCCGCGAGGTGTACGCGGCGGCCGAGTCCCTCGGCCTGCGGAAGGTCGCCCACGCCGGGGAGGAGGGGCCGCCCGGGTACGTCCGCGAGGCGCTGGACGTCCTCGGCGTCGAACGGATCGACCACGGACTGCGGTCCATGGAGGATCCCGAGCTGGTCGAACGGCTGGTCCGCGAGCAGGTCCCGCTCACCCTCTGCCCGCTCTCCAACGTCCGCCTGCGTGCCGTGGACACCCTGGAGGAGCATCCGCTGCGGGCCATGATGGACGCCGGTCTGCTGGTCACCGTGCACTCCGACGACCCCGCCTACTTCGGTGGCTACGTCGGCGACACCTTCCACGCGGTGCGCGAGGCGCTCGGGCTGACCCAGGAGCAGCTGCGGGAACTGGCCCGCAACTCCTTCCGCGCGGCCTTCCTCGACCAGGACGAGGCCCGCCGCGAGCGCTGTCTCGCGGAGGTCGCCGGCTACGACTTCGACCGGGAGTGACACCGCGGGCCCGCCGGGTGTGAGGGCCGGCCCCGCCGGGCGGGGCCCGCACCGGCCGCCCCGGACCCTGCCCCACCCGCTCTGGCCCTTGCCCCACCCGCCTTCGACCCTGCCCCACCCGCCCGGCGCGGGGCACGGATGTCCGCGCCCGCTGCGGCGCGCGGCGGCGGGCACGGGCGGTGCCTCGCGCCTCGCCGTACCCCGGCCGGGGCTGCGGCGGATCCCCCGAGGGCGCGCCGCCGCCCCGGCCGCAGGAGGCCAGGACCTTCGCCGTGCCCGCCGGGGCCGTCTCCACCACCGGGACCGGGATCTCCGCGAGCACCGCGGGGGCCGCCGCCGTGCGGCGCCGGAGCACGTCGGTCACCGGCAGGGGCACGAGCACCGGACGACGGCCCGGGGTGTGCACGGCGACCGCCGTCATCGGCACCGCCACCACCAGCAGGGCCGCGGCCGCCACCAGCCCCATGCCCGGGTACCCGGAGTACTCCGACAGCAGGCTGCCCGCCACCGGGTCGCAGGCCACGCCCGGTGAGGACGCCGTGCCGGAGCCGAGGCGGCCCGTCGTGACGCCGGCGACGACCGCCCGCACCGCGGACGTCAGGGCCGCCGTACCGTAGCCCGCGAAGGCGAGGACCAGGCCCGTCCGGGCGAGCCGGCGCGGCCCGAGCCGCTCGTCGCGGTCTTCGCCGTCGGCTACCTCGCCTCCTGCCTTCTCCCCACCGTCGTCGGCCGGCTCTCCGCCGGACTCGGCCCGGCCCCCGCCCAGGCCGGACTGCTCGGCTCCGTCCTGCTGCTGGCGTCCTCGGCCGCCGGCGGCGCGCAGGCGCGAGGACATGGGCGTTCCCGGGAGCAAAGGGGCTGAAGGCGTGGGGACCCTCCGCGCCTCACGGGCGAGGAGGGGAGGAGCGCCCGGTGGCTGCCGCACGGGAACGCGCCCATGTGTACCAAGCACTCCCGGAGGCGGAGAAGCCGGAGGCTGTGATGCAGGACATATCCGGTTTGCGGTGTGGCTGGCCTGGCAGAGAAGGCCGTTCTCCCTGCACGAAGTCCGCTCCCGGCCGATGCCGACCCCGGTCCCGAACGCTCTCCGGGCGCCCCGGGCCAGGGCCCTGCGAGGGCCGTGCGAGGGCCGCGGAAGGTGCCGGGCCCAGGGCCGTGCGAGAGGGCCGTGTGAGGGTCGCGCGCGGGCCCGGATCGGGCACACTGTCATGATTCGGACCGCTCTTTGCGCGCAGCGCACGGCCATCCGGGAGCCACCGTGATCACGACCGACGGAGAGCAGCAGCAACACACCGCGCACATCGACCCGTTGGCCGCCCTGCGCACCGCCGGGGACCCGGCGTGCGACGTGTTCCTCACCGGCACCGTCTTCCTCGACATCGTCTTCACCGGGCTCGACACCGCTCCGGTGCGCGGCACCGAGACCTGGGCGCGGGGGATGGGCCAGAGTCCGGGTGGTGTCGCCAACATGGCCACCGCACTGGCACGGCTCGGCCTGCGCACCTCCCTCGCCGCGGCCTTCGGTGACGACTTCTACGGCGACTACTGCTGGGACGCCCTGGAGCAGGGCGAGGGCATCGACCTCTCCCAGTCGCGGACCGTGCCCGGCTGGCACTCCCCGGTGACGGTCTCCATGGCCTACGAGGGCGAGCGCACGATGGTGTCGCACGGCCACGAGGCCCCCCTGTCCGAGACCGCCCCGGCGGCGGCGCCCCGGGCCCGGGCCGCCGTCGCCTCGCTCGCGCCTGGCCGCCTCGAGCCCTGGATCGCGGAGGCGGCCGCCCGGGGCGCCCGGATCTTCGCCGACGTCGGCTGGGACGAATCCGGCCGCTGGGACCTGCGCGCCCTGCACGACCTGGAACTGTGCGAGGCGTTCCTGCCCAACGCCGAGGAGGCGATGCGCTACACCCGCACCGACTGCCCCGCGCGGCCGCCCGGGTGCTGGCCGAGAAGGTGCCCCTCGCGGTCGTCACCCTGGGCGCCGACGGCGCGTACGCCGTGGACGGCGCTTCGGGCGAGTCGGCCGAGGTCCCGGCGATCGGGGTCGAGGTGCTGGATCCCACGGGGGCCGGAGACGTCTTCATGGCGGGCTTCGTCACCGGCACTCTCGCCGGCTGGCCGCTCGCGGACCGTCTCGCCTTCGCCGGCCTGACCGCCGCGCTGTCCGTGCAGGAGTTCGGCGGCTCGCTGTCGGCACCCGGCTGGACCGAGGTGGCGGCGTGGTGGCAGTACATCCAGGGCTGCGAGGACCAGGACCCCGAGGCGCTCGCCCGCTACGCCTTCCTGGCCGGGCTCGTTCCCGCCCCCGACCGCCCCTGGCCGCTGCGCCGCGCGCTCCCGACGATCGGCTTCCGGCGGCCGGCCTGACACCGGCAGCCCGGGCCCGCTCCCGCTCCTGTCGACGCCCCCTTCTGCCCCACCCGTCCCCAAGGCCCCACCCGTCCCCGGTGCCGTCCCCGCCCAGGCCGCTCCCCGTCCCCGGTGCCGTCCCCGCCCAGGCCGCTCCCCGTCCCCGGTGCCGTCCCCGCCCAGGCCGCTCCCCGTCCCTGTCTCTGTCGCTGCCCCCGCTTCGGCCCCCGCTTCGGCTCCGGCTCCCACCCCAGCCCCAGCCCCAGCCCCAGCCCTGGTCCTCGCCCTCGCCCCCGCCCTCACCGAGCCCTGCCGTGCCCAGCGCCGGGCTCCCCCCGTCCCGCCGCGAGCCCCGGGAGACGGGGAGGCGGTTCCCCGGGGTGCGGAAAAGCGCTTAGGGACTGTCCGTGCGGGGTCGTACGCTGGTACCCCAGAGGTTGTCGAGCAGCGAGAACCCTGCAACGGGAGGTACGCGCAGGCCAGAGAGCCGGCCCATGACTCAGACACCCACAGACCAGACCCTCGCGCCGGGGCAGGCACGAGCCCACTTCACCGTCCCCGCGAAGCACCCGATGGTGACCGTGCTCGGCTCAGGTGACTCCCTGCTGCGCGTGATCGAGAAGGCGTTCCCGGCCGTGGACATCCATGTCCGCGGCAATGTGATCAGCGCGGTCGGCGACGAGCGGCACGTCGCACTGGTCCAGCGCCTCTTCGACGAGATGATGCTGGTGCTCCGCACCGGGCAGCCGATGACGGAGGACGCCGTGGAACGCTCGATCGCCATGCTTCGCGAGGAAGACGGAGACGCGGCGCCCGAGACCCCGTCCGAGGTCCTCACCCAGAACATCCTGTCCAGCCGCGGCCGCACGATCCGCCCCAAGACGCTCAACCAGAAGCGCTACGTCGACGCCATCGACAGGCACACGGTCGTCTTCGGCATCGGCCCCGCCGGTACCGGCAAGACGTACCTGGCGATGGCCAAGGCCGTGCAGGCGCTGCAGTCCAAGCAGGTCAACCGGATCATCCTCACCCGGCCCGCGGTCGAGGCGGGCGAGCGCCTGGGTTTCCTGCCCGGCACGCTCTACGAGAAGATCGACCCGTATCTGCGGCCGCTGTACGACGCCCTGCACGACATGATCGACCCGGACTCGATCCCGCGTCTGATGGCCGCGGGCACGATCGAGGTGGCGCCGCTGGCGTATATGCGCGGCCGCACGCTGAACGACGCGTTCATCATCCTCGACGAGGCGCAGAACACGAACCCCGAGCAGATGAAGATGTTCCTGACGCGTCTCGGCTTCGACTCGAAGATCGTGATCACCGGTGACGTCACCCAGGTCGACCTGCCCGGCGGGACCAAGAGCGGTCTGCGCCAGGTCCGGGAGATCCTGGACGGCGTCCCGGACGTGCACTTCTCCCTGCTGACATCGCAGGATGTCGTCCGGCACAAGCTCGTGGGCCGTATCGTCGACGCCTACGAGCAGTACGACAGCCGCAACGGCAGCAACGGGAAGTGAAACCGGTCAGCACCATGTCGATCGACGTCAACAACGAGTCCGGCATCGAGGTCGACGAGCGGGCGATCCTCGACATCGCCCGCTACGCCCTCGCGCGGATGCGCATCCACCCGCTCTCCGAACTCTCGGTGATCGTTGTGGACGCCGAGGCCATGGAGCAGCTCCACATCCAGTGGATGGACCTGCCCGGGCCCACGGATGTCATGTCCTTTCCCATGGACGAACTGCGTCCGCCCGTCAAGGACGACGAGGAGCCCCCCAGGGGCTCCTCGGCGACATCGTGCTCTGCCCCGAGGTCGCGAAGAAGCAGGGCGAGGAGGCGCCGACCCGCCACTCCATGGACGAGGAGCTCCGGCTGCTCACCGTCCACGGGGTCCTCCACCTGCTCGGGTACGACCACGAGGAGGCCGACGAGCGCGCCGAGATGTTCGGTCTGCAGGCGGCGATCGTCGACGGCTGGAGGGCGGAGAGGGGCCTGACCGGTCCGTCCCCGGCGCCGACCGTCTCATGAGCGTCCAGCTCGTCATCGGCGCCGTCGCCCTGGTCGTCGTCGCCTGGCTCGCCGCCTGCGCCGAGGCCGGCATCGCCCGTGTCTCCGGCTTCCGTGCCGCCGAGGCGCTGCGATCCGGGCGGCGCGGCGCCGCCCGCCTGGTCCAGGTCGCCTCCGACCCGACGCGCTACCTCAACGTCGCCCTCCTCGTGCGGGTGGCCTGCGAGATGGCGGCCGGGGCGCTGGTCACCTATGCCTGCCTGCAGGAGTTCGCCAAGACCTGGCAGGCGCTGACCGTCGCCATCGGCGTGATGGTCCTCGTCTCCTACGTCGCCGTCGGGGTCTCCCCGCGCACCATCGGCCGCCAGCACCCGCTCAACACGGCGACGGCCGCGGCGTACGTCCTGCTCCCGCTGGCCCGGATCATGGGCCCGATCCCGCAGCTGCTCATCCTCATCGGCAACGCGCTGACACCGGGCAAGGGCTTCCGCAAGGGCCCCTTCGCCAGTGAGGCCGAACTGCGCGCGATGGTCGACCTCGCCGAGCAGGAGTCCCTGATCGAGGCCGAGGAGCGGAAGATGGTGCACTCCGTCTTCGAGCTCGGCGACACCCTCGTCAGGGAGGTGATGGTCCCGCGGACGGACCTCGTCGCCATCGAGCGGTACAAGACCATCCGCCAGGCGCTCACCCTCGCCCTGCGCTCCGGCTTCTCCCGCATCCCGGTCACCGGGGAGAACGAGGACGACGTCGTCGGGATCGTGTATCTGAAGGACCTGGTCCGCAAGACCCACATCAACCGGGACGCGGAGACCGAGCTGGTCTCGACGGCGATGCGCCCGGCGGCCTTCGTGCCCGACACCAAGAACGCGGGCGATCTGCTGCGCGAGATGCAGCAGGAGCGCAACCACGTCGCCGTCGTCATCGACGAGTACGGCGGCACGGCCGGCATCGTCACCATCGAGGACATCCTGGAGGAGATCGTCGGCGAGATCACCGACGAGTACGACCGGGAGCTGCCGCCCGTGCAGGAACTCGGCGACTCGCGCTACCGGGTCACCGCCCGGCTCGACATCGGTGACCTCGGCGAGCTGTTCGGCCTCGACGCCTACGACGACGAGGACGTGGAGACCGTCGGCGGACTGCTGGCCAAGTCCCTCGGCCGGGTTCCGATCGCCGGTGCCAGCGTCCAGGTCGAACTGCCGGACGGCCGCGCCCTGCGGCTGACCGCCGAGTCCCCCGCCGGCCGCCGGAACAAGATCGTCACCGTGCTCGTGGAGCCGGCGTGAGCGGCCCGCTGACGCCCCGCCGGCTGAGGGAGTTCTGCCTGGAGCAGAACGCCGCTGTGGAGGACTTCCCGTTCGGCCCCGACGTCTCGGTCTTCAAGGTCGCCGGGAAGGTGTTCGCGCTGTCCGACCTGGCGGCCACCCCGCTGACGGTGTCGCTGAAGTGCGACCCGGACGAAGCGGTCCGGCTGCGCGCGGAGTACCCGGCGGTCGTCCCCGGCTACCACCTCAACAAGCGCCACTGGAACACCGTCACGGTGGGCGAGCTTCCGGCCCGGATGGTCCGGGAGCTCATCGAGGACTCCTACGACCTCGTCGTCGCCGGCCTGCCGAAGGCGCAGCGGCTCCGCCTCGACCGCCCCTGAGGCCGTTCACCCGGCCATGTGCCCCGGCGGGCAGGCGCCCGCCGGGGCGGGTCCGTGCCGCGAACTATGCTCGTCCCATGACTGACAGCTCCGGACTCGCCCCCGAGGACCGCAAGATCATCACGCTGGCGCGCAGCGCCCGCGCCCGCAACGGCGTTCCCGAGGGCGCGGCGGTGCGGGACGAGACGGGCCGTACGTACGTCGCGGGGACCGTGGCGCTGGAATCGCTGCGGCTGACCGCCCTCCAGACGGCAGTCGCCATGGCCGTGGCCAGCGGCGCCAGGTCCCTGGAGGCCGCGGCGGTCGTCACCGACGCCGACACGGTCGCCGACGCCGACCGCGCCGCCGTCCGCGACCTCGGCGGCCCCGGTACGCCGGTGCTGCTCGCCGGTCCCGACGGCCTGCTCCGGGCGACCGAGCCGGCGGGCTGACGCGAGGCGCGCAGACCCGCCGACCGCCGGTCCCGCGCCCGCGCCGCCCTCGATCTTGACATGATCTGATGGGCCATCAGTCGATGTGCCCCGGTTCCCTTGACTTCTCTTCCCCCCGCCCCGTCAATGACGGCCACCCAGTTGAGGCAGAGCGAAGGGGGAAGCGCATGGCATCCCTGCCATCCACACCACGAAGACGCCGCTGGGCGGCGCTGCTGGGGGTGAGCGCGCTCGTGGCCACCGGCGGTGGGCTTCTCGCGCCCTCCGCCGCGGCCCAGGCGGGGACGGCCCAGGAGGTCGACTTCCCGACGCGCTGCGTCCCTCCGCCGATCTCCGGTATCCCGCCCATCAACGGCACGACCACGGGCGAGATCACCGTCGACAACGCCGCACCCAGGGTGGGCGACAAGGTCACCGTCACCTACACGGTCACCAAGCCCGCCGCCGGGAACCCCGTCGACCTCGCCCTGCCCGCGGACATCATGACCCCGACCGGCAGTGTGACCCTCGGCGGTGCCCAGCCCGGCAGTGTCACCGTCGCCGGGCCGAAGAAGAACCCGCCCGTCCCCGGCAAGGCACCGTTCCCGCCGTTCTCCATGACCGGCACCTTCACGGTCACCGCGCCCGGCTCGATCACCCTCTCCCCGGGCGACTACAACATCCACACCAGCTACATCATGGAGCTGGACACGCCCTGCACGGTGACGAACCCGCCCGCGCCCGTCTCGCGGACGATCGTCGCCACCGAGCAACCCGGCGCCAACGAACGGTCCATCCAGCTCGGCACGGCTTCCGGCAGACCGGGCGACAAGGTGACCGTCACCGGTGCCAAGTTCACCCCGCTCGCGGACATCACCGTCGCCGGCCGCGCCGGCTCGGCCGAGACCGCGGACCGGGCGACCGTCAAGGCGAGCGCGACGGGCACCTTCTCCACACAGCTGACGGTCGCCGACCAGGCCACCACCGGAGTCGTCGCCTACGAGGGCACCGCCTGGAGCGACGACAAGGGCGCGGGCCCGGCGGTGTACACCGTCATCGACGACACCCCCGTCCCGCGAACAGCCAGAAGCTCTCCACGGCGATCGCGGCCGGAACCCTGTCCATGACCCAGGCCGGTGACACCGTCCCGCTGACGTCCGTCGACTTCGGCAAGGGCGGCGCCGCCACCGGCGACCTCCACGCGGTGACCGTCAAGGACTTCCGCGGCGGGCCCGCGGGCTGGTCCCTGACCGGCAAGGTCACGGACTTCACGGGCCCCGGCGGCAAGATCGACGCCGGTCGGCTGAGCTGGACCCCCGCCTGCACCACCAAGGCCGGCAGCCCCAGCACCTGCGCGCCGGGCTCCGCGGGCGTCGTCGGCACCGCCGGCGCCACCCTGGCGTCCACCCCCGACGCGGCCCTCACCGGCGGCGAGTTCACCGCGGGAGCGAAGGTGGCGCTGGACGTACCGGCGTTCACCGCCCCCGGCACCTACTCCGGCGTGCTGACCCTCACCCTCACCTGACACCCACGGCGGGCCGGGCGCGCACCCGGTCGGCCCGCCCCGACCCGGGGAACCGCACCCGTGCGAAGACTGCCCGCACCCCTCCTCCCGCGACCCGCACCCCTCCTCCCGCGACCCGCACCCCTCCTCCCGCGACCCGCACCCCTCCTCCCGCGGCCCGCCCCCCTGCTCCCGCTGCTCGCAGCCCTCCTCGCGCTGGCCGCGCTCCTGTACGCCGCCCCCGCCGCGCACGCCGCCGACAACGGCGAGTGGTCCGTCGAGCCCACGGCCTCCGGACCGGGCCGCCGCCCGTACTTCTACCTCTCCGCCGATCCCGGCACCACGCTCACCGACAGCGTCACCGTGACCAACAAGACCACCGCGCCGATGACGTTCCTGCTGTACGCCGCGGACGCCCACAACACCCCCAGGGACGGGGGCTTCGCCGTCCGCACCCGCCAGGAGAGGCAGCGCGGTGTCGGCGCCTGGGCGGAACCGGACCGCACCCGGGTGACCGTGCCCGCCCGCTCCTCGGTCACCGTCCCGTACACCCTGACCGTCCCCGAGGACGCAGAGCCCGGCGACCACCCGGGCGCGCTGGTCGCCCTCGACGAACGCGTCGCCGCCGGGCCCGGGGGAGCCGTGGGCGTCGGCATCCAGCGGGCCGTCGGCGCCCGCGTCCACCTCCGTGTGAACGGCCCGGCCGTTCCCGCGCTCGCCGTCGAGGACGTCCGCTACAGCCCGGACAGACCCCTCGTGCCGGGTACCGGCGACAGCAGCGCCCTGATCTCGTACACACTGCACAACCGCGGCAACGTCACCCTCAACCCGAAGGTCGCCCTGCGCGCCGAGGGCCTCTTCGGCCGCACCCTGCTGGCGCGGGACCTGACCGGCGTGCCCGGCGAACTGCTGCCGCGGCAGAAGATCCGGCTCACCGCGAGCTGGGCCGGAGCCCCGCAGCTCGACTGGGGTGAGGTGACCCTCACCGCGAGCGCGGGCGACGCCCGTGGATCCGGCGCGGTGTCCTTCCTCGCCGTGCCCTGGCTGGTCGCGGCCGCCCTGACCGCCACCGGGGCCGGGGCGCTGCTGTGGCTCCGGGCAAGGCGCCGGGCGGTACGGGCAGGCTGACGCCTTCCCGCCGGGTGGTGCGCTCGCGGGAAGCGGGCCGCCGTGGTGGCGCCGGGAAACGCGGGGCGGCGCCACAGGGACGGCCACGGGCCGCCTGGTCGTGCGCTCGCGCGAACGGCCCGGCACGGCGGCCCCGCGGTGCGGCACCGCGCCTTCGCGGGCCGGACCGCCCGACCGCCGGGGCCGTAGGCGTCCCCGTACGCAGCCGTCCCGCCCGTCCCGCCCGTCCAGCCCGGCCCCGGCCGCTGCCCGGGCCCGCCCCGCCGGGCCGTGGTACGTGGCCGCCTCGCGGATCGGGGAGAATGGCCCGCATGAGCGTTCACACCCCCGGATCCGAGGCCCCGCACCGCGCCGGCTTCGCCTGCTTCGTCGGCCGCCCCAACGCGGGCAAGTCCACCCTCACGAACGCTCTGGTGGGCCAGAAGGTGGCCATCACCTCCAACCGGCCCCAGACCACCCGCCACACCGTCCGCGGCATCGTCCACCGGCCCGACCTGAACGCCCAGCTCGTCCTCGTGGACACCCCCGGCCTGCACAAGCCGCGCACCCTGCTCGGCGAGCGGCTGAACGACGTCGTGCGCACCACCTGGGCCGAGGTCGACGTGATCGGCTTCTGCCTGCCCGCCGACCAGAAGATCGGCCCCGGCGACCGCTTCATCGCCAAGGAGCTGGCCGCGATCAGGAAGACCCCCAAGGTCGCGATCGTCACCAAGACCGACCTGGTCGACTCCACGACCCTGGCCGAGCAGCTTCTCGCCGTCGACCGCCTCGGCAGCGAGCTGGGCATCGAGTGGGCGGAGATCGTCCCGGTGTCGGCCGTCGGGGACAGGCAGGTCACCCTGCTCGGCGACCTCCTCGTCCCGCTGCTCCCGAGAGCCCCCCGCTCTACCCGGAAGGCGACCTCACCGACGAGCCGGAGCAGGTCATGGTCGCCGAGCTGATCCGCGAGGCGGCGCTCGAGGGCGTCCGCGACGAGCTGCCCCACTCGATCGCGGTCGTGGTCGAGGAGATGCTGCCGCGCGAGGGACGCCCGGCGGACCGGCCGCTGCTCGACATCCACGCCAACGTCTACATCGAGCGCCCCAGCCAGAAGGGCATCGTCATCGGCCCGAAGGGCAGCCGCCTCAAGGAGGTCGGCACCAAGTCCCGCAAGCACATCGAGGCGCTGCTCGGCACGCCCGTCTTCCTCGATCTGCACGTCAAGGTCGCCAAGGACTGGCAGCGGGACCCGAAGCAGCTGCGCCGACTGGGCTTCTGACCGGGGCGCCGACGGCACCCCGGCACGGGGCCGCGCAGGCCCCCGGCCCGGCGCCGGCCGGATCCCGGTCCCGGCCGGCGCCCACCGGGCCCCGGCTTGTCCCGGCCCGGCTCCCCTGCGCCCTCAGGCGCCTTCCTTCAGCAGCCGGGTGATCAGCTCCCGCTGCGCCTCGGACAGCCTCGGGTCCGCGCAGTACACCGTCCTGCCGTCGACCGTGAGCTGGTACCGGAAGCCGTCCGGCACCCCCACCGGCGGGGTGTCCCGGCCGTCGCTCACCGCCTGCTCGGCCAGGGTGTGCCACTCCGGGGCGTCCGGCCGCCCCGAGGTGTCCACCTCGCAGACCCGCTCGATGCCGGCGAACCCGCCCGTGCGTCGTACCTGGATGCGCATGCCTCCTGTCTAGTACGGATCGCGGTCAGTCGGCAGGCACACCGACCTGGGACCACGCCTTCACCACTGCCTCGCGCTCCTCGCCCCTTCCGTAGCGCGCAGTGGCCGCCGCGACCGTCTCCCCGGCGAAGTCGGTGAACGACGCGTCGACCGGCAGCCTCCCCGAGGTCATCGTGTCGTACCAGATCCGGCCGGCCCGCTCCCACGCCTTGCCGCCCAGCTGGACGGCGAGCAGGTGGAAGGCGTGGTTGGGGATGCCCGAATTGATGTGGACGCCGCCGTTGTCCCGGCCGGTGCGGACGTAGCCGGCCATCGTCGCCGGCTGGGGGTCCTTGCCGAGGACGTCGTCGTCGTACGCCGTGCCCGGCGCCTTCATCGACCGCAGCGCCACGCCGGCGACCCCGGGGGCCAGCAGCCCGGCACCGATGAGCCAGTCGGCCCGGTCCGCGCTCTGTCCTAGCGTGTACTGCTTCACCAGGGAGCCGAAGACGTCCGACACCGACTCGTTCAGGGCGCCGGGCTGGCCGAAGTAGCCGAGGTTCGCCGAGTGCTGGGTGAAGCCGTGCGCCAGTTCGTGGGCGATGACGTCGACCGGCCCGGTGAAGTCGAGGAAGATCTCGCCGTCGCCGTCGCCGAACACCATCTGCTCGCCGTTCCAGAACGCGTTGCCGTAGTCCTCGCCGTAGTGCACGGTCGCGTCGAGCGGCAGCCCCGCGCCGTCGATCGAGTCGTGGCCGTACGCCGTCAGCAGCAGCTCGAACGTCGCGCCGAGGCCGGCGTACGCACGGTTGACGGTGGCGTCCTGCACGGGTTCGTCGCCTTCGGAGCGCACCCGTGTGCCGGGCAGCACGGTCCTGTTCCCGGCGTCGTACAGCGTGCGCTGCGGGCCGGGGACGACCTCCTGGGCCGGGGGAGGGGCGCCGGTGACGGCGGTGAGGCGGCGTCCGGTGCGGTGCGCGGCGTCCGCCATCAGGGTTCGGCGGGCCGCGGCGGCGACGGCCGGGTCAGCGGCACGGGCCAGCCGGTCGAGCAGGTGCGGTGGCACGATGCCGCAGAAGGCGGGCGTGAGGGAGTCCATGTCCGGCAATGTGGCACTGTGCCATCTGGTTGTCACTGGATGCAACGATAATGAGTGAAATAGAGTGATCTGTCATATATGGCCGTTACCGTTCGGTCGTCCCGCATACTGGAACGGGACCGCGCCCGTGCCCAGGCTCCGCTAGGCTCATCCGCATCATGCGTTTCGGGCTGCTTCTTCTTAGCTGCCGCGGCGAGGGCCTGTAGTCGTAGGCCGACCCCCTCACCGCGGAGTCTGGTGCTGCGTTGACAGTCGGCCTCCCCCACCGCCCCAGGGTGCGGGGGACCCCAGCCCGCAGGACCTCGAGGAGCCCGACGCCATGTCACCGTCGCAGTGGAACGGCCGTCCCACACCGATCACCAACACCACGCACACCCAGAAGCCGTCCGGCATGCCGGTCCACAAGTACGCCCCGTACGAGGCCGTGGACATCCCGGACCGCACCTGGCCCGACCAGCGGATCACCAAGGCCCCGCGGTGGCTCTCCACCGACCTGCGGGACGGTAACCAGGCCCTGATCGACCCGATGTCGCCGGCCCGCAAGCGCGAGATGTTCGACCTGCTCGTCCGGCTCGGCTACAAGGAGATCGAGGTCGGCTTCCCCTCCTCCGGCGAGACGGACTTCGCCTTCGTGCGCTCGATCATCGAGGAGGGCGCGATCCCGGACGACGTGACGATCTCCGTCCTGACCCAGGCACGTGAGGACCTGATCGAGCGCACCGTCGAGTCGATCGCCGGAGCCAGGCGCGCCACCGTCCACCTCTACAACGCGACCGCGCCGACGTTCCGCCGCGTCGTCTTCCGGGGCTCCAGGGACGACATCAGGCGGATCGCCGTCGACGGCACCCGGCTGGTGATGGAGTACGCCGACAAGCTGCTGGGCGACGAGACCGTCTTCGGCTACCAGTACAGCCCGGAGATCTTCACCGACACCGAGCTGGACTTCGCCCTCGAGGTCTGCGAGGCGGTCTGCGACGTCTGGCAGCCCGGCCCCGGCCGGGAGATCATCCTGAACCTGCCCGCCACCGTGGAGCGTTCCACGCCCTCCACCCACGCGGACCGCTTCGAGTGGATGTCCCGCCATCTGACCCGCCGCGAGCACGTGTGCCTCTCCGTGCACCCGCACAACGACCGCGGCACCGCCGTGGCCGCGGCCGAGCTGGCGATCATGGCGGGCGCGGACCGCATCGAGGGCTGCCTGTTCGGCCAGGGCGAGCGCACCGGCAACGTCGACCTGGTCACCCTGGGCATGAACCTGTTCTCCCAGGGCGTCGACCCGCAGATCGACTTCTCGCAGATCGACGAGATCCGCCGCACCAGCGAGTACTGCAACCAGATGGAGGTCCACCCGCGCCACCCCTACGCGGGCGACCTCGTCTACACCGCCTTCTCCGGCTCCCACCAGGACGCCATCAAGAAGGGCTTCGACGCCATGGAGGCCGACGCGGCCGCCCAGGGCCCGGGCGTGACGACCGACGACATCCCGTGGGCCGTCCCGTACCTGCCGATCGACCCCAAGGACGTCGGGCGCTCCTACGAGGCGGTCATCCGCGTCAACTCGCAGTCCGGCAAGGGCGGCATCGCCTATGTGCTGAAGAACGACCACAAGCTCGACCTGCCGCGCCGGATGCAGATCGAGTTCTCCCGCATCATTCAAGCCAAGACCGACGCCGAGGGCGGCGAGGTCACCCCGAAGGACATCTGGTCCGTCTTCCAGGACGAGTACCTGCCCAACCCGGTAGACCCGTGGGGCCGCGTCCAGCTGCGTTCCGGCCAGACCACCTCGGACACCGACGGCACCGACACCCTCGCCGTCGAGGCGGTCGTGGACGGCCGGGACACGGTGCTGAACGGCAGCGGCAACGGCCCCATCTCCGCGTTCGTCGACGCCCTGAACTCGATCGGAGTCGACGCTCGCGTCCTGGACTACCAGGAGCACACCATGAGCGAGGGCGCCTCCGCGCAGGCAGCCTCCTACATCGAATGCGCCATCGACGGAAAGGTCCTGTGGGGTATCGGCATCGACGCCAACACCACCCGCGCCTCGCTGAAGGCGGTCGTCTCGGCCGTCAACCGCGCCTCCCGCTGACGCCCGCCGCCACCCGCGGCCGCCGAACCCCGCTCCCCGCACAGGGGCGGGGTTCGGCCATGTCCGGGCGATGTGGCGTCCGGGTGCTGACGCCACCTCCGCGATGTGGCTAACATCACGTCAACGCGGCAATGTTGCCGGAGGGTCACGGAGGTGCGACGTGCTGCCAGCCCGCGGACAGAGCGGCCGAAAACCGCGCATCCACGGCCATCGTGGACTTCGTGTCTTCGGGACGCGCACATCGTGGAGCACCGTCGGCGACGGCGAGTTCTTCTGCCCCGAATGCGGAGGGGACCGCAACTACCGCCGCCGCACCGGCCGCCGCCGCTTCACCGTCCTCGGCGTCCCCGTCATCCCGCGCGGACACGCCGGGCCGGTCGTCGAATGCGCCGCCTGCCACAGCCACTTCGGCACCGACGCCCTGGACCACCCCACCACCGGCCGCTTCTCCGCGATGCTCCGCGACGCCGTGCACACCGTCGCGCTCGCCGTCCTCGCCGCCGGGGGAACCGCCGCGCGCCCGGTCCGGCGGACCGCGGTCGCCGCGGTCCGCGCCGCCGGGATCAGCGACTGCACCGAGGACCAGCTCACCGCCCTGGTGGAGGCACTCGCAGCCGACACCGGCCGCTTCATCGCCGACGCGGGACCCTGCGGCGCGGCCCTCGCCATCGAGCTCCACGAGGCACTGGAGCCGCTCACCCCGCATCTGGCCCCGGCCGGCCGGGAATCGATCCTGCTGCAGGGCGCCGGCATCGCCCTCGCCGACGGGCCCTACACCCCGGCGGAGCGGGAGGTGCTGACCACGGTCGGCAACGCGCTGCAACTGTGCGCCGACGACACCGCACGTCTCCTCGCCGCCGCCCGCACGCCGTCCCCGTAGACGCACCGGCATCGCGGCCCGGCCGCCCCGGGCGCGTACACCGCCACCGGGCGCGTACACCGCACCGCCCCGGCGGACGTCCGGACCCGGCGGGGCGGATCTCCGTCGTCGTCGCTGCGCGGAAGACCCCATGCCCGGGTCCGGCCGGGAGGAGTTCCACGCAGAGCCGGACGCCCGGCGGCATGGCGCCCGCGAACGGCACCGGCTCGCCGGCGCCCTCGCGACCCGGGGCCGGTGGTGCCGGACGGCCGCACCCCGGCGACTCGGCAGCCCGCAGGCACCCGGAACCGATCGGGCCGGCGCATCGTCCTGGACAGTGATCGCCACCGGCCCGCGGGTATCGGCGAACGCACCGGCCACGGCGGGGCGCGGACCCGGACGAGGACGAGGACGGCACGGGCTCCCCGGCAGGCGCGCCACGGGCAGCGGAGGCAGACGCGGGCGGGGAGCCGCGGGGGCACGGGGCAGACGGACGCCGTCGGGCACCAGCACGCACCGGCGGCGACGGCACCACCGGCACAAGGGCGCCAGGCGCGCGGAGGCGGTCGCGGACCGTCGGTACCCGGCCGCACGCGGGCCGGGGCGCCGCAGACGAAAGGAAGCACGGCCTTGGACACTTCACGGGTGCGACGGACCCGCCGCACACTGCTCACCGCCGGCGCGGCGGCCGCGCTGGCCGCCGGCCTGCCGTCGACCGCGGTGGCGGCCACGGCGCGGCACGGCGACGGGCCACCCGCTGACGGCCCGCGCGGCGGCGCCGGCCGGGACGGCACGCCCCGACCGGACGGGATCTCCCGCGGCCTGGCAGCACTCGAGCGGACGTACTCCGCCCGGCTCGGGGTCTTCGCGCGCAACACCAGGACGGGCAGGACCGTCTCCCACCGCGCCGGCGAACTCTTCCCCATGTGCTCGGTGTTCAAGACACTGGCCGTCGCGGCCGTCCTCAGGGACCTCGACCGCAGGGGCGAGTTCCTCACCAGGCGCATCCACTACACCGAGAAGGACACCGAGGAGTCGGGCTACGCCGTCATCACCGGCCGCCAGGAGAACCTCGCCAACGGCATGACCGTGGCCGGCCTCTGCGACGCCGCCATCCGCTACAGCGACAACGCAGCGGCCAACCTCCTCCTGCGCGAACTCGGCGGCCCCTCCGCCGTCACCCGCTTCTGCCGCTCCCTCGGGGACGGCGTCACCCGGCTCGACCGATGGGAGCCCCGGCTGAACTCGGCCGAGCCCTGGCGCGTCGAGGACACCACCAGCCCGCGTCACATCGCCCGGACCTACTCCCGGCTCGTCCTCGGCGACGCGCTGTCCCGCCCGGACCGGCAGCGGCTGACCGGATGGCTGCTGAACAACACCACCGGCAAGGAACGCCTCCGCGCCGGACTCCCCGGCGACTGGACCCTCGCGGACAAGACCGGCGCAGGCGAGTACGGCACCAACAACGATGTCGGTATCGCCTGGACCCCCGACGGCTCCCCGGTCGTCCTGGCCGTCCTGACGACCAGGCGGCATCCCGATGCCGCCCCCGACAACCAGCTCGTCGCCCGGACCGCCGAACTGCTCGCGGACGAGCTCGGCCGAACTCCGCGCGGCGGCCTTGCCGCGCGCCGATCCCCCAAATCCCCGCCCCGGCCGAGCGCATCGGACGCCGAAGGGGCCAGAATGTGACGCACGCGTACGGCGTGAGCACGGACCACGGCGCCGGACGCACGGGAGAGGGAACCGGGACGGGGGAACCGTGCTGCGCACTCGTGCGACTGCCGTGCTGGTCACGGGATCGGCGCTGCTGTCGGTTCCACTCGCCCCGGCCCTGTACGCCGCCGCCGGCGGCACTCCCGCTCTCCCGCCGTTCCTCGCCCCGCTCGCCCCCTCCTCTGGCCGCTCGCGGCAGCCGTGGCCGCAGGCGCCGCGTACAGCGCCGTGCGCCGGACCCGGACCCGGACCCGGACCCGGACCAGGACCCGGACCAGGACCCGGACCAGGACCCGGCGGCACCCCGCCGTGCCCACGCCGCCGACCGCCGGCCCCGCCGCGCCGTCGCTGCCGGCCCGGACCGCACTACCGGCGCCCGTCGACCACTTCACCGGCCGTGCGGCGGAGACCGACACGATCCTGCGCCTCGTCCGCACCGGCCACCGCGCCATCGCCGTGACCGGAGCCCCGGGCACCGGCAAGTCCGCGCTCGCCGTCCGCCTCGCCCATGAACTCGGGCCGCTGTTCCCCGACGGGAGGCTGTACGCCGAACTCGGCGGCGGACACGGCGGATACGGCGAACCGCCGTCGCCCGCCGCCGCGCTGTCCTGGCTCCTCGCCGCCCTCGGCGCCCCCGCAGAGGAGCAGTCGGGCACGATCGCCGACCTGGCCGCCCGCTACCGCGGCCGCACCGAGGGCCGGCGGATCCTGCTGCTCCTCGACGACGCCGCGGACGCCACCCAGGCCCGCGCCCTGCTGCCGGCGGGCGAGCACTGCCTGACCCTCATCACCAGCCGTGACGCGCTCCGGAACCTGCCCGAGGCCGCGCCCGTCCCGCTCACCCCGCTCACCGAACCCGACGCGCTCGCCCTGCTCGCCGCCGTCGCCGGGCCCGGCCGCACCACCGCCGCAACCGACCACGCGCGGACCGCCGTCCACGCCTGCGGACTGCTGCCGCTCGCCGTCCGCGCCGCGGCCGGCGCGTACCGCTCCCAGCGGACCTCGCAGCTGCCGGCCCTCGCGGGCCGCCTCGCCGCCGAACGCGACCGCCTCCACGATCTGGGCATGGACGACGTCGCCGTCCGCGCCGCCTTCGAAACCGCCTACGCCGCACTCGGCGCAGCCGACCGGGCCCTGCTGCGCGCCCTCGGCGCCTGCCCGGCGGGCCGCGTCACCGTACGGATCGCCGCCGCCGCCGCGGACCTCGACCCCGCCGCAGTCCGGAGCGGCCTCCAGCGCCTCACCGACGCCCAACTCGGCGGGCCCGCGGGCCCCGGCGCGTACCGGCTGCACGACCCGGTCCGCCTGCTCGCCGCGGAACGCCTCGACCACGAGACGGCACCCGCCGACCGCCGGGCGGCACTCGAACGCATCCTGACCGCCTGCACCGAGGACGCCACCGCCCAGGGCAGCCGCGCCTGGGGCGCCGCAGAGCAGCACGCCGTCCCCCACCTCGTCCGTGCCGCCGTACGCGAAGGACTGCTCCACCACGCCCACGCGCTCGCCGTCGCCGCCGACCCCTGGCTGGCGTGCCGACCGGGGCAGAACGCGCGCGTGGCCATGTGGGCCGCCGTCCTCGACGCGGCCCGCCGTTCCAGGGAGCAGGGCTGGACTGCGCACGCCCTGCGCGGCCTCGGCTCCGCGTACGCGCACGAAGGGCGGCTCGACCGGGCCGTGGACCATCTGCGCATGGCGGCCTCCCTCGGCCGGCACGCGGCCGTGCGCACCGAACAGAGCACCACCCGGCTGCTGCTGGGTGCCGCCCTGCGCAGCGCAGGACGGTACGAGGAGGCCTTGCAAGAGCTGGGCACCGCCCTGGAGGAGTGCCGGGAGGCGGGCGACACCGCGGGCGAGGCGGAGGTACTGCGCGGTCTGGGCGCCCTCCACCTGGACCGGCGCCGCCCCGACGAGGCGATCGACTGCCTGGAGCGGGCGCTGCCCTTACTCGCCCGCCACCGGACCGGTGACGCGGCCGCACTCGCCGACGCCCGGTGCCGGCTCGGCACGGCCTACGCCCAGGCCGGCGGTTTCGTGCCCGCCGAGCGCCATCTGCGCGCCGCCCTCGCCCTCTACCGCCGGGAAGGCCACCCGGTGGGGGAGGGCCGGGCGCTGAGCGAGCTGGGGCGCCTGGAGGAGCGGCGCGGCGCCTACGGCGCAGGGGTGGAACTGCACCGCGCCGCCCTGGCCGCCTTCGAACGCGCCGGGCTCGGTGCCGGGATCGCGGCGTCGGCGGAGGCGGTGGGCGACAACCTGCTCGTGCAGGGCGACCCGTTGGGCGCCGGCGAGGAGTACCGCAGGGCCGCCGACGCCCACCGGCTGCTGGGTGACCACGCCCGCGAGGCCGAGCTCCGGCGCAAACTCGGCGTCTGAGCAGGGTGGATGTGATCCGCCTGCCCGCCGTACGGACGGCCGGGGCCCAGCGGCCGGTCGCCCGGTGCTGCCGGTTCCCGTACGGGTGCCGGTCCTGATGCTGCCGGCCCCGTGCCGGTCCTGATGCTGCCGGTATCCCTACGGGTGTACCGTGCGCGGCGGGACACCGTGCGCGGCGGGGTGCACACGCCGTGCCGGGTGTCCCGCCACCGGGGCTCGCCGCTGAGCGCTGTCCGCGGCACCCCTCCTTCACCGCCCCATCGCCGCGCGGACCGCTGCGGGGGTACTTCCGTGCGGCGCGCCGCGGGGCGGCGGGCGCGGTCCGCGACGGCCCGTGCCGCCGAAACCGGTGTCCGGGCCCGGTATCCGACCCGGATACCTCGCCGGCTCGGGGGCTTGGTCCCCAGGGGCCGTTTTCGGCCTGCTGGTGGCATGTTCCGCCAAAACCCTCCATGACCCCCTCACCGTAGGTAGCGTCCTCGTCACCTGCCGGCCGCGCGGTCAATCCGTCCGCGCACCGGCATCCGAACGTACGCACTGATGAGGAGTGAGCGCAGCGATGGCCAACGTGGAGACTTCCCTGAAAGAGTCCATGACATCGATCGAGGGGGCGCTGGGGGTGGCGCTCGTGGACTACACCAGCGGGATGGCTCTGGGAACCCTGGGCGGCGGCAAGGACCTCGACCTGGCGGTGGCCGCGGCCGGCAACACGGACGTGATCCGCGCCAAGACCCGCACCATGGAGCACCTCGGACTCACCGACGACATCGACGACATCCTGATCACCCTCGGCACCCAGTACCACCTCATAAGGCTACTGAAGGGTCGCGGAGGCAACGGCCTCTTCCTCTACCTCGTGCTCGACAAGAACAACGCCAACCTGGCCATGGCCCGCCACCAGCTCAAGCGCATCGAGGTCGACCTCGAGCTGTAGCGCCCTGATGATCTCCTCGCCTCCGGCTGCCCACGAATTGAAGAAATCTGCAATTCGAGAGATCCCGATGGGCTGAACCCCCTGGGAGGGGGACACCCGGAGGCGGGAGGATCGGCCCGTAATCGTCGATTCACCAGGAGCGATCACATGCAGGTACCGCTGTACCAGGCCAAGGCGGAGTTCTTCCGCATGCTCGGGCACCCCGTCCGCATCAGGGTGCTGGAGCTCCTGCAGAACGGTCCGGTGCCGGTGCGCGACCTGCTCACGGCCATCGAGGTCGAACCGTCCAACCTCTCCCAGCAACTGGCAGTGCTGCGCCGCTCCGGGATCGTGGTGTCGATACGCGACGGCTCCACCGTCAGCTACGCCCTCGCCGGCGGCGACGTCGCGGAACTTCTGCGCGCAGCCCGCCGCATCCTCACCGAACTCCTCGTCGGCCAGAACGAACTCCTGGAGGAACTCCGCCAGGCCGACGTGTAGGACGGGACAGCCGGTGCGACGGCCCACCGGACCCGCCCCGGTGGCGCCCGGCCGGTACGAGACAATGGCCCCATGACCCTGTTCCGCGACGACGGCATCGTGCTGCGCACCCAGAAGCTGGGCGAGGCGGACCGCATCATCACGATCCTCACCCGCGGACACGGGCGGGTCCGCGCCGTCGCCCGCGGAGTGCGCCGCACCAAGTCGAAGTTCGGCGCCCGACTCGAACCGTTCTCACATGTCGACGTGCAGTTCTTCGCCCGCGGTGGCGACCTCGTCGGCCGCGGCCTGCCGCTGTGCACCCAGAGCGAGACCATCGCCCCGTACGGCAGCGGCATCGTCACCGACTACGCCCGCTACACCTCGGGCACCGCCATGCTGGAGACCGCGGAACGCTTCACCGACCACGAGGGCGAGCCGTCCGTCCAGCAGTACCTGCTGCTGGTCGGCGGGCTCCGCACCCTCGCCCGCGGAGAGCACCCGCCGCACCTCGTCCTCGACGCGTTCCTGCTGCGCTCCCTCGCCGTCAACGGCTACGCGCCGTCGTTCTCCGACTGCGCGCGATGCGGCATGCCCGGGCCGAACCGGTTCTTCTCCGCCGCGGCGGGCGGAGTCGTCTGCGCCGACTGCCGCGTCCCCGGCAGCGTCGTACCCTCTGCCGAGGCGATCGGCCTGCTCGGCGCGCTGCTGACCGGGGACTGGGACACCGCGGAGGCGTGCGAGGCGCGCCACGTCAGGGAAGGCAGCGGGCTGGTGTCCGCCTATCTGCACTGGCACCTGGAGCGCGGCCTGCGCTCGCTGCGGTACGTGGAGAAGCACGCCGTCAAGCACGCCGACGAACACGCCGAGAAGCACGCCGAGAAGCACGCCGAGAAGAAGTGAGTGTGACCCCCATGGCACGAAGCGGAATCCTGGGACGATCCCGCCGCGAGTACAAGGTCCCCGAGCCGCACCCGTCCGGGGCGCTCCCGCCGAGGCTCCCCGCCGACCTCGTGCCGAACCACGTCGCCGTCGTCATGGACGGCAACGGGCGCTGGGCCAAGGAACGCGGCCTGCCGCGCACCGAGGGCCACAAGGTCGGCGAGGGCGTCGTGCTCGACGTACTCAAGGGCTGCCTGGAGATGGGCGTCAAGAACCTCTCCCTGTACGCCTTCTCCACCGAGAACTGGAAGCGCTCCCCGGAGGAGGTGCGCTTCCTGATGAACTTCAACCGGGACGTCATCCGCCGCCGCCGCGACGAGATGGACGCGCTCGGCATCCGCATCCGCTGGGTCGGCCGCATGCCCAAGATGTGGAAGTCCGTCGTCCAGGAACTCCAGGTCGCCCAGGAGCAGACCAGGACCAACGACGCCATGACGCTCTACTTCTGCGTCAACTACGGTGGGCGCGCCGAGATCGCCGACGCCGCGAAGAAGATCGCCGAAGACGTCGCCGCCGGCCGGCTCGACCCCTCCAAGGTCAACGAGAAGACGTTCCAGAAGTACCTGTACTACCCCGACATGCCGGACGTCGACCTCTTCCTCCGCCCCAGCGGCGAGCAGCGCACATCCAACTACCTCATCTGGCAGAGCAGTTACGCCGAGATGATCTTCCAGGACGTGCTGTGGCCCGACTTCGACCGCCGCGACCTGTGGCGCGCATGCCTGGAGTACGCCCAGCGCGACCGCCGCTTCGGAGGCGCCATCCCCAACGAGGAACTCGCCCGCATCGAGAAGGAACTCGACAAGGGATAACCCCCGCACACACCCGGCGGGAAGCCCGCACGGCCACCGCCGACCGCACCGACCCCACCCCACGACAGACACCACCCCACGACAGACCCCACGGCACGCCCCGTACGGCAGAAGGCCCGTACCGGCCGGCGATTCCCCGGAACCGCCGGCCGGTACGGGCCCGCACACAGCGCCTCGCACACCCGGGGTCACCGGGGCACGGGCTCACTCCCTCACGTCACCGGCTCACTTCTTCGCGCACTCCGCGCATGTACCGAAGATCTCCACCGTGTGGGCCACGTTCACATAGCCATGCTGCGCCGCGATGGTCTCCGCCCACTGCTCCACCGCCGGGCCCTCGACCTCGACCGCCTTGCCGCACACCCGGCACACCAGATGGTGGTGGTGCTCACCCGACGCGCAACGCCGGTACACCGACTCTCCATCGCTTGTGCGCAGCACATCGACCTCGCCGGCATCGGCGAGCGACTGCAGCGTCCGGTAGACCGTCGTCAGGCCGACCGAATCGCCGCGGTGCTTGAGCATGTCGTGCAGCTCCTGCGCACTGCGGAACTCGTCCACCTCGTCCAGCGCCGCCGCCACCGCGGCCCGCTGCCGGGTCGACCGGCCGCGCACGGGGGGTCCAGCCGTCGCCACAGGTACCTCCTTACGTTCCGCCGCTCCTCGACGGCCATTCTGCCAGGCCCGCCCACCAGCCCGGTCAGACCGCGGCATCACCCGCCGGACGGCGGGTCGCCGTAACGTCGACATCGCACTCCGGGCCGGTGGTCCCGGCAGCCGCGACCACCCTCGACCGCCGCCGTGCCAGCGGCGCCGCCAAGGCGGTGAACAGCACGAACACCGCGATCGCCAGCAGCACGATCGTCGCACCCGGCGGCACGTCCCGGTAGTACGAGGTCACCGTGCCGGCCAGCGTCACCGCCACCCCGGTCGCCACCGACACCACGAACGTCACCGCGAACGAGCGGGTCACCTGCTGCGCCGCCGCCACCGGCACCACCATCAGCGCGCTCACCAGCAGCAGCCCGACGACCCGCATCGCGACCGTCACCGTCACCGCGGCGGTCACCGCCACCAGCAGATTCAGAGCCCGCACCGGCAGACCCGTGACCCTGGCGAACTCCTCGTCCTGGCTGATCGCGAACAACTGGCGCCGCAACCCCACCGTCACCAGCAGCACAAACCCCGCCAGCAGGCAGATCGCGACGACATCCTCGTCCGAGACGGTGGACAGCGAACCGAACAGGTACGATGTCAGATTGGCGCTGGATCCGGTGGCACTGAGATTCATCAGCATCACACCGCCCGCCATACCGCCGTAGAACAGCATGGCCAGCGCGATGTCGCCACGGGTCCGCCCGTACGCCCGGATCAGCTCCATCGCCACCGAACCGGCCACCGCGACCAGCGCCGCCATCCACACCGGGTTCGTGGACAGCAGGAAGCCGAGACCGACACCCGTCAACGCGACATGGCCGATGCCGTCGCCCATCAGCGCCTGCCGGCGCTGCACCAGATGAATACCCACGGCCGGCGCCGTGACGCCCACCAGCAACGCGGCCAGCAGCGCCCGCTGCATGAAGGGGTCCTGAAGGAATTCCATGATCAGGTCAGCAGTCCCGTGCGGAGCGGCTCGTCGGCCGCATGCGGATGTACGTGGTCGTGACCGGGCAGCGCATGCTGGCCCACGGCACGCGGAGGCGGTCCGTCATGGACGACGCAGCCGTCCCGCAGCACCACGGCCCGGTCGATCAGCGGCTCCAGCGGGCCCAGCTCATGGAGCACCAGCAGCACCGTCGTCCCCGCCGCGACCTGCTCCCGCAACGTCCCGGCGAGAACGTCCTGACTGGTGAGGTCCACACCCGCCATCGGCTCGTCCATGATGAGCAGTTCGGGCTCGGCGGCCAGCGCACGGGCGATCAGCACCCGCTGGTGCTGCCCTCCCGAAAGCGCGCTCACCGAGTCCCCCGCCCGGCCGGCGAGCCCGACGACCTCGATCGCCCGCCCCACCGCCGCACGGTCGCGCTTCGACAGCCGCCCCAGCCTCGAGTGCGACAGCCGGCCGGACGCCACCACCTCCCGGACCGTCGCCGGCACCCCACTCGTCGCGGTCGTGCGCTGCGGCACGTAACCCACCCGCGACCACGCACGGAAACGACGCAGTTCCGTACCGAACAAGGACACCGAACCGGCCGCGAGCGGCACTTGGCCGATCAGCGAGCGCACCGCCGTCGACTTCCCCGAGCCGTTCGCGCCGAGCAGCGCGACCACCTCACCACGCTCCACGGCGAGGTCGACACCGCGCAGCACCGGACGGGAGCCCAGTGTCGCCCGGGCCCCGCGGACGGATATGACGGGCTCTGCGACGGAATCCATGGGCTGCGCCTCCGATGCTCCTCGTGCCGATACGGCAGGGGTCGCTTCTGTCACTTCGCGCCGAGCGCCTTCTGCAGCGCGGCGAGGTTGGACTCCATCACCGCCAGGTAGTCGTCACCCCTGGACTTGTCCGTGATGCCCTCCAGCGGATCCAGGACGTCCGTCCGCAGGCCCGTGTCCTTGGCGAGCGTCTTCGCCGTGCGGTCACTGGCCAGTGTCTCGAAGAAGACCGTGGACACCTTCTCCTGCTTGGCGACCGACTGCAGCTCCTTGATCCGGGCCGGGCTCGGCTCCGACTCCGGACCGATCCCGGCGATGCCGTGCTGGTCCAGGCCGTACCGCTCGGCCAGGTAACCGAAGGCGGAGTGGGCGGTGATGAAGGTCCTGGTCGTGGTGTTCCGCAGACCGTCGGCGAACTCGGTGTCCAGTGCCTTCAGCTTGCCGACCAGCGCCTCGGTGTTCTTCCGGTAGTCCGCGGCACGGTCCGGGTCGGCCTTCGCCAGGGAGTCCCCGACCCCCTGGGCGACCTCGGCGTACTTCACCGGGTCCAGCCATATGTGGGGATCGCCACCTGCCTCGGCGCCGTGCTCCTCGCCTGCCTGGTCTTCGCCCTCGTGGCCCGCGCCGTGCTCCTCGCCCGCGTGCTCCTCGCCCTCGTGGCCGTGGTCGTGGCCGACGTCGGCACCGTGGCTCTCCAGCTTCGTCAGGGTCGCGGCATCGACGACGTGCTTGACCCCGGACTGCGCGATCGCCTCGTCGACGGCGGGCTGCACGCCCTTGAGATAGAGGATGTAGTCGGCCCGGCGGAGCTCCGACGCCTGCCTGGGCTGCAGCTCCAGGTCATGCGGCTCCACCCCCGGCCTCGTCAGCGTGGTGACCTCGACGTGGTCGCCGCCGATCTGCTCGGCCAGAAACTGCATCGGGTAGAACGAGGCGACCACGTCCAGCTTGCCGCCGCCCTCGTCGCCGTCAGCCGAGGACGTGCCCGAGCAGGCCGAGAGCGTGACAAGGCCCAGCACGGTCGTTCCGGCGAGAGCGGCGGTGGATATGCGGCGGCGTACGTTCATGACACTCATTTTCAACAAATGTGGAAACGATTGTCAATTGAATCATCGGTTGCGATCGAACGACGACCGCCAGCCCCGTTTCCTCCTCGGTGCGGCCCAACCCGCCCTCCCCCGCGGAGGCGACGGAGCGTGCGCAACCCGTCACCCGTCACCCGTCACTTGTTACCTTCACCGCACCCGCACCCGCACCCGCATACACGGGGAGCCGGACCCGACGGACACCGGCATCCCCCGCATCCGGCGCCATGTCCCGAGCCCCGCCCCTTCCCCGAACGAGGAGGCGAACCGATTTGATACAGGGGGTACGGGCGCCGGTAATCTGAAGCATTCGCACTTCGTCGTCGTAATGAAGAGAGCACCGTGGCCGCCGACAAGATCGACACGATCGTCAACCTGAGCAAGCGCCGTGGGTTCGTCTACCCCAGCAGCGAGATCTACGGCGGCCAGCGCGCCGCCTGGGACTACGGACCGCTGGGCACCGAACTCAAGGAGAACATCAAGCGCCAGTGGTGGCGCTACATGGTCACCTCGCGCGAGGACGTCGTCGGTATCGACTCGTCGGTGATCCTGGCGACCGAGGTCTGGGAGGCCTCCGGCCACGTCGCCACCTTCACCGACCCGCTCACCGAGTGCACCTCCTGCCACAAGCGCTTCCGCGCCGACCACCTCGAAGAGGCCTACGAGGAGAAGCACGGCCGCACCCCCGCCAACGGCCTGAGCGACATCAACTGCCCCCACTGCGGCACCAAGGGCCAGTTCACCGAGCCCAAGCAGTTCTCCGGCCTCCTCTCCACCCACCTCGGCCCCACCCAGGACTCCGGCTCCGTCGCCTATCTGCGCCCCGAGACCGCCCAGGGCATCTTCACCAACTTCGCCCAGGTCCAGCAGACCTCCCGCCGCAAGCCGCCCTTCGGCATCGCCCAGGTCGGCAAGTCCTTCCGCAACGAGATCACCCCCGGCAACTTCATCTTCCGCACCCGCGAGTTCGAGCAGATGGAGATGGAGTTCTTCGTCAAGCCCGGCGAGGACGAGAAGTGGCACGAGTACTGGATGGAGCAGCGCTGGAACTGGTACACCGGCCTCGGACTCCGTGAGGAGAACATGCGCTGGTACGAGCACCCCAAGGAGAAGCTCTCCCACTACTCCAAGCGCACCGCCGACATCGAGTACCGCTTCCAGTTCGGCGGCAGCGAATGGGGCGAGCTCGAAGGCGTCGCCAACCGCACGGACTACGACCTCGGCGCCCACTCCAAGGCCTCCGGCACCGACCTGTCGTACTTCGACCAGGAAGCCGGCGAGCGCTGGACCCCGTACGTCATCGAGCCCGCCGCCGGCGTCGGCCGCACCATGCTCGCCTTCCTCCTCGACGGCTACAACGAGGACGAAGCCCCCAACGCCAAGGGCGTCATGGAGAAGCGCACCGTCCTGCGCCTCGACCACCGCCTCGCCCCGGTGAAGGTCGCGGTCCTGCCGCTGTCCCGCAACCCCCAGCTCTCCCGAAGGCCAAGGGCCTCGCCGCCGACCTCCGGCAGAACTGGAACATCGAGTTCGACGACGCCGGCGCCATCGGCCGCCGCTACCGCCGCCAGGACGAGATCGGCACCCCCTACTGCGTCACCGTCGACTTCGACACCCTCGACGACAACGCCGTCACCGTCCGCGAGCGCGACACCATGAAGCAGGAGCGCGTCTCCCTGGACCAGATCCAGGGCTACCTCGCCACCCGCCTCCTCGGCTGCTGACGGTCACCGTCACGACGGCGGCAGGCCCCCGGTTCCGGGTACGGAACCGGGGGCCTCCACGCATACCGGGCCCACTCGTCGACCGCCGGCGGAGAAGGCACACCATGCCGCCCAGCGCCAGCGCCAGCAAGGTCAGCAGCGCCAGCAAGGTCAGCAGCCGGGACCGGCAAAGTCGGCAGACGGGACCGGCACGGACCGGCACACACCGTCCGCGTACGGAAAGCAGGCGTGCAGAGAACACTCATCCGCGACACCTGCGCGCGCCGGGTGAGCGACCGGGCCACGGCGAACGATCCGGTCAGGCACGCAGACCCCGCAGCAGCAACTCGCACACCGCGCGGAACTCGTCGTCGATCGCCGGCCTCCGCCACTCCCGCGCGAACACCGGATCGTGGAAACGCGCCGTGGCGTCGAACACCGCCTGCGCGACCGACACCGGAGCCGCGGCCTCGAACTCCCCGCCGCGCACACCCTGTTCGATGATCCGCGTCAGTTGGCTGACCAGCACCACCAGATGCTCGTCCACCACGCCACTGGCCTCCGTGATCAGCACCGCGTAAGTGGCGAACAGCTCCGGATCGTCACCCGCCTTGTGGCGCTTCGCCTCGAACAGACACGACAGCCACGACCGCAGCTTCTCCTCCGCAGAACCCGCAGGCCCCTCCGTGATCCCCGACAGCAACTCCTCGGTACGGCCCAGCCAGCGAGCCGTCACGGCCTCACGCAGCGCCGCCTTCGTGCGGAAGTGCCGATACACACTGCCATGACTCACCCCGAGGGCGCGGGCCACATCGACGACCGTCGCCTTGGACGGGCCGAAACGGCGCAGCACCTCCTCGGTCGCCTCGAGGATGCGGTCGGCGCTCAGGGTCTCCGTGGTGGACATGGCACCGACGGTACCGCCCCCCACCGACACGACCAGGGCGGCCGCCGAGCCGACCCGGCCGTTACAGGCGGCACGGCGGCCGGGAACGGCACGGTCGGCGTCCGCTGCACCTGCGGGGCCCGGCCGAAAGGGACGTCCCCCGTCAGCCGGCACCCCGTGCCGCCGCTCCGGACGGCGCCCGCCGCCGCACCTCAGCGCTCGCTGTCGAGATGTGCCATCTGCGGCGCCGGGTATCGCTCACCCGCGGCCGCTCCACGCGGAACCGCCCGCTCGATCTCCGCGAGCTCGTCCCCGCCGAACGTCACGTCCAGGGCACCCAGCGCCTCCGCCAGCCGGTCCCGGCGCCGCGCACCCACCAGCGGAACGACGTCCTCGCCACGCGACAGCACCCAGGCGATCGCCAACTGGGCGATCGAAACCCCCTTCTGC
Source organism: Streptomyces sp. I6 (assembly GCA_003725745.1). Classification (GTDB taxonomy): domain Bacteria; phylum Actinomycetota; class Actinomycetes; order Streptomycetales; family Streptomycetaceae; genus Streptomyces. The sequence goes on along the minus strand of RHDP01000001.1, from coordinate 1,905,081 downwards.
CCGGCGATCCCGCGCAGCCGCTCGACGAGCCCGAGGTTGTGGCGCAGATTGCCGCCCTGGAAGCGAGGGCTCATACCCCGGAAGTCGTCTGCCGCCAGTTTCCGGTCGGCGCCGAAATGCCCGGAGATCAGGCCGCGGGACAGCACCCCGTACGCCGTGACACCGATGCCCAGCTCACGCGCCGCGGGCAGGATCGCGTCCTCGATGCCGCGGGAGATCAGCGAGTACTCGATCTGCAGATCGCTGATCGGGGCGACCGACGCCGCGCGGCGGAGTGTCTCGGCACCGACTTCGGACAGGCCGATGTGCCGGACACGGCCTGCCTCGACCAGCTCGGCGATCGCGCCGATCGTCTCCTCGATCGGCACATCGGGGTCGACACGGGCGATCCGGTAGACGTCGATGTGGTCGGTACCCAGCCGCTGGAGTGAGTACGCGGCGAAGTTCCTCACCGCGGCCGGGCGGCCGTCGTAGCCGGACCAGCCGCCTTCCGGGTCGCGCAGTGCCCCGAACTTCACACTGATCAGCGCCTTCTCACGGCTGCCCGCCGGAGCGGCACGCAGTGCCTCGCGGATCAGCAGCTCGTTGTGGCCCATGCCGTAGAAGTCGCCCGTGTCGATCAGTGTGACGCCGGCGTCGAGGGCGGCGTGGATCGTCGCGATCGACTCCGGGCGATCGGCGTCACCGTAGAGCGCCGACATGCCCATGGCGCCCAGCCCGATGGCTGAGACGCGGGGCCGGTGGTTCCGAGGGAGCGGTTGGGGACGGGGCGGGGTGCCGGAGGCGCTGAAGGGGCGGGGCTGCCGGTTGATGCGGTGCGAGCACTGGGCGAGGAGGGGGAGCTGGGGGAGCTGGGGGAGCTGGCGGAGGTCATGAGAGGGACTCCTCGGAGAGGTGGATCTCTGACGATGACAACTATGGCATTACAGATGACAGATTTCAAAATCTGTCAGTCGTCATTTGTCGGCCATCGTTTGTCGACACCGGCGTGCACCGCCCCGATCCGGGCCGGAAAACCAGGTGTTCGACCAGGCCCGGCCCGCTACCGTCGCCGCATGTCCTCCTTCATCCAGATCTACGAGTGAGAGTGCGGCGGGCATGCCCCGCCCCCGCAAGCTGACCTCCAGACCACTTCTCACCACGATGGGAGAACCCCCGTGGCCAAGGGCCGCAACAACCTCCTCGGCGTGGGCGGGCAGCGCAGAAAGCTGTCCCGCGCCGACCAGCGAGGCGACGGACCGGCGGGCCAGACGGACCGCCGGGTGGCCGCCGAGCAGAAGCAGGAGCTCCTGCGCAGGATGCGTGAGCGCGCTCAGCACACCCCGGACGCCCCTGGCGAGGCGTCCCGGGACGAGAGCGGCGCACAGGACTGACATCCTCACGCCGAAGTGCCCGGACCGGCTGGCGGTCCGGGCACTTCCGGCTTCGGATGCGGTCGCCCGATCCGGGGCCATGATGGAAGGGGCGTACCTACCGGAGGTGTGTGACATGGCGGAGCAGGATCGCGGAGTGCCGCCGGAGCGGCTGGAGGACGGGCAGCTGCTGAAGGAGCTGGAGGCCATCCACCGCACTCGCCACGAGACCCTGCTGTACGGCTCCGACGACGCCCTGGAGACCCACACCTCCCGGATGGGCGCCCTCGAGGCCGAGTACCTCCGCCGCCACCCCGGCGCGCCACGTTGCGGGGCAGGACCCGGGAGGGCGCGAGGGCCCGGACGTGTGGCGACGCCTGAGGCCGGCTCCCCGGGATCGGCCCCCTGAGGCCGGCTCCCCGGGATCGGCCCCCTGAGGCCGGGAGCCCGGGATGGGCTCCCTGAAGCCGGACCCCTGAAGCCGGACCCCTGGGACCGGCTCCCTGGGACCGGACCGACGCCGGTGTGCGCGTCGGACCCGCGCCGACCGGGCGAGCTGCCCCCGGGCAGGCGGCAGGGCAGGGATGGTGCGTCTCACTCATCGATGTGACAGTGCGCGACAATGGGCGGATGACCACGCTCGCTCAGTCCCCGACGCTGTCCATCGGCCCGCATGCCGTGCAGCCCCCGGTGGTGCTCGCGCCCATGGCCGGTATCACCAACGCGCCGTTCCGTACCCTCTGCCGCGAGTTCAGCGGGGGCAAGGGACTGTTCGTCAGCGAGATGATCACGACGCGGGCGCTCGTCGAGCGCAATGAGAAGACGATGCAGCTCATCCACTTCGACACGTCGGAGCGGCCGCGTTCGATCCAGTTGTACGGCGTGGACCCGGTCACGGTAGGCAAGGCCGTCCGCATGATCGTGGACGAGGACCTGGCCGACCACATCGATCTGAACTTCGGCTGCCCGGTGCCCAAGGTGACCCGCAAGGGGGGCGGCTCGGCGCTTCCGTACAAGCGGAACCTGCTGCGGGCGATCCTCGGTGAGGCGGTCGGGAACGCGGGGGCCTGCCGGTCACGATGAAGATGCGCAAGGGAATCGACGACGGTCACATCACCTATCTCGACGCGGGGCGGATCGCGGTCGAGGAGGGTGTCACGGCGATCGCCCTGCATGGGCGTACGGCGGCCCAGCACTACGGCGGCACGGCGGACTGGGACGCGATCGCCCGGCTGAAGGAGCACGTGCCGGAGATCCCGGTGCTGGGGAACGGCGACATCTGGTCGGCGGACGACGCGCTGCGGATGATGCGTGAGACGGGCTGCGACGGGGTGGTCGTGGGGCGCGGCTGCCTGGGCCGGCCGTGGCTGTTCGGGGACCTGGTCGGTGCCTTCGACGGGTCGGGAGCGTGTGCGCGGCCGTCGCTGCGTGAGGTCGCGGAGGTGATGGTGCGCCATGCGCGGCTGCTGGGGAGTGGATCGGGGACGAGTCCCGTGGCGTGATCGACTTCCGTAAGCATGTGGCGTGGTACCTGAAGGGCTTCGCGGTCGGGTCGGAGATGCGCAAACGGCTGGCGGTGACGTCGTCGCTGGAGGAGTTGCGCGCTCAGTTGAGCATGCTGGACCTGGAGCAGCCGTGGCCGTCGGGTGCGGACGGCCCGCGCGGGCGTACGTCGGGGAACAACCGGGTGGTGCTCCCGGACGGCTGGCTGAGGGATCCGTACGACTGCGCAGGTGTGGGCGAGGATGCGGAGCTGGACACGTCCGGGGGCTGATCGGGCGGCGCGCCGGGAGGCCGGCCCGGATCCGGGTGCGAGTGGGTCCGGATGATGGGATCCGGTCGTTCCCGGCGGCGTGATTCTCACCACCCCTGATAGGGGTTGCGCTCATATGAGCACCCTTGGGGGTGGCTGCGACTTCGGAAAGGGTGGCACTGCGTGCCACCCTTTCTGTGTTCAGGGGTAAACTCAGATGCCCGTAAGGCTGCTCATCTGAGCGATGATGTTCCGCTTTCGGTCAAGCGCTCTTCGAGGGGTGAAGATGCGCGGGGTGCCGCTTTGCGGATCGGGAACCTGCGATCTGCTGGCGGACGGGTGGTTACGGCCGAATGACGGACAAGTGGACGTACCCACGTTCCTTCGATCTGGGTATGTTCCTCGCCGTCAGGGCAGCCACCGAGTCCTCGAGGAGTCGAGACCCGTGTCGGAAATCAGAGATCAGAAGTTCGTCTACGACTTCACCGAGGGCAACAAGGACCTCAAGGACCTCCTCGGTGGCAAGGGCGCGAACCTCGCCGAGATGACCAACCTCGGTCTGCCCGTCCCTCCGGGCTTCACCATCACCACCGAGGCCTGCAAGGTCTACCTCGACAGCGGCGAGGAGCCCGCGGCACTGCGTGACCAGGTGAGTGCGCACCTCGACGCGCTGGAGCAGCGCATGGGCAAGAAGCTCGGCCAGGCCGACGACCCGCTGCTGGTGTCCGTTCGCTCCGGCGCCAAGTTCTCCATGCCGGGCATGATGGACACCGTCCTGAACATCGGCCTGTCCGACACGTCCGCGGAGGGCCTCGCCCGGCAGGCGGGCGACGACCGCTTCGCGTGGGACTCCTACCGCCGGCTCATCCAGATGTTCGGCAAGACGGTCCTCGGGGTCGACGGCGAGCTGTTCGAGGACGCCCTGGAAGCGGCCAAGGAGGCCAAGAAGGTCACGGTCGACACCGACCTCGACGCCGCCGACCTGAAGAAGCTGGTCAAGCAGTTCAAGAAGATCGTCAAGTCGGAGACCGGCCGCGACTTCCCGCAGGACCCGCGCGAGCAGATGGACCTGGCCATCAAGGCCGTCTTCGACTCCTGGAACGGAGACCGGGCGAAGCTCTACCGCCGCCAGGAGCGCATCCCGCACGACCTCGGCACCGCGGTCAACGTCTGCTCCATGGTCTTCGGCAACCTCGGCCCGGACTCCGGCACCGGTGTGGCCTTCACCCGCGACCCGGCCTCCGGCCACCAGGGCGTCTACGGCGACTACCTGCAGAACGCGCAGGGCGAGGACGTCGTGGCCGGTATCCGCAACACCGTGCCGCTGGCGGACCTGGAGTCGATCGACAAGAAGTCGTACGACCAGCTGATGCAGATCATGGAGACGCTCGAGACGCACTACAAGGACCTGTGCGACATCGAGTTCACCATCGAGCGCGGCCAGCTGTGGATGCTCCAGACCCGGGTCGGCAAGCGCACCGCGGGGGCGGCCTTCCGGATCGCCACCCAGCTCGTGGACCAGGGCCTCATCGACGAGGCGGAGGCCCTGCAGCGCGTCACCGGCGCCCAGCTGGCGCAGCTGATGTTCCCGCGCTTCGACGAGACCGCACGGGTCGAGAAGCTCGGCCGGGGCATCGCCGCCTCGCCGGGCGCGGCGGTCGGCAAGGCCGTCTTCGACTCCTACACGGCGGTCAAGTGGTCGCGCTCCGGCGAGAAGGTCATCCTGATCCGCCGCGAGACCAACCCGGACGACCTCGACGGCATGATCGCGGCCGAGGGCATCCTGACCTCCCGGGGCGGAAAGACCTCGCACGCCGCCGTCGTCGCCCGAGGTATGGGCAAGACCTGTGTCTGCGGCGCCGAGGAGCTGGAGGTCGACACCAAGCGCCGCCGGATGACGGTGAACGGCACGGTGGTGGAGGAGGGCGACGTCGTCTCCATCGACGGCTCCACCGGCAAGGTGTACCTGGGTGAGGTCCCGGTCGTGCCGTCCCCGGTGGTGGAGTACTTCGAGGGCCGGATGCACGCGGGTGCCGACGACGCCGACGAACTGGTCCAGGCCGTGCACCGGATCATGGCCTACGCGGACCGGGTGCGCCGGCTGCGCGTACGGGCCAACGCCGACAACGCCGAGGACGCGCTGCGCGCCCGCCGCTTCGGCGCGCAGGGCATCGGGCTGTGCCGTACGGAGCACATGTTCCTCGGCGAGCGCCGCGAGATGGTCGAGAAGCTGATCCTCGCCGACACCGACGACGAGCGCGAGAACGCGCTGAAGGCGCTGCTGCCGCTGCAGAAGAGGGACTTCGTCGACCTGTTCGAGGCGATGGACGGGCTGCCGGTGACGGTGCGGCTGCTGGACCCGCCGCTGCACGAGTTCCTGCCGGACATCACCGAGCTGTCGGTGCGCGTCGCGCTCGCCGAGGCCCGCAAGGACGCCAACGAGAACGACCTGCGCCTGCTGCAGGCGGTGCACCGGCTGCACGAGCAGAACCCCATGCTGGGCCTGCGCGGAGTCCGTCTCGGCCTGGTGATCCCGGGGCTGTTCACCATGCAGGTGCGGGCCATCGCGGAGGCCGCGGCGGAGCGCCGCAACGCCAAGGGCGACCCGCGTGCCGAGATCATGATCCCGCTCGTGGGCACCGTGCAGGAGCTGGAGATCGTACGCGAGGAGGCCGAGCAGGTGATCGCCGAGGTCGAGGCGGCCACGGGTGTGGACCTGAGACTGGCGCTCGGCACGATGATCGAGCTGCCTCGCGCGGCACTGACGGCCGGTCAGATCGCGGAGGCCGCGGAGTTCTTCTCCTTCGGTACCAACGACCTCACCCAGACCGTCTGGGGCTTCAGCCGGGACGACGTGGAGGCCTCGTTCTTCACGGCCTACCTGGAGAAGGGGATCTTCGGCGTCAGCCCGTTCGAGACGATCGACAAGGACGGCGTCGGTTCGCTGGTGCGCAACGCGGTGGCGGCCGGGCGGGCCACCCGCCCGGACCTGAAGCTCGGGGTGTGCGGCGAGCACGGCGGTGACCCGGAGTCGGTGCACTTCTTCCACGAGGTCGGCCTGGACTACGTCTCCTGCTCGCCGTTCCGGATCCCCGTGGCCCGTCTCGAGGCGGGCCGCGCGGCGGCCCGGTCCTCCGGCAGCGACAGCCGCTGATCCGTCCGGCCGCACCCGCGGCCGGCCCCGGCCCCGGGGCCGTCGGTGGTCCCCGACCCTCACCGACCGGCCGGCGGTCCCGGTGCACCACGAGACGAGCGGGACGGGCACCTTGTGCGGAGGTGCCTGTCCCGCTCGTTTCCTTTCGAGGCACGGCGGTGGGGTCTGCCGCCCGCGCGTGTCGCTCAACCGCGGGTCGGCGGTGGATTTTAACGGATGCTTGATTTCCGCCATTCGTTGAGCAAAGAACAGGCGGAGCGCGGTCGACGGATCCCCACCCGCCGGCCGCGCTCCATTCCCGATGTCGGACACGGAGCCGCAACCTCCGCCGACCGCCGCCAGGCGTGGAAAGCCCCCACGGTCTTTGCCTCGCCCCTCGGTACCCGAAGGTTTCGTGTCCGACGTCGTACAGCTTTTCGGTTCGCCGCCCTGTTACGCGATGCGTTTCAACTGTGGCTGAAACACCGTGGTAACGTCCTGTGATTGCATGCATACTCAGTGACGGGGGCGATTGCGGATGCAACAGTGGGGGTTCCGTGCTGCGAATCCACTTCACCGGTGAAGACCTCGCCAGGGTGCGGATGGCGGCCAGGCCGGATGTTTTGTGGGAAACGGTTCTGAGTTTCCACCGTTTACGGGACCGGCGCGGCGCCACCGTCTTCGGCGAATGGCGGACGGAAACCCGGGCCCGGCTGAACGGTGAAACACGGCTCCTCGCGGCGCTCGTCCCGCAGCGCGGCTATTTCCCGGACTTCCTGACTCCGCCCGAGGCGCTGGAGGGACTGGAGGAGGGGCTGGAGGCGGTGCGGGCCACCCCGGTGCGCAGGCTCGGAGCAGAGCTGGCGCTGCTCGCCGCGGAGCGGCCGCACGCCGTGCTCACGGGCCGGCTCGCCGGGCTCGCCGAGGGCGCGGACGGGCCGATGGACCGGCTCGTCGGGGTGCTCCGCAGCTACCACCGGTCGGCGGTCGAGCCGTACTGGCCGCACATCCAGGCGGCGGTGGAGGCCGATCGGGCCGTGCGGGGCCGGGCCCTGCTCGACGGGGGTGCGGACGAGCTGCTGGCCTCGCTGCCGCCGATGCTGCGCTGGCGTGCGCCGGTGCTGGAGGCCGACTACCCGGTGGAGCGCGAGCTGCGGCTTCAGGGGCGCGGGCTGCTGCTGCAGCCTTCGTACTTCTGCCGCGGCACGCCCGTGGTCCGCCGGGACCCGGAGCTGCCGCCGGTGCTGGTCTACCCCGTGACGCACACCGGCTCGCCGATGACATGGGGGCGGGACGGGATGTCGCTGGGCCGGCTCGTGGGGCACACCCGCTCGGCGGTGCTCCAGTCCATCGGCAGCGGCTGCACCACGAGCGAACTCGCCCGCAGGGCGGGGGTGTCGCTCGCCTCGGCCAGCCAGCACGCCTGTGTGCTGCGGGAGGCCGGGCTCGTGGTCACGCTGCGGAACGGGAACGCGGTGCTGCACACGATGACGCCGCTGGGCACGGCCCTGCTGAGAGGCCGCGCCCAGCGCGATCCGGAGCCGCCGGGGGTGCCTGCGTCCGGACTTACGCCCGGAACGGTCCCGTCACCTCGTAGGTGATGCCGCCGGACGAGCTGCCGCTGGTGCCCCGCTGGCTGGAGAAGTACAGCCGCCGCCCGTCCGGCGAGAAGGCGGGGCCGGTGATCTCCGAGCCGGACTGGCCGTCGATCCGCAGGAACGGGGCGACGACGTCGTCCGGGGTGATGAGGCAGATCTCCATGGTGCCGCCGTCCTCCGCGACGAACAGGTCGCCGGAGGACGAGCCGGTGACGTTGTCCACGCCGGTGAGCGGGGCCGGGCCGCCCGTCACCAGCGAGTCGTCATAGGCGAGTTCATAGGTGCCGTCGGTGAGGTTGAGCTGCCAGAGGCGGTTGTCGCCCTTGGTGGTGAACCAGACGGTGTCGTTGGCGTAGTGGCAGCCCTCGCCGCCGTTGAACCTCTTCGCCCCGGGCACCTGGCTGCGGGTGGCGGTGGGGAGCCGTCCGGGTCGGGCACGTTCGCCCATCCGAACGTGCCCGAGGTGGCGGTTCCGGCGACCAGTACCTGCAGCGTGCCGGAGGACAGGTCGCCCCACGTCGCCGGGATGAAGCGGTAGAGGCAGCCGTTGCTCTCGTCCTCGGTCAGGTACACGACCCTGCGGACCGGGTCGGCGGCCGCCGCCTCGTGCTTGAACCGGCCCATGGCGTCCCGGCGGACGGCGGCGTTCACCCCCCAGGGGTCGGTCTCGTAGACGTAGCCGCGGCTGACCTCCTCGCACGACAGCCAGGTGTTCCAGGGCGTCTTACCGCCCGCGCAGTTGGTGCGGGTGCCCGACAGGATCCGGTAGGCCCCGGTGACCGCGCCCGCCGAGGAGAACCGGACCGCGCTCGCTCCGCCGGACGGGTTGATCTCGGAGTTGGACACATAGATCCAGCCGGAGCCGTCGGCGAAGCAGGCGCCGCCGTCGGGGCGTTGTGCCAGGTGTACGAGGTGGAGGCGACCTTCTGCCCGGAACGGGCGATCACCCTGCTGGTGAACCCGGCCGGCAGCCGGATGCCGTTCGCGTCGGCCGCGCCGAGCGCCCCGTACGGTCCCGGGCCGGGCTGTGCGGGGGCCGCGGAGGCGGCGCCCTGCCACAGCGTGCCGCCGAAGGCGGCCGCGGACGTGCCGATGACCGCTCCGCGCAGGAAACTGCGTCGTTCCACTGTCACTCCAGGGGGTCGTGACTGCCCTTCCCCCGCCGGGCGGCGGGGCGGGGTCGCGCGCCAACGGACCCTAGAGGCGCGGAATTGACTGTGCGTCAACGCGGGGTGGCGTGAAGGCGTCCCGTGCGGGGCGGGGCGTGGCGACGGACCTCCTCCCGCCCGCGCCAGGCACCCGTTGGGCCCGGCGCCTGGCTTCCGTCGTCACCGGCCTCCGGCGCCTGGCTTCCGTCGCCCGGTCACGGGTCTCCGGCGCCTGGCTTCGGCCGCGGCAGACGGGTCCGCCGGCCGCGCACGGCCGTCCCGGACATGCCCGGCCGTCCCGGGCCTGCCCGGCCGCCCGCCAGACCGCCGCGCACGCTCCGGAAAATTCCCCCGCCGCGAGCGATGAGTCCTGGGCGCCCTCGGGGTCTTTACCCATGACAAGCGACGCCCGAGGGCGCGACGATGAGCACGACCACGAAAGAGGCACCAGCCATGTCCCAGATGATCTTCGTGAACCTGCCGGTGAAGGACCTCGACACGTCGAAGGCGTTCTGGGAGTCCGTCGGCTACACCTTCAACCCCCGGTTCACCGACGAGACCGCCGCCTGCTTGGTCATCAGCGACACGATCTTCGCGATGCTGCTGACCGAGGCGAGGTTCAAGGACTTCACCAAGAAGAGCGTCGTGGACGCCGCCACCAGCACCGAGATGATCGTCGCACTGAGTGCCGAGAGCCGCGAGAAGGTCGACGAGCTGGCCGACGCGGCCCTTGCGGCCGGGGGCTCGCCGGCGAACGAGCCGATGGACCACGGTGTCATGTACGGCCGCTCCTTCCAGGACCCTGACCACCACATCTGGGAGGTCGTCTGGATGGACCCGCAGGCCGCCGAGGGCCAGTAGCCCGGCCCCACTCCGGGACGGTCCCACTCCGGGACGGTCCCACTCCGGGACGGTCGGGCTCCGGGACGGCCCGGCTCCGGGCGCGGCCACCGGCTCGGCCCGGAGTCGGCCCGAGCCGGTGGCCGCGCCCGGGGTCAGCCCTTCAGGTCGTCGTACGTCACGCCGGTGAGCTGCTCGGAGGCCACCCAGAGCCGCTCACCGGCGGCGTCGTTCAGCGTCCACGGGGCACGCCGGGACGGCGCGGGCGCGCCCCGCAGCCCCAGGCGCGGGCCGGTGAACGAGTCGGGGCGCACACCGGGCGCGGTCGCCGCGTACAGCGTGGGCAGCGCCCCTGCCTCCGCGGACTGGGCGAAGACCCGGTTGCCGAGTTCGGCGAGCCGTTCGGCAGTACGGCGGCCCTCCATCCTCGCCCCGGCGGTCTGGAGGTTGGTCGCCGCGTAGCCGGGGTGCGCGGCCGCCGCGACGACGTCCGAGCCCGCCTCCCGGAGCCGCCGCGCCAGTTCGTGCGTGAACAGCAGATTGGCCGTCTTGGAGCGGGCGTAAGCCACCCAGCGGTGGTAGCGGCGCTCGCTGTTGAGGTCGCCCATGTCGATGTCGGCCAGCGCGTGCATCCCGCTGGACACGGTCACGACCCGGGCGCGGGGGGTCCGCAGCAGCTTCCCGGCGAGCAGCCCGGTCAGGGCGAAGTGCCCCAGGTGGTTGATCCCGAACTGGGTCTCGAAGCCGTCGGCCGTCCGGCCGTACGGCAGGGCCATGACGCCGGCGTTGTTGACGAGCAGGTCGAGCGTCCCGGGGGTGTAGGACTCCGCGAACGCCCTGACGGACGACAGGTCCGCGAGGTCCAGCGGCCTGAACTCCACCTCCGCGCCGGGCACCTGGCGCCGGATGAGATCAGCGGCCGGCCCGCCTCGTGACGCGCTGCGGCAGGCGAGCAGTACCCGCGCCCCGCGCCGGGCGAGTTCCCTGGCGGCGACGAGCCCGATGCCGCTGTTGGCTCCGGTGACCACGGCGGTGCGCCCACTCTGGTCGGGGATGTCGTGACTGGTCCAGCCGGTCGTCGACGGCATGCGGTGCTCCTCCGCTCCTCGGTCGCCCGGCGGTCTCGCCGGCGCCACCCGCCTGCCCCGCGAGCCCGGCGGGTGCTCCTGGGCGTGCCGGGGGCGGCGGGCCGTGCCGCAAGCGTACGGCCCGCCGTAAGGCCCGGTAAGGCGACGGACTGAGTGGCCGTCAGGCGGCCGGGTGGCCGGGTGGCCGGCCGGTCGCCGGGTTCGTTCAGGCCGGTCACCGGGTTCGTCCCGGCTGCGGGCGGGGGCGCGGTCACGCCCGCGGCGTCTCCCGGGCGCCGGGGGGCCGGCCCGGTCAGTAGTAGCCCTTCTCCCCGTCGAGCAGTTCCCGGACGGCGTCCAGATGACCGGCGTGCCGGGCGGTCTCCTCCACCATGTGGATCAGCATCCAGCGCAGGGTCGCCGCGGACGACGTGTAGTCGGGGTGGCGGCCGGCCTCGTCGAGCGCGTGGGCCGCGATGATGTCGTTCGAGATCGCGCACTGCCGCCGGTACTCCTCCAGCAGGCGTGCCAGTGGGACGCCCTCGACGCGCATGTCGGCGTCCTCGGGCGCCTCGGCGAACTGCGGCCCGTCGGCGGTCCGGCCGAGGAAGAGCACCTCGAACCAGGTGTTCTCGGCCCAGCGCAGATGGGAGACGACGCCCGCCACCGTCATCAGGGGCGAGGACGGCAGGACCGGCCGGTGGGCGTCCGCTTCCCTGAGCCCCTCGCACTTGTAGTGGACGATCGCGCGTTGCATGTCGAGCCAGCCGACGAGCCGGGTGCGCTCGTCTGCCACGAAGGGGGGACGTACCCGGGGAGGCGTCATGGGCGGCGACGGTAGCGGAGGCATGCTCCGGGCCGCACGCGGTTTACCGTTCCGGACCGTATGCGCGTCACCGCCGCGGGTGGCGCGAGGACCCCCGCTGCGGGCGGCATCCGGGCACCGTCCGGGCGGCAGGCCGATCATCGCTTCACCGGGCCGGTCGGTTCCCGTCCGGCGCCCGGGGCCGTCCCCTGTGCGAGCCGCCCCCGATGCGACCGGGCCCGCCGCGCCGCCGTACCGCCGGGCCGGCCGCCGTACCGCCGGGTCAGCCCGGTCCCCGTCAGGCCCAGCGCACCGCGTACACGGGCACCGACACCCCGTCGTCGTCCAGGCAGCGGCCCGTCGCCAGGTCGAACCGCTGCTTCAGCAGCGGGGAGGCGACGAAGGCCCGCCCGTCGGCGGCGCCCAGCAGGCCGCGGGACAGGACCTGTGCACCGGTGAACGGGTCCCGGTTGTCGATCGCGTACGGAGTCCCCGCGCGGTCCAGGAAGACCGCGGCCTGCCGGCCGTCGGGGAGCAGGGCGGCCATGCCGCGGCCCGGGGTGAGCCGGGTGATCTCGCAGACGGGCAGCCAGGCGCCGGACAGTTCGAGCTGGAGCGTGAGAGGGGGTGCGTCCTGGATCGTCATCGGGCGAGTGTCCCTTCCAGGGTGAGTACGGTGAGGTCCGGCTTGATCTGGTCCCGCTCGGGGACGAACTTCACGGAGGGGTCCGGTGCGCCCGGGGCGTTCACGAACGACACGAAGCGGCGCAGCCGGTCCGGGTCGTCGAGGGTCTGGGCCCATTCGTCGCGGTAGCCGGCCACGTGGCGGGCCATCATCGCCTCCAGTTCGCCGCAGAGCCCGAGGGAGTCGTGCACCACGACGTCCCGCAGGTGGCCGAGTCCGCCCTCCAGGCGCTCCAGCCAGACCGAGGTGCGCTCCAGGCGGTCCGCGGTGCGGATGTAGAACATCAGGAACCGGTCGATGAGCCGGACGAGTTCGGTGTCGGACAGGTCCTGGGCGAGCAGGTCCGCGTGGCGCGGGGTGGCCCCGCCGTTGCCGCCCACGTACAGGTTCCAGCCGTTGGCGGTGGCGATCACGCCGAAGTCCTTGGACTGCGCCTCCGCGCACTCGCGGGCGCAGCCGGAGACCGCCGACTTCAGCTTGTGGGGGGCGCGCAGGCCGCGGTAGCGCAGTTCGAGGTCGATCGCCATGCGGACGCTGTCCTGGACTCCGTAGCGGCACCAGGTCTGCCCCACGCACGACTTGACCGTGCGCAGCGACTTCCCGTACGCGTGGCCCGACTCGAAGCCGGCGTCGACCAGGCGGGTCCAGATCGCGGGCAGCTGGTCCACGCGGGCGCCGAACATGTCGATCCGCTGACCGCCGGTGATCTTGGTGTAGAGGCCGAAGTCCCGGGCCACCTCGCCGATCACGATGAGTTTCTCGGGGGTGATCTCGCCGCCGGGGATGCGCGGCACGATCGAGTAGGAGCCGTTGCGCTGCAGGTTGGCGAGGAAGTGGTCGTTGGTGTCCTGGAGGGCCCCCTGCTCGCCGTCGAGGATGTAGCCGCCGCCGAGGCTGGCCAGGATCGAGCCGACGGCGGGCTTGCAGATCTCGCAGCCGTCGCCGCCGCGGGCCTCCTCCCGCCCGTGGGAGTCGAGCAGTGCGGCGTACGAGGCGAGGCCGAGGGTGCGGGCGATCTCGTACAGCTCACTGCGGGTGTAGGAGAAGCAGCCGCACAGGCCCTGGTCGGCGGCCTGCGGCAGCAGCTGGCCGATGACCTTGACGCAGCTTCCGCAGCCCGTGCCCGCCTTGGTGCACTTCTTCACCTCGGGCAGGGTGGTGTGGGCGCGGATCCCGGCCTTGGTGACGTTGTGGCAGGAGCAGACCACGGCCTCGTCGGGCAGCGCTGACGGGCCGAGGGCCGCGGGCGCCCCGGCGCCGGCGGGCAGCACGAGCTGCTCGGGCGGCACGGGCGGTACGGAGCCGGTGAGGGGGCGGAGCATGCCGTAGGAGTCGGCGTCGCCGACGAGGACGCCGCCGAGCAGGGCGCCGTCCGCCGCGACGACCAGCTTCTTGTAGACCCCGGAGCGGGAGTCGGAGTAGACGACGTCGAGGCAGCCGTCGGCCGTGCCGTGCGCGTCGCCGAACGAGGCCACGTCCACGCCGAGGAGCTTCAGTTTGGTGGAGGTGTCGGCGCCGGTGAAGGTGGTGCCGGAGGTCCGGTCGGCGAGGATGTCCGCGACGGTCTTCGCCATCTCGTAGCCGGGTGCGACGAGCCCGTAGACCCGCCCGTCGGTGGCGAGGGCGCACTCGCCGATCGCGTACACGTCGGGGTCGGAGGTGCGGCAGTGCTCGTCGACGGCGATGCCGCCGCGTTCGCCGACGGCGAGGCCGGTGTCGCGGGCCAGCTGGTCGCGGGGGCGCACGCCGGCGGAGAAGACCACCAGGTCGGTGGCGAGCGACGAGCCGTCGGAGAGGTTCATGCCGGTGACGGCGGGGCCGTCGGCGACGATCTCCCGGGTGCCGACGCCGGTGTGGACGGTCAGGCCCATGCCCTCGACGGTGCGCAGCAGCGCGGCGCCGCCGCCGGCGTCGACCTGCACCGGCATCAGCCGGGGCGCGAACTCCACGATATGGGTGTCCAGGCCCAGGCCCTTGAGCGCGCCGGCCGCCTCCAGCCCGAGGAGTCCGCCGCCGACGACCGCCCCGGTGCGGGAGGTCTTGGCGTACTCCTCGATGGCGAGGAGGTCCTCGATGGTGCGGTAGACGAAGCAGCCCTCGGCGTCCCGGCCCGGGACGGGCGGCACGAACGGGTAGGAGCCGGTGGCCAGGACGAGCGAGTCGTACGGGAACGTCCGCCCGCCGCGGGAGGTGACCGTGCGGGCGGCGCGGTCGATGTGCTCCGCCGGGTCGTCCAGGTGGAGTTCGATGCCGTGCCGCGCCATGAACCCGTCCTCGACGAGGGACAGCTCGTCGGGCGTCCGGCCGGAGAAGTACGAGGTGAGCTGGACCCGGTCGTAGGCGGGGCGGGGCTCCTCGCACAGCACGACGATCCGAGCGCGACCGGTGACTCCCCGTTCGGCGAGGGCCTCCAGGAAGTGCTGGCCGACCATCCCGTGGCCGACGAGCACGATCGTGGGGGTGGTCATCTCAGAGTCCTCCATCGGTGGTGAGCAGGTGGAGCAGGGGTGCGTCCGGGAGCGGTTCGTCGCCCTCCCAGGCCCGGGCGAGCGCGCCGACGGAGGCGAGGTCGCCGAGGAGTACGCCGCCGACGAGCCGGTCGCCGCGGACGACGACCTTCCGGTAGGCGCCGCGGGTGGCGTCGGCGAGGCGGACGACGTCGTCCCCGGGCCGCGGCGAGGGCTCCCCGAACGCGGCGACGTCGAAGGCGCCGGCGGATCCGAGGGTGAGCCGGGTGAGGGAGCGGGTGCCGGTGTAGCGCCGGCCGGCCGGTTCCCGGCCCGGTACGGGGTCGGCCGTCAGGACCGACGCGAGCACGTCGGCCTGTTCCAGGGCGGGGGCCGCGAGCCCGTAGACGGTGCCCGCGTGCTCCGCGCAGTCGCCGATGGCGTGGACGCGCGGGTCGGATGTGGTCAGGGTGTCGTCGACGACGACACCCCGGCGGACCGTGAGGCCGGCGTCCGCTGCGAGGCCGACACGGGGCCGGACGCCGCAGGCGAGGACGACGTGGTCGGCGTCGAGGACGAAGCCGTCGGCGAGTTCGACGCCGGTGACGGCACCGTCGCGGTGGCGCAGCCCCCGGGCGTGGCACTCGGTGTGGACCTCCGCGCCGAGGCCCTCCAGATGCCGGCGCACCAGGCCGCCCGCCTCCGGGTCGAGATGGCGGTCCATCAGGGTCGGCCCCTGGTGGGCGACGACCACGTCCGTGCCGCGTTCCGCCAGCGCCCGCGCGGCCGAGACGCCGAGCAGCCCGCCGCCGACGACGACCGCGCGGCTCCCGGGCCGGGCCGCGGCCGACAGCGCCAGGCAGTCGTCGAGGGTGCGGAAGGGGTGCACCCCGCCGGGCAGTCCGCCGTCGAGCCCGCGCAGCGGCGGCAGCACCGGGTTCGAGCCGGTCGCCAGCACCAGGCGGTCGTACACCACGGCCGTGCCGTCCGCGCAGTGCACGGTCCGCGCCCCGCGGTCGATCCGCACCGCCCGCACCCGGCGCCGCACCTCGGCCGCGTCCCCGGGACCGGGGGCAGCGCGATCACCTCGGGGCCGTACCGGCCCGCCAGGACGTCGGCCAGCAGCACCCTGTTGTAGGGGGCGTGCGGCTCCTCGCCGAGCAGCGTGACGTCGTACGCCGGGGCGAGCTGCCGCGCCAGCCGTGCTCCCGCCATCCCGGCGCCGACCACCACGATCCTCGAATCCATGTACGCAGACTGAGGGGCGGGTGTTACCCGTCGGCATCCCGGTTGTTTCCCGCGCGGAACACTGCCCTCAGCTCCCGCCGTCCCGGTGTGTGAGGGGCCCTGCCGGTGACGGCGGCTCGGGGAACCTCAGAGGTAGCTCAAGACTCACGGGTTTGATGGACGGCGCATGCATCGTCTCCGTAGGGTCGCGGCCATGCCCGACATACCGCTGACCACCCTCGTCCTCCTGTGTGCCGCCGCACTGGCGGCCGGCTGGATCGACGCGGTGGTCGGCGGCGGCGGGCTGCTGCTCCTTCCGGCGCTGCTGCTGGGCATGCCGCAGGTGCCCGCCGCGCAGATCCTCGGCACCAACAAGGCGGTCGCCATCGTCGGCACCACCGGCGCGGCGGTCACCTACGTCCGCAAGGCCCCGGTGCAGGTGGGGACGGCCGTGCGGATCGGACTCGCCGCGCTCGCCGGCTCCATGGGCGGGGCGTTCTTCGCGGCGGGCATCAGCAGCGACGCGCTCCGGCCGGTGATCATGGTGGTGCTGCTGGGTGTCGCGGCGTTCGTCCTGCTGCGCCCCTCCTTCGGCACCCATGGGGACCGGGGGCCGGTCACCCGCGCCCGGATCGCCACCGCGGTCGTCCTGGTCGGCGGCGGGATCGGCTTCTACGACGGCCTGTTCGGGCCCGGCACCGGCACCTTCCTGGTGCTCGCCCTGACCGCCGTGCTCCATCTGGACCTGGTCGCGGCCTCCGCCACCGCCAAGATCGTCAACGTGTGCACCAACGCCGGCGCCCTCGCGATGTTCGCCTACCAGGGGACGGTGCTGTGGCATCTGGCCGCGCTGATGGCGGTCTTCAACCTGGCGGGCGGGATGTTCGGCGCGTGGACGGCGCTCCGCAGGGGCGCGGAGTTCGTCCGCGGCGTGCTGCTCGTGGTCGTGTTCTCGCTGGTGGCGAAACTGGCGTTCGACCAGTGGTCGGGCTGAGGGCTTGCGGGGAGTGCGGTCGGGCGGCTGCTCGGGGGGCCGGCGACTGCTCGTGGATCCGGGGGCTGCTCGTGGTTCGGGGGAGCCGGGGCGCGCCTGCTCGTGGGTTCGCGCGGCCCCGCCGCCCCGGCGGGTGGCGGGGCCGCGAATCACCGGAGGGCGGGAACCCCGATGCGGCCGGGGCCACCGGAGGGCCGCACCCGCCGGGGCCACGGCTGCCGGACCCTCGGAGCCGGGATCGCCGCAGGCCGCGGCCACCGCAGGGCGGTGCGTACCGCCCCGAGGGCGCGGCGCGCTCTCAGGACCGGACCGGTCCGCGCACCCCGATCAGGTGCGCGAAGGCCACCACGTTGCCCCGGTAGCCCGTGCGCGGGTCGAAAGGGCCGCCGCAGGTGATCACCCGCAGTTCGGCCCGGCGCGCGGCTCCGTACACCTTCCGGTCGGGGAAGGCGTCGTTCTCGTACACCTCCACCGCGTCGACCGTGAACACCGCCGTGCGGCCGTCCTCGCGGAGCACCTCGACGCGGTTCCCCTTCTTCAGGGTGCCCAGTTTGTAGAAGACGGCGGGTCCGTCGGCGTCGTCGACATGGCCGGCCACGATCGCGGTGCCCCGGGCGCCCGGGGTGGTGCCGCCGCCGTACCAGCCGGCCACTCCGCCCCGGCCGGCGGGAGGGACCTCCAGGCTGCCGTCGGAGGCCAGTCCGAGGCGGGTCAGCGGGGTGTCCACGGCGATCCGCGGGATGCGCAAGCGCACCGGGGGCGACGGCGGCAGCGGGGGTGCGGCGGCGTCCGTGTGCCGGCCGGCGGTGAAGGCCTCGGCGGCGGAGGGGGCGGGCGGGGTGACGGGCCGCGCCCCGTTCTGCACCAGCCACACCCCGGCGCAGACCGCCAGGGCCAGCAGCAACCCGTTCGACTTCATGGGCTCCTCCTGACTCCCCGGGCGCCCGGCCGGGTGGGGGGAACTCCCCGCCCCGTCAGCCGGACGAGGCGTGACGGGGGCGGGGACGGCGGTACGAGGGACGGTGGAGGCCGAGCGCGAACGCTCTCCGTCAGCCCTGCGCGCCGCTCGCCCGACGGCGCAGGAGCCAGGTCCCGCCGACGGCGGCCGCGGCCAGGACGGCCGCCCCCGCCGTGATCTGGGTGATGTCGGGGCCGACGCTGCCGCCGACTCCCGTCTTCACATGGCCGCTCGGTTCGTGCCCGTGGGCCCGCACCACGAGGTCCCCGAAGGCCTTGCTGCCGTTGTCGCAGAGCACGGAGACCATGTACGTCCCCGGATCGGTGTCCTCGGGCACCGTGAACCTGCCGGCCGCGGTGGCCGTGGCGCCCTCGCCGGCGCCGGGTGCCAGGTCGAAACGTTCCGCGCCGAGCGACCCGGCGTCGCCCGTGCCGTGACCGCGCCTGCCGCATGCGGTGGTACTCGCGGTCACGGAGGCACCGGCGGTGGTGCTGGAGGGGGACAGCGTCAGCGTCCCGGGGTCCGCCGCCCGGGCGGCGGGCGCGGCCGCCGCACCGACGCAGGCGGCCGCGAGCGCGGGTCCGGCCAGCAGGCGGGCGGTGGTGCGCATGACGTCCTCCGGGGCGTTGGCCGTGCCGCCGGACCGTGGTGCCGGAGGCCGTTCCTACACCTCAAGAGGTAAGGGGCAGACAGCCCGCCACGCCTGCTGATGGGCGATCAGATACGCACGAGCCGTACGGCGTGTCGTGTTGCACCGGGGGTGTCGCCGCAGGTCACAGCGGTGCGATTGCGCCATTGGCCGGGCGGTGCGAGCGACCGCGCCGAACGAGTGAGAGGGCGGGCGGCGCGCTCCGCGAGGGCACCGCGTCGTACGGTCAGATCCTGTCCCAGGGGACCGCCGCGTACGCCTCGGCCAGGCGCCGCATCAGCTCTTCGTCCACCGCGAACTCCGTCGTGCCGATCCGGTGGACCGGTGCCACGCCCTGGGAGTTCACCAGCGCCGCAGCCGGGTACCCGCCGAGATCCGCGAGCCGCACCTCCCGCCGCACGGATGGCAGCAGCCTCTCCAGCAGAGCCATGGTGATCCCGCGCAGCGCCGGTGCCTCCGGCCAGACCAGCGAGGTGCCGTTCCAGAAGGCGACGTTGGCGGCATGGCCCTCCGCGATCTCCCCGCCGGGGCCGGTCAGCAGCGCGTCGTCGAAGCCCGCCAAGGCGGCGGCGCGTCCGTAGTACGCCTGGCCGACCCCGCCCGCGTGCTTGATGTGCGGGACCGGCCGCAGGAACGGCACCGGCATCATGCTCCGCGGGCGGGGAGGCATGGTCCGCGGCTCCCGCACGGTCACCACCACCGTCGGCGCACCGCCTCCGGCAGCCGCCCCGTACACGTACACCCGTACGGCCGCGTCGCTCCGGCCGCTTCCGCCGAGCGCGTGGCGCACCAGCGCCCGCACGCGGTCCCCGTCGAGGTCCGTGCCGAACAGCTCGCGTGTCGCGTGGTCCAGCCGCTCCAGGTGCAGCGGCAGTCCCCGGGTCCGGCCGTCGCGCACCTGCATGGCGGTGTAGTGGCCGTAGGCACCCTGGAGGAGCGGCACCACGGCGGGATCGAGCCCGGTGGCCGGCTGGCCGCCGATCTCGATGTGCACGTCCGGCCGGTTCGTCATCCGCCCAGCCTAGTGCCGCATCAGGCGGCGTTCGCCCCCTCGCGACGCCCCTCGCGACGCCCCTCGCGACGCTCCTCGCGACGACGCACGGCGTTGCTGATTCAGCTGATTCAGCCGAATCGGCCGAATCAGTCGAATCGGCAGAGTAAGCCCACGACGAGGCCGATCCGGCGCCTTGCGATGCACCGCACCTGACGCCGCTCCATGACGGGCAAACCCTGCCCGACGCCAGTGCGCGGCCCTCGGCGCCTCGCCGTGTCGGCCGAAGGGCCGAGCAGGCCGCCCCGCGGGGGCTTCCGGCCGCCTCGCGACGCTCGTCCCCGGCCCCGAGGTCCGGGGAACGCGATCGTCCGCATGGCGAAGACGAGCGAGTCGTACGTCCGATGGCCGCCCGCGATCGACGATCGGGTGGTCGGTGCGCTCCGGGGCCGGGGGCCAGGTCGGCGGGTCACGGTGGCCGCCCGCGGTCCCGACCGGTCCCGACCGGTCCCGACCGGTCCCGGCCGTCGTCCGTCCCGGGCGCTCAGTCCTCGATCAGACGGCGGGGGCCGGGGCCGTGCGCGGCCAGTTCGTCGCCGGGGTTGGACAGCACACACCGGTCCAGCGACAGGCAGCCGCAGCCGATGCACTCCGTGAGGCTGTCCCGGAGCCGCTGGAGCGTACGGATCCGCGCGTCCAGGTCCTCGCGCCAGCACTCGGAGATCCGGGCCCAGTCCTCCCGGGTGGGCGTGCGGTCGTCCGGCAGCAGCCCCAGCACCTCGCGGATGGTGGCCAGGGGGATGCCGAGCCGCTGCGAGGTCCGGATGAACGCGACCCGGCGCAGCGTGTCCCTGCTGTAGCGCCGCTGGTTGCCGGCGGTGCGGCGGCTGGTGATCAGCCCTTCGCTCTCGTAGAAGCGCAGTGCCGAGGGGGCGACACCGCTGCGCTCCGCGAGCTGACCGACCGTGGCTTCCTTGGCGTCCCAGGCGAGATGCGACATGCCCCCAGCGTAGCGCTTGACTTCAATAATGGTTTAAGTATCACGCTGATCCGTATGAACCACACCCCGCAGGCATCCGCTGCCCCGCCCCTGTCCACCGTCCCGTCCGCCATGGGGGCCGGGCTCGCCGACAGGACCGTGTCCGCCACCGCTACCGCTACCGGGTCCGGGTTCGGGTCCGCCCCCGTGACCGGGTCAGCTCTCGAGACCGCTACCGGGACCGGGCCCGCCGGCCCCCTGAGGCTCGCCCTGATCGTGGGCAGCAACCGGGAGGGCCGCTTCGCGCCGGTCGTCGCCGGCTGGTTCCTCGACCGGGCCGGCGCCCGCGAGGACTTCACGGTCGACGTCGTCGACCTCGCCGAGGTGGAGCTCACCACCGTGCTCTCCGGCAGTCCCGGCGCGGCCGTGCGCGCCGAACTCGCCAAGGTCTCGCCCCGGCTCGGGGGCGCCGACGTTTTCGTCGTGCTCACTCCCGAGTACAACCACTCGTTCCCCGCCGCGCTGAAGAACCTCATCGACTGGCACTTCGCCGAGTGGCAGGCCAAGCCCGTCGGATTCCTCTCCTACGGCGGCATCTCCGGCGGGCTGCGCGCGGTGGAACAACTGCGCCAGGTCTTCGCCGAGGTGCACGCCGTCACCGTCCGGGACACCGTCTCCTTCGTGAACGCCGGGCGGCAGTTCGACGACGAGGGGCGGCACCGGGATCCGGCCGCGCCCGAGGCCGCCGTCACGTCGATGCTGGACCAGCTCGCCTGGTGGGGCGCCGCGCTCCGGGAGGCCAAGGCCCGTCGGCCGTACGGGGGATGACGGCGGCCGGGTCCCTCCCGCCGGTCCCGCCCGCTCACGCTCCCGCTTACGCCCCCGCTTACGCCCCCGCTTACGCCCCCGCTCACGCGCCCGGCCGGGCGAGCGGTGAGCCGGCCGGGGACGGAAGGCACCGGGCTCGTACTGGATCACCGGGCCGGGTCGGTGGTAGACGTACGGCCATGGGCCCGGCCCCTGCCGGGGCCGAAGCCGCGCGGACGTTCCCGTCCGCGCCGAACGAGGAGTGTGCGTGAGCCGGGCCCTGACCGTTGTGACCACCACCGACAGCGCCGCAAAGGCCGAGGAGCTGGCCCGCGGCGCGGTGGAGGCGAGGCTGGCCGCCTGCGCGCAGGTCTCCGCGCCGGTCACCTCCGTGTACCACTGGCGGAACGCCATCGAGACCGGTGAGGAGTGGCAGGTCCTGCTGAAGACCACAGAGGAACGCTACGACGCTCTGGAGGCGCATCTGCTGGCCCACCACGACTACGACACCCCCGAGATCATCGCGACACCGGTGCTCCGGGGCAGCGCCGCGTACCTGGAGTGGATCGCGGCGCAGACCGCGGAGCAGGCGTGACGGGCCGGCACGGGGAGTCCCGGCTGCCGTTCTTCGTCTACGGCACCCTCCGCCCCGGCCGGCACAACCACGACATCTACCTGCGCGGGAGCACCGAGGCCGAGGAACCCGCCCGGCTGCGCGGCGCGCTGCTGTACGAGGGGCCGGGCTACCCGTACGCAGTCGAGGGCGACGGCATCGTCACCGGCGAACTCGTCACCGCGGCGCCGGACCGGTACGGCGAACTCGTGGCCGTGCTCGACCGCCTGGAGGAGTTCTTCGGCCCCGGCGACCCGCGCAACCTCTTCGTACGGGTCGAGCGCACCGTCCACTCGGCGTCGGGCGGTGTACCGGCCTGGGTGTACCTGGCGGCGGGCCCGGTGGCACGCGGACTGCGCGCGAACGGCACCCCCATCCCCGGCGGCGACTGGTCCGCGCGGGGTTGACGCCCCGGCGGGCGGGGCGTCGGAGGGCGGGACGGCGCCTCCGGCCGCCGTCCCGCTTCCCGGCCCCTGCCGTTCTCCTTGCCGTTCTCCTTGCTGTTGCTGTTGCTGTTGCTGTTGCTGTTGCCGCTGCCGCTGCCGCTGCCGCGTTCGGTTCCGCTTTCGGTCCCGTTTCCGTTCCGGTCAGGGGCACGGGCCGCCGCAAACCCGCGTCAGAAGAGCGGCACCGTCACTCCGGCGCCCGTTCCAGGCGCACCGCGCAGACCTTGAACTCCGGCATCCTCGACGTCGGGTCGAGTGCCGGGTTGGTCAGTGTGTTGGCGCGGCCCGCCCCCGGCCAGTGGAAGGGCATGAACACCGTGTCGGGGCGGATCGCCTCGCTCACCCGGGCCGGTGCGACCGCCCGGCCGCGGCGGGAGACCACCGCGACCGGCTCGCCCTCCGCGACCCCCACTCGCGCCGCGAGCTGTGGATGCAGTTCGACGAACGGCCCCGGGGCGGCCGCGTTCAGCTCGTCCACCCGGCGGGTCTGCGCCCCCGACTGGTACTGGGCCACGACCCGTCCGGTGGTCAGTACGACGGGGTACTCGGCGTCGGTGGGCTCGGCGGCTTCCCGGTGCACCACCGGCACGAACCTCGCCCGCCCGTCAGGCGTCGCGAACCGGTCGAGGAACAACCGCGGTGTTCCCGGGTGCGGTTCCCCGGTCGGCCCGTCCCCGTGTCCGGCAGCCGGGCCCGGATCCCGCGCGGGCCGGCCGGGGTGTCCGGTCTCCGTGCCGGGCCTCTGCGCCGGGCTGCTTGTCTCTCCGGCCGCTGTGCTCTGTGCCTGCGCCGGGCTGCTTGTCTCTCCGGCCGCTGTGCTCTGTGCCTGCGCCGGGCTGCCTGTCTCCCCGGCCCCCGTCCCCTGCCCGTGCCGGCCAGGCCCCTGCCCGTGCCGGCCAGGCCCCTGCCCGTGCCGGCCAGGCCCCTGCCCGTGCCGGCCAGGCCCCTGCCCGTGCCAGCCAGGCTCCGGGCAGGGCCAGAACACGCCCTGCTCCTCCTCCAGCCGCCGGTAGCTGATGCCCGCGTAGTCCGCGGGGCCGCCGGAGGAGGCGCGCCGCAGCTCCCCGAAGACCTCCTCCGGGTCCGTGGGGAACCCCTTCTCGTGTCCCAGCAGCCCGGCGAGACCGTGGATGACCTCCAGGTCGCTGCGCACCCCCGGCGGCGGTGTCAGCGCCCGGCGGCGCAGCAGCACCCTGCCCTCCAGGTTCGTCGTCGTGCCCGTCTCCTCCGCCCACTGGGTCACCGGCAGGACCACGTCCGCCAGTTCCGCCGTCTCCGACAGGACCACGTCGGCGACGGCGAGGAAGTCCAGGGAGCGCAGCCGTCCCTCCACGTGCGCCGCCCGGGGCGCGGACACCACCGGGTTGGACCCCATCAGCAGCAGCGCCCTCACGTCCCGGCCCAGCGCGTCGAGCAGTTCGTACGCGCTCCGGCCGGGGCCGGGCAGCGAGCCGGGGTCGACTCCCCACACCCCGGCCACGTGCGCACGCGCCGCCGGGTCGTCGAGTCTGCGGTACCCGGGGAGCTGGTCGGCCTTCTGGCCGTGTTCCCGGCCGCCCTGCCCGTTGCCCTGGCCGGTGAGGCAGCCGTAACCGGCCAGCGGCCGGCCGGCGTTTCCGGTGGCGAGGGCGAGGTTGATCCAGGCGCCGACGGTGTCCGTGCCCTTCGACTGCTGTTCCGGCCCGCGGGCGGTGAGGACCATCGCGTTCGGGGCGTCGCAGAACATGGCCGCGGCCGCCCGCAGCTGCGGCACGCCCACCCCGGTGATCCGCTCGACCAGTTCGGGCCAGTGCGCCATGGCGGCCGCCCTGGCCTCCTCCCACCCGGCCGTGCGCTCCCGGATGAACTCCTCGTCGGTGCGGCCCTGCGCCACCACCAGGTGCAGCAGGCCGAGCGCGAGCGCGAGGTCGGTGCCGGGGCGCGGCGCGAGGTGCAGGTCGGCCTGCTCCGCGGTCCTCGTACGGCGCGGGTCGACGACGATCAGAGTGCCGCCGTTCTCCTTCAGCTCGGTGAGGTACCGCAGCGCGGGGGGCATGGTCTCGGCGAGGTTGGAGCCGACGAGGAGGACGCAGCCGGTGCGCGGGACGTCCTCCAGCGGGAAGGGCAGTCCCCGGTCCAGCCCGAACGCCTTGCCGTGCGCCGCCGCCGCCGAGGACATGCAGAAGCGCCCGTTGTAGTCGATCTGGGAGGTGCCGAGCACCACCCGGGCGAACTTGCCGAGCGCGTAGGCCTTCTCGTTGGTCAGGCCCCCGCCGCCGAACACGCCGACGGCGTCCGCCCCGTGCCGTGCGCGGGTGCGCCGCAGCCCGTCGGCGGTGGCGCGGAGAGCCTCCTCCCAGGTGGCCGGTTCGAGCCTGCCTGTGGCGGGGCGTCGGACCAGGGGCCCGGTCAGCCTGACCCGGGAGGAGAGCACCGCGGGTGCCGTACGTCCCTTGCCGCACAGGGCGCCCCGGTTGACCGGGAAGTCGTCCCGTTCCACGACCTCGACCGTCTCCCCGGACCCGCGCAGGTTCATCCCGCACTGCAGGGCGCAGTAGGGGCAGTGGGTCGGGACGAGGGCGGGCGCCGGGGCCGATGCGTGGGACATGCGCCCCAGCGTGCGTCGTCCGTGTTACGGCGGCCCGCTCGCCGTATTACGGCCTCGGTACGCGGCCCTCCCCGGGCCGGGCGCGCGGCGGTGAGCGGCTCAGGGCGCGGTGGCCGCCGCGGCCAGGGCCTCGGTGACGCCCGGCTCGCGGGGCCCCAGGAAGTGCGGGTCCGGCCGGAGTGCGACGTCCAGCGCCGCCTTGCCGGCCGCGAACAGCTCGCGGACGCCGCCGTAGTACCAGACCCGGTCGTGGGGCTCGGCGACGCCGACGCCGAACGACTCGATCCCCGCGGCCTCGCACAGCGCGAGCGCGCGCTTGATGTGGAAGCCCTGGGTCACCAGCACGGCCCGGTCGACGCCGAAGATCCTCTTGGCGCGGACGCAGGAGTCCCAGGTGTCGAAGCCCGCGTGGTCGCTGACGATCCGGCCGTCCGGCACACCGCGCCGGACGAGGTACGTACGCATCGCGTCCGGCTCGTCGTAGTCCACCCGGCTGTTGTCCCCGGTGACGAGGACGACCCGGACCTTTCCGGCGCGGTACAGCTCCGCCGCGGCATCGAGCCGGTGGGCCAGGTACGGGGTCGGCCGGCCCTCGCGCAGCCCGGCGCCGAACACCACGGCGACATCGCGATCGGGGGAGCCGGCGACGGTGCCGGTGCGGTCGCCGGCCACGGCGTGCAGCCAGGTCGCCGGGGCGAGCGCGCAGACCGCCGCGAGCATCAGCGTCTGCACGGCCCGCCGCCTGGCCCGCGTGGCCCGGGGCACCAGCCGGCCCCGCAGGAAGCGGCCGGGCGCGAGCGGGCGCGGCACAGTCGTGCCCGCCACGAGCCCGGCCCGCGTGGTCCCGGGTTCGCGTGGGCGCCGCACGGGTCCGCCGGGCCCGAGCCGGCCCCGCAGGAAGCTGCCGGGCGCGTCCCGGCGCCGCACGGGTCCGCCCGGCACCCGCCGGCGCGGCGAGAGCTTCCGCATCGATGACCCCCCTGGTTCGTCTGCCCGTCTCCTCCGACGTTCGGCGGGGCGTGATGGTTCGCCGCGTCCGGGTGATGTGAGCGGGGACACCGGCGGTCTCACCATTTCGACGGTCGGGGGCCACCCGCAGACGCCGTAAACGGGGGCGGAACAGTGCTCTCCGCTCCGTGACACCGGGCCGGTGGGGCGGGGAGTAGGGCATGATCGAGTCATGCTCGCTGTCTCCGCAGCCCGGAACAACGCCGAATGGTGCCACGCGATGTGCCGTGCGCACGGGATACCCGGGGTGTTCGGCGACCGCGCCTGGACCAGTGAGCGGCGTACCCCGCCGCTGTACCCGGACGCCGTCACCCTCGCCCCCGACGCCACGGCCCGCGAGGTGCTGGGCCGGGTGGACCGTTCGGCGGGGGGCTGTTCGGTCAAGGACAGCTTCGGGCGGCTGGACCTCTCCGGGGAGGGTTTCGACGTGACCTTCCAGGCGCGCTGGATCCACCGGCCCGCCGTGCTCGCCGCGCCGGTCGGGCCCGGCGACGTCGCCTGGCGCCCCGTGCGGACCGCTCCGGACCTCGACCGCTGGGAGGCCGCCTGGTCGGGGGGCGACGCGGCACTGGCCGGGCTCTTCCGCCCGCGTCTGCTGTCCGACCGCACGGTGACCGTCCTCGCCGGCACGGCCGACGGCGGCAGCCGCACGGTCGCGGGCGCCGTGGTCATCCGCAGCGAGTACGTCGTCGGCCTCTCGAACGTCTTCGCCGCGGACGGTGACCTCGACCGCGCCTGGTCCGGCTGTCTCGCCACCGTCGCCCGCCTCTGGCCGGGCATGCCCGTCGTCGGCTACGAGTACGGGGAGGACCTGGCGGCGGCGGCCAGGCAGGGCTGCGTGCCCGGCCCCGAGCTGCGGGTGTGGCTGGCGGCCTGAGCCGGCACCCGGAGCGGCCCGCCGTCTGGCATCGCCTCCCGCGCCCCGGTGAGGCAGCGGTAAACACCCGTCATCACGGCGCAACGGCGTGGCAATCTCCGGCAGCCAGTATCGGTTCATGACGGAGCCGGCACACCCCCGCGAGTCACCGCTTCCGACCCCGCTGCCCCTCGACAGCTCCGCCCAGTTGCTCACCCGCATCACCGCGCAGCTCGGGGCACAGCTCGGCCATGTCCAGCTCAATGGAGTGCGCAGACCCATGACCTCTCCCAGCCTTTCGCCCGCCGCCGCGGGCGGCCCCTTCACGGCCCCGGCGGCCACCGCGCAGTGCGGCTCCGCCGCCCCCGTACTCGCCGCCGCCCCCGTACTCGCCGCCGCCCCCGTACTCGCCGCCGCCCCCGTACTCGTCGCCGTCGCCCACGGCAGCCGGGACCCCCGAGCCCTGCGGACCGTCAACCGCCTGCTGGACCGGGTACGGGAGCTGCGCCCCGGTGCCGACGTGCGGCTCGGGCACATCGAACTCGACACCCCGCTGCTGCCCGACACCCTCGCCGGGCTGCGGGGCCGCGAGGCCGTGCTCGTGCCGCTGCTGCTGGGACGCGGCTTCCACGTCGGGCACGACATCCCCGCCGCCGTGGCCGCCGCCGGGGTGCGCGCCCGGCTCGCACCGCCGCTCGGACCGCACCCCCTGCTCGTCGAGGCCCTCCACGACCGGCTGGTGGAAGCCGGCTGGCGGGACGCGGAAACCGGTGTCCGCGGTGCCGGGGTGGTCCTCGCCGCCGCCGGCTCGCGCGACCCGGCCTCCGCCGCCGACGCCCGGCGCACCGCAGCCCTGCTCACCGAGCGCCTCGGCGGCGTGCCCGTCGTCCCCGCCTACGCCTCCGCCACCTCGCCCACCGTCCCCGAGGCGCTGCGGGCGCTGGCGGCGCGCGGCCGGCACCGGGTCGCGCTCGCCTCGTACTTCACCGCGCCCGGCCGGTTCGCCACCGCGTCCCGCAGCGCGGCGCCGTGGGTCGCGGCCGCCCCCCTCGGCGACCACCCCGCGCTCGCCCGGCTCGTCCTCCACCGCTACGACGCGGCCCGGGACGCCCCGTACGAGGCCGCCGCCCCGCGTCCGCTGGTCACTGCCTGAGTCACGCCGCCGAGGCGGCCCGCGTTACCGTCAGGGGCATGGAAGGCACCACGAGCACGCCCACCGGCCTCGGCGAGAGCTGCGACTACGACGACGCGGCCACCGCGCGCTGGGCGCCCGAGCCCGACAAGCGCCCCGGCCGCACGGCCTTCCAGCGCGACCGCGCGCGGGTGCTGCACTCCGCCGCGCTGCGGCGGCTCGCGGGCAAGACGCAGGTGGTCACGCCCGGTTCGCGAAGCGCGGCCTGGGACCCGAGCCCCCGTACCCGCCTGACGCACTCCCTGGAGTGCGCCCAGGTCGGCAGGGAGCTGGGCGCTGCCCTCGGCTGCGACCCCGATCTCGTGGAGGCCGCCTGCCTCGCCCACGACCTGGGCCATCCGCCCTTCGGGCACAACGGCGAGCAGGCCCTCAACGAGGTCGCCGGGGACTGCGGCGGCTTCGAGGGCAACGCCCAGTCGCTGCGGCTGCTCACCCGGATCGAGCCGAAGGCCTTCGTCCGCTCCGGAGCGGTCACCTCCACCGCCGGTGCGGCGGGCGGCGAACTGATCAGCGTCGGGCTGAACCTCACCCGTGCGGCACTCGACGCGGCCACCAAGTACCCCTGGAGCCGAGGCGGCCACCCCACCGACCCCGACTCGCCCAAGTTCGGCGTGTACGAGGACGACCTGCCGGTCTTCGCCTGGGTGCGGGAGGGCGCCCCGGCGTACCGCAAGTGCTTCGAGGCCCAGGTCATGGACTGGGCCGACGACGTGGCGTACTCCGTGCACGACTTCGAGGACGGTCTGCACGCGGGCCACATCGACCCGAACGTGCTGCTGTCCGAGACCGAGCGCGGCGCGATCTGGGCGGTCGCCGTCGGCCGCTACGTGCCCGGGGACACCGATCCGCGGGCCCTTGCCGACGCCCTCGACCGCCTCGTCGACCAGGAGTGGTGGCCGCACGGCTACGACGGCTCGGCCGTGGCCCAGGCCCGGCTCAAGGACGCCACCAGCCAGCTCATCGGCCGTTTCTGCCTGGCCGCCGAGGGCGCCACCCGGCAGGCGTACGGCACCGGCAGGCTCACCCGGTACGCCGCCGAACTGGTCGTCCCGGAGCGGACCCGTCTGGAGTGCGCGGTGCTCAAGGCGGTCGCGGACCGCTATGTGATGCAGCGCGCCGAGCAGGAGGCCCTGCGCGCGGACCAGCGCGTCGTCGTCGCCGAACTGGCCGAGGCCCTGGCCGCCCGGGTGCCCGAGGGGCTGGACCCGCAGTTCCGGGCGATGTTCGACAGCGCCCCGGACGACCGGGCCCGCAAGCGGGTGATCGTCGACCAGATCGCCTCGCTCACCGACGCCTCCGCCCGCGCCCTGCACGCGAGGCTGCGCCCGCACGCCCGGTGATCCGTCGGGTCCGCCGGAGCCTTCGCCCCCGCGCCCTGCGCACCGGGCTGCGCCCGCCTGCAGGCAGGCCCGCACGCATCCCCGCCAGGTGGCCGGCATGGCCGCCCGGCCGGCCCGCATGCCTGCCGGCTGATCCGTCGGGTCCGCGGCGGCGCCTTCGCCCCCGCGCCCTGGTGGTCCGCGCCCGGTGGCCGCCGGGCGGCCGCCCTGCCGGGTTCCGCCCGCCCGGCCGCCCTCCCTCCCGGCGCATACGCGGTTACCGCGCGCCCCCCCGC
This sequence comes from Streptomyces sp. I6, assembly GCA_003725745.1. Classification (GTDB taxonomy): domain Bacteria; phylum Actinomycetota; class Actinomycetes; order Streptomycetales; family Streptomycetaceae; genus Streptomyces. The sequence continues at coordinate 1,875,331 of RHDP01000001.1, read as the reverse complement.
ACCCGCTTCGCGCCGGATCGTGCGCCTCGCGATCACGGGGTCGGAACAAGCCGTTCCGGTACGCCCGCCGGGGCGCCCCTCTTCCGCCATCACGCTCCGTGCGGGACGCTCGCAGTAAGGCGGCGTAGCGTGCTGTGTCATCCCGGAGGACACCTCCGGGACCTCCGGCCGTGAACAGGGAGGCATCAAGTGGTCGACGCACATCGGACTTTCGTCATCGTGGGTGGGGGACTCGCCGGGGCCAAGGCGGCGGAGACCCTCCGTGCCGAGGGCTTCACCGGCCGGGTGATCATCATCGGTGACGAACGCGACCACCCGTACGAACGGCCACCTCTGTCCAAGGGGTATCTGACCGGCAAGGAGGAGAGGGACTCCGTCTTCGTCCACGAGCCCGCCTGGTACGCCCGGCACGACGTCGAGCTGCATCTCGGCCAGTCCGTCACCGCCGTCGACCGGGAGGGCCGCTCCGTACTGCTCGGCGACGGCACCACCGTCCACTACGACAAGCTGCTGCTCGCCACCGGCGCCGAGCCGCGCCGCCTCGAGGTGCCGGGGACGGACCTGGCCGGCGTCCACCATCTGCGCCGGCTCGCCCACGCCGACCGGCTGCGCCAGGTCCTGGCCGCCCTCGGCCGCGACAACGGCCATCTGGTGATCGCCGGGGCGGGCTGGATCGGGCTGGAGGCCGCGGCCGCCGCCCGCGGCTACGGGGCCGAGGTCACCGTCGTCGAGCCCGAGCCCACTCCGCTCCACCAGGTCATCGGCCCCGAGCTGGGGCAGCTCTTCGCCGACCTGCACCGGGAGCGAGGTGTCCGCTTCCACTTCGGCAGCCGGCTCTCCGAGATCGTCGGACAGGACGGCATGGTGCTCGCCGCCCGTACCGAGGACGGCGACGAGCACCCCGCCCACAGCGTCCTCGCCGCGATCGGCGCCGCCCCCCGCACCGCTCTCGCCGAGACCGCCGGACTGGCGCTCGTCGACCGCGCACACGGCGGCGGTGTCGCCGTGGACGCCTCCCTGCGCACCTCCGACCCGGACATCTACGCCGCCGGCGACGTCGCGGCCGTCCACCACCCCCTGCTCGGCATCAGGCTGCGCGTGGAGCACTGGGCCAACGCCCTGCACGGCGGTCCCGCCGCCGCCCGCGCCATGCTCGGCCGCGACGTCTCCTTCGACCGGGTCCCGTACTTCTTCTCCGACCAGTACGACCTCGGCATGGAGTACTCCGGCTGGGCCCCGCCCGGCACCTACGACCAGGTCGTGCTGCGCGGCGACGCGGGCAAGCGCGAGTTCATCGCCTTCTGGCTCAAGGACCGCAAGGTCCTCGCCGGGATGAACGTGAACGTGTGGGACGTCACACAGGACATCCAGCACCTGATCCGCTCCCGCAGCGCCGTCGACACGTACGCCCTCGCCGATCCGGGCACTCCGCTCAGCGCTGTCGCACCCGCCCCGTAAGATTCACCCGTGGCGGGACGGATCAACGACGACGACGTGAAGGCGGTGCGGGACGCGGTCCCCATCGACTCCGTCGTGTCCGAGTACCTCCAGCTGCGCAACGCGGGCGGCGGCAACCTCAAGGGCCTGTGCCCCTTCCACGACGAGAAGTCCCCCTCCTTCCAGGTCAGTCCGGGCAAGGGCCTCTTCCACTGCTTCGGCTGCCAGGAGGGCGGGGACACCATCGCCTTCGTGATGAAGATCGACCATCTGTCGTTCTCCGAGGCGGTCGAGCGCCTCGCGGCCCAGGCCGGCATCACCCTGCGCTACGAGGAGGGCGGGTACAACCCGGCCCACCAGCGCGGCGAGCGCATCCGCCTGGTGGAGGCCCACCGCATCGCGGCCCGCTACTACGCCGAGCAGCTCGACGGGGCGGAGGCCGAGACCGGCCGGAGGTTCCTCGCGGAGCGCGGCTTCGACCAGGCGGCCGCACAGCACTTCGGCGTGGGCTACAGCCCGGCCGGCTGGGACCACCTCACCCGCTTCCTGCGCGGCAAGGGCTTCTCCGACAAGGAACTGCTGCTCTCCGGTCTCTCCCAGGAGGGCCGCCGCGGCCCCATCGACCGCTTCCGCGGCCGGCTGATGTGGCCGATCCGGGACATCTCCGGCGATGTGGTCGGCTTCGGCGCGCGCCGGCTCCGCGACGACGACAACGGCCCGAAGTACCTGAACACCCCGGAGACCGCGATCTACCGCAAGTCCCAGGTGCTCTACGGCATCGACCTGGCGAAGAAGGAGATCGCCAAGTCCAGCCGCGCCGTGGTCGTCGAGGGGTACACGGACGTGATGGCCTGCCACCTCGCGGGCGTCACGACGGCGATCGCGACCTGCGGCACCGCCTTCGGCGGCGACCACATCAAGATCCTCCGCCGGCTGCTGATGGACAACGGCAGCGCCAAGGTGATCTTCACCTTCGACGGCGACGCGGCCGGCCAGAAGGCAGCACTCCGGGCGTTCGAGGACGACCAGAAGTTCGCCGCGGAGACCTTCATCGCCGTCGCCCCGGACGGCATGGACCCGTGCGATCTGCGGCTCGCCAAGGGCGACGAGGCCGTACGGGAGCTGGCCGAGCCGCGCAACCAGCTGTTCGAGTTCGCGATCCGGCAGATCGTCAAGGCGTACGACCTGGAGACCCCGGTCGGCAGGGCAGCCGCCCTCGACGAGGCGGCGCCCATCGTCGCGCGGATCAAGAACAGCGCCTCCCAGCACGAGGTCGCCGTCCAGCTGGCCGGCCTGCTCGGCATCCTCGACACCCAGTTCGTGGTCCGCCGCGTCGCACAACTCGCCCGGTGGGCACGGGAGCGGGGGAACGGCGGCGGCCGGGGACCGGCCCCCGCACCCCACGCCCCGCCGTTCGGCTCCGCATCCCCCGCCCCGCGCCCGGACGGGCCGGCGCTCAATCTGCGCAGTCCCGCCCACCGCACCGAGCGGGAGCTGCTCAAGCTCGCGCTCCAGCACCCGGAGCTGGTTTCGCCCGCGTTCGACGCCTACGGGGCCGACGAGTTCACGGCCCCGCCGTACGCCGCCGTGCGCCAGGCGATCGCCGACGCGGGCGGTGCGGAGCCGGGCGTCCCCGACCCGCCCGCCTATCTGGCCCGCGTCCGGGAAGCCGCGCCCGACGACTCGGTCCGCGCGACGGTCACCGAACTCGCGGTGGAATCCGTCCACTCCAGGACCGTCGACGAGAGCTACGCAGGCGTCCAGCTCGTCCAGGTCCGGCTGCGCGCCGTCGACCGCCGCATCCGCGAGGTCCAGGGCACCCTGGCCCGTGTCGGTGCCCAGGCCGACCCCCAGCGGACCGCCGCCGTGCAGAACGAGCTCTGGGTGCTTCAGCAGTACGCCCAGTCGCTCCGCAACCGCGGCGCCGACGCGCTCTGACGCAACCGCGGCGCCGACGCGCCCTGACGCGGCCCGGCGCCGGCGCCGCCGTGACGGGACCCGGCGCCGGGCCTCCAAGCCGCTCCGCTGCTCAGCGGGACCGGTGGGAGGCGCGCCCCGCCCCCTGCGCCTCCTGTCGGCGCCCGACGGGCGGACCGTCCCGGCGCCCGCACCACCCGGCCCACCGGTAACCGCGCGGTTACGCACCGGACGCAAAAAGTCACCGCACGCCCCTCGTGGCAGTGATGTGTCGTACCCCACACTGGGGTGCGGTGCCTGAGTCCCCGGAGCGCGGCCGGTCCACGGCAGGTGGGCCACTCAATCCCGCGGATCCGCTCATCGTGTACGGGACGGACAGCGGCCCGGCCGCCGTCCCCGTCCCGCTGCCGCCTGCCCCCGACCGGCAGCATCCACTCTGGAGGTCGCCCCCGTGCAGACCCGCACCCTGACCGAAGCCGAACCGTGCACGGCGGTCCCGCCGCAGAGCCGGGCAGCGCACCACCCCGAGAACGAGCCCCCACCGGTGCCGGACGTCATGGAGGCGGAGGACGGACCCGGAGCGGAGGGCCCGCCCGAGCCCGCCGAGTCCCACGGGCCCGCCGAGTCCCACGGGCCCGCCGAGTCCCGAGGGCCTGCCGAGTCCCGAGGGCCTGCCGGGTCGCACGGGTTCGCCGGGTCCTACGGGTTCGCCGGTTCACGCCGGTCTGCCGAGCCACCCGTGCTTCCCGAGTCCCCCGAGTCCCCCGAGTCCCCCGAGTTCCCTGAACCAGGCGAGCCCCGCGAGTCAAGCGAGCCCCACGGCCCTTCCGCCTCACCCATGCTTCTCGAGTCCCCCGGGCCGCCTGCCCGCAGGGACGCGGGCGGCCACGCGCCCTCCTCCGACCTGTTCCGGCAGTATCTGCGGGAGATCGGGAGGATCCCGCTGCTCAGCGCAGCCGAGGAGGTGGAGCTCGCCCGACGGGTGGAGGCGGGCCTCTTCGCCGAGGAGAAGCTGGGCAGCACCCCCGACCTCGACTCCCAGCTCGCCCTCGACCTCGACCGGCTCGTCGTCATGGGCCGGATGGCCAAGCGCCGGCTCATCGAGGCCAATCTGCGGCTCGTCGTGTCCGTCGCCAAGCGGTACGTCGGGCGCGGGCTGACCATGCTCGACCTCGTCCAGGAGGGCAACCTCGGGCTGATCCGTGCCGTCGAGAAGTTCGACTACGCGCGCGGCTACAAGTTCTCCACGTACGCGACCTGGTGGATCCGCCAGGCCATGTCCCGGGCTCTCGCCGACCAGGCCCGGACCATCCGTGTGCCCGTCCATGTCGTGGAACTCATCAACCGGGTCGTACGGGTCCAGCGGAGGCTGCTCCAGGAACGCGGCTACGAACCCACGGCCGAGGAGGTCGCCGCCCAGCTCGATCTTGCGCCCGAACGCGTCGGCGAGGTCCTGCGGCTCGCCCAGGAACCGGTGTCGCTGCACGCGCCGGTCGGCGAGGAGGACGACGTCGCCCTCGGCGACCTCATCGAGGACGGCGACGCCGCGTCACCCGTGGAGTCCGCCGCCTTCCTGCTGCTGCGGCAGCACCTCGAAGCCGTCCTCTCCACGCTCGGCGAGCGGGAGCGCAAGGTGGTCCAGCTGCGATACGGACTGGCCGACGGCCGGCCCCGCACCCTCGAGGAGATCGGCCGGATCTTCGGCGTCACCCGTGAACGCATCCGGCAGATCGAGTCCAAGACCCTCGGCAAGCTGCGCGACCACGCCTATGCCGACCAGTTGCGCGGCTATCTCGACTGACCGTTCACACCCCCGCAGGGGCCCGGCCGCGGGCCGCGGGCCTGTCGGCCGGTGGCCCGCGGCCGGGCCACCGGGCGCAACCCCCACCGGGCCCCGGCCGAGAGCCCCGCCGGGCCCGGGCGAACGGGACCCCCGACCCGGCGGGGCGCACGGCCGGTGGCCCCCGCGGCCGGAGCGGCGCCCCCGGGTCTCCGCCCGCTGCTGCGCGGCGCCGGGTCAGTCGACCTCGGCGACCGCCTGAGCGAACTGCGCCGCGTACAGCCGCGCGTACGCGCCCCCCGCCGGCAGCAGCTCCTCGTGCGTGCCCTGTTCGACGATGGAACCGTTCTCCATCACCAGGATCACGTCCGCGTCCCTGACGGTGGAGAGCCGGTGCGCGATCACGAACGACGTGCGGCCGTGGGCGAGCCGGGCCATCGCCTTCTGGATCAGCACCTCGGTGCGGGTGTCGACCGAGCTCGTGGCCTCGTCCAGCACCAGGATCGCCGGGTCGGACAGGAACGCCCGGGCAATCGTGATCAGCTGCTTCTCTCCGGCGCTGACGCCGGACCCCTCGTCGTCGAGGACCGTGTCGTAGCCGTCGGGAAGGGTCCGCACGAAGCGGTCGGCGTGGGCCGCCCGCGCCGCCTCCTCGATCTCCTCCCGGGTGACCTCGCGGGAGGAGCCGTAGGCGATGTTCTCGGCTATCGTGCCGCCGAACAGCCAGGTGTCCTGAAGCACCATCCCGATCCCGGCGCGCAGCTCGTCCCGGGACATCGCGGCCGCGTCGACCCCGTCCAGGGTGATCCGGCCGCCGGTCACCTCGTAGAACCGCATCAGCAGATTGACCAGCGTGGTCTTGCCGGCCCCCGTCGGGCCGACGATCGCGACCTTCTGGCCCGGCTCGACCGCCAGCGACAGATCCTCGATGAGCGGCTTCAGCGGGTCGTAGCGGAAGGACACCTTCTCCAGTGCGACCGCGCCCCGCGCCTCCACGGGACCGGCGCCGCGGACCGGGTCGGGGGCCTGCTCCTCGGCGTCCAGCAGATCGAAGATCCGCTCGGCGGACGCCACCCCGGACTGCACCAGGTTCGCCATCGACGCCACCTGCGTCAGCGGCATCGAGAACTGCCGAGAGTACTGGATGAACGCCTGCACCTCGCCGATCGACAGCGTGCCGGACGCGACCCGCAGCCCGCCGACGACCGCCACCAGCACGTAGTTCAGGTTGGAGACGAAGTACATCAGCGGCTGCATGACCCCGCTGCCGAACTGGGCCCGGAACCCCGCCTCGTACAGCGCCTCGTTCTGCTCGGCGAACTCCTCCGCCGACTGCCCCTGGCGCCCGAAGACCTTCACCAGGGTGTGGCCGGAGTACATCTCCTCGATGTGCGCGTTGAGCCGGCCCGTGGACTGCCACTGCCGGACGAACTGCGGCTGGGAGAGCTTCCCGACCCGCGCGGCCACCGCCACCGAGAGCGGCACGGTCACCAGCGCGACCAGGGCCAGCAGCGGCGAGATCCAGAACATCATCGCCAGCACACCCACGATCGTCAGCAGGGAGTTGATGAGCTGGCCCATCGACTGCTGCATCGTCTGCGAGATGTTGTCGATGTCGTTCGTCGCCCTGCTCAGCACCTCACCGCGTCTGGCCTGGTCGAAGTACGACAGCGGCAACCGCGCCAGCTTCGCCTGCACGTCCTCGCGCATCCGGTAGACGGTCCGGTTGATGACCCGGGTCGACGCCCGGGTGGACACCAGCATCAGCAGCCCCGCGGCCGCGAACACCGCGAGCGCCACGAGCAGCACCCCGCCGACGGCCGTGAAGTCGATTCCGCGGCCGGGTGTGAAGTCCACCGCGGACAGCATGTCCGCCAGGCCTCCGTCACCGCGCTCGCGCAGCGCCTCGACGGCCTGGTCCCGGACAGCCCGGCCGGCAGCTCCCGTCCCACGACGCCCGCGAAGACCAGGTCGGTGGCCTTGCCGAGGATCCACGGGCCGGCCACCGACAGCGCCACGCTCCCCACGCCGGCCGTGACCATCACCCACAGGGCCCCCTTCTCCGGCAGCAGCTGCCGGAGCAGCCGCCGTCCCGAGCCCTTGAAGTCCATGCTGCGCTCGCCGGACTGGCCCAGCATCATGCGTCCACCGGGACCGGCCATCAGGCAGCCTCCGCCTCTGTCAGCTGGGAGAGGACGATCTCCCGGTATGTCTCGTTGCCGTCCATCAGTTCGTGATGGCGGCCCGTGCCGACGACCCGGCCCTCGTCGAGGACCACGATCCGGTCGGCGTCGCGGATCGTCGACACCCGCTGGGCGACGATCACGACCGTCGATTCGGCCGTCTCCAGGGCCAGAGCGCCGCGCAGTGCCGCGTCGGTCGCGTAGTCCAGCGCGGAGAAGGAGTCGTCGAACAGATAGATCTCCGGCCGCTGCACCAGCGTGCGCGCGATCGCGAGCCGCTGCCGCTGGCCGCCCGACACGTTCGTGCCGCCCTGGGCGACGGGCGCGTCGAGCCCGCCGTCCAGCTCGCGCACGAAGTCCGCGGCCTGCGCGACCTCCAGCGCCCGCCACAGCTCCTCGTCGCTCGCAGCGGGATTCCCGTAGCGCAGGTTCGTCGCGACCGTCCCGGAGAAGAGGTACGGCTTCTGCGGGACCAGCCCCACGGTCCGCGCCATCAGCGCCGGATCCAGCTCCCGTACGTCGACACCGTTGACGAGGACCTCGCCGCCGGTGGCGTCGAACAGCCTCGGAACGAGCCCCAGCAGGGTCGACTTGCCGCTGCCCGTCGAGCCGATGATCGCGGTCGTCTCCCCGGGCCGGGCCAGCAGATCCACCCCGTACAGCACGGGCTGCTCCGCGCCCGGATAGCGGAAGCCCGCCCCGCGGACCTCCAGATGGCCGTGCCGCGCCGTCTCGCGGACCGGGGTGATCGGCGGCACCACACTCGACTCGGTCGCCAGGACCTCGGCGATGCGCTCGGCGCAGACCTCGGCGCGCGGCACCATCATGAACATGAAGGTGGCCATCATCACGGCCATGACGATCTGCATCAGATAGGCGAGGAAGGCGGTGAGGGCGCCGATCTGCATGGCGCCGCTGTCGATGCGATGGGCGCCGAACCAGACGACGGCGACGCTCGACACGTTCACGACGGTCATCACGATGGGGAACATCAGGGCCATCAGACGGCCCGTCGCCATCGACACGTCCGTCAGTTCGGTGTTCGCCAGGCGGAACCGCCCCGCCTCGTAGGTGTCCTTCACGAAGGCCCTGATCACGCGGTTTCCGGTGATCTGCTCCCGCAGCACCCGGTTGACCGTGTCGAGCCGCTCCTGCACGGTCCGGAACAGCGGCCGCATCCTCCTGACGATCAGCGACACCGAGACGCCCAGGACCGGTACGACCGCGAGCAGCACCGCCGACAGCGGAACGTCCAGGGAGAGGGCCAGCACGATGCCGCCGACGCACATGATCGGCGCCGAGACCATCAACGTGAACGCCATCAGCACCAGCGTCTGGACCTGCTGGACGTCGTTGGTCGTCCGCGTGATGAGCGACGGTGCGCCGAAGTGCCCCACCTCGCGGGCCGAGAACGACTGCACCCGGTCGAACACCGCGGCCCGCACGTCCCGTCCGAGCGCGGCGGCGGTCCGCGCGCCGTAGTACACGGCCCCGATGCTGCAGACGACCTGGACGACGCTGATACCGGTCATCAGCGCCCCGAATGCCAGGATGTACCCGGTATCCCCCCGTACGACACCGTTGTCAATGATGTCCGCGTTGAGCGTGGGCAGATAGAGGGTGGCGCCGGTCTGGAGCAGCTGCAGCGTCACCAGCAGGGTGATGGCTTGCCGGTGGGGACGCAGGAACGTCCGGAGGAGTCGTATGAGCACGGCTGTCTCTCGATCGGGGGCATTCGGGGAGTCGCCCCCATACTCCGGTACCGGACGACCGGGCGCCCAAGGGTTTTCACCAAGGGCCGGTCAAGAACGCCCGCGTGGACGCAGGCCCGGCGGGCCCGGCCGCGGGCGCGGACGAGGACGGGCCCCGTGGCGCGGACGTGGGGCCCCGCCGGCGGGGCGTCAACCGGCAGCAGCCGCACACCGGTCAGGGGTTGAACGCCCCCGGGTGGATCTGCTCGCGCGTCGCCGCGTACTGCTGGCGCACGGCCTGGCCGACGGCGAGTTCCTCACCCGCCTCGAAGACCTGCGCCGCCGCGCCCTGCCAGGACGGCGGGGTGTGCGGGCTCAGCGTCCCCTGCGCCACGCCCAGTGCCCACGCCGCCTGCCGTGCCGCGCCCCGCGCCGCGTAGTCGGCGGGCTGCGGCACGACGACCTGCGCGGCGAAGATCGCGGGGGCGCCCGCCTGGACCGCCGGCAGCTCCGCGGCCTGCCCCAGCAGGAACACCCGGCGCACCACCACGCCCCTGCCGCGAAGGACGTCCAGCGCGTCGGCGAGCGAGCACAGCATGCCCTCGAACGCGGCACGTGCCAGATGCTCGGGCTTCATCGACTCGCGCCGCAGACCCGTCAGGGTGCCAGCGGTGTGCGGCAGATGCGGGGTGCGCTCACCTTCCAGATAGGGGAGCAGGACCAGACCGGAGGCTCCCGGGGTGGACTTCATCGCCAGCTCCGACAGCTCGGACAGATCCTCGACGCCGAGCATCTCGGCGGTCCCGCGCAGCGCGCGTACGGCGTTGAGCGTGTGCACGACCGGCAGATGCATACCGGTCGCGTCGGCGAACGACGTGATCATTCCGGAGGGGTCCGCGAGCGCCTCGTGGTGGATCGCCATCACGGAACCGGTGGCTCCGAGGGACACCACCGCGTCGCCCGTGCCGAGCCCCAGCCCGAACGCGGCCGCCATGGTCTCCCCGGTGCCGGCCGAGATCAGCAGGCCCTCCGGGGTCGTCCCGGCGGAGTCGGCCGGCCCCAGCACCTCGGGCAGCGCCGCCTCGTGGCCGAGCGCGAGCCCGACGAGATCGGGGCGGTACGAGCCCGTGCCCGCGGACCAGTATCCGGTCGCGGACGCGGCACCGCGGTCGGTCGTCCTCCGCGCCGGCCGGCCCAGGAGCTGCCACACCAGCCAGTCGTGGGGCTGGAGCACCAGCGAGGTGCGCCGGGCCGCCTCCGGCTCGTTCCGCGCCAGCCAGCGCAGCTTCGACACGGGCAGCCCGGCCTGGGGTACGGAGCCGACGGCCTCGGCCCACGCCTGCCGCCCGCCGAACGCCTCGACCAGATCGGCGGCCGCGGCCTGGGCTCGCTTGTCGTTGCCGACCATCGCGGGCCGCACCGGTGCGCCGGCGGAGTCCAGCGCTATCAGTCCGTGCTGCTGCGCGGACACGCCGATGGCCTGCACGCCTTCGAGCAGGCCCCCGGCCGCGGCCTCGCCCAGCGACAGCAGCCACGCCTGCGGATCGACGTCCGTGGCCTTGGCCTCGACGGGATGCGGTGCGTACCCCTGGCGCAGCACGGCGCCCGTGTCCGCGTCGCAGACGACGATGCGTGTGAATGCGGACGAACTGTCCAGCCCGGCAACTATCCCCATGCCCTCAGATTCTGCCGCACTCGCGCCACTCCCATGGCCGAGGGCCGTGGAACGGAGCGGGGGCCGGACGGGCAGCGCCCGCGGGAACCGGGCGGGGCCGCCGGGTGGAGGAGCCGGCGCGTCGCTCCGCCGGCCGTCCGGGTCCGGGCACCCGGCAGCCGGGTGCTGCGCCAGGCCGGTAGCCGGGAGGGGCGTTGGCCCGCGCGGGACCTGCGAGCCGCGTGCCTCCGGGTGGGACCGCGCCTCATGAGGCGAGCCCCGTGCCGGAAGGGCACGGGGCTCGGGCAAGGACGGGGCGTGCCGGAAGGGCTCGGGCCAGGGCGGAGCCGGAGCCCGGCGCTGGCGGCTAGTAGGGCTTGGTCAGGTTCATTCGTCGGTGGCGTGTCCGTTTGACCGGGTGTGTCGTTGACCGGGTGTGACACCTGGGGAGTTGGATGAAGTCCGGTGCCGTCTGGAGGACTTCGCGGCGGATGTGTTCGAGCCGTTCGCGCGGGCGGATCAGCGTCGGTGGGGCGGGGTGTATCTGCGGGGTCTGCTCCTGGACGGCCGGCGCAAATCGGTGGAGCCGATGGCCGACCGGCTGGGCGAGGACGGCAACCGGCAGGCCCTGGCCCACTTCATCACCACCAGCCCGTGGGATCCGGCGCATGTGCGGGCCCGCCTCGCATGGAAGATGGCTCCGGCGATCAGACCGACCGCGCTGATCATCGATGACACGGGCTTCCTCAAGGACGGCGACGCGTCGGCCTGTGTGTCGCGGCAGTACACCGGCACCGCCGGCAAGGTCACCAACTGCCAGGCGGGCGTGTCCTTGCACCTGGCCTCCGACACCGCGTCGGCGGCGATCGACTGGCGGTTGTTCCTCCTCAAGAGCTGGGATCCCGCCTCGCCACTGGCCGATCCCGGCAAGGTGGCCCGCCGCGAGCGGTGCGGCATCCCGCCGGACGTGGGCCATGTCGAGAAGTGGCAGCTGGCCCTGGACATGATCGACGAGACCCGGTGCTGGGGTGTCGATGTCCCCCTGGTCGTGGCCGACGGCGGCTACGGAGATACCGCCGCCTTCCGGCTCGGCCTGGAAGACCGCGGACTTCACTACGTGGTGGGCAGCTCGACCACCGTCACCGCCCATCCACACAGCGCGACGCCGCACACCCCGCCCCACAGCGGCCGCGGCCGCCCGCCCCAGCCTGCCTACCCCGAGGCGCCGAAGAGCGTGAAGGAGCTGGTCATCGCCACGGGGAAGCAGGCGGCCCGGCCCGTGCAGTGGCGGGAGGGCTCCCGCCGGGGCACCGGCCGCAGCGGGTTCAAGCGCATGTACTCACGGTTCGTGGCGCTACGGATCCGGCCCGCTGGACGCGAGATCCGCAAGGCCGTCGACGGCCCGGAACTGCCCGCGTGCTGGCTGCTGGCCGAGTGGCCCGCCACCGAACCGGAACCGGTGCAGTTCTGGCTCTCCAACCTGCCCAATGACACCCCACTCACCACACTCGTGCGGCTGGCCAAGCTCCGCTGGCGCATCGAGCACGACTACCGCGAGATGAAGCAGGCCTTGGGGCTAGCCCACTTCGAGGGCCGCACCTGGAACGGATGGCACCACCACGTCACCCTCGTCTCCGCCGCCCACGCCTTCTGCACCCTCCAACGCATGGCCCAGGCCCCAAAAGAAACGGCGTCGGCCTGAGCCTCTACCAGGTCATCCGCGAGATGCAGCTACTCCTCGCCGTCTGGACCGGCGCCTGCCCCACCTGCCACCGCGACATACCCACACCCATACCGACCTGACCAAGTCCTACTAGTGCCGCGTCAGGCGGCGTTCGCCCCGTCGCGACGCCCGGCACGGCAGGCTCGGCGAATCGCCGTGTCGCCGAACCAACCGAGTAGGCCCATGACGGGGCCGGTCCGGTGCCTTGCGCTACCTCCCCCGGCCCGGAGGGCCGGGGGAATCCCCATGCACCGGACGCCGCTCCCTGACGGGCGAACCCTGCCCGACGCGGCACTAGCTAGGTGTTGCTCGTGCCCCAGTCGTCCTCGCCGCCCCGACTCCGTTCCCGGAGCGACCGCACCCGCTCGGCCACCGCGTCCGGCATCCGGTCGCCGACCTTGTCGCTCACCACGTGCAGCGCCTTGCCCGCGACCTCGCGGCCGGACTGCGCGGCGGACTCCGCCGCGTTCCGCACGGCGGGGTTCTGCGCGAACTCCCGTGCCGCCTTCTTCATCTGCTCGTAACGCTCGTGCCCGGCCCGTGCGCCGAGCACGTATCCCACACCGAGTCCGGCCATGAAAGTGAGCCGGTAGCGCATGGCTGCCACCCTTCGCAGGCGTCGTCACCGACGCCGATTCGATACGGACCGTGAGGCTGTGGTGCTCGCCTACCCGCACGGCCCCGAGATCACCCTGCGATCACCCCGGGCGCCTGCCCGGAGCTCACCGCGTGGTCACCGGGGGGAACCGATTGGCGGAGCACCCCCCTGCTTGCGCTAATGTATGTGTCGCAGCGAGCGAGCGCCGCCCGGGAACACCCGGGGTGGGTGCGTTCGGTGCACACGCGGCAATCCCCTGTAGCTCAATTGGCAGAGCAGCCGGCTGTTAACCGGCAGGTTACTGGTTCGAGTCCAGTCGGGGGAGCGCGATCCCCTGTAGCTCAATTGGCAGAGCATTCGGCTGTTAACCGGAGGGTTGCTGGTTCGAGTCCAGCCGGGGGAGCGGAAGCGGAAGAGGGGCCCCTTGGGGGTCCTTTTTCATGTCGCAGCCCGGGGAACCACGCGGGCAGTCATCGCCGTCTCCATGATCGTGGCGTTGCCGACCATCCGAAGCAGGAGATCGTATGAGCGGCTATGCTGCGGCAGACGGCGCGCACACATGTGCGCGACGCGCCGTTGGGGGCGGTAGCTCAGCCGGTTAGAGCAGCGGACTCATAATCCGTCGGCCGTGGGTTCGAGTCCCACCCGCCCCACCACCTAGTGGTGACGCAGAAACGTTCTGACCAGCGGAAACGCTGGTCAGGGCGGCTGCGGAAGGATCTTGGCGGCCCATCCTGATCATGCAATCACGCGTGTTGGGGCAATGTTGGGACGCAGGTCACGCGGCGGGACGAAGTCCCTCGTCCGGCTCATCGCCCTCGGCGTCCGCATCTGCCGCAGGTGCCTGCCCTGCTTCTCCGTCGGCGTCGCTTTGTCTCGCCGGGGAGGTGACCTTCTTGGAGCGAGGTACGACCGCGCTCGTGGACTCCGCCTCGGCGGTCAGGAGCTGCGGCAGCACGCTGGTGTAGGTGTCGGATGTGGTCCGGCGGGAGCTGTGCCCCAGCCGCTCCTGGACGACCTTGATGTCCGCCTTGCCGAGCAGCGCCGGGTCGCCGACAGATGCCGGGTGTCGTGCAGGCGGATAGGAGGAAGGCCGGACAGTTCCACGAGCCGGTTGAACCGGCGGCTGGCGGACTCAACTGGTCGTTGCAACACTGGGTTGTGATGATCGTCGATGATCGTCGAGGGCTTCGGCGGGTGTCTTCCAGCCGAGGGTCTTACGAGGGCGGGAGTTGAGGACCGCGGCGATGGCAGCCAGCTCGTCGCCGCTCCATCGGGACAGGTCGGTGCCCTTGGGGAAGTACTGGCGCAGTAGCCCGTTGACGCTTCTATGTCAAGCAGTGACTTGATGCTGGGTGATGTGGTGCTGCCAGGAAGCTCGGTCGTGGACCATCGCGCGGTGGATGACGTCGATCAGATGGCGTTTGAGGATGCGTCGGGCCCCGGGGGCGCCCTTGGTCGGCTCGTGGCGGGCCAGGAGTGCTCGCGCGCCCGGGTGGAATCGCTGCTGGACGATGGACGTTGTGTAGAGCACGCTGTTGAGCCGCCGGTTGCCGCCTCGGTGCAGTCGGTAGCGTTCCTTGTCGGAGGAGTAGACCGGGATCGGTGCGGTTCCGGTGTAGCGGGCGAGCTTTGCTGAGCTGGTGAAGCGGGTGATGTCTCCGATCTCGGCGAGGAGGACCGCCGCAGAGACGTGGCTGATCCCGGTGATCTCCAGCAGTGCGGGCGCCAGCGGGGTGACCAGTTCCCGGATCGTGTTTTCGAGTCCGCGGACGCGCTTGTTCAGCTCGTCTATCTCCCTGATCATCTCGATCAGTACCCGGCGGACATGGTCACTCATTTCCGTGGTGTCCAGCAGCGCCGTCAGCGACGTCATGCCAGGCCGGCGGGTGAGGTCGCCCGGGGTGTGGTCGAGCCAGAGGTGCGTGTATGCCTTGAGCTGGTTGATCACCATGGTCCGGCGTCGGACGAGGCCGGCCCGCGAGTCGACCAGGACGCGCAGCTCGCGCACGCGTTCATCAATGCGGTGACGGTCCAGGCCGGGGGTGGCGATCGCGGCGTGGGCGACCGCGACGGGGTCGGACTTCGAGCCGGTGGCGGCGTGCAGTTTGCGGTGGGCGGCCATCAGCCGGGTGGGGACCCAGACCACCTCGTGGCCTGCCAGCAGCAGGCCGTCGGCCAGGCGGCGGGCGAAGCCACGGCCGTCCTCGATGGCCCAGGTGACGGGGGTGCCGTCGGCGATCGTGCGGATCCACTTGAGCAGGACGCCGATCAGATTCGCGTCGTTCTTGACGGTCAACGGCCTGGTCAGCCGCCTGCCGTCAGCGTCGACGGCCACTGCGACGTGGACGTGCTTGTGCGGGTCGATCCCCACTGTCACCATCGAGTTGTCCTCTTGTCTGCTGCCGTGGATGACGGGACAGATGCGAGGGCCCCGGCCAGGGGACAGACCTATTGCGAGTTGACGGCTCAGCAGGCTTCTATCAAGTCACTCCCGGCCAGGGCTCTCGCCCTGTGGACCGCCGTGGACATCTCAACGGAAAGCCTTTCGGCACGTGTTCTCCGAGTCACCCGACGATCCCGCCGAACCTCTCCCGTCGAAGAAGCCCAGCCCGCCAAGACTGCACCAATAAGTGTTCTCGTTCGTGGCCCGCTGCCAGGGGCTGTGCGGGCCCGCGAAGTAGACCGGCAGCCCGGTCTCCACCGTGAGCTGGGCGTGAGCGGACAGCTCCTTGCCGCGGTCCCAGGTCAGTGACCGGCGAAGCTGGTCGGGCATGGTGGCCATCGTGGTGGCCAGGGCGTCCTTCATGGCCACGGCGCCGTAGCCGCCAAGGGCGGGGCCGTTCTTGCTCGGTGGAATGGTGCCGTAGCCCTCGGCCCGTGGCAGGTGAACGAGCATGGTGTAGCGGGTCGTTCGTTCTACGAGCGTGCCGATCGCCGACCGGTTCAGCCCGATGATCAGGTCTCCTTCCCAGTGTCCCGGCACGGCGCGGTCGGCCGCTTCGGCGGGCCGCTGGCTGATCACCACGTCCTTCGTGACGTGGCCGCCTGGCTTGTTGCGGGACCTGGCCCGTGGGACGCGTAGGGCGCGGCCGGTGCGCAGGCAGGCCACGAGCTCGCGTTTGAGGCCGCCGCGGCTCTCGACGTAGAGGGACTGGTAGATCGCCTCGTGGCTGATGCGCATGGATTCGTCCTCGGGAAAGTCGATCTCCCGCCGGGTCGAGGGCCGTCCCGGTGACTTCATGGGCGACCGCCCCGTCAACTCCGTCATCCAACCCGCTGGTCGTCCCACAACACACCTCTCTGATCAGGCGTGTTGCAACGACTGGTTGAGTCCGGGCAGACCGCGGCCGCTTTCGCGCAGGTCTGCGATGGATTCGGGGTCCGCAGAAGCATGGGCCGGGTCGGCTCGAGTTACGACAATGCCCTCGCGGAGAGTTTCTGGCAGGGGCTCAAGAGGGAGACGATGCAGCAGAGGCTGTTCTCGACGGTGCGTCAGGCGAGGCTGGAGATCTTCCAGTGGCTCACCTACTACAACGCCCGCCGCCGTCACAGCGCCCTCAACTACCTCTCACCTGTGGAGTTCGAGCAGCAGCACCTGTGAGCAGATAAGCTATCAATCACGTCATGAGCCCCTGTGTCCACACTCCGGGGGACGCCTCGCCTGATTCCCCCTGTCGGGCGGACCGTGCCGTACGGCCCTGATCTGTGAGAAGGGACCGATCGGCGATACGCCCCTGCAGGCAGGAGCAGTGGCCCACCCCTCGTGCTCCCCAGCTGTCCGGCTGCTGGCCGGGGATCTCACGTCCGGCAGCGGCAGGCGATCGCCCTGCCGGGCAGCGGCGGCCAATGTGCGAGGGGGCCGGTGATGTCGGCCATCACGAAGACCGGCACAACGAAACAACGCCGGACCGGGCACCTGCCTCGCAGATTTCACCTTTTCAGGCGCGCACACGGTGCGGCGGAGTCGACACACCACGTGATATCCCTTGCCATCGAACCGTCACCGAAGTCGGTTCTTCATCTGGGAAAGAACAAGGGAGCGGCCGTGTTCACCAGGCAAGTAGCTCGACGTGCATCTGCGGTTGTCCTCGCAGTGGTCAGCCTCATGGCCGTAGGCGCCTCTACGGCCTCGTCCTCGACCTTTCCTGGCGATGGCCAGGATAGGGACAAGAAGCGGGTCATCGAACTGACCCTGACATTTACCGGAGGTAGTGAACTGCCGGCCAACCCACCCGCCGGCACGGTCTACACCGAATTCGGCACTTCTGCCCTCACCAAGACGGGACAGCCCTATGGGACATGGGGCTACCAGGGAGTTGTGCTGGTCAATCAGGGTGGAGGCGTCACCCAGGAGCAAGCGGTCGGCACCTTCAACACCCCCGAGGGACAGATCACCGCGCAGGGACTCAACCCCCGAAACACTCTAAGGCAGGCGATCACAGGCGGTACGGGAAAGTTCAAGCAGGCAAGCGGCTACGTGAGCCTCGAGGGCACCGGCGAAACCGTGACTCTTCACATCTTCCAGCCCTGACGAGAGAACAGCAGACCGAGGAAGTGGGATGTGGTGCGCCCCGCTATTCTCAGTGGTCCTGAAATCAGGGCTGCCTCAAAGTCCTGGTGTTCTTGCGGCGGTGCCGGTCAGTTGATGCCCAGGAGCTTGAGCGGGCGGGTGAGGGACCCGTAGGAGAACCCGCGCGGAGTCCCGCCGCAGCGATGCTGCGGCGGGCGGTGCAGCGCCGGTGACCGCTCCTCGTACGATTTCCGGCCGGGCGGCGGGCGGCCGGGCCCGTGCCGTCGCCCTGGGCCTGGCCGTGGTCCGGGGCCAGGAGCACCACCCGGCCTCCTCCGCCTCCCGCGTTCCCAGCCCGCCCGCCGGATCCGCCCGAGCACCCCGGACAACCCCGGACCCTCACCATCGTCAACGACGCGACCGGCTCCGTCCGGGCCAGGGGTGTCTGTGAAGCCGTCGACCGCACACTGCTGCCGGAGAACATCGAGGGCACCCGCGCCGAACTGAAACGCCTGGCCAGGAGGGACATCCCTACCGAGGCCGACACCGGCAGCCGCACCGGGAGGCAGTGGCCTACGGAACCGGGAACCGCCTTCCCGGCTCCCGGGGCGAGCGCTGACGGTTCGTATGCATGTGCCGCACTTCTCATCGGGCCCTGCTCGCAGGCTCGGCCGGCGGCGGCGCCGAACCACGCAGGCAGGTGGGTGAGCAGGGCCGGCCGGTGTTCGCCCACCCGCGCCACGCGGCCCTCCGGGCGCAGGAGTACTGCGGGTAGGTCCAGTTCCTCGCTGGTGTCGACGGAGTGGCCGACCCGGACTTCCCGGCCCCCGACCGAGAGCCGGCCGGTCGGGTGAGGAGGAGCCCGCGGCCGGCGTGCGTCGGCTCGTAGCGGCGTCCCCGCTTCGGCCGCACGTCGCGCATCCGCCGGCCGGGCAGGTCGTGGCCGTCGCCGAAGTCGTGGCGGATGCCGGCCGCGGAGGTCATCTCGGCCACGTACCGGTTCACCTCTTCCAGGTCCACCAGCCGCGAACAGCTGCCGCAGCGTTCGCGTGCCGGGGACGCCGTCCAGCAGCGCGCTCTGCGCGCGGGTGTTGGCCGACACGGCGGCGCCCACCGCGTGGCGTTCGGTGTGACGGGCGTCGAGCAGTCCGGCGGGCGGCCCAGCAGTTGATCCGGGGTGAGCTTCGAGCAACCGGCCGGATCGACGACCGTGCCCGGCCGGCAAGTGCTCGGGTACGGCTTGTGTTCTCTCACCCCGCCGTCCCGGCTGACCACCGTCCGCTGGACTGCGCATGCCCGAGCCGTCAGGTGACACCAGAACCGGTCGAACACTCGCGAACCGCCCGCTAAAGACCCATCGGGTGGGTTTGTCCGGCGTTTTCCCCCCTTACGCGTCGGCGGGCTTGGCTCTAGTCTCGACCAATCGCTTGCGAGTTACCTGCCGGTTAACAAGACATTGAGCGTGCCCCCGGGCCCGGAGGTCGATGTGAGTTCCGCCCAGTCCCTTCTCGAAAGCCGCCCGGTCTCCGTGGCGCATCTGTTCCTCTCCAGAGTCGCGGCGACACCCGACGGGGAGGCCTACCGCTATCCCGTGCCGATCGACGGCGGGGCCGGCGGCGGCGCTTCCGGTGCCGAGCAGTGGCGTTCGCTGACCTGGGCGCAGACCGCGGAGCGCGTCAGGGCGATCGCGGCCGGCCTGATCGCCCTCGGGCTGCGGCCCGAGGAGCGGGTGGCGATCTCCTCCTCCACCCGGGTGGAGTGGATCCTGGCCGATCTGGGCGCCATGTGCGCGGGTGCGGCGGCCACCGCCGTCTATCCGAGCACCAATGCGGACGAGACGGTGTACATCCTCTCCGACTCCGGCAGCCGGGCCGTCTTCGCCGAGAACGCCGCCCAGTTGGCCAAGGTGGCCGGCCGGCTCGACCGGCTGCCCGGGCTGGGCCACGCCATCCTCTTCGACGCGGAGGATGCCGCCCCCCGGCCGGAGGGTCTCGAGGGCCTGGAGGTGCTGTCCCTCGCCGAGCTGGAGAAGCGCGGCACGGTGTACCTGGAGGAGCACCCGGACGCGGTCGAGAAGACGATCCAGGCGATCGAGCCGGAGCAACTCGCCACCCTGATCTACACCTCCGGCACGACCGGCCGGCCGAAGGGCGTGCGCCTGGTGCACGACTGCTGGTCGTACCAGGCCGTGGCGCAGGAGGCCCGTGGGCTGCTCCGCTCCGACGACGTGCAGTACCTGTGGCTGCCGCTGTCCCATGTCTTCGGCAAGGCTCTGATCTCCGGTCAGATACAGACAGGCCATGTGCTGGCGGTGGACGGCCGGATCGACCGCATCATCACCAACCTGCCCGCCGTGCGGCCGACACTGATGGCGTCCGCCCCGCGGATCTTCGAGAAGGTCTACAACGGCATCGCGGGAAGGGCGAGAGCCGAGGGCGGCGCCAAGTACAAGATCTTCCTGTGGGCCGCGAAGGTCGCCCGGCAATACGCCAGGGCCGGGCAGGAGAGCATGGCGGCCACCGGGAGGCGCCGGGTGCCCCTGCCGCTCGCCGTACGGCACGCCATCGCCGACCGGCTGGTGTACGGCAAGATCCGCGCGGCCTTCGGAGGCAGTCTGCGCTTCAGCGTTTCGGGCGGTGCCGCGCTCGCCCCCGACATCGGTTACTTCTTCGCCGGCGCCGGCGTGCGCATCCTCGAGGGCTACGGTCTCACCGAGACCAGCTCGGGCTGCGTGGTCAACCCCGCCGGCGACAACCGGATCGGCACGGTCGGCACACCGCTGCCCGGCACCGAGGTCCGCGTCGCCGAGGACGGCGAGATCCTGCTGCGTGGCCCCGGCAACATGCGCGGCTACCACAACCTCCCCGAGAAGACCGCGGAGGTGCTGGAGAACGACGGCTGGCTGCACACCGGCGACATCGGCGAGGTGGACGCGGACGGCTTCGTCCGGATCACCGACCGCAAGAAGGACCTGTTCAAGACCTCGGGCGGCAAGTACGTGGCACCCACCGAGATCGAGGGCCGTTTCAAAGCGATCTGCCCGTTCGTCGGCAACATCATGGTCATCGGCGACGGTCGCAACTTCTGCTCCGCGCTGATCACCCTGGACCAGACCGCGATCATGCCCTGGGCGGCGTCCCACGGCCTCGACGGCCTCGACTACGCCGAGGTCGTCTCCTCGCCGCAGGTCCACGAACTGATCGGCGGCTTCGTCCAGCGGGTCAACGGCGACCTGCAACGGTGGCAGACCATCAAGAAGTTCTCCGTGCTGCCGCGCGACCTCGACGTCGAGCACGGTGAACTCACCCCGAGCCTCAAGGTGAAGCGGCCGGTCGTGGAGCGTGAGTACGCCGGGGTCATCGAGGCGATGTACGAGGGTTCCCGCGAGGCCTGATCCCCCGCCGCGCGGCCGTCCGGCGGCCGGGGCGCGGCGGCGCGGGCCGTCCGGTCCGGCCGCCGTGCTTCGGGCTCACGCTGCTCGGTGTGGGCGCCACCCTCGGCACCGGGACTGCCGCGCTCCCCCGCCATGGGTGCCCGCAGCGGGCCCGCCGTCGTGGGCTCCTTCGGCGGATATCCTGCGGCGGCGGTACCGGACGGCGGCGGTACCGGACGGCGGCGGTACCGGACGGCGGGAACCGGGCGACCGCGGTGAGGCCGTGGCCGGTGACCGACCCGGGCCGTGGCCGGTGACCGAGCGTGGACGGTCGACGGTTCGGCCGGTCGGCGGGGACGTCCGGTCCCGATGGCTCCCGCAGCCGTCCCATGGCTCCTGGGCGAGCTGCGGAAGGCCACCGCCCGCCCCCTCGCGGTCAACCTCCGGGTCCCCCACCGCGACGAAGCCGCGGTACCGCCCGAACCTGACCGGATAGCCTGGTATGCCGCGCTGCTGAGCCCGTGGTTCGACGAACTCACCGCCGGTACGGAGGAGGCACTGCGCCGGCGGCGCCGCCCGGACACGTCTGAAGCGTTGCCGCAAAGGCCCCGGCCCGGGGGAGCAGACGCAGCCGCCCCGCAGGGCTCGCCGCGGCCGTATCCCTCACTCCGCCGACCACCGCCCTCCGTCGGCTCCGGGTGAAGAAGTTTGGAAATGGGATCCATTTCCATATAGTCTGCGTCAGAGTTCGCATCGTCGTCCGGAGAGGGCCCGATCCCATGGCCGTTCCCAAGCGGAAGATGTCCCGCAGCAACACCCGCCACCGCCGCGCCCAGTGGAAGGCCGCCACGTCGCAACTCGTACCGGTCACGCTGAACGGAGTGACCTATCTGGTGCCGCAGCGGCTGGTCAAGGCGTACGAGCGAGGGCTGCTGCGCCCCAAGGGCTGACGGTGCGCCCGAACAACCACCTGAACAACAGCTGAACAACCACCCGATCAGCCGTCCGGACGGTACGGCCTCGGACGCACGGGCCTCCGCAAGCGACTGGTCCCGGATGCGCACGGTCCCGGATACGTACCGTCCCGGAAACGCGCTGATCGCGTACCGTGCGGGTGCATGCTCCGGGTCGGGCGGTGGTCGCAGCCACGGCACCGCCCGACCCGGCCGGAATCCTCTGTCGGGTCACCCGGGCGGCCGGTTGCGGGCAGCGGGCAGCGGGGAGCGCCGGCCGGCCCCAGGGCGGAGGCCGTCCCACCGCTATCGTGATGCCTCCCGGACGAGCCGAAGCCCATGCGAACGAACCAGGGGGTTGGTGCAGGACCAGCTGAACGCGTCCCCGCGGGCGGGAAAGCAGCCGGGGACACGTCCGGGAACGCAGCCGGGAACGGCCGCGGACCCGCGAGGCCCCGCCACGGGCCCGTCCTCGCCGCGGGCGCCGCCTCGGTGCTGGCGGTGGCCGGGCTCGCCTGGGCGGCGGGAGCGGCCCAGTGGCTGACCCACCCCGGCTTCCGTGCGTGGCAGACGATCTGCGTGGCTGTCACGTTGCAGGCCCTGCCGTTCCTGATCCTGGGCACGCTGGTCTCCGGTGCGGTCAACGCCTTCGTACCGGAGCGTGTGTTCAGCAGGGCGCTGCCGCGCAGACCCGCCCTCGCGGTGCCGGTGGCCAGCGCGGCCGGGGTCGTGCTGCCGGGCTGTGAGTGCGCTTCGGTGCCCGTGGCGGGGAGCCTGATCCGGCGGGGTGTGACACCGGCCGCCGCCTTCGCGTTCCTGCTGTCCGCGCCCGCCGTCAACCCCATCGTGCTGGCCTCGACCGCCGTCGCCTTCCCCGGCAGCCCGGAGATGGTCGCTGCCCGGCTCGTCGCGTCACTCGCCGTCTCGGCGGCGATGGGCTGGCTGTGGCTGAGGTTCGGGCGCGCGGAGTGGCTGCGTATGCCGTCCCGCCACACCGGCCACCGGCACGGCCACAGCCGGTGGGAGGAGTTCCGGCTGGGCTTCCAGCACGACTTCCTGCACGCCGGCGGGTTCCTCGTGCTCGGTGCCATGGCCGCGGCGACGTTCAACGTCGCCGTGCCGAGGCCGGTGCTGGACACCTTCTCCGGATCCCCCTGGCTGTCGGTGCTGTTCCTCGCCGGACTCGCGATCGTCCTCGCCGTCTGCTCGGAGGCCGACGCCTTCGTCGCCGCCTCGCTCACCGGCTTCTCGCCCACGGCACGGCTGGCCTTCATGGTGGTCGGCCCCATGGTCGACGTGAAACTGATCGCCCTGCAGGCAGGCACCTTCGGCCGGGCGTTCGCCCTGCGCTTCTCCGCGGCGACGGCGGTCGTCGCCGTCGCCGCCAGCTCCCTAGCCGGCTGGTGGCTGCTGTGAGACGCCCGTTCCAGGCCGTGCTGCTCATCGTCGTCGGAGCAGGGGTCCTCCGCGTGTCCCTCTTCGGCGACATCGGCCTGCGCTATGTGAAGCAAGGACTGCAGCCCTACCTCGCCGCGTCCGGGATCGTGCTGTGCGCCCTGGGCGTGCTCGGCGCCTGGCGGGACGGACTGCCCTTCCCGGCACGTCGTCAGGGGAGCGACGCCCGTCACCGCGACCCGGCACCGGTCCACGGGCACGACCACACCCGCGGACCGCGCGTCGCCTGGCTTCTGCTCCCACCCGCGCTCGTCCTGCTCCTCAACGCCCCGCCGGCGCTGGGTTCCTACACCGCCGCACGGGACAGTCCGCAGCTCGTCGCGGAGTACGAGAGCTTCGAGACGCTCCCGGCCCGCGGAGCCGTCCCGCTCTCCCTGACCGAGTTCATCGCCCGGGTGCAGCAGGAGGAGCAGCAGAGTCTGAAGGGCCGCACCGTCGTCGTGCAGGGGTTCGTCACACCGGGCGAGGACGGGGCCTGGGAAGTGACCCGTCTCCTGATCTCCTGCTGTGCGGCCGACGCGCAGTCGCTGGCCGTCACCGTGCACGGCGCGACGGCGCCGCCCGCCGACACCTGGGTGCGGGTCACCGGCACCTGGCACCCGCACGGCACCCTGGGGACCACCTCGGCCGCCCTCGCGCTCGATGCCGCCGCGGTCGACAGGATCCCGGAACCGCCCCTCCCTTACGTCGACAGACCTCCGGCCGCCGGCTGAGCGCCACGGCCCTTCGCCGCCACGGATCCGGCCGTGCACGCCGCGGGTCCCGCGTCGTACGCAGCCGGTCGCGCCCCGTACTCCGG
Organism: Streptomyces sp. I6; assembly: GCA_003725745.1. GTDB lineage: Bacteria > Actinomycetota > Actinomycetes > Streptomycetales > Streptomycetaceae > Streptomyces. Next base: position 1,851,255 of record RHDP01000001.1, on the reverse strand, counting down.
GCTGATCTCGAAGGGTGGCACGGGTCCGGCCGGGCGTGGAGGCCCGGGGACGGGGGCGGGCGTGGAGGCCCCGGGACGGGCGGGCGAGGAGGCTCTGGGACGGGCGGGCGAGGGGCGACGTGCGCCCGGCGCACGAGGGACGGCAGCCGTTCGTCACGCCGCCGGTGCACAGGGCGACGCGGCTGCCGGCCGGTCATGTACCGGTCTGCCTCCTCTCGGTCTGCCGGCTCTCCGTCTGCCCGCTCTCGGCCTGCCCGCCTTCGCCTGCCCGTTCCCGGCGGGTCATGTCCCGGCCGGTCATCTCTCGGTGAGCGCGGACCCACCGGCGGAGCCCGGGCGCAAGCCCGCCGGGAGCGCCAGCCGTACTCCCAGGGCCTTGGCCCCCGGCGGCTCCGTGCCGCTGGGCGTGGGACTGCCGGTGGGACTGCCCGTGGGTGACGGGACCGGACTGCCGCTGGGGCTCGGCGAGGTGGGAGCCGTCGGTGTGGGCGACGGCCCCGGACGGCCGCCGGTGGAGGGGCGTGTGCTCGGCTCGGCGGTCACGGGCGGCGACGCGGTGCCGGGGACGGGCTCCGGGGCGCGGGTGGCCGGGGAGGCGCGGGAGCGGGGCAGCGGGGGAGCGGGAGGAGTGGGAGGAGTGGAGGTGGCGCGAGGGCCCGCGGGCAGACCGCCGTCCCGGTCTCGGGCGGCTCCCCTGGCGGGGTGCGTGGCCGGACGTTCCGGCGAACGGGAGGCCCCCGGCGGTGCGGTGTCCTCCCGGGGCTCGCCGGAGGACGCGGGCTCCGGGCTCAGCGTGGCCTGCGGAAGGCCGGCGGAGCCGTCGGCGAGCAGGGAGGACGTACCCACGCCGCCGAGTACGGCGAAGGCGGCCGCGGCGGCGGCCCGGACGCCGTAGGTCTTCCACCGCCGCGCCCGGGCGCGCTGCGCCAGGCCTTCTCGGGCGGCGACGTGGATCGTGTGGGCTGGGCCCGGGTCTCCTGGGGTGAGAGCCGGGAACGGGGCGACGGGAGTGGGGGCCTCGGACGGGTCCACGGGAGTGGGGGCGTGGGGCGCACCGGCTGGGGCCGGGACGGCATGAGCGGGTGCGTCGCCCGTCCGGGGCGTCCGGGTCGTTCGGGCAGGGGCGGGGGCGGGGGCAGGGGCAGGGGCAGGGGCCGCTGGGGGAGTGGGTACCCGGGACATCCGAACCGTGGCGGCTGCGGGGTCCGGGAGGGAGTCCGCGGATCCGCCGGATGCGGTCTCCTCCTTCGGGCCGGTGGCCGGCATGGCGGAATCGGCCACCGGAATCCCGGCCGTGGTCGCCATCGCCGAGTCGTACGCACCGCATTCGGGGCACGTCACCGCGCCGTTGAGGGGGCGGTGGCAGGGCGCGCAGTAGTCCATGGGCGCGGCCGCTCAGCGGGGGAGTCGCGGGCGGGCGGCCTGCTCCGCCGAGCGCGCTGGACGCGCCGAACGGTGCGCCGGGCGGCGTACTGCGGGCGCGGGGCGGAGCCGGGTGCGGTGCGGAAGGGACCTGGGCATGTACGGACCTCGCTCACTCACCGGTCTGGAAGGGGCACCGGTTACCGGGGTCAACGACGGCCTGGGAGCGGTCGTTCAAGAAGCGGCGGAAACGTGGCACAGCTAACGTCCCGCCCGATGCGGACCGTTCGGGGCCAGGCCAGGCCGGGCCGGGTCGGGTCGGGCTGGGGCATCCCACCGGGCCGGGGCACCCGAACGGGCCGGGGCCCGGACCGTGCCCCTCCGCGACGGGCGGGGCCGCCGGTCGCCCGTACGGCCCCAACCGCTCCACGGGTGGTTCACCCACCGAGCGCCGTGGCGCCCACCGGGCGAGGCTGCACCGTGGAGGTGCCCCATGGAGCAGACGACGGCGGACGTGTGTGTGGTCGGTGCCGGATTCGCGGGTCTGGCGGCCGCGCGCAACCTGGCGCGGGCGGGCCGGGAGGTGATCGTGCTCGAGGCCCGGGACCGCGTGGGCGGGCGGGTGTGGAACCGGGAGCTGCCCGACGGCACCGTCGTCTCCGCGGGCGGCACCTGGCTCGGGGACGGCCAGGCGAGGATGTTCCGGCTCGCCCGGGAGTACGGGCTCCAGGCGTATCCGCAGTACGACGACGGCGACCACGTCCTGTGCCTCGACGGTGCCGACCACCGCTACCGGGGGACCGTCCCCAGGGTCGGTCCGGCAGCGCTCGCCTCCCTGGGGACGGCCTTCATGCGGCTGAACGCGATGGCCCGGCGGCTGCCCGCGGACGCCCCCTGGCTGGCCCGGAACGCGCGGGCGCTCGACGCCCGCACGCTCGGTCAGTGGCTCGCCGATCCGCTCAACGTGCCCTCCGGTACGGCGTACACCGTGCTGAAGGCGACGATGAGCCTGCTCTTCTGCACCGACCCGGCCGAGGTCTCGCTGCTGGGCGCGCTGGTCCTGGCCCGGGGCGGCGGCGGGTTCGACTACTACACCGACAGCGGCAGGACCGAGACCCACCTCCTGGACGGCGGGGCCCCGGAGCTGGCCCGGCGCATGGCCGAGGAGCTCGGCGACGCCGTACGCCTGGCCAGTCCGGTCCGGCGCATCGTCCAGAACGGCAACGACGCCGAGGTGTGCACGGACGCGCTGAGCGTACGGGCTCGCCGGGTGATCGTGGCGGTGCCGCCGGCCCTGACCGGGCGCATCCGGTTCGAACCGGTGCCGCCGACCGCCGCCCTCCACCTGCGGCAGCGGATGACGCCGGGCCAGATCATCCGCGTCCACACCTCCTACCCCGAACCGTTCTGGCGCGGCCGGCGGCTTTCCGGGCAGTCACTCGCCCCCGGGTCGGCCGTCCCGGTCACCATCGACCAGACCCCGCCCGGGGGAAGACCGGGCGTGCTGAGCAGCTACGCCTTCGGGCCCGGGGCGGTACGGCTCGGCCGGCTGGAGCCCAAGGAGCGCCGGGACGTGTGGTTGCGCGCCCTCGCGGAACGGTTCGGCCCGGAGGCCCTGCACCCCCTCGGATACCTGGAGACCGACTGGTCCGCGGAGGCCTGGTCGGCGGGCGGGATGATCGGCCATTTCCCGCCGGGGGCCCTGACGAGCTACGGCAGCGCCCTGCGCGAGCCGGTCGGCCGGATCCACTGGGCCGGCTCGGAGACCGCGACGCAGATGCACGGGCTGATGGAGGGCGCGGTGCGCTCCGGGGAACGGGCCGCCCGGGAAGTCCTGGCCCTGAACTGACGTCGTCCACGGGATCCGGCGTCCTGACCACGGCCGCGGATCCCTGACCCCGGCTCGTGGGTCTCTGGATCCCGGCCCGCGGATCCCCGACCCCGGCCCGCGGATCCCCGACCCCGGCCCGCAGATCCCTGGACCCGGCCTCCCCGCGGCACCCGGTCGCGCGCGGCGCTTGATCACCGGCGGCGCCTGGTCACGGTCAGCGCCTGGTCACGGTCGGTCCCTGGTCACGCGCGGCGCCCGGGCAGGCGTCTCCGGCTCCCGGCCCTGCGCGCGGGCCCGCCCGGCGGACGCTCCGCACCGGGGCGGGCAGGGTGTGCCGCGTCAGGACGGCGGACGGCACGGCCCGCGCCGAAGCGGGCCGACCCCGGCGCCGGCGCGCGGGGCGGCCCGACGCCTCAGTGGTGCCTGGTGTGCTTGCGCACCTGGCCGGCCGCCTTCTCCGCCATCTCCTGCGCCTTGCCGCGCAGCACGTCGTTCCGGCCGGAGCGCCGCATGGACTTGTCGCCCATGGTCTTCCCGAGGGTCTCCTTCAGCTTGCCCTTGATCTGCCGCGCCTTGGCGTTGTGCTTGCTCATCAGGATCCGTGTCCTCTCGGGTCCGTGGTGCGTACACGCACCGGTTAACCCTGCGCCTGTTCACCCTGCGCCTACCCGGGTTGCCCCGCAACCTGCGCACCCGCACGCCGTCCTCTGCGTACCGATGCCGTCCTGCGCGTGCCCGCCACCATCCCCTGCTTGCCCGGTGCCCCGGTGCCCCGGTGCCCCGGTGCCCCGGTGCCCCGGTGCCCCGGTGCCCCGGCGCACCTGCCCACCGGGAGCACCCGCGCTCCGCGCCCGGTCCCTGCTGTGATGGAGTGGGCGCCGGAACTCCCCGCGGTATCACCCGCGGGCAGGAGCGAGTACGGGAGGCGCCATGACACGTCCGGTCACCGTCGTCACGGGCGGCAGCCGGGGCATCGGCGCGGCGACCTGCGTCCGGCTGGCCGCCGACGGGCACGACCTGGCCCTCGGGTACGTCAGCGACGCCGCGGCCGCCGAGGAGGTGGCGCGGGCCGTGCGCGCGGCCGGGGGGCGCTGTGTCGCGGTGCGGGCGGACACCTCCGACGAGGCCGAGGTGGAGCGGCTGTTCGACATCGCGGCCGCGGAACTCGGCGCCGTGACCGGTCTGGTCAACAACGCCGGCGTCACCGGCCCGCTCGGGCGGCTCGCCGACGCGCGCACCGAGGACCTGCGCCGGGTCGTCGACGTGAACCTGCTGGGCTGTCTGCTGTGCTGCAGGCGAGCTGCCCGAGACATGGCCGCGAGCGGTTCCGGCGCGATCGTCAACATCTCCTCGGTGGCCGCCACGCTCGGCGCCCCCGGGGAGTACGTCCACTACGCGGCGACCAAGGCGGCGATCGACGCCCTGACCGTGGGGCTGGCCAAGGAGCTCGGGCCGCAGGGCGTCCGTGTGAACGCCGTCGCCCCCGGCACCGTGAAGACCGACATGCACGCCGCCATGGGAGACCCCGACCGGCCGGCGAAGGTGGCCGCGGTGACCCCGCTCGGGCGGCCGGGGGAGCCCGCCGAGATCGCCGGCGCCGTCTCCTGGCTGCTCTCGGACGACGCGTCCTTCACGACCGGCACGGTCCTCAGGGTCTCGGGGGCCGCTGAGCGCCGCCCCGGAGACGTGACGGACACGGCGGATGGACGGGGCGACCGGGTGTCGACTCGGCCCTCCCTGCCGCCCCTCCGCAGACGACCACGACCACGACCGCGGGCCGTGCCCTGCCCTCCCGCCCGTCGGTGCGGTAAGGGGCTCGCAGCCACGCGTCCCTATGCTTCGGCCATGCCGCCGATAGCCGCACTCCGCACGACGCACCCGGCATGACCGCCACCGGCACCCCCGCGACCCCCGCCCGCGGCCCCCGCCTCCTCGCCGACCTCACACCGCTGCGCGTCTCCGCCGACTACCGGCGGCTCTGGTTCGGCAACACGGTCTCCTGGATCGGCCAGGGCATGACCACTCTGGCGATCTCGCTCCAGGTGTACGACATCACGCACTCGACCTTCTCCGTCGGGCTCGTCGGCCTCTTCTCCCTCGTCCCGCTGATCGTCTTCGGTCTGTACGGGGGTGCTGTCGCCGACACCGTGGACCGGCGCGCGCTCGGGCTGTGGAGCGCGGCCGGTTCCGCCGGTCTGTCGGCCGCGCTCGCCGCCGCCGCGTTCGCGGACATCCACCACGTCTGGTTCCTGTACGGCGTGGTCGCCCTCCAAGCGGTGTGCGCCGCGCTGAACGCGCCCGCCCGCAGCGCGATGATCCCCAGGCTGCTGCCGCCCGAGCAGCTGCCCGCCGCCAACGCCCTCTCCTCCATGACGATGACGTCCGGCATGCTCCTCGGCCCGATGCTGGGCGGCCTGATCGTCGGCCACGGCGGCTACCAGGCCGCTTACGTCGTCGACTGCGTCGCGTTCGGGCCGCGCTGTACGCGATGTGGCGGCTGCCCTCGATGCTGCCCGACCGCGACGGGGCGACGGGTGGCCGGGCGTCCGTGCTCGACGGGCTGCGTTTCCTCGCCACCCGGCCCAACATCCGCATGACGTTCTTCTCGGACTTCTGCGCGATGATCCTCGCCCATCCACGCGCGCTCTTCCCCGCCGTGGCCGGGCTCTGGTACGGCGGGGACGCCCGGACGACCGGTCTCCTCGTCGCTGCGCCGGCGGTCGGCGCGCTGCTGGGCGGGGTCTTCTCCGGATGGCAGGGGCGCGTCCGGCGGCACGGGGTGGCGATTCTGCTCGGCGTGGCGGCCTGGGGTAGCGCGATCGCCGTGTTCGGCCTGACCAGGAACCTCTGGCTCGGGCTGCTCTTCCTCGCGCTCGCCGGATGCGCCGACACGGTATCCATGGTGTTCCGCAACACCATGCTCCAGGCGGCCGCGCCGGACGAGATGCGCGGTCGGCTGCAGGGGTGTTCATCGTCGTCGTCGCGGGCGGCCCCCGCCTCGGCGACTTCCTCGCCGGCTCGGTCGCGGACCTCACCTCGCCCGCGGTCGCGGTCACCGGCGGCGGGCTCGCCTGCGTCCTGGCGATCGGTCTGCTCGCCCTGCGCGGCCGGAGCTTCGTACGCTACGACGCCCACCGGCCGACGCCGTGAGTCCGGGCCGGTGGGATGTCCGCGCCCCCGCCGTTACCCCGCGGCTGCCCCGCCGCGGCGCCGCTGTCCCTGTGCCGCCGTGAGTCCCCGTCACCGTTGCGCCGTACGTGGTCCCGTACCCCGTGCCTGTAGTTGCGCCGCAACCCTGGGACTGCCGTGTCTGCCGTGTCTGCCGTGTCTGCCGTGATGTCGCCGTGACGTGACGTCGCGGTGCCCGGGTGTCCGTCCCGAGGGCCGTCCTCGGAGCGGACACCCGGGCACCGCACGACCTGTCCGCCCCGTGGCCTCCGGCCCTTGGTGGTCCCGGAGGCCACGCGCACTCCGCCCGGCGTGTCAGAAGGAACCGAGTTGCAGCAACGGCTCCTTGACGCCGTCGCCGTCCTCCGACGGCCAGGCCCAGTCCATGCCGCCCGCCGCGAGGAGGGCCGCCTTCACTTCGGCGGGGGAGGCGCCGGGGTGGGTCGCCCGGTACAGGGCTGCCCCGCCCGCCACGTGCGGGGCGGCCATGGAGGTGCCGGACAGGGTGGAGTATCCGCCGTTCGCGGAGGTGGAGCGGATGCACACACCAGGGGCGATCAGATCCACGTCACGGCCGTAGTTGGAGAAGTCAGCGAAGGTGTCGTCCCGGTCCGTGCGGCACGTGGAGCCGCCGAGGCCGCCCGGTCCGCCGTCGAAGTCGGCGAGTGCGCTGACCGTGATCACCTCGTCGTACGCCGCCGGAACGAAACCGGCCGCGTCCGCGTGGTCGTTGCCTGCGGCGACCGCGTAGGTGACGCCCCTGGCGACCGAGTTGCAGATCGCCCGGTGCATGGCGTCGGTGTCGGTCCTGCCGCAGTCGCCGTCGTCCTTGCCCGTGCCGCCCAGGCTCATGTTGACGACGTCGATCTCGTCCGCGTGCTCGGTGACGTGGTCGATGCCGCAGATGACGTTCGAGGTGCTGCCGGAGCCGAACGGGCTGAGTACCTGGACCGGCCAGAGCCGTACTCCAGGTGCCACACCGACCACTCCCGTGCCGTTGTCGAGGGCGCCGATGGTGCCGGCCACGTGCGTGCCGTGACCGTGCCTGTCCGTCGGCGGCAGGATCGGCAGCCAGCAGTTCTTGCCCCCGGCCTCGTACACGTTGAGATCCGGGTGGTTCGCGTCGATACCGGTGTCGATGACCGCCACATCGGCGTCGACCCGGGTGTCCGTCCCGTCGATCGCGGCGGTCGGGCTCAGGTCGGCCTCCGCCCGGTCCACCCCGGTCGGCACCGACTGGGCGGCGATCCGCACCGGGCGGTCGGGCTCCACGGAACGGACCCCGGGCTCGTCCGCGACGGCGGCCGCCGTGGACGCGGTCATCGACGCCGCGTAGCCGTGCAGGGCGTGCCGGTAGACGTGCAGCACCGTGGCGCCCATCGACGCCGCCCGCACCACGGCCGCGTTCACGGCCGCCTCGGCGCTGCCGGCGGCGGGGGCGTCCTTGAGCGTCACGATGTACCGGCCGGCGGTCTCACCGGGGGCCTGTCCGTGGGTCTGGCCGGGCCGGGCGGCCGGGCCGGTGGCCGCGGTAGCCGCCGGAGCGGCGGCGAGTGCGAGGACGAGTAGCGCAGCGCCGAAGATCTTGGGCATCCCAGACCCTTCTTGAGGAAATTGACGGAGGTCGACCGGATTTCGCCGGTCTTCTTCCGTGATGTCGATGTGTTCGGCGCCTACAGCTAGCAGTTCCGGGATGGACCGACTGTCCGACATCCGGACGGTCACCGAATTGCCGACGACCCGTCATCCATATAGCCGCGTCATATGCCTGGAGTGTTCGCGGATGCCGCCCACCGCCGTACGCCACCGTCGCGCGCCGGTGCGGCTCGCCCGGCGTGCCGCAGGCAGGGGAGCACGCCGTCAGAGGGCACCGGCACGAGGGGGCGAGGGTGGCGAGGGTGGCGTGCGGGGGCGGGGGCTAGCTGCAAGGCCGTTCAGTTTGCGGATGGGTGGGGTTGTCCAGGGTCCGTAAGCTGCGGTTTCGCGGACATGAGGAGCGGAGCCCCGGTAGAACTGGCAGTCGACCAAGACAAGCCGTTCACAAGGACCGGAGGCTCCGCTGTCCGGACAGTGTGCCATCACTCGTGTCGTCACGGTGGCCGGAGGCCGGTTCGCACCCGGTCATCTCGGTGAACTCACCCAGTGCATCCCCTTCGAAATGGTCGACGAGGCATTGAAGGCCACGGGCAGGGTCCAGGAGCGGCTGCGGGACCTGCCATCCCGGGTGGTCGTCTACCTGCTGCTGGCCGGGTGCCTGTTCCCGGAGGTCGGATACCTCGGGGTCTGGCGCAAGCTCACCGGCGCTCTGGCCGGTCTGCCACGTCGGCAAGCGCGCTGGCCCAGGCCCGCCGCCGTATCGGCGCCACACCGCTGAAATGGCTGTTCGACCTGCTGAAAGGCCCGGTGGCCGGGCCACGGACACCGGGAGCATGGTGGCGCGGTCTGCTGGTGATCGCGCTCGACGGCACCACCCTGACGGTCCCCGACACCCCTGCCGTCCTGACCCGGTTCACCAAGCAGGCGGGCAACCACGGCGGGACCGGCTACCCGCAGGTCCGCCTGCTGACCCTGGTCGCCTGCGGCACCCGCACCCTCATCGACGCGGTCTTCGGACCCACCACATCGGGTGAGACCACCCACGCCCCGCGCCTGCTGCCCAGCCTGCGGCCGGGGATGATCCTGCTGGCCGACCGCAACTTCGCCGCCCAGGGGCTGATCAACGACATCGCGGCCACCGGGGCCGAGGTCCTCGTCCGGCTCAAGAACGGCCGCCGGATGCCGATCCTGGCCCGCTACCGGGACGGCTCCTACCTCTCCGCCCTCGGCCCGGTACCCGTGCGCGTCGTCGACTGCGAGATCACCATCACCACCACCGCCGGGAAACACACCGGCCTCTACCGGCTCGCCACCACTCTGCTCGACCACCACCGCCACCCCGCCGGTGAACTGGCCATGCTCTACCACCAGCGCTGGGAGATCGAAACCGCCTACCTGGAACTGAAATCGACCATCCTCGGCGGCCGGGTCCTGCGCGCCCGCACCCCGAGGGCATCGACCAGGAGATCTACGCCCTGCTGGTGGTCCACCAGCTGCTGCGGACCGCCATGGCGGACGCCACCAGCACCCAGCCCGGCACCGACCCGGACCGGGCCGGCTTCTCCATCGCCTGGCAGGCCGCCCGCGACCAGCTCGTCCTGGCCGCGGGCGTCATCGCCGACACCGCCATCGACCTGACCGGCACCATCGGTCGGCACGTCCTGGCCAGCCTGCTGCCCCAGCGGCGGCTACGGGTCAGCCCCCGCATCGTCAAACGCGCCATCTCCAAGTACCAGGCCCGAGGCCCCCGCATCGACCGGACCAGCTACAAGGCCACCACTGGCATCGAGATCCTCGCAGCCGCAGGCCCTTGACGACACGACCCAGCCGCAAACTTCACGGCCTTGGGGCTAGCTGGGGGCGCGGCAAAGAAAGGTCCGGGCAGACAGGGGTCCGGGCAAAGAAGGGCCAGGGCAGACAGGGATGCGGAACCGCCCCGCGGTTCGCGGAGGGCGCGCGTTCAGCAGGGTGGCGGGTCGCCCGCCGGGCGCCTGGCGCGGCGGCGGGTGTCGACCGACCACATATGGGTGCAGCCGGGGCACTGCAGATGGACCACCGCGCCCTGGTTGGAGATCAGGTAGCGCCAGTGCTCCACGCAGTTGCGCCGGTCCGCGCAGGTGGCGCAGTCGCGCGCGTCGTCGCAGGCGGGGCAGGGCAGCCAGGCGCGGCGGGCGATGTCCGCCTGCGGGTCAATGGGAAGGCGCACGGCCCGGGCCTCCTCCCGGCAGGACGCCGGCGGCGACGAGCATGTCGTGGGTCCGCTGCTGCTCGGCGTCGAGACCGGAGTAGAGGAGCGCGTGTGCGGCCTCCTCGCCCTCCAGTGCGGCCACGGGGTCCCAGCCGGGGCCCAGCGCGGCCACCACCTCGGCCCGGCGCCGGGCCTCCTCGAAGGTCAGGTCGATCTCGAACGGCGTGAGGTCGGGCGAGCGGTCCTGGTCCATGAGCGACACTTCCGTGGTGCTGCGGGTGCGGTGCCCGTGTGGGCCGACTGCCACGTCTACCAGAGGGCCGCACCTCCAGGGAAGGGTTGCCTAAGTTGCTGTGATGCACCTCATGGGTCAGCCCGCCGGCCCGCCGGTGTGCCGGTCACTCGGACCTCATCGCCGCACTCGGCGCCGGAGCCGTACCCGCCGCGTGGATCACTCGGCCCGTGCCACGATCCCGCGTACCACCCCGAGCTCCACCAGGTCCCGCGGCCGCAGCCGGAGCTGGTCGGCGGTGGCCGGTGTGTCGGAGGGGTCGCGTTTGAGGATCGCCGCGGCGAGTTCGGGCGCGATGACCGAGAAGTAGCTGTCGGGGGTGACCCAGGTGTTGCCCGGGGCGGCCAGCGCCAGGGCCCCGCCGGAACCGCCCTCGCCGATCACCAGGGTCGTCACCGGCACGCGCACCGATGCCACCGCCGCGAACACGTCGGCGATGGCCGCGCCCGCCCCGGCCCGCTCGGCCTCGGCGTCGTTCGCGGCACCGGGCGTGTCCACGAGGGTGAGCACCGGGATCCCCAGCCGGTCGGCGAGCCGGATGAGCCGGGCCGCCGTACGGTACCCGGCGGGCCTGGTCGCGGTCCCGGCCTGGGCCGCGTACGCCACCACCCGCCCCTCCCGCAGCCCGAAGCCGCAGATCACCCCCGGGTCCGAACCACCGCACCGGTCGCCGTGGAGGTCCGCCCGCTCGTCGAACCAGGTGTCGAGATACACCCCCGCGCGGGGCCGGTGCGGCGCCCGCGCCCGCCGCACGGCCTCCCACCCGGTCGCCGCCGTGCCGTGGGCGCCGCCAAGGGCCAGCGGCGGTGGGACGGGCACTCCGCCCGGCACCGGCTCCACGGTGCCGCCCGTCAGCAGCCGCAGCCACAGCGACAGCGCCGGACGCAGCCTGTCCCGGGCGACGATCGCGTCGACGTGCCCCGCGGCCAGCTGGCCCTCGGCCGTGTACGCCGACGGGTCCGCGTCCGGCGGCCTGACCCGGGAACCGGCGAAGCCGACCTGCGCTCCCGGCAGTGCGAGGACCACGTCCGCGCCCGCCCCGAGCGTGGCCCAGCCGCCACCGGTGGTGGGGTCGCGCAGCACCGCGATCTGCGGCAGACCGGCCGCGCGGATCAGTGCCGAGGCCCGCGCCACGCGGTGGAGCTGGCCGAGGGCGACCATGCCCTCCTGCATCCGGCTGCCTCCGGTGGCGACCAGCGACACCAGCGGCAGCCGCGCGGCGCGGGCATGGGCGTACGCCTCTTCCAGCAGGTCCCCCGCACGCCGGCCCAGCGACCCGCCGAGGAACCGGAACTCGAACGACACCAGCACCGCGCGGTGGCCACCGATGTCCGCCGTCCCCCATACGACGGACTCCCGCTCACCGGTCCGCTCCGCGGCCCGCGCCCGTGCCAGCGCGTAGCCGGCCCACCGGAGCGGTCCGTCGCCGGAGGTGTCCTCGGCCGCCGCCGGCGGGTGCTCCTCGAAGACGTCGGCGGCCAGGGCCACCGCCTCGCGCGCCGTCGATGCGTCAGCCACGGGAAAGGGACCGCTTCATGATCTTGCCCATGTCGTTGCGGGGCAGTGCGTCGAGGAAGCGGATCGTCCGCGGGCGCTTGTGCGGGGCGAGCTGGGACGCGACATGCCCGGCCAGCTCGTCCCCGGAAGGCGGGCGGGCCGGGTCGGCGGGCACCACCCACGCCACCACCCGCTCGCCCAGGTCGTCGTCCGGTTCGCCGGTGACCGCGGCCTCCCGCACCTGCGGGTGCTCCAGCAGCGCGTTCTCGATCTCGCCCGCGCCGATCTTGTAGCCGCCGCTCTTGATCAGGTCCGTCGCCTTGCGGCCCACGATCCGCACCTGGCCGTCCGGGGACCGGACCGCCATGTCGCCGGTGCGGAACCAGCCGCCGTCGAACGCCGCCGCGGTCGCGTCCGGCCGGTTCAGATAGCCGGTGAACAGGTTCGGCCCCCGTACCTGGATCTCGCCGACCGCCTCCCCGTCCAGTGCGGTGATCTCCGTCCCGTCCTCCTCGACCAGCCGCAGCTCCACCCCCGGAAGCGGATGGCCCACCGATCCGGGACACGGCTCGCCGTCCACCCGGACGCTCGTGTTCATCAGCGTCTCGGTCATCCCGTACCGCTCGACGACCCGCCGGCCCGTCGCCGCGAAGATCCGCTCGTGGTCGTGGACGGGCAGCGCAGCCGATCCGGACACCAGCAGCCGGGCGCCCGCGAGGGACCTGGCCAGCTCCGGGTCGCCGCTCACCGCCTCCGCCAGCCGGTGGTACATCGTCGGCACGCCGAAGAGCATCGTCGCTCCGGTGCCGAGCTCCCGCCCCACGCCCTCGGCCGAGAACCGCCCGAGGTGCCGCACCGCGCCGCCCCGTCGCAGCGGGCCGAGGACGCCGAGGATCAGCCCGTGCACATGGAACAGCGGCAGCGCCTGGACGAGGACGTCGTCGCCGGTCCACGCCCACGCGTCCGCCAGCGCGTCCAGGGTGGCGGCGATCGCCCGGCGCGGCAGCACCGCACCCTTGGGCGGGCCGGTGGTGCCCGAGGTGTAGACGATCAGGGCCGCGGTCTCCGGACCCGGTTCGGCGGGCAGGGCCCGGACGTTGTGACCCGCCATGCCTCCGGGGCCCGCCATGCCTCCGGGGCCCGCCGGGCCCCCGGGTCCTGCCGCCTCGATGTCGATCCGCTTCAGGGCGGCCAGCACGGGCGGCAGTTCGTCGTCGGGGCCGGCCAGCACCAGGTGCGGGGCGCTGTCCTGGACGATGTGGGCCAGTTCCCGCTCTCCCGTGCGGGGGTTGAGCGGTACGGCGGGCACCCCCGCGAGCAGCGCCGCCACCGCCCCGACGGCCGTCTCGAGCGTGGGCGTGGCCCAGATGGCGATCCGGCCCGCCCCGGAGATCCGCTCCGCCGCCGCCCCGGCGGCGCAGGCCAGAGCACCGTACGTCAGCTCCCGGTCGCCGAAGCGCAGCGCGGGCCGGTGGTGTACGCCGCGGTCCTTGGCGGCTGTGCCGGCCGTGCCGTCCATGGCGCGCGCGGCCGCCGCCAGGGCGGGGAAGAGAGCACTCACCGGTCGTCCTCCTCAAGTCGCTTCCGCACGGGCCGGGTCGCGGGCGCCCGCGGTCCCGCCATTCTCCCCGTGCCGGCCTACCCGTGCGTAACAAAGCTCGGGCCGGGGGCCGACGTGTGCGGCCCGGCAGGCCGGAGAGCCCTCCCCGTCCGAACCGGTCCGGCGCCACCCCCGGTGGTATCCCCCGTATCCAACAGGCTCGCGGTCTCCGGCGGCACCCCTGCCTCCACGGGCCCGCTTCCGGGGCGACCTCCCGTCCCCGTCGGGGTTCCCGGTCCCCGGCGGAACCCCCGTCCCCGGCGGGAGACCATCGGCTGTCCGCTGTCCGCTGTCCGCTGTCCACTGTCCGCTGTCCGCTGTCCGCTGTCGGCTGTCGGCTGTCGGCTGTCGGCTGTCTGGCACGGCGGCACCTGGCGCAGTGGCCCTTGGCCCTTCTGCACCGGGGCCTGGCGGCAACGGGCCTTCCGGCGGGGGCGTTCGGCGCCGGTGGTTCGGGTACGTGTCGTTGCGGCACATGTGGTTCGGGCATGTGTTGCCCCGGCACATGGTCGTCCGGACCGTAGCCTTCCGGTACGGGCCTTCCGGCGAGCGGCCGTGTGGCGAGCGGCCATGTGGCGCACCCCGGGCCGGGGGCGGGCCCGGGTCAGGTGGTGAGCGGGGAGAGGACCATCGAGGCGATGTTGCCCTCCATCATTTCCCCGAGTCCCTGCACCGCGCACACATCGGGCCGTTCGGCGATGTGGACCGGCATGCCGGTAGCGTCCCGCAGCATCTGGTCGAGGCCGGGCAGCAGCGCGCTGCCGCCCACCATCATGATCCCGCGGTCGGCGAGATCGGCGACCAGGTCGGGCGGGCAGTCGCGCAGGATCCTTCCGATGCCGTCGAGCACCGCGGTCAGCGGTGTGTGGATCGCGTCCCGCACCGCCGCGGTGTCGACCCGCACGGAGCGCGCCAGCCCGGTCGCCACGTCCCGGCCGTGGATCTCGGTGGTGGAGGGGCCCTGGAGGGTGAGGCCGTTCTCGCTGAGCGCGATCTGGAGGGGGCGTACGGACTGGCTGGGCAGCATCAGTTCGTGCTGGTGCCGCAGGTGCTGGATGACGGCGTGGTCCACAGCCTCACCCCCCACCGGGATACGGGCCGCGGTGACGATGGAACCGAGGGACAGGACGGCGACCTGCGTGGTGGCCGCCCCGCACATCATGATCATCGTGGCGGTCGGCTGCTCCACCGGGAGTCCGCAGCCGACGGCCGCGGCGATCAGTGTGTCGACCAGCTCCACCCGGCGAGCGCCGAGTCCCACCAGCGTCTCCACGGTGGCGCGCTGGGCGAGGGGATCGGCCTCGTGCGGAGTGCAGGCGGCGGCGCGCAGCCGCGGCTTGCGGCGCAGCTGGCGGCGGAGCTTCTCGCCGAGCAGATGCCGGAGCATGCGCTGGGCCATGTCGATGTCGACGACGGTGCCGCCGGTGACCGGGCGCATCACCCGGATGTAGTCGGGGGTACGGCCGGTCATCTGCTCGGCGAACTCGCCGACGGCGATGAGGGCGCCGTTGCGGATGTTGACGGCGGCGACGCTGGGCTGGTCGACGACGAGCCCAGCGCCCTTCACATAGACCCGGGTCCGCGCCGCGCCCAGATCGACGGCGACATGGCAGCGGCGCAACTGCTCAAGACTGACGGTCATGGCAGGTCCTCCCGAGACGGTTCCCTCCTCGCATCCTGCGATCACCGGGTGCGTCACGCGCGCTGGGCTGAGCCGGTCGGGGGTGGGTTCCGTAGGAGGCACACCGGGGCGCGACCACCGGATGGTGATCGCCAGGTGGTGATCGCCGGCCGGGTGCTGCACGCCGCGCGCGGAGCCGGGCCGGTCGGGTGGTGAACGCCGGGTGGTGCACGGCGCGCGCCGGGCCGGGCCGGTCGGGGCGGACTCCGCGCGGGGACAGCGGGGCCGGTGCGGCGCCGGGCCGGGCGCCGTGTCAGGTGCCGTACGCCACGCGCTGCAGCAGGCCCCAGGTGAACTCCGCCACGCACGACCGCCCGTCGGGGAGGCCGAACGCGAGCCGCCAGCGGGAGGGAGCGGTGCCCTCCATCGGCCGAACCGGGGCGAAGGCAGCGGCGACCTCGTCGACCGTGCAGCACCAGGGACGCAGGTCGTCAGCCGTGCGCAACAGGGGTCCCGCGGCCCCCGGCGCCCGCACCAGCCATTCGTTCCAGACGGCTCCGCCCGGTCCGGCCAGCACTTGGAACCGCAGGTCAGGCCACAGGGGCAGGCGCCACCGCAGCGCCTCGCACTCCAGATCGCCGACCCTGCGGCGGTCCGAGCCCTCGGGCTCACCGAGCACGGAGCGATACCGGGACAGAGCCCCGCGTGCGCGCGGGGAGCGGACGGCCGCCTGCCAGCGGCGGTTCGCCTCGCGCATCTCGGCGGCCGACGCTCCCAGCTCACGGCGTGCCTCCTCGACCAGCTCCGGCTGGTGGTCGGCCATCCGGCGGAGCAGGACGAGCTGGAACGCACGCGATCCGAAGGTGTCCATGCCCTCATCGTGCCCGTATGGGCCGGTCCGTGAGTACGTCCCGGCCAGCCGACGTGCCGAGGAAATGCAGACTCCACACAGGATCCTCACAGTCACGCCTACCTCAGGTGTCACATCGCTGCATACGCTCCGGGGGCCATGGACTACTGCCACCAGTGCCGCCGACACCTCAACGGGGCCTTGGCGTGCGCCGGGTGCGGTACTCCCGCCGACGAGCTGCGCCACTTCCGGCCCGCCTCCGCCGCGGCGGAGGGCGATGTCGTCGTCGAACTGGGCGGTGCGTACGCCGACGACGGCCGGCCGCCGACCGGACGCCGCCGCACCCGAAGGGCGGGCGGCGCCCGCAGGGCGCGCCGCAAGCGCGGGCGGAAGGTGCTCATAGGGGCGTTGGGGCTGGCACTCGCCGCGGGCGCGCTGAGCCTGGCGGAACTGGCCAGGGAGTCCTCGGGCGGCGGGGACGACACCTCCGTCGAGGTGCGCGAGCAGGAGACCCTGGAGGTCGACGACATACCCCAGCCGACCGGCAGTGTGGAGCCGCCGCCGCAGCCGAGCGAGGTGAGCGAGAGCGAGGTGAGCGAGCCTCCCGCGAGGTCGTCCGTGGCGGCGCGGCCGACCGGGTCGGTCGGCCGCGGCAGCCTCAGACCGACGGTGGAGGCTTCCGTGGCACCGGAGGGGCCGGAGGAGTCCGCACCGGCCGAGCCCGTTCCGGGCGACGAAGGCACCCCGTCCCCGACCCCGACCGGCGACCCGTCGCAGCAGCCCTCCCCTGCGCAGGCGCCTTCGCCTTCGTCCCCGCCTTCCCCGCCTCCCGAGGAGCCGACGCCCTCCCCGACGCCGACGAAGACCTGCTGGCTCATCTTCTGGTGCCCGTAGCCCCGGTGCCCGCACTCGTGCGGGCACCGGCCCCGGCGCTCGCACTCTTGCTGCTCGTAGTCCTGGTGCCCGCACTCTTGCTGCTAGCAGTCGGGTCGCTCGCAGCCCCGGCGCTCGCACTCCACCCTGTGCCCGACGGCATCCGCCCCGCCGTACGTGCTCTCCACCGACAAGGGTGCGCGCCACAGGGCCCCGGGCCCGTCTGCCGCTGAGGGCGCAGGCCCCCTGTCCCCGCTGCCGCAGGCTCCGTTCCCGTCCGCCGCCGAGTGCCCGGGCCCGGAGGAGCCCGGGCCTTCCTCTCCGGGGTCGCCGGGGTCGCCGGGGTCGCCCGGGGTCTACGCGTCGGCCTCGGCGTCCCCCAGCATCCGTCTCAGCAGGTCCCGCAGGGTGCCGCGTTCCTCCGCCGACAGCTCCGCGAGCGGCTCGCGCGCGAAGTGCAGGGCGTCCCTCAGGTCGCGGGCCGTCCGGTGGCCCTCGTCCGTGGCCGCGGCTATCTTCACCCGGCGGTCGGCCGGGTCCGGCCGGCGTTCCACCAGGCCGCGCGCCTCCAGCCGGTCGATGATCCCGGTGACGTTCGACGGCTCGCACTTCAGCTGCCGGGCGATCCGTCGCATGGCGGTGGGCTCCATGGCCAGCAGCCCGAGCACCCTGGCCTGTGCGCCGGTGAGATGGTAGCGGGCCGCGGCCTCCTCGTACTCCTCGTGGTAGCGCGCCACGACGGTGCCGATGAGGTCGACGACCTCCAGGGTCAGCGGGTCTGTGCGCGTGGTGGACATGCCGCCAGCATACCCGGTTACTTGACAATATTAAATATTCAGTCGCATGGTTGTTTTAGAACATGAAGCATTTCTAGGAGGCCCGCACATGCCCGCACTGCCCGAGACCAGCCGCGAATGGCACCTCGTCTCCCGCCCCCACGGCTGGCCGGAGCCGAAGGACTTCGCCCTGCGTGAGGCCCCGGTGGCCGAACCGGGCGAGGGGCGGATCCTCGTCCGCAACCTGCACTTCTCCGTCGACCCCTATATGCGCGGCCGCATGAACGACGTGAAGTCCTATGTGCCGCCGTTCCAGCTGGACCAGCCCATGGAGGGCGGTGCGGTCGGCGAGGTCGTCGCGTCCCGCGCGGAGGGCTTCGCCCCCGGCGACCACGTCCTGCACTTCCTCGGCTGGCGCGAGTACGCCGAGGTCGACGCCCGGCAGGCGACCAGGGTCGACGGCTCCGTCGCCCCCTCTCGGCGTACCTGGGTGTGCTCGGTATGCCCGGCCTGACCGCCTACGCGGGTCTCTTCGACGTCGCCTCCTTCAAGGAGGGCGACGGGGTCTTCGTCTCGGGCGCCGCCGGCGCCGTCGGCAACCAGGTCGGCCAGATGGCGAAGCTGAAGGGCGCCTCCCGCGTCATCGGCTCGGCCGGATCCGACGAGAAGGTCAGGCTCCTCGTGGAGGAGTACGGCTTCGACGCCGCGTTCAACTACAAGAACGGCCCGGTCGCCGAGCAGCTCGAGGCCGCCGCCCCCGACGGCATCGACGTGTACTTCGACAACGTCGGCGGTGAGCACCTGGAAGCCGCGATCTCCTCGCTCAACGTCCACGGCCGCGTCACCCTCTGCGGGATGATCGCGCAGTACAACGCGACCGAGCCCACCCCGGCCCCGCGCAACCTCGCCATGGTCATCGGCAAGCGGCTGCGTCTGCAGGGCATGCTGGTCCGCGACCACGAGGCGCTGCAGCCCGAGTTCGTGCGCGACGTCGGCGGCTGGCTGCGCTCCGGCGAGCTGAAGTACCAGGAGACCGTCGTGGAGGGCATCGAGAACGGTGCCGACGCGTTCCTGGGCCTCATGCGCGGCGAGAACACCGGGAAGATGGTCGTCTCGCTCACCCGCTAGGCTCGTCTCAGCCGTCGCGGTCGTGGGCGCGAGCCGCGGCGAACGACAGAAGGAACCCGTAACCCATGTCGATCCAGCAGTCCGACGTCCTGTACACCGCGGTCGCCACGGCGGAGAACGGCCGTGACGGCCGCGTCGCCACCGACGACGGCAAGCTCGACGTCGTCGTCAACCCGCCCAAGGAGATGGGCGGCTCCAGCGCCGGTACCAACCCGGAGCAGCTCTTCGCCGCCGCCTACAGCGCCTGCTTCCAGGGCGCACTCGGCGTCGTCGCCCGCCAGGAGAACGCCGACGTCTCCGGCTCGACGGTCACCGCCGAGGTCGGTGTCGGCAGGAACGACGAGGGCTTCGGCATCATCGTGAAGATCTCCGCGACCATCCCGAACGTGGCCGCCGCCACGGCTCGTGAGCTGGTCGCGAAGGCCCACCAGGTGTGCCCGTACTCCAAGGCCACCCGCGGCAACATCACGGTCGACGTCGTGGTCTGACGTATCTGCCGGTCCGCCCGGCGCCCGTGCCCGGCGAACGGGACCGACAACAAGGGACCGAGAACAAGGGACCGGCGCACGGAACCGCACAAGGGGACGAGGGCGGCACTCCCATGGGTGCCGCCCTCGTCGCGCCGCATGCCCGCATGCCCGCATGCTCGGGTGGAGGCCGGACGGGACGCCCGCCGGGCCTGACGAGGGCAGTCCGCGGTCCCGCCGCCGCGGTCCCGGCGCCGCGACCCGGGTCCGCACACCTGGTCCGCACGCCCGGCGCCGCCCGGTCCGCACGGCCGAGCCCCGGCGATGGGCCCCGGCCCCGCACACGCCCATGACCGGGGTTCGAGCCCCGTATAGGGTGTGGCGCATGCGTGATCTGGGTGCGGGCTTCGGCTACTTGGTGAAGGGGCAGCAGTGGGTCGGCCGGCACGGCCGGTGGTTCGGCATCGGACTGCTGCCCGGGCTGATCACCCTCGTGCTGTACGCCGGAGCCCTCGTCGGGCTCGCCTACGGCGCCGACGACCTGGTCGGCTGGGCCACCCCGTTCGCGGACGACTGGTCGTCGCCGTGGCAGGGAGGGTTCCGCGGCTTCCTGACGGCACTGGTGTGGGTGTTCGGCCTCTTCCTCGCCGTGATCACCTTCACCGCCGTGACGCTGCTGGTGGGCCAGCCGTTCTACGAGTCGCTCTCCGAGGCCGTCGACCGGGCCGAGGGCGGTGAGGTTCCCCAGTCCGGGCTGCCGCTCTGGCGCGAGCTGTGGATCTCCGCGCGGGACAGCCTGCGGATCCTGCTCCGTGTCGCGGTCTGCGGTGTGCTGCTCTTCGCGCTCGGGTTCGTCCCGGTCCTCGGCCAGACCGTCGTCCCCGTACTCGGGTTCTGTGTCACCGGCTTCTTCCTCGCCGAGGAACTCACTGCCGTGGCCCTCCAACGGCGGCGGATGGAACTCGGGGAGCGTCTCGCGCTGCTGCGCGGCCGGCGCATGCTCACCCTCGGCTTCGGCGTTCCGCTGGCGCTGGCCTTCCTCGTCCCGTTCGTCGCGGTGCTGCTGATGCCGGGCGCGGTCGCCGGCGCCACGCTCCTGGTGCGCGACCTGGCGGAGGATCGGGGTGGGGAGGACGAGGACACCGGGCACACGGACCCGGAGCCCGGCCCCCGCGGGCACCGGCCGGACGGTCAGGACCCGTACGCCGGCCGCGACCAGGGCCGGCCCGCCGGATCCTACGACCTCGGCAAGGACCAGGCCCGCTCCTAGACGCGGGATCGGCCGGTTGCGGGGCCCCCGGCCAGGACGTCGCCCCGTGCCGCGACCGGCTGTAAGCCGACCGGAAGCCGATCGGAAGCCGACCGGAAAGGCCGGATCGGCCGGGATACTGCGGCGGTCGTGCGCCGGCGTGACACGACAGCCGTCGCCGGGACCGGTCAGCGGCCGCCGCCACCGCCACGATGGACCGCACCTGGGCGATGATGTCAGGCCGGCCGCGTACGGACCCGGGATCGGCCACGGTACCCGTCGCCAGGTCCGCGCTGCCCCACCGCACGGAAGCACCGGTGTGTGCACAGGGCCTCCGGGCAGCGTGCCGCGCAGGCCGGGACGGCCGCGCAGCGTCGCCCGTAGGCGACCTCGTTGTACAGGTAGCTCCCGCCGCCTCCCGCGCGGGCCGTCGAGCCGGGGCGGGCCCGTCGGGGCGGACCACCCGGGTGCCGCCCTCCGGCGTCCCGGTCACGGAGGTGTCGTCGTACACCGGGGAGCGGCCGGTCTCCGCGGCCGTGAAGGCCTTGTACGGCAGGGGTGTCGACGCCCACTGCGGCTGTCCGGCGGGCCCGGCCGCCGGCACGGTCTCCCTGCGCGAGACGTTCGCTTTCGCCCCGTCCGGAGACACCCCGGCTGTCCGCCGCACACCGCGTCCCTCCGCAGTGCACTCCGCCCGAACCGGACACCAGGGAAGCGGAGTTGGAGACGCGGCCAAGGAGGAAAGCCAATGAGGAAAGTCAATGAGGAAAGGGGATGATTCGATGCGGCCGAAGCGGAGGCCCGGCGGGATCCGGGGAGTGCGCGGCGGCGAACGGGGTCTCCGTGATGCGGACCCCGCGCGGTTCGGCGCGCCTGCAGGACGCATGACGGGAAACCGGCATCCTGGAGATCCGTCCCCGGTTCCCGCGTCGCTCCACGCGGCCCGGCCGCCCGGCTGCCACCGCGCTCGCTGACACCCGGGGCTCCCATCCCCCGGGGCGGTCCCTGACAGCCGCCCGGGGCCCGGTCTGCGCCAGGGGCCGCGGCGCGGTGGCGTTCCGGCAGTTCTGACCTTCGAGCGGGCGTATCCGCACCCGACTGCGGAAGACGGCATCGCCGTACGCGAGGGCCTGGCCCTTCCGGGCTGCCCGGTGCTTCCGGTCCGCCCGGCCCGTACCGCCCCGGCACCCCGGCACCCCGGCACCGAGATGCGGATGCCCGCAGCCGCTTCGCGACCCGCGGTGATCGCCACCGGCTGCGCCGCGGCCGGGGCACCGGTGACGGCGCGTCGCCGGATTTCACGCGTGTGCCTTCCCCCAAGGCGTCCTGGCGGGTGAATGCTTGATGCGTACGGGGCCCGGGAGGGGCGGTCCGACACAACTGGGCCCCGTCGCACGGTAGCTTTGCCCACGTCGAACCAGAGGCACCCGGCTCGCCGGCTCCAGTAAGTTACATCACGTCATATGTTGTCCGCTTCCTGCTTCTTGCCGGGAGTGCGTACTTGATGTTGTTTACTGAGGCCGCTGGGAGGGTGATCCTCGTCCCACACTGGAGGTCCCGGTGACGACACGCGGCGTTCTCTACGTCCACTCCGCACCACGCGCGCTGTGCCCGCACGTCGAATGGGCGGTCGCGGGCGTGCTCGGCGTACGGGTCCAGCTCGACTGGATCCGCCAGCCCGCGTCCCCCGGCACCTGGAGAGCCGAGTTCTCCTGGCAGGGCGAGAGCGGCACGGCCTCCAAGCTGGCGTCCGCGCTGCGCGGCTGGCAGCTGCTGCGCTTCGAGGTCACCGCGGAGCCCTGCGCCTCCGCGGAGGGAGAGCGCTACAGCGCCACTCCCGACCTGGGCATCTTCCACGCCGTCACCGGCATCCACGGTGACATCCTCATCCCTGAGGACCGCCTCCGCGCGGCCCTCGCGCGCTCGACCCAGGGCGAGACGGAGCTCGAGGCGGAGATCTCCAAGCTGCTCGGCAAGCCCTGGGACGACGAACTCGAGCCGTTCAGGTACGCGGGCGAGGGTGCCCCGGTCCGCTGGCTCCACCAGGTGGTCTGACCACCGGTTCCCCCGGGCGGCAACAGCACCGCCCCGTCCCTCGCTCCGCCGGGTGTGCTCCCTCTGGAGGCCGCGGCCGCCCCCTCCGCTCGGTGTGCCGTTCCTGGGGCGGCGGTCGCGCGTTTCGCCCGGTGCGGTGGGAGGTCCCGGAGCCGGGGCGTCGCAAGACCGGGCGGCCCCTGCATGTACGTACCCGCATGCCCGTGCCGGCGGTCCTGCAGGCGGTCCCGTATCCGCACCCCCGTGCCGGCGGTCCTGCAGGCGGTCCCGTATCCGCACCCCCGTACCGGCAGCCCGTACTGCCGCCGGAGGCCCCGTCTGCCACGAGACCGGCACACGAAGCGAGCCCCGCCAACCCAAGCGGGGGAGGCGGGGCTCGCTTCTCGTCGTCGTGTGGCAGACGGTACGTCAGACGGCGCGTCAGACGGTACGGAAGGCCAGCACCACGTTGTGGCCGCCGAAACCGAACGAGTTGTTGATCGCGGCGATCGTGCCCTCCGGCAGCGCACGCGGCCCACCGCGGACGACGTCCGCCTCGATCTCGTCGTCCATGTCGTCGACGTTCACGGTCGGCGGGGCCTGGCGGTGGTGCAGCGCCAGGACCGTGGCGACGGTCTCGATACCGCCGGCACCGCCGAGCAGATGGCCCGTCATCGACTTCGTCGCGGAGATCGCGACATGGTCGAGGTCGTCGCCCAGCACCTTGCGCAGCGCCTTGATCTCGGCGATGTCGCCCTGCGGGGTGGACGTGGCGTGGGCGTTGAGGTGGACCACCTCGGAGGGCTTCAGGCCGGTGTTGTCCAGCAGGTTCTGCATCGCCGCCGCGACACCGCGGCCGGTCGGCTCGGGCTGCGCGATGTGGTGGCTGTCCGCGGACAGGCCCTGGCCCAGCGCCTCGCAGTAGACGCGTGCGCCCCGGGCGGCCGCGTGCTCCGCGGACTCCAGGACGACGACGCCCGCGCCCTCGCCCAGCACGAACCCGTCACGGGCCTTGTCGTACGGCCGCGATGCCCGCTCGGGCTCGTCGTTGTTCTTGGACATCGCCATCATGTTGGCGAACGCGGCGATCGGCAGCGGGTGGATCGCGGCCTCGGTGCCGCCCGCGACCACGACGTCGGCGCGGCCGCTGCGGATCATCTCCACGGCGTAGCCGATCGCCTCGGCGCCCGACGCGCAGGCGGAGACCGGGGTGTGCACGCCGGCCTGGGCGTTCACCTCCAGGCCGACGTTGGCGGAGGGGCCGTTGGGCATCAGCATCGGCACGGTGTGCGGGGAGACCCGGCGTACGCCCTTCTCCTTCAGCACGTCGTACTGGTCGAGCAGGGTGGTGACGCCGCCGATGCCGGAGGCGATGACCGCGCCGAGGCGGTCGGGCTGGATGCTGCCGTCTTCGCCGGCCGGAGCGGTGAAGCCGGCGTCGGCCCACGCCTCACGGGCGGCGATCAGCGCGAACTGGGCCGAGCGGTCCAGCTTGCGCGCCTGCGGCCGGGGCAGTACCTCGCCCGGGTCGACCGCCGCCGGGGCGGCGATGCGGACGGGCAGCTCCTCGAAGCGCTCGCCTTCGAGGGGCCTGACGCCGGAACGCCCGGCGATCAGACCTTCCCAGGTCGAAGCGGAGTCGCCACCCAGCGGTGTGGTTGCGCCGATACCGGTGACGACCACGGTGCGATTGGTCGAGCTCACAGGAATTCTTTCTCCACGGTCTATGAGGGTTCGTGAATCAGCGGCGCCACCGCTGGGTGGCGTACCTGATCGGCCTGGATCAGGCCTGGTGCTTCAGGATGTACTCGGCAGCGTCCCCGACGGTCTTGAGGTTCTTGACGTCCTCGTCCGGGATCTTGACGTCGAAGCGCTCCTCGGCGGCGACGACGACCTCGACCATGGACAGCGAGTCGACGTCCAGGTCGTCGGTGAAGGACTTGTCCAGCTGGACGTCCTCCGCCGGGATACCGGCGATCTCGTTGACGATCTCGGCGAGACCTTCGACGATCTCTTCCTGCGTGGCGGCCATGTGGCGCTCCTTCGGTGTGTAGCAGAGGGTTGGACGGGCTTGCCCGGAGGACCGGAAATCCGGAGGATCCGGGTGCTTGCCTAGGGGAGGGTAACGACCGTCGCGGCGTAGACGAGACCCGCCCCGAAGCCGATGACGAGCGCGGTGTCGCCGCTCTTCGCCTGCCCGGTCGCCAGAAGCCGCTCCATGGCGAGCGGAATCGAGGCGGCCGAGGTGTTGCCGGTGGTCTCCACGTCACGGGCGACCGTGACGTGCTCCGGCAGTTTCAGAGTCTTCACCATCGAGTCGATGATCCGCATGTTCGCCTGGTGCGGGATGAAGACGTCCAGTTCGTCCGCGGTGATCCCGGCCGCGTCCAGCGCCTGCTGGGCGACCTTCGCCATCTCGAACACGGCCCAGCGGAACACCGCCTGGCCTTCCTGGGTGATGGCGGGGAACCGCTCGACGGCGCCGTCGCGGTAGTCCGTCCACGGCACGGTCTGCTTGATGGTCTCCGACTTGTCGCCCTCGGAACCCCACACGGTGGGGCCGATCCGGGGCTCCTTGGCGGGACCGACGACGACCGCACCCGCGCCGTCACCGAAGAGGAACGCCGTGGCGCGGTCCTCCAGATCGGTCAGGTCGCTGAGCCGCTCGACGCCGATGACCAGCACGTACTCCGCCGAGCCCTCGACGACCATGCCCTTGGCGAGGGTCAGGCCGTAGCCGAAGCCCGCACAGCCGGCGGAGATGTCGAACGCGGCGGGCCTGGTCGCGCCGATCTTGTCCGCGATCTCGGTGGCGACGGCCGGGGTCTGCTTGAAGTGCGACACGGTCGAGACGATCACGCCGCCGATCTGCTCGGGGTGAGCCCGGCGTCGGCGATGGCCTTGCCCGCCGCCTCGACCGACATGGCCGTGACGGTCTCCTCGTCGTTCGCCCAGTGACGGGTGGCGATGCCCGAGCGGGAGCGGATCCACTCGTCGGAGGAGTCGATCGTCTCGAGGATCACCTCGTTGGGCACGATCCGGGTCGGGCGGTAGCCGCCGACACCCATGATGCGTGCGTACGGGGCGCCCTTGCTGGGCTTGATCTTCGACATGCTGTCTCGGCTCCTTGTCAGGCGCCCGCCGCGTCGGCGGCGGGTGAACCGGCCTCGGCGAGCAGCGTGCGGGCCGCGTCGAGGTCGTCGGGGGTCTTCAGCGCGAGTGTCGCGACGCCGGGCAGCGCCCGCTTGGCGAGGCCGGTGAGGGTGCCGCCCGGGCACACCTCGACCAGGGCGGTCACTCCGAGCTCCTTGAAGGTCTCCATGCACAGGTCCCACCGGACCGGGTTGGCGACCTGTCCGACCAGCCGGGACACGACCTCGTCACCGGTGGAGACGGTGCGCCCGTCCTTGTTGGAGACGTACGGCACCTTAGGGTCGGCCGGCGCGAGCGACGTCGCGGCCTCCTCCAGGCGTGCGACCGCGGGGGCCATGTGGTGCGTGTGGAACGCCCCGGCGACCTTGAGCGCGACGACCTTGCGCACTCCCTCGGGCTTGTCCGCCTCCAGCGCGGCGAGTTGCTCCCTGGTGCCGGCGGCGACGATCTGCCCGGCGCCGTTGACGTTCGCGGCGGTCAGGCCCAGCTTCTCCAGGTGTGCGACGCTCACCTCGGGGTCGCCCCGAGCAGGGCCGACATGCCGGTCTCCGTGACGGCGGCGGCCTCGGCCATCGCCAGACCGCGGGTGCGCACGAGACGCAGCGCGGCGGTGGGCTCGAGGACGCCCGCGAACACCGCGGCCGTGATCTCACCGACGCTGTGACCGGCGACGGCGTCCGGGACCGCGTCACCGAGCGCGGAGGCGGACAGCAGTCCGGCCGCGACGAGCAGCGGCTGCGCCACGGCCGTGTCGCGGATCTCGTCCGCGTCGGCCTTCGTGCCGTAGTGGGCGAGGTCCAGGCCGATGGCGTCGGACCAGGCCGCGATGCGGTCGGAGGCGCCGGGGAGTTCGAGCCAGGGGGTCAGGAAGCCGGGCGCCTGAGCGCCTTGGCCGGGAGCGACGAGTACGAGCACCCTCACACTCTCTCTTGTCGATGGTCCCGCCCGCCCGTGGGGACAGGGACCAAGAACCGTCAGGGGAATTGTTGGTGTCCGACAAAATCCTAGGGTTGCTGATCGCCGTCTACCAGACGCCCGAGGATGAGCGCGATCCGCAGAGTGAACGCGGAGCGGACATCGGAGGGTGACCAGCCGGTGACGTCAGTCACACGTCGAAGCCGGTAGCGGACGGTATTGGGGTGCACGAACAGCATCCGTGCCGCTCCCTCCAGACTGCTTGCCTGCTCCAGATACACACTCAGGGTCTCCAGAAGGGCCGAGCCCGCCTCCTCCAGCGGTCTGTAGATCTCCTCCACCAGTTGTTCCCGCGCGGACGGATCACCCGCGATCGCACGCTCCGGAAGGAGATCATCCGCCAGTACCGGGCGGGGCGCGTCCTGCCACGCGGAGCAGGCCTTCAGTCCGGCCGCCGCGGCCTGCGCCGACCTCGTCGCCGCCAGCAGGTCCGGAACCACGGGACCCGCGACCACCGGGCCGGCCGCGTACGGGCCGATCAGGGCCTTCGCCACCTGCAGCGGGTTGTCGCTGCCACCCGCGATCACGACCAGCCGGTCGCCGAGCACGCCGGTCAGCACCTGGAGCTTGGCGTGCCGGGCGGCGCGCCGGATCGCGTCCACCGTCAGCTCGCTGTCGCCGTCGGGCGCGGTGCCGAGCACCACGCACACATGCTCCGGAGCGTTCCAGCCGAGCGCCGCCGCGCGGCTGACGGCCCCCTCGTCGGCCTCGCCCGACAGCACGGCGTTCACCACGAGCGACTCCAGCCGGGCGTCCCAGGCGCCCCGGGCCTCCGCGGCCTGCGCGTACACCTGGGCGGTCGCGAAGGCGATCTCCCGCGCGTACACCAGCAGCGCCTCGCGGAGCACGGACTCGTCGCCCGGGGCGGCGACCTCCTCGATGGCGGACTCCATGACCTCGATGGTCGTCCGCACCATCTCCACGGTCTGGCGCAGGGTGATCGCACGGGTCAGCTCGCGGGGGGCCGTGCCGAAGACGTCGGTCGAGATCGCCTGCGGAGTCTCGGGGTGCCGGAACCACTCGGTGAACGCGGCGATTCCGGCCTGGGCGACCAGGCCGATCCACGACCGGTTCTCCGGGGGCATCGCCCGGTACCACGGCAGCGTCTCGTCCATGCGCGCGATGGCGTTCGCGGCGAGGCGTCCGGACGACTGCTCCAGGCGCTTCAGGGTCGCGGAGTGCGGATGGGCGGCGTTCGGGGGCAGAACCGGTTCGGGATGGGGCACGGGGACAAGAGTGCCTTATCCGGGCGCCGCGGCGGAGACGCGGGTCCGGGACGGGGCCCCGGATCCGCCGGGAGGCCGCCCGGCGGCAGGCTCCGCCCCGCGGGCACGACCGGGCGGGCGCGACCGGGCGGGACGGGGCGCGACCGGGCGCGACCGGGCGGCACGGCCGCCGGGCACGGGGACGCGGGCCGACCGGTCCGGCGTCTACGGTGGAGGCGTGATGTCCATACGGCGCGCCGGCGAGCGCTACCGCGGAGGGGACGCGTCCGCCGGAATCGAGTCCCTGCACGCCTTCTCGTTCGGGCGCTTCTACGACCCGGACAACCTGCGCTTCGGTGCGGTCATCGCCTGCAACGAGGAGCGCCTCGCCCCCGGCGCCGGGTTCGACGAGCACCCGCACAGCCACACCGAGATCGTGACGTGGGTGGTGGACGGCGAGTTGACCCACCGGGACTCCGCGGGCCATGCCACCGTCGTGCGGCACGGTGACGTCCAGCGGCTCAGCTCGGCGGGCGGGGTGCGGCACGTCGAGCGCAACGACGCCGACGTACCGCTCACGTTCGTGCAGATGTGGCTCGCGCCGAAGGACCCGGGCGGTGAGCCGTCGTACGAGATCGTCCGCGGTATCGCCGACGCGACGCCCTACGCCCTCCCGGAGGCCGGGGCGATGCTCCACGTGCGCCGCCTCGCCGGTGACGACCGGACCGCCGTGCCGGACGCCCCCTTCGTGTACGTCCACGTCGTCCGCGGCGTCGTCAGGATCGGCGGTGAGGCCCTCGGCCCCGGGGACGCCGCCCGGGTCACGGACGCCGGCGGCCTCGAACTCGCCGCGGCCGCGCCCGCGGAGGTGCTGATGTGGGAGCTGTCCCGCTGACCGGTACGGCCGGCGGGAGGGGCCGCGCCGACGGGCGCCGGCGGCCCGCCGCGGGCGGGGCGGGTCAGCCGTTGAGCATCCGCATGAACGTGGGCGGGTAGCGGTCACCGGAGGCGACCCCGCGGGGCGCCACGGCCTCGACGGCCGCGAGGTCGTCGGCGGTCAGGGCCACGTCCAGGGCGGCGATGTTCTCCTCCAGGTAGCGGCGGCGCTTGGTGCCGGGGATCGGCACCGCGCCCTGGCGCAGTACCCAGGCCAGTGCCAGCTGGGACGGGGTGACCGACTTCTCCCCGGCCAGCCGCCGCACCTCGTCGACGACGGCGAGGTTCCGGGCGAAGTTCTCCCCTGGAAGCGGGGGTCGGTGCGGCGGTAGTCGTCCTCGGCGAAGTCGGCCGGGGAGGTGACCGCACCGGACAGGAATCCTCGGCCGAGGGGCGAGTAGGCGACGAGGCCGATGCCGAGTTCGGTCAGCGTCGCCCGGACGCCGTCGCTCTCGAGGCCGCGCTCGAAGAGGGAGTACTCGGTCTGCACGGCGGTCAGCGGATGGACGGCGTGGGCGCGGCGGATGGTCGCCGCCGCTGCCTCGCTGAGGCCCAGGTAGCGGACCTTGCCGGCGGTGACGAGGTCCGCCATGGCCCCCACGCTCTCCTCGACGGGCACGGCGGGGTCGACCCGGTGCAGGTAGTAGAGGTCGATGTGGTCCGTGCCGAGGTGGCGCAGGGAGCGGTCCGCGGCCCGGTGGATGTACTCGGGCCGGCCGTTGAGACCCACGGCGGCGCCCTCGTCGGTGAACTCGATGCCGGTCTTGGTCGCGATCACCGCGTTCTGGCGGCGGCCGGCGACCGCCCGGGCGATCAGCTGTTCGTTGGCGAAGGGGCCGTATCCCTCGGCGGTGTCGAGCATGGTGACGCCGAGTTCCAGGGCCCGGTCGATGGTGGCCAGGGCCTCGGCCTCGTCGATCGCGCCGTAGGCGGTGCTCATCCCCATGCAGCCGAGCCCCTCGGCCGCGACGGTCAGACCCTGGGACCCCAGTGCGCGCTGCTCCACGTGTTCTCCGTCCTCGAAGTAACTAACTCGTTAGTGCGAGTGTGGGGTGCCCTCCCTCCTTTGTCAATAACTGGATAGTTACAGGGTAGGGTGCCCGTATGGCACGGGACTCCAGCGCAACCAAGGCACGTCTGCTCGACGCGGCCTTCGCCGAATTCGCCGAGCACGGCATCGCGGGCGCCCGGGTCGACCGGATCGCGGAGGCGGCCGGGGCCAACAAGCGCCTCATCTACGTGTACTTCGGCAACAAGGAGCAGCTCTTCGACCTGGTGCTGCAGCGCGCCCTGGAACTGGGCGCGGAGTCGGTCCCGTTCGACGCCACGGACCTCCCCGGTTATGCCGGCGCGCTGTTCGACCACCTGACGGACCGGCCCGCGTTGATGCGGCTCGTCGCCTGGAAGCAGCTCGAGCGGCCCGGCGTCACCGCCGTGGGTGCCGAGGCGTACCGGCGCAAGACCGAGGCGGTGGCCGCCGGGCAGCGGGCGGGGACGATCACGGCGGACTTCGAGCCCGCCGACGTCCTCACGCTCGTCCTGGCCCTCGCCCAGTCCTGGTTCAGTGCCCCGGGCGGTCCCGCCACCGACGCGGACGGCACCGCGTGGCGCGAAGGGCGCCGGGCGCGCCATCGCGCCGCCGTCGTCGCGGCGGTGGCACGCCTGGTGGCGGCGGCCGACGCCCCGGACGGGATCGGGGACGGGGCGTCGGACGGTACGGCGGACGAGGACGGCGACGAGGGGCACGGCTCCTGAGGCGGCGGCCCTCGTCGGCGGGGCCCTCGGCGCCGGGAACTGCCGCGCACCGCGAGCACGGCCCCGTACGGTCCCGGGACCGTTGCCGGGACCGCGGGGCTCCACCGGCTCGCGGCGTCCGCGGCGTCCGCGGCGGCGCCTCGCCCCGTGGCACCGTCGCCGCCTCGCCGCGTCATCCCGTCGTGGCGTCACCCGTGTACATCCGGCGCGTACATCCGGCGCGTACATCCGCGGCCACCCACGTACATCCGGTGCGGAGCGCGGTGCCCCGCCGTGCCGCGTACCGCGCGGACGCCGCCGACTGCCGGGCGGACCCCTGCCGGTCAGGGCACCGAGGGCTTGCGGGGAAGCAACAGCTTGATTCCCCGCAGGGCCCTCAGCGGCGCAGTTCGGCGAGGACCGCGTCGGTGAACGGCGGCCATGCCTCGACCGCCCAGGGCCCGAAGGCGCGGTCGGTCAGCGCCACGCACGCGGCACCGGCCTCCGGATCGATCCACAGGAACGTGCCGGACTGGCCGAAGTGGCCGAAGGTACGGGGCGAGGAGGCCGCGCCGGTCCAGTGCGGGGACTTGCCGTCGCGGATCTCGAAGCCGAGTCCCCAGTCGTTCGGCTTCTGGTGGCCGTAGCCGGGCAGGACGCCGGGCAGGCCGGGATGTACGACCGACATCGCCTCCCGCACGGTCCTCGGGTCGAGCAGCCGCGGTGCCTGCACCTCGGCCGCGAAGCGCACGAGGTCGTCGACCGTCGACACGCCGTCCTTCGCGGGCGAGCCGTCGAGCGACGTCGACGCCATGCCCAGCGGCTCCAGAACGCCCTGGCGCAGATACTCGGCGAACGGGATGTCGGTGGCCTTCGCGATGTGGTCGCCGAGCACCTCGAAACCGGCGTTGGAGTACAGCCGGCGGGTCCCGGGGGCGCGGCGACCCGGTGCTCGTCGAACGCGAGCCCGCTGGTGTGCGCGAGCAGGTGCCGCACGGTGCATCCGTCGGGCCCGGCCGGCTCGTCCAGCTCCACCGCGCCCTCCTCGCAGGCGACGAGCGCGGCGTAGGCCGCGAGCGGCTTCGTGACCGAGGCCAGCGGGAAGCGGTGCCCCGTGGGGCCGTGGGCACCGGCGACGGTGCCGTCCGCGCGCACGACGGCGGCGGCCGCGGTCGGGACGGGCCAGTTCTCGATCAACGCCAGGCTCTGCATGGTCACGAGGGTAACCAGCCGCCGCCCGGGGCGTAACCGCCGGGTTCTCGCTTGCCTGGAGTGCACTCCAACCTTCTAGCGTGGAGGCATGACGGTGCCGGAGACCCCATCCGCGGCGGCCGAAGGCCGGGCATCGGCGTCCTCCGCCCATCCGCGGCCCGACGGGCAGGACCAGTACACCATCGGCGAGGTCGCCGACTGGACCGGCCTGAGCGCGCACACGCTGCGCTGGTACGAGCGGATCGGCCTGACGCCGCACATCGACCGCTCGCACACCGGGCAGCGGCGCTTCAGCAACCGCGACCTGGACTGGCTGGTCTTCGTCGGCAAGCTCCGGCGGACCGGTATGCCGGTGGCGGACATGGTCCGCTACGCCGA
Source organism: Streptomyces sp. I6 (assembly GCA_003725745.1). Taxonomy (GTDB): domain Bacteria; phylum Actinomycetota; class Actinomycetes; order Streptomycetales; family Streptomycetaceae; genus Streptomyces. The sequence continues at coordinate 1,819,130 of RHDP01000001.1, read as the reverse complement.
GCTGGCGCGCGAGGGGGACCACACCCATGAGCAGCGGCGGGAACTGCTGGAGTCGACCAGGCGCGACGTCCGCGCACGGATCGCCGAACTCCAGGGCACGCTCGCCGTGCTGGACTACAAGATCGATTTCTATGCGGGCGCCCGGCGGGCGCCGGAGAGGGCCTGAGCCCCGATGACGGAGAGCATGATCGAAAAGGTACGGCTCGGCACGGACGGCCCCGAGGTCGGAGTCCAGGGGCTCGGCTGCATGGGCATGAGCGAGTTCTACGGCGACACCGACGAGGCCGCGGCACGCGACACCCTGGAGGCGGCGCTGGAGGCCGGTGTCACCCTCCTCGACACGGCCGACATGTACGGGAACGGCGCCAACGAGGAGTTCCTCAGGCCCTTCCTGGCGGCGCACCGGGGCGAGATCACCCTCGCCACGAAGTTCTCCGTCGTCCGGGACGCCGGCGACGCGTCCTTCCGGGGCATCAGCAACGACCCCGCCTACATCCGCGAGGCGGTCGAGGCCAGCCTCCGCCGGCTCGGTGTGGACGTGATCGACCTCTACTACATGCACCGCCGCGACCCCGCGGTGCCGCTGGCCGAATCCGTCGGCGCGATGGCCGAGTTGGTGCGGGCGGGCAAGGTCCGCCACCTCGGCCTCAGCGAGGTGACCGGCGCGGAACTGCGCGAGGCGCACGCCGTCCACCCCATCGCCGCGCTGCAGTCGGAGTGGTCCCTGTTCAGCCGTTCCGCCGAGCGGAGCGCGGTGGGCGCCGCCGCGGCGCTGGGGGTGGCGCTGGTGCCGTACTCGCCGCTCGGGCGCGGCTTCCTCACCGGGGCGTTCGCGGACGCGGCAGAGCTTCCCGGGAACGACTTCCGGCGCCACCAGCCGCGCTTCACCGGCGACGCCGCCGCGGCGAACGCGGCGCTGCTGGAGCCCGTACGCAAGACCGCCGCCGCGCACGGTGCGACGCCCGCGCAGATCGCCCTCGCCTGGGTCCAGCAGCGGGCCGAGGTCCACGGTCTGCCGGTCGTCCCCATCCCGGGGACCCGCAGCCGCGGGCGTCTGGAGGAGAACGCCGCAGCCACGCGGATCACGCTCACGCAGGACGAGCTGGCGCTGCTGGAGCCGATCGCGGGGCGGGTGGTGGGAGACAGGTACCCGGACATGTCCTCGACGTCGGACTCCCGCGAGTAGCACGCTCACGGGGCCCGGCGGCGGGTCACCCGCTCCGGCGGGGCCTGACGGCGGGTCACGCGCCCCGGCGGGGCCTGACGGCGGATCACGCGCTCCGGCGGGGCCTGACGGCGGATCACGCGCTCCGGCGGGGTGTGCGCCCGGATCACGCGCTCCGGCGGGGCGGCGGGCCGGGCGGGGCGGCGGGCCGGGCGGGGCGTCCGCGGCCGGGGGAGGCCGAGACGCCGCCGCGGGGGACGGCGCGGCGGCATCTCGGCCTCCCGGGAGGATCCGCGCCCCCGGAGCGCGGCGCCCCGCCGTACGAACGCGCGGCGACGTACTGCTGCACGGGCGCCGACGCGACGCCGGACCACGGGCGGCCGACCGGGGGCGTCGTGCCGACCGAGTCCGCAGGCGGCTACGTCAGCCCCAGGGCGAACGCCGTGAAGCCCAGGGCGAGGACCCCGGCCGCCGCGCGGCGGGCCGCGCTCACGCCATGCCACGGAGACTCGAAGGCCCGTGCGTACCGGCCGATCACGACCAGCAGAACGGCGAACACCGGCAGCCAGGCCATGCGCGCGGCCACCCAGCCCGGCGTGTCGGGCGCCGTCGTCAGCCCCGGGACCGCACCCGCGTACGACGCCGGTACCCCCGCGGCCAGCATCGCCGTCTGATGCCAGCACAGGACCGTCATCGCCGAGAGGTTGACGACCACGACCGGCGCCCACAGCGCGGGCCGGGCCAGCAGCCGGGCGAGGCGCCCGGCAAGGAGGATCGCCGCGCCGCTCTGCGCCGAGGCGAGTGCGAGGACCAGCAGGGACGGGGGGTGGGAATTGGTGCGGGCCGCGCCGGGAACTCCGACCATCGACGCCGGGTAGTGGAAGACGGCCACCAGCACGGCGAACAGCGCGGCACCGCCGACCGCCAGCAGCAGGGCGCCCCTCCGGCCGATGCGCTTCTCGCCCCAGGAAACGCCCAGTTGGTAGGCGAAGAGCCAGCCGGGAAGGATGTTCAGCACGCTCAGCCAGGACGGCACGGCGTCCGAGTACGGCCCGTACCGCAGCAGGTCGACGGTGGCGACGCACAGCAGCAGCGGTGCGGCGGCCCATCCGCCGAGGCGCCGGGCGGCCCGTACGCAGAGCGGCGTCAGGGCGGTGACGGCGGCGTACACGCCCACGAACCACAGCGGCTGCACGACGAGCGTCGCCGCGGTCCGCAGGGTGTCCCCCGGCACGCCCGCCGCCGTCAGCACCGCGATCAGCACCGCCCACACGGCGGTCACCCCCACCACGGGGCGTCCGAGCCGCGCCACGCGGCCCTTCAGCCAGGCAGCGGTACCGGCCGTCCGACGCCGGTAGGAGAGCGCCGAGGCGCGGCCGCCCACCAGGAAGAAGATCCCCAGCATCTGCAGCACCCAGCTGACGGGCGCCAACGCGCCGAAGGCCGACAGCGGGCTCGCGTTGTGGATCGCGCCGTCCGGGTCGAGGGTGAAGCCCCCGAGCAGCCAGTGCCCGGTCGGCACGGCCGCCAGGGCGAGGGCGCGCAGTCCGTCGATCGCGCGGTCGCGGTGGGGAGGGGTCGAGGCGTCGATCCTCGCGACGAGAGGGGCGAGCGTGCTCATCGGGCCGCTCCCCGGGCGATCGAGGCGAACGCACGCAGCGACGAGGTGCCGGGCGCGAAGTAGCCGGCGTGGCCGGCGGTGTCGCCGGCCGGCACCCGCCGGGCGCCGAACTCCGGTGCGGTGGGGTCGGTTCCGTGGCCGAGTCCTGCGAACTCGACGTTCGGCACCTTGGAGATCCAGTCGGACGGGGCCTTGGCCGCCCAGACACGTGCGCCGGTGTGCAGGTCGGCGACGGTGTCCGCGCGCATCCCGGGCGAGCCCAGCGCAACGATGTCCGTGGCGCCGGCCCGTTCCGCGGCGAGGCCGCAGACGACGGACCCGTAGCTGTGGCAGAACAGGGCGGGGCGGGCCGCGCCGGTCGCGGCGACGCCGCGGGTGAACCTGGCCAGTCGCTCGGCCCCGGCCTCGGCCAGGTCTCCGGCGGCGGCGTCGAGGCCCACCCCGACGGGAGTGGTGTAGCCGGCCCAGGCGATCACGGCGACGGTCCCGTTGGGGCCGTTCCCGGCCGGGACGCTTCCGGCCGAGTCCTTCCCGGTGCGGCCTTCCGTGGTGCGGCTGTCCGGGGTGCGGCCGTCCGCGGTGCGGCTGTCCGGGGTGCGGCCGGCCGTGAGGGTGCGCCCGGCGTGGCCGGTGCCGGTGTCCTCAGGGCTCGCGGCCTTCCCGGCCTTCCCGGTGTTGCCGATGTTGCTTGTGTCCTTGGGGTTCACGGCGTTCGCGGGGCCGTCCTCGGCCCGGTCGTCCCCGGCGCCGGTCCACGCGCCGCTGCTCGCCCGGTCCGGCGAGGCGGCGCCCCCGTCGCGATCGCCGGGATCGTTCGCGGCCTCGTACAGCGACCGGGCCATCTCGCGCGTACGGTCGAAGGTCCCGGCGTCGATGTCCGAGCCCGGGACGACGACGGCGACGCGGCGGGCGCGGGCGAGGTCCCCGAAGACCTCGGCGAGCTGGCCGCGGCCGCGCGGGTCGTACACGAGGATCTGCCGTCCGTCCGAACCGGATCCCAGCGCTCCCCGCGCGAGGGCGTTGGCCCGGTACCGCAGGGAGACCGGCGCCCCGTCCAGATTGCCCACGACGAACGGGTGCCGCGCGGACAGTCGTTGTCGCTGAACCTCCGTCAGGTTCTTGAAAAACGCGGCGACTTCACCCGGTGAGGCGCTGCCCGGGTCGGGCAGGGCGCGTCCCAGTGAGCGGTCCGACCGCCACGCCTCCGTACCCGGCGGCGGCCCGGTGACGGGTCTCTGGGCGGTATCCGAGGCCCATCCCGCCGTTCCGGTGACCACGGCCGTCGCGACCGCCGCTGTGACCGCGGCCCTGCTGAACCGTCGCATGATCCCCTCTTCCTCGTCCGTCCTGCCGACGGTGAGGAAGGTAGGAACGGGAAGGGCGGGGGAGCGTCACACCGGGGAGCCAACTCCCTTGTGATACCCCGGTACTCCGGCATGGCACCGGGGTGGGGGGTGTGCCGTCCGCGTACCGCCGGCGAGCGGCGCCCCGGAACTCGGCGGCGGCCGGCCACCCACCGGGCGGCCACCCGCGGTCAGCGGTCGCCCGGTGCCACCAGGCCCGACTCGTAGGCGAAGATCACGGCCTGGGCGCGGTCGCGCAGCCCGAGCTTCGACAGCACCCGGCCGATGTGCGTCTTCACCGTCTGCTCGGCGAGGACGAGCCGGCCGGCGATCTCCTGGTTGGACAGCCCGCGGGCGATCAGCTCCAGGACCTCCGTCTCGCGCGGGGTGAGCCCGCCCAGCCGCAGCGAGACGCCGTCCTTGCGGGGGGCGGGGCGCTGGGCCGCGAATTCGGCGATGAGCCGCCGGGTCACGGACGGCGCCAGCAGCGCCTCGCCGGCGGCCACCACGCGGACCGCGGAGATCAGATCGGCCGGTGGGGCGTCCTTCAGCAGGAAACCGGACGCGCCCGCGCGCAGCGCCTCGTACACGTAGTCGTCCACGTCGAAGGTGGTCAGCATGAGCACCTTCGGCACCCGCTGCACCCCCGGCGGTGGGGACAGGATCCGGCGGGCCGCGGCGAGCCCGTCCAGCTCAGGCATCCGCACGTCCATCAGCACCACGTCGGGGAGCGCGGCGCGGGCGACCTCGACGCCCCGGCTGCCGTCCGGGGCCTCGCCGACGACGTCGATGTCCGCCTGCGCGGCCAGCAGGGCGGCGAACCCCGCGCGCACCATGGCCTGGTCGTCGACGATGATCACGCGGATGGTCAACGGGGTTCCTTCTCGGTCGTAGCGGTCGTAGCGGTCGTAGCGGTCGGGGTGGTCGAGCCGGTGGTGCCGGGCGTCGCGGTGGTCGAGCCGGTGGTGCCGGGCGTCGGGGTGGTCGAGCCGGTGGTGCCGGGCGTCGGGGTGGTCGAGCCGGTGGTGCCGGGCGTCGGGGTGGTCGAGCCGGTGGTGTCGGGCGTCGGGGTGGTCGAGCCGGTGGTGCCGGGCGCCGTGCCCGGCGGGCTGGTGGGCGCCAGGGGGAGACGTGCGGCGACCCGGAAGCCGCCGTCCGGCAGCGGCCCGGTGTCCAGGGTGCCGCCGGTCAACCGTACGCGTTCACGCATCCCGACGAGCCCGTGCCCGGTCCCGGAGGTCTCCAGCGGTGAAAGGGGCTCCGCGGCGGGGCCGTTGACGACGAGCACCATGAGATGGCCGTCGCCCGCGCCGACCGACACCCGGGTCGCCGCACCGGGCGCGTGCCGTACCACGTTCGCCAGCGCCTCCTGCACGATGCGGTACGCGGAGAGGTCCACGGCCTGCGGCACGTCGCCCAGGCCCGACGGGAGCGACAGCTCCGCCGGCACCCCGGCCCGTACCGTCGCCTCCACCAGCTGCGGCAGCCGGCCGAGGCCCGGCTGCGGGGCACGCTCACCCGCGGAGCCCTCGCTGCGCAGTACCGCGAGCAGCCGCCGCATCTCGGTCAGGGACTCCCGGGCCCCGGCCGCGATCGTGGCGAACTCCTCCCGGGCGGCGTGGGGCAGCCCCTCGATCCGGTACGGCGCCGAGTCGGCCTGCACGGTGATCACCGACATATGGTGGGCGACCACGTCGTGCAGTTCGCGGGCGATGCGGGCGCGCTCCTCCAGCAGGGTGCGCCGGGCCCGTTCGGCCTCACTGATGGTCTCCTGCTCGGCGAGCCTGCGCTGGACCTCGCCGCGGGTGCGCAGGGTGTCCGCGACCAGCAGGACGACGCCGCTCAGGACGAAGAGCAGCACATGGACGCCGTCGCCGGGGCGCGGCGAGACCAGCTCGAGGGCGAAGCCCGCCGCGCCCGTCACCAGCCAGACGGCCACCAGGGTGCGGCGCCGTTCGCGCAGCCCCAGGCACAGCATCAGCAGCAGGTAGCCGACGACGGCCATCGGTGTCCACGGCCAGCTCCTGCCCTCCGTGCCGTCCGCGCCCAGCAGGGCGAGCGCGCCGAGCACATCGGCGGCGAAGACGATCCACCATGCTTGCAGCGGCCGGGTCGCGGCCTGCAGCAGCGGAGCGGTCTGGGCCGTGGCCAGGGCCCCGGCGAGGGCCCCGCCCAGCCGGTAGTCCTGGGTCAGGACGGTGATCGTGACGGGCAGCAGGGCGCTCACCGCGGCCAGCCCCAGCAGGTACGGCAGCCACCGCCGGACGCGCGGGGACGTCCTCGGCAGCGGGGGACCGGACGACGGGGCGGGCGAGGTCAGCGCGGTGCCGAGTGTGCGCAGTCCCTCCCGTGCGGCGGAACGGGCGTGCCGTACGGGAGCCGAGCGGGCGGCGGTCAGCAGCAGGTCCCGCGGCCGGGAGGCCCCTGCCGGGGCCGGTCGCGGACCGCCGTTCCCGGCGGCGGGGGGCGTGGTGGTCATGGCCGCTTCAGCGTAGGCGTCCCGGCCGGGCGGCCGCGTCCTACCCGGGGGCCGGGCGTGAGGTCATACCCCGGTATGACATCCCGCGGTGCGGCAGCCCGCTCAACGCCCACGGTCCTCGCAACCCCCGCGGATCGCGGGTGGTGCGAGGACCGTGACAACCAAGCCCGCGGGCACCGGGCTCCGTGCCGGGTGCCGGTCGCCCCCTACAGCTCCGCGAGGAGTTCGGCCTTCTTGTTGCGGAACTCCTCGTCGGTGACCAGGCCGGCGCTGTGCAGCTCGCCGAGGTGGCGGATCCGCTCCGCGACGCCCGCCGGGTCGCGCGGAGGCACCGCGGCGGCCGGCACCGCGGGCGCGGCCTCGCGCACCGCCTCCAGGACCGCCGCGGCGAACGGCAGCGACTCGTGCACCGGTCCGTAGCCGAGGCCGAAGACGACCGCCGCCGGGTCCTGGTCGGCCCGCGCCGGCCGCTCCCCGGCACCGCCCGGGGCGCCGCCGCGGAACAGCAGGCGCAGATGGCCGTCGGGGGCCTCGGGAGAGTGCCACTCGACCCCTGCCAGCTCGGAGACGGTGTAACTCTGGTCTCCGGCCTTCCACTTCGCGGACGACGCACCGGTCCACGACCAGCGGAAGGACACCTTCTCCCCGTCGAACGAGGCCTTGCCGTCATACGCCTTGAACTGAAGCGGCGCGCCGACGGACGAGACCAGACGGCGGGCCGCGGGTCCGGCGCCCGGACCCGGCAGTACCGCGCGCAGCTCGCCGGCGTGGTACTCGGCGAGTGTTGCGCGCTCCGCGGGCAGCACCAGCCGGTACGGGTCCGCGGCTTCCTTCAGCTGCCCCGCCGCCGCGTCCATCAGTGGATCGGCGCCCGGCCTCGGCACCGCGTGCAGCACCACGGTGCCGCGTTTGCCCGGGGAGACCGTCACCGACTCGAGCGCTTCGAGGGGAATGTGCCGTTCGCCCAGCACCTGGAACAGCTTCGGCGTACCGCGGTTCCCCCGAGTGAAGCGGATGAGCACGGAGTCCGGTGCGAACTCCCAGGCGGCATGTATTCCGGCCAGCACATCACCCATGCGGCTCATCGTATGCGGCGTGCGCCCGCGCGTCGCCCCCGTGAACAAGACGGTCATATGCACCTCGCCACAGTGCTCTACGCGCGTCGGGCCCCTTCCGCACCGTAAATTCCACTGCGGCACGCGGAGTTGCCGTCCTGGCAGCTGACCGTCCGGTACGAACCGACGCCTATCTCGGCGAAGTTGCTGAGGCTCTCCGTGCCCGGCTCGAAGTACCCGGTGTGGCCGACCGCTCCCGCCGCCGACAGCACCCGCGCCCCGAAGCCCGGGGCCATCGGATCGGCGCCGTGGCCGAGCCCGCCGACCTTCAGATACGGGACGTCCTTGATCCAGTCGTCGGCGTCACGCATCGCCCACACCCGCGCGTCCGTGCCGAGCCCGGCGGCGTTCTCCGCGCGCATGCCGGGGCTGCCGGCGACCGCCATGTCGCGGACCCGCCGGGGAAGTTCACGCGCGGCGACGCCGCAGACCACGGAGCCGTAGCTGTGGCAGAACAGCGACACCTCGGCCCGGCCGGGCAGTGCTCCCGTCAGGGCGACCAGGCGGTCCGCGCCGCCGGCGGCGAGCCGGCCGGTGGAGGCGTCGAGCCCGACGCCCGAGGGCGAGGTGTAGTCGGCCCAGGCGATGACGGCCGTACGCACGGAGGGCGCGGCGGCGCGCTCCGCGGTGTAGAGCGACTGCGCCATGCCCACCGGGGCGGAGTACCTGCGCCGGCTCCGCTCGAAGGTCAGGACGTCGGTGTCGACGCCGGGGACGATCACGGACACCCGCTGGGCCCGGTCGAGGTCGCCGAAGACCTCGGCGACCCGGCCCTTCCCGGTCGGGTCGAAGGCGAGGATCTGGCGGCCGGGCCGGAGCAGCGACTGGTACCGGTGCACGCGCCGGCTCGCGTCGTCGCGGCCCGCGGCGGAGAGCCTTCCGTCGCGGGCCCGCCACTGCTCCACCCGCCGCTCCTGGGCCAGCGCGATCCGGTTGGCGCGGTAGCGCAGCGTCACCGGCGCACCGTTGAGATTGCCCACGACGAGCGGATGGCGCTCCGCCAGGGAGGCCGCCTGCCCGGCTCCGAGGGAGGAGAAGAACCGGGCCAGGACGCCGGGAGGCGACGTCGGGTCCGGCAGTGCGCGGTGCCCGATACGGGCCTGCTCCCATGCGGCCAGCGCGGCCGCCCGGGGCTCGACGGGACCGTTCTGCTGCCGCACGGCGGTCCAACCGGTGGTCGCGAGCAGCACGAACACCACGGCGAGAGCGAGGAGGGTGCGCCGGACGTTCGGTGTGGGGGAGGGGTGCAGAGCAGTCACTGAGGGGACAGCCTAGGCCGAGCCGGGGGGCGCTCGGGGCGACCGTGAGGGAGGTCACGGCGACCGTGAGGGAGATCACGCGTCCGGAGGCACACGGACAGCCGTACGGCTACTCCCTGTGCGCGCCGCGCTCACTTTCCGGTGGGTGACGAGGCCCACCCGTTCGGCCGTGCACAGCAGGAAGAACGGCCCGGCCCCACGTTGGATCACTTACGGAAGGACTCCCTCCCGCAGAACGGACACCCGCATGAAGACCTCACTCGCGCTGCCGCTGTGCGCGCTGGTTCTCGCCCCCGCCGTGCTCGCCGCACCGCTGGCCCAAGCGGACACCGGCAACGACAAGGACCGGGTGAAGGAGTTCACCCTCACCACCACCAACTCACAGGGCACTTTCCCCAACGTCACCGCCGACCTGCTGAACCGGAAGGGCGAGAACGTCGGCTTCGTCACGACCAACTGCGTCTTCGCCGATTCCACCCCACGACCACCACCTGCTACGGGTCCTATGTCCTCAAGGACGGCGAGATCACCTGGCAGAACGCCACACGCGACTCGGATCCCCCCTTTCTCATCGCCATCACCGGGGGAACCGGCAAGTACTGCGAGGCCCGCGGCCAGATCCGCGTGGTCAGCACCGAGTCGGAGGGCGGCCTCTACGAGCTGGAAGTGATCACCGGCCGCACGTGCGCCACCTCCTGACCCGGCCCGTCCTCCCCCGCCGATAGCGGTACCGGTACCGGTCCCCCGCCGGTGCCGGTACCCGCAAAGGTTCCGCCGGCCGTGCGCCGAGGCCGGCGGAACCGCTGCGGGTGCCGGCCGGGCGGCATGTGTCGCCGGCCGGCCCCTGCCGCGGGCCGACCCCTGCCGGGGCGCGTGCCGGGATCCACCGGGCGGTCCCACCGGGGCTGTCGCCTATCAGGGTGAACCGGTCCGGCGGGTCTTCCGGCGCGTCCGTGCCACCGGTCAGGGTGCGGGCAGGTGGTCCACGACGGAGACCCGGGACCGGACCGGTGTGCACGGACCGGCCGCGGAACCCGTACGGGCCCCTGCCGGCACACCGACACGGGGGTTGATCCTCATGCGCACGACCGTTCTCACCACCGCTGTACTGGCCACTCTGTGCCTGTCGGCAACGGCTTCCGCCGCTGCCCCGGCCTCCCTGGCCCCCGCGGCCTCTGCGGCTTCCGTGGCCTCTGCGGTTTCCCTGCCCTCTGCGCTCTCTGCGCCCACTGCGGCCTCTGCGGCCTCTGCTGCCCCTGCGGTCACCCTGGCCACCTCTGCCGCCCCAGCCGCCTCCGCCGCCCTGGCCTCGCCCGCCCCGCTCTCCCCCGCCACCCCGGCTGCCCGGGCCCGGTCCGCGCCACCGCAGCCGCGACTCGGCCGCTGCGGCCCTGGTGAACTCTGCCTCTGGGCGAAGCCGGGCTTCACCGGGACGCGCCACGTCCACGAGCTGTCCGGCATCGACATCGAGTCCTGCGTCCCGCTCCCGGCCGCCGCCGGCGCCCAGGCCCTCGCCAACCGCACCGGGCGTCCCGTCACCGCCTACCAGTCGGCCGAGTGCGCGGAGACCGGTGAGTTCGAGACGTACCCGGGCGGCGGGACCTGGGTGCCCCAGACCCCCTACCGGGTGCGGGCGGTCAAGGTGTGGGAGAACTAGGCGGTGGCACGGCGGGCTGCTCCGGCGCGGCCGCCGGTGCCGCCGACAGCCGTGCGACCTCCGCCCGCAGTTCCCTGACCTCGTGGGTCAGGGCCTCCAGCAGGGCCGTCTGGCGGCGCTCCTCGGCGTCGTCGCGTTCGAAGCGGGAGATGAACCAGGCCGCGATGTTGGCGGTCACGACACCCAGCAGTGCGATACCCGAGAGCATCAGCCCGACCGCGAGCACCCGCCCCAGGCCGGTCGTCGGCGCATGGTCGCCGTAGCCGACGGTCGTCATCGTGGTGAACGACCACCACACGGCGTCACCCAGGGTGCGGATGTTCCCATCGGGTGCGTCCCGCTCGACGGCCAGCACCGCGAGCGAGCCGAACATCATCAGCCCCGCCACCGCGCCGGCCACGTAGGTGGTGAGTGTGACCTGCGGTGCCATCCGGGCCCGCCGTCCGGCCAGGAGGAGCGTGGACACCACCCGCAGCAGCCGCAGCGGCTGCACCAGAGGCAGGAGCACCGCGAGCAGGTCCAGCGGATGCCTGCGCACGAAGAGCCACTTGTGCGGGGCCAGCCGCAGCCGTACCAGGTAGTCGCCGGCGAAGGCGATCCAGACGACCCACTCCACGAGCTGGGAGCCCCGGTGCACCCACGCGGGGGCGGCCGGCAGCACGATCGGCACCGCGTACGCGAGCCCGAACACCACGGCGAGCACCAGCAGCGGACCCTGGGTGCGGGCCTCCCAGCGCATCTGCGCCGTTCGTTCTTTCATGTCCGGGATGGTAGGCGGGTGCGGAGCGGGCCCTCGCTCCGCACCCGCCCGGGGAGGTGCGCCCGGGGAGGTGCGCCGGGGACGCTACGCGTCGCCGCCCGCGGGGCCCGGGTCGGCCGCCGCCACGTCCAGCAGCTGGTAGCGGTCCACGGCCTGCTTCAGCACCGAGCGGTCGACCTTGCCCTCGTGGGCGAGCTCGGTGAGCACCGCCAGCACGATCGACTGCGCGTCGATGTGGAAGTACCGGCGGGCCGCGCCCCGGGTGTCCGCGAAGCCGAAGCCGTCCGCACCCAGCGAGGTGTAGCGGCCGGGCACCCAGCGGGCGATCTGGTCCGGGACGCTGCGCATCCAGTCGGACACGGCCACGTACGGTCCCTCGGCGCTGCCGAGCTTCCGCGTCACATACGGGACGCGCTGCTCCTCCTCGGGGTGGAGCAGGTTGTACTCCTCGGCCGCCACGGCCTCGCGCCGCAGCTCGTTCCAGGAGGTCGCCGACCAGACGCCGGCCTTGACGTCCCACTCCTCGGCGAGGATCCGCTGGGCCTCCAGGGCCCAGGGGACGGCGACACCGGACGCCATGATCTGCGCCGGGATCCGTCCCGCCCCGCCTTCCCGGAAGCGGTGGATGCCGTTGAGGATGCCGTCCACGTCGACGTTCTCGGGCTCGGCCGGGTGCTGGATCGGCTCGTTGTAGACGGTCAGGTAGTAGAAGACGTCCTCGCCGTGCGGGTGCTCGGCGTCGCCCCCGTACATCCGGCGCAGGCCGTCCTGGACGATGTGCGCGATCTCGAAGCCGAACGCCGGGTCGTACGCGACGCAGGCCGGGTTGGTGGAGGCCAGCAGCTGGGAGTGGCCGTCCGCGTGCTGCAGGCCCTCACCGGTCAGGGTCGTGCGCCCGGCGGTCGCACCGAGGACGAATCCGCGCGAGAGCTGATCCGCCATCTGCCAGAACTGGTCACCGGTCCGCTGGAAACCGAACATCGAGTAGAAGACATAGACCGGGATCAGCGGCTCGCCGTGGGTGGCGTAGGCCGAGCCGGCCGCGATCAGCGAGGCGGTGCAGCCCGCCTCCGAGATGCCGTCGTGCAGCATCTGCCCGGTCGGCGACTCCTTGTACGCGAGGAGCAGCTCGCGGTCCACGGCCTCGTACTGCTGGCCGAGCGGGTTGTAGATCTTGGCGCTCGGGAAGAACGAGTCCATGCCGAACGTGCGGTACTCGTCCGGAGCGATCAGCACGAACCGCTTGCCGATCTCCTTGTCCCGCATGAGGTCCTTCAGCAGCCGGACGAACGCCATGGTGGTGGCGATCGACTGCTGCCCCGAGCCCTTCTTCACGGCCGCGTACGTCTTGTCGCCGGGCAGGGCCAGCGGCTGCGACCGCACCACGCGGGTCGGCACGTACCCGCCCAGGCCCTTGCGGCGGTCGTGCATGTACTGGATCTCCTCCGAGTCGCGGCCCGGGTGGTAGTACGGCGGCAGGCCGGACTCCAGCTCGCGGTCGCTGATCGGGAGGTGCAGCCGGTCGCGGAAGCCCTTGAGGTCGTCGACCGTCAGCTTCTTCATCTGGTGGGTCGCGTTGCGGCCCTCGAAGTTCGGTCCCAGCGTCCAGCCCTTGACCGTCTGGGCGAGGATCACCGTCGGCTGGCCCTTGTGGGCGCGGGCCGCGGAGTACGCGGCGAAGATCTTCCGGTGGTCGTGGCCGCCGCGGCCCAGCATCAGGACCTGGTGGTCGGTCATGTTCTCGACCATGGCGCGCAGCCGCTGGTCGTCGCCGAAGAAGTGCCGGCGGATGTAGTCGCCCGTCTCCGTGGCGTACGTCTGGAACTGGCCGTCCGGCGTGGTGTTCAGCTTGTTGACCAGCACTCCGTCGCGGTCCCGCGCGAGCAGCGGGTCCCAGGTGCGGTCCCAGATCAGCTTGATCACGTTCCAGCCGGCGCCGCGGAAGATCGACTCCAGTTCCTGGATGATCTTGCCGTTGCCGCGCACCGGGCCGTCGAGCCGCTGCAGGTTGCAGTTCACCACGAAGGTCAGGTTGTCCAGGCCCTCGCGGGCGGCGATCGAGAGCTGGCCGAGCGACTCGGGCTCGTCCATCTCGCCGTCGCCGAGGAAGGCCCACACGTGGGAGCGGGAGGTGTCGGCGATACCGCGCGCCTCCATGTAGCGGTTCATCCGCGCCTGGTAGATCGCCCCGATCGGGCCGAGGCCCATCGAGACGGTCGGGAACTCCCAGAAGTCCGGCATCAGCCGAGGGTGCGGGTACGACGACAGACCGTCGGGGAACTTCGACTTCTCCTGGCGGAAGCCGTCGAGCTGGGTCTCGTTCAGCCGGTCCAGCAGGAACGCGCGGGCGTAGACGCCGGGCGAGGCATGGCCCTGGAAGAAGATCTGGTCGCCGCCGTCGCCCTCGTCCTTGCCGCGGAAGAAGTGGTTGAAGCCCACGTCGTAGAGGGAGGCGGAGGAGGCGAAGGTGGCGATGTGGCCGCCGACGCCGATCCCGGGACGCTGGGCGCGGGACACCATTACCGCGGCGTTCCAGCGGGTGGCGTTGAGGATCTTCCGCTCGATCTCCTCGTTGCCCGGGAAGAACGGCTCGTCCTTGGTCGCGATGGTGTTCACGTAGTCCGTGCTGCGCATCTCGGGCACGGCCACGCGCTTCTCGCGGGCCCGCTCGATCAGTCGCAGCATGAGGTAGCGGGCCCGCTCACGGCCGCGCTCGTCGACGGCGGCGTCGAGCGAGTCGAGCCACTCCCGGGTCTCCTCCGGATCGAAGTCCGGGACCTGGCTCGGAAGGCCGCCAATGATGATCGGGTTGCGATCTGATCCGGAAGCCACGCTGTTCCTTCGCTGGTCGGTTGGTATGTCGTCACGCGCTCCCCATCGTGTACCCCCGGGGAGCAAAACGTCATCTCTACCGAACGGTAACCAACCGGCCCCGATTGGCGAACCGGCGGCACGGAAGCGTACAAAGGGTGCGAAGGGGTGAGTCCGACTCACCAGGGCGGACGGAGGCCCGCCCCGGAGTTGGGGCGACACGGCCGCAAACGTCACCGTTTCGGCGGTCTCGGCGGCCGGGTACTTGCGCGATCCGTCCCGCCCGTGTGGACTACGGCCAATGCCTCGCGTACGCGCGCGGCTGAAGCACTTTCCGAAACAAGATCAGGAGGCAAGCCGTGAGCGCGACCGCGGACCACGCGGAGGAGCGGACCAACCCGGCGGCGAGGCTGGGGTTCGAGCCCGGACAGGTGGTCCAGGAGATCGGCTACGACGATGACGTCGAGCACGAGCTCCGTGAGGGTATCGAAGCCGTCATCGGCCAGGAACTCGTCGACGAGGACTACGACGACGTCGCGGACGTCGTCCTGCTGTGGTTCCGCGACGAGGACGGCGACCTCACGGACGCGCTCGTGGACGCCATCGGCCTCGTCGACGAGGGCGGACTGGTCTGGCTCATGACGCCGAAGACCGGCCGTGACGGCTACGTCGAGCCCAGTGACATCAACGAGGCCTCCCAGACGGCGGGGCTCTCGCAGACCAAGAGCATCAACGCGGGCAAGGACTGGACCGGCAGCAGGCTGGCCACGCCCAAGGCCAAGCGCTGATCCGCAGCTGACCCGGGCCCCCGCAGGCGCACCGCCGGCGGGGGCCCGGTGCGCGGGTCCCGATGTACGGCTCCCGGTGTGCGGCTCCCGGTGCGCGGGTGCCGGTGCGTAGGCTGGGCGGCATCAGCGGCGCCGGAGCCGCGGCGGCCCCCGGCCGAGGCACCGCTCCGGCGCCGAAGCGGCCAACGGAGGGAAGCACCAGTCATGGCGATCGAGGTCGGCACCCGGGCCCCGGACTTCAAGCTGAGGGACAACCACGGACGGACCGTGACCCTCGCCGGGTTCCGCGGCGAGAAGAACGTGGTGCTGCTCTTCTACCCCTTCGCCTTCACCGGAGTGTGCACGGGCGAGCTCTGCGCGCTCCGCGACGAACTCCCGACGTTCGTCAACGACGACACCCAGCTGCTCGCCGTCTCCAACGACTCCGTCCCCACCCTGCGCGTCTTCGCCGAGCAGGAGCGCCTCGAGTACCCGCTGCTGTCGGACTTCTGGCCGCACGGCGAGACCTCCAGGGCGTACGGCGTGTTCGACGAGGAGAAGGGCTGCGCGGTGCGCGGCACCTTCATCATCGACAAGGAGGGCGTGGTGCGCTGGACCGTCGTCAACGGCCTCCCCGACGCCCGCGACCTGAACGACTACGTCAAGGCACTGGACACCCTGTGACGGAGCCCGACACCCTGTGACCCCTCGGCGCGACCATGTGTCCCGCCCGGGAACCCGTCACTAGGATCCAGTCGTTGATCCGAATGCCAACGCACGACGGGGGCGCTGCCCCTGAAACCACATGGGAGGACTCGTGGGAGTCAGCCTCAGCAAGGGCGGCAACGTCTCGCTGACCAAGGCCGCCCCCAACCTGACCGCGGTCACCGTCGGTCTGGGCTGGGACGTCCGCACCACCACCGGCACCGACTTCGACCTCGACGCCAGCGCCCTGCTGACGAACGACGAGGGCAAGGTTGCAGCCGACGGCAACTTCGTGTTCTTCAACAACCTGAAGAGCCCCGACGGCTCGGTGGAACACACAGGCGACAACCTCACCGGCGAGGGCGAGGGCGACGACGAGCAGATCAAGGTCAATCTGGCCGGGGTCCCCGCCGACGTCCAGAAGATCGTCTTCCCGGTGTCGATCTACGACGCCGAGACCCGCCAGCAGTCCTTCGGCCAGGTCCGCAACGCGTTCATCCGCGTGGTGAACCAGGCCAACGGCGAGGAACTCGCCCGGTACGACCTGAGCGAGGACGCCTCCACCGAGACCGCCATGGTCTTCGGCGAGCTGTACCGCAACGGCGCGGAGTGGAAGTTCCGTGCCATCGGCCAGGGCTACGCCTCGGGCCTGCGCGGCATCGCGCAGGACTTCGGCGTCAACGTCTGAGCCCGACAGCACCTGAAGCGTCCGGCGCCGCACACACCGTGCGGCGCCGGACGCGCCTGCAGTTCCGTACGTTCAGGGGAGGACACCGACATGGGCGTCACGCTCGCCAAGGGAGGCAACGTCTCCCTCTCCAAGGCCGCACCCAACCTCACCCAGGTCCTCGTCGGGCTCGGCTGGGACGCGCGCTCCACCACCGGAGCACCCTTCGACCTCGACGCCAGCGCACTGCTCTGCCAGTCGGGGCGGGTACTGGGGGACGAGTTCTTCGTCTTCTACAACAACCTGACGAGCCCGGAGGGCTCGGTGGAGCACACCGGCGACAACCTCACGGGTGAGGGGGACGGGGACGACGAGTCCCTGATCGTCGACCTCACCCGGGTCCCACCGCACTGCGACAAGATCGTCTTCCCGGTCTCGATCCACGAAGCGGACAGCCGCGGCCAGACCTTCGGCCAGGTCGCCAACGCGTTCATCCGCGTGGTGAACCAGGCCGACGGCGAGGAGCTGGCCCGGTACGACCTGAGCGAGGACGCCTCCACCGAGACGGCGATGATCTTCGGTGAGCTGTACCGCTACGGGGGTGAATGGAAGTTCCGGGCGGTGGGCCAGGGGTACGCGTCGGGGCTCCGCGGCATCGCTCTAGACTTCGGGGTCAACGTCTCCTGAAGCACTGCTCACGCACTGTTCCGGCCTGAGCCGGGCCCGAAAGAGCCGGAGCCGGAGCCAGCGGGCCCTGGGACCCCGCCGGGGCCCGGCACCGGCCCCCGGGGGACAATGCAGCGCGACGCCGCGTGCGGCGCGGGGGGAATCCCGCTCTCTGCGGGGGAGCTCCGTACACAACGATTGGGTAGCCAGTGGTACTGAAAACCTTCGGCTGGTCGTTCGCAGTCACTGCGCTCGGCCTGGTCGCTGCGGTGTTCTACGGGGGATGGACGGCCTTCGGGCTCGTCGCGATCCTGACCATCCTGGAGGTCTCGCTCTCCTTCGACAACGCCGTGGTCAACGCCGGCGTGCTGAAGAAGATGAGCGAGTTCTGGCAGAAGATCTTCCTCACCATCGGCATCCTGATCGCCGTCTTCGGCATGCGGCTGGTGTTCCCCGTCGTGATCGTCTCGATCACCGCGCAGCTCGGCCCCATCGAGGCCGTCGACCTCGCCCTGAACGACCACGCCCGCTACGAGGAACTCGTCACCGACGCCCACCCCGCCATCGCGGCGTTCGGCGGCATGTTCCTGCTCATGATCTTCCTCGACTTCATCTTCGAGGACCGGGACATCCGGTGGCTCGCCTGGCTGGAGCGGCCCCTGGCCAAGCTGGGCAAGATCGACATGCTGGCCGCCTGCGTCGCGCTGATCATCCTGCTGATCACCGCGACCACCTTCGCCGTCAACGCCCACCAGTACGGCGGCGTGTACGTCGACAAGTCGTCCACGGTACTGCTCGCCGGTGTCGCCGGCGTGGTCACGTACATGGTCGTGGGCGGCCTCTCCGGCTTCTTCGAGGAGAAGCTCGAAGAGGACGAGGAACGCGAGCAGGAGGCCGAGGAGGAGGCCCGCAGGACCGGGAAGCCGGTCTCGGCCACCAAGCTCGTCGGCAAGGCCGCGTTCTTCATGTTCATGTACCTCGAGGTGCTGGACGCGTCCTTCTCCTTCGACGGCGTCATCGGCGCCTTCGCGGTCAGCAACGACCCCGTGGTCATCGCGCTCGGCCTCGGCATCGGAGCCATGTACGTCCGGTCCCTCACGGTCTACCTGGTCCGCCAGGGCACCCTCGACGACTACGTATACCTGGAGCACGGCGCCCACTACGCGATCGGCGCACTGGCCGTGATCCTGCTGGTCACCATCCAGTACGAGGTCCCCGAGGTCGTCACCGGCCTCATCGGCGTGGCCCTGATCGCCTGGTCCTTCTGGTCCTCCGTGCGGCGCAACCAGCGCCTGAGGGCGCACGAGGAGAAGGAAGTGGCACTCGCGGCAAACGAAGTGTGACACCGCCGGGTTTGAGGAACGCTCTCAGCGGGGCGGCCGGGAGGCACAGGGTCTCCGGGCCGCCCCGCGCGCTGCCGGGGCACGGGGCCGCGCGGTGTATCCGGACCGGCTCCGGGAGGGAGCCGGCGGCAGTCAGGGGTGGGGACATGGCCTTCTGGGACGGTTTGCGGCGCGGCAGGGCAGCGCAGTTCGACGCGGGCAGCTCCTCGGCCAACTCCATCGAGCTGACCAGGCGCCGCCCCCAGGTCTCCCTCTCCAAGCAGAGCGCCGCCACGGGCAACCTCCGGGTCAACCTCTCCTGGCGGATGCGGACCTCCGACATCGAGGGGCGGTCGCGCCAGAGCGGGCGCCTGCTGCGCAATCCGTCCAAGCTCTTCCGCCCCGAGGTGGTCCAGGCGCACACCCAGGGCGTCGTCAACGTGGACCTCGACCTCGGCTGCCTCTACGAGATGGCCGACGGCAGCAAGGGCGTGGTGCAGCCGCTGGGCGGCTTCTTCGGCAGCCTGAACGAGGTGCCGTACGTCCGCCTCAGCGGGGACGACCGCTTCGGCGCACCGTCCGGCGAGACGCTCTTCGTCAACCTCGACCACCGGGACGAGATCAGGCGTCTGCTGTTCTTCGTCTACATCTACGACCGGACGCCCGCGTTCGACCGCACGCACGCGAAGGTGACGCTGTACCCCAGCAACGGGCCGCGGGTGGAGATCGAACTCGACGAGCGCGCCCCGCAGGCACGCTCGTGCGCCGTGTTCATGGTCGAGAACGTCAAGGGCGAGCTGATCGTGCGCCGCGAGGTGAAGTTCGTGTACGGCTTCCAGGCGGAGCTGGACCGGCTGTACGGCTGGGGCCTTCAGTGGGGCCGCGGCTACAAGACCAAGACCTGAGCCCCGGCCGGTCTCCCCGCCCTCCGCGGGGCGCCGGCCGCGCCGCCGCGGGCCCCGCGGGCACACACGCCGGCTGCAAGACCAAGACCTGAGCCCCGGCCGGTCTCCCCGTCCTCCGCGGGGCGCCGGCCGCGCCGCCGCGGGCCCCGCGGGCACACATCGCTACGAGATGAACTGCGGCCCCATCGGCGGCAGCCGGAAGTCGGGGTCGGGCGCGGGACCGGCCGCGGCTGCGGGCTGCGGGTAGCCGTATGCGGGCTGCGCCGCCGGAGAGGCCGGCTGGGGGTACCCGTACGACGGCTCGGCGTGCGGATCGGGCCGCCGCGGCGTCTGGTCCACCGACGGGGGCCCGGGCCGCGACGGAGTCTGCACCTGTGTCTGCGCCTGCGCCGGTGTGTGTGCCGGTGTGTGTGGTGCCTGTGTCTGCGCCGGTGCCGGTGCCGGTGCCGGTGCCGGTGCCGCGGGTTCGGGTGCGGACGTGCCGGGGGACGGCTCGCTGTCGTCCACCGAGATACCGAAGGCCGTGGCCAGACCGATCAGCCCGGTGGGATAGCCCTGCCCCACCGCGCGGAACTTCCAGCCGTCGCCGCGCCGGTACAGCTCACCGCAGATGACCGCGGTCTCCTCGCCCGTCTCCGCCCGCACGTCGAACACTGCCAGCGGCTCGCCGTCCGGCACCGCTGCGTCGTACAGCACGATCCGCAGATCGGGGACCCCGGAGAACGTGCCCCCGTCGGACGACGCCGCGAGCACCACCTGGTCCACGGAGGCGTCGAGGGAGCCGACATCCGCCTGCACCGTGTCGGTGAGCCCCTCGGCGGTGCGTTTCTTGGGCAGCAGCCGCACGAAGCCGGAGGGGTGCCGGGGCTGGTTGTAGAAGACGAAGTCCTCGTCGGCGCGCACACGGCCGTCAGTGCCCAGAAGCAGCGCCGAGGCGTCCACGTCCGGGACTCCCGCGCCGGGAGTCCAGCGCAGCACGGCCCGGATCGAGGTCGCTCCGAGCGGAACGTTGGAGCCCTTCAGCATCGCGTGCGTCATGCCCGTCATCCTGCCCTCCCACGGCCCGTGCGGACAACGCGGGGCCGCCTCTTCCGGGCGCCGCGCACCGTGCCCGGCCCGGCTCCGGCTCGGCTCCGGCCCGTACGGCACCGCTGGACGGCGGCCCCCACCCGCCCCACGGTCCCCGGTCGGGCCTGTCGCGAGGCCGGGCGCGTGGACTGCGGCGTGGGCCCGCCCGCACGGGCCTGCCTCACGGACTGCGGTGTGGACCCGCCGCACGCGCGGAGGGGACGTCCAGGCACCCGTTCACGCGCCGCTCAAGCGCGTGGACCCGCCGCACGCGCGGAGGGGGACCGGCCGGGCATGTCCCGCGGGGGCGGAGGGCAGGCTGAGTCGGGGGACCGAAGCGTGCGAAACCTGGAGTTCATACGGCCGGGGAACTCGCGACATCTGTCCCTACGTACTATTACCGGCCACCCACACCACAGTGCCGCCCAGGCAGTACGGGGGATTCATATGCGGCATTTCGGTCATATCCCGGCCATTGCCCGGAAGGAACTGTTCCATCAGGAGCCGGCGGAGTTCGACGCCGGCTCTCCCGCGGGCCTGCTCTCCGTGGCGCTCGGCGCCACGCTCTACAGCCCCGCGACCCGGCCCCACCTCGCCGACGACGTCCTCAAGCAGGCCGCGCGCGGAGTGGTCTCCATGGTGCTCTGCCTGGAGGACTCCATCGACGACGCCGAAGTCTGCGCAGCCGAGGAAAACCTCGTCCGCCAATTCGCCGACCTCGGTGCACCCGGCGCCGAGCTCCCGCTGCTGTTCATCCGGGTGCGTGAACCCGGCCAGATCGAGGACCTCGTGCGGCGTCTCGGTCCGGCGAGCCGGCTGTTGTCCGGTTTCGTACTCCCCAAATTCACCGAGGGGCGCTGCGGCCCCTTCATGGAGGCCGTCTCCGCCGCCGAGTCCATGACCGATCGCATGCTCTACGTGATGCCGGTGCTCGAATCGCCCGAGCTCCTCCACCTGGAGACCCGGCACGAGACCCTGACCGGTATCGCCCGCTCCGTCGGCCGCCACCGCGACCGGATCCTCGCCCTGCGCCTCGGGGTCACCGACTTCTGCTCCGCCTACGGGCTCCGCCGCTCCCCCGACATGACGGCCTACGACGTCCAGATCGTCGCCGGCGTCATCGCGGACGTGGTCAACGTCCTGGGCCGCTCCGACGGCACCGGCTTCACCATCACCGGCCCCGTCTGGGAGTACTTCCGCCTCCAGGAGCGCATCTTCAAACCGCAGCTGCGCCGCAGCCCCTTCATGGAGGTGCAGGCCGAGAAGCTGCGCACGGCACTGATCGAGCACGACCTCGACGGCCTGCTGCGCGAGATCGAGCTGGACCGCGCCAACGGCCTCCTCGGCAAGACCTGCATCCACCCCTCGCATGTGCTGCCCGTCCACGCTCTGTCGGTGGTCAGCCACGAGGAGTTCAGCGACGCGCAGGACATCCTCCGCCCGGAGCGGGGAGGCGGCGGAGTGATGCGTTCGGCCTACACGAACAAGATGAACGAGGTGAAGCCGCACCGCGCCTGGGCGGAACGCACGCTCCGGCGCGCCGAGGCCTTCGGCGTCGCACGCGAGGACGTCGGCTTCGTGGAGCTGCTGACCGCGGGTCTGGCAGGCTGATGAGGGAGGAAGACGAAGAAGTGGTGTGGTCGGGCAGCTGGGTCTCCCAGCGACTGGGCGTGGAGCTCGTCGGCGACGACGGGCTGAAGGAGCTGCTCGGCCTGGCCCTGCGGCGCAACCCGAAGCGCGCGCACCTGCTGGTGTCGCACGTGCTCGGCAAGCACGTGCCGCAGAAGCCGTCCGTCGTGTACGGCCACGGGTACCGGCTCGGCCTGCGCGTCCGCGACATCCTCGGTCGCGACGAGGCCGCGCGGGCCGTCGTCCTCGGCTACGCGGAGACGGCGACCGGCCTCGGCCACTCGGTCGCCGACGGCCTGGCCGTCGCGCCGTACCTCCACTCCACGCGCCGCCCCGTCGACGGTGTCGGCCGGGCCGGCGGCTTCGAGGAGTCCCACTCGCACGCCACCTCGCATCTGCTGCTGCCCGAGGACCCGGAGCTGCTGGCCGGAGAGGGGCCGCTGGTCCTCGTGGACGACGAGTTCTCCACCGGCAACACCGTGCTGAACACCATCCGCGACCTCCACACCCGCCATCCGCGCGGCCGGTATGTCGTCGTCGCCCTCGTCGACATGCGCTCGGCCGAGGACCTGGGCCGGCTGGACGGCTTCGCCCGGGAGATCGGCGCCCGCATCGACCTGGTGGCCCACGCCGGCGGCACTGTCAGCCTCCCGGAGGACGTCCTCGAGAAGGGCCGGGCCCTGGTCGCGGCCCACGAGACCGAAGGGACGGCCCCCGCACCCGCGGCCGGTCCGGTGCCCGCCGGGCCGGCCGCGAGACGAACCGGAGCGGCCGCCGTACCTGGTACCGGGCCGGCCGCGGCCGCCGGGACCTCCCGCGCAGCGACGTACCGCCCTTCCGGCTGCCCTTCCGGCACGCGGCACACCCCGCACCGGGCGGAGGGCGCGGTGGGTGCGGAGGGTGCGGAGGGGGAGGGCGGGCCCGGCTCGGCGCATGGCCCGACGGGAGCCGTGGGTGCGGTGGGTGCGGTAGGGGAAGGCGGGCCCGGTTCGGACGGCGCGTACAGCCCCGCCGGGCGCGCGCCGCATGCCCCGAACGCCCCGCACGTCGTACGGGTGGACCTGGGCTGGCCCACGGGCGTCCCCGACGGAGGCCGGCACGGCTTCACCCCCGCGCACCGCGCCGAGCTGGAGGCGGCCCTGCCCTCCATGGCACACCGCGTCGCCGAAGCCCTGGCGGGCAGCCGCCCGGCGAAGTCCGGCGAAGCCCGGCCGGAGACGGCCGGGGCAGCCGCGGCGCCGGAAACGAACGGCTCCCCGCGTGTCCTCGTACTCGGCTTCGAGGAGCTGATGTACGCGCCGCTGCGGCTGGCGCTCGAACTGGAGCGCAGCGGCGGCGCGCGCGAGGTGCGCTACTCGACGACCACGAGGTCCCCCGTCCTCGCCGTCGACGACCCCGGCTACGCCATACGCACCCGGCTGGTCTTCCCCGCCCACGACGAACCGGCCGACGGGCCCGGCGAGCGGTACGCCTACAACGTCGCCGGCGGAGGCTTCGACGCGGTCGTCGCCGTCGTGGACTCGGCCGCCGACACGGCGGCCCTGCACGCCCCGGACGGACTGCTCGCACAGCTCGCCGCGCACGTACCGCACGTCGTGCTCGCCGTCGTCCCCAGCTACCTGCCCGCCGGCAGCGCACCTGCCGACTACGTACCCGCCGGCAGCGCACCTGCCGACTGCGTACCCGCTCCCGAAACGGAACCCATGCTGCCCGAGCCGCTCCGCGGACCCGATTTCTCCTCCTACGCGCCCGACGAGGTCGGCTGGCTGCTCCAGGACCTCTCGGACGTCGAACTCGAGGCGCCCACGGAGGAGCGCGAGGAGGCGATACAGAGCGGCGGCGCGCACTACGCCGAATCGCTGCCCGTCGAGTACCAGCCCAGCGACGCGTACCAGGCACTGTTCCATGCCGCCCTGGAGACCTCCGCAGCCCGGATCGCCCGCGCCGTGGGAGCCGTCACCGACATCGTCCTCGCCGAGCACCCGCAGCGGCACCGTCCCGGCACCCCGCCCCACGAGCGCCGCCCCGTCCTCGTCTCGCTGGCCCGCGCCGGTACACCCGTCGGCGTGCTGATGCGCCGCTGGGCCCGACGCCGCCACGGCCTGGACCTGCCCCACTACGCCGTCTCCATCGTGCGCGGCCGCGGCATCGACGCCAACGCGCTGCGCTGGCTCGCGGCCCACCACGACCCGGCCGACGTCGTGTTCGTCGACGGCTGGACCGGCAAGGGAGCCATCACCCGCGAACTCACCGCCGCACTCGGCGGGTTCGACGGCTTCGTCCCGGAGATCGCGGTGCTCGCCGACCCCGGAGGCTGCGTCCGGACGTACGGCACCCGCGAGGACTTCCTCATCCCCTCCGCCTGCCTCAACTCCACGGTGTCGGGGCTGGTCTCGCGCACCGTCCTGCGCACCGACCTGGTCGGGCCGCACGACTTCCACGGCGCGAAGTACTACCGCGAACTGTCCGCCGCCGACGTGTCCGGACGCTTCCTCGACACCGTCGAGGCCTGCTTCGACGAGGTGGCCGGGGCCGTCGACGCCGAAGTGAAGAACCTGCTCGCCGCGGACCGCGCCCCCACCTGGGCCGGCTGGGCGGCGGTGGAGCGGATCAGCGAGGACTACGGCATCCACGACGTCAACCTCGTCAAGCCCGGCGTCGGCGAGACCACCCGGGTGCTGCTGCGCCGCGTCCCCTGGAGGATCCTGGCCAGGCGTGGCACAGGCGCCGACCTGGACCACGTACGCCTGCTCGCCGAGCAGCGGGGCGTACCCGTCGAGGAGGCCGACGACCTGCCCTACAGCTGCGTCGGCCTGATCCACCCCCGTTTCACCCGCGGAGCGACCGGCGCCGACGGAAAGGCGGTGGCGACGCAGTGACCTCCTTGATCACCAGCGACCTCGACCGGACGCTCATCTACTCCGCGGCCGCACTGCAGCTGACCGTGCCCGACGCCATGGCGCCCCGGTTGCTGTGCGTCGAGGTGTACGAGAGCAAGCCGCTGTCGTACATGACGGAGGCCGCCGCCGCACTGCTCGGCGAACTCGCCGGCGACGCGGTCTTCGTACCGGCGACGACCCGTACCCGCGAGCAGTACGCCAGGATCCGGCTGCCCGGCCCCGCCCCCCGGTACGCGATCTGCGCCAACGGCGGCCATCTGCTGGTCGACGGCGAGTCCGACCCCGCCTGGCAGCGCACGGTGGCCGCCAGACTCGCCGGCGAGTGCGCCTCCCTCGCCGAGGTCCGCGCCCATCTGCTCGACGCGGCTGACCCGGCCTGGCTGCTCAAGGAGCGGGTCGCCGAGGACCTCTTCGCCTATCTCGTCGTGGAGCGCTCGCTCCTCCCGGACGACTGGATCGGGGAACTCTCCGCCTGGGCGGACACGAAGGGCTGGACGGTCTCCCTGCAGGGGCGCAAGGTCTACGCCGTGCCGAAGCCGCTCACCAAGAGCGCGGCCGTTCGTGAACTCGTGCGGCGCACCGGAGCCGAGCGCGTGCTCGCGGCGGGCGACTCACTCCTCGACGCCGATCTGCTGCTGGCCGCCGACCACGCCTGGCGCCCTGGTCACGGCGAACTCGCCGACACCGGCTGGGCGCCCCGGCAGGTGACCGCCCTCCAGGAGCGGGGGATCGCGGCGGGCGAGGAGATCCTGCGCCGGTTCGCGGCGGCGGTGACCGGAGCGGGACAGGGAGTGACGCAAGTGGCACAGGGAGTGGACGGGGAGGGGGGGACGGGTACGGCTTCCGGTGCGCAGGGCGGTACCGCGTCCGCCGACGCCACGCCGGTTGCCGCAGCCACGCTCCCGGCGTCTGGTGGGGTGGAGGCGCCGGCCGCGCCGTAGAAGGGTGGACGGGCAGACGGGCGGATGGCCGTTCTGGCGTCGAACCGGGGACACCGGGTGGGCGGTGGGCGGTAGGCGGCTGGCGGCGGGCTGAAGACGTCCGGACTGTCCGGGATGAGGGCCGGAATGGCCTCGAGTGAGTACCAGCTGACACATTTTGTCAGCTGTCAGCTGTCAGCTGTCAGCTGTCCGTCGTCCGTCGTCGGGTGTCAGTCGTCCGTCGCTCAGCCACAGCACCCGCCGCCACAGCAACCACCACCACCGCCGCCCCCGGTCGGCGCAGGGGCCGACCCCATGCTCGTCCCCCCCACGGAGACCGCCGAGAGGAGCTTCACGGTGTCGTCGTGTCCCGCGGGGCAGGGCGCGGGAGCGGAGGACTCGGCCATGGGCCGGCTCAGCTCGAAGGTGTTGTCGCAGGTACGGCAGCGGTACTCGTAACGGGGCATGGGGACAGGTTAGCCGGGCCGTCGGTCCTGGCGACCGGACTCCGAACCCTCGCGCGGGAGCATCCGTCCCGCCTGAATCCGCTCCGCCCGCGCCCGTTCCTCCCTCGCAGCCTCCTCCGGGTGGCGGGCCTTCCAGTAGGGGTTGTCGTGGGGGAGCGTGCTGCTCACCCGTCCGTACATGCCGAACCACATCAGCATGATTCCCACGACGAAGCTGAAGAGGACGTTCTGGATGCGGAAGTTGAGGAAGTTGGCGTCGGTGTCCAGCAGGCCCAGGTTCACGAAGCCGCTGAAGATGAAGAGGATGCCGAGCACCATGTTCAGCGTGGAGGCGAAGTTGCCACCGATGACCATGCCGACGAACAGCAGCAGCCCGACGCAGATGGACAGCACGCTCAGCGCGCCGTTGGTGTTGAGGCCCGCGACGGTGTCGTTGCCCGTGTCGAAGAAGCCCAGGTTGTGCGTCAGCCCGAGGACCCCGAACGCCAGCAGGATCAGACCCATGAGCCCCGCGCCATAGCGGTAGACCTGGTTGAGCTTGTGGTCCACGGGCAGGTGCTCGTTCAGTGCGACGTGCCCGCCTCCGCGGTGCCTCGTGTCCTGCGACGCGTTGGTGGATGCCATTGCGGCCTCCCTTGGCCGTGCGTACCTCCCTACAGGATCCGCCCGCTGCGGCACCCGGACAAACGGGACCCGCGCACGGGTGGGATGGCGTGCCGGCGCAGGCGCAGACCGTCACCAGCGGAGCCCTTAGCCCGCGTGCCCGCGCGCGGTGAGCGGCGGTATCGGAGACAGTTCCTGGAAGGGCCGTGGGCGGGCCGGGGCGTTCCTGGGGCGCGGACGCTGCCGGACAGGGGCAGGCGGGTGCCTGGCCGCGGGTGCGGCCGGGCACCACGTGCAGCGGCTACCCGGCGGGTGGGCGTTTCAGCTGGTGAGCGCGCTGCGCCCGGCCGGCCGCGAGACCGGGGGCGAGGCCGAGGGCCGGGGGCGGGCTCGCGGGCTGTGGTCCGCACGGGGCGACTGCCGCGAGGCGGTCACGCCGCCGGGCCGCGCTCGCTGCGGATGAGGCCCACGACGCGGGCCACGGTCTGCCGAACCGCTTCCAGCTCGGTCAGGAAGTGCCAGTAGTCGGGGTGGCGTCCCTCGAGACCGGCGACAGCCCGATCGAGCCGGGCGACGGAGTCGTCCAGGGGGCGGGCGTGCCGCGGATCCGGGGTGTTGCGGCCCGCCATGGCGAGGCGCTGGGCGTCGCGGATGGCGAACCGGGTGCGCTGGATCTCCTGCTCAGGGTCCTTGGCGACGGCGTCGAGCCGCCGCAGCCGGTCACCGGCGGCCGAGACGGCCTCGTCGATGCTGTTCAGCAGGGCCCGCACGGTGGTGAGGAGGGCCGTGGCATCGGGCCAGCGCTGCTCGTCGCGTGCCTTGGCGGCTTCCTTGAGCTTCTCCTCGGCGCGGCGTACGTCCTCACCGGCCCGGGCGGGAACAGGCTGCAGATCCTGCCAGCAGGCGGCGGTGAAGCGGCGGCGCAGCTCGCTGAGGACGGGCTCGACGCCCTCCGTGCGCGTGGTGAGCGCTTGGGCGCGGGTACGCAGCGACACCAGGCGTTTGTCGATCTCGGCCGCCCGTTCCGGAAGCCGCCCGGCCTCGGCCCGTATCGTCTCGGCCTCGCGTACCACCCGGTCGGCGCGCTGCAGTGTCTCGGACACGCCGTGCCGGCCGGCACCCTCGTTGAGCCTGGTCAGCTCGGGGGCGAGGGCGGCGAGCCGGGCCGCCAGGTCGTCGGCGCGCATACCCGAGGCGCGCACCGCGTCGAGGGCGTTGCTCGCCGCGAGCAGTGCCTGCCGGGCCCGCTCGACGGCGGGGGCGAGGCGGGCCAGCTGGGTCTCAGCCTTCTCCAGCAGTGGCCCGAGGCCCTGCGCGAACCGGTCCAGCTCGCCCCTGACCCGGACCAGCGCGTCCTTCGCCCCGGCCAGGTCCCTGCGCGCACGCACCGCCACCGAGGGGTCCAGGTCGTCCCGGTCGAGGTCGTGCGCGTCGACGGCGGTGATGTACGTGTGGCTGACCTCGTCGATCCGGTGTCCCAGCGCGGTGAACTCCTCGACCGCGCGCCGGGCGCCGGGCGAGTTGTCCACGGCCGCGATGGTCTCGATGGAGATGCGGAGGTCGCGCTGGGCGGTGTCCAGTTCGTAGAACGCCGCCGCGGCGGCGTCCTTCGCGGCCTGCGCGTCGGCCCGCTGGCTCTCGCCGCGGCCGCCGAACCACCGCCGCGTCCCGCCTCCGGCGAACGCGGCCGGGAGTGCCGCGACCACCAGCGGCAACGGCATCAGCACCAGTGCGGCCACGTCACGCACGACTCCCGCTCTCGCCCTCGCTCCTGCGCGCGGCCGTGCGTGTGTCGCCGTCACATCCCTCTCCCGTGCCGTGTCCGCTCTGCCGGTTCATTCTCCCACTGGGTAAGGACGAACACACGAGCCTGTTAGTTCACACTTCACGTGACAAGCCTGCGGACGCGCCCGCGCACCGCGAGGCTCGTGGCTTCCGGTGGGCGGGGCGGCGCCGCTGACCGGCGTCTCGAGCGCGCGACCGGCCAGGCGCCCAGTCCGACCCGGCCCACGGGGCCTCTGACGGTGCCGCGCTGCAGGGCCCGCGGCCTCGATCCCGTAAGAACCACGGCCCGGGCGGGCGGGGGCGGCTGCTCCGTCCCCGCGACTACCCCCCTTCTACCGGAGTCCCGCCGCTGCACCGGGCGCCGGCTTTGCCGCCCCGGCCTGCCCTCGGCCGTGACCCCGGCCGCTCCCCACCCGCGGGGTGACCGACCGTGCTTCCGCCTCCCCGCCGCAGTGCCATCCGGCGGCTCGCGCCGGACGCCCCCCGGGGCCCGCCCACCTCCGCTCACCATGGAGGTCCCATGTGATCTGGTTTGCGGCACCCACCCCGGGTCCATGTAGGCTGATGCCTCATTCTCGGGTGCGTAGCTCAGGGGTAGAGCGCTGCTCTTACAAAGCAGATGTCGGCGGTTCGAAACCGTCCGCGCCCACCAGCCCAGAGGCACAACAAGGGCCCAGGTCATCCGGCGGATTCCGGAAGCCTGGGCCTTGTTCGCTCCCCAGCCGCGGAGGCGGTACAGGGGGCGCCGTGCCAGTTACGTGCCAGATGGCTCGTCGGACTCTGCCGGCCGCACCCTCCTGATCTGCTCGTCGACGTGCGCGGCGATGGCGTGGTCACGGCCGTTCACCAAGTGACCATCCCCTCGTGGCGTGGAGCCCGTGATTGCAGGGGAAGTTGGGATTGTCAATCCCCTGGTTTCGTAGAGACCTCTCCTATGCGGCCTGGCACCTCTGGTCGCTCTTCTTGCGTGCCGCGGTGATGGTCCGTTCGAACTCCTCCGGCGGCAGGCCGCAAGCCGCGCTGCTGACCCGGCATTCGGGCCCCACCTGCGCCGGGCCGGTGTGCAGGGCCCGCGCCGGTCCGGCCCCGGGCCGTCCGTGCGGCCTCCGTCCGGTGCGGCCACCCGGTCAGCGCCTGGAGGGGCCGGAAGGCGGTGGTCCGCGGAACCGCGGGGTGGGGCTGGCCCGGGCCGGGAGCCGCCCGGCCGACGGCCCTCAGCGTCCCGGACCGGTCCACGGCCCTCGGCGTCCCGGACCGGTCCAGGGCTCTCGGCGGGCCGTGGACCGGCCTGCCGCGGGCCGTACGTCCCCGGCACCGGGAGCGATCGGCCTCGTGCGGCCGCGCGGGGTGCGGAGTGTCCCGCGACACTGAAGGCATGACGGCCCAGACCCCTGCCGAGCGCCCCGGGGCGGCCCCCGCGGCCGTTGCCGGGCGAGGCGACTACACCGGCGCCGTGTACGGTTCGCTGCTCGCCGCTTCCGTGGTGGTCGGCGCGGGGGCGCTCGGCTCGTTCCCGAGGCTGCAGCTCATCCTGCTTCTGCTCGGCACCGGGGTGGTCTTCTGGGCCGCGCACGTCTTCGCCCGGCTCTTCGGGCAGCGCATCGCCTATGTGTCACCCAACGGGCAGGAGATCCGGCGCATCTGCCTGTCTGAGCGGCCGATCCTCGAGGCGGCCGTCCCACCGGCCCTCGCGGTCGCCGCCAGCCCGCTGCTGGGGCTGGACCTGGAGGGGACGGTGTGGCTGGCGCTCGGCGTCGCGGTGGCGGGGCAGGTCGGCTGGGCGGTCCTGGCGGCGTTCAGAGCCGGGGCGTCGGTGCGCATCGTGCTCGCGGCCGGGGCGGTCAATCTGGTCCTCGGCCTGCTGATCGTGGCGTTCAAGGTCGCCCTGAAGCAGTGATCCGCTCTCCGGGCGCGAGCCGTCGGGCCCGCCGCTGAGCCCACCGTGCGGTGGCCGGCCGGTGAGAGGTCATCGTGGGGGGTGCTGCGGTACGCGCGGGAAGACCGTGAACGTGAGCCGGTGTTCCGGCGTGGGGGCCCAGCGCCTCGCACAGTACGTGCAGTACCAGCGCCACCGGTCCTCGGAGCCGGGAGCGGTGCGGGTGGTGTCCTTCCAGAGTGGCGGACGGGAAGGGCACTGCGGGCACGACGGAGGCTTCGGCACCATGCGACTCTCCTTCAGGTCCGCTCCAGCGTGGTGCCTCGGGGTCCGGCCGGTGGCGCGGACCCGGTGCCGCCACCCGGACGGGGGACCGGACCGGGGCATCCGGCCCGAGCGCCGTGCGCGTCCGCGGTCCCCTCGCCTCCTCGAGCGTCCCCGCGCCGAGGTCGCTCCCGGCCGGGAGCGGCGCGCTCCCGGCCGTGTCACCCTCCCCGCGCCGGGCTCATGGAAGGCGGGCTCATGGAAGGCGGGCTCATGGAGTCGGGCTCACGGAGTCGGGAAGCGGCGAACGTACCGGCGCTGCCAGGGGGTTTCGACCGCACGGCGGTCGTAGTGGCGCCGGACGAAGGCCACCGCCGCGGCAGCCGGTACGCCGTCGAGGACGGCGAGGCACGCCAGTGCCGTGCCGGTACGCCCGCGACCGCCCCCGCAGGCGACTTCTACCCGCTCCGTGGCCGCGCGCGCCCAGACCTCCCGCAGGGCGGCGTGCGCGCGGTCCCGGTCGCGGGGGAGCCGGAAGTCCGGCCAGCGCAGCCACTCGGCATCCCAGGGAACGTCGGGAGGCCGCCGGTCCAGCAGATACAGCGCGTACGCGGGAACGGGCCCGTCCGGTGGCGGATACCGCAGGCCGCGTCCTCGTACCAGCCGTCCTGAGGGAAGGCGGAGGACACCGGCCGCGGCCGGTGGCCAGGGTTCTGCCGGCCGCTCTGCCATGGGGAACCCCCAAGGGCCCCCTCCCCAGGGGGAGGGGAGGGGACGGCGGCGGTCCTGGTGAACGCCGGATCAATGTTTTCGTAAAGTCCGGGCGGGAGCGGAGGTGTTGAGAGGGTGTGAGAGAGGACACGTCGAGCGGGGGTGCCGGGCGTCCCCACCAGCCACGATCGCGGTACGCGGGCCGGTGGTGCGGGTCACCGCGGCGGCTCGGCGGGTCACGGGTGTCGGTGCCGCCGCGTAACCTTGTGCCCATGTCCCCATCCCTTCGCGAGCTTGGTTCCGTGCGGTCCGCAGCCGTGGTGAATGCGGCGATTCGTGCGTTGTGGGAGAAGTCCGGGAGCCGGCTGTCCACCGCGGACGAGGCGAGGTACCAGCAGCTGCTCGTGGAGTGGGCCGCGGCCGTGGCCGCCGAGCGCGACGAGGCCGACGAGGCCGACGAGGAGCCCGGGGCGGCCGGCACCACGGCCGGGGCCCCCCGCGCGGGTGCGGTCCTTCGGCTGGCCCGCGCCGCCTGAACCGCCGTGTGACCTGCGCCGCCTGACCCGCGCGGGTGCAGCGCCCGTCCGTTGCCGCCCTCCGCCCCGGTGACCACCGGGGCGGAGGGCGGTGCCGCCCAGGCCGTGCGACGGCCCGCGCCGTGACGGACTGCCTCCGCTGCCGTGACCGATGGCCTTCTCGGAGCCCGTCTGTCAGTGGCGTGGCCCACACTGGACCCATGTGCCGCAGTATCAGGACTCTTCGACCGCCGGTCCTCCCCGAAGAAGCCACCGAGGAGGACATCAGGGCAGCTGCCCTGCAGTTCATACGGAAGGTGTCCGGGTTCCGGGCGCCCGCCGCGCACAACCGGGAGGTGTTCGACCGGGCCGTGGACGAGGTGGCGGAAGCGACGCGGAAGCTCCTCGACGGGCTGGAGGTGCGCGGCGGCGCAGGGGCCGGGCGGAAGGCTACGCAGCCTTCGCCGCCGGACGCCGCATGACGTAGGCCGCGACGGACCCGGCGGCGAAGAGGGCGGCGACGGACACCGCCACGCCGACCCATGTCGCGCCCAGCCACTGCCCGCCGAACCAGCCGAGGCCGACGCTGTAGCCCGCCCATGCCACGGCGGCCAGCGCCGACCAGGGAAGGAACTCGCGCACCCTGCGGTGCGCCGCGCCCGCGCCGAGGGAGACCACGGAACGGCCGGCCGGTGCGAACCGGGCGATGACGACGAGCAGTCCACCGCCCCGGCTCAGCGCCGTGCCGAGCCGTTCCCGCGCTGTCACCAGCCGCCGGGAGCGGGCGATGGCACGGTCCAGCCGCTCCCCGCCGCGTCGGGCCAGCCGGTAGGCGACCAGATCGCCGAGCACGGACGCCGTCGCCGCGCACAGCAGCAGCGCCGGCACCGAGGGAGCGTCGCCGGACGCCGGGACCGCAGCCGACGCGAACGCGGTCGATCCGGTCATCCCGCTCGGTCCCGCCGCGGCCGTCGTCCCGGCCGCCGCTGCCGTCGCGGCGGTGATCACCAGCGCACCGCTCGGCAGCACGGGCAGGAACACGTCGAGGAGCACGGAGAGCGCCACGACCGCGTAGATCCACGGGCTGCCGAGCAGCAGCCCCACAGCCTCGAACACCACGTCTCCCCACTGGATGACAACGCCGCGACGTCGCAGGGGAGCGGCAGGGGCGGCTTGACAGCCATAGAGCGTACGCCGGTACAGATCGGGGAGATCACCAGGGTCGGGGTGAAGCCGGACACCGCCGTACGAGTGCAGTCCGCCCGGTCGTCGCCCCGTGCCGGGCGCGGCTCGGGACACCGCCGGTCCGCTCGCGGTACGAGGGCCTCGTGCGGGCCGGGTCGGCGCGCACGCGGACCGCGAGCACCGGGAAGCGAGCGGACCGCGAGCACCGGGAAACGAGGAGTGGCACATGGCGGCGGCAGGCGCACTGGCGGGAGCGGCGGCCCTGGTGGCACTGGCCGCAGGGGTCCTGGGCGCGGCTTACGGAGCGGGCGACGGGCCCCGGGACGGCGACCGGCATGGCCCCGTCGCCGGGACCGGGGGAGCGGTCCCGTCCGGTGGCGTCCCCCTGCTCGGCGGCCCGCCCGGCGGGGCCCGCTCCGGTGGAGTCCAGCCGTCGGACGCGAGCCCGCTGGCAGACGGGGACCTCTTCTCCGGTTCCGGCGAGGACCGCTTCTCCGGTTCCGGCGGGGCGCCGACCGGGGGCGAGGGGGTGGCGCTGCGCGCCTACGGGCGGTTCACGCCGCCCGGTTCCTTCGTTCCGTCGACGGCGCTCACCTACGATCGGGCGCTCGTGCCGGCGGGGGCGTGGATCGTGGTGGAGCAGTCGACCGAACGCTCGGGGACCGTGGTGCGGGCCCGCGTGGGCGGGCTGAGGCCGGGGCACGCCTTCGGCGCCCATGTGCACACCGCGCCGTGCGACGCGGATCCCGCAGGGGCGGGGCCGCACTACCAGCACCGGCCCGCGCCGGGCGCCGATCCCGCGAACGAACTGTGGCTGGACTTCACCGCCGACGCCGCAGGGGAGGGCAACGCCGAGACCCGGCACGACCGGGGGCTGCGGCGCGGTGGGGCGCAGTCGGTCGTCCTGCACGCCGAGCAGGGCGGCGCGGGCACCCGGGTGGCCTGTTTCACGGTCCCGTTCGGCGGCTACGGCGCGCCGTGAGCCCCGACCCGTCTCGGGGACGCCCGTGGGACGGTGGGCCTGGGACCTGCGGCGGGCGGTCCGGTCGCGCACGGATCGGTGACGCACGGATCGGTGACGCACGGATCGGTGGCGCACGGATCGTGGCGGGCGGGACCTGCGGCGGGCGGTCCGGTCGCGCACGGATCGGTGACGCACGGATCGGTGGCGCACGGATCGTGGCGGGCGGGACCTGCGGCGGGCGGTCCGGTCGCGCACGGATCGGTGGCGGGCGGTCCGGCGGACGGCGGACCGCCGGGCCGGTAGGAGCGGCCACCGTGTCGTTCGCCGCCGGTACGCCGGGAGCGCTCGCGTTCCGTGGCAGGTGAACAGCCGGCCGGCGAGGCAGCGGAAGGCACCGAGCGGCTACGGACGGGCCCGGCCCGGTCGTGCGGTGATCCGCCGAGCGGGCGCGTCGGGGGTCTCCTCCGGTCCGGGGGCATGAACCGGTGAGGTGTCGGTAGGGCGGAACCAGTCCGTGCCCTCCGGTTCACTGCTCGGGGGGCGATCGTCCGTTGCCGGGAGTCCAGGCCGCGCGCTCACGCGGAGCACGGCGCGGGCCACCGCGTCGGCGTCCGAGAGCGTCACGGAGTCCACCCCCGGCCGTGCCCCGGCGGCCGTCACCCAGTGCACTCCCTCGGTGGGCACCCCGACGGCGAACCTTCCCGGATGCGGGCGTCCCTGACGGTCAATCACGTGGTAGGGGCGCCCGGTCACGTCGAGGCCGCCCGTCTCGTAACCGTCGACCGCGTGCGGCCTGCACTGGCCGGTCCGCAGCATCCTGGCCAGCAGCTCGTCCCGGCTGCGGCGCAGATCGGGCTCCGGCAGCCGGGCCTCGATCAGGGTCGTCGCCGTCACCGCGGAACCGGGCACATCGGGCGACTCGGCCACGAAGACCCCGCCCTCCGCCCGGACGGCCGTCCTCGGGCCGACCACCTTCAGCACCCCGGCCTCGATCAGTGCCGCCATCTCCTCGATCCGGCGGCGCGGGGGCCCGATGGAGAGGAAGGCGTTCAACGGCGTGTACCAGCGGTCCAGATGGTCCCGCCGCGACATCCCGGACAGCCCGCGGTGGTCGACGATCCGCCGTACCTCGTTCCGGACGTCCCGCAGCACGTCGAGGGCCGCCTTGACGGGCCCGTCCACATTGCCGAGCGCGGCGTGCCCCGCGTCCCGCCGGAGATGGCCGAGCAGCCAGTCGCGGAAGGCGTCCGGGCCGCCGAACGCCTCGCCCGCGTACGGCCGGCAGATCCGCTCCCAGGACCAGCGCGCGGACTGCGGGCATCCGTGGGAGTCCAGGACCGCCGCCTCTTCGGCGCTGCCGTGCGCGGTGGCGAGGAACGCGGCGCGGAAACCGGAGTCCGGGGCGGCGGAGGGGCCGAGCAGCGTCTCGTAGTAGACCGTCTCCACTTCCTTGGCGATCATCGGCCATATCTCACCGAGGAAGTCCGGCGGATCGCCCGCGTCCGCGCGCCTGCGGAAGCGTGTGATCACATCGGGGGTGAGGGCCAGCGGGTGGTGCCGGCCGGAGGCGCCCTTCGCGTTGTCCCCGCGCGCCTGGTACGGGATGCCGCGCCGCGAACCCGCGTGGAGTCTCGGCTCGCGGCCGGAGGGCCGGTACACCAGCCGCTCCCCGCCGTCCGGGGTGCCCTGCCGTAGGTACGAGCCGCCGCGGCCCGTCGTCAGCAGCGCCATGTGGTCGAAGAAGTTGAGGCCGAGTCCGCGCAGCAGCACCGGTTCGCCCGGTGCGATCCCGGAGAGGTCCAGATCGGCGGGGTTGGCCGGGGGGAAGTGGCGCAGACCGTGCCGCCGCGCGTACGCCCCGAGCCCGGCCGGGGCCGCACCGGGCGCCACGGGCAGATGACCCTGCGCCAGCACCACGGCGCTCAGCCCGGACAACACCGTCCCGTCGTCCAGTACGAGTTGCTGCGAGCCGTCCGCTGCGTCGTCGATGCGTACCGCACGCGCGCGGTGCGCCTCCACCCGGACGCCGTCCGGGGCGTTCTCGGCGGTGGTGCGGAACGCCCAGGCCAGATAGCGCCCGTAGCAGGCCCGGGTCGGGTAGTCGTCGGGGCCCAGCGCCGGGTCGCCGCCGGCTGCCGCCCAGGCGTAGAGGCTGGGGCCCGTCCGCACCGGCCCCTCGCAGGCCACGCTCTCGTCGGTGAACAGCGTCACCTGCGAGGCGACCGTGTTCATCAGCAGTTCGCGGGGCTGGTCCGTACGCCACACCTGCCCCGGGCCGGCCGGGGCGGGGTCGATCACATGCACGGTCAGCGGCGTGTCCGGGGCCAGCTCGGGAGCGGAGGCGCAGAGTCTTTCGAGGACCGAGGTGCCGCGGGGACCCGCGCCGACGAGGGCTATGGCGGAGGGAGCCGGGGGGAACGCGGGCAAGACACTGACTCCCGGGTCGAGATGGGGCGCACGGCGGCGCGGGAAGGGGATCGTCCGCCTCATCATGCACGTTGCCGTGTGAGGGGTCCGGGGGGTGGCGGTGAGGATCGCCTCCCGCCGTGTGAAAGGTCACGGACCATGCGTGAGGTTCCGCTCGTCCACGGTCAGGAGCCGCGTACCCGTACGATCCGTGCCGGTCTGGTCCAGCCGGAGTTCGGCCGAACGCCCGTTCAGGGTCAGGGTCATCAGCTGGTTCCCGAACCAGGGGCCGCCGCTCTTGTCCCATCGGACCGTCGGCCGCCCGGTCCCGCCGTGCCGGGCCATGACCTGGCCGAGCCGCCGCCCCGCGCGGCTCCACCCGAAGCGGAAGCCGACCCGCACCGAGGCGTGGATGGCGTTGTGCACGGGGGAGCAGGTCAGCTGGAACACCCGGGCGGAGGGCGCCGGGTCCGGCCATCGGGGCTCCGCCACATAGGCGTGGTGCACGTCCCCGGACAGCACGCAGACCGTCGAGGGCGCCAGCGGGCCGCTGCCCACCTCCCTGATCAGGGCGGCCAGCTCCTCGAACGAGGACGGGAAGGCCGCCCAGTGCTCCAGGTCCGCCCGTCTTCGCAGGTTCTCCCCGACGCGTGCCCAGCGCGCGCCCCGATCCCCCCGGCACAGCGCCGCGTTCCAGCTCTCCACGTCGTGGATGGCCGGGGGCAGCAGCCAGGGCAGCGAGGTCCCGATGAGCAGGTGGTCGTACGAGCCCGGCGCCTGAAGCGCCTGGTCGCGCAGCCAGCACGCCTCCTCGTCGTCGAGCATCGCCCGGTGCTGCTCGTCGAGGACTCGGGCGGCACGGGTGTCGATCATCAGCAGCCGGGTCCTGCCGAAGTCGCGCCGGTAGCTCCAGCGGACCGAGGCGGGGTCGGCGTCCGCCCGGGCCGCGAACGCCCGGAGGGCCTCGGTGCCGTCCGGGGCGTCCCGCACGGCCGCGTAGACCGGGTCGCCGGCCAGCTCGGCCGGGGAGAGGTTGCCCAGGTGCTGGTGGACCCAGTAGGACATCAGGCCGCTGAGGATGCGCTCCCGCCACCAGGGCGTCGCCCGCATCTCGGAGACCCAGGAGGCGCTGGTGTTCCAGTCGTCGATGACGTCGTGGTCGTCGAAGATCATGCAGCTGGGGACGGTGGACAGCAGCCACCGCACCTGTGGGTCCAGCCAGGACTCCTCGTACAGCCGGTGGTACTCCTCGTAGTCCGCCACCTGGGTCCCGGGCGGCCGGCCGAGATCCCGCCGGGTCGCGAGCCACCGCTGGGTCTCCTGCGAGGTCGCATCCGCGTACACCTGGTCGCCCAGCAGTACCAGCAGGTCGGGGCGCTCGCCCTCCGGCTCGGCCGCCATCCGCGCGGCCAGGGTGTCCAGCGCGTCCGGTCCGATCGGATCGTGCTTGCGGGCCGGTGGCGCGGACCACCGGCAGGAGCCGAAGGCGACCCGTACCGCCTCGGCGGGGATGGCCGGCGTGCGGATCACGCTCGGCGGGTACGGCGAGTCGGCCGGCGGCCAGACCCGGCGGCCGTCGAGCAGTACCTCGTACTCCGTCGACGAGGCGGGGGAGAGGCCGGAGACCGGGATCAGGGCGTAGTGGTGGCCCTCGATCCGGAACGTGCGGGCCGAGCCGCCCGCGCCCTTCGACGAGACGGCAGGCGGGCCGCCCGGAGAGCCGGTGCTCTGGGTGCTCTGGGTGTCCCGGGTGTCCTGGGTGCTCCTGGTGTCCTCTGCACCCTCTGCACTTCGGGCGTCCTCGGCGCCCTCGGCACTCTGGGCGCCCGCGCCGCCGGGGGCACCGCTCGCTCCGGCGTCCCCGGCGGTCGGCGCGGCGGCCTCACCGGGGCCCTCTCCGGAGGGCGCGCCGAGGCACCGCACCTCGGCCGTGCACGGCCGGTCCGCCTCGATCCAGACGGTCGCGTGCTCACCGGTCTCCCAGTCCACGTACCGCAGTAGCGGTCCCAGGCGCAGCCCCGCTGCCATGTGCCCTCCTCCGTCGCCCCACCCGTACGGTACGGAACGACGGGGGAAGGCGGCGCGGTTCCATGCCGGAGGGCGATTCGGCCGGTGCCAGCCGTGGGCCGGTCGGGTGTCCGGGGCCCCTGGACGCATCGGTGCCTCCGGCCGGTACCGGTGCCGGTGCGGATACGGGTGCCGGTGACGGTGTCTCTCCGCGGTCGTGGTCCTGGGCGAGGGCGAGGGCGAGGTTGTGGTCTTGGTCGTGGTCGTGGTCATCCGCGGCCGTGGCCGGCCGGAGGGGTTGGGCGGGTGGTTGCTTCCTCCGGCCGGCCGTCGGTGGGTCAGCAGCCGTTGAGGACGGACTGCAGGGCGGACTTCTCGGCGGAGTCGACGGACAGGCTCCAGTAGTGCTTGGTGTGCACCCACATACGGGCGTACACGCAGTGGTAGGAGCTGCTCGGCGGCATCCATTCGGCGGGGTCCCGGTCGCCCTTGGA
Organism: Streptomyces sp. I6; assembly: GCA_003725745.1. Lineage (GTDB taxonomy): Bacteria > Actinomycetota > Actinomycetes > Streptomycetales > Streptomycetaceae > Streptomyces. The sequence continues at coordinate 1,780,094 of RHDP01000001.1, read as the reverse complement.
CTGGTTCACGTCGTCGGTGACGGCTATCAGCTGCGGCCGGGTCAGGTCGTTGGCGAACGCCTGGCGCGAGGAGGTGGACCACGAGCTGGCCCCGGAGCGCCAGGCCTCCGCGAGCGGCACGATGTGGTCGATGTCGACGTCCGAGGCGGCGTACCAGGTGGCGCCGTCGAACGGGGAGTACCAGCTTCCGCTGACGGCGGCGCAGCCGGAGTCCTGGACGACCTGGGAACCGTCGCGCTTGAGGACCACCTCGCGCGTGTTGCAGGCGCCCGACTGGGTGATCCAGTGGGGGAACTTGTCGCGGCTGTAGCCGGAGGAGGAACCTTCCGCCTTGACCGTGAGCTGGCCCAGGTAGGTGCGGGCGGTGGCCGCGCTGACCGGCGTGGGCGGGGCGGCCTGGGCCTCGGGCGCGGTGAGCAGCGCGGTGGCCGACGCGAGGGCGGCGGACGCGGCGAACACGGCGGTCCGGGTGGCTCGACGCGCGTAGAGACCTGACATGCGAACTCCTTGGAGAGTGGGGGGCGTTGCCCGGACCGGGCCCTGAAGGGCCGGGCCCGCGCCATGGTTGCGGCGCCGGATTGCCTGGGGATGGGCGCCAGGTAACAGAGTGACGACATGAACACGTCACTTCAAGGGTTCGTGGCACCGGCAATTCACTTCGGCAGGCTTAGGGTTGGCGCGTGCTGCTGCCGGTCAACGTGACGTTCGGGGTCGTCCTCGCCGTGCTCCTGGCCGCCGCCGCCTGTGTCGCGGCCGTCGCCCACCTCGGGCCGGGCCGCGCCCGCGAGATGGTGGTGGCGGGTCTGCGCGCCGCGGTCCAGCTGGGCGCGGTCTCGCTCGTCATCGGCTGGGCTGTCCGCTCCGTCCCGCTGCTGCTCGCCTTCCTGCTGGTGATGTACGCCGTGGCCGTACGCACCGCGGGCCGGCGCGTCACCCCGAACGGCACCTGGTGGCTCACGGCCCTGCCGATCGGCGCGGGCGTCGTGCCGGTCGTCGCCGCCCTGCTGCTCACCGGCCTCGTCCCGGTGAAGGGCATCGCACTCATCCCGGTGACCGGCATCCTCATCGGCGGCGGGCTGACCGCGACGGTGCTCGCCGGACGGCGCGCACTCGACGAACTCGCCACCCGGCACGGGGAGGTCGAGGCCGGAATGGCGATCGGGTTGTCCGACCGCGACGCCCGGCTCGAGGTGGTCAGGGACGCGGCCGCCGACGCGCTGCTGCCGGGACTCGACCAGACCAGGACGGTGGGGCTGGTCACGCTCCCGGGTGCGTTCGTCGGGATGCTGCTCGGCGGGGCGTCACCGCTCCAGGCGGGTGCGGTGCAGCTGTTCGTCCTCGTCGCGCTGATGGCGGTGCAGGCCGTGGCGGTCGCGGTGGTGCTGGAACTGGTGTCGCGCGGACGGCTGCACCGGGATCCCCCGGCCGCGTCGGCGAAGGGCGCGGAACCGGGTTCGTGACGGGCGAGGCGGGATCGGTGTACGCGGCACCGGCCGGGACCGGGTGCGCGGCGCCGGCCGGGACCGGTCGGCCTTGACACCGGCCGGGACCGGATCGGTCATGGTCACCGGGATCGGGTACGTGACGGCGTCGGCGACCGGTCCCCGACGTCTCCCATCGGCGTCCCGTACTCTGTACGCAGCAGAAGGGGAGTAGCCCTACGCCGGAACGTCGACATACTGCCGGGCTCGCCCGGCCGGCGCCCGGAGGCGGTCGCGCAGCGGTCCGCCGGTGAGACCTTCGGCAAGCAGTGACCATGACCGTCCAGGACGTCCATGGCCGCTGCCGTGCCGAAGCGACCCCTGGAACGCTCTCGCTCAGGTCTCTCGGCGCGGCAGGGCCCGACCGATCGAGGAATCTCTACCCGTGTTCAGTATCACGACCATGGCGATCACCTTCGGCGTCGTCTTTCTCGCCGAGCTTCCCGACAAGACGGCCATGGCCGGACTGGTGCTCGGCACCCGCTACCGCGCCTCGTACGTCTTCGTCGGAGTCGCCGCCGCCTTCGCCGTCCACGTCGCGCTGGCGATCGCGGCGGGCAGTGTGCTGACCCTGCTGCCACAGCGGCTGGTGCAGGCGGTCGTCGGCGTGCTCTTCCTCGCGGGCGCGGCGTTGCTGCTGCTGAAGAAGCCCGACGGCGACGACGAGAGCATCAAGGCCCCGTCCGACCAGTCCTTCTGGAAGGTCTCCGGTGCGGGGTTCATGCTGATCCTGGTCGCGGAGTTCGGCGATCTGACCCAGATCATGACCGCCAACCTCGCGGCCCGCTACGACAATCCGCTCTCCGTCGGCCTCGGCGCGGTACTGGCGCTGTGGGCGGTGGCCGGACTGGGCATTGTGGGCGGCCGGACGCTCCTCAAGTACCTGCCGTTGAAGCTGATCACGAGGATCGCGGCCGGGCTGATGCTGGTGCTCGCCGGGTTGAGCCTGTACGAGGCGATCGCGGGTTGAGCCTGCACGGGGCGATCGCGGGTTGAGCCGCACGCGGCGGTACGGCCCGGTATGCGGGCCCGGCGGAGACCGCGCCTTCCACCCGCCCCTTCCACCAGCGCATCCCGTCCGCGTCGCTCGTCCGCGCTTCCCGTGCGCGGGTTCCGTGCGCGCTTCCCGTGCGCGGGTTCCGTGCGCGGGTTCCGCCCGGGTGCCCGGTGCCGGCGGCCGTCCACGCCGTGGGGGTCCCGGGACTCGGATTGGCGCGGAAGCGATTTGATTTGTATCGTGAAGGAACAAAGTGGCCTCCGCCCGCACCCCCTGACCGGCGGGTGGAGGCCGCTCTGCACCCATGGCCCCGGTCTGCCGTCGGCGGCCCGGCCCTCCGCACCGACTTCCCAGGACGGCCAGATGCCCAGCTCCGAGACGCCCGCAGCGACCGTCGACCCGGGATCCCGACCCGAGACCATCGGCGCCTTCAAGGCGCTGCTGCTCGACATGGACGGCACGCTCGTCAACTCGGACGCCGTCGTGGAGCGCGTCTGGCGCTCCTGGGCGACCGGTCACGGCCTCGACCCGGACGAGGCGCTCAAGGTCGTCCACGGACGGCAGGGGTACGCGACCATGGCCGTGCTGCTCCCGGACCGGCCGATGGAGGAGAACCACGCCGAGAACCGGCAGTTGCTCGCGCAGGAGACGGCCGATCTGGACGGCGTCGTGCCGATCGCCGGGGCGCCCGCCTTCCTTGACACCATCGCCGCACTGCCGCACGCGCTGGTCACCTCCGCGGACGCGGCGCTCGCGACGGCCCGGATGACCGCGGCGGGGCTGCGCATGCCGGACGTTCGGATCACCGCCGAGTGCGTCGGAGCGAGCAAGCCGGACCCGGAGGGTTTCCTCAAGGGCGCGGCGGAGCTCGGCTTCGCTCCGGAGGACTGCGTGGTGCTCGAGGACTCCCAGGCCGGTATGGCGGCCGCGCGTGCCGCGGGAATGCGGGTTCTCGGCATCGGCCCCCGTGCCGCCGCCTTCGCCCCGGACGCCCACGCGCCCGACCTCACCGGCGTCGATGTCCGGGCCGACGCGTCGGGCGCGCTGGCGTTCGCGCCCGTGCGCCAGGACTGATTCGGCGGCCGGCTCTCGGCGTCGCGTGGAGCGGGTGCCGGGAGGGCCCGCCGTGCCGAGTCACGCGCGCCGGCGCGGCGCCGCCACTGGGCCGCCACCGGGCCACACGCGCCGCCCGCGTCGTGTGGCGGGCGCGGTGTTCGGGTGCGGCGGTCGCCGTTCCGGGCGTCGTCCCGGTCGCCGCGGCAGGCGCCCGCCGGGGGCGCCGTGCTCAGCGGCGGCGGTCACCGTCCGTCCCCGTCGGCTTCGCCGTCACCATCCGTCCCAGCCGCCGTCGCCGTCGCCGCGGTCCTGGCCGTCACCGGGATGGCCCGTCTCGGCCTCCAGGGCGCGGCGGGTCGCCGGGCCGTAGACGCCCTCGGGGTCGTCCTGGATGCCGTTGTCGTACTGGTAGGCCGCCACCGCGTCCTCGACGCGGCGGTTGTAGCGGCCGTCGTGACGTCCGCGGTAGAAGCCGGCCTGCTCCAGCCTTTCCTGCAACTCGACGACCTCGGGGCCGTCGTCTCCGCGCCGCAGGGTGACCCCCGGGACGGGGGAGGAGGGGCCGGGCGGGGTCGCGCCCGTCGGGGTGGCCGTCGCCTGCGCGGGCGTCGGGCCCGCGGCGAGCGGAACCGGCGACGACTGGCCCGTGGCGGACGGTGCCGGGGCCGAGGCCGGGGCCGGCTCCGACGGTGACGGCGGCACGGAGGGCGACACGCTCCGCGTCCGGGACGGCGAGGCGGGCAGCGGTGCTTCGGGCGCCTCGGGCGCGGCCGACACGAAGGGGGCCGTCGTCTCGCCGTCGGGCAGCGCCCGGTCGTCCCCGCCACCGTCCTTCGTCAGCAGCCCGCTCGCGTAGGCCGCGGTCAGCAGCACCGCCGCCACGGCGCCGGCGGCCACCGCCATGTGCCGCCCGCTCCGGCCGCGTCCCCGCCGGAGCCCTGCGGGCGCGGGATCCGGCTCCGCCCCGGTCATGTCGTACGCGAGGCCGTGCCCGTACCGGTGGTCGTACGTACCCCCGTGCCGTGGCGTGGGCGGCGCACCGGACGGTGCCTCGGGAGCGCCCTCCTGCCCGGCTGCGGCGTTCTGCCCGGCGCCGCCGGCCCCGGGCCGCAGCACGTGCGTCAGCTCGGGCGGCGGCCCGGCCGGGGCGGCGTCCGCGGTGCCCGCCGGATCCGGAAGGGCCACATACGGCCTCACTCTCAGCGGGTCGAATCCCTCCGCCGTCGCGCCCGGTCCGCAGCGGCAGTCCCCGACCCCGCCGGATCCGCCGCCGGTGCCGTCCTGCCTGCCGCATCCAGGGCAGACGTGTCCCGTCATCGTGGGTTCCCTCCCCTCGCGCTGCCAGCGATTATGCAGCCCCTGTCCAGTACCCGGACGGCATGCCTCCGCTCGGCGGGCCATAACCGTACGAAACGCCCACGATGGGAGGAGCAGACGTGTGCGCTGCGGACCGGAGGGCCACTGCATGGCGCGGGAAGCGAGCACGCCGGCCTCCGGCATGGGAACGACACCCCGGCCCGGTGAGAGCCCGAACCGCCGGAGCGTCCGCGTGGCGATCGGCGCGCTGCTGCTGGGTCTGCTGCTCGCCGCGCTCGACCAGACGATCGTGGCCACCGCACTGCCGACGATCGTGAGCGAGTTCGGCGGCCTCGAGCACCTGTCCTGGGTGGTCACCGCGTACATCCTCGCCTCCACCGCGGCCACTCCGCTCTGGGGCAAGCTCGGTGACCAGTACGGCCGCAAGAAGCTCTTCCAGACGGCGATCGTCATCTTCCTGATCGGCTCCGCGCTGTGCGGCATCGCGCAGAACATGCCGCAGCTCATCGCCTACCGCGCCGTCCAGGGCCTCGGCGGCGGCGGCCTCATCGTGCTGTCGATGGCGATCGTCGGCGACATCGTCTCCCCGCGCGAACGAGGCCGCTACCAGGGGCTGTTCGGCGCCGTCTTCGGGGCGACCAGTGTGCTCGGGCCGCTGCTCGGCGGCCTGTTCACCCAGCACCTCAGCTGGCGCTGGGTGTTCTACGTCAATCTGCCCATCGGCGTGGTCGCGCTCTTCGTGATCGCCGCCGTACTGCACATCCCGGTCCGGCAGAGCCGGCACACCATCGACTACCTGGGCACGGTCCTGATCGCGGCCGTCGCCACCTGCCTGGTCCTCGCCGCCTCGCTCGGCGGCACCACCTGGGCCTGGGGCTCGCCGCAGATCATCGCCCTGCTGGTGCTCGGGGCCCTGCTCCTCGTCGCCTTCGTCCGCGTCGAGCGCCGCGCGGCCGAGCCCGTACTGCCGCTGAAGCTCTTCCGGAACCGCACCTTCGCCGTCGTCTCCGCCATCAGCTTCATCGTCGGGTTCGCGATGTTCGGCGCACTGACCTATCTGCCGATGTTCCTCCAGGTCGTCCAGGGCGTCACTCCCACCATCTCCGGCGTCCACATGCTCCCGATGGTGATCGGACTCCTGATCACCTCCACCGCGTCCGGCCAGATCGTCAGCCGTACCGGCCGCTGGAAGGTCTTCCCCGTGGCCGGCACCGCCGTGACCGCCGTCGGGCTCCTGCTGCTGCACCAGCTGGAGCCGGGCACCCCGACCTGGGAGGTGGGCGCCTACCTCTTCGTCTTCGGCTCCGGACTCGGCCTGGTCATGCAGGTGCTGGTGCTGGCGGTGCAGAACGCGGTCGGATACGAGGACCTCGGCGTCGCCACGTCCGGCGCCACCTTCTTCCGCTCCATCGGCGCCTCGTTCGGCGTCGCGCTCTTCGGGACGCTCTTCACCGGACGGCTGCGCGAACTCCTCGGCGAAGCGTTCGCCGGCCGCACGCTGCCGCCCGGGGCCAGCCCCGAGCAGCTCGCCGACGACTCCCGCGCGATCACCCTGCTCCCCCCTGGGCTGCGCCCCGTGGCCGTCCAGGCGTTCTCGACCTCCATCACGGACGTCTTCCTGTACGCGGCCCCGGTCGTCGCCGTCGGCTTCGTCCTCGCCTTCTTCCTGCGGGAGGACACGCTGCGCGGTTCCGTCACCGCGCCCGAGACCAGCCAGACCATCGCCCCCAACCCGGTCCAGCGCTCCTCGTACGACGAGTGCGCCCGAGCGCTGTCCCTCCTCGGCTCGCGCGAGGGCCGCAAGGCGGTCTACGTCAAGATCACCGCCAGGGCCGGGCTCGACCTCAGCCCGGCGGCCAGCTGGCTGCTGCTGCGCATCAAGCGCCACGGGCTGGTGGAACCGGCCAGGCTCGCCGAGGCGACCCATGTGCCGGTCAAGGCCGTCACCGACGCGTCACGTGAGGTGGAGGAGCGCGGGCTCGCCCGGCGGGAGGGCCTGTCGCTGATGCTCACCGACACGGGCGTGGACGCGACGGCGAAGCTGTCCGCGGCACGGGAGGAGTCGCTCGCGGAGCTGCTGGGCGACTGGTGGGGACCGGACCGGCCCACCGACCTCGTCCAGCTGGTGAGGGAGCTGACCGCCGAGCTGTCCGGCTCCGACGGCGAGCGCCCCGACGGCGGTGAACCGCACCGGGACCACCAGGCCTGGCGCTTCCCCTCGCACTGAGGGAGCCGGAACCCGCCCGGCCGCGCCGAGCGGACCCCGGGCGGGGCGGACCCCGGGCCGGGCGGGGACTCCGGGACCGGGACCTGGACCGGGTCTGGGACCTGGACCGGGTCTGGGGCTGGAACCTGGACCGGGACCGCCGGGCGCGGGAGCGGCTCAGGCTGCCGCGCCATCCGCCCCGTGCACCAGCTCCCTCCCGTACCAGACGTCCATGTACGGTCCCTCGCAGTACGCGGGGATCTCCCGGTAGCCGTGGCGTGTGTAGAGGGTGCGTGCCCCGACCAGGTCGAGCCGGGTGTTGAGCACCATCTGCCGCGCCCCGAGCCGCCGGGCGGCGTCCTCCAGCGCCGTGAGCAGAGCCGGGCCGCCGCCCGTTCCGCGGAACACGGGGCGCACGAACACCCGGGTCAGCTCGGCCCGTTCGGCGTCGAGCAGCAGCACCCCGCCGCAGGCCGCCGCCTCCCCGCCATGCCGTCCGACGGCGAACTCGCCGGTGGGGGCGGTGAGCAGCGCCGCATCGTCGTCCGCGAGTCCCTCGTCGATCTCCGCGTCGGTGATGTGCCGCCGCCAGTAGCTCCCGGCCACATCGGCGTAGTAGTCGCGCCGAAGGGCGGTGGCGTCAGGGCTGTCGAAGCGCTCGGGGAGCACGGTCCATCGCGTCATGCCGTCAGCTGTATCCGACCGGCCCGGCGCACCGCGAACGGTTTACCGGCCCGCGGGCGGGTGGAGCGGTCCACCCCGTACGACCCGGCAAGCGCCGCGTGCGGCAGACCGCGCCGCCCGCGCCGAGCTTCCCGCGCCACGGGCCGGCCGCGATCACCGCGGCTGTCCGGGCCCCCTACGGTCGCGTCGGCCAGACCAGCGCCTGGGCGACGATGACGCTCTCCCCGTTGAACGTGACCGCGGGGCCTTCGTGCAGCTCGTAGCCGAGACCCATCAACTCGCTCACACGGCGGCAGAACGCGGCATCGTCCGGCCCGGTCAGAACCCGGTAGACGGGCAATCCGTCAGGCGGTGTGCTCATGGGTGAAGAATCTCATGCAGGCACCGGGTGTCCATGGGCGCCCCAGGCTCGATCCCTCCCACGGCCGCCGGGCGGTGCACGACCGGTCCGCGAACGGGGGCGTACAGGGCCGGTCCGTGAACGGGGGCGTACAGGGCCGGTCCGCGAACGGGGGCGTACAGGGCCGGTCCGTGAACGGGCGTGCACCGTCGCCCGTTCACGGACCGGCACCGGGAAAGCCCGTCCCGGGCCGGCCGGGATCCCCGGCGGCACCATGATCGACGATATGGGGCCCCGCGTCCGTATGAGTATCCGTGCACGACAGACCCCTCAGTGACCGCCGCAGGACACGCCGAATCCCACCCGGGAACGGCGGGTACGTGTCCCAGGTCGCCTCCGCGCCGTTGACCGTCTGCGCCGCGCGGCCCGCGGGCGTTCCACACCGGCGCCCCGACCGGCGGCACACCCCAACCGCACGGCACCAGTCCCGCCGCAGAGAAGGAACCCGATCGATGCCCTCCAGCTCCTCCATCCCCACCAGCCCCACCAGCGCCACCGCGACCCTCGACGACCTCGAAGCGGACATCCGCCGCCGCAACCCCGGTGAACCCGAGTTCCACCAGGCCGTACACGAGGTGCTGGAGACACTGGGGCCCGTGCTGGACAGGCGGCCCGAACTCCGCGAGGCCAAGATGGTCGAGCGCATGGCGGAGCCGGAGCGGCAGCTCATCTTCCGGGTGCCGTGGCAGGACGACCGCGGCGAGATCCACGTCAACCGCGGCTTCCGGGTGGAGTTCAACAGCTCCCTCGGCCCCTACAAGGGCGGTCTGCGCTTCCACCCGTCCGTCAACCTGGGAATCGTGAAGTTCCTCGCCTTCGAGCAGATCTTCAAGAACGCCCTCACCGGCCTGGGGATCGGGGCCGGCAAGGGCGGCAGCGACTTCGACCCGCGCGGCCGCTCCGACGCCGAGGTGATGCGCTTCTGCCAGTCGTTCATGACGGAACTGCACCGGCACCTCGGTGAGCACACCGACGTGCCCGCCGGTGACATCGGTGTCGGCGGCCGGGAGATCGGCTTCCTCTTCGGCCAGTACCGGCGCATCACCAACCGCTGGGAGGCGGGCGTACTGACCGGCAAGGGCACCTCCTGGGGCGGTTCGCACGTACGCCCCGAAGCGACCGGCTACGGAAACGTGCTCTTCACCGCCGAGATGCTGAAGGTGCGCGGCGAGCAGCTCGCCGGCCAGCAGGTCAGCGTCTCCGGGTCGGGCAACGTGGCCCTCTACACCGTCGAGAAGGCACAGGCACTGGGGGCGCATGTGCGTACCGTCTCCGACTCGGCCGGGTACGTCGTCGACGACAAGGGCATCGACCTGCCGCTGCTCAAGCAGGTCAAGGAGGCCGAGCGCGGCCGGGTGAGCGACTACGCGATCCGCCGCGGCGCGTCCGCGCGGTACGTGCCCGGCGGCAGCGTCTGGGAGGTGCCCACCGATGTGGCCCTCCCCTCGGCGACCCAGAACGAACTGACCGCCGACGACGCCGCGGCCCTCGTGCGCAACGGTGTCAAGGCCGTCTCCGAGGGCGCGAACATGCCCACCACCCCCGCGGCGGTGCGCATCCTCCGCGACGCCGGTGTCGCCTTCGGCCCGGGGAAGGCCGCGAACGCGGGCGGCGTGGCCACCAGCGCGCTCGAGATGCGGCAGAACGCGGCCCGGGACCTCTGGCCCGCGGCCCGCGTCGAGGAGGAACTGGCCCGGGTCATGCGGAGCATCCATGACACGGCGTACGAGACGGCGGACCGCTACGGAAGGCCCGGCGACTATGTGGCGGGAGCCAACATCGCCGGCTTCGAACGCGTGGCGGACGCCATGCTCGCCCAGGGCCTGATCTGACGCATACCGCTCCTCGTCGGTGAGCCTCACCTCCGTACCACCCCGGCCGCCCCTGGCACACTGCACCCGGAAGCGGAAGACGCGGAAGACGCGGAAGACGCGGAAGACGCGGGAGACGCGGGTGACAGGGGGCGGTTGCGGTGGACGGCAGCGCGAGGACGGACGCCACGCGGGCGGTACCGGGGCCATCGGGCGGGCCCGGCCGCAGGCCCGGACACGCGGAAGCAGTCCAGGCCGTCGGGGAGCGGTGGCTGCGGCAGTTCGACGGGCGGGGCGACTTCGTCTGCTCGCCCGCCGGGCTGTGGCTGGCACTGGGTGCCGTGGCAGCGGGCGCACGCGGCGGCACCGCCGGGGAACTCCGGGCCCTGCTCGGCGCCGCCGGGGAGGACGCGGCCGCGGCCGTCACCTCGGCGGCGCGGGAACTCGCCGGCACGGACGCGCTGGCCGTCGCCACCCGCGTGTGGAGCCGGGTCCCGGTCAACCGGGCCTACCGCGAGGCACTTCCCGGTATCGGGTTCGGCCGGCTCGGCGACGGCCGGGACGACATCGACGCCTGGGTGCGGGAGGCGACCGGCGGGCTGATCGGGGAGCTGCCGGTCCCCGTCCCCTCGGACACACTCCTCGCCCTGGTCAGCGTCCTTGCACTGAAAGGCCGTTGGGAGACGCCGTTCCCCGGCCACCTGACCGTCCCCGCGCCGTTCACGGACGCTTCGGGGACCGTGCACCGGGTGCCGACGATGCACCGGAGGCTGGCTCCCGGCGACGCGTGGACCGCTGGCCCGGCGCAGGTCGCCCAGCTGCGCTGCCAGGGCGGTGCCGCCGGCGCGTCGGTCCGCCTCGTCCTCGGCTCGCCGGGCGCCGGCCCCGAGGAGGTGCTGCCCGCCGCCTGGGCGCCCCGTGAGGCGTGCGCACCCGTCGACGCGGAGGCCGTCGACCTCGCCGTGCCCCGCCTCGCCCTGCGGACGACGACGGACGTCACGCCCCGACTGCCCGCTCTCGGCGTACGGCAGGCCACCACCGCGGTCGCCGACTTCTCCGGGCTGTCACCCGAGCCGCTGGCGATCTCGATGGTCGTCCAGGAGGCCGTCCTCAGGATCGCGGAACTCGGCGTGGAGGCGGCGGCCGCGACGGCGGTCCTCACCCGCGCGGGCGGCGCGCCCCGCCCCGTCCGGTCCCTCCGACTCGCCTACGACCGCCCCTTCGGCATCGTCGTACTCGACGCCTCCGGGCGGCTCCCGCTCTTCGCCGCCTGGCAGTCGACCGCCCCGGCGGGCGACCCGGCGCCGGGGGAGTGACGCACCGGCCCCGGAGTTCCGGTGCCGTCGGCCCTCCCGGCCGTCGGCGCCGCCGACGTCGCGCGGTGCCGGTGTCGGTGCCGCTGTCGCGCCCGGCGCCCGTTCCCGGTGGCCGGTGGCCGGTGCGGTCGGCTGCCCGGCGTCAGCCCTTCTTGGGCGACGCCTGCTGGACCACCTCGAAGGACCACAGGGTGGAACCCGTCGCCGCGGGCTTCGGGCGTTCACCCTCGCCGCTCCCGCCGCTCCCGCCGCTCCCACCGCCCTCGCCCCGGTGAGCGGCCTGCATCGGGCCGGACATCCAGTTCTGGAAGTCCTCCTCGCTGCGCCAGCGGGTGTAGACGAGGTAGTCGTCGGTGCCCTCCAGCGGGCGGAGCAGCTCGAACCACTCGAAGCCGTCCGAGGACTCCACGGCCCCGCTCGCGCGGCGAACCGCTGCTCCAGGGTTTCCCGCTGCTCGGCCGGGACGGTCAGCACATTGATCTTCACGACGCTAGGCACATGACACCTCTCAGGAATCTCAGGCCGGGCACTGCACCTAGCCTTGACCACGTGCGAGCAGTCTCCTACATCCGCCAGTCAAAGCGTCGTGAGGACGACTCGCAGGCGTCACCCATGGCGCGGCGCGATATGAAGTCGGCCTGCGTATCCGCCACGTCCGCCACGACGGGCACCCTCGTAGTCGCCCGGACAGGGCCCAGGACTGTTCGACTTCTGCCATGAGGAGACGGAGGGTCAGGGAGTGCTTTTCCGGTGGCAGGGCGTCCAGTGCTGCACGTGCGTAGGCGGTGCCGCCGGGCACGTCGCCGGAGCGGGCCAGCATCAGCCCCCGATGAATCTCCAGATGGGTTGCGAAGCGTGGCAGGGAGGACGGAAGTTCGGCCCGCGCCGCTTCCTGCGCCGCGACGGCCGTCGCTTCGTCCCCGAGCCGGGCGGCGAGCAGGGAGATGAAGACGTTGACCCGCCACCAGGGAACGGCGTAGTCGGATGTGAGGGCGGACGTACGGCCCGCCGCGGGCCGTACGTCCGCCCTCCGTCCCGTCCGGGAGCCAGGTCGCGCCCCTGTCGCGGCGGCGCCACCGTGGCGGAGCCGGGCGGTTCAGCCCGTGACGCGGGCCAGCAGCAGGCCGTCGTACCCCCGCGCGCCCACCGTCTGGAAGGCGGTCGCCGTGAGCCGCGGGTGGTCCGAGACCACCTCGAACATCCGGCGGGTGCCCACGACGGCGGGGTCCTCGCTGGTCGCGTCGAGGACCGAGCCGTCGCGTACGACGTTGTCCACGACGATGACGCTGCCCGGGCGGGACAGCTTCACCGCCCACTCCACGTAGTGAGGGTTGTTGGCCTTGTCGGCATCGATGAAGGTGAAGTCGAACGGGGCCGTGCCCTCGGACTCCAGCGCGGCCAGGCTGTCGAGCGCGGGGCCGACCCGCACCTCCACGTTCTTGTCGAGCCCCGCACGGGCGAGGTTGGCGCGGGCCACGTCCGCGTGCTCGGCGCTGTACTCGAGGGAGACGAGCCGTCCGTCGACCGGCAGGGCCCGGCCGAGCCAGATGGTGCTGTAGCCCCCGAGCGTGCCGATCTCGAGGATCCTCGTCGCGCCCTGGGTGAGGGCCAGCAGGTGCAGCAGCTTCCCCTGGTTGGGTGCGACGGCGATCTGCGGCATCCCGGCGGCGTCGCTCGCGGCGACCGCGGCCGTCAGCGCGTCGTCCTCAGGAACCAGCAGGTCGGTGAAGTAGGCGTCCACGGCGTTCCATTGCTGTTCAGACATGGGGGAAACGTATCCCACGTCCGGGCCCCCGGGCCGGACCGCGGAACGCCCCTCGGCCTCCGGTGCCCGACCGTCCCGCACCGCGTGGTCCCGCACCGCGTGGTCCCGCACGGCGTGGTCCCGCGGCCCACGGAACCGGGCCTCCCGGCCGGGGCCTCGGCCGGGCCCGGGAAGACGTCGATGCGGCGCCTTCCCGGGTGGATCGCCGCGTCCAGCCAGCATCCCCCGCCGCGGCCACCGCGCCATTCGGCCGCGGCCGTCAGTGCGCGGCCGCCTGTCCGCGGGCGCCGTCCGCGGCGCGGCACGGGCCCCTTCCCGGACCTCAGCGGGCCTGCCCCGGTGCCGGAGCTCCGAGGGTCCCCGGCGGCGCGACGCCCGGCCCGGCGCCGGGCCCCGCGCCCGGGGCGCGGCACTCGAACCAGACGGTCTTGCCGGGTCCGCCCGTACGCGACACGCCCCACTTGTGCACCACCGCGTCCAGCAGCGCCAGTCCCCGCCCCGACTCCTCGCCGGGTGCGGCCCGGCGCGGCACGGGCAGCGCGGGGCACTCGTCTCTGACCTCCACCCGGAGGCCGGACGGGCCGCGCTCGATGAGCAGCCCGCAGCGGCGGCCGGGGACGTGGTCGTGGACGTTGCCGAGCAGTTCGGTCAGGGCGAGTGAGGCGTCGTCGGCCAGTTCCGGCAGGCCCCACAGGGCGAGGTAGTGGCGGAGGATGCGGCGCACGTGGCGGGCCGAGTGGTCCCCGACGGTGAAGCGCATTCCGTACTGGGAGGCGGGCCCCGGGGCGGGGGCGATGTCGTCGATCACACTACGAGGGTGCGGCCGGACGGCTACGCTCTGCCATGGCCTGAATACAACCCGTCCGGCAGTGGGCGGAGTTGCGTACGAGGGAGCACGCCGTGACGCATGTCAACGTCCTCGACCCGGGCGCCTCGCCGCTCGACTACTACGGCTACGAGCTCCGCCGCTACCGCGAGGCGGCGGGGCTCACCCAGAAGCAACTGGGCGCCGTCATCAACTACACCGGCTCGCTGGTGGGGCAGATCGAGACGGCGCGGAAGCTGCCGACGCAGGAGTTCAGCGAGCGCACGGACGCGGCCCTGGGCACGGACGGGCTGCTGACCCGGCTGCTGGGTCTGGTGCTGCGCAGCCAGTTGCCCGCGTGGTTCCAACAGGTGGCGGAGTTGGAGGCGCGGGCGACGGAGATCTGCACCTTCCAGACCCATATGGTGCACGGGCTGCTCCAGTCGCCGTCGTACGCGCGGGCGGTGCTCGGGGCCGTGGACCGGGGGAATCTGGACGACCGTACGGCCGTCCGGCTGGCGCGGCAGCGCATCCTCGGCAAGGAGGAGCCGCCGGTGCTCTGGGCGATCCTGGGGGAGGCGGCCCTGCGCCAGTCGATCGGCGGGCCCGCGGTGATGCGGGAGCAACTGGCGCGGCTGCTGTCCTTCGCCGACGACCTCCGGGTGAACGTCCAGATCCTGCCGTTCCGGGCCGGGGCTCACGCGGGACTGACAGGCTCGTTCACCGTCTACCGCTTCGGGAGCGACCCGGCCATCGTCTACACCGAGGGATATGGGAAGGGCCATCCGACGGCCAACCCGGCCACGGTCGGGGACTGTTCGCTCCGTTACGATCACCTCCAGGCCGCCGCCCTGTCCCTCACGGACTCGACGGAACTCATCCGGCGCACGATGGAGGAACGCTATGGGGAGCAGCAGCTCTGATCCGACCGGTGCCCGCTGGCGCACGTCCAGCTACAGCAGTGACCAGGGTGGCGAGTGTGTCGAGTGCTTGCCGCTCGGCGGCGCCGTGTGGCGCACGTCCAGCTACAGCGGCGACCAGGGCGGCGAGTGCGTCGCGTGCGCCCCGCTCGGCGGTGCCGTGTGGCGCACGTCCCGTCGCAGCAGTGACCAGGGCGGCGACTGCGTCGAGGTCGCCGAGACCCCGCAACTCGTCGCCGTGCGCGACTCCAAGGTCCCGGCGGGGGCCGTGCTGCACTTCCCGGCCGGCGTGTTCGCCGCCTTCGTGCGGACGCTCTGAGGGCGTATCCCCCGGCACCCGTCAGGCCCGGGTCGGCACCGTGGCCCGGGCCCCGGTGCGGTCGGTGCCGTCCCCGGACCGTCCCGACCGTTGCCGACGGTGCTGCCGGGCCGCCCGCGCGCTCCCGGAGGCGGCTCGGACGCGTGGCCCGGACACCTTCCGGACGCTAGGGCGTCGGTGACGCCGTCGGGGACGGCGGTGGGCTGGTCCTCTCGGACTGGGGCGCGGTCGGCAGGTCGAACGTGTTGCGCGGGGTCACCACCTCGGTGACGGCGCGCCCGAGCAGTGTGCTCAGCGCCTGGCCGCGGTGGTCGCTGTCGGAGTTGACCAGGATCACCAGCGTGGCGCGCTGGGACGGCAGTTGCACGGCGAGCGTCTCATAGCCGGGAAGCTCCCCGTTGTGGCCGATCCAGTTGCCCACCTGCATGATGCCGAGGCCGTACCGGACCTCGGGAATGCCCGTCGGAAGGAACGTCAGGCGCTCCTTCTGGGTGGCGGGGTCGAGGAGCCGGCCGTCGGCCAGGGCGGGTACCCAGGTGTTCAGGTCGCCGAGGTCGGAGATCATGGCGCCGGCCGCCCAGGCCCAGGACGGGTTCCAGTCGGTGGCGTCGACCGTACCGCCGGACGGAGTGGCCGTGGTGGTGCCGGACTTCGTGTAGTCGGTGTAGCCGTGGGCGTACGGCTCGGGCATCGCGCCGTCCGTCGGGAACGAGGTCTGGCCGAGCCGCAGCGGGGAGTAGACGCGCTGCCGGAGGTAGTCCTCGAGCCGCTGCCCGGTGACCTTCTCGATCACCAGCCCCAGCAGGACCGTGTTGGTGTTGCTGTACTGCCATCTGCTGCCCGGCGGGAAGTTCGGCGGGTGCGCGAACGCGTAGTCGAGGAGCTGCCGGGGGCGAACGTCTGCTGGGGGTCGGCCAGGAGGGACTTCTGCCACTCCTCGTCCTCGGAGTAGTTGAACAGACCGCTGCGCATGTCGGCCAGTTGGCGCAGGGTGATGCGGTTGCCCGCCGGGACGCCTTCGACGTACTTGCCGACCGGGTCGTCGAGCCCGACCCGGCCCTGGTCGACCAGTTGCAGCAGGCCGGTCACGGTGAAGGTCTTGGTGACGCTGCCGATCCGCATGTGCAGATCGGTCTTCATGGGCGTGCCGGTCGACTTGTCGGCAACGCCGAACGCCTTCTCGTACGTACCGCGGCCGGGGATCCGGATGCCGACGATCGCGCCGGGGATCCCGGCCTCTTCCATGGTGTCCTCGACGGCCTTGTCGAGGGCGTCCACCAGGGCGGGATCGAATTCCTGGCGTGCGGTGTGCGCCTGTGCGCCGGTCAGGCCCGTGGCGACCAGCAGCAGGGCGGCGAGGATCGCCGGCACGACTCTGAGACGGATCATCCGCGGCCACCTCTGGTTTCCGGTCGTCTGGGTTCCGGGCGAACGAGGTGAAACGGCCCTCCGGCCGCATGGTCGGCCGGACGGCCGGCCGAATGGTCGTTACAGGGATCATCCATCATAAGATCGTCGCAACCGGACGGCGACTCGGACGGGCGTGCCCCGCCCGGGCGGGAGGCGGGGCAGGCGCAGGGCCCCGCTGCCTCCGCGTCCGGGCGCGGGTCGCCGGGCTATCCCCGGTGCTGACCCGGAGCTCCTTGATCCCGTTCAGCCAGGACCCGCGCAGCCTGCGCGGGTCGCCGGCCAGGCGCAGGTCCGGGAAGGTGTCGGCGATGGCGCCGAAGATGAGGTCGATCTCCCTGAGGGCCAGCGACTTGCCGAGGCAGAAGTGCGGGCCTCCGCCGCCGAAGCCGAGGTGCGGGTTGGGGTCGCGGGTGATGTCGAAGACCTCGGGGTTCTCGAAGACCTCGGGGTCGCGGTTGGCGGAGGAGTAGAAGAGCCCCACCCGGTCGCCCTTGCTGATCTCCCGGCCGCCGAGTTCGGTGTCCCGGGTCGCGGTCCGCTGGAAGGAGACCACGGGCGAGGACCACCGGACGATCTCGTCGGCCGCGGTCGCCGGGCGCTCGCGTTTGTAGAGCTCCCACTGGTCGGGGTGGGTGAGGAGGGCGTGCATGCCGTGGCTGATCGCGTTGCGGGTCGTCTCGTTGCCCGCCACCGCCAGCAGCAGTACGAAGAGGCCGAACTCGTCGGAGGAGAGGTTGCCTTCGTCCTCGGCCGCGACGAGGCGGGTGACGATGTCCCCGGCCGGGCACTCCTTGCGCGCGGCGGCCAGGTTCATGGAGTAGCCGATGAGCTCCGCCGCGGCCTCGGCGCCGATCTCCTCGGTGATCGCGTACTCCGGGTCGTCGTACGCCACCATCTTGTTCGACCAGTCGAAGATCCGGGCCCGGTCCTCCTGCGGTACGCCGATGAGTTCGGCGATGGCCTGGAGCGGGAGTTCCACGGCGATCCGGGTGACGAAGTCGAAGCCGCCGTCCGCGTCGCCGCTCGCGCTCGCCTCCTCGACGATGCGCCGGGCGCGGTCGCGCAGTGCCGACTCCAGGCTGCGTATGGCGCGCGGGGTGAAGCCGCGCTGCACTATCTGGCGGACCCGGGTGTGCTCGGGCGGGTCCATGTTGAGCATGATCAGCCGCTGGGCCTCGATCTGGTCGCGGCTGATGTGCCCGTTGAAGCGGATGATCGCGGTGTTCTCGCGGGAGGAGTACAGCTCGGGGTGTGTGGAGACGTACTTGACGTCCGCGTGGCGGGTGACCGCCCAGTAGCCCCGTCGTCGAAGCCGGTGGTGCCGGGCGGCTGCGGGCACCAGGAGACGGGGCCGTCCGCCGCAGCCGGGCGAACTCGGGGTGGGGGACGCGGCTCTCCAGCAGGTCGGGGTCGGTGGCGTCGAACCCTTCGGGGAGATGGGGGCAGGGCATCGGCAACTCCAGGTCTCGCGGCTGGACAGCTGTGCGGCGGCTGCGCGATTCTGACGACCCATCAGAATCTTTCGCAAGGTAGTGACGGGTTCTCCAACTGGCAAGGCGCATGGCGTGAACTCTTGCCTGCACGAGCCTTGCATACCTGGGGTAACCCTCATAAGACTGCTAGAGAACTAGAACGCGTACTAGTTCTTCTTGCGGTTCTCGGGTGCGGCGTGCCGGGACGCCCCGCACCGGTGCTGAGGAGAGGACGAGCTCATGGCCGCGGAACCCGTCATCGTCGAAGCCGTACGCACACCCATAGGCAAGCGCGGTGGCGCGCTCGCCAATCTGCACCCCGCCTACCTGCTGGGCGAGACCTACCGCGAACTGCTGGGCCGCACCGGCATCCACGCCGACTGCGTCGAGCAGATCGTCGGCGGCACCGTCACCCACGCCGGCGAGCAGTCGATGAACCCGGCGCGCAACGCCTGGCTCGCCATGGGGCTGCCCTGCGAGACCGCCGCGACGACCGTCGACTGCCAGTGCGGCTCCTCGCAGCAGGCCGCGCACATGACCGCCAACATGATCGCCGCCGGTGTCATCGACGTGGGCATCAGCTGCGGTGTCGAGGCCATGTCGCGGGTGCCGCTGGGCAGCGGCTCCAAACACGGCCCCGGCAAGCCGTGGCCGGACGAGTGGAACGTCGACCTGCCCAACCAGTTCGAGGCCGCCGAGCGCATCGCGCGCTACCGCGGGCTCAGCCGGGAGAACGTCGACTCGCTCGGCCTGATCTCCCAGGAGCGGGCGGCGGTGGCCTGGGCCGAGGAGCGCTTCAAGCGCGAGACGTTCGCCGTCCAGGTGCCCACGACCGAGGAGGAGCAGTACGCGGGCCAGGGCATGTGGCGGCTCGTCGACCGCGACGAGGGTCTGCGGGACACCTCGATGGAGGCGCTGGGCGGGCTGAAGCCGGTCATGCCGACCGCGGTCCACACCGCCGGGAACTCCTCGCAGATCTCCGACGGCGCGGCGGCGATCATGTGGGCGTCCAAGCGCATGGCGCGGGCGCTGAAGTTGAAGCCGCGCGCCCGGATCGTGGCGCAGGCCCTCGTCGGGTCGGACCCGCACTTCCATCTCGACGGGCCGATCGACGCGACACGGGCGGTGCTGGGGAAGGCCGGGATGTCGCTCGGGGACATCGACCTCGTGGAGATCAACGAGGCGTTCGCCTCCGTCGTGCTGAGCTGGGCGCAGGTCTTCGACCAGGACCTGGCGAAGGTCAACGTCAACGGCGGGGCCATCGCCCTCGGCCACCCCGTGGGCGCGACGGGTGCCCGGCTGATCACGACCGCGCTGCACGAACTGGAGCGGACGGACAAGGAGTTCGCGCTGGTGACGATGTGTGCGGGCGGGGCGCTGGCGACGGGGACGATCCTGCAGCGGCTGTGAGGCGGTCTCCGGTGCCCGGGCAGGCCCATCGGGCGGTTCGGGGCGGTGTCCGGAGGGCTGGGACGGCGGAGTGGGGGAGGCCCGGGACGGTGTCGGGCTCGGGGTGGAGTGGGGGCGGCCCGGGGTGATGGCCGGGTGGCTGCACGGCAGTCCGCGCGGGGCGGCGACGCGTGGCGGCGACGGCTTCCCGGCACGGCGACGGCTTCCCGGCACGGCGAGGGCCCCGGTCCGGCGCATGGTGCGCCGGAGCGGGGCCCGGGGCCGCTGTGCGCGGCAGTCCGTAGTCCGCCGTCCGGATGGCTCAGTACCAGTGGTTGGCCTGCCAGAAGCTCCAGGCGCCGCACGGGCTGCCGTAGCGCTCCTTCATGTAGTCCAGACCCCACTTGATCTGGGTCTCGGGGTTGGTCTTCCAGTCGGCGCCGGCCGAGGCCATCTTGCCGCCGGGCAGGGCCTGGACTAGTCCGTAGGCGCCGGAGGAGGCGTTGGTGGCCGTGGGGTTCCAGTTCGACTCCTTCGAGACGATCTTGTCGAAGCACTGGAACTGGGCAGCGGGCATCATCTGCTTCGCGACCTCCTGCGGCGTCGCGGCCGAGGCCGTCGACGCCGTCCCCATGACCGCGCCGGCCGCACCCAGAAGCACGGCGGTACCGGCGGCGAGGGACTTGCTGCGGGTGGAGACGCGGGTGATCAGCGAGCGGGACAAGGGCTTACCTAACGTTCGGGGACTACGGGTCGCGCGGGGCGGGCCGAGCCGGGCTCGTGTGCCGGGCTCCAGGCCCTGCTGCGCCGTGCGACGGGAACAGTTGTAGCGGGGGCCGCGGACCCCGTGCCGTGACCGGGCTCACGCCGTAGATACGACGGAGAAGGAGCATTAGGGGTCTTAAGTCCCAAACTGGATATATGTGGTTTATGCGCAGATGGGGAGGGGTGGCCCGAGAGCCGGCTTCCTCGGGCGACGGCTACGAAGGCCGATAGTTCCGGGACCAAGGTCCTGTGGGCCGCCTCACTTCCCGGCGGGGGTTCCGGCCGCCTCGAATGTGACCTGCGCCTCGAACGCGGCCCGCCTCGTCGCCCTCCGGAGCGCCCTCAGCAGCGTCGGACCGGCGGCGAGGGTCAGGACGACGGTGAGGACCGCACGGCCCAGGTCCCAGCCCAGGGAAGTGGCGAGCACATACGCGCCGAAGCGGACCAGGTTCTCGGCGACCGGGGCGCCCGCCTGGAAGGAGACGCCCGAGGCGAGGCCCGGAACGATCGTCCAGCCGTAGAGGTTCATGACCGTGCCGTACGCGAACGCCGCGGCGCAACCGTACCCAACGAGCATCAGCAGCTCCGCGCGGCCCCTGAGGCGGTCGGCACCCGGCAGCAGACCCGCGCCCATCGTGAACCAGCCCATGGCGAGCATCTGGAACGGCATCCACGGCCCGACCCCGCCCGTGAGCAGCGCGGACGCGAACATCGTCACCGAGCCGAGGACGAAGCCGAAGCCGGGCCCCAGAACCCGGCCGCTCAGCACCATCAGGAAGAACATCGGCTCCAGACCCGCCGTGCCCGCGCCCAGCGGCCGCAGCGCGGCACCGGCCGCGGCGAGCACGCCGAGCATGGCGACGGCCTTCGCGTCCATGCCCCCGTCGGCGAGGGTGGCGACCACCACACCGACGAGCAGCGGCAGCAGCGCGGCGAACAGCCAGGGCGCGTCCTGGGCGTGGCCGGTGACGGCGGAGTCCGCGTCGGCGAGCAGCGGCCAGCAGAAGGCGGCGACACCGATCGCGCTGACGAGGGCGAGGACGGTGACGGCCCGCGGGCCGAGCCGGACGGGACGGGCCGCGGCCCCGAGAGGGCCGCGGTGGTCACGGTGGTCGTGGTGGTCGTGGTGGTCACCAGGGTGGCGGTGGCCGTCGTGGTCACGAGGGTCGTGGGGGTCGCGGTGGGTACGAGGGTCGTGGGGGTCGCGGTGGGTACGAGGGTCGTGCGGGGCACGGCGGCCGTGGGTGTCACGGCTGCCCGGCCGGCCGCTGGTGCCGGCGGGGCTCACAGGGCGGCCTCCACCTGGGCGACGGTGAGCCACGGCTCCGGGGCGAGGACCTTGGCGATCTGCGGGGCGAAGGCGGGGGACGAGACGACCACGTCGGCCGTCGGGCCGTCCGCGACGACCTCCCCGCCGGCGAGGATCACCACACGGTCCGCGATCTCGGCGGCGAGCTCCACGTCATGGGTGGCCAGCACGATGCCGTGGCCCACTGCCGCCAGGCCGCGCAGCACGGTGACGAGCCGCGACTTCGCCGCGTAGTCGAGTCCGCGGGTCGGCTCGTCGAGCAGGAGCAGCGGCGGGCGGGCGGTCAGCACGATCGCCAGGGCGAGCGCCAGCCGCTGCCCTTCGGACAGATCACGGGGATGCGTCGCGTCCGCCACTCCCGGGAGCAGCGCCGAGACGAGCTCCCGGCAGGTCCCGGGCGCGGCCCCGGCGTCCGCGTCCGCGGCGGCGCACTCTGCCCGACCGTGTCCGCGTACAGCAGGTCCCGGGGCTCCTGCGGGACCAGCGCGACCCTTCGTACCAGCTCCGCCGGCGGGGTGCGGTGGGGGGTGCGCCCGCCGACCCGGACCGTCCCGGAGGCGGGTTCGACCAGTCCGACGAGGCTGCCCAGCAGGGTCGACTTCCCGGCGCCGTTGCGGCCCATGAGCGCGACGGTCTCCCCCGGCCCGACCGCCAGGTCGACCCGGCGCAGCGCCTCGACCCGCCCGTGCCGCACCCCGAGCCGTGCCGCCTCCGCGAGTACGGCGGGGTCGTGCGTCTCCTCGTCGGGTGCTCCGGCCCGCGCCGGCCGCCCTCGCCCGGCCCACGGGAACAGGGCACCCAGCCCTCGCCTCCTTGCGGCCCGCCGACCGCGGGGGCCGGAGCCGGGGCAGGGGTACGGGAGGCCGGGCCGGGAGCAGCGGTGCCCGCCGTGCCCGGCGTGGCGGTGTCGGTGCCGGTGCCGCTGGTGCCGGTGGGGCTCGTGTCCGTGCCGGTCGCGCCCGTGCCGGTCGCGCCCGTGCCGGTCGCGCCCGTGCCGGTCGCGCCCGCCGTGCCCGCCGTGCCCGGCGTGGCGGTGTCGGTGTCGGTGGTGTCGGTGTCGGTGGTGCCGGTGGGGCTCGCGTCCGTGCCGGTCGCGTCCGTGCCGGTCGCGTCCGTGCCGGTCGCGTCCGTGCCGGTCGCGTCCGTGCCGGTCGCGTCCGTGCCGGTCGCGCCCGTGCCGGTCGCGCCCGCCGTGCCCGCCGTGCCCGGCGTGGCGGTGTCGGTGTCGGTGGTGTCGGTGTCGGTGGTGCCGGTGGGGCTCGCGTCCGTGCAGGTCGCGCCCGTGCCGACGCGGGGTGGGGCCGGGGCGGAGACGGGGGTGGTCCCGGGCGCGGACGGGGTGGCCTGGGCCCCGCTGCCGTCCCTTGCGGCGGGAGCGCACGACGGGGCGTCCTTCGGGTGCACGGCCGGGCCGGTGCGCCGCGCGGCCCCGGCGTCCGCGTCCGCCAGCCGGGTGCGCAGGTCCCCGGCGCGGCGGCGGGCGTCGCGGACGGAGAGCGGGAGGGGCGACCAGCCGGCGAGGCGGCCGAGGGCGACGACCGGGGGGCGGACCGGGGAGAAGGCCATGATGTCGGCGGGGGCGCCCGCCACGGGGGGTTCGCCGGGCGCGGGCAGCAGGACGACCCGGTCCGCGTACTGCACCACCCGCTCCAGTCGGTGCTCGGCCATCAGCACCGTCGTCCCGAGGTCGTGGACGAGCCGCTGGAGTACCGCCAGCACCTCCTCCGCCGCGGCCGGGTCGAGCGCCGACGTCGGCTCGTCGAGGACCAGCACCTTCGGGTGGGGGGTCAGGACGGACCCGATCGCGACCCGCTGCCGCTGGCCGCCCGAGAGCGTCGCGAGGGGGCGGTCGCGCAGTTCCGCGAGCCCCAGCAGGTCCAGCGTCTCCTCCACCCGCCGCCGCATCACCGCCGGCGCCAGCCCCAGCGACTCCATGCCGTAGGCCAGTTCGTCCTCGACCGTGTCGGTGACGAAGTGTGCGAGCGGATCCTGGCCCACCGTGCCGACGAGGTCGGCGAGTTCGCGCGGCCGGTGCGTGCGGGTGTCGCGACCGTCGACGGTCACCCGGCCCCGCAGCGTGCCGCCCGTGAAGTGCGGCACCAGCCCGGAGACCGCCCCAGCAGGGTCGACTTGCCGACCCCCGAGGGCCCGACCAGCAGGACGAGTTCGCCCTCGGGGACGGTGAGGTCCACCCCGGCGACCGTCGGCGCCGCTCCGGCGCCGCCGTACGTCACCGAGACGTTCTCGAAGCGGATCATGAGGAGGGCTCCTTCGGCGGTACGGGCGCCACGAACGCGGGCAGCAGGCCCAGCAGCACCGCCGCCGCGGGCCACAGGGCAGGGCGGGCACGGTCAGCGGCACGACACCGGGATGCAGCGCGCCGGGTGCGTACGTCTCGGCGCGGATCATCAGCGCCGCCACGGCGGCACCGGACCCCGCCACCAGCCAGGCCCGCGGCCCCCACCGGTCGGGGCGGTACCGGGTGCGCAGCTGGCGCCGGCCGCCGAGCCACAGCCCGCCGAGCGCGGCCGCGAACCCGCCCAGGAGCACGGGCAGTCCGTACCCCGCGCCCTCCGCGGCGAGCAGCCCGTACGAACCGGCGCACACCCCGAGCAGCCCGCCGAGTACGAGGGCGGTGGTGGTGTGCCGGACGGCGGGCGGCACCCGCGCGGTACGGCCGTACCCGCGCGCGTCCATGGACGCGGCGACCGCGACCGAACGCTCCAGCGCCCCCTCCAGGACCGGCATGCCGATCTGCAGGACGGCCCTCACCCCGCCGGCCGGACGGCCCCGCAGCCTCCGCGCGGTACGGAGCCGCAGCACGTCGGCGACCATGTTCGGCGCGAACGTCATGGCGACGACGACAGCGACCCCCGCCTCGTACAGCGCGCCGGGGAGGGACTTCAGCAGCCGTGCCGGGTTGGCGAGCGCGTTCGCCGCGCCGAGGCAGATCAGCAGGGTCGCCAGCTTCGCCCCGTCGTACAGCGCGAACACCATCTGCTCCAGCGTGACGCGGCCGCCGATCCTGACGCCCTGCGCCCAGTCGGGCAGCGGCGCCTCGGGCAGCGTGACCAGGACGTGGGTCCCGGGGATGGGCGAACCGAGGACCGCGGAGAACACCAGCCGGACGGCCACCACGGCGAGGCCGAGCTTGACGAAGGCGCCGTACGAACGCGCCCAGGGGAGTCGGTGCGCCGGGTCGCCACGACATACCCGGCGACGCCCACCAGCAGTCCGAGCAGGAGGGGATTGGTCGTCCGCGACGCGGCGGTGGCGAGGCCCAGTGCCCAGACCCACCAGGCGCCGGCGTGCAGGGCGTTGCTCCGGTCGGCGCCGGGCGCGCGCAGCGCACCACCCGGTGGCGGGCGGTCCGCCGTCCGCCGTCCGTACCTCCGGCCTGCGTCCGTGGAGCTCCCCCGCTCCCGGGCTCCGTCTCCGTGCCCCGCGCGCGGCCGGCCGGACCGGGGCACGGGACACCGCCGAGCAGCCGGCCGGGGCGCCGCGCTCCGTGCGGCCGTGCGGTCCCGCCGGCCGGTGCGGGCACGGGTGGACGGCTCATCCGCGGCGGCGGGACTGCCAGAACGCCGCCCCGCCCAGCGCGAGGACGGCCGCGACGCCCGCGAAGAGCCCCAGCGAGGGGCCCTCCTCGGTGCCCTCGGCCGCCGTGGCCCCTCGCCGGTGCTTTCCCGGGTGCCTTTCCCGGCGGCGGCACCCGCCCCGGCCGAGCCTCCCCCGTCGGCCCCGTCGGCCCCGTCGGCCCCGTCAGCTCCGTCGGCACCTGCCCCGGACCCTCCCTCGGGCCCCCGCCCGGCCGACGGGGGGACGCGCCCGGCTCCGCGGCCGCCCGGTCTCCGGCCGACACCTGTTCGCCGCAGCCCGTCCTCGGGTAGCCGGAGATCGCGCACAGCAGCGCGGCCGAGTCGTAGCGGAGGGGCCTCGCCACCGCCGCCAGGGCCTCCGCACTGGTCGCGTCCGCCGGGAGGGAGGCACAGCCGGAGGCCCGCGCCGACGGGGGCTTCTCCCCGGCCGGGGCGTCCGCTGCGGTGCCGAAGTCGATCACGACGGCGACCCGCTTGGCGCCGGGTTTCGCGGGCGTGTCCGCGCACAGCTCCGGAAAGGACGGAGCGCTGCGCGGCTTCGACGCGTCCTGGGAGTCGGCGCTGACGGAGAACCGGTATCCGTCCACCGTGCCGTCGGCGGGCCGCGCCGTCGCCGGCCCCTGGGTGGCATAGGCCCAGCCGCTTCCGCCGGACTGCCAGAACGACCAGTAGCGGTAACCGGCAGCCTGCGCCTGCCCCGTCGCGCCCGGCGCCGCGAGGACGGCGACGAGCGCGAGGAGCAGCGCCGTCAGTCGCCCGCGTATCACTGCTGCTTGTTCTTCCTGCGGCCGCTGAGCAGGATCCCGATACCGGCACCCGCGGCGACGCCGGCCCCGACCATCCACCAGATCCCGGCGCTGTCGCCGCCCTTGCCCTCCTCGCCCGCGTCGCGCTGCGCCTTCGGGGCCGGCGGCGCGGTGGTGGAGACCGGCGCGGGACCGGTCGCGTTCAGCTGCCGTACGAGGTCGGCGCCGCCGAAGTCCCTCGGGTCGTCGCCGTGGGCGTGTGCGGCGAGGATCAGCTGCGCGTACGCGGCCGGGCCCCCTCCTTCGCCCACGCGGCGGAGTTCTCCGCCAGCCATGTGACCGACGTGTCCGCCTTGTCGCCGTGCCCGGCGGCGGAGAGCGCGACGACCGCGTCCGCGGTGTTGCCGAAGTCCGGCTGCGGGGCCGGGTCGGTGGCGCCCGGCATCGGCGGCGAGTCCAAATGCCCGGTCTTCGCCAGCGCCTCGGCCAGGTACGCGGCACCGTTGCGGGCCGACTGCTCGGCGGTGGCCTTCGCCGGCGCCTGGCAGGTGGCGGGGGATCCGTCCGGCTCGGTGCCGGAGACGACCAGGCCGCGGCCCAGCCCGGCGAGCACGGCGGCTGCCGTGGCGTCGCCGTTCGCGAGCAGCTTGCCGGCCTTGTCCGGCTGGTATGCGAACGCGCCGCCGCCCGACGCGTCCGAGCACGGCACGGCGAACGTGACCAGCGCGTCGAACGGGCTCTTGCCGCTCTTCGACCTCACCTCGCCGGGCCGCGCCTTGGCCTCGGCGAACGCGCCGATCACGACGGAGGTGGAGTTCGCGTCGGACGGCATGCCGGGGTTGTAGCTCCAGCCGCCGTCCTCGTTCTGCACGGACTTCAGCCATCCGAGGCCCTTGTCCACGGCGCCCCGGTGGCCGCCGAGGGCGTGGAGGGCCTGCACCGCGGCGGCGGTGGCGTTGGTGTCCAGCATCGTCTTGGCGTCGCACGGCCTCGACACGTCGGCGCGGTACGACGCGAAGCCGCCGTTGTCGCACTGCTGGCCGGCCAGCCAGGCGACCGCCTGCTCCGCCGGCACGGTCTTGACGGCGTCCTGGGCGAGCAGGGCCAGCGACTGCCGCCAGACACCGTCGTACGCGGGGTCCTTCGTGCCGTACAACCCGGCCGGGAGCGCGGCCGAGGGGGAGGGCGTGGGGGCGGCCGTCGCCGCCGGGGCAGCGGCCACGCAGAGCACGGCGGAAGCGGCGGTGAGCGCGGCTGCGCTGCGGCGTACGGGCATGGCGGGCTGGGCCTCTCCTGCGGGGAGCCGGGCACGGGCACCCTGAGGCACCGGGCTCCGGCTCCGTATTCCTCGACGGTGCCTGCCAGCGGGCGGTCCCGATGGCACGAGCCGGTCACCGCCGGCACGGGGCGTTCCGACTCACCGCCCGCGGAGGCGGCTCACGGTTGCGGGTCAGTGCCGGAATCGCGCCGGCTTTCCCCCGTACGGGTGTGATGACGACTCGCACACTCTACCGGCCCGTCACCCCGGCCCCTCGGGGCGTGCGCCGGGCGAGGAGCGCCCGGGGAGGGACCGTGGGGGACCGGCGTCGCTGACGGGTGCGCCCAGGCCCGCGCCGGGGCGCGGGTGGGCCGAGGGCGGGGGCCGTCCGTCGTTCCGCTCCACCGGGGACGCACGGCCCCGATGATGTGCCCGCCTGTTCGTCGAGCGTGGCGGGAGCGGCTGGAGGTGGGGGATGTGCGGCCTCCGGCCGCTGTCGGTGGTGGCCTGTTCAATGTGGCTCATGGAGACGGAGACGCGGAGACGCGGGTTGTTCTGGGATGTGCAGGCGGGGCGGGTGCCACCGCCGCCTGCGGCGACGCTGCTCGGCTGGGAACTGGTGAGGGTGGATCCGGAGCGGGGACGATCGAGGTGGCGTTCCACGCCGGTGATCAGTTCACGAACCCTGTGGGCGTGATCCAGGGCGGGTTCCTGGCCGCGATGCTCGACGACACCCTGGGGCCGGCGCTGGTCGCGTCGCTGCCGGAGGACCAGTTCGCCCCGACCCTCGATCTGCATGTCCAGTTCCTCCGCCCCGCCCGGCCCGGACGGCTGGTGGGACGGGGACGCGTGGTGCAGCGTGGCAAGGAGGTGTGCTTTCTCGCCGGTGAGCTCGTCGATCCCGGGGGAAGACCGTGGCCGTGGCGACCGCGACCGCGCGGATCCGGACCGTCCGTCGGTGATCGTGGGCGATCAGGGGCCGGACGGCGAGGCGCCGGTCGTGTGGCCGTGTGGCCGTGTGGGGGTGTGACCGTGCCGGCGGGCGCCGGCCATGGTGGGAACGCGCCGGGCGACACGGACGGCCACGCACTCGGAGGTTCGGGCGCGGGCCCGGGGCCACGGGCGCGTCCGTCAACCCGCTGCCGCGATGTACGCCACGGGGTCGCTGCCCGCCACCGCCTCCGCGCGGCCTCGTTTCACCAGGTGACGCAGATGGGCCTCGGCCTCCGAGACGGCGATGGTGCGGGAGCCGTAGGGGATCTCCTCCCACGGCCGGTTCCACTCCATGCGCTCGGCCAGCTGCCACGGGGTGAGC
Organism: Streptomyces sp. I6; assembly: GCA_003725745.1. GTDB lineage: Bacteria > Actinomycetota > Actinomycetes > Streptomycetales > Streptomycetaceae > Streptomyces. The sequence goes on along the minus strand of RHDP01000001.1, from coordinate 1,751,754 downwards.
GGCGCGGCGAGGAGGGCCAGCAGCCCGGTCAGCCGCTCCTCGTGGTGGGCGAGGAGTTCCCGGACCCGGGCCGGGGCGTCGGTGAAGGGATGCTGGTGGGCCGGGAGGACCTCGGCCGCGCCGAGCCGCCCGACGCGTTCCAGCGAGTCGAGGTAGTCGCCGAGAGGGTCGGTGACCGTGGCGTCGTCGGGATCCTCGTACAGGCCGATGTGCGGGCTGATGCCGGGCAGCAGGTGGTCGCCAGAGAAGAGCCGGCCGCGGCCGGGGAGGTTCGCCGGATGGTCCTCCTCCAGGTGCAGGCAGACATGGCCGGGTGTGTGACCGGGCGTCCAGACCGCACGCAGCCGCCGCCCGGCCAGGTCCAGGAGCTCGCCGGGCGCGATCTCGCGGTCGGGCAGGGCCGCCCGCAGCCCGGGCAGCGTCCGCATCCGGCCGCTCTCGCGGGCCGCGAGCAGCGGGGCGAGGTGCTCCTCCGGCGCGCCGGCGGCGGCCAGCTTCCCGGTCAGGTAGGCCAGCCAGGACCCGGGCCGGGCGTCCCTGGTGCGCCGGACGACGGCGATGTCCGCCGCGTGCATCGCGATCCACGCCCCGGACTCCTCCCGGACCCTGCCGGAGAGCCCGTGGTGGTCGGGGTGATGGTGTGTGACGACGACACCGTGGACGTCGGCCACCGTGAGGCCCAGCCCGGCGAGGCCGTCCGAGAGGGCCGCCCAGGACGCGGGGTCGTCCCACCCGGTGTCGACGAGGACGGGCCCGCGGCCGGTGTCGAGGACATGGACCAGGGTGTGGCCCAGGGGGTTGTCCGGGATGGGGACCGCCAGGGACCACACACCGCCGCCGTGCTCCGTCACCCGTGTCATGGGTTCTCCGCCCTCCCGACCGGGGTCCGTGCGGAGAACCCGTTCCCATGGTCGCCCAAGGCCACTTCTTTGCAAAGGCCCGGCCGGGTGCGGGCTCTGGGGCGCCGCTCCCGCCTCCGTCCCTCCCTCCGGGGCGCGTTGCGGCTGTGCGGTCCCGTCCGGAGCGTCCCCGCCGTGCGGTTCCCCGCCGTGCGGTTCCGGGCCTGCGCTTGCCTCCCCGCCGTGCGGCTCCGGCCCTGCGGTTGCGGCCGCGGCAGCCCGTGCGGAGCGTCCCGTCCGGAGGGTTACTGCCCTGTGGTCGCGTCCGCGGTGTCGTCAGGGTCGACGTCGCGGGCGTTCCAGGCGTTCCTGCCGTGAGGTTGCGTCCCCGCAGTGCGGTTCCGGCCCTGCGGTTCCGGCCGCGGCAGCCCGTGCGGAGCGTCCCCGCCGTGGACTCCTGCGGCGATAGCTGTTATCAGTTCAGGCAGTAGACCGTTTCTGATGCCCCGTCAGGTAGTGGCGGGGAGCCGGGCCGCGGGAGGCAGCCGTCATGACCGGACTTGTCGAGCACGGAGAACTGTTCATCGGCGGGAAGTTGGTCGATCCCGCGGCACCGACACCATCGAGGTGGTCTCGCCGCACACCGAGCAGGTCATCGGACGCGTCCCGCATGCCTCGCGGGCCGATGTGGACCGGGCCGTCGCGGCCGCCCGCGCCGCGTTCGACCACGGCCCCTGGCCGCGCAGCCCGCTCGGGGAGCGCCTCGAGGCCGTCGGCAGGATCAAGGACGCGATCGCCGCACGGCACGAGGAGATCGCGCGCTCGATCAGCGCGCAGAACGGGTCGCCGTACTCCTGGAGCGTGCTGGCCCAAGCGCTCGGCGCCATGATGGTCTGGGACGCGGCCCTCGCCGTCGCGCGCGACTTCACCTACGAGGAACGGCGAAGCGGACTGCTCGGTCCGCTGCTCGTCCGGCGTGAGCCGGTGGGCGTGGTCGCGGCCGTGGCGCCCTGGAACGTCCCGCAGTTCGTCGCGGCCGCCAAGCTCGCGCCGGCCCTGCTCGCGGGCTGCTCGGTGGTCCTCAAGCCCTCGCCCGAGACCCCGCTGGACGCCTACATCCTGGCCGACATCGTCCGTGAGGCCGGACTGCCGGAGGGCGTGCTGTCGATCCTGCCCGCCGACCGCGAGGTCGGCGAGTACCTCGTCGGGCATCCCGATGTCGACAAGGTCTCCTTCACCGGCTCGGTCGCGGCGGGCAGGCGCGTGATGGAGGTCGCCGCCCGCAACCTCACCCGCGTCACGCTCGAACTCGGCGGCAAGTCCGCGGCGGTGGTCCTGCCCGACGCCGATGCGGAGGCGGCCGTCCAGGGCATCGTCCCGGCGGCGTGGATGAACAACGGCCAGGCGTGTGTGGCCCAGACCCGCATCCTCGTCCCGCGCGCCCGCTACGACGAGTTCGCCGACGCCTTCGCCGCGGCGGCCGGGGCCCTGGTGACCGGCGACCCGATGGACCCGGCGACCCAGGTCGGCCCGCTCGTCGCGCGCCGCCAGCAGCAGAGGTCGCTCGACTACATCGCCATCGGCCAGGCGGAGGGCGCCAAGATCCTCGCCGGCGGCGGCCGCCCGGCCGGCCTGGAGCGGGGCTGGTACGTCGAGCCGACCCTCTTCGGCGGCGTCGACAACGCCATGCGGATCGCGCGCGAGGAGATCTTCGGCCCCGTCGTCTGCCTGCTGCCCTACGGCGGCGAGGAGGAGGCCGCGGCGATCGCGAACGACTCCGAGTACGGGCTCAGCGGCAGCGTGTGGACGGCCGACGTGGAACGCGGCGTCGACTTCGCGAGGCGGATCAGGACCGGTACGTACAGCGTCAACACCTTCAGCCTCGACATGCTTGGCCCGTTCGGCGGATACAAGAACTCCGGGCTGGGGCGGGAGTTCGGTCCCGAGGGATACGGTGAGTACTTCGAGCACAAAATGGTGCATTTGCCGTCGGGATACGGGAGCGAGACTGATGGGTGACCGCTGGCAGGTCGAGGTCGACCGGGGTGTGTGCATCGGATCGGGCATGTGTGTCAGCAGCGCGCCGGACGGCTTCGCGCTGGACACGGCCCGCCAGTCGCACCCCACCGAGCCGGAGACCGACGCGAACGACGACGTCCTCGCGGCGGCGGAGGGCTGCCCGGTCGAGGCCATCTCGATTCGGCGGTCCGGGGGCGGTGCTGTCGTGTTCCCGCCCGAGGAGCCCGGGGAGTAGGCGCGGCGGCCGGGTGGAGGCTGCCGGGAGGGGCGCCGGCCTACGGCGGCCCGGCGCCGCATGCGGGCGGGCGACGCGGTGAAGGCCGGACCGGTCGGGCGACGCGGTGAGGCCGGACCGGGCGGGGAGCACGGTGACCCCGGGACGGGCGGGGAGCACGGTGAGGCCGGGATGGGCGGGCGACGCGGTGAGGCCGGACCGGGCGGTGCGGGATCCGGGCGCTGCGCCGCCGTGGGCGTCAGCCGGACCGCCGGCCCCGCCCCGGGTCCGTGAGGTCGATCAGCCGGCAGACCGTCTCGATGTCGATCCTCACCTGGGCGATGGAGGCCCGGCCGGACAGCCAGGTGATCAGGGCCGAGTGCCAGGTGTGCTCGATGACCCGGACGGCCGAGAGCTGCTCGGGCGTCGGATCCTCCAGGCCCATCGCGTCCAGGATGATCGCCGTGGTCTGCCGCGAGACCCTGTCCACCTCGGGGCTGACACTGCGGTCCGCGAAGGTCAGCGCCCGGACCATCGCGTCCGCCAGATGCGGATCGCGCTGCAGGGCGCGGAACGCCCGCATCAGGGTCTCGGCCACCCGCTGCGCCGCGCTGTCCGCGGCCGGCGGGCGTTTGCGCAGGGTGGCGTGCAGATGCTCGAGCTGGTCCTGCATCGTGGCCACGAGCAGGTGAACCTTGGAGGGGAAGTAGCGGTACAGCGTGCCGAGGGCGACCCCGCGGCCTCGGCGACCTCCCGCATCTGCACGGCGTCGAAGCCGCCGCGGCAGGCCAGCTGCGCGGTGGCGTGCAGGATGCGCCGGCGCCTGGCCTCCTGGCGCTCCGTCAGGGGCAGGGCCGCAGGAACCGTCGGCCTGGTATCCGCGCTCATCTCTTTCGTCCCCGTCCCCGTCCCCGGTCCAGGGGCCCTTCCCGGCCCGCTGTCCGGATCCGTGCTGCGTTCCCGTTCCGGGAGCTGCGGAGGGCCCAGCATGGCAGGGCTCCGTGCCGTGGCGCGAATCACCTGATCCAGGCCTTCCGGCAGCGCTACCTGCCGGTAGATTCGATGCTCCTTGAGCGATCAAGAACGATCGAGTGTGGAACTTGTTCTAGATTAGCGCGAGCGGTTACGCTCCGGCGAAAGTGGAGTGAGAAGGGGGCCGTAGGTGACCGCTGAGGCCATAGCGGCCGGGCCCCGTGGGGGTGCGTCCGGCGCCGGTGACCGACCGCTGAGCATCGCGCTCCTCACCTACAAGGGCAACCCCTTCTGCGGGGCCAGGGCGTCTACGTACGCCATCTGTCGCGCGAACTCGCCCGCCTCGGCCACCGCGTCGAGGTGATCGGCGCCCAGCCCTTCCCCGTGCTCGACGAAGGCGTGCCGCTCACCGAGCTGCCCAGCCTCGACCTCTACCGGCAGCCCGACCCCTTCCGCACCCCCGGGCGCGGCGAGTACCGCGACTGGATCGACGGGCTGGAGGTCGCCACGATGTGGACGGGCGGCTTCCCCGAGCCGCTGACCTTCTCGCTGCGCGCACGGCGCCATCTGCTGGCGCGCCGGGGCGATTTCGACGTCGTCCACGACAACCAGACCCTCGGCTACGGACTCCTCGGCGACCTCGGCGCACCGCTGGTCACCACCATCCACCACCCCATCACCGTCGACCGCCGGCTCGACCTGGACGCGGCGCAGGACTGGCGGCGGCGGCTGTCGGTGCGCCGCTGGTACGGCTTCACCCGGATGCAGAAGCGGGTCGCGCGCAGGCTGCCGTCCGTCCTCACCGTCTCCGGCTCCTCCGAACAGGAGATCGCCGAGCACCTGGGCGTGCGCCGGGAGCGGCTGCGGGTCGTGCACATCGGCGCCGACACCGATCTCTTCTCGCCGGATCCGTCGGTCGCCGAGGTGCCCGGCCGGATCGTGACGACCTCCAGCGCCGATGTGCCGCTCAAGGGCCTGGTGTTCCTCGTGGAGGCGCTCGCCAAGCTCCGTTCCGAGCGGCCGGACGCCCATCTGGTCGTCGTCGGCAAGCGCGCCGAGGACGGCCCCGTGGCCCGGATGATCGAGCGGTACGGGCTCGCCGGCGCCGTGCGGTTCGTCAAGGGCATCTCCGACCGGGAGCTGGTGGACCTCGTACGCGGCGCCCAGGTGGCCTGTGTGCCGTCGCTGTACGAGGGGTTCTCGCTGCCGGCCGCCGAGGCGATGGCCACCGGCACGCCTCTGGTCGCCACCACCGGCGGCGCCATCCCCGAGGTCACCGGCACCGACGGGGAGACCTGCCTCGCCGTGCCGCCCGGCGACGCCCACGCCCTCGCCGCGGCGCTCGGCCGGCTCCTCGGGGACGAGGGACTCCGCCGCCGCATCGGCACCGCCGGACGGGACCGTGTGCTGTCCCGCTTCACCTGGACCCGCGCGGCCCAGGGCACGGCGGAGCTCTACCGCGAGGCCATCGCGGCACGCCCGGCGCCGGCCGGTGCCCGATGAGCACCCGGCGTCCCGCAGCGCGGGCGAGGACCCGCTCCGCGGGTGCGGACGGAGGGTCCGCACCCCCCGCAAGGCGCGCCCCCGGCGAGGGCGCCGTGACCCACCCGGAAGGGCAGACCTCGTGCTGACCGTCGACTTCTCCCGCTTTCCGCTCGCCCCGGGCGACCGCGTGCTCGATCTCGGCTGCGGTGCCGGACGCCACGCCTTCGAGTGCTACCGGCGCGGAGCCCGGGTCGTGGCCCTCGACCGGAACGCCGAGGAGATCCGCGAGGTCGCCACGTGGTTCGCGGCGATGAAGGAGGCCGGCGAGGCACCCGAGGGCGCGAGCGCCACCGCGATGGAGGGCGACGCGCTCAACCTGCCCTTCCCCGACGAGTCGTTCGACGTCGTCATCATCTCCGAGGTGATGGAGCACATCCCGGACGACAAGGGCGTCCTCGCCGAGATGGTCCGGGTACTCAGGCCGGGCGGCCGGATCGCGGTCACCGTGCCCCGCTACGGCCCCGAGAAGGTCTGCTGGGCGCTGTCCGACGAGTACCACGAGGTCGAGGGCGGCCACATCCGCATCTACAAGGCCGGCGAACTCCTCGGCAGGATCCGCGAGGCGGGCCTCAGGCCCTACGGCAGCCACCACGCCCACGCGCTGCACTCGCCGTACTGGTGGCTGAAGTGCGCGTTCGGCGTGGACAACGACAAGGCGCTGCCGGTGCGCGCGTACCACCGGCTCCTGGTCTGGGACATCATGAAGAAGCCCCTGCTCACCAGGGTCGCCGAGCAGGCGCTGAACCCGCTCGTCGGCAAGAGCTTCGTGGTGTACGCGACCAAGCCGCACCTGCCGAAGGCCGACGCGTGACCGTGCCCTGGCGCCGTCAGGGGCGTACCGAGCACCTCGTCCTGCCCGGCGTCCTCACCGCCGAGCAGGCCGCCGAGACCGTCGCGGGCATCCTCGCCGTCCAGCGCGAGGACGGGGCGATCCCCTGGTTCCGCGGGCACCACCTGGACCCGTGGGACCACACCGAGGCCGCCATGGCGCTGGACGCGGCGGGCGAGCACGACGCCGCGGCCCGCGCCTACGAGTGGCTGGCCCGCCATCAGAACGAGGACGGCTCCTGGTACGCCGCCTACCACGACGGGGAGGCCGACCGGCCCACCGACCGGGGACGCGAGACCAACTTCTGCGCCTACCCGGCCGTCGGCGTCTGGCACCACTACCTGGCCACCGGCGACGACGTGTTCCTGGACCGGATGTGGCCGTCCGTCCACGCGGCGATCGAGTTCGTGCTCCGGCTCCAGCTGCCCGGCGGCCAGATCGGCTGGAAGCGCGAGGCACCGGAGGACGGCGGCGCGGCGGTCGACGACGCCCTGCTGACCGGGAGTTCCTCCGTCTACCACGCGCTGCGCTGCGCCCTCGCCATCGCCGAGGAGCGCGAGGAGCCGCAGCCCGACTGGGAGCTGGCGACCGGAGCGCTCGGGCACGCCGTCCGCCGCCACCCGGAGCGCTTCCTCGACAAGTCCCGCTACTCGATGGACTGGTACTACCCGGTCCTCGGCGGTGCCGTCACCGGCGAGGAGGCCAAGGCGAGGATCGACGCGCGCTGGGACGCGTTCGTGGTCCCCGGGCTCGGGGTGCGGTGCGTGCTGCCCAACCCGTGGGTGACCGGCGGCGAGAGCTGTGAACTCGCCCTGGCGCTGTGGGCGGTGGGGGAGTCGGACCGGGCGCTGGAGATCCTCCAGTCCATCCGGCACCTGCGCGCCGAGGGCGGGATGTACTGGACCGGTTACGTCTTCGAGGGCGAACGCGCCATGTGGCCGGAGGAGCTGACCACGTGGACGGCGGGTTCGCTGCTGCTCGCGGTGGCCGCCCTGGGGGGCGACGAGGCGACCACCGCGGTGTTCGGCGGGGAGCGGCTGCCGCGCGGCCTCGAACCGGAGTGCTGCCGGTAGGACCGCCGCCGGACGCGCGGGGGAGAGGGTCAGCCGTGGCGGCGCAGCCGGCCCGCCACGGCGTGTCCGACGAAGAGGTACACGACCGCGGCGAGACCGTAGCCCGCCACGACCCGGGCCCACGCCTCGTTGAAGGTGAACAGGTCGTGCGACCAGCCGGCGAGCCAGCCGGCCACGTCCCGGATCAGGATGACCAGGTCGTTGGCGCGGTTCGCGTCCAGCAGGTACATCAGGATCCACAGGCCGATGATGACGGCCATCACGTCGGCGACCACCATGATGATCGTCGCCACCTGGTTGCTGCCACTTCTGCGGGGAGACATGGCAGCCGGATTGCCGTTCTCCGTTGAACCAAACCCGGGACGTTCCCGGGTGGTGCGGGGCCCGACGACCGGGTGGCCGGGGGCGGCGAAGCGTGCGGCTCCGGGGAGGTGCGGTCCGGCGCCGGGGGCGGTGAAGGGCGTGGGTGGCGGGTGGCCGGAGCGGGTGGTGGTGAAGGGCGTGGGTGGCGGGTGGCCGGGGCGGTGGAAGGGCCGGGATACCGGACGTGGGGCCGAGCGCCGGGCTTGCGCAGAGGGTACGGGCCGGCGGCCTTCGGACGGCACCCTGTTTGTGCGCGGCGGAAGCGGCAACCCGGACGCCATGACCAACTCGAGCGCGAACAACGGCAACGGCAGCGGCACGACGAGCCGTGCCACCAAGGCGACCAAGACGGCCGAGGCGACCGCGGCCGAGGCCAGGGAGTCCTCGGCGAAGACGGCGCAGAGCACCGCTTCGACGGCGGAATCGGCGGGTGGTGGCGCCGGACGGGCCGCCCCGTCGGCGGGCGGCGGTGTGGAACGCGCGGCGACCACCGCGGGTTCCGTGGCCTCGACCGCCCTCAGGGGAGCCGGTTCGGCAGCCGGGCAGGTGGCGTCCGCCGCCACGACCGCATGGACGGTACTCAAGGCCCGCAAGCTCGTCGCGGCGGGTGCCACGGCGGGCGCGACGGCTCTCGGGGCCGTCTCCTACCTGGCGGGCCGTCGCTCCGAGCGCAGCGGCCACGGCCCGGTCACCCGGATGACCGGCGGACGTCTCTGAGGGCTTGCGGGGAGGGTGCCCTGATCCCTGCAAGCCCCCTCGGGGAGTGGCTGGTCCCGCCGCCGGAGGTCGGCAACCCGGCCGACCGGGACACGCCGGCTGACGCGCCGATGCCGTCCACGGTGCCGGCCGGCTCCGCCCCGGCGTTCCCCCGCGCTGAGGGTACGGCACCGTCCGGCCGTTCCGTGACTGTCCGTCACACCGCGAGCCGGCGGGCACCCGACGGCCGGCCATCGGCCGCCGTGGGGCCGGGCGCCGCCCCGGGAAGAGGCGGCTCCCGAAGGCGATTCCGGGTCATCGGGTCCTGAAGCGACGGTGCAGGTTGCGGGCCACGTACACTCCCGGCCCGCCGAAGCCGACGATGTCCGGACGTCCGTCACCGGTGGTGTCGGCGAGGAAGCGGGGGTGGCGGCCGACCCGCCAGGCGCCCGCGTCGTCGCCGTACCCGAACCCGCGGCACACCAGCTGGGCCTGCTCGAAGCGGCCGTCACCGCGGTTGTGCGACACCCAGACGCCTTCGTCTCCGAAGCCGACGATGTCCGGGGTGCCGTCGCCGGTGACGTCGGCGAGGAGGCGGAGGTGCTTGAGGCCCGTCCACCCCTGGGCGAGCCCGAAGTCGTTCAGCACCAGTCTCGCGGGCTCGAACGTGCCGTCGCCGCGCCCCTGTGAGAGGACGACACCCTGCGGGCCGAACCCGATGATGTCCACCGCTCCGCCCGCGGTGGCGGCGAGCAGGAACCGGGGGTGTTCCTCGACCGTGCTCCATCCCTGGTCGACCCCGAAGTCGTCGAGGACGTACAGGGGTTCGGCGAACGTCCCGTCGTCTCCCTGGAGCGAGATCCAGACGCCGTCGTCGTGGCAGCCGACGATGTCCGGACGTCCGTCACCGGTGGTGTCGGCGAGGAAGCGGGGGTGCCGGTCGGCCATCCACCCGCCCGCCTTCTCGCCGTGGCCGAACGCCCTGAGAGCCGGTTCGTCGCCGAGCGGTGCGAACGTCCCGTCGTCGCCCTGGAGCGAGATCCAGACGCCGTCGTCGTGGCAGCCGACGATGTCCGGACGTCCGTCACCGGTGGTGTCGGTGAGGAAGCGGGGGTGCCGGTCGGCCATCCACCCGCCGGCCTGCCGACCGTGGCCGAACGCCCTGAGGACCGGCGTGCCGCCCGCGGGTGCGAACGTCCCCTGCTCGCTCTGAGCGGACACCCGGACGCCGTCGGCGGCGAGTACCACGACGGCGGGCCGGCCGTCGCCCGTGATGTCCTGGAGGGTCCACAGGTCCGCCGGGTTCGAGGACGGCGCGGACGGGTGCAGGACGCGCTCCTCGTCGTCGAACGTCCCGTCGCCCCTGCCGGACGCCGTCACGGCCCATCTCGCGGGGGTGAGCCCCAGGATGTCCGTCCGCCCGGTTCCCGTGGTGTCGGCCGGGAACCGCGCACCGGGCCCGGCCCACTGGCCCGGCTGACCGCCGGGCGGGCGGCCGGCCCCGTCGCCGTTCCACCCGCCGGCGTCCGGGTCGCTCCCGAACCGCTTGAGGACCAGCAGCATGTCGCTGAACGAGGGTGCCGCGTCTGGTGCCGGGCGCAGCGCTGCCGAGCGGGCCAGCCGCCACGACCTGCGGCCGTTCCAGTGGCTCAGCGGTGCCCAGCGCAGCACGGGGTCGCCGGTGCGCTCGGGCTCGGCCGGGACGAGGCGCCAGCGCTGGCTCTCCGCGCTGTCGTCGTACTCCCGAGGACGACCCGGGTGCCGTCCGGGCCGGGGTCGGCGAGATCGAGGACGGAGCCGTCGGCCACGCCCTCGATGGTGTAGAGGCCCGCTTCGCCCTCGACGGGGACGAGGTGCCACTGCTGGCCCTTCCGGCCGGTGGCGGCGTCCCACTGGCGGACGCCGCGGTCCGGGGCGGCGGGGTTGTCGAGCACTTTGCCGCTGACCGCGTGGCGGACCACCAGGGCCTGTTCGCCCTGTGCGGTCCGCACGGGGACGAGCTGCCACTGCTCGTGGTCCGGGCCGGGGCCGGGGGAGTCGCGGACGACGAGCGTCCCGTTCGCGCCCGGAGCGGCGCTGACGCCCAGGGCCTTCCCCGTGGCGGCGTTGACGATCTCCAGCTTCATTTCTTCCGTGGGCACGGGCATGGTGGTGCCTCTTCCAGGCGGTTGGGGCGTTGGGTCGGGGCGTTCCATCGGGGCGGATCCGGCGCGACGGCGGCCGTGGATCAGGTGAAGAGGTGGTGGTACGGGACGTCCCACTCGCTGGGCAGCCGGGGATAGAACGTGTTGATGACCGTCCCGGTGAAGTCTCCGCCCCAGTTGTAGGTCACGCGCACCTCGCTGCTGGCGGTCACCGCGTGGTCCTTGAACCCGAGGATGGCGTCGGGGTGGGTGATCGGCACGAAGGTGATCCCGCCCCACGGCGTCACGGTGACGATCCAGAGCTGGGTGTCCTCGGGCGCGCCGTTCTTCCCGCGCCACTTGTCGCCGACCTTGTCGGGCAGCCCGACCTGGACGGTGTCGGCCGTGCTCCTGGGGGCATCCTGGTGGACGGTGATCCGCCTGCGCTGCGGCTTCGGAGTGCCGTCGTCGCCGCGGCCCGCGTCGGCCGCGCCCGCGGCGGCCGGCTTGGGCGTCACCTGGCCCGCGGCGCTCTCGACGAAGTACAGCGGCCGCTGCCCGAAGAAGCCGGCCGGGGTGATGTACCAGAGGTGGCCCTGTGCGTCCCTGGTGGCCGGGTCGAGCGCCGTGGACAGCTGGACCCCCTTGTCGTGAGCCGCCTCCCGCAGTTCGACGGGCCGCAGGTAGCCGCCGTTGAAGGCGTGGACGAGCATGACCGGTCGATTCTCGGCCAGCGCCGCCACGATCGCGTTGTCGTAGCTGTTCACCGCTACGGGCCCGCCGACCACCAGATTCGTCATCGTGGTCCGTTCTTGGGTGTACATCGCGGAAACCTCACCTGTTCTGGATGTGGAGAGCAATGCGTCGGACATTCAGTGACGCCGTCTGCCACGCGCGACGGCAGAAGTCGATTCAGCCTCGACCGAAACGCATGGACAGTCGGGAGGAAATGCCGCCACCCGCAGCGGCATCCAAGACGCGGAGCTTTTGCGCAGAACTTCCGGGAACCCTTTGCACAGTGGCCGGATGTTTCTTCAAGGTACCCTCGGAATAGGCGAGTTGAGCAGCAGGAGAACCGCAATCACTCGATTGAGGGTGATGGCCGAGGGAGTCTTCCGGGGGAATTGATCCCGTGCTAGTTTCGATTTTCGGATCGCGCACAGACGTCTTTTCCCCATTTGCCGGGCGCGGTTCGACCGGAATCATTCGAGGACGGGTCATGCCTTCCACCGCGTACATCCTGGAGCGCACCAAGCGCCGGCCGCTGACGAAGAAGAACCTGCGGGAACTCGATATCGAGCAAACCTGGCAGTCCATCCTGAACCACCCCAGCCTGGTCTACGTCGACGACTACGGTGTGCGGCACAAGCCCGTCGGGTTCTCCGTGAACAAGTCGAGCTTCGGCACGTTTCCCGGGTCCGCGTCCCAGCTGGGCTGGATCGCCTACATGAACCTCGGGGAGCCGCTGATCGAGGAGCGCGGCGACATCGGCCCGCCGCCGCCCGACACGTTCTCCTCGCGCTCCTACGTCAACCGCAGCCAGGCCCCGATGAGTTTCACCGACTCGATCGACTTCACGGTGTCGAACGGGGTGACGTGGTCGCTGCACGGGGAGGCGAAACTCACCTTCGGCGGCAGCGTCAGCGCGCAGCTCCAGCTCCAGCTCCAGAACCAGCTCCGTATGGACCTCCAGTCCCAGTTGCAGACGCAGCTGCGCAACGACATGACGAACAAGAACACCACCACCGTGACCGACAAGAAAAGCAAGGACAACATCGGCGTCGACAACGCCAATGCCACCGAAACGGCCACGACGAACTCGGCGGGGAGCTCGGCGGCGAACACGGTGACGAGTTCGGTGGGGTTCACGACCCAGGGCAGCGCCACCGGGACCGGGACGCTCAACGCCTCCTTGCTGCTGGGTGTCTCGGCCTCCGTCGGCGGCTCCCTGACCACCAGCTGGGCTTCGAAGTCGCAGATCTCCGGCGAGGTCCCGGCGAACTCCCGGGTGCAGACCGTCGTCGCGCAGCGGCGTACCCGCAAGCAGTTCACCTACGAGATCCCCGTGACGTTCTCCGGGCTGATCGCGGTGAACTACGACGTACCGGTGGCGGTCCTGTCTCCCCCGCAGCCCGGGAACTACCCCGGTCTCGACCGGCTGGTCGCCCGTGACATCGGCGACCTCGGCCTGGCCGGCGGCGACTTCCGCATGAAGGGACTCGCCGAGGTCGTCTCCGCCCTGGAGGTCGACCACACGATGTTCGACGTCGAGAGCCTGACCGACGACCCACGAGCGCTCTACAAGCAGCCCTGAGCTGCGGGCGCCACCACCAGCAGGGAGGACGACCATGGTGTTCGACAACGTCTTCGGTTCCGCGGGCAGGAGCGCGGGGCTCTTCTCGGTGACCACCGGCAGCACCAGACCGCAGCCCGGTGCCGGCGTCGACTTCGAGGACGCCGACGACGACACATACGACGACACCAGCCCGAGCCTGTTCGACAGCGCCATCCACGGGGCCTCCTCCCGCGCGAAGGTCGTGCAGGAGCAGTCGCCCGAGGCGCGGGCAGTCCTGGGCTTCCTGGGTTCCTTCATCCGGACCGCCCAGGCCTCCGCCGATGAACAGGCCCGGTACGCCCGGGATCCCGGCTCGGTGTCCCGGGCGGCGGCCGACGGCATGCGGGAGTCGAGTACCACGGTCACGGAGCACAGCGGCCTGCAGAAGGACCCGGACCTGGAGAACGGGCCGAAGAGAAGCGACTTCACCAAGCCCCCCACGGCACCGGAGCCTCCCAAGGCGCCCACGCCGGCGGCCGAGGACCCGTCCGCCTCCGGCTGAACGCACGGGTCGCGAAGGGGTCAGGGGCGAGGCCGCCCCTGACCCCTCGGTGCGTCACACCGGCAGCAGCTGCCACTGCCGGCCCTGGTGGTCGCCGTCCGCCCTGCCCTGCATGAGCGCGGTGCGGGCGTTGGTGTCGACCAGCAGGAGCAGACCGCTGCTCCGGTTCGCGATCTCGTACACCCGCGGAGTGTCGTCTACGGAGCCCACCGGGATCAGCCTCCACTGCTGGTGGCGCGCGTCGGCACCCTCGTACGCCCGCTGCGCGACCGCCGCCCCGGCCGCCTGCTGCGCTCCGACGACCTCCAGCGCCTTGCCGCTGCGCACGTTCTCGATCCGGTACAGGATGTCTCCGCCGTCCCGGCCCGCCGCCACCAGCCGCCACCGCTGGTGGTCCCTGGGCGCGGCGAGCAACTGGTGGATCACGGCCCCGTCCCTGGTGGACTCACGCCAGACCCCCATCCGCAGCCTGCTGCGGACATTGGCCCAGCAGACCACCGTGCCCGACTCGGGCAGCCCGGCCAGCCTCGCCGACGCGACCTTCCGCACCCGGTTGTTGGCGTGGTCGGCGATGAAGAGGGTGTCGACGCAGTCCACGGCGAGACCGAACGGGTTGTTCAGCTGGGCCGATGCCGGGGGGCCGCCGTCGCCGGAGAAGCCCGCGGCGCCGGTTCCGGCGACGGTGCTGATCGTGCCGTCGGTGGTGATCTTGCGGATCCGGTGGTTGCCGTAGTCGGCGATGTAGAGGTTGCCGGTGCTGTCCACCGCCACCGACAGCGGGGTGTGCAGCCGGGCGGCGGTGGCGGGGCCGCCGTCGCCGCCGAAGCCCACGCTGCCGGTTCCGGCGACGGTGCTGATCGTGCCGTCGGACGTGATCTTCCGGACCCGCTGGTTACCGCAGTCGGCGATGCAGAGGCCCCCGCGCCGTCCACCGCCACCGCGTACGGGTTGTTCAGCCGGGCCGATGCCGGGGGGCCGCCGTCGCCGGAGAAGCCCGCGGCGCCGGTTCCGGCGACGGTGCTGATCGTGCCGTCGGTGGTGATCTTGCGGATCCGGTGGTTGCCGTAGTCGGCGATGTAGAGGTTGCCGGTGCTGTCCACCGCCACCGACAGCGGGGTGTGCAGCCGGGCGGCGGTGGCGGGGCCGCCGTCGCCGGAGAAGCCCGCGGCGCCGGTTCCGGCGACGGTGCTGATCGTGCCGTCGGACGTGATCTTCCGGACCCGGTGGTTGTTGCCGTCGGCGATGTAGACCGCGTCAGCGCCGTCCACCGCCAGCCCACGCGGGTAGTTCAACTGGGCCGATGCCGCGGGGCCGCCGTCGCCGCCGAAGCCCGCGGCGCCGGTTCCCGCGACGGTGCTGATCCTCCCGTCGGACGTGATCTTCCGGACCCGGTGGCTGTAGTCGGCGATGTAGAGGGAACCGGTGCCGTCCACCGCGATCCCCGACGGACGGTTCAGCTGGGCCGACACGGCCGGGCCATGGTCCCCATGGGGTCCGGCGACCCCGGTCCCCGCCACCGTGCTGATCGGCGGGACGGAGTTCTCCCCGTCTGCGGCTTGTGCGCGGGCAGTGCCCATCGTCATCCCCTCATCGTGTGAACCGCCCACCACGGACGGTTGTCGGAGGTCGCCGGGCCCGGTGCCGCACCGCCCGCATCGGTGCCGGACGGCATGGCCCTTCCGGTCGGACGGCGAACGTCTTCGGCGCCCACGCACGGCGCGACCCTGTCGCCGGGAGGTGCGCTGCTCCCATGCTGGAGCCCGGCGGCTCCTCGCCTTTGCCCGCGGCGGGCAAACCCATCCATCAAGTGATCGGGAGGCACACCCCGCCAGGCCGGAGCACGGCCGGCACGCCCTGGCACGCGACGGGCGGACGGTGTGCGACCGGGCGCCCGGCCTGCGCGCCCGCGTGCGACGCGGAGAGCGGTTTCGGGGCGCTCCCCGCCCGCTGCTGCCCCACCCGGGACCGGCACCGCCCGGCAGGGGGCCGTGGCGATGCACGCGGGGCCACGACGGCTCCGGGGTTCATGACGCCGGAGCCCTGATGACGCCGGGGTTCATGACGCCGGAGCCCTGATGACGCCGGGGTTCATGACGCCGGAGCCCTGATGACGCCGGGGCCATGACCAGGCCGGGCTACCGGTCGGGGCCGACTTCCCCGGCGCGCTCGGGTGGCCCTGCGGCTCGTTCCCCCGGAACGGCCCGCTCCGGCGCTGTGCCGCCCGGACGGCCGCGCGTCTCCCGGCCGGCGCCTCCGGTCACGGCCCCTGGCCGTTCAGCTCGGCCAGGACCCTCAGTGTGCGGAGGTCCGGCGCCGTCACCAGCAGGTCGGTGACCGGGCCCGCGCGCCACCACGCAAGCCGCTCGGCTATGCGCTCCCGCGGCCCGACGAGCGATATCTCGTCGGCGAAGGCGTCCGGGACGGCGAGCACCGCCTCCTCGCGGCGGCCCTCGGCGAACAGCCGCTGGATGTGCCGGGCCTCGGGCTCGTAGCCCATGCGCGCCATCAGGTCGGCGTGGAAGTTGCGGGCGGCGTGGCCCATGCCGCCGATGTAGAAACCGAGCATCGCCTTGACCGGAAGCAGCCCCTCGGCGACGTCGTCGCAGACATGGGCGCGGGCCATCGGTGCGATCATGAAGCCGGCCGGCAGATCGGCGAGCGACGCCTCGTACACGCCGGTCCGCAGCGGGGACCAGTACAGCGGCAGCCAGCCGTCCGCGATCCGGGTCGTCTGGGCGATGTTCTTCGGCCCCTCGGCCCCCAGCAGCACCGGCAGGCCGGCCCGCAGCGGGTGCGTGATCGGTTTGAGCGCCTTCCCGAGACCGGTGCCGTCCTCCCCGGTGTACGGGAGGGTGTGGAAGCGCCCGGCGAGTTCCACGCGGCCCTCGCGCCGCAGGACCTGGCGGACGATGTCCACGTACTCCCGGGTCGCCGTCAGCGGGCTCCTCGGGAACGGCCGCCCGTACCAGCCCTCGACGACCTGCGGACCCGACAGCCCGAGCCCCAGGAGCATCCGCCCGCCCGAGAGGTGGTCGAGGGTGAGCGCGTGCATGGCCGTGGCGGTCGGGGTCCTGGCCGCCATCTGCGCCACCGCCGTGCCCAGCCTGATCCGCTTCGTCCGCGCGGCGATCCAGGTGAGCGGAGTGAAAGCGTCCGAGCCCCAGGCCTCGGCCGTCCACACGGACTCGTAGCCGAGCCGCTCCGCCTCCACGGCCAGGCCGGCCTGCGCGGGGTCGGGGCCGCGCCCCCAGTAGCCGAGTGCGAGTCCGAGCCGCATGCCCCAGCCCCTCTCCGGCATTGTGCTGACGATGTGTCAGAAAATGCTCCGCGGGGACTGTACGGCAGCGGCCCCCGCCCGGAAGGGCGAGGGGCCGCGCGGTGCGCCGGACGGGGTCAGCCGCGCTGGATGCCCGTGGTGTCCTGCAGCACGCCGCGCCGGCCGTCCTGGGTCTGGGCCACCAGGGCAGGGCCGCGCTGGTCGACCGCGAGGTACCAGGTGCCGGGCGCCAGCTCCGCGATGGGCGTCGGGGAGCCGTCCTCCGCGTACAGCGGCCGGGCCACCGGCACCGCGAACCAGAACGGCGAGAAGTCCTGCGCGGGGCCGCCGCCCTGCGGGCCCTGCCGGCCCCCGAACTGCTGCTGCTGGCCGTAGGGCTGCTGCTGGGTGCCGGGGTACCCGTAACCGCCCTGCTGCTGCGCGCCGTAGGGCTGCGCGGCCTGCGGCCTGGGCGCGCCGACCAGGGGGGTCTTGAGCGCGGGTACGAGCGGGGTGGCGATGGCACCGGCGGCCAGCAGCAGGGCGCCGAGCAGGCCGAGGATCGCACCGGCACCGGCGTTGCCCGCGATGTCGATGACCGTCCAGAGGATCGTCCAGAGCGCGAAGAGGCTCAGGGCCGTGCCGAACTGCGCGACGTCCATGCCCACGACCTTGCGCCCCGGCATGGCGCGCCCGGCGACGACCAGTCCGGCGGCGATGATCCCGCCGAGGTAGACGGACATCACGGTGCCCAGCGAGTCCCAGGCGTTCGGCACCGGACAGTCGGCGCCGCTCGGGCAGTCGACGCTGAGGAAGTCGAGGAACGAGGCGATGAACAGCACCACCGCTGCTCCGATCACCACGCCATCGCCTCGAGTGAGGGAGCGGATGTTCACGTGTAGTCCTTAGTCGGTTGCGTCTCGTCGTGGCGGTCGTCGACGCCGCCGGTCGGCGGTGCACGGCGCGGAAGCTCGCGGGCGGCCCCATCGTACGGGTGCCCTCGCGGACCGGTGTGCGACCCCCGTCGCCGGCGGGAGACGAATCTATCGCCTGCCCGGTCTACCCCAGCAGGTAGGTGCTGATGCCTTCGGCGATCCCCCGGGCCGCGTCCTGACGCCACCGCGAACTCTTCAGCAGGGCCGCGTCCTTCGCGTCACGCATGTTCCCGCACTCGACGAACACCTTGGGGACGGTCGACAGGTTCAGCCCGCCGAGGTCGCCGCGCTCGTGCAACCCGGTCCCGCCGCCCACGTAGTTGGCCGGTGCGCTGCCCGTGGCCCGCACGAGCCTCCCGGCGATGCGCTCGGCCAGTTCACGTGACGGGCCGACGATCCCCCCGGTGTCGGCGGCGCCGCGCTCGACCTGCGCGGGGTGGATCACATGGAAACCGCGGTTGCCGCTGCCCGATCCGTCGGCGTGGATCGACACCGCGGCGTCGGCGGCGGCCCTGTTGCCGATGCGGGCCCGCTCGTCCACACAGGGGCCGAACGGCCGGTCGCCGTCCTGGGTGAAGAGCACAGTCGCGCCCTGCTTCTCCAGCAGGGCGCGGAGACGGTGTGAGACGTCGAGGTTGAACGCGGCCTCGGTGTAGCCGTCGTCGGTGGCCGTGCCCGTGGTGTCGCACTCCTTGCGGTTCGTGCCGATGTCCACGAGCCGGTTGATCTCGCGGGTGTGGCGGAAGTTCCCGGGGTTGTGGCCGGGGTCGATCACCACGACCTTCCCCGCGAGCGGCCCCGCGCCGGGGCCGGCCGGCCCGGCGCCCCGGACGGCGCCGGAGCGTCCGGGCCCGTGGGCACCCGGTCCCCGCCCGCCGTGGGCGCCGGACGAGAGGGGGAGGGGGACACGGCGGCGGAAGGGGTGCCGCCGGTCCCCTCCGGCCCGGCGGGTGCGGGAGCGGCGCCGGGGCCGCCCGAACCGCCGCAGCCGGCGAGCGCCAGTGCCGCCATCGCCGTCAGCGCGGCGGCCGCGACGACGGCTCCGCCGCGGGGCCGGGGAGGCGGCGTCGGCGTGAGTCGGTGGGGCCGCGGCTGCGGGGAGGGCGGGGGCGTGAGTCGGTGGGGCCGGGGCTGCGGGGAGGGCGGCGGGTTCAGCTCGTACGGCACGTCGTGATGCTAGGGGATGACCGGGCGGTACCTCAGATTCCGCCGCCGGTGCGCCGCAGCACCCGCAGGGAGCCGGTGGCCGCCACCTCGGTGAAGGCGCCGGAGCCCAGCGCCCTGAGGTAGATCCGGTACGGGGCCTGGCCGGTCCACTCGTCCACCGGGTCCGGGAACACGTCGTGGATGGCCAGCAGGCCGCCCTCCGCCACGTGCGGGGCCCAGCCCTCGTAGTCGTTCACGGCGTGCTCGTCGGTGTGCCCGCCGTCGACGAAGACCAGGCCCACCGGCCGGCCCCACACCCTCGCCACCTGCGGGGACCGCCCCACCACGGCGATCACGTGGTCCTCCAGCCCGGCCGCGTGCAGGGTGCGGCGGAAGGCGGGGAGGGTGTCCATCCGCCCGGCCTCGGGATCCACCAGCTCCGGGTCGTGGTAGTCCCAGCCCGGCTGCTGCTCCTCGCTGCCGCGGTGGTGGTCCACGGTGACCGCCACGGTCCCGGCCTGGCGGGCGGCGTCCGCCAGCAGGATCGTGGACCGCCCGCAGTACGTCCCGACCTCCAGCAGCGGCAGCCCGAGCCCCCCGGCCTCCACGGCGGCCGCGTACAGCGCGAGGCCCTCCGCGACGGGCATGAAGCCCTTGGCGGCCTCGAAGGCGGCGAGGATCTCCGGCTTGGGGGCGGCGGGCATGCGTTCCTCCAGCGGGTTGCGGGTTGCGGGTTGCGGGCGAGCGGGGCTACTGGGCGGTCACATGGTAGGCGGGGGTGGTGGGCAGCGCGGGCGCGGGTCCTGGCCCGGCGGGCCCGGGTGGTGGGCGACATGGCTTCCGGGCGACATGGCTTCCGGTGCCGGAGCGCGCCCCGCGCATCCGCGCACGCTGGTGATCCGTTCAGGCCGGTGATCCGTTCAGGCCGGTGACGCTCCACGCCGCCACCGCGGCCGCCGCCCGCTTCGTCGAACCCGTACCCGGCGCCCTCGGGCTTGTCCCCGGCCGGTGCCGCGCGCGGTCCCCGGCTGCTGAGCGGCGCCCTGATCGGCCGGCCGCTCGTCGCGTGCGGCCGGCCCTGTCCCCGTTCGCGTACCGCCCCAGCCTTTCCGCTTCGTACCGCCTCAGCCTTTCCGCTTCGCGCAGCCCCAGCGTTCCGTTTCGCGCAGCTCCCGTGTCCGCCGGCCCGCCCTCCGCGTGCGGTCGTCCGGCGCCGAGGGGTGCTTCGGCCGGATTGGGGACACGATGGACACACGCACGAGAGCTGCCCGGCGAGCGCCCGGGACGACGACTGCTGCGGAGGCGCCATGGACACCTGGGCGACGTGGACCACTCAGGGGATCATCGCCGGCACCGGCGGGGTCATGACCACGGAGGGTGGTCCGATCACGGGGGACGTGACCGTCCACACCACCTGGATCGACGGCCTGGCGCAGGTGACCGTCCAGCACACCGGGGCGACCGAATGGTACGCCGTGCAGGGCAGCCCCGTGCCCGCCGACGACGAGGACGTGGGGCGGGCCGTGCACCAGGCGGCCGTGGAGGCGGTCAAGGAAGGCGGCGGCAGGGCGTTCTCGTTCCCCGTCTGAGGCGGGGTGTGCCGGTCCCGACGGGCCGCGCGGGGCGTCCGGTACGGCAGCGGGCCCGTTCCCGGGTGGCCGGGCGCCGTGTCCCGGGCTGGTCATCGCGGGCTCGGGCGGCCGGGCGCCGTGTTCCGTTCCCGGGCGGCCGCGAGTGATTCGGCGCTCCGCTGGCCTTCCATCAGATAGGAACGTGTTCTACTCTGCCGCTCGGTCGGGGCCTCCGCCGCACGGGGAGCGGACGTGCCGCGACCGCTCACGACCAGCGCGCTCTCGCGGACTCCGTGCGCTGCCGGCCGCGCGGCCCCGTACCGCCCGAAGCCCCACACGCTCGCCGAGCGCCCGCTCGGACCGTTCGGCGACGACCGGGTGCCCGGCCGGGACCGACCGGGCACCCAGGCCCTCCCGGGACCGCCTGCCCGGGGCGGACCCTCCGGGAGGGACCGCCCCGGGCAGGCGGCTTCGGGTACGGCCGCGGACCGACGGCTCCGGTGGGGCCGCGGACCGACCGCTTCGAGACCGAAGGAGTCCCTCCGGTGAAGAGCTACATCGTCGGTGTCGGGATGACGAAGTTCGAGAAACCCGAGTCGAGGGACTGGCGCTACCCGGACATGGCGAAGGAGGCCGGCACCGCGGCCCTCGCCGACGCCGGCATCCCGTACGAACTCGTCCAGCAGGTCCCGGTCGGCTACTGCTTCCAGCCCTCCACGGCCGGGCAGCGCGCCGTGTACGAACTCGGACTCACCGGAGTGCCCGTCTACAACGTCAGCAACAACTGCGCCACCGGCTCCACGGCGCTGATGATGGCGCGGCAGTTCGTCGCGGGCGGGCTCAGCGACTGCGTACTGGCCCTGGGCTTCGAGCAGATGAGGAAGGGAGCACTCGGCGGGGGAACGGACGGCGGGGACTTCGCCGCCTCACCCGTCGCCCGGCACTACGGGATCATGGCCGCCGCCCACGGCTTCGAGCGGACCCCGCCCACCGCCCAGATCTTCGGCAACGCGGCCCGCGAGCACATGGAGCGCCACGGCACCACCGAGCGGCAGCTCGCCGCCGTGGCCGCCAAGAACCACCGGCACTCCGCCGCCAACCCGTACGCACAGTTCCGCGAGGTGTACGAGGTGGACGAGATCCTCGCCGACAAGGCGGTCCACCTGCCGCTCACCCGCCTCCAGTGCTCACCCACCTCCGACGGGGCCGCAGCGGCCGTGGTCGTCTCCGAACGGTTCGTCGTCGCACACGGCCTCCACGACAGGGCGGTCGAGATCGCCGGTCAGGCGATGGCCACCGACACCGCCGAGTCCTTCGCCTCGGGCTCCTGCGTCGACGTCGTCGGCACGCCCATGTCCCGGTCCGCGGCCCGCCGGGCGTTCGAGGCGTCCGGGCTCGGCATCGAGGACGTCGACGTCATCGAGCTGCACGACTGCTTCTCGATCAACGAGTTGCTGACGTACGAGGCGCTCGGCATGTGCCCGGACGGCGGGTCCGGAAAGCTCGTGGAGTCCGGGGCGACGACGTACGGGGGCCGGTGGGTGGTCAACCCGTCGGGCGGGCTGATCTCCAAGGGCCACCCGCTGGGCGCGACGGGCCTCGCCCAGGCGGCGGAACTCACCTGGCAGCTCCGCGGAGAGGCGGGACCGCGTCAGGTCCCGGGGGCGCGCACCGGGCTCGCGCACAACATCGGGCTGGGCGGCGCGGCGGTGGTGACGGTGCTGCGGAAGGGGTGAGGGGCGGCACGGGCGCGGCGGGTGCGGCAACGGCCGGCCCCGTCCGGGCCCACCGGGCCGGCGAGTGGCCCGGCCGGGGCGGGTGCGGCAGCGGTTCGTGCGGTCGGGGCGGGTGCGGCAGCGGTTCGTGCTGCCGGTGCCCGGGGTGGTGGGGCCTCGGCGGCATCCGCTGCCGGGGCTGCGCGCGGTACGGCCGCGACCCTGCGCAGCGAGCGGGGCGCCGACGGCGGTGACGGCGGTGACGGCCCTGACGAAGGCGGCGGTGGCAGCGGCGAAGACGGTGCCGGGGGCGGCCGCGAGGGCGGCGGTGGTAGCGGCGCCGGGGATGGTGACGAGGCGAGGGCGGCGCGTCGCGCGCGATCGTCACCGGGCAGGCACGGCGCGCGCCGGTCGCGCTCCCAGTCCTAGGACCAGCGGCCCGGCTCCCGTCCGCCGAAATCCGGATGTACGGATCAACAGGTGCCTGGGAGTATGACGCCCATGACCCACGTCCAGCGCGCCGCACTCGGCACCCCAGACCTCGTCCCACCGGCCGCGGGGCGTGCCGACGGCGCCGGGCAGCGCATGTGGGCGGTGGTGCTGGCGGCCTGCGCCGGGCAGTTCCTCGTGGTGCTGGACATCTCCGTGGTCAACACCGCGCTGCCGTCGATCCGGGCCGACCTGGGGCTGAGCGCCGCCGGGCTCCAGTGGGTCGTCAACGCGTACTCGATCGTCCTCGCCGGGTTCATGCTCCTCGGCGGACGGGCGGGCGATCTCTACGGACGCAAACGGATGTTCCTGCTGGGGCTGGGGGTGTTCACCGTCGCGTCGCTGGCGGGCGGACTCGCGCAGGAGGGCTGGCAACTGCTCACCGCGCGGGCCGGCCAGGGCCTGGGCGCGGCCGTCCTCGCCCCCTCGACGCTGACGCTGCTGACCTCCGCCGTGCCGGAGGGCCCCGCCCGGGCCCGTGCCATCGCCACCTGGACCGCCGTCGGGGCGGGCGGCGGAGCGGCGGGCGGACTCGTCGGAGGGGTGCTCACCGAGGCCCTGTCCTGGCGCTGGACCCTGCTGGTCAATGTGCCCATCGGTGCGGCCGCCGTCGTCCTCGGCGCATGGTGGCTCGTGGAGAGCCGTGCGGGGAGCGGCGCCGGCTGGACCTGCCGGGCGCGGTGCTCGTCACGGCGGGCCTCGCGACGCTCGCCTACGGCATCGTGCAGACCGAGCGGGACGGCTGGACCGCTCCCTCGGCCCTGCTGCCCCTGAGCGCCGGACTGACGCTGCTCGGGGCGTTCGTCGCGGTGGAGGCCCGTTCGCGGACGCCCCTCATGCCGCTGAAGCTGTTCCGGACGCGGTCGGTGGCGGCGGCGAACGCGGCGATGTTCACCTGCGGCGCCGCCATGTTCTGCATGTGGTACTTCATGACGCTCTACGCCCAGAACGTGCTGCACTACAGTCCGATGGCGGCCGGGCTGGCCCTCATGCCCAGCTCCCTCGCGGTCGTCCTCGGCGCCAAGTTCGCCCCGCGGCTGATGCGCGTCTCCGGCGCGCGCCGTGTCGCCGTGCTGGGAGTGCTGGTGTCCGCGGCCGGTTTCGGCTGGCAGTCCACGATGGACGCGCACGGCTCGTACGTGACCGGGATCATGCTTCCGGGCATCGTGATGATGGCCGGCGCGGGGCTGGCGGGGACACCGCTCGCCTCCCTGGCCACCTCGGGTGCCGCACCGGGCGACGCCGGCGTCGTCTCCGGCCTGGTCAACACCTCGCGGGTGATGGGCGGGGCGCTCGGCCTCTCCGTCCTCGCGACGGTGGCCGCGGCCCGTACCGGCGGCTCGATGTCCCCCGAGGCGCTGACGGCCGGGTACGCCCTCGCCTTCAGGACCGGTACGGCAATCCTGTTCGGTTGCGTGCTGCTGATGCTGCTGTGGCTGCCGAAGGACCGCGAGCGCCCGTCCTGAACGCGGTCCGCGCGCTGGTGCGGAGCACGGTTCGCGGGGATGCGGGGTGCGGGGCGGGGAGCGCAGTCCGCGCGGAGCGGATCGGATGCGGAGTGTGCGGAGTGCGTGGGGCGAGGTGCGCGGTCGCCGGAGTCCTCGGCCGGGTCCTGCCGAAGGCCGGGTCCTGTCGAACGGTTCGAGTGCGAGTGCGAGTGCGGGTGCGGGTGCGGGTGCGGGGTGCGCGGCGCTACGGGTCAGGCCCGCACGTTCCCTTCCCGGCCGGCCGCCCGTACGTCCGGCGGACCCGGCTCCGCGTCCGCTGCCGTCGCCGCGAGGGCCGGATCGACGACCGTCTCCCCGCGTACCACCCGGGGATCGAGTCCGCCAGTTCTTCCACCGGGCCGTCCTTGACGAGGAACCCAGCCGCCCCGGCCTCCAACGCCCGCCGCAGGGCACCGGGCCTGGCGTACGTGGTCAGGACCAGCACCCGGCAGTCCGGCACCTCGTCCCGGAGGAGCGCTGCCGCGTCCAGCCTGCCGAGGCCGGGCAGTTCGATGTCCAGCAGCGCCACATCGGGCCGGGTGACGAGCGCCGAGTCGACGAGGGCGTCGCCCGCGGCCACCTGCGCCACGACCGTCAAGTCCTTCTCCATGCCGAGCAGTAGCGCGAGGCCGCCGCTCGTCCCCTGGTCCTCCGCGAGCAGAACCCGGACGGACCTTCCGGACCGCCGATCGTGGGGCATTTCGTCCATCGCATCAGGATACGGCTGAAGTGCCCGCCGGGTGCCGGGTGCGGGTACTCCGGGTGCGGGCGTTTCCGGGTGCCGGTGGGTGCCGGTGGGTGCCGGTGGGTGCGGGTGGGTGGCAGTGGGTGGCGGTGGATACCCGTGGATATCGGCGGATGCCGGTGGGCGCCCCGGGGTGCCGTGTGGAGCGGGATCCGTGCGCCGAGGCGGCTCACGGATCGCGCGAAGAGGCCGTCGCAGGGCCCCGAGCGGCGGCCCCGTGCGTCCGTGCGACCCGCCAGACACACTGATCTGACGTTCCGTCAGTAGCCTTCACAAGCGATGGGGGTGCGTTATACATGAGGTCAACCGGCCTAGAACGCGTTCTAGAACAGGGCTCGTCGAGCGGCCGGCCCCGTACGGCCTCGGTGTGGCCGACGGTGCGGACGGCCGCACCGAGGTCTTCCACTCCCTCCGGGAGCCAAGGAACCAAGGAGCAGCATCCCCATGCCCATCGACGCCGCCAAGGCGATCGCCGCTGAACCCCGCAGTGCCGAGATCAGCTGGGACCACAAGGACGTCCAGCTCTACCACCTCGGGATCGGCGCCGGCGTGCCGGCCACGGACCCCGACGAACTGCGCTACACCCTCGAGTCCCGGCTGCATGTGCTGCCCAGCTTCGCCACCGTCGCCGGAGCGGGCATGGGCGTGGTCGGCGGGCTCTCCGCCCCGGGCATCGACATCGACCTCGCCGCGGTGCTGCACGGCGGCCAGTCGGTCACCCTGCACCGCCCCATCCCCGCCGGCGGCCGGGCCACCAGCACGTCCCGTGTCGCAGCCGTCTACGACAAGGGCAAGGCCGCGGTCCTCGTACTGCGCTCCGAAGCTGCCGACGGGGACGGCCCGCTGTGGACGAGCGACGCGCAGATCTTCGTCCGCGGGGAGGGCGGCTTCGGCGGCGAACGAGGCCCCTCCGTCGGCACCGGTCAGCCGGACCGCGAGCCGGACCGGACCGTGGAGCGGCCCGTCCGCGAGGACCAGGCGCTCCTCTACCGGCTCTCCGGCGACTGGAACCCGCTGCACGCCGACCCGGAGTTCGCGAAACTCGCGGGCTTCGACCGGCCCATCCTGCACGGCCTGTGCACGTACGGCATGACGCTCAAGGCGATCGTCGACACGCTCCTCGGCGGGGACGTCACCCGCGTCCGGTCGTACGGCACCCGTTTCGCCGGGGTGGTGTTCCCCGGAGAGACCCTGCGCATCCGCATGTGGGCGGGCGAGGGCCGCGTCCAGGCGGTGGTGACGGCCGTGGAGCGGGACGACGCACCCGTGCTCGCGGACACCGTGGTCGACCACGCCTGACGAGGTGTCCCGCCGGGTACACCGGACCGACACGCCCCCGAGAGCGGACCGGAACGTAGAGCCACCGGGCCACCGGGCCACCGCGCCGGGCCGCCCGCCACCGGGCACCCGCCCGCAGGCCCGCACGCCGGGACGGCCCGCAGGGCCACCCGGTCACCAGACAGACCCGCAGGGCCACCCGGACCGCCCGGCCACCCGGACCGCCCGGCCACCCGGACCGCCCGTAAGACCAGCCGTAAGACCGCCCGGACGCCGGGCCGACGCCGTGCCCAGCCGATCAGCCCGCCGTGCACCCCCCGCACCCGTGAACGGCGGCGAGGACGACCCGACCGAAGCCCGACTCCCGAAGAGGACGCACCCCATGCGCGCTGCCGTACTGCACGAGATCGGCCAGGACAAGCTCGACGTCCTCGACGACGTCGAGGCGGTGGGCTTCGGCCCGGGCAAGGTGAGGATCCGGGTCAGGGCGACCGGTCTGTGCCATTCGGACGTCTCCGCGATGAGCGGGGTGCTGCCGCAGCCCGCGCCGTTCGTCCCGGGCCACGAGGGCGCCGGGGAGGTGCTCGACGTCGGCGACGGCGTGACCGCCGTCAGTCAGGGCGACCGGGTGCTGCTGTGCTGGCTGCCCGCCTGCCGGAGCTGTCCGGCCTGCCGGCGCGGTCAGACCCAGCTCTGCCTCGCCGGATTCATGAACGCGGGCACGCCCAACTTCAGGCGCCCCGGCGGCGATGTGTTCGGTTTCGCCGGGACCGGCACCTTCGTGGAGGAGGTCGTCGTCGACGCCGGCTGCGCGGTCCCGATCCCCGACGACGTCCCGTACGAGATCGCTGCGCTCATCGGCTGCGGTGTCACCACCGGCCTCGGCGCGGCCGTCAACACCGCCCGGGTGGAGCCCGGTTCGTCGGTCGCCGTCATCGGCTGCGGCGGTGTGGGCATCTCCACCATCCAGGGTGCCCGGGTGCAGGGCGCCGCGCAGATCGTCGCCGTCGACCCGGTCGCCTCACGGCGGGAGGCGGCGCTGAGGTTCGGCGCCACCGAGGCCGTCGCGCCCGACGCGCTCGGTGACGCGAAGCAGCGGATCACCGGCGGGGAGGGTTTCGACTACGTCTTCGAGGTCGTCGGCAAGTCGGCCACCGCGAGGACGGCGTACGAGACGACCCGGCGCGGCGGGACCCTGTGCATCGTCGGCGCCGGGGCGATGGACGACTTCCTCCAGCTCAACATGTTCGAGCTGTTCTTCGACGAGAAGCGCATCCTGCCGTCGCTGTACGGCGGCGGTGATGTGCTCCGCTCCTACGAACGGGCCATCGCGCTGTGGCGCGCGGGCGGATCGACCTGGAGTCGCTCATCACCCACCGGGTTCGGCTGACCGAGATCAACGAGGCCCTGACCCAGATGCGGACGGGCGAGGCACTGCGCACCTGTATCGAGATCTGAGGGGGACCGCGATGTCACACCCACTGCGGGACCTGTCCGCGATCGTCACGGGCGCCGGCCGCGGCCTCGGCCGGGCCGAGGCGCTCGAACTCGCCCGGCTCGGCGCGGCGGTGGTCGTCAACGACTACGGGCAGCCGGGCCGCGACGGCTCGGGCGAGGCGTCCACCGCCCCCGCCGAGCGGGTGGCGGAGGAGATCCGGGCGGCGGGCGGCCGGGCGGTCGCCCACACGGGCGACGTGTCGGACTTCGAGGTGGCCGGATCCCTCGTCGCGCTCGCCACCTGCACCTACGGCAGGCTCGACATCCTGGTGAACAACGCGGGCATCCTCCGGGACCGGATGATCTTCTCGATGAGCGAGGACGAGTGGGACTCGGTGATCCGGGTCCATCTCAAGGGGCACTTCAACACCACCCACTTCGCCTCGGCACACTGGCGCGAACGCGCCAAGGCGTCGGGCGGCCCGGTCCACGGCCGGATCGTCAACACCTCCTCCGAGGCGTTCCTCGCGGGCTCGGCCGGACAGCCCAACTACGCGGCGGCCAAGGGCGGCATCGTCGGCCTGACCACCTCCACGGCGCTGGCGCTGCGGAAGTACGGGGTCACCGCCAACGCCATATGCCCCCGGGCCCGTACGCGCATGACCGAGGACGTCTTCGCCGGGCTCGCCGAACC
This sequence comes from Streptomyces sp. I6, assembly GCA_003725745.1. Lineage (GTDB taxonomy): Bacteria > Actinomycetota > Actinomycetes > Streptomycetales > Streptomycetaceae > Streptomyces. The sequence goes on along the minus strand of RHDP01000001.1, from coordinate 1,723,491 downwards.
GGCTCCCGGCGAACTCGACCCGCTCGCCCCGGAACACGTCGCACCGCTCGTGGGCTACCTGGCCTCCCCGGCCGCGTCCCGTATCACCGGGCAGGTCCTCGTCGTGCACGGCGGCATGGTCGCGGTCGTCGACCGTCCGAGGGTCGCGGCGCAGTTCGACGCGGCCGGGGAGACCTTCTCGTACCAGGAGCTGGAGGGGGTCCTCGGCCCGTACTACGCCCACCGGGCGCCGGACGAGACCTTCGCGGCGGCGGAGGTGCTGTCGCTGAAACGGGCGTAGCTCCGCCTCCCCGCTCCGGGGCTCCGCAGGCGCACGTGTCGTGCGGTCCGCGGGGGTCGGTTGCGCGGGGTCGGCGTCGTGCGGTCCGCGGGGGACGGCCGCCCGGGGTCCGAGTTGCACGGCCTTTGGGGACGGCGGTGCATCATCCACGTCGTGCGGTACGTGAGGGACGGCCGCCCGGGAGCAGGTGTCGTGCGGTCCGCGGGGGACGGCCGCCGCTCGGGGTCGGTGCTGCACGGTCCGTACGCGCTGCCCGGCGTCCGTACGGGCTGCCCGGCGTCCGTACGCGCTGCCCGGCGTCCGTACGGGCTGCCCGGCGTCCGTGCGGTGGGGCCCGCGGCCGGACCACCGGGCCGGAGGGCGGCACGCATGCGTGAGGGCCGCCACGGAAGCCCCGCGGCGGCCCTCACGCATCCGATGTGTCTCGCGGGGCCTTACTACGCCGCCTCGTCCTTCGCCGGGCGGCGGTGGCGGCCGTGTGCCGGAGAGGTCGTGTCCTCCGAAGCAGCGGCACCGCCCCGGTGCTTGCCGGATCCGACGGCCTCGGCCTGGTTCGCGGCCGCTCCCTGCGGACGCGCCTGGGTCGTGTCGGTTCGGGCCTCAGACATGTGGGAAATTCACCCCGTTGTTCCATCGCCGATCTGGTGTCACCGGGGTAGCCGTCACCGTCGGAATCCGGACGGTGCGACTGTGTATCCCCCGGCCGCAGAGTCTAACCACGCGCCACACGCCCCGTGAGAGGCGCCTGCTGCAGCGGCACGGGTCTGCGCACGGGAGGACCTTCTGCCTCCCTGTACGGTTCCCCACCTGCGCATTCCGGTTCTGCGAGTGCCGGGTCGGACACCGGCGGACCCGGTGGAAGAGGGTCCCCGGGAGGCTCCACCCCGGCCATCCCGCACGCCACCTCCTCCGTCGAGTACGGCAGTCGCAGCGCCCCTTCCGGGGTCCACAGCCCGGAGCCCGCCAGCCATCCGCCGGGAGCGGGAAGCTGATGAAGGCGCCGCCCGGCCGGCCGCCAGACCCCCACCCAGGTGCCAGCCGCGGCGTCGATCCGCAGCGCCACTGCGCAGCTCTCCGGTATCAGCACCCGCCCCGGCTGGATCGCGAACGGCGTCACCGCCGCGTCCGGCAGCCGCAGGCAGTCGGGGAACCGGACCGGGCGCAGGCTCCCGAGCACCCCCCATCCCAGCCGGTCGTGGCCCGCCGCGTCCGAGCGGATCATCAACAGTCCGCTCTCCGCGTCGGCGAGCAGCAACCGGTCGTTGCTGTCCTCCGTGATCTGCAGCAGCGGCGTCACCTCGCCGCCCCGCTCCAGATCGACCACCACCGCCTTGGTGACCCCGTCCCGCTCGCGGTCCAGCGCCAGCATCCGGCCTGTGCGGTCCAGCCACACCCCGCCCGAGCAGCGGCCCGGCACCACCGCCACCCGCTCGGGCCCGAACGCCCCGCCCGCCACCAGCCACACGGCGGTCGAACTCTCACCCGGCGCCAGAGCGTAGGCGCAGGTCCCGTCCGGCGATGGCGGGAGCAGCCGCAGCTCTGCCGACTCCACGGAGCCCAGGGGCAGTTCACCCGTACCCGGACCCGCCGGGTAGAGCAGGGAGAACGAGCGGAGCCCCGCCACCCGCCGGTGGACCAGCACCCGGCCGTCGGCGAGCGGGGCCACCTCCGTGTCCGGCTCCTCGGGCTGCCCGAGCGGCAGGGGCACCGCGTAAGGCTCCGGTCCGTCGAGCGTCCACCGCTCGGCGAACAGGGCGTCTCCCCGCCCGTGAGGCGCGCCGCGTAGCTGCCGCCCGCGCCGACCGTGAGCGCCGCCCGCGGGCGGGCCGCAGGGTTTCGTACTCCGCGGCTTCTTCGATGGCACACGCTGTCATCGGATGGTCACCTCCGGACATCGACGCTAGTTTTCGTACGTCCAGCCGAACACCGCGAGCCGTTTCACTTCACACATAAGGGTGGCCGAATCCGGATTTGGCTGAGAGGGGGCTGGCGGTTGTGCTCCCGGGCGTTGAAGACCCTGCACCTTCGGGCGGCGCGGGCCGCCCGAACGCGGGCGCGGGGGCTGCCGTGCCGCTCGTACTGCCCGTGCCGCTCGCACTGTTCGCACTGCCCGTGCTGTTCGCACTGCCCGTGCCGCTGTGCTGTTCGCACTGCCCGTCCCGCTCGTCCCGCTCGTACTGCCTGTGCGGCTCGTACTGCCTGTGCGCTCGTGCCGCCTGTGCCGTACCGCTCGTACCGCTCGTACGGCCGGTACTGCTCGTACGGTCCGCACCGCCCGTACCGTCCTCGACGGTGCAGGCCGCCTGCCGCAGCGGGGCCGCGGGGAGCCGCCGGGGGTCCGCCACCGGCCGGGCCGTACCGGGGCCATCCGGTCGGGCAGGTCCCGGGGCACCCGGCGCCGGACGACGGCGCACGGAGGACAGGTAGCCTTGCCTCCGTGCCCCGCCTGTCTGAAGTCATCGCCGAGCTCGACGCCCTCTGGCCGCCCGAGCGGGCCGAGGAATGGGACGCCGTCGGCACGGTCTGCGGTGATCCCGGCGCCGAGATCGCCCGTGTCCTGTTCGCCGTGGACCCCGTCCAGGAGATCGCGGAGGAGGCCGTCGCCCTCGGCGCGGACCTGATCGTCGCGCACCATCCGCTCTATCTGCGCGGCACGACGAGCGTCGCCGCCTCCCACTTCAAGGGCCGGGTGGTCCACACCCTCATCAAGCACGACATCGCGCTGCACGTCGCGCACACCAACGCCGACACCGCGGACCCGGGCGTCTCCGACGCCCTCGCCGGCGCGCTCGACCTCCGCGTCACCGGGCCGCTCGTACCCGAGAACGGCCTGGGCCGGATCTGCGAACTCGACCACCCCGAGACACTGCGCGAGTTCGCGGCCCGTGCGGCCGCGCGGCTGCCCGCGACCGCGCAGGGGATCCGCGTCGCCGGAGACCCGGACGCGACCGTCCGCCGCGTCGCCGTCAGCGGCGGCTCTGGCGACGGCCTCTTCGGTGCCGCCCGGGCCGCCGGCGTGGACGCGTTCCTCACCGCCGACCTGCGGCACCACCCCGTGTCCGAGGCCGTCCAGCAGACACCGCTCGGCCTGGTCGACGCCGCCCACTGGGCCACCGAGTGGCCCTGGTGCGAACAGGCCGCCGCCCAGCTCGACGAGATCTCCGACCGCCACGGCTGGAACCTGCGGGTCCATGTCTCGAAGACGGTCACCGACCCCTGGTCCTCCCACCACACCTCTGGAGCCCCCAACTGAACGCCGCGCCCGCAGACCAGATCCGACTCCTCGACGTCCAGGCACTCGACGTCCGGCTGTCGCAGCTCGCGCACCGGCGCAAGTCGCTGCCCGAGCACGCCGAACTGGAGTCGCTGAGCAAGGACCTCTCGCAGCTGCGCGACCTGCTCGTCGCCGCGCAGACGGAGGAGAGCGACTGCGCCCGCGAGCAGACCAAGGCCGAGCAGGACGTCGACCAGGTCCGCCAGCGCTCCGCGCGGGACCAGCAGCGCCTCGACTCGGGGGCCATCACCTCCCCCAAGGACCTCGAGAACCTCCAGAAGGAGATCGCCTCGCTCGCCAAGCGCCAGGGCGATCTGGAGGACGTCGTCCTCGAGGTGATGGAGCGCCGCGAGTCCGCGCAGGAACGCGTGGCCGAACTGAGCGGGCGGGTCTCCTCGGTCCAGGCGAAGGTCGACGACGCGACGGCCCGCCGGGACGCGGCGTACGAGGAGCTCGACGGCGAGTCCGCTTCGGTCGGCAAGGAGCGCGAGGTCGTGGCCGGCTCCGTGCCCGCGGACCTGATGAAGCTGTACGAGAAGCTCCGCGAGCAGCAGGGCGGTGTGGGCGCGGCCCGGCTGTACCAGCGGCGCTGCGAGGGCTGCCACATCGAGCTCAACATCACCGAACTGAACGAGGTCCGCGCCGCAGCCCCGACGCGGTCGTGCGCTGCGAGAACTGCCGCCGCATCCTGGTCCGCACACCGGAGTCCGGTCTCTGATGCACGAGCTGGTCGTCGAGGCCGACGGCGGTTCCCGGGGGAACCCGGGACCGGCGGGCTACGGTGCGGTCGTCCGCGACGCGGCGAGCGGGGAACCCCTCGTGGAACGGGCCGAGTACATCGGAGTCGCCACGAACAACGTCGCCGAGTACCGGGGCCTCATCGCCGGTCTCAAGGCGGCGAGGGAACTCGACCCGGGCGCACGTGTCCACGCCCGCCTGGACTCCAAGCTCGTCGTGGAGCAGATGTCGGGCCGCTGGAAGATCAAGCACCCGGACATGAAGCCGCTGGCCGCGGAGGCCGCGCGGATCTTCCCGCCCGGGCAGGTCACATACGAGTGGATCCCGCGCGAGCGCAACAAGCACGCGGACCGGCTGGCCAACGAGGCCATGGACGCGGGACGGCGCGGCGAGCGCTGGGAGCCGTCGGTGTCCTCGGCGGCGCTGTCGTCCTCCGCCGAGGACGTCCGGGCGGCCCGGGTCGTCGGCGACGCGGCGGCGGGCGCGGCGAAGGCGCGGGCTGCATTGAACTCGCGCGCGGGACGGGACTCCCGTGCCGGGAACGCTGACGCGGCCGGGGCGCAGGCCGCTTCGCGTGCGTCCGGTGACGCGGCGTCCGGTGGTGGCGCGGTCGGCGGCGCCGGGGTCGGTACCGCCGTGTCCGGTGGCGTTGCGACTGGTGGTGCTGCCGTGTCCGGTGGTGCTGCGGCTGGTGGTGCTGCCGTGTCCGGTGGTGCTGCGGCTGGTGGTGCTGCCGCGCAGGCGACACTGCCCAAGAGCACCGAGGTGGAGGGTGCCGGCTGGGGCCCGGACCTCGGGCCGCCCGCCACGTTCGTCCTGCTGCGGCACGGTGAGACGGCGCTGACCCCGGAGAAGCGCTTCTCCGGTACCGGCGACCACGAGCTGTCCGAGGTGGGCCGGCGCCAGGCCGAGGCCGTGGCGGCGGCGCTGGCCGCGCGCGGCACGATCCAGGCGGTCGTCTCCTCGCCCCTCAAGCGCTGCCGGCAGACCGCGGAGGCGGTCGCGGCCCGCCTCGGGCTCGACGTACGGATCGACGACGGGTTGCGGGAGGCGGACTTCGGCGCGTGGGAGGGCCTGACGTTCGCGGAGGTCAGGGAGCGCTACGGCGACGACCTCGACGCCTGGCTCGCGTCGACCAAGGCGGCGCCCACCGGCGGCGGGGAGAGCTTCGCCACGGTCGCGAAGCGCGTCGCGGCGACGCGGGACCGGCTGGTCCGGGAGTACCGGGGACGCACGGTTCTCGTGGTCACCCATGTCACTCCGATCAAGACCCTGGTACGCCTGGCCATCGGCGCGCCCCCGGACTCCCTGTTCCGCATGGAGCTCTCGGCGGCGTCGGTGTCGGCGGTGGCGTACTACGCGGACGGTAACGCGTCGCTGCGGCTGCTGAACGACACGGGCCACCTGCGCTGACGTCGGCACGGCTTCGCGCCGGCGTGGGGCCTGCCCCGCGCCGGCGTCGGGCCACCCGCGCCGACCTCGCGCTGACGTAGCCCAGGGCCCCGCGCCGACGCAGACGCCGCTCTCGGCTCGGTACTGCGCTTGGTCGTGACGGCGCCGATCCACGCGGCGCCGGCCTGCGCTGCTTTGGCCCGCGCTGCTTCGGCCCGTGCGCTGTCCGGGCCGTGTCCTCCCGCGCTCGGCGCGGTGCGATGCCGCGACGTTCCCCGGTGGTGGCCACCGGTGGTCCGGTGGTGGCCCACCGGTGGTCCGGTGGTGACCCGGCGGGGGAACGCCGGATACCGGGCACGACACCGGCGTCCCGAGCCTGCGACCGAGGACGGCCACCCGGCCCAGGACCGCCGCGGGATGACGGGCCCGGCCGAAGGCAGCCCGTGCCGCCCTACCTTCCCGGCGCTCTGTCCGGTTACCGGGACCCCTGCACAACGCCCCGGCGTTCACGCCGGGGACGAACGCCTCGCAGCCCGTGCGCTCACCGTCAGTGGATCCCGATTCGCGGACCCGATTCGCGGACCCGATTCGCGGACTCGATCTGTCGACCGTCGGTTGACCGTCAGTGGATCTCGGTGACCACCACGTCGAGCGCCCATGCCTTCCCCGGCCTTCCCGGTGCCTCCGCCTCGACCGCGTAGCCGAGGTCGCGCAGCGCCTCCACCAGCTCTCCCGGCGTCTTCGGGGCGACGCCGGCCTCCAGCAGGCTGCGCACGATGCGCCCCTTGGTCGCCTTGTTGAAGTGGGAGACCACTGAACGCTTCTCGACGCCGTCGACGGTCTGGGAGTGCAGCACCCGGACGGTCGCCGTACGGCCGGCGACCTCGCCCTTCGGGCGCCAGGCGGACGTGTACGCCGACGACCGCAGATCCAGGACCAGGCCGCTTCCGGCCGCCTCGGGCAGCGCGGCCGCCATCGGTGCCCGCCAGTACGCGGCCAGTGCCCCGAGGCCGGGCAGCTTGACGCCCATAGAGCAGCGGTACGAGGGGATCCGGTCGCCGATGCGGACCGCGCCCCAGAGCCCGGAGAACACCAGCAGCGACGTCCGGGCCCGGCGGCGCGCGGAGGCGTCGAGGGTGGCCAGGCCGAGCGCGTCGTACAGCACGCCCGTGTAGATCTCGCCCGCCGGGCGTGTCCCGGCCGTGCGCAGCCCGGCGTTCTTCGCTACCTCGTCGCGCAGGCCCTCGCTGAGCCCCAGTACGTCTCGGGCCTTCTCCTCGTCCCCCCGGCACAGTTCCACGAGCTCGTCCAGCACCGCCGCGCGCGCCCCGGCCAGGGCGGGCAGTGACAGTGCCTCCGGCTTGAGCGGTGCACCGCGTCCCGAAGCGGCCTTGCCCTCGGACGGCGGCAACAGCACGAGCACGGCGTTTCTCCTCTGCGTGTGTACGGGAATCCGGGGACGCGGCCCCGCACCAGCGTAATCGCCCGCATCGGCGTGCCGTCCGTGGCCCGCCCGTGCCCGCCCGTGCCTCTCCCGTGCCCGGCCGCGCCCCGCCCGTGGCGCGCCTCCCCACGGCGGCGAGGCGCGTCCGCCACCGCCGGGAGGCACTGGGGGTACGGCTCACGACGGCTGCCCACCCCGGGACGGCGGAAGCGCGCTTCGCGCCCGCGTGACGGCCTGGAGTAGCGAACGGGCGTCGTCGGCGTGGCAGCGCACGGTGTGCACCCGGCGCGTCCCGCCCAGTAGTCCCACCGATTCGACGGGTTCCGACAGCGTGAGGGTGAGCGACGTCTGCGATCCGACCGCCAGGTTCAGCACACCGTCCTCCTTCCCGTCGTGCGTGGACAGCAGCTCGTAGGAGACGGAGACGATCCGCTCCAGCGGGATCCGCAGATCGACGTGGGCGGCCTGGCGCAGCCGCAGCGTGTGCTCGGACAGCGTGTGCGGCCGGGTCGCGGACGCCGCGTGCAGACCGACGACGAAGAGGAAGGTGTAGACGTCCAGGACGAGCACCACACCGTGCAGCACCGGCCAGGGGCTGAGCAGGTACGACATCGCCACCGTCTCGACGGCGCAGACGAAGCCCAGGCCGAGGAGGAGACCGGCCTGGTCCCGGGCGTGCCCGAAGACCTGCTCACCCGGCCCGGGACCGGAGCGCCGCCGGGCCGCCCAGAGCAGCAGGCTCCACATGAGCCGCAGTTCGTGCCCGGCCAGCCGCAGTACCGGCCGGGGGACCAGCTCGCGCACCGCCTCGCGAGGTTGTCCGCCCCTCCCGCAGCCACAGCCGCAGGAAGACGGCGGCCTCCGCCGTCAGCAGGAGCAGGACGGCCCCTCGGCGGCGGCGAGCAACGGCGCGGGCGGGCGCAGTCCCGCCATCAGGCAGACCAGGAGCGCCAGTTCACCGGGTACGACGAGATACGCGACGCCTCTGAGCAGCCGCCTCGGCCACCTCAGCCACCTCGGCTGCCCCAGCCGCTTCAGCCGCTTCAGCCGCCTCACCCGCGTCACCGGGCCCGCTCCGCGACCAGGCGCAGCGCGTGGCGCACGGCCTCGGCCTGGGCCGGGGGAACTCGGAGAAGAAGGCGTCCATGAACGTGCTCCCGCCTTCCCCTGCCGCTGTGCCGTTCTCCCCGAGCTCCGCCACGACCTCGTCGGGTATGCAGCCGGCCAGGGCCCGGGCCGCCTCATCGACGCGGGGATCGCGAGTGTCCGCGCCCGCGAGGGCGTCGAACAGCCCGTACACCTCGTACACGCGCTCCACCGCCCCCGGTGCCTCGGTCATCCGCCGCATCGCGCCGAGCAGCCGGTCGCGGTCCCCGGCCGGTACGACCGTGTCCAGCAGGGCGAGCACCTCGCGTTCCTTCGCCGCCGTCGCGGACTCGGGGCGTCCGGCGGCCTCCCCGGCGAGACTGCCGAACAGCGCCGCCAGCTCCGGCGACACCGGTCCTTCGGCGGGCAGCCGCCCGGAGCGCGCCTGCTCCAGCACCGCATCCAGCCGTGCGCGCCGTTCGGCGAGCAGTTCCTGCTGCCGGGCCAGATCGTCGTCCAGCTCCTCCAGGACCTCCACCAGCTCCCGCCCCTCGTCGCCGGCGAGCACGTCCCCGACCTCGTCGAGGCCGAGACCCAGCTCCGTCAGCCGCCGGATGCGGGCGAGCAGTACGGCGTCGCGCACCGAGTAGTCCCGGTAGCCGTTGGCCCGGCGGACGGGCTCGGGCAGCAGGCCCTGGTGGTGGTAGTGCCGCACGGCACGGGGCGTGACCCCGACGAGTGCGGCGATCTCTCCGATCCGCATGGCCTCAGTAGAAACCGTGACGCTGCGGCAGGGTCAAGGGGCTGCCGGCCGGTCCGTCTCGGCGGCGGCGCAGGCGGAACGGTGACGGGGTCGGGGACGGCGGCGGGCAGCCGGCCGGCGACAGCTGAGAGCGGCCGGCGGCGGGCCCCGGGTCGGCACGAGGACGCCGGCGTCGGCACGCGCACGCGCCGGGTAGCATGGTCATCACGGCAGACGAGCCGGGCGGACGGCCGCGTGGGGCCCCTCAGGGGTGCCTCCCGAGGAACGTCCGGGCTCCACAGGGCAGGGTGGTGGGTAACGCCCACCCGGGGTGACCCGCGGGACAGTGCCACAGAGAACAGACCGCCGGGGACCTCGGTCCCCGGTAAGGGTGAAACGGTGGTGTAAGAGACCACCAGCGCCTGGGGTGACTCAGGCGGCTCGGTAAACCCCACCCGGAGCAAGGTCAAGAGGGGTCGCCGCCCGAAAGGGACGGCGGCCCTGCGCGGACGATCGAGGGCTGCCCGCCCGAGTCCGCGGGTAGACCGCAGGAGGCCGGTGGCAACACCGGTCCTAGATGGATGGCCGTCTCCCCGGCGACCGCGAGGTCATCGGGTGACAGAACCCGGCGTATAGCTTGGCTCGTCTGTCGGTAATCGCGGAGGTGACCCCGGACCAGGTGTTCTGCCTGGTCAGGGGCGACCTCTACGCTTACGCGACCGAGTGATCGTCGCTCACTCTTTGTAACTGTTTCCGGGTGTTTCTCGGTGCTGTGTGGCGATCCTGTGGCGGCGGAGAAGGTCAGCTTCGCCCAGGCCGTGTCGGTGGCTGTGTATCCTTGGGTGGAGCGATTGGCCAGTACGCGAGTCGCCGCGCACTTAGGGCGAGGAGCTCCCAGCGCAGTGCGAAGCCAGCCAACGTCCGCTCTAGCCGAACCGCGCAATTGCCTCCAGGATCGCGTCCTGCGTCGCGGGACTCCCCGTGTGTCCGGTGTCGTCGATCATCTTCAGCTCCGCGTCTGGCCCGGCTTTGAGCTGTTTGTCGGTCGGCTGGGCGGTGCAGGGGGAACTGTCATGTCCAGTCGCCGAAGCGTTCGAAGTACTCCTCGATGCTTCGCACACTGGTCGCCACTAGCATGTTTCTCTGTTCTTCCCAGTCACCAGAGAACGCATCGACAAGTACCTCAGCGGCCCTGGGCGTGCCGATGATCCTGCGCAGGCATTCCGCACGACGATTGCCGCTGAAGTGGATGAGTGCGACACGTGCAACGTTGTAGGACCGGCTTGCGGAGCTCAGGCGATAAGGCGGGTTCGGCCGAAAACGGTGTGTCAGGCGTGCCGACGGGACAGCCAGGACATCAATGCCCGCACGCCATGCCCGCAGACTGAAATCCACATCCTCCAGCCCAAGTTCGCGAAAGACGCCGAAGCCGTTCAGATGGTCGAACGTAGCCCTGCTCAGCGCGAGGCAGCCTCCTGGTGCGATGGGCGCCAAGTATGAGGCGCCGTCCGGTCCGGGTGGCAGCCAGCGCACCCGCAGTTCGGCATCGATCAGGCGGGCGCCGCAGCCGTACGTTGTGCTGCCGACGTCGCACAGGGCAGGTGCGAGGATGGCATCGGGCTCGGCGATCAACGCGGCTTGCAGTCGGGCGAGGCAATCCTGTTCCAATCGGCAGTGCGCATCCAGGAAGAGCAGGTATGTGCCCTGTGAGAGCCTGCCGCCCACATTGCGCGCCGCCGCGACGCCGCTGCGCTCGATGTGGTGCACCGTGACGCCTCGCGCGCGCCACTCGTCCCGCTCCAGGGCGGCGCAACTGCCGTCGCTGCCCCCGTCGTCGACGACAACGGTTTCGGTAGGGATGACCGATCCGGCGAAGACGGACCTCAGGGTTTCATATAGATCGGTGCCCTCGTCCAGGCTCGAAATGATCAGCGATAGGGTTGTCGGCGACTCCGGTGCCGCTGGAGCCGTTCGGTTCATTTTGCCGGAGGACCGGGAGTGCCAGGCGGCACGCCCGCAGGGGCAACGTGGCGACCAGATCGATCAGGCCGGGCAGCAGCGCCGCGTACCGGATCGAGTCCTGCAGATAGGCCGTCAATCCGGCGACCAGCGCGAAGTGGTAGGCGCACAGACGATCGAGCTCTCGACCATCCAAAGCGAGCGTCAGGAGGTCTCCAAGCCTCAGTCGGCCGAGGCTCAGTGCGTCGAGGACCTTCTCGGGCGCTGCGGAGTATTCGAGGTATTCGGCGAAGTCCGTGGAAGACTGGAAATCCGCCTCGGCGAACCCAGCCTGTTCGAGGGCGCGTTCAAGAGCGCGATCGCCCTGACGGATCAGGTATCCAGCCGACGGTACCTTTGCATCGTGCAGGTTCTCCAGCAGCTGCTTCGTCACGGCGCCGACGAGGCCGATGTTGGTCGCATGCCTGCGGTCGGTCAGGACAGGAGTGAGATGGGCCCGACCCTCACTTCCAATCATGGCGATGCCCACGGCCTCGACCGTTTGTGACCCGATCCCCTTGGGTGGCCACGGTCTTTCCGACGTGGCGAGCGCTAGCACGAGGTCGGTGTGGGACAACAGGGGTTCGAGGACCTCGAAATAGAGATACGGGAACCGGTTGCGGCGGCAGAAGGTGGCCAGCGCAGTCCTTGTTTCAAGGTCGACTCCCCTGGTCACCCACATCCGGATCGACTCATTGGCGGGGGCGTGGTAGTTCATCGCTGACCTCCGAGCGGCGAGGAGTTTGAACTGGACATCCAACCCGCGGCTGCATATCGGGTACCTTCGCGTACGGTCGCCACCTCATGCATCAAGGAGGACCGGAACAGCAGCAGCATCCCGGGCTCCGGCACGATGACCACTCGGCGATCACGAAGGTGGGGGTCGGTTTCGTAGATGGTGAGCGCGCCGCCGTCGAACGTTGGCAGTGCCCCGACGGCGTCGCGTCCGTTGAGGTAGAGCAGGAGCGACCAGCGGTGCGCGGCCAGTCGGGGCGGGTCGTTCTTGTGGTTGGCGACATCGCGATGCGCCCGGAAGAAGCTGCCCTTCTCGTACGACATGAAGTAGGGGCCATACAGGTAGTTCGCGTCCGAGTCGAATGCGATGCGGTGATCGGCAAAATAGGACGCCATGCGATCACCGATGACTCGCTTGAAATCTTCGGGAAAATGGTGATCGAAGCAAAGGCGCAGCGACTGGTCCAGGATTGATTCGCCCGCTCGTACGACCTGGGCCGGCACCCGCGGCGCGTCCTTCATGGCTCGGACGATGTCGCGGCACTCGGCGATCGGCAGAAAGCCCTGGGTCGACGCAACATTCTGCGTTCTGAACTGGAGCTGCATGTTGTAACGCCTCCGAGTCACATGTGTCTCATGGGCGTGCAAGAGACCCTTCCAGTGAAGCGGGAGGCATGCGAGTCTGCACGTTGGACTAAGGGCTGTCCCGTAATCACTGGCGGATCAGCGCACGGCGTCAGATGGGGTGCATCGCAGGCGGAGGGTCGTCCTCATACTGGGCGCATTCGGGCGATCCGACAACACGGCGAGGTGCAGCAGCTGTCGTCGTGCGCCCGCTGGGGATTGCGGGACAGCCCTTAGCCCGGAGGACTGATCGGGGTGCAGCAACGTCTTTCGTCAGCACCCCCGGACCCGGCCACACCTACTCCCTGGATTTGGGCTTGGGGCGGGCGAACCTGGGCCACGCACCAGGGCGACCATGAAGCGAACGAGATAGCTCAAGTTGCGGCGTGCAGCCACTTGTCCGAGCCTAGAAGTGGTGAACAAGCGCACACGGGACACGCCGGAGAGTTCTTTGTCTCTTGTAAGGTCCGGCAGCGTCATTGGATGGCGTCCCGCCGAGTGCACTCGGCGTCCCGCCGAGTGAACGACGGGGGACACGACCCGTCATTGGCGGCCATACCATGAAGTAGGTCGGTCCCCGAGCGTCGGTGCGGTCTGCGAATCTGAAGCAGCTGGTTGCTGGTGCTGGCGTATTTATACCTTCTGGCTGCATTGGGGAGAGTGTGATGGCTCGTTCGATCCGCGTTCTATACCGCGACGTAAAGGGAAGGTCCCGTCAGAATTTTAACTGGGGTCCCATCAATAAAGATTCTACGGTCATTATCCAGGCAGCAGAATGGGGGTTCTCTGGGGGAGTTTTCGGGGCAGCCGGCAGGCCCATCCTCGGTGAGGCGAACGTCTACGTGACGAATGTCGGTCCGCACGACCCTGAGGGCGGGGACGGTGGAGTGGAATTCCACCTTCACGTCGACTGGGATGCTCCCCTCGATGTCATGGTCAACATCACCGTCTTGGACAATGTCGAGCAAGTCGTCGTTGTCTGATCTGACGCCGTCCGAGCACAATCTCGCGTGGTTACTGAACTTGATTGGGTGATGTCGGAGGCATTCGCCTGACGGCGGCTGGTCTGCTCCGGTAGCCCTGGACTGTGAGATACGCGCAGGGCGGCGGGTTGACCGACGCGGGGAGGGCCGCGAGGGAGCGGGTGCGGCTGCAGGCCGTGGAACGCTTCGAGGGCGGGCAGAAGAACAGGGAGATCGCTGCCGTGCTGCGGGTCAGCGAGCGGTCGGTGGAGCGGTGGCGCCGCCAGTGGCGCGAGCGCGGCGAGGCGGGGGTTCTGTCGAAGGGGTCGCCTGGGCGTCCGAGGCTCAGTGCCGCGCAGATCGCCCGGCTGGAGCGGGAGCTGGAACGCGGGCCGCTGGTCCACGGCTGGGCCGATCAGCGGTGGACGCTGGCGCGGATCAAGACGTTGATCGGCCGGCTGTTCCACGTGAGCTACACGGTGGAGGGCACGTGGCTGCTGCTGAAGCGGCACGGCTGGTCCTGGCAGCAGCCCGCCCGGCGGGCGATCGGGCGCGACGACGCGGCGGTCGAGGTCTGGAAGAAGGAGACCTGGCCGCGGGTAAGACCATCGCGGCGGAGCGCGACGCCTGGATCGTCTTCGAGGACGAAGCCGGGCAGTCGATGACGCCGCCGCGTGCCAGGACCTGGGGACGGATCGGCCAGACGCCGGTGGTCCGGGTGCGGGGCCGAGGCTCCGGACGGGTGTCGATGGCGGGCATGTCCTGTTACAAGCCGGGCGAGCGGTCCCGGCTGATCTACCGGACCCGCGAGTACCGGGGCCGCAAGGGCGAGCCGAAGGGGTTCGGCTGGCGGGACTTCCGGGACCTGGTCGTCCGCGCCCGGATCCAACTCGGTGGCCCGATCGTGCTGGTCTGGGACAACGTCCGCCTCCACCTGACCGCAGGGATGCGGGAGTTCATCACGGCGAACGCCGACTGGCTCACCGTGTTCCAACTGCCTACCTACGCGCCGGACCTGAACCCGCAAGAAGGTATCTGGTCCCTGGTCAAACGCGACATCGGCAACCTTGCCGCAGCTGATCTCGGTCAGATCACCCGGGCTGTGAAACACCGGCTCAAGCAGATCCAGCACAGCCCGGACCTCGTCGACAGCTGCCTTGCCGGCACCGGCCTGATCATGGACGGCTGACCGACATCGCGAATTCAAGTTCAGTAGTCGATGGCTGGAACGACGTCTCCCGACTTGTCCGCAGCCCGGGCAGCGAGGTACTCGGCCCAGTCGCGTCGGGCGTAGGCGACCCAGCGGAGCGCGTTGTGGCGGTGCGTTCCAGTCACGTCGGCGAGGATCGGGCTGGGGAAATCAGCGGCGAGTGCGGCCAACGCAGCGTTGCGCGCGGTGCGAACCGGGATGCCGTGCCGGTTGAGCTTTTGAGTGGACGTCAAGTCCGATCTTCCTCGGTTCGTGATCACTCGATCGTGGTACTGAGCGCCATGCTGAACGTCTGATGGGCATGTTCATGCTGAGATGCGGGCCATGGAGCGAGAGCCGTACCCCAGCGACTAATCGGACGAGCAGTGGGCGCTGATCCAGCCGATGATCACGGCCTGGAAGTTGGACCGGGTGGCACGGTCGGCGACCGGTGATCCCGGGGCCTGCGACCTGCGGGAGGTTGTGAACGCGGTCTTCTACCAGAACCGGACGGGCTGCCAGTGGCGCTACCTGGCGCATGACGTGCCGGCCTGGTCGGCGGTGTTCTACT
Source organism: Streptomyces sp. I6 (assembly GCA_003725745.1). GTDB lineage: Bacteria > Actinomycetota > Actinomycetes > Streptomycetales > Streptomycetaceae > Streptomyces. The sequence goes on along the minus strand of RHDP01000001.1, from coordinate 1,708,456 downwards.
ACTTCACGCTGTGGCGCCAGGGCGGTCTCGACCAGCGCATCTCCGAACTCCTGCGCTGCCAGGTGAGGGAGAGAGCCCGGCGATGAGAGGACCCGTCCCTCGTGATCATCGACACCCAGTCCGTCCGCGCCGCGGCTGGTGTCCCGAAGACCACGACGGGGCTGGACGCGCACAAGAAGGTGTCGGGGCGCAAGCGGGGCCTGGCCGTGGATGTGATGGGGCTGGTCATCGGCGTCGTCGTGCTGGCCGCCTCCGCACACGACGACACGGCCGGCACCGCCCTGCTCGACCAGGCCGCCGAGCGGTGCGGCAACCGCCTGGAGAAAGCCCTGGTGGACCAGGGCTTCAAGGACGAGGTCCTCATTCACGGCGCACTGGCCGGCATCGATGTCGAGATCGTCCGCCGCAACCGGGCCGATCAGGGCAAAGGCTTCGTTCCGCAACCGAAGAGGTGGATCGTGGAGCAGGTCAACGGCACGTTGATGCTGCACCGCCGCCTCGCCCGTGAGTACGACCACCGGCCCGACACCTCCGCCTTCCGCGTCTACTGGGCCTCGATCGCGAACATGGCCCGCCGTCTCACCACACCCTCTCCGGCCTGGCGCGACACCCTCGGGCTGGCCGCGTGAACGTCACCGAGCTCCTGGCCGGCCTCCAAGCCCGGCACGACGAGACCACCGCCCCGGGCCGTTGAACTGCGCGATCAGATCCGGCACTTGACCGCCGTCCTGGCCGAGACCGAAGCGCGACTCGCGGACCTGCCACCACCGCAAAGGTCGTCGCCGAACTCGCACCCGCTGGAGGCGACCCCGATCCACCCGAGACGAACACCGCCTACCAGGCCATCGTGAACGCCTTCAACCAGCACCCCGACCAGGTGTTCCGAGCCCGTGAGCTGCACGAACTCCTCGACATGCCCACCGACGAGGCATCCGTCAACATCACCGCAGCCGCCTCGGACGCCTCACCCGTCAAGGCTTCCCCACCCAACCCGGACGAGGCCGCTACCAGAAACGGACTTAACGTCCACTGAGGGCCGCTGAACGGTAGGCTGGGGAAATCGCTGTGCGATGGTCCGTTGACGACGCGAGCGGTCCACGGTGTGACGCTTCCGTGCACAGGGCCCATACCGAAGGGCAGGTCCGGGCGGTGATGAGCGACGACGGGGCCCGGTGGCCGTTGCGTCGACCAGGCCTCCTGGGCGCCTGTGGGCCCCGGTGCCTGCCGCATTGGCGGGGTGACGGAGTCGCCTCCGAGATCGACAGCGCTCGCTCCACAGGGCGGATGCCGCGTACTCCGGTATCCGCACGCAGGCGGGGCGACCGGTGCGGGCGACCTCTGCTCCCATCGCGACCACCGGTACGACTGTCGGTTCCGCCAGGTACCCTCGGACACATCGTCAACGCGGCCCGACGGGCTTCCGCTCCACCCCGGTGGAGTCTCGAAGGACACGCCCCCACCCGCACGAGTCTCTTCGTGCTGTATGGGGGAAGTCCTTGCTGTTCCGCGCGTCCGCGAAAACGGTCGCCGTCATGGCACTCGACGGTTCACTGTTCCTGCACCTCACCGACAAGTTCGTCCATATGCACGGCTATCGGCCCGGCGCCTCGGAGGTGCGTTCCTGGGAGCGCAGCATCCACGTCCTCGCCGCCGCACTCAACGACGCCGGTCTGGGCGACGTGGAGGTCATGCTCGAGTACGCGCTCCCGCTGAACAGCAAGCGTGCCGACGTCGTCCTCGCCGGAGTGCACCCGGTCACGGGAGAGCCGTCCTACGTGGTGGTGGAGCTGAAGCAGTGGAGCCAGGCCCTGCCCCATGAGGACGACCCCACGCTGTGCCATGTCGACGCCTATGCCCATCCGGTCCTCAACCCCGTCGAGCAGGTCCGGCGCTACTGCGAGTACCTCGTCAATTTCAACGGCGCGGTGGCCGAGCACGGGCACCGGGTGACCGGAGCGGCCTATCTGCACAACGCCACCGAGTTCGGTGTGACCGGGCTGCGGGAGATCGAGCGCGACGGGCACGGTCTGCTCTTCACCGAGGAACGCCGCGGCGCCTTCCTCGACCACCTTCGTACGCGGCTGAGCGACAAGCACCCGGGTGCCCGGGCGGCGGACGAACTCCGTGCCGGTGCCCCGGTGCCGTCGAAGCAGCTGATGTCCGTCGCCGCCGAGGAGGTGCGCGAGCGCACCCAGTTCGTCCTCCTCGACGAGCAGCAGGTCGCCTACCGCATGGTGCTCAACGCGGTGGAGAAGGCGAAGCACGCCGACCGCAAGGAGGTCGTCGTCGTCACCGGCGGTCCCGGTACCGGCAAGAGCGTGATCGCTCTCCAACTCCTCGGCGAGCTGTACCGTCGCGGGGTGCCGGCCCTGCACGCGACCGGCTCGCAGTCGTTCACGAAGACGATGAGGAAGGTCGCCGGGGCCCGGAAACGGGAAGTCCAGGACCTGTTCAAGTACTTCAACAGCTTCATGACGGCGGAGAAGAACAGCCTGGGTGCCGTGATCTGCGACGAGGCGCACCGCATCCGGGAGACCTCGGCCAACCGCTATACGCGTGCCGAGCACCGTACCGGCAGGGCCCAGGTCGACGAACTCATCGACGTCGCCTATGTGCCGGTCTTCTTCCTCGACGAGCACCAGGTCGTCCGCCCCGGTGAGATGGGCACCGTGGCCGAGATCAAGGCGGCAGCGGCGAAGCGGGACATCCCCTGCCGTGTCGTCCCGCTGGACAGCCAGTTCCGCTGCGGCGGCAGTGACGCCTACCTGCGCTGGGTGGTCCGCCTCCTCGGTCTGGAGACGGGCGGGCCGGTCGCCTGGGAACCCGACGGACGCATGCAGTTGCTGGTGACCGACAGCCCGCAGCAGATGGAAGCCTTCCTCGAAGCTCGGCGGACCCAGGGCTACGGCGCCCGGATGTCCGCCGGGTACTGCTGGCGGTGGTCCCCGGAGCCCAGGCCCGGCGAACCGCTCCCGCCCGACGTCGTCATCGGCGACTGGGCCCGTCCCTGGAACCTGCGCGGCGACCGTTCCGTCTCCGGCGCGCCCCCGGCCGCCCTGTGGGCCACCGACCCGGCGGGCTTCGGGCAGGTCGGCTGCGTCTACACCGCCCAAGGCTTCGAGTACGACTGGTCCGGCGTGATCATCGGCCCCGATCTGGTCTGGCGCGGCGACCGCTGGATCACGGACCGCACGGCGTCGAAGGACCCGGTCTTCAAGAGGTCCACTCCCGACGCGGACGTGGACCGCCTGATCCGCAACACCTACAAGGTGCTGCTGACCCGGGGCATGGTGGGCACGATCGTCTACTCGACGGACCCGGAGACGCGGGCGAAGCTGCGGGAGCTCGCGGGCGGACCGGCACGGGAAGCCGTCCCGGTCTGACGGGGCGGTTCCGTGGGGGCGGACTTCGTCCGGGATCCGGCCGCGCCGCCCATCCAAGGGTGGGATCCCGGTTTGTGCGGCTCAGGCCCCTGGTCACGCATGCGGGCAGGTCCGGCAGGTCCGGCAGGTTCGGCAAGTACGGCGGGTCACGGCGCGGGGCGCCGTTGCGGCCGGGGTGCGTCGCCGATGTGAGGTCGGTTGTGGTGGGCGGCGTCTCGTCCGAGACGGCGCCGTCGCGCAGTGCGGCGGCTCAGAGGCCGGACGCGGGGCCCGGGTGTAGAGGAGGCGACGGCGCCCGGTACGTCCCGACCCCGCCCGAACAACCCCCGGACACGTGTAAGGCGCCGCTCCCCGGCTACTTGCTTGCCGGACCTGCCCGCCGCCTGCCCCGCCCACTGAACGAGGGAGGACGTCTTCCGCAACCCGGCCGGGTGAATTCCGCCGGGTTCCACGTACGGGCTTCGCGCACGGCTTCCCGCAGCGAACGGTCGGCGCCGCCCATCTCGTTCCCGGAACGTGCGGTCGCCGCCCGGCAGCACGCGTCCGCGGCGGGGTGCCGCGCGATGCCCGGGCCTCCTATGGCTCGCGTCCTTCGGCAGGTGGTCGACAGGCTGCCACGCGCACCCCGTGTGCGTGGTGCGGGGTCCTCCCGATTCCGCCGGAGAGGGAGGCATGCCCTGTCGATCCGTCCTCCTTGCATAACCCCTTCTCGGCCCACGGACACGGACTAGGATCTGCACCCTGGGTCTGACCATGGGGAACGGTCGCCCGTGGCGGGACACGAGGAGTGGGGACAGGCATGCGGGAAGGCCGGTGGGTCACGGTCACCGAGTCCGAGTTCGATCACGAACGCCGTGGCCTGGACGCGATCCGGGAGAAGCTGCCGGACTCCGACCCCTGGCGGGCCTGGTCGAACTTCACCTTCACCGCCAACACCGGTCACGTGCGTGAAGTGGACCTGCTGGTCGTCGCTCCCGGCGGCGTCTGCATGATCGAACTGAAGGACTGGCACGGCTCGGTCACGTCCGAGAACGGCACCTGGGTGCAGACGACTCCCGGTGGCCGCCGCCGTACGCACGGCAACCCGCTGCACCTGGTCAACCGCAAGGCCAAGGAGCTGGCCGGCCTGCTCGCGCTGCCCGGCGGCAAGCGGGTCTGGGTCGCCGAGGCCGTCTGCTTCACGGACAACAGCCTGCGGATACGCCTGCCCGCCCACGACCGGAACGGCGTCCACACCGTCCACCAGCTGGTCGAGATGCTGGGGCAGCCTCCGCGTGACGAGCGGCGCCGCATCACCGCGATCGGCTCGCGCGAGATCGAGGCGGCCCTCAAGAACATCGGCATCCGCAAGAGCGACGCGCAGTACAAGGTCGGCCCGTACGAGCTGGAGCGGAAGTCCTTCGACTCCGGGCCCACCTGGGCGGACTACCTCGCCCGCCACAGCGATCTTCCCGAGGCCGCCCGCGTCCGCATCTACCTCAGCGAGCGCGGCTCCGACGCCTCCCTGCGCCAGTCCGTCGAGAACGCCGCCCGGCGCGAAGCCGCGGTGTTGGGCCGGTTCAAGCACCCGGGCGTGGTCGAGCTCAAGCAGTACTTCCCCTCCGGGCACGCCGCCGGCCCCGCGCTGATCTTCGACTACCACCCGGACACCCTGAAGCTGGACGAGTACCTGGTCCAGTACGGCGAGAAGCTGGACATCCTCGGCCGCATGGCGCTGGTCCGCCAGCTCGCCGAGACCATGCGCTCCGCCCACTCCAGCCGTATCCACCACCGGGCGCTCGCCGCCCGCTCCGTGCTCGTCGTCCCCCGGCCGCGCGGCCGGAAGGGCAGGGCGGTGGGGGAGGAGGCCGCCTGGCTCACCCCGCAGCTCCAGATCTCCGACTGGCAGATCGCCACCCAGCGCAGCGGCGACTCCTCCCAGGGCCAGGGCATGACCCGCTTCGCGCCGACCGCGCTGTCCGCCCAGCACCTGGCCGACGACGCCGACGCCTACCTCGCCCCCGAACTCACCGCCCTCAACCCCGACCCGGTCCACCTCGACGTGTACGGGCTCGGCGTCCTCACCTATCTGCTGGTCACCGGCAAGGCCCCGGCCGCCGGCCAGGCCGAGCTGCTGGCCCGCCTGGAGGCGGGGAGGGGCTGCGCCCCAGCTCCCTGGTGGACGGGCTCTCGGAGGACGTCGACTTCCTGGTGCAGGCCGCCACCGCCTACCGGCCGGGCCAGCGACTGTCCAGTGTCGACGAGTTCCTGGAGCTGCTGGAGGTCGTCGAGGACTCCCTCACCGCCCCGGCCCCGGCTGCCACCGGTACGGAAGGGCCGGGCGGCGAGGACGACGACACCACCGCCGACAAGGACCCGCTGGAGGCCGTCGCCGGTGACGTGCTCGCCGACCGGTGGGAGATCCGCCGCCGCCTCGGCACCGGCTCCACCAGCCGCGCCTTCCTCGTCCGCGACCTCCAGGCCGAAACCCGCAGGACCCGCCCGCTGGCCGTACTGAAGGTCGCCCTCTCCGACAGCCGCAGCGAGATCCTCGCCCGCGAGGCCGAGGCCATGGGGCGCCTGCGCCCCCACTCCGGCATCATCCGCCTCGTCGAACCCGAGCCGCTGCACATCGGCGGCCGTACCGTCCTGGCGCTGGAGTACGTCGGCGACGAGCGCGACGACAACGGCCAGGGCACCGAGGGCGGCGGACGTCCGCGCCGCCGCGAGGAGACCGTCGCCCGCCAGCTCCGCGAGAACGGCCGCCTCCAGGTGGACCAGCTGGAGGCGTACGGCGACTACCTCTTCGGAGCCGTCGACTTCCTGGAGGGCGAGGGCGTCTGGCACCGCGACATCAAGCCCGACAACATCGCCATCCGCATCCGCCCCAACCGCACCCGTGAACTCGTCCTCATCGACTTCTCCCTCGCCGGCTACCCGGCGAGGAGCACCAACGCGGGCACCGACGGCTACCTCGACCCCTTCGTCGACGTCATCACCCGAGGCTCGTACGACTCGCACGCCGAGCGGTACGCCGTCGCCGTCACCCTGCACCAGATGGCCTCCGGCGAACTGCCCAGGTGGGGCGACGGCAGTGTCCTGCCGCGCATGACCGACGCGAAGGAGTGGCCCTACCCGACCATCGCGGCCGAGGCCTTCGACCCGGCCGTACGGGACGGGCTGGTCGCCTTCTTCCAGAAGGCCCTGCACCGCGACGCCGGCAAGCGCTTCCCCGAGCTGAAGCCGATGCGGGACGCCTGGCGCAAGGTCTTCCTCGACGCCTCGCAGACCGTCCCGTCCAGCCACCGTTCCCGTCACCCGGCCGCCACGACAACGGAGGAGGGGACACCGGCCGAGGGCGCCGCCGCGGCGGCGATCGCGGACGCCGAGCCCGAGACCGCCGAACAGCAGCGCGACCGCCTCGCCGCCGAGGTCACCCGCGACACCCCGCTGACCGTCTCCGGCCTCACGCCCGCCGCCCAGTCCTTCCTCTACGGCCTCGGCATCACCACGGTCGGCGAACTGCTCGACTACAGCCGCCGCAAGCTCGTCAACGCCCCCGGACTGGGCGCCAAGACCCGCAACGAGGTCCAGCAGCGGCAGCGCGAGTGGGGCGAGCGGCTGCGCGAGATCCCCGTCTCACCGCTGACACCGAAGGGCCGGGCGGAGGCCAGGGAGGAGCTCGAGCAGCTCACCGCGGCAGAGTCGGCCCTCGTCGGGGAACTCGCCACGGGCACCTCGGCGGGCGCGCTGTCGCCCCGTATGCTCCGCTCCGTCAGCCTCGACACCCTCGCCACCGTCTTCGTACCCGCCGTCAACAACAACGGCTCCAACCGCAACAAGGCCGAGATGGTCCGGCTGCTGCTGCGCCTGCCCGACGAGCACGGCGTGCTGCCCGACATCGGTGTCTGGCCGAAGCAGAAGGACGTCGCGGAGGGCCTCGGGCTGAGCCAGGGCCGCATCCCGCAGCTACTCAAGGACGAGCGCAAGCGCTGGAGGGCCGAGCCCGCCGTCCGGGCACTGCGCGAGGAGATCATCGACCTGCTCGTGAGCATGGGCAGGGTCGCCTCGGCGGTGGAGATCGCGGATGCCCTCGCGGTCCGGCGAGGGACGCACCTCGCGGGGCGCGAGCAGCGGCGGGCGATGGCGCTGGCGGCCGTACGGGCCGTGGTGGAGGTCGAGCAACTGCTGCCGCAGGAAGCCGAGTTCCAGCACCAGCCCAACCGCAAGGCGACCGACGAGTCCCTGGGCGCCGGCCTGCTCGCCCTCGACGTCCGCGAGAACGACGGCCCGGACACCCCGACCGCGCCGGGCCTCCTGGAGTACGCGACCCGTCTCGGCAAGACTGCCGACCGGCTGGCCAAGCTGGACACCCTGCCGACTGCGGCCACCGTGCTCGCCGAACTGGGCGCGCTGACGGTGCCGCCGGGCACGGTCGACTGGGACGAGCGGCGCATGGTGGAGCTGGCGGCCGCGGCCTCCGTGAACGCCGCCGCCACTCCGCGCCTGGAGATCTACCCGCGCGACCTGCCGCTGGTGAGGGCGCTGCGCCTCACCCAGGCCGGGCTCGTCCGCTGGATCCCGGGCATGCCCGAGGGCCAGCAGCCGGGGCTGACCGGCGAGGCCGTGCACGAGCGAGTGCGGGCTCGCTTCCCGGAGATGGTCGTCCCGGACGGGCGCGGCGGCACGACCCACGAACTGCCGACGGGCGGCCCGCTCACCAAGGCGTTGCGCGACGCCGGCTTCGAACTGTCGCTCAGCATGCACGAACGCGAGGGCGTGCTGCGCTACCTGCCGACGCGGGTCGACGACGCGTCCAGCTACCTCACGACGGGTGCGTGGCGGCAGTCGACGCGTACGGGCGCGGTGACGCGGTACGCCGACGACCCGCAGCTCGCGGGCGCCGTACGCGCGGAGGAACGGCTGCTCGCCTCGGCCCGGCGGGACGGCTACCGGGTGCTGACGGTCGGCCAGCGGTCGGTGCGGGAGGCGGTGGCCGGGCTGACCGGCGAACGGCTGGGAGCGGAGGCGGTCTCGGTGACGGAGCTGTTCCTTCAGGCCCTGCGCGCGCAGATCACGCCGGGCACCAAGCCCACCTGGGAGACCCTGCTCAAGGCGGACGCCGCCGAGCCGGGCTCCAAGGGCGCGGTGCGGTTCGCGGAGTACGCGCGCACGGCGTGGGGCACGGTGGAGCCCCGGATCGCGGAGCTGCTGGGCAACGGCGGCGGAGGCGGGGCCGGTTCCGGGACCGGTCTCGGGGGACCTGTGCTGCTGACGGAGGCCGGGGTGTTCGCGCGCTACGACGCGATGGGCGTCTTGCACCGGCTGGCGTCGGCGGCCCGGCGGGGCGGGCGGGGCCTGTGGCTCCTGGTCCCGCAGAGCGATCCCTCGCGCGAGCCCCGGCTCGGGCAGGTGGCCGTGCCGTACCAGGCCGGCCTGGGGGAGTGGATTCAGCTTCCGGACACCTGGGTGGGCAACGCCCATCGCGGGTCCGGCGAGGGTGTGGCAAGTGCTGGTGCCAGTGGTAGCGGTGGCGAGGGAGACGTCAAGTGATCGACCGCAAGGCTCTGTTGAACGACCTGAAGCAGCAGGTCAAGGCGGTCGAGGCGGATCTTGGGCGCCAGGTGAAGGCGCTGGGGGACGTCGGCGCACGGCTGCGCGCCGAGTACGACCGGGCGCGCAAGCTGGGGCGTACTGCGGCGACGTGGAACGCGTGGCTGGACGAGCGGATCACGCAGGTAGCGGTGGCGTGGGTGCTGGGAAGCGTCTTCGTGCGGTTCTGCGAGGACAACCGGCTGATCCCGGAGCCGTACCTGACGGGGCCGGACGGTGACCGGCGGGAGCTGGCGGAGTCCCGGTACGACGCGTATGTGGAGTCGGACGAGGACCCGACGTACCGGGGGTGGCTGGAGAAGGCGTTCGAGGAGCTGGGGCAGGGGCAGGCGGGCCGGCTGCTTTTCGACAAGCGCCACAACCCGCTGTACCAGGTGCCGCTGTCGCATGACGGTGCGCGGGACCTGGTCGAGTTCTGGCGGGGGAGGGACGAGGCGGGCGTCCTCGTCCACGACTTCACCGACCCGCTGAACGAGGACGGCACGGAGGGGTGGGACACGCGTTTCCTGGGTGACCTGTACCAGGACCTGAGCGAGGCTGCGCGGAAGACGTACGCGCTGCTCCAGACGCCGGAGTTCGTGGAGGAGTTCATCCTCGACCGGACGATGAATCCTGCCGTTCGGGAGTTCGGGTACGAGGAACTGAAGATGATCGACCCTACGTGCGGGTCGGGGCACTTTGTGCTGGGGGCGTTCCGGCGGTTGGTACGGCTGTGGGGGAGGGGCAGCCGGGGAAGGACGTGCATGAGCGGGTGCGGGCTGCGCTCGACTCGGTGCACGGGGTGGACATCAATCCGTTCGCGGTGGCTGTGGCGCGGTTCCGGTTGCTGGTGGCGGCTATGGCGGCGAGTGGGGTGCGGACGCTGGGGGAGGCGGCGAGGTACGAGTGGCCGGTTCATCTGGCGGTGGGGGACTCGCTCATCAAGGCTCGCCGTTCCCAACAGGACAAGCTGTTCGGTGAGGCGGATGCGGGCCTCGTGGACGAGCTGGCCGAGTTCAAGTACGCCACGGAGGACGTGCACGAGTACCAGGACATACTGAAGCCGGGACACTATCACGTGGTCGTCGGAAATCCACCGTATATCACTGTCAAGGACAAGAAGCTCAACGAGCTGTATCGCGATCTTTATCCGGCCTGCGCTGGCACATACGCGCTATCTGTTCCGTTCGCCCAGCGGTTCTTCGAACTGGCCAAGCGCGGGGACGCCGAGGGGCGAGGGTACGGCATGGTCGGGCAGATCACTGCTAACTCCTTCATGAAGCGCGAGTTTGGGACGAAGCTCATTGAGGGCTATTTCGGGCACGCAGTGGAGCTGACCGAGGTCGTAGACACGTCTGGTGCCTACATTCCGGGGCACGGGACGCCTACGGTCATCCTGGTTGGCAAGCAACGAGGCGGAGCCGGGCGATCGCCGGTAATTCGGACTGTCCGCAGCGTTCAGGGCGAGCCTGCCGCGCCAGAGAACGCAGAGGAGGGGCTGGTCTGGCGAGCGATCGTCGAGCAGATCGACAAGCCGGGCTCGGTGAGTAAATGGGTGTCGGTGGACGACCTGGATCGAGCGCGATTCTTCGCCAAGAAGCCCTGGATCTTGACGGACGGCGGCTTGGAGTTGGTGGAAGCACTGGCAACGGCTCGTGTGTCAGCGCTCAAGCCGCACATCGTCCGGATCGGATTCTACGGGGATACCCATGCGGACGACGCGTTGACGATGCCTGCTCGGACTCTTAAGAATCGCGGTGCTGAGCCGGAATTCGTCAAGCGGATCGGTGTCGGAGACGAAGTCCGCGACTATGCGATCGCTGACGGCAACTCCGTGATTCATCCATACGACTCAAAGCGTTCGGTTATGCCCCTGACCTCGATGCCTAACATCGCTCGTCTGCTGTGGCCGAGTAGGACCGAGTTGGGAAGCCGTTCGACGTTCTCAGGAGGAACCTACTTCAGAGATGGTCGGCCGTGGTGGGAGTGGCACCAGCTACCCAAGGACTTGGGGCGCATCCCTGGTCGCTGAATTTTGCCTTCGTAGCCACACATAATCACGTTGCGCTGGACCGTAGCGAATGTGCCTTCACCAGGACCGCGCCTGTGATCAAGTTGCGGGAGGGGGCGAGCGAGGAGGAGCACCTGCGGCTGCTTGGGTTGCTCAACAGTTCTACGGCTGGGTTCTGGCTCAAGCAGATGAGTCAGTGCAAGGGTGGCAGTGGCCTTGGGCGCGGAATTCAGAGCGAAGCGTGGGAAGAGCGCTATGAGTTCACTGGCACCAACCTTGAAGACTTCCCCATTCCGGCCTCATATCCCAGCGCCCTTGCTACTGCTCTTGACACCTTTGCCCAGCAACTCGCTTCCACCAGCCCCGAAGCAGTGGCAGCCAACTCCACTGCCACAGTCCTCCGCGAAGCCAAGACTCGCTGGGAGTCGACCCGCGCCCGCATGATCGCCCTCCAAGAGGAACTGGACTGGCAGGTCTACGCTCTCTACAACCTCCACTTCGAAGACCTCCACGTCTCCGAGGACCCCGACGACCCCAACCTCCCCGAACTCGCACTCGGCGAACGCGCCTTCGAGATCGTCCTCGCCCGCCGCGTCGCCGCAGGCGAAGCCAGCGACGAATGGTTCAAGCGGCACGGCTCCACACCGATCACGGAGATCCCGGCCCACTGGCCCGCCCCCTACCGCGAAGTCGTCCAGAAGCGGATCGACGCCATCGAGTCGAACCGAGCCATCGGCATGATCGAGCGCCCCGAGTACAAGCGTCGCTGGGCTACCGAGGGTTGGGACGCGCTCCAGGAGAAGGCCCTGCGGTCCTGGCTGCTCGACCGTATGGAGAACCGCGACCACTGGTTCGACGAGAACGGTCAGCCCACCATCCTCACCCTGGCGCGCCTCACCGACGCCCTCTCCCGTGACGAGGACTTCGTCTCCGTCGCCAAGCTCTACGCGCCCCGCAAGGAACTGGCCAAAGTCGTCGCCGAGCTGATCAGCGACGAGCACGTGCCGTTCCTCTCCGCCCTGCGCTACAAGCCGTCTGGCATCAAGAAGCGCGCTGACTGGGAAGATGTGTGGGACCTCCAGCGCAAGGAGGATGCCGCCCCCGACGAGTCTTCCAAGCGGAAGATCCGGGACTCCATCCCCGTGCCGCCCAAGTACACCTCGGCCGACTTCCTCCGCCCCTCCTACTGGAAGGCGCGCGGCAAGCTCGACGTGCCCAAGGAGCGGTTCATCTCCTACGGGCAGACCAACGCCGCAACCCCCGAGCTGTACGGGTGGGCCGGCTGGGACCACCGGGAGCAGGCGCAGGCCCTCGCCACGTACTTCACCAATACTGCGCTGTCCACCGAGGAGATCACGCCGTTCCTCGCCGGCCTGCTGGAACTCCAGCCGTGGCTGGGCCAGTGGCACAACGAGTTCGACATGCTCTACAGCGGTTCCCCGGCGGACTTCTTCGCCGGTTACCGACAGCAGAAGCAGGGCGAGCACGGGCTCACCGACGACGACCTCCGTGCCTGGCGTCCTCCGACCGCGACCCGAGGTCGTCGCGCAGCAGTGAAGCAGTAGCCAGCAGGAGATCGGCGTCCGTCGGATCAGGGGCCACCCGCTGCGTGACCGGGTGGCCGTGTTGCCGTGCGCGCAGCTCCGCCCAGACGGTCTTGCCCGGGGCCGCCAGACGCGGGCTGACACCCCAGTCGTCCGCGAGAGCGGCGACGAGGTGGAGGCCGCGGCCGGACTCGGATGATGGGTTGGGGGTCGGGAGAGTCGACGGGGGCTGCTTCTCGGCTCGGGTGTCGGTCACCTCGATGCGGAAGGTGCCCTCAGCCAGGGTGAGTCGAACGCGGAAGTCCCGCCCGGGGACGTGGCCGTGCCGCACGGCGTTGGCGGTGAGTTCTGCCGTGATGAGAGTGAGTGTCTCGTTGACCGGGGTCGTGTAGGGGTGCCCCCAGTCGTTCAGGCGGTGCGAGACGAGCCGGCGGGCGAGGCGGGCACCGCGAGGCGTCGAGGTGAAGCGCATGGTGAACTCGCGTTCAGACGGTGGGCGCTGCGGCATGTGCCCGTTCGGGGGAGTTGCTGACTTCATGGGGTCAACGGTGACGAACTCTGCGTAGCGTTGACCAGGAGCGACGCCCTCACGGATCCGGGCTGTATGCGTGGGCGGTGTGCTTGTGTGCGGCGCGAGGCGTGACCGGCTCCCCGTGCCGCGTGTTGGGTCAAATTCGGTGGCTGTGGTGGTCGTACGGGAGGAGCTGCGGCGTGAAGGACGAGGTTCAGCAGCCGGAATGCGAGGCCGGGACGGGCATTCTGTCTGTGTTCGGGCGGCAGTTGAAGCTGCTCCGTGAGCGAGCGGGCATGGACCGCGCGAGGTTCGGTTCGGTGACCGGCTACTCGGCCTCGACCATCGCGGCGTTCGAGCAGGGGAGACGCATCCCGCCGTCGAGGTTCATCGACCAGGCGGATGACCTGCTCGGGGCGGACGGGGTGCTGCTCGCAGGCAAGGAGGAGGTGGCTCGGTCCCAGTACCCGACGTTCTTCCGGGACGCGGCGAAGCTGGAGGCTGAGGCGGTCGAGCTGCATGTGTACGCCAACCAGGCGGTGCCTGGCCTCTTGCAGACCGAAGAGTATGCGCGGTCGGTGTTCATCAACTGGCGGCCTCTCCTGCACGAGGACGTGGTCGAGCAGAGGGTGACGGCACGTCTGGCCCGGCAGGAGATCTTCTGCCGCACGCAGTTGCCCACCATCAGCTTCGTCATCGAGGAGTCGGTCCTGCGTCGGCCACTGGGCGGGTGGGGCATCATGCGTGGCCAGTTGGAGCAGTTTCTGCTCCACGGCCACCGGCGTAACGTGGAGATCCAGGTGCTGTCGACCGAGCGGGACGAGCACGCCGGACTGGCTGGTCCGTTCACCTTGATCGAGACGAAGGAAGGGCGGAGGATCGCGTACGTGGAGGCTCAGCAGGACAGCCGCCTCTACACGGCGCGGAAGCCAGTTCGGGAGATTGAGGAGCAGTACGGACTCCTTCGGGCTCAAGCGCTCACTCCGCGCGAGTCGCTGGCCTTCGTCGAGAAGTTGCTTGGAGAGAGATGAACGTCGAACAGCCTGTACCCGAGTCAGCTTGGTTCAAGAGCACCTACAGCAGTGGCGCGGGCGGGGAATGCGTCGAGGTCTCCGTCCGCCCCGCCACGGTCCACGTCCGCGACTCGAAGGACACGGCCCGAGCCGCACTGGCTGTTGCACCCGCGGCGTGGACCGCGTTCGTGCACTTCGCGGCGCGCTGACAGGGGTGGCATTCAGGTAGGCCCCGGCAGACACATGCCTGCCGGGGGCCTGCGCACGTACCAGCGAGACTTCATGGGGTCGACGGTGGCGAACTCTGTTCAGCGATCGCCAGGGTTGATGGGTCTTCGAAGTTGGTGGGGGTGCTTGTCGGCTGACGCGCCTCGGCCGCCTCACGGAGCGCGACCCGACCAGGACGTTCGACGGGCAGTGGGCGCACGCCGGGGTGCCGACGGTCGGCGGTGCCCCCATCAAGTTCGAAGACCCGGGTTGATGCCCTCTCGGATCTGGGCTGTGTGTGGGCGGTGTGCTTGTGTGCGGGGCATGGCGTGACCGGGGTCCGTGACGGCGCCTTGGTCTCGTGAGCGGTGTTCGCCATGTGGCAACCACTGCTGGACGAAGCGCTCATGGAACAGCGAGTAGCAGCACGCCTGGCACGGCAGGAGGTCTTCTCCCGACGCCCGGTGCCGCATCTGAGTTTTGTGATCGAGGAGGCTGTCCTGCTTCGGCCACTCGGTGGTGAGGCGGTATGGCGGGGGCAGTTGGAGCAGCTCCTGCTGATCGAGGAGAAGCGGAACGTGGAGATGCAGGTGATGCCGCTCTCCCGTCAGGAACATGCGGGACTGGCCGGCCCGTTCACCTTGACGGAAATGAAGGGTCGGCGAAGGATCGCCTACGCCGAGGTGCAGGGCGACAGCCGTGTCACACGGAGCGCCAGAGGGTCCGGGAGCTTGAGCGTACGTACGGGTCCCTGCGCGCACAGGCTCACACTCCGGCAGAGTCCCGCGCGTTGATCGAGAAGCTGTTGGGAGAGAGATGAGCGGAGTAGCGGTCGGCCTTGGCCGGGACGGACTGGTATGGCTCAAGAGCACCTACAGCGCTGGTGACGGCGGGGAGTGCGTCGAGGTCGCCTCAGGACCAGGCGCGGTCCACGTCCGCGACTCGAAGGACACGGCCCGAGCCGCACTGGCCGTGGCACCCGCGGCGTGGACCGCGTTCGTGCACTTCGCGGCGCGCTGACAGGGGTGGCATCCAGGTGGGCCCCCGGCAGACACATGCCTGCCGGGGGCCTGTGCACGTCCCAGCGCGACTCCATGGGGTCGACGGTGGCGGAGTCTGCGGAGCGTTGGCCAGGGTTGACGCGCTGACGGGTACGGGCTGTGTGTGTGGGCGGTGTGCTTGTGTGCGGGGCGTGGTGTGACCGGGGTCCGTGACGGCGCGTTGGTCTCAGGGCCGGTGGCTGTGGTGGTCGTACGGGAGGAGCTGCGGCGTGAACGACGAGGTTCGTCAGCCGGAGAACGAGGTCGGGGCGGGCATCCTGTCGGTTTTCGGGCGGCAGTTGAAGCTGTTTCGGGAACGGGCGGAACTGGATCGGGTGGATTTCGGGTCGCTGACCGGGTACTCGGCTTCGACCATTGCCGCGTTCGAGCAGGGGAGACGCATCCCGCCGTCGAGGCTCGACCGTGAGGAGAACGCCGGCATGGCTGGTCCCTTCACCTTGATCGAGACGAGGGAAGGGCGGAGGATCGCCTACGTTGAGGTACAGAACGTGAGCCGCCTGCAGACGGAGCGGGACCGCGTCCGTGCGCTGGAGGCCAAGTACGGGATCATCAGGGCGCAGGCCCTGACACCCCGGGAATCATCAACGTATGTTGAGAAGTTGCTGGGAGAGCCATGAGCGTGCACGTAAGTCAGACGCACATAGACCAGTTGGTATGGCGCACGAGCAGCTACAGCAGCGAGGAAGGCGGGGAGTGCGTCGAGGTCGCCTCAGGACCAGGCGCCGTCCACGTCCGCGACTCGAAGGACACGGCCCGAGCCGCACTGGCCGTGGCACCCGCGGCGTGGACCGCGTTCGTCCACTTCGCGGCAGTCTGACGGGAGAGGCGGCCGTCGCAGGGGTTTCGGCGGGCACGCGCCTGCCGAGGCCCGTGAGCGTTCCTGTCTTGCGCCGCACCTTCGGTGCCCCTGGTGCGCCCGGTGACCGGTCCGCAGTCACGGTGGGCAGGGCAACGCCAACCGCCTGACCGCGCCGCACGGGCCGCGCGCTGCGACCGGCCCGCCCCGTCGGCCATTCCCACCGGCCCGCCGCCGCGCCTACCCGGCGGTCCGGACCAGGTGAGTCGAACTGGCCCATTCTAAGGCGGAGTTACTGTAGGTTCCTGCCGTGAATCAGGGCAAGATGAGCGAGAACCCCGAGTCGCGCTTCTCCGTGGTGCTGGTGGGTTCGGCCAGGCTTCCGGGCGTGCGGATCCAACGGGAGGCGTACCTCCGCAAGGCGCTGGCGCGCTACTGCTCCGAGGAGGAGATCCGCAGGGCGGTCGAGGAGAGCCCGGCGGCGGCGGGTATCGCCGCCGACGTCCTGGACCGGGCGGCCGACGATTCCATCCGCTACGAGACGGCCAAGGTCAGCGCTCTCTCGGCCGCTGCCGGGCTTCCGGGCCTGTTCGCCCTCCCCGCCACCGTGCCGGCCGACCTGGCCCAGTACTTCGGCCACATGCTGCGCATCTCGCAGAAGCTCGCCTACCTCTACAGCTGGCCCGACCTGTTCTCCGACGACGGCGATGACGTCGACGACGCGACCATGGGGATGCTCACGCTGTTCTTCGGCGTGATGTTCGGTACCCAGTCGGCGAACGCCGCCGTGGGGAAGGTCGCGGGGATGATGGCGGAGCAGGTCGCCAAGAAGCTGCCGCAGAGGGCGCTCACCCAGGGTGTCGTCTACCCCGTGGTGAAGAAGGTCGCGGCCTACATCGGTGTGCAGATGACGAAGCAGACCTTCGCCAAAAGCGTCTCGAAGGCCATCCCGGTCCTCGGGGCCGCTGTGTCCGGCACGCTCACCTACACGACCTACCGGCCCATGGCCAGGCGGCTGAAGAAGCACCTCTCCGAGTCGGTCCTGGCGAAGCCGGCGCACCGCGTCGTGGTCGTGGAGGGTGGGGAGGTCCGCGAGACCTTCGTCCCGAAACCCGCCGAGGGCTCCGCCTCCGACGGGACCGCCGCCACGGCGGACCGCCCTCAGCCCTCGTAGGCCGCCCAGGATGAGAAGCGGAGGGCAGTCCCCGCGCACGCTTCCGTCGAAGCGTGTTTCCCCGGCCCGAGCGGTCAGCGCAACGTCCGTCGTGCCGCGCTGATGAGGTTGCGCGCGTCCGTGCCGTACACGGCGGACTCGCGGAGCGTTCTCCAGGTCCGCGCGTAGGTGTCGACGCTTGCCGCGTCATCGATCCACAACTCCTCGGCCCCCGGAGGACAGGGGCCGGCCCCTGCGAAGAGGAATCGCCTTGCCCGCACAACACGACATCGCAGCCGAGACGGAGCTGTGGGACGCCTTCGCCGCTTCCGCCTTCAAGGACGACGCGGAGCCGGGCTTCTGCTGGACCCAGTACGCAGGACACGGACCCGGCCCGGAGCTACTGGGCAACCCGCGCTCGGTGCTGGAGATCGGCTGTGGCACCGGCCGTGCTCTCGCCTACCTCGCCGGGCGAGGCATCGATGCCCGGGGTGTCGACCTGTCTCCCGTCATGGTCGAGAAGACCACCGCGAAATGGGGCGGCACCGGCGCGGAGTTCGTGTGCTCCGAGGTGCTGGAGTACCTGAGCGAGCACAAGGAGGTGTACGACGCGGTCTACTCGGTCTTCGGTGCCGCCTGGTTCACCGACCCGAGCCGCCTGTTTCCCCTTGTCCGCCGGCGGCTCAGGCCCGGCGGCGTCTTCGCGTTCTCGCAGCCGCCGGCCATCCCCGGCGCGTACGGGCCGCAGGGCATGTACAAGGGAGGCTTCGCCGGGAAGGCGATGTTCACCTACCGCTACAGCTACCGCCCGGCCGTCTGGGAGCGACTGCTCACCCGAGCCGGGTTCGCCACGGCCGAAGCGCGGGTCCTCGACGCGCCTCACTCTGGGCATATTGGGACGCTCCTGGTACGCGCGGTCGCTCCGTGACGGACCCGCTCGGCCTTCCTTCTCGACAGCGTCTCGGCGGCCACCGCCGCGGATCTGGTGCCCGCCCTCGACACGACATCCGTCCGGCTGCTCGACGCGGCCGTGCCCGTCGCACCCGACGCGGGGCCGCACGATCCGCGGCTGCGCCTGCTGGTCCCGCACGCGCTCGCCGCGCTGAGACGTCCTGTCGGCGGCCGAGGCATCCCGCGTGGCCGACTGAGGGCCGAAGTGGCGGCCCGAGACGGCGAGGCGTCTCGTCACCGCCGGGCGCGGTGATCTCCCGGCGGGAGGACTCGCCCGCCTTCCCGCCCCGTTGGTCACCGCGAGCCGCGAGACCTCCCCGACACCCCGGTCACCTGCGGCGGTTCCAAAGGGGCGATCTCCCGGTCGAAGAATGCGTGGAATTCCTCGCCGCGCTCGTACAGCGCGTCGAATCCGGCGTTCGTTTCCCGGATCAGTGACCGATCGGTGTAGCGATTCGCTCCGTCCGCGTTTCCCTCATCGTCGTACACGACCTCGTACATCACCGCATCACCGAGAACGACGACCTCCGGAACGGGCCGAATCCGCTCGATGCCCGCGATATCGCGGGCATCGAGCACCTTGATGTCATCGCCCACGTCCACACGTACCCTCAGGACGTGCAATTCCCATTGCACATACGGCGTGACCGGGAATTCCACGACGCGGAGCCGACGGTGCCCGACGCCCGATCGCGACGCCTTGTGCAGCTCCTGCGCGTAGTCCTCACGCCTCTCGTCGGCCAGTGTCAGCGCTCTCTCCCAGTCGCCGGCGGCGAAGGCCTCCCAACTCGGGAAGCCACGCTCCTGGAAGTGCTGGCCGCGCTCCAGCTTGTTGAGGAAGCCGATCCCGGCGCCGGAGTAGATCCGGCCGAGGTCGGCGTGGTACGTGGGGCGGTCCAGGCGTTCGGAGGCGCCGCCGGGGAAGGAGTCAAACACCGGGGATGTCCGGCTTCGCCGCGATGAGCATGTTCCTCGGGATGACCACCAGTCGTTCGTCCGATCCGATCGAGACCCCGTCGGGCAGGTTCTTGCCGAGTGACTGCGTGAGGTCCCGGCCGATGACGGCGATGTCGCCGTTGGCGAGTTCCCAGATGTCAGGGCAGTCGGGAGTTCCGGTGGTGTTTCCGAGTTCCCGGGGTGATTTTCCCAGCCGTCGCTTGAAACGCGTGGCCGGATCCGCTTCCCATGGCCTGGACATCCCCATCGCCCCCTCGATCGGTCGGGATGCGTCACTGTAGCCTGCAGCGCGACGACCTGGCCAGGTGTCATGACCTGCCCCCAGGGGTGTTGTCGAGGACTGATTCCTCCTTGTTCCATGGCGCTCAGGGCGGGAATGATATCGACCGCAATGACGATCATGTCACCGTCTGACGAGTGACACCTTTCAGTTCCGCTGTCGGAGAATCGGGTGAACGGAGGGGCGGCTGTGGACGCGGAAGTGGCCTTGCTCGCACAGAGCGCGGGGACCACCCTGGTCGCGTTGATGGCGACCGACGCCTGGCAGCACATGCGTGACGGGATCACACGGCTCTGGCGCCGGACGCAACCCGAACGCGCCGACACCGTCGCCGCCGAGTTGGAGGCCGGACGCGAGGACGTCCTGGCCGCCATCGCGACGGACGACCGGGAAACCCTGGACGAGCTGCGCCTCCAATGGCAGGGCTCGGTCCGGCGGCTGCTCGTCGCCCGGCCCGCCGCCGTCGAGGAACTGCGCGCGCTCCTGGACCGACTCGACCCCGACGGCTCGGCCGCCCGGCAGATCACCCAGCACGCCACCGCGTCCGGCCAGGGCAGGGTCTACCAGGCGGGACGTGACCAGCACATCACCGAGCGATGACGGGCGGCACGGACGGCCACGCCGAGGACCACGGGCGCGTCTACCAGTCGCGGGGCGACCAGCACATCACCGAGCACCACCACTACCGCAGTGAGGGTGTGGAGCACGGCGGACCGGACTCGGTGCGACGCCCGGCGGTCGGCCGGTGCCCCGTCGCGCTGCGCGACCGCGGCGAGGTGATGGAACGCCTGCGGCAGAGCGTCGCGGCGGAGCGCGGCGGCCGGGTCTATGTGCTGTACGGCATGGGCGGCTCGGGCAAGACGGCGGTCGCCTGCGCACTGTTCGAGGAGGTCACCGGGGACCAGGGCCGGGTGGGCCTGTGGGTCAACGCAGCCGACCGCGCGAGCCTGCGCGCCGGCATGCTCGCCGTCGCCGCAGACCGAGGGGCGGCCGACGGCGAACTGCTCGCCGCGCGCAACGGCCTCAGACCTGCCGCCGATCTCGTCTGGAGATACCTCGACCGTTCCGCCGAACCATGGCTGCTGGTCCTCGACAACACCGACGAACCGGAGATCCTGCGGGACGGCAACTGGCTGCGCACCAGCCCGCGCGGCACCGTCCTGGTGACCACACGGCGCGCTGCGGCCCGGTGGTGGCCCGGCGCCGAGTTGCAGCACATCGGCGTCCTGCCCCGTGAGGACGCCGCGCTCGTCCTGCGCGATCTCGCACCGCACAGCGGGACTCCGGAACAGGCGGCACGGGTCGCGGACCGGCTCGGGCGGCTGCCCCTCGCCCTCACGCTGGCGGGCGGTTTCCTCTCCCACCAGGTCATCGACCCCTGGACGATGGACGCCTACGGGGACCAGCTCGACGGAGACGAAGGGGTCCGGCTGATCGACCGGGGAGCCGACGCGCTGTCCCAAGCTGATCCCCGCCATCTGGTCGGCCTGACCTGGCAGCTCACCCTCGACGCCTTCGAGGCGCGCGGGCTGCCCGAAGCGGCGGCCCTGCTCAGGCTGCTGGCCCGGTTCGCCGCCGAGCCGTTGCCGCTGACCCTGCTCAACCACGCGGGCATGGGGACCGTGCTACCCCGCGCCCGCACCGAGACGGCCCTGAGGGCTCTCCTCGACCAGTCGCTGTCCGAGCTGGTAGACGCCGCAGGCACGCGCTGCGTGCAGAGCCACGGCATCCTTCTCGACAGCGTCTCGGCGGCCACCGCCGCGGATCTGGTGCCCGCCCTCGACACGACAGCCGTCCGGCTGCTCGACGCGGCCGTGCCCGTCGCACCCGACGCGGGGCCGCACGATCCGCGGCTGCGCCTGCTGGTCCCTCACGCGCTCGCCGTGCTGCGGCACATCGGCGGGTCGTCCGCCGCCGAGGCACTGGCCGTCGCGACGCGGCTGGCGGTCGCCCTGCACCGGACCGGTGACTACCTCTCCGCCTGGGAGACCGCCCGCATCGCGGCGGACCTCGGGCAGCGGCTCCTCGGCGCGGACCACCGCATGGTCCTCGCCGCCCGCTCCAGGGCCGGGCGGGCACTGTTCCGGCTGGGCAGGTACGCCGAGGCCGAAGCGGCACTCCGCGCGGTCCGGGACATCCAGGAGCGTCTGTTCGGCGCCGACGACCCCGACACCGCGGACAGCGGCTACGGGCTCCAACTGGTGCTGGCGAACCTGGGGAGACGCGAGGAATCCGTCGCGCTGCTCCGTGACACCGTCGTACGTCGGCGCTCCGCGCTCGGCCCCGCGCACCCGCTGACCCTGCGGGCCCGCGCCGGGCTGCTGGAGATGCTTCCCGCCGCCGACGTGGTCACGGAGGAAGGCGGCGCGCTGCTGGCGCTGCCGTCCGAGTGCGAGCGGTTCCTCGGTGCCGACCACACCGTGACCCTGGGCGCCCGGCACAACCACGCGTGGGCGCTGTACCTCCTGGGCCGCTTCGAGGAGGCGGACCGTGGGATCCGGCAGGTCGCCGAAGCGTATGTGCGGCGCTTCGGGCCCGAGTACCCCGTCGTGCTCGCCGCCCGGCAACTCCTCTCCCGGACCCGGGCCGCGCTCGGGCACCTGGAGGAGGGGATCGCTGTGATGACCGATGTCGTCGAGCGGCGGGAACGCGGCCTGGGTCCCGAGCACCCCTTCACGGTCGCAAGCCGGCACCTGCTGGACGCCTACCGGGCAGGGCGATGGCGGCCGTAGTGCTTGCGACAGGACGGGGCCGGTCGCACGGACGGTGCGCGAGGGTATACGGCAGGTGGTCGCGGGGAGTACGGATGTAGGGTGCTGTGCGCAGGCCGTACGGGTGACGTTCAGGACGAGTCGGACCGGCCTCGGGCCCCGGCGGCCGATCCCGCGCGTCCGAGTACGAGCAGCAGCACCGACCACCGTCAGGGAGAGCGAGACCCGCAATGGCCCAGCCGCCCCTCCTCCGCGATGTCATCGACATCAAGAAGAAGATCTCCACTTCGGACTTCGTGCTGTCACTCGCCGAGGCGACGACACTCGAGGGCGCGCGGAACGCGCTCAAGGACTACGTCGTCACCGAGCGGCTGCGGGAGAACTTCGACGAGGCGCTGGCCCTGATCAAGTCCTCACTCGACGGGCACCGCTCCAAGGCGGCCTATCTGCACGGCTCGTTCGGTTCCGGCAAGTCGCACTTCATGGCGGTGCTGTACGCGCTGCTCAGCGGCGACCCGGCGGCCCGTGCCCGTACCGAGTTCGATCCGGTGCTGACCAAGCACGAGTGGCTGACCACGGACGGCAAGAGGTTCCTGCTCGTGCCGTACCACATGCTCGGCGCGAAGGCCCTCGAACAGCGGGTGCTCGGCGGGTACGTCACGCACGTCAAGAAGCTGCACCCGGACGCCCCGACCCCGCAGGTGTACCGGACCGACTCCCTCTTCGCCGACATCTTCGCCATGCGCGCGAACATCGGCGACGAGTCGCTCATCCGCGGCCTGGGCGGCGGCAGTGAGGCCGACGACGGCGAGGAGGACGAGTGGGGCGAGGGCTTCGCCTGGACCCCGCAGCTCCTGGACACCGCGCTCGCCGCGGAGGAGGACCACGAGGGGGGCACGCCGCTCAACCTCCGCAACCCCTCGACCCCGGCCGAACTGCGGGCCAAGCTGGTCAGCGACGCCGTCACCCACCTCTTCCCCGGCTTCGCCAGGAACGCGGCCGAGGACGAGCACGGCTTCGTCTCCCTGGACGCCGGTCTTTCCGTCATCGCCGAGCACGCCAAGTCGCTCGGCTACGACGGCCTGATCCTGTTCCTGGACGAGCTGATCCTCTGGCTCGCGACCCTCATCCACGAGCAGAAGTTCGTCGCCCGCGAGGCCAGCAAGATCACGAACTTCGTGGAGGGCGGTGACGCCCGCCGCGCCATCCCCGTCGTGTCGTTCATCGCCCGCCAGCGCGACCTGCGGGAACTCGTCGGCGAAGAGGTGTCCGGCGCGGCCGAAGCCTCCATCCAGGACACCCTGAACCTCGCCTCCGGCCGGTTCGACAAGATCACCCTGGAGGACCGCAACCTCCCGCAGATCGCCCAGGCCCGTCTCCTCAAGCCGAAGGACGCCGAGGCGGAACGGCTCGTCGACGCGGCCTTCGAGCAGACCAAGCGGGTCGGCACCCAGGTCTGGGACACCCTCCTCGGCTCGGAGAAGGGCACGACCGGCGCGGACGCGGATTCGTTCCGGCTGACGTACCCGTTCTCGCCGGCGTTCATGGACACCCTCGTCCACATCTCGTCCGCGCTGCAGCGCTCCCGTACCGGTCTCAAGCTGATGGGCCAGCTGCTCGCCGACCACCGGGACGAGATCCGGCTCGGGCAGCTCGTCCCGGTCGGCGATCTCTACCCGGTGATCGCGGAGGGCGGCGACAAGCCGTTCACCGACAGCCTGAAGGTCGTCTTCGAGGCCGCCGACAAGCTCTACAAGACCAAGCTGCGGCCCTACCTCCTCACCTCGTACGACATCACCGAGGACGACGTCGAGCAGTACGTCAACCGGCCCGAGGCCGTCACCGACCCGCAGCGCGCCAACCGCTGCCGCATGTTCGCCGGTGACAACCGGCTCGTGTGCACCCTGCTGCTGTCGGCGCTCGCGCCCAGCGTGCCCGCACTGGCCGAGCTGACCATCCGGCGGCTCGGCGCCCTCAACCACGGGTCGGTCCTCGCACCCATCCCGGGCGCCGAGGTCGGCATCATCAAGAACAAGATCGCCGAGTGGGCGGCCCGGTTCCCCGAGATCAAGGAGACCGGCACCGACGCCAACCCCGGTGTGCGGCTGGAGCTGTCCGGCGTCGACGTGGACTCCGTCATCGCCAACGCCCAGGTCAACGACAACCCCGGCAACCGGGTCGCCCTCGCCCGGCGCCTGCTGTCCCGGGAACTGGGCGTCGAGCACGGGCAGTTGAGCGACCAGCTCGGCTTCGTGTGGCGCGGCACCGCCCGCACCGCCGAGATCGTGTTCGGCAACGTCGCCGACGAGGACGAGCTGCCCGACCACGACCTGATGCCGCAGGAGGACGGCCGCTGGCGCATCGCGATAGACCTCCCCTTCGACGAGGGCGAATGGGGCCCCGTCGAGGACGTCAACCGCATCCGGCGCCTGCGCGAGCGCCAGCAGGGCGAGCGGTCCCGTATCGTCGCCTGGCTGCCCGCCCACCTGTCCGCGCAGCGCTTCGCCGACTTCCGGCGCCTCGTCGTCATCGACAAGGCCCTCGCCGACGAGCACCGCTTCGACACCCAGTACGCCGGCCACCTCAACGCCGACAACCGCAGCCGAGCCAAGGGCCTCCTCGAAACCCAGCGCGAGGCGCTGCTCAAGCAGGTCAAGGGCGCCTTCAAGCAGGCGTACGGGCTCGCCCGGAAGCAGGCCGCCGACGTCGTGCCCGACTTCGACGACCACCTCGTCCCGCTGCCCGACGTCGACGACCTCACCCTCTCCTTCGGGCAGAGCCTGCACGACGGCATCCGGCACATCGCGGGCAAGCTGCTCGCCCACCAGTACCCGGCGCACCCCGACCTCGACCCCGACGGCACCGGCATCGCCGTCAAATCCGCCGACAGCCGCAAGGTGTTCACCCATGTGCGGGCCGCCGCCGAGGCGCGGGACGGGCGGGTGGAGGTCCCCGCCGCCGATCGCAAGCTCATGCAGCGGATCGCCGGGCCCCTGCGCCTCGGGCAGCAGAAGGAGGCGTACTTCGAGCTGTCCCGCTACTGGGCCGACCACTTCCGGCAGCTCGCCAGCGCCCAGGGCGTCACCGGCGACCTGTCGCTGATCACCCTGACCGACTGGACGGACAAGCCCGACCCGCGCGGCCTGCCCGACTTCCTCGCCCGGCTCGTGGTCGCATCCTTCGCCGAGATGGACGACCGGGTGTGGGTGCGCGGCGGCACCGTACTCGACCCCGCGCCCGAACTGTCCGCGATCAAGGACCATGACGCGCTGCGCAGCCAGCCGCTGCCCCCGAGCCTGACTGGGACACCGCACGGCAGCGCTTCGAGACGATCTTCGGGCAGAAGGCCCCCGCCCTGCGGCGCGGCCGGATGGTCAACCAGTTCGCACGGCAGCTCATCGAGGCCGCCCGCGCCCACCGGGACCACGCGGCCGACCTGGTCCACCAGCTTGAAGCCCACGCCTCCTTCCTCGGCCTCGACCAGACCGCCGACACCGGACGGCTCGCCCTCGCCCGCCACTCCCTGCAACTGCTGGACGCGCTCACGGCGGAGGCGGGCAAGGGCGCGGCCGGGGCGAAGAAGACCGTGGAGGCCCTCGCCTCCTTCGACCTGGGCGAGACCAGCGCCGACCGGTACGGCACCTCCATCAAGCAGGCCCGCGGCGTCGCCGAGGCCGTCGCCTCCGCGCCGTGGAGCACCCTCGAACTCGCCGCCGGACTCGGCCCCGAAGGCGCGGCGCTGCTCGACTCGCTGCGCAACGTGGCCCGCGACGACCAGCGCACCGCGAACCTGCGCGACGCCCTGGCCCGCACCCAGCGCGAGGTCGTCGCCCTGGTGAAGCGCAGCCAGGCCGCCCCCACTCCGCCGCCCGCGCCCGTCGCGCCGCAGCCCACGGCCGACGACCTGTCCCTGAACACACCGACCAGCGACCCGCGCATCCCGTACACCCTGCAGGAGCCCGCCACACCGACACCCTCGGGCAGCGGCACCGCGCGGAAGGCCGGTGGCCGCCGTACGACCGTTGCACGCGCCGCGGCCGACCTCCAGGCGGAACTGTCCGAACTGGCCGCCCGCCACCCCGACGCGACCATCGAGATCACCTGGAAGGTCGTCGAATGACGGACACCGCCGCGGCGGCCTCGGGCGCCGTCCGGCTGAACACCGCCACCGTCACCCAGTACCTGTCCTCGCAGTCCTCCCTCGCTGCCTCCCTGACCGCTGACGGCGGGGGCAGGCGCCGGGTCGTGCTGCTGCGGTCCGAGCCCCGGTGGGACGGGCCCGCCGAACCCGCCTGGGGCGAGGGCCGGACGGCCGCGGTCGCGTCAGCGCCCTCACCGCTGGCCGTCCACGAACTCGTCCTCGACCATCTCTCGGGCCGCCGCCCCGGCCCCGCCGTCCTCGTGGTCCTCACCGACCGCGAGCAGAACGAACTCGACCCGGCGATCACCGCCCGCGTCCACAAGCAGCGCATCGACACGGTCGACAGCTGGGACGTCGTGCGGGAGGCGTTCGGCGCCCGGCAGATCGACCCGCGCCTGAAGGACGTCAACTGGGCCGCCGAAGCCCTGCTCGACGCCACCCCGCCCGGCGGCTGGCCCCCGGTGCCCGGCGGCTGGCTGTCCCGGCAGCACGCCCTCACCGCGCTCGCCCAGCGCCGCCTGCGCCTCGGCCGCCACGACACCGAGAGCGGCCCGCGACGCGGTGGTGAGGACCGGCTCGACGCCCAGACCCTGCTGCACTGGTCGACCCGGCCCGGAGCACCCGAACGGCTGCTGGGCCTGCGCGGCCCCGAGCGCGCCGGGCTGACCAACTTCCTCGGCGAGGAGGACCAGGCCGGTCTCGCCGGACGTGCTCTGCTCGCTCTCGTCGACGCCGAGCGCGGCGCGGACGCCGCCGCCTACGGCCTCGTATGCGCGGCCCTGTGGCAGCACGCCGAACCCGCCCCCGAGACGTATCAGGCCCGAGGCCGAGCCGAACGCTACCTCGGCGACCAGCCCCCGGCCGTCGGCGAACAACTCGACGCCCTGGTGGGCGTCTTCGGACGGTCCGCCGAGGAGTACACGAGCACGCTTCTGGCGGCCGGACACCGGGGCGGCGGCGTCGATGCCGACCAGGCCAGGGAGGCGCGCCGCACCAGGGGCATCGTGCTCGACCGGGCCGCCGTGCTGGCCCGCCAGTTCGGCGCGGAGGCGGCGGTCGCGGCGAGTCCCGTGCTGCGCGGCGGACTGGAAGCCCGGTTCACCGCCGTCGGAGACGCCCTCGCGGCGGGCGACACGGCCGCGGTCGCTGAGGCCGTACGGCGTCTCGCGGACCACCGGCTCGCCACCGATCCGGAGGAGTCCGCCCGCATCGAACGCGCTCGCATGGGGCAGCGTCTCGCCCGCTGGCTTGCCACAGACCCGTCCATCGACGCACCCAGCGTCGGCGACGGCATACAGCGGCACATCGCCGAGACCGGCTGGGCCGACCTCGCCCTGGAGCACATCGAGGCCGGCGGCGACCCGGACTCCGTGCTCAAGGCCGCCTACGACACCCTGGGCACGCGCGTCAGGGACCGGCGGCAGCAGATCGACGCGTCCTTCGCGCACTCACTGGCCGGCTGGACACGGGACGGCACCCAGCCCGGCGGCATGCTCACCGTCGAGACCTTCCTCGACCGGGTGGTCGGGCCCGTGGTGCGGCGCGGGGAGGAGCGGCGGGTGCTGCTGCTCGTGCTCGACGGCATGAGCGCGGCCATCGCGAACGAACTCGGCGAGGAACTGCGCCATTCCTGGGCGGAGTTCGACCCGCTGTCCGAGGGCACTCCCCGTCGGCGGGCGATGGCCGCCGCCCTCCCCACCGTGACGGCCGTGTCCCGGACTTCGCTCCTCGCGGGCACCCTGATGAAGGGCACCCAGGCCGACGAGAAGAGGCTCTTCCCCGCGCTGAAGCTGTGGGGCGGGGCACCGGCCGCCGTCTTCCACAAGGACGACCTGCGCACCGAGACCGCGGGCGACACCTTCGGCCCGGCCCTCACCGAAGCGCTCAACGACGGCAGGACGCATGTCGCCGTCGTTCTCAACGCCATCGACGACCGCCTCGCCAAGGAACAGAAGCTCGGCGACGGCACCTGGCGGGTCGACGACGTGCCCGGCCTGCGCGACCTGCTCCGGGTGGCGGCGGACCAGGGCAGGGCGGTCATCGTGACCAGCGACCACGGCCATGTCGTAGACCGGCACGGCGCGAGGTCCGAGGCGGCCACCGAGCCCGCGTCCGCGCGGCACCGCCTGCCCGGCGGCCCGCTCGCCGAACGGGAGATCACCCTCACCGGCCCTCGTGTCGTCTGGCCCGAGCCCGGCGCGTCCGTCGTCGCGCTCTGGGACGCGGACTCCCGCTACACCGCCCTCAAAGCCGGTTACCACGGCGGGGCCTCCCTCGCCGAGTTCACCATCCCGGTGCTCGCCTTCCTGCCGTTCGGTGCGGAACCGCCCAACGGGTGGCGGGAGCTGGGGGACCAGCGGCCACCCTGGTGGGCTCCAGAGGAGGTGGGGAAGCCGGTGTCGGACGAGCGTCCGGCTCAGCCGGCCGGCATGGTTCCGAAGAAGGGGACGACAAAACCCCGCAAGAAGCAGCCCGACCCCGAGTCGCTGCCCGACGCGCTGTTCGACGTGGCGCTGACGGCAGGGGGAGACGACGCCTTGCTCACCCCGAGCGTCGTCTCCCGGACCGAGGTGCTCGTCACGGCGCTGCTCCACTCGGAGACGTATCAGGTGCAGCTCGACGGTCTGGCGCGCAAGCCGCAGCAGGAGCAGGTCCACAAGGCCCTCGCCGCCCTGCTCGACGCGGGCGGCACCCTGCCCGTGACCGCGCTCGCCCAGCGCGCCGGCATGCCCACCGCCCGGGGTGACGGCTTCGCCGCGGTCCTGAGGCAGCTCCTCAACTACGACGGCGTTCAGGTGCTGGAGACCCTGCCGGACGGGCGCACGCTACGGCTACACGAGGCGCTGCTGCGCGAGCAGTTCGCCCTCCGAGCGGGCTGACGGCGTTCGGGGTGCCCCTGGCGTTCGCGTCGAGGCACCCCGCCGCCTCAGGCCACGAACGCCCGCAGCAGCTTCGCGAACGTCGTCAGCTCGTCGAGCAGCTCCTGCGGAAGCGGCTTCTCGTCGAAGTGGGCGATCCGGTTGCGGATGTCCTTCACTCGTTTCAGGCGGCCGATGAACTGCTCCCTGGGCATGTTGGGCCACTTCAGGGCTTCCCAGTTGGCGTCGGCACGCTCCGCCAGCGATGTCTTCGTCTGGCCGCCGTCCAGCAGCCGCAGATAGTCGCCGAACATCAGGTCGGAGACCTGGCCGGTGCGGTGCTCGGGCCTCTTGTTCGTCTGTACGGCTCTGATGGTCTCCTCGTCCAGTGCCCCGCCCAGGCAGCGGCGCAGCAGGGACTCGATCTCCCCGACGATGAAGAAGGGCCGCGCCGCACCCTCGAAGCGGTCAGTGACGTCCGCGGCGGTGACGATGCCCGAGAGGCAGCCGTCGCCGCCGCGGACCAGGAGGTAGCCGTGTTCGCGGATCACCGGGAGGGCGGAGAAGAACTCCTGACGGGTGTCGGCGAGGGGAAAGGAGTCTTTCTCCATCGCGTTCTCCAGCGTCGGAGCCTTGCCCGCCTCGTACATCTTGGCGACGGACCCCCAGGTGACCACCCCGTGGATCTGGGCCATACCGGTGGTCACCGGGACCTGTGCGACGCCCTTCGTGCGCATCAGGAACGTGGTCTGCGCCAGTGGCGTACCGGGACCGACGGACACCAGGCCGCGCCGCGCCGACGGAATGTCCCCGAGCAGCAGACGCTGCGGAAGGGCGGCCGAGGGCAGGGCCTCCTCCGTCTCGTCCTCCTCCGCGTCGGCGGGAGCGGCCTGCGCGGGGACGGAGGCGAGTGGCACCACGTCGACGTTGCTGCGCTGGCCGCACACGGCGAAGTCCGGCAGCGTCGTGAGACCGGCGTCCGTGAGTGCCTGCGAGATGCGGTGCACCGTCCGGTGGTCGCGGACCCTGACCCGGAAGAGGTCGAGGATGTCCTGCACGGGGACGGTTCTGCCCTTGAGCGCGGCGAGGTCCTGGCCACTCGGTGTGGTCGTCATCGGGCGTCGCCCTCCGCGAGGTCACGGAGCATGGTCCGCTTGCCCATGGCGGCGTGCACCAGATCCTGCAACTGCTTGGAGCGGTCGCGGTAGAAGCGCCCGTAGTCGTTGTCGCGGAGTGCCGCCGGATCGATGAGGTGGGTGGCGAGCACGTCGTCGAACCACTCGGGGCGCATGTCGGAGGCCGCCACCATCGTGGACAGGTAGGAGGCCGGTGCCCCGGTCATGTCCATCGCCGCGCGGTAGGACAGCGGGGTCTTGTTCACGATGGAGTTCGTCGGCAGGCCCTCGCTGTCGCCCCGCCGGAACCAGGTCTTGGGGAAGATCTGCCGGATGTCCACGCCGTACTCGTCCAGCCGGCCGGGGCCGAGCGGCCTGTCCGTGTAGTGCCAGTCCACCGCCCCCTGCTTGACCAGCAGGGCGTAGATGCCCTTGTAGGCGGCGCTGTTGCGGGTGGTGAGGCTGTCGAGCCGGTCGGCGAAGAAGAAGGCGTCCGCCACCGTGTCGGGCGCCCGCTCGTCCTGCGCGATCCAGGGGACCAGCTGCTCGACGTCACGGGTGAAGCGGGTCTCGGTGGAACCGCCGTACATCTCCCCGAGGACGCCGCACCAGAACCACTGGTCGACCTTCTCCTCCGCGCCGAGACCGTCCGTCGCCGTGTCGAGGATGGCGCGGGCGGCGGCGAGCGGGACGAGCTGCGTCTGGTACGGCAGGTCGTTGGGACGGACGATGCACTGCCGCTCCAGGAAGTCGCCCACCCAGGCGAAGGCGTCGGCGAGTTTCGGCGCCAGCCGGACGAAGTCGGCCAGGGGAAGGTCCAGCAGGTCCCGGCGCTTGCACGACACCGTCGCCCCGGTGCCCGCCTGCTTCCGCTCCCAGGTCCGCACCAGGGCGATGGCCTGCAGGAAGTCGATGCTGCTCAGCCCGTTCTCGATGCCCCGGTCCAGACGGCCGAACACCGGGTACTTCGCCGCCAGCCCCTGTTTGACCTCCCGCCACACCTCGGGGAGCTGGTAGTAGTCCCCGGTCCGGTCCACGTACCCGCGGTCCCCGGCGTAGGTCGCGGTGAGCAGTTCGAAGACGTTCAGGGGCACCCCGCCCGTGTTGACCCGCTCGAACACCGCGCAGACGGCGTCCATGGAGGTGGACGCGGCCAGCCGGATCATCGGCACCTGGAAGGAGCGGATCTGCTGCAGGACCGACTCGTCGAACCGGCCCCACAGATCCCAGTTCCGGTCCTCGTCCGCCTTGATGTACGCCTTCTTCCAGAGGTTCACGCGCTGGGCGTCGAAGACGAGGTGCAGAGGGAAGAGGCCGGCCGCGCACTCGCCCTCGGTGGTGCTCAGGTCCAGCACCACCGTGCGGTTGAAGTCGGTGCGGAGCACCTTGTCCGCCGGTACGGAAAGGATGGCCTCGTCGCGGTCCGCGGACGCGCCGACGGCCTTGGCGATGTCGACGTAGTACCAGCGCTCGACGGGCTTGCCCCGGGCGTCCGCGGTTTCCACCGGTGCGTCCATCCACAGGGCCTGGAAGAGGGAGGTGAGGCGCTGCTGCCCGTCCAGCAGGAGGAGGTCCGCCGCCGGGTCCCCGTCCGGGCGTGCTCCGGTGAGTGTCCGGGAGCGGAATCGGGTAGCGCCGCCGGTCTGCAGTGTCATCACCACGCCGAGCGGGTAGTCCAGTGTCACCGTCGCGATGATGGCGCGGATCCGGTCGTCGTCCCACTTCCAGTTCCGCTGGAAGTCCGGCAGCTGTAAGGATCCCGACGCCACGTCCGCGAGTACGTCCTTGAGCTTCACATTGTCGAGAGCCGCCACGTTCGTCCCACTCCCACCCTGGCGTATGTACGGAGAGTGATTCCAGCAGTATCTCCGGGTGACAGTCAACCGGTTCGGCGAAGCGGGCGCCTCGCCGCGGTGCCGCGTGCAGCGCCGACCCACCGACCGGCCGCCGTCCTCCGGTCCGGGTACGGGAGTCTCCTTGCAAATGGAAGACTGCTGCCCGTGAGCACCACCGGACCCCAGCGCCCCGCACAGGTGAGCGCCGCCCGCCGCCGTACCGTCATCGACGCGCTGCGGCGCGGTGCCGTGCCCGACAGCGGACTCGACCTGCTGGCCACCGGACTCGACCGGTTCGAAGCGGCCCTGGACGCCGAACTGGATGCCGTGGCGTCCGGCGGCTCCGTGTTCAAGGCCGTGCGGGGTGAGTACGGGTCCGGCAAGACGTTCTTCACCCGTTGGCTGGGGGAGCGGGCCAAGCGCCGGAACTTCGCCGTGGCCGAGATCCAGATCTCGGAGAACGAGACCCCGCTGCACAAGCTGGAGACGGTCTACCGGCGGCTCACCGAACGGCTCACCACCTCCAGTTTTCCGCCGAGCGCGCTGCGGCCCGTCGTCGATGCCTGGTTCTACGCACTGGAGGAGGACGCCCTCGCGGCCGGTGCGACCGCGGAGGAGCTTCCGGGCGAGGTGGAGAAGCTGCTCGTCGCACGGCTCGCCGAGGTCTCCCGGCACGCCCCGTCGTTCGCCACCGCCCTGCGCGGCTACCGGGCCGCCCTCGCGGCCGACGACGAGGCCACCGCCGCGGCAGTCCTGGCGTGGCTCGGCGGCCAGCCACACGTCGCCGCCTCCGCCCGCCGGTCCGCCGGGGTACGCGGCGACCTCGACCACTTCGGCGCGCTCGGGTTCCTGCAGGGGCTCCTCACCGTGCTGCGTGACTCCGGGCACACCGGGCTGTTCGTCGTCCTCGACGAGGTGGAGACGCTGCAGCGGGTCCGCTCGGACGCCCGCGACAAGGCACTCAACGCGCTGCGGCAGCTCATCGACGAGGTGCACTCGGGTCGCTTCCCCGGCCTCTATCTGGTCATCACGGGTACCCCGGCCTTCTACGACGGTCAGCAGGGCGTGCAGCGTCTGGCGCCGCTCGCCCAGCGGCTGGCCACCGACTTCACCACGGACCCGCGCTTCGACAACCCTCGCGCCGTGCAGATCAGGCTTCCCGGCTTCAACCAGGAGTCCCTGGTCGGACTCGGCCTCACCATCCGTGACCTGTACGCCAAGGCCGCGGAGATTCCCGAGCGCGTGCGCAACGTCGTCGACGACGCGTATGTCGCCGACCTCGCGGTTGCCGTCGGCGGGTCGCTGGGCGGGAAGGTCGGAGTGGCCCCCCGGCTGTTCCTGAAGAAGCTCGTCGGGGAGGTGCTCGACCGCGTTGACCAGTTCGGCGACTTCGACCCCCGGCAGCACTACCGGCTCACCGTCGTCGGCAGCGAACTCACCGATATCGAGCGGAACCTGGCCACCGCGGTCTCCGCAGACTCCGCGTCGGCCGATGACATCGACCTGGAGCTGTGATGGCTGACGCGGGACTCCCGGTTGGGAAGGGTCCGGGTGGCGAGGACGCCAACGTACTGGACCGACTCGACCCCGTCGTCCTGCACCACATCGTCAACACCCTCGGCTGGCCCGATCTGCGCCCCCTGCAGCGGGCGGCGATCACGCCGCTCATGGCGGGCCAGGACGCCGTACTGCTGGCTCCGACGGCGGGGGGCAAGACCGAGGCGGCCTGCTTCCCCCTGCTGTCGGCGATGACCGAGCAGAAGTGGACCGGCGCATCGGTGCTGTACCTGTGCCCGCTCAAGGCACTCCTCAACAATCTGGTCGGCCGGGTGGACGCGTACGCCCAGTGGCTGGGGCGACGAGCCGTGCTCTGGCACGGCGACACCAAGGAGTCGGCCCGGCAGCGCCTCCGGGCCGAGGCGCCGGACATCCTGCTGACCACGCCCGAGTCGCTCGAAGCGATGCTGATCGGCGTCAAAACCGACCATGCCCGCCTGCTCGGAAGCGTCCGGGCCGTCGTCGTCGACGAAGTGCACGCGTTCGCAGGGGACGACCGGGGATGGCATCTGCTCGCCGTGCTCGAACGGCTGGAGCGGGTCACCGGACGGCCCATCCAGCGCGTCGGGCTCTCCGCGACCGTCGGCAACCCGGCCCAGTTGCTGCACTGGCTGCAAGGCGCGGGCGCCGGCAGCCGCACCGGCCAGGTGGTCGCCCCCGAAGTGCACCTGCCGGCCACAGGCGGCAGCGGAAGCGGCGACGAGACGAGTCCCGAGCCGACCGGAAGGCCCGCGGGCGAAGTGGAACTCGACTACGTCGGTTCACTCGACAACGCGGCCAGACTCATCGCGGCGCTGCACCGAGGAGAGAAGCGGCTCGTCTTCTGCGACTCCCGCCGCCAGGTCGAGGAGCTGGGCGCGGCGCTCCGCGCGCGCGAGGTGACCGTCTTCCTGTCCCACGCCTCGCTCTCCGTCGATGAACGCACCCGCTCCGAGCAGGCGTTCGCCGAGGCCCGCGACTGCGTCATCGTCTCCACGTCAACCCTTGAGCTCGGCATCGACGTCGGTGACCTGGACCGCGTCGTACAGATCGACTCACCGGCCTCCGTCGCGTCTTTCCTGCAGCGCATCGGCCGCACCGGCCGACGTACCGGCACGGTGCGCAACTGTCTGTTCCTCACCACCCGCAAGGAGACCCTGCTGCAGGCGGCGGGACTGCTGCTGCTGTGGTCGCGGGGCTGGGTGGAACCGGTCGTCCCCCGCCGGAGCCGCGTCACCTGGTGGCCCAGCAACTGCTTGCCGTCACCCTCCAACAGCACAAGCTCGGCGACCGGTTGTGGGACCGGCAGTGGAACGGCCTCGCCCCCTTCGACAAGTCGGCCGCCCCCATCCTGCGCTTCCTCGCCGAGGAGGGCTTCCTTGACAGCGACGGCGGGATGCTGTTCGTCGGTCCCGAGGCGGAACGCCGCTTCGGCAAAAGGCACTTCATCGAACTCACCGCCTCCTTCGCCGCACCTCCGCAGTTCACCGTCCTGTCCGGACGCACGGAGATCGGCCGCACCGACCCGAGCGTGCTCACGGAGGAACGTCCCGGCCCCAGGCGATTGCTGCTCGGCGGACGCAGCTGGCAGGTCACGTACATCGACTGGCTGCGCAAACGCGTCTTCGTCGAGCCGGCCGACGGCGGCGGAATCGCCAAGTGGATGAACGGTGGCGTCGCCGGACTGTCGTATGCCCTGACGCGCGCCATGCGGGAGGTGTTGCTGGGCGCGGACCCGCCGGTCTCCCTCACCCGGCGGGCGGAGGCCTGCCTGACCGGACAGCGAGAAACCGACGCACCCGACTCCGTCCACCCGGGCGGCACGCTGATCACGCGTGTCGGCTCCGACGTCCGCTGGTGGACCTGGGCCGGCTACCGCGCCAACGCCACCCTGGCGGCCACCCTCCAGTCGGTCGCCGACCCCCTGCAACGGCCCACCGACAGCTGGCTGCGCCTGCGCGAGGACCTCACCCCGGCCGCATGGCGCAGGGCCCGCGAGAACGTCGGAGAGAACCTCGTACTGCCGGATGTGGACCGTCGGGCCGTCCGCGGATTGAAGTTCTCCGTCGCCCTCCCGGAGCGCCTCGCCGTGGCCACGATGGCGGCCCGCCTGGCCGACTTCGAGAGCGCCCGCTCGGTGCTCGGCGAGCCGGCGCGCTTTCGGTACGACGGCTGATCACGCGAACGGGATCGCGCGGACCGATCGACCCCGTGCGCCGAAGCCTTCCGGCGGACGGTACGGAACACGAAGCGCCGCGCCCGCAGCCTGGCCCGGTCGCCGCTCACGCCCCAAGCGGAAACGGCCGTTGCGTCCGGTCCTGGCGCGCGGGGCGCGCTCAGCCCAGCGCCCGGTCCAGGTTGAACGCCGCGCTGATCAGCGAGAGATGGGTGAACGCCTGCGGGAAGTTGCCGTTCTGCTCGCCCGTGCGGCCGATCTCCTCCGCGTACAGGCCGAGGTGGTTGGCGTAGGTGAGCATCTTCTCGAACGCCAGCCGCGCCTCGTCCGGGCGTCCGGCGCGGACCAGGGCCTCGACGTACCAGAAGGAGCAGATCGAGAACGTGCCCTCCGCGCCGCGCACCCCGTCCGGGCTGGCCTGCGGGTCGTAGCGGTAGACCAGGGAGTCCGAGACCAGTTCCTCGCCGAGGGCGTCCAGGGTCGCGAGCCACTTCGGGTCGGTCGGGGAGATGAACTTCGCCAGCGGCATCATCAGCACGGCGGCGTCGAGGACGCTGTCGTCCTCGTGCTGAACGAAGGCGTGGCGCTCGGCCGACCAGCCGCGCTCCATGATCCGCCGGTAGATGCCGTCGCGCACGCCGCCCCAGCGCACCATGTCGGCGGGCAGCCCGCGGCGCCGGGCGATGCGCATGGCGCGCTCGATCGCCACCCAGCACATCAGCCGGGAGTACAGGAAGTTCTTGCGTCCGCCGCGCGTCTCCCAGATGCCCTCGTCGGGCTGGTCCCAGTGCGCGCAGACCCACTCGACGATGCCGCAGACGCGGTCCCACTGGTCGCTGGAGATCGGCTCGCCCCACTTGTCGTAGAGGTAGACCGAGTCGATGAGCGCACCGTAGATGTCCAGTTGGAGCTGGTCCACCGCGTCGTTTCCCACCCGGACGGGGCTGGAGCCCAGGTAGCCCTCGAGGTGGGGCAGTTCGCGCTCCGCCAGCTCACGCCGGCCGTCGATCCCGTACATGATCTGCAGGGGGCCTCCGTCGCCGTCCGAGATGCAGACGAACTCGGTGAGGAACCGCATGAACGCCTGCGCCTCGCCGGTGAAGCCCAGCCGGAGCAGGGCGTAGACGCAGAAGGCCGCGTCGCGGACCCAGACGTAGCGGTAGTCCCAGTTGCGCTCGCCGCCGATCTGCTCGGGCAGGCTGGTGGTGGGCGCGGCCACGATCGCGCCGGTGGGGGCGTAGGTGAGCAGTTTGAGGGTCAGCGCCGAGCGGTGCACCATCTCGCGCCAGCGCCCGCGGTAGCGCGACGTGGACAGCCAGCGCCGCCAGTAGTGCACCGTCGCCGCGAACGACTCCTCGGCCGTGGCGGTGGGGCAGGCCTGCGGAGCCACGCCGCCGCCGAGCCGGTCGAGCGCGAAGACGGCGGTCTCCCCCTCGTGCAGTTTGAAGAGCGACCACACGTCGCGGCCGTCGGTCTCGACCGGCACGCTGGAGGTGAGCGAGAGGCTCGCCGCGGGCGACTCGAAGACCGGGTACCCGCCCTCCATCCGGATGGTGTGCGGCTCGGCCCCGTAGCCGAAGCGCGGCGCGACCAGGGCCCGGAAGGGCAGCGAGCCGCGGACGCAGACCACCCGGCGGATCAGCCGGTGCCGGTCGGCCTCGCGCGAGTCGTCGGTGATCGGCATGAAGTCCTGGATCTCACCGACGCCGTCCTCCGCGAAGAAGCGTGTGATGAGCACATTGGTGTCGGGGAAGTAGAACTGCTTCGTCCGGGCCGGGACGTCCGGTGCCAGTTCGAAGCAGCCGCCCTTCTCGGCGTCCAGGATCGACGCGAAGACGCTGGGCGCGTCGAAGCGGCCGCAGCAGTACCAGTCGATGGTGCCGTTCGTCCCGACGAGGGCGGCGCTGCGCAGGTCGCCGATCAGCCCGTGTTCGGAGATCGGCAGGTACCGGGGGGTGCCGGCGCCTCCGGGGGCGCTCGCTCCACCGGTGGCTCGGTACGCCGGAGACTCAGCAGCCACGGGTCGTCCTCCCTGCCTCTCGGCACATGCGCCCGTACCTCGCATTTCATACTAGGCCGCCTGGGGGAGGCGGGCCCGGGAGAGCGGGCGGGGCGGGGAGGGGCGGATGCCTGAGCGGGGTGGAGGGGTGGAGGGGTTGCGGGGGCCGCGGGTCGCTGCGGAGCGACGGGAGGGCCAGGGGCGCTGCGGAGGGCCAGCAGGGCCAGGAAGGCCAGCAGGGTCGGGAGGGCCAGCAGGGTCAGGGGCAGGCCGGGAGGGCGCGGGAGGGCTGCGGGACGGGCGCGGGAGGGGCGCCCGGTGCAGGGCCTCCGCCCGCCGGGCGGTGTCACCGTCGGTGGAGTGGCGGTGACACCGTGCTGCGGGCCGTTCGCCGGCCCGGCGGGGCGGCTCGTACGTCAGAACACGAACGGGCCCGGGTCCTGCGGAGAGGTGGCGTGGCAGGCCACGCTGATGCCGAACACCACGACCGTGAGGGACTCGGCCTCGAGGCTGTCGCCCGCGGCGACCGTGCCCTTCAGCGGTCCGGTGGAGACCGTGGCGCCGGCCGGGATCGCCGGGTTGGCCCTGCCGGTGAACGTGGCCGTGCCGGAGCCGTTCTTCGTCAGGGTGAGGGTCGAGCTGATGGAGTTGGCGGACAGGGGAAGGGTGACTTGATGGCCGAGGTGGACAGGTTGATCGTGGCCGCGGTGCCGTCCTGGGTGGCCGTGAGGGTGGCCGATCCGGATCCGAACGAGCTGCATTCGAACGCCATGGTCGCCGTCGTGGGTTCGACCGCCGTGGCCGCCGGGGCCAGGGCGAGCGAGCCGAGGGCCGCCGCGGTGAGCAGTGCCGTGCCTGTGCCGAGCCTGCGGTGCTGCTTCATCTGGGTCCCGCCTTCGTGTGTGGGGTCACGGGATGGCGTCGCCGACCGCCGCTGCCCGCGCGGGCAGCGTCCTCCGAGTCACGGGACTGAT
This sequence comes from Streptomyces sp. I6, assembly GCA_003725745.1. Classification (GTDB taxonomy): domain Bacteria; phylum Actinomycetota; class Actinomycetes; order Streptomycetales; family Streptomycetaceae; genus Streptomyces. The sequence continues at coordinate 1,669,673 of RHDP01000001.1, read as the reverse complement.
GGGCCGTCAGAGACGGTTGTCATTGGCGCAGCAACTCCCGCAGAAAGCAAGCGCGTAGACGCAGATCGTTCACATGCATGGGCCAATTCCAGCCTCCGGCAGGAGACGGGGCCACCGGCCCGGACCCCTTCCGTGCACGCCCGCTGCCGTCGCGGGCTCCGGGGACGCCGTGAGCTGATCCGCCGGTGGTGAGGGACGGCCCGCCGTCCGGCGCGGGAACGGTCGCCGCCTCCGGCCGCGAGCGGTGCTGGAGGGTGGCGCCCGCCCGGCCGCCCGCGCTCGCGGAATCCATGGCTACCCGGCCATCGGGCTACCCGGCCGCCCGGCTACCCGGCCATCGGGCTACCCGGCCGCCCGGCTACCCGGCCGTCCGGCCGGCTCCGGGCTCGATGGCACCCGGCCCCGGGCTCCATGGCACCACGGCTCCCGGCGTCCGGCCACCCGGCCACCCGGCACCACGGCCACCCGGCGTCCGGCCACCCCTCCACGGCTCCCGGAGGAGAGGGGCCGGGCGCGCAGTCCTCGTCAGCCCCGGCCGATGTACGGCATCGTCGTGGCCATCACCGTCGCGAACTGCACGTTCGCCTCCAAGGGCAGCTCCGCCATGTGGAGCACCGTCCGGGCCACGTCGTCCGCGTCCATCACCGGCTCGGGGGCGGTGCGACCGTCGGCCTGGAGGACGCCCGTCTCCATACGGGCCGTCATCTGCGTGGCCGCGTTGCCGATGTCGATCTGGCCGCAGGCGATGCGGTAGGGGCGGCCGTCCAGGGACAGCGACTTGGTGAGGCCGGTGACGGCGTGCTTCGTCGCCGTGTACGCCACCGAGTGCGGACGCGGCGCGTGCGCGGAGATGGAGCCGTTGTTGATGATGCGGCCGCCCTGCGGATCCTGGTCCTTCATCACCCGGAACGCGGCCTGGGCGCACAGGAACGATCCCGTCAGATTGACGTCCACGACGTGGCGCCACGCCTCGTGGGGGAGGTCCTCCAGGTGCACTCCGCCGGGCCCGAACGTGCCCGCGTTGTTGAACAGCAGGTCCACCCGCCCGAACCGTTCCCGCGCCGCGGCGAAGAGGGCCGTCACGGCGTCCGGTGACGTGATGTCCGTCGGGACGCAGAGGACGTCCGCCCCGGCGGTCAGTGCAGCCGTCTCCTCCAGTGCCTCCGCCCGCCGGCCCGCCAGCGCCAGCGACCAGCCCGCGCCCGCGAACGCCAGCGCGACACTGCGCCCGATGCCCGATCCGGCGCCCGTGACCACCGCACTTCTCCGTTCTGCGTCCATGGCGCCGCAGCGTACGGCAGAGCGGCCTCCGCGGTTCTCATCCGTCCGACACGCGGATGTTGTGTACCGGACAATCCGCGGATGCCGGGCCCGGCTCCACTACGGAGTGACAACGTCCGCAAGGGGAGGGTCAGATGACAACCGCACGCCCGCACTCGGACGAACTCCGCGCCGTCGCCCGGCACCTGGGCCGCCGCCGCTTCATGACCGCCACCGGGGCAGCCGCCGCGCTCGCCTTCGCCGTGAACCTGCCGACGGCGGGCACCGCGGCCGCCGCCGAACTCGACCCCCGGAGGATCACCGAGGACCCGTTCACCCTCGGCGTGGCGTCCGGAGACCCGCTACCCGGTTCCGTACTGCTGTGGACCCGGCTCGCGCCCCGCCCCTACGAGCCCGGCGGCGGACTGCCCGCCTCCCGGATCCAGGTCGGCTGGGAGATCGCCCACGACGCCCGCTTCACCCGCGTCGCCCGGCGCGGACAGACCACCGCCCACCCGGAGTTCGGCCACACCGTCCACGTCGACGTCACCGGCCTCGCCCCCGACCGCGTCCACCACTACCGGTTCCGCGCCGGCCGCTGGACCAGCCCCGCCGGACGCACCCGCACCGCACCCCGCCCCGGGGCCCGGATCTCCGAACTGAAGCTCGCCGCCGTCTCCTGCCAGGCGTACCACGACGGGTACTACACCGCGTACCGGCACCTCGCGGACGAGGACCTGGACGTCGTCTTCCACCTCGGCGACTACCTCTACGAACACGCCGTCAACGCCGTCGGCGGCGCCCGCAACTTCACCGACCGGCGCCTGCCGGCCCACTTCGACCGCGAGACCGTCACCCTGGAGGATTACAGGCTGCGCTACGCGCTCTACCGCAGCGACCCCGACCTCGCCGCCGCGCACGCCGCCCACCCCTTCGCCGTCACCTGGGACGACCACGAGACCGAGAACAACTACGCGGGGGACACGCCCGAGAACGACGTCCCGCCGGAGGAGTTCCTGCTGCGCCGCGCCGCCGCGTACCGCGCGTACTGGGAGAACCAGCCGCTGCGCGGGCCCCAGCGGCCGTCCGGCCCGGACATGCGGCTCTACCGCCGGCTGCGCTTCGGCCGGCTCGCCCGGTTCGACGTGCTCGACACCCGCCAGTACCGCTCGGACCAGGCGTACGGCGACGGCTGGCAGACCCCCGGACCGGAGTCCGAGAACCCGGCGCGCACCATGACGGGCGAGGCGCAGGAGCGCTGGCTGCTCGACGGCTGGCGGGCCTCGGACGCCCTCTGGAACGTGCTGCCGCAGCAGGTCGTGTTCGCGCGGCGGCGCAACGTCCCCGGGCCCGGCTTCACGCTGTCGATGGACGCCTGGGACGGCTATCCGGCCTCCCGCAGGCGGCTCCTCGACGGCGCCGAGGCCGCCGGGATCGACAACCTCGTCGTCCTCACCGGCGACGTCCACGCCGGCTACGCGTTCGACCTGAAGAAGGACTTCGACGATCCGTCCTCGCGGACCGTCGGCACGGAGTTCGCCGCCACATCCGTCAGCAGCGGCAAGGACGGCACCGACAAGCCCGCCAACTGGGAGAACCTCATGCGGGCCAACCCGCACATGAGGTTCTGCAACGGCCGCCGCGGCTACCTGACGGTCACGCTCACCACCGAGCGGGCCCGGGCGGACTTCCGCACGGTCTCGGCGGTGACGACCCCCGGCGCGCCGGTCACCACGGCCGCGTCCTTCGTCACCGAGGCAGGTGACCCCGGCATCAGGCCGGTGTGACCCGGGCCGTCGCGGCCGCGGCGCGGGGGCAGGCCTGGGCTTGCGGTGCGGGGCGGGTCGTGTCCTCGCCGGGGACGGGCCCGGGCCGGCGCGGCGGGGTGCGGTGGGCCTGGGCGAGGTGGGCCTGGGCGCGCGTGGTGGCGAGCGTCGTGTCGGTGGCGCGGGGCGGGCCCGGGCGGGACGAGCCCGGGCGGGACGGGCCCGGGCGTGCCGGGCAGGGGTGGGTCGGGCTCTCGCGCGGGACGGGCCCGGGCCCCCGGGGTGGGGTGCGGTGGGTCGTGTCGCGGTTCGGGAACGGGACCGGGCACCGGGGGAGGGTCTCGCGCTCTCCGCACGGGCTGAGAGCATATGGGGCGACGACCAGGACAGGAGCTGTCGATGCCGGAGAGCGGCCCCACCACCCCAGAGCACATATCCCCCTCCGCCTCCGGACAGGTCCCGGCCTCCGCCTCCGGACAGGTCCCGGCACCGGCCCGCTCTCCGCTGGAGGCAGCGCCACCCGCCGCAGCCGTCGCGGCCGCGCGCCGGGCCGGCCTGCTCGTCACCCTGGTCCTCGGCGGCCTCACCGCGCTCCCGCCGCTCTCGATGGACATGTACCTCCCCGCCCTCCCGGAAGTCACCGGCGACCTCCGCGCCCCGGCCGCCACCATCCAGCTCACCCTCACCGCCTGCCTCGCCGGAATGGCCCTCGGGCAGCTCGCCGTCGGCCCGATGAGCGACAGATGGGGCCGCCGCCGGCCGCTGCTCGCGGGCATGGCGGTGTACGTGGCGGCCACCGTGGCCTGCGCCTTCGCGACCGGCGCCGAGACGCTGATCGCCTTCCGGCTGCTCCAGGGTTTGGCGGGGGCGGCCGGCATCGTCATCGCCCGGGCCGTGGTGCGCGACCTCTACGACGGTGTGGAGATGGCGCGATTCTTCTCGACCCTGATGCTGGTCTCCGGGGTGGCCCCGATCGTGGCGCCGCTCATCGGCGCCCAGGTCCTCCGGGTCACCGACTGGCGCGGAGTCTTCCACGTCCTCGCCGTCATCGGACTGCTCCTCACCCTCGTCGTGGCGAAGTGGCTCCACGAGACGCTGCCCCCCGAGCGGCGCCACGGCGGCGGTGTCGGCCACGCCCTGCGCACCATGCGCGCTCTGGCCGCCGACCGGGTGTTCACCGGGTACACGCTGGCGGGCGGTCTCGCGTTCGCCGCGCTCTTCGCCTACATCGCCGCCTCTCCGTTCGTGGTGCAGAGTCTGTTCGGCGCTTCGCCCCAGACGTTCGGCCTGCTCTTCGCCGTCAACTCGATCGGCCTGGTCGCGGTGGGCCAGATCAACGGAAAGCTGCTGGTGGGCCGGGTCAGCCTGGACAAGGTCCTGGGCGTCGGCCTCGCGGTGATCGCGCTGGCGGCGCTGGCGCTGCTGCTGATCACGTCCGGCGTCTTCGGCGAGACCGGGCTCCTCCCGGTGGCGGCCGGACTCTTCGTCCTGATGTCGGCCATGGGCGTCACCCTGCCGAACACCAACGCCCAGGCCCTGACGCGTGCCCCGCACGCCGCCGGATCGGCGTCCGCGCTGCTCGGCACGTCCTCTTTCCTGATCGGGGCGATCGCCTCCCCGCTGGTCGGGATCGCGGGCGAGACGACGGCGGTGCCGATGGCCGTCGTCCAACTGGTGTGCGCGCTGGGCGCACTGGGCTGCTTCCTGGTGCTGTGCCGGCCGTGGCGTACGGACCGGCACCCGGACGCGGCGCCCCGGAGCGCGGGCGGGCCGGCCGGGACGGAGCGGCCCGCGTCGTAGTCACGGGCTGTGGTGGCCACGGGCTGCTGGGTAAGGGCTGCTGGGTAAGGGCTGTGGTGGGTAAGGGCTGTGGTGGGTACGGGGTGTACGGGTCGGTCTGGTGCAGGGGCCTCCCACGGGGACCGTGTACGGGCCTCCCCGGGGACCTGCCCGCGTCCGCTCGCCGGTCGCGACCGCGCGGCGTCCGCAGCCCGGTGGCCCCGCGAGGTCAGGGAGCCGTGCCGGGGCGGTCCTTGCGTACGTAGCCGATCAGGTGCAGCCGGTCCCGGGTGTCCGTCCAGTGGAAGACGCCGACGCCCGACACCTCCGCGGCGGGCAGCCGCACGCCGGGGGTGAGCGGCTCGGGCACACCCGCCGCCAGGTCCACGACATGGGGTGCGCCTGCGCCGGCCAGCGCCTCGGCCGGGCGGCGGGTGTCGGTCGCCCCGTAGGCCAGCCCCGCGTCCGTGACCGTGGTCAGGGTCAGCGGACGGGTGCCGTCCGGCTCCTCGAAGCAGCGGCCGGTGCGTTCCTGAAGGTCGAAGGCGAGGTTCCCGGCGACCAGATAGCGCAGACCGGGGGAGAGCACGGCCTGCGGATACGTCCCCGGCTCGATCGCCGGCTTGCGGCACTCGGCCGTGACCAGGGGTTTGCCGGACGCGGCGTCATGCACGGCCCACAGGTCGCGGGTAGCGGCCTCCCTGGTGCCCTTCGCCTTCTGCCAGCGCACCAGCAGCCGCCCGGAGTCCAGGGACACGGGCACCCCGTTCGCCCGGTCGGCGCCGCCCGGTGCCACATCCCCGCTGAACCAGCCGTCGCGCACCCAGAACTCCCGGGCCCCGCGCACCAGCAGGCCCTTCGCGGTCAGCCCGTGGACCGCGGTGAGCTGCCGGCAGGAGGCGCAGTCCTTCGGGGGACGCAACTCCTTCGGCGGTACCACGGACACCTCGCCGCTGCCGGGGTCGACGACCGCGCTGCGGGCGCCGCCGTCGCCGATGAGGATGCCGGGTCCGGTCCCGGAGACCGTCGGCGCGCCGGTCCAGGGCACCTCCACCCGCTTCCGTGAGCCGTCCGCGGTGTCGTAGACGTCGAGGGAGACGAGCGGGCCCGAGGGCGTGGGGGAGTCGCGGCCGGTCTTCCCGTACGACCAGACGACGAAGAACTGCCGGTCGTCCCGGGTGACGGACAGCAGCCGCGGGAAGTGCTCCGGACCGGCCAGCGCGGTGAAGGGCTCGCCCGACCAGCCGGGCCGGCCGGTGCGGGTATGCAGCGTGCGGAGCCGGAAGCGGCCGTCCGCCGCCCGCTCCAGATAGGCGAGGAGCCCGGACCGGGTGGCGAGCGCGTGGTCGGGTGAGGCGTCGGGTACCTCCCAGCCCCTGGCGGTGTCGTACGCGGCGGGCACGGTGAGCCTGGTGGACGGACCCGAGGCGGCCTGCTCCGGCCGCTTCGGCCGTTCGCCGCGATCCTCGTCCCGCCCGTCCCCTCCGCCGCAGGTGGCGAGCAGGAGGATCATGGCCAGTACGGCGACCCCGACCCCCAGGGCCAGGCGCACGATCCTCTGTCCCATGGTCCCCCCCCGGACGTCTCATGGCCCCGATGCGCGCTGCCTCGGACAGCGGGCGCCAGACTAGCAACCGATCGTGTACGCACAGTAGTTCGGCAGGATTGCCGTTCCTGCCGGGTTCCGTCCCCCGGGTCCACACGGGTCCACCTGATCGCGTACGCCCGCTTCCGTCCCCGGGGCCGCCCTGATCGCGTACCCCCGCTTTCCCGTCTCCGGTTCCGGCCCGTCTCCGGTTCCGGCTCCGGTTCCCTCCCGGCTCAGGCTCAGGCTCAGGCCCGGGGACGGAGACGGAGACGGAGACGTGCCTAGAATTCGCCGGTGAACACGACCCTCCCCGACGCCCTCGCCGGTCTCCTCGACGGACTGCCGCAGGGCCGCGCCGCCCAGGCGGTGGAACGCCTGATCGCCAGCTACCGGGGGACACTCCGACCGACGCGCCGGTACTGCGCGACCGCGCGGACGTGGCCGCGTACGCCGCGTACCGGATGCCCGCGACCTTCGAGGCGGTGCGGTCCGCGCTCGGCGCGTTCCGGGACGCCGCGCCCGGGTGGACGCCCGCCACGCACACCGACATCGGCGGCGGTACGGGCGCGGCGAGCTGGGCGGTCGCCGACGCCTGGCCGGAGGGGGAGCACCGGACCACGGTCCTGGACTGGGCGGAGCCGGCGCTGGAGCTGGGCCGCGAGCTGGCGGCGTCCGCGGACTCGCCCGCGCTGCGGGGCGCGCGGTGGCGGCGGGCGCGGATCGGCGAGTCGATGGGGCTGGAAGCGGCGGACCTGGTCACGGTCTCGTACGTGCTGAAGGAGCTGGACGAGCGGACCCGGGCGGCGGTGGTGCGCCAGGCCGCGGCGGCAGGGCAGACGGTCCTCGTCGTGGAGCCGGGTACGCCGGACGGCTACGAGCGGATCATCGCGGCGCGGGACCTGCTGGTGGGAGCGGGGCTGCGGGTGGCGGCGCCGTGCCCGCACAGCGCGACGTGCCCCATCGTGCCCGGCGCCGACTGGTGCCATTTCGCCGCGCGGGTGAGCCGGTCGTCTCTCCACCGGCGGGTGAAGGGCGGGTCGTTGCCGTACGAGGACGAGAAGTTCAGCTACGTCGCCGCGACCCGGGCAGCCGTGTCCCCGGCGTCCTCGCGGGTGACGCGCAAGCCGCAGATCCGCAAGGGCCAGGTCCTGCTGGACCTGTGCTCCTCCGACGGCACCCTCCGCCGGGAAACGGTCACCAAGCGCCACGGCCCCCTCTACCGCGCGGCCCGTGACACCTCCTGGGGCGCGGCCTGGCCTCCGGCGGACGGCGACGACGCCTGACGCGGGCCGCCGCCTCGGCCCGGCGTCCCGTCCTCGGGGGCGCGTCCCGCGTTCCGCGTCCTGGAGGCCGCGCTTCCCGCCTTCCGCTTCCCGGGTCCCGCTTCCCGCCTTCCGCTTCCCGGGTCCCGCTTCCCACGTCCTGGAGGCCCCCGCCTCCCGTGCCGCGCAGTCCGGGGATCCCGTGTCCCGCGCCGCCTGGCCCCTGGCTCGTGCCGCGCACGCCACCCCACCGCCATCACCGCCATCACCGCCCCCGAACCGCGCACGCCGCCACCACCGCCCTCCCCGGCCACCCGCCGGAGCGCACCAGAGCCCGGCACGGGCGGTGAGGGCGGCGAACGGTCCCGCCCCGCGGCCGGGAGTCAGGCGCGCAGCTCCTGCGTGCAGCACTTCACGCTGCCGCCTCCCTTCAGCAGCTCTCCCGTGTCCATCCCGATCGGTTCGAAGCCCCGGGCCCGCAGGGGTTCGAAGAGGCCCAGGGCCGCTTGCGGCAGCAGGACATGGCGGCCGTCGCTGACCGCGTTGAGACCGAAGGCCGCCGCGGCGCCCTCGCGGGCGATGAGGGCATCGGGGAAGAGGCGGGCGAGGACCGCGCGGCTGCCGGGGGAGAAGGCGCCGGGGTAGTACATGATCTCGTCCGTCTCGTCGTCGAGGACCGACAGAGCGGTGTCCAGGTGGTAGTACCGCGGATCCACCAGATCGAGCCCGATCACCGGCCGCCCGAAGAACTCCTGCGCCTCGTCGTGCGACAGCGGGCTCGACCGGAACCCCCGGCCCGCCAGCAGATACGTCGAGGTCACCGCGAAGTCGCCCTCGCCCTCGTTGATGTGGGCAGGCTCATGGATCTCGGTGAAGCCGTGGGCGCGGAACCACTCGAGGTGGGCGTCCGCCTCCGCGGCCCGTTCGGTGAAGGCGAAGCGCGCGCCGAGCACCCGGCCGTCGACGACGGTGGCGCCGTTCGCGGCGAAGACCATGTCCGGCAGGTCCTCGCGGGGTTCCAGCACGTCGACGGTGTGGCCGAGCGCGCGGTAGCGGTCGCGCAGGACCTCCCACTGGGTCATGGCCAGTGACAGGTCGACGGGCTTCCCCGGGTCCATCCACGGGTTGATGGAGTACGTCACCTCGAAGTGCGTGGGTGGGCACATGAGGTAGCGGCGGGGTCTGGCGTCACGAGGCAATGCGGGCTCCTCACGGACGACGGGGCGCACGGTTGTGCGTGAGGCCATGGTGCGGCCTTCAGCGCGTTCGCGCAGTGATCCGTTCGGGTGATTCATCTGACGTACGCCTGAGGGGAAACAGGGCGACGCATCGCGTCGCGGCTCGCCGCTCTCCTCCCCGTGGCCCTCCTCGCCCTGGTGGCCCTCCTCGCCGTCGCCGTGCAGGCAGCCGGGTGCGTACACGCGCTCCCGCCCTTCCGCGCCGCCGCGTGCTGCCGCCCTTCCGCGCCGCCGCGTGCGTACGCGTGCTGCCGCCCTTCCGGCCGCCTCGCCGTCCCTCCCCCCGGCCGTGTCTTCGGCGGCCTCGCCGCCCCTGACCGGCCGGCTCCCCGCTCCTGACCGGTCTCTCTCCCCGCCCCCGGCCGTCGATTCGGCCACTCGATCGGGGGGTGCGGCCACCCCGCACGCCCGATGGTGGGACGATGGCGGGAGTGCCGACGCGTGGCCGCACCCGCGCGAGCCGGGGCGAGCAGGGAGATGTGAGGGGATAGATGGGCGACGGTAACGGCCGCTACCGCGGCACGGAGAGCAGGCTGTCCTGGGAGAACCGGTTGCCGCAGTGGCTGCGCCGCCGCTCCCGGGAGGACGGCGCCGAGTCCGGCCGGGCCCGGGACCGTCTCGACCAGCTCCTGGCCACCGCCGCCGCAGGACTGCCGCTCGCCCCCGCCGCGCATCCTTCGGGATTCAGCTGCTCCTGTGAGCGCATCGGCTGCCCGACGCCCGCTCGGCATCCCGTCTCGTTCGCCTGGCAGACCCAGTCCACGCACGACCCCGCCGCCGTCGAGCGCTGGGCGGACGACCAACCCGAGGCGAACTTCATCACCGCCACCGGCATGGTCCACGACGTTCTCGACGTACCGCTGGGCGCCGGCCGGGCCGCACTGGAGCGGCTTCTCGCGGACGGCACCGAGGTCGGCCCGCTGGCCGAGTCGGAAGAGGGGCGGATGCTGTTCTTCACCGCCACCCGGGGCACACCCGAGGACGAGGACGAGTGGTGGCCCTGCGAACTCGACTGCCATCCCGGGACGATGGACGAGCATCCGGGCCTGCGCTGGCACAGTCGCGGCAGTTACGTCCTCGTACCGCCCTCGCGGCTCCCCGGTGATCTCGGGGTCGTCTGGGTGCGGGGTCCCGAGCATCCGCTGCCGGACCCGCTGACCCTGCTGGAGGCACTGGCGGACGCCTGCACCAGGTACGCCGAGGAGACCGGTACGCACGATGCGGACCACCACTCGGTGTCCTGGCCGGTGAACCGGTGAACCCGGTGAACGTTGGGGTGCTGAGGCTCCTGAGCCGTTGAGTCAGTGCGCCGCTGGGCCCCTGCACTTGCTGGCCCACTGGCCCCCTGGCCCCCTGGCCCGTTGCCCGTTGCACCGTTAGGGCGCGGGTCGTGGCGCCGTTGGGGAGTTGGGGCGTTGGGGCGTTGGGCCGGTGCTGCGCGGTGCCGCGCCCGCCGCGGTGCTACGAGCCGCGCGCCGCCGTCACGCCCTGCAGCCGGCTCAGGATCCTCACCGGTGGCCCGGCGGCCCCCTTCGGGGCCACCGAGACCGCCTGGCTGGAGATCCACTCCTTGGTGAGCGTGTTCCGCACCTCACCGGTCATGAGCGCCTTCACGTCCTGGCTCACCTTGGGCCGGTAGCCCGGCGCGGCCGTCTGCCGGTCGAAGTAGCGCAGCGCGAAGAACACCAGCGCCCCGCCGTCCTCCGTGGCCAGCCCGAGGGGCGCGAAGTCCCCGGTGTCCAGCGGCTGGTCGACGTACTGCGTGCTGAGTCCCGCCCGTCTGCCGTTCTGCTCGCGCACCTTCCGCCATCCGCTGGTGTGTGCGCCGTCGGCGAAGTGCTGCGGCCTGCCGGTCCGCAGGTACGAGGCGTACGCCTCGCTGAGATCCCGCGGGGCGACCGCCGTCCTGTCGGAGTCCGGGGCCACCGGCTCCGCCCAACCCTCTTGGTCGGTGCGGAACTTCGGGACCTCCGACGGCAAGACGATCGCCAGATACGCGGCCTCCCACAGCTGCTTGTTGCCGTTCTTCACGAACACCATCAGCCACCGGTTGTCCCGGTCGCCCGAGTCGACGTCCCGGTTGCTGTCGGCGTCGACCACGAAGAAGCGCGGCCAGCCCGCCTTCCGGGGGATGTGGTAGGTCGTGTCGCTGAGTTCCAGCGGACGGTGCCGGGGATTGCCGCCGGGCACGGTGATGCCGCGGGCCTTCAGCCCGGCCTGGTTGATCGCCCCCAGGGCGCCGGTGACCCGCCCGGCGTCGAGTGCCGGGTCGTAGGCCTTGTCGGCCGCGTTGTAGGCGTCGGTGAAGTCCCGGAGGGCCTGTTCGGCCTCCGCCCTCGTCGCGGAGGGGACGACCTCCAGCTCGCCGTGCACCGTCACGCACCCGCCCGCCGTCAGCGACAGCACCGCCACCGTCGCGAGCGTCGCCGCCCGACCCAGCCTGCTCATGGGTTGCCTTCTGTTCCTCGCCGCCCCGCACTGACCGTCCGAACCCTACCGGGGCGGGGAACACCGCGAGTGCCGGGACCGGTGACGAGGGTGGAAGCGGCCGTGCCGGTCCGTGTCGTACCGGGATGCTTCAATGCCCGGGTGACAGACGAACGACCCCGCGGCCTCGACGTACTGCGCGTCTTCTGTTCCGGCGACGGCCGTCACGGCAACCCCCTCGGAGTCGTGCGCGACGGCAGGCCGTACCCGGACCAGCGGTCCCGCCGGGAGCTGGCGGCCCGGCTGGGCTTCAGCGAGACCGTGTTCGTGGACGATCCCGAGCGCGGTGTCGTCGACATCCACACCCCCGGGGTGCGTCTGCCGTTCGCCGGGCACCCCCTCGTCGGTGTGGCGTGGCTGCTGGACCTGGAAACGGTGAACCCGCCCGCGGGAGAGGTATGGGTGCGCTCGGACGGCGAGTTCACCTGGATCACCGCCCGCGCCGAGTGGGCACCGCCGCGCACCCTGCGGCGGTACGGCTCGGCGGCCGAGGTCGAGGCGCTCGAGGTTCCGCCGCCCGGCGAGTGGACGTACGCGTGGGCCTGGGAGGACGAGGCCGCCGGCCGTGTCCGGGCCCGCGCCTTCCCGGGCCGGGGCGACGGCATCGACGAGGACGAGGCCACCGGCGCGGCGGCGCTGCTGCTCACCGAACGGCTCGGCCGCGCGCTGAACATCATTCAGGGCCGCGGCTCCCAGCTCTTGACGGCTCCCGGCCCCGACGGCCTGATCGAACTCGGTGGCCGGGTACGGCTCGAGGGCCACTGACGGACCACGGCCGCCTGGCCGCCCGCCCGTCCCGCGTCGTCGGGCGTCGTTCGCCCGTCCCGCGTTGCCCGTTCGCCCCCGCGTTGCCCGTTGGCCCGTCCCGCGTTGTCCGTCCGTCCGTCCGTCCGCCGGCCCTGCGGCGCGTGCCGTCCGCGCCCGCCGTCCCCTCGCCGTCCCCTGCCGTCGCGCGGGTCACGCCGCGCTGAGCGGGAACTCCCGGCCCAGCTCGCGGAACACCGCACCGTTGAAGTCGAAGGCGCGCCTGCACTCCTCGATGATGCGCTGCCGCTCGAGGTCGTCCGCGTTCACCGCGTCCAGCAGCTCCCGGTAGCCCCGCTTGAACGCCGACGGGTTGGTGATCTGCTCGAAGACGTAGAAGCGGACGCCGTCGCCCTTGCGTGCGAAGCCCCAGGTGCGCTCGGCCTTGTCGCGGATGATCTGGCCGCCGGAGAGGTCCCCGAGGTAGCGGGTGTAGTGGTGGGCCACATATCCCGCGGGCCAGGTGCGTGCGCACTCCTCGACCCGTGCCGCGTACGCGGCAGTGGCGGGCAGCGGGTGGAGGCCGTCGCGCCAGTCCGGGCCGCGCAGGTGCGCCAGGTCCCGCTGCAACTCGGCCGTGCGGAACAGCTCCGGCCGGATGAACGGCCCGGCTACCGGGTCGCCCCGGAGCGCGCCCGCCGAACCCTCCAGCGCCCGGTACACGAACCACAACTGCTCCGTGTAGCGCGCGTAGGCCTCGACCGTCAGCCGGCCGCCGAGCAGATCGCTCATGAAGGTGGAGGTCTCCGCCTCGGTGTGCTGCTCGTGCGACGCGACACGGATCAGGGTCGAGAAAGGCGTGTCCAGCGTGTCCAAGGCGGGCCTCCGGGGACCGGTGGGTACGGGAACCAGTAGGATCCTCTTACTTAGGCTTGCCTAAGTCAACTGGTTCCCGACGGTCTGTCGGTAAGAACGCTACCCGGGAATCCGCTCAGGGCAACGTCAGGATCTCCGCCCCGGTGTCCGTCACCACCAGCGTGTGCTCGAACTGCGCGGTCCGCTTCCGGTCCTTCGTCACCACGGTCCAGCCGTCGTCCCACATGTCGTACTCGTGCGTTCCCAGCGTGAGCATCGGCTCGATGGTGAACGTCATCCCGGGCTGCATCACCGTGGTCGCGTGCGGGCTGTCGTAGTGCGGGATGATCAGCCCGGAGTGGAACGAGGAGTTGATGCCGTGGCCGGTGAAGTCGCGCACGACGCCGTAGCCGAACCGCTTCGCGTACGACTCGATGACCCGCCCGATGACGTTGATCTGGCGGCCGGGCCGGACCGCCTTGATCGCGCGGTTGAGCGACTCCCGCGTCCGCTCGACCAGCAGCCGCGACTCCTCGTCCACGTCGCCGCACGGATAGGTGGCGTTGTTGTCGCCGTGCACGCCGCCGATGTACGCGGTGACGTCGAGGTTCACGATGTCGCCGTCCCGCAGGACCGTGGAGTCGGGGATGCCGTGGCAGATCACCTCGTTGACCGAGGAGCACAGCGACTTCGGGAAGCCCCGGTAACCGAGCGTCGAGGGGTAGGCCCCGTGGTCGCACATGAACTCGTGCGCCACCCGGTCGAGTTCGTCCGTGGTCACCCCGGGGGCGATCAGCTTCGCGGCCTCCGCCATCGCCTGCGCGGCGACACGGCCCGCGACGCGCATCCTCTCGATCGTCTCGGCGTCCTGGATCTCCGGCCCGTCGTACGGCTTGGGCGCGGGCCTCCCGACGTACTCGGGACGCCGGATGTTTCCGGGTACGGAACGGGTGGGAGAGAGCTTCCCCGGTACGAGCAGCGACTGGCCAGACATGCCAGCGAGTCTAACCGGGGGTTGGAGGGGCCCCGGGGCGCGGCGAGTCGTCCGGGGGGCGCCGGAAAGGGAGTCGTCCCCGGGCGAAGGGGAAGACGCCGGGGCAGCATGGGTCAGAGGAAGGAGCCGACGATGGCCCTGTTCAAGAAGCGCACGGTGGGCAAACCGGGCGAGTGGTACTACTGCCTGGAGCACAAGAAGGTCGAGGAGGGGCCGGAGTGCCCGGCGAAGGACCGGTTCGGCCCGTACACCACCCGCGAGGAGGCCACGCACGCCATGGAGCTCGCGCGGGAGCGGAACCTGGAGTGGGAGAACGATCCGCGGTGGCACGACGCGCCGCGCGGCGGGGACGGCGCGGGCTGACCGTGCGGCGGACCACCGCCGCAGGGGACGCCGCCGGCTGACCGCGAGCGCGCCGGCAGCCGGCCGCGGGCCGGCCGGTGCGCCGCACGGCCTCGACCGTGCTCCGCGCCGTGCGGTCCCGATCGTTTCGGCGTCGCACGCGGCCGCACGGCCGGGCCGTCGTCTCCCGCGCCGCACGCGGGCCGTCCCCGTCAGGGCGCCGCCTCCGCCGCCGTCGCCTCCTTCTGGGCACGGCGGCGGAGGGCGTCCTCGTCCGTCGCCGCGTCGTAGGTGACGAGCTTCGGCAGTGCCGCGGTCAGCAGACCCACCGACGCCACGCACAGCAGCCCGCCGCTCCAGAACGCCGCCCGGGTCCCGGTCCAGCCGGCCACCGTGCCCGCCCGCACCTGGCCCAGCTGCGGGCCCACGCTGTAGGACAGCACCTCGATGCCCGCGAGGCGGCCGCGCAGGGACTCCGGGATCGTCTGGTTCCAGATGGTGGCGCGGCCGAGTCCGCTGAGCATGTCGCCGGCGCCCGCGAAGGCGAGGCAGAGCAGTACCAGCCAGATGTTCGTGAACCAGCCGGCCGCCGCGATCGCGAGACCCCACCCGGCGGCACCGAACACCACGAACAGGCCGTGCCGGCGCACCCGTGAGGTCCAGCCGCTGGTCAGGCTGAGCAGCAGTGAGCCGACCGAGCCCGCCGCGTACATCAGCCCAAGCGACCACTCTGCGTCGAGTTCGTCCGCGAGGAACGGGAAGATCGTGTTGGGGAAGGCGAAGAACATCGCGGCCAGGTCCACGGCGTAGGTGCCGAGCAGCACCGGCCGGCTCCAGGCGTACCGGGCGCCCTCCGCGATCCCCCGCAGCGACGGCTTCTCCGCGTCGTGCGCGGGCGGGGCGGGGGACAGCCGGGAGCACAGCAGCACGGAGACCAGGAAGCCGACGGCCGTCGTGGTGTACGCCGTCGCGTGTCCCGCGTACGCCACCACCAGCCCGGCCAGCGCGGGACCCGCGATGGCGCCGAGCTGCCAGCGCAGCGCGTTGAGCGCGGCCGCGGCGGTCTGCTGGTCGTGCGGCACGATACGGGCCATCAGCGAGTCGAGGGCGGGCCGCTGGAGTCCCGCGAGGGCGGAGACACCGGCCGCGACGACGTACAGCGGCCACAGTGCCGGCGTCGGCTGCAGCGCGTTGACCAGC
The DNA here is from genome assembly GCA_003725745.1 of Streptomyces sp. I6. Classification (GTDB taxonomy): domain Bacteria; phylum Actinomycetota; class Actinomycetes; order Streptomycetales; family Streptomycetaceae; genus Streptomyces. The sequence goes on along the minus strand of RHDP01000001.1, from coordinate 1,654,158 downwards.
AGGATCACGGCCATCACGGCCATGCCGCTCTCGGTGATCACCAGCATCCGGCGCCGGTCCACCGCGTCGGCCAGGGCGCCTCCGTACAGCCCGAACACGACCAGCGGCACGAGCTCCACGGCGCCCATGACCCCGACCGCGAGGGGCGAGCCCGTCAGGTCCTTGATCTGCAGCGGCAGGGCCACCATCGCCATGAAGCTGCTGAAGAACGTGATCAGCCCCTGCACCCACAGCAGGCGGAAGTCCCGCCAGGAGCGCCAGGGGGAGAGGTCGGGGAGCAGTGCCCCGCGCAGTCGTGATGCCACGACCGGCCATGCTCGGCGGGCGGGGCGCGGCGCGGCAAGCGAATTTCACCACCGCGCGGGCGGCGGTGCCGTCAGCCGGTCGGCCAGCCGGGCGAGGCGGTCGCGGAAGCGCCTGCGGCCGCGAGGGCCGGCTGACGGCGGGACGTTCTCGCCCGCGGCCGCGCTCACCAGGTGCTGCACCGTGTCCAGGTCGACCTCGGCCGTCACCGGCACCGTCAGCGTCTCGTGCGCCAGGCCCAGCACCTCAGGGTCGCCGGCGTCCAGCGAGAGCACCGTCGCCCCGGCGCGCCGGGCCTCGTGGACGCGCTCCAGCAGCGCGGTGTCCGGCCGCCGCGGCGCGACCACGAGCAGCGTCTCCCCTCGCCCGGCGGCCGCCACCCGGCCGAGGCCCACGGACAGGTGGGCCGGGTCCCCGGGGCGCACCCGGTGCCGTACCAGCGTGGGCGCCAGCTCGGGCTGCCCGGACCAGGCCGCCTCGTCCACGAGGTGCGCGGCGAGGTGCCACGGCTCGTACTCGGCCGTTCCGACCAGCAGCAGTCCGCCGCCGTGCGGGACGACGGAGGAGCGCAGCGTCCCCGCGAACCCGCGGGCCGCCGCGGGCCACTCGGTACCGGCGAGGACGTCTCGGAGCAGTGCGACGCGTACGGCATCCATGGGCGGGCATCCTGTCCCCTGGTGCGCGGCCGCGGGCTGCGGTTCCGCCGCGGTTCACCCGTACGGGACCGCCGGCCCTCCTACCTGCCAGTAAGGTCGGCTCATGACTTCTCAAGACAACGCCAGCGCCCCGAAGCCCGCCGCCAGGGACCCGTGGGACCTCCCCGACGTCTCCGGGCTGGTCGTCGGCGTCCTCGGCGGCACGGGGGACCAGGGGCGCGGCCTCGCCTACCGGCTCGCCCGCGCGGGCAGAAGGTGGTCATCGGTTCCCGGGCCGCCGAGCGCGCCGAGAGTGCCGCCGCCGGGCTGGGCCTCGGCATCGAGGGCGCCGAGAACGCCGAGTGCGCGCGGCGCAGCGATGTCGTGATCGTGGCCGTGCCCTGGGACGGGCACGCCAAGACCCTGGAGGCGCTGCGATCCGAACTCGCCGGGAAGCTGGTCGTCGACTGCGTGAACCCGCTCGGCTTCGACAAGAAGGGCGCCTACGCGCTGAAGCCGGCCGAGGGCAGCGCCGCCGAGCAGGCCGCGGCCCTGCTGCCGGAGTCCCGGGTCACCGCCGCGTTCCACCACCTGTCCGCGGTGCTGCTCCAGGACGAGTCGATCGAGGAGATCGACACGGATGTGATGGTGCTGGGCGAGGACCGGGCCGACACGGACCTGGTGCAGGCTCTCGCGGGCCGTATCCCCGGTATGCGCGGGGTCTTCTCCGGCCGGCTGCGCAACGCCCACCAGGTCGAGTCGCTGGTCGCCAACCTGATCTCGACGAACCGCCGCTACAAGGCGCACGCGGGCCTGCGCGTCACCGACGTCTGAGGGCGCCACGGCCCCGTCCGCCCGCCCCGGCGCCGTGGCACCCTCGGGGACGGGCATCCGGCGGTGGGACGGGGGCCGTCCGTGCGGCGTGGCGGGACGGGGCGTCCACGCGCGGCGCGGTGGGACGGGGGCCGTCCGTGCGCGCGGCGCGGCGGGGCAAGCGGCGTTCTGAGCCTCATCGACGCCGACGGGCCGTGCGCGACGCGGCGGGCCTGATCGGGCTGCTCGACCGGCCGACAGCGGGGGCCGGGTGCGCTGCGGGACCGGCCGGGTGCCGGGTATCCGGCGCCGTTGCGGCATGGGGGACACTGGTCCGCGACACCCGTGACCGGACAGGAGCCGATCCCCATGCCCCGCCTCGCCCTCTACGCCGTGGTCATCTGCGTTCTCGCCGTCGCCGCGGCGGTCGTCTCGTTCGTCGAAGGCAGCTGGCTGGGGATCATCTGGGTGCTGATGGCCGGCGTGTCGTCGAACATGGCGATCTACTACTTCCGCCGCGGCAGGGCGCGGACGACACCGACCTCCTGAGCTCCGGGCCCCGCCCGGTCCGGCGGGCGCGCGGGAGGGCGGTTGCCCGGCACCGGATGCCGAACCACCGGCTGCCGGTCACCCGCCGTCGGCTGCCGGCCACCGGGTAACGAGCCGCGGACCACGGACCGCGGATCACGGACCACGGACCACGGACCACGGACAACTGTCACCGGCTACCGGCCATCGGGTCTACGCACGACGGACTCCGGTCACCGCCGCCGGGCAAGCAGACACCGGGCAAGCAGACACCGGTCACCGGTCACCGGTCACCGGTCCAGCATCGCCGTGCACTGCGGGTACTGCTCGGTCCAGAAGCGGTAGAGGTCCTGGCCGCAGGCGACCTCCGCCCGTGACACCCCGAGCCCGTCCATCAGCGCGAAGATCGTGTCGAAGAACACGTGGTTCACTCCGGGGATCCAGAGCACGGCGAAGACCGCCAGCAGCCCGAACGGCGCGAACGGCTCCACCTGGCGGCGGACGCCGTTCGACAGCCAGGGCTCGATGACCCCGTACCCGTCCAGACCCGGCACGGGCAGGAAGTTCAGGATCGCGGCCGTGACCTGCAACAGTGCCAGGAAGGCCAGGGCGAAACGGAAGCCGAAGGGGACGCCCTCGAGCGCGTCGAGCCAGAACGGTGCCGTGCAGACGACCGCGAACAGGACGTTCGTCAGCGGGCCCGCCGCGGAGATCAGGCTGTGCTTCCAGCGGCCCCTGATCCGGTGCCGCTCGATGAAGACCGCGCCGCCGGGCAGGCCGATACCACCCATGATCACGAAGAGGACGGGCAGCACGATGCTCAGCACCGCGTGCGTGTACTTCAGCGGGTTGAGCGTCAGATAGCCCTTCGCGCCCACCGTGAGGTCGCCGCCGTGCAGTGCGGTGCGCGCGTGCGCGTACTCGTGCAGGCAGAGCGACACGATCCACGCCGCCGTCACGAACAGGAACACCGCGATGCCGGGGCTGCTCGCGAAGCCCGTCCAGACCGCCCAGCCCGTCACCGCGGCGATCGCGGCGATACCGAGGAAGACGGGCGAGATCCTCCGCTCGCTGGTACGGGTGGTGGCCGAGGTCATCGAGGGTGCTCCTGGGCGTGGTCGGTGGGTATTTCAGGGACTTCAGGGCTGGTGCGCGGCCGGCGGGTACTGCGGGCCGGGTACGCGATCGGCGGGTAGTGCACGTGCTGGTACGGGATCGGGCGTCCGGGGCGGCCGGATCCGCTGCCGACCGTACAGGCGGTACGGCCGTAACGTCCCGGCCGGGGCAGGGGTTCCACCGCGCGGCCGGACCCCGGCGGGAGGCCGCGGCCGGCGCAAGGGGGAAGCGGACGGCTGCGCCATCGCGCGCGCGGCCCCTCCCGGGCCCCTCTCCCGGCCCCTCCCGGCCCCGCTTCCGGCCTCTCCCGGCCCCGCTTCCGGCCTCTCCCGGTCCCGCTTCCGGCCCCTCCCGGTCCCTCCCGAGCGGCGGTGGCCCCTCCGCACCTCCCGCGGCCCTGCCGTTCCGGGACCCGGCAGGATGTGCGGCGAAGCGGAGACGACCTCCGTATGGGTCCTCGCGGCTTATTCCGTTGCCGAACGGTCCGGCGTGGGATGGACTGGTCGGCCACCAGCGGCCTACCTCCTTCGAGGACCGGCGCGGGCCTCGCCGGCGGCCTGGCCGTGCGGGGGATCACCATGAGCGGGAACGCCCGTCGGGCCCGGCGGACCAGGAGAAGGGTGCCGAGATGCTGGGAGTGGATAATCCGCTGACCTATGCGCTGGGCGCGCTGCTGATCATTCTGCTGCCGGGGCCGAGTTCCCTGTTCACGCTGTCGGTCGCCGCGCGGCTGGGGACGAGGGCCGGCTACCGCGCCGCAGCAGGGGTGTTCCTGGGCGAGACCCTGCTCATGGTGGCGACGGCTGCCGGGCTCGCCTCGCTCCTCCAGGCCAACGAACTGCTGTTCGCCCTCGTGAAGTACGCCGGCGCCGGCTATCTGACCTGGATCGCCGTGGGCATGATCCGGGCGGCGTGGGCGCTGTGGCGGCGCCGCGACGAGAAGCCCGCGGAGCATGCCCCAGCCACCCCTGACCCGTCGCCGCGCGGGGGACTGTTCCGGCGGTCGTTGGCGATCACCGTGCTGAACCCGAAGGCCATCCTGTTCTTCATCTCGTTCTTCGTGCAGTTCGTCGATCCCGGGTACGCGTACCCGGCGCTGTCCTTCGCGCTGCTCGCACTCGTCTACCAAGTCATCAGCGTCGCGTACGTCACCGCGTTGATCTTCGGCGGTACGTACCTCGCCACACAGTTCCGCCGCCGCCGGAAGCTGTCGGCGGGCCTCACGACGGGAGCGGGTGCACTGTTCCTCGGTTTCGCGGCGAAGCTGGCCACCACGGACGTCTGAGCAGGGTGCCGGCGGCCCGGGGGCCCCCGGGGCTGCCGGCGGCGCGCGGAGGACTACCGTCGGGCGCTGTCGGCAGCCGCCCCGGGGCCGGCCTCCAGGCCGCCCGCGTCCGGAAAGGCGGCAGCCCGCCGACGGGGGAAGATCGGCGGGCTGCCGTGGTGCCGCAGTGGCTCATGTGGCTCATGTCGCGCGTGTGGTGCCGGGTGCGGGAGCCGGCGCCCGTACCGTGCGGGTGCCGGCTCCCTGACGTGGTCAGTGGAAGGTGTGCTCCTCGGCCGGGAACGCACCGCCGACGACGTCCGTGGCGAAGGCCTTCGCCGCGTCGCCGAGCGTCTGCCGCAGATTCGCGTACTGCCTGGTGAAGCGGGGGACCTTGCCGCCCGTCAGACCCGCCATGTCGGTCCAGACGAGGACCTGGGCGTCCGTGGCGGGGCCGGCGCCGATACCGATGGTCGGGATGTGCAGCGAACGGGTGACCTCGGCCGCCAGCTCCGCCGGTACGAGTTCGAGGACCACGGCGAAGGCACCCGCTTCCTGTGCAGCCTTGGCGTCGCGCAGCAGCCGGTGTGCGGCCTCGTCGCCGCGGCCCTGCACCCGGTAGCCCAACGTGTTGACCGACTGCGGGGTCAGGCCCAGGTGGGACATGACCGGGATGCCCGCCTGCACCAGCATCTCGGTCTGCGGCAGGGAGCGCTCCCCGCCCTCCAGCTTGACGGCGCCGACCCCGGCCTCCTTCACCAGCCGCGTCGCCGATCGCAGCGCCTGGACGGGCCCCTCCTGGTACGAGCCGAAGGGGAGGTCGCCGACGATCAGCGCGCGCCTGGTGCCCCGTACGACGGCCGCGGACAGGATCGCCATCTCGTCCAGGGTGACGGGAACGGTGGTGTCGTAGCCGAGGTGGCAGTTGCCCATCGAGTCACCGACCAGCATCACCGGGATGCCGGCCTCGTCGAAGACGGACGCCGTCATGGCGTCGTAGGCGGTGAGCATGGGCCACTTCTCGCCGCGCTCCTTGGCGGCGGCGATGTCGTGGACGGAGATGCGGCGCGTGCCCTTGCCGCCGTACAGCGCCTTGCCGCCGCTGTCGGACGGCTGTGTCTGGGCAGCCTGAAGCGTCATGGTGGATCGGCTCCTTCGTCATCTCGAGGCGCCCTCACGGCGTCCCCGGACCGCATCCATGGTGGCATCCCCGCGCCCGCCGCGTGAAGTGGCCCCGTGCACACGGCCGCAAGGTTGGCCGGTCCGACACCAACGGCCCAGCTTTTCTATACGAGACGGTGCCGTATAGAAATACGCTGCGATCATGTCCACACCTCCGGCGCACCCCCCGCCCCACCCCGGGTTCCGGAAGCCGTTCACCGGCGCCGCTGGCTCATTCTGGCCGTGCTGATGTTCACCGTGCTCATCATGGTGCTGGACCACTCGGTCCTCAACGTCGCGGTCAAGACCATCGCCTCCCCCGCACCCGTGGGCATCGGAGCCACGCAGGCGGAGCTGGAGTGGGCCATCAACTCCTACACCCTGGTCTTCGCCGCCCTGCTGTTCACGGCCGGGCTGATCGGTGACCGCGCGGGCCGCAGGAAGACCCTGCTCTTCGGCATGGCGGTGTTCGGCGCCGGCTCGGCGCTCGCCGCGTTCTCCGGCTCGTCCACCGAGCTCATCGCCTACCGCGCGGTGATGGGCCTCGGAGCCGCGTTCGTGATGCCGGCGACCCTCGCCGTCCTGATGAACGTCTTCGAGCGGGACGAGCAGCCCAAGGCCATCGGCATCTGGGCTGGCGGCGTGGGCATCGCCATCGCCCTCGGCCCGCTCACGGGCGGGCTGCTGCTCGAGCACTTCTGGTGGGGCTCGATCTTCCTGGTCAACGTGCCCGTGGTCATCGTGGGCTTCGCCGCGATGGCCCTGCTGGTCCCCGACTCCCGGGACCCCGACCCCGGCCGGATCGACCCCGTCGGCGTGCTGCTGTCCATCGTCGGCCTCGTCCTCCTGGTCTACGGGATCATCCACGGCGGTGAGCTCGCCTCACTCTCCGACCGGTCCGTGCTGCTGCCCCTGGTCGGCGGACTGGCGGTGCTGGCGGTGTTCGTGGTCTACGAGCACCGCGTCGACCACCCGGCACTGGACTTCTCCTACTTCAGGAACCCCGCGTTCTCCGCGGCCATCACCGCGACCGCGCTGGCCTTCCTCTCGATGATGGGCGTGGCGTTCTTCTCGGTGTTCTACCTCCAGAGCGTGCTCGGCCACAGCCCGCTCCAGGCCGGTCTGCTGGTGCTGCCGCTCGCGGTCGCGCAGTCGCTGTTCGCACCCCGTGCCCGGCTGGCCGTGGCCCGGTTCGGGGCCAAGGCGACCTGCACGGCCGGAATGGTGATGATCGCGACCGGGCTCGCCTGCTTCGCCTTCTTCGACGCCTCGACCCCGTTGTGGGCGCTGGAGCTCGCGTTCTTCGTCCAGGGCGCCGGGATGGGGCACGTCATGTCGCCCGTCACGGTCACCGTCATGCAGGCCCTGCCGAGGGAGAAGGCGGGCGTGGCCTCCGCGATCAACAACACCTTCCGGCAGATCGGCGGTGCGCTGGGTGTGGCCGTGCTCGGCTCGCTGCTGTCCGCCGCCTACCGGGGCGGGATCGAGAGCACCCTCGCGCGAGCCCCCGGCGTCCCGGACGAGGCCAGGCACGCGGCGGGCGAGTCGCTGGAGGCGACGCTGGCCGTCGCCGAACGCCTCGGCCCGGCCGGACAGGTCCTGATCGCTCCCGCCCACGAGGCGTTCCTCGTCGCCATGCACCTGGCCGCGCTGTGCGCCGCGACGGTGACGCTGGTCGGCGCCGTGGTGGTGGCCACGTACCTTCCCGGCCGCCGTACGTCCGGCACCGGATCGCCACCGGTGCCGGACGAACGCCCGGCGGCGGGTGTGACCCGCGGATGACCGGGGTCCGCGAGAATCGGAGTACCCGTCGAGGGCCGGCCCGGGAGACGCGTCGGGCGTCCGGCCGCCTGGTGGGCCGAGAGTCCTTTGGCCGGACACACGGGACACGCGGGACACAGGGGATGTACGTGATGCAGGGGGTGCAGGGGGTGCAGGGGGTGCAGGGGGAGTGCGGGGCGGAGTGGAGGCGGCTGTGACGAGCGGGACCGGAGTGACAGGCAGCACGGGACCACGAGGGCGCCCGGAGGCCCTGGCCGCTCCCGGGGCCGGTGCGGGTGCCGCGCGCCGCGGCAGGCCCCGGAGCGAGGCGGCGGAGCGGTCCATCCGCGAGGCGGTGGTGGCCCTCCTGGAGGAGGGGCTGCCGCTGGGCGACATCTCCATCGAGCGCATCGCCCGCGTCGCGGGGGTCGGCAAGGCCACCATCTACCGGCGCTGGGCCGACAAGGAGGAGCTGTTCGTCGACGTGCTGCGGGACATCGAGCCGCCGGACCCCGACCTGCCCGGCACCTCAGCCCGCGACGATCTCGTCGTGATGCTGGAGTCGGTCCGCCTCGGCGGCCTCGCCCAGCGCTCGTCGGCGCTGCTGTACAACGTCCGCGCGCAGATGAAGAGCCACCCCAGACTGTGGGACGCGTATGTGGCGACCGTGATCGACCCGCGCCGGGCGACCGTGCTGGAGATCCTGCGCCGCGGTGTCGCCCGCGGGGAGATACGCGGCGACCTGGACATCGACCTGCTCAACGACCTGATCGTCGGCCCGATGCTGGTACGCGCGGTGATGCGGCCCGACGCCCCACTGCCCGGTGATCTCGCGGAACGCATGGTCACGGCCGTACTGGAGGGCCTCGGGCCGCCATCGGCCTGAGCAGTGCCCCGAGCGGCGCCCTGGACATCGCCGGCAACATCGCCCGGAGCATCGCTCCGAACGCACCGTCGCCGGGGCTGACGGCGCGTCCGCCGGGTGCGCGGCCTCACTCCGGGCGTCCGTCGGGTGAACCGCCGTGTCCGTACCGTCCGGCTGACCGACTACCGCGCTGCCCGGCTACCGCGCTGCCCGGCTACCGCGCTGCCCGGCAGCCGCGCACGCCGGCCCCGGGCCGCCCGGCCTCCGCGCCGTCCCGCTTCCGCCGCCCCGCGGCACGGTGTCCGCCCCGCCGGCCAGTATGCGCGTTCTGTCACAGCCGCGCCGCCACGGGCCTTGATCGGAACCTGTCGCGGAGGCCGGCCGTCCTCGAACCCGTACGGCGGAAACACCCCCCCGCATCGCCTAGGGTTCGTGGCGGGCAGGGTGTGCACGGCAAGGCAGTGAGGACTACGCACATGCGGCAGGCATACGAGACGGAGACGGAACACGGCAGCGCGGAGGCCCCCCGCTCCGGTTCCCGGATCCGGGCCCTGCTCGATACCTGGCGGGGGGATCCCGGCATCTGGCGGCGCGGTGTCGTCGTCGCGGCCGTCGCGGTCGCCACCGGCCTGCTGATGATCCTGCACGCGCAGATCCCCAACCGGATCGGCAACGTGGGCAGCCTCACCGAGACGTTTCTTCCCTGGCTGGGGCTTCTGGTGCCGGTGCTGCTGGTCCTCGCGCTCCTTCGGCGCTCCGCGACGGCGCTCGTCGCGCTGGTCGTCCCGGCGGTCGTGTGGCTGAACCTCTTCGGCGGACTCCTTTCGGACAAGGCGGGCGGTGGTGGGAACCTCACCGTCGCCACGCACAACGTGAACGCCGAGAACACCGACCCGGAGGGCACCGCCCGCATGGTCGCGGCCTCGGGCGCCGACGTCGTCGCCCTGGAGGAGCTGACCGGCGACGCGGTCCCGGTGTACGAGAAGGCGCTTGAGCCCCAGTACCCCTACCACTCCGTCCAGGGCACCGTCGGCCTGTGGAGCAAGTACCCGATGAGCGAAACCCGGCCGGTCGACATCCGGCTCGGCTGGGTCCGCGCCATGCGCTCCACCGTCGCCACCCCGTCCGGCGACGTCTCGGTGTACGTGGCGCACCTGCCCTCGGTGCGGGTCAAGTTGAACGCGGGCTTCACCGCGAGCCAGCGGGACACCAGCGCCGACGCGCTGGGCGAGGCGATCGCCCGCGATCCGGTGGGGAAGGTCGTGCTCCTCGGCGACCTCAACGGCACGATGAACGACCGCTCCCTGAACGCGGTCACCTCGCAGATGCGCTCCACGCAGGGCGCCGCGGGTGACGGCTTCGGCTTCAGCTGGCCGGCGTCGTTCCCGATGGCCAGGATCGACCAGATCATGGTGAAGGGGGTCGAGCCGATCTCGTCCTGGACGCTGCCGCGCACCGCCAGCGACCATCTGCCCATAGCGGCCAGCGTCCGGCTCTGACCGGCGTTCCCGCACGCAGGGCCCTTGCGGGGCCTTTCGCCGGTCCTCGTGTGGTCTTCGGCGGCCCTCGCGGGGCTCTCGCGGATCCTCGCGGGTCTTCTCGCCGGGCCCGGGTCTCCCGGGCGAGGAGGAGACCCGGCGAGGGGGGCCGGCCGCGGAGGCCCCACGAGGCCCGGCGGGGGAGGCCCGGCGGGGAAGGGCCCGGCGAACGCCCGGCGCACCGCCGCTGGCCGCGGTCCGGATGCGTGTCAGCCGGCCGTCGTCTCGCGCCAGCGGTTCGTGATCGGCAGCCGGCGGTCCTTGCCGAAGCCCTTCGCGGAGATCTTCGTGCCCGGCGGGTACTGGCGCCGCTTGTACTCCGCGGTGTCGACGAGCCGCAGCACTCTCGCCACCAGCTCCTCGTCGTGGCCCGCCGCCACGATCGCGTCCTTGCCCTGGTCGCGGTCGACGTACAGCGCAAGGATCCGGTCGAGCACGTCGTAGTCGGGGAGGGAGTCGGTGTCCACCTGACCCGGCCGCAGCTCGGCGCTCGGAGGCTTGGCGATCGAGTTCTCGGGGATCGGCGCGGTCCGTCCGCGCTCCTCGGCAGCCCGGTTGCGCCACCTCGCCAGCCGGAAGACCGCGGACTTGTAGACGTCCTTGATCGGGCCGTAGGCCCCGACGGAATCGCCGTACAGCGTCGAGTAGCCGACCGCCAGTTCGCTCTTGTTTCCCGGCGCGAGCACGATGTGCCCCTCCTGGTTGGAGACGGCCATCAGGGTGGTGCCGCGCAGCCGCGACTGGAGGTTCTCCTCCGCCAGGCCGGTCAGCGAGAGCGATCCCATGAAGGCGTCGAACATCGGCTCGATCGGCACGGTGCGGAAGTTCAGCCCGGTGCGGCGGGCGAGTTCGGCCGCGTCCTCCCGGGAGTGGTCCGAGGAGTACCTGGACGGCATGGAGATGCCGTACACGTTCTCCGCCCCCAGGGCGTCGCAGGCGATCGCGGCGACCAGCGCGGAATCGATACCTCCGGAGAGGCCGATGACGACCGAGCGGAAGCCGTTCTTGGCGACGTACGCGCGCAGGCCCACGACCAGTGCCGAGTACACCTCCTCCTCGTCCTCGAGCCGCTGTGCGTAGCCGCCCGTCAGCTGCCGCTCGTACGCCGGGAGCGGCTCCTCGGAGAGGACGACCCGGTCGATGGCCAACCCGTCGTCCACCAGGCCCGTCGGGGCGTCGGCGGAAGCGGCCGGGAGGTCCAGGTCCAGGACCACGCTGCCCTCGGCGAACTGCGGTGCGCGCGCCACGACCTCGCCGTCGCGGTCGACGACGATCGAGTCGCCGTCGAAGACGAGTTCGTCCTGGCCGCCGATCATCGCGAGGTACGCGGTGGTGCAGCCCGCCTCCTGGGCGCGCTTGCGGACCAGCTCCAGGCGGGTGTCGTCCTTGTCCTGCTCGTACGGCGAGGCGTTGATCGAGAGCAGCAGCCCGGCCCCCGCGGAACGCGCGGCGGGGACCCGGCCGCCGTCCTGCCAGAGGTCCTCGCAGATGGCGAGCGCGACGTCGACACCGTGCACGCGGACCACGGGCATGGTGCCGCCCGGCACGAAGTACCGGAACTCGTCGAAGACGCCGTAGTTGGGCAGGTGGTGCTTGGCGAACGTCAGCGCCACCCGGCCGCCGTGCAGCACGGCCGCCGCGTTCTGCGGGGCGCCGGCCGGCTGGCCGTAGCGGGGCTGGGCCTTCTCGGAGCGGTCGAGATAGCCGACGACCACCGGGATCTCACCGAAGCCCTCGTCGGCGAGACGTGCGGCGAGCGTGCGCAGGGCGGTCCGTGACGCCTCCACGAAGGACGATCGCAGGGCCAGGTCCTCGACGGGGTAACCGGTCAGCGCCATCTCGGGGAACGCGATGAGGTGCGCGCCCTGCGCGGCGGCGTGCCGGGTCCAGCGCAGGATCGACTCGGCGTTTCCGGCGAGATCGCCGACGGTCGAGTCGATCTGATTCATGGCGAGGCGAAGTTGAGGCACGTGCCCAGTGTAATCGTCTCTCTGACGCGATGTCCCGGCGGTGTGGCCCGCGCCACTCCCGGGTGCCGCGGCACCGGGCCCGGTCCGTGGCCCGGTCCGTCCGCTCGGCCGGGGATGCCCGCCCCGGTGCGTGCGTGGCCCGGTCCGTCCGCTCGGCTGGAGGCCCGGCATACCCCGGTCCGTGGCCCGGTCCGTCCGCTCGGCCGGGGATGCCCGCCCCGGTGCGTGCGTGGCCCGGTCCGTCCGCTCGGCTGGAGGCCCGGCATACCCCGGTCCGTGGCCCGGCCCGTCCCCTCGGCTGGAGGCCCGGCACGTCCCGCCCGGGTGGGCCCGAGGGGTCAGCGCTCGTAGGCCAGCGTCGTCATCATCCCGGTCTCCGAGTGGTAGATGTTGTGGCAGTGGAACATCCACAGGCCCGGATTGTCCGCGTCGAAGTCAGCCACCAGTTTGCGGTGCGGCAGCAGGATCGTCGTGTCCTTGCGGGCGCCGAGGGAGTCGATTCCGGCCAGCGCGAAGGTGTGGCCGTGCAGGTGCATGGGGTGCCACATGTCCGTGGCGTTGACGACCACCAGCCGCACCCGCTCGCCGTACTCGACCCGGTGGAGTGTCTCCGGGTCGTACGGCCGCCGGTCGAACGCCCAGTCGTAGCGCTTCATGCCGCCGGTCAGCGTGAACCGGATGAGACGGTCCGGGCGGCGCCGGTCCAGGGCCACCGACTCCGCCGGGCGCAGGTGCACGGACGACTGCAGCACCCTGCGGTCCAGTTCCGACGGGCGGGTGGACGGCTTGGGCGTCGGCCCGCCGCCCGTGCGCAGCACGGCCATCGCCGAGCCCCTCTTGCCCTCCGCGAGTGCCGTGAACGGGAACACCCCGTCCTTGGCGGTGACCAGCACGTCGTACCGCTCGGCCATGCCCAGCAGCAGCGCGTCGGTCTTGTACGGGTGGACGGGGAAGCCGTCCGAGTGGACGACGGTCATCTCGTGGCCGCCCAGCGCCACCCGGAACGCCGTCTCGGCCCCGGCGTTGATGATGCGCAGCCGGATCCGGTCGCCCGGCTTGGCCTTGAACTCCGTCGGATGGTCCGCCGTACGCCCGTTGATCAGGTAGTACGGGTAGGCGACGTCGCCCGCGTGGCCGCCGAGCAGCTTGCTCGTGGCGTCGCTCATCAGCCGGCGCGGTCCCCTGCCGCCGGCCGGCCCGGGCGATCCATGGCCCGCGTCAGGCTCCCGGGGACCGGCCGGACCGTATCCGGCGTCGACCCCGCCGGAGGGGCGAGGGCGCGGACGTCCGTCGCGCTCGCCGTCGCCACCGTCGCCGCCGTCCCCGTCGCCGGGGTTCCGGTCCCGCTCCTCGTCCCCGCCGCCGTGGCCGCGGTCGTGAGCGTTGCCGTGCCCCATGGCGGGCTTGCCCTTGAGGAGTTGCGCCAGCACGTCGTCGGGAGTGGACCCGTCCACGCCGTCGATCCAGTCGTCCAGGACGATGATCCACTCATGGTCGTAGACCAGCGGCTCCTTCGGGTCTTCCACGATCAGCGGCGCGTACATACCGCGGTCGATCTGCACGCCGTAGTGGGGGTGGAACCAGTGGGTGCCGGCGTGCGGCACGGTGAAGCGGTAGGCGAACGTCCCGCCCGGCTTGATCGCCGGTTGCGTCACGCCCGGTACGCCGTCCATCTTGTTCTCGATGGCGATGCCGTGCCAGTGCACGGTGGTGGGCGCCGGCAGATGGTTGGACAGGGTGAGTGCGAGAGTGTCGCCCTCGTTGATCCGCACCTCCTTGCCCGGTAGCCGGCCGTCGTACGTCCAGGTTCTGAACGTGCGCCCGCGGCCGATGTCGATCGTGCCCGGCGTGGCCGTGAACGTACTCGTGCGGAGCGGTCCCACACTGCCCTCCGCCGCCGGGCCGCCGACCTTCCGGCCGTCGGCGGGGGAGGAAGCCTGGGCGGGTGCGCCCGCGGCGCCGCGGCCGCGGTCGTCCGACCCTCCGCCGGAGCAGGCGGCGAGCAGCCCCGACCCGACGGCGGCGATCCCCGCGCCGAGCACGGCGCGGCGGGTGGGGGAGGTCTGACGGGTGTGCTCCTGACTGGACATGGCCCTCCGGTTGGTCGAACATGCGCGCACCGCCCCCGCTGGGGACGGGCCCCGGGCGGGGCTGAACGCAGCACGACCTAGCATGGGGCACGATGCCCGAAACATCCGGTACATCCAGATCTGTCGCGATGCTCATCGCGCTCGGCGCCCTGTTCTACACCGCCTGGGTGCTCGAACTGCTCCTGGCTACCGGCCTCGACCCGGTCCAGGCGTACGTGAGCGAACTCTCGGCAGCGGACCAGCCCTTCGGCGGCCTCTTCCGGGCCACGGACCTCGCCGCCGGACTGCTCGTCCTCGCCGGGTCGGCCACCGCGCTGCTGACGCTCCCGCGGCGGCCGTGGTGCGTCGCCGGCTGGGCCGCCCTCGCCGTCTTCGGCCTGGCGACCGCCGTCGACTCGCGACTGCCGCTCAGCTGCGCGCCCACCGGCGACCCGGAGTGCGCCGCCCGGGAGACCGCGGGCCTCGTCCCGGCCACGCACACCGCGCACGCCTACAGCTCCACCCTCGCCATGGCCGGCGCGGTGGCCGGCATGGCCGCGCTCACGGTCGCCGCACGCCGCTACCGCCGGTGGCCCGCACTGGGCCGGGCCGGCCCGGCGCTCCTCGCCGTCGAACTCGCCGCCACCGCCTGGACGCTGACCGCCGTCGCCGCCTTCGAGGCCGGCCGCGGCGTCTGGTGGCTCGGCGCAGGGCAGCGACTCCAGGTGCTGACCGTGGCAGGGTGGCTCGCGGTACTCGCGTTGTCCGTGGCGCGGGGGAGCGCCGGCCCGCCGGACGCGGGACGGCCGGGAAGGAGGGGGACGGTGTGACGTTCGTACGGATCGGCGGAGTGCCGCACCACGTGGTGGTCGAGGGCAGCGGGCCCGTGTGCGTCCTCAGCGCGGGCCTCGCCATGAGCTGGTTCGACTGGGACCCGGTCGTGCCCCTGCTGGCCCCGCACCGCACCGTCGTCCGGTTCGACCGGCCCGGGCACGGGCTCAGCGGCCCCGCCGTGGTGCGCCCGTCCGCCGCGGGGGAGGCCCACCGGATCGCCCGGCTCCTCGAGGCCCTCGGACTCGGCGGACCGCCCGCCACCGTCGTCGGGCACTCCGTCGCCGGCTTCCACGCGGAGGCGTTCGCCCGCCTCCACCCCGCCCGCACCGCCGGTCTCGTCCTCGTCGACGCCAGCATCGAGGAGGACGCCACGGTGCCCGCCGCACCCGCCGTCCGCACGGCCGTGGCGCACGGGATCGGCACGGCCCTCACGGCCGCCGGGGCACCCGCCGCGGTCGGCCCGGCCCTCCGGCGCGCCCTGGTCCGGCTGTCCCGCG
Source organism: Streptomyces sp. I6 (assembly GCA_003725745.1). Taxonomy (GTDB): domain Bacteria; phylum Actinomycetota; class Actinomycetes; order Streptomycetales; family Streptomycetaceae; genus Streptomyces. The sequence goes on along the minus strand of RHDP01000001.1, from coordinate 1,638,804 downwards.
AGCGTGGCGGCGATCCCGCACCCGCCGCGCTCGTACGCCGCTGCTACGGCACCTCGCGCGTGCTTCGCGGCGCGCTGCTGGAGAACGCCCACTACCGTACGGTCGCCGCCGAACTGCTCGCGCTGCGCGCACGGTTCCCGCTTCCGCACGGCGTGCCCGTGACGGTGCTGGCCGCGTCCGACGGCCGCGGCCGGGGCTCCACCGGCCGCTGGCTGGAACGGCAGCGGGCGCTGGCCGGGGAACTCGGCGACGCGCGCTTCGAGGCCGTCGCTCCGTCGGGGCACCTGATGATGCTGGACCGCCCGGACGCGGTGGCCCGGGCGGTCCTGAAGCACTGACGGGGAGCGCGACCGCCGACCCGCGGGCGCGCTCGGCCGACGGGCGGTTCCGGGACGGGGCGCCGGTTCACGTGGTCACGTGGTCAGGCGGTCACCGGTCACGTGGTCACCGGTCACGGGGCCGCGCGCCGGGTCCACCCCGGCGCTCCGCCGGCGCTCCACCGGCGTCCACCGGCGTTCGGGCCGGCGAGGTCCGGGGCCCGCGCCCAACGCCGCGGCGGCACACATTGTGGCGATACACGTCGTGGCGGCACATAGCGCGGGGACACACGGAGGCGTGGCACACGGCGTGGGGGCACGTGGCGGCAATCGCCGTGAGATCACGTCGGGTGCCGGCCGCTGGGCGCACCAGTGGGCTGACGTCCCATCAGCTCCGTGCGTACACCTGCTCGACCCACTGGGCGAGTCGGTCCTCCGAGAGGTGCTGCGCCAGATCGGCTTCGCTGATCATGCCCACGAGGCGCTTGTTCTCGATGACGGGAAGCCGGCGGATCTGGTGCTCCTGCATCTCGTGCAGGACGTCGCCCACGTCAGCGCCGGAGTCGATCCAGCGCGGGGTGCCGCGGGCCATGTCGCCCGCCGTGACCCTCGACGGGTCGTGGCCCATGGCCACGCAGCCGACCACGATGTCGCGGTCGGTCAAAATGCCGCACAGCCGTTCGTCGGTGTCGGCGATGGGCAGCGCGCCCACGTTCAGCTCGCGCATCAACTGCGCGGCACGGTCCAGAGTTTCGTGTGCCGGGATCCACTGGGCCCCGGGATGCATGATGTCCTTGGCAGTGGTCATGGGGTTCGTACCTCCTGGGCGTGGCCCACATCCGTTGTCAACCCGATGTCACGCCCGCCGTCCCACGCGGACGGGGGAGAACCGTCCGGCGGTCCGCCGGCGCCGCGCACCACGGGCCGGGATCTCCCCGGCCGGGACTGCGGGGGACTTCTTCGGCGCGACGTGGGCGCGCAGCGCGGCAGCGAGCCCGGCCGGTGGTCCCGGCGGACGCCGAGGAAGCCGTCTTCGACCTTACCGCCGACGCCGTGGCCGTGCCTGACGGGGCGACCGGCTCCCGGGAGGGCGCCGCATCCTCGCGGGACAGCGCCTCAGCCCTCTGACTCCTCCGGCCCGGGGCGGACCGACGGCGGGCGGTACGCTCGCGCGTCCTCGTACTCGGCTCGCGCCCTCGGTGCCCTGCCGTCCGGCGGACCACCGCCGGAGCCGACGGGCCGGGGAGTGCCGGACCGCCATGGGTTCGACCGGCTGCCGCCGCCTCCCGCCCCGCGCGGCCCCGCCGGCCACGGGCGGTGCGGCGCGGACCGGGAGGCGGCGGCCGGGGGGGTGCGGGAGAGGCCCGAGCGGCCGCCGGGCCGTCCCGCCCCCGGGGTGAGCCTCCGCGCGGGCGAGGGACCCGCCGCGCGGGACGGGCTTTCGGCCCGTTCCCCCGGCCGGCCCTTCCCCCGGCCGGCCCGTCCCCCCCCGGCCTGCCCGCGCGGCCGGCCGGCCTGCCCGGCCGACCTGCTTGCCCGGCCCGCGTGGCGGTCTTCAGGCCCGGGGTGCTGCCCCCCGCTTCTCCAGGAGGTCGGCCATCAGGCCGATCTCGGACTGCTGGGCGTCGACCATGCCCTGGGCCAGGGCCTTCTCCTGAGGCACGGTGCACAGTTCCGCGCAGCCGTCCGCCATGGCGACACCGCCCTTGTGGTGGTCGGTCATCAGCTGCAGGAACAGCACCTCGGCCGCCCTGCCGTCCGCTTGCGCCAGCAGGTCCAGCTCTGACCGGGTGGCCATGCCCGGCATCAACGCCCCGGTGCCGGGCTGCTGCGCGGACGGGCTCGCCGCCGCGCCGCCGGCATCCTGGTTGTCGCCGTCGCCGTCGCCGTCGCCGTCGCCGTCGCCGTTCCCGGGCGCGTCGCCCCCGCCCCCGTTCCCCGGCGCGTCGCCGCCGTGCCCGCCGTCTCCGTGACCGTCCTTCCCGTGGCCCCGGTCCATCCAGGCCATCGGCGCGGCCCCGGAGTCCACCTTCGGCAGCCCCACAGGTCCAGCCAGCCCAGCAGCATGCCCCGCTGGTTGGCCTGGGTGTTGGCGATGTCGTAGGCGAGCCGCCGCACCTCCTCGTCCGCGGTGCGGTCCCGGACGATGAAGGACATCTCCACCGCCTGCTGGTGGTGGACGGCCATGTCGCGGGCGAACCCCGCGTCGGCCGAGTCCGCCGCGGGGGCGGCCGGCGTCCCCGCGCCACCCCCGTGCCCGCCGGAGCGCCCGCCGCCGGCGGACGCGACCGTCGCCGCACCCGCGAACAACAGCGCCAGCACCACCGCCGCGATCGAGAACCAGTGCGTACGCGTCAGAGTGAGCGTCACGCGCTCAGCCCGCCCGTGCACGCGGCACCCGGCTCGGGTGTCTGCGGACCCTGCACGTACTTGGTGAAGAACTGGTCCACCCGCGGGTCGTCCGCGCTTTCGACGGTGACCTGCTTGCCCCAGGCGCTGAGCATGATGGCCCCGGCCTGGTCCTTCACCGGGCTCATCATCGAGTACGAGGTGCTGCCGACCTTGTCCTTGAGCTTCTGCACGTCCGCGGCCGGGGCCTGGTCGCTGTACGTGACCCACACGGCGCCGTGCTCCAGTGAGTGCACGGCGTTCGCCTCGGGGATCGGCTTGTCGTAGACGTCGCGGTCGCAGTTCATCCACGCCTGGTGGTGGTCACCGCCGACCGGCGGCTTCATGGGGTACTTCACGGCCGTGGTGACGTGGTTGCGCCCGAGCTCCTTGGCGTCCCAGGACTTCTCGTCCTTGATCGGGGCCTTGGCGGCGGCCTCGGCCTGCGCCTTCTCCTCGGACTTCTCGTTCAGCACGTATGCACCAAAGCCCACGAGCCCTGCCACCAGCACAGCGCTGACCGAGATGGTGATGATGCGGTTGCGGCGTTCGCGGGCCCGTTCGGCGCGGCGCATCTCCTCTATCCGGGCGCGGCGGTCGTTCGTCTTGTTCGTCCTGCTCGACACTCTGCTTCGTCCTTCTTCTGCGTCGGGGGTGCGGGGTGTGCACGTGTTCACCGCGCCGGGCGCCGTGACGGCACGGACGGCGCCGGAACGGTCCTCCCGGGGAGCGGGATCCGGAAGCGGCTCCCTCGGCCCGCGGGGCCGGGAGGGACTCTCGGCGCACGCCTAGGTCCGCAGCACCTGAAGGGCGTGCAGGTCCGGGGCGCGGGGGAGCGCCCCGGTGCGCGGCGGGCCGCCCGCCGCGCGGTGCGCGGCGGAACCGCGCGGGAGCCCGGCCGCGGCAGGTGGCGCGTCCTGGGGCTGGGCGGTGAGGACGGCGGGCCCGAGATGCGGGTAGATCCCGCAGTCGCCCCGGTCGTACGGACAGCCGTACGCGGTGGCCGGGTCGGCCGGCGCGGCCGTCCGGGTGGTCCCGGCGGCGTGCCCGACGGCCGGGGAGGCGGAGGCCGCGAACCCGCCCTCCGCCCGGTGGGCGGTGTGCTCGCGTGCCGCTGCTGAGCCCGTGCCGGCCTGTCCCAGGCAGAAGAAGAGCGCGGCGAGGAGCGTCGCCACGGCACTCAGCAGAGCCGTGGGACGCGCCGTGTGCGCGGTGCGGGCGCTCCGTATGCCCCCCATGGGGGCAGATGGTAACGGCGGGTGCGTGCTCCACGTCATACGGGGTGCGTAATCTGGGCGAAACCCCGGGTCGTGATACTGAAGCTCCCCTCTACGCCCTGGCGGTGGTGCACAGGCCGTCTGAACTGCAAGGATGTGGCTATGGACAAGCAGCAGGAATTCGTGCTCCGCACGCTCGAGGAGCGCGACATCCGGTTCGTACGCCTGTGGTTCACCGACGTCCTCGGCTTCCTGAAGTCGGTCGCGGTGGCGCCCGCCGAGCTCGAGCAGGCCTTCGACGAGGGCATCGGCTTCGACGGCTCCGCGATCGAGGGCTTCGCGCGTGTCTACGAGTCGGACATGATCGCGAAGCCGGACCCGGGCACCTTCCAGATCCTGCCGTGGCGTGCGGAGGCCCCCGGCACGGCCCGGATGTTCTGCGACATCCTCATGCCCGACGGCTCGCCGTCCTTCGCCGACCCGCGCTTCGTCCTCAAGCGGATCCTGGCCAAGACCTCGGACCTGGGGTTCACGTTCTACACCCACCCCGAGATCGAGTTCTTCCTGCTGAAGGACCGGCCGCTGGACGGCTCCCGCCCGACGCCCGCGGACAACTCGGGGTACTTCGACCACACCCCGCAGAACGTGGGGATGGACTTCCGCCGCCAGGCCATCACGATGCTCGAGTCCATGGGCATCTCGGTGGAGTTCAGTCACCACGAGGGCGCGCCGGGCCAGCAGGAGATCGACCTGCGGTACGCGGACGCGCTGTCCACCGCGGACAACATCATGACGTTCCGCCTGGTCATGAAGCAGGTCGCGCTGGAGCAGGGGGTACAGGCGACGTTCATGCCGAAGCCCTTCTCCGAGCACCCCGGCTCCGGCATGCACACGCACCTCTCCCTCTTCGAGGGCGACCGGAACGCGTTCTACGAGTCGGGCGCCGAGTACCAGCTCTCCAAGGTGGGTCGCTCCTTCATCGCCGGCCTGCTCAGGCACGCCGCCGAGATCTCGGCCGTCACCAACCAGTGGGTCAACTCCTACAAGCGCATCTGGGGCGGCTCGGCCCGCACCGCAGGTTCCGGCGGCGAGGCCCCCTCGTACATCTGCTGGGGCCACAACAACCGCTCGGCCCTGATCCGCGTCCCGATGTACAAGCCGGGCAAGACCGGCTCCTCCCGCATCGAGGTCCGCTCCCTCGACTCCGGCGCCAACCCCTACCTCGCCTACGCGGTCCTGCTCGCCGCGGGCCTCAAGGGCATCGAGGAGGGCTACGAACTCCCTGCCGGTGCCGACGACGACGTCTGGGCCCTGTCGGACGCCGAGCGCCGCGCGATGGGCATCGAGCCCCTCCCGCAGAACCTCGGCGAGGCGATCATGCTGATGGAGCGCAGCGAACTGGTCGCGGAGACACTCGGTGAGCATGTCTTCGACTTCTTCCTCCGCAACAAGAAGTCCGAGTGGGAGGAGTACCGCTCCGAGGTCACCGCGTTCGAGCTGCGGAAGAACCTGCCGGTGCTGTAGGCGCGGGTCAGCGATGGTGTCGCTGCTGCAACGGACTCCGGGCCGACGGTCACCGACCGTCGGCCCGGAGGCGTCTGGCCGGGTGCGGGCCACCGGGGCGCACCGGCAGCGGTGCCCGGGTGCCGCCGGTGGCTGCCGGTGCCGCCGGGGCGCTCGGGGTAACGGCCGGATCAGCGTTCGGCCAGTGGGGCCGGGGCCTCCTGCACCGCCCAGCCGTTGCCGTCCGGGTCCTGGAAGAAAATGAAGGAGTTCCAGGGCTCCGCGCCCCTGCCGTCCGCCCACCCCGACGGTCCCACGTGCCGTACCGGGCCCACCACGACACCGCGTGCCACGAGTTCCTCGCGGGCCGCCTCGATGTCGGTGACGCAGATCTGCAGCCCCTGCAGTGAGCCGGGCGCCATCCGGGGCTGTCCCGGGGACTCCGGCATCCCGGACTCCAGGACGATCGAGCAGCGTGAACCGGGCGGGGTGATCTGGACGAGGCGGGCGCCCTCGAACGGCGACATGTCCAGATCGGCGGTGAACCCGCACCGGTTGACGTAGAAGTCCTTGGCCCGGTCGACGTCGGTGACCGGGATGGCGACCACCTCGAGGGTCCATTCCATGGTGTGGTCTCTCTCCTCTCGCTCTCGTCTTCGTCGCCTGCCGGCCGGTCCGGCCGGTGACGGCGCGGCCCCCGGCGTCCGGGATCGGCCCGGTGTCCGGGCCGGTGAGATGCCACCGGGTCCGGCCGTGCGTCCGACGGCCCCGGCCGAAGGCGGGGACCGCGGCTCGGCGCCACCTCGTAGACCGCGGCCGGCGCCGCCTCGGAGACAGAGGGCGCGGCTTCCGCCCTCGTGCCCGAAGGCCTGCCCCGGGTCCGGACCTCGACGTACCACTCCGGACCGTACTTCTCCCGCCGTGCCCGGGCCAGCAGGGCGGCCGGGATGCGCGTCCCCGCCGCGGCCGTGTCCGTGTCCGTCCCGGTAGCCCTGCCCGGTAACCCTGTGCCTGCGGGTGCCTGCGGGTGCCCGCGGCCGTCCCGGTAAACCCGTCCGTGCCCGCGGGCCGGGACCCGTCCCCGGTAGCCCCCGCCTCTGCCCCTGCCCGCGACCCGACCTGTCCGTGCCGTCCGGGCACCGCGCGGAGCCCGGGTCCGTGGCCCGCCGCCGGGAGGAGTCGCGAGCGTGCCGTCCGGGCATGGCGCGGCACCCGGACACGACACGGACACCGACGCGGACGGAGGGACACGGAGGGACACGGAGGGAGACGGAGGAGACGGAGGAGACGGAGGAGACGGAGGAGACGGAGGAGACGGGCGGAGACGGAGGGAGACGGAGGGAGACGGAGGCGGACGGGGATCCCGGGGATACGGTCGGTCCCGCCCCGTCCGCGCGGAACTCGGCGAGCATCATGGCGCCGCCTCGCCCGGACGCCCTCCGGGGGGCGGCCCCCGTACCCCTGCGACTACGCTCGGACCCGGATCCGGACCTTGATCGGAGGCGGCGGGATGACATCGGTGCCGGGGCGCAGAAGCAGTACCTTCACCCGTCTGCTGCGGCACGGTTTCACCCACCCCGCCGCGGCCGAGCGGCTCCTGGACCTGCCCGAGATGGCGCCCGTGCGCACCGACTCCGTCCTCCTCGACGCCCTCGGCGCCACCGCCGACCCCGACCTGGCCCTGCGCGGACTCGTACGCCTGGTCGAGGCGCAGCAGCCGGACGAGCGGCAGGTACTGCTCGACACGCTGATCTCCGCGAAGCCGCTGCGCGACCGGCTGCTCGGGGTGCTCGGCGCGTCCGACGCGCTCGGCGACCATCTGGCCCGGCACCCGCACGACTGGCAGGCGCTGGTGATGTACGAGGCGTCCGATCTGCACCCCGGGGTGGACGACTTCGAACGGGGACTCGCCGAGGCGGCCGACCCGGTGTCGCTGCGCGTCGCCTACCGCCGCTGCCTGCTGTCGATCGCCGCCCGCGACGTGTGCGGCACGACCGACGTGGCGCAGACCGCCGCCGAGCTGGCCGACCTGGCGACGGCGACGCTGCGCGCGGCCCTCGCCATCGCCCGTACCGACGCCCCCGAGGACGCCGCCGCCTGCCGGCTCGCGGTGATCGCCATGGGCAAGTGCGGCGGCCATGAGCTGAACTACGTCTCCGACGTCGACGTGATATTCGTCGGGGAGCCCGCGTCCGAGGCCGTGGACGAGGCCACGGCACTGAAGGCCGCGACCCGGCTCGCCTCGCACCTGATGCGGATCTGCTCGGAGACCACCGTCGAGGGCGCCATCTGGCCCGTCGACGCCAATCTGCGGCCGGAGGGCCGCAACGGGCCGCTGGTACGCACCCTCTCCAGCCATCTCGCCTACTACCAGCGCTGGGCGAAGACATGGGAGTTCCAGGCGCTGCTCAAGGCGGCGCCGGTGGCCGGCGACCCGGAACTCGGCGCCGACTACATCGACGCGGTGTCGCCGCTGGTCTGGCAGGCGGCCGAGCGGGAGAACTTCGTGCCGGACGTGCAGAAGATGCGCCGCCGCGTCGTCGACAACATCCCCGCCGCGCACATAGACCGCGAGCTGAAGCTCGGGCCGGGCGGGCTGCGGGACGTCGAGTTCGCCGTACAGCTGCTGCAGTTGGTGCACGGCCGCAGCGACCCGGCACTGCGCAGCGGTTCCACCCTGGAGGCGCTCGGCCGGCTCGCCGCGGGCGGCTACGTGGGCCGGGCGGACGCGGCGCAGCTCGGCGAGGCGTACCGCTTCCTGCGCGCGATGGAGCACCGGATCCAGCTGTACCGGCTGCGCCGTACGCACCTGGTCCCGGAGGGCGAGGAGGATCTGCGGCGCCTCGGGCGTTCCCTGGGGCTGCGCGCCGACCCGGTGGCCGAACTCGACAAGGAGTGGCGGCGGCACGGCTCCGTGGTGCGCAGGCTGCACGAGAAGATCTTCTACCGGCCCCTGCTGGACGCGGTCGCCCAGCTCGCGCCGGGGGAGACCAGGCTCAGCACCCAGGCCGCCCGGCAGCGCCTGGAGGCGCTCGGCTACGCCGACCCGGCCGCCGCCCTGCGGCATCTGGAGGCACTGTCGTCCGGGGTGTCGCGCAAGGCGGCGATCCAGCGGACGCTGCTGCCGGTGCTGCTGGGCTGGTTCGCGGACTCCGCCGACCCGGACGCGGGCCTGCTGGGCTTCCGCCAGGTGTCGGACGCGCTGGGCAAGACACCCTGGTATCTGCGGCTGCTGCGGGACGAGGGCGCGGCCGCGGAGAACCTCGCCCGGGTGCTGTCCGCCGGCCGGCTCGCCCCCGACCTGCTGCTGCGGGCCCCCGAGGCGGTGGCGCTGCTCGGCGATCCCGAAGGGCTGAAGCCGCGGGGGCGCGACCATCTGGAGCAGGAGGTGCTCGCGGCGGCCGGGCGCGCGGACGGCGCGGAGGCGGGGGTCGCCTCGGCCCGCGCCGTGCGGCGGCGCGAGCTGTTCCGTACCGCGGCGGCGGACCTGATCGGCTCCTACGGCACCGAGGAGAACCCGGCCGCGCACGACCCGGGCACACTCGTCGACCGGGTGGGCGACGCCGTCACCGACCTCAGCGCGGCCACGATCGCCGGTGCCCTGCGCGCCGTCGTCCGCGAGCGGTGGGGTGACGCGCTCCCCACCCGGTTCGCGGTCATCGGCATGGGCCGCTTCGGCGGACACGAGCTGTCGTACGGTTCGGACGCCGATGTGCTGTTCGTCCACGAACCCCGCGAGGGCGTCGACGAGCACGAGGCCGCCCGGGCAGCCGGCACGGTCGTGGCGGAGATGCGGCGGCTGCTCCAGCTCCCGAGTTCCGACCCGCCGCTGCTGATCGACGCCGATCTGCGCCCCGAGGGCCGCAACGGGCCGCTGGTGCGCACGCTCGCCTCCTACGCGGCCTACTACCGCCGCTGGTCACTGGTCTGGGAGAGCCAGGCCCTGCTGCGCGCCGAGCCGATGGCGGGCGACGCGGAACTGGGCGCCCGCTTCATCGAACTGGTCGACCCGCTGCGCTACCCCGCCGACGGCCTGGGCGAGGACGAGGTCCGGGAGATCCGGCGTCTCAAGGCGCGGATGGAGACGGAGCGGCTGCCGCGCGGCGCCGACCCGACCCTGCACGCCAAGCTGGGGCGCGGCGGTCTCAGCGACGTGGAGTGGACGGTGCAGTTGCTGCAGATGCGCCACGGCCGGGCCGAGCCGGCTCTGCGCACCACGCGCACCCGTACGGCGCTCGCCGCCGCCCGGGACGCGGGCCTGCTGTCGCCGGAGGACGCCGAGATCCTGGACGACGCCTGGGTGCTGGCGACGCGGGTCCGCAACGGCGTCATGCTGGTGCGGGGCCGCGCGGGCGACACCTTCCCGTCCGACGCGAAGGAACTGGCCGCGGTGGGCCGCTATCTCGGGCACGGGCAGGGGCATGTGGGCGAGATGGTCGACGGGTACCGCCGGGCGACGCGGCGGGCCCGCGCGGTGGTGGAGCGGCTGTTCTACGGGGCGTAGCCGAAGGGGTCCTCGGTTCGGTGGGGGAGGGGGCCCCGGCGGACGGCACCCTGGGGTGGCGGACGGGCTTCTGAGCGGACGGCGCCCCGGGGCGGGCGGACGGGCTTCTGAGCGGGCGGAAGGGCTTCTGAGCGGACGGGCTCCTGAGCGGACGGCCTTCCGAGCGGGCGGCCTTCTCGGCCGGCGGGCGCGGGGCCGGTGCTCGCCTGGACGTTCCACCGGGCGCGGCCGCAGGCCCGCAGCCGCCGCTCCGTCGCCGCCGGTGGGCGTTCCCGCCGACGGGGCCGGGTGGGCAGGGCCGGCGGCGGCGTCCCCGGCACGGTCCGTGGGCGCGGACAGCTGCCGGCCGCCGGGAGTCGGCCGGGCGACGGGGGATGCTCGCCTACGCCGTGAGCACGGGGCCGCCGCGCAGCGGGTCCGGCACATGCCGCGGCAGCCGGTGCGGCAGGGCTCCGTACCAGACGTAGGACAGGCCGTAGCCGAAGCACAGGCAGAGCAGTCCGCCGACAGCGTCCAGCCAGAAGTGGTTGGCGGTCGCCACGATCACCACGAGGGTGAGCGTCGGGTACAGCAGCCCCAGGATCCTTCCCCAGGGGGCCGTCGCCAGCGCGAAGACGGTCAGCCCGCACCAGAGGGACCAGCCGATGTGCATCGACGGCATGGCCGCGTACTGGTTGGACATGTTCTTCAGGTTGCCCGAGGCCATGGAGCCCCAGGTGTGGTGCACCAGCACCGTGTCGATGAAGTTCTGGCCGTTCATCAGCCGCGGCGGCGCCAGCGGGTAGAGGTAGTAGCCGACGAGGGCGACGCCGGTGGTGGCGAAGAGGACCAGCCGGGCGGGGGCGTAGCGGCCGGGGTGCCTGCGGTAGAGCCACACCAGGACGCCGATGGTCACCAGGAAGTGCAGCGTGGCGTAGTAGTAGTTCATCGTCACGATCAGCCATGTCACCGAGTTGGCGGCGTGGTTGACCGTCTGTTCCACGGCGATGCCGAGGGTCTGCTCGGCCTCCCAGATCCAGTCGGCGTTCCGCAGGGCCTGGGCCTTCTGCTCGGGGACGGCGTTCCGGACCAGGGAGTACGTCCAGTAGCTGACCGCGATGAGGAGGATCTCGAACCAGATGCGCGGCCGGCGGACCGACCGCCACTCGCGCAGTCTGCTCCGCTCCGGGGCCGGGCCGTCCACGGTCACCATGGGTGACGGGGACGCGGTCCGGTCTTCCGAGGACTTCACGGTCGCTTCACCCATGGGAGGAGAGTCTGCCAGACGGGTGCAAGCGATCCGATCATCCCTCGGGCTGGTTCGAAAGGGGTCCCGGTCCCTCCTGAGGACGAGCCGGGGCCCCCGTATCTCCCGGGCATGGCGCGGAATTCGGGAGTCCGGCGGAAGGGTGCGCGGCCGGGCGGAACGGATCAGGACGAACCGTGCAAAGGTCCCGCCGCGGTCGAGCCGCGGACGACCAGCTCCGGCATGAACACGAACTCGCTGTGCGGGGCCGGAGTCCCGCCGATCTCCTCCAGCAGGGTCCGGACCGCAGCCTGCCCCATGGCGGGAACGGGCTTGCGGACCGTGGTCAGCGGCGGATCGGTGAAGGCGATGAGAGGGGAGTCGTCGAAGCCGACGACCGAGATGTCGTCGGGCACCTCCAGCCCCCGCTGCCGTGCGGCCCGGATCGCGCCCAGCGCCATCATGTCGCTGGCGCACACCACCGCCGTGCAGCCCCGGTCCATCAGCGCGGACGCCGCGGCCTGGCCGCCCTCGAGGGTGTAGAGGGAGTGCTGGATCAGCTCGGACTCGATCTGCTGCTCGGCCACGCCGAGCTGGTCGCGCACCGCCCTGACGAAGCCCTCTATCTTCCGCAGCACCGGCACGAAGCGGCGCGGACCGAGGGCCAGCCCGATACGGGTGTGGCCGAGGGAGACGAGATGAGTCACGGCCAGCTGCATCGCGGCCCGGTCGTCGGGCGAGATGAAGGGCGCCTGCACCTGCGGGGAGAAGCCGTCGACGAGGACGAAGGGGACGCCCTGGGCGCGCAGCTTCTCGTAGCGCTGCATGTCGGCGGTGGTGTCGGCGTGCAGCCCGGAGACGAAGATGATGCCCGATACACCCCGGTCCACCAGCATTTCGGTGAGTTCGTCCTCGGTGGAGCCGCCGGGGGTCTGGGTGGCCAGCACGGGCGTGTAGCCCTGGCGGGTCAGTGCCTGTCCGATGACCTGGGCCAGGGCCGGGAATATCGGGTTCTCCAGCTCGGGCGTGATCAGCCCGACGAGCCCGGCGCTGCGGCGCCGCAGTTTCACGGGGCGCTCGTAGCCGAGGACGTCGAGTGCGGCGAGCACTGATTCGCGGGTGGTCGAGGCGACACCCGGCTTGCCGTTCAGCACGCGGCTGACCGTCGCCTCGCTGACCCCCGCCTGGGCTGCGATGTCGGCGAGCCGTGCGGTCATGGGATTGGACTGTACCGGCCGCATGTCAGATTGCCCACCAGACGGTCGAGTCGGCGGGAAGCGCGACCGTCCCGCCGCTGATCCCGAGCGGCGCGGAGGACAGCAGGCGACTCCCGGGCACGGGGAGCCTCACGTCCGTGCCGCGCGTGTTCGTCGTGCAGACGAATCCGCCGCGGGCGAAGGCCAGCACCCCCTCGGGAGCGTCGAGCCAGGTGACACCAGCTCCGGCCCCGAGAGCCGGGTGCTCGCGCCGCAGTGCGATCGCGGCCCGGTAGAGCTCCAGGGTGGAGCCGGGCACCCCGGTCTGCGCCTCCACGCTCAGCTCGGCCCACTCCGCGGGCTGCGGGAGCCAGCTGCCGCCGCCGCCGAAGCCGTACGACGGGCCCGAACGGGTCCAGGGGATCGGGACCCGGCAGCCGTCGCGGAAGCCGTCCTGGCCCTCCGCGCGGAAGAACGACGGGTCCTGGCGCACCTCGTCCGGCAGGTCGAGAACCTCGGGCAGGCCCAGCTCCTCGCCCTGGTAGACGTACACGGAGCCGGGCAGCGCCAGCATCAGCAGCGCCGCGGCCCGGGCCCGGCGCAGGCCCTCCGGCCCGCCGCCGTAGCGCGTGGTGTGCCGGGGTACGTCGTGGTTGGACAGCACCCAGGTGGTGGGCGCGCCGACGGACGCGGTCGCCGCCAGTGACGCCTCGACGACCTCCCGCATCCGCTCCGGGTCCCAGGGGCAGCGCAGGAACTGGAAGTTGAACGCCTGGTGCAGCTCGTCGGGGCGTACGTAGAGTGCGAGCCGCTCCGGGCTGGGCGCCCATGCCTCCGCCACGCCGATGCGTTCTCCGCCGTAGCCGTCGAGCAGCCGCCGCCAGGAGCGGTGGATCTCGTGGACCCCGTCCTGGTCGAAGAAGGGCAGCACCTGCGCGCCGATCATCTTGGCCTGCTCGCGGGCGCCGATGTCGGGCAGTCCGCCGGCCTTGACCATGCCGTGGGCGACGTCGATGCGGAAGCCGTCGACGCCCAGGTCCAGCCAGAAGCGCATCACCGCGTCGAACTCCTCGCGCACCTCGGGGTGCTCCCAGTTCAGATCGGGCTGCTCGGGGGCGAAGAGATGCAGGTACCACTCCCCTGGGGTGCCGTCCGGGGCCGTCGTCCGGGTCCAGGCGGGGCCGCCGAACACCGACTCCCAGTCGTTCGGCGGCAGTTCGCCGTGCTCGCCCTTGCCGGGCCGGAAGTGGTAGAGCGCCCGCTCCGGGCCGCCCGCCAGGGCGGAGCGGAACCAGGCGTGCCGGTCGGACGTGTGGTTGGGGACGATGTCGACGATCACCCGGAGCCCCAGCCGGTGTGCCTCCCCGACCAGGTCGCCGGCGTCGTCGAGGGTGCCGAAGAGCGGGTCGACGGCACGGTAGTCGGAGACGTCGTAACCGCCGTCCGCCTGCGGGGAGGCGTAGAAGGGAGTGAGCCATACCGCGTCCACGCCGAGCCCCGAGAGATGGGGGAGCCGGTCGCGGATGCCGCGCAGATCGCCGATGCCGTCGCCGTTGCCGTCGGCGAAGGAGCGCACGTACACCTGGTAGATCACGGCGTCCCGCCACCAGTCCCCGGGCCGGACGGGAGACGTCGCCGGGGAGACCGGAGCGGTCTGCGAGGTCTGCGAGGTCTGCGAGACCGGGGAGACCTGCGAGGCCGGAGCAACCGGCGCGGCCGGCGCCACCGGGGCCGTCGGCGCGAGGGGGGTGGTCGGGGCGACCGGGGTGATCTGCGGCGGGGCGGTGGTGCCGAGCTCCTGGGTCATGGGCGCTCCTTCGGATGCCTGTTTCGGGACGTTCCGGAACTTCCGGCCGACGGCGACCTGTCTCCGACGGTAACAGCGCTGCAATCTCTTGCGAAGCGGTTGCGGGGGCGCATCCGGGGCGCTGGAGCGGGTTCAGTGGTGGCTGGCAAGGCGCACAACGGCAACCGTGAGGACACGCGCAGGTAACGATCGCGGTCCCTTGCGGAAAATTGTCGCAAGGTCTTTCGGTCTGCTTTCAGCCTTGTTACGTTCCTGCACGAATCGGCGCCGTGATGGAGCGGGCCCGGGTTGAAGGAGTTCACATGCGACGTGGCATAGCGGCCACCGCTCTGGTCGCGAGCCTGGCGCTCACGGCGACCGCGTGCGGCGGGGACGACGCCGAAGGCGGCAAGAGCGCCTCGGGCAAGCTGTCGGGCACGGTCACCTGGTGGGACACGTCGACCGTCGGCAGCGAGGACAAGGTCTTCAAGAAGCTCGCCGAGGGCTTCACCAAGCTGCACCCCGACGTCAAGATCAACTACGTGAACGTGCCCTTCGGCGAGGCGCAGAACAAGTTCAAGAACGCCGCCCAGTCCGGCTCCGGCGCCCCCGACGTGATCCGCTCCGAGGTGGCCTGGACCCCCGAGTTCGCCGACCTCGGCTACCTCGCCCCGCTGGACGGCACCCCGGCCCTCGAGGAGGACGAGGACTTCCTGCCGCAGGCCGCCGCCTCCACGAAGTACAAGGACAAGACCTACGCCGTCCCGCAGGTCATCGACTCCATGGGCATCTTCTACAACAAGAAGATCTTCCAGGAGGCCGGCGTCCAGCCGCCGTCCTCCATCGCCGAGCTGAAGACCGTCGCCAAGAAGATCAAGGACAAGACCGGCAAGACCGGTCTCTACCTGCGCGGCGACGACGCGTACTGGTTCCTCTCCTTCCTCTACGGCGAGGGCGGCAACCTGGTCGACGCCGAGAAGAAGCAGATCACCGTCGACAACCCGGCCGGCGTCAAGGCCATGAAGGTCGTCAAGGACCTCGTCGACTCCGGCACCGCGAAGACCGACGCCACCGACGGCTGGAACAACATGCAGACCGCCTTCAAGGACGGCAAGGCCGCCATGATGATCAACGGCCCGTGGGCGGTCACGGACACCTACTCCGGCAAGGAGTTCCAGGACAAGTCCAACCTCGGCATCGTCCCGGTCCCGGCGGGCTCCGACGGCCAGGGTGCCCCGCAGGGCGGCCACAACCTCGCCGTCTACGCCGGTTCCAAGAACCTCGACGCCTCCTACGCCTTCGTCGAGTACATGACCTCGGCCGAGTCCCAGACCACGGTGGCCAAGGACCTCAGCCTGCTGCCGACCCGCTCCTCCGTCTACGACAAGCCCACCGTCTCCGGCAACGAGATGGTCGCCTTCTTCAAGCCGGTCGTCGACAAGGCCGTCGAGCGCCCCTGGATCCCCGAAGGCGGCAGCCTCTTCGCCCCGCTCCTGACCGAGTACACCAAGGTCCTCACCGGCCAGACCACCCCGGAGAAGGGAGCCAAGGCCGTCGGCGACGCCTACCGCAAGCTCCTGAAGGACTGGAAGTAGGGCACGGCAGGAAAGAACGGGACACGGCACGAGACGGCGAGAGAAGAGGAAGACCGACCGATGGCTGTCCACACCAGCGGCCAGTCGGTGGCGGAGGCCGCGGAGCCCGGGAGGGCCCGCGGCCGTCGCCGCGACTCCGCAGGCGCGCCCGGCACGTTCCGCCGCGGCCTCTCCACGCACTGGTACGCCTGGACCATGGTCGCCCCCGTGGTGATCGTGATCGGCGTGATCATCGGCTATCCGCTCGTCCGCGGCGTCTACCTGTCGCTGACCGACGCCAACGAGCGCAACGTCGAGCGGTCGATCGGGGTGAACCACCTCCCCGCGACATACGAGTTCGTCGGACTCGACAACTACGCCGACGCGCTCACCGGCAGCCAGTTCCTGGGCACCCTCGGATGGACGCTGGTGTGGACGGTCTCCTGCGTGGCCGTCACCTTCGGGCTGGGCCTCGCCCTCGCCAACATCCTCAACCGCAGGATCGCCGGCCGGTCGTTCTACCGGATGATGCTGATCCTGCCGTGGGCCGTGCCCGGCTTCGTCTCCGTGTTCGCCTGGCGCTTCCTCTACAACGAGGACAACGGCCTGCTCAACAAGCTCCTCGCGGGCGGCGGCATCGACGCCGTGCCGTGGCTCAACGACCCGACCTGGGCCAAGTTCTCGGTGATCGCCGTCAACGTCTGGCTCGGCGTCCCGTTCATGATGGTCGCCCTGCTCGGCGGACTGCAGTCCATCCCCGGCGAACTGTACGAGGCCGCCGAGATGGACGGCGCCAACGCCTGGCAGCGGTTCCGCAACATCACCATGCCCGGGCTGCGGTCGGTGTCCACCACCGTCGTGCTGCTGAGCACCATCTGGACCTTCAACATGTTCCCGGTGATCTTCCTGCTCACCCGGGGCGGCCCCGGCGAGGCCACCCAGATCCTGGTCACCCAGGCGTACAAGTTCTCGTTCGAGATCAGTCCGCGCGACTTCGCCCAGTCCTCCACCTGGGGCGTGCTGATCCTCGTCCTCCTGATGGTCTTCGCCGCTGTCTACCAGCGCGTCCTCCGCAAGCAGGGAGAAACCTGGTGACCACGACCAACGCCCCGGCGAACACCCCGGCCGGCACCCCGGTGCGCGGACGCCGTTCGCCGATCGCCTCGGCCGGGCTGCACCTCACGCTGCTCGCCGCCTCCGTGATCGCCGTCTTCCCGGTCCTCTGGGTGCTGCTGACCTCGCTGAAGCCGGCCAGCTACGCCACCACCACGGACTTCGTGCGGGAGACGACGCTCCGGAACTACACCAAGCTGCTTCAGGACACCGAGTTCCTCACCTGGTTCGGCAACTCGCTGCTCGTCGCCGGCCTGACCACGGTCCTCGGCGTCTTCGTGGCCGCCACCACCGGCTACGCCGTCAGCCGCTTCCGCTTCCCCGGCAAGCGGGGCCTGATGTGGACGCTGCTGATCACCCAGATGTTCCCGGTCGCCGTCCTGATCGTGCCGATCTACAACATCATGTCGAACCTGGGCCTGCTCAACGAGCCGGCCGGACTCGTCATCACCTACCTCACCATCGCGGTGCCGTTCTGCGCCTGGATGATGAAGGGCTTCTTCGACACCGTCCCGCGCGAGATCGACGAGTCGGGCCAGGTCGACGGGCTCACCCCGTTCGGCACCTTCTGGCGGCTGATCCTGCCCCTCGCCCGCCCGGGCATCGCGGTGACGGCGTTCTACTCGTTCATCACCGCCTGGGGCGAGGTCGCCTACGCGTCCGCGTTCATGGTCGGCGACGACAACCTGACCCTCGCCGGGGGCCTGCAGAAGTTCGTCAACCAGTACGGCGCCCAGTGGGGGCCGATGACCGCGGCCTCCGTGCTCATCGCCATCCCGGCCGCGGTCGTCTTCCTCTTCGCGCAGCGCCACCTGGTCACGGGCGTGTCGGCGGGCGCCGTCAAGGGCTGACCCCGCACATGCCCCACCTTCCCCCCAACCACCACCATCCCAGGGATGAAATGACCCAGCACCTCGCTGCCCCCGCCACCGCGACGACGTCCGGCCACCGCGCCGAGCCAGCGCCCTGGTGGCGGGACGCGGTGATCTACCAGGTCTATCCGCGCAGCTTCGCCGACGGCAACGGCGACGGCATGGGCGATCTCGCCGGGATACGCAGCCGGCTCCCTTACCTCAGGGAACTCGGCGTCGACGCGGTCTGGCTCAGTCCCTTCTACGCCTCCCCACAGGCCGACGCGGGCTACGACGTCGCCGACTACCGCGCCATCGACCCGGTGTTCGGCACACTCCACGACGCCGACGCGCTGATCCGCAGCGCCCACGCCCTGGACCTGCGCGTCATCGTCGACCTCGTACCCAACCACTGCTCCGACCAGCACGACTGGTTCCGCCAGGCACTGCGCGAGGGCCCCGGCTCCCGGCTGCGCGAACGCTTCCACTTCCGGCCCGGCCGGGGCGAGGACGGCGAACTACCGCCCAACGACTGGGAGTCGATCTTCGGCGGACCGGCGTGGACCCGCACGGTGAACCCGGACGGCTCGCCGGGCGAGTGGTACCTGCACCTCTTCGCCCCCGAGCAGCCGGACTTCAACTGGGAGCACCCCGCCGTGAGGGACGAGTTCCGCTCGATCCTCCGCTTCTGGCTCGACCTGGGCGCCGACGGCTTCCGCGTGGACGTCGCCCACGGCCTGGTCAAGGCCCCCGGGCTGCCCGACATCGGCTCCGGCGACCAGGTGAAGCTGCTCGGGAACGACGTCATGCCGTTCTTCGACCAGGACGGCGTCCACGAGATCTACCGCTCCTGGCGGCGCGTCCTCGACGAGTACGAGGGCGAGCGCATCCTCGTCGCCGAGGCGTGGACGCCCACCGTCGAGCGGACCGCGCTGTACGTCCGGCCCGACGAGATGCACCAGGCCTTCAACTTCCAGTACCTCGGCACCAACTGGGACGCGAAGGAGCTGCGCGAGGTCATCGACGGCTCGCTCGCCGCGATGCGCCCGGTCGGCGCGCCCACCACCTGGGTGCTGTCCAACCACGACGTCACCCGGCACGCCACCCGCTTCGGCAACCCGCCCGGCCTCGGTACCCAGCTCCGTGAGCAGGGCGACCGCGAGCTGGGTCTGCGCCGCGCCCGCGCGGCCACGCTGCTGATGCTGGCCCTGCCCGGGTCGGCGTACGTCTACCAGGGCGAGGAGCTTGGCCTCCCGGACGTCACGGACCTGCCGGACGAGGTGCGCCAGGACCCGTCGTTCTTCCGCGCGGAGGGCCAGGACGGCTTCCGCGACGGCTGCCGGGTCCCGATCCCCTGGACCCGTTCGGGCCCGTCGTACGGCTTCGGCGGCGGGGGCAGCTGGCTCCCGCAGCCCGCGGAGTGGGCCGAGCTGAGCGTGGAGGCGCAGACCGGGGTGCCCGGTTCCACCCTGGAGCTCTACCGCGCGGCCCTGGCCGCCCGGCGCGAGCACCCGGGGCTGGGCGCCGGTGACGCGGTGACCTGGCTGGACGCACCCGACGGCGTCCTCGCCCTGGCCCGCGAGAAGTTCGTCTGCACCACCAACACCACGGGAGCGCCGGTACGCCTCCCCGCCCCCGGCGCACTGCTGCTGGCCAGCGCGCCGGTCGGGTCCGAGGGCGGCTTCGCCGTCCTGCCCGCGGACGCCACCGCGTGGTGGACGGTGTGACGCTCCCCAGGCCGAGGGCCTCGGGAGCGGCCGCCCCCCGGCTCACCGACATCGCCGCGCAGGCCGACGTCAGCGAGGCCACGGTCAGCCGCGTCCTCAACGGCAAGCCCGGCGTGTCGGCTGCGACCCGCACCCGGGTCCTCGCGGCGCTCGACATCCTCGGCTACGAGCGCCCGGTGCGGCTGCGGCGGCGCAGCGCGGGACTGGTCGGGCTGGTGGTGCCCGAACTCACCAACCCGATCTTCCCCGCGTTCGCGCAGGTCATCGAACAGGTGCTGGCCGGGCACGGCTACACCCCGGTGCTGTGCTGCCAGCAGCCCGGCGGCGCCAGCGAGGACGAACTCGTGGAGCAGCTGGAGGAGAGCGGTGTCGACGGCGTCGTCTTCCTCTCGGGACTCCACGCCGACACGGCGGCCGACCAGGGGCGGTACGCCGAACTGGCCGCGCGCCGCGTCCCTTTCGTGCTCGTCAACGGCTTCAACGAGCAGGTCTCCGCCCCGTTCGTGTCACCCGACGACCATATGGCCGCGGGCATGGCGGTGCGCCATCTCGCCGAACTCGGCCACGTGCGCATCGGGCTCGCGGTCGGACCGGTGCGCTACGTGCCGTCGCGGCGGAAGACGGAAGGCTTCCTGGCGGCCGCCGGCCCGGACGCCGAACGGTACGTACGGCACACCCTGTTCAGCGTCGAGGGCGGTCACGCGGCCGCCGCCGAACTGATCGAGTCGGGCTGCACCGGAATCGTCTGCGGCAGCGACATGATGGCGCTCGGGGCGATCCGGGCGGTGCGGGAGCGCGGGCTGGACGTGCCGGGGGACGTGTCGGTGGTCGGGTACGACGACTCGCCGCTGATCCCCTTCACCGACCCGCCGCTGACGACCGTGCGCCAGCCGGTCCAGGCGATGGCGTCGGCGGCCGTCGGCGCGCTGCTGGAGGAGATCCGCGGGAACCCGGTGCCGAGCACCGAGTACGTCTTCCAGCCGGAACTGGTGGTACGCGGCTCGACGGCACGGGCGCGGGGCTGACGGCGCCGGGCGAGGCGGTGCTTCCGGCAGTGCGCCCTCGGCCCCGGTACCCCCGCCGAGCCGATCCGGCCGGAGCCCGGTGCGCCCGGCACCGGGCTCCGGCCGGCGTGCGCTTCACCCGCCGCGGCCACCGGCGCCGAGCCCGCCTGGCCTGGCCGGGCCGGCTCAGGCACTGGACCGGCTCCGGAGCCTCGGCCGGGCGGCAGCGGCCCGGCGCCGGTGAGCGTCCACGTCCGCGTCCGCGGGCATCACACCGAAGGCGCCGCCCGGCGCACCTGCGCCACGACGATCACGTTCCCGTACAGGTCCGCCAGGTGCAGCGACCGGCTGTCGGTGTCCTCCCGTTCGCCCCACACCCGCACGCCGTGCCCGCGCAGATGCGCGCGAACCGCATCCAGGTCGGTGGTGTACAGCACGAGCAGAGGCTGACCGCCGCACTGCCGGCCGATCAGTTCCTGCTCCCGGCCGCCGGTGGCGGTCATGAGCCAGAGGCCGACCGCCTCCTGGCCGGGCACCCCGACGTGCAGAGAGCGATATCCGTCCGTCGTCCGGTCGTGCACGACGCGGAAGCCGAGTACGTCGCGGTAGAAGGCCAGGGCCGCGTCGGGATCCTCGACGAGGACGACCAGGCGGCCAAGCCCCGAGAACAGGCTGGTGTCAGAGTCGGCAGTCATGCCCTTCACCCTAGGCCGGGGCGCTGACAACGAGGGGAGCACCCGGACCGGGGCGGCCGGAGCCGGAGGGCCCACTTCTGTGACGGGCCCTCCGAAGGCCGGGTTCCGCGATCCGTCCCGACGCCATCGCCGCGACCCCGCCCTGCGGCGTCACCGTGCCGTGCGGCGTCACGCTGCCGTGCCGTGCGGCGTCACCGTGCCGTGCCCGGCGGCGAACCCTCGGGAAACGGGCCGGTGCCACGAGCGCACCCGCGTACCGCTCGGGCACGCTCGGCCGCCGTCCCCGTGTCCTCCGCCCACGGCGCGTCGCGGCCCTCCACCGGAGTCCGCGCGGTGCCGAATGCCCCCGCCGGGGCGGGCACTCCATCCGCCCACAGAGTGAAAAGCCTTGCAGGCGCATGGCGTTCATGTTTCCCGGATGTGTCCGAACTGTTGACCGGGCAATCGTTCGGGCCTACCGTCACCTGCGCAGAGGGCTCTTTCAGTTTTGCAGCAAGAACATTCAACCTCCACCCCGGAGCCCTCGCCCCCACCTCACCCCTTCCTGAGCCGCAGGAGGAACCACATGGCCAGCAGATCTCTGGCTGCCGTACTCGCCGTCGTGGCGGGCACGGCCGCCGCGGTGATCGCACCGCCGGACGCCGCGCAGGCGGCCCCGCCCGGCACCAAGGACGTCACTGCCGTCCTCTTCGAATGGCGCTTCGACTCGGTCGCGCAGGCGTGCACCGGCACCCTGGGCCCGGCCGGGTACGGATACGTCCAGGTCTCCCCGCCCCAGGAGCACATACAGGGCGCGCAGTGGTGGACGTCGTACCAGCCCGTCAGCTACAAGATCGCGGGACGGCTGGGCGACCGCACCGCGTTCACGAACATGGTCAACACCTGCCACGCGGCGGGTGTCAAGGTCGTCGTCGACACGGTCATCAACCACATGGCGGCCGGGAACGGCACGGGCACCGGCGGCTCGTCCTACACCAAGTACGGCTACCCCGGCCTGTACTCCTCCTGGGACATGGACGACTGCACCGCGCAGATCACCAACTACCAGGACCGCTTCAACGTCCAGCACTGCGAACTCGTCGGGCTCGCGGACCTCGACACCGGCGAGGAGTACGTCCGCAACAGGATCGCGGGCTATATGAACGACCTGCTGTCCCTCGGAGCCGACGGCTTCCGGATCGACGCGGCCAAGCACATGCCGGCCGGGGACCTGGCCGCGATCAAGGGCAAGCTCACCAACCCGGGCGCGTACTGGAAGCAGGAGGCCATCCACGGCTCCGGTGAGGCCGTCCAGCCCAGCGAGTACCTGGGCAACGGCGATGTGCAGGAGTTCCGCTACGCCCGCGACCTCAAGCGGGTCTTCCTCAACGAGAACCTGGCCTACCTCAGGAACTTCGGCGAGGGCTGGGGCCACATGACGAGCGGGAAGTCCGCCGTCTTCGTCGACAACCACGACACCGAGCGCGGCGGCGACACCCTCAGCTACAAGAACGGCGCCGACTACACGCTGGCGAACGTGTTCATGCTGGCCTGGCCGTACGGTTCGCCGGACGTCCACTCCGGCTACGAGTGGTCCGACAAGGACGCGGGCCCGCCCAACGGCGGCACGGTGAACGCCTGCTACAGCGACGGCTGGAAGTGCCAGCACGCCTGGCGCGAGATCTCCTCCATGGTCGCCTTCCGGAACACGGCCCGCGGTCAGGGCGTCACCAACTGGTGGGACAACGGCGCCGACGCGATCGCGTTCGGCCGGGGCGACAAGGCGTATGTGGCCATCAACCACGAGACGTCGGCGCTGACCCGCACCTTCCAGACCTCCCTCCCGGCCGGCGGCTACTGCGACGTCCAGTCGGGCACGGCGGTCACCGTGGACGGTTCGGGCCGGTTCACCCGCACCCTCGGCCCCAACACCGCCGTCGCGCTCCACACGGGCGCGAGGAACTGCGGCGGCGGTGGCGGCGGTTCGCCCGCTTCCGGCGCCTCGTTCGCCGTCAACGCCACGACGGTGTTCGGGCAGAACATCTACGTCACCGGCAACCAGGCCGCCCTCGGCAACTGGAACACCGGCAGCGCCCTCAAGCTGGACCCGGCGACCTACCCGGTGTGGAAGCTCGACGTCGACCTGCCCGCCGGTACCGCCTTCGAGTACAAGTACGTACGCAAGGACGCCGCGGGCAACGTGACCTGGGAGTCCGGGGCGAACCGGACGGCGACGGTCCCGTCGACCGGCAGGGTGAGCCTGAGCGACACCTGGCGGTCCTGAGGGCGAGGGCCGGGCGGGGCGGCCGGTGGAGGCCCGCGCCACCACCCCCGCCCGGCCCCGCGGGCGGGCACGGCCCGGGGAGCACACCCCGCGGCCGTGCCCGTCCGGCCCGGCGCCCGGCCACGGCCGCCGGGCGGCGCGGGTGAGACCGGCGGAACCCGGTGCCCGGCCCGCCGACCGCGGCGAGTTCCCCCTGCCGTCCGTCGAGTCGGCCTGATCACCCATGAGTTCTGACGAGTGCGAGTGAGCGCGATGCGTTCCGTGCCTTCCGATGCCTTCCGACGCCTCCCTGTGTCTTCCGATGCGTTCCGTTGCCTTCCGGCGCGTCCCGGTGGATGCCGGTGGAAGCCGGTGAGTCGCGATGAGCCCTGAAGAGCCCCGAACCAGCCCGACGAGTCCCGACCAGTGAGGAGCACCCTCGTGACACCCCTCTCGCGCGGCAGGCGCAGAACGGTGGCGGCCGGCCTGGCCGTCGCCGTGTGCGCCGCACTCGCGCCCGCCGTTCCCGCCGCGGCGGCGAAGCCTCCCTCCCCACCGTCCGACGCCCGGCTCGCCGCCGAGCCCACCCGGCACGATCTGACCCGTGAGCAGTTCTACTTCGTGCTCCCGGACCGCTTCGCCAACGGCGACCGCCGCAACGACCGCGGCGGACTGACCGGCTCGCGCCTGCGGACCGGCTACGACCCCACGGACAAGGGCTTCTACCAGGGCGGCGACCTCAAGGGGATCACCAAGCGCCTGGACTACATCAAGGGCCTCGGCACGACCGCCATCTGGCTCGCGCCGATCTTCAAGAACCGGCCGGTCCAGGGCACCGGGAAGGACGCCTCGGCGGGCTACCACGGCTACTGGATCACCGACTTCACCCAGGTGGACCCCCACTTCGGCACCGACCGGGACCTGGAGACGCTGATCGACAAGGCCCACGCCAAGGGCATGAAGGTCTTCTTCGACGTCATCACCAACCACACCGCCGACACCGTCGACTACGCCGAGAAGACCTACGGCTACCGCCCCAAGGGCGCCTACCCGTACCTCGCCAGGGACGGCCGCCCCTTCGACGACCGCAAGGGCATCCCCGCGGCGCGGTGGACGCCGACTCCTTCCCGTACACGCCGGTCCAGCGCGAGGGAGCCGTCCGCAAGGTCCCCGCGTGGCTCAACGACCCGACGATGTACCACAACCGGGGCGACTCCACCTGGGCCGGGGAGAGCGCCGAGTACGGCGACTTCGTCGGCCTGGACGACCTGTGGACCGAGCGGCCCGAGGTCGTCGAGGGCATGAAGCGGATCTACGAGAAGTGGGTCCGCGACTTCCGGATAGACGGCTTCCGGATCGACACGGTCAAACACGTCGACCTGGACTTCTGGACCCAGTGGGCCACCGCGCTGGACGCCTACGCCGCCAAGCGGGGCCGTGAGGACTTCTTCATGTTCGGCGAGGTCTACTCCGCCGACCCGGCCGTGACCTCGCCGTACGTCACCCGGGGCCGGCTCGACTCGACCCTCGACTTCCCCTTCCAGGCCGCGGCCCGCGCCTACGCCTCGCAGGGCGCCGACTCCGGCCGGCTCGGGGAGGTCTTCGCCGACGACTACCGGTACACCACCGACAAGGCCAACGCCTACGAGCAGGTGACCTTCCTCGGCAACCACGACATGGGCCGCATCGGCACCTTCCTGAAGCAGGACAACCCCGGCGCCGGCGAAACGGAGCTGCTGAAGCGGGCCCGCCTCGCCAACGAGCTGATGTTCCTCAGCCGCGGCAACCCGGTCGTCTACTACGGCGACGAGCAGGGCTTCACCGGCGCCGGCGGAGACAAGGACGCCCGCCAGACGCTCTTCGCCTCGAGGACCGCCGACTACCTCGACGACGACCAGCTCGGCACCGACCGCACCCACGCCGACGACGCCTACGACACCGGCCACCCCCTCTACCGCTCGATCGCCGCCCTGTCGAAGCTCACCCGCGAGCACCCGGCGCTGCGCGACGGCGTCCAGCGGGAGCGCCACGCCGGGGACTCCGTCTACGCCTTCTCCCGCACCGGCACCGAGAAGCGCGGCCGCGCCGTCGAGTACGTGGTGGCCGCCAACAACGCGACGACCGGCAGGACCGTGACCGTGCCCGTGGACTCGGCGGAGTTCCGGGCCCTGTACGGCGGTTCCGGCACCGTCCGAGCCGACGCCGGCAAGCTCACCGTCACCGTCCCCGCGCTGTCGTCGCTGGTGCTGCGCGCCACCGGGCCCCTCGCGCCGCCCGCCACCCGGCCCGCCCTCACCCTGAAGGCCCCCGCCGCCGGGGCGACCGGCACCGTGGAGATCTCCGCCGACGTCCGCGGCGGACAACTCAACCGGGTCGTCTTCGCCGCACAGGTGGGCAACGGCACATGGCGCACCCTCGGCACCGCCGACCACGCGCCGTACAAGGTCACCCAGCACATCACGGCCCCGCCGGCACACCGCTGCGCTACAAGGCGGTCGCCGTCGACAGCCTCGGCCGCACCGCGAGCGCCCTCGCCGGCACCACCGCCGGGCAGGCCCCGCCGCCCGAGAAGCCCACGGCCGTGGAACGCACCCACGCGGTCGTCCACTACAAGCGCGCCGACGGAGACTACGACGGCGCGCAGCTGAAGGCCGCCGGGACCACGGCCGCGTTCACCGGCCGCGACGCCTGGGGCGCCTTCGCCTGGGTCAAGGTCCCCCAGGGCGCCTCGACCCTCCCGTACACCGTCGAGAAGGACGGCGCCGCCGACGGACCGCAGCGCACCGTCGACCTCGGCCGTACCGGCCAGGTCTGGATCACCCAGGGCCAGGACGGCCAGTCCGGCACCGCACCCGACGGCGCCTACCCGCCGCAGGACCCGAAGAAGGCCGTGCTGCACTACCACCGGCCGGAGGGCACCTCGGGCACATCCTCGGGCACATCCCCGGACGAAGACTCCTGGGAGGCGACTACGACGGCTGGGGCCTGCACGTCTGGACCGGCGCCGCCGAACCCACCGACTGGTCGAAGCCGCTGATGCCCGTCCGCCGGGACGCCTACGGCGTCACCTTCGAGGTCCCGCTCGCCGAAGGCGCCGACTCGCTCAGCTACATCCTCCACAAGGGCGACCAGAAGGACCTGCCGAACGACCAGTCGCTGTCCTTCGGCACCCACGGCCGCGAGGTGTGGATGCTCGCCGGGCAGCCGGAGTACCTGCTCCCGACGAGCGGCAGCGCACCCTCGCTCGACCTGACGAAGGCCGAGGCGCAGTTCATCGACCGCGACACCGTCGTGTGGAAGGTGACGGCCACCGACGCCACCAGCCGGCAACTGGTGTACGCGCCCGGCGGCGGCATCGAGGTGGTCGACGGCGCACTCAGCGACGAGGGGCGGTGGCTGCGCCTCAACCCGTCCGCACTGACCGACGCCCAGAAGGCGAGGTTCCCCCACCTGAAGGACTTCCCCGCCTTCACCGTCGACCCGCGCGACCGCGACCGCGTCGAGAAGGCCCTGCGCGGCCAGCTGATCGCCACCCAGCGGGCGGCGAACGGGGCGCTGCTCGCCGCCACCGGAGTGCAGATCCCGGGCGTCCTCGACGACCTCTACGCCGGCCAGGCCCGGAAGGCCGCGCTCGGGCCCGTGTTCCGCAAGGGCCGCCCGACGCTGTCCGTCTGGGCACCCACCGCACTCGGGGTCGCCCTCGAACTGGACGGGAAGACCGTCCCGATGCGCCGCGACGGCGCCTCCGGCGTCTGGTCGGTCACCGGCCCGGCGAGCTGGCGGGGCAAGCCCTACCGCTACGCCGTGACCGTCTGGGCGCCCAGCGTGCAGAAGCTCGTCACCAACATGGTCACCGACCCGTACTCCACCGCCCTCACCACCGACTCGGCCCGCAGCCTCGTCGTCGACCTCGCCGACCCGAAGCTCGCGCCCGAGGGCTGGTCCACCCTGCGCAAGCCGGCCGCCGTGCCGCTGAAGGACGCCCAGATCCAGGAGCTGCACATCCGGGACTTCTCGGCCGCCGACCGCACCGCGAAGCACCCGGGCGGCTACCTCGCCTTCACCGACCGCGACTCGGCCGGGATGAAGCACCTGACGTCCCTCGCGAGGAGCGGCACCTCCTACGTCCATCTGCTGCCCGCCTTCGACATCGGGACCATCCCCGAGCGGAGCTCCGACCAGTCCGTACCGGACTGCGACCTGAAGGCGTACCCGCCGGACTCCGAGGAGCAGCAGGCCTGCGTGGCGAAGGCGGCGGCGAAGGACGCCTACAACTGGGGCTACGACCCGCTGCACTACACCGTCCCCGAGGGCTCCTACGCCTCCGACCCCGAGGGCACCCGACGCACGGCCGAGTTCCGGCGGATGGTGCAGGCCCTGAACGGCGCCGGGCTGCGCACCGTCATGGACGTCGTCTACAACCACACCGTCGCGAGCGGCCAGTCGGAGAAGTCCGTACTGGACCGGATCGTCCCCGGCTACTACCAGCGGCTCCTCGACGACGGCTCGGTGGCCACGTCCACCTGCTGCGCCAACACCGCGCCCGAGAACGCCATGATGGGCAAGCTCGTCGTGGACTCCGTCGTCACCTGGGCGAAGGAGTACAAGGTCGACGGCTTCCGCTTCGACCTGATGGGACACCACCCGAAGGCGAACATGCTCGCCGTCCGCGAGGCCCTCGACGCGCTCACCGCCGAGAAGGACGGCGTCGACGGTAAGAAGATCGTCCTGTACGGGGAGGGCTGGAACTTCGGCGAGATCGCCGACGACGCCCGCTTCGTCCAGGCCACCCAGAAGAACATGGCCGGTACCGGCATCGCCACGTTCTCCGACCGGGCACGGGACGCCGTCCGCGGCGGCGGGCCGTTCGACGAGGACCCGGGCGTGCAGGGCTTCGCCTCCGGTCTGTTCACCGAGCCCAACGCCTCCGAGGCCAACGGCACCCCCGCCGAGCAGCGGGCCCGGCTGCTGCACTACCAGGACCTGATCAAGGTCGGACTGTCGGGGAACCTGGCGTCGTACACCTTCACCGACACCCGGGGCCGCACGGTCAAGGGCTCCGAGGTGGACTACAACGGCTCACCGGCGGGCTACGCGGCCGCGCCCGGCGACGCCCTGGCCTACGCGGACGCCCACGACAACGAGACGCTCTACGACGCCCTCGCGTTCAAGCTGCCGCCGTCCGTGTCCGCCGCCGACCGGGCCCGGATGCAGGTGCTGGCGATGGCGACGGCCGCGCTCTCCCAGGGGCCCGCGCTGTCCCAGGCCGGTACCGACCTGCTGCGGTCGAAGTCGCTGGACCGCAACTCCTACGACAGCGGCGACTGGTTCAACCCCGTCCACTGGGACTGCCGCGACGGCAACGGCTTCGGCCGCGGCCTGCCGCCGGCCGCCGACAACAAGGCCAAGTGGCCCTTCGCCAAGCCGCTGCTGACCGCGCCCACGCTGAAGCCCGGCTGCGCGGAGATCACCGGCACCTCGGCCGCCTACCGCGACCTGCTGAAGATCCGTACGACCGAGAAGGCGTTCTCCCTCGGCACGGCGGGCAAGGTGCAGTCGGCGCTCTCCTTCCCCCTCTCCGGGACGGACGAGACACCCGGCGTGATCACCATGCGCCTCGGCGACCTGGTCGTGGTGTTCAACGCCGCCCCGGACCGGCGGACCCAGCGGATTGGCGCCCTCGCGGGCACCCCGTACGGACTGCACCCCGTCCAGGCCGGGGGCGCCGACGCGGTGGCCAAGTCGGCGTCGTACGACGGCGCCACCGGCACCTTCACGGTGCCGGGCCGCACGGCAGCCGTCTTCGTCCGCCGCTGACCGGTGGCCGTCTTCGTCCGTGGCCTGACCGGCGGCCGGTCCACGGCTGACAGTGAGGATGTGACGTGGTGACGCTGCTGGTGGGTCTGACCCCTCGGCTGACTGACGTCTCGACTGTCCTGTTTGGGATTTGTCGGCCCGCCGGGCGTCACCACGCACGCGGCCGGACGGGCGTTTGTGACTTCATAGCGCCTCTGTGTGTCAAGCGACTGCAGCGAGTTGGGTCCGATGGTCGCGTTGCATGATCCGGTAAACCACGTTGGACAGCCGTCGCTTGAGAGCTCGGCGGGCCTCGGGCGGGGTCTTCCCCTCGGCGATCTTGCGGAGGTAGTAGTCCTGCCCGCGTCCGCCGTCGCGGATCTGGCAGACGGCGATCGTGTGCAGGACCGAGTTCAGCGCGCGGTTGCCGCCGGTGTTGAGTCGGTGGCGGACGTTGTTGCCGCTGGAGGCGTCCAGGGGCGCGGTGCCTGTGTAGCTGGCGAAGTGGTGCTCGGTGGGGAAGCGGGTGACGTCGCCGACGTGCCCGAGGACCTTGGCAGCCAGCACGGTTCCCAGGCCCGGCAGGCGGGTGAGCGTGGTGCGGGTGGCGGCCAGTGCCTCGCGCATCTGGATCTCGTTGTCCTTGACCAGTCGGTCCAGGCGTCGCAGGTCGGCCAGCAGGTCGCGGGCTATGTCGCGGCGGCAGTTGTCGGTGGCGGTGACGGGGCGGATGCCCTTCATCGCGGCGGCGGCCTTGTCGGCGGACAGACCGGTGGCCACGCCGCCGGGCAACAGGTCACGCAGGACGGCGTGCAGCCGGTTCAGGACGCGGGTGCGCTCGTGGACCAGGTCGTCGCGCCGCTCGGTCAGCAGCCGCAGGATCGTCGTCTGGTCCTCGGCGGTCACCTGCCGCAGGTCGGGGCGGAACAGGGCGACCTGGGCAACGTGGCGGGCGTCTGCCTCGTCGGTCTTGCGGTTGCCGCCGGTGGCCAGCAGCCGGGCCCTGGCGGAGAGCGTGGCCGGCA
This sequence comes from Streptomyces sp. I6, assembly GCA_003725745.1. Taxonomy (GTDB): domain Bacteria; phylum Actinomycetota; class Actinomycetes; order Streptomycetales; family Streptomycetaceae; genus Streptomyces. The sequence goes on along the minus strand of RHDP01000001.1, from coordinate 1,608,641 downwards.
CGTCGACCACGTCCTCGCCGGCGGCGGCCAGCTGCTGGGCGAGCGAGCGGCCAAGCCCGCCGGCGCCCTCGACGGCGAAGCGACGCTCGGGCCACTGCTCGCACCAGGCCATGAGCTGGCGGAGCGTACCGGCGTTGACGACGAACCGGCGCTTGGCCAGTTGGTGCCCCGAGGCGTCGACGGCGACGGCGGTGTGGGAGGACTTGTGCGGGTCGATACCGATCAGGATCACAGGCTGGCCTTGCACTCGACGGGAGCGGGGAGGGAGTGCGGTGGGCATCCTGACTTGAAGTCACCGTGCCGTCCTCATGCCTCTGTCGAGCCACACCGCGCGGGTGTCGGCCGGCGGCGGCACGCTATGAGAGAGCCAGCCCGTGGGCGGCAAGGAGCACTGCGGGCCCGTGCCGACCGACACCCTGGACGCTACGGCTGCAGACCGAGCGTCTGGGGTCGATTCAACAAGTCAGGAGCTTGGTCCAGAAGCCCCGTCACTGTCTTGTCCACCCGCCCGACCGGCGCGTGCCGCCCTCGGAACGGACACGCCACAAGGACGGACATGACCAGCATGACGCACGACGACCCGCAGATCACCGGCGGAGTCGACACCCACGGCCTGACCCACCACGCGGCCGTGATCGACACGGTCGGCCGGCACCTGGCCGACCGGGAGTTCCCCGCCACCATCCGCGGCTACCGCGACCTGCTGGACTGGATGCGCTCACACGGCACGCTGCTCGCGGTCGGGGTGGAGGGCACCGGCGCCTACGGCGCCGAACTCGCCCGGGTGCTGACCGCCGCGGGCGTCACGGTCATCGACGTGGACCGGCCGGACCGCAAGACGCGGCGGATGAAGGGCAAGTCCGACCCGATCGACGCCTACGCCGCCGCGACGGCCGTGCTCTCCGGACGCGCCACCGGCACACCGAAGAGCCGGGACGGCGTGGTCGAGGCCGTGCGTGTCCTGCGACTCGCCCGCCGCAGCGCGGTCAAGGCCCGCACCCAGGCGATGAACCAGATACGCGGCCTGCTCGTCTCCGCCCCCGCGATGCTGCGTGAACAGGTCACCGGTCTGGACCGGGCCGCACTGATACGCACACTCACCCGGCTGCGGCCCGGAGACGATCTGTCGCGGCCGCTGACGGCGACCCGGGCATCGCTGCGCCGCCTGGCCCGGCGTCACCAGGCACTTGACGCCGAGATCGCCGATCTCGATACCGAGATCGGCCCGCTGGTCAAGCAAGCCGCCCCGCAGCTGCTGGAGCTGTTCGGCGTCGGCCCCGAGACCGCCGGCCAGCTGCTGGCCTCGGCTGGGGACAACCCGGAGCGGATGCGGTCCGAGGGCGCGTTCGCGCACCTGGCGGGGGTCGCACCGATCCCGGCCTCGTCCGGACGAACCCACCGCCACCGCCTCAACCGCGGTGGCGACAGGGCGGCGAACAACGCCCTGCACACCATCGTCCTCACCCGCATGCGCTTCGACGAACGCACCCGCGCCTACGTCGAACGCCGCACCAAGGAAGGGCTGAACAAGAAGGACATCATGCGCTGCCTCAAGCGATTCGTCGCCCGCGAGGTCTACCGCGCCCTGACCAGCACACCAACCGAACAAATCACTCAAACCGACCTGGCTCCAGCGGCTTGACAGCCATAGGAGCATCCGGTGGCCGGTCCACGGCTGACTGACGGCCGACCGGCGGCCGACCGGTGGCCGACCGGCGGCCGATCCGCGGCGGCGGGCCCGGACCCTTGGGCTCAGGCGCGCTGCTGCGGCACCCGTGCCGCGGACGACACCTGCGGCACCAGGGCCACGAGCCGGCCGACGAGGTCCCCGAGGGGCCCGTCGGCCGGCTCGTCCCGCATGATGCGCGCCAGTACGGCGGCCATGTCGTCGTCGTACGCCGCCGGCACCGCCACCAGCACCGCGAAGTCGCGGACCAGCTGGCGCTCCAGCTCCGCGCGCGGCACGTCCCGCCCCTCGAGCCAGATCAGCGCGGTGGACTCGGCGAGCGACACCCAGGACCGGACCACCAGCCGCAGGCGCGGGGCCGGGTCGGTGACGCCGAGATGGCCCAGGATCTGCTCGTAGGCCGCCTGGCGGACCTGCTCGATCACCACGCCGGCGGTCCCGCCGCCGGCCACGGGACCACCCCGCATCAGAGCCGCGAAGCCCGGCCCATGCTCGTCGACGAAGTCGAAGAACCGGCGCATCACCCTCAGCAGCCGTGCGCCGAGCGGTCCTTCGTGCCGCTCCGTGAAGCGGTTCGCGAGGTCCTCCGCGGCCCGCCGCAACGCGGCCTCGTACAGGCTCTGCTTGCCGGGGAAGTAGTGGTAGACCAGCGGACGCGAGATGCCCGCGGCGGCGGCGATCTCGTCGATGGACACCTCGTCGGGAGAGCGGTGGCTGAACAGCTCCAGCGCCACTCCGATCAACTGCTGCCTGCGCTCTGCGACGCCCATCCTTCGGCGAACCCCGGTCGTCATGCGAACAGCCTAACGGCCGGGCCTCGAACGCCGTCCGCCGCTCGGCGGGTACGCTCCCGGGACATGACGGCTTCTGACCAGGACACACCCCGGACGCGCCGGTGGGCGCGACGGCGCGGGTAGCCCCGGACGCGCCGGCGGGTACGGGGGCGCGGGTAGCCCCGGAGGCGCCGGCGGGTACGGAGAGGCGAGCGCCTGCGGCCGCGTCAGCGTCCGTGACCGACGGGGCGCGCACGGCGGCGTCGGCATCCGTGAACGCAGAGGCGCCAGCGGAGCTGGCTGCGACGGTGGGGATGTCGGCGACGGTGGAGACGTCGGCACCCGCGGTACCGGCTGCGACGGTGGAGACGTCGGCACCCGCGGGGGCGGCGCCCGCGTCCGCGGAGCTGCCTGCGCGCGCCGATACGCCCGCGGCGTCGCCGGAGGGGATGAGCCCCCGCCAGGCGCGGCTGCTGCGGATCGCCGCCGCGTCCGTCGTACTCGTGGCGATGGCGGCGGTCCTGGCGGTGCGGCTGGCCAGCCGCACGTCGGTGCTCGTGGTCGGGGTGTACGGACTGGCCATGATCCTGTGCGGAGTCGTCATCGAGCTCAGCCGTCACGGCCGCACCCGGCTGGGCACCTACCTGCTGGGCGCCGGCCTGGTAGCGGCCCTGGCGGCGGACTGGCTGCTGCTGCCCTGAGGCACCCGGCGGCACCCCGCCGGGGGTCCACGACGAGCCGGTCACCGCGCCGGAGTTCCCGCGCCGGGCGACCGGCGGTACGGGATGTGCCGCCCGTGCCGCCCGTGCACCGGCGGGCGCGCCGCCACCGCGGACCCGTGCGGCAAGCGGCCCCCGTCCGGCGGGAACCGGGGCCTGGCTCCGCCCCGGCTCGCGGCGGTCGGCGGGGACCGGGCTTCCGTGCCGTGGTGCGGCCGCAGGCACGGCTCCGGGCTCCGGGGGCCGGGCTCCGGGGTCCAGGGCCGCGGCGGTCAGCGGAGAGCCGGGATCCGAGTGCCGTCCGCGAGGCGCCCGTTGAGCCGCACCCGCACCCCCTGGTGCGCCGGCAGGGCGAGGTGGCTGCCCGGCGCGCTGCCCGTGACCCCGCCGGAGACGCGCACCGAGGTGATGTCCGCACTGCCCGCCGCCAGTACGTACCACCTCCCCGTGCGCGATCGCCACAGCACACCCGCCAGCACCCGGGGATCCCGCGGACCGCACGCGGGCGACAGCTCGGAACGGGCCACCACCACACCGGGCGACGCGGCCGCCGGGCCCGGCGACGGCGGCTGGAACTGGGCGAGCACCCGGACACCCGTGCCGCGCCAGGTCTCCGCGCGGGTGCACAGCCAGGCGGCCATGCCGTTCCCCTCCGGCAGCCACTGGTGCGTGTACCGCCAGGTGCTGACCTCCCGCACCCCGTTCGAGCGCATCGTGGGCAGCAGACACGCGGTACGCGCCCACGCGGTACGCGCCTCTTCCGGTGCGCCGGGAACGTCGCCGCGGGACGGCGGAGGGCCCCAGGTAAGCCGGGCCGGGACGATCTCGCCGAGATCCGCGACCAGCCGACGGGCGCCGTCCCCGGCCAGCTCCATCGCCTGCCACGACCGGCACCCCCCGGCACCCGCCGGACTAGGCAGCGCCTCGGTCACCCCGTGCGCGTCACGCCGCATCTCCCGGGGCTCCGCCTCCGGTTCGAGCAGGTCCCGCGCCGAGGCCCCGCTCACCCAGGGGCCGTCAGATAGCGGATGCCGTCGCTGCCCCGGCCGACCAGCAGCGCCCCGGCGGTGGCCGCGTCCGCGGAGTCGGTCCGCGCGAAGTCCAGCGCCGGGCCGCCGTCCGTGCCCTCGTACGATTCCGCGTACCGCACGACACGCACCCCGTCGTGGAACAGCACCACGCGGGCCCGGCCCACCACGCCCGCGAACAGCAGCTGCGGGGCTCCCATCGGCGGCCCCGCCGGGGTGCCGGGCGTCGCCGACACCCGCACCGCGGCACCGGGCCGCGCCCATACCGTCAGCGCCCGGCGCAGCAGCGCAAGGTCCCCGCTCAGCGCACCCCGGGCGGGCCACACGGAGAAGTCCGTACGGCTGGAAGTCCGCCAGGCCAGAGGCTCGACCCGCTGCAGTCGGGCCGGGTCCAGCGCCGCCTCGGTCGCCGGGTGGTGCGTGTACGGCGGGGCTGCCGCCTCCGCCGGCGCCCAGCCCTCTCCGGGCAGGCCCAGCAGCGTGCCGGACATGAGCCCGGCCGCGGCCGCCGCGGCCGCCGCCTTCGCATGCCTGCGGCGGCGCATCAGATCGGTCGTCCGGGCCTGCAGGGAGCAGGGGTCGAACTCCGGGGACTCCAGCAGCGCGAGAGCCGTCCCGCGCTGCGGGGCGCCCAGCCCGTCGGCCGCGGCGAGCGCCGCGTGCGGGTCGGCGACCCCCGCGCCGGCCAGGACCTGCCGTACCGCGGCGTCCGGAAGGGCTTCCAGGGCGCGCAGCACGTAGGCGGCACGGGCGGCCCCGGACAGCGCGGACAGCTGCCGCCCCAGGGCGAGTTCATCGGCACCGCCGGAGCGGGGGGCCAGCCGCAGACCCCACACCTGGGGCAGCAGCGGCGGGAACTGCACCCGCCTCGGCCAGGCCCGCCGCCGCAGCGGCAGACCCGCGACCAGAGCCTGCCGCAGCACCCGACCGCGGACGTAGGCGTATCCCGGAGCGGCCGATCCGCGCGGAACCGGCACCCCCGCCCCGCCGGCCCCCGGGACCCGGGCGGTGCGGCCGCGCGGCAGGGAGCGCTGCACGATCCAGTGTGCGGTCAGCACCCGGCGGTCGCGGCCGAGGGAGGGCGGCAGTACGAGGTAGGCGATCCGCACCAGTCGCGGATAGTGCTCCACGAGCGCGGCCTCGGCCTGCTCCACGTCGACGGCGCCGGGGACGGGTTCCTGAGTGCTCACCCTCAGCTGAACGAGCGAATACTGCGATAGTCACCATTTTCGGTGGGCCGGCCCCGAGAGGCGCGAACTCCCGGACGATCGCCGGTTCACGGGCAGGGGTTCACGGGCAGGGCATGGCAGCCCCTCCAGGGGGCACACGACGGGGCACGTGGGGCAGGAGGTGCGCCTGCGACGTGTGGCACGTTACCGCCCGTTCCTCTGCACACCGGCGCGCCGACCGGGCACGATGGCCCGATGAGTACGCAACGAGCCCGAAGCACCGGTCCGAAGGCCCTGGCCGCACTGGCACTGACGGCCGTCACGGCCCTCACCGCGTGCGCCGGGGACACGGACGACGCCCCCGACGTGCCGAAGACGGCGACGGGCAGTCTGGAGCAGCTCGCCAAGCAGGCCGACTGCGAGCCGAACATCCAGACGGACGCGGAGGAGCTGCGGCAGGCGAACTGCACGACGAAGGACGGCAAGTACATCCTCACCACCTTCGCCACGGACCGCGGCCAGCGAGAGTGGATCAACGAGGCCAACGACTACGGCGGCACGTACCTCGTCGGCCGGAAGTGGGTCGCGGTCGGCGACGAGAAGGTGGTGACAGCACTGCGCGGCCGGCTCGGTGGGACCGTGGAGAGCGGTGCCTCGCACGGCGGGCACTCGGGAAGCAGCGCCGGCAGTGGGGGGAACGAGGACGAGCACTCCGGCCATCACTGAGCGGGCCGCGCAGGCTGGGGGACGGGTGCACCGGGTGACTCGGGTGCACTGGGTGTTCCGGCGGCTCCGAGGCAGGCTGGGGGACGGGGCTCCGAGGAGGGTGCAATTCGGGCGCCCGGGGAAGGCGGGCCTCGGGCGCCCGGGGAGGCGGGGCGCGCGGAAGATGGCGCCGAACCCCGGGGCTCAGGCGGTAAGCCCGGGGGTTCGGCGCCGGCTCAGGGAGCGGTCAGCGGCACGTGCGTCCGCTGTTGATGCAGCTCACCATCTTCTTCATCAGGTTCTCGTCGAAGACGTTGATGAAGTCGCCGTGGTCGGTGATGGGCTTGTGCAGCTGCTCGGGGAAGGAGTCGACCGCGAAGACGCTCGGGTTGGCGCCGTCGAAGACCGGCGGCGGCACGTCGTACACGATGCGCTGCACGAGTTGCGGGATGGCGCGGAAGCCGCTGGGGCAGGCGCCGTTGGCCTGGGCGAAGGCGACATGGGTGCGGTGGTTGGCGCTGTCGGTGTTCTGGCCGTCCCAGCAGCTCTGGAACTTGAACGTGCGCACCACCTGGCTGCCTTCGGGGCAGATCGGGTACTTGTCCTTCAGCTGGCGGTTCTCGAAGCCGGTGCAGCTCCAGGAGGCGTTCGCGTTCGCGTCGCCGTTGACGAACGCCTTGGCGTCGCCGGTGATGATCCGCAGGAGCCGCGGCATCGCCGTCACCTTGGACCGCGGGTTGCCCACGAAGTCCATGGTGACCTGCGACGGCGTCTGGATCTCGCCGACGTTCTGGTCCTTGCCGCCGCCGTCGGCGTCGGCATCGTCCTCCTGCTGCCCGTTCTGCAGCCGCAGCACCGGCCAGAAGTACGACGACCTGTCGCCCTGGTTCACACAGGTCGTCTCGCCCGCCGCGAGATCGTCGTCACTGGCGAACGCGTCGTTGGCCTGGTTGCCCACGTAGTCGTGCATATGGTGGGCGCCGTTGGCGACACCGGGCGCGACGATCACGTTGTCCGGGTTGAACTTGCCGTTCTCGTTCACCCCGCAACTCGTGGTGAAGACGCCACGGGAGGCACCGCGCCGGTTGCGCGGGTCGCCGGCGTTCGGCTGGACGGACGTGATGTCGACGAAGTCCGACTCCTCCGGGCCATTGCCCGCCTGACCGCCGCTGCCACCGCCCTGACCGCCATCGTCCTGACCGCCACCGTCCTGGCCACCACCGTTCTGACCACCGTTCTGACCCTGACCTTGGCCCTGGTCGTTGCCGCCGCCCTGGCCACCGCCGTTCCCGCCATTGCCGCCGCCCTGGTTCCGGCCGCCGTCGTCGGCCCGCAGGGTGCACGGCGCCATGGACGTGAGGCCCTGCGGCTTGGGTGCCTTGCCACGCTCGATGAGCGCGGCGATCCGCTGGAGGATCACCGTCCGCTCGTTCTTCAGCGGGGTGAGGATCTGCTGCTGCCCGTACTGGGGGTTCTGCTCGATCCTCTGCCTGAGCTGGGCGAAGCGCTTGTACGCCGTGGTGATCTGGGTGTCCAGTGTGGCGAGTTCGCGGTCGACGTTGCGGCGCTCCTGCTTCGGCACCTGTTTCAGTTCGTTTCCGACGTCCGGGCAGTCGATGGTGGAGACCGACTGACCGGCGGCCTGGGTTCTGCTGGGGCTCTGACGGCCCTCACCCGCAGATGCGTAGACATTGACCGCGATCAGCCCACCCCCGCCCATAATCAGGGCGGCCGAGGCTGCGATCGCCCGGTTCGCCAGCGTTGAGCGTTTGCGTGTTGTGCGTGCCATGGAACTCCAATCCCGGGGTGGGAGCAACGCGCCGTTCCATACGGCGTCGCGCTGCGCCACGTTCAGACGGGACCGGATTTCGTAGAAAACTCCATTCTCAAAACGGGCCTCACGGGGGTCAACGGGCATTCCCCGGAACGGAGTTCCCCAAACCTCGGCACAGGCCCGGCCCGCTGCGGGCGCCCGTCGCCATGAGCCAGGGCACGACCCGCTGCGATACCTGCGCGCCGGTACTCCGGCGCACCCGCTCCGGCGCACCCGCTCCGGCGCTCCGGTGCGGCCGCTGGTGCAGGAAGCGACGGTTGCCGGCGGCGAGCACCCGCTCCGGCGCGGCGGTGCGGCTGCTGGGCTGACGGTGCCGGGGTGCGCCGCCGGGCCGGGCGGTGCGGCGGGCCGGGCAGTGTGCTCCGGCGCACCGCTGAGGGCGCTCGTCAGCCGCCGAGCAGCGCCGGCTCCTGGGCCTGGGACAGGCCGACCTCGGGCCGGTCCGGTCGCCGCGGAGCCCTTCCGCCCGACTCGCCGAGCCACGACCAGGGGATCGGCGACCGTCTCCTTGGCGGGCCGGCGGTGCGGCGGGCCGGCGGTGCGGCCCGGCAGCCAGGGCCGGGGAGACGCCCGCGTCGTGCATCGCTTCGTACCGCTCGCCGCGCGGGACCCACACGGGCAGGTCCGTTCAGGGCTCCACGGTGGCCGCGGCGATGGCCTCGGCGCCGAGTCGCCGCAGCACCGCGACCGGAGCCGGTCACCCGGACGCAGACCCCCGGCAGTCCTCCCACCGGACGCACGGCCGGCCCGCCCTGCCCACGGGCACCCGCGCCGCCTTGCACGCCGACGGCAAGACGAAGGGGCGGCCGCCGGATGACCGTGTCCGGCCGGCGGCCGCCCCTTCCGAAGCGCGAGCGGGATCAGACCTGGCCGGCCTTCTCCAGCGCGGAGCAGCAGGTGTCCACCAGCAGGCGGGTCACCACATAGGGGTCGACGTTGGCGTTGGGACGGCGGTCCTCGATGTAGCCCTTGCCGTCCTTCTCGACCTGCCAGGGAATGCGCACCGAGGCGCCGCGGTCGGAGACGCCGTAGCTGTACTCGTTCCACGGGGCCGTCTCGTGCAGACCGGTCAGCCGGTCGTCGATGCCGGCGCCGTAGTTCTTGACGTGGTCCAGCGGCTTGGAGCCCTCGCCCAGCGACTCGCACGCGGTGATGATGGCGTCGTAGCCCTCGCGCATCGCCTTCGTGGAGAAGTTGGTGTGCGCGCCCGCGCCGTTCCAGTCACCCTTCACCGGCTTCGGGTCGAGCGTCGCGGAGACGTCGAAGTCCTCGGCGGTGCGGTACAGCAGCCAGCGGGCGACCCACAGCTGGTCCGCCACCTCCAGCGGCGCCAGCGGGCCGACCTGGAACTCCCACTGGCCGGGCATGACCTCGGCGTTGATGCCGGAGATGCCGAGTCCCGCCTGGAGGCAGTGCTCCAGGTGCGCCTCGACGACGTCCCGGCCGTGGATCTCGTCGGCGCCGACACCGCAGTAGTAGCCGCCCTGGGGGCCGGGAAGCCGCCGACGGGGAAGCCGAGCGGACGGTCGCCGTCGAAGAAGGTGTACTCCTGCTCGATGCCGAAGATCGGCTCCTGCGCGGCGAACCTCTCCGCCACCTCGGCCAGCGGGGCCCGCGTGTTGGAGGGGTGCGGGGTCATGTCCGTGTTGAGGACCTCGCACAGCACCAGCACGTTGCCGTCGCCGCGGATCGGGTCGGGACACGAGAAGACCGGCTTCAGTACGCGGTCGGAGGCGTGACCCTCGGCCTGGTTGGTGCTGGACCCGTCGAAGCCCCAGACGGGAAGCTCGGAGACGGCTGAGGCGGGACCCGTCAGAATCTTCGTCTTCGAGCGAAGCTTCGCGGTCGGCTCGGTGCCGTCTATGCAGATGTACTCAGCCTTGATGGTCACGGGCCCTCATCCTTCGCGGGTGCAGCGGGTATGAGACGCAGCTTGGCAACCCCGGATTTCCCGGCCATTGCCCGATTGTGAACCCCGTGTTACCCGGCGACCCCGGGGCCGCGGCCCCCGCCCGGGGTGATCGCCCGGAGCCGCGACGCGCGGGGCCGCGACAGGTACATGCGGACGGTGGGGTCGAGTGCCGGCGCCGGGGCCGCGACGCCCGGGGTGATCGCGCGGGGCCGCGACCCTTGCGTGGAGCGATCCCCCGGGCCCATGAGCGGGCCGCCGGCCCACGGGCCCGGCGGCCCGTGACCCGCCGTTCGGTCGCAGGTGTCGGCGGTGCAGACTGGCCCCATGACGAAGCCGCGCATCGGACTGATCGGAACGGGCCCCTGGGCGGAGCACACGCATGCCCCCGCTCTCGCAGCGCACCCCGGGGCCGTACTCAGCGGCGTGTGGGGCCGGCGTCCGGAGGCCGCCGCCGCGCTCGCCTCGGCGCACGGCGTCAAGGCGTACGAGGATGTGGACGACCTCATCGAGGCGAGCGACGCCGTCGCGTTCGCCGTGCCGCCCGACGTCCAGGCACCGCTGGCGGCCCGTGCCGCCGCCGCCGGACGGCACCTGCTCCTGGACAAGCCGGTGGCGACCACGGTGGCCGGGGCCCGTGAGGTGGTGGCGGCGGTCGAGGGGGCGGGCGTCGCGTCCGTCGTCTTCTGCACACTGCGGTTCGCGGCGGACACGGCCCCGTGGATCGCCGAACAGGCCGCTTCCGGCGGCTGGATGACGGGACGGGCGCACTGGCTCGGCTCGCTCTTCGGGCACGGCTCCGCGAGCCCGTACGCAGCCTCGGCCTGGAGGCGGGAGAGGGGCGCGCTGTGGGACGTCGGCCCCCATGTGCTGTCCGTGCTGCTGCCGGTGCTCGGCGACGTCACGGAGCTGACGGCCCTGCGCGGTCCCGCCGACACGGCCCATCTGGTGTTCCGGCACGCGTCGGGGGCGTCGAGCACGGCCACGGTGGGCCTGAGCGCTCCTCCCGAGGCAGCGGGCGCGGGTATCGAACTGTACGGGGAGCGGGGACGCGTACCCATGCCCGAGTGGAGCGACGCCATCGGCTCGTTCCGCTCGGCGGTCGACGCCCTCGCCGAGTCGGCCCGTACCGGCGATCCGCACGCCTGCGACGTACGCCTGGGTCTGCGGATCACGGAGATTCTGGCGGAGGCCGAGGAACGGCTGGGGGAGGCGCGGACCGGGGCGGACGGGGGCTGAGGCCGGGCCGGTGCGGGCGGGGCGGCCTCCGTTCGAGGGCGGACCGCCGCCAAGGTGATCCCCGCGCAGGTGATCCTTGGAGAGGCGTTGTCCGCGCAGGTGATCCCCGGATAGGCGTTGTCCGCACGGGTGTTGTCGCACGGGTGTTGTCCGCGGTGACGACGGGCGCGCGGCGACGGGTGCGGAGACGGGCTCGGTCGCTGCCGTTCGCGGTCGGACCGCCGACTGGCCGCCCTCGACGCGGCGCGGCACCGGCGAGCGCCGGCTCCTCGGCGCCTTCTCCCCTCGGGCATCCGCGGCCGGCGACGCCCGAGGTGCCCTGACCGGCGACCGGCCGGGAAGCTTGCCGCTCGCCGCTCGCGGCCGGGCCGGACCTGTTCGATGGGAACGGCGGAGGAGCGGCCGGACCGAGGGGGCCGTCCGCTCCTCCGCTTCCCCGGGTGCCCGCAGGGCGGAGCAGGCACCGGGGGGCTCGGGGCACGTCAGCCGACGCGCTCGATCCGGGCGTTGCGGATCAGGAACTTTCCGGGCTCCCGGACCTGCTCGAACGCGGCGTTGTTGAGCAGCGCGCAACTGCCGGACACGGATGTGACCTCGACGGTCGTCGACTTGTCGTTGTCGAGGTTCGTCACCCTGAGCTGGGTGCCGACCGGGAACTCGTTGCTGGAGGCGGCCGGTGCGCCGCCCTCGCCGGAGAGCGTCACGGTCGATCCCTCGCAGACGACCTCCCCGGCGGCGGCGCCCTGGTCACCCGCGTCGCTCGCGGGCGGCTGCCCGGCGTCCGGGGCCCGGCCGCTTCGCCGCCGCCGTCCGCGTTCCCGGCGCCCGCGTCCCCGCCGAGGCGTTCGATGCGGACCTCGCGGATCACGTTCTTGCCGGCTTCGCGGACCTGCTCGAAGGCCGCGGCGTTCAGCAGGGCGCAGCTGCCGGAAGCCGATGTCACCTCGACGGTGGTGGTCTTGTCGTTCGCCAGGTTGGTGACCTTGAGCCGGGTGCCGATCGGGAACTGGCCGCTGGAGGCGGCCGGTGCGCCGCCGTCGCCGGAGAAGGTGAGGTTCTGTCCGGCACAGACGACCTCGCCGGTGGCACCCGCCTCCGCACCCCCGCCCTGGGCCGCACCCCCGGCCGCCTCGTCCTGGCCGGCCGGCGGCTCGGCCGGAGCCGCGCCCCGGTCTCCGCCTCCGGAGCCCTCGGCACAGCCCGCCGCCTGCTGCTGGAGGTTGATCTGCCTGATGACCGCCTCGCGGTTGGCGACCCGTGCCTCCGACTGGGCGTCGGGATCGGCCCGTTGAGCGGCGATGAAGTTCTCGTTGTTGCGGACCGCCTGGGCGAATCCGTCACAGGCCGCCGAGGCATTGCTCGTCCCGGTCATGACAACCGCGGTTCCGCCGGCCAGCGCCGCGGCACCGATCATGAGCGCGATCTTCTTCTTGCCGCTGAGGGTCTTCTTGCGCGACACGTAAGGCTCCTGTCCCCGGCCTGAACGGCGGCCGGATCGGTTCCGTTGCCGTTACGTACGAGTAGGCCGAGGTGCCCGCTCAATGCCTCAGGGGCGACTTCCTTAACTGAGACTTAAGTTTCCGCAGGTGGGCGGCGTTTGGGTCGGCAGGGTCGGCCTACGGGTGGCTCGGGACCCGGGGCGCTCTCCCCTCCGCCTGGGCCCGTTGGCCCTGTCACCCCAGCTCCGCGTCGGTCACTGGTCTCCTCCGGGTCGCCCCGGCCGATGGGTCGGGGAGGGGCCGGACTCATCGTGAATGCGGGGCGTCAGCGGCCGAGGGCGTCCCGTACCGCCTCGTCGGTACGCGCGACCACCGCCGTGCCGTCGTCCGCCGTGATGATCGGGCGCTGGATCAGCTTCGGGTGCTCCGCGAGCGCCGTGACCCACCGGGCGCGCGAGGCCGCGTCCCGCGGCCAGTCCTTCAGGCCGAGGTCCCGGGCGGCAGCCTCCTGGGTGCGGGTGATGTCCCACGGTTCCAGTCCGAGTCGTTCGAGTACGTCGCGGATCTCGTTCTCGGACGGGACGTCCTCGAGGTACCGGCGCACCGTGTACGACGCGCCCTCCTCGTCCAGCAGGCGCAGCGCACCACGGCACTTCGAGCAGGCGGGATTGATCCAGATCTCCATTGCGCCACCGTACTCCCCGTCTGCCACTCGAACACCCTGAACACCCTTTGGCCAGGGGTAATTGTCAGTGGTGAGCGCTAAAATCGAACTAGTTCGTGAGGGATCAACCACCGCGCCAGGAGGTCGCCGATGGGCGTTGCCGCAATCACGACGACGGGGACAGGGGCAGGAACGGGCACGGCGAGAGGAACGGGAACGGGGACGGGAGTGGCAGGGGTGGGCAGGAGTGCCCGGCGAGGGGCAGGGGCAGGGGCGAGGGCGAGCCTGCCGGAGCGCCGGTCCGCGCTGCCCGGGTCGGCGAAGAGGCCACTGCCCGCGGGCCTCCCGCGCGAGTGGTACGAATCCCACAACCGCCGGCTCAAGGCGATGCGCCTGGCCATCGCGCTGCTCGACACCGGCGTGTACCACCCGGCGAACGCGAGCAACCGGAGGATACGCACCACGGCCGAGCGCATCGGGATACGCCCGCCGTCCGACACGACGTGCCGCATGGTGCGTTCGCTGATCCACTACGACGACTGACAGCTGACGACTGACGGCTGACAGATATCCACAACTGTCAGTCGGTAACTGTCAGCCGAAAGTGGGCAGTCGGCGGCCGACAACTGTCAGCCGACAGCCGACAGCCGACAGCCGACAGTCGGCGGCTGATGGCAGACGGCTGACGGCTGACGCGGAGTGAACCGCACGTATGGCAGACCTGCGTGCGGCTCACCGTGCCGGGCGGTCGGTAGCCCACCGGCTCGGCGGCCCCGGGCGTCTCCGCCCGGGGCCGCGCGGTGCCCGTTGCCCGGCCGTGCCCGCCCGGCCGCAAGGCAGTTCTCAGCCCCCGCCGTGGGGCGCGGGGGATCGTCGAGTCCCCGCCTGCTCCGGCAGGCGGCGAGAGCAGGCCGGGGGTGTCGCACGCGGCGCTCGTGTGGCGTGTCACAGACAAGTGGGCCGTGGCTGTGGGAAGTTCAACTCTGCTTTCCCTCAATCGAGTTGAGGCATTCCACCGGCCCGTCTGCCGAGAGGATCGAATGAGCACGCTGGAAGCCATCACGCTTGACCAGGTGGTCGATACGAACCGGTATCCGCTGTCGGATCTCGACGGCCCCCAGGGGCAGGCGGTGGTGGCCGGGGCCCGGCGCGAACTGTCGGACCTCGGCTGCACCGTGCTGCCGGACTTCATCCGGCGGTCCCTCCAGGACGTCCTCCGTGAGGAGGGCTCGACGCTCGCCCCTCGCGCGTACCACGACATGGAGACGGTGAACGTCTACAACATCGCCGTCGACTCGGACCTGCCCGAGGACCACCCCGGCCGGCGGACCTTCCAGCGCGGCAACGCGTTCGTCGCCAGGGACCGCATCCCCGAGGACTGCCTGATAGGCCGGCTCTACTCGAACGACCTCTTCCGGGACTTCGTCGCCCGCTGCTTCGGGCTGCCGCGACTGTACGAGCTGGCCGACCCGCTGTCCGGACTGGTCCTCAACGTGGTCCCGCCCGGCATGGAGCACCCCTGGCACTTCGACACCAACGAGTTCACCGTCAGCATGCTCACCCGGGAGGCGGAGGACGGCGGCGCCTTCGAGTACTGCCCCAACATCCGGTCCGCGCAGGAGGAGAACTTCACCGCCGTACGGGACGTCCTCGACGGCCGCGGCGACCGGTTCATCCGCCGCCTGCCCCTGCGCCCGGGCGACCTGCAGCTCTTCAAGGGCCGCTACTCGCTGCACCGGGTGAGCCCCGTCAGGGGAGGGACCGCCCGCCACTCCGCGATCTTCGCCTACAGCGAGCGCCCCGGTGTGATCGGGAGCGTCGCCCGCACCCGGCAGTTGTTCGGGCGGGTGTTGCCTGAGCATCTGCGGGCCGAAGGCCGGGCCGTCCGTGGAGACCGGCTCCTGGACTAGCGGTCCCGAGGCGGTGCGTGGTGTGCGGCTGCCGGACCGACGGTCCCGGTCACCCGGGGGTTGCCCCGGCCGTCGCATGGAGCGCCACCGGAAGCGGGTCGCCGAGCCGGCTCGCCGGCGCCGGTCCCGCACCCGCCACCACCGCTGGAGCGCAGCGGACGGCCGCTCATCCGTCCCGCCCGCAGGCGTGCCCCACCGGGCATCCCTGCGCCGCAGCCACCTGCGTCCCGGCCACTCGCCCCGCCACCTGCGTCCCGGCCACTCACCCCGGCCACTCGACCCCCGGCCACTCAGCCCCTGGCCACCCACCCCCCGGAGAGCCGGTGACCGGGCCGCCCAGCGGCCCGTACCGGCGCTCAGCGCCCCAGCCACTCAGCGACCCCACGGAGGAACAGCACCCCGTGCGATTCGACGCCACCGGAAAAGTGTCCCTCGACCACATCTACGCCCAGCCCGATCCCCGTACGTACTTCTCCGTGCTCCGCCCCCTCGGCTACTGCGTGCCCCAGCAGGCCAAACCGTGGTTCGCCAAGCTGATCCAGGAGTACCGCGAGTCCCGGCGGGTCACCGTGCCGCAGGTGCTGGACATCGGCTGCTCCTACGGCATCAACGCCGCCCTGGTGAAGTACGACGCCACCCTGGACGAGCTGTACGACCGCTACGGTGACACCGGGGACGGGGACGACAGCCGAGCGGCCCTGCTGGCCCGCGACCGGGAACTGGCCCGCTCCCGCCGCCCGGCGCGGCCTCTCCGCTTCGTCGGCCTGGACGCCGCAGGCAGCGCGCTGGCCTACGCCCTCGAAGCGGGCTTCCTCGACGACGCCGTCCACGCCGACCTGGAGAACCACGACCCCACCCCCCGCCAGCGTGCCCGGCTCGCCGGCACGGACCTGGTGATCTCGACCGGCTGCCTCGGCTACGTCACCGAGCGGACGCTGACCCGCGTGGTGCGGGTCCAGGGCGGACGCCTGCCGTGGATGGCGCACTTCGTGCTGCGGATGTTCCCCTTCGACCCCGTGGAACACGCCCTGGCCGGGCTGGGGTACCGCACCACCCGCGTCGGCGAGGTGTTCAAACAGCGCAGGTTCGCCTCCCCGGAGGAGCAGGCGCTCGTCCTCGACGGCATGGCTGCCGCGGGGGTGGATGCGCGGGGCTTCGAGGCGGAAGGCTGGCTCCACGCACAGCTCTACATTTCCCGGCCGTACGACACCGCAGGCACCGACGACCCGAATCGAGAGCAGCAGTGAACAACCGTCAGAGCTCCACGCCGGAGGCATCGCAGCCCGGCGCGGCACCCTCCACCTTCGCGTACGAGGAGAGCCTGCCGCGCGTACCGCTCCCCACGCCGGAGGCCAGCTGCGAGAGGTTCCTCTCCTGGTGCGCGCCGCTGCTGACCGCGGACGAGCTCGCGGCGACCGAGGCGGAGACCGCCGCCTTCCTCCGTCCCGGCGGCGCCGGCCGGGTGCTGCACGCCGCACTGGAGGAGTACGAGGCCACCGAGGGCGTGCAGAGCTGGCTGGACACGTTCTGGCCGTACCGCTACCTCGGCCGGCGGGACCGGATCGCGCTCAACGCCAACTTCTTCTTCCTGTTCCAGGACGGCGGCGGGGGGCAGGTGCCGCGCGCGGCCGGGTTGATCGCGGGGGCGCTGCACCACAAGGGCCTGCTCGACCGGGAGCAGCTCCCGCCGGTGACGCAGCGCGGAGTGCCCCAGTCGATGGCGCAGAACACGTTCCTCTACTCCACCACCCGGATTCCGGGCGTGCGGCAGGACACGGTGCGCGCCCCCTACGGCGAGGACCGGCCCGGGCCGTCGGGCGCCCGGCACATCGTGGTGTTCTTCCGCGGCGGGATGTTCCGGCTGGACGTGCTCGGCGCGGACGGCGTCCCGTACGGCCTGCGGGACCTGGAGGCCGGGCTGCACGCGGTCATGAAGGCCGGTGCCGAACCCGCCGCGCCGGGCACCTCGGTGGGCCACCTCACCACCATGGCGCGTGCGGAGTGGGCGGCCGCCCGCGAGGACCTGCTGCGGGCGGACCCTCGCAACGCGGAGTCCCTGGACGTGGTCGAGACGGCGCTGTTCTGCGTCTGCCTCGAGGACTTCGCGCCCGCCGGAGTGCAGGAGGCGTGCGACGAACTGCTCTACGGCGATCGCGGGAACCGCTGGTTCGACAAGGCGGTGTCCTTCGTCGTCTTCGCGGACGGCCGGGCGGGCATCAACGTGGAGCACTGCGAACTCGACGGCACCACCATCCTCGGCTTCACCGACTTCCTCCTGGGCACCCCGGCCGAGGAGCACTCCCGCCGCTCGGGCGCCCGTTCCCAGGGCCTGCCCGCCCCGGAGCCGGTCGTCTTCGCACTGGACGCGCCGCTCAGGGGGCGGGTACGCGCCGCGGCCGAGTCGTTCGCCGCGTACGGTGACGCGACCGCGACCACCACGGTGACCTTCCCGGACTTCGGCAGCACCACGGCCAAGTCCCTGGGAATGTCCCCGGACGCCTTCGTCCAGTGCGCCTACCAACTCGCCCACCAGCGCGCCAAGGGACTCCTGGGTGCCACCTACGAATCGATCGCCACCCGCCAGTACCGCAACGGCCGCACCGAGGCCATGCGCGTCGTCACCCCGGAGATGCGGGCGTTCGTCGCGGCGATGGAGGATCCCGCCGCCTCGCCGGCGGGCCGGGTCGCCGCCTTCCGGGCCGCTGCCGAAGCCCATGTGGCCCGGGCGAAGGCCGCCCAGGCCGGACAGGTACCCGAACAGCACCTGTGGGAACTGGAACTCATCCAGCGCCGCCGCGGCCCGGAACTGGGTGTCACCGAGCAGCCCGCCCTCTACCGCACCCCCGGCTGGCTGAAGATGCGCGACGACTACCTCAGCACCAGTTCCGCGCCCTCCCGCAACATCCAGTTCTTCGGCTTCGGCTCCACCAGCAGCCGCTGCATCGGTGTGGCCTACGTCCTGCTCCCCGAGCGTTTCAACCTCTACCTGAGCACTCCCATGCCGGTCGCGGACCGGATGCGCGCCTTCGCCGACCGCCTGCGCGAGGCGGTCGCGGAGCTGCGGGACCTGCTGGAGACCGGGGGCCGGGAGACCGTGGGATAGACAACCTGTGAACGGACACCCGGGGGACGGGCACCCCGGGGGACGGCACCGGGCGGACGGACACCCGGAGAACGGGGGAGCGGGCGGGCCGGGGCCTCACGGGCCCGGGCCTCGGCGCGTGGACAGGCAGGGCGCGTGGACGGGCACGGCGCGCGTCCGGAAGCGGCGCGCGTCCGAGAGCGGCGCGTGGACGGGCAGGGGACGTCGACGCGGACGTCTCACAGCCCGGCGAAGTAGGCGGCCGCACCGTCGGCGACGCTTTCGACGAGGGCGATGCCCGCCGCCTGGGTGGGCTGGCCGTCGCTGAGCACGGCGATGAGCAGGCGGTGGCCGTCCCTCTCCACGAGGCCGATGCTGTTGATCACCCACAGGCCCGTGCCGGTCCGGGGGAGCCAGCCGTTCTTCAGCTGCGCGGACCCGGCGTCGCCTGCGGCGGACACCCCCCAGTCCTGGCCGGCGGACACCGTGCCCATCAGCTCCTGGACGTAGGCCCGCGAGGTGTCGGACAGGGCGGAGTCCGTGGTGAACACCGCCCTGAGCAGGCGCAGCTGGTCGGCAGGGGTGGTCTCGGTGAGGCCCCACAGGCCCTCCTGCCCCGGTTCGGTCTCCCGCAGCCCGAGTCGGCGGTTGGCCTCCGCCAGGCCGTCGGCTCCGCCTATCGCGTCCCACAGCGCGGTCGCCGCGTCGTTGTCGCTGTCCCGGATCATCGCCGTCGCCCACTGCCGCTCCTGCTCCGTCAGCCGGCGCCGGGCGTCCTGCGCCTGAAGGAGCAGCGCGGCGAGGACATCGGCCTTGACGATGCTCGCCGTGACATAGGTGTGGCTGTCACCCGCGGTGGCGCTCTGGCCGGTGTCCACGTCCATCAGGGCCACCGACACGTGCCCGGTGCCTTCCGTCCGCGCCGCCCCGGTCGCGGCGGCGAGTCCCTCGTCCAGGGACGGCCCGGAGGAGGCGGACGGCCCGGAGGAGGCGGACGGGCCGGGGGTCCGCACCGCGCCGGCCGGCTCGGCGCGGGCGCCGTTCACGGACCCGTCCTCCGGCCATGCCAGGCAGGCGAGTACGACCGCTCCGACCGGGACGAGGAGCAGTGCGGTCAGGGCCGCGGCGGCGGATACGCGGCCGCCGGGACGCGTGGGGGATCGATGCCGACTCATGGCCGCGGAAGGTAGCGGGCGGGCCTGGGGATTCCCTGTGAGCGGGGTTCCGCGCCCTCGGCACGGCGGCCCGCGAAGGGCAGGGATACGGTCCGGTCCGTGCCGTGCATGGGGCACCATGGTCGCCCGCAGAGGAGCCGGGCCCCGGGGGTTCGGGGGCAGGAGGGTGCACATGGCCGGGGCGGTGGAGCGGGGGCGCGTTCTGGTGGTCGACGACGACGCGGCGATCCGCCGGTCGCTGGCGCGGGCACTGCGACTGGGCGGTTTCTCGGTGGATCTCGCCGAGGACGGGCGCTCGGCGCTGCTCCGCGTCGGCGACCGTCGCCCCGACGTGATCGTGCTGGACATATCGATGCCCGGGATCAGCGGCATCGACGTGTGCCGGACGCTGCGCACGGACGGCGACGACGTACCGGTGCTGATGCTGTCGGCCCTGGACGAGACCACGGACCGGATAGCCGGCCTCCAGGCCGGCGCCGACGACTACCTGGTCAAACCCTTCGCCCTGCAGGAACTGGTGCTCAGGCTCGAGGCGCTGCTCCGCAGGCGCCCGCCCGCCGGCGGCGATCTGCTGCGGGCCGGCCCGCTCGTGATGGACCCGGCCTCCCGTGAGGCGCGGCTGGACGGGGAGCAGGTACCGCTCACCCGCCGGGAGTTCGAACTGCTCGCCGTGCTCGCCCGCAACCCCGGGCTGGTCCTCACCCGCGACCAGTTGCTGGACCGCGTGTGGGGCTACGACTTCGAGGTGCGTACGGGTGTCGTCGACACGTTCGTCAGCTATCTGCGGCGCAAGCTCGAAGCGGGCGGGCGTCCGAGGCTGATCCACACGGTCCGCGGCGTCGGCTTCGTCCTGCGGGTGGAAGCCGTAACCCGCGGCGGCGGGGCGGCGCGGTGAAGCTGTCCACCCGGATCGCGCTCGCCGTCGGCGTCACCGTCCCGCTGCTCGTCCTGGCCGCCGGGTGGCTGCTGGTCCGGCTGGTGGCCGCCGAACTCCACACCCAGCAGGACGCTCTCCTGCGCGACCGGGCCAGGGCCGTCGCCAAGGACGCGCGCGGTCTCCTCAGGGCCTCCGCCGCCGACCGGCCGCCCGCGGTGGAGCAGGCGCGGGAGCGGCGTCTCTACGATTCCGCGCTGGACGTGGGGATACGCCTGATAGGGCCGCAGGGCACCTCCTTCGGCGGACCTCAGCCGGACGCGTCCGTACCGCTGCCCGCCCAGGCGCCGGAACCGGTCACCGTCCGTGCCGGGGAGGCGAGTTGGCGGGCCCTGTCGGTCGACCTCACCGGGCCGGGGAAGCGCGTCGACGGCACCCTGTGGCTGTTCTCACCCGGTACCAGGAGCGAGGCCCAGCTCGACCTGGTCCGTACCCGCGTACTCCTGGTCGCCGGGACCACCGCGCCACTGGCCGGGTTCGCCGCCGGGGCGGTGGCCACCCGAGCCACCCGGCCGCTGCGGCGGCTCCAGCAGCGCACCAGCGGGCTGGACCCGCGCTCCACGGCGACCCGTCTGGTCCACCACCCCACCCGGGTCGCCGAGGTCGACGACCTGGCGCGCACCCTGCAGACGGTGCTGGCCCGCTATGACGAACAGGCCGCCCGGACCGCGGAGACGCTCGCCACCGCGCGGTCCTTCTCGGCCGCGGCGTCCCACGAACTGCGCACCCCGCTGATGAGCATGCAGACCAATCTGGAGATCCTCGCCGAGCACCCGGAACTGGCCGGGGCCGAGCGGGAGGAGGTGGTGTCCGATCTCCGGCGGGAGCACGCGCGGCTACTGGGCCTGCTGGTGATGCTCCGCGAACTCGGCCGCGGGGACCTGGTGGAGACCGACTCCTTCGGGCCCGTGGACCTGTCGGAGATCGCCGACGCGTCGGCGGCCGACCTGCGGCGCAGGCATCCCGGCGCGGAGATCGCGGTGTCCCTGAGGTCCGGTGTGCACGTCCACGGCTGGGAGCCCGGGCTGCGGACCGTCGTCGGCAACCTGCTCACCAACGCGGTCCTGCACGGCCGGTGTCCGGGGGCGCCCCCGCGTGTCGGGCTGGCCCTGGGCACCGAGTCCGGCCCGGAAGGCCATCTCGCCGTCCTGACCGTCGACGACGAAGGGCCGGGAATCCCACCCGACGAGCGCGAGAGCGTCTTCGAGCGGTTCCGCCGGCGCCCCGGAAGCCCGGGTTCCGGACTCGGGCTCACTCTCGTCGCCCAGCAGGTCGCGCTGCACCGGGGCCGGGTGCGCGCGCTGGACGGGCCGGGGGGCGGGACACGTTTCGAGGTCCGCCTCCCGGTGCGCGCAGACGCGGGGGAGACACTGCCGCTGCGCCGCGACTGGATGATCGAGACCGCCGCGCACCCGCGGGAGCCCGAGTCGCCGCCGGGCGGCGAACGGCCCGCACGGGGATTCCATCCCCCACAGAGATTCCACAGAGAGCGCTCCTAGCGTTCCGGCCCGAACGGGCAACCGCCCGCGGAAACGAACGTGGAGAGACCGTCATGTCAACGTTCAGGAAGACCGCCGTCGCCGTCGCCGTCATGGGTTCGCTGCTCGTCGGCGTCGGCGTCGGCGTCGGCGTCGGCGCCGGCACGGCCCAGGCCGACGGCGGCACACCCGCGCCGGGCAGGAACAGCGCCGGAGACGGCGCGCAGGCCCTCTGCAAGCGGGTACCGAAGATCGAGAAGCGCATCGAGCGCTCGCTCCGGCGTATCGACGGCGCAGCCGACGCGCGGGGCTCGATCGCCAGGCTGGAGAAGCGTGTCGCCGCCGCGGAAGCGGCCGGCCACACCGAGGTCCACACGTTCCTCAAGAACCGGCTCGCCGCCCGCAAGGCGCTCAAGCCCACTCTCGAGCAGCGGCAGAAGGACCTCGCCGAGGTCAAGAAGTACTGCGAGGCCGACCGCGACGGGGACGGAAACTGATGCGCACCGCCGCCCTGCCCGGCGCCCTGGTGCTCGCGGCGGTGGCCGCCACGGCCGCCCTGCTGGCCGGATGCGGCCCCGGCACGCAGGGGGCGGGCGAGGACGGCCCCGCGCCCGCCGGGACCGGCCCCGCCTCGCCGGGGACGGGCTCCGAGCCGGGGTCCACGGACGGCGACGAGGAGCTGGCCAGGATGGAGGAACTGGTGAACGGCGCCGAGTCGGCCGCGGGAGTCGCCGATCAGGACGCCGCGTCGGACCCCGAGTAGGTCGCGATCAGGACGCCGCGCCGGACTCCGAGCAGGCCGCGGCGCTCCCGCGGCGGCGACGCCTCCCGAGCGGGCGCCGGGGGAGCGGTTCCGGGGGCCGCGGGAGGACGGCAGGCACACGCGGAGGGGCCCGGGCCGCCGAACGGCGGGCGACCGGCGATGATCACGGCATGCGCGTACGGGAGCACCGCCGCGCCTCCGCGCTCCCGGGCCGGCGGGAGAGCGGCACAGGGCCCGGGCGGACCGCCTCGTACCGCACAGCCCGGGCGGGCCGCCTCGTACCGCACAGCCCGGGCGGACCGCCTCGTGCGTCGGCCCGGGCTGCACCCTGTGGACCCCCGCCCGCATCTGGCGCCCGACGGCCAGGAGGGTGCGCGCCGCGCGGTCGGCGCTTCGTCCGGCTCCGACGGGAGGTCCCGCCTTCCACGGCAGGTCCCCGCCTTCCGCCCGGCGACCCGCACACGACGACCGTGGGCCGTGTCGTCCGATGGAGGAGGACACGGCCCACGGCCCATGTACGGCCCAGGTCAGTGTTATGGGGCTCTGACCTGCGGGCTTTCTAGATGTCGAAGTACAGCTCGAACTCGTGCGGGTGCGGGCGCAGCTGGATCGGGGCGATCTCGTTCGTCCGCTTGTAGTCGATCCAGGTCTCGATCAGGTCGGCCGTGAAGACACCGCCGGCCTGGAGGTACTCGTTGTCCGCCTCGAGGGCGTCGAGGACCGCCGGGAGGGAGGTCGGGACCTGCGGGACGCCCGCGTGCTCCTCGGGGGCGAGCTCGTACAGGTCCTTGTCGATCGGCTCGGCCGGCTCGATCTTGTTCTTGACGCCGTCGAGGCCGGCGAGCAGCAGCGCCGAGAAGGCCAGGTACGGGTTGGAGGACGGGTCCGGCGCACGGAACTCGACGCGCTTGGCCTTCGGGTTGGAGCCCGTGATCGGGATACGCATCGCGGCCGAGCGGTTGCGCTGCGAGTACACGAGGTTCACGGGTGCCTCGAAGCCCGGCACCAGGCGGTGGTAGGAGTTGACCGTCGGGTTGGTGAAGGCCAGCAGCGACGGGGCGTGCTTCAGGATGCCGCCGATGTAGTAGCGGGCGGTGTCGGAGAGGCCCGCGTAGCCCTGCTCGTCGTAGAACAGCGGGGAGCCGCCCTGCCACAGCGACTGGTGGACGTGCATGCCGGAGCCGTTGTCACCGAAGATCGGCTTGGGCATGAAGGTCGCGGTCTTGCCGTTGCGCCAGGCGACGTTCTTCACGATGTACTTGAAGAGCATCAGGTCGTCGGCCGCGGCGAGCAGCGTGTTGAACTTGTAGTTGATCTCGGCCTGGCCGGCGGTGCCGACCTCGTGGTGCTGGCGCTCGACCTGCAGGCCGGCCTTCTCCAGCTCCAGGGAGATCTCCGCTCGCAGGTCGGCGAAGTGGTCGACCGGCGGGGCCGGGAAGTAGCCGCCCTTGTAGCGGACCTTGTAGCCCCGGTTGTCCTCGATGGCCCCGGTGTTCCAGGCGCCGGCCTCGGAGTCGATGTGGTAGAAGCCCTCGTTCGCCGAGGTGGCGAAGCGCACCGAGTCGAAGACGTAGAACTCGGCCTCGGGGCCGAAGTACGCGGTGTCCGCGATGCCGGTGGAGGCGAGGTAGGCCTCGGCCTTCTTGGCGATGTTCCGCGGGTCGCGGCTGTACTGCTCGCCCGTGATCGGGTCGTGGATGAAGAAGTTGATGTTGAGGGTCTTGTCACGGCGGAACGGGTCCAGCCGCGCTGTGGACAGGTCCGCCCGCAGCGCCATGTCGGACTCGTGGATCGCCTGGAAGCCGCGGATCGACGAGCCGTCGAAGGCAAGCTCATCGGACGGGTCGAACGCCGTGGCCGGGATGGTGAAGTGCTGCATCACGCCCGGAAGGTCGCAGAACCGGACGTCGATCATCTTCACGTCGTTGTCCGCGATGAACTTCTTGGCGTCGTCGGCGTTCTGGAACATCCAACTCCTCCTCCTCCCGTCCCGGGGAGGGGCGGGGTTGTGACTCGGTCGTGCGGCCAGTGCGGTGGCACACACACGGCACGACCCTAGGCAGCCGGGATTTCTCCAGCATGACTCATTTGTTTCGCGGAAGTTAACCGGACGGTCGGTGCTCCGCGCCGTGACACGCCTCGCAGGGCCTCCCGCCGCCCTCTCCGGACCCCTCCCGCCGCCCTCCCGGACCCCTCCCGGGCCCCCTTTTGCGGCCCCCTCCGGGCCGGTGGCCGGCAGGCCCGCAGGCCCGGACCGTTCCGGGCTTCCGGGCACCCGTGCACCCGGGAGGGGGTGATCGAGAGCGTGCACAGTACCGTGGACGGGTGGACAACAGGCAAGCGATCGGATCGTGGCTCTCCGGGCCCCGCGCGGCGGCCGAGGACATGGGCGCCGACTTCGGCTACCGGGGCGAGCGGCTCGGGCTGCCGCAGGAGGGGCCGGGTTCCGTCGCCCCGCTCGGGCGGCGCTTCGGCGCGCTCTTCATCGACTGGGGCCTGTGCGTGCTCGTCGCATACGGCCTCATCACCGGACGCGACTGGTCCGCGGCGGGCAATCCGGCGCTGCTGGTCTTCCTCGTGCTCAGCGTGCTGACCGTCGGCACCGTCGGCAGCACCCCCGGCAAGCGGCTCCTCGGACTGCGGGTCGTCGGCGAGAACGGCGGGCGGCTCGGCCTGGGCCGGGTCCTCGTCCGCAGCGTGCTGCTCTGCCTGGCCATTCCGGCACTGGTCTGGGACCGCGACGGCCGGGGGCTGCACGACCGGCTCGCCCGCGCGGTCCAGGTACGCGCCTGAGGCTCCTGCCGCGGACGGCAACCGCCCCGGTGACCGCCGGGCGAGAGCCCGAGGCGGGCACCCGGGCACCCCGGACGCACGGGTGTAGCGGGGTGTTCGAGGGAAGACTTCTCCGCATCGAGAAACGGGCACCCGGGTCCGCATAGAGAAACGGGCACCCGGGCGCGTGGGTGTAGGGGGTACGCGGGAGTCGTACGGGTGGGTACGCCGGGGCCTGAGCCGTGCCGGCGGGGCCTGAGCCCCGTCGCGCCCGCCCGTGAGGCCTGTGTCCGTCCTTGTCGTCGCCGGGGCGTACCCCCGCGCCGGCGACGACCGCGCTTCGGGTCCCTCAGCCGCCGGACGGGGCACGGTCCGACCGTCCCGCGCACGCACGACTCCGCAAGCCGCACGGCACAACAGGGAGGAGGGCGCCCCGGCCGGCCGGGGCACCCTCCTCCCTGTTGTGCCTTCCGCCCGCGCCGTTCGCGGGCACGGGACGGGGTCAGCGCATCTTTCCGCCTCGCGGCATCCGCATGCCCTTCGGCATCGGGCCCTTCGGCAGCGGCATGTTGCTCATCAGGTCGCCCATGGCGCGCAGACGGTCGTTCGCCTGCGTCACCTGCGAGCCGGTCAGTACCCGGGGCAGCTTCGTCATGGTGGCGCGGAGCTTCTTCAGCGGCACCTGGCCCTCGTCGTTGCCGACGATGATGTCGTGCACCGGCGCGTCCACGGCCACCCGGGCCATCTTCTTCTTCTCGGCCGCCAGCAGGGTCTTGACCCGGTTCGGGTTTCCCTCGGCCACCAGCACGATGCCGGCGCGGCCGACGGCCCGGTGGACGACGTCCTGGTTGCGGTTCATCGCGATCGCGGGGGCCGTGGTCCAGCCCCGGCCCACGTTCTGCAGTACGGCGGCCGCCGCTCCCGGCTGTCCCTCCATCTGCCCGAAGGCGGCGCGCTCGGCACGGCGTCCGAAGACGATCGCCATCGCGAGGAAGGCCAGCAGGAAGCCCAGGATGCCCAGATAGATCGGGTGGCCGATCAGGAAGCCGATCGCGAGGAAGACACCGAAGGTGACGATTCCCACACCCGCGACGACGAGGCCGACCTTGGGGTCGACCCGCCGGGTCATTTTGTAGGTAAGGGCGATCTGCTTCAGTCGCCCGGGGTTCGCAGAGTTCTCTGCCTTGTCCTTCCTCGCCATGTCCTGAAGTTTACGTGCCTCAGGAAGAGCGAGTCGCCACGGCCTCCAGGACGTGCTGAGCCGCGACCCGGTCCCTGGCGCGGCGCCGGTCCTCGAGGACCGCGGTCCAGGCGTTGCGGCGGGCGGTGCGCTGGCCGCCGCCCAGGAGTACGGACTCGACGGCGAGGAGGGCCTGGGTGAGCGTCGGGAAGGCGTTGGCGCGTACGGAGGTCGCGGCCTGCATGGCGGAGGTCTCCCTCTGGGGCGGGTGGTGATCGACGGGAGTGTGCGTGCTCTGTGTGAATACAGAGTCACTGATTGGTGTTACCAGGGCATGACTCGCTGGTCAAACGCTGATGAAACCTTTCCGCGCGCCGCGGGGAGCGGGGCGCGGCCCGCACGTGCCTCCGACCTGCGGGGGCGGTGCGGGCCGCGCGGAACCGGCCACTACTCCTCGGTAAGTCCTTGTGCGTGAATTCACGCGGCCCTTGGGGAAGCCCGCGGCCGCGGAGGTCCGCCGGGCCGCGGATTCGCAGGGTCGCGGGTTCACAGGCCGTGGGCTCGCACGGTCGCGGACTCGCACGGTCGCGGGGGCTCGCGACCGCGGATTCACCCGGCCTGGGCGGCCGCGGGCTCCCCGCCCAGCTGCCCGGCGGCCGACCGCCGCTGGTCCATGGCCTGCTGGAAAAGGCGTCCGGCCCGGTACGAGGAACGCACCAGCGGTCCCGACATCACGCCGGAGAAGCCGATCTCCTCGGCCTCCTCCTTCAGCTCCACGAACTCCTGCGGCTTCACCCAGCGCTCGACGGGGTGGTGCCGCACGGAAGGCCGCAGGTACTGGGTGATGGT
Organism: Streptomyces sp. I6; assembly: GCA_003725745.1. Lineage (GTDB taxonomy): Bacteria > Actinomycetota > Actinomycetes > Streptomycetales > Streptomycetaceae > Streptomyces. The sequence goes on along the minus strand of RHDP01000001.1, from coordinate 1,581,332 downwards.
GATCAGCTCGCAGCCCGCGTCGTGCAGGTGCCGCAGGGCCTCGCCGACCTCCTCGCGGGTCTCGCCCATGCCGAGGATCAGGTTCGACTTGGTGACCAGGCCGGCCGCGCGGGCCTCGGTGATCACCTTCAGGGAGCGCTCGTAGCGGAAGCCGGGGCGGATGCGCTTGAAGATGCGCGGCACCGTCTCCACGTTGTGCGCCAGCACCTCGGGGCGGGCGGAGAAGACCTCGGCCAGTTGGTCCGGCTCCGCGTTGAAGTCCGGGATCAGCAGCTCGACCTTGGTCCGGCCCGCCTCGCGCCCCGCCGTCTGCGTGTGGATCTGGCGCACGGTCTCCGCGTACAGCCAGGCGCCGCCGTCCTCCAGGTCGTCGCGGGCGACACCGGTGATCGTGGCGTAGTTCAGGTCCATCGTGACGACCGACTCGCCGACGCGGCGCGGCTCGTCGCGGTCGAGCGCCTGCGGCTTGCCCGTGTCGATCTGGCAGAAGTCGCAGCGCCGGGTGCACTGGTCGCCGCCGATGAGGAAGGTGGCCTCGCGGTCCTCCCAGCACTCGAAGATGTTCGGGCAGCCGGCCTCCTGGCAGACCGTGTGCAGACCCTCGCTCTTGACGAGCTTCTGCAGCTGGTTGTACTCGGGGCCCATCTTCGCCCGCGTCTTGATCCACTCGGGCTTGCGCTCGATGGGGGTCTGGCTGTTCCGGACCTCCAGGCGCAGCATCTTGCGTCCGTCGGGTGCTACAGCGGACACGACCGGCTCCCTCACTTCGATTCCTCGGCGGACCCCAGGGTACGCCCGTTGATAGTGATGCCCTCACCCCTGGTCAACCTCTGGCCAGAGGCGGGCATTCCTCAGGCTGCCGGGGTGGGCTCGGGCACCGGGCCCGCGGTCCCCGCCGCGGCCTCCGGTCCGGTCGCGCCCGCCACCGCCCGGGGCTTCGGGTCGGCGTTCTCCAGCACCTCCCGCAGGTGCTTCTCGACGACCGGCAGGACCTCGGCGATCGTCACGTCGCGGCCCACTTCGTTCGCGAGCGAGGCCACGCCCGCGTCCCGGATGCCGCAGGGCACGATCCGGTCGAACCAGGTGTTGTCGGGGTTCACGTTCAGGGCGAAGCCGTGCATGGTCACGCCCTTGGCCACCCGGATGCCGATGGCGGCGAGCTTGCGGTCCTCGCGCCGCTGCCCGGCGTTGGACGGGGCGTAGTCCGGGCCGCTGAGGCGGGGGTCGAACTCCTCGTCGTGCAGCCGCGGGTCGAAGTCCAGTGACAGCCCTCCCGCCGACGGACGCCGCTCCACCGGGTCGCCCAGCACCCAGACGCCGCTTCGCCCCTCGACCCGGGTGGTCTCCACGCCGAAGTCCGCACAGGTCCGGATCAGCGCCTCCTCCAGACGCCGCACATGGGCGACCACGTCCACCGGCCGGGGCAGCTGCATGATCGGATAGCCGACGAGCTGACCGGGGCCGTGCCAGGTGATCTTCCCGCCGCGGTCCACGTCGACGACGGGGGTGCCGTCCAGCGGCCGCTCGCTGTCCTCCGTGCGCCGTCCGGCCGTGTAGACCGGCGGGTGCTCCAGGAGCAGACAGGTGTCGGGGATCTCGCCGGCGAACCGGGCCGTGTGCACACGGCGCTGCTCGTCCCAGGCCGCCTGGTACTCGACGGCGTCGTCACCGAAGCCCAGATGGACAAATCGCAGCTCGCTCACCGCAGTGCCTCCTCAAGCGTTCACGGTGCACCCATCGCGCCCCGGCCACTGTACGACGCGTGCCGCACCCGTCAGCGCTGCCCTTAATCCTCACACGATCGGATGAATGCGGGACGAAGGTGGCGGTAGCACCGGCACGGACCGCTAAATTCGCGCCGTTCCTCCCTCCAGAGCTTCTCCCGCAGGGCCGAGCCTGGGGGACCCCAGGCTGCGAGGGCCGCACCCGGGCCCGGAAGGCAGGAGACCGCACAGCTGATGACGGACCGACCCCCGCAGCGCACCCCGAACCGCCAGCTCGCCGCACTCATCGCCGAAGCCGGCTTCTCCAACGCGGGGCTGGCCCGCCGGGTGGACCAGCTCGGCCTGGAGCACGGCCTCGACCTGCGGTACGACAAGACGTCGGTGACGCGCTGGCTGCGCGGGCAGCAGCCGCGCGGCACCACACCCGCCCTGATCGCCGAGGTCTTCACCCGGCGGCTCGGCCGGCGCCTGTCGGCCCAGGACCTGGGCCTGGACGCCTGTGCACCGGTCTACGCCGGGCTGGAGTTCGCGGCCACCCCGGAGGAGGCCGTGGACATCGTCAGCGGGCTCTGGCGCAAGGACTCCGGCAGCCACGCCGAGCTGCGGAAGATCGCGTTCACTCCGGCCGGTCTCGTCGTCCCCAGCCGCGACTGGCTGATCGGCCGTGCCGACGAGCGGGTGGGTCGCGGGGAGCCCGGGCAGAACGGTGCGCAGGCCAGAGTGCCCGGCCAGGGCAGCCGCACCTCGGTGCCGCGGCAGCGCGGCACCGACCGGGGCCCGGGCCAGCGGGTCAGCCCGGGCGACATCGCGGCGCTCCGGTCGGTGGGCGATCTCTTCCGCACCCTGGACCACGCCTACGGCGGCGGGCACGCGCGCCAGGCACTGGTCCGCTACCTGGAGCACGAGGCCGAGCCGATGCTGCGGGGGACGTACGGGGAGAGCACCGGACGCCGGCTGTTCGGGGCCGTGGCGGACCTCACCAGACTCGCGGGCTGGACGTCGTTCGACATCGCCGCCCACGGTCTGGCCCAGCGGTACTTCGTCCAGGCGCTGCGGCTGGCCCAGACCGCCGGCGACCGGGCCTACGGGGCGTACGTCCTGGTCACGATGGCGCGCCAGGCCGTGTACCTCGGGCACGGGCGTGAGGCCGTCCAGCTCACCCGGGTCGCCCAGCAGGGCGTCGGCTCCTCCGCCCCGCCGGCCGTCCAGGCCCTGCTGCACGCGGTCGAGGCCCGCGGTCACGGGGTGCTCGGGGAGGTCCGGTCCTGTACGGCCTCGCTGGTCCGGGCCGAGCGCACGCTGGGTATCGCGCGACCCGGGGACGATGTGCCGGTCTGGGCACGGTTCTTCGACGAGGCACAACTGGCCGACGAGTTCGGGCACTGCCACCGCGACCTGCAGCAGTACCGCGCGGCCGTGCAGCACGCCGAGCGCTCCCTCCAGCTGCGCGCCCCCGGGTTCGCACGCAGCCGGCTCTTCTGCCGTGTCGTCCTCGCCACCTCCCGGCTCGGCCTCGGGGAGCTGGACCAGGCGTGCGCCCTGGGGGCCGAGGCCGCGCAGCAGGCGTCGGAGATGCGGTCGGCACGGGCCATCGAGTACGTGCGGGACTTCGAGCGGCGGCTGGAGCCCTACCGCGACGCGGCCGCGGTCCGCACCTACCGGGACCGCGTCGCGGCGATCGGCTGACGGATCGGCTGGCGGATCGGCTGGCGGGTCCACGGCCCGGCGGCCCGACGGCCGTATGCCGGCTGAGCCCCGGGCACCCGGCTGAGTCCCGGACGCCCGGGTGGGCACCCGGGGCGGGTGCAGCCGGTCGCCGCCCTGGGCGGCGCGTGGCCCCCCGCCATCCGTGTGCCCGCCGCAGCCTCCTGGGCTGCGGACGGGCCCGCCGCCGCCCGGAGGACCTGAGGGGAACGCCGCTGCCCGGGAGGCCCTTCACCCGGTGCCGGCAGCAGGGGACGGCAGCAGGGGACGGAACCGCCGCCCGGCCGGCCGGGCGGCGGTGGTCGGGCGGCACCCGGATCGGGCCGGGCGGTGGCGGTGGTGGTCGGGCGGCACCCGGATCGGGCCCGGCGGCAGCACTGGCGTGGCGGCAGCGGTGGCCGGGCGGTGGTGGTCGGGTCGCGGTGGTCAGGCCGCGGCGGGACTGAGCAGCGCGGGCGCGAGTTCCGGCTGGATGCCGAAGTCGCGCAGGATCGCGTGGGCCGCCCGCCGCCCCGAGTAGAGCGCGCCCTGGACCGTGCTCGTGTCCCGGTGGCCGCCGCAGACGTAGAGCCCGCAGAGCAGCCGTACCGGGCGGCGGAGGTCGTGCGGTGCGGGCATCGCGGGGACGGCCTCCGGGTCGTGGTGCACCTCCAGCAGTTCCCAGTCGGCGGTGGACGTCCCGTACAGCGTGGACAGATGGGCCCGGACCTGCTCGTCGAGTGCGGCGGGCGGGCTGCCCAGCACCGCGGAGGTGACCAGGGTCCTGCCCCCGGGTGCACGGGACGGATCCACCTCGCTCATCACCGCCGTGTGCACGACCGGGCCGGCACCGTCCGCGTCCAGCACCAGGGCCGGCTCGGCCAACGGCGGTGCCGGGGCGGTGTGGTGCAGGACCGTGAGGGAGTGGAAGTCCGGCACCCGTAGACCCGGGAGCAGTTCCGCCGCTGCCCTGGCCCCCGTCGCCACGAGCAGGGCCCGGCAGCCGAAGGTGCCGTGCTCCTCGGTGGTGACCGAGGAGATGGAAGCCTCGGTCACCCGCGCACCGGTGAGCACGGTACCCGGCGGCAGCGCGTCCGCGAGCGCTTCCGGGAGCCGGCCGGCGCCGCCCGTCGGCACACAGAGCCGGCCGCGGGCGAAACCGCGCAGCACGAGGTCGGCGCAGCGGCTGGAGGCGACCAGTTCGGCGTCGTTCAGGAGGGCGGTGAGCAGCGGCCGGAGGAAGGTGTGCACCGTGCGCGGGGGCAGACCGCGGCTGAACAGCGCTTCGTGCGTGGGCAGTTCACGGCGGGTCAGCAGACGCCGGGTCGGGGTGGTGGCGATCCGTCCGAGTGCCGCCGCGAGCCGGGCCTGGTCGAAGGCTCCGCCGAGGGGGGCCCGGGGGGCGCTCGCCAGGGCGCGCGCTGCGGTCAATGCGCCCCTCGCGCGCCGCGTGCCCCCGGCCCCGCGCATGCCGAGGACTTCTCCGGCGCGGTGGTGCCGGCCCTCGCTGTGCACGAGCACACCTGGTGAGAACCGGCTCAGCGGAAGGCCGGCCAGGGCCGGGGCACGGCGGAGTTCCGGGTAGGAGGTGTTGAGCAACTGGACCGTCCGGTCGAGCCGGAATCCGTCCAGTTCACCGGTGGCCGTTCGGCCTCCCGCGCTCGGTCCTGCCTCGAGTACGGCGACCGTGACTCCCGCACTGGTCAGCCGATGTGCCGCCGCGAGTCCGGCGATACCGGCTCCGACGATGACGACGTCCGCGTGGCGTGCGCTGCTGAGCACGTGCCCCTCCCCGAGGTCGGCGCGGCTGTTGTGGGGTCCTCATGCCCCCAACCGGCTGGCGGAATGCCGAAGTTCGGAACGAGGGTAGAAACCCGGCCGCGGGAATCCACGCGCGCGCGGCGGGCGCCCGGGAGCACGGTGCCACCTGGCCGTGCGACCGGCTTCGGACCGGGGCACGCGCCGGGGCGCGCGAAGAGCGCTGACGTCCGTGCGCCGACGCGCCGGGGTGCGTACGACGGCGCCCTCGCGCCGAGTCGGGACGGTGCCGTGGTGGTGTACGACGGCGGACGTGTCCGCGCCGGTCGGTGGGCGTGCCGCGGTGGTGTACGACGGCGGACGTGTCCGCCCCGGTCGGTGGGCGCGTCGGGGTGGCTGCCCGCCCCGGTGAACCCGGGCCCCGGTGACCGGGCCCGTTCGCGTGGTGTCAGTCGAGCGCCGCGCGGATCGCCTCGTCGATGGACGGGTGGGAGAAGGAGAAGCCGGAGTCGAGGAGCTTCCTCGGTACGACCCGCTGGCTGCCGAGTACGTCCTCCGCGAACTCGCCGAGAAACACGCGCAGGGCGAACGGCGGCACGGTGAGCAGGGTCGGACGGTTGAGCACCCGGCCCATCGCGGCCGTCACCTCGCGGTTGGTCGGCGGCTCCGGCGCCGTCAGGTTGACCGGGCCCGACAGGGTGTCCGTGGCCACGATGTGCCGCAGCGCCGCGACCTCGTCCTGGAGCGAGATGAAGCTCCAGAACTGGCGCCCGCTCCCCAGCCGCCCGCCCAGGCCCGCCCGGAACAGCGGGAAGAGCCGGCCCCAGGCGCCGCCCTCACGCGCCACCACCAGCCCCGTGCGGGCGAACGCGACCCGCACGCCCGCCTCCTCGGCCGGTGCCGCCGCGGCCTCCCACTCCTCGCAGACCCGCGGGAGGAAGCCCTCACCGGGCGGGGCGCTCTCGTCGACCGCGCGGTCGCCCGTGTCGCCGTAGTACCCGATCGCCGAGCCGCACACCAGCACCCGCGGCGGCTCCTCCAGCGACGCCACCGCCTCCGCGATCGCGGCCGTGCCGAGCACCCGGCTGTCCCGGATCTTCCTCTTGTACTCCTCACTCCACCGCCGGTCGCCCACCCCGGCGCCCGCGAGGTGGACAACGGCCTCACAGCCGATGAGGCCCGCCGTGTCCACGAACTGCCGCGCGGGATCCCACCGGACCTCGTCGGCGGCCCGTGGCGGCCGCCTGACGAGCCGTACCACCTCGTGCCCTCCGCCCGCACCCTCGCCCCGCAGGGATCGCACCAGTGCGGAACCGATCAGACCGCTCGCGCCCGTCACAGCAATACGCATGCATCACATCCTGCCCCCATGACACATTGACCGCCATGTCCGAACCCGGCACGCCCTTCGTCATACGTCCCGCCCGGCGATCCGACGAGGCCGCCCTCGCCGAGCTCGACCGCGCCACCTGGTCGACGCTGCACGCGGTCCACCCGCGCCCGATGCCGCCGTACCGCCCGTTCTTCGACGAGACCCGTCCGCCCGAGCAGCATCTGGTCGCCGAGCCCGTGACCGGGAGTGCCGGCGGTGACGGAAGAATCGCCGGATACATCCGGGTCTGCGCCCCCACCCCGCTCTCCTGCAACCGGCACGTACGGCAGATCCAGGGTCTTGTGGTGTCCCCCTGGGCACGTGGACAGGGCGCCGCGCGGGCCCTGCTGCGCGCCGCCGGGGATGCGGCACGCCGCCAGGGCGCGACCCGCCTCACCCTGCGGGTGCTCGGGCACAACACCGCTGCCCGCCGGCTGTACGAGTCCGAGGGCTACACCGTCGAGGGCGTCCTGCCCGGCGAGTTCTTCCTGGCCGGGCGGTACGTCGACGATGTGCTGATGGGACGGCCGCTCACCGGTTAGCCCGCGTCACGGGCGCCAACGGGCGCAGCCCGCCGGACAGTTCCCGCAGGCACCGCAGGGCCGGCCCCGCGGGCGAGCCCGTGCCCGCGCCCGCAGCCCCGGGCGGCGCGTCGGGCGCGGCCCACACCTCCAGCCCGATCCGCAGCGCGTCCACGGCGACCGCCGCGGCGAGCCGCAGCTCCAGCGGGTCGGCGTCCGGCCCGGCCAGCCGCGCGAGCACCGGGGCGAGCCGCTCCTCCGACTCCTGGTTCACCCGGTACCAGACCGCCCGCAGCGCCGGATCCCGAAGCGCCGTGCGCAGCAGCGCCCGGGTACGGCGCAGCCCCTCGGCCGTTCCGCCCACCGGCACCGCGAGCGCCTCGGCCAGAGTCCGTTCCAGCGCCTCGGGCAGCGGGGTGCCCGGGCCGGTGGCCGCGAGCAGTGCCCGCCAGCGCTCGGCGCCCACGGCCAGCAGCGGGCCGACGGCGTCGTGCTTGTTGCGGAAGTACCGGTAGAACGTGCGCAGGGCCACCCCGGCACGGTCCGCGATCTCCTCGGCCGACGTGGCGTCGGGGCCGCGCTCGGTGAACAGCTCCGCGGCGGCCCGGGCGATCTCGAGCCGGGTCGCGGCCTTGCGGCGCTCGGTCAGCGGCCGGCGCGGGGACGGCGGCGTGGTGTTCACCGGACGAGGGTACGCCCGCCGGGGGCCGACACCACTGACCGTACGTCGGGGCCGCAGACGTCACCCGTCCGTGCGAGGCGCGAGGCGCGTACTCCGCCGGTGTCGCTTCCGGGGCGCGCAGGGACCCGAAGCGGGCTCGGGCAGGGACCCGGCCGTACTCCGCCGGTGGGGTCTCCCGGGTCGCTTCGTGCCCGGCCGCCGTACCCCGTCCGCCGTCGCCCCCGGAGCACCGCGGGTCCGGACGCCGGACAGGGTACGGGCCCCGGCCGCGGTACTCCGTCCGCCGATGCTCCCGGGCGGCTCCTGACACCGGCCCGGACGCCCGCCGGACGCGGGCCGGGCCGCGCCCGGCGGGCCCTATGACCCGAAGCGCTCCCACAGTGCCGGGAACCGCTCCGCGAGCACACGGTCGCTCTCGAGGTCGAACGGCGCGCCCTCCGGCTCCGCGGGCTGCGCCGCGATCCCCAGATCGGGTGCGGCCGTTCCGGTGAGCTGCTCGTACGCCTCGTCCGCCGCGTACCCCAGCTCCTCACCGTCGCCGTCGATGTCCTCGTCGAAGTCGTCCAGCAGCTCGGCGAGGGAGTCCGGGGCGTGTACCGCGCCCTCGAAGACCTCCCGGCCCTGGCCGATCAGCCAGCAGCGGAAGTAGTCGAACGCGTCGTCGCTCGCCCCGCCCAGCAGCACGGCGGCCGCACCCCACAGATCCCAGCGGTACGCGCGGTGGTAACGGGCCTCGAAGTGCCGCGCGAAGTCCAGTACGGAGTCGGGGTCGAGTTGCAGCAGCCGTTCGACGAGCAGGTCGGCGTGGTCCTCGGGGTCGCCCTCGGCTGCCTCGCGCGTGGTGTCGATGATCTCCCAGAACTCCGTCTCGTCCATCACGGGACAAGCATCGGGGCTCGCGGGGGACCACGCACGTGGAGCGGCCGAAAAACCGCCCTGCGGAACGGCGGCGGGGGGTACGGCCGGTCGCAGCACGCCCCGGCGAACGGGGAAACCCGGAATGCGGACAGAGGATGTCTGGTTTACGTGCGAGCGTCGCACCATGACGACCGAGACACCACTGCAGGGAAAGATCGCACTCGTCGCGGGTGCGACACGGGGCGCCGGCCGGGCCATCGCCGTACAGCTGGGCGCGGCGGGCGCCACGGTCTACGCGACCGGACGTACCACCAGAGAGCGGGTCAGCGAGGTCGGCCGGACGACCGAGACGATCGAGGAGACGGCCGAACTGGTCACGGCCGCGGGCGGCCGGGGCATCGCCGTCCCCACCGACCACCTCGACCCGGCCGCGGTCCGCGCCCTCGTCGCCCGGATCGACGAGGAGCAGGGCGGGCTGGACATCCTGGTCAACGACGTCTGGGGCGGCGAGCACCTCGTTCTAGCTCTATGGGACGCCAAGATGTGGGACACCGACCTCGACCACGGGCTGCGCATGCTGGAACTGGGCGTCCGCAGCCACATCATCACCAGCAGCTGCGCCCTGCCGCTGATGGTGCGCCGGCCCGGCGGGCTCGTCGTCGAGGTCACCGACGGCACGGCCGAGACCAACCGCCGCTACCGCGAGAACTTCTACTACGACCTCACGAAGAACGCCCCGATCCGGATGGCCTTCGCCCTCGGCGAGGACCTGAAGGACGCCGGTTGCACGGCGGTGTGCGTGACACCGGGCTTTCTGCGCTCCGAGCAGATGCTGGACACCTTCGGCGTACGCGAGGACAACTGGCGGGACGCGATCGCCGACCAGCCCCACTTCGCCATCGCCGAGTCGCCGGTCTACCTCGGGCGCGCGGTCGCCGCCCTCGCCGCCGACCCGGACCGGGCCCGCTGGAACGGCCGGTCGCTCTCCAGTGGACAGCTCGCGAAGGAGTACGGGTTCACGGACGCCGACGGGAGCCGGCCGGACGCCTGGGCGTACTTCGAGGACGTCGTGTTCGGGGGCAAGGAGGCACCGGCGGACGACTACCGCTGAAAGGGTGCCCGCACACCGCGGCGAGGTGCCCGTCTACCGCGGGGAGGTGTCGTCTACCGCTTGGGTGGTGCCGCCGCGGGAACGGCCCCCGTAGAGGTCGTGCAGACGGGCCGCGGCCTCCGCGAACCGCTCGCGGAGGCCAGCCGGCCGCAGCACCTCCGACTCCGCTCCGAGCGAGAGGAGCTGGGTGAACGCCACCTGCTCGGACTCCACCGGCAGGGTGACCGTGCGCCACCCCCGTTCGTCCGCCGGGCCCGCCGCCTCCAGTGCCTCCTCCGCCGCCGCCCGGTCGGTGACGTACGGCAGCCGGCGGGCCGCCTCCGGGGACAGCCGCAGTACCACCTCGGCCCGCAGGATGGAGCGGGCGAACTGCGCGGCGCGCTCCGCCCAGAAGGCCGGCAGATCGAAGGACGCCTCCCGTTCGAAGTGCTCGGTGGTCAGCGAGGCGGCCGTGAACCGGTCGATGCGGTAGACGCGGAACGACGCGCCGTCGGCGAAGGCGCACAGGTACCAGACTCCGGCCTTCAGCACGAGGCCGTACGGCTCAAGCCGCCGCTCGGCGTCCCGGTAGCGGGCGGCCACCACACGGTCGTCCCACACGGCCTCGGCGACCACCGGCAGCAGATCCGGCGTCTCCGGCTCGTGGTACCAGTTGGGCGCGTCCAGATGGAACCGCTGCGCCGCGCTGCGGGAGGCGTCCCGCAGCGCCGGGAGCAGTGCGGCGGAGACCTTGAGCCGCGCGGCGGATGCCGCGTCGTCCAATCCCATCTCGCGCAGCGCCCCGGGCACCCCGGACAGGAACAGCGCCTCGGCCTCACTCCTGGCGAGGCCGGTCAGCCGTGTCCGGTACCCGCCGACGAGCCGGTACCCGCCCGCCCTCCCCCGGTCCGCGTACACCGGAACCCCCGCCTCCGACAGTGCGAGCGCGTCGCGGGTGACGGTCCGCTCGGAGACCTCCAGTTCGTGGGCGAGTTCGGCGGCGGTCATGGAGGGCCGGGACTGGAGCAGCAGGACCATCTTGATGAGCCGGGCAGCGCGCATGCCGGCCATTGTCGCTGCGACGGGCGCCCCCGCGAACCCAGGCCCGCGCGGGGCCTGTCCGGCGGGCGGGCGCGGGCGCCTCCGTGACCCGGTGGGCGGGGTGCGGAGGCCCGCGTCGCCCGGGGGCGGGCGGCGGATCGTGAGCACGCGCGGGGAGCGGGCGCCTCCGTGACCCGGCGGGCGGGCGTCGTGGGCGCCTGCCCGCGTCGGTCCGGCGGGCGGGGGTGCGGCGCCCCCACGGCCCGCCGGGCGGACGGAGTGCGGAGTGCGGACGCCCGAGTGCGGCCCTCCCGCGGACGGAACGCGGGCGCCCCCGCGAACCCAGGGTCCGCGGGGCGTCCGGGGGTGCCCCGGCTCAGAAGCCGTAGCGCTCGCGCGCTTCCTTGACCGCGGAGGCCGGCACCTCGCCGCGGCGGGCGAGCTGCGCCAGCGCCGCGACCACGACCGACTGCGCGTCGACACCGAAGTGGCGGCGGGCCGCCTCACGGGTGTCCGACAGGCCGAAGCCGTCCGCGCCCAGCGACGACCAGTCCTGCTCCACCCACTGGGCGATCTGGTCCGGCACCTGCCTCATGTAGTCGCTCACCGCGAGCACCGGGCCCTCGGCGCCCTCCAGGGCCTGGCGCACATACGGGACGCGGGACTCGCCGCGCAGCAGCGCCTCGTCCGCCTCCAGCGCGTCGCGCCGCAGTTCGGTCCAGGACGTCGCCGACCACACGTCCGCCGTGACGCCCCACTCGGCGGCCAGCAGACGCTGGGCCTCCAGCGCCCAGTGGATCGCCGTGCCCGAGGCGAGGAGCTGGATGCGCGGGTCGTCCGCCGCGCCCTCGCCCGCCCTGAAGCGGTACAGACCGCGGACGATGCCCTCGTCCACGCCCTCCGGCTTCGCGGGCTGCGGCATCGGCTCGTTGTAGACCGTCAGGTAGTAGAAGACGTCCGGGTCCTCGTCCGGGCGGGCCTCGCCGAACATGCGGCGCAGACCGTCCTTGACGATGGCCGCGACCTCGTAGGCGAACGCCGGGTCGTAGGTGAGCGCCGCCGGGTTCGTCGCCGCGATCATCGGCGAGTGGCCGTCCGCGTGCTGCAGGCCCTCGCCGGTCAGGGTGGTGCGGCCGGCCGTGGCGCCGACGAGGAAGCCCCTGCCGAGCTGGTCGGCGAGCTGCCACATCTGGTCGGCGGTGCGCTGCCAGCCGAACATCGAGTAGAAGATGTAGAAGGGGATCATCGTCTCGCCGTGCGTGGCGTACGACGACGCGGCGGCGATGAAGTCCGCCATCGAGCCGGCCTCGGTGATGCCCTCGTTGAGGATCTGGCCGTTCTCCGCCTCGCGGTAGTACATCAGCTGGTCGCGGTCGACCGGCTCGTACGTCTGGCCCTTCGGCGAGTAGATGCCGAGCGAGGGGAACAGCGACTCCATACCGAAGGTGCGGGCCTCGTCCGGGACGATCGGCACCCAGCGCCTGCCGGTCTCCTTGTCGCGGATCAGGTCCTTGACCAGGCGGACGAAGGCCATGGTCGTCGCCACCGACTGGTTGCCGGAGCCCTTGTCGAAGGCGGCGAACGCCTTCTCGGCGGGCGCGGGCAGCGGGGCGACCGGGTGGACGCGACGGGCCGGGGCCGGACCGCCGAGCGCCGCGCGGCGCTCCTGGAGGTAGCGGACCTCGGGGGAGTCGGCGCCGGGGTGGCCGTAGGGAACCCGGCCGTCGGCGAAGTCGCCGTCCCTGATCGGCAGGTCGAGCAGGTCGCGCATCGCCTTGAACTCGTCCACCGTCAGCTTCTTCATCTGGTGGTTGGCGTTCTTGGACGCGAAACCCTCGCCGAGCGTGTGGCCCTTGACCGTCTGGGCCAGGATCACCGTCGGGGCGCCCTTGAACTCCACGGCGGCCTTGTAGGCGGCGTACACCTTGCGCGGCTCGTGACCGCCGCGCGAGAGGTGGAAGCACTCGAGGATCTTGTCGTCGCTCAGCAGCTTCGCCATCTCGGCGAGCGCCGGATCCTTGCCGAAGAAGTCCTCGCGGATGTAGGCGGCGTCACGGGTCTGGTACGTCTGGACCTGCGCGTCCGGGACCTCGCGCAGCCGGCGGACCAGGGCGCCCGTGGTGTCGAGCTGGAGGAGCTCGTCCCAGGCGTTGCCCCAGAGGGTCTTCACGACGTTCCAGCCGGCGCCGCGGAACTGGGCCTCCAGCTCCTGCACGATCTTGAAGTTGGCGCGGACCGGGCCGTCGAGGCGCTGGAGGTTGCAGTTGATGACGAAGGTCAGGTTGTCCAGGCCCTCACGACCGGCCAGCGCCAGCGCCGCGGTCGACTCGGGCTCGTCCATCTCGCCGTCGCCGAGGAACGCCCAGACGTGCGAGGCGGAGACGTCCTTGATGCCGCGGCTGGTCAGATAGCGGTTGAAGCGCGCCTGGTAGATCGCCGACAGCGGGCCCAGTCCCATGGAGACCGTCGGGAACTCCCACAGCCAGGGCAGCCGGCGCGGGTGCGGGTACGACGGCAGGCCGCTGCCGCCGGCCTCCCGGCGGAAGTTGTCGAGGTGCGCCTCGGTGAGGCGGCCGTCGAGGAAGGCCCGGGCGTAGATGCCGGGGGAGGCGTGGCCCTGGATGTACAGCTGGTCGCCGGAGTCGCCGGCCTCGGAGCTGCCCCGCCCTCCTTCCCGCGGAAGAAGTGGTTGAAGCCGGTCTCGTAGAGCCAGGCGGCGGAGGCGAAGGTGGCGATGTGCCCGCCGACGCCGTGCTGGGAGCCGCGGGTGACCATGGCCGCCGCGTTCCACCGGTTCCAGGCGGTGATCCGGCGCTCCATCTCCTCGTCACCGGCCGGGAGCGGCTCGGCGGCGGTCGGGATGGTGTTGACGTAGTCCGTCTCCAGGAGCTTGGGCAGCTCGAGCCCTGCCACACCCTCGGCGTGCTGGAGGGTGCGGCGCATCAGGTACGCGGCGCGATGCGGGCCGGCGGCCTTGGTGACGGCGTCCAGGGAGGCCGCCCATTCGGCGGTCTCCTCGGTGTCACGGTCCGGGAGCTGGTCGAGCTCGCTCGGAAGCATGGCTACGGGGTCGGTCATGACACCGCCTTCCGGAGAGGAGGAGGGGTGGAGGGGGCCTTGTCTGGCAGGACGGGGCCGGGCGGACTGGTGAGTCCGTGGTGAACTGTAAGCCTCCGATCGATGATCGATCAAAGCGTTCGAGGGAAAACTTCTTCGCAGCGAGAAAGTCGGCACAGGGTGCCGCGAAATCGGGCACCCGGTGCCGATGTCATGGCCGGGTGCCGGGTGCCGGGTGCCGGGTGCCGGTGTCAGTGCGGGCGTGGGCGTCAGCACGGGTGCGGGCGGGGGGGCAAGCACGGGTACGGGTGCCAGTACGGGTACCGGGGCGCGGGCGTCGGTGCGCGGCGGTCGTCGGGCGAGCCCAGGCGCGGTCCGGCGTGCTCAGGAGGACCGGGCCGCGAGGAGCTCGGTCGGGCCGTATGCGGCGTCGGGCCCCGCGCAGTCCGTGCCGCTGCGCGAGACGGCGATCACGCACGGGAGCGGGTGTGACCAACATCGAGGTTGGTAACACCGGTGTGGGCTGTGGAAAGTCAGGTGGGGTCCCCGATTCAGGCGCGGGGCGCGCAGCCCAGGACGTGGGCCTTGACGAGGGCACCGATCCGCGGATCACGGCGGCGGAACGCCTCCACCAGCTCCTCGTGCTCCTCCGCGTAGGACTTCTGCTTCGTCCCCAGCCACCGGATGGACAGCGCGGTGAAGACCTCGATGCCGAGGCCCTCCCAGGTGTGCAGCAGCACCCCGTTGCCCGCCGCCTTGACCAGCTCCCGGTGGAACGCCACCGTGTGCCGCACCTGCGCCGTCCCGTCCGCGGCGCGGTCCGCCTCGTACAGCGCGGCGACGTGCGGTTCCAGCGCCGAGCAGTCGGCCGCCAGCCTCTCGGCGGCCAGCTCGGCGGCGATCTGCTCCAGCCCCGCCCGGACCGGGTAGCTCTCCTCCAGGTCCGCCGCGGTGAGGTTGCGCACCCGTACGCCCTTGTTGGGCGCCGACTCGATCAGCCGGAGGGACTCCAGCTCGCGCAGGGCCTCCCGTACCGGCGTCTGGCTCACGGCCAGCTCCGTGGCGATGCGGCGCTCCACGATCCGCTCGCCCGGCTTCCAGCGGCCGCTGACGATGCCCTCCACGATGTGCTCGCGGATCTGATCGCGCAGCGAGTGGACGACGGGCATGGTCATGGACCGCTCCTTCAAGAAGAGAAGACCCCTAGACAATACGGCGGCGGCCGTACCCGGAAGTACTTCCCGGTACGGCCGCCGCCGGTGAGGCTGGTTACAGCCGGGGCGCTCAGAGACCGAGCTCGACCTCGAACTCACCGGCTTCGAGGATGTCCTTGACCGCGGTCAGGTAGCGCGCGGCGTCGGCGCCGTCCACCAGGCGGTGGTCGTAGGAGAGCGTCAGGTACGTCATGTCGCGGACGCCGATGACCGTGCCCTCGGGCGTCTCGATGACGGCCGGACGCTTCACCGTGGCGCCGATGCCCAGGATCGCGACCTGGTTCGGCGGCACGATGATCGTGTCGAACAGCGCACCGCGGGACCCGGTGTTGCTGATCGTGAAGGTCGCACCCGCCAGCTCGTCCGGGGTGATCTTGTTGCCGCGGACCTTGCTCGCGAGTTCGGCGGTGGCCTTCGCGATACCGGCCAGGTTGAGGTCGCCCGCACCCTTGATGACCGGGGTCATCAGGCCCTTCTCGGAGTCGACGGCGATGCCGACGTTCTCCGAGTCGAAGTAGGTGACGGTGCCCTCGTCCTCGTTGATCCGGGCGTTGATGACCGGGTGGGCCTTCAGCGCCTGGGCCGCGGCCTTGACGAAGAACGGCATCGGGGAGAGCTTGACGCCCTCGCGGGCCGCGAACGCGTCCTTCGCCTGGGCGCGCAGCCTCATCAGCCGGGTGACGTCGACCTCGACGACCGAGGAGAGCTGGGCCTGGCCGTGCAGCGCCTTCATCATGTTGTCGCCGATGACCTTGCGCATGCGGGTCATCTTCACGGTCTGGCCGCGCAGCGGGGACACCTCGAGAGCCGGGGCCTTCTTCTGGACCGGTGCGGCTGCCGCGGGAGCCGGCGCGGCGGCCTTCGCGGCCTCGGCGGCGGCGATGACGTCCTGCTTGCGGATACGGCCGCCGACACCGGTGCCCTTGACCGTGGACAGGTCCACGCCGCTCTCGGTGGCGAGCTTGCGGACCAGCGGTGTGACATAGGCGCCGTCGTCCGCGGCCGGGGCGGCGGCGGGAGCCGGTGCCGGGGCGGCAGCGGGCTTGGCCGGCGCGGGGGCCGGGGCCGCCGGTGCCGGAGCCGCCTGTGCCGGGGCCGCCTGAGCGGGCGCGGCAGCGGCGGGTGCGGGCTGCGCCGGAGCCTCGGGTGCCGGTGCCGGTGCCGGTGCCGGTGCCGGTGCCGCGGCGGGCTGGGCCGGGGCCGGTTCGGCGGGAGCGGCCGGTGCGGCGCCCGGGGCACCGATGACGGCGAGCTTCGCGCCGACCTCGGCGGTCTCGTCCTCGCCGACCACGATCTCCAGCAGCACACCGGAGGTCGGCGCGGGGATCTCGGTGTCGACCTTGTCGGTGGACACCTCGAGCAGCGGCTCGTCCTCCGCGACCTCCTCGCCGACTTCCTTCAGCCAGCGGGTGACGGTGCCCTCGGTGACCGACTCGCCCAGCGCGGGCAGGACGACGTCGGTGCCCTCCGCGCCGCCCGCTCCGGCGGCGGCCTCGGGGGCCGGCGCCGCCTGCTGCGGCTCGGGGGCCTGGGCCGGCTCGGCGGCCGGTGCGGGCTGCTCCGGTGCGGGCTGCTGCGGCTCGGGGGCCTGGGCCGGCTCGGCGGCCGGCGCCTGCCCGGCGGCCGCCGCCCCGGTGCCGTCGTCGATGACGGCCAGCTCGGCGCCGACCTCGACGGTCTCGTCCTCGGCGACCTTGATGGACGCCAGCACACCGGAGGCCGGTGCGGGGATCTCGGTGTCGACCTTGTCCGTCGACACCTCCAGCAGGGGCTCGTCGGCCTCGACGCGCTCGCCCTCGGCCTTCAGCCAGCGGGTGACGGTGCCCTCGGTGACGCTCTCGCCGAGCGCCGGAAGGGTTACGGAAACCGGCATGGTTTCGGTTGCTCCTTACGAAAGTGCGGTAGTGGTCGTCGCGCCCGTGACCGAAATCAGTCGTGGGAGTGGAGGGGCTTGCCCGCGAGGGCCAGGTGGGCCTCGCCGAGCGCCTCGGTCTGCGTCGGGTGCGCGTGGACGAGCTGCGCGACCTCGGCCGGCAGAGCCTCCCAGTTGTAGATCAGCTGGGCCTCGCCGACCTGCTCGCCCATGCGGTCACCGACCATGTGGACGCCGACGACGGCACCGTCCTTGACCTGGACGAGCTTGATCTCGCCCGCGGTCTTGAGGATCTTGCTCTTGCCGTTGCCCGCCAGGTTGTACTTCAGAGCGACGACCTTGTCCGCGCCGTAGACCTCCTTGGCCCTGGCCTCGGACAGGCCCACCGAGGCGACCTCCGGGTGGCAGTAGGTCACCTTCGGCACACCGTCGTAGTCGATCGGGACGGTCTTCAGACCGGCCAGCCGCTCCGCCACCAGGATGCCCTCGGCGAAGCCGACGTGCGCGAGCTGCAGGGTCGGGACCAGGTCGCCGACGGCGGAGACGGTCGGTACGTTCGTCCGCATGTACTCGTCGACCAGGACGTAGCCGCGGTCCATCGCGACGCCCTGCTCCTCGTAGCCGAGGCCCTGGGAGACCGGCCCGCGGCCCACGGCGACCAGCAGCACCTCCGCCTCGAAGGTCTTGCCGTCGGCGAGGGTGACCCGCACACCGTCCTCGGTGTACTCGGCCTTCTCGAAGAAGGTGCCCAGGTTGAACTTGATGCCGCGCTTGCGGAAGGCGCGCTCGAGGAGCTTGGAGCTGTTCTCGTCCTCGACCGGGACGAGGTGCTTCAGCGCCTCGATGATCGTGATGTCGGTGCCGAAGGACTTCCAGGCCGAGGCGAACTCGACACCGATGACGCCGCCGCCCAGGACGATCGCGGACTTCGGCACGCGGTCCAGGACCAGCGCGTGGTCGGAGGAGATGATCCGGTTGCCGTCGATGGTCAGACCGGGCAGCGACTTCGGCACCGAACCGGTGGCGAGGAGGACGTGGCGGCCCTCGACCCGGCGGCCGTTGACATCGACGGACGTGGGGGAGGACAGCCGGCCCTCGCCCTCGATGTACGTGACCTTGCGGGAGGCGATCAGACCCTGCAGGCCCTTGTACAGCCCGGAGATCACCTCGTCCTTGTACTTGTGGACCGCCGGGACGTCGATGCCCTCGAAGCTGGCCTTGACGCCGAACTGCTCGCTCTCGCGGGCCTGGTCGGCGACCTCGCCGGCGTGCAGCAGGGCCTTGGTGGGAATGCATCCGCGGTGCAGGCAGGTGCCGCCGACCTTGTCCTTCTCGATCAGGGCGACGTCCAGGCCCAGCTGCGCTCCGCGCAGGGCCGCGGCGTAACCACCGCTGCCACCGCCGAGGATCACTAGGTCGAAAACGGTGCTGGCGTCGTTCGCCACGTCACGTCCTCCATGCATGTGCGCCGGGCGCCGGCGTCTCCCAGGGCGGGGGACGGCCGGGCGGCGGCTGGTGTTCGGCCGCTTGTCTTCGGCCCTGTGGTGGGGGCCCTGTCCTGCCGGGAACCCATCTTCGCACTTGTCGGCGGGAGGCGGGACGCCGGGCCGGGATACGGGACGGCACCGCCGCCGCCCCCGTCGGTTACCCGTACGTAGGAAGCTGCGGATTCCGTCGACGGCGAACGGAAGGCCGGCGCCCGGTATTCCCGCGGGCCGGGGCGCCGGCCCGGCGCCGGGCTTCCGGAGCGGCCCCCCGGAACCCGGCCCGCCCGCGTCAGCCCAGGTCGCCGTCGGCGGCGCGCTCGGCCAGCCTGACCAGGGTGCGGACCGCCGAGCCGGTGCCGCCCTTGGGCGTGTAGCCGAACGGTGCGCCCTCGTGGAAGGCCGGGCCCGCGATGTCCAGGTGGGCCCAGGTGATGCCCTCCCCGACGAACTCCTTCAGGAACAGGCCCGCGACCAGGCCGCCGCCCATCCGGTCGCCCATGTTCGCGATGTCGGCGGTCGGCGAGTCCATACCCTTGCGCAGGTCCGCGGGCAGCGGCATCGGCCAGGAGTCCTCACCCGCCTCCTCGGCGGTCTCGTGGACCGCGGTGCGGAACGCGTCGTCGTTGGACATGATCCCGAAGCGCCGGTGGCCGAGCGCCAGGACCATCGCGCCGGTCAGCGTCGCCACGTCCACGATCGCGTCCGGGCTCTCCTCCGACGCCTTGGCGATGGCGTCGGCCAGCACCAGACGGCCCTCGGCGTCGGTGTTGAGCACCTCGACCGTCTTGCCGGTGTACATCCGCAGCACGTCGCCGGGGCGGGTGGCGGTGCCGGACGGCATGTTCTCGGCCAGGGCCAGCCAGCCGGTGACGTTCACCCGCAGACCGAGCCGGGCCGCCGCGACGACGGCGGCGAACACGGCGGCGGCACCGCTCATGTCGCACTTCATGGTCTCGTTGTGGCCGGCCGGCTTGAGCGAGATGCCGCCGGAGTCGTAGGTGATGCCCTTGCCGACGAGGGCGAGGGACTTCTCCGCCTCCGGGTGCGTGTACGCCACCTTCACCAGGCGCGGCCCGTGGGCCGCTCCCTGGCCGACGCCGAGGATGCCGCCGAAGCCGCCCTTGACGAGCGCCTTCTCGTCCCAGACCTGCACCTTGAGGCCGTGCTCCTTGCCGGCGGCGGTGGCGACGGCGGCGAACGACTCGGGGTAGAGGTCGTTCGGCGGCGTGTTGACCAGGTCGCGCGCGCGGTTCATCTCCTCGGCCACCGCGACGGCCCGCGCGGCGGCCTCCTTGAAGGCCTTCTCGCGCGGCTTGGTGCCCAGCAGGGCCACCTCGGCCAGCGGCTTCTTGCCGTTCCCCTCGTCCTGGTAGGCGGTGAAGGAGTACGCGCCCAGCAGCGCGCCCTCCGCGACCGCCTGGGCGTCCCCGGCGGTCCCGGCCGGCAGGGCGAACGCCGCCTTCTTCGAGCCGGCCAGCGCGCGGGCCGCGGAGCCGGCGGCGCGGCGCAGCGACTCGGCCGGGTACGCGCCGTCCTTCTCCGGGGCGGCGCCGAGCCCGACCGCGATCACCAGCGGGGCCTTCAGGCCCGACGGCGCGGGCAGCTTGGTCACCTCGCCCTCGGCACCGGAGGCGCCGAGCGTCTCGAG
This sequence comes from Streptomyces sp. I6, assembly GCA_003725745.1. Taxonomy (GTDB): domain Bacteria; phylum Actinomycetota; class Actinomycetes; order Streptomycetales; family Streptomycetaceae; genus Streptomyces. The sequence goes on along the minus strand of RHDP01000001.1, from coordinate 1,561,324 downwards.
GACCGTGGCGAGCTTCCCGTCGAACGCCGCGTCCACGGCCTCTGCGCCGGCTGCGACGACGGGGCCCTGGGCGCCCTTCGCGCCCCTGGCGCCCTTGGCGACGCCGACGACGACCGCGTCGGCGCGCAGCGTCGCAGCGCCGGCAGTGCTGAGAGTGAGAGCAGTCACGGTGGTGAAATCTCGCTTCCGTTGAGTTTCCTGGGCCGAAGAGGTGGGTCGGCCGCCCGGCGCATCGTAAGTCGGGCGGGTCGGAGCGCCGCCACGAGCCTACGCGCGCCCGCGATGTTCGCTCGCGCCGACGAGGATTCACCCATCCGTGGTCACTCCGCCTGGTTTCCCGCCACAACACCGATCTCTCGGCCACACTCGGGCCGGAGAAGCAAGGGAGCGACCGGCTGCTTTGCACGATTTCCACATGTCCTCCCCGGCGTCTTCGCGGGGGCGGATCAACAGCGGATCAACAGCGGAACAACAAGGGGTGGGGGAAACACCATGGCATCCGTATTCGCCGGGGGATCCGGCGCAGGTGCGGTCACGGGCGGATCGCCGAGGGCGTCGGCCCGGCGCGGCCGCGGCGGGAGAGCACCCGGCCGGGGGACCGGCCGGCGGGGCGGGCTGGGCACGGCGGTGGTCGCGCTCACCACGTCGGCGCTGTTCGCGGCGGCGCTGCCCGCGTCCCCGGCCGCGGCCGCCGACCCGGCGCCGCGGATCGACCTGAAGGTCCTCGTCGTCGACGACGGAGGGTCGGCGGTCGCCGCCGTCACCTCCGAGCTGCGCGGCACCGGCGTCCCGTACCGCCTGCTCGACCTGGCGGACCCGGACCGCCCGCGGATCGACGCCGCGTTCCTGAGCGACACCGTGGCCGGCCGGCCGCGTGCCAAGTACCAGGGGGTGGTGCTGCCGAACGAGGCGCCCTTCGGGCAGGGGTCCGCGGGGGCCGCCGAGCAGGCCGCGCTCGTCGCGTACGAGCAGCGGTTCGGCGTCCGCCAGGTCGACGCCTACACCTGGGCCCACCCGGGGGTGGGGCTCGACTACACCAGCGAGGGCGGCTGGTCCGGCACGCTCGACGGCGCGGACGCCGAGGTCACGGCCGCGGGCCGGTCCGGCCCGTTCGGCTACCTCGACGGCGCCCTGACCTTCGAGGACAACGCTCCGTCCATCAGCGAGAGCTACGGCTATCTGGCCCGCCCCCGCGAGGGCTTCACCAGCTACGTCGACGCTCCCGTGCCGGGCGGCGAGGGCCGCGGCAGCCTTCTGGGGGAGTACGCCCACGACGGGCGCCGCGAGCTCGTCGTCACCTTCGCCTACAACCAGCACCAGCGGCAGTTCCGGCTGCTGGCGCGCGGTATCGTCGAGTGGCTCACCCAGGGCGTCCACCTCGGCCAGAACCGGAACTACTTCTCGGTCCACGTGGACGACGTCTTCGCGTCCGACGCCCGCTGGGACACCGAGCGCAACTGCACCCCCGGCGACATCGACTGCGTCGGCGGAGCGGGCGAGCAGGTCCCGGACATCCGGATGACCGCGGCCGACGCGCAGTACGCCGCCCAGTGGCAGGACACCAGCGGCCTCACCCTCGACATGGTCTACAACGCGGGCGCGGCCGAGGAGTGGAAGGCGGAGAACGGCGGCACGGACGCCCTCACCACGCGGCTGCTCGCCGACCGGTCCCAGTACCGCTGGGTCAACCACACCTGGAGCCACCCGTTCCTCGGCTGCGTCCAGGACGTCTCCGTCGTCCCCTGGCAGTGCTCCAAGGACCCGTCGGGCGCCACCCGCTGGATGAGCCGCGCCGAGATCTCCGCGCAGATCCGCGACAACCACGACTGGGCGGTGGACAAGGGCCTCCCGGTCGACCGCACGGAGCTCGTCACCGGAGAGCACTCGGGCTGAAGACGCTTCCGCAGCAGCCGGTGGACAACCCCAACCTGGCGCCCGCCCTCGCCGACAACGGCGTCAAGTGGATCGCGAGCGACAACTCCCGCGAGCCCCAGCAGCGTCCCGTCGGCGGCGCCGTCACCGTGCCCCGCCATCCGATGAACGTGTACTACAACGTGGGCACGGCGGCCGAGATGGCCGACGAGTACAACTGGATCTACACCTCGCGGGCCGACGGCGGAAGCGGCGTCTGCGAGACCGACCCGGCCTCCACCTGCCTGGACGAGCCCATCGACGTGGCCACGGGATACGGGACGCACATCGTCCCGCAGGAGGCCCGGATCGCCCTCGGCCACATCGTCGCCAACGACCCGCGCCCGCACTACGTCCACCAGTCCAACCTGGCCGAGGACCGCATCCTGTACCCCGTCCTCGACCGGATCCTCGCCGACTACCAGGCGACGTTCGCCGACAACACGCCCCTCGTCAACCCGCGCCACCGGGACGCCGGCACGGAACTGAGCCGCCGCGCCGCCTGGCAGTCGGCCCTGGACGCCGAACGGGTCACGGCGTACCGGATCGGCACCACCGTCACCGTCCGGGCACCCGGCGGGGTCGTCGTCCCCGTCACCGCGCCCGAGGGCACCCGCAAGCAACTCCTGCTCGGCACGAGCGCCTTCGGCACCGCCTACGCGGGGCAGCGCTCGGCCTGGACCCAGCCGGAGCTGCTCCAGTCCGCCGTCACCCTGCGACTGCCCTCCTGACCGCGGCCGCCCGGTCACTCCGTGCGCACCCCGGCCCGCGCGGCCGGGGTGCGCACGGCCGGGCGCCCGCGCCGCCCACCCGCCGTGCCCGGGGCACCACCTCGTGCCCCGGCGCTCCGCGCCCACCACCCGTACGTCCAGGAGAACTCACGCCGATGAGCCAGGGACTCCATGTCACCATGCTCACCGAAGGCACCTATCCGCACGTCCACGGCGGTGTCAGCACATGGTGCGACCAGCTGGTCCGGGGAATGCCCGAGGTCGCCTTCACCGTCGTCTCCCTCACCGGCAGCGGACGTGAGCCCGTCGCCTGGGAGCTGCCGCCGAACGTCCGCGGCCACACCCCCGTGCCCCTGTGGGGACCGCGGCCCGGACGGCAGCACGCCCCCCGCCGCGCTGCCGTCCGCCGGCGCTTCCTTCACACCTTCGAGCGGTTCCTGCTGTCGCTGCTTGACCCGGACGCGCGCGCGGACTTCGGCCCCGCGCTCGACGAGCTGGCCGACGAGGCGCGCGCGGGCCGTCTCACCGCCGCGCTGCGGACCGAGACCGCGGTCCGCACCCTGATGCGCCTGTGGACCCGGCCGTCGCTGCCCACCGCCGCCGCCGGACCCACCGTCCACGACGCCCTGACCGCCGTCGACCTGCTCGAACACGCGCTGCGCCCGCTGGCGGTGCGCATCCCCGGGGACGGCGTCGCCCACGCCGTCAGCAGCGGGCTGGCCACTCTGCCCGCACTCGCCGCGCAGCGGTCGGACGGGGTGCCGTTCCTCCTCACCGAGCACGGCATCTATCTGCGCGAGCGCTACCTCGGCTACCGCACCGAGGCGCAGCGCTGGCCGGTCAAGGCGCTGATGCTCGGCTTCTACCGGGAGCTCAACACCCTCGGCTACGAACGCGCCGATCTGATCACCCCGTGCAACCGATACAACCGCCGCTGGGAGGAGCGCGGCGGCGCGGTCCCGGGCAAGATCCGCACGGTCTACAACGGCGTCGACCCGCACGCCTTCCCGCACGCCGGGGCCGAACCGCCCGAGCCCACCCTCAGCTGGGCCGGCCGGATCGACCCGATCAAGGACCTGGAGACGCTGGTCCGGGCCTTCGCCCTGGCCCGCGCCGAGCTTCCGGCGCTGCGGCTGAGGCTGTTCGGCGCCGCCCCGGCCGGGTGCGGGTGGTACGCCACCGCGCTGGAGAAGCTCACCGCCGAACTGGGCGTCGCCGACGGGGTGTCCTGGGAGGGACGGGTCGACGACGTGGCACGCGCCTACGCAGCCGGCCACGTGGTGATGCTCTCCAGCATCAGCGAGGGCTTCCCGTTCTCGATCATCGAGGCGATGTCCTGCGGGCGGACCACGGTCTCCACCGATGTGGGCGGGGTGCGCGAGGCCGTCGGCGACACCGGTCTGGTGGTCCCGCCGCGCGAGCCCGAGGCGCTGGCGGCCGCAGCCCTGGAACTGCTCCGGGACGACGCGCGCCGCGCCGAACTGGGCCGCCGCGCCCGGCAGCGGGTCGTCGACCTCTTCACCCTGCGGCGTTCGGTGGACGCCTTCCGGCAGATCTACCGGGAACTCGCCGGGACGCCGGGCGCGGTGTACGACCCGCCCGCCGTCGAGACGGTCGCCGACTGGACGCTCGAACTGAGGGACCCCTGGTACCAGGAGCACACGGCCTGGGGGCACCACTGGTCCGAACCCTCAGGACCCTCAGGACCCTCAGGACCCTCAGGATCCTCTGGGCTCTCCGAGGCCGTCCACGGGGCCGTCCACGGGGGCGTCCGGTGAGCGGCTCGCCGTGGCTGAAGGATCCGGGCACGGACGTGCGGGACGCCCTGCCGCCGACGCCGGAGCGGGGCCCGTCGGGCCGGGCGGGAGCCGACCCGGTCGGCGAACTGGCCGGACGGCTGGACGACTTCGTGGCGGCGGCCGTCCACCCCGACGAGGTGGCGGCGCTACTGGAGTCCGACGGGCTGACGGACGAGCAGATACGCCGGCGCTACGGACACGAGGACTCGTTCGCCCTGGCGGAGGACCTGTACGCGCGCGTCGAACGGCGCTTCCCCCACGCCGGCGACCCGCCGCCCGGCCCGGGGAGCCCGGCGCTCCTCGGCTGCCTGCTGCGGGGCCTGCTGTTCACCCTCCCGGCGCTGGGCCACGTCCTGGCGGCGCCCGTCCTCGCGGGCGGCAGCACCGCCCACGCCCCGCTGCTGGCGGCCGCGCTGGCCGGCTGGGCCTGGAACCAGGCCCTCGCCCACCGCGCGTACACCTGGCTCGGGCTCGGCGACCGCCCCGCGGCGGCCCGGGCCCTGCTGAGGGGCGCACCGGTGGGGGTGGTGCTCGGCACGGCCGCCGCCGCGGCCGTCGCGCCCGCCGCCCCCGATCACGGCCCGGCGCTGCTGTTCGCCGCGGGCCAGTCGCTCTACCTCGCCGCGGCGACGGTGCTGCTGGTCCTCGGCCGGGAGCGGGTCCTGCTGCCGGCCCTGCTGCCGCTGGTGGGCGGGGCGCTGTACGCGGCGCTGCACCCGATGCCCGGCTGGGCGCACCTGGTGCTCCCCGTGGCGTCCGTCACGGCCGCCACGGGCCTCGCGGCGGGCGCGGTCGCCGGGATGCTCCGGCCGGCGGGCCACGGCGGCCGGTGCCGGATCGGGGGCCGGCGCGCGGCGCCGAGCGGGCTCGGAGGTTCGGTCCCGTACGGGCTGTTCGGGTTGGGCTCCGGAGTGCTGGTGCTCCATGTCGCCCTGGAGACTCCGCCGTTCGCGGTCGCCCTCACCCTGGGCATGGGGCCGGCGGAGTGGCTGCTCCACCGGTTCCGCGCGGACAGCCTCGCCGGACTGCGGGCCTGCACCTCCCCGCGCGCCTTCCGGATCGCGGTCGCCGCGGCGCTGCTGCGTTCCCTCGCCGGATACCTGGCCGTCCTGCCGGCGCTCATGGCCGCGGCCCTGCTGCTGTGGCCCGTCGGGGCCGACCGCCCCGACACGGCCACGACGGCCGGCGCACTGCTGCTCGGGGCGGTGCTGTGGACCGGACTGCTGCTCCAGGCGTTCGGGGCGGTGCTGAGCCCGGCCGTGGTGTGCTGCCTGGCCGCGCTGGTCCCGCTGCTGCTGCCCGGCTCGGGACCGCTGTTCGCTCCGGCGGCCGCGTCCGGAGTGCTCGTCCTGCTGGTCTGTGCTCAGCTGGGCCGGATCACCGCACATCGCTGAGGGAGTCCCGGACATGAGACTGCCGGCCCGGACACGAAGCCTGCTGCTGCCGCTGGTGGCCCTGGTGCTGCTGGCCGGCTGCACCTCGGCCCCCGACGACTCCGCGCCCCCGCGCACCACCCGCTGGCGGCCGGGGCCGGGGACGCCGTGGCAGTGGCAGCTCAGCGGCCGCCTGGACCCGACCGTGGACGTCCCGGTGTACGACATCGACGGCTTCGAGCACCCGGGGTCCACGGTCGCCGACCTCCAGCGGCGCGGCCGCAAGGTGATCTGCTACCTGTCCACCGGCGCCTGGGAGGAGTTCCGCCCCGACGCGGACGAGTTCCCCGCGGAGCTGCTGGGCAAGGGCAACGGCTGGGAGGGGGAGCGCTGGCTCGACATCCGCCGCACGGACGTCCTGGAGCCGCTGATGGCCAGGCGCTTCGACATGTGCCGGGACAAGGGCTTCGACGCGATCGAGCCCGACAACATGGACGGCTACGCCAACGACACCGGTTTCCCCCTCACCGCGGACGACCAGCTCCGCTACAACCGGCTGATCGCCCGGATGGCCCGTGAGCGAGGGCTGTCCGTCGGGCTGAAGAACGACCTCGACCAGATCCCGGCCCTCGTCGGCGACTTCGACTTCGCGGTCAACGAGCAGTGCGCCCAGTACGCGGAGTGCGAGGCGCTGACACCGTTCGTCGAGGCGGGCAAGGCCGTGTTCCACGTCGAGTACGAGCTGCCGACAAGCCGCTTCTGCCCCAGTCGCGGCGGCTCGGGCTGAGTTCGATGCGGAAGCGCTACGAGCTGGACGCCTGGCGCAGGCCCTGCTGACGCCGGCGGGCGGTGGACGTCCGGCGGGCCGTGGATGTCGGGCGGGCCGTGGATGTCGGGCGGGCCGTGGATGTCGGGCGGGCGCGGCCGTTCGGCGGCTCCGGCGGCGAGTCACGGATGCCCGGCGAGCCGGGGATTGCCGGCGGGCCGCGCGGCCGGCTACCGGAACCCGACGGCGAGCGCGATCAGCGCCGCCGTCGCCGCCGTTTCCGCGACCCCTCCGAACACATCGCCCGTGACCCCGCCGAAGCGGCGCACGCAGTGCCGCAGCAGCAGTTCGGCGGCGGCGGCCCCGGCGAGCACGGCCAGAGCGAGCCGCGGCGCCCCGTACCCGCCGAACAGCGTCCCCCAGGCGGCGAAACCGGTCGTGACCAGCAGCGCGATGCCCAGCGCCTGCCGCGCCGGCACGGTGGCGGCGACCATGGCGCCCAGCCCCTCGGGCCGTGCGGCCGGGACGGCGGTGCGGGCGGCGAGCGTGAGCGCGAGCCGGGCGGCGGCACCGGCGGCGGCCGCCGCCGTCACCCCGTACTCCCAGCCGCGGCCGTAGAGCTCGTACAGCGCCGCGACCTGGGCCAGCAGGACGAACACCAGGGTGGTGACCCCGAACGGCCCGATGTCCGACTGCTTCATGATCCGCAACGCGTCCTCGGCGGGTCTGCCGCTGCCCAGTCCGTCGGCGGTGTCGGCGAGGCCGTCCAGGTGCAGGCCGCGGGTGAGGGCCGCGGGCACGGCGGCGGAGGCGACGGCGGCGAACAGCGGACCGGCGCCCAGCAGCAGGAGCAGTCCGCCCGCGGCCCCCGCGCAGAGGCCGACGGCGAGTCCGGCGAGCGGGGCCCAGCGCATCCCCGCGCGCGCGGTGTCGCGGTCCCAGCGGGTCACGCGCACGGGCAGCACGGTGAGGGTGCCGAAGGCGAATCGTATGCCCGCGAGGCCGGGTGGGTTGTGGGAGCTCACCGCGCGCAGCGTAGCCGGTGCGCCGCGGCGGTAAATTGCGCATGACGGACGAAACGGGAGCGGGTGGCATGGGTCACTGGTTTTACCGCAACATCCTGGAGCCCGGAAAGCTCCCGCTGCTCCTCGCGCTGGCCTCGTTCGTCCTGACCTTTCTGATCACCCGGACCGTCACCCGGATGATCCGGGCGGGCAAGGGCCCGTTCGGCGACGTCAAGGCCGGCGGACTCCATATCCACCATGTGGTGCCCGGCGTCGTCCTCACCGTGATCGGCGGCTTCGGCTCGGTCGCCAGCAGCCAGCACACCGGCCCCGGGACCGTGGTGTTCGCCGTGGTCTTCGGGGTGGGCGCCGGGCTCGTGCTGGACGAGTTCGCGCTGATCCTCCACCTGGACGACGTCTACTGGACCGAGGAAGGCCGCAAGAGCGTCGAAGTCGTCGTCCTCACCGCCGCCCTGCTGCTGCTCGCCCTCGGCGGCTTCGCGCCCCTCGGCGTGAACGACCTGTCCGAGGAGGAGCGCGACGACCGGCGGGCCTTCCTGCTGACCCTCGCCGTCAACTTCATGTTCGTCCTGATCTCCCTCTTCAAGGGCAAGCCGCGCATGGCGATCATCGGCACGCTGGTGCCGTTCGTCGCGATCATCGGCGCGCTGCGACTGGCCCGGCCCGCCTCACCGTGGGCCAAGCGCCTCTACCGGCACCGCCCGCGCTCCCGGGCCAGGGCGATGCTGCGGGCCTTCCGCCACGACAGACGCTGGAGCGGGCCGCGCCGCAGGATCCAGGACCTGATCGGCGGTGCCCCGGACCGGCTGCCCGCGGCCGGTCCCCCCGGGCCGGGCAGGGACCGCGAAACGCGCTGAAAGCAGCCCGCCGCGGCGATCGCCACGAACACCGCGGCGATCGCCGCCAGGTGCTCCTTGCCGGCCAGATTGGGCTTGACCACCACTTCCACCACCATGGCGAGGACCACCAGGCCCATCGTGAACCGGGCCGCGTACCGGACGCACACGTACACGGCGAGGCCGACCACGGCGGCCGACGGCCCGGTGTCCACGACCCGGGCGTCCGAGGCGGGCAGCCCGAGCGGATGATCCGGCCCGAGCGCGACCCCGGCCCGGGCGTACATCGTCCCGGCGAGCGTCGCCGCGTACGCGACCGCCAGCGTGCGCGGCCGGCCCAGGCAGATCTCGGCGATACCGAACACCAGGAGGATCTGCGCCAGCGCCCCCCACACCGGCAGGTCGAGCGCGGGGACGAACAGGGAGAGCGGGGTGCGCAGCACGGCCAGCCAGAGTGGGTCCCCGGCCCGCACCGACCCGATGCCCTGCACCGGCCCGTAGCCCCAGGAGCGGCTCTGCACCAGCTGGCAGAGGGCGGTGAGGCAGACCGCGGTGAGGGTCAGGGGGATCGCGCGCCATGTCCCCGCCGCCAGTGCCGTACGCACGGTCCGGTACAGCGGCCCCCACTCACGGCGGGCGAACGCACCCGCCCGGTTCACCGGCCGCCCGCCGGGTGCGCGTGGCGGGACCGTGCGGGCGGACGGGGAAGGGTGCCGGTCGGCGGGGGGTGGGCGCTCTCGTGGGCGGGCATGGGACGTGGCTCCCGGACGGGTCGGTACTCGGCGTGGGCGCGGTACGGCGACTCGGTCCAGCACCGGAGGGACCCGCCCGGAGGCCGGGCGGCGAGTTCCGGGCGGCACCGCACGGTCCCGCCCCGAGCGTCGCACCGTGTTCCAAGACCCGGCGCCGCGCCGCGAAGTTGACCCGTGCCGGAGTGACCCCGCTCTCCCGCAGCGGCGTACGGCGAATCGAGCCACTGAGCCACTGAGTCACTGAGGGACTGAGTCACTGAGGGATCGCGGGATCGCGGGATCGAGGACGGCGGACCGGGAGCGGCGTCTCGCGGAGCGGGTGCGTGCCGGAGCGGGTGCGTGCCGGTGTGGAGGCTGCGTGGTGGGGCGGGTCGCGTCGCCCGGTGGCGCCGCCCCTCGTACCCGGTCGCTTCAGCGGCTGTCGTCCTCGGCGGCGGCCGGGTTCTCGCTCCCGGACCCGGCCGGGCTCGCGTCCCCGGTGGCGTCCCCGGTGCCGCTCCCGGTGCCGTCCCCGGTGGCGGCCGCGCGTTCGGGCAGCTCGGCGGCGAGCGCCGCGGCCGCCTGGACCAGGGGGAGTGCGAGAAGGGCGCCGGTGCCCTCCCCGGCGGTGACCCCGTGATCGAGCAGCGGCTCCAGGGCCATCCGGTCGAGCGCCTTCGCCTGGGCCGGCTCCCCACTGACCTGACCCGCCAGCCACCAGTCCGGCGCCCGGAACGCCGCCCGCTGGGCGACGAGGGCGCACGCCGCCGACACCACCCCGTCCAGGATCACCGGCATCCGCCGTACCGCGGCCTGCAGCAGGAACCCCGTCGTCGCGGCCAGATCCGCGCCGCCCACGGCCGTCAGCAGCGCCAGCTGGTCGCCCAGCACGGGCCGGGCCCGGCGAAGCGCGTCTCGGATCGCCGCGCACTTGCGCATCCACGCCAGATCGTCGATGCCGGCGCCGCCGCGTCCGGTGACGACGGAGGCGTCCGTACCGCACAACGCGGCCACGAGCGTGGCGGCGGGCGTCGTACCGCCCACGCTGAGATCGCCGAGTACGACCAGGTCGGTGCCGGCGTCCGCCTCCTCGTCGGCGATCGCCACCCCGAGGCGCACCGCCTGCTCGGCCTCCTCCCGGGTGAGCGCGTCCCCGACGTCGATCCGCCCGCTCCCGCGCCGCACCCGGTGCCGGACGACGTCCTGCGGCAGCAGGCCCGGGTCGCAGTCCAGGCCGGCGTCCACGACCCGCACCGGCACGCCCGCCCGCCGGGCCAGCACCGCGACGGGGCTCACCCCGTCCAGCACGGAACGCACGAGCTCGTGCGCGGTCCCCGCGGCCCGGCCGGACACACCCAGCTCCGCCACCCCGTGGTCCCCGGCGAACAGCACCACCCGGGGCCGTTCGACGGCCCGTACCGGCACGGCACCCTGCGCCGCCGCCAGCCACTCACCCAGCTCGTCCAGCCGGCCCAGAGCGCCCGGCGGCACGGCCAGCCGTTCCCGGCGTTCCTCGGCGTCGCGCCGTACACCGCTGTCGGGGCGCTCGATCAGGTCGGAGAAGTCGTCGAGATTCAGCGAGCTCATTCGCCGAACAGTACCGGCACGCGCACGGTGTTCGGCGCCCGGGCCGCGTCGGCCCGGGCAGGTGAGAACCCTGCGGACCGCCGTCACCGCAGCGGGATCGCCTGCCCCGCCACCATCAGCACCACATGCTCGCACTCGGCGGCGAACGCCGCGTTCAGACGGCCCAGCTCGTCGCGGAAACGGCGGCCCGAGGCGGTCGCGGGGACGATGCCCGAACCGACCTCGTTGGTCACGGCGACGACCGTACGGCGCGTACCGCGCAGAGCCTCGACGAGGGCGGCCGTGCGCAGGCGCAGAGCCGTGCGGCCGGCCGCCTCCCAGCGCTCGTCGTCCCAGGCGCCCACCTGGTCCATCGCGTCCGTCAGCCACAGCGCCAGGCAGTCGATGAGCAGCGGCGGTCCGTTTCCGGCCAGCAGCGGGACCAGGTCGCAGGTCTCCAGGGTCCGCCAGCTCCCCGGCCGGCGCTCACGGTGGGCGGCGACCCGTTCCGCCCACTCGGCGTCGTCGCCGCGCGTCCCGCTCGTCGCCACGTACACGACGCCGGGGAACGTCTCCAGCCGCCGCTCGGCCTCCAGCGACTTCCCGGACCGCGCACCGCCGGTGACGAGGGTGCGCCGGGGCACGTCCGGTGCGTCCTGGTACTCGCCCACGTACAGCGTCGTACCGTCCGGCACCGTCCTGGCCCCCGAGGCGCCCAGCCGCCGGTCCAGCTCGGGGGCGGGCAGAGCGTCGTGGTCGATGTGGACGGCGATCACGTCGGTCGCCGGGCCGACCGCGCCCCTCCCCCGCAGCTTCGCCAGGCCGTCCGGCCGCCCCAGCACATCGGCCACGACCATGTCGTAGGGGAGGGGGTCGCCGTCCGTGGCCCCGGCCGGCGCCCCGCCCGGCGGCAGGTACAGAATCCGCTCCCCGTCCGGTGAGGCCACCTCGTAGCCGGTGCCCGGCGAGTCCAGGGCCACGGCCCGCACCCGGTGACCGCTGATCAGCGTCAGCTCCTGGCCGTCCGGCACCCGACCGGCCGTCGGCAGCCCCGCGGGCAGCTCCACCGCGGGCCCGCTGTGCGGGTGCGACAGCAGTACCTGTCGTACGCCCACCAGCGAACGGCCCGCGCGGGCGGCCGCGAGCGCGGCACCGGGCGTCAGGTCGAGCAGCAGCGCGCCGTCCACGAGCAGGGCCGTGGCGGCGCGCGCCCGGTCGCCGCGGGCGGTGGCGCAGACGGCGCAGGGGCAGTCGGGGCGGGGGAGCCCGGTGGGGGCTCCGGTGCCGAGCAGAGTCAGTTCCACGGTCACGATCTTCCCGCGTCCCCGCGGCGGGTGCGCGCCCGGCTACGCTGCGGGCAGCAAGGTGATCGGCAGGGACGAGCGGCACCGCGGTCACGTGGTGGGACCAGGAGGCGCACATGGCATGGACGTGGCGGTTCGAGAAGTCCGACGGGACGGAGGTCCAGCCGGCCGTCGAGCCGGAGGAGTTCAGCACTCAGGGGGATGCCGAGTCCTGGATCGGTGAGGTCTGGCGCGAGCTCCGGGAGGGCGGCGCCGACCAGGTCTTCCTCTACGAGGACGGCGGCCGCGTCTACGGCCCCATGAGCCTGCACGCCGAGGGCTGATCCCCGCGGCCCACCGCTCCGCCGACGCGGCGCGGTGGGCCGCGGCCTCCCCGGTGGGACGGCGTCCGGGGCCGTGCCCCGTGCCCGCCGGCCGGTGCCCGATGCTCCCGGCCGCTCTGCCCGGCCGCTCTGCCCGGCCGCTCTGCCCGGCCTCCTTGCCCAGGGCCCCGGCCCGGCGCCCCTGCCCGCAGGCCGGTGCCCGCGGGCGCGCCGTCGTCAACGGGCCGACGACAGGAACTGCGTCGCCGCCAGTTCCCCGTACAGCGGGTCCTCCGCCACCAGCCGCGCGTGGGTGCCGATCGCACGAACCCGCCCGGCGTCCATCACCACGATCCGGTCGGCCAGCGTCACGGTGGAGAGCCGGTGGGCGACCACCAGCACCGTCACCTCACGGGCGATCTCGGCGACGACGTCCCGGAGCGCCAGTTCGTTGACCGCGTCGAGCTGCGACGTGGCCTCGTCGAGGAGCAGCAGCCGGGGCCGGCGCAGCAGCGCCCGGGCTATCGCCACCCGCTGGCGCTCGCCGCCCGACAGCTTGGAGCCGCGGTGCCCGACCACCGTCTCCAGACCGTCCGGCAGCCGGTCCACGAGCCCGTCCAGCCTCGCCCGTACGAGGACGTCCCGGATCTCGTCCTCCGTCGCGCCGGGGGCGGCGAACACCAGGTTCTCCCTCAGCGTCCCGGCCAGCACCGGTGCGTCCTGCTCCACATAGCCGATGGCGGCGCGCAGTTCGGTCAGCGGCCAGTCCCGTACGTCCCGCCCGTCGACCACCACCCGGCCGCCGGTCGCCTCGTAGAACCGCTCGACAAGACCGAAGACCGTCGTCTTGCCCGCTCCCGACGGGCCGACGAACGCCGTCATGCCGGCGCCGGGGACCTCGAAGGTGACACCGCGGTGGACGTACGGCAGATCGTCCCGGTACCTGAAGGAGACGTCCTCGAACCGTACGGACGCGGCCTCGTAGCGTACGGACATGGCCTCGTACCGCGCGGACGGGGCCTCGCCGGGGGCGTGCGGCCGTGCGGGGCCGGCCGGAGGCAGTTCCTCCGTCTCCAGCCGCTCCGCCTCCGCGATACGGGCGACCGCCGCCGAGCCCACCTGGTACTGGGACGCCGCCTCCACCAGCTCCGTCACCGGCCCGATCAGATAGAAGAGATAGAGCAGGAACGCCATCAGCGTGGAGACGGATATCGCCCCCGACGCGACCCTCGCCCCTCCGATGCCCAGCACCGCCAGGAACGAGACCTGTACGGCGAGCCCCACGGACGAGCCGGCGACCGACTGCCACTTGGCCGTCCGCACCCCGTACCGCCACGCCCGCCGCGCCGCCGCCTCCACGACGGCGGTCTCACGCTCCTCGGCGCCCGACGCCTTGACCGTGCGGAACGCGCCGAACACCCGCTCCAGCACGGTGGAGATCTCCCCGACCGCCTCCTGCGCCCGCTGGGTGGCCCGCGCGATCCTGGGCATCGCCAGCGCGGCGGCGCCGCCGACCAGCACGATCACCCCCACGGTGACGCCGAGCAGCACGGCGTCCATGACCGCCATCATCACGAGCGTCGCGACGAAGGAGAGGGACCCGGTGAACGCCGAGACGATCGACTGGGTGGTCACGGCGCGCAGCAGGGTGGTGTCCGAGGTGACCCGGGACATCAGGTCGCCCGGCTGGGTCCGCTCCACCTCCGGCAGCCGCAGTCTCAGCAGTCGGCCGATGAGCGTCCGGCGGGCGGCGAGCACGACCGACTCGGCGGTGCGCTCCAGCACATAGGCCCCGACGGCGTGGATCGCCGTGCCGAGCACCACGAGGGCGGTGAGCACCAGCAGGATCCCGTTGATGGACTCGCCCGCGCCGAGCCGGTCCACCAGGGCCTTCGCGGCCAGTGGTTGGAGCAGACCGCTCGCGGCCCCGAGGAGGGCGAAAAGGGCCCCGAACGCGACGGTCCAGCGGTGGGGCCGGAAGTGGCGGTAGAGCGCCTGGAAGGTCTCGCGGGCAGGGAGACGGGGGGTGTCCATCGTGGACACGTCGGATGCGTTGGTGGTCACGAGGGGACGGACGCGTCAGCGGCCCCGTCACCTGAGCCGGCGCCGAGGCGAGTCGATCCGGGGCGAGGCGCGCGTCGCCGCGGTGTGACCCGACCCGACCCGACCCGACCTGACCCGAGGCAACCCGGGGCGAGGCCGCCCGACCCGAGGCGACCCGAGGCCGTCCGACCCGACCCGAGGTGACGCGACCCGACCCGAGGTGACGCGAGGCGGGGCTGTCCGAGCGCCCCCAGCCGCCAACGTCCATCCCGCGCCCGCGCCTTTCCGCCCGTCGGACGCGCGGAAAGGCGGTTCCACGGGTCGGGCGTCCCCGGCGGGCGGCCCGTCGAAGGCGCCAGGACCGCACGGTGAACACGGTCCCGTGCGATCCGCCTGTGCGATGACCGCCTGTGCGGGCCGCCGGACGCGGGGCCGCCCTACTGGCCGCGTACTCCGCACAGGTGAAGCAGCGCCGCCACCGAGCGGTACGGGTCCGTCCGGCCCGCGCGGTCCTCGGCCGCCAGCAGCCGGGTCAGCTCCTCCCCGGACGGCGGCTCCGCGTCGTCCGCCGCACCGTCCGTGAAGACCCGCACCCCGTACCAGGTCTGCAGGGGAGCGGCGATCCCGGCCAGGGTCGCCGTCAGCGACGCGAGCCGGTCCCCGCGCACCCGGAGGCCGAGGCGGTTGGTGTACGTGTCCGTGTCGAAGGAGGTCAGCGCCGTGTCCCAGTCGCCCGCCAGCCCGGGCCGCAACGCCAGCGCGTCCGCGTTCCGTACCAGCAGGGACAGCAGGCCGCCGGGCGCCAGCATCCGCGCCAGGCCCGCCAGCATGGCGTCGCGGTCCTCGACGTACATCAGCACACCGTGGCACAGCACCACGTCGAACGAACCGGGCAGGAAGTGCACGCCCGTCTCACGGCCGTCGCCCTCGATCGCCCTGAAGCGCTCCCGGATGCCCTCGGGCTCGTGCGCCAGGGCCTCACGGGCGACCCGCAGCAGGCCCGGGTCGGACTCCAGACCTGTGACCTTGTGCCCGGCCCGGGCGAGACGCAGCGCCTGGGTGCCCTGCCCCATGCCGACGTCGAGGACGCGCAGCCGCTGCCCGACGGGGAAGCGGGCGGCCAGCTGCTCGTCGAGCTGCCGTGCCACGAGCTCCTGCCGGACGGTGTTGCGTAGACCGCCGAGACCTTTGAGCCAGGCGGCGGCGCCGCTCGCGAAACCGGAGACGTCGCCTCTGCCGGAGGCATCGGGCTTCCCGGGCCGCTCGGGCTTCCCGGATCCGTCAGGTCCGTCGGCCTGCCCGGATTCCGTGCACTGCCCGGACCCCCTGAACCGCCCGGCCTGCCCGGAATCCGCGGACGGCTCGCTTGGCGCGGATCGCTCGGCCTGCCCGGATCGCTCGGATGCCGGGGAGAAGCTCGCGCTCAGGGCCGCTCTCCGCGCTTGACCTGGGGCTTGGGCAGCCGCAGTCGGCGCATCTGGAGCGTGCGCATGAGGCCGTAGGCCACCGCACCGCGCTTCGGCTCGTTCGGGAATCGCTCGTTCAGCTGCTTCTTGAGCCGGATCCAGAGGCCGATCGAGTCGATCACGATCATCACGATCACACCGAGCCACAGCAGCATCGCGATGTTCTGCAGCTGGGGCACGCGGACCATGGAGAGCACCAGGATCACCACGGCGAGGGGCAGGAAGAACTCGGCGACACAGAAGCGCGAGTCCACGAAGTCGCGGACGAAGCGGCGCACCGGACCCTTGTCGCGGACCGGTAGATAGCGCTCGTCGCCACCGGCCAGCGCCTCGCGCTGCTTGGCCAGATCGGCTCGGCGCGCCTCGCGCTGGCGGCGCATGGCCGCCTTGCGGTCGAGGGGGGCCGACTGCGCCCGGCGGCGCTGGGTCTGGGCTTCGCTGCGCTTGGGGGTCGGGCGGCCCTTGGGGGCCTCGGGGTCGCGGGGCTGCTTGGAGAGGTCCGCCGTCACCTTGCCGGTGGGGGCCTTCTCTTCCTTGGAACGGCTACGGAACACAAAACACAAGGGTACGGGGTGGCGGGCGGCAGCCCCAGCCCCCTGGGGAACGATCCGGCAACGGCACTCGTCTGCAAGGGGCAGAAGCAGAAGGAGCGTGCACGGGACGGCGCCTCCGCGGCCCCCTGACGGCCACCTACTCCTTGCGCGGGAGCGGGACGGCCCGCAGGTCGTCCTCGGGGATGAGCGCATCGGCGCCCGAACAGTGCGGTAATGGATGCAGGGCCCGTACTGTGGGTTCTGGAGAAGCTGGAGCTGAGTTCCGTCAGAAGGGGGCGCGCGAAGCCCATGAGCGGTGTCATGAAGCGTATGGGGATGATCTTCCGCGCGAAGGCAAACAAGGCCCTTGACCGGGCCGAGGATCCGCGCGAGACCCTCGATTACTCGTACCAGAAACAGCTGGAGCTGCTGCAGAAGGTCCGTCGTGGCGTCGCCGACGTGGCGACCTCCCGCAAGCGCCTGGAACTGCAGCTCAACCAGCTCCAGGGCCAGTCCTCCAAGCTGGAGGACCAGGGCCGCAAGGCGCTGGCGCTGGGCCGTGAGGACCTGGCGCGCGAGGCGCTGTCCCGGCGCGCCGCGCTGCAGCAGCAGGTCACCGATCTGGAGACCCAGCACGAGACCCTTCAGGGCGAGGAGGAGAAGCTCACCCTCGCCGCCCAGCGGCTGCAGGCCAAGGTGGACGCCTTCCGTACGAAGAAGGAGACGATCAAGGCCACCTACACCGCCGCCCAGGCGCAGACCCGGATCGGCGAGGCGTTCTCCGGGATCTCCGAGGAGATGGGCGACGTGGGTCTGGCGGTCCAGCGCGCCGAGGACAAGACCGCCCAGCTGCAGGCCCGGGCCGGGGCCATCGACGAGCTCCTGGCGTCCGGCGCGCTGGACGACCCGACCGGGATGGCGAAGGACGACATCGCGGCGGAGCTGGACCGCATCTCCGGAGGCACGGACGTCGAGCTGGAGCTGCAGCGGATGAAGGCCGAGCTGGCCGGGGGCACCTCCCAGCAGGCCATCGGCTCCGAGGGCGGCACCCAGCAGCAGGCCATCGAGGGCGGCGACGCCTCGGCGCAGGACCAGGCCCAGAACAGTACCCGGCACAAGTTCGACAAGCAGTAGGGACGGCGCGTCATGATCGTACGGATCATGGGGGAGGGGCAGTGGACCTTGGAGGACAGCCACTTCGACGAGCTGAACAAGCTCGACGACGAGCTGCTCGCCGAGATGGAGACGGGTGACGCGGAAGGCTTTCGCCGCACCCTGTGCGCCCTGCTCGACGAGGTGCGCCGCTGCGGGGCACCGCTGGCGGACGACGCCCTCGAGCCCTCCGAGCTGATCCTGCCCGCCCCGGACGCGACTCTCGAAGAGGTCCGCGCCATGCTCAGCGACGGCGGCCTCATCCCCGGCTGAGTCCGGTCCCGGCTCCCGCACCCGGCCCCGGCCCGGCCCGCCCGGAAGACACTCCGGCCGGGCCGGGCCGGGCCTCCCCGGCCTCCCCTGCCGGCCCGGTCCCTTGCCGTTGGCCGTGCGCCTCGTGTCGGCCCGGTCCCCTTCCGGCGCCGGTACGGCCCCGCTCCGCAGCCGTGTACGACCCGTACACCCCCGTACCCCCCTCCTCGCCCCCGTGCGCCCCTCGTACGCCCCGGGCGGGCACGGGCGGGCGCGGGCCCGCGTCCCGTCCCGGCCGACCCCGTACCGTTGCCTGACGTGACCGCACCTCTGACCGGATTCAGCCGGCTCGCGCCGACGCGCTCCTGGCTGAGCGCGCATCCGACGGCGTTCGACGCCGGCCTCGCGGCCGCGGTGCTCCTCTGCATGGTCGTCGCGTCGTTCGCCGACCCCCACGGGCCCCACGGGCCGACCTTCGGCACCCGCACACCCGAGATCCGCAGTCTGCTGCTGATGGTGACGGCCGCCGGGGCTCTGGTGTTCCGGCGGGTGCGCTCCGTGCCCGTGGTCGCGGTCACCGGGGCCCTGTCCGTCGCCGAACTCGTCGCCGGCGACCCGCCCGCGCCCGTC
Organism: Streptomyces sp. I6; assembly: GCA_003725745.1. Classification (GTDB taxonomy): domain Bacteria; phylum Actinomycetota; class Actinomycetes; order Streptomycetales; family Streptomycetaceae; genus Streptomyces. The sequence goes on along the minus strand of RHDP01000001.1, from coordinate 1,542,904 downwards.
GCCATGTCCGTGGTGGTCGCCCTCTACACGGTGGCGTCCCGCACCGACCGCCCGACGACCTGGCGGGTCGGTCTGCCGACCATGACCGTGCTGACCGGGGCGGCCGTGCTGTTCAGCTCCGCGCCCTGGTACAGCCAGGAGAACCTGGGCCTCTTCGCCTGGACCGGCATGGCGTCCGCCGCCGGCGACGCCGTACGGAGCCGGCGCGCCTTCGTCGACGCCATGCGGGAGCGGGCCGAGCGGGCCGAGCGGACCCGGGAGGAGGAGGCCCGCCGCCGGGTGGCCGAGGAGCGGCTGCGGATCGCCCGAGACCTCCACGATGTCGTCGCCCATCACATCGCTCTGGTCAACGTGCAGGCAGGAGTGGCGGCACACGTCATGGACAGGCGGCCCGACCAGGCCAGGGAGGCCCTGTCCCAGGTGCGGGAGGCGAGCCGTTCGGCGCTGACCGAGCTGCGGGCCACCGTCGGTCTGCTCCGGCAGTCCGGCGACCCGGCGGCGCCGACCGAGCCCGCGCCGGGACTCGCCGTCCTCGAGCCGCTGCTCGACGGCTTCCGGCGGTCCGGGCTGCCGGTCCGGCTGGCCCGCACCGACCGGGGCACCGAGCTGCCCGCCGCCGTCGATCTCGCCGCGTACCGGATCGTGCAGGAGGCCCTCACCAATGTGCGCAAGCATGCCGGGGCCGCGGCGAAGGCCGAGGTGAGCGTCGTGCGGGTGGGCGGCACCGTGGAGGTCACCGTCCTCGACCACGGCCGCCCCGCCGGACCCGGGCCGGAGGGCGCGGAGGGCGCGGAGGGCGCGGAAGGTACGGAAGGTACGGACGGTGAAACGGTGGCCGGAGGCGGCAGCGGCGGGCACGGACTGGTCGGGATGCGCGAGCGCGTCACGGCCCTCGGCGGCACCCTGACCGCGGGCCCCCGCTACGGAGGCGGCTTCCGGGTGCAGGCGATACTGCCGGTCGAGCCAGACGCGGAGGGGGACGTGGACGGATGACCATCAGGGTGCTGCTCGCGGACGACCAGGCTCTGCTGCGCAGCGCGTTCCGGGTGCTGGTGGATTCCGAGCCCGACATGGAGGTCGTGGCGGAGGCCGCGGACGGCGCCGAGGCCGTGGAGCTGGCCCGCTCGGCCCGCCCCGATGTCGTCCTCATGGACATCCGGATGCCCGGTACGGACGGTCTCGCCGCCACCCGCACGATCAGCGCCGACCCCGGACTCACCGGGGTGCGGGTGGTGATGCTGACGACGTTCGAGGTGGACGAGTACGTCGTGCAGTCGTTGCGGGCCGGGGCCTCCGGCTTCCTCGGCAAGGGCGCGGAACCCGTGGACATGCTGAACGCCATCCGGATCGCCGCCGCCGGCGACGCCCTGCTCTCGCCCGCGGCGACCAAGGGCCTGATCGCCGAGTTCCTGGCCCAGGGCGGAGGCCCGGACCGCCGGGACTCCGGGCTGTACGCGGAGCGGCTGGCCGCGCTGACGGGCCGGGAACGCGAGGTCCTCGTCCTCGTCGCCGGCGGACACCCCAACGACGAGATCGCCGGCCTGCTGGAGGTCAGCCCGCTCACCGTGAAGACGCATGTGAACCGATCGATGGCGAAGCTCGGCGCCCGCGACCGGGCGCAGCTGGTGGTCATCGCGTACGAGTCGGGTCTGGTACGCCCAGGGGCAGATTGAACCGCCACGTGGCAGCGCCCCACCCCGACGGCAGCACCCCCACCCCCGGCAGCGCTCGCCCCGGCAGGGCTTCTCACCCCGGCAGCGCTTCCCCCGGCATGCGCGGCGGGCGACGATTCGGGACCCCGCCGCGTCGGGGGAACGCCGTCGTCCCGATGCACGCATCACGCCCCGGTTGTCCCGCTGGTGCCGCGTATCACGCCCCGGTTGTCCCGGGTCCGTCCGCGCGGAGGCCCGGCTGACGCAGGAACGGGTCGCTCTGGTCGTGCGTCCCCGGGTCCGTTCGCGCGGAGGCCCGGCCCCGGCGGGGGACGGCGTCGCCCCGGCACCTGGCGGCCGGGTACCGGGGCGACGAGGGGCCCGTGCACGCGGGCGGGACCGTCACGGTCAGGGAAGCGCCAGCATGCGCTCCAGGGCCAGCTTGGCGAAGCTCTCCGTCTCGGAGTCGACCCGGATCCGGTTGACCAGGTTCCCCTCCGCGAGGGACTCCAGCGCCCACACCAGGTGCGGCAGGTCGATCCGGTTCATCGTCGAGCAGAAGCAGACCGTCTTGTCGAGGAAGACGATCTCCTTGCCCTCCGAGGCGAAACGGTTCGCCAGGCGGCGTACCAGGTTCAGCTCCGTGCCGATCGCCCACGCGGAGCCGGCGGGGCGGCCTCCAGCGTCTTGATGATGTACTCCGTGGAGCCCACGTAGTCCGCCGCGGCGACGACCTCGTGCTTGCACTCGGGGTGGACCAGGACGTTCACACCCGGGATGCGCTCGCGGACGTCGTTGACGGAATCCAGCGAGAAGCGGCCGTGCACCGAGCAGTGGCCGCGCCACAGGATCATCTTCGCGTCGCGCAGCTGCTCGGCGGTGAGTCCGCCGTTCGGCCTGTGCGGGTTGTAGACGACGCAGTCGTCCAGGGACATGCCCATGTCGCGGACCGCCGTGTTCCGGCCGAGGTGCTGGTCGGGCAGGAAAAGGACCTTCTCGCCCTGCTCGAAGGCCCAGTCCAGCGCCCGCCTGGCGTTCGACGACGTACAGATGGTGCCGCCGTGCTTGCCGGTGAACGCCTTGATGTCCGCGGAGGAGTTCATGTACGAGACGGGCACCGTCCGCTCCGCGACGCCCGCTTCGGTGAGGACGTCCCAGCACTCCGCGACCTGCTCGGCCGTGGCCATGTCGGCCATCGAGCAGCCGGCGGCGAGGTCGGGGAGGACGACCTTCTGGTCGTCGCCGGTGAGGATGTCCGCCGACTCGGCCATGAAGTGCACACCGCAGAAGACGATGTATTCGGCCTCCGGCCGGGCAGCCGCGTCCCTCGCGAGCTTGAAGGAGTCGCCGGTGACGTCCGCGAACTGGATGACCTCGTCGCGCTGGTAGTGGTGACCGAGCACGAACACCTTGTCGCCGAGCTTCTCCTTCGCCGCACGGGCACGCTCCACCAGGTCCGGGTCGGACGGGAGGGAAGGTCACCGGGGCACTCGACGCCCCGCTCGCTCCTGGGGTCGGCCTCGCGGCCGAGCAGCAGCAGGGCGAGCGGCGTCGGCTGGACATCCTGGGAGCCTCCCGCTGCGTCCGGCGCAGTGAGGGAGGGCTGGGCGGTGGTCACGTCACGCACCCTTTCTACTCTTCGATCGGGGCGGCGGAGCCGCGTCCGGTGGCCCACCGGGGTGCACCGGAGAGCCTTTTCGTCTATTTGACACTATCTATCATAACCGCTTCACGTCACTTTGACGATGTCCATAGTGTCGATGTGACGCAATTCCCGGTGCCGAGCCGTCCACCGGTCGATGACCCGGAGGGAGGGCATGTGCGAGCATGAAAGGGAAAGACCAGGGCCGGTCCGGAATGAATCCGGAGCCCAGCCGGTTGCCAACGTCGGCAAGCAGTCTCCGTACAACCCGGGAGAGAAGCAGATGTCCGTATCGGACGAGACCACCACCGTGAGCGACGGCATCCTCCTGTCCGACGCCGCCGCCGCCAAGGTGAAGTCCCTGCTGGAGCAGGAAGGCCGGGACGACCTGGCGCTGCGCGTCGCGGTTCAGCCCGGTGGCTGCTCCGGCCTGCGCTACCAGCTCTTCTTCGACGAGCGCTCGCTCGACGGCGACGTCGTCAAGGAGTTCGACGGGGTCAGGGTCGTCACCGACCGCATGAGCGCGCCGTACCTCGGTGGGGCCTCCATCGACTTCGTCGACACGATCGAGAAGCAGGGCTTCACGATCGACAACCCGAACGCGACGGGCTCCTGCGCCTGCGGCGACTCCTTCAGCTGAGCCGGGCGGACCGGCTGAACCGCCGGACCGGGCGGACCGGCTGAACCGGCCGGGCCCGCTGAACCGCCGGGCGCCGGAGGGCGGCGACCCCGACCCGGGTCGCCGCCCTCCGGCGCCCGGACGTCCGCTCACCTGCGGGGCACGGCGTCGCCGCTCTCGGTGTCGACCACGGTGCGGTCACCCAGCGGTTCGTCCAGAGTGACCTTCTCCGTCAGCTCCTTGGCGATCAGGATGCAGACCCGCCCGGGGTCCGGCCGAGACACGATGATCTTCACCTTCACCTCGGTGCCCGTCTCCTCCGCCTCAGCCGAGTAGGTGCTGCACACCCCGCCCCAGAAGCGCAGGGTCAGGGTGCGCCCGTCCTTCGCCACGGCATACGACTCCACGGCCCGGATCGAGGTCTCCGGGAGCTTCGAGGCGTCGGGCGGGGAGGGCACGGAGGTGGCCGGCGGTGCGGGCGACCGCTCGGCGGCGGACTTCAGGTACTCCGGCGCCACGGCGGGATGGACGACCGTGGAGCCCGGCGCGCCGGGCTTCGACTCCGTCGTGAACAGCCACGAGGGAACCAGGGCGGGCCGCCCCTCCAGCGAGTGCACCGCCAGCCCGAACTCGGCCCCGGTGACCTTCACCACCTCGGCGGGAACCGGCGCACCGCTCTCCGGCTCGCACGGCGCGGCCGGCTTCCCCTCGGCCGGCCTCCCCTCGGCCGGCCTCCCCTCGGCCGGCTTCCCCTCGGTCAGCGGCCCCGGCGTCGCGCACCCGCCGATGCCGGCCGCCGGGCCGCCGCCCGCGCGCTCGGCGTTCAGCCGCTTCAGCGCCTCCTCGGCACCGACCACCGGGTACTCCGGGCCGGCGGCGGGCTCCACCAGCTGCCCGCTGCCGTTCCCGACCGTGCCGTCGGCGGCCACATGGACGCTGGTGGACCAGCCGTACGTCGGCAGCCCGCCGACCAGCGGGTCGGCGCGCACGACGCGGTACGCACCCAGCACCTGCTTCGCGTCCAGCCTCGCGTCGCCCAGCCCCAGCGCCGCCAGCACGGGGGCGGCCGCCTTCTTCGCGGCAGCCTCGCTCACCGTCGGCGCGTTCGACGGCCGGGGCACGGCCGAGCCGGTCGCGGGGGATCGCACACGTCCTTGCCCCGGGCGCAGTCGTCGCCCTTCGGCGGACCGAAGGCGCTGAACGTCCACGTCCCCGGGGCCTGCAGGTTCACCTGCAGCGACGGGCCGCCGGCGTCCCCGTCCGCACCGGACTTCCACACGTCGCCCCGCAGCCGCGGTTCGCCCGGCACACCGAGTGCCTCGGCCAGCGCCTCGACCTGCGCCTTGCCGACGGTCCCGTTCACCTCGTGGAGGCGAGCGGAGGCGGGGCCCTCCGGGAGACCGCCCTGCGCCCGGTACTCCACGCCGTAGGGCCCGGGCTCGCCGACGGCGATGCCCGTGACGCCGTCCAGTGCCAGCGGCGGGGGATTGGGGCCGGTCCCCGGCGCGGCGCCCCCGTCCACGCCTCGGCCCCGCCCCCGCCGTCGAAGGCGGTCGTGGCGAGCCAGGCGCCGCCACCTCCCGCGACCAGGACCGCGGCTGCCACGGACGCGACGGCCAGCGGAGACCGCCGAAGACGGCGGACGGCTCCGCCCTCGGGGCCTCCGGCGCCGTCGGCGCTGTTCTGGGGGCGCTCTGTGCTGCTCACCGCATCGCTCCTTCGGACGGACCCGCTTCGGGGTGCATCCATGGGACGGAGTGGGGGAGCGCGCGGTTCCCGGAGTGCGCCGTGTGCGGTAACGGAGCGCTTGGGGCGCGTGTCAGTCCCCGTACACGGGCATCGAGCCGACCAGCCGCGCGGAGTCGGCGGAGACGACGACCCCGTGGATCAGCGAAGGGGTACCGGGGCGGCCGCGGTCACCGGTGGCACGACCCAGTGCGGTGCCATCCGGGCACTGTCGCCGCGCAGCTCCGCCAGGGTGATGTCGATCTGCCCGAGCCCGGCCGGACGGTGCTCGTGGAGGGTGACGTGCGACATGGGATGAGGCATATCGGCACCGTACGCAGGGTAACGCTGAGGCAAAAGCCCTACTATCGGGTAGTTTCCGTCCTGCAGAGGGCCCGGGACAACCGGTAGCGTTAACCGTCAACTCCGCCTCCCCTCCAGGAGCACTCAGCCGTGCGAATCGCAGTCACCGGCTCCATCGCCACCGACCATCTGATGACCTTCCCCGGCCGCTTCGCCGACCAGCTGGTCGCGGATCAGCTCCACACGGTCTCCCTCTCCTTCCTCGTGGACAACCTCGATGTGCGCAGGGGAGGGGTCGGCGCCAACATCTGCTTCGGGATGGGCCAGCTCGGCACCAAACCGGTCCTGGTCGGAGCGGCGGGCTCCGACTTCGACGAGTACCGCGCCTGGCTCGACCGGCACGGCGTCGACACCGCATCCGTACGGATCTCCGAGGTGCTGCACACCGCGCGCTTCGTCTGCACGACCGACGCCGACCACAACCAGATCGGCTCCTTCTACACGGGCGCGATGAGCGAGGCGCGCCTGATCGAGCTGAAGTCGGTCGCGGACCGGGTCGGCGGTCTGGACCTGGTGCTGATCGGTGCCGACGACCCCGAGGCGATGCTGCGGCACACGGAGGAGTGCCGGTCCCGGGGCATCCCGTTCGCCGCGGACTTCTCGCAGCAGATCGCACGGATGAACGGCGACGAGATCCGGATACTGCTGGACGGGGCGACCTACCTCTTCTCCAACGAGTACGAGAAGGGGCTCATCGAGTCGAAGACCGGCTGGACCGACGAGGAGATCCTGGAGCGCGTCGGCCACCGCGTCACCACGCTCGGCTCGCGCGGGGTGCGCATCGAGCACAGGTCCGAGCCGTCGATCGAGGTCGGCTGCCCGGAGGAGGAGTCCAAGGTGGACCCGACGGGCGTCGGCGACGCGTTCCGCGCGGGCTTTCTCTCGGGCCTGATCTGGGGGGTCGGCCCGGAGCGCGCCGCCCAGGTCGGCTGCATGCTCGCGACGCTGGTGATCGAGACGCTCGGCACCCAGGAGTACACCCTGCGCCGCGCCCACTTCATGGACCGCTTCACCAAGGCGTACGGCCACGACGCGGCGTCCGACGTCCGCGCCCACCTGTCCTGACCCCGCGGGCTCCGGGTCCCGGCCGAAGGGGCCCGCGCCGCTCGAACGCCGCGCCCCGCGGGGCGCGGCGTTCCGCGTGCCGAGGGTCCTCGCCTCCAGGGGCTTCCCGCCCGGGGCCCGCGCCCCCGGTGGTTCCCCGCCGGGGGCGCCGCATCCGGGGTCCCGCACCCCGCGGGCACACCCGCACGGGCTCGCGTCCGGATCCGGCACACGTACGGATCCCCGCACGGATCCCCGTGCGTGGACCCGTACGCGGCTCCGCGTACGGATCCCCGCACGGGTCCGCACCGCACCGCACCGCGCCCGGCCGATCCGCCCTCCGCATCCCCGGCACCGGGTGCGCGAGGCTCGGCCGGGCCCCTGCCCGCCGGTACGCGCACCGCCCGCCGCAGGGGCCGCCCGTCAGCCGCGGCGACGCACCACGTACGCCGTCCCGACCGGCGCCGGGGACTCCCCGACGTACTCCTGGTCGCGCATCCCGCACCAGGCGGGGATGTCGAGCCGGGCCGCCTCGTCGTCGGCGAGGACGGTGACCGTGCCGCCGACCGGTACGTCTCCGATGACCTTGGCGAGTTCGATGACGGGGACGGGGCAGCGCTTGCCGAGGGCGTCCACCACCAGGGACCCGGTCCCGGGGGACGTCTCCCCGGCCACCGGTGCCCCCAGTCGGCCGCGGACGCCGGCGACGACCCCGGGCAGGACCTCCAGGAAGCGGTCGACGTCCTCCTCCGCGGTGCCCGGCGGAAGGGACACCCGCACATTGCCCTCGCTCAGGACGCCCATGGCTCGCAGCACATGGCTGGGGGTGAGCGTCGAACTGGTGCAGGACGAGCCCGAGGACACCGAGAAGCCCGCCCGGTCCAGCTCGTGCAGCACCGTCTCCCCGTCGACGTAGAGACAGGAGAAGGTGACGAGATGGGGGAGCCGGCGCACCGGGTCGCCGACCACCTCGACGTCCGGCACCAGCTCCGGGACCCGGGTGCGGATCCGGTCCACCAGCCCCCGCAGCCGCCGGGCCTCCGTGTCGGCGGAGTCCCGCACGGCCCGCAGCGACGCCGCGGCCGCCACGATCGCCGGGATGTTCTCGAAGCCGGGGGCGCGCCCCGACTCCCGTTCGTCCGCCGGGTCCTGGGAGGCGAAGCGGACGCCCTTGCGGACCACCAGGAGTCCCACGCCGGCCGGGCCGCCCCATTTGTGCGCGCTCGCGGTGAGCAGCGACCAGTCGCCGGCGACCGGGCCCCAGCCGAGGGACTGCGCGGCGTCGACGAGCAGCGGCACCCCGGCCGCCCGGCAGCGCTCGGCCACCTCGGCGACCGGCTGCTCGGTGCCCACCTCGTGGTTCGCCGACTGCAGGCACGCGAGCGCGGTGTCCTCGCGCAGGGCCTCCCCGAACACGCCCGGTGAGACCGCGCCCCAGCGGTCGACGGGCACCTCGGTGACGGGCCGGCCCTCCGCCGCGTGCAGTACGGCGGAGTGTTCGACCGCCGACACGACCAGGTGGCTTCCCGCGCGGCGGCGGCCCGCGAGTGCGCCCGCGATGCCCGCGTGGAGGGCGCGTGTCCCCGAAGGAGTGAAGACGAGCTCGTCCGGGCGGCAGCCCACGGCGTCCGCCGCCGCCTCACGGGCCGCGTCGAGCAGCAGCCGCGCCCGGCGGCCCTCGCGGTACAGCCGCGCCGGGTCCGCCCATCCCTCGTCGAGGGAGGCCTGGAGCGCCTGCCGGGCGACGGGGTGCAGGGGGGCCGAGGACGCGGCGTCGAAGTAGGGCACGTCACCACGCTAACGCGCAGGCTCCAAGGAGGCGTCAGAAGGCGTCGGCGGGGGCTCAGTCAGAGGTCGGCCGAAGCCTCGGCCGACGGTCGGCCGGGGGCCTGCCGGAGGGCCTCCGGCCAGGCGCCGCACGGCCTCCGGAACGGTCCGGTCCACCCCTTCGGGTCGTCGGACGGCGCGTTGGGCACCCTCCATGCGTGACCCCAAATAGCGTCCAGTAGGGTTTGGTCCGCATAAACATCCAAACCCCTGCCCGCGTCAGGGAGCGGCGACCGACCAGCGTGACGGCCGCGGCCGGCCGCGCGGGCGAGACTCTCGGGAAGGCGCTACGTGAGTCCCAACGGCTCCGACCTCCCCCACCGCCCGAACGGCGGGGGCGGTACCCCCATGTCGCGGCGCCCGATGCGGCGGAAGCTGCCGCAGGTGCTGACGGCGGGCTTGATCGTGGCAACCGCGACCGGTTGCTCCCCCACCTGGGAGGACTTCCCCCGCCTCGGTATGCCCACCCCCGTCACGGAGGAGGCTCCCCGGATCCTCTCCCTCTGGCAGGGCTCGTGGGCGGCTGCCCTCGCCGTGGGCGTGCTGGTGTGGGGTCTGATCCTGTGGAGCGTCATCTTCCACCGGCGCAGCCGGACCAAGGTCGAGGTTCCCCCGCAGACCCGGTACAACATGCCCATCGAGGCGCTGTACACCGTGGTCCCGCTCATCATCGTCTCGGTGCTGTTCTACTTCACCGCACGTGACGAGTCGAAGCTGCTGGCTCTCTCCGACAAGCCGGCCCACACCGTCAACGTGGTCGGCTACCAGTGGAGCTGGGGCTTCAACTACCTGGAGGACGTGGACGGGAACCCGGCCACCGGCGATGCCGCGGCCCAGAAGGAACTGAACGCGATTCCGGACAAGTACGCCAACGACTTCCCGAAGGGTGCCGAGGGCGTCTACGACGCCGGCATCCCGGGCACCCGGAACCCGCAGACCGGCAACCCCGGCCCCACGCTGTGGCTGCCGAAGGGCCAGAAGGTCCGCTTCATCCTCACGTCCAGGGACGTCATCCACTCCTTCTGGGTGGTCCCCTTCCTGTTCAAGCAGGACGTCATCCCGGGTCACACCAACGTCTTCGAGGTGACTCCGAACCAGGAGGGCACCTTCCTGGGCAAGTGCGCCGAGCTCTGCGGTGTCGACCACTCCCGGATGCTCTTCAACGTCAAGGTCGTCTCCCCGGAGCGCTACCAGCAGCACCTGAAGGAGCTGGCCGAGAAGGGGCAGACCGGCTTCATCCCGTCGGGCATCGCGCAGTCTGACCCGGCCCGGAATGCGGAGAAGAACCAACTGTGAGCATCCTCAACGAACCCCAGGGTGCCGCGGCGGCAGGCGCCTCGCGTACTGATGCGTACGAGAACGAGCTCCCCGTCCGGCGCCGGCAGCCCGGCAACGTGGTCGTGAAGTGGCTCACCACCACCGACCACAAGACGATCGGCACGCTCTACCTGGCGACCTCGTTCTTCTTCTTCTGCATCGGCGGCGTCATGGCGCTCTTCATGCGCGCCGAGCTGGCCCGTCCGGGCACGCAGATCATGTCGAACGAGCAGTTCAACCAGGCGTTCACGATGCACGGCACCGTGATGCTGCTGATGTTCGCGACGCCGCTGTTCGCCGGATTCGCCAACTGGATCATGCCGTTGCAGATCGGTGCTCCCGATGTGGCGTTCCCGCGGCTGAACATGTTCGCCTACTGGCTGTACCTCTTCGGCTCGCTCATCGCGGTGGGCGGCTTCCTCACCCCCAACGGCGCGGCCGACTTCGGCTGGTTCGCCTACTCCCCGCTCTCGGACGCGGTCCGGTCGCCGGGCGTCGGCGCCGATCTGTGGATCATGGGTCTGGCCTTCTCCGGCTTCGGTACGATCCTCGGCTCGGTCAACTTCATCACCACCATCATCTGCATGCGCGCCCCGGGCATGACGATGTTCCGCATGCCGATCTTCACCTGGAACGTGCTGCTGACCGGTGTGCTGGTCCTGCTGGCCTTCCCGGTGCTGGCCGCGGCCCTGTTCGCGCTGGAGGCCGACCGCAAGTTCGGCAGCCACATCTTCGACGCCTCCAACGGCGGCGCGCTGCTGTGGCAGCACCTCTTCTGGTTCTTCGGCCATCCCGAGGTGTACATCATCGCGCTGCCGTTCTTCGGCATCGTCTCGGAGATCATCCCGGTCTTCAGCCGCAAGCCGATGTTCGGCTACATCGGCCTGGTGGCCGCGACCATCGCGATCGCGGGCCTGTCGGTGACGGTGTGGGCGCACCACATGTACGTCACCGGCGGGGTGCTGCTGCCGTTCTTCTCCTTCATGACGTTCCTCATCGCGGTACCGACCGGTGTGAAGTTCTTCAACTGGATCGGCACCATGTGGAAGGGCTCACTGTCCTTCGAGACGCCGATGCTCTGGACGATCGGCTTCCTGATCACCTTCACCTTCGGTGGTCTGACCGGTGTCATCCTGGCCTCGCCCCCGATGGACTTCCACGTCTCCGACTCGTACTTCGTCGTCGCGCACTTCCACTACGTCGTCTTCGGCACCGTGGTCTTCGCGATGTTCGCCGGATTCCACTTCTGGTGGCCGAAGTTCACCGGCAAGATGCTCGACGAGCGACTCGGCAAGATCACCTTCTGGACGCTGTTCATCGGCTTCCACGGCACCTTCCTGGTCCAGCACTGGCTGGGTGCCGAGGGCATGCCCCGCCGCTACGCCGACTACCTGGCCGCCGACGGCTTCACCGCGCTGAACACCATCTCCACCATCAGCTCGTTCCTGCTCGGCCTGTCGATCCTCCCGTTCTGCTACAACGTGTGGAAGACCGCCAAGTACGGCGAGAAGGTCGAGGTGGACGACCCGTGGGGCTACGGCCGCTCGCTCGAATGGGCGACGTCCTGCCCGCCGCCGCGGCACAACTTCCTCACCCTGCCGCGGATCCGCTCCGAATCCCCGGCCTTCGATCTGCACCACCCGGAGATCGCGGCTCTCGACCAGCTCGACCACGCCGGTCACGGTGCCATCACCGCTGACAAGGAGGCCGGCAAGTGAAGATCCAAGGCAGGATGTTCATCTGGCTGAGCGTCTTCATCCTCGCCATGGCCATCCTCTACGGCGTGTGGTCGAAGGAGCCGGCCGGTACGACGGCGCTGTTCCTGGCGTTCGGCCTGAGCATCATGATCGGCTACTACCTGGCCTTCACGGCCCGGCGGGTCGACGCGATGGCGCAGGACGACAAGGAGGCCGACGTCGCGGACGAGGCCGGTGAGGTCGGCTTCTTCTCGCCGCACAGCTGGCAGCCGCTCTTGCTCGCGGCCGGCGGCGCACTGGCCTTCCTGTCCGTCGCGATGGGCTGGTGGATCATGTACTTCTCGGCTCCGCTGATCCTGGTCGGTGTCTTCGGCTGGGTCTTCGAGTACTACCGCGGAGAGAACCAGAACCAGTAGCGGTGAGGCCGCGTACCACCGCGCAGGGGCCCGGACACTGACCCGAAAGGGTGGTGCCCGGGCCCCTCGTTTGCAGTCTTCCGGCGCGCCGCCGCTGGGGTTCCTCCATAGCGTGTGCTCATGAACGACACGCCGCGCAAGCGCACCGTAGCGAGCTGCACCGTGCTCGCCCTGGCCCTCGGGCGGGGACGACCGCGTGCGGCGGCCAGGACAGCCACCCGTTGTCGGCGCGGCCGTACGACGCGGCGCGTCAGGTCGCCTTCAACGCGCCGCCCTCCGGCAGCAAAGCGGACCCGGACAAGCCCCTGGTGGTCACCGCCAAGGGCAAGGACGGCCGGATCACGGACGTCACCGCCGTCGACACCGCCGGCCGCTACCTGGCGGGCGAGCTGTCCGCGGACGGCGCGAGATGGCGCTCCACGGGCCCCCTCGCGGCCGGCACGCGCTACACCGTCCGCGTCTCCACGGAGAACGGCGGCGGCGCCCCCGGTCTGCGTACCCTCACCTTCGAGACGGCCTCCCCGAAGCGCATCCTCGGCATCGAGCTGGGACCGAAGGCGGGCACCTACGGGGTGGGGCAGCCGATCACGGCGGAGCTCAGCCGCCCGGTGGCGGCCACGGCGGACCGGGCGGCGGTCGAACGCTCCCTCAAGGTCACCTCGGACCCGGCGGTCGAGGGCGCCTGGCACTGGGTGGACGACAAGAAGCTGCACTACCGCCCGAAGGAGTACTGGCCGGCCGGCGCCTCCGTCGAGGTGCGCAGCACCCTGGACGGCGTGAAGGTCGGCGACCGGCTGTACGGCGGCCCCGCCAAGCCCCTGAAGCTGACGATCGGCGACCGCGTGGAGGCCGTCACCGACGCGTCCACCCACCGGATGACGGTCAAGCGCAACGGAGAAGTGATCAACACCATTCCGGTGACCACCGGCAAGCCGGGCTTCTCCACGCGCAACGGCGTCAAGGTGGTGCTCGGCAAGGAGTACTTCGTCCGTATGCGCGGTACCAGCATCGGCATCCCGGTCGGCAGCGCGGAGTCCTACGACCTTCCCGTCTACTACGCGACCCGGGTCACCTGGAGCGGCGAGTACGTCCACGCCGCCCCCTGGTCGGTCGGCTCCCAGGGGTACGCGAACGTCAGCCACGGCTGCACCGGCATGTCCACCGGAAACGCGGCCTGGTTCTTCAAGAACGTGCGCGAGGGGGACATCGTCGAGGTGGTCAACAGCCTTGGTGCGCCGATGGACCCGTTCGGGAACGGCTTCGGCGACTGGAACCTCGACTGGGACGAGTGGCGCACCGGCAGCGCGCTGCTCGAGGGGACCCGGGACGGCGCCGCCGGGGCGGTCGACGCCCGGCTGCGGCCCCGGGTCTGAGCGTACGGGACCGGGCCCCGCGGCGTCAGGCCGCGGCCCGCCCCCGGCGCAGCAGCCCGGCCAGCGCGCCCGCGAACTCCACCGGCTCGACCGGGAGCGTCACCGCGGCGTCCGCACGGCTCCAGGTGGCCAGCCAGGCGTCCTGCGGGCGCCCCATGAGCACCAGGACCGGCGGGCAGTCGAAGACCTCGTCCTTGATCTGCCGGCACACGCCCATGCCGCCCGCGGGCACCGCCTCGCCGTCCAGCACGCACACGTCGATCCCGCCCTTCTCCAGTTCCCCGAGGACCGCGGGCAGGGTCGCGCACTCGACGAACTCGACCGCGGGAGCGTCGGCGGCCGGGCGGCGGCCCGTGGCGAGCCGCACCTGTTCGCGGGTGCCGGAGTTGTCGCTGTACACCAGCACCGTGGCGGTCGACTGCATCGTTCCTCCGGTTCGTCGGGGAGATCGGGGCTGCACCGATGAGCCGGATGCTACTCCTCACCGGGCCCGCCCAGTACCGCCGGTACCGGCTCGATGACTGCTTTTGCTGGGCCGTTCGGGCTGGACACGGCTCACTGACACACCGAACGGCACCCCCCGGAGTGAGGGCTGGATAAGCGACCGACATAATGTCGGTCGTGGCGACAGCAACGACAGTAGAAACCGGGCACGCGCACCCGTCGGTCAATCGGCCGAACCTCACCAGCGTCGGAACCATCATCTGGTTGAGTTCCGAGCTGATGTTCTTCGCGGCCCTCTTCGCGATGTACTTCACCCTGCGATCAGTGATGGGTGCCGACTACTGGGCAGAGCAGGCCTCTGCCCTGAACTTCCCCTTCTCGGCCACCAACACCACGATCCTGGTGCTCTCCTCCCTCACCTGCCAGCTCGGCGTCTTCGCCGCCGAGCGCGGTGACGTGAAGAAGCTCCGCACGTGGTTCGTGATCACGTTCGTGATGGGTGCGATCTTCATCGGCGGCCAGGTGTTCGAGTACACCGAGCTGGTCAAGCACAAGGGTCTCTCGCTCTCGTCGGACCCGTACGGCTCGGTCTTCTACCTGACCACCGGCTTCCACGGCCTGCACGTGACGGGCGGTCTCATCGCCTTCCTGCTCGTTCTCGGCAGGACGTACGCGGCCCGGAGGTTCACCCACGAGCAGGCGACCGCGGCCATCGTCGTGTCCTACTACTGGCACTTCGTCGATGTCGTCTGGATCGGCCTCTTCGCCACGATCTACATGATCAAGTAGCCGGGCCCGCACCCGCACACCTTCCAGAAGCACCGACGCAGAAGATCCTGACACCGGGGTAATCCGTGAAAAAGCTCTCCGCACGACGACGCCATCCGCTGGCGGCGGTCGTCGTCCTACTCCTCGCGCTGGCGGCCACCGGGGGGCTGTACGCCGCGTTCGCACCCGCGGACAAGGCGCAGGCCGATGAAACCGCCCAGTCCCTCGCCATCGAGGAGGGCAAGAAGCTCTACACCGTCGGCTGCGCCAGCTGCCACGGAACCGGCGGTCAGGGTACGTCCGACGGCCCGTCCCTGGTCGGCGTCGGATCCGCCGCCGTGGACTTCCAGGTCGGGACCGGCCGGATGCCCGCCCAGCAGCCGGGCGCCCAGGTGCCGAAGAAGCCGGTGATCTACAGCCAGGCCGAGATCGACCAGCTCGCCGCGTATGTCGCCTCCCTGGGCCCGGGCCCGGTCACGCCGACCGAGAAGCAGTACAGCCCCGAGGGTGCCGACATCGCCAACGGCGGCGTGCTCTTCCGCACCAACTGCGCCCAGTGCCACAACTTCACGGGTGAGGGCGGAGCGCTGACGGACGGCAAGTACGCCCCCAACCTCAGGGGAGTGAGCGCGAAGCACCTGTACGAGGCCATGCAGACCGGCCCGCAGAACATGCCGTCCTTCCCCGACACGACGATGCCGGAGCAGGAGAAGCGCGACATCATCGCGTACGTCCAGACCGTCAACAGCGGCGAGACGGAGACCCCGGGCGGACTGAGCCTCGGCGGGCTCGGCCCCGTCAGCGAGGGACTGTTCGCCTGGGTGTTCGGAATGGGTGCGCTGATCGCCACCGCCATCTGGGTCGCGGCCCACACCGCTAAGGCCAAGAAGTCATGAGTAGCCAAGACATTCCCGAAGAGTCCCTGTCCTCCGAGCAGGACCACGCGCACGGCGCCGTGGCGGTGAAGGACCCCTTCGCCGACCCGGGCCTCCCGGCCCACCGGCCGCGGGTCCAGGACATCGACGAGCGGGCCGCCAAGCGGTCCGAGCGTACGGTCGCCCTGCTGTTCACCGTGTCGATGCTGTCGACGGTCGCGTTCATCGCGTCGTACGTCATCTTCCCGGTCGACAAGATCGTCTACATCTGGCCGTTCGGTCACGTCAGCGCGCTGAACTTCGCGCTGGGCACGACCCTCGGTCTGGCCCTGTTCTGCATCGGCGCGGGCGCGGTCCACTGGGCCCGCACCCTGATGTCCGACGAGGAGCGGGTGGACGAGCGCCACCCGATCGAGGCCCCGCCCGAGGTCAAGGCCAAGGTGATGGCCGACTTCGCCGCGGGTGCCGAGGAGTCCGGCTTCGGCCGGCGCAAGCTGATCCGCAACACCCTCTTCGGCGCGCTCGCCATGGTGCCGCTGTCCGGCGTGATGCTGCTGCGCGACCTCGGCCCGCTGCCGGAGGACAAGCTCCGCCACACGCTGTGGGCCAGGGGCAAGCAGCTCATCAACATGAACACCAACGAGCCGCTGCGCCCCGAGGACGTCTCCGTGGGCTCGCTGACCTTCGCCATGCCCGAGGGCCTCAGCGAGCACGACCACAGCTTCCAGACCGAGATCGCCAAGGCCGCCCTGATGATCGTCCGGATCCAGCCGGAGGACATCAAGGACAAGCGCGAGCTCGAGTGGTCGCACGAGGGCATCGTCGCCTTCTCCAAGATCTGCACCCATGTGGGCTGCCCGATCTCCCTGTACGAGCAGCAGACGCACCACGTGCTGTGCCCGTGCCACCAGTCCACCTTCGACCTCTCCGACGGCGCCCGCGTCATCTTCGGCCCGGCCGGCCACGCCCTTCCGCAGCTGCGGATCGGCGTGAATGACGAAGGATTCCTCGAGGCGCTCGGCGACTTCGACGAGCCCGTCGGTCCTGCTTTCTGGGAGCGCGGATGAGCACTGCGAACGACAAGCGGAAGGCTCCGGCCGGCGAGCGCGTCGCCGACTGGGCCGACGGCCGGCTGGGGATCTACTCCCTCGCCAAGGCCAACATGCGCAAGATCTTCCCGGACCACTGGTCCTTCATGCTGGGCGAGGTCGCGCTCTACAGCTTCATCATCATCATCCTCACGGGTGTGTATCTGACGCTGTTCTTCCACCCGTCGATGAACGAGGTGGAGTACCACGGCAGTTACGTCCCGATGCAGGGCGTGCTGATGTCGGAGGCCTACGCCTCGACCCTGGACATCAGCTTCGACGTCCGCGGCGGTCTGCTGATCCGGCAGATCCACCACTGGGCGGCGCTGATCTTCCTCGCGGCCATGATGGTCCACATGATGCGCGTCTTCTTCACGGGCGCGTTCCGCAAGCCGCGCGAGATCAACTGGCTGTTCGGGTTCCTGCTGTTCGTCCTCGGCATGTTCACCGGATTCACCGGCTACTCGCTCCCGGACGACCTGCTCTCCGGCACCGGTGTCCGCTTCATGCAGGGCGCGATCCTGTCCGTGCCGGTCGTCGGCACGTACCTGTCGATGTTCCTGTTCGGCGGGGAGTTCCCCGGCGGCGACATCGTGGCCCGGTTCTACTCGATCCACATCCTGCTGCTGCCGGGCATCATGCTCGGCCTGCTCGTGGCGCACCTGATCCTGGTCTTCTACCACAAGCACACGCAGTTCGCGGGTCCCGGCCGGACCAACAAGAACGTCGTCGGCATGCCGCTGCTGCCGATCTACATGGCGAAGGCGGGCGGCTTCTTCTTCCTGGTCTTCGGCATCATCACGGTCATCTCGGCGATCGCCACGATCAACCCGATCTGGGCGCTCGGCCCGTACCGGCCGGACCAGGTGTCGACCAACGCGCAGCCCGACTGGTACATGGGCTTCTCCGAGGGCCTGATCCGCGTCATGCCGGGCTGGGAGATCAACCTGTGGGGCCACACCCTGGTCCTGGGAGTCTTCATCCCGCTGGTGATCTTCCCGCTGGTGCTGGCGTCGATCGCGGTGTACCCGTTCATCGAGTCCTGGGTCACCGGGGACAAGCGCGAGCACCACGTCCTGGACCGCCCGCGCAACGCCCCGACCCGCACCGCCTTCGGTGTGGCCTGGCTGACGTGGTACTTCGTCCTGCTGGTCGGCGGCGGAAACGACCTCTGGGCGACCCACTTCCACCTGTCCATCAACGCCATCACCTGGTTCGTCCGGATCTTCTTCTTCGCCGGACCGGTCCTGGCCTTCATCATCACCAAGCGGATCTGCATGGGTCTGCAGCGGCGCGACAAGGACAAGGTGCTGCACGGACGCGAGTCCGGCATCATCAAGCGCCTGCCGCACGGTGAGTTCGTCGAGGTCCACGAGCCGCTGACGCAGGAGGCCCTGCACACGCTCACCTCCCACTACCAGTACACCCCGGCCGAGGTCGGCCCGACGGTCGACGAGAACGGCGTGGAGCGGAAGGTGTCGCGCACCGAGCGGCTCCGGGCGCGCCTCAGCAAGGCGTACTACGGCCGGGACAACCAGGTCGCCAAGCCGACCGTCGAGGAGTACAAGGAGATCACGAGCGGCCACGGCCACCACTGATCCCCTGAGCTGATCGCGGCGACCGCCACCGCCGGGCACCCCGGCGACCGCCGTACGAAGAGCCCCGTCCATCCCCTGGACGGGGCTCTTCGCCGTTCCGCAGGCCGATAGGGTGGGGGCATTCCCATCCGCACCGGACCCAGGAGGGACCATGAGCGCTGTGACCCCCGCAGACGGGGGTGCCCCCGGCGAGGCGCGATCCACCGCGGCGGGCCTGTCCTGGCCCGTGGTACTGGACTCCCTGCTGTACGGGCGCGACCAGAGCGCGGAGGCGACGGCCTGGGCCATGGACCGGATCCTGCGGGGCGAGGCGACCGACGCGCAGATCGCCGGGTTCGCGGTGGCACTGCGCGCCAAGGGCGAGACCGTCGAGGAGATCTCCGGGCTCGTGCGCACGATGTACGAGCACGCCCGGACGATCGAGGTGCCCGGGGAGACGGTCGACATCGTGGGCACGGGCGGCGACGGCGCCAGGACCGTGAACATCTCCACCATGTCCGCGATCGTCGTGGCCGGCACGGGCGCGAAGGTGGTCAAGCACGGCAACCGGGCCGCGTCGAGCGCGAGCGGGGCGTCGGACGTCCTGGAGAAGCTCGGCGTCAATCTGGAGCTGGCGCCCGAGCGGGTCGCGGCGGTCGCCGGCGAGGCGGGGATCACCTTCTGCTTCGCGGTGAGGTTCCACCCGGCACTGAGGCACGTCGCCGCGGCCCGCAGGGAACTCGGCATCCGCACGACGTTCAACTTCCTCGGGCCGCTGACCAACCCCGCCCGGGTGAGGGCCCAGGCCACGGGTGTGGCGGACGCCCGGATGGCCCCGATCATGGCCGGTGTGCTCGCCGCACGCGGATCCAGCGCGCTGGTCTTCCGCGGCGACGACGGCCTGGACGAGCTGACGACCACCGCGACCTCGAAGGTGTGGGTCGTCCGGGACGGCACCGTGCGCGAGGAGTCCTTCGACCCCCGGGACGTCGGCGTCGACCTGGTCCCGGTCGAGGCGCTGCGCGGCGCGGACGCCTCGTACAACGCCGATGTCGCCCGCCGGCTGCTCGCCGGGGAGGGCGGGCCGGTACGGGACGCCGTCCTGCTGAACTCGGCGGCGGCGCTCGCCGCGCTCGGGAACGGCGAGGGCGATCTCGTCGAGCAGCTCAGGGCCGGCATGGCGCGGGCCGCGGAGTCCATCGACTCCGGCGCGGCCAGGCGCGCGCTGGACCGGTGGGTGGCGGCGAGCCACGCGTGAGGCGGGTCGGGCGCGGTCCGGATGGCGGACCGCGCCTTGCGCGCCGCGGCACCTGTGGCAGGATGCTTCCCAAGGTCATGAGTGACAGCGACAACGGCCCCGGCCCGCTGTCCGGCAACCCTCCGTCCGTGGCGGGGTGCCCCGGGTGAAGACCAGGCCGCAGGCAGCGAGGTCTGCGGCAAGCGCGGACCCCGCGGACATCGGTGAATGTCGCATCCCTGGGGTCCTGGTCCTCGAGGGAGCCTTCTTGTGAGCAAGCGAATGCGTTAGGCCACGTCCGTGAGCGCCGTCCGCCCGATGGGCGGGCGGGACCAGCGGACACGGCCCGGGCCGTCGGCCCCTTCCCCCTCCGCACGCCCCCTGGCGTGCGTCGAGGCAACACCCGTACGCGGAGCGGCCGTTGTGCGCCGCCGTCGCGCCGTGCGGGTTCCCCACGCCAGCTCGCCCCTACTCGCCGGGAGACACCGCCATGTCCGTGCGCCTCCGCACCACCGACACCGCCACCCCTGCCTCCGCCTCCGCCTCTGCCCCCGCCTCTGTCTCCGCGTACGCCTCCGGCACCGGCGCAGCCTCGGCCGCGCCGGTGCCGGACGCCGCCGCGGGTTCCACCGCCGCCGGGGACGTGCCCTGCTGCGGCGCCCCGCTGCCGGTCCTCGGCCGGGACGTCACCGTCCCGCTCGTGACCGGCGGTGAAGTCACCTACGCCGCACTCGACTACGCGGCCAGCGCCCCGGCCCTGCAGCGGGTGTGGGACGACGTCGCCGCGTACGCCCCGTACTACGGCAGCGTCCACCGCGGCGCCGGGTACCTCTCGCAGCTGTCCACCGACCTGTTCGAGAGCAGCAGGGCCACCGTCCACGCGTTCCTGGACTGCCGCGAGGACGACCAGGTGGTGTTCACCCGGTCGACGACCGACTCGCTGAACCTGCTGGCCGGGGCGCTCCCCGGGGGCTGCGAGGTCTTCGTCTTCGAGACCGAGCACCACGCCTCCCTGCTGCCCTGGACGAACGCGCGTGTGACGTACCTGGACGCCCCGCGCACCCCGCAGCAGGCGGTCCGGACGCTGGAGTCGGCGCTCTCCGGGCGGGACCTCCGCGCCCCCGCCCTGGTCTGTGTGACCGGTGCGTCCAACGTGACCGGCGAGCTGTGGCCGGTACGCGAGCTGGCGGCCGTCTCGCACGCCCACGGCGCGCGCATCGTGCTGGACGCCGCCCAGCTCGCCCCGCACCACCCCGTCTCCGTCCGGAAGCTGGGCGTCGACTGGGTCGCCTTCTCGGGGCACAAGCTGTACGCCCCGTTCGGGTCGGGTGTGCTCGCCGGGCGGGCGGACTGGCTCCAGGACGCCGAGCCGTACCTCGCGGGCGGCGGTGCCTCGCGGAAGGTCGCGCGCCGCGCCGACGGCGGCGTGGACGTCGAGTGGCACACCACCGCCGCCCGCCACGAGGCCGGCTCGCCGAACGTCATCGGCGCCTATGCGATCGCCTCCGCGTGCAGGGCGCTGACGGAGGCCGGGTTCGACGCCCTCGTCGACCGCGAGAGGCACCTCGTCGAGAAGGTCCTCGCCGGGCTGGCCGAGGTGCCAGGGGTCAGGGTGCTGTCGCTGTTCGGCGACGACACGCCGTCGGGTTCCGCCGGGGGGACTCCCACCCGGGTCGGCGTCGTCTCCTTCGTCGTGGACGGCTGGAACAGCTCGCACCTCGCCGCCGCGCTGTCGGCCGAGTACGGCATCGGTGTGCGCGACGGGCTCTTCTGCGCCCACCCTCTGGTGCGGACGCTGCTGGGCGGCGATCCGCGGCAGCCCGGCGAGTGCGGCGCCCCGGACGCCGCGCCGGGCGAGCGGAGCGAGGAGGGGGCCCACCCGGCGGAGGGCGCGGGGAGGCCGCTGAACGCGATCAGGGTCAGCTTCGGCGCCGGTACGCCGGACGAGCACGTCGAGCGGTTCGTCCGCGCGGTCGGGGAACTGGTGCGCGACGGCGCGCGGTGGAGCTACCGCACCGAGGACGGGCGCTGCGTGCCGGCCGTGTGAGAGGTGCGCGGGCGGGGGGCGGGGTGCCCGGTCGGCTGATCTGCCGGCTGATCTGCCGGCGGGGCTGAAGGTCCCCCCGCGTGCGGCCGAGCGGCCCGGGCCAGCGGGCGGGGGCCTGCCCGCGTCGGCCGGGGGGCGGCGGTGGCGGCAGGCGAGTCCGCACGCGCCCGCCCGGCCCGGTCTCCGGCCGCGCCCCTTGCGCACCCCCTGCGGGATGTGTCCGGGCCGCGCCGCAGCGGCGTCCGGCACCCCTTCTGGGCCGGGTCGCGTCCGGCCTACGCGTCGAGCCCGATCGCGAAGGCCGCCTCCAGGTCGTGCTGGGAGTACGTACGGAACGCGACATGCGTGTCGGTCGCCTCGACGCCCGGGATCTTGCTGATCCGGCCCGGGATCACCTCGGCCAGATCGTCGTGCTTCGCGACCCGGACCATCGCGATCAGGTCGTATGTGCCGGTGACCGAGAAGACCTCGCTGACGCTGTCCAGCGCCGCGATCGACTCCGCGATCTCGGGGATGCGGTCCACGCTGGTCTTGATGAGCACGATCGCGGTGATCACGGCTGTCCTTCTCCCTCGGTGGCCGCTGTCTGGGCCTTCACTCTAGCGGCCTGCCGGAAGCGGCCCCATGCGTAGAGGAACCCGATGCCGAAGCCCACCAGATGTGCCAGATACGCCACCCCGGGGCCCGAGGAGGAGCTCTGCGCCTCCGCCAGCCACTGCAGCACGAACCAGAAGACCAGCACGATCCAGGCGGGAAAGCGCAGCGGCAGGAAGAACAGGAACGGATAGAGGCTTGTCACCCGCGTCCTCGGGAAGAGGCAGAGAAAGGCGCCCAGCACGCCCGAGATGGCTCCGGACGCCCCGACGAGCGTGTGGCCGGACTCCGCGTTGGCCGCCGCGTACGCGAGGAGCGCCAGATAGCCGCAACCGAGGTAGAAGAGAGCGAACTCCAGATGCCCCATGTGCTCCTCCACCATGGCGCCGAAGACGTGGAGGAAGAGCATGTTGCCGAGCAGATGCAGCCAGCTGCCGTGAACGAACAGCGCGGTCAGCGGGGTGAGCAGGGCCCTCGGGGAGCCCTGGAGGAGCTCGCTCGGGATCACGCCCCAGCGCTCGAAGTGGGCGGTCTGGGCGGTGAGCAGGGTGCCCCCGGTGCCGTAGGACGCGTTGAGCCCGGAAACCGGGCCGACGAGGAAGAGGAGGCAGCACAGGCCGATCGCTCCGTAGGTCACCACCGGGCCGGTCCTCGCGCCCCGCACCGCCGTCCACCGATCGATCATGCTCAGAGCATGGCGTACCGGGACGGGAGCGGGCAGACCGCCTCGCCGTGTCGCCGCGGACCCGTGAGGTCGTAGGGTTACGGGCAGTACGCACCAGGAGACGCGAGGAGACGACGGCTCGATGACGACGGTACCCATGCCGACGGACACCACCCGGTGGCGCTGCACCCTGTGCGGCAACCTCACCCGCTTCGACGTGACCCGGTCCTCCAAGGCCGTCGAGTTCGTGCATCTGGATCTCGCGGGGGAGCCCAAGGTGGAGGAACGCGAGGTGGTGAGTGAGACCATCGAGTCG
Source organism: Streptomyces sp. I6 (assembly GCA_003725745.1). Taxonomy (GTDB): domain Bacteria; phylum Actinomycetota; class Actinomycetes; order Streptomycetales; family Streptomycetaceae; genus Streptomyces. The sequence continues at coordinate 1,519,619 of RHDP01000001.1, read as the reverse complement.
GTCCGCTGCCGCTGGTGCAACGCCGTGGACCAGATCGAACTGGTGGACAGGCCGGGCGGCGGCTCCTGACGGAGCCGTGCGGACCCGCGGGAAGACAGTGGGGTGACCGATCGTGGAGCAGCCCGAGAGCGGCGCCGGGCCGGCCGGTGCCGGCGATGCCGCCGAGGCGCTCGACCGCCCGCTGCCGGAGGGCGTGCGGCGACGGGTCGTCGCCCTGGTCTCGGACGCCTTCGGCGGGCTGACCGTCACCGAACTCCCCGCCCAGTTGCGGCAGTACGCCCGCTTCACCCCGACCCGCCGGGCGAAGTACGCGGGCAACGCCATGGCCGCGGCCCTGGAGGGCGATCCCGTCTTCCGGCAGCGCATCGGTGAGCGGCTCCGCGATGCCCAGCCCGAGCTGGCGGACGCCCTGGAGGCGGGGACGCCGCCCGCGGCCGCCGACCCCGTCGACGTGGCGGCCGCCGCCTTCGTGCTGCGCCCGGCGGGCTGGGTCAAGCTGGTGGCCGCCGCCGGCGAGGAGGCCCAGCGCGCGGACGCCGAGCGCGCCGGCGAGGAGAGCAGACGGGAGCTGCAGCGGCTCCGCGAGGAACTCGACCGGCTGAAGTCGCAGCACAAGGCCGAGACCGAGCGGCTGCGCACCGAGCTGGACGCGGTCCGCAAGGAGTCGGACGCGCTGCACCGCAAGCTGCGCAGCGCCCACAGCGACGTCAAGCGCGCCGAGGCGGCCGTGCGCCGCGGCAACGCCGAGAACGAGGGGGCGAGAGCCGAGGCGCAGGCCCAGGTGGCCGCGGCCGAGAGCGAGGCGCGCCGGCTCAAGGCCAGGCTCGCCGAGGCGGATGCCGCGGTCGAGGCGAGCCGCAGGGCCGCGCGCGAGGGCCGGTCGATCGAGGACATGCGGGTGCGTCTGCTGCTGGACACCGTGCTGGACGCGGCCTCCGGGCTGCGCCGCGAACTGGCCCTGCCGCCCGCCTCGCTGCACCCGGCCGACACCGTCGAGGCGGTGCAGCCCGGCCGGATGACCCCCAGGGACATCGCGGCGCGCGCGCTGTCCGAGACCGACCCGGCGATGCTGGACCAGCTGCTCGCGCTGCCCCAGGTGCATCTGCTCGTGGACGGCTACAACGTGACGAAGACCGGGTATCCGACGATGCCGCTGGAGAAGCAGCGGCTGCGGCTGCTCGGCGGCCTGGCGATGCTGGCGGCGCAGACCGGGGCCGAGATCACCTGCGTCTTCGACGGCGCCGAACTCGCCGCGCCCGTGCTGCTGGCGCCGCCGCGCGGCGTGCGGGTGCTGTTCTCCAAGCCCGGGGTGACCGCGGACGAGCTGATCCGCCAGCTGGTCCGGGCCGAGCCCCCGGGCCGGCCCGTCGTCGTGGTGTCGACGGACCGCGAAGTCGCGGACGGGGTGGCGAAGGCGGGTGCGCGGCCGGTCGCGTCCGCGATGCTCCTGAAGAGGCTTTCGCGCGTCTAGTGCGACTCGTAACTGCTGGGCGCAATGCCCGATTTCGTGGAACGTACCGTCAAGTCGCCGCTACGGGCCGTGTGGTGTGTGTAAAGAATGCGCTTCGTGGGCCGGATTTTTCTGATGAGGATTTGAACTGATCACAGGAAGGTCACTAGGGTCAGGCCTCGAACCTTCGCGCGGTTGATCGCCCATCCGGGGCGACAGCGAAGGAACCGCCGAATTCGCGCTGTTCAGCCCCGTTTTGCGGGGGATACGAGTGTGCGCGGAGCCGGGAGCCATCCGCGGCCCGGCAGGCGGCTGGAGGAAGAAGGAGCTCGCCTTCGTGGCGTCCCACCGTCGTCCCAAGCAGCCGAGCCGCACTCGTGTGACCGTGCTCACGGCGACCGCGGCCGCGGCCGTCGCCCTCACCTCCCAGGCCGCCCAGGCCGCTCCGGCCAAGCCGAGCAAGGACGAGGTCAAGGCCAAGGTCGACGCCCTCTACCACGAGGCGGAGAAGGCCACCGAGGACCACAGCCTGGCCAAGGAGCAGCAGACCGAGCTCCAGAAGGAGGTCGACGCGATCCAGGACCGCGTCGCCCGCGGGCAGGACGAGCTCAACACCATGCGGGACAGGCTGGGTTCGGTGGCCAGCGCCCAGTACCGCTCCGGTGGCATCGACCCGTCCGTCCAGCTCTTCCTCTCCGGCGATCCGGACACGTACCTGGACAAGGCCTCCGCGATGGACCAGCTCGGCGCCAAGCAGGCCGCCGCGCTCGAGGACATCCAGTCGAAGCAGCGGGACCTCGCCCAGCAGCGCGCCGAGGCCACCCGCAAGCTCGCCGACCTCCAGGACGTCCGCCAGACCCTGGGCGAGAAGAAGGCCAAGATCCAGGGCAAGCTCTCCGAGGCCCAGAAGCTCCTCAACACCCTGACCGCCGAAGAGCGGGCGGAGATGGAGGAGGAGGAGCAGCGCGCCAGCCGCGCCGCCGGTGAGCGGGTGAGCCTCGGCAACGAGGTGCCGGCCTCCCAGCGCGGCGCCGCCGCGCTCAACGCCGCCGCCACCCAGCTGGGCAAGCCGTATGTCTCCGGCGCCGAGGGTCCCAACTCCTACGACTGCTCCGGGCTGACGCAGTGGGCCTACCGCCAGGCCGGCGTGAGCCTCACCCGGACCACCTACACCCAGCAGAACGACGGTGTGAAGATCGGCCGCAGCCAGCTCAAGCCGGGCGACCTGGTCTTCTTCAACGGCCTTTCGCACGTGGGCCTGTACGCGGGCAACAACCAGATCCTGCACGCCCCGAAGCCCGGTACCGTGGTCCGCTACGAGTCCATGGACTACATGGGCACCTTCCAGTTCGGCGTCCGGGTCTGACGCCCTTCCGGTTTCGGCGCCGGGGCTGACGTCCCGCGGTGCGGTGTCCGGGGCTGACGTCCCCGCGGTGCGCCGTCCGGGGCTGACGCCCTTCCGACCGGCGCCCGTTCGGGCGAATTACGGCATGCGCCGCTGACCGCGCGCCCCGCCGGTGACCTGTGGTCTCCCGCGGGGCGTCACCGTATGTACCCGATGCCGGTTTTGGCCGTCCGCCGTCCCCGCCGTTACTGTCTGCCGCGCAGCAGCCGCCCAGGCTGCGTCCAGCGGAAGGGAGTACGGCTCCTGTGGCGTCCCATCGCCGACCCCCAGCGTCCGGTTTCCACGGAGGTGCCCGGGTCACCCTCCTCTCGGCCACGGTGGCGACCGCCGCCGCCGCGCTCGGCACCGCACCCGCCGGAGCCGACCCGTCCACCGGCCCCGCCGCCACCCGCGCCATGGTCGACCGGCTGTACGAGCAGGCCGAGCAGGCGACGGAGCGGTACAACGAGGCGGCCGAGCACGCCGACGAGCTGGGCGACCGGGTGGCCCGGGCCCAGGAGCGGGCGGCCCGCGGCCAGGAGGACGTCAACCGGATGCGGGACGCGCTCGGTTCCGTGGCCGGCGCCCAGTACCGCTCCGGCGGGGTGGACCCCGCGCTCGCCCTGCTGCTCTCCGGCGACCCGGACACATACCTGGACCGGGCCGCGGTGCTGGACCGGCTCGGCGACCGGGAGGCGGCCGTCCTGACCGACCTCCGGCGGGCCCAGCGGCGGCTCGGCCAGGAGCGTTCCGAGGCCGCCCGGAAGCTGGCGGAGCTGGAACGCACCAGGAACGCCCTGGCCCGCCACAAGCGGGCCGTCGAGGCGAAGCTCGCGACGGCCGAGCGGCTGCTGTCGTCCCTGCCCGCGGTGGAACGTGCGGCGTACGACCGGGCGTCGCGCTCCGGCCGGGCCGCCCCCGACCTGTCCGGCGGCGCGGGCCCCTCGTCGGCCCGTGCCGCCGCGGCCGTGGCGGCCGCGCAGAGCGCGGTCGGCAAGCCCTACGTCTGGGGCGCCAACGGGCCGAACGGCTTCGACTGCTCCGGTCTCACCCAGTGGTCCTACGCCCGGGCCGGTGTGGGGCTGCCCCGCACCTCCCAGGCGCAGCGGTACGCCGGACAGCAGGTGCCGCTGTCCCAGGCGAGACCCGGCGACCTGGTCACCTACCGCTCCGACGCCAGCCATGTGGCCATGTACGTCGGCAACGGCCAGGTCGTCCACGCGCCCTACCCGGGCGCGGCGGTGCGCTACGACCCGGTGGGGATGATGCCGATCGCCTCGGTGACCCGGCCCTGAGCGGGCCGCGGCCGGGGCGGTCCCGCTCTCCCGCTCGCCTACCATCGGCAGGGTGGCTGGCCAGGGATTCGCGGTGCGGACGACGGCAGGACGGCGGCGCGCGGCAGCCGTCCTGCTGACCGGGCTCGTCCTGCCCGGGTCGCTGCTGACGGGCGGCTGCTCCGGCGCACCCGGGCGGGACACGACCGGCCGCGAGGTGCAGCGGATGCTCGACGACCGGGCCGCCGCGGTGCTCCGCCGCGACGAGGCCGGCTATCTCTCGGCGATCGACCCCTCCGCGCGGCGGCTGAGAACCTCCGGGCAGGCCGAGTTCGCGAACCTCTCCGGCCTCCCGCTCGGTTCCTGGGAGTACCGGCTCACCGGGGTGCGGCGCTCCGGCGGCCGGGCCGCGGCCGACGCCGAACTGCGCTACCGGCTCGACGGGTACGACGCCTCGCCGGTGACCGCCGTGCGCCGGCTGGAACTCGCCGAGCGGGACGGCCGCTGGTACATCACCGCCGACCGCCCCGGCCCCGGCGCCGCACAGCCGCTGTGGCAGCAGGGCGACATCGAGGTGGTGCGCGGCACGCACAGCCTGGTCCTCGGCGTGGGGCAGGAGCAGGCGCGGCTCCGGAGGGTCGCGGCGGACGCGGACCGGGCCGTCCCCGCGGTCTCGGCCGCCTGGGGCGGGGCCTGGGCCGGGCGGGTGGTGGTCGTGGTGCCCGGCTCGCTGGACGCCATGGGCCGGCTGCTCGGCGCCCCGGCCGAGCAGTACCGGGGCGTAGCGGCGGTCACCACGGGCCTCGCGGCGGCTCCCGGCAAGGCCGGCGGGCCCGCGCCCGCCGACCGGGTGACCGTCAACCCCGAGGCGTACGGAGCCCTCGGCGATCACGGCCGACGCGTCGTCCTCACCCACGAGACCGCGCATGTGGCGACCCGCGCGCACACGTCGGCCGCCACCCCGCTCTGGCTCTCCGAGGGATTCGCCGACTGGGCCGCCTACCGCGGCACCGGCCGCGACGCCCGTGCGACCGCACCGGAACTGCGCCGTGCCGTCCTCGGCGGCGACCTTCCCGACGCCCTCCCCGCAGACGGCGACTTCCACTTCGGCGGCGGCGAACACGCACTGGGCCGCGCGTACGAGGGCGGCCTGCTGGCCTGCGAGCTGATCGCCGCCCGCTGGGGCGAGGACCGGCTGCGCGCGTTCTACCGGGCGGTGGGCGCCGCGGAGTCGCGCGACGGGGCGGTGGAGTCGGCGTTCGGCGAGGTCCTGGGCACGAGCCGGGAACGCTTCACCGCGGACTGGCGGGAGTACCTGGTCGAGCGGCTGGGCCGGTGATCCGGAGCCCCGCCCCCGTCCGCCGTACGCCCCGCCCCCGTCCGCCCCGCCCCCGCGCGGCGACGGTTCCCGCTGAGTCGCTGCCCGGGGTTCCGGGGCGCTCGGACCTGCTCAGCCCCGCTCCCGCGTCCCCGCCGCACGGGCGGTCCGGAGCATCCCGGACGGAACCGGCCGCCCGCGCCGTCCGGTGGCGCGGTCCCCGAGGGAGGGTCAGGTCCCGACCGAGGCCCGGTCCCGGCCGGAGCCGGCCGGGAGCGACCGCCGGCCGCGCCGACGCCGGCCCGGCGGGACGGTGTCCCTCCAGAGGCGGCGGCACGCCAGCAGCGCGGCCACCACCAGCAGCCCGTTGCGGGCCGCCAGGACCGCGATCCCCCGGGGTCGCTCGCGACCACCTTGTCGAACCAGACGGGGAACTCCAGGAAGGTGAGCCCGGTGGCGGCCAGCACCAGCAGGCCCGGCAGGGCCATCCGGCTCCCCGGAAGGCGAGGCAGACCGCGGCCAGTCCCAGCAGCCAGACCAGGTACTGGGGGCTGATCACCCGGCTCGTGGTCGTGAACAGCAGCACGGCCGTGAACGCCGCGTCCGCGGGGGTGGCCGCCGAGAACTCCGCCGCCCGCAGCCGCCACACGGCCAGCCAGCCGAATGCGGCGGCGGTGAGACCGAGCGCCGCACCGCTGACCAGGGGACGTACGGGCCGAGGAACTCGACCGAGCCGTAGTTCAGCAGTACCTGCCCCTCCCAGCCGAAGTGCCGGGCGACGTGGAAGACCAGCGCACCCAGCGACTCGACCTCCGTGCCCCGGTCCCGCTGGAAACCGAGGAAGGCCAGCGCCCCGGGCATCGACGCCGTGAGGACCAGCAGCAGGGCCGCCCCCGTGACCGCCGCCGCGACCCAGGCGCGGCGCTGCCGCAGCCCGGCCAGCAGAAGCACCGGCCACACCTTCAGCATCGCGCCGAACCCGGCGAGCGCCCCGGCGACCCCCGGGCGGCGGGCGGCGGCGAGGAGCGCGGCCACCGCGACCGCCGTCACCATCAGGTCGTACCTGGCGTACGCCGTCGGACCCAGCAGGGGCAGCCCCGCGATCCAGAACCAGGCGCCTTTCACCGACTTCCCGGGCCGCCGCCCCGCGTACAGCAGCAGCCCCAGGACCGCCGCGTCGCACACCAGGACCAGGGCGAAGAAGGCGTGCACGTAGTCGAGGGAGGGCACCAGGCCGGGGGAGAGGACCGCCAGGGCGGCCGCGGGCGGGTACTGCCAGGTGACGTCGTCCAGCGGGTAGCTGCCGGTGCTCAGCACCTCGTACCAGCCCCGGTAGATCACGGCGACGTCGCTGGTCACATCGGGGCCGCGGACGGGGAGGACCTTCAGGACCCAGAGCAGCAGCAGCGTCCTGGAGAGGGCGAAGGCCGCCACGGCCCCGGCCACCGGGACCCCGGACGCGGCGCGCCCCGACCCGGCGGAACGCCCTGTGCCTGTCATGACCACCCCGTGCCGTCCGATCCGTCCCGTGCCCTTGAGCGGCGCCCGCCGCCCTGCCGGCCCGGCCGCCATCATGCCGGACGCCCGTCCGCCCGCGATCAGGCGCGGCGGCCGTTGGTACTGTCGGCGGCGATGGACAAGACCCTGATCGTGACCAACGACTTCCCGCCGCGTCCCGGCGGCATCCAGGCGTTCCTCCACAACGTCGCGCTGCGGCTGGACCCCGAACATATCGTCGTCTACGCCTCCACGTGGAAGCGCGGTCGCGAGGGCGCCGAGGCGACGGCCGCGTTCGACGCCGAGCAGCCCTACAAGGTGGTCCGCGACCGTACGACCATGCTGCTGCCCACCCCGCGCGTCACCGGGCGCGCCGTGGGACTGCTGCGGGAGCACGGCTGCACGTCGGTGTGGTTCGGCGCCGCCGCCCCGCTCGGGCTGATGGCCCCGGCGCTGCGCCGGGCCGGGGCGCGGCGCCTGGTGGCCACCACCCACGGCCACGAGGCGGGCTGGGCCCAGCTGCCCGGAGCCCGGCGGCTGCTGCGCCGGGTCGGCGAGGGCACGGACACCATCACCTACCTCGGGGAGTACACCCGCTCGCGGATCGCCGCCGCGCTGACGCCCGAGGCGGCCGGGCGGATGGTGCAGCTGCCGCCGGGCGTCGACGAGAAGACCTTCCATCCGGGCTCGGGCGGCGAGGCGGTACGCGAACGGCTCGGGCTCACCGACCGCCCGGTCGTCGTCTGCGTGTCCCGGCTCGTGCCGCGCAAGGGCCAGGACACCCTGATCAGGGCCATGCCCGCGATCCTCGCCGAGGTGCCCGACGCGGTGCTGCTGATCGTCGGCGGCGGGCCCTACGAGAAGGACCTGCGCAGCCTGGCCGGCACCACGGGAGTGGCGGAGTCGGTCCGCTTCACCGGCGCGGTCCCCTGGGGGAGCTGCCCGCGCACTACGGCGCCGGTGACGTCTTCGCGATGCCCTGCCGCACCCGGCGCGGCGGGCTGGACGTGGAGGGCCTCGGCATCGTCTACCTGGAGGCTTCCGCGACGGGACTCCCGGTCGTCGCCGGTGACTCGGGCGGGGCGCCGGACGCGGTGCTCGACGGCGAGACGGGCTGGGTCGTCCGCGGCGGTTCCCCGCAGGAGACCGCGGAGCGCGTCACCGCCCTCCTCGGGGACCCCGCACTGCGCCGCCGGATGGGCGAGCGGGGCCGTGAGTGGGTCGAGGAACGCTGGCGCTGGGACCTCCTGGCGGACCGGCTGAGGGAGCTGCTGTGACCCGGGCGGCCCGGACGGGTGTGACCCGGGCGGTCCGGACGGGCCCCGCCCGTGCCGACGCCGCGGGCGCACCGACGGAAGGTCCGCGCGGACCGGCCCGCGCGGACCTCCCCTGCGTCTGAACCGGGCGGGGCCCTCCCCCTGAGGCTGCGGCCTGAGGCCCCGAGGCCCGAGGCGGCGTCGGCATCCCCGTGCCCGGACCGGGCGTCTCCGCCGCGGCGGGCGGCGGCGGAACGGGTGCGCCGCCCGGGTACGGCGCCCCCGTGCGCACCCGGTCCGGCGCCCCTCGCCGGTACCGGGCGGTCCGGTCCGCGCCCCGCCGGCCCGCCCGGTGTGTGCCGGGACCGCCTGCCCGCCCCGCGCCCGTGTTGCCCCGCCGGCCTGTCCCGCGTCCCGCGCGTACCCCGCCGGCCTGTCCCGCGCCCCGGGACCCGGGCGTATCCGGTGGCCGGGCCGGGTGACGTCCCGTCCCCGGGTGTCCGGTCGGGTGGGTGCCCACCGTCGCGGCGGCGGTCCGGCGGCGGTCCGGGCCGCACCCCGGCGCCCCGCGGTTGCCGGGCCGCGCACGGCCCCGGCCCGCGTCCCGGCCCGCGCGGCGCGAACCGCCCTCTTGCGCCCCCGCTGGAAAAGGTCCCCGCGGCGGATAGGCGGAACCGGAAAATCCGCACATGCTGCGCACCATGACACCAAATCTGACGCGCCGTCACCTCCTGGGTCTCGGCGCCCTCCAGACCGCGGCCGCCCTCGGCCTCACCCGCATCGGGCCCGTGCCCGCGGCCCGCGCGGCGACCCACGCGCCGGCCTCCCGGGCGGCAGCCGCCGACCACACCCCCGCCCTCGTCGTCGGCTCCGGTTACGGCGCCGCCGTCACCGCCCTGCGCCTCGGTGAGGCCCAAATCCCCACCCTCGTCCTGGAGATGGGCCGGCTCTGGGACACCCCGGGGCCCGACGGAAAGGTCTTCTGCAGCACCCGCGCCCCGGACCACCGCTCGATGTGGTTCCGCACGCGCACCGAGGCCCCGCTCGCCCAGTTCCTCTGGCTCGACGTCGTCAACAAGGACATCAGCCCCTACCCGGGCGTCCTGGACCGGGTGCGCTTCGACGCCATGTCGGTGTACGTGGGCCGCGGTGTCGGCGGCGGCTCGCTCGTCAACGGCGGAATGGCCGTCACCCCGCAACGGGCGTACTTCTCCGAGATGCTGCCGACCGTCGACGCCGGCGCCATGTACGACCGGTACTTCCCGCTCGCCCGGCAGATGCTGGGCGTCAACACCGTGGACCCGGCCTGGTTCGAGTCCACCGAGTGGTACCGCTTCTCGCGGATCTCCCGGAAGCACGCCGCCAAGGCCGGCCTCAGGACGGTCTTCGTGCCCAACGTCTACGACTTCGGGTACATGCAGCGCGAGGCCGCCGGGCAGGCCGTGCGCTCCGCACTCGCGGGCGAGGTCATCTACGGCAACAACCACGGCAAGCGCAGTCTCGACCGGACCTATCTCGCCGCCGCCCTGGGCACCGGCAACGTCACCGTCGACACACTGCACCGGGTCCGCGCGCTGCGGGCGCAACCGGACGGCACCTACGTCGTCACCGCCGACCGCATCGACACCGCCGGCAGGGTCGTCGCCACCCGGGAGATCGGCTGCACCCGGCTGTTCCTGGGAGCCGGCAGCCTCGGCTCCACCGAACTCCTGCTGCGCGCCCGCGAGTCCGGAGCCCTGCCGGACCTCAGCGAGCACATCGGCACGGGCTGGGGGGCCAACGGCAACGTCATGACCGCGCGGGCCAACCACCTCTGGGACACCGTCGGCGCCCACCAGGCGACCATGCCGGTGATGGGCATCGACGACTGGTCCAACACCGCCAACCCCGTCTTCGCCGAGATCGCCCCGCTGCCGATGGGGTTCGAGCACTGGATCAGCCTCTACCTCGCCATCACCAGGAACCCGGAGCGCGGCACACTGACGTACCACGCCGGCACCGACACGATGCGGCTGGACTGGACGCCCGAGCAGAGCAAGGTCTCCGGCGACGCGGCCAGGAAGCTCTTCGACCGCATCAACCTCAGGAACGCCACGATCTACCGGTACGACCTGTTCGGCGGCAACCGGCCCGTGGCCGACGACTTCACCTACCACCCGCTCGGCGGCTGCGTGCTCGGCAGGGCCACCGACGACTACGGCCGGGTCCGCGGCGCCCCCGGGGTGTACGTCACCGACGGAGCCCTCGTGCCGGGCTCCGTCGGCGTCAACCCGTTCCTCACCATCACCGCGCTCGCCGAGCGCAACATCGAGCGGGTCCTCGCCGAGGACTACCAGCGGTAGCGGCGGCCCGCGGCGTCTGCCGCAGGCGCTCGCAGGCAGCCCCTACGACCGGTAGATCGACTCGATCTCGTCCGCGAAGTCCTTGGCCACCACGTTCCGCTTGAGCTTCAGCGACGGCGTGATGTGACCGGCCTCCTCGGTGAACTGGGAGCTGAGAACCCTGAATTTCCGCACCGACTCGGCCTTGGAGACCGCGGCGTTGCCCGCGTCCACCGCCCGCTGGACCTCCGCCAGCAGGTCCGCGTCCTCGCGCAGCGAAGCCGCCGTCGAGCCGGCCGGCTTGCCGTGGTCGGCGGCCCAGCGGGCCAGGAACTCCTCGTCGATGGTGATCAGCGCGCCCACGAACGGCCGCCCGTCGCCCACCACCATGCACTCCGCGACCAGCGCGTGGGCGCGGATGCGGTCCTCGATGACCGCCGGGGCGACGTTCTTGCCGCCCGCGGTCACCAGGATCTCCTTCTTACGGCCCGTGATCGAGAGGTAGCCGTCCTCGTCGAGGGTGCCGATGTCGCCGGTGTGGAACCAGCCGTCGGCCAGGGCATCCGCCGTCGCCGCCTCGTTGTTCCAGTAGCCCGTGAAGATGTGCTCGCCGTGCAGCAGCACCTCGCCGTCGTCGGCGATCCGCACCACCGAACCCGGCAGCGGCTGCCCGACCGTACCGATCTTCTGGCGGTCCCAGGGGTTGAACGCCGTCGCCGCACAGGTCTCGGTGAGGCCGTAGCCCTCCAGCACCGTGAAGCCGATACCGCGGTAGAAGTGGCCGAGCCGCTCGCCCAGCGGGGCGCCGCCGGAGACCGCGAACTCGCCGCGCCCGCCGAGCACCGCGCGCAGCTTGCCGTAGACGAGCCGGTCGAACACCTTGTGCCGGAGCCGCAGCCCGAACGACGCGCCCTTCTCGGTGCCGATCGCGCGGCTGTAGTCGATCGCCGTCGCCGCGGCCCTGTCGAAGATCCTGCCCTTGCCGTCCGCCTGCGCCTTGGCGCGCGCCGCGTTGTAGACCTTCTCGAAGACCCGCGGTACACCGAGGATCAGCGTGGGGCGGAACGAGGCGAGCTCGTCGGTGAGGTTGCTGACGTCCGGTACGCAGCCGAGCTTGATGGGCGCCATCACCGCCGCCACCTCGACCATGCGCCCGAAGACGTGCGCGGCGGGGAGGAAGAGCAGGACGGAGCTGTCTCCGGTACGGAACAGCGGCTTCAGGCGCTCGACCAGGTTCCCGCACTCCGCGAAGAACGCGCGGTGGGTGAGCACACAGCCCTTGGGGCGGCCCGTGGTGCCCGAGGTGTACACGATGGTGGCCGGGTCGTCCGCCTTGGCGGACGCGCTGTGCTCGTCCACGGTGGTGTCGGGGATCTCCGCCCCGGCCGCCGTGAGCCGCGCGATCCCGTCATCCTCGATGCGCCACACGTGCCGCAGCGCGGGGAGGGCGTCGCGCACGGATTCGACGGCGGCGGCGTGCGCCCCGCTCTCGACGACCACCGCGACGGCGCCGGAGTCGCCGAGGATCCACTGCACCTGCTCCGGCGAGCTGGTCTCGTAGACCGGGACGGTCACGCCGCCGGCGCTCCAGATAGCGAAGTCGAGCAGCACCCACTCGTAGCGGGTGCGGGACATCAGGGCGACCCGGTCCCCGGGCCGCACACCCGCGGCGATCAGGCCCTTCGCGGCGGCCCGCACCTCGGCGAGGAACCGGGCCGCGGTGACGTCGGCCCAGCCCCCGGCCGCCTTTCTGGCCATGACCGCGACCTCGGGGTGCTGCGTCGCATTGCGGCGGATGAGATCCGTCAGATTGCCGTCCGTCGGGACCTCGTACAGGGCCGGAAGGCTGAACTCACGCAAGACTGCTGCTCCTCATCGGGCGCCGGCGCCACGGCTCTGTGTGAACGCACCGGGGACTGCCCGGACGTTACCCATCAGTACTCAGTTCCGGATAGGGGGTCCCGGCCAGATGTTCCCTGCGTCACACCTGTGCGCCGCAGCATCGCGAACCCTAGTCCACCAGCCGGACGACTCGGAAGTAACCGCAGGTCCGGTGACCTCTACTGGGAATCGGACGACCGCTCTAGGGTGATCGGCATGCGAGTTCATGTGGTCAGCGACGTGCACGGCAACGCGACGGATCTGGCCAGGGCGGGAGAGGGGGCCGACGCCCTGATCTGCCTCGGCGACCTGGTCCTCTTCCTCGACTACGCCGATCACTCGCGCGGGATCTTCCCCGACCTCTTCGGTGTGGAGAACGCGGACAGGATCGTCGAGCTGCGCACCGCCCGGCGCTTCGAGGAGGCCCGCGCGTTCGAGCGCAGCCTCTGGGCGGGCCTCGACCGGTACGCCGTGATCCTCGGGGCGGTGCGCAAGCAGTACCGCGAGATGTTCGCCGCGTTCCCCACCCCGACGTACGCCACCTACGGCAACGTCGACGTCCCGGCCTTCTGGCCGGAGTACGCGGGCCCGGGCACCACCGTCCTCGACGGTGAGCGGATCGAGCTGGGCGGGCTCGTGTTCGGCTTCGTCGGCGGCGGGCTGCGGTCCCCCATGCGCACCCCGTTCGAGATCTCCGACGAGGAGTACGCGGCGAAGGTCGAGGCGCTCGGCGAGGTCGACGTCCTGTGCTCGCACATCCCGCCGGACGTGCCCGAGTTGACGTACGACACCGTCGCCCGCCGGTTCGAGCGCGGCAGCCGGGCCCTGCTCGACGCCATCCGCCGGACCCGGCCCCGGTACTCGCTCTTCGGGCATGTGCACCAGCCGCTGGTGCGGCGCATGCGGATCGGCACGACCGAGTGCGTGAACGTCGGGCACTTCGCGGCGACGGGGCGGCCGTGGGCCCTGGAATGGTGATCGCCGGGGTCGCGGTAGATTGCACACCGCAACCCCGTCCGGCGTTCAGTTAAGGAGCCACGGCGATGGCGGAACACACCAGCTCGAGCATCACCATCGACGCGGCACCGGCCGATGTGATGGGAGTGATCTCCGACTTCGCGCGCTACCCGGAGTGGACCGGCGAGGTGAAGGAGACCGAGGTCCTGGAGAAGGACGGCCGGGGCCGCGCGCTCCAGGTCCGGCTGGTGCTCGACGCCGGCGCGATCAAGGACGACCACGTCCTGGCCTACACCTGGACCGGCGACGACACGGTCTCCTGGACGCTGGTCAAGTCCCAGATGCTGCGCGCGCTGGACGGCTCGTACACGCTGAAGCCGGTCGCCGGAGGCGAGCGGACCGAGGTCACCTACCAGCTGACCGTCGACGTCAAGATCCCCATGCTCGGGATGATCAAGCGCAAGGCGGAGAAGGTCATCATCGACCGCGCCCTGGCCGGCCTGAAGAAGCGCGTCGAGTCCGGTCCGAAGGCCTGAAGCACCCCTTCCATGCGCACCGTTTTCGTCACCGGCACCGGCGGGGCCGGCCGGAGCACCGTCGCGGCCGCCCTCGCCCTCGCCGGAACACGGCGGGGCGAACGGGTCCTGCTGCTGTCCGGCGAGCCGCCCGAGGCGCTGACCGGCGCCGCACCCGAAACCCCCGGGCCGGGCGGCGCCGACACCGGGCCGCCCGGCCTCACCGTCGTCCGCCTCGACCCCGGTGCCGACTTCCGCCACGAGTTCCTGGGCTTCCAGGAGCGGGCCGGGGCCGCGCTCGACCTCCTCGGGCCCTGCCCTTCGAGGACGGCGAGCTGACGGAACTCCCGGGCAGCGAGCAGTTCGCGCTGCTGCGCGCCCTGAAGCAGGCCACCGATGGCGGCCACGACCTCCTGGTCGTCGACCTTCCCCCGGTGCGCCAGGCCGTCGCCCTGCTCGCCCTCCCCGAGCAGCTGCGCCGCTACCTGCGCCGGCTGCTCCCCGCCGAGCGGCAGGCCGCCCGCTCGCTGCGCCCCGTGCTCGCCCAGCTCGCGGGCGTGCCCATGCCCGCGCAGTGGCTGTACGAGACGGCCGCCCGCTGGGACGAGGAGCTGGCCGCGGTCCAGGCGCTCATCGAGAGCCCCGGAGCCTCGGTGCGCCTGGTCGCCGAACCCGGCCCCGAGGCCGCCGACCGCGCCCTGCGCACCGCCCGGCTCGGCCTCGCCCTGCACGGGCCTGCCCCGGACATGGTGATCGCCAACCGGATCGTCCCGACCGGCTCCGGCGACCCGTTCCTCGCGGCCCTCTCGGGACGGCAGCAGAGCGCGCTCAAGGGCTGGCGCGAGGAGTTCGGCGACGTACCGGTACGGGAGGTGCCGCACACCGGCCGCGACCCCCGGCAGCCCGGCGAACTCGCCGGGCTGCTCGACGGGCCGGCCGGCAGCACGCCCGGGCCCCTCCCGGGGAACCGCCGGACGGTGGAGGACCGCCGGGCCGAGGACGGGGTGCTGGTCTGGCGGCTGCCCCTGCCGGGAGCCGCCAGGGACCGGCTGCAGCTGGTGCGCAGGGACGACGAACTCTTCCTGACCGCCGGCCCGTTCCGCCGCGTCCTCACCCTGCCGTCGGTGCTGCGCCGCTGCGCCGTCAGCGGTGCCGCCCTGCGGGACGGGGAGCTGCGCATCCGCTTCGAGCCCGACCCCGCGCTGTGGCCGCGGAGCCGCTGAACGGCGGCCTCCTCTTCGGGTACCGTCGACGTACGAGGCACTTTCCGAGGAGTACGCCATGAGCGATGCGACCGAACGTCCCGCCGTCGACGCCGACGCCTGGGCGACGGCGTGCGCCGAGGACCTCGAGGAGGAGCGGGCCCGCCGCAGCGAGCGGTACGGGCCGCACGGCACCGGCACCGCGGGCGAGGAGCTGCGCAAGCTGCTGGACGCGGTCGCCGAGAAGGTGTCGTCGCTGCAGAACCCGCTGCTCGGCCTCGCCGGGCAGGGGACGGTGCAGCAGCTGATCAACCAGGCGAAGTCGGCCGTCGAGCCGGTCATCGAGCGCAACCCGCAGGTCTTCGACCATCTCGCGGCCGCGGGAGGCGAGCTGCTGGCCGCGTACCGCTCCGCCGTGGAAGGCCATGAGCGCCGCTGGACGAGGAACGAGCCGTCCGGAGGTGCGGACGGCCCGGACGGCAGCGAGGGCACGGACGGCAGCGAGGGCACGGACGGCACGAGCCGCCGGGACCGCCGGGACGAGGGCCCCGGCCCGAGCGAGAAGATCGATCTGGACTGACGCGCGGACTCCCTCCGGTACGGTTGGGCCCAGCGGGGCTCGACCGAAAACTGAGGGACACATGGGACTCACCATCGGCGTCGACATCGGCGGCACCAAGATCGCGGCCGGCGTGGTCGACGAAGAGGGCACCATCCTTGAGACGCACACGGTGCCCACTCCGCCGACCGCCGAGGGAATCGTGGACGCGATCTGCTCGGCCGTCTCCGGAGCCGGTAAGGGGCACGACATCGAGGCGGTCGGCATCGGTGCCGCCGGCTACGTCGACGACAAGCGTGCCACCGTCCTCTTCGCGCCGAACATCCAGTGGCGGCACGAGCCGCTGAAGGACAAGGTGGAGCAGCGCGTCGGCCTGCCGGTCGTCGTGGAGAACGACGCCAACGCGGCGGCCTGGGGCGAGTACCGCTTCGGCGCGGGCCAGGGCCACAGCGACGTCATCTGCATCACGCTCGGCACGGGCCTCGGCGGCGGCATCATCATCGGCAACAAGCTGCGCCGCGGCCGCTTCGGCGTGGCGGCGGAGTTCGGGCACATCAGGGTCGTCCCCGACGGCCTGCTGTGCGGCTGCGGCAGCCAGGGCTGCTGGGAGCAGTACGCGTCCGGGCGGGCACTCGTCCGCTACGCCCGCCAGCGCTCGGCGGCGACCCCCGAGAACGCGGGGATCCTGCTCGGCCTCGGCGACGGAACCCCCGAGGGCGTCGAGGGCAGGCACGTCAGCGAGGCGGCGAGGCAGGGCGACAAGGTGGCCGTCGACTCCTTCCGCGAGCTGGCCCGCTGGGCCGGCGCGGGACTGGCCGACCTGGCGTCGCTGTTCGACCCCTCGGCGTTCATCGTCGGCGGCGGCGTGTCGGACGAGGGCGAGCTGGTCCTGGACCCGATCCGCAAGTCCTTCCGGCGCTGGCTGATCGGCGGTCAGTGGCGTCCGCACGCCCAGGTGCTCGCCGCTCAGCTCGGCAACAGGGCGGGCCTCGTCGGCGCGGCGGACCTGGCACGCCAGGGCTGACGCCCGCGCCCGCCGCTCCGGCGCCTGCCGCCCCTCCGGGGGCGGCAGGCGCCCGTGCTCGTCGGCCCGTGCTCGCCGGCCCGCCGGGGGAGGGAGCGGCGGGCCCTTCGGCACGGAGCGAGACGCGGCCGGCCCGGCGTACGGCCTCCGCCCCGGCTGTACGGGACGTCTGCAGCCTCCGCCCCGGTCGTACAAACGTCCCGCCCGCCCCGCCCGTGTGGCGCGCCCGGTGCCGGGGGCGCACAAGGCGGGCCGGGGCCCGTTATCGTGAGGCGCATGGTGACGTCCGCGACGCGACCGCTACCCAACTCCCGCACCGAGCCGGACGGTTCGGCCGTCATCAGGGTCCTCGGCTACAACATCCGCTCCATGCGCGACGACGAGGACGCCCTCGCCCGCGTCATCCGGGCCTGCCGGCCCGATCTCGTCTTCGTCCAGGAGGCACCCCGCTTCTTCCGGTGGCGCAAGCACCTCGCCCGTCTCGCGGCCAAGTGCGAGCTGGTGGTGCTGAGCGGCGGGGCGACCGCCGCGGGACCGGCGTTGCTGTGCTCGCTGCGGGTGAGGGCCGAGCGCACCGAGGACGTTCTGCTGCCGCTCACCCCTGGGCTGCACCGGCGCGGCTTCGCCACCGCCGTCGTGCGCATCGGGGCGGCCCGGATCGGGCTGCTCAGCTGCCATCTCAGCCTGCGGGCCGACGAGCGCCATGCCCAGGCCGGAATGCTGCTCGACCGTCTGGCCGCGATGGACGTGCCGCACGCGATCGCCGCGGGCGACGTCAACGAGCGACCCGGCGGGCGCAGCTTCCGGCGCCTCGCCACCGCGCTCCGGGACGCCCGGGCGGTCAGCCCCTGGGGCGGTGAGTACACCTCGACCCCCGCGGTCCCGCACCAGCGGATCGACGCGGTCTTCGTCACCCCCGGCATCGAGGTACTCGGCTGCGGCGTACCCGTGGGGCTCCCCGGGGTCGGCGAGGCGGACCTGAAGGCGGCCACGGACCATCTCCCGGTCCTGGCCGTCCTGCGGGTGCCCTCCACGCCCCCGGCGTCCGCGACCGGTCCGGCCCCGGAGCAGGGCCCGCGCGGCCACGGCACGAGCCGGCCGAGCTAGTGCCGCGTCAGGGCGGCGTTCGCCCCGTCGCGACGCCCGGCACGGCGGGCTCGCGGCGTTGCGGAATCAGGCGAATCGCTGCGTTGCCGAACCAACCGAGCAGGCCCACGACGAGGCCGGTCCGGCGCCTTGCGCTGCCTCCCTCGGCCCGGAGGGCCGGGGGAATCCCCATGCACCGGACGCCGCTCCCTGCGGGCAAACCCTGCCTGACGCGGCACTAGACGACCGCCCCGCGGCCCGGGTCGTCGTCCTCGTCGTCCCCGTGCGACATCCGCGCCACCAGTGTCGCGAAGCCGCCCAGGAAGCCGCCGACGCCGAGCGTGGTCAGCCACCAGGTCATGTCCCACCGCAGGATCACGGCGAGCAGCAGCAGCACGGGCCCGCCGATCACCGCCAGCCAGGCGAACTTCGCGGTCGTGTCGGCCTCCGGCAGCGGCGGGGGCTCCGGCGGCACGAAATGGCCCTCGTCGGTGTCGTCCAGGTCGCCGTCGCCGTCGCCGTCGCCGGGCTCGGCGATCGTGTAGTCGCGCGGCCCCCGCCCACTCCGGGAGCGAACACGACGGAGCTGCCCAGCGGCTTCTCCGGCGGCGGGCCCTCGGCCTCCTCGCCGCTGCCGCCCTCGCCCCCGTCGGCACGGTCACCGGCCCCGCCGTCCGGCCCGTCGTTCCGGACGGCCTTCTGCAGGCCCGCGAGGTCCTCCACCGACTTGAACGGCTTCGCCCCCGGCGGGTCCGCGGGCTCCTGCCCGTAGCCTGCGACGATCGCCGCCCAGGCGGCGTCCTCGTCGATGGGCTGCGGTTCCCGGTCCCGGTCCGCGTCGTGCTGCTCAGCCACCGGTCGTGCTTCCCTTCTCGCCGACGCTCGGAGCGAGGCGGCCGATGAACGCGTGGCTCTCCTCGAAAATCCGCTCCGCGTCATGGTCCAACGTCGCCACGTGGTAGCTCTGTTCCAGAAGGACCTCCCGGACGTCCGTCGACGACACCCGGCTGAGGATCCGGGCCGAGTCCGCGGGCGGCACCACATGGTCCTGAGGGCTGTGCAGCAGCAGCATCGGCTGTGTGACCTGCGGAAGCTCGCCGTCGACGAGCCGGAGGAAGTTCCGCAGCGAATGGGCGGCGTGCAGGGGGACGCGGTCGTAGGCCACCTCGTCCATGCCCTCCTTCGCGATGTCGTTGGCCAGGCCCTTCGTGGTGCGCACGAGGTGGCGGGCCACCGGCAGCGCGTGCGCCGCCGGACCGTGCACCTTGTTGGCCGGGTTCACCACCGCGATACCGCTGACCGCGTCGCCGTGCCGGGCGGCCAGGTGCAGGGTCAGCGCGCCGCCCATCGACAGCCCGAACACGAAGACCTGGCGGCACTCCCCGCTCAGCGCCCGGAACTCCCGGTCCACCTCCGCGTACCAGTCCTGCCAGCCGGTGACCGCCATGTCCTGCCAGCGGGTGCCGTGCCCGGGCAGCAACGGCAGCGAGACGGTCAGTCCGCGCTCCGCGAGGAACTCCGCCCACGGGCGCAGCGACTGGGGGGAACCGGTGAAGCCGTGGCAGAGAAGTACGCCGACCTCGCCACCCTCGTGGCGGTACGGCTCGGCTCCAGGAAGGACCGGCACCGGGGTCTCCTTTCAGGGCGGCCCGGGGGCGTCCCCCCGGTGGGCAGATTCACCGTACGCGACGGGACCGACACCGACCAGGGCTGAGCCCGCCCGGCACGGGACCGCTGTGGGGAGCCCGGCCCCGCCAGGGGATAGGGTCTTTCCGACGGACACCAGGAAGGCACTCGAGTTGATCTACGGCGCAATGAAGTTCTCCATCGGCGGGGCGCTGAAGCTCGCCTTCAGGCCGTGGGTGGAGGGCCTCGGGAACGTTCCCGCCGAGGGGCCGGCGATCCTCGCGAGCAACCACCTGTCCTTCTCCGACTCCTTCTTCCTGCCCGCGGTCCTGGACCGCAAGGTCACGTTCATCGCCAAGGCCGAGTACTTCACCTCGCCGGGCGTGAAGGGCAAGCTCACCGCGGCCTTCTTCAAGGGAGTCGGCCAGCTCCCGGTCGACCGCTCCGGGGCGCGCGGCGCCGGCGAGGCGGCCGTCAGGAGCGGCATCGAGGTCATCGAGCGCGGTGAGCTCTTCGGCATCTACCCGGAGGGCACCCGCTCCCCGGACGGCCGGCTCTACCGCGGGAAGCCGGGCGGTCTGGCCCGCGTGGCGCTCGCCACCGGCGCGCCCGTCATCCCCGTCGCGATGATCGACACCGAGAAGATCCAGCCTCCCGGCCAGGTCGTCCCCAAGCTGATGAGCCCGGGTATCAGGATCGGCGAGCCGCTCGACTTCAGCCGCTACCACGGCATGGAGCACGACCGCTTCATCCTGCGCTCGGTCACCGACGAGGTCATGTACGAGATCATGAAGCTCTCCGGCCAGGAGTACGTGGACATCTACGCCACGGCGGCCAAGCGGCAGATCGCGGACGCCGAGAAGGCGGCGAAGGAGGCCGCCAGGGAGGCGGAGCGGGCCGCGAAGGGGGCCGGCGGGGCGGAGCGGGCCGGCGACCGGTAGCGTCGCCCGTCCGGCCGGACGGACTGGGGGATCGGGGCAATGGCCAGGCGCGAGCGGGTCGTACGGATGTCGGTCGAGCTGCCGCTGTGGCGCGCGCTGGCCGCGTACCGCGTGCTGACCGCGGGGTACGCGATCCTGCTCCTCGTCTTCACCGGGGACAGGTACGAACGCCCCTGGGTGGCCGTCGGCTTCCTCGCCGTGATGGCCGTCTGGACGCTGGTGACGCTCCCCAGGGTGGCGAACGCGGCCGCCTGCACCAAGCGCTTCCTCGGCGCCGATCTCGCCGTCGCCCTCACCGGCATCCTGCTCACCCCGCTCGCCGACGCGCACGCGCAGCAGATCGACAGCCCCACCCTCCCCTCGATCTGGACGGCGGGTTCGGTGCTCGCCTACGCGATCAAGGGGGGCTGGCGCTGGGCGGGCTTCGCGTCCTCCCTGGTCGCCGTCGCCAACATCATCGAGCGTGGTGAGCCCAGCCGGGACACGATCCACAACGTGCTGCTGGTGTGGGTCGCCTCCATCGCCATCGGGTACGTCGTCGAGGTCGCCCGGGCCTCCGAGCGCACCCTGGCCCGTGCCCTGGAGATCGAGGCCGCGACCCGGGAGCGGGAGCGGCTGGCCCGCGACATCCACGACGGAGTGCTGCAGGTGCTGGCCATGGTGCAGCGGCGCGGTACGGCGATCGGGGGCGAGGCCGCGGAACTCGGCCGGATGGCGGGCGAGCAGGAGGTCGCCCTGCGGACCCTGGTGGCCGGCGGGCTGGTCCCCGCGTCCAGGGTGTCGGAGGACGCGGCGCGGGGCGCGGTCGTCCGACTCGCCGACGAGCCGGACGGGCAGGACGGGGCGCACGCCGCGGCGCAGCTGCCGGTGGACCTGCGCCCGTTGCTCGCGCCGCGGGCCGGCAGCCGGGTGACCCTGTCCGAGCCGGGCGCCCCGGTGCTGCTCCCGGCCCGCACGGCGAGGGAGCTCGCGGCCGCCGTCGGTGCCGCCCTGGACAATGTCCGCAGGCACGCGGGTGAGGGCGCGCGGGCGTGGATCCTGGTCGAGGACGGGCCGGACGAGGTGGTCGTCACGGTCCGGGACGACGGACCGGGGATCCCGGAGGGCCGGCTCGCCCAGGCCGAGGGCGAGGGGCGGCTCGGTGTCGCGCTCTCGATCCGCGGCCGGCTGCGGGACATCGGCGGTACCGCGGAGCTGGTCTCGGTGCCGGGGCAGGGTACGGAAGTCGAGCTGACGGTCCCGAGGGGGACCCGGGGGAGGCAGGAGAGATGACGGAGACGAGCGGGGCGGCCCGGCGGCCCGTGCGGGTCATGGTCGTGGACGACCACCCGATGTGGCGGGACGCGGTCGCCCGCGACCTGGCCGCGGCGGGGTACGAGGTGGTGGCCACCGCGGGCGACGGCCCGCAGGCGGTGCGCCGGGCCAGGGCCGCGGCGCCGGACGTCCTCGTGCTGGACCTCAATCTGCCGGGCATGCCGGGCGTCCGGGTGTGCCGGGAACTCGTCGGCGCGGACGCCGCCCTGCGGGTCCTGGTGCTCTCCGCCAGCGGGGAGCACGCCGACGTGCTGGAGGCGGTGAAGTCGGGGGCCACCGGCTATCTGCTGAAGTCGGCCAGCACGGAGGAGCTGGTCGACGCCGTGCGGCGCACCGCGGCAGGCGACCCGGTGTTCACTCCGGGCCTCGCGGGGCTGGTGCTGGGGGAGTACCGGCGGCTGGCGAGCGAGCCCGCGCCCGCAGCGGGACCGGGCGATCCGTCGGCACCGAAGCTCACCGAGCGGGAGACCGAGGTGCTGCGCCTGGTGGCCAAGGGCCTCTCGTACAAGCAGATCGCGGAGCGGCTGGTGATCTCGCACCGCACGGTGCAGAACCACGTGCAGAACACCCTGGGCAAGCTCCAGCTGCACAACCGGGTGGAGCTGGTGCGCTACGCGATCGAGCGCGGCCTCGACGACGTCTGAACCCCCGTGCCGGACAGCTGTCCCGGATTCGGTATCCGATCCACTCGATGGAGTGAATTGCCTGACGCCAACCACCCTTTCGCCGACCGGAATTCACCTTTTGTGCCGTGCCGGAGTGACCTGGGTCACCACTAGCGTTGCCGACGAATGCGGCCACCGACGGCGAAGGGACCTTCCATGCGGGTCGGAGTACTGACCGGGGGCGGCGACTGCCCCGGCCTCAACGCGGTCATCCGCGGCATCGTCCGCAAGGGCGTGCAGGAGTACGGATACGAGTTCACCGGCTACCGGGACGGCTGGCGCGGACCGCTGGAGGGCGACACCGTACGCCTCGACATCCCCGCGGTGCGGGGCATCCTCCCGCGCGGCGGCACCGTCCTCGGCTCCTCGCGGACCAACCCCCTCAAGGCGGAGAACGGGATCCGCCGGATCAAGGAGAACCTCGCCAAGCACGAGGTGGAGGCCCTCATCGCGATCGGCGGCGAGGACACCCTCGGGGTCGCCGCGCGCCTGTCCGGCGAGTACGGCGTCAGGTGCGTGGGCGTGCCGAAAACCATCGACAACGACCTGTCCGCCACGGACTACACCTTCGGCTTCGACACGGCCGTCGGAATCGCCACCGAGGCCATCGACCGGCTGCACACCACGGCGGAGTCCCATATGCGGGTCCTCGTGGTCGAGGTGATGGGCCGTCATGCGGGCTGGATCGCCCTGCACTCGGGGCTGGCCGGCGGCGCGAACGTCATCCTCATCCCGGAGCAGCGGTTCGACCTGGACCAGGTCTGCGCCTGGGTCACCTCCCGCTTCCGCGCCTCGTACGCGCCGATCGTGGTGGTCGCCGAGGGCTCGACGCCGCGGGACGGCGACATGGTCCTCAAGGACGGGACGCTGGACTCCTTCGGGCACGTCCGGCTCTCGGGCGTCGGAGAGTGGCTGGCCAAGGAGATCGAGAAGCGAACCGGCAAGGAGGCCAGGACGACCGTACTGGGCCACGTCCAGCGCGGCGGCACGCCGAGCGCGTTCGACCGCTGGCTGGCGACCCGCTTCGGTCTGCACGCGATCGAGGCGGTGCGCGACGGCGACTACGGGAAGATGGTCGCCCTGCGCGGCACGGACATCGTCCGCGTGCCGATCGCCGACGCGACGGCGAGGCTGAAGACGGTCGACCCGGCCCTCTACGAGGAGGCCGGCGTCTTCTTCGGCTGACGGCTGACGGCGAGGCGGCCGACTGCGGGTGGCGGGCGGTGGCCGCAGGGGGCGGCGGCCTCACAGCGCTCCGGCGGCCCGCTCACCGGGGATCCCCGCACCGGCCTCCGGGGCCGGGCCGGGGGCCCGGTGCCCGCCGCGAGCCGCCGGGGCGCCCGCCGGCCTTCACCGGTGCCCGGGCACAGCACCAGCCGGCGCCGCCCGAGCCGTACCTGCTGCCAGGGCGCCCGCTCCGGGATCGCTCAGGGCGCGGGCGCGGCGCCGCTCAGGGCGCCCGCTCCGGGACGACCGCGTCGAGCAGAGTGCTCACGATCTCCGGCCCGCGCAGCGTCAGCACCGACTCCGGGTGGAACTGGACACCCGCGAAACCCGGCCCGCGCAGCGCATGGACCTCACCCGACGGCGCACGGCTCAGCTCGACGCCGCGCAGCGCCGGCTCCCCCGCCGCCTCGTCGTCGCAGACGGCCGTGAAGCTGTTGTAGAAGCCGACCGTCTCCTCGGTGCCGAACAGCCCGATCCGCAGCTGCGCCCCCTGGAACGGTCTCTCCCTGCGCGCGATGTCCAGCCCAGCTCGGCGGCGATCAGCTCATGCCCGAGACAGACCCCCAGCAGCCCGCCCCGGTGGCCGTGCAGCAACTCCGCGGTGAGCGAGCGCAGCAAGCGCATCTTCGGGTCGGCGGCGTCCGACGGGTCGCCCGGCCCGGGGCCGAGGACGACCGGCCCGTCGTGGGCCAGCGCCGCCTCCCGCACACCCGGCTCGTCGTAGCGGCGCACGGTCACGCCGAGGCCCGCCCCCGCAGCAGATGCGCCAGCATCGCGGTGAACGCGTCCTCGCCGTCCACCACCAGCGCATGCCCCCGGACCCGCTCCGGCGGGGCCTGCATCCGCAGCCAGAACGGCGCCAGATCCGCCCGGCGCGCGTCCAGCGCCGCCCGCACCCGGGGATCGTCCGCCAGCCGCGGCGGCGCCGCCTCCTCGCGCGCGGGTTCCGGACGGACCCCCAGCGCGGCCAGCATCCCCGCCGCCTTGGCGTGCGTCTCCGCCACCTCGGACGCCGGGTCCGAGTGGCGGACCAGCGTCGCGCCGACCGGCACCCGCACCTCGCCCGACGCGGAGATGTCGGCGGTACGGATCAGGATCGGGGAGTCGAGGGTCTGCGCGCCGCCCGCGTCGGTGCCCAGGAGCGCGAGCGCCCCCGCGTAGTACCCGCGCCCGCCGCCGTCCGGGCCCGCGGGCTCATGGCGCTCGATGACCCGGCAGGCGTTCTGCACCGGCGAGCCGGTGACCGTGGCGGCGAACATCGTCTCGCGCAGCACCTCGCGGACGTCGAGCGAGGACCGCCCCCGCAGCTCGTACTCGGTGTGGGCGAGATGGGACATCTCCCGGAGACGGGGCCCGACGACCACACCGCCCCTGTCGCCGACCGCGCACATCATCTTGAGCTCCTCGTCGACGACCATGGACAGTTCGTCGGTCTCCTTGCGGTCGGAGAGGAAGTCCAGCAGCCCGTCGACCGTCGGGCCGCCCGCCGGGTAGCGGTACGTCCCGCTGATCGGATTCATCACGACCGTGCCCCCGGACATCCGGACGTGCACCTCCGGGCTCGCCCCGACGAGCGTGCGCCCGCCCGCGTCCCCGCCCCGCCCGCCCGCGCGGGGCCGCCCGTCCCCGGTGTGCACGACATACGTCCAGTACGCCCCGCGCTCGCCCGCGAGCAGCCGCCGGAAGAGCGCGAGGGCGTCCGCCCTGCCGAAGCCCGGCACACGGCCGGTGAACGTGCGGCGGATGACGAAGTCGGCGCCCTCGCCGCGTCCGATCTCGTCCGCGACCACGCGCCGGACGATCTCCGCGTACTCCTCGTCGCCGACGTCGAAGCCGCCGCCCTCCACGCTCACCGGGTGCGCCGGCAGCCGGTCGAGCACCTCGCCGAGCGGGAGCTCGTGGCACTCCTCGGCGACCAGCACGGACAGCGGGGTGCCGTCGTCGCGCACGTCGAAGCCGCGCTCGCGGATCTGCCGGAACGGCACCAGCGCCAGCGACGGGCGTTCGCCCACCGGGATGTCGGCGAGCCGCTCGACCTCCCGGACCGGGCCGGTCAGCACCTCGACGGTGTCGTGGTCGCGGCCCGGGGTGAGCCGGCGCAGCAGGGCGAACGGTGGCGCGCCGGGGGCGAGCAGCCGGTCGAGGACGTGCATGGTGGGGTTCCTTCCGTGGTGGGGAGGAACGGCCCGCGGAAACGGGAAAGGCCGCCCCTCGGGCGGCCTTCGCGGAACTCTGTGCGCGCGATCGGATCAGTGGGCCGCCGGATGAGCGGTCCACCACCAGTCACGGATCGTCTGCGCGAACATGCCGTGAACCATACCCCACCCGTTCCCCACCCGTTCCCCGCCCGCCGGTGTCCGTCGTCTCATTCTCCGGGCGGCGGCGTGGACCGGCCGTTTCACCACGTAATGTTGTCGGGGTGACCGTGAACGCTAAGTCCACCGAGACCGGTGGCAACACCTGGCGAGACCTTCCCGCGGCGCAGCAGCCCGAGTACCCCGATGCCGAGGCTCTGCGCGATGTGATCGCGGACCTCGAGTCGTATCCGCCGCTCGTCTTCGCGGGCGAGTGCGACCAGCTGCGCGCCCGGATGGGAGCCGTCGCCAGGGGCGAGGCGTTCCTGCTCCAGGGGGGCGACTGCGCCGAGGCCTTCGACGGGGTGTCCGCCGACCACATCCGCAACAAGCTCAAGACCCTGCTCCAGATGGGCGCGGTGCTCACGTACGCCGCGTCCGTCCCGGTCGTGAAGGTCGGCCGGATCGCCGGCCAGTACTCCAAGCCGCGCTCGAAGTCGACGGAGACCCGTGACGGTGTGACGCTGCCGACGTACCGGGGCGACTCGGTCAACGGCTTCGAGTTCACCGAGGCGGCCCGGGTGCCGGACCCGGAGCGGCTGAAGCGGATGTACCACGCGTCGGCCTCGACGCTGAACCTGGTGCGCGCCTTCACCACCGGTGGCTACGCCGACCTGCGCCAGGTGCACGCCTGGAACCAGGACTTCGTGAAGTCGTCGCCGTCCGGGCAGCGCTACGAGCAGCTGGCCCGCGAGATCGACAACGCGCTGAACTTCATGAAGGCCTGCGGCACGGACCCGGCGGAGTTCCGCACCGTCGAGTTCTACGCCTCCCACGAGGCCCTGCTCATGGACTACGAGTCGGCCCTCACCCGGGTCGACTCGCGTACGGGCGATCTGTACGACGTCTCGGGCCACATGGTCTGGATCGGCGAGCGCACCCGCCAGCTGGACGGCGCGCACATCGAGTTCGCGTCGAGGATCCGCAACCCCATCGGGGTGAAGCTCGGCCCGTCGACGACCGTCGACGAGGCGCTGCAGTACGTCGAGAGGCTGGACCCGGACCGCGAGCCCGGCCGGCTGACCTTCATCGTCCGGATGGGCGCCGACAAGGTCAGGGACCGGCTTCCCGAGCTGGTCGAGAAGGTCACCGCCTCCGGTGCCACCGTCGCCTGGGTGACCGACCCGATGCACGGCAACACCTTCGAGGCGGCGTCCGGCCACAAGACCCGCCGCTTCGACGACGTGCTCGACGAGGTCAAGGGCTTCTTCGAGGTCCACAAGGCGCTGGGCACCCACCCGGGCGGCATCCACGTCGAGCTCACCGGCGACGACGTCACCGAGTGCGTGGGCGGCGGTGACGAGATCTTCGTCGACGATCTGCACCAGCGCTACGAGACGGCGTGCGACCCCCGGCTGAACCGCAGCCAGTCGCTGGACCTGGCGTTCCTGGTCGCGGAGATGTACCGCGACCAGTGACCTGACCAGTGGCGGGACCGGTGACGGGACCGGCGAGGCGACAGCTCTGACCGTGGGGCGCGGATCCGTGTGATCCGCGCCCCACGGCCGTACCCGGGCTTTTGCGATCGGGGGCCGGGGGTAAGGTTAGGTTAGCCTCACCGATCTTCGGGACGGGCGCCACAGTCGATCTCGATCCACCGGGAGGTGAACCGCGTGTACGTCTGCTCGTGCTTCGGCATCACGGAGAAGCAGGTCAAGGAGCACGCGGAGGCGGGTGCCTGCACCCCCCGCCAGATCGCCTCGGTGTCCAAGGCCGGCACCGACTGCGGCTCCTGCGTACGCCGGATCCAGGGAATTCTCGGCCGCGGAGCCTGCCCGCGCCGCGAGCTGCTGGAGCGGGGCGGCGGCGCCGACGCGCTGTCCGAGGAGATGGCCCCGGTGGGCGCGGAGGCGGTCTCCCCCGGCCGGCTGCGCGAAGCGGCCTAGCCTCCCGCCGCGAGGCGGGCCGGGTCTCCCCGGCCCCGCGGCCGTGCGGCATAAACGGATCCCAGGACTCCGGCGCGGCTGTGCGACGGACGGATTCTAGGACTCCGGCTGCTCGATCACCTGGGCGATGTAGAGCGGCTCTCCGAGCTTCTCGACCAGTTCCAGCTGGGTGTCCAGGTAGTCGATGTGGTGCTCCTCGTCCGCGAGGATCGACTCGAAGATGTTCGCGGACGTGATGTCGCCCTTGGCGCGCATGACCTCGATCCCGCGCTTCAGCCGGTCGATCGCCTCTACCTCGATCTGCCGGTCCGCCTGGAACATCTCGGTGACCGTCTGCCCGACCCGCACGTGGAACAGCCGCTGGTAGTTCGGCAGCCCCTCCAGGAACAGGATGCGGTCGGTGAGCACCTCCGCGTGCTTCATCTCGTCGAACGACTCGGCCCGGGTGTACTTGGCGAGCTTCGTCCAGCCGAAGTTCTCCTGCATCTTGGCGTGCAGGAAGTACTGGTTGATCGCGGTGAGCTCGGCGGTCAACTGCTCATTGAGGAACTCGAGGACCTCGGGATCGCCCTGCATCGCAGCGGCTCCTTCCGCACAGGTGGCTCAGGCAGGATGCGCGCATCCTCGCACCGTGATCGAACGCCGTCCAGTAAGTGCCTCCTTAGTAGGAGTTGCCCGAATCGGTCCAGACCCGGTCATGACCACCCTCCCGGTCTGTCACCATTGAAGGCATGGGTCAGCCGGAGAGCCGGGAACACCGGGCGTCAGAGCAGTCCGAGCTACCTCCGGGACAGCGGCTTCAGCGCGGCTGGCCGGTCACCCACTACGGGCCCGTCCCCGGTTCAAGCCGGACCGCTGGGAGTTCCGGGTCTTCGGCGCCACCGCCGACGGCGACAAGCGCTGCTGGAACCACGAGCAGTTCTCGGCACTGCCGTTCTCCACGGTCGTCGCCGACCTCCACTGCGTGACGAAATTCAGCATGCTCGGGGCCGAATGGGGCGGAGTGCCCGCCTCGACGGTCGTCGAGCTGGCGCCGCCGGCCCCGGCGGTCACCCATGTCATGGTCTGGGCCGAGTACGGTTTCAGCGCCAACCTCCGCCTCTCCGACTTCCTCTCCGATCGCACGATCTTCGCCACCCACAAGGACGGGGAGCTGCTCACCGCCGAGCACGGCTTCCCGCTGCGCCTGATCGTCCCGCACCTGTACGCCTGGAAGGGCCCGAAGTGGGTGCGCGGCGTGGAGTACATGACGGCCGACCGCCGAGGCTTCTGGGAGGAGCGGGGCTACCACAACATCGGCGACCCGTGGAGTGAGCAGCGCTACTCGTACCAGGAGGAGCCGGGCGACGGGCCCGAGTTCTAGCGCCGCGCCCGACGCGGCACCGGCGCCGCCCCGGCCCCGGGACGGCCCTGCCCGGTGCGGCGGCGGGCCTGCCGCACCGCCCGGTGGGCTTCGCCCCTTTCGCGCGGCCGGGCGGGCGGCCCCGCCGCGCCGTCCGGAAGGCGCGGCGGCTCTGCTGTGAGAACCCGGCCCTCCCGCGGGCGCGCGGCCGGACGGCGCCCCTCGGCGGCCGTGCGCGGCCGGTCTCGCGCCGCCGGAGCCCCGGTCGCGCTCGACCGCTCGCCCGGGCACGTCCGCGGCGCCCGGTTCAGCGGTCGCGCAGCTTCTTCAGCAGCGCCACGTCGGCCGTGTACGCCTCCCTGCCGTGCCGGCCGCCCGGTGTCTCGATGATCAGCGGCACACCCTCCGCCGCGGGGTGCCGCATCAGCTCGCGGAACGCCTCCTCGCCGATGTGACCGGCGCCGATGTTCTCGTGGCGGTCCTTGCGCGCCCCGACGACGTCCTTGGAGTCGTTGGCGTGGATCAGCTTCAGCCGGCCCGGGCCGATCGCCGCCTCGAGGAGATCCAGCGTCCGCGCGGCTCCGCCCGCCGCCGCGAGGTCGTGGCCGGCCGCGAACGCGTGGCAGGTGTCCAGGCACACGCCCAGTCTGGGGTGGGCGTCCAGGGCCTCGACATACGGACCGAGGTCCCCGGCCAGTGAGCAGAGGGAGAAGCCCTGCCCGGCCGTCGGCTCCAGCAGCAGGAACGGGTCGTCGTCGTGCGTCAGCTCGTCCAGCAGGGGCAGCACCAGCTCCCGCACCTGGGCGAGGGCCGTCTCGCGCGTCCGGCCACCGGTCGCCGAGCCGGTGTGCACCACCACCCCCGCCGCGCCGATCTCCCGGCCGCGGCGCAGCGAGTGGCGCAGCGAGTCCACCGACCGCTCGGCGGTGACCGCGCTGTGGGAGCCGAAGTTGATCAGATACGGGGCGTGCACGTACACCGGTGTGCCGGCGCCGGCCGTCCCGGCGCGGAACAGTTCGTCCTGCGCGGGGTCACCCGCCGGGGTCGCCCATCCCCGCGGATTGGCGACGAAGACCTGCACCGCCTCGGCCTCGATCTCCCGGGCGTACGCCAGACCGGTCCTGGCCAGGCCGCCGGCCACGGGCACATGGGCGCCTACCGGGTTGCTCACCGCGTCAGAGTCCCTTGGTCGTGATCGTGATCGTGCTGCCCTCGGCGGCCCGCTCACCGCCCTCGACGGACTGGCTCCCGACGGTGTCGCCGAGGAACGGGAAGGACCGCTCGACCTTGACCTCGAAGCCCGCCTCCGCCAGCTCGCGCCTGGCGTCGTCCAGGGAGTCCCCGGTGACGTCCGGGACCTCGACCATCCGCGGTCCCTGGGAGACCGTGAGGGTGACCGTGTCACCGGCGGCGGCCCGTCCGCCCTCCGCGGGAGACTGCCGGGCGACGGTCCCCGCGTCCTCGGGGAGTGGACCCGCTCCGGCGACACCCGCACCTTCAGCCCGGCGTCCTCGAGGGCGCCGGTGGCGTCCTCGACGGAATCGCCGGTGACGTCGGGGACGTCGATCGGGGCGCCCTTGCTGACGACGAGCGCGACCGCGGAGTCCGGGCGGCGCTCGGTGCCCGAGGCCGGGTCGGAGCCGATCACCGTGCCCTGGGCCGCCTTGTCGCTGAACTCCCTGGTGATCACGCCCGGGGCCAGACCGGCCCTGCGGAGGGCGCTCCGGGCGTCGGCGAGCTTCAGCCCCCGAGCTCCGGCACCTTCACTATCTCGGGGCCGCGCGAGACGACGAGGACGACCGAGCCGTTGCGGCGGACGCGCTGCCCGGGGTCGGGGTCCACGTCCATGACGGTGCCGCGGTCGTAGGCGTCGCTGAAGCCCTGCCGCACGGCCTCCACGTCCAGCCCGGCCGCGGAGAGCCGCTGCTTGGCCGCGGCCTCGGTCTGGCCCAGGACGGTCGGCACACGGGTGAACTGCCCGGAGTTGACGTACCAGACGCCCGCGCCCGCACCCAGGAGCAGCAGCACGGCGACGACGGCGGCGAGGGCCCGCGGCGCGGCGCCGGGAGGCGGCGGCCCCCCGGGCGTGACGGCGCGGGCCCGGGCGGCGGCATCTCCAGCCGGCTCGTCCGGTCCACGGCCCCGCCCGAGGCGGGCAGCGGCCGCGCTATCACGCTCGTCCGGTCCTCGGAACCGGCGGCGGTCTCCGCGGCCGGCACCCGGGCCTGCGGCGGCTCGGCGTCGAGCTGGTCGTCGTCCAGCGCGGCACGGGCCTCGCGGGTCCGGCCGAGCAGGGCGACGGCGTCGCCGGGGCGCGACTCGGGGTCACGGGCCGTGGCCTCCGCCACCAGGCCGTCCAGCTCCGGGGCGAGCCCCGGCACGGCGGCCGACGGCGGCGGCACGTCCTCGCCGAGGTGCCGGTAGAGCACCTGGGCCGGGGTGTCGCCGGAGTGCGGCTTGGCGCCGGTGAGCATCTCGTAGAGCACGACTCCGCAGGCGTAGACGTCGGCGCGGGTGTCGGCGGTGCCGGACTGGATCTGCTCCGGTGCGAGGTACGAGACGGTGCCGAGCAGCGATCCCGTGCTGCTGGTCACCGAGCCCACGGCCCGGACCAGGCCGAAGTCGGCGACCTTGACCCGTCCGTCGTCCCCGATCAGGACGTTCTCGGGCTTCATGTCCCGGTGGACGAACCCGGCACGGTGCGCTGCGCCGAGTGCGGCCAGCACGGGCTCCAGGATGTCCAGCGCCGCCCGCGGCCGGAGCGCCCCCCGTTCGCGCAGCACGTCGCGGAGTGTGCATCCGGCCACGTACTCCATCGCCAGGTAGACGTACGCGCCCTGGGCTCCCTGGTCGTACACGCCCACCACGTTCGGGTGGGAGAGCCGCGCCACGGACTTCGCCTCGCGGATGAAGCGCTCGACGAACGAGGCGTCCGCCGCGAGCGCCGGGTGCATCACCTTGAGGGCGATCAGCCGGTCGAGCCGGGTGTCCACGGCCCGGTAGACCGTGGCCATCCCGCCGACGGCGATACGCGCGTCGACGCGGTAGCGGCCGTCGAGCACCTGCCCGACGAGGGGGTCCTGAAGGGTCGTGTCCACGCAGGCGAGTCTACGAGTCCGGACACCCGGCTCGGCCCCCCGGCCGCGGCTGCAGCGGACCTGTGACGTGCGTCATCGGAAGAACGGGCGTCAGCCGGGACGCAGGGCCCCGGCCGCGGGGCCGGGCGCCGTCACCCGAAGGCGGGGCGCTCCGGGTCCAGCGCCGCCCGCCCCTCGGCCGGGGACGACGCCTCGGCGAAGTGGCGGCGCGGGATGCGGCCCGCCCGGTGCGCCAGCCGGCCCGCCTCGACCGCGTGCCGCATGGCCCTGGCCATCAGGACCGGTTCCTGCGCGCGGGTGACCGCGGAGGCCAGCATCACCGCCGAGCACCCCAGCTCCATCGCCAGCGCGGCGTCCGATGCCGTGCCGGCGCCCGCGTCCAGGATCACCGGGACCCGGGCCTGCTCGGTGATCAGCCGGAAGTTGTGCGGGTTGCGGATGCCGAGCCCGGAGCCGATCGGGGAGCCGAGCGGCATGATCGCGGCGCACCCGACGTCCTCCAGCCTCCGCGCCAGCACCGGATCGTCGTTGGTGTACGGCAGCACCACGAAGCCGTCGTCCACCAGTACCTCCGCCGCGTCCAGCAGCTCGACCGGATCCGGTAGCAGTGTCCGCTCGTCCGCCACCACCTCCAGCTTGATCCAGGACGTCCCGAGCGCTTCCCGGGCCAGCCGCGCGGTCAGCACGGCCTCGCCCGCGGTGAAGCAGCCCGCGGTGTTCGGCAGGACCTGGACGCCCAGGCGGTCCAGGACGGAGAGCACCGACCCCTGCACGGTCGGGTCGAGGCGGCGCATCGCGACGGTGGTCAGCTCGGTGCCGCTGGCGACCAGCGCGCGTTCCAGCACGTCGAGGCTGGGCGCCCCGCCCGTCCCCATGATCAGCCGGGACGAGAACCCCACCCCGCCCAGTACGAAGCGGTCGTCGGCCATACCGCTCAGCCTCCCTGCACCGCGGTGAGCACCTCGACGCGGTCTCCCTCGCCGAGCAGGGTCCCCGGCCACTCGGCACGGGGGACGACGGTCTCGTTGACGGCGGCCGCGACCCCGGAGGGAGCGGCGGTGAGCGTGGTCACCAGCGTGTCGAGCGTGGTGCCCGGCGCGACGGCGCGCGGCTGCCCGTTGACGGACACGGTGTGCGTGCACGTCGGAGCAGAAGCAGAAGCAGAGGCGGAAGGGGAAGCCGAAGTCGAGGCAGAAGCCGAAGTCGAGGTGGAAGGGGAAGTCGAAGCGGAAGTGGAGGTGGAAGGGGAAGCGGAAGCGGAGGAGGTCATGCGGACACCTTCTGCTGGGCGGGGGAGAAGCGGCGCGGGGTGAAGGGACGGGCCTCGTCCGGGAGCTCGCCGGTGACCAGGGCGTGCGCGATGGCGTCGCCGGTCACCGGGGTGAGCAGGATGCCGTTGCGGTAGTGGCCGGTGGCGAGCAGCAGACCGGGCAGCTCAGCGGGGCCCAGCAGCGGGGCGTTGTCCGGTGAGCCCGGGCGCAGTCCGGCCCGGGTCTCGGTCAGCGGAAGCTCGGTGATGCCGGGCACCAGCTCGTGGGCGTCGCGCAGCAGCTGGTACACCCCGCCCGCGGTGACGGCGGTGTCCCAGCCGAGTTCCTCGCTGGTCGCCCCCACCACGAGTTCGCCGTTCTCCCGCGGTACGAGGTAGACGTGGCTGCCGCGCACCACGGCGCGGACCGTCCGCGACAGGAACGGGGCGTACCGCGCAGGCACGTGCAGTCGCAGCACCTGTCCCTTGACCGGGCGTACCGGGGGCAGCGCCTGCGCGGGCACGCCTTCCAGCCGGCCGCTGAGACTGCCCGCGGCCAGCACGACCCGGTCGGCCGCGACGGCGACGCCGCCGGCCAGCACGGCTCCGGCCGCCCGGTCCCGTACGACCGAAAGCCGCTCCGCCCGCCGCCGGTGGAAGACCACGCCGGCCCGTTCGCACGCCACCACCAGCGCCCTGGCCAGCCGGCGGGGGTCGATCTGGTGGTCGCCGTCCACCCGCAGCCCGCCGCGCACCCCCGGCGCCAGCAGGGGCTCCAGCCGCCGGCACTCCCGTCCGGTGAGCCACTCGGACTCCAGGCCGAAGCGCCGCTGCAGCGCGTGCAGTTCGCGCAGGTGCGCCCGGTCGTCCGCGTCGAGTGCCACGGCGAGCGTCCCGCAGGTGCGGTAGCCGGTGTCCTCTCCGCTCGCCTCCTCGAGTTCGGCGGCGAAGCCCGGATAGCGTCCCGCGGAGGCGAGGTTCAGCCCGAGCAGTGCCTCCTCGCCGTAGTGGAGTTCCGTGACGGCGGCCAGCATGCCCGCCGCGACCTGTGCCGCCCCGCCGCCCGGCTCGGGGTCGGCGAGTGCGGTCCGCAGTCCCCGCTGCGCCGCCCGCCAGGCGGTGACGAGGCCGATGACGCCGCCGCCGATGACGAGGACGTCCACGGACCGCGCTGATGAATGTCCTGGATGCATGCGCGTCCGGACCCTCCCTTCGCCGGCATGACCCGGATCAGGTTCGTACGGTCGGAGGCCGCGTCAGCCTCCCTCTCAGCCCGGTGCTCCGGGCTCCCGCGAGTGGCAGTACGGTGGCCAGCCTAACCGCCGTCGCCGATCGCCCGTAAGGGAGCCGCCGCCGTGGCCCGCTCGCTCGAAGGACTCGTCCTCGCCCCCGTGGCCGACCAGGCGCCCGGTCAGGTCGGCACCCGGACGCGGTTCACCTACCACGAGGAGCGGGGCCGCATCTGGGCCGACTACGCCGGCGGGGACGTGGTCCGCGGCCATCTCGTCGGCACCCGCGAGGGGGACCGGCTGGACTTCCGCTACGTCCAGCTGCGACGGGACGGGACGACGGCCTCCGGGCACTGCGTGTCCACGGTCGTCGAACTCCCCGACGGGCGGGTGCGGCTGGAGGAGACCTGGGAGTGGGAGTCCCGGCGGGGGCGCGGCACGAGCGTCGTGGAGCAACTGCCGTCCTGACGTGTCATCAGATGGTTAGGGTGGCCGGGTGAGTGAGAACGAGCAGACGGCGCCGGGCCGCCGTGTCGTCGTCGTCGGGGCCGGCATGGCCGGGGTGCAGACCGCGGTGGCGCTGCGGGAACAGGGCTTCACCGGCACCATCAGCCTCATCGGCGCCGAACCGCACCAGCCCTACGACCGGCCCCCGCTGTCCAAGGCCGTCCTGCTCGGGAACGCGGAGCACTCGGCCTTCGACGTCGACTTCGACGCGCTGTCCGTCGATCTCCAGCTCGGACGCGAGGTCAGCGGCCTGCGCGCCGGTGAGCACGAACTCGACACACCGGCCGGACCCGTCCCGTACGACGTCCTCGTCATCGCCACCGGGGCGGAGCCGATCACCCTCCCGGCGCCGAGGGCGTCCCCGGGGTCCATCTGCTGCGCACCCTCGACGACGCGGAGCGGTTGCGCCCGGTGCTGGCGAAGCGCCACCGCATCGTGGTCGTCGGCGCGGGCTGGATCGGTGCCGAGTTCGCCACCGCCGCCCGCGAGGCGGGCTGCGAGGTCGCCGTCGTCGAGGCCGCCGACCACCCGCTGCCCGGAGCCCTGCCGGCCGAGGTCGCGGCCCCGATGGCGCGGTGGTACGCGGAGGCCGGCGCCGAACTGCTCACCGGCGCGCGGGTCACCGCCGTCGAGCAGGGCGCGGTGGTCGTCGAGGGCGGCCGGCGGCTGCCCGCGGACGCCGTCGTCGTCGGCATCGGCGCCCGGCCGGCCACGCGCTGGCTCGCCGGTTCCGGCATCGATCTGGGCCCCGGCGGCGCGGTCACCGCCGACGAGCGGCTGCGCACCTCGCTGCCCGACGTGTACGCCGTCGGGGACTGCGCCTCCTTCCCGTCGGGCCGCTACGGGCGGCGGCTGCTGGTCCACCACTGGGACAACGCGCTCCAGGGCCCCCGTACCGTCGCGGCCGGCATCGTCGGCGCGGACACGGGGGAGGGGGGTGAGCCGGGGGAGATCTACGACCCGGTGCCGTACTTCTGGTCGGAGCAGTTCGGCCGGTTCGTGCAGTACGCGGGACACCACGGCGCGGCCGACGCGCTCCTGCGGCGGGGAGACCCGGACGCCCCCTCCTGGTCGGCCCTGTGGCTGCTGGGGGGCGTGATCGTCGCCGTACTGACGGTCGGCCGGCCGAGGGACCTCGCCCAGGGGCGCAGGCTCATCGAAGTCGGTGCCCGGATCGACCCGGAGCGCGCCGCCGACCCGGCCGTCCCCTGAAGGCCGCGGCCCGCTGAGGTTCGTCGCACATGCCGAGAGCGCTCAGGGCACACCAGGAACCGCCACGCGCGGGCCCGGTACCACTAGTTGGATCAGACGAGTCTCGCCGGTGACGTTGATCCGGTGCAGCGCTCCGCGGTATCTGCCTGCCCATCGACTGCGGCAAGAAGGCATCGAGGACTACTCCGTACGCCGTAGGTCAGGGGCTGTCCCAGTAGGTGCCAGTGGAGCGGCGCGCGGCCTCAGACGTGGTGCGGCACAAGGCTGGGGGTTCATCCTTATGCAGGGTGTCCGCGGAGGATTCGACGCAGCCTGTGCCGCATCTGCCGTCGGTGCCCGCTGGGGATTACTGGACCACCTTTGAAAATATTCCACGATCTGGGTTCACGGTATTCCTGAATTGCGTGGACAGCTGAATGAAGCGACGCTGTGAACTATGAAAATTCTTGTCGTCAATCCGAATACCACCCGGTCGATGACGGGCAAGATCGAAGCCGCCGCGCGCGCTGTCGCGTGGCCGGGTACTGAGATCATCGCGGTCAATCCCGCCATGGGGCCTGTCAGTATCGAGGGGTACTACGATGAGGCGTTCTGCGTACCCGGCCTGATCGAGGAGGTGCGCAAGGGTGCGGACAGCGGAGCGGAGGGATTCGTTATCGCCTGTTTCGACGATCCGGGGTTGGATGCGGCCCGCAGCATCACCACTGCACCGGTGATCGGTATCGCCGAGGCGGCCATGCATACAGCCGCCCTGGTCGGACGCAGCTTCAGCGTGGTCGGCACGCCGGCGCGCGCAGTCGCGACCATCGAGCACCTGGCGCTGCGGTACGGGTTCGAGCGTCACTGTCGCGGAGTGTGCGCCGCCGAGTTCTCCGTACTGGCGCTCGAAGATCCGAAATCCGATGCGATCCAGTTGCTGAAATCGGATATTCGGCGCGTCGTCTCCGAGGGGCGGCCCGACTCGATCATCCTCGGCTGCGCCGGTATCGCCGGTCTGTCGAAGGCGTTGTCGCATGAGTTCGACCTGCCGGTGATCGACGGAGTGATTGCGGCAGTCAAGCTGACTGAGTCGCTCGCTGGACTCGGCATCGGCACCAGCAAGGCAAACAGCTATGCCCCCCCCGCTGCCCAAACCCTATACCGGGATCTTCGCCCGGCACGCGCTGCTCGGCCCCGGGGAGGCCTGAACGCCTGTCACGGCCGCAGGACTCCTCGGGCGGGAACGGCCGGGTGTGAGCGCGGCGACCACCGGCGATGCCGGCCCGCCCGCTGACGAGCTCCTCGAGTGGGGTCGCGCGGCGCGTTCGTGACAGCGTGGGGTGATGGCGGTGGACCCGGCTGCCGTCCTCGGAGGTAGGCCGCACACGGTCCAAGGCCGTGGAAACCAGCCGCGGGCACCCTTGTCGGCGGCCTCCTTCAGTCCGAGAGGTGGCGGCCGGAGGCGGAGTGGCAGCCATCGCGAGCGCTGCCCCTCAGTCAGCGGTTTCGGGAGTTCTGCGTGCGGGTCCCGCCAATGAAGGAAGCAGACACCAGGGCCAGCATGCTCGCGGCCACTCCGAGGGCGAGTTGGCTGCCCTGGACGAAGTCGCTCTCGGCGGCGGCGACGGCGGCATCGCGGACCTCGGGCGGAAGAGGGTGTGCAGGTCCGGGACCGAGCGCGAACCCGGTCGCGATCGCATGGGGGTTCGCCGTCCCGATGATCTTTTCGACGGCCGCGTCTCTCAGGGACGAGTCGGGGATCACGCCCCGCAGGGTGCCGTCGAGGGTTGCCCCAGCCAGACGGCCAGGGTGCTCCCGACCACGGCGTAGCCGAGGGTTGAGCCCACCGCTCGCTGGGTGTTCATGATCCCGGCCGCCATGCCGGCACGGTCCGGGGGCACGGCGCTCATGGCGAACGACGCGATGGAGGTCAGCAGGCAGGCGGATCCCACTCCGGCGAGGAGGAGACCGGTCAGTACCACCACCGGGGCCGTGGACATGCCGGCGGCGACGGTGAGGAGACCGGCGAACAGCGATACCTGCCCGGCCAGCACGAGCGGCCGGTTCCCGAAGCGGCTCACAAGGCGGCCCGCCAGCGGCGAGCACAGCACGATGCCGCCGACGAACGGCAGAGTGAACAGACCTGCCTGGATGGGGGAGTCGGCGCGGATGTTACGAAAGTACTGGGTGATGATGAGTAGCAGACCATAGGTGCAGAAAAACTGAACGAGAATAGTTGCCATGGACAGCGTGTAGACACGATCTCGGAAAAGCCCCACATCGAGCATCGGGTTGTCCCTGGCGCTCTCGTGCTTCACGAAGAGAACGAAGGCGCCCGCGCTGACGACGAAAATCGTGACGATCGTCGGTGAGTTCCACCCTGTGCTCTGGCCCTGGATGAGGCCGTAGGTCAGCGAGCCGATGGCGAGGACGAAGAAGGTCTGTCCCCACCAGTCGAGGCTCTGGATTCCGCGTCCCCGAGACTCCGCCAGATACCGGGGGACAGGGAAAGGAGCACTGCGGCGACCGGGACGGTCAGTAGGAAGACGCTGCGCCATCCGAGAACCTCGACGAGAAGACCGCCGAGGGGTGGACCCAGGGCCGTCCCCAGACTGGCAATCCCCGTCCAGAGCCCGATAGCCCTGGCCCGATCGCCCGGACTCTCGAAGGCGTTGCTGACCAGAGCGAGCGACGTGACGATGACCCCCGCCGCGGCGACGCCCTGAAGGCCGCGGGCCGCCATCATCGCCCCGAGTGTCGGGGCCAGCCCCGCACCCAGGAAGCCGATGCCCAGAAGGAGCAAGGACGTCATGAAGATCCGTTTGCGTCCGAAGCGGTCGGCGAGAGCGGCGGCAAACATCGTGAAGGCCGCCAGTCCGAGGCTGTAGGTGCTGGCCAGCCACTGCAGACCGGATTCACCGGCGCCGAATTCCCGCTGGATATCGGGTAGCGCTGTGTTAAGCATCAGTACGTCTAGATAGACCGTCAGCATTCCGAGGGCGCTGACAATCAGGGTCGCACGTGCCCTTTTGGTCCAGTGGGAACCACGCGTAGCTCTTCTGACCCGGATCATGCCGGAAAAATACAGCACGCGGGAATCGCCCTGACTTCAACCCTTGCTTCGATGAGCACGATTGGCGCGCCTGCGATCGCGGGAATCCGATCGTCTTATGTCCGTCCGGATGGACAGCGAGGACGGAGCTCCGGCTGGGCGAAGAGCCTCCCCCGCGTCTCCGGAACTCCGGACGGCGACGCTCCAGGGTCCCGGAGGCTCCGGCAGCCGGCAGAGATGGCGGTCAGGTGCCCCGTGTCCCTCTGAAGGGCGCAGCTCGGGCGCCCTCCGCTACCGGCTGTCGGTCCGGGATGGCACGCTTGGTCCCGTGACCGAGATTGACGCAAAGATCGATGCTCTCGTCCCCGCCTGGCTCCACCTGCCCGACGTCGCCGAAAAACTCGACGTCGAGGTGACACGCGTACGGCAGCTGGTCAAGGAGGGCCAGCTGATCGCCGTGCGCCGCGGTGAGGACCGGACGCTCCAGGTGCCCGCCGCCTTCATCAAGGGCGGCAAGGTGGTCAAGGGCCTCTCCGGCACCCTGACGCTCCTGAAGGACGACGGCTTCACCGACGAGGAGATGCTGGAGTGGCTCTTCACTCCGGACCCCAGCCTGCCGGGGACCCCGGCGGAGGCGCTCAGCGAGAATCGCGGCACGGAGGTGAAGCGCCGGGCCCAGGCGCTCGCCGTCTGACGGCAACCGTCTGACGGCGACGTCGGGCACCGCCGGCGTCCTGGCACACCGATTCCGACGCGGTGCGCGCACCGGGGCCGGGCCGTCCGGCTCCCGGTGCGCGCACCGCCGATCCACCCGGGGGTACCACCCATGTCCGCATCCCGAGCCGCGCTGCACGACGCCCGGCTCTACCTCTGCACGGACGCCCGCAGGCGCCAGGGCGACCTGCCGGAGTTCCTGGACGCCGTCCTCTCCTCGGGGGTGGACATCGTGCAGTTGCGCGACAAGGGCATGGAGGCGGGAGAGGAGCTGGAGCACCTCGCCGTGTTCGCCGACGCCTGCCGCCGCCACGGGAAGCTGCTCGCGGTCAACGACCGGGCCGATGTCGCCCACGCCGCCGGCTCCGATGTGCTGCACCTCGGCCAGGGCGACCTGCCGGTGCCGGCCGCACGGGCGATCCTCGGCGGCGATGTGCTGATCGGGCGCTCCACCCACACCCGGGAGGAGGCCGCCGCGGCCGCCTCCGAGCCCGGTGTCGACTACTTCTGCACCGGCCCCTGCTGGCCCACGCCGACCAAGCCGGGCAGGCCGGCCCCGGGCCTCGACCTGGTCGAGTACACCGCCTCCCTCGCGCAGAACCGCCCCTGGTTCGCGATCGGCGGCATCGGCGAAGGCAACCTCGACGCGGTCCTTCAGGCGGGCGCCCGCCGGGTCGTCGTCGTCCGGGCCGTCACGGAGGCCGACGACCCCGCCGCGGCCGCCGCCCGTCTCGCCAGGCGGATACGGGCCTACCCGGAGTAGGCCGTTTCATGAGCGGTCCATGTCCGATGGGTGGAATGCGGTTGGGGGACCGCCGCCCCGTGGATAACCTGCGAGCATGGCCCTCGGCACAGCTTCCACCAGGACGGATCGCGCACGCACCGTGCGCGAGATGCTCGCCACCGACAAGACCTCGTACTCCTTCGAGTTCTGGGCGCCCAAGACCGAGAAGGGCGAGCGGAACCTCTGGAACGCGCTGCGGCGCGTCGAGGCGGTGCAGCCGAGCTTCGTCTCGGTGACCTACGGCGCCGGAGGGTCGACCCGGGCGGGCACGGTCAAGGCCACGCAGCAGATCGCCGCCGACACCACGCTCACCCCGGTCGCGCACCTCACCGCGGTCAACCACTCCGTCGCGGAACTGCGCAACATGATCGGCCAGTACGCGGACGCCGGGATCAGGAACATCCTGGCGGTCCGCGGCGACCCGCCCGGCGACCCGATGGGCGAGTGGGTCGAACATCCCGACGGCGTGCGGTACGCGGCGGAACTCGTCCGGCTGATCAAGGAGTCGGGCGACTTCTGCGTCGGCGTCGCGGCCTTCCCCGAGACGCACCCCCGGTCCAGCGACCGGGAAGCGGACATCGGGCACTTCGTGGACAAGTGCCGTGCAGGCGCCGACTATGCGATCACCCAGATGTTCTTCCACGTCGAGGACTATCTGCGGCTGCGCGACAGCGTCGCCGAGGCCGGCTGCGAGACCCCGATCATCCCCGAAATCATGCCCGTCACCAGCGTGAAGCAGATCGAGCGGTTCGCCCGGCTCAGCAACGCGTCGTTCCCCGCCGCGCTCGAAGCGAGGATCCGCGCCGTCGCGGACGACCCCGCCGCTGTACGCTCCATCGGTATCGAG
Organism: Streptomyces sp. I6; assembly: GCA_003725745.1. Lineage (GTDB taxonomy): Bacteria > Actinomycetota > Actinomycetes > Streptomycetales > Streptomycetaceae > Streptomyces. Next base: position 1,477,869 of record RHDP01000001.1, on the reverse strand, counting down.
TTCGCGACGGAGTTCTGCGCGCGACTGCTCTCCGAGGGCGTCCCCGGGTTGCACTTCATCACGCTCAACAACTCCACCGCCACGCTCGAAATCTACGAGAATCTCGGACTGCACGAGCAGTCGTGAAGGCCGCACCCGCCGCAACCCCGGGCGGGAGGCCGCAGGAGAGGGGCGGGCATGGGCTGGACGGTGCTCTACATCGCGTTCGGCATCGTCGCGCTGTGGCTGCTCGGCGAGGTGCTGCTGCAGTACAAGGCGCGGCTGCGCTGGCGCCTGGTCGCCTTCGCCGGCTTCCTGGGGGTGGTCGTCGGAGTGCTGATGCCGAACGTCATCGTGATCGGCATCGGCGCCGCGGCCTTCGCCGTGGGCCAGACGTACGTCACACTCTCCTTCCGGCGCGGCTTCTCCACCGGCTGGGCACTGGGCGGCAGCCCGGGCTCCAGCCGGCGCCGCCGGTCCGCCGGCGCATCCGCCGACCGGGACCCCGTGCTCCAGGTGACGGGCATCGACTACGGGCACTCCTACGACGACCCGGTCCGCCCCGGTCCGTCCGGCCCCGCCAACGGCGAGGCCACCGCCGCCGAGGCCACCGCCGTCTACGAGCCGCAGCCGCTCCCGGACGACACCAACCAGTACGGCGTCTACTCGGATGCGCACTACGCCGCCGAGCACCGCCAGGACGGTGGTGACTACGGTCAGGACGGTGGCGACTACGGCCGGGGCGGTGGTGACTACGGTCAGGGTGGTGGTGAGCACCGCCAGGACGGTGGTGACTACGGTCAGGACGGTGGCGACTACGGCCGGGGCGGTGGTGACTACGGTCAGGGTGGTGGTGAGCACGGCCGGGGCGGTGGCGAGGACGCCTCCCACGGCGGTTACTCCTCCGGTTACACCGACGCCTACCCCCAGGGCCACGGCTACCAGCAGGCGGGCGGAAGCCGTGACACATACGCCGAGTCATACGGCTACGGCAGCGGTCAGCAGTACGCCGCCTACGCCGGCAGCGCCGCGCAGGGCTACGAGGCGTACGGGAGCTACGGCGGCCAGCAGCAGTACACCGACCCGTACGCCGCGCAGGGCGACAACGAGACGCCCCCGGGCGGCGTGTGGGTGCCGCTGCAGCGCGATGGCGACCAGGTCCCGCCGCCGGAGCAGCCGCCGCAGTACGGCTACGACCCGGGCTACCGGAACGACCCCGACGGGCAGGCCTACCGCCAGTGAGGCCACCGGCCCCGGGGGTGTCCGCCCCCGGTCCCGGCCCCCGAGGCACCGGACGCGGACGTCACCGCGAACCGCGGAAGTCCGCGCCCTCCACGATGAGGCCGGCCGCCAGCGCGCCCGACATTCCGCTGTGTGCGAGCCCGCCGCCGGGATGCGACCAGCCGCCCGCGAAGTACACCCCGGGCACCGGTGAGACGTTCGCGGCGGGCAGCAGCGTCCCGCCCGCTCCGGCAAGCGCCGGTCCGGGCACCTCGCGGGTACCGGTCTCCCGGAAGGTGTCCTCGGGCGTACGCACCTCGCGCCACAGGAGCCGCTCCCGCAGCCCCGGAACGGCCGCTTCCGCCGCTGCCGCCATCCGGTCGGCGAAGGCCTCCACCAGCGCGCCGCCGCCCCGGGGCTCCTCCGGCGACCGGCCGCCGGGCTCGGCGGTCACGGTCGCGGTCACGGTGACCGCCTCGTGGCCGCCGGGCCGCAGCCGCTCGTCGTCCGGCCGGAGCACCACGACGGTCGGACGGTCGCACAGCCGCCCGGCGGCCAGCGCCGCCGACTCTCCGGCCCGGTCGGGCGAGTGCACCACCGTGCGGTGGGCCGCCTCCGCCTCCCGGGCGCCGCGCAGCGCCAGGCAGAGGGTGACCCGCCCCGTCCGCACTGCCGACTGGTGGTGCGGCCACTCGTCCCGGGAGTGCCACGGCAGGACCTGGTCCCGGTACAGCGCGGGCACGGGAGCGCCCGCGACGACATGGTCGGCGCGGGCCGTGCCGCCGTCCGCCAGCTCCACCCCGGACACCCGGCCGTCCTCGATCCGCACGCCCGTCACCTCGGCGCCGAGGACGAACTCCACCTTCCGTGCGAGGCACCGCTGGTGCACGGCGTCGGCGAGGGCCCGCATCCCGCCCCGCACGTACCAGCTGCCGAAGGTCTGCTCCATGTACGGCAGGACGGCGGCGGAAGCGGGCGCGGTGGCGGGATCGAAGCCGTAGGCCAGTGCGTGGCTCTCCAGCAGCGCCGCCAGCCGCGGATCGCGCAGCTCGCGCCGGCCCACCTCGGCGAGGGTGCGCGCCGGGCGGCGCAGCAGCCCGCTCCTGAGCGCCGGATACGGATCCCGGGCGAGGCGGGACGCGTCCGCGGGCAGCGGCTCCTCCAGCAGCGGCCGCCGGGAGCGGTCCCAGGCATCCCTGGCCCGCACCAGGAAATCGCCCCAGCGCTCGCCCGCACCGGCTCCGAGCGCTCCGTCGAGCGCCGACACGACTCCCGCGCGCGAGGCGTTCGGCAGTGTCACGGCCGTCCCGTCGGCGAAGACATGACGGCCCGCCGGGTCCACCTGGACCAGGTCGACGCACTGCTCCAGGGGCTCCCTGCCGGTCTTCACGAAGAAGTCGCGCCAGACTGCGGGCAGATGCAGCAGACCGGGCCCGGTGTCGAAGGCGAAGCCGTCGCGCTCGAACCGGCGCACCGCGCCGCCGTATGTGCCCGCCCGCTCGTACACCCTCACCCGGTGGCCCGCCACGGCCAGCCGCGCGGCGGCCGCCATGGCGCCCATCCCGGCGCCGATCACCACAATCCGTGCCATGCCAGGGACTGTATCGGCCGCCTCCGGAGGCCATCGGGGCGGTGTTCCCACGCCCGGCCACCGGCGGCCCGGCCCGGCCCGGGCACCGGCGGGGGCCTGGGCACAGGCCGGGCGCGGACCCGGGCGGGGCGGGGTCGTGACCGGCCCGCACCCGGAGCGGCCGGGGTGAGCACGAACCTCTGAGTATCCGTACCTAGTGCGGGAGATGAGTAGGCGCGCGGATGGGGCCGACCTGCGCGGACGGCAGAGTGGAGGCCACGGAAAGGGCGCGGCGCCGGCACCGCCGGCACGGGGCGGCGGAACGGCGCCGCGCCCCTTGCGGAACGGGGGTTGCCCGGACCCGGGGGACAGCGGTACGGGGCAGCGGGGAAACGGCGGGGAGACGCCGGTGCGGCGGGGCTCGGGCAATCGGGCTTCGCCGCACCGGCGTCTCCCCGCCGTGTGCGCCGGCGGCAGCCGTGGCGGCCGGTGTCCCGCCCGCCACGGGGCCCGAATCCGCACCGCCCGCCCCACGGGGCCGGAAGGCGTCAGCAGCCGCCGACCCGCCCGTGCAGCAGCCGGGACAGGGCCGCGTGCACATCGTCGAGCGACCGCTCCCGCTGGAACGCCTGCCAGTCGAGCGCCGCCACGAGCACCATCCCGAACAGCGCGGCCGCGGTCAGCGGAATGTCGATCTCCTTGCTCAGCTCGCCCCGCTCGACACCCTCGCGGAGCACGGTCTCGACGACGGCGACCGCCTCCCGGCGGACCACCATCAGCGTCGACTGCCAGGCCCGGTTGGTGCGCCACAGCTCGGCGACGTACAGCTGGGTGAAGGCGGGATAGCGGTCGATGAAGACCAGCCCGGCGCGGATCATCCCGTCCAGGGCCTCGATCTTGCTCCCGCCCCGCCGCTCCGCCTCGTCGGCGGCCTCCTGCAGCGAGGCGGTCAGCAGGCCGACGCCGTACCGCAGCAGCTCCTCGAAGAGTTCGGTCTTGCTCTTGAAGTTGTAGTAGACGGTGCCCTTGGCGACGCCGGCCCGCTCGGCGATCTCGTCGACCGTGGTGGCGGAGAAGCCCTGCTCGGCGATGAGGGTCACCGCCGCCTCGTAGAGCTTGGCGCGCGTGGCCTGTCTCCGGGTGCTGCCGCTGTTCATGGTGCCGATTCTCACAGGTCCGCCCGCCTCACAGGCTCAGCTCGGGTGAAGCCGGTCGAACGTCCACACCTGCCTGCGCCGTGCGGACACCGCGGTCAGTGCCAGCGCCCCGGCGGTGAACGCCACGAGGACCGCCACGGCCTGCCAGACCGGTTCGGCGCCGCCGCCCGTGATGAGCCGGCGCAGCGCCTCGACCACGTACGTCATCGGCAGGAAGGGATGGACGGCGTTGAAGAACGGCGGGCTGGTCTGGACGGGGTAGGTGCCGCCCGCCGAGGTCAGCTGCAGCATCAGCAGCGCCAGCACGAGGATCCGGCCGGCCGCGCCGAAGCGGGCGTTGAGCCACTGGATGATCGCGGCGAAGCAGCCCACGACCAGGGCCAGGAAACCGACCGTCCCGGCGGCGCGGGCCATCTGCAGCCCGAGCCCCCAGTGGAGCACCGCCATCAGCGCGCCGACCTGGAGCAGTCCGATCGCCGCCACCGGCAGCCAGCCGGCGAGGGCGATCCGCCAGGCCGATGCGCCGGCGGCGAGGGCGCGCCGGTTGAGCGGCTGGATCAGCATGTACGCCACCATGGCGCCCACCCAGAGGGAGAGCGGGATGAAGTACGGGGCGAAGCCGGTGCCGTAGTTGTCCGCCTTGTGCAGTGACTGGGAGGCGAGTTGCACGGGGTCGGCCATCACCTGGGTGCGGCGGTCGCGCTCCTGCTTGTCGTAGTCGGGGATCCTGCCGACGCCGTCGTTGAGCCCGCCGGCCAGTTCGCCCGAGCCGTCGACGAGCTTGTACATGCCGCCGTCGAGGTCGTGGGCGCCGTTCTCGAGCCTGCCCACCCCGGTGTCGAGGTCGGTGGAACCGGTCCGTGCGGTGCCCAGCCCCGATGGAGGTCGCCGGCGCCCTCGGCCACCTGGTGCGCCCCGGAGTTCAGCCGGTTGACGTCCGCGACGGCCTTCTCGATGTCGTCGCCGAGGGTCGGGGAGCGGTCGGCGAGGTCCTCGGCCAGCTTCTGGAGCTTGGCCAGACGGGTGTCGAGCTGCTTCAGCTCGGCGCTGTTGCCGTTCACCAGTGTGACGACGTCGTCGGCGACCGCGGCGGAGTCGGCCGTGGCGGTCTTGGCCTTCTCCAGCACCGGGCAGACGGCGGGGTCGGGCGGCGCGGTGTCCTCGCAGCGGGACCTGTGCAGGGCGTCCGCCTCGTCGGCCGCGCCGTGCGCCTTGGCCGCGGCGGCCGGGGCGGTCGTCACGAGGAGGTCCAGACGGCTGCGCGCGGCACGGGCGCCGTGTTCCACGAACCGCGCGTGCTCGGCGATCGCCGCACCGTCGCCCTCGAGGTACGGCCGGACGCCGGCCGCGACGGCGTTGACCTTGCCGGCCAGCCGGCCGGTTCCCTCGGCCAGCTCGCGGGCGCCCTTCTCCAGCTCGCCCGCGCCGTCCTCGAGGCGGCTGATGCCGCCCGCGAGCCTGCCGCTGCCGTCCTTGGCGTCCTTCAGGCCGTCGGCGAGCTCCTTGGAGCCCTCCTTCGCCTTGCCGATCCCGCCCTTGAGCCGGTCGGCGCCCTTCGCCGCCTCCGCGGTGGCGTCGTGGATGTCGGAGAACGAGATGAAGATCTTGTCGAGGAAGGAGCGGGAGGCGTCCTTGGACGCGGACTCGCGGACCTCGGCGAAGACCGTGCGGGATATCTGCCCGACGATGTAGTTGTTGGCGTCGTTCGTCCGGACCTCCATCGCCCCGGTCTCAGGGGCGTCGCCGGAGGCGGAGGCGATGCGCTCGCTGAAGTCGGCGGGCATGGTCAGCGACAGGTAGTACGTACCGTCCTCGACGCCCTTGCGGGCCTCCCGGGCGCTCACCTCGTGCCACTCGAAGACGTCGCTCCCGCGCAGCCCCTCGGTGATCTCGTCGCCGGCCGCGATCTTCTTCCCGGCGGCGGTCGCGCCCCGGTCGTCGTTGACGAGTGCCACCGGAAGCTTGTCGAGGCGGCTGTACGGGTCCCAGAACGACCACAGGTACAGGGCGCCGTAGAGCAGCGGGAGCAGCAGGATCGCCACCAGTGCGGCCCTTGGCAGCCTGCCCCTGCCGAAGCGCTTCAGTTCAAGCGCGGCCAGTTTCGGCGAGCGCATCGGCCGCCCCTCCTCGGTCTCGTTGGCGGTCTCGTTCGGGGTCGCGGTCCCGGTCGCGGTCCCGGTCTCGTTCGGGGTCGCGGTCGCGACCGTGGCGTCGTGCGCACGGGGGCGGCTGCCGGGGGCCGGGGAGGTGCCGGGCGCGGCCGGGTGGGAGGCCCCCGCGTCCGTACGGACCACCACGGCGTCCCCGGGCGCCTCGCCGCAGACCGTGAGCACGGTCGTCCCCCCGGCGGCGACGCCGCGCAGGAGCCCCCACGCCTCCGCCCGGTCGGCCTCGGAGAGCTTGAGGTCGGCGTCGTCGACGGCCAGCAGCCGCGGGCGGCCGACCATGGCAAGGGCCACGGAGAGCCGGAGCGCCTCCAGCCGTCCGAGATCCCGTACAGCCGTGCGCCCCGCCTTCGGCAGGGCGTCCACATCGAGGCCGGCGAGGCCCAGCGCCTCGTCCAGCCGCGCCCGTGCCGCCGCGGCCCGTTCCCCCGGCGGCCGCAGCAGGGCGCGCAGCGAGCCGTCGAACCGCCGCTGCAGCAGGACCCGCTCCCGCAGGTGCTCGGCGACGGTCAGCGCCGGGTCGAGGTCGCTCACCCCGGGAACCGGCCCCAGCGCGCTGATGCGGCGGACCGCCGCCATCTTGCGCGGCAGCCGCAGCCCGCCCACCTCCGCGTGCCCCTCCGCCGCTTTCATGCGCCCGCTGAGCGCGAGCAGCAGACAGGTGCGTCCGGAGCCGGACGGGCCCTCGATCGCGATGAGCGAACCCGGGCCGGCCTCGATGTCCACGTTGCGGAACGCCCAGCCGCGGGGTCCTCTGAGGCCGAAGCCCCGGGCTCGTACGGCTGCCCCGTGCGGGCTGTCCACGCACCCTCCCTATTTGTACTGACTGGTCAGTGCAAAAGCTACTCCGGGAGCCGGGCCGAAGCAAAACGCGGGGTTCAGCGGTCGCGCGGTTCGGTTCCGGACACGATCTCCGCGAGCCGGGTGCAGGCGCGCCTGATCTCCTCGTAGGTCCGGTTCCGCTCGGTGATCACGGCCGCCATCAGCAGCGCCGTCAGCGCCGTGGCGCCGTTGAAGGCCTGCAGGGTGACCATGTTGGCGAACAGGTCCCGCCCGGCGAACGGCCCGAGTTCCTCGGCCGCGGCCGTGACCGCGAGCGTCGACACCGCGAGCGCGCACGGCGCGGCCCCGCCAGCTGGAACCGGAAGGCGGCCCAGATCAGACACGGGAAGACCAGGAACAGCAGCGGCGAGTTGCGCACCGAGACCGCGAGCAGCGTCACGCCGAGCGTGCAGACCCCCAGCGCCGCCGCCTCCGCCCAGCGGGCCCGATCGGCCGGGACGGGCCACCGCGCACGGCGCAGCACGAGCAGGAACGGCGTGACCACCAGCACGCCCATCGCGTCGCCCGTCCACCAGACCGACCATGCGGGCCAGAAGCCGCGCTCCAGCGCCCCGGACAGGGCCAGGGTCGCGGTCCCGACGGTCGAGCTGACGAGCATGCCGCCGAGCGCCCCGAGGAAGACGAGTGCCAGTCCGTCCCGGAGCCGGTCCAGTTCCTGCCGGAACCCCACCCGGCGCAGCATCAGGTACGCGCAGACCGGCGCGGCGGTGTTGCCCGCGGCGATGGCGAGTACCGCGGCGGCGGTCGGGCCGATGGAGAGGTTGACCAGGAACGCGCCGAGTGCGATGCCGGGCCAGATCCGCAACCCGAAGAACAGCAGACCGGCGAGTGCCAGGCCGGTCGGCGGCCACAGCGGGGTGATCTGGCCGCGCACCAGGTGCTGGAGCAGCCCGAGCCTGGCGGAGCCGTAGTAGACCGCGGCCACCGCGAGGATGCGCAACGCCAACGAGCCGTAGCGCCGGATCTCCTCATCGCGCACGACAGCAGTCTCCTGCGCCCGTGGGGGAGCGGCGACTCGGCGGCGTCAGATCCGGCCGGCGGAGGGGCGGCCGGTCCGTCGTAGCGGGCGACGAGCACCGCGGCGTCGTCCCGGTGGCCGGTCAGGTCCGCCACTTCGATCACCGCGGAGGCGAGCACCTCGGGGTCGGCGTCGAACCCGGTCCGCACCAGTTCGGCCACCTCTGCCAGCCCGGCCTCCATCGGGTACGAGGGCCCCTCCACCACCCCGTCGGTGAGCAGCACGAGCACTCCGGCCTCCGCCAGCCTCCGGTGCGTCACCGGGAACCGCGCGCCGGCGAGGATCCCGAGGGGCGGGCCGCCGCGGTCCAGGGCGACGCCGTGGCCGCCCGCGGTGGCCCAGACCATCGGCACATGGCCCGCCCTGGACACGTGGAGATCGCGGGTGACCGGGTCGAACCGCAGGAAGCAGCAGGTGGCGAACAGGCCGCAGCCCATGGAGATGAGCAGGTCGTTGGCCCGGCCCAGCACCTCCCGGGGGTCGCTCGTGGCCCCGGCGAGCGCCCGGAGACTGGTGCGGACCTGCCCCATGAACGCCACGGCCTCCATGTCGTGCCCCTGCACGTCGCCGATCGCCAGCCCCAGCGACCCGTCCGGCATCACGAAGGCGTCGTACCAGTCACCGCCCACGTCCAGCCCGTCCCTGGCCGGCGTGTAGCGGGCGGCGACGCGCAGGCCCGGAAGCTGCGGGAGGTCCGGGGGAGCATGTGCCGCTGCATGGCCATGGCGAGTTCGACACGGGCCTGCTGGAGCCTGATCCGCTCCAGGGCCTGGTCCACGAGACGCCCGAGGGCGACGAGGAGGTCCTGCGCATCGTCGGGCGGGTCACCGCGTCGTTCCCGCATGACCGCTCCGGGGTGTCCCCCACGCTCCGCCGTTCTCCTCGCATCACCTTAGCCCGGCGGCAGCCGGGCGGCCGAGCCCTCCGCGGCGGGCCCGGTAGCCAGGCTGCCGCCCGGCAGCGCACCCCCTTCGCCCGGACAAGCCCAGGTCGGGGCGAATTGTCAGTGGCGGCCCCCACCATGGTTCACGGACGGCCGGAGTGCCGTCACCCGACGACAGGAGGCTCGTCATGGCCAGCTCGTACGCCGCTGCCGCACGCCGGCTCCGCGCAGGCGGCCCTCGCCCTGCCCCGTCACCTACCGGTCCCGCGAGTGATGTCCACCCCGTGCCGCGGCGGTCGTCCGCACCCCCTGCCGCACTCGACCTGCTCGCCCAGGCGCGGGCGGGCCTGGAGGAGGCCGCCCGTCTGGAGACTCCCAACGAGCGGTACGCCATCGCCCACCTCGCCGCGCTGCGCACCGCCGCGGCCGTCCTCGCCGCCCGAGGGCGGCCCGAGACCAGCCCGCGCCGCCGGGCACGCATACGCTCCGCCTGGGAGGTCCTGCCGGAGATCGCCCCCGAGCTCACCGAGTGGAGTGCCCTCTTCGCCTCCGGCGCCGAGCGCCGGGCCCGTGCCGAGGCAGGCATCCGGGGTGCCGCCGGCAGCCGCGACGCGGACGACCTGATGCGCGACGTGGCCGTGTTCCTGAGGCTGGTGGAGCGGCTGCTGGTGCTTCAGCCGGTGCTGCCGCAGCCCGGCCCGGAGCGGCCGCGGCCCGAGGGCGGACGGCCGGAGGGCGCTGCGGGCTGAGCGGCACCGGGGCCGCCCCGGGATGGCCGAAGCCCGGGCGCGGGCCCGCGCGCGGACCCGGGCGTGGACGGCGGGGCTGGGCGGAGTCGGGGCGGCCCGGGGACACCCTGGGACGGCCACCGCGCGCTGCCGAGGCAATAGGGTGGAGCCAGCCTGCACCGTTCACGCCCCCTCAGCAGGGGCGGCACCCGCGTCGAGGAGTCACCAGCAGTGTCGGACCAGATGCCCCCGTTCGGTCTCGCCGCGGGGAGACCCCGTCCCGCGCCTCTCTTCGCACGGCCGTGGTCTGGGAGGTGCTCAGGGACGCCCTGGACCGCCGGGTCAAGGCGACCGGACGGGATGCCCTGGACGTCCTCGACACCGGCGGCGGCTCCGGCAACTTCGCCGTGCCCGCCGCTCGGCTCGGCCATCGCGTCACCGTGGTCGACCCCAGCCCCAACGCGCTGTTCGCGCTGGAGCGCCGGGCGGCCGAGGCCGGGGTGGCCGACCGGGTCCGCGGGGTGCAGGGCGATGTCCACGGGCTGTTCGACGTGGTCGAGCGCGGCGGGTTCGACGCCGTGCTGTTCCACGGCGTGCTCGAGTACGTCGAGGACCCGGCCGAAGGCGTGCGGAACGCGGTGGAGGCGCTGCGCCCCGGAGGCGCCCTCAGCCTGCTCGCCGCCGGGCTCGGCGGCGCCGTCCTCGCCAGGGCGCTGGCCGGGCACTTCACCGAGGCCCGGCAGGCGCTCGGCGACCCGGCGGGGCGCTGGGGCGAGGGCGACCCGACGCCGCGCCGGTTCACGACCGGGCAGCTCACCGGGCTCGTCGGCGACGCCGGGCTGGAGATCGTTTCCGTGCACGGTGTCCGGGTCTTCGCGGACCTGGTCCCGGGGCACTCGTGGACACCGAGCCCGGGGCGCTGGAGGCCCTGCTGAAGCTGGAGGAGGCCGCCGCCGAGTCGCAGGCCTTCCACGCGGTGGCCACGCAGCTCCACGTCCTGGGCGAGAAGCGCGGCTGATCACGGGCCCGGGCGCGGTGTCCGCCGCTGATCAGCCACGCAGCTGCAGATGGAGTACGCCACAGGCCCCCGGCCGAGGCGTTCGCCCCGTATGATCGGGGGACGCGATCCGGCATGACGGACGGGCGGTTGGGGAATCAACGCCTCAGCAGTCGATCCGGCATGGCAGGCCCCGAAGGCGATCGGGCACTCGGCGGGTTTCACGGGGGCGATTCCCTGCCTATCCTGAAAGGGCCGCATACCGGTCGCCCCCCGCGACCGACGACTAGGAGGACTCCGTGCCGCTCTCGGAGCACGAGCAGCGAATGCTCGAGCAGATGGAGCGAGCGCTGTACGCCGAAGATCCCAAGTTCGCGACAGCGCTTGAGGGAAGCGGGCTGCGTACGTACACCCGACGACGGGTCTACCAAGCGGTCGCCGGCTTCCTGGTGGGTATCGCGCTCCTCATGGCCGGAATGGTCGCCCAGCAGATCTGGATCAGCGTGGTGGGTTTCCTCGTCATGCTCGGCTGTGCGGTCCTGGCGGTCACCGGCTGGCGCAAGGCGCCGAAGCCGGGTGAGCAGAGCGGCCCCGGGGCTGAGGCCACCCGCCGACAGCCCAGGCAGCGCCGGTCGCTGATGGACCGGATCGAGCAGCGGTGGCAGCGCCGCCGCGACGAGCAGGGCCACTGAGCCCATGTGACGTGCACATCCACGTACTCGGACACGGCTGAGGGGCGACCGCGACGCGGTCGCCCCTCAGCCGTGTCCGAGTACGTGTCCTCGTAGGTGTCCGGGCCGGTGAGGACGCCCGCCCGCCCGGCGCGGGGCGGGCGGGACGGGGCCCGTATGCGGAGGGCCGGGCCCGGCGGGCCTGCGCACGGGGCCCGGGCGCAGGCCCCTGGGGTCCGGCGGCCCTCCGCACGGGGCCCGGCCGGCCCCGGCCCTCCGCATACGGCGGAGACCGGGGTCATCCGGGCCATCCGGGCCCGGTCCGCCCGGGCCCGGCGCACCCTCGTCAGCCCCGCTGCCGCAGGGGCCTGCGCAGCTGTGCCGCCGCGCGGTCCAGGAGCCGGCGGTGAACGGCGGTGACGCGGTCCGCGGCGGCACTCCATCGCTCCGAGCATGCCCATACCACCCGCACGCTGGACCGCGGGAGCAGCAGCGCGCGGAGGCTCTCGACCCGTCCGGCCCGCTCTCCCAGGCCCGCACGCACCCGCCCGGCGTCCTCGGCCAGCCCGGTGTCCGGGGCGGGCCTCGGGGCGTAGAGCACCTGTTCCACCGCTCGGGCCACCCGGTGGACCGAGTCCGCGGGCGCGCCCTCCAGCCTGCCGAGCCGGACGATGCGCGCGGCCGCCTTCCTCGGCGACAGGGAGTCGTCCGGCACGATGCCGTGGTCCCAGGCGGTGTCGATGACCTCCCGCCAGACCAGGAGCGTCCGTGCGGCGGCATCCTCCGCCGTGCGCCCGCCGGAACCGAGCCGGAGCCTGCGCAGTCGCGCCCGCCACAGCATCGGCAGCAGCGGCATCGCCGCCAGCGAGGCGATCCCCCGGTCCACATCAGGACCGAAGCGAGCGTCGGGCCCTCGTCCCCGGTCGCCGAGACGTCCTGCGGTGCCGTGGCACCGCACTCGCCGAGCCGGCGCTCCTGCGGCGAGCAGTCGGCCGACCGGGACGGGGCGACCGGCACCTCCTGCGACGCGCCGGCCTCCGGCTCCGCCGGGCTGCTCGGCCCGCCGGACGGGGTCGCCGCACGTGCGTAGTCGGGGGCGTTGCCGCGCGTCGGCGTCGGCTCGAACCGGGTCCACCCCACGCCCTCGAAGTACAGCTCGGGCCAGGCGTGGGCGTCCTGGTTGCTGACCGACATCACGCCGTCCGCGGCGGGTGAGCCGGGAGTGAAGCCCACCGCGACGCGGGCCGGTATCCCCAGCGTCCGCGCCATCGCAGCCATGGAGAAGGAGAAGTGGATGCAGAACCCCTCCTTGTTCTTCAGGAAGCGCGAGATCGCCTGGACACCGCCGCCCGAATCCACCTGGGTGTCGTAGGTGAAACCCCCGTCCGAGGCGAACCAGTCCTGGAGCGCGACCGCCCGTTCGTAGTCGTTCGCGGCTCCCCGCGTCACCCGCAGCGCCGTGGAGCGCACATCGGCGGGCAGCGTGCCCGGCACCTCGGTGTACTCCTCCAGCAGCGAGGCCGGGGCCTTCGGCGCCTCCGCGAGCTGCTGCGCGGTGGGCCTCACCTGAAGGCTGGTGACCGAGTACTGCAGGCCTGCGGTGGTCTGACCGCGGTCGCCGACGATCGTGCGCCGCGCCGGGTCGAAGCGCCATCGGCCCTCCACGGCCACCGTGGAGGCGGGGTACGGCATGGGCAGCCAGCCCTGCTTGTAGGCGCCCGCCGCGGAGATGTTCGTCCTGATCTCCGTCGTGGCGACCCCGTCGGCCAGCCCCTCCGGGTGTGGGAGTTCGGCGGGGATGTCGGTGATCTTGCGGACCGAGAACTTCCACGCCCCGCCGTCGAACCGGTCCAGTGCCATGATCCGCAGATACATGTCACCCGTGTTCTTCGCGTTGGTCTTGTACTTGAGCCACTCCCGGCTCTCGGGCTGGTTCAGGCTGTCCTGCAGCGTCACCACCGGGTTGACCGCGTTGATGGTGCCGCCGCCCGGGCCGGTGCCCGAACCGCCGCCGCCCTGGCCGATCAGACCGCCGCCCAGGGCCGGGAGCGACCAGTGGACGACCAGGGCGACGCCCAGCGCGGCCGCACCGATCCGCCTGCCGGTGCGCATCGGCGCGTGCGCCGTCCCGTCCTCGCGGTCGAACCCCGCCCCGCCGCGCGGCGGAGCACCGCCGAAGACCCGGCCCCACCGGGACAGCCGGTCGCGGCCTTCCGCCAGCAGAAGCACCAGATAGCCGGAGGCCGCCAGCAGGAACCACCACCAGCCCGCCCCGCCCCGGACAGGCCGGCGGCCACCGAGAACAGCGCGAGCAGCGGCAGACCGGCGGTCGCGGCGCTGCGGTAGGTCACGGCCAGCGCGTCCACGGCCAGTCCGATCAGCAGCACCCCGCCGATCAGCATCAGCTTGATCCCGTCGGTGGCCGGTGCCGGGATCGCGTACCGGCTGACGTCCTGGGCGCCCGTGGCCAGCAGTTCGCCGAACCTGGCGACGGCGTCCGGCCCGGGGACCAGTCCGAGCACCGCGTCCTCACGCACGAAGAGCAGCGTGAGTATCAGCAGGCTCAGCACGGCCTGGGCCGCCACGGTCAGCGGCCGTGCCAGCGGCACCCGCCGCGCCGCGGCGCCGGCCCCGCTGACCACCGCCGACAGGAACGCCGCCTGCAGCAGCCACGTCCACGGATCGACCAGCGGCGTCATCGCGGCCGCCGCCAGCAGCGTGGCGGCGTAGGCGCACAGGGCCAGCCTTCCCCGCCCGCTCATGACCACCTCCCGGAGGGACCCGTCGTACCGGCCGGGGCCGGGTGGGCGCGCTCGCGCCCCGCCTCGCGCCACAACCCGGGCAGGGCCGCGCCGGGCCCGGCGGGGACCGCCGTCCACCCGGCCTCGCGCAGCCGTGCCAACACGGCGTCGTCCACTGCCCCGTCCGCTGTCCACAGGCCGCTGTCCAGCACGAACGCGACCGCGCTCCCGCTGCGCCGCCGCATCCGGGCCGCCACCGCCGTCTGCTCCTCGTCCATGTCGCCGAGGAAGGCGACCAGCAGCCCCTCTCCGCCGCCGCGCAGCACGTCGCAGGCGCGCGACAGCCCCGTGCCGTCCGAGTGGTCCACGACCGCGAGCGCGTCGAGCATCAGCCCGGCGGACTCCTGCGGCGAGCCGGCGGGACCGTCCCCGCCACCGGGCAGCGAGGTGCCCGTGTCCGTCAGCAGCTGGACCGAGAAGCCCCGCTCCAGCATGTGCACCACGGCGGACGCCGCCCCGAAACCGCCCACTCGAAGGCCGAGTCGGGCCCGGCCCCGCGGTAGGCCGCGCGCCGGGTGTCCAGCAGCACCGTGCACCTGGGCCGCTGCGGCTGCTCCTCGCGGCGCACCATCAGCTCGCCGTAGCGCGCCGTGGAGCGCCAGTGCACCCGGCGCAGGTCGTCCCCGTGCCGGTAGGTCCGGGGGATCACGTCGTCGTCCCCGGCCAGGGCCAGCGTGCGCTGCCGTCCGTCGCCGTAGCCCGTGGCATCGCCCGGCAGGGACACCGGCGGCAGCGGCTCGGTCCGGGGGATCACGGTGAGGGTGTCGGCCGCGCTGAAGGAACGGGTCAGCTCGCACATGCCGAACGGGTCGTTCAGCCGCAGCTGCAGCGGACCCAGCGGATAGCGTCCGCGCAGGTCGGACCGTACCCGGTAGGACACTTCGCGCCGGCCGCCCGGCTCCACCCGGTCCAGGACGAACCGGGGCCGGGGGCCCAGCAGGTAGGGCACGTGGTCCTGGAGCATCAGCAGGCCCGTGGGCAGCCGGGAGACGTTGTCCAGGCGCAGATGCACCCGCGCCTCGGATCCGGCGGGCACCCGGGAGGGCAGCAGCAGCCGGCTGCCCGCCACCCGGTGCCGGGTCCGGTACAGCACGGCCACACAGAGCAGGGGAAGCACGGCGAGCAGCAGCCCGACCCGGAGCAGATCGCTCTGCCCGAGGACCACGGCACACAGCGCCGCGGCCACCCCGGCCGCCAGGAACGAGCGGCCGCGTGTCGTCAGTCCGCCGAGGGCCGACCGGATGCCGCCCTCGTCGTCGTCGCCGGCGGCGGGACTCCCGGCCGTCATCAGATCCGCCGGACGCCGGGCCGCTGCCCGCCGTAGCCCGGACCGCCGGGCGCCTGGCGGGCGCCGGTCCCGTAGGCCGGGTCGTTGCCCGAGGTCGGCACGGGTGTGCGCTGCAGGATCTCCTGGACGACCTGCTCGGCGGTGCGGCGGTTCAGCTGCGCCTGGGCCGTCGGCAGCAGACGGTGGGCGAGGACCGGCACGGCGAGCGACTGCACGTCGTCCGGCAGAGCGTAGTCCCGGCCGCTCAGCGCCGCCGACGCCTTGGCGGCCCGCAGCAGGTGCAGGGTGGCGCGGGGCGAGGCGCCCAGGCGGAGGTCGGGGTGGTTGCGGGTCGCCGCGACCAGCTCCACCGCGTACCTCCGCACGGAGTCGGCGACGTGGACCGTCCGCACCGCGTCGATCAGCTTCACGACGTCGTGGGCGTGCGCCGCCGGCTGGAGGTCGTCGAGGGGGGACACCTCGCCGTGCACGTCGAGCATCTGCAGCTCGGCCTCAGGGGTCGGATAACCCATCGACACCCGGGCCATGAAGCGGTCCCGCTGGGCCTCGGGAAGGGGGTACGTGCCCTCCATCTCCACCGGGTTCTGCGTGGCCACCACCATGAAGGGCGTGGGCAGTTCGTACGTCTGGCCGTCGATGGTGACCTGCCGCTCCTCCATGGACTCGAGCAGCGCGGACTGGGTCTTCGGCGATGCCCGGTTGATCTCGTCGCCGATCACTATCTGGGCGAAGATCGCGCCGGGCTTGAACTCGAAGTCGTGCCTCTGCTGGTCGTAGATCGACACGCCGGTGATGTCCGACGGCAGCAGGTCCGGCGTGAACTGGATGCGCCGGACCGAGCAGTCGATCGACCTCGCCAGTGCCTTCGCCAGCATCGTCTTGCCCACACCCGGCACGTCCTCGATCAGGAGGTGCCCCTCCGCGAGCAGCACGGTCAGCGAGAGCCGTACGACCTCGGGCTTGCCCTCGATCACACCCTCCACCGATCTGCGGACGCGCTCCGCTGTGGTGGTCAGATCCGTGAGGCTCGCTCGATCGTCATAGGTCGTCACCCGGCCCTCCTCGGCCCGTTCCGTGGACCGGTGCACTGCTTGCGGCACGGCCCACCCCGAAACACGGACACCCTCTCCGGTCGGATCCGCGAAGGTGTCACCACCCGCATTCTTGTTGCCGTTGCCGCGTCGTGTCACTCGCCTGTGGACAAGTGGGCGCCATATGTCTGCGGTTGCCGTGTTTGGCAGCTCACACAGCGCTGTGATCCGTCCCACGCCGACCGGAACGGGGACCGGCACAACGCCCCGCCGGCATCCCGCCTCCCCTGCGGAGCGGGAGAGTCCACTGCCGCGCCCGCCGGGCCGCGGAGGGCGCCGCGGCCCGGGACTGCGCGGCTCCGTGCGTGCGCGGCGCCGTACGGGGCGGGCTCACCCGGCGGGTTCGATCTCCCGCAGCAGACCCGACTTGACGTCGAAGACGAAACCGCGCACATCGTCGGTGTGCAGCAGGAACGGCGAGGTGCGCACCCGCTGCATCGACTGCCGCACGTCCTGGTCGACGTCACGGAACGCCTCCACGGCCCAGGACGGCCGCTGGCCCACCTCTACCTCCAGCTCGTGCCGGAAGTCCTCGGTCAGGCTCTCCAGGCCGCAGCCGGTGTGGTGGATGAGGACGACGCTGCGGGTGCCCAGCGCGCGCTGGCTGATGGTCAGCGAGCGGATCACGTCGTCGGTGACCGCTCCGCCCGCGTTGCGGATCGTGTGGCAGTCGCCGAGTTCCAGGCCCAGCGCCGCGTGCAGGTCGAGACGGGCGTCCATACAGGCCACCACGGCGACCCGGAGCACGGGCCGGGCGTCCATGCCGGGGTCGGTGAAGCCCGAGGCGTAGTGCTGGTTGGCTTCGACCAGCCGGTCGGTGACCGTGCCGCTCGTGACGGCGGACTCTGCGGGGGGCTGCGGGGAAGTCGACATGTCTCGACGGTAATGGCCACGAGCCCGGCCAGCCCGCTGTGAGAGCGGACAAAGAACGTCAACGCGACCTGTTGTGAGCTAACCCACAGGCGGGGCGGGCCGGGCCCGTTCGGGTGAGCCGCCCGGCCCCGGGGCCCCTCGGCGGCGGCGCGGCGACGCGCCAGCCGGTTGATTGACCGGCACGGCCGGTGGACTAAAGTGACGCGCAGTTCACGGACACATCCAGCACATTTCCGCGTTTTCGGCGCGGGTGCGGCAAACGTACGGCCCGGCCACCGCCAGCGCCGGACCTGAGAGGGCGCATTGAGCCAGCGACACGTCCCGGTGATGCTCCAGCGGTGCCTGGACCTGCTGGCGCCCGCCCTGGAGGGTCCGGGCGGGACCGGCGCCGCCGGGGGCGCGCGCCCCGTGGTCGTCGACTGCACCCTCGGCCTCGGCGGACACAGCGAGGCGCTGCTGACCCGGTTCCCCGCCGCAAGGCTCGTCGCACTCGACCGGGACAGGGAAGCGCTGCGGCTGTCCGGCGAGCGGCTCGCCCCGTTCGGCGACCGCGCCACTCTCGTGCACGCCGTCTACGACGAGTTGCCCGACGTCCTCGGCCGGCTCGGCATCCCCGCCGTCCAGGGCGTCCTCTTCGACCTCGGCGTCTCCTCGATGCAGCTCGACGAGGCCGACCGGGGCTTCGCCTACGCCCAGGACGCCCCGCTCGACATGCGGATGGACCAGACGGCCGGCGTCAGCGCGGCGGAGGTCCTCAACACCTACCCGGCCGGCGAACTGGTCCGGATCCTGCGCGCGTACGGCGAGGAGAAGCAGGCCAAGCGGATCGTCGCCGCGATCGTGCGGGAGCGGGAGAAGGAACCGTTCACCGGCAGCGCCCGGCTCGTCGCGCTGATCCGCGACGCGCTCCCGCAGGCGGTCAAGCGCACGGGCGGCAACCCGGCCAAGCGCACGTTCCAGGCCCTGCGCATCGAGGTCAACGGTGAGCTGACCGTTTTGGAGCGGGCCGTCCCGGCCGCCGTGAAGGCCCTCGCCGTGGGCGGCCGGATCGCGGTCCTCTCGTACCACTCGCTGGAGGACCGGCTGGTCAAGCAGGTCCTCGCGGAGGGGGCGGCGACCACGGCACCGCCCGGACTGCCCGTCGTCCCCGATCGGTACCAGCCGCGGCTCAAGCTCCTCACCCGCGGCGCCGAACTCCCTACCGAGGAAGAGGTCGCCCGGAACCGCCGGGCGGCGCCCGCGCGGCTGCGCGGCGCCGAGCGCATCCGCGAGGACGTGCGGTGACGGCGGCCGCGCCGAGGGAGCGGGTCCGGTGACGACGACCGCGGTGAAGGAGGGCGAGGGGTGAGGACGCCCGCCGGACAGCTGAAGGGGCGTGCCGCCCGGCTCGCCCGGCTCATGCCGTCCGGGCCGAGCACCGCGGCCCGCACCCCCTTCGTCCTGCTGGTCGTCGTGCTGCTCGGCGGCGGGCTGATCACCCTGCTGCTGCTCAACACCTCCCTCAACGAGGGCTCGTTCAGACTGAGCGAACTCAGGAAGAAGACCACCGAACTCACCGACCAGGAGCAGGCGCTGCAGCGGGACGTGGACGAGCGCTCCGCCCCGGACGCACTGGAGCGGCGGGCGCGCGAACTCGGCATGGTGCCGGGCGGCAACCCCGCCTTCCTCGGCCCCGACGGCACGGTCCGCGGGATCCCGAAGCGGGCGAAGGCCGACCCGTCGGCCGTCCGGCACTCGGAGCCGCCGCCCCGCCCGGTCGGCCCGCCCCTGCCCGTGCAGCCGTCCGCAACCGCCGAGCCGTCCGCACCCGTGCAGCCGTCCGGCGCGCCCCCGCCGGCTCCCGCCCCACCGGAGCCGTCGGCCGCCGGCGCACCCGCGGCGCCCGCGGCACCCTCCGCGCCGCAGCCCCCGCGTCCGGCGCGCCGCAGCCGTCTCCCACGACCCCCGGCAGGTGACGCAGTGCCACCCAAGGAACCTCCGCGGCGCCGTGTGCCGGGCCCCGCGCGCCGCGGCGGACCGGCCGGGAGGGGCCGGCCCGCTCCACGGCCCCGCCGAACCGCACCGCCGCGGCGGCCCGATGCACCCGACCGGATCCGGCTCGGCAACCCCCGCCCCCGGCTGAGGCTCGTCAGCCTCGCCCTCACCCTCGTCATGCTCGCGTTCGTGGTCCGGCTGCTGCAGGTGCAGGCCGTCGACGCCGGTACGTACGCCGCGATGGCGGAGAAGAACCGCTACACGAGCCACAAGCTGGCGGCCGAGCGCGGCCGGATCACGGACCGTGCCGGGATCGCGCTCGCCACCACCGTCGACGCGCACGACATCACGGCCGACCCGAAGATGTTCACACCCGAGGAGAGCAAGGCACCGGACGCGCCGGAGCAGGCCGCCGCGCTGCTCGCGCCCATCCTGGGCGCCGACCCGGCGGAACTCGCGAACAAGCTCAAGGCCCCGAAGTCCCGGTACACCGTCCTCGCCCGCCGCCAGACCCCGCAGGTCTGGAAGCAGATCAAGGACCTCAAGGGCGTCTTCGCCGAGAGGGCCGCAGCCGACAGGACCAGGGGCGGTCCCGGCGCCAACGTCCTCGCGGGGGTCTTCCAGGAGACCAGCAGCAAGCGGGTCTACCCCAACGGCGATCTCGCGGCCGGGATACTGGGCTGGGTCAACGCCGAGGGCCGCGGCGCCGGCGGCCTGGAGTCCATGTTCGACAAGGAACTCGCGGGCAAGGACGGCAGCATCACCTACGCGCAGTCGGGCGGGCGCCGGGTGCCCACCGCCGGGACCCGGGAGAAGCCCGCCGTCCCCGGCTCCGACATCGAGCTGACGATCGACCGCGACATCCAGTGGGCCGCGCAGCGCGCGATCAGCGAGCAGGTGGCGAAGTCCAAGGCGGACCGCGGCTATGTGCTGGTCCAGGACACCGGGACCGGCGAGGTCCTGGCGATGGCCAACGCGCCGGGCTTCAACCCCAACGACATCTCGCGGGCCGACGTCAACGCCCTGGGCAACGCGGCCCTCCAGGACGTCTACGAGCCCGGCTCCACCAGCAAGGTCATGTCCATCGCCGCGGTGCTGGAGGAGCAGGCCGCCACCCCGGCCACCCATGTCACCGTGCCCAACCGGCTCCACCGCGGCGACCGGCTCTTCAAGGACGACATCGACCACCCCACCTGGTACCTGACCCTCAACGGCGTCCTCGCCAAGTCCAGCAACATCGGGACGATCCTGGCGACCGGACAGCTGGGGAAGACCCAGGCCGAGGCCAACCGCGTCCTGTACTCCTACCTGAGGAAGTTCGGCGTCGGCAGCCCGACCGGCCTCGGCTACCCGGGCGAGAGCCCCGGCATCCTCGCCAAGCCGCAGGACTGGTCGACCTCCCAGCAGTACACGATCCCCTTCGGCCAGGGCCTGTCGATCAACGCCATGCAGGCCGCCTCCGTCTACTCGACCATCGCCAACGGCGGCGTGCGCGTCGAACCCACCCTGGTGCGCGGCACCCGAGGCCCCGGCGGGCGCTTCGTCCCGGCCCAGGCGCCGGAGCGGACCCGCGTGGTGAGCGAGAAGACCGCGAAGACCCTCGCGACCATGCTGGAGTCGGTCGTGGGGAACGAGGAGGGCACCGGAACCAAGGCCCGGATCCCCGGCTACCGGGTCGCGGGGAAGACCGGCACAGCGAACCGGGTCGATCCCGAACTCGGCCGCTACCGGGGCTACACCGCCTCGTTCGCCGGCTTCGCGCCCGCCGACAAGCCCCGGATCACCGTCTACTGCGCGATCCAGAACCCCACGCGGGGCAGCTACTTCGGCGGCCAGATCTGCGGACCCGTCTACAAGAAGGTCATGGAGTTCGCGCTCAAGACCCAGCAGGTCGCACCGACCGGCGCGGCTCCCGCGCGGCTGCCGGTCAGCTTCGACCCCGGCGCGTGACCCGGGAGGAACAGCCAGTGACAACCATCACGCCGGACCCCGGGAACCGCTCCCCGGGGTCCGCCCCGCCCCCGCCCGCCGGCACCCCCTCCCCGGGCGACCGCGGACCCCGGGAAGGCCCCTCATTTAGCGCCGGTCCCGGTACTGCCGGTACGCTCACCGCCGTGCCACAAGCTGATCAGTACCGAACCGCCCCTCCCCGTCCGGCCGAGGTCCGCCCGACCGACCTCGCAGAGCTGGCCGCCCGGCTGGGGGTCGAGCCCCCGGGCTCCGGCGCGGTCACCGGCATCACGCACGACTCCCGCGCGGTGCGCCCCGGAGACGTCTACGCCGCTCTGCCCGGCGCCCGGCTGCACGGCGCCGACTACGTCGCCCAGGCCAGGGATCTCGGCGCCGCTGCGATCCTCACCGACCCGGCGGGTGCCGAGCGCGCCGCCGGGACCGGGCTGCCCGTCCTGGTCACCGGGGACCCGCGCGGCATCATGGGAGAACTCGCGGCCGAGATCTACGGGCGCCCCGGACGGGCGCTGCTGCAGATCGGCATCACCGGCACCTCCGGCAAGACCACCACGGCGTACCTCGTCGAGGGCGGCCTGCGCGGCGCCGGCCGCCGCACCGGCCTGATCGGCACGGTCGAGATGCGCATCGACGAGGAGCGCATCAAGTCGGAGCGCACCACCCCGAAGCCACCGATCTGCAGGCCCTGTTCGCCGTGATGCGCGAGCGCGGCGTCGAGTCGGTGGCCATGGAGGTGTCGAGCCACGCCCTGGTGCTCGGCCGGGTCGACGGCTGCGTGTTCGACGTCGCCGTCTTCAGCAACCTCTCGCCGGAGCACATGGAGTTCCACTCCGGCATGGAGGACTACTTCCAGGCGAAGGCCCAGTTGTTCACCCCGGCGCGCGCCCGGCGGGGTGTCGTCAACCTCGACGACGAGTACGGGCAGCGGCTGGTGGGGGAGTCCTCGATCCCCGTCGTCACGTTCTCCGCCGAAGGCCACCCCGACGCCGACTGGCGCGCCGACGGCGTCGAAGTGGGCCCGCTCGGCTCCACGTTCACCGCCGTCGGCCCCGAGGGCGAGCGGGTGCGGGCCAAGGCCCCGCTGCCGGGCCCCTTCAACGTCGCCAACACCCTCGCCGCCATCGTCGCCCTCGCCGTCGCGGGCATCGACCCGCAGACCGCGGCCGACGGTGTCGCCGCGGTACCGGGCGTCCCCGGCCGGCTGGAGCGCGTCGACGCCGGCCAGCCCTATCTCGCGGTGGTCGACTACGCGCACAAGACGGACGCGGTCGAATCGGTCCTGCGCTCCCTGCGCAAGGTCACCGAGGGCAGACTGCACATCGTGCTCGGCTGCGGCGGCGACCGCGACCGGACCAAGCGCGGCCCGATGGGCGCGGCCGCCGCCCGCTACGCCGACACCGCCGTCCTCACCTCGGACAACCCCCGTTCCGAGGACCCTCTCGCGATCCTCGCCGCGATGCTCGCGGGCGCGGCGGAGGTACCCGCGCACAAGCGCGGCGACGTGCTCGTGGAGGAGGACCGGGCCGCCGCCATCGCGGCCGCCGTCGCCCGCGCCGCGCCCGGTGACACCGTGCTGATCGCCGGCAAGGGGCACGAGCAGGGGCAGGACATCGCCGGGGTGGTCCGCCCCTTCGACGACCGCCGGGTGCTCCGCGAGGCGATCGAGCACAGCCGCAAGAACAACAGTGGGGGATGAATCCGTGATCAGTCTCTCCCTCGCCGAGATCGCCGAGATCGTGGGCGGGCAGCCGCACGACATACCGGATCCGTCCGTACGCGTCACCGGGCCCGTCGTGCGCGACTCGCGCGAGGTCGTGCCCGGCAGCCTGTTCGTCGCCTTCGCCGGCGCCCGCGTCGACGGCCACGACTACGCCGCGGACGTGGTCGCCGCGGGCGCGGCCGGCGTCCTGGCCTCGCGGCCCGTCGGTGTGCCCGCCGTCGTCGTGGACGACGTCCCCCGGGCCCTCGGCGCGCTGGCCCGCGCCGTGGTGCAGCGGCTCGGCGCCACCCTCGTGGCCCTCACCGGCTCCGCGGGGAAGACCAGCACCAAGGACCTCATCGCGCAGGTGCTGTGCCGCAAGGCGCCGACCGTCTGGACGCCCGGCTCGCTCAACAACGAGATCGGCCTGCCGCTGACCGCGCTCAGCGCCACCGGCGAGACCCGGTTCCTGGTCCTGGAGATGGGCGCCCGCGGCATCGGCCACATCCGCTACCTCACCCAGCTCACCCCGCCCCGCGTCGGTGTGGTGCTGAACGTCGGCAGCGCCCACATCGGCGAGTTCGGCGGCCGCGAGCAGATCGCCGAGGCCAAGGGCGAACTCGTGGAGACGCTGCCCTCCGCCGAAGCGGGCGGGGTGGCCGTCCTCAACGCCGACGACCCCCTCGTCCGCGCCATGTCGGCCCGCACCAAGGCACGGGTCGTGCTGTTCGGGGAGTCGGACGAAGCGGACGTACGCGCCGAGAACGTCCGCCTGCTGCCCGGTGGACGGCCCGCATTCCTGCTTCGCACACCCTCCGGGTGCAGCGACGTGACCTTGCGGCTGTACGGTGAGCACCACGTGTCGAACGCGCTCGCCGCGGCCGCCGTCGCCCATGAGCTGGGCATGTCCGTCGACGAGATCGCCACCGCGCTCTCGGAGGCCGGCACCCTCTCCCGCTGGCGTATGGAGGTCACCGAGCGTCCGGACGGCGTCACGATCGTCAATGACGCCTACAACGCGAACCCCGAGTCCATGCGCGCCGCACTCCGTGCGCTCGCCGCCATGGGCGCGGCCGCCGAGGCCGCCGGGGGGCGCACGTGGGCGGTGCTCGGTCCGATGGCCGAGCTCGGCGGCGAGGCGCTGGCCGAGCACGACGCGGTCGGACGGCTCGCCGTCCGGCTCAACGTCAGCAAGCTCGTCGCGGTCGGGGGCAGGGAAGCGTCCTGGCTGCAACTGGGCGCATATAACGAGGGTTCGTGGGGTGAGGAGTCGGTGCACGTGTCCGACGCGCAGGCGGCGGTCGACCTGTTGCGCAGAGAGCTGCGCCCGGGAGACGTCGTGCTGGTGAAGGCTTCCAGGTCGGCCGGGCTCGAGCGGATCGCCGAGGCGCTGCTCGCAGACACCGGTCCGGCCGAGGGGCAGGTCGCCGGCCGATGAGGCAGATCCTCTTCGCGGGAGCCATCGGGCTCTTCCTGACGCTCATCGGTACGCCGCTGCTGATCAAGCTGCTGGCCCGCAAGGGCTACGGCCAGTTCATCCGCGACGACGGCCCGCGCAGCCACGGCAGCAAGAAGGGCACGCCCACGATGGGCGGCATCGCCTTCATCCTGGCCACGCTGATCGCGTACGCCCTCACCAAGGTGATCACCGGCGAGGACCCGACCATCCCGGGGCTGCTGGTGCTGTTCCTGATGGCCGGCATGGGACTGGTCGGGTTCCTCGACGACTACATCAAGATCGTCAAGCAGCGGTCGCTGGGCCTGCGGGCCAAGGCGAAGATGGCCGGCCAGCTGATCGTCGGCATCGCCTTCGCGGTGCTGGCGCTGCAGTTCCCGGACAACCGGGGCAACACGCCGGCCTCCACCAAGCTGTCGTTCGTCACCGACTTCGGCTGGTCGATCGGGCCGGTGCTGTTCGTGGTCTGGGCGCTGTTCATGATCCTCGCGATGTCGAACGGCGTGAACCTCACCGACGGCCTGGACGGCCTGGCCACCGGCGCCTCCGTGATGGTCTTCGGCGCGTACACCTTCATCGGCCTGTGGCAGTTCCAGGAGTCCTGCGCCAACGCGATGACCCTGACCAACCCCGCCGCCTGCTTCGAGGTGCGCGACCCCCTCGACCTCGCGGTCGTGGCCTCCGCGCTGATGGGCGCCTGCTTCGGCTTCCTGTGGTGGAACACCTCGCCGGCGAAGATCTTCATGGGCGACACCGGCTCGCTGGCGCTCGGCGGCGCACTCGCCGGCCTGGCGATCTGCTCCCGTACCGAGCTGCTCCTGGCGCTCCTCGGCGGCCTGTTCGTCCTGATCACCCTCTCCGTGATCATCCAGGTCGGCTCGTTCCGGCTCACCGGGAAGCGCGTCTTCCGGATGGCCCCGCTGCAGCACCACTTCGAACTCAAGGGATGGTCCGAGGTCCTGGTCGTGGTCCGTTTCTGGATCATTCAGGGCATGTGCGTCATCGTGGGACTGGGCATCTTCTACGCGGGCTGGGCGGCCGACAAGTGAGCACGCGGGACTGGCAGGGCAAGCACGTCACCGTCGCCGGGCTGGGCGTGAGCGGCATCCCGGCCGCCCGCGTCCTGCACGGCCTCGGCGCGGTCGTCACGGTCGTCGACGACCGCGACGACGAGGGCGCCCGGGCACAGGCGGCTGAGCTGGAGTCCCGGGGGCGGCGCACAGCGCCTCGAACGACGACGGCGGTGGCGGCCGGCGGGCGGGCATCACCGTCCGGCTCGGTGACGGCGACACCCTGCCCGAGGGCACCGAGCTGGTCGTCACCGCGCCCGGCTGGAATCCCGGCAAGCCCCTCTTCGCGGCGGCCGCCGCGGCGGGCGCCGAGGTCTGGGGCGACGTCGAACTGGCCTGGCGGCTGCGCGGGACGGACGGCGGCCGGGCGGCACCCTGGCTCGCCGTCACCGGCACCAACGGCAAGACCACGACCGTGCGGATGCTCGCCTCGATCCTGACGGCCGCGGGGCTGAAGACCGCGGCCGTCGGGAACATCGGGGTCTCGCTCCTGGACGCGGTGCTCGGCGGAGAGGAGTACGACGTGCTCGCCGTCGAGCTCTCCAGCTACCAGCTGCACTGGGCCCCCTCGCTGCGCGCCCACTCCGCCGCCGTCCTCAACCTCGCTCCGGACCACCTCGACTGGCACGGCTCCATGGAGGCGTACGCCGCCGACAAGGGCCGCGTCTACGAAGGCAACACGGTCGCCTGCGTCTACAACGCCGCCGACCCCGCCACCGAGGCCCTGGTGCGGGAGGCGGACGTCGTCGAGGGCTGCCGCGCGGTCGGCTTCACCCTCGGCACGCCCGGCCCCTCGCAGTTCGGCGTCGTGGACGGCATCCTCGTCGACCGCGCCTTCGTCGAGAACCGGCAGAAGCAGGCGCAGGAACTCGCCGAGGTCTCCGACATCGGAGCGTCCTCCTCGCGGGGGGCGGGCGCCGGGCCCCCGGCCCCGCACAACATCGCCAACGCCCTCGCCGCGGCCGCCCTGGCGCGCGCCTTCGGGGTCCCGGCGGCCGCGGTACGGGACGGGCTGCGGGCGTTCCGCCCCGACCCGCACCGCATCGAGTACGTGGACGACGTCGACGGCGTCGCGTACGTGGACGACTCCAAGGCCACCAACACCCATGCCGCGGAAGCGTCCTTGGCGGCCTACGAGCCGATCGTCTGGATCGCGGGCGGTCTGGCCAAGGGCGCGACGTTCGACGAACTCGTCGGAAGGTCCGCGAAGCGGCTGCGCGGCGCGGTGCTGATGGGCGCGGACCGCGCGCTGATCGCCGAAGCGCTGGCGCGACACGCCCCCGAGGTCCCGGTGGTCGGCCTCGACCGGACCGACACTGGGGCGATGTCGGCGGCGGTCCGCGAGGCGGCACGGCTCGCGCGGCCCGGGGACACGGTCCTGCTGGCCCCCGCCTGCGCCTCCATGGACATGTTCGCCAACTACAACAAGCGAGGCGAGGCGTTCGCGGACGCGGTCCGCGCCCTCGCCGCCGAGCGCGCCTGACCGGCCCTGGCCCCGCCGTCACGACCCGGCGGCGCGGGCCACGACCTGGAGGGGACAGCGACATGCCACCCGACGCGACCACGACGCCCGACCCCCACCGACCCGGCGCCCGGGCGGTCCGGCGCGAGCCGCACACCGAGCGCGTGCGCGCGCCCGGCCGGGGCCTGGTGGCCGCGCCCGCCCTCGCCGGGCTGCCGGGGGTCGCGCTGCGCGGCAGGACCGCCAGGTCCGCGTCGCGGCCGGCGTACCACTGGGCCGGGGGCGGCGGCGGCCGGTCCCGCCCGCCCCGCGGCGGCGGACTGCGGCAGCTGTACGAGCAGGCCCGCCGGGCCTGGGACCGGCCGCTGACCGCCTACTACGTGATCCTCGGCGCCGGCCTGCTGATCACCGTGCTCGGCCTGGTGATGGTCTACTCCGCCTCGATGATCACGGCACTGAAGTACTCGCTGCCGTCCTCGTACTTCTTCCGCAAGCAGTTCCTGGCCGCCGTCATCGGCACCGGACTGCTTCTGATCGCCTCCCGGATGCCCCTCCGGCTCCACCGCGCCCTCGCCTACCCGATCCTCGTCGTCAGCGCCTGCCTGATGGTCCTGGTGCAGATCCCCGGGATAGGGCAGTCGGTCAACGGCAACCAGAACTGGATCTCGCTCGGCGGCCCCTTCCAGCTCCAGCCCAGCGAGTTCGGCAAGCTGGCCCTGATCCTCTGGGGTGCCGACCTGCTGGCCCGCAAGCAGGACAAGCGGCTGCTCACGCAGTGGAAGCACCTGCTCGTCCCGCTCGTCCCGGTGGCCTTCGCCCTGCTCGGGCTGATCATGCTCGGCGGTGACATGGGGACCGCGATCATCCTGACCGCGA
Organism: Streptomyces sp. I6; assembly: GCA_003725745.1. Lineage (GTDB taxonomy): Bacteria > Actinomycetota > Actinomycetes > Streptomycetales > Streptomycetaceae > Streptomyces. The sequence goes on along the minus strand of RHDP01000001.1, from coordinate 1,450,079 downwards.
TCCTCTTCGGGCTGCTCTGGCTGGCCGGCGCCCCGACGAGGCTGTTCGTGGGCGTGCTGTCCGTCGCCGCGGTGATCGGGGCGGTCCTGATCAGGACCAACCCCCACCGGATGTCCCGCTTCCAGTGCGTCGGCGCCACCGACCCCGGCCCGGACGACAGCTGCTGGCAGGCCGTGCACGGGATCTACGCCCTCGCCTCCGGCGGATGGTTCGGTTCCGGAATCGGGGCGAGTGTGGAAAAGTGGGGTCAACTTCCCGAAGCGCACACCGACTTCATCTTCGCCATCACCGGGGAGGAACTGGGCCTCGCGGGGACGCTGTCGGTGCTCGCGCTGTTCGCGGCTCTAGGCTATGCGGGTATCCGCGTGGCCGGACGCACGGAGGACCCCTTCGTGAGATACGCCGCGGGAGGTGTGACCACCTGGATCACGGCCCAGGCCGTGGTCAACATCGGTGCGGTGCTCGGGCTGCTGCCGATCGCCGGTGTCCCCCTCCCGCTGTTCTCCTACGGGGGTTCCGCCCTGCTGCCGACCATGTTCGCGGTCGGACTGCTGATCGCCTTCGCGCGGGAGGACCCCGCGGCGAAGGCGGCCCTGGCCGTGCGGCCCGGGATGAGATGGAAGACGATGAGACGGCGCGTCAAGGAGCGTCCGTCCGGAGAGCGGTGAATTTCGGTGCATGTCGTACTCGCCGGCGGGGGGACCGCCGGCCACATCGAGCCCGCGCTCGCCCTCGCGGACGCCCTGCGGAGGCAGGATCCGACGGTGGGCATCACGGCCCTCGGTACCGAGCGCGGCCTGGAGACCCGGCTCGTCCCCGAGCGGGGCTACGAGCTGGCGCTGATCCCCGCGGTGCCGCTGCCGCGCAAGCCGACGCCCGAGCTGATCACGGTCCCGGGCCGGCTGCGCGGCACCATCAAGGCCGCCGAGCAGGTCCTGGAGCGCACCGAGGCCGACGCCGTCGTGGGCTTCGGCGGGTATGTCGCCCTGCCCGGATACCTCGCCGCCAAGCGGCTGGGGGTGCCGATCGTCGTCCACGAGGCCAACGCCCGCCCGGGTCTGGCCAACAAGATCGGATCGAGGTACGCCGCCGCGGTCGCCGTGTCCACGCCCGACAGCAAGCTGCGGGACGCCCGCTACATCGGGATCCCGCTGCGCCGCTCCATCGCCACCCTCGACCGCGCCCGGGTGAGGCCCGAGGCGCGTGCCGCCTTCGGGCTGGACCCCAATCTGCCGACCCTGCTGGTCTCCGGCGGTTCGCAGGGCGCGCGCCGGCTCAACGAGGTGGTCCAGCGGGTCGCTCCGCTGCTCCAGCGCTCGGGCATCCAGATCCTGCACGCGGTCGGGCCGAAGAACGAACTGCCGCACGTGGACAACATGCCCGGAATGCCACCGTACCTCCCGGTACCGTACGTGGACCGGATGGATCTCGCGTACGCCGCCGCCGACATGATGCTGTGCCGCGCGGGCGCCATGACCGTCGCCGAGCTCTCCGCCGTGGGCCTGCCCGCCGCGTACGTACCGCTGCCGATCGGCAACGGCGAACAGCGGCTCAACGCGCAGCCCGTGGTGAAGGCCGGCGGCGGACTGCTGGTGGACGACGCCGAGCTCACTCCCGAGTGGGTCCAGGGCCATGTGCTCCCGGTGCTCGCCGATCCGCACCGGCTGTACGAGATGTCCCGCGCCGCCTCCGAGTTCGGGCGCCGGGACGCGGACGATCTGCTTGTCGGAATGGTGTACGAGGCGATCGCCTCACGCCGATAGGCACGGCGAAGGGCAGGGAGCATGGCCGGACCGACGACCGCCGAACGCGGTACGCGCAAGCCCGGCGGACGGCCGCCGGCCGGCCGGGACCGCAAGGGCCCGGCTCCGCGCCGCCGCCGGCTCCCCGCCCCCCGGCTCCTGGCCTCCCTGCTCTCCGCCGCCGTGCTCGCCGGCGGCGGCCTCTGGGTGCTGTACGGCTCCTCCTGGGTCCGGGCGGAGCGCGTCGAGGTGTCCGGCACCCGGGTCCTGACGGTCCGTGAGGTCGAGGTGGCGGCCGGTGTCCCGCTCGGCAGCCCCCTGGTCTCTGTGGACCTGGAAGGGATCGAGGGCAGGCTCCGCGACCGGCTCGCACGGATCGACTCGGTCGAGGTGGAGCGCTCCTGGCCGCACGGGGTCGAAGTGAACGTGACGGAGCGGAAGCCGGTCCTGCTGATGCGCAAGGGCGCCCGGTACGTCGAGGTCGACGCGAAGGGCGTCCGGTACGCCACGGTGGACAAAGCGCCGAAGGCGGTACCGCTGGCGGAATTGACGGTGAATCAGCAGCCGGGTGCCCGGCGGTTCGGGGAGCAGCGCCTGCTGAAGGAGGCGGCCCTGGTCGTCTCCCGGCTCCCGGCCCCGATCGTCAAGGATCTCCTGAGTGTGCAAGTCATTTCGTACGATTCGCTTACTCTGAAGTTGACGCGCGACCGCGAGGTGATGTGGGGCAGCAGCGAGGACGGCGAACTCAAGGCCCGTGCGCTCGGCGCCCTGATGAAAGCCGCCCCCCGTGCCGGACGCTACGACGTGAGTGTCCCCACCGCCCCTGCGGCATCGGCGAGTTGACGCACAAATGCGCAGGCCAGCACCCTGGTTGGTCAGCGCAACGGCTGATCACATAGGGTGAAAAGAAAAACGGGAGGTTCGGCGTGTTCGTTGAACGCACGCCACGTGTCGACTTAGTGTCTCGTTCGAGAGGGTCCAGGAAGCAGGGACACTGGTAACCCTAAACTTCAACGTTAGGGTTCGGGTCGGCATTTCGGACCGTCCCCATCGGCATCCGTCGTCGCGGCGCGGCCACCACCGCGAAGCGGCGACTCGTAACTCGAGGCGAGAGGCCTTCGACGTGGCAGCACCGCAGAACTACCTCGCAGTCATCAAGGTCATCGGTGTCGGCGGCGGTGGTGTCAATGCCATCAACCGAATGATCGAGGTCGGTCTCAAGGGCGTCGAGTTCATCGCGATCAACACGGACGCGCAAGCACTGTTGATGAGCGACGCCGACGTCAAGCTCGACGTCGGCCGCGAACTCACCCGCGGCCTCGGGGCCGGAGCCAACCCGGCCGTCGGTCGCAAGGCGGCAGAGGACCACCGAGAGGAGATCGAGGAGGTCCTCAAGGGGGCCGACATGGTCTTCGTGACCGCCGGTGAGGGCGGCGGCACCGGCACCGGCGGCGCACCCGTCGTGGCCAACATCGCGCGCTCGCTGGGCGCCCTGACCATCGGCGTGGTCACCCGGCCCTTCACCTTCGAGGGCCGCCGCCGCGCCAACCAGGCCGAGGACGGCATCGCCGAGCTCCGCGAGGAGGTCGACACCCTGATCGTCATCCCGAACGACCGGCTGCTGTCCATCTCGGACCGCCAGGTCAGCGTGCTCGACGCGTTCAAGTCCGCGGACCAGGTGCTGCTGTCCGGCGTCCAGGGCATCACCGACCTCATCACCACGCCCGGTCTCATCAACCTCGACTTCGCCGACGTCAAGTCCGTCATGTCCGAGGCCGGCTCCGCCCTCATGGGCATCGGCTCGGCCCGCGGCGACGACCGCGCGGTGGCCGCGGCCGAGATGGCGATCTCCTCGCCGCTGCTGGAGGCGTCCATCGACGGGGCCCGCGGTGTGCTGCTCTCCATCTCCGGCGGCTCCGACCTCGGCCTGTTCGAGATCAACGAGGCCGCCCAGCTGGTGAGCGAGGCCGCCCACCCCGAAGCCAACATCATCTTCGGTGCCGTCATCGACGACGCGCTGGGCGACGAGGTGCGGGTCACCGTCATCGCGGCCGGGTTCGACGGCGGCCAGCCCCCCGCCCGCCGTGACAACGTGATCGGCGCCGCCTCCGCCAAGCGCGAGGAGCCCGCCCCGGTGTCCCGGCCGGAGCCGCCGCGCTCCCTCGGCGGACTCGGGACCGTGACGCCGCGCGAGGAGACCGCCCCCGCCGAGCCGGCCCCCGCGGCGAGCGAGGTCTCCGTACCGCAGTCGGCCTCGCCGCAGGTGCCGCCGGCCCGGCCGTACGACAGCTCGGCGGAGGAGCTGGACGTCCCGGACTTCCTGAAGTGATCGTGAAGTGATAGCGGAGTACAACCGAGTGGGCGGCGCCCACTTCGCCTTCACCGACCGGTGGGGCGGGGTGAGCGCCGCTCCGTACGACGAGCTCAATCTCGGCGGCGCGGTCGGTGACGACCCCGTCGCCGTGCGTGCGAACCGGGAACTCGCGGCCGGGCGGCTGGGTGTCGACCCCGCGCTCGTGGTCTGGATGAACCAGGTGCACGGCCGGGAGGTCGCCGTCGTCGAGGGTCCCTGGACCGGCGCGGACGTCCCCGCCGCCGACGCGGTGGTCAGCGCCCGGCGCGGGCTCCCGCTCGCGGTGCTCACCGCCGACTGCACTCCGGTGCTGCTGGCCGATCCGGTCGCCGGCGTGGTGGGCGCGGCGCACGCCGGACGCCCCGGGATGGTCGCCGGGGTGGTGCCGGCGGCGGTCGGGGCGATGGTCGCGCTCGGTGCCGACCCCTCCCGTATCACCGCCCGGACCGGCCCCGCGGTCTGCGGGCGGTGCTACGAAGTGCCCGCGGCGATGCGGGCGGAGGTCGCCGCGGCCGAGCCGGCGGCGTGGGCCGAGACGGCCTGGGGCACCCCCGCCGTGGACGTCGCCGCAGGAGTGCACGCGCAGCTCGAGGCGCTCGGTGTGCGTGAGCGGAGCGCCTCGCCGGTCTGCACACTGGAGTCGGGAGACCACTTCTCCTACCGGCGCGACCGCACCACCGGGCGGCTTGCCGGATATGTCTGGCTGGACCGCGAGGAAGACGACGCATGACCGAGCGCAGGACCGAACTCGCCGAGAACCTGGCGCGGGTGGAGGAACGTATCGCCTCCGCTTGCGCCGCGGCCGGGCGCAGGCGGGACGAGGTGACGCTGATCGTGGTCACCAAGACCTATCCGGCGGGCGACGTCCGTCTGCTGCACGAACTCGGGGTGCGCCACGTGGCCGAGAACAAGGACCAGGAGGCGGCCCCGAAGGCGGCCGCCTGCTCGGACCTGTCGCTCACCTGGCACTTCGTCGGTCAACTTCAGACCAACAAAGCCCGTTCCGTCGCTGGTTATGCCGATGTCGTGCAGTCGGTCGACCGGCCCAAGCTCGTACGCGCCCTCTCGGCGGCGGCGGTACGCGCCGAACGCGAACTGGGCTGCCTCGTCCAGGTCGCCCTCGACGCGGAGTCCGGCCGGCGGGGCGACCGGGGGGGCGTGGCGCCGGACGGCATCGAGGAGTTGGCCGCCGCCGTGGACGGGGCCCCGGGCCTCCGGCTCGACGGACTGATGACGGTCGCCCCCCTCTCGGGGCCGTACGCCGGGCGTCAACAGGCCGCTTTCGAGCGGCTGAGGGAATTCTCATCCCGCATGCACGCGAACCATCCGACTGCGAACATGGTGTCGGCGGGGATGAGTGGGGACCTCGAGCAGGCCGTGGCGGCCGGAGCGACACATGTGCGCGTCGGTACGGCGGTACTCGGAGTCCGACCCCGGCTCGGGTAACGTCGCGAAGCAAGTCGGACCACAGTAGAAAATATGGTCATTTCCGTCGAAAGGCGGACGGGCCGAGTGGATCGCGGGCACTTGGTGACGAAGCCGAACGAAGCCGATCCACCACAGAGCGGAGGACTCAGAGAATGGCCGGCGCTATGCGCAAGATGGCGGTCTACCTCGGCCTCGTGGAGGACGATGGGTACGACGGCCGGGGATTCGACCCCGACGACGACTTCGAACCCGAGATGGAGCCGGAGCCCGAGCGGGACCGTCGCCGGCACCAGCCCCCGCATCAGGTGGAACGGGAGGAGCCGGTGCGCGTGGTTCAACCGCCGGCCCCGCGCGATCCCGCGCCGCGACCGGCTGTCGGGTCCCCGTCCCCGGCGGCCCAGCTCGCCGCGGAATCCGGACGTCCGGCGCGAATCGCCCCCGTGGCATCCATCACACCTGAACGTCCCAGTCTGGAGAAGAACGCACCGGTGATCATGCCCAAGGTCGTGTCCGAGCGGGAGCCCTACCGCATCACGACGCTGCACCCGCGGACCTACAACGAGGCCCGTACCATCGGGGAACACTTCCGTGAGGGCACCCCGGTGATCATGAATCTGACCGAGATGGACGACACCGACGCGAAGCGACTTGTCGACTTTGCGGCGGGGCTCGTCTTCGGCCTCCATGGCAGCATTGAGCGGGTGACTCAGAAAGTCTTCCTCCTCTCGCCTGCTAACGTCGACGTCACGGCGGAGGACAAGGCCCGCATCGCAGAGGGCGGGTTCTTCAACCAGAGCTAGAACGAGCCAGAACACGGCCGAGGGAACGACCCGGCCACAGGGCCGGACAACGAGAGCCAGGGGAGAGGGAAGCACGGGATGAGCGTCGCACTGCAGGTGATCTACATCGCTCTGATGTGCTTCCTCATCGTGCTGATTTTCCGACTGGTCATGGACTACGTCTTCCAGTTCGCCCGCTCGTGGCAACCCGGGAGGGCGATGGTGGTCGTCCTGGAGGCCACCTACACTGTCACCGATCCACCGCTCAAGCTTCTGCGGCGGTTCATTCCGCCGCTGCGTCTCGGGGGCGTGGCACTCGATCTGTCCTTCTTCGTTCTGATGATCATCGTGTACATCCTGATCTCCGTCGTGAGCAGCGTGGGGAGAGGGATGTGAACGGTACGGTCTTGCCGACTGCCGACGACTACGTAGAGGTGAAGTAGAGATGCCGCTGACCCCCGAGGACGTGCGGAACAAGCAGTTCACGACCGTCCGCCTCCGAGAAGGCTATGACGAGGACGAGGTCGATGCCTTTCTCGACGAGGTCGAAGCCGAGCTGACGCGCCTCCTCCGGGAGAACGAGGACCTGCGCGCGAAGCTGGCGGCGGCGACCCGGGCGGCCGCTCAGAACCAGCAGCAGGGGATGCGCAAGCCGCCGGAGCCGCAGGACGGCCGCGGTCCCGGGGCTCCCGTTCCCGCCGCCATATCCGGACCCCCGGTCCAGCAGCAGCCCCCGCAGATGGGTCCCCCCAGCTGCCCGGTGGTGCTCCTCAGCTGCCGGCCGGTCCCGGTGGCCACGGTCCCCAGGGTCACCCGCAGGGCGGACCGATGGGTCCGGGCCCGATGCAGGGCGGTCCCATGGGCGGCCCGATGGGCGGACCGATGGGTGGTCACGGCGGTCCGCAGCTGCCGGGCCAGGGCCCGGGCGGAGACAGCGCCGCACGTGTGCTGTCGCTGGCGCAGCAGACCGCCGACCAGGCGATCGCGGAGGCCCGTTCCGAGGCCAACAAGATCGTCGGCGAGGCCCGTTCGCGCGCCGAGGGTCTGGAGCGGGACGCCCGCGCCAAGGCCGACGCGCTGGAGCGGGACGCTCAGGAGAAGCACCGTGTCGCGATGGGCTCGCTGGAGTCCGCCCGCGCCACGCTGGAGCGCAAGGTCGAGGACCTGCGCGGCTTCGAGCGCGAGTACCGCACACGCCTGAAGTCGTACCTGGAGAGCCAGCTGCGCCAGTTGGAGACCCAGGCCGACGATTCGCTGGCCCCGCCGCGGACGCCGGCGGCCGCCTCGCTGCCCCCGTCGCCTTCGATGGCTCCGGCCGGCGCCGGTGCCCCGTCGTTCGGCGGCAACCAGACGATGGGCGGCAACCAGGGCATGGGCGGCGCCCCGTCCTACGGCGGTCAGCAGCAGATGTCCCCGGCGATGACCCAGCCGATGGCGCCGGTCCGGCCGCAGGGCGGCCCGCAGCCGATGCAGCAGGCGCCGTCGCCGATGCGCGGATTCCTCATCGACGAGGACGACAACTGACGGCGGGTTAGGGCGCGAAGCGCGCTCGGCCGTCGGCAGGCCGCAACGGGCCGGGCCCGGGACTCCAGTCCCGGGCCCGGCCCGTTGCTCGTGTCCGACGGCGCCGCCCCGGAAGCGGGGGCCGCGCTCGCCGCCGGACACGAAGCCCGGGCGCCCGAACACGACCCCGCGGCTCCCCGGGGTCCCCGCCTGGCGGAGGCCCCGGTGGCGGCCCCGCTCGGTGGCCGGTCGCTCCGCCGCGCCGGCCGCCGGAACGGACCACCGCGCCGGCCGCCGGCGGATGCCGGGTGCCGGTGCGCGGACGCCGACCATGCCGCCGGGTGCCGCCGGGTGCCGATCACGCTGCCGGATGCCGACGTACGCCGACGGACGGCGGAAGACGCCCGTGGACGCCGATCGATGCCGACGCGAAGGGTCCGGCCCCGAGAGGGCCGGACCCTTGATGCGGTGCGGGCTGCGCGTCACACCTTGCGGAGGCGGAACGTCAGGGAGAGACCCTCGTCCGTGAACGGCGATCCGTAGGCGTCGTCGCCCTCGCCCGTCGCGAAGTCCGTCGCCAGGACCTCGTCGGCGATCAGCCCGGAGTGGTCGGTGAGCGCCGAGGCGACCTCGGCGTCCGAGGACGACCACCGGAGCGCGATACGGTCCGCGACGTCCAGGCCGCTGTTCTTGCGTGCCTCCTGGATCAGCCGGATCGCGTCACGGGCGAGCCCCGCCCGCCGCAGCTCCGGAGTGATCTCCAGATCCAGCGCGACCGTGGCGCCCTGGTCGGAGGCGACCGACCAGCCCTCGCGGGGCGTCTCCGTGATGATGACCTCCTCCGGGGAGAGGGTCACCTGCTCGCCGGCGACCTCGATCACGGCCGAACCGGACCGCAGCGCCAACGACAGCCCGGCCGCGTCCGCCGCGGCCACGGCCTTGGCGACGTCCTGCACGCCCTTGCCGAAGCGCTTGCCCAGAGCCCGGAAGTTCGCCTTCGCCGTCGTGTCGACGAGGGATCCGCCGCCCGCTGGGCCGGCGGAGGAATCAGTCAGCGACGCCAGGGCGGAGACGTTGAGCTCCTCGGTGATCTGCGCGTGCAGCTCGGGCGACAGGGACGCGAAGCCGGGGGCAGCGACCAGCGCCCGCGACAGCGGCTGCCGGGTCTTCACACCCGACTCCGCGCGGGTCGCACGGCCCAGCTCCACCAGCCGGCGGACCAGCGCCATCTGCCGGGACAGCTCCGGGTCCACGGCGGACAGGTCGGCCTCCGGCCAGGTCGCGAGGTGCACGGACTCCGGGGCCTCCGGCGTCACCGGGACCACGAGATCCTGCCACACGCGCTCGGTGATGAACGGGGTGAGCGGGGCCATCAGCCGCGTCACGGTCTCGACCACGTCGTGGAGGGTGCGCAGCGCCGCCGCGTCGCCCTGCCAGAACCGCCGGCGGGAGCGGCGGACGTACCAGTTCGACAGATCGTCCACGAAGGACGAGACCAGCTTGCCGGCGCGCTGGGTGTCGTACGCCTCCAGTGCCTGCGTCACCTGGTCGACCAGCGTGTGCAGCTCCGAGAGGAGCCAGCGGTCGAGCACCGTGCGCTCCGCCGGCGCCGGGTCGGCGGCCGAGGGCGCCCAGCCCGAGGTGCGGGCGTACAGCGCCTGGAAGGCCACCGTGTTCCAGTACGTGAGCAGCGTCTTGCGCACGACCTCCTGGATGGTGCCGTGCCCCACCCGCCGAGCAGCCCAGGGTGATCCTCCGGCGGCCATGAACCAGCGCACGGCGTCGGCGCCGTGCTGGTCCATGAGCGGGATCGGCTGCAGGATGTTGCCCAGGTGCTTGGACATCTTGCGGCCGTCCTCGGCGAGGATGTGGCCGAGGCAGACGACGTTCTCGTACGACGACCTGTCGAAGACCAGCGTGCCGACGGCCATCAGCGTGTAGAACCAGCCGCGGGTCTGGTCGATCGCCTCGGAGATGAACTGCGCCGGGTAGCGCTTCTCGAAGATCTCCTTGTTCCGGTACGGGTAGCCCCACTGCGCGAACGGCATGGACCCCGAGTCGTACCAGGCGTCGATGACCTCGGGTACCCGGGTGGCCGTCGAGGAGCACTGCGGGCAGTCGAAGGTGACGGCGTCGATGAACGGGCGGTGCGGGTCCAGGCCCGACTGGTCCTTGCCGGTGAGCGCGCTCAGCTCGGCGAGCGAGCCGACGACGGTGAGGTGGTCCTCCTCGCACCGCCAGATCGGCAGCGGGGTGCCCCAGTAGCGGTTCCGCGACAGGGCCCAGTCGATGTTGTTGTCGAGCCAGTCGCCGTACCGGCCGGTCTTGACCGACTCCGGGAACCAGTTGGTGTTCTCGTTCTCCGCGAGGAGCCGGTCCTTGATCGCGGTGGTGCGGATGTACCACGACGGCTGCGCGTAGTAGAGCAGCGCCGTGTGGCAGCGCCAGCAGTGCGGGTAGCTGTGCTCGTACGGGACGTGCCGGAAGAGCAGGCCGCGCGCGGCCAGGTCCTGGGTGAGGGCCTCGTCGGCCTTCTTGAAGAAGACGCCGCCGACGAGCGGCACGTCCTCCTCGAAGGTGCCGTCGGGGCGGACCGGGTTCACCACGGGGAGCCCGTAGGCGCGGCAGACCCTGAGGTCGTCCTCGCCGAAGGCGGGGGACTGGTGGACCAGTCCGGTGCCGTCGTCCGTCGTCACGTACTCGGCGTTGACCACGTAGTGCGCGGGCGCCGGGAAGTCGACGAGGTCGAACGGGCGGCGGTAGCCCCACCGCTCCATCTCGGCGCCGGTGAAGGTCTCGCCGGTGGTCTCCCAGACTCCCCCTGGTCCCTGCGGCCCGGGAGCCGCCCCCACACCGAGGACCTTCTCCAGCAGCGGTTCGGCGACGACGAGCCGCTCCTCGCCGTTGGTGGCCACCGCATAGGTGACACCGGGGTGGGCGGCCACCGCGGTGTTGGACACCAGGGTCCACGGGGTCGTCGTCCAGACCAGCAGCGACGCCTCGCCCGCGAGCGGGCCCGAGGTCAGCGGGAAGCGGACGAAGACGGACGGGTCGACGACGGTCTCGTAGCCCTGCGCCAGCTCGTGGTCGGACAGACCGGTGCCGCAGCGCGGGCACCAGGGGGCGACGCGGTGGTCCTGGACCAGCAGGCCCTTGTCGAAGATCTGCTTCAGGGACCACCACACGGACTCGATGTACTCGGGGTCCATGGTCCGGTACGCCTCGTCGAGGTCGACCCAGTAGCCCATGCGGGTCGTCAGCTCGGCGAAGGCGTCGGTGTGGCGGGTCACGGACTCGCGGCACTTCGCGTTGAACTCCGCGATGCCGTACGCCTCGATGTCCTTCTTGCCGTTGAAGCCGAGTTCCTTCTCGACGGCGAGCTCGACGGGCAGGCCGTGGCAGTCCCAGCCCGCCTTGCGGGCCACGTGGTAGCCCCGCATGGTCCGGAAGCGCGGGAAGACGTCCTTGAAGACGCGGGCCTCGATGTGGTGGGCGCCGGGCATGCCGTTGGCCGTGGGCGGGCCCTCGTAGAAGACCCACTCGGGGCGGCCCTCGGACTGGTCGAGGCTCTTCGCGAAGACCTTGTTCTCGCGCCAGAAGTCGAGTACGGCGTGCTCGAGCGCGGGGAGGTCGACCTGGGCGGGTACCTGGCGGTACTGCGGCGGCGTCATGTGCGGGCTCCTCCAACGGAGTGTGTCTGTTCCGTCGGAGGGACGAGAGCCGATGCGCTGCGCTCCCGCGGTACCACCCTCCTTGGCCCTCCGGCGCGCGGCCGGGGAGCCCCCTCATTGGGGTAGCGATGCCGGTTCTACTGGCCCCGGTGTCCCCGCGGGCGTTCTTCCGGCGGCTCCGGGGTGATCCTTCGCACCGCGCTCGCCCCCGGGCTCTCACCGTCCCCGGGTCGCTCATGGCCGCGTACGACGCTACTCGTCCCCATCCATGCCTTTCGCTTCGCCCAGTGTACGGGCCCGGCGGCCACGGGGCCGACCGGATTTCCCGGACGGCGGACCGGCCCGGACCGGGCCTGCGCATGACCCGAATGGCCACATCGGGCCGGGCCGGTCCCGGCGGCGCGCGCCCGGCGGATTAGGGGCGGGGAGCTGGGCACAACGGATGCAGGCTCGCGTTGGGGAAGGCGCGGGGCGGGCCGGATGAGCGGCGTGCCCCGTTGCCGCGGCGCTGGGGTCGATTTATCGTCCCAGCACGATGCGCGAGCAAGATCACAATATGTGAAGGGGCCGCGGCCATGGTGGCGAAGAAGACCGCCGTGAAGAAGACGGCGTCAGCAAGGACCACCGCCGCTGCGGGGGCGGCGGCCAAGGAGACGAACGGCAGGAAGCGCGTCGTCGCGAAGAAGACCGCCGGGAGGGTGGCCGAGGAGGTCACCTCCGGTGCGGACGCGCACACCGCAGCCGGTGCCGGCGGCTCCGCGGAGACCACGGGGAAGGCTGCTGAGCCCCCGAGGAGCACCGCGCGGAGGAGCACAACGTCGGCCAGGCGGTCCGCCACGGCCCGGTCCGCCGGCACGGGGCGGCCCGCGGCGGCGAGGGGGTCGAAGGGCCGTGCCCGGGAGCACCCGGCCGAGGAGGCGGCGGGGCTTGGCGGAGCGACCGCCGGGCCCGCGAAGGAGCCGGGCCGCAAGGCGGCGAGGAAGGCGACGGCCCGGGCCGCGGCGAAGACGGGCGCCGGCTCGAAGAGCGCCGGCGCGGCGCGGAGCGCGGACGCGGGCACGAGGACCTCCGGCGCGGGCAGGACCGCGGCGGCCGCGAAGCAGAGCGCCACGGCGAAGAAGACGGCGGCGGCGAGGACCGGGGCCGCACCGAAGACGGCGGCGGCGAAGAAGACGGCGGCGGCGAGGACCGGGGCCGCACCGAAGACCGCGGCGGCGAAGAAGGCCGCGGTGGCAAGGACCGGGGCCGCACCGAAGACCGCGGTGGCGAAGAAGGCCGAGAGCGCACCCAAGACCGCGGTGGCGAGGAAGGCCGCGGCCGGGAAGAAGTCCGCGGCAGGCGAGGCGGCCGCCGCGGAGAAGGCGCCGGCCGGGAAGGTGTCCGGTAGGAAGGCGGCTGCGAGGGCAGGCGCCGGGAAGGCCGCCAGGGCGGCCGAGGAAGCGGCCGAGGCCGCGGAGCAGACAGGAGCCAGGACGGTGGCAGCCAAGAAGAGCGCGGGCGGGTCCGCCACGGCCGCTGAGGACACCGCGCCGCCGGTGCCGCAGGCCCGTGTCGCCGCGGCACCGGGGGACCTCGCGGTACGGCCGGGGGAGGACCCGTGGACGCCCGACGAGGTCGCCGAGGCGCGCGCTGAGCTGGAGAGCGAGCTGGCCCGGCTGGTGGCGGAGATCAGCCACTCCGAGGAGGCGCTGACCGGGCTGATGCGGGACTCCGGGGACGGAGCGGGGGACGACCAGGCCGACACCGGTACCAAGAACATCACGCGGGAGCACGAGATGGCGCTGGCCGCCAACTCCCGCGAGATGGTCGAGCAGACCGAGCGGGCCCTGCACCGACTGGACGCGGGTACCTACGGCCTGTGCGAGGTGTGCGGGAACCCGATCGGGAAGGCCAGGATGCAGGCATTCCCCGGGCGACCCTGTGTGTGGAGGACAAGCAGAAGCAGGAGCGGCGGGGCTGACCCCGCACCCGGCTCCGGCCCGTCCGCACGGTGTCCGGAGCCGGGTGCGCCCTCTGTGTGCCGTACCCTCGTGACCAGTCAGCACCTAGGTTGAGGGACTCACGTGGCAGAGGCGGAGCGCATCATCGGTACGCCGGACGTAGACGACGGGGCCGCGGCTCCCGCCGAGCGGCCCGGGGGCAGGCGCCGGATCTTCGTCCTGTTCGCGGTGGCGGCCGTGGCCTACGCGCTTGACCTGGCCAGCAAGATGCTGGTCGTCGCGAAGCTGGAGCACCACCGGCCGATCCAGGTCATCGGTGACTGGCTCACGTTCGAGGCGGTCCGCAATCCCGGTGCCGCGTTCGGTTTCGGTGAGGCGTTCACGGTCATCTTCACGATCATCGCGGCTGTGGTGATCGTGGTGATCGTGCGGCTGGCGCGCAAGCTCTACAGCCTTCCGTGGGCCGTCGCGCTGGGGTTGCTGCTGGGCGGGGCGCTGGGCAATCTCACGGACCGGATCTTCCGTTCACCGGGGGTCTTCGAGGGCGCGGTCGTCGACTTCATCGCGCCGAAGCACTTCGCCGTGTTCAACCTGGCGGACTCGGCGATCGTCTGCGGCGGCATCCTGATCGTGATCCTGTCGTTCAGGGGACTGGACCCGGACGGCACCGTCCACAGGGACTGAGCCCGCGAAAGTACCGTCCGCGAGGACCGGGGGTCCCGGGCCCAGCGGACGGCCGGGGGTTGGCCACAGGCGGGTCCGGCGACCGGGACCGGCAAGGCATACTCGACGGGTGAGCACGATTCCCGAAACCCGCACCCTGCCCGTTCCCGACGGCCTCGAGGGCGAGCGCGTCGACGCCGCCATATCGCGCATGTTCGGCTTCTCCAGGACGAAGGCGGCCGAGCTCGCTGCCGCGGGCAAGGTCCAGGTCGACGGCTCCGTCGTGGGCAAGTCCGAGCGGGTGCGCGGCGGGGCCTGGCTCGAGGTGGAGATGCCGCAGGCCCCCGCGCCGGTGCAGGTCGTCGCCGAGCCGGTCGAGGGCATGGAGATCGTGCACGACGACGAGGACATCGTCGTGGTCGTGAAGCCGGTCGGGGTGGCGGCCCACCCGAGCCCGGGATGGACCGGGCCGACGGTGATCGGCGGACTGGCCGCGGCCGGGTACCGGATCTCGACGTCGGGCGCGGCGGAGCGGCAGGGCATCGTGCACCGGCTGGACGTCGGCACCTCCGGGCTGATGGCGGTCGCCAAGTCGGAGCGCGCCTACTCCCTGCTGAAGCAGCAGTTCCGGGAGCGTACGGTCGACAAGCGGTACCACGCGCTGGTGCAGGGCCACCCGGACCCGCTGAGCGGCACGATCGACGCGCCCATCGGCCGCCACCCCCAGCACGACTACAAGTGGGCCGTGACCGCCGAGGGCAAGCCCTCCGTCACGCACTACGACCTGCTCGAGGCGTTCCGCGCCGCGTCGCTGCTGGACATCAAGCTGGAGACCGGCCGTACGCACCAGATCCGGGTGCACATGGCCGCCCACCGGCACCCCTGCGTCGGCGACCTCACCTACGGCGCCGACCCGACGATGGCGCGGCGGCTGGGGCTGACCCGCCAGTGGCTCCACGCGGTGCGCCTGGGCTTCGAGCACCCGGCGGACGGCCGCTGGGTCGAGTTCGCCAGCGACTACCCCGAGGATCTCCAGGCGGCGCTGGACCGGATCGCCGCGGAGAGCGCATGAGCGGGCGCCCGGAAGCGGGGCTCCCGCCGTCGGACGGCGCCCCGGGCGGTTACGCCGTCCGTGAGGCGACGGACCCCGCGGACCGCGAGGCGTGCTTCTCGGTGCGCAAGGAGGTCTTCGTGGTCGAGCAGCGGGTGCCGCAGGAGATCGAGTACGACGCGTACGACGCCGAGGGCGCGGACACGATCCACGTCCTGGCGGTCGGCCCGGAGGGCCCGCTGGGCACGGGGCGGCTGCTGTACGGCCCGGCGGCGGCCGGCAAGACCGGGGGCGACCCGTCGGTCGGCTCCCTGGGGCGTCTCGCGGTGACCAGGGCCGCCCGCGGCCTCGGCGTCGGGGCGGCGCTGGTCCGCGCGATCGAGTCCGCGGCCCGTGGGCGCGGACTCACCGCCGTCGACCTGCACGCGCAGACCCATGCGCTGCCGTTCTACGAGCGCCTGGGCTACGAGGCCTACGGCCCGGAGTTCCCGGACGCGGGCATCCCCCACCGCGCCATGCGCCGAGCGCTCTGACGGCGCGTCCCCGCGGCCGGCGCGACGGGAGGCCCGTCGCGCCCGGGCCGGGTACGCCGCGTCTGCCGTGCCCGGTCCCCGTAACCCGGGTCCGCCGCGGCCCGTTCCGCCGTTCCGCCGCGTTGTCGTTCCGCCGCGTTGTCGTTCCGCCGCGTCGCCGTTCCGCCGCGTCGCCGTGCGACGGGGCCCCGGCGCGGCCCCGTGACGGGCGTTCAGCAGGCGGTCGGGCTGGGCCCATGCGGACGAATCCGGTGAAACGCATGGCACGCTGGAGGCGGTGATCGTCGCAGGACAGACCGTCGAGGGGCGCTCGTGGACCAACTGGCTCTGCTGTTCGTGCTGTTGCTGGGGGCCGTGGTCACCGTGCCGCTCGGGGAGCGGCTCGGGCTGCCCGCGCCGGTGCTGATGACGCTCCTCGGAGCCGTCCTCGCCCTGCTGCCCTTCGTCCCGAACGTCGCCCTCCCGCCCGATCTCATCCTCCCGCTGCTGCTCCCCCCGCTGCTGTACGCCGCCGTCCAGCGCACGTCCTGGCGGCAGTTCACCGCGAACATCCGGCCGATCATGCTGCTCGCCGTAGCGCTGGTCCTCGTCACCACCACCGCCGTCGCGGCCGTCGCGCAGGCGGTCTTCCCCGCGCTGCCGATCGCCGCGGCGGTCGTCCTGGGCGCGCTCGTGGCTCCGCCGGACCCGGTCGCCGCGACCGCCGTGGCGGGATCCCTCGGGCTGCCCCGCAGACTCGTGTCGATCCTGGAGGGCGAGGGCTGTTCAACGACGTCACCGCGATCGTGCTGTACCACGTGGCGGTCGGCGCGGTCGTCAGCGGCACGTTCTCGTGGCCCGGGGCCGCCGGTGAGCTCGTGCTCTCCGGCGTCGTCGCCGTGGTCGTCGGACTCGCGCTCGGCCGGCTCTCCACGTGGCTGATGGGCCTGCTCGACGAGCCGACCCTGCAGATCGGGCTCACCCTGCTCGTGCCGTTCGTCAGCTATGTGATCGCCGAGGACCTGCTCGGCTCCGGTGTGCTCGCGGTGCTGGTCACCGCCCTCTATCTGGCCGAGCACGCCGTCGAGGCCGACGACGTGCTCTGGCGGCTCGCGGGCAACACCTTCTGGCAGGTCGTGGACACCCTGGTGACCGGTGTCGCCTTCGGCCTCATCGGGCTGGAGCTCTACCACGTGTTCGGCACCGCCGACAGCCTGGGCGGACGGCTTGTGGCGGGTCCGTGTTCGTCGTCGCCACCGTCATCGGAGTACGGCTGCTGTATCTGCTGCCCGCCACCTGGCTCACCAAGCGGCTCCACCGGCGCCGCGACTACGACGAGGAGATTCCCGTCGGCTGGCGCGAGACCGTGGTCATGTGGTGGTCCGGGATGCGGGGCGTGGCCTCGGTCGCGCTGGCCCTGGCGATCCCGCTGCGCACCGAGGACGGATCACCGTTCCCGGGCCGGGACGTGATCGTCTTCATCGCCTTCGCGGTGATCATGACGACCCTGCTCCTCCAGGGGCTGACGCTGCCCTGGCTCGTCAAGCGGCTCGGCGTACATGCCGACACCGGCGCCGAACGCGCGCTGGAGCGTGACCTCGCGCTGCGCGCGGCGCGGGCAGCCAAGCGCCGGCTGAAGGAGATCGAGGAGGTCGAGGAACTGCCGGAGGACGTCGGGGACCGGCTTCAGCGGGCGGCGTACGACATCGGTACCCGGATCAGTCCGGACATCGTCGACGAGGAGCGCCGTGAGTGGTTCACCAGGCGGGCGGGCCGGCAGCGGACGTTCCTGCGGGTGCAGCGCGAACTGCTGTCGGCCGCCCGGCACGAGGTGCTCGCCGCGCGCAGCGAGCCGGGCGTGGACCCCGAGGTCGTCGACCGCGTCCTGCAGCACCTGGACATGCGCAGTCTGCGCTGAGCGGCCCGGTGCGGGCGCACCGCCCCGGGCCCGCCGTCGACGGTTTCGGACCGGCTCAGGGAGGTGGCGGAGCCGTAGGATCGGTGCATGGCGCGCACCGTGGTGATCAGTGGCGGGGGTACCGGAATCGGGCTGGCGGCGGCGGAGGCGTTCGCCGCGGACGGTGAGCGGGTGCTGCTGCTCGGGCGGCGCGAGGAGGTGCTCGCACGGGCGGCCGAGCGGATTCCCGGCGCACGCTACTGCGCCGCGGACCTCAGCGAGCCCCGGGGCGCCCACCGGGCCGCTCGGTTCGCCGCGCGGGAGTACGGCACGGTGGACGTGCTGGTGCACAGCGCGGGCGGCAGCGGCAGGCTGGAGGGGCGTGCCGCAAGCGAGGACCCGCTGGAGGAGGCCGCCCACGACTGGATGCTCAACTTCCGTCTCAACACCCTCACCGCGGCGCTCCTCACCGAGGCCCTGGAGGGCCATCTGGCCACACCCGGCGGCCGCGTCCTCTTCCTCAGCTCCATCGCGGCCTACCGGGGGTCCGGCTCGCCCCCGTACGCGGCCTCCAAGGCGGCCCTGCACCCCTACGCCCACGACCTGGCCCGCCGGCTCGGGCCGCGCGGCATCACGGTGAACCTGGTGGCCCCGGCTACGTCGAGGAGACCGGGTTCTTCGGCGACGGGATCGAGGAGGACCGCCGCAGGCAGCTCATCGCCGAGACGTCCACCGGCCGGGCCGGCCGTCCCGGCGACGTCGCCCAGACCCTCCGCTGGCTGGCCTCCCACGCCGCGTCCCACATCACGTCCCAGGTCGTCCAGGTCAACGGGGGTGCGGAGCGCGGCCACTAGCCGGTACCGCCGCTGTACTTCCGTACCCGCGCACCCGTGTGTGTCCCCGCAGGCCCGTGCGCCCTCGGACCTCGCGAGGCCCGGGGCGCCGCCGCCCGGCCGCGGCTACCCCCGGCCGGTGCGCTGGGTGGGCGTCTCCGGCTGGGTGTGCACCGCGGGCGGGGGGACCGCCTGGGAGGTGGCGATGCGGGGAAGGGCGTACGGGTGGTGGTCGCAGAGCCAGGTGATCAGCTGCTCGCGCACAGCGCACCGCACCGTCCAGATGTCGTTCGCGTCCTTCGCGGTGACCACGGCCCGGACCACCATGGTGTTCGGGTGGTGTCCGTGACGGCGAGCGACCAGTCGCGGCCGTCCCAGGCCGGGCACCCGCGCAGGACGTCGTGCAGCTTCTCGCGCATCTGGTGCACCGGTGCCGTGTGGTCGAGGTGGAAGAAGACCGTGCCGGTCATCTGCACGCCGCCGCGCGACCAGTTCTCGAACGGCTTGCTGGTGAAGTACGACACCGGCATCGTGATCCGCCGCTCGTCCCAGGTCCGCACCGCGAGGAAGGTGAGCGTCACCTCCTCCACCGTGCCCCACTCGCCGTCCACGACGACGGTGTCCCCGATGCGCACCATGTCGCCGAAGGCGATCTGGAAGCCGGCGAAGAGGTTGCCCAGGGTTGACTGGGCCGCTACACCGGCGACGATGCCGAGGACACCGGCGGAGGCCAGCAGCGAGGCGCCCAGCTTGTTCATGCCGGGGAAGGTGAGCAGCATCGCCGCGACGGCCACCACGGCGACCACGGCGGTGACGATCCGCTGGACCAGTGCGACCTGGGTGCGCACCCGGCGCACCCGTGCCAGGTCCCGGGAGGTTGCCGCGAAGCGGGAGTACGAGGCCTCCACCACGGCAGTGGCGATCCGCACCACCAGCCAGGCCGACGCGGCGATCAGGACCAGTGTCAGGACATGACCGATCAGGCCCTCGTTCTCCTCGATGATCGTGATGGCGGTCTCCGTGTAGGTCCCTCGCAGCAGCGCGGCCAGCACCACCACCTGCAGCGGCACCCGGCAGCGGCGGAGGAGGCCCCACAGCGGTGTATCGCTGTGGCGGACGTCCGCACGGCGCAGCAGCCGGTCGGTGAGCCACCCCAGCAGCAGTGTGAGGAGCACAGAGCCGACGAGGACGATCAACGGGCGAAGCACGTTCTCCATGCCCTCGAACGTAACCTGACCGGATGGACATCATGCTTTTCCCTTCGGTGTACGGCCTGCGCCCCGCCGTGCTCGCCGCCGCCGAGCGGCTGCGAGCGGCAGGCCACCGGGTGTGGACCCCCGACCTGTTCGACGGCCGGGTGTACTCCTCCGTGGAGGAGGGCAGGGCGTACCAGGACGAGGCCGGAGTGGACGAGCTGCTGAAGCGGGCGATCGCCGCCGCCGCGCCGCACTCCGAGCGCGGGCTCGTGTACGCGGGGTTCTCGCTGGGTGCCGCCATCGCCCAGAACCTCGCCCTCGGCGACGAGAAGGCCCGCGGGCTCCTGCTGCTGCACGGCACCTCCGACATCGCGGAGCACGCGCACGCGCAGGACCTGCCCGTACAGCTGCACGTCGCCGATCCGGACCCGTTCGAGCCGCACGACTGGCTCACCGCCTGGTATCTGCGGATGGGCAGGGCCGGGGCGGACGTCGAGGTCCACCGCTACCCCGGGGCGGGGCATCTGTACACCGACCCGGACCTCCCCGACCACGACGAGGAGGCGGCGGACCGGACGTGGCGCGTGGCGCTCGGCTTTCTGGAGACGCTCGAGGAGGCAGCGGATCCCGGGTAGCCGAGGGGCGCGCACCGGACCCCCGGCGGCCGCCGCCCTGCGTGCGGCGCGCCCCTCTTCCGGCGCTGTGGCCGTGGGCGCTGGAGCGTGTCCGGTGCCGGCCCGGGGCGGTGGCGGCCACGCCGACACCACGCGGCCCGACGGCCGGGCGGGGCCCTTCGCGCCGCCCGAGGCCCGCCGCCGGGGTGCCGCCGGACCGGAGCCGCCACGGAGGCGGCGGTGGCCTCTCGACCGCCACGGTGGTCACGGTGACAGCGAGGGACGGGCCGGCCTCGGCCTCCGGGAGTGGAGCGGCCGGCCCCGGCCCCGGCCTCCGGGAGCGGAGGGGCAGGGGCCGGCCGCCGGATCCCGCACGCGCGGGGTGGGCCTCAGCGCACCGGCCGGCTGACGCGCTCGACCTTCTGCGTGCCGCTCAGCGTCCGGTACGAGCGCGCCCAGGACGCGGTGGCGTCCTGCCGCGTCCGGTCGGAGAGGGTGTAGTAGTCCATCTGCGAGCGCTCGGCGGTCACGTCCAGCACGCCGTAGCCGTGGTGGTCCATGTCGAGCCACTTCACATGGCGGTTCGCGGCCTTGACGGCGGTGGCCGCCACCAGGGACACCGTGCCGGGGGCGACGCGCAGGATGTCGTCCAGGTTGTCGGAGGTCACCGACGTCACCACGAACTCGGTCGCGGCCGACCGCGACACCGGGTACGTGGCCGCCGTGACCGGTATGTCGTTGGCCCACGCCATGTGGATGTCACCGGTGAGGAAGACGGTGTTCTCGATCCCCCGGTCCGTCAGATGCCTCAGCAGCTCCTTCCGGTCGTCGGTGTAGCCGTCCCACTGGTCCACGTTGACCGCGAGCCCCTCCTTGGGCAGCCCGAGCAGCCCGGCGATCGGCCCCAGCAGATGGGCGGGCACGGAACCGAAGGCCACCGGTGAGATCATCACCGAGGTGCCGACGAGCTTCCAGGC
This sequence comes from Streptomyces sp. I6, assembly GCA_003725745.1. Classification (GTDB taxonomy): domain Bacteria; phylum Actinomycetota; class Actinomycetes; order Streptomycetales; family Streptomycetaceae; genus Streptomyces. The sequence continues at coordinate 1,428,920 of RHDP01000001.1, read as the reverse complement.
GGCGTCCGAGGACGCCAGGCCGGCCTTCAGCCAGTCCAGCTGGGCCCGGCCGGTGATCGTGCGCTCCGGGTCGTCGACCTTGCCGCTGCCCACGGACACCTGCTCGGAGCGGAACGACCGCAGGTCCAGCAGATGCAGATCGGCCAGCTTGCCGAAGCGCAGCCGGCGGTAGACCGTGCCCTCCGTGGAGGTGCGCACGGGCATCCACTCGAAGTAGGCCTGCTTCGCCGCGGCGGCCCGGGCCGCGTAGTCGCCCTCGGTGCCGGGCGTGTGGTTCTCCGCGCCGCCGGACCAGGCGTCGTTGGCGATCTCGTGGTCGTCCCAGATCGCGACGAGCGGATGGGCGGCGTGCATCGCCTGGAGGTCGGTGTCGGTCTTGTACGTGCCGTGCCGGGCGCGGTAGTCGGAGAGCGTCGTGATCTCGTGGGCGGGCTCGTGGCGGCGCACGACGTACTTTTCCGCGGGGTAGCTTCCGGTGCCGTACTCGTAGATGTAGTCGCCGAGGTGCAGGACCGCGTCCAGGTCGGCGCGGGCCGCGAGATGGCGGTACGCGGCGAAGTACCCGGACTCCCAGTTGGCGCAGGACACCACGCCGAAGCGCACCCCCGGCGCGGCGGCGTCCGCCGCGGGCGCGGTCCGGGTGCGGCCGGTCGCGGACACGTTGCCGCCGGAGGTGAAGCGGAAGAAGTAGGCGGTCGCCGGGCGCAGGCCCCTGACGTCGACCTTGACGGTGTGGTCGGTGGCCGCGGTGGTCGTGGTCAGGCCGCCTGCGACGACCCTGGCGAAGCCCTTGTCCTCGGCGATCTCCCAACCCACCTCGGTGGCGGGGCCCTTGCCGGAGCCGGGCAGCGCGTCGGGGGACGGGGTGACCCGGGTCCACAGCAGTACGCCGTCGGGGAGCGGATCCCGGAGGCGACCCGTGGAGGAAGGCCGTGCCCTGTTCCGAGGGAAGGCGGCGGAGGGGCCGCGAACGCGGGGACGGCGGCGGTGGCGACAGCGGTGGCGGCGGCGGCTTTGACGACCGAGCGGCGGCTGGGGATGAGGTGAGTCTACTGGTCACGGGCGGTCAGACTACTGACCGGTAGGGCGAACTGGCAGGCGAATTCAGGAAAGTTCGTCTGCCGGATCCCGACTGTCCGCCCGTCCGTTGCCCGGACCGGGCGACCGGGCGACCGGGCGACCGGACGACCGGACGATGGGGCGATGGGGCGATGGGGCGACCGGGTGGCAGACGGCGGTCTCCGCCCGGGAAGCGGTGGGCCCGGATGCGGCCCGATGCGGCCCGCCCGGACGCGGGGCGCTCCGGCCGCCGGTACCGGGGCCCCTAAGGCGAGTGGGCCGTGCGTTGGGAAGTCCCGGCGCACGGCCCACGTCCAAGGCCGCTGCGGTGCGGCGTCAGCCCTTGAGCGCCTTGTCGACCGCGGCGTTGAACTGCTCGACCGTCATCGGCGCGTTCTCGCTGCCCTCCGCGACCACCTTCTTGCCGTCCATCCTCAGGGTCGGCGTGCCGGTCACCCCGCTGTCGTCGAAGGTCTCGGACATCTTCAGCGCCCAGGCGTCGAAGGTGCCGTTCTCGACGTTCTTCTTGAACCCGGCGTTGTTCTTCAGCGCGTCCACCGAGTCGGCGATCTCCAGCAGATACGCGTCCTTGGCGAACTTGTCGTCGCTCTCCTCCGGATGGAAGTTCGCGGAGTAGAGCGCCGCCTTGAAGTCCAGGAACGCCTCGGGGCTCACGTCGAGCGCGGCGCCGAGGGCGGAGAGGGCGTTCTTGGAACCCTCGCCGTTGTCGCTGTTGTCGATGAACGTCGCGCCGACGTACTTCAGCTTGTACTTGCCCGCGTCCACGTCCTTCTTCATGGTCTCGCCGACCGCCTGCTCGAACGTCGCGCAGACCGGGCAGCGCGAGTCCTCGTAGACCTCCAGGGTCTTCTTCGCGGTCGGCTTGCCGACGACGACCGTGGTGCCGTTCTCGCCCTCGGTGTTCCGGGGTTCGACGACCTTCGCGTCCTTCGCCGCCTCCCAGGCCGAGGGCTTGTTGGCCTGCATGACGGCGTAGCCGATGCCGCCGGCGGCCGCCAGGACCGCGACGGTCGAGACGGCGACGACGAGCTGCCGCCTGATCTTGTCCTTCTTCGCCTGGCGTTCGCGCTCCAGACGCAGACGCTCGCGGGCGGCGGCCTTGTTGGCGCGGCTGTTGCGTGCACTCATGATTGTTTTCTCCGTGGGGAAATCCGTGGGAAGGGTGGGGAAGAGGCCGTTCGGGGACGTGCCGGGGCTCAGACGGGAGCCGGAGCCGGCCGAGGCGGTCCCCTGCGTCGCACGGAGTGCACGAAGTGGCGGGTGCGGGCGGTGAACGGGCGGGTCGCCACCCGCGCCGGGGGACGGGCGGCGGTGCGGCGGTGGACGACCGCGACGGCGATCAGCAGCGGCCGGAACGCGGCCAGGGCCGCCGTGCGCAGCAGACCCGCGAGCGCCGACTCGCCGCGGCGCAGCCAGGCCGCGGCGAGCAGCCCGACGGCGACATGGGCCGCGAGCAGCAGCCAGGGCACGTGCGGGTCGGGGGAGTCGACCAGCGCGGCGAGCCGGCCTTCGGCCGCCGCCACTCCGGGCAGCTGCGTCCCGGCGGCGCCGCCGCAGAGCACGTCCACCCCGACCGCCCGGAGCGAACCGGCGACGGGCCCGCCCGCGGCGCCGTAGCAGACGTGCTGGCCGGCCGTGAAGACCGTGTCCGCCGCCAGCTCCAGGGGGACCAGCACGGCCGCGATCGGTCCGTACCCACGCTCCCGGCCCGCCAGGGCGTACGTGACGAGGAACACTCCGCCGGCGACCGCCGCGACGGCCGGAACGGGCAGCGGCACCCCCGAGAGCAGCACATGGGAGGCCACGGACAGCGTCACGGCGAATGCCGTGAAAACCGCCGCCCGCAGCCCTCTGAGGCGGGTCTCGCCTATGTGCACGGGGCTCCTGACTGGGTGGACGTCCTTTGCGACTCCGGCTCCCCGGCGGTGCCCGCGGGGAATCCGGGCATCGTCTGGAGTGTGCCATGCCGCTCGGTAAGAGGCCTCTAAGGATCCGGCCTTCGCGCCTCCGGCACCGAGCGGTACGGCGCTGCGCCGTCCGGGAATCGCGCGGCCGCCGCCCCGGAGGGCCGGGCCGTCCCGGCGGGGCCGGCGCACTGCCCCGGCCCTCCCGCACGTGACCGGTCGGCTACAGCCCGGGGATCCGGCCGTTGCGGAACAGGTCCACGAAGATCTGGTGGTCGGCGCGGGCCCGGGCGCCGTAGCCGTGTGCGAAGTCCACCAGAAGTTCCCCGAAGCCGTCCTCGTCCGCCGCGATCGCCGCGTCGATGGCCCGCTCGGTGGAGAACGGGACCAGGGAGTGGCCGCTCTCGTCGTCCGCCGCCGCGTGCATGGCGGCCGTCGCCCGGCCGAGGTCGGCGACGACCGCGGCGATCTCCTCCGGGTCGTCGATGTCCGACCAGTCCAGGTCCACCGCGTACGGGGAGACCTCGGCGACCAGCTGACCCGAGCCGTCCAGCTCCGTCCAGCCCAGCCACGGGTCCGCGTGCGCCTGCAGGGCGCGCTGCGAGATCACCGTGCGGTGCCCCTCGTGGTGGAAGTAGCTCCGCACCCGCTCGTCCGTGACGTGCCGGGACACCGCCGGGGTCTGCGCCTGCTTCAGGTAGATCACGACGTCGTTCTCGAGGGCGTCGCTGTTGCCCTCCAGCAGGATGTTGTACGACGGCAGGCCGGCGGAGCCGATGCCGATGCCGCGCCGTCCGACCACGTCCTTCACCCGGTACGAGTCGGGCCGGGCGAGGCTGGACTCGGGCAGCGTCTCCAGATAGCCGTCGAACGCCGCCAGCACCTTGTAGCGGGTCGCCGCGTCCAGCTCGATCGCCCCGCCGCCCCCGGTGAAGCGCCGCTCGAAGTCGCGGATCTCGGTCATCGAGTCCAGCAGCCCGAAGCGGGTCAGCGAGCGGGCGCTGTGCAGCGCCTCCAGCAGCGGGCCCTCCGCGGTGTCCAGGGTGAAGGGCGGCACCTCGTCGTTCTTCGCGCCGGTGGCCAGCGCGTGGACGCGCTCGCGGTAGGCGGCGGCGAAGACCCGCACCAGCCCGGTGATCTGCTCGTCGCTGAGCGCCTTGGTGTAGCCGATCAGAGCCAGCGAGGCGGAGAGCCGCTTGAGGTCCCAGGTGAAGGGGCCCACGTACGCCTCGTCGAAGTCGTTGACGTTGAAGATCAGCCGCCCGTTGGAGTCCATGTAGGTGCCGAAGTTCTCGGCGTGCAGATCGCCGTGGATCCACACCCGGCCGGTGCGGTCGTCCAGATACGGGCCGGTGTGCTGCTCGCGCTCCAGGTCGGCGTAGAACAGGCTCGCCGAGCCCCGGTAGAAGGCGAAGGCCGAGGCCGCCATCTTGCGGAACTTCACCCGGAACGCGGCCGGGTCGGCGGCCAGGAGCTCGCCGAAGGCGGTTCCGAACACGGCGAGGATCTCCTCGCCGCGCTCGCCGGCCGGGGGCTGGTGGACCGACATCGCTGGGTGCCTCCTGGTGCGGGACGTGGGGGACGGGTTTCCGTCCGGGTCAACGCACGACGGTAGTGCGGAGTGCCCGGCGCGTCCGGGCACTCCGCACTACCGGGCGCGCGGCGCGTCCGCCCGCCACTCCCCGCCGCCGGGGCACCCGGCCGCCTTCTGTCGGTGAGGAGGAATAGACTTCCACGCTGTCGAACCGGACCGTCCTGGAGGCCTCCCGCCGTGACCAAGCCGCCCTTCACGCACCTTCACGTCCACACCCAGTACTCGCTGCTGGACGGTGCCGCGCGGCTCAAGGACATGTTCGACGCCTGCAACGAGATGGGCATGACGCACATCGCCATGAGCGATCACGGCAACCTGCACGGCGCCTACGACTTCTTCCACTCCGCGCAGAAGGCCGGGGTCACCCCGATCATCGGCATCGAGGCCTATGTCGCCCCCGAGTCGCGGCGGAACAAGCGGAAGATCCTCTGGGGTCAGCCGCACCAGAAGCGGGACGACGTCTCCGGTTCCGGCGGTTACACCCACAAGACGATCTGGGCGGCGAACGCGACGGGTCTGCACAACCTCTTCCGCCTCTCCTCGGACGCGTACGCCGAGGGCTGGCTCCAGAAGTGGCCGCGGATGGACAAGGAGACGATCTCCAAGTGGTCCGAGGGCCTGATCGCCTCCACCGGCTGCCCCTCGGGCGAGCTCCAGACCAGGCTGCGCCTCGGCCAGTTCGACGAGGCCCTGAAGTCGGCGGCCGAGTACCAGGACATCTTCGGCAAGGACCGGTACTTCCTGGAGCTGATGGACCACGGCATCGAGATCGAGCGCCGCGTCCGGGACGGGCTGCTGGAGATCGGCCGCAAGCTCGGTATCCCGCCGCTGGTCACCAACGACTCGCACTACACGTACGCCCACGAGGCCGGCGCCCATGACGCGCTGCTGTGCATCCAGACCGGCAAGAACCTCTCGGACCCGGACCGCTTCAAGTTCGACGGCACCGGCTACTACCTGAAGTCGACCGACGAGATGTATGCGATCGACGCCTCCGACGCCTGGCAGGAGGGCTGCCGCAACACCCTGCTGGTCGCCGAGCAGGTCGACACGACCGGGATGTTCGAGAAGCGCGACCTGATGCCGAGGTTCGACATCCCCGAGGGGCACACGGAGGTCTCCTGGTTCCGCGAGGAGACCATGCGCGGCATGCACCGGCGCTTCCCCGACGGGATCCCGGACGACCGCATGCAGCAGGTCGAGTACGAGATGGACACGATCATCTCGATGGGCTTCCCGGGCTACTTCCTCGTCGTCGCCGACTTCATCATGTGGGCCAAGAACCAGGGCATCGCGGTCGGCCCCGGCCGGGGCTCCGCGGCAGGCTCGATCGTGGCGTACGCCATGGGCATCACCGACCTCGACCCCATCCCGCACGGCCTGATCTTCGAGCGGTTCCTCAACCCCGAGCGCATCTCGATGCCCGATGTCGACATCGACTTCGACGAGCGCAGGCGCGTCGAGGTGATCAGGTACGTGACGGAGAAGTACGGCGCCGACAAGGTCGCCATGATCGGTACCTACGGCACCATCAAGGCCAAGAACGCGATCAAGGACTCCGCCCGGGTGCTCGGCTACCCGTACGCGATGGGCGACCGGCTCACCAAGGCCATGCCCGCCGACGTCCTCGGCAAGGGCATCCCGCTCTCCGGCATCCTCGACCCCCAGCACCCGCGCTACAGCGAGGCCGGCGAGATCCGCGGGATGTACGAGAACGAGCCGGACGTCAAGAAGGTCATCGACACCGCCCGCGGTGTGGAGGGCCTGGTCCGGCAGATGGGTGTGCACGCCGCCGGCGTGATCATGTCCAGCGAGACCATCACCGACCATGTCCCGGTGTGGGTGAGGCACACCGACGGCGTCACCATCACCCAGTGGGACTATCCGAGCTGCGAGTCGCTCGGCCTGCTGAAGATGGACTTCCTGGGCCTGCGCAACCTCACGATCATGGACGACGCCGTCAAGATGGTGAAGGCCAACAAGGGGATCGACATCGACCTCCTGAGCCTGCCGCTCGACGACCCCACGACGTTCGAGCTGCTGCAGCGCGGCGACACCCTGGGCGTGTTCCAGTTCGACGGCGGCCCGATGCGCTCGCTGCTGCGGCTGATGAAGCCCGACAACTTCGAGGACATCTCCGCCGTGTCGGCCCTCTACCGGCCGGGCCCGATGGGCATGAACTCGCACACCAACTACGCCCTGCGCAAGAACGGCCAGCAGGAGATCACCCCGATCCACCCGGAGCTGGAGGAGCCGCTCAAGGAGGTCCTGGACGTCACCTACGGCCTGATCGTCTACCAGGAGCAGGTGCAGAAGGCCGCCCAGATCATCGCCGGCTACTCGCTCGGCGAGGCCGACATCCTCCGGCGCGTCATGGGCAAGAAGAAGCCCGAGGAACTGGCCAAGAACTTCACGATCTTCCAGGCGGGCGCCCGCAAGAACGACTACAGCGACGAGGCCGTCCAGGCGCTGTGGGACGTGCTGGTCCCCTTCGCCGGGTACGCCTTCAACAAGGCGCACTCCGCCGCCTACGGCCTCGTCTCGTACTGGACCGCCTTCCTCAAGGCCAACCACCCGGCCGAGTACATGGCGGCCCTGCTCACCTCGGTCAAGGACGACAAGGACAAGTCCGCCGTCTATCTGAACGAGTGCCGCCGCATGGGCATCAAGGTCCTGCCGCCCAATGTGAACGAGTCGGAGCCGAACTTCGCGGCCCAGGGCGACGACGTGATCCTCTTCGGCCTCACGGCCGTCCGGAACGTCGGGCAGAACGTCGTGGACTCGATCATCAAGTGCCGCAAGGCCAAGGGGAAGTACGCCACCTTCCCGGACTTCCTGGACAAGGTCGAGGCGGTCGTCTGCAACAAGCGGACCGTCGAGTCGCTCATCAAGGCCGGTGCCTTCGACGAGATGGGCCACACCCGCAAGGGCCTGGTCGCCCAGCACGAACCGATGATCGACAACGTGGTGGCGGTCAAGCGCAAGGAGGCCGAGGGCCAGTTCGACCTCTTCGGCGGCATGGGCGACGAGACGAGCGGCGAGCCGGGCTTCGGACTCGACGTCGAGTTCTCCGACGTGGAGTGGGAGAAGTCGTACCTGCTCGCCCAGGAGCGGGAGATGCTCGGTCTGTACGTCTCCGACCACCCGCTCTTCGGTATCGAGCACGTCCTCAGCGACAAGACCGACGCGGCCATCGCCCAGCTCACCGGCGGGGAGCACGCCGACGGCGCGGTCGTCACCATCGGCGGGATCATCTCGGGCCTTCAGCGGAAGATGACCAAGCAGGGCAACGCCTGGGCGATCGCCACCGTCGAGGATCTGGCGGGCTCGATCGAGTGCATGTTCTTCCCGGCGACGTACCAGCTGGTGTCCACCCAGCTCGTCGAGGACACGGTCGTCTTCGTGAAGGGCAGGCTCGACAAGCGCGAGGACGTCCCGCGGCTGGTCGCGATGGAGCTGATGGTCCCCGACCTGTCCTCGGCGGGCGCCAACGCACCCGTGGTGATCACCATTCCGACGGTGAAGGTCACTCCGCCCATGGTCAGCCGGCTCGGCGAGATCCTCGGCCACCACAAGGGCAACACGGAGGTGCGGATCAAGCTCCAGGGCGCCCGCAAGACCACCGTGCTCCGTCTCGACCGGCACCGGGTCCAGCCCGATCCCGCGCTGTTCGGCGACCTGAAGGTGCTGCTCGGCCCGTCCTGCCTGGCCGGCTGAGGCCGGGCCCCCGCGGTACCGGGAGCGGTCCCGGCACCGTCGACGGCCGCGCCCCGACGGCAGTGCCGGGCCGTCGGCGGCGTCCGGGACGCACGGCCCGCCCGGCCCGGCGTGAGTGAGGGGCGCGCCCGTGATCTTCGGGCGCGCCCCTCACGCATACGTCACAGCAGGGTCCGCCGGCCGGTCCCGGCGCGTCAGTTGTGGCCGAAGCGCTTCTGCCGCCCCTTGTGGGGCGTGCCCGTCGCCATCGGCACCTCCGCCTGGACCTCCGGGGTCCGGGCCTCCTGGGTGCCGCGCTCGGCGGGGGAGCCGCTCGGGCCTTGCGTTCTCGGTTCTTGTTCTTGGCCATGGTGATGCCTCCCGTGGGATGTAGGGGCCAGGGCCGCCCTCAGCCTCACACAGCCGAATACTCTGCGCATGTCGGATCATTGCAGTGAGTAACCGGCTGCTGTTACGGTGCGGCTTCACTCCCCGCCACGCCGATGATCGAGTTCCGGCGGTCAACCCTCCGGCGTTCGGGCAGACTCGAAGGAAACCCGAAGCAACTCCGATCCCGAGGTTCCCGAAAGAGGGTGGAACGCGTGGACCGCTGCGTCGTCCTGGTGGACGCCGGCTATCTGCTGGGAGCCGCCGCGAGCCTCCTCGCCGGGGAACCGGCCCGTTCCCGCATCACCGTCGACCACGCCGCCCTCATCCAGGCCCTGCGCGAGCGCGCCGAGGCCGACACCGAGCGCCCGCTGCTGCGCATCTACTGGTTCGACGGAGCCCCCGACCGGGTCCCCCAGCCGGAGCACCGGCGCCTGCGGGTCATGCCCCGGGTCACCGTGCGGCTGGGCGCGCTCACCCGCAGCGACGGCCGCTGGGCCCAGAAGGGCGTAGACGCCGCCATGCACGCCGAACTCACCGAACTCGCCAGGAACCGGGCCTGCTCGGACGTGGTGCTGGTGACCGGGGACGGCGATCTGCTCCCCGGGCTGATGTCGGCGAAGGAGCACGGCGTCGCCGTCCATCTCTGGGCCGTCCAGGCCGCCGACGGCGACTACAACCAGTCCGAGGACCTGGTCGCCGAGGCCGACGAGCGCCGCGTCCTCGACCGCGTCTGGATCACCCAGGCCGTGCGCGTCAAGGAACTCACCGGCGTCTGCGCCCCGCCGCCCGCGCCCCGGCCCGAGATCGCGGCCATCCTGTCCGCCCCGCTGCCCGAGTCGGCGCCCTCCGCGACGGAGCGCTCGGAGGAGACGGGCAGCCCGGTGACGGGCGGCAACGGCACGGCCCGCCCCGCCCCGGCCGCCGCGAGCGGAACCGGCGACGGCGCCCCCGCCGCCCACCAGCACCCGAAGGGCGTCCCCACCCCCAAGGACCTGGCGGGCCTGCGCGGTCCCTCCGGTCAGGCGGAGCGCCATCCGGCCGCCGGGGCGACGCTGCGCTGGTCCTCCGACAAGGGCTGGATCGAACGCCCGGGCGGCGTGCCCGCCGAGTCCCCGGAGGTGGCGTCGCTGCCGACCCTCGCCCAGCTCACCAGCGCCGAACAGCGCTGGGCGGACCGCGAGGAGGACATCACCACCGTGGGCGGCGACCCGTTCGAGGTCGGGCAGGTCTTCGCCCGGCGCTGGATGGAGCGGCTGCCGGACCCGGCGCACGTGGAGAAGCTGTCGGGCATGTATCCGCGCGTCCCGCACCGCATCGACGGCGAACTGCTGCGGTACGCGGCGCGCTTCGGGCTGCTCGCGCACAAGGACGACCAGATCGACGAGCACGACCGCTATGCCATCAGGGCCGGATTCTGGCGGGAGATCGATGTCCGAGCGGCCACGGAACGCGCCCCGGCCGGGGACTAGGCCGGGCGACCCCTTAGGCTCGTCCCTCGTGAGTACGGTGTGCGTGGTGCGGGATCTGGTCAAGACGTACCCCGCCGCGCGCGCCCGGCGGGGGCTTCCCGAAACCCCCGAGGTGCGTGCCAACGACGGGATCGGCCTCGTTGTGGGGCGCGGGGAGATCTTCGGGCTGCTCGGCCCCAACGGCGCCGGGAAGTCGACCCTCGTCCGGCAGCTCACCGGTCTGATGCGCCCGGACTCCGGCAGCGTCGAAGTGCTCGGCCACGACCTCGTACGCCATCCCGAACGGGCGTCGCGGCTCATCGGCTACCTGGGCCAGGAGTCGACCGCCCTCGACGAGCTGACCGTCGCGCTGGCCGCCGAGACCACGGGCCGGCTGCGCGGGCTCGGGGTGCGGCGGGCGCGTGCCGAACGCGACACGGTCCTGGAGGAACTCGGCCTGACCGGCCTCGCCGGGCGCCCGCTGAAGAAGCTCTCCGGCGGGCAGCGGCGGCTCGCCTGCTTCGCGGCCACGCTGGTGGGGGAGCGGCCGGTGCTCGTGCTGGACGAGCCCACCACCGGCATGGACCCGGTGGCCCGGCGTGCGGTCTGGGCGGCGGTCGACCGGCGGCGTGCCGAGCACCGGGTGACCGTCCTCCTCGTCACCCACAACGTCATCGAGGCGGAGACGGTCCTCGACCGGGTCGCGGTGCTGGAGCGGGGCAAGGTCATCGCCTGCGACACGCCCGCCGGGCTCAAGGAGCGCGTCGCCGGCGAGGTCCGGGTGGTACTGGTGTGGCGCGAGCGGGCCCCGCTCGACGTGCCCGAGGTCGCGGCGCTCCGGGCGTCCGCGCAGGAGTCGGGGCGCCGCTGGGTCCTCCGGCTCGCCCCGGACGAGGCCCGGGCGGCCGTCGCCGCCGTGACCGGCGGCGAGGCGTTCGCGGCCCTCGACGACTTCACCCTGGCCACGCCGAGCCTGGAGGACGTGTACCTCTCGCTCGGCGGGCACGCGACGAAGGGACTGGTGAAGGCGTGAGCCGTGAGCCGTGGTCCGTGCCGGTGCCGCCCGTGCGTGCGTCGCTCGTGCCGGTACCGCCCGTGCGTGCGTCGCTCGTGCCGGTACCGTCCTTGCGTGCGTCGCTCGTGCCGGTGCAGCCGGTGCGGGTGCCCGCCGTGCCGTCGTCGTCGGTACTGTCGTCGTCCGTACCGTCATCGTCCGCACCGAACAGGAGCAGCGCCAGGTGAGCATCGTGCCTGCGGAGGCCGCGTCCGCGCGTGTGCGTCGGGCGGACGACGCCCGGAGCGGGGGCGACGGGGGTGTCGCGCCGCTCGCCCCGCGAGCCCGGCTGCTGCCGGCCCTCGCGGCGGTGTACCGCGCCCAGCTGTCCCGGGCCCGCGTCGCCCGGATACCGCTGCTCTTCGTCGCCACGTTCCAGTCCGTCGGGATCATGGTGCTGATGCGCGGGGTCGTGGACGGCGGAGCCGAGGCGCGGGCCGTGGTCGCCGGGTCGTCCGTCCTGGTCGTCGCGTTCGTCGCGCTCAATCTGCTGGCCCAGTACTTCGGCCAGCTCCGCGCTTCCGGTGGTCTGGACCACTATGCGACGCTGCCGGTGCCGCCGGCCGCGGTGGTGCTCGGGGCCGCGGGGGCCTACGCCTCCTTCACCGTGCCGGGTACGGTCGTGACGGCGGTCGCCGGCTCGGTGCTGTTCGGCCTGCCGCTCACCCATCTGTGGGTGCTGGCGGCGGTGATCCCGCTGGCGGGCGCCGCGCTGGCCGGCCTCGGCGCGGCGCTCGGGCTGCTCGCGCCGCGACAGGAGCTGGCGACGCTGCTCGGCCAGCTGGGCATGTCGGCGGCCCTGCTGCTGGGGGTGCTCCCGGCGGGGCGGCTGCCCGAGCCGATCGCCTTCGCGCGGGAACTGCTGCCGTCCACATACGGGGTGGAGGCGTTCGCCCGCACGTTCGACGCGCATCCGCACTGGCCCTCGGTCGCGCTGGACCTCGCCGTCTGCGGGGTCGTGGGCGTCGTCTCGCTGGCCGTCGCGACCCTGGCGTACCGGCGGGCAGCGGTCCGCTGACTCCGCTGCCGGTGAGGCGGGTCACGGGGACGTTTGGCACGATGTCAGGGTGACAGCTCCCTTGACGCCGCCCCACCGGCCCGCCCCGAACGACAGCCTCCGGAACCACCCGCGTCCCGCGCACCACCCGGACGGAGAAGGGCTGGAGATGAGGAGCGAACTGCGCCGGGCGGCGGTCGTCCTGGCGGGCGTGACCCTCGCCGGGATCGCGCTCGGCCTGCTGTGGCTGTGGCTGGCTCCGCGGGTGCCGCTGATCTCGAACGGCAAGGCGGTCTTCTCCGCCGACACCGAGGGCGAGGAGACGGCGGGCGTGGACGGTACGTTCGTGCTGCTGGCACTCGGTTTCGGCGTGCTCAGCGCCGCGGTCGTCTTCTGGTTCAACCGCCGCGGGGGCATCGCGACCGTCGTCGCGCTCGCCCTGGGCGGGATCCTCGGGTCCCTGCTGGCCTGGGGTACCGGTTATCTGCTCGGCCCCGAGCAGGACGTCGTCGCCCACGCCCGCGAGGTCGGCCGGGGCGTCGTCTTCGACGCGCCGCTCGGCCTTCGCGCGAAGGGCGCCCTGCTGGCCTGGCCCGTCGCGGCGATGATCGTGCACCTCGCCCTCACGGCGCTCTTCGCGCCGCGCGACCCCGAGCTGGAGTGGCTGCCGCCGGGCCCGGACCACCGGGGCTGAGGCTCGGGGCCGGGGCGGGTCGCCCCCGCCGCCCGGGAGAGGGGCCCGGCGGACGGCGGCCCTTCCGTCAGGCCGGCCGGCGGCCGTGGTTCGCCCGGCGCTTCCTCAGCCGCCACTTCCGCTTGCGTGTGCGCTTGGACACTGGCACCCCCTCGGGACGGGACGTCCTTCGGTCGTAGCCGAGGACGGGCGCGCCGTCGAGAGGGTGCGCGGGACACGCCACCCGCTGCCTGCGCCCTGGAGGCCGGCTCCTGGCCAACAACAGGAACACCGATGCCGGCCTCGCGCACCTCGACCCCCGCTACCGGCTCGCCGCCGTCCTCCGCCACCGCTCCGGCCGCTACCACCTCACCAAGGTGGTGCCGAGCAGCTCCACCGCGCCGCGCTGAGGCCGGCCCGGTCGACGAACGGAGTGCGTGGCAGCTTCGGGAGCGGAGCGCCGGATCGGACGACCGCGGGCCGCGGGCCACGCGGGCGGGTACCCGGCCTCTGAGGGCGGGAGCCCGGCGCCGCATCAGGCAGCGTTCGCCCCGTCGCGACGCCCGGCACGGCAGGCTCGGCGAATCGCTGCGTTGCCGAATCCACCGAATCCACCGAATCCACCGAATCGGCTGAATCGGCCGAGTACGCCCACGACGAGGCCGATCCGGCGCCTTGCGATGCACCGCACCGGACGCCGCTCCTTGACGGGCTTGACGGGCGAATCCCGCCTGATGCGTTACTGGGCGCGCCCGATCGGGGCCAGGACCGCCTTCGTCAGCGAGGCCAGGTCCGCCGGTGCCAGCTCCACCTCGAGCCCGCGCCGGCCCGCCGAGACGCAGATCGTCGGGTACCCGGAGGCCGAGGAGTCCAGCACGGTGCGCAGGCGCCTGCGCTGCCCCAGCGGGGAGATGCCGCCCCGGACGTAGCCCGTGGTGCGCTCCGCCGCCGCCGGGTCGGCCATCGACGCCCGCTTGCCGCCGACGGCCGCGGCCAGCGCCTTGAGGTCCAGCTGCCCCGCGACGGGCACGACGGCGACCGTCAGCTCGCCGTCCACGTCGGCGACCAGCGTCTTGAAGACCCGCTCGGGCGCCACGCCCAGTACCCGCGCCGCCTCCTCCCCGTACGACGCGGAGGCCGGGTCGTGCTCGTACGCGTGCACGGTGAAGGCCGTGCCGGCGGCCGTCAGCGCCACCGTCGCCGGCGTCCCGCCCTGCTGCCTTCCGTTCTTCTTCGCCACGGTCCTTCTCCCTCGCCCCGTTCGGTCCGGCTCAGTTCGGGCTCGTCGGCGAGCGTGTCAGATCGATCGCCGGGAGCGACGGCAGATGCCGTATCACCGCGGTCTCGGAGCGCAGCAGCTTCAGTTCCTCGCGCAGCCGGGTCGCCGTGTCCGGAGCCTGCAGCAGCCGCTGCTTCGACGGTGTGTCGAGCACGGCGGCCGCAGCCACCAGGTACGAGACCACGGACGGCTCGTCGGGCAGCTCCGAGGTCGTCGACAGCGACCGCTCCCGCGCTCCGGCCAGCCGCTTCTGGTAGTTGCGGAAGGCCCGCAGCACGCCCTCGGCCAGGGTGCCCGCGCCCTCGCCCGGCTCCTCCGGGATCTCCTCGAGTTCGGCCGTCAGGAACGGGCCGGCGGCGTCGACCGAGCGCAGTGCGACCCGGGTCGTGCCGGTGGCCAGCACCTCGAAGCTGCCGTCGGCGCGTTCCCGGATGGTCGCGGCATCCGCGATGCAGCCGACGCGGTGGAACGCCTGGATCGGGTCCGGGCCGAACCCCGCGGCCGGGCCCTTCTCGGGCCGGGCGGTCTGGTCGGGCATCCCGGGCGCGGTCGGCGCGACCTCGCGGCCGTCGCGGATGGCGACCACGGCGAATCGGCGGGGCTCGGACTCGTCGGTCTTCAACAGCTCGCGCATCATGGCGCGATAGCGCTCCTCGAAGACGTTCAGCGGCAGCACGAGGCCGGGGAACAGCACCGCGTTGAGCGGGAACAGCGGCAGGCGAGCGGTGGTCACAGCGGTCAAGCGTAATGGTCGCCGGGCACGGCCCGTCCGGCCACCCGCCCACGGCCGGCGCCCGCCGTGCCCGCGGCGCGGGCACGGCGGGCGCGGCGGAGCGGCGTCGCGGACGCCACCTCGATGCGGACCCCGTCACGCGCTTCCAGGAACTGGCCCAGCGGATCGTCCGTCACCCGCTCCCACGGGAACGACGTGGCGTGCGGGCCGATCGCCCGGAACTGCTCCAGGGCCTCGTGCCAGCGGCCCCGGGCGATCAGCACGTACACCAGGAGATTGCGGACCTCGGCGGCCCACGGATCGCCGGCCCGGTACCGGGCGGACAGCTGGGCCGCCCGGTCGGCGGCCGCGTCGATCCGGTCCGCCCCCGCGGCCGCCACGCCCCCCTCGAGCAGCGGCGCCAGTGCCGCGCGCGCCGGCAGGGCCTGCACCAGCGAGCCGGGCAGGGAGTCCTCGGCCGCGCGCTCGGCGAAGTCGAGGCACTCCCGGTGCGAGCCGTGCCAGACCGCCGCCAGGTACCGGAGCGCTGCCACATGGCAGCCGTAGTGGTGCGAGGAGCGGCGGACCGCCTGTTCCCACAGCGCCTCGAAGACCGTGTGCCCGGCGTGCACACCGCGCGCGTGGTCCAGGGCCAGCCGCCAGGGCACCGGATCGCGCGGATCGGCCTCGGCCGCGGCGCGGACCAGCGGTCCGGCCTCGCGCAGCCGCTCGGCCCTCGCGGGTGACTCCCAGGCCCTTCGGACCTCGAGTTCCGCCTTCACCAGCAGGGCGTCGGGATCGTGCGCGGAGACGGCGAGCCATTCGTCGAGCCAGCCCTCCCGGCTGTACGCGAACGCCGCCAGCCGCATGACATGGCGGTCGCGGTTCTCCCACTCGGCCGCGCCCCGCGTGGCCGCGAGCAGCTTGGCGGCCGGTTCGTGGTCGCCGAACGCGGCGGCCACGAGCGCCGGGCCGAGTTCCCCGTCCGGGGCGTCGAGCAGGACCGCATCGTCCGGGGGCAGTCCGTCGGCGAGCCTCGGGGTGTGCCGGACGATGCGGGCGGTGCCGATCAGGGCGCGCAGCAGAGACATGGTGCGGACCATTGAAAGGCGCAGGTAGGGGCCGCGCCAGAGGGCATCTGTGAAGTTTTGGTAGCAGGTGGAATGGTTGTCCTGACTCAGGTCAAGAAAGCGCAAAGGAGGGCGCGTTGGCGGCGTGGGGGGCGCTCGGCGGCCTCCGGTGAGCGCCTCCCCGCACGCCACTGCGCTCGGCCTCCCGGACCCCGCAGCGGCGGTACCGGTCGCGGCACCAGCTAGCTGCGCCTCAGCAGCCGGGACGCGCCCGCCGCCACCGTCGTGGCGAGTATCCAGCCCAGCAGCACCAGCGCCGCGGCGAGCCACTGCCAGTGGCCTTCCAGCCGCCAGTGGCCGTCCTGCCCGAGATTGATCACCGGCAGGAGCAGATCGAGGGCGTAGAGCGAGGGATTCCACTCAGGCTGCTCGCCCGGCTTCAGCGCCTCGGGGGCGTAGCGGGAGAAGGCCACCGCACCGGCCGCCCAGAGCACCGCCATCCACAGCGCCGCGCGGCCCGGGCGGTAGCCGTACGCCACCGTCCAGTCCTGGACATAACCCCAGAGCTTCGCGGCGAGCGGCAGCGTCTCCCGGCGGCGGCGCTGCTTGGCGAGGAGCACCTCCCGGGCGTCGGCGTCCTCCCCGCTGCCGCGCAGCACGGTCGCCAGCCGTTCGTACGGCTCCGGCTGGTACTCGGGGGTGGCCGCGGCGAGCCACTCCAGCCGCCGTGAGAGCGGGAAGCGGCTGTAGGGCACGAGGTTCTCGTAGACGAAGCCGCCCATCGCCAGCCCGCCCGGACCGGGCCAGCTCGTGGACAGGTCGATGAGCGTGACGACCCTCGCGCCGTTCAGCACCACACGGCCCTGCTCCGGCCGCTCCGCGGTGAACCGGAGTTCGGGGTGACGATCCGGCGCAGCGAC
The DNA here is from genome assembly GCA_003725745.1 of Streptomyces sp. I6. Taxonomy (GTDB): domain Bacteria; phylum Actinomycetota; class Actinomycetes; order Streptomycetales; family Streptomycetaceae; genus Streptomyces. The sequence goes on along the minus strand of RHDP01000001.1, from coordinate 1,412,103 downwards.
AGCTCCTCCCGGCGCGCTCCCGACAGTACGAACCGGGCGTGGTGGAGGTCGACGGCGTCGCCGAAGCGGCCGTCGTCCAGCCGCACCGCGCCGTGGCACTCGAAGTGCTGCTCCCGCGCACCGGCCCCGTGCCCCGGCGTGTCGAAGGAGAGGCCGAACGGGGGAGTGGCGCCCTGGTCGCCGGCGGAGTCCACCCACGCCCTGGTCAGGTACAGCGAGCGCTCCACCGTCAGCTGGGGGCGTTGAGCGCGCGCCGGCCCTCGACCGCCCGCAGCCGGCTGCCGCGCAGGCTCAGCGACACGCCGACCTTCGCTCCGCGCAGACTGACCTCCCCGTACGTCTCGATCAGCTCGGCCTGGAGGTCCTGTGCCACGGACAGGCCGTCCGCGGTGATGGCCCGGCCGAGCCGGTCCGGCCGCACCCGGATCTGGTTGATCAGCAGATCCGTGCCTATATGGGCGTCGGTGAGCCGTATCCCGTGCTCGATGCGGCAGCGCGGCAGATGCAGATCGCCCTCGGTGTGCAGCCGGGCGGCCTCCAGCCGCGGTATCGCGCACCCCACCAGCCGCAGGGTGGAGAACCGCGACTCCGGCAGCGTCAGCTCGCGTTCGAAACGGCACCCGGTCAGCTCGACGTACGGGCCGATCGTGCCGCCCGCGAGGGTGAGCTTCCCCGTCACGTACGCGCCCAGCAGCTTCAGCGCGCTGACCCGCCCCGGACGTGCGGGCGGGCCGCTGAGCAGCAGCAGCGCGATCACGTCGGCGCGCACGCTCCGTCCGGGGCCCCACTCCAGTTCCGAGAAGGGATCGTTCAGCAGCGGATTGCCGTCGCGAAGATCGCAGGTCATGCCGTATTCGAACGAGGTCCACATGGTGCGTTCCGCCGTGGTGAGATCGTTGGGCATGTCGACGCCCTGCGGCTCGGTCAATGCCGCTCCCTCGCTTTCCCCCGGTCCGACTACCCGGTCCCGTACTGCCGTTCTTCCCACTGGGTAACGGGCTGAACACGAGTGGTCATGACCGTCGTCCGCGCCGTGCGGGGCGGACCTGCCGCCCGGGGCCCCGGGGGCGGGTGGGAAGAGGGGTGCGCTCGCCGCCGGTGACCGCCCGACGGGTGGGCGTGTATCAGCCAGTGATACTGACGGCCGGTCCGCGGATCCCGTCTGAGAGAATTGACCCGTGATCTCTCGTATCGACCTCCGCGGCGACGCCCTCCCGAGGGCGCCGCGCTGCGCGACCTGCTTCCCCGTGCCGAGTTCGACGTGGAGGCCGCCCTGGAGAAGGTGCGGCCCATCTGCGAGGACGTGCATCATCGCGGGACGGCGGCGCTGATCGAGTACGCGGAGCGGTTCGACGGCGTCACGCTGGACCGGGTACGGGTGCCCGAGAAGGCCCTCGTGGAGGCGCTGGAGCAGCTTGACCCCGCCGTCCGGGACGCCCTGGAGGAGTCCATCCGCCGGACGCGGACCGTGCACCGCGCCCAGCGCCGCGAGACCCGCACCACCCAGGTCGTGCCGGGTGGCACGGTGACCGAGAAGTGGGTTCCGGTCGGACGCGTCGGCCTGTACGCGCCGGGCGGCCGGTCGGTCTACCCCTCGTCCGTGATCATGAACGCCGTGCCGGCGCAGGAGGCCGGCGTCGAGTCCGTGGCGCTCGCCTCACCGCCGCAGAAGGAGTTCGGCGGGCTGCCGCACCCGACCATCCTCGCCGCCTGCGCGCTGCTCGGCGTCGAGGAGGTGTACGCCGTGGGCGGCGCCCAGGCCGTCGCGATGTTCGCGTACGGCACCTCTGGGCCCGACGGGTGTGCGCCCGCGAACATGGTGACCGGTCCGGGCAACGTCTGGGTGGCCGCCGCCAAGCGCTACTTCACCGGCCGTATCGGCATCGACGCCGAGGCCGGCCCGACCGAGATCGCGGTACTCGCCGACGCCACCGCCGACCCCGCCCACGTCGCCGCCGACCTCATCAGCCAGGCCGAGCACGACCCGCTGGCCGCCGCCGTGCTCGTCACCGACTCCCCCGAGCTCGCGGACGCGGTCGAGCGAGAACTGGCGCCGCAGATCGCCGCGACCAAGCACGTCGCGGACCGGATCGTCCCCGCCCTGTCCGGGAGGCAGTCCGCGATCGTCCTGGTCGACGGCATCGACGAGGGCCTGCGCGTCGTCGACGCGTACGGCGCCGAGCACCTGGAGATCCAGACCGCCGACGCGGCCGCCGTGGCCGGCCGGGTCCGCAACGCGGGAGCGATCTTCGTCGGCCCCTGGGCGCCGGTCTCCCTCGGCGACTACTGCGCCGGCTCCAACCACGTGCTGCCGACCGGCGGCTGCGCCTGCCACTCCTCCGGCCTGTCCGTCCAGTCCTTCCTGCGCGGCATCCACATCGTCGACTACACGCGCGAGGCACTCGCCGACGTCGCCCACCACGTGGTGACCCTCGCCGAGGCGGAGGACCTCCCGGCGCACGGCGCCGCCGTCAAGGCGCGTTTCGACGGAGGCGGACCGGACAAGCGCAGTGCCGGAGGCGACCCGGACAAGTACAGCGCCGGAGGCGACCCGGACAAGCACAGTGCCGGAGACGAACCGGACAAGCACAGTGACGGGAAGGTGCCCCCGAGCAAGTGAGCACGACCGACATCGGCATCGACGATCTGCCCATCCGCGAGGAGCTGCGCGGCAAGTCGCCGTACGGCGCGCCGCAGCTCGACGTGCCCGTGCAGCTGAACACCAACGAGAACCCCTACCCGCTGCCCGAACCGCTCGTCGAGCGGATCACCGAGCGGGTGCGCGAGGCCGCGCGCGGCCTCAACCGCTACCCGGACCGGGACGCGGTCGAGCTGCGCACCGAGCTGGCCGGGTACCTCACCCGCACCGGGAAGTACCCGGTCGGGCCGGAGAACGTGTGGGCGGCCAACGGCTCCAACGAGGTCATCCAGCAGCTGCTGCAGACCTTCGGCGGGCCCGGGCGTACCGCCATCGGCTTCGAGCCGTCGTACTCGATGCACACGCTGATCGCGCGCGGCACCGGCACCGGCTGGGTCTCCGGCCCGCGCCACGACGACTTCACCATCGACGAGAAGGCGGCGGCGGACGCGATCGCCGGGCACCGGCCCGACGTCGTCTTCATCACCTCGCCCAACAACCCCACCGGCACCGCCGTCGCGCCGGAAACGGTCCTCGCGCTGTACGACGCCGCCCAGCAGGCCAGGGCGGACACGGCGGGTGCGCTCGTCGTCGTGGACGAGGCGTACGTCGAGTTCAGCCACCGCCCCTCCCTGCTCCCGCTGCTCGAGGGCCGGCCCAACCTCGTGGTCTCACGCACCATGTCCAAGGCCTTCGGCGCCGCGGGACTGCGCCTCGGCTATCTGGCCGCGCACCGCGCCGTGGTCGACGCCCTGCAGCTGGTGAGGCTCCCGTACCACCTCTCGGCCGTGACCCAGGCCACCGCGCTGGCCGCTCTGGAGCACACCGACGCGCTGCTGACCTACGTGGAGCAGCTCAAGGAGGAGCGGGACCGGCTGGTCACCGGGCTGCGCGACATCGGCTACGAGGTGACGGACTCCGACGCCAACTTCGTCCAGTTCGGGCGGTTCGACGGCGAGGGGGGCGCGCACGCCGCCTGGCAGAAGATCCTCGACCGGGCGTGCTGGTCCGCGACAACGGCGTACCGGGCCGGCTGAGGGTGACCGCGGGCACCCCCGAAGAGAACGACGCGTTCCTCGATGCGGTGCGCGCACTGAAGAGTCCGGTGGGGGACACCCCCACACCCCGAAGGAGCAGAAGCGATGAGCCGCGTAGGACGCGTCGAGCGGACCACCAAGGAGACGTCCGTCGTCGTCGAGATCGATCTCGACGGCACCGGGAAGGTCGATGTGTCGACCGGGGTCGGCTTCTTCGACCACATGCTGGACCAGCTCGGCCGCCACGGTCTGTTCGACCTCACCGTCAAGACCGACGGCGATCTGCACATCGACAGCCACCACACCATCGAGGACACCGCCCTCGCGCTGGGCGCCGCCTTCAAGCAGGCCCTCGGCGACAAGGTCGGGATCTACCGCTTCGGCAACTGCACCGTGCCGCTGGACGAGTCGCTCGCCCAGGTGACGGTCGACCTCTCCGGCCGCCCCTACCTCGTGCACACCGAGCCGGAGAACATGGCGCCGATGATCGGCGCGTACGACACCACGATGACCCGGCACATCCTGGAGTCCTTCGTGGCCCAGGCGCAGATCGCGCTGCACGTCCACGTCCCGTACGGGCGCAACGCCCACCACATCGTGGAGTGCCAGTTCAAGGCGCTGGCGCGGGCGCTGCGCCACGCCTCGGAGCGCGACCCGCGCGCGACCGGGATCCTGCCGTCCACGAAGGGTGCCCTGTAGTCGTGAACGGTGTCTCCACGGTGCTGATCGTCGTCGGGCTCTTCCTGGTCGGCGGCATCATCTCCTTCACCAGGCAGCAGATGCCCAAGGGCCTCATCGTGCTGCTGTCCGCCGCCGCCGCGATGTGCCTGACCGCCGGCGTCCTGCGACTGGACGTGTGGTCATGAGCGGACGGAAGAGCGTCGTCGTCTTCGACTACGGCTTCGGCAACGTCCGCTCCGCCGAGCGCGCCCTCGCCCGGGCCGGCGCGGACGTCGAGATCACCCGCGACTTCGATGCGGCCATGAACGCCGACGGGCTGCTGGTGCCCGGCGTCGGCGCCTTCTCGGCCTGTATGACCGGGCTGCGGCAGGCCCGCGGCGACTGGGTCGTCGACCGCAGGCTCTCCGGCGGCCGTCCCGTCATGGGCATCTGCGTCGGCATGCAGATCCTCTTCGAGCGCGGTATCGAGCACGGAGTCGAGACGGAGGGCCTCGACGAGTGGCCCGGCGTCGTCGGCCCGCTGAACGCCCCGGTCGTGCCGCACATGGGCTGGAACACCGTCAAGGCCCCGGGGACTCGGAGATGTTCGCCGGCCTCGACGCCGGAGCCCGCTTCTACTTCGTGCACTCCTACGCCGTACGCGAGTGGGACTTCGAGGTGACCAGTGCGGCCATGGCCGTCCCGAAGGTCACCTGGGCCACCCACGGCGAGCCCTTCGTCGCGGCCGTCGAGAACGGCGCGCTGTGGGCGACCCAGTTCCACCCCGAGAAGTCCGGCGACGCCGGAGCCCAGCTGCTCACCAACTGGATCGAGACCCTCTGATCATGGCTCAGAAGCTTGAACTCCTCCCCGCCGTCGACGTCCGCGGCGGCCAGGCCGTCCGCCTCGTCCACGGCGAGTCCGGCACGGAGACCTCCTACGGATCCCCGCTGGAGGCCGCCCTCACCTGGCAGCGTGCGGGCGCCGAGTGGCTGCATCTGGTCGACCTGGACGCCGCCTTCGGCACCGGCGACAACCGGGAGCTGATCGCCGAGGTGGCCGGGGCCATGGACCTCAAGGTCGAGCTCTCCGGTGGCATCCGCGACGACGCCTCGCTCGCCGCCGCCCTCGCCACCGGCTGCACCCGGGTCAACCTCGGCACCGCCGCCCTGGAGACCCCGGAGTGGGTCGCCAAGGTCATCGCCGAGCACGGCGAGAAGATCGCGGTGGGCCTGGACGTACGGGGCACCACCCTGCGCGGCCGCGGCTGGACCCGCGACGGCGGCGACCTCTACGAGACCCTCGCCCGGCTCGACTCCGAGGGCTGCGCGCGGTACGTCGTGACCGACATCGCCAAGGACGGCACGCTGCAGGGACCCAACCTGGAGCTGCTGCGCGACGTCTGCGCCGCCACCGACAAGCCGGTCGTCGCCTCCGGCGGCGTCTCCTCCCTCGGCGACCTGCGGGCGCTCGCCGGCCTCGTCCCGCTGGGCGTCGAGGGCGCGATCGTCGGCAAGGCGCTCTACGCCGAGGCGTTCACCCTGGAAGAGGCACTGGAGGCGGTGGCCCGGTGAGCGACGAGATCCGGCGCGTCGGTTCCGCAGGCCCCTGGGAGGACGCCTTCGGGTACTCCCGGGCCGTCGAGCTGCCGAACGGCCTGGTACTGGTCTCCGGCTGCACGTCGATCGTCGACGGCGCGGTCGTCGACGGCGGCCCGTACGAGCAGGCCGTCAACTCCTTCAACGCGGCGCTGGCCGCGCTGAAGCGGCTCGGCCTGGGCAGCGAGCACGTCGTGCGCACCCGCATGTACATCACGCACGCCCGGGACGTCGACGAGGTCGGCCGGGCCCACAAGGAACTGTTCGGCGCCGTGCGCCCGGCCTCGTCGATGCTCATCGTCTCGGGCTTCGTCGACCCCGGCTGGTCGTCGAGGTCGAGGTCGAGGCGTACCGGGGAGGGACCGCATGACCCTCGCCGTCCGAGTCATCCCCTGCCTGGACGTGGACGCGGGCCGGGTCGTCAAGGGCGTCAACTTCCAGAACCTGCGCGACGCCGGCGACCCCGTCGAGATGGCCAAGCTGTACGACGCGGAGGGTGCCGACGAACTCACCTTCCTCGACATCACGGCCTCGTCCGGTGACCGGGAGACCACCTACGACGTCGTGCGCCGCACCGCCGAGCAGGTGTTCATCCCGCTCACCGTCGGCGGCGGGGTCCGTTCCGCGGACGACGTCGACAAGCTGCTGCGGGCGGGCGCCGACAAGGTCGGCGTCAACACGGCGGCCATCGCCCGGCCCGAGCTGATCCGCGAGATCGCCGAGCGCTTCGGCCGCCAGGTGCTGGTGCTTTCCGTCGACGCCCGCCGCACCCCGGAGGGCACCTCCACACCGTCCGGCTACGAGGTCACCACCCACGGCGGCCGCCGCGGCACCGGCATCGACGCTGTCGAATGGGCCCACCGTGCCGCCGAACTGGGCGCGGGTGAGATCCTGCTCAACTCGATGGACGCGGACGGCACCAAGGACGGCTACGACACCGGGATGATCGAGGCCGTCCGCAGGCACGTCACGGTCCCGGTGATCGCCTCCGGCGGCGCGGGCAGACTGGCCGACTTCGCCCCGCCATCGCGGCCGGAGCGGACGCGGTGCTCGCCGCTTCCGTCTTCCACTTCGGCGATCTGCGCATCTCCCAGGTCAAGCAGTCGCTGCGGGAGGCGGGGCACCCCGTCCGCTGAGCCCCGGTCCCCGCCTCGTACCCCGGGTACGCGGCCGTCGTCCGGGCGTACGCCGCCGCCGAACGGCTCGCGATCGCCGTCGCGACGGCCCGGGGCGGGGAAGCCCCGGAGGGCGGCCCGCCGGGACCGCGTGAAACGGGACCGCCGAGGCCGCTCACCCCGGGCACCCCGCTCACTCCGGGCACCCCGTGCCTGAAGGCGGCTGCCGGCGGCACGGCGACCGCAGCCGCCCCGGGCGCGGGAGCCGGCGTCACCGCGGGCACCGGCGAGGGGCGCGGCTGCCGGGGGCTGCCACCGGCGGCGGGTGCGGCATCATCCAGCGGCGGCGCGGCAGCCACCGAGGGCGGCCCCGGCCCGGGCGCGCGGCACCGGCCCGGGAGAGGCGCGGCGCCACCGAGGCGCCCACCGGAGGCGGCCACCACCGGCCGGGGTACCGGCCGGCGGGCGGGCCGGCGGCCCGGTACGACGGGACCCCGCCGAGGTGCGGTGGGTGTCATCCGGGCCGGGGTGTGAATGGTGTCCGGCGGCCCGGCAGGGGTGCGGCGGCAGCGCCGGACGGCGTCCGCGCCCGCCCCGGCTCAGCCCATCCCGAGCTGTGTCCTGCCCACCCGGTCGACCGCCTCCTTGTCGCCCTCCACCTCCACCTGCGCCGCGTCCTGCCGGCCGAAGGCGTACACGGTCAGCTCGCCGGGCTCACCGGTCACCGTCACCACCGGAGCACCGCGGTGCGCCACCACCGTCTGCCCGTTGGGGCGCCGCAGCACCAGTCCCACCGGCGCCTTGCGGCCCAGCAGCCGGGCAGACCTCTCCAGCCGGGACCAGAGCGCGTCCGCGAAAACCGGGTCCGGCTCCCGCGGCGTCCAGCCGGTCTGGGCCCGCCGCACGTCCTCGGCGTGCACATAGAACTCGACCGTGTTCGACGCCTCGTCCACCTGCTTGATCGCGAACGGCGACATCTTCGGCGGGCCCGTGCGGATCAGCCGGATCAGCTCCTCGTACGGCTTGGCGGCGAACTCGGCCTGCACCCGGTCCAGCCGGCTCCTCAGGGGCCCCAGCACGATCCCGGCGGCCTCCGGGCGCCGTTCGCGCACCACGACGTGCGCCGCGAGATCCCGGGTGCTCCATCCCTCGCACAGTGTCGGGGCGTCCGGGCCCGCCGCCTCCAGCAGGTCGGCGAGCAGAAGTCGTTCACGCTTCGCATGGGTCGACATGGCCGCCAGCCTACGACCGGCGCGCCGCGTCCGCCCAGTGGAGGCGTTTCGGTCACGGCCCGGCCGGCGCGGCACAATGGCGGCATGTCCAGCACACCCAGCGCACTCGACCCCGCCATCGCCGCCCGCCTCAAGCGCAGCGCCGACGGCCTGGTCCCGGCCATCGCCCAGCAGTACGACACCGGAGAGGTGCTGATGCTCGGCTGGATGGACGACGAGGCACTGCACCGCACCCTCACCACCGGACGCGCCACCTACTGGTCCCGCAGCCGCCGGGAGTACTGGGTCAAGGGCGACACCTCCGGTCACGTCCAGCACGTGAAGGCCGTCGCCCTCGACTGCGACGCGGACACCGTCCTCGTGAAGGTCGACCAGGTCGGGGCCGCCTGCCACACCGGCGACCGCACCTGCTTCGACAACGACGTGCTCCCCCTGGGCCGGTAGGGTCGTACGCCATGGATCTCGAGACCTTCCGCAAGCTGGCGGCCGACCGCCGCGTCATCCCCGTCAGCCGTCGCCTCCTCGCGGACGGCGATACCCCGGTCGGCCTCTACCGCAAGCTCGCCGGCGAGCGCCCCGGCACCTTCCTCCTCGAGTCCGCCGACGGCGGCACCTCCCACACCGTGGGCGGCGGGGGCGGGGGCTCCTGGTCCCGTTACTCCTTCGTCGGCGTACGGTCCGCCGCCACCCTCACCGTCCGCGACGGGCAGGCGCACTGGCTGGGCACCCCTCCCGTGGGCGTCCCCACGGGAGGGGACCCGCTGGGGGCCCTCCGGGCGACCGTCCAGGCCCTCCACACCCCGCGGCAGGACCTCGACGAGGGAATGCCGCCGTTCACCGGGGGCATGGTCGGCTACCTCGGGTACGACATCGTCCGCCGGCTGGAGCGGATCGGCGAGCACGGCCGGGACGATCTGCGGCTTCCCGAGCTGACCATGCTGCTCACCTCCGACCTCGCCGTCCTCGACCACTGGGACGGCTCCGTGCTGCTGATCGCCAACGCGATCAACCACAACGACCTCGACACCGGTGTCGACGAGGCGTACGCGGACGCCGTCGCCCGCCTCGACGCCATGGAGGCCGACCTGGCCCGCTCCGTGGAGAGCCGGCCGCACGCACTGCCGCCCTCCGAGCTGCCCCCGTACACCGGCCCGATGTGGAGCGGAGAGGAGTTCCGGGCGGCCGTCGAGGACGTCAAGGAGCGCATCCGCGCGGGCGAGGCCTTCCAGGTCGTGCCGTCGCAGCGGTTCGAGACCCCGTGCGAGGCGAGCGCCCTCGACGTCTACCGGGTGCTCCGGGCCACCAACCCCAGCCCGTACATGTACCTGCTGCGCTTCCCCCACGAGGACGGCGGTTTCGACGTCGTCGGCTCCAGTCCGGAGGCACTGGTCAAGGTCGAGGACGGGCGCGCGATGCTGCACCCCATCGCCGGCACCCGCCCGCGCGGCGCGACCCCGCGCGAGGACCAGGCACTCGCCGAGGAGCTGCTCGCCGACCCCAAGGAGCGTGCCGAGCACCTCATGCTCGTCGACCTCGGCCGCAACGACCTGGGCCGGGTCTGCGAGCCCGGCTCCGTCGAGGTCGTCGACTTCATGTCGGTCGAGCGGTACTCGCATGTGATGCACATCGTCTCCACCGTGACGGGCCGGGTCGCCGAGGGGCGTACCGCCTTCGACGTGCTCACCGCCTGCTTCCCCGCCGGTACGCTCTCCGGCGCCCCCAAGCCCCGCGCGATGCAGATCATCGAGGAGCTGGAGCCCTCGCGGCGCGGGCTGTACGGCGGCGCCGTCGGCTATCTCGACTTCGCCGGCGACTCCGACACCGCGATCGCCATCCGCACCGCGCTGCTCCGCGACGGCACCGCCCATGTGCAGGCCGGAGCGGGGATCGTCGCCGACTCCGACCCGGTCGCCGAGGACATCGAGTGCCGCAACAAGGCGGCGGCGGTGCTGCGCGCGGTGCACACCGCGAACCGGCTCCACGGCGGCGGGACCCGTGAGGGATAGTGGGGGCGTGACCGCCGTACCCGTAACCCACTCCGGCGCCGAGACCGAGCGGACGGCCCGTGCGGCCGCGCGCGGCCGGCGCAGCCTCGCGGCGGCCCTGTTCCTCGGCGCCGCCGGCGCCGCCGCGGTGCTGCTCGCCTCCGGGCAGACCTGGGCCGAGGGAACGGCGGCCGTCGGGGCCGGCAGCGTGCCGATCGAGGCCGACGGCCGCGGAGTCACCGGGCTCCCGGCTGCGCTCGCCGTCGTCGGGCTCGCCGCCCTCGTCGCCGTCTTCGCGGTCCGCCGGGCGGGCCGTGCGATCGTCTCCGCACTGCTGGCGCTGAGCGGGGCCGGAGCCGCAGCCGCCGCCTTCCTCGGGGCCTCCGACAGCGCGGCGCTCGACGAGAGGGCCCGGCAGACGACGGGTGACACGGCGGCGGCCGCCGCCGGCCTCACCCATACCGCCTGGCCGTACGTCACCGGACTGGCCGGACTGCTGATCCTGGCCGCCGGGCTGCTCGCCCTGCGGTACGGCGCGTCGTGGCCCGCCATGTCCGGGCGCTACGAGCGCGAGGGCGGTGCCCCGGGCGGGGCCCGCCCGGCGCCCGCCGACCCCGACCGGCCCGAGGAGCTGTGGAAGGCCCTCGACCGCGGTGAGGACCCCACCGGCGACCGGTGAGGAGTAGACCGGCGAGGGGACCCCGCCGGCGACCGGTGAAGCCGCCTCCCTCTCGGTGGCCGCCTCCAGTGCCCCGGAGGGCCCGGCGCGCGACCGGTCAAGCGCCGAGCACCCGGCGGGCGGCCGGTGAGGCGTCCCCCTCTCGATCAGTGACGACCCCCACGTCCCGGCAGCCCCACGGGTACGGGACAATGGGGCGGGACCAACCGACCCACCACCCCAGCGCAACACCAACGAGGAGCACTTCATGGCGGGCAGCAGCCACGGACACACCCCGGCCGCCTGGACCGGCGTCACCATCTCCTTCATCGGCTTCTGCATCGCGGGAGTCTTCATGGTGGCCGCAAACCCGCTCGGGTTCTGGGCCGGCATGGCCGTGATCCTCGCCGGCGGGGTCGTCGGTGCCGCGATGAAGGCCGCCGGCCTCGGACAGAAGGAGACGGCCGCGGCCGTCCCGGCCCGTACCCCGGCCGGGCAGCCGGTGGCGGCGGAGGCGACGGCCTCCTGACCGCGAGGTCCCCGTCCACGGCGCGGCCCGGCGAGCCCGGGCTGCGCCGCTGCGTACCACCGTGGACAATCGCGGGGTGGAAGCCATGAACCGCGGAGGGGAGGCGCCTGCCGCCGCCCCCGCGCCGGGACCATCCCCCGTGCCGGGCTCGTCCCCCGCCGTCGCGGCGGGACCCGCCCCCGCACCGGGCCCGTCTCCCGTGCCGGGCTCGTCCCCCGCCGTCGCGGCGGGACCCGCCCCCGCACCGGGCCCGTCTCCCGTGCCGGGCTCGTCCCCGCCGTCGCGGCGGGACCCGCCCCCGCACCGGGCCCGTCTCCCGTGCCGGGCTCGTCCCCTGCGCCGGGCTCGTCCCCCGCCGCCGCGGCGGGACCCGGGCCCGTGCCGGCGGACCCGCCCGGGCACCACCACCGGCCGGTTCCGCCGCCCCCGCGCCCGGACCGTCCCCAGCCGGTGCACCGCAGGCTCGCGCCGCCGCTGGCCGCGCTGGCCGCCGTCGCCGGGGCCTTCGCCTACGTCGGCGCCGTCGACCCCAACGAGCCCGGCCACTACCCCGTCTGCCCGCTGCTCCAGCTGACCGGCATCTACTGCCCCGGCTGCGGCGGACTGCGGAGCGCCCACGCGTTCGTCCACGGCGAGCTGGGCACCGCCGTCGGCGCCAACGCGCTCGCCGTCGCCGGCTATCTGCTCTTCGCCGTGCTCTGGGTCTTCTGGCTCGTCCGCGCCGTCAGGGCGAAACCGGTGCGGATCACGCTCGGACCCGCCTGGTGGTGGGGTCTCGGCGCGGTCCTCGCCGTCTTCACGGTTGTCCGGAACCTGCCGTTCGGCTCGGGGCTCGCACCCTGAGTCCCGGGCGGGCTCTCGGGCGGATTTGCGAGAGAATCGCAGGTGGAACCGCGAAAGAAGTCCCAGGTAGTGGGATCGGCGTCAACCGGATGCGGAGCCATCGCCCGTATCCGGATACCATCGGGATTGCCGACAGTGATCCATCATCAACCTCCCGGAAGGGGCCGCTCGCGTGAGTGTGCTCGACGAGATCATCGACGGCGTGCGCGCCGACCTCGCGGAGCGGCAGGCGCGCGTCAGCCTCGACGGACTCAAGGAGCGTGCGGCCAAGGGCCCCAGGCCAAGGACGGTGTCGCCGCGCTGCGCGGCGACGGCGTGAAGGTCATCTGCGAGGTGAAGCGCTCCAGCCCGTCCAAGGGCGCGCTCGCCGCCATCGCCGACCCCGCCGGGCTGGCCGCCGACTACGAGGCGGGCGGCGCGGCCGTCATCTCCGTCCTCACCGAGCAGCGCCGGTTCGGCGGCTCGCTCCAGGACATGGAAGCCGTGCGGGCCCGGGTGGACGTGCCGGTGCTCCGCAAGGACTTCATCGTGACGTCGTACCAGCTGTGGGAGGCCCGTGCGTACGGTGCCGACCTGGTCCTGCTGATCGTCGCCGCACTCGACCAGCAGGCCCTCGTCTCCCTGATCGAGCGCGCCGAGTCCATCGGGCTCACCCCGCTCGTCGAGGTCCATGACGAGGACGAGGTCGAGCGGGCCGTGGACGCCGGAGCCAAGATCATCGGGGTCAACGCGCGCAACCTCAGGACCCTCGAGGTCGACCGGTCCACCTTCGAGCGGGTCGCCCCCGAGATTCCCGCGGGAGTCGTCAAGATCGCCGAGTCCGGCATCCGCGGTCCGCACGACCTGATCGCCTACGCCAACGCCGGCGCCGACGCGGTGCTGGTGGGGGAGTCCCTGGTCACCGGCCGTGACCCGAAGGCCGCGGTGGCCGATCTGGTCGCCGCCGGCGCCCACCCGGCGCTGCGGCAGGGCAGGGACTGACCCGCTCCATGACCGCCGTCGTCCGCCGCACGCCCACCGCCACCGCCCCCGGCCTCCACCGGCCGGGCCGGGCGGCGGCGGGTGCCGGCGAACCGCACGCCCCGCTGGCGCGCGGCTGCCGTCCGCGCGGCTGCCGCGCCCCGGCCCGGCGGGTGCACGGACGACGGGTCAGATACGTCATCGGGGACGAGCCCGGCCAGGTCAACGGCATGCGATGGCGCCGCTGAGCGATCCGCTCGGCACCGCACGTCATCACCCACCATCTCTTCGGCTCACACGCACACGAGGAGTTCTGGCATGCCCAGCCAATACTTCGTTCCCGACCCGAGGGCCGGGTGCCGGACGCCGCCGGCTACTTCGGCGAGTTCGGCGGCACGTTCATTCCCGAGGCGCTCGTCGCCGCCGTCGACGAGGTGGCCGTCGAGTACGACAAGGCCAAGTCCGACCCGGCCTTCGCCGCCGAACTCGACGACCTGCTCGTCCACTACACCGGCCGGCCCAGTGCCCTGACCGAGGTGCCACGGTTCGCCGGGCACGCGGGCGGCGCGCGGGTCTTCCTCAAGCGCGAGGACCTCAACCACACCGGCTCGCACAAGATCAACAATGTGCTGGGGCAGGCGCTGCTCACCCGGCGCATGGGCAAGACCCGTGTCATCGCCGAGACCGGCGCCGGTCAGCACGGTGTGGCCACCGCCACCGCCTGCGCCCTCTTCGGCCTCGACTGCACCATCTACATGGGCGAGATCGACACCGAGCGCCAGGCGCTGAACGTCGCCCGGATGCGCATGCTCGGCGCCGAGGTCGTGCCGGTGAAGTCCGGCAGCCGCACCCTGAAGGACGCCATCAACGAGGCGTTCCGCGACTGGGTCGCCAACGTCGACCACACCCACTACCTCTTCGGTACGGTCGCCGGCCCGCATCCCTTCCCGGCAATGGTCCGCGACTTCCACCGGGTCATCGGCGTCGAGGCCCGGCGCCAGATCCTGGAGCGCGCGGGGCGTCTCCCGGACGCCGCCGTCGCCTGCGTCGGCGGCGGCTCCAACGCCATCGGCCTGTTCCACGCGTTCATCCCGGACGAGAGCGTGCGCCTGGTGGGCTGCGAGCCCGCGGGCCACGGGGTCGGGACCGGCGAGCACGCGGCCACCCTGACCGCGGGCGAGCCGGGCATCCTGCACGGCTCGCGCAGCTACGTCCTCCAGGACGACGAGGGCCAGATCACCGAGCCGTACTCGATCTCGGCCGGTCTGGACTACCCGGGCATCGGCCCCGAGCACGCGTACCTCAAGGACTCCGGACGCGGCGAGTACCGGGCCGTGACCGACGACGCCGCCATGCAGGCGCTGCGGCTGCTCTCCCGCACGGAGGGCATCATCCCGGCCATCGAGTCCGCGCACGCCCTGGCCGGCGCGATCGAACTCGGCCACGAACTCGGCAAGGACGGGCTGATCCTGGTCAGCCTGTCCGGCCGGGGCGACAAGGACATGGACACCGCCGCCCGCTACTTCGGGCTGTACGACGCCGACGGCGGCGCCGCGACCGACGCCTCGGTGGCGGCGGACGCCGCGGGCGAGGTCGCGGAGATCGAGGGAGACGCCACGTGAGCGGGAACATCAGGCTGCTGAACGACACCCTCGCGCAGGCGAAGTCCGAGGACCGGGCCGCCCTGATCGCCTACCTCCCGGCAGGTTTCCCCACCGTGGACGGCGGAATCGAGGCGATCAAGGCCGTCCTCGACGGCGGCGCCGACATCGTGGAGGTGGGCCTGCCGCACAGCGACCCGGTGCTGGACGGGCCGGTCATCCAGACCGCCGACGACATCGCCCTGCGCGGCGGCGTCAGGATCGCGGACGTGATGCGCACCGTGCGGGAGGCCCACACGGCCACGGGTAAACCGGTCCTCGTGATGACCTACTGGAACCCGATCGACCGGTACGGCGTCGAGCGCTTCACCGCCGAACTCGCCGAGGCCGGCGGCGCGGGCTGCATCCTGCCGGACCTGCCGGTCCAGGAGTCCGCGACATGGCGCGAGCACGCCGGGAGGCACGGGCTCGCCACGGTGTTCGTCGTGGCGCCCAGCAGCCGGGACGCGCGGCTCGCCGAGATCACCGCCGCGGGCTCGGGCTTCGTCTACGCCGCCTCGCTGATGGGCGTCACCGGGACCCGTGAGTCCGTCGGGACCCAGGCCCAGGACCTGGTGCGGCGCACCCGTGCGACCGCCGCAGGCCGAGCGGGCCTCCCGGTGTGCGTCGGGCTGGGCGTCTCCAACGCCGAGCAGGCCGCCGAGGTCGCGGGCTTCGCCGACGGTGTGATCGTCGGCTCGGCCTTCGTCAAGCGGCTGCTCGACGCCGGCGACCGGGAGGCCGGAGTCGAGGCGGTGCGGGCGCTGGCCGGCGAGCTGGCGGAGGGCGTCCGCAAGCGGTGACCGGCGGGGGCCGCCCGCCGGCGCGACGAGCGATCTGATCGACCGGCTCACCCGAACGGGTGGACATGGGACCGGGGAGGCGCCTGCGCGCCTCCCCGGTTCGTTGCTGTGGTCGTGAGCGAGAACAACCAAGACGGAATGCGGGCCGCGCGCGAGCGGCTCAAGCGCGAACGCGAGATGCAGAAGAACCGCGAGAAGCGACGGCGCCTGCTGATCGTGTCCGCCGCGGTGGTCGGCGTGCTGGGCCTGGCCGCGGTGGTCGGCGTGATCGCGGCGGGCGGCGGCGGGAAGGACGAGGGCTCCACCGCGGGCGGCCCGGTGGTCGCCCCGAGCGGAGCCCAGGGCGAGGACGCGCTCGCGCTTCCCGCGGGCCCCGACGGCGCGCCGTCCACGCTCACGGTCTGGGAGGACTTCCGCTGCCCCGCCTGTGCCCAGTTCGAGAACGTGATGAGGGACACGATCCACGAGCTGACCGACTCGGGTCAGCTCAAGGTCAGGTACCACCTCGCGACGATCATCGACGGCGGTATGGGCGGCAGCGGCTCGCTCCGGGCGGCGAACGCCGCCGCGTGCGCGCAGGACGCCGGGAAGTTCGTGGAGTACCACGACGTGCTGTACCAGAACCAGCCTCCGGAGCCCGAGGACGCCTTCGGGGACAACGAGCGGCTGATCGAACTGGCGGGCAAGGTGCCGGGCCTGGTCACCCCCGCGTTCACCGAGTGCGTGGAGTCCGGCAGGCACGACGCCTGGGTGGCGAAGTCCGACCAGGCCTTCGAGGAGAAGAACTTCCGGGGCACCCCGACGGTGCTCCTCAACGGCGAGTCCGTGTTCCCGCAGAAGGACGGCGAGCAGATCAGCCCCGAGAACCTGCGGAAGTGGGTCGCCGAGGCCAACCAGGGCAAGCAGCGGCGCACGGGGCAGCCGAGCCCGGCCGCCTCCTGACGCGGACGCGTCCGGACGTGCCTTCCGCGGCGGCACGGCCGGGGAACGGACGGGGGCGCGTCCGCCTGTCCCCGGGTCCGCTCTCGCGCGTGCCCACCGGCCCCGCGTGCCCGTGCGTCCCGTGCGTCCCTTGCGTCCCGCGTGTCCGCGTGTCCGCGTGTCCGTGCGTCCCTCGCGTCCCGGTGAGTTCCGTGGCTCCGTTCCGGGGGTTCGGCGGCGTCGGCCGGTCGGGTGCGGGCCCCGGTGGTGCACACGGGCCCGTGGGCGGCGGCCGCGCGGGCACGGGCAGGTCACGGGCGGGCTCGTCGGACGGCGCCCGCGCGGGCCGACCGGGCCTGTTATGCAGACGTTGCGCGGTCGGTTGCCGTGCCCGGGGCCCGGCAGGGTAGCGTCGGACCTGCCATGGACCTTGCCTACATTCCCAGCCCGTCCACCGGTGTCGTCCACCTCGGACCGCTTCCGCTGCGCGGCTACGCCTTCTGCATCATCATCGGTGTCTTCGTGGCCGTCTGGTACGGCAACAAGCGCTGGATCGCCCGCGGCGGCAAAGCCGGCACAGTGGCGGACATCGCCGTGTGGGCCGTCCCCTTCGGCCTCGTCGGCGGACGCCTGTACCACGTGATCACCGACTACCAGCTGTACTTCGGCGAGGGCCGGAACTGGGTCGACGCGTTCAAGATCTGGGAGGGCGGCCTCGGCATCTGGGGCGCCATCGCGCTCGGCGCGGTCGGTGCGTGGATCGGCTGCCGCCGCCGGGGCATCCCGCTGCCCGCGTACGCGGACGCCATCGCGCCCGCCATCGCCTTCGCACAGGCGATCGGCCGCTGGGGCAACTGGTTCAACCAGGAGCTGTACGGCAGGCCGACGGACCTGCCGTGGGCCCTCGAGATCAGCGAGGGGGTGAACCGGGAGGCCGGACTCTACCACCCGACGTTCCTCTACGAGTCGCTGTGGTGTGTCGGTACGGCGCTGCTGGTGATCTGGGCGGACCGCCGCTTCCGGCTCGGCCACGGCAGGGCGTTCGCTCTGTACGTCGCCGCGTACTGCGCGGGCCGGGCCTGGATCGAGTACATGCGCGTCGACGAGGCGCACCACGTCCTCGGCCTCCGGCTGAACGTCTGGACGGCGATGCTGGTCTTCGTCCTGGCCGTGGTCTACATCGTGGTCTCCGCCCGGCTCCGCCCGGGCCGCGAGGAGATCGTCGAGCCCGCGGCCGTGCGGCAGGGCGCGGACGGCAAGAAGGACGAGGGCGGCAAGGAGGACGGGGCCGGCGCCGAGGGCACTCCGGGCGACGAGGCCGGCGCGGACCCCGGCTCCGCATCCGCCTCCGGCGGGACTCCCGGCTCCGGGGCGCTGTCACCGGGCAAGGACGCCGAGGGCGACCCGGCCGACTCCGGGTCCGCGAACAGGAACTGACCGGGAGCCCGGCCCCGCCCACCGAGTGCCCCGGGCCGCCCGGCCGTCACGGCCGGGCGGCCCCGGAGCTTCGGCGCCCTTCCGGCTCTGCCGCGCGATGGCCGGGCGCGTGCCACGGTGCCGGTCCGCCATGCGGAGCGGGCCGCAGCGGTGGGCAGGCCGTGCGCGTGCGGGACCCCGGGGACGCCGGAGCCCCGGGACACCGGGGCCGCGGTGCGTGACCGCCTGCCGGACCGCCCGCCGGACCGCGCGGTGGAGTCGTGCCAAGGAGAACCGCCACCCGGTCCCGGGGGCGCCGGCTCCGTGTGCGGCTCCGCGGCCGCGGAGCCGCGGGCGCCGGGTCCGCACCGGCGGGCGGGGTGCCCGACCGGGGCGCGTCACGAGCCGTCGCGGCCGGCGAGGGCGAGCGTGCGGTGGGCCGCGGCGACGACGGCCGCGTCCACGAAGCGGCCGTCGGGGAGGGCCAGGGCGCCCTCGCCCGTCGCCGCCGCCTTGACGATCTCCTCGGCCGCCTCCACCTCCTCGGTGCCGGGAAGGTAGGCGCGCTCGATCACCGGGAGCTGCCGGGGGTGGATGGCGGCCCTGCCGAGGAACCCCAGGGAGCGGCCGTGGGCGCAGGACGCCGCCAGCCCGTCCAGGTCGCGGATGTCGGGGAACACCGACTGCGTCGGCGGGGGCAGCCCCGCGGCGCGGGCGGCGACGACGACGCGGCTGCGCGGCCAGTCCAGCCCGGTGTCGTTGCGTACCCCCAGGTCCGCCCGGAGGTCCGCCTCGCCGAGCGCGATGCCGCGCACCGCGGGGTCGGCGGTCGCGATGGCGAAGGCGTGCTCCACCCCGCCCGCCGACTCCAGCAGCGCGTACAGCCCCTTCCCGGGCGCCAGCCTCGCCGGGCCCCGGATGTCGGAGGCGTGTGTCACCTTGGGGATGCGCAGAGCGGCCAGGCCCGGCAGGCGGGCCAGCGGGGCGATGTCCCGTTCCGCGTGGATGCGGACGTGGACCGGCACGGGCTGAGGGGAGGAGAGCAGTTCGGCGGTGGCCGCGAGGGCGTACGCCTTGCGGTGCGGCGCGACCGCGTCCTCCAGGTCGACGATCACGATGTCGGCGCCCGAGGAGAGCGCCTTCCCGACCACCTCGGGCCGGTCGCCGGGTGCGTACAGCCAGGTGAGCGGGGTCACAGGGCGCCTTCCGCGCGCAGGGCGGCGATCCTGCCGGGGGTGAGTCCGAGTTCCCCGAGCACGGCGTCGGTGTCCGCTCCGTGCGGCCGGCCGGCCCAGCGGATGCCGCCCGGGGTCTCGGACAGGCGGAAGAGGACGTTCTGCATGCGGATGGGCCCGAGTTCCGGATCGGGAACCTCGGTGACACTGCCGAGGGCCCGGTACTGGGGGTCGGCCATGACGTCCCGTACGTCGTAGACGGGGGCGACCGCGGCCTCGGCCTTGTCGAAGGCGGCGATGACCTCGTCCCTGGTGTGGCGGGCGATCCAGGCGCCGACGGCCTCGTCGAGCACCTCGGCGTGCTCCGCCCGGCCGCTGCCCGAGGCGAACCACGGCTCGGACACCAGCTCCGGACGGCCGACGAGCCGCATCACGCGTTCGGCCACGGACTGCGCGGAGGTGGAGACGGCGAGCCAGCTGCCGTCGACCGCGCGGTAGGTGTTGCGGGGGGCGTTGTTGCGTGAGCGGTTGCCGGTGCGCGGCTGGACGTAGCCGAGCTGGTCGTACCAGATGGGCTGCGGCCCCAGCACGGTGAGGATGGGCTCGATGATCGCCATGTCGACGACCTGGCCGCGACCGGTGGCGGCACGGGCGGTGAGCGCGGTCATCACGGCGTAGGAGGTGGCGAGCGCCGCGATGGAGTCGGCGAGTCCGAAGGGCGGCAGTGTGGGCGGGCCGTCCGGTTCGCCGGTGAGCGCGGCGAAGCCGCTCATGGCCTCGGCGAGGGTGCCGAAACCGGGCCGGTGGCAGTACGGGCCGAACTGGCCGAAGCCCGTGACCCGGGCCAGCACCACCCGGGGGCTGGCGGCGCTCAGCTCCGCCCAGCCCAGCCGCCACCGCTCCAGCGTGCCGGGGCGGAAGTTCTCGATGACGACATCCGCGGTGGCGGCGAGCCTCAGGAACGTCTCGCGGCCGCCGGGGCGGACAGGTCGAGCGTGATGGTCCGCTTGTTGCGGCCGAGCAGCTTCCACCAGAGCCCGACGCCGTCCTTGCCGGGCCGTGGCCGCGCGACGGGTCGGGTCTGCGGGGGTGCTCGACCTTGATCACATCGGCGCCGAAGTCGCCGAGCATCGTCGCCGCGAGCGGCCCGGCGAACAGGGTGGCCAGGTCGAGGACGCGCAGCCCGGCGAGCGGCCCGCTCGCGGCGGGCGCACCGGCCGGGACGGACGGGCCGGCCGGGACGGACGGGCGGGCGACGGCACCGGTGGTGTCGGGGTCGTGCATGGGGGCTCCTTGCGAGTCTCCTGCGGGTCGTGCGAGGTGCGGCGGCTTCGCGGGGGTGTGGGGGGCGTAGGGCTCCCGCGGTGCGTGCGGTGCCCTCGGCTTCCTGCCGGCCGGGTGGTACCGGGCCCGGGTGCGACACGGCGGGCAGGTGGGGAGGCGGCGGCGCTGGACGGGGAGTGTTGGCCGGGGTGGGTGCCCGTGCCGTCGCCTCGGGCACCGGCGGCCCTCGGGGCGGTGCGGGGCTGCCGCCCGTCGCGGTCTCTCCGCGACGGGCCGCCGCCCCCGGGGCAGGGGCGACGCGGTCCGTGCTGCGGTCGCCGGGCACGGCGATGCCGGTCATGCGTGCGGATCCTGCCGATGGGCCGTGTGGGCCGTGTGGGCCGTGTGGGCCGTGCGGGCCGTGCGGGCCGTGCGGGCGGTTCGGGTGGCGTCGGCGGCGCCGGTGGAGTGGGCGTACGTGAGGCGGGCGAGCGTGTCGAAGCCGACACCGTCGAACCCGCCGACGGTGGTGGCGAGACGGTTCTTGAGGGGGCGGTCCAGCGCTCGGGCAGCCGGCCGGGGCTGCCGGCGAGCAACCCGGCCAGCGAGCCGGCGGTGGCGCCGTTGGAGTCCGTGTCCCAGCCGCCCGACACGGCACGGCAGATGCTGCCGGTGAAGTCCCCGTCCGCGTGGGTGAGCGCGGCGGCGAGCAGCGCCGCGTTGGGGACGGCGTGCACCCAGTGGTAGGCACCGTACGCGGAGTGCAGCCGGTCCACGACGGTGTTGAAGTCGTCGTGCGCGGCGGCGGTGGCGATGCCGTGGCGGACGGCCGCGGCGAGCCGGGAGCGGGGCGGGACGACACGGAGCCCTTCGCGCAGGCATGTGTGTACGTCCGCGGCCCCGCCGGCCGCCACGGCCAGCGCCGCCGCGACGAACATCGCCCCGTAAACGCCGTTCGCGGTGTGGGTGAGCACCGCGTCCCGATGGGCCTGCTCGGCCGCCGCGGCCGGGTCGCCGGGGTGGGTCCAGCCGTGCACGTCGGCGCGGATGGCGGCGCCGATCCACTCCCGGAAGGGGTTGTGCCGGGTCGCGGTCTCCGGCGGTTCCACACCCTGGAGCAGATTGCGGTACGCGACCCGCTCGGCGGTGAACGTGCGCCCGGCGGGGAGTTCGTCCAGCCAGAGCCGGGCGACGTCGGCGGTGCCGAAGCCCCGTCCGTACCGCTGGAGGAGGAGCAGGTTCAGCAGCGGGTAGTCGAGGTCGTCGTCCTCGGGCATGCCGTCGATGTTCTCGGCGAGTGAGGTGGGGGCCGAGCGGCGGTTCCAGGGGTGGGCGGCCAGCAGCCCGGGAGGCACGCCCCTCGCGGTGAACCACGTCGACAGCGGCCAGTTGCCGGTCGCACGGGCGAGTGCGCGGATGGCGTGCAGGGGGAGCTTCTCCACGGGTTTGCCGAGCAGGCAGCCCGCCGCCCGGCCGAGCCAGGCGGCGTGCAGCCGCTGCTCCGGCGGGCCGTCCCTCCCGCGTCCGGGTCCGGTCTCCGGCGGGTCGTCCGTCCCGCGTCCGGGTCCGGTCTCCGGCGGGTCGTCCGTCCCGCGCCCGGGCATGTCCCGTGTACGGTCGTCCGTCCCGTGCCCCGCCCGCCCGGGCACGTCCCGCGGCCGCGGCCCGGGCCAGTCGGGGCACGCCGCCCCGATGGCCGGCAGGCCCGTCGGCTCGCGGCCGGCGAACGGCGCGGGGAGCGCGTCGAGTTCGTCCAGGAGCCGGAGCGCCAGCGTCCGCAGCCGCGGCGGCGCGGGCCGCGGTGAGGCGCCCGCGGCCGGGGGTGCCGGCGTGCCGCCCGCCGCCCGCCAGCGGTGTGCGACCGCCGAGGCGTCCCGGCCGTCCTCGGCGGCCTGGCGCAGTTCGTGGCCGACCAGGTCCTCGGGCTGGACCCAGGTGAGCCGGAGGCTCACCGGGCGTCCGCCAGTTCGGCGAAGGCGGCCTCGTGCGCCCGGCGGCGCCGGGTGTCACGGGCGAAGATCTCGTACGCGACCTCCGTGAGCGTCCTGGCCGGGGCGTGCAGGTCGAGGCGGCTGGCCTCGGCGACGGTCTTCACCCAGTCGGCCGGGACCGGTCCCTCGCCGTGCAGCGCGCCCGCGAGCGCCCCGGCCATCGTGGCGATCGAGTCGCAGTCCCGGCCGTAGTTCACGGAACCCAGCACGGTCCTGCGGTAGTCGCCGTCGCCGATGAGCAGCATGCCCAGTGCGACGGGCAGTTCCTCGACGGAGTGCAGCCGGGAGGGGCGGCGGGCGGCCAGGGAGGGGGCGCGGTAGTCGGGCCCGACGGTGTCGAACGGTGCGACGGCCTCCCTGAGCGGACGGAGCGCGGGCTCGAAGTCGCCGTGCCGGGATGCGACTTCGGCCACCGCCTCGATCGCCGAGCGGGTGCCGTCCTTGGCGAGCGACAGGCAGGTCTCGATGACGGACTCCGGGCTCGCCCCGGGTGTGCAGGCCGCGGCGACGGCGGCGGCGAGGACGCCCGCGGCCTCACGCCCGTACGAGGACTGGTGGGCGCCCGCCACGTCCAGGGCCTCCGCGTAGGCGGCGGCCGGGTTGGCCGCGTTGACCAGCCCGACCGGGGCCATGTACATGGCCGCGCCGCAGTTGACGATGTTCCCGGTGCCGGCCTCGCGCGGGTCGACATGGCCGTAGTGCAGCCGGGCCGCGAGCCACTTCTCGGCGAGGAACACCCGCTGAAGCGGCAGGGCCTCGGCCTCCAGCTCGGGGATCCAGCGCGGCGTGGAGACGAGGTCCGGTACGAGGTGGTCGGCGACGGAGTAGGCGTCGAGGTGGTCCCGGACGGCGGCGTAGACGCGGACGAGGGCGTGCGTCATCAGGGTGTCGTCGGTGACGTGCCCGTCCCCTTGTGGTACGGCGCGATGGGGCGGGCGGTGCGCCAGTCGCCGCCGTGCCAGGGGCCGACGACGCCCCGGACGCGGCCGCCGTGGCGCTCCGCGATCTGCTCCGGGGTGTATCCCTCGACCGGCCCGCCGAGCGCGTCGCCGACCGCGGCGCCGACGAGGGAGCCGGTGATCCGGTCGTCGAGCGTGGCGACCGCGTGCGCTGAGAGTGTCATGCCGGAATTGTCCACCCGGGGCGGGCGCGGGTGAGGCAGGCGGCGTCGGGGATTCGGGTCCGGGAGAGGCGAGTTACGGGCCCGCGGTCCGGCCGGTACCTCCTCCGGTGGCGGCAGCACCGGCGGCCGAGGATGAGGACACCGGGGCCGCCACGGCGGCGGACGGCGGGGTGTGCGGCCCGGCCGGGGCGGCGTCCGGCAGGCGGATGGCGCGGGCCAGCAGCCCGGCGAGTTCCACCAGGTCCGTGCCGGCGAGGCGGGGGAGGGCGCAGCCGGCCAGGGTGCGGCAGGCGTCCCGCCAGGCCGCGGGCACGGCCTGCGCCCCGCCGAGGGCCCCGGTCAGCGCTCCGGCGAGGGCGGGCGCGGAGTCGGCGACGCGTGACAGGCACGCGGCGGCGGGCAGGGCCCCGCCCATCCGGCCGCGTGCCGCCGTCACCAGCGCGAGGGCGACGGGCACCGTCTCGGCCGCGGCGATGCCGTAGCTGTAGACGTGGTCGACGATCTGGTGCTCCAGCAGGGGCACCAGGGAGAAGGCGTCCTCCGCGCGGCGGGCGAGCGCCAGGGCGTGCCGGGCGTTGCGGCCGATCTCGGTGGCCTCGGGAAGCTCGGCCAGGGCGGCGCCGACGGCCGCGTCCGCAGTCGCGCCGCCGAGCGCCGCGGCGACGGCGGCCGCCATGGCGCGGGCGCCGTGCACACCGTCGCCGTCCTGGGTGTAGCGCGCGTCGAACTCGGCCAGCTCGGCGGCGGCCCGTGGGTCGCCCGGGTGGACGACGGCGAGCACGGCGGCGCGCACGCAGGCGGCGTCGTCGAAGTAGTGCGGATTGTCGTGGCCGGTCGCGGGCGGGCGCAGTCCGGTGGCGAGATTGCCGAGGCCCGCGCGTACGGAGATACGGGCACGCAGGGGAGGCACGGCCGCCTCGACCTCCGGTGCCCGGGCCTCGGCCGCGGCGATCTTTCCGGCGAGGGCGTTCCAGGCGAGGTCGACGGCGGTGCGCACCCGGCGGCCGGGGTCCAGGCCGTCGAACCGCTCACCCGCGGAGGCGAGGACCGTCTCGGCGGCGAAGGCGGCCCACTCCGCGTCGTCGGACGGGCCGAGGCGCAGCGGTTCCGGGGGCTGGTTCAGGGCGATCGGGACCGGCAGCGTGGTCGTGGCGTTCTGCTCGGCGAAGGTGTCGAGTTCGCGGGTGAGACGCCGGGTCCACTCCGGCATCCGCGCGGCCCGGTGCCGCGCCGCCGGCCACCCGGCGGCGTCACCGGCGGCGAGACCGAGCAGCAGGCCCTCGATCCGTGTGCGGTATCCGTCGCGGGCGCGGGGAGCGGTGCGCGTGCGCGCGCCGGCCGCCTCGCCGGGGCGTGCCGCCGCCCGGTGCGGCCAGCACGAGTACCCCCACCCCGACACGGGGCCGCGGCCCCCGGCGCCGGCGCGGGGGTGTCCGGCCGCCGGGTCCGCGCGGTGGCCGTGCCG
Organism: Streptomyces sp. I6; assembly: GCA_003725745.1. GTDB lineage: Bacteria > Actinomycetota > Actinomycetes > Streptomycetales > Streptomycetaceae > Streptomyces. The sequence goes on along the minus strand of RHDP01000001.1, from coordinate 1,387,051 downwards.
TCGTCCGCCGCCGCACCGCGCTGCCGGCCGCCGGGCGGTGGATGGAGTGGTGCCCGGCCCGCCCCGTGCTCCGGCAGCCCCGCCGGGCGTGAGGGCTCCGGCCGGTCCGGGCGGTTCCGCGCGGTGGGGTCCGGGCCTGCGGGGGCGGCCGGGGGCCGGGGGGCCGCGGAGGAGCCGCCGGGGGCGGGCCGGTTCCGCGCGGCGTGGTCCGCGTCGGTGCCGGTGTTGGTGCCGGTGTTGGTGCCGGTGCCGGTGCCGGTGTTGGCGTCCGCGTCCGCGTCGGCGTCCGCGTCCGCGTCGGCGTCCGCGTCCGCGTCCGCGGGTTCGGCCCGGTGCCCGTGCGCCGCGGGCATCCCGGCCGCCCCCGCCCCCGCCGGGGCCGGCGGTTGCCGCCCGTCCGGGGACTTCCCCTGGTCCGGCCGTGCCTCCGCGCCCGGGGCCGGCCCCGGGCGCTGCGCGGCCGCACCCGGCCCGTCGGCCGAGGCCTCCCCGGTGTCCGCCGCCAGGTCCGGCGGCGTGTCCGGGGCGTCGGGAGTCGGCTGGTCCGCAGTGGTGGAGTCGAGCGGGCGGGGGGTCATGACGGGGCCTCGGTGTCGTCGTACGGAGTGAGCAGGTCCGCGATGTCGAGGACGTGGTAGCCCCGCATGGAGGGGAGGCAGCTGCCCCGGACCGGGCCGATCGCGGCGGCCCAGTCCGGCGGAATGGCGGAGGCGCCCGACATCGCTCCGGCCAGCGCACCCGCGACCGCCGCGGTGGTGTCGGCGTCGCGGCCCATGTTGACCGCGGTCAGCACCGAGGTGCGGAAGTCGCCCCGGGCCGCGGCGAACGCGCCGAAGGCCAGTCCGACCGCCTCGGGAGCCAGGTCGGTCCACGGGTAGCCGCCGACGACGACCGCGGAGCGGACCGTCCGTTCGCGGCCGAGCGGATCCGTTCCCGCGCGTTCCGCCGCGACGACCGCCCGGCGCAGGGAGCGCGACGTCCAGGAGTCCAGGGGGACGGCGGACAGGGCGGCGCCGATCACACCCGCCGGACCGGCCCCCGCCATCGCAGCGGCCACCCCCGCCGCCACCGCCTGCCCGCCGTAGATGCCCTCGCCGTCGTGGCTCACGCAGCCGTCGACGGCCACCAGCCGGGCCGCCTCGCCGGGGGAGCCCGCGGCGAACACCCCGAACGGCGCCGCCCGTATGGCGAGCCCGTCGCTCCAGGCGTGCCGGTGCTGCGCGGTGATGGGCGCCGCCAGCCCGCGGCGCAGGTTCTCCAGGGTGCCCCGCTCGCTGAAGCCGGCCCCCCGGAACGGGCCCTCGTCCAGGTCGGCGATCCAGTGGTGCCACGCCTTCTCGACGTGCGCCACGGTGAGCGCCGATCCGTGCCGGGCGAGCAGCAGCCCGGAGAAGATCGCGTACTCGGTGTCGTCCGTACCCGCGGGGCTGTCGGTCACGAAGCCCTCGATACGGCCCCAGCGGCGGCGGATCTCGGAGGGCCGCATGTTCTCCGCCGGTGCGCCGAGGGCGTCGCCCACGGCCAGTCCCAGGAGCGCGCCGCGGGCCCGATCGCATGCAGTCCAGTCCACCGCGCCACTCCTTACGCACCCCTGCGGGCCTGTTCCCCGATCTGTCCCCCGCGGGACGGCGGGTGCGGGCGCGGGAAACCCCGGTTCATACATCCGGCCCAGGGGCGGAGCCCACCGCCCTGACCAGGTAAGTAAAGCCTGCCTTGCTGGCGCGCCCCTTACATCGCGCGTACTTTCGGGAGCGGAAAAAGGGGCGGGGCGCGGACGCGGACCGCCCCGGGAACGAGGGGAGAGCCGTGTCCATCATCGAGACCGAGGCGACGCTTCACGAGGCGCACCGCGACAACCACACGCACCGGGACGTCAACGGCGGCTGGCTTCGCCCCGCGGTGTTCGGCGCGATGGACGGGCTGGTGTCCAACCTCGCCCTGATGAGCGGTGTCGCGGGGGGCTCCGTGTCCCCGCAGACCATGGTGATCACGGGTCTCGCCGGTCTGGCGGCGGGTGCCTTCTCCATGGCCGCCGGCGAGTACACCTCGGTCGCCTCGCAGCGCGAACTCGTCCAGGCGGAACTCGAGGTCGAGCGCCGCGAGCTGCACAAGCACCCGGTCGACGAGATGGAGGAGCTGGCCGCGCTGTACGTGGCGCGCGGTGTCGAGCCCCGGCTCGCCCGCGAAGTGGCCGTGCAGCTGTCCCGGGACCCGGAGCGGGCGCTGGAGATCCACGCCCGAGAGGAGCTGGGCATCGATCCGGACGACCTGCCCTCGCCGACGGTCGCCGCCGTCTCGTCCTTCGGGTCGTTCGCCCTGGGCGCGCTGCTGCCGGTCCTGCCTTATCTCCTGGGTGCCACGTCGCTGTGGCCCGCGGTGCTGCTGGCGCTGCTGGGGCTGTTCGCCTGCGGAGCGCTGGTGTCCAGGGTGACCGCGCGCGGCTGGTGGTCGAGCGGGCTCCGGCAGCTGGCCCTGGGCGGTGCCGCCGCGGCCGTGACGTACGGGATCGGAAGCCTGGTCGGGGCCGCTGTCTAGACGGGGCCGCGGGGCCGCGGCCTGAAGGGGCCACCGGTGCTCGGTGCTCGGAGCGCCGCACGGCAGCCCGCCGCGCTGCCGCACACCACCCGGGCATCCGGTACGCGGGCGGTCCTTCGCCGGGCGGTACTCCCCGGGGCCCCGCCGCCCGGGCCGGGCCCGTGACCGGGCTCCGCGGCGGCGCCGGTCCCCGTGTCCCGGAGCCGGGGCCGGGTCCGTGTTACCCGGAGGTGCGGGTCGGGGGCCGTGCCCGGGCTCCTGAGGCCCGTCGCGGGGCCCCGGGAGGCTCGTACCCGCACCTCCCCCGGGCCCGTCCTGGCCTCCCTGGCCCCGGGGAGCCCTGACCTCCCTGGCCTCCCGGGGCGGTCCCTGGCCCCGCGGGCCAGGGGGTGCCCCGTGGCAGGCCGCGGCGTTCCGGAAGGCCCCTCCGGCCCCTCCGCGCCGATCACGCCCCCGCCTTCTCGGGGCCGCGGAAGATCCTTGCGGAGGCTGTGACCTATTTCCCGTCGCCGCCCTGCTGCCCTATCGGGCCGTGAGATGCGACACTTGTCCTTGGCCTCACACCATGGGCCGTTACCCGGCGGTTTCGAATCCTTAACCGCCGGGCATGAGCCACACGCGCTGCGGGCAACGAAGCCTGCTCTGTATCCGGGTCCGTGGACACCGATCCCAAGCCGATCTGTCCGCACCCGCCCCTATCCGCGCCGTTATGGGAATCTCTTGCGCGGTGTCCGCATGCTGGAATGGGTTATCCGCTTCCCGAGAACCACTCCATCATGTAACCTGCACGAAATTTCAGCGGAGGGCCAACGTCGTCCCTCGGCACCGCCATATGCCACGACGACGACGGGAGAGCCGATGCGTTCCGACGCCTGGTCGCCCATGGACGGTCGCCCCGCCCCGCAGGGGATGTACGACCCCCGTAACGAACACGACGCCTGCGGTGTCGGGTTCGTGGCCACCCTCACCGGTGTTGCCAGCCATGAGCTGGTCGAGCAGGCGCTGACCGTTCTGCGCAACCTCGAGCACCGCGGTGCCACCGGCTCCGAGCCCGACTCGGGCGACGGCGCGGGCATCCTGCTCCAGGTTCCCGACGCCTTCCTGCGCGAGGTCGCCGGGTTCGCGCTGCCCGAGGCCGGTTCGTACGCCGTCGGCATCGCCTTCATCCCCCAGGGCGCCGAGGACCAGGCCGTCTCACGGATCGAGACGATCGCCGCCGAGGAGGGCCTGGACGTCCTGGGCTGGCGCGACGTCCCCGTCGCCCCCGAGCTGCTGGGCGCCACCGCCCGCTCCACGATGCCCGTCTTCCGCCAGCTCTTCGTGAGCGGGGGCGCCCCCCTGGCCGAAGGCTCCGGGGAAGGCCGGATCAGCGGCCTCGCCCTCGACCGCAGGGCGTTCGTGCTGCGCAAGCGCGCCGAGCGCGAGGCGGGCGTCTACTTCCCGTCGCTCTCCGCCCGCACCGTCGTCTACAAGGGCATGCTGACCACCGGCCAGCTGGAGCCCTTCTTCCCGGACCTCTCGGACCGCCGCTTCGCCACCGCCGTGGCCCTGGTCCACTCCCGGTTCTCCACCAACACCTTCCCGAGCTGGCCGCTCGCCCACCCGTACCGCTTCGTGGCGCACAACGGTGAGATCAACACCGTCAGGGGCAACCGCAACTGGATGCGGGCCCGGGAGTCGCAGCTGGTCAGCGAGCTGTTCGGGGACAGGGACCTGGAGCGGATCTTCCCGGTCTGCACCCCGGACGCCTCCGACTCCGCCTCCTTCGACGAGGTCCTGGAGCTGCTGCACCTCGGCGGCCGCTCACTGCCCCACAGCGTGCTGATGATGGTCCCCGAGGCGTGGGAGAACCACGACTCCATGGACCCGGCCCGGCGCGCGTTCTACCGGTACCACTCCACGATGATGGAGCCCTGGGACGGCCCGGCCTGCGTCACCTTCACCGACGGCACCCAGGTCGGCGCGGTCCTCGACCGCAACGGCCTGCGCCCCGGCCGCTACTGGGTCACCGACGACGGCCTGGTCGTCCTCTCCTCCGAGGTCGGCGTCCTGGACATCGACCCCGCCAGGGTCGTCCGCAAGGGCCGCCTCCAGCCCGGCCGGATGTTCCTCGTCGACACCGCCGAGCACCGCATCATCGAGGACGACGAGATCAAGGCCGCACTGGCCGCCGAGCACCCCTACGAGGAGTGGCTCGACGCCGGGATCATCGAACTCGGCGACCTGCCCGAGCGCGAGCACATCGTCCACACCCACGCCTCGGTCACCCGCCGCCAGCAGACCTTCGGCTACACCGAGGAGGAGCTGCGCGTCCTGCTCGCCCCGATGGCCCGCACCGGCGCCGAGCCGATCGGCTCCATGGGCACCGACTCGCCGATCGCGGCCCTGTCCGAGCGCCCGCGCCTGCTCTTCGACTACTTCACCCAGCTGTTCGCGCAGGTCACCAACCCGCCGCTGGACGCCATCCGCGAGGAACTCGTCACCTCGCTGATCTCCTCCCTCGGCCCGCAGGGCAATCTGCTGGAGCCGACCGCGGCGTCCTGCCGCTCGGTCACACTGCCGTTCCCGGTGATCGACAACGACGAGCTGGCCAAGCTCATCCACATCAACGCCGACGGCGACATGCCCGGCATGAAGGCCGTCACCCTGTCCGGCCTCTTCCGGGTCTCCGGTGGCGGCGACGCCCTCGCCGCCCGGCTGGACGAGGTCTGCGCCGAGGCCGACGCCGCCATCGAGGGCGGCGCCCGGCTGATCGTGCTCTCCGACCGGCACTCCGACGCCGAGCACGCGCCCATCCCGTCGCTGCTGCTCACCTCCGCCGTGCACCACCACCTCATCCGCACCAAGCAGCGCACCCAGGTGGGCCTGCTGGTCGAGGCCGGCGACGTCCGCGAGGTGCACCACGTCGCACTGCTCATCGGCTACGGCGCCGCCGCGGTCAACCCGTACCTGGCGATGGAGTCCGTGGAGGACCTGCTGCGCGCCGGGACCTTCATCGAGGGCCTGGACCCCGAGCAGGCGATCCGCAACCTGATCAGGGCCCTCGGCAAGGGCGTCCTCAAGGTCATGTCCAAGATGGGCATCTCGACCGTCGCCTCCTACCGCGGCGCCCAGGTCTTCGAGGCCGTCGGCCTCGACGACGCCTTCGTCGCCCAGTACTTCGACGGCACCGCCACCAAGATCGGCGGCGCCGGCCTGGACGTGATCGCCGCCGAGGTCGCTGCCCGGCACGCCAAGGCCTATCCGGCCAGCGGCATCGCTCCGGCGCACCGCGCGCTGGAGATCGGCGGCGAGTACCAGTGGCGCCGCGAGGGCGAGCCGCACCTGTTCGACCCGGAGACCGTCTTCCGCCTGCAGCACGCCACGCGCACCAGGCGGTACGACATCTTCAAGAAGTACACGGACCGGGTGAACGAGCAGTCCGAGCGCCTGATGACGCTGCGGGGCCTGTTCGGCTTCACGTCCGGCCGCGCGTCCATCCCCCTCGACGAGGTCGAGCCGGCCGCCGAGATCGTCAAGCGGTTCTCCACCGGTGCCATGTCGTACGGCTCCATCTCCAAGGAGGCGCACGAGACCCTCGCCATCGCCATGAACCAGCTGGGCGGCAAGTCCAACACCGGTGAGGGCGGCGAGGACCCGGACCGCCTGTACGACCCGGCGCGCCGCTCCAGCATCAAGCAGGTCGCCTCCGGCCGCTTCGGCGTGACCTCCGAGTACCTGGTCAACGCGGACGACATCCAGATCAAGATGGCCCAGGGCGCCAAGCCCGGTGAGGGCGGCCAGCTGCCCGGCCCCAAGGTCTACCCGTGGGTCGCCAAGACCCGGCACTCCACTCCGGGCGTCGGCCTGATCTCCCCGCCGCCGCACCACGACATCTACTCCATCGAGGACCTGGCGCAGCTGATCCACGACCTCAAGAACGCCAACCCGGCCGCCCGCATCCATGTGAAGCTGGTGTCCGAGGTCGGCGTCGGCACGGTCGCCGCGGGTGTCTCCAAGGCCCACGCGGACGTCGTCCTGATCTCCGGCCACGACGGCGGCACGGGCGCCTCGCCGCTCACCTCGCTGAAGCACGCGGGCGGCCCCTGGGAGCTCGGCCTCGCCGAGACCCAGCAGACGCTGCTGCTCAACGGCCTCCGCGACCGCATCGTCGTGCAGACCGACGGCCAGCTGAAGACCGGCCGCGACGTCGTCATCGCCGCGCTCCTCGGCGCCGAGGAGTTCGGTTTCGCGACCGCGCCGCTCGTCGTCTCCGGCTGCATCATGATGCGCGTGTGCCACCTGGACACCTGCCCGGTCGGCATCGCCACGCAGAACCCCGTCCTGCGCGAGCGCTTCACCGGCAAGGCCGAGTTCGTCGTCAACTTCTTCGAGTTCATCGCCGAGGAGGTCCGCGAACTGCTCGCCGAGCTGGGCTTCCGCACACTCGCCGAGGCCGTCGGCCACGCCGAACTGCTGGACACCACCCGGGCCGTGAACCACTGGAAGGCCCAGGGCCTGGACCTGGCACCGCTGTTCCACGTGCCGGAGCTGCCCGAGGGCGCCGTCCGCCACCAGCTCGTCGAGCAGGACCACGGCCTGGAGAAGGCCCTGGACAACGAGCTGATCAAGCTGTCCGCGGACGCGCTGGCGGCGGCCACCGCCGAGGAGGCCCAGCCGGTCCGCGCCCAGGTCGCGATCCGCAACATCAACCGGACCGTCGGCACCATGCTCGGCCACGAGGTGACCAGGAAGTTCGGCGGCGCCGGCCTGCCCGACGACACCATCGACATCACCTTCACCGGCTCCGCGGGCCAGTCCTTCGGCGCCTTCCTGCCGCGCGGCGTCACGCTGCGCCTGGAGGGCGACGCCAACGACTACGTCGGCAAGGGCCTCTCCGGCGGCCGGATCGTCGTCCGCCCCGACCGCGGCGCCGACCACCTGGCCGAGTACTCGACCATCGCGGGCAACACCATCGCCTACGGCGCCACCGGCGGCGAGCTGTTCCTGCGCGGCCGCACCGGAGAGCGCTTCTGCGTCCGCAACTCCGGTGCTCTGGTGGTCTCCGAGGGCGTGGGCGACCACGGCTGCGAGTACATGACCGGCGGCCACGCCGTCGTCCTCGGTGAGACGGGGCGCAACTTCGCGGCCGGCATGTCCGGCGGTGTCGCCTACGTCGTCGACCTCGACGAGGACAACGTCAACGCCGGCAACGCCGACGCCGTCGAGACCCCGAGCGACGCCGACAAGGAGTGGTTGCACGACGTCGTGCGCCGCCACCACGAGGAGACGGGTTCCACCGTGGCCGAGAAGCTCCTCGCCGACTGGCCCGCCGCCGCGGACCGGTTCAGCAAGATCATCCCGACCACGTACAAGGCCGTGCTCGCCGCCAAGGACGCCGCTGAGCTCGCCGGTCTCTCCGAGCGGGAGACCACCGAGAAGATGATGGAGGCGGCGACCCATGGCTGACCCCAAGGGCTTCCTGACCACCGGGCGCGAGGTCGCCGAGACCCGGCCCGTCGCCGAGCGCGTCAGGGACTGGAACGAGGTGTACGTCCCCGGCTCCCTGCTGCCGATCATCAGCAAGCAGGCCGGGCGCTGCATGGACTGCGGCATCCCGTTCTGCCACAACGGCTGCCCGCTCGGGAACCTCATCCCGGAGTGGAACGACTACGCCTACCGCGAGAACTGGCAGGCGGCGAGCGAGCGGCTGCACGCCACGAACAACTTCCCGGAGTTCACCGGACGGCTCTGCCCCGCCCCTGCGAGTCGGCGTGCGTCCTCGGTATCAGCCAGCCCGCCGTCACCATCAAGAACGTCGAGGTCTCGATCATCGACAAGGCGTGGGACACGGGTGACGTCAAGCCGCAGCCGCCGGAGCGGCTGTCCGGCAGGACCGTCGCGGTGATCGGCTCGGGGCCGGCCGGCCTCGCCGCCGCCCAGCAGCTGACCCGCGCCGGTCACACCGTCGTCGTCTACGAGCGCGCCGACCGCATCGGCGGCCTCCTCCGCTACGGGATTCCCGAGTTCAAGATGGAGAAGCGGCACGTCAACCGGCGTATCGAGCAGATGCGTGCGGAGGGCACCAAGTTCCGTACCGGGATCGAGATCGGCCGCGACCTCACGGCGACGGACCTGCGCAAGCGCTTCGACGCGGTCGTCATCGCCGCCGGTGCCACGACCGCGCGGGACCTCCCGGTACAGGGCCGTGAACTGAACGGCATCCACCAGGCGATGGAGTACCTGCCGCTCTCCAACAAGGTCGTCGAGGGCGACTTCGTGACCCCGCCGATCACCGCCGAGGGCAAGCACGTCGTCGTCATCGGCGGCGGCGACACCGGCGCCGACTGCGTCGGCACGGCCCACCGCCAGGGCGCGGCCTCCGTCACCCAGCTGGAGATCATGCCCCGGCCGGGCGAGGAGCGCAGCACCGGCCAGCCCTGGCCGACGTTCCCGATGCTCTACAAGGTGACGTCCGCGCACGAGGAGGGCGGCGAGCGGGTCTACTCCGTCTCCACCACCCACTTCGAGGGCGACGCGGACGGCAACGTCCGGTCGCTGCACCTCGTCGAGGTCGAGTTCGTCGACGGCAGGCCGGCCCCGAAGCCCGGCACGGAGCGGGCCATCCCGGCCCAGCTGGTCACCCTCGCCATGGGCTTCACCGGCACCGACGTCGAGAACGGCCTGGTCACCCAGTTCGGCCTGGCGCTGGACGAGCGCGGTAACATCGCCCGCGACGCGGACTTCGCCACCAACGTCGACGGCGTCTACGTCGCCGGCGACGCGGGCCGCGGACAGTCCCTGATCGTCTGGGCCATCGCCGAGGGCCGCTCCGCGGCGCGCGGGGTGGACCGCTACCTCACGGGCGCGAGCGAACTGCCCGCCCCCATCCGCCCGACGGACCGCGCCCTGACGGTCTGACCCGGCGAACACCGCGGACCGCGCTGACGGTTCCCCATAGACGTCCCGTACAAAGGCGTACGGAACAGACGCGGCGCCTGCCCCCGTCCCCGACCGGATGATGGGCGGGCGTCGCGGCATCTTCCCCGGTGACGGTACGCGTCCGTAGCGTCACCGCTCGTGGGAGGTCTCCACCGACCCGGCCACGCGGCGCACAGCCGTCCGAGAGGTGACACGCCAGATCATCACCCAGGACGACAAGCGCTTCAACGAGCTGAAGCCGACGATTACCACCCGCGCCGGCCCGCGCAAGCTCACGGCAGCCTACGACCACTCGTTCTGGAGCCCTTCGGAAGAGCAATGGATAGAAGCCGGAGCCCTCAAGCCGGGCATGACTCTCCTCAGCAACGACGAGTCGACCACCCAGATACGGCAGAACCGCTCCTTCACACAGCACCAGACGACCTACAATCTGACCGTCGCGGACATCCACACGACGGCGTCCCCGAAGGTCGCAGGCCGACTTCCGGGGGCGCTGCGTGTGGATCGGTCAGGGCTGGTAATCGTAGCCGATGGTGAAGCGGGGCGGCAGGCACCATTCCCCGTACTCGATGATCCCCTCTGCGTCCGACCAGCGGTGGGCGCCGGCCAGGACCGGGGAGCCGACCGGCAGCCCCAGCGCGCTCGCCTCTCGGGCGTCGGCGGGGCGGGCGTGCATGTCGTCGCGGGCGTGGGTGATCGTGCGCCCGGTGGCTTCCAGAACCCGGGTGGACAGTCCGTGATTGCGGCCCGGGGCCATGTTCAGCAGATCCGCCACGAGGGCGGCGAACGGGGCCGGGTACCAGGTCACCGCGAACACGGTCCGGGTCTTGCCCCGGCCCGCCAGCCACTCGCGCCGCACCACCTGATCCCCGGCCTCCAGATCGAAGATCTCCGCCACGTACAGCGGCGGGATGATCAGCTCGGCGGCCGTCACCCGGCTCGTCTCGCCCTCGGCCAGGAACGACTTCACCCGCTGGACCCGGGTCAGCCGGTCCCGCGCTGACAACGTCCAGCGAGGGTCGTCGACGACGTAGGTACCCCTGGGGGTGGTGCGGATGAAGTTCTCCACCTGGAGAGCCTGCAAGGCCCGCGAGACCGTGGCGGCCGCGGCCTGCCACTGGCCGGCGATCTCCCGGTTCGTCGGCAGCTTGGCGCCGGGCTCAAGCTCTCCCGACAGGATGCGCTCCCGGAAGTGATCCGCGATCTTCGTGAACGTCTTGGGACTGGGCATAAGGCTTGCCCTTCTGTCGAGTTGACGTAATGTCAGTGAGGGCACACTAGTGCACTGCGAACTGTAGCGGGAGTGCTTCGGTCACTCGAATACTGAACTAGAGCGCCGACCTGTCAAGAGGTCGGCCATGTGATGTTCGAGAGGTGGCGATGTGCATGACGGAGCCGACCAGGTACTCGACCCCGCCAGTTGAACTCCCCTTGCGCCTGGAGCTGGAGCCGGTACCCGTAGAGGGCTGTGCGGGGTGCGCGGAGCTGGCCAACGTACGCGACCGGGCTCGCGTGGTCGGAGACATGACCACCGTCAGCGACTGCAACGTCTACATGCGACGCCACCCGGAGGGCCACCAATGAGCCCCCGCGCTGTATACCGGCACGTCGTTCACACCATCTGCCACGCGCCCGAAGGCGGCATCACCTACGAGGCGTTCTGCACCGCTGCTAACTGCGGAGCCGAATCCGGACCCCACGCCGAGCAGGAAGCCGCACAGGACTGGGCACTCCGCCATTCCGGACGCACCGGCCACGACCTGTTCAGACGGGTCTTCATCGACCACGCCAAGGTCACCCGAGCCGAGTAGAACCCGTCGCCGGCCCTTCTGGGTTGGCTGACGGCAATCGCTGACGGCAACGTCAGCGGACGACAGCCGCGGTGGGTGGGTCGTCGAGGCGTCACCGGTGTCGGATGTGCCGAATAGGCGGATGGTCCAGTTTTTGTAGGGGTTCGGCTTTCGTCATGCCGACAACCAACGGCTACGGACACGCTGCGTCACCCACCCGCCGGGCCCGCGGACACCTCCGTACCGCTCAACTTTGCAGACCCTGCTTTCCCGGAGGGGCACGGGGGAGTGTGTGCCGGACGCTCGCTGACGGGTGGGACGCCCACGACGCGCCCCTACGGCCGCAGGACGGCCGCCCGGCACTGCGCGGGCGTCCCCCAGGCGTCCCGCAGCGGCCGTGCCTTGCGCAGCCAGAGGGCGAGGTCCAGCTCCTCGGTGTAGCCGATCGCGCCGTGCAGTTGGAGGGCCGTACGGGCGGCACCGTACGCGGCTTCCCCGGCCGCGACCTTCGCCGCGGCGATGTCGGCGCGGGCCATGGTGACGGCGGCGCCGAGGACCAGCGGCCGGGCGAACTCGAGGGCGATCAGGGTGTCCGCCAGCCGGTGCTTCACCGCCTGGAAGGAGCCGATCGGCACGCCGAACTGGGCGCGCCGCCCGACGTGCTCCACGGTCCGGTCCAGCAGTGCCAGCCCGGTGCCGAGGGCCTGGGCGGCGGTGGCCAGCCTGGCCCAGTCCTCGGCATGGGCCGCCGCTGCCGCCACGCCGGGGCCGGCGGCCAGCACCTCACCGCCCCCCTCCGGCACGGACAGCCGGCGCACCGGGTCCGCCGACGCCCGGACCGGGCCGTGACCGGGCGCGATCCGCAGGGTCGGCGGGCGGGCCGCACCCGGCCCGGGACGGGGCGGGTCCATGCCTCCGTTCTTCGCGTTCGCGTTCGCGTTCCCCTTGCTGGAGCCGTCTCCGCCGCCGGCACCGTCACCCGCGCCGCCGGGCGACCCCGGGCCGGGGCCGCGCACGGCTGCATCCACCACCAGCGCGCTCGTCGCCGCGTCGGCGTCCAGGGCGTACGGGCCGGTGCCGGGCAGCCGCAGGGTGGCCATGACTTCGCCCGCCGCGATGCCCGGCAGCAGCCGTTCCGCCGGTGCCGGGTCCCCCAGGGCCGTCAGCAGCGCCGCCGCCGCGACCGTCTCGGCCACCGGACCCGGTACCGCGTGGCGCCCCAGCTCCACGAACGCGAGGGCCAGTTCGGCCGGGAGCGGGCCGAGGCCGCCGTGGTTCTCCGGCACGGCCAGCGCGAACACTCCCGCCTCCGCGAGCCCGGCCCACACGGCGCGTCCCCCTGCGGGGTCCCCGGCCGCCCAGGCGCGGGCCGCGGCCGGTGCGCCGGCCGCCGTCAGCATCGTGTGCAACGACCGGGTGAACGCGAGCTGTTCGTCCGTCGGCAGGAACCTCACGGTGCGCCTCCCTCTCCCCGGCCGGTCGCACGGTCCGGCCGGTCGCGCGGTGCGGTGGGCCGCCCCGGGGCCGTCCGGCGCCCGGTGGGCCGCACCACCGCGGCCGCCCGGGACGCGTCGCGAGCTGCTGGCCGGCCGGAACCTGGTCGTGCCGCGCCCGCGCCCGCGACCGCGCGGCACGCGTTCAGCGGCGCCCCTTCGGCAGGCCGAGCAGCCGCTCGGCGATGATGTCGCGCTGGATCTCGTTGGTGCCCGCGTAGATCGGTCCGGCCAGGGAGAAGACGTACCCCTCGGCCCAGCCGCCCGGCCCGTCCGCCGGTTCGCCCTCCGCCCCCAGCAGATCGAGCGCCGTCTCGTGCAGGGCGATGTCGTACTCGGACCAGAAGACCTTGTTCAGGCTCGACTCCGCGCCGATCGCCGAGCCCGCCGCGAAGCGCGAGGCACCCGCGCTGGTGAAGAGCTGGTACGCCCGCGCGCCGATCACCGCGTCCGCGACACGGTCGCGCAGCGCCGTGTCGGACGGGTCTGCGGTGGCGCGCCACAGTCCCGCCAGGCGCCGTGCCGCGGCCAGATAGCGGCCGGGGGAGCGGAGCATGAGGCCGCGCTCGTTGCCCGTCGTCGACATGGCGATCCGCCAGCCCTGCCCCGGCTCGCCGATCACGTCCTCGTCGGGGACGAACACCTCGTCCAGGAACAGTTCGGCGAACGCGGGCTTCCCGTCCAGTCGGCGGATCGGCCGGACCGTGACGCCGGGAGCCTTCAGGCCGAACATCAGATACGTCAGGCCCCGGTGGGGCCGTTCCTCGTCCGGCGCGGTGCGGAAGACGCCGAACGCCCGGTCCGCGAACGCCGCCCGCGACGACCACGTCTTCTGCCCGGACAGCAGCCAGCCGCCCGCCGTACGGACCGCTCGGGAGCGCAGCGACGCGAGGTCCGAGCCGGCCTCCGGTTCGGACCAGGCCTGTGCCCAGACCACCTCGCCGCTCGCCATGGGCGGCAGGATCCGGGTCCGCTGCTCCTCGGTGCCGTGCTGGAACAGGGTCGGGGCCAGCAGGCCGATGCCGTTCTGGGACACCCGGCCGGGGGCGCCCGCCGCGTAGTACTCCTCCTCGAACACCAGCCAGTGGAAGATGTCCGCGCCCCGGCCGCCGTACCGCTCCGGCCACGCCACCGCCGACCAGCGGCCGGCATGCAGCTCCGCCTCCCACGCGCGGTGCGCGGCGAAGCCCTCCGCGGTCTCGAGCGAGGGCGGCGGGGGGTCCGGGACGTGCGCCCGCAGCCAGGCGCGGGCCTCGGCGCGGAACGCGTCCTCGTCCGCCGTGTGCGTCAGGTCCATCAGCGCACCTCGGTTCCCTAACAAGTGTTTGGTAGGTTAACGTGCCGATGTGACGGACAACAAGGCTCAGTACGTTCCGGGGCACGCGCTCCTCGCCGGCCGGACCGCCGTCGTCACCGCGGCGGCCGGGGCCGGGATCGGCGGAGCCACCGCCCGGCGCCTGCTGGAGGAGGGCGCGCGGGTCCTCATCGGCGATGCGCACGCCCGCCGGCTGGAGCAGGCGGAGGGGGCGCTCGCTGACGAGTTCGGTCCGGACGCCGTCGCCTCACTGGTCTGCGACGTCACCGACGAGACCCAGGTGCGGGCCCTCTTCGGCGAAGCGGAGCGGCTGCACGGCGGCCCCGACGTCGTCGTCAACAACGCGGGGCTCGGCGGGACCGCGGCGCTGGTCGACATGTCCGACGACCAGTGGTCCCGCGTCCTCGACGTGACCCTGAACGGCACCTTCCGCTGTACCCGGGCCGCGCTGCGCGCCTTCCGCGACTCCGGCCGCGGGGCGTCATCGTCAACAACGCCTCCGTCCTCGGCTGGCGGGCCCAGGCCGGCCAGGCCCACTACGCGGCCGCGAAGGCCGGGGTGATGGCCCTCACCCGGTGCGCGGCGGTCGAGGCGGCGGAGTTCGGGGTCCGCGTCAACGCCGTGGCCCCCAGTCTCGCGATGCATCCGCACCTGGTGAAGGCCACGTCCGCCGAACTGCTGAGGGACCTCACCGCCCGCGAGGCGTTCGGCCGGTACGCCGAGCCCTGGGAGGTCGCCAACGTGATCGTCTTCCTCGCCAGCGGGTACTCCTCGTACATGACCGGCGAGACCGTGTCCGTCAGCTCCCGGCATCCGTAGGGGCGCGGGGTGGAGGGGGCGTGCGCGGTGCCGGAGGCGCCTGAGCCGTCCGAGGCCGAACGCGTGTCCGCCGGGCCGGGGCCGGGGCCGGGGCCTTGGCCGGACCGGACGTCCGCAGGCGGCCTTGGGCGGGACCAGAATGGACACGTGGCCACGACCAAGAAGAAGACCCAGGTGAGTGCTTCGCCCGAGAGGCGCCGCGAACTGCTCGGCACGGCCGCCGAGGTGTTCGCCGCCCACGGCTACAACGCCACCACCGTCCGCAGGATCGCCGACGAGGCGGGGATGCTCGCGGGCAGCCTGTACTACCACTTCGACTCCAAGGAGTCGATCCTCGACGAGATCCTCTCCGCCTTCCTCGACGAGCTGTGGGCGGGATACGACGCCGTCCTCGCCGCCGGTCTCGGGCCCAGGGAGACCCTCGAGGCGCTCGTCACCGAGTCCTTCCGGGAGATCGACCGGCACCGTGCGGCCGTCGCCATCTACCAGAAGGAGTCCCGGCACCTCTCCGCCCGCCCTCGCTTCCGCTACCTCGCCGACTCCCAGCAGCGGTTCGAGAAGGCGTGGCTCGGGACGCTGGAGCGCGGAGCCGCGTCCGGCGCGTTCCGGGGCGACCTGGACGTCCGGCTCACCTACCGCTTCGTCCGCGACACGGTGTGGGTCGCGGCGTCCTGGTACCGGCCGGGCGGGCACCACAGCCCCGAGGAGATCGCCCGGCAGTACCTGTCGATGGTCCTGGACGGCATCGCCGTGAGGGACTGACCCGCGGGTCCGCGGACTTCCGGGAGCGCACCCGGAGCCCGCGGGCCCCTGACAACCTGGAGCAGACATGGCCGAGGCGTTCATCGTCGAAGCGGTCCGTACCCCGGTCGGCCGGCGCGGGGGCGGGCTCGCGGCCGCGCACCCCGCCGATCTGGGCGCGCATGTCCTGCGGGCCCTGCTCGACCGCTCCGGGATCGACCCGGCGGCCGTGGACGACGTCGTGTTCGGCTGCCTCGACACGGTCGGCCCCCAGGCGGGCGACATCGCCCGGACGAGCTGGCTGGCCGCGGGGCTGCCCGAGGAGGTGCCCGGCGTGACCGTCGACCGCCAGTGCGGCTCGTCGCAGCAGGCCGTGCACTTCGCCGCGCAGGGAGTGATGTCCGGCACCCAGGACCTGGTCGTCGCCGGCGGTGTGCAGAACATGTCGCAGGTCCCCATAGGGTTCGCCTCCCGGCAGGCGGCCGAGCCGCTGGGGCTGGCCGGGGGCCCCTTCGCCGGCAGCGAGGGCTGGCGGGCCCGGTACGGCGACGCCCCCGTCGACCAGTTCCACGGCGCCGAACTCATCGCGCGCAGGTGGGGCGTCTCCCGGCGGGAGATGGAGGAGTACGCCCTCGCCTCCCACCGGCGGGCCGTGCGCGCCGCCGACGAGGGCCGCTTCGCGCGGGAGACCGTCGCCTACGGCGGTGTCACCGTGGACGAGGGCCCGCGCCGCGACACCACCCTGGAGCGGATGGCCGCCCTGCCGCCCGTGGTCGAGGGCGGCACGATCACCGCCGCCTGCTCCTCCCAGGTGTCCGACGGCGCGGCGGCGATGCTGATCGCGGGCGAACGGGCCGTACGGGACCACGGTCTGGCTCCGCGCGCCAGGGTGCACCATCTCTCGGTGCGGGGCGAGGACCCCGTACGGATGCTCTCCGCGCCGATCCCGGCGACCGCGCACGCACTGAAGAAGACCGGCCTCACCATCGGCGACATCGACCTCGTCGAGATCAACGAGGCGTTCGCCCCGGTGGTGCTGGCCTGGCTGAAGGAGACGGGCGCCGACCCGGCCCGCGTCAACGTCAACGGCGGCGCCATCGCCCTCGGGCACCCCCTGGGCGCCACCGGTGTCCGGCTGATGACGACGCTGCTGCACGAACTGGAGCGCACGGGAGGACGGTTCGGGCTCCAGACGATGTGCGAGGGCGGCGGGCAGGCGAATGTGACGATCGTCGAACGGGTGTAGGGCCGGGATCGGGTCCGGGCTGCCGCGCGGGGCCGGGACCGGCCCGCACCCCGGGCACCCCCGGCGGGACACACCGTGCGGGGGAGCCGGGGTGCGCGCCGAAGCGTGCTACGTTGGGACGGTTGCAGTTTGGTACCCATGAACTTTATGCGCGCCTGACGGGAATGATCCTCAGGCGTTTTTATTGTTTTCACCGGCATCTCCGGATGGGGCCTCCTACCTGTTCAGGAGAATGACTATGGCCACCGGCACCGTGAAGTGGTTCAACTCGGAAAAGGGCTTCGGCTTCATCGCGCAGGACGGCGGCGGCGCCGACGTCTTCGCCCACTACTCCAACATCGCCACCCAGGGCTTCCGTGAGCTCCAGGAGGGCCAGAAGGTCACCTTCGACGTCACGCAGGGCCCGAAGGGCCCGCAGGCGGAGAACATCGTCCCCGCCTGACCCTCGGGACGCGTACCACGCGGCCGGGGCCCGCACCCTCGCGGTGCGGGCCCCGGCTTGTGCTGTGCCCAGCACCAGGAAGGCAATCCATGACTCGTTCCGCACGCCCCGCCCGCAAGCGGCCGGCCGAGCGCACCGCGAAGCGGGCCCCGAAGCGGCCCGGCGGCGCCCGCCCGGCGACGGCCCCGCAGGACTTCACCGTTCCGGAGCCCCGTGTCCCCGCCCTGCCCGCCGTCCGGGCCTTCGAGGAGCTGACCGGCCTGCCGGCGGCGCTGCTGAAGGCCCTCGCCGCGCAGGGCGTGACGGCGCCGTTCCCGATCCAGGCCGCGACGCTGCCGAACTCGCTCGCGGGCCGCGACCTCCTCGGGCGCGGGCGTACCGGTTCCGGCAAGACCCTCGCCTTCGGGCTGGCGCTGCTCGCCCGCACCGCCGGGCGCCGGGCGGAGCCGGGGGCTCCCCTCGCCCTGGTGCTCGTTCCCACGCGGGAGCTGGCACAGCAGGTGACGGACGCCCTCACCCCCTACGCGACCGCGGTGAACCTGCGTCTGGCGACCGTCGTCGGAGGACTGTCGATCACCAAGCAGGCCAGTGCCCTGCGGCGCGGCGCCGAGGTGCTGGTGGCGACCCCCGGACGGCTGCAGGACCTCGTCGACCGCGGCGACTGCCGCCTGGGCGAGGTGGCGATCACGGTGCTGGACGAGGCCGACCAGATGGCCGACATGGGTTTCCTCCCGCAGGTCACCGCCCTGCTGAAGCAGGTGGAGCCCGGTGGGCAGCGCATGCTGTTCTCGGCCACCCTGGACCGGAACATCGACCGGCTGGTACGGGGCTTCCTGAGCGACCCCGTGGTGCACTCGGTCGATCCGTCCGCCGGCGCCGTCACCACCATGGAGCACCATGTGCTGCACGTCGCCGACGAGACGGACAAGAAGGCGGTCACCGTGCGGATAGCGGCCCGGGACGGCCGGGTCATCCTCTTCCTCGACACCAAGCGCTCCGTGGACCGCCTGGTCAAGCGGCTGCTGGCCAGTGGCGTACGAGCGGCCGGGCTGCACGGCGGCCGGACCCAGCCGCAGCGCAACCGCACCCTCGACCAGTTCAAGAACGGCCAGGTCAGCGCGCTGGTGGCCACCAACGTCGCAGCCCGCGGCATCCACGTCGACGATCTGGATCTGGTCGTGAACGTCGATCCGCCGATGGACCACAAGGACTATCTGCACCGAGGCGGCCGGACCGCGAGGGCGGGCGAGTCGGGCAGCGTCGTGACCCTGGTCCTGCCGGACCAGAAGCGCGAGATGACCCGGCTGATGTCGGACGCCGGAATCTCCCCGCGCACCGTCGCGGTCAGGTCCGGCGACGAGGAGCTGGCCCGGCTGACCGGAGCCCGCGAACCGTCGGGTGTGGCGGTGACGGTCGAGGCGCCTCCCGCTCCGCAGCCGCCCGCCGCGAAGTCCCGGTCGAAGCGCAGGCGTCCGCGGGGCGGCGGAGGCCGTGCCGAGGCCGTCCGCGAGGACACCGGCGGGCGTACCGACGGCGGTCGCGGCGACGGCGGGCGCGCCGAGGCCGGGGGCCGGCGGAGGGGCGCCGCCGATACCGGACGGGTCGGCCGCAAGCAGGGCGGCGGATCAGCCGACTCCGGGCGTGCCGGAACCGGGCGTGCGGCCCGCGGCGGTGCCGGACGCGGCGACACCGGGCGCGGTGACACCGTACGTACCGGGGACGCCCGACGTACCGGCGACACCGGACGTGCCGGGGACGGCGCACGGCAGAAGCACGGACGCGCCGTGGACCGGCCGCAGGGCGGGGCGAGGGGCGGCAGGGCCGCGGCGCGTTAGCGGCGGTGCGGGGCCTGCGCAGCCATGGCTCCGGGCGGCCGTTCGAGGGGCGGCGAGCCACCCGGGACCGTGCCGGGTCGGCCGCCGCAGCGCGCCCCCGCCGGGTTCCCGATGCCCCCGTCCCCGTGATGCGTCCCCATGTCCCGCGTCCCCGACGCCCTCCCTCCCCGATGTCCTGCGTGGTGCGGGCCGGCCTCGAAGCCGGGCGGGGAGGCGGTCCGGCGGGCCGTCAGGCGGGCTGGGCGGCCACGGCGATCGTGCACAGTCTCCTGGTGGCACGCGTCAGGGCGGCGTACAGGTCCCGCTCGCCGCCGGGGCGGGCCGCGACGATCTCCTCCGGGTCGACGACCACGCTCGCGTCGAACTCCAGGCCCCGGGCCTCGGAAGCCGGCACGAGGCGTGCCCACCGTTCGACACCCGCGGACGCCATGTCCCCGACCAGGGCGTCCGCGCAGATCACGGCCCGCAGTTCGCCCGGGTGTGCCGCCGACTGCGCCCGGAGTTCCTCGACCAAGGCGTCGGCCAGTGTCCGCGGGCACGCGGTGAGGCTGCGGGGGGCATCGCCGTGGCGGATCGACCGGCTCGGCGTCTGACCGGGGGCGATCCGCGCGAGCAGGCCGTGGGTGGTCGCCAGGATCTCCCGGGTCGTGCGATATCCGACGGCCAGGGTGTGCAGGGCGAACCGGCTGCCGAGATGCGGGCCCAGTGCCTGGGACCAGTCGCTCGCCGTCGTCGCGGGACCCGCCTGGGCGAAGTCGCCCACCAGCGTCATCGACCTGGCCGGACAGCGGCGCATCACCATCCGCCACTGCATGGCGGTGAGCTCCTGGGCCTCGTCCACGACGACGTGCCCGAACGTTGCCTCCGGAGGCCCGTCGACCAGGTCCGCCGCCTCGTGCGGCAGCGGTACGTCGGCATCGGTCCACGACTCCGGGGCATCAGGGGAACGCGTCAACCGGGCGCGTTCGTCGCTGGTGAACGACGGTAGGCACCCGGCGGGCGTGTGAGGGTCCGTCAGCAGGGCGCTGACGACCGCTTCCGGTGTCAGCCGCGGCCAGAGCGACTCCACCGCGCGCTCGACGTGAGCGTCGCCCACGAGGCCGTCGCGGGCCGTGCCCCGGACGTTCCGCCCCGGGGCCGTGGTGCGACGGCCGTCCCGGCCCGGACGGGGAAACCGGCCGGGCCCGCGCGGAGCCTTCCGGTCCGGGGCCCGCGCGGCGGGCCAGAGGCGGCAAGCGGGGCCACGGCGCATGCCGCCCGGCCCCTGCGGCTCAGCCCGTCGCCCCCGGGCCCAGCCCGCGCAGCACCCCCTCCGCTTCCGCCATTACCCGGCCCACCAGTTCGGCGCAGCTCGGCAGGTCCTCGATCACGCCCGCGACCTGGCCGGACGCCATCACGCCGAGGTCGGTGCGGCCCTCGACCATCGCCGCCCGCAGCAGCATCGGGGTGTTGGCGGCGAGCAGCACCTGGCTCCAGGAGAGAGCCCTGCCGTGCCGCAGCGCGAGGCCGTCGCGGACCATCTCCCGCCAGGACTGCCCGGAGAGCTTCCGGAAGCCCGCGGCCCTGCGCAGCGCGTGCAGCAGGGAGCGGGCGCGGCCCGCCCGCTCCAGGGTCTCGACCAGGTCGGAGCGGAGCATCCGGTGCGGCAGGCCGTCGACGGCGGTGGTGACGGTGACGTCCCTGACGGACGCCTCCAGATAGCGGCTCTTCACCGCGTCCGGCACGGCCGAGTCGGAGGTGAGCAGGAAGCGGGTGCCCATGGCGATGCCCGCGGCCCCGTACGCGAGCGCCGCGACCAGACCGCGCCCGTCGTGGAAGCCGCCCGCCGCGACCACGGGGATGTCCACCGCGTCCACCACCTGCGGCAGCAGCACGGTCGTCGCCACGTCCCCCGTGTGCCCGCCGCCCTCGCCGCCCTGCACGATCACGGCGTCCGCGCCCCAGGCGGCGACCTTCTCGGCGTGGCGACGGGCACCGACGGAAGGGATCACGACCACGCCCGCGTCCTTGAGTTCCGCGATCAGCTCCCGGGAGGGGCCAGGGCGAAGGACGCCACCCGTACGCCCTCGTCCACGATGATCCGCACCCGTTCCCCGGCGTCCCCGGCGTCGGCCCGCAGATTGACCCCGAACGGCGCCTGAGTGCGGGCCTTCACCTCGCGGACCGCCTGCCGCAGCCGGTCCGGCGTCATCGTCGCGGAGGCCAGGACGCCCAGGGCGCCGGCGTTCGCGGCCGCCGAGACCAGCCGAGGTCCCGCCACCCAGCCCATGCCGGTCTGGACGATGGGGTGCCGCACCCCGGTGAGATCGGTGAGCGCCGTCCTCATCGGGCCCCGACCTCCCGGTCGCGCCGGCCGTCCGGATCGAGTACCTCGCGGATGAGCCGCAGTTCCTCGGCGGTGGGTTCGCGGGTGCACGGGACGGGGCCGCCGCCGGAGACGGTGAGCGGGAAGCCGGTCGCCTCCCGGGCCTCCTCCACGGTCACGCCCGGGTGGAGGGAGCACAGCCGCATCGACCGGTCCCGCGTCTCGAAGTCGAACACGCCCAGATTCGTGACGACACGCGGGATGCGGTGGAAGCGCGCTCCCTCCGCGCGGTCGTAGCGGTCGTAGCCGACGCCGCAGACCATGTCGACCTGCTCGACGAAGACCCTGCGCGAGTGCCGGGGAACCCAGTAACTGACCGGATGGTTGAGCGTGTTGACCGGTGCGCCGCGCACACCGAGCAGCTGGCGCGCCGGCCGGGCCCAGTCGCCGATGCAGGAGATGTTCTGGTTGCCGTGGCGGTCGAGCTGGCTCGCGCCCATCATGACGTGCCGTCTGCCGCCGGTGACCATGGTGAGGTGGCGGCGGTACGGAAGCCAGCCCTCCACCTCGCCGCCGGGCCCGACGAGCAGCGCCTCGCCGTCGGTGAGCAGGAGATCGGGGAGAAGGTGCGCCGGGCGAGGCGGGCCCCGAGCGTGGGGATCAGCCCCATGGGGCTTGCCAGTACCTCCCCGTCCCCGCGCCATGCCTCGGCGCAGGCGATCACGCAGTACTCGGACCGGGACGGCGGGGGACGGGGGACCGGGCGGCGGTCACCGCTGCTCCTCGTGCCAGGCCCGCACCGCGGAGGTGTAGGCGTGCTCGTCCGGACCGGACAGGAAGCGCCCGGCGAACCCGTCCCAGGGCGTGGCCGCGTACATCCGCTGGAAGGGCTCGTCGCGGGCGTGGTCGGGGGCGCAGGAGGTGAAGTGCGCCCCGCCCGGGGCCTCGACGACGCCCGTGACGCTGTGCCGTGAGACGAGCAGGGTCTGCGGGGCGGCATCCTCGGTCAGCCCGCCCGTCTCCACCAGCCGCTCGCACGACAGATACGCCTCGTCGGCCGCCTCGCAGAAGAGGTCGTCGAAGTAGGGGTCGGGCCCCAGGTACTGGCCGTTGCCGAGGCGGTCGGCGCGGTTGAGGTGGACGAGGGCGGCGTCCAGGCGCAGCGCGGGGGCGGCGACGAACTCCTCGCCGTCGCCGTACGGCGAACGGACCGTGCGCAGTTCCGGGTTGACCCGCATGACGTCCGAACCGAGTCCGGCCCGCACGGGCATGAAGGGGAGCCGGTTGGCGGCGGCGTGCAGCCCCCACATGAACATGGCCTCGTCCAGCTCCGTCATCGCGATCGCCCCCGCCTCGCGCGCCGCCCGGAAGTGGGGCTCCAGCGGCACCGAGTCGAGTGTCGCGAACGGTGCGACGATCCTGCGGACCCGCCCCGCCGCGCACAGCATCCCCACGTCCGGGCCGCCGTAGGAGACCACGGTCAGATCGGTGACCCCGGACCGCAGCAGCGCCCGCACCAGGGCCATCGGCTTGCGCCGCGAGCCCCAGCCGCCGATGCCGAGGGTCATGCCGCTGCGCAGCCGTCCCGCGACGTCGTCGGCGGTCATCGTCTTGTCCACCACGGGTCATGCCTCCTTGCCGAAGGTGTCCCGGACGCGGTCCGCGGTCCCGGCGAGGGCCGCCTCGAAGGTGAAGCCCTGCTCGTACCGGTAGCTGCGGTGCACGTCCACGGGGTCGATGCCGTTGATGGCCGCCTTGGCCAGCCGGATGAGACGGCCGTCCTTGGCGGCGATCTCGCGCGCCAGCTCCAGGGCCGCGGCGCGGAGCCCGTCGCGCGGGACGACCCGCCACACCGAGCCGTGGGCGTGCAGTTCGGCGGCCGTCACGGTGCGGGAGGTGTAGTAGAGGGTGCGCATCAGATGCTGGGGGACGAGACGGGCGAGGTGGGTGGCGGCCCCGAGGGCCCCCCGGTCCAGCTCCGGCAGCCCGAAGACGGCGTCGTCGGAGGCGACGACGGCGTCGGCGTTCCCCGCGAGGCCGATCCCGCCGCCCAGGCAGAAGCCGTGCACGGCGGCGACGACGGGGACCTCGCACGCGTAGACGGCCCCGAAGGCCTCGTGGCAGGCCCGGTTGGCGCCGATCAGGGCCTCGTGCCCGGGGTCGCGTTGGAGTTCCTTGATGTCGACGCCCGCGTTGAAGCCCCGGCCCTCGGCGGCCAGGACGACACAGCGGACGCCCGGGTCCCGGCCCGCGCGGCGCACGGCGCCGGCGAGCTCGTACCAGCCCTGGACGGGGAGGGCGTTGACGGGCGGGAAGTCCGCCGTCACGACGGACACGCCCCGCTCCGGGGTCGCGGTGGAGACACCCATCAGCGGATCAGCTACCTTTCCACCAAACGTTTGTTAGGTGACTGTTCGTCAGGAAGGTAGCAGCCCATGGAGCTGGACGGGAGGGTCGCCGTCGTCACCGGCGGAACCCGCGGTGTCGGCGCGGGCATCGCACGGGCGTTCCTGGCGGCCGGGGCGGACGTCGTCGTCTGCGCCCGCAGGCCACCGGACGCGCCCGTCGTGTCGGCCGGCCGCACGGCCCGGTTCCTGCCCGTCGAACTGAGGGACCCGGCGTCGGTCGAGGACCTCTTCGCCCGGGTCGCCCACCGCCACGGCCGGCTCGACGTCCTGGTCAACAACGCGGGAGGCGCACCGTACCGGCTGCTGCGGGACGGCGGCCCGGCGCGGCACGCGCGAGTGCTGGAACTGAACCTGACGGCGCCGCTGACCGCCTCGCTCGCCGCCCACGGCCTGCTGCGCGCGTCGCGCGGATGCGTCGTGATGGTCGGCAGTGTGAGCGGGACCCGGCCGTCCCCCGGGACGGCCGCGTACGGGGCGGCCAAGGCGGGGCTGGAGAGCCTGGCCCGGACCATGGCGGTGGAGTGGGCGCCCGAGGTGCGGGTGAACACGATCGTGCCCGGCATGGTCCGCACGGAGCTGTCGCACCTCCACTACGGCGACGAGCACGGCGTCGCGGCGGTGGGCCGCACCGTGCCGCTGGGCCGCATCGCGGAGCCGGACGAGATCGGGGACGCGGCGGTGTTCCTCGCGTCCGGACGGGCCGCCTACATCAGCGGGGCGTCCCTGCTGGTCCACGGGGGAGGGGAGCGCCCCGCGTACCTCGGCGCCGCGACGGCCGACCGGGGTGCGGCGGCGGACCGGGGTGCGGCTGCCGGGGCGGCCGGCGCGGTGGAGGCTCCACCCGGTGTGCCGGCCGGCACCCCCACCGGCACCCCCACCGGCACCACCGACCACAAGGAGGGCTGAGATGGACGCACATGACGGGATCTGCCGGGGCCGGGTCGTGGCCGTGACGGGCGCGGGCCGGGGGCTGGGGCGCGCCCATGCGCTGGCGTTCGCGGCGGAGGGCGCGCGGGTCGTCGTCAACGATCTGGGCGTCGGGCCGGACGGTTCGCCCGGCGGGCACGGCCCGGCCGACCGGGTCGTCGAGGAGATCCGCGCCCGGGGCGGCGAGGCGGTGGCCCACTCGGGCGACGTGGCCTCGTCCGGGGGTGCCGCCTCGCTGGTGGCGACGGCACTCGGCTCCTTCGGGCGGCTCGACACGCTCGTCAACAACGCGGGGTTCCTGCGCGACCGGATGCTGGTCAACCTCGACGAGGACGACTGGGACGCCGTGGTGCGGGTCCATCTGAAGGGGCACTTCCTGCCGCTGAAGCACGCGGCGGCGCACTGGCGGGCCGAGACGCGGGCGGGGCGCCGCCCGGTGGCCCGCGTCGTCACCACCTCCAGCGGCGCCGGTCTGCTGGGCTCGGTCGGGCAGGGCAACTACAGCGCGGCCAAGGCCGGTGTGGTGGGCCTGACCCTCGTCGCCGCGGCGGAGCTGTCCCGCTACGGCGTCCAGGCCAACGCGATCGCCCCGGCCGCCCGGACGCGCATGACGGAGCGGACCTTCGCCGCGGCGATGGCGGCGCCGCAGGACCCGGGAGCCTTCGACGCGATGGCGCCGGAGAACGTGTCGCCGCTCGTGGTGTGGCTGGGCTCGGCGGCGTCGCAGGGCGTGACCGGCCGGGTCTTCGAGGTGGAGGCCGGCCGCATCACGGTGATGGAGGGCTGGCGTCGGGGCCCCACGGCCGACCGCGGCGCCCGCTGGACCCCCGCGGAGGCGGGGGAGACGGCCCGCAAGCTCCTGGCGGAGGGGACGGAGCCGCTCCCGGTGTACGGGGCGCGGTAACCGGTCCCCCGGCCCACCGCCCACCAGCCACCGCCACCCTGCCCACCAGCCACCGCCACCCTGCCCACCAGCCACCGCCCACCGTCACCCGGCCACCGTCACCCGGCCACCCGTCACCTCGACCTCGGTACCGTCGACTCCAGCCGCCGGCGCACCCGCTCGTCCGCCACGTACTCCACGGCCTGGTCCGCCGTGGAGTACGCGTAGCCGCCCGGGTCCTCGCTCTCCAGGATGCGGGCCAGCGCCCCGACGGCCCGGTCGTCCTGACGCATCGCCAGGCCGCGCGCCGCCTCCGCCTCGATGTCGGGCACGGCGTCGTCCAGGCGGGCGGCGAGGGCGTCCCGGATCGCCGGGGTGTCCTCGTCCACATCGGCCAGGACCGCCGTCGCCCAGTCCCTGACCCCGTCGTCCGGGTCCCCGGTGAGCCCGATGACCGCCGCCAGCCCGTCCGGGCGGTCCGCGGGCAGCAGTCCGTGCAGTGCCACGGCCACCGCGAAGCGCACCTCGGGATCCGCGTGCCCGGCGTGCCGGAGGATCTCCGCCACCCCGGCCGGGTCGGCCTGCTGCCCCAGCGCCGCCACCGCCGCCCGGACCACCTCGGGGTCGCGGGCCTCCCGCGACAGCTCCCGCAGCAGCGGTACCGCCCTCGCCGGCATCCCGTCGTCCGTCAGGCCCGCCAGCACATCGGCGGCGAACATCTGCCGCAGCGGGTCCTCCGTCCCGCACCACGCGGCCGCCGCGCGGAAGGTGTCCTCGCCGCCGCGGCGCTGGAGGACCGCCACGGCCTCGGTCCAGTCGTCGCGGTCCGGGTCCCCGGGGCCCAGGGCGCGCCCGGCCAGCACGTCCGCGGGCGTGCGCAGCCCCAGGTGCTCCTCGAGCAGCGTCGCCACGGCCGCGTGCCCGGTCTGCTGCTCCGCGCCGGTGACCCGGCCGCCGTCGTGGTGCAGCTCGACGACCACGGTGAGCCCGCCGTCCTCCTCCACCCGGCGCGAGACGGTCTCCACCGGGGCCGGGCAGTCGTCCCCGTGCTCCGCCCGGTGTCCCTCGGCCAGGGTGCGGCGAAGCTCCTCCTCGACGTCGGCGCCCAGCCAGCGCCGCGCCTCCGTGAGCGCGTCCTCCTTCGCCGCCGCGCCGTGCCGCAGCAGAGCCCGGACACTGGCCGGCGAGCCGCGCCGGGCGGCCGTGACCAGCGGGGGTTCCGCCCCGGGGCCGGGCAGATCCGGGTCCGCCCCGTGCGCCAGCAGCAGTTCCACGGCGTCCGCGCGGCCCTGCCGGCAGGCCCAGGTCAGGGCGCGCACACCGGCGTCCTCCTCGAGATCGGGTCGGGCCCCCGCCGCGAGCAGCGCCCGGACCACCTCCGTGCGGCCCCACAGGGCCGCCCCGCACAGCGGCAGCTCCGCCCCGTCGGCACCACTCGCCCGGTCCGGATCGGCGCCCGCGGCCAGCAGCATGCGCACCATCACCGGCCGGTCCTGGGCAGCGGCGACGTACAGCGCGGTCTGCCCGTCCCCGTCGGCGGCGTCGGCCGGGGCTCCCGCCCGCAGCGCCCGCACCACCGTGTCGGCGTCGCCGCCGTACAGCCCCTCGAAGAGCTCTCCGGCCGGGTCGCGGACCGGTCTGCCGACGTCCTCGGTCTCCACGGTGCTCATGTACAGCACCCTACGGAAGCCCCCTCAGGTGTCGCATTCGAGAACGGTCCGGCACAGTCCGCACCGCGCCCTCACCCGGCCCCGTACCGGCACCCGGATCCGCTGGTGGCAGGCGGGGCAGGGGAACGACACCCGCAGCCCGCCGCCCGGCGCGTGCTCGAAGGCGTACGGGGAGCCGTGCCCCGGCCGCGCCGAGCCCGGATGGTCCACGGCGTACCGCCGGTCCCGGGCGTAGCGGCGCCGCCCGTTCCACCCCGCCGCCGCGAGCGGGGGCTGCCGGCCGTCCCGCAGTGCCCGGTCCCTGCCCTTGGTGTACGCCGTGTAGCCCTGCGGGCTGGTGAACCAGACCGACGGGTCCTCGCCGAATGCCCGTGCGCGTTTGGCCAGCACGTAACCGAATTCCTCCGGGGTGAGATAGCCCAGTTTCTGGCTGGAAACCTCGTCCTCGCGGTAGGCGTCGAGCAGCAGCCAGCCCGCCCCGAGATACGTCGTCACCGTGTCCGTGAGGATCTCGTTGTCCCGCAGCCCGTGGAACTCCAGCCCGAGCCGGTGCAGCAGCACATGTGTGATCTCGTGCGCGAGGGCCGCCCCGATGTCGCGGCGATGGCGGCGGAACCGGTCGTTGAGTTCGATGAAGTACTCCGGGCCGGCGTTGAGTTCGACGCTCGCGGCGTGGTGCATCTCCCGGAAGCTCACGATCATCCGGGCATCCGGCAGCCGTAGCTGACGGACCAGCGCACGGGCCACCCGCTGCGCCCCCAGGTGGAGGTCCTCGCCGTCGGCGAAGGCGACGTCCGCGGGCGGCACGCTGCTCCCGTACGCGCGCACGCCGTCGTACGAGAGCCGCCTGTGCAGCGCCGTGATCGCGGCCCGCACCGTGTCGAGATGCGGGAAGCCGTGCACGACCTCGCTGCCGTTCGCCACGCCGGAACCCCCTGTGGGTGCTTCTCCCGGCCGGTCCGCCACCGGGCCGGGAGGACGGCCGGACCCTCCCGACTCTACGGCGCCCGGACGCGCCTTGACGGTGGTCCGCAGCGCCGTCGCGGGGCCGTATCTGGCCGAAACGTGCTCCTTGTGGGCCTGCGGGGGCGCTCCTCATAATCCGACCACGCTTTGACGGGCTCATGTCACTATCCATGGCGCGGGCCCGTTTCGCGCACACGCACCACCCCCCCCACGAAAGAAGGCAGAACTTGAACACGTTCGTTCGTGCCCTCAAGAGATGCGCGGCAGCCGGTGCCGTCATCCTCGCGGCCGCCGGCCTGCAGCCCGCCTCCGCCTCCGCCGCCTCCGCCGCCACCCCGCCCGTCGTCGGCGGAACCCGCGCCGCCCAGGGCGAGTTCCCCTTCATGGTCCGGCTCTCCATGGGCTGCGGCGGCTCCCTGCTCACCCAGCAGATCGTCCTCACCGCAGCCCACTGCGTCGGTGCCTCCGGCAACAACACCAGCATCACCGCCACCGCCGGTGCCGTCGACCTCCAGAGCTCCAGCGCCATCAAGGTCCGGTCCACCAAAGTCCTCCGGGCCCCCGGCTACAACGGCAACGGCAAGGACTGGGCGCTGGTCAAACTCGCCCAGCCCGTCAACCTGCCGACCCTGGACATCGCCGAGACGACCGCCTACAACAGCGGCACCTTCACCGTCGCGGGCTGGGGCGCGGCCCGCGAGGGCGGCTCCCAGCAGCGCTACCTGCTCAAGGCACAGGTCCCCTTCGTCTCCGACGCCTCCTGCAAGCAGTCCTACCCGAGCCTGATCGCAGGCGAGGAGATCTGCGCGGGCTTCCCGCAGGGCGGTGTCGACACCTGCCAGGGCGACTCCGGCGGGCCCATGTTCCGCCGCGACGACGCCGGCGCCTGGATCCAGGTCGGCATCGTCAGCTGGGGCCAGGGCTGCGCCCGGCCCAACTACCCCGGTGTCTACACCGAGGTGTCCACCTTCGCCGCCGCGATCAAGTCCGCCGCGGCGACGCTGTAAGCCCGCCGGGCGCCCCTCGCGGCGCACCGGCAGCGCACTGAACCGCGAACGCGGCGGGGAGGACACCCCGTGGCGCGCCTCCTCCCCGCCGCGCTCCGGCACCCCGTACGACTCCGGCGTGCGCCCGGGGGACCGGCACCGGCCCCGTACGACCCCGGGTGTGCCCCCGGGACCGCTCCGGCCTGCTGTACGACCCCGGGTGCGCCCCCGGTACCCCTCCGGCCTGCTGTACGACCCCGGCGTGCGCCCGGGGGACCGGCACCGGCCCCGGCGGCCGGAGCCGGCCGGGTACCGGATCCCGAGCGCCCTGACCGCCACCCCGACGGCCGACGTAAGCTCCCACTCCATGACCACCAGCGAGACGAGCGCCACCGACGACTCCGTCCTGGCCGAACTCACCAGGCTGCGCGAAAGCATCGACAACATCGACGCGGCCGTCGTCCACATGCTCGCCGAGCGCTTCAAATGCACCCAGCAGGTCGGCCACCTCAAGGCCGAACACCATCTCCCGCCCGCCGACCCGGCCCGCGAGGCCCGCCAGATCGCCCGGCTCAGGCAGCTCGCAGAGAGCGCCAGACTCGACCCCGGCTTCGCCGAGAAGCTGCTGAACTTCATCATCGCCGAGGTCATCCGCCACCACGAGAGGATCGCCGACGCACCCGGCACCACCGGCAAGGGCTGATCGATCCGGATACCCCCGTGTACGGGACCGGGGCCATCGGGCAGCATGGCCCCATGCCCGTACTCACACACGACGAAGCGCAGACCCGAGCCCAGCTCCTGGACGTCCGCCGCTACTCGGTCGAACTCGACCTCACCACCGGCGAGACCTTCGAGTCGCGCACCGTGATCGGGTTCACGGCCCGCGCCGCCGGCGACACCTTCGTCGAGCTCAAGCCCGCCACCCTGCGCTCCGCCACCCTCGACGGACGGCACCTCGACCCGGAGCGGCTCGACGGCAACCGGCTTCCGCTCACCGGACTCACCGAGGGCGAGCACGAGCTGCGCATCGACGCCACCATGCACTACTCCCGCACCGGCGAGGGCATGCACCGCTTCACCGACCCCGCGGACGGCGAGACATACGTCTACACCCAGCTCTTCCTGGACGACGTGCAGCGCGTCTTCGCCGCCTTCGACCAGCCCGACCTCAAGGCGGTCTTCGCACTGACGGTGACCGCGCCCGACGGCTGGACCGTGCTCGCCAACGGCGTCACCACCCACCACGGCGACGGCCGCTGGACCGCCGCCCCCACCCCCCGCATCCCCACCTACCTCGTCGCCGTCGCCGCCGGACCCTGGCACTCCGTCCGCACCGAGCACCGCGGCCTGCCCTTCGGCATCCACTGCCGCCGCTCCCTCGCCCGCCACCTCGACGAGGACGCCGACGAGATCCTCGACATCACCCGGCAGTGCTACGACCGCTACCACGAGAAGTTCGAGGAGCCCTACCCCTTCGACTCCTACGACCAGGCCTTCGTACCCGAGTTCAACGCCGGCGCCATGGAGAACCCCGGCCTCGTCACCTTCCGCGACGAGTTCGTCTACCGCTCCGCGGTCACCGACACCGAACGCCAGACCCGCGCCATGGTCATCGCCCACGAGATGGCCCACATGTGGTTCGGCGACCTCGTCACCCTCCGCTGGTGGGACGACATCTGGCTGAACGAGTCCTTCGCCGAGTACATGGGCTACCAGACCCTCACCGAGGCCACCCGCTTCACCGACACCTGGACCGACTTCGGCATCGGCCGCAAGTCCTGGGGCTACGACGCCGACCAGCGCCCCTCCACCCACCCCGTGGCCCCCGACCCGGACAAGGTCCCCGACACCGCTTCCGCACTGCTCAACTTCGACGGGATCTCCTACGCCAAGGGCGCCTCCGCGCTCCGCCAGCTCGTCGCCTGGCTCGGCGAGAAGGACTTCCTCGCCGGCATCAACACCCACTTCGCGCGCCACCGCTTCGGCAACGCCACCCTCGTGGACTTCCTCGACTCCCTCGCCGAGGCCACCGACCGCGACGTGCACACCTGGGCCGCCGCCTGGCTGCGCACCACCGGCGTCGACACCCTCACCCGCGGATCACCGCCGAAGCCGGCACCTGGCGCCTCGACATCGACCGCGACGGCAGCCGCCCGCACCGCATAGCGGTCGGCACCTACGACCGCGACCCCGTCGACGGCCGCGCGCTCGTCCTGCGCGAACGCTTCGAGGTCGACGTCCCCCAGGGCCCGGGCGGCACCGTCCGCACCGGCCGCCGCCCCGACCTCGTCGTCCTCAACGACGGCGACCTCGGCTACGCGAAGATCCGGCTCGACGCGCAGTCCGCGGAACCGGCGCTGCGCGGCCTCTCCGGCATCCCCGACCCGCTCACCCGCGCCGTCGTCTGGAACAGCCTCCGCGACTCGGTCCGCGACGGCGGGCTCGAACCCGCCGCCTACCTGGAGACCGCCCGCGCCCACCTCCCGCACGAGCACGACCTCGCCGTCGTCCAGGGCGTCCTGACCTTCGCCCGCACCCAGATCGCCGACCGCTACCTCACCCCCGGGGACCGCCCGGCCGCGCTCGCCCTGCTCACCGACCTCACCCGCGACCTCATCCGCCGCACCGAGGACGGCAGCCACCCCGGCCTGCGCCTCACCGCCGTACGCCACTTCATCGACGCCGCCGCGCACCCCAACGGGCTGCACGACTGGCTCGCCGACGGCAGCGTGCCCGGGGGACCCGGCCTCGACGCCGAGCTGCGCTGGCGCGTCCTCGGCCGGCTCGCCGCCCTCGGCGCCACCGGCGACGC
The DNA here is from genome assembly GCA_003725745.1 of Streptomyces sp. I6. Classification (GTDB taxonomy): domain Bacteria; phylum Actinomycetota; class Actinomycetes; order Streptomycetales; family Streptomycetaceae; genus Streptomyces. The sequence continues at coordinate 1,354,954 of RHDP01000001.1, read as the reverse complement.
CGAGATCGCGGCCGAACTCGACCGCGACCCCAGCGCCACCGGGCAGGAGGGCGCGGCCCGCTGCCGAGCCGCGCTGCCCACCCCGGAGGCCAAGGCGGCAGCGTGGTCCCGGCTCTTCGAGACCGACGACCTGTCCAACTACCTCTTCGCCGCCACCGCGCAGGGCTTCTGGCAGCCCGAACAGGCCGAACTGGTCCGCACGTACGTGCCGCGCTTCTATCCGGCGGCCGTCGCCCTCGCGGACCGGCGCGGGCCCGCGATCGCGGAGGCGGCCGGGCGCCACGCCTTCCCGCTCCACGCCGTGGACGCCGAGACACTCCGCCTCGGTGAGGAATGCCTGCGCGACTCGGAGATGATCCCCCTCATGCGGCGCAAGCTGGTCGACCAGCTGGACGACCTGCGCCGGGCACTTCGGGTACGCGGCGCGTAGGGCGGAGGTCCGGGCGCCGCCGCCGAGTGCGCCGCCGCCGAGTGCGGCGGCGCGCCCGTGCCCAGTCGGCTGGTGGCTTCCTGTGTTCAGGTGGCTTGTACCCGGGGCCGTGCCCAGGTCGTTCGTGCTGTCCCGGCTGGTGGCTTCCTGTGTTCAGGTGGCTTGTACCCGGGGCCGTGCCCAGGTCGTTCGTGCCGTCCCGGCTCGTGCCTGTCCGACGCGTGCCGTCCTGTGCCGGGCCGCTCGTGCCCGCTGGGCTCCTGCCCACCCACACGACCCCTGCCCACCCGCTGGGCCCCTGCCCACCCACCGGGCGCGACGGCCGCCCCGCGGCGGGGGCGCGTACCACTTTCGGGTCCGGATCGTTGAACTCTGCGGGTAGTCCACCCCGACCCCGTACACCCTGGCGGGAGGCCCCTCCGCGCCCGCAGGGCCGACGCCGACGCCCCGGAGGACCCCGCAATGACCACGCCGCCGCGCCCGACGTCGAGCCGCAGACCCGGAGGGGACCTTCCCCCGCTCGCCGGAGGGAGGGAAGGGCCCGACGCGCTGAGGCCCCTCCTCGACGTGGTCCTGGACGCACTCCGCACGGGGGCCGTCGCGCGGGGCGGTCCGCTGCCGCCCGGCGGCCCGCGGCACATGGGCCGCTCCGTGGCGGAGACCGTCACCCCCGTGATCCCCGACCACGGCCGCGGCGCCGAGGAAGCGCTCCGCAGCCTCGTCGAGGCCTTCGCGTACGGCGCGGCCGACCCCGCCGACCCCCGCTGCGCCGCGCACCTCCACACACCGCCCCTGGCACTCGCCGTCGCCGCCGACCTCGCCGCGTCCGCGCTCAACCCGTCGCTCGACTCCTGGGACCAGGCGCCCGCAGCCTCCGCGCTGGAGGCCGAGGTGACCCGTGCCCTGGCCGCCGAGGTGTATCCGCGAGCCGCGAGCCCCGACGCCCTGGTCACCACCGGAGGCACCGAGGCCAACCAACTCGCCGTCCTCCTCGCCCGCGAGCACCACGGACCGGTCCGGATCGTCTGCGGCGCGAACGTCCACCACTCCGTGCGCCGCTCCGCCTGGCTCCTCGGGCTGCCCGAGCCCGTCACCGTCCCCGCCCCGGACGGCACCACCGACCTCACCGCCCTCGACGACGCCCTCACCGCCCTGCACGACGGCCCCGTGCTCGTCACGGCCACCGCCGGCACCACCGACGCCGGGCTCGTCGACCCGCTCGACGGCATCGCGGGCCTCTGCGAACGCCACGGCGCCGAACTGCACATCGACGCGGCCTACGGCGGTCCGCTGCTGTTCAGCCACCGCCACCGGAACCTGCTGCGCGGTCTGGACCGCGCCCACTCCGTCACCCTCGACCTCCACAAACTGGGCTGGCAACCGGTCGCCGCCGGCATCCTCGCCGTCCCCGGCAGCGCCCGGCTCGCACCGCTCGCCCACACCGCGGACTACCTGAACCCCGACGACGACACCGAGGCCGGGCTGCCCGACCTCCTCGGCCGCTCGCTGAGGACGACCCGCCGGCCCGACATCCTCAAGATCGCCGTGACCCTCCGGGCCCTCGGCCGCGACGGCCTGGCGGACCTCGTCGACCGCACTCTCGCCTCCGCCCGGGACTGCGCCGACCTGATCGGCAAACACCCCGGCCTGGAACTCCACCGCAGACCCGTACTGTCCACGGTCCTCTTCCGGCCCCGCGGCGCGAGCGACGCCGCCGTCGCCGGCCTGCGCCGCCGGCTCCTGCACGACGGCCGCGCCGTCCTCGGCCGCGCCCACGCGGACGGCAGGCTCTGGCTCAAGGCCACCCTGCTCAACCCCCACACCACCGCGCACGACCTCGACACCCTCATCGCCCTCGTGGAAGGCCACAGCACCCGATGACCGGCACCCCGCCCCCCGCACCGACCAGCCCCACGACCTCGTCGGCATCGGCATCGGGCCGTTCAACCTCTCCCTCGCCGCCCTCGCCCACGGACTGCGGACCGGGAGCACCGCGGACGGCCCCACCACCGCCTTCTACGACCAGCGACCCGCGTTCCACTGGCACGCCGGACTGCTCATCGACGGCACCACCCTCCAAGTCCCGTTCCTCGCCGACCTCGTCACCCTCGCCGACCCCGCCAGCCCCTGGTCGTTCCTCGGCTACCTCAAGGACCACGACCGGCTCTTCCCCTTCTACTTCGCCGAGCGGTTCCACATCGAGCGCGCCGAGTACGACGCCTACTGCCGCTGGGTCAGCGAGCGCCTGCCCGGCCTCCACTTCGGGCACCAGGTCGACGCCGTCCGCTGGAACCCGGAACGCTCCCTGTTCGAGGTCGACTTCACCCGGCTCGACCCGCACGGAGGAGTGGAGTCACTGGGCCGAGCCCACGCCCGGCACATCGTCGTCGGCATCGGCACCGAGCCCCATGTGCCCGAACCGCTCCAGCCCCTGGCCGACGCCCCCGGCGTCCCCGTGATCCACTCCGCCGACTACCTCGAGCACCGCGAACGGCTCCTCGCCGCCGGGCACATCACCGTCATCGGCTCCGGCCAGTCGGGCGCCGAGGTCTTCCTCGACGTACTGCGCGCCCGGCCCGCCGGAGCCGAACGGGTCCACTGGCTGGCCCGCACCGAGGCGTTCGCACCCATGGAGTACTCCAAGCTCGGCCTGGAGCACTTCACCCCCGACTACGTCCGCTACTTCCACGCACTACCGGAACCCGTACGGGACGACCTCGTCCCCGGCAGTGGCAACTCCACAAGGGCATCGGCACCGGCACCATCGCGGCCATCCACGACGAGCTGTACCGGCGCACCCTGCACGGCGGCTGGCCCGACGCCGTCCTCACCCCCGGTGTGCGGGTCCGCACCGCCGGCCGGGTCGCCACCACCAAGGTCGAACTGCACCTGGAACACCTCCGGCAGGGCGCCCGCACACGACTCACCACCGACGCCGTCGTCCTCGCCACCGGCTACCGCGAACGCCCCCTCGACCGGCTCCTCGTCGGCCTCGACCCCTACATGCGGCGGGACGCCTCCGGAAGGCCCCGCATCGACGAGCGCTTCCGGCTCGTCATGGACTCCGCGGTCACCGGATCCGTGTACGTGCAGAACGCGGAGCGGCACACCCACGGAGTGGGCGCACCCGACCTCGGACTGGCCGCCTGGCGCAGCGCGACCATCCTCAACTCCCTCACCGGCAAAGAGCCCTACCCGCTGCCCCGCCGCGCCGCCTTCACCAGCTTCGGACTCGAACGGCGCGAGGAGCCCGGCATCCCCGGCCAGGCGCCCCGGCTCACCCCGCTCGAGGAGCGGTGCTAGCACCCCTCGCGGCGGACCTGCCCCGACGCGGCGGACCAGGCCTGACGCGGCGGACCATGCCCGACGTGGCACTGATGCCCAACCCACAATCCCCGGCGGGCGTGCGACGACGGCTACGGCACCTCGCGGCATTGTCCGATCGCCCGGACACACCCGGTAGGGGGCCAGCCCGCTACCTCGCGGTGCACCGCATCCGACGCCGCGCGCTGATCCGCCGGGGATGACGGGCAGCCCTCAGAAGACCGGATCACCGTCCCGGGTCAGCCTCCAGCCCACCGACGCGAACGCCGCCGGGTCCACGGTCCCCTTCGCCCGCACCCACTGGATGATCGTGTTGCGGATCTCGTCCGAGTTCGACCACACCTGCTCGGCCCCGGCGACATGCGGGAAGGCACCGCCGCCGGCGGCCCGGTAGTTGTTCACCGCCAGCACGAACCGCGCCTCCGGATCGATCGGCTCGCCCTCGAAGGACAGGTCCACGATCCGCGACCCGGCCGGCCTCGCGATGTCGATCTCGTACGTCAGGCCCGACACCGCGTCGTAGTTGTAGTCCGGTATGCCGTCGGCGTTCGTCAGCTTCGCCGTGTCCACCGGCGCCCCGGCAGGCGTCTGCACGTAGTACCGCGCCGAGTACTCCAGATAGTCCTTCAGCTGGGCGCCGGTCATCAGCCGCGCCTCCAGCGTGTTCTCGAACGGATAGAGCCCGGCCGCGTCCCGGATCGTCACCGCGCCCGCCGGGATCGCCGCCGAGCGCGAGAAGCACGACGCCTGCGACAGCACCGGCAGCGCCGCCCACTGTCCGCCCGCCAGCGCCTCCCGTACCGTCTCCACCTGCACCTGGTTGATCAGGTCGATGATCGGCTCGTCCCTCCACGGGGCCTCGGCCGTCGCCATCGCGGCCGTGGACGTGCCGATCACCTGGTTGACGTACGCGACGACCTTCTCGTGCTCGTCACCCAGCAGCCTCGTGATCCTCGGGTCCTCCGCGACCGTGTTGGAGTTGAGGACCTTCGCCCCCACCTTCGCCACCGTCCACCGGCCCCGCTCCCACACCAGGTCGAAGTCGAACAGCGTGAGCCGCTGGCCCCACTTCAGCGGCTCGGACAGCACCACCGGAGCGCCCGTCTGCCGGTTGGCGACCGTGTACTCGGCGATCTCCGTGTGCGCGTGCCCCACCAGGATCGCGTCGATCCCCGGCACCTGCTCGGCCACCAGCGCAGCCGCGTTCTCGACGTACGGAAGCTGGTCACCGTACGAGGAGGTGCCACTCGAACCCGAGTGCGCCGAGACGACCACCACGTCCGCCCCCATCGAGCGGAGCCTCGGCACCCACTTCGCCGCCTGCTCCTCCAGTCCCGGGAAGACCATCTGCCCGCTGACGTGGGCCTTGTCCCAGATCGCGATGCCCGGGTTCGTCAGCCCCAGCACCGCCACCCGCACATCGCGGCCGTGCGGGGTGCGCAGCCGGTGCATGCTGTACGGCGGGAACGCCGGCCGCAGGGTCCTCGCGTCCAGGGCGTTGGCGCCCAGCAGCGGGAAGTCGCACTGCTCCTGGAACCTGCGCAGCACCGGGATGCCGTAGTTGAACTCGTGGTTGCCGAGTGCGGCCGCGTCGTATCCGATGGCGTTCATGGCCCGCGCCATGGGGTGCACGGGCCCGCGGTGCGCGGTGATGGGGTCGACCTTGGCGTAGTAGTAGGACAGCTGCGTGCCCTGGATCGTGTCACCGGCGTCGATCAGCAGGGTGTTGCGGCGCCCCTTCTCCTCGCGCACCTGGTTCACCAAGGTGGAGATCTTGGCCAGGCCGACGTCGTTGTGGGCCTTGTCGTCGAACTCCCGGTCGGTGAAGTAGTCCCAGTTGAAGACGTTCCCGTGCAGATCGGTGGTCCCCATCACGGTGAACGAGTACCGCTTCCGCCGCTGCTCCGGGCGGCCGTGGGCCTCGGCGGGGGCGGCAAGGCCGCCCGCGATCGCGGCTCCGGCCCCGCGGCGGCCGAACGGCCCAGGAACGTCCTGCGATTGAGCGGCATGTGATCTCCCTCTTCCCGATGGTGCTACGCGCGTGGAACAACGCGCGTAGAGTCTGCCGCAGGACGGCCCCCTGCAAAAGTGCCCGAGACCGGCCGATGGGCGGCTCGACGGAAGGGGATCCGCGGCGCCGACCGGGGCGCGCCCGAATGCTCAGAAGAGCAGCCCCCCGCACAATTCAATACTTGTCAAAAAGGCTTCATGGAAAGGTCGTTGAGTCGTCATGCCCAGCCAAATCTCTACCGGCGGGTAAGACATAGGCTCGAGCCATGCGCCGAGCAAAGATCGTCTGCACACTTGGGCCCTCCACCGACTCGTACGAGCAGATCAAGGCACTCGTGGACGCCGGAATGGACGTCGCCCGCCTGAACCTCAGCCACGGCACCCACGCCGATCACGAGGAGCGCTACCGGCACGTCCGCAAGGCCTCGGACGAAACCGGCCGCAGTGTCGGCGTCCTGGCCGACCTTCAGGGCCCGAAGATCCGCCTCGGACGATTCCGCGAAGGCCCTGTACTCCTTGAACACGGTGACCGATTCACCATCACCGTCGAACCCGTCGAAGGCGACCGCGAGATCTGCGGCACCACCTACCCGGGCCTCGCCGAGGACGTCACCCCCGGAGAGCGCATCCTCGTCGACGACGGCCGTGTCTCGCTGGAAGTCACCGCGGTCGACGGCCCCCGGGTCCACACCACCGTCGTCGAAGGCGGCGTGATCTCCGACCACAAGGGCCTCAACCTCCCCGGAGTCGCCGTCTCCGTCCCCGCCCTCTCCGGCAAGGACGTCGACGACCTCCGCTGGGCCCTCAGGACCGGCGCCGACGTCATCGCCCTCTCCTTCGTCCGCAGCGGACGCGACATCGAGGACGTCCACCGCATCATGGACGAGGAGGGACGCCGCCTCCCCGTCATCGCCAAGGTCGAGAAACCCCAGGCCGTCGACGGCATCGACGGCATCGTCGCGGCCTTCGACGGAATCATGGTCGCCCGCGGCGACCTCGGCGTCGAAATGCCCCTGGAACGCGTCCCCCTCGTCCAGAAACGCGCCATCACGCTCGCCCGGCGCAATGCCAAGCCCGTCATCGTCGCCACCCAGATGCTCGACTCGATGGTCGACAACTCCCGGCCCACCCGCGCCGAGGCCTCCGATGTCGCCAACGCCGTCATCGACGGCACCGACGCGGTGATGCTCTCCGGCGAGACCAGCGTCGGCAAGTACCCCGTCGAGACCGTCCGCACGATGAGCCGCATCGTCGAAGCCGCCGAGCAGGAGATCCTCGCCAGGGGCCTCCCCCCGCTGACCGAACGCGGCAAACCCCGCACCCAGGCCGGTTCCGTCGCCCGGGCCGCCGCCGAGATCGGCGACTTCCTCGGCGCCCGGTTCCTCGTCGCCTTCACCCAGTCCGGCGACACCGTACGACGCCTCTCCCGCTACCGCTCACCCATCCCGCTGCTCGCCTTCACCCCCGACCCCGCCACCCGCTCCCAGCTCAGCCTCACCTGGGGTGTCGAAACCTTCCTCGGCCCCCGTGTCGAATCGACCGACGCGATGGTCGCCCAGGTCGACGAGGAACTCCTCCGCATCGGGCGCACCCGGCACGGCGACACCGTCGTCATCACCGCCGGCTCCCCGCCCGGAGTCGCCGGCTCCACCAACCTCGTACGCGTCCACCACATCGGCGAGGACGACATCCCGCGCACCTGACGGCGGCGCTCCGCGGCAACCCGGTGTGCGACGCGGCGCCCCGCCGGACGCGGAACGCGCTCCGGTCGGCGGCGGCAGGGAGCGGCTTCGCGTCGTCCTGCGGCGCCACAGCGTCTTCGTCGAACAGGTTTCCCGGTGCCCGTCGCCGCCGATCGCGTGCTTCGGGACCGCTCAGTACCCGGGGCCGCTCAGTACTTGGGGCCGATATGCGCGTCCATGAGCGCGACGGACTCCCGCCGGGCGACGGAGACCGTTACGGCAGCTCGCCTCTGACGGAGTGTCCGCCATGCCACTCCGAGCCCGTCGAGGGTGTCGGTGAAGAGCTTCACGATGTCGGTGGACGTGTTGGTGAAGAAGTAGCGCGGGTACTCGTAGCGCTTGCTCTCTCCCCCGACGACGCGGGTGGTCCAGTTGGTGACACGGCAGCCGTCGGAGTGGACAAGCCCTCGCACGAGTTCCCATGGATGAGCATCGACGATGCGCTGCTGCCAGTCCTCGAGAGCGATCGTGCGGTGGTGCTTCCTGCCGGGGCCGTGCTGCGGAAAGAGGCATGTCCAGTGCCGTCCGTAGCTCGTGACCATGACGCACCCCTGCTTCTGCAAGATGTACACCCCGTCCTCCGGCCGCACCGACGTGATCGCCGTGCGGCAGGCGTCGATCAATCCCGGCCAGGCGTCGGCGCAGGCGATCCGCAGATGGTGGCCGCCGCGCGGGTGGGCACTGATGCATCCGTCGCCGAGGTACAGCCCGAGGAGGTAGGTGTAGGCGGCGGTATCCCGGGGTTCCGTGGGCTCCGTACGGCATCGCGGGCAGGGGGCCGCCAGGCGGAGCAGACGGGGGAGTGGCTCGATCCGCACCTGCCAGGCACGGATGGCGGCACGGGATATCCCCGTCTCCTTGCTCACGGAGTTCAGGCTGCGACCGGCGGCAACCAGCGCCAGCGCGTGCTCGCGCACGCTGATGTCGTACATGTGCACGAGATTGGCTCACCGGGACTGGCCGCGAGGGGGCTCGGGGCGCCTTTCACAAGGTCGGGTGATTTCTGCGAGATCAGAGGGTGACCTTGGAAGTGAAGGAAAAGTGCCCCGGGTCGGATTCGAACCGACACTGTATGGGTTTTGAATCCATTGCCTGCTGCCAGTTGGGCTACCGGGGCTAGCAGAATCGAAGGTTTCCCCTGACCCTCTGCGCGTCCACCATACCGCAGCTAGGTAGGCTCATGGGCAGCAGCACCGGCCCCGCACCGAGGAGCTCCCGTGACCGCCCCCGAGTCGCCCCAGCCCGTCGCCGACGACGGCAACGCGTCGCACGTCCCGCCGATGACGACCCGTGTCGTCATCGCAGAGGACGAGGCCCTGATCCGCCTCGACCTGAAAGAGATGCTCGAGGAAGAGGGGTACACGGTCGTCGGCGAGGCCGGGGACGGGCAGCGGGCCGTGGAGCTCGCCCGCGAGCAACGGCCGGATCTGGTGATCCTCGACGTGAAGATGCCGGTGCTCGACGGGATTTCCGCGGCCGAGAAGATCGCGGAGGAGTCGATCGCGCCGGTCCTGATGCTGACCGCGTTCTCCCAGCGCGATCTCGTCGAGCGCGCGCGGGACGCCGGGGCGATGGCGTACCTGGTGAAGCCGTTCAGCAAGAGCGACGTGGTGCCGGCGATCGAGATGGCGGTGTCGCGGTTCGCGGAGCTGCGTGCGCTGGAGAAGGAGGTCGCGGATCTCGCCCAGCGGCTGGAGACGCGGAAGCTGGTGGACCGGGCGAAGAGCGTTCTGCAGACGCAGTACGGGCTGACCGAGCCGGCCGCGTTCCGGTGGATCCAGAAGACGTCGATGGACCGCCGGCTGTCGATGCAGCAGGTCGCGGAGGCGGTCATCGAGGACGCCGAGGAGAAGAAGGCCGCCAGGGGCCAGGACCAGCGGTAGTCCGCCCGCCGTCGCCGGCGCGGCGCGCACCCGAGGCCCGCGGTCACTCGCGGCACGGGTCCCGCGGTCACTCGCGGCCGGACTGGTGAACGGAGGAGGCCCGCACCCCCCCAGGGTGCGGGCCTCCGGTGTTCCCGGTGCGGGTCAGTCCTCGCCGAGGTAGGCCTTGCGGACGGACTCGTCGTGGAGCAGGTCCTGTCCGCTGCCGGAGAGGACGACCTTGCCGATCTCCATGACGTGGCCGTGGTCGGCCAGGGAGAGCGCGGCCTGGGCGTTCTGCTCCACGAGCAGGATGGTGGTGCCCTGGGCCTTGAGTTCGGCGATGGTCGCCATGATCTTCTGCATCATGATCGGTGAGAGCCCCATGGAGGGCTCGTCGAGCATGAGCAGCTTCGGCCGGGACATCAGGGCCCGGCCCATGGCGAGCATCTGCTGCTCACCGCCGGAGAGCGTGCCGGCCGCCTGCTTTCTGCGTTCGCCCAGGATGGGGAAGAGATCGTAGGCGCGCTGGACGTCCTTGGCGATGCCTTCCTTGTCGTTGCGGAGGAAGGCGCCGAGGAGGAGGTTGTCCTCGATCGTCATGCGCGGGAAGATGTGCCGGCCCTCGGGGGAGTGGGCGAGTCCGAGCGAGACGATCTGGTGGGCGGGGACCTTGCGCAGCGACCTGCCGTTGAACTTGATCTGTCCGCCGACGGGCTTGAGGAGCCCGGAGATCGTGCGCAGGGTGGTGGTCTTGCCGGCCCCGTTGGTGCCGATGAGGGTGACGACCTCGCCCGCTTCGACCTTGAACGAGATGCCCTTGACGGCCTCGATCTTGCCGTAGGCGATGCGCAGGTCCTCGACCTCGAGAAGTGCGGTCATCAGTCGTTCTCCTTGCGGGTACCGGAGGCCTGGGCGGTGCCGGTTCCGGTGCCGGTTCCGGTGTCACCGTCGGCGGTCGCTTCCGGCGCGTCGGCCCGGGGGCGGCCGCTGCGTCGTCGGGTCCGGCCGCCCCGCCGTCACTGCCGCCGCCGGTGCCGCTGTCCCCGTCGGTGGCGTCGGCGGCTTCGGCCTGGTCGGCGGGCACGCCGGTGGCCTTGTCCGAATCTCCGTCCGAACCTTCGTCCGTGTCGCCGTCGGTCCGGCTGTCCGTGTCACCGTCCGTCTGGCCGTCCGTCTGGCCGTCCGTCTGGCCGTTCGGATCGCCGTCCGCGGTTGGCTCGGTCCGGTCGGCCGGCTCCGGCTCCGGCTCCGGTTCCGTCCCGGCTCGGCCGGCCTCCGGCTCCGGTTCCGCCGTGGTGGATTCGGCGGCGGCCTCGGCCCGGGCGACCTCCTCGGCCTCCTCCGCGCCGGGCGCGCCCTCGAAGGGTTCGCCCAGGTAGGCGGCGATGACGCGTTCGTCGCTCTGCACGGTCTGGCTGTCGCCCTCGACGAGCTTCTCGCCCTGGACGAGCACGGCGACCCGGTCGCAGAGGTTCATGATGAAGCGCATGTCGTGCTCGATGACGAGGACGGCGATGCCCATGTCGCGGATGGCGAAGACCAGTTCCTCGGTGGCCCGGGTCTCCTGGGGGTTCATGCCGGCGGTGGGCTCGTCGAGGAGGAGCAGTCCGGGCTCGCTCGCGAGCGCCCGGCCGATCTCCAGCTTGCGCTGCTCGCCGTAGGGCAGGTTGCGGGCGAGGTGTTCGGCCTTGCCGGCGAGGCCGACGAACTCGAGGAGTTCCATGGCCCTCTTGCGGGAGGCGGCTTCGGCCTTGTGGAAGCCGGGGCCGCGCAGCAGGGCGGACCAGAGGCCCTCCTTGGTCCGGGTGTGCCGGCCGACCAGGACGTTCTCCAGCACTGTCATATTGCTGAAGAGACGGATGTTCTGGAAGGTACGGGCGATGCCGGCCGCGGTGACCTTGAAGGACTTCGGGGGCAGGACGGTGCCCTTGTACCGGACCTCGCCCTCGGTGGGGATGTAGAGACCGGTGAGGCAGTTGAAGAACGTGGTCTTGCCGGCTCCGTTGGGGCCGATGAGACCGACGATCTCGCCGCTTCTGACGGTGAGGTCGACGGAGCGCACGGCCGTGAGGCCGCCGAACCGCATCGTGACGCCCCGGGCGTCGAGGACCGTCTCACCCGCGGGAGCGGACGTGGTCGCCTTCGTGGTCGTGTCGGTGGTCATGTTCAGGCACCTGCCTTGGTGAGGGTGGCGGGCGCTTCCTCGTTCTCGTGGAACTCGAGCTGACGGCGGCGGTTGGGGATGAGGCCCTCGGGGCGGAAGCGCATCAGCAGGATGAGCGCGACTCCGAAGGCGAGCAGCTGGTAGTCGCCGAGGAACTGGAGCTTGTTGGGGATGAGGTAGAGCAGGGCGGCGCCCACGAGCGGGCCGGCCATGGTGCCCATGCCGCCGAGGACGACGGCGGCCAGCAGGAACGCCGAGTTCGGCGGGACGGGCCAGGCGAAGAGGTACTGCTCGGGCGTCACGGTGTAGGTGACGTGTGCCTGGACGGTGCCGGCGAGACCGGCGAGCGAGGCGCCGAGGGCGAAGGCGATCAGCTTGACGCGGAAGCCGTTGATGCCCATGGCGAGCGCCGCGGTCTCGTCCTCGCGGATGGCGACCCAGGCCCGGCCGATGCGGGAGTCGCCGCTGCGCCGGAAGACCAGGACGACCACGGCCATGATCAGGAGCATCAGGAAGAAGTAGTTGGCGAACCGTCCGATGGTGAATCCGGCGATGGTGTGCTCGGCGCCGAAGTCGAACCCGAGGATGTTGAGGTTCGGGATGGACGCGATGCCGTTGGAGCCGTTGGTGATGTCGGGCCCGGAGGTGCCGTCGGTGTTCATCACGGTGATGCGGAAGATCTCGCCGAAGCCGAGGGTGACGATGGCGAGGTAGTCGCCGCGCAGCCGCAGCGTCGGGGCGCCGATGAGGACGCCGAAGACGAGGGAGGCGCCGGCCCCGACGAGGATGGCGGCCCAGAACGGGAAGTGGACGCCGAACGGCGACGTCGGGGCGCCGGACACGAGGGCGGCGGCGTAGGCGCCGACGCCGAGGAACGCGACGTAGCCGAGGTCGAGGAGGCCGGCGAGGCCGACCACGATGTTCAGCCCCAGGGCGACGGTGGCGAAGATCAGGATGTAGACGCCGATGGTGGCGAACTGGTCGTCGCTCTGGGTGAAGGGGAAGAGGGCCGCCGCGATGAACGCCCCGGCGATGGTGAGGTTCTGGTGCTTGCCGGTGAGCTGGCTCGCGCGTGCGATCAGCCCGGCCTTGGTGAGGGCGGCGAACCCGAAGCCGGCGGTGATCAGGAACCCGATGAAGAGCTCGTCGTACTCGGTGCCGATGCCGTAGGTGAAGACGCCGAGGGCGAGGGCGAGAACACCGGTGATGATCAGGATCTCGAGGTACGACGGCAGGGGGCGCAGGGGGCTCGGAGTCCCGGCGGAGAGGGTGGCCCGGAACACGGTCCATCCGTTGCCCAGCCGGTGGGCGAACTTGTCCCAGCCGGTGTCCTCGGGGTCGACGGGGTGCAGGTCGGGCCGCTCGAAGGGCAGGGCGAACGCGCCCACCAGCGCGGTGAGGGTGGCCAGGCCGGCGACGGCGCCGCCGGGTTCCAGGTTGATCGGGCCGCCGAGCTGGATGCTGATGGCGGCGATGGTGTACCAGGCGGTGCCGAAGGCCGCGAGGGCGGAGAGCCTCAGGGCGGCGTCGGTACCGGCGGGGGCGAGCCAGCGGGTGCCCTTGACTCCGTATGACGCCAGGGCGAACAGCGTGGTGAGGGCACCGGCCACGAGCACCTGCCACTGGAGCCCGCCGGGGTAGCCGTAGACCGTGAGGTCTCCGGGGAAGGCGGCCGTCCAGGTCCAGGCGAGGAAGGCGCTGAGTACCGTCAGGGCGCCGCCGGCGGTGGCGAGTGCGCGTGCCGTGCGCTCGGGCAGCGGGATGAGGGCGGTGCGCGCGGGCAGCGGGCGGGTGTCGGCGGGGGCCGTGGTGCTGGTCTGTGTGGTCATGGTGCTCACGCCCTGTCCGCGACGCGCTCGCCCAGAAGACCCTGGGGCCGGAAGAGGAGCACGAGGATGAGGAGTACGAAGGCCCAGACGTCGGCCCAGGACTGGCCGCCGAGCTGCTGCATGCCGGGGATGTGGTTGATGTAGGCGGTGGCCATGGTCTCGGCGATGCCGAGCACCAGGCCGCCGATCATGGCGCCGTAGATGTTGCCGATGCCGCCGAGGACGGCGGCGGTGAAGGCCTTGAGTCCGAGGAGGAAGCCCATCTTGTAGTCGACGATGCCGTACTTGAGGCCGTAGGCGACTGCTCCGACCGCGGCGAACACGGCGCCGAGGGCGAAGGCGATCACGATGATGCGGTCCGTGTTGACGCCCATCAGCTTGGCGGTGTCGGGGTCCTGGGCGGTGGCCTGCATGCCGCGCCCGGTGCGGGTGCGGTTCACGAAGTAGGCCAGGACGGCCATGCAGACGGGGGCGGCGATCAGCAGGAAGACGTCGCCGGTCTGGATGGTGACGTTGCCGATGTGGAAGGGGCCGCCGGACAGCTGGGGGAAGGTGCGCGCGGACTTGGCTTCCGGGTACCAGGCCCAGACCGCCTGCTGAAGGGCCAGGGAGAGCCCGATCGCGGTGATCAGGGGGGCCAGCCGGGGGCCGCCGCGGAGGGGCCGGTAGGCGAAGCGCTCCGCGCCGATGGCGACGGTGGTGGCGACGAGGACGGCGCCGATGATCATGAGTGGCAGGGCCACCCACATGGTGGTGCCGCCGGGCAGGATCAGCCAGACGCTGAGGGCGCCGAAGCCCCCGGTCATGAAGATCTCGCCGTGGGCGAAGTTGATGAGCTGGACGATGCCGTAGACCATCGTGTAGCCAATGGCGACCAGCCCGTACATGGATCCTAGGAGCAGGCCGTTGACCAGCTGCTGCGGCAGTTCGTTCACCGCATTGTCCTCCGAGACTGTGGACGGGTGTGAGTCCGCGCGGGGCGCTGGGTGCAGCGCCCCGCGCGGCCAGGGGTGTGCGGAGTGGGATTCGCTGGGTCAGCCGGTGAACGTTCCGGACTCGACGGGCTTGTGCTTGCCGCCCTCGACCGTGTAGACGGTGAGCTGCTTGTTGGTCGTGTCGCCGAACTCGTCGAACGAGACCTTGCCGGTCACACCGTCGAAGGAGACGCTCTGCATGGCCTCGACGACCTTGGCGCGGGCGTCCTCGGGGAGCTTGCCGTCGTTGTCCTCGACGACCTTCTTGATCGCTTCGATGATCGCCCAGGTGGAGTCGTAGGCGTAGCCGCCGTAGGCCTCGTACGCCTCCTTGTAGTTGGCGTTCTTGTAGTTGGCCAGGAACTCCTTGGCGGAGTCGAGCTCCTCGATGGGCGCGCCGACGGAGGTGGCGATGTCGCCGGCGGAGCCGGCGCCCGCGAGCTTGATGTACTCGGCGCTGTAGAGGGCGTCGCCGCCCGCGACGACGACCTTGGCGCCCGCGTCCTTGATCTGCTTGCTGAGCGGGCCGCCTGCCGGGTACTCGCCGCCGTAGTAGACGACGTCCGCGCCGGAGTTCTTGACCTTGGTCGCGACGGCGCTGAAGTCCTTCGCCTCGGGGTTGACGTGGTCGGTGCCGACGACCTTGCCGCCGAGCTTCTCGAACTCGGCCTTGAAGGTCGCGGCGAGGCCCGCTCCGTAGGTCTTCTTGTCGTCGATGATGAAGGCCTTGGTCTTCTTGGCCTTGTTGACGATGTACTGCGCCGCGAACGGGCCCTGGATGGCGTCCGTGGTGGCGGTGCGGAAGTACGCCTTGTAGGGGCGGTTCTTGTCCCCGGTGTTCCAGTTCGGCCCCTGGGTCAGCGCCGGGTTGGTGTTGGCCGGGGAGACCTGGACGAGCTTGGCGTCGTCGAAGACCTTCTGCATCGACTCCGCGACGGAGGAGTTGAGCGGGCCGACCACGCCGAGGACGTCCTTGTCGGCGACGAGCTTGGTGGCGTTCTGCTGGCCCGACGACGGCTGGGCCTGGTCGTCGAGCGCCTCGATCTTGAAGGTGACGCCCTTGACGTACTTCTTCTCGTTGGCCTGCTTGGCGGCGAGGTCCACGGAGTTCTTGATGCCGAGACCCAGCGCGGAGAGGTCGCCGGTCAGCGGCGCGTCGACACCGATGACCACGGTGGTGTCGCCACCGGCCGCCGAGTCTCCGCCCTTGTCGTCGCGCGAGCCACAGGCGGTAAGGGTGAGTGCCCCCGCGGCAAGAGCAGCGGTCATGGCTATGAGCGAACGTTGACGCACGAATCTGGTCCTTTCACCTGGCACGGCTGCTCCTCCATGGAGCGCCGAGTCGAGCGCTGGAGCCTTACTGGCAAGGAATCCGGTGGCGCGGTGACTGGCGGTGACTCTAAGGGCCTAAATGGAAACAAAGCACTGGTCTGACTGAGGCTGTGACGCTCTTGTTATCCCGAGCGGATTTGCGGCATGGAGTGCATGACTGTCCGGCCTTTTGGTCATGACAGCGGTGGTGGTTGCTCCCCGTAGTCGTTCCCGGCCGGGCCGGGTCCGGCGTGCGGTGCCCCGGAGGGTGCGCCCCTGTCTTGTTTTGGATGCTCATTACGGAGCGCTACTTCGGGAATGGGAATCCGGCATTTCGTGACCCTTTTTCACGGTCGTGCGGGGCGGCGATGAGCCGTGTGCGAACAACCCGCCTTTTCCGGCCTTAAACGGGATGGTCCGGCGATGCCGTCACCTTCGTGCTCCGAACGGCCGGCGCGGTTCCGGTTCCCACGGCCCGTCCTCCGCGGCGCCCCGTCCGGACTCCGCTGCGTCGCACCGCCGCCCGCCCACCGGCCGGGCGTCCGCCCACCGGCCGGGCGTCCACCGCCGCGGGCGGACACCGGCCGGGCCGCGCCTCCGTCCGGCGCGCCGCGGGTGACGGTGCGTCCGTCCGGTCCGGCCGGAGCACCGCCACCCGAACGGCGGTACGGGGCGGCGCGAATCGGTCCGGAGGAGGCAACGGGGCCGGGCGGCAGCGGTGTTGAGTCTGGTGCCGCGGGGACGCACAGGGTGGAATGTGACCGCGCTCCCGCGCGACCGTCCCCAGATCGTCACCAACCCCGGCCCTGGAGGGCACGAATGGCGAGACCCACCCGAACAGGCAAGGCCCGTACGGCGCGTGCTCGGACGGCGTACGGATGGGGCACCGCCCTGCTGGCCGTGTCGCTGCTGGCGGCGCTGCCCGCACCGGCGGCCCGGGCTGCCGGCGAACCGGCGCTGAGCATCGTGGGCAACCGCACCCAGCCCGTCTTCTCCCGCGCCGACGCGGTCCACCAGCAGGTCGACGTCGAGACCGAGGTGGACAGCGACGGCGACGGCCGGCGGGACACGGTGCGGATGCGGATCCTGCGCCCCCGGGAGACCGACGCGGGGCTGAAGGTCGCCACCATCGTGGAAGCCAGCCCCTACTGGGCGGGCGGCAACGACGTCCGGTACCACGACGTCGACGTGGACGTGGACGGGCTGCCCGCGGGAGGCCGGCCCGCGCGCGGCGAGCGGGTCCCCGGGCTGGTGGCCCCGTACGAGGAGCGGGGAGCCGCCGGGCTGACGGCCGCTTCGGTGCCCTGGCCCGGCTACACGGACAACTACTTCCTCCCGCGCGGTTACGCGGTCGCACAGGTCGACAGTCTCGGCACCGGCGGTTCGACGGGCTGCCCGACCTCCGGCGGCCGCAACGAGACCCTCGGTGCGAAGGCCGCGGTCGACTGGCTGAACGGCCGCGCCCGCGGCTGGGATCCGGAGGGCAGGCCGGTGGGCGCGGCCTGGTCGACGGGCGACACGGCGATGATGGGCATCTCGTACAACGGCACCCTCCCGACGGCCGTCGCCACGACGGGGGTCGAGGGGCTCAAGGCCATCGTGCCGATCTCCGGGATCTCGTCCTGGTACGACTACTACCGCGCGGGCGGCGGTGTCGTGGCGCCCGGCGGCTACCAGGGCGAGGACGCCGACGTCCTGGCCGAGTATGTGCACACCCGCGCCGACCGGGAGGTCTGCCGGCCCGTCATCGACCGGCTCACCCGCGAACAGGACCGGGTGACGGGGGACTTCACCGGCTTCTGGCGGGAGCGGGACTACCTCCGCGACGCCGGCCGGATCAAGGCCGGCGTGTTCCTGGTCCACGGCGGCAACGACTGGAACGTGCGGACGGGGCACTTCGGGCAGCTGTGGGAGGCGCTGAAGAAGCACGGCGTCCCGCGGAAGCTGTGGCTCCATCAGGCGGGCCACGTCAACCCGATGCCGCTGCGCATGGAGGAGTGGCTCGACCAGCTGCACCTCTGGTTCGACCACTGGCTGTACGGGCTGGACAACGGCGCGCTCGCCGAACCGCCCGTCGAGGTCGAGCAGTCGGACTTCAGCTGGCGGCGGCAGTCCGACTGGCCCGCCCGCGGTACCCGCGACGTCCGGCTGTGGCTGAACGAGGGCGGGCTCGCCCCGCTGCCCGGGAAGCCCGTGCGGCAGACGGCGACCGACCGGGGCCGCACCGTACCCGCCGAGCACCTGGTCGCGGACCCGGGCACCACCCGGCCCGACCGGCTCGCGTACACCACCGGCCCGCTGCCGGCCGACCTCAGGGTCAACGGCGTGCCGGAGCTGTCGGTACGGGCCTCGCTCGACGGTTCGTCACCGTATGTGACCGCGCTGCTGGTCGACTACGGGACCGGCACCCGGGCGACGGCCGGCACGGTCACGGACACCAGCCGGCAGGTCTGCTACGGCGAGGGCGTCCCCGGGGACACCGGATGCGCCTACCGCACCCGGCACCGCACCGAGACCGCCGACTTCAAGATCGTCTCGCGTGGCTGGCTGGACATCCGCAACCGGCACTCGATCGAGCGGCAGAGCAGGGTCGTCGAGGGCCGCGAGTACCGGCTGCGGTGGGCCATGCAGCCCCAGGACTACGTCTTCGAGAAGGGGCACCGGCTGGGCGTGGTGCTGATCTCCACCGACCACGACCACACCCTGCGCCACCCGGCCGGGACGGAGCTGGCCGTCCGGGCCGGGGTCAGCAGCGTCACCCTGCCGGTCGCCGGGTAGCGCGGCGGCCGCGCGTCAGCCCGCCGCCCCCGGGACGTGGCCGGCGTCCTGGGGGCGGACGTCCCTCAGCAGGCAGGTCAGCCGGGCCGTGCAGACCCGCCTGTCCTGCTCGTCGGTGATCACGATCTCGTAGGTGGCGGTGGAGCGGCCCCGGTGCACGGGCGCGGCCACGCCCGTGACCTGTCCGGAGCGCACCCCCCGGTGGTGCGTGCAGTTGAGGTCCACACCGACGGCGATCTTCGAGCTGCCGCCGTGCAGCATGGAGCCGACCGAGCCGAGCGTCTCGGCCAGCACCGCGGACGCCCCGCCGTGCAGCAGTCCGTAGGGCTGGGTGTTGCCCTCGACCGGCATCGTGCCCACGACGCGCTCCGCCGAGGCCTCGACGATCCGCACGCCCATCCGGTTGCCGAGCGTCCCCGCCGAGAACAGCGCGGGCAGGTCGACGCCGAGTGAGGCGTACTCGTCGAGGACCTCCTGCGGGAACTTCACCGTCGTCTGCTCACCCATGGGCCGGCTCCGATCGTCGTGCGTCTGCGGTGTGCGGGGACCTCCGCCTGAGCGGACGCTCAGTCGGTCGGTGATTGTTCCAGACGTACGATCACGGACTTGCTGGCGGGGGTGTTGCTGGTGTCCGCGGTGGCGTCCAGCGGCACCAGCACGTTGGTCTCCGGGTAGTACGCGGCGGCGCAGCCCCGCGCGGTCGGGTAGTGCACCACGCGGAAGCCGGGCGCCCGCCGCTCCACGCCGTCCGTCCACTCGCTGACGAGATCGGCGTACACGCCGTCCGCGAGCCCCAGCGCCGCCGCGTCCTCCGGGTTGACCAGGACGACGCGGCGGCCGCCCCGGACGCCCCGGTAGCGGTCGTCGAGTCCGTAGATCGTGGTGTTGTACTGGTCGTGGGAGCGCAGCGTCTGCAGCAGCAGCCGCCCCTCGGGGACCTCCGGGTACTCCACCGGCGCCGCGGTGAAGTTCGCCCGGCCCGTCGCCGTGGGGAAGCGGCGCTCGTCGCGCGGGGCGTGGGGGAGGGTGAAACCGCCGGGGCGGGCGATCCTCGTGTTGAAGTCCTCGAACCCGGGCACGACCCGGGAGATCCGGTCCCGGATGGCGGCGTAGTCCCTCGCGAACTCCTCCCACGGCGTCATGGAGGCCGGGCCGAGCACCGCACGGGCCAGCCGCGCCACGATCGCTGGCTCGGACAGCAGGTGCCCGCTCGCCGGCGGCAGGTTGCCGCGGGAGGCGTGCACCATGCCCATGGAGTCCTCGACCGTCACGAACTGCCGGCCGCCCGGCTGCTCGTCGCGGTCGCTCCGGCCGAGCGTGGGCAGGATCAGCGCCCGGGTCCCGGTCACCGCGTGCGAGCGGTTGAGCTTCGTCGACACGTGCACCGTGAGCCGGGCGCGGCGCATCGCCGCCTCCGTGACCCCGGTGTCGGGCGTGGCACTGACGAAGTTGCCGCCCATGGCGAAGAACACCTTCGCCTCGCCGTCCCGCAGCGCCCGGATGGCCCGCACGGTGTCGAGGCCGTGGTGCCGCGGCGGGGCGAAGCCGAACTCCTGCTCCAGGGCGTCGAGGAAGTCCTCCGAGGGGCGCTCGAAGATCCCCATCGTGCGGTCGCCCTGGACGTTGGAGTGGCCGCGCACCGGGCACACCCCGGCGCCGGGACGGCCGACGCAGCCGCGGAGCAGCAGCAGGTTCACGACCTCGCGGATGGTCGCGACGGCGTGCTTGTGCTGGGTCAGCCCCATCGCCCAGCAGACGATCGTCCGCTCGGAGGCGAGCACCATGCGTGCCGCGCGCTCGATGTCCGCGCGGTCCAGGCCGGTCGCGGCGAGCGTCTCGTCCCAGTCCGCGGCGCGCGCGGCGGCGGCGAACTCCTCGTAACCGTGCGTGTACTGCCGTACGAACGCCTCGTCGACCCCGCCCGGCGCCTGGAGGACCAGCTTGCCCAGGAGCCGGAACAGGGCCTGGTCGCCGCCGATGCGGATCTGGAGGAAGAGGTCGGTGAGCGGGACGCCCTTGATCAGGCCCCGCGCGGTCTGCGGGTTCTTGAAGCGCTCCAGTCCGGCCTCGGGCAGCGGGTTCACCGATATGATCTTCGCTCCGGACCGCTTGGCCTCCTCCAGCGCGGACAGCATCCGCGGATGGTTGGTGCCCGGGTTCTGCCCGGCGATGATGATCAGGTCGGCCCGGTGCAGGTCCTCCAGCAGGACGCTGCCCTTGCCCTCGCCCAGCGTCTCGGTCAGCGCCGAGCCGGAGGACTCGTGGCACATGTTGGAGCAGTCCGGCAGGTTGTTGGTGCCGAACTCGCGGGCGAAGAGCTGCAGCAGGAAGGCGGCCTCGTTGCTGGTGCGGCCCGAGGTGTAGAAGACGGCCTCGTCGGGGGAGTCCAGTGCCCGCAGCTCCCCGGCGACGATCTCGAAGGCCCGCTCCCAGGTCACCGGCTCGTAGTGGTCCGCCCCCTCCGCGAGGTACACGGGCCGGGTGATCCGGCCCTGCTGGCCCAGCCAGTACCCGCTGCGGGAGGCCAGGTCGGACACCGGGTGCGCGGCGAAGAAGTCCGGCGTGACCCGGCGCAGCGTCGCTTCCTCCGCCACCGCCTTCGCGCCGTTCTCGCAGAACTCCGCCACATGGCGGCGCTCGCCCTCGGGCCAGGCGCAGCCGGGGCAGTCGAAGCCGTCCTTCTGGTTGACCTTGAGCAGGGTGCGGGCGGTGCGCGCCACCCCCATCTGCTGCTGCGCGATCCTGAGCGTGTGCCCGATAGCGGGAAGGCCGGCCGCGCTGTGCCGGGGTGCGTCGACCCGGGGCGCGTCCTGCACCGGGTCGCCTTCGGGCGGCTTGGTGGCCATGGTGTTCTCCTTCGGGCGCGGACATCGGGGAGACGTGCCGTGACCTCCGATCCTGTCACGCGGCGGCGGCCGTGGCCCGGCGGGCGTGGGCGGCACGGTGGAGCAGTTCGCGCTGAGCCGGCCCTCGCCGCCGCCCACGGGCGGGCGTGGGCGGCACTGTCGGTGGGCCGTGGCAGGATCGGGGGCGTGGCTGAGACAGCATCGAAGAAGACCTCAGAGGAAACCCGTCCGCGCCTGCTCCTCATGGACGGGCACTCGCTGGCGTACCGGGCGTTCTTCGCCCTGCCCGCGGAGAACTTCACCACCGCGAGCGGCCAGACGACCAACGCGATCTACGGCTTCGCGTCGATGCTGGCGAACACGCTCCGCGACGAGGCGCCCACGCATTTCGCCGTGGCCTTCGACGTCTCCCGGAAGACCTGGCGCTCCCAGGACTTCCCCGAGTACAAGGCCAACCGCTCCTCGACCCCGGACGAGTTCAAGGGCCAGGTCGAGCTGATCGGCGAACTGCTCGACACGATGAACGCGGTGCGGTTCGCGGTGGACGGCTTCGAGGCCGACGACATCATCGCGACCCTCGCCACCCGGGCCGAGGCCGCGGGCTTCGAGGTGCTGATCGTCACCGGCGACCGGGACTCCTTCCAGCTGGTCTCCGACCACGTCACCGTGCTCTACCCCACCAAGGGCGTCAGCGAGCTGACCCGCTTCACCCCGGAGAAGGTCCAGGAGAAGTACGGGCTGACCCCCTCCCAGTACCCGGACTTCGCCGCCCTCCGCGGCGACCCGTCCGACAACCTCCCGGGCATCCCCGGCGTCGGCGAGAAGACCGCCACGAAGTGGATCAGCCAGTTCGGCTCGTTCGCGGAGCTGGTCGAGCGCGCCGGCGAGGTCAAGGGCAAGGTCGGGCAGGCGCTCCGCGACCATCTGGAGGCCGTCAAGCTCAACCGTCACCTGACGGAACTGGTCCGTGACGTGGAGCTGCCGAAGTCCGTCGGCGACCTCGAGCGCGCGCCTTATGACCGGACCGCGCTGAAGGGCTTCCTGGAGGTCCTGGAGATCCGCAACCCGAGCCTGCGCGAGCGGCTGCTCGCCGTCGACCCGGGCGCCGCCGAGGACGACGCCCCGGCCCCGGCCGCCGGTGTGCAGCTGGACGGCAGTGTGCTCGGCCCCGGCGAGCTGGCCCCCTGGCTGGAGCGGCACGGCGCCCAGCCCCTCGGCGTCGCCTCGGTCGCCGCCTGGGCGCTGGGCGTCGGCAGCGTCAGCGAGATCGCTCTCGCGGCCGCCGGGGGAGCGGCGGCCTGGTTCGACACGACCCAGCTCGACGAGGCCGACGAGCGGGCCTTCGCCGCCTGGCTCTCCGACCCGGACCGGCCGAAGGTCGTGCACAGTGCGAAGGAGGCGCTGAGGGTCCTCCCCGAGCACGGCTGGGACCTGCGGGGCATCACCATGGACACCGCCCTGGCCGCCTACCTGGTCAAGCCCGGCCGCCGGTCCTTCGCGCTGGACGCCCTCTCCGTGGAGTACCTCCACCGCGAGCTGGCCCCGGCCGCCGCCGACGGGCAGCTGGCCTTCGGAGCCGAGGACGAGCAGGCCGAGGCCGACGCCCTGATGGCGCAGGCCCGCGCGGTCCTCGACCTGGGCGAGGCCTTCGGCGGGAAGCTCGAGGAGGTCGGCGCCGGCGAGCTGCTGCACGGCATGGAGCTGCCCACGTCGCTGCTGCTGGCCAGGATGGAGCGGCACGGCATCTCAGCCGACCGGGCCCATCTGGAGGCCATGGAGCAGCAGTTCGCCGGAGCGGTGCAGCAGGCCGTGAAGGAGGCCCACGCCTCGGTGGGCCACGAGTTCAACCTCGGCTCGCCCAAGCAGCTCCAGGAGGTCTTCTTCGGGGAGCTGAACCTCCCCAAGACCAAGAAGACCAAGACCGGCTACACCACCGACGCCGACGCGCTGGCCTGGCTCTCCGGCCAGACCGACCACGAGCTGCCGGTCATCATGCTGCGCCACCGCGAGCAGGCCCGGCTGCGCTCCACCGTCGAGGGCCTGATCAAGACCATCGCCGCGGACGGCCGGATCCACACCACGTTCAGCCAGACGGTCGCCGCGACCGGACGGCTCTCCTCGACCGACCCGAACCTGCAGAACGTGCCGGTGCGCACGGACGAGGGCCGCGCGATCCGCCGCGGCTTCGTCGTCGGCGAGGGCTTCGAGTCGCTGATGACCGCCGACTACAGCCAGATCGAGCTGCGCGTCATGGCCCATCTCTCGGAGGACGAGGGCCTGATCGAGGCGTTCACCTCGGGCGAGGACCTGCACACGACGGTGGCCTCCCAGGTCTTCGGCGTGGACCGGTCCGCGGTCGACGCGGAGATGCGCCGCAAGATCAAGGCGATGTCGTACGGACTGGCCTACGGCCTCTCCGCGTTCGGCCTCAGCCAGCAGCTGAACATCGAGGCGGCCGAGGCGCGGACCCTGATGGACACCTACTTCGAGCGGTTCGGCGGGGTCCGCGACTATCTGCGCCGCGTCGTGGACGAGGCGCGGGCCACGGGCTACACGGCGACGATGTTCGGCCGCCGGCGGTACCTCCCGGACCTCAACAGCGACAACCGCCAGCGCCGCGAGGCGGCCGAGCGGATGGCGCTGAACGCGCCGATCCAGGGCACGGCGGCGGACATCGTCAAGATGGCGATGCTGCGGGTCGACGCGGCGCTGCGGGCGGAGGCGCTCACCTCCCGGATGCTGCTCCAGGTCCACGACGAGATCGTTCTGGAGATCGCCCCGGGCGAGCGCGAGCGGGTCGAGGAACTCGTCCGCCGCGAGATGTCCGCGGCGGCGGAACTGCGCGCACCGCTGGACGTCTCGGTCGGCGTGGGCCCGGACTGGGAGTCCGCCGCCCACTGACACCACCGGGGCGGGCGCCGCGGACGGCCACGGGGCGCGCCGAGTGATCGTGCGGCGCCGCGCGGTGGACCCGGCGTGCTGTTCGCCCGGCGTGCGGTGGACCCGGCGTGCGTGTGCGGCGTCGCCCCTTCGTCCGGCGACTGCGAACCGGGGCGTGAGCCGCCCGGTGTCGCGTCTTCCGGGCTGGCGTTCCCGCGTGGGGCGTGGCCGGGTGCGTGCGCGGGGTGCGGGCGTTCCCGCGTGTGACCGGGGTTCGTGGGTGGTGCGGGCGTTCCCGCGCGGGCGTTGCGGGGTGGCCGCTGCCGCCATGGGCGGCTGATCCCGCGCGGCCTTTGCCGGGCCGGCGTTTCCGTGCGGTGCCGCGTGGGTTGCGGGTGCCGCGGGTGACGGCGTGTGCCTGGCGCGGCGTCCGGTGCGGGCGTTCCGGCGCCGGCCGTGACCTCGGCCGGTCCGGCCCTTTCGCGCGGGCGTTGCGGGGCTGGGGCTCGTGCCTGAAGCGGCGTCCGGTAGGCGTGAGCCCGCACCGGCCCGGACTCGACCGGCTTTCCGGTGGCCGGGGGCCGTCAGGACACGCCCGCCCGCTCCCGCGAGGGCGCCGCGTCCGGGCTCGTGCCCCGCCGTGACCGCATCCGGACCGCCGCGCCGTACAGCAGCACGCCCACCGCGAGCCCGGCCCCCGCTCCGAAGCACGCGGTCGGAATGATGTCGAGGGGCGTCTCGATCCGGCCCCAGTACTGGTAGAAGCGCACACAGCGGTGCACCGTTCCCGCCAGGACGCACAGCGTCAGCAGGGCCACGGCGGCCCACCGCCCCCGCCGGCCGATCGACGGCACGGGCACCGGTCCGGCACACCCCGGGGTGTGCTTCCACGCGGACCGGATGAACCAGCCCAGCGCCACCAGCGCCAGGATCGAACTCCCGTACTGCGTGTACGTGTAGAGGGGGAATCCGGCGACGGATTCCGCGAGCACCGGCAGGGCCCGCGTGCCCCAGCGGTCGAAGTGGGTGAACGCGTCCCAGACGACGTGCGTCGCCGCACCGATCGCCGCCGAGACGCAGAACCACAGCGCCGCTGCCGCCCCGGTCCGGTCGTTCCGGGCGCCGCCTCGCACAACGGCGTGGGCGCGTGCCTGGAGGCGCCGCGGTAGCAGGGCCAGCAGCGGTTCACGCACCATCAGCCAGAGCCCCACCAGTCCGGCCGCGATGACGACGTCGACCGTCAGCACCCCCAGCGGGCCGTGCGTCACTTCGCCGAACCGCATCGCACCGGGCAGCACACTGGCCGTGAAGTAGGTCGCGTCGGGTGCGAACGAGCCCGCGACGAGTGCCGAGGTGAACAGCGGCCCCCGAGCCGTGCCGTTCCTGCGGAGGCAGGGCAGGACCGCCGCAGCGTGACTGAGCGTGAAAGGCATGGCGGGCCGCCCCCCGTGAGGCCGTATTCGAACGATGCCGCCCAGTATGCGGGAACCCGGCGGTGTGCCATGCGATCCGGAGGCCCGCATGCCGGCTGTGGACGCGGGGTGAACACCCGGCGAGAGTGGCCGGGGCGCCTGTGTCGCGGTGCGGGGGGTTGCCGTAGTGTCGCACGGTACATCGCGCGAGAGCGCGAACAGCGGCCTACGGGGAGGGGACCAGGGGTATGGCAGCGCAATTCGGCCGCCGGCTGCGCAAGGGGGCCACCACGACGGCGGTGGCGGCGGTCGCCGTGGCCGCGCTCTCCGCGTCGCAGGCGCCGGGTGTCGCGCCCACCGCCACCGGCGGCGACGCGCGAGCCTCCGAAGCGACCCCGCCCACGGGTTCCTCGGCGACCGGCAACTCCCCCTACTACACGGACCTGCCGCCGCTGAACAGCCCCAACAAGCCCGGTGCCTCGCCCCCTCTGCCTGCGGTGGGCGAGGCGGAGGCCGGGATCCCGGCCACGGTGCTGGGCGCGTACAAGCAGGCCGAGCAGACCGTCGCCGCGAGCAACCCCGGCTGCCGCCTCCCCTGGCAACTGCTCGCCGCGATCGGCAAGGTCGAGTCCGGCCAGGCGCGCGGCGGGCGGGTCGACGCCGACGGCACGACGTTCTCCCCGATCCTCGGCCCGGTGCTGAACGGGGTGGGGTTCGCCGACATCTCCGACACCGACGGCGGCGCGTACGACGGCGACCGCACCCACGACCGCGCGGTCGGCCCGATGCAGTTCATCCCGTCGACCTGGGCCACCTGGGGCCAGGACGCCAACGGTGACGGCCGCAAGGACCCGAACAACATCCATGACGCGGCGCTCGCCGCGGCGAAGTACCTGTGTGCGGGCGGCCGCGACCTGTCCGTCAAGGAGGACCTCGACAGGGCGATTCTGAGCTACAACCGTTCGCGGGAGTACCTGCGGACGGTCCTGTCCTGGTTCGAGTACTACAAGCGGGGCACTCATGAGGTCCCCGACGGATCGGGTGTCCTGCCCGTCGAGAGCAGCGGCAGCGGCTCTACGACCACGCCCGTCACTCCTGCCAAGCCCGTCACGCCGACCATGCCCGCCGCTCCGGCCACGCCGACGACACCGGCCGTGCCCGTCACTCCGGCCAAGCCGACGACACCGGGCACCGCGCCCGGCCAGTCGCCGTCCCCCTCGGTACCCGGCGGCTCGACGGGAAGCCCCAAGCCTCCCCCGGCGAAGCCGGAGCCCGGTGCGCCGTCCCCGGGCCCGACCACCCCGACCACCCCGGCGAAGCCGTCCCCCCCGACCCCTCCGCCGTCCGCGACGGTGTTCGGCATCGAGAACGCCGGCGGCGGACGTCCCACCGCCACCGCCGGTGAGGACTTCGCCGAGCTGCCGAAGGTCCGGGCGAAGAGCCGCTCCGGTCAGTCGGTCGTGGGCGCCGACCTGGTCTTCGAGCTCGTCAGCGAGACCGACGCCCGCTTCTCCGGCGACCGCACGAGCGCGGTCGTGCGCACCGGGGAGGGCGGCGTGGCCGTCGCACCCGCGCTGAAGGCCGGTGAGCAGACCGGTGACTTCACCATCCGGGTGACCGTCGCCGGCCGGGCCCTGCCCCGGCTCGACTACACCGCGACCGTCACTCCCCGCCAGGCGGACGCCCTCGCGCGGACCGGCGACGAGGAGCTGACGGCCTCGCCGTCCTCCGAGTTCGCCCACGCGGTCGAGGTCAAGGCCACGTTCAAGGGTGCGACGGCAACGGGTGCGGCCGTCACGGCCACGATGGTCAGCGCGGCCGACGACCCGGACGAGAACACCGAGGGCCCGTACTTCAAGGACGCCGAGGGCGATCCGGTCCGCACGCTCACGGAGCTGAGGACCGACGCCGACGGCATGCTGGTGCTGCCGCAGATCTTCTCCGACGACCGGTCCGGCACGTTCCTGCTGCGCCTGACGACCGAGGGCGGTGCCGTGCTGATCCTCGAACTCCAGGTCGCCGCCCCGGCGGCCCCGGCCGCCTGACCCGGCGGGCCGCAGACCGCACCGCCCCTCCGCGTGTATCCCCGCGGAGGGGCGGTGCCGTGTGCGGTGCGACGTGTTCTCTTCTCGATCCCCCGTTGCTACGGTGCCCCCGCCCGCTGCTCTGACGCCCCATCAGACCGCGTACCCGGGAGGCCGACCATGCGCGCCCTCGTCGCCGCAGCCGCCGGGCTGGTCCCCGTGCTGCTCGTCGTGCTGCTCATCGCCGTACTCGACGTGCCGCCCGGGGAGACCTCGCCCAGACCTCTCCTCACCACGGTCCCCGGACCCGTGAAGTAGCGGGAGGAGCAGCCGCCGTGCGCCGCAGAGCGAGTCTTGTGCTCCTGTCGTTCGCCGTCTTCTTCGCGGCGCTGGCGCCGGTGCTGCGCTGGTACGCCTTCCCCCGGCTGGCCAAGATCCCCCGGGCCAGTACCAGGAGACGGTGCTCGAGGCGAGACCGGCGACCCTGCTGCGGTACGACACCATGCGGGCCGAGCAGGTGGAGAAGGTCACCATCGTGCAGACCCTCAAGGGCAACGTGGAGGAGTCGGAGCGGATCGAGCGCCACGCGGGCCGGGACGTGGTGGTCTGGGACTCGCTCTCCCACGTCCAGGGGCCGGACGGGAAGACGGTCTCCCAGATCCCCGAGCGGTACATCTTCGACGCCCACACCCAGGCACCCGTGCACGCCCCGGGGGAGATGGTCGACGGCGACCCGGTCCGGCGCGAGGGCATCGAGTTCAAGTGGCCCTTCCTCACCGAGAAGCGGGACTACGCGTACTTCGACGCCCAGACCAGGACCTCCGCCCCCATCCACTACAAGGGGACCCGGACCTTCCGCGGACTGGAGGTCTACTACTTCGAGCAGACGGTCCCGTGGACCAAGGTGCCGTACCCGAAGAAGATGCCGATACCCGGCATCGACGCGGCGACGCTGGAAGAGCGGACCGGCACCACCCGCTGGTACACCACCACACGCATGTTCTGGGTCGAGCCGGTCACCGGGGCGCCCGTCAACGGCGAGGAGATCCACACCGAGGAACTGCGCGGCGGTTCGCTGCTCGGCGGCCGCGACCGGGTGACCGCGTTCTCCGGGCACGTCCGGATGCGCGAGGACTACGTGGACCGCACGGTCGCCCAGGTGTCGTCCCAGCGCGGGCTCGTGCTCCTGCTGGTCTCCCGCCTGCCGTGGACCTTCCTG
Source organism: Streptomyces sp. I6 (assembly GCA_003725745.1). Classification (GTDB taxonomy): domain Bacteria; phylum Actinomycetota; class Actinomycetes; order Streptomycetales; family Streptomycetaceae; genus Streptomyces. Next base: position 1,326,146 of record RHDP01000001.1, on the reverse strand, counting down.
GGCCTCGGCGCGGGCCTCCTCGCGGTCTCCCTCCTCCTCGAAGCGCGCTCACGCCGGCCCGGCGGCGACGCCGCGCCGGGGCGCGACGAGGGCGGCGCGCCGGCTCGCGAACCCGGGCCGGCTCGCGAACCCGGGCCGGCTCGCGAACCCGGGCCGGCCGGGATGTGAGGAGCGCGGCCGCGGTGTTCGGCTCCACGGCCGGGGCGGTCAGCGCTTCACCCCCCGCGTGGGCTCCGCCGTCGCCGGGTCCTCCGGCCAGGGATGCCTCGGGTAGCGCCCGCGCAGCTCGGCGCGCACCGCCCGGTACCCGTCGCGCCAGAACGAGGCGAGGTCCGCGGTCACCGCCGCGGGACGCCCCGCGGGGGAGAGGAGGTGGACGAGCACGGGCACCCCCGCCAGGCGCGGTGTCTCCCGGAGCCCGAACAACTCCTGGAGCTTCACGGCCAGCACGGGCTGCTCGCCCGCGTAGTCCACCCGGATCCGCGACCCGCTCGGCACCTCGATCCGCTCCGGGGCCAGTTCGTCGAGGCGGGCCGCCTCGCCCGTGGCCCAGGGCAGCAGCCGTCGCAGGCACGGCCCGGCGTCGATCCCCGCCAGATCGGCCCGGCGCCGGGCCCGGGACAGCTCCGGCTCCAGCCACTCACCGGCGCGATCCAGCAGGGGCGTGTCCGACACGTCCGGCCAGGGCGCGCCCCGCACCCGGTGCAGAAAGCCGAGCCGCTGCCGCAGCGCCGCGGCCTCCCGCGACCAGGCGAGCAGCCCCGGCCCCTCACGCCGGAGCCCCTCCAGCAGCGCGTCCCGGACCAGGCCGGCCCCCGGCTTCGGCAGCGGGCGCACGGACAGCTCCACCGCGCCCAGCCGTTCCACCCGGCGGGCGGTGACGTCGCCGTCCTCCCACCGCACCTCCTCGCCGCGAGAGTGCAGGTGCTCCGCTGCGGCGCGTGCGGTCCCCTCGTCCATGACGGCGGCGAGCCGCACCCGCGCGGACGCGGCCTGCGCCGGCCGGTCGGCCACCGCCACCGCCAGCCAGGGGGAGCCCCGCAGCGGTGAGCCCTCGCCGAGTTCCGCACCGGTCCCGGAGACCATCAGGTACGACGTCCCGCCCCGCGCCCGCGCGACGCGCTCGGGGAAGGCGAGCGCGGTCACGAACCCGGCGGCCGTGTCGTCGGAGGCGGCCGCCGCACCGGCCGGGGCGCCGGCGCCGCCGCCGAGCGAGCGCGTCAGCCGGTCCGCCTCCGCGCGCCAGCGGGCGGCGTACGCGTCGCGGCCGCGCCGGGCCGTGCGCCAGGCGGCGGTCAGGTCGTCCCCGTACTCCCGCGGGGGCTCCTCGCTCAGCAGCGCGACGACCTCCGCGGTGCGCCGCGGGCCCACCTCCGGGGCACCGTCGACCAGGGCCCGTGCGAGCCGCGGATGGACTCCGAGCCGGGCCATGCGCCGACCCCGGTCGGTCGCCCGGCCCGACGGGCCGACCGCGCCCACGGCCGTGAGGACCGAGCGGGCCGCGGCCATCGCGCCCGCGGGCGGCGGATCCGGCAGGGCGAGCCCGGCGGCGTCCGGATCGCCCCAGCACGCCGTTTGCAGGGCGAACGCCGTCAGGTCCGCCACCTGGATCTCCGGCGCGGGGAAGCGCGGCAGCCGGGCGTGCTCCGCCTCGGCCCAGCAGCGGTAGACCGTGCCGGGAGCCTCGCGCCCCGCCCGGCCCGCCCGCTGCCGGGCCGCGGCCCGGGAGACCCGTACCGTCGTGAGCGAGCCGAGGCCCCGGGCGTGGTCGGTGCGCGGCTCCCGGGCGAGTCCCGCATCCACGACGACCCGCACGCCGGGCACGGTCAGCGACGACTCCGCGACCGAGGTCGCCAGCACCACCCTGCGGTGCCGCCCGGCGGAGAGCACCGCGTCCTGCACGGCCGCCGGTGCCCGCCCGTGCACCTGGAGCACCTCCGCCCCGGTGCCCCCGAGCAGCCGGGCGACCCGCGCGATCTCCGCCACCCCCGGCAGGAAGCAGAGCACGTCCCCGGTCCGCTCGGCCAGCGCCGCGCGGACCACCGACGCCACATGCGCGAGCAGCGCCGGGTCGACCCGGGTGCCGTGCGGCGGACGCACCGGGCGGGCGGGTGGCGCCCACACCACCTCGACGGGGTGGGCGGCGTCCTCGGCCCGGACGACCGGCGCGTCGCCGAGGAGCCGGGCCCAGCCCTCCGCGTCCGTGGTGGCCGACGCCGCCACCAGCCGCAGTTCGGGCCGCAGGGTCTCGCGCACGTCGAGCAGGAACGCCGCGACGGTGTCGGCGTCCAGGTGCCGTTCGTGGCACTCGTCGAGGATGACGGTGCCGACCCCGGCGAGTTCCTGGTCGCGCTGGAGCCGCTGGAGCAGCACTCCGGTGGTGACGACCTCGATCGCGGTGCCCGGCCCGACGACCCGCTCGCCGCGCACCGTGAAGCCGACCCGGCCGCCCGCCTTCTCACCGAGCAGCCACGCCATGCGCCGTGCCGCCGCACGGGCCGCGATCCGCCGGGGCTCGGCGACGACGACCCGGCCGCGGGCGCCGCCGCGGTCCGGCAGCCCGGCGAGCGCGATCGGCACCAGTGTCGTCTTGCCCGTACCGGGCGGCGCGCACAGCACGGCGGCGCCGTGCGAGTCCAGGGCCCGTTCCAGCGCGGGGAGGGCCGTGCGCACGGGAAGCCGGGCGAGGGCCTCCTCGGGGATCACGTCAGGTCCCCCCGTCCGGGCCGGTCCCGCTCCGCTCGCAGACGAAGATCGCCGTCCCCGGGACCAGGTTCCCGCGCAGCGGTGACCAGCCGCCCCACTCCTGGCCGTTCCAGGCCGGCCACTCCGGCTCGACCAGGTCGGTCAGCCGGAAGCCGGCCGCCACCACGTCGCGGACGCGGTCCCCGATCGTCCTGTGGTGCTCCACGTAGACGGCCCGGCCCTCCTCGTCCTGCTCCACGTACGGGGTGCGGTCGAAGTACGAGGCGGAGACGCTCAGCCCCTCGGGTCCCGGCTCGTCGGGGAACGCCCAGCGGACGGGGTGCGTGACCGAGAAGACCCACCGCCCGCCGGGCCGCAGGACCCGCCTCACCTCCCGGAACACGCGCACCGGGTCGGCGACGAACGGCACGGCCCCGAACGCGGAGCACGCCAGGTCGAAGGAGCCGTCGGCGAAGGGCAGTGCGCGGGCGTCCGCCTCGACCAGGGGAAGCCCGCACCGATCCGCAGGGCGTGCTGGAGCTGGCGGTGCGAGAGGTCCAGGGCCACCGGCCGCGCGCCCTGGGCCAGCAGCCAGCGGGAGCACTGGGCCGCGCCGGCGCCCACCTCCAGTACGGCGGCGCCCCGCAGGGACTCCGCCGGACCGAGCAGCCGGGCCTCGGCCTCGTCCAGGCCCTCGGGACACCAGACGAACCGGTCGTCACCGAGGAAGGAGCCGTGCTCGCTCTGGTACGCGTCGGCGTTGCGGTCCCACCAGCCGCGGCTGGCGCGGCTGCTCTCCGCACCGCCGGTGTGACGCCGGGTCGCCTGCGGTTCGTGCTCTTGGATCATCTCGCCCGTCGTTGTACGTTGCTGGTGCCTCGCCCGGAAGCACCGCGAGGGCCCTGCGGCCGTGTCGCGGGGAGCGAGGCGCGGCCATCATGGCCTCGGCAAACCCTAGTTGTGCCGGGTATGCGGAGTTCCGCCCCGGGTGGGGGTCTTCGCGCATTGACCGTGCCCTGCCGCCCCCGTATGCTAAAGGTTGCGCTGCGGGCTTGCGCGCCTCAGACGGAGCAGGCCGCGCTCGCATCTGCTGTATGTCCCCTCGGTTGTCGAGGCGCCATTCCTGCTGGGGTTGGCGCTTCCTTGGCTGTCCGGCTTCTGCAGCTGCGATACGGGCTCACGGCGTAGCAGTACCTACGACTTCAATGTCCGTACCGGAGCCCTTTCCCACATGACGAGCAGCACCGAGACCACCGCCACCACCCCGCAGGTTGCGGTCAACGACATCGGTAACGAGGAAGCCTTCCTCGCCGCGATCGACGAGACGATCAAGTACTTCAACGACGGCGACATCGTCGACGGCGTCATCGTGAAGGTCGACCGGGACGAGGTCCTGCTCGACATCGGTTACAAGACCGAAGGTGTCATCCCGAGCCGCGAGCTCTCGATCAAGCACGACGTCGACCCCAACGAGGTCGTCGCCGTCGGTGACGAGATCGAGGCCCTCGTCCTCCAGAAGGAGGACAAGGAAGGCCGCCTGATCCTCTCGAAGAAGCGCGCCCAGTACGAGCGTGCCTGGGGCACCATCGAGAAGATCAAGGAAGAGGACGGCATCGTCACCGGTACCGTCATCGAGGTCGTCAAGGGTGGTCTCATCCTCGACATCGGCCTCCGCGGCTTCCTCCCCGCCTCCCTGGTCGAGATGCGCCGCGTCCGCGACCTCCAGCCGTACGTCGGCAAGGAGCTCGAGGCCAAGATCATCGAGCTGGACAAGAACCGCAACAACGTGGTCCTGTCCCGCCGTGCCTGGCTGGAGCAGACCCAGTCCGAGGTCCGCCAGACGTTCCTCACCACCCTGCAGAAGGGCCAGGTGCGGTCCGGCGTCGTGTCCTCGATCGTCAACTTCGGTGCCTTCGTGGACCTGGGTGGCGTCGACGGTCTGGTGCACGTCTCCGAGCTGTCCTGGAAGCACATCGACCACCCGTCCGAGGTGGTCGAGGTCGGCCAGGAGGTCACCGTCGAGGTCCTCGACGTCGACATGGACCGCGAGCGTGTCTCGCTGTCGCTGAAGGCGACGCAGGAAGACCCGTGGCAGCAGTTCGCCCGCACCCACCAGATCGGCCAGGTCGTCCCGGGCAAGGTCACCAAGCTGGTGCCGTTCGGTGCGTTCGTCCGCGTGGACGAGGGCATCGAGGGCCTGGTCCACATCTCCGAGCTGGCCGAGCGCCACGTGGAGATCCCGGAGCAGGTCGTCCAGGTCAACGACGAGATCTTCGTCAAGGTCATCGACATCGACCTCGAGCGTCGCCGGATCTCGCTGTCCCTGAAGCAGGCCAACGAGTCCTTCGGTGCCGACCCGGCGTCGGTCGAGTTCGACCCGACCCTGTACGGCATGGCCGCGTCCTACGACGACCAGGGCAACTACATCTACCCCGAGGGCTTCGACCCCGAGACCAACGACTGGCTCGAGGGTTACGAGAAGCAGCGCGAGGAGTGGGAGCACCAGTACGCCGAGGCGCAGCAGCGCTTCGAGCAGCACCAGGCGCAGGTCATCAAGTCCCGCGAGGCCGACGAGGCCGCCGCCGCCGAGGGCGGGCAGGCCGCTCCGGCCGCCGCGCCGCAGGGCGGTTCGTACTCCTCGGAGTCGGACGACAACTCCGGCGCCCTGGCGTCGGACGAGGCCCTCGCCGCGCTCCGCGAGAAGCTGGCAGGCGGCCAGAGCTGAGGCTCCCGCCGGCCACCGGGCAACCGGTGCGGAGGCCCGCCCCCTTCACGGGGGGCGGGCCTCCGCCATTTCCGAACGCGCCGAGGCCCCCGCCCGACCGGCTCCCCGGAGCGGCCCGGGCACCGTCGGGAATGATCGCACCGGGTGCGGGGTTGACACCTCAGACACGGAGAAGGGGCGGTAACGGTGCGAGATCCGCAGAGTCTGTACGAGTGGGAGCCGAAGGGCCTGGCGGTCGTCGACGTGGCGTTGGCACAGGAGTCGGCCGGGCTCGTCATGCTGTACCACTTCGACGGGTACATCGACGCGGGCGAGACGGGCGAGCAACTCGTCACCGCCCTGCTCGGATCCCTGCCCCACCAGGTGGTGGCCCGCTTCGACCACGACCGGCTCGTCGACTACCGCGCCCGCCGCCCGCTGCTCACCTTCCGCCGGGACCGCTGGACCGGTTTCGAGACCCCCTCCCTGGAGGTCCGGCTGGTCCAGGACGCCACCGGCGCCCCGTTCCTGCTGCTGTCCGGCCCCGAGCCGGACGTGGAGTGGGAGCTGTTCGCCGCGGCCGTGCGGCAGATCGTCGAGCGGCTCGGGGTGCGCCTCTCCGTGAACTTCCACGGCATCCCCATGGGCGTGCCGCACACCCGTCCCGTCGGAGTCACCCCGCACGGCACCCGGACGGACCTGATGCCCGGTCATCGCAGCCCCTTCGACGAGGCCCAGGTGCCGGGCAGCGCGGAATCCCTGGTCGAGTACCGGCTGGCGCAGTGGGGCCACGACGTCCTCGGCGTCGCCGCCCATGTGCCGCACTACGTCGCCCGCTCCGCGTACCCGGACGCCGCGCTGACCGCCCTCGAAGCGATCACCGCCGCGACGGGGCTGGTGCTCCCCGGCATCGCGCACACCCTGCGCGCCCGGGCCCAGCGCACCCAGACCGAGATCGAACGCCAGATCGGCGAGGGTGACGAGGAGCTGACGTCCCTGGTGAGAGGGCTCGAGCACCAGTACGACGCCATCGCCGGTGCCGACACCCGGGGCAGCCTGGTCGCCGAACCGGCGGAGCTCCCGTCGGCGGACGAGATCGGCAGGCAGTTCGAGCGGTTCCTGGCCGAACGCGAGGGCGACTCATAGGCCCGTGTCCAGGGGCCCGGCGGACCGCCGCCCCCGGTGCGTGCCTATGCTTCCGCCCATGCTGAAGGTGGGCCTGACCGGCGGTATCGGCGCCGGCAAGAGCGAAGTGTCACGGCTTCTCGCGTCGTACGGCGCGGTGCTGATCGACGCGGACAAGATCGCCCGAGAGGTCGTCGAGCCCGGCACACCGGGCCTAGCCGCCGTCGTCGAGGCGTTCGGTCCCGACATCCTCACACCGGAGGGCACCCTCGACCGGCCCCGACTCGGCGCGATCGTGTTCTCCGACGCCGAACGGCTGGCCCGGCTGAACGCCATCGTGCACCCGCTGGTCGGGGCGCGGTCGGCCGAACTGGAGGCCGCGGCCGGCCCGGAGGCGGTGGTCGTCCACGACGTACCGCTGCTCGCGGAGAACGGCCTCGCCCCCCTGTACGACCTGGTCGTCGTCGTGGACGCGGCCCCCGAGACCCGGCTGGACCGGCTCGTACGGCTGCGCGGCATGACCGGGTCGGAGGCGCGCGCCCGGATGGCCGCGCAGGCGGAACCCGAGCAGCGCAGGGCCGTCGCCGATCTGATCATCGACAACGACGGGCCGCTGGAGGCACTGGAGCCCCGGGTCCGCGAGGTCTGGGCCGAGCTGAGGCAGCGCGCGCGGGGCTAGGACCGGCGCCCTGTGCGGCCGTGATCACCCGGGTCGGGCCCGGCCCACGGCCCGCGGCGGGGCCCGCGGTGGCGGTGTTCACGGCGGGACGGGATCGTGGGGCCGGGTACCGCCGGGTACCGCCGGGTGCGCGGCCCGCGGTGACGGCGCACCCGGCGGTAGGGCGAGGGGACGGCACGGCCGCGCACCGGGTACGCCGCGCCCGCCGGTAAACCCCGCGGCCGGGGACGTCGAGCGGAGGATGTCGCCCAGGGGATGGCGGACAGGGGGCGGGGAGGAAAGGATGCGAGCGTGCCCGAGGCCACCCCGGAAACCCACGTCATCGACTTCCGCGCGGCCGAGCAACTGCTCGCCTCGCGGGATCCGCGCGGGGCGATCAAGCTCCTCGACTCGGTCATCGCCGCCCATCCGGAGAGCGGAGCGGCCCGGCTGCTGCGGGCGCGCGCCTACTTCGCGTCCGCCCGACTTCGTGCGGCGGAGCGCGAGTTCCAGCACATAGTCGACCACGAACCCGACAACGCCTTCGCCCACTTCGCGCTGGCCCGCACCTTCCAGCGCGCCGGCCGCCCGGACCGGGCACAGCGGCACTTCCGGCTCGCCGCCGCGCTCGATCCCAGGCCCGAGTACCTGGAAGCCGCGCGCTTCGAGTCCTGAGTCCTAACGCCGCCGCCGGTCGTCCCCGCGGTCCGGCTCGTAGGGCGGGATGCCGTGACCGGGCTGGTAGTGCGGTCCCTGGTGGAGCCGGTGTACCACGATCATCAGGTCGGTCATGACGACCAGGCTCAGCACCGCGCAGGTGATCGCCCACCCGGGGCGTTCGGCGAGCGCGAAGACGGCCGTCCCCGAGACCGCCCACAGCAGTCCCCAGACACTCAGCCAGAACCGCATCCGCAGCGGACTGCGAGCCGTGGCCGGTTCGTTTCCCGTACGCATGGGCCTCGTCCCTTCCCTTCCAGCATCCACCCGGACCGCGGGGACCGGTAGGGCGAGCGAGGCGAAGGCGGCCGCGGGGCGGCCCCGGAGAAGGCCCGGGGAGCCGCGGCGGAAGCGGGGCACCGGGAGGGCGGGGGCCGGGCGCAGGCGGGAGGCCCGAGCAGGAGGGGCGGCGGGGCCGGGGGCGGCGCCTGAGCAGGAGGACGGCGGGCAGGTCCGGGCACCGGGAGGAACCGGGGCGGCGGCTCAGTGGACCCAGCGGTAGCTGCGCCAGGGCTGGGTGCCCGGAGCGATGTTGTTGAACAGCGTCGTGGCGATGTAGGTCGTGTCGCCGCCGGTGCAGTCCGGTGTCCGGTAGGCGATGAGGTCGATCAGCGTCGCGTTCTCGATGCGTACCGCACCGTCCGGCAGCAGGCTGTGGCAGCCGGTCACCACCGGGTTGGACACCGTGACGACGCGCACCCCACCCGGCTCGTAGTTCACGGTGCCCACGGCGGTCCGGCCCAGGCCGGAACAGCCGGCGAGGGCGGCGGTCAGAAGCACTGCCCCGGCGGCGATGCCGAGGCGCCGGTGATCGGCCATGACTGGTCCCCGTCTGTGGTGCGGACTCCTGTTCCGACCCTGCCGGACCTCCTCCGGGGTCCGCACGCCGGATGCGCCCGCTCAGGGGACGGCCCGCCCCCGCACGGCGCTCGACCGCCGCACCGGACAGGAATACCGTTGAAACACAGACCGAAACTCCCGGACGTGTGAAACGGCAGGGGGTGCCGTGATGGATGTGGATCTCGTGGCGCTCGGTGTCGCGGCGGGTGCCGCATGCCTCGCCTATGTCATGGCCGCGGCCAAGGTCGTCAAGCAGTACGAGCGGGGCGTGGTCTTCCGCCTCGGCCGACTGCGCGACCGGGTCCGCGGACCCGGATTCACCATGATCGTTCCGGTCGTGGACCGGCTGCACAAGGTCAATCTGCAGATCGTGACGATGCCCGTGCCCGCGCAGGAGGGAATCACCAGGGACAACGTCACCGTCAGGGTGGACGCCGTCGTCTACTTCAAGGTGGTCGACGCGGCCGACGCCATCGTGAGGGTCGAGGACTACCGCTTCGCCGTCTCCCAGATGGCCCAGACATCGCTGCGCTCGATCATCGGCAAGAGCGAGCTGGACGACCTCCTGTCCAACCGTGAGAAGCTCAACCAGGGCCTCGAACTCATGATCGACAGCCCGGCGCTCGGCTGGGGCGTGAGTGTCGACCGGGTGGAGATCAAGGACGTCTCGCTGCCGGAGACGATGAAGCGCTCCATGGCACGCCAGGCGGAGGCCGACCGGGAGCGCCGGGCACGCGTGATCAACGCGGACGCGGAACTCCAGGCGTCGAAGAAGCTGGCCGAGGCGGCGCACCAGATGTCGGAGACGCCGGCGGCCCTGCAACTGCGCCTGCTGCAGACCGTCATGGCGGTCGCCGCCGAGAAGAACTCCACCCTGGTCCTGCCGATCCCGGTGGAGCTCCTGCGCTTCCTCGAACGCGGTTCGGGCCCCGCCCGGGAGGAGGAGTCCCACCACGAGCCACCCGAGGTCAAGCCGCCGCTGAACACGCCGGTGACCAACGCGACGGCCATGCCCGCCATGCCGGACCTTCCGATGCCGGTGGTACCGGAGAGCCCCGCGGCACTGAGCGACCCGGCACACGGCGGCCACGAGTCGCTGGACGACGGAAGGATGTGAGACGCCGGCGGTTCGCCGGGGAGCGTGTCCGCCCGGACGCTCACCGCCTCGTGCCCGTGCGCCGCGGACCACCGGCCCGGAGCGGGCACCTGGCCGTTTCCCGCACCGTGCGCGCCCTGTGCCCTGGTCCTGCTGCGCCCTGGTCCTGCCGTGCCCGGGCGCCCGCTGCGGCCGCGAATCCGGCACCGTCCCGCACCCGGCGGGGCAGGCTCCGTGCCCGCCCGGTGGACCCCGCCCTGTGTCCGCGCCCTGCGCGCGCCGCCCTCCCGCGCCCTGCGCGCGCCGCCCTCCCGCGCCCCGCGCGCGCCGCCCTCCCGTGCGCCGCGCGACGGTGCCCGGCCGGGACGCAGGCCCTGGGCCCTGAGGCCCGGGACCGAGCCACGACCACCGGAACCGGCGCGCGTCACTGTCAGACCCTCCCCGTATGGTCGTTCCTCCACGGCGTCCACGGCACGCCGCTCGTGCGACCGAGGCGAAGGGAGGCGGCGACCCGGCATGCTGCACACCCTTGCCGCCGTGTTCCTCCCGGCGGCACTGCCCCGCGACGGCAGCGTCGCCTTCTGGAGTCCCGACGGGCGGCCCCTGCCCACCGGCACCGCGCCGGGAGCGGCCGCCCCCGGCGCCCCGGCCCGGATCACCGTCGTCCGCGGGCACGGAGCCGGGGTCCGCAGCCGTACCGTCCCCGCGCTGGTGCTGCCCGTCGCCGTCGCCGTCCCGCTGCTCGCCGCCGCCCGGCACGACCCGGCGGCCCATCCCGCCACGGCATGCTGGGGTGCCGCCGCGCTGCACGCCCTCCAGCTCGTGGCACGCGGCAGGGTGCTGCCCGGCCTGACGCCGTCCGACCACGACGCCTGGCGCGCAGGACCGCTGGACGCGGACGACATCGCCCACCTCCGCGCCATCGCCGCCGCCCTGCCGTACGAGGCGCACGCCACACCGCTCCCCGGTTCGCGGCCGCTGCGGCTGCCCGAGCCCGAGGCGCTGATCAGGGCCTTCCTCGACGCCGTCGCGGACAGCCTGCCCCGCACTCCGGCGGCCGCGTACGCCGCGGGCGGGCCGTTCGCCGCGACGGCGCCGCAGCATCTGCCCCGCGCCCGCGCATGGGCGGCCGAGGCCGCGGCCGGAATGGACGCCGGCGTGCGGATCTCCCTGCGGCTTGACCTGCCCGTACACGAGCTGTTCGACGTCTCCGCGGAGGACGGCGGCGACGGGCAGGCCGCGGCCGTCCTCGTCCAGGTGCACAGCCTCGCCGACCCGACGCTCGTGGTCGACGCCGCAGGGCTGTGGGCCGGGGAGGCGCGGGGCGACGGGCACTTCGGCCCCCGCGCCCGCATCGACACCGTGCTGGCCCTGCGCCGTGCCGCCCGCGTCTGGCCACCGCTCGGCCGGCTGCTCGACCGCGAGGTGCCCGACGTCCTGCCGGTCACCGAGGACGAGCTGTACGAGCTGCTCGGCCCGGCCGCCACCCGCCTGGCCGACGCAGGGATCGCCGTGCACTGGCCCAGGGAGCTCGCCAGGAACCTGACCGCGACGGCGGTCGTCCGGGCGCCCGCGCCCGGTTCGGCCACGGACGGTACGCCCTTCTTCGACGGCGAGCGGCTCCTGCGCTTCGACTGGCGGCTCGCGCTGGACGGGGACCCGCTCACCGAGCAGGAGATGGACGCGCTCGCGGAGTCCCACCGGCCCATCGTGCGGCTGCGCGACCAGTGGGTGGTGGTCGACCCGGACCTCGTGCGCAAGGCCCGCAAGCGGGAACTCGGCCTGCTGGAACCGGTGGACGCCCTGGCCGTGGCGCTCACCGGCACCGCCGAGGTCGACGGGGAGACCGTCGAGGCCGTGCCCGAGGGCGCGCTGGCCGCCCTGCGGGACCGGCTCACCCGCGGCCCCGCCGCCCTCGCCCAGCCCGCGGCCCTCGCCGCCACCCTGCGCGACTACCAGCTTCGCGGACTCGCCTGGCTGGACCAGATGACCTCGCTGGGGCTCGGCGGCTGCCTCGCCGACGACATGGGCCTCGGCAAGACCGTGACGGTCATCGCACTCCATCTGCACCGGGCCGAGCACCGGGCCGTCACCGCCCCCACGCTCGTCGTCTGCCCGGCGTCCCTGCTCGGCAACTGGCAGCGCGAGATCAGGCGCTTCGCACCCGGAGCACCCGTCGGGCGCTTCCACGGCCCGCAGCGCAGCCTCGACACCGGACCCGGGGGATTCGTGCTGACGACCTACGGCACGATGCGCACCAGCGCCGGGGAACTCGCCGCCCGCGAGTGGGGCATGGTCGTCGCCGACGAGGCCCAGCACGTCAAGAACCCCTTCTCCGCCACCGCCAGGGCCCTGCGCACGATCCCCGCCCCGGCCCGGGTCGCCCTGACCGGCACCCCCGTCGAGAACAACCTCTCCGAGCTGTGGTCCCTCCTGGACTGGACCACCCCGGGGCTGCTCGGCCCGCTGAAGTCCTTCCGCTCCCGCCACGCCCGCGCCGTCGAGAACCACGAGCGGGTCGGCGACGAGGAGGCGGTGGAGCGTCTCGCCCGGCTCGTCCGGCCCTTCCTGATGCGGCGGAAGAAGAGCGACCCCGGCATCCTGCCCGAGCTCCCGCCGAAGACGGAGTCCGACCACCCCGTCCCGCTCACCCGGGAGCAGGCCTCGCTCTACGAAGCGGTCGTCCGGGAGACGATGGCCCGGATCGAGACCGCCGAGGGCATCGCCCGCCGCGGCCTGATCATGAAGCTGCTCACCTCGCTCAAGCAGATCTGCAACCACCCGGCGCAGTTCCTGAAAGAGGACCGCCCCCGGCTCACGGCGCGCTCCGGCAAACTCGCGCTACTGGACGAACTGCTCGACGCGATCATGGCCGAGGGCGGATCGGTACTCGTCTTCACCCAGTACGTGGCCATGGCGCGGCTCATCTGCGGCCATCTGTCCTCTCGCACGATCCCCTCCCAGCTGCTGCACGGCTCCACCCCCGTGCCGGAGCGGGACAAGATGGTGGACCGCTTCCAGTCGGGCGGCATCCCCGTCTTCGTCCTCTCCCTCAAAGCGGCGGGCACCGGCCTCAATCTGACCCGGGCGGGACACGTCGTCCACTACGACCGCTGGTGGAACCCGGCGGTGGAGGACCAGGCCACCGACCGCGCCCACCGCATCGGGCAGACCCGGCCCGTCCAGGTCCACCGGCTGATCGCGGAGGGTACGGTCGAGGACCGCATCGCCGAACTGCTGCTGTCCAAGCGGGCACTGGCCGACGCGGTGCTCGGCTCCGGCGAGGCAGCGCTGACCGAGCTCACCGACCGGGAGCTGGCCGATCTCGTGTCCCTGAGGAGGCCGTCGTGAGCCGCGCCCAGCCCCGCCGCGGCGGACCGGCCGTGCCGCGCGGCACCGAGCGGCCCGGCCGGGAGGCCCCGCGCCGGCCGGACGACCGGCGCCGCACGTTCCCCGCCCCCGCCCGCGGGCCGGGGGGCGACGGTCTCGCCGCCTCCTGGTGGGGCAACGCCTGGGTGGACGCCCTGGAGGACGCCGCCCTCGACCCGGCCCGGCTCTCCCGCGGCCGGGCGTACGCGGGACACGGCCACGTCGACGCGATCACGGTGACGCCGGGCAGGGTCGCCGCATACGTCCACGGCTCCCGCCCCCGGCCCTACCGCGCGGAGATCCGGCTGCGCACCCTCGGCGAGGACGACTGGGAGCGGCTGCTGGACGCCGCGGCGGCCCGCCCGGACCACATCGCGGCCCTGCTCGACAAGGACGTTCCACACGCCCTCGCGGCCGCCGCCGAGCTGCTGCCCGCGCCCGGCGACCTGATCCCCGACTGCTCGTGCCCCGACGACGGACTCCCCTGCAAGCACGCGGCCGCGCTCTGCTACCAGACCGCCAGGATCCTCGACGAGGACCCGTTCGTGCTGTTCCTCATGCGCGGCCGCGGCGAACAAGAGGTCCTGGCCGAACTCACCCGGCGCAACGCCGTCCTCGCGGCCGCCGAAAGCGGCGCGGCCCCGGCCGGGGCGCGCACCACGGCCCCGCGACCCGGCGACGGCGGGAGCGGCGCCGCTCCCGCTCTCGCGACGGTCCGCGCACGCGACGCCCTCACCCGGCGGACCCGCCCCCGCTTCCGCCCCCGCTGACCGTGCCGCCGCAGCCCGGGCGCCCTCCCGTGTACCCGCAGGCCGACGGCGCGCCCGACCCGCTCGCCCTCGACCTCCTCGCCACGGAGGCGGCTGCCCGTGCGCACGCCATCCTGCACACGGGCACGGACCCGGTCGGCGGGCTCAGCCTCTGGCAGGACGCCGTCCGGCTCGCCGCCGCTCACCCCGGATCCGGGCTGACCGCCTCCACCCGCGCGCTCTACACCGCGCTGGCCCGCGCGGGCGGCCGCACCCCCACCGAACTGGCGCGCGCCGTGGCGGCCTGGCGCCAGGGCGGGCTCGCGGGTCTGGCGGCCCTGGAGGAGGAGTGGGATCCGCCCGCCGGCCCCTTCGACCGGGCGCGCCCCGCCCTCGCAGCCGCGGACTTCCCGCACTTCCGCCCCCGGCGCAATCGCCTCTCCACCCCGTCCCTCCAACTGCGCCTGGGCCGGGACGGATTGTGGTACGGATACGAGTCCGACGCCGGCCGGGACGACTGGTGGCCGCGGGGCGTACCGGACGAGGACCCGGTCGGTGCGCTCACGACCCTGCTGGGCCGCTGACACCCGCCGCCGGGTACCCGGCCCGCCTGCCCTCCACCGAGGGACATCCGGTGGCGGGCCCCGCCGTCGGCTCATCTGCTATGTGTTGCCCCGTCGTCCGCTGCCCCGCCGGCCCGGAGTGCCTGCCACCGGACCGGCGGGCGCCGCCGGCCGACCCGGACGTGAACCGGCGGGGATGGGCGCAGGGGCTCTCCCGCGCGCGACCCTCCCGGCCGTCCCGCCGCGCACCGGGGCGCCTGTTCGCGATCGCGGTTCCGGCAGCCGAACGCGCGGACGGTGCCGAACGGTTCTGCCTTTCCCCACCCGAAGGGGTGAAACGAGGTGTGGCCATAACCCGGTCGGCTTCGTGCCGTTATTTCCGGTGCGGGTGAGCACCCGTGTTCATCCACCGGAAGGCAGGGAACCATGAGGCAGATTCGCCGAACAGGTCTGGTCGCGGCGATGGTCACGGGTGGCGCGCTGGCCGCCGCGGGGGCCGCACACGCCGACTCGGGCGCGCAGGGGAGCGCGATCGGCTCACCTGGTCTGATCTCCGGCAACACGGTGCAGGTCCCGGTCCATGTGCCGGTGAACGTGTGCGGCAACACGGTGAACGTGATCGGTCTGCTGAACCCCGCGGCCGGCAACGCCTGTGCGAACGAAGGGGACGGCACCGGCAGCGGTGCCGCTGACAGCGGTGCCCTCGCCGCGGCGCAGACGGAGGAATCCCCCGGGATCCTCTCCGGGAACGCGGTCCAACTGCCCGTCGACGTCCCGGTGAACGTCACCGGCAACTCCGTGAACGTCGTCGGTGTCGGCAACGCGGCGGTGGGCAACTCCTCCTCGAACTCCGCCAACCCGCCGGCCCGGCCGCGGCCGGTGACCCCTCCGACGGTGACCACGCCGTCGGAGGTCCGTCCCGCCACGCGTGACCTGGAGCCCCAGCAGGGCCCTGTCCACCTGGCCGAGACCGGCACGCCGTCCACGCTCGGCCTCACCATCCCGGCCGGCGCGGCCCTCGTCCTCGGCGGTGCCATGCTGTACCGCCGGGCCCGTGCCATGGCGTAGCCGGCGGACGCGTTCCGGGCCGGATGCGCCGCCCCCGCACGTCCCGTCCGGCGTCCCCGGGCCCGTGGATCGCCCGCCGGGCCGGCTCCCCGCCCCGGGATTCCCCGCCCCGCACCCGCACCCCGCGGCGACCCTCGCCGGACCGCACCCCGTCCGTGGCCCCCTCGCCGGACGCCGCGGCCCGTCACGCCGGTGTCGCCCGCCAGGCGGTGAGTGTCGCCTCCACGGCCGGGGCGACGCGCCGACGAGCCTCGTGGCGGGGGACGCGCCGCATCAGCAACTCGTCGTACGGCGTGTCCAGATGGCGCACCGAAGCCCGTACCGCCGCCGTGACCGCGCCCTCGTCCAGGGCACGGCCTGCCGCGGTCCGGCCCACGCGCCCGCTGCCCCGCGCCGAGGTGTGCGCCGCCACGTCCAGCGCGCGGTCGAGGGGGCAGGAAGGGAAGAGCCGCAGGATCTCCGCGGTGAGCCGGGCGGCGAAGCGGACGTCCTCCGCCGCCCGCCGGACGGCGTCCCGCTCCCGCCGGCGCGCCCGCGCGTCCCCGTCCGCGAGGCATGCCGCCTCCGCGCGAGCAAGCGCCGCCTCCTCCACGAGCAGGCCCTGCCGTTCGTACCGGGTGCGCCGTCTGTTGTGCCGTACGACCACGGCCCACAGGGAACTCGCCTCGCGCGCCCGCCGGGTCAGCGCCGCGTCCCCACGCGGCAGGAAGACCAGATGGCCCAGGTCCGCGCAGTCCAGACAACGCGGTGCGTCGAACTCCAGCACCAGCCGCTCCAGGGGCCCCCGGCGGCACTCCGCGCAGTGCCGCCGCCTCAGCGGCTCGACGACCACCAGCGGGTCCACCGGTGCACCACATCCTTCCCCGAAGCGTTCGCGGTGGGGGTCGGTGTCCGGCCCGTGGCCTGGAGTTCCGACCCGTGGGCGGCGGCCCGGTTCTACTGGCGGTAGCCGCTCAGGAAGCGCCCGATCCGGCTGATCGCGGCGTCGAGGTCGTCGGCGTACGGCAGGGTCAGGATGCGGAAGTGGTCCGGCCGGGGCCAGCTGAAGCCGGTGCCCTGCACCACCTGGATCTTCTCCCTCAGCAGCAGGTCCAGGACGAACTTCTCGTCGTCGTGCACCGGGTGCACCTTGGGGTCCAGGCGCGGGAAGGCGTACAGCGCCCCCCTGGGTTTCACGCACGAGACGCCCGGGATCTCGTTCAGCCGCTCCCAGGCCCGGTCGCGCTGCTCGCGCAGCCGTCCGCCCGGTGCGGTCAGTTCGTGGATCGACTGGCGTCCGCCGAGTGCGGCCTGGATGGCGTACTGGGCGGGAGCGTTGGGGCACAGTCGCATCGAGGCGAGCATCGTGAGCCCCTCCAGATAGCTGCGCGCGTGCTGCCTGGGACCGGTGACGACCAGCCAGCCGGAGCGGAAGCCCGCGACCCGGTACGTCTTGGACAGACCGCTGAAGGTGAGGACGACCAGATCCGGCGCGAGGGCGGCCGCGGTGTGGTGGACGGCGTCGTCGTAGACGATCTGGTCGTAGATCTCGTCGGCGAAGACCATCAGCTGATGGCGGCGAGCGAGGTCCAGCATCCCCTCGACGATCTCGCGCGGATACACCGCTCCGGTGGGGTTGTTGGGATTGATGATCACGATGGCCCTGGTCCGGTCGGTGATCTTCGACGCCATGTCGTCGAGGTCGGGGTACCAGTCCGCCGACTCGTCGCAGAGGTAGTGGACGGCCTTTCCGCCGGAGAGGGTGGTGACGGCGGTCCACAGCGGGAAGTCGGGTGCGGGAACGAGCACTTCGTCGCCGTCCTCCAGCAGCGCCTGCACCGCCATGGACACAAGCTCGGAGACGCCGTTGCCGAGGAACACGTCGTCGACGGAGACGTCTGCCAGCCCGAGGGCCTGGTAGCGCTGGGCAACGGCGCGCCGCGCGGAGAGGATCCCCCTCGAGTCCGTGTAGCCGTGGGCCTTCGGGAGCATCCGGATCATGTCCTGGACGATCTCCTCCGGGGCCTCGAAGCCGAAGAGAGCGGGGTTGCCGGTGTTCAGCCGCAGCACGCTGTGGCCCGCTTCCTCCAGCGCGTTGGCGTGCTCGATCACCGGGCCGCGGATCTCGTAGCAGACCTCGCTGAGCTTGCTCGACTGCCGGAACTCCATGCGGAGGCCTCCCCAGGGCTGGCGCGACGGTGGTACTCGATGGCACTTGGTTTTACCAAGTGAGAGCTTGGAAAGTCCAACAACGGGTCTAGACTGCCTCGCATGCCCCGTCCTCCACGCCGCCGAAGCTACGACCAGTTCTGCGCCGTCGCACGCGCCCTCGACTCCGTCGGCGACCGCTGGACGCTGCTGATCGTGCGGGAACTGCTGTCCGGCCCCCGCCGGTACACCGACCTCCACGCCGATCTGCCCGGAGTCAGCACGGACGTCCTCGCGTCCCGGCTCAAGGACATGGAGCGTGACGGGCTGGCGACCCGGCGCCGGCTGCCCGCCCCGGCGTCGGCGTACGTATACGAACTCACCGCACGCGGAGGGGCGTTGCTGCCCCTGGTCGGGGCACTGGCCGAATGGGGCGCGCCCGCGCTCGACGGACCCCGGCCGACCGACGCGGTCCGGGCCCACTGGTTCGCCGTCCCGCTGCTGCGCCGTCTGGAGGCGGCGGGCGTGACGGACACCGTCGAAGTGCGCCTTCCGGAGGGGAGTTCCATCTGCGCCCCGTGCCGGACGGGCGCGGAGCCGCCGGGTACGGAGACGGCCCGGCGCCCGCCGGAGGCCCGGTCACCCGGCTTGAGCTGGACGGCGGGACCTGCCTCGCCGTCAGCAGGGGGGACCTCGGCCTCCAGGAGGGCGTACGGGACGGACGGATCCGGGTCTCCGGCGGCGGGACACTGGCCGTCGCGCTGGCGGCCATGCGGCCGGGCGCCGGGCGGGACGGGCGCGTGCTCGTCGACACGTCCGGCGGCCCGTCGCGAGGCGCGGCCGAACAGGGCAGCGGCCAGGGGCGTTGACGGACCGGTGCGACGGGAACGGGTCACCCGGGAGCGGCCGACCGAGGCCGTCCGGCGGCTTCGGCCGCCATGGTGGGCCGGTGCTCCGCGGCATACGGGTCTTCCGGCGGCGGCGGGTTGCGGTCCGCCGTCGTGCGGCCGCGTTCAGGACCTGACGGCGAGGGTTCGGGCCCGCCCGGGGGCGGCCGCCCCGGACTGCCGGTCCGCTGCGGTCCGGTGCGGGGCGGTCCGGCGCTGGCGGTCCGGTGCGGGGCGGTCCGGCGCTGGCGGTCCGCTGCGGGGCGGACCGGCGCTGGCGGTCCGGTTCGCTCTGCCCGGGTGAGGGCCGGTTGCCGGCCGCGCCGGGTGCGAGCGGGTCGCGGCCTCCCCGGCGGTGTACGGGCCGGCCCGGCCCGCCTCCGTGCTGCGGACCGGCGGTCACGGCGGTGTTGCCGCGATGCTCCCCGGCGGGCGGCCCCGCGGACGGTGACCGCGTGGGCCCCCGCCCGGCATCCCGCCGATGCCGCGGCGGCCGGGGTCGCGTCCGCGAGCAGCGCCGCCAGGAAGGCGCCGGTGAAGGCGTCGCCCGCGCCCGTGGAGTCGACCGGTGCCGCGGGGACAGCGGCGATCCTGGCGGTCACCGCGCCCGACTCCGCCACGAGCGCGCCGCTCGCGCCGAGCGTGACGGCGACGAGCGGGACATGGCGGCTCAGCCGGGCCGCGGCACCGGCCGCATCGGGGAGGCCGGTGAGGAGCCGGGCCTCGTCCTCGTTGGGGAGCAGCACCGCGGCACCCGCCGTCGCCGCGAGGAAGCGGTCGGCGCCGAAGCCGGCGATGAACCCCGCCGACGCCGGGTCGACACTCACCGGAACACCCCGGTCGAGTGCGTCCGCGAGCGCCAGGCATGCCAGCTCACGACCGGGCTCGGAGAAGAACAGGTACCCGGACAGATGGAGCCTGGCCACCCCGTCCAGCATCCGCGCCGACCAGTCGCCGGGACACAGCCGCAGCGCCGCTCCGCTGTCGGTGAGGAAGGTCCGCTCCGCCTCCGCGTCGACCAGCACGACGATGGTCGCCGTCGGCGCCTCCTGGTCCGGGACCAGCATCGGGTGGACTCCCGAGCCCCGCAGCAGCGTTCCGTGCCAGTCCGCGGTGCCGGCCCCGACCCGGCCGAGCAGCCGTACGTCGCTGCAACCCGAGTACGCCGCCCAGCAGGCCGCGTTCGCGCCGGCCCCGCCCGGCAGTGTCCGTATCTCCGCCGCGGTGTCCGTCCCGCGGGTGAGCGCCCCGGTGTGCCGGGCCACCACGTCCGTGGCCACGTCGCCGACCACCAGCAGCGCCCCGGCCCCGCTCGGCACCGCGGTCCCCTCCCGCCCGGAAGGCGTCCTCACAGCGCCGCCGCGATCCGCGCCGCCAGCCGCACATTGCCGCGGACCGCCGCCAGATTGGCTTCGAGGGAGGCGCCACCCGTGCGTTTCACCAGCAGGTCCAGCAGGAACGGGGTGACCGCCTGGCCGTCGATGCCCCGTTCCCGGCACTCGTCGAGGGCCTCCGCGAGCACCCGGTCGTGCAGCGCCGGGTCCAGTTGCTCGTCCTCCGGCACCGGCCGGGCCACGATCAGCGCGGTCTCCGGTCCGCCGAGCGCGCTCTGCGCCCGCATCACGTCCGCCACCTCCTGCGGGGTCCCGACCGTCCAGTCGACCGGCAGCCCGGAGGAGGACAGATAGAACCCGGGGAAGTACCCGGTGCCGTAGCCGAGGACGGCGACCCCGAGGGTCTCCAGGCGCTGCAGTGTCGCCGGGACGTCCAGGATGGACTTCACCCCGGCGCAGACGACGGTGATCCCCGTCCTGGCGAGCAGCCGCAGGTCCGCCGACTCGTCCTGGGAGACGGTCCACTCCCGGTGGACTCCGCCGAGCCCGCCCGTGGCGAAGACCCGGATTCCGGCGCGCGCCGCCAGGAAGGCGGTGGCGGACACGGTCGTCGCCCCGCTGGCCCCGGCGGCGAGGGCGGGGGCCAGGTCGCGGTGCCCGAACTTGCGTACCTCCGGGTCCGTCGCGATGCGCTCCATGGCGCGCTTCTCCAGGCCGACACGTGCCCGGCCGTCCAGTACGGCGACCGTCGCCGGCACCGCGCCGGCGTCTCTGACCAGGGACTCCAGCTCCTCGGCGACGGCCAGATTGCGTGGCCGCGGCAGTCCGTGGGCGATGATGGTGGACTCCAGGGCGACGACGGGCCGACGCGCGTCAAGCGCCTCCCGCACCTCTTCGGACAGCATCAGCGTGGTCTCGGGCATGTCCACATCCCTGGCACGGCAGGGGCGTGCGCAAACGTTTCCGCTGCCGAACCGCCACGGCCTCGCGGGATCAGCGCCCACGTCCCGCCGCATCCGTCATCTCCGCCCCGCTGAACAGGCCCGCTCCGCGGGCCCGTCGCCACCCCACCGGGAGTGCGGGCCCGGCCGGGCCCGCACTCCCGGTGGGGTGGCAGCGGAGGCCCGGTGCCCCGCACGGCGGACCCGAGCGGTGCACCGGGTCGTCAGCCGCAGTCGCGCGGTGCCGGCAGCCGGGGTAGCCGGTCCGCACGTACGATCTGGATCACGGTCCGCGCGTCCGGCCCCTTCGCCCGGTCCTTGTGGTAGGCGACGGCCAGCGCCCCCGCTCTGGCCTGGGCGTATCCGTACTGCGGGGTGATCCGCGTGTACGCGGAGGACCGCAGATCCAGGGCGTAGGCGGCTTCCGGGGTACGCCAGGTGATCAGTTCACCGCTGATCCGCAGCTGGTCGAGCCCCTCGGCCGCGGGGCCCCCGAGAGCCGTGTCACCGGTGACGGCTGCCCCTGCCGCCAGACCACCAGCCTCGGATCCCCGCCGTCCCCGCCGTCCTCGTCGTCCTCGACCCAGGCCCAGGTGGTGCCGTCGGAGGCGGGCGACCGCAGATCCCGCAGCGCGGCGACGGGCCCCGGTAGCCCGGCCGGGCGCAGGGTGGCGAAGGACAGCGCCGACAGCTTCGTCGACCGGCCGTCCGCACTCGCCTCCCGCCAGGCCAGCAGCCCGCCCGCGGCGAACGGGGCTTCGATCACACCGGAGTGCAGGGCGCGCGGCGCGGGCGCCGTGTCCCCGGAACCGGGCGGGCGGACCGGACTGGTGAAGATCGTGGCCCGGCCCCGGCCCGTGCCCTGTGCCCAGAAGACCGCACCGTCCCGGACGACGGGATGGGGGAGCGGCCCGGGGAGGGCGGACCGCGCCAGCCGGCGCATACCGCCCTCGGCGTCCTGGACATAGAGCGACCACGGACTGTCGAGCGTGCGGCCCTCCAGCACCGCGAACGCCGTCCACCGCCCGTCGGCCGACACATCGGCGGCGAGAAGCTGGTGCTCGACGGGGTCGGCGAACGTCAGCAGCGTGCGCGGCGCCTCGGCGTCCTCGACGACGGCCGCCCGGCGGCTCTGACCGTCGGAGAGCTGCACCACGGTCCAGCGGGCCCGGGGGCCGATCTCGGTCAGGACCGCGCGCTGGCCTCTCGGCGCGCGGAACTCGCCCGCGGCGAGTGCCGCCCGCCAGCTCTCGGGCAGCGGCGCCTCGCAGGCCGCCCGGACGTGCGTGGGCCGGGACGGGGCGGACGCCGAGGAGGCGGGGGCGGCCGTGGGCTGCGTGGGGCCGGACCTGTCGGCCGGTGAACAGCCGAGGCCCGCGAGCACCAGCAGGGCCGAACCCAGCAAGGCAGGGACCACCGGCGCGCCCGCCGGGACCTTCCGTCCGCCCGCCGGGATCCTCCGTCCCCCTGCCCGCACCCGGAGCCCGCCCGCCGGGATCCTCCGTCCCCCTGCCCGCACCCGGAGCCCGCCCGCCGGGACCCGGAGTCCGCCCGCCCGGACCGGCCGGCCAGGCGCCGTTCCACCCCCGGGACGCAACCCGCCGGGCAGGGGCTCCCGCCCGGCCCTACCAGACGTAGCCACGGCCACCCATGATCGTCGTGATGGCGTCCGCGGAGATCCTGGCGGACTTGGGGACCCCGCCGGCCCACGAGATCACGCTGGTGCTCACCCCGCCGACCGGGTCCAGGTAGCGGACCTGCCGGGCGTCGGTGTCGCTGTTGTAGCCGTCGATGGCGACCCAGTGGAAGATCTCGATGTTCGGGTGGCCGGCCAGGTGCGGTCCGCCCGGCACCTCCCAGGCGTTGCCGGCGATCGCGTAGTCGTAGTCGGTGTTGTGGACGATGTGCCTGCGGAAGTCCGCCACATCGGCCGCCGTCGGGCTGTACGGCAGCGACCGTGGCACGTAGTTGGCGCCCGGGAGACGGTGGTTGAGGGCGTCGGCCATCGGATAGCCGGTCGGCTCCGGGACGTCGATGCCGACCCCGTACCAGGCCGTGCCACTGGAGTCGGTCTCCAGGAGGTCCGCCGCCGCCCGCTGGGAGCGCCCGCCGACCTCGTCGTGCGCGGACTGTGTGATGACCAGGGCGGCCGGGCCGCACCAGTACGACGTCTGCTGGGACTGGTGCAGCCCGCCCGAGACGATGTACCCGGCCCGCTGGGCGCGGACGGCGGGGCGCCGGAACCACGCGGAGGCCGCCGCCTCCTTCCGGGCGGTGGTCCGGCGCTGCTCGGCGGTGAGCCGCTGCGGGCCCAGGGTGTCCAGGACCTGCTTGTAGAGGGCGCCGGGGGCCCGCCGGGAATCGGATCCGGGCAGCGAGCCGGGGAACGGGTCGGTGTCATGCCCCGCCTTCGCGCGGGTCCCGGCCGTCTCCCCGGCGGTGGCCGGTCCGGCCGCAGTGAGGGCCGAGAGGAGGCAGACGGCCGTCATGAGGGCGATGCGACGCCCTGTGCGCACTGCTGACATCGGTGGTCGCTCCTGTACGAGGGGGAACTCGGGCAAGCGCTGCCGTGGGTGTCCACGCCGTCGCGCGTGGCAGCCGTGGGCGTACCACGACCGTGCCCCCTGCCCGGGTGCCGCCCGAGGCGGCTCGCCGCGTGCCGCGGATCTTTCGCCCGCTAAGGTGAGCCGCCATGACGACCTTTGATCACTCAGTTGCCGGGCCTTCTTCTCCTTCGTTCGTCGTGCACATCCCGGACGTGGAGCTGGAGCCCGAACCCCTCGACCCCGCGCAGATCGTCTCGGGTGACCCGGTGGTGACGGGCCGGGTGCTGTGGCAGTCCGAGGACGGGCGGCAGCTGCGGGGCCTGTGGCAGATCACCCCCGGGGTCGTCACCGACACGGAGGCCAACGAGCTGTTCGTCGTGGTCAGTGGGCGGGCCACGGTCGAGGTCGAGGGCGGCGCGACGCTGGAGATCGGGCCGGGCGACGCCTGTGTGCTGCGGGAGGGAGACCGGACGACGTGGACGGTGCACGAGACGCTGCGCAAGGCGTACCACGTCAGCCGGTGACGGCGTCGTTGGGCGGCCGGTCCCGCGCCGCGCCGGTCCCGGTGGCGGCGCGGCGGACGGCGAGGGCCGCGAGCGGCAGCAGCAGAGCGGCACCGACGAGGTTGAGCAGACCGTAGCCGCCCTGCGCCACGATCAGCCCGGCCAGCACCCCGCCGATGCCCGCGGCGGCGTTCATGGTCAGGTCCGACAGGCCCTGGACCGCGGCGCGGGCGGGCCCCTCCACGGAGTCGGTCAGCAGGGCGGAACCGGAGACCAGGCCCGCGGACCAGCCGAGGCCGAGCAGGAACAGGCCCGCCGCGACACGGCCGTGGCTCGCCCCGGCGGTACCCGCCAGCAGCGCGGCGCACGAGAGCAGGCCCACGGCCAAACCGATCACCGAGAGCCTGCCGAGGCGGTCGGCCAGCACGCCCATCACCGGCGAGAACGCGTACATACCGGCGATATGGCCGCTGATGACCAGGCCGATCAGCTGCACTCCGGCGCCGTGGTGGATCAGCGCCAGCGGCGTCATCGACATGATCGACACCATCGCGGTGTGCGACGCGGCGACCGTGACGAGCGCCAGCCGGGCCCCGGGGGACTCGCGTACGGCACGGACGGCGGACCGCAGCGACCGCTCCTGGCTCTCCCCCTTCTCCGACGGCGCCAGCGCCCGGGCCGTCAGCAGCGGATCCGGCCGCAGCAGCAGGGCGACGACCACCGCCGCGACCAGGAAGACCCCCGAGGCCCAGACGAAAGGACCCGCGGCCTCCGGTATCCCGGCCCCGGAGACGCTCCGGCCCGCCGGTGCCGCGATGTTCGGTCCCAGGACCGCGCCGACCGTGGTCGCCCACACCACCAGGGAGATGGCTCGGGCGCGTCTCGCCGGCTCGGCGAGGTCCGCGGCGGCGAACCGCGCCTGGAGGTTCGCCGAGGACGCGGCTCCGAAGCCGGCCATGCCCAGGAGGAGCAGCGGGAAGTTGCCGAGCACGGACGCCAGCACCACCACACCCGCACCCGCGGACCCGATCAGATAGGCCAGCACCAGCCCGGGCCGCCGGCCGCGGGCGGTCATCAGCGCGGCGAGCGGCACGGACAACAGCGCCGTCCCGGCGACCGTCGCGGTGGGGGCGAGCCCCGACAGCGCCTCCGACCCGCTGACCTGCTGGGCCAGTACGGCCGCCAGGGCGATGCCGGTCGCGACCCCGAGCCCGCCGAGGATCTGGCTCACGACCAGCACGGGAGTGATCCGGCGGCGCAGGCCGGCCAGATCGACGGGGCCGGCGGCGGCGGTCACTTCACGGGGGGTACGGGCCACTGCCGCAGTGTGCCAGTGACCTCCCCTCCCCGGCACCCCGCCCCCCGAGGCACGGCAGCGGCCCCGGCGCGCCTGGGGCAGGGCAGCGGCCCCCGGCACCCCGTCCTCCTCGGGCAGGGCAGCGGTGATCCCGGCCCCGGCACGCCTGGGCAGGGCAGCGGTGATACCTGCACCCCCGTCCCTCTCCGGCAGGGCGGCCCGCCGCCGGACCGTGCGGCCGGGCCGAGCGGCGTTCGGCGGGCTCACGGGCCGATCGGATGCGTTCGCGGCACGGCGGCGGAACGAACGGGGCCCGTGCGCCGTGGCTCCCGCGCCGCGGCCCTTCCCGATGAACCTCCCTCCCGAGCTTTGCTTGCCGGGGTGCTCGAAATACGCTCGGCGCGGACGGCCTTCTCGACGGGACGCACGAGAACACCTGGCGACACACGGGGCGAAGGGCTTGGCGCGATGCGGGGCACAGTGGACGGTTTCAGCCATGGGCTCGTCACGCCCGTGGCCGCGTATCTCATGGCGTGCCTCGGCGGTGTGCTCGGGCTGCGCTGCACGACCCGGGCGCTGCGGGGCGGGGGCTCCGTCCGGCCCGGCTGGCTGGCTCTCGGAGCCGTCTCCATCGGCTCCGGGATCTGGACGATGCACTACGTGGCCATGTCGGGCTTCGCCGTCCAGGAGGTCGCGGTCGGCCACGACCCCGTGATCACCTTCGCCGGCCTCGGCGTCGCCGTCGCCATGACCGCCATCGGGATCCTCGTCGTGGGGCAGCGCGGCGTGAACGCGATGGCCGTGGTGACCGGCGGGATGATCACCGGTCTCGGTATCGCGACCGTGCACTACCTCGGCATGGCCGGCGTACGGCTCAGCGGCCGGATCGAGTACGACACGGCGACCGTCGCGCTGTCGGTCGTGATCGCCGTCGTCGCGGCGACCGCCGCGCTGTGGGCGGCGGTGTCCGTCCGCGGTTTCCTGCCGAGCCTCGGCGCCGGGCTGTTGATGGGTGTGGCGGTGAGCGGCATGCACTACACCGGCATGGCCGCCGTCACCGTCCATGTGGACGCCGCGCCCGTACCGCCGGCCGGGGACGGAACCTCTGCCACGCTGCTCGCGCCGGTGCTGGTGGGGCCCGTGGTGTTCGTAGTCCTGGCGGTGGTGATCGTCGTGTCCGACCGCGCGCTCCTGGCGTCGGCCCCGGGGGCACGGCACGCACCGGCCCCGGGGCGTGCCGTGCCCGCCGCGGGCGTGCCCGCGCAGCGCCGGCCCTCCCACGTCGGCCCGGCGGACCGGACGGTGCCCGCCCGCGGGGCGCGCCGCGTGTCCGAGCGCGCCCGCCGGCCCTGACGGCCCACACCCTCCCGGCCCTGACGGCCCGCCCTCCCGGCGCTGACGGCCCGCCCTCCCGGCGCTGACGGCCCGCCCTCCCGGCGCTGACGGCCCGCCCTCCCGGCGCTGACCGGGCCCGCCGTCCCGGCGCCCGCCGTCCGCGCCCGGTGGCGGCCGCGCCGCCGGCCCGGTGCACGACCGGGATCGGTCCGGTTGTCAGTGGGGGGTCGTACGGTTGGTGGCATGCGGCCCGTTACCGAGATCCCACGCACGATGGCGCCCTTCGAGGTCGTCAGTCCCTACCGGCCCGGCGGTGACCAGCCCGCGGCCATCGCCGAACTCGACCGGCGGGTCCGCGCGGGCGAGAAGGACGTCGTCCTGCTGGGCGCGACCGGGACCGGCAAGTCGGCCACCACGGCCTGGATGATCGAGAAGCTTCAGCGACCGACCCTCGTGATGGCGCCGAACAAGACGCTGGCCGCCCAGCTGGCGAACGAGTTCCGTGAGCTGCTGCCGAACAACGCGGTCGAGTACTTCGTCTCGTACTACGACTACTACCAGCCCGAGGCGTACGTCCCCCAGTCGGACACCTACATCGAGAAGGACTCCTCCATCAACGAGGAGGTGGAGCGGCTGCGCCACTCCGCGACGAACTCCCTGCTCACCCGCCGGGACGTCGTGGTGGTCGCCTCCGTCTCGTGTATCTACGGCCTCGGCACCCCGCAGGAGTACGTGGACCGCATGGTCCCCCTGCGGGTCGGCGACGAGATCGACCGCGACGGCCTGCTGCGCCGCTTCGTGGACATCCAGTACGCGCGCAACGACCTCGCCTTCACCCGCGGCACCTTCCGGGTCCGCGGCGACACCATCGAGATCTTCCCGGTGTACGAGGAACTCGCCGTGCGGATCGAGATGTTCGGCGACGAGATCGAGGCGCTCTCCACGCTCCACCCGGTCACCGGCGAGGTCATCAGCGACGACAACGAGCTGTACGTCTTCCCGGCGAGCCACTACGTCGCCGGTCCGGAGCGCATGGAGAAGGCGATCACCGGAATCGAGCGGGAACTCGAGGAGCGCCTCGCGGAGCTCGAGAAGCAGGGCAAGCTCCTGGAGGCCCAGCGGCTGCGCATGCGCACCACGTACGACATCGAGATGCTGCGCCAGATCGGCACCTGCGCCGGTGTCGAGAACTACTCGATGCACTTCGACGGCCGCCTTCCGGGCAGTGCGCCGAACACGCTCCTCGACTACTTCCCGGAGGACTTCCTGCTCGTCATCGACGAGTCCCATGTCACGGTCCCGCAGATCGGCGCCATGTACGAGGGCGACGCCTCCCGCAAGCGCACCCTCGTGGAGCACGGCTTCCGGCTGCCGTCCGCGCTCGACAACCGGCCGCTGAAGTGGGAGGAGTTCCAGGAGCGCATCGACCAGACCGTCTACCTCTCGGCGACCCCGGGCACCTACGAGCTCTCCCGCGCCGACGGCTCCGTCGAGCAGATCATCCGCCCCACCGGCCTGGTCGACCCGGAGGTCGTCGTCAAGCCGACCGAGGGCCAGATCGACGACCTCGTGCACGAGATCCGCACGCGCACCGAGAAGGACGAGCGCGTCCTTGTCACCACGCTCACCAAGAAGATGGCCGAGGACCTGACGGACTACTTCCTGGAGCTCGGCGTCCGGGTCCGCTACCTGCACAGCGACGTCGACACGCTCCGCCGGATCGAGCTGCTGCGCGAGCTGCGCGCCGGTGAGTACGACGTGCTGGTCGGCATCAACCTCCTCCGTGAGGGCCTCGACCTCCCCGAAGTGTCCCTGGTGGCCATCCTCGACGCCGACAAGGAGGGTTTCCTGCGCTCCGGAACCTCGCTGATCCAGACCATCGGCCGTGCGGCGCGCAATGTCTCCGGGCAGGTCCACATGTACGCCGACAAGATCACTCCGGCCATGGAGAAGGCGATCGAGGAGACCAACCGGCGCCGGGCCAAGCAGATCGCGTACAACAAGGCGAACGGCATCGACCCGCAGCCGCTGCGCAAGAAGATCAACGACATCGTCGCCACCATCGCCCGCGAGGAGGTCGACACCGAGCAGCTGCTCGGCTCCGGCTACCGGCAGGGCAAGGACGGCAGGGGCGCCAAGGCGCCCGTCCCGTCGCTGGCCGCGCATTCCGGCAAGGGTGCCGGAGGCAGCGGTGCCAAGGCCGGCAAGGGCGCGAAGGCGGGCCGCGGAGCGATCACGAGCGACCGGCCGGCCGCCGAACTGGCCGGGATCATCGAGGAGATGACGGACCGGATGCGCGCGGCGGCGGCGGAGCTCCAGTTCGAGGTGGCCGCGCGGCTGCGCGACGAGGTCGGCGAACTCAAGAAGGAGCTGCGGCAGATGAGGGAGGCCGGTATCGCCTGAACCGGCCAGTGTCTCAACACCGACACAAAACACACCGAGTCCGCTGCGCCGCCGGAGTGACTGCGTAGGGTGCAGGCAACCGCACTCACGGACGGTTGCGGGGGAACGAGGGAGAAGGGGACAGCACGTGGCGGACGTATCCAAGGGCAGTGCTCCCGGTGTCAATCTGACCAAGGGACAGGCCATCAGCCTGGAGAAGAAGGGCGGCGGCGCCCTCACCGCGGTGCGGATGGGCCTCGGCTGGCAGGCCGCGCCCCGGCGGGGGCTGTTCGGGTCGCGCACCCGGGAGATCGACCTGGACGCCTCGGCGGTGCTCTTCGCCGGCGATCAGCCCGTGGACGTGGTCTTCTTCCGCCACCTCGTGAGCGACGACGGCTCGGTCCGCCACACCGGCGACAACCTGGTCGGCGGCGCCGGCCGGGGCGGCGACGACGAGGCGATCCTCGTCGACCTGCAGCGGGTTCCGGTGCACATCGACCAGATCGTGTTCACCGTCAACTCCTTCACCGGCCAGACCTTCCAGGAGGTGCAGAACGCGTTCTGCCGCATCGTGGACGAGACCAACGGCCAGGAACTCGCCCGCTACACGCTGGACGGCGGCGGACAGTACACCGCCCAGATCATGGCCAAGGTGCACCGCGCCGGCTCCGGCTGGCAGATGACCGCCCTGGGCAACCCGGCCGACGGCCGGACGTTCCAGGACCTGATGCCCGCGATCCTGCCTCACCTGTAGGCGCCGGGCGCGGCCACCGGGACCGGGCGCCGCGGAGCTCTCCGCCGCGGCGGCCCGGTGGCTCCCGGAGGCAGCGGACGCCGGGGGCCGATCCGCACACCACCGAGGGGGACAGAGGCGATGACGGCCGAGCTGGTCAGGGGACAGAACCATCCCTTGCCCCACCCGCGGCTCGACATCCGGGTGTCGGCCGGCGCACCGGTCGTGGCCGCCGTCACGTTGAGCGGCGAGGACGGGCGGGTGCCCGGTGCCGAGTGGGTCGCCCACCCCGCCCAGCCGGCACTGCCCGGTGTCGAGGTCTCCCGCCAGGCCACCGCCGGCCATCTGCTGGCCGTCGACCTGAACGCCGTGCCCTCCTCGGTGCATCGTGTGGCGGTGGTGCTCGCGCTGCCGTCGGGTCCCGGGTTCCCCGTCCGCTTCGGGGCGGTCGCCGCGCCGTTCCTCTCCGTCGGCGCCCCCGACGGCCCCGGTGCCGCCAGCTACACCATCACCGGCCTGGAATCCGAAGCCGCCGTCGTGGCCCTGGAGTTCTACCGCAGGCACGGGGCCTGGAAGGTCCGCGCGGTCGGCCAGGGATACGCCGGCGGCCTCGCCGCCTGCCTTGCCGACCAGGGGCTCGACCGCGCCGGCGAACTCGCCGCCGCCGTCCACGAAGCCGTCGCGCCCGGCCTCCCCCGCACGGCCGGCACACCCCCCGTCCGGACGGCGGAGGTGCGGCGCGGCGCCACCGCGGCCGCCACCGCGGGGGAACCGGGCCCCGCTGCCGACCACGGCCCGGCTGCATCAGCCTCGAACACGGGCCCGCAGACCGCGGAACCCGAGGCGCCGCCGCAGCCCGCGGCCCGGAGGTACGGCGGCCCCGTCGACTACACGCACCCGCGCAGGCGGTCCGCCGCCCCGCAGCCGCCCCCGGCCGTACCGCCCGCCGCGCCCGGAAGGCCGCCGGTGCCCGTCGCGGGCGACGCCACCGGCTGGTCCATGGAGGAGCGGCTGTACAACCAGGTGTGGGGCATGTTCGAGGACCTCGCCCGGACGACGGCCGCGTACCGCAGCGCGGTGGACTTCGCCGGCTCACGGCTCGGCCGGGAACTCGACCGCGCCCTGTCCGATCCGCGCAGCCGTCTCGCCGGCACGGGGGACGCCGCTCGTGAGGCGGCCCGTGCCAGGCACGACGAGCTGACGGGACGTGCCCGCGAGGTCCTGGACCGCGATCTCGACCAGCTGGCCGCCGAGTCGGAGGTCGTCGAGCCCGCACTGCCGCCGGCGTTCGCGCGCTGGGACAGTCCGGTCTGGCGGCACTACCGCGTCCCGACGGAGACGCCGATGGCCCTCCGCCTCGGGGACCTCCACCTTCCCGAGCGACCCGGCCTCCGGATCCCGATGCTGGTCCGGCTGCCGCTGGAGCGCGGTCTCTGGGTGGACAGCGGCCGGACCCCGTCGGAGCGCGCCGCGGCGCCGGAGGAGGCGCCGGCGCGCGCGCTCGCCATGGACACCGCGGTCGCCCACGCGACCCGGCTGCTCGCGGCCCATCCGGCCGGGGAGTTCACCGTGCGGGTGATCGACCCCGCGGGTACGGCGGCGCGTTCGCTGGCCCCGCTGGCGCGGTCGGGTGTGCTGGACGAGCCGCCCGCGGCAGGAGCCTCGGGCGTCTCGGCGGTGCTCGCCACGCTCACGCGGCGCGTCGACCTGGTGCAGATGGCCGTGCGCGGGGACGCCGCCGACGCACTGCCACCGGACCTGGACACCGCTCAGCAGCTGCTGGTCGTCAGCGACTTCCCGCACGGCTTCGACGACCGGGCCGTGACACAGCTCCGTTACCTCGCCGACGAGGGCCCCGCGGTCGGCGTCCATCTGCTCATGGTGGCCGACCGGGAGGACGCGTCCGCGTACGGGCCGGTGCTCGATCCGCTGTGGCGCTCGCTGCTGCGGATCACCCCGGTCCCGGACGACCACCTGGCCGATCCCTGGGTCCAGCACGTCTGGACGTACGAGCCGCCCGCGTTCCCGGAGTACGCGGACATGCTCGGGCCGGTGCTGGCCAAGGTCGCCCAGGCACGGCGGATCCGGCGGCGCTGACCTCCGCACACACGGCTCGGTGGAGACCGAGAGCCGCCGGCCGGTTCCGTGTGGGCCGTGCGGCCTGCTGCCGGTGTGTTCGGGTCCCTGCGGCTTGCCACGGGTCCGGTCGGTCTGTGTGCAGGTATATGCAGGTCTATGCCGGCCTTTGCTCGCCTGTACCGTTTTGTGAAGGTCTGCTGGTGCGCTTTGTGACGGTCTGCTGGTGCGCCTCACGCGCCCCCGTGTGGTGTCCGGCGCCCGGGATGAACCGGACTTCCGCGTGCTGATCTGTGATTTTGACCCTTGTTTACCTCTGCCTTTACCTTTCTTTGGTCTTTCGGGTAGGGTTCCTCGGACGGAGGGGAGTACTCCCACCTGCGGCGTGCCCGTCAGTACGGACCGAAAGACCAGAGCGGTCCCGGGGCGCCGGCCCGCGGTTCGGCGACCAGCCACCCCGGGTGGAAGAGACCTCCGGCAACGACGACGCTGGTGAGTAGCCGTACGACGCCGGAGGCGCAATGGACGTTTCGTTGACCATGTGGCTGGTGACCATTCTCGGTCTCCTCGCCCTGATCTCGGTCGACTTCTTCATCGGGCGCAAGCCCCACGACGTGTCGATCAAGGAAGCGGGAATCTGGACGATCGTCTGGATCGTCCTCGCCGCGATCTTCGGCGTCGCCCTGCTGATGGCGGGTGAGAGCCAGGCCTCGGGCGAGTTCTTCGCGGGCTACATCACCGAGAAGTCGCTCAGCGTGGACAACCTCTTCGTCTTCGTACTGATCATGGCGAAGTTCGCGGTTCCGTCCCAGCTCCAGCAGCGGGTGCTGATGTTCGGCGTGCTCATCGCGCTGGTGCTGCGGGCCGTCTTCATCGCCGCGGGCGCCGCGATCATCGCCAACTTCTCCTGGGTCTTCTACATCTTCGGCGCGTTCCTGATCTACACCGCCTGGAAGCTCATCCAGGAGGCGCGCTCCGACGAGGACGAGGACGACTTCGAGGAGAACCGGCTCCTCAAGTCCATCGAGCGGAAGTTCGGCGTCGCCGACAGGTACCACGGCACCAAGCTCTTCATCCGCGTCAACGGCAGCCGGGTCCTGACGCCGTTGATGGTCGTCATGCTCGCCATCGGCACCACCGACGTGCTGTTCGCGCTGGACTCGATCCCCGCGATCTTCGGCCTCACCCAGGATCCGTACATCGTCTTCACCGCGAACGCCTTCGCGCTGATGGGTCTGCGGCAGCTGTACTTCCTGATCGGCGGACTGCTCACCAAGCTGGTCCACCTCAGCTACGGCCTGTCGGTGATCCTCGGCTTCATCGGCGTCAAGCTGGTGCTGCACGCACTGCACGAGTCCGGGGTCCACGTCCCCGAGATCTCCACCCCGTTCTCGCTGACGTTCATCTGCGGTGTCCTGATCGTCACCACCCTCACCAGCCTGATCGCCTCCAGGAAGCAGGAGAAGCGGACCGGGCAGGACAAGCCGGAGACGGAGCCCACGGCCGAGGCCGAGAAGGACAGCGTCGAGGCCTGACTCCCGCGGTGCGCTTCCTGACGCGCACGGCACCTCGGCACCGGCCGGGTCGTACAGGACCCGGCCGGTGCCGTCGCCTCCGGTGGACCGCGGGGCCGCGCGGTCGCGGTGGAGAGCGGGTCGCGGCGTCCGAGAGGCCGGGGCCTCACACGGCGGCCGCGTCCCCGGAGGGGTGGCGCACCCGCTCATGCGCCGGTGCCGTTTCCGGCAGCAGCGCGAAGCAGCCGAGGCTCAGCACGGCGATCCCGCTCAGATACGCGGCCACCCCCCACGGGGGTCCGCTCCCGCCCGCCACGACCGTGGCGACGAGCGGGGTGAGCGCGCCGCCGAGCACTCCCGCCAGGTTGTAGCCGACCGCGGCCCCGGTGCACCGCACCCTGGCCTCGTACAGCTCCGGCAGATACGCCGCCACCACCGCGAACATCGTGATGAACGCCAGCAGGGCGCCCGCGAACCCGGTGAACATCAGCAGCGGTTCGGCGGTCTGCAGCAGTGCCACCATCGGGAACACCCACAACGCGCTCGCCGCGCACCCGGCGAGACAGAGCGGCCGGCGCCCGTAGCGGTCCCCGAGCATCGCCGCGAACGGCGTCACGGCCCCTTGGACGGCGACCGCCGCCATCACGCAGACGAGCATCACGGTCCTGCTCACTCCGAGCCGCTCGGTGCCGTACGCCAGCGACCACGTGGAGACGGCGTAGAAGAGCGCGTAGCCGACCGACAGCGCGCCCGCGGTGAGCAGCACCAGCCGCCAGTGCCCGCGCAGCACCTCCGCCAGTGGCAGCCGGGCCCGCTCGGTGATCCGCTCGAACTGCGGGGTCTCCGCCAGCGAGCCGCGCAGCAGCAGCCCCCCGGCCGCCAGCAGCCCCGCCGCCCAGAACGGGACCCGCCAGCCCCAGTCCCGGAACTGGGCGTCGGTCAGCCCCGCGGACAGCGCCAGCATGACCCCGTTGGCCAGCAGGAACCCCACCGACGGGCCGATCTGCGGAAAGCTCGCCCAGAGCGCGCGCCGCCCGGCCGGAGCGTGTTCGGCGGTCAGCAGCACCGCGCCGCCCCACTCGCCGCCGAGGCCGAGCCCCTGGAGGAAGCGCAGCACCAGCAGCAGTACGGGAGCGGCCACTCCGAGGGTCGCGTACGACGGGACACACCCCACGCCCACCGTGGCCAGGCCCGTCAGCAGCAGTGAGGCGAACAGCACCGGGCGCCGGCCGTGACGGTCGCCGATGTGCCCGAAGAGCACCGATCCCAGTGGTCGGGAGACGAAGCCCACGGCGAACGTCCCGAAGGCGGCGAGGGTCCCCGCCAGCGGGGAGAACTCGGGGAAGAACAACGGCCCGAGCACCAGCGCCGCGGCCGTGCCGTAGACGAAGAAGTCGTAGAACTCCACGGCCGTCCCGGCGAGCGAGGCGGCCGCGAGCCGGGGCATGGAGACGGATGCCTCGGGTGCTGCCGGAGGCGCCGGTGGCGACTCCGGCGACTCCGCCGACGGCGACTCCCCCGACGGCGTGGTGTGACGATGGTGCATGTCGCGCCAACTACCCGTGCTCGGTGGCGGTTACGGGGGCGCATGGGCGCATGATCGGCGAATGGGTGCGCACCGGGTGGACGGTCCGTGCGCCCCGCTTGCGCGCCCCTGCCACGCGGTCGCTGTGAGCGGCCGCCGATGGCCGCCGACTGCGGCCCTGTCTCGCCCGTCCCGTCCGCCCGGGCCGCCTGCCCCGTCCGTCCCGTTGACGTGTCTCGGCCGCTGTTCGTCGCCCGGAGCCAGGACCCGGATCACCTCCGGGCCGTCAGCAGGCGGGGTTCGCGGTCCGGGTGCAAGGCCCGGACTCCCGGGCCCCCGGGCCGACGCCTCGTTCCGCTCCGTCCAGCGGCTCAGTACGTGACCACGATGCGACGGGCCGGGCCGTCGACCCTGATCAGCCCGCCGTAGGGGATCACCAGTTGGGGATCGGTGTGCCCGAGGTCGACGTCGAACACCGCCATGGTGTCCGGTGCGTACACGGCGAGCGCCCGTTCCACGGCCTCGCGCTGCTCCCGTGCGTAGCGGGCCTGCCCTTCCGCGTCGAGCGGCTGCTCGAACGACCAGGTCTTGGGACGTGCCCACAGCAGCGCGGGGAAGCGGTGCAGCAGCCCCCGCTCGCCCATACTGCGCAGGATCCGGAACACCTCGGTGGCCGAAGGCAGCTCCTCGGAGGTCTCCAGGAACAGCACACAGCCGTCGTACACGGCGGGGTCGCGCTGGATCTCCCGGTCGGCCATGAGCATCCAGGAGAGGATCTCCAGGTTTCCGCCCCAGCTGCGGCCCTCGACGATCCGTTCGGGCCCCGTCCAGGTCCACCCGGCCGCGGGGAAGGTCTCCGGTTCGTCCGCGAACGTACCCGGATCGTCCCAGTTGCGGTCGATCACCCGGACCCGGTCCGCCGGGCGCAGCTCGTAGGGGCCGGAGGTGAACAGGGCGGCCCGCAGCGAGTCCCCGGTCAGCGGTGCCACGGCGCCGGGCCGGCCGAGTTCGCACATCACCGAGGCGCCGTGGTAGCCGACCACTCCGGTGTTCCAGAGGAACGCGAGCAGATTGGTGTTGTCGCTGTAGCCGAAGAACGGCTTCGGGTTCGCCCGTATCAACTCCCGGTCCAGCAGGGGCAGCACCGTGATCTGGTCGTCGCCGCCGATCGACGCGATCACGGCGCGGATCTCCGGGTCCGCGAAGGCCGCGTGGACGTCGTCGGCACGCCGGCGGGTGTGGACCCCATCGTGCGGGTGGCCGGGTACTCGACCGGCACCAGCCCGAACTCCTTCTCCAGCCGCTCGACCCCCAGCTCGTACGGCAGCGGCAGCAGACCGGGCAGGCCCGAGGAGGGGGAGATCACGGCGATCCGGTCCCCGGGCCGGGGTTTGGGCGGGTAGACGGGTACGGGGAGCGCGGAGGGGCTTCCGGGCGGTGTCATGGGCGGCAGGCTAGCCGGGTGTTCGGGCGCCGGCACCGCGTTTTCCCGTGCCGCGCGCCCCGTCCGGCGGCCCTCCCACGGCCCGCCGGGCCCGTCGTCACCAGCCGCGCCGGTGCCACTCGGGGAGGTGCGGCCGCTCGTCGCCGAGCGTCGTGTCGTCGCCGTGGCCGGGGTAGACCCAGGTCTCGTCCGGCAGTACGTCGAAGAGCTTCGTCTCCACGTCGCGGATCAGCGACGCGAAGGCCTGAGGGTCCTTCCAGGTGTTGCCCACGCCGCCCGGGAAGAGGCAGTCCCCGGTGAAGACGTGCGGGTGGCCGTGCGGGTCGTCGTAGACGAGCGCGATCGAACCGGGCGTGTGGCCGACCAGATGGCGGGCGGTGAGCTCGACCCGGCCCACCCGGATCGTGTCGCCGTCGTCGACGAGCACATCGGTCGGCACCGGGATGCCGGCGGCGTCGTGGCGGCCCGCGTAGGTGCGCGCCCCCGTCGCCCCCACCACATCGGCCAGCGCGCCCCAGTGGTCGCCGTGCCGGTGCGTGGTGACGACGGACGTGATCCCGTCGTCGCCGATCAGCCGGAGGAGGGTCTCGGGCTCGCCGGCCGCGTCGATCAGCAGCTGTTCGTCGGTGGCCCGGCAGCGCAGCAGGTAGGCGTTGTTGTCCATGGCGCCGACGGCGACCTTGGAGATCATCAGGGCCGCCAGCTCGTGGACGTCCGCAGGGCCGCCGACCTTCACCGCTCCGCTGTAAGTCATGGGGCCAGCGTACTCAGCCGACTACAGCGGCGGCAGCACCGGCAGTGGGCCGCCGGTGACCTCGAGCGCCGCTCCGTCACGCCGGCCCGCGAGCCAGCCGAGCAGGTCCGCGGCGGTGCCCCGGACCGTGAGCGGACCGCCTGCGGCACCTCCTCCCGTGGTCCAGCTCCGTCCGCCGCCGCCGCCGCCGGCGACGGCGACGGTCGTGGCCGGGACGTCCCGGTGCCCGTGGAAGCGCTCCGCGAGGAATCCGGTCTCGCGCTCGGTGAAGCCGGCCGGGAGGTCTTCCAGCTCGTAGCCGATGCCGAGGTCCACGTGGTGCAGTTCGACCTCGATCAGCCGCCGGAAGGGGACACGGGCGGCGGTGTCCTTGACGCCGTTGCGGAGCTGCACGGTCCGGGACCAGTCCGCGTCCGCCGCGGCCGCGGCCTGGAAGCGCTCACCGGACTCGCGTACGTCGTCGAGCTGGGCGGCGAGCGGCCGCGGCGCGTCGCGCTCGATGTCCGTCTCGCGGGCCTCGGCGCTCGGGTACATGGGGCGGCCCTCGAGGACGTTGACGAGGGCGTCGGCGTTGCGGGCGAGATGGGCCAGGACGTGCCCGCGGCTCCAGCCGGGGAGCCGTGACGGCCCGGCGGCCGCCGCGTTGTCCAGGGCGGCGGCCGCGTTCAGCAGCCGCTCGGTCGCTGCGCGTACGGAGGCCAGGTCGTCCACGGGATCGATCATGGGGAAGACGATAGCCCTGCCACACGTTCGGGTGAAGGTGGGTGAGGACCGGCGTTAATCGAATACGCGTGCTATAGGCTCGGGGTGGAGGCATTCTGGAGGGCCGGGTGCTCACCCGTCCGGCAGCCGTCGATCCCGTGGTCGTCCTAGCCTGGAGCAGTCCGGGCCGGGGGCCGTGCCCCCGATGCTTCTCACGACCTGTCTCAAGAAAGGTGCGGACCCGGCGTGGCCGACCGTCTCATCGTCCGTGGCGCTCGCGAGCACAACCTGAAGAACGTCTCGCTCGACCTCCCGCGTGACTCACTCATCGTCTTCACCGGGCTCTCGGGGTCGGGCAAGTCGTCGCTCGCGTTCGACACGATCTTCGCGGAGGGGCAGCGCCGCTACGTCGAGTCGCTGTCCTCCTACGCCCGGCAGTTCCTGGGCCAGATGGACAAGCCGGACGTGGACTTCATCGAGGGCCTCTCCCCGGCCGTCTCGATCGACCAGAAGTCCACGTCCCGCAACCCCCGCTCCACGGTGGGCACGATCACCGAGGTCTACGACTACCTCCGGCTGCTCTTCGCGAGGATCGGCAAGCCGCACTGCCCCGAGTGCGCGCGCCCCATCTCCCGCCAGTCACCGCAGGCCATCGTCGACAAGGTGCTGGAGCTGCCCGAGGGGAGCCGCTTCCAGGTGCTGTCGCCGCTGGTGCGGGAGCGCAAGGGCGAGTTCGCCGACCTCTTCGCCGACCTCCAGTCCAAGGGGTACGCGCGGGCCCGGGTCGACGGGCGCACGATCCAGCTCACCGAGCCGCCGAAGCTCAAGAAGCAGGAGAAGCACACCATCGAGGTGGTCGTCGACCGCCTGACCGTCAAGGAGAGCGCCAAGCGCCGGCTCACGGACTCCGTGGAGACCGCGCTGGGCCTGTCCGGCGGCATGGTGGTGCTGGACTTCGTCGACCTCCCCGAGGACGACCCGAGCGCGAGCGGATGTACTCGGAGCATCTGTACTGCCCGTACGACGACCTCTCCTTCGAGGAGCTGGAACCCCGTTCGTTCTCCTTCAACTCGCCCTTCGGCGCCTGCCCCGACTGCACCGGCATCGGCACCCGGATGGAGGTCGACCCCGACCTGATCGTCCCGGACGAGGACCGCTCCCTCGACGACGGCGCCATCCACCCCTGGTCGCACGGCCACACCAAGGAGTACTTCGGCCGGTTGATCGGCGGGCTCTCCGACGCGCTCGGCTTCCGCACGGACATCCCGTGGGCCGGGCTGCCGCAGCGTGCCAGGAAGGCCCTGCTGTACGGCCACAGGACCCAGGTCGAGGTCCGCTACCGGAACCGCTACGGGCGGGAGCGCGCCTACACCACCCCGGCGTTCGAGGGCGCGGTGTCCTTCGTGAAGCGGCGCCACAGCGAGGCGGAGAGCGACTCCAGCCGCGAGCGCTTCGAGGGCTACATGCGGGAGGTGCCCTGCCCCACCTGCGACGGCACCCGGCTGAAGCCGATCGTCCTGGCGGTGACGGTCATGGACCGGTCCATCGCCGAGGTCTCGGCCATGTCGATCAGCGAGTGCGCCGACTTCCTGGGCCGGCTGACACTGAACGACCGCGACAAGAAGATCGCCGAGCGGGTGCTCAAGGAGGTCAACGAGCGGCTGCGGTTCCTGGTGGACGTCGGCCTGGACTACCTCTCCCTCAACCGGGCCGCGGGCACCCTGTCCGGCGGTGAGGCGCAGCGCATCCGGCTGGCCACCCAGATCGGCTCGGGACTCGTCGGCGTGCTGTACGTGCTGGACGAGCCGTCCATCGGACTGCACCAGCGCGACAACCACCGGCTGATCGAGACCCTGGTGCGGCTGAGGGACATGGGCAACACCCTGATCGTCGTCGAGCACGACGAGGACACGATCAAGGTCGCCGACTGGGTCGTGGACATCGGCCCGGGCGCCGGCGAGCACGGCGGCAAGGTCGTCCACTCCGGACCGCTGAAGCAGCTGCTGGCCAACAAGGACTCGATGACCGGGCTCTACCTGTCCGGGAAGAAGTCCATCGCGACGCCGGATATCCGGCGACCGGTGGACCACGACCGGCAGCTCACGGTGCACGGCGCCCGGGAGAACAACCTCCGGGACATCGACGTGTCGTTCCCGCTCGGCGTGCTCACGGCCGTCACCGGTGTCTCCGGTTCGGGCAAGTCGACGCTGGTCAACGACATCCTGTACACCCACCTGGCCCGTGAGCTGAACGGCGCCAAGTCGGTGCCGGGCCGGCACACGCGGGTGGACGGCGACGATCTCGTCGACAAGGTCGTCCACGTCGACCAGTCGCCCATCGGCCGCACCCCGCGGTCCAACCCGGCGACATACACCGGTGTCTTCGACCACGTCCGCAGACTCTTCGCGGAGACGATGGAGGCGAAGGTGCGCGGCTATCTGCCGGGCCGCTTCTCCTTCAACGTGAAGGGCGGACGCTGCGAGAACTGCTCCGGCGACGGCACCATCAAGATCGAGATGAACTTCCTGCCGGACGTGTACGTCCCGTGCGAGGTGTGCCACGGTGCGCGCTACAACCGGGAGACCCTGGAGGTCCACTACAAGGGCAAGTCCATCGCCGAGGTGCTGGACATGCCGATCGAGGAGGCGCTGCACTTCTTCGAGGCCGTGCCGACGATCTCCCGTCACCTGAAGACGCTGAACGAGGTGGGCCTCGGGTACGTCAGGCTGGGCCAGCCCGCGCCCACGCTCTCCGGCGGTGAGGCGCAGCGGGTGAAGCTGGCGAGCGAGCTGCAGAAGCGGTCGACCGGCCGCACCGTCTACGTTCTGGACGAGCCCACGACCGGGCTGCACTTCGAGGACATCGCGAAGCTGATCAACGTGCTGTCCGGACTGGTCGACAAGGGCAACACCGTGATCGTGATCGAGCACAACCTCGATGTGATCAAGACCGCCGACTGGGTCGTCGACATGGGGCCCGAGGGCGGCAGCGGTGGTGGCCTCGTCATCGCCGAGGGCACGCCCGAGCAGGTCGCCGGGGTGCCGGCGAGCCACACGGGCAAGTTCCTGCGGGACATCCTGGGCCCGGAGCGGGTCAGCGACTCCGTCCCGCCGCAGTCGCGCAAGACGGCGGCGAAGAAGGCCGCGTCCAGGAAGCCGGTCGTCTCCGCCAACTCCACCGCCGTGAAGAAGACGGTGACGGCCGACGCGGCACCGGTCAAGAAGAGGACGGCCGCGTCGCGCGGGCGCGCCCGCAAGGCCTGACCCGGTCGGGGCCGGCTCCGCAGGGCCGGCTCCGGGGCCGGCCCTGCGGTCCCGAGGCACCGGCCGTCGTGGTCCGGGTCCGGCCACCGGCCCCGCACCCGGCCCCGGACCACGACGGCCTTCCCCTACCGGGCCTCACGTTTCCGTGTCCCCGTGTCCCCGTGTCCCCGTGTCTCCGCGTTTCCGTGGCTCTGCGTCTCCGTGCCTCCGGGGCCCCGTCCCCCTGCCAACGCCGCTGTACCGGGTTCCGGACGGCTCACCGGACCCCGGGGTCATTCCAGTTCGGCGGCGTACGGGGGCTCCGCGCCCGCGCGGGAGCAGGTGACGGCCGCGGCACGGGCGGCGAACGCGAGCACCTCGGTCCAGCCGGCGGCGTCCAGGGCCAGCAGACCACGGCGGGAGAGGGCGCCGCGCCGGTCGAGGTCGTGCAGCAGTGCCGCGTTCACGGTGTCGCCCGCACCGATCGTGTCGGCCACCGCCACGTCCACGGCCGGGGCGGCGGCCTCCACACCCGTCCGGGTGCATACCGTGAGACCGCGATCGCCGTGCGTCACGACCACGGCGGCCGGCCCTTCGGCAAGCCAGCGGTCAGGGGTGCCGCCCAGCCAAGCGGCGTCCTCCTCCGAGAGCTTCAGCAGCGACACCGAGGGGAGCCAGCCCCGGAACCGCGCCCGGTGCGCACCGGCGTCCGGGATCAGCCCCGGGCGGATGTTGGGATCGAGCAGGGTGAGCACCCCGCGCCCCGACTCGCGCCGCAGCAGGGCCTCGTACGCGCTCGCCCCCGGTTCCAGCACCAGCGAGCAGGTGCCGAGGGCCAGCGCCCTCACCCCGCCCGGCAGTTCCGCCGGCAGCGCGAACAGCCGGTCGGCGGTGCCGGTCACGTAGAAGCGGTAGCCGGCGGAACCGTCCGGGCCGACCTCGGCGACCGCGAGACTCGTCGGCTCCGGGCCCCGCTGCACCAGCGACGTCCGCACCCCCGCCGTGCGCAGCCCGTCCAGCAGCGCCTCGCCGAAACCGTCCGACGAGACACGGGAGCAGAAGGCCACGGGTGACCCCAGGCGGCCCAGGGCCACCGCCGTGTTGTACGGGCCGCCGCCCGGCCTCGGCAGCAGGGGCGGCAGCGATGCGTCCCCGTCGGTCCGCAGCGGGACCAGGTCGATCAGGGACTCACCGGCGACGACGATCACAGCTGAGAACGTAGTCCATCGCTCCGGGGCGCGACAGTCCCGTCCCGGCCCGGCGGACCCGCCCGGAAGGGCCGCGATCTGCACCGGTATCGTCGGTTTGGCCACCCCCGCCCCTCATCCGTGGAGACCTCATGTCCGGCCGACCCACCGCCCGCCGTACCGTGCTGAAAGGCGCCGCCCTCGCCGGAGCGGCCGGGCTGGGGGCCGCCGCCTGCTCGACCGAGTCCAAG
Source organism: Streptomyces sp. I6 (assembly GCA_003725745.1). Lineage (GTDB taxonomy): Bacteria > Actinomycetota > Actinomycetes > Streptomycetales > Streptomycetaceae > Streptomyces. Next base: position 1,283,792 of record RHDP01000001.1, on the reverse strand, counting down.
CTGGGCCACGCCCAGGTCCCGACGCCGACCGCGCCGGTCGACCTCGGCGCCGCCGGGGAGGTCCCCGTGGGGGGCGCCCGGCTCTACCGCGAGCAGCGGCTCGTCGTCCACTGCCCGGCCGAGGGCCGGTACCGGGCGTTCAGCGCCCAGTGCACCCACGCCGGCTGCGTCCTCGACAAGGTGGAGGGCACGGAGGGCAACTGTCCCTGCCACGGCAGCCGGTTCGACGTGACGACCGGCACGGCTCTCCAGGGCCCGGCCACCGTGCCGCTTCCGGAGGTCCCGGTGCGGGTGCGGAACGGGAAGCTGGTGGCGGGCCCGGAGGTCTGAATCCGCCCGTACCGCCCCCTGTGCGCCCGGTGCGACGCTCCATGCGCCGGCGTATCCAGGCGTGCTGTCCCGTGCGCGCCCGGTGCGACGTCCCGTACGCGCCCTTGCGGGGTGGCGCCCCGGCACCCGGAGTGCCCTCGCGGCGTGTCCGGCGGTCCTTGTGCCCCGCGCGCGGTGCCGTGGCCCGCGGCCGCAGGAGACGGCGGGTCGTTGCGGGCACCTCCTCCGCTTCTCCCGGCTTCTCCCCGCTTCTTCCCGTTCTTCTTCAACTTTCCGTTCCTCTTCGCTGCTCTTCGCTGCTCTTCGCTGCTCTTCGCTTCTCCCCTCCGCGTGCCCCACCCGGCAGGCCCGCGTCAGCGTTCCCACTGCCAGTCGATCCCCTGGATCCCCGGCCGCACGCCCTGGTCGACCACGTGCACCGACGGGTGCCGGCCGCTCGGCGTCAGTTCGGCCCGGCAGATCCGCGCCGCGCCGGGGGAGTTCTGGGCGAAGTGCCGGCACCGCACCGGCAGCGCCGCCGTGTCGAAGCGGACCTGCAGCATGTACTGCCCGCCGGAGCCGCGGAAGCCGCGCAGGTACTCGCCGCTCGGGCCCGCCGTGCCGTCCTCGAAGCCGTAGCAGAGGACATACGTCTCACCGGACCGCAGCCGCGCCTCGAGGAGAAGTTCCGCGACCAGCACCCCCGCATCCCGGTCGTACCGGACGCGCCCCGGGCGGCAGTTCTCCGTCGCGCGCACCGTCACCCGTGCCGGATCCCATCCGGCGTCCCCGCGGTGGACGGCCAGCAGGCGGTCGACGCCGTCGCGGTGGGCGCGCACGATCTTCTGGGAGTCCCGGCCCAGCAGTTCACGGCCCGGCCCGATCCGCACGCGCTCGTGGTGCCCCACGGTGTGCAGCCCCCCGTCCGCGGGCCGGCCGAGCCCGGTCACCAGCCGCTCCACCGCCCCGGACACCGCGCCCGGCGTGCGCGGTGAAGGGGACGAGGGGCGCCGGGGGCCGGACCCGCCGTCGCCGGGCAGCAGCCGCAGCAGCGAGTTCTCCGGCAACCCGAGCACGTCCTCGAGCGCCCGCACGGCGCGCAGCGACTCGGGGCGCCGGGGCCGACGGGCCCCCTGCTGCCAGTAACTCAGACTGGTCACCCCGACTTTGATCCCCCGATGGGCGAGATGGTGCTGAACTCGCTGGAGCGGCAGCCCCCGCACTGCGAGCGCGGCGCGCAGGGCGAGGTGGAAGGGGCCCGTGAGCAGCACCCGGTCCAGCTCGGCCCGCGTGTGCGCGGGGTGCACGGCGTGTCCCATGGGGCTCCTCGATGGACGTGCACCGCCGCCCGGTGGGCCCTCGCGCCGAGGGCGGGGCGTGCGGACGCGACCCACGGCGGTGGTCCGGGCTCTGCGGCGCAACCGGCTCGGCCGCGTGTCACACCGCATTGAAGCGTGCCGGCCCTCACCGGACAACGGCCTGTCCGGTTCCGGTCCGAAAGGGACCTCCAAGGGACCTCCAAGGGACCTACCCAGGCACCGGAACGGCATCCGAGAGGCGGCGGAGCCCGGCGGGGGCATCCGGAACGTGCCGCCGGGCGGTGAGGCCCCGGACGCACCGGGAGCAGTGGCGGCCCCTCCCGGCTCCGGCCCCGTCCGGCTCCGTCCTTCTCCGCCTCCTTCCCCCCGGCCCGCTCCTTCCCCCCCGGCGCGCCTCCCGGTCCCCCACGGCCCCACCAGGCCCTTTCCGGCCTTCTGCGCACTCCTCCGGCGCGGGCCGGGAGGCCAGGACCGCCGGGTCCGGATCACCGGCGCGACGACGGGTGTCCGTGCCCCTCGGCCGGCCCGCCTGTCCGTGCCCGCCAGTAGGGTGGGCGGCATGGCAGACCCCTCCAGCTACCGCCCCAAGCCGGGACAGATCCCCGACTCGCCGGGGGTCTACAAGTTCCGCGACGCGCACCGCCGGGTGATCTACGTCGGCAAGGCGAAGAGTCTGCGGCAGCGGCTGGCGAACTACTTCCAGGATCTGGCGGGTCTGCACCCGCGCACCCGCACGATGGTCACGACCGCGGCCTCCGTCGAGTGGACCGTCGTCTCCACGGAGGTGGAGGCGCTCCAGCTGGAGTACTCCTGGATCAAGGAGTTCGATCCCCGGTTCAACGTGAAGTACCGGGACGACAAGAGCTATCCGTACCTCGCGGTGACGATGAACGAGGCGTTCCCGAGGGTCCAGGTGATGCGCGGCGCCAAGAAGAAGGGCGTGCGCTACTTCGGCCCGTACGCGCACGCGTGGGCGATCCGCGAGACGGTCGACCTGATGCTCCGGGTGTTCCCGGTGCGCACCTGCTCCGCCGGGGTGTTCAGGAACGCGGAGCGGACCGGCAGGCCCTGCCTGCTGGGCTACATCGGCAAGTGCTCCGCGCCCTGCGTCGGCCGCGTCGGTGCCGGGGAGCACCGCGAACTGGCCGAGGAGTTCTGCGACTTCATGGCCGGCCGCACCGGCACCTACATCCGCCGCCTGGAGAAGGAGATGATGGCGGCTGCCGAGGACATGGAGTACGAGCGGGCCGCCCGGTTGCGGGACGACCTGGAGGCCCTCAAACGCGCCATGGAGAAGAACGCGGTGGTGCTGGCCGACGCGACCGACGCGGATCTGATCGCGGTCGCCGAGGACGAACTGGAGGCCGCCGTCCAGATCTTCCACGTCCGCGGCGGGCGGGTGCGCGGCCAGCGCGGCTGGGTCACCGACAAGGTCGAGGCCGTCGACACCGCCGGTCTCGTCGAGCACGCGCTGCAGCAGCTGTACGGGGAGGAGAGCGGCGACGCCGTCCCCAAGGAGGTGCTCGTTCCGGCCCTGCCCGACGACCTCGCCGCCGTCACCCAGTGGCTCGGCGACCGGCGGGGCTCGGCCGTGTCGCTGCGCGTCCCGCAGCGCGGCGACAAGAAGGACCTCATGGCGACGGTCGGGCGCAATGCCCAGCAGGCCCTCGTCCTGCACAAGACCAGGCGCGCGAGCGACCTGACCACCCGCTCCCGGGCCCTGGAGGAGATTGCCGAGGCGCTCGCCCTGGACTCGGCGCCGCTGCGGATCGAGTGCTTCGACATCTCCCACCTCCAGGGTCAGGACGTGGTCGCGTCCATGGTGGTGTTCGAGGACGGGCTGCCCCGGAAGAGCGAGTACCGGCGCTTCCAGATCAAGGGTCGTGCCGGCGACACGCAGCTCTGGCACGGCGAGGGCCAGGACGACGTCCGCTCGATGCACGAGGTGATCACCCGGCGCTTCCGGCGGTATCTCGCGGAGCGGGAGAAGACCGGAGAGTGGGCGGTCCCGGAGGACGGCGAGGCCGTGGCGGGCGGCGCGGCCCCGGCGGCCCCGGCGGACGACGGCAGGCCCAGACGGTTCGCCTACCCGCCGCAGCTGGTGCTCGTCGACGGCGGGCAGCCGCAGGTGGCGGCGGCTCAGCGGGCCCTGGACGAGCTGGGCATCGACGATGTCGCCGTCGCCGGGATCGCCAAGCGCATGGAGGAGGTGTGGCTGCCGGGGGAGGCCGACCCGGTCGTGCTGCCCCGCTCCAGCGAGGGGCTGTACCTCATCCAGCGGGTGCGGGACACCGCTCACGACTTCGCCGTCCGCTACCAGCGCTCCAAGCGCGGCCGGCGGCTGCGGACCAGCCCGCTGGACTCCGTTCCGGGTCTGGGTGCCGCCCGCAAACAGGCGCTGATCAAGCACTTCGGCTCGGTGAAGCGGCTGCGGCAGGCCACGATCGAGCAGATCTGCGAGGTCCCGGGGTTCGGCAGGAAGACCGCCGAGTCCGTGGCCGCCGCCCTGGCGCAGGCCGAGCCGGCCGCTCCGGCGGTGAACATGACGACAGGGGAGATCATTGAAGAGGAAGACGGGGCAGCAGTGACGGAAGGGAACGGGGGAACCACGGAATGACCGAGCAGAACAGACCAGAACACGGAGCAGGAGACGTGGATACGGGCACCACCGAGGCCGGGCAGGCCGCAGAGGCGGCCATCCCCGAGCTGGTGATCATCTCCGGAATGTCGGGCGCCGGCCGCAGCACCGCGGCGAAGTGCCTGGAGGACCTCGGCTGGTTCGTCGTCGACAACCTACCGCCCGCGCTGATTCCCACCATGGTGGAACTCGGGGCGCGCTCCCAGGGCAACGTCGCCCGGATCGCGGTCGTCGTGGACGTCCGCGGCCGGCGGTTCTTCGACAACCTCCGCGAGTCCCTCGCGGACCTCGACGCCAAGCAGGTCACCCGCCGGATCGTCTTCCTGGAGTCGTCCGACGAGGCCCTGGTGCGCCGGTTCGAGTCGGTGCGCCGTCCGCACCCGCTGCAGGGGGACGGCCGGATCGTCGACGGCATCGCAGCCGAAAGGGACCTCCTCCGGGAGCTGCGCGGCGACGCCGACCTCGTGATCGACACCTCCAGCCTCAACGTCCACGAGCTGCGCGCCAAGATGGACGCCCAGTTCGCCGGCGACGAGGAGCCGGAGCTGCGGGCCACCGTGATGTCGTTCGGGTACAAGTACGGCCTCCCCGTCGACGCCGACCTGGTGGTGGACTGCCGCTTCCTGCCGAACCCGCACTGGGTCCCGGAGCTGCGCCCCTTCACCGGCCTGAACGAGGAGGTGTCGGGCTATGTCTTCAACCAGCCCGGCGCCAAGGACTTCCTCAACCAGTACACCGGGCTGCTGCAGCTGATCGCCGCGGGCTACCGCCGCGAGGGCAAGCGGTACGTGACGATCGCCGTCGGCTGCACGGGCGGCAAGCACCGCTCGGTGGCGATGTCCGAGAAGCTCGCCGCCCGGCTCGGCTCCGAGGGGATCGAGACCGTCGTCGTCCACCGGGACATGGGGCGCGAGTGACCGGACGCAACCCCCGGCTGCGTCGGCTGCGGGGCGGTGACACGCTCCGCACCGGGCGCAGACGCGGAACCCAGCCCAAGGTCGTCGCGCTCGGCGGCGGCATGGGCCTGTCGGCGTCCCTCGCCGCGCTGCGCCGCATCACGGGCGACCTCACCGCCGTCGTCACCGTCGCCGACGACGGAGGCTCCAGCGGCCGGCTCCGCAAGGAGCTGGGGGTACTGCCGCCCGGCGATCTCCGCAAGGCGCTGGCGGCGTTGTGCGGGGACGACGAGTGGGGCCAGACCTGGTCCCGGGTCATCCAGCACCGCTTCCAGTCCCAGGGCGAGCTGCACGAGCACGCGGTCGGCAATCTGCTGATCGTCGCGCTGTGGGAGCAGCTCGGCGACCATGTCCAGGCCCTGGACCTGGTCGGCAGGCTGCTCGGCGCCCACGGCCGGGTGCTGCCCATGTCCGCCGTGCCGCTGGAGCTCCAGGCCCTGGTCAGGGGGCACGACCCGGCCCGCCCCGACGAGGTGGGCACGGTCCGCGGACAGGCGACTGTCGCGCTGACGCCGGGCGAGGTGCAGTCCGTGCACCTGGTGCCGAACGACCCGCCGGCCGTACCGGACGCCGTCGACGCCGTACTCGACGCGGACTGGGTGGTCCTCGGCCCAGGCTCCTGGTTCTCCTCGGTGATCCCGCACCTCCTCGTGCCCGAGTTGCTGGACGCGCTCGTCGAGACCAAGGCCCGGCGTGTCCTCTCGCTCAACCTGGCTCCGCAGCCCGGGGAAACGGAGGGCTTCTCTCCGCAGCGTCATGTGGAGGTTTTGGGGCGACACGCCCCTAAACTCGCCCTGGACGTGGTGCTGGCCGACGAGGCCGCCGTGCCCGACCGCGAGTCCCTCGCCGACGCGGCGAAGCGGCTCGGTGCCGCGGTAGAGCTGGCGCCCGTGGCCAGACCCGACGGGGCTCCGAAGCATGATCCGGAGCTGTTGGCCGCCGCGTACGACCGTATTTTTCGGATGCATGGAAGGATCGGCCCATGGCGATGACGGCAGCGGTGAAGGACGAGATCTCCCGGCTTCCCGTCACCCGGACCTGCTGCAGAAAGGCGGAGGTCTCGTCGATCCTGCGGTTCGCTGGCGGGCTGCACCTGATCAGCGGGCGCATCGTGATCGAGGCGGAGCTGGACACGGGCATCGCGGCGCGCAGGCTCCGCAAGGACATCCTGGAGATCTTCGGGCACTCCTCGGACCTCGTGGTGATGGCTCCCGGCGGGCTGCGGCGCGGTTCGCGCTACGTCGTACGCGTCGTGGCCGGCGGTGACCAGCTGGCCCGGCAGACCGGGCTGGTCGACGGCCGGGGCCGCCCCATCCGGGGGCTGCCGCCCCAGGTCGTCTCGGGCGCCACGTGCGATGCGGAGGCCGCCTGGCGCGGCGCGTTCCTCGCACACGGCTCGCTGACCGAGCCCGGTCGCTCCTCCTCCCTGGAAGTCACCTGCCCGGGCCCGGAGGCCGCGCTGGCCCTGGTCGGTGCGGCACGCCGGCTCTCCATCGGCGCGAAGGCCCGCGAGGTGCGCGGGGTCGACCGGGTCGTGGTGCGCGACGGTGACGCGATCGGGGCGCTGCTGACCCGGCTCGGGGCGCACGAGTCGGTCCTGGCCTGGGAAGAGCGGCGGATGCGCCGTGAGGTCCGCGCCACCGCCAACCGGCTGGCCAACTTCGACGACGCCAATCTGCGCCGCTCGGCCCGGGCCGCGGTCGCCGCGGGAGCGCGGGTGCAGCGCGCGCTGGAGATCCTCGGCGAGGAGGTGCCCGAGCACCTCGCCGCGGCGGGCCGGCTGCGCATGGAGCACAAGCAGGCCTCCCTGGAGGAGCTGGGCGCCCTTGCGGACCCGCCGCTGACCAAGGACGCGGTCGCGGGCCGCATCCGCCGCCTGCTGGCGATGGCCGACAAGCGCGCCCAGGATCTGGGCATCCCGGGTACGGAGTCCAATCTGACGGAGGAGATGGCCGACGGCCTCGTGGGCTGAGCCCGCTCCGGGGGCGCGTGCCCTCCGGGGCTCCCGAGCCGGCGCCCCACGGGTTTCCGGGCCGGCGCCTGCCGGTCCCGCCCGCCGAACCCGTCCCGCCCGCCGAACCCGTCCCGCGCCGAACCTCGTCCCGCGCCGAACCTCGTCGGTCGCAGGCCGGCCGGATGCCGAGACGTCCGTCCCGTGCCGAAGCACGTCCCGTGACGCCTCTCCGAGCTCTCCGAGGGCCGGTTGTCCGCCGAGACCCGTTCGGCGCCGCGGTCCATCCGGCACCGGTCGCGGGCGTCACGGCTTGTCCGGATGTCCGTGACCGGCCCCGGACGGGCCTCTCCGTGCCCGTCCCGCCGCGTCCCGGCTGCCCGGCCCGGATGTCCCGTCCACCGTCGTCCCGTAGTCCTCCCGCATCCCCCGCCGCGACGCCTGCCGCGACGTCACCGCCCATGTGGCCGCCGGGCGCATCTTGACATGATCATGAAGTGTCATGAGCCTGGCATCTGTTTTCTTTCGCGACAGACGAAAGCAAGGGGGGCCCATGAGACGACGAGCGAGATCGATCCTTGCCGCGACCTCACTGCTGATGGCCGGCCTGGCCGCCGCGCCGCTCGCCCGGGCGGACGACGGTGCCGACGGCGCCGGACTCTCCGTATGGCAGGCCGAAGTCACCAGGGAGCAGGCGCCGCTGCTCCTCCAGGCCGGCGCCGACGGCCATGAACTGACCGAGCAGGTGCCGGCCAGGGGCACCGCCACGGTCGAGGTGTTCCTCACCGACGACCAGGCGGAGGCACTCCGCGACAAGGGCGTGAGTCTCACCGAGCACACCGTGTCCGGCGCGGCGGAGAAGCGCGTCGCCGCCGCCGGGGACGGCGTCTTCCGGCCGTACAGCGGGGAGGGCGGCCTGCGCGAGGAGATCCTCGCCGTCGCCGCCGCCAACCCGTCGATCACCAAGGTGGTCAGCATCGGCAGGACCGTGCAGGGCAAGGACATCCTCGCCCTCAAGCTGACCAGGGGCGCCAAGAAGCACCGGGACGGCGCCAAGCCGGCCACCCTCTACATGTCCAACCAGCACGCCCGAGAGTGGATCACCCCCGAGATGACCCGGCGGCTCCTCCACCACTACGTGGACGGCTACGGCAAGGACCGCCGCATCACCCGGATCGTGGACCGCACCGAGCTGTGGTTCCTGCTCTCGGCCAACCCGGACGGCTACGACTTCACCCACGCCTCCGACAGCAACCGCCTCTGGCGCAAGAACCTGCGCGACAACAACGGCGACGGCAGGATCACCACCGGCGACGGCGTCGACCTGAACCGCAACTTCGCCTACAAGTGGGCCTACGACAACGAGGGTTCGTCGCCCAACCCCGCCGGCGAGACCTACCGCGGGCCCGGCCCCTCCTCCGAGCCCGAGACCGTCGCCCTGGACCGCTTCCAGAAGCGCGTCGGCTTCGAGTACGGCATCAACTACCACTCCGCCGCCGAACTGCTGCTGTACGGCGTGGGCTGGCAGGTCGCCACCCCCACCCCGGACGACGTGCTCTACAAGGCGCTGGCGGGCACCCCGGACAACCCGGCCGTCCCCGGCTACCACCCCCAGGTCTCGTCCGAGCTCTACATCACCAACGGCGAGGCCAACGGCCACGCGGCCAACGTCAACGGGACGATGATGTTCACCCCGGAGATGACGACCTGCCAGACCGTCTCGGCCGCGGACCCGAACGACCGGTGGCGGCCCGAGGACTGCCGCTCCGGCTTCAACTTCCCCGACGACGAGAAGCTGATCCAGGCGGAGTTCGCCAAGAACGTCGAGTTCGCGCTCTCCGTCGCCGAGACCGCAGCCCACCCCGACCAGCCGTCGTCACCGGTCGGCCTGGCGGCCCCCGACTTCACCGTCGACCCGTTCACCACCTCCTACGCCCGCGGCGGCCACCAGGAGGTCTCCGTCGTCGCCCGCAAGTCCCTGCGGGACAAGGAACTCAAGTACCGCGTCAACGGCGGCCGTACCCACGACATGGCGCTCAGGCCGTGGAAGGGCGGCGAGACCTACGGCGGTGAGGACAACATCCGCTTCGACGAGTACCGCGCCAAGGTCAAGGACGGGGACGTCGGCGACCGGGTCGAGGTCTGGTTCACCGGCGAGACCAGAAGCGGGAAGCGCACCTCCAGCGAGCGCTTCACCTACACCGTCGCGGCCCGGCCCAAGGCCGACACCGTGGTGGTGGCCGAGGAGGGCGCACCGGCCCGGCACGCCCAGGTGTACGTCGACGCCCTCCGGGCCAACGGCCGCAAGGCCGTGGTCTGGGACGTCGCCACCCAGGGCGCACCGCACCCGCTCGGCGTCCTCGGCCACTTCTCCACCGCCGTCCACCACACCGGCGCGCAGGCGCCCGGCGGCCCCACCCAGCTCGCCCTGCGCGACTACCTCAACGAGGGCGGCAAGCTGATCGAGGCCGGTGAGCTGGCCGGCGGCAGCGCCCAGGTCGGCAGGGCCCTGACCAACGACTTCAGCCAGTACTGGCTGGGCGCCTACGGCCGCGCCTCCGCGCCCGGGGCCACCGGGTTCTCCGGGACGGGGGCCCTGGCCGGGGCCGGCGGGCAACTGTCCGACGCGGACGGCAACCCGCTGAACGCGCCCGGCGCGTACACCGTCACCTCCGACACCCTTCCCCCGCGCAGTTCCCGCAGTTCACGAGCGCCCAGGCGGGCCGCTACGGCGGTGTGGCCAACCCCTACGCCCCGTACGCGGGCTCGTCGATGGCCTCCGCGACCCACGACGACAACGACTGGAAGCGGCTCACCCGCACCGTCGACCTCACCGGGGTCACCGCGGCCGACGGGCCCCGGCTGAGGCTCGCGCTCAACTGGAACACCGAGCCGGGCTACGACCACGCGCTGCTGGAGGCCCGCACCCCCGGCGCCGGGGACTGGACGACCCTCCCGGACGAGGGCGGCCTCAGCGGCACGGCGGTGCCCGAGGACTGCGAGGCCGGGTACTTCCTCAACGGGCATCCCTTCCTGCGCCACTACCTCACCCGGGAATCCGGCGGCTGCACCGCGACCGGCTCCAGCGGGTCCTGGAACAGCTTCACCGGCTCCTCCGCCGGCTGGAAGCAGGTCTCCTTCGACCTGAGCGCCTACGCGGGCAGGGAAGTGGAGCTGTCACTCGCCTACGTCACCGATCCGGGTAGCGGCGGACGCGGGGTGTTCGCCGACGACGCGGCCCTGGTCGCCGGGGGCTCGGAGAAGGAGATCGAGGGCTTCGAGACCTCGCTCGGCCCCTGGACCACCCCGGGGGCGCCCGAGGGCAGTCCCGTGCTCGGAGGTGACTGGGCGCGCACAGGTGAGCTGTTCGTCTCGTACGCGGCCGTCACCACTGCCGACACGGTCCTGCTGGGCTTCGGCCTGGAGCACGTCACCGCGCCCGAGGACCGCGCCGCCCTGGTCGCCGAGGCGCTCGCCGCGATCCGGCGCTGACCCTGTGTAGCCGCCGAAAGACGCCGGTGGCCCGTACTTGCCGGTAGGTGCGGGCCGCCGGTTTTCGGCTCGATCCGGGGGCGTGCTCGATGCCGCTCCGGCTGCCCCGGGGAGGTAGGGTCGTAAGCGGTCGGGGACATCCCATATCAGCTCGCCGGTGTCGAAACCGGCGTACCACTGAGGAGATCGGTTCGTGACGATCCGCGTAGGCATCAACGGCTTTGGCCGCATCGGTCGTAATTACTTCCGCGCGCTGCTGGAGCAGGGTGCAGACATCGAGATCGTGGCTGTCAACGACCTGGGTGACACCGCGACCACCGCTCACCTGCTGAAGTACGACACCATCCTCGGCCGTCTGAAGGCCGAGGTCAGCCACACCGCAGACACCATCACCGTCGACGGCCACACCATCAAGGTGCTCTCCGAGCGCAACCCGGCCGACATCCCGTGGGGCGAGCTGGGCGTCGACATCGTCGTCGAGTCCACCGGCATCTTCACGAAGAAGGCGGACGCCGGGAAGCACCTCGCGGGCGGCGCCAAGAAGGTCCTCATCTCGGCTCCGGCCACCGACGAGGACATCACCATCGTGATGGGTGTGAACCAGGACAAGTACGAGCCGGCGCAGCATCACGTCATCTCCAACGCGTCCTGCACCACCAACTGCGTGGCGCCGATGGCCAAGGTCCTCGACGAGAACTTCGGCATCGTCAAGGGCATGATGACGACGGTCCACGCCTACACCAACGACCAGCGCATCCTCGACTTCCCGCACAAGGACCTGCGCCGCGCCCGTGCCGCCGCGGAGAACATCATCCCGACCTCGACGGGTGCCGCGAAGGCCACCGCCCTGGTCCTCCCGCAGCTCAAGGGCAAGCTGGACGGCATCGCCATGCGCGTCCCGGTCCCGACCGGCTCCGTCACCGACCTCGTCCTGGAACTCGACCGCGAGGTCACCAAGGACGAGATCAACTCCGCCTTCCAGAAGGCCTCCGAGGGGCAGCTGAAGGGCGTCCTGGAGTACACCGAGGACCCGATCGTCTCCTCGGACATCGTGAACTGGCCGGCTTCCTGCACCTTCGACTCGAAGCTGACCATGGTCCAGGGCAAGCAGGTCAAGGTCGTCGGCTGGTACGACAACGAGTGGGGCTACTCCAACCGCCTCGTCGACCTCACGGTCTTCGTCGGCGACCAGCTCTGATCACCGGCCGGCCAGCACCCTGATGTGAGCGGAGCAGGGCTCGGGCAGCGCAACGGCGCGCTGCGCGGGCCCTGTCGCTTGTCCCCGACCACCCTCTAGGAGCCACCAAGCATGAAGACGATCGACGAACTCCTCGCCGAAGGCGTCTCCGGCAAGCGGGTCTTCGTCCGCGCCGACCTGAACGTGCCGCTCGACGGCACCACGATCACCGACGACGGCCGTATCCGCGCCGTGCTGCCGACCGTGAAGGCTCTGGCCGGCGCGGGCGCGCGGGTCGTCGTCGCCTCGCACCTCGGCCGCCCGAAGGGTGCCCCCGACCCGGCCTTCTCCCTCGCCCCGGCCGCCGCCCGGCTCGGTGAACTGCTCGGCGCGGGGGTGGCGTTCGCGACCGACACGGTCGGCGAGTCCGCCCGGGCGACCGTCACCGGCCTCGGCGACGGCGACGTCGCCGTCCTGGAGAACCTGCGCTTCAACGCCGGGGAGACGTCCAAGGACGACGCCGAGCGCGGCGCCTTCGCCGACCAGCTCGCCTCCCTCGCGGACCTGTACGTCGGCGACGGCTTCGGGGCCGTCCACCGCAAGCACGCCTCGGTGTACGACCTCCCGGCCCGGCTGCCGCACGCCGCCGGCTACCTCATCACCGCCGAGGTGGCCGTGCTGCGGAAGCTCACCGAGGACGTCAAGCGGCCGTACGCGGTCGTCCTCGGCGGCGCCAAGGTCTCGGACAAGCTCGCCGTGATCGACTCGCTGCTCGGCAAGGCCGACCGCCTGCTGATCGGCGGTGGCATGGCGTACACCTTCCTCAAGGCCCAGGGCCACGAGGTCGGCACCTCCCTGCTCCAGGAGGACCAGGTCCCGGTGGTGAAGGAGTACCTGGAGCGGGCCGCGAAGAACGGCGTCGAGCTGGTGCTGCCGGTCGACGTGGTGGCCGCGGCCGAGTTCCCGGACCTCACGACCAAGGCGCCCGCCGAGCACAGCACGGTGGACGCCGACGCCATCCCCGCCGACCGGGAGGGGCTGGACATCGGCCCGAAGACGCGCGAGCTGTACGCGTCCAGGATCGCCGATGCCGCCACGGTGTTCTGGAACGGCCCGCTGGGCGTCTTCGAGCACCCCGACTTCGCCGGCGGCACCCGATCCATCGCCCAGGCACTCGTGGACAGCACGGCCTTCACCGTCGTCGGCGGCGGCGACTCGGCCGCCGCGGTCCGCACCCTGGGCTTCGACGAAAACGCATTCGGCCACATCTCGACCGGGGGCGGGGCGAGCCTCGAGTACCTCGAGGGCAAGACCCTTCCCGGCCTCGCCGCACTGGAGGACTGAACCCCACATGAGCACCCGTACCCCGCTGATGGCGGGCAACTGGAAGATGAACCTCAACCACCTCGAGGCCATCGCCCACGTCCAGAAGCTCGCCTTCGCGCTCACCGACAAGGACTACGACGCCGTGGACGTCGCGGTCCTGCCCCCCTTCACCGATCTGCGCTCCGTGCAGACCCTGGTGGACGGCGACAAGCTGAAGATCACCTACGGCGCCCAGGACCTCTCGGCGCACGACTCCGGCGCTTACACCGGTGAGATCTCCGGCACCATGCTCGCGAAGCTGAAGTGCACCTACGCGGTCGTCGGCCACTCGGAGCGACGCCAGTACCACGCCGAGTCCGACGAGCTGTGCAACGCCAAGGTGAAGGCCGCGTTCCGGCACGGTCTGACCCCGATCCTCTGCGTCGGCGAAGGCCTCGACGTCCGCAAGGCCGGCCAGCAGGTCCAGTACACGCTGAACCAGGTCGACGGCGGCCTGAAGGACGTCACCGCCGAGCAGGCCGAGACCCTGGTGATCGCCTACGAGCCGGTCTGGGCCATCGGCACCGGCGAGGTCGCCACCCCCGAGGACGCCCAGGAGGTCTGCGGGGCCATCCGCGGCCGGCTCGCCGAGCTGTACGGCCAGGCGGTGGCCGACAAGGTCCGGATCCAGTACGGCGGCTCGGTGAAGTCGGGCAACGTCGCGGCGATCATGGCGCAGCCCGACGTCGACGGCGCCCTGGTCGGCGGCGCGTCCCTCGACGTGGACGAGTTCGTCAAGATCGTGCGCTTCCGGGACCAGTGAGCGGAAGGTAGCGCCGGGCCACCCCCTCGTCACCTTCGGTGAGGGGGTTCGTCCGCGGCGAGGGTCGTGGAAATGGGTAACCTCGTCGTACGCTTGCGGGGGCCGAGGCCTGCGGGCCCGGCCCCCGTTCTCCTGATCAGTTGTTCAGTCTGAATTCGTTCGTCCGAGGAAGTTGGTCCAGCCGTGGTTATGGGGTTCTCGATCGCCCTGATCGTCTTCAGCCTGCTGCTGATGCTGCTGGTGCTGATGCACAAGGGGAAGGGCGGCGGCCTCTCCGACATGTTCGGTGGCGGCATGCAGTCGTCCGTCGGCGGCTCCTCGGTCGCCGAGCGCAACCTGGACCGCATCACGATCGTGGTCGGTCTGATGTGGTTCGCGTGCATTGTCGTACTTGCTCTGCTGATGAAGCTGGGCGGCTGACCCACCGAGAGCGTCCCGGGGGTGGGGTGTAACTCCAATCACTGGACGAGCGTTGGGCCTTACGTAGACTGGGGCATCCTCGAGCACCATCACGCAGGGAGTTACAACCGTGGCAAGTGGCAACGCGATCCGGGGAAGCCGGGTCGGCGCGGGGCCGATGGGGGAGGCCGAGCGGGGCGAGTCCGCACCGCGTCTCCGCATCTCCTTCTGGTGCTCGAACGGGCACGAGACTCAGCCGAGCTTCGCCAGTGACGCACAGGTTCCGGACAGCTGGGACTGCCCGCGCTGCGGGTTCCCGGCCGGCCAGGACCGGGACAACCCGCCGGACCCCCGCGCACCGAGCCGTACAAGACGCACCTCGCCTATGTGCGCGAGCGGCGCAGCGACGCGGACGGCGAGGCGATCCTCGCCGAGGCGCTCGCGAAGCTCCGGGGCGAGATCTGAGCAGCTGACACCGGGCCCGGCCGGCGGCGGAATCCCAGGATTCCGCCGCCGGCCGGGCCCGATGCGTTCCGCCCGCACGCCGTTGCGTCGCGTCGGCGCCGTTCCGATCAACTAGGTTGGTGGGGCAGCGGGGCACGCAGTCAGGTACGAGAAGAAGTGGGCTGAAGATGAACGCAATCCGGCTCAACCGGAGGCCCGAATGGGCTGCTCTGACCAAGCACCGTGAGCAGATGGCGGACACGCATCTGCGGGAGCTGTTCGCCGCGGATCCCGGGCGCGGCAGCCGGTACACCCTGAGGGCCGGCGATCTGCACCTCGACTACTCCAAGCACCGGGTGACCGACGAGACGCTGGCGCTGCTGCGGGACCTCGCCGCCGCCACCGGGGTCGCCGGGCTGCGGGACGCCATGTTCCGCGGAGAGAAGATCAACATCACGGAGAACCGGGCGGTGCTGCACCTCGCACTCCGCGCGCCCCGCGACGCGGTCATCGAGGTCGACGGCGAGAACGTCGTACCGGCCGTGCACGCCGTGCTCGACAAGATGAGCGCGTTCGCCGAGCAGGTCCGTTCTGGCCGCTGGACCGGGCACACCGGCAGGCCCATCAGGAACGTCGTCAACATCGGTATCGGCGGCTCCGACCTCGGCCCCGCGATGGCCTACGAGGCGCTGCGCGCCTACACCTCACGCGACCTGGCCTTCCGCTTCGTCTCGAACGTGGACGGGGCCGATCTGCACGAGGCGGTCCGCGACCTCGACCCCGCGGAGACGCTGTTCGTCATCGCCTCCAAGACGTTCACCACCGTCGAGACCATCACCAACGCCACCACGGCCCGCGAGTGGCTCCTGACCGGGCTCGGCGCGGGCCAGGAAGCCGTGGCCAGGCACTTCGTCGCGCTGTCCACCAACGCGGACAAGGTCGCCGGCTTCGGTATCGACGTCGCCAACATGTTCGAGTTCTGGGACTGGGTCGGCGGCCGCTACTCCTACGACTCGGCCATCGGGCTGTCGCTGATGATCGCCATCGGCCCGGAGCGCTTCCGCGAGATGCTGGACGGGTTCCACCTCGTCGACGAGCACTTCCGCACGGCGCCGCCGGAGAAGAACGCGCCGATGCTGATGGGCCTCCTCGGCATCTGGTACGGCGACTTCCTCGACGCCCAGTCGCACGCGGTCCTGCCGTACTCGCACTATCTGAGCAAGTTCACCGCGTATCTCCAGCAGTTGGACATGGAGTCGAACGGCAAGTCCGTCGACCGCGAGGGCGAGCCCGTCGACTGGCAGACGGGCCCCGTCGTCTGGGGCACCCCGGGCACCAACGGGCAGCACGCCTACTACCAGTTGATCCACCAGGGCACCAAGCTCATCCCGGCCGACCTCATCGGCTTCGCCGATCCCGTCGACGAGCTGCCACCGGGACCGGCGGGCCACCACGACCTGCTGATGGCCAACTTCTTCGCCCAGACCCAGGCGCTGGCCTTCGGCAAGACCCCGGAGGAGGTGCGGGCGGAGGGCGTGCCCGAGGAACTGGTGCCGCACAAGACGTTCCGCGGCAACCACCCCACCACGACGATCCTCGCGGGAAAGCTGACGCCCTCCGTGCTCGGCCAGCTCGTCGCGCTCTACGAGCACAAGGTGTTCGTCCAGGGCGCCGTCTGGAACATCGACTCCTTCGACCAGTGGGGCGTCGAACTCGGCAAGGTCCTGGCCAAGCGCCTGGAGCCGGTGCTCACCGAAGGCCGCGGCGGCGACGACCTCGACAGTTCCACGGCCGCGCTGGTGTCCGCGTACCGCACCCTGCGCGGCCGGAGCCCGCTGGGCGGCGGGGCGTAGGGGCGGCGATCCGATGACGGGGGAGCTGCCCGGGGAGGGGCCGGGGGAGGGCGCCGTCCGGCTGAGGCCGCCGAGGAACACGCTGAACGCACGGGCCGTCCGGTGGTGGCGGGCCCGGTGCCTGCTGACGACGGCCGTGCCGGTGTCGGTGCTCGCGGCCCTGGGCGCGTTCGCCGGACCCGCCGGGACCTGGCTGCGGTACGCGGCCGGGGCCCTGGCGGTCCTCGGACTGGCCGGCACGGTCCTCCTCCCGTCCTGGTGGTACCGGGTGCACCGCTGGGAGATCACGGACGAGGCCGTGTACCTCCGCACGGGCGCCCTCTGGCAGGAGTGGCGGATCGCCCCGATGTCCCGGATCCAGACCGTCGACACCATACGCGGCCCGCTGGAACAGTTCTTCCGGCTGGCCTCGGTCAGCGTCACCACCGCCTCCGCCAAGGGCGCGCTCAGGATCGAGGGCCTGGACCACGAGGTCGCGGCCGCACTGGCCGAGCGGCTCACGCGGATCACCCAGGCCACCCCCGGGGACGCCACATGAGTGCCGCGGGCGGCCCGGACGGGGGCTGGCGGCGGCTCGACCCGCGCACCGTGCTCGTCACCGCCGCCGTGATGGCGGGAGTGGCGGGCGGCGCCGGGCTGCCGGTGCTGCTGGGGCTCGCCGGGAGCATGCCGTGGTGGCAGGCGCTCGGCTGGGTGCTGGCCGGGGCCCTGGTGCTCGTCGCCGGGGGCGCGGGCGCGGACTGGCTCCGCTGGCGGCGCACCCGGTACCGCATCGGACCCGAGCGCGCCGAACTCCGCACCGGACTGGTGCTGGTCAAACGGCGCTCCCTGGCGCGCGAGCGCATCCGCACCGTCGATCTGACGGCCTCTCCGCCGCTGCGGATACTCGGCCTGGTCAAGGTGCGGATCGGCACCGGAGAACACACCGGCGCGGGGGAGTCCACGCTGGAGCTCGACCCGGTCTCCCGGGCCGAGGGCGAGCGCCTGCGCCGGGAGCTGCTGGCCGGGCGGTCCGCCCGGGCACCGGAGGCGGACCGGGACGGGGTGCTCTCGACCCTCGACCCCCGCTGGATCCGCTACGCGCCGGTGTCCTTCGTCGCGCCCCTGCTCGGCGGTGCCGCGGTCGGCGGGGTCATGCAGGTGAGCCAGTGGTTCGGGGTGCAGGCCGAGGTGGCCGGCTGGGTCGGCGAGCGGTTCCGGGACACTCCGCTGCTCTGGGCGGCCGCGGTGCTGGGCGCGCTGGCCCTGGCCGCGGGGGCCGTCGGAGCGCTCGGCCTCTGGGTGGAGATGTGGTTCGGCTACCGGCTGGAGCGCGAACCCGGCGGCACCCTGCGGCTGCGCCGGGGGCTGCTCACCTCCCGCTCGCTGTCGATCGAGGAACGCCGGCTGCGCGGAGTGGAACTCGTCGAGCCCCTCGGAGTGCGGCTGTGCGGCGCCGCGCGGGTGGATGCCGTGGCGACCGGCCTGGTCAAGGACGACGAGGGCAGGAACGCCGCGCACCGGACGCTGCTGCCGCCCGCGCCAGGGCCGGTCGCCGGCGACGTGGTGGCCCGGGTGCTGCGGGAGCCGGTCCCGCCGACCAGCGCGGCGCTCGTCCCGCATCCCCGCGCGGCGCGCTCCCGAAGACTGCGCTGGGCCCTGGCCGCCGCCCTGGCGCCCGTCCTGCTGCTCGTCGCGCTGGGGCTGTCCCTGGCGCCCGTCCTGCTGTACGCCGCCGCGGTGTGCGGCGCGGTGGCCGTGCCGCTCGCGGTGCTGCTGGCGCTGGACGCGTACCGCGGTCTGGGCCACGCGCTCGTCGGCGACTACCTGGTCGCCCGCTCGGGGACCGTCCGGCGGGCCACGGTGGCGCTGCGGCGGGGCGGCGTGATCGGCTGGACCCTGAAGCAGTCGTGGTTCCAGCGCCGTGCCGGGGTGCTCACCCTGACCGCCACCACGGCGGCGGGCGACGGCGCGTACCCGGTGTACGACGCCGACGAGCAGGAGATCCTGGACTTCGCCTCCCGGGCGGTACCGGGGCTGCTGGAGCCGTTCCTCGAGCGCCGGGGTGAGCGCGGCGGGCACGGTGAGCGCGGCGGCCGGCCCGGAACGTGAGCGAGGCCACGTCCGGAGCAGGTGGTTCCGCCTGCCGGGACTGTGATCATGACACTCATGAACATTTCAGCAGATCGGCGTTCGGTGCTCACCGCGCTCGTCGGGGCCGCCGTCAGCGGCTCCGTGCTCGGCGGCCTCGGGGCCTCGCCCGCGTACGCCACCGGAGAGAACGACGTCTACGACTCCAACACCGACCTCTACACCAAGCTCGCGGGCAAGGAGGGCACCGAGTTCGGCCGGCGCTGGAAGCGCCATCAGTACGCCGACGAGAGCCGGACGGGGACGGCGCCGTTCAACCGGACGACGATCATGGCGCTGCACGGGGGCGGCATCGAGGGCGGCACCTCCGAACTCTGCCTCGCCATCGCCGGCTACCACCCCGCCACCCTCGAACCCGTGCAGGACGGCCGTCCCGTACACGACTACTGGATGTTCGAGGGACTGCGCTCCTCCGGCAACCGGGAACTCCATGTCACGTCCACGAACTGCGACGACCGGGTCGCCCTCTCCCTGGCCGGGGGCAGTCTCAACGTGCTGAGCCTGCACGGCTGTACGGCCGCTCAGGCCGGCGCCCCGGCCTCCGCTCCCGAGGCCGTCGTGGTCGGCGGCGGCAGTACCGACTTCAAGGCAGCCCTGCACCTGGAGCTCGGGAACGCCGGGTTCACCACGATCGACGGGTCCGACGTGAAGGACCTCGCGGGCGTCCAGCCCCACAACCCCTGCAACCGCACCGTGCTCGGCGAGGGCGGGCAGCTGGAAATCACCGCGGAGCTGCGTACCGCAATGTTCGGGGTCTACACCAACGCGGGACGCCCCGGGAGCACCACCGAGGTGTTCTGGCGGTTCACGGCCGCCGCGCGGGCGGCGGTGGCCCGCCTGGAGGCCGAGCCCGGCCAGGTCCTGCTGTGACGGCCGACGGGTGCTGAGACGGCGTACGGCCCGGTCGGCCCGGTGGGGGCGCGGACCGGGCCGCGTCGCAGCGGGGCGGAGGAGTCCCGTCAGGCGGAGGCGGGCGGGTAGAGATCGCGCGGCAGCTGGGACGCGGCCGCCGCGTCCAGCAGCCACAGCGTCCTCGACCTGCCGTACGCACCGGCCGCAGGGGCCTGGATCTCGCCCGCGCCCGACAGGGCGATGCGCGCGGCGCCCGCCTTGTCCTCGCCGGCCGCGAGCAGCCACACCTCGCGCGCCGACCGGATCGCCGGGAGCGTCAGGGAGACGCGCGTCGGCGGCGGCTTCGGTGCCCCGTGGACGCCGACGACCGTGCGCTCGGTCTCCCGCACGGCGGGAAGCTCGGGGAACAGGGAAGCGACGTGCGTGTCCGGGCCGACACCCAGCAGCAGCACGTCGAACGCCGGTACGCCGCCGCCCGCGGGGCGGCCGCCGATCGGTAGTGCTCGGGCCCCGCGGCGGCGGCCAGCTCCGCCGCGTACGCCGCGGCCGCGGCGTCCGGGTCGCTGCCGTGCGGCCCGTCCGACGCGGGCATCGGATGCACCCGGGCCGGGTCCAGTGGCACCGAGTCCAGCAGCGCCTCGCGGGCCTGGGTGACATTGCGCTCCGGGTCCCCCTCGGGGAGGAAGCGCTCGTCGCCCCACCAGAGGTCCAGCCGCGTCCAGTCGACGGCGTCCCGCGCGGGCGCCGCGGCGAGCGCGGCCAGCAGGCCGTTGCCGTTGCGCCCGCCGGTGAGGACCACCGACGCCGAGCCCCGGGCGGCCTGGGCGTCCACGATCTTCGTGATCAGCCGTGCCGCCGCGGCCTGGGCCATCAGCTCCTTGTCGCGGTGGACGACGAGTTGCGGGGTGCTCACTTCGACGCCGCCTTCCTCGCCGGTGCCTTCGCGGAGGCCTTGTCCCCGCCCCTCTCCGCGCCCTGCTCCGCGGTCGCCTCCGGGCGCCTCGCCGCGCTCCTCCTCGCGGCGGAGCCGCCGCCGGCCGCGGCGGACTGCTCGTTGAGCCGGTCGACCCCGAACCGCAGCGTCGTGGCGTATATGTCGTCCGGGTCCAGCCGCCGCAGCTCCTCCGCCAGCAGCTCGGCCGTGTCACGCCGCTTCAGTGCCACCGCACGGTCGGGCTGGCCCTCGATGGACAGCGTCGCCAGCGAGCCGTCCGCCCGGTCCAGCACGATGGTGCCGCTGTCCGTCGTCAGCCGTACGGCCGTGAGGCCGGGACCGCCGGAGGCCGTGCGCGTCACCGGTACGTCCAGCCGGTCGCCGAGCCACATCCCGAGCAGCTCGCAGCTCGGGTTGAACCCCTCGCCCTCGACCTCCGCTCCGGTGATCCGCCAGTCCACCTGGTCCAGCGCGGCCGCGAGCATCGAGCGCCAGGGGGTGATGCGGGTCCAGGACAGATCCGTGTCACCCGGGGTGTAGGCGTCGGCACGGGCGGTCAGCTCGGCGACGGGCTGCTCGCAGGCGTAGGTGTCGGTGACCCGCCGCTGGGCCAGTGCGCCCAGGGGGTCGCCGGCCGGGTCCACCGGCGCGTTCACCGGCCACCACACCACGACAGGCGCGTCCGGCAGCAGCAGCGGCAGCACCACGGACTGGGCGTGGTCGGCGACCTCGCCGTACAGCCGCAGGACGACGGTCTCGCCGGTGCCCGCGTCCGCGCCGACCCGGACCTCGGCGTCCAGGCGGGCCTTGGCCCGGTCGCGCGGCGAGCGGGAGACCCGTTTGATCACGACGAGCTTGCGCGAGGGGTGCTCGCGGGCCGCCTCGTTGGCCGCCTTCAGCGCGTCGTAGGCGTTCTCCTCGTCGGTGACGATGACGAGGGTGAGGACCATGCCGACGGCGGGGGTGCCGATCGCCCGCCGGCCCTGCACCAGGGCCTTGTTGATCTTGCCGGAGGTGGTGTCCGTAAGGTCGATCTTCATGGCCGGCGCCAGCTCCGTCCGTCTCGTGCGAGCATGTCGTCCGCCTCGACCGGACCCCATGTCCCGGCCGGGTACTGCGCGGGCCTGCCGTGCTTCTCCCAGTACTCCTCGATCGGGTCGAGGATCTTCCAGGACAGCTCGACCTCCTCGACCCTGGGGAAGAGGTTCGAGTCGCCGAGCAGCACATCGAGGATCAGCCGCTCGTACGCCTCCGGGCTGGACTCCGTGAAGGACTCGCCGTAGGCGAAGTCCATGGAGACGTCGCGGACCTCCAGTGAGGTGCCGGGCACCTTCGAGCCGAAGCGCAGGGTCACGCCCTCGTCCGGCTGCACCCGGATGACCAGGGCGTTCTGCCCAGCTCCTGGGTGGCCGTGCGGTCGAAGGGGGAGTGCGGCGCGCGCTGGAAGACCACCGCGATCTCGGTGACCCGGCGGCCGAGCCGCTTCCCGGTGCGCAGATAGAACGGCACTCCGGCCCAGCGCCGGTTGTCGATCTCCAGTTTTATCGCCGCGTAGGTGTCGGTCTTGGAGTGGCGGTCGATGCCCTCCTCCTCGAGATAGCCGACGACCTTGGCGCCGCCCTGCCAGCCGGCCGCGTACTGGGCGCGCACGGTGCCGGCGGCCAGGTCGCGGGGCAGCTTCACCGCTCCCAGCACCTTGGTCTTCTCGGCGGCCAGCGAGTCCGCCTCGAAGGAGGCGGGCTCCTCCATCGCGGTCAGCGCGAGCAGCTGGAGCAGGTGGTTCTGGATGACGTCGCGCGCCGCGCCGATGCCGTCGTAGTAGCCGGCCCGGCCGCCGATGCCGATGTCCTCGGCCATGGTGATCTGGACGTGGTCGACGTACGACCGGTTCCAGAGCGGCTCGAAGAGGGTGTTGGCGAAGCGGAGCGCCAGGATGTTCTGGACGGTCTCCTTGCCCAGGTAGTGGTCGATGCGGAAGACCTGGTCCGGTTCGAACACGTCGTGGACGAGCGAGTTGAGCTCCATCGCGGACGCCAGGTCGTGGCCGAACGGCTTCTCGATGACGGCGCGCCGCCACGAGCCGTCCTTCTGCTCCGCGAGCCCGTGCTTCTTCAGCTGCTTGACGACCTTGGGGAAGAACTTCGGCGGCACCGACAGGTAGAAGGCGAAGTTGCCGCCGGTCCCCTGCACCTGGTCGAGTTCCGTGATGGTCTTCTTCAGGGTCTCGAACGCGTCGTCGTCGTCGAACTCGCCGGGGACGAAACGCATGCCCTGGATGAGCTGGTGCCAGACCTCCTCCCGGAAGGGGGTGCGGGAGTGCTCCTTCACCGCCTCGTGGACCTCGTGCGCGAAGTCCTGGTCGTCCCACTCGCGGCGGGCGAAGCCCACCAGGGAGAAGCCCGGAGGCAGGAGCCCGCGGTTGGCGAGGTCGTACACGGCCGGCATCAGCTTCTTCCGTGACAAATCGCCCGTGACGCCGAAGATGACCAGACCCGACGGCCCCGCGATGCGCGGGAGCCGTCGGTCCGCGGCGTCACGGAGCGGATTCGCTCCGTGTGCGGAAGTCAAGGCGCTCAGCCCTCCGAAGGAGCGAGGCGCTGAAGCTCCGCCTCGGTCGACTTGAGCAGGTCGTTCCAGGATGCCTCGAACTTCTCGACGCCCTCGTCCTCGAGCAGCTGGACGACGTCGTCGTACGGGATCCCGAGCGCCTCGACGGCGTCGATCTCGGCACGGGCCTGCTCATACGTCCCGTGCACCGTGTCGCCCGTGATCCGCCCGTGGTCGGCGGTCGCCTCCAGCGTGGCCTCCGGCATGGTGTTGACCGTGCCCGGGGCGACCAGCTGGTCCACGTACATCGTGTCGGGGTACGCCGGGTCCTTGACGCCGGTCGAGGCCCACAGCGGGCGCTGTGCGTTGGCCCGCGCCTTGTCCAGCGCGGCCCAGCGCTCCGACGGCGGCGTCGACGCGTCGGCCGAGCCGAACACCTCCTCGTAGGCCTGGTAGGCGAGGCGGGCGTTGGCGAGGGCCGCCTTGCCGCGAAGCTGCTTGGCCTCGTCCGTGCCCAGCGCGTCCAGCCGCTTGTCGATCTCGGTGTCCACCCGGGACACGAAGAACGAAGCCACCGAACGGATCTTGGAAAGGTCGAGGCCCGCGGCCTTCGCCTTCTCCAGGCCGGCCAGATAGGCGTCCATCACCTCGCGGTAGCGCTCCAGCGAGAAGATCAGCGTGACGTTGACGCTGATGCCGAGGCCGATGACCTCGGTGATCGCCGGAAGGCCGGCCCGGGTGGCCGGGATCTTGATGAACGTGTTCGGCCGGTCCACCAGCCAGGCCAGCTGCCTGGCCTCGGCGACGGTCGCCGCCGTGTGGTGCGCCAGCCGCGGGTCGACCTCGATCGACA
This sequence comes from Streptomyces sp. I6, assembly GCA_003725745.1. Classification (GTDB taxonomy): domain Bacteria; phylum Actinomycetota; class Actinomycetes; order Streptomycetales; family Streptomycetaceae; genus Streptomyces. The sequence goes on along the minus strand of RHDP01000001.1, from coordinate 1,259,810 downwards.
CCCGGCCGTCCTGGCCGCCCGTCGCGTCGAACACCGGGCGCAGCACGTCAGCGGCGTCGCGTACGTCCGCGGTGGTGATCATGCGGAGGGCTTCCTCCACGGTCACCCGGCGGGTTGCGAGGTCGGAGACCTGCGGCTCGTACCCGTCGCCGGACGAGATGGCCTTCTGGAAGATGGACGGGTTGGTGGTGACGCCCACGACGTGCTGCTGGTCGATGAGCTCGGCCAGGTTGCCGGACGTGATGCGCTTGCGCGACAGGTCGTCGAGCCAGATCGCGACGCCTTCGTCGGAGAGGCGCTTGAGTGCGTCTGTCATGAGTTGCATCTCCTACTCGTCGTATTGCCGGCGTCAGCCCGCGGTGGTGGCGTTCCCGGTCGTCGAACCGAGCACGGCCCGCGCGGCGGCGGCCACCGCCTCGGGGGTGAAACCGAACTCGCGGAACAGCACCTTGCCGTCGGCCGAGGCACCGAAGTGCTCGAGCGACACGATCCGGCCGGCGTCGCCGACGAAGCGGTGCCAGGTCAGCCCGACACCGGCCTCCACGGCCACCCGTGCCTTCACCGAGGGGGGCAGCACCGACTCCCGGTACCCCTGGTCCTGCTCGTCGAACCACTCGACACACGGCATCGAGACGACCCGCGTCGCGATGCCCTCGGCCTGGAGCTGCTCGCGGGCCTCCACGGCCAGGTGCACCTCGGACCCGGTGGCGATCAGCACGACCTGGGCCTCGGCGCTCTCCCCGCCCGGGCCCTCGGCCTCGAACAGGACGTAACCGCCCCTGACCGCGTCCTCGTTGGGTTCGTACGTCGGCACGCCCTGGCGGGTCAGCGCCAGACCGTGCGGGGTGCCCACGCGGAACTCCTTCGTCCAGCGGCGGAGGATCTCGCGCCATGCGATCGCCGTCTCGTTGGCGTCGGCCGGGCGCACCACGTTCAGACCCGGGATGGCGCGCAGCGAGGCGAGGTGCTCCACCGGCTGGTGGGTCGGCCCGTCCTCGCCGAGACCGATCGAGTCGTGGGTCCAGACGTAGGTCACCGGCAGGTGCATCAGCGCCGACAGCCGTACCGCGTTGCGCATGTAGTCGGAGAAGACGAGGAACGTACCGCCGTAGACACGGGTGTTGCCGTGCAGGGTGATGCCGTTCATGATCGCGGCCATCGCGTGCTCGCGGATGCCGAAGTGGATGGTGCGGCCGTAGGGGTCCGCCTCGGCCAGCGGATTGCCCTTCGGCAGGAACGACGAGGTCTTGTCGATCGTGGTGTTGTTGGAGCCCGCGAGGTCGGCGGAACCGCCCCACAGCTCCGGCACGACGGCGCCGAGCGCCTGGAGCACCTTGCCGGACGCGGCACGGGTCGCGACCGCCTTGCCGGTCTCGAACACCGGGAGCTTCTCCTCCCAGCCGGTCGGCAGTTCGCCCGCGCGGATCCGGTCGAACTCGGCGGCGCGCTCCGGGTTGGCGGCGCGCCACTCGGCGAACGCCTTCTCCCACTCCTCACGAGAGGTGCGCCCGCGGTCCAGGGCCTGGCGGGTGTGCCGGATGACCTCGTCGGAGACCTCGAAGGTCCGCTCCGGGTCGAAACCGAGGACGCGCTTGGTGGCCGCCACCTCGTCGTCGCCCAGCGCGGCGCCGTGCGCGGCCTCGGTGTTCTGCGCGTTCGGCGCGGGCCACGCGATGATCGAGCGGGCGGCGATGAAGGAGGGGCGCCCGGTCTCCTCCTTGGCCGCCTTCAGGGCCTCGTACAGCCCGACCGGGTCCAGGTCGCCGTTCGGCAGCTGCGCCACGCGCTGGACGTGCCAGCCGTACGCCTCGTACCGCTTCAGGGTGTCCTCGGAGACCGCGGTCTCGGTGTCGCCCTCGATGGAGATGTGGTTGTCGTCCCAGAGCAGCACCAGGTTGCCGAGCTTCTGGTGCCCGGCGAGCGAGGACGCCTCGTGGGAGATGCCCTCCTGGAGGCAGCCGTCGCCGGCCACGACCCAGACGGTGTGGTCGAACGGGGAGGTGCCGAAAGCCGCGTCGGGATCGAACAGACCGCGCTCGTAGCGGGCCGCCATGGCCATGCCGACGGCGTTGGCGACGCCCTGGCCCAGCGGGCCGGTCGTCGTCTCCACACCCACGGTGTGGCCGTACTCGGGGTGGCCCGGGGTCCTGGAGTCCCAGGTGCGGAAGGACTTGAGGTCGTCGAGCTCCAGGCCGTACCCGGCCAGGTAGAGCTGGATGTAGAGGGTCAGGCTGGAGTGGCCCGCGGAGAGCACGAATCGGTCACGGCCCGTCCAGTCCGCGTCGGCCGGGTCGTGCCGCATCAGCTTCTGGAAGAGGACGTACGCCGCGGGGGCCAGGCTCATCGCCGTACCGGGATGGCCGTTGCCGACCTTCTGTACGGCGTCAGCGGCGAGGACGCGGACGGTGTCCACGGCCCGCTGGTCCAATGCGGTCCACTCGAGGTCTGTGCTGGTCAGCTTGGTGCTCACCCTGCGTCAGGGCTCCTCTCCACATGTTCGGGTCCCGGTGACAAGGGATACCGGGCGGTGTCGAGCCTACCCTCGCAGCAGCGTGCGTCCTTTCGGGTGCACGTTTCTCCCACCGGACACATCAACCAGCCTGCGGGTACCGGCCCGACTTCGCCTGTTGTCGACGGCTGACTCCGGTGATTACGGACGGGGCGGCGGCAGCGCTCAACACGACCCACCCCGCGAAGATCGGCATGGGGCCAACGTCTAGAGTGGCGTGGTACGCGCAAGCCTTCACCGGGCATTCACGCCTCCACGACCCTCCCGGGTACGAGGGATGCCCCGCGAAGCTTGCTGGGAATTCTCTGTCAGGGGTGTGCGTGACGGCCGTCGAGTCCCGACCCGCCGGGGTCGTCTTGACTCCCAGCCCGGGGGCCGCCGGCCGTTCGGGGCCCGCGTCAAGGCATTCGTGGCGCTGACCAAGCCGCGGATCATCGAGCTGCTTCTCATCACCACCGTACCGGTGATGTTCCTGGCCGCGCAGGGCGTGCCGGATCTCTGGCTCGTGGTCGCCACCTGTATCGGCGGATACCTCTCCGCGGGCGGCGCCAACGCGCTCAACATGTACATCGACCGCGACATCGACGCCCTGATGGACCGCACCGCGCAGCGCCCCCTGGTCACCGGCATGGTGTCGCCGCGCGAGGGCCTGGTCTTCGGCCTCGCCCTGGCCGTGGTCTCCACGCTGTGGTTCGGACTGCTCGTCAACTGGCTGTCGGCGGCCCTGGCGCTCGGCGCACTCCTCTTCTACGTCGTCGTCTACACGATGCTGCTGAAGCGCCGCACCGCGCAGAACATCGTCTGGGGCGGCATCGCCGGCTGCATGCCGGTGCTGATCGGCTGGTCCGCCGTCACCGACTCCGTGTCGTGGGCCGCCGTCGTCCTCTTCCTCGTCATCTTCTTCTGGACCCCGCCGCACTACTGGCCGCTGTCGATGAAGGTGAAGGAGGACTACGCGCGCGTGGGCGTGCCGATGCTCCCCGTCATCGCCTCGAACAAGGTCGTCGCCCGGCAGATCGTCGTCTACAGCTGGGTGATGGTGGCGGTCTCGCTGCTGCTGACCCCGCTCGGCTACACCGGCTGGTTCTACACCGCCGTGGCCCTGGCGACCGGCGGCTGGTGGCTCTGGGAGGCGCACGCCCTGCAGAGCCGTGCCAAGGCCGGTGCGACGGGCGGGAAACTCAAGGAGATGCGGCTCTTCCACTGGTCGATCACCTATGTCTCGCTGCTGTTCGTCGCCGTCGCCGTGGACCCCTTCCTGCGCTGACCCGCCGCCCGGGGCCGCGCCCGGCGCACGGCGTGGCGGAGGCCACGCGGCCGGGCGGTCGCCAGTGGATCTACCCGCGCGTAGCATCCTGGTCATGGCAGACACCCAGGTTGACGAGAAGCAGTCCGCGAAGGCCGAGCGGAAGGCGGCGAGGCTCGCCCGGCAGATCGGCGCCTTCGCCAAGGCGCACGGCGGCGCCGAGGGCCAGCTCGCCTACATCGGCCAGACGGGCACCCGGATCGTGCTCGTCGGCGAGGACGGCGGCTGGGGCGACCTGGTCGCACCGACCCACGAGATCGCCGTCAGGGCCGCCGAGAAGTCCGGCATCACCCTGCACGAGTCCTTCGACGGCGACTTCGCCCTGAAGGTCCGGACCGGACCGTACGAGTGGACCCGGATGGCGGGAATCCAGATCGGCGGCCCGTCGAACGGCTGACCGCTCCGTGCCCGGTGAGGGCAGCGGAGCGCGGCCGCCGCGGCCCGGGGCAGCACCTCGCGCGGGGCTCACCCGTTAGGACGGGTGCAACGACGTCCACCGCTGGGAGCCCCGGATGATCGACCCCCCGTCCCTGGTGGACCACTACTGCCACGGTGTCCTGCGCACGGAACTGGGCATCGGCACCTTCGAGGCCCACCTCGGGGGGACGGGCGGGCCGCCCGCGCCCGGCACCACCTTCTTCGACACCCAGACCGGTTTCGCCGTACGCCGCTGGTGCGCGCCGCTGCTCGGCCTCGAAGCCCACTGCCCGCCGGCGCGCTACCTCGCGCGGCGACGGGAGCTCGGCGTCCTCGAAACGGGCAGGCGGCTGCTGCGGGCCACCGGGATCTCCACCTACCTCGTGGACACCGGCCCGCCCGGCGACCTCACCTCGGTGCCCGAGACCGCCGCCGCGGGCATGGCGGACGCCCATGAGATCGTGCGGCTGGAGCCGCTCGCCGAGCAGGTCGCCGACACCTCCGGCACCGTCGGCGCGTTTCTCGCCAACCTCGCGGAGGCCGTGCACGGCGCGGCCGACTCGGCCGTCGCCCTCACCTCGGTCGCGGGACTGCGGCACCCCGCCTCCGTGGCCCCCGAGCCGCCGGGGCCCGGTGAGGTGCGCGCCGCCACCGGGCGCTGGCTGGACGGGCGGGCGGCCGGCGACCGGCTCACCGACCCCGTCCTGCTGAGTCATCTGCTGTGGGTCGCCGTCGCCACGGGACGGCCGCTGCAGATCCACGTCGGGGTGGGCGATCCGCTGACGCTGACCGGCTTCGCGGCGGCGACCGAGGGGCTCGGCACCGATCTGGTGCTGCTGCACGGCTACCCGTACCACCGCCACGCCGCACATCTGGCGAGTGCCTTCCCGCATGTGTACGCCGATGTCGGGCCCGCCCTCGCCCGCACCGGCGCGGGGGCGGCGAGCGTCCTCGCCGGGACCCTGGAACGCGCCCCGTTCGGGAAGCTGCTGTTCTCCAGCGGGGCCCGGGGGCTGCCCGAGTTCCACGTGGTCGGGGCGCGGATCTTCCGGGAGGCGCTGGAGGGGGTGCTCGGCGGCTGGGTGCGCGACGGCGCCTGGTGCCGGGCGGACGCCCAGCGGGTCGCCGGGATGATCGCGGCCGGCAACGCCCGCCGCGTCTACGGCCTCGCCGGCTGAACCGGCCGGCCCAGCCGGCCCAGCCGGTTCAGGCGGTTCAGGCGGTCGTGAGCGCGGCGTCCGGAGCGGCCGGGGCCCCCGCCGGGGCGGCGGCCGGACGCTCCCGCAGGCTCAGCGCCAGCCGCAGCACGGCGATCCACATCAGCGAGGAGCCGAGCATGTGCGCGCCGACCAGCACCTCCGGTACGCCGGTGAAGAACTGCACATAGCCGACGGCGGCCTGGGCGACCAGCACGCCGATCAGTTCCCGCACCCGCGCCCGGGTGTCGTCGGGCGCGTCCACGATCCGCAGCGCCACCCACATCGCCACGCCGAGCAGGCACACCAGCCAGGCCAGCGCGGCGTGCACATGGGCCGCGTCCACCCAGTCGAACGGCATCCTCGGCACATCGCTGCTGTCGCCCGCGTGCCGGCCGGAGCCGGTGACGATCGTGCCCGCCGCGATCAGCAGTCCCGCCGCGCCGGTCAGCGCCCACGACAGCCGCCGCACCGGGCGGGGGACCCGGGGCCGGGGTGCGGTGTCGCCCTCGCCCGCCCGGATCCAGGTGACGGTGGCGACCGTCAGCAGGGCGTTGGCCGCCAGGAAGTGCCCGGCCACCGTCCACGGGTTGAGGCCCGCCCACACGGTGATGCCGCCGAGGACCGCGTTGCTCATCACCACCCAGAACTGCGCCCAGCCGAGCCGGGTGAGCCCCCGCCGCCACGGCCTGGTGGAGCGCGCCGCGACGATGGCCCAGCCCACCGCCGCGCACAGGACGTACGTCAGCATCCGGTTGCCGAACTCGATGGCGCCGTGGATGCCCTGCTCGGGTGTCGCGAACAGGCTGTCGTCCGTGCACTTGGGCCAGGTGTCGCAGCCGAGACCGGATCCGGTCAGCCGGACCGCGCCGCCGGTGACGATGATGACCACGCTCATCACGACGGGTGCGAGCGCGGCACGCCGGAGGGCCTTGGGTGACGGCGTCCAGCGCTGGGCGATGGAGGCGAGGGGGTCTGCACGGCGACCATCGTAGAGGGGTGCTTGTGCGCGTTTTCACGAGGGGCCCTCGCGAGGGGGCCGGAGCCCCCCGGGCCGCGCTCGCGGCCCGGGGAGCGCTCACTCCCAGCGGAAGAACCTCGCCGCCGCGGCGAGGCCCAGCACCGCCCAGCCCGTCAGGATCCCCAGATCGCCCCACGGCAGCGCCGCGCCGTCCCGGAGCACGTCGCGCAGTCCGTCGGACAGAGCGGAGATCGGCAGCAGCGCCAGGACCGTCTGCGCCGCGTCCGGGAACCTGTCCAGCGGCACGATCACCCCGCCGCCGACCAGCAGCAGCAGGAAGACCAGATTGGCCGCGGCGAGCGTCGCCTCGGCCCGGAGCGTGCCGGCCATCAGCAGGCCCAGGCCCGAGAAGGCCGCGGTGCCCGCGACCAGCAGCAGCGCCACGGAGACCGGGTCGCCCTGCGGCGACCAGCCGAGCCCGAGGGCGATCAGCGTCAGCAGCGCGACCTGAAGGACCTCCGTGACCAGGACGGCGAGGGTCTTGGCCGCCATCAGCCCCCAGCGGGGGAGCGGGGAGGCGCCCAGCCGCTTCAGTACGCCGTAGCGGCGCTCGAAGCCGGTGGCGATCGCCTGCCCCGTGAAGGCGGTGGACATCACGGCCAGGGCCAGGACGCCGGGGGCGAGGAAGTCGACGGCCCGGCCCGCGCCCGTGTCGACGACGTCGACGGTCGAGAAGAGCACCAGCAGCAGCGACGGGATGACCACCGTCAGCAGCAGCTGCTCGCCGTTGCGGAGCAGCATCCGCGTCTCCAGCGCCGCCTGCGCCGTGATCATCCTGACGACCGGCGCACCGCCCGGTCTGGGGGCGTACGCGCCCCTGCCGCCGGGCGGGCCCGGTGTGCCGGGCGTCCGGTCCGTGGTCACCTCAGCGGTCACGACCGCAGCTCCTTCCCCGTGAGCTCCAGGAAGACGTCCTCCAGGGTGCGGCGCTCCACGGTGATGCCGTCCGGCATCACCCCGTGCTGCGCGCACCAGGAGGTGACGGTGGCGAGCAGTTGCGGGTCCACGGTGCCGCTGATCCGGTACCCGCCCGGTGTCAGCTCGGCCGCCGCGGTGCCGTCCGGCAGCGCCTTCAGCAGGGAGCCGAGGTCGAGGCCGGGACGGCCGGTGAAGCGGAGCGTGTTCTCGGCGCCGCCGCGGCACAGCTGCTCGGGGCTGCCCTGGGCGGCGACCCGGCCCCCGTCGATGATCGCGACGTCGTCGGCGAGCGCCTCGGCCTCGTCCATGAAGTGCGTGGTCAGCACGACCGTCACCCCGTCGGCGCGCAGCTCGCGCACGAGGTTCCAGGTGGCGCGGCGGGCCTGGGGGTCGAGTCCGGCGGTCGGCTCGTCCAGGAAGACCAGTTCGGGGCGGCCCACGACGGCCATGGCCAGCGCCAGCCGCTGCTGCTGCCCGCCCGAGAGCCGCCGGTACGCCGTCCGGCCGCAGGAGCCCAGGCCGAGCCGCTCGATCAGGGTGTCCACGTCGAGGGGGTGGGCGTGCAGCTTCGCCATGTGGCGCAGCATCTCGTCGGCGCGGGCGCCCGGGTACACGCCGCCGGACTGCAGCATCACGCCGATCCGCGGACGCAGCCGCGCCGCGTCGGCGGCCGGGTCGAGGCCGAGGACGCGGACCGTGCCGGAGTCGGCGCGCCGGTAGCCCTCGCAGGTCTCGACGGTGGTGGTCTTGCCGGCCCCGTTCGGGCCCAGGACCGCGGTGATCGTGCCGGTGCGGACGTCGAGGTCGAGCCCGTCCACCGCGGCCCTGGCTCCGTACCGCTTGACCAGGCCCCGTACCCGGACGGCGGACTCGTTGTTCATGCCGGGCAGTCTAGGGAGGGGTGAGCGGCGGCCGGGGCCCCGGGGCGGGATCCCGGACCGGGGAGGGGCCGGATCCGGCCACCCGGCGGGTCCCGGGAGAGAGGTGGCGGATCTCCCTGGACGGCGGCGCGGAGGGGCTCTCCGAAAGGGACGAATCGCCGGTCAGCGGGGGTGGGCCGGCGTCGGGTCCGCCCTCCGCCGGCCCGCACCGGACTCCTCGGAGCCGATCTCGCGGCTGATCGTTTCCGCAGGTCAGGTTAGGTTTCCCTAAGTGATGCACGGCACCGTCCACCCGGCGGGACGCGGCTTGTCAGTCTCTCGGGAATTACGCAACAATGGCGTTGTGAAAAACGGCGGAGCTGTGGGGGAGTCCCCCAGGAGGAGCTCGCGACCGGGGAGCGGTCCACCCGCAACCGGGTCGCGCGGTCGATCCTGGACCACGGCCCGTCCACCGTCGCCGATCTCGCCGGGCGTCTCGGTCTCACCCAGGCCGCCGTGCGCCGGCATCTGGACGCGCTCGTCTCCGACGACGTCGTCGAGGCCCGCCAGCAGCGCGTGTACGGCACGCGCACCCGCGGCAGGCCCGCCAGGGTGTTCGCGCTCACCGACTGCGGCCGGGACGCCTTCGACCAGTCCTACGACGTGCTCGCCGTGGACGCCCTGCGCTGGATCGAGGAGAACGCGGGAGGCGAGGCCGCCGTCGCCGCCTTCGCCCGCGACCGCATGGAGGCCCAGGCCGAGGCGTACCGCCGGGCCGTGGAGGCCGCCGATCCCGAGACGCGCACCGAGGCGCTGGCCAAGGCGCTGACCGCGGACGGGTACGCTGCCACGGCGCGTAACGCACCGGTCGGCGAGCAGCTGTGTCAGCACCACTGCCCCGTCGCCCATGTGGCGGAGCGGTACCCGCAGCTGTGCGAGGCGGAGACCGAGGTCTTCTCCCGTCTGCTCGGCACCCACGTACAGCGTCTGGCCACCATCGCCCACGGCGACGGTGTGTGCACGACCTTCATCCCGAAGGCCGCGCACCGGTCCGGTGACCGGTCGGCCGGCGGGTCCGGCAGGACCAGCACCACCGGCGGCCCCGCCAGGGCAGCCGAGACGACCAAGGCAGCCGGGGCGGCCAGGACGGCCAAGGCAGCCAAGATCAGTTCGCAAGCATCTGCAAGCACGGCCGGGAGGAACCCCGCATGACTCTCCCCACGGAGACTGCCCACCCCGAACTCGAGGGCCTGGGCAAGTACGAATACGGCTGGGCCGACTCCGACGCCGCGGGCGCCGCGGCGAAGCGCGGCCTCTCGGAGGACGTGGTCCGGGACATCTCCGCGAAGAAGTCCGAGCCCGAGTGGATGCTGAAGATGCGTCTGAAGGGCCTGAAGCTCTTCGAGAAGAAGCCCATGCCGAACTGGGGCTCGGACCTCTCCGGCATCGACTTCGACAACATCAAGTACTTCGTGCGCTCCACGGAGAGGCAGGCGGAGTCCTGGGAGGACCTGCCCGAGGACATCAAGAACACCTACGACAAGCTCGGCATCCCGAGGCCGAGAAGCAGCGCCTGGTCGCCGGTGTCGCGGCGCAGTACGAGTCCGAGGTCGTCTACCACCAGATCCGCGAGGACCTGGAGGAGCAGGGCGTCGTCTTCCTGGACACCGACACCGCGCTGAAGGAGCACCCGGAGCTCTTCAAGGAGTACTTCGGCACGGTCATCCCGGCCGGTGACAACAAGTTCGCCTCGCTGAACACCGCGGTGTGGTCCGGCGGCTCCTTCATCTACGTGCCGAAGGGCGTGCACGTCGAGATCCCGCTCCAGGCCTACTTCCGGATCAACACCGAGAACATGGGCCAGTTCGAGCGGACGCTGATCATCGTCGACGAGGACGCCTACGTCCACTACGTCGAGGGCTGCACCGCCCCGATCTACTCCTCGGACTCGCTGCACAGCGCCGTGGTCGAGATCATCGTCAAGAAGGGCGCCCGCTGCCGCTACACGACCATCCAGAACTGGTCGAACAACGTCTACAACCTGGTCACCAAGCGCGCCGTGGCGTACGAGGGCGCGACCATGGAGTGGGTCGACGGCAACATCGGCTCCAAGGTCACGATGAAGTACCCCGCCGTGTACCTCATGGGCGAGCACGCCAAGGGCGAGACCCTGTCCATCGCCTTCGCGGGCGAGGGCCAGCACCAGGACGCCGGCGCCAAGATGGTCCACATGGCACCGAACACCTCGTCGAACATCGTCTCCAAGTCGGTGGCGCGCGGCGGCGGCCGCACGTCCTACCGCGGCCTGATCGAGATCGGTGAGGGCGCCCCCGGCGCCAAGTCCAACGTGCTCTGCGACGCCCTGCTCGTCGACACGATCTCCCGGTCCGACACCTACCCGTACGTCGACGTCCGCGAGGACGACGTCTCCATGGGGCACGAGGCCACCGTCTCCAAGGTCTCCGAGGACCAGCTCTTCTACCTGATGAGCCGCGGCCTCTCCGAGGACGAGGCGATGGCGATGATCGTGCGCGGCTTCGTCGAGCCGATCGCCAAGGAGCTGCCGATGGAGTACGCACTGGAGCTCAACCGGCTGATCGAGCTGCAGATGGAGGGCGCGGTCGGCTGACGCCACCGCCCCGCCCGCAGCGACGCAGATCTCTCACGTAGGAAGCGAGCAACACGACAGCCATGGCTCAGGCTCAGAACTCCCCCACCCCCGACTCCGCCCGGGCGGGGGGACCCCCACCGGTGGGCTCCACCACCGCCGGCTCCATCGCGGTGGCCGCGGAGTCGACCGTCGCCACCCGTATGAGCGCACCCCCGTCGTTCGACGTGGCGGACTTCCCGGTGCCGCACGGCCGGGAGGAGGAGTGGCGGTTCACGCCGCTGGAGCGCCTGAAGGGCCTCCACGACGGCACCGCCACGGCGGACGGTTCGATCAGGGCCGAGGTGAGCGCCCCGACGGCGTCACCGTCGAGTCCGTCGGCCGTGACGACGCGCGCGTCGGCCGGGCGGGCACGCCCGTCGACCGGGTCGCCGCGCAGGCGTTCTCCTCTTTCGAGAAGGCCACCGTCGTCTCGGTCCCCAAGGAGACGGTCCTGACCGAGCCGGTGCGGGTCACCCTGCACGGCGAGGGGGGCGCCACCTTCGGGCACACGGTCTTCGAGATCGGAGCCTTCGCCGAGGCCGTCATCGTCATCGACCACACCGGCGACGCCGTGCGCGCCGCCAACGTGGACTTCCTGATCGGCGACGGCGCCAAGGTCACCTTCGTCTCCGTCCAGGACTGGGACGACACCGCGGTGCACTGCTCGCAGCACAACGTGCTCGTCGGCCGCGACGCCGGCTTCAAGTCGGTGGTGATCACCTTCGGCGGCGACGTCGTGCGCCTGCACCCGCGCGTCGCGTACGCGGGCACGGGAGGTGAGGCCGAGCTGTTCGGCCTGTACTTCACCGACGCCGGCCAGCACCAGGAGCACCGCCTCCTGGTCACCCACAACACGCCGCACTGCAAGTCCAACGTCGTCTACAAGGGCGCGCTGCAGGGCGACGACGCCCATGCCGTCTGGATCGGCGACGTCCTCATCGAGGCCGGGGCCGAGGGCACCGACACCTACGAGATGAACCGCAACCTGGTCCTGACCGACGGCGCCAGGGTCGACTCCGTGCCCAATCTGGAGATCGAGACCGGTGAGATCGTCGGAGCCGGCCACGCCTCCGCCACCGGCCGCTTCGACGACGAGCAGCTCTTCTACCTGATGGCCCGGGGCATCCCGGAGGCCGAGGCCCGCCGCCTCGTCGTCCGCGGCTTCTTCGCCGAGCTGGTCCAGCAGATCGGCCTGCCGGACGTGGAGGAGCGCCTCATCGCCAAGATCGAGGCGGAGCTGGAGGCGTCCGTCTGATGGCCTTCGTCCGCGCCTGTGGGCTGAGCGAGCTGGAGGAGGACACCCCGAAGCGGGTGGAACTCGACGGTACGCCGGTGTCCGTCGTCCGCACGGAGGGCGAGGTGTTCGCGATCCACGACATCTGCTCGCACGCGAACGTCTCCCTCTCCGAGGGCGAGGTGGAGGACTGCCAGATCGAGTGCTGGCTGCACGGCTCCAGCTTCGACCTCCGCACCGGCAAACCGTCCGGCCTTCCCGCGACGCGCCCCGTCCCCGTGTACCCCGTAAAGATCGAAGGGGACGATGTGCTCGTCTCCGTCACCCAGGAGTCCTGAGTCACCCATGGCAACGCTTGAAATCCGCGACCTGCACGTCTCCGTCGAGGCCGAGAACGGCCCCCGGGAGATCCTCAAGGGCGTCGACCTGACCGTGAAGCAGGGCGAGACCCACGCCATCATGGGCCCCAACGGCTCCGGCAAGTCGACCCTCGCCTACTCCCTCGCGGGCCACCCCAAGTACACGATCACCGGTGGCACCGTGACCCTGGACGGCGAGGACGTCCTCGAGATGTCCGTCGACGAGCGCGCCCGCGCCGGCGTCTTCCTCGCCATGCAGTACCCGGTCGAGGTCCCCGGGGTCTCGGTCTCCAACTTCCTGCGCACCTCCGCCACCGCCCTCCGCGGCGAGGCCCCGAAGCTGCGCACCTGGGTGAAGGAGGTCAAGGAGACCATGGAGCGGCTCCAGATGGACCCCTCCTTCGCCGAGCGGAACGTCAACGAGGGCTTCTCCGGCGGTGAGAAGAAGCGCCACGAGATCCTGCAGCTGGAGCTCCTCAAGCCGAAGATCGCGATCCTCGACGAGACCGACTCCGGCCTCGACGTCGACGCACTGCGCACGGTCTCCGAGGGCGTCAACCGCGTCCGGGAGACCGGTGAGGTCGGCACCCTGCTGATCACGCACTACACGCGCATCCTGCGCTACATCAAGCCCGACTTCGTCCATGTGTTCGCGAACGGCCGCATCGCCGAGTCCGGCGGCGCCGAGCTCGCCGACAAGCTCGAGGCGGAGGGCTACGAGGCATACACGAAGGGTGGCGTATCCGCGTGACACAGCTGCCGGGCCTCCTCGACACCGAGGCGATCCGCAAGGACTTCCCGATCCTCGACCGCGTGCTGCACGACGGCCGGAAGCTCGTCTACCTGGACAACGCGGCGACCTCGCAGAAGCCCCGCCAGGTGCTGGACGCCCTCGCCGAGTACTACGAGCGCTACAACGCCAATGTCCACCGCGGTGTGCATGTGCTCGCCGAGGAGGCCACGGCACTGTACGAGGGCGCGCGCGACAAGGTCGCCTCCTTCGTCAACGCGCCGAGCCGCAACGAGGTGATCTTCACCAAGAACGCCTCGGAGTCGCTGAACCTCGTGGCGAACATGCTGGGCTGGGCCGACGAGCCGTACCGGGTGGACCGCGAGACCGAGATAGTCATCACGGAGATGGAGCACCACTCCAACATCGTGCCGTGGCAGCTGCTGGCGCAGCGCACCGGCGCGAAGCTGAGGTGGTTCGGCCTCACCGACGACGGGCGCCTCGACCTCTCCGACATCGAGGAGGTCATCACCGAGAAGACGAAGATCGTCTCCTTCACGCTGGTCTCCAACATCATGGGCACGGTCAACCCGGTCGAGCAGATCGTCCGCCGGGCTCAGGAGGTCGGCGCGCTCGTCCTCGTCGACGCCTCGCAGGCCGCCCCGCACATGCCGCTTGACGTCCAGGCCCTCGGCGCCGACTTCGTGGCCTTCACCGGCCACAAGATGTGCGGCCCGACCGGCATCGGCGTGCTCTGGGGCCGCCAGGAGCTGCTGGAGGACCTCCCGCCGTTCCTCGGCGGCGGCGAGATGATCGAGACCGTCTCGATGCACTCGTCGACGTACGCCCCGGCGCCGCACAAGTTCGAGGCCGGTACGCCCCCGATCGCCCAGGCCGTAGGCCTCGGCGCGGCGGTGGACTACCTCGGCGCGATCGGCATGGACAAGATCGCACAGCATGAGCACGCGATCACCGAGTACGCGGTCCGACGGCTGCAGGAGGTCCCCGACCTGCGGATCATCGGCCCGGTCACGGCCGAGGACCGCGGCGCGGCGATCTCCTTCGTGCTCGGGGACATCCACCCGCACGACGTGGGGCAGGTGCTGGACGAGCAGGGCATCGCCGTCCGGGTCGGCCACCACTGCGCACGGCCGGTGTGCCTCCGGTACGGAATTCCCGCGACCACGAGGGCGTCGTTCTACCTGTACTCCACGCCGGGCGAGGTGGACGCGCTGATCGACGGCTTGGAGCACGTCCGCAACTTCTTCGGCTGAGGGGCCTGACGTGAAGCTTGATTCGATGTACCAGGACGTCATTCTGGACCACTACAAGCACCCGCACGGGCGGGGCCTGCGGGACGGTGACGCCGAGGTGCACCACGTCAACCCCACCTGCGGCGACGAGATCACGATGCGGGTGAAGTACGACGGCACGCGCATCGAGGACATCTCCTACGACGGCCAGGGATGTTCCATCAGCCAGGCGTCCGCCTCCGTGCTGAACGAGCTGCTCGTCGGCAAGGAGCTCGCCGAGGCGCAGAAGATCCAGGCGACGTTCCTCGAACTGATGCAGTCCAAGGGCCAGATCGAGCCGGACGACGCGATGGAGGAGGTGCTGGAGGACGCGGTGGCGTTCGCCGGCGTCTCCAAGTACCCGGCGCGCGTGAAGTGCGCCCTCCTGAGCTGGATGGCATGGAAGGACGCGACGGCGCAGGCGCTGTCCGAAGGGAAGACCGCATGACTGAGAACCCCGAGACCGCGGCGGAGAAGGACTGGCCGGACGAGGAGACCTTCTCCTCCGAGGCCGCGGCGCCGACGAGCACGAAGGCATCCGAGGAGGAGGTCCGGGAGGCCCTGTACGACGTCGTCGACCCCGAGCTGGGCATCGACGTGGTCAACCTCGGGCTGATCTACGGCATCCACGTCGACGAAGCCAACATCGCCACCCTGGACATGACGCTGACGTCCGCGGCCTGCCCGCTGACGGACGTGATCGAGGACCAGGCGAAGGCCGCGACGGACGGCATCGTCAACGAGTTGAAGATCAACTGGGTCTGGATGCCGCCGTGGGGGCCGGACAAGATCACGGACGACGGCCGTGAGCAGCTGAGGGCGCTCGGCTTCAACGTCTGACGGCGCCCGGCTCCTGCGCCCCGCCACGGCGTCGTCCGGGGCGGGCAGGCCCCGCGGTGGTGCGCCCCGGCGCGGGAGGACCGTTCGATCGGCGACGGCGACTGCGTGACCGGCACCGTGGTGCGCCCCTTCGCGGGAGGACCGTTCGTCACACGGAGGGATCCGCCACGTCCGGGGAGCGGAGCGCACCGAGGGGCCCGCATCGGCCCGCAGGCCCGGAACGGCCGTGACCGCCAGTCAGACCGGCGGTCACGGCCGTTCGCGTGGTGCCGGGCCCCGGCCGTCCGGCCATCGCGGGTCCGCGGCCGCGGTCCGTCAGGCACACGGCCGAGACCGCGGTCGGTGCCGGGTCCGGCAGGTCCTGTCCGGTCCTGTCTCCTGTCCGGTCCTGTCCTGTCCGGTCCGGCACGGAGGATCGCCGCGCCCCGGCGATCTGTCGTACCACCCGGCTCGCCGGTCCGGGCCCCGGCATCCCGGCATCCCGGCATCCGGACCTCATGCCGTCCGGCGGACGACGTCCCCCGTGCCGGCCCCCGTCTCCGTCCCCCGTGCCGTCCGCCGTGTCACCGGGCGCGGGGACCGGTCCGGGCATGCCTGTGCAGCCGCGTCCCCCGCGCGGTGTGTACGGCCGGGCCCGTCCTTGTGTACGGTCGTACACATGGCTTACGGACTGCTGGCCGCGGCGATCGCGGCCGAGGTCGCCGGCACCACGGCGATGAAGTACAGCGAGGGTTTCACCCGGCTCTGGCCGTCGCTGGCCACCGTCATCGGGTATGTGATCGCCTTCGCGCTGCTCGCGCAGACGCTGAAGACGCTCTCCGTCGGCACGGCGTACGCGATCTGGGCCGGGGTCGGGACCGCCGCCGTCGCGGCGATCGGCATGGTGTTCCTGCACGAGTCCACCAGCCTGGTGAAGATCGCCGGAATCGCCCTGGTCGTCGCGGGCGTCGTCGTGCTCAACCTCGGCGGCGCGCACTGATGGGGCGCCGGCACGACCCCGATCGGCGCCGGCGGATCATCGACGCCGCCATCCGGGTGGTCGGACGCCGGGGCATCGCGGGGCTGAGCCACCGCACGGTCGCCGCCGAGGCGCAGGTCCCCCTCGGTTCGACGACCTACCACTTCGCCTCGCTGGACGAACTGCTGGTCGCCGCACTGCGCCGGGCGAACGAGGGCTTCGCCGCCGCCGTACGGGACAGCGAGGTCCTCGCCGACCCCCGCAGTGATCCGGCCGGGGAGCTGGCCCGGCTGCTGGGGGAGTGGCTCGGGGGTGAACGGAACGGAGTGGAACTGGAGTACGAGCTCTATCTCGCCGCCCTGCGCCGTCCCGCGCTGCGCCCCGTCGTCGCGGAGTGGACCGAGGGCGTCACCGAGGTACTCGCCCGCCGCAGCGACCCGGTGACGGCGCGGGCGCTGGTGGCCTTCATGGACGGAGTCTGCCTCCAGGTCCTGCTCACGGACACCGCCTACGACGAGCAGTACACGCGTGTGATGCTGACCCGGATCCTGGCTTCGGGAACGGCACCGGCACCGGCAACGGCAACGGCGACGGCAACGGGAACGGGAACGGCAACGGGAACGGCAAACGGGAACGGCACCGGGAACGGCGACGGCGGCGACGGGAGCTGACGCCGATGCCGCCGCCGGCGGGCCGGGTGCCGGCGACCGGGGCGCGGACCCGATTCAGGGTGGGGCCCCGGCAGGGCCGGGCCGGGACGGGGGGGTGACCGCCGCGACCGGCACCTGAGACCGGTTCGCCCCCGCCCGCCCCCGCCGGTTAGGTTCTCCTCATGACTGACTCGCCCGACAGCACCACCGCACCTCGCCCCACCGGCGCCGTCGCCGCCGGCCTCGCCACCATCGCCGGCGACGGCACCGTGCTCGACACCTGGTTCCCCGCCCCCGAGCTGTCCGCCGAGCCCGGCCCGGCCGGGACCGAGCGGCTCACGCCCGACCAGGCGGTCAACCTGCTCGGTGAGGGCGCCGCCAAGGCCATCGGCGTGGACGCCCGGCGCGAGGTCGAGGTCGTCGCCGTCCGTACGGTCATCGCCTCGCTCGACGAGAAGCCGATCGACGCGCACGACGCCTATCTGCGCCTCCACCTGCTCTCGCACCGGCTCGTGCGGCCGCACGGCCAGAGCCTCGACGGAGTCTTCGGCCTGCTCGCCAACGTCGCCTGGACCTCCCTCGGCCCGGTCGCCGTCGACAACGTCGAGCGGGTGCGGCTCAACGCCCGTGCCGAGGGCCTTCACCTCCAGGTGACCTCGATCGACAAGTTCCCGAGGATGACGGACTACGTCGCGCCCAAGGGCGTCCGTATCGCCGACGCCGACCGGGTCCGGCTCGGGGCGCACCTCGCCGAGGGCACCACCGTCATGCACGAGGGCTTCGTCAACTTCAACGCGGGCACGCTCGGCACCTCCATGGTGGAGGGCCGCATCTCCGCGGGCGTCGTGATCGGCGACGGCTCCGACATCGGCGGCGGCGCCTCCACCATGGGCACCCTCTCCGGCGGCGGCAACGTGATCATCTCCGTCGGCGAGCGCTGCCTCATCGGTGCCGAGGCTGGTGTCGGGATCGCGCTCGGCGACGAGTGCGTCGTCGAGGCCGGCCTGTACGTCACGGCCGGCACCCGCGTCACCATGCCGGACGGCCAGATCGTCAAGGCCCGCGAGCTCTCCGGCGCCTCGAACATCCTCTTCCGCCGCAACTCGGTGACCGGTGCCGTCGAGGCCCGCCCGAACAACGCGGTCTGGGGCGGCCTCAACGAGGTCCTCCACAGCCACAACTGAGTCACGCGGTCGCCGCCCCGGGCCGGAGGGCCGCTCCCCGGGGCCGCTGACGCTTTCGTGTGACTCCGCGTGACCTCCGGCGCCGCCGGACGGATGAACAGGTGACCGCGGAGTCAGACGAAATGCCAAGGCGAGGAGACGACATGAAGACCAGGGTGGCCGCGATCGCAGTGCTGGCGCTGGGGGTGCCGGCGGGTCCGTGCGGACTCGCGCACGCCGACGAGACGCACACCGACTCGCACAACGCCCCGGTGGTGGCGCTGGTATCGACCGGCCAGATCGACGATCCGCTCGAGGACGTCCTGGAGCATGCCGCGGTCCTCGGCACGACCTACGTGTACGACTGAGCCGGTCCGGGGCCCGCCGGGTACCGCCTGGCCAGCTCCTCGTACGCCGTCAGCAGCCCGCCCGCCGCCTCGGGGCCGGCGGGCCGCAGCGGTTCGCGGACCGGGCCGGCCGGCAGCCCGAGCGCCTCCAGCAGGGCCTTGGCGGTCACCGTGCCCGGCAGCCCCGACGCCGTCATCAGCTCGGCGAGCGGCAGCGTGAGGTGGTTGAGCGCGGCGGCCTCCGCCGTCCGGCCGGCGTCGAAGGCGTCGAGCACGGCCCGCATCGGGCGCGGGGCCGCGTTCGCGACGGTGCTGACGAACCCGGCGGCGCCCACCGCGTAGAGGGGGAGGTTCGTCTCCTCGCAGCCGGAGTAGTACGCGAGCGAGGTCCGGGCGATCACCCTGGTGCTGCCGAGCAGGTCGTACGCGCAGTCCTTCACGGCCACGATCCGAGGGTGGGCGGACAGCCGCACCAGGGTGTCCGGTTCGATGCGGGTGCCGGTGCGTCCAGGGATGTCGTACAGCATCAGCGGGATGCCCACCGCGTCCGCGACCTGCCGGAAGTGGGCCTCGACGGCGTCCTGCGGCGGCTTGCTGTAGTACGGGGTGACCACCAGCAGACCGTCCGCCCCCGCGTCCTCCGCGGCCCGGGCCAGCTCGACGGTGTGCCGGGTGCTCGCACTGCCGACACCGGCGACGACGGCCGCGCGATCGCCCACGGCCTCGCGCACGGCCCGCACCAGTGCGGTCTTCTCGGCGTCGGTGGTGGTGGGCGACTCGCCCGTGGTGCCGTTCAGCACGAGCCCGTCGCAGCCCTCGGCCACCAGGTGCGCGGCCAGCTTCCGGGTGCCGTCCAGGTCGGGCCCGCCTCCTGCGGTGAAGGGCGTGATCATCGCGCAGAGCGCGCGGCCGAACGGGCGCGGCCGAGGTCGGGGCGTCGTCATACCCGAAGTCTTCGCCCTGATGACCGTGAAGGTCCACTTAGTTCTACTGGGGAGCAAGGGAAAGCATCGCTGAAGTGTTCCCGATGTGGACGCGGGGATGCCCGGGCGGACGCGGCACCCGACGAACGGTGCCTGTCGCGGTACCCGACGAACGGTGCCTCCGTCGCTGTGCCCGACGAGCGGTGCCTCCGTCGCGGTGGCCGACGCAACGCCCCGCCGCTGGGGTCGCCGGCACACGGTGTGCGGTCGCGGTCGACGCCTCGCCGTCGCACGTGGTCGCCGTCGCGGGCCAGGCCGGGGCCGCGTGCTCGGCCGCGCGGAGCGGGAGGGCGGGCGGGCGCACCGGGAGGAGCCCCGGGCCCCGGCGCCCGGCAGTGGGCTCGGGCCCGGATCCGCCCGGGGTGCTGAGGGGCGGCTCCCGGCCCGGTGACGCGCTGGACGCCCGCGCTCTCTCCGAGCGCGGGCGTCCCGGTCGGCCGCGGCTGGACCGGCGGTGCCGCCGCACCCGCCGCGGCGGACCGGGACCCCGGCTCCGCCGTCCCTTCCGGGACAGGCCCTGACGGGCTACGGGCGGAAGCGGAGCACCTGCGGGTCGTGGTCGCTGTTCTGGTCGGCGAACTCCGCGTTGATGTGGACGCTGTCGTAGCTGAAGTGGTCGATCGACGGGCTGACCAGGATCTGGTCCAGCACCTGGCTGTTGCCCTGGTACACGTACGAGTAGCGCTCCGCGCGCGGCAGCGACTTGATCGCCGGGTACAGCGCGCCGCCGTCCGTCAGCGCCTTCGTGGTCTCCGAGAACTCGAAGTCGTTGATGTCCCCGAGCACCACCACGTTGGCGTTGCGCTGGGCCTTCAGGATGTCCTTCACGAACGTGTTCACGGTCTGCGCCTGCTGGAGGCGCTTGACCTCGGAGGAGCGGGACGGCGGCTGGTGGTGCGAGGTCAGGCTCTCGTCGCCGCCCTTCGAGCCGAAGTGGTTGGCGACGACGAACACCGTGCGGCCGCGGAAGACGAACTCCCCCGCGAGCGGCTTGCGGCTGCTCTCCCAGGCGGCGTTCGCCGGGTCGACCCGGCCGGGGGAGAGGGTGAGGGCGGCGCGGCCGTACTCGCGGACGACACCGGTCGCCGCGGTCGCGCTGCCGCCCGCACGGTCGGTGAAGGAGACCCGCTCGGGGTTGAAGAGGAACACCTGGCGGATGTTGCCGCCGGGCTGGCCGCCGTCCTTGTTGTCCTCCGGGTCGACCGAGCGGAAGTCGTATGCGGGCCCCCCGGCGGCGACGATCGCGTCCGTGAACCTGCGGACGGTCTCATCCGCCGCGACCACGCCGTCGTTCTTCGTCCCGGTGTTGTCCTGGATCTCCTCCAGGGCGATGATGTCCGGCGTCGCGAGGTTCTCGACGACGGCGGCGGCCAGGGCGTCGAACTTCTCCTGCGGGTCGGACGGGTCCAGGTTCTCGACGTTGTACGTGGCCACGGACAGTTCGCCGCGGCGCTCCTGGCGGGTGCGCTCGCGCTCCAGGCCCCGGTCCTGCACCGTGCCGAGGGTGCGGGCCGTGAGGGTGTAGCCGCCGTACTGGCTGAAGTCCAGCGGGCCCTCGGTCGTGCCCGACAGCACGTCACCGACGTTCGCCTTCGGGAACGGCTGCTGGGCGGTCGGTACCAGCGACTGGATCTGCAGCCGGCCGGAGTTCTGGGAGGTGTACGAGCCGTAGCGGGTGCCCCCTCGCACGGTGGGGTTCTCCCACGGCTTCACCGTGACCCACAGCTCCGCGTACGGGTCGGTGGCGCCGACGATCCGCGAGGACCCGATGCGGACGTTGCTGCCCTCCAGGGACTCGTAGTAGTCCAGGGCGTAGCTGCGGGGCCGCAGCGGCAGCGCGTTGATGCTGTTCCCGGCGGCGGGGTCGCCCTCGGGCGCGTACGCCGACGGCACGGACCGGCCGGTGATGGTCACGGGCGCGGGCAGTTCGTTGCCCGAGGAGACCACGGTGACGGCCGGCTTGGAGATCTGGGTGATCGACTGGTTGCCGGAGCCGAGGCCGCCGGGGACGTACTCGCCGACCGTGCCCGAGACCTTGACCGCGTCGCCGGTGGCGACCGTCGGCGTGGAGCCCGTGTAGACGAACAGGCCCTCGCTGGTGGCGGGGTCGGCGTCGGGCTGCGGGTCCTGCATCCAGAATCCGCGCGAGGAGCCGTAGGTGCGGACACCGATGACGATGCCCTCGACATCCGTGACCTGCTGTCCGACGAGCGGGGAGGTACGGGTCGTGCCCTGGATGTCGTGGACGCGGACGGCCGGGCCGGCGTTCTCGCCATCGGCGGCGGCCGAGGAGGAACCGGCGAGCAGGCCCGCGGCCAGTGCGGCGGCCGTGACGGCCGCCACGGCGGCAGATCTCGGTATGGAAGGCATCAGGGAACTCCGGTGTGAGGGTTGAGGGGTGGCTGGTGTGACCACTGATGGTTCTACGCGCGTCAATGTCTTGTGTGGACGTGCGGCTTGTCAAGAGGTGTCGGGTGTACGGGGATTGACGGGACCGTGAATCGGAAGGCATCGGGCGAATTGCGTCTACGCTGGGGGCCGCCACGAGCCGGAGACGACCAGAGCCGAGGAGAGCCCCACATGCCAGAAGACCGCCCCGCCGGACGCCGTGCCCTGCCGCCCGTGCGACTGCCCTCGGAGGCGGAACTGGCGCGGGACGCGCTCGGGGCTCCGCTGCTCGCCCGGGCCGTCCGGCTGGCGCGCTGGGCGGGTCCGGAGACCAGGGTCGGCGCGGGCGGTGAGCTCGCCGACGAGCAACTCGCACCGGCGGCAGGGGCGTTGGGGCTGCTCCCGGACGACGACGGCCGCGCGTACGCGAGCGAGGCCTGGCGGATCGCCGTGGACACCGGGCTCGTCGAGGCCACGGACCCGGAGGACGACGGCGCCGAGTACGGCACGGTCACGGCCGGCGGCGCGCTGCCGCTGGTCACGGGCGGTGGTCCGCAGGACGTCCTGGCACTCTGGCAGGACGCCTTCGACGCGGTCTTCGCCGACGCCATCGCCCCCGTGCTGGAGGACCCCGACGCGATCATCGCTCCGGACGGTGAGATCGACTTCGACGCGCTCGGCTGGGATCCCGAGGCGGAGACGGAGTTCCTCGACGGCGTCCTCGGCAATCTGTACCTGCTGACCGCCGGTGAGACGGGCGCGGCGGAGGGACGGGTCCCGCTGCCGGCGCTCGCCGCGTCGATGATCGTTCCCGACGACATGAGGGAGCCGACCGACGCCGTACTGGAGCAGGTGTCCGACGCGATGATGCGCCTGGACGACCAGTTCCGGGTGCTGGAGCCGATCGGGCTGGTGGAGTACCGGCCCGTCGACGAGGCGCTGATGGTCGAGGAGGGCGCCGAGTCCGCGCTTCCGGCCGAGGAGGAGGACTTCTCCCGCTACGGGCTGGTGAAGCTCACCCCGCTCGGGCTGTACGGGGTCCGGAACCGGCTGATCGAGGGCGGGGAGTCGGTGCCGGCCCTGGGCGATCTCGCGGACAAGGACGCGGACGCGCTGCTCGACGGGGTCGCGCACTACCCCGACGGCGCAGCGCAGGCGGAGACGGCGCGGTGGCTGGATGGACGCGCCCCGCTGCAGGCCGCGCGCGAGCTGCTGACCGCCGCCCGGGGCGCCGACCCGGGTGCGCCGCTGCGCCGCCTGCGCTGCCAGCAGGCGCTCGCGATGGCCGGTCCGGAGGCGGAACCGGCGGTCCGGGACGTCCTGGACGACCGCGAACTCGGCGGCCTCGCCCGGGTCTGGCTCGCCGAGCGCGGCTCACCGGACGTACCGCCGCCGCCGGAGGCCATGGTCTTCTGGCTCGCCGTAGACACCATCGCGGCCCAGCTCGACGCCGAGGGCGACCTGGCGGAGCTCCAGGACCTGATCGTGGGCCTCGTGGGCCGGCACGGCGGCTTCTTCGACGCGGTCTGGCGCGTCGACCACCCGGCCACGGTCGACGTCCTCGAGGCGATGGGCCGTCTCCACCCCGACAAGAGGACGGCCAAGGACGCCCGCAAGGCGGCGTTCAAGGCCCGCTCGCGCAGCTGACGCCGTCACCCCGGCGGGGCCGCGCGCGGGCGGCCCCGTGGGCTGAGCCGTGCCGTCCGGCTCGGGTCGCAACTCCGTCGGCGGGACCCTGCGCGGGCGGCCCCGTGGCGCATTCCGTGCGTCGCGCGGGTGCCCGTCGGCTGCCGTGTGGCACGGCCGTGCGGGAGGGCGGGCGTGCGGCCGCGGTGCGGACGGCCGTGCGGCGGCCCGCGCTCTCCCGCGCGGCCTCCGCGGCAAGCGCCGCGCACCCCGCGGCCTCCGGTGGACGGCGACGTCACCGTGACGGAAGCGGCTCGTCAGGCCGCGAAGAGAAGGGGAGTTCCGCGGCCGTTCTCCCGCACGAGCCGAACATCAGCCGACGCGTCCGGCCGCGGGGATTGAACCGGGGGAGGGTGGAGGGCACATACTGCAGATGATGACTGAATCCTTCGCTTCCCGGCGGCGCCTGCCCACCAGTCCCTTCCACCGCCCTGACCCGGCCGCCCCACCGATCGAGCAGTTCGAGGTCGGAGACCGGGTCTCGCATGATCAATTCGGACTCGGAAGAGTCACCGGAGTCGAGGGCGCCGACGCCGTCCTCGTCGACTTCTCAGGGAGGCAAGGGAGGATCCTGAGCCCGTTCACCAAACTGGTCAAGCTCTGACCTCGGATCTGGTCAAGCTCTGACCTCGGACGCCCGGGCCGCCGCCGGACGGCGGCGGCCCGGGCGCTCCCGGCGTGCGCCCGGACTCACAGTGCCTGGGCGGCCGGCTTGACCATGCCCCGGACCGTGCGGGACTTCACGAACTCGCCCATCGCGGTCATCTCCCACTCGCCCGAGAACTGGCGGATGAGCTTCGCCATCATCACCCCGGTCTGCGGCTCGGCGCTGGTGAGGTCGAAGCGCACCAGCTCCTCGCCCGTGGCGGCGTCGATCAGCCGGCAGTACGCCTTCGCGACCTCGGTGAACTTCTGGCCCGAGAAGGAGTTCACGGTGAAGACCAGTCCCGTGGCCTCGGCCGGGAGCCTGCCGAGATCCACGACGATCACCTCGTCGTCGCCCGCGCCCTCGCCGGTCAGATTGTCGCCGGAGTGCTTGATGGCGCCGTTCAGGATGGAGAGCTTGCCGAAGTAGCAGCTGTCGAGGTGGTTGCGCTGCGGGCCGTAGGCGATCACGGAGGCGTCCAGGTCGATGTCCCGGCCGCGGTAGGCGGGCTCCCAGCCCAGACCCATCTTGACCTGGGACAGCAGCGGGCGGCCGCCCTTGACCAGGGATACGGTCTGGTTCTTCTGGAGGCTGACCCGCCCCTTGTCGAGGTTGATCTTGCCGGAGCCGGGAGGGGCCGCGGGCGCGGGGACGGCTGCCGGTGCGGCCTGAGCCGAGGGTGCGCCCGCCGAGGGTGCGCTCGCCGGAGCGGCCGGCGCGGGCGCGGCGGCCGGTTCCTCGTCGACCGAGACCCCGAAGTCGGTGGCGATGCCGGCCAGCCCGTTCGCGTACCCCTGACCGACGGCACGCGCCTTCCACGCCCCGTTCCGCAGGTAGATCTCCACGACGACCAGGGCGGTCTCCGCGCCCAGGCGCGGCGGGGTGAAGGTCGCCAGCGCCGCGCCGGCGTCGGCGTCCCGGATCGTGGCGGTGGGCTCGATGCCCTGGAAGGTCTGCCCCGCGGCGTCCGGGCTGGCGGTGACGACGATCTTCTCGATGCCGGGCGGAACGGCCGCGGTGTCGACGATGATCGCGTCCGGTGCGGAGCCGCCGCCGGAGCGGTACGTCACCCCGGGGCCCGAGGGCTGGTTGTAGAAGATGAAGTCGTCGTCGGAGCGCACCTTGCCGTCGGCGGTGAGCAGCAGGCCCGATACGTCGAGCCGCACCGGAGCGGCGACGTCCACCGCCACACGGGTGGTGGCCAGGGGGATGTTCGAGCCGGGGGTCATAGCTGTCATGACTGGGGTAACGAGCGAGGTCGCTTTGCCGTTCCCTTACCTTGGGCCGAACCGGTACGGGGCGTGGGCGGAGCCCCTCGTCCGGTTCGGCCGGCCGTACCGCGGTCCTCCCGGACCCGGAAACGAGCGCCGCCGCCACCGTCCGCGCCGCGTCGCGGTCCCGCAGGACCGTGCGCCCGGCGGGCCGTCCGCTCCCTGCCGTCCGCGTCCGCTTCCCTGTGCCGCCGTTCGGTCCGCTTCGGCGTGCCGCGCCGACCGGCACGCCGAAGCGGAGCGAACGGGCCCGGCGGACGGCGAGTACGGCCTCCTGCGCGGCCTGGACGCCTTGCACGCGGCCTGCGCGACTCCCGGCCGCGCTGTTCCGCCGGGTTCCGGAGCCGGAGGCCCCGAAGCCTTCCGAGGTCCGGTCGGGTCACACCGCGGCCGGGCCAACGCGGCGAAGCCGCGGGGGGCTGTCCCGGGCGGCACGATCCAGCCGTCCGGCACGCGCGGAGCAGTCGTCCGCCGAGGACTGCCCATGCCGGAAACGCAAGCGCGACAAGCGCTCGACCGCTGCTTCCGCGTCTCCGAGCGGGGATCGACCGCCGCTCGCGAAGTGCGGGGCGGATGCGCCGCGTTCTTGACGATGGCCTACGTCCCGGTACTCGGCCCGTTGGTTCTCGCCGGCGCTCAGGACGGGTTCGGCGACCAGCTCTCCGCGGCCCGGCCGGTCACCGCCACCGCCACGGTGGCCGCCGTGATGACCGTGGCCATGGGCGTCGGTGCCCATCTGCCCATCTGCCCATCTGCCCATCTGCCGATCGCCGTCGCGGCACGCGTCGGCCTCGACGCCCTGGTCGCCTTCGAGGCCGCGCCGTTGATTCTCGAGACCGTGCTGGGCAGGGCGCGTGAGGTGCACGGGCTGCTGTGGGCCGCGGCGGACCTGTTCGCCCATGTACTTCGCGCTCGACCCGAGCGAGCAGTTGTCCGGCCTCACAGGGCAGCACACCTAGCCGCGCGCCGGGCGCCGCGCGTCGAACCGGAGGGCCAGGCCCGTCGCGAGCGCGCCGAGGCCCTCCCAGACGGCTATGCCGAGGAACGGCGCGGGCGCGCGCCCGGCGAGCACCGCGAGGAGGAAGACCAGGAAGGTGAGCAGCCGGAACGGCACGGTCCAGCGGAAGAAGGGCTTCCAGTCGGACAGGGCCGCCAGTACGTAGTACACGCCCATGTTGAGCGCGGCCATGGAGGAAGCGGTGACGAAAGCGGCCGTGTGGCCGTCCGCGCCGGTGCCCACCGGCTCTCCGCCGGGGCCGAGACCGAGGACCGCGAGCAGGAGGTCCGGCGAGACCAGGCCCGCGAGACCCATGACCGCGGCCAGGACGCCGAACACCGCCATGGTCCAGCCGGACAGGGAACAGGGCAGCCGCCGCACAAGGTCCTCCCCGGAAGCGGGACATGGCACGATGAAGGACCCTGCATACCGCGCCCCACGCCCCGTCCGCCAACCGGAATCGATCCTTCCGGCGCCGGAGTGCGCTACGCCAGCGCCGCGCGCATCATCTTCTCCGCGATCGGCGCCGCGAGCCCGTTGCCGCTCACCTCGGAGCGCGCCGCCCCGGAGTCCTCGACGACCACGGCGACCGCCACCTTGGTCCCGGACCCGGCGTCCTCGGCGTACGAGGTGAACCAGGCGTACGGCGTGGCGCTGTTGTTCTCGCCGTGCTGGGCGGTGCCCGTCTTGCCGCCGACCTCGGCGCCGTCGATCCGGGCGTTGCTGCCGGTGCCGTCCTCCACGACCGTGACCATCGCGCTGCGCAGCTGCTCCGCCGTCCGTGAGGACACGATCCGCTCGGTGTCGGAGTCCGGGTACTCCCGCAGTGTGGTGCCGTCCGCGTCCACGACCTTGGACACCATGTGCGGCGACGCCATCAGCCCGTCGTTGGCCAGGGCGGCCGACACCATGGCCATCTGCAGCGGAGTGGCCGTGACCTCGAACTGCCCGATGCCGGTCAGCGCCGTCTGCGCGTCGTCCATGTCCGTCGGGTACACACTCCTGGCGGCGCGCACGGGGACGTCCTGCTCGGAGTCGTTGAAGCCGAACTTCTCCGCCGTCGCCCGGAGCTTCTCCTTGCCGAGCTGCACCGCCATTCTGCCGAAGACGTTGTTGCAGGAGTACCGCAGAGCGGTGCGGATCGTGGCGTTCTCGCAGGGTGCGGAACTGTTCTCGTTGACCAGCACGGTCCGGGTGTTCGGCAGCGTGTAGGGCTGGGGGCTGTCGGTCGGCTCGTCCACGGACGAGTACAGCCCGTCCTCCAGCGCCGCCGCGGCGACCACCAGCTTGAAGGTCGAGCCGGGCGGCAGCGGCTGCCGCAGAGCCCGGTTGACCATGGGCTGGTCCTCGTCCTCGGTGAGCTGCTGCCACGCCTCGCCGTCCGTGGCCCCGCTGATCCGCGAAGGGTCGTACGACGGAGTGCTCACCACGGCCAGGATCCGCCCGGTGGCAGGGTCGATGGCGACCGCGGCGCCCTTCTTGCCGCCGAGCGCCTCGAAGCCCGCCTTCTGGACCGCCGGGTCGATGGTGGTGAGGACGTCCCCCGGCTGGGCCTGCTTGTCGATGAGCACGTCCAGCGGGTTCTTCAGCCGGCTGTCCGTGCCGTCGAGCACATCGCCGTAGATGCCTTCGAGCTGTGTGGCCCCGTACGCCTGTGAGCTGTAGCCGGTGACGGGTGCGTACAGCGCGCCGTCCGTGTACGTGCGCTTGTACGCGAGGTCGCCTCCCTCCGTCCGCTGCGAGCCGGTGACCGGGGAGCCGGCCACGACGATGTCGCCGAGCGGCTGCGCGTACTGCGCGATGGTGTTCCGCCGGTTGTGCTGGTCGTCCGCGAGGGCCTTGGCCTCGTAGGCCTGCACCCAGGTCGCCCGCAGCAGCAGGGCGAACACCAGGAGCAGGCTGAAGACCGCGGTGCGCCTGATCGTCTTGTTCATCCCGCAGAAGGACGAACGGTACGGGGAGTCCCGTTCCGGACCGGCCGGTTTTCTCACCGAACCCTCATCCGGCCGCGGAGATCCCCCGAGCGGGCTCTCCGAGCGGGTCGCCCCGAGCGGGCTCTGCGGCGGGAAGCCGCCCGACCGGGACCGCCCGCCCAGTGCGTCGGACAAACGGTCGCGCCGGTGCGGGGTCCGTCCGCCGAACCGGAGGGCCGCGCTCACGGGGCCTCAGCCGTCGAGGCGCAGCAGCAGCTCCTCGGTCTCCCCGCCCCGCGCGTGGGCGAAGCCGGTGTCCCGCCCGGTCACGGTGAACCCGCACCTGGCCAGTACGCGCAGGGAGCCCGCGTTGTCGGCTGCCGCCCGGGCGCGCAGCGGCCGTTCCGGTACCAGCAGCAGGAGTGCGCGCAGCGCCGAGGTCGCCACACCGCGCCCCCACAGCGCGCGGTCGATCCAGTACGTCACCTCACGCTCGCCGGGCGGCCCGTACACGGCGGCGTGTCCCGCCACGACGCCGTCGGCGACGACGGTGCGGTTGACGCCGTCCGTGCGCAGGACCCGCTCCCAGTGGGCGTCGAACCGGGCCCGGTCACCCGGGTCCCCGGGGGTGAACGCGGCCATGCGCACGGCCTCCGGGTCCTGCATCAGCGCGAAGAAGGCGTCGAGGTCGGGGCGCCGGACCTCGCGGAGGACGACCTCCATCAGAGCCTCCTGGTGACGAGAGCCAGCCGGTCCCGGGCGACGAACAGCGCGTCCCTGATCGTCTGCTCGAGCGCGGGGTCAGCCGGGCCGCCGGCACCGAGCAGCTGATCGCGTCCCGGGCCGGGGTGCGGTAGGGGACGGCGACGCCGAAGCAGCGCAGGCCCACCGTGTTCTCCTCCCGGTCGACCGCGTAGCCCTGCTCGCGGACCTGCCGCAACTCCTCGATCAGCCGCTCCCGGTCGGTGATGGTGTGCCCGGTCGGCGCGGGCAGCCTCTCCGGGAGCAGCCTGCGCACCTGCTCGTCGCTGTGGGTCGCGAGCAGTGCCTTGCCGAGTGACGTGGAGTGCGCGGGCAGCCGGCGGCCGACGCGGGTGAACGGCCGCAGGCAGTGCTGGGACTGGCGGGTGGCGAGGTGCACGACGTTCGTCCCGTCCAGCCGCGCCAGGTGGATCGTCTCGGCGGTGTCGTCCGAGAGCCGGTCGAGCGTGGCGCGGGCGGCCGCGACCACCTCGTCACCGTCGATGTACGAGGTTCCGACGAGCAGGGCCCGTACGCCGATGCCGTAGCGCGTCCCCGTGGCGTCCGTCTCCACCCAGCCGAGTTCGGCGAGGGTGCGCAGCAGCATGTACAGGCTGGACTTCGGATAGCCGACCGCCTCCTGGACGGCGGTCAGCGAGTGCATTCCCGGGCGGCCGGCGAAGTACTCGAGCAGCTCCACCGTCCGCACCGCGGACTTGACCTGCGGCCCGCCCCGGTCGGTCGTCGTCATGGCCCGTCACCCCTCTCGGCCGGGCGGAAGGCTCACGGGGCCGGGAGAGCCGGGAGAGCCGGGAGAGCCGGGGAAGCCCGGGCAGCCCGCAGAGCCCGGCACGCTCAGAGAGCCCGGAAACGGAGTCACCGACGCCACCCGTCCATCATCCATTGGTTCATCACCCATTGGTTCATCATCGGGAACGCTGTTCAGCGGGATCTAGCGAGGAACCCCGGGTCTTCAGGCCCGGGAGGAATCGCTTCTCAAGATAGGGGTGATCCGCACGTGCGCACGGGTCTGCATTGTTGACCTCAGTCGGGACGCTTCTGGTTCGCGATGTACTCCTTGACCACGGCGAGCGGGGCGCCCCCGCATGAAGCGGCGAAGTAGGACGGCGACCAGAAGTGGTCTCCCCACAGGTACTTGCGGATATGGGCGGGGAACTCCTGGCGGAGCCTGCGGGCTGAGACTCCCTTGAGGGAGCCGACGAGCCGGGACAGGGCGACCTTCGGCGGGTAGTGCACCAGCAGGTGGACGTGATCGGTCTCGCCGTTGAACTCGCGCAGCTCGGCTCCGAAGTCAGCACACACGTCGCGCATGACCTCTTCGCAGCGCTTGAGGATGTCATCGGTGAACGGTCCGCGCCGGTACTTCGGAGTGAAGACCAAGTGCGCGTGAAGGGTGTGAACGACGGTCCTTCCCCTGCGGATAGCGGGGTTTGACTCCCAGCGTGGTGACATAGATTAACCGTAGTACGCTGCTCGCGTGAAGATCGTGACGCAGGTGAAGCTGATGCCGGAGGCCGACCAGGCCGCCGCGCTGCACTCCACCCTGCGCACGGTCAACGAGGCCGCGAACTGGGTGTCCGGCGTGGCGTTCGAACGCGGTGTTCCGCGTGAGTACGAGCTGCGCAAGCACACCTATGCGGAGCTGAAAGCCCAAGGTCTTGGGGCGCAGGCCGCGCAGCACGTGATCAAGAAGACCCGCGACGCGTACACCACGCTCAAGGCCAACATCAAGGCCGGGAACCTGGGCAAGCCCGGCTCGAAGCGCCGCCGCAAGGCGGAGTCGAAGCCGATCACGTTCCGGCCTGAGGCCGCTCAGCCGTACGACGACCGGTGCTTGTCGTGGCAGTACGACCAGCAGACGGTGTCGATCTGGACCACGGCCGGACGGCTCAAGAACATCCGCTTCGTGTGCTCACCGGACGCTCTCAAGATTCTCCGCGAACACCGCAAGGGCGAGTCCGACCTGATCGAACGCGACGGCGTGTTCTACCTGATCGCCGTCTGCGACATCCCCGAGCCGGAGGTGTTCGAGCCTGCCGGGTTCGTCGGCGTCGACCTGGGCATCGTCAACATCGCCACCACCTCGACCGGCTACCGGGCCGCCGGGCGCGGCCTGAACCGGCACCGCAAGCGCCAGCTCGACCTGCGGAAGAAGTTGCAGGCCAAGGGCACCAAGTCAGCGAAACGCCTACTCAAGAAGCGCTCCCGCAAGGAAGCCCGGCACGCCGCCAACGTCAACCACGTCATCTCCAAGACCATCGTCACCACCGCTGAACGCACCGGATACGGGATCGCCCTGGAAGACCTCACGGGCATCCGTAGCCGGGTACGGCTCCGCAAGGACCAGCGGACTTCTCTGCACTCGTGGAGCTTCCACCAGCTCGCCTCCTTCGTGGAGTACAAGGCCAAGCGGGCCGGAGTGCCGCTGGTATACGTCGATCCGGCGTACACCAGCCAGCAGTGCTCCGAGTGCGGCCACATCGACCGGAAGAACCGGATCGACCAGGCAACGTTCGCGTGCCGGTCCTGCGGGGCCCTCATGCACGCGGACGACAACGCGTCCCACAACCTCGCCCGCAAGGGCGCAACCGCGTGGACCGCGGGGCGCGAGTCACGCGTCCCTGCCACCCCATAGGGGTGTCTGGACGGAGGAGCCAACCCAGCAGCCGGTTGGGCGCTACCTCCGAGCCTGGCCCTTCAGGGCCGGGTCAAGTTGACCTCCATGGTCACCCCCTTCACCACCCGGGACCTGAAGGTGCGGTACGCCCCGCTCGAATCGCTGGCTGAGGCGGTGGGGCCCGGCACCGCCCTGGTGGCCCTGTCCGCGGTGCAGTCCGCCGACGGCCGGATCGCGGATCTGCCGGCGGTGCGGGCCGCCGCGGCCGCGCACGGGGCGCGCGTCCTGCTGGACGCGAGCCAGGCCGCGGGCTGGCTGCCGCTGGACGCGGGGCGGTACGACTACACGGTCACGGCCGGGTTCAAGTACCTGCTGTGCCCACGCGGCGCGTCCTTCCTCACCGTCACCGAGGAGGCGCAGGAGTCGCTGGTCCCGGTGCACGCGGGTCTGTACGCGGCCGAGGACCCGGCGGGGAGCACGTACGGGCCCGTCGAGCACTTCGCCCGCTCCGCCCGGCGCTACGACGAGCCGCCCTCGTACTTCTCCTACCACGCGGCCGCGCAGTCCCTGCCGCTGCTGGAGGAGGCGGGCATCGCGGCGGTACACGCCCACGACACCGCGCTGGCGGCCCGGTTCCGGGACGGGCTGGTGCAGCTCGGGCACGAGCCCGTGCGCGGCGACTCGGCGATCGTCGGGGTACCCGGACTCGGCGAGCGCAGGCCCCTGCTCGCCCGCGCGGGGGTCGTCATGTCCGCCCGGGCCGGCATCCTGCGGGCCTCGTTCCACCTCTACAACTCGGCCGACGACGTCGACCGGGCCCTCGACGTGCTCTCGGGCTGATCGGGCGCGCCCGGCGGCTGAGGGTTCGGCGTGCCCGACGGCCGGGGACGGGTGTGCCCGACGGTGGAGGAGCCGGGGCGTGCTCCCCGGTGCCGGGTGCGGGTCCTCGCGGGCCGGGGGCGGCGTGTCCGCGCCCGCCCGCCCGCCCGGCCGGGTGTCCGGCACGGCCGTGACGGCCTGGCTCAAGGCCGGGTGCGATTCTCCTCCGGCCGGGCCTGTGCGCTCCCGGGCCGGGCCTGCCGGGCCCCCGGGAGGTCGCGGCACTCCGCCAGGGCCTCGGTACAGAGGTTGCCCTCGACCTTGGCCAGCAGCCTGGCCAGCTCGGCCCGCTCGGCCGGCTCCAGCCCGGCCAGCGTCACCTCCTCCAGCGTGCTCCAGGCCCGGCTGACGTCGGCGAGCAGCGCACAGCTGCCCTCGGTCGCCTCGACCAGGACCGCACGCCGGTCGGCGGGGTCGGGGCACCTGCGGACATGACCGGACTGCTCCAGGCGCTGGAGCATCTTGGTGACGGTCGAGGGGTCGAGTTCGCAGATCCTGATGAGTTCGGACTGGCGCACCGGCCCGGTCTCCCAGAGGTGCATCATCACCCTCTCCTGGCCCGGGTAGAGCCCCGCCTGCCTCAGCAGCCTGCCCGCCGCGATGCGGTGGAGCCGGGCCACCCGGGAGACGGCATGGCTGACCGGGCCGCCGCGGGCGGCGGCCGGCAGCTCCCCGCCGCCCCGGAACCTTCTTCGGCGGCGGCGACAAGGGCTACATCGACTACCCGGCGCTGGGCGGCTGACCGGGGGCCCGGGCCCGGGAGGAGCCGGACCGGGGCCCGGGCGGAAGGGCTGCCGACCGCGGTCCGGGCACGGGGAAGGGGCCGGCCGCACAAGCGGCCGGCCCCCTGCCCGCATCTCACGGCGGCCCCACCGGGGTGCGGCCACCGCGCTCCGACGCCGTGTCCCGGAGCGTCCCCCGGGACCGGCCCCGAGTCACCTCACCGGCGTGAAGTCCCGCGCGCCGATGAACGTCGGACGCGGCACCGGTGCCGCGAACGGCTCCCGCGCGGCGTTCTCCACGCTGTTGAACACGATGAAGACATTGCTGCGCGCGTACGGGGTGATGTTGTCCCCGGAACCGTGCATCGCGTTGCAGTCGAACCAGGTCGCCGAGCCGGCCCTGCCGGTGAACAGCCGGATGCCGTGCCGGTCCGCGAACGCGGTCAGCGCCTCGTCCGACGGGGTTCCGGCGTCCTGCATCTGCAGCGACTTCTTGTAGTTGTCCTTGGGCGTCTCACCGGCGCAGCCCAGGAACGTCTTGTGCGAGCCGGGCATGATCATCAGCCCGCCGTTGGTGTCGTAGTTCTCGGTGAGAGCGATCGACACCGACACGGTCCGCATGTTCGGCAGCCCGTCCTCGGCGTGCCAGGTCTCGAAGTCCGAGTGCCAGTAGAAGCCCGAGGCCCCGAATCCGGGCTTGACGTTGATCCGCGACTGGTGCACGTAGACGTCGGAGCCGAGGATCTGCCGCGCCCGGCCCACGACGCGCTCGTCGCGTACCAGGGCCTCGAAGATCTCGCTGATCTTGTGGACCTCGAAGACCGAACGGACCGACTGCGACGTCGGCTCGACGATCGAGCGCTCGTCGGCGCGGATCAGCGGGTCGTCGACCAGCCGGTCCAGCTCGGTGCGGTAGACCTCCACCTCGGCCGGAGTGATCAGCTCCGGCATGGCGAGGAAGCCGTCGTGCTCGTACGCCTGGAGGTCGGCCGCGGAGATCGGGCCCGGCGCTCCGGGCGGCGACCACACCACCGGGTCCTGGCGGGGGACGGCAGTCTCGGTGGCGCCGCGGGTCGGGTAGAGATCGGTGATCGCGGTGGTCATGGTCAGCCCTCCTCGGTGTGCTGGGGGTCCCCCCAGGCCTCCGGCTCTGGGGAGGGTAGGTGCCGTTCTCGTCGTGGTCCTCCCGCCCGGTGACGGGCGGGTTGAAGACGCAGACGCAGCGGAAGTCCGTCTTGGGACGCAGCGTGTGGCGCTCGTGGCCGTCCAGCAGGTACATCGTGCCGGGCTCGATCCAGTGCGCCTCACCGGTCTCGTCGTTCGTCAGCTCCGCCTCGCCCTCCACGCAGAGCACGGCCTCGATGTGGTTCGCGTACCACATCGACGTCTCCGTACCCGCGTACAGCACGGTCTCGTGGAGGGAGAAGCCCGCCTTCTCCTTGGCGAGCACGATCCGCTTGCTCTCCCAGGTGCCGGACTTCGACCGGACGTGCCGGTCGGTGTTCTCGATGTCCTTGAGCGATCGGACGATCACGGTGCTTTCAGAACCTTTCTTTCCTCGCCGTACGGGGTGGGTCGGGGCCGCGGGGGCCTCAGGCGGTCTCGCGGACGGCACGGGCCAGCGTGCGCAGGCCCTCGTCCAGCTCGTCGGGCGTCACGGTGAGCGGCGGCAGCAGCTTCACCACCTCGCTCTCCGGGCCCGAGGTCTCCAGCAGCAGGCCGAGCTCGAACGCCCGCGCGCAGACCGCCGACGCACGGCTCTTGTCGGTGAACTCCAGGCCCCAGACCAGACCGCGGCCGCGGTAGTGGGCGCCGAGGGCGGAGTTCTCGTCGCAGATGCCCAGGAGGGCCTGCTCCACCTGCTCGCCGCGGGCGATGGTCTGCTTCTCCATCTGCCCGTCGGCCCAGTAGGCGTCCAGCGCGGCGGCGGCCGTGACGAAGGCCGGGTTGTTGCCGCGGAACGTGCCGTTGTGCTCGCCCGGCTCCCAGACGTCCAGTTCCGGGTTGAACAGGCAGAGCGCCATGGGCAGGCCGTAGCCGCTGATGGACTTCGACAGGGTGACGATGTCCGGGGTGATGCCCGCCTCCTCGAAGGAGAAGAAGGCACCGGTGCGGCCGCAGCCCATCTGGATGTCGTCGACGATGAGCAGCATGTCCTGACGCCGGCACAGGTCGGCCAGCGCCCGCAGCCACTCGGGGCGGGCGACGTTGATGCCGCCCTCGCCCTGCACGGTCTCGACGATGACCGCGGCGGGCTTGTTCAGCCCGGACCCCTGGTCCTCGAGCAGGCGCTCGAACCAGAGGAAGTCCTGGACCTGGCCGTCCAGGTAGTTGTCGAACGGCATCGGGGTGCCGTGGACCAGCGGGATGCCGGCGCCGGCGCGCTTGAAGGCGTTGCCGGTCACGGCGAGGGAGCCGAGCGACATCCCGTGGAAGGCGTTGGTGAAGGACACGATCGACTCGCGGCCCTTCACCTTGCGGGCCAGCTTCAGCGCGGCCTCGACGGCGTTGGTGCCGGTCGGGCCGGGGAACATCACCTTGTAGGGCAGGTCACGCGGCCGCAGTACGGCGTTCTGGAAGCTCTCCAGGAAGGCCCGCTTGGCGGTCGTCGCCATGTCCAGGCCGTGGGTGATGCCGTCGCGCTCCAGGTAGTCCAGCAGCGCGCGTTTGAGCACCGGGTTGTTGTGGCCGTAGTTGAGCGACCCTGCGCCGGCGAAGAAGTCGAGGTAGGTGTGGCCGTCCTCGTCGGTGAGGCGGGCGCCCTGCGCGCGGTCGAAGACGGCGGGCCAACCGCGGCAGTAGCTGCGCACCTCCGACTCCAGGGTCTCGAAGACACTCAGGGCGGGCGGGGTGATGGTCACAGCGTTTCACTCCTGATGTGGGGTCGGACGGAGCTGGGATGCGGGTCGTGCGGGGTCGCGCGGGCCTGCCTGAGGCGGCCCGGCGCGGAACAGGTGTCCGGGACCGGCCGGTCCACCGGTCTCAGTCGCCGATGGGGCCGATGCGGTACAGCACCTCGGGCTGGTGTCCCCCGTCGGGGAAGAGCCCGCCGTCGAACAGGACCTCGCGGTCCAGTGACGCGCCGTGCCGGGCCGCGTACGAGGTGAAGAGGCGGTCCGAGGCGGTGTTGTCCGGGGTGACGGTCGTCTCGATCGCGCGGATGCCGCGCGGGACGACCCGGTGTGTGAGTGCGTCGAGGAGCGTGCCGGCCAGTCCGCGGCCGCGGTGCTCGCCGTCGACGGCGACCTGCCAGACGACCAGCACGTCCGGACGCTCGGGCCGGACGTAACCGGTGACGAAGGCGATCGGCTCACCGTCCGGGCCGCGGGCCACCACGGAGGTCGCGGCGAAATCGCGGCACCACAGCAGATAGCTGTACGAGGAGTTGAGGTCCAGGACCTCGGAGTCGCGGGCTATGCGCCAGATGGCGGCTCCGTCCTCCACGCTCGGGCTGTCGATGCTCAATGCGGTGGTCATGCGGATTTAATTTACCGAGCAAATTCATAAATTGCATCGTGGGGAGGGGTTGGCGAGTCTCGCTCGATGTGTTATCACGCGGGCGCGCACCCCGGCGTGAGAGCGGGGTGAATTATCCCTATTTGACCGGGAGTTATCGGACAGAACGCCGTTTGTGTGGTGTCCGTCACATGCCTGTGAAGCCTGCGGAATGGCTCTCGGATCTCGTGGGAACCGATGCGTTTAGCGCCCCGGAAAGCGGGCAGACGAACTCAGGAAGCAGCTCTTGCAAAAGGTGACTCCCGGAATTCTCTTATTAATGCGCTGTTTGTTTTTTCGGTGCGGTTCGGGGAATTGGTTCTGCCGGGCTTCGAAGGCGCTCCCCGCGGAGTCCGAGCAACCTGCGCCGGTGGCATCCGCGGTGCGGAACGGCACCGCGGACGCACGTCGGGGTTCCCGGGGTTCCCGGGGTGCGCGAAGCCCTCGTGCTCCCGGTTTCCCGATGTCCCGGATGTCCTTGGTGTCCCGGATCTCGCCGGTGTGCCGGGCGTCGTCGGCCGCGGGACGGCCTCAGGGGCGGGACTCGTAGAGTGCTCCCTATGAGCGATCACGCGGTGCTGCACGTGACAGGGCGGGTGCTCGTCGGGCCGGACGACGTACGGGACGAGCTGTGGGTGGTCGGTGGGCGCGTCACCTACCGGCGCCCGGCCGCCGGGGACGTCCGGACCGTCCGTGGCTGGGCGCTCCCCGGTCTGGTCGACGCGCACTGCCACGTCGGGCTCGACCGGCACGGCGCGGTGGACGAGGCGACCAGCGAGAAGCAGGCGCTGACCGACCGCGACGCGGGCACCCTGCTCATCCGCGACGCCGGATCCGCCGCCGACACCCGCTGGATCGACGACCGCGAGGACCTGCCGAGGATCATCCGTGCCGGGCGTCACATCGCGCGCACCCGCCGCTATATCCGCAACTACGCCCATGAGATCGAGCCCGAGGACCTCGTCGCCTACGTGGGCCGCGAGGCCCGGCGCGGCGACGGCTGGGTCAAGCTCGTCGGCGACTGGATCGACCGGGAGGTGGGCGACCTCACCGCCTGCTGGCCGCGCGGCGCGGTCGA
This sequence comes from Streptomyces sp. I6, assembly GCA_003725745.1. GTDB lineage: Bacteria > Actinomycetota > Actinomycetes > Streptomycetales > Streptomycetaceae > Streptomyces. The sequence goes on along the minus strand of RHDP01000001.1, from coordinate 1,221,923 downwards.
AGCCGCCATTGCCGAGGCGCACCGCCTCGGCGCCCGGGTCACCGCCCACTGCTTCGCCGAGGACTCGCTGCGCGACCTCGTCGAGGCGGGCATCGACTGCATCGAGCACGCCACCGGACTGACCGAGGACCTGATCCCGCTGTTCGCCGAGCGCGGTGTGGCCATCGTCCCGACGCTGGTCAACATCGCCACCTTCCCGCAGCTCGCAGCCGGTGGCGAGAGCAAGTTCCCCCGCTGGTCGGACCATATGCGACGGCTCCACGAGCGCCGGTACGACACCGTCCGCTCGGCCTGGGACGCGGGCATCCCCGTCTACGTCGGCACCGATGCCGGCGGCTCCCTGCCGCACGGGCTCGTGGCCGCGGAGGTCGCCGAACTGGTCAAGGCCGGGCTCCCGGCGGTCGACGCGCTCTCCGCGACGACCTGGGGCGCGCGGGACTGGCTGGGGCGGCCGGGCCTGGAGGAAGGAGCCCCGGCGGATCTGGTCGTGTACGAGAGCGACCCGAGGGCGGACGTACGGGTGCTGGCGGCGCCGAGCGCGGTGGTCATGCGGGGGCGCGTCGTCGGCTGACGGACCGTGACGGGGACCGGCCGGTTCGCACGGCCCCCGCCCCCCGCCCGCCGCCGCCCGCTCGCGCGCACCCCCGCCGGCGACTGCCCTGCGCCCTTCACGCCCGCCTCACGGGGGACGCGCGGGGAACGCCCGTACGCCGGTAATCGAATATGAGCGCGGAAACGTCACTTTGGAGTGAACTCACCTCGGGTGTCTGACGGTTCACTCTCGGTGGGCAAGTATTCCGGTGTTCCCGGTCGCCGCCCCGCACCGGTCCCTGTCGCGGGCGCGCGGCGACGTCATGTCTCCCGTGGGGGTTCCACCACCGTGAAGAGCACCGTCTTCCGCATGCCCGTACGCCGTTCGACGGCCGCCGCGGCCGCCGCCGCGCTGGCCGTCGGGCCCGTGGCACTCGCCGCCCCCGCCCAGGCGACGGGTGCCGGCGACGGGCGAGCGAGCGCGGTCGTCCTCCGGACGGGGCTGGACGTCTCCCTGCTCGACAAGAGCGTGCGGGTTCCGCTGAAGGCGTCCCTCAACGAGGTCCAGGCGCCGGCGAGCGCCGAGAAGACCGCGCTGACCGTCCAGCTCGAAGGCGTCGACCAGGGCAGACCGTTCAACGTGCTGCAGGCGGAAGCGGCCTTCGCGAAGGCCACCGCGGACGGGGACGGCGCCGAGGGCCGCGCGGAACTCGCCAGGGCGAGGGTGCATGTGCCGGGACTTCCGCTGCTCCCCCTCGTCGAGGTCGGGCAGGTCACGTCCGAGGCGGTCTGCGCGGTGGGGAAGAAGCCGGCCGCCCGCTCCCACCTGCTCGGCCCCGTCACGGTCCTCGGCAGGAAGACCACGCTGACGGCGGACGGCACGACCGAGGTCGAGGTACCGGGCGTCGGCGCCGTCACCCTCGACCTCTCCCGTACCACCACGGCAACACACACGGCCGCTGCGACGGCGCTCGAACTGAAGGTCTCCGTCAACCCGCTGAAGCTGAACGTCGCCGAGGTCGACGGCACGCTGACCCTGGCGGAGGCGACCTGCGCGACGCCGTCCGGCGAGCCGGTCGGCGAACCGTCCGTCAAGGCGGCGCCGCCCGATGTCCGGCCCCAGACCGGCGGGGAGGTGGCGAAGCCGTCGGACGATCTGGCGGCGACGGGCGGGGACGAGTCGACGCCGTGGTTCGCGGCGGTCTCGGCGGTCCTCCTCGCCGCGGGCGCCGCGGCGGTCGCCCTGTCCCGCCGCCACGCGCCGCGCTGAGGACTGCCGCGAGCGCGACGTCCCGCCTGCCGTCGTAGGCGGCCGGCCGGGCCGCGCCATGCCCGGGCCCCGGCCGCGCGGTGCTTCCCCGAGAGCCACTCCCCGAGAGCCGGCGCCTGCACGGAGGTGGCCGGCCCGGGCGGAACCTGCCGTTACCGGCAGGTTCCGCCGGTACCGCGGGGAGGGCCACCGCCCGGCCGCGGGAGCCAGTCCCCGTCCTCCGGCCGTCGGGGCACCGGGCGAGGCCCGGGGCGGTCCCGGGGCATCGGCCCTCAAGGGCCTGGCGGCTTCCCACGTGGACGCGCCGCGCCCGCCGTGCTCGCGCGTATGCGCCGCGCCCCCGTGGCGCCTCCGGCCGGCACTCTTCACATGCTCGGATGGGGCCGGTATGCGCCGCGCCCCCGTGGCGGCTTCCCCCGTGGACGCGTCGCCCCGTGTCCCGTCCGCGCCCCCTGGCGTGGCGCCTACGCCCCGACGAGCGTCAGGGCCTGGTCGAGGGCCTGGAGGAAGCGGTTCGTCGTGGCGCGGTCGCGCACCGCGAGCCGCAGCCAGTCGCGGTCCAGCCCCGGGAAGGTGTCCCCGCGTCGGGCGGCGAAGCCGAGCGCCCGCAGCCGTCCGCGCACCTCGTCCGCGCGGTCGATGCGGACGAGGACGAACGGGCCCGCCGCCGCCGGCACCGCCCGTACCTCGTCGAACTCCGCGAGACCGGCGAGCAGATGGGCCCGGTCCGCCGCGATCCGGTCCGCTGCCCGAGCGGCCTCCGCCAGCGCCCTCGGCGACATGCAGGCCTCGGCCGCGGCGAGCGCGGGGTCCCCACCGGCCAGAGCGGCTGGGCCCGTTCGAGCCGGGCGACCGTCCCCGGCTCGGCGAGGACGTAGCCGATCCGCAGTCCCGCGAGCCCCCATGTCTTGGTGAGGCTGCGGACCACGACCAGCCCGGGCACATCGGTGCGCGGGGCGAGGGCTTCCGGTTCGCCGGGAACCGCGTCCATGAACGCCTCGTCGACGACCAGGATCCGCCCGGGCCGGGCGAGCCGGGCCAGTTCGGCGGCCGGATGGAGGACCGAGGTGGGGTTGGTGGGATTGCCGACGACGACGAGGTCCGCGGACTCGGGCACGGCCGCCGGGTCCAGCCGGAAGCCGTCCTCCGCGCGCAGCACCACGCGCCCCACCTCGTACCCCGCGTCCCGCAGCGCCGCCTCGGGCTCCGTGAACTGGGGGTGCACCACCACCGGCCGGCTCACCCGCAGGGCCCGCGCGATCAGTACGAAGGCCTCCGCCGCGCCCGCGGTCAGCAGCACCCGCTGCACCGGCACCCCGTGCCGTGCCGCGACCGCCGCCCGTGCCGCACGGCCGTCCGGGTAGGCGGCGAGCGACGTCAGCGACGCCGCGATGCGCTCCCGCAGCCACACCGGAGGGGTGCCGGCGCGGACGTTGACCGCGAGATCGGTCAGTCCGCCCTCGCGGACCTCCGCGTCGCCGTGGTGCCGCAGGTCGTGGAAGTCGGCGTTCACGGTCGTCCCGTCCGGGCCGGGACCGGCGAGGCGGCGGCCTGCCGGTAGCGGTCGACGACCAGATCGGCCAACCCGTCCGCCGCGCCGATCACTTCGGCGCAGCGGACCTCGGTGCCCGGGTGCGCCGCGGCCCAGCCCTCGGCCTGCATCCTGGCCCGTTCGGCCGGGCCGCCGCCGAACAGGACGTACGGCAGTACCACGATCCGCCGCGCCCCGAGCCGTATGCACCTGTCGAGCCCCGCCGGTACGTCGGGTGCGGCCGTCGACACGAACGCGGTCTCCACCCCCGCGTATCCCCGGCCCTCCCAGAGCAGCCGGGCCGCCCGGTGCACCTCGGCGTTGGCCTGCGGATCCGCCGAACCGGGCGCGACCAGCAGCACCGTCACTCCCGCGCGGTCGCGCGGCGAGCGCGCGCCGCCGCCGAGCGCCTCGTCGAGCCGTCGTTCCAGCAGCGCGAGCACCGCCGGGCCGGGGCCGAAGGCGCCGCTCACGGTCACGGCGAGCCCGGGCCGGTCCTCGCGGACGGCGTCGAGCGCGGCGGACAGGGCGTCCTCGGTCCGCCGGTCCGGTGCCAGTGCCAGCGGGACGGCGGCCACCCGCTCCGCTCCGGCGGCCACCAGCTCGGCCACGGCCGCGGGGAGCGGCCACCTGCCGTCGCCGACGACGCCGGCCGCGACGGGGATTGCGGGATGGCGGCTGCCCAGGTGCTCCACGAAGTCCAGCAGCGTCTCGGCGCCTGCGTCGTCCGGGACGCCGTCCGCGGCGATGAGCAGTGCGGGCGGGGAAGTCACACATTCTCCTTGCGGTGGTGGCGATGCCGCCGGTGCTGTCCGACCGGTCCGCCGTCGTTCACGTCCGGGATCACGTCCGGGATCACGTCCGGCGCCATCGGTTCCACGCGTGGCGGGACCGGTTCCGGAGCCGAAGGATCCGCAAGCCGCACGATGGCACAGGTCACCGCGCCGGGTCGCCCCTGACCTCCGGATTTTCGTTTCCCCACCACGAGTTCTCCTCCCTCGGCGAGGGCCGCCGCCTCCGCCACCGACCGGGTGCCCACCGCGGCGGCCGCCGCGGACGGGTTCGGCACCGGTACGCGGGCGAGTTCCTCGGCGGGGTGGACCCGCACCGGCACGCCGAGCGCGGCCGCCGCGGCCGCGACACCCGGTTCGCGTGCCTTGGCGGCCACGGTCGCGAAGGCCACGACCGAACTCGCCGCCGCCCCGGCCTCCCGCAGCGCGTCCCGGACCAGATCGAGCACCTCGTCCGCGGGCGCACCCCGGCGCGCCCCGACCCCCACGACGAACCGGCCCGTGAGGCCGGTCATGGCGTGGCACCCGGCGCGGCGGGGGCCGGATCGGCTAGCAAGAACCCATGGCGGTGCTCGTCGCGCTCGGCGCGTTCCAGATGACGCTGTTCGGCGGGTGGGTGGCGCAGCGCGTCACCGTCCGCCGCCACCTCGTGCTCGGCCTCGCCGGGGGCCTGATGCTGGGCGTCGCCGGACTCGACCTGCTGCCGGAGGCGATGGCCGCGGCGGGGAGGAGGTCCTCGGAGTACCGCAGGCCATGCTGCTGTTCACGGGCGGCTTTCTGCTGGCCCACGTGGTGGGGCGGCTGCCGGCCGGCGGCCGGGCGCCGCACGGGGCGTACGGTGGCGGCCGGGCGCCGCACGGGGCGTACGGTGGCGGCCGGCACGCCGATCGCCACCGCGTCCCGCAGGTCGGCATGACCGCCGCCGCGGCCATGGTGCTGCACAGCCTGATGGACGGCGTCGCCATCGGCGCGGCCTTCCAGGCGGGCGGCGGGATGGGGCTGACGGTGGCGCTCGCGGTCATCGCCCACGACTTCGCGGACGGCTTCAACACGTACACCGTCACCAGCCTGTACGGGAACGAGCGCCGCAAGGCCGTCGCCATGCTGTTCGCCGCGGCCGTCGCGCCGGTGGCCGGTGCCGCCTCCACGCTGCTGTTCACGATGCCGCCGGAGCTGCTCGGCGGCTACCTCGGCTTCTTCGGCGGCGCGCTGCTCCACCTCGCCGCCGCGGAGATCCTGCCTGAGGCGCACCAGGGCCGCCCGGCCCGGCCGGTCCTGCTGTGCACGGTCGCGGGTGTGGCGTTCATCTGGCTGGTGACGGGCCTGGCGGAGTGACCCACCGGGGCCACCGGCGCCTATCCCCGCGCGTCCCACGCCGCGCACCCCTCCGCGAACCGGCGGGCCGCCCCCGGCGCCCCCGCCCAGTGCGTGTGCACATAGCTCGCGTGCACGCCGTCCTGCACGAAGCCCTCGACCCTTGGCTCCGGCTGCCGGAGTCCCCAGGCCGGGGTGGCTCCCGCGCCCGGCTCCGTCACGGTGCGGTGGAACTCGTGGCCGCGCATCCGGGTCCCGGCCGGGGCCAGGGCGCTGTCGCCCACCGCCACGGCGTCCCGGTAGCCCAGCGTCAGCCGATCCGTCATCCGGGCGTCGGCGTCCAGCACCCCGCACATGGGCCTGCCGTCGAGGGAGCGCGCGAGGTACAGCAGACCGGCGCACTCGGCGGCGACGGGCGCTCCCGAGCGGGCGAGTTCGGCGACCGTCTTGCGGAGGCGGGAGTTGGCGGACAGCTCCGGGGCGTACACCTCGGGGAAGCCGCCGCCGATGACCAGGCCGGCCGTGCCGGCGGGCAGTTCCTCGTCGCGGAGCGGGTCGAAGGTGACGACGTCCGCGCCCGCGGCCCTCAGCAGCTCCGCGTGCTCGGCGTACGAGAACGTGAACGCGGCGCCCCCGGCCACGGCGACGACGGGCCGCCCCTCACCCGACCCGACGGGCCTCACGCCACCCGACCCGACTGTCCTCACGCCACCGGACCCGACTGTCCTCACGCCACCGGACCCGACGGTCCGCCGGTCACCCGACCCGACGGGCCCCGGGTCCGGGGCCTCGGCGGGCCGCCGGTACGGGGCTCCCGCGGCGGGGGAGTCCAGTGCCGCCCCGGGGTCCCAGGGGTCCCCGGCGAGGGGCGGTGCGCTGCGCGCCAGGGCCAGCAGCGCCTGGAGGTCGCAGCCCGCCCGCACCTGCTCGGCCTGCGCGGCGACCGCGCCGACCGCATCCGTCCGCCGCTCGGCGACCGGCACCAGCCCCAGGTGCCGCGACGGCGTCGCCACCCCGGGAGCACGGCGCAGCGCCCCCAGCACCGGCACCCCGGACTCCTCCAGGGCGTCCCGCAGCAGGGCCTCGTGGCGGTCGGTGGCGACCTTGTTGAGGATCACCCCGCCGAGCCGCACCTCCGGGTCCCAGGACGCGAATCCGTGTACCAGGGCCGCCACCGACCGGGACTGCGACGAGGCGTCGACGACCAGTACCACCGGCGCCCGCAGCAGCTTGGCGACCTGGGCCGTGGAGGCCAGCTCACCGGCCCCGGCCGCCCCGTCGTACAACCCCATCACGCCCTCGACCACCGCCAGTTCGCACCCGCGCGCGCCGTGCGCGAACAGCGGGGCGATCAGTTCCGTGCCGCACATGTACGCGTCGAGGTTGCGGCCCGGCCGCCCGGTGGCGAGCGCGTGGTACCCGGGATCGATGTAGTCGGGTCCCACCTTGTGCGGCGACACGGCGAGACCGGCGGCCGTGAAGGCCGCCATCAGCCCCGTCGCGACGGTGGTCTTGCCGCTGCCGGACGCCGGCGCGGCGACGACGAGACGCGCTACCACGTTCTGCCTGCCGACCGCGTCACCACTCGATGCCCCGCTGACCCTTCTGGCCCGCGTCCATCGGATGCCTGACCTTGGACATGTCGGTCACGAGGTCGGCGAACCCGACGAGTTCCGGCGGGGCGTTGCGGCCGGTGATGACGACGTGCTGGGTCCCGGGCCGGTCGCGCAGCACCTCGACGACCTCGGCCGTGTCGATCCAGCCCCAGTGGAGCAGATAGGCGAACTCGTCGAGCACGTAGAACCGGTACGTCTCGGCGGCCAGATCCCGCTTGACCTGCTCCCAGCCCTCGCGCGCCTTGTCCTCGTGGGACTGCTCGCCCTCGGCCGGAGGGCGCTGGATCCAGGACCAGCCCTCGCCCATCTTGTGCCAGTGGACGGTGCCGCCCTCGCCGCTCGCACCGAGGACCCTGAGCGCGTTCTCCTCGCCGACCCTCCACTTCGCCGACTTGACGAACTGGAACACCCCCACGGGCCAGCCCTGGTTCCAGGCGCGCAGCGCCATCCCGAAGGCGGCGGTGGACTTCCCCTTGCCGATGCCCGTGTGCACCATCACCAGCGGCCGGTTGCGGCGCTGGCGGGTGGTGAGACCATCGTCCGGAACCACGTCCGGCTTTCCCTGCGGCACTACGCTGCCCTCCTGTCGCGGGCCGTGCTGCCCGTTCCCGTTCCCGTTCCCGTCGCCGTTCCCGTTCCCGTCGCCGTTCCCGTTCTCGATCCCGTCGCCGCCCGTACGTCCCGGACCAGCCCCGCGATGCTGTCGGCGCGCAGCTCGTCCAGGGTGACGGCGGTGCCGCCGAGGTCACGGGCGAGATCCCCGGCGAGGCCGAGCCGCACCGGGCCCGTCTCGCAGTCCACGACCACCGCGGCCGTGCCCTCGGCGGCGTGCAGCCGGGCGGCGCGCCCGGCGAGCGCGAGGGCGTCGCCGCCGGCCCCGGTCGCGCGGCCGTCGGTCACGACCACCAGGAGCGGGCGCCGCGACGGGTCGCGCAGCCGCTCCACCCGCAGCACGTCGTGGGCTTTCAGCAGGCCGGCGGCCAGCGGGGTCCGGCCGCCGGTCGGCAGCTCCCCGAGCCGTGCCGCGGCGGCGTCCACGGACGAGGTGGGTGGCAGCGCCACCTCCGCCCCGGTGCCCCGGAAGGTGACCAGACCGACCTTGTCCCGGCGCTGGTAGGCGTCCAGCAGCAGTGACAGCACCGCGCCCTTCACGGAGCCCATGCGCCGGCGCGCCGCCATGGAGCCGGAGGCGTCGACGACGAAGAGCACGAGATTGCCCTCGCGGCCCTCGCGGGCGGCCTGCCGCAGATCGTCCCGGCGCACCACGAGGCCCGGTCCGCGGCGGCCGCGGGCGTGCTGGTGCGGAGCCGCCGCCCGCACGGTCGCCGCCAGGTGCAACGCGGTCAGCGTCCCCTGCGGCCTGTGTGCTCCGGTGGTCCGGCCGTGCTCGGTACGGGCCCGGGAGCGGCGTCCGGCGGCGCCCTCGCCGAGACCGGGCACACTGAGCACCCTGGTGCGGAACGGCTCGCCGGCCCGCTCGGCGCCCCGCTCGCCCGCGGCGGCGCCCACGGCGGGCGACCCGGAGGGCTCCGGCTGCCCGGCGGACGGCTCGGACGGGCTGGACGGTTCGGACGGGCTGGACGGTTCGGACGGGCGGGATGGTTCGGGCGGCTCGGGCTGTCCGGCGGAGGCGGCGGAGTCCGGCCCCTGGCTCTGGGCGGGACGTCGTTGCCGCCGGGGCCGCCGGGGCCGCCGTCCGGACCGGACGGGTCCGTGTCGGGGTCCGTGTCGGGGCCGGGCTCCGTGTCCGGCCGGCCGTCCCCGCCGAACCGCTCCAGTGTCTCGTCGAGCTTGTCCTCGTCGAGGCCGGGCGCGTCGAAGGGGTTGCGCCGGCGCCGGTGGGGGAGCGCGAGGAGCGCGGCCCGCCGCACGTCCTCCTCGCGTACGTCCGTACGGCCCGCCCAGGCGGCCAGCGCCGCCGCGGCCCGGGCCATCACGATGTCGGCGCGCATGCCGTCCACCTCGAACGCGGCACAGGTGGCGGCGATCTGCCGGAGCGCCGCGTCCCCGAGCTCCACCCGGGGCAGCGTCGCCCGCGCGGTCACGATGCGTGCGCGCAGCGCGGCCTCCTCCGCCGCCCAGCGGGCGGCGAAGGCCGAGGGGTCGTCGTCGTACGCGAGCCTGCGCCGCACGACCTCCACCCGCTGCTCCGGCTCCCGGGAGGCGGCGACCTCCACCGTCAGCCCGAAGCGGTCCAGCAGCTGCGGCCGCAGCTCGCCCTCTTCGGGTTCATCGTGCCGACCAGCAGGAAACGGGCGGCATGCCGTACGGACACGCCCTCGCGCTCCACATGGGAGGCACCCATCGCGGCCGCGTCCAGCAGCAGGTCGACGAGGTGGTCGTGGAGCAGATTGACCTCGTCGACGTAGAGCACGCCCCGGTGGGCGTCGGCGAGCAGGCCCGGCTCGAACGCCTTCACGCCGTCCGCCAGGGCCCGTTCGATGTCGAGCGCGCCGACGAGCCGGTCCTCCGAGGCGCCGACGGGCAGTTCGACGATCCGGGCCGGGCGTGCCGTGCCGGGGGCGGCCTCGTGGGGCCCGTCCGGGCATCGCGGGTCGGGTGCCGCGGGCGCGCAGGAGAACCGGCAGCCCGCGACCACGTCGACATCGGGCATCAGCGCGGCGAGGGCGCGCACCGCCGTCGACTTGGCGGTGCCCTTCTCCCCGCGCACCAGCACACCGCCGACAGCCGGGCTGACGGCGTTCAGCAGCAGGGCGAGCCGCAGGTCGTCCATGCCGACGACCGCCGTGAACGGATAGTGGGGTGCGTTGCTCACTGTGCGGCTCCAGGGGTTCCGGCGGTGGTCGCAGCGGGGAAGCCGGGTGCGCCCGGCGGGATGAACGGCAGGCCCGAGGGCGCGCCGCCCTCGATGATGCGGAGCAGCGCGTCGGTGTCCGCGTGCTCCTCGACGAGGTCGCCGAGGCGGTCGAGCTGGGCTTCGCGCAGCTCGGCGAAGGAGGTGTCCGGGGCGGGGACGAACCGGCGGCCCGCCGCCGCGGCGACGGCCCGCAGGAAGGCCCGGCGGAACCCGTCGCTCTCCAGCGACCCGTGCCAGTGGGTGCCCCACACCTCGCCGACCCGGCAGCCGTCGAGGAAGGGCTCGCCGCCGAGCACCTCGGCGACGCCGTGGTGGATCTCGTACCCCTCGACGGGCTGCCCCAGCGCCTCGCCCGAGGGGCGGGCGAGGGTCTTCTCCGCGGCGAACCGCACCCGGACCGGGAGCAGTCCGAGCCCCGGCACGGCTCCGGCCCGCGACTCGACGTCGTCGTCGATGTGCTCGCCGAGCACCTGGAAGCCGCCGCAGATGCCGAGCACGGGCCGGCCCCCGGCCGCCCGCCGGGCGAGGGCGCCCGCGAGGCCCCGCTCGCGCAGCCACTCCAGGGCGCGCACCGTGCCCCGCGTGCCCGGCACGATCACCAGATCGGCGTCGGCCAGCTCCTCGGGGCGGTCGACGAAGCGCACGATCACGCCCGGTTCGGCCGCCAGCGCGTCCACGTCGGTGAAGTTGGACATCAGCGGCACGGCGCAGACGGCCACGCGCAGCACGTCCTCGCCGACCGGCGGCGCCACCGCCGACTCGCGCACGGCGCCGCGCAGGGAGACCCGCAGCCCGTCCTCCTCGTCGATGCCGAGCCCGTGCGCGTACGGCAGCACGCCGTACGTCCGCCGCCCGGTGAGCCCGCGCAGCATCTCCAGCCCCGGCTCCAGCAGCGAGACGTCGCCGCGGAACTTGTTGACGAGGTAGCCGGCGACCAGCTCCTGGTCCTCGGGGGCCAGCAGCGCCGTCGTACCGAAGAACTGGGCGAAGACCCCGCCCCGGTCGATGTCGCCCACGACGAGCACGGGGAGCCGCGCGGCGCGGGCGATGCCCATGTTGACGATGTCCGTGCGCCGCAGATTGATCTCCGCGGGACTGCCCGCGCCCTCGCAGATCACCACGTCATGGGAGCCGCGGAGCTCCTCGAGGCAGGCCATCACCGGTTCGAGCAGCGCCTCCTGGCGCCCTCCGCGCAGCATCCCCACGGGGGTGCCCCCGGGCCCGTCCGGCAGGCTTCCGGGGGCCCGGGCGCCCCGTTCCGGCCTCGTCGCGGGTCCCGGCCTCCCGAAGAACCCGCGCGCGCTCAGCTCGCCCACCGGCCTGCCCATCAGCACGACCTGGCTGGAGCGGTCCCCGCCGGGCTTGAGCAGCACCGGGTTCATCAGCGCCGTCGGCTCCACCCGGGCGGCCTGCGCCTGCATGGCCTGCGCCCGGCCGATCTCGGCGCCCTCACGGGTGACGAAGGAGTTGAGGGACATGTTCTGCCCCTTGAAGGGGGCGACCTTCACGCCCCGGCGCACCAGCCAGCGGCAGATCCCCGCCGTCACGACGCTCTTGCCGGCGTCCGACGTGGTGCCGGCGACCAGCAGTCCGCCCCCGCTCATGCGCGCCTCCGCCGCAGGGCCCCGGCCGCCAGGCGCCCGCCCGCGCACACCGCGAGCGCCAGCACCCCCACGCGCGTCGAGAGCCGCACCGCCCGCTCGATGTCGGCGGTCCCGACGGCCCGTCCGCCGCCGCCGTTGAGTACGGGCCGGTGCTCGACCCGTCCGCCGTACGACAGCGTCCCGCCGAGCCGTACGCCGAGGGCCCCGGCGAACGCGGCCTCCACGGGGCCTGCGTTCGGGCTCGGGTGCTTCGCGGCGTCCCGGCGCCAGGCGCGGGCCGCGCCGCGCGGGTCGCCGCCCGCGACGGTCGCCAGCGCCGCGGTGAGCCTGGCCCCGGGCCAGCCCGCGAGGTCGTCGAGCCGGGCCGAGGCCCAGCCGTACCGCCGGTAGCGGGGGGACCGGTGACCGACCATCGCGTCCAGGGTGTTGACGGCGCGGAACCCGAGCAGGCCCGGAACCCCGCCGATCGCGCCCCAGACGAGGGCGCCCACCACGGCGTCCGAGGTGTTCTCGGCGACGGACTCGACGACGGCGCGGGCGATGCCGGGGCCGTCCAGCGCCTGCGGGTCGCGCCCGCACAGACGCGGCAGCCGCTCCCTGGCGTCGTCGAGGTCCCCGGACGCCAGCGCCGCGCCGACCGCGCGTGCCTCCCGGCCCAGCGAGGTGCCGCCGACGACGGCCCAGGTGGCGGCCGCGGTCAGGGCGACGGAGGCGCCGCGCGACCGGCGCGCGGATGCCGCGGCCAGCGCGCCCGCGGCGACCGCGGCGCCGGCGCACACCGCGGTGTGCAGGGCGCCCCAGCCGCGGTGGTCGTGCCAGAGTCCCCGTTCGACCGCGGCGGCCGCCCGGCCGAAGCCCGCGACCGGGTGCCCGCGGCGTGGATCGCCGAGGAGCAGGTCACCGGCCAGCCCGGCGGCGGCGCCGTACGCGAACGTGATGTCCGGGCGCGGCGGAGCCGGCCCCCTGCTTCGGCAGGCATGTTCGTCCTCACTCAGGGTCCGCGCCCTGGCTCGACGTGACCGGCGGCGAGGAGTTCCTGGCTCCGGGGTGCTCCCTGGTGCTCCGCGAGGGGAGCGCACCCGTGACAGTGGCGGGACCGCGCCGGATTCGCACCGGCTTCCTCTTCTGCCGCCGTAAGTGGCCCCGGAAGTCCACCACGGGCCCCGAACGCCCGTCAACTCGCCCTTGACCTGCGACGGGACGGGGCGCACCGCCCCCGCGGCGCGGGGGCGGTGCGCGCACACGGCCGGGGCCGGGCCCACCCGGTAGGTGTGCCCGGCCCCGGTACGAGGTCGTGCGGCGTCAGACCACGATCAGGTAGATCCCGAAGGCCACCGCCGCCGCGCAGAGCGCGAAGCAGGCGTACGCGCCCGTGCGGGCGAGGCCGGCCGAGCCTCCCCGCGCGGCCGCCGCCTCCTGCTTGGAGAGGCCCGCGATGCCAGGGTGAACAGGCCCACCAGGGCGACGGTCACGACGAGGCTCACGCCGAAGACGGAGCCCAGAGCTGCCCAGTCGATCTTCATGTCGTTCTTTCCTTACACCGTGGCGGCGGGCGCCGGAGCGGACTCGGAGGACTGGGCGGGGACGGTGGTTCTCGGCGTCCCGGGCTCGGTCGCCGCGGTCCCGGCGGCGGCGTTCGGCGCCGCGGCGCCGGGTTCGGTCGCCTGGGGCGCGGGGGCGCCGGCCGGGGCGGGGAGACGGCCGCGATGGCGGTGGTGACGACGCCCGCGGGCTCGATCTCGTCGTCCGTGACGTTGGTGTGGTCGACCGGCTTGCGGCGCGAGATCACCCAGATGGCCCCGGAGCCCGCGACGAGCAGTACGGCCACGGCGGCGATGCCCCAGGTGCCCTGCTTGGTCAGGAACTCCGCGGCCGCGGCGACGAGGCCGGCGGCGGGCAGGGTCAGCCCCCAGGCGACGAACATCCGGGTGGCGGTGGACCACCGGACCACACCGCCCTTGCGGCCGAGGCCCGCGCCCATCACGGCACCCGAGCAGGACTGGGTGGTGGAGAGCGAGAAGCCGAGGTGCGAGGAGGCCAGGATGACCGTCGCGGCGCTGGTCTGCGCGGCGAAGCCCTGCTGCGGCTGGAGGTCGGTCAGGCCCTTGCCCATGGTGCGGATGATGCGCCAGCCGCCGAGGTAGGTGCCGAGCGCGATCGCGACACCGGCGGAGACGATGACCCACATCGGGGGTTCGAGCCGGGCGCGAGGACGCCGCCGGTGACCAGGGCCAGGGTGATGACGCCCATGGTCTTCTGCGCGTCGTTGGTGCCGTGGGCGAGGGACACCAGGCCGGCCGAGGCGATCTGGCCGGCGCGGTAGCCCTTGGAGGTGGACCGGTCCTCGGTGGTGCCGCCGATCCGGTACGTCAGCCTGGTGGCGACCAGGGCCGCGAGACCGGCGACGAGCGGAGCCGCGACGGCCGGGATCAGGACCTTGGTGACGATCGTGCCGCCGTTGACGGCCGAGAAACCGGCGGACATCACGGCCGCGCCGATGAGGCCGCCGAAGAGGGCGTGGGAGGAGCTGGAGGGCAGGCCCAGCAGCCAGGTCAGCAGGTTCCAGAGGATCGCGCCGACCAGTGCGGCGAAGATCACTTCTGGGCGGATGCCCTCCTCGTTGATGATGCCGCCCGAGATCGTCTTGGCGACCTCGACGGAGAGGAACGCGCCGACCAGGTTCAGCACGGCGGACATCGCCACTGCCGCCTTCGGTCTCATCGCACCCGTCGAGATGGTCGTCGCCATGGCGTTGGCGGTGTCGTGGAAGCCGTTCGTGAAATCGAACACGAGTGCTGTCACGACGACAATCGCGAGCAGCAGGGTGATGTGCTCCATGAACCGGGTACCCAGGCAATCGTTCGGATGGCAGTGGCGCGGGTGAACGTAGGGTTATCGAGTGAACGGAAGGTGAACTGGGATGGGCTGAGGAGTGTCCCCAAGTGGGTTGAGGTCCCTCCGCTTGTGTCCGCTGCCACGCCCCGGAGCCTCCGGGCCGGGTGCGCGCCGCCTCCGATCGCCCCGAACTGCGGGCCTGTAGCGGTCTCCGGCGGCCCTACGGTGACCGCCGCATGATCCTGCGGCGTCGTGCGGATGAACGGCAGAAGAGATTCTGGTCACTTTGGACCCGTCGACGGCTAGTTCCGGCCGACCGGCCGACCGACCGGCCCGCGGCGCCCGTGCCGCCGTGCCCGCTGCGGTCGGCACCCCCACCCGCCGTCGCTCCCACCGGCCCCGGCTGACAAAATCGCCCACATGACCGAACCGGAGCAGGAAGCGATATCCCGGGCCTGGTCGGACCTCGTGGCCACCGCCCGCAGAACCGTCGCTGACGGCCTCGTCGTCGGGACCTCGGGCAACGTCTCCGTACGCGTCCCCACCGGCGCCGGCGACATCGTGCTGGTCACCCCCACCGGGGTGCACTACGACCGGCTCACCGCCGCGGACGCCGTCGGCGTCCGGCTCGACGGCCGGCAGGTCCTCGGCGAACTCACGCCCACCAGCGAGCTCCCGATGCACCTCGCCGTCCACCGCGCCACCGACGCGGTGGCCGTCGTCCACACCCACGCCGTGCACGCCACCGCCGTCTCCACCCTCGTCGGCGAACTGCCGCCGATCCACTACATGACGGCGGCCCTCGGCGGCCCCGTCCGCGTCGCCCCCTACGCCCTGTACGGGACCGACGAGCTGGCCGGCAACCTGCTCCGCGCCCTGGAGGACCGCACCGGCGCCCTGCTGCGCAACCACGGCACGGTCACCTACGGAGCCTCGCTCGACCAGGCCTTCGACCGCACCGCCCAGCTGGAGTGGATGTGCCGTCTGTGGCTCGCCGCCCGCTGCGTCCCCGGGCACACTCCCGCCCTGCTCACCGAACCGCAGGTCCGCGAGGCCGCCGAGAAGCTCCGCGGCTACGGCCGGCACCGCTGACGTCACTCCCGCCGCCCGGCCCACTGGCACCCCGGCACGGACCTCACCACACTGGAACGGTGCGCCCGGCAACAGCGACGGCAGCGGCCGTCACCACCCTCATCGGCCTCGGCGTGGCGGCGTTCGCCGCCGGCCGGTACGCCAGCGACGCCGCGCTGAAGGCCCCCACCGGACGGCCCCTGCCCGGCGAGGGGCGGCTCACCGTGCACGCCACCGGCCCCGGCCGGGTCACCCTCACCCGCAGCCTCGTCTCCCGGCGCCCCGGCACCTACGGGCTCTGCGGGCACGGTGTGCACGCGGTCGCCGGTCCGGTGCTGGACCAGGTGCCGCACGCCGCCGACACCGTGGTCCGCCGGCTGGAGCGGGTCGAGCTCGGCAGCCTCGACCCCGGCGTCAAGGTGCGGCTCACCCCCAGCTGCACGTCGGCGACCCGGGCAGCGCACTCGGCATCGACCACGAGGACGTCGACATTCCCGGCGAACTCGGCTCCCTGCCCGGCTGGTTCGTCCCCGGCCCCGCTCGACCTGGGTCATCGTGGTGCACGGCCTGGGCACCACGCGCGAACTCACGATGAACCTGATGCCGTTCCTCACCGAGCAGCGCCTCCCCGTGCTGGCGCCCGCCTACCGCGGCGACCCCGGCGCGCCCCCGCCCCCCGACGGCCTCGGGCACCTCGGCGACTCCGAATGGCGCGACCTCGACGCGGCGGTACGCTTCGCGGTCCGCGGCGGCGCGGACCGCGTGATCCTGCACGGCTGGTCCACCGGCGCGTCGATGGCGCTGCACGCCGCCGCCCACTCCGCGCTGCGCGAGCGGATCGCGGGACTCGTGCTGGACTCCCCGATCCTGGAGTGGGAGACCACCCTGCGCTCCCTCGCCGCCGCCCGCCGGATGCCGGCCGCCCTGCTCCCGCTCGCCGTACGCGCCGCGCAGGGGCGCACCGGACTCCACGGCGACCGGCTGAGGGCGGCCGCCGATCCGGACGCCCTGCGGGTGCCCATCCTGGTCTTCCACGGCCCGGACGACACCATCGCCCCCTGGGGCCCGTCCCGGGAGCTGGCGGCCCGCCGGCCCGACCTGGTCAGCCTGCAGACCGTGGCGCACGCCCCGCACGCGGCCATGTGGAACGCCGACCCGGCCCGCTACGAGGAGGCCCTCCGGCGCTTCCTCACCCCCCTGGTGTGACGGCCGGCCGCGGTCCCCGGCCGGCCCCCGGAGCCGGCCGCCACCGGCACGCGCCGCCCGGTCCGGCGCCCGCCGGAGGGCCCTCCGCAGCAGCTCGGCAGGCCTTCTGACGGCCCCTCGGCCCGAGCTCCCCCGTTCCGATTGGGCTTTCGGGCCGACAGCGGGGAGACTGCTTCCCGTGACGTCCCGTAACCTGCGCGACTCCAGGCTCCGTCTTGTCCGCCCACGGCCCACCGCCACGGCCCGCCGCGCCGCGACGAACAGGCGCACGCGCCCCGCTCCGCGCCCCCCGAGGGAACCCCACCGATCGCGGAGCTGGCCGGCCAGGCACGCGAGGTCCTCGCCGACGCGGTGCGCGTCGCCCACTGGGCGGCCGCCCAGCACGCCGAGGGCAGCGCCGCCGACCGGGACCGGGCCGCCGGGGAACTGCGCCTGACACCGGGACAGGTCCACGCGGGCTGGGACCGCGCCCGGCTCGCCGGGCTCGTGGAACTGCACGGAGGCACGGCACGCCCCGGCTGGCGGCTGAACGCCTGGGACCGGGACGACGCCGCCGTACTGCGCGGCTGGGTCGCCCTCTTCGACGCCTGGCCCCTCGTGCACCCGGCCCCCGCCGACGTGGCGCCCGGCGCCGTCGCCGAGGCGGTGGAGGCCGTCCCCCAGGTGCTCTCGCTCCTCCAGCTGTCCGCCGGGCCCGTGCTCCTGCCGGCGCTGCTCGATCTGCTCCGGCAGCGGGTGGCGGAACTGCGCGAGGAACGCTGCGAGGTGCCCTACGGACCCCTCCCCGCCCCTGCCGAAGCCGCCCCTGCCGAAGTTGCCGCAGCCGACGCGACCGCCGCCACCGAAGCCGTCCCCGTCCCCTTCCCCGTCCCCGCCGACGCGGCAGCCCCTGCCGAAGCCGATGCGGGCGTCGATGCGGGCGTCGATGAGGACGCCGCCACGGGGGCCGCCGTCCTCGCCGACCCGCCCGAAGCCGTACTCCCTGCCCTGCTGGACTGGGCCCTGGAGGGCCTCGCCGCCGTCGGCGCACTGACCCTCGGCGAGGGCCACGCCACCCTCACCCCGCTCGGCAACTGGGCCGTGTGGGTCAAGCTCGAGCAGATCTGCGTCGCCGCCCAGAGCCCCGCGGGCCACATCGAGCAGTCCGCCGAAGAGATGCTGCGGGGCTGCGCCCGGCTGAGCCCCGGCCCCGCCCGTGCCGAGTACCGGGCCTGGCTCGCCGCCCGTACCGTGTCCAGCGCGGTCACCGAACTCGTGGCCGCCGCCCGCGGTGAGGACGCCCTGCTGCGCGGCCTGGCGTTCGACGCCCTCCGGGTCGTCGGAGCGGCCGCCGAGGCCGATGTCCGCGCCGCGGCCGACGAGCCCTCGCTGCGCCCCTACGCCCTGCTGTGGCTGGCCGAGTACGAGGGAGCCGATCCCGACGACGCCGCCGAGGTGCTCACCCGGGAGGAGGCGACCTGGCTCTGGGTGGACACCGCAGCCGCCGTCGCCGACCACGGCGAGAGCGCCCTGCTGGTGCGCCATCTGGACTCCGCGGTGCAGGGGACCGTACCCGCCCTGCTCGACGAGGTCAGGGCCGTCGGCCATCCGCGCACCGTGCAGGTCCTGGTCGCCCTCGCGGCCGCGCACCCCGACCCGGCCCTGGCGAAGGCCGTCAGGCGGGCGGCGTTCCAGGTGCACACCGGAGGCTCCTGACCGCGCGAGACCGGCTCCGCCCGCGGGCCGTCACCCACCCGTGCCCATGGGCTCACGGCACAGGACATCGGGCCCGCCCGCGGTCGCGGCCGGTACGTGCCGAAGCTCCAGACGTTCCCCTCCGGATCGCCGGCCGTGTGGTCCCGGGCGCCGTAGTCCCGGTCGGTGGGCGGCATCAGGATCTCCACTCCAGGATCTCCACTCCGTGTTCCGGGTGTTCCGGACTCCGTGTTCCGGGTGCTGCGGACGTGCGTACTCTCCGCGCGATGACGGGTGACCCGCGTCCCGGTCCGGCAGGGGGTACGGACACCGCCCTGCGGCCGCCGCGGCGGTTCCGCGGAAGGTGTCGCACCAGGTCACGCCACCTGGTGCGGGAGCCCTGGTGGAACCACGTGCCGGCCTGCCCGGGCTTCCGCCCGGCTGCCCGCGCCCCGGGCCGAACCCCCGTCGCGCCCACCGGACTTCCGGCCCCTCGGCCCCGGGACCGGACCCGGGCCTGCCCCGGTCGCGGTGTCCCGGCCGCTCCCACTCCGCTGCGCCGGGACCTTCCGCGCCGCGGGCGCCCGGGCGCCGTGGTCAGCGCCACAGAAATCCGGTTGCCCGGTCCCGGTAGACTGGCCGCATGGCAATTCTCCTCATGGATTAGACGGCGTCGAAGCCTCCGCGCGCCCGTCGTCCTTCCGCCGTCCATCCGTCCTGGAGTCTTTCCGTGATCACCGCTTCCGGCATCGAGCTGCGTGCCGGCGCCCGCGTCCTCATCGAGTCCGCCACCTTCCGTATCGCCAAGGGCGACCGCATCGGCCTGGTGGGCCGCAACGGAGCGGGCAAGACGACCCTCACCAAGTGCCTCGCCGGCGAGGGCATCCCCGCCGGCGGCCAGATCGCCCGATCGGGCCAGGTCGGCTATCTGCCGCAGGACCCGCGCACCGGCGACCTCGACGTGTTCGCCCGGGACCGCATCCTCTCCGCCCGCGGCCTCGACGTCCTGATCCGCAAGATGCGGGAGAACGAGCACCGCATCGCCACCGGCAAGGGCACCACCCGCGAGAAGGCGCTCCGCCAGTACGAGCGCCAGGAGACCGAGTTCCTGACCAAGGGCGGGTACGCGGCCGAGTCCGAGGCGGCCACCATCGCCGCCGCGCTCAACCTGCCCGACCGGGTACTCGGACAGCCGCTGCACACCCTCTCCGGCGGCCAGCGGCGCCGTGTCGAACTCGCGCGGATCCTGTTCTCGGACGCCGACACGCTCCTGCTCGACGAGCCCACGAACCACCTCGACGCCGACTCGATCGTCTGGCTGCGCGAGTACCTCAAGACCTACCGCGGCGGCTTCGTGGTCATCTCCCACGACGTCGACCTCGTGGAGACCGTCGTCAACAAGGTCTTCTACCTGGACGCCAACCGCTCCACGATCGACGTCTACAACATGGGATGGAAGCTCTACCAGCAGCAGCGCGAGGCCGACGAGAAGCGCCGCAGGCGCGAGCGCCAGAACGCGGAGAAGAAGGCCGCGGCGCTCAACGCCCAGGCCGACAAGATGCGGGCCAAGGCCACCAAGACCGTCGCCGCCCAGAACATGGCCCGCCGTGCCGAGCGGCTGCTGGCCGGTCTGGAGGAGGTGCGCCTCTCCGACAAGGTCGCGAAGCTGCGCTTCCCCGAGCCGGCGCCCTGCGGGAAGACCCCGCTGACGGCGGAGGGGCTGTCCAAGTCCTACGGCTCGCTCGAGATCTTCACCGACGTCGACCTGGCCATCGACAAGGGCTCCCGGGTGGTCGTCCTCGGCCTCAACGGCGCCGGCAAGACCACCCTGCTGCGGCTTCTCGGCGGGGTGGAGAAGCCCGACACCGGCGAGGTCCTGGAGGGCCACGGACTGAAGCTCGGCTACTACGCCCAGGAGCACGAGACGCTCGACCCGGACCGCACGGTCCTGGAGAACATGCGCTCCGCCGCGCCCGATCTCGACCTCGTCGAGGTCCGCAAGGTGCTGGGGTCCTTCCTGTTCTCCGGCGACGACGTCGACAAGCCGGCCGGGGTGCTCTCGGGCGGGGAGAAGACGCGGCTGGCGCTGGCCACCCTGGTGGTCTCCTCGGCGAACGTCCTGCTGCTCGACGAGCCGACCAACAACCTCGACCCGGCCAGCCGCGAGGAGATCCTCGGCGCGCTGCGCACGTACAAGGGAGCGGTCGTCCTGGTGACCCACGACGAGGGCGCGGTCGAGGCCCTGCAGCCGGAGCGGATCATTCTGCTGCCGGACGGGGTCGAGGACCTGTGGGGCAAGGACTACGCGGATCTCGTCGCGCTGGCCTAGCCGGCTGTACTGCCCAGCCTGGTGGATCACCGTTCCCACGTTCCCGGGCGGTAGACCTGGCGCCGCGGCCTGGAGGCCACCGGCTCGCGACGCCCCGGACGGCTCCTCGCCGCGCGGTCGAGGCGCCCTGGTGCTTCCCCGGTACGAGGGCGAGCCTCCGGGTGCGACGCTTCCCCGGAGCCCCGGGCTCCGGGGAAGGCCCCATGCCCGGGCCCCGGGGCCCGGGCGGGCTTCCTGCCCCACCCCGACGCGAGGGGCCGCCGCCCCGGACCGCCGAGGGGGTCGCCCAGAGGGGCCGCGGGGAAGCAGGGACCCGGGGGCACGTCCGGGTAGGGACGGGAGCCGGGAGGATTCATCCGGACTGATCCACTCCGTATGGATCATTCGGCTCAGCTCTGATCCTTCATCTGAGTGAGTGCGTCTCGTACCCCGGCGTGGCGGTCCGCGGCGACGGTGCGTCACCCCCATTGCCCAGCAATGTCGACGAGGGCGCCTCTGACCTGGAATTTCGGCCTCCGGACCGCTGAAACCCCCTGCCGGCGATCATCGGAATATTGTATTCCGGTGGCGCTCGGGCATGTGCCGCCGCCGAAGCTCGTCGCACGGACCTTGTCGAATGGGTGGCCATGAAGCCCGGTAGGGGTGATCATGAGAGTCCAGAGCGCACTTCCCATGAGGAGGCACGGGTGGCCGAGACTCTGAAGAAGGGCAGCCGGGTAACCGGCGCCGCGCGCGACAAGCTCGCGGCAGACCTGAAGAAGAAGTACGACTCCGGTGCGAGCATCCGGGCGTTGGCCGAGGAGACCGGCCGCTCCTACGGATTCGTCCATCGGATGCTCAGCGAGTCCGGAGTCACGCTGCGTGGACGCGGCGGGGCGACGCGGGGCAAGAAGGCCGCTTCGACCTGACGTCCCCGTTCCCGAGCGTGGTCTGAGGCCGACCGGTCTCCGGTGCCGGCCACCCGGCTGATCTCGCGGTCGACCGGGTGGTTACTGTGCAGTCACTTGACTCTCGCTGCACTCACCGCACCGGAACCGGAGGCACCTCATGACTTCGCTGGACTCTGTGCTCGACAAGGACGGCGTACGGCTCACCGTCGAAGACGCGGTGGCCACGGTGACTCTCACCAACCCGGCCAAGCGCAATGCCCAATCTCCCGCTCTCTGGCGGGCGTTGGCCGAGGCCGGGCGGTCGCTGCCGGGTACCGTGCGGGTGGTCGTGCTGCGCGGCGAGGGCAAGTCCTTCTCCGCGGGGCTCGACCGGCAGGCCTTCACGCCGGAGGGATTCGACGGCGAGCCGTCGTTCATCGATCTCGCACGCGGCTCGGACGCCGAGCTCGACGCCGTCATCGCCGAGTACCAGGAGGCGTTCACCTGGTGGCGCCGCAACGACATCGTGTCCATCGCGGCTGTCCAGGGGCATGCCATCGGTGCCGGGTTCCAGCTCGCCCTCGCCTGCGACCTGCGGGTCGTCGCGCAGGACGTGCAGTTCGCCATGCGTGAGACCAGCCTGGGCCTGGTTCCCGACCTCACCGGGACGCACCCGCTCGTCTCGCTCGTGGGATATGCCCGTGCGCTGGAGATCTGCGCCACGGGCCGCTACGTCCAGGCCGACGAGGCGGAGCGGACCGGACTCGCGAACCTCGCCGTGCCGGCGGAGGAACTCGACGCGTCGGTTCGGGACCTGACCGCCGCGCTGCTCGCCGCGCCGCGTGACGCGGTGATCGAGACCAAGGTGCTGCTGGGCGGTGCCGGGTCTCGCACGTACGAGGACCAGCGCACCGCCGAACGCGCCGCGCAGGCACGCCGCCTGCGCGACCTGGCGGGCCTCGCGGACTGACCGGCTCGGGCTGCGGGGCGCGGCCGGCCCCGCCGGGGCCCGGGTGAGGGGCGGAACGGGACCAGGGGCAGCGGCGCGCGGAGACGCGAACGGCGTTCGCCGCCCCCGGCTCGGCACGCCCCGGCTCGGCCCCCCGGTACGTCGCGTATCCGGTGGCCGGGTCGGCGCTCATTCGCCGAGGCCGACCTCCATGACGAGGACCGTCACGGGAAGCGGCGACGGCAGCACCGAGACGACCGCGGCGCGGACCGCGCGGGCCACCTCCACGGGACGATGGCCCGGCGCCGTCGCGCATTCGACCCGGACGGACGGCTCGTCGGCCCACAAGGCCGTCCCGAGCGTGCCGGTGAGCCGGGCGACGCCCGGAACGGCGGCCGCCGCGGCGGCGACGGCACCCGCCGGAGTCATGGAACCCGCTCCGGGATGGGCTCCCGGGAGCCGGTCCCCGGTGCCTTCCGTGCCGTCCGGCTCAGTGGCGGCCGCCTGCCTCGGCTGCCGCCCGCGATCGATGGCCCGCGCCCCGTCCCTGTCCGTGTCATCCCTGTCCGTGTCGTCCGTACCCGCCCTGTCCGTACCCGTGTCGTCCGTACCCGCCCTGTCCGTACCCGTGTCGTCCGTACCCGCATTGCGCGGCCCGGCGGCGGCCGGACCGGCGACCGGGGGTGTGCCGGCGTCCGCCGGCGTCCGCTCCCCGTCCGGTTCCGGAGGCACGTCCAGCAGGGCCGTGATCCGGAGATCCACTGCCGCGACCCGCAGCCCGAGCCGCTCCCCGGCGGCGGCGAACAGCGCCCTGCGCAGCAGCCCCGCCGGCTCGGCCAGGGGCACCGCGCCGACGGCCGCGAACTCGGCCTCGATCCGGAGGGGGCCCGGCGGCAGCGCGGCAGGGGGAGGCGGGACGGTCGGAGCCCCGGCCCGGCCGGGGTCGGCGAGCCCCACCCGGATAAGGCCGGGTACCACGCCCGGCACCCTCATGGCGGCTTGCCGCAGCACCTTTTCGGCGGCCTGTTCCGCGAGCCAGGCGCCGTCCTCCGGAGTGCCGAGCGGTAGCAGTCTGCCCGGTCGCAGCCGGGCCCGTACGGCCTCGGTCCAGCCCTCGGCCGCCGTCATCGGTGTCGCCTCGTCATTGCTCCAGCCTGCCGCATTCTCCGGCGCGGGAGCGGGCAAGGGGACTTAGTGTGGTCAACGTAGTCGGGAGTTCACCACCGCTCGGAAAGGTACGCATGGCGATGACCGACACGGATGTCAGTGTGACCAAGGAATCGGCCGCCGCGGTACGGCGGGGCGGCGGCGACCCGGGTACCCGGGGCCGTACCACCATCGCGGACGGCGTCGTCGAGAAGATCGCCGCACTCGCGGCCCGCGACGTGGTCGGTGTGCATGCGATGGGCAGCGGCCTCTCCCGCACCTTCGGCGCGGTGCGCGATCGGGTGCCCGGAGGCAAACCGCCCGTCACCCGAGGGGTGAAGGCCGAGGTGGGTGAGAAGCAGACCGCGCTCGACCTGGAGATCGTCGTCGACTACGGGGTCGCGATCGCGGACGTGGCCCGCGCCGTGCGGGAGAACGTCGTCGCCGCGGTGGAGCGGATGGCCGGTCTCCAAGTCGTCGAGGTCAACATTGCCGTCGGCGATGTGAAGCTGCCGGACGAGGAAGACGAAGAGACGGAACCGCGGATCCAGTAGCGGAGCTCACGAGAGGAGCCCGGGATGAGCATGGCGGTTGCCGGTCTGCTGGCCGGGATGGCGCTCGGATTCGCCGGATACTTCGGCGGGTTCGCGGCGTTCCTGCTGGTGGCGGCGTTGGGGGCGGTCGGGTTCGTCGTCGGGCGCATCCTTGACGGCGACCTCGAACCGGGCGACTTCTTCCGGGGCCGCCAGCGCGGCGACCGGCGGGGGTGACCTGGCGTGGCCGCCCAGACACCCCCGCCCCCGGTGCCGGCCGCGGTGGCACCCCCGGAGCCCGGAGCGATCGCGTACCCCGAGGGGGAGGGGATTCCCGCGTCCGAGCGCGGGGCGACCGTCATCGCCGACCGCGTGGTCGCGAAGATCGCCGCCCAGGCGGCCCGTGAGGCACTCGCCCAGGTGCCGGAGGGCGGTTCCGCCCCGCATGCGGCGGTCGCCGTGCACCACGGTCACGCCCGGGTGAGGATCAGCCTCGAACTGGACTACCCGTGCGACATCGGCGGCCAGTGCCGGGCCGTGCGCCGCCGGGTGGCCGAGCGGGTAGAGGCGCTGGCGGGAATGGTGGTGCCGGAGGTCGCCGTACGGGTCGAGCGGCTGCACTCCGTCCACACGCGCCGGGCCGCCCAGGGGAGGCTCCGATGAGCGAACCGGTGAAGGAGTCCGTGCAGGAGGGCGAACCGGTCGGCCCACCCGAACGGGAACCGGACCAGCCGGCCTCCGGCGCGGCGTTCCGGCCGCTGCCCGAGACCGCCGAGGACGACGGTGCCGACGGACGCTTCTGGTCTCGGCGGCGGGTTCCCGCCGGGCTGCTCGCACTGGTGGTGGCGGCCGGTGCGGGACTGCTGCTGTTCGACCTCGCCTCGGTACGCGCCGGCCGGCCCGGGATGCGCTGGCGGCGGTCGCTCGCCGACGAGCTGGCGAGCAGACCGGTGGACGACGTGTGGGTGCTGGCCGGCGCCGCTGCGGTCGCCCTGGTCGGAGTGTGGCTGGTGGCGCTCGCGGTGACACCGGGGCTGCGGCATCTGCTGCCCATGCGGCGCCGGGCGGACGACGCCGATGTACGCGCCGGGCTCGACCGGGACGCGGCGGAACTGGTGCTGCGGGACCGGGCGGTGGAGGTATCCGGGGTCCAGTCCGTACGCGTGCGGGTGAGGCGGTCCCGGGTCGCGGTGCGGGCGGTGTCCCATTTCCGTGAGCTCGACGAGGTCCGGTCCGATCTGGACACCGCGCTGGGCGAGGGCATCCGCGAGCTCGGGCTGGTGCGGCGGCCGGCCCTGTCCGTGCAGGTCCGCCGCCCGGCGAAGAAGGGGTGAGGGGAATGCTCCGGGTCGTCAACCGGGTACTGGCCGGGCTGGCCGGTCTGCTGCTCTTCCTGCTGGGGGGAGCGGTGCTGGCGGCGGGGCTCGGGCTGCCGGTGCCGTCCTGGTGGCCGTGGCGGGGACCCGAAGCCGTACTGCTCGGCGAGGTGCGCCGGCAGCGGTGGGAGGGCCAGGGCTGGTGGTGGCCGCTGGTGATCGCCTCGCTGGCGGTCGTCGTCCTCCTCGCCCTCTGGTGGCTGCTGGCGCAGTTCCGCCGCTCGAGGCTGGGCGAGGTGCTGGTGGACAGCGGTGACGGGGAGGGGGTGCTGCTGCGGGGCCGCGCCATGGAGGCCGTACTCGAGCGAGAGGCCGAGGACCTGGACGGAGTGGCCCGGGCCCAGGTCGCCCTGTACGGCCGCCGCACCGCCCCGGCGGCCCGTGTACGTCTCCTGCTCGAGCCCTTCGCGTCACCCGGCCGGACGCTGCACCGCTTCTCGGCCGAGGCACTCGCCCACGCGCGGGACTCGGCGGGGCTGGTGTCGCTGCCGGCGGAGGTACGGCTGCGGGCCCGGAAGCACCGGGCGAAGCGGGTGACGTGAGCGGGGCCGGCGGTCGCGGAGCGGGAAGCCTTCCGGCAGAGTGCGGCCGCGCACGCCAGTGCGGTTCTGGTTCCGGTTCTTGATCAGTTCTGGTTCCGGTTCTGGTTCCGGTTCCGGTTCCGCGAGCGTGCCGCAAGGGGTGATTCGCTTGGCCCACCCACCTGCCCACCTAACCGCCCGCTTGGTGCGGCGAAATCTCCGCCAGCGTGTCGACGGGTGCATATATGGATGAAACCCCTTCGATCGGTGTTTGAGATGCCCTCCGTATCGAGTGCTTGAGGTGTTCCGGATGCGCGTTGCCGGGGGCACTGGTTCGCTGAGAGTGGTCCGCTGGAAGCGACACCGAGGAGGTCATGAGCATGTCAGACGAGGTCGGCGGCCGGGTCCGGCAGATGCGGCAGAAGGCCGAGGAACTGAAGCAGGCCGCGGAACGCGTGAACGATCCCGAGGAGAGCCGGCGGCTCAAGGAGAAGGCGCGCAGGCTCCAGGAGCAGAGCGAGCAGGAGAGTGCGATGGGGTCGGGGGACGTCTACCCCATGGAGTGACACTCCGCGCCCGCACGCTCCGGCCGGTGACGGTCTCTGTCACCGGCCGGAGCGTGCCCGGCCCCGCGCCGGGCGGCCCGGTGCCGGGTGGTCCGGCCCGGGGGCAGGAGGGCGCCGGCGCCGTGAGGGCATGGGGGAGGAGTCGCCGCGCCAGGTCCGGGAGGGGCCGTGCCCCGGGCCTCCGGGACCGTGTGGCGGTGCCCCACCGGGTGCGCGTCAGCGTTTCACCCGGGGGTCTCCTCGGGGGACTCGTGT
Organism: Streptomyces sp. I6; assembly: GCA_003725745.1. Lineage (GTDB taxonomy): Bacteria > Actinomycetota > Actinomycetes > Streptomycetales > Streptomycetaceae > Streptomyces. Next base: position 1,195,118 of record RHDP01000001.1, on the reverse strand, counting down.
CGCTGCTCGCCGGTCACGAGTACGGGAACGGTGTGCTGACGCACCAGTTCCCGGGCCACGTTGCCGAGCAGACGACGCGACAGGCCACTCCCGTGTGTGCCGACCACGATGAGGTCGAAGCCCTGTTCTCCGGCGTAGTTCACCAGAGCCTGCGCCGGCGGGCCAGAGATGATGTCGCATTCGGTCACCCGCCCGCCGCTCCGCTCGGCGACGGCCGCCAGTCGGCTCCTGGCTGCGGCGATGCTCGGATCCCCAGCATCGTCGGCCGCGTCGTACCCCACCACCTCGACCGCGACGAGCGCCTTCGCGTACGGCCCCAGCAGTTCGACGGCCAGGTCCAGTGCGGCCTGCGATGCTGCGGAGCCGTCCACGCCCACCAGCACCCGCAGGCCGCCCGGCCCGGGCGCACCGACTTCCATCCGTGCGAGCGGTCCCCCACGGCGCGGCTGGATGCGCTCACTGGCGACGAGGGCCAGGATCGGCCCGAAAACAGCACCCATGAGCAGCCATCCCCAGTGGTGGTAGCCGCGCCGGGCCATCCACCAGGCGGTGACGAGGCCGATGGCGATCCAGGCTCCCACGACGACGAGGACGAAAGCGAGATCACTCATGGCGGCTTCCAGACGGTGAAGGGGCGGCTGGTCGCGCCTGACGCGACGACCGCGACCGTGGTGCGGGGCGAGTGGTCCGGTGCCCCCCGGGGCGGGGCAACGGGGTGGTGATGGGCACGTGGTCCGCGGCGCGCGTTGCCCGCGGGGCCGTCGGCTCGTCGGGGCGGCGCACCGGGAGCCTCACCGCCGGACATCGGCGGCCCGGACGACGACGACCGGGCAGTGCGCGTGATGGAGGAGGGCCTGGCTGACGGATCCGAGGAGCAGACCGGTGAACCCCCGCGGCCGCGGGCACCGACGACGATCAGTCCGGCGTTCCTGCTCGCCTCGATCAGCGCCTCGCGAGCACCACCCCGTACGACGGAGTGCTCGACCGCGACATCCGGGTACCTTTCCCGCTGGCCGGCGAGGGTCTCGGCCAGTACGCGCTCCTCACCTGCCGCGAGTACGTCCGGCTCCAGCGCATTGGGCATCGACGGATCCTGCGGCGGGGTGACGGCCACACTCCACGGCGTCCACGCGTGCAGGGCGACCACGCCTGTCTCGCGAAGGAACGCTTCCTGGAAGGCGAACTCGACCGCCCCCGACCGGACGGTGAGCCATCGGCTCCCAGCAGGAGCGGGCGGGTGCCGTCGACCCGGCCCCTCACCACCATGACCGGGCAGCGGCCGTGCGTGGCCAGGTGCACCGCCGTCGAACCCAGCAGAAGCGCGCCGAACCCGCCCAGCCCCCGGCTGCCTACCACCACCAGCCGTGCCGTGTGCGACTCGGCCTCCAGCACCGACAGCGCCTCACCCGGCACCACCGCATTGCCGACCTCCACATCGGGGGCCGCGGACCGCGCACGCTCCACCGCCTGCGCCACCAGCCGTCCGACCATGTTCCGCATCCCGCCGTCGGCCGGCCCGAGCGGCGACGGCCCGAGCGGCACATGCATCGCAGGCCAGACGAACGCGTGCACCACCTTCAGCCCGCACCCACGCAGCCGCGCTTCACGAGCCGCCGCCGAGACCGCGTCCAGACTCGACGGTGAGCCGTCCACGCCGACCACGACCGGCCCGCGCGCAACAGGCCCGCTCACAGCCGGCCCCCTGTCTCCCGCCACGGCTCGCGTCCGCCGTGGGAGGTGCTGTCGGTCCACGCCCGGCACACCGTGCCGACTTGCCGGGCGGCCGGCCCTGCGGCACCACCAGCGATCACCATGGTGCACCTCCTCCTTGCTCGTCACACTTGTCCATCTGTGTGCGAAGCGCCAATGCGGAGGGTGGTGCATCCCCCGGGTGGCCGGACGGCAGCCCGTCCCGTCCCGTCGCGAACCGGGACGAGAGGAGGTGACAGGGACTGGCAGGGACCGGCAGGGAGTGACAGGAGACAGAAGGAGACAGGAGGACAGGAAGGAGGCAAGAGGAGACAGGAGGACAGGAAGGGGACATGGTGGGTGGGCCGAATCCGACCGCCGCTGCCGTTCGGACGTGTGGGCGGGTCGGCCCACCACGTGCCGGGAGCCGCTCGGTCCGGCGGGTCCCTCGGTGCGGGATCCTTAGCAGGCGTTCCCGGCGCCGTCCCGGACGCCGTGAACGACGGTGCCCCGCCCTCCATGGCGCTCGCTGCCCGGCCTGGCGTCCCGGGCCGGGCCGGGCGCCCGGCGCGGGAGCCGCGCCCGGAAGCCCGGCCGCGGCTCCCGCGCCGGGTCCGCGAAGTCCCCGCCCCGCGGGCGGACGACGCCGGTGCCAAGACACGGTCCCGCGTACATCCGCGTCAGAGGTCGGATCCGGTCGCGCTGTCCTTCGGTGGTGCGGCCTGTGTCAGAGGTCGGATCCGGTCGCGCTGTCCATCGGTTGTACGGCCCGCGTCAGAAACCGGACCGGGCCCCGCCGTCCACCGGCAGCATCACCCCCGTGAGGTACGACGCCGCCGGCGAGAGCATGAACGCCGCCGTGCGTCCGAACTCCTCCGGGGTGCCGTAGCGCCGCAGCGGGATTCGGGACTCGTTGGCGGCACGGGCGGCGTCCGCGTCGCCCGACAGCGCGTCGAGTTCGCGCACCCGGTCGGTGTCGATACGCGCGGGCAGCAGCCCCACCACGCGGATCCCGCGCGGGCCCAGCTCGTCGGAGAGCGACTTGGCGAAACCGGCAAGGCCGGGGCGCAGGCCGTTCGAGATGGTCAGGCCGGGAATCGGCTCGTGGACCGAGCCGGACAGCACGAAACCGACGACGCCGCCCTCACCCAGCTCCGCCGCCGCGCCCCGGGCCAGCCTGACCGCGCCCAGGAAAACCGACTCGAACGCCGCCTGCCACTGCTCGTCCGTGTTGTCGGCGACGAACCCCGGCGGCGGACCGCCGACGCTGATCAGCACGCCGTCGAAGCGGCCGAAGTGCGCCCTGGCGGCCCCGATCAGCCGCTCGGCCGTCCCGGGGGCCGCGTTGTCGGCCGCGACACCGACGGCGTCCGGGCCGATCTCCGCCGCCGCGTCCGCGGCCGCCTTCTCGTCCCGCCCGGTGATGATCAGCTTCGCGCCCTCGGCGGCGAGTGCCCGGGCGGCGGCGTTGCCCAGCCCGCGGGTCGCGCCCGTCACGACGTAGACACGGTCCTTCAGTCCAAGATCCATGGCCCTATCCTGCCGCGCCGCGTGCGGCCAGAGCCAGGGCGGAGCCCACCAGTCCCACATGGCTGAACGCCTGCGGGAAGTTGCCGAGCTGCCGCCGCGCCACCGGGTCGTACTCCTCCGCCAGCAGCCCCACGTCGTTGCGCAGTTCCAGCAGACGCTCGAACAGGTCCTTGGCCTCCTCCGTCCGGCCGGTCGCGCGCAGGGCGTCGACCATCCAGAACGAGCAGACAAGGAACGTTCCTTCACGGCCGGGCAGCCCGTCCACGGACGGCCCCTTGGTGCTGTAGCGGTTGACCAGCCCGTCGCGGCTCAGCCCCGTCCGCACCGCGTCGACCGTGCCCACGACCCGGGGGTCGCCGGGCGGGAGGAAGCCCACCCGGGGAATGAGCAGCGCCGCGGCGTCCAGCTCGTCCGAACCGTAGTACTGGGTGAAGGTGTTGCGCTCCGCGTCGAAGCCCTTCTCGCACACCTCCCGGTGCACGGCGTCCCGCATCGCCCGCCACCTGGTCACATCGCCCGGGAGGGACGGGTCGTCCTCCAGCGTCCGTACGGCCCGGTCGGCCGCGACCCAGGCCATCACCTTGGAGTGCACGAAGTGGCGCCGCGGCCCCCGCACTTCCCACAGGCCCTCGTCGGGCTCCCGCCAGGTCGACTCCAGGAAGCCCAGCAGACTCAGCTGGAGGTTCCAGGCGTGCGGCGCGGACTCCAGACCTGCCTCGCGGCCCAGCCGCAGCGAGTCCATGACCCCGCCGTAGACGTCGAGCTGGAGCTGGTCGACGGCGCGGTTCCCGATCCGCACCGGGGCGGAGTTCTCGTAGCCGCGCAGCCACGGCAGTTCCGCCTCGGGCAGCCTGCGCTCCCCGGCAACCCCGTACATGATCTGGAGATCGGAAGGGTCGCCGGCCACCGCGCGCACCAGCCAGTCGCGCCAGGCGGCCGCCTCCTCGAGGTAACCGGTGGACAGGAGCGCGCCGAGGGTCAGTGTGGAGTCGCGCAGCCAGCAGTAGCGGTAGTCCCAGTTCCGTACGCCGCCCGGGTCCTCGGGGAGGGAGGTGGTGGGAGCGGCGACGATGCCGCCCGTCGGAGCGTACGTCAGCGCCTTCAGGGTGATCAGCGAACGGACCACGTCGTCCCGGTACGGCCCCTCGTAGGTGCATCGCCCCGACCACTCCCGCCAGCCGTCCACGCTCGTCGCCAGCGCCTCGAAGGGGTCGATGAGCCGGGGGGCCGGTTCGTGCGAGGGGTGCCAGGTGAGGACGAACGCGACGGTCTGGCCCGCGCCGACGGTGAACGACGAGAGCGTGCTGAACTGCTGCCCCCAGGTCTTCACCGGCACGGAGTCCGGGTTCTCCAGCCGCAGCCACACGGAGTCGGGGCCGGCGACCGCGACCCGGTGGCCGTTCGTCCTCCGCATCCACGGGACGACCGAGCCGTAGTCGAAGCGCAGCCGGAGGGAGGCGGCCATCTCGACGCTGCCGCTGACGCCCTCCACGATCCTGACGACGTCGGGGGCCTTGTCGCGCTGCGGCATGAAGTCGGTGACCTTGACCGTGCCGGTCCGGGTCTCCCAGAACGACTCGAGGACGAGTGTGCCCGGGATGTACCGGCGGCGGGTGCAGTTCCCCGCGCCCCTGGGGGCGAGCCGCCACTGTCCGTTGTCCTCGTCGCCGAGCAGTGCCGCGAAGCAGGCGCCGGAGTCGAAGCGCGGCAGGCACAGCCAGTCGACCGAGCCGTCCCTGCCCACCAGACCCGCGGTCTGCAGATCGCCGATCAGGGCGTAGTCCTCGATGCGTTGGGTCACGACATGCCGTTTTCCCTTGCGGGAGGCCGCCTATGCGGTCGTGTTGCGCACGCCGGCGACGGGTGTCGCGCTGCGGAGACGGTCCGGGGGTCCCCCGAGGGGCCTCGGCGGCCGTGGCGGGTCTCCTGCCGCGGAGCATCCGCTGCTGCGGGGGCACCCGCTCCGGCCCGGGGCGGGCCGGCGGCTCAGCCCACCGGCGCACCGGCCGCGGCGGGTGTCTCCTCGGCGGCGGGCGCGGCGGCCCGCTCGGCCCGGTCGCGCTTCTCGCGGCGTACCAGAACCACCCAGCCCACCGGCACACCTGCCGCGAAGAGCCACCACTGCACCGCGTACGCCATGTGCGCGCCGATGGACTCGTGGTCGGGCTCCGCGATCAGCTCGGGGGTGCCGTCCGCCGGCTCGGGGGCGGTCTGCTGGAGGTAGCCGCCCAGCACGGGCCGGCCGAGGCGCCTGGCCTGCTGCTCGCTGTCGATCAGCATGATCTGACGCGGCGGCAGCCCGCTGAGGTTCTTGATCCCGCTCGCTTCGGTCGTCTCGTCGGCCATGAGCCGGCCCGTGACGGTCACCTCGCCCCGGGGCGCCGGCGGTACGGCGGGGTACGCGGCCTGGTCGGCCGCGGCGGGCACCCAGCCGCGGTTGACCAGGACGGCGCGGCCGTCGGCGAGGACCAGAGGGGTGAGGACGTGCACCCCCACCCGCTCGTCGTTGTCGGTACGGCGGCGCACGATGACCTCCTGGGCGGGGTCGTAGGTGCCCGTGGCCGTGACGTGCCGCCAGTAGTCGGCGCGCGGGACCGTGTGCCCCGGGGAGGTCAGCTCGGTGACGGGCACGGGGCGCGCCGCGAGGTTGTCCTCTATCAGCCTGTTCTGCGCGACGCGGCGCTCGTGCCGGTGCAGCTGCCAGAAGCCCAGCTCGGCCATCACGGGGATGAGGACGAGGCTGACGAGGGTGAGGATCACCCACTGCCGGGACAACAGGAAGCGGTACACCCCACGACGGTACAACTCGGTCGCGGGATGCCCGGCGGCAGGGTCCCGGGCGTGGGCCGGAAGCGGGCCCGGTGGCGGCGCGGCGGTGGTGCGCGGTCCGGGGGGCCGGACGGGGGATCTGACGGGGCCGGGCCGGATCACACCTTGTCGACGATGCCCGTCTTGCCCTCGGCGCGGGCGCAGTGCCCGCCGCAGTACCAGTGGCCCTGGGCCTCGACGCCCTGGCCGATGATCTGGACCCTGCAGTGCTCGCAGAGGGGGGCCATCCGGTGGATGGCGCAGGAGAAGCAGTCGAAGACGTGCACCGCGCCCTGCGCGTGCACCTCGAAGGACATGCCGTAGTCGTTTCCGCAGACCTCGCAACGTGCCATGCGCCGCATGGTCCGCGGGAGGGCGGACCGGGGCAAGGCCCGGCGGGGCGGGTCGGGGCTGCTGCACCCGACCGGCTCAGACGCCCCGACCCCGCCGTTCGCCCGCCGAGGCCGCCCTGCGCCGACCGGGCCGGGTCGCCGTGCGGCCGTGGATCCCGGGCCGCCCTGCGCCCGCCGGGCCGGGGCCCGTCCTGCTCCCGGGCCGCCGTTCGCCGCCGAAGGCCTCGGGTCTCTGCGGGGTCGTCCGGGGTCGTCCGGGGTCATCCGGGGCCATCCAGGGGCGCGCGGTGGTCTCTGCGGGGCTCGGTGGCCCCGTCACTCCTCGGCCGGTGCCACGTCCCTGAGCAACTGGGTGAACGCGGCCTCGTCGATGATCGGTGTCCCGTACGACCTGGCCCTGAGCGTCTTCGAGGTGGGCGCGTCCGGATCGTTGGTGACAAGGAGGCTGGTCAGCCGGGAGACGCTGGTCGCGACATGGAGGCCGGCCTCGACGGCACGGTCCTCCAGCAGCTCCCGCTCGATCGAGGTGTCGCCCGAAAAGGCCACCCGCATGCCCTGTTTGAGTCGTTTGTCCGAGTCGTAGCGTCCCGGATTCGGATACGGGCACGGAGGCCGCTTGCGCGACGGGCGCCAGCCGTTCGGCCGGTACGAGGAGCCCGGCGCCTGCCGGCCGATCCGCGGTGCCGGGGGCGCCGTGGACCACTCGGTGAGCGGGCGGCACTCCAGCAGCGGCAGCCGCACACCCCGCGCGGCCGCGGTGTGCAGACTCGGCCGGAACACCTCCGCCAGCACCCGGGCGTCGTCCAGGGCGTTGTGCGCATGGCGCTGGACCACGCCGAAGTGCGCCGCGAGCGACTCCAGCTTGTGGTTGGGCAGTGGCAGCGACAGCTCCTTGGACAGTGCGATGGTGCACAGCCGCTGGCGCACGGGCGCGAGGTGCTCGGCCCGTGCGTACTCCCTGGCGATCATGGACCAGTCGAAGACGGCGTTGTGTGCGACGAGGACCCGGCCGTCCAGCCGGTGCGCGAACTCATGGGCGATGTCGCCGAAGAGCGGCGCGCCCTCCAGCATCCCGCTCGTCAGCCCGTGGATCCACACCGGACCGGGATCCCGCTCGGGGTTGACCAGGGAGTACCAGTGGTCCTCGACGTTCCCCTGCGCGTCGAGGCGGTAGACGGCAGCCGACACTATCCGGTCGTCACGGGCGAGGCCGGTGGTCTCCACGTCGACGACCGCGTACCCCTGTGGATACGCGGCCGGCCACGCCGGTGCTGTCGTACGGTCGTCGAGCATGGTCACAGAGCTTACGGGCCGCCACTGACACGGCTGCCGGGGACCCGTGCGCCGGCGGGCCCGGGTCCCGGCGGCGGGCCGCGTCGCTGGGCCCTCGTCAGCCCCGTACGGAAACCCCGCAATTCACCCCGGCCGACTGGCGCGGATCTTGCCTGATAGGTCCGGAATTCCCTGACGCCACGGGAGCGGTCGTGCGCCCCGCGTCAGGTGTTCCCCTGCGCCAGCAGGGACTTGACCAGCGCCCGCATGGACGCGGTGAACAGCCGCTCCGGGTCGGCGGGGCGCGCCAGCGCGCGGGCCAGGGCCGGGTCCTTCCTCGCGCTCGCGGTCTTCGGCGCGCTCGTGGTCTTCCGCGGCCGCTCCCGCCCGGGCGTCTCGGCCGGGGCGAGCTCGCGTGCGCACTCGACCAGGACGAAGCCGACCACCTGGAACTGCACCGCGCGCACCGCCTCGGCGGCGCGCGCTCCCCGCAGTCCGGCGGTGTGCGCCTCCCGGACCAGCGCGCGCTGCGCGGGCAGGAACACCCGTTCGGTCAGGCCGCGTTCATGGACCATGGCGATCAGGTGCGGGCGCGCGTGCAGCTCACCGCGGAGCCTGCGGGCGACCGAGACGATCCGGGTGGCCGGGGTGCGGCCGGTCGGCTGTATCGCCCCCATCTCCTCCACGGTCCGCTCCACGAGCGCGTCGAGCAGCGACTCGCGGTTGCCGACGTGCCAGTAGATGGAGGTCACGGCCGTACCGAGCCGGGCGGCGAGCCCTCGCATGGTGAGTGCGTCGGGGCCGTGCTGCCGCACGAGGTCGTCCGCGGCCTCCAGCACCTGCTCGCGGGTCAGCACGGTCCGGGACATGAAACCCCCATCTCCGGTCAACTCCCCTGTGAGGAGCGGACCTTGGATCTCCATCGGCCAGCAGTGTAACTACGTTACAGGCGGTGCCGGGTCGCACACCCGCACGGGTCTTCTCCCATGCCCGTGTGGCGGCTGTGCCAGGGGCGTCGGGAGTGGGACGCTCCCGGGGTGACGCAACCGACGCCCCATCACGAGCCGCACGTCGCCATGGGCACCCGGCTCAACTGGCTCCGCGCCGCGGTCCTCGGCGCCAACGACGGCATCGTGTCGACCGCGGGCATCGTGGTGGGTGTGGCGGGCGCGACGAGCGACAGCGCGGCGCTGCTCACGGCCGGTCTCGCCGGGCTGCTCGCCGGATCCATGTCGATGGCCGCGGGCGAGTACGTCTCGGTCTCGACCCAGCGCGACTCGGAGAAGGCGGCGCTGGCGGTGGAGAAGCGGGAGCTCAAGGAGGAGCCCGCGGCCGAACTCGAGGAACTGACCTCCCTGCTGGCCGCCGGCGGCCTCTCCCGCGAGGTGGCCCGAGCGGCAGCGGAGCAGTTCACCGCGCGTGACGCGCTCCGCGCCCACGCCCGGGTCGAACTCGGCATCGATCCCGACGAACTCGCCAACCCCTGGCACGCGGCCGGTGCCAGCTTCCTGGCCTTCACCGTGGGCGCGCTGCTGCCGCTGCTGGCCATCGTCCTGCCGCCGCCCACGGCCCGGCTGCCGGTGACCGTCGTGTCCGTGCTGGTCGCCCTCGCCTTCACCGGCTGGTGGAGTGCCCGCCTCGGCACGGCACCGGCCGGCCGGGCGATGATGCGCAACGTGTGCGGGGGCGCGCTGGCCATGGGGGTGACGTACGCGGCCGGCTCGCTGCTGGGGGCCGCGGGCGTCTGACGTCCCCCGTCCGCGCACCGGAGGGGCACCCGGCAGGCGCACCGGGGACCCGTCCCGCGAACCCGCCGGCGGCCGGCCGGACGGCCCGCCGACCGAGCGGGCGGAACCCAGGGCGACAGCGGTGGCGACGAACTCCCCGTGCGCGGAGCCGGACGCGATCTGCGGGGATCGGGGCTCTGCGCGGCCGTCGCCGACCGGATCGCCTTCCGCGCCCCGCTCGTCCGGACCGGCACCGGGTCCTACCGCTGCCAGGCCACCACTGCGGAGAAGAGCAACCCCAAGCGGTGGCCGGCGACCCGGGCGGTCGTGGTCCGGTCGGGCGCGGCCGCGGACCGGCGTGGACCGGCGTGGACCGGCGCGGGACCGGTCAGCGCCCCGAGACCCGGAAGGCGATCACGTCGCCGCCTTCCGGCAGGCCCTCAGCTGAGCGTGTTCAGCGCCGCCGCGTCGTACGGCTTCAGCTCGCCGGTGCGGCCCCCAGGACCTTGGCGGCCCAGTCCGGGTCCTGGAGCAGGGCCCGGCCGACGGCGACCAGGTCGAACTCGTCGCGCTCCAGGCGGTCGAGGAGGTTGTCGAGGCTGCCGAGTTCGGCGCCCTCGCCCATGAACGCGCGGATGAAGTCGCCGTCGAGGCCGACCGAACCGACGGTGATGGCGGGCCTGCCGGTGAGCTTCCTGGTCCAGCCGGCCAGGTTCAGTTCCGAGCCGTCGAACTCCGGGAGCCAGTAGCGGCGGGTGGAGGCGTGGAAGGCGTCGACGCCGGCCGCGGCGAGCGGGGCGAGGATCGCCTCCAGCTCCTGCGGGGTGTCGGCGAGCCGGGCGTCGTAGGCCTCCTGCTTCCACTGCGAGTAGCGGAAGATCACCGGGAATCCGGGGGAGACGGCGGCGCGGACCGCGGCCACGATCTCGGCCGCGAACCTCGTACGGGCCACGGGGTCGCCGCCGTAGGCGTCGGTACGGCGGTTGGTCCGCGCCCACAGGAACTGGTCCAGGAGGTAGCCGTGGGCCCCGTGGAGTTCGACGCCGTCGAAGCCGATCCGCTCGGCCGCCGCGGCGGCCTCGGCGAAGGCGCCGATCACGTCGTCGAGGTCGCTCCGGGTCATCGCCTTGCCGGCGCCCTCGGTGCCGTCGACGCGGATACCGGAGGGGCCGACGGCGGGGGCGTCGGCGTAGGGCGCGTCGCCCTGCTTGCGCACCATGCCGATGTGCCACAGCTGCGGCACGATCGTGCCACCCGCCTCGTGCACGGCCGCGGCGACCTTCGCCCATCCCGCCAGCTGCTCCTCGCCGTGGAAGCGCGGTACCCGATCGCTCTGCCCGGCCGACTCGTGGCCGACGTAGGTCCCCTCGGTGACGATCAGGCCCACGCCGGCGGCGGCGCGGCGGGCGTAGTACGACCGCACGTCCTCACCGGGAACGCCGTCGGGGGAGAACATGCGCGTCATCGGCGCCATCACGATGCGGTTCGGGACGGTCAGGCCGTTCAGCGCGACGGGCCGGGACAGGATCTCGGCCGCACGGGAGGCGGGGGGCGCGGTGATCACGGGAACACTCCTCGTGGTTACTTGACAACCTTGATGCTTGAGAACTTCAGGCAATGGGAGACGGTAGAGGCCATTGCTTGAAATAGTCAAGCTTCTCTGGCTAATGTGTTCCTCATGGCAGAAGCCCCCCGCGTCGACACGGCCCAGCTCATGGAGCTGCTCTCGGTGTCGCTCGGCGCCTTCTACGGCGACTTCACCGCCGCGGCGGCGAGCGAGAACCTCACGGCGAGCCAGGGTAAGACGCTCACCGTGCTGCGCCAGGGGCCCGCCGCGATGCGTGCCCTGGCCGAGACCATGGCCTGCGACGCTTCCAACGTGACCGGGATCGTCGACCGGCTGGAGAAGCGCGGCCTGGTGCGCCGCGAGGCCGGCGCATCCGACCGGCGCGTCAAGAACGTCGTCCTCACGGCCGAGGGGGAACACGTCACGGACGCGATCCGCGCGAAGATGCGCACCACGCGGGACGGTCTGGAAAGGCTCGGCGACGAGGACCGCGAGCGCCTCTACGCCCTGCTGGAACGGGTCTTCGTCTCCCGGCCCGGCGCCTGACGGGTGAACGGGCGGCGGCCGGCGAGGCCCTGCCGCCACCGATCCGCACGACCACCGGGTGCCGCCGCCAGGCGACCGGATGACCGGATGACCGCCCCGGGCGACGCGCGACGTCCATCGGCCCGGTCCCCGGGGTGGCGCCGGGCCGCTCCTGCCCACGGCGTCGGCGCTTGCCCACGGCGTCGGCTCCTGCCCCCGGCGCCCGCCCGGTCTCGGCCCGCCCGGTCTCGGGCACGCACGGAACGCGCGCCGTGTGCCCCGGCGGCCCCGAACCGCGGCATCACGCCCGCGGGCCGCGCGGGGCCACGGGGAAGCCGCGCCGCCGGAGCCTGTGCCTCGGCGGCCCGGACCGCGGCCTCGGCCGCCGCGGCGGTGCGGGAGTACGGACCGATCCGGCCGACCTTCGGAACGGTCCGGCTCACCCCCCCCGGCGTCCCGGCACACCCCCAGGCGCCCCCGGTGCTGTCAGTCCGTCCGCCAGACAGGGGCGTCCGCGCCCCACACACCCGGCGGGCGCGCCCAGTCCGCCGGACCGCCGGCGTACCCGACCGGGGGCAGCGCGTAACGGAGCCGGCCGAGCGGGCCGTCCCGCTCCGCCAGCCAGCGGCCCGGCTCGTACCGGCCCCCGTCCCCCTCGGGGGCGCGCGGCAGCCCGTGTACCAGGAAGTGCGCGGTACGGGCCAGCGCCAGCCGCACGAGACGGGTGCCGCCGTCGTCGTCCTGGTCGGTGACCGCGCGCAGCACCGCCGCCGCGAGCAGATAGCCCGTGGCGTGGTCCAGTGCCTGTGCGGGCAGGGCGCCCGGCCGCTCCGGGGTGCCCTCCAGTACGGCGATCCCGCTCGCCGCCTGGACCAGGCTGTCGAACCCGCGCCGCGCGTCCCAAGGGCCCCCGTCCCCCCACGCCGAGAGCCGGGCGACCACCAGCCCGGGCCGGACCGGCCCGAAGCGCTCCAGCGCGCCGGGCCGGTAGCCGGTGACCAGGACGTCGGCCCGGTCGAGGAGTTCGCCGAACACCCGCCGGTCCCCGGCGCGCGCCAGGTCCAGCGTGGCCGACCGCTTGCCGAAGCCGGTGTCGGCGTGCTGGTCCGGCAGTTCGGGCAGCCGCGGCGGATCGAGGCGCAGCACGTCGGCGCCGAACAGGGCGAGGGTCCGGGTGGCGACCGGGCCCGCGATGACCCGTGTCAGGTCCAGGACCCGCAGCGGGCGGCCCGAACGGTCCGGGGGAGGGGCGTCGTCGAGCCGCTCCCGCACCACCAAGGGCAGTTCCCCCGCGGCGACGCCCTGCGGATGCGCCGCCCACTCCCGGGGGGTCCGCACCGCGACCGCCAGGCCCCCGGCCGCGTACACCTCCTCCTCCACGGCCCTCGCCGGCCGCTCCGCGAGCGCGGCCGCCATCCCGCCCTCGTCCGTGTCCAGCGCCGCCAGCAGGGCGGCGCGGTGGTGCGGGTAGTTGGCGTGGGTGCGCACCCAGCCGTCGGCCGCGCGCCAGAACCCCGACAGCGGGGCGAACGCCACCGGCGCCCGGCCGCCCACCGTCAGATGCCGCTCGCTGACGAACGCCGTGGCCACCGCGCCGTCGTCGACCCGGACCGCGGGCACCGGGCCGCCGGTCCCGCGGGCCGCCCGTTCCGCCGCCGCGAGCGAGCACACCGCGACCGCGGCCCGGGCGAGTTCCCTGACGGGCAGCCGCGCCGGGAGCACGCCCGGCGGGCCGCCGTGGGCGACCCGCGCGGTGAGCGCGGGGTCCCCGCCCAGGGCCGCCCAGAGCGCCTCCGTGCCGCCGGGGCGCCCGGGCCACCGGCCGGTCCGGCTACCGCGCTTGAGGGGGCGTCGGTCATGGCCCCAGTCTGTACCCGCGGTGCCCGCGTACGCACCGGGGCCCGGGCGTGATCCCTCACACCCGGGCCGCTCACCGGTGCTCGCCCCCGCCCGGCAGGCGGGCCGCCTGCCGGGCGGGGGCGTCCGGCTACCAGCGCACCGCGTCCAGTGCGTCGACCATCCCGGCCCCGTAGAAGCCGTTCTTGCTCTTGCCGCCCTCGCAGACCGCGTCGACCGTGCCGTCGCCGTTGATGTCGTACGGGTTGGTGCAGGCGCGGTCGTCGGCCTGTGCGTACAGGAGCGCCTTCACCCCGGCCGCCGGCAGGTACGGGTGCTTCGACTTGATCAGCGCGGCGACACCCGCCACATGCGGGGCGGCCATGGACGTGCCCGCCTTGTAGCTCCAGGTGTGGCCGCCCCTGAACGTGGTCGAGAGGATGAGCCCGCTGGTGGCGGGCGCCTCCGGGGCTGGAGGGAGGTGGAGTCGCCACCCGGCGCCGCGATGTCGACGACCCCGAGGCCGTAGTTCGAGTACGAGGACTTCAGGCCCTTCGCCCCGGTCGCCGACACCGTGACCACACCCGGCAGCATGGCCGGGATGTCCGGGCACTCGCGCGGGCTGACGACCCGTGTGACCGGTGTGGTGTCGTTCGGGCTCGTCGTGTCGGTGACCTCCTCGGAGGTGAGGTCGGTCCGCGAGTTGCCGGCCGAGGCGACGTTCACCACGCCCTTGCGCTCCGCGTACCGGGTGGCCCGGGTGAGGGTCTCGACCAGGGCCTTCTGGTCGTCGTCGGCCTTGCAGTTGTACAGCCACGGGTCGACGTAGTAGCTGTTGTTGGTGACGTCGGCGCCGTGGTCCGCGGCCCACATGAAGCCGCAGAGGACCGCCTCGGTGTAGAAGAACCCGTCCGGGTTCGCCACCTTGAGGCTGGACACCTTCACCCCGGGTGCGACGCCGGTGACGCCGAAACCGTTCTTCGCGGCGGCGATGGTGCCCGCCACGTGCATGCCGTGGTCGCTCTCGCCCGCCGCGGGACGCCATGCGTCGTTCTCGGTGACCGGTACGCCGCTGACGCAGTTCGCGGACGCCCGGCGGTCGAAGTTCTGCGCGATGTCGGGGTGGGTGTCGTCGATCCCCGAGTCCAGGACGGCGACCGTGACCTTGCTGCTGCCCAGCGAGCGCTGGTGGGCCTTGTCGGCCTTGATGGCCGGCAGGTCCCACTGCAGGGGCTCCAGCGGGTCCTGCTCGTCGGTCGCCCTGGCCGCCGCGGCCTCCGCCTGCTCGGCCGTCAGCGGCTGCTCGGCGTCGATGGCGTCGTCCCGCTGGGGACCAGCGGGTTGGTGCGTGTGGCGCCCGCCGAGGCGACGCCCTTCACCGTCCTCATCTGCCCGGCGAAGTCGGGGTTCTGCGCATGGACGACGATGACGCCGATCCTGTCGTAGGCGATCACCACCGTGCCGCCGGCCTTCGCCACCGCCCGCTTCACCTTGGCGACGGCCGATCGGCCGCCGTCCACGTTGACGACGTACGAGAGCGTCGGACCGTCGGCCGAGACGGCGGCGGGCGTGTCGTCGGCGGGCGCGGCGGTCGCCGCACCCGCGGGCAGGAATCCGAGCGAGGCCGTGAGCGCCAGACCCGCGGGCAGTGCTATCGCGCGCGTTCGTCTGGATCGCAGATGAGCCATGGGATCTCCACATCATCCGGTCGGCCGCCCAGGCACCCGGTGCCTATGGGCGGGTACATGACGAGTGAAGCTATCGCCGATCACACGGGCACATCAACGATTTCGGGAACCCGGTTCCGGAAACCGGGCAGAACGGGGAGCGCGAACAACGCCGGGAGGTGAACCGCTCCGCGGTGCGCGCCGTGCCTCTGTGGCAGGAGAGGGGCGAGCCGCCCCGCTCCCGTACGCGATCCCTTCCCGACCCGGCCACCCGCCCCGACCCCCGTCCCGTCCCGACCGTCCGGTCGATGTTTCGCCGCACCCGCGGCGCGAGGAGAGCCCGTGACCACCGACGCACCGCCGCCCACCGGGAGCAGGGACCTCGGTCCCGACCGGCTCACGACCGAACGATTCGTCGAGGTGCAGGAGAGCGCGGAGTTCGCCGAACTGCGCCGCGCACACCGGTCCTTCGCCTTCCCGCTGACCGTCGCCTTCATCCTCTGGTACCTGCTGTACGTCCTGCTGTCCAACTACGCGGGCGGCTTCATGGGCACCCGGCTCTTCGGCAACGTCAACGTGGCCTTCGCCCTCGGCCTCGCCCAGTTCGCCACCACCTTCCTCATCGCCTGGTTCTACGCCCGGCACGCGGCCGGGAAGCTCGACCCCGGGGCGGACGCGATCAAGTCCCGTATGGAGGCAGGCGCATGAGCGGAACGGCACTCCAGGCCACCGGGCTCGCCGCGGCGGGCGACGCCGGTGCGCACCGCCCGCTGATCATCACCCTGTTCGCGGCCTTCGTCGTCGCGACGCTGTTCATCACGGTCTGGGCCGGACGGCAGACCAAGGACGCCGCCGACTTCTACGCCGGCGGACGCCAGTTCACCGGCTTCCAGAACGGACTCGCCATCTCCGGCGACTACATGTCGGCCGCGTCCTTCCTCGGCATCGCCGGCGCGATCGCCCTCTTCGGGTACGACGGCTTCCTGTACTCCATCGGCTTCCTGGTGGCCTGGCTGGTAGCCCTGCTGCTGGTGGCCGAACCCCTGCGCAACTCCGGCCGGTTCACCATGGGCGACGTCCTCGCCTACCGCATGCGGCAGCGGCCCGTCCGCACCGCGGCCGGCACGTCCACGATCGTCGTCTCGATCTTCTACCTGCTCGCCCAGATGGCGGGCGCCGGCGTGCTGGTCTCCCTGCTGCTCGGCATCACCAGCGACACGGGGAAGATCGCCATCGTCGGCCTCGTCGGGGTGCTGATGATCCTCTACGTCACCATCGGCGGCATGAAGGGCACCACCTGGGTGCAGATGGTCAAGGCCGTCCTGCTGATCGCGGGCACTCTGCTCATCACCTTCCTGGTGCTGTGGAAGTTCGACTTCGACGTCTCCGCTCTGCTCGGCACCGCGGCCGAGCAGAGCGGCAAGGGCGCGGCCTTCCTGGAACCCGGCCTCAAGTACGGCGCCACCGGCACCTCCAAGCTGGACTTCCTGTCGCTCGGCATCGCCCTGGTGCTCGGCACCGCCGGCCTGCCGCACATCCTGATCCGCTTCTACACCGTGCCCACCGCCAGGGCCGCCCGTAAGTCGGTCATCTGGGCCATCGGCATCATCGGCTCCTTCTACCTGATGACGATCGCGCTGGGCTTCGGCGCGGCCGCACTGGTCGGCCCGGAGGAGATCACGGCCTCCAACAAGGCCGGCAACACGGCGGCACCGCTGCTCGCCCTGCACATCGGCGGTACCGACACCGCCGGCGGCGCGATCCTGCTGGCCGTGATCTCGGCGGTCGCGTTCGCCACCATCCTCGCCGTCGTCGCCGGGCTCACCCTGGCCTCCTCCTCGTCGTTCGCGCACGACATCTACGCCAACGTCATCCGAAGGGGCCGGGCCACCGAGAAGGAGGAGGTCCGCGCGGCCCGCTGGGCGACCGTGCTCATCGGCGTCGTGTCCATCGCCCTGGGGGCCATGGCCCGCGACCTGAACGTGGCCGGCCTGGTGGCGCTCGCCTTCGCGGTCGCCGCCTCGGCGAACCTGCCGACGATCCTCTACAGCCTGTTCTGGAGGAGGTTCACGACCTCCGGCGCCCTGTGGTCGATCTACGGCGGCCTGGTCTCCTCGGTGGTGCTCGTGCTGTTCTCCCCGGTCGTGTCCGGCAAGCCCACGTCCATGTTCCCCTCGGCGGACTTCGCCTGGTTCCCGCTGGAGAACCCCGGACTCGTCTCCATCCCGCTGGGCTTCCTGCTCGGCTGGGCCGGCTCCCTGCTGTCGAAGGACGAGCCGGACCGCGGCAAGTACGCGGAGCTGGAGGTCAAGTCCCTCACGGGCGTCGGCGCCCACTGAGGACGAAGCCGCCGTACGCCCGTACGCGGCCGCGTCGTAGGCTCCTACGACGCGGCCGCGCCGTACCTCGTGGCAAACGGCCCCTGCCGTTGTCGGAGGTCTCGCGTAGGCTCGCCTCTCGTACACGTCATCACTCGCCGGACGAGTGCCGGTACGACTTCCGGACACGGGGGAGGGGGCCCACAGTGCTCATCGACACCTACGGCCGAGCGGCCACCGACCTGCGGGTCTCGCTCACCGACCGCTGCAATCTCCGCTGCTCGTACTGCATGCCGGAAGAGGGCCTGCAGTGGCTCACGAAGTCCACCCTGCTGACGGACGACGAGATCGCCCGGCTCGTCCGCGTCGCGGTGACCATGCTCGGGATCACCGAGGTCCGCTTCACCGGCGGCGAGCCGCTGCTGCGGCCGGGGCTCGTGGGGATAGTTGAGCGCTGCGCCGCGCTGCGGCCCCGCCCCAGGCTGTCGCTCACCACCAACGGCATCGGCCTGAAGCGCACCGCGCCGGCCCTGAAGGCCGCGGGGCTGGACCGGGTCAACGTCTCGCTGGACACGCTCCGCCCCGACGTCTTCAAGACGCTCACCCGGCGCGACCGCCACCACGACGTCATCGACGGCCTGCGGGCCGCCCGGGACGCCGGCCTCACCCCGGTCAAGGTCAACACGGTGCTGATGCCGGGGCTCAACGAGGACGAGGCACCCGAACTGCTGGCCTGGGCCGTCGAGCACGCCTACGAACTGCGCTTCATCGAGCAGATGCCGCTGGACGCCCAGCACGGCTGGAAGCGCGACGGGATGATCACCGCGGACGACATCCTGGAGTCGCTGCGCACCCGCTTCGACCTCGCACCCGAGGGCGACCAGGCCCGTGGCTCCGCACCCGCTGAGCGCTGGCTGGTGGACGGCGGCCCGCACAAGGTCGGCGTCATCGCATCCGTCACCCGCCCCTTCTGCAGCGCCTGCGACCGCACCCGCCTCACCGCCGACGGGCAGGTCCGCACCTGTCTGTTCGCACGAGAGGAGACCGATCTCCGCGGCGCGCTGCGCTCCGGCGCACCGGACGAGGAGATCGCACGGATCTGGAAGGCCGCCATGTGGGGCAAGAAGGCGGGGTCGGGGCTGGACGACCCGGAGTTCCTTCAGCCGCAGCGCCCGATGTCAGCGATCGGCGGCTGAGCCGGGCCCTTCACCGGGCGGCGGACTCTCCCACTCGGCGAGCGTCACGACGTCCTTGAGGAAGCCGCGCACCCCGAGGAACGCGGACAGATGCTCGCGGTGCTCCTCGCAGGCCAGCCACGTCTTGCGGCGCTCGGGCGCATGCAGCTTCGGGTTGTTCCAGGCCAGCACCCACACGGCGGTGGCTCGGCAGCCCTTCGCGGAGCAGACGGGGGTCTCGGCGCTCACCGGGTCGATCGTCACCGGATCATTGTCCACAACGCCGCGACGCCGAGCAGCCACGGGGGAGCTGCCCGGCGTCGGTCCGTCGCTCCGACGGGGGATGCGGAGCGCACTGGCAGTATGTCACGCGGAACGGTCCGTGGTGCACCGGAACTTCATGATTGATCTGAGCTTTTCCCGGGCTTCTCGGCGCGCGTGCCGGCGGCCGCGCCGCTCACCCGCGCCGGTACTCACGTTCCGGCGCGTCCTGCGCCCGGCCCTCGTTACCGTCCTCGGCGGGCGCCCGCTCCGCGTGCCCGGGCTGCTCCGCCTCCTCCGGCGCCGGCCGCGGCGCGGGTGTGCCGCTCCCGAGCGCCGGCCGGGTGGGCGCCGGTACGAACGTGGCAAGGGGCTTCGGGGCGCTCTCCCGGCCCGCGTTGGCGATCACCACGGCGATGTAGGGCAGGGTGGCTCCCAGGACGAGCGCCACGATCGCCACATGGCGTTCGACGTTCCACAGGACCGCGGCCAGGATCACCGCGAGGGTGCGGACCGACATGGAGATCACGTACCGGCGCTGGCGGCCGCGCACGTCATCGGCCAGCCCCTGCCGTGCGCCGGTGATCCGGAAGACCTCGGTCTCCTTGTGCTTCCGCATGTCGTTCCGCCGCTCAGCCGCCGCGCCGGGCCCTCCCCGGCGCGCACCTTCTTCCACCGTACGCCGCGGTTCCGCCGCATTCGAGGCCGGGCCCCCGTGTCCGGCCTCCGGCCGCGTCCCGCACCGCACGCACCACGGTCCGACATGCGCCGTGTGGCGGATGCGTCGAAACTGTCCGTAACTGCTCACGTCGATCCGGATGCGGGAGGCAGCAATGGGCTGGTTGTGGGCGATCATCGTCGGATTCGTGCTGGGTTTGATCGCCAAGGCGATCCTGCCGGGAAGGCAGCACAGTCCGCTCTGGCTCATCACGATCTTCGGCATCATCGGCGGCATCATCGGAAACGCCCTCGCGGGAGCGTTCGGGATCGCGGCGACCCCCGGAATCGACTGGGGCCGCCATGTCCTGCAGATCATCGCCGCCCTGGTCGTCGTCGCCGTGGGCGACATGCTGTACATCGCCGTCCGAGGCAGGAAGAAGGTGGCCTGACGGACGCGCCGTGCGCCCGCCGCACCCTCCGGCCCCGAAGTGAGCGGCCCGCGGCGGCCGGGCGGGACGCGCTCCCGCCCGGCCGCCGGACCGTGTGACACCGGGGGCGTGCCCCGGGCGCGGCCTCAGCCGCCCGAGACCTCGATCGCGGCCAGGTTCTTCTTGCCGCGGCGCAGCACCAGCCAGCGCCCGTGCAGCAGTTCGCCGGCGGCCGGCACCGCGTCCTCGGCCGCCACCTTCACATTGTTCACGTAGGCCCCGCCCTCCTTGATGGTGCGGCGGGCCGCCGACTTGCTCGCCACCAGCCCCACCTCCGCGAAGAGGTCCGCCACCGCGACCGGCTCCGCCACCCGCGCGTGCGGCAGCTCCGAGAGCGCCGCCGCGAGGGTCGCCTCGTCCAGCTCCCCCAGGTCGCCCTGGCCGAACAGCGCCTTCGACGCGGCGATGACCGCGGCGCACTGGCCGGCGCCGTGCACCAGGGTCGTCAGCTCCTCGGCCAGCGCCCGCTGCGCGGCGCGGGCCTGAGGCCGCTCCTCGGTGAGCCGCTCCAGCTCCTCCAGTTCCGCACGGCTGCGGAAGCTGAGGATCCGCATGTACCGGGAGACATCGCGGTCGTCCACGTTCAGCCAGAACTGGTAGAACGCGTACGGCGTCGTCATCTCCGGGTCCAGCCAGACCGCGCCGCCCTCGGTCTTGCCGAACTTGCTGCCGTCCGCCTTGGTCATCAGCGGCGTGGCGAGCGCGTGCACGTTCGCGTGCGGCTCCAGGCGGTGGATCAGGTCCAGACCGGCGGTCAGGTTGCCCCACTGGTCGCTGCCGCCCTGCTGCAGGGTGCAGCCGTGGCGCCGGTACAGCTCCAGGAAGTCCATGCCCTGCAGCAGCTGGTAGCTGAACTCCGTGTAGCTGATGCCCTGGTCGGACTCGAGCCGGCGGGCGACCGAGTCCTTCGTCAGCATCTTGTTGACGCGGAAGTGCTTGCCGATGTCCCGGAGGAACTCGATGGCGGACATGCCCGCCGTCCAGTCCAGGTTGTTGACCATGACCGCGGCGTTGTCGCCCTCGAAGGACAGGAACGGCTCGATCTGGGCGCGGACCCGGTCCACCCAGGCCGCGACGGTCTCCGGGGCGTTCAGGGTGCGCTCGGCCGTCGGCTTGGGATCGCCGATCTGGCCGGTCGCCCCGCCGACCAGCGCCAGCGGGCGGTGTCCCGCCTGCTGGAGCCGGCGCATGGTGAGTGCCTGCACCAGATGACCGACGTGCAGGCTGGGCGCGGTCGGGTCGAAACCGCAATAGAACGTGACGGGACCGTCCGCGAGCGCCTTGCGCAAAGCGTCCTCGTCGGTGGACAGGGCGAACAGCCCGCGCCACTTCAGCTCGTCGACGATGTCCGTCACGGTTCCGGTTCTCCTCGAACAGGGGAAAGAAGGTGGTGCCGCCCCGGGGCGGCACCCAGCAGTCTATGGGTTTCGCCCGAAGCCCCGGACGCCCCGCGTGGGGCGTCCGCGCTCGGGGCGTCCGGGCCGGTCTCAGACGCCCCGGCTGACCGAGCTCATATGGAAGTCCGGGACGCGCAGCGCCGGCATGGCCGCCCTGGTGAACCAGTCGCCCCACTCCCGCGGCAGCGTCTTCTCCGTCCGCCCGGCCTCCTGGGCCCGCGACAGCAGGTCGACGGGCGACTCGTTGAAGCGGAAGTTGTTGACCTCCCCGGTGACCTCGCCGTTCTCCACGAGATAGACACCGTCCCTGGTCAGCCCCGTCAGCAGCAGCGTGGCCGGGTCGACCTCCCGGATGTACCACAGGCAGGTCAGCAGCAGGCCGCGCCCGGTCGACGCCACCATCTCCTCCAGCGAGCGCTCACCGCCCGCGTCCACGATCAGGTTGTCCGCGGCGGGGGAGACCGGCAGCCCGGTCAGCCCCGCGCTGTGCCGCGTGGTGGTGAGCCGCTCCAGGTTGCCGTCGCGCACCCACTCGGCCGCGGGCACCGCCAGGCCGTTGTCGAACACCGAGGCGTCGCCGCCCGAGGAGTGCGCGATCACGAACGGAGCGCACTCGAGACCCGGCTCGTCCGGGTCGCTGCGGAGGGTGAGCGGCAGCTCCGACAGCCGCTCGCCGATGCGGGTGCCGCCGCCCGGCTTGGAGAAGACCGTGCGGCCCTCGACCGCGTCCCGGCCCGAGGACGACCACAGCTGGTAGATCAGCAGGTCCGCGACGGCGGTCGGCGGCAGCAGCGTCTCGTACCGGCCCGCCGGCAGGTCGATCCGGCGCTGCGCCCAGCCCAGCCGGGTCGCGAGTTCGGCGTCCAGGGCCGCCGGGTCGACGTCCTTGAAGTCCCGGGTCGAGCGCCCCGACCAGGCCGAGCGGCTGCGGTCCGGTGACTTGGCGTTGAGTTCCAGCGTCCCGTTGGGCTGGTCGTGGCGCAGCCGCACCCCCGTGGACGTCCCGAGGTACGTGGAGGTCAGCTCGTGGTGGGCGAAGCCGTACAGCTCACGGCCGCCCGAGCGGGCCCGCGCGAAGGACTCGCCCAGCGCGGGCGCGAAGTCGGCGAACACGGCCGAGGAGGTCTCCGCCGGGGCGTCGGTGAAGTCACCCGCCACCGGGACGCCGCTGACCAGCGGCTGCGCGTCCTCGGCGGGGCCCGCGGCCCGTGCGGCGGCCTCGGCCGCCCGCACCAGCGGCTCCAGGTCCGCGGCCGTCACCGCCGACCGGGACACCACACCGGACGCGGTGCCCTGCGTCCCGTGCACGGTCGCGATCACGGTGAGGGTGCGGCCCCGGGTCACGCCGTTCGTGGTGAGGGTGTTCCCGGCCCAGCGGAGATTGGCCGAGGAGTGCTCGTCGGCGATGACGACACAGCCGTCCGCCGTGGACAGTTCGAGTGCACGCTCGACGATCTCGTGCGGCTTGCTGACGGGGCTCATCGACCGGCCTCCTGGGTGGTGTTCAAAATGTTGACGCCGCGGAACAGCGCGGACGGGCAGCCGTGCGAGACGGCCGCGACCTGGCCCGGCTGGGCCTTGCCGCAGTTGAAGGCGCCTCCCAGGACATACGTCTGCGGGCCCCCGACCTTCTCCAGCGACCCCCAGAAATCGGTCGTCGTCGCCTGGTAGGCGACATCGCGCAGCTGCCCGGCCAGCCGGCCGTTCTCGATGCGGTAGAAGCGCTGGCCGGTGAACTGGAAGTTGTACCGCTGCATGTCGATCGACCAGGACCGGTCCCCGACGACGTAGACGCCGCGCTCCACCCCGCCGATCAGGTCCTCCGTCGACAGTCCGCCCGGTTCCGGACGGAGCGACACGTTCGCCATCCGCTGCACCGGGACGTGCGACGGCGAGTCGGCGAAGGCGCAGCCGTTGGAGCGGCCGAGGCCCGTCAGCCGCGCGATCCGGCGGTCGAGCTGGTAGCCGACCAGCGTGCCGTCGCGCACCAGGTCCCAGCTCTGCGCCTGCACGCCCTCGTCGTCGTACCCGACCGTCGCCAGCCCGTGCTCCGCGGTCCGGTCCCCGGTCACGTTCATCACCGCCGAGCCGTAGCGCAGCTTCCCGAGCTGGTCGAAGGTGGCGAAGGAGGTGCCCGCGTACGCCGCCTCGTAGCCCAGCGCCCGGTCCAGCTCGGTGGCGTGCCCGATCGACTCGTGGATCGTCAGCCACAGGTTCGACGGGTCCACGACCAGGTCGTACGTCCCCGCCTCGACACTCGGCGCGCGCATCTTGGCGGCCAGCAGCTCAGGGATCTCCTCCAGCTCCGCGTCCCAGTTCCAGCCGGTGCCGGTCAGGTACTCCCAGCCGCGTCCCACCGGCGGCGCGATGGTGCGCATGGAGTCGAACTCGCCGGTCGTCTGGTCCACCGCGACCGCCGTGAGCTGCGGATGCAGCCGCACCCGCTGCTGAGTGGTGACCGTGCCCGCGGTGTCGGCGTAGAACTTGTTCTCGTGCACGGTCAGCAGCGAGGCGTCCACGTGGGCCACGCCGTCCGCCCGCAGCAGCCGCGCGCTCCAGTCCGCGAGCAGCGCGGACTTCTCCTCGTCCGGGACGTCGAACGGGTCGGTCTCGTACGAGGAGATCCAGGTGCGGTCCGCGTGCACCGGCTCGTCGGCCAGCTCGACCCTCTCGTCCGAGCCGGCGGCCGCGATCACCTTCGCCGACAGCCTGGCCATCGCCACGGCCTGCCCCGCCACCCTGGCGGCGGCGTCCGGGTCAGATCGACACCGGACGCGAACCCCCAGGCCCCGCCGTGCACCACCCGCACCGCGTACCCCAGATCGGTGGTGTCGGACGAGCCGGCCGGCTTCGCGTCCCGCAACCGCCACGAGCCGCTGCGCACCCGCTCCAGCCGGAAGTCGGCGTGCTGGGCGCCGAGGGAACGCGCCCGCGCCAGCGCCGCGTCGGCGAGCGCCCGCAGCGGCAGCGCCAGGAATGACTGATCGATCTCATGGGCCACGACCGGGGTCCCTTCGGGAAGCTCAGTGGCGACGGGTTTTCGCCGTCACCGTCACTGGCACTGTCAGCGGAAGTGAATCACGGACCCGGGGGCCTGATCGCCGGAAAATCCGCGAGCGGCAGCACGAAACGGGCGGGCACGGAAGCTTCCTCCGTGCCCGCCCGCGTGCGATCGGCTCCGCGCCTGCCCAGCCGGCTCAGCGGGCCGGGTAGGCGCCCGCCGTGTGTGCGGTGAACGCCGTCCACGCCGTCGGCGTGACGACGAGGGGTGGATGCGCGTGTCCTTGGAGTCGCGGATGTGGACCGCGTCGGGACGCAGGGCGATCTCGACGCAGTTGTCGCCCTCGCTGCCGCTGTAGCTGCTCTTGAACCAGGCCAGTTCGGTGCTCATGGCGTCTGATCAGTTCGGCGCCGGCTCAGTGGGCCGGGTAGGCGCCCGCCGTGTGTGCGGTGAACGCCGTCCACGCCGTCGGCGTGACGACGAGGGGGTGGATGCGCGTGTCCTTGGAGTCGCGGATGTGGACCGCCTGGGGACGCAGGGCGATCTCGACGCAGTTGTCGCCCTCGCCGCCGCTGTAGCTGCTCTTGAACCAGCGCGGCTGATCAGTGGTGCTCATAGTGCTCCTCGCATCCGTTTCAGCAGGCTCGCGGTAGCCCGGCAGTCCAAGGCCTGGGAACGCAGTGTGCCATAGCGCTGGAGGAGGACACTCAGGTCGTTCGGGGCAGTGATCAGGTTGCTAGACCGCTGCCCCTCGGTGTAGCCGATCCACTGGTGGGACGGCGTCTCGGCCAGGTACATCTGTCCCTCCACACCACAGTGGTCCTCTTGCCGAAGCGGCATGACCTGGATCTCGATGTTGTGCCGCTGCCCAACGTGGAGAAGGTGATCGATGACTTCTCTCACGATGGTGGACCCTCCAACACGCCGTTCCAGAATGCCTTGTTCGATGATGAAGCTGAAGGCGGTGTTCGGCCGAATCGCCAGGAGGTCCTGCCTCTCCAGCCTCGCGCATACCTGCCGCTCGACCTGCTCCTGTGAGAGCGGCGGCAGATTGCGCTCGAACACCGCCCGGATGTACCCCTCCGGCTGCAGCAACCCCGGTACCGCCCGGCACTCGTACGCGTACAGGGAGATCGCCTCCTCCTCGACCCCCGCCCACTGCCGGAACCACGATGCCAGCCCCGCCCTCCGCGTCAGGCTCTTCGCCGCCGCGGTGAGGACCTTGAGCGCGACCGGTCCCAGTACCTCTTCCGCCCGTGCGGGCAGGTCCGCCGGGGGAACCGCTTGCCCTGCTCGATCTTGGCGACATACGCGGCCGAGTACCGCACCCGTCGCGCGAACTCCTCCTGCGTCAGGCCGGACTCCTCCCGCAGTGCCTTCAGGACGACGCCGAAGGTCCTCAGGCTGTCGGAGAGCTCCGCCTCACCGCCGTTCGTACCGCCGCCGCCTCCGCCGTGGTCCGTCCTCATCGCCGCCGCGCCTCCCGTGCCCACGCTTTCGCGCCCCGCCCGACCCCGCCCAACCCGTCCAGGGTCACGCACGGTGACCCACCCGGTCCAGAGTGTGCACTGGCACAGCGACACGTGTATGGGTGTCGTGCCTGTTGGGGCGGGCGGCGGGCCGGGAACGCTGGGCGCATGCCAGCGTCACCCGCCCAAGAGGCCGTTACCGTAGGTGTGTTCGTGCAGCGCTTCTCCGCCACGCGCCGTGGGGCCCGTCTCGCCCGCCGGCTCGCCACGCACCACCTGGACCTGTGGCACCTGCCGTACGGCGGTACCGCGTCCGACACCGTCGCCCTCGTCGTCGCCGAACTCGCGGCCAACGCGGTCCTGCACGGCCGCGTCCCCGGGCGCGACTTCGAACTGCGGCTCGGCTACGACCGCTCGGCCGGCGTCGTCCGCGTCGAGGTGTCCGACACCCACCCCGGGCGGCCCGGGCTCTGCGGGACGGTGGCTCGGGGCCCCGCGGATGCGGACAGCGGCCGAGGACTGCTCGTGGTCGCGGCCGTCGCCGCGCGCTGGGGCGTCGACGACCGGCAGGGGCCGGGCAAGACGGTGTGGGCGGAGTGCGCGGTCCCCGTCCCGGGTGATCCGCGTCAGGCATGCCCGGTCCGGGCCTAGTCGAAGATCGTCTTCCGCTGCCCCGCGGGCGCCGGTCGCACGGACACCGGAGAACCAGGGCGACTGTAGAGACCCGACAGTGCAGCCGCGACGCCACTGTCAGGGGTCGATCCCTCTGCACAGGGGCCGGTACCGATAGGTTCTCGCAGTATCAGACCGCTATCGAAAGGGTGATCCGTTGAGCCGCTCGGTTCTCGTCACCGGAGGAAACCGGGGCATCGGCCTCGCCATCGCCCGCGCTTTCGCCGAGGCCGGAGACAAGGTCGCGATCACGTACCGGTCCGGCGAGCCGCCGGCGGAGCTCACCGAGCTGGGCTGCCTGCCCGTCCGCTGCGACATCACCGACGCCGAACAAGTGGAGCAGGCCTACAAGGAGATCGAGGAGAAGCACGGCCCCGTGGAGGTGCTCGTCGCGAACGCCGGCGTCACCCGGGACCAGCTGCTGATGCGGATGTCCGAGGAGGACTTCGTCTCCGTCCTCGACACCAACCTCACCGGCGCGTTCCGTGTCGTGAAGCGCGCCAACCGCGGCATGCTGCGCGCGAAGAAGGGCCGTGTCGTCCTGATCTCCTCCGTGGTCGGGCTGCTCGGCTCGGCGGGTCAGGCCAACTACGCCGCCTCCAAGGCCGGGCTGGTGGGCTTCGCCCGGTCCCTCGCCCGGGAACTCGGCTCGCGGAACATCACCTTCAACGTCGTCACGCCCGGCTTCGTCGACACCGACATGACCAAGGTGCTCAGCGACGAGCAGCGTGCGGGCATCGTCTCGCAGGTCCCGCTCGGCCGTTACGCGCAGCCGGAGGAGATCGCCGCCGCCGTGCGGTTCCTCGCCTCCGACGACGCCTCGTACATCACTGGAGCCGTCATCCCGGTTGACGGCGGATTGGGCATGGGTCACTGATCACATGAGTGGAATCCTCGCCGGCAAGCGCATTCTCATCACCGGTGTGCTGATGGAGTCCTCCATCGCCTTCCACGCCGCGAAGCTGGCCCAGGAGCAGGGTGCGGAGATCATCCTGACCGCGTTCCCCCGGCCCACGCTGACCGAGCGCATCGCCAGGAAGCTTCCCGAGCCGACCAAGGTCGTCGAACTCGACGTCACCAACGACGAGCACCTGGGGCGGCTGGAGGAGATCGTCCGGGCAGAGCTCGGCGGCCTGGACGGCGTCGTCCACTCCATCGGCTTCGCCCCGCAGGACGCCCTCGGCGGCAATTTCCTGAACACGCCGTTCGAGTCCGTCTCGACCGCGATGCACGTCTCGGCGTTCTCGCTGAAGTCGCTCACCATGGCCTGCCTGCCGCTGTTCCCGCACGAGGGCGGCTCGGTGGTCGGTCTGACCTTCGACGCCCAGTTCGCCTGGCCGCAGTACGACTGGATGGGCCCGGCCAAGGCGGCGCTGGAGGCCACCAGCCGCTACATGGCGCGTGACCTCGGCAAGCAGAACGTCCGCTGCAACCTGATCTCCGCCGGACCGATCGGTTCCATGGCCGCCAAGTCCATCCCGGGCTTCACCGAACTGGCGGACGTCTGGAACCACCGTTCCCCGCTGGAGTGGGACATGGCCGACCCGGAGCCGGCCGGCCGCGGCATCGTCGCGCTGCTGTCCGACTGGTTCCCGAAGACCACGGGCGAGATCATCCACGTCGACGGTGGCGTGCACATGATGGGCGCGTAACGCAGCGTCACCCCTGACGGCCGTCACCTGGTCGCTGCCGACGCCCCGGTCACCCGCTGTGTGCGGGCGGCCGGGGCGTCGCCCGTTCGGGTCAATGCAGCGGGCGGACCGGCACCCGGCCGGGTGACCCTGGGAAGGCAATCCCTCCCTTGTGGTGCAGCAGCGGCGCATGCCGCAGTACGGCCGAGGAGGTCCTGGTTGTGGGTATGCCGTGGCGATGCGCATCGGTGCTCGGGGTGCTCGGGTCGCTGGTGTGGCCCGCCGCCCCCACGGCGGCCGTCTCCGAGCCGCACGAGCCCCCGTCCCGGCCCTTCGGGGCCGCCTGCAGCGTCTACGTCGAGGGCTCCAGGGCCACGGCACACTGCCACAACCCGTATCTGGACACCGACCGGGTGCAACTGCACGTCGAATGCGAACGCTGGTGGGACGTGGACGCGGACAGCGCACCCGTGGACCTCGGCCCGACCGGCCGCGCCACACTCACCGAACGCTGCTGGAAGGAGATCCACAGCGTACGGGTGAGCCATCTGCGGCGCTGAGTGGCCGGGCTGCCGGACTGCGGGGCTGGCCGGGCTGCTGAACGGCGGGGGCGTCCTCGCGGGCCGGGACCGCGCGATCGGGGACGAGGCCGGGATGCGACACTGACCCCATGCCTGTGCTCGACCCGAACCCCCCGAACGGCCAGAAGAAGCTCCTGCTCGTCTTCGGCGCGATGATCGGCATCACGGTGGTCATCGGAATCATCGCCTCGATCGCCTCGCCCTGACCGCCGAGTCGGACCGTCCCCACCGTCCCCTAGGGGGTGGGTGTCAGGGGGAAGTGGGTGGACCGACGGATGTGCGGCCGGGTCCATGATCCGTAGGTTGGAGGCAGCTCAGCGGGAGCCCAGCTTCGGACCTCACGGAGGCGGCCATGTCGGCCCGTACGCACCCCCGGCACCACGCTCCGGACGCCGGCGGCGGCGACGCCGGGGCGAGGGACGGCGGTGGCGGACCGAGGGCCGTGGCCACTGTGCCGCACGGTGCCGCCACTCTGCCGCCCGGTGCGGCCACCGTGCCGAGAGCCGTCGCCACCCTGGAGCCGGGTGCGGCTGCCGGGCTGAGGGCAGGCGGGCTGAGGGCTGCCGCACCGAGGGCAGGCGGCACCGGACTGCGGTGGTGGTCCGTCGTCCTGCCGGTGATCGGCTTCTCCGTACTGTTCCTGATCATGACCGGGGCGGGGCAGGCGCAGGCGGCCGCTCCCCCTTCGCCGGTGGCGTTCCTCGGCTGGATCCAGCCGGTCCTGAGCGGCTTCTGAACCGGCGCCTCGCCTGCCCCCACCGGGCCGAGGCAGCCTGCTCCCCTTCGTGCCGTCACCCCTCAACACCCTGCGCCCGCTGGCTGATTTCATGCGAAGCTGGGGAGCATGAGCGCCGATACACCGCGAAGGATCGCCCTACTCCGCCATGCGAAGGCCGACTGGCCTCAGGTGTCCGACCACGAGCGGCCGCTCGCCGACCGGGGCCGCATGGATGCCCCCGCCGCCGGCCGCAAGCTCGCCGACACCGGAATCCCCTTCGACCTCGCCCTGTGCTCGACCGCCACGAGGACCCGCGAGACCTGGAAGCTCGCGGTGCAGGAGTTGCCCGAGCGGCCCAGGACCGTGTACGAGGAGCGGCTCTACGAGGCCTCCCTCGGCGACCTTCTCGCGCTGCTCAACGAGACCCCGGACGAGGTCGGCGATCTGCTGCTCATCGGTCACAACCCCGGGATGCACGCCCTCGCCGACGCCCTCTCGGGCCGCGCGGAGGGCGACACCCTGCGGCGGATGAGCCGCGGCGGCTTCCCGACCGCGGCGTTCGCCGTGGTCGGCTTCTCCGGTTCCTGGAAGTCCGTCGAGCACGGCGTGGGCACGCTCCTCGACTACTGGGCCCCGCACGACTGACCGGCGCTCGACGCCGGGAGCGGCCTGGTGCGCACAGGGGCGCACCAGGCCACTCCCGCCACCGCGGCTCCGACCCGCCCACGCCGGCACGACGCAAGGGCGGATGCCGCCGCCCGCCCGCTCAGCCCTCGTGGGCGTCCGCGGTCTCGACCTCCTCGCGGGTGATCCCGAGCAGATAGAGCACCGCGTCCAGGAAGGGCACGTTGACGGCCGTGTCGGCGGCCTTGCGCACCACGGGCTTGGCGTTGAAAGCCACGCCCAGCCCGGCCGCGTTCAGCATGTCCAGGTCGTTGGCACCGTCGCCGATCGCCACGGTCTGCGCGAGCGGCACCCCGGCCTCCGCCGCGAAACGCCGCAGCAGCCGCGCCTTCCCCGCCCGGTCCACGATCTCGCCGGTGACGCGGCCGGTGAGCCTGCCGTCCACGATCTCCAGGGTGTTGGCCGAGGCGAAGTCGAGGCCCAGGCGCTCCTTCAGGTCGTCGGTGACCTGGGTGAACCCGCCCGACACCACGCCGACTTGGAAGCCCAGCCGCTTCAGCGTACGGATCAGCGTGCGCGCGCCCGGGGTGAGCCGTACCTCCGTGCGCACCTTGTCCACCACCGACGCGTCCAGGCCCGCCAGCAGCGCGACCCGGGCGTGCAGCGACTGCTCGAAATCCAGCTCTCCGCGCATCGCGGCGGCCGTGACCTCGGCGACCTCGGCCTCGCAGCCCGCGTGAGCGGCGAACAGCTCGATGACCTCGTCGGTGATCAGCGTGGAGTCGACGTCCATCACCACCAGACGCTGCGCCCGGCGGTGCAGTCCGGCGGAGACGACCGCGACGTCCACCCCGATCTCCGCCGCCTCGGTCGCCAGTGCGGTCCGCAGCGGCTCGGTCTCACAGCCCGACACCGCGAACTCCACGGCGGTCACGGGGTACTTGGCGAGCCGGTGGATACGGTCGATGTTGCCGCCCGTCCCGGTGATCCGGGCCGCTATGGCGGCCGTGCACTCCGCGGTCAGCGGATGCCCGAGTACGGTCACATGCGAGCGGCCGCTGCCACGGGGCCGGTTGTCGCCGAGGCCCGAGATGATCTCGGCCTGCAGTTTCAGCGACTCGGCCCAGCCGTGCACGGTGGCCCGCAGCTCGCCCTCGGCGCCGGCGGTCGGCTCGGTGACGAGTGCGCACAGGGTGATGCGCCCCCGCGTGACGACCTGCTCGATGTCGACCACGTCGACGGAGAAGGCGGCGAGGGTGTCGAAGAGCCCGGCGGTGATGCCGGGACGGTCCTTCCCGAAGATCTTCACCAGCAGGGTGGGGACCTCGGACGTCTGCGGGGGCTGCGATGCGCTCATGGTGCTCCCACGGTATCGGGCACTCCGTGCCATGCGCCGCCCCGTCCCGCGTACCGGACAGCCGGCGGCCCTCCCGGCCGAGGCGCGGTGCGGGTCGGCGCCGGGGTGCCGCCGCGGGGCCGGCTGCCGCCGTACGGGGGATGGCGTGCGGGACCACGCGGGTGAGACGGGCACCGAGCGGCTTGCCGGACGGTCTCCTCCGGCCCCAGGCGCGGGCGCCGGTGCCCCGCGGCCGCTGGCGGGGCTCCTCCGGTCGCCGGTGGCCTGCCACCCTAGGGCTCCCCGGTCCGCGCCTCCTCCCGCGCCCCCCCCGGACGGCCGGGGCCGGACGGATCGGCAACGAGGCGCCCGTGCCCCTCGCCCCTCGTGCCCCTCGCCCCCCGTGCCGTACATGGACACACGCCGCACACCGCACACCGCACACCGGGGACGCGTCCGCCTCACCAACACCCCGCCGATCGGGGAGCCGAGGCCGCCTTCACCAGGCCCGGCTTTCGGATACGCGTCCGTGCCTGGAATAGTTCCCCACGACGTTCGCCATCCCCGGATGCCCGTCGACGGGGGTAGCTCGGGGGACAACTAGGTGGGGCATGGAGTGCCGGAACTCGTACTGGAATTGAACGGAAGGACTTGGACCCTCGATCCGTCCAGGTCGTACACCCTGGGGCGGGACCCCCAGGGTGACGTGGTGATCGACGACGCCCGGGTGTCGTGGCGGCACGCCACGATCAGCTGGAGCGGTTGGAGTTGGGTCCTCGAGGACCACGGCAGCACCAACGGCACGTATGTGCAGGGCCGGCGCGTCCACCAGCTGGAGCTCGGCCCCGGCTCCGCGGTGCACCTCGGCAACGCCAGCGACGGCCCGCGGCTGAGCCTGTCCGGCGCCGAGGCCGGCGCGTACAGCGCACAGGGAACCGCTCCGCAGCAGGCCGGCACCGTCCCGTCGGGGCAGCAGGGCCCCGCCCACCAGGGCTGGGCCCGGCAGCAGGCGCCCCGGGAGCAGGGGCAGCAGCCGCCCGCCGCCCGGGTACCGCACCAGCAGGCCCCGCACGGCCACCAGGCCAGCGAGACGCCCTCCGGCCCCGCGGGGCCCCGCCGGTGCACGGCGACCGCAGCCCCACCACGTTCCACCAGCTGCCCCTGGGCCGGGTGGTGCGCATCGGCCGTGCGCTGGAGAACGACCTGGTGGTCTCCGACCTCCAGGTCTCCCGCCACCACGCCGAGTTCCACGCGACGCCCGACGGCCGTTTCGAGATCCGCGACCTCGGCTCGCACAACGGCACCTACGTCAACGGCCAGCCGCTGGCCAAGTCCGGCACCGCGCTCATCGGCCCGAACGACACCGTCGGCGTCGGCCACTCGACGTTCCGGCTCGTCGGCGACCGCCTCGAGGAGTTCGTCGACACCGGTGAGGTGTCCTTCTCCGCCCGCCATCTCACGGTCACGGTCGACGGCGGCAAGCAGATCCTCAAGGACGTCTCCTTCGGCGTCCCGGAGAAGTCGCTCATCGCGGTCATCGGCCCCTCCGGGTCCGGCAAGTCGACCCTGCTCAAGGCGCTCACCGGCTACCGCCCCGCCGACCGGGGCGATGTGCTCTACGACAACCGGAACCTGTACAAGCAGTTCGCCGAGCTGCGCCAGCGCATCGGTCTGGTCCCGCAGGACGACATCCTGCACAAGGAGCTGACCGTCAAGAAGGCGCTCACCTACGCGGCCAAGCTGCGCTTCCCGGCGGACACCACGGCGGCCGAGCGCGAGGCCCGCATCGACGAGGTGCTGCGCGAGCTGAAGCTCGACATCCACAAGGGCAAGAAGGTCACCTCCCTCTCCGGGGCCAGCGCAAGCGCGTCTCCGTCGCCCTGGAGCTGCTGACCAAACCGTCGCTGATCTTCCTCGACGAGCCGACCTCCGGCCTCGACCCGGGCATGGACCGCGACGTCATGCAGTTGCTGCGCGGACTCGCCGACGACGGACGCACCGTCCTCGTGGTCACCCACTCGGTGGCCGAGCTGGCGCTGTGCGACAAGCTGCTGGTGATGGCGCCCGGCGGCTCGGTGGCGTACTTCGGCCCGCCGGAGGAGGCGCTGAACTTCTTCGGCTACGAGACCTGGGCCGACGTGTTCTCCGCCTTCGAGAACTACCGCGACTACGACTGGGCGGGCCGCTGGAAGGGCTCGCAGCACTTCCAGATGTACGCCGCGGACATCGACGCCGTCGCCGCGCAGTCGGTGCACATGCCGCCGCCCCAGGCGATCAGGCCGCCGAAGCCGCAGGGGTGGTTCTCCCAGCTCGGCACCCTGATGCGGCGCTATGTCTCGGTGATCTCCTCCGACCGGGGCTTCCTCGCGCTGTCGGTGCTCGTGCCGGCCGTCATCGGCGCGGTGAGCCTGCTCATCGATCTGGACAAGGGGCTGCTGCCCAACGGTGTGAACCCGCAGACCGGCAGGATCGTCCCCAACGGCACGGCGACCACGGTGCTGCTGATCCTCGCGGCCGGCGCCTGCTTCGCCGGCGCCGCCAACTCGATCCGCGAGCTGATCAAGGAACGGGTGATCTACGAGCGGGAGCGGGCGACCGGCCTGTCGCGCTCCGCCTATCTGATGTCCAAGGTGATCGTCCTCGGCATGATCACCGTGTTCCAGGGTGCCCTGGTCGGCGCCATCGGCTTCGCCGCCCGGGAGATCCCCGAGCAGGGGCTGGTCCTCGGCTCGGCGACGCTGCTGGAACTCTCGCTGCCGATCATGGCGCTCGGATTCGCCTCGATGATGTTCGGCCTGGTCATCTCGGCGCTGGTGAAGACCGCCGAGAAGGCCATGCCGCTGCTGGTGATGTTCGCTGTCGTCCAGCTCGTGTTCACCGGCTGCCTGTTCACCCTCAACGGCACCATCGGCGTGAACGAGTTCTCGTATCTGATGCCGTCCCGCTGGGCGGTCGCGGCGGCCGGCGCCACCCTGGACCTCAACAGGATCAGGCCCGACCAGGACGACCCGGGCAACACCGACCCGCTCTGGGACCACGAGGCCGGGGCGTGGGGCCTGGACATGGCGGCTCTGCTGGCGCTCGGCGCGCTGTGCGGCTTCCTCGTGGCCCGCTTCCTGCGCCGCCATGAGCCGGAGGTCATGCGCAAGTAGCGGGCTCCCGCCACCCGGGCGTCCACGCGGTACCGGCGGTATGTGCGGCACCGTCGGAACGGGCCGTACCGGCGGCACGCGCAGCACTGGCGGTACGCGGTATGTGCGGTACGCGTGGCACGGGCCGTACCGGCGGCACGGACGACACGGACGGCACCGGAGGGCGGCACCCGATGCGGGTGCCGCCCTCCGGTGCCGTCCGTGCGGTGTGACCCGCGTCCGTCAGTAGGCGCTGTTGACGTTGTCGATCGAGCCGTAGCGGTCGGCCGCGTAGTTGCAGGCGGCGACGATGTTGGCCACCGGGTCGTACTGGTCCTTGACGGTGCCGGGGACGTGGTACGCGTCGAAGGTCGGCTTGATGACCTGGAGCAGTCCCTTCGACGGGACGCCGTTGACGGCGTTGATGTCCCAGTTGTTGATCGCGCGCGGGTTGCCGCTCGACTCACGCATCACGTTCTTGTGGATGCCGTGGTAGGTGCCCGGGATGTTGTGCTTCTTCATGATGTCCAGGGCCTCGCGGATCCAGCCGTCCAGGTTGTTGGCGTAGACCGGCTTGCGGTCGGCGGCGCGGCTGGCGGCCTGCTCCAGGGCACGGGCCTTGGCGGCGGCCTCGGCCTTGGCGGCGCCGACGGCCTTGACCTGGGCGGCGGCCTTGACCTGGGCGGTCTTGGCGTTCGCGACGGCCTGGGCCTTGGCCTGGGCGGCGGCCTTCGCCTGGGCCGCGGTGAAGGCGTTCTGCTCGGCGATGCTGGTCTGCAGCGCGGCGGCCTTGGCGGTGTCGACGGTCGCGGACCAGGCGACCTCGGAGGCCGGCGCGGCCTGCGTCCCGGTACCGGCGACGGCGCTGCCCGGGACGAGCGAGAACGCGAGGGCGGAGGCGCCTGCGGCGGCGATACCGGCGATCGAGAACTTGTAGGTCTTGGACATACGGCGGAAACCGGGGGTGCGGGACGCGGACATGCGAGACGTACCTCTTCGAATAGCGGGAGTCGCTTCGGCCTGGGCGGCGCAGCGCCTGCTCGGCGGCGACGGACGCAATTCTTAGCGGCAGCAAAATGCTGTGGCAAAGGTGTGACATACGATCCCGGGTAGTGGGGCGGGAAGCCCCAAATTCGGACAAGTTGCACACTCTGCACACCCTGGCCTGCTCACATGTCCTTTATGTAGCCACTAGCGTGCTTCGTAAGTGATGTGGGTCCTATGTGCGGGCTCACACCGCACCCCGGGTGCTCTCACCTTCCGTTGCTTCCGCAATGCTCTCCGTGAGCGTCAATGTGCTCCGTGGGCGTCCTCGCCCGGGAGGAGGAGATGGACGTCGCCGAACTCGTGCCAGAGATAGCGGCGCCGCAGCGCCTCCGCGTAGCTCCGGGTGAGCGCCGCGCGTCCGGCGACCGCCTCGAGCATCAGCAGATGGGACGCCGCGGGCTCGTGCAGGCCGGTCAGCAGGCCCTCCACCACGCGCACCCCCGAGCGGGCGTGACGACGAGATCCGTCCAGCCCGCCGCCGGACGCACCGCACCGTCCGGCCCCGCCGCCGACTCCAGCGCACGCACCGCCGTCGTCCCGACCGCCACGACGCGCCCGCCCCACCGGCCCGCCGACTCGCACGGGCCGCGTTCACCAGCCACGCCGTGGCCGCCGGCACCTCGAAGCGCTCCGGGTACGGCGGCTCGTGCGCCTCCGCCGAAGCCACCCCCGTGTGCAGCGTGACCGGGGCGAACTGCACCCCCCGCCGCACCAGCTCCGCCACCAGCGGCTCGGTGAAGGGACGCGCCGCGCTCGGCATCTCGGCCGAGCCCGACCCGTCCGGCGCCGGCAGGGCGAACACCGTCCGATACGCGGAGAGCGGCTGGTCCCGCTCGGTGTAGCGGTACCGGATCGGCCTGCCGTACCGCGCCAGCAGCGCGGGCACGTCCACCGACACCGCGGCCCACCACAGCCGGGGCGATCCCTCCAGCAGCGGCTCCAGCGGCACGAGCACCCCGCCCCCGGGGAGCCGTACCCGCGCACCCGCCGGGCCTCCCGCCCTCGGCAGCGTGCTGCCCGCCCCGTCCGGCGACCGCAGCTCCACCGCCCACAGCCCTCCCTCCGGGACCGCCCCGGAGGGCCCGTGTCCCCCCGCGTGGAGAAGTGGACGACCAGGCGCTCCCCGCCCAGCCGCGCGTTCACAGCCGCGGGCAGGGTCGTGGAGGTGTTCACCACCAGCACGTCCCCGGCCCGCAGCAGCCCGGGCAGCTCGCGGAACGCGTGGTGCGCCACGGCCGTACCGCGCGACACCATCAGCCGCACGTCGTCCCGCCCCGCCCCGCGCTCCTCCGCCGGGACCCGCGCCGACAGCCCGTCCGGCACCCGCAGGTCCTCCGGCACGCTCATCGCCGGGCCGCCACCGCGGCGGTGTAGCGGCCGCTCGGCGGCCGCTCGTCCAGCAGCCGCAGGAACCCCGGCACCACCTCGTCCGGCTCCGGCCTCGGGCCGTCGTCGTCCGGCACCGCCGCCGCGTACAGATCCGTGCGCATGTCGCCCGGGTCGACCGCCCACACCCGCAGCTCCGGCTCCTCCACCGCCAGCACGGCCGCCAGCTGGTCGAGCGCCGCCTTCGACGCCCCGTAACCGCCCCAGGTCTCATACGCCCCGGCCGCGGCGTCCGAAGAGACCGCGACCACCGCGCCCGGCGCACCGGCACGCAGCAGCGGAAGCGCCTCCTGTACCAGCCCCAGCGCCGCCACCACGTTGGTCTCCAGCGCCGACCGCAGAGCGTCCGGCCGCAGCTCCTCCAGCCGCACCAGCGGCTCGGCACCCAGCGCACTCGCGTTGCTCACCAGCAGGTCGAGGGAACCGCCCAGCTCGCGGGCCGCGGACACCAGCCCGGCGCGGTGCCGCGGGTCCGTGACGTCCCCGGGCACCGCCGTCACCCGCGTCCCGTACCGGCGCAGCTCCCCGGCCGACGCCTCCAGGACCGGCGCCGTCCGCGCGTCCAGCACCAGATCCCAGCCGCGCCGCGCGAGCGCGGCCCCCAGCGCGTACCCGAGCCCCTTCGAGGCCCCGTGATGATCGCGACCGGCATGGCACACCCCTCACTCGTACCGCGACGCCGTTCCCGTACCGCGCCGCCCTTCCGTATGCCGTCCAGGCTGGCCCCGACGCCGGCCCCGCCGCCTCGTCCCAGCGCCCCTACCGCCCAGGGCACTTCGACCTAGGCCCAGGGACCGGTTCCGCCGCCGTCCACAGGCCGATACGCACCGTCACGGCACCCGGGTACGGTGATCCCATGAGCCATCGACCGAGCTCCGGCCTGGCCGCCGTGAGCACCGCCCTGCTCGCGATGAGCAGGCACCTCGAGGTCCGCGACGTCCTCAAGACGATCGTCGCGTCGGCCCGGGAGCTGCTCGGCGCGGAGTACGCGGCCCTCGGCGTCCCGGACGACCACGGAGGCTTCGCCCAGTTCGTCGTCGACGGCGTGAGCGACGAGCAGTGGCGGGCGATCGGGCCGCTCCCGCGCCAGCACGGCATCCTCGCCGCGATGCTGAGGGACGCCAGGACCGAGCGCCTCGCGGACGTGCGCAAGGACCCCCGCTTCGAGGGCTGGCCCGCCGCCCACCCCGAGATGGCCGATTTCCTGGGCCTGCCCGTCAGGGACGGCGACGAGACGATCGGCGCGCTGTTCCTCGCCAACAAGCGGTGTCCCAAGCCCGAGGGCGTCTGCGGGTTCACCGAGGAGGACGAGGAGCTGCTGTCGATCCTCGCGCAGCACGCGGCCATCGCCCTCACCAACGCCCGGCTGTACGAGCGCAGCCGCGAACTCACCATCGCCGAGGAGCGCTCCCGCCTCGCGCACGAACTCCACGACGCGGTCAGCCAGAAGCTGTTCTCCCTCCGGCTGACCGCACAGGCCGCGGCCCGCCTGGTGGACCGCGACCCGGGCCGGGCCAAGGGCGAGCTGCAGCAGGTGGCCGCACTCGCCGCCGAGGCCGCCGACGAACTGCGTGCCGCGGTCGTCGAACTGCGCCCCGCCGCCCTGGACGAGGACGGCCTGGCCGAGACCCTCCGCACCCAGATCCAGGTGCTCGACCGCGCCCACAGCGCACATGTCACCTTCGACAGCCGCGGGGTCCGCGCCCTGCCGGCCGCCCAGGAGGAGGCCCTGCTCCGGGTCGCCCAGGAAGCCCTGCACAACGCGCTGCGGCACTCGGGCGCACGACGGGTCGCGGTCAGCCTCGCCCGCCGCGGCCCGGGCGCGGTCCTCAGCGTCACCGACGACGGAAGCGGCTTCGAGCCCGAGGCGGTCCGCACGGCGGGACGCCACCTCGGCCTGGTCTCCATGCGCGACCGGGCGAGCGGCGTCGGCGGAAGACTCACGGTGGAATCGGCGCCCGGCAAGGGCACCACGGTCGAGATGGAGGTCCCCGGTGGCTGAGCGGGAGAGCGGAGACGCGGTGCGTCCCGGCGGCGGGGCGGTGCCGGGAGACGGACGGGCGATCCGCGTGCTGCTGGTGGACGACCACCAGGTGGTGCGCAGGGGGCTGCGCACCTTCCTCGAGGTGCAGGACGACCTGGAGGTCGTCGGCGAGGCGGGGGACGGGGACGAGGGGGTGGCCCGAGCCGGGGAACTGCTGCCCGATGTCGTCCTGATGGACGTGCGGATGCCCGGCACCGACGGCATCGATGCGCTGCGCAAGCTGCGCGCGCTCGACAGCGCCGCGAAGGTGCTGGTCGTCACGAGCTTCACCGAGCGGCGCACGGTCGTCCCCGCGCTGCGCGCCGGCGCCTCGGGCTATGTGTACAAGGACGTCGACCCCGACGCGCTCGCCGCGGCGATCCGCTCCGTGCACGCGGGGCATGTGCTCCTCCAGCCGGAGGTGGCGGGAGTGCTCCTGGCCCAGGACGAGCCGGGCGGCGGGCAGGGGAGGGGCACATCGCTCACCGAACGGGAGCGGGAGGTGCTCGGGCTCATCGCCGACGGCCGCTCCAACCGGGAGATCGCCCGGACCCTGGTCCTGTCGGAGAAGACGGTGAAGACCCATGTGTCGAACATCCTGATGAAGCTCGATCTCGCGGACCGGACCCAGGCGGCGCTCTGGGCCGTCCGGCATGGCCTCTCCGGCTGACTCCGGGCTGATCGGAACGTTTCGGCAGGTCACTCGGCAGGTCATCCGGGCAGGAAAGCGGACCGGTTCCTGCCGGTGTGAGGTTCATACCGTCGTGTGTATGTCGCCCACACGGCGTATCCCGGGTGCGCCCCGGGCGTTCTCCAGGGCGAGCCGCGGCGGTCCCGCCGCGGTGACGCCTAGGAGGATCCCGAAGTGAAGAACCTGAAGAAGGCCCTCGCCGTCTCCATGGTCGCCGGCGGCATCGTCGCCGCAGGCGCCGGTGTCGCGTCCGCCACCAGCGCGCACGCGGACGGCCACGCCACGCACTCCCCGGGCGTCGGCTCCGGCAACCTGATCCAGGCGCCGATCCACGTCCCGGTCAACGCCGTCGGCAACACGGTCAACGTCATCGGCGCCCTGAACCCGGCCTTCGGCAACACGGGCGTCAACGGCTGAGCGAGCCGCCCGGCTCTCCGGCAGCGCCCGACGGACCCCGGACCGTGCCCGGGGTCCGTCGGGCGCCCGGCCGCGCCCCCGCCACCGGTCGACCGCCCCCGGGCCCTGCCCGCGCCTCGCCCCTCCGCGCCTCGCCCGGACCCGGAGACCCCGGGCCCTGCCCGCGCCTCGCCCCTCCGCGCCCGTCAGCGATCCGCCCGGCGCTCCAGGTCCTCCACATAGGCGTTGTACGCCGCCACCTGCGCCCGCCGCGCCACGCGCTCCACCGGACGCAGAGCCGCCCCCGGGCCGCCATCTCCGACGCGCTCATCGCCCCGCCGTGCCCGTTCTCGTACGCCAGGGACAGCAGGAGTCCGATCCGCCGGGCCAGTTCCAGGACACGTGCCGCCCGGGGCGGGTACCCGGGCGCGAGTACCTCGCGGGCCGCCTTCGGCTCCGCCCGCGCCCGGTACGCGCCCAGCGCCGCCTCGGCCACCGGCCCGGAGGCCGCCACGTCCAGCCGCGACAGCACCTCCGTCGCCTCCCGCAGCCCCTCGGCGAGCTCCCGTTCCGCCTCGCCGAGGGAGGGGACGTCGGCGGGCACTCCCTCCCGCACCGGCAGGCAGTGCCAGACGACACCGACGTGCACATCGCCGTCCGGACCCGTCTCGCGCACCTCGGGCACCAGGCCGTACGCCGCCCCGTGGCAGACCACCGCCTCCCGCGCCTCCAGCGCCCGCGCGTTGAACTCCGGCGGCCCGCTCAGCCCCAGCGGATGCCCGGGCGCGGGCAGGGCCACCCGGAACCCCCGCACCCCGGCCGCGCGCAGCCGCCCCAGCGCCAGCGTGAGCCCCACCGGCCCGTTCTCGCCGGGGAGTCCTGCCACGCGGTGCACCGCGTCCTCCCCGACGATCGCGGTCACCGCGTCGTCCGGCGATACGAATCCGGCCGAGAGGGCGTTCCCCCAGGCGGCCAGGCGTCCTGAACGTGGTTCCGAGAGCATGGACCCAGCCTAGGTACCGGACCCGGGGCAGGAGCACCGGGCGGGTGGCGTAGGTTTACCTGGGGAGCCGTGCCCACAGGCGGGCAGAGCCCGAGACCCGACGACCGAATGGGGAGACAACGCGCTCATGAGCGATGTACTGGAGCTGGTGGACGTATCCGTGGTCCGCGGAGGACGTGCTCTGGTGGACGACGTCTCCTGGTCGGTCAAGGAGGGCGAGCGCTGGGTGATCCTCGGCCCGAACGGCGCCGGCAAGACCACGCTCCTCAACCTCGCCTCCAGCTACCTGTTCCCCACCACCGGCACCGCCACCGTCCTCGGTGACCGGCTCGGCGGCGTCGACGTGTTCGAGCTCCGCCCCCGCATCGGCATGGCCGGCATCGCCATGGCCGACAAGCTCCCCAAGCGCCAGACCGTCCTGCAGACCGTCCTCACCGCCGCGTACGGCATGACCGCCACCTGGCACGAGGACTACGACGCCGTCGACGAGCAGCGCGCCCGGGCCTTCCTCGACCGCCTCGGCATGTCCGGTTACCTGGACCGCACGTTCGGCACCCTGTCCGAGGGCGAGCGCAAGCGCACGCTCATCGCCCGCGCGATGATGACCGACCCCGAACTGCTGCTGCTCGACGAGCCCGCCGCCGGCCTCGACCTCGGCGGCCGCGAGGACCTGGTCCGCCGCCTCGGCCGGCTCGCCCGCGACCCGTACGCCCCCTCCATGATCATGGTGACCCACCACGTCGAGGAGATCGCGCCGGGCTTCACCCACGTCCTGATGATCCGTCAGGGGAAGGTGCTCACCGCGGGCCCGATGGAGACCGAGCTGACCTCCCGCAACCTCTCCCTCTGCTTCGGGCTGCCGCTCCTCGTCGAGCGCAACGGCGAGCGCTGGACCGCCCAGGGCCTGCCGCTTTCCTGACAGCGCCCCGACAGCGCCCTGTCGGGGCGGCGTTCGCCCCCCTACCATGGCACCGTGGACATCGACGCATGGGTGTGGTGGCTCGTCGCGGCGGTCGGGCTCGGTATCCCCCTCGTGATCACCGCCATGCCGGAACTCGGGATGCTCTCCGTCGGCGCGGTCGCGGGAGCCGTCACCGCTGGCCTCGGCTTCGGCGTGGTGGCGCAGGTGGTGGTGTTCGCGGCCGTGTCGGTCGCGCTGATCGCCGTCGTACGGCCCATCGCCGCGCGCCACGGCGCACAGCGCCCCCAGCTCGCCAGCGGAGTCGACGCGCTGAGAGGCCGTCAGGCGGTCGTGCTGGAGCGGGTCGACGGAGACGGCGGCCGGATCAAGCTCGCCGGCGAGGTGTGGTCGGCGAGGGCCCTCGACGCCTCCCGGGCCTTCGAGCCGGGGGAGCAGGTGGACGTGGTCGAGATCGACGGTGCGACGGCCGTGGTGATGTGACACCCGGGTGACGGTTCATCATGATCATGTGACGTAACCTCACCCATGACCGCCAGCGGTCTGGGAAACTCGATCATCAGAGACTCATCCGGCAGCGAAGGGCACGGGAAGCACGATGCCATCGATCATCATCGTTCTGGTCATTCTGGTGGTGCTGGTCTTCATCGCCCTGATCAAGACGATCCAGGTCATCCCGCAGGCCAGTGCCGCCATCGTGGAGCGGTTCGGCCGCTACACGCGCACCCTCAACGCGGGGCTGAACATCGTGGTGCCGTTCATCGACTCGATCCGCAACCGGATCGACCTGCGTGAACAGGTCGTCCCGTTCCCGCCCCAGCCGGTGATCACCCAGGACAACCTCGTCGTCAACATCGACACCGTCATCTACTACCAGGTGACCGACGCCCGCGCGGCGACCTACGAGGTGGCCAGCTACATCCAGGCGATCGAGCAGCTGACCGTCACCACCCTCCGCAACATCATCGGCGGCATGGACCTCGAGCGCACCCTCACCTCCCGCGAGGAGATCAACGCCGCCCTCCGCGGCGTCCTCGACGAGGCCACCGGCAAGTGGGGCATCCGCGTCAACCGCGTGGAACTCAAGGCCATCGAACCCCCCACCTCCATCCAGGACTCGATGGAGAAGCAGATGCGCGCGGACCGCGACAAGCGCGCCGCCATCCTCACCGCCGAGGGCATCCGCCAGTCGCAGATCCTCACCGCCGAGGGCGAGAAGCAGTCCGCCATCCTCCGCGCCGAGGGCGAGGCCAAGGCCGCGGCCCTGCGCGCCGAGGGCGAGGCCCAGGCGATCCGCACGGTCTTCGAGTCCATCCACGCCGGCGACCCGGACCAGAAGCTGCTCTCGTACCAGTACCTCCAGATGCTCCCGAAGATCGCGGAGGGCGACGCCAACAAGCTCTGGATCGTGCCCAGCGAGATCGGCGACGCGCTCAAGGGCCTCTCCGGCGCCATCGGCAGCTTCGGCGGACCCCTGTCCGGCAACGGCGGCGGGAACGGCGCGGGAGGCTCCGGCGGCAACGGCGTACCCCGCCA
Source organism: Streptomyces sp. I6 (assembly GCA_003725745.1). Taxonomy (GTDB): domain Bacteria; phylum Actinomycetota; class Actinomycetes; order Streptomycetales; family Streptomycetaceae; genus Streptomyces. The sequence continues at coordinate 1,151,681 of RHDP01000001.1, read as the reverse complement.
GAGCGGTGGCACGGAGCGGCGCGAGCAGCCCCCGATCGACTGACCGCCCGGCCGGTCGTGCATGATCGGTGCGGCCCCTCGACCTCGACGGCGGGGAGGCGACGCACCGAGCATGTGAGGAGACGGCCTTGTCCATCTGGGAAGCGGTCGCGATCTTCGTGGCGGGCACGGCGGCGGGCACGATCAACACGATCGTCGGCTCGGGAACCCTCATCACGTTCCCGGTACTGCTGGCCACCGGGCTCCCGCCCGTCACCGCCACCGTCTCGAACGCCCTCGGCCTGATACCGGGATCGATCAGCGGAGCCATCGGCTACCGCGCCGAGCTCGCCGGCCAGCGGCGCCGCATCCTCCGCCTCGGCCTCGCCGCCCTCGTGGGCGGCCTCGCCGGCGCGATGCTGCTGACCCTGCTGCCGCCGACGGCCTTCGAGACCATCGTCCCGGTCCTCGTGACGCTCGCCCTGGTGCTCGTCGTCCTCCAGCCCCGGATCTCCGCCGCCGTCCAGCGCCGCCGTGAACGCCGCGGAACCGGGGCGCCGCACTCCGACGGCGGCCCCCTCCTCCTCACCTCCCTGCTGGCCGCCAGCGTCTACGGCGGCTACTTCACCGCCGCCCAGGGGATCATCTACCTCTCCCTCATGGGCATCCTGATCGACGACAGCCTGCAGCGGATCAACGCCACCAAGAACGTCCTCGCGGCCATCGTCAACTCCGTGGCCGCGCTCTTCTTCCTCTTCGTCGCCCACTTCGACTGGACCGCCGTCCTGCTCATCGCGGTCGGTTCCGCCATCGGCGGCCAGATCGGCGCGGGGATCGGCCGTCGGCTCTCGCCCGTGGTGCTGCGGACCTTCATCGTGATCGTGGGAACGGCAGCCGTCGTCCAGCTCGTCCTCCGCTGACGGCACACGGAAGCCCGCCCCCACGAGGGAGGCGGGCTTCCGCGCTCACCGGTGAGCCACCCGCGGCCGGGGGCCTCCGCGCCGGCCCGGTACTCTCCGCACCGGCTCCTGCCGTTTCGGGTGCCGTCTCAGGCCGCCGACGTCAGCGGGGCGCGCTCCACCGCGTGACCGCCCTGCTGCCCGAGCCACTCCGGCAGCGACGACCGCTCACCCGCCCGGAGCGCGAGCAGCATCGCGTCCGCCGGCGTCGGCACGAACGGCTCGTGCAGCAGCGGCATCCCGGCCTGCTCCGGGGTGCGGTCCGCCTTGCGGTGATTGTCCTCGGCGCAGGACGCGACCGTGTTCAGCCAGTTGTCCGCACCGCCCTGCGACCGCGGCACCAGATGGTCCACGGTCGTCGCCCGCCTCCCGCAGTAGGCGCACCGGTGCTGGTCCCGTACCAGCACACCGCGTCTCGACCACGGAGCCTGTCTTCGGAACGGCACCCGTACGTACCTGCAGAGCCTGATCACCCGCGGCACCGGTAGCTCCACCGCGGCCGCACGCACCCGGAGCGCGGGGTGGGACTGCTCGACGACGGCCTTGTCCTGCAGGACCAGCACCACCGCCCGGTTCAGCGTCACCGTCGACAGCGGCTCGAAGCTCGCATTCAGTACCAGTGTGTCCCGCATGGTGCCCCACTTCCCGTGTGCCGGCCGGCCCTCGTGCCGGGCTCTGGGCCTGGATCAACTCTGGCCGGGCACGCCGCGATGGACAACGCAATATCCGCGCATCACGAAAGATGCCCGCTCCTGATCTCTCCAAGACCAGGAGCGGGCAAACAACAGGCGAACGCCGGTGGGGCTAGCCGCGGTTCTCGTACTCGCCGATCAGCTGGGCACGGGCCAGTGTGTGGAACCGCAGATGGAAGCCCACCACCGCGGGCGACGCGTCCTCACCGGGACCCAGCTTCCCGGAGTCCACCGCGTACACGGTGAACACATAGCGGTGCGGACCGTCACCGGGCGGTGGGGCCGCGCCGCCGAAGTCCCTCGTCCCGTAGTCGTTGCGGACGTGCACGGCGCCCTCGGGCAGCCCCTCGAACTTCCCGCTCCCCGCACCCGCCGGCAGCTCGGTCACCGACGCCGGGATGTCGAACAGCACCCAGTGCCAGAACCCGCTGCCCGTCGGGGCGTCGGGGTCGAAGCACGTCACGGCGAAGCTCTTCGTCTCCGCCGGGAAGCCCTCCCACCGCAGTTGCGGGGACGTGTTGCCCGCCGAGTGGACCTGGGCGTCCCGCAGGACACCGCCGTCCTCGACGTCGGCACTCGCCACGGTGAACGACGGCACCTGCGGATGGAAGTCATGAGGCAGCGGAGCCCTCTTCGCCTCGGACACGTCTGAACCTCCGTACTCGGGAGTCCTGCGCTTGCGATCGCGCGCTTACGGCTCCGAGACTAGAGCCCTACAGCCAGTTACGACGGCCGCCGACCTCAGCGAGCCACTGGTTGAGGTAGGCGGCGTGGTCCGTCGCCTGGAAGTCGTGCAGGCTGACCGTGAACGCCCGGTACGAGTCGCTGCCCTCGCTGAACAGTCCCGGCTTCTTGTCCATCTCCAGCACGACGTCCATCTCGCGGTCGTCGGCGATGAAGGTGACCTCGACCTGGTTGAGCCCCCGGTACTGCTGCGGCGCGAAGAACTCGATCTCCTGGTAGAAGGGCAGCCGCTGGCGCGTCCCGCGGATGTGGCCGCGCTCCATGTCCGCGCTCTTGAAGCGGAAGCCCAGCTGGATGAACGCGTCAAGGACGGCCTGCTGCGCCGCCAGCGGGTGCACATGGATCGGGTCCAGGTCGCCCGAGTCCACCGCGCGTGCGATCTCCAGTTCGGTCGTCACGCCGATGTCCATACCGCGCAGCCGCTGGCCGGCGATCGACGTGATCGGCGTCTCCCAGGGGATCTCCAGCCCGAACGGCACCACGTGCACGGCGCCGGCCTGCACCTCGAAGGCACCTCCGAGGCGCTGCTTGACGAACTCGATGTCCTGCTTGACCTCATGGTCGCCGCCCTCGACCTCGACCCGCGCCTGCAGACCGACGGACAGCCCCTCGATCTGCTGGTTCACCGAACCGCCCTGGACGCGCACTTCGCCCTGGACGACCCCGCCCGGCACGACGTTGTCCTCGGTCAGAACCGTCTCGACCGAGGCCCCGCCGGCTCCGAGGCTCGCGAGCAGCTTCTTGAAGCCCATGTTCCATCCTTCCTCTCCACTGACCCCTACATACGCGCGATGACGGTAGCCGGTTCCCCGGACGGGACGAGTACCCTCGTACGGCATGATCGGCAGCCCCGACCGTACGCCGCCCTCCCGGGCCTTCCTCGAGCGGCCCGTCCCGAGGCCCACGCCGCCGGTCGAGCCCGGCCTCCCCGGCCACAGCGCGCTGCGCCGCACCGAGGACGGCCCCGCCGAGCCGCGGCTCACCGAGGCGGCGGCCCACGCGGGCGAGACCGCCGCCGGTCCGCACGCCGTCCGCGGCCGCACCGCCCGCAGCGAAGCCGTGTTCGGGCCGCCCGGACACGTTCGTGCCCGCTTCCCCCACGGCATGTCGAGGCGGGCAGCATGAACTCCGGCCACCTCGCCCGCCCTGCCGAAGAGGTCGCCCCCGAACTCCTCGGTGCCGTCCTCACCCACGAGACCGCCGAGGGAACCGTGAGCGCCCTCATCACGGAGACCGAGGCGTACTCCGGCACGGCCGACCCCGCCTCCCACGCCTACCGGGGCCGGACGCCCCGAAACGCCGTCATGTTCGGTCCCGCGGGACACCTCTACGTCTACCGGTCCCACGGCCTCCACTGGTGTGCCAACATCGTCACCGGAGCAGACGGCATCGCCTCCGCCGTCCTCATCCGCGCAGGGAGGGTGATCGCAGGGGAGGACCTGGCACGCAGGTGGCGAGGGCCGAAGGTCGAGGGCCCGCGCCTTGCGCGGGGTCCGGGGAACTTCTGCCAGGCGCTCGGCATCACCGCGGAGCACAACGGCGCCGACCTGCTGACGGGCGCCGCGGTCACGCTGTCCGGGGGCGAGCCGGTCCCCGCAGCGGACATCCGTGTCGGTCCTCGGGTCGGTGTGAGCCGGGCCCATGACTGGCAGCACCGCTTCTACCTCGCCGGCGATCCGACCGTCTCGGCGTACCGGCTGAGCCCCCGAGCCGAGAGCCCGGACCGGGCCCACTCGCCACGCCGCAGGGCGACTTGACTTGGCGCCGGCGGACGCCTAACGTAGCCCGAGCCGCATAAGCAGGGACT
>RHDP01000001.1:675000-1145000 GCA_003725745.1 Streptomyces sp. I6 | reverse complement strand
TGAACACATAGGCAGTGTGGAGGGAACGAGGGGAAGTGAAACATCTCAGTACCCTCAGGAAGAGAAAACAACCGTGATTCCGGGAGTAGTGGCGAGCGAAACTGGATGAGGCTAAACCGTATGTGTGTGAGACCCGGCAGGGGTTGCGCATGCGGGGTTGTGGGATTGCTCTTTCATTGTCTGCCGGCGATGAGGCGAGTGAGAAACCGTTGATGTAGGCGAAGGGCATGCGAAAGGCCCGGCGTAGAGGGTAAGACCCCCGTAGCTGAAACGTTAGCGGCTCGTTTGAGTTATTCCCAAGTAGCACGGGGCCCGAGAAATCCCGTGTGAATCTGGCGGGACCACCCGCTAAGCCTAAATATTCCCTGGTGACCGATAGCGGATAGTACCGTGAGGGAATGGTGAAAAGTACCGCGGGAGCGGAGTGAAATAGTACCTGAAACCGTGTGCCTACAAGCCGTGGGAGCGTCGGGCGTGCCTTTTGGGGTGCGTCTCGTGACTGCGTGCCTTTTGAAGAATGAGCCTGCGAGTTAGCGGTGTGTAGCGAGGTTAACCCGTGTGGGGAAGCCGTAGCGAAAGCGAGTCCGAAGAGGGCGTTTGAGTTGCATGCTCTAGACCCGAAGCGGAGTGATCTAGCCATGGGCAGGTTGAAGCGGAGGTAAGACTTCGTGGAGGACCGAACCCACCAGGGTTGAAAACCTGGGGGATGACCTGTGGTTAGGGGTGAAAGGCCAATCAAACTCCGTGATAGCTGGTTCTCCCCGAAATGCATTTAGGTGCAGCGTCGTGTGTTTCTTGCCGGAGGTAGAGCACTGGATAGGCGATGGGCCCTACCGGGTTACTGACCTTAGCCAAACTCCGAATGCCGGTAAGTGAGAGCGCGGCAGTGAGACTGTGGGGGATAAGCTCCATGGTCGAGAGGGAAACAGCCCAGAGCATCGACTAAGGCCCCTAAGCGTACGCTAAGTGGGAAAGGATGTGGAGTCGCAGAGACAACCAGGAGGTTGGCTTAGAAGCAGCCACCCTTGAAAGAGTGCGTAATAGCTCACTGGTCAAGTGATTCCGCGCCGACAATGTAGCGGGGCTCAAGCGTACCGCCGAAGTCGTGTCATTGCGATATGTACTCCTAACGGGGATCGTGATGGGTAGGGGAGCGTCGTGTGCCGGGTGAAGCAGCCGTGGAAGCGAGTTGTGGACGGTTCACGAGTGAGAATGCAGGCATGAGTAGCGATACACACGTGGGAAACGTGTGCGCCGATTGACTAAGGGTTCCTGGGTCAAGCTGATCTGCCCAGGGTAAGTCGGGACCTAAGGCGAGGCCGACAGGCGTAGTCGATGGACAACCGGTTGATATTCCGGTACCCGCTTTGAAACGCCCAGTATCGAGCCCATTTATGCTAAGGCCGTGAAGCCGTCGGCTGAGTCTTCGGACGAGGTCGGAGTGGTGGAGCCGCTGACCCGAGGTGGTAGTAGGTAAGCGATGGGGTGACGCAGGAAGGTAGTCCAGCCCGGGCGGTGGTTGTCCCGGGGTAAGGGTGTAGGACGTTACGTAGGCAAATCCGCGTGACATGTTGTCTGAGACCTGATGCCGAGCCGATTGTGGTGAAGTGGATGATCCTATGCTGTCGAGAAAAGCCTCTAGCGAGTTTCATGGCGGCCCGTACCCTAAACCGACTCAGGTGGTCAGGTAGAGAATACCGAGGCGTTCGGGTGAACTATGGTTAAGGAACTCGGCAAAATGCCCCCGTAACTTCGGGAGAAGGGGGCCACGTCTGGTGATGAGTCTTGCACTCTGAGCTGGGTGTGGCCGCAGAGACCAGCGAGAAGCGACTGTTTACTAAAAACACAGGTCCGTGCGAAGCCGTAAGGCGATGTATACGGACTGACGCCTGCCCGGTGCTGGAACGTTAAGGGGACCGGTTAGCTCCATTTCGGTGGGGCGAAGCTGAGAACTTAAGCGCCAGTAAACGGCGGTGGTAACTATAACCATCCTAAGGTAGCGAAATTCCTTGTCGGGTAAGTTCCGACCTGCACGAATGGCGTAACGACTTCTCGACTGTCTCAACCATAGGCCCGGTGAAATTGCACTACGAGTAAAGATGCTCGTTTCGCGCAGCAGGACGGAAAGACCCCGGGACCTTTACTACAGTTTGATATTGGTGTTCGGTTCGGCTTGTGTAGGATAGGTGGGAGACTGTGAAGCTTGGACGCCAGTTCAGGTGGAGTCGTCGTTGAAATACCACTCTGGTCGTGCTGGATGTCTAACCTGGGTCCGTGATCCGGATCAGGGACAGTGTCTGATGGGTAGTTTAACTGGGGCGGTTGCCTCCTAAAGGGTAACGGAGGCGCCCAAAGGTTCCCTCAGCCTGGTTGGTAATCAGGTGTTGAGTGTAAGTGCACAAGGGAGCTTGACTGTGAGACCGACGGGTCGAGCAGGGACGAAAGTCGGGACTAGTGATCCGGCGGTGGCTTGTGGAAGCGCCGTCGCTCAACGGATAAAAGGTACCCCGGGGATAACAGGCTGATCTTCCCCAAGAGTCCATATCGACGGGATGGTTTGGCACCTCGATGTCGGCTCGTCGCATCCTGGGGCTGGAGTCGGTCCCAAGGGTTGGGCTGTTCGCCCATTAAAGCGGTACGCGAGCTGGGTTTAGAACGTCGTGAGACAGTTCGGTCCCTATCCGCTGTGCGCGTAGGAGTCTTGAGAAGGGCTGTCCCTAGTACGAGAGGACCGGGACGGACGAACCTCTGGTGTGCCAGTTGTCCTGCCAAGGGCATGGCTGGTTGGCTACGTTCGGGAGGGATAACCGCTGAAAGCATCTAAGCGGGAAGCCTGCTTCGAGATGAGGGCTCCCACCCACTTGATGGGGTAAGGCTCCCAGTAGACGACTGGGTTGATAGGCCGGATATGGAAGCCAGGTGACTGGTGGAGTTGACCGGTACTAATAGGCCGAGGGCTTGTCCTCAGTTGCTCGCGTCCACTGTGTGGTTCCCGGGTTGCGAACAGTCGCACCGGTCGAACCAGATTCACTTCTTCAATTGAAAAGTGTGCTTGTTCGCTCGAACCCGATAGGGTTTCGGTGGTCATAGCGTTAGGGAAACGCCCGGTTACATTTCGAACCCGGAAGCTAAGCCTTTCAGCGCCGATGGTACTGCAGGGGGGACCCTGTGGGAGAGTAGGACGCCGCCGAACAATCTTTCAGGACCCGTGGTCCCAGCGTTCAGCTGGGACCACGGGTCCTTTTGTTTTGCGTGTTTGATTTTTTCCCGGAGCGCGTCGGCCGGCCGGCTGCGCGAGAATTGACTGCGGTACCCGAAGACAGGAGCCTCACCGATGCCCACCAACTCAGCCGACGATCGTCCTGAGCGCGAGCCGCGCCACCGAGACGGTGGCGGCGACCGGGGCGGCTATCGCGGGGGCCCGCGTAGGGACGACAACCGTGGCGGCGGTTACCGCCGCGACGACCGCGGCGGACCACGCCGCGACGATCGAGACCGCGGGGGGTCCTTCCCTCGCGATGACCGCGGCTATGGACGTCGTGACGACCGTCGCGACAACAGCCCCGGTGATCGCTTCCCACGCGACGAACGTGCCTATGGGCGTCGTGACGGTGACCGTCGTGATGACCGGGGTGGTTATGGGCGTCGTGATGAGCGGCCGCGTGGGTCGCGTCGTGATGACGACCGTGGTGGTTTCGGCGGGCCGCGTCGTGATGATGACCGTGGTGGTTATGGGCGTCGTGACGGTGACCGTCGTGATGACCGGGGTGGTTATGGGCGTCGTGATGAGCGGCCGCGTGGGTCGCGTCGTGATGACGACCGTGGTGGTTTCGGCGGGCCGCGTCGTGATGATGACCGTGGTGGTTATGGGCGTCGTGACGGTGACCGTCGTGATGACCGGGGTGGTTATGGGCGTCGTGATGAGCGGCCGCGTGGGTCGCGTCGTGATGACGACCGTGGTGGTTTCGGCGGGCCGCGTCGTGATGACGACCGTGGTGGTTATGGGCGTCGTGACGGTGACCGTCGTGATGACCGGGGTGGTTATGGGCGTCGTGATGAGCGGCCGCGTGGGTCGCGTCGTGATGACGACCGTGGTGGTTTCGGCGGGCCGCGTCGTGATGATGACCGTGGTGGTTATGGGCGTCGTGACGGTGACCGTCGTGATGACCGTGGCGGTTATGGGCGTCGTGACGGTGACCGTCGTGATGACCGGGGTGGTTATGGGCGTCGTGATGAGCGGCCGCGTGGGCCGCGCCGGGACGACGACCGCGGCGGCTATGGCCGACCCCGGGGGGCCACCGCGCCGGTGACGACCGCGGGGGGTACGTCCGCCGGGACGAGCGGCGCGACGATCGCGGGCGGGAAAGGGACCGGGAGCCGATCAAGCGGCTGCCGATTCCCGAGGACGTCACCGGTGAGGAGATCGACAAGGACGTACGACAGGAGCTTCAGAGCCTGCCCAGGACGCTCGCCGAGGATGTCGCGAGGAACCTCGTCATGGTCGCGCGGTTGATCGACGAGGACCCGGAGCAGGCGTACGGGTACTCGCGCGTGGCGCTGCGGCTCGCGTCCCGGGTTGCCGCGGTGCGGGAGGCGGCCGGTTTCGCCGCTTACGCGACGCAGCGGTACCCGGAGGCGCTGGCCGAGTTCCGCGCAGCGCGCAGGATGACCGGCGGTGTCGAACTGTGGCCTGTGATGGCCGACTGCGAGCGCGGCATGGGCAGGCCCGAGCGGGCGCTGGCGATGGCCGGTGAGGCCGAGGTGCAGAAGCTCGACAAGGCCGGCCAGGTCGAGATGCGGCTCGTCGCCGCGGGCGCCCGCCGGGACATGGGCCAACTGGAAGCGGCCATCGTGACGCTGCAGAGCCCCGAGCTGGCGTCGAACGCGGTGCAGCCGTGGACCGCCCGCCTGCGGTATGCGTACGCTGACGCACTTCTGGCCGCCGAGCGGGAGTCCGAGGCGCGCGAGTGGTTCGCTAAGGCAGTCGAGGCGGACAAGGACGGTTCGACCGACGCCTCCGACCGGCTTGCGGAGTTGGACGGCGTGGAGTTCGTCGATGCGCTGGTCGACGACGACACCGACGCCGACGCCGACGCCGACATCGACACCGGCAACGAGGCTGACGACGCCGACATCGACACCAGCAACGGGGCGGACGAGGCTGACGACGCGGGGACCGACGGCGCCCAGGATGCCGGCGGGTCCGGCGGGTCCGGTGTACGTCCCCGGCAGACGGCGCTTCCGCTGCCGCGTCGGACAGCTCCCCGGGCGACGACCGGATCGGCGGCGGCAACGCCTGATCCCGCTGCCCGGACGGACGGGCACACCTGGTGTTCGAGGGCCCGGCTCCTGAGCGGAACAGCTCAAGGGGCCGGGCCCTCGCCGTGCTCCGCCGTGGTGGTTCTCGGCCCTTCGTGCTCGGTCCGTCAGTCCAGGCTCAGGCTGCGCAGCACCAGTCCGGTCGCCGGCTTCGGGCCGAAGGAGGTCGACTTGCGCGGCATCGTGACACCCTGCCGGGCCAGGTCCCGCACGACCTCCTCGCGTACGGGGTGCATCAGCACGGCCGTGCCACCTCGGCGCTCCGCCTGGATCACGGCGGCCTCCGTGTCGTGGATGTAGGTGATCTGTTCGGGCGAGTCCGGGATGTTCCAGATCCGCTCCAGCAGGGTGGCGTGGAGCACGGTCGCGTCGAGCCGGCGCCAGGCGTCCGGACGGTCGCCCCGGACCGTCCGTTCCAGGAGCGCGGGGTCGGGCCGGTCGATGAGATGGAACCGGCCGTCGCCGGCCAGGATGTAGGCGTTGCCTTCGCCGACGGCCTCCGCCAGGGCGCCGAGGGCGTGCGACAGCGGCCCGTCGATCCGGCGGACGCGGAACAGCCCGTCCACCGCGGCGAGTGCGTCCGCGACCGGCAGCCGGTTCAGCAGCCGGTGGATGGCGCGGACCTGGAGGGGATAGCGTGCGGTGTCGATGAGCAGCACCAGCCCGTAGTTCCAGGCGCCGGGCGCGCGTTGCTCGTCGCGGAGCTGGAGGTAGGTGGCCCAGCGGTGGTGGCCGTCGGCGATCAGGGCCTGCTGGCGGGCCAGGTCGGCGGCGATGTCCGCGAGGTCCCCGGCGTCGGTGACCGACCAGAGGCGGTGGCTGAAGCCGTCTTCGGTGGTCGTCGACAGCAGCGGTTCCTCGTGGATGACGCGCTCGATGACGGCGCTCGCCCCGTTCGCGGGGCCTTCGCTGCGGTAGGTCAGCAGCAGGGGTTCGAGATTGGCGCCGGTGGTGCGCATCAGGTCCGTGCGGTCGGCCACCACGTGCGGCATGACGTCCTCGTGCGGAAGGACGACACCCTCCTCGGGTGAGGTGAGGGCCAGCGCCCCGATGATGCCGCGTTGCAGGAGGACGCCTCGGCGCTGCTCGTAGACGTACAGCGCGGGTTTCGGGTCGGGGGCGAGGACGCCCTCGGACACCCAGCGGTCGAGGGTCTCGGCGGCCTGCTCGTGGCGCGCGCTGGCGGTCGCCGCCTGAGGGAGGATCAGCCGGACGATGTTGTAGGGGTCCGCGGACTCGAGATGGTGCAGCCCGTCGGGCCGTACGACGACGTCGTAGGGGGGTGAGGTGACGGCCGCGAGACTGCCGACCCGCTCGGGAACGTAGCGGAGTCCACGGAACGGGACCATGTGCAGACCCTCGGCTGCCCTGTCACCTCGCGCGCTCATTGGTGCATCGTATGTGGCCGGAGTGATGAGCGATGATCGGGGGGAGCGCGTGACGGTGGCGCGCTACGGATCGGGCACCCCGGCCGCAGGGACCGGGTACCGGGAGATGAGGAGCGGAACGGCATGGGCGAGCAGGGCAGAACCAGGCCGGGTGGCAGTGCGCGGGCGCTCAGCGAGGTGTACGACACGGCCCTGCTGGACCTCGACGGGGTGGTGTACGCCGGTGGGGAGCCCGTGCCGCACGCGGTGGCGTCCCTGGGGACGGCGTGCGACGGCGGGATGCATCTGGCGTACGTCACGAACAACGCCCTGCGGACACCGGAGGCCGTGGCGGCGCACCTCACCGAACTGGGCGTGCCCGCGGAGGCGCACGATGTGATCACCTCGGCTCAGGCGGTGGCCCGGCTGATCTCCGAGCAGGTCCCGGCGGGTTCGCGGGTGCTCGTCATCGGTGGTGAGGGGCTGCGGGTGGCGCTGCTTGAGCGCGGTCTCGAGCCGGTGGACTCGGCGGACGACGACCCGGCGGCCGTGGTCCAGGGGTACGGCGGCCCGGAGCTGGCCTGGGGCCGGCTCGCGGAGGCGTCGTACGCGGTGGCGCGAGGGGTGCCGTGGTTCGCGTCGAATACGGACCTGACGATCCCGAGCGCACGGGGGATCGCGCCGGGGAACGGCGCGGCGGTCGAGGCCGTGCGGATCGCGACCGGCCGCGAGCCGCAGGTCGCGGGGAAGCCGCTGCCGCCGATGCACCGGGAGACGGTCCTGCGGACCGGGGCGGAACGGCCGCTGGTGATCGGGGACCGGCTCGACACCGACATCGAGGGAGCGTTCAACGGCGGGGTGGACTCGCTGCTCGTGCTGACCGGGGTGACGGACCCGGCGCAGCTGCTGCGGGCGGAGCCGAAGCACCGGCCGACCTACGTTGACGAGGACCTGAGGGGGCTGCTCACCGGACAACCCGAGGTGGGGTCCGCCGGCTCCGGGGAGGGATTCGTCTGCGGCGGCTGGACGGCCTCCGTGCGGGGGCAGGCGCTCGTGATCGACGGGGACGGCCGGCGGCTCGACGGGCTGCGGGCACTGTGTGCGGCGGCGTGGACGTATGCGGGTGACGGGGCCCGGTCGCCGGAGGCGGGGAGGGCGCTGGCCCGGCTGGGCTGGTGAACGTACGCGCGGGAAGGGGCCCGGTCGCCGGAGTCCGAGGCGGACGCCGGGCCGGTGAGCGGATGCGTGGTGCGGGACCGGTGGGCCCGGGCCCGCACCGCTCCCCCCATCAGGGCGAGTTGGGAGGGTAGGCTAACCTAACCGGGTGTTGGTCGACAGTCCTCCCGAACAGAGCGCGGACCGGACGGCCGCGGCGTCCGCGCCCGAGCCGGCCAGGCGCCATGCGCTGCGCGCGGCCGGTCTGCTGCTCGCCGTCGGTGTCCTGGCGCTGGTCTGTGTCGCGAGCATCGCGATCGGAGCCAAGCCGGTACCGGTCGCCGATGTGTGGCACGGGCTCTTCCAGAACTCCGGTACCGGCAACGACGTGGTGATCCGCGACGTCCGGGTGCCGAGGACCGTGCTCGGCCTCCTGGTGGGTGCCGCCCTGGGCCTCTCCGGTGCGGTGATGCAGGCACTGACCCGCAACCCGCTCGCCGAACCCGGTCTGCTCGGGGTCAACGCCGGCGCGTCCGCGGCGGTCGTGACGGCCATCAGCTTCCTCGGGGTCACCTCGATCTCCGAGTACGTGTGGTTCGCCTTCCTCGGCGCCGGCGTGGTCTCGGTGGTCGTGTACCTGCTGGGCGGCAGCCGCGGTGCCACACCGGTACGGCTCGCACTCGCCGGTACCGCCGCCACGGCCGCGCTGTTCGGCTATGTCAACGCCGTACAGCTGCTGGACTCGGCCGCCCTGGACCGGCTGCGCTTCTGGACCGTCGGCTCGCTCGCCTCGGCCGATCCCGCGACGATCGGCAAGGTGGCGCCCTTCATCGCCGCCGGGATGGTGCTGGCCCTGCTGATCGCCCGGCCGCTCAACGCGATGGAGATGGGCGACGACACCGCCCGCGCGCTGGGCGCCCATCTCCACCGGACCCGTGTGCTGGCCATGGCCGCGGTCACCCTGCTGTGCGGTGCGGCGACCGCCGCCTGCGGGCCCATCGTGTTCATCGGGCTGATGGTCCCGCATCTCGTGCGGGCCGTGACCGGCCCCGACATGCGGTGGATCCTGCCCTACGCCGCCGTGCTGTCGCCGGTGCTGCTGCTCGGGTCGGACGTCGTCGGCCGGATGGTCGCCCGTCCCTCGGAGTTGCAGGTCGGCGTGGTCACCGCGTTCATCGGCGGACCCGTGTTCATCCATCTCGTACGGCGCAGGAGGATGGCGCAGCTGTGAAGGCCGTGAAAGCGATACGCACCCCGGGCGGGCTGTCGGTGCGGGTGGACCCGAGGGCGGCCCTCGTCGTCCTGCTGCTGCTGGCCGCGGCGCTGGCCGTCGCCGTCGTGCTCGTCGGCAGCGGGGACTTCCCGATGGCGCCGGGCGAGGTCGTCGCCACCCTGCTCGGCGACGGTACGGCCGCCCAGGAGTTCATCGTCCGGGATGTGCGGCTGCCGCGGGTCCTGGTGGCGCTGCTGGTCGGTGCGGCGCTCGCGGTCGGCGGGGCGCTCTTCCAGTCCATCTCGCGCAATCCGCTGGGCAGCCCGGACGTGCTCGGATTCGCCCAGGGCTCGAGCGTCGGCGCGCTGACGGTGATCGTGCTGTTCCGGGGCGACTCCTTCGCCACCGCGGGCGGCGCGATCGCCGGCGGACTGGCGACCGGCGCAGCCGTCTACCTCCTCGCCTGGAAGCGGGGCGTGCACGGCTACCGGCTGGTGCTGGTGGGCATCGGCATCGCCGCGATGCTCACCGGCGCCATCCACTACCTCGTCACCAAGGCCGACCTCGTCGACGCCACCCGGGCCGTCGTGTGGATGACGGGCTCGCTCGACGGCCGCGACTGGAACCACTTCTGGCCGCTGCTCGCCGTCTGCGCGGTGCTCATCCCGCTGTCCCTGGCGTACGGGCGGCCCCTGCGGATGCTGGAGATGGGCGACGACGCCGCGTACGCGCTGGGAATCCGCGTCGAACGGACACGCGCCGTGCTGATGGGCTCCGCGGTGCTGCTGACGGCCGTCGCGACGGCCGCGGCGGGCCCGATCGTGTTCGTCGCGCTCAGCGCCCCGCAGCTCGCCCGCCGGCTCACCCGCTCGCCCGGTCCGAACGTGGCCGCGAGCGCCGTGATGGGCGCCGCCCTGCTGGTCGTCGCCGACTGGGTCGCCACCTCGGCGTTCGGCGACCGCCGGCTGCCGGTCGGCGTCGTCACCGGTGTGCTCGGCGGCGCCTACCTGCTCTGGCTGCTCGTCACCGAACGCAAGGCGAACCGGATATGACGGCCCGTGCCGGTCATGGGAGCGCAGACCCGCACCGGACCGAGAAGAACCCCAGGAGTACCTTCATGCAGCGCCTCACCGCGGAGTCGGTCACCCTCGCCTACGACCGGCGGGTGATCGCCGAGGACCTCTCGGTCGCGATACCCGACAACTCGTTCACGGTCATCGTCGGCCCGAACGCCTGCGGCAAGTCCACGCTGCTGCGGGCGCTCTCACGGATGCTGAAGCCCAGTCAGGGCCGGGTGCTGCTGGACGGGCAGACGATCCAGACCGTGCCCGCGAGGAAGGTCGCGCGGACGCTCGGGCTGCTGCCCCAGTCGTCGGTGGCCCCGACGGGATCACCGTAGGGGACCTGGTGGCCCGGGGCCGGTACCCGCACCAGGGCCTGCTGCGCCAGTGGTCGCAGGAGGACGAGCGGATCGTGCGGGAGTCGATGGCGGAGACCGGGGTGGCCGGGCTCGCCGACCGCTATGTCGACGAGCTGTCCGGCGGGCAGCGCCAGCGGGTGTGGATCGCGATGGCGCTCGCCCAGCAGACGCCGCTGCTGCTGCTGGACGAGCCGACCACCTTCCTCGACATCCAGCACCAGCTGGAGATCCTCGACCTCTGCGCCGAACTGCACGAGACCCGGGGCCGCACGCTCGTCGCGGTGCTGCACGACCTCAACCAGGCAGCGCGCTACGCCACGCACCTGATCGCGATGCGGGACGGGAGGATCGCCGCGGAGGGTCCGCCGGGGGACGTGGTCACCGCCGGGCTCGTCGAGCGGGTCTTCGGGGTCCGTGCCCAGGTCATCGACGACCCGGAGACCGGTACGCCGCTGGTGGTGCCGCTGGCACGGCGCGGCAGGGCGTCCTCAGAGGCCCCGCGGGCGTCCGCTTCCGGTGCGGCGGCCGGAGCGACCGCGGCGGTGTCCTGAGACGCGGTGGCCGCCGCCGCGGCGCACCCCGCCCCGCCCGTGCGGTGGCTTCGGCGGCGCTCGGCCGCTACCGACGCGGCGGGCCTCGGCGGCGACCCGGGCACTACGGCTGCCCTGGTCGCGGCGGCGCCCCGGCACCGGTCCCGGGCACTAGCTAGAGCAGCGCCCTGAGACGCAGCAGATCGCGGAAGCCCGCCTCGAGCCTGACCCGGCCCGAGGCCCAGGCCTTCGCGAAGTCCAGCCGTCCGTCGACCATCGCCACCAGGTCGTCACCGGTCATCTCCAGCCGGATGTCGGCCTTCTCCGCGGGCGGTCCGTCGAGCGTGTCGAGGACCGCGATCCGACCGGCCGCGAGGCGACCGGTGAAGGTGAGGTCCAGGTCCCTGATGTGGCAGCTCAGGGAGCGGTCGAGGGTGGCCGCGCTGCGCACGTCGCCGTCCGCGTTCGCGAGATTGCCCGAGAGTCTGTCGAGTGCGCCGCGGCACTCCTCTGTCGTCGCCATTGTGATCGACGGTACCCCAGGGCTTCGCGGTAGCGTCTGGGCATGAGCGACTCGATCCACACGCCTCCGGCGGCGCACGAGGCGTCCGGGGCGGCGCAGGGCGGTGCCGGGGAGCCGTTCCCGGCGCCCGGCCCCGCGGCGGGCCTCCCGGGCGCGCGACACGCTGTCCCGCCGGGTGACGGCGCGCCGGCCGCCCTGGGCGGCACCGGATCCACCGCCGTCCAGGACGCCACCGGAGCCGGCCCCGTGGCAAAGGAGCCGGCGTACGAGCCGGCCGCCCCCGCGCCCCTGGGCGTCGCGCGCGTCACCACCGGCCACACCGGGGTCGACGCGCACCTCGAGCGGCTGGGCGACGCCGACCACCTCCCGGCGGGCGGCCACCTGGAGGTGTACGAGGATGTACACCGGGGGCTGCGCGACACGCTGACCGCGCTGGACGCCCGACCGGAAGACCCGTACGACCCCAGGAGCTGAACCGAACGTGGCAGGAGTGGCACGCCGCCGTCTCGACGCCGAGCTGGTACGCCGCAAGCTGGCGCGCTCGCGCGAGCACGCGAGCCAGCTGATCGCGGCGGGCCGGGTGACCGTCGGCGGCAACACCGCCGCCAAGCCCGCCACGCAGGTGGAGACCAGTGCCCCCATCGTCGTCGCCCGCGACGACGGCGACCCCGAGTACGTCTCGCGCGGCGGCCACAAGCTCGCCGGCGCCTTCGCGGCGTTCGTGCCGCGGGGCCTGCGGACGCAGGGGCGCAGGGCGCTGGACGCGGGCGCCTCCACGGGCGGGTTCACCGATGTGCTGCTGCGGGCCGGTGCCGCCCATGTCGTCGCCGTCGACGTCGGGTACGGACAGCTGGCCTGGTCGCTGCGCAGTGATGAACGCGTGACGGTCAAGGACCGTACGAATGTCCGTGAGTTGACCGTGGAAGCGATCGGCGGGGAGGCGGTGGACCTGATCGTCGGGGACCTGTCCTTCATCCCGCTGGGCCTGGTGCTGCCCGCGCTGGTGCGCTGCGCGGCGCCCGGCGCCGATCTCGTCCTGATGGTCAAGCCGCAGTTCGAGGTCGGCAAGGAGCGCCTCGGCAGCGGCGGTGTGGTCCGCAGCCCGGAGCTGCGTTCCGAGGCGGTGCGGACGGTGGCACGGCAGGCGGCCGAGCTGGGGCTCGGCGTGCTGGGCGTGACCGCGAGTCCGCTGCCGGGTCCCTCGGGCAATGTCGAGTACTTTCTCTGGCTCCGGGCCGGGGCACCGGAGCTCGACCCGGCGGACGTCGAGCGCGCAGTGGCGGAGGGGCCGCGTTGACCGATACGAGTGTGACCACCCTGGAGGCGCGGGCCCGGACCCGCACCGTGTTCCTGCTGGCCCACACCGGCCGGCCCGCGGCGATCCGCAGTGCAGAACTCGTGGTCCAGGGGCTGCTGCGCGCGGGCATCGGAGTGCGGGTGCTCGCCTTCGAGGCCGCCGACCTCCCGCTGCCGCGGTCCGTGGAGACCGTGCCCGAGGCGACGCCGGAGGTGCTCGACGGGTGCGAGCTGCTCATCGTGCTCGGCGGCGACGGCACGCTGCTGCGCGGGGCCGAGTTCGCCCGTGCCTCCGGGGTCCCGATGCTCGGGGTCAACCTGGGGAGGGTCGGGTTCCTCGCCGAGGCGGAGCGTGACGACCTGGACAGGGTCGTCGACCGGGTCGTGACCCGGGAGTACGAGGTCGAGGAGCGGATGACCATCGATGTGGCCGTCCGCCGCAACGGCGACGTCGTGCACCGCGACTGGGCGCTGAACGAGGCCGCCGTGCAGAAGGTGTCCCCGGAGCGGATGCTCGAGGTCGTCCTGGAGATCGACGGGCGGCCGGTGAGCGGCTTCGGCTGCGACGGCATCGTGTGCGCCACTCCGACGGGGTCGACCGCGTACGCGTTCTCGGCGGGCGGGCCGGTGGTCTGGCCCGAGGTCGAGGCGCTGCTGATGGTACCGATCAGCGCCCACGCCCTGTTCGCGAAGCCCCTGGTCACCTCGCCGTCGTCGGTCCTCGCGGTCGAGGTGCAGCCCGACACCCCGCACGGTGTGCTGTGGTGCGACGGGCGCCGCGCCGTCGAACTGCCGGCCGCGGCGCGGGTGGAGGTGCGGCGCGGCGAGGTGCCGGTGCGGCTGGCCCGGCTGCACCACGCGTCGTTCACGGACCGGCTGGTGGCGAAGTTCGCGCTGCCGGTCTCGGGCTGGCGGGGCGCCCCCCACGGCGACACCTGAACCGAGCCGTGCTGCTGCGCGCCGGACGGGTGCCGGGCGCCTGGACGACCGCCGGCGCCGGCGACTGGCGCGGCGGGCGGGTGCCGGGCGCGCCCGGCGGGCCGGAGGGGTGTTCCCGGCGCGGGGGCGACGCGGCCGCCGGCTCCCGCGCCGGCCACCCCCACGGGTGATGAGGGGCGCGCCGACCTGCGGATGCGTATCCGGGAGGCGGGGGCCGTCGCACACCCGGCCCCGGACCTCGTAAGGTCTTCCCCGTGTTGGAGGAGATGCGGATACGGTCGCTCGGGGTCATCGACGACGCCGTCGTCGAGCTGTCGCCGGGGTTCACGGCGGTCACCGGTGAGACCGGTGCGGGCAAGACCATGGTCGTCACCAGCCTCGGGCTGCTGCTCGGCGGGCGAGCCGACCCCGCCCTCGTACGGATCGGCGCCAGGTCGGCCGTCGTGGAGGGGCGGGTCAGCGTGCCCGCCGGCGCCCCGGTGGCGGTACGGGCCGAGGAGGCGGGCGCCGAACTCGACGACGGGGCGCTGCTGATCAGCCGGACGATCTCCGCGGAGGGCCGTTCGCGGGCGCACCTCGGCGGGCGTTCGGTTCCGGTCGGCATGCTGACCGAGCTGGCCGACGAGCTGGTGGCCGTCCACGGGCAGACGGACCAGCAGGGGCTGCTGAAGCCCGCCCGCCAGCGGCAGGCCCTGGACCGGTACGCGGGGGACGCGGTCGCCGGGCCGCACGCGAAGTACGCGGCCGCGTACCGGCGGCTGAAGGCCGTCTCCGCCGAGCTGGCCGAACTCACCACCCGCGCCCGTGAACGGGCGCAGGAAGCCGACCTGCTGCGCTTTGGGCTGAACGAGGTCGCGGCCGTGGAACCGCAGGCCGGTGAGGACAAGGAGCTGGCCGCCGAGGCCGAGCGGCTGGGGCACGCCGAGGCCCTCGCCGCCGCCGCGTCCGCGGCGCACACGGCGCTCGCGGGGAACCCGGAGGACCCCGAGGGCGTCGACGCGGCCACCCTCGTCGCCGGCGCCGGGCGGGCCCTGGACGCCGTGCGCGCCCACGATCCGGCGCTGGCCGCGCTCGCCGACCGGATGGGCGAGATCTCCATCCTGCTCGCCGACGTGGCGGGCGAACTCGCCGGCTACGCGGACGAC
Organism: Streptomyces sp. I6; assembly: GCA_003725745.1. GTDB lineage: Bacteria > Actinomycetota > Actinomycetes > Streptomycetales > Streptomycetaceae > Streptomyces. The sequence goes on along the minus strand of RHDP01000001.1, from coordinate 1,130,093 downwards.
CTCGACGCGGATCCGCTGCGGCTCGCGGCGGTCGAGGAGCGGCGGGCCGCGCTCGGCGCGCTCACCCGCAAGTACGGAGAGGACGTCTCCGCCGTCCTGGCGTGGGCCGAGGAGGGCGCCGGCCGGCTGACGGAACTCGAGGGCGACGACGACCGGATCGGCGAGCTGACGGCGGAACGCGACGCGCTGCGCACCGAACTGTCGGGCCTGGCCCAGGCGCTGACGGACGCCCGTACGGCGGCGGCGGCCCGGTTCGCGGAGGCGGTGACGGCGGAGCTGGCGCATCTCGCGATGCCGCACGCGCGTGTCACGATCGCCGTCCGGCAGACCGACGACCCCGACGGGGTCGAGGTCAACGGGCGCACCGTCGCGTACGCGCCGTCGGGCGCCGACGAGGTCGAGCTGCTGCTGGCCCCCCACCCGGGCGCGCAGCCGCGGCCGATCGCCAAGGGCGCGTCCGGCGGCGAGCTCTCGCGTGTGATGCTGGCGGTGGAGGTCGTCTTCGCGGGGACCGACCCGGTGCCGACGTACCTCTTCGACGAGGTCGACGCGGGGGTCGGCGGCAAGGCGGCGGTGGAGATCGGCCGGCGCCTCGCCAAGCTCGCGAAGTCCGCGCAGGTGGTCGTGGTGACCCACCTGCCGCAGGTGGCGGCGTTCGCCGACCGGCAGCTGCTGGTCGAGAAGACCGACGACGGGTCGGTGACCCGGTCCGGGGTCACGGTCCTCCAGGGGGAGGACCGGGTGCGCGAGCTGTCCCGGATGCTCGCCGGCCAGGAGGACTCGGAGACGGCGCGGGCGCACGCGGAGGAACTGCTGGCGACGGCGCGCGCGGAGGTCTGAGTACAGGTCCGGGGCCGGATGCGGCGATGGACCCGCGGGGCGTGTGGACCCGCAGTGCCGTCACTGGGCCTGCTGGGCGAGGGGGGCCGCTGTGTTCGGTGATCCGCTGGGCGAGGGGCTTCCCGGCCCGCCGGTTCGGGTCGCCGGTTCGGGGCCCCGGTTCGGCCCGCCGGTTCGCGCCGCCGCACGGGGGCGTCCCGAACCGCCTTGGGGACGCGCGGGCCGGCCGGGGAGCCCGTGCCGGGGCCGTGCGGCGGGGCCGCGGCGGTCGCCCGGGTGGTGTACGGCGCGAGAACCGGCGCACACGTCGCGTCGTGCGCCGTGGGAGCGCCTCAATGACGCCTGACATCCAGGACGACGTCGGGCGCCAACGCCTCCCACCCGGCAATCCAGGTCGCGGAACCGTTTCGGACGAGCCCGTGTCCGCCGGTGTGCGCTCACCCGTGTGGGTGATACGCGTGAGGCTGTTGAGGCCGCGGACACGGGAACGACATCATGGCGGTGCCGGAACGTGCGTGCGGACTGGCATCCTTGGCGCGTGACACAGCTGCGTACGGTCCAGGTACTGGGCGGCAGCGCGGGCAGCAGCGCTCACGTCAGGTCACTGGCCGGGGGCCTGGTGGCGAGGGGAGTGGGGGTGACCGTGTGCGCGCCCGCCCCCTTGGAGTTCGCATACGACTTCCCCGGTACCGGGGCGCGGTTCGTGCCCGTGCCGCGCCGCGGCGACCCGGCAACGGTCGGGGCGCTCCGGTCGGTGTGCGCGGGAGCGGACGTCGTCCACGCCCACGGCCTCGACGCCGCGGTGCGGACCGCCCTGGCGATCAGCGGACGGCGCGTGCCGCTGGTGGTCACCCTGCACACCCGGACCCGGGCCGTGGGAGCGCGCGGAAGGGTGACGCGGATGCTGGAGCGGAGGGTGGCGAGGGCGGCGACGGTCGTGCTCGGGACGTCCTCCGAGCTGGTGGACCGGGCCCGGAGCCGGGGCGCGCGCGACGCCCGCCTCGCCCCCGTCGCCGTACCGCCTCCGCACCCGGACCGTCCGGAGAGCAAGGTGCGGGCCGAACTGGGTGTGGTCGAGCGGCCGTTGCTGACGGCCGTCGGCAGGCTCGAACGCGGTCGCGGCCACGGCACCCTGCTCGACGCGTCCCACCGGTGGCTCGGGCTCGATCCCGTTCCCCTGGTCGCGATCGCGGGGGAGGGGCGGGAACGCGCCGGGCTGCAACGGCGCATCGACGGGGAGGGCCTGCCGGTACGGCTCCTCGGCCACCGCGACGACATCGGCGAGCTGCTGGCGGTGTCGGATCTGGCGCTGCTCCCGAGCAGCTGGGAGGCCCGCTCGGTGCTCGCCCAGGAAGCACTCCGGCTGGGGGTGCCGCTGGTGGCGACCCGGGTCGGCGGCACACCCGAACTCGTCGGCACGGCGGCCGAGTTCGTGCCCTACGGGGACGCCGTGGCGCTGGCCGCCGCGGTCAGCCGTCTGCTGGCGGACCCCGATCGCCGCCGCCGGCTCTCGGCGGCGGGCCTGGCCCAGGCGGCGACCTGGCCGACGGAGGACGAGACCGTCGCCCAGATCCTGAGCGTCTACGACGAACTCACCCGGCCGTCGAGCCCGCGTACGGCCTGACGGGGGACGGCGGGCCGGGGCTGCCGGCTTCCCCGGTTCGGGGAGGTCCCGCCGCGGTGTCCGCGGCCCGCGTCGCCCGGCCGGTCCGGCCCGGGCCGTCCCTCCGGCGGACGCGCACGGCCGGCTGCCCGGCGGCGTCCCTCCCGGGCCCGGGCCCGGGAGGGACGCCCTGGCCTCTCACGGCGTGTGGCGGCGGGCGCGCAGGGCCAGGGAGAGGGCCAGGACCGTCTGGGGGTCGTCCAGGTCCGTGCCGAGGAGTTCGGAGATGCGGGCCAGCCGGTTGTAGAGGGTCTGGCGGTTGAGATGGAGTTCGCGGGCCGTCTCCGCCTTGCGGCCCGCGTGGGCGAGGAACGTCGCCAGGGTGGGCAGCAATGCCGGTCGGGAGGTGCGGTCGTGCTCCAGGAGCGGGCCGACCGCGCGGTCCACGAACGCCGCCAGGTCGGGGTGGTCCCGCAGCCGCCACAGCAGCAGGTCGATGTCGAGCCGGCGGGCGTCGTACCACGGACGGTCGGGCAGCCCCTGTGCCGCAGTCGCGGTCTCCGCGGCGTGCCGCAGCCCCGCCGACGCCGCCGCCCAGCCGCCCGGCACACCGACGACGACCACCGGCGGATGGGCCCCGGCCCGTGCGGGACCGGCCATACCGGATCGTTCCAGGCCGGCCCGCAGGGCCGCCGCGACCCGGTCGGCCACCGCCGTACGCTCCTGCTCCGAGCGCAGCCCGAGCAGCAGCGGCACCCGCCCCTCGACGGGGCGCACTCCGAGCAGCGCGGGCACACCGACGGACGCCAGCTCCTCCAGCACCGCCCGCGCCAGCAGCGCCCAGTTGCCGGACGGGGACGGCTCGGGGGCGAGCCGCATCACCACCGGCAGCAGCGGGCCGTCACCGGGCCGGAAGCCCAGGACCTTCGCCTGGGCGGGTGCGTCGTCCGCAGCGATGCGGCCCTCTGCGAGGTCGGTGAGGAAGTCCCCGCGGCCGCGTGCCGCCAGCTCCTCCTCCTGCCGGGCCTGCATCAGCACGACCGCGAGCACCCCGCCGCGCGTTCGGCCGCCATCCGGTGCACCGGAAGGAGCGGCCCGGACACGGCGAGCAGCACGAGCCGCGCCCGTACCGCCCCGGCGCCGTGCCCTCCGCCCGGCACGTCCACGAGGACCGACCCGGACGGCGGCCCCTCGTCCCGTGCCGACCGCCGGCCGCGCAGCCCCTCCCACACCTGGAGCGGATCGGCGGCGGCCGGGCCGGTGCCGGTGCCCGCCGCGTACAGCAGCCGCCCGTCGGCGGTCTCCAGGAACAGCGGGTTGGCGGTGAAGTCGGCCAGGACGCGCAGCACCTGGGGGATACCGCCGCCTTCGAGGAGAGCCCGGGTGCACTGCCGGTACACCTCCTCCGCCTGCTGCAGCAGCGCGTAGTGCCCGTTGACGATCTCGGTGTGGACCTCCTCGGTCACCGAGACGAAGGGGACCTCACGATGGAGCTGGATCAGCGGTAGTCCGGCCGCCCTGGCCGCCTCGACGATGCCGGCGGGCAGCCGGGTGAAGCGCGGGCCGAGTTCCACGACCAGCGCCGCGATCCCGCGGTCCGCCAGCCGGTGCACGAAGGCCCGCTGCTCCGCGGGCCGGGTACCCAGCCCGAGTCCCGTGGTCAGCAGCAGTTCGCCGCCCTTGAGCAGTGAGGCGATGTTGGGCACCTCGCCCGCGTGCACCCAGCGCACCGTGCGGCTCAGCCGGTCGGCTCCGGCGACGACCTCCGGAAGCCCACCGCGCAGCGCGGGCAGTTCGAGCGCCCGCTGCACGGTGATCCCGCCCTGTGTTTCCATTGCCGGGACGCTACCTGGGCGAAACTTCGAAGGACAACTGTCAGCCCGGCTTGATGTTGTGGTTCAGCCGGAACACGTTGTCGGGATCGTAGGCGGCCTTCACGCCGGCGAGCCGCCGGTAGTTCTCGGTGCCGAATCCGGCCATCACCCGCTCCCGGCCCTCGTCGCCGATGAAGTTCAGGTACACCTGGCCGACGGACCAGGGCTTCACATCGGTCCGGGCGTCGCGCACCCACTGCCGGCCGCGCTCGTCGTCGGCCGGGTCCTCCCAGATGGCGAAGGGGTGCAGTACCCACTGCGCGGTGCGCCACGGCAGCGGCCACGCGGAGTCGCCCCGGCGCAGCGCCCCGCCCATCGGGAACAGGATGTGCTGGGTGTTCGACGGCACGATCATGCTGTCGGCGCGGGCGCAGAAGACGTCCACCGCCGGGTCGGGCAGGGCCCGCAGGTACTCCGCCGACCAGTAGTTCCGCAGCCCGGGCGGGTCGTCGATCATGCACTGGAGTTCGGCGTACGGAAGCTCCTCCAGGATCTCGGCCTCATGGCCGAGGCGGAGCAGCGGCGCCGCGGCCCTGCGCAGCTCCGGCTCCGGGCCTGCGTGTGTCACCAGCACCAGGGCCACGGCCCGCCCCACCAGGTGCTCGGGCATGAAGTCCTCGGGCGGGCCGGTGAGGTAGATGAAGCCGCCACCCGTCTCGTCGGGCGCGGACTCCAGCACCTCCCGGTACACGGGGAGCACCTCGGCCCCGCGCTCCGCCGGGAAGAACAGGAACGCGACGGACATGGCGGGCAGCGGATGCAGCCGCAGCGTCAGGGACGTGGCCACGCCGAAGTTCCCTCCGCCGCCGTGCAGCGCCCAGAACAGCTCCGGGTTCTCCTCCTCGCTCGCGTGCACCTCGGCGCCGTCGGCCGTCACCAGGTCCACGGCGACCAGGTTGTCGCAGGCGAGGCCGAACTTCCGCTCCAGCCAGCCCGATCCACCGCCCAGCACGAAGCCGCCCAGCCCGGTGGTGGAGGCCCGTCCGCCCGTGGTCGCCAGTGCGTACGGCTGGGTGGCCCGGTCCAGGTCGCTCATGGTGGCTCCGCCGCCGACGCGGGCGGTTCGGGCGTCCGGGTCCACCGCGACGGCGTGCATCCGCCGCAGGTCGACCACGAGGCCGCCGTCGGTGGCCGCCAGCCCCGCGACGCCGTGGCCGCCGCCGCGGACGGCGAGCTCGAGGTCGTGCTCCCGGGCGAACCGGACCGCCGCGGCGACGTCGGCGGCCGACTCGCACTGGACGATCACCGAGGGCCGCCGGTCGATCATCGCGTTGAAGAGCGCCCGGGCCTCGTCGTAACCGGTGTCGCCCGGGGTGATGGCCTCACCGGCCAGGGAGTCGCGGAGTCCCGCCAGGGCCGGCTCCGCCAACGGCTGGGGCGCCATGATGCCCCCTTCCGGGGCGCGAACAGGACCTTCTCATCGTAGGTACGAGCGGTCCCGCCGCGCACATCCGCACATCCGCGCATCGCGCACATCCGCGAAAGGGGGCCGGGCCTCGGCCGTCCACGGCGAAGGGCGCGGGCCCTCAGCCGCCGTACGCGCCGGACGCGGTGAGCCGCAGCGCGGTGTCGATCAGCGGGACGTGGCTGAACGCCTGCGGGAAGTTGCCCACCTGGCGCTGCAGCCTCGGGTCCCACTCCTCGGCGAGCAGCCCGAGGTCGTTCCGCAGCGACAGCAGCTTCTCGAACAGCCGGCGTGCCTCGTCCACGCGCCCGATCATCGCCAGGTCGTCCGCGAGCCAGAACGAGCAGGCGAGGAAGGCCCCCTCGTCGCCCTCGAGTCCGTCGACGCCGGCCTCGTCGCCCGCCGTCGGGTAGCGCAGCACGAAGCCGTCCGGCGTGGACAGCTCCCGCTGGATCGCCTCGATGGTGCCGATGACGCGCTTGTCGTCCGGCGGCAGGAAGCCCATCTGCGGGATGAGCAGCAGCGCCGCGTCGAGTTCCTTGGACCCGTAGGACTGCGTGAAGGTGTTGCGCTCCTTGTCGTAGCCCTTCTCGCAGACGTCCCGGTGGATCTCGTCGCGCAGTTCGCGCCAGCGCTCCAGCGGGCCGTCAGCGTCGCCCGACTCGATCAGCTTGATCGTGCGGTCTACGGCGACCCACGCCATCACCTTGGAGTGGACGAAGTGCCGGCGCGGACCGCGGACCTCCCAGATGCCCTCGTCGGGCTGGTCCCAGTGGTCCTCCAGGTACCGGATCAGTTTCAGCTGGAGCACCGAGGCGTAGTCGTTGCGGGACAGACCCGTCATATGGGCCAGGTGCAGGGCCTCGGTGACCTCGCCGTAGACGTCGAGCTGGAGCTGGTTCGCCGCGCCGTTGCCGACCCGTACCGGCGCGGAGCCCTCGTAGCCGGGCAGCCAGTCCAGTTCCGCCTCGCCGAGTTCCCGCTCACCGGCGATGCCGTACATGATCTGCAGGTTCTCCGGGTCGCCGGCGACGGCGCGCAGCAGCCACTCCCGCCAGGCCCGGGCCTCCTCCCGGTAGCCGGTGCGCAGCAGCGAGGAGAGGGTGATGGCGGCGTCGCGCAGCCAGGTGTAGCGGTAGTCCCAGTTCCGGACGCCGCCGATCTCCTCGGGCAGCGAGGTGGTGGGCGCGGCGACGATGCCGCCGGTCGGCGCGTAGGTGAGGGCCTTCAGCGTGATCAGCGAGCGGACCACCGACTCCCGGTAGGGGCCGTGGTAGGTGCAGTGCTCGACCCACTCGCGCCAGAACTCCTCGGTGGCCTCCAGCGAGCCCTCGGGGTCGGGCAGCGCGGGCGGCTGGTGGTGGGACGGCTGCCAGCTGATGGTGAACGCGAGCCGTTCGCCGGGGGAGACCGTGAAGTCGGAGTAGGTGGTCAGGTCCCTGCCGTAGGTGTCGGCGGGGGTGTCCAGCCACACGGAGTCGGGGCCCGCGACGGCGACCGTGCGGTTGTCCACCTTGTGCACCCAGGGCACGACCCGGCCGTAGCTGAACCGCATCCGCAGGGCCGACCGCATGGGCACCCGCCCGCTGACGCCCTCCACGATCCGGATGAGCTGGGGTGCGCCGTCCCGGGGCGGCATGAAATCCGTCACACGTACCGTGCCGCGGGGGTGTCCCACTCGGACTCCAGGACGAGGGAGTCGCCCCGGTAGCGCCGGCGGCTGGCCGCCGGAGGCTCCGCGTCCGCCGGGTACGCCGGCCCCAGGCGCCAGAATCCGTGCTCCTCGGTGCCGAGAAGACCTGCGAAGACGGCATGCGAGTCGAAGCGGGGAAGGCACAGCCAGTCGACCGTGCCGTCCCGGCAGACCAGGGCAGCGGTCTGCATGTCTCCGATGAGTGCGTAGTCCTCGATGCGCCCGGCCACGTGGATCTCCAGTCGAACAGCCACGTCGCCCAGCGTGGCACTTACTGCGGTCAAGGGTGTCATTCGGTCGATGACGAGCTCGCTCCGGGAAGGGTGTCCCACCCAGGCGAAACTGTGAGGTAAAGGCGGGGGTGGTGCCGTTCACCGGCCTGGCTCGGCAGCGATAATCCGAATCAAGTGTCCGAGCAGGATACGACGCACCCCGGTGATCCGCGCGACGCTCTCGACAATGCATCGCGGCCGAACGGGTGAGCGCCCGGTTGGCCCCGGTGGAGCCCGTTGAAGGCCATCATGCCCCGTGTGGCCGGGAGCAGTCTCCCCGGGGCGCTGATACCCTGGTAGCCCGTGGACCGGTGGTGCCCCCGCTAGGGACGGCGGCCCCCGAACCGCAGCGACGGCACTCCTGGTGATCCCCGGATTCTCCCCGTGGGGCGCCGTTGCGCACGAAACACCTCGCGACCACGGGAGCCCCCTCTTGGCCATGCCGGCTCGATCCTCGACATCCACGACGACCAAGCACATCTTCGTCACCGGGGGTGTCGCCTCCTCCCTCGGCAAGGGCCTGACCGCCTCCAGCCTGGGCGCGCTCCTGAAGGCGCGGGGCCTGCGGGTCACCATGCAGAAGCTCGACCCCTACCTGAACGTCGACCCCGGGACGATGAACCCGTTCCAGCACGGTGAGGTGTTCGTCACCAACGACGGCGCCGAGACCGACCTGGACATCGGCCACTACGAGCGCTTCCTCGACGTGGACCTCGACGGCTCGGCCAACGTCACCACCGGCCAGGTCTACTCGACCGTGATCGCCAAGGAGCGGCGGGGCGAGTACCTGGGCGACACGGTCCAGGTGATCCCGCACATCACCAACGAGATCAAGCACCGCATCCGCCGGATGGCCACGGACGACGTCGACGTGGTGATCACCGAGGTGGGCGGCACGGTCGGCGACATCGAGTCGCTGCCGTTCCTGGAGACCGTCCGCCAGGTCCGCCACGAGGTCGGCCGGGACAACGTCTTCGTCGTGCACATCTCGCTGCTGCCGTACATCGGGCCGTCCGGGGAGCTGAAGACCAAGCCGACCCAGCACTCGGTGGCGGCGCTGCGGAACATCGGTATCCAGCCGGACGCGATCGTCCTCCGCGCCGACCGCGAGGTGCCCACCGCCATCAAGCGCAAGATCTCGCTGATGTGCGACGTCGACGAGGCGGCCGTGGTCGCGGCCATCGACGCCAAGTCGATCTACGACATCCCGAAGGTGCTGCACACCGAGGGACTGGACGCCTATGTCGTGCGCAAGCTCGACCTGCCGTTCCGCGACGTCGACTGGACGACCTGGGACGACCTGCTGGACCGGGTCCACAACCCCGACCACGAGGTGAGTGTCGCGCTCGTCGGGAAGTACATCGACCTGCCGGACGCCTATCTGTCGGTGACCGAGGCCATGCGCGCCGGCGGCTTCGCCAACAAGGCCCGGGTCAAGGTGAAGTGGGTCACGTCCGACGACTGCCGCACGCCCGCGGGCGCGCACAAGCAGCTCGGCGACGTCGACGCGATCCTGATCCCGGGCGGCTTCGGCGAGCGCGGCGTCGACGGCAAGGTCGGCGCGATCCGGTACGCCCGGGAGAACCGGATCCCGCTGCTCGGCCTCTGCCTCGGCCTGCAGTGCATCGTGATCGAGGCGGCGCGCAACCTGGCCGAGATCCCCGACGCCAACTCCACGGAGTTCGACGCGGGCACCTCCCACCCGGTCGTCTCCACCATGGAGGAGCAGCTGGCGTACGTGGAGGGGGCGGGCGACCTCGGCGGGACGATGCGCCTCGGCCTGTACCCGGCCAAGCTCGCGGAGGGCTCCATCGTCCGCGAGGTCTACGGCGACGAACCGTACGTGGAGGAGCGCCACCGGCACCGCTACGAGGTGAACAACGCCTACCGCGCGGAGCTGGAGAAGAAGGCGGGCATCGTCTTCTCCGGAACCTCCCCGGACAACAAGCTCGTGGAGTACGTCGAGTACCCGCGTGAGGTGCACCCGTACCTGGTCGCGACCCAGGCCCACCCGGAGCTCCGCTCCCGCCCGACCCGTCCGCACCCGCTCTTCGCGGGCCTGGTGAAGGCGGCCGTGGAGCGGAAGACCGCGGCGCCGGCCGCGGGACGCGGGACGGGCGAGTAGGGCGAAGGGCGTTACGGTGGCCGGGGCGGGGACGGAACACGTTCCGCGTCCCGGTTCCGGCGTTATGGGAGGACGCACATGACCATCAAGGACACCCCCGAGGAATGGCGGGTCACCGCCACCGCGACGCCGTTCAGGGGCAACAAGACGAGTGTCCGCACCGACGACGTGGTCATGCCCGACGGCTCGGTCGCACGCCGCGACTACCAGGTGCACCCGGGGTCGGTGGCGGTGGTCGCGCTCGACGAGGAGGGCCGGGTGCTGGTGCTGCGCCAGTACCGGCACCCCGTGCGGCAGAAGCTCTGGGAGATCCCGGCCGGGCTCCTCGACGTCCCCGGCGAGAACCCGCTGACCGCGGCCCAGCGCGAGCTGTACGAGGAGGCCCACGTCAAGGCCGTCGACTGGCGCGTCCTCGCGGACGTGTACACCACGCCGGGCGGCTGCGACGAGGCCGTGCGGATCTTCCTGGCCCGTGATCTGTCCGAGGTGGAGGGCGAGCGCTTCCAGGTCTCCGAAGAGGAGGCGGACATGGAACTGGCCCGTGTCCCGCTCGGGGACCTCGTGCGCGGCGTGCTCGCCGGCGACCTCCACAACACCTGCCTGGTGGTCGGCGTCCTGTCGCTCAGCGCGGCGCTCGCGGGCGACGGACCGGACTCCCTCCGCCCCGCCGAGGCGCCCTGGCCGGCCCGCCCGTTCGAGGCCTGAGCCCCCGCCCGCCGCGGTGGCCCGGGCGGGGCCACCGGCGCCCCGGTCGTCCCTGACCCCGGGGGAGGCGCGCTGTCACGGCCCCGGACCAGGGCTGGTGTGACCATCCGCTCATCCGGTCGAGGGATACTCCCGCCGCGCGCCGCCGCGCTCTCCCCGGTTCGGCGCGGTGCCTGAACTACGCTCGGAGCGCCCGCCCGGGCACCCGGTGCGGGCTCGGCTCGTACGGTGACGGACTGGGGAGCGTGGCGCCCGTGACGGATCAGGCGGTGGACTTCGAGGAGCCCTCGTCCGAGAACCGCCCGTCGCAGGCAGGGCCCGTGCCTGAGGAACGGACCGGTCATGGGATCGTTGGCGCCGTGGGTGGGCGATTCATCGGGCGCCAGCGGGAGTTGAGGGCGCTGCGGGCCGACATCGAGCGGGCCGGTCTGGACACGATCTCCGGGCGCAAGGCGCCTCGCGCCCGGGTGCTGCTCGTCGCCGGACGGCCCGGCTCGGGCAGGACGGCGCTCGCCGCGGAACTGACCCGGCGACTGGCGGACGAGTACCCGGACGGGGTGCTGTGGGCCAGGCTCACCGAGCCGGGCGGCGAACCCGTCCCCGGCGACCGCACCGCGCGCGGACTCCTGGAGGCGCTCGGTGCCACCGCACCGGCCGGTGCCGACGAGGACGTGCTCACCGAGATGGTCCGCGAGGCGCTCGCCGTGCGGCGGTGCGTGCTCGTGCTGGACGACGCGGCCGACGCGGAGCAGGTGGACCCCCTGCTGCCGGACAACCCGGAGTGCCTGGTCGTCGCCGTCTCCCAGGGGCCGCTCACCGGGATCCCCGATGTGCGGCCGTGCACGATCGGCGGCATGGACGCCAAGTCGGCGATCGAGCTGCTGAGCCGGTTCACCGGCTCGGTGCGGGTCACCGTCGACCCGCAGGCCGCCGAGTCGCTGGTCGAGGAGTGCGGCGGGCAGCCCGCCGCGATGATGCTGGTCGGCGGCTGGCTGGCGGCCCGCCCCCAGACCTCGGTCGCCGACGCGACCAAGCAGCTGCACGGGCAGTCCGACGACCCGGAGGCACCCGTCGGCGCCCGGCCGCTGGCCCGGGCCTTCCGGCTGGTCCACGACTCGCTCCCGCAGTCCGCGGCGCGGCTGCTGCGGCTGCTCGCCCTCGCTCCCGCCGGACGGGCGGACGCGCATATCGCGTCCGCCCTGGCCGGCTGCTCGGTCTCGGCGGCCCGCTCGGCCCTGGAGGAATTCGCCGCGCTCGGGCTGCTGCACACCGCCGGTGGCGCGGCGGAGGGGAACGACGGTGCGGGCGGCGAGGGTGCGGGCGGACAGCGGGCGGGCGGCGAGCCGGTGGGCGGCGAGCAGTACGAGGTGCCCGGCTGCCTCGCCCCGCTGCTGCGGGCCCTGGTGACGGAGGAGGAGCGGCCCGCGGAGGTGCAGCTCGCCCGGGCCCGGATGCTGGAGCGGACCGTACGGCTGCTGCAGTCCTGCCGCGCCGTCACCGAACCCGAGGGCTCCGCGGCCCGCAGGAGGATCGCCGGACTGCCGCGTGCCCTGCGGTTCCCCGGCGCCGAGGCCGCCGGGGCCTGGCTGGAGGCGCGCCGGCCCGTGCTGGTCGCCGCCGCGCGGATCGCGGTGGCCGACGGAGAGCTGGACACCCTGGCCCGGCGGCTGATCTCCGCGCTCGTCCGGGCCCTGGTCGCGCACCGCGGCACGGAGCCGGCCGCGCCCGAGCTCTACGGTCTGCACCAGCTCGTGCTGGATGTGGCCGTGCGCCGAGGACTGCACCGGGAGCAGGCCGCCGCGCTGCTGAACCTGGCCGACCTGGACGCGCGGACGGGCCGGACGGAGGACGCGCTGGCACGATACCGGGCCGCGCTGGACGCCGGCCGGTGCGGAAACGACCCGTACGCCGTGGCCCGGGCGATGGAATCCGTAGGCGGTGCGCACCAGGAGCTCGGGGACTGGGAGCGGGCGGCGGACTGGTACGGGCGCGCCCTCTCCCAGCGCCTCTCCCGGGGGAGCGGGCCGACGAGGCACGGCTGTACGGCCGGCTGGGGGCGTGCACACCTACGCCGGGCGGTACGGGGAGGCGCTGCGCAGCTGGCGGGCGGCCGCGGCCGGATACCGGCGCCTCGGTGATCTGCCGGGTCATGCGCGGGCGTTGAGCGAGGCGGCCCGGGTCCAGGAGTACGCGGGACGCCCGGAGGAGTCGCTGCGCACCTGCGAGGAGGCCGTGGCCTGGGCGCGCCGGGCCGGGGACCTGAGGCTCCAGGCCGCGCTCCAGCTGCGGCTGGCCGACACGCTGGAGCGTCTCGGTGACGCGGCAGCGGCAGGACTGCATCGCGCCGCCGCTGAGCGGCTGCTGGGAGAAGATGTTTCCGGCCTACGAAATCCGTAGTGTTGCCGTCGGAGAAAGTTACTTTGCAAGGCTAGACAGCGGGAAGTCCTTCATTAAACTGGCTCTGCCGGGTGTCGCCCCGGTCCATCCGATACGCCCGGCGTATCCGGGTAACTATGGAACTGCACCAGAATCCCCCTGAGCCAAGGACCGTGATCGACGTGAAGGTCGGCATCCCCGCGAGGTCAAGAACAACGAGTTCCGGGTGGCCATCACCCCCGCCGGCGTGCAAGAGCTGGTGCGCAACGGCCACCAGGTGTTCATCGAGGCGAACGCCGGTGTCGGCTCGTCGATCACGGACGAGGAGTTCGTCGCCGCGGGCGGGCGGATCCTGCCCACCGCCGACGAGGTGTGGGCCACCGCCGACCTGGTGCTCAAGGTCAAGGAGCCCATCGCGGAGGAGTACCACCGCATGCGCAAGGACCAGGTGCTCTTCACCTACCTCCACCTCGCCGCGTCCAAGGAGTGCACGGACGCGCTGATCGAGTCCGGTACCACCGCCATCGCCTACGAGACGGTCGAGCTCCCCAACCGCTCCCTGCCCCTCCTCGCCCCGATGTCCGAGGTCGCGGGCCGGCTGGCCCCGCAGGTCGGCGCCTACCACCTGATGCGCCCGGCCGGCGGCCGCGGCGTGCTGCCGGGCGGCGTCCCGGGAGTGACCCCGGCCAAGGCCGTCGTCATCGGCGGCGGGGTCTCCGGCTGGAACGCCACGCAGATCGCCGTGGGCATGGGCTTCGAGGTGACGCTGCTGGACCGCGACATCAACAAGCTGCGTGAGGCCGACAGGATCTTCGGCACCAAGGTCAAGGCCGTCATGTCCAACTCCTTCGAGCTGGAGAAGGCCGTCCTCGACGCCGACCTCGTCATCGGCGCGGTGCTCATCCCCGGCGCCAAGGCCCCGAAGCTGGTCACCAACGAGCTCGTCTCCCGGATGAAGCCGGGAAGTGTCCTTGTCGACATCGCGATCGACCAGGGCGGCTGCTTCGAGGACTCCCGTCCGACCACGCACGCAGAGCCGACCTTCCGGGTCCACGAGTCGGTCTTCTACTGCGTCGCCAACATGCCCGGCGCCGTGCCGAACACCTCCACCAACGCCCTCACCAACGCCACGCTCCCGTACGTCGTGTCGCTGGCCAACAACGGCTGGGCCGAGGCGCTCCGCCGTGACCCCGCGCTGGCCAAGGGCCTCAACGTCCATGAGGGACAGGTCGTCTACCAGGAGGTCGCCGAGGCGCACGGCCTCGCCGGCGTCGAGCTGAACACGCTGCTCGGCTGACGCGCGGCGGCAGCCGGCCGCCCTGTCAACCGGGGTAGTCAACATCACTTATCCGGCCGGACCTTGAGGAGCGAGGTCCGGCCGGACGCGTGTCCGCCCGGCGCGGCGCGCGCGCTCAACTCGCCTTGAACGTAACCCTTCAACCGATTCGCACCTCCGCGAAAGGCGCGGAACGGCTGCTGTGCACCCTTGACAGCGGGGTGTTCGGTTGCCGACACATCGGGCCGGGTCCGGCGGATTGTGTTGCTGCGGACCGGTGACACGCCATAGAGTCGCCAACCGTCGGCATGGTGCCACGCTGACCTATCGATAAGTTGCCTGGTCACGTCCAAGGAGGTAAGACGACTTGTGAATGAGTCGACATTTTCTCCCGGGGGCGGACAGCCAGGAATGCTCACGGTGCGCCCTCTGGGCGTGGAGGTACCCCCGGCACCGGGCCGGGCGCCCTCGTCCGGACCCGAAGCTGTCGGCTCCGTCGCTGTCCGTACCTTCGCGACGCACCAGCACATGACGACGACAGTCCACACGATGAAGATGACGGACGGCCAACACGTGAACGCCATGGCCGGCAACGGGAGTGGCCGAGAGTCCACCCACTTCGCCGACTACGACGAGGTGCCCGAGGGGCACTTCTACGACCCCGACGCCGAGTACGAGCCCGATCCGGAGTACGCGGCCACACTCGCCCCCGACGCGGCCCGCCAGCGCCGCGAGCGCATCGGCCCGACCGGGCGCCCGCTGCCGTACTTCCCGATCCCCGGCCCGCTCACCGACCACGGCCCCGCGAAGATCATCGCAATGTGCAACCAGAAGGGCGGCGTCGGCAAGACGACGTCGACCATCAATCTGGGTGCCGCGCTCGCGGAGTACGGCCGCCGGGTGCTGCTCGTCGACTTCGACCCGCAGGGGGCCCTGTCGGTCGGCCTCGGCGTGAACCCGATGGAACTCGACCTCACCGTCTACAACCTGCTCATGGAGCGGGGCATGTCCGCGGACGAGGTCCTGCTGAAGACCGCCGTGCCCAACATGGACCTGCTGCCGAGCAACATCGACCTCTCGGCGGCCGAGGTCCAGCTCGTGAGCGAGGTCGCGCGCGAGTCGACGCTGCAGCGCGCCCTGAAGCCGCTGCTGCAGGACTACGACTACATCGTGATCGACTGCCAGCCGTCGCTCGGCCTGCTGACGGTGAACGCCCTGACGGCCGCTCACAAGGTCATCGTCCCGCTGGAGTGCGAGTTCTTCGCACTGCGCGGCGTCGCCCTGCTCACCGAGACCATCGAGAAGGTCCAGGAGCGGCTCAACCCGGACCTGGAACTCGACGGCATCCTCGCCACGATGTACGACTCGCGCACGGTGCACAGCCGTGAGGTGCTGGCGCGCGTGGTCGAGGCGTTCGACGACCACGTCTACCACACCGTCATCGGGCGCACGGTGCGTTTCCCGGAGACGACGGTCGCCGGTGAGCCCATCACGACGTACGCGTCCAACTCCGTCGGTGCCGCCGCCTACCGCCAGCTCGCCAGGGAGGTGCTCGCCCGGTGTCACGCCGAGTGAGTCTGCCCGGAGCCGACGAACTGTTCCGTACCACCGGAGGCATGGGGCTGCAGTCCTCGTCCCCGAGGCGGGGGCCGGCGGGGGTGAACGGCGAGGCACGGGTTCCGGCCCCGGCCGGTGAGAGCGACCCGGTGGACTCGCCTCCGGCCGCGCCGCAGAGCCCGCCCGCGTCGTCCGGTCCAGGAGCCCCGGCGGTCTCCGAGGAGCACTCGCCGGCCGGCGACACGGAGGCGTCCGTGCCGCGGAGCCGGGGCGCTGACGGCGACCAGCCGCCCCCGGCGGCGCAGGCCGCGCAGAAGAACCGCCGTCCGCAGGAGGCCGCCGCCCCGCGCCGCCGCGGACGCGCGGCGGGCCGCAGGCCCAGCGGCCGGGAACGGCACGACGAGAAGATCACGGTCTATGTCTCGGCCGAGGAACTGATGGACCTCGAGCACGCGCGGCTGGTGCTGCGCGGCGAGCACGGGCTGGCCGTGGACCGCGGGCGCATCGTCCGCGAGGCGGTGGCGGTCGTCCTGGCGGACCTGGAGTCCCGGGGCGACGCGAGCATCCTGGTGCGCCGTCTGCGCGGCCGCTGACGGGATAGCCTTCGCGCGACGCTCCTTCCGCTCCCTGGACCACGATGCCGCCGAACGACCCCGCCTCCCGGCCTCCGGCCCGCCCGCCCCGCCGCACCCTGGGCCGCGGCCCGGGGGCGGCACCCGTACCGCCGGCGGCCCCGGACGCCGCCCGCGAGGCTCCCCCGGCGTCCGGGCAGGCGCCCGGGGCACCCGGCGGCTCCCCCGGCCAGGGCGACGCCCGTGCGGAGACGGCTGCCGGCAGCCGGCCGGCCGCGGGGCACGGCCGGGAGCGGCAGTCCGCCCCGGAGACCGACGGCCCCGCTGCCGCCCCCACCGGGGAGATGGCACCGGTCCCGGTCCCGGCTGCGGTCCCTGGTCCGGTCGCCGTGCCGGTTCCGGCTGCGGACCCTGACCCGGGCGTCGCTCCGGCACCGGTTCCCGATCCGGTTCCCGATCCGGTTGCCGCGCGGGGTCCGTTCCCCGGCCAGGTCGCGCGGCCCGCCGACGCGCCGGCGGCGTCCGGGGAAGACGCCGTTCCGGGGCCGGTACCGCAGGACACCCGGGCAGGGCCGGTACCGCAGGACAGCGCGGCGAGGCCGGTAGCCCAGGACACCCGGGCAGGGCCCGGCGGTACCGCGGGAGCGCCCGAGGGCACGGCGGAGGCATCCGGGCCGCCCGGGTGGGGGGCCTCCGGTAGCGACGCCCCGCGCCCTCGGTGGCCGGACCCCCCGCGGCGGCCCCGTTGAGCGGAGTCCGGCGGCCCGCGGCCGCTCCCGGCGGCGAGGCACAGGCCCCGGGGCCGGTTCCCCGAGCGGCCCCCGCGGCGGACGCGTCGGCGGCGGAGGCCGCGGACCCGGCCGGCGAGGGGCGGTTCACGGTTCGGCTGGCGAACTTCGAGGGGCCGTTCGACCTGCTGCTGCAGCTCATCTCGAAGCACAAGCTCGATGTCACGGAGGTGGCGCTGTCCAAGGTCACCGACGAGTTCATGGCCCACATCCGCGCCATGGGGCCCGACTGGGACCTCGACCAGACCACCGAGTTCCTCGTCGTCGCGGCGACCCTGCTGGACCTGAAGGCCGCCCGGCTGCTGCCGGCCGCCGAGGTGGAGGACGAGGCGGACCTCGCGCTGCTGGAGGCGCGGGACCTGCTGTTCGCCCGGCTGCTCCAGTACCGCGCGTACAAGCAGGTCGCGGAGATCTTCAGCGGCAGGCTCGACGAGGAGGCCCGGCGCCACCCCCGTACCGTCGGCCTGGAGGACCACCACGCCGAGCTGCTTCCCGACGTCGTCATCAGCATCGGCGCGGAGGGCTTCGCGAGGCTCGCGGTCAAGGCGATGCAGCCCAAGCCCAAGCCGCAGGTGTACGTCGACCACATCCACGCGCCGCTGGTGAGCGTGCGCGAGCAGGCCGAGGTCGTCGTGGGCCTGCTGCGCGAGCGCGGCAGGGCGAGCTTCCGGGAGCTGACCCACGGGGTGACGGACACCCTCACCGTGGTCGCCCGGTTCCTGGCCCTGCTGGAGCTCTATCGTGAGAAGGCGGTGGTCCTGGACCAGGCGGACGCCCTGGGGGAACTCGTGATCACCTGGACCGGCGGCGAGGCCGAGGCGCACGTCACCGACGAGTTCGACCGGATTCCCGAGAGCATGGAGGACAAGGCGTGAGCGACGACCTCGCAGAGGCCGCAGTGCCCGGGGCGCGTACCGCCGCCGCGCCGCCCGGGGCTCAGGACGCGTCCGGTCGGGCCGCCGCGCCAGGGACCCGCACCGCCGCGGCGCCCGGTGCGGCCGTCGCTCCCGCGGCTCGGGACGCGCCCGGTGCCGGGGACGCCTCCGTGCCGGAGGACGCCTCCGGGGTGCCGCACGAGCCCCGGACCGGGGACGCCGCCGGGGCCCGGTCCGCGCTCAAGCCCGCCCTCGAGGCCGTGCTGATGGTCGTCGACGAGCCGGCCACCGAGGAGCACCTCGCCAAGGTCCTCGAGCAGCCCCGCCGCGCCGTCGCCGACGCCCTGCGCCGGCTCGCGGACGAGTACACGGTCCAGGGCCGCGGCTTCGAGCTGCGGCTCGTCGCCGGAGGCTGGCGCTTCTACACCCGTCCCGAGCACGCCGCCGCCGTGGAGCGGTTCGTCCTCGACGGCCAGCAGGCCCGGCTCACCCAGGCCGCCCTGGAGACGCTGGCCGTGGTCGCGTACCGCCAGCCCGTCAGCCGCTCCCGGGTCTCGGCCGTGCGCGGAGTGAACTGCGACGGCGTCATGCGCACCCTGCTCCAGCGCGGTCTGGTCGAGGAGGCGGGCACGGAACCCGAGACAGGTGCGATCCTGTACAGGACGACGAACTACTTCCTGGAGCGGATGGGCCTGCGCGGTCTGGACGAGCTCCCCGAACTCGCGCCGTTCCTCCCCGAGGCGGAGGCGATCGAGGCCGAGACCCAGGAGGGTGTCCCGTCGTTCGATCCGGACGCACCGGACACAGACGCAGACGACACGACGACGACGGAACTTTGATGCGAAGCAGCGGCAGGAACAGCAGCGGACGCGGCGACTACCGGGGTACCGGTGGGGGCGCCGCCCGGTCGAGGAGCGGGGGACAGCGCGACGACAAGCAGAAGAGCGCGGGCAAGCCCCGTCCCGAGGAGCGCCGCTACGACGTGGGGGGCTCGGCGTCCGACGGCCCGAAGAAGGGCCGCGGCGCGACCGCCCGGGGCGGCGCCAAGGGAGGTCCCAAGCAGTCCCCGCAGCGCGGCGGCGGGCGTACCGCGCCCGCCCGCTCCCGCGAGTACGAGGCCCGTGCCGAGGAGCGCAACCGCGAGCGCCACGCGAACAAGCCCCGGACGAGCACGCCCAGGACGTTTCCGGGTGCCGAGCAGGAGGGCGAGCGGCTGCAGAAGGTGCTCGCCCGCGCCGGCTACGGCTCACGGCGGGCCTGCGAGGAGCTGGTCGACCAGGCCCGTGTCGAGGTCAACGGCGAGATCGTGACCGAGCAGGGCCTGCGCGTCGACCCGGCCAAGGACGTGATCAAGGTGGACGGCCTGACGGTCGCCACGCAGTCGTACCAGTTCTTCGCGCTCAACAAGCCGGCCGGAGTCGTCTCCACGATGGAGGACCCGGACGGCCGCCAGTGCCTCGGGGACTACGTCACCAACCGCGAGACCCGCCTGTTCCACGTCGGCCGGCTCGACACGGAGACCGAGGGCATCATCCTGCTCACCAACCACGGCGAGCTGGCGCACCGGCTGACGCACCCCAAGTACGGAGTGCAGAAGACCTACCTCGCCGCGATCCAGGGCCCCCTCCCGCGCGAGGTCGGCAAGCGCCTCAGGGAAGGCATCCAGCTGGAGGACGGGTACGCTCGCGCCGACCACTTCCGGGTCGTGGAGCAGACCGGCAAGAACTACCTCGTCGAGGTCGTACTGCACGAGGGCCGCAAGCACATCGTCCGGCGCATGCTGGCCGAGGCGGGTTTCCCGGTCGACAAGCTCGTGCGGACGGCGTTCGGCCCGATCGCGCTCGGCGACCAGAAGTCCGGCTGGCTGCGCCGGCTGAGCAACACCGAGGTCGGCATGCTGATGAAGGAAGTCGGGCTCTGACGCCTGCCGTGCTGCGGCGGTGGAGCGCGAACGCCTGTCCGGCGCTCTCCCGCGGGCGGTGAGCGGCGGGCGGCCGGGAGCCCGGATCCCGGGTACCCGCCCTCCGTTCTGGGTGCCGGGCGGGCGCCCGCGCTTCGCCCGACAGGTGCTCCCCCGGGGCGATGGGCCCGGCGGAAGAAGCGCGGGGCCGCCCCGAAGCGGCCGTCGGCCGCCATGGCCGCCGTGCCCGGGAGGGCGCCCGGCGGCTCGGCCGGGCGGCCGGGCTCGGGTATCGGCCCCGGCAGGTGCGCGGCCAGGCGCCGGGCCTCGGGCGCCCGGGGGAGCGATGCCCGCAGCCCGGGCCCCGACCCGCTCCTGCCCGGCAACGCCCCGTTGCTCGGGCCGCTGCGTGTCCGCCTACCGTGGCGCCGTTGCTCGGGCCGCTGCGTGTCCGTCCACCGTGGCGCCGTTGCTCGGGCCGCCGTGCGTCCGCCCACCGTGCCGCCGCCGTAGCTGTGCCCGCGCCGCCCACCGTGTCCCTTCCTTCCGCGGTCGTGCTTGCCGGGCCGCCCCTCGCACCTTTATAGTCATAGTGACTCTAAAGAGGGGGGTGGCCGTGAGCCTCGCGGACGTACTCGCGCCGTTGCAGCAGCCGCTGTTCACGCCGCTCGGCACACCGGTCAGCTGGACCGAGGTGCTCGGCTTCGGCACCGGGGCCCTGTGCGTCTGGCTCGTGGCCCGGCAGCACATCGCCAACTGGCCCGTCGGCATCGCCAACAACGTCCTCTTCGTCCTGCTCTTCACCCAGGCCGGCCTGTACGCCGACGCGGGGCTGCAGGTCGTCTTCATCACCCTCGCCGTGTACGGCTGGTGGACCTGGACCCACGGGGGTGGACCAGGCTCCGGCGTCCTCCCGGTGCGCCGCACCACGCGCGCCGAGTGGACGTGGCTGCTCGCGGCGGGGGTGGTGGGGACAGCCGGGCTGACACTGCTCCTGGACCGGGCCACCGACTCGGACGTCCCGTTCTGGGACGCGCTGACCACCGCGCTGTCCCTGATGGCGACGTACGGGCAGTGCCGCAAGCGGCTGGAGTCCTGGTGGCTGTGGATCGCGGCGGACGTGGTCTACGTGCCGCTGTACGCGTACAAGGAGCTGTATCTCACCGCCCTGCTGTACATCGGCTTCATGACGCTCTGCGTCCTCGGGCTGCGGCACTGGTCGCGCGATCCGGCGGTCAGGCGCCCGCTGCCGGTGCCCACCGGCGCAGCGCGGCACGAAACGACCGTGGAGGCGACGGCGTGAAGCGCTACCGGCACGGGCTCGTCCTCGGCAAGTTCTATCCGCCGCACGCGGGCCACCACCATCTGGTGAGGACCGCGCGCGACCGCTGCGACCGGCTGACCGTCCTCGTCTGCGCCGCCTCCGTGGAGTCGATCCCGCTCGACGCCCGGACGGCGTGGATGAGCGAGGTGCACCCGGACGTCCGGGTGGTCGGCGCCGTCGACGACATCCCCGTCGACCTCACCGACCCGGCGGTGTGGGACGCGCACATGGCGGTCTTCCGCTCGGCCGTCCCCGAGCGCGTGGACGCCGTGTTCACGTCCGAGGCGTACGGCGAGGAACTGGCCCGCAGGTTCCGCGCCGACTCGGTCTGCGTCGACCCGGAGCGGACGGTCTTCCCGGTCTCCGGCACGGCCGTGCGCAACGACCCCGTCGGCTGCTGGGACTTCCTGGAGCCGCCGGTACGCGCCGCCCTCGCCCGGCGCGTGGTCGTCCTCGGCGCGGAGTCCACCGGCACGACCACCCTGGCCGAGGCCCTCGCCGCGCACTACCGGTCGCGCGGCGGGGTGTGGTCGCGCACCGCCGCCGTACCCGAGTACGGCAGGGAGTACAGCGAGCGGAAGCTCGCGGCCCTGCGCGCCGAACAGCCGGGCGCGGTCTGGTCCGACGTCCGCTTCGCCGGCGACGACTTCCCGCTGATCGCCCGCCGCCAGACCGAACGGGAGAACGCCGCCGCCCGGATCGGCTCCCCGGTCCTGATCTGCGACACCGACGCCTTCGCCACCACCGTCTGGCACGAGCGCTACCTGGGCGGCCGGCACGAGGAGGTCGCCCGGATCGCCGCGGCCGGCCGGGGCGACCTCTGGCTGCTCACCGACCACGAGGGAGTGCCCTTCGAGGACGACGGACTGCGCGACGGCGAGCATCTGCGCCCCTGGATGACGGCCCGGTTCGCCGGGGAACTCACCCGCACCGGCCGGCGGTTCGTCACCGTCACCGGACCGCACCACCAGCGGCTGGCCACCGCCGTCGCCGCCGTGGACGAACTGATCGCCGAGGGCTGGCACTTCGCCGCCCCCCTCCCCGCCCGGGGCGGGGACGCACCCGTGCCGGAGTTCCGGTGAGCGTCGAGGGATACGACCCGAGGGCGTTCCCGCCCTTCGCCGTCACCGTGGACCTCGCCGTCTTCACCATCCGCGACGGCCGGCTGCACGTCCTGCTGATCGAACGCGGGACCGAACCGTACAAGGGCGCCTGGGCGCTGCCCGGCGGTTTCCTCCTCCCGCGGGAGTCCGCCGAGCAGGCCGCCCGCCGTGAACTCGCCGAGGAGACCGGTCTGTCGGAGGCCACCGTCGCCGGCCTCCACCTGGAGCAGCTGCGCACCTACAGCGACCCCGGCCGCGACCCCAGGATGCGGGTCGTGTCGGTCGCCTACACCGCCCTCCTGCCCGACCTGCCCGAACCGCGCGGCGGAGGCGACGCCGCGCACGCCCGCTGGGTGGCCCACGGCAGCCAGGCGCTCCTCGCCTTCGACCACGAACGCATCCTCGCCGACGCCCGTGAACGCGTCGGCGCCAAACTCGAGTACACCGGACTCGCCACCGCCTTCTGCCCCGCCGAGTTCACCCTCGGCGAGCTGCGGCAGGTGTACGAGACCGTCTGGGGCGTCGAACTCGACCGCCCCAACTTCCGGCGCAAGGTCCTCACCACGCCAGGCTTCGTGGAAGCCGTCGAAGGAGGCGCGCGCCTGACCGGTGGCCGGGGGAAACCGGCCGCGCTCTACCGCGCGGGGCCGGCGAACGCCCTGCACCCTCCGCTTCTGCGACCGGAAGGACGGCATTCGACATGAAGGACATGACCGGCCTGGCGGCGGCGATGACCGCCACCAAGCAGGCCGCCACCGGCACCCTCGTCGGGCTGGCACTCGGCGACGCGCTCGGCTTCCCCACCGAGTTCAAGGACGTGCCGTCGATCCTCGCCTCGTTCGGGCCCTGGCGGGAGATGGACCTGCCGAGGCCCGCCGTCGTCACCGACGACACCCAGATGACCCTCGCGCTGGCCCGTGCCATACGCACGGCCACGGACCGGGGACTGCTCGCCCCGCTGCGGCTGACCCGGCCGCTGCGCGAGGAGTTCGTGGACTGGTACCACTCGCCCGACAACAACCGCGCCCCCGGCCGCACCTGTCTGGTCGCCTGCCACAAACTCGACAGCGACATGCCGTGGCAGGAAGCGAGCCAGATCGCGTCCAAGGGCTGCGGGGCGAACATGCGCGTGGCGCCCGTCGGGCTGGTTCCCGGCCTCAGCGACGGGCAGCGTGCCGGCGCATCCCAGCTCCAGGCGGCGCTGACACACGGCCACCCGGCGGCGCTGGCCGCCTCCGACCTCACGGCACGGGCCGTGTACCTGCTGGCGCGCGGCACGGAACCGGCCGGCCTGGTCGGGCGGCTGCGGTCGTACGCGTACGAGAACCGCTCCCGCTACCACCACGGCTGGCTCGGCGACCTCTGGACCTACGCCCACGACGGCACGCCGGAGGACTTCATCGAGCGCGGCTGGGACGAGTGCCTCGCGGCGCTGGAGCGCCTGGCCGACGCCCTGCGCGACCCCGACCCGGAGACCGACCCCTGCCTCGCCACCGGCGACGGCTGGATCGCCGAGGAGGCCCTCGCCACCGCGCTGCACTGCTTCCTGCTCTTCCCCGAGGAACCGCTGACGGCGCTGCGCCGCGCCGCGTGCACCCGGGGGGACTCCGACTCGATCGCCTGCCTCGCGGGCGCCTTCGCCGGGGCGCACCTCGGTGCCCGGGCCTGGCCCAAGGAGTGGGAGGAGCGCATCGAGTACCGCAGCGAACTGCTGACCCTGGGTGCCCTTTGGGATGCTTGAGCCAAGACACTGGCCCTTCACCTCGCCGAACTCGCCCCCGTGGCCGCGGAGCAGCCCCACCCGCTGCTCTTCGCGACGGTCTCCGGCGCGCACCTCTACGGCTTTCCGTCCCGCGACTCGGACGTGGATCTGCGCGGAGTCCACTTGCTGCCGGTGGAGGACCTGGTCGGACTGCGCGAACCGGACGAGACCCGGTCCCTGATGTGGGTCAGGGGCGGCGTGGAGATGGACCTCGTCACGCACGACCTCCGGAAGTTCGTCCGGCTGATGCTGCGCCGCAACGGCTATGTGCTGGAGCAGTTGCTGTCGCCGCTGGTGGCCCACACCACGCCGGCCCACGAGGAGCTCGTCGCGCTCGCCCCCGGGGTGCTGACGACGCACCACGCCCACCACTACCGGGGGTTCGCCGGCACCCAGTGGCGGCTGTTCGAGAAGACCGGTGAGCTGAAGCCACTGCTCTACACCTACCGGGCGCTGCTCACGGGTATCCATCTGATGCGCACCGGCGAGGTCGTCGCCCATCTGCCCACGCTGCTGGGCGAGATGACGGCGCCGGCCCGGCTGCCCGAGCTGATCGCGGCGAAGACCGAGGCCGAGCACGGGATGGCGCTCGTGGACACCGGGACCGTGCACGCGGAGGTGGAGGAACTGCACTCCGTCCTGGACGAGGCCCGGGCGCGCTCGTCACTGCCCGACGAGGCCACCGCCCGCCACGACCTGCACGACTTCGCCGTACGGACCCGGCTGGGCCTCCCGCAGCGCTGACGCCCGCCGTACCCGGACCAGGAAGTCCTCCACCCGCGCCCGGTCCGGCTCGGCGGGGAGCGGGCTCCCGGTCACCGCGGCGTCCGCCTCCGCGGCGAGCCGGGCGGTCCAGGACTCCACCTCGGGCCAGGGCACCTCGCCCCGCCTGACCGCGAGCAGCCGCTCACGGCCGTCGCCCACGTCGGTCACCAGCCGGCCCGTACGCAGGAGATCGCGGCACGTCGCCAGCAGCCGCAGCAGATGCATCGCGTGCTTCCAGCGCGGAGCGCCGTACTGCCGGACATCCGCGTCCAGCTTGCGCCGCTGGCCGACTGCGTAGCGGACGAACGTCTCGTGGACCCGCCGGGACAGGAACGCGTCTCGCAGCGCGAGCAGTTCACGGCCGGTGTCGTCGACGCGCTCGACGAGGGGGGAGTGCAGGCACTCCAGGATGTTCGGGTTGGCCCGCAGCGCCAGCTCGCAGAAGCGCTCCAGCTCCCACGAGAACTGCTCCTCCGCGGGACCGTCCACATGGGTCGGGGGCTTGTCGAACCGCCAGTACAGGGCGGTCGGTGCGAGGAACACACCGCGGAGGTCGGTGTCGCTGCCGTCCGTGGCCAGGCCGAAGGCCCGTGACCCCATCACACAGGAGTAGATCGTGTGGTCGCGCACCAGGTCCTGGGGAGTCATGGACGAAGGCTACGTGACCCGGGCCGAGGGCCAGGGCGAAGGCGGGCAGGGCTCCCAAGCGCGGTGACGGGCCCGTACGGCGCGCAGGGCGAGCCGGGCCCGCCCGGTCCGGAGGGGCCTGGGGGCCCGCAGGTCAACGGGCGGCCGCAGGGTCCGCCCGGCGGGTCCGCACCGGGGGAGCCTTGGCATACCCGGACGGCTTGTACACGAACGACGTTCCCTCGCCGGGGACTACGCCCGCACCCTGACCGAAACGGAACAGAGAAGGGCACCGGTCGTGGACATCCCCGACGAACTCACGACCGGCGAACGCATCCGGCTGCTGCGCGACTCCCGAGGCATGACCCGCGAGATCCTCGCGGGCATGTCGGCCGCGGCGTCGACTGGTTGAAGAAGATCGAGACAGGGGAGCGTGAGCTGCGCTCCAACACCCTGATTCTGCGTCTCGCCGCCGCGCTGCAGATCTCGGACGCCTCGATCATCACCGGCGCTGCGGGGCCGGCTCAGACCGTTCCGAGTGGTCTCCTGCACCATTCGGGAATGCCCGCGATCCGGGACGCGGTGATGAACCGCCGGCTCATCCCGTCAAGGCCCGGGTGCCCGGTCGATGTCGCCGCGCTGCAGGGTCGCGTCGACCAGACGTGGGAGCTGTGGCACAGCAGCGGCCACAACCGCACGGAAGTCGCCCGGCTGCTGCCGAAGCTGATCCGCGATGCCGAGGCAGCCGGCCGCGGCCTCGACGGCGCCGAGCGTCGGGCGGGGCTCGTCGCGCTGTCGGACGTGTACCGACTCACTGGGCAGGCGACCGCGTATGTCGCGCCCGCCGAGCTCGCGTGGGTCGTCGCCGACCGGGCGCTCGCCGCGGCGCAGGATGCCGACGATCCGGCCGCGCACGCGGGGCAGCCGAGCGACCGGCCGTGGAACCCGCCGCCGCTGCCGCCCTCACCGGACGGCAGCGGGCCCGGCAAGGCCACGGAGGACTCGACGTCGTGACGACCGCCCGACCGGGCGGGCACGCCGCGCTCGTGCAGGACCTGCACGAGCGCGGTCTGCTCGACGGCACATGGCGCCGCGTGTGGGGCGCCGTACCGCGCGAACCGATCATCCCCGCCCGCGCGTGGCGGCAGGACGACGACGGATGCACACTGCCCGACTCGCCGGCCGAGCGGCACGCGCTCGTCCACGCCGACGAGCCGGTCCTGATCCAGCTCGACGACGGCGCCGAGGACGGGCCCGGCATCGCGACGCCGTCGAACTCGCAGCCGAGCACGGCCGCCCGCATGCTCGGTCTGCTGCGGGTCGAGGACGGCGCCCGCGTACTGGAGATCGGCACCGCGTCCGGGTACGTCGCGGCGCTGCTGTCCGAGCGGCTCGGCGGCGAGCGGGTGTTCAGCATCGAGCCCGCCCCGGCGCTCGCCGCGCACGCCGGGACGGCGCTGCACACCGCCGGCTACCGGCCGAACCTCCGTTGCGGCGACGGCGAGCGGGGCTGGCCCGAGGCCGCGCCGTTCGACCGGCTGCTCGCGACGTGCGCTCTGCGCCACGAAACCGCGGGCGTACGTCGACCAGGTGCGGCCGGGCGGGCTGATCGTCGCCCCGCTCGCCCGCGAGTTCTGGTCGGGCGCCCTGGTGCGGCTCGCCGTGCGGGGCGACGGCACGGCGACGGGCCGGTTCCACGGCGCCGCGTCGTACATGCCGATGCGGTCGCACCGCGTCGCCGGCGGCGAGCCGGTCGACAGCCGAACGGCCCGCGGCCGGCGGACCGGCCTCGGCCCGGCCGCGGTGCTGCACCTGGGGTTCGCCCTCTGGGGCGGTACCCGGCTGCCGGCCGTGCGGCTGTGGCACAGCGAGGGCCCGGCGGGCGCGCAGGTGTGGGCGCGGCACCCGGACGGCTCGGCGGCGACCGCGGTCGCGGGGGACGTGTGGGAGTACGGGCCGCGCGCGTTGTGGGCGGAGATCGAGCGGGCGCACCGCGACTATGCCGGCCTCGGCTCGCCGGCGGCCGAGGCGTTCGGGCTCACCGTGCGGCCCGAGGGCGGGTGTCTGTGGCTGCACGGGCCCGGGAACGTCCTCGCTCCCGTTCCGTAGCCCGCGGGGCGGCCGCGTTCAGCGCGGGAAGTGGTGCGGTAGTTCCCTGGTGAGCGCGGCCGCCGCGGGGGAGAGCCAGCGCCGCTGGTGGCGGGCCAGCTGGACGGTGACGTCGGGGAACCGCGGGCCGGGCACCTGCGTCAGGCGGCCCGCCGCGAGAGCGTCCGCGACATTGGCGCGGGCCAGCAGGCTGAGGCCGAGGCCCGCGGCGACGCAGGACCTGGCGGCCTCCAGGCTGCCGAAGCGGGTGATCCGGGGCTGCGTGCCTTCGGCGGCGGTGAGCAGCCGAGTAGTCCTGGCGGGCCAGCTCTGCCCAGCGGGCGGGCGAGTCGGTGGCGCCGCGGGCGACGGGGTGTTCTGGGGAGCAGACGAGCACGAGCGGCTCGTGGGCCAGCGGCGTGCACTCGATGTCGCGGAAGTCCGCCTCGTCCTCCAGGAGCAGGGCGAGGTCGAGCTCGCCGGTGCGGAGCGCGGCTACGGCGGTTGCGGTGCCCATCGTGTGCAGGTCCACTTCGATCCCGGGGTGGCTGCGCCGGAGCGCGGTGATGACTCCCGGCAGCCGCGCGGACACCAGCGTCTCGCCGGCCGAGAGCACCACGCGTCCGGTCACCTGATCGCCCGCGCCACCGGCCGAGGCGGCAACCGACCGCAACCGGGACTCCGCCTCCAGCACGGCCTCTGCCTGTGCCAGCACCTCGCGTCCGGCACCGGTGAGCACCACCCCGCGCGGCAGCCGGTCGAACAGGCGCAGGCCGAGGTCCTTCTCCAGTGCCTGCACCTGGGCGGTGACGGTGGACTGGACGAGGTGCAGGCGCTCCGCGGCGGCCGTCAGGTTCCCGGTCCGGGCGACCGTGGCGAAGGTGCGCAGCAGTCGTGTGTCCATGCTGCCGACGATAGCCGCTGCCATCGCATGTATCGATCGCTTCCATCGCTTTCCATCGTTTGTGAACATGGCTGCGCGGTGTGACGGTTAAGGGCATGAGCCCGAGGACACACCCCGAGATCCTTCGCTACACCGCCTTCACCACCGACCCCGCCGGTGGCAACCCGGCCGGCGTCGTGCTCGACGCGGCCGCACGGGACGATGCCGCCATGCGCGCCACCGCAGCCGAGGTCGGCTACTCGGAGACGGCGTTCGTCACAGCCGCCGACCCTGCGGCGCGCCGGTTCCGGCTGCGCTACTTCAGCCCGCTGGCCGAGGTCGCCTTCTGCGGCCACGCAACCGTCGCCACCGCGGTGGCGCTGGCCGAGCGGATCGGCACCGGCCCGCTCGCCTTCGACACGCCGGTGGGTGAGATCGCCCTGGACACCTCGGCAGAGCCGGACGGCTCCGTGACGGCGACGCTCACCAGCGTCCCCACCCGCTCGCGGCCGGCGAGCGACCAGGAACTGCACGCCTCCCTCACGGCCCTGCACTGGTCCCCGGAGGACCTCGACCCCGCACTTCCCCGCACGTCGCCTTCGGCGGAAACGAGCACCTGGTCCTCGCCGCGGCCACCCGCGAGCGTCTCGCGGCCCTCGACTACGACTTCGACGCCCTGTCCGAGGTGATGCACCGTCACGGCTGGACCACGCTCCAGCTGGTCTGGCGTGAGGCCCGAGAGCTCTTCCACGCCCGCGACCCCTTTCCGGTCGGCGGTGTCGTCGAGGATCCGGCCACCGGTGCCGCGGCCGCCGCTCTCGGCGGCTATCTGCGCGCTCTCGGCGCCCTCCCGCCTTCCGGTGCCTTCACCATCCGCCAGGGGGAGGACCTCGGCCGGCCCAGCGTGCTCCGGGTGGAGGCCTCCACCGCCGACCCGCGTGTGCGGGTGAGCGGGCAGGCGGTGGCGATCGTGGAAGCGGATGCCGGCACCGGTGGGCGGGAAGCCTGAGCGAACCGGCGCGGGGGAGCGGACGGACCGGGAGGGCGCCGTCCGCGGCCGGCCGCCTACTGCGGCCGCGAGGCGATCTGGATGAGGTTGCCGCAGGTGTCGTCGAGGACGGCGGTGGTGACCGGGCTCATCTCCAGGGGCTTCTGGGTGAAGCGGACGCCGAGGGCGCTCAGGCGCTCGTACTCCGCCGCCACGTCGTCGACGGCGAACTGGGCGAGCGGGATGCCGTCCTCGACGAGTGTGTCGCGGTAGGTCCTGGCGGCCGGGTGGCGGGCGGGCTCCAGGAGGAGTTCGGTGCCGCCGGGCTCTTCGGGCGAGACGACCGTCAGCCACCGGTCCTGCTCGCCGAGGGGGACGTCGTGCTTCTTCAGGAAGCCGAGGACCTCGGTGTAGAAGTGCAGTGCTGCGGCCTGGTCGTCGACGAAGACGCTGGTCAGATGGATCTTCATCGGGTGCTGTCCTCCGGGTTCGGTACGGGGGGTGCGGGCCATCGCTCGGTGATCCGTCGCAACGGAGCCGTGTTGAGGTCGTGGAACTTGCAGCGGCCCTCCCGCCTGGTCTCCACCAGACCGGCGGCCTCCAGCACGGCCAGGTGCTGGGAGACCGCCTGGCGCGAGATGCCGAGCCCGTGCCTTGTGCTCAGTCGCGCACAGATCTCGAACAGCGTCTGCCCGGACCTCTCCGCGAGCTCGTCGAGGATGGTGCGGCGGGTGGCGTCGGCCAGGGCTTTGAAGAGGTCGTCGGCCACGGCCTCACAATAGGCAAGTATTCACTTGCCTGTCGAGTCGGGCGGCACCCGGTGGCCGCCCCAGTGGCGGCGGCTGCCGCGGTGGGCGACATTTGATCACCAGGCGGCAGTGCCTCCGGTCCGCCGCACCCCGGGCCGTGCCGACGCGCCCGCCGGGCGTCGCCGCGGACCCGCGTCCGGGCGGCCGGCCACTACCGGGGTCAGCCCGGCCCGACGCGGCACTAGGCTGATCGGAGCATCCGCGGGGCCGGAACCGCGGAGTCGACGCCGAGGAGGAGCGCGAGGTGGCGGTACGAGCCGTCCGGGGAGCCGTCCAGCTGGAAAGGGACGAAGCCGGGCACATGGACGAGCAGGTCGGTGAGCTGCTCACCGCCATCCTGGAGCGCAACGGGCTCACGGCGGACGACCTCATCAGCATCTGGTTCACCGCCACACCGGATCTGCACAGCGACTTCCCGGCGGCCGCGGCACGGGGGCTCGGCATCGTCGACGTCCCGCTCATCTGCGCCCAGGAACTCGACATCGCCGGAGCGATGCCCCGCGTGGTGCGGGTACTCGCCCACATCGAGTCCGACCTGCCCAGGAACGACATCGCGCACGTCTACCTCGGTGCCGCCGCCGCCCTCCGCAAGGACATCGCCCAGTGAGAACCGCCCTTGTCATCGGAACCGGCCTGATCGGCACCTCGGCGGCCCTGGCGCTCGCCGGGCGCGGCGTGGCCGTCCACCTCACGGACCACGACCCCACCCGGGCCAGGACCGCGGCCGCGCTCGGCGCGGGCACCGAGGACACCCCCGAGGGGCCCGTCGACCTCGCGGTCGTCGCCGTGCCGCCCGCCCACGTGCCCGCGGCGCTCGCCGAGGCGATGCGCGCCGGGATCGCCCGCGGCTACCTCGACGTGGCCAGCGTCAAGGGCGGTCCGCGGCGCGAGCTGGAGGCGCTGGGAGTCGACATGTCGGCGTACATCGGTACGCACCCCATGTCCGGCAAGGAGCGGTCCGGTCCGCTGGCGGCCACCGCCGATCTCTTCGAGGGGCGGCCCTGGGTGCTCACACCGACCCGGGAGACCGACACCGAGGTGCTCAACCTGGCGCTGGAACTGGTCGCGCTCTGCCGCGCGGTCCCCGTCGTGATGGACGCCGACGCCCACGACCGCGCGGTCGCACTGGTCTCGCACACGCCCCAGCTGATCTCGTCCATGGTCGCCGCACGCCTGGCGGACGCGGACGAGACGGCCGTGCGGCTGTGCGGGCAGGGCATCCGCGACGTGACCCGGATCGCCGCCTCCGACCCCCGGATGTGGATCGACATCCTGACGGCGAACCCGGGCCCGGTCGCCGACGTCCTCGCGGGCGTCGCCGCGGACCTGGAGGAGACGGTCCGCGCCCTGCGCGCGCTGCAGTCCTCCGACGAGGACAAGCGCCGCGGCGGAGCGAGCGGGGTCGAGGACGTGCTGCGCCGCGGCAACGCCGGCCGTGAGCGCGTACCCGGCAAGCACGGTGCCGCGCCCGCGGTGTACGAGACCGTCGCCGTCCTCATCAGCGACCGGCCGGGCGAGCTGGCCCGGATCTTCGCCGACGCGGGCAGCGCGGGCGTCAACATCGAGGACGTGCGCATCGAGCACGCGACCGGGCAGCAGGCGGGTCTGGTCCAGCTCATGGTGGAGCCCGCGGCCGCCCCCGTGCTGTCGGCGGCGCTCCGGGAGCGGGGCTGGGCACTGCGCCAGTGACCCGCGCGGCGGGCCGCCTCCGGACCCGCCGCGGCTGCTCCACGGGCCCGGCCGCGCCCGCCTCCCGGGCCCGGCCGCCCGGTCCGGGAAGCGGTGCACGGGGCCCGTCCCGCACTCGGTAACCTTGTGCAGGGCACCTCGGCACTCCGCCCTGCCCGCACACCAGCTTCAGGAAGGTCTCCGACACCGTGGAATCCGTGATCGTCGCCATCGACGGGCCCTCCGGCACGGGCAAGTCGAGCACCTCCAGGGCGGTCGCCGCAGAGCTGGGCCTCAGCTACCTGGACACCGGCGCGCAGTACCGGGCGATCACCTGGTGGATGCTGACCAACGGCATCGACGTGGACGACCCGGGGGCCGTCGCCGCCGTCTGCGGGAAGCCCGTCATAGAGTCCGGTACGGACCCGCTCGCCCCGGCCATCAGCGTCGACGGCGCGGACGCCGCCGGCCCGATCCGCACCCGGGAGGTGACCTCCAGGGTGAGCGCCGTCAGCGCGGTCCCGGAGGTGCGGACCCGGATCACCGAGCTGCAGCGGGCCATCGCCGCGGCCGCCGAGAAGGGCATCGTCGTCGAGGGCCGGGACATCGGCACCACCGTCCTCCCCGGAGCCGATGTCAAGATCTTCCTCACCGCCTCCCGGAGGCCCGTGCGGCCCGTCGCAGCGGCGAGCTGAAGGGCAAGGAGGCGGCCGATCTCGCGTCCACCCGCGAGGCGCTGATCAGGCGCGACGCCGCCGACTCCAGCCGGAAGACCTCCCCGCTGGCCAAGGCGGACGACGCCATCGAGGTCGACACCACCGATCTCACGCTCAAGCAGGTCATCGAGTGTGTCGTCGCTCTCGTTGAGGAGAAGCGGGCCGCGCGGTGACCGTACCGTCCGCGCGGGGCGCCGCCGTCGGCCGGGCCATCGGCGTCGGCCTGATGCACACGCTGTGGCGCCCGAGGGTGCTCGGCGCCTGGCGGGTGCCGGCCGCCGGGCCGGTGATCCTCGCGGTCAACCACGCCCACAACATCGACGGCCCGATGCTCATGGGCACGGCACCCAGGCCGGTGCACTTCCTCATCAAGAAGGAGGCGTTCACCGGCCCCCTCGACCCCTTCCTCACCGGGATCGGGCAGCTGAAGGTGGACCGCTCCGGACCGGACCGCACGGCCGTGACCGGCGCCCTCGGTGTCCTGGAGAACGGCGGGGTCCTCGGGATCTTCCCCGAGGGCACCCGGGGCGGCGGCGACTTCGGCTCCATCCGCGCCGGGCTCGCGTACTTCGCCGTGCGCTCCGGGGCCCCGATCGTCCCGGTCGCCGTGCTGGGAAGCAGCGGGCACGGCGGACGGCTGATACGGGCGCTGCCCCCGCTGCGCAGCCGCTTCGACATCGTCTTCGGCGAGCCCTTCGCGCCCGGCGACGGCAGCGGGCGGCGCACCCGCAAGGCGCTCGACGAGGCGACGGTCCACATCCAGGAGCGGCTCACCGCGCACCTGGAAAACGCCAGGCGCCTCAGCGGGCGCTGAGCGACACTCCAGTAGTGGGCTCCGGCCGCACGGGCCCGGCCCACCGACCACGAATGAACGAGGAACGGACTTCATGAACGACCAGCACGACCACGGGGCACTCGGCGACACCGAGTACACGGAGTTCATGGAGCTCGCCGCGGAGGAGGGTTTCGACCTCGAGGACGTCGAAGGCGCCATCGAGGAGGCCGGCCACGGCCCGCTGCCCGTCCTCGCCGTCGTCGGCCGCCCGAACGTCGGCAAGTCGACCCTGGTGAACCGGATGATCGGCCGCCGTGAGGCCGTCGTCGAGGACAAGCCCGGCGTCACCCGCGACCGCGTCACCTACGAGGCCGAGTGGGCGGGCCGCCGCTTCAAGGTCGTCGACACCGGCGGCTGGGAGCAGGACGTCCTCGGCATCGACGCCTCCGTGGCGGCCCAGGCCGAGTTCGCCATCGAGGCCGCGGACGCCGTCGTCTTCGTCGTGGACGCCACCGTCGGCGCCACCGACACGGACGAGGCCGTCGTGAAGCTGCTGCGCCGCGCGGGGAAGCCGGTCGTCCTCGCGGCCAACAAGGTCGACGGTCCCTCGGGCGAGGCGGACGCCGCCATGCTCTGGTCGCTCGGCCTCGGCGAGCCGTTCCCGGTGTCCGCCCTGCACGGCCGGGGCACCGGCGACCTGCTCGACGAGGTCCTCAAGGCCCTCCCCGACGCACCCGCGCAGACCTTCGGCGGCGCGATCGGCGGACCGCGCCGCATCGCCCTCATCGGCCGCCCCAACGTAGGCAAGTCCTCCCTGCTCAACAAGGTCGCCGGCGAGGAGCGGGTCGTCGTCGACGAGATGGCCGGCACCACCCGCGACCCGGTCGACGAACTCATCGAACTCGGCGGCACGACCTGGAAGTTCGTGGACACCGCCGGTATCCGCAAGCGCGTCCACCTCCAGGAGGGCGCGGACTACTACGCCTCGCTGCGCACCGCGGCCGCCGTCGAGAAGGCCGAGGTCGCCGTCGTACTGATCGACACCAGCGAGTCCATCTCCGTCCAGGACCAGCGGATCATCACGATGGCCGTCGAGGCCGGCCGGGCGCTCGTCATCGCGTACAACAAGTGGGACACCCTCGACGAGGAGCGCCGCTACTACCTGGAGCGCGAGATCGAGACCGAGATGCAGCAGGTGTCCTGGGCGCCCCGGGTGAACGTCTCCGCCCGCACCGGCCGCCACATGGAGAAGCTGGTCCCGGCGATCGAGACGGCGCTCGCGGGCTGGGAGACCCGGGTGCCGACCGGCCGGCTCAACGCCTTCCTCGGTGAGCTGGTCTCCGCCCACCCCCACCCGATCCGGGGCGGCAAGCAGCCCCGCA
The DNA here is from genome assembly GCA_003725745.1 of Streptomyces sp. I6. Taxonomy (GTDB): domain Bacteria; phylum Actinomycetota; class Actinomycetes; order Streptomycetales; family Streptomycetaceae; genus Streptomyces. The sequence continues at coordinate 1,095,342 of RHDP01000001.1, read as the reverse complement.
TCCTGTTCGGTACCCAGGCGGGCACGAAGCCGCCGCGTTTCGTGCTCTTCGCCTCCGGCTTCCTGGAGCACGGCTACCGCCGCTTCGTGGAGCGCAGGCTGCGCGAGGAGTTCGGCTTCGAGGGCACTCCGATCCACATCTCCGTACGGGTGCGTGAGAAGCGCTCCCGGAAGAAGTAGCGAGGGGCGCGCCTCGTACACGGCCCCGGCGGGACGGCACCGCGCCGTACGGGCGGAGCGGCGCCCGGAGCGGCGGCCCCCCGATGCCCGCCGTACGAAGGCGGCGGGCACCCGCGGGAACGGCCGGGACGCACTGCGTCCCGGCCGTTCCCGTGCTGCCGCCCTCACAGCCCCCTGCGGGGCGCGGGCGGCAGCGCGCGGGCGTGGAGCCCTCCGGTGTGCTGCCGGATGGCGGCCGGCCAGGGGCTGAACCGGCCGGCGGCCACGGCGCCCGGATCGCCACCGCCGTGCAGCCCGGGTCCGAACCCCTTGAAGGCGAGGTCCTCCTCGCCTGAACGGTCACCTGGCAGTGACCGGAAGGCTCTGCGGTACTCGGAGTACAGCGTGTCGTAGATCGGGGTGGCCGAGGCGTTCCGGCTCTCGAACGGCCGGCGGGCGGGGTCGTCTGTGTGCACATAGGGGCCAACGACCCCGCTGTCCGTCGGATGCGGGCCCGTCCCGGAAATCGCAGTTCGGCGGGGGTACGGGGGGCGCACACCGGCGGGCACCCGGCACCGGGTGCCCGAGGCCGTCAGGTGCCGGCGAGCGGCATCGCCGCGGCGACCAGCCTGCCGTTCGCGGCGGCCTTGTCGAGTGCGTCACGGAGCAGGTCCTCGCGCGGCTGCTGGCCGATCGAGCCGACCGGGGCGGCGAAGACGAGTACCGTGTGCGACCTGTTCGCCGCGGTGCGCCAGCCGTCGGTGACCTGCAGCGGCTGGTGGGCCTGCCACCACGCGACCTGGCCGCTCCCGCCGGTGCCCGGCTGCAGCACGGCGTGCAGCTGCCCCATGGCGAGCAGCACCGACCAGCCGTGCAGCGAGGGGGCAGCTGGTCGACCGTGGAGACCGGCAGGAAGCCCTGCTCGATCAGCAGCGGAAGGAAGTCGTCCCCGCCCTCCCCGAAGCTGCCGGGGCGGGCGATCGGTGCGGTCGGCTCCACGACGAGTGCGGGGTGCAGCTCCTCGCCGATCAGGACCAGGCCGCTGGTCACGCCGAGCACCGCCTGCTCCCGCGGCGCGGCCGGCCCGCCGTGCCCCGGGTGGACGGCGTGCTGCTGGGCCACCGGGGCGGCGGCCTCGCCGGTGATGGAGCGGACGGCGCCCTTGAGCTGCTCCTCGGCGACCTGGACGACCTGGGAGGGGATGCAGCTGGCATGGGCGAAGGCGAGGACGGCGGTCTCCTCGCCGACGAACAGCACGGTGCTGGTCCGCTCCTGCTCGGAGTCGCCCGGGGTGCGGCAGGAGGTGCAGTCGTAGTTGCCCGGGGCGTTCTCGCCCGCGAGCAGCCGGTCGGCTTCTTCGTCGCCGATCTCGGCGCGTACGTCCTCGCTGACGTCGAGCATGCGCGGCACGGGTTGCTCCTCGGACTCGGTGCGTAACGGTGCGCCGGGCGGTTCCCGGCTCGTGAAAAGCACAACGGGAGACGCGGGGCAAGAGTCACGCCACGGCGATGCCGGGCCGACAGATCGTCACGGAGACACATCGACAAATCGAGGGCAGGGCCGGGGCGCTCGGCGACACGCCGGTCCTTGACAGGGCCCGGGCGCTCGGCGACACGCCGGTCTTCCGGGGCCGCCGCGCCTCCCGACGGCATGCCGCCGGGACGGGAGCGGCCGGATCGCCCACAGTGGGGCGTGACGGGGTGGCCGCACTCCGCCCCGGCCCCCGGCAACCGGACCCGGCGTCCCGTCCCGGCCGCCACGAACCGCCAGGAGCGGCACCATGCACATCTCGTTCCTGCTCCACAACGCCTACGGAATCGGCGGGACCATCCGCACCACGTTCACCCTCGCCGGCACCCTGGCCGAGCGGCACGACGTGGAGATCGTGTCGGTCTTCCGCCACCGCCAGGAGCCGGCCCTGGGCGCGCCGCCGGGCGTGACCCTGCGTCACCTCCTCGACCTGCGGCGGGGGAGCCCCGGGTACGACGGCACCGACCCCGACTACACCCGGCCGGCCCGGGTGTTCCCGCGCGGCGACCGACGCTGGAAGCAGTACGGCCGTCTCACGGACGCGCGCATCGGCGCATGCCTGAAGTCCCTGGAGGCCGACGTCGTGATCGGAACCCGCCCCGGCCTCAACGTCCACATCGCCCGCCAGGCCCGCCGCGGCCCGGTCCGTATCGGCCAGGAGCATCTGACCCTGGACAGCCACGGCTACCGCCTGCGCCGCGAGATCGCCCACCGGTACGCCCTGCTCGACGCGGTCACCACCGTCACGGAGGCCGACGCCCGGGCCTACCGGACACGCCTGAGGCTGCCGGACGTACGGATCGAGGCCGTGCCCAACGGCGTTCCGGCGCCGGCCGCCGCCCCCGCGGACGGGGCAGCCCCTGGGTCGTCGCGGCCGGCCGGCTGCTCAGGGTCAAGCGCTACGACCTGCTCGTCAACGCCTTCGCCAAGGTCGTCGCGGCGCGCCCCGACTGGCGGCTGCGGATCTACGGCGGGGGCGACGCGACCGGCGACGAGCGCGACGCGCTGCTGGCCCTGATCGCCCGGCTCGGGCTGCACGACCACGTGCTTCTGATGGGACCGGTCCATCCGCTGGAGCCGGAGTGGGCCAAGGGCTCCATCGCCGTGGTCACCTCGGACAGGGAGTCGTTCGGCATGACGATCGTGGAGGCGATGCGCTGCGGACTGCCCGTCGTCTCCACCGACTGCCCGCACGGGCCGCGCGAGATCATCGAGGACGGCGTCGACGGACTGCTCGTACCCGTCGGAGACGAGGGCGCGATCGCCGGCGCCCTGCTCACCCTGATCAACGACGACGAGCTGCGGCGCAGGGCCGGGACTGCGGCGCTGAAGGCGTCCGGGCGGTTCGACCCGGCGCGGGTCGCGGAGCGCCACGAGGCGCTGTTCACCGAGCTGGCCGCCCGGGGCGGGCGGCACCGCTCCCGCTCCGTGCTCCGGGACGTGGTGCACCGTTCGCGCGGCTCCGTTCTCGACGCGGCGTACGCGCTGCGGTACCGGGCGGCCGGCCTCGTCCGCGGAGGGCGGGCGGTGTGACCGCCTCCACCGGGCGCGGCGTCCCCGGAACCTCCCGGTCAGGACGGCGACCGTAGGCGTTCGTCGGCGTTCGTCGGCGTTGGTCGGCGTTCCGCGGCAGAATCGCCCGCATGCTGGAGACCTCGGCGCGACTTCTGCGTCTGCTGTCCTTGTTGCAGGCCCGCCGCGACTGGTCCGGGGCGGAACTCGCCGACCGCCTGGGCGTCACCCCCCGCACCGTGCGCCGGGACGTCGGCCGGCTGCGCGACCTCGGCTACCCGGTCGACGCGAGCCCGGGTACCGGCGGCGGCTACCGGCTCGGGGCCGGTGCCGAGCTGCCGCCCCTGCTGCTCGACGACGAGGAGGCCGTCGCAGTGGCGGCCGGGCTGCGCACCGCCGCGGGGAACGGAATCGAGGGCATCGGGGAGGCCTCGCTGCGCGCCCTGGCGAAGCTCGAGCAGGTGCTTCCCCACCGGTTGCGCCGCCGGATCGGCGCGCTCACCGCCTTCACGGTGCCGATGCTGCGCGCACCGCTCGACCAGGCGGACCCCTCGGTCCTGACCGAGCTGGCGAGCGCCTGCCGCGACGGCGAGCGGCTGCGCTTCGCATACCGCGACCACAACGGCTCTCCCAGCCGCCGGACGGTCGACCCCCACCGGCTGGTCTGCTCCGAGCGCCGCTGGTACCTCGTCGGGTGGGACGTGGACCGCGACGACTGGCGCACCTTCCGTGTCGACCGGGTCAGGCCCCGGCCGCCGCACGGACCGCGCGTCCCGCCGCGGACCCCGCCCGCCGGGGACCTCGCCGCCTATGTGTCCCGGGGCGTGTCGACGGCGACGTACGCGGAGCGGGCGGTGGTGAGGCTGCTGGTGCCCGCCGAGCGCGCGGCCGCGGTCGTGTCGCCGTCCGCCGGGGTGCTGGAGCCGGAGGGGCCGGGCAGCTGCCTGCTGCGCACCGGCGCGGGGAGTCTGGAGGTGATGGTCCTCCATATCGCGCTGCTCGGGTTCGACTTCGAGGTGGTCGAGCCCGCGGAGCTGACCGAGCAGGTCAGGACGGTCCGGGACCGGCTCCATCGGGCCGTGGACGCCTCCGGGTGAGGCCGTCCCGCTGGGGCCGCGGCACCGCCGGACGCTGCGGCGCGAACTCCGGATGGTGCAGATCGAACGCGGGCGACTCGGAGCGCACCCGGGGATGGTGGTGAAGTTGTGCCGCGGCGGGGGGCAGGACGTCGCCCACTCCAGCGACCGGCCGTACCCCCATGGGTCGTCGACGGTGACCTTGCCGGCGTACCTCTGGGTCTTCCACACGTTGTAGAGGAACGGCAGGGTGGACGCGCCGAGCAGGAAGGCGCCGATGGTGGAGACGGTGTTCAGCGCGGTGAAGCCGTCGGCGGCGAGGTAGTCGGCGTACCGCCGGGGCATCCCCTCGGCGCCCAGCCAGTGCTGGACCAGGAACGTGATCTGGAAGCCGAGGAAGAGCGTCCAGAAGTGGACCTTGCCGAGGCGTTCGTCGAGGAGCCTGCCGGTGAACTTCGGCCACCAGAAGTAGAAGCCGGCGAACATCGCGAAGACGACCGTGCCGAAGACCGTGTAGTGGAAGTGGGCCACGATGAAGTACGAGTCGGTCACGTGGAAGTCCATCGGCGGCGAGGCGACGATGACGCCGGTCAGCCCGCCGAGGAGGAACGACACCAGGAAACCGACGGCCCACAGCATCGGTGTCTCGAAGGACAGCGAGCCCCTGAGCATCGTTCCGGTCCAGTTGAAGAACTTCACCCCGGTCGGTACGGCGATCAGGAACGACAGCAGGGAGAAGAAGGGCAGCAGCACGGCACCGGTGGCGAACATGTGGTGGGCCCACACCACCACCGAGAGGCCGGTGATCGCCATGGTGGCCCCGACGAGGGTCAGATAGCCGAAGACGGGTTTCCGGGAGAAGACCGGGATGATCTCCGTGACGATGCCGAAGAACGGCAGCGCGATGATGTAGACCTCGGGATGGCCGAAGAACCAGAACAGGTGCTGCCACAGCAGCGCGCCGCCGTTGCCCGACGCGAAGACCATCGAGCCGAACCGCCGGTCGGACTCCAGCACCAGCAGGGCGGCCGCGAGCACCGGGAACGCCACCAGCACCAGGATGGTGGTGAAGAGGATGTTCCAGGTGAAGATCGGCATCCGGAACATCGTCATGCCGGGGGCCCGCATCCCGATGATCGTCGCAAGGAAGTTCACGGACGTCAGGATCGTGCCGAAGCCGGACAGGGCGAGGCCCATGATCCACAGGTCGATGCCGACGCCGGGGGAGCGGTCCAGGCTGTTGAGCGGCGCGTACGCGGTCCAGCCGAATGCGGCCGGGCCGGACGGCACCAGCAGCGAACCCAGCACCATCAGCCCGCCGAAGAGGAACAGCCAGTACGAGAGCATGTTCAGCCGGGGAAGGCGACGTCCGGGGCGCCGATCTGGAGCGGCACGATCTCGTTGGCGAAGCCGGCGAAGGTGGGTGTGGCGAACAGCAGCAGCATGATCGTGCCGTGCAGGGTGAACGCCTGGTTGAACGACTGGTTGGTCATGATCTGGAGCCCGGGGCGGGCCAGCTCCGCCCGCATCACCATCGCCATGAGCCCGGCGACCAGGAAGAAGACGAACGAGGTGACCAGATAGAGGTGTCCGATCTTCTTGTGGTCGGTGGTCGTCAGCCAGTCCACGACCACCCGGCCAGGCCGCCGCACCGGCGCCGGTGAGGCGGAGGCCTCGGCGGTGTCCGTGCCCATGGGCCGATGCTAAGGGCTGTCCGGCAATCCCCGGTGGATCAGCACGCGGCGTCGGATGCGGTGCATCGCACGGCGGAGGGCCGTCCTCTTCCGGGGTGTGTCCAGGCGATCCGGCAACGCGGCGAGGTGCCGTTGCCGGCGACGCGGGTTGATCCGCCAGTGATGACGGGACGGCCCTCAGCCACGGAGGTGCGTACGAGCCGGTCGGGCACGGAACGGGGCACGCGCGATACGCGCATGGGTGAGCCACCCGGGTTCGTGCGGGGCTTTCACCGCTTCGTCCGGGAGCTGGGCTGAAGGGGGGTTGAAGCAGGGTGGAAGCGGGGGCCGAAGGGGGTTGAAGCAGGGCGGAAGACGTCCGGAGGCCGCCCGGAAGTATTTCCGGTTCGTCCAGAAGTAGGACGTGCGTAAGGCATGATGAATTCCACCGGCACGGATGTGCGTGGAAAGCGCGTGGTGGAAGTTGTTCACGGCCCAGGGTGGAGCGGCTTGGCAGCGGTGCGGAAATTCACGGTGAATTTCTGTGCGAATAAATCGGATTCCCTGTGCCGATGCCCGGTGGCCCGCTAAACGCTTGTCGTGAACCTGTGACAGAAGTGTGACCGGTGGGGTATGTGGGGCGGAGGAGGGGTGCGATCCCGCTCGTCCGGACTGTTTTCCGCCAGCCGCGGTCGGGCCTTCCGTCACCGTCCGCTGCCGCCTACGGTGATTCCCATGGCACCGACACCGACTCCCACAGGACAGCCGGACGACGCCCCGGAGACCTATCTCGGCCTCGACGCCGACCAGGCCGAGCGGCGCGCCCGCAGCCGCGGCTGGACCACCGTCAGATCGCTTCCGCCCGGCTCCGTCATCACCATGGAGTACCTGGAGGGCCGGCTGAACTTCGAGGTCGACGGCGGCACGGTCGTCCGCTGCTGGACGGGCTGACCGCACCGGCCGCGAACGGGCGGACCGGAAGCGCCCGGCAGCCCGCCGGAGATGACGGGGGCCCCGACGCCGGTCGGGGCCCCCGTCATCTCCGGTCACCGCGACGGTGCCCTCGCGGCACCGCGGGCCGTCAGCCGCCCGGCGGCCGCGACCGGGGCGGGCGCCTGCTCCCGGCCGGGGCCGGGGTCCAGGGCGCGTGCGGCGAGCGCCCCACCGCGTAGGTGCGGGGCTGCGCGTGCCGGGCGGGGGCCGCCACTCCCTGTGTGCCCGAGGCACCGGCCGGCTTCGACCCGGCCGGCGCGGCCGCGCCGCCGAGGGCGCTCCTCGACGCCGCCCCCGGGCGGCGCTCGTCGCACCCACCGGGTGGCGCACCGGCTCCCCGCCGTTCCCGGCCGACAGCCGCTGCGCGTACACGGCCGGACGGGGGCCGCCCGAGGCGACGGGCAGCGACGGCACCGGCAGACGCCGGGCGCGCAGCCGGTCGCGCAGCGAGAGGACCCCGTCCTCGACGCGCCCGATGAGCGGCTCGCACCACGGCAGGGCGAGCAGGATCAGCAGTCCGGCGGCCCAGCCCAGCAGCACATCGCTGAGCCAGTGGGTGCCCAGGTAGACGGTCGTCAGCCCCACGCCGAGGGCGACCACGGCGGACAGTGCCGACAGGTACCGCCTGGCCCGCGGGGTGGTGGCCAGATAGGCGAGGATTCCCCAGGTCACGACGGCATTGGCGGTGTGGCCGGAAGGGAATATATCGCCGCCGGCGAAGAGTTCGGCGGAGCCGATCTGCGTCGCGTAGTGGGGACCCAGCCGTCCCAGGCCCAGCTTGACCGCGCCCACCGTCGTGTTCAGCAGCAGCAGCGAGGCGCCGAGCACCAGCAGCGGACGCAGCGTGTGCTGCCGCCACGAGCGCCAGCCGAGCCAGGCGGCGACCATCACGGCCGTCGGGCCGCGCTGGCCGAGCACCACGAAGTAGTCCAGGAACGCGTGCAGTTCGGGCCACTGCTGATACGGCCGGAAGAGCATGACCTTCCAGTCGACGATCACCAGCCAGGACGGGATGAGCACGGCGACCACGATCGCGAGATAGAACGCCGACGTCCCGCCGAAGAGGGCGAGACGGGTGCGGCTCATCCGCGGGATCTCTATCTTCGGCGGCTCCGGCTCCCGGTCCAGACGGGCAAAGATGTCGGTACGCACCCAATCGACGTTACAGCGCGTGAGTGTCCGCCCAGGCCGATCCAGGCTCTTCGTGATGACGATGTGATGTGGAGTCCGTCCCGCCGGTGCATTGAAAGAGCGCGGCGGACTAAAACCGGTGGACGCGATGCCTATTGCCCGCGCCGCAACTCCGTAAGTGTGTTTGCAGGCGGCGGTGACACTTCACGGGATTGCCGCACCGAATTCCGCAGCCGTTCGGCGTGGACGGGCAGCCGCGCCGGGCCCGGCCGGCGTGGCGTACGCCACACCCGCGCGCCCTCCGAGGTGAGAGGTGCACCACGCGCCGCCGCCCGGGACTCGCGTAGTCTGGCTGATCACTCGCCCGTCGATGCCGGGCCGCCCGCCGGGCCAAGCCCCCGGCCGGGCCCACCGACGCGAGAGACCCAGCAGGAGGTACGTACATGTTCGGCAGGACCACGGCCGGAGCACGCCTGCGTGCCGCCGGCGGCGGTGCCAACCGCTGGGTCGTCCTGCTCGTCCTCTGTGTGAGCCTGCTCCTGGTCGCGGTGGACGCCACCGTGCTGCACGTCGCCGTGCCCGCCGTGACGGAGGACCTCCGCCCCTCCGGGGTCGAGCTGCTGTGGATCGTGGACGCCTACCCCCTGGTCTGCGCCTCGCTGCTGGTCCTCTTCGGCACCCTCGGCGACCGGGTCGGGCGGCGGCGCGTCCTGCTGCTCGGCTACGCGCTCTTCGGCGTCGCCTCGGCCGTCGCCGCACTGGCCGCCACGCCCGAGGTGCTCATCGGCGCCCGCGCCCTGCTCGGCGTCGGCGGAGCGATGATCATGCCGGCGACGCTCTCCATACTCCGGGCCGTCTTCCCGGACCGGCGCGAGCGCGCCACCGCCATCGGCATCTGGACCGCGGTCGCCGCGGTCGGCGCCGCAACCGGTCCGGTTCTGGGCGGCTTCCTCGTCCAGCACTTCTGGTGGGGCTCGGTCTTCCTGATCAACATCCCGCTGATGCTGCTGATCCTGCCGGTGGGCCGCTGGCTGCTCCCCGAGTCCCGGGGAGACCGCGAGGGACCGTGGGACGTCCTCGGGGCGCTCATGGCCGCGGCCGGAATCCTCGGCATCGTCCTCGGCGTGAAGCGGCTCGGCGCGGGCGATCCCCTGGCGGACCTCCGCACGGCCGGCCCGCTGCTCGTGGGGGCGGGGCTCCTCGTCCTCTTCGTCCACCGCCAGAAGCGCCGCAGCCATCCGCTCATCGACATGCGGATGTTCGCCAGGGCGACCTTCTCCACCGCGGTCGGCTGCATCGTGCTCGCCATGCTGGCGCTGGTCGGCCTCGAGCTGATCGCCGTCCAGTACCTTCAGCTGGTGCTCGGGCTGAGCCCGCTGGAGACCGGTCTGCGGCTGCTGCCGCTGACCTTCGCCGCCATGGCGGCCGGAGCCACCGGCTCCTTCACCCTCCGCCGCGTCGGCCCCCGCCGGATGGTCGGCTGGGGCTTCGTGCTCACCGCCGCCGCGGTGGTGCTGCTGACCCTGATGGGGCAGCACGACCGCCCGCTGCTGCTGACCGCCGGGTTCGTCCTCCTCGGCTTCGGGCTGCAGACCACGCTCTTCGGCGCGTACGAGTCGATGCTCAGCGAGGCCCCGCCCGAGGACGCGGGCGGCGCCGCGGCGATCGGGGAGACCTCGTACCAGCTCGGAGCCGGCATGGGCATCGCGCTGCTCGGCAGCATCATGAACGCCGCCTACGCCCCCGGGGTCGACGACGCGGTGAGCGCTCCGCCCGCGGCCCGCAGCGCGGCGGCGCACTCGCTCGGCGAGGCCTACCAGGTGGCACTCCAGCTCGGCGGCCCCGCCGGCGACGCGCTGCGCACCGCCGCCCGGCAGGCGTTCGTCCACGGACTGCACGTCACGCTCTTCGCCAGTGCGGGGCTGCTGCTGCTCGGTGCGCTGGCGGCACTCCGGCTGCCGAGGGCGATGGAGTGCGCGGAGCCCGGCGGGCCCGGCGACGTCGGAGTCCCCGGCGCCCCCGGGGGACTCGGCGACCCCGAGGCGCTCGGCGGCCGCGACGGACTCCCGGCCGCCGAGACGTCAGCGGAGACGTCAGCCGACTCCCGGCCGGGGTGTCCCGTCCCCGGACCCGCACTGCCGGCCGGTCCGCTCCTGGGCCAGGTGCGGTCCGAGCCGGCGGTCCCGGCCCGCCGTACGCCGGCGGAGGCGGCCGGCCCGGCCCCCACTGGACGCACGGCCCGCTGAGCCGTAACGTCGGCGCCGAGCATTAACTACCACTGCTAGGTTTCCAGTTCCCCGGCAGCCGCCGGACCTGGACAGCGCCCGTGCGAGCCGCCGGAGGCACCCTCATGTCCGCACCCTCGAAGCTGCCGCCCTTCGACCCCGCCGACCCCCTGGGCATCGACGACCTGCTGGAGCCGGAGGACCTCGCGGTGCGCGACACCGTCCGCTCCTGGGCCGCCGGGCGCGTGCTGCCGCACATCGCCGAGTGGTACGAGAGCGGTGAACTGCCCGCCGTCCGCGAACTGGCCAGGGAACTGGGCTCCATCGGCGCCCTCGGCATGTCGCTGACCGGCTACGGCTGCGCCGGCGCCACCGCGGTCCAGTACGGACTCGCCTGCCTGGAGCTGGAGGCCGCCGACTCCGGTATCCGCTCGCTCGTGTCCGTCCAGGGCTCGCTCGCCATGTACGCGATCTGGAAGTACGGCTCCGAGGAGCAGAAGCAGCGGTGGCTGCCGGCCATGGCGGCCGGTGAGACCATCGGCTGCTTCGGGCTCACCGAGCCCGACCACGGCTCCGACCCCGCCGGGATGCGCACCCACGCCAAGCGCGACGGCTCCGACTGGGTGCTCAACGGCCGCAAGATGTGGATCACCAACGGCTCCGTCGCCGGTGTCGCCGTCGTCTGGGCCCGGACCGACGACGGCATCCGCGGCTTCGCCGTCCCCACCGACACACCCGGCTTCTCGGCCCCCGAGATCCGGCACAAGTGGTCGCTGCGGGCCTCTGTGACCAGTGAACTCGTCCTGGACGAGGTGCGGTTGCCGCAAGACGCCGTCCTCCCGGGAGTGACGGGGCTGAAGGGCCCGCTCGGCTGCCTCTCGCACGCCCGCTACGGCATCGTCTGGGGTGCGATGGGCGCGGCGCGCTCCAGCTTCGAGACGGCGCTCGACTACGCGAGGACGCGGGAGCAGTTCGGAAAGCCCATCGGGGGCTTCCAGCTCACCCAGGCCAAGCTCGCCGACATGGCGGTCGAACTGCACAAGGGAATCCTGCTCGCCCATCACCTCGGGCGGCGGATGGACGCCGGGACGCTCCGCCCCGAGCAGGTCAGTTTCGGGAAGCTGAACAACGTACGTGAGGCGATCGGGATCTGCCGCACCGCGCGCACGATCCTCGGCGCCAACGGGATCTCGCTCGAATACCCCGTGATGCGCCACGCCACCAACCTCGAGTCGGTGCTCACCTACGAGGGCACGGTCGAGATGCACCAGCTCGTCCTGGGCAAGGCGCTCACCGGCCTTGACGCGTTCCGGTAGGCCGGCCGTCCCGTTCCGGCCGACCGGCGAGCGCCCCGCTCAGCTCTGGTTGAAGAAGCCGTCGCCGGGGCGGCCCGCGGACTCCCCGCTCACGATCTCCGTGTCGGCGGGGGTCAGCAGGAAGACCCGGGTCGCCACGCGCTCGATGGAGCCGCGCAGACCGAAGGTCAGCCCGGCGGCGAAGTCCACCACGCGCTTGGCGTCCGTGGGCTCCATGGAGGTCAGGTTGACGATGACCGGGACGCCCTCGCGGAAGTGCTCGCCGATGCCGCGGGCGTCCCGGAAGCTGTCGGGGGAGACGGTGGCGATCCGGCGCCCCTGCTCCTCGGCCGTCTCGGAGGCCACCCGGACGCGCGGGTCGGTCACCCACTGGTCGCCGGATCCCGTACCCTCGGCGTACTCGTCGTCGTAGTAGCGCTCGTCGTTGTCCTCGACGAGACCGAGCCATGCACTCGCCTTGCGCACCGATCCCATGGACGCCTCCTTTCGACCGCGGTCACTTGTGGTTCCGCATATCCCTATGGTCGTCCATAATGCGGATCGCGCGCCAAGTGGATAGTCGCCGCGCAGGGGATTCGTGACGGTACTGGTGCAGAACATGTGGCGGTTCGTCAAGGTTCCTCCAGCGTAGGGGCCCTGAAGGGGCTCATATCGAAGCAAAATATGAATGTCTCGGCAGACGGGTGAGTGTCGGAGCGTCCGGGTGAACGGGCAGCCGGACGCGATGTCGGCCGCACAGGTGAACGGCACCCGGGGGAACGTCGTGTTCGGAATCGTCAGGCCCTGCACCCATCGCCTCACGGAGGGGCTCAGGGCGGAGTGGACGGCCCATCTCTGCGGACTCTGCCTGGCACTTCGCGCCGACCACGGGCAGTTCGCCAGGATCGTGACGAACTACGACGGGCTCGTCGTCTCGGTCCTGACGGAGGCTCAGTCCGGGCGCACCCCCGCCCAGCGCCGCACGGCCGGGCCTTGCCCGCTGCGCGCCATGCGCACCGCGGCCGTCGCCCGCGGTGCGGGCGCCCGGCTGGCCGCCGCCGTGTCGCTCCTCCTCGCCTCAGCCAGGGTCCGCGACCACCTGGCGGACCGGGACGGGGTGTTGGCCCGCAGGCCGGCGGCCGCGGTCGCGCGCCGGATGGCGACGGGCTGGGAGCGTGCCGGTGCCCGCGGCGGCGCGGCACTGGGCTTCGACACGGCGGTGCTGGTCGACGCCGTGGACCGGCAGGCCCGCATCGAGTCGCTGGCCGCTCCCGGCACCCCGCTGACGGCCGTGACCGAGCCGACGGAGACGGCGACCGCGGCGGCCTTCGCACACACCGCGGTCCTGGCCGGGCGCCCCGGGAACGCCGCACCGCTCGCCGAGGCCGGCCGGCTCTTCGGCCGGCTGGCCCATCTCCTGGACGCCGTGGAGGACCGGGAGGAAGATGCCGCGTCGGGCGCCTGGAACCCGCTCACGGCGACCGGCACGAGCCTCCCCGAGGCCCGCCGCCTCGCCGACGACGCCCTGCGCGGAACCCGGCTCGCCCTGCGTGAGGCGGAGTTCGCCGACGACCGGCTGCTGCACGTGCTCCTGACGCACGAGCTCCGGCGGTCCGTCGACCGGGTCTTCGGTGCCGCGCCCTGTCCGCACCAGGGCCGCGGCGGGCAGCCGCCGCGGCGAGGGGCTCCGCACGGCGGCCCCGGCGACGAGGCGGCGGGACCCTACGGGCAAGCCGTCCCCCACGGGGGCGGCAACCCGTACGGCGGCGCCCTGGGCGGTGGTGGGGGCGGCGGGTACGGAGGCGAGCCGCCCCGGTCGCACTTCGGCGGCAAGCCCCGGAAGCCCGCACCCCGGGGCTTCTGGGCGGGCTGCGCGGCCTTCGCCGGCCTGTGCTGCACCTGCCGGCTCTGCTGCGCGAAGGAGTACGAGGGACCCTGGTCGCGCAGGAAGCGCGAGGGCTGCTGCCACAAGGACGGCTGCGAATGCGACTGCGACTGCTGCGAATGCTGTTGTCCCTGCAACGGAGGTTGAGGTCCGCCCCGCGATCCCGGCGGGCGCACCACGACGGCCGTGACACCGCGCCGCGCTGGCGCAGCACCCGGAAGAGCCGGCTACGAGCCCGCCATGAGCCGGCTTGACCCCGGCTTGACCCCGGTTGGACCCCGGTTCGAAGACGGCCGTCCGCCGTGCGACGCGTCCCCGGGCCCTTGGGGCCCGGGGAGGCCGCAGTGACGCCGCGCGCCGATCCGCCGGGGACCACGGGGCGGTGCCCACGGGCTGAGCCACGACCGATCCCTGGGTATGCCGGGCCCGGGCCGGTCGGCCGGTGCCCACTGGCGGATCGGCCCGCTACTCGTACCGGTACGTCAGCGAGTCCGCCTCCGTCTGCTCGATGTCGGCGATCGTCAGCTCCGGCATCCGCAGCTGGGCCAGCGTCACCTCGGCCGAGGTCGGCTGGGCGTCCGCCGGCAGCCACTGCTCCGGCTTCCAGGCCCCGCTGCGCAGCAGGGACTTGGGGCAGTGCGGGTAGACCTCCTCGATCCCGACCACCAGCGCACTGGCCGGCGGCTTGCCCACGGCGGTCAGCTGCGACAGCAGCTCCGGGCTGGTGGAGACGCAGGCCCTGCCGTTCACCCGCAGGGTGGTGGTCCGCCCGGGGACGACGAACAGCAGACCGGCCCGCCCGGTGGCGATGACGTTCTGCAGTGTGTCCAGCCGCTTGTTGCCGGTCGCATCCGGTATCGCCACCGTCCGTGCGTCCAGGACGGCGGTGAACCCGGCGGGGCCGCCGCGCGGTGAAACGTCGCAGTTGCCCTCGTCGTCCACGCTGGCGACCAGGACCAGTGATGAGCAGCCGATCAACCGCCTTGTCTGCTCCGTGAGTTCGGTCATCTGCTTGCGCATGGCCCTGGCGCCGGGGAGTTCGTAGACCCGGCGCAGGGCCTCCTGGTCGGGCACGGCGTCGAGGCGCAGCGAGTCGAAGGCACTGCCGGCGAGGGGTGTCGTCATGCCCCGACCCTAACCAGCCAACCCACGATCGAACCTGGCCGGCGGGGACGCGGGCATGGAGCCGGCCGCGCACCTAGGCCGGTGTGTGACGGTCGGACCGGCAGGCGCGGTGAGCGCGAGGACGAGGGGACCGGTCGCCGCGTCCGACGAGGGTCACGGCCGCCGTCGGGGCGCCGGGCACCGGGCCCCCGCCGAGCCCCCGCCGGGGCCGCGGCTGCGCGGCTGCGCGGCTGCGAGAAGAGCGAATTCCCGTCATCCCCGGGCCGATGCGGGGGCGGCGATCCGCACGGCGGACGGCTGCCGTCCGCGGGCGTCTTCCCGGTGGCGAGCCGTCGGCCGTGCCGTCCGGCCCGGCTCACCGGGCGTGCGAACCGCCCGCTGGGGAGGGGGCTCCGTGGCCCGTCGATCAGCCAGGCCCGGCGCGGACCGCTTCCGCCCCGGGGAATACCACGTCCCGGGGCCGGCCGGTGTGCTATCGCACGGCACGGCCGAAAGGTGCCCTTGCGCGGCAAGTTGGCCCGCCGAATACTCCCGAACAGCGCTTGTCAGGGGCACAGCGTGACCGGTATCCGGACGTATCCCCACCCCCTGACTGCGCCTCACGGGTCCGCCGTCCCCACGGGCGGGCCCCCGATTCCCCTCGGAGGAACGAGAAGTGAGGATCAAGCGCACCACCCCCACCCACGGCGTGGCGAGACGAACCCGTCTGCTCGCCGTGGCGACCGGTCTCGCCGCCGCCGCAGCAGTGGCCGTCCCCACCGCCGGGGCCGCCGAGGCCCCCGTCGCCTTCAGCGCGTCCCAGCTCTCAGCCGCGAGCGACGCCGTGCTGACCGCCGACGTGGCAGGCACCGCCTGGCACATCGACAAGGCGACCAACACCCTGGTCGTGACCGCCGACTCCACCGTTTCCCAGGCCGAGATCGCGCAGATCAGACGGGAGGCCGGCGCCAACGCCAGCGCCCTCCGCATCGAGCGCACCCCGGCGAATTCAGCAAGCTCATCTCGGGTGGCGACGCCGTCTACGCCACCAGCTGGCGCTGCTCGCTCGGATTCAACGTCCGCAACAGCGCGGGCACCTCGTACTTCCTGACGGCGGGCCACTGCACCGACGGCGCGGGCACCTGGTACGCGAACTCCGCCCGCACCACGGTCCTCGGCCCGACCGCGGGCTCCAGCTTCCCGGGCAACGACTACGGCATCGTGCGCTACAGCAACACCTCCATCTCCAAGCCGGGCACCGTCGGCAACGTCGACATCACCAGCGCTGCCAACGCCACGGTCGGCATGTCCGTGACCCGCCGCGGCTCCACCACGGGCACCCACAGCGGCACCGTCACCGGCCTCAACGCCACGGTCAACTACGGTGGCGGTGACGTCGTCTACGGCATGATCCGCACCAACGTGTGCGCGGAGCCAGGGGACAGCGGCGGTCCGCTGTACTCCGGCAGCCGGGCGATCGGTCTCACCTCCGGCGGCAGCGGCAACTGCTCCAGCGGCGGTACGACCTTCTACCAGCCCGTCACCGAGGCACTGAGCGCCTACGGAGTGAGCGTCTACTGACCCGTCCCCGGGACGCCGGGGCGACAGCGACGCCAAGAGCCCCCGCCGGCACCGGCGGGGGCTCGACGTATTGCACACTTTTGAGAGGATGCCGGAGCGGTAGGCCACAACAGATCGGGGGCGCGCGTGAAGCGCATCGGAGTGACCGGACACCGAGACATCCCCTCCGAGGCCATGCCGCATGTGCTGGCCGGGATGAAGGCGGTGCTGTGCGGCCACGAGGGTGGGCTGGAAGCGCTCTCCAGCCTGGCCGAGGGAGCCGACCAGATCTTCGCCGACATGGCCCTCGCCTGCGGCGCCGAACTCACCGTGGTCATCCCGAGCGGGGACTACGAGGAGGGCTTCGGCGACCCATGCGCGCTGGCCCGCTACCGGCGGCTCCGGCGCCGGGCCAGCCAGGAGGTCCGGCTGGCGTTCCCCCGCTCCACGGACGAGGCGTACTACGCGGCCGGTGCCTATATCGCGGACAACTGCGACCGGCTCCTGGCGGTCTGGGACGGACGGCCGGCCCGTGGGCTGGGCGGCACCGGCGACATCGTCCGGTACGCGCGCGAGCGCGGCAAGCCGGTGACGGTGGTGTGGTGCGACGGGGTCGAGCGCACCTGACCGGTGCGCCCTACCGGGCGGGAGTGTCCCGCTGAGGTGCCCGGCGCGGTATGACGCGCGGTGCGGTGTGCGGCGGGTGTCGGCGGTACGCGGTGCGGAGAGGCATGTGCCGATGCGTGCGGGGATGCGGTGTGCGGAGAGGCGTGTGCGGTACGCGCGCGGGTGCGGTCTGCGCCGGCTCCCCGGGGGGTGTGCGGTACGCGGTGGGGCGCCGGGGTGCGGCCGCCGGCCCCGTGCGCGCCGCGGGGCCCTCAGGTCGCGCCGGCCGGGTGCGGCACACACCCGCGACCGTGCGCGACGTGGCGTGGCGTGGCGTGACGCGATCGCGAGGTGGCGTGACGCGGTGTCAACTACGGTGCTGCACGAGCCAGTCGGTGTGCTGGGGCGAGACGATCCGCTCGGTCTCGTACACGGCCGACGGCCACTGCTCCTCCGTCACCGAGGTCTCCATCGCGATGTGGATCGCGGCCAGGTCCTCCTCCACCAGGGAGTGGGCCGCGATCAGCGGCTGGTGGCGCCGGATCTCGCTCCAGGCCAGACACGCGGCCGCCGCGGCGGACAGCAGCGGCACCGGTTCGGCCGAGTCGGTGACGGAGAAGGTGCGCAGTACCCCGAACAGCAGCGCGAGTGCGGTGAGCAGGCTGATCACCACGGTCCACAGCGCGGTCGCGCGCCGGGAGATCTCCGCACGCCGGTGGTACCAGTTGCGCTGCTCGATCAGGCGGTCCCTCACATACGTCTCCTTGCGGACGCTGAAGACCTTCTCCCGCAGCAGTCTCATCGGCGTGGTGATCACTTCGCCGGTCACCGCGCCCCCGCCCTCCTCGCGGGGGTCCACCCAGCCGACCTTGCGCAGTTCCCGGAGCCCCTCCTCCAGCCGGGTGGCGAACAGCCGGTCCGGATCGGGTGAGCCGGAGTCGAAGGGCGCCCCGTGCACGGCGTAGCGCCAGCACATCGACCGGATGAACTCCGCCGCGGAGCGGTTCAGTTGCCAGTGCGACTTCGCCCGGCGCCGTGTCCCGCGTAAGCCGGCCACCAGTACCCAGGCGTACGCCGACGCGCTGAGCAGACCCATGAGCTGGAAGGACTCGCCGATCCTCCCGCGCCACGGCAGCACCGCGAGCACCGAGCCCAGCACCAGCAGGAGAAGCTGCAGGCGGGTGCCCTTGACCGCCTCACGCTGCCGGTCCACGGCCGTCTCGTCCGCCCTGTGGAACAGTGCCGGCAGATCGGCATTTCGAAAGACCATGCTTTGCAGATGGCCGGGAACGCCGGTCATCCGTACCCCCTCTGCGGATGGTGGCTTCACTCGTTCGATGGAATGGCTTGTTCCGTTCGGAGTGGGGCATACTCGCGCCACGCTTTTGTATCAGCGCTCCGGGCCGAGTTGCTGCGGGTGGTCATGAGAGTAAAGTCGTGCCGCCGACACTGCAACGGTGCCCGGTGTTCTCCCCCGTCAGCACGATATGACCTAGGACGGCCGTCGTGACCCTCCAGACCTCAGTCACCTTTGCTTCTGTGAAAAAGGGCCGGGTGCCCCTCGCCGAGATCGATGTCCGTGACGCCGAGGCGGCCAGGAAACTGGATCGCGTGCGCCCCGCCGGCACCGACCGATCCGCACGGATGTCCACGTTCAACTCCGCGCTCTAGTCCGGTTCCAGGCCGTCCGTACGGCGGACGGGCTGCCCTAGACTGGCGGAATGACCCGACCCGTGGTCCCGTTCCGCGAGATCGTACTGAAGGTCCACAGCAGATGCGATCTCGCCTGCGACCACTGCTACATCTACGAACACGCTGATCAGAGCTGGCGCACCCGCCCGAAAGCAATCTCTGACGAGGCGATTTTCTGGACAGCTCTGCGACTGGCCGAGCATGCGAAGAAACATGCCCTGCCCTCCGTGTCAGTGATCCTGCACGGAGGGGAGCCGCTGCTCGCCGGCCCCACCCGGTTACGCCGGGTCTGTGAGGAACTCACCCAGGCCCTCGACGGTGTGGCCGCCCTCGACCTGCGCATTCACACCAACGGCATCCAGCTGAGCCCCCGCTATCTGGAACTCTTCGACGAGTTCGGCGTCAGGGTCGGCATCTCCCTCGACGGAGACAAGGCCGCCAACGACCGCCACCGCCGCTTCGCGGACGGACGCAGCAGCCACCCGCTGGTGCTGAAGGCCGCCGAGCTGCTGGGCACCGACCGCTGGCGCCATCTCAACCTCGGACTGCTGTGCACCGTCGACGTCGCCAACGACCCCGTCGCCGTCCATGACGCGCTGATGGAGCTCGACCCCCCGCGCATCGACTTCCTGCTGCCGCACGCCACATGGGACGAGCCGCCGCCCCGGCCCGGCGGGTCCCCGACCGCGTACGCCGACTGGCTGCTGACCGTCTTCGACCGCTGGGACCGGCAGGGCCGCCGGGTGCCGGTGCGGCTCTTCGCCTCGGTCCTCTCCACGCTCTCCGGGGGCCCGGACTCACCGAATCGCTCGGCCTCACCCCACGGACCTCGTCGTCGTCGAGACCGACGGCACCCTGGAGCAGGCCGACTCGCTCAAGACGGCCTACGAGGGCGCTGCGGCCACCGGCTTCGACGTCTTCGCCCACACCTTCGACGAGGTCGCCGCCCACCCCGGCGTCCGGGCCCGCCAGCTCGGCCTCGCCGGCGTCGCCGGCACCTGCCGCGACTGCCCCGTCGTCCGCTCCTGCGGCGGCGGCCTCTACAGCCACCGCTACCGCTCCGGCACCGGCTTCGAGAACGCCTCCGTCTACTGCACCGACCTCGAGGCCCTCGTCCGCGGCATCGAGCATCGCACCGCCGCCCGGTCGGTGCCCGCCGCGGTCGCCGACGACGGGGAGCTGCGGAGCGAACAGCACGAGCTGACGCGGCTGCTCCTCGCCGACCTCCACCGGGAACTCGACGGCCGCGGCGGCGACGCGTGGGCCCGCGCCTGGGAACTGGCCGGCACCGTCGACCGGCATCCCGGCACGCTCGACGGCGTGCTGACCCACCCGTACACCCGCGGCTGGCTGCTCGGCTCCCTGGACGCCCTGCGCGAGGGCGGGGCCGGCGCCGCGCCGCTCCCGGCCGCCAGGCTCGCCTCGACGGTCGCCGCGGCAGCCGTCCGCGGCGGCCTCGACCTCGCGGTCCCGGTCCCGTACGAGGGCGGGACGCTGCTGCTGCCCACGCTCGGCGAACTCCGCTTCAGCGGGGTGGAACCGAGCGGTACCGCGGAGGTGCGGCCCGTCGAGAAGGGGCTCCTGGTGCGGGCCGGGGGCAGCGAGACGCGCATCCCGCGCCCCGACGAACCGGGCGCCTGCTGGCGGCCCGTCCGCAGGCTCGGCCGGGACGGGGCGCCCGACCTCGCCATCGACGACCTCGACCCGTACCGCGACTGCTTCGGCGTCCCGGTGCCGCCCCGGCTCGGCCACGACGAGGCGGCCGCGTGGACGGACCGGCTGGCGTGTGCCTGGGGACTGCTGCGCGCCCGCGCACCGGAACAGGCCGCGGCCGCCGCCGCGTCGCTCACCACGCTGACCCCGTCGACGGCCCGCGGCCCGCGGTCGGGCGGCACGGAATCGGCGCTCTGGGCGTCCCTCTGCGGGCCGGTGCCGAGGAGTTGGCGCCGCTGCTGCTGCGCGGCTGGCGCCGGGCGCGCCTGCGGGCCCTGCTGGAGGTCACCGACCTGTACGCGGACGACGGCCGGTGGACGCATCCGGCGCCGTGGCAGGAGCCGCCGGTCCCGGTGTCCGAGCTGCTGGCGGGGGCGTACGAACGCACCGGGCTGCGCCCCTTCGACCCGGACGGGGCGGAGGCCGCCCTGAGGGCACTGGACACCCTGGGCCGGGCCGCGGAACTCACCGTCGGCGGGAAGGCGCTGCTGGCGCTGCTGTGGGAAGAGGCGGACCGTGACCGGCAGAGCCGCTGAACGCGACGGGCTCGCGCGGCGGCTGACGGAACTGGGGCTGCGGGCGGGGGAGACGGTCCTCGTCCACGCGGGCATCGGCGGCACCGGCATGGACGCCGCCGGGCTGCGCGACGCCCTGCTGAGGGCCGTCGGCGAGGAGGGCACGCTCGTGGTCCCCGCCTTCACCCCCGAGAACTCCGACACGTCCTCCGCGTATCTGCGGCGCGTGGCCGGGATGACACCCACTCAGGCGGCGGCCTTTCGGGCCAAGATGCCCGCCTTCGACCCTGCCGTCACGCCGAGCACCGGGATGGGCCGGTTGGCCGAGTCCGTGCGGACCGCCCGGGGCGCGGTGCGCAGCGCCCACCCCCAGACCTCGTTCGCCGCGCTCGGCCGGAGGGCGGGGGAGCTGCTCTCCCGGCACCCGCTCACCTGCCACCTCGGTGAGGAATCCCCCTCGGGGCGCTCTACCGGGCAGGGGCGCGGGTATTGATGATCAATGTGGGGTTCTCCGTCTGCACCGCCTTCCATCTGGCGGAGTACCGTACCGGCGCACCGCTGCGCCGGTACGCCTGCGTGGTGCGCGGGGCGCACGGCCCGGAATGGACGGAATACCTGGACGTCGAACTCGACGACGGTGATTTCGAGGACCTCGGAGCCGCCTTCTCCCGGAATATCGAACAGCAGGGACGACTGGGGGGAACGAACGCGACCTTGTTCTCGATCACCGATGCGGTGGACCATGCAGTGACGTGGATGTCCGGAAAGCGGCGTTGATTTGACCGAAGGACCAGGGGATGGAGCAACGTCTGCTCCGGAATGATGGAACCGCCGGCACCTCATCACCACCGAGTGCGGGTGTTCATACGGGACGGGGGCGTGTGCAGGCGTCATCGCAGCAGCGTGCGGCGGACCATCGGCCGTACTTCTTCCTGAGCTATGCGCACACACCGAGGTATCTGGCGGGTGTGCCGGATCCCGACATGTGGGTGGAGCGGCTCTTCCGGGACCTGTGCGGCCATGTGATGGCCATGACGGATCTCCCCGCCGGTGCGCAGGCGGGATTCATGGACCGGGAGATACGCTCCGGTGAGGGGTGGTCCGAGCGCCTCGCCGAAGTCCTCGCCACCTGCCGGGTGTTCGTACCGCTGTTCTCCCCCGCTATTTCGCCAGCGAGATGTGCGGCAAGGAGTGGTACGCCTTCGCCCAGCGGGAGATCTTCCACCAGGCCAAGAGCAACCGGCCCGCCGAGGCCATCGTGCCCGCGCTCTGGGTGCCGGTGCCCCCCGAGCAGCTACCCGGCCCCGCCGAGCGGCTGCAGTTCAACCACCGCGCCTTCGGCGACCGCTACGTCACCGACGGGCTCTACGGACTGATCAAACTCCGGATATTCGCCGAGGAGTACGAGCGGGCGGTCTACGAACTCGCCAAACGCATCGTCAGCGTCGCGGACACCACCGCAGTCGGGCCCAGCAGACCCCTCGACTACCGGCAGGCCCCCAGCGCCTTCGGGCCCCCGGCCCCGCCGGCCCGCGCCGCACCGGCCCCGACCCATCCAGGTGACCGTGGCCGCACCGACCCTGCACGACCTCCCCCGGGACGCGACCCGCAGTACTACGGCGACATGCCGCAGGACTGGAACCCCTACTACCCCGAGGCGCACCGGCCGCTCGCCTATATCGCCCGCGACCTGGTGCGGACCCTCAACTACCAAGCCACCATAGCCTCGTTCGACCACGACAGCGCACCCCTCGACAGCAAGCAGGCGCCCACCAGACCGGAGCTGCTCATCGTCGACCGCTGGGCCCTGGAGGACGACGACAGACGCGAGCAGCTCGCCGCCTTCGACGCCGAGAACCGGCCCTGGGTCAGTATCGTGGTCCCCTTCAACCGCGACGACCACCAGAGCCGCGGCGCCGAGGGCGTCCTCGGCGCCAAGCTCGCCCAGACCCTGCCGACCAAGCTGGGCCAGGGCCGCGCGGCCTGCCGCGCCGCCGCCCGCGGCGTACCGAGCATGGAGGCGTTCGGCCAGATCCTCCCCAGGTCGTGGAGGCGGCCGCCCAGCAGTACCTGCGCCACGCCCAGGTCTACCCGCCCGCCGGCGGCAGCCACACCGAACGTCCGAGGCTGCGCGGCCCCATGGCGGCCGAGTACGCCACCACGCACTACATCCCCGACACGCTCGACCATGCGCCGGATGCGGAGGACACGGATGACAGCCAGTCGTGACGGACGCATCGTCACGTTCTACTCCTACAAGGGGGAACCGGGCGGACGATGGCCATGGCCAACACCGCCTGGATACTCGCCGCGAACGGCAGGCGGGTCCTCGCCGTCGACTGGGACCTCGAGGCGCCCGGCCTGCACCGCTTCTTCCACCCCTTCCTCGACCCGTCCACGCTCGGCGCCACCACCGGTGTCATCGACCTGATCACCGAGTACGCCTGGGCAGCGACGAGCCCCGTGCAGCGTCCCGACGACTGGCACCGGGACTACGCGCGCATCCAGCCGCACGCCGTCTCCCTCACCCCCGAGAACCTCGGCTGGGAGTTCCCCGAGGGCGGCACCCTCGACTTCGTCTCGGCGGGCAGGCAGAACCGCGAGTACTCGGCGACCGTCTCCACCTTCGACTGGGACAACTTCTACGACCGGCTCGGCGGCGGGCACTTCTTCGACGCGCTGCGCGACGACATGAAGGCCAACTACGACTACGTCCTCATCGACAGCCGCACCGGGCTCAGCGACATCGCGGACATCTGCACCGTCCACCTCCCGGACGTCCTCGTCGACTGCTTCACCCTCAGCGACCAGTCCATCGACGGCGCCGCCGCCGTCGCCCGCCAGATCGACGAGCGCTACGGCGGCCGCGGCATCCGCGTCCTGCCCGTCCCCATGCGCATCGACGAGGGCGAGAAGGAGAAGGCCGACGCCGGACGCGCCCTGGCCCGGTTGAAGTTCGACCGGTTCCCCACCGGTCTGTCCGGCGAGGACCTCACCTCCTACTGGGGCGCCGTGGAGATCCCGTACCGCCCCTACTACGCCTACGAGGAGACCCTCGCCACCTTCGGCGACGAGGCCGGACTCACCAACTCCCTGCTCTCCGCCTTCGAACGGCTCACCGCCGTCATCACCGAAGGGGAGATCACCGCCATGCCCACCGTCGGCGAGGAGATCAGGCTGCGGATCAGGGACGCCTTCACCCGCCGCCGGCCCGCACTGCCCGCCGACCTGTTCCTCAGCTACGTCGCCGAGAACCGGATGTGGGCCGACTGGATCGAGTCCGTCCTCACCCGCGCCGGGTTCCGGGTCGTGCCGCGCGACGTCTCGGCGGAACCGCCCGGGGACGGCGCCGCCCTCCCCGCACCCGAGAACGCCGCCCGCACGGTCGTCCTGCTCTCCAGCGCCTACCTCAAGTCGGCCCGCGCCGTGCGGGTGTGGGAACGGGCCGCGGCCGAGGACCCGGGCGGGGGCCGCGGCCGCCATCTGCTGCCGCTGCGCGTCGGCGACGTACGCCTCACCGCCCCCTACATCGACCGCAACCCCGTCGACCTCTTCCGCCTCGACGAGGTGCACGCCACCAGCGCGCTGCTGCGCGCGCTCGACCGTCCGGTCCAGCTCACCGACGGGGTCGCGCCCGGCCCGCGCTTCCCCGGAACCGTCCCGAAGATCTGGAACGCGCCCGCCCGCAACCCCGGCTTCACCGGCCGGTCCCTGGTCCTGGAGCGGATGCGGGACCAGCTCAGCGGCGGCATGGCCGTCGTACTGCCGCAGCCCCAGACGCTGTACGGCCTCGGCGGCGTCGGCAAGACCCAGGTCGCGCTGGAGTACGTGCACCGCTTCATGGCCGACTACGACCTGGTGTGGTGGATCTCCTCCGAGCAGACCGACGACGTCGTCGCCGGACTCGCCGAACTCGCCACCCGCCTCGGCGCCCAGGGCGGCGAGGACATGGCCGCCGCCTCGCAGGAGGCGGTCGACCTGCTCAGGCGGGGCGTGCCGACCTCCCGCTGGCTGCTGGTCTTCGACAACGCCGACGACCCCGAGCAGCTCAAGCGGTTCTTCCCGAGCGGCGGCCACATCCTCGTCACCTCCAGGAACCAGACCTGGTCCCAGTACGGCGACGCCCTGCCCGTCGACGTCTTCCTCCGCGAGGAGTCCGTCGAGCACCTCCAGCGCCGCGCACCCGGACTCACCCCGCAGGACGCCGACCAGGTCGCCGCCGCCGTCGGCGACCTGCCGCTCGCCGTCGAGCAGGCCGCCGCATGGATCGCCGAGACCGCCACGCCCGTCGCCGCCTACCTGGAGCAGCTCGCCCAGCAGGCGCCCCGCGTCCTCGCACTCAACCAGCCCGCCGGCTACCCGGAGCCGGTAGCCGCGACCTGGAACGTCTCCATCGAGCGCCTCAAGGAGCGCTCGCCGGCCGCGGTGCGGCTGCTCCAGCTCTGCGCCTTCTTCGCCCCCGAGCCGATCTCGGCGAACCTCCTCTACAGCAAGGAGATGATCGACGCGCTCAAGCCGTACGACCCCTCCCTCCAGGAGAAGCTCGTACTCGGCCGCGTCATCCGCGAGATCGGCCGGTTCGCCCTCGCCAAGGTCGACCAGGTCTCCAACTCCATCCAGGTGCACCGGCTGGTGCAGGCCGTCATCCGGGCCCAGCTCAGCGAGGAGGAGCAGCGGGACGCCCAGCACGCCGTCCACCGCGTCCTCGCCGGCGCCCGGCCCGACGACGACGAGCCGATCGACAACCCCGAGACCTGGCCGCGGTTCAGCACCATCTGGCCGCATCTCGGCCCCTCCGAGGCCCGCTACTGCAAGGAGCCCGAGACCCGCCGACTGCTCATCGACCGGGTGCGCTACCTCTGGAAGCGCGGTGACTGGCAGGCCGCCGGCGCCCTCGGCGACGATCTGCGCGAGGTCTGGCGGGAGATGCTCGGCAACGACGACCTGCAGTACCTGTACCTGCGCTTCCACCTCTCCAACATCTTCCGCTCCCAGGGCCGCTACGTGGAGGCCAGGGAGCTGGACGAGGTCACCCTGGAACGCCAGCGCGCCGTGCTCGGCCCGTCGCACCCGCACACGTACATGACCACCAGCGGGCTGGCGATGGACCTCGGCACCCTCGGCCAGTACGGCAAGGCCATGGAACTGGCCACCGAGGCGCACGAGGGGTTCAGCCAGATCTTCCACGAGTCCCACCCGCGCACCCTGGCCGCCGCCAACAACCTGGCGCTGAACCTGCGGATGGTCGGCCAGTACGCGCGGGCCCGCGAGATCGACCAGGACGTCTTCGACCGCCGTACCGAGGTACTCGGCCCCGAGCATCCGTACACGCTCTCCTCCGCCACCTCGCTGGCCCGCGACCTGCGGGAGGTCGGCCGGTACGAGGACTCCGTCAGCCTCCTCAGCCGCACCTACGACAGCTACAAGCGGACCCTCGGCCGCGTCTTCCCCGGCACCCTGGCGGCGGGCAAGAGCCTCGCGGTGTCCCTGCGGCGGGCCGGCCGGCTGGAGGACGCCCGCCGGCTGACGACGGCCACCCGCAACCGCTACCGCGCCAAGTACACCTCGGCCAACCCGGACTCCCTCGCCTGTGATCTGAACCTGGCGGCCGACCTGTTCGCGGCGGGGGAACCGGTGGCGGCCCGGGACCTGGCCCAGGAGGTCGTCGACCAGTACACGAAGGTGCCGGGCGGGAAGCACCCCTACACCCTCGCCGCGATCAACAACCTCGGGATCTACCAGTGGGGCTGCGGCGAGCCCGAGACCGCCGAGCAACTGCTGCTGGCCACCGTCCGCCGGATGACGGACGTCCTCGGCACGGCCCACCCGCACACGCTGTTCTGCACCGTCAACCTCGCCAACGCCCGAGCCGACCTGGGCGAGCTGGAGTCGGCGCTGGAGACCGAGCGGCGGGCGGTGACGAGGCTGCGCGAGGTCCTGGGCGTGCACCACCCCGAGGTCCTCGCCGTCTCCTCCAACATCGCCGTCACCCTCAGTTCGCTGGGCCGCAAGGACGAGGCGGCGGCGCTGCGGGCGGAGACGGCGGATGAACTGGCGCGGCTGCTGGGTGAGGATCACGCGCTGACCCGGATCGCCAAGGACGAGCGCAGAACCCATCGCGACCTGGAACCGCTGGCCGTCTGACCGCTCAGGGCCCGCTCCTCCCCCGGAGGGGAGCGGGCGCCTTCCGTCCCCGAGGGGAGGGCGGGCTGGCGGCCCGGTTCCCCGCGCCCCGCGGGGCGGGGAGGCCGCGGGCCCGGTGGCCTCGGCGCGCGGCAGCGGACGCTTCGGCTGGTCGCCTGGTGGGTGTTCGCCGGGGTGCCGGGATCGCTTCGGCTGGTCGCCTGGTGGGTGTTTCCCGGGGTGCCGGGATCGCTTCAGCCGCCCGGCCGGCGGGTGTTCCCCGGGTGGTCCTCCAGCAGCCAGGTGAGGATCCGGGGGAGCGCGTGCAGCGCGTCGAAGTGGGCCGCGGCCGGCTCCAGCACGGCCGTCACCCCCGGGATCCGCTGCGCCAGCCAGCGGGAGTGGCCGACGGGTGAGAACCTGTCCTTCTCGCCGTGCCACAGCAGCACGGGCGCGGTGATGCCGGCGGGGTCGAAGCCCCAGGGGCCGCAGAAGGCGAGGGCGTCGTCGATCCAGCCGTACGGCGAGGTGCGCAGCGCCTCCTGGTAGTTGCGCAGCAGCATCGACCGCACGCCGGCGTCCGCGACGACCATCCGGTCCGAATCGGTGAGTTCCCTGCGCAGGTCGTCCAGGAGCCGGACCGGGTCGCGCCGGATCTCCGCCGAGCGGATGATGAACCGCGCCGTGAGCCCGTCGGGGTCGACCGTGGCCCTTGTGTACTCGAGCACGTTCGACGCCGCCATGCCCTCGAACCAGTCCAGACCGTCCGCGTCCCGCGGCGCGAGCGTCACCAGCGCCGCGGCCCTGGTGACCCGGTCGGGCAGCAGCGCCGCACAGGCCAGGGCGTGGGGTGCGCCGCCGGAGCGCCCCACCACCGCGAACCGGTCCAGGCCCAGGGCGTCGGCGATCGCCCGTACGTCCCCGGCCACATCCGCCACGTTGCGGCCGGCCAGCCGGTCCGAACCGCCGTATCCCGGACGGTCGTAGGCGATCAGCTGCATCCCCCGCTGGTACAGCACCATGCCGCGCGGCGCCGGTCCCAGGCGGCTGCCCGGAGTGCCGTGCAGCAGGAAGACCGGTCTGCCCCGCGGATCCCCCAGGCGCTCCACCATCAGATGCCGCCCGTCCGACGCGCGCACCCGACGCCGCACCCCCGCCTCCTTCGCCGTGGGCCTCCGCGGATCCGGAGATGCCGCACCTTCCCTGAGTGCCGTGCACATGTGCGCTGCGCGGCGGTACCGTCCTGGCATTCCCCGCCCCTTGATGATTACCCGCCGGAGCGATGCCGGCGTAAGTCCCCAATGAGCCCGTCGGGTACGGGGATCCGGACAGGACTAGTCCTTACGCGCTGGCCAGGGCCCGGTAGCGCGGGGTGTTCGCGAACGGAACCGACCTGTACGGGCGGGGGGTCGTGAAGAAGCAGAGGGCGCATTGTCGTTCTCGTGTGCGCGTCCTGAAGTCGACCTTGTGTGCTGCCGACGCGTATCGGAATAGTGGGCGCCCGATCCTCCGCGTCCGGGTACCCCACTTGCCCGTTCGCGGCCCCCCACAGGAGGTACTACGTGAAGCACCGACGCATACCCAAGAGGCGCGCGGCGGCGGCAGGTGGAGCCGCCGCCGCTCTCGTGGCGGCCGGCGTCACCTTCCAGACTGCGAACGCCGGCGAGGACAGGCCGGCGGTCACGGTGCGGACGCTCTCCGCCTCGGCGGCCGGAAACCTCGCCTCGACGCTCAGCGGGAGCCTGGGCGGCGGAGTGGCCGGCGCCTACTACGACGCCGGGACCAAGGCCCTGGTGGTGAACGTGGTGGACGACGCGGCGGCGGATGCCGTCCGCGAGGCCGGAGGCAGGGCGAGAGTCGTCGAGAACTCGCTGGCGGAGCTGAGGGCCGCCCGGCAGACCCTCAGCGACCGGGCCACCATCCCGGGCACCTCGTGGGCCGGCGACCCGGTGACCAACAAGGTGGTCGTCACCGCCGACCGCACGGTCGGGGGCGCGGACCTGGTGAAGCTCCAGGAGGTCGTCGAGAGCCTCGGGGAGAAGGCGGAGCTGAGAAGGACGGCCGGGGAGTTCAAGCCCTTCGCCGCCGGCGGCGACGCCATCCACAGTGGCGGCGGCCGCTGTTCGCTCGGCTTCAACGTCGTCAAGGACGGCGCCCCGCACTTCATCACGGCCGGGCACTGCGGCGGGACCGGCAGCGAGTGGTCGGACTCCGCGGGCGGCGCCGCGATCGGCAGCATGCTCGACTCGCGGTTCCCCGAGGACGACTTCGCGCTGGTCAAGCACAGCGGCGACACCGCCCAGCCGAGCGAGGTGAACCTCTACGACGGCGGTACCCAGCAGATCACCAGGGCGGGCGACGCGACCGTCGGCATGCGGGTGACCCGCAGCGGCTCGACCACCCGGGTCCACGACGGCGAGGTCACCGGCCTCGACGCCACCGTGAACTACGGCGACGGCCGGATCGTCAACGGCCTGATCCAGACGAACGTCTGCGCCGAGCCAGGCGACAGCGGGGGCTCGCTCTTCGCCGAGGACGCCGCGATCGGGCTGACCTCCGGCGGCAGCGGTGACTGCTCCGCGGGCGGCGAGACGTTCTTCCAGCCCGTGACGGAGGCGTTGCGGGTGCTCGGCGCCGAGATCGGCTGACCCGGCCGGGCACCGCCCCGGCGAAGCGGCCTCCGGGCGGGGCCGACTGACGGTGTGGCTCCCGGGCGGGGGCGACTGAGGTGTGGCTCCCGGGCGGGACGGTATGGCGGGGCGGCCTCGCAGCGGGGCCGACGCCGACGGATCCTTCTGACGGAGCGGCCCCGGGGGCGGAACCGACGGAGTGGCCTCCGGGCAGGGCCGTCTCACGGAGCTGCCTACCGGCGGCAGCGACCCGGCGGAGCGCCGCCGGCGAGCACGAGCCGGCCCGCGTCAACCGGTACGGCAGTACCTGGCAGGGCTCCGCCTGCACGGCGGCGCGTGGAGCGGCCTCCGGCCGGGACCGCCCCCGGACCGGCCCGGCACCGTGTGGCACGGCAGTGCCGGCACGGCGGCCCGCGGCCCGGTCCGTTCCCTCAGGGACGGGCCGGGCCCCGGCCGTTCGCCGTGCGCAGTGCCTGGCGCACCGACCAGACGACCGACACGAGCGGCACGGCCACCACCGCCCCGATCACCCCGGCGGCGATCGCCCCCGCGATGACCGAGATCGCCACGACGAGCGGATGCAGCCGTACGGCCCAGCTCAGCACGAGCGGATGCAGTACATGCGCCTCGATCTGGCCGATGACCACGATCAGCGCCATGACGATCGCGGCGACGACCGGGCCCTTGGTGGCCAGCGCCACGACGGCGGCGATGGCGAGCGCGATGGGCGAGCCGATGAGCGGGACGAAGGCGGCGAAGAACTCCAGCAGGGCCAGCGGCACCGCGAGGGGTACGCCGAGGGCGTACAGCGCCAGGCCGACCAGGACCGAGTTGGTCGCGGCCACCAGCACGATGCCGTGGGTGTAGCCGGTGAAGGTGCGCCATGCGGCGTGGCCCGCCACCGACACCCGGTCCCGGGCGGACAGCGGCAGCTGGGCGCAGATCCAGCGCCAGTGGCGGTCGCCCGAATGCAGGAAGAACACCGCGCAGAACAGCCCGAGCGCCAGCGTCGTCAGCACCTCCACCAGCCGGGCCGCGCCGCTGATGGCCGTACTGATCAGTGTGGACCGATGGCTGGAGAGGAACCGGCCGATCCGTGACTGGAGATCGTCGAGCGCCTCCGGGTTGAGCCGGAACGGCGGCTGTTCCAGCCAGCGTTCGATCCGCTCGATCCCGGCGCCGAACTCGCGCTGCAGCACGGTCTGCTCACCGGCGACGGTCTCCCCGACCAGGGCCAGCACGCCGAGGGCGAGGGTGACGCTGCCGAACAGCGCGATGGTCACGGCGAGCGGTCGCGGCAGCCGGCGGGCCAGCAGATCGACCAGCGGCCGGAGCAACGCCGAGCCGACGAGACCGAGGAAGAGGGCCACACCGATCTCGTGGAACCGCCCGAGGATCGAGAAGACGGCGTACACGAGGGCGCCGACCACCAGCAGCCGCCAGGCGTAGGCGGCGGCCGTCCGCAGGGCGGGTGCCACCGGGGGGTCGGCGACGGGCCGGGCGCCGGGCGCCGGGCGGGCGTCATCGCGCGCGGTTCCGCGCGCCGCGCGGAACCGGTACCGCGGGTGGGCGGATCGTGTGGGCATCGCCCGGACTGGTACCACCGGCGGGCGCGGGACCAACGCGCGCGGGTCCTCATTCGCCCGAAGGCAGGGGGAACCGTCCCGAGGGGCTCGGAACGTCGGAACGCCCCGGAGGCCCGGAGGCCCTGCGGCCCGGAGTTCGGAGGTTCCTCCGCGGCCCGGTGGGCGGAGCCCGGGACCGGCGCCCCGGGTTCCGGGGGCGGTCGGCGCGGGCTCCGGGGCGGTCGGCGCGGGCCGCGGCGCCGTCCGGGCGGCCGGGGCAGGGTGCCGCCCACCGGGCCGGTGCCCCGTGGCGGCCCGGCTCGCGGGACGGCGGTATCCGCTCCCGCCGCACCCGGCGTCTCGGGGGAACGGCGCTTCCCACCTCGTCCACCGGCGGGGCGGACGGGCCGGCAAACGGCTGGTCAACGGGCCGGGACCATGGCCGGGCCTGCCCGGGACGGGCGTCGTCCGGGCCGGGAGCGCGGCCGGGCGTCCCCGGGGAAACGGGTATCGCACGAACGTTCGAAACTTGGTCTATGGTGGTGGTGAGGGGGAGGTGAGAGCGGATTGATCAAGGAGGTGCGGGTGCCCGGTTTCACGCATCTGCACACCGTGTCCGGTTTCTCCGTACGGTACGGGGCCTCGCACCCGGAACGGCTGGCCGAGCGCGCCGCCGAGCGGGGGATGGGCGCTCTCGCCCTGACCGACCGCGACACCGTCGCGGGCGCGGTCCGCTTCGCCAAGGCCTGTGCCCGGGCGGGCATCCGCCCGATCTTCGGAGCCGAGCTCGCCGTACGCGAGCAGATCGTAGGGGCCGCCGGCCCGGCCGTCCGCGCCGAACGCCGGCGCACCCCGGTGCGGGGCGGCGCCTTCATCGACGAGTCCGCGCCCCGCGTCACCTTCCTCGCCCGCGACGGCGCCGCGGGCTGGGCTGAGCTGTGCCGTCTGATCACCGCGGCCCACGCCTCCGGTGGCCGACCGGTCCTCGGCCGGGACTTCCTGGAAGGGGCCGCCGGAGCCGCCGGGCCCGCCGGAGTCACCGCGGCCGCGGCAGCCGCCGGGGCCGACGGGCTCACCGTGCTGCTCGGCCCGGACTCCGAGGTGGGCAGGGCCCTCGCCGAGGGCCGTCCCGACCGGGCCGCCCGGCTGCTCGCGCCCTGGCGGGAACGGTACGGCGACGCACTCCGTCTCGAAGCCGTGCACCACGGGACCGGGGGCACGGGACCCGGCTCGCTCCGCCTCGCCGCCCGCACCGCGGGCTTCGCCGCCGAGCAGGGGTCAGGGCCGTCCTCAGCAACGCCGTGCGCTACGCCGATCCAGGCCAGGGCCCCGTCGCCGATGTCCTCGACGCGGCCCGCAGGCTCGTCCCCGTCGACCCCGCCCGGGGGCTCGACAGCGGCGAGCGCTGGCTCAAGGGCGCGGACGGCATGGCCCGCGCGGCCGAGCGGATCGCCGAGGCGGCCGGGTGGCGCCGCGACGCGGCGCACCGGCTGCTCGCCGTCACCGAGGAGACCGCCGCCGAGTGCCGCGTCGACCCCGAACGCGACCTGGGGATGGGGTACGCCTACTACCCCGAGCCGCGTCTCGTGGGCGCCGCCGGGCGCGGCGCCCAACGCGTCCTCGCCTCCCGGGCCGCGGCCGGGATGGTGCTGCGCGGCTACGACCGGCTGCCGCCGGCGCAGGCCCGCGCCTACTGGGAACGGATGCACGCGGAGCTGGACGTCATCGCCTTCCACGGCAACGCCACCTACTTCCTGACGGTCGCCCAGGTCGTGGACGACGTACGGAGGATGGGGATCCGGGTCGCCGCCCGGGGCTCCGGCGCCGGATCCCTCGTGAACCACCTCCTCGGCATCGCACAGGCCGACCCGGTCGAGCAGCACCTGCTGATGGAGCGATTCCTGTCCAGGCGCCGGTTCGCGCTGCCCGACATCGACATCGACGTGGAGTCCGCCCGCCGGCTGGAGGTCTACCGCGCGATCCTCGACCGCTTCGGCGAGGAGCGGGTCGCGGCCGTCGCCATGCCCGAGACCTACCGGGTGCGGCACGCGATCCGGGACGTGGGCGCCGCGCTGAGCATGGACCCGGCCGAGATCGACCGGCTGGCCAAGGCGTTCCCGCACATCCGCGCCCGCGACGCCCGCGCGGCCATGGAGGAGCTGCCCGAACTGCGCGAGGTGGCGAAGGAGAAGGGCGGCCACCGCAGACTGTGGGAGCTCGTCGAGAGCCTGGACGCGCTGCCGCGCGGTGTCGCCATGCACCCGTGCGGGGTGCTCATCTCCGACTCCTCGCTGCTGCGGCGCACCCCCGTGGTGCCGACCAGCGGTGAGATCCCCCACGGCACCGCGGGCACGGGAGGTTCCCCCTTCCCGATGTCGCAGTTCGACAAGGAGGACGTCGAGGACCTCGGGCTGCTCAAACTCGATGTGCTCGGCGTACGGATGCAGTCCGCCATGGCGCACGCCGTCGCCGAGATCGAGCGGACCACGGGCCGGCGGATCGATCTGGACGACCCCGCCCAGGTGCCGCCCGGCGACCCGGCGACGTACGGGCTCATCCGCTCGGCCGAGACACTGGGCTGCTTCCAGATCGAGTCGCCGGGACAGCGCGATCTCGTCGGCCGGCTGCAACCCGCGAACTTCCACGACCTGGTCGTGGACATCTCGCTGTTCCGGCCCGGGCCGGTCGCGGCGGACATGGTGCGGCCGTTCATCCAGGCACGGCACGGGCGGGTGCCGGTCCGCTTCCCGCATCCCGATCTGGCCGGTCCGCTGGCGGAGACGTACGGCGTCGTCGTCTTCCACGAGCAGATCATCGAAATGGTGGACATCATGACCGGCTGCGGCCGGGACGAGGCCGACCGGGTCCGGCGCGGGCTCTCCGACCCCGAGTCGCAGGAGCGGATCAGGTCGTGGTTCGCCGAGCGGGCGGAGCGGAGGGGGTACACGGCCGAGGTGGTCGCGCGGACCTGGGAGATCATCGAGGCGTTCGGCTCGTACGGCTTCTGCAAGGCGCACGCCGTGGCCTTCGCCGTACCGACGTACCAGTCGGCGTGGCTCAAGGCGCACCATCCGGCGGCCTTCTACGCGGGGCTGCTCACACACGACCCCGGGATGTACCCGAAGCGGCTGCTGCTGGCGGACGCCCGTCGGCGGGGGGTACCGGTGCTCCCGCTCGATGTGAACCGGTCGGCGGTCACCCATCGCATCGAACTGGTGTCCGATGGTGGGGGTTCCGGCGGTGGGGATTCCGGTGATGGAGGTCCGGGGGATGGAGGTTCCGTCGGCAGAGGGCCCGTTGGCGGGGAGTCGCCGGCGGAGAGGCCGGCGGAGGGGCCGTGACCTGGGGGCTGAGGCTGGCGTTCTCCGATGTCCACGGCATCGGCGAGGCGGAAGCGGAACGGATCGAGGGCGCGCAGCCGTACTCCTCGCTGCTGGACTTCTGGGAGCGGTCCCGCCCCGGACGGCCGGTCGCGGAACGGCTGGCACAGGTCGGCGCGCTGGACGAGTTCGGCGCCAACCGGCGCGATCTGCTGCTGCACATCGCCGAACTGCACCGTGCCCAGCGGGGTTCGGTCTCCCGCGGCGGCCATGGCGGCCACGGTGGACAGCTCCCGCTCGACGGCGGCCGCAGGACGGCTTCCGTCGGACTGCCCGACTTCAACGAGGCCGAGCGGCTCAGCGCAGAGCTGGGCGTCCTCGGTATGGACGCGTCCCGCCATCTGATGGCGGACCACCACGTCTTCCTCGGCGAACTCGGCGCGATCCCCGCGAAGCGGCTGCGCGAGGCGGAGCACGGCGCGACGGTGCTGGTCGCCGGAGCCAAGGCGGCCACCCAGACACCGCCGATCCGCTCCGGGCGACGGGTCATCTTCACCACCCTGGACGACGGTACGGGCCTGGTCGACCTGGCCTTCTTCGACGACAGCCACGAAGCGTGCGCCCATACCGTCTTCCACTCCTGGCTGCTGCTGGTGCGCGGTGTCGTCCAGCGCCGTGGGCCGCGCAGCCTCAGTGTGGTCGGTTCCGCCGCCTGGAACCTCGCGGACCTGATCGAACTCCGCCGCACGGGCGGCCTGGACGCGGTGGCCGAGCGGCTCGCCGCGGTGGGCGCGCAAGTCGGAGGGGACGGTGGAGACGGTGGAGACGGTGGAGACGGAGGGGACGGAGGGGACGGAGGGGACGGAGGCGGGGACGTGGATGCGGATGCCTCCGGTGCCCGGGCCGGGGGCGGCCGCCGCATCAGGATGTCCACCGGGTACGAGATGAACGCCTGGGCCGATCTCCGCCCGGCGGGTGGAGGGGCGGCCCCGACGCGGAAGCTGTGGCACCAGAGCCCGGGGAGTGCGGGATGACGAGGGACCAGGGGAACGCGCTTCCTCCGCGAGGCGACAGCGCGTCGGACGGTACGGGAGTGTCCGTGGCCTCCGCGCCGTCCGGGCAACCCGCGCCGTCCGCGCCGGGTGCACCGCCCGTGCCGCCCGTGCCGCCCGCGCCGTATACATCGGACGCGCCGGACGCACCGGCCGGGGGAGCTGGTGCGCCGGCCGGGGGAGCGGACGCGCCGGCCGGGGAGCGGACGCGCCGACCGTCCTCTGTGTGCGTTTCCGCGGCTCCTGCGGAGAGGCGCCGGACGGTGCCGCCTACGCGGGGCTGCTCGGAATGCTCGGTGCGTTCACCCCGGTGGTGGAGGCGGTCGGTCAGAACGGCGCGCTCGCCGATGTGCGTGGCGCACTGCGGTACTTCGGCCGGGACGTCGCCGGGCTCGCCGCGGTGATACGGGTGCGGGCCCTCGCCCTGTACGGCGTCGACTGCGTGATCGGCGCCGGGCCCAACCCGCTGCTCGCCGGGATGGCGGCACGGGAGGCCGGCCCCGGTACGACCCTGGTGGTGGGGGACGCGGCGGAGTTCCTCGCCGGCCGCCCGGTCGCCGCGCTGCACGGTGTCGGCCCCGCGACGGCCCGCACCCTCTGCGGCTACGGGCTCGACACCGTCGACCGGCTCGCCGCCGCCCCCCTCGCCGTGCTCCAGCGGATCCTCGGTGCGCGCACGGGCCGGGAGGTGTACGAGAAGGCCCACGGCATCGACCGGACCCGGGTCGTCCCCAACGCGGCGGCCCGCTCCGTCGCGGCCGAACGCGCCTTTCCCCGGGACGAACTGGACCGCGACAGGCATCGCCGCGCACTGCTCTCGCTCGCCGGGGAACTGGGGGCGAGGATGCGCCGGGAGGGCCGGGTGTGCCGTTCCCTGACGCTCACCGTGCGCTACGCGGACCGCACCACGACCACCAGGACCCGCGCCCTGTCCGAGCCGACCGCGCACTCCGTGTCGCTCACCGGTGCCGCGTACCGGCTCCTGGACGCGCTCGGCCTGCAGCGCGCCCGGGTGCGTGCTCTGGCCCTGCGGGCGGAGGGGCTGGTCCCGGCCGAGCGGGCCGCGCATCAGCTCACCTTCGACCCCGCCGATGACAAAGCGCGCCGGCTGGAGGCGGTCGCCGACCGGGCGCGGGCGAAGTACGGCCCTCGGGCGGTCATTCCGGGCTCTCTCGCCGCATAAGCCCCACCTCCATGTTTCCGTGAGTAACCACATGGCCACGGGGCTTGGCGGTATTTCAGTTTTTACCAACGCGTAACTTCCCAGTCCTAGTTACCCGTGCGTACGTTGGCATGAGCACACCCTCTCCTGTGGTCCGGGCCACAGGATGAATCCCCGCATCCCCCCCCACATCCTCCGCATTCCGCTGCACCCCCACATCCCCCGTATCCCGCCGTGTCCCCCCGTATCCCCTGCATCCCCCTGCACCTTCGCATCCCCGCATCAAGCTCCCATCCCCACAGCAAGTCAGCATCCCGAAACAACCTCGCATTTCCCTTGAGCCGCAAGGAGATCGCACCATGCTGTCCTGGAAGCGTGTCCTCAGACCGCTGACCGCCGCCCTGCTGGCGGTGGGGATCGGCCTCGCGCCGGCCGCCACCGCCCACGCAGCCGCCCCGTCGAGTGGCTGGAACAACTGGTCCTGCAAGCCCTCCGCCGCCCATCCCCGCCCGGTGGTCCTCGTCCACGGAACCCTCGGGAACTCCGTCGACAACTGGCTCGGCCTCGCGCCGTACCTCGTCAAGCGCGGCTACTGCGTCTTCTCGCTCGACTACGGCAAGCTTCCGGGCGTCCCCTTCTTCCACGGGCTGGGCCCCGTCGCGGAGTCCGCCGAGGAACTCGACAGCTACGTCGACCGCGTCCTGGCCACCACCGGAGCCGACGAGGTGGACATCGTCGGCCACTCGCAGGGCGGCATGATGCCGCGTCACTACCTCAAGTTCCTCGGTGGCGCCGACGAGGTGAACGCCCTCGTCGGGATCGCTCCGTCCAACCACGGCACGACCGTCCACGGGCTCACCGGCCTGCTCAAGTACTTCCCGGCCGCCGAGCACCTGCTCAAGACCGCGACCCCCGCCTTCGCCGACCAGATCGCCGGCTCCCCGTTCCTGACCAAGCTGAACGAGGGCGGCGACACCGTCCCCGGCGTCCAGTACACCGTCATCGCCACCAAGTACGACGAGGTCGTCACCCCCTGGCGGTCGTCGTTCCTCGACGGACCGAACGTGAAGAACGTGGCCGTGCAGGACCTGTGCGCCCTCGACTTCTCGGAGCACGTGGCCATCGGCCTGTTCGACCGGATCGCGTTCCACGAGGTGGTCAACGCCCTCGATCCCGCGAAGGCGACCAAGACGACCTGCGCGTCGGTCTTCCACTGAGCTGAGGGCGCCCGCCGGCCGTCTGACGGCCGGCACGCCCAGGGCCGTCCGGTGCAGGGCCGCGGTGGGACGATCCCACCGCGGCCGTCCGCTCCGTCCGTCCGGAAGCGGCGAGGGTGCCGCCGCGTTCGCTCCGCGGTGGCACCCTCGCCGTGCCTCCCTCGCCCCCGGCTCAGCGACCGCTCAGCGACCGGCCCTGCGGCGGGTGGCCGCGCGCACCACGGCCGCGCCGAGCAGGACCACCGCGGCGCCGGCGGCGGCGAGATACGGGGTGCCGCCGTCACCGCCGGTCTCGGCGAGGCTCTTCCCGGCGTCGCCGCTCTCGGGGGCGCTCTCCTCGCCGGGGGTCCCGCCGTCCTTCTCCGTGTCCGTCTGCGCCGCCGCCCTCGGAGTGGCGGGGGCGGCGTTCGCGACCGGCGCCCCGGAGTGGCCGTCCCCGCTGTCCCCGCTGCTCCCTCCGTGTTCGCCGTGTTCGCCGAGTCCTCCGTCTTCTTCGCCCCCGCCGTGTCCGCCGTGTCCGCCGTGCTCCACGCCGGACTTGTCCGCACCCTGCTCGATCTGCTCGTCCGAGGGGCGGAGGCGGTCGGTGCCGGGGCGCCGCCGCCCGCCGAGCCGCCGGTGTCCCGGCCGAAGACCACATCCGAGCAGGTGTAGAAGGCCTCGGGCGAGTCGGACCGCTGCCAGATCGAGTAGACCAGGTGGCGGCCGGACCGCGCCGGCACCGTTCCGTCGAAGACGTACTCCCCGTTCACCAGCTTGGGGTCCGTGACCCTGGCGAACGGCTGCGCCTCCAGATCCGACCACCTGAGCGGCCGCGACGGGTCGTAGCCGTCCTTCGTGAGGTACAGCTCGAACGTACCCCGGTGCGGGGCGGTCGCCTTGTAGCGGAACGTGTGACCGCCGGCCGTGAGCTTCGACGCGGGCCAGTCCGCTCTCGGCAGATCAAGGCCCTTGTACTTGTCCCGGTTGGCGCTGCACAGCCTGCCGTCCGGGATCAGTGACCTGTGGTCGCCCGCGGCGTCGGCGATGTTGACCTCGTTCCAGTCGTAGAACGCCTGGGTCCCGCTGGCCGCGACCGCCGCCTTGCAGGCCGCGGACTTCGGGCTCTCCGGTCCCTCGGCGTAACACGCGGACACCCGGCTCACCGGATCCGTCATCGACCCGTGGGCGACGGCCGGTGAAGCGGCGAGCGCGGTCAGCGCGAGCGGTGCGATCCCGAACGCGGCGACGGCGGCGGTCCTGCGGCGAGCGGTCATGGTGGGGATCTCCTTCAGCAGTTGCGTAGGGGGAGGGGCCCGGGCGTGGGCCCGCACCGCGGTGCAGCCCCCGGTCCATCAGCGGCACCGACGCCCGAACCCCGCCCGGCGACCAGCAAGCTAGCCCGCCGAAACGCCGAAACGGGCTGCTGCGGCGGGGTGACGGCGATCCTTATGGTCGCTTTAAGGGGCCGGTAAGCAGGGACTGAGGAACGTCGCGGATCGTGCGCGTACGCTCACGCGGTGCCACACCCCCCTCCGGGCGCGGACGCTGCATCCCCCGGCATCCCCCGGAGTCCGCCGGAGTCCCCTGGCACCCCCGGATCGACCGGCCCGTTCAGCCGGCCCGTTCAGCCGGCCCGGCGGTACCTGCGCTCCGGCCGCCCCGTGCCGCCGTACCGCAGCGTCACCTCCGCGCGGCCCGTCTCCGCGAAGTACTCCAGGTAGCGGCGGGCGCTGACGCGGGAGAGCGAGCCGGCCTCCGCGCACTCGGAGGCCGACATACCGTCCGGGTGCTCGCGCAGGATGCGGTCGACCAGGTCGGCCGTGTGCGCGGCGAGCCCCTTGGGGAGTTCGCGGGACCCGCGGGGACGGGTACCGAAGATCCGGTCCACGTCCTCCTGGCGTGCCTCGCCCAGTGACTCCAGCCGGCTCCGGAGTGAGGCCACGTGCCGCAGTTGCTCCTGGAGAGCGGAGGGGCTGAACGGCTTGATCAGATAGTGCAGGGCGCCCGCGCGCAGCGCCGAACGCACCGCCCCGGCGTCCCGGGCCGCGGTGATGAACAGGACGTCCACCGGCTGCCGCCCCGCGTCCGGTCGCTCCGCCGCGCGCAGCTCGCGCAGCACCTCGATCCCGTCCATGTCGGGCAGATACACGTCCAGCAGCACCAGATCGGGGCGCAGCCGGTCCACCGCGCGCAGTGCCTCGGCGCCGCTGTGCGCCACCCCCGCGACCGTGAAGCCGGGTGTCGCGGACACATAGCGGGTGTGCAGCCTGGCGACCATGAAGTCGTCGTCCACCACCAGGACGTTCACCGGGAGCCACCTCGCGGGCGGCACTCACCGCGACGGACGGGCGGGCGGCGGACCGGTACCCGCCGGGCGCCACTCCCCTCGCCCGGGTGCTCGCGGACCCGCTCCGGCCGGGGCATCCGTCCCGGCGCCACGGGTGCGGACCGGGGCGGAACGGTGTCCGGCGGCCGTGCGGCCCGGGAAAGCGCTGCGTCACGCCGACACGCTAGGCCGCGACCACAAGGACCACAACCTCCGTTGATTCCGGAAGAGAGACAGCTTGTTCACGCGCGGGCAACATGTGGGCCGCTTCACACATCCCCCGTACAGACCGAAAGGCGGCTCGCGTGCGATCGCGCACTCCCCTCGCCCTCCTCGGGGCGGCGCTGCTGGTGCTCGTGGGGCCACCGCTGCTCACCACCGGCAGCGGCACCGACGCCGGTACCCGGATACCCGGCCTGCGCTTCATGGTCCCCAACTCGCCCGGCGGCGGCTACGACATCACGGCCCGAACGGCGGCGAAGAACGCCGAGGAGGCCGGGCTCACCCGCGGCGTCGAGGTGTTCAACCTGCCCGGCGCGGGCGGCACCGTGGGACTGACCCGGCTCGTCGGCGAGCACGGCAACGGCCGGCTCGCCATGTCGATGGGGCTCGGCGTCGTCGGCGCCGTGCACACCAACAAGTCGCCGAGGACCCTCGCCGACACCACCCCGATCGCCCGGCTCACCGAGGAGCAGGACATCGTGGTGGTCTCGAAGGACTCCCCGTACAAGACCATCGGGCAACTCGTCACGGCCTGGAAGAAGGACCCGGCCAAAGTGCCCGTGGGAGGAGGCTCCTCACCCGGCGGCCCCGACCATCTCGCCCCCATGCTGATGGCGAGGGCCGCGGGCATCGCTCCCAGGTCCGTCAACTACGTCGCCTTCGACGGCGGCGGCGAACTGCTCGCCTCCATCCTCGGCAACAAGATCGCCTTCGGCGTCTCGGGAGTCGGGGAGTACCTCGACCAGATCAGGTCCGGGGAACTGCGGCTGCTGGCCGTGACCGGACCGAAGCGGGTTCCGGGCCTCGACGCCCCCACCCTGCGTGAGTCCGGGCTCGACACCGACTTCACCAACTGGCGCGGCATCGTCGCCCCGCCCGGGCTGTCCGACGCCGAACGGGACAAGCTCGTCGCGCTCGTCACCGAGCTGCACGCCTCGAAGCAGTGGCGGGAGTCGCTGCGGAAGAACGGCTGGGACGACGCCTTCCTGCCCGGAGAGGAGTTCGGCGACTTCCTGGAGGCGCAGGACCGCCGCGTCGACACCGTACTGAAGGAGCTGGGGCTGTGAGAACCCCGACCACCCCGACGGAACCCGGGGCCCCCGCCGCACCCGCGGGCCGCTCCTGGCTGCGGGACCACTCCGAACTCGGCGTGAGCCTGCTGCTCCTCGCCATCGGCGTGCTCGTGCTCACCGACGCGCTGACGATGCCGCTCGACCTCGCCCAGCGAGGTCCCGTCGGACCCGGGACCGTGCCGCTCGCCGTCGGCACCGGACTGCTGGTGATCGCCGCCCTGCTCGCGGTAGACGTGCTGCGCGGCGGCCGAGGAGAGGCCGAGACCGGCGAGGACATCGACCTCGCCGGGCCCGGTGACCGGCGCACCGTGCTGCTGCTCGCCGGGGTCTTCGTCGGCAACGCCGTCCTCATCGAGCCGCTCGGCTTCCCGGTCTCCGGGGCGCTGCTCTTCTGGGGCTCGGCATACGCGCTGGGCAGCAGGCATCCGCGGCGCGACCCGCTGATCGCGGCCGTCCTGTCGCTGCTCAACTTCCATGTCTTCAACAACCTGCTCGGGGTGCCGCTGCCCGGCGGCCCGCTGATGGGGTGCTCTAGCCGATGGATTCGCTCCACTCCCTCCTCGACGGCTTCGGGACGGCACTGACCCCGGCCAACCTCCTCTGGGCGGCGCTCGGCGTGCTGCTCGGCACCGCCATCGGCGTGCTGCCCGGCATCGGCCCGGCCATGGCGGTGGCGCTGCTGCTGCCCGTCACCTACGGACTCGAACCGACCGGCGCGTTCATCATGTTCGCCGGCATCTACTACGGGGCCATGTTCGGCGGATCGACCACGTCCATCCTGCTCAACACCCCCGGTGAGAGCGCCGCCGTGGTCGCCGCGATCGACGGCAACCCGATGGCCAGGGCGGGCCGGGGCGCACAGGCGCTCGCCGCCGCCGCCATCGGCCACTTCGCGGGCGGCATGATCGGCACGATCCTCCTCGTCGCGCTCGCCCCGACCGTCGCCGCGCTCGCCGTCGACATCGGGGCACCCGACTACTTCGCCATCATGGTGCTGGCCTTCATCGCCGTCACCTCCGTCCTCGGCTCCTCCCGCATCCGGGGCCTCGCCTCGCTGCTCGTCGGGCTCACCCTGGGCCTCGTCGGCCTGGACCAGCTCACCGGACAGCAGCGGCTCACCTTCGGCTCGCTCCAACTCGCCGACGGCATCGACGTCGTCATCGTCGCCGTCGGGCTCTTCGCGATCGGCGAGGCGCTGTGGGTGGCCGCGCATCTGCGGCGCGACACCGGCGAGGCGATACCGGTCGGGCGCCCCTGGCTCGCCCGGTCCGACGTCCGCAGGACCTGGAAGTCCTGGCTGCGCGGCCCGCTGATCGGCTTCCCGTTCGGCGCCGTCCCCGCCGGCGGCGCGGAGATCCCCACCTTCCTGTCGTACGTCACCGAGAAACGGCTCTCCCGGCACAAGGACGAGTTCGGCAAGGGCGCCATCGAGGGCGTGGCGGGACCGGAGTCCGCGGCGTCCGCGTCGGCGGCCGGCACTCTGGTGTCGATGCTGACCCTGGGCCTGCCGACCACCGCCGTCGCGGCCGTGATGCTCGCGGCCTTCCAGCAGTACGGCATCCAGCCCGGGCCCCTGCTGTTCGAGCGAGAACCCGAGCTGGTCTGGGGCCTCATCGCGTCCCTGTTCGTCGGCATGGTCCTGCTTCTCGCACTCAACCTGCCGCTCGCGCCCCTGTGGGCGAAACTGCTGCGCATCCCACGGCCGTACCTGTACGCGGGCATCCTCTTCTTCGCGGCCGTCGGCGCCTACGCGGTCGGCGGGGAGGCGCTGGACCTGCTGATCCTGCTGCTGATCGGCCTGATCGGCTTCGGGATGCGGCGCTACGGCCTGCCCGTGCTGCCCGCGGTCATCAGCGTCATCCTCGGCCCGGCCGCCGAACAGCAGCTGAGGCGGGCCCTCCAGATCAGCGACGGCAGTGCCACCGGGCTCGTCAACACCCCCTTCTCGGTGGCGGTCTACGCCGTCATCGCGGTGCTGCTGGCCTGGCCGCTGCTGAGGAGGCTCGCCGGGCGCCTGCGCAGGGCGACGGCGTGACGGACGCCGTCCACCTCTGCGTCCGCGGAGCGGCACGGTCCCTCACCGGGGCCGCCTCGTCGTGTCAGTGGCGGCTGCCAGGATCGGACGCATGACGACGATCGACCGGGACTACTGGGACGCCGCCGCGGACACCTACGACGAGGAGCCCGACCACGGGCTGCGCGACCCCGGGGTCCGCCGTGCCTGGGCGGAACGGATGCGGCACTGGCTGCCGCCGGATCCCTCCGACGTGCTCGACCTCGGATGCGGTACGGGCAGCCTCGCCCTGCTCGCCGCCGAGCAGGGCCACCGGGTGACCGCCGTCGACCTCTCGCCGCGGATGGCGGACGCCGCTCGCCGCAAACTCGCCGGCACCGCGGCCGAGGTGCTGACGGGACCCGCCGAGCGGCCCCCGGTGGGGGACCGGCGTTTCGACGCCGTGCTGGTCCGCCATGTG
The DNA here is from genome assembly GCA_003725745.1 of Streptomyces sp. I6. Classification (GTDB taxonomy): domain Bacteria; phylum Actinomycetota; class Actinomycetes; order Streptomycetales; family Streptomycetaceae; genus Streptomyces. Next base: position 1,051,528 of record RHDP01000001.1, on the reverse strand, counting down.
CTGTGGGCGCTGCCCGATCCCGAGGCGGCTCTCGCCCACTGGGCGTCACTGCTGCGCCCGGGCGGGCGGTTGGTGCTGGTCGAGGGGGTGTGGGGCGGCAGCGGACTGCCGGCCGCCCGGCTGATCGGCGCCCTTGGGTCGCTGAGCCGGCGGATCGACCACGAGCGGCTGTCGGACGTGCCCGGGCTCTGGGCCGCCCGGTGCACGACGAGCGGTACGCCCTGGTGGCCCGGACGGGTCCGGTGCCTCACGACGAGGCCGCCGACGCGGTCGCCGACGGGTCCGCCGACGCGGCCCCGGCCCGGCACAGCGAAGTCGTCGACGTCCACCTCGTCCTGCGGCGCGGCGGCGACGTCCTGCTCGCCCGCCGTGCCGGCACCGGCTACGCGGACGGACTGTGGCACGCCCCGTCGGGGCACGTGGAGGACGGGGAGGACGTGCGCGCTGCCATGGTGCGCGAGGCGTACGAGGAGATCGGCGTCGCGTTCGCGCCGGAGGACCTGCGCGTCGCGCTGGTCATGCAGCACCGGGGGCCCGGCGGCCCACCGCGCACCGGCTGGTTCTTCGAGGCGGTCCACGGGAAGGGCGGCGAGCCGTACAACCGGGAACCGCACAAGTGCTCTGAGCTGGCCTGGCACCCGCTGGCGGCGCTGCCGGAGGACATGGTCGCGTACAGCAGGGCCGGGTTCGAGGCGTACCGCAGGGGCGAGAGGTTCGTCCTCCACTGGCACGAGGACGACGACCCGGTGGGCCACGATCCGGCTGTCCCGGACCGTGCGGTGCCGCTGCCGATGACGGGTGTCAGACCAGCAGGCGGGTGAACCGGCCCTGCCGGGCGAGGAGTTCCAGCGCGTCGAGGGCGCGCTCGGCCTCCTCGGCCGCCCGGGGGTCCCGCTCGGCGAGACCGCTCGCGGCGAACTCGTCCTCGTCCAGCCGCACGACCAGGGCGCCGTCGGCAGACACCCACAGATCCAGGTCCAGGTCCTCCACCACCAGCTCGTCCCCGGACACCCGGGCGGGCCGGGTGATGTCCGTGTACCAGCCCTTCAGCGTCCCGTCGCCCGCCCGGACCTCCTTGACGGCGTACCAGCGGTCGCGCCAGTAGTACTCGGTGAAGACGTCGCCCGGTTCGAAGCGGACGAACCCGAAGTCCTTCACGCCCTCACCCGCCCACGGCGCACGGACGGTGATCCGGGTGCCGTCGTCGGCGACGACCACCGCCGGGTAGCGGATCTTCGTACGACCCGCCTTGACCAGGGTGACATCGACCCAGGATTCACCCCAGCGTGCGGACATGGCGCACCTCCGTCGCGCAGATCTGGTAACCGAACCACTCGTTGACGGCGAGCATCGGGGCGTTGCCCGCGTCGTTGCCGGTGAAGGCCTCGGTGCATCCGGCGTCCCGCGCCCGGTGCAGCGAGTCGTTCTTCACCAGCTTGGCCAGCCCGCGGCCACGGTACTCCCGGGCGGTGCCGGTCATGGCGGTCCCGTAGCGGGTCGCGCCGTCCGTGCGGGCCGCGCTGAACGCCACCGGGCGCCCGTCGACGACGGCGACCGACGTCAGTTCCGGGCTGAACATCGGATGCCCCCAGGTCTCGTCGAGCCAGTGGGCGTAGTCGGTCAACTCGGTCGTCACATCGCCCGGTTCGTCGGCCGTCGCTGCGGCGTCCAGTTCGAACAGCGGCCGGGGGCCGCCGGCGAAGTCGGACGCCGGGACGATCCGCACCCCGTCCGGCGGGGTCCGCAACGGCGGCAGCGTCCCGGTGGCCAGGTCGAGGCGGAGGAAGTGCGCGGTGCGCCCGGCCCGGTAGCCGTGCCGCTCCGCGAAGGCACGGTGCCCGGGCTCGTCCAGCACCCAGGTGTAGACCTCGGTGGCGCCCACACCGGCCAGATACTCCTCGGCGGCGCGCACCACGGCGGTACCCGCGCCCCGCCCGCGGCGCTCGGGGTGCACATAGACGTTGGCGTACCCGACCCCCGGTTCGGGGCTGTCGTGGGCGAGCCCCACCTGCGCCGTGCCGATGACCTCCCCGTCGTCCTCGGCGACCAGCGGCCGGTACCGGGAGCGCGGATGCGCATGCTCCCCCTCGAACGCCAGGGCCTCGGGGGTGACCAGCATGAAGGGCAGGGCGGCGCGGCGCACCCGGGCGACGGCTTCGGCGTCTCCCGGCGCACGGAAGGCGCGGACGATCACGGTCATGAGGAGGCACGCTACGCGTGCGCCCCCGTGCACGCCTGTCAATTTCCCGGACGACCGGAGCGGCGTGCCCGGGCCCCGGAAGTGGGGGACAATCGCGTAGTGACCTTGAAAATCGTCATCGACACGGACGCGGCTCCCGCGCCCTACGAGCAGCTCCGCTCCCAGATCTCGGCCCAGGCCCGCTCGGGCGCACTGCCCGTCGGCTACAAACTGCCCACCGTGCGGGGGCTCGCGGAGGAGCTCGGCCTCGCCGCCAACACCGTCGCCAAGGCGTACCGAGCCCTCGAGGGAGACGGAGTGATCGAAACCCGGGGCCGCAACGGCACGTTCGTCGCGGCGGCCGGTGACGCCGCCGAGCGCCAGGCCGCGACGGCCGCGCAGGCGTACGCCGAACAGGTCCACCGCCTCGGCCTGTCCCGTGCGGACGCACTCTCGGCGGTGCAGGACGCGCTGCGCGCCACCTACCGGAAGTGACCCCGGCCCGGGTCCGGCAACCGACCGGCCGACCGGCCGACCGGCGGTGCGGACCGGTGCCCGGCGGTGCGGACCGGTGCCCGGCGGTGCGGACCGGGTCCGGGCCGGGGCCGGCTGACCAAGGGCTGCCCTCAGAGGTACAGCCCGGCGTCCGCCCCGTCGTGCTGGGACGGCACGGACGCCGGCACCGTCCCCCGGCGCAGGGCGTACAGCTCCGCCAGCGTCGCGCCCTCGCGGCCGACCTCCTCCTCCGTGCCCAGCCAGGACACGGCCTCATCGCGGGTGAGCGGGCCGACCTCGATCCGCGCGAGACAGCGGCCCGGCCGGACGACCGCGGGGTGCAGCCGCTCCAGGTCCTCGTTGGTGGTGACGCCCACGAGGACGTTGCGGCCCTGGCCGAGCAGCCCGTCCGTCAGGTTCAGCAGCCGGGACAGCGCCTGGCCCGCGGCGTGCCGGGCCTCGCCGCGGATCAGCTCGTCGCAGTCCTCCAGGAGCAGCAGCCTCCAGCGTTCCTTGGCCGTACCCTCGTCCTCGCCGATGGCGATGTCCATCAGATAGCCGACGTCGTTGAACAGGCGCTCGGGGTCGAGGACGCAGTCCACCTGGCACCAGTCGCGCCAGGAGCGGGCCAGAGTCCGCAGCGCGGATGTCTTCCCCGTGCCCGGCGGACCGTGCAGCAGGAGCAGCCGGCCCGCGATGTCGTCGGGCGTCACCTTCATCAGCCGGTCCATCGCCTTCGCCACCGGGGCGGTGTAGTTGGGCCGGACCTCGTCCCAGGTGCCGGCGCTGATCTGGCGGGTCGTACGGTGCGGCCCCCGGCGCGGGGAGACGTACCAGAAGCCCATGGTCACGTTCTCGGGCTGAGGCTCCGGCTCGTCCTGGACTCCGTCGGTCGCCTGCCGGTGGACGTGCTCGGCGAGTTCGGAGCTGACCGCGGTGACCGTGATGTCCGCACCGCGGTTCCACCGGGAGACCAGCAGGGTCCAGCCGTCGCCCTCGGCGAGCGTCGCGCTCCGGTCGTCGTCGCGCGCGGCGCGCAGTACCCGGGCGCCCGGCGGCAGCAGCGTGGCGCCGGGCTTGACCCGGTCGATCGTCGAACTGTGCGAGAACGGCTGCTCGCCCGCCGCGAAGCGGCCGAGGAACAGCGCGTCGACGACATCCGACGGCGAGTCGCTGTCGTCGACGTTGAGCCGGATCGGCAGAGCGTGCTCAGGCGTGGCGGTCATGGCGCCATGATCCGGCACCTCGGCCCCCGGTGCACGGCCTTTTGGGTCGTGCCGCCGGTCTCCCCGCCCGCTCCCGGCCCGCTCCCCGCCCGGCCGCTCAGGTGCGCGGCAACCGGGCCGCCCTCCTCGCACGGCGCAGGACGGCGTACCCCTTGGTGAGGACCCGGTCCCGGGCGAAGCCGAGAGCCACGCCCCGGCCCTCGACGAGCCGCCCGAACTCCCCGGCGCCCGTGGAGCGCCGCACGGTCACCCGCTCCAGGGCGTACGGTCCCTGCCGCCGGCGGGCCAGGGCGTTCCCCACGGCCAGCGACTGCGCGAAACCCGCCGCGCGCACCGCCCGGCGGACCCGACGGCTGGAGTAGCCGTAGGGATAGGCGAACGAGACCGGGGTGGTCCCCAGTTCCGCGGTGATGATCTCCCTGCAGCGCAGTGCCTCGGACCGGAGCGGGCCGTCGTCCAGCTGGTCCAGTTGCGGATGGGTGTGCGAGTGTCCGCCGATCTCCGTGCCCGCCGCGGCGAGTTCCCGCACCTGCCCCCAGTCCAGCATGGTGTCGGGCGCTCCGCCCTGGTGGTGCGGGCCCCGCAGCCAGCCGGTCGACACGAACAGCGTCGATGCGAAGCCCAGCTTGTCGAGCACGGGAAGGGCGTGCCGGTGCACCCCCTCGTAGCCGTCGTCGAAGGTGATCAGCACCGGCCGCGGCGGCAGCGGTTCCCCGTGCCGCCAGGCCCGGCCGAGCCGCGCGGTGGTGACCGGGGTGAACCCGCGTTCGCCGAGCAGCTCCATCTGCTCGGCGAACGCCTCCGGCGACACGGACAGCGGGTGCGCGGCCGGTGCGGGCCGGTGGGCGATCGCGTGGTACATGAGGATCGGTACGGCCTCGTCGTTCATGGGGTGCCGCCCTCCAGGCGCGGGGTGTGTGCGGTGATCGGGCCGTACGAGAACGCCACCCCGGGGCGGGTGCGCACCCGTGCGGCGGCGTACCCGGCCGCGGCCGCGGCCACGCCGACGGCGATGGCCCCGGCGCGGCCGGCTCCGCCGGGGCGGCCCAGCAGGGCGTCCCGCAGCCCGCGCAGCACGCCCGCCGGGAGCACCCGGGTGGTGTAGCGCCGCTCGGTCTCGAGGCCCTTGCCGCTGCCGACGCTGCGCGAGACCAGGGCCTTGGACAGCCCCTCGGCGTAGGTGCGGGTGCGGAAGTAGCGGAAGCTCTCCCTGGCCGCGGGGACCTTGTGGTGGATGACGGCACGGTCGTCGATCAGCAGCACCGCGTCCGGGAGCGCCCGTCCGAGCCGTATGCAGAGTTCGGTCTCCTCGCAGCCCAGGGGCCGTCTGCCGCCGTCCCTTCCGATGCCGGTGGCGAACCCGCCGACGGCGTCGAAGGCGGCGCGGCGGAAGGACGCGTTGCCGCCGAGGACGTTGCGGACCGGGACCCGGCCGGCCGGCAGCCCGCGGTAGGTGCATCCGACGACCCAGTCGAACTCCTCGGGGAACCAGGCCGGCCGGCGGCCCGAGGCCCAGACCGGCAGGGTTCGGCCTCCGACGGCCATCACCCGCGGGTCGCCGTAGCCCTCGGCGAGGTGCCGCAGCCAGTCGCGCTCGGCCACGGCGTCGTCGTCGAGGAAGGCCACGAACTCGCCGAGAGCCGCGGCGACACCGGTGTTGCGGCCGGCGGAGAGGCCGCGGGGGCCCGCGTTGGCGAGCACCCGCACCTCCTCTCCGGGTGACGCGGCCTCCCGGCCGGCCGGGAACTCCTCGGTGAGCCGGTCCAGCAGCCGGGCGTCGTGGTCGACCACCACCAGCGTCTCCAGCGCCGGGAGTGACTGCCGGCGCACCGACTCCACGGCGGCGAGGATGTCCGTCCAGCGGTCCTCGGTGTAGACGCAGATCACCACGGAGAACGTCCGATGGCTCAAGAGACGTCCTTTCGAGGGAGTTGAGGCCGGTGGCCGGGGCACTGCGGGCGGCGCGGCGGACGCCCTTCTCCTTGAGGATCACCCTGAGCACCCGCAGTCCGTCGCGGACGGCGCTGAGGTTGCTCACGCCGTGGATGCGCAGGTACTCGTGGCTGGGCACCTCCTGGACCCGCAGTCCCGCCTTGACGACCCGGATGTTCATCAGGGTCTCGATCTCGAAGCCGGTGCAGTCGAGGGTGATGCTCTCCAGGCAGTGGCGCCAGAAGGCGTTGTAGCCGTAGCAGAGGTCCGTGTAGCGGGCACCGAACTTGGCGTTCACGATGCCGCACAGGATCCGGTTGCCGAGCTTGCGGACCGGCGTCATGTCGTCGGTTCCGCCGCCGTTGGCGAAGCGCGAGCCCTTGGCGAAGTCGGCGCCGCCGACCAGCGCGGAGACATAGCTCACGATCTCCTGGCCGTCCGCCGAGCCGTCCGCGTCGACCATGACGATGATGTCGCCGGTGCAGGCCGCGAATCCGCTGATGAGCGCGTCCCCCTTGCCCTTGCCTACCTGTTTGACGACCTTGACGTCGGGCCGCAGTTCGCGTGCGACGTCCACGGTGGCGTCCGTGGAGTTGCCGTCGACGAGCACGACTTCATGGATCCACTCGGGCAGGGTCCCGAAGACGTGCGGGAGGTTCTCGGCCTCGTTCATCGCCGGGATCACGACGCTGACCGGCGGGGTGATGGCGAGGTGGGAGGAGATCGGACGGTACTGGGCCGGTATCCGGCCGAGCGTGGCCGTGGCGGTGGACGCCGCCGCGGCCGGTTCGGGCGCACCGGCCAGGGCCGGCGGATCGTGAGGACCCGGGACCGCCGGGCGCAGGAACGAGCTCATGAGTCGGTTTCCCTCTCGTCCGGTGGACCGCCCGCCCCCGGGCGGTCCGGATGAGTGTCCGGTTCGAAAGGGGGGTTGCTCTCACCCCGGCCAGGACGGCATCGATCTCCGTACAGGCTGGGCGAGCTGGCATAGCTGGCCGCGCGGTACGCGACTCGGCACAAGTGCGACCGAGCGCGGCACCCCCCTACCGCGCCCCGCTCCGGACCGTCGCGACGTCAGACCCCTCCCCAGGAGCCGCCTTTGATGGTCCGTTGCGGGTGGATGTACGACGGTATTGATGATTGGGACTGTATGACAAGACCTGGCCATAGGGAGCGCTTTTCAGCTTTTTCGCCGCCAGGTTCTGGAATGCGCGGAACTGCTATGCAATGCGATATCTGAGGGGCTGGAAGCAATCGCAGTGACGGCTGTGGTGTGCAGAACGCGGACAGGGGGTGTGCGGTGCGGTCCGGTCGTCCTGGGAGCGGCGCGCACGGCGTGCGCGGGCTGACTCGAGTGCCCCGAGCGCCGCTGCCCCGGTGCCCGGCGCGGGGGTGTCGGCGGGTGTGCGCCGGGGGCGCTTACGGATCGCCGGAGATCGCTTGCCTCGGCGTGTTTGTCCGCGCATACGGCGCTTTGCGGTAATGCTGGGCTCTGTCCCGCCCGTCATGACCGATGGGCCGTCAGGAACGACTGCGTAACACCCCTGTTGCCTGCCCGCATTCTTTTTGGCATGAACACTTCCAGTCAACCAGGGGGCATGCTACGACAGTTGGGCAGAGATCCCCCTAATGGGAGGTTCCATGAAACTGTCCCGAATCGCGGCATTCTCGTCCTCGCTCCTCCTCGGTGCCGTCCTCGCGCTCACCGGCACCGGCCACGCCCAGGCCGCGCAATCCGCGGCCGCGGTCGACTACGTGGCCCTCGGCGACTCGTACTCCTCCGGCCTCGGCGCCGGCGCCTACCTGACCAGCAGCGGCTCGTGCAAGCGCACCAACCGGGCGTACCCCGCCCTCTGGGCGTCGGCCAACTCCCCCTCGTCGTTCGCCTTCACCGCCTGCGCGGGCGCTCGTACGGGGGATGTCCTGGCGAGCCAGCTCGCCCCCCTCCACGCGGGCACCGATCTCGTGTCCATCACCATCGGCGGCAACGACGCCGGCTTCGCCGAGGTGATGACGACCTGTGTGCTGCAGTCCGAGAGCACCTGCGTCGCCCGGGTCGAGGAGGCCAAGCGCTTCGTGGACTCGACCCTCCCGTCCCGGCTCGACTCGGTGTACTCGACCATCAGATCCAAGTCCCCGTCCGCCCGGGTCGTCGTCCTCGGCTATCCCCGCTTCTACAAGCTCAACGGCAGCTGCATCACCGGACTCACCGAGAAGGAGCGAGCCGCGATCAACGGCGGAGCCGACCACCTCAACGCGGCCATCGCCAAGCGGGTCGCCGACCACGGCTTCACCTTCGCCGACGTCGTGCCGACCTTCACCGGGCACGAGATCTGCTCGGGTGCCTCATGGCTGCACAGCGTCAACTGGCTGAACATCGGCGAGTCGTACCACCCGACGGCCTCCGGACAGTCCGGTGGCTATCTGCCGCCGTTCCGGTCGGCCGCCTGACGACCGGAGTGACCCCGGTACGGGAGCCGCGACGGGCGCGTCCGCCCGGCGCCCTCCTCGTACACCACCGCACCGCGCCACCCACTCCAGCCGTGTCGCCGCCGGACCACCCATCCCCGCGGGGTCCGGCCGTGGTGCACCGCGCCGTCGGCGCGTCACGGCTCCGCACGGTCCTCCCCGTGACTCCATGCAGGTGCGACGAACGTCCTCAGCAGGGCCGGGCCGGCCCTCTGCGCGGCGGCATAGCCACCCACAGGGGAAGCCCGCGCGTCTACGCGTGGGCGGAGTCACGTGATCCGCCCTCGCGACTTCCCCGTCGTCCCAGGGGGAAGTCGCCCTGCTCCCGAGCACCGGACGGGCCCGGGACCCTCGCCCGTGTGGCGCGGGTGGCGTGTGCGACCTATGTGGCCCATTTGGCCCATGTGGCCCATGTGGTCAGTGCGGTGCGTGTGGCGGGCGCGGCGCGGGTACGGGGTGCGCCGCCGCCCGACCGCCCGGCTGCGGCGTGACGAAGGGCCCCGGACGGCCCGCTTCCCGCCGCCCCCGGCGCCCCGTCCACGGCGAGCCCCTGGCCCAGAGGCAGAGTGACCCGTCCGGCGCGACTCCTCCCCGGCCCGGCTCAGCTCATGGCTCCCGCCGCCCCCCTGAGCGCGAGCCCGCACCCCAGCAGGACCACGGTGAGCGCCGTTCCGATCGGTGCCGACCGCTGGACGAAACCGGCCAGCCGCCCGGCGGTCCGCCGCCGGGCCAGCCGTGCCGCGATCCGGCCCCCCAGCCGTACGACGGCGAACCCCGCAGCGGTGAGGGTGAGGGCCAGCCCCGCCCCGTAGGCGACGACGAGGAGCAGTCCGAACCAGGCGTGGCCGAGTGCCGCGGCGCCGACCAGCACGACGACGGCGGACGGGCTGGGTACGAGGCCGCCCGCGAGACCCAGCAGAATGCTGCGGCGCAGGGGGCGCTGCCCCGCGGAGTCGTGGTCGAGGCGCTGCCGGCCGCCGGCGGCGGGGTGCTCATGGCCGGTGCGACGGCGCTCGTGCTCGTGGTGGTGCTCCGGCCCCTGCTCGTGTTCGCGCTGCCCGTGCCCGTGCCCGTGTTCGTGTGCGCGTTCGTGTGCGCGTTCGTGCCCGTGTTCGTGGTGGTGCCCCGGCCCTTGCTTGCGCTCCCGCGCGGCGTCGCGGCCGTGATCATGGCCGTCGCCGTCGCCGTCGCCGTCGCCGTGGGAGTGCGTGTGCGTGTACGTACGGAACCGCCCGCCGCCGAGCCAGTGGACGTGCGTGTGCCCCGCCCGTGCGCCCGGTCCTGCCATGCCCGCCGCGCCAGCAGTGCCCCCGCCACGGCGACGAGTATCCCGCTCGCCATGCCCAGCCAGCCGACGACGGCCGGGGTGACGGCCGATCCCGCCACGATCAGGGCGCCCAGGGCGAACACGCCGAGGGTGTGGGTGACGGTGACGGAGGCGCCGAGCGCCAGGACCTCCCGCAGTGAACTCCGGCCGCCCGCCGCGGCCGCCGCGGCCATCAGGGTCTTCCCATGACCCGGGGCGAGTGCGTGGAGCGCTCCGAGCCCAAGGGAGATGAGCAGTGCGAGCGCACCGAACGGCACGGTGAGCTCGCGCCGTTCGACCAGCCCGGTCAGGGCCCGGGTCCAGTGGTCGACCCCGCGCGGCAGCACGGACGGGGGCGCCGCCGCGGCCGCCGCCCCGTCGAGCGCCGGTCCGCCGGGTGCGACCGTGAGCCGCGCCGTGGTGTGGGCCGGCGGGGACTCCAGCAGCCGCTGGGGATACGTGGAAAGCCCGCGGGACACGGACTCACCGGGGACGTCCGACGATGTCAGCGTCGCGCGGTCGGCGCGCGCCGTGATCTCCCGCCAGCCGGCACCCTCACCGGGTGCGGCCGTGAACACCAGGCCGGCCTTGCCGCCCGGCAGCGGCGCACGCAGCGCGCACTCGACGCGGAGGGTGGGCAGCCCTGCCTGGCCGGGCCGGACGGCGGCGCGCGCGGACCCGGTCTCGAGCGGCACCGCACGGCCGTCCACGAGCAGCCGGGCCGCACCGGCGGCGGCGCCGCAGCGCTCCTCCGCCCAGGCAGCCAGCTCGGCCGGGGCCATCTCCCGGGGCCGGATCCGCGCGGTCGGGATCTCCGCGAGGTCCTCGACGTGGTCGACGCGCAGCTCGCGCTCGGTGACGACGAGGCCGTCGTAGCGGTTCACGGAGAAGTTCCCCAGCGGGTGCGCCACGGCGGGCGACCCCGTCCCGAGGAGCAGGGCCGCCACACCGGCGGCCACCGCCAGCACGGCCCGGAGCGGCCGCCCCGCGCCCCGTACCCGTACGCCTCCCGGCCTTCCGTGTGCGGTGGGCTCGGGCCGTGGATGGCGGAGGTCTCCGGTTCGCGACCGTGCTGTTCGGCCGGTGACCCGCGGCACCGCGGGTGCGGAGTACCGGCACTCCGGGCGGTCCGGGGGCCCGTTTCGCGCTCCCGCCGTTCGGCCGGTCACCGGCGGTGCGGTGTGCGCGCCGGGCGCCGCTCCCTCCCGCGGGGTGGCCGCCTTCCGCGCGGCGGCCCGCACCGGCCGGTCGGAGCCGGGTGTGGGGACGCGGGTCAGGCACCCCCGTGCACCGGTGGCGGCCGGCGTCAGGAGTGCGACCAGTGCCGCGAGGGTGCCGGGGATCGGGTCGGTCATCGGGAACCTCCGGGGAAGCCCCCGGCTTCGGGCGGGGGAGGGGCCGGACTCCTGCGGAGCGGGGCGGGGGAGGGCGAATCGCCGCCGGGGCGACTCGGCTTCCGGGTCACGTCGCCTCCAGACCGTCGAGCGCGCGGCGCGCCTCCCGCGCTCCGAGGGGGAGAAGGCGGGATTGAGTGTCAGGGCGCGGGACAGCGAGGAACGCGCGGCGGCCCGCTCGCCCACCGCGCGTTCGATCATGCCGCGGTGGTAGAGGAAGGACGCGTCCCGGTAACCCGTCGCGGTCGCCGCCCGTGCATGGGGCAGGGCCTCCTCGGAGCGTCCCGCGCGGTGCAGCGCCCAGGCGAGGGCGTCCTCGGTGTGCACGGTGCGGCGGCGCTGCCATTCGGCGCGGGCCGCCCGCAGGGCCTCGGCGCGGTCGCCGTGGTCGGCGGCGGCCAGGGCCGTGTCCAGATCCGGGTTGACCCCGCCCGCTCGGGCGAGGCCGGCCCAGGTGCCGAGCACCTCGTACTGGCGGCGCGCGGGCCCGGGGCTGCCGCTCGCCTCGTAGAGCTCGCCCAGTGCGACCAGCCGCCCCGGCAGCGGGGACCGGTCGACGATCTCCTCGAACTCGGCGATGGCGGCGGCAAGCTGCCCCTTTCCGGTGAGGGCCCGGGCGCGGCACTCGCGGGCCTCCAGGTGGTCCGGTTCGGCCTTCAGCGCCTGGCCGCACTGCCGCAGCGCCTCGTCGTACCCGCCCCGGGACCAGGCGAGCCGGCCGAGGGCCGTCGCCGTGTAGGCGATGTCGGCCCGGGTGCTCGCCGAGTTCCGCGCCAGCTCCAGTACACGCCGGGCCTCCTCGGTGTCCCCGCGCAGTTCCCGTACGTAGGCGAGCCGGGTGAACACCGGAATGCCCGGCCGGCGGGCGTCCGCCCGGCGCGCCGCGTCCAACGCCGCCGGGTAGCGGCCGAGTTCCACGAGGGCGTCGATCCGCACGGCGAGACCGTGCTCGCTGTACGGGTTGACCGCCAGCGCCCGGTCGGCGTCCCGGAGCGCCGCGGGGAAGTCGTGCCGTGCCGCCGCCAGGGCCGCCCGGCCGGCGAGCGCGTCGGCGTTGCCGTCGGGCCGCAGCCGCAGTGATCGGGCGAACGCCTCGGCGGCCTGCGGGTACCGCGACGGATCGCCGCCGGCCCGGGCCTCCTCGACGTACGCCGCGCCGAGCGCCGCCCAGGCGCCCGCGTCCTCGGGCTGCGCCTTCAGCCGGGCCTGGAGGGCGCGCACCCCCTGCCCGGGGTCCGCCCCGAGGACCACCGCCCCCGCGGCGGCCGGAGTCGCGGGCACCTCGTCCGGGCCGCCCAGCACCGCTCCCGCGGCGGTGAGCGCGAACGCGAGTCCCACGACCCCGGCCCCCAGGCGCCATCCGGACCGCGTGGTCCGCGTCATGACCACCTGCCGCGCCGCCGCGTCCGCCACCACACGAGGCCGAGTACGGCGAGCACGACGCCCGCGCCCCCGGCGCCCGCCGAGACCATCAGCACCGTGCGGTCGTCCGCGGCACTGCCCGAGGTCAGCTCCGCGGCGCCGTCGAGCTGGGCGCGGTTGCCGCCGGCCTCGGCCAGCGGGCCGTCCGAGCCCGATGCCGGCAGCGCCACGTAGGGGAACGTCTTCTCGAACTCCACGTCGTTCTCGTCCACGGCGTCGCCCAGGTCGTTCTTCTTGCCCAGGAGCTCGCCCTCGACGACCTGGAGCGCGATGTCCAGGACGTCGTCGGTCAGCCGGCGCCCGTTCGGGAAGCCCGCGTTGTCGCCGTCCAGCACGCCCAGCCGCTTCGGCGCATCCGTGGGCGGTACGGCCGTGTTCAGCCGGAGCGCCTCGGCCGGCCGCACGTGCGGCGGCTGGTTGAGGTCCTTCACCCCGGTGAGGAACACGGACACCAGGTCGTCGCGCGGCTCCTCGGGGGCTTCGATCTTGAAGATGCCCTCGATGAGCTTGGGCAGCTCCGGGTTGGTGACGGACTTGAGGAAGTCCGCGTCGTTCAGCGGGTGGGAGGCGTTGAACTTGTCCTTGTCCTTGAGCGGGATGACGACCTCGTTCACCAGCGGCATGCCCAGCCGGGAGACCTGTGTCCAGTCCCCGCCCGCGGTCTTGCGGTGCGTGGTCGTCCAGATCCCGACCACGGGCTGGCCCACCGACTGCCGGATGTGCTCGGAGGGCACCTGGAGGGCGATGCTGTTGACGTTGTAGCCCTTCAGGGTGTCGCGCCCGACCTCGGAGAGGTCGCCTCCGTACAGCAGGTCGAACACCCGCAGGTCGAGGAAGAACGGGTCGTCGGCCTGGCCGGCGAAGACGGTGCTGCCGTCCTTCAGCTTGCGTACGGCCTCCTTCCGGAGCCCCGCGTAGTCGGGCATGGACGCCTTGCCCACGTTCGACGGGGCGACCGGCACATCGTTCGCGATCTTCGTGGTGGAGGCCACGCGGTGGCCGCGCAGCCGTACCAGCTCCAGGTCGTAGGTCTGGGTGATGTTGAGGTCCGGGTCGTCCAGGCTGGTCACCGGGCCCGTGTTGAACAGGAACGTGTCGCCGTTCTTGACCTGGTCGTGGAACGTCCACCGGTAGAGCAGGTCGGCCTGGGCGTCGCCGTCGGAGTCGATGTTGATGTCGTAGCGGGCGTCGTTCGCGAAGCGGTAGAAGTTCGGTCCGCCCGCCGGCTCCTCGAACGGCAGCCAGTTCGCGATGATGGTCGTGGTGTCCGGCCGGTCGGGGCTGACGAACGCGTACACGTCCGTCGTGTCGTACTGCGGCTGCCCGGAGATCAGCGGAGCCTCGCGGTGGCTGGACGCGCTGGCGGCGCCCGGTGCGAGCGCGGAGCTCACTCCGGCGGCCGCGAGCCCCCCCGCTGCCAGCGCACCACACACGAGCGCGGCGAGGCTCCTGCGCCCCTGTGTGCTCCTGATGAGATGAGAGAACATGTCTCGGTCCCGTCCTGTCGTGGACTCTCGTCGACTGCGTGGACCGTCGTGAACGAGGCGGTCCGTGCTGCCTGGTGACAGGTGTTCGGGGCTAGGGGGCCGAAGGTTTGGTCGACTTTTCGAAGTGTCCAACTCGCCCTGGAATAAGGCGTATTCGAGCTGAGATCGTCAACCCCCGCACATGTGTGCTGAATCGCTCAGGCGGGATACACGAGTGTGAGGGCGGGGCGATAGGGTTAATCTGCCCGGGCCGGGTGCCCTCGTACGGGTGGGGAGTGACATGGAACAGATAACGATGCGCAGCAGGGCGCGGGTCCCTGCCATCACCTGCGGGACGAACGCGACCAGCTCGCGTCTCGATCGCCATCTCGCGGTGCTCGGCGGGCCTGCCGTGCCGCAGCGCGAGGCGGCCGAGGCGACGTCCCTGATGCGTGAGCTGACCACGCGCGACGTCGCGCACAGCCGCGGCAGCAAGAGCGCGCGCGTCTCGCTCTTCGCGCCACTGCGCAGGCTGCGCCGCTCGCTGTTCGGCAGCCGAGGCCTCTGACCGGCGGGGTGGCCGGCCGGCGGCCCGGGCACGCGTGACCGTTCACGCGCACCCGTCCCCCTCGCTCCCGTCCGGTCACCGCAGGCCCGACCACCCCGCCGAGTCTCCACTCGCGCCGCACGTCCGCGCCCCGGTCCCAGCCGGGGGCCGCACGTACGCCACGGGCACCGGCCCGCCCCGCACCGGTCGGCCCAGGTGTCACCGGCCCGTGCCCCGGGTGCCTCCGCCCGGGCAGCCGCGTACCGTTCGGAGCCGGCGGCCCACCGCGCCCGCCCGTGTCAGGCGGGGTGCCCGCCTCGCGCGTGCTCCGTCGGCACGACCCCGTCCCGGTGCAGCTCGGCGACCTCCGCCGCGGTCAGTCCCGCCTCGCGCAGCAGGGCGTCGCCGTGCTCGCCGAGCGCAGGCACCGCGCCCATGCCCGGCTCCGGCCCGTCCGGGAAGGTGATCGGCGGCAGCATCGCCCGCAGCGGACCGGCGGGCGTGGCCACGTTCCGCCAGCGGTCCCGGGCCTCCAGCTGCGGATGGGCAGCCAGGTCCGCCACGCCGTTCAGACGGGCGCAGGCGATGCCCGCCCCCTCCAGTGCGGCCACCGCCCCGGCGGTGTCCAGCCGGGCCAGCGCCCGGGCGACCACCGCGTCCGTCCTGCCGCGGTTCGCCGTCCGCGCCTTGTTGGTGGCGAAGGCCGGGTCCTCGGCCAGCTCGGGCCGGCCGAGCACCCGCTCGGCCAGCCGCTGCCACTCCCGGTCGTTCTGCACCGACAACAGCACCTGGCCCCCGTCGGCCGTGGGGTACGCGTCGTAGGGCGCGATGACCGCGTGCGCCAGACCCGTGCGCTCCGGTGCCTCACCCCCGTGCATCCCGTGGTGCAGGGGGTGCCCCATCCACTCCGCGAGCGACTCCAGCATCGAGATCTCCACCGGGCCGCCGCGCCCGGTGGCGCCCCGCCGCAGCAGGGCCGCCAGCACTCCCGAGAAGGCGTACATCGCCGCCGCGACGTCCGCCGCCGGGATGCCCGCCTTCACCGGCCGCTCGGCGGTGCCCGTCACGGACACCAGTCCCGCCTCGCACTGGACGAGCATGTCGTAGGCCCGTTTGTGGGCGTACGGGCCGTACGCCCCGTACCCGGAGATGTCCACGGCGACCAGCCGCGGGTGCGCGGCACAGAGCGTGGCGGCGTCCAGCCCGAGCCGGGCGGCCGCGCCCTGAGCGAGGTTCTGGACGAAGACGTCGGCCCGCGCGACCAGCCTGCGGACCGCGTCCAGGCCCCGGGGGTCCTTGAGGTCCACCGCGAGGGACTCCTTGCCGCGGTTGCACCAGACGAAGTGCGAGGCGAGCCCGCCGGCCGCCGTGTCGTAGCCGCGGGCGAAGTCGCCGCCGTCGGGCCGCTCCACCTTGATCACACGAGCGCCGAGGTCGGCGAGCTGACGGGTCGCGAACGGAGCCGACACGGCCTGTTCGACGGCGACGACGGTGATGCCTTCCAGGGGCAGCGGCTGGCTCATGGAATCCGTTAATACCGTGTAGCTGCCATCCGTGTCACCCCGGTACGGGGCGGCGGACCACCCGGCGGCGTGGAGGCCCTTCCGGCCGGCCCGGGTGTTCGGGGTGCTCGGCGTGCTCGGCTCGGCGTGCTCGGCTCGGGGTGTTCGGGGTGTCGGGGTGTTCGGGGTGTTCGGGATGCCAGGGGTGCCAGGGGTGCTCGGGGTGGGGCTCCGGTGGGCCGGGACCGCCCGGCGGTGGACGGCGGGCGCCTGCGCGCGGCGGCCGGCTAGAGCCAAGGCCGTGAAGTTTGCGGCTGGGTCGTGTCGTCAAGGGCCTGCGGCTGCGAGGATCTCGATGCCAGTGGTGGCCTTGTAGCTGGTCCGGTCGATGCGGGGGCCTCGGGCCTGGTACTTGGAGATGGCGCGTTTGACGATGCGGGGGCTGACCCGTAGCCGCCGCTGGGGCAGCAGGCTGGCCAGGACGTGCCGACCGATGGTGCCGGTCAGGTCGATGGCGGTGTCGGCGATGACGCCCGCGGCCAGGACGAGCTGGTCGCGGGCGGCCTGCCAGGCGATGGAGAAGCCGGCCCGGTCCGGGTCGGTGCCGGGCTGGGTGCTGGTGGCGTCCGCCATGGCGGTCCGCAGCAGCTGGTGGACCACCAGCAGGGCGTAGATCTCCTGGTCGATGCCCTCGGGGGTGCGGGCGCGCAGGACCCGGCCGCCGAGGATGGTCGATTTCAGTTCCAGGTAGGCGGTTTCGATCTCCCAGCGCTGGTGGTAGAGCATGGCCAGTTCACCGGCGGGGTGGCGGTGGTGGTCGAGCAGAGTGGTGGCGAGCCGGTAGAGGCCGGTGTGTTTCCCGGCGGTGGTGGTGATGGTGATCTCGCAGTCGACGACGCGCACGGGTACCGGGCCGAGGGCGGAGAGGTAGGAGCCGTCCCGGTAGCGGGCCAGGATCGGCATCCGGCGGCCGTTCTTGAGCCGGACGAGGACCTCGGCCCCGGTGGCCGCGATGTCGTTGATCAGCCCCTGGGCGGCGAAGTTGCGGTCGGCCAGCAGGATCATCCCCGGCCGCAGGCTGGGCAGCAGGCGCGGGGCGTGGGTGGTCTCACCCGATGTGGTGGGTCCGAAGACCGCGTCGATGAGGGTGCGGGTGCCGCAGGCGACCAGGGTCAGCAGGCGGACCTGCGGGTAGCCGGTCCCGCCGTGGTTGCCCGCCTGCTTGGTGAACCGGGTCAGGACGGCAGGGGTGTCGGGGACCGTCAGGGTGGTGCCGTCGAGCGCGATCACCAGCAGACCGCGCCACCATGCTCCCGGTGTCCGTGGCCCGGCCACCGGGCCTTTCAGCAGGTCGAACAGCCATTTCAGCGGTGTGGCGCCGATACGGCGGCGGGCCTGGGCCAGCGCGCTTGCCGACGGCGCGGCCAGTGGCAGACCGGCCAGAGCGCCGGTGAGCTTGCGCCAGACCCCGAGGTATCCGACCTCCGGGAACAGGCACCCGGCCAGCAGCAGGTAGACGACCACCCGGGATGGCAGGTCCCGCAGCCGCTCCTGGACCCTGCCCGTGGCCTTCAATGCCTCGTCGACCATTTCGAAGGGGATGCACTGGGTGAGTTCACCGAGATGACCGGGTGCGAACCGGCCTCCGGCCACCGTGACGACACGAGTGATGGCACACTGTCCGGACAGCGGAGCCTCCGGTCCTTGTGAACGGCTTGTCTTGGTCGACTGCCAGTTCTACCGGGGCTCCGCTCCTCATGTCCGCGAAACCGCAGCTTACGGACCCTGGACAACCCCACCCATCCGCAAACTGAACGGCCTTGCGGCTAGAGCAGCACGAACTGCCCGCCAGGCCCCTCCTCGTGGTGGTCGAGCACGGACGCGGGGGCGCGGGCGGCCCTCGGCGCCGGGGGTGTACGCAGGTCGTGCCAGCCGGTACGGGCGATCTCCTCACCCAGCTCCGCACGCTGCCGGTCCAGCTGCCCGAGCAGCGCGAGCACCGTGATCAGCTCCAGCAGCTCCGAGGTCCACTCCTGCGGCCACGCGGACGGCCTGACCGCCTCCAGCGTGCCCGCGGACGGCTCCGCGGTCCGCCGCGCGAACCAGTCCTCGAGCACCCGGACGCCGCCCACCCGGAAGTCCCACGCCTCCGCCGGGACCGGCGCGATCCGCCCCCGTCGAGGAGCAGGGCCTCCTGCTCCGGGTCGTAGACCAGCGTCGCCGGGCGGGCGGGGACCGCGGCCCGGACGTAGGGCCGCCGTCCGCCGGGCAGCCGGGGCCGCTCGCCGTCCCGCGCGCCCCTGAGCTGGATGCCGATGAGCCGCCGGCCCAGGCGCACGCCACGGGCCCACACACCGGGGTCGGCCGTGAACGGCACCTCGCAGCCCCTGGCCGCGCGCCGTCCCGCCGCGGCCACCCACGCGAGTACGTCCCGGGTCCGGCCGCGTCCGGGAAGCGCTCCCGCAGCGCGGCCCGCAGCCCCGGCGCGAGGTTGGGCTCACGTCCGCCGGGCCGCCGGTACAGGGGGCGTATGCGGCCGGGTCTCCCTGCGGAGCGGCCCTCCGCGAGGACGCCGGTGACCAGCACGGCGGGGCCGCCGCCCGGCACGGGGCCCGGTTCCACCGCGAAGAGCTGCCGGCCGTCGGCGACCCGCCACAGCTCCGGCCGTGCCCTGTCGATCAGCCGGTGGTCGGGGATGATCCACTGTTCGTCGAACGGCGCGTGCGCGATGCGCACCGGCTCCGGGCAGGCCCCGCGCTCCGCTGCGAACCGGCCGGTCCCGGTGGCCTGTCCGGGCAGCGCCGCGACCGAACGGCCCAGACCGCGGGCCCGGGTCTCCTGGAAGAGTGCCGCCCGCTCCTCGCCCGCCGCCGCCACCAGCGTGTCCCACCGGGCTCTCAGCGTCCCCGCGTCGGGCGCGACCACCCAGCCGCGGCCGAGCCGCAGCGGCCCGGTCGACCACGGCATGATCTCGTCCAGCGGCACGGTGCCGTCCGCGCCGCCCTCCTGACCGCTCATTCCGCTTCGACGGTCACGGAGAACGAGAACCGGTCGCCCCGGTACCGGATCCGCGCCACGTCCACCACCCGCCCCTCCGCGTCGTACGTCACGCCCGTGTAGTGGAGGATCGGCGACAGCAGCGGCACCTGAAGCAGCTCCGCCGTCTCCGGGTCGGCCAGCCGGGCCTCCACCGTGTCCGTGATGCGGCTGATCCGTACCCCGACGGAGTCCCGCAACACCTTGGTCATCGGCCAGCGCTCCAGGTCCGCCACGTCCAGCCGGGCGGCGACGTCGGGCCGTACCGCGTTCTCCGCCCAGTTGGTGGGCTCCCCGCTGCCGTCGTCGCACCGCAGCCTGCGGTACGTGACGACCTCCTCGCCGTCCGGGAAGTACTCGGCGAGCTCGCCCGGCACGGGTTCCGGGGCGTGGCCGAGGACCGTCGTCCGCTCCCCGGACTGCTGGGCCACGATCGCGTCGATCGAGCCCAGCAGCCGCCGGGGCGCACCGCGCCGGGCCCCCGGCTCGATGAAGGTGCCGCGCCGCCGGTGCCGGCTGATCAGGCCCTCCGACTCCAGCTCCTTGAGCGCCTGCCGCATGGTCAGCACGCTCACCCCGTAGTGCTCGGCCAGCTGCTCCTCCGTCGGCAGGCGCAGCGGGTCGTGCGGTCTGCGCCCGAGTATGGAGGCACGCAGCGACTGCGAGACCTGGTACCAGAGCGGCAGCTTGCGGTTCAGGACCAGCGAGTCGGGGGCGAAGGCGGTCACGGCACACTCCGTATCAGATCCGGCGTATCAGATCCGGCCTCAGGACCGGAAGTGGCGCTCCAGACCCTGCCACACGTCGTCGTACCCGCTCTGCAGGTGGTCGGCGTTCGCCGCCTGGGCGGTGGCGGTCACCGGCCAGCGGGTCTCGAACATGAACGCCAGCCCGTCGTCGACCTTCCGCGGCTCGAGCTGTGCGGCGCTCGCCCGGTCGAAGGTCTCCCGGTCGGGTCCGTGCGCGGACATCATGTTGTGCAGCGAGCCGCCGCCGGGGACGAAGCCGCCCTTCCCGGCGGTCTTCGCGTCGTAGGCGCCCTCGATGAGGCCCATGTACTCGCTCATCACGTTGCGGTGGAAGTACGGCGGCCGGAAGGTGTTCTCCCCGACGAGCCAGCGCGGCGCGAACACCACGAAGTCGACGCCCGCGAGCCCCGGGGTGTCGCTGGGCGAGGTGAGCACGGTGAAGATCGACGGGTCGGGGTGGTCGTACGAGATGGTTCCCATCACGTTGAACGTCCGCAGGTCGTAGACGTACGGCAGATGGCTGCCGTGCCAGGCGACGACGTCGAGCGGCGAGTGGTCGTAGACGGCGGTCCACAGGGCGCCGCAGAACTTGTTCACCACCTCGACATCGCCCTCGACGTCCTCGTACGCCGCGACCGGGACCCGGAAGTCCCTGGGGTTGGCCAGCCCGTTGGCCCCGATCGGGCCCAGCTCGGGCAGGGTGAAGGGCTGTCCGTAGTTCTCGCAGACATAGCCGCGGACGGTGTCGTCGAGCAGTCCGACCCGGAAGCGCACGCCGCGGGGGACCAGCGCGACCTCACCGGGCCGGACGGACAGCAGGCCCAGCTCCGTGTGCAGCAGCATGCCGCCGCGCTCGGGCACGATCAGCAGCTCGCCGTCCGCGTTGCTGAAGACCCGCTCCATCGAGGCGTCGGCGTGGTACAGGTGGACCGCCATGCCCGTGCGCTGGGCGGCGTCGCCGTTCCCCCGAGGGTCCACAGGCCGGACAGCCAGTCCGTGCCGGGCGCGGGCTCCGGCAGCGGGTCCCAGCGGAGCCGGTTCGGGTCCGGCACGGTCTCGGTGAACGGCGCGGTGCGCAGGGCGCCGTTGCCGGCGCGGACGAACGGGGGGTGGGCGGCGGACGGCCGGATGCGGTACAGCCAGGAGCGCCGGTTGTGCGCGCGGGGCTCGGTGAACGCGCTGCCGCTCAGCTGCTCCGCGTACAGCCCGAGGGGGGCGCGCTGCGGCGAGTTCCGCCCGAGCGGCAGGGCGCCCGGGACGGCCTCCGAGCTGTGTTCGTTGCCGAATCCGGACAGGTACTCCAGCCGTTCGGCCGCCTTCCGCGCCTGCTCGATACCGCTCATCCGCACTCCCGATGCATCCGTCCAAGGAATCCTATGTAGAACAATAGGATTCCTGGTGTGCCCAGTCAACGGCGTCATCCGACCGCGTGGCGCGCGCCCCGGCCGGGGGGTGGGCGGGGGAGGCCCGCCGGGCGTGGAGGAGTCGAGGGGCTCGAGGGGCCGGGCGGGGAGACGGCGCCGGGTGGGCGGTGCGGGCGGGCTCGAGACGGGCTGTCCGGGCGGGCGGGGGTGCGCGCGGCGCGGGCGATGGCGTGCGGGGGGTGCGGGCTTGGGAGCTCGTGCGGACACGGCCCCTCCACAACGTGCGTACCGGTCGGTATGCTCTCCGTGCCCGTGCGCCAACGCTGCCGCCGCCCCCGGGGAGGACCCCCATGCCAGGAACCGACGCCACCCGCACCGCCCTGCGTATCTGCCCGCTGTGCGAGGCCACCTGCGGACTGGCCCTGACCGTCGAACGCGACGGCGCCGGGGAACGGGTCGGCACGGTCCGCGGGGACCGTGCCGACGTCTTCAGCGGCGGGTTCATCTGCCCCAAGGGCGCCTCCTTCGGCGAACTCGACTCCGACCCCGACCGGCTGCGGACCCCGCTCGTGCGCGACGAGCACGGCGAACTGCGCGAGGCGGGCTGGGACGAGGCGTTCGACGTCATCGCCGCCCGGATCCGCCCGCTGATCGAGAAGCACGGGCCGGACGCGGTGGGCGTCGTCCTCGGCAACCCCAACGTCCACACCATGGCCGGCGGGCTCTACCCGCCCGTGCTGCTGTCCACGCTGCGCACCCGCAACCTCTTCACGGCCAGCACCCTCGACCAGATGCCCAAGCACGTCTCCAGCGGCCTGCTCTTCGGCAACGCCCTCGCGATCCCCGTACCGGACCTGGACCGCACCGACCATCTGCTGCTCCTCGGCGCGAACCCCCTGGACTCCAACGGCAGCCTGTGCACCGCGCCCGACTTCCCGGGCCGGCTCAAGGCGCTGCGCCGCCGCGGCGGCCGGCTCACCGTGGTGGACCCGCGCCGCACCCGCACCGCGCGGCTCGCCGACCGGCACGTGGCCATCCGCCCCGGTACGGACGCGCTGCTGCTCGCCGCCCTGGTCCATGTGCTGTTCGACGAAGGCCTCGCCGACCCCGGGGCGCTCGCCGGGCGGATCGAGGGCATGGACGGGATACGCGAGGCGGTACGGGACTTCACCCCCGAGGCCGCCGCCGCGGCCTGCGGCATGGACGCGGACGTCGTCCGGACGATCGCGCGCGAACTCGCCTCCGCGCCGACCGCCGCCGTCTACGGCCGCATCGGCAGCTGCACCGTCGAGCACGGAACCCTCGCCAGCTGGCTCGTCGACGTCCTCAACGTCCTCACCGGGAACCTCGACCGGCCCGGCGGGGCCCTGTTCCCGCTCGCCGCGCACGACCGCGCACCCCGGCCCGCCACCGAACCGGCCACACCCGGCAAGGGCTTCGCCCTCGGCCGCTGGGCCAGCAGGGTCGCCGGCCATCCCGAGGCCAAGGGCGAACTGCCCATCGCCGCACTCGCCGAGGAGATCGAGACACCAGGCGAGGGCCGCATCCGCGCCGTCGTCACCATCGCCGCCAACCCGGTGCTGTCCGCCCCGGACGGCGACCGGCTGGACCGGGCGCTCGGCGGGCTCGACCTCATGGTCAGCGTCGACCCCTATCTGAACGAGACCTCGCGCCACGCCGACGTCGTCCTGCCCCCGCCGCCACCGTCCCGCAGCGGGCACTACGACTTCTCCTTCAACGGACTCGCCGTCCGCAACCAGGTCCGCTACACCCCGCCCGCCATTCCGCTCGAAGAGGGCGCACTGGACGAGTGCGAGATCCACGCCCGGCTGATCCTGGCCGTCGGCGGTATGCACGGCACCGAACCGTCCGCGGTCGACGACATGGTCATCTCACGCTCCCTCGCCCGGGCCGTCGCCGACGCCCGCTCACCGGTGCACGGCCAGGACGCCGAGGAACTCGCCGCCCGGCTGAGCGGCCGGAGCGGCCCGGAGCGGCGGCTGGACATGATGCTTCGCCTCGGCCCGTACGAGCTGACCCTGGACGATCTGCTCGCCCACCCGCACGGCATCGACCTCGGGCCGCTGCGGCCGCGGCTGGCGCAGGTGCTCAGGACCCGCAGCGGACGTGTGGAGCTGCTGCCCGGCCCCATCGCGGCGGACCTGCCGCGGCTGCGCAGGGCGCTCTCGGCACGCGGCGACGGACTGGTGCTCGTCGGCCGCCGCCATCTGCGGTCCAACAACAGCTGGATGCACAACATCCCGGCCCTCCAGGGCGGTTCGAACCGCTGCACCCTGCAGGTCCACCCCGGCGACGCCGCCCGGCTGGGGCTCGGTGACGGTGACCTCGCCCGCGTCAAGGCGGCCGGGGAGAGGTGGAGGTCCCGGTCGAGATCACCGACGATGTGCGCCCGGGAGTGGTGAGCCTTCCGCACGGCTGGGGGCACGACCGCCCGGGCACCCGGACGCAGGTCGCGGCGGCCCGCCCGGGGTCAACGTCAACCAGCTGCTCGACGGCACGCTGCTCGACCCGCTCTCCGGCACCGCCGTGCTCAACGGCTTCGCCGTGGAGGTGGGGCCGGCCCGCTGAGGCGCGGCACCTCCCCGTTCCCCCGCCCCTCCCGTTCCCGCCGGCCTTCCCCTTCTCTTCTCCTTCTCCTCTCCTCTTTCTCTTCTCTGCCTGCCGCCTCCTCAACGCTCCCTCCCTCTCTGCCCCCTCCCGTTCTCCGCGGCCCCGCTCCTTCCGCCCGGACCTGGTCCGTACACCCCTGCTCATCCGGCCGCACGCCCGGCGCGGCCCCGCCTTCCGTCGCGCAAGCCGTTCTGACGCCTCGCTCACCACCGTGTTCCCCGCCCAGGCGCCGCGAAGACACCGCCGGTCGCCGTGCCGTCCATCCTGGGCGGGTCGGCGTACCGCACCGTCCGGCTTCGGGGCCTGCCCGCTCGGGAGGGCCGGAAGGAAACGGGCCGCGGCCCACGCGCCCGGACCGGGCCGCGGTCCGGGCGGTAGCGCGATGAACACCCGGATGGTCCGCTGCGTACTGATGGGCACCCGGGAACTCGAGCGTCTGTGCCTCAACGACAGGAGCGGCAATGACTGATGGTGACGGGCCGACCATGAGGGGGCTCGCGGACGGCGGAGCCGAACTCGCCGTGGTGCTCAGGCTGCGGTGGGACGACGTGGCGGCGCTCGGCCGCGAGGCGAGCCGTCTCGCGGAGCAGCGCGGGGCGCCGGTGACTCTCGACGAGGCGGCCAGTCACCGGCTGCGTACCTGGTCGTCGGTGTCCAAGTCACAGGAGGAGAAGGGCCAGCCCGCGGCGATCAGCGGGGGCCAGCCGACGGACCGCACACGCTCGCAGGTCGCGTCCATCTCGCCGCCGACCGTCCGCCCGCCGCAGTCCTCCCCGACGGCGCTCGGCCAGACCCCGGCCTGAGCGCCCCCGCGGGTGCGGGAACCCCCACCCTCGCACCCGCGGGCCCGGACGCCGGACGGGCCAGGGGATGACGCGTCCGGCGTCCGGAGACGCGGTCCGGCGCTGACGGCAGGCCGGCTCCGCCCGCCGTTGCCCCCTTCGACCGGTGCCCACTCTCGCCGCAGCCGAAGACCGGCTGCCCCGTTGCGGCTGCCCCGTACCGGCTGCCTTGTACCGGCCCCCGCACCCGGCCCCCGCACCGGGACATGCCGGTGACGGCCGGCTCCCGGATGCGCCACCCGAGAGCACCGCCCGCCGGCGCCGCCGGATGCGCACCGTCCCTGCGCCCCACCCGCGGTCGTCGCCCCCCTCGCGCACCATCCGTCAGCGCCGCCACACGCACACCACCCATGGGCACCGCCCGCGCCGTGCGGCAGAATCACACCGTCCCGCACCCGGCGGCCCTGGCGCCAAAAAACTAACACCGCTAGTTTGGGTTGCGGTCCCCCTTGCCACGCCCGAAGGAGCAGCGGATGAAGGCCCACGACGGGATGTACATCGGCGGCATGTGGCGTCCCGCCGCAGGCGCCGGCACCATCGCGGTGGTCAACCCCGCCGACGAGCAGGTCATCGCCCATGTGCCGGCCGGGTCCCCGGAGGACGTCGACGCGGCCGTGCGCGCCGCCCGGGACGCCTTCCCCCGCTGGGCCGCCACCGCGCCCGCGGACCGCGCCGCGCGCATCGCCGCGCTCCGCGACGTGCTCGCGGCCCGCAAGGACGAGATCGCCGGGACGGTCACCGCCGAACTCGGCGCCCCGCCCGGACTCGCCGAGACCGTCCACGCCGGACTGCCGGTCCTCGTCGCCGGCTCGTACGCCGAACTGGCCGCCTCGTACGCCTTCGAGGAGACCGTCGGCAACTCCACCGTGCTGCACGAGCCGGTCGGCGTCGTCGGCGCCATCACCCCGTGGAACTACCCGCTCCACCAGATCGTGGCCAAGGCCGCCCCCGCTCTCGCCGCCGGCTGCACGGTGGTGCTCAAGCCCGCGGAGGACACACCGCTCACCGCCCAGCTGTTCGCGGAGGCCGTCCATGAGTCGGGGCTCCCGGACGGGGTGTTCAACCTCGTCACCGGCCTGGGCCCGGTGGCCGGTCAGGCCCTCGCCG
Source organism: Streptomyces sp. I6 (assembly GCA_003725745.1). Taxonomy (GTDB): domain Bacteria; phylum Actinomycetota; class Actinomycetes; order Streptomycetales; family Streptomycetaceae; genus Streptomyces. The sequence continues at coordinate 1,025,861 of RHDP01000001.1, read as the reverse complement.
AGCACCCCGGCGTGGACCTGGTCTCCTTCACCGGTTCCACCGCCGTCGGCCGCCGCATCGGCGCGACCGCCGGCGGCGCGGTCAAGCGCGTGGCCCTGGAACTCGGCGGCAAGTCCGCCAACGTGATCCTCCCGGGGGCCGATCTGAGCCGCGCCGTGAAAGCCGGGATCGCCAACGTCATGTCCAACTCGGGCCAGACGTGCAGTGCCTGGACCCGGATGCTGGTGCACCGGGACCGGTACGAGGAGGCCGTGGCGCTGGCCGCGGAGGCGGTCGCCGCGTACGTCCCCGGCGACCGCCTCGGCCCGCTCGTCAGCGCCCGGCAGCGGGATCGGGTCCGCGGCTACATCGAGCAGGGTGTCGCCGAGGGAGCCCGGCTCGTCGCCGGAGGTCCCGAATCCCCCGCGGGGCGGGCTACTACGTCTCGCCGACGGTCTTCGCGGACGTCACCCCTGAGATGACCATCGCCCAGGAGGAGATCTTCGGGCCGGTCGTCTCGCTCATGAGGTACGAGGACGAGGACGACGCCCTGCGGATCGCCAACGGAACGGTCTACGGGCTCGCGGGCGCCGTGTGGGGCGACCGGGACGAGGCCGTCGCCTTCGCGCGCCGGATGGAGACCGGACAGGTCGACATCAACGGCGGTCGCTTCAACCCGCTGGCCCCCTTCGGCGGGTACAAGCAGTCGGGCGTGGGCCGCGAACTGGGCACGCACGGCCTCGCCGAGTATCTGCACACCAAGTCCCTCCAGTTCTGAACCGGGAGCCAACCACCGTGGTCCGCGCCGCAGTCCTGCCCGCCGTCGGCTCCGCTCTGGAGATCACCCGCATCGAGCTGCCCGAGCCCGGCCCCGGCCGGGTGCGGGTCCGCCTCGCAGCGGCCGGGGTGTGCCACTCCGATCTGTCCCTGTCCAACGGCACGATGCAGGTGCCGGTGCCCGCCGTCCTCGGCCACGAGGGCGCGGGCACCGTGGTGTCCGTCGGCGAGGACGTCACCCATGTCGCTCCGGGCGACGCGGTGGTGCTCAACTGGGCTCCGTCCTGCGGGCACTGCCACCACTGCTCCATCGGCGAGGTGTGGCTCTGCGCCGGTGCGCTCAAGGGCGCCGGCGCCGTCCACGCCGTCACCGAGGACGGCACCCGGCTCCATCCGGGTCTGAACGTCGCCGCCTTCGCCGAGGAGACCGTCGTCGCGGCGAACTGCGTGCTGCCGCTGCCCGAGGGGGTGCCGCTGGCCGAGGCCGCCCTGCTCGGGTGCGCGGTCCTCACCGGCTACGGCGCGGTCCACCACTCGGCCCGGGTCCGCGAGGGGGAGACGGTGGTGGTCCTGGGCGTCGGAGGAGTCGGGCTCGCCACCCTCCAGTCGGCCCGGATCGCCGGCGCCTCGAGGATCATCGCCGTGGACGTGTCGCCGGAGAAGGAGGGCCTCGCCCGCGCCGCCGGCGCCACCGATTTCGTCGTCGCCTCCGACGGCACCGCCCGCGAGGTCCGCGCCCTGACCGGCGGTCAGGGCGCTGACGTGGCCGTCGAGTGCGTGGGCCGAGCCGTGACGATCCGTACCGCCTGGGACTCGACCCGGCGCGGCGGGCGGACGACGGTGGTCGGCATCGGCGGCAAGGACCAGCGGGTCACCTTCCACGCCCTGGAGCTGTTCCACTGGGGGCGTACGCTCTCGGGCTGCGTCTACGGCAACTCCGACCCGGCCCGGGACGTGCCGGTGCTCGCGGAGCACATCCGGGCCGGCCGGCTGGACCTGAGCACGCTCGTCACCGAGCGGATCGGCCTCGACGGCATCCCGGCCGCCTTCGACAACATGCTCGCCGGCAAGGGCGGCAGGGCGCTGGTCGTCTTTCCTTAGCCCGCGCTGCGGGACCGCCGTCGCGGCGCGCGCACGGTGTCGGGCCCGGGCCGATCCCGGCGACGCGCGCCGGGCGGCAGGCAGGGTCGGGCGGTAGGCAGAGCTCGGCGACGCGCGCAACGGCGGTAGGCAGGGTCGGGTGGTAGGCAGAGCTCGGCGACGCGCGCAACGGCGGTAGGCAGGGTCGGGTGGTAGGCAGAGCTCGGCGACGCACGCAACGGCGGCAGGCCCGAGCCCGGCGATCGCCGTCACAGTGCGCGGACGGCGATCCCGGGGTATTCCAGCGGGAGTCCGGACCCGTCGCAGACGATCCTGGACGAGAAGCCCGAGGCGGGCGCCGCGTAGTCGTAGCAGGTCTGCGTTCCCCGGTCGGTGGAGCGGGTGAAGGTCTGCTCCAGCCGCTCCACGGTGAGGTCGCGGGCGCGTACCCATGCGGCGGGCGCGGACGCCCGTGCGTCCTGCGGCAGTGACATCCTGCGCACGGGCAGGGCGTTGGTCAGCGCCGACGCCTCCAGGTCGACGTCGAGGCAGCCTTCCAGGTGCGGCGCCCGCTCCCCGTCGACCGCCCAGTGGCCCGAGCCGTCCGTCTCCAGGACCACCGTGCGGCTGCCCGACGGCGAGCGGCCGCGGACCCGCGCGGTCCGCGTCCGCCAGCCCGGATCGAGCTCGATCTCGTACTCGACGGCGAAGGCGTCGCCGTCCTCCGCCACCGCCGCATGGCCGTCGATCCGGAAGCCGTCGTCCGTGACCCGGAGGAAGGCCACCTCGAAGCCCTGCCGAGAGTCCTGGTGGAGCCAGGCCGCGCTGGCGGGCGGGTGCGTGAATTCCACGGGCCCAGCCTGGCACGGCCTTCGCGCTACTGACGGGTAATGATCGAGCGGAAAGTCCTGTTGCGCGACCCGTTGACCTCCATACCATCCGGTCGGTACGGTCCCCGCACCTTCGTCCCCCGCACCCATCGGAGTGTGCACGCATGGACACGGCACCCCCTTCCCCGCTCGCCGGCAATCCCCGGTCGGCCGCTCCCACCGACCGGCACCGGCGACGTGTGGCCGGCGCCGCCGCCCTGGCCTCGGCCGTCGAGTGGTACGACTACTTCGTCTTCGGCATCGCCGCCGCGCTGGTACTGGGCGACCTCTACTTCCCCGCGGGCAGCGCCACGGCCGGAGTCCTCGCCGCCTTCGCGACCTTCGCCGTCGGCTTCCTCGCACGCCCCGTCGGCGGGGTCATCGCCGGGCACCTCGGCGACAAGCGCGGCCGCAAGCCGATGCTCGTCCTCGCCCTCACCCTCATGGGCCTCGCCACCACCGGCATCGGCGTGCTGCCGACATACGAGTCCATCGGCGTCGCCGCACCGCTGCTCCTCGTGCTGCTCCGGGTGATGCAGGGCCTGGCCGTGGGCGCCCAGTGGGGCGGCGCGATGCTCATGGCCACCGAGTACGCGCCGGAGGGCAAGCGCGGGCTGTACGGCAGCCTCGTCCAACTCGGCGTACCCATCGGCGTGGTGACCGCCAACACCGTGTTCCTCGCCGCGGGCGCCCTCACCGACGACGCCGCGTTCGCGTCCTGGGGCTGGCGGGTGCCGTTCCTCGTCGGCTTCCTGGTGCTCGGCCTCGCCTGGTACATCCACGCCCGGGTCGAGGAGACCCCGAGTTCCGGGAGGCCGAACGGGCCCTGGCCGCGCAGGAGAAGAGCGAGCCGCGCTCGCCGCTCCGGACCATCCTGCGCCGGCACCTCGGCACCGTCTTCCTCGCCGGCGGATCCTTCGCCGTCAACACCGCGACCTTCTACATCATCATCACCGGCGTGCTGGACTACTCGACACGGGAACTCGGCATGGAGCGCGAGGCGGTGCTCACCGTCTCCCTGTGCGTCAGCCTCACCCAGCTCGCGCTGATACCGGCCGCCGCGGCGCTCTCCGACCGGGTCGGACGGCTGCGTATCTACGCCGCGGGCGCGATCGGCCTGCTGGCGTGGGCCTTCCCGCTGTTCCTGCTGATAGACACCGCGTCGCTGCTGTGGCTGGCCGTCGGCACCTTCGTCACCAGCTGCTTCCTCAGCATCATGTACGGGCCGCAGGCCGCCCTGTTCGCCGAGCTGTTCACCCCGAGATGCGCTATACCGGAGCCTCGCTCGGCTACCAGATCGCGGCGGTGTTCGGTGGCGGCCTGGCCCCGTTCATCATGGTGCTGCTGCTGGAGGCGACGGGCACGTCGATGGCCGTCTCCGCCTACATCACGGTGCTGGCCGTGGTCGCGCTCGGCTCGATCAGGGTCCTCGCGAAGCGGGCGGCCGCCCGGGAGTGACACACGAAGACCCCGGCCCCGGGAGTCCGCCGCGGCCTCCCTCTCGCGGGCCCGGCACCGCAGGCCAGGCGGCCCGGGCCGGTGCGGGGGAGCGCCGTCCGCCGCGCGCCCGCGGTTCGGCGGGGCCGTCGCGTCCTCGCCGGGTGCGGTCGTGTGCCGTCGCGTCCTCGTCGTGTGCCGTCGTTCCGTCGTGTGCCGCCGGGGCGGGCCGCTGAGCCGGAGGGTTGGTGAGCCGGAGGAGGCTTGGTGAGCCGGAGGTGCGGCGGGTCGGCGCTACGGTCCGTCCGTGCGTGAGGGCCCCGTCCGGCTCGCCCGTACCGCCGTTTCGTACTGCGCCGCCAGGCCGTCCAGCAGGGCCCGCAGACCCGTCTCGAACGCGCCCTCGTCGATCTCCTCCCGGCGTTCCGCGAGGAGATGGGCCTGCCCCAGGTGGGGGTAGTCGCAGGGGTCGTAGGCGCTCTCGTCGTCGACGAAGCCGCGGGCGAACGAACCCAGGGCGGAGCCGGTGATGAAGTAGCGCATCAGGGCGCCGATGCGGGTGGCCTGGGCGGGCGGCCAGCCCGCGCGGACCATCGCGCCGAAGACCGCGTCGGCGACCCTCAGTGCGGCCGGGCGGCGCCCCGGGCCGCGGGCCAGGACCGGGACGACATGGGGGTGTTCGGTCAAGGCCGCGCGGTAGGAGACGGCCCAGTCGTGCAGCGCGGTGCGCCAGTCGCGGGAGTCGGACGCGTCGAACATCGACAGATCGACCTTGGCGCTGACGGCGTCGGCCACGGCGTCCAGGATCTCGTCCTTGTTGCGGAAGTGGTTGTAGAGCGAGGGGCCGCTGACCCCGAGTTCCGCGGCAAGGCGCCGGGTGGAGACGGCGTCCAGGCCCTCCGCGTCCACCAGCGCGCTCGCCGCCCCGACGATGCGCTCTCTGCTGAGGAGGGGCTTGCGCGGTCGGGCCATGCGGCACATGGTAGGCCCTGCCGATCGGAAACTAGCAGTGCTAGTCAAGGTGGAGTCGGGACGGAGCCCCCGGGGTTCCGCTCCCGCCCGCGGTTCCGCTCCTGCTCCCGTTCCCGCTCCCGCGCGGTATCGCCGCGGATGTGGGTTCGGTGCCCTAAGCGCTTGCTCAGGTTCGGGGTATGGTGTTCGTCCCGCACTCACAGGGACGGCGGGCAGAAGGGGTGAGCCATGACTGCGGCGCAGGACACGACGGCCGAGGACGTGCCGTGGGGCGAGGTCGCGCCCGAAGCCGCGCGCAAGCTCCTCGTCGCCGCCGTCGAGGCCTTCGCGGAGCGGGGTTACCACGCGACCACGACCCGGGACATCGCGGGCCGTGCGGGCATGAGCCCGGCCGCCCTCTACATCCACTACAAGACCAAGGAGGAGCTGCTCCACCGGATCAGCCGGATCGGCCACGACAAGGCGCTCGAGGTGCTGTCGGCCGCGTCCGAGCGCGGCGGAGCGCCGGGTGAGCGGCTCGCCGAGGCGGTGCGTTCCTTCGTCCGCTGGCACGCCGGCCGGCATGACACCGCACGCGTGGTGCAGTACGAGCTCGACGCGCTGTCCGAGGAGCACCGGGCCGAGATCATGGCGCTGCGCCGGCGCAGCGACGCCGTGGTGCGCGGGATCCTGCGCGACGGCGTGGAGTCGGGCGAGTTCGACGTCCCCGACGTATCCGGTACCACCCTGGCGGTGCTGTCGCTCTGCATCGATGTGGCGCGCTGGTTCAACGTGCAGGGGCGCAGGACGCCGGAGGAGGTCGGCGAGCTGTACGCCGACCTCGTCCTGCGCATGGTGTCCGCGCGGAAGTAGCGGGGCGCGCAAGGGGAAGCGGCCGTGCCCGGCCGCGGACCCGGGGATGGCGGCCGCGCCGAAGTGGCGGCCCTCCGGACCCCGGCGCCGCGGGGCCCGCCCGCCCTTCGGGCAAGGGGTCCGCCCGGTGGTTCAGGAGAAGGCCGAGAGGAAGGCTCAGAAGAAGTAGCGGGACACCGACTCGGCGACGCACACCGGCTTGTCGGCGCCCTCGCGCTCCACGGTGACCACCGCCGTCACCTGCACACCGCCGCCCGCCTCCTCCACGCTCCTGAGCACCGCCTTGGCCCGCAGCCGTGAGCCCACCGGGACCGGGGCGGGGAAGCGGACCTTGTTGGTCCCGTAGTTGATGCCCATCTTCATGCCCTCGACCCGCATGATCCGCGGGACCAGTGCCGGCAGCAGCGAGAGCGTCAGATAGCCGTGCGCGACGGTCGTCCCGAACGGCCCGGCGGCCGCGCGCTCGGGGTCCACATGGATCCACTGGTGGTCGCCCGTGGCCTCCGCGAAGAGGTCGATCCGCTTCTGGTCGACCTCCAGCCAGTCGCTGGGTCCCAGCTCCTCGCCGACCCCGGCGGCCAGCTCCTCGGCGGACGTGAAGATCCTCGGCTCGGCCATGCCCCTGTCCCTGCCCTTCTCACCGGTCTCGTACACATCTAAGCGACTGCTTAGTCTGGCCGTGGTGGGGCCTTCTGTCAACGGAGCGCCCGGCGGTTTCTTCCGTGGGTCCGTGGGTCCGTGGGTGCGTGGGTGCGTGGGTGCGTGGGTGCGTGGGTGCGTGGGTGCGTGGGTGCCCGGTGGCGCGGGTTCACGGGTGCGCGGTGGCGCGGGTGTGCGGGCGCGTTCGGTGCTCATCGCTCTCCCGCAGGTCTCCGCGGACTCGTGGCCCAGGGGCCCCGACGGTGGACGGACGCCGGCGCCGGGCCGCGCGCGGGAGGTGGCGCCCGGTGCGTCCGGCCCGGTGGCGGAGCCCGTACGCCCCGAGGCCCGCGGAGTACCGTCAGCCGGCCTCGGCTGTCCTCTCCCGCGGCACCAGGGTGAAGGCGAGCGCGACGGCCATCCCGAGCACCGCGGTGAACAGCAGCACCGCGCCCGCGCTGACCCGGAGGTTGTGCAGCAGCCATGCACCGAACAGGCCGCCGGCGAACATGGCCGCCACCGAGACGGCCCGCCGGACCTGCTCGCCCGCGCCGGGCGCGAGGCGCGTGTCCACCGCCAGCGGGGAACCGCCGATCAGCGCCGTCAGGGCCCGGGTGGTGACCGTCACCGGCATCCCCCGGACACCCGCCCGCAGCGTGGAGACACTCCTGATCCCCATGGCCAGCGCCACCAGCCCGGCCGCCGTGTAGTGGCGGCCCGTGAGCGGTTCACCCGGCCGATCGATTCCCCACGCCACCGCTGCGGCGACGGCCAGCACCAGACTCTCCGCGATCAGCGCCTCCCGGAACCACCGGCGGCCCCTCAGCCGCGACCGCGACTCGAACCGCGCGGAGAGCGCGGCCCCCACGGTGAACCCCGCCACCGACGCCAGGCACGGTACGACGGCCAGTCCCGCGACTCCCACCAGCGCGAACGACAGCAGCAGCATGGTGCCGGTCTGGACGGCGGTGAACACCGGCCCCAGCGCGAGGAAGCTGACCGCCTCGACCATCCCCGTCGTCAGCGTGAGCGCCACCATCGCCCACATCAGGAAGGTCCCGCGTCTCGCCCGCATCCCGCCGAGTCTGCGCCCGCCCCGCCCGGCCGGAGGACATTGCGCCGACCGTGGGCCCGGGTCGTGCCCACGGCCCCGGCGACACGGACGGCCGGGCCACGCGGCCGGCTCGCACCGAAGTCCTCAGGGAAGGCGGGCCAGCACGTGGGCGTCGAGGAACCCGCGGTCGGAGGCCGGGTCGTGGAGCAGTCGGGCCTGCGTGACCAGCCCGGCCCCGGCCAGCAACGCGGTGAACCGGTCCACCGGCCAGCTGTAGGCGGGCGTCACCTTGTGGTCGAAGCGGACCGGTTCCGGCCCGTCGGTCCCGAAGAACGAGACCAGGAGCAGGCCCCCGGTGCCAGGACACGCACCTGCTCGGCGAGCAGCGCGGGCAGTTCCCCGGTGGGGTGTGGATCAGTGAGTAGTGGGACAGTACGCCGCCGAGCGCGCGGTCCTCGACCGGAAGGGCCTCCATCCGTGCCTCGCCGAACGTCAGCGCCGGATGGGCTCGCCGGGCGTGGCCGACCATGGCCGGGGAGAGGTCGAAGCCGAACGCGTCCAGCCCGAGGTCGTGCAGCATGGCCGTCAGATGTCCGGGTCCGCAGCCGACGTCGGCCGTCCGCGGATTCCCCGTCCCGCGCACCAGCTCGGCGAAGGTGCCGACCATGGCCCGCGCGAACGGCCGGGTCTCCAGCCGGTCGGCGAACATCGACGCGTACAGCTCGGCGACCCTGTCGTAGGCCGCCCTGGTCTCCTCCTGATATTCCGCCACGGGAGGAGATGATGGCACCGCTCCGGCTCGCGCTGTTCCCGTGCGAGGGGAGCCCCGGCCCGGCTCCCCGGTCCGGCTCCCCGGTCCGGCGCACAGGATGTGCCGCCCGCGAGGACCCCGGTGCGGCGGGGTGGTCCGCGCACCCACCCGGCAGCGGTGCGGTCGGGGCCGCCGGCCGCACCGTCGCCGTCACCGGCCGGGCTCCGGGCCGGTACGCCGGGCCGCCGGGAACGGCGGCGGCGCGGGGGTGCGCCGTCCCGCGCACCCGGCCCCGACCGCGTGTCCCGGGATCCCGCCGTCGATGACGGATCTCCGGCGCGTACTCGTGTCACGCCACCGGCGCCGTCCCACGACCCCCGCCCGTGTCAGGCCACCGACGCCAGCTCCCCTACGCGCGCCCGCTTCGCGGCCATCAGTGCCTCCCGGGTCAGTACGGGCTGCGGCACCACGATCCCGCAGCCCGAGCACACCGGGCCGAACCAGGGCTCCTGTTCCAGGTCCTGCCGCCAGACGATCCGGGAGTCCGCGCACACCGGGCACACCGCGGAGGGCGCCGCCTCGAGAGCGGTGATCAGCCGGCGCAGCACATCGGCGAGCGGATCCGTCGGGTGCACCCCCGGGTCGCCGCACCGGGCGATGCCGTTGCCGCCCCAGGTCCGCCGGTGCCAGTCGTCGAAGGACCCCGGCCGCCGCAGGCCGTCGTGCTTCTCGCGCCTGCGCCGCTCCGCGAAGTCCCTTTCGTACGCGAGCCACACGGCCCGCGCCTCCTCCAGTTCGGCGAGCGCGGCCACCAGCCGCGCCGGATCGGGATCTCTGTCGTCGGGATCGATCCCGTGCCTGGTGCACAGGTGGTCCCAGGTCGCCCGGTGCCCGTAGGGGGCGAACCGCTCCAGGCACTTGCGCAGTGAATAGCGCCGCAGCGCCAGATCACACCGCGGGTCGCGCACCTGTCTCGCAAGACTCCGGAATCCGGCCATCGTCCTGCCACCTCCGTCGCTCGAACGCCGTCGCTGGTACTTCCGCGTCAAGGAATGGACGTACGAGTACCCCGTACGGCTCCCCTGAACGTCCGTACTGCGAGACGGGGCGGGGCGATTCGGCAAGAACGGTGTGCCAACGCAGAGTTCCGGCCGGGGTGACGCGGTCGATGGAGACCGGCGGCGCCCTGGCGGCCGGCGGGCCGCGCCGGGGCGCCGGATCCCCGCCCGGCCAGGCCGTACCGAGGGTCCGCCCCGGGCGCCGTGGGCCGCCCGGCGGCCTCGTGGTGCGGCGGAGGGAGCGCGGGCCCGGGGGGCCGCCGTACCGGGCACCCGGCCCCGGGTGTGCTCGTGTGCGCACGCGGGCCGGGGCCCGGACGTGGACACCGGCACCGGGGAGGCCCGGTTCACGGAGGTCGGGCACGCCGGACGGACCTCGCCCGAAGGCCGCTCCGGCGCTCGTCCGGCCCCGCCCCGGACGTCCCACGCGAACGCGCCCTGAAGTCGTGCGTACCGGCGGGACTTGGCCGATTCGCGGTCACCGGTACAGCAGGTACTCCCGACGCATCGCGCGGAACGCCGCCAGGCCCTCCTGCCAGGCTCCGACGACGTCGTCCGTCCCGGCGCCCGCGTCGATCATCGTGCGCACCAGGGTGGACCCGGTGAGCTTGTCGATCCAGTGGTCGGGCCGCCAGGCGAAGCCGGCCCAGCTCCGCTTCGCCGTCACCAGCAGTCCGATGCCGGTGCGGACCGGGTCGAACGCCTCGCGGTCGTGGACATGGAGCTGCACCCCGCCCACGGTCCTGCCCTGGAACTTGGAGAAGACCGGGGCGAAGTAGGCCTCGCGGAACCGCACTCCGGGCAGGTCCAGCGCGTTCGCCGCCTCCGCCCACACGCGGTCGATTCCCTCCGCGCCGAGCAGTTCGAACGGGCGGGTGGTACCGCGGCCCTCCGAGAGGTTGGTGCCCTCGAAGAGGCAGGTCCCGGAGTAGACGAGCGCGGTCTCCGGCGTCGGCATGTTGGGGCTCGGAGGCACCCAGGGCAGGCCCGTGGCGTCGTGGAAGTCGTCCCGCCGCCAGCCCGACATCCGCACCACGTCCAGCTCCGCCGGTGCGGCCAGGAACTCGGCGTTGAACAGCAGGGCCAGTTCGGCGACGGTCATCCCGTGCGCCTGGGCGATCGGTTCGCGGCCGACGAAGGTCGCGAACGCCTTGTCCAGGACCGGTCCGCGGGCGGCGCGGCCGGTGACCGGGTTGGGCCGGTCCAGGACCACGAACCGCTTCCCGGAGAGCACCGCCGCCACCATGCAGTCGTACATCGTCCAGATGTACGTGTAGAAGCGGGCGCCGGCGTCCTGGATGTCGAACACGACCGTGTCCACGCCGGAGGCCGTGAAGATGTCGGCGAGCGGCTGTCCGCTCTTCAGGTACGTGTCGTAGACCGGGAGACCGGTCGCGGGGTCGTCGTAGCGGCCCTCCGAGCCCCCGGCCTGGGCGGTGCCGCGGAAGCCGTGCTCCGGGCCGAAGACGGCGACCAGGTCCGCGCGGTCGTCCGCGTGCATCACGTCCACCAGGTGGCGGGTGTCGCGGGTGATGCCGGTGGGATTGGTGACGACGCCGACGCGGTCGCCGGACAGCAGCCGGTAGCCGTCGGCGGCAAGCCGCTCGAAACCGGTGCGGACCCGGCTCCGCCCGCCGTGTGCCACCGCGGGCGGAGCGGCCGACGCGGTCGCAGCCAGGGCGCCCGCGGCCCCTCCCGCGGCCAGCAGACCTCGTCTGGACAGGCTCATCGCACCACCTCCGTGATTGCTACGACTGTCATGGCCATGCACGCTAGCGCGGGGCCGGGCCGCCGGGAACGCCCCCGGCGCCATGTCCGCCGGGCCCCTCTTTCGCCTGCACATACCGACTGGTTAGTCTGCCCTTCTGAGTGAGCCGCGACGGAGAGGCAGGTCCGATGAGTACGGTTCAGGGCGCGAACGTGGTGGTCACCGGCGCGGGCGGCGGCATCGGCGCCGCCCTGGCACGCCGCTTCGTGGCGGAGGGGCACGCGTCGCCGTCAACGACATCGACCCGGGCAGGACCCGGGCCGTCGCGGAGGAGATCGGCGCCCTCGCCGTCCCCGGCGACGCCTCCGCCGTCGTCGAGGAGGCCAGGGAGGCACTGGGCGGCACCGTCGACGTCTACTGCGCCAACGCCGGACTCGCCTCGCCGGGCGACGCCTTCGCCGGCGAGGACGTCTGGGCCGCCGCCTGGGACGTCAACGTGATGGCGCACGTCCGGGCCGTACGCACCCTGCTCCCCGACTGGCTGGAGCGGGGCAGCGGCCGCTTCGTCTCCACCGTGTCCGCCGCCGGGCTCCTGACGATGATCGGCGCCGCCCCGTACAGCGTCACCAAGCACGGCGCGCTCGCCTTCGCGGAATGGCTGTCGCTGACGTACCGTCACCGCGGTCTCAAGGTGCACGCCGTCTGCCCGCAGGGCGTCCGCACCGACATGCTCGCCGCGGCCGGATCGGCGGGCGAACTCGTCCTCGCCCCCGGCGCCGTCGAGCCCGAGGACGTCGCCGACGCCCTGTTCGAGGGGATCGAGGCCGACCGCTTCCTCATCCTGCCGCACCCCGAGGTCGCCGGGTACCACCGGGCCCGCGCCGGCGACCCCGACCACTGGCTGGACGCCATGAACCACATCCAGCAGAAGTGGGAGGCCGCTCGGTGAGTGCCTCCCACTACGCCGCCCGGCCCTGGCTCTCCCAGCTGACCGCGGCCCAGCGCGCCCCCGTGCACCCGCCCGCGAGCGTCGTCCACTCCTTCCGCGCCGCCGCCCGGCGGGCCCCGGACCGCACCGCCCTCGCCTACTTCGACGGGCGGCTGAGCTACCGCGAGACCGACGCGCTCACCGACTCCGTCGCCGGCCATCTCGCCGCCCGCGGAGTGGCCCGGGGCGACCGGGTCGCCCTGATGCTCCAGAACACCCCCACTTCGTCCTCGCCCTGCTCGGCGCGTGGAAGGCCGGGGCGACCGTCGTCCCGCTGAACCCCATGTACAAGTCGGCCGAGGTGACCCACGCCCTGGCGGACTCCGGCGCGACGGCGCTGATCTGCTCGGACCGCGCCTGGGAGACCGGGCTGCGCGGCACCGCCACCGCCACCCCCGTACGGTTCACCGTCACGGCCTGCGAGCTGGACCTGCAGAGCCGCGACGACACCCGGGTCCTCGGCTTCGAGCGGCTGCCGCCGCCCGGCGACACCGACGACCTGGTCGCCGTCGCCCGCGCCGGGTACACCGCACCGGAGGGCCGTGACCCGGCGGCCGGCGACGTGGCCCTGATCAGCTACACCTCCGGCACCAGCGGCAGACCCAAGGGCGCCATGAACCTCCACGGCGGCATCACCTACAACGCCGAGCGCCAGCGCACCGGCCACCCCGTCCCCGAAGGCGCCTGCTACTTCGCCCTCGCACCGCTCTTCCACATCACGGGCCTGGTGTGCGAACTGGCGGCCTGCGTGGCCAACGCGGGCACGCTCGCGCTCGCCTACCGCTTCGAGGCGGGCGTCGTCCTCGACGCCTTCCTGGAGCACCGGCCCGCCTACACCGTCGGCCCTTCCACCGCTTTCATGGCCCTGGCCGCCCACCCCGGCGCCGGACCAGCCCACTTCGCGTCCTTCGCCGTCCTCTCCTCCGGCGGCGCGCCCGTGCCTCCCGCCCTGGTGGAGAGGTTCCGCGCGGAGTTCGGCCCCTACATCCGCAACGGCTACGGGCTCACCGAGTGCACCGCGCCCTGCGCGTCGGTGCCCCCGGGGAAGGAGGCCCCGGTCGACCCCGCCTCCGGCGCCCTCTCCGTCGGCCTCCCCGGGGCGGACACCGTCGTACGGATCCTCGACGACCACGGCGAGGAGGTCCCCTTCGGCGAGCACGGCGAGATCGCCGTCCGGGGACCGCAGGTCGTGCCGGGCTACTGGCGGCTGCCCGACGCCACCGCGGCGGGGTTCCCGGACGGCGAGCTGCGCACCGGGGACATCGGCTTCATGGACCCCGACGGCTGGCTCTACGTGGTCGACCGCAAGAAGGACATGATCAACGCCTCGGGTTTCAAGGTCTGGCCGCGCGAGGTCGAGGACGTCCTGCACACCCACCCCGCGGTCCGGGAGGCGGCGGTCGTCGGCGTGCCGCACGCCTACCGCGGCGAGACCGTCAAGGCGTACGTCAGCCTCCGCCCCGGCACCTCCGTCGGCCCCGACGAACTCGCCGGATACTGTGCCGACCGGCTCGCCGCGTACAAGTACCCCCGGCAGGTCGAGATCCTCGAGGAGCTCCCGAAGACGACTAGTGGGAAGATCCTCAGGCGGGAGCTGCGTTCCCGCACATGAGACACCGCCGGGCCCCGGCAACCGGGGAGCGCGGCACAAGGGCGACCGAACGGAAAGGCGGGTGGCGGCAATGGCCAGGACGACGGACGGGAACGGCACGCCCGTCCCCCAGAGGCTGCTGGCCACCGCCACCCGGCTCTTCGCGGAGCAGGGCTACGACCGTACGTCCGTCCAGGAGATCGTCGAGGCGGCGGGCGTCACCAAGGGGGCCCTGTACCACTACTTCGGCTCCAAGGAGGACCTCCTCCAGGAGGTCTACTCCCGGGTGCTCAGGCTCCAGCAGGAACGCCTCGACGCCTTCGCCGAGGCGGACGCCCCCGTCGAGCAGCGGCTGAGGTCGGCCGCCGCCGACGTCGTCGTCACCACCATCGAGAACCTCGACGACGCCTCGATCTTCTTCCGTTCCATGCACCACCTCAGCCCGGAGAAGAACAAGCAGGTCCGAGCCGAGCGCCGGCGCTACCACGAGCGGTTCCGCGCGCTGATCGAGGAGGGGCAGCAGAGCGGGGTGTTCTCCGCCGCGACCCCCGCCGACCTCGTGGTGGACTACCACTTCGGCTCGGTGCACCATCTGTCCACCTGGTACCGCCCGGACGGTCCGCTCAGCCCGCAGCAGGTGGCCGACCACCTGGCCGACCTGCTGCTGCGGGCACTGCGCCGCTGACGGGCCCGCGGGGCCGTGAACCGCAGGGCGCCCCGACGCGCAAGGGGCCACCGCGCGGGTGGCGCCGCGAAGTGGTGCCGAGCGAGAGGCCCCGGCCGCCGGAGGCCCGCAGCCCCCGGCGAGCCGGACGGCCGCCGCCCTGCCGGTACGGCCCCGGCGGTACCGCCCTGCGGGCACTCCTTCAGCCCACGCCTACTCGTACTGCTTCAGCTCACGCCGCGCCAGCGACCGCTGGTGCACCTCGTCCGGGCCGTCCGCCAGCTGCAGCGTCCGCGCCCCGGCCCACAGCTCGGCCAGCGGGAAGTCCTGGCTCACCCCGCCCGCCCCGTGCACCTGGACGGCCTTGTCCAGGATGTCCACGACCGTACGCGGTGTGGCGATCTTGATCGCCTGGATCTCCGTGTGGGCACCGCGGTTGCCGACCGTGTCCATCAGCCACGCGGTCTTCAGCACCAGCAGCCGCAACTGCTCCACCGCCACCCGCGCGTCGGCGATCCAGTTCTGCACGACGCCCTGCCGGGCGATCGGCTTGCCGAACGCCGTGCGCGACACGGCCCGCCGGCACATCAGCTCGATCGCCCGCTCGGCCATGCCGATCAGCCGCATGCAGTGGTGGATGCGGCCCGGACCCAGACGCGCCTGGGCGATGGCGAAGCCGCCGCCCTCCTCGCCGACGAGGTTCGACACCGGCACCCGGACGTCGTCGAACACGACCTCGGCGTGGCCGCCGTGGGAGTGGTCCTCGAAGCCGTACACCCGCATCGCCCGCCGCACCTGGACACCGGGCGTGTCGCGCGGGACGAGCAGCATCGACTGCTGGCGCCGGATGTCCGCGCCCTCCGGATCCGTCTTGCCCATCACGATGAAGATCCGGCAGTCGGGGTTCATGGCCCCGGAGATGTACCACTTGCGGCCGTTGACGACGTACTCGTCGCCCCGGCGCTCGATCCGGGTCTCGATGTTCGTCGCGTCCGACGACGCCACCTCGGGCTCGGTCATGGCGAAGGCGGAGCGGATGTCGGCGGCCAGCAGCGGCTCCAGCCACTGCTTCTTCTGCTCCTCGGTGCCGAACTGGGCCAGCACCTCCATGTTGCCGGTGTCGGGCGCGGCGCAGTTCAGCGCGATCGGGGCCAGATGGGGGCTGCGGCCGGTGATCTCGGCGAGCGGCGCGTACTGGAGGTTGGTCAGCCCGGCGCCGTACCCGGAGTCGGGCAGGAAGAGGTTCCACAGACCCTGCCGGCGCGCCTCCGCCTTGAGCTCCTCCATCACGGCCGGGGTGTCCCACGGCGAGGCGAGCCTGGCGCGCTGCTCCTGCTCGACCGGCTCGGCCGGGTACACGTACTCGTCCATGAAGGCGAGCAGCCTGGCCCGCAGTTCCTCGGTGCGGGCGTCGAAAGCGAAGTCCATGGGTGTTCAGCCTTCCTGGAGGGTGGCGAGGCCGTGCTCGATGAACAGGGGCACCAGTTCGCCGATCCGGTCGAAGCCGGCGCCGACGGTCTGGCCGAGGGTGTAGCGGTAGTGGATGCCCTCCAGGATCACGGCGAGCTTGAACCAGGCGAACGCCGTGTACCAGGAGACGGCGGAGGTGTCCCGGCCGGAGCGGACCGCGTACCGCTCGACGAGCTCCGCGGCGTCCGGGTGGCCCGCGGCCCCGGCCGTGGTGCTGATGGGGGAGTCCGGCAGCTCCAGCTTCCGGCTGTACATCACCAGCAGCCCGAGATCGGTGAGCGGGTCGCCGAGCGTGGACATCTCCCAGTCGAGGACCGCCCTGATCCGGTCGTCCTCGCCGACCAGCACGTTGTCGAGGCGGTAGTCGCCGTGGACGACGGTTGGTGCGGGGGAGTCCGGCAGGTTGCGCCCGAGGGCGGCGTGCAGCTCGTCGATGCCCGCGAGTTCCCTGCCCCTGGAGGCGGCCAGTTGCTTGCCCCAGCGGCGCAACTGGCGGTCCAGGAAGCCGTCCGGCCGGCCGAAGTCGCCCAGCCCCACGGCCTCCGGGTCCAGGGCGTGGAGGTCGACGAGCGTGTCGACGAGGGCGAGGACGGCCGCCCGGGTGCGCTCGGGGCCGAGGGGGCGAGCTCCTCGGCCGTCCGGTACGGGGTGCCCTCCACGAACTCCATGACGTAGAAGGGCGCGCCGAGCACGTCCTCGTCCTCGCACAGCAGCAGCGGCTCGGGCACCGGGACGGCCGTCGGGTGCAGCGCGCTGATGACCCGGTGCTCGCGCTTCATGTCGTGCGCGGTGGCGAGCACATGGCCGAGGGGCGGCCGGCGGACGATCCACCGGCCGCTGCCGTCGGTGACGGAGTAGGTGAGGTTCGAACGGCCGCCCTGGATCCACCGGGCCTCGAGCGGCCCCCTCACCAGTCCCGGCAGCGCGCGGTCGAGATGGACCCGCAGCTTCTCGGGGTCGAGGCCCGGGGGGTGGACTGAGCGCATCGGTGATACCTCCGGTGGGGCGGCAGATCGTCGCACTCATCATGACCGACCGGTCGGTATGTCGTCCAGAGCGGGGGTGGCGGGGTGCGGCCGGCGCAGACCGGGACCACGAGGGCGTGCCGCGCGACCGCGCGGCTCCGCCGTCTCGCGCACCGCCGTCTCGCGCACGGCCGTCTCGCGCACGGCCGTCTCGCGCACGGCCGTCTCGCGCACCGCCGTCTCGCGCACCCCCGTGCCGCGAGGTGTGGCGCGGGGATCCGTGGTGCGGCGAGGTGCGCCGAGGTGTGGCGCGGGGGCCTGTGGCGAGGTGCGGCGGGGCGCGGCGCGGGGGTCCGCCGCTGGGTGTGCCGCGGGGGACCTGCGGCGAGGAGTGGCGCTCCGCTTGCGCGAGGCACGGACGGGCCGGAGTGTCGGACGTATGAAGGCGATCAGCTACCGCCGCTACGGCGGCCCGAGGTCCTGGAGTTCGGCGAGCGCCCGATGCCCAGGACCGGCCCGGACTCCGTCCTGGTCAAGGTGGTCGCGGCGGCCGTCAACCCGGTCGACTGGAAGTGCCGGGAAGGCCGTCTGGACCCGGTGCTCGACGCAGTCTTCCCCGTCGTCCCGGGCTGGGACCTCTCCGGCGTCGTCGTCAGGCCGGGGGTGTCGGTCCCCGAGTTCTCCGAGGGCGACGAGGTCATCGGGTACGTCCGCGAGGACTTCCTGTCACGGGGCACGTTCGCCGAGTACGTGGCGGCCCCGGTCCGCACCCTCGCGCGCAAGCCGCGCAACCTGGGCTTCGAGGAGGCCGCCGGTCTGCCGCTGGCCGGCCTCACCGCCTACCAGGTGATCACCCAGGGGCTGGGCGGGGTGGGCCGGGGCGACACCGTCCTGATCCATGCGGCGGCCGGCGGGGTGGGATCGCCGGCGGTCCAGCTGGCCCGGCACTTCGGCGCACGCGTGATCGGCACCGGAAGCGAGTCGTCGCACGAGTACCTGCGTGCCCTGGGCGCCGAACCCGTGGCGTACGGTGAGGGGCTGGCCGAGCGGGTACGGGCCCTCGCCCCGGACGGGGTGAGCGCGGTCGTCGACTGTGTGGGGGGCGATGCCCTCGAGGTCTCGGTCCGGGTGCTCGCCGAGGGCGGCAGGATCGCCTCGGTCGCCGACCCGGGAGTCGCCGGACTGGGCGGGCGCTATCTGTTCGTACGGCCCAACACGGCCGACCTCTACCGGCTGAGCGAACTCGCCGAGGAGGAAGTCGTCTCCGTCCGCGTGGCACGGGTCTTCCCGCTGGAGCGTACGGCCGAGGCCCACCGGCTCAGCCAGGAGGGCCACCCCCAGGGCAAGATCGTCGTATCGGTCGCGGACGCCGGCTGACACCCGCGGCGGCTCAGCGCACGATCGCGGCGGCTCACCACACGATCGCGACGGCGAACCCGGCGAGCGCCAGCGTGCAGAGGGTCGCGGCCGCCGCCTGGGCGAAGGGCATGGCAGCCGGCGGCCGCAGCAGGGCCATCGCCCGGATGCGCCGGTGCGCCACCGCGAGGAAGCCGAGCCACACCGCCGCGCTCAGCGCGAAGGCGACGACATCTCCCGCCGCCACCGAACCGTGCTGCACCACCTGCCGCACCGCGAGCACCGCCGCCACCGTGAACGCCAGTGTCGTACGCCGCCAGGCCAGCCGGGTCCGCTCCGGCTGAAGCCCCGGATCGCGCATGAGCGCGTTCATCCGCGCCCCGAGGCCACGACCACCACCATGGTGACCGAGACGGCACCCACCGCCAGCGCCAGCACGGACGGAAAGCGCGACAGCGGCAGGTCCTCCCCGCGCCGCATCGCGAGTTCGCAGCGCACCCAGTGGTGGACCGACCGGAACGCGCACAGCACCCCGGTCCCGATCAGTGCGAGCGACATCCCCACCCGGATCCCCCATCGCAGGTCCGGCAGGAACTGGTCGACGGCGAAGCCCCCGCGATCAGCGCGAGCGCGGTCCGGATCCAGGCGAGGAACGTGCGCTCGTTGGCGAGTGAGAAGCGGTAGTCGGGGTCTCGCCCTCCTCGTGGATCCGGCGCGGCGCGAGCCACAGCCCCAGGTTGCGTACGAAGTCGCTCACGCGCCGCACCCTACCCGCGCCGCGGCGCGCAGGACCTTCCGGCGGGGCCGCGCCCGCTCCCCGCCCGGGTTCCTTCCGGCTCCCGGCCGGTGCGTCCGGGCCGCCCGGGTTCTTCCGGCTTCCGCCCGGTGCGTCCGGGCCGCCCGGGTTCTTCCGGCTCCTGCTCAGCGCTCCCGCCGCCGGTTGCGCCGCAGCCGCTCGTACGCGGCGAGGCCGTCGGGGACCCACTCCCATACGGCGAGGCGCGCCTCGAGTTCGGGCTCGGGCAGGAAGCCGTACCAGGCGACCTCCTCGGCCTGCGGTCGTACGGGGACGTCGCAGCGCACCTCGTAGACCGCGGACCACCACGTGTGCCACACGGGTTCCGGCCCGCCGGCGGGCACCTGGGCGGACGCCTCGTAGAGGAACGTGAACAGCGGTTCCGGCCGGGGCAGCCCGGACACCCCGAGCTCCTCCTCGGCCTCGCGCAGTGCCGCGTCGTCGTACGACTCGCCCGCGCCCACGACACCGCCGACGAACATGTCGTACAGCGATGGGAAGACGAGCTTCGTCGCCGTACGGCGGTGCACGAAGACCCGCCCGCCCGCGTCCCGGACGAGGACGAACACACAGCGGTGGCGAAGGCCCCGCGCGTACGCCTCGCCGCGCGGTGCCTGGCCCACGACCTGGTCGAACTCGTCGACGATGTCGAGGATCTCCTCGGCGTCCCGCCCGGCGCTGTCCATGCCCCTATCCCATCAGCTGCGGCGCGGGCTCTCAACGCACGCGGAGCGGGCCGCCGGTCCCGCCGGGAGGCGCGGCCGGGGCGGAGGCGGGCGGTCGCGGCCGCCGGGGCCGCCGCTCTCTTCCGAGGGGAGCGGCTGTCCCCGACCGGAACGGTTGACGAGTTACCGCCGCGTAAAGAAGATCGGAGCCCACCGCACTGGGCCGCGCCACCGGGCGCCCGCTCCGAGAGGGACAGCAACCATGCCGTACGACGCTGATGTCATCGTGATCGGGGCAGGGCTGGCGGGGCTCGCGGCCACCGCCGAGCTCGCCGACGCCGGGCGGAAGGTCCTCCTGCTCGACCAGGAACCCGAGCAGTCGATCGGTGGGCAGGCCCACTGGTCGTTCGGCGGGCTCTTCCTGGTCGACTCGCCGGAGCAGCGCCGGATGCGCATCAGGGACAGCCATGCGCTGGCACTGCAGGACTGGCTCGGCACGGCCGGGTTCGACCGCGACGAGGACCGCTGGCCGCGCCGCTGGGCGGAGGCGTACGTCGACTTCGCCGCGGGCGAGAAGCGGCCCTGGCTGCACGCCCAGGGCGTGAGGTTCTTCCCCGTCGTCGGCTGGGCCGAGCGCGGCGGCTACGACGCCGGCGGACACGGCAACTCGGTGCCCCGCTTCCACATCACCTGGGGAACCGGGCCCGGTCTCGTGGAGCCGTTCGAGCGCCGGGTGCGGGAGGGCGTCGCCCGCGGGCTGGTCGAACTGCGCTTCCGCCACCGGGTGACCGGGCTGGGCCGGACCTCGGGCGCCCTCGACACCGTCACCGGGGAGGTCCTGGAGCCGTCCGCGGTGCCGCGGGGGGAGGCGAGCAGCCGCGAGGCCGCCGGCTCCTTCGAACTCCGCGCCCAGGCCGTCGTCGTCACCTCCGGGGGCATCGGCGGCAACCACGACCTCGTACGCGCCCAGTGGCCCGACCGGCTCGGCACTCCGCCCGGGAAGCTGCTCTCCGGCGTCCCGGCCCACGTCGACGGGCTGATGCTCGGCATCGCCGAGTCGGCCGGTGCCCGCCACGTCAACCGCGACCGCATGTGGCACTACACCGAGGGCATCGAGAACTGGAACCCCATCTGGGCCCGGCACGGCATCCGCATCCTGCCGGGGCCCTCGTCGCTCTGGCTGGACGCGCGCGGACGGCGGCTGCCGGTCCCGCTGTTCCCGGGCTTCGACACGCTCGGGACACTGGAGCACATCACGCGCTCCGGCCACGGCCACACCTGGTTCGTGCTCAACGAGCGCATCATCGGCAAGGAGTTCGCCCTCTCCGGCTCCGAGCAGAACCCCGACCTCACGGGCCGCTCCGTCCGCGGCGTCATCGACCGGGCGCGCGCCGGAGTGCCCGGCCCGGTCAGGGCGTTCATGGAGAACGGGGCGGACTTCGTCGTCGAGAAGGACCTGGCGGCGCTGGTGCGCGGCATGAACGCGCTCACCGATGAACCCCTCATCGACGAGGCGGCGCTGCGCCGCGAGATCATCGCCCGCGACCGCGAGATCGCCAACCCCTTCACCAAGGACCTCCAGGTCACCGCCATCCGAGGAGCCCGGAGGTACCTCGGCGACAAGCTGATCCGCACCGCTGCCCCGCACCGCGTCCTCGACCCCGCGGCCGGTCCGCTCATCGCCGTACGGCTCAGCATCCTCACCCGCAAGTCGCTCGGCGGCCTGGAGACGGACCTCTCCTCCCGGGTCCTCACCGACGGCGGGGAGCCGCTGCCGGGACTGTACGCGGCGGGCGAGGCGGCCGGGTTCGGCGGCGGCGGTGTCCACGGCTACCGCTCCCTGGAGGGCACCTTCCTCGGCGGCTGCATCTTCTCGGGGCGCACGGCGGGCCGGGCGGCGGCGAAGGCGGTGTCGTAGCGGATCGGCACGGCCGCGGCGCCGGCGGGACGCGACTCCTCGCACACCAAGGGGAAGCGGACGATCCGGCGGACGGTCGGGGGAGGGGCCAGTGGAGGGGCGGCGGACGGTCAGGGGAGGGGCCAGTGGGGGCGCCGGAGGGGGCCGGCCTTGACGCAGAGCCTTCCCTACCGATTTGCTGAGAGCGATCATTCGCTCACTGTCTGATGTGAAAGTAGCAACGCGGATGCCCCCACCTCCGCCTCCGCTCGGCCGTCGCCGTCGCGCAGGGCGTTCCGGCCAGTCCTTCGACCCCGCGCTCGACGACACCGAACTCATATCCGTGCGAGGCCAGTTGGCCCAGGGGCGCTGGAACGCGGTCCGCTCGCTGCTCTCGGCCACCGGTGACGACTGGGACCGCCGCGGCCATCGGCTCGTCGTCCTCGGCGAGCCGCCCTCCAGCGCGGCCTGGGCGCGCGACTGGCTCCTCGCCGAGCCCGACAGCCCCGATGCGGCCGCGCTGCTCGCCTGCGCAGCCGTCCGGGCCGCCCTGCGGGGCAAGGAGCGAGCGGAGTCCGCCAGGGCCGCCTGCCTGGTGGCCGCGGGACGGGCGCCCCACGACCCGACCCCGTGGCTCGCCCAGTTGCTCCTCGCCCGCACCACGGGCACGGAGGAGGAGGTCGTCCGCCTCTTCGACGAGGTACGGGTCCGCCACCCGAACACCACCACGCCCACCACCTGATGGCCGCCCGGCTCGCCGAACGCCACGTCGGCGCCGGTCAGGACCCGCTCCACGAGGTGTACGACTTCGCGTCCTGGGCGGCCGAGCAGGCCCCCGCCGACTCCCCGCTCGCCGTCCTGCCCGTGGTCGCGCACACCGAGCGGTACCGGGTGCTGGCCGCGGCCGGAGGCCGGCCCGCCGGCCCCGCCGTCTCGGGCCACTGGACCAGCCGGCGGGCCCGCCAGGTGATGAAGGCGGCCTTCGACTGGTGGCTGGAGTGGGAGGGAGAGGACCACCCGCGCAACCGTCTCGACCTCAACTTCCTCGCCCACGCCAAGTACTGCGAGGGCCGCTCCGCCGAGGCCGCCGCCCTCTTCCACCGCATCGGGCCGCACGCCACCCCGGACCCCTGGTCCTACCCGGACCGGGATCCGCATCACGCCTTCCTCGCCGCGCGCGACGCCGCGCTCGGCTCCGTCTGAACGACCCATCCCCGAGAAGGGACCGCCCCGCCATGCCGTCGGCCAGTTCGAGCACCAGCACGAGCGCCACCAGCACGAGCGAGATCAACACCTACAAGGGTCAGGACCGGGCACTGCGCGCCGACCGGCTCGGGACCGCGGGCCTGCTGCTCTCGGTCCTCGCCGCCAGTGCACCGCTGATGGTCGTGGCCGGGGTCATGCCCACCGTCTACGGCGTGATGGGCATCGTCGGCCAGCCCTGCTGTACGTGGTCCTCGGCCTCGTCCTGATGCTGTTCAGCGTCGGATACGCCGAGATGAGCCGCCACGTCCACAACGCCGGTGCCTTCTACGCCTACATAGCCCGCGGCCTCGGTCCCACCTCGGGCGCCGGGGCCGCGCTCGTCGCCCTCGTCGCGTACAGCGCCATGCAGGTCGGCATCTACGGCATCCTCGGATTCGAGGTCTCGGGTCTGCTCGCCACCCACCTCGGCCTGACCGTCGCCTGGTGGGTCCCCGCGCTCGCGGCCGCCGCCGTCGTCGCCGTGCTGGGCTGGCTGAAGATCGACCTCAACGCCAGGGTGCTCGGCGTCCTCCTCGTGGTCGAGTGCGCCCTGGTCGTCGTCTTCGACGTCGCCGCCGTGGCCGAGCCCGGCCCCGAGGGCCTCTCCCTGAGTGCCTTCGACCCCGCCACCCTCACCGGTGCGGGGCTCGGCACCGCCCTGTGCTTCTGCATCGCCGCGTTCGTCGGCTTCGAGCAGTCCCCGGTGTACGCGGAGGAGACCAGCCGCCCCCAGGTGGTCGTCTCACGTGTGATGTTCCTCGCGGTCGGCTACGCCGCGCTGTTCCTCGCGCTCAGCGCCTGGGCGATCACCGTCGCCACCGGTCCCGGTGCCGTCACCCGCGAGGCGGCCGAGCAGGGGCCCGGACTGCTGTTCTCGCTCACCGGGAGCCGTCTCGGCACCACCTTCACCGATGTGCTGCACGTCCTCTTCCTGACCGGTATGTTCGCGGCGCTGCTCAGTTTCCACAACGTCGTCGCCCGCTATGCGTTCGCCATGGGCCGGGAGGGGCTGCTGCCGGCCGGCTTCGGCCGGACCACCCGTACCAGCGGGGCTCCCGCCACCGGCTCGGTGCTCCAGTCGCTGGTCTCCGTCGCGGTGATCGCGGCCTTCGCCGCCACCGACGGCAAGCCCGCGGGCGACCCGACCACTCCGGTGTTGCGCCTGTTCACCTGGATGGGCAACATCGGGGCCCTCGGGGTGATCCTGCTGATGGCCGCGGCCTCCTTCGCCGTGATCGCCTTCTTCGTACGCCGCGGCGCGGCCGGCCCGCAGGCGTGGCGGCTCGTCTGCTCCGGACTGGCGGGGCTCTCGCTCCTCGCGATCGCCGTCTACACGCTGAAGGACTTCGACGTCCTGATCGGCGCCGGACCCGGTTCCGCGCTGAGCTGGATCCTGCCGGGCATCATCGGCGTGTCCCTGGCCGGCGGGCTCGTCTACGGCGTGGTCCTGAAGTCCCTGCGGCCCGGGGTGCACGCCCGGATCGGCCTCGGCAACGAGGCCTTCCGGCTGGAGCAGGCCGCGGAGCAGGTCCCGGCACCCCGCGCCGAGGTGTGACGGAATTCTGACGGGCGCCCGCGGCCGCTGGATCCCGGCGGCCGCGGGTGCTCGAATCGAAGGGTGAACGAAACCACCCCGCCCCGGGTTCAACGCCCTCCGGTCCCGCGGCTCGGGATCCGGACCCCGAGCCGCGTCCACCGGACGCGGCTCCGGTATCACCGGTATCACCGGTATCACCGGTAGCACCGGTATCACCGGCATCACCGGCACCGGCACCGGCACCGGAATCGGTCGCGGGCCCGGCTGCGCCCGCGGACCCGGATGCGGAGGGCGTCCCAGTCGGACGGCGCACGGTGCTCGCGGTCCTGGGTCTCGGCGCCGCCGGCGTCGCCGCCGCACCCTGGCTCCAACGCGGCCTCGAAGCGGTCCTCGGGTCGGTCGCCGACACGGACCCGACGAAGCTCACCGGCCTGCTGCCGGGCGGCGGCGGCTTCCGCTACTACTCGGTCGCCTCGTCCGTGCCCCGCAAGACCGCCGCCGACTACCGGCTCACCGTCGGCGGACTGGTCGAGCGGCCCGCCGAGTTCACCCTCGGCGCCCTGCGCGGTCTGCCGCAGACCCGTCTGGTGCGCGACGTCCAGTGCGTGACGGGCTGGCGCGTCCCCGACACTCCCTTCGAGGGCGTCCGGCTGTCGGAGCTGCTGGACGCCGTCGGGGTACGGCCGGAGGCCCGGGCGGTCCGGTTCACCTGCTTCGACGGCGTGTACAGCGAGAGCCTGACCCTCGAACAGGCCCGCCGCTCCGACGTCCTGGTCTGTCTGCGGATGCGGGACGAACCCCTCTCCCACGCGCACGGCGGCCCGGTGCGGCTGTATGTCGCACCCATGTACTTCTACAAGTCCGCGAAGTGGCTCTCCGGGATCTCCCTGACCCGGGACGTGCGCCCCGGGTACTGGGAGGAGCGAGGCTATGACATCGACGCCTGGGTCGGCCGGTCGAACGGCCGCGACGACACCCCCACCGTCTGACGCCCCGGGTCGCGTACGGAGGTTCGGCCGCGCCGAACGCCTCGTCCACCGCGCCACCGCGGTGCTGATGCTGCTGTGCGTCGCGACGGCCGCCTGTCTGTACGTGCCGGCGCTGGCCGAACTCGTGGGCCGCCGCCACCTCGTGGTGACCCTGCACAAGTGGTCGGGGCTGCTGCTCCCGGTGCCGTTCCTGTCGGGACTGGCCTCCCGGCCGTTCCGGACGGACCTGCGGCGGCTGAACCGCTTCGGGCCGCACGACCGCCGCTGGCTTCGGGCCGCGCTCCGCCGCCGCGGTCCCGGGGAGCGCCCGGCCGGGAAGTTCAACGCCGGGCAGAAGCTGTACGCCGCGTGGATCGCCGGCGCGGTGCTGGTGATGCTCGGCACGGGGCTGCTGATGTGGTTCACCGGGCTCGCCCCGCTGGTCTGGCGCAACGGTGCGACGTTCGTGCACGACTGGCTGGCGCTGGCGATCGGGGTCGTACTGATCGGGCACGTCAGGATGGCGCTCGCCGACCCGGAGGCGCGCCGCGGCATGCGCCACGGGACGGTCGAGCGCGCCTGGGCCCGCCGGGAGCACCCGCTGTGGGACCCGGACCGGGACGGACGGTGAGGTTGCGCGACGGTTTCCCCGCCGCGTCCGACTCATGGACCGGCTGACGCCGGCCGGCTGTTCTTCGGAGGACAAGCCGGCCCGCGACCAGGAGCCGCCGTGAGCGGCGCCCGGCCGAACCGGTGGCGCGGGCGGTCGCGAGTCGGGCGGGCCGCCCCGTGGCCGCCCGCTGCCGGACCGTCCTGATGGCGTCGGCCGCCGTCGCCGGCATCGGGGGCACGGTGACCGTCCCGGTCATCGTCCCGGGCCCGGATGCGGCGGTGGTCGGCCCGTGCCGGCGCCTCACCCGGCCCGCCCTCCGCCGGCGTGAGCCGGGAATCCCTTCTGCCGGGGCGGGGGAGGGCGTCAGGGTGATGCCTCAGTCCTCCGGTCGGCGCAGCGCGTCGACGGCCCGCTCGGCGACTTCCCTGGGGGAGCCGGAGACGTCGACGGCGACCCCGGCCTCGTCGTCCTGCAGGGGCTCCAGGGCGGCGAACTGCGAGTCGAGCAGCGCGGTGGGCATGAAGTGGCCCTCGCGTTCGGCCGTCCGGCGCTCGATCAGCGCGCGGTCGCCGGTCAGATGGAGGAACTCGACGTCCGGCGCGGCGGCCCGCAGCCGGTCCCGGTAGGCCCGCCTGAGCGCCGAGCAGCTGACGACACCGCCCAGGCCGGACCTGCCGTGCGCCCACCGGCCGACGGCGTCCAGCCAGGGCTCGCGGTCGGCGTCGTCCAGCGGGACGCCGGCGGACATCTTGGCGATGGCGTGCGCGGAATGGAAGTCGTCGCCCTCGGCGTAGGGAACGCCCAGCGCCTCGGCGAGCAGGACACCGACGGTGGTCTTGCCGGTGCCTGACACGCCCATCACCACCACGACGCGGGGGGTGTCCAAGGGTGCCTCGCCGTCCTCTCGACATGGGCCGTTCGCCGGGCCGCGCGCCACTGAGAGTACGAGGTGCGACGGGCCCGGGAGTACGGGCAGCCCCGGGTCCGTCCGGCGCGCCGTCGGTGCGTCGTGCCCACCGGGTGCGCCGGGCGGTGCGGTCGCCGCATCCTGCGGCCGGAGGGCCGGAGGGCCGGCCCGCGTACGGCAGAGGTTCCCGCTCGTCGTGCTCGGCAGCGTCGGGGAACCGTGTGCTCGGCAGCGTCGGGAAACCGCGTGCTCGGCACCGTCGGAGACCCGTCGTGCTGGGCGCCGGAGACCCGTCGTGCCCGGCGCCTCCGGACGGCAGGCGCACGTCCGCCCCGGCGGCGTCGTGGCCGAGGCGACCGCCGGCCGTACCCGTCTCCGCCGCCGTGCGGGGACCGGACCCGGCCGCCGTCACGCTCCGCGCCCGGGTTGCCGAAGGCGTTCGCGAAGGCGACGTCGGCCGGCCGGGCGGATGACCGGGCAGAGCGGCGCCGGCGGCCTCCGGGAGCTGTACGGACGTGCCTCCTGACCGTCCGATGACTCCCTCCGTAACAAGTTGACCTTGTTTTACCTCGTCTTAACCACTTGAATACTTCGGATTTATGTACGAGTAAGGTTAGTTGCTGCCAGAATCCCAGGTTGAGGCGACCACGTGGTGTCGGGCCGTCTCCGCCTGCCCGACCCTTCAGTGGCGACCGTCCTCCGTGCCGGGGGGAAGACCGCCGGAGGAGTTCCGGCCTCCACACCCCTCACGAAGGCGAACCACTGCATGAGTGACCACAGCTTGGCCGCGTCCGACGCGCCCGCCGCCGCCCCGGCGGCCGGCACCCTCCACACGGACGCCGGGGACGCCGGGTACCGCAAGGACCTCAAGTCGCGGCACATCAACATGATCGCCATCGGCGGCGCCATCGGTACCGGACTCTTCCTCGGCGCGGGCGGGCGCATGGCCAGCGCCGGCCCGTCGCTGTTCATCGCGTACGCCCTGTGCGGCGTCTTCGCGTTCTTCGTCGTCCGGGCGCTCGGCGAGCTGGTCCTCTACCGGCCGTCGTCCGGCGCCTTCGTCTCCTACGCGCGCGAGTTCATGGGAGAGAAGGGGGCCTACACCGCCGGCTGGCTGTACTTCCTGAACTGGTCGACCACCGCCATCGCGGACATCACCGCCGCCGCGGTGTTCGCCCACTACTGGTCGGCGTTCAGCGATGTCCCCCAGTGGGTGCTCGCACTGATCGCCCTCGCCGTGGTCCTCACCGCCAACCTGATCTCGGTGAAGTACTTCGGCGAGATGGAGTTCTGGTTCGCGATCGTCAAGGTCGGCGCACTGGTGCTCTTCATGCTGATCGGGATCTTCCTCGTCGTCACCGGGCACGAGGTCGGCGGGCACACCCCGGGCCTGGCCACCGTCACGGCCAACGGCGGCCTCTTCCCGAGCGGTGTCATGCCGATGCTGCTGCTCATCCAGGGTGTCGTCTTCGCCTACGCCTCCGTCGAGCTGTGCGGCGTCGCCGCCGGTGAGACCGAGAACCCCGAGAAGATCATGCCGAAGGCGATCAACTCCATCATGTGGCGCGTCGGCCTCTTCTACGTCGGCTCCGTGGTGCTCCTCTCCCTGCTGCTGCCGTACACCGCCTACACCGGTGACCAGAGCCCGTTCGTCACCGTCTTCAACAAGCTCGGGATCCCCGGCGCCGCGAGCGTCATGAACCTCGTCGTGCTCACCGCCGCCCTCTCCAGCCTGAA
Organism: Streptomyces sp. I6; assembly: GCA_003725745.1. Lineage (GTDB taxonomy): Bacteria > Actinomycetota > Actinomycetes > Streptomycetales > Streptomycetaceae > Streptomyces. The sequence continues at coordinate 997,286 of RHDP01000001.1, read as the reverse complement.
CTCCGGTCTCTACTCCACCGGCCGCATCCTGCGCTCCATGTCGGTATCGGGCTCCGCGCCGAAGTTCACCGGCGTCATGAACAAGGGCGGCGTCCCCTACGGCGGCATCCTGCTCACCGCGGGCTTCGGCGTCGTCGGCGTGTTCCTGAACTACGTCATGCCCGGCAAGGCGTTCGAACTCGTGCTGAACTTCGCCTCGATCGGCATCATCGGCACCTGGGGCATGATCATGGTCTGCTCGCTGCTGTTCGTGAACCGCTCCAACCAGGGCCGGCTCACCCGCCCCGCCTACCGCCTGCCCTGGGCCCCCTGGACCCAGATCGTCACCCTGGCCTTCCTCGCCTGCGTCCTCGTCCTCATGTGGATGGAAGGCGGGATCGGCCGCACCACCGTCGAGTGCCTTCCGCTGATCGCGCTCGCCCTCGTCGGCGGCTGGTATGCCGTCCGCAGCCGGGTCCGGCGCATCGCCGCCGAGCGCCGGGCACCCTGACGCCTCCGGGCCCGGCGCGCGCCGCGCGGACGAGGCGCCCCGCCGGAGCCGTGAACCACCGTCGGCGCCCCACCCGCCCGGAACCGGGACCACCGGGCCCCGACGACGGGCTTCCGCACCTTCCGCACCGTGAGGAGGCGCCTGCCGACGTACGTCCCGCACCGGCCGCCACCGCACGCCATAGTGGGGGGCGACATCCACCGCGCGACGAAGGGCAGGTCCGGCAATGCCGCAGCAGGTGCAGGGTGTGGTCGCACCCGGGAAGAACGAGCCGGTGCGGGTCGGGACGATCGTCGTCCCGGACCCGGGACCGGGGGAGGCCGTGGTGAAGGTGCAGGCCTGCGGGGTCTGCCACACCGATCTGCACTACAAGCAGGGCGGGATCAACGACGACTTCCCGTTCCTCCTCGGACACGAGGCGGCCGGCGTCGTCGAGTCGGTCGGCGACGGAGTGACCGAGGTCGAGCCCGGGGACTACGTGGTCCTCAACTGGCGCGCCGTGTGCGGCCGCTGCCGCGCCTGCCGCCGCGGACGCCCGTGGTACTGCTTCGACACCCACAACGCCCGGCGGAAGATGACCCTCACGGACGGCACCGAACTGTCGCCCGCCCTGGGCATCGGCGCGTTCGCCGAGAAGACCCTCGTCGCCGCCGGCCAGTGCACCAAGGTCGACCCGGCGATCTCCCCGGCCGCGGCGGGCCTGCTCGGCTGCGGCGTGATGGCCGGCATCGGGGCCGCCGTCAACACCGGCCAGGTCGGCCGGGGCGACTCCGTCGCCGTCATCGGCTGCGGCGGTGTCGGCGACGGGGCCGTCATGGGCGCGCGGCTGGCCGGGGCCACCACGATCATCGCCGTCGACATCGACGACCGGAAGCTCGAGACCGCGAGGACGATGGGCGCCACCCATACCGTCAACTCCCGGACCGGCGACCCCGTGGAAGCCGTCCGCGGGCTGACCGGCGGCTTCGGCGCGGACGTCGTGATCGACGCCGTCGGCCGGCCCGAGACCTACCGGCAGGCCTTCTACGCCCGCGACCTCGCCGGCACGCTCGTTCTCGTCGGCGTCCCCACCCCCGACATGAAGCTGGACCTCCCGCTCCTCGACGTCTTCGGCCGGGGCGGGGCGCTCAAGTCCTCCTGGTACGGGGACTGCCTGCCCTCCCGCGACTTCCCCATGCTCGTCGACCTGCACCTCCAGGGGCGGATCGACCTCGACGCGTTCGTCACCGAGACCATCGGGCTCGGCGACGTGGAGAAGGCCTTCGCCCGTATGCACGCCGGCGACGTGCTCCGCTCGGTGGTGGTCCTGTGATGGCCCGCGTGGACCTGCTGGTCACCTCCGGCACCTTCTCCCTCGACGGCGGCACCTGGGAGGTCGACAACAACGTCTGGATCGTCGGTGACGACGAGGAGGCGATCGTCGTGGACGCCGCCCACGACGCCGAAGCGATCCTCGCCGCGCTCGGCGGCCGGACGCTGCGCGCCGTCGTCTGCACCCACGCGCACAACGACCACATCGACGCGGCCCCGGCACTCGCCGAGGCCACCGGCGCGCCGGTGCTGCTGCACCCGGACGACCTCCCCCTGTGGAAGCAGACCCATCCCGGCCGCGCCCCCGACGGCGAACTCGCCGACGGGCAGACCCTGACCGTCGCCGGCGTCGCCCTCACCGTCCTGCACACGCCCGGCCACGCACCCGGGGCGGTCTGCCTCCACGCCCCTGAACTGGTCACCGTCCTCACCGGGGACACCCTCTTCCGGGGCGGTCCGGGAGCGACCGGCCGGTCGTTCTCCGACTTCCCGACGATCATCGACTCGATCCGCGGCAGGCTGCTCACGCTTCCCCCGCAGACGCTGGTCCGCCCGGGGCACGGCGAGACGACCACGATCGGCGCCGAGGCGCCGCACCTTCAGGAGTGGATCGACCGCGGCCACTGAGCCAGCCGCCTGCGGCTGGTGAAGAGCCGCCGCTCACCGGTGAAGGGGTCGGTGAACTCCAGCGCCCGCGCCAGCAGTTGCAGCGGACGGGAGAAGTCCTCCGGCCCCTCGGGGAGCACCGCGGGATACAGCGGGTCGTTCAGGATCGGCAGCCCGGCGCCGTTCATGTGCACCCGCAGCTGGTGGGTACGGCCGGTGGCCGGCAGCAGCCGGTACCGGCCCAGCCCGCCCCGCCGCTCCAGCAGTTCGATCCGGCTCTCGCTGTTCGGCTCGCCCGGTACCACCCGGGCAGCGGGCACCCCGCGCTCCTTCTCGATGCGGCTGCGTACCGTCACGGGCAGCGCGACCCCCGGGTCGTAGGGGGCCACCGCCTCGTACTCCTTGCGCACCCGGCGGTCGCGGAACAGCGTCTGGTACGCGCCCCGGTCCCGGGGCCGCACGACGAACAGCACGAGCCCCGCGGTGAGCCGGTCCAGCCGGTGCGCCGGCTGGAGTGCGGGCAGCCCCAGATCGCGCCGCAGCCGGGCCAGCGCGGTCTCCGTGATGTGGCTGCCGCGCGGCGTGGTCGCCAGGAAGTGCGGCTTGTCGGCGATCACCAGCCGCTCGTCGCGGTGGACGATTGCGACCTCGAACGGCACCGGGACCTCGGGCGCGAAGTCGCGGTGGAACCAGACGCAGCGCCCCGCGGTGTACGGCTCGTCCGCGGCGAGGGGGCCGTCCGTGCCGACGAACCGCCCGTTCCGCAGCATGGCGTCCACCCGCTCGGCGCCGACCCTCCCGGCGAACCGGTGGACGAGGTGGTCCCGCAGGGTGGGCCAGGCCCCGTCCGGGTCCGCGGGCAGCCGGAGCCGCACCGGGTCGATCCCGTCCCGCTGCGGCAGCGGAGCCACCGGCGCCGCCCGTCGTCCCCGTCCCACAGCTCCCGCACCTCGTCCCGTACCGGCCGGGGCGCAACCCCGGCACCAACAAAGAACCCCGGCTCGGCCCGGGTTCTCCGGTGGTGTCCGAGGGGGGACTCCCACCTCCCTCCGGGGCACCAGCCGCAAGCGCTCCGGCCCGGGCGGACGCCGGGCAAGCGCTCGCCGGAACGCCCGGTCCGCGCGCCCCCGCTCCTCCCTCCTGCTGTTCCGGAGCCGGTGGGACTGCCGGGGGGCTCCCGCCCGCCGCTACGCCAAGTCTGCACGGAGGCGGGCGCGGCCCGGAAGCAGGGGCGGGCCGGGGCGGTCGGGCCGGGAACACCCCCTTCCCCGCGGGCGGACGGGCCCGCCCCGATCCCCTGACCGGGTGAACCCGGTTCCACGCCCCTTGCGCCGGAGTCCTGACGCCGGCCCACACTCTTCCCGGGCCCCTAGCATGCGCGCATGACGAGACGCTCCGGCCACGATCCACGACCCCACGACGACACCGCGGCCGACCGCGGCTTCGTGGCCGCGCTGTCCCCCGCGCGGGTCACCCATGAGGACGGGGAGGTGGTCTGGGACTCCGACGCGTACGCCTTCCTCGACACCCCCGACTGCCCGGACACCGTGCACCCCGGTCTGTGGCGGCAGAGCCGGCTCTGCGCCAAACAGGGCCTCTACGAGGTGACCGGGGGCGTGTACCAGGTCCGCAATCTCGACCTGTCGAACATGACTCTCATCGAGGGCACCGACGGTGTGGTCGTCGTCGACCCGCTCATCTCCGCCGAGACGGCCGCGGCCGCACTCGCCCTGTATCGCGCTCATCGAGGCGAGCGCCCCGTCACCGGGGTGATCTACACCCACAGCCACTCCGACCACTGCGGCGGAGCGGGCGGCGTCCTGCCCGACGGCGCGGGTGACGTCCCGGTGATCGCCCCTCGGGGATTCGTCGAGCACCTGGTCAGCGAGAACGTCTACGCCGGCACCGCGATGTCACGCCGTGCCTCCTACATGTACGGCATTCTGCTGGAGAAGTCCCCCACCGGCCAGGTCGGCTGTGGTCTGGGCATGGCCGTCTCCAAGGGCACGATCACCTTCATTCCGCCCACCCGTGACGTCACCCGAACCGGGCAGGAGGAGGTCATCGACGGCGTGCGGTTCGTGTTCCAGCTCACGCCGGACACCGAGGCCCCGGCGGAGATGAACTTCCTCCTGCCGGAGCGGCGCGCGTTGTGCATGGCCGAGAACGCCACCCACACCATGCACAACGTGCTCACACTGCGCGGAGCCGAGATCCGCGACGCGCGCCGATGGGCCCGCTACCTCGACGAGGCACTGAACCTCTTCGCCCCGGAAGCGGACGTCGTCTTCGCCTCCCACCACTGGCCCACCTGGGGGGTCGACGCCATCGCCGAGTTCCTCACGGCACAACGGGACCTGTACGCCTATCTGCACGACCAGACGCTACGACTGACCAACAAGGGGCTGACCGGTACCGAGATCGCCGAGCAGGTCAGGCTGCCGCCGTCGCTCGAGGCCGTCCCGTCCGTACGCGGCTACTACGGCTCGGTGAGCCACAACGTCAAAGCGATCTACCAGCGCTACATGGGCTGGTACGACGGCAACCCGGCCCATCTGTGGGAGCACCCACCCGTCGATCTGGCCCGCCGCTACGTAGCCGACTACGGCGGTTCCGCCGCGGTGACCGCTCGTGCCCGGGAGTACGCAGCCCAGGGCGACCTGCGGTTCGCCGCCACGCTCCTCAACCACGCGGTCTTCGCCGAACCGGACTCCGCCGAGGCACGGGAAGCCCTGGCCTCCGTGTACGAACGGCTCGGCCGGGGCGCCGAGAACGCCACCTGGCGCAACATCTACCTCACCGGCGCCCTGGAACTCCGCCACCGCCCCCTCCCGTCACCCTCCACTCCCGGATGGGTACAGCCCTGACCGTCGACCAGATCCTCGACACCATGGCTGTCCGCATCGACGGCCCCCGAGCCTGGGACGAGCACCTGGTACTCGACCTTCGGGTGACGGACGAGCAGCAGACATGGCGACTGACGCTCTCGCACGGCGCCCTCACCCACCGCAGCACACCGCCCGGCCAGCGGCCCGCCGGCGACGCACCCGCCACCCTCACCCTGACCAGGCTCCAGCTCCTCGCGCTCGCCAACGGCGAGCAGGAAGACATCGCCACCCAGGGCGATCCCGGGTACTCCCGCGCCTCCTGGGGCTCCTGGACACCCCTGACCTCCACTTCGACATCGTCACCCCCTGACACCGCAAGCGACGCGCTCACCATGCTCGGGAAACGTCCCGGTCCCGTGGGGCCGCCGAAGGGCCTGATGGTGCTGCTCACCGCAGTCGCAGGCTGGGTGGACGCCGCCGCGTACACGGGGCCCAGCCGGGTCTTCGTCGCGAACCAGACCGGCAACGCCGTCTTCCTCGCCGCCCGCCTCGCCGAACGCTCCCTGCACCACCCGGACCTGAGGCGGACCGTGGACGAGACGAGCGGCCCGCTGGCCTCGATCTGCGGATTCTGCGCCGGAGTCCTGCTGGCGGCCGTGCTCGGCCACCGGAGCCTCCGAGGGCTCGGCAGGGCCTGGCGGGCGCTGGTGGCCGGCCGCTGGTTCCTGCTCGTCGTGGAAGCGGCCCTGCTGGTGATCGCCGCGGGCACCGCCGGTCCCCATCAGGTGCCCGTGCTGCTGATCGCGGCCGCCATGGGAGTGCAGAGCCTCTACGCGGCGCGGGTCGCTCTGCAAGGGGCGCCCACGACGACCCTGACCAGCACCCTGGTCGCCTTGATCACCCGTGCCGTCCAGGACCGCGGACGCGCCGCACGTCGTGGTGTGCGACTGCTCTCCCTGGTCTTCCTCGCCTACATGCTGGGAGCCGCGGGAGGTGCTGCCGTCACACTGACCTGGTCGTACTCCGCAGCTCATGCGATCGCCGCCGTCGTGCTGACGGCCGCGGCGGTCGCCATCGTGCGCGCCGACCTGACCGGACGGGGGACGGCCGGCGACACCTCGGGGTGAGATGCCGCCCACGTCAGGGCAGGCCGTTCCGGACGGCCCCGAGCAACCGGGGCGCGGCCGCAGAAGCCGGACGGCCCCGGCTTCCCCGCGCATGCCGTCCGGCTTCTGCGAGCGCCTCAGCCGGCCCGACCGCGCCGGCCGTCTCCTCGACTTCGCTCCCGCGCCCGGCCCGCCAGCGGCACGTCCTCACGGCCGTCGCCGTGAGCATCGAGCGAGGGAGGAGGGCCCCGGCGCGCACCGGAGGTGCGCCGGGCCGCTGACCTCAAGATCCACCCGGCTCCCGGTCCCGCCGCAGCCGGAGAAACAGAAAACCCCACATGACGTGGGGTTCTCGCTGGTGTCCGAGGGGGACTTGAACCCCCACGCCCGATAAAGGGCACTAGCACCTCAAGCTAGCGCGTCTGCCATTCCGCCACCCGGACAAGGTGTCTGTCTCCCGGCCGCGGGCCGTTCCGACGTGGAAAACCATAGCAAACATTCGAGGTGCCCGATCACCCCCCTGCCCGGGCGCGGGAGCCTCCAGGGGCCCGCCCGCGCCGCACGGGTGCCGTCCGGCACCGCTCTTGGGGCGCGGCCCCCGGCGGGGGAGGATGTGGAGGACCACCAGAGCGACAGCGGGAGGAAAAGCGTGAGCGAGACGGACACCGCCCGGAAGGTCTCCGGCGAGGACGAGGTCGTCGACCTCTGTCGCGATCTGATCCGGATCGACACCAGCAACTACGGCGACCACTCGGGCCGGGCGAGCGCGCGGCCGCCGAGTACGTGGCGGAGAAGCTCGCCGAGGTCGGTCTGGAGCCCCGGATCATCGAGTCGCACCCGGGCAGGGCCTCGACCGTGGCCCGGATCGAGGGCGAGGACCCCTCCCGCCCGGCACTGCTCATCCACGGCCACACCGACGTCGTCCCGGCCGACGCCGGGGACTGGACCCACCACCCCTTCTCCGGCGAGATCGCCGACGGCTGCGTCTGGGGCCGGGGCGCGGTGGACATGAAGGACATGGACGCGATGACCCTCGCCGTCGTGCGCGACAGGCTGCGCAGCGGCCGCCGGCCGCCGCGCGACGTGGTGCTGGCGTTCCTCGCGGACGAGGAGGCGGGGGGCACGTACGGTGCCCGCCACCTCGTCGACCGGCACCCCGACCTGTTCGAGGGCGTCACCGAGGCGATCGGCGAGGTCGGCGGCTTCTCCTTCACCGTCGACGAGAACCTGCGGCTCTACCTCGTCGAGACGGCCCAGAAGGGCATGCACTGGATGCGGCTCACGGTCGAGGGCACCGCCGGGCACGGGTCCATGACGAACCACGACAACGCCATCACCGAACTCTGCGAGGCCGTCGGCCGGCTGGGCCGCCACACCTGGCCGGTGCGGGTGACCAAGACCGTGCGGTCCTTCCTGGACGAGCTCTCGGACGCGCTGGGCACCCCGCTCGACCCCGAGGACATGGAGGCGACCCTCGCCAAGCTCGGCGGCATCGCCAAGATGGTCGGGGCCACGCTCCGCAACTCCGCCGCGCCCACCATGCTGGGTGCCGGCTACAAGGTGAACGTCATTCCCGGGCAGGCGACCGCGCACGTGGACGGGCGCTTCCTGCCCGGGCACGAGGAGGAGTTCCTCGCCGATCTCGACCGGATCCTCGGCCCCCGGGTCCGCCGCGAGGACGTCCACGCAGACAAGGCGCTGGAGACGAGCTTCGACGGCGACCTCGTGGACGCCATGCAGTCGGCCCTCCGCGCCGAGGACCCGATCGCCCGGGCCGTGCCGTACATGCTCTCCGGCGGCACGGACGCCAAGTCCTTCGACGACCTCGGCATCCGCTGCTTCGGCTTCGCGCCGCTGAAGCTGCCGCCGGAGCTGGACTTCGCGGGGATGTTCCACGGCGTGGACGAGCGGGTCCCGGTGGACGGCCTGAAGTTCGGGGTGCGGGTGCTGGACCGCTTCCTCGACGCGAGCTGAGCCGGTGCCGGGACGTCCGGGGCCCCGCCGCGGTGCGGGTCCCGGACTCCGGCACGGCCCGGCGCACGCCGGTCGCCCGGGCAGGGGACCTCGCGCAGAAGCGTGACGCCGACATTCGTCCGCGCGTGCGCATGGGACTGAGAAGAGTGAATGGGCTCATACGCTAGTAGCCCCATTAGCCCCTCCTCGTTACAGGTGTGCGGTCCGCAGCTGGGACCGCATTGTCAACGAGGAGGAATAATGATCAAGAAGGTCGTCGCCGTTGCGGCTGCCACTGGTGGCCTGGTTCTCGCGGGTGCGGGCATGGCCGTCGCCGACTCCGGTGCCCAGGGTGCCGCCGTGAACTCGCCCGGCGTGCTCTCGGGCAACGTCGTGCAGGTGCCCGTCCACGTGCCGGTGAACGTCTGCGGCAACACGGTCTCCGTTATCGGTCTGCTGAACCCGGCCTTCGGCAACGTCTGCGTCAACGACTGACGTTGCGTCTCGCCCCTGTGAGGGATTGACCGGCGGCCCCGGAGCGCACGGCGTGCGCTCCGGGACCGCCCGCATTGACCCCGCTCCCGGGCACCGCCCGGGGCAGTCCGGACGTCAGAAGGCAGGAACCAGCTATGCGACAGGTCACGCGCAAGGGCCTGATCACCGTGGCGGCCGCGGGCGGCGTGCTCGTCCTCGGCGGCGGCTACGCACACGCCCACGGCGGCGCGGGCGCCCACGGCGGCGCCTCCGACTCCCCGGGCGTGCTCTCCGGGAACTCGGTCCAGGTGCCGGTCCACGTCCCGGTCAACGTCTGCGGCAACACCGTCAACGTCATCGGTGCCCTGAACCCCGCGTTCGGCAACGAGTGCGCCAACACGTCGCAGAACGGCGGCGGTGCGCATGCGGAGGGGGGCACGGCGGACTCTCCCGGCGTGGCTTCCGGCAACAGTGTCCAGGCGCCCGTCCATGTGCCCGTGAACGTCTGCGGCAACAGTGTCGACGTCATCGGTGCCCTGAACCCCGCGTTCGGCAACGAGTGCCGCAACGGGGACGACGGGAACAACCCGGGTGAGCCCGGTGAGCCTGGAGAGCCGGGTGAGCCGGGCGAACCTGAGGAGCCGGGTGAGCCGGGTGAGCCGGGTGAGCCGGGTGAACCTGAGGAGCCGGGTGAGCCGGGTGAGCCGGGTGAGCCGGGTGAGCCCGGAGAGCCCGGAGAGCCGGGGACGCCCGCCGAGCCCGGAGAGCCGGGGGCGCCCGCCGAGCCGGGCGAGCCCGGGGAGCCGGGTACTCCGGCCGAGCCCACCTCACCGAACACCCCGGGGACCGACACCGTCGTGCCGCCCCGGGCCACCGAGGAACTCGCCCGCACCGGCGCCGGTTCGCTCGGGCTGGGGCCTCCGCGGCCGCCGGTCTGCTGCTCGGCGGAGCGGTCCTCTACCGCAGGGCCCGTGCCTCCGCGTGACGGAGTGACGACGCAACGGAGCGGGCTCGCAGTCGCGAGCCCGCTCCGTTGCGTCGTGCGACGGGCGTTCACCAGGTGGCACGGACCTGGCGGATGATGCGACGGCGCAGCCGTACGCGGCGGCTCCCGTCACGGAGCAGAGTCAGCCTGTCCAACTCCCAGTGCCCGTACTCGGCATGGTCGGTCAGCAGACGGGTGGCCTCCCTGCGAGAGACCCCACGAGGCACGTGCACGTCGACAAATTCGTATTCCGGCATCGCATCTATTGTGCGGGCATGGGCCGAGTACGGATAGCGTCTGCACTATGTCTGATGCTTCCGCTCCTGCGCAGCCCACGGCTGCCGAGGTCCGCGCCGCCGCCGAGGCGGTCAAAGCCGCGCTGGACCGCCACCTCGAAGCGGTCGAACGCCGCACGGGAGAGGACGACCCGGCGGTGTACGCGGCCTTCAACGCCCTTGCCGCCGCGGCCGAGGCGTACGACGAGCGCCTCTACGACCGCTACGACGAGGTCACCCCGTTCGAGATCCCCGGTGCGGACGACTCGATGCCGCCGTACACGGGACCGGACGAACCGAACGCGCTGAGCGTCCTGATCCGCCGCGACTACGCCGTCGTGGAGCCGCAGCGGCTGCTCGCACAGGCCCAGCGGATCGCGGATCTCGACCGGGACGAGACCGCGGACGACACGTCCGCGGCCGTCGTGGGAGCCAGCGTGCACGCCGCGCTCGGGGTGCTGTTCGGCGAGTTCGAGCCGGACGAGATCGCATCGAGGCACAAGGAGTTCGGTCTGGAGGAGGGCGACTCCACGCTGTGGGTCTCCGCCGCCGACGAGCTGCCCGAGCCCGGCGAATGGCTCAGTACGCCCTTCGACCAGGCTGATCCGGAGCGCGTGGTCTGCCGCTTCGACGTCAGCGCCGTCTTCGACGAGGAGGACCTGGACGAGGACCTGGGCGACCTCAACTCCGCGTAGCGGAAACCGCTCGGAGCGCGGTGACGGGCGCCGTGCGAGGACCGGAGGATCCGGTCTTCGCACGACGCCTCGCCGTGTCCGGCGCCGCCACCTCGCAGGCTGCGGGACAGGGCGCACCGACAGGCACGGGAGGCGGTTCGGGCACGCCGTCCCGCGGGCTCCTGGCAGGCCCGGGGCCGGGAAGGCCGTCGGGCGGCTACCGGCAAGCCGTCAACGGCGGTGTCCGGCCGTCCGCTGCCGCTGCCGCTGCCGTGGACCGGCGACGGCTGCCGCCGCAGACGACGGGCCCCGGCTCCGGCTCCGGGCGGGTGCCGCGGACGGTTGGGAAGCCGTCGCCCGCCCGGAGCGCGAGCGGCCGCGGCGCCGCCGCCGTGCGGCCCAGGCGGCTGTGCCCCGCCGAGGGAGAGCCTTGCGCAGGCACGGCGCCGCACCGGGGCGGGCCCGCTCAGGCGGGGGCGGCCTCGGCCCCGCCGGGTCGGAGCAGGCTTTCCAGGAGGGGGCGCAGCCGTGTCGTCCTGGCCTCGGACGGGATATCGGCCACCGCGCGCGGCAGGGCCTGCTCCACGCCGTGGACCACGGACAGATGGCGCTCACCGCGGCTGAACGCGGTGTAGACCCAGGGGCGGTTCAGGCCCTGGGCCGCGTCCCCGGCAGCACCACGACGACCGCCGGCCAGCGCATTCCGGCCGCCTGGTGCGCGGTGAGCGCCCAGCCGTGCCGCAGCACGGACCCCACCCGGTCCTGCCGGACGACGACGGCGGTGCCCTCGCAGTCGACGCGCAGACCCTCCGCGTCGGCCGAGGCGACCGTGCCGGTCAGGGTCCGCCCGGGGGAGGGGAATAGGCGACGCGGTCGGCCGGGTCGAAGCCCCCGAAGCGGCCGGGGCCCGGGTTGAACCGCTCCTTGAGCGCGGCGTTCAGCGCCCTCGTGCCCGCCGAGCCGCCATGGCCGACAGTGATGACCTGGGTCTCGGCCGACGGCACCCCGATCGCCCTCGGCACCGAGTCGGCGACCAGCTGGACCGCACGGTGCACGGCCTCGCCCGCGTCCCGAACCGGAACGATCACCACCTCCTTGCCGGGGGCGTCGACCCGGACGAGTTCGCCCGCGCCGACCCCCGAGACCAGCTCGCCCAGTGGCCCGGGATCGGGTGTGCGGGAGGCGACGACCGGGCACACCCGCGCGGCCAGCACATCGGCGAACACCCGCCCCGCGCCCGCGGACCAGAGCACCCCCGGGTCCCCGCTCAGCACCAGCCGGCAACCGTCCGGCAGGGATTCCACCAGTGCGGCCGCGGTCTCGACGTCGAGCTGCGGTGCGTCGAGGACCGCCAGCAGATCCACGGCCAGCGCGCCGTCGTCGTCCCGGCCCGGTCCCTCCGCACCGGAGAGCAATCCCCGCACCGTGACCGCGCCGGCGCCCGTCCTCCGCCGGCCGTTCTCGCTGTGCACCGCGGCGACCGCCCGCAGGCCCAGGCCGCGGGCGGCCGCGACCAGGGCGGCCGGCTCGCCGCGGGCCGTCTCGCCGCCCGTGTGCGTGACCAGGCCGTGCCCGGCGGCGGCACGGATCAGCTCCGCGGCCGACGGTGATCCCGCCGCCCCGGCCGCGGTCTCCCAGGATGCCGGTTGCGCGGTCCTGACCAGCCGGGCGAGACCGTCCGCGAGGCTCTCCTCGGCGAGGGCGTACCGGTCAAGGCCGAGGAGGACCGGAACCGGCTCCCGCCGCCCGGCCGCTTCCTCGGTCTCCGGTGCCCCGTGACCGTCGTCCGCTCCGCTCCCCTCGGCCCGCGCCGGCCCCGCGGCGTCCTCGACGCCGTCCTGGAAGACCAGCACGGCCCCCTTGGCGACGGCGTGCCGCAACGCCTCGTCCGGTTCCGGCACGGAGTGCCCGGCGAGCGCCGTGCGCACCGCCGAGGACTCCAGCGCCGTGTGCCCCCGGAGCGCGGCCCGCTCCAGCAGCCAGCCGACCAGCGCCGCGGCCCGCCGTCCGTCGTCCGGCCGGCACTCCGCGCCGAGCAGCGCCCGGGCGAAACCGTCCGCCTGCTCCGGCTGCACCCCGGGCACCGCCAGCAGCCGCCAGGGGTCCGCCCGGAGTGCGTCGGCGGCCTGCTCGCCCAGCACGCCGGCGACCCGCGCGGCCAGCCCCTCCGGCGCACCGCCCGACACGAGCACTTCCCGAACGGCCGTCACCGTGCCCGGGCCGACCTGCCCCGGCGCGGGCTCGGGCGCCGGCATCCGCGGCCGCTCCGGCTCGGCCACGGACGTCGGGGCCGGCTTCCTCGGTGCGGCGGAAGCCTCGAAGAACGCGCCCGACGGCCTGTCGCCGCTCTCCACCGCCCGCACCGCCGCCAGCAGATCGGCCGCGGTGCCGCTCAGCTTTCCGCCGGCCTCGATCGGCCCCGACTTCCCGGCCTTGCGCTTCTCGATCCGAGACCGCAGCTCCTGCTGCGCCGCCAGCTCCGCCTGGGCCTCGGACAGCTCGCCGCCCCCGGTGTCCTCGCCCTGGGGCGCGCCGGACGGCTCGCCGCCGGATGACCCGGCCTCGGCTCCGCCCTCCGTCTCCGCGCCCCCCGGCGGCCCGGGTTCGCCCCCCGCCGCATCAGCGTCCGCGGCTTCACCGCTCGCGGCGTCGCCGGGCGCCCGGTCCGGGTCCCTCTCGGCACGGCTCGCCGCCGCCGCGGCGGCAGCTCTGCCCGCCGCGGAGTCCTCGGCGTAGTCGGCGTCCCCGGCCGGCGGGGACTCCCGCCCCGCCTCCGGCCCGGAACCCCGGCCGCTGAGTCCTCGGCCACCGGGTCCTCGGCGGGGGTGCCGGGGCTCGCCCCGGGAAGCGCAGTCACAGCGTGCTCCAGTCCTGGTCGGGATAGCGGTGCACGGGCGCCGACACGTCGTCCAGCGCCCGGCGGATCTCGTCAGGAAGACTAAGACCCTCCACTGACAACGCCTGCGTGAGCTGCTGCGCGTTGCGGGCACCGACGATCGGCGCCGCCACCCCCGGCCGGTCGCGGACCCAGGCGAGGGCCACTTCGAGCGGGCTCGCCGCCAGCCCGTCGGCGGCGGTGGCGACCGCCTCCACGATGCGTGTCGCCGAGTCGTCCAGATAGGGCTCCACGAAGGCGGCCAGCCGCTCCGACGCCCCGCGCGAGTCGGCCGGCGTCGCGTGCCGGTACTTGCCCGTGAGCACCCCCCTGCCGAGCGGGGAGGACGGCAGCAGCCCCACGCCGAGGTCCAGTGCCGCGGGCAGCACCTCCCGTTCGACGCCGCGCTGCAGCAGCGAGTACTCCAGCTGCGTACCGGCGAGGCGGGTCCGCGAGCCCGGCGCCGCGAGCTGCCAGGTGGCGGCCCTGGCGAGCTGCCAGCCGCAGAAGCCGGAGACCCCCGCGTAGCGCGCCCGGCCGCTGCCCACCGCGATGTCCAGGGCCTGGAGCGTCTCCTCCAGCGGCGTGTGCGGATCGAATCCGTGAACCTGCCAGAGGTCCACGTAGTCGGTCCCCAGCCGCTGCAGCGAGGCGTCCAGGGCCGCCAGCAGATGGCCGCGGGAGCCGTCGTACCGCCGCACCGGGTCGAGCACGCTGCCGGCCTTGGTGGCGATCACCAGGTCGCGCCGCGGGACCAGCCGCTCCACGAGCTGGCCGAGCAGGTACTCCGCCTCGCCGCCGCCGTAGACATCCGCCGTGTCGACCAGCGTGCCGCCGGCGTCCCAGAACGCCTTCAACTGCTGCGCGGCGTCGTGCTCGCCGGTGTCCCGCCCCCATGTGAGGGTGCCGAGTCCGATCCGGGACACGCGCAGTCCGGTACGGCCGAGATGCCTCTGCTCCATGGGCGCGAGATTACTGGCCACGGCCCCACCCGGAGCGACCCTGTGGACAACTCGCCCGCGAAGCCGCCACCCGCCTCCCCCTGACGCGACGGCGCTGCCCGCGCTAGAGTCCGGACCCAGGACGTTACTCATCGGTAAATCGGTGCATCAGAAGTAGTTCGACACATCAGAAGCAGTGCGGAGCGGTAAGGGGATCGGTATGCGGCTGGGCATCAACCTCGGCTACTGGGGCGCGGGCATGGACGGCGACAACCTCGCCGTGGCCCAGGAGGCGGACCGCCTCGGCTACGACGTCTGCTGGGCGGCCGAAGCCTACGGCTCCGACGCGCCGACCGTGCTGTCCTGGGTCGCCGCGCAGACCGAGCGGATCGACGTCGGCTCCGCGATCCTGCAGATCCCCGCCCGCCAGCCGGCGATGACGGCGATGACCGCCGCCACTCTGGACTCGCTCTCCGGCGGGCGCTTCCGCCTCGGTCTCGGCGTCTCGGGCCCGCAGGTGTCCGAGGGCTGGTACGGCGTCAGGTTCGACAAGCCGCTGGCCCGCACCCGCGAGTACGTCGAGATCGTCCGCAAGGCCATGACCCGCGAGCGCCTGTCGTACGAGGGCGAGCACTGGACCCTCCCGCTCCCCGGCGGTCCGGGCAAGCCCATCAAGCTGACCGTCCACCCCGAGCGCGAGCGCATCCCGCTGTACATCGCAGCCATCGGCCCCAAGAACCTGGAGCAGACGGGCGAGATCGCCGACGGCGCGCTGCTGATCTTCCCGTCCGCCGACCACCTCGAGGACACCGCCATCCGGTACATCCGCGCGGGCCGGGAGAAGGCCGGGAAGACGATGGACGGCTTCGACGTGTGCCCCACCGTGCCGCTCGCGGTCGGTGACGACGTCCGGGCGCTCGCCGACATGTTCCGCCCCTACACCGCGCTGTACGTGGGCGGCATGGGCAGCCGCAAGCAGAACTTCTACAACCGGCTGGCCCAGCGCATGGGGTACGAGAAGGAGGCCGTGGAGATCCAGGACAAGTACCTCGCGGGGGACAAGGCCGGGGCGGCCGCGGCCGTGCCGCACGAGCTGATCGACTCCACCGCCCTGCTCGGCACCGTCGACCGGATCGCGGACCGCATGCGGGCCTACGCCGCCGCCGGGGTGACCACCCTCACCCTCGCTCCCGCCGGCTTCACCCTCGACGAGCGGCTGACGGCCCTGCGGGCCGGCACCGAGGCCCTGGAACGGGCGGGACTCGCGTAGCCGGATCCCGGATCCCGGGCCGTCCGGTGCCGGACATGCCTGCGGCCGTGGTGGGGGCTCGGGGTCATCCCCGCCACGGCCGTCACGAGGTCTAACGCCTTACCCCGTCCTCGGTCACGCTCGGACCCCGGCGCACCACCGACGAGCAGGTGGCGGGCAGGTGGCGGGCAGGTCGGGGCGGGCGGGACGCGGGCGATGGGCCGGTGAGGGCGGGCCGCCGACCGCGGGTGCGCCCGCCTCGCCCCTTCGGCACGCAGACGGCATACGCCCTCCCGAGTGCCCGATGATCTTTTTGCTCCTCCTTTCGGCGGATTAGTCCAGGTCAGCTGTTGCCTGTCCGTCCCGTCCGCACTTGACTCGTTCTCTGCGGACACCCGTCGCCCACGGGTGCCTCACGGAGGTGGCAGTGATGCTCTCGGCCCGAAGTCTTTTCCAGGAGATCCTCGAAAACGACGATTCCTACCAGCTCTTCTGCTCGATCGCGGCCAGTGGCGAGGCCCAGGGCGGCTGGGAGAACGGCCGTATCGCGGCGCTCGTCCCCGACAGCATGCGCGGGCTCGCGCCGAAGATCGCCCGGCACGGCGCCGACGAGGACAAACACGGCAGGATCTTCAACGCACTGCTGAAGAAGCGGGGCCTGGAACCGGTCGACGTCCCTCCCGAGACCGACTACACCATGCTCCTGGAGAAGCAGGGCATCGGACTGGCGCACGAGAAGCTGCGCCGCGACGAACGGCTCAGCGAGCGGGACATCGTGGTCTACCTCTCGCACAGCCGGGTCACCGAGCAGCGCGCCGCGGACCAGATGGACATGCTGGTCAAGTTCTTCGGGGACCACCCCGAGGTCGGCAGGGCCGTCAGGCAGATCTGCAACGACGAGGACAACCACCTCGCCTACTGCCACGAGGAACTGCTCCGCCTCTCCGGCGCCGGGCACGGCCGCGTCATCCGGGGCACCCTGCGCGAGTGCGCGCTCACCGAGATCTCCGTCCACCGGGACGTCAGCCTCGCGGTCATGTCGCACATGGCACGGATCCTGAACTGGCCCCGGGCCAAGTCGGCGGCGCTCGCGGCCGGCGTCCACGCGGTGTACGCCTTCGAACGCGCCGGCGGCTGGCGCCGCATGGTGACGCTCAGGATGCCCGAGCGGCGTGACGCCCTCGGCGGCCCCGCGACCACGGCCCCCGTCGTCTGAGCCGCCGCGTCCGCCCTCCCTGCCCGGTACCACCCCGCAGCGCCACCGGCGCCACCGGCGCCACCCTCCGGGTTCCGGGCGGCCCTCGTGCACCGGCCCGGGCCGGTCCCGGCCGCCGTGCGCCCGTGCGCGGCGAAGGGCCGGCGCTACAGCCAGCCGCGGCGCTTGAACAACCGGTACAGCGCGTACACCGCGAGGACCATCAGCATGATCGCCGCCGGATAGCCCCACTCGCGGCGCAGCTCGGGCATGTGCTCGAAGTTCATGCCGTAGATGCCGGCGACCAGGGTCGGCACCGCCGCCATGGCCGCCCACGCCGAGATCTTGCGCATATCGTCGTTCTGCCGTACCCCCGTCTGCGCGAGGTGGGCGGACAGCACGTCGGACAGCAGCCGGTCCAGCCCCTCCACCTGCTCGTTGGCGCGCGTCAGATGGTCGTGGACGTCACGGAAGAACGGCTGGGAGTGTCCGTGCACGAACGGCACCGACCCCCCGGCGAGCCTGGCCATGGGCGCGGCGAGCGGTCCGGTGGCCCGCCGGAACTCGAGCACCTGCCGCTTGAAGCCGTAGATCCTGGCCGCCGTGTGCCGGGTGTCCCCGGCGGGCGCGAAGACGGCGGCCTCCAGGTCCTCCAGATCCACCTGGAGTTCGGCCGCCACCTCGATGTAGTGGTCGACGACGGCGTCGCTCACGGCGTACAGCACGGTCGTCGGGCCGTGCCGGAGGATGTTCGGGTCGGCCTCCAGCCGCTGCCGCACGGTCCGCAGGGGGGAGGCATCCCCGTGCCGCACGGTCACGACGAAGCAGTCGCCGACGAAGACCATCACCTCGCCGGTGCCGACCGCGTCCGACTCCGGGTCGTACACGACGGGCTTGAGGACCACGAACAGCGAGTCGTCGTAGACCTCCAGCTTGGGCCGCTGGTGGGCCTTGAGGGCGTCCTCGACCGCCAGCGGGTGCAGCCCGAACTCACCGCTGACGCGGTCGAACTCCGCCTCGTGCGGCTCGTGCAGTCCGATCCACAGGAAGGTGTTCTCCGACGCGCGGGCCAGCGTCAGCGCGTCGGAGAGGCCCTCGGGGCCTTCGGTCCGGCGGCCGTCCCGGTAGATGGCACAGTCCACGATCACGGCGGGCATTCTGCCGCTCTCGCGCCCCGCGCGCACCTGGGCTGCTCGTATCGATTCGGCCCTGATTGAGGCCGTCGTACATCGCGCCGTGCCCACGGCGGTGCCCGGGCAGCAGTGTCAGCTCCACCGCTGAGTGCACCGCACCCGGCGCGTAGAACACCACGTCCACCAGTTCGAACAGCTCGTTGCCCCGGACGGTTCGGGCACTCGTACAGCTCGGCCCAGTTCGGGATGCCGTTCGGCGCACGGGCTACAGATCAAGCTGAGCAGTCATGCGGAGACCTCACGAGGATTGGCACCGCGACGCACGGAGAGGGGCACCAACGACTCCGCCCGCTTCACCGCCGAGCACCAAGCCCATCGCCATGTTGTTCAAAACAGCCAGTCCGAGCACGAGCCCAGCTGGAATGCCGATCAGCATACCTACAAAAATCCCTGTACTGGCAGACTGCGCGCTGGCTTCCTCGGCCACACAACCATCGTGCCGGGCGAGCCCCTCGGAGGCGAACTCACGTCCGGCCAACCTCTAAGGTCGGCCGGACCTTGAAGAACGAGCTTAGAGCTGGATGGAGCTTGGACATCGCATGATGAAGTCACTCGTTCGACGGTCTTCCAGATGCCGGCAGAGTCAGGGGCATGCATAGTCGGAAAGTCGACAAGAATCGTATCGTGGAGGCCTATAGCTATGGGCGACGGTGGTGAATTTGTCCTCGGTGAACACAATAATTCGGAAACCGCTACTCACCTGGTTGCGAGACCTGGGGACCATGGGCCCGACCATCTTATGTATTTTGCAGGGGGGAACTTTCTGGAAGTCAAGCCGAACCCGGATCTCCTGAATCTAACCGGCGCGAACCACACCGGAATCTTTGCGAGAGGAGTCGGTGACGGTGCTGGAATCTTGGCAGTAGGGGAAATCGGAGTGAAGGGGGAGGCGGCCACAAATTCCGGTGTGGGAGTCTTTGGCGCAGGGGGAAGGGGCGTGCAAGGAGTGGGCGCTGTGGGGGTGCTAGGGGAGGGGGATCCTGGTGTCCGTGGTAGGGCCCCTGGGGTGGGCGTTGGTGTTCGAGGCTCGGGCGGGGTGGGTGTGGAAGGAATTGCCGAAGACGCCCCGGGTCTAGGCGTCCGAGGTGTAGGGAGCGTCGGAGTCCTCGGCGTAGGAGAGAATGACAATGCCGAGGGCGTCCAAGGCGTATCGGACAATATCGGTGTCCGGGGTAAGGGTGGCCAAACAGGTGTCGCGGGTGAGGGAAGAACGGGAGTTGAAGGCTGCGGAGAAACCGGTGTTTCAGGTAAAGGATTCGACGGCCCAGGTGGGCGGTTTTCCTCGACAGGGGCGCAAATTCACCTAGTTCCTGTGGACCTAGGCTTTCACCCCACTCCTGGCGACCTGGCAAATCCGGCCAGAGCCGGTGATCTGTTGGTGCTGCATGGATGGGGAGCGGATCCAAAGACTGATGAGGCTATTCCGGTCGCGACCTTGTGGTTCTGTTGGGCTGGAAGTAGTCCCGGACCGGCCCGCTGGACTCAGCTCGCTTGAAGGCGCCGCAGCCGTCGGGGGCGGTCATGAAACTGCGGTCCGCTTTGTATCGTCCGCTGAGATCGCTCCACCCATGCCCAGGGCATCGGCGTAGTCGGATGGCGCCCGGTTCGTGGTGCCCGTCTATCTTTGACCAACTGCGCGACAGTGGGTGTACCCGGGCGGCTCCGACCACGCGGCGAGGTGCCGTGGCTGTCGTCGTGCGCCCGTTGGGGACTGCGGGACAGGCCGTAGGCTGGCCGGCATGGCCACGTTGATCCTCGTACGCCACGGACGTTCCACCGCCAACACAGCGGGGGTGCTCGCCGGCTGGACGCCGGGCGTCGCCCTCGACGAGCGAGGCACCGCGCAGGCGGCCGCTCTGCCCGCCCGGCTCGCCGGGCTGCCCCTCGCAGCCGCGGTCACCAGCCCGCTGGAGCGCTGCCGCCAGACCCTCCAGCCGCTGCTCGACGCACGGCCGGGCCTCCCGCTCCACAGCGACGACCGGATCGGCGAGTGCCACTACGGAGACTGGTCCGGCCGCAAACTCGAGGAGTTGGCGGGCGAGCCGTTGATGGAGGTCGTCCAGCGCCACCCCGCCGCCGCGGCCTTCCCCGGTGGCGAGTCGATGCGGGCCATGCAGGGCCGGGCCGTCGACGCCGTACGCGACTGGAACGCCCGGATCGAACAGGAGCACGGCGAGGAGGCCGTGTACCTGATGTGCTCCCACGGCGACGTCATCAAAGCGGTGGTGGCGGACGCCCTGGGTATGCACCTCGACCTGTTCCAGCGGATCCACGTCGAACCGTGCTCCGTCACGGCGATCCGCTACACCCGCCTGCGGCCCTTCCTGCTGCGGCTCGGCGACACGGGTGACCTGGACTCCCTCCGTCCGCGCGAGAACGCGAACGAGCCCCGCGAGGGCGGGAGTGACGGGACGGCGGTGGTCGGCGGCGGCGCGGGCGCACCGTGATCGCCACGCGCAGTAGGGTGGACGGGCCGAAACCCGGAAGCCCGCTTCCGGCACCGAAGACCTATGAATCCCTAGGGAGCAGGACGTGACCCGTCAGGTGTTCCTGTACGACCCGCCGGAGCGCTTCGTGGCCGGTACGGTCGGGCTGCCTGGACGCCGTACGTTCTTCCTCCAGGCTTCCGCAGGGGGCGGGTGACCAGCGTCGCGCTGGAGAAGACCCAGGTGGCCGCGCTCGCCGAGCGGATGGACGAGCTGCTCGACGAGGTGGTGCGGCGGACCGGGGGCAACGCCCCGGTCCCGGCCGTCGCCCCCACGGACGTCGCCGACACCGCACCCCTGGACGCGCCCGTCGAGGAGGAGTTCAGGGTCGGCACGATGGCGCTGGCCTGGGACGGCGAGGAGCAGCGCATGATCGTCGAGGCTCAGGCGCTGGTGGAGCTGGACGCGGACTCCGAGGAGGACCTCGCGGAGGCCGAGGAGCGGCTGCTGCAGGACGAGGAGAACGGTCCGCCGATGCTCCGGGTGCGGCTGACCGGCGCGCAGGCGAGGGCCTTCGCCAAGCGGGCGCTGGACGTCGTGAACGCGGGAAGGCCGCCGTGCCCGCTGTGCAGCCTGCCGCTCGACCCGGAGGGACACGTATGCCCGCGCCAGAACGGATACCGCCGCGGAGCGTGACCGCGTACGACGGAGCCCTGGAACTGCTCACCCGGGGCGAGATCACCGTGCGCGGCCGCATTCGCGAGGCGTCCAACGCGGCGCTGTACTGCTCGGTCGCCCTCGACGGCCGGGAGGCGCACTGCGTCTACAAGCCCGTGGCCGGGGAGCGCCCGCTGTGGGACTTCCCCGACGGGACGCTGGCCCAGCGCGAGGTGGCCGCGTACGAGCTGTCCGAGGCGACGGGGTGGGGGCTGGTGCCGCCCACCGTGCTCCGTGACGGGCCGTACGGAGAGGGCATGTGCCAGATGTGGATCGAGGCCGATCCGGCGCAGTCCCTGCTCGCGCTCGTCGACGGCGACGAACCGGAGGACGGCTGGAAGGCGGTCGGCCTCGCGGAGGTCGGGGAGGGCGCACGGCGCTTTTGGTGCACGCGGACGATCCGCGGCTGCGCCGGCTCGCCGTACTGGACGCGGTGATCAACAACGGGGACCGCAAGGGCGGTCATCTGCTCCCGGCGCCGGACGGACGCCTGTACGCGATCGACCACGGCGTCACGTTCAACGTGGAGGACCGGCTCAGGACCCTGCTGTGGGGCTGGGCGGGGGAGCCGCTGACGGAGGAGGCCCTCGGGGTCCTGGAGGCCCTCGACGCCTCCCTCGACGGCGGGTCACCGCTGGCCGGGCGGCTGGCCGAACTGATCACCCGGGAGGAGGCGTCCGCCGTGCGGGACCGGGTCCGGGCCCTGCGCAAGAGCGCCCGACACCCGGAGCCGGCGGGTAACTGGCCCGCGATTCCGTGGCCGCCCGTGTAGGCCCCGGTACCGGCGTAACCCGGCCCGGAGCCCACCGGGCCGGAGCCCACCGGCCCGGAGCCCACCGGGCCGGAGCCCACCGGCCCGGAGCCCACCGGCCCGGAGCCCACCGGCCCGGAGCCCACCGGCCCGGAGCCCACCGGCCCCGAGCCCACCGGCCCCGAACCCGGGGCGGTGAACCCGGGGGCCCCGAGCCGCCGGCGGCGACGGGGGCCGGCCCTTCGGCCCGGCCCCGCGGGCGGTGGCCCGCCGTCTGGTCCCCTGGCCGGACGCCTCGGCCGGGAGGCTCTCGCGGCGTCGGATGCCATGGGTCTGCCCGGAGCTCCCCGGGCCCGGGCGTGGGGTCTGCCCGGGCCTCCGCGGCCCGGACGTGGAGTCTCCCCGGGAGGCGTCCGGTTCGTATCCGGAACCTGCATCCGGTTAGGCTCATGACATGCATGCCTGGCCCGCTTCCGAGGTCCCCGCCCTGCCCGGCACGGGCCGAGACCTCCGGATCCACGACACCGCGACCGGTGGCCGTGTGACCCTCGCCCCCGGTCCCGTCGCCCGTATCTACGTCTGCGGCATCACCCCGTATGACGCGACCCACATCGGTCACGCGGCGACCTACAACGCGTTCGACCTCGTCCAGCGCGTGTGGCTCGACACCAAGCGGCAGGTTCACTACGTCCAGAACGTCACCGACGTGGACGATCCGCTCCTGGAGCGCGCCGAGCGCGACGGCCAGGACTGGGCAGAGCTCGCGGAGCGCGAGACGGCGCTGTTCCGCGAGGACATGACCGCGCTGCGGATGCTGCCCCCGCGGCACTACATCGGCGCCGTCGAGGCCATTCCGGGAATCGTCCCGCTCGTCGAGCGCCTCCGTGACGCCGGTGCCGCGTACGAACTCGACGGCGACGTCTACTTCTCCGTGGAGTCGGACCCCCACTTCGGCGGGGTGTCGCACTACGGCGCCGAAGTGATGCGCACGCTGTCCGCCGAGCGCGGCGGCGACCCCGACCGCCCCGGCAAGAAGAACCCGCTCGACCCGATGCTGTGGATGGCGGCCCGGGACGGTGAGCCGAGCTGGGCCGGCGGCAGCCTCGGTCGCGGCCGTCCCGGATGGCACATCGAGTGCGTGGCCATCGCCCTGGACCATCTCGGCATGGGCTTCGACGTGCAGGGCGGCGGCTCCGATCTCGCCTTCCCGCACCACGAGATGGGCGCCTCGCACGCCCAGGCGCTCACCGGTGAGTACCCGTTCGCCCGTGCCTATGTGCACGCCGGGATGGTCGCCCTGCACGGCGAGAAGATGTCCAAGTCCAAGGGCAACCTCGTCTTCGTCTCGGCGCTGCGCCGCGACGGCGTGGACCCGGCCGCCATCCGGCTGGCGCTGCTGGCTCACCACTACCGCGCCGACTGGGAGTGGACCGACGACGTACTGGAGGAGGCCGAGGACCGCCTCGGGCGCTGGCGCGCGGCCGTCTCCCGGCCCGACGGGCCGTCCGCCGACGCGCTCCTCGAGGAGATCCGCGGGGCGCTCGCCGACGACCTGGACGCTCCGGCGGCGCTGGCCGCCGTGGACCGCTGGGCCGAGACGCAGCGGACGGAGGGCGGCACGGACGAGGGCGCGCCCGGTCTGGCGTCCCGCGCCGTGGACGCCCTGCTCGGCGTCGCGCTGTAACCCGGGCGCGTGCCGGGGGTCCGCCCCCGGTGTCCCGGCCGTCCCTGGACTCCCGCACGGGTCCGGGGCGGCCGCGCTGTTCCCTCCGCGGACCGGTGGCTGACCGGGGCGCCCCGGTGGGGAGGCGGCTGACGCCCGCACCGGCGGCGTACCGCAACCCCCGAAACATCCCGTGGACATCTCCCGGGCGCGCCGAGAGCCGGGCCGGGGTGGCTCCATGCGGGGGCGCTGGGCCGGGCGGAGGCGGTGCGCACCCGCGAGTGGCCGGGCAACTCCGCACTCCCGGACGGCGGTTCATGAGGTGTGAGCGGCCCTCCGGGGGAGATGTGGGCCAGCCGGTCCCCAGCGCCGTGGTGGGGCGCGGTGCGGCGGACGTCGGAGGGTGCTCCCGCCCTCCCCGGCGCGGCCACGGCCGCGGGACCCCGTATGGACCCCCGGCGGGCCCGGGGCCCGCGCGAGGCCGGGCGACCTGGTGGGGAGGACGGGGCCGACGGGGAGCGCGTGAGAGCAGGGGAGCGTGCGGCCGAGGGCCGGAACCGCCGCCGGCCGGCTCACGGGCGGTGCTACGCGTGCCCTTCGGAGGACTCAGTCCTCCGAGGAGTCGGGCGAATCCGGTGATCCCGGTGATCCCGGTGACCCTGATGAGTCCGGGGAATCGGGAGCACCGGAGGACCCGGCGGACTGCGGCCCGCCGGAGCCGTCGTCCTCGGACCCGCCCGTCCCGGACTCTGGACTCCCGGACTCGGAAGTCCCGGACTCGGAAGTCCCGGACCCGCCCGTCCCGGACTCGGCCCGCGGCGGCCTCGGCGGCTTCGTCAGTCCACCGGCCGTGTCCCGCAGGTACGAGCCGTCGCCGCCTTCCGTGGCATGCCCGCCCGGTCCCGGACCCGGCCCGGGGCCGCCGTCCCGCCGGCGCAGATAGCGCTCGAACTCCCGGGCGATGGCCTCGCCGGACGCCTCGGGCAGCTCGGCGGTGTCCCGGGCCTCCTCCAGCGTCTGGACGTACTCCGCCACCTCGCTGTCCTCGGAGGCGAGTTGGTCCACACCGAGCTGCCAGGCCCTTGCGTCCTCGGGCAGTTCACCGAGCGGGATGCGGAGGCCGATGAGGTCCTCCAGCCGGTTCAGCAGCGCCAGGGTCGCCTTGGGGTTCGGAGGTTGGGAGACGTAGTGCGGCACGGCGGCCCACAGCGACACGGCCGGGACCCCGGCATGCGTGCAGGCCTCCTGGAGAATGCCGACGATGCCGGTCGGGCCCTCGTAGCGGGTCTCCTCCAGCTCCATCGTCCTGGCCAGATCCGGATCCGAGGTGACTCCGCTCACCGGAACGGGCCGTGTGTGCGGGGTGTCGCCGAGCAGTGCGCCCAGGATCACCACCATCTCGACGCCCAGTTCGTGGGCGAAGCCCAGCAACTCGTTGCAGAACGAGCGCCAGCGCATCGAGGGCTCGATCCCGCGGACCAGCACCAGATCGCGGGGCTTCTCCCCGCCGACCCGCACCACGGAGAGCCGTGTCGTGGGCCAGGTGATCTTCCGGACCCCGCCGTCCAGCCACACCGTTGGCCGGTTGACCTGGAAGTCGTAGTAGTCCTCGGCGTCGAGCGCCGCGAAGACCTCGCCCTTCCACTCGCGGTCCAGGTGCGCGACCGCGGTGGAGGCGGCGTCGCCTGCGTCGTTCCAGCCCTCGAACGCGGCCACCATGACCGGGTCGATCAGCTCGGGAACCCCCTCGAGCTCGATCACCCAGGCCTCCTTCCGACGTTCCCTTTCGTACGCCCCAACCTTAAGGCTTCGCGGGCGCCTGCCCGCAGCCCCCGTGCGCGGCGCGGGCAACTTCCATACGGCAGCGGCACCGGTCGGGGGAATACCGGTTCCGGCCGAAGATCGGTCCGGTCTGTCATCGGAAGTCCCGCGGGGGAGCCAGGTCCTGCGACCCTCGACGCGCCGCGAGCCGGATGGTCGGGGCAGGCCGATGCCCGGCGGCGCGGCAGCCGGTCCACCCCCGTCCGCGGGCGCCGGGGGACGCGCACTCCGGACACCGGTACGGCGGAGTCCGGGGCCCGGGCTCGCCGGACCGCCATGGCGTACGCCGGGGTCCCCGACGTCCGCTTCCGCGCCGCGAACGGGACCGGGGACCGACGGTTGGGACGTTCTGACCCCGTTCTGACCCCGTTCGGACGATCCGGTCCCGGGGCCCGGCAGGCGCCCCACCCGTGCGGCAGCCGTCCCGGGGGGTGGCCGCGCCGCCGTCCCCGGCAGCAGGGAAGCCCGGGCATCCGGTACGTCGACCACCTCCACGGGCACCTCACCGGCCCGGAGTTGGGCACCGAGGCACCGTGTGCCGCCAGGCGTACCCGTTCTCCCCTTCTCCCACGCGGCCCGAACCGTTCGCCCCGCTGATCGCCGCGGGGGCGTGGTCCCGGCGTTCCCGTGCGCCGGCCGGCCCGTACGAGATCGGCCGGAATCCGGCGGCGGTCCGGGCGGCGGGGTCCTCGACGGCCCGGCCCGGAGGCGAGTTGACTTCCCCGGGGCCGGCCGCCGGGCCGCGCGGCGCACCGGAGACGATCACGCCTCTGGTCCTCTGGACTTATCGCCGGCCGGGGACTGCACTCGACCGGCCCGGCCGGTGACGGCCGCGGCCGCAGTCCTCCTCCCGCCCGCGCCATCCGCCATCCGCCGCCGCCCGGGCCCGGAACGGGGCGCGGAACGGGGCGCCTCCGCAAGGAGCCGCCCCCGTCGTGCGGACCGCGCCCGCTGCGGTCCCGTATCAGGCCCGCTTGCCCAGCAGGTCTTCGACCTTCCCCCGGATCTCGTCGGTGGCGAGACCCCGGATCGTCAGAGTGGTGCGGCGGCGCAGCACGTCGTCCGCCGTCTCGGCCCACTCGTGGTCGCGCGCCCACACGACCTGGGCCCAGATCTCCGGGGCGTCCGGGTGGATCCGCTTGGCCAGGTCGGGGTTCTCGTTCGCCAGCCTCGCGATGTCGAAGGACAGCGAGCCGTAGTGCGTGGCGAGGTGCCGCGCGGTGTCGGCCGCCATCCGGGGCCCGGGCGCCGGCGCGTCCACCAGCAGGCGGTGCGCCACGGCGCGCGGGTTGGAGATGCCGGGCAGCGGGAGCTTCTTCGGCAGTTCCGAGATCGGCTCCATGTCGTCGGCGAGCGGCCGGCCGGGCAGTTCGGCCAGTTTGTTCAGCACCGTGCGGCCGATGTGGCGGAACGTCGTCCACTTGCCGCCGGCCACCGACAGCATGCCGCCGCGGCCCTCGGTGACCACGGTCTCCCGCTTGGCCTTGGAGGTGTCGCCGGGACCGCCGGGCAGCACCCGCAGGCCCGCGAAGGAGTAGGTGATCAGATCACGCGAGAGCTGCTGGTCGCGGATGGAGAAGGCGGCCTCGTCGAGGATCTGCGTGACGTCCTTCTCGTCGACCGCCACGTCGGCCGGGTCGCCCTCGTACTCCTCGTCGGTCGTGCCGAGCAGCAGCATGTCCTCCCAGGGGAGGGCGAAGGTGATGCGGAACTTGTCGATCGGGGTGGCCAGCGCGGCCTTCCACGGCGAGGTGCGCTTGAGCACCAGGTGCGCGCCCTTGGAGAGACGGATCGAGGGCGCCGCGTTCGGGTCCTCCATCCTCCGCAGGTGGTCCACCCACGGGCCGGTCGCGTTGAGGACCAGACGGGCGGTGACACCGAACTCGGTACCGTCCGTACGGTCCCTGAGCTCGGCGCCGGTGACCCGGCCCTCGGTGAAGCGGAGCCCGGTGACCTCGGCGTGGTTGAGGACGACCGCCCCCGACTCGGCGGCCGCGCGGACCGTCATCAGTGCCATGCGCGCGTCGTTCATCTGGTCGTCGCCGTAGACGGCGACCGCCTTGAGGTTGTCCGTGCGCAGCTCCGGCACGTCGCGCTGGGCCTTGGCGGGGGATATGACGTGGCCGACGCCGTCACCGAAGGCGGAGAGGGCCGAGTAGGCGAAGACACCGGCGCCGAGCTTGGCGGCGCCGTGCGGTCCGCCCTTGTAGACGGGCAGGTAGAAGGTGAGCGGGTTGGAGAGGTGGGGGCCACCTCCCGGGAGAGGGCGCGGCGCTCGAAGTGGTTCTCCGCCACAAGCTTCACCGCGCCGGTCTGCAGGTAGCGCAGACCGCCGTGGAGCAGCTTGGAGGAGGCGGAGGAGGTGGCGCCGGCGAAGTCGCCGGCCTCCACCAGGGCCACCCGCAGCCCGGCCTGCGCGGCGTGCCAGGCCGTGGAGATGCCCAGGATGCCGCCGCCAATCACCAGGAGGTCGTAGGTCGCCCTCGCAAGCTGCTCCCTCGTCTCGGCGCGGCTCGGGAGTGAACCGGAGGCCGGGTGCGTCCCCAGCGAGGGGACGCTCTGCAGGGTGGTCATTCTCGATTGCTCCTCGTCAGCTCTCGTCGTGCTCGAGCCAGCCCATGGTCCGTTCGACGGCCTTGAGCCAGAACTTGTACTCGTGATCACGCTTGGCAGCGTCCATGTGGGGGGTCCACTCGGCGGCCCTGCGCCAGTTGGCGCGGAGCGCGTCGGTGTCGGGCCAGAAGCCGACGGCCAGGCCGGCGGCGTAGGCGGCGCCGAGGCAGGTGGTCTCGGCCACCATCGGACGCACCACGGGCACGTCCAGGAAGTCCGAGAGGGTCTGCATCAGCAGGTTGTTGGAGGTCATTCCGCCGTCGACCTTCAGGGCGGTCAGCTCGACGCCGGAGTCCTTGGTCATGGCGTCCGTGATCTCGCGCGTCTGCCAGGCCGTGGCCTCGAGCACGGCGCGCGCGATGTGCGCCTTGGTGACGTACCGGGTGAGGCCGGCGATCACACCGCGGGCGTCGGAGCGCCAGTACGGGGCGAACAGACCGGAGAACGCCGGGACGAAGTAGGCGCCGCCGTTGTCCTCGACGGACGCGGCGAGCGTCTCGATCTCGGGCGCGCTGTTGATCAGCCCCATCTGGTCGCGCATCCACTGCACCAGGGCGCCGGTGACGGCGATGGAGCCCTCGAGCGAGTAGACGGGGGCCTCGTCGCCGATCTTGTACCCGACGGTGGTGACCAGGCCCGAGTAGGAGTTGATGATCTTGCTGCCGGTGTTCATCAGCAGGAAGGTGCCGGTTCCGTAGGTGGACTTCGCCTCTCCCTCGGAGAAGCAGGTCTGCCCGAAGAGCGCGGCCTGCTGGTCGCCCAGCGCCGAGGCGACCGGGACGCCC
This sequence comes from Streptomyces sp. I6, assembly GCA_003725745.1. Lineage (GTDB taxonomy): Bacteria > Actinomycetota > Actinomycetes > Streptomycetales > Streptomycetaceae > Streptomyces. The sequence continues at coordinate 968,355 of RHDP01000001.1, read as the reverse complement.
GCGAGGACGCCCTCCTTGACCTCTCCGTACACCTCGGCGGAGGAGCGGATCTCCGGGAGGACCTGCATCGGCACCTCCATGGACTGGGCGATCTTCTCGTCCCACTCCATGGTGTGCAGGTTCATCAGCATGGTGCGCGAGGCGTTGGTGACGTCCGTGACGTGCCGGCCGCCGTTGACGCCTCCGGTCAGGTTCCAGATGACCCAGGAGTCCATGGTCCCGAAGAGGATGTCGCCGCGCTCGGCGCGCTCGCGCAGGCCCTCGATGTTGTCGAGCATCCAGCGGACCTTCGGCCCGGAGAAGTAGCTCGCCAGCGGCAGACCCGTCTCGCGGCGGAAGCGGTCCTGGCCGACGTTGCGCCCCAGCTCCCTGCAGAGCGCGTCGGTGCGGGTGTCCTGCCAGACGATGGCGTTGTGGACCGGCTCACCGGTGTTCCTGTCCCAGAGGAGCGTCGTCTCGCGCTGGTTGGTGATGCCGACGGCCTTGACGTCCGCCGCAGTGATGCCGCCCTTCTCGATGGCTCCGGCGACCACCTCCTGGACGTTGTTCCAGATCTCGGTGGCGTTGTGCTCGACCCAGCCCGGCTTCGGGAAGATCTGCTCGTGCTCCTTCTGGTCGACGGAGACGATCCGGCCGTCCTTGTCGAAGACGATGCAGCGGGACGAGGTGGTGCCCTGGTCGATGGCCGCGATGAACGGGCCGGCGGTGTGTGCGTCGGTCACTGTGTGCTCCTGGGGGTTCTGAGGGGAGGCGTACGGCTCACGCGAACGCGATGTTGTAGATACCCGCGGCGATGGCCGCACCGATCAGCGGGCCCACGACCGGCACCCAGGCGTAGCCCCAGTCGGAGCCGCCCTTGTTCGGCATCGGGACCAGCGCGTGCACGATGCGCGGGCCGAGGTCGCGGGCAGGGTTGATGGCGTAGCCGGTCGGACCGCCGAGGGAGAAGCCGATGGAGACCACGACGAACGCGACGATCAGTCCGCCGAGGGTGCCGAGGCCCTTGCCGCTGTCGTTCAGGCCCATGGTGAGCACCGCGAGCACCAGCACGACCGTGGCGATGATCTCGGTGAGCAGGTTCTGCCAGTAGATCCGGATCTCAGGACCGGTGGAGAAGACGCCGAGCACGGGGCCGGCGTTCGGGGCGGACCGCTCGTCGACCAGGCCCTCCTCGAGCGGCGGCGGAACGACTTCCGGATCAACGAGGTGGGCCTTGAAGTGGCCGTAGTACGTGAGCCAGGCGAGGAAGGCACCGAGCATCGCGCCGATGAGCTGGCCCGCGAAGTAGATCGGGACGTTGCCCCACTCGCCGCTGGTGATCGCGATGCCGAGCGTGACCGCCGGGTTGATGTGCGCGCCGGACATGGGGCCGGCGATGTAGACCGCGGTCATGACCGCGAAGCCCCAGCCGAACGCGATGGCGACCCAGCCGGCGCCCTGCGCCTTGGAGCGCTTCAGTACGACGGCGGCGACGACGCCGGCGCCGAGCAGGATGAGTACGGCGGTACCAATGATCTCGCCGATGAAGATGTCGGAGCTGGACACCCGCGACTCCTTTGTCCTTCGTCCAGGGGAAGGCGAACCAACGGGTCCCTCCGTGGTCCGCGCCCTCGGGGTGAGAGCGATACCGGCCCTTGGCGTTGCCACACTCTAGCGCTTATTGCCGGTAGGTGTTCGACAATGCCGACCGATGAACGGCAGTTTTGTCCTCTGGTTAAGACGGCGTCAAGGGCTGTGTGGCCGAAAACCGTTTCGTTATCGATGGTGCGCCCGGATGGGCGATATCGCCCGCTGTGGGGGTCCCGGCCGGTCGGGTGCCGGTCACCGCGGCGTTACGGAACGGCGTCGGAGGAGGGCGGGCGCCGGTGGCATCCGGCGGAGGGGGAGGTGCCGGGGGTCGGTGGGGATGCCGGACGTGGACGTGCGGGGCGCCGTCGGGTCGTGCCTCCGGGCTGGGCGGGGCTGACGGGTCCGGTCCGCCGGGGCCCCGGTGCGGGGCGGGGCCGGGTCGGGTGCGGCGCGGGCGGGCGGCGCCGGACGGGCCCGCCCGGGTGGCGCCCGGTGTGCGCGGGGGCGGCCGTCATGGCCGCGGGGTGCCGCCCGCCGGCCCCGGGTCCGGAAGCCCTGGGTCCGGAAGCCCCGGAGCCGAGGCCCGGTGTCCCGGCGCCTGCGCTCCGGGGCCCGGGGTTCAGAAGCGGCCGGCGCCCAGGTCCCGGGAGACCGCGCGGGCGCAGTCCCGCACCGCGGCGATCAGCTCGGCCCGCAGCTCCTTACCGCCATCGCATACGCGTTCGATCGCGCCGGTGATGGCGACCGCGCCGACCGGCATCCTCCGCCGGTCGTGGATCGGCGCTGCCACCGCCGCGACGCCCGCCCAGGTCTCCTCCACGTCGCAGGCCCACCCCCGTGCCCGGGTCAGGTCGAGCTCGCCCTCGAAGGCCCGCAGGGCGGTCACGGTTCGCGGGGTGAACGCCTCCCGCTCGATCTCCAGGGCCTCGCTGTGTGCGACCGGGTCGTAGGCGGAGAGCACCTTGCCGAGGGCCGTGGAGTGGAGCGGCTGCATCGCGCCCACCTCGAGTACCTGGCGGCTGTCGTCCGGGCGGAAGACGTGGTGCACGATCAGGACGCCCTGCTGGTGCAGCACCCCCAGGTGGACGCTCTCCCCGCTGGAGCGGGCGAGGTCGTCCGTCCAGACCAGCGCCCGGGCCCGCAGCTCGTGGACGTCCAGGTAGCTGTTGCCGAGCCGCAGCAGCTCCGCGCCCAGCTGGTAGCGCCCGGATGCGGGGTCCTGCTCGACGAACCCCTCCGCCTGCAGGGTGCGCAGGATGCCGTGGGCCGTGCCCTTGGCCAGTTCGAGGGAGGAGGCGATGTCCGACAGGCCGAGACGGCGCTCGCCACCCGCGAGCAGGCGGAGCATCGCCGCCGCCCGTTCCAGCGACTGGATGTTCTTCGCCATCGTCCCGGCCTTTCTCCACAACCTCGTTCGACAATGCTGAACACTATCGGCCGATGCCGAATCGGTGTTACTGCCCGAACAGTGTGGCAACACCATGCTCACGCGGTCATCACCGGGGACACACGGAGTCCACCTCCTGGACCGCCCCGACGCGCCGGGTCCGGCACGGCTACGCTGGCCGGGTGCGCCTTCCACGGGAAGCCGCAAAGCCGACAGCCGTCGCACCCCAGGGAGCACCTTCATGGACTCGTTGCCGACCCCTTCCGCCGACAGCCCGGCCTCCCCGGGCAGCGGTACGTCCCAGGACGGCCGGACCCGCTCCGAGGCGCTGCGTCATGCGCTGGCGACGCGTGTGGTGGTCGCGGACGGCGCGATGGGCACCATGCTGCAGGCGCAGGATCCGAGTCTGGAGGACTTCGAGAACCTCGAGGGCTGCAACGAGATCCTGAACGTGACCCGCCCGGACATCGTCCGTTCGGTCCACGCCGCCTATTTCGAGGTGGGTGTGGACTGCGTGGAGACGAACACGTTCGGGGCGAACTTCGCGGCGCTGGGCGAGTACGAGATCGCCGACCGGGTCCATGAGCTCTCCGAGGCCGGCGCCAGGATCGCCCGCGAGGTCGCGGACGAGTTCACGGCCGCCACCGGGCAGCAGCGGTGGGTGCTCGGTTCGATGGGCCCGGGGACGAAGCTGCCCACGCTCGGCCACGCCCCGTACGCCGTCCTGCGCGACGCCTATCAGCGGAACGCGGAAGGCATGATCGCGGGGGTGCCGACGCGCTGCTGGTGGAGACCACCCAGGACCTGTTGCAGACCAAGGCGGCCGTCCTCGGCGCCCGCCGCGCCATGGACGCCACCGGTGCCGAACTGCCGCTGATCTGCTCGGTCACGGTGGAGACGACGGGGACCATGCTGCTGGGGTCGGAGATCGGCGCGGCCCTGACGGTGCTGGAGCCGCTCGGAATCGACATGATCGGGCTGAACTGCGCCACCGGCCCGGCGGAGATGAGCGAGCATCTGCGCTATCTGGCCCGGCACGCACGGGTGCCGCTGTCCTGTATGCCCAACGCCGGCCTGCCGGTGCTGGGCAGGGACGGCGCGCACTACCCGCTGACCGCCGCCGAGCTGGCCGATGCGCAGGAGACGTTCGTCCGGGAGTACGGGCTGTCCCTGGTCGGCGGCTGCTGCGGTACGACCCCGGAGCATCTGCGGCAGGTGGTGGAGCGGGTGCGGGACCTGGCTCCCGGCGAGCGGCGCCCGCGGCCGGAGCCCGGGGCGGCGTCGCTGTACCAGACGGTGCCGTTCCGCCAGGACACCTCCTACCTGGCGATCGGGGAGCGGACGAACGCCAACGGGTCGAAGAAGTTCCGCGAGGCCATGCTGGAGGGCCGGTGGGAGGACTGCGTCGAGCTGGCCCGGGAGCAGATCCGCGAGGGCGCGCACATGCTCGACCTGTGTGTCGACTACGTGGGCCGGGACGGCGTGGCGGACATGGAGGAGCTGGCGGGCCGGTTCGCCACGGCCTCGACGCTGCCGATCGTGCTGGACTCCACCGAGGTGGAGGTCATCCGGGCCGGTCTGGAGAAGCTCGGCGGCCGCGCCGTGATCAACTCGGTGAACTACGAGGACGGTGACGGGCCCGAGTCGCGGTTCGCCAAGGTCACGGCGCTGGCGCGGGAGCACGGTGCCGCGCTGATCGCGCTCACCATCGACGAGGAGGGCCAGGCCCGCACCGCGGAGAAGAAGGTCGAGATCGCGGAGCGGCTGATCGCGGACCTCACCGGCAACTGGGGCGTCCAGGAGTCGGACATCCTCATCGACACGCTCACCTTCACCATCTGCACCGGTCAGGAGGAGTCGCGCGGTGACGGCATCGCCACCATCGAGGCGATCCGCGAGCTGAAGCGCCGCCATCCGGAGGTGCAGACCACACTGGGCCTGTCGAACATCTCCTTCGGGCTCAACCCGGCCGCGCGGATCCTGCTGAACTCGGTGTTCCTGGACGAGTGCGTGAAGGCGGGGCTCGACTCGGCGATCGTGCACGCGAGCAAGATCCTGCCGATCGCGCGCTTCGAGGAGGAGCAGGTCGCCACCGCGCTGGACCTGATCTACGACCGCCGCGGTGAGGGGTACGACCCGCTGCAGAAGCTGATGGCGCTGTTCGAGGGGGCGACGGCGAAGTCGCTGCGGGCGGGCAAGGCCGAGGAGCTGGCCGCGCTGCCGCTGGAGGAGCGGCTGAAGCGGCGGATCATCGACGGGGAGCGCAACGGTCTGGAGGCGGATCTGGACACCGCCCTGCGGGAGCGGGCCGCGCTGGACATCGTCAACGACACCCTGCTGGACGGGATGAAGGTCGTCGGGGACCTGTTCGGCTCCGGGCAGATGCAGCTGCCGTTCGTGCTGCAGTCGGCCGAGGTGATGAAGTCCGCGGTCGCCCATCTGGAGCCGCACATGGAGAAGTCGGATGCCGAGGGCAAGGGCACGATCGTGCTGGCCACCGTGCGCGGTGACGTCCACGACATCGGCAAGAACCTGGTCGACATCATCCTGTCCAACAACGGCTACAACGTCGTCAACCTCGGGATCAAGCAGCCCGTGTCGGCGATCCTGGAGGCCGCCGAGGAGCACCGGGCCGACGTGATCGGCATGTCCGGGCTCCTGGTGAAGTCCACCGTGATCATGAAGGAGAACCTGGAGGAGCTCAACCAGCGCAGGCTCGCCGCCGACTATCCCGTCATCCTCGGCGGCGCCGCCCTCACCCGCGCCTATGTGGAGCAGGACCTCCACGAGATCTACGAGGGCGAGGTGCGCTACGCCCGCGACGCCTTCGAGGGGCTGCGCCTGATGGACGCCCTGATCGCGGTCAAGCGCGGTGTCCCCGGAGCCACCCTGCCCGAGCTGAAGCAGCGCCGGGTGCGCAGCGCCGCCACCGCGGCCGTCGAGGAGCGGCCGGAGGAGCAGGGTGCCGTGCGCAGCGACGTCGCCACCGACAACCGGGTGCCCAAGCCCCCGTTCCTCGGCACCCGGGTCGTCAAGGGCATCCACCTCAAGGAGTACGCCTCCTGGCTGGACGAGGGCGCGCTCTTCAAGGGCCAGTGGGGCCTGAAGCAGGCCCGTACCGGCGACGGGCCCTCCTACGAGGAACTGGTGGAGACCGAGGGCCGCCCGCGGCTGCGGGGCTGGCTCGACCAGCTGCACACCCGGAACCTGCTCGAAGCCGCCGTCGTCTACGGCTACTTCCCCTGCGTGTCCAAGGGCGACGACCTGATCCTGCTCGACGAGGCCGGCAACGAGCGCACCCGCTTCACCTTCCCCCGCCAGCGCCGCGGCCGCCGGCTGTGCCTCGCCGACTTCTTCCGCCCCGAGGAGTCCGGCGAGACCGATGTCGTCGGCCTCCAGGTCGTCACCGTCGGCTCCAGGATCGGTGAGGCCACCGCCGGGCTCTTCGCCTCCGACTCCTACCGCGACTACCTCGAACTCCACGGCCTGTCCGTCCAGCTCGCCGAGGCCCTCGCCGAGTACTGGCACGCCAGGGTGCGCGCCGAACTCGGCTTCGGGGCGGAGGACCCGGCGCAGATCGAGGACATGTTCGCCCTGAAGTACCGCGGTGCCCGCTTCTCCCTGGGCTACGGTGCCTGCCCCGACCTGGAGGACCGCGCCAAGATCGCCGAGCTGCTGCGGCCCGAGCGCATCGGGGTGGAGCTCTCGGAGGAGTTCCAGCTCCACCCGGAGCAGTCCACCGACGCCATCGTGATCCATCACCCGGAGGCGAAGTACTTCAACGCGCGGTGACGTGCCGCGCGCTTCGGTCGCGCGCGACGTACACTGGTCGGTCCCATACAGGCCGGTCGCCCGAATTGGCGGCCGGCCTGCGCGTCCCCGATGGAGGTGTCCGGATGACCAGCACGGTCCCCGCGTCCCTGGCCCGTACGGCGGGCGGCTCTGCCCTCCAGGCCGTCTTCCTCGACATGGACGGCACCCTCGTGGACACGGAGGGCTTCTGGTGGGACGCCGAGCGTGAGGTCTTCGCCGGCCTCGGGCACGAGCTGGACGAGGCATGGCGTGACGTGGTCGTGGGCGGCCCGATGACCCGGAGCGCCGGCTACCTCATCGAGGCGACCGGTGCCGACATCACCCTCGCCGAGCTGACCGTGCTGCTCAACGAGCACTTCGAGCACCGCATCGCCCGCGGTGTGCCCCTGATGCCCGGGGCCGAGCGTCTGCTGACCGAGCTGGCCGCGCACAACGTGCCCACGGCCCTGGTCTCCGCTTCCCACCGGCGCATCATCGACCGGGTGCTCGCCTCCCTGGGCCGCGACCGCTTCGCGCTGAGCGTGGCGGGGGACGAGGTGCCCCGCACCAAGCCGCACCCCGACCCGTATCTCCACGCGGCCCGGGGGTGGGCGCCGACCCCTCCCGCTGTGCCGTCATCGAGGACACGGCCACCGGGGTGGCCTCCGCCGAGGCGGCCGGCTGCCGGGTCGTGGCGGTGCCGTCCGTGGCGCCGATCGCCCCCGCCGACGGCCGGATCGTCGTGGGCTCGCTCGAGGAAGTGGATCTGCCTTTTCTGCGCACACTGATGACGCGGGTGAACTGAATCTCTCACCGAGCGTGCAGAGGAATCTCCGCGGGAACCAAGGGCAGTGAACCGTGTAGTTTCCGTGACCATCCATCTTTCGTGATGTTCGTCACGCATGCCTCTGCATAAATAGCGCGGCCATGACAGCGCCGGTCCGATGTGCGGTGATTCGGGTGGGCCTATGTGTCCCCATTGGTGGATGCGTGTACGAATCATTCCGGCGCGTGAATATCGACTCCACGCCATGCCCGCTCATCGCCGCGCGGCTCCCAACTCGGGCCCGGTCCGGCGTTCCTGGCTCAGCCACTAATCTCGTCGCGAGAGCTTCGCCGCACCATAGCCGTGCCACGGGGACCACCTTCGTCACCGTGTCCGCAGGACCGATCGCCCCTGTTCCGGCCCGATCGCACCGCCCCGAACGGGCGGCCGCGGCGGAGCATCCCGCAACCGCTGTACCCCAGTGAGGGACCGAGGGAGAAAGTCCAGGATGGACCGCAAGACACCGGTGCCGCCGGCCCCGGCAGGCATGCTCGCCGCCGTGACCGCCGCCCGTGGCACGACGCCCGGCGCGCCGGGCGGAGGCGACGCCGGTGTCGTCGGGACGGCGGACCGGTGCGGAGCCGGCGGCGGGACTCCCTCACCCCCCGGCCCCGCCTCCGCCCACGGCACCGGCGCCTGGAACGTGCCGCGCCGGACCGTGCGGACGCTGACGCACATCGCCCGCGGCGGCGGCCGGCCGGTGCCCGGGGCGGCCGCGCGCCGCGGGTCCACCGGCGCCCGCAGCCACAGCCGGTCCGCTTGCCGTCCCGCGCGGAAGCGGGGCGACCACGTCGTCCACGGCCCGGGCCGGTTCCCCGACGTCCCGGACCCGGACGACTGCGTCGCCCCGTTCCCGGACGAGGACGACGTCCTCACCACCCCCTGTGCGAGCACCGCCGCGCGCAATCAGCTCATCCCGGAGTCCCCCCGCAAGGCCGACCGCAGTGCCGACGCCCTCCCGTCCGCCGGACTCCGGGACATCGTCGGCGGCGACGTCCCGGTGCTGCCGCCGCGGCAGGGCAAGCGGTACGTCGCCGCCCGGGCGGACGCCAACGGAGCCGAGTGGACGCTGAACGCCTCCTCCGGCCTCCGGTTGCGGGAACGCGAGCGCGGCACCGCCTGACCCTTCATGACCCGGTCGCGAAGGGCGCGGCCGGAAACGAGAGCAAGAGGCAAGGATCTGTGAAGGCACGATTCAAGCGCACGACGGCGCCGCTGGCCGCGGGGCTGTCCGCCGTACTGCTGGCGGGCTGCGGCTCGGAGCAGGGCGACGGGTCCGACGGAGACGGCCTCCGCGTCGCCGTCGGCATCTCCGACGACGTCCTCGCCACCGACCCCGCGGACGGTTACGACCCCGGGTCCTGGCTGCTGTTCAACAACGTCTTCCAGTCCCTGATGAGCTTCCCCAAGGGCGGATCCACCCCGCAGCCCGAGGCCGCGGAGAAGTGCGGCTTCACGAGCGGCAGCACGGTCTACCGCTGCACGCTGCGCGAGGGCCTCACGTTCAGCAACGGCAACGACCTGACCTCGAAGGACGTGAAGTTCTCCTTCGAGCGCGCGCTGCGGATCGGCAGCGACTCCGGCCCCGGCCCGCTGCTCTCCACCATCGACGGCATCGAGACGCCCGACGAGCGCACGGTCGTCTTCAACCTGAAGGTGCCCGACGCCACCTTCCCGAGCAAGATCGCCTCGGGTGCGGGCTCCATCGTGGACCACCGCGAGTACGAGGCCGACTCCCTGCGTACGGACGGCAAGGCCGTCGGCTCCGGCCCGTACCGGCTCGACTCCTTCAGCAAGCAGCGGGCCGTCTTCTCGGTCAACCCCGAGTACCAGGGCAACGCCCAGGTCCGCAACAGCGGCGTCACCCTGACGTTCTTCCGCGGTGACCAGAAGGGCCTCGGTACGGCCCTGAAGCAGGGCGACGTCGACGTCGCCTACCGAGGCCTCACCGCCCAGGACATCGACGGGCTCCAGGCATCGGTGGAGGCCGGCCAGCAGGGCATCGAGGTCGTCGAGGGCAACAGCGCGGAGGTCCAGCACCTGGTCTTCAACATGGACGACCCGGTCGCCGGCAATCTCGCCGTCCGTCAGGCGTTCGCCCACCTCGTCGACCGGGACGCCCTGGTCCGCGACGTCTACAAGGGCACCGCCGAGCCGCTGCACTCGATCGTCCCCGCCGGTATCCCCGGTCACAACACCGCGTTCTTCGACCGCTACGGCGGCCAGCCGCAGCCGGAGAAGGCCCGCAAGGCCCTGCGCGAGGCGGGCATCGACGAGAAGGTGAAGATCACCCTCTGGTCGACGCCGAGCCGCTACGGCCCGGCCACCGACCTGGAGATGGCCGCGATCGCTCAGCAGCTCAACCAGAGCGGCCTGTTCGAGGCGGACGTCAGGTCCGTCGAGTTCGAGCAGTACGAAGAGGGCATCCAGGCGGGCGAGTACGGCGTCTACGTCAAGGGCTGGGTCCCCGACTACCCGGACGCCGACAACTTCACCCAGCCGTTCTTCGGCGACGGCAACGTCCTCGGCAACGGCTACGAGAACAAGCAGATCACCGGCAAGATCATCCCGGAGACGGCGGCCGTGGCGGACCGCTCCTCCACCGATGACGATTTCGCCCGGCTCCAGGACATCGTCGCTGAGGAACTGCCGATCCTCCCGCTGTGGCAGGGCAAGCAGTACGCCGTGTACAACGGCAACATCACGGGTCTGGAGTGGACGCTCGACGCCTCCACGGTCTTCCGCTTCTGGGAGATCAAGAAGGGCTGACGCCCGTCCACGGCCGGGCCCGGACACACCGGGCCCGGCCGGGCCGCACGGGGACGGCCCCGGGAGCCGAGTGCTCCGCGGGCGCCCCGCCCCGGCGGTGCGTTCCGCGCGGGGCTACTGCGCCCCGGGGCGCACCAGTCCGCTCTCGTACGCGTACACCGCCGCCTGGACCCGGTCGCGCAGGCCCAGCTTCGTCAGGACATGGCCCACGTGCGTCTTCACCGTCGTCTCGCTGACGAAGAGGTCCGCCGCGATCTCCGCGTTCGACAGGCCGCGGGCCACCAGCCTGAGCACCTCGAGTTCGCGCTCGGTCAGGGTGTGCAGCGTGTCCGGCATCGGCTCCTCGCCGGAGGGCAGATGGCCCGCGTACTTGTCCAGCAGCCGGCGGGTGATGCTCGGCGCGAGCATCGCCTCGCCCGCCGCGACCACCCGGATCGCCTGCACCAGTTCGTTCGCCGGGGCGTCCTTCAGCAGGAAGCCGCTCGCACCAGCACGCAGCGCCTCCACGACGTACTCGTCGAGGTCGAACGTGGTCAGCACCAGCACCTTGGCCGGTCCGTCCCGCTCCGGGCCGGTGATCTGGCGCGTCGCCTCGACACCGTCCATCCGCGGCATCCGGATGTCCATCAGCACCACATCGGGCTGCAGTGCCCGCACCTGGTCCAGGGCCTGCAGCCCGTCCCCTGCCTCACCGACCACGGCGATGTCCTGCTCGGCCTCCAGAATCATCCGGAAGCCCGTGCGCAGCAGCGGTTGGTCGTCGACGAGCAGGACGCGGATAGCCACGGAATCTCCTCAGGCAGTACGGGACCGGGACCATTCTGCCCTGCCCGTACGGGGCGGACCGAGCCGGGCGGCCCGCCCGGTGCGCACCCCGCCGGTCACCCCGCGGGGACCACCGGCAGCGGGTACACCGGCGGCGTGCCGCCGAACTCCGGGCACCGGGCCTGGTGGTCGCACCAGCCGCAGAGCTTCGTCGGGCGCGGCCGCCAGTCGCCGGTCTCCGTGGCCCGCACGATGGCGTCCCACAGCGCCAGCAGCTTGCGCTCCACCCGCTCGAGGTCCGCCGGTACCGGGTCGTACGTGAGCACCTCGCCGCTGCCCAGGTACACCAGCTGCAGCCGACGCGGCACCACGCCCTTCAGCCGCCAGACCACCAGGGCGTAGAACTTCATCTGGAACAGCGCGCCCTCGCTGTACTCGGGGCGGGGCGCCTTGCCCGTCTTGTAGTCGACGATCCGCACCTCGCCGGAGGGAGCCACGTCCACCCGGTCGATCACCCCGCGCAGCCGCAGCCCCGACTCCAGCTCCGCCTCCACGAACAGCTCGCGCTCGGCCGGCTCCAGCCGGGTCGGGTCCTCCAGCGAGAACCAGCGCTCGACGAGCGCCTCCGCCTCGGACATCCAGCGGGCCAGCCGCTCGCCGCCCTCGTCCTGCGCGAACAGCTCGGCCAGCTCCGGCCGCGACTCCAGCAGCCGGTCCCACTGGCCGGGAACGAGCGCCTTGGCCCGAAGCGGCGTGCGCTCCGCGGCCGGCGCGTCGAAGAGCCGCTCGAGCACCGCGTGCACCAGCGTGCCCCTGGTGGCCGCCTCGCTCGGCTTCTCCGGCAGCCGGTCGATCACCCGGAAGCGGTAGAGCAGCGGGCACTGCATGAAGTCGCTCGCACGCGAGGGCGACAGCGACACCGGCGGCCGCTGCTCCCGCACGGAGGCCGGATCCTCCGGCGGGGCCGGATGCCCGTCCGCGGAGCCCGCGTCCGCCGGAGCGGGCCGGGGCGGCCCCTCAGCGGGGCCCCGCGCATCCACCGGAGCGGGCTGGGCCGGAACCCCGGCGGCCCCCGCCGGCGCCCCGCCGGCGGGGGCGGGCGTCTCCCCGGCGGGCGGCGGCGTCCGCTCGGGGCGCGGCGGGCCTTCCGGAACGGGCGGCTGACTCGTACTCATGACTCAGACCCTACGGCCCGCCACCGACAGCGAGCGGCATACCATCGACGGCAGACCCTCCCGCACTGGATGATCGAGCGAGCGACGCCTCGCGACGAAGGGAACACGTGAAGAAGGACGAGGAGAGCGGCGAGCGTGAGCGCGCGCGGCCCGGCACGGGGGCAGCGGACCCCGGCGGCGGAAAGCGGGACCGCTCGGCGCAGCCGGGCGGCGGCATCCTCATGGGCCGCCCCTTCGGCGTGCCGGTGTACGTCGCCCCGAGCTGGTTCCTGGTCGCCGCCCTCATCACCTGGGTGTTCGGCGGACAGCTCGACCGGGTCCTGCCGGAGCTCGGCGGCGCCCGCTACCTCGTCTCGCTGTTCTTCGCGGTCGCCTTCTACGCCTCCGTGCTGGTCCACGAACTGGCCCACACCGTCGCGGCACTGCGCTACAAGCTGCCCGTGCGGCGCATCCAGCTCCAGTTCTTCGGCGGCGTCTCGGAGATCGAGAAGGAGTCGGAGACCCCGGGCCGGGAGTTCGTCCTCGCCTTCGTCGGACCACTGCTGTCGCTGGTGCTCGCCGCCGTCTTCTACGCCGGCATGCGGGCGGTGGAGCCCGGCACCGTCCCCGGCGTGCTGCTCGCCGGCCTGATGATCTCCAACCTCATCGTCGCCGCCTTCAACCTCCTCCCGGGGCTGCCGCTGGACGGCGGCCGGATGCTGCGCGCCGTCGTGTGGAAGATCACCGGCAGGCCGATGAGCGGCACCGTCGCCGCCGCCTGGGTGGGCCGCGCCCTCGCCGTCGCCGTACTGGTCGGCCTGCCGCTGCTCACCCACACCGGCGCCCTCGGGAACCCCACCGAGGACATCGGCGGCATGGAGACCGTCACCGACGCCCTGCTCGCGGCCATCCTCGCCGCCATCATCTGGACCGGGGCGGGCAACAGCCTGCGCATGGCGCGCCTGCGGGAGCACCTGCCCGAACTGCGGGCCCGGGCCCTCACCCGGCGGGCCGTCCCCGTGGCCTCGGACACCCCGCTCTCCGAGGCGCTGCGGCGGGCCAACGAGGCCGGTGCCCGCGCCCTCGTCGTGGTCGACGGGCACGGCGACCCGACGGCCCTCGTGCGCGAGGCCGCGATCGTCGGAGTACCCGAGCACCGCCGCCCCTGGGTCGCCGTCGGCGGCCTCGCCCAGGACCTCACCGACGGCATGAAGGTCCCGGCCGAACTCGCCGGCGAGGCGCTCCTGGACCGGCTCCGCGCGAACCCTGCCTCCGAGTACCTGGTGGTGGAGGAGACCGGCGAGATCTACGGAGTGCTCTCCACGGCGGACGTCGAGCGCGCCTTCGTGGCGGCGATGGCCCGCCCGGGCTCCTGACCGCGTGGCACGGGCGGGTTCCGGCACCCCATACACTGGTCACATGTCCGAACCGACCGGTGCCGCCCGCCGTCGCGGGCCCTTCGAGGTCGGGGACCAGGTCCAGCTCACCGATCCCAAGGGACGCCACTACACGTTCACGCTCGAGGCCGGGAAGAACTTCCACACCCACAAGGGTTCCTTCCCGCACGACGAGCTGATCGGCGCCCCCGAGGGCAGTGTGGTCCGTACCACGGGAAACGTCGCCTACCTCGCGCTGCGGCCCCTGCTCCCCGACTACGTCCTGTCCATGCCCCGCGGCGCAGCCGTGGTCTACCCCAAGGACGCGGGGCAGATCCTGGCCTTCGCCGACATCTTCCCCGGGGCGCGCGTCGTGGAGGCGGGGGTCGGCTCCGGCTCGCTCAGCGCCTTCCTGCTGCGCGCCATCGGCGACGACGGCATGCTGCACTCCTACGAGCGCCGCGAGGACTTCGCGGAGATCGCCAGGGGCAACGTCGAGCGCTACTTCGGCGGACCGCACCCGGCCTGGACGCTCACGGTCGGGGACCTCCAGGACAACCTCTCCGACGCCGACGTCGACCGCGTCATCCTGGACATGCTCGCGCCCTGGGAGTGCCTGGAGGCCGTCTCCAAGGCCCTCGTCCCCGGCGGCATCCTGTGCTGCTACGTGGCGACGACCACGCAGCTGGCGCGGACCGTCGAGTCCATCCGCGAGACCGGGTGCTACGCCGAGCCGCAGCCGTGGGAGTCCATGATCCGCAACTGGCACGTCGAAGGGCTGGCCGTGCGCCCGGACCATCGGATGATCGGCCACACCGGCTTCCTGGTCACCGCCCGGCGGCTCGCGGACGGTGTGGAGCCGCCGATGCGGCGCCGCCGGCCCGCCAAGGGCGCCTACGGCGAGGACTACGAGGGCCCGAACAAGGGCTGAGAGCCCGTCAGGGCCAGTCAGGGCCCGTCAGAGTCCGTCCCGCGTCCGCTCCGGGCGCGGGGCGGACGCGTTGCCGCAACGCGGGCGGACCGCCGTCCAGTTCCGGCCGGGGCCGGGGAACTCGACGGCGGCCCGGCGCCGTTGGGCCTCCCGGCGGCTCGCCCGGGTGCCCGCCCCGCCGGTTCGACCCGTCGGCTCCCTCGCCGCTTTCGCACCCCGCTGTTCCCGCGCCGTGTGACGTATGGCACCATGCGGGTCACCCACCGGAACCGCCGCCCACAGGAGACGCCTCGGTGCAGACCTCCGCCGTCCCGGATCTCGCGCACAACCACGCCCGCCCGGTCCACTGGCTGGCCACCGCGACGGCGATGGCGGCGGTCGTCGCCGCCGCGGGACTGCTCCAGCCGGACCGGGCCAGAGCAGGTCAGACCGGGGGCCGGGAGGCCATCGCCGCCACCGCTCCGGCGCCCGAGGCCACCGGCGTGCCGCTGCCCCTGGAGTGCGGCGGGGCCCCCACCGTGGTGGTGGAGCGGGCGACGGGGGACCTGGACGGCGACGGCGGACCGGAGGCGGTGGTGGCGGCGCGCTGCGAGGCCGGGTCCGGCACCCCGCCCAGCGGGATCTACGTACTGGCCCGGTCCCGTGCCGGCGAGTCCCGCGTCGTCGCCACCCTGCTGGAGCCCGCGCGCCGGCAGAGCGCCGACGGGCTCGCGGTCCGTGACGGAGCCGTCACCGCCGTCCTCCTCGGCTATTCGTCGCCGGACGTGCCGCGCTGCTGCCCGGACCTGCGGCAGACGGTCAAGTGGCGGTGGAGCGGGGGAAGTTCACCGAGTCCGCGGAGGACGCGGACGGCACCCGCAGTGGGTGAGACGTCACCCTCGGTGGGCGCCGGACGGGCTACCCGGCGTCGGGTCCGTACACCTCGACCCCGTCCGCGACGCGGCGTACGTGGATGCAGTCGCCCGGGCACTCCTTGGCCGAGTCGATGACATCGGTCAGCAGCGGCAGCGGTACGGGCGTTGCGGCGCCCGGTTCCTGCAGCAGCTCGTCGTCGGCGCTCTTCACGTAGGCCAGGCCGTCGATGTCCAGCTCGAACACCTCGGGCGCGTACTGGGCGCAGATGCCGTCGCCGGTGCACAGCCCCTGGTCGATCCAGACTTCGAGAGCCTCGTTCATGTCGCCTGCCGTTCCTGCGCGGTGTGCATCGAGCCTGTGGTATCAATACCGGCCAGCCCTGACGGGTGTTGACCGTTCCGACCATACAACCGCCCGCTTTCCGATGTTGATGGGTGGGTATTCCCCTGGCGTGAGGGAGAGCGCAAGGGTGAAGATCGGACACACCCCTACCGTCTTTGTGATCTAGGGGTTTCAATCACCACCAGCCCAGGTAGGGTCAGGAAGCGTCCAGCTCCCCTTGGAGGAGGTGAGGACCGTGGCAGCCCACGACGACGACAACAACCGCGGCTTCCGGCCGGGGCGGGGGTCTGAAGACCCCGCCGGCCAGGTCGCCTATCTCGAGCAGGAGATCGCCGTCCTGCGCCGCAAGCTCGCCGACTCTCCGCGCCATACGAGGATTCTCGAAGAGCGGATCGTCGAGCTGCAGACGAACCTGGCCGGCGTGTCCGCACAGAACGAGCGGCTGGCGAACACGCTCCGTGAGGCCCGAGACCAGATCGTGGCCCTCAAGGAGGAGGTCGACCGGCTCGCCCAGCCTCCGGCCGGCTTCGGTGTCTTCCTGCAGGCCAACGAGGACGGCACCGCCGACATCTTCACCGGGGGCCGCAAGCTCCGGGTGAACGTCAGCCCCGGCGTCGAGCCCGAGGAGCTCCGGCGCGGCCAGGAGGTCATGCTCAATGAGGCGCTCAACGTGGTCGAGGCCATGGAGTTCGAGCGCACCGGGGACATCGTCACCCTCAAGGAGATCCTCGAGGACGGCGAGCGCGCCCTGGTGATCGGGCACACCGACGAGGAACGGGTGGTACGGCTCGCGGAGCCGCTGCTGGACGTCACCATCCGCCCCGGCGACGCCCTGCTGCTCGAGTCCAGGTCCGGGTACGTGTACGAGGTCGTGCCCAAGAGCGAGGTCGAGGAGCTGGTCCTCGAAGAGGTCCCGGACGTCGACTACGGCAAGATCGGCGGTCTCGGCGGCCAGATCGAGATGATCCGGGACGCCGTCGAGCTCCCGTATCTGTACCCCGACCTCTTCAAGGAGCACGAACTGCGGCCGCCGAAGGGCATCCTGCTCTACGGCCCGCCCGGATGCGGCAAGACGCTGATCGCGAAGGCCGTCGCCAACTCCCTTGCCAAGAAGGTCGCCGAGGTGACCGGCCAGCCCGCGGGGAAGAGCTACTTCCTCAACATCAAGGGCCCCGAGCTCCTCAACAAGTACGTCGGCGAGACCGAGCGGCACATCCGCCTGGTCTTCCAGCGTGCCCGCGAGAAGGCCGGCGAGGGCACCCCCGTCATCGTCTTCTTCGACGAGATGGAGTCCCTCTTCCGCACCCGCGGCTCCGGTGTCAGCTCGGACGTCGAGAACACGATCGTCCCCCAGCTGCTCGCCGAGATCGACGGTGTGGAGGGCCTGGAGAACGTCATCGTGATCGGCGCCTCCAACCGCGAGGACATGATCGACCCCGCGATCCTGCGGCCCGGCCGGCTCGACGTCAAGATCAAGATCGAGCGTCCGGACGCCGAGGCGGCGAAGGACATCTTCGCGAAGTACCTCACGCCGTCGCTGCCGCTGCACGCCGACGACCTCTCGGAGCACACCGGCTCCAAGGAGGCGGCCGTCCAGGGCATGATCCAGTCGGTCGTGGAGCAGATGTACGCGGAATCCGAGGAGAACCGCTTCCTGGAGGTCACGTACGCCAACGGCGACAAGGAAGTCCTGTACTTCAAGGACTTCAATTCCGGCGCCATGATCCAGAACATTGTGGACCGGGCGAAGAAGATGGCCATCAAGGCCTTCCTGGACCACAACCAGAAGGGTCTCCGCGTCGCGCACCTGCTCCAGGCCTGCGTCGACGAATTCAAGGAGAACGAGGACCTGCCGAACACCACGAACCCGGACGACTGGGCCCGGATCTCCGGAAAGAAGGGCGAGCGGATCGTCTTCATCCGCACGCTCGTCACCGGAAAGCAGGGCGCGGACACCGGACGCTCCATCGACACGGTGGCGAACACCGGTCAGTACCTGTAGATCGCAGCCCGGCTGCGGATGTCCTGGGGCTCCCCCTTGGAAAACAGGGGGAGGGCATCCGCAGCCGGCTGCTTTCCGAGGGTTTCCGGACGGGTAATCGCACCACACAGGGCAATGACCGAATTGATCTCCCCACCAGCGCAGAGGCGTTCTAGGCTCGTCCGTACCGCCGCGTCGCGCCGTGCGGGGACGGGCACCGCACACGCAACGGAGAACGAGCGGTACTTGAGCGCCGCTCCCGGAGGGGAGCGCCGCCGGGCAAGGAGGGCCGCATGACCGTACGGCGAGTAATGGGCATCGAGACGGAGTACGGGATCTCCGTCCCCGGCCACCCCAACGCCAATGCCATGCTCACCTCGTCCCAGATCGTCAACGCCTACGCGGCGGCGATGCACCGGGCGCGGCGCGCCCGCTGGGACTTCGAGGAGGAGAACCCCCTGCGGGACGCCCGGGCTTCGACCTGGCCAGGGAGGCCGCCGACTCCAGCCAGCTCACCGACGAGGACATCGGCCTGGCCAATGTGATCCTCACCAACGGCGCACGGCTCTACGTGGACCACGCCCACCCCGAG
This sequence comes from Streptomyces sp. I6, assembly GCA_003725745.1. Lineage (GTDB taxonomy): Bacteria > Actinomycetota > Actinomycetes > Streptomycetales > Streptomycetaceae > Streptomyces. Next base: position 950,016 of record RHDP01000001.1, on the reverse strand, counting down.
TACAGCGCCCCCGAGGTCACCAATCCCCGCGACGCCGTGCTCTGGGACAAGGCCGGCGAGCGGATCATGGCGGAGGCGGCCGAGCGCGCCGCCCAGCTGCCCGGCGCCCAGCCCATCCACCTGTACAAGAACAACACCGACAACAAGGGCGCGTCCTACGGCACGCACGAGAACTACCTGATGAAGCGGGAGACGCCCTTCTCGGACATCGTGCGGCATCTGACGCCGTTCTTCGTGTCCCGGCAGGTCGTGACCGGTGCCGGCCGGGTCGGGATCGGCCAGGACGGCCACGAGCACGGTTTCCAGATCAGCCAGCGGGCCGACTACTTCGAGGTGGAGGTGGGCCTGGAGACCACCCTGAAGCGGCCCATCATCAACACCAGGGACGAACCGCACGCCGACGCGGAGAAGTACCGCCGGCTGCACGTGATCATCGGCGACGCCAATCTGTCGGAAGTCTCCACCTACCTCAAGCTCGGTACGACCGCGCTGGTGCTGTCGATGATCGAGGACGGCTTCGTCAACGTCGACCTGGCCGTCGACCAGCCGGTGCGGACGCTGCACCAGGTGTCCCACGACCCTTCCCTGCAGCGGCTGGTCACGCTGCGCAGCGGCCGGACACTCACCGCGGTCCAGTTGCAGATGGAGTACTTCGAGCTGGCCCGCAAGTACGTCGAGGACCGGTTCGGCGTGGACGCGGACGAGCAGACCAAGGACGTCCTGGTGCGCTGGGAGGACACCCTCAACCGGCTGGAGAACGATCCGATGAGCCTGTCCGGGGAGCTCGACTGGGTCGCCAAGCTGGAGATCCTGGAGGGCTACCGCAGGCGCGACGACCTGGACTGGGACGCGGCCCGGCTGCACCTGGTGGACCTGCAGTACGCGGACGTGCGCCCCGAGAAGGGGCTGTACAACCGCCTGGCGGCGCGGGGCAGGATGAAGCGGCTGCTGGACGAGGCCGACGTCGAGCGCGCCGAGAGCAAGCCCCCGGAGGACACCAGGGCCTATTTCCGGGGCCGCTGCCTGGAGCAGTACGCGGACGACGTGGCCGCCGCCTCCTGGGACTCGGTGATCTTCGACCTGCCGGGGCGGGACTCCTTGCAGCGCGTCCCCACGCTGGAGCCGTTGCGTGGTACACGCAATCATGTCAAGGAGCTCCTTGACCGGTGCCGGACGGCGGAAGACCTGGTCCGTGTCCTCTCCGGGGGCTGAAACGGCCCGCGTCCGGGAATCATGGAGGTGGGCCCCGGACGTTGTGGAAAGCGCGGGGCCGATGTCGGGCCCTCCTTGTAGGGTCTGATCTTGAGTCCGAACCAAGCGGGCGAACCGAGCGGGGTGAGGGATATGGCGACCAAGGACACCGGCGGCGGGCAGCAGCGGGCCTCGCGCTCCACCGAGGAGGTCGAGGAGCAGGCGCAGGACGCGCAGGCCTCCGAAGACCTCAAGGAGCGCCAGGAGAAGCTGTCCGACGACGTCGACTCCGTGCTGGACGAGATCGACGACGTCTTGGAAGAGAATGCAGAGGACTTCGTTCGGAGTTTTGTGCAAAAGGGCGGTCAGTAGGTAAATGTCCAAAACGGACATTGAGGGAAAATGCTCAACCTGCCAGAAAGTGCTTCCGGCCAGCGCATTCGCGTCGAACAAGTCGAGGCCCGACGGGCTGCAGACCACTTGCCGCGAATGCGCTGCCGAGTACTGCCGGCGCCGTCGGACAGCTCAGCGTGAGACGGCCCGAATCAAGGTCGATGCCCCTGCCGGGTACAAGGAGTGCCGGACCTGCGGCGAGGTGAAGCCCCACAGCGAACGGCATCGCGACGCGACCGCATCCGGCGGCCTCTCGACGCGCTGCACAGCGTGCGGGGCCATCCGGGGCCGTCAGGGACGTCTGAAAGCGCCGGTACGGCCTCACCGAGGCCGAGCGCGACGACATGGTCTCGTTGCAGATGGGTATCCGTGTGATCTGCCCGTCCGCTCCTGCAGCGCATGTGGATCACTGTCATGAGGCGGGTAGGGTCCGTGGCGTACTGTGCTTCAACTGCAATTCGGCCATCGGCACGTTGGGAGACGATCCCGACACCGTCCGGCGGGCTGCCGCCTACTTGGAAGGAACCTCGTGGAAGCCAACCCTCGTAGCACCGGGCGTCTGCCGGCGGCCTTCCTGACGCCCGGCTCGTCGTCGTTCATGGACTTCCTCGGCGAGCACTCCCCGAGATGCTCCCGGGCAAGCGCGTCCTGCCCCCCGTGCAGGGCGTGATCGAGGCGCCCCACGGCACGACGATCGTCGCCGCGTCCTTCCCCGGAGGCGTGGTGCTCGCCGGTGACCGGCGGGCCACCATGGGCAACATGATCGCCCAGCGTGACATCGAGAAGGTCTTCCCGGCCGACGAGTACTCCGCCGTCGGCATCGCCGGCACCGCCGGCCTGGCGGTGGAGATGGTCAAGCTCTTCCAGCTCGAGCTCGAGCACTTCGAGAAGGTGGAGGGAGCGCAGCTCTCCCTCGAGGGCAAGGCGAACCGCCTGTCCACGATGATCCGCAGCAATCTGGGCATGGCCATGCAGGGCCTCGCCGTGGTCCCGATCTTCGCCGGCTGGGACGTCGACCGGGAGAAGGGGCGGATCTTCTCCTACGACGTCACCGGCGGCCGTTCCGAGGAGCACGGCTACGCCGCCACCGGTTCCGGGTCGATCTTCGCCCGGGGATCGATGAAGAAGCTCTACCGCGAGGACCTGACCGAGGAGCAGTCGCTCACCCTGGTCATCCAGGCGCTGTACGACGCGGCCGACGAGGACTCCGCCACCGGCGGACCCGACGTGGGCCGGCGCATCTACCCGATCGTCACCGTCATCACCGACGAGGGCTTCCGCAAGCTGACCGAGGCCGAGTCCTCCGAGATCGCCCACGCGGTCCTGGAGCGCCGGAGGGAGCAGCCGGACGGCCCGAGGGCCTCGCTGCTCTGATGTTCCCCAGGACACCGCTGGGCGGTGACTCCTCGCCACTGACAGAAAGGGACGGATAGCCGGTGTCGACGCCGTTCTATGTCTCACCACAGCAGGCGATGGCCGACCGGGCGGAATACGCCCGCAAGGGCATCGCGCGCGGCCGCAGCCTGGTCGTGATGCAGTACGCCGACGGCATCGTGTTCGTCGGCGAGAACCCGTCCCGCGCGCTGCACAAGTTCAGCGAGATCTACGACCGGATCGGCTTCGCCGCGGCCGGCAAGTACAACGAGTACGAGAACCTGCGCATCGGCGGCGTCCGCTATGCCGACCTGCGCGGCTACACCTACGACCGCGACGACGTCACGGCCCGCGGCCTGGCGAACGTCTACGCGCAGACACTGGGCACGATCTTCTCCAGTGCCGGCGAGAAGCCCTACGAGGTCGAGCTGGTCGTCGCCGAGGTCGGCAGCTCGCCCGAGGGGGACCAGATCTACCGGCTGCCGCACGACGGCTCGATCGTGGACGAGCACGGCTCGGTCGCGGTCGGCGGCAACGCCGAGCAGATCAGCTCCTTCCTCGACCAGCGGCACCGTGACGGGATGTCGCTCGCCGAGGCGCTGAAGCTCGCGGTGCAGGCCCTGTCCCGCGACACCAACGGCGGCGAGCGGGAGATTCCCGCGGAGCGCCTCGAGGTCGCGGTCCTGGACCGCACCCGACCCCAGCAGCGCAAGTTCAAGCGGATCGTGGGCCGCCAGCTCTCCCGTCTGCTGGGGGCCGCCGACGCCGCCTCCGCTCCGACGGAGGCCCCGTCGGACGAGGAGACACCGGACGACGAGACGTAGTCCGCAGCCCGTCCGCCGCGCCCCGCACGCGATCCGCGTGCGGGGCGCCGGTGCGTGCGGGGCGCGGACACGGCGTGCGGGGCGCGGATGTGTCCGTCGGCTCCCACGCAGCGGACGCCTCGGAGCCGCCCGGCGGGCGGGTGACGCTCCTCCCTGCCCGGCACGCACCGGCGGACCCGTCCGGAGGCCGGGAGGTGCCCCGGCGCGGCCCGCCCGAGCGGGGAATCCCGAGCCCGGACGGGGAATCGAGCCGGCCGCCCGGACGGGGGCCGGCCCGCGGCCTCCCGAGCGGCCTCATCGCACCCGCCCCACCCCGCGGGGACGGCAGGGCGCCGTGCACGCCCCGCCCGTGCTTCCCGAGCGCGGAGGGTGGGCCTTCCCGAGCGCGGAGGGCGGGGCGCACCGGCCGGACGTCCCGGAACGCGCTCCGGGGGGCGTCCTCAGGCCGCCGGTGCGGGGCCCGTGGAGCCCCGGGGGATCAGGACGACCGGGAGGGCGCCGGAGGCCGGGGCGCGGGACGAGAGGACGTCGAGGAGCGCGGTCATGCCGGCCTGGCCGATCCGTTCGGCCGGGAGGCGGACCGTGGTGAGTTCCGGTTCCACCGCCGTGGCCAGGGCCAGGTCGTCGAAGCCGGTCACCGAGACGTCCTCCGGCACCCGCAGGCCCATGCGGCGGACCGCCTTGCAGGCGCCGGCCGCGAGGATGTCGTCGTCGCAGACCAGGGCGGTGGGCCGCGGGCCCGGAGCGCTGAGCGCGCGCCCCGCCGCCTCCAGCGCACCGGGCACGTCGAGCGGCGACGGAACCGTCCGGATTTCCGACTCCGCGACCTTCCCCAGCGCTTCCTCCATGGCCCGGGCCCGCACCGCGAACGTCCAGGACGGCACGGCCGAGGCGAGGTGGACGAAGCGCCGGTGCCCGAGGGCGAGCAGATGATCCACCACCTGCCGCATACCGTCCGCCACGTCCAGGTTCACCTGGGCCGCGGACGCCGGGTCGGCCGGATCGCTGTCCAGCATCACCAGCGGCAGATCGGTCCCGCGGATCGCGTCCAGCGCGCCCGCCGCCATCGATGACGCGATCACCCCGTCCAGGGCGGCCCGGGCGGACGGGAAGGGATCCCGCGCGGGCCCCGTGCCCTCGGGGGAGGGATACAGCACCACGCCGAAACCGTGCTCGGCGGCGACCGCCGCCGCACCCCCGTACACGCGCGCGAAGAACTCGTTGGTCAGCGCGGGGACCACCAGCAGTGCCGTCCGGGTCCGGCCGAGCCGCAGGTTGCGGGCGGCGAGGTTCGGCCGGTAGCCCAGTTCGGACGCCGCGTCGCGCACCAGCCCCGCGGTCCGCTCGGACACCCGGCCGCGCCACTTCCCGCCCAGCACCAGCGACACGGTGGCCTGCGACACCCCGGCGGCCCGCGCCACGTCCCTGCTGGTCGGCCGCGCTCCACCGGCGGGCTCCCGGGTCTGCACACTCGCCTCCGCGCTCGGTCCCCGTGCACCGCGGGAGTGGACTCGCGGCATCTGACATGGTACGTATGACGCAGCTAGTTATACGTAAAACTTCCCAGAGTGGGGCACGACCCGCCGGGGTGGCAGCGAAGAGGCGGAAGCGATGGGCACGGGACTCGCCGGGTACACGGACATCCTCAAGGCCCCCATGCGGCCCGCCTGCTCGCGGGCACGCTGGTGGGCCGGCTGCCCAACGCTGTCGCGCACATCGCGATCGTGCTCTTCGCCCGCGCCGAGGGCGGCAGCTACACCCTCGCCGGCGCCCTCGCGGCCGTCTACGGACTGACCACGGCCGCCGGACAGCCGCTCCTCGGCCGCATGGTCGACCTGTACGGGCAGCCCCGCGTCCAGCTCCCCGCCGCCGTCCTCTCGGCTCTCGGCATGGCCGTACTCGCCGTCTCCGGCATCGGTTCGCTCGCCGTGGCCTACACCGCCGTCGCCGTCGCCGGGTTCTTCACCCCGCCCCTGGAAGGCGGGCTGCGCGCCCTCTGGCCGGACGTCCTCGGCCGGCAGGACCGGGTGCACCGCGCCTACGCCATGGACGCGATAGCCCAGGAAGTCATGTTCACGGTCGGACCGCTGCTGGTCACGCTGCTGGTCTGGCTGATGTCGCCCGCCGCCGCGCTGCTCGCCGTCAACGCGGTGGGCGTCCTCGGCGCGCTCTCGGTGGTGGTCTCCGAACCCTCCCGCACATGGCGGTCCGCGCCGCGCGAGGCCCACTGGCTGGGCGCCCTGCGCTCGCCCGGGCTGCTCGCCCTGCTCGGCTGCTTCTTCTTCGTCGGCCTCGCCCTCGGCTCCATCACGGTCGCCGCCCTCTCCTACGCCGAGGGCCGGGGCGGTGACGCCGTGTACGGATGGTTCATGGCCGCCCTGGGCCTCGGCGCCCTCGTCGGCGGCGTCGTCTACGGCGCGCGCGACTGGGCCGGCGCGCCCGAGCGGCGGCTGCGGGTGATCACCGGGCTGCTCGCCCTGGGCTATCTGCCGCTGATGCTGACCCCGGGCGTGCCCGCGATGACCGCGCTCGGTGCCGTCTCCGGGCTCTTCCTCGCGCCCGCGATCGCCTGCGCCTTCCTCGTGGTCGACCGGCACGCCCCGCGCGGCACCGTGACCGAGGCCTTCTCCTGGCTGGTGACCACCTTCGGCGTCGGCGCCGCCGTCGGTACGGCCGCGGCCGGCCCCGCCGTGGAGTTCGCGGGGACCGCCGCGGGCTTCGCCGTCGCGGGCGGCGGCGGGATCGCCGCCCTGCTGGTGCTGCTGGCCACCGGACGGGTCCTCGCAGCTCCCGGCAGCGGTGCGGATGTCGCACCGGCGGATGAAAATGATCGAAGCGGTGCCGCCGAACCCGGTTTCAGCTCAGGCCATCGGGCGTAATGTTCCCTCATGGACCGCCGCATTTTCGGGCTGGAGAACGAGTACGGCGTCACGTGCACGTTCAGGGGACAGCGCCGACTGTCACCTGACGAAGTGGCGCGCTACCTCTTCCGCCGAGTCGTGTCATGGGGCCGCAGCAGCAATGTCTTCCTGCGCAACGGGGCCCGCCTCTACCTCGACGTGGGCTCGCATCCGGAATACGCAACTCCCGAATGTGACAACGTGACCGAGCTGGTCACCCACGACAAAGCCGGGGAGCGCATCCTCGAAGGCCTGCTCGTCGACGCCGAACGCCGCCTGCACGAGGAGGGGATCGCGGGCGACGTCTACCTCTTCAAGAACAACACCGATTCGGCGGGAAACTCCTACGGATGCCACGAGAACTACCTCGTGGCCCGGCACGGGGAGTTCTCCCGTCTCGCGGACATCCTGATCCCGTTCCTGGTCACCCGGCAGCTGCTCTGCGGCGCGGGAAAGGTACTCCAGACCCCTCGCGGTGCCGTGTTCTGCGTCAGCCAGCGCGCCGAACACATCTGGGAGGGCGTCAGCTCCGCGACGACCCGCTCCCGGCCCATCATCAACACCCGGGACGAGCCGCACGCGGACGCCGAGCGCTACCGCCGCCTGCACGTCATCGTCGGCGACTCCAACATGTCGGAGACGACCATGCTGCTCAAGGTCGGGGCCACCGACCTGGTGCTGCGCATGATCGAGGCGGGCACGGTCATGCGCGACCTGACGCTGGAGAACCCGATCCGGGCCATCCGCGAGGTCAGCCACGACATCACCGGCCGGCGCAAGGTGCGCCTGGCCAGCGGCCGCGAGGCCTCCGCCCTGGAGGTCCAGCGCGAGTACTACGAGAAGGCTGTGGACTTCGTCGACCGCCGGGGCATCCGCACCGGCACGGTGGCGCAGGTCCTGGAGCTGTGGGGGCGCACGCTCGACGCCATCGAGCAGGAGGACCTCGACAGCATCGGCACCGAGATCGACTGGGTGATGAAGTACAAGCTCATCGAGCGGTACCGGGCCAAGCACAACATGACGATGTCGCATCCGAGGGTCGCGCAGATAGACCTCGCCTACCACGACATCCACCGCAGGCGCGGACTCTACTACCTCCTGGAGAAGAAGGGGCAGGCCGCCCGGATCTGCAACGACCTCAGGATCTTCGAGGGCAAGTCCGTGCCCCCGCAGACCACCAGGGCCCGGCTGCGCGGCGACTTCATCCGCCGGGCACAGGAGCAGCGGCGGGACTTCACCGTCGACTGGGTGCACCTCAAGCTCAACGACCAGGCCCAGCGCACGGTGTTGTGCAAGGACCCGTTCCGCTCCGTGGACGACCGGGTGGAGAAGCTGATCGCCGGAATGTAGTGGTCCGGTCCGCCCGGTGGGACGCGGCGGGCGGACCGGACGCCACCCGAGCCCCGTGCGAGAAGCGTACGGGGCTCTGGGCGCAGCCCTTAGAGTGTCGAGCGACCGATGTGCCGTCTGAGATCTGAGGAACACGTGCGCCGACTTGCCGGCCTGCTCGTCGTGCCCCTGCTGCTGCTCTCCACAGCGGCGTGCGGCGACGACAAGGGCTCCAACTCCGCCCAGACGTCGAACGGACTGCCCGCCATCACCGCGGGAGCGAAGTTCGGCGAGAAGCCCACGCTCGCCAAGGGCGAGGGCGAGCCGCCCAAGGACCTCGAGGTCGAGGTCGTCAGCGAGGGCAAGGGCCAGGTCCTCAAGAAGGGCGACCAGGCCCAGGTCGACTACCTCGGCCAGGTGTGGGACGGGGACAAGCCGTTCGACAACAGCTTCGACCGCGGCGAGCCGTTCGCCGTGACCATCGGCGGCGGCGGTGTCATCGAGGGCTGGCAGAAGGCCCTCACCGGCCAGAAGGTCGGCAGCCGCCTGGAGGTGTCCATCCCGCCGTCGCTCGCCTACGGCAGCAGCGGCCAGGGCGACATCCCGCCGAACGCCACGCTGGTGTTCGTCATGGACATCGTCAAGGGCACCACCCTCCCCGTGTCCGCCAAGGGCACCGAGGTCGCCCAGGACGACATCGACCTGCCCAAGGTCGGCACGAACACCGACGGCAAGGCGCCCTCGATCACCGTTCCGAAGAAGCCCGCACCGACCGCACTGGTCTCCAACTACGTCATCGAGGGCAGCGGCCCCGCGGTCAAGGCGGGCGACACGGTGGCCGTCCAGTACAAGGGCGTCCTGTGGAAGGACGGCAAGGAGTTCGACAGCAGCTACTCCAAGGGCGCCCCCGTCACCTTCCCGCTCTCCGGTGTGATCGAGGGCTGGTCGAAGGGCCTGGAGGGCAAGAAGACCGGCAGCCGGGTACTGCTCGTCGTGCCGCCGGACATGGCCTACGGCGACCAGGCCCAGGGCCCGATCCCGGCGAAGTCCACGCTGGTGTTCTCCGTGGACATCCTGGCGGTTCTGTAAGACTGTCCGCGTTGACTCGCACAGAGAGCGCAAGGAGCAACACGTGAGCATCGACAAGCCCGAAATCGACTTCCCCGGCGGCGAGCCGCCGGCCGACCTTGAGATCAAGGACATCTGGGAGGGCGACGGGCCCGAGGCCAAGGCGGGCGACACCGTCTCCGTCCACTACGTGGGCGTGGCCTTTTCCACCGGCGAGGAGTTCGACGCCTCCTGGAACCGCGGCGCCCCGCTGCAGTTCCAGCTCGGCGTCGGCCAGGTCATCCAGGGCTGGGACCAGGGTGTGCAGGGCATGAAGGTCGGCGGCCGCCGTCAGCTGACCATCCCCGCGCACCTCGCCTACGGCGACCGCGGGGCCGGTGGCGGCCGCATCGCCCCGGGCGAGGCGCTGATCTTCGTCTGCGACCTGGTCGCGGTCTGAACGCAGCCGGTCCCTTCGGGGCCCATGCCGGTAAGGGCATGGGCCCCGCGCTTTTGCCACGACGCTCCGTAGCGGTAGGTTCGACGATCAGAAGAACGGGTGAGGAAGGGCGTCGATGGCCATTGCCAAGGCCGAGCGGCTGATGAACCTGGCGCTGTGTCTGCTCGGGACACGGCGGCCGCTCAGCAAGCGGGAGCTGCGCGGCTCCATCGAGGCCTATGTGGAAGCAGCCTCCGACGACGCCTTCAACCGGATGTTCGAACGGGACAAGGACGATCTGCGCGAACTCGGACTGGTCATCGCCACCGTGGACAACCTCGACGGCGACACCGGCTATCTCGCCCGCCGCGACTCCAACCGGCTGCCGCCGATCACCCTCGACGCCGAGGAGGCCGCGGCGCTCGGCCTCGCCGCCAGGGTCTGGCAGCAGGCCCGGCTCGCCGGAGCGGCCAGCGGCGCCCTGCAGAAGCTGCGCGCCGCCGGCATGCCCGAGGCGCGGGACCCCTACGAGGCCCAGCACAGCGCCCTCGAACCGCGCATCCCCGTCCACGAGGCGGCGTTCGAGCCGCTGATGCTCGCCTGCCGGGACCGGCGCCCCGTCGTCTTCGACTACCGCAAGTCCAACGCCGTCCGCCCCGAGACCCGCCATGTCGAGCCCTGGACGCTGGAGTGCTGGCGCGGGCACTGGTACCTCGCCGGCTGGGACCGCGACCGCGGTGCCGAGCGCGTCTTCCGCCTCTCCCGCATCACCGGGAGGGTCCGCTCCCGCGCCGGCTCCTTCACCGCGCCCGTACCCGACGTGGTCACCGTCCGCGAGACGGTCGAGAGCTGGGCCGGCGAGACCGCCACCAGGTCCGCCCGGATCAGGCTGCGGGCGGGATCCGGCTACCCGCTGCGCGCCCGCGCCACGTCCGTGCGGGAACTCGGCGACGGCTGGGACGAGTTGGAGATTCCGTACGGACACGGCCTGGACGCCTGGCTGGTGGAGTTCGGACCGGACGTCGTCGTACTCGAGCCCGCGGACCTGCGGGCCGATGTGGTGGACCGGCTGCGCGCCGTGGCCAAGGGCTGAGGGGGACTCGTACAGGCATGGCCGCCAACGCCATCGACCAGACCCGGCGGATGCTCTCGCTGGTGACGTATCTGCGCGAACGCCCCGGAGCGCGCGTCGGGGACGTCGCCCGGGCCTTCGGGATCACCGAGGACGAGCTGATCTCCGACCTCGACGTGCTGCCCATGTGCGGGACCAGCTTCCGCGGCGGCGATCTCCTGGACATCGACACCGACGGCGAACGCATCTGGTGGCACAACCCCGACGACGTCGCCGAGCCGCTCCGGCTGGCCGCCGACGAGGCGACGGCGCTGCTGGTCGCCGCACGCGCCGTCGCCACGCTGCCCGGACTGCGGGAGGGCGACCGCGAGGCGCTGGTCCGGGCCACCGCCAAGCTGGAGGCCGCCGCGGGCGAGTCCGCCGGAGCCAGCTCCCGGCTGTCCGTGACCTTCGAATCCGAGGGGGGTGTCTTCGCCGACGTCGACCGCGCCATCTCGGAGCGCCGCAGACTGTGGCTGCGGTACTACTCCCCGGCGCGGGACGAGCTCACCGAGCGCGAGGTCGACCCCATCCGCCTCTTCGCCGTCGGCCACACCTATATGGAGGGCTGGTGCTACCTCTCCGAGGCGCGCCGGACCTTCCGGCTCGACCGGGTGGCCGAGATCCGGCTGCTGGACGAGCCGTCGGCGCCGCCCGAGACGGAGCTGCGCGATCTGTCGGAGGGGCTGGTGCAGCCCTCGGCCGAGGACCCCGAGGTCGTGGTCGAGGTCGGTCCGGGCGGCCGCTGGGTGGCCGAGTACTACCCGCACGACAGCGCGGACGAGCAGCCCGGCGGCGGACTGCGGATCAGCCTGCGCACCCCCGACCCGGCATCCCTGCGGCGGCTCGCGCTCCGGCTGGGGCGGGACGGCCGGATCGTGTCGCCGCCCGGCCTGGCGGAGAGCGCGCGGCAGGCGGCGCGCGAGGCGCTCGCCGCGTACGACAGCCAGGACCGGCGGCCCGCATGAGGGGGAACACGACGGACATGCCCGCTCTGGCAGGAATCCCGGCACCGAACATACCGATCGTCTTCAAGGCCGCCTGCCCCGACTGCCGCGGTCGCTTCGAACTCGCGGCCGGGGCGCTGCGCCTCGCGATCGGCGCGAGCAGCCGGACCACCTTCTACTCCTTCACCTGCCCCGAGTGCGGGGCCGCCGTACGCAAGCCGGCGGGGAGCGGATCGTCGAACTCCTCACCGGCGGCGGGGTGCGGACACTGCGCCTCCACTCCACCGTCTGATCCCGCACGCCCCTCCTCCGGCGCCGCGGCCGGCGGTGCCCGGCCGTCGAGGCGCCTGCCGGGCGGGGCGGCGGGACGGGGCGGAGCCCGCAGGAGAGGGGCACTAGGCTCTGGTCCATGTTCTGGCCCATGATCGCCATCGCCCTGGGGTTCCTCGGGATCGCCGTCCTCGGCGTCCTCGGTGTCCGCGTCTTCCTGGAGGCCCGGCGACTGGGCCGGCAGGTGGCCGCCACCGCGGAACGCGTCAGCCGGGCCGCCGAGGACCTGGAGAGAGCGGCGGCGCGGCTGGCGCGCACCGGCGAGGCCCTGCGGTAGCGCGGGCGGTCTCCTCCGGGACGAGGGCCCGGAGGTACCCTGCCTGTGATGCGTCCGCTGTCCGTTCGGGTCGCAATCGCCCGTATGCACAGGCATTGCCCGGCGTTTACTCCGGCGGGTTACGATCGCAGGCACATTGGCGATCGGACTCCTGTCCGACCGTCCACCGGGCAGCCCGCCCTTCAGCCGCCTCAGTGAGAAGGAAGTCGCAGATGATCGGCAATCTGAAGCCCCTCGAGATCATTCTGATCATCGTGGTGATCCTGTTGCTGTTCGGCGCCAAGAAGCTGCCCGACATGGCCCGCTCGCTCGGCAAGTCCGCCCGGATCCTGAAGAGCGAGGCGAAGGCGATGAAGAAGGACGACGAGTCGTCGGCCGGTCAGACGGCGCCGGGTGCCGACACCGCCGCGCAGAAGGACGCCCCCCGCACCATCCAGGCCGCCCCCGGCGATGTGACGAGCAGCCGCCCGGTCTCGGAGCCGAACCGTACGACGCAGAGCTGACCCGGTTCCCCCGACGGTTCCCGCACGAGACGAGGAAGTGGGTTGCTCAAGTCTGCCCGCAAGCAGGACAAGGACACCGAGGGGCGGATGCCGCTCGGCGAACACCTGCGTGAGTTGCGCAACCGGCTGCTGAAGTCGGTGCTGGCGATCGCGGTGGCCACGATCGTCGCGGCCTTCTTCCAGAAGGAGATCTTCGCGTTCCTGATGCGGCCGATCCTGGAGTCGGTCGGCTGCGCCAACGGCCAGGTCGTCATGCGGAACGGCCAGCTCTGCGCCGAGATGACGACACAGGGACTTCTGTCACCGTTCACCATCGCGCTGAAGGTCGCCCTGATGGCGGGCGTGCTGGCGGCGACCCCGGTCTGGCTCTACCAGCTCTGGGCCTTCGTCGCTCCCGGGCTGCACCACCACGAGAAGCGGTACGCGCTGAGTTTCGTCGCCACCGGCGTGCCGCTGTTCCTGGGCGGCGCCTACCTCGCGTACTCGATCCTGCCGCAGACCGCCGAGATCATGCTCGGCTTCGCGCCGTCGGGCGCGAGGCCCCTGCTGCCGCTGGACGACTATCTTGACCTGATCACCCGCATGGTGATCGTCTTCGGTGTCGCCTTCGAGCTCCCGCTGCTCCTCATCCTGCTCAATATGACCGGTGTGCTGACCGGCAGGCGGATGCTGCGCTGGTGGCGCGGAATGATCGTCGGCCTCACCGCCTTCGCCGCGATCGCCACACCCGGCGGCGAGCCGATCTCGATGCTGCTCCTGGCCGGCCCGCTGGCCGTCCTCTACTTCATCGCCGTGGGCTTCTCCTTCCTCAACGACGCCCGCCGCCGACGCAGGGACCCCGACGCCGGCCTGAGCGACGACGAGGCCTCCAAGCTCGACCTCACCCCGAGGCAGTCGGCGAGGCCGGGCCCGTCCCCGCCGCCCGCGCGCTCCCCGAGCAGCCGAGCGGCGACCGCGACCGGGACCGGGACCGGATCAACGGGTACGACGACGTCACCTGACCCGGGCCCCGAGGGCGGGCGCGCCGCCCGCACGGGCAGGGCGGCCTCATCCGACGGGCATCCCCGAGGGCGGGCGCGTCCCCTGCGCGCGCCCGCCCTCGGACCCCGCCGCCCCGAATAAGCTCGCGCCCACTGTCGGACCCGGCGGGTAGGCTCGACGGCAAGATGACACAGGACCTCTCACCAGCCGAGCGATACGCGGCCGCCCGGATCCGCGCCGCCGAGCAGGCCACCGCGCTCGCTCCCTTCCGCGAGATGTACGACTTCGAGCTGGACCCGTTCCAGATCGAGGCCTGCGAGGCGCTGGAGGCGGGCAAGGGCGTGCTCGTGGCGGCCCCCACGGGTTCCGGAAAGACGATCGTCGGCGAGTTCGCCGTGCACCTGGCTCTCTCCCAGGGGCGCAAGTGCTTCTACACGACCCCCATCAAGGCGCTGTCCAACCAGAAGTACTCGGATCTGGTGAAGCGGTACGGCCCCGGGAAGGTGGGCCTGCTCACCGGCGACAACAGCGTCAACTCCGAGGCACCGGTGGTCGTCATGACCACCGAGGTCCTGCGCAACATGCTGTACGCGGGCTCCCGGTCGCTGAGCGGCCTCGGGTACGTGGTCATGGACGAGGTGCACTACCTCTCCGACCGCTTCAGAGGCGCCGTCTGGGAAGAAGTGATCATCCACCTCCCCGAGTCGGTGACCCTGGTCTCGCTCTCCGCGACGGTGTCCAACGCGGAGGAGTTCGGCGACTGGCTCGACACCGTCCGCGGCGACACCGAAGTGATCGTCTCGGAGTCGCGCCCCGTGCCCCTGTGGCAGCACGTGCTGGCCGGGCGCCGGATGTACGACCTCTTCGAGGAGGAGACCGACCACGGCGGCCGCGGCGCCACCCGGCGCGAGGTCAACCCCGACCTGGTCCGCCTGGCCAGGATGGAGAGCTCGCGCACCTACAACCCGCGTGATCGCCGCCGCGGCAGGATGGTCCGGGAGGCCGACCGCGAGCGCGAGCGCCGGCAGCGGGGCCGCATCTGGACCCCGGGGCGGCCCGAGGTCATCGAGCGGCTGGACGCGGAAGGGCTGCTGCCCGCCATCACGTTCATCTTCAGCCGGGCCGGCTGCGAAGCCGCCGTCCAGCAGTGCCTGTTCGCCGGACTGCGGCTCAACGACGAGGAGGCGCGCCTCGAGGTGCGGTCGATCGTCGAGGAGCGCACGGCCTCCATCCCCCGCGAGGACCTCCATGTCCTCGGCTACTACGAGTGGCTCGAGGGCCTGGAGCGGGGCATAGCCGCGCACCACGCCGGAATGCTCCCCACGTTCAAGGAGGTCGTCGAGGAACTCTTCGTCCGCGGCCTCGTCAAGGCCGTCTTCGCCACCGAGACCCTGGCCCTCGGCATCAACATGCCCGCCAGGTCCGTGGTGCTGGAGAAGCTCGTCAAGTGGAACGGCGAGCAGCACGCCGACATCACCCCGGCGAGTACACCCAGCTGACCGGACGCGCGGGTCGGCGCGGCATCGACGTGGAGGGCCACGCCGTCGTGCTCTGGCAGCGCGGAATGGACCCGGGGGCGCTCGCCGGGCTCGCCGGCACCCGTACGTACCCGCTGCGCTCGAGCTTCAAGCCGTCGTACAACATGGCGGTCAACCTGGTGCAGCAGTTCGGGCGGCATCGCTCGAGGGAACTGCTGGAGACCTCCTTCGCGCAGTTCCAGGCGGACAAGTCGGTCGTCGGCATCTCGCGCCAGGTGCAGCGCAACGAGGAGGGGCTCGAGGGCTACCGGGAGGGCATGACCTGCCACCTGGGAGACTTCGAGGAGTACGCGCGGCTGCGCCGCGAACTCAAGGACCGCGAGACCGAACTGGCCAAGCAGGGAGCCGCCCAGCGGCGGGCGGCCGCCGCGGACTCGCTGGAGAAGCTCAAGCCGGGCGACGTCATCCACGTGCCCACCGGCAAGTTCGCCGGCCTCGCGCTCGTCCTCGACCCCGGGCTGCCGGCCGGCAGGTCCAACGGCCACCGGGGATACGAGTACCACGACGGGCCGCGCCCCCTGGTGCTGACGGCCGAGCGCCAGGTCAAGCGGCTCGCCTCGATGGACTTCCCGGTCCCCGTGGAGCCGCTGGAGCGGATGCGGATCCCCAAGTCCTTCAACCCGCGTTCGCCCCAGTCCCGGCGCGACCTCGCCTCCGCGCTGCGGACCAAGGCCGGGCACATCGTGCCCGACCGGCACCGCAGGCCGCGCGCCGCAGCCGCGGACGACCGCGAGATCGCCCGGCTGCGCAGGGAGATCCGCGCCCATCCCTGCCACGGCTGCGACGAACGCGAGGACCACGCCCGCTGGGCCGAGCGCCACCACCGGCTCCAGCGCGACACCCGCCAGCTGGAGCGTCGCATCGAGGGCCGGACGAACACGATCGCCCGCACCTTCGACCGCATCGTCGCCCTGCTCACCGAGATGGACTACCTCCGCGGCGACGAGGTCACCGAGCACGGCCGCCGGCTCGCCCGCCTCTACGGCGAGCTGGACCTGCTGGCCAGCGAGTGCCTGCGCGACGGGGTGTGGGAGGGGCTGAACCCGGCCGAACTGGCCTCCTGCGTCTCGTCGCTGGTGTACGAGGCGCGCCAGGCCGACGACGCCGTGGCGCCGAAGCTGCCCTCCGGCAGGGCGAAGGCCGCGCTCGGCGAGATGGTGCGGATCTGGGGCCGGTTGGACGCGCTGGAGGAGGAGTTCCGCATCAACCAGGCCGAAGGCGTGGGCCAGCGCGAGCCCGACCTCGGATTCGCCTGGGCGGTGTACCAGTGGGCCTCGGGCAAGGGCCTGGACGAGGTGCTGCGTGAGGCGGAGATGCCCGCGGGGGACTTCGTGCGCTGGAGCAAGCAGGTCATCGACGTACTCGGCCAGATCGCGGCGGCGGCGCCGGGCGAGAACTCCACGGTGGCGCGCAACGCGCGCAAGGCCGTGGACGCGGTGCTGCGCGGCGTGGTGGCCTACAGCTCGGTCGGCTGACCGCCGGGGAAGCCCGGCATGCCGCCCGTCCGGGGGCGGCGCACCACGTGCCCGGCGGCTCGCAGCCGCCACCGGCACCGTCGGCACCGGTGGGCCGGTCGACCGGGGCCCGGGCGGCGCGGCCGGTGACTCCGTGCCCTGCCGTCCTGCCGGGCGCCGTCCGCACCGTCCGCACCAGCGGCGGGTGTTGTTCGGGGCGGGCACCGGCCGATGTGCGGACGGGCCCGGCGGCCCGCCGACGCGCGGGGGCGGAAGCCCGGCGGCCCGCGGGGCGAGCGGCCCCCGCCGCAGGTTCCGGCCGCCCGGACCGCCCGGACCGCCCGGATCGCCCGGATCGACCCGGACCCCCGTACCGGCCCGCGCCGGCTGGTACGGAGCCGCGAGGGGCGACCCGGGGGCCGCCGTCGTGCCGGGCCCTACCCGGACGGGAAGCTCAGCAGTCCCAGTGGCTCGGAGGTGGGTGCGGAGGAACCGCCGGCCGGCTCGACGGTGATGCCCATGCCCGTCGCCCGGCCGACCGCACCCTCCATGAGCAACGCCTCCGCACTTCCCGTCGAGGCGAGCAGCCCGGCCGGGCGCATGGAGCCGCCGTCCGCGAACCAGAGCTGGTACACCCGGCCGTCGTCCGGTCGCGGCAGGCCGGACGCGAGGAAGACGGCGCGGTCCCGCTCCCGGGAGAAGGCCACCGTGCCGGCCGCCCCCTGGCCCAGCGCCGTGCTCCGTGTGCGTACGTCGGGTGCGGTGAGCACGTCCGCGAGCGCCTGGGTGCGCCGCTGCGCCAGTTCGGCGGCCTCGCGGGCCTCGGCCCGCGCCTGGTCGGAGGCCCGCTGCTGGACGACCGCCACGCCGCCGAGGGCCGCCAGCCCCGCGACGCACGCGGCGAGGACGAACCCGGCGAGCCTGCGCCGCCCGGTCGGGCGGGCCCTGTGCACCGGGGGCGGGATGCGGCCGGCCTCCGCGGCGGCGACCTTCGGCGGCTCCTGGCGCACGGTCGAGATCCGGGCCATCACCCGGGACTTCATCGCGGACGGCGGAATCTCGGTCGCGGCGAGGCCGAGCCGTACCGCGGTGGCCCCGAGTTCCCGCACCTCCTGCGCGCACGCCGGGCACACCGCCAGATGCCGTTCGAACCGGGCACGCTCCCGGTCGCCCAGCGCATTGAGGGCGTACGCGCCGGTCAGCGTGTGCAGTTCGGCGTCCCGGCCCGCTCCCTTCGCCGCGGCGCTCATCGGAGGACCGTCCCTTCCGCAGCCGTCGCGGGCAGGGCCGCGGCCTCCCGGCCCCGGAGGGCGCACGGCCGGTGGCGCGCGCCGGTCGACGGCCGGGCCGATCCGGGGCGGCCGTGCCGGGCCCAGGCCGTCCGGTCCGTTGCAGGAGCACGCCCCCGCCGGGGCCGGTCGACCGGCCTCCGGCGGGCGTTCTCCACCGAGCGGTGCTCCTTCCCCGACTTCATGCGTTCACCCCCAGGCAGTCGCGCAGGCGGATCAGCCCGTCGCGCATCCGTGTCTTCACGGTGCCCAGCGGCACCGCGAGCAGTTCGGCGACCTCCCGGTAGGCGAGGCCGCGGTAGTAGGCCAGGGTCACCGACTGGCGCTGGAGCTCGGTCAGTGTGCGCAGACAGCGCCGCACCTGCTCCCGTTCCAGCCGGGCCTCGACCTGTTCGACGACGTCGTCGAACGCCGGTGTGCCGCCGAGCCGGGCGGCCTTCCGCTCGCGTTCGACGGCGGCCTGGGCGGAGCGTACGCGGTCGACGGCGCGGCGGTGGGCGAGGGTCAGGGTCCAGGTGAGGGCGGAGCCACGCGACGGCTGATAGCGCGCGGCGGTCCGCCACAGCTCGACCAGGACCTCCTGGGCGACCTCCTCGGACTGCGCCGGATCGCGCAACACCCCGCGCACCACGCCGAGTACGGGTCCGCAGACCGCGTCGTACACACGCGAGAAGGCCTGCTGATCGCCGCGCGCGACCCGGACGAGGAGTTCGTCGAGCCCCGGCCCCGTCGATGGTGCCCCTGTGATGTGTATCGCTTCCTTCACCGCTCTCCCCTCGCCGCGGCCCGTTCCGGCCGGTCCCTCTTCCCCGGACCTGCGTCGCCGCGGGTGTCACCTCCCCTATACGGAGCGGAGACGGGTCTTGACTGCCGTGGCGCCGAACTTTTTGCGAGCCCGTGTTCCGCCCGTGCCCTCCACCGCTCAAGCGGGCCGGACCGGCCCCGGGACCGGAGAGGTGAGCAGCGGAAACGACCCCGCGGCCGGGTCGGGGAACCGATGGTGACATGGGCGCGGATGGTGCCGGAGGCGGGGACGGCCGCAGAGCTGCGGGGGAGGCCGCTGAGGCGTGCCCGGGCTCGGGTTCACGGGGTGGCTGAGGTCTGCCCGGGGAGGCTCATGAGGCGGCCGTGCGCCCGGCGGCCGCAGCGGCCCCGGCGAGGACGGCGGATGCACCAGGGTGCGCACCTCCCGAGTCCGGGTCCCGCGTCGGTCTGCCGAGTCGGCCTCGAGTCAAGGTCTCTGGACAGGGCCTCGGGGCAGGGCCTCGAGGCAAGATCTCCTCACGGTTTCGAGACGGAGTCCCGAGTCCGGCTCCCGAGCCGGTGAGCCCGGGCACCGCTCGCGCTGCCGGTGCGCGTCCGCCCCGGCGCGGGCGGCACCTCTGCGGCGCCTCCCACGCCCCCGGCGCGGGCCGGGCGGGCTTCGTCGTCCGGCCCGCCCGGACGCTACGCCTCCTGCTCGCGCTCCACTTCCGCGTTCCAGTCGCGCTTGACGGCCCGCCAGGCCTCGTCGGACTTGCCGAGCCGCCAGTAGCCCGACACGGACAGCCGCTCCCGCGGGACGCCTCGCTCCAGCCGGAGGTGGCGGCGCAGTTCGCGCACCGCCCCCGCCTCGCCGTGCACGAAGGCGTGCACATCGCCCGCGGGGAAGTCCAGTGCGCGCACCGCGGCGATCAGCGCCTCGCCGACGGGACGGGCGCCCCGGTGCAGCCAGCTGACGGTGACCCCGTCCGGGGTGGCGATCTTCTGCTCCTCCTCGGGCCGGCGATCTCGACGAAGGCATGGACCCGCGCACCCCGCGGCATCTGCTCCAGCGAGGCGGCGATGGCCGGGAGCGCGCTCTCGTCGCCCGCCAGCAGGTGCCAGTCCGCCGCCGGGTCCGGTGCGTACCCACCGCCGGGGCCCAGCAGCCGCACGGTCTCGCCGGGCCGCACCCGCGCCGCCCACGGCCCGGCGAGACCCTCGTCGCCGTGGACCACGAAGTCGATGACGAGCTCCCGGTGGACGGCGTCCCAGGAGCGGACGGTGTACGTGCGGGTGCTCGGCCACCGGTCGCGCGGCAACTCCTCGCGGATCCGGGCCATGTCGAACGGCTCGGGGTAGGCCGCACCCGGCACCGGGAAGACGACCTTCACATAGTGGTCGGTGAAGCCCTCCAGGGCGAACGAGGCGAGTCCCCCGCCGCCGAGCACGAGACGGACCATGTGCGGGGTGATCCGTTCCGTGCGCAGCACCCGCGCCTCATGGACCTGCGGTGCCCTGCGGGCGGCTGTCTCTGCCACGGCGGTCTCCCCTGACGTAGATGCTTAGGCTTGCCTAAGCTAACACTCAGTGCGACGGGTTCGCGCCCGCCAGCTCGGTGCGCAGCCGGCCCACCGCCCTGCCCAGACCCCAGCGCGCGGCGAGCTCGTCGAGCCCGGACGGGTCGCGGGGTTCCCTCGGCAGCGCCGGGTCGAAGCCGGGCAGGGGCACGTCGTCCGCGACCCGGACGACCTTCGGGGCGACCGCCAGATAGGGCCGTGCCTCGTCCAGCCGCCTGCGCTGGGCCGGTGTCAGCCCGGACGCCGGGTCGTCCACCGCGGCCATGATCCCGGCCAGGTCCCCGTGGGCGGCCAGCAGCTTCGCCGCCGTCTTCTCGCCGATGCCCGGAACCCCGGCAGACCGTCGCTCGGGTCGCCGCGCAGCAGGGCCAGGTCGGCGTAACCCGGGCCGTCCACACCGTACTTCTCGCGGAGCACCGCCTCGTCGGTCGCCTGCATCATGCCGACGCCCTTCAGCGGGTAGAGCACGCGGATCCCGCGCGCGTCGTCCACGAGCTGGTACAGGTCGCGGTCGCCGGTGACGATGTCGACCGGGCCGGCCGCCCGCGCCGTGAGCGTGCCGATCACGTCGTCCGCCTCGTACCCCGCGACGCCGGCCCGCGCGATGCCGAAGGCGTCCAGCACGTCCTCGATGACGGGGACCTGCGGGGACAGGGTGTCCGGGACCTCCTCCTCGTCCGGCCCCGCCACGGTCTCCGCCGCCACCCGGTGGGCCTTGTACGAGGGGATCAGCTCGACCCGCCAGTGCGGCCGCCAGTCCGCGTCCATGCAGGCCACCAGCTCGTCCGGGCGGTGGTCCTGGACCAGCCGGGTGATGAACTCGAGGAGTCCGCGGACGGCGTTGACGGGCGTGCCGTCGGGGCGCGCACGGAGTCCGGCACCCCGTAGTAGGCGCGGAAGTACAGGGAAGCAGTGTCGAGGAGCATCAGGCGTCGCGTCACAGTCCGCCATCATGCCGCACGCCGCCGACAGCGCCCCGGGCCGGGCGCACCGCACCGCGCCCCGGCGCCGGGCGCACCGCGCCCTGGGGCCCTGTCACGCGGGGGCCGTTGCGCGGGGCCCTGTGCCCGGGGTGCGGTGCGGTGCGCCCGGAGTGTGCCACGGCCGTCCGCGACCGGGTCCTGTGAGGCTCCGGCCGTCCGCGACCGGGTCCTGTGAGGCTCCGGCCGGGTCGCCGGGTCGCCGGGTCGCCGGGTCGCCGGGTCGCCGGGTCGCCGGGTCGCCGGGTCGCCGGGTCGCCCGGGCCGTCCAGGACCGGCCCGGCGGCCCGTGAAGTGGCTCACTTTTGCGTTTGCCCTCGCGAAGACCGGGGCAGGCGCGGCGCCGGAGCGGACCCCGCCGCGCCTTCGACCGGTGACAACGCGGGGAGGCGGGAAGAGACCGCCCGCTCCACGGCCCGCCGGCGGGGAGGCGGGCCGTTTCCCGGTTCGACGCGCGAGGTGTATGTGTCCAGGCTGCAGGCCGAGCACCTGTACAAGGTGTTCGGCAGACGACCCGACGAGGCGGTGCGCAGGCTCGAGGGCGGCTCCGGCCGCGACGAGCTCCGCGCCGAAGGAACGACGGCCGCGGTGATCGACGCTTCGTTCTCCGTGGAGCCGGGTCAGATCTTCGTCGTCATGGGTCTGTCCGGGTCCGGGAAGTCCACGCTGCTGCGCATGCTCAACGGACTGCTGGAGCCGACCGCCGGACGCGTCCTCTTCGACGGCCGGGACCTGACCGCCCTGAGCGCCCGCGGGCTCCGCGAGGTACGCGCCAGCAGGATCAGCATGGTCTTCCAGCACTTCGCGCTGTTCCCCCACCGCAGCGTGCTGGAGAACGCCGCGTACGGCCTGGCGGTCCAGGGCGTCGCCCGCGCCGAGCGCGAGCGCCGCGCGACCGAGGCGCTGGAGCTCGCCGGTCTCGCCGGATGGGAGCGGTCCTGGCCGGACGAGCTGTCCGGCGGCATGCAGCAGCGCGTCGGCCTCGCGCGCGCCCTCGCCACGGACGCGGACCTGCTGCTGATGGACGAGTCCTTCAGCGCCCTCGACCCGCTCATCCGCCGCGACATGCAGGACCAGCTGCTCGAACTCCAGAAGCGGCTGAAGAAGACCATCGTCTTCATCACCCACGACCTCAACGAGGCCATGCGCCTGGGCGACCGCATCGCCGTGATGCGCGACGGGCGGATCGTCCAGCTCGGCACCGCCGAGGACATCCTGGTCCGGCCCGCCGACGACTATGTGGCGTCGTTCATCCAGGACGTGGACCGCTCCCGGGTGCTGACGGCGTCAGCCGTCATGACCGAGGCGTCCGGTGCCGCCGCCGGCGGGTGCGGCTGCGAGACCGTCACCCCCGGCACCCTCGTGTCGGACGTGTGCGCGGTCAGCGCCCGCGTCCCGCATCCGGTGGCCGTCAAGGACGCCTCCGGCGAGGTGGTCGGCGTCGTTCCGCAGTCCCGGCTGGTCGGCCTCGTCGGCGACGAGCGGGCCGAGCCGGTGCCCTGTGACGCACCGGCGCACCGGCTTCCGGAGCAGAAGGCGCAGAAGGAGGTGCGTACGAGTGCCTAGGCTTCCCCTCGGCGACTGGGTCGACGGCGGCGTCGGCTGGCTCCAGTCCCACCTCTCCTGGCTGTTCGACGCCGTCAGCTCGGCCGTCACCGGCATGTACGACGGCATCGACGCGGTGCTGTCCGCACCCGAGCCGCTGCTCTTCGCCGGCATCCTCGCCGTCGCCGCGTGGTGGTTGCGCGGTCTGCTCGCGGGCGGTCTGGCCTTCGCCGGCTTCGCGGTGATCGACTCCGTGGAGCTGTGGGACGAAGCCATGTCGACCCTGTCGCTGGTGCTCGTCGCCACCGTCGTCACGCTGCTGATCGCGGTGCCGCTGGGCATCTGGGCGTCGCGGTCCAAGGCCGTCAGCGCCGTGATCCGGCCGGTCCTGGACTTCATGCAGACGATGCCCGCCATGGTCTACCTGATCCCCGGCATCATCTTCTTCGGCGTCGGCGTGGTCCCCGGCATCATCGCCACCATCGTCTTCGCGCTGCCGCCTGGCGTGCGGATGACCGAACTCGGCATCCGCCAGGTCGACAAGGAGCTGGTGGAGGCCGCGGAGGCGTTCGGCACCACACCGCGCGACACGCTGGTCCGCGTGCAGCTGCCGCTCGCCCTGCCCACGATCATGGCCGGTGTCAACCAGGTGATCATGCTCGGCCTGTCCATGGTGGTCATCGCCGGCATGGTCGGCGGCGGCGGGCTCGGCGGCGCCGTCTACCGCGCCATCGGCAACGTCGACATCGGGCTGGGCTTCGAGGCGGGCGTCTCCATCGTCATCCTCGCCATGTACCTGGACCGGATGACGGGCGCGCTGGGCCGCCAGGTCTCGCCGCTCGGGCGCCGGGCCCTGGCGCGGGCCGGGACCGCGGCCGGCGGGCCGAGGATCTGGAACCACCGCCTTCAGCCCGTCGTCGCCGTGGCCGGTGCCGTGGTCCTCGCGCTGGTCGCGGGCGGCATGGGTGTGTTCGGCGGCGCCACGTCCGCCGGGGCCGGCGGCGCCGGCGACGTCGGCCGGGGCAAGAAGATCTCCGTGGGCTACATCCCCTGGGACGAGGGCATCGCCTCCACCTTCCTCTGGAAGGAGCTGCTGGAGCGCCGCGGCTTCGAGGTCGAGACCAGGCAGCTGGAGGCCGGCGCGCTCTACACCGGTCTCGCCGGGGGGCAGATCGACTTCCAGACGGACTCCTGGCTTCCGGTCACCCACGCCCAGTACTGGGACAAGTACCGCGACAAGCTGGAGGACAAGGGCTCCTGGTACGGTCCGACCTCCCTGGAGCTGTCGGTGCCCTCGTACGTCGAGGGCGTCGACTCCCTGGACGACCTGAAGGGCAGGGCGGGCCAGTTCAAGGGCCGCATCGTCGGCATCGAACCGAGCGCCGGAATGATGGGGATCCTCAAGGACAAGGTCCTCAAGGAGTACGGCCTGGAGGGCGAGTACGACGTCGTCGACGGCTCCACCCCCGGCATGCTCGCCGAGCTGAAGCGGGCGTACGACAAGAAGGAGCCCATCGTCACAACGCTGTGGTCGCCGCACTGGGCCTACAGCACCTACGACCTCAAGAAGCTCGAGGACCCCAAGGGCAGCTGGGGCAAGGGCGACGGCATCCACACCCTCGCCCGCAAGGGCTTCTCCGAGGAGAACCCCGGGTCGGCAGGTGGCTCCAGGACTTCAGGATGACCGAGGAGCAGCTCACCGGCCTGGAGGCGAAGATCCAGGAGACGGGCAAGGGCAAGGAGCAGGACGCCGTCCGCGCCTGGCTGAAGGAGAACCCCGGCCTCGCCGACCGGTGGACGCCGGTCTCCGGGAAGGCGCCGAACGTCTCAGAGTCGCACCGGACCGGCTGAATCCCCCACACGGTGAGGGCCCCGTCACATAACGTGGCGGGGCCCCGTCGTTGTGCGGCGGGGCCCTCACCGCCGTCACGGGGCGACGGTGAGTTGCGCGGGCCGGAACGTGCGTAAGGTACAGAGAGGAGGGAGGGACCTCAGCCATGGGAGACAAGGAAGCGCTCCGTGTCGGCTCCGCCGTCCGCCGAAGGCGCCGGGCCCTGGATCTCACGCTCGCCGCCGTCGCGGGGCGCAGCGGCCTGTCCGTGCCCTTCCTCAGCCAGATCGAGAACGAACGGGCACGGCCCAGCATGCGCTCGCTCCACCGTGTCGCGGACGCGCTGGAGACCACCGCCGCCGAACTGCTCGCCGCCGCCGACTCCTGCCGGGTCGTCGACGTGGTCCGGGCGGACGACGCCGCCCTCGCCGCCCGGCCGGGCGTGCGCCATCTGGTGCGCGGTCACCACCAGCTCCACGCCGTGGAGTTCACGGGGAGCAGGACGCCGGCGGCGAGCACCAGCACCGCAACGACGAGCTGATGTACGTGGCCGACGGCGCGGCCGAGGTCGAGGCCGAGGGACGCGCCCACCGGCTCGAGAAGGGCGACACGCTGTTCCTCTCCGGCGGTGTGCTCCACCGATGGCGCGCCACCCGCCCCGGCACCCGCCTCCTCGTCGTCGCCGTCGCCGACCACATCGAGGCCGTCACGCCGTGACGAGGGTCGTCTCGCTGGTGCCCTCCCTCACCGAGGCCATCGCGGCCAGCGCGCCCGGGCTGCTGGCCGGAGCCACCCGCTGGTGCACCCACCCCGCGGACCTCCGAGCGGCCAGGATCGGCGGCACCAAGAACCCCGACGTGGCGGCGGTGGTCGCGCTGCGGCCCGATCTCGTCGTCGCCAACGAGGAGGAGAACCGGGAGCCGGATCTCGCCGCGCTGCGCACCGCGGGGCTGGAGGTGCTCGTCACCGAGGTACGGACCCTGCCCCAGGCGTTCGGCGAGCTGCAGCGGGTCCTGGCCGCCTGCGGGGTGCCGCGCCCCGATGGCTCGACGACGCCGAGGCCGCGTGGGGCGCCGTCGAGCCGTGCGCGGAGCCGCGCCGCGCGGTGGTGCCGGTCTGGCGGCGGCCCTGGATGGTCCTCGGCCGCGACACCTTCGCCGGCGATCTGCTGGCCCGGCTCGGCGTCGACAACGTCTACGCCGCACACCCGGACCGCTATCCCCGTATCCCGCTCGACGAGCTGAACGCCGCGGGCGCGGACCTCGTGGTGCTCCCCGACGAGCCCTACCGCTTCACCGCGGACGACGGCCCGGAGGCGTTCCCGGCGATCCCCGCCGCGCTCGTCGACGGGCGCATGCTCACCTGGTACGGCCCGTCGCTGGCGGCGGCTCCGGCGGCGCTGCGGGCAGCGCTCCGCCGGCGAGGCCGCGCAGGGTGAGGGTCCCGGCCGCGGCCCACGCGGCGACCAGGAACGCGTAGAGCCCGGCCGCCGCCCACGCCGGAGCCGCCGTACCGGTGCGAGCGGACAGCGCCGCCGCCCCCGTGACGCATGTGCCGACGGGGAAGGTGAACGCCCACCAGGTCATCGCGAACCGCATGCCCCGGCGCGCCGCCCGCACCACCAGGGCCGCGGCCGGGACGAGCCACAGCAGGGCGAGGCCGAGGGCGGCGGTCCCGTAGGCGGTTGCGAAGGTCCCGAGAGCCGCCGCGTCCGCCCCTCCGACCGCCGTGGGGCGGCGTCGGCGAGCCGGTGCACGGCGGTGGTCGACTGGCCCAGGGGGCCGAGCACCAGGAACAGGGCCGGCGTCAGGGCGAGCGGCGGAGGACCTTCGCGGAGAAGCCTCAGCGTGACCAGCGGCAGCACGACGAGCACGGCGAGCAGGCTCAGGACGAAGAGCCCGTAGCAGCCCGTCAGCGCGGTTCTGCGCCACCCTCCGGCGGGCACCCGGTCCACGAGGAGCGCGCCCAGCGTCGCCGCCACCATCGGGGCCACCACGGGCAGCAGCCACACCGGGGACGCCTCCCCCGCCGTGACCCGGCGCCGGGTCAGGAGCAGGTACGGGACCGCCACCGCGGCCGTGAGCCCGGCCGCGGTGCCGGCGGCGAACAGCGCCCACGCCGTGACGACCGCCGCCTGCTCGCCGATGACGCCGCCGCCGACCGAGAGCGAGCCGATGCCGACGGCGAGGAGCGCCATCGCCATGCAGCCCTGGAACGGGGCGACCGCCGGGTCGAGGAGGTCGGCGCGCGCCTGGTCGCGGTGACGCAGCCAGTGTGCGGCGCGTGCGGCGAGCAGGGTCGCGAGGGCCAGCGCGGACAGCACCCATACCGCCTCCAGTACGTCCTGCAGGCCCGCCGCAGCGGGCAGAGCCACGGGAGCCGCCGCAGCGCCGGGAGCCACCGGCAGGGATGCACCCGCGACGGCCACCGATGCCGTGCCCATGACGGCGGAGTACCAGTTCGGTCCGAGACGGCGCAGCAGCGGGACGCGGGTGACGGGCCGGTCCGGTCCGGGCCGCGCGGCGGGGGAGGCGGTGCGGGAGGGAGTGCGGGAGGCGGTGGGGGAGGGGGTGCGGGGATGGGCGGCGGTGACCATGGCCCCACTGTCCGGCCCCGTTCGGTGGCCCACCAGGCATTCCTTCGCTATGGCCCATAAACTGGGTTTATGAGCGATGGGGAACGCGGGCCGGTGGCCCACCGGGTGCCCGACCTTGCCGCGCTGGAGTTGCTGCTCGCGGTGGCCCGTCACGGGAGCCTGGGGCGCGCCGCCCGGGAGCTCGGTGTGACCCAGCCCGCGGCGAGCAGCCGGATCCGCTCCATGGAGCGGCAGCTGGGCGTCGCGCTGGTGGACCGCTCGCCGCGTGGCTCCCGGCTGACCGACGCGGGGGCGCTGGTCACGGACTGGGCGCGGCGGATCGTGGAGGCGGCCGAGGCGTTCGACGCCGGGGCGCAGGCGCTGCGGGACCGGCGCGACTCCCGGCTGAGGGTCGCCGCCAGCATGACCATCGCCGAGTACCTGCTGCCCGGCTGGCTGATCGCACTCCGCCGGCAGCGCCCGGGCACCGCGGTGTCCCTGCTCGCCGGCAACTCGGCTGCGGTCGCCCGGCGCCTGCTGCACGGCGAGGCGGATCTGGGCTTCGTCGAGGGCCTCGCCGTGCCGGAGGGTCTCGACGGCGCGGTCGTCGGGCACGACCGGCTCGTCGTCGTCGCGGCGCCGGGACACGAGTGGACGCGCCGTCGCTCGCCGCTGCCGCCCGAGAAGCTCGCCGCCGCCCCGCTGGTGCTGCGCGAGCGGGGGTCGGGTACCCGGCAGGTGCTCGACTCGGCGCTCGCCGTCCACGGCGGCCTGGCCGAGCCCCTGCTCGAGCTCGCCTCCACCACAGCGGTGAAGGCCGCCGCGGTCAGCGGCGCGGGGCCCGCGGTCCTCAGTGAACTCGCGGTGACGGAGGAGCTGGGGTCCCGCCGCCTCGTCCGCATTCCCGTCGAGGGGGTCCGCCTCCGCCGCGACCTCCGCGCGGTCTGGCCCCACGGCCACCGCCCGACGGGCCCGGCCCGCGACCTGCTCTCGCTGACGCGGTCCGGGGGCTGAGGGACGGGCCGGGAGCCTCCGCCGCCGGGGTCGCCGCCGAGGTCGGGTCGCCGCCGAGGTCGGGGCGGGGCCGGGGTCGGGCCGGTGCCCGCTGCCCGGCGGGATCAGGAGGCGGCGCGGACGAGACCCGCCATCACACGGGTGTCCTCGGCCATCTCCGGGTGCCACTGCACCCCGAGCACCCAGGAGGGGTCCGGGAGCTCGACGGCCTCCACGGTGCCGTCGTCCGCGTGCGCCGAGACGACGAGACCGGTGCCGAGACGGTCCACGGACTGGTGGTGGTACGTCGGCACCGACGACTCCTCCGGTACCAGCGAGGCGTACCGGGTGCCCGCGACCGGCGTCACGGTGTGCCGGCCGAAGACGCCGACGCCGTCCACGTGCCCGTCGAGGTGCTGGACGAGCGTGCCGCCGAGGGCGACGTTCAGCAGCTGCATGCCCCGGCAGATCCCCAGCAGCGGGGTGCCGGTGTCGAGCGCCGCGCGGACCAGGGCGAGTTCCCAGGCGTCCCGCTCCCGGGCCGGCGGTCCGGTACGCGGATCCGGGTCGGCCCCGTAGCGTACGGGCTCGACGTCGGGCCCGCCCGCGACGACCAGCCCGTCGAGCCGGGCCACGGCCGCCGCGGCCCGGCCGGGTTCGTCCGGCGGCAGCATGGCGGCGATGCCGCCGGCCGACTGGACGAGGCGCGGATAGCCGACGGGCAGCAGTGCGGCGGGCAGTCGCCACACGCCCCACGAGGCGTCCTCCAGGTAGGTGCTGACGCCGATGAGCGGCTGGGTCACGGTCGCGATTCCTCCGGTCGTGGTGTGGGGGTGGCGGGTGCCCGGTCGTGCAGGGCGTCCCGGCCCCGGGGTACGGCTTCGGCGGCCACCGGTGGCGGAGGGGCGGCCCCGGCTGTCCATGGTCCGCTATCCGCTATCCGCTATCCGGTGTCGGGTACATGACGTTCGGTGTCCGGTACCGGTGTCCGGTACCGGTGTCCGCATATCCGGTGTCCGGGTTCGGGTGACCCGGACACCGGACCGTCCGTCAGTCGCGGGCCAGCTCCGCCTCGGCCGCGGCGAGGGCGGCGAACTCCTCCTCCGGGGCACGGGCCACGAGACGGTGCCGACTGTAGAAGGCGAAGTACGCGAGGGCGACTCCGTACACGGCGAGTGCGATGAAGGCCGCGTCCTTGTCCACCAGGAAGGTCGCCACCAGCGCGGACAGCGCGAGGACGAAGGCGACGGACGAGGTCACCACGCCGCCGGGGGTGCGGTACGGGCGCGCCAGACCCGGCTCGCGCTTTCGCAGGACGATGTGCGACAGCGCCATCATCGCGTAGCTGATCGTTGCGCCGAAGACGGCGATGTTGAGCATCCGCGCCCCGTCACCGGTTCCGGCGGCCAGCGCGAAGCCGATCGCGCCGGGGATCAGCAGACCCAGGTACGGCGACTTGCGGCGGCTCGTCAGCGAGAGGAAGCGGGGCAGGTAGCCGGCCCGGGAGAGGGCGAACAGCTGGCGCGAACCGGCGTAGATCAGCGAGAAGAACGAGGCGACCAGCCCGGCGAGTCCGGCGTAGTTGACGAAGCGGCTCAGCGCGGTCGGGTCGCCGTCGCCCTGGAGCGCCACCACCAGCGGGTTGCCGGCCTCCTGGATCGCGGCCGAGCCGCGGGCGCCGGTGGCGGCGAAGAACGTGATCAGGGCGAGCAGCACCAGGATCGACATCGACAGGGCGAGTGCCTTGGGCATCGACCGGACCGGGTCCTTGGCCTCCTCGGCGGCGAGCGGGACCCCCTCGACGCCGAGGAAGAACCACATGCCGAAGGGGAAGGCGGCCCAGATGCCGAGCAGCCCGAACGGCAGCCAGGAGTTGGAGCCCAGCGCGCTCTCGTCGACGGGGATGTCGTTCAGCCCGCTCACCTGGAAGTCCGTCAACGCGCCCAGGGCGAAGATCAGCAACGCAGCGACCGCGATCGCGGTGACGATGAGGCTGAAGCGCAGGGCCTCGCCCACGCCCCACAGGTGGATGCCGATGAAGATCGCGAAGCAGGCGAGGTACACGGGCCAGCCGGATTCCAGCCCGAAGAGCCCGAGCGATTCGACGTAGTCACCGATGAAGATCGAAATGGCCGCGGGAGCGAGGATGTACTCGATGAGGATGGCCGTACCGGTGAGGAAGCCGCCCCAGGTGCCCAGTGCCCGCCTGGCGAACCCGTAGCCGCCGCCCGCGGTCGGCAGGATGGCCGACAGCTCGGCGAGCGCGAAGACGAGGCAGGCGTACATCACGCCCATCAGCACGGTGGCGGCGGCGAGGCCGCCGAAGCCGCCCTTGGAAAGGCCGATGTTCCAGCCGGAGAAGTCGCCGGAGACGACGTAGGCGACGCCGAGCCCGGTGAGCAGCAGCCAGCCGGCGCTGCCGCGGCGCAAGGTCCGGCGTTCGAGGTAGTTGTCCGGTGGGGTGCTGCCGCTCCCCGTGGTCTCGGTGTCTTCCAGTGTCATGGCAGAGCTCCCGCGTCGGACCCAATGGAATGGAGCCATACCTTTGCGGTGTCCGTGGGGGTAGCGCAAGGCCTGTGCGTTACTTTCGGATTACGGCCGTCCGGTCTCCGGCGGTGTGCGGCGGCATGCCCGGGGCCGCGTCCGCCGTGTTCCGGCCCGCCGAGGCCCGTCGCCGCAGCGGCCCCGGCAGTCGTCGCCGGCCCTGCCCGGCCGCTCCGGTCCCCCGTCCGGCGCGGTCCCGCGGGACCGCGCCGGACGGGGGCGTACCCGCCCCCGGAGAGGCCGTGGGCGGGAGTGCCGGCTGCGGCGCGTGCGGCGGCGCCCGCCCTCTCGGCCGGAAGGCCCGGGCGGCGGATCGGGTCCGCGCCCGGCGCCGCGAGCCCGGGCGGGCGCAGGGTGAGGCTGTGTGCGGTGGGCCTTCCGGGTGGCCGAAGCCGCGCGGAGGGACTTGAGTGCGAGACGCCCGCGAGATCCGCCCGGAGACCGCCCGCGCGGCCCCCTGGGTGGCGGGAGGGCCGCGCGGAGGCCCCTTGCGCGCGGAGGCCCCTTACGCGAGGAAGCCGCGCAGCAGGGCCGCCGTTCCCTCGCAGTGCTCGCGCATCACCTCGCGCGCCGCGTCCGCGTCGCCCGTCAGGACCGCCTCCACCAGCGCGACGTGCTGCTGCTGGGAGTGCTCCAGGTTGCGCACGAGCAGCGGGATGCAGTCGAGCAGATCGTTGAGGGCCGCCCGGACCGCCGCGTACTGCGTGGTCAGCATGGGTGAGCCGGACAGCTCCGCGAGCGTGAGGTGGAGGAGGGTGTCGCACCGCCGGTAGTCGTCGAGGGGGGCGTCGTGCGTGGCGGTCAGCGCCCTGCGCAACCGCCGGGCACCCTCGTCGGATAGCCCGTGCGCCGCGCACAGCCCCGCCGCGCCGACCTCCAGGACCTCCCGGAAGCGCAGGGTGTCCTCCACGTCGACGGCGGCGATCCGGCGGCGCAGTTCGTCCTCGCTCTCGGTGCGCGGGCGGTGCAGGACGAAGGTCCCCCCGTAGCGGCCGCGGCGGCTCTCCACCAGGCCCTCCTCCTGGAGGACCTTGAGCACCTCGCGCAGGGTGACCCGGCTGATGCCCATGCGCTCGGCGAGTTCCCGTTCCGCGGGCAGCCGCTCGCCGCCGGGCACCAGTCCCAGGCGTACGACCTGCAGGATCTGTTCCAGGGCCTCCTCGAAACCGTTGCCCCCGCGCACCGGCCGCAGCACGGATGTGAGCCGGTCCCCGGACTCGCTCTTCTTCGGCATATTTGCGGTACCCCCTTCCCAAGCAATGGTATTCAGCAATACCTTATGGCTCCCGGTTGACCTTAGGAGGCGTAATCCCGTGGCAGACCGCACACCCCCGCTGACCGTCGAGGAGCTCAGAGCCCTCGTCGCGAGCGGTGAGATCGACACCGTAGTCCTGGCCTTCCCCGACATGCAGGGCAGGCTCCAGGGAAAGCGGTTCGCCGCCCGGTTCTTCCTCGACGAGGTCCTGGAACACGGTACGGAGGGCTGCAACTACCTGCTCGCCGTCGACACCGAGATGAACACCGTGGACGGCTACGCGATGTCCTCCTGGGAGCGCGGCTACGGCGACTTCGCCATGCACCCCGACCCGGCCACCCTGCGCCGCGTCCCCTGGAACGAGGGCACGGCCATGCTCATCGCCGACCTGGCGTGGAGTGACGGCACCCCGGTCGTCGCCGCTCCCCGCCAGATCCTGCGCCGCCAGCTGGAGCGCCTGGCCGAGTACGGCTGGACCGCGCAGGTCGGCACCGAGCTGGAGTTCATCGTCTTCAAGGACACCTACGAGCAGGCCTGGGACCGCGGCTACCGGGATCTGACCCCGGCCAACCAGTACAACATCGACTACTCCGTCCTCGGCACCGGCCGCATCGAGCCCCTGCTGCGCCGGATCCGCAACGAGATGGCCGCCGCAGGACTGACCGTCGAGTCGGCCAAGGGCGAGTGCAACCCCGGTCAGCACGAGATCGTGTTCCGCTACGACGAGGCCCTCGTCACCTGCGACCAGCACGCGATCTACAAGACCGGCACCAAGGAGATCGCCGCCCAGGAAGGCGTCTCCCTCACCTTCATGGCCAAGTACAACGAGCGCGAGGGCAACTCCTGCCACATCCACCTCTCACTCACCGACGCCGACGGCCGCAACGCCATGGCGGGTGACGGGCCGGACGGCATGTCGGACGTCATGCGGCACTTCCTCGCCGGCCAGCTCGCCGCCCTGCGCGACTTCTCCCTGCTGTACGCGCCGAACATCAACTCCTACAAGCGGTTCCAGCCCGGTTCCTTCGCGCCGACCGCCGTCGCCTGGGGCCACGACAACCGGACCTGCGCGCTGCGCGTCGTCGGCCACGGCCGCTCGACGCGCTTCGAGAACCGGCTGCCCGGCGGCGACGTCAACCCCCATCTCGCCGTCGCCGCACTGATCGCCGCGGGCCTGTACGGGATCGAGCACAAGCTGGAGCTGCCCGAGGCATGCACGGGCAACGCCTACAGCGCCGGCTACGAGCACGTCCCGACCACCCTCCGCGAGGCCGCCGAACTCTGGGAGAACAGCCCCGTCGCCAAGGCCGCCTTCGGGGACGAGGTCGTCGCCCACTACCGCAACATGGCGCGGGTCGAACTCGACGCGTTCGACGCCGCGGTCACCGACTGGGAGCTCCGCCGCTCCTTCGAACGCATGTGAGGCACCCCGTGTCGCAACCGTACGCAATCGATGTGCTCAACCCGGCCACCGAGGAAGTCGTCGCCACCGTCCCCGGTGCGGACGCCGCCGACGTCGACGCCGCCGTGCGCCGCGCGGCGCGGGCCCAGCGCGCCTGGGCGGCCGCGGCCCCCGCCGACCGCGCCAGGCTGCTGCGCCGCTTCGCGGCCGTCGTCGACGACCACATCGAGGAACTCGCCCTGCTCGAGGTCCGGGAGGCCGGCCACACCCTCGGCAACGCCCGCTGGGAGGCCGGCAACGTCCGCGACCTCCTCGACTACTCCGCCGGGGGAGTGGAACGTCTCACCGGCCGCCAGATCCCCGTCCCCGGCGGCATCAACCTGACCATCCTCGAACCGCTCGGCGTGGTGGGGGTCATCGCCCCCTGGAACTTCCCCATGCCCATCGCCGCCTGGGGCACCGCGCCCGCCCTCGCCGCCGGCAACGCCGTCCTCCTCAAACCCGCCGAGACCACCCCGCTGACCGCGCTGCGACTGGCCGAACTCGCCCTGGAGGCCGGCCTCCCCGAGCACCTCTTCCAGGTGCTGCCCGGCCGCGGCTCGGTGGCGGGCGACGCGCTGGTGCGCCACCCCGGCGTGGCCAAGATCGTCTTCACCGGCTCCACCCGGATCGGCAAGCAGATCATGGCGCTCTGCTCCGAGCGCGTGAAGCGCGTCACCCTCGAACTCGGCGGCAAGAGCCCCAACATCGTCTTCGCCGACGCCGACATCGAGGCCGCGGCCGCCGCGGCGCCGATGGCCTTCCTGGACAACAGCGGACAGGACTGCTGCGCCCGCACCCGCATCCTGGTGCAGCGCCCCGTGTACGACGACTTCCTCGACCGCCTCGCCCCCGCGCTGAAGTCGGTCGTGGTGGGCGACCCCGCGGACGAGGCCACCCAGATGGGCCCGCTCATCTCACGCGCCCAGCTGGACCGCGTCCGCTCGTACGTCACCGACGACCTCGCGACGGTGCGGGGCAGCGCGCCCACCGGTCCGGGCTTCTGGTTCCCGCCCACCCTCGTCACCGGCGTCCCGCCCGAGGCCCCCGTCGCCACCGACGAGGTGTTCGGCCCGGTCGCCGTCGTCCTGCCCTTCGACGACGAGGAGGACGCCGTACGCCTCGCCAACGCGACCGAGTACGGGCTCTCCGGCTCCGTCTGGACCCGCGACGTGGGCCGGGCACTGCGGGTCTCCGGCGCCGTCGCCGCGGGCAACCTGTCCGTCAACTCCCACTCCAGCGTCCGCTACTGGACCCCCTTCGGCGGATACGGGCAGTCCGGCCTCGGCCGCGAACTCGGCCCCGACGCCCTCACCGCTTTCACCGAGACCAAGAACGTCTTCATCAGCACGGAGGCCTGAGCACCCATGAGCACTGCCCACAACGACACCCCCGTCTGCCGCCGGCTCATCGGCCGCACCGCCGTCATCACCGGTGCCGGCAGCGGCATCGGACTGGCCACCGCGCGCCGTCTCGCCTCCGAAGGGGCCAACGTCGTCTGCGGCGACATCGACGAGACCGCGGGCAAGGCCGCGGCCGAGGAGGTCGGCGGGACGTTCGTGAAGGTGGACGTCACCGACGCCGAGCAGGTGGAGGCCCTCTTCCGGACCGCCTTCGACACCTACGGCAGCGTCGACATCGCCTTCAACAACGCCGGCATCTCGCCCCCCGACGACGACTCCATCCTGGAGACGGGCCTGGACGCCTGGAAGCGGGTCCAGGAGGTCAACCTCACCTCCGTGTACCTGTGCTGCAAGGCCGCCATCCCCTACATGCGGCGCCAGGGCCGGGGCTCCATCATCAACACGGCCTCGTTCGTGGCCCGGATGGGCGCCGCGACCTCGCAGATCTCGTACACCGCGAGCAAGGGCGGCGTCCTCGCCATGTCCCGGGAGCTGGGCGTCCAGTTCGCCCGCGAGGGCATCAGGGTCAACGCGCTGTGCCCGGGGCCGGTCAACACCCCGCTGCTGCAGGAGCTGTTCGCCAAGGACCCCGAGCGGGCGGCCCGCCGGCTGGTGCACATCCCCGTCGGCCGGTTCGCCGACGCGGAGGAGATGGCCGCGGCCGTGGCGTTCCTCGCCAGCGACGACTCGTCCTTCGTCAACGCCACCGACTTCCTGGTGGACGGCGGTATCTCGGGCGCGTACGTCACCCCCGTGTAGGCCGCACCGCACCTCGTGCAGCCACCGGACGGGCACACGGCGTACCGCACCCCGGGCGGCGGACCGCCGGCGTGCCGGCCCCCGGGCGGGAGGAGGCCCGGGCGGCCCGGGGGCGGAGCGGGCGGCGTGGTCGCGCCCGCGGCTTGACCGTCCGCGCGCCCCGCTCCCCGGCCGGGCCCGAGGGGCGAGGCCGTCTTGCGAACGCTCCTGGACGCCTCGTCCGGCCCGGCCGGCCCCCCGCGGGCCGCCGACCGTCACCGCACCCATGCCGCTCGGCGGCGGGTCCGGGCGGTCGGCGGCGACGCGGGAGAAGCGCTTGCCCCTCTCGCAACCCGGCGGGGTGGCTCCCGTGGCCGGGATCGTCACCGGCCGGACTGCCTGCGTGGCCCGCGGTGCTCACGGCGGCGGGTGCTCGTGGCCGGGGGCGTCAGCGGAGGGACGGCTCCCGGCACCGGCGGATCAGAGGAAGGTACGGCCCTCGCCCCGGTACGTCGGGACCGTGGCCGTCACCCTCCCGTCCTCGACCAGATGCAGTGAGTCGAAGCGCTCGCACAGCTCCCCGGCCTTCGCGTGCCGGAACCACACCTTGTCCCCGATGAGCAGATCGTCCGCCGCCGGCCCCAGCAGCGGCGTCTGCACCTCGCCCGGTCCCTCCATCGGGTCGTAGCGCAGCCCTTCCGGCAGGTACGGCACCGGCAGCCGGTCGCGGCCGGCCGCGCCCGAGGCCGGATAGCCACCGCCGAGCACCGTCACCACACCGACGCCCGGCCGCCGCACGACGGGCTGGGCGAACAGCGCCGCGGGCCGTCCGCTGAACGACGTGTAGTTGTCGAAGAGCCCCGGCACGAACAGTCCGGAGCCCGCGGCGATCTCCGTGACCGCGTCCTCCGCCGCGGTGTGCTGCACACTGCCGGTGCCACCGCCGTTCACGAACTCCAGGTCCGGCGCCACCGCCCGCACCGCGCGTACGACGGCCGCTCGCCGCTGTGCGAGTTCGCGCCGGGCCGCGGACTGCATCAGGCGGACCATCCGCGAGCGCAGCGGACTGCCCGGGACCGCGTCACCGACTCCCGCGACATGGCCTTCGTACGCCATCAGCCCCACCAGCCGGAGGCCGGGCCGGGCGACGATCGCGCGGGCGAGCTCGGCCAGGTCCTCGGGCGCGCGCAGCGGCGAGCGCCGAGCCCCGAAACGGATCCGGCCGCCCAGCAGACGGAGGGAGGTGTCCAGCTCCAGGCAGACCCGGATCTCCTCCGCGCCGCCGCCCCGGGCGCGGTCGATCAGGTCCAGCTGCGCGGGGTCGTCGACCATGACGGTCACGGCGGACGCGAGCTTGGCGTCGCCCGCCAGTTCGGCGAAACCGGCGCGGTCGGCGGACGGGTACGCCAGCAGCACGTCGCGGAAACCCGCCCGGGCGAGCCAGATCGACTCCTCCAGCGTGTAGGACATGACCCCGCGAACCCGTCCTTCGCCAGTACCCGCTCCAGCAGCGCCCGGCACCGCACGGACTTGCTGGCCACTCGGACCGGCTTCCCGCCCGCGCGCCTGACCAGATCCGCCGCGTTGGCGTCGAACGCCTCCAGGTCCACGACGGCCAGGGGGGCGTCGAGGTGCGCGGTGGCCCGGTCGTACCGGGTCCTGAGAGCGGCACGGGGAGTCATGCGCAGAGCTTGCCAGACCGGTCGGTCCGAGGGTAGTGGGACCTTCTGCGCAGATCCCCCGGGGCGTCGTACCCGTGCCCTGCCGGTGTGCTCCAGCCCGTAGAGTGAGGGGCCGCGACCACGAACGGGCCTGCCCCGAAAGGCGATCCGGCGGCGGTACGAACACCAGGAAACGGGGGGCGGATGAGCACCGAGGCGCAGCGCCCACGCGTCCCGTCCCGCCCGTCCGACGCCCCGCCGGCCCAGGCGCCCGCCTCCGCCGAGACGACGACCCGTCTGCGCCCGATCACGGACTACACCCCGGACTCCACCCCGGACCCCCGTGCCGTCCCCGCGTCTTCGGCCCCCCGTCCTCGCACCGCACCCTCTGACGCCCCTTCGGCCCCTGGGCCGGGGTCCCGCCCGGACCGCCCCACGGGCCATGCGGTCCCGATGCCCCCGCCCCGTGCCGGGATCGAACCTGCCCGTGCCGGGATCGAGCCCGGCCGTGCCGCGAGCGAACCTGCCCGTGCCGCGAGCGAACCTGCCCGTGCCGGGAACGACCCGTCCGGTTCGGGAACCGGTAGGACCGCCCCGGAACCGGCGCTGCCGCCGAGGCCGCCTGCCCCCCGGGCCGCGGCGAACGGCCCGATCGCCCCCGCCCCCCGCGGCCCGCTGCCGGGCGGTACCCAGGGCCGGTCGCCCCGGCTCTCCGCTCCTGAGGCCGCCGGTGGGGCTGCGGACGCCCCCGCCCTCCGCGGTCCGCTGCCGGGCGGTACCCAGGGCCGGTCGCCCCGGCTCTCCGCTCCTGAGGCCGCCGGTGGGGCTGCGGACGCCCCCGCCCTCCGCGGTCCGCTGCCGGGCGGTACCCAGGGCCGGTCGCCCCGGCTCTCCGCTCCTGAGGCCGCCGGTGGGGCTGCGGACGCCCCCGCCCCCCGCGGCCCGCTGCCGGGCGGACCGGCCAGGCGCCCGGGTCCGCCGCCCGCATCGAGGCCGCACCCTTCCTCCGGTGCGCACTGCTCTTCCGCTGCGCACCCGTCCAACGGCGCGCGCGCCGTCTCCGGTCCCCAGCCGTCCTCGGGCACCGTTTCCCCTCCGGGCGCGCCTTCGCGATCTGGTACGCCTTCACCTCCGGGCGCCCACCCGGGCGTGACCGCCGAGCCCGGCGCTCCCGGTTCGCATGCGCCGTCCGCCCCGGGCCGGTCCGTGCCGCCGCCCCCGGGCTACGGCAGCCGCCCCGGTGCGCCCGCACCCCGCGTCGCTGAGGAGATACCCCGCGCCCCCTCGTACCGCCGCGCATCGGTGGCGTGCCCGCCGCACCCGGAAGGCCTGCGGTGCCCCCGGCGCCTGCGGCCCCCGTGACGGCAACCGCGCCCGGGACGCCCCGTACGGCCCCCGCACCTCCTGCGGCCCCCGCACCTCCGGCGCCTCCAGCGCCTCCAGCGCCTCCAGCGCCTCCGGCGCCTCCAGCGGCCCCCGCACCTCCCGCGCCTCCAGCGCCCAGGGCACCCGCCTCCGCCGCTCCGCCACCCG
The DNA here is from genome assembly GCA_003725745.1 of Streptomyces sp. I6. Lineage (GTDB taxonomy): Bacteria > Actinomycetota > Actinomycetes > Streptomycetales > Streptomycetaceae > Streptomyces. The sequence goes on along the minus strand of RHDP01000001.1, from coordinate 911,269 downwards.
CTCCGGGGACTCCCGGGACTCCGGGCGGCGGGCCCGCCGCCGGTCTCCCGGGAACCCCGGGCAGCCCGTGGCCCTGGATGACGCACGGTGCGCCGCCCGGCACCCATCCCAGCCCCCACCACAGTCCCCACCCCGGCGCCCTTCCCGGGCCCCCACCGAGACCACCACCCGGCTGCGCCCCGTCCGGGAGCGCCGTTCCGCGAGAACCGCGGGCGCCCTCGTCTGCCTGGTACTCGGACTCGGGCTGATCGGCGGAGCGGTCACCGGAAGCTGGCTCATGGACGATCCGGCCGCGTCCCCTGCCTCCCAACCGCGCTACGCCGACGTGCGCGCGCTCTGGCACAGCGTTCCCGTCGACACGCTCTTCCCCCGCACGATCAAGGGCGAAGGAGCGGGGCCGGGTGGCGCGGACCGGGTGTGGACCCGAGTCGCGGTCGCGCCCGACGGCCCCTGCACCGGCGCCTTCGACCCGCTGCTGCTGAAGGCTCTCCGGCCGGTCGGCTGCCTGCGGGTCCTCCGCGCCACCTACGCCGACGCCACCGCCTCCGGCGTCACGACCGTCGGCATGGTCGTCACCGAGGCCGACCGGGACGCCATGACGGACCTGTACCGAAGGTTCTCCCAGGAGGACCTGGACGAGCGGGCCGACCTGATGCCCCGCACCTTCCCGGTGCCCGGCACCGTCGCCGCGGGCTTCGGAGACCGTCAGCGGGCCAGCTGGACCGTCAGCGTGCTCACCGACGTGCCCGTCGTGGTCTTCGCCGTCTCCGGGTTCGCGGACGGCCGCCCCGTGGCCGAACCCGTGCCGGCCGCCGAGGCGACGGTGCCCGGTGGCACGTCCGCCGCCGCCCAGGCCGGCCTGGGCCACGAGGCCAGGGGAATCGCGGACCGCGTCGAGCGCGCCCTGCGCGAGTCCGCCACCTCACGGGAGCGCCCCGAATGACGGCAGCACGCCTCCGCATCCCCGCCAGGCCCCGGCGGCTCCTGGGAGCCGTCACCGCGGCCGTCGCCTTCTCGCTCGTCTCCGCCGCACCCGCGCAGGCCGACGGGATCCGGGCCCGGCAGTGGGCTCTGGAGACCCTGCACACCGAGGAGGCGTGGCGCACGACCAAGGGCGCGGGCATCACGGTCGCGGTGCTCGACACCGGCGTCGACGACAGCCATCCGGACCTGGCGGGCAGCGTCCTCCCCACCAAGGACCTCATCGGGTTCGGGGCCGAGCGGGGCGACCGCGCCTGGGCGCGCCACGGCACCGCGATGGCCGGGATCATCGCCGGTCACGGCCATGGCCCGGACGTGACGAAGGAGTGCTCGGCATCGCCCCCGAGGCGAGGATCCTCCCCGTGCGGGTGATCCTCGAAGGCGCCGATCCCGCCCGCACCAAGGCCCGCAAGACGCGCGGCACCGCGCTCGCCCAGGGCATCCGCTGGGCCGCCGACAACGGCGCCGACGTCATCAACCTCTCCCTCGGTGACGACAGCGAGTCCGCGCACCCGGACGCAGGTGAGGACGCCGCCGTCCAGTACGCCCTCGCCAAGGGTGCGGTCGTCGTCGCCTCGGCGGGCAACGGGGGCGAGAAGGGCGACCACATCTCGTACCCGGCGGCCTATCCCGGTGTGATCGCCGTCGCGGCCGTCGACCGCTACGGCACCCACGCCTCCTTCTCCACCCGGCGCTGGTACGCCACCGTCAGCGCCCCCGGCGTCGACGTCGTCATCGCCGACCCCGACCGCAGGTACTACGAGGGATGGGGCACCAGCGCGGCGTCCGCCTTCGTCTCCGGCGCCGTCGCACTCGTCCGTGCCGCGCACCCCCGGCTCACCCCCGCCCAGATCAAACGGCTCCTCGCCGCCACCGCCCGCGGCGGCCCGAAGAACGGACGCGACGACTCCACGGGGTACGGCATCGTCGACCCCGCCGCCGCGATCGAACAGGGCGGCAGCCTGGTCCCGGGCGGCACCGACCCGGAGGCCGTGTCCGGCCGGGGCCACCGCGGGCAGTACTTCGGCACCGGCCCGGACGGACCCTCGGGACAGTCGCGCGGCGGCTGGCTCGCCCCGGTCACCGGCGGCCTCGGAGCGCTGCTGCTGGCCGCGGCGGTCGTGCTGTGGCGCGGGGGGCGCCGGACGTGATCCCGCACCGCGGGGCATGTCCTCGCGCCGCGGACGTGTCTTCGCGCCGCGGGACGTGTCTTCGCGCCGCCGGACGCGGCCTCGCAGGGCGGGACCGATCCGGTGCGGCCGGACCCACCCCGTGGGGCGTGACCCCGTAGTGCCGAGTCCGCCAGCGCCGATGCGCCCGCGGGCCCTCGTACGGCGGGACCGGCCCCCGCGGCAGCGTCCGGCCACCTGCGGCCGGGGGCCGGGCCGCCTGGCGCCGGGTCCGCCCCGTACCACCCGCGCCGGCTGCCGGCCGTGCACCCGGCAGCCGGGCACGCCCGCAGGCCGAGGCACCGCCCCCGCTTCCCGCTTCCCGCGCCTCCGCGCGCCCCCCGCGCCCCGGGCACCACCGCCGACGAACTAGGCTCATCGCGTGGCGCTCAAGAACATCCCCGACCCCGGCTACTCCGACGACGACGGCACCGCCGACCCGGCCCTGGCCGCGGCGCTCGCCGCCTGGGCGCAGGACCGGAGCGCGGAGCGGCCCGTGCTGGAGGCGCTCAGGGGCGCCCGGCTCCTGGTGCCCGTCGTCGCCGTGCTCGGCGAGGTCGAGGAGGACGGGAAGGGCCTGCGCCGCGAGAAGACCAGCGACATGGCGGTGCCCACCTTGACGGCGGGCGGCCGCCGCGCGCTGCCCGCGTTCACGTCGACCGCGTCGCTGGCCCTGTGGGATCCGCAGGCCCGGCCCGTCGCCGTGCCCCTGCACCAGGCCCTCCGGGCAGCCGCCCACGAGAAGGCCGACACCGTGGTCCTGGACCTGGCCGGCCCGGTGCCGTACGAGCTGACCGGGGCCGCGCTGCTGGCCCTCGCCGAGGGGCGTAGCAGCACCGACCCGCTGGCGGACCCTTCCGTCACCGGGGCGGTACGGGCGGTGGTGGCCGCCGAACCGGCGGTGCTCCGCGCCCATCTCGGCCCCGGTGACGCCGACGGCACGCTGGCCCTCGTCCTCGACGCGGGCGCGTCTCCGGCCGGGGCCGCCCAGCGCGTGGCCCGCGCGCTGGCGGTGGACGAGACGCTGAGAGCCCGGCTGGTGCGCGGACTCGACATCGCCCTGCTGCCCGCCTCGGCGGTACCGCCCGGAGAGCCCCTGTACGTGCGGGGCTGAGGGGCGCTCCGGCCGGGGAGCCCGGCCGGAGTGCGGCGAGAACCCCCGTACGTACGGGGCCGAGGGCACCGCATATCGTGTGCCCCATGAGTGACGCGACCCCCACCCCCGAGCAGCCCGCGGGCGAGCAGGCTCCCGACTTCGCCGCCATGGCCCGCGACATCGCGGAGGTCCCCGCTGTCGAGGTGATCGTCACGGTCGCGGTGAACCTGATGAGCGCCGCCGCGGTGAAGCTGGGACTCACCGAGGACGGCGACGAGCACAAGGACCTGGACGAGGCCCGGAAGCTGGTCCACGCGCTCGCCGGTCTCATGGACGCGGGTGCCACCGAGATCAGCTCCTTCCACGCGGCACCGCTGCGGGACGGCCTGAAGTCCCTCCAGCTGGCCTTCCGCGAGGCCTCGGTCGTCCCCGACGAGCCGGGCCAGGGCCCGGGCGAGAAGTACACCGGCCCCGTCTACGGCTGACCGGAGCGGGTGCCGGCCGGCCCGCGCGGCCTGGCCCGGAGGGCGGCTTGCCGCTCGAGCCGCGCACTCCGCTCGAGCCGTGCGCCAGCCGTGCACTCCGCCGGGCGGCCCGCCCGCAGCTCGGTTCGCCCCTTCGGGCCGGAGCTGCTAGCCTTGTGTGACGACCGGCCGGACACGCGTGTGCCCGGCCCACAAGTGGAGGCTCCGATCTCCCACCTGGCCGCCCTCACGGGTGGCGGGTCACCGGTCAGGCGGCGCCCATCGTTCCGTACGGACGATGGAGCCGTCCGAGACGCGCCCCGCGGTCGACGCGGCGGTGCTCCGGTACTGCGAGGAGCCCCGCCTGTGTCCCGTCGGGGCATTTTTCTTGCACCGGCGCGGTTGGTCCACACAGAAACAGACGTTGCGCGGCTGTCCGCCAGACCGCCGCGTGGTGCTACCGAGGAGGATCCATCAGCGCCGAGCCCCGCATCAACGACCGGATTCGCGTTCCCGAGGTGCGACTTGTCGGTCCCAGCGGCGAGCAGGTCGGGATTGTCCCGCTTGCCAAGGCCCTGGAGCTTGCGCAGGAGTACGACCTCGACCTCGTCGAGGTGGCGGCCAACGCCCGTCCGCCGGTCTGCAAGCTCATGGACTACGGGAAGTTCAAGTACGAGTCGGCCATGAAGGCCCGTGAGGCGCGCAAGAACCAGGCGCACACGGTCATCAAGGAGATGAAGCTCCGGCCGAAGATCGACCCGCACGACTACGACACCAAGAAGGGTCATGTCGTCCGGTTCCTCAAGCAGGGCGACAAGGTCAAGATCACGATCATGTTCCGCGGTCGCGAGCAGTCGCGGCCGGAGCTCGGCTACCGGCTGCTGCAGCGGCTGGCGGAGGACGTCCAGGACCTCGGTTTCGTGGAGTCGAACCCGAAGCAGGACGGCCGGAACATGATCATGGTTCTCGGTCCGCACAAGAAGAAGACCGAGGCGATGGCCGAGGCCCGTGAGGCGCAGGCCGCCCGCAAGGCGGAGCGCCAGGGGGACCGGTCCGCCCAGGCCGGGGCCTCTCCCGAAGAGCCCGCCGAGGCCTGATTCCGGGACGGCCGTCCCGGACATCAACCGATACATCTGACGCTTTCGGCTGCCGGTCCACCGGCCGGCGACGGAAGCGCCACTGACGAGGAGAGAACGGCGCGATGCCGAAGAACAAGACGCACAGCGGTGCCAAGAAGCGCTTCAAGATCACCGGCTCCGGCAAGGTGCTCCGCGAGCGTGCCGGCAAGCGCCACCTGCTCGAGCGCAAGTCGTCCAAGCTGACGCGTCGCCTCACCGGCAACGCCGAGATGGCCCCGGGTGACGCCGCCAAGATCAAGAAGATGCTCGGCATCTGATTGACCTCCCGCCTCCGTACGACCGGGGCTTCCGGGCAGAACCGGGACCAATTCGTTTCCGGGCCGTGTGAGGACAACCACGGCCCCGCTACAAGGAGTCAACAAGTGGCACGCGTCAAGCGGGCAGTCAACGCCCACAAGAAGCGCCGGGCGATCCTCGAGCAGGCCAGCGGCTACCGCGGTCAGCGCTCTCGTCTGTACCGCAAGGCGAAGGAGCAGGTCACCCACTCCCTCGTCTACAACTACAACGACCGCAAGAAGCGCAAGGGCGACTTCCGCCAGCTGTGGATCCAGCGCATCAACGCCGCTGCCCGCGCGAACGGCATCACCTACAACCGCTTCATCCAGGGTCTGAAGGCCGCCAACGTCGAGGTGGACCGCAAGATCCTGGCCGAGCTGGCGGTCAACGACGCCAACGCGTTCGCCGCCCTCGTCGAGGTCGCCCAGAAGGCGCTCCCGAGCGACGTCAACGCCCCGAAGGCCGCGGCCTGACGGTCGCGTCCCACCGGACCAAGCCCGGACCCGCAGGCCGACGGTCTGCGGGTCCGAGTGTGTTCCGGACCGATCCCGCGCGAGCCCGTACCACCCCCGACGAGAACCGCCGGCCGCGCACTGCCGAACGCGCACTGCCGAGCGGAGCCAAGGAAGTGAGAGCCCCCATGGGGACCCCGAGCTGATCTCCCCGCGGTCTCCGCGGGTCGTCGCCGCGCGGCGGCTCGCCAAGCGGAACTTCCGCTCCAAGGAGCGGCTGTTCCTCGCCGAGGGGCCGCAGGCCGTGCGCGAGGCGGTCGCGCACCGGGGCGGGGACGGCCGGGCCACGCTCGTCGAGCTGTTCACCACCGTCGAGGCCGCCGAGCGGTACGCGGACATCGTCGGGGCCGCCCGCGCCTCCGGCGCCCGCGTCCACCACGCCCCGACGCGGTACTGGCGGAGGTCTCCCAGACCGTCACGCCGCAGGGCCTCGTCGGGGTCTGCCGCTTCCTCGACGCGCCGTTCGAGGAGATCCTCGCGGCGGCTCCGCGGCTCGTGGCCGTGCTCGCCCATGTGCGCGACCCGGGCAACGCCGGCACGGTGCTGCGGTGCGCCGACGCGGCCGGTGCCGACGCGGTCGTGCTCACCGACGCCTCGGTGGACCTGTACAACCCCAAGTCGGTCAGGGCCTCGGCCGGCTCGCTGTTCCACCTCCCGGTGGCGGTCGGGGTCCCCGTCGAGCAGGTGGTGAGCGGGCTGCGGGGCGCGGGGGTGCGCGTCCTCGCAGCCGACGGCGCCGGAGAGGACGACCTGGACGACGAGCTCGACGCCGGGACCATGTCCGGGCCCAGCGCGTGGATCTTCGGCAACGAGGCATGGGGCCTTCCCGAGGAGACCCGGGCGCTCGCCGACGCCGTCGTGCGCGTGCCGATCCACGGCAGGGCGGAGAGCCTCAACCTCGCCACCGCCGCCGCCGTCTGCCTCTACGCCTCCGCCCGCGCCCAGCGCTCCCCGGGCGGTCCCGGCACCGTGCCCGCCTGCTGACGCCGTCCCGGCACCGTGCCCGCCTGCTGACGCCGTCCCGCCACCGTCCCCGCCAACCGGCACCGGCGCCACCGGTTACCGCCAACCGGCACCGCCCCCGCCGCCCGCTGCCGCCGGCCCGTGCCCTCCGGCCGGGCGGGGCGCCGCCCGGCGGGCACGGCACCACCGCCCCGGGGGCGCAGGGTGTCGCTCCGTCAGCCCCGACTAGTAGGGTGGCGGACTCGGGGACCCGCTGCACCGGTTCGAGAGGTGGGGTACGGGGATGACTGTCGGCACGAGCGGGCCGTCGGACGCGTTCCCGGCGCCGGCGAGCGCCGAGGAGGGCGCGGGCGTGGGGATCGGTATCGGCGCGGACGACCTCCCCGACGGCCTCGTCGTCGCCGACGAGCACGGCCGGATCATCTGCTTCAACGCCGCGGCCGCGCGCATCACGGCCGTCCCCGCGGACCGCGCCCTCGGCCGTCCGCTGGACCACGCGCTGCCCCTGGAGGACCTCAAGGGCCGCCGCTGGTGGCCGCTCACCGACCCGTACGGCGGGCTCGCCACCCGGGTCGGCCAGCCCGAGCGCAATCTGCTGCTGCCCGGCGGCCGCGAGGTGCTGGTCTCCGCCCGCTATGTGCGCCAGGTGCCCACGGGCCCCGTGCGGCGCGTCGTCGTCAGCGTCCGCGGCACCGAGGCGCGCCGCCGCACCGAGCGCAGCCACGCCGAGCTGATCGCCACCGTCGCCCATGAGCTGCGCTCCCCGCTGACCTCCGTCAAGGGCTTCACCGCCACTCTCCTCGCCAAGTGGGAGCGCTTCACCGACGACCAGAAGCGGCTGATGCTGGAGACCGTCGACGCCGACGCCAACCGTGTGACCCGGCTCATCGCCGAGCTCCTCGACATCTCGCGCATCGACTCCGGAAGGCTGGAGGTGCGGCGCCAGCCCGTGGACCTCGCCGCCGCCGTCGGCCGCCACGTCCAGGCCTACACCGCCGGCGGCCTGTCCCCGGACCGGTTCTTCGTCCGCGTCCACCACGACCTGCCCGACCTGTGGGCGGATCCCGACAAGATCGACCAGGTGCTCGGCAACCTCCTCGAAAACGCGGTGCGCCACGGCGGGGGAACCGTCACCATCGAGGTGGCACCGGCGTCCGGCGAGAACGACGAGAAGGGAACGACCGTCACCGTGAGCGACGAAGGCCCCGGCATCCCCGAGGAGTCGATGAGCCGCGTCTTCACCCGCTTCTGGCGGGGGAGCAAGCGCGGCGGCACGGGTCTCGGCCTCTACATCGTGAAGGGCATCGTCGAGGCGCACGGCGGGACGATCACCGTCGGCCGCGGACCGGGCGGCGGTGCGGAGTTCCGGTTCACCCTGCCCGTCGGCACGCCCGCCTATCTCACCTGATAAGCGCACCGGCGGCCCACGGGCTCATTCGCGTAGCGTCACCCCGCTAGACTCGTCCTTTGGCACCTTTGCGTCCTCGGTCGTCGAGCGGGGGCCCCAGCCACCCCATCGGAAGCACGGGAAGAGATGTCGGCACCCAACAAGTCGTACGACCCAGTCGAGGTCGAGGCACTGAAACCGGAAGAGATCGAGCGCATGCGGGACGAGGCGCTCGCCGCCTTCGCCGCCGCGGGCGACCTCGACGCGCTCCACGAGGCGAAGATCGCGCACACCGGCCCCACCTCGCCGCTCGCGCTCGCCAACCGTGAGATCGGCGCCCTGCCCCCGCACGCCAAGGCCGAGGCCGGCAAGCGCGTGGGCCAGGCCCGCGGTGCCGTGAACAAGTCCCTGGCCGCCCGTCAGGCCGAGCTGGAGGCCGAGCGCGACGCCCGGGTGCTCGTCGAGGAGGCGGTGGACGTCACACTGCCGTACGACCGCACCCCGTCCGGCGCCCGCCACCCGCTGACCACGCTCTCCGAGCGCATCGAGGACATCTTCACGGCCATGGGCTACGAGGTCGCGGAGGGCCCCGAGGCCGAGACCGAATGGCTGAACTTCGACGCCCTGAACATCGCGGCCGACCACCCGGCCCGCGGTGAGCACGACACCTTCTTCGTGAAGGGCGCCGAGCGCACCGGCGGCGAGGCGGCCGAGTCCGGCGTGGTGCTGCGCACCCACACCTCGCCCGTGCAGGTCCGCTCGATGCTGGACCGCGAGCCGCCGCTGTATGTGATCTGCCCGGGCCGCGTGTACCGCACCGACGACCTGGACGCCACCCACACCCCGGTGTTCCACCAGGTCGAGCTGCTCGCCGTGGACGAGGGCCTCACCATGGCCGACCTCAAGGGCACCCTGGACCACATGGTCCGCGCGCTGTTCGGCGGCGAGGGCATGAAGACCCGGCTCCGGCCGAACTTCTTCCCCTTCACCGAGCCGTCCGCCGAGATGGACATGGTCTGCTACGTCTGCCGCGGCGAGTCCGTCGGCAACCCGGACCGGCCCTGCCGGACGTGCTCCAGCGAGGGCTGGATCGAGCTGGGCGGCTGCGGCATGGTCAACCCGAAGGTGCTCACCGCCTGCGGCGTCGACCCCGGGAAGTACAGCGGATTCGCCTTCGGGTTCGGCATCGAGCGGATGCTGATGTTCCGCCACAACGTCGAAGACATGCGAGACATGGTCGAGGGTGACGTCCGGTTCACCCGGCCCTTCGGGATGGAGATCTGATGCGGGTCCCGCTTTCCTGGCTGCGGGAGTACGTCGACCTGCCGGCGACGGAGACCGGCCGCGACGTACAGGCCAAACTCATCTCGGCCGGCCTCGAGGTCGAGACCGTCGAGCAGCTCGGCGCCGGCCTCACCGGCCCGCTGGTCGTCGGCCGGGTGCTGACCATCGAGGAACTGACCGGGTTCAAGAAGCCCATCCGCTTCTGCACGGTCGACGTGGGCCGGTCCAACCAGACCGGCGAGCCCCAGGAGATCGTCTGCGGCGCCCGCAACTTCGCCGTCGGCGACAAGGTCGTCGTGGCACTGCCCGGCTCCGTCCTGCCGGGGGACTTCCGTATCGCCGAGCGCAGGACGTACGGCCGGATGTCCCGCGGGATGATCTGCTCCGCCGACGAGCTGGGCATGGGCGACCTCGGCGGAGCGGCACACGGCATCATCGTGCTGCCGCCGGAGATCGAGGTCGGCATCGACGCCACCGAACTGCTGGAGCTGTACGACGAGGTCCTCGACATCGCCGTCACTCCCGACCGCGGGTACTGCCTGTCGATGCGGGGGGTCGCCCGCGAGGCCGCCACCGCCTACGGGCTGCCGCTGCGCGACCCGGCCCTGCTCGACGTCCCCGCGCCGAACTCGTACGGCTACCAGGTGCGGATCGCCGACCCGGCCGGCTGCGACCGCTTCACCGCGCGCACCGTCGTCGGCCTCGACCCCGAGGCCCGCTCGCCGATCTGGATGCAGCGCCGGCTGCAGAAGGCCGGTATGCGGCCGATCTCGCTCGCCGTCGACATCACCAACTACGTGATGCTCGAACTCGGCCAGCCGCTGCACGCCTACGACCGCAACCGGCTCGAGGGCCCCATCGGGGTGCGCCGCGCCGAGGCGGGCGAGAAATTCACCACCCTCGACGGGGTCAAGCGCGTCCTGGACGCCGAGGACCTGGTCATCACCGACAGCCGCGGGCCGATCGGCCTCGCCGGCGTCATGGGTGGGGCGAACACCGAGATCGCCGACTCCGAGACCGACCCGGAGACGGGCGAGGTCCGCGGCACCACCGAGATCGTCGTCGAGGCCGCCCACTTCGCCCCGGTCTCCGTCGCCCGCACGGCCCGCCGCCACAGGCTGTCCTCGGAAGCGTCCCGGCGCTTCGAGCGCGGCGTCGACCCGCAGGCCGCCGCCGCGGCCGCCCAGCGCACGGTCGACCTCCTGGTGCTGCTGGCCGGCGGCACCGCCGAGGCCGGAGTCACCGAGGTCGTCGCCCCCTCCGCGCCGCGCACGATCGTGATGCGCGCCGACCACCCGGACCGGGTCGCCGGTGTCGCCTACGGCCGCGAGACCGTGGTCCGCCGGCTGCAGGAGGTCGGCTGCGACGTCCACGGCCAGGACGAGCTCGTCGTGACCGTCCCCTCGTGGCGTCCCGATCTGCATGCGCCGAACGACCTGGCGGAGGAGGTCATCCGGCTGGAGGGGTACGAGAACCTCCCCTCCACGCTGCCCACCCCGCCGTCCGGCCGCGGACTCACCCGCCGCCGCCGGCTGCACCGGCGCGTCGGGCGCGCACTCGCCGGAGCCGGTTATGTCGAGGCCCTGAACTACCCGTTCATCGGCGAGGCCGTCCTGGACCAGTTCGGTCTGGACGCCGACGACCCCCGGCGCACCGTGGTCACTCTGGTCAACCCGATCTCCGACGAGGAGCCGGCGCTGCGCACCACGCTGCTGCCGGGTCTGCTGTCCGCGCTGCGCCGCAACGTCGGCCGCGGCTCGCACGACCTCGCGCTGTTCGAGACCGGGCTGGTCTTCCGGCCCACCGGCGAGGAGACGGTCCCGGGCGTGCTGCCGGTCGACCGCCGCCCCACCGACGAGGAGATCGCGATGCTGAACGCGGCGCTGCCGCACCAGCCGCGCCGGGCCGCCACCGTCCTGGCCGGCGCGCGCGAGCAGGCCGGCTGGTGGGGCGGGGGCCGTCCCGCGGACTGGGCGGACGCGATCGAGTCCGCCCGTACGATCGCCCGCGAGGCCGGTGCCGAACTCACCGTCCGCGCCGACCGGCACGCGCCGTGGCATCCGGGCCGCTGCGCCGCGCTGTACGCGACGGTGGACGGCGAGGAGACCCTCGTCGGTCACGCGGGCGAGCTGCACCCGCGCGTCATCAAGGCAGTCGGGCTGCCGGAGCGCAGCTGCGCGATGGAGGTGGAGCTGGACCTGCTGGAGCGGGCCGGTGAGGGCGCGCTGCAGGCACCGCGGATCTCCACCTTCCCGGTGGCCACGCAGGACGTCGCGCTGGTCGTCGCCTCGGGCGTACCCGCCGCCGACGTCGAGCGGGCGCTGTACGAGGGTGCCGGCGAACTCCTGGAGTCCATTCGGCTGTTCGACGTCTTCGAGGGCGAGCAGATCGGCGAGGGCAGGAAGTCGCTCGCGTACGCGCTGCGGTTCCGCGCCCCCGACCGCACGCTGACCGTCGAGGAGGCCTCGGCCGCCCGTGACGCCGCCGTCGCGCTCGCCGGCGAGCGCACCGGGGCGGTGCTGCGCGGCGCCTAGCGCCGCCGCCGACGGTACAGGGGCGCTTCCGGACCCGGGTCCGGAAGCGCCCCTCGTCCGTGCCTGCCGCCGCCCCCTCCCGGTGCCCACGTCTTCGGGGCAGGCGGCACCGGGGTGTTCGACGTCAACCCGATGCTCCCGGTCCCCGCGCCCTCGGGGAGGTTCCGCGATGCCGCCCGGCCCCGTGCCCGCGAAGCAGTTCACGGCTTCGCCCGCGCCATGGGCTCTCGCTGGCATGCCTCCGTCGCTCGCGTGGCGCCGGCGACCGGGCACCGCGCCGCCGTGCGGTGGGGAGCGGCCCCGACGGCGGTCCCCGGAACGCCGGCGCTGCCCGAAGGACCGGCCGCCCGGCCGGACACGGCGCGCCTCCCGCCGCCTGTACACGGGTGCCGGCGCAGTCCGGGGCCGGAGCTGCGCCGTTCCCGTTCCGAGTCCTCCCATCAGCCGCGGGTAAGGGGCCGTTGGCGGCCGGCGCCGTCCGTCCTGCCGCGGAGTGTCGGGCAGATCAGCAGGACGGACGGCGCGGATACGGGCCGCCGCACTGTACGAGGGGGAGCCGGCGGCCCGGCCGCCTCCTTGAGAGGAAGAACAGTCAACCGGCGCGAGAGGGACGGCGGCAGAGCGCGCACGGCACGGATATATGCACTTGTTTCACACCCCGTGCGAAGCCCCCTCCACTACTCTGGGCCACACCGAGCCAACGGAGGGCCCCATGCAGCCCAACACCCTGCTCGACGCGCTGCTCGACGAGGCGGGCATCTCGCACGCCGGCCTGGCCGCCCATGTGAACCAGGCGGGTCGGGTCAGAGGCCTCGCGCTCCGCTACGAGCACACCGCAGTGGCACGCTGGCTGAAGGGCCAGCGTCCCCGCGGTCAGGTACCGGACCTCATCTGCGAGGTGCTGGCGGGCCGGCTGCGGCGCCCGGTCACCCTCGACGACATCGGCCTCGGCATACCGGGGGAGACGGCGGCCCAGCACGGCTCACCGCTCTCCGGCTTCGTGGAGCGCGCCACGGCTCTGTGGCGCTCCGACGAGCAGCAGCGCCCCCATGTCCTCGGTGCGCCCGCGGTCACCGGCACCCCCGCCGTGATGCCCGTCTGGGAGTGGGAGAACCCTCCGGAGGACGCGGACGTCTCACGCGAAGGACGCACCCGGGTCAGCATGGCCGACATCAAGCTGCTCCGCGCGGCGCGGGCGCACTACGAGCTGATGTACCGTAAGGCCGGGGGCATCGCCACCCGCTCCCGGATCGTCGGCTTCCTCAACAGCGAGGCGGCGCCGCTGCTGCGGGGTTCCTACAGCGACGCCCTCGGGCGTCAGCTGCACCGGGCGACCGGCGGACTGGTGGCCGTCGCCGGCATCTGCGCCTACGACTCGGACGCCCACGGCCTCGCGCAGCGGTACTTCCACCAGGCGCTGCGGCTCGCCAAGGCGAGCGGCGACCGGGGGCTGGGAGCCTATGTGATCGCGCTGCTCGTCAACCAGTCGCTGTTCACGGGGAGTACCGGCAGGCGGTCGCGTTCGCCGAGGCGGCGCTGCGGACGGCGGGCGGGCAGATCACCCCGGCGCTGGCCACCGACCTGTACGCGATGCAGGCGAAGGCCTACGCCCATCTCGGCGACGGAGAGGCGGCATTGGGCCGGATCCGGCGCGCCGAGGAGGAGGCGGAGCGGATCCTGCCGGGGCACGAGCCGGACGAGACGGGTTATGTGCAGCCCGGACTGGTGAACGTCCAGGTCGCCGAGGCACTGCTGTGCCTGGGGGAGTTGGGGGCGGCCCGGGAGCACGCGGCCGCCGCGGCCGCCGTGCCGTCCCACGACCGGGGACGGGTGCACCGGCTGGCCGTGCTCAGCCAGATCGAGCTGCGGCAGGGCGAGGCCGAACGCGCCGCGCGGACCGCCGTCGACATGACCGAGCGGGCCAGGGGGATGGAGTCGCAGCGGCTCAGGGACCGGCTCCGGGCGGTGCGGGCGAAGCTGGCGGAGAACGGCTCCGGCCCGACCGCCGAGGCGGCGGACATCATCGAAGGGGCCCTGAGAGTGCCTCTGTGAGCCCTCCCGTGCCTCCTGCGAGCGTTCCCCTCGGTCCGAGCTCCTGCTGCGATATGGCCACCTACGTGTCGGAAGGTGGCAGAACCGTGCAGTGGACGAAGCTGAGTGAGCAAACCGTCTATGAGAACCGCTGGTTCAGGGTCAATCTGGCGGATGTCGAGCTGCCGGACGGCCGGCATCTCGACCACTTCCTGATCCGGCTCCGCCCGGTCGCCGTCGCGACCGCCGTCAACCGGGCCAACGAGGTGCTGATGCTGTGGCGGCACCGGTTCATCACCGACAGCTGGGGCTGGGAACTCGCCGCGGGCGTCGTGGAGGACGGCGAGGACATCGCGTTCGCCGCGGCGCGGGAGATGGAGGAGGAGACCGGCTGGCGCCCCGGACCGCTGCGGCATCTGCTGACCGTGGAGCCGTCGAACGGGCTCACCGACGCGCGGCACCATCTCTACTGGTCGGAGGGCGCCACCTACATCGGCCCTCCCGAGGACGGCTTCGAGTCCTCGCGCCGTGAGTGGATACCGCTGAAGCTGGTCCCCGACATGATCGCCCGGGGCGAGGTCCCGGCCGCCAACACGGCGGCCGGGCTGCTGATGCTGCACCATCTGCGCCTGGGGTGAACCCGGGGCGGGCCGGGGCCGTCGCGTGCGGCGGCGCCGGCCGGGAGGCGGGACGGCCCTCAGCCCCCGACCGCCTGCCAGACCGCCACCGCCAGTGCGCCCATCGCCGTGAGTGCGGCCACCGCGGGCAGGGGCCATCTGCCGTGCTCCAGCGCCCCCACGCGGGCGGTCAGATCGTCCAGGTCCCGGTCGATCCGGTCGTGCCGCTGGGCCAGCAGGGCGAGGTGCCCGTCGATTCGGGCGAGGCCGACGTCGAGGGAGCGGCGCAGCTCGGCCAACTCCTCGACGGCGGCTAAGTGATCGGAGTCGGTGGTCACCTGTCAGCTCCTGTTCGGGATGGTCGTCCGGTGGTTCCTCGGCCGAGCGATCCCGAGTCAACACTCCCTGGTGGGAGCAGGGGAGCGTGTGCGCACGGCATATGCGGACACGCTCCTCACACCCCGTGTGAAGCACCCGGGCGAATCGTTCGCGGTGGGCCGTGCGGCGCGGTGGGGTGGTGCGGCGCGGGGACGGCGACCGGCCCGGACGCGCGAGGCGCGCTCAGGAGTACGTGTAGAAGCCCGAGCCCGTCTTGCGGCCCAGCCGCCCCGCGTCCACCATCCGCTGCAGCAGCGGAGGAGCCGCGTAGAGCGGCTCCTTGAACTCGGCGTACATGGAGTCGGCCACCGAGGCGACCGTGTCCAGGCCGATCAGGTCCGAGAGCTTCAGCGGGCCCATCGGGTGGGCGCAGCCGAGCTCCATGCCGTTGTCGATGTCCTCGCGGCTGGCGATCCCCGACTCGAACATCCGGATCGCCGAGAGCAGATACGGGATGAGCAAGGCGTTCACCACGAAGCCCGAGCGGTCCTGGGCGCGGATGGCGTGCTTGCCCAGCACCTGCTCGACCACGGCCTCGGAGCGCTTGATCGTCTCCTCCGACGTGGTCAGCGCGGGGATCAGCTCGACGAGCCGCTGCACCGGTGCCGGGTTGAAGAAGTGGATGCCGACGACCTGGTCGGGCCGGGAGGTCGCGACGGCCAGCTTCACCAGCGGGATGGAGGAGGTGTTGGAGGCGAGAATGGCGTCCCGGCTGGTCACCACCTGGTCCAGCACCTGGAAGATCTCGCTCTTGACCTGCTCGTTCTCCACGACCGCCTCGATGACGAGGTCGCGGTCGGCGAACTCCCCGAGGTCGGTGGTGAAGCTCAGCCGCTCCAGCGTGGCCTGGTGCTCCTCCTCGCTGATCTTGCCGCGCTCGGCGGCCTTCGCCAGCGAGTTGCAGAGCCGCGTACGGCCGATCTCCAGGGCCTCGCCGGTGGTCTCGGCGACCTTGACCTCGAGTCCGCTGCGGGCGCACACCTCCGCGATGCCGGCGCCCATCTGGCCACAGCCCACCACTCCGACGCGGGATACGCCGGCCACAGTGTCGGTCACATCGTGCCTTTCGCTGATCTCGGTGTGGCAGGCCCGTATGGTTCCGGCGCCCGCCTCGACGCCACGACGTTACTCCGCCGGTGCGTGTGCACGGGTGCCCGGGGCGGGCATGCTGTGCGCTGACGACCGCGAAGGCGCGGCGCACGGCGGTGCGGAGGCTCGGTACATGACCCGGCACATGAGGCAGATCACCCGGCGTGGGTTCGTCACGGCTGCCGGCGCGCTCGCCGCGCTGGGCATGGCGGTGGAGGCGTCCGCCTCCCCCGCCCGCGGCCGCCGGCGGAGCTGCCCCCAGGAGTTCCGCGGGATGTGGCTGGCCACCGTCGCCAACCGGGACTGGCCCTCCCGGCCCGGACTGACCGCGGCCGGTCAGCGTGACGAGCTGCTGGCGTACCTCGACCGCGCCGTGGACCGCCGGCTGAACACCGTGATCCTCCAGGTGCGGCCGACCGCCGACGCGCTGTGGCCGTCCCCGTACGAGCCGTGGTCCGCCTACCTGACGGGCGTGCAGGGGCGGCATCCGGGCTGGGACCCGCTGGGCACCGCCGTGGCGGAGGCCCACGCGCGCGGGCTGGAGCTGCACGCCTGGTTCAACCCGTACCGTGTCGCCGGCCACACCGACCCGAGCCGCCTGGTGGCGAACCATCCGGCGCGGAAGCACCCCGAATGGGTGCTTCCGTACGGTGGAAAGCTGTACTACAACCCCGGCCTGCCCGAGGTGAGGGCCTTCGTGCAGGACGCGATGCTGGACGCGGTCGCACGCTACCCGGTCGACGCCGTCCACTGGGACGACTACTTCTACCCCTATCCGGTGGCCGGGGAGGACTTCGGCGACGACGCGGCGTACCGGCGGTACGGAGGGGGGTTCGGGGACAAGGCCGCGTGGCGGCGCCACAACATCGATCTGCTGGTGCGGGAGACCTCCGCGCGCATCAAGTGCATCGACCCCGGGATCCGTTTCGGCATCAGCCCGTTCGGGGTCTGGCGGAACTCCTCCACCGACCCGCTCGGCTCCGCCACGCGAGCGGGTGTGGAGACGTACGACGACCTGCACGCCGACACCCGGAAGTGGGTCCGCCAGGGCTGGATCGACTACGTGATCCCGCAGCTGTACTGGAACATCGGGTTCGGCGCCGCCGACTACGCGAAGCTGGTGCCCTGGTGGGCCGGGGTGGCCCGGGGCACCGGCGTGGACCTGTTCATCGGCGAGGCGCTCTACAAGGCCGGTGACCCCGCACAGCCCGCCCCCTGGCAGGACCCGGCCGAACTGTCCCGTCACCTGACCCTGGCCCGCCGCCACCCGGAGGTGCGCGGCCACTGCTTCTTCGCGGCGAAGGAAGTCGTCGCGGACCGGATCGGTGCCATGGCCAGGGTGGTGGCCGACCACTATCCGACCCGGGTCCGGCCGCCGCGCTGATCCTCCGGCTCAGGAGTCGCGGCGGTGGCGTACGACGCAGTCGGGGCCGGGTGACATCAGGCACTCGTGGCCGTCGTCCTCGAACCGGACGCGGTAGGGCGGGCTGCCCCTGTCCCCCAGTACTTCGACGACTTCGGCCGTACGGTCGTGCTGGCCGACGACGCGGCCGTGCACGAGCAGCTTGTCTCCCACGCTCGCTTCCATCGTGCCTGACCTCCTTGAAGGGGGTTGACGGTAATCAGAGTCTACGTCCCGATACGTGACTCGTGTCACCCTCGGGTGCTCGCCCGCTGGGTGACGGCGATGCAGACGAGAACGGCCGCGGCGGCCGCGGGAGCGGCGGGGGAGAGGGGCTCCGCGAGCAGCAGCACCGACCAGACGAGGGTGAGCAGCGGCTGGGCCAGTTGCAGCTGGCTGGCCCTGGCGATGCCGATCGCCGCCATCCCGCGATACCAGACGTAGAGCCCGAAGAAGGTCGATCCGGCGGCCACCCAGAGAAGCCCGGCCACACCCTGCACACTCGGCCGGACCGGTTCGGCCATCAGGGCGAACACCGCTCCGGCGACACCGAGCGGCAGGCACATCACCAGGGCCCAGCCGATCACCTGCCAGCCGGGCATCAGCCCGGCCAGCCGGCCGCCCTCGGTGTAGCCGGCGGCGCAGACCAGCAGCGCCGCGAAGAGATACAGGTCGCCCGCCGACGGGGCGCCGCCGTTCCGGCCCAGGGTGAACCCCAGCACGACCGCCGCCCCGGCGAGCGCCGCCGCCCAGAACGTCCGGGACGGCCGCCGGCCGGTACGCACCGCGGCGAAGGCAGCGGTCGTCAACGGCAGCAGACCGACGACCACCGCGGCGTGCGACGCGGTCGACGTCCGCAGCGCGAGGGTCGTCAGCAGGGGGAATCCGACCACCACCCCGCCCGCGACCACGAGCAGCGGACCCAGGTGCCGCCGCTCGGGCAGCGGTACCCGCAGCGCGAGCAGAAAGCCTCCCGCGATCACCGCGGCGAGGACGCTGCGCAGGGCGACCAGCGACCACGGCCCGAACGACTCCAGCCCCCAGACGGTGGACGGGAAGGTGAGGGAGAAGGCGACGACGCCGAGCGACGCGAGCAGGGTGCCGTGCCGGGATCCGGACCGGACCGCCGGGGCCGCGGTATCGGCTCGCAGGGGCCCGGTCCGCTCCGCGTCGGCACCGCAGCGGACGGTATCGGCGGCCGCTATCGACCCTGCCGAGATAGCGCTATTCTTGGCTCTCATGCAAAAGAGTAGCAGTGTGGGTCATCTGGCGGACTCCCTGAGAGAGGAGCTCAACCGCTACTCTCCTGGTGAGAAGTTGCCGTCGAGCCGGACGCTGGTCGAGCGGCACCGGGTCTCCCCCGTCACCGTCTCCCGCGCCCTGGCCCGGCTCGCCGCGGAGGGGCTCGTCGTCACCCGCCCCGGAGCCGGGGCCTTCCGCGCGCAGCCGCGAACGGACCCCGGCGCCGCCGCCGACACGTCCTGGCAGGAGGTCGCGCTCAGCGCCGACGCCGCCCCGGAAGCCGTTCCGCGCGCCGTGGACGCCTCCGGGGTCCTCGTCACACTCGCCGCGCCCCCGCCGGGGGTGATCGAGTTCAACGGCGGCTATCTGCACCCCTCGCTCCAGCCCGAGCAGGCGATGGCCGCCGCGCTCGCCCGCGCCGGCCGGCGCCCCGGCGCCTGGAACCGCCCGCCCGCCGACGGGCTGCCGGAACTCCGCGACTGGTTCGCCCGCGGCATCGGCCCGGGCTTCACCGCCGCGGAGGTACTGGTGACCGCCGGCGGCCAGTCCGCGCTCACCACCGCCCTGCGCGCCCTCGCCCCGCCGGGCACACCGGTGCTCGTGGAATCGCCCACCTACCCGGGAATGCTCGCCATCGCCCGGGCCGCGGGGCTGCGGCCCGTACCGGTGCCGGCGGACCCCGCCCACGGTGTCCGCCCCGACCTCCTCGCCGCGGCCTTCCGCGCGACCGGCGCCCGGGTCTTCGTCGCCCAGCCGCTCTTCCAGAACCCGACCGGGGCCGTGCTCGCCCCCGAACACCGCGTCCAGGTGCTGCGGATCGCCCGCGCCGCCGGGGCGTTCGTCATCGAGGACGACTTCGCCCGCCGCCTCGTCCACGCCGACGCCGGTCCACTGCCGGCCACGCTCGCCGCCGACGACCCCGAGGGCGTCGTCGTCCATGTCTGCTCCCTCACCAAGGTCACCTCCCCGAGCCTGCGGGTGGGCGCCCTCGCCGCCCGCGGCCCCGTGCTGGAGCGCCTGCGCGCCATCCACGTGGTCGACAACTTCTTCGTCTCAAGGCCCCTCCAGGAGGCCGCGCTCGAACTGGTCGGCGCCCCCGCCTGGAGCCGCCACCTCAGAGCCGTCGCCAACGAGTTGAAGGCCCGTCGCGACGCCATGACCGCCGCCGTGCGGCTACGGCTGCCCGAACTCGCCCTGCCGCACATCCCGGCCGGCGGCCACCACCTCTGGGTCCGCCTGCCCGACGGCACCGACGAGACGGCCCTCGTCTCCGCGGCCCTCCGCGCCGGTGTCGCCGTCGCCCCCGGCCGCCCGTACTTCAGCGCCGAGCCACCGGCCGCGCACCTCCGGCTGAGCTTCGCCGGGGTCGCCGGGCAGGCCGAGATCACCGAAGGGGTGCGGCGGCTGCGCACCTCCTGCGACGAGGTGCTGGGCCGCGGCGCGGACTGACCGCGACCGCGACCCCGGCACAGCCGGCCCGGCGCGGCGCGGAGGCCGGGATCCCGTGCCGTGGGCGAGGAATGTGACGGGCCGGTGCGGGCGCGCGGCACGGCCTTCCGGGGCCGCGGTCGACCGTACTGCCGGGTCGACCGCACCGCCCGGCCGACCGCACCGCCGGGACCGCCGGGCCGGGCCCGGCACCGCGGCGCACCGGCCCGGCCACCGGCGCGTGGAGGCCGAACGCGGCAAGGCACGCACCCGGGAGAGCGGCGCAGCCTTCCCGGGGCGCGCCCGAAACCCCGCTGACAACCGTCCCCGGCGCTGCGAAGGTACGGGGATGAGCGACCCGACCGGCACCTGCGCCGACTACGAGATCTCCTGCGACCCGGACCGCCTGGATCCCGCCCGGATCCACCACTGGCTCTCCACCGACGCCTACTGGGCCCTCGGCCGCAGCCGGGAGCAGCAGGACCGGGCCATCGCCGGCTCACTCAACTTCGGTGCCTACGAGCGGGCTTCGGGCCGGCTCGTCGGCTACGCCCGCGTGGTGACGGACCACGCCACCTTCGCGTGGCTGTGCGACGTCTACGTCGACAGGGCCGTACGCGGAAGGGGACTCGGCACCGCCCTGGCGGCGGCGGTGCGCGACCGTCTCGCGCCGCTGGGGCTGCGGCGGGTCCTGCTCGCCACGGACGACGCGCACGGGGTGTACGGGAAGGTCGGCTTCGCCCCGATCACCGACCCGGAGAAGTTGATGGTCCTCAAGACCGGGTGACCGGTGCCGGGCGGCGCGTCACCCCTCTTGACCAGGCCGGTGC
Organism: Streptomyces sp. I6; assembly: GCA_003725745.1. Taxonomy (GTDB): domain Bacteria; phylum Actinomycetota; class Actinomycetes; order Streptomycetales; family Streptomycetaceae; genus Streptomyces. The sequence goes on along the minus strand of RHDP01000001.1, from coordinate 890,447 downwards.
CGGGCATCACGATCCCGCCATGGCTGTTCGGGTCACCCTCCTCACCGCCGCGCGCTGCGCGTCCCGGCTGGGCGAGCGCTTCGACGACGACCGGACCGTGGACGCGGCCGGCTGGCACGAGGTGCAGCTCGCCGCGCCCGCGCTGGTTCCGCTCGGCGCCGCGGACCTGCGCTACTGCTCGCCGACCGCCCGGAGCCGGGCCACCGCCGGCGCCCTCGGTTACGCCACGCTGGCCCAGCCCGCGCTGAGCGACTGCGACATGGGCCGGTGGCGCGGCCGTACGCTCGCCGAGGTGGCGGCGGTGGAGCCGGACGCGGTGGACGAGTGGCTCGCCGAGCCGCGCTCGGCACCGCACGGCGGTGAGCCGCTGCTGGGCTTCATCACCCGGATAGGGGGCTGGCTCGACACCCGGCCCGCCGGCGACGGGACCTCCGTGCTGGCCGTCGCCGAGCCCGACGTGGTGCGCGCGGCGCTCGTGTACGCGCTGAAGGCGCCGCCCGCGACGTACTGGAGCCTGGACGTGCGGCCGCTGTCCACGGTGGTGCTGACCGGGAGGCCGGGCCGCTGGAACCTGCGCTTGGACCGGTGCTGGTGAGGCCGCGACGCCGCGTTCCCTCCGCCGGGTCCGCGCGCCGGGGCTCCTGCGGGCGGTCCCGTGGGGCGGACGCCCCCGGCGCCGTGGCGAGGCTCGCCGCGGGGGCAGGGCATCCCGCCGGCACGGTCACCCGCGTCTCCCGGTGCCGGCGCCCGGGGGCTCAGCCGCCCCCTCCGTGAACCCCTTGCGCCGGGGACGTACGACCACTGCCCCGGGGCTCGGCGCGGACCTCGGGAAGGATCACCCCTGCCGGCCGAAGCCGGTGACCCGACGGCGCCCTCAGAAGTTCTCGAGCCAGCCGGCCTCGGCCAGCCCGTCAGCAGCGAACAGCGCGGAGATCTCGGCCGCGACCGTGGCGACGGCCGTGTCCATCTCGCTTTCGTCCCGGGCGCGCAGCACCACGTTCGCGGCACGGTATCCGGTGGCGCGGCGCGGCGCGCCGCGCTCGGCGACCTCGTCCACCCGGACCACGCAGGGGAGTCTTTCGAGCCGCTCCCGTGCGACGTCAGAGCGCACGGTTCCCGACTTCTCCCCGAAGGTGGGGAAGAGCCCCATGGCGTATCCGCGGGGCGCACCGCCGGCGAGCGGCGGAACCTCCGGGTCCAGAGCCAGGGCCAGCCTCATCGCCGCTGCGAGCAGGTCCGGCCCCTCCAGGGCCAGGAGCAGCCGGGGCAGATGGCCGCCGACGCGTCCGTTCACTTCGATGAGGTCGACCCCGTCGGGCAGCAGCTTGACCTCGGTGTGGGAGACGCACCACCGCACGCGGAGCGTCCGGAGCACGTTCCGCACGTAGGCCAGGACGCGGTCGCGGACCGGGTGCGGCAGTCGCGTCGGCGTCAGATCGCCGGTGACGCTGACGGTGTCGGAGGCCCCCGGTCCGGCGCGCCGGCACACCGCGACGGGCGTCTTGTCGAAGACCGCGACGGGGATGTGGTCGTCGCCGGTGCTGGCCGTCTCCACCGAGACGTAGTCCGCGCGCCAACCGCCCCGCGGATGCTCGTACGGTGGGAGCCTGGTCTCCAGAAGCAGGTCGCTCCACCGCGTTCGGTGCCTCAGTTGGTAGTCGGCGTCGGACCTGTCGTCGACGAAGGCGATCCCGGAGCCGCCCACGCCGCGCCGCGGTTTGAGGACGGCGGGCAGGCGGACCGTGTCCAGGGCCGAGGCGAACGCCTCTGCCGAGTCGACGGCGACTGCCGTGACGCGTGTCAGCCCGGCCCCGGCGAGCAGTGTCCGCTGGGTGAGCTTGTCCCACGGACTGGGCGCGGCCGTGGGGCCCGGCAGTCCGAGGGCCGAGGCCACGGCGGTGACGCCGTCCACCTCCGCGTCGTGGAAGGTGGTGATGCCGTCGGCCCCCACGCCCCTGACGGCCTCGGCGAGTGCGTGCCGTCCGAAGACGCGGACCGGGAACAGCGCCTCGGCCTCCCGCACCAGTCCCGGATCGGCTGCCGCGACCGAGCGGTCGAAGAGCAGTACGGGCCGGCACACCCCCCGCGCGGCCCTCTCGATCTCCGCGAGTTCGGCCGACCCGCCGCGCCGGTGCGGTATCGCCACACGGGCCGTTCCTCCGCGACGTCCGTGCATGGGGGACCCCTCCGGATCCAGGGCTCGTCGTACCGGTGGCGGATGTCCTTACGCGGGCGGGACGGGCGGTGTACGGGTCCGGTCCGGTCACCCGGCTTCGAGGCTCGTCACGCCGTAGATACCCGAGAACTCCACCTCTGGCGCCGCGCCGTTGTACATCCGGACGGTGTATGCGTCCGGCCTCAGCCCGAGCCCCGCTATGGTCGCCAACGCCGGCGCGTTGGTCTCGGGCACGTCGATCACGACCGCGCGGCCCGGTGCCGCCGCGGCCAGACCCCGCAGCACGGCCGCGGCCGCCTCGGGCGAGTCGGCGTACAGGGGGCCGACCCGGGACCGCGTCTGCCGAGAGGGCCTGGACACCCCGAAGCCGACGACCAGGCCCTCCAGCAGGGCCGTGATGGCCTTCACACCGGGCATGCGCGTCCACGCGGCCAGGAAGGCGTCTCGGGGCGCGGGGAAGAACCTGCGGTCGTAGGCCGTCACCACCTCGAAGGGGAGCGTCGCGGCGTCCACCAGTTCGAGGGGAGCGGATACCGTGTCCTGCTGCCTGGGCACCCCGCAGAAGTGGATGTTGCGCCAGTGGGAACGCAGCCCCCGGGCGATGTACAAGTCCTGCCAGGCCGGCACGGCGTCCAGGCCGATGAGGCGACCTTCCAGCCGGCTCTGGGCGGCTCGCCACATCCGACTGCCGAGGCCCCTTCCACGTACGTCGGCCCGGGTGATGTACAGGCCGATGAAGCCGTAGTCGTCGCCGTAGCGGTTGGCGAAGACGGACGCCGCGGCTACGCCGTCGAGGCGTCCGACGAGGAGGCCCTGGGGGGCGGAGACCGCATGAGCGAGCATGCCGGCGATTCCGAGTTCCCAGCCTTCCCCAGCGGCCCAGGCCTCGATCAACCGTGCCTCGTCGGCGCTCGCGCTGCTGATCTCGAACCTCGCCGTGCCCCCCGTGAGCCCGTTGGCGAGGGGTGGGGGTGGCTCTGGCGCCCTTCACCACCGACCGAGGCGGTCACTCCCGGGATCGAGGACTTGAGGCTCATGGTGAATCACGACCGGTTGACTGTTCGTGGCGGATGCGGCCTGCGTGCGGGCGCTCGGGGCTGGGGCCTTCGAAACGGAGCCGTCGCAGACTCCTCATCCCAGGACAGCTCCGCGACGGCCGTGGGCCGCGTACCCGGGATTCGGAGTGGCCACTCGACTTCGAGTGTAGTGCCGCGACCGGGCGCGTGCGTCGTGGCCGCGGCTGCGGCCGGCCCGTGACCCGGGCTTCGTGTGACCGGTGCGGACGGTCCCCGTCGGTGATGCGGTGGGGCGTGACCGTGACATGCCGGAGCCTCCCGGCGGAGCTCCGGGACGCTGAGCGGTGGCGGCGGCGAGCCCGCGGTGCCATGAGATCACCGCATTGCATAAAGCTGCGGTTCTACGTATAGTCATGCCATCACGTATGGAGGAATCGATGGCACTACGTGCAGCAGTCGCGGGAGCGAGCGGCTACGCGGGCGGGGAACTGCTCCGGCTGCTCCTCGCGCACCCCGGAGTCGAGATCGGGGCCCTGACGGCCAACTCGAACGCCGGCCGGCGGCTCGGGGCGCTGCAGCCCCATCTGCATCCGCTCGCCGACCGGGTGCTCACGGCCACCACCGCCGACGCGCTCTCAGGGCACGACGTGGTGTTCCTCGCGCTGCCGCACGGCCAGTCCGCCGCGGTCGCCGAGCAGCTCGGCGACGAGGTGCTGGTCGTCGACATGGGTGCCGACTTCCGGCTGCGCAGCGCCGCCGACTGGGAGAGGTTCTACGGTTCCCCGCACGCCGGGACCTGGCCCTACGGACTCCCCGAACTGCCGGGTGCCCGCGACGCGCTGGAGGGGTCCAGGCGCATCGCGGTGCCCGGCTGCTATCCCACCGCCGTCTCGCTCGCGCTGTTCCCCGCGTACGCGGGCGGACTCGCCGGACCCGAGGCCGTGATCACCGCCGCCAGCGGCACCTCCGGAGCCGGCAGGACGCTCAAGCCGCAGCTGCTCGGCTCCGAGGTCATGGGCTCCATGAGCCCGTACGGCGTCGGCGGCGGCCACCGGCACACCCCGGAGATGGTCCAGAACCTCAGCGCCGTGGCGGGCGAGCCCGTCACCGTGTCCTTCACCCCCACCCTCGCACCCATGCCCCGCGGCATCCTCGCCACCTGCAGTGCCAAGGCCCGGCCGGGCACCACCGCCGAGGCCGTGCGGGCCGCCTACGACAAGGCCTACGCGGACGAGCCGTTCGTCCGGCTGCTCCCCGAGGGGCAGTGGCCGGCGACGGCGTCCGTCCAGGGGTCCAACGCCGTTCAGGTCCAGGTCGCGCTCGACACGGCCGCCGGCCGGATCATCGCGATCAGCGCCATCGACAACCTGACCAAGGGCACGGCGGGCGGCGCGGTCCAGAGCATGAACATCGCCCTCGGTCTGGATCAGACCACGGGCCTTCCCACGATCGGAGTGGCACCTTGAGCGTCACCGCTGCACAGGGATTCACGGCGGCCGGGATCGCCGCCGGGATCAAGGAGAACGGCAATCCCGACCTGGCCCTCGTGGTCAACAACGGACCCCGCCACGCCGCCGCCGGCGTCTTCACCTCCAACCGCGTCAAGGCCGCCCCCGTCCTCTGGTCCGAGCAGGTCCTCAAGGGCGGCGAGGTCTCCGCGGTCGTCCTCAACTCCGGTGGCGCCAACGCCTGCACCGGCCCCAAGGGCTTCCAGGACACCCACGCCACCGCCGAGAAGGCCGCCCAGGTCCTCGAGGGCCACAGCGCCGGGGAGATCGCCGTGGCCTCCACCGGGCTCATCGGTGTCCTGCTGCCCATGGACAAGCTGCTGCCCGGCATCGAGAAGGCCGCCGCCGAACTCAGCGCCTACGGCGGCGAGAAGGCCGCCATCGCCATCAAGACCACCGACACCGTGCACAAGACGGCGGTCGCGACCCGGGGCGGCTGGACCGTCGGCGGCATGGCCAAGGGCGCGGGCATGCTCGCCCCCGGCCTCGCCACCATGCTCGTCGTCCTCACCACCGACGCCGACGTGGACGGCCCCGGCCTCGACAGGGCCCTGCGCGACGCCACCCGCGTCACCTTCGACCGGGTCGACTCCGACGGCTGCATGTCCACCAACGACACCGTGCTGCTCCTCGCCTCCGGCGCCTCCGGGATCACCCCGGCGCACGACGAGTTCGCCGACGCCGTACGCACCGTCTGCGACGACCTCGCCCGCCAGCTCATCGGCGACGCCGAGGGCGCCAGCAAGGACATCCGCATCGAGGTGGTCAACGCCGCGAGCGAGGACGACGCCGTGGAGGTGGGCCGGTCCATCGCCCGCAACAACCTCCTCAAGTGCGCCATCCACGGTGAGGACCCGAACTGGGGCCGCGTCCTGTCCGCCATCGGCACCACCCGGGCGGCCTTCGAGCCGGACCGGCTCAACGTCGCCATCAACGGCGTCTGGGTGTGCCGCAGCGGTTCCGTCGGCGAGGACCGGGAACTGGTCGACATGCGCTACCGGGAGGTCCGGATCACCGCCGACCTCGCCGCCGGGTCCGAGTCCGCAGTCATCTGGGCCAACGACCTCACCGCCGACTACGTCCACGAGAACAGCGCCTACTCCTCCTGAACGAGCCGGGGCGAGCCCGCACGCCCGCACCCGCCGGCGAGCCCGAGCCGGAGCCCGAGCCCGAGCCCGAGCGGCTGGACGAGCCCGACCGCGCGAGCGAGCCCCGGACCCGAGCGGCTGGGCGAGCCACCGACCTGAGTCCGAGCGAGACCCGAGAGATCCGGAGCCGATGAGCACCCGCAAGCACACCGCTCTGCCCAAGGCGCAGACGCTGATCGAGGCGCTGCCGTGGCTGACCCGCCACCACGGCCGGACCGTCGTCATCAAGTTCGGCGGCAACGCCATGGTCGACGAGGACCTCAAGGCCGCCTTCGCCCAGGACGTGGTGTTCCTGCGGCACGCGGGCCTGAAGCCGGTCGTCGTCCACGGAGGCGGACCGCAGATCAGCGCCCAGCTGGACAGGCACGGCCTGGTCAGCGAGTTCAAGGCCGGACTGCGCGTGACCACACCCGAGGCCATGGACGTGGTCCGCATGGTGCTCGCCGGACAGGTCCAGCCCGAACTGGTGGGGCTGCTCAACCAGCACGGCCCCCTCGCCGTCGGCCTCACCGGCGAGGACGCCCACACCATCACCGCCACCCGGCACCGGCCCACCATCGACGGCGAGCTCGTCGACATCGGCAGGGTCGGTGAGATCACCGCGATCGACACCGGAGCGATCAGGGCCCTCCTGGACGACGGCCGCATCCCCGTCGTCTCCTCCATCGCCCGCTCCGCCGACGACGGCCACGTCTACAACGTCAACGCGGACACCGCGGCGGCGGCGCTGGCCGCGGCACTCGGCGCGGAGACGCTGATGGTGCTCACCGATGTCGAGGGCCTCTACGAGGACTGGCCCGACAGCGACGAGGTGATCAGCCGGATCACCGCCACCGAACTGGAGAAGCTGCTGCCCGAGCTGTCCAGCGGCATGGTCCCCAAGATGCAGGGCTGCCTCCACGCCGTGCGCAACGGCGTGAACACCGCACGCGTCATCGACGGCCGGGTGCAGCACTCCATCCTGCTGGAGATCTTCACCGACGAGGGCATCGGCACGATGGTCGTGCCCGACGGGACCGAAGGGGGACCGGCATGAGCGGCGCCACCGCCAACCAGCGGCTCTCGCAGCGCTGGCAGGGCTCGATGATGGACAACTACGGGACACCGGGGCTCGCCCTGGTGCGCGGGCAGGGCGCCAGGGTGTGGGACGCCGACGGCACCGAGTACCTGGACTTCGTCGGCGGCATCGCCGTCAACGCGCTCGGCCACGCCCACCCGGCCGTCGTCGAGGCCGTCACCCGCCAGATCGGCACGCTGGGCCATGTGTCCAACCTGTTCGCCGCCGAACCGCCCGTCGCGCTCGCCGAGCGGCTGCTCCAGCTCTCCGGCCGCTCCGGCCGCGTCTGCTTCTGCAACTCCGGAGCCGAGGCCAACGAAGCCGCCTTCAAGATCGGCCGGCTGACGGGCCGTCCGCACATGGTCGCCACCCGTGGCGGCTTCCACGGCCGGACGATGGGCGCGCTCGCGCTCACCGGCCAGCCGGCCAAGCAGCGGCCCTTCCTGCCGCTGCCGGGAGAGGTCACGCATGTGCCCTACGGGGACGCGGAAGCGCTGCGGGCCGCCGTCACCGAGGACACCGCCCTGGTGATCGTGGAGCCGGTACAGGGCGAGAACGGCGTGGTCGTCCCCCCGCCCGGCTACCTCCGGGCCGCACGGGAGATCACCCGCGCCACCGGGACGCTGCTGGTACTCGACGAGGTGCAGACCGGCATCGGCCGGACCGGCCACTGGCTCGCCCACCAGGCGCACGAGGGCGTCGACCCCGATGTCGTCACCCTCGCCAAGGGCCTCGGCGGCGGCCTGCCGCTCGGCGCGGCCCTCGCCTTCGGCCCGGCCGCCGAACTGCTCCGGCCCGGGCAGCACGGCACCACGTTCGGCGGCAATCCGGTCGCCTGTGCCGCCGGGCTGGCCGTCCTGGCAACCCTCGACGGCGTGCTCGACGAGGTCAAGCGGACCGGGGAGAAGCTGAGGGACGGGATCGAGTCCCTCGGACATCCGCTGGTCTCCCACGTCCGCGGGGCGGGCCTGCTGCTGGGTATCGTGCTCACCGAGCCCTTCGCCGCCCAGGTGCAGCAGGCGGCTCAGGGTGCCGGACTCCTGGTCAACGCGCCCGCCCCCGACGTCGTACGGATCATGCCGCCGCTGATCATCGGCGACGCGGAGGTGGACGTCTTCCTCGGGGCGCTGCCCGGCATCCTCGACGGGACACACGGGGACGGACGATCCGGAGAATGAGACGACGATGACCGACGCGCAGGGCACCGAGAACTGGGGAGCCTCCCAGACGGAGTCCGGTGGAGGGCCGTCCGTGCCGCAGACGCGCACGGCCCGCCACCGCCGGATCGTGGACATCCTCAACCGGCAGCCGGTGCGCTCCCAGAGCCAGCTGGCGAAGCTGCTCGCGGACGACGGACTGAGCGTCACCCAGGCGACCCTCAGCCGCGACCTCGACGAACTCGGGGCGGTGAAGATCCGGAACACCGGCGGAGAACTCATCTACGCGGTGCCGAGTGAGGGAGGGTTCCGCACCCCGCAGGCCCCGCTGGGGAGTCCGCCAAGGAGGAGCGGATGCGCCGCCTCTCCGGCGAGCTGCTGATCTCCGCCGAGGCCTCGGCCAACCTGGTGGTCCTGCGCACGCCCCCGGGCGCGGCCCAGTTCCTCGCGTCGGCGATCGACCAGGCCGAACTCCAGGCGATCCTCGGCACGATCGCCGGCGACGACACCCTGCTGCTCATCTCCCGCGACCCCGCAGGGGGGCAGGCCCTCGCCGACCATCTGCTGCGCCTGGCACAGAGGGCCCGCTGACGGCACGCTGAGCGTCAGCCCCGCATGCCCTCGCGCACCCCCGCACGGGGTGCGCGACGGTGAGCCTCCGCGACGCCGGAGGCCGTCCGGTGTCCCCGCGCCGTCCGCCGCTCGACGCGGCCCCCGTGCGATGGGCGAACGCCGTCCGCCGGTCGTCATGCGGAAGGCCGTTTCGCGTCCCCGCCGTCCGCCGTCCGCCGCTCGACGCGACCCCGCCGTGCCACCGGCGAACGCCGTCCGCCGCTCTGAAGCCGGATCCGGAGCCGGAGCCCGAGCGGCCCGGCCTCAGGCCGCCCGGCCCTCCCCGTCATCGCGCCCGGCCAGAAGCCGGGCGAATCCGCTGGTCTGCCAGGTGCTGCCGTCCGCGGCGACGGCGAAGCCCTCCGTGCCGGGCAGCCGCTCGAGCCAGGCACGCGCTCCCGGGCCCATGGCGTACGCCGCCGTCGCCCTCGCATCCGCCTGGGTCAGCCCCCGGCTGACCACGGTCAGGGACGCCAGGCCCGCGGCCGGGGCCTCGCCGGAGCGCGGGTCGACGATGTGGCAGCCCCGTTCGGCCGGTCCGGAGGTGGCGACGGCGAGTGCGTCGTGCGCCTCCACGACCGCAGCCAGTCCACCGGGGTGCAGCGGATCGGAGATGCCGACCCGCCAGGGCCCGCCGTGCAGTTGGACGTCGCCCCCTCCGTTGAGGCAGACCGCCGCTGCCCCGGAGGAGGCGATCATCTCCACCGCCCGCTGCACCGCCCACCCCTTCACCAGGCCGGTGGGATCGAGACCACCGGCGTAGCGGGGGGTGAACCAGCCCTCGCTCAGGCGTTCTTCGGCCGCGCAGTGCCGGAAGACCTCGGCGACGTCCGGTTCGCAGTCGGCCAGGGCGAGTTCGCCTACGGCGAGTCTGCTGATCTGGCTGTCCGGGCGGTACGGCGAGAACACCTCGTCCACATGGTGCAGCCCGGCCACGGCGGCGGCGAGTCCGGCGCGTACGCGCTCGCGGTCGGCATCGCCGTCCATCCGGACGTCGAACGAGAACACCGTGCCCATCACATGCTCGACATGGCGCACCCGCACCAGGTCCCCGCTCACAGGCCCGCCTTGTCGAGGGCGCTCTGCAGGGAGCGGATGTAGCCCTGGCTGGTGTAGGTGGCGCCGGAGACGGTGTCGATCTCGGCGCTCTGGGCGGCGACGGCCGCCTGGTTGAGCTTCGGCACGGCGCCGGCCGCGATCTTGCGGCTGTTGGCGTCGGAGTCGGGGGTCTTCACGGCCTCGGCGCCGGTGATCCGGCCGCCGCTGACGGTGAGCCGCACCTGTACGTCACCGTACTGGGTGCCCGCGGCGTCTCCGAGCACCGACTCGGCGGCCCCCGGACCGGAACCCTGGCCCGAACCGTCGCCCGCGACCGAACCGCCGCCCGATCCGTAACCGGGGCCCTCGCCGCCGGAGCCGGTGCCCCCGCCCGGCTCGTCCCCGCCCGGGGTGTCCGCACCGCTGCCGGCGCCAGGCGCGGAGCCCTGCCCCGTACCGTCACCGGCATCCGCCACCCCCGCCTTGTCGAGGGCGCTCTGCAGGGAGCGGATGTAGCCCTGGCTGGTGTAGGTGGCGCCGGAGACGGTGTCGATCTCGGCGCTCTGGGCGGCGACGGCCGCCTGGTTGAGCTTCGGCACGGAGCTTTCGGCGATCTTGCGGCTGTTGGCGTCGGTGCCGGGCACCTTGACGGCCCGCGCCCCGGTGATCCGGCCGCCGCTCAGGGTGAGTTCGACCTGCACCGGACCGAACTGCGTGTCCGCCTCGTCCCCGAGGACGGTCGCCCCGCCCGCGGGTACGGCGCCGCTGCCCGCGGGTGCCGAGGCCGGGGGAGGGGCGCCGCCGGCCTGGGACGCCGCTCCCGCCACCGAGGTGCCGGGCTGCTTCAGCGTCAGCAGCAGCGCGACGGCCGACGCGGTGCCGGCGACCGCGACCATCGTCCGGCGCAGTGGATGCTTCCTCTTCACGTACGGCCTCACATCTCGAACGACTCGTGATGGATACGACGCGACGGCACGCCCGCCGCCCGAAGTGCGTTGTAGGACTCCTCGGCGAGACCGGGCGGCCCGCAGAGGTACACGTCGTGCTCGTCGATGTCGGGGAACGCCTCCTTGAGCCGCTCGGTGCTGATCTCCGGCCGCGCCCCGTCCGGCCCGTTCACGGCGTACAGCAGCTTCGCCCGCCGGGCCTCGGCGATCTCCTGGAGCTCGGTCCACAGCGCCAGGTCGTCCGTCGAACCGGCCCGGTAGAGCAGGGACAGGTCCCCGGGCGCGGCGGGCAGCGTCTCGAACAGTGCCCGCAGCGGGGTGATCCCGGCGCCTCCGGCGATCAGGAGCACCTTGTTCCGGCTGCGCCGGCCCGCGGTCATCGCCCCGTAGGGGCCCTCGGCCCAGACCCGGGTCCCCGGTTCCAGCCGGCTGAGCGCGCCGCTGTGCTCACCGGCTGCCTTGACGGTGATGCGCAGCAGATCGGGACGGGGCGGCGCGGAGAGGGAGTACGGGTTGGAACTCCAGCGCAGCCCGTCGGTGAGGAACCGCCAGCGGAAGAACTGGCCGGCCTCCGCGCCGATCCGGTGCAGCCGGCGTCCCGTGATGAGCACGGACACCACCCCCGGGGCCTCGTCCACGACGGACTCCACGCGCATCCGGTGCCGGAGGTTGAGCCGCACCGGTACCAGGATCCGGTACCAGAGGAGCAGCCCACCGACGGTGCCGTAGAGCACGTACCAGATCGTCCGGGCGGTCGCGCTCGCCACGAACTCCGAACCTGTGGCGAGCTGGTGCCAGAACGTCAGGTACACGGCGACGTAGGTCAGCAGATGCAGGTAGTACCAGGTCTCGTAGCGCATCCGGCGGCGCACCGCGCCCGCCGAGGCGAAGCCGACCACCAGCAGCAGCGCCGTACCGATCGTCGCCTCGATCATCTCGGGGAAGTCGACGAGGACGGTGACGGTCTGCTCGACCAGGCCGGTGCGGGCCTGGACGGAGTACCCCCAGACGGTGAGGACGATATGGGCGGCGACCAGGCTGATCGCATACCGGCCGCTCATCGCGTGCCAGCGCGTCGCCCGGTCGGAGCCCACCCGTCGCTCCAGCGCCGGGACTCGTGCCATCTGCAGTACCACGAGGGCGATCAGGTAGCCGCCGAGCAGTCCCGTGATCCGGCCCGCGCCGATCAGCCACTCCGCGGTGTCCATGTGGACGACCGCGGTGTTGTCCCACCACAGCCACAGGACGGCGGCGGCCCCGGCCCACGCCGCGGCCAGCAGCACCGTCGCCGGATTGCGGCGCGGCCGGATCGCCCGCATGGTCAGGCGTCTGGCGGCCCGACCGCTCTGAATCATCGTCACCGCTGCTCCTCGGTCATCCCTGTGGCTCAGGTGGATACGGAGAGGAACTCCGAGGAGTTCAATCGTCCGGCGGCGCGTCGGGGCGGTACGTCGGGGCGGCCTCCGGGCGGGCAGCCCGCGAAGCGGTGCAGGGCGGCGGTTCGCCCGCGGGGGCGCCCGCGCGCAGCCGCGGGTCGGTCGGTGCGCGCGGGCGGCGGCAGCGCAGGCCGCCCGTCGGGACCCACTCCGACGTGCGGCTTCCTCTCGCCATGGGCCGCGGACTCTTCGTCGCCGGCGCCGGGACGGCCGCAGCACCAGCGCGGTGAGCGGCACCAGGTTCTCCGGTCCCGCCGCGGCCGGCAGTCCGGGACGCAGGTCGCGGGCCCGCGTCCGGACCGGCCCGGCCCAGTCCGCGGTCCGGACCACCAGCAGCGGCAGCAGGTCCGGGTGGCGGGCCACCTGTTCCAGCGCGGCCTCCCGGACCCGTCCGTCCCGGTGGCCTAGCGCCGGGGCGATGGCGTCCCGCCGGGTGGTGTAGGGGATCAGGACGGCGGAAGCCGCCGTTCGGAGACGGTGACTCGGCCGGATTGGATGTTCAACCCGTTTCAGCGGGACGCTTCGTGGGTTGCCGTCCCCACGGAGATCGCCATGGGCCTCGAACCGGAACGTGGAGCACTTGATCACCTACACCACTTCGCGGGGCCCGACCGCCGGGGCGGACACGCGGGCCGGATCCCGGGAGCGGGCCCCCGGACCCGTCCGGCCGCATGGTGCGGACCTCCGTGGCGGGATTCAGCCGGGCGTCGGGGTCCGCCGACGCGAGCGTCCCGTGGATCCCGGCACCCTGAACAAGCCGTTCGACGGCCGTGTTCCCCCGTTCGGCATGGGGTGAGGCTACGCAGCGGGGGAGGGGCGGCCACTGCTTATCGCGGCCTTTGACAAAACATACGGAGCGCTGCATAGTTATACCCATCACCGCATGCACCGTAAGGAGAAACCCGTGACCGAGCGCGTCGTACTCGCCTACTCGGGCGGTCTGGACACCTCCGTCGCCATCGGCTGGATCGCCGAGGAGACGGGCGCCGAGGTCATCGCCGTTGCCGTGGACGTCGGCCAGGGCGGCGAGGACCTGGACGTCATCCGCAAGCGCGCGCTCGCCTGCGGTGCGGTCGAGGCCGAGGTGTCGGACGCCAAGGACGAGTTCGCCGAGGAGTACTGCCTCCCGGCGATCAAGGCCAACGCCCTCTACATGGACCGCTACCCGCTGGTCTCCGCCCTCTCCCGCCCCACGATCGTCAAGCACCTGGTGGCCGCCGCGGAGAAGCACGGCGCCTCGATCGTGGCCCACGGCTGCACCGGCAAGGGCAACGACCAGGTGCGGTTCGAGGCCGGCATCGCCTCTCTCGCCCCCGACCTGAAGTGCATCGCGCCGGTCCGTGACTACGCGATGACCAGGGACAAGGCCATCGCGTTCTGCGAGGAGAAGCAGCTCCCGATCGCGACCACCAAGAAGTCGCCGTACTCCATCGACCAGAACGTCTTCGGGCGGGCCGTGGAGACCGGCTTCCTGGAGGACATCTGGAACGGCCCGATCGAGGACGTCTACGAGTACACCTCCAACCCGGCCGAGCCCCGCGAGGCCGACGAGGTGATCATCTCCTTCGAGGCGGGCGTCCCGGTCGCCGTCGACGGCAGGCCCGTCACCGTCCTGCAGGCGATCCAGCAGCTCAACGAGCGGGCCGGCGCCCAGGGTGTCGGCCGGATCGACATGGTCGAGGACCGGCTCGTCGGCATCAAGTCCCGCGAGGTGTACGAGGCCCCGGGCGCGATCGCGCTGATCACCGCCCACCAGGAGCTGGAGAACGTCACCGTCGAGCGCGAGCTGGCCCGGTACAAGCGGCAGGTCGAGCAGCGCTGGGGCGAGCTCGTCTACGACGGCCTGTGGTTCTCCCCGCTCAAGCGGGCCCTGGACGGCTTCGTCGACGAGGCCAGCCGGCACGTCACCGGCGACATCCGGATGACCCTGCACGGCGGCCGCGCCGTCGTCACCGGTCGGCGGTCCGACCAGTCGCTGTACGACTTCCACCTCGCGACGTACGACACGGGTGACACGTTCGACCAGTCGAAGGCCCAGGGCTTCATCGACATCTTCGGCCTCTCGTCGAAGATCGCGGCGAAGCGCGACCTCGCCTGATCCACCGGGGCAACCGCCCTCCACAGGTCCACCGCCACCGCCTCCCCTACGGCCCGCCGGGCCGCGGGGGAGGCATGGGCCCGGCGCGCAGGGGAGGCGGTGGCACGTCAGAACCCCGGCAATTCTTGAGGAGCAAGTGCTGTGAGCAGCAACAACGGTGACGTCCGGCTCTGGGGCGGCCGGTTCGCCGACGGCCCCGCGGAGGCGCTGGCGAAGCTGTCGGCGTCGGTCCACTTCGACTGGCGGCTCGCGCCGTACGACATCGCCGGCTCCCGCGCCCACGCCCGGGTGCTCCACCAGGCCGGCCTGCTCACCGCCGACGAGCTGGGGCGGATGCTCGCCGGGCTCGACCGGCTGGAGGCCGACGTCGCCAACGGCAGCTTCACCGGCGCCATCGCCGACGAGGACGTCCACACCGCCCTGGAACGCGGCCTCCTGGAGCGCCTCGGCCCGGACCTCGGCGGCAAGCTGCGCGCCGGCCGGTCCCGCAACGACCAGGTCGCCACGCTCTTCCGGATGTACCTGCGCGACCACGCGCGGATCATCGGCGGACTGGTCGCCGAGCTCCAGGACGCGCTGGTGGGGCTGGCGGAGGCCCACCCCGATGTCGCCATGCCGGGCCGCACGCACCTCCAGCACGCCCAGCCCGTGCTCTTCGCCCACCATGTGCTCGCCCATGTCCAGGCGCTGTCCCGGGACGCCGAACGGCTCCGCCAGTGGGACGAGCGGACCGCCGTCTCCCCGTACGGCTCCGGCGCGCTCGCCGGGTCCTCCCTCGGGCTGGACCCGGAGGCGGTGGCGCAGGACCTCGGCTTCGAGCGCGGCAGCGCGGGGAACTCCATCGACGGCACGGCCTCCCGGGACTTCGTCGCCGAGTTCGCCTTCGTCACCGCGATGATCGGGGTGAACCTCTCCCGGATCGCGGAGGAGGTCATCGTCTGGAACACGAAGGAGTTCTCCTTCGTGACGCTCCACGACGCCTTCTCCACCGGCTCGTCGATCATGCCGCAGAAGAAGAACCCCGACATCGCCGAGCTGGCGCGCGGCAAGTCGGGCCGGCTCATCGGCAATCTGACCGGTCTGCTCGCCACGCTGAAGGCGCTGCCGCTCGCCTACAACCGCGACCTGCAGGAGGACAAGGAGCCGGTCTTCGACTCCTGCGACCAGCTGGAGGTGCTGCTGCCCGCCTTCACCGGGATGATGGCGACCCTGACCGTCAACCGCGGGCGCATGGAGGAACTCGCGCCCGCCGGTTTCTCGCTGGCCACGGACATCGCGGAGTGGCTGGTCAAGCAGGGTGTGCCGTTCCGCGTCGCGCACGAGGTCGCGGGCGAGTGCGTCAAGGAGTGCGAGGTGCACGGGATCGAGCTGGACCAGCTCACGGACGAGCAGTTCGCGAAGATCTCTCCGCATCTCACGCCCGAGGTCAGGACCGTGCTCGACGTCCCCGGCGCGCTCGCCTCCCGTAGCGGCCGCGGCGGTACGGCTCCTTCGGCCGTCGCCGTCCAGCTCGCCGAGGTCAAGGCGGACCTGGCCACCCAGCACGCCTGGGCCCGCGCCAAGGGGTGACCGGCGCGGCGGCGCCCGGCTCGCCGGGGCCGCCACGCCACCGCACCTCGCGAGGCGCCACGGCCACTCGCGCCGCAGCACCGCCACTCGCGCCGCCCCGGAGGGCCGGGCGCCGCCGCTTCCGGCGCGACCGCGGTTCGGGCGCGACCGCGGTGCACGGCGCCGCCCAGTCCGCCAGCGCGTCGAAGTCCGGCCGGGTCAGTCCGATCCGGTGGTCGACGTGCGGCAGCGGCGCGGCGGCGAGGTGCATCCGGCCGGCGTACCCGCGGTCCGGCTCCCCGAACTCGTCGCCGATCCGGGCGAACGGCAGCCCTGCCGCCCAGTCCGGCACGTACGGCGTCTTCCGGAACGTCCCGCGCGGCGAGGCCCCGTGCATCCCGGGCCAGTGGATGAACGGCGGCCCGGGCGGTCCCGGGAGCGGTTCCACCAGGATGTTCGCATCGCCCTTCCGGATCGTCGCCCACACCCGCTCGTGCCGGTCCCGGAGCGCGAGGAGGTCCTCGCCGTGTCCGGGTTCAACCAGACCCGCAACGGTTGCGGTACGTCCAGCCGCTCGGCCGCATCCGGTGGGTGCGGTAGCCCTCGGGCCGGCGCTGCGGCTTGCCGCCGTACGGGGATGAGCGGGCCGTCGATGTCGATCATCAGCGGCGGCTTCATGCAATCAGCATCCTGACTCCCCTCAGTGTGAGGCGCTGGAATACCGAATGAGACGTTGACGTCTCATTCGGTGTATGGTTGTCTCATGGCCATGGATCGTGAACAGGTGCTGCGCGCCGCGGCCGCCCTCCTTGCCCGTAAGTCGACCGCGACCATGGACGAGGTCGCCCGGGCCGCCGGCATCGGCCGCGCCACTCTGCACCGGCACTTCGCCGGGCGGGACGCGCTGGTGAAGGCACTCGAGGCCTTCGGTATCGAGGAGTTCGAGGCGGCCGTCGACCGCGCCGCGCTCGAGGACGGTCCCGCCGGCGACGCCCTGCGCCGGCTGATCGCCGAGATGGAGCCCGTGGCGGAGCTTCTCGCGTTCCTCGTCACCGAGAACCAACTGTTCGAGGGCGACCAGGTCGACGAGGGCTGGGCCCGGCTCGACGCCCGGGTCAGCGCCCTGTTCCGGCGGGGCCAGGAGCAGGGCGAGTTCCGGATCGACCTCTCGCCCATCTGGCTCACCGAGGCCCTCTACGGCCTCATCGGCACCTGCGCCTGGGCCGTCATGGACGGCCGGGTCGCCAAGAACGAATTCCAGTACATGATCACCGAGCTGCTGCTCGGCGGAGCACTTCGGAGTGTGGAGAAATGACCAGCGGTACCGTCCAGCGCACGAGCGGGGCGGACGAGGCCCTGTACCGCCCCGGGCGCTGGCTGGCCCTGGGGGTACTCGTCCTGGCCGTGCTGCTGGTGGCCGTGGACGCCACCGTGCTCGGCCTCGCGACGCCCTTCCTCAGCGAGGACCTCCAGCCCACCGGCACCCAGCTGCTGTGGATCGGTGACGTCTACTCGTTCGTCATCGCCGGTCTGCTGGTCTCCATGGGCAGCCTCGGCGACCGGATCGGCCGCAAGAAGCTGCTGCTGACCGGCTCCGTCGCCTTCGGCGCGGTGTCCGTGCTCAACGCCTACGCCACCACACCCGAGATGATGATCCTCGCCCGGGCCCTGCTCGGTGTCGCCGGGGCCACGTTGATGCCCTCCACGCTGGCGCTGATCCGCAACATCTTCCACGACCCGCGCGAACGCAGCATCGCCATCGGCATCTGGGGCGCCATGGCCTCGGCCGGCGCCGCCGTCGGACCGGTCGTAGGAGGCCTCCTGCTGGAGCACTTCTGGTGGGGCTCCGTCTTCCTCATCAACCTGCCCGTGATGGCCGTCCTCGTCCTCGTCGGCGTCAAGCTGCTGCCCGAGTCGAGGAACCCGGTCGCCGGCCCCTGGGACCTGACCAGCGTCGCCCTGTCGCTGATCGGCATGATCGGCGTGGTCTACGCGATCAAGGAGGCCGCCAGTCACGGTGTGGGCTGGGAGTCCGGCGCCGCCGTCCTCATCGGCGCCGTCGCGCTGTACGGATTCGCCAGGAGGCAGCTCACCCTGCCTTCCCCGCTGCTCGACATGCGGCTGTTCCGGAACCGCGGCTTCTCCGGCGCGGTCCTCGCCGACCTGCTGACCATCCTGGGCCTGTCGGGACTCGTCTTCTTCCTCTCCCAGTTCCTCCAACTGGTCCAGGGGCGGCCGCCGTTCGAGGCGGGTCTCGCGGAACTCCCCGCCGCGATCGGTGCGGTGGCGACCGGGCTGGTCGCCGGCCGCTTCGCCCGCCGGTACTCCGTCCGGTCCGTCGTGGCGGGTGGACTCGCCGCGATGGGCGCCGCACTCGCCGTGCTGACCTTCATCGGCAGCTCCACGGGCTATCCGTTGCTCGGCGCGGCCCTGCTCGTCGTCGGTGTCGGCGCCGGCTTCTCGTTCACCGTCACGGCCGACGTCATTCTGTCCAGCGTGCCGAAGGAGCAGGCCGGCTCCGCCTCGGCGGTGTCCGAGACCGCCTA
This sequence comes from Streptomyces sp. I6, assembly GCA_003725745.1. Taxonomy (GTDB): domain Bacteria; phylum Actinomycetota; class Actinomycetes; order Streptomycetales; family Streptomycetaceae; genus Streptomyces. The sequence goes on along the minus strand of RHDP01000001.1, from coordinate 872,160 downwards.
CGAACTCGGTGCTGCGCTCGGCATCGCGCTGCTGGGATCGATCGTGACCGGGGTGTACCGGGACTTCGCGACACCGGCAGGGGTGCCCGCCGACGTGGCGTCCGCCGCCCATGAGTCGCTCGGCGGGGCGGTGGAGGCCGCGACCGTGCTGCCGGCGCACCAGCAGGCCGAACTGGTCGGGGCGGCGCAGGAGGCGTTCGTCGAAGGACTGCGGCTCGCGTCGGGCGTGGGCGCGGCGGTGCTGCTCGCCACGGCCGCGGCCGCGTGGATCCTCCTGCGCGGCCAGAGGCTGGCCGACGGCATCGAGCACTGACGCCCGGGTGCTCCGGGCTCCCCGCCGAGCCGCCTCCTCCGGGGCTCCGCTGCTTCAGGGCTCCGCTGCTTCAGGGCTCCGCTGTTCCAGGGCTCCAGGGCTCCAGGGCCGCGGTGCCCCGGGGCCGGCACCCGCCCCCGCACACCGGAAGACCCGCCGCCGTGCATGACGCCGCCCCGCACCGATGTGCGGAGGCGGCATCCGGTTCGCGGCCGATGCGTCCTGGGGACGGGCCCGACCGGTGCCCGGTCACCCGCGCCGGCGGTCAGGGCCCGGCACCGGCGGTCAGGGCCCGGCACCGGCGGTCAGGGCCCGGCACCGGCGGCCCGCACGCTCGCCCGTTCAGGCTCCGGCCGGACGGGCCCTGCGCGACGCAGCCGAGAGCCGCCGGACGAACCCGGCCGTCCGGGGAAGGCTCAGGCGGCCTTCGCCTTCGTCGCGTACATGTCCACGTATTCCTGACCGGACAGCCGCATCACCTCGGTCATCACCGAGTCCGTCACGGCGCGCAGCACATAGCGGTCGCGGTCCATACCCTCGTACCGCGAGAACTCCATCGGCGTGCCGAAGCGGACCGCCACCCGGCCGGGACGCGGCAGACCGGCGCCCCCGGCTGGAGCTTGTCGGTGCCGATCATGGCGAACGGGACGACGGGCGCGCCCGTCATCAGGGTGAGCCGGGCGATTCCGGTACGTCCGCGGTAGAGGCGGCCGTCGGGGAGCGGGTGCCCTCCGGGTAGATGCCGAAGACCTTCCCCTCCTCCAGCACCCGGCGGCCCGTCATCAGAGCCGCCACACCGCCGTTGGCACCGTCCCGGTCCACGGGGATCATGCCGACGCCGGTGAAGAACCACGCCATCAGCCGGCCCTTGAGCCCCTTGCCGGTGACGTACTCGTCCTTGCCGATGAAGTGGACCGGACGGTCGCACACGATCGGCAGCACCATCGAGTCGATGAAGGTGAGGTGGTTGCCGGCGAGGATGACCGGGCCGTCCCCGGGGATGTTCTCGGCGCCTTCCACGCGCGGGCGGAACATCAGGCGCAGGATCGGTCCGAGCACTGCCTTGATGAGCGACAAGCGGGACAACGGGTCCTCCGGTGTCAGAAGCGGGACGGCGGTACGGCCGGCGAAGTCTCTGCAGGTGAGGACGATACTCGCGGGTGCCGCCCGACCGCACGTCGGGTTCACCGAGTGGATACGCAGTGTTGACCCGGGTTTGGCCTGTGTTTGCCCCTGGTCTCCCGCACGTAACGTCCCCGTGCCTAGCCTGTGCGCCGCGAGGCCCCGCGCAACCGGCCGCGGGGCACACCCATTCGACGAAGGAGCGTTCATGACACACGGTGCGGAGACTACCCCCGGCCGGCGGACCGTCCTGGGGGCGGCGGTGCTCGGGTCGGCGGCGCTCGGGATGGCGACCGCGCCGGGGCGCGCGCCGCGGAACAGGCCGCCGGAGACGGCGGGGCCCGCGGGGAGCGGCACGGCGGAGGCCCCGGTTACCGCTCGCTGCCGGTGCCCACCGTCATCGCCCACCGTGGAGCGAGCGGGTACCGGCCCGAGCACACCCTCGGCTCCTACCAGCTGGCCCTGGACATGGGCGCGCACGTCATCGAGCAGGACCTGGTGCCCACCAAGGACGGGCATCTGGTGTGCCGCCACGAGAACGACATCTCCGGCACCACCGACGTCGCCTCGCGTCCCGAGTTCGCCTCACGCCGGACGACCAGGTCGGTGGACGGCACCGGCATCACGGGCTGGTTCACCGAGGACTTCACCCTCGCCGAGCTGAAGACGCTGCGGGCCAAGGAGCGGATCCCGGCGAGCCGCCGGCAGAACACCCTGTACGACGGCCGCTGGACGGTCCCCACCTTCGAGGAGGTCCTGCGCTGGGCCGACGAGGAGGGCCGCCGCCGCGGCCGGCCGGTGTGGCTCCACGTCGAGACCAAGCACCCCACCTACTTCCGCAGCATCGGCCTCGGGCTGGAGGAGCGCCTGGCGAAGCTGCTGCGCCGCCACGGCCGGCACCGCGGGAACTCGCCCGTCTTCCTCCAGTCGTTCGAGCCGAGCAGCATCCAGCGGCTGGCGAAGCTGGTGGACTCGCCGCGCGTCGTGCTGCTCTCCGGTGCGACCACCCGCCCCTGGGACTTCGCCCAGGCCGGTGACCCGCGCACGGTCGCGGACCTGGTCACGCCCCAGGGCCTGAAGTGGATCGCCTCGTTCGCCCAGGGCATCGGCCCCGCCCTCGACCTCATCGTGCCGAAGGACGCGAGCGGCAAGCTGGGCACGCCCACCACGCTCGTCCGGGACGCCCACGCCCAGGGGCTGATCCTGCACCCGTACACCATGCGGAACGAGAACTCCTTCCTGCCCGCCGACTTCCGGCGCGGGACGGACCCGCACGCGTACGGCGACGCCTTCGGCGCGTTCGCGGTGTACTTCGAGCAGGGCATCGACGGGATCTTCACCGACAACCCGGACACGGGCCTGCTGGCCCGCGCGGACTTCGTCGACGGCTGACGGCCCGCCGCACGCGCACCGGCCGGGCGGCGGCCCGCCGCCCGGCCGGTGCGGCCCGCGTCAGGGGCCGAACGGCCGTCATACGGCCGGGTGAGAGCGGTCCTCGGCGGAAACCGCAGAGCCCGGCGGGGCGTCCCGCACGGCATGACACCGTGCGAAGAGGACTCCGCCCCACCCTCCGCCGCCACCCGGCGGAGCACCATGGCGCTCCGGACCGCGACCGTCGCCCGGGGCTGCTCCGGACCGCGGCCGGGGGCCGGCCGGAACGCGGGCGGTGCCCGTGCCGCCGCGGAGGCTTCCGGTGCCGTGGCACCCGGGGTATGGCACCCGGCGCCGTGGCACCCGGGACCACCGGCGCGCTCGTGCGCGATCTCTGGCCGCTCGTCGCCGCGGAGGCGAGCGCCGAGGCGCACGGCGGCGCCCTGGACCCGGGTGACCTCGAACAGTCCGTCTGGGTGCGGCTCCTGGAACTGCTCGGCACCGAGGGCCCGCCGCCCGACGCCGTCGGCTGGGTGGCGGGGCCGTGCGGGACGAGGCCCGCCGCGCCCGGTCCCGCTCCCAGCGCGAACACCCCTACCCGGCCGAGCCCGCCGCGGGACCCGCCGCCTGCCCCGAACGGGCCGCGCTCGTCGCGGAACGACGGCGTGCCCTGAGAGCCGCGGTCGCCCGCGCACCGGGGCGGTGCCGCCGGCTGCTGACCGCGATGCTGGCGCCGGAGGACCCCACCTACCGCGAAATCGCAGGAGAGTTGGGAATCTCACAGGGAAGTCTGGGACCGATGCGTTCCCGTTGCCTCGGATGCTTGCGCAGAATGCTCGCTACAGAGGTTGCTGCTCCTGAACTTGGGGGAAAGGAGCGGTGACAACCGGGCGGCGGGTGAGCGGGAGGCATGCGCACATGGGCATGAGCGTGACCATCTCAGCGGCAACGGCGGAGGACGCCGAACAGATCCTCAAGCTGCAGTACCTGTGCTACCAGAGCGAGGCCGAACTCTACGGCGACTACCGTATCGAACCGCTCACCCAGACGCTCGCCGAACTCCGCGCCGAACTCGACCGGGGCCACGCCCTGGTGGCCCGCCTCGGCGACGAGGTGGTGGCCTCCGTACGCGGCGAGGCCGGCGGCGAGGGCATCGCCACGATCGGCAAGCTCATCGTCCACCCCCGGATGCAGCGCCACGGACTGGGCGGCCGGCTGCTCGACGCCATCGAGGCGCATTTCGCGGGCGAGTCCGCGGCCCGCCGCTTCCAGCTGCTCACCGGCCACCGCAGCGAGCGGAATCTGCGCCTCTACCGCGGCCACGGCTACACGCCCGTGTCCACCCGGGTGATGAACCCGAGGCTGACGCTCGTCACGATGGAGAAGGACGCGGCCGCGGTGCCCTCGGCCCGGGCCGAGGGGAGGTTCGCCACCAGCGCGTAGTCCCGCGCGGCCGGCGAGAGCCGGTCCGGCACATGCGTCGGCCCCTCGCTGAGGGGCCCGCTCCGCGAGCGGGGCCCGGTTCAGCGCCGGGCCCGGCGCAGCCAGAGCATTCCGGTCACGGGCAGCAGCACCGGGATGAAGAGGTACCCCATGCCGTAGTCCGACCAGACCGTGGCGTCCGGGAAGGCGGAGGGGTCCACCAGTGTCCACGTACCCACGGTCAGGACGCCCACCAGCTCCGCGGCGCAGCAGACCAGGGCCGCCCTGCGGGCCCTCTCCCCGCCGCGGAACAGGGTGTACGTGATGAACGCGTACACCACCGCGGCGATCGCCGAGAGCGTGTACGCGAGGGGGGCGCGGTCGTACTCGGTGGCGATCTGGTACACCGAACGCGACACGGCGCCCACCGACATCACCCCGTACAGCCACACCAGCAGCAGCCCCGGGCCCCTGACCAGCCGGGCCCCCGGTGCCTCCGGCACGGCGGTTCCGGCCGCCCGGGTCGCACCCGTCGCCCTGGTCTCTCCGGCCACCTCAGCCTCCCCAGATGTCGTGGAGCCGGACCTCCAGCACCGCGAGCACCACCGCTCCGGCCGCGACCGTCGCCGAACCCCAGCGGGTCCGCTCGGCGAGCGACAGGAACCCGGCGGCGGGGACCGCGGCGAACGCGCCGACCAGATAGGCGATGAAGATCGTCGTCCCCTCGTCGGCCTTCTCGCCCCTCGCCAGCTGCACCACGCCCACCACCAGCTGGGCCAGCGCCAGCAGCGTGACCACGGCCATACCGGCGAAGTGCCAGTCCTTGGTCGGCTGGTCCCGGAACGCTGCGAAACCGCACCAGGCGGCGAGGGCGAGAGCGGTCGCGGACACCGCGACCGTCAGGGCGTCAAGCATGGGTGAGAGCGTATTACGGGCCAAAAGGCACCATGCGCGCGGCCCCGGAGGAGCCGCTGCGCTGGACTGGTCCACCGCGCGGACCGGGCGCCTCGGCGTCGACCCGGCCCGCTGTGCGGCCCTCAAGGGCGCGCCCGCGAGTCTGACCGCCGACCGTGCGGCGGGCCCCGGGCGGTGATCGTGGCCGGGGTGGTGGCGGGTGGCCGGGACGGTGGCCGCGGCCCGGACGGTGACCGTGGCGTTGACCACAACTCCACCTTCCCCTCGCACCCGCCGCGGGCACCGTCGTCTCCGGCCTCTCCCCCCTGTCCGCGCCGCCCCAGGCACCCGGGGCGGCGATGGCGGCCGTCGCACGTGATCCGGATGGCGGAGGTCCGCGTTCCGCTATTCGGACGCCCGTGATCCACCCGTCCGTCCGTCTGTTTTACTTGCCGCATGACCACGACGAGCAGCCGCACCCTTGCGACCGAGGCGATCACGACGCCCGGTGCTCGTTGTATGTGTCGAATGTGCGCCTTCTGAGGGCCCCTGCCTGAGCCTCGCGCCCCGAAGCGAAACCCCGCAGTCCTGCCGCGTCCCGCCGTGACGGTGAGGGCACCGGCCTGCCCCGCGCACGTTGCCGACCGGCTCACCCGCGTGCCGCGCCGACTGCCCCGAAGACGACATGCCCCGTGCCCGGTGGCGGAACCCCGCGCCGCGCACTCGACAGTGACGGAAAACCCCCTGTGATCACCACGACGGGCCTCACCAAGGTCTACCGGTCGCGAGGCCGCGACATCACCGCGCTCGACGGCGTCGACCTGCACGTCCGCGAGGGCGAGGTGTTCGGCGTCATCGGCCGCAGCGGAGCGGGCAAGTCCTCCCTGATCCGCTGCGTGAACCTGCTGGAGCGCCCCACCTCCGGCAGTGTCGTCGTCGACGGCACCGACCTCACCGCCCTCGCCGGACGCGGCAACCGCGCCGGGAAGGAACTCCGCCGGGCGCGCAGCCGCATCGGCATGGTCTTCCAGCACTTCAACCTGCTGTCCTCGCGCACCGTGCGGGACAACGTCGAGCTGCCGCTGGAGATCCTCGGCGTGTCCGGTGCCGAACGCTCGCGCCGCGCCCTCGAACTCCTCGACCTCGTCGGCCTCGCCGACAAGGCCAGGGCCTACCCCGCGCAGCTCTCCGGCGGCCAGAAGCAGCGCGTCGGTATCGCCCGCGCGCTCGCCGGCGACCCCAAGGTACTCCTCTCCGACGAGGCCACCAGTGCTCTGGACCCCGAAACCACCCGGTCCGTGCTCCAGCTGCTGCGCGACCTCAACCGGGAACTCGGCCTGACCGTGCTGCTCATCACGCACGAGATGGACGTCGTCAAGACCGTCTGCGACTCCGCCGCCCTGATGCGGCGGGGCCGGATCGTCGAGTCCGGCACGGTGGGCGAGCTGCTCGCCACGCCCGGTTCCGAACTCGCCCGCGAGCTGTTCCCCGTCACCGGGGACGCCTCGGGACCGGACCGCACCGTCCTGGACGTCACCTTCCACGGTGACGCCGCCACCCAGCCGGTGATCTCCCAGCTGTCCCGCACCTACAACATCGACATATCGATCCTCGGAGCCGCGATGGACACCGTCGGCGGCCGGCAGATCGGCCGGATGCGCATCGAGCTGCCCGGCGGCTACGAGACCAACGTCGTACCCGTCGGCTTCCTGCGCGAACAGGGCCTGCAGGTCGACGTCGTGGACGACGACGCGCCGGCCTCGGTGCCCGTGCGGAGCAACGCGGCCCGGGGCGCGGCACTGGTGAAGGAGACCGTCAAGTGACGTGGTCGGAGATGCAGCCCCTGCTGACCCAGGGCACGCTGGACACCCTCTACATGGTGCTGTGGTCCACCGTGGTCACCGCGATCGGCGGACTGCCGCTCGGAATCCTCCTCGTCCTCACCGACAAGGGCGGACTGCTGCAGAACACCCCCGTGAACAAGGCCGTCGGCGTGTTCGTGAACATCGGCCGCTCGCTGCCCTTCATCATCCTGCTGATCGCGCTGATCCCGTTCACCACGGCCGTGGTCGGCACCTTCATCGGGCCCACCGCCATGATCGTGCCGCTCGCCGTCGGCGCCATCCCGTTCTTCGCGCGACTCGTCGAGACGGCGGTCCGCGAGGTCGACCACGGACTGGTCGAAGCCGTCCAGTCCATGGGCGGATCCATCCCGACGATCATCCGCAAGGTACTGCTGCCGCAGGCCCTCCCCTCGATCGTCGCCGCCGTGACCACCACCGTGATCGTGCTCGTCGGCTACTCGGCCATGGCGGGCGCGGTCGGTGGAGAGGGTCTGGGCTCCAAGGCCGTGACCTACGGCTTCCAGCGGTTCGAGACCGAGTTCATGCTCGTCACCGTCGTCATCCTGATCGCCCTGGTCACGGCCGTACAGCTGATCGGCGACGGGGTGGTGCGGCTGCTGTCGCGCCGCGGCCGCACCGACTGACCCCACCCACCCGCACCACCCGGGAGCCGGTGCTTCGCCCCGGCCCCTCCAGCGAGCCCGCACTCCTTGTCCGGGCGTCATCACCGCACCACCAGAAAGAGGCACTCTTCGTGCGCAACCTCCGCAAGAACACCAAGCCCACCGCGGCCGCCGCCGCCACCGCCGCGCTCGCCCTCGGCCTCACGGCCTGCGGCACGTCCTCCGACCCCGCCGCGGCCGGGTCCGGCGACAAGGCCGCGGAGTCCCAGCCGCTCGTCGTCGCGGCGTCCCCGACCCCGCACGCCGACATCCTCGGCTTCGTCAAGGAGAACCTCGCCGCCAAGGCAGGCCTCAAGCTGGAGGTCAGGGAGTTCACGGACTACGTCCTGCCGAACACCGCCACCCAGTCGGGCCAGGTCGGCGCCAACTTCTTCCAGCACAAGCCGTACCTGGACGACTTCAACGAGAAGAACGGCACCACCATCGTCCCGGTGGTCGACGTCCACCTCGAGCCCCTCGGCCTGTACTCGAAGAAGGCCGCGTCGGTCGGGGACATCAAGCCCGGGCAGACCGTCGCCGTCCCCAACGACACCACCAACGAGGGCCGTGCGCTCCGGCTCCTCGCCGAGCACGGCCTCATCACCCTCAAGCCGGGCGTCGGCACCGGCGCCACCCTGTCCGACATCACCGACCGGAAGGGCCTGGAGTTCAAGGAACTGGAGGCCGCAACCGTCCCGCGCGCCCTGGACGACGTCGACGCCGCCGTCATCAACGGCAACTACGCGATCGAGGCCGACCTCAAGCCCGCCCGGGACGCACTCGCCCTGGAGAAGGCGGAGGGCAACCCGTACGCCAACTTCCTCGCCGTCAAGAAGGGTGACGAGAAGGACGCGCGCGTCGAGAAGCTCGCGAAGCTCCTCAACTCACCCGAGGTGAAGAAGTACATCGAGGACACCTACTCCGGCTCCGTCGTCCCGGCGTTCGGCTCTCCGGCCAAGTGACCCCTCCCGTAAGCCCCTTGAGGGCGTACCGATGAAGGAGGGCCCCGTGCACCCCGGTGGTGCGCGGGGCCCTCGGCGTAGGGTGAGCCGTACCGACCCGGCCATGCACAGCGCCGCCCCGATGCTGCATGCTGTGCCTTTACGGCCCTTACGACGGTCTTCGGCATGGAGCTGCGCATGACTACCACGTTTCCGGACATCTCCATCAGCACGGAGCGGCTGGTGCTGCGCGCGCTCGAACCCGCCGACACCCCCGCCCTGGCCGAGATGATGAACGACGAGCAGGTCGCCGCCTGGACGGCCGTGCCCCAGCCCTACAGCGAGTCCGCCGCGCACCGCTGGATCAGCGAACGCGCCCCCGCCGAACGCGCCTCCGGCCGGGGCATGGACCTCGCCGTCACCGAGTTCCTCACCCAGCGCCTGGTGGGCGTGGTCGGGCTGAGCAAGACCGACTGGCGGGTGCGCTCCACCGAGATGTCGTACATCGTCGCCCCCTGGGCCCGAGGCGAGGGCTACGCCTCCGAGGCGGCCCTCGCCACCGCGCAGTGGCTCTTCCGCGACCAGCGGTTCGAACGAGTCGAGCTGCGCACGGCCGCAGACAACACGGCCGCCCAGCAGGTCGCCCAGCGGATCGGCTGCATCAGCGAGGGCGTGCTGCGCGGTGCCTGCATAGCCCGCACCCGCACCGAGAGCGGGAGCTGGGCCGATCTGCGCACCGACTTCATCATCTGGAGCCTCCTCCCCGAGGACCTCGACGGCGTCGCCGACCAGATGGCCGAGGCAGGCGGGTTCGCCGCCTACACCGACTGGAACTGAAACGCCGGATCCGAAGTCCCACCGCGCCGGACCGCACCGCACCGGACCGGTCGGCACCGCGCCGGACCGGACGGCACGGCAAGGGCGTGCCGGCCCCGCGGCACCGGGCAGGCGTCGCCGGACCGCCGCGGACGCCAGGGAGCGGCGACCGGCCGAGGCGGTGCCCGCCGTGGCGGACCGCCACGGAACGGCGCCCCGGCGCGGGGCAGACGGCGTCCGACCGCGGCCGTAGCCCCCACGACATGCCGTCCCCGGGGAACCAGCTCCGGGGGACCAGCTCCGTGGAACCAGCCCCGCGGCACCAGCCCCGTCGGTATCGGGAGGCGGTATCGGGAGGCGGCATCGGGCAGGCGTACGGGCAGGCTGAACCACCGCCCGTCACCGACACCGGGTACCCTCGGCCCTGCCTGCCCCGGGCCTCGTGGGCACGGTCCTCACCTGCGACGACACCAGGAGAACGACGACGATGGCCGACCGGGTCACGGTGATCGGCTGGGACGGCTCGCCGCTGACCGCGGCCGCCAGGTCCGCCCTGTCCGCCGCCACGCTCGTCGCCGGGGCCGCCCACCACCTGGCGCTCCCCGAAGTGCCGCCGGGCGCCGAACGCATCCGCCTCGGCAGCCTCGATCTCGCCGCACGCAGGATCGCCGGTCACCGCGGCAGCCCCGTCGTCCTCGCCGACGGCGACCCGGGCTTCTTCGGCGTCGTACGCACCCTCCGCGCCCCGCAGCACGGGCTGGAGGTGGAGGTCGTGCCCGCCGTCTCAGCCGTCGCCGCCGCCTTCGCGAGGGCGGGCATGCCGTGGGACGACGCCCAGGTCGTCGTCGCCCACAGCCGCACGCTGCGTCGCGCGGTCAACGTCTGCCGGTCCCATCCCAAGGTCGCCGTCCTCACTTCCCCGGGTGCCGGGCCCGCCGAACTCGCCCTGCTCCTCGACGGCGTCCACCGCACCTTCGTGATCTGCGAGGAGCTGGGCACCGCACGTGAGCAGGTCACCGTGCTGACCTCCGACAAGGTCGCCGACCACACCTGGCGCGACCCCAACGTCGTCATCGTCGTCGGCGGCACCAGCACCCAGGGCGGCGCGGGCTGGGCGGCCGGCCGGGAGCCCGGCTACCCCGCACAGCTGCGCGGCTGGGCCCTGCCGGGAGGTGAGGACCGGCCCACCGCCGAGAGCGAGTCACCGCAGCTGCGCGCCGCCCAACTCGCCCGGCTCGGGCCCCGCCTCGGCGACCTCGTGTGGGACATCGGCTGCGGCAGCGGCGAACTGTCCGCCGACGCGGCCCGCTTCGGTGCCGCGGTGATCGCCGTCGACGGCGACCCGGCCGCCTGCATCCGGACCGACGCCGCCGCACGCCGCCACGGCGTCCTGCTGCAGACCGTCCACGGCCGGGCGCCCCACGTCCTGGAACGGCTCCCGGAGCCGGACGTCGTGCGCATCGGCGGGGGCGGCGTACCCGTCGTCACCGCCTGTGCCGACCGCAGGCCCGAGCGGATCGTCACCCACGCCTCCACCAGGGACGAGGCCGAGTCGATCGGCGCGGCGCTCGCGGAGGGCGGCTACGCCGTCGAATGCGCCCTGCTCCAGTCCGTGGAACTCGATCCCGGCGACTGGTCGGAGCGCGAGCGTTCGGTCGTCTTCCTGCTCGCCGGCCACCGTCGGGAACCGGCCTCCTGACCGGCCGCCGACCGCCCCCCTGAACCGGGTACCGCTCCCCGGCGCGGTAGGCTGGCCGATCGTTGCACCGCAGCCGGCCGCTGGTCTGTTCCCCCTCCCGGCCTCGCCGGGAGACCCCCGGTCAGTGCCAGCAAGAGGGGGTTGCCACGGGCCCTGCTGTGGTACGGCGCGACCGGGGGGGACGCGCAACGTGGCGCAGTCCATAGCCAACCGTGGCGGATCCTGCTGCCACGGACGCGAACGCCCACGACAATGCTTGTGTCCGCGGGCTTTCGTGCCGCGTGGGGCACACGCTCGTTCTTGTAGTGAGGGGCACGGGTGTGTGCCGCGATCGGGCGCCCCGGGCGAAGGTCTGAAGGAGCACAACCGATGGGCGAGGGGTACGCATGACTGACACCGGCCAGGTCCCGGGCGAGGGACTGCCGGAGAACGCAGGCATGGTGGAGCAGCCGGGCGTCCCCGCTCCCGGCACGTACACCTTCCTCGACCACTCCGGCGGTGCCCCGGAAGCCGTCCCCGAGGACGACGACCTCCTCCTGATGCCGGGAGCGCAGGGGGCGTGGAGCGACCCGCAGACCGCGGCTCCGGCCCCGACTCCGGCCGCCGCCCCGGCCCCGGCGACCGAGCCGGTCCCGGCGGGGGCCCCGGGAGCAGGACACGTACAGCCGGCGCCGGCCGCCCAGGACGCCACGGCGGCCCGGCACACGCCGGTTCCCGGGGCGCGGAGCGCGCCCGGGTACACCGAGGCCGAAACGGCCGCCGCCCCCGTGTCCGGACAGCCGCACGGCTTTGTCGCGCAGGAGCAGCAGCAGTACGCGGGGGACGAGCCGCGGCTTCCCCGGGCCGCCGAGCAGCATGCCGCCCGCACCCCGGCCGTGTCCGGGCAGGCCGTGTCCGCCCACGCGGCCGGCGCTCACACCGTCCCGGTCCAGGGCGTCCCTTCCCAGGCGGCCGCCCGGCCGCCGGTGCCGGAGCCGGCGGTGGCAGGCCAGGCCGTGGTGGCCGGGCAGGCCGCTGCCCAGGCTCCGCAGCCGGCCCAGGGGCAGCCCGCGGCTCAGGGCCGAAGCGCCGCGCACGGCCAGCCGGTTGGGCACGGGCCGGACGGCCACGGCCAGTCCGGTCACGGTCAGTCCGGCCACGGCCAGCCGGTTGCTCACGGCCGGTCCGCGGCTCGGGACCGGCCGTCTGCGGAAACGCAGGGCACGGCCGGGCATCCGGTGCACGAGGCCGGTGCCCATGAAACCGGCGGCCGGGACTCCGGGTCTCTCGACCTCGGCGGTGTGCGGATGCCGCCGGGGGCTGCACCCGCTCAGGCCCCGGCTCAGGCGCGCCGCCCCCTTCACATGGGCCCGCCGGTCCCCGAGGCGAACAGCGGTGTCGTCCGCTCGCTCGCGGACCGCGGCCCCGCCGCGCACCGCGGCGGCAGTCCCGCGCCCCGGCAGAGCGCCATGGCGGCACCGGTTGCGGGTCCGCCGACCGGTGGCCTGGAATACCTCGACATGCTCCACGACGACGCCGATATGCCGCCCGGCCAGCAGCCGGAGGAGATCCCGCCGCAGGGCGGCGACCTCGGTACCGCGCAGCCGGCTCAGGCCCCGACCGCCGTGACGGTGCCCGAGGAAGCGGCACCCGAGGAAGCGGCACCCGAGGCGGCCCCGGCTCTCGACGAAACGGTCCCTCCGCAGACCGTGCTTCCCTCCGCGGGCCCGGCGGCCGACACCGCCGAGGCGGTGCCCGCTCCGCCGTATCCGGCGGGAGCGCCTGCCGGCGCGGTCCCGGAGCCCACGGCCACCGAGCAGTTCGTACCGGCGGCGGAGGACGCCTCGCCGACGGGTTCCCAAGCCGGGGCCACCCCGATGTCCGTGGCGACGCCGGGCTCCGAGGCGATGGCGGGCTCCGAGGCAGTGGCGCCGGCGCCCGAGGAGCCTACGGACGCCCGAGCCGCAGCGCCCTCGGGCGGGGCCGCTGTCCAGGCCGCCGCGGTCTCCGCCCCGGGGCCCGCCCCGGAGCCCCTGCCGGTCGCCGTGTCCGAGCCCGTACCGGCACCCGTGGCAGGGTCGGCGTCCGGGCCCGCCGTCGCTCCGGAGCGCGTCGCCCCAACCGCTCCCGGCGGGCCCGCGGAGCCGCTGCCGGCGGCCGAGGCCGTCACCGCGACCGGCCCCGGGACGGGAGACGCGGCGGATCACGCGGGCGCTGAGCCCGAGCACGCCGGACCGCCCGAGCACGCCGGGCAGACGGTCGAGGCCGTCGATGGTGCGCAGCCCGCCGGGTCCCCCGTAGCGCGGACCGGGGACCCGTCCGCGGCCGGGCCCGCGCCGGGTGCCCCCTCGGCCACCGAGCACGCGCCCGAGGCCGGGGCTTCCACGGACGCCGGACCGCACACCGTGCCGGCGACCGTCGAGCACGCGACCGCCGTGACCGTGCCGGCCCATGCGGAGGCGACCGCCGCTCAGGTCGAGCCTGCCGTCGAGCAGCCGGTCGCCGGGACCCAGCCGGACACCGGGGCCGAGGCCGAGACGGAACCGGTCGAGCAGGAGCCCGCTGCCGGGACCCAGCCCGACACCGGGACCCAGCCCGACACCGGGACCGGGACTGCGGACGAACCCGCCGTCGAGCAGCCGGCCGCCGAGGCCGAGCCGGGTGGGCGGAACGGGGCGGAGCCGGTCGCCGAAGGAGCGCCGCCCGCAGGCGGAGACCGCGAGGCGGACGCCGGGGAGACCCGTGGGACGCCCGCACCCGGGTACGCCGACAGCGAGCGCGAAGCCGTACTCCGCGTGATGCGGGAGCGCCGCGACATCCGCAACGGCTTCCGCAGCGACCCCATCCCGCACGACGTCCTGCTGCGCGTCCTCGAGGCCGCGCACACCGCGCCGTCCGTGGGCCACTCCCAGCCCTGGGACTTCGTGGTCATCCGCTCCGCCGAGACCCGGCGCTCCATGCACGAGCTCGCCCAGCGCCAACGAGAGGCGTACGCCAAGTCGCTGCCCAAGGGCCGGGCCAAGCAGTTCAAGGAACTCAAGATCGAGGCCATCCTCGACACACCCGTCAACATCGTCGTCACCGCCGACTCGACGCGCGGCGGCCGGCACACCCTCGGCCGGCACACCCAGCCGCAGATGGCGCCGTACTCCTCCGCGCTGGCCGTCGAGAACCTGTGGCTCGCCGCCCGCGCCGAGGGGCTCGGCGTCGGCTGGGTCAGCTTCTTCGACGAGCGCGAGATGGTTCGGGCACTCGGCCTGCCCGAGCACCTGGAGGTCGTGGCCTATCTGTGCGTGGGCTATGTCGACGAGTTCCCGGAGGAGCCCGAGCTGATGCAGGCGGGATGGTCCAAACGCCGGCCGCTGTCCTGGGTCGTCCACGAGGAGACGTACGGCCGCCGCGCGCTGCCGGGCGCGGAACCGCACGACCTGCTCCAGGAGACCGTTTCCGGCATCCGGCCGCTGGACGCCAAGGCACTCGGTGAGGCGTGGGAGCGGCAGAAGCGGATGACCAAACCCGCGGGCGCGCTGGGCATGCTGGAGATCATCTCCGCTCAGCTGTCCGGACTGTCCCGTATGTGCCCTCCGCCGATCCCCGAGCCCGCCGCCGTCGCGATCTTCGCGGGCGACCACGGGGTGCACGCCCAGGGCGTCACGGCCTGGCCCCAGGAGGTGACCGGCCAGATGGTCGCGAACTTCCTCGGCGGGGGAGCGGTCTGCAACGCCTTCGCCAACCAGGTCGGTGCGGAGGTCTGCGTCATCGACGTCGGCGTCGCATCCGACCTCCCGGCCACCCCCGGGCTGCTGCCACGGAAGGTGCGGCCCGGTACGGCCGACTTCACGACCGGTCCGGCCCTGAGCCGCGAGGAGGTCCACGCCGCGATCGACGTGGGTATCGAGACCGCCCGCGACCTGGTCTCCGCGGGCAACAAGGCGCTGCTCACGGGTGAGATGGGCATCGCCAACACCACGGCGTCCGCCGCGCTGATCACCGTCTACACCGGGGCCGACCCGGCGGAGGTCACCGGGCGCGGGACCGGCATCAACGACGAGATGCACGCGCGGAAGGTGGACGTCGTCCGGCGGGCGCTGGAACTCCACCAGCCGGACGCGGCCGACCCCGTCGGCGTCCTCGCGGCGGTCGGCGGTCTGGAGCACGCGGCCCTGGTCGGCTTCATCCTGGGCGGCGCGTCACTGCGTACGCCGGTCGTCCTGGACGGTGTCTCGGCCGGCGCGGCGGCCCTGGTCGCCCGGGCGGTCGCGCCCGAGGCCCTGGCGGCGTGCATCGCGGGCCACCGCAGCGCCGAGCCCGGCCATGTCGCCGCCCTGAACAAGCTGGGTCTGCGCCCCCTGGTCGACCTCGATCTCCGACTCGGAGAGGGTACGGGCGCGCTGCTGGCCCTCCCGCTCGTCCAGAGCGCGGCCCGCGCGATGCACGAGGTGGCGACCTTCGACTCGGCGGGCGTCACGGAGAAGTAGCCCGGCCCTGCGCGACGCTCGCGCCGCACCGGTCGTCCGGGCCGCGCGCCCGTGCGGTCGCCATGCGCTGGTGTGGGGCGGTCGGCGTGCGGTCGCCATGCGCTGGTGCAGGGAGGTCGGCGTGCGGTCGCCCATTGCCCCCGTGTGCGGGGATCGACGTGCGGTCGCCACCCGCCCCGTGCGGCGATCAGCACACGGCCGCCACGCCCCGATGCGCTGCGATCGGCGCCCGGGGCCGGACATCCGCCCGGCGCGATCAGCGCGCGGGGACTCCGCGCGCGCGTGCGGGAAGGCCGCGGACCACGCGGCGGGCCTGGCGAGGTCCCGGGGCTTCCGCGCGCGCGTGCGGAAGGCTCGTGGCCGGCGGCCGGTGCCGTGGTAGTCCTCGGCTTCCGCGCACGCGCATGCCCGAAGGACCCTCCGGAGAGAGGGGGCTTCCAGTAGCAGACCGTCTTCCGCACACGCGCGTGCGCGGACTCCCCGTCCCAGCGCAGCAGATAGCCGTTGTGCCGTCTTCCGCGCACGCGCGGGCGCGGGCGCGGGCGCGAGCGCTGCCGTCCCACTCCGCGGGCCGGCAGCGCCGCGCCCTTCACCCCGTATCGTGTTCGCCGGGACGACCCACCGTCCCCACCAGCCGCTTCACCGTCGCAGCGGCCCCCGCACCGCCGCACCGAGGAGCCGCCCCGCCATGGCCGAGCCCACCGAGCACGCAGAGAGCCCCGCACAGCCGCAGCACGCTGCCCGCGAGGAGTACCCCGCCTATCCCGTGGGGCTCCGTCTCGCCGGCAGGCGCGTCGTCGTGCTGGGCGGCGGCCAGGTCGCCCAACGGCGCCTGCCGGCCCTCATCGCCGCCGGTGCCGACATCACCCTGATCTCGCCGTCCGCGACACCGTCGGTCGAGGCCATGGCGGAAGCGGGCCAGATCACCTGGACCAGGCGCCGCTACCAGGAGGGGGATATCGCCGGCGCGTGGTACGCGCTGGTCTCGACCAGCGACCCGGTCGCCAACGAGACCGCCTCCGCCGAGGCGGAGAGGACGAAGACCTGGTGCGTGCGGTCCGACGACGCCGAAGCGGCGACCGCGTGGACACCGGCCACGGGGCGCAGCGAAGGCGTGACGGTCGCGGTGCTCACGGGCCGGGACCCGCGCCGGTCGGCAGCCGTGCGGGACGCCATCGTCGAAGGGCTCCGCGACGGTTCCCTCGCCGCACCGCACAGCCGTGACCGCACGCCCTTCGTCGCGCTCGTGGGAGGCGGCCCGGGCGATCCCGACCTGATCACCGTGCGGGGCCGCCGGCTGCTCGCCGAGGCGGACGTCGTCATCGCCGACCGTCTGGGCCCCCGCGACCTGCTCGACGAACTCCCGCCGCATGTCGAGGTGATCGACGCGGCCAAGATCCCGTACGGCCGCTTCATGGCTCAGGAGGCCATCAACAACGCTCTGGTCGAGCACGCCAAGGCGGGCAGGTCGGTGGTGCGGCTCAAGGGTGGCGACCCGTTCGTCTTCGGCCGCGGTATGGAGGAGGCCCAGGCCCTGGCCGAAGCCGGTGTCGCGTGCACGGTCGTGCCCGGCATCTCCAGCTCGATCTCGGTGCCCGCCGCCGCCGGTATCCCGGTCACCCACCGAGGTGTGGCGCACGAGTTCACCGTGGTCAGCGGCCATGTCGCACCGGGCGACCCCCGCTCTCTCGTCGACTGGGAGTCGCTCGCCAAGCTGACCGGCACGCTGGTGATCCTGATGGGCGTCGACAAGATCGGTGCCATCGCCGAGACCCTCATCGCCCACGGCAAGGCGCCGGACACCCCGCTCGCGCTGGTGCAGGAGGGCACCACGGCCGCGCAGCGCCGGGTGGACGCGACGCTCGCGACGGTCGCGGAGACCGTCCGGGCGCAGGACGTCCGGCCTCCCGCGGTCATCGTGATCGGCGGCGTCGTCGCCGAGGGCCCCACAAGTAACCGGCGGTAGTGGAACTCCGCTCCGCCCGTTGGCACCTCCTCCCGGACAAGGCAGTATCACCCTGTGGCAGATCTCATCACCGTCGACGACCCCGAGGACCCGCGCCTGCGCGACTACACGGGGCTGACCGACGTCGAACTGCGTCGGAGGCGCGAGCCCGCGGAGGGCCTGTTCATCGCGGAGGGCGAGAAGGTCATCCGCCGTGCCCGGCACGCCGGTTACGAGATGCGCTCGATGCTGCTGTCCGCCAAGTGGGTCGACGTCATGCGCGACGTGATCGACGAGGTCCCGGCACCGGTGTACGCGGTCAGTCCGGACCTCGCCGAGCGCGTCACCGGCTACCACGTCCACCGAGGCGCCCTCGCGTCCATGCAGCGCAAGCCGCTGCCGGCGGTGGGGGAGCTGCTGCGGAGCGCCCACCGCGTCGTCGGCGCGGAGCCGGCCGGTGAGGGCAGCGGCACCGGGACGACGCCGCCCTCGGGCCCGCGCCAGGGTGCGGTCCGGCGCGTCGCCGTCTTCGAGGACATGGTCGATCACGCGAATCTGGGGGCCGCCTTCCGCAACGCGGCCGCTCTGGGCGTGGACGCGGTCTTCCTCACTCCGCGCTGCGCCGACCCGCTCTACCGGAGGGCCGTGAAGGTGTCGATGGGCGCCGTCTTCCACGTCCCCTGGACCCGGCTGACCTCATGGCCGAAGGACGTCGAGATCCTCCGCGAGCACGGCTTCGTGACGGCCGCCCTGTGCCTCGACGAGCAGTCGATCACGGTGGACGAACTGGCCGCCCGCCGGTACGGGAAACTGGCGCTGCTGCTCGGTACCGAAGGCGACGGGCTGTCGGTCGACGCCCTGCGCGCGGCCGACGAGTGGGTCCGGATCCCCATGGCCGCGGGAGTGGACTCGCTCAACGTCGCCGCGGCCTCGGCCGTGGCCTTCTACGCGACCCGCCCGCAAGGAGCCTGAACCGCGTGCCGTGACGGCCCGGCCGCCCGCCTCACGCCGCTGTTCGTGCTGGTACGGGGGCGTCTCCGGCACGTCCGGAGCCGGGACGGGTCGGGCCCGCGCCCTGTCCGCGAAGGCGGCCGGGCGGCTGCGTCCTTCTCGTGAGCGGCCGCCGGTCGGTCGAAGGCGTCGTGGAAGCGCTGCCGCCTTCCCGCCGGATCCCGGATCCGCCGGATGCGGACACCGGTGGGATCGCGCACGGCGAGACGTCCCCCGACCCCCTCCGGGTCGCTGGTGAGGACCACTGCACTGCCATGTCCGGCGGCGGGCAGGGCCACCGGGGCGGCCGCCGCCTCGGGCCTCTTCCCGGCGGAGCCTGTCCATCGCCGAGGGCCGCGCCGATGCGGCGCCGGTCGGCGATGCCGATGCGGCGCCGGTCGGCGATACCGGGGCCGCTGCCGCAGGCGGCACACGCGGGCCGGGCCCGCGGCAGAGGCGCCGTGATCGGGCCGGCCGAGGGACCGGCGCCTGGACCACGGAGGCGTGCCGGGAGGGCCCGCGGCTTCGGCGGTCTAGCTCCGAAGGCCCTGCGCCACCGTGATGCCCAGTGCCACGACGAGCGTCACCACGACGAAGACGAAGATCCGCTGACGCAGCAACCGGGGGTTCGCCGGCCTGCGTCCGGTGGACGTGGTCCTGGTCCCGGGCCGGGACGCGGGCCTGCCGCCGGTGTTCGCGCCGCCCCGCGACCGGGGCGGCCGCGAGCCGCCCGTACGGTACGCCTGCTGCCGAGACGTCCGCTCCCGGAAGGTGGAGGACCCCGCACCGGTGCCCGCCTGCCTGCCCTGGGTGGTGCGCTCCGTGTACCGTGCCGTGCGGCGCCCCGAGGGCAGTTCCTCCTCCGTCCGCTCCCGCTGCACCGGGGGGCGCACCTCCGGGAGCCCCTGCGCCTCACGCGCCGCGATCTCCTTCAGCCGCATGGACAACTGGAGGGTGCTGGGCCGCTCGTCGGGGTCCTTCGCCAGACAGGCGCGCAGCAGCGGTGCCAGCGCGTCCGGCACGCCGTGCAGCTGCGGTTCCTCGTGGACCACCCGGTACAGCATCACCTCGGAACTGCCGTGCCCGAAGGGGAGTCACCCGTGGCGGCGTACGCCAGCGTCGCCCCCAGCGAGAACACGTCCGTCGCGGGGGTGACGGCTGCGCCGCGTACCTGCTCGGGGGCGAGGAAACCGGGAGAGCCGACCGCCGTGCCGACATGGGTGAGCGTGCTCGCTCCGGTGGCCCAGGCGATCCCGAAGTCGATGATCCGGGGCCCTTGGGGGAGAGGAGGATGTTCGACGGCTTGAGGTCCCGGTGGACCACCCCTGCCTCGTGGACGGCCACGAGACCTTCGGAGAGCGCCGCCCCGACGGCGGCCGTCTCCGCGGCGGACAGCAGGCCGTCCCCCGCCACCCTGTCGTGCAGGGACGGTCCGGGGACGTACTGGGTGGCGAACCAGGGCCGGTCCGCCTCGAGGTCCGCGGCGACGAGCCGGGCCGTGCAGCCGCCCCGGATCCGCCGGGCCGCCGACACCTCGCGGGCGAAGCGGGACCGGAACTCCTGGTCCTCGGCGAGGTCCGGGCGGATCACCTTCAGCGCGACCCGCTGACCGCGCCGGTCCGAACCGAGATACACGACCCCCATGCCGCCGGCGCCGAGTCGCCGGTGCAGCCTGAACGAGCCGACGACACGCGGGTCCTCGCGCCGGAGCCGCATCATCGCCATGTTCATCCCCGCTGGCCGTGGTCCTTTTGACGTGGCACAGCTTACGTACCCGCGGGCCGGTGTGCTCATAGGCCGCGCCCTCGCGGGCCGATCGATTGTGGCTGCCCGATGGGAGAATTGAGCGGTGGTCAGAAGCGCCTGGAGGCCTCGTCCGTCGGCCCTGCCCGCTCCCAACCGGGCGGGCGCGTAGGCCGGTTGGATCGACGAGGGCGCGCGGGAAGACGTCCGTGAGGGCGCGGGCCGTGGCAGGGGTGCGGGAGGGCATGGCGGGCCGGGTGGGCTGCCGGGCCGCGACGGCCGCGGGCCGGGAGGCGGCCGAAGTGAGCGAAGTCACGCATTCCGGTTCCATCGTGCGAACGGCTGCCCCAGCGGCCGGCCGGACGCCGGGGTGCAGGCCGGACCGCACCTCGCGGCCAAGGCGCCCGGAGAACGCCGTCCCCTCCGGGAAGACCCCCAGACCTGGATTCCACTTCTCCACCCAGGGGAGTACACGCAGCCGGGTCGGGTCATCCTCCCGGAGGCCCGGCAAGCGGTACGCGGGCATGACGTGGGCCGTCCCCGGCTCCCTACTCTTGAGTCCAAGCGGCGGGGGCGGCACTCGTCCCCGAGGTCACGCACCCGCCGCAGTTGATCGCACGGGGAGAGGGACCATGGCGGACACGGCATCGCGGAGCATGATCCGCACAGAGGCGCGCACGACGTTCACCGCGTTCGACGGCCGTCCGGGCGGTCGCCGCCACCCGCTGGTCGCCACGGTCATGGTCCTCCCTCTCGCGACCCTGCTGGTGGTCGCCTTCGGCGGCTGGGAGGCAGTGGTCACACAGGCGTCGTCCGTGGGCGTGATGCTGGGGCGCTGAGCGGCGCCCCGGGTCCGGGAGAGCGGCCCGGGCCGGGGACATCCCACCCGAAACCCCGTGGGGACGGGGGTGCGGCGGACGGCAGCGCTCGGCCGGCCGGCTGGGGAGCCGGCCGGCCGGCGCCATTTCCGCGTCCGGTGCCCTTCTCCGCCCGTCCCCTTCCCCGTCCGGTGCCCTTCCGTGTCCGTTCCCCTTCTCCGTCCCTTGCCCTTCGCCGCCCGTCCCCTTCTCCGTCCGGTGCCGCGCCGCCCCGGGCGGACCTCGGCCCTGCGGTGCCCCGACACGGGTGCGCCGGAGCGCCGGCCCGGGGCGCCGCACCGTGCCCGGTTTCCGGCGCATCGGCCGGCCGGGGCTCCAACCGCGCAGCCCTGCCTTCCCGATGGCGAGTGGGCACCGCCCGCCCCGTCCTCCGTGCCCGGCCCGTACGGCCGGCCCTCCCTGCCCGTACCCTCGGCCCGTGGAGCACAACGGTGGCGCACTGGTGCCTGCCCTCGCGGAGGAGGCGAGGGAGGCGGCGCATGCGCGGGGAGCCGGCGGCTCCTGCGGCGCCTGCGGTCAGGACACGGTCGTGCTGGCCGAGCGGGCCGACGCGGTCGTCGTACGGCACGGCCGTGCCGTCGCCAAGGTCCACGCACCCGGCACCGACCCGGAGGACCACCGTGTGCGGGTCGCCGTTGCCGCCCATCCGCTGCTCGCCGGGATACTCCTGCCGCCGGTCCGCGCCGCCGGGCCCCTCGGCGGGCGCCCCGTCACCACCTGGCCGTACGGCAGTCCCGTGGACCCGTCGGACCCGGACGGCGCCCCCTGGGAGGAGGCGGCGGCACTGCTCGCCCGGCTGCACACGGTGCCGCTCGGCCCGCTGCCCCGCCCGCTGCCGGTGATGCGCGGTCCGGCCAAGGCCGCCGCGGCGGTCGCGCGGATGCGGGCGGCCGCCGCGGAGCATCCCGCCGCGGGTGCCGTGCTCGGCGCCTGGCACCGGCTGCCCCCCTGGGCCAGGGACGAGGCTCCGGCACCCGCTCCCGCCCGGCTCTGCCACGGCGACCTCCATCTGGGCCAGCTGGTCCGCCATCCCGTCGACGAGGGAACCTGGCATCTCATCGACGTCGACGACCTCGGCCTGGGCGACCCCGCCTGGGACCTCGCCCGGCCCGCCGCGTGGTTCGCGGCGGGCCTGCTCGCCCCGGACACCTGGGCGCGTTTCCTCGGCGCCTACCGTGGCGCCGGCGGTCCCGCCGCGGGGCCGTACGGAGCCGACCCGTGGCCACCGCTCGACGTGCCGGCCCGCGCCCTGACCGTCCAGACCGCGGCCCTCGCCCTGGTGAGGAGCACCGCCGGGCGGCGCGATCTCGACGACGTGGAACGGTCGATGGCCGACGCATGTGCCCGAATCGCCTCCCTTCCGGTCGAGTTGGACGACATGATCCGGTCGCCGGAGGGGAACGGGACCACCCAAGGAGACCGAGCGGCGAGGAGCTGACCGAACCATGCAGTGTCCCAAGTGCCATGCGCCCATGCACACGTACAACCGCAACGGCGTCCACATCGAGCAGTGCAGCGGCTGCCGGGGGATATTCCTGGACTACGGCGAACTGGAGGCGCTGACCCGCCTGGAGAGCCAGTGGGTCCAGCAGGCCCCACCGCCCGCCCCGCACGGTCAGCCGGCCCCGGCACAGCCGGCCTGGGGCGCCCCGCACCACGGCCACCACGGCGGCCATCACCGCCAGCGCGGCTTCGGCCGGATGCTCTTCTCGTCCTGACCCCACAGTCGCTCGGGCGGCTCGGGCCGCTCCGGTGACCGAGACGCGGCCCCAGCTGCCGTGCCGTCGTGTCCGGGCTACCCGGACACGACGGCACCGGATCCATACGAGAACCCCGGCCGCATGACGCGACCGGGGGCTCCGGGCCGTGGACGATACTGGGATTGAACCAGTGACCTCTTCCGTGTCAGGGAAGCGCTCTCCCGCTGAGCTAATCGTCCTCGGGATCACGGCGCGGAGGCCGTGGGTACTGCGTGTGCTGCGTGGACGATACTGGGATTGAACCAGTGACCTCTTCCGTGTCAGGGAAGCGCTCTCCCGCTGAGCTAATCGTCCTCGGGGCCACGGCGCGGAGGCCGTGGGTACTGCGTGTGCTGCGTGGACGATACTGGGATTGAACCAGTGACCTCTTCCGTGTCAGGGAAGCGCTCTCCCGCTGAGCTAATCGTCCTTGGAGGTGGAGACGGGATTTGAACCCGTGTAGACGGCTTTGCAGGCCGTTGCCTCGCCTCTCGGCCACTCCACCCCGGAGTGCGGGGGTCGGGATGACCCCCCGTCTTCGAGCGGACGACGAGATTCGAACTCGCGACCCTCACCTTGGCAAGGTGATGCTCTACCAACTGAGCCACGTCCGCCTATCGTTTCCGGCCCGCTTCCGCGTTCCGGCGACGTGTTGAACTTTAGCGGATTCCCGGGCCAGCACAAAAACGCGTTTCCGCAGCGTGCTGAGCCGTGCTCACCCCGGGGCCTTCCCCGGGTGCGCGCCGGAGCGGCCGCCGGGGGCCCGCCATAGACTCGCAGCCGTGCACGACCTCGCTCCCATGGCCCGCTTCGGCGGCCTCGTCGCCACCGACCTCCGGGATGTCACCAGCGACCCCGAGGCACTGGACTCGTCCGGCTTCTGGGCCGTCGCCGCCGACTTCGAAGGGCGTCTGACCTGCGCCCGCTTCGGGGACGTCCGGCATGCGCCGGTGCCCGCCCCCGACCCCGGGCGCTGGCTCGGCCCCGCCCCGGCGACTGGACAAGCTCCATGGACCGGGCGGCGTACACCGCGGGCGTACGCCGCATCCGCGCGCACATCGCGGCCGGCGAGGTCTACCAGGCGAACCTCTGCCGGGTGCTGTCGGCGCCGCTGCCCGACCCCGGGGCCGCCGACGTCGACGCCCTGACCGCGCTGCTGGCCCGCGGCAACCCCGCGCCATATGCCGGAACGATTCGGCTGTCCGCGCACGGGGTGGAGATCGCCACCGCCTCACCCGAGCTCTATCTGCGCCGCGAGGGGAGCACGGTCGAGTCCGGGCCGATCAAGGGCACCGGCCGCACCGCCGCCGACCTGCTGGAGAAGGACCACGCGGAGAACGTGATGATCGTGGACCTGGTCCGCAACGATCTCGGCCGGGTCTGCGCGTCGGGTTCCGTGACCGTCCCGGCACTGTGTGCCGTCGAGGCCCACCCCGGCCTCGTCCACCTCGTGTCCACCGTCCGCGGCGAGCTGCCGCCCGGCACGGGATGGCGCGAGCTGCTGGACGCCACCTTCCCGCCGGGCTCGGTCACCGGAGCGCCGAAGTCCAGCGCCCTGCGGATCCTGGCGGAGCTGGAGACGGCGCCCCGCGGCCCCTACTGCGGCGGTGTCGGCTGGGTCGACGCCGACCGCGGCACCGGCGAGCTGGCCGTCGGCATACGCACCTTCTGGGTGGACCGCGCCCGGGGAGTCGTCCGCTTCGGCACCGGAGCCGGGATCACCTGGGGCTCCGACCCGGGGCGGGAGTGGGACGAGACCGAGCTGAAGGCGTCCCGGCTGCTCGCGGTAGCGTCGGGAACGTACGCGCAGAGCGAAAGGACCGGGCGATGAGGATCTGGGTCAACGGCGGGCTGAGGGAGGCCGGCGACGCGGTGGTTTCCGTGTTCGATCACGGGCTGACCGTGGGCGACGGCGTCTTCGAGACCGTGAAGGCGACCGGAGGCAGCCCCTTCGCGCTCACCCGCCACCTCGACCGGCTCACCCGCTCGGCCCGCGGCCTCGGCCTGCCCGACCCGGACCACGACGAGGTGCGGCACGCCTGCGCGGCCGTGCTCGAGGCCAACCCCATGCCGCTGGGCCGGCTGCGCATCACCTACACGGGCGGTCTCTCCCCGCTCGGTTCCGACCGGGGAGGCAAGGGCCCCTCCCTGGTCGTCGCGCTCGCCGCGACCACACGCCGGCCGGACAGCACCGCGGTGATCACCGTGCCGTGGACCCGCAACGAGCGCGGTGCGCTGGCGGGGCTGAAGACCACCTCCTACGCCGAGAACGTCGTCGCGCTCGCCCGGGCCCGTGAGCGGGGCGCGTCCGAGGCGCTCTTCGCGAACACCCTCGGACAGCTCTGCGAGGGCACGGGCTCGAACGTGTTCGTCGTCGTCGACGGCCAATTGTTCACCCCGCCCGTCACCTCCGGCTGCCTCGCCGGAATCACCCGCGCGCTGACCGCGGACTGGACCGGCGCGCAGGAGGCCGACCTGCCGATGGACGTGCTGGAGCGCGCCGAGGAGATCTTCCTGACCTCCTCCACCCGTGACGTCCAGGCCGTGCACCGCGTCGACGGCCGCGAGCTGCCCGGCGCCCCCGGGCCCCTGACGGCCAAGGCGATGCGGATCTTCGAGGAGCACGCCGCCGCCGACCCCGATCCGCTGCCCGTCTGAGAGGCCTCCCCGCCTCCGAGGGGGACCAGCCCGTACCGGCATGGTGACGTGTGGCCCCGGGACAGGTAGAACACCCCTGATGACCACCACCCTGCGGCCGGCCGGGCCGCTCCAGCGGGGCGCGGACGGCGCCATGTCACGCGGCTACGACGTCTGTGTCAACGGCAGGCCGGTGGGCTCCGTCGAGCTCGCCCGCGACCCGGACGCCGGCCGGTCGACGGGCGTCCTGCGGTCCCTGAGCATCGACGAGGACGCCCGCGGCCGCGGCCGGGGCGCCGTCGCGGCGCTCGCCGCCGAGGAGGTGCTGCGCGGCTGGGGCTGCACCCGCGCCGTGGCCGCCGTCCCCGCGGAGGCCACCGCCGGGCTGCGGTTGGCCACCGCGCTCTGGTACGCGGAGACCGGCCGCACGCTGCACAAGGAGGTGCCGCCGGAACCGCCCGCGCTGCCCGGGGGAGTGTCGAGCCGCCCTCTCACGGACGCGGAGTTCGCGTCCTGGCGGGCGGACGCCGTCGAGCGGCACGCGCGGACCTGGACGGAACGGGGCCTGCCCGGGGACCTCGCCCGCGCCCGCTCCGAGGCCGACCACCGGGCGAAGCTCCCCGACGGCCCCGCGACCCGCGGGCATGGCTGCGTGCCCTGGCCGTGGCCGGCGCCGCCGTGGGGTGCGTCTGGGTCGCGGAACGCGCTCCCCACCCGGGGAGCGGGGTGCGTACGTGTACGACGTGTGTGTCGTCGAGGGGTACCGCGGCCGGGGGTACGGGCGGGTCCTGATGCTGGTCGCCGAGCGGATCGCGCACGAGGCCGGAGCGCCCGCGCTCGGACTGCACGTCGCCGCCGGGAACGTCCCGGCAGCCGGTCTCTACACGTCGCTCGGCTACCGGCCCGTGCTTCACCACTTCGCCAAGCCGCTGCTGTAGTGCCTCGACCGGTGGGCGTCGGGCGGCGGGGAAGTGCCTCAGACGCTTGCCACCGCGGCGCGGGCGGGCGCGGAGCGGGCCGCCGGCGCCGTCGCGCGGCGCGGCAGGGCTGAGGCCGCCGGGAGCGGCACGAGGGCGGGGTGGGGCCGCGCGCTCAGTCCGGCCGGGTGGACCGGTCCCGGCCTGGTGGATCGGTCCCGGCCTGGTGGATCGGTTCCGGCCTGGTGGATCGGTTCCGGCCGGTCCGGGAGGGCCCGTCACCCGGCGAGGAGCCGGCCGGTGATCTCCTCGACGCGTTCGCGCAGCCCCTCCTGGCTCCTGCCGCCGTCGAGCCGCTCGCCGCCGATGACGTAGGTCGGGGTGCCGGAGACCCCGATCGCCTTGCCCTCGGCCTGGTCGGCGTCGACGATCAGAATGTGCCGCCCGTCGATGAGGGCGGTGTCGAACTCCTCTGCGTCCAGGCCCAGTTCACGGGCGACCCGGACGAGGAACGGTTCGCCCTCGCGGTCCAGCTCCTCGACGCGGGTGAGTACGGCCTCCACGTACTCCCAGCCCCGGCCCTGCGCGAGGGCCTCCTCGGCGGCCTGGGCGGCGGCGAAGGCGTGCTTGTGCTTCTCCAGCGGGAAGTGGCGCAGGCGGAACTCCAGCCGGTCGCCGAAGCGGGCGCGCAGGGCCCGCAGATCGGACAGGGCGGTACGGCAGTCGGTGCACTGCAGCTCGCACCAGACGTCCAGGACGACGGGGGCCGCGGAGGAATCGCTCATGGGGCCAGTCTTCCAGCCGCGCCCGCGGCCTCCCGACCCGGACCTTCCCGGTCCCCGGGGAGGAGGGCGTCCCGGAGATCCCCCTGAGGAGCGGCGGGATCGTGGCCCCGGCCGCACCACCGGGTGCAGGATGGAAGGGACCGCTTTCCCCCGGGGCCGCCTCCGGGGCCGCTCCGCTCGCCGGGAGGACCGCATGCTTGCCGAGACGATATGTGCCGCGTTGTCCGCGGCCGGGCTGGGTGTCGCCGCGGTCGCGGCGTACCGCAAGCGGTTCCTCGCGGCGGCCCGGATCGCCGGCTACGCGCTGGTTCCCCTGGGCCTCGTCCTGACGGGTGTCGTCGAGTGGGCGGCCGGCACGGTCTTCAGTCCCACGGCCTGGGTGGGAGTGGGGTTGCTGGGTGCGGCCTGGGGACTGTTCATGACCACGCGCGCCGTGGAGCGGCGCAGGCTGGCCAGAGCCTCGGCGCAGGACGGCACCGGCCCGCACGCCGTCGCGCCCTCGGCCTCGGCACCGGCACTCGGCAAGGCGGCGCGCCCGGTCGCGCAGCCCGGGGGCTCCGCGAAGCCCAAGGGGAAGCAGTCCGCTGCCGGTGCGGACGACGACTTCAGCGATATCGAGGCCATCCTGAAGAAGCACGGCATCTGAGCACGGCATCCGAGCAGGCCATCCGAGCACGGCAGCTGGGCGCCGCGGCGTCGCCCGGCGGTGCGGACCCGGCGCGGGGCTGCGGTGGGAGGTCCCTGTTCGGCGACGGCCCGGCGCGGTGACACGCGGCCCGCGGCGGGGCGGCGATACGCGGCCCCCGGCGGCGGAGGGACCACGGGATCTGGTGAACTGCCGCGGCACTCAGGCGTGTTGGTCGATCATCGCGGCCGGTCCTGCGTCATCATCACCCCCGAGATGCTGGATACCTCCCGGGGCCAGGCCCCCGCCCCTCCGACGAGCCGCGTGGCTGTCTCTTCGCGCTCTCCCAGCCGCCCCTGATGATCTTCCTCGGGGTGATCGGCTGCCTTCTGCTCATGGCCGCGGTCCACGACCTCTTCCTGCTGTGAGCCGGCGTTGACCCGACGAGAACTCAGCCGGCCGCTTCCCTGCGGCGTGCCCGGTAGGCGGCGACGTGCAGGCGATTGCCGCAGGTACGGCTGTCGCAGTAGCGGCGCGAGCGATTGCGGGACAGATCGACGAAGGCACGGCCGCAGCCGGGCGCCTCGCAGCGGCGCAGGCGCTCCTGCTCACCGGCCACGATCATGAACGCCAGCGCCATGCCGCAGTCGGCCGCGAGGTGCTCGGCGACCGAGGCGCCCGGCGCGAAGTAGTGGACGTGCCAGTCGTAGCCGTCGTGGTCCGTCAGCCGCGGCGTGGTGCCCGCCGAGGCCACCAGCCGGTTGATGAGCTCGGCGGCGGTGCGGGCGTCCGGTGCCGCGAACACGCTCTCGAACCGGTCCCGCACCTCGCGCACGGCGTCCAGGTCGTGTTCGCCGAGGTCGCCGACGTCGCTGATGCTGTACTTCTCGACCAGCGTGTACAGCGACGACACGTCGCCGAGCCCGTCCTCGGCGGGCCCGTCCCGTTCGGGCGCGGTGTTCACCAGATCGACGACGACGTCGAGGGCGATGCGGGTGTCGTGAGGGATCAGCACGATTCGCTCCCTGGGCTGCCGCGGGCCGGCCGCCCGCCGAATTGCGCTGACTCTAGCCGGTTCCTCCGGGACGCGACGGCGCCGTCGTCGCGGTGGTTTCCGCGGCGACGGCGCCGGAGCCTGCCCTATGCGGTTGTCCGTGTCCTTGCGGTGCCGTCTCCCCGAGTCGGACGGCGCCCGCTGCCCTCGCCCTGGTTCAGCTTTCCGCCAGGATGTGCGAGAGCTCGGTGTCGAGGTCGAAATGGCGATGCTCCGTGCCGGGCGGGACCGCGGCGTCCGTCCGCTTGAGGAACGACTCCAGGGCCCTCGCCGGAGCCTCCAGCAGGGCCTCGCCCTCCGGAGAGCTCAGTGCGATGCAGACGACGCCCTGGCCGTGGCTGCGCGACGGCCAGACTCGGACGTCGCCGGTTCCGGTGGGCCGGTGAAGACCCTCGGCGAGAAGGTCGCGGGCGAACACCCATTCGACCGTCTCCTCGGCTCCGGTGTGGAAGGTGGCGTGCACGGCATACGGATCGGCCGTGTCATACCGCAAGCCCGCGGGTACAGGCAGTGAGGACTCGCTCGACACAACGAGGCGCAGGTGCAGCTCGCAGCTGACCGTGGTGTTCATAAGCGCCAGGGCCTTTCGCTCAGTGTGCGCTCGGGGATTCGCACGTCGGCGAAATCGACATGCCACCTACGGTGCCGTTGTAAACCCCTCTGTCCGTTTTGTGATCCTTGGGGTACCCCGAACGGAGGAGTTTCGCGTACGACCGTGCGGTCGTTCCAGCGGGCCGATTTGTCGGGTAGTTTTGCCCCATGAGTGCGGAGAGTGACGAGCGGAGCGGGGCCGCCGCGACAGCGGCCCGGGGTTCCGTCACGGGGGATGCGGCCGCGCCCGCAGGGCTGGTTCTGGGATCGCGGGCGCCCGGGTTCGTGCAGAGGCGCCGGACACTTCATCTGAGCTGGCAGGTCGGCGTCTTCGTCGTCGGCTTCGCGGTCGTCGTGACCGGCGTGATCATGCTCCCGCTGCCCGGGCCGGGCTGGCTGGTGATCTTCGCTGGTATGGCGATCTGGGCCACCGAGTTCGTCTGGGCGCAACTCGTACTGCACTGGACGAAACGGAAAGTGACCGAGGCGGCGCAGCGGGCGCTGGACCCGAAGGTGCGCCGGCGCAACATCGTCCTGACCACCGTCGGACTGGTGGTCGTCGGCGTGCTGGGCGCGGTGTACCTCTGGAACTTCGGGATCGAGATGCCCTGGAAGATCGAACAGTGAACCGGGCCGGGCCGCGACCGCCCGGGCCGGTGCCGAGGCGGCCGGTGAGATGGTCCTGAGGCACCGCTGACATGGGGTAATGTTTGCGGTGCGCCCGGGCGATTAGCTCAGTGGGAGAGCGCTTCGTTCACACCGAAGAGGTCACTGGTTCGAACCCAGTATCGCCCACCACCCGGAT
Source organism: Streptomyces sp. I6 (assembly GCA_003725745.1). Taxonomy (GTDB): domain Bacteria; phylum Actinomycetota; class Actinomycetes; order Streptomycetales; family Streptomycetaceae; genus Streptomyces. Next base: position 841,910 of record RHDP01000001.1, on the reverse strand, counting down.
CGGCGGCCCCGGAGACCGAGAGTCTCCGGGGCCGCCGGCGTATCACCCGTTCAGCGCATCCGGCCGAGGGTCTCCCGGATCCGGCGCACGTCGCGCAGCCGCTGCTCGTAGGTCGCCCCCGCGGCCAGCAGCAGAAGTCCCGCCAGCGCGGGCGGCAGCCAGCGCGGCAGGGCGTCGACGACCTGGACGACATAGGGCGCCAGTTCGTGCAGCGCGACCAGGGCGAGCGTCAGGCCGCCGAGTACCAGCGGTGCCCGGAGCCGCCGCCGGGCTCCGGCGAGCGTCACCCCGAGGGCGGCCAGGCCCAGGAGCAGCGGGCGCTGCCAGCCGGTGTCGCCCCAGGCCGCGACCAGGCTCGGTACCAGGGTCGCGCTGAGCCCGGGGCCGTACGCGGTCCACGAGGACGCGGACGGATCCCTGCGGCGCCGCAGGAGCCCCACGGCCAGTGCCGGCACGGTCGCGGGCAGGGTGTACGCCTCGGGCGTGTCGACGCCCGAGGCCGCGAGGCGCACCCAGGTGGCGGCGACGAACAGCGCCACCGCCGCGTATCCGGCCAGGGGCCTGCGCTCGGCTCGTACGGCCGTGCCCGCGGCCACCACACCGGCGAGGGCCAGCACCAGGGCCAGGGCCGGCGGGTTCGGGACCGCGAGGGCGACGGCGATCGGCACGGCCGCCGCGGCCGTCGCCTCCACGGCCGGGGCGACCGGGTGCCGGCCGAGCCGGGCGCCCAGCAGTGCCGCCCCCGCCGGTACGGCGAGGAGCGCGAGGCCGATGCGGTGCCCCGGCAGCTCCGCGGCTGCCGCCGTCGCGGCCACCAGCCCCGTGGCGCCCACCACGGTGGCGCAGGCGGCGACGGTCCGGACGAGCCCTCGGGCCGTCACCGCGGCGGTGGCGCCCAGTGCCACCAGCACGCCCAGCGCGGTGAACGTGGCGGGCCGGGTCGCCAGGCCGAGCAGCGCCGCGGCCGTCGCCGACAGCAGCGCGCAGACGAGCGCCGTCGCGGCGAGGGCGCGGAGGGGGCCGGGCGCGTGCGGGGGCGGCACCGGCGGCCGGCCGGCCGCCGGTGCCGCCCCGGCGGTGCCGCCGGGCCGGGCGGTGGCGGTCGTGGGGTGGACGGTGCGGCCCGGCGCCTCGGGTGGGGCGGGATCGCGGGGAGCCGGGTGCGCGGCCGGGGCGGCGGGGCACGGTGCCGCCCCGGCGGGCGCCGTGGTGGCGCGTGGCAGTCCGGCGGCCTCGGGTGACGTGGTGGGCTCGTCCGCCGCACGGCCGCCGGTCCCGGTGCCGGGGGCCCTCCGCGCGGCCGGCAGCAGTGCGGCCGTGAGCGACGGACGGGCCGCCGGCGCGAGGGCCGCGGCCGTCGCCGCCAACTGGACGGCCAGCGCCGGGCCGAGCGGGAGCGACAGGGCGACGGGGGCGGCCACGGCCGCCGACCACGCCAGGACCAGTGCGGCGCACGCCCCGGCAGGGTGGGGCAGCGGCACGGCGGGAAGCAGCCTGGGCGCCGCCCACAGCGCCACGGCAACGGCCGCGAGGACCACCGGGGCGGTGGCCGCGACCGGCGGGGCGGCGCCCGGTGCGGGCGGTCCGCCCCAGACGTTCTCGAGTACGGCGGCCGGTCCCGTCAGCCCCAGCAGAACGGCCGGTGCCGCCCACAGCGCCGAGGCGAGGTGGACCAGACCGGAGGCGGCGCCGAGCCCGGTGAGCACGCCCCGCGGCGCACGGATCCTCACGGCGGCGAGCAGCGACGCCGCGCACAGCAGATACGCGGGGACGGCCCAGTCCGGCGGCACCGCCGTCCGCAGCACACCGCCGAGGGCCGCGATCGCCGCGAGACCGCCGACCGCCGCGGTCGCCGCTGCTGTCACCGGCACCCGCCACGCGGCCGCCAGGGCCAGGGCCGCGGCCGCCAGGAGCAGCAGCGCCGGTTCCACCGAGGCGGCCGGGGAGGCCGCGGACACCGACAGCCGGAGGCCGGTCAGCAGGGACCAGCCGCCCGCCGCCACGGCGCAGGCGACGGCCGCAACCCGCACGCCGTTCCGCCGGGCGGCGAGCGCGATCACGAGATCGAGGCCGGCGGTCGCCAGTGCCGCCCACGCGGTGGTCCCGGCGCTGCCGTCCGCGGACAGCGCCCACAGCGGCAGCGGGAGCTGCCCCGCCACGACGGCACCGGGCAGCGGCAGGCGCAGCCCGCCGGCGGCGCGTCCGTATCCCGCCCAGACCGCGGCGAGCACACCGGCGGCCACGGCCGTGTAGGCGAGCGCGTCCGTCCCGGGAAGCACCGCACGCCTGAGCGCGTACGCGTCGAGGACGGTGAGGACCAGACCGAGCGCCGCCACCGACTCCGCGGTCGAGACGAGCCTGCGGCGCAGCAGCGGGAGCGGCGTCCCGAGGGCCGCGACGGTCACCGCGCCCAGGACGAGTGCGCGGCCGCCGATGCCCATGTGCCCCCAGCTGACCACGGTGAAGGCGACGGCGGCGATCGCCAGCAGGACCCCGCCGAGGGCGAGCAGGACGTTCTGTGCGCTCGGCGGGGACGCCTCGGCGGCCGTGCCCTGGGAGCGAACGGGGTCCGGGGAAGCCCCCGCGGCGGGACCCGCGGCCCGCAGGGCCGTCAGCAGCCAGGCCCTGCGGGCGAGCAACCGGGCCCGGTGGGCGTCGAGTCGGACCAGTTCGCGATCGATGAGCCGGAGCTCCTCGGCCGGCGGCAGCACGTTCTCCATGGCGGCGAGTGTGGTGCGGGACACAGGGCGCCCGGATGGGCGCGGATACTCAGATCTCCGGTGAGTACCCGTGCGCCCCGGTGCCGACCCGGGCCGGGGTCGCGGGCGGCCGAAGGGAGTTTGAAGGAAACCCGCCGGTACCTGTATGGTTCAGTGCGTTCCCGGGCGATTAGCTCAGCGGGAGAGCGCTTCGTTCACACCGAAGAGGTCACTGGTTCGATCCCAGTATCGCCCACCGGAAGAGGCCGGTCCGTCATCCGACGGATCGGCCTTGTGCGTTCCCGGTACGCCGGGGCTGACGTGCCGCCAGCGGGGCCGTGGCGAGGAGGAGTTGCCGCGGTTTCCGGAGCTCGCCTTGACGCGGTCCCGGTCATTGGCTTGAATGCGTGCAGAGAGGTCCAGACCAATGCCCCTCGGCTGTGAGGGCCCGTCCTCCTGCCACGCCTCCCCAAGGTGCCACCGCGCCGCGGCGGTCGGGGTCGGCCGTGGTCCGCACCGGCGGACGGTGGGGCCCCACGGAGCGTACGGGTGTCCCGAAGCGGCGGGGCACCCGTACCCGTCTCCGGCCCGCCGCACGCGCCCGGCCGGCGGCGGTCATGCGGCCCGGGCGGGGATCTCGGGGCGCAGCGGCCATGCCGGATCCACCGACTCCTCCGAACCGTTCCGGGCGAACCACGCCTGCAGCCCGCGCGCCTGAGCCGCGTGCCACACCGCCTGCAGCGTGTGCAGCTCCGCCGCGGACAGCCGCTCCAGGCGCGCGGCGAAACGGCGGCCGACCGCCCGGACGACGTCCAGCGCCGCGGCCGCGTCCGCCGCCGCGTCATGGGCCCCGTCCAGCGTCACCCCGTACTGCCCGCACAGATCGGTGAGCGTGCGGCGGCCCTTGCGGTAGCGGTCCAGATGCTTGTCCAGCACGCGCGGATCCAGCACGCACATCGGGGCGTTCTCGAGGTAGCGTGCCAGTGACGAGGCGCGGTGGCGGCGCAGTTCACGGTCCAGCAGGGTCAGGTCGAACGGCGCGTTCATCACCACGAGCGGGCGGCCCGCAGCGCACTGCTCCGCCAGCGACCGGCCTATCTCCTCCATCACCGGGGCCGGCCAGCGGCCGTTGCGCTGCAGGTGCTCCTCGGTGAGGCCGTGCACGGCCGTGGCCTCGGCCGGTACCGGCACACCCGGATTGACCAGCCAGCCGGTGACGCGCGTGCGTCCTCCCGGCGAGTCCTGGACGACGAGCGCGGCGGAGACGATCCGGTCCCGCTCGACGTCCACTCCCGTCGTCTCCGTGTCGAATGCGGCCAGGGGCCCCTCGTACCAGTGCGTCATCCCCGAACTCCTCGCCCATGCCTGGCAGATGGTGATATCCCCTGCCCGACTCGGTGATACCCGGACCGTTTGCGCACTACGCAGGCGGGTGACAACACAGATGACGGGGCGCGCTGCTGACGGTCCGTCGTGAGGACAACCACCATCGGCACAGCCCGGAAGGCAGACGGAGCCATGGCGCTCGCGCAGCCCGAACCGGGTGCGCTGCCCGAGCGGACCGCACCGCTGCGCGGAGCACTCGCCACCACCGCCTGCATGGAGACCCTCCAGGTGGGGTATCTCCACGCGGTCGCGGCGGCCGCCGGCTGCTCGCTGTCCCAGCCGTTCCCCGACAACGGGATCGACTGGCACGTCAGCCACAGCGCTCCCGGACACACCGTCGACGACGAGGTCACCATCAAGGTGCAGTTGAAGGCCACGTACCAGCTCGCGCCCCATCCACCCGGTCCGTCGTTCTCCTTCACCCTGGACAACGAGCACCTGGTGAAGCTGGCCCGGACTCCCGTGTCGGTGCACAAGATCCTCGTCGTCATGATCGTGCCGCGGACCCGGGACGAGTGGCTGCGGGCCGGGCACGACCGGCTCGACCTGAGGCACTGCTGCTACTGGACCAACCTGGCCGGCCACCCGGTGACGGGCCGGCGGCGGACCACCGTGCGTATCCCGACCTCTCGCATCTTCGACGACCGGGCGCTCTGCGAGATCATGACGCGGGTCGGGACGGGAGGGAGACCCTGATGCACCGCCCGATCGACGAAGGCGCACCGCGCCCGGCCGGCTCCCCCGCGGTGCCGCACGCCCGCCCGGAGCCCCTGCCGTTTCCCGACGGCGTGCCCGCCCCCTGGTACGGCAGCAAAGTCCCCGACCCCGCCCTGGTCGACCCCCTGGTGCTGGGGGCGCTGCTGCACCGGCACGGGTGGCGCAGACGGGGCGGAGCGGCCGGCCGGTACGCCCGCTGGACCCCGCCGGGGCCCGGCACCGGCGGGACGAGCCTGCTGGTGCCCGAGAGCCGGGAGTTCCCCGACTGCGAGGACCTGCTGGGCGAGGCCCTGACCGCCCTGGCGGGATCGGCCGCGCCCTCGGCCCGCGAGGTACTGGTCGGGCTCGCCGTGCCGAGCGACGAGGTCCGCTGGTGGCGCGACGTGCCCCAGGGCCCGTCGGGCGCGGCCTCCTGGACCGTGCAGGAGCAGCTGCGGTCGGCCGCCCGGCAGTTCCTGCTCGCGGGCGCGCTCGCCGTACGCGGACGCGCCGGCTACCACGGAGCGCGGCACCGGCGGCAGGCGCGGGCGGTGCTTCAGGGAGTCCTGGTCGGCCCGGCACCGGGTGGGCGCGGGCTCACCGCGTTCCTGCCCGTGGACACCGGCCGGTCCGTCGCCGTCCGGCTGCACCACGCCCTGCACGCCGCACGCGAGGCCGTCGACTACCAGCGCGCCACGGGTGGGTTGGACGCCTTCGGCACGGCGGTCGCGGCGGGGGTCAGCCGCGAGCTGACCGAGGCCCTCGTGACGCTGGTGCGGGGTGCCGAGGGCGCGCGGATAGCGGTGGCGTGGTCGCCCTCCGCGGGGGCGCCGGAGGGCTGCGCGGCCCGGCCCGAGCCGGTGGAGTTCTCACCCGGCGACCTGCCCGCCCTCCGCGCCGCCGGTGCCCGGTATCTGCGTGAGGAGCCGTCCGTGCCCGTCCGCGTCACCGGCACGGTGGTCCGGATGCGGCGCTCCGGCACGCGCGGCGAGGGCACCGTGCGGCTGCATGTCCTCGGTGGAGCGGACGTCCCGTACGTACGCGCGGTCCTGGACGAGGACGCCTACCGGACCGCGGGCCATGCCCACCTCGTGGGGCTCCCCATCCGGGTCGTCGGCCGCCTCGAGAGCCGCGGCGGCTTCCGGCGGCTCAGCGACGCGAGCGAGGTGGTGCCGGTGCAGGTCGACGACGCGGAGCGGGACAGGCTGATGAAGGCGCTGCACGAGAATCCCGACTTCTTCGAGGAGGCGTGCGGAGGGGAGGACTGAGGGGCCGGGGCCCTGCTCCGGGCAGGCGTCGCGCCTTCCCCCGCACGGCGGCCCCGCGCCGCCACGGCCCGGCCCGGCCCGGAGCGGAACGCCGCGCCGGACAGGCCGGCCCGGCGCACGCCGGACGGCACTCCCACGGCGGGCGCGGTCCGCACGCGCAGCGCGTTTCGCTACGGCGATCCGCCGCTCGGTAGCATGACGAGTGCACGCGCGACACCCCTGCGCGTGCTTCCCTTCAGACAGGAGAGACCGGTGTCAGACGTCCGTGTGATCATCCAACGCGATTCCGAGCGGGAAGAGCGCGTGGTGACCACGGGCACCACGGCGGCCGATCTCTTCGGCGGCGAGCGCACCGTGATCGCCGCGCGGGTCGGCGGGGAGCTGAAGGACCTGGCGTACGAGGTGGGCGACGGCGAGACCGTCGAGCCCGTCGGGATCTCCTCGGAGGACGGGCTGAACATCCTGCGCCACTCCACCGCGCACGTCATGGCGCAGGCGGTGCAGGAGCTGTTCCCGGAGGCCAGGCTCGGCATCGGCCCGCCGGTCCGGGACGGTTTCTACTACGACTTCGACGTGGCGAAGCCCTTCACCCCCGAGGACCTCAAGGCCATCGAGAAGAAGATGCAGGAGATCCAGAAGCGCGGGCAGCGCTTCTCGCGCCGCGTCGTCACCGACGAGGCCGCGCGTGCGGAGCTGGCTGACGAGCCGTACAAGCTGGAGCTCATCGGCATCAAGGGCGCCGCGTCGCACGACGACGGAGCGGACGTCGAGGTGGGCGGCGGCGAGCTGACCATCTACGACAACCTGGACGCCAAGACCGGCGAGCTGTGCTGGAAGGACCTCTGCCGCGGCCCCACCTGCCCACCACCCGCACCATCCCGGCGTTCAAGCTGATGCGCAACGCGGCGGCCTACTGGCGCGGCAGCGAGAAGAACCCGATGCTGCAGCGCATCTACGGCACCGCCTGGCCGTCGAAGGACGAGCTGAAGGCGCACCTGGACTTCCTGGCCGAGGCCGAGAAGCGCGACCACCGCAAGCTGGGCAACGAGCTGGACCTGTTCTCGTTCCCCGACGAGGTCGGCTCCGGGCTCGCCGTCTTCCACCCCAAGGGCGGTGTGATCCGCCGGGTCATGGAGGACTACTCGCGAAAGCGCCACGAGGAGCACGGGTACGAGTTCGTCTACTCGCCGCACGCGACCAAGGGCAAGCTGTTCGAGAAGTCGGGCCACCTGGACTGGTACGCCGAGGGCATGTACCCGCCCATGCAGCTCGACGAGGGCGTGGACTACTACCTCAAGCCCATGAACTGCCCGATGCACAACCTGATCTTCGACGCACGCGGCCGCTCGTACCGCGAACTGCCGCTGCGCCTCTTCGAGTTCGGCACGGTGTACCGGTACGAGAAGTCGGGCGTCGTGCACGGTCTGACCCGGGCCCGCGGCTTCACCCAGGACGACGCGCACATCTACTGCACCCGCGAGCAGATGGCGGAGGAGCTGGACACCACCCTCACCTTCGTCCTGGACCTGCTCCGCGACTACGGTCTGACCGACTTCTACCTGGAGCTGTCCACCAAGGACCCGGAGAAGTTCGTCGGCTCCGACGAGGCCTGGGAGGAGGCCACCGAGGTCCTGCGCCAGGTGGCCGAGAAGCAGGGCCTTCCGCTCACCCCCGACCCGGGCGGCGCGGCCTTCTACGGCCCGAAGATCTCCGTCCAGGCGAAGGACGCGATCGGCCGCACCTGGCAGATGTCGACGGTCCAGCTCGACTTCAACCTGCCGGAGCGCTTCGACCTGGAGTACACCGGCCCGGACGGCACCAAGCAGCGTCCCGTCATGATCCACCGGGCGCTGTTCGGGTCCATCGAGCGGTTCTTCGCGGTGCTCCTGGAGCACTACGCCGGTGCCTTCCCGGCCTGGCTCGCTCCCGTCCAGGCCCTCGGCATCCCGATCGGCGACGCCCACGTCCCGTATCTGCAGGAGTTCGCGGCCAAGGCGCGACGGCACGGACTCCGCGTCGAGGTGGACGCCTCCTCGGACCGGATGCAGAAGAAGATCCGCAACGCCCAGAAGCAGAAGGTGCCCTTCATGGTCATCGCGGGCGACGAGGACATGGAGCACGGCGCGGTGTCGTTCCGCTACCGCGACGGCTCGCAGGAGAACGGCATCCCGGTAGACGAGGCCATCGCCAAGATCGTGAAGGTCGTCGAGGAGCGCACCCAGATCTGAGCCGGCGGATGGTGCCTTCCGGGCCGGTGGTGCCTTCCGGGCCGGTGGTGCCTTCCCGGCCGGTGGAGGTGGGCCCGGCACCCCGCTCCGTCAGGAGGAGGCCCCCGGGGGACGCGCGTCCCCCGGGGGCCTCCGCTCGTCCTCCCGGGCGAAGACCTGGATCAGCCAGGACGAGAAGGACCCGGTCACCGCGCCGAGCAGCGCCAGCCCGCAGACCATCAGCCCGACCGCGACGGTCCGTCCCCACGCGGTCACCGGCGTGACGTCGCCGTACCCCACGGTGGTCAGCGTCTCGCACACCCACCACACGGCATCGCCGAAGGTGAGGATCGTCGCCCCGGGCGCGGTCCGCTCCTGGTGGTAGACCGCGAGCGCCCCGGCCCAGCCCAGCAGCACGGCGCTGAGACTGGCGTAGACGATCACCCGTACATACAGGCTGAGAACCGGCTGGTCCCGCCGGCGCTGGAGCGTGGTGTACAGCTTGACGAGCCGCAGCGGGCGCAGCAGCGGCAGCAGCAGCACCACGGCGTCCAGCCAGCGCGTCCGCAGGAAGCGGGGGAGCCGCTGACCGCTGAGCCGCAGGCGTGCCACGAAGTCGGCCCCGAAGACGAACCACATCAGCAGCATCGTCGCGAGGGCGACCTCCCGCCAGACCACATCCACGTCGTGGGCCAGGATCCGCACCGAGTACGCGGCCAGGAAGACCAGTGAGGCGTAGAACAGCGGCAGCTCTGTCCGCTGCTCCCAGCGGTCGAGCGGGGTGTCTGCCTCGTGGACGTCCATCCGGCCAGCATCGCGGGCAGCCGCCCGGGTCCGCCCCGGCGACACGCTCCGTACGGGCGAAGTCATATGCTGCACCACATGACGAGTGAGCCGGAGCAGCAGATCGGGGTCGGCATCCAGGACGCCTTCCAGCGGCTGTGGACGCCGCACCGGATGGCGTACATCCAGGGTGAGAACAAGCCCACCGGCCCCGGGGCCGGTGACGGCTGCCCGTTCTGCTCCATCCCCGCCAAGTCCGACGAGGACGGACTCGTCATCGCACGTGGTGAGAGCGTGTACGCGGTGCTCAACCTGTACCCGTACAACGGCGGCCACCTGATGGTGGTGCCGTACCGGCACGTGGCCGACTACACCGGTCTCGACCCGGCCGAGACCGCCGAACTCGGCGAGTTCACCAAGCGGGCGATGACCTGTCTGCGGACGGCCTCCGGGGCGCACGGCTTCAACATCGGGATGAACCAGGGGACGGTGGCCGGCGCCGGTATCGCGGCGCATCTGCACCAGCACGTTGTACCGCGCTGGGGCGGCGACACCAACTTCATGCCGGTCATCGGACACACGAAGGTGCTGCCGCAACTCCTCGCGGACACCCGGAAGATGCTCGCCGAGACCTGGCCGCCCGCCTGAGGGTTGCGCAGGGAAGCAACCTTCATTTTCATCGCCCGCGAACCCTCAGGGCGTGTCCGGCGGATGCTGCCCGCATCCGGTCCGGGTGCGCTTCGCCCGCTGGTGACCGGGGTCCGGTGCGTGCAGACGCCCGGCGGAGGAGGGCGTCGGTGCGCAGCATCGGCAACCGGCGGCCCCGCCGCAGACGGGCGTGCCGGACCCCGTGGCCCGGGCATGTCCTGCGGACACGACCTGACCCGCGAGTGTCCGGCCCCGGTGCCCGCGCGAACGCACCGGGGCCGCCGCGTCACGCGTCGTAGACGTCCGCCTTGCCCGGCATCGGGTCCTGCACCCCCGTGCCGAGGAACGACGAACGGGTCCCGAAGCGCTCCGTGTCCACGCCGTTCTCCTCGAGCACCCGCATCGCGGCGGAGTGGGCCACCCGCAGGACCGGCGTCGCCGCCCGCATCGCGTCGTCCGCCATGAAACGGTGCCGCCAAGGCTGTTCGGCCCAGGCGTGCCGCAGCCCGAACGGCTCGGGGAGGACCAGCTTCCCGCCCAGGAAGTCCAGCAACGGCGGGTACCAGGTGAACGGTGCCCGCACCATCTGCCGCACCACCTCCGCGGTCTCCACCAGCGGCAGCTTGCGCTCCACGGTCTCCCAGAACCGGACGGTCTTGGCGACCTCGACGGTCTTGGCCGCGGGCTTGCTGGTGAAGAGGGAGTGCACCGGGCCGAGAGCGTGCCCGGTCACCTCGATGCGCAGGGTCTCGAACAGCACCGTCACCGTGATCATCATGGTGATCACCAGCTGGCCGTCCCACAGGGTGAACTGGACGCCCAGATAGTGCCGGTTACCGCTCCCGAACTGCTGGTGGTCGCAGATCCGCTGTATCTCGTGGCGCTTCACCTGGAAGGTTTCCACGTCCTGGCCCTCCGGACGGGCCACCTCCGCCGCGCCCTCGCCGACCGGCACCACGATCCAGTGCTTCACCGACGGCTTGGGGAAACCGCCCGTGTTCAGCGGTCCTCGCTGGAGCAGTGTCAGCCGGTCGTGGATGACCTTGATGACGTCCCAGCTGCGGAACTGGTGGAACTCCTTGCCGGGCTCCTTCGCCACCAGCTCCTCGGCGAGCTGCCAGCTCCCCCAGCGGGTGCCCATGCCGAGTATCCCCTTGGGGCCGGCGTAGAAGACCGTGTTGGACTGCTGCTCGGCGGTGAGCTTCTCCAGGCCCTGGCGCAGTTCCTCGGCCGCCGTCTCGTTCGGGTTCCCCGGCACGGCCTCCGGGACCTTCGCCCCGACGCCCCCGCCGGAGAGGAGGCTGTCCCAGCGGGCCCGCAGGTCCGTCGCCGTGGTCTCGCAGATCCGCTTGGCGAACAGCCAGCCGATCACCGGGGCGACGATCATGGCCCGCAGGTAGTACGCCCAGAAGCCACCGAACGGCAGCGCGATCAGGAACAACACCGCGAGGACGCCCACGGCGGCCAGCAGCGCCGATCCGACGGCCCCGGCCTTCCTGTCCTTGGAGCCCGCGAGAGTCCGGCGCAGTTGGAACACGCCGATCCACAGCAGCGCGCCGGGCAGGAACAGCAGCCCGAACACCGCCATGACCGCGGTCAGCCGGGCGTCCCGCTGCTTGCGGATCCGGCTCGCCGCGAGCGCGTGCTCCACCACGGCCTGCGGTTCGGCGCCGAACGACTGGATCAGCGGCTTACGGGCCCCGCCGAGCATCCGCACCTGGACCGCCCGGGAGAAGGCCTCGCCGAGATTCGGCTCGAAGAGCGAGAACCTGCCCTTCTTCACCGTGGACTTGTGCCACTCGTTGTCGGCCTTGAGTATCTCCTCCAGCGGACTGTCGCGGTAGGCGGCCGAGGCGAGGGCGTGCGTCGCCGCCGTCTGGCCGGCCGCCCCCTGCACCGGGATCTGGGCCCCGGGGGAGAAATCGAATGCCTGGTCCGCCACTACCGCCCCCATCGCCGCACCGTCCGCACCACGGCCTTCCCGACTACCGTGCCCCGCACACCTTCTGAGCTGCGCAACACAGCGTAGCGGGGCCGTGGCCCACGCGTCAGCACCGCCTTTCGGCCCCCGGGGCTGCGGCCGATCGCGCAAGTGCCACCCGCCGAAGACGAGTTCGGGGGCGGCGCTTCCGGTCCGGACCGGCCCTCCGGGCCCCGCCGCGCTCCCGGAGGGCGGGCGCGCGCGCCGGCGGAGGGCGGGCGCGCTGCGACGGAGGACCGGCCCGCGGCCGATCCCGGGCCGATCCCGGGCCGGCCCAGGCTCGGCCCGCGAAACGGTCCGACCGCCTCGGGCCCCGGCCCGCGACAGGGACCTGCCCGCGACCGGTCCGGGACCGGGTCAGGACGGGCGGACCGGACCAGGGCCGACCCGCGGGCGGGAACCGGCCTCGGCACCGCCGGTACCGAGGGCCGGTACCGGCGGTGCCGCGCGGCGGCCGCGGTCTCCCTCCGGGCGGGTCCTGCGCCGCGGTCCCCGCCGGGGCCTACGCGGCGGCCGCGGCCTCCTCCCTGACCTTGGCCGCCATCTGGGGCGGCATCGCCTCGTGCCGCGCGTACGTCCGGTCGAAGCGGCCGGTCCCGTGCGAGACGGACCGCAGGTCCACCGCGTACCGCCCGATCTCGATCTCCGGTACCTCGGCGCGTACGACCGTCCTGCCGCTGCCCGCCTGCTCGGTGCCGACCACGCGGCCCCGACGCCCCGACAGATCGCTCATGACGGCGCCGACGTACTCGTCCGGCACCATCACCTGCACCTCGGCCACCGGCTCCAGCAGGTCGATCCGGGCCTGCGCCGCCGCCTCGCGCAGCGCCAGCGCGCCGGCCGTCTGGAACGCCGCGTCGGACGAGTCCACCGAGTGCGCCTTGCCGTCCAGCAGCGTCACGCGCACGTCGACGAGCGGGTGGCCGGCGGCGATACCCTTCGCCGCCTGAGCCCGTACGCCCTTCTCCACCGAAGGGATGAACTGGCGGGGGACCGCGCCGCCCACCACCTTGTCGACGAACTCGATCCCCGAGCCCGGCGGCAGCGGCTCCACCTCTATCTCGCAGATCGCGTACTGTCCGTGCCCGCCGGACTGCTTCACATGGCGGCCCCGCCCGGCCGACGGCCCGGCGAAGGTCTCCCGCAGCGACACCTTGTGCGGCACCACGTCCACCTGGACCCCGTACCTGCTGCGCAGCCGCTCCAGCGCCACGTCCGCGTGGGCCTCGCCCAGGCACCACAGCACCACCTGCCGGGTGTCCTGGTTCTGCTCCAGCCGCATCGTCGGATCCTCCGCGACCAGCCGGGCCAGCCCCTGGGACAGCCGGTCCTCGTCGGCCTTGCTGTGCGCCCGGATGGCCAGCGGCAGCAGCGGGTCGGGCATCGCCCACGGTTCCATGAGCAGCGGGTCCGCCGTCGAGGAGATCGTGTCGCCGGTCTCCGCCCGCCCGAGTTTGGCCACGCAGGCGAGATCGCCCGCGATGCAGCTGCCGACGGTGCGCTGCTGCTTGCCGAACGGCGAGGAGAGCGCGCCGATGCGCTCGTCGACGTCGTGGTCCTCGTGCCCGCGGTCGGCCAGCCCGTGCCCCGAGACGTGCACGGTCTCGTCGGGGCGGAGCGTCCCGGAGAACACCCGGACCAGGGACAGCCGGCCGACGTACGGGTCGGAGGCGGTCCTGACCACCTCGGCGACCAGCGGGCCGTCCGGGTCGCAGGCGACGGCGGGCCTCGGCCGGCCGTCGGGAGTGGTGACCGCGGGCGCCTCGCGCTCCAGCGGGGTCGGGAAACCCCCGGTGATCAGCTCCAGCAGCTCCACGGTACCGAGGCCCTGCCTCGCCCCGTTCGCGGCCGGAGCCGCGGCCAGCACGGGATGGAACACGCCACGCGCGACGGCCTTCTCCAGGTCGTCGACCAGCGTCTTGATATCGACCTCCTCGCCGCCCAGGTAGCGCTCCATGAGCGTCTCGTCCTCGCTCTCGGCGATGATCCCCTCGATCAGGCGGTTCCTGGCCCCGTCCAGCAGCGCCTCCTGCTCCGGCCCGGGTGTCTTCTCGACGCGCTCGCCGCCGGAGTACTCGTACAGCTTCCGCGACAGCAGCCCGACCAGCCCCGTGACCGGTGCGTGCCCGTCGGCGGCCTCCGGGCCGTACTGCGGCAGATAGAGCGGCAGCACCGCGTCCGGGTCGTCACCGCCGAACAGCTGCCCGCAGACCTCGATCAGCTCGTCGAACCCGGTGCGGGCCGTCTCCAGATGGGTGACCACGATCGCCCGGGGCATCCCGACCGCCGCGCACTCCTCCCACACCATGCGGGTCGAGGCGGGCACGGCGTCGGCCTCCTGGGCCGCCGACACAACGAAAAGAGCCGCGTCCGCGGCTCGCAGACCGGCCCTGAGCTCCCCCACGAAGTCGGCGTACCCGGGGTGTCCAACAGGTTGACCTTGTACCCGCCCCACTCGACCGGGACGAGGCTGAGCTGTACGGAACGCTGCTGGCGGTGCTCGATCTCGTCGTAGTCCGAGAGGGTCCCGCCGTCCTCGACCCGCCCCGCCCGGTTGACCGCCCCCGCCGTCAGCGCCAGCGCCTCCACCAGGGTCGTCTTCCCTGATCCGCTGTGGCCGACCAGCACCACATTCCTCACGGATGTCGGCCGGTCGGCCGTCGTAGCCCTGCCGGCGGCTCCGGATTGCGCGTTCGCCTTGTCGCCCATGATTGTTCCTCCCGACTCATCTGCACGGTGAGGTGAGGGCGCGGACCCGGGGGCGCGCTGTGGGAGGCCCCGGGCAGGTGCCCGGGGGATGCGCCGGCGAAGCCCGCGGTTGTCTTTCGAGCTTTCCACTCCCTTCACGGTGCGTCCATACGTCGTACCCGACCGGGCCAGGCCGCTGCGCCGCCGAGCGCGTGGCTACGATGGGCCAGCCGGTGGCCGAAGGGGCCGCGCGGCCCACCGACCTTTCGGGAAGGCCATGCTGAACAAGTACGCGCGTGCGTTCTTCACGCGTGTTCTCACACCGTTCGCCGCGTTCCTGCTACGCCGCGGAGTGAGTCCCGACGCGGTGACCCTCGTCGGCACGGCCGGAGTGGTCGCGGGCGCGCTGGTCTTCTTCCCCCGCGGAGAGTTCTTCTGGGGGACGATCGTCATCACCCTCTTCGTCTTCTCCGACCTCGTCGACGGCAACATGGCCCGTCAGGCCGGGGTCTCCAGCCGCTGGGGCGCCTTCCTGGACTCCACGCTGGACCGGGTCGCGGACAGCGCGATCTTCGGCGGCTTCGCCCTCTGGTACGCGGGCAAGGGCGACGACAACGTGCTGTGCGCGGTGGCCATCTTCTGCCTCGCCAGCGGCCAGGTGGTCTCGTACACCAAGGCACGGGGCGAGTCCATCGGACTGCCGGTCGCGGTGAACGGACTGGTGGAGCGGGCCGAACGGCTGGTGATCTCGCTGGTCGCCGCCGGACTCGCCGGACTGCACGCATTCGGCGTCCCCGGTGTCGACGTGCTGCTCCCCATCGCACTCTGGGTGGTGGCCGCCGGCTCCGTGGTGACTCTGGCGCAGCGCGTCGTCACGGTGCGCCGCGAGGCGGCGGAGGCGGATGCCGGGCCGGCCGGGGACGGGCCCGCGCAGGGACCCTCACGGGGGAGCACCCACGGCACCTCGCAGGGGAGTGAGGCATGAGCGGTATCCAGGACCGGCTGACGGACACCCTGTACGGGCTGGGCTGGGGGACGGTCAAGAGGCTCCCGGAGCCCGTCGCCGCCGCGCTCGGACGCAGCATCGCGGACACCGCGTGGAAGCGGCGCGGCAGGGGCGTGCTGCGGCTGGAGACCAATCTGGCCCGGGTGGTGCCGGACGCCGGCCCCGAGCGGCTCGCCGAACTGTCCAGGGCCGGGATGCGCTCCTACATGCGCTACTGGATGGAGTCCTTCCGGCTGCCCGCCTGGGACGGCGAGCGCGTGCGCCGGAGCGTGGAGATCGAGAACATCCGGCGCCTGCACGACGGCATGGCCCGGGGCAGGGGCGTCGTCCTCGCGCTGCCGCACCTGGCGAACTGGGACCTGGCGGGGGTCTGGGCCACCCGCGCGCTGGGCATACCGTTCACCACCGTCGCGGAGCGGCTGAAGCCGGAGACGCTGTACGACCGGTTCGTCGCCTACCGCGAGTCCCTCGGGATGGAGGTGCTGCCGCACACCGGCGGCTCAGCCTTCGGCACGCTGGCCCGGCGGCTGCGCGGCGGCGGCCTGGTCTGCCTGGTGGCGGACCGAGACCTCTCCGCCTCGGGCATCGAGGTGAAGTTCTTCGGCGAGACGGCCAGGATGCCCGCGGGACCCGCGCTGCTCGCCCAGCAGACCGGCGCACTGCTGCTGCCCGTGACCCTCTGGTACGACGACACGCCCGTGATGAAGGGCCGGGTGCACCCGCCCGTCGACGTGCCCGAGACAGGCACCCGGGCCGAGAAGACGTCCGTGATGACACAGGCGCTGGCCGACGCCTTCGCCACCGGCATCGCCGACCACCCGGAGGACTGGCACATGCTGCAGCGGTTGTGGCTCCCGGACGTGGCGGACCGCGGCGACACGCGGGAGGCCCGGACATGAGGATCGGGATCGTCTGCCCCTACTCGTGGGACGTGCCGGGCGGCGTCCAGTTCCACATCCGCGACCTGGCGGAGCATCTGATCCGGCTCGGTCACGAGGTGTCCGTCCTCGCCCCGGCCGACGACGACACCCCGCTGCCGCCGTACGTCGTGTCGGCGGGCCGCGCCGTGCCCGTGCCGTACAACGGCTCGGTCGCCCGGCTCAACTTCGGCTTCCTCTCCGCGGCCCGGGTGCGGCGCTGGCTGCACGACGGCGGGTTCGACGTGATCCACATCCACGAGCCGGCGTCGCCGTCGCTGGGGCTGCTGTCCTGCTGGGCGGCGCAGGGGCCGATCGTGGCGACCTTCCACACCTCCAACCCGCGCTCGCGGGCGATGATCGCGGCCTACCCGATCCTCCAGCCCGCGCTGGAGAAGATCAGCGCACGGATCGCGGTCAGCGAGTACGCCCGGCGCACGCTCGTGGAGCACCTGGGCGGCGACGCGGTGGTCATCCCGAACGGTGTCGACGTCGACTTCTTCGCCAAGGCCGAGCCGAAGGCGGAGTGGCAGGGCGGGGGCACCACCGGCGAAGCCAGGGGGGGACGCTCGGGTTCATCGGGCGCATCGACGAGCCCCGCAAGGGCCTGCCCGTCCTGATGAAGGCCCTCCCGCGGATCCTGGAGGCGCGTCCGGACACCCGGCTGCTGGTCGCGGGTCGCGGGGACCAGGAGGAGGCCGTCGGGTCCCTGCCCGAGTCCGTGCGCGCGCGCGTCGAGTTCCTGGGGATGGTCAGCGACGAGGACAAGGCCCGGCTGCTGCGCAGCGTCGACGTGTACGTCGCGCCGAACACCGGGGGCGAGAGCTTCGGCATCATCCTGGTCGAGGCGCTGTCGGCGGGCGCGCCGGTCCTGGCCTCGGACCTCGACGCCTTCGCCCAGGTACTGGACCAGGGCGCGGCGGGCGAACTCTTCGCCAACGAGGACGCGGGCGCCCTGGCCGACGCCGCGATCCGGCTGCTCGCCTCGCCGTCCCGGCGCGCCGAGCTCAGCGCGCGGGGAGCGCCC
The DNA here is from genome assembly GCA_003725745.1 of Streptomyces sp. I6. GTDB lineage: Bacteria > Actinomycetota > Actinomycetes > Streptomycetales > Streptomycetaceae > Streptomyces. The sequence continues at coordinate 824,604 of RHDP01000001.1, read as the reverse complement.
ATGTGCGGCGTTTCGACTGGTCCACGGTCGGTTCGGACATCCTCGCCGTGTACGAGACGGTGACGGACGGCGCGGCCTCGGTGGCGGCCGACGAACGCCCCGGCGGCCTGATGGCCCGCTTCGGCCTGGCCCGCGACTGAGCACCGGCCGGACCCGAGCCCGAGCGCCCGCCGAGGCCCGAGGCCCGAGGCCTGAGCCCTGAGCCCCGAGCCCTGAGCCCCGAGCCCGAGCGCCGGGACCGAGCGGCGGCCTGGTCCGCGACGGAGCGCCGCCGGGCCCGAGACCGAGCGTAGGCCGAGCGCCGGGCGCCGGGCCCGAGCCGCGGCCCTGGTCCGCGACCGAGCGCCCGCCGGCTTGGGCGGCGGCCCGCTGCGGGTGCCTCGACGGGTGGCCCTGCCCGCCCCGGCCTGCCCCGCCCTCCCGGGAACCGTTGCCGTCGGCCGGCGGTCTGCTGCGGGCCCGGGCCCGGGCCCGGGCCCGGTGGCCCGGCCCGCCGGAGTGCGTCCTGACGCGGTGGGCGGCCCCCGGCGCACCCGGAGGACGCACCGGTAGATTGACCCGGCGTGACCGCAACCCTGATCTGGATCCTCGTCGCGCTCGTCGCCGTCGGCCTCTACCTCAGCTGGACCGCCGGCCGGCTCGACCGCCTGCACGCCCGGATCGACGCCGCCCGCGCGGCGCTCGACGCCCAGCTCCTGCGCCGCGCCTCGGTCACCCAGGAGCTGGCCACCTCGGGGGTGCTGGATCCCGCCGCCTCGATCGTGCTCTACGAGGCCGCACACGCGGCCCGTCAGGCGGACGAGGAGCACCGCGAGGTCGCCGAGAGCGAGCTGAGCCAGGCGCTGCGCGCCGTGTTCGGCGAGACGGAGCAGGTGGAGGCCGTGCGGGAGGCCCCGGGGGAGAGGACGCCGCCGGCGAACTCGCCGCGGCCGTCCGCCGCGTCCCGATGGCGCGGCGGTTCCACAACGACGCCGTGCGGGCGGCGCGGGCGCTGCGGCGGCACCGTACGGTCCGCTGGTTCCGCCTCGCCGGGCACGCCCCGTTCCCGCTGGCCTTCGAGATGGACGACGAGCCGCCGGCAGCCCTGGCGGACCGGCCGTAACGGACGCAGCCCCGGCGGCCGCACCGGGAACGGCTACGCCCGCGGCCCTCCCGCACTCCCGCCCGCCCCGCTGCGGCGGTCCGCGTCCGGCGTACTCCGCAGGCGGGCCCCGGCGCCGCCAAAACGAGCCACCGGGTCATCATTGGCCCTTGCATTGGCCTGGCACCGGACTGTTTCCTCGTCGGAGCACCATTTGTCGTCACCGAATGAGGTCGATCGTGTCCAGCACGTTCTCCAACTCCCCGCAGGCTCCCGAGACCGGCACCGCGCGCGTCAAGCGCGGCATGGCCGAGCAGCTCAAGGGCGGCGTGATCATGGACGTCGTCACTCCGGAGCAGGCGAAGATCGCCGAGGACGCGGGCGCCGTGGCCGTCATGGCCCTGGAGCGCGTCCCCGCCGACATCCGCAAGGACGGCGGCGTGGCCCGGATGTCCGACCCGGACATGATCGAGGGCATCATCGAAGCGGTCTCCATCCCGGTGATGGCGAAGTCCCGCATCGGCCACTTCGTCGAGGCCCAGGTCCTGCAGTCGCTCGGCGTGGACTACATCGACGAGTCCGAGGTGCTGACCCCGGCCGACGAGGTGAACCACTCCGACAAGTGGGCCTTCACGACCCCCTTCGTCTGCGGCGCCACCAACCTGGGCGAGGCCCTGCGCCGGATCGCCGAGGGCGCGGCCATGATCCGTTCCAAGGGCGAGGCCGGCACCGGCAACGTCGTCGAGGCCGTCCGCCACCTGCGCCAGATCAAGAACGAGATCGCCCGCCTGCGCGGCTTCGACAACAACGAGCTGTACGCCGCCGCCAAGGAGCTGCGTGCCCCGTACGAGCTCGTCGCCGAGGTGGCCCAGCTCGGCAAGCTGCCGGTGGTGCTGTTCTCCGCCGGTGGTGTCGCCACCCCCGCCGACGCAGCGCTGATGCGCCAGCTCGGTGCCGAGGGCGTCTTCGTCGGCTCCGGCATCTTCAAGTCGGGCGACCCGGCCAAGCGCGCCGCGGCGATCGTGAAGGCCACCACCTTCTACGACGACCCGAAGATCATCGCGGATGCCTCCCGCAACCTGGGCGAGGCCATGGTCGGCATCAACTGCGACACCCTGCCCGAGGCCGAGCGCTACGCGAACCGCGGCTGGTAAGCACCCATGAGCACACCCGGCACCCCTGTCATCGGAGTACTGGCTCTGCAGGGCGACGTACGGGAGCACCTGATCGCCCTGTCCGCGGCCGATGCCGTGGCCAGGGCGGTCCGGCGACCCGAGGAACTCGCCGAGGTCGACGGCCTCGTCATTCCCGGCGGCGAGTCCACCACCATCTCCAAACTGGCCGAACTCTTCGGGCTGATGGGGCCGCTGCGTGCGCGTGTGCGCGCGGGTATGCCGGTCTACGGCACCTGCGCGGGCCTGATCATGCTCGCCGAGAAGATCCTCGACCCGCGTTCGGGCCAGGAGACCGTCGGCGGTATCGACATGATCGTGCGCCGCAACGCCTTCGGCCGCCAGAACGAGTCGTTCGAGTCGGCGGTCGCGGTCGCGGGCGTCGAAGGCGGCCCCGTGGAGGGCGTCTTCATCCGCGCCCCGTGGGTCGAGTCCGTCGGCGCCGAGGTGGAGGTGCTCGCCGAGCACGAGGGTCACATCGTCGCCGTTCGCCAGGGCAACTCGCTGGCCACGTCGTTCCACCCGGAGTTGACCGGGGACCACCGCGTGCACGCGCTGTTCGTCGACATGGTGCGCACCGCGCGGTCGGAAGGTGCGTGCGCGGGCGCTCCGTGAGGGGTGGTGGTCGGGTGACGGCGTGAAGGTGTGCGCGGGCGCTCCGTGAGGGGTGGTGGTCGGGTGACGGGTGGGAGTGTCCCGGTAGGATCACAGGGGAACGGAGCAGGGATTGGTTACGCGAAGGAGACAGGCAGATGTCCGGCCACTCTAAATGGGCCACGACGAAGCACAAGAAGGCCGTGATCGACGCCAAGCGCGGCAAGCTCTTCGCGAAGCTGATCAAGAACATCGAGGTCGCCGCCCGCACCGGCGGTGCCGACCCGGACGGCAATCCGACCCTCTTCGACGCCATCCAGAAGGCGAAGAAGCAGTCGGTACCGAACAAGAACATCGACTCCGCGGTCAAGCGCGGTGCCGGCCTCGAGGCCGGTGGCGCCGACTACGAGACGATCATGTACGAGGGCTACGGCCCGAACGGGGTCGCGGTGCTCATCGAGTGCCTCACCGACAACCGCAACCGTGCCGCGTCCGACGTGCGCGTCGCCATGACCCGCAACGGCGGCTCGATGGCCGACCCCGGCTCGGTGTCCTACCTGTTCCACCGCAAGGGCGTCGTCGTGCTCCCGAAGGGCGAGCTGTCCGAGGACGACGTGCTCGGCGCGGTGCTGGACGCCGGTGCCGAGGAGGTCAACGACCTCGGTGAGAACTTCGAGGTCGTCAGCGAGGCCACGGACCTGGTCGCGGTCCGCACCGCGCTTCAGGACGCCGGCATCGACTACGACTCGGCGGAGGCCAACTTCGTCCCGACCATGCAGGTCGAGCTGGACGAGGAGGGCGCACGCAAGATCTTCAAGCTGATCGACGCGCTGGAGGACAGCGACGACGTGCAGAACGTCTTCGCCAACTTCGACGTCTCGGACGACGTCATGGAGAAGGTCGACGCCTGATCCCGCCTCGTGCGACGGGCCGACGGGGACACCGCCCCGTCGGCCCGTCGCGTTTCGGGCCGCCCGATTGTCGGCGGTTGTCAGAGGGAGCCGATAGCCTGCACAAACGTCGGGACACCGCCCGGCGGTGGCCGGGGGACGGCGGAGAAGGGTGGGCGTGTGCGCGTGCTGGGGGTGGACCCGGGGCTGACGCGGTGCGGGATCGGTGTCGTCGAAGGCGTCGCGGGCCGTCCGCTGGCCATGCTCGGTGTCGGGGTGGTCCGCACCGCGGCGGACGCGGGACTCGGCGACCGCCTCGTCGCCGTCGAGCGCGGCATCGAGGAGTGGCTGGACACCCACCGGCCCGAACTGGTCGCGGTGGAGCGGGTTTTCAGCCAGCACAACGTGCGCACGGTCATGGGCACGGCGCAGGCGAGCGCCGTCGCCGTGCTGTGCGCGGCCCGTCGCGGGCTGCCCGTCGCCCTGCACACCCCGAGCGAGGTCAAGGCGGCCGTCACCGGCAGCGGCCGCGCCGACAAGGCGCAGGTGGGAGCGATGGTCACCCGGTTGCTGCGGCTGGATGCCCCGCCGAAGCCGGCTGACGCCGCCGACGCCCTCGCCCTCGCCATCTGCCACATCTGGCGCGCGCCCGCGCAGAACCGCCTGCAGCGGGCGGTCGCCGCCCATCACGCGACGAAAGGCCGTAGCGCATGATCGCCTTTGTGAGCGGCGCGGTCGCCGCCCTCGCCCCGACCACCGCGGTGATCGAGGTCGGCGGTGTCGGCATGGCCGTCCAGTGCACACCGGACACCCTCTCCGGGCTGAGGGTGGGTCAGCAGGCCAGGCTCGCCACGTCGTTGGTGGTCAGGGAGGACTCGCTGACGCTGTACGGCTTCGCCGACGACGACGAGCGGCAGGTCTTCGAGCTGCTCCAGACCGCGAGCGGGGTCGGACCCCGGCTGGCGCAGGCCATGCTCGCGGTGCACAGCCCGGACGCGCTGCGGCGGGCGGTGGCCACCGCCGACGAGAAGGCGCTCACCGCCGTGCCCGGCATCGGGAAGAAGGGCGCCCAGAAGCTGCTGCTGGAGTTGAGGGACCGCCTCGGTGAGCCTGTCGGGTCACCGGGGCGTGCCGTCGGTGCTCCCGTCACCCAGTCCTGGCGCGACCAGTTGCACGCCGCGCTGATCGGGCTCGGCTATGCCACCCGTGAGGCCGACGAGGCGGTCGCCGCGGTGACGCCGCAGGTGGAGGCGGCGGCCGGTGAGCCCCAGGTCGGCCCGCTGCTCAAGGCGGCTCTCCGGACGCTGAACCGCACCCGCTGACCCCGAACCGCACCCCGCGGGACCGGCTCCGCACCGCTGACCGGCTCCGCACCCGCTGACCGGACCGCACCCCGCCGGACCGAACCGGACCCGCCGACCCACGCGAGGCAATCCACTGTGAACTGGGACGACACCGCACCGACGACCGACGACGCCGACGGCAGGCTCGTCGCGGCCTCCGCCGACGGCGAGGACCAGGCCGTGGAGGCGGCCCTGCGGCCGAAGTCGCTGGAGGAGTTCGTCGGCCAGGAGCGCGTACGGGAGCAGCTCGATCTCGTGCTGAAGGCGGCCCTCGCCCGCGGTGCCACCGCCGACCACGTCCTGCTCTCCGGATCGCCGGGGCTCGGCAAGACCACGCTCTCCATGATCATCGCGGCCGAGATGGGCGCCCCGATCAGGATCACCAGCGGCCCGGCCATCCAGCACGCGGGAGACCTCGCCGCCATCCTGTCCTCCCTCCAGGAGGGCGAGGTGCTGTTCCTCGACGAGATCCACCGGATGTCGCGGCCCGCCGAGGAGATGCTCTACATGGCGATGGAGGACTTCCGCGTCGACGTGATCGTCGGCAAGGGGCCCGGCGCCACCGCCATCCCGCTGGAGCTGCCGCCGTTCACCCTGGTCGGCGCCACCACCCGGGCCGGGCTGCTGCCTCCCCGCTGCGCGACCGCTTCGGCTTCACCGCGCACATGGAGTTCTACGAGCCGTCCGAGCTGGAGCGCGTCATCCACCGCTCCGCCCAGCTCCTCGATGTGGCGATCGACACGGCCGGGGCCGCGGAGATCGCGGGCCGCTCCCGCGGCACGCCCCGCATCGCCAACCGGCTGCTGCGCCGCGTCCGGGACTACGCGCAGGTCAAGGCGGACGGCCGGATCACCCGGGAGATCGCGGCGGCGGCTCTCGGGGTGTACGAGGTGGACGGCCGCGGCCTCGACCGGCTCGACCGCGCCGTGCTGCAAGCCCTCCTCAAGCTCTTCGCCGGCGGCCCGGTCGGCCTGTCGACCCTGGCCGTGGCCGTCGGGGAGGAGCGGGAGACCGTCGAGGAGGTCGCCGAGCCCTTCCTCGTCCGGGAGGGTCTGCTGGCCCGTACCCCGCGCGGCCGGGTGGCGACTCCGGCGGCATGGGCGCATCTCGGCCTGGTGCCGCCCGGCAGGGTTCCGGCGGCGGTGGACAACCGGGTCTGTTCGGGACGTGACGGCGCGGAGGGTCGCCCGGGCGGGAACCGGGGTGCGATGCTGGGCGTTGTTCCATCGACGCGGACTCGCTTAGACTCCGCCGATGCCGCCCGTGATGGTCGGCGTACCCACCCCCGTAGACCAGGCCGCTCCTCACCGCGGTCGTGCGAAGGAATTCCGTCCCGTGGATATCGTGACCCTCCTCCCGTTCATCGTCCTCATCGGGGCCATGTTCCTGATGACCCGCTCCGCCAAGAAGAAGCAGCAGGCGGCGGCGAACATGAGGAACCAGATGCAGCCCGGTACCGGCGTCCGGACGATCGGCGGCCTCTACGCCACCGTCAAGGAGGTCAACGACGACACGGTGCTCGTCGAGGCCGCGCCCGGCGTCCACCTCGTGTTCGCGAAGAACGCCATCGGGGCCGTCCTGGAGGACGCCGAGTACAACCGGATCGTGCACGGCGACGAGGACGGCGACCTCGAGGGCGACACGCCGATCGTGCCGGACGACGCCTCCTCGCTGACCGAGCCGGGTGCCGCCGCCGACCCGCCGGCGATGCCAAGATCGACCTCGGCAAGAAGGGCGAGGCGGACGACGCCGAGCCGGCGCCGGGGGCCAAGGGCGCCAAGAGCGACGACAAGAGCGGCGGCGACACCGACGCGAAGTAGCCGCGACCGGGGACCGCGTGCGCCGTCGGGCGCGCCGCGGTCCCGGCGTGTGCCCACTTCTTCCGCGGGGCAGGTCCCCACAACACATCGTGGCCGACCCGTCGCACACCCGGCGCGGGGCGGTTGGACAGGGAGAAACGACAAGGTGGCAGCACCGAAGAAGGGCCGAAAGGCGCCGGGGGGTCAGGGGAGGCCGGGGCGTACCCTCGCGCTGATGCTGATCGTCATGGCCGCTCTCGTCGGCGGGATGTTCTGGTCGGGGGAGACCACGCCGCGACTCGGTATCGACCTCGCGGGCGGCACGACGATCACGCTCAAGGCCGAGGCGGAGCCCGGCAAGGAGAGCGCGGTCAACGAGACCAACATGAACACGGCGGTCGGCATCATCGAGCGCCGGGTCAACGGTCTGGGTGTCTCCGAGGCCGAGGTCCAGACCCAGGGCCGAGAGAACATCATCGTCAACATCCCCAAGGGGACGAACTCGGAGCAGGCCCAGAAGCAGGTGGGTACGACCGCCCGGCTGTACTTCCGCCCCGTGCTCAACGTGCTGCCCGCCGGTCCGGCGACGCCCGAGCCCTCCGGAAGCCCGAGCGCCTCGCCCTCCGGTGAGCCCGGCGACCAGGCCACCGACGGCAAGGACAAGGCCACCGCGCCGAGCGCCAGCCCGACCACGCAGGGCCGGGCCGTCACGGGCGCGCTGAAGGCGCCCTCTCCCTCACCGAGCGGTGCCGCCTCCGGGCAGCCGGAGAGCACCCAGAGCCCGGCCCCGGCGGCCACGCCGAGCGGTGCCGCGGGGGACTCCGCGCTGGAGAAGCAGTTCGCCGCGCTGAACTGCCTCGACCCGAAGGCACGCGCCAACGCCGGCAAGGACGCCCAGCCCGAGCAGCCCACCGTCGCCTGCGGCAAGAACAGCATCGGCGGGTGGGAGAAGTACCTGCTCGGCCCGGCCGAGGTCGACGGCAGGGACGTCGACGACGCCAAGGGCGTGCTGGACCCGCAGCGCGGCATCTGGATCGTGCAGATGGACTTCACCAGCGCCGGCGCGAAGAAGTTCGCGAAGATCACCGGCAAGCTGTCTCAGCAGCCGTCGCCGTTGAACCAGTTCGCGATCGTGCTGGACGGCGAGGTGGTCTCCGCTCCGCAGGTCAACCAGACCCTCAGCGCCAACGCCGAGATCTCCGGCAACTTCGACCAGCAGTCGGCGCAGGACCTCGGGAACATCCTGTCCTACGGTGCCCTGCCGCTGAGCTTCAACGTCGAGACCGTCACCACCGTGACGCCCGCGCTCGGCGGCGAGCAGCTCAAGGCCGGCCTCATCGCGGGTGCCATCGGCCTCGCGCTCGTCGTGATCTACCTGGTGGTCTACTACCGCGGACTGTCGGTCGTCGCCCTGCTCAGCCTGCTGGTGTCGGGAGTCCTGACGTACACCCTGATGTCCCTGCTCGGTCCGGCCATCGGTTTCGCGCTGAACCTGCCGGCCGTCTGCGGCGCCATCGTCGCCATCGGTATCACGGCCGACTCGTTCATCGTGTACTTCGAACGCATCCGGGACGAGATCCGCGAGGGCCGCACCCTGCGCCCCGCCGTCGAGCGCGCCTGGCCGCGCGCCCGCCGCACGATCCTGGTCTCCGACTTCGTGTCGTTCCTGGCCGCCGCGGTGCTGTTCGTCGTGACCGTCGGCAAGGTCCAGGGCTTCGCGTTCACGCTGGGCCTGACCACCCTGCTCGACGTCGTCGTGGTGTTCTTCTTCACCAAGCCGCTGATGACCATCCTGGCCCGCACGAAGTTCTTCGCGAGCGGACACCCCTGGTCCGGGCTGGACCCGAAGCGCCTCGGCGCCAAGCCGCCGCTGCGCCGCTCGCGCCGTGTCTCCGCCCCCGTCGACCCGAAGGAGGCGTGAGATGTCGCGTCTCGGCAACCTTGGCGCCAGGCTCTACCGCGGTGAGGTCGGCTACGACTTCGTCGGCAAGCGGAAGCTCTGGTACGGAATCTCGATCCTGATCACCATCACGGCCATCGTCGGCCTGGCGGTGCGGGTCTGAACATGGGCATCGAGTTCAAGGGCGGTGCCGTCTTCACCACCCCGAAGACGAGCGTGTCCGTCTCGCAGGCCCAGGAGTACGCCCAGGAGGCCACCGGCCACCCGGCGATCGTCCAGAAGCTCGGCAACGACACCCTGCGCATCCAGGTCAGCGAGCTGGACACCGCGGAGGCCAACCAGGTGGGCCGGCAGCTCGCCGAGGACATGGACATCCCGGCGGGCAAGATCAACGCCGAACTGGTCGGCCCGAGCTGGGGCGAGCAGATCGCCAACAAGGCCTGGACCGGTCTCGGCGTGTTCATGATCCTCGTGGTGATCTACCTCGCCATCGCCTTCGAGTGGCGCATGGCGGTGGCCGCCCTCGTGGCGCTGATCCACGACATCACGATCACGGTCGGCGTCTACGCGCTCGTCGGCTTCGAGGTCACGCCGGGCACCGTGATCGGCCTGCTCACGATCCTCGGTTACTCGCTGTACGACACGGTGGTGGTCTTCGACAGCCTCAAGGAGGGCACGAAGGACATCACCAAGCAGACCCGCTGGACGTACGGCGAGATCGCCAACCGGTCGATCAACAGCACCCTGGTCCGCTCCATCAACACCACGGTCGTGGCGCTCCTGCCGGTCGCCGGCCTGCTGTTCATCGGCGGCGGCTTCCTGGGCGCGGGCATGCTCAACGACATCTCGCTCTCGCTGTTCGTCGGCCTCGCCGCCGGCGCCTACTCGTCGATCTTCATCGCCACTCCGCTGGTCGCCGACCTGAAGGAGCGCGAGCCCGCGATGAAGGCGCTGAAGAAGCGGGTCCTGGCCAAGCGCGAGGCAGCCGCCGCCAGGGGCGAGTCCGCCGAGGACGGCGACCTGGAGCACCACGGCGGGCCCCAGGACGCCCTGCAGGGCGAGGCGACGGCGGCCGGGGCGGTCGTCGGCCAGCGCGGCCGCGGCCGCGGCCGGCCCTCCTCGGGCAGGCGCCGATGACCGCGGACGTCCGGCAGCTCCTGCTCAGCCGCATCCGGGACGTCTCCGACTACCCGAAGCCGGGCGTGATGTTCAAGGACATCACCCCGCTGCTCGCGGACCCGGCGGCCTTCACGGCGCTCACCGACGCTCTCGCGGGCCTGTGCGCGGAGCACGGCGCGACGAAGGTCGTCGGCCTGGAGGCCCGGGGCTTCATCCTCGCCGCCCCGGTCGCGGTCCGCGCCGGCCTCGGCTTCGTTCCCGTGCGCAAGGCGGGCAAGCTCCCCGGAGCGACGCTGTCGCAGGCGTACGAGCTGGAGTACGGCACGGCCGAGGTCGAGATCCACGCCGAGGACCTCGGCCGCGACGACCGGGTCATGGTGATCGACGACGTCCTCGCCACCGGCGGCACCGCCGAGGCCTCACTGGGGCTGATCCGCCGCGCCGGCGCCGAGGTCGCGGGTGTCGCGATCCTCATGGAGCTGGGCTTCCTCGGCGGGCGGGCCCGACTGGAGCCCGCGCTGGACGGAGCCCCGCTGGACGCGCTGCTGACGGTCTGACCGCCGCTGCACCGCCGCACGGGCGCGGCAACGGGTACACCTACGGGCACGGGAACGGGCATCCGGGAACACCGGGTGCCCGTTCCGCGTTGTGGACAGTCCCCGTCCCGGGGGGAGGCGAACGCCGGGGGTCGATACCATGGCCTTTCCGGGCCTGACCGGGGACCCGGATCCGCACGAGGAGCGCTCTTGCCAGACGAGGCCCGTCCCGCCACCGCGCAGCCCGACCAGCAGGCCGACAAGGCTGTGACGGCCGCCGCCGCGCCCGAGAAGGCGCCCGCGGAGCGGCCCGCGGCCGCACGGGGAATGCGCGCGGCCCGGCTCCCGCGCCCGTCACGGCCCCGAAGCCCACGCCGCCCGCCGCCTCCGCGTCCGCGCGCTCCGGGGGTTCCTCCAACCGGGTCCGCGCCCGGCTGGCCCGGCTCGGCGTCCAGCGCTCCAGCCCGTACAACCCGGTCCTCGAACCGCTGCTCCGGATCGTCCGCGGCAACGACCCGAAGACCGAGACCGCGACGCTGCGCCAGATCGAGCGCGCTTACCAGGTCGCCGAGCGCTGGCACCGGGGCCAGAAGCGCAAGAGCGGCGACCCGTACATCACGCACCCGCTCGCCGTCACCACGATCCTCGCCGAGCTCGGCATGGACCCCGCCACGCTGATGGCCGGGCTGCTGCACGACACCGTGGAGGACACCGAGTACGGGTTGGACACCCTGCGCCGGGACTTCGGCGACCAGGTCGCCCTGCTCGTCGACGGGGTCACCAAGCTGGACAAGGTCAAGTTCGGCGAAGCGGCCCAGGCCGAGACCGTGCGCAAGATGGTCGTCGCCATGGCCAAGGACCCGCGCGTCCTGGTCATCAAGCTCGCCGACCGCCTGCACAACATGCGCACGATGCGCTACCTCAAGCGGGAGAAGCAGGAGAAGAAGGCCCGCGAGACCCTGGAGATCTACGCCCCGCTGGCCCACCGGCTGGGCATGAACACCATCAAGTGGGAACTCGAGGACCTCGCCTTCGCGATCCTCTACCCGAAGATGTACGACGAGATCGTCCGCCTCGTCGCCGAGCGCGCCCCCAAGCGCGACGAGTACCTGGCGATAGTGACGGACGAGGTGCAGTCCGATCTGCGCGCCGCCCGCATCAAGGCCACCGTCACCGGCCGGCCGAAGCACTACTACAGCGTCTACCAGAAGATGATCGTCCGCGGCCGGGACTTCGCGGAGATCTACGACCTGGTCGGCATCCGCGTCCTCGTCGACACCGTCCGCGACTGCTACGCGGCGCTCGGCACGGTCCACGCCCGCTGGAACCCCGTTCCCGGGCGGTTCAAGGACTACATCGCGATGCCGAAGTTCAACATGTACCAGTCGCTGCACACGACGGTCATCGGGCCCAGCGGCAAGCCGGTCGAACTCCAGATCCGCACGTTCGACATGCACCGCCGGGCCGAGTACGGCATCGCCGCGCACTGGAAGTACAAGCAGGAGGCCGTCGCCGGCGCGTCCAAGATCCGCACCGATGTCCCCAAGGGCTCGGGCAAGGACAAGGACGCCGTCAACGACATGGCGTGGCTGCGGCAGCTGCTGGACTGGCAGAAGGAGACCGAGGACCCCGGCGAGTTCCTGGAGTCCCTGCGCTTCGACCTCTCCCGCAACGAGGTCTTCGTGTTCACGCCGAAGGGCGACGTCATAGCGCTCCCCGCCGGCGCCACACCCGTCGACTTCGCGTACGCCGTGCACACCGAGGTCGGCCACCGCACGATAGGCGCACGGGTCAACGGCCGGCTGGTACCGCTCGAATCGACGCTGGACAACGGCGACCTGGTCGAGGTCTTCACGTCCAAGGCGACCGGGGCCGGCCCCTCGCGCGACTGGCTGGGCTTCGTCAAGTCGCCCCGCGCCCGGAACAAGATCCGCGCCTGGTTCTCCAAGGAACGCCGTGACGAGGCGATCGAGCAGGGCAAGGACGCCATCGTGCGGGCGATGCGCAAGCAGAACCTGCCGATCCAGCGCATCCTCACCGGCGACTCGCTGGTCACGCTCGCGCACGAGATGCGCTACCCCGACATCTCGTCGCTGTACGCGGCGATCGGCGAGGGGCACGTCGCCGCGCAGGGCGTCGTGCAGAAGCTCGTCCAGGCGCTCGGCGGCGAGGAGGCGGCCAGCGAGGACATCGCCGAGTCCGCGCCGCCGTCCCGCAGCCGCGGCCGCAAGCGCCGCGCCAACGCCGATCCTGGTGTGGTCGTCAAGGGCGTCGACGACGTCTGGGTGAAGCTCGCCCGCTGCTGCACGCCCGTGCCCGGAGACCCGATCATCGGGTTCGTCACCCGCGGCAGCGGCGTGTCGGTGCACCGGGCGGACTGCGTCAACGTGGACTCGCTGTCGCAACAACCCGAACGCATGCTCGACGTCGAATGGGCGCCGACCCAGTCCTCGGTGTTCCTCGTCGCCATCCAGGTCGAGGCGCTGGACCGCTCCCGGCTGCTGTCGGACGTCACCCGCGTCCTGTCCGACCAGCACGTCAACATCCTCTCGGCGGCCGTCCAGACATCCCGTGACCGGGTCGCCACCTCGCGCTTCACCTTCGAGATGGGCGACCCGAAGCATCTGGGCCACGTCCTGAAGGCGGTCCGCGGAGTCGAGGGCGTCTACGACGTCTACCGGGTGACATCGGCACGGCGTCCCTAGCGACCGGCCACCCGTGGGCCCTCCGCGGGTCCGGCGGCAGCCGTGGGCCCTCCGCGGGTCCGGCGGCAGCCGTGGGCCTGCCGCTCCGGCGGGAGACGGGGGGCGGCGGGGGCCACTACCCCTCGGCGCAGGGGAGGGGCCCGTGCGCCCCTGGGCGCAGGGGAGGGCTCGTGCCCCTGGGGATGCGGGAGGGGCCCCGTCGCCGTCCCTACCTGAAACGGCCCCCGCACACCTCGGCGCGCGGCGGGCCCGGCGGGCGGCCGAGCGCCCTCCGCCGTGGGGGGGACGCGGGTCGCGTCGGGACCCGCACCCCCGGCGCACCGGACGGGTCCGCACAGCCGGGGGAGCGGTTCCGGCGGGCGGTACGGGTGCGAAACCCGCCTTCGGCGCACGGGACGGGCCCGGCGGCATCTGCCGCCGGGCCCGTCCCGTGCGCGTGTCCGACTCAGGCTGTCAGCCGCCGAACTCCTCCAGGCCCTTCAGCGCCTGGTCGAGCAGCGCCTGCCGGCCCTCGAGCTCACGTGAGAGCTTGTCGGCCTTGGCGTTGTTGCCGGCCGCCCGGGCCGCGTCGATCTGCGCACGCAGCTTGTCGACCGCCGCCTGCAGCTGACCCGTCAGGCCCTCGGCACGCGCCCGGGCCTCGGGGTTGGTGCGCCGCCACTCGGTCTCCTCGGCCTCCTGGATCGCCCGCTCCACCGCGTGCATCCGGCCCTCGACCTTCGGCCGGTCGTCACGCGGGACGTGGCCGATCGCCTCCCAGCGCTCGTTGATGGACCGGAAGGCGGCACGCGCGCCCTTCAGGTCCGTCACCGGCACCAGCTTCTCCGCCTCGACCGCCAGCTCCTCCTTGAGCTTCAGGTTCTCGGACTGCTCGGCGTCCCGCTCCGCGAACACCCCGCTGCGGGCGGCGAAGAAGATGTCCTGGGCGCCGCGGAAGCGGTTCCACAGGTCCTCCTCGTGCTCGCGCTGCGCGCGGCCCGCGGCCTTCCACTCCGCCATCAGCTCGCGGTAGCGCGCGGCCGTGGGACCCCAGTCCGTCGAACCGGACAGCGACTCGGCCTCGGCGACCAGCCGCTCCTTCGTCTGCCGGGCCACCTCCCGCTGCGCGTCCAGCGCGGCGAAGTGCGCCTTGCGGCGCTTGGAGAACGCCGACCGCGCATGGGAGAAGCGGTGCCACAGCTCGTCGTCGGACTTCCGGTCGAGCCGCGGCAGGCCCTTCCAGGTGTCCACCAGGGCCCGGAGCCGCTCGCCGGCCGCCCGCCACTGCTCGCTCTGCGCCAGCTCCTCGGCCTCGGCGACCAGTGCCTCCTTGGCGTGCCGGGCCTCGTCGGTCTGCTTCGCCTTCTGGGCCTTGCGCTCCTCACGACGCGCCTCGACCGAGGCCACGAGCGCGTCCAGCCGACTGCTCAGCGCCTCGAGGTCGCCGACCGCGTGGTGCTCGTCGATCTGCCCGCGGATGTGGTCGATCGCCGCCATCGCGTCCTTCGCCGACAGATCGGTGGTCTTCACTCGCTTCTCGAGGAGGCCGATCTCGACAACCAAGCCCTCGTACTTGCGCTCGAAGTAGGCCAGTGCCTCCTCGGGAGAGCCCGCCTGCCACGATCCGACGACCTTCTCGCCCTCGGAAGTCCGCACGTACACGGTGCCCGTCTCGTCGACGCGGCCCCACGGGTCGCTGCTCACAGCGCCTCCTCCACATGATGCCCCGAGGGGCTCGGGCCCCCGGGCATCGTCCACAGTTTCCTGGACGGGCATCGCCCGCCCTCCCGCAACGCGGACCCGGTCCGCGCTGCACAACGCCAATCTAGGCGACCGGCCGCCCGGCTGTCCGCACTCGGCGCCGCCGAATTCGCCCGGTCACCCCTTGCTGACCGCCGCCTTCTTCACCGAGACGGACTTCACGGGGGCGCCGTCCCCGGCCCCGCCCGCGACACCGGCCGCCCCGACGGCCTTCACCACGGACAGACCCGCCTCGTCGATCGTGCCGAACGGCGTGTACGACGGCGGCAGCTTGCTGTCCTTGTAGACCAGGAAGAACTGGCTGCCGCCGCTGTTCGGCCGGCCCGTGTTCGCCATGGCCACCGTGCCGGCCGGATACGTGACCTTGCCGTCCGCCCCCGGCTTGCCGAGCGCCGTGAGGTTCTCGTCCGGGATCGTGTATCCCGGGCCACCCGAGCCGTCGCCCTGGGGATCCCCGCACTGCAGTACGAAGATGCCCTCCGTGGTCAGCCGGTGGCACGTGGTGCCGTCGAAGAAGCCCTTGTCCGCGAGGTGCTTGAAGGAGTTGACCGTGCGCGGCGTCTTCGCGGCGTCCATGGTGAAGGCGATGGCGCCCTGGCTGGTGTCCAGCGACATCCGGTACGCGGCCTTGGCGTCGATGGCCATCTTCGGCTCCGGCGCACCGCTCTCGCTCTCCGTGGGCGCCGGGTCGGTCCGCCGGGAGGCGTCGTCCCGTGAGCCGCCGTCCGCCAGGCCCACCGAGAGGTACGCGGCGCCGCCCGCCGCGACCACGACGGCGAGGCCGGCCGCGATGACGGCGTTGCGGCGCCTGGCCTTCCTGCGGGCCTCCTCACGGCGCTGCTGCTGCCGCTCGAACTTCTTCCTGGCGAGCTGGCGCCGTCGCTGATCGCTGCTGACCACCGGGTCTTCTCCTTGGCGATGTCGTGATCGAGGGGCACGGGTGTGCCCGTACCGTATACGGGTTGGCTGTGAAATGAGCAGCGCCGGTAGGCTCTGACCTGTTGCAATCCGTGAAGTGACATTCCCGTCGGACGACACATCGAGGACGATCGTGCTTATTGCCGGGTTCCCCGCAGGGGCCTGGGGGACCAACTGCTACCTGGTCGCCCCGGCCGCAGGCGAGGAGTGCGTGATCATCGACCCGGGCCACCAGGCCGCCGAGGGAGTCGAGGAGACGCTCAGAAAGCATCGGCTCAAGCCCGTCGCCGTGGTACTCACCCACGGCCACATCGACCACGTCGCCTCGGTGGTCCCGGTCTGCGGAGCCCACGGCGTACCCGCCTGGATCCACCCCGCCGACCGGTACATGATGAGCGACCCGGAGAAGGCCCTCGGCCGCTCCATCGGGATGCCGCTGATGGGCGAGCTGGCCGTGGGGGAGCCGGACGACGTCCACGAGCTCCACGACGGCGCCGCGCTGAAGCTGGCGGGGCTGGAGCTGACCGTACGGCACGCGCCCGGTCATACCAAGGGGTCGGTGACCTTCGGTCTGCCCGAGGCCGCGGCCAACGCACACGATGAGGGGCGGCCGCCGGTCTTCTTCTCGGGCGATCTGCTCTTCGCCGGCTCCATCGGACGCACCGACCTGCCCGGCGGTGACATGGGCGAGATGCTCGAATCGCTGGCGCGCGTGTGCCTGCCGCTCGACGACTCGACCGTGGTGCTCTCCGGCCACGGCCCCCAGACGACCATCGGCCGCGAGCGTGCCGCCAACCCGTATCTGCGGGAGGTGGCCGCCGGCCAGGGAGACGGCGGAACGGCCGCTCCCCGACGAGGAATGTGACGAGACCTTCCGTGACCACCTTCCAGGCCCCAAGGGCACGTACGACCTGATCCCGCCGGACTCCGCGAAGTACCTGGCCGTGCGGGAGGCGATCGCCGCGCCGCTGCGGAACTCGGGCTACGGCTACGTCGAGACGCCCGGCTTCGAGAACGTGGAGCTGTTCGCCCGCGGTGTCGGTGAGTCCACCGACATCGTGACCAAGGAGATGTACGCCTTCGAGACCAAGGGCGGCGACCGGCTGGCCCTGAGGCCGGAGGGCACCGCTTCCGTGCTGCGCGCGGCGCTGGAGGCCAACCTGCACAAGTCGGGCAACCTGCCGGTGAAGCTCTGGTACTCGGGCTCGTACTACCGCTACGAACGCCCGCAGAAGGGCCGGTACCGGCACTTCTCCCAGGTCGGTGCCGAGGCGATCGGCGCCGAGGACCCGGCGCTCGACACCGAGCTGATCGTCCTCGCCGACCAGGCGTACCGCTCGCTCGGCCTGAGCGAGTTCCGGATCCTGCTGAACTCGCTCGGCGACAAGGAGTGCCGTCCCGTCTACCGGGAAGCGCTGCAGGGCTTCCTGCGCGGGCTCGACCTGGACGAGGACACCCGCCGCCGGGTCGACATCAACCCGCTGCGGGTCCTGGACGACAAGCGCGAATCCGTCCGGAAGCAGCTCGTGGGCGCGCCGCTGCTGCGCGACCACCTGTGCGACGCCTGCAAGGCGTACCACGAGGAGGTGCGTGAGCTGCTCACGGCCGCCGGGGTGTCCTTCGAGGACGACGAGAAGCTGGTGCGCGGGCTGGACTACTACACGCGCACGACGTTCGAGTTCGTCCACGACGGACTGGGCTCGCAGTCCGCGGTGGGCGGGGGAGGCCGCTACGACGGGCTGTCCGAGATGATCGGCGGCCCGGCGCTGCCGTCGGTCGGCTGGGCGCTCGGCGTGGACCGCACGGTCCTGGCGCTGGAGGCCGAGGGCATCGAGCTCGAACTGCCCGCGTCCACCAGTGTGTTCGCGGTGCCGCTCGGCGAGGAGGCGCGCCGAGCGCTCTTCGCCGTGGTCACCGGGCTGCGCAGGGCAGGGGTCGCCGCCGACTTCTCGTACGGCGGAAAGGGCCTCAAGGGAGCCATGAAGAGCGCCAACCGAAGCGGCGCCCGGTACGCGCTGGTGGCCGGTGAGCGGGATCTCGCGGACGGCGTGGTCCAGCTCAAGGACATGGAGTCCGGCGAGCAGGTACCGGTCGCCCTCGACTCGGCGGTGGAGGAGATCCGCACGCGGCTCGTCTGACCTGGGCACCCGTCCGACCGGGGCACGCGGGCCCGTCCGGGCACGCGGTCCCGGGGCCCGGTCCGCTGGGGCCTGCTGGGGCCGGGCCTTCGCGTTCCGGTAGCCGGGCCGGCCGGGACCGGGCCCTTGTGTGCATCGGGCGGTGGACGGGGGCCCGAGTGCGGCAGAATGACCGTGCCAGAGCAGCGACCGAGCGATGGAAACGGCGATATGACGACTGCAGCGGTGGACGGTGTGTCCTCCGGCCAGGAAGCGGAGCGCGCGGGCGGCGCCGTCGGCGGCAGCCGTGCCTTCGCATGGCTGCTGGTGATCACCGGTGGGGCCGGCCTGCTGGCCTCGTGGATCATCACGATCGACAAGTTCAAGATCCTCGAGGCGAAGGTCGCCGGGACGACCTTCACTCCTGGGTGCAGCCTCAACCCGATCGTCTCCTGCGGCAGCGTGATGGAGAGCGAGCAGGCCTCGGTGTTCGGGTTCCCCAACCCGATGCTCGGCCTCGCCGCCTACGCCGTGGTGATCGGCGTGGGCATGAGCCTCCTCGCAGGCGCCCGCTTCCGCCGCTGGTACTGGCTCACGTTCAACGCGGGGACGCTGTTCGGCGTCGCCTTCTGCACCTGGCTCCAGTACCAGTCGCTGTACAGCATCAACGCCCTGTGCCTGTGGTGCTGTCTGGCCTGGGTCGCCACGATCTTCATGTTCTGGTACGTGACGTCGCACAACGTCCGCAACGGACTGCTGCCCGCCCCGGCCTGGCTGAAGGGCTTCCTCGCCGAGTTCACCTGGGTCCTGCCGGTGCTGCACACCGGCGTCATCGGCATGCTGATCCTGACGCGCTGGTGGGACTTCTGGCTCGGCTGATCCGCCGACCGCCGACCGCCGGACGGCGACCGCCGGACCGCCGGCCGGACGGTGCACGGCCCGGCCTCCCCGCGGGCCGGCACCCCGGCGGGGGATGTCGGTGCCCTCGCCTAGGCTTCACCACGTGGAGCCCGATCTTTTCACCGCAGCGGCGGAGGACCGCCAGGAGAAGGACCCGTCCGCGAGCCCGCTGGCGGTCCGCATGCGCCCGCGCACCCTCGACGAGGTCGTGGGCCAGCAGCATCTGCTCACGCCGGGGTCCCCGCTGCGCCGGCTCGTCGGCGAGGGCTCCGGCGGGCCCGCCGGAGCCTCCTCGGTGATCCTCTGGGGCCCGCCCGGCACGGGCAAGACGACCCTGGCGTACGTCGTGTCCAAGGCGACCAACAAGCGCTTCGTGGAGCTCTCCGCGATCACCGCGGGAGTCAAGGAGGTCCGGGCCGTCATCGACGGGGCCCGCCGGGCGGCGGGCGGCTTCGGCAAGGAGACCGTCCTCTTCCTCGACGAGATCCACCGCTTCAGCAAGGCCCAGCAGGACTCCCTGCTGCCCGCCGTCGAGAACCGCTGGGTGACGCTGATCGCCGCGACGACCGAGAACCCGTACTTCTCGGTGATCTCCCCACTGCTCTCCCGCTCCCTGCTGCTCACGCTGGAGCCGCTCACCGACGACGACGTGCGGGGTCTGCTGCGCCGGGCCCTGACCGAGGAGCGCGGCCTCCGCGGCGCCGTGACGCTGCCGGGCGACTCCGAGGACCATCTGCTGCGGATCGCCGGGGGAGACGCCAGACGTGCCCTGACCGCCCTGGAGGCCGCCGCGGGCGCCGCACTCGCCAAGGGCGAGGCGGCGATCCTCCTGCACACCGTGGAGGAGACGGTCAACCGGGCGGCGGTGACGTACGACCGGGACGGCGACCAGCACTACGACGTGGCGAGCGCACTCATCAAGTCCATCCGGGGCTCCGACGTGGACGCCGCTCTGCACTACCTGGCGCGCATGATCGAGGCCGGGGAGGACCCGCGGTTCATCGCCCGGCGGCTGATGATCTCGGCCAGTGAGGACATCGGGCTCGCCGATCCGGCGGCGCTGCCGACCGCCGTCGCGGCCGCCCAGGCCGTGGCGATGATCGGCTTCCCGGAGGCCGCGCTCACCCTGAGCCACGCCACCATCGCGCTGGCCCTGGCGCCGAAGTCCAACGCCGCCACGACGGCGATCGGCGCCGCCCTGGCGGACGTGCGGGGCGGACTGGCCGGACCGGTCCCGCGCCATCTGCGGGACGGCCACTACAAGGGAGCGGCGAAGCTCGGCCATGCCGAGGGCTATGTGTATCCGCACGACGTCCCGGGCGCGATCGCCCCGCAGCAGTACGCGCCGGACGCCGTCCACGGCAGGCGCTACTACGAGCCGACCCGGTACGGCGCAGAGGCGCGCTACGCGGACGTGGTCGAGAAGGTCCGCGAGCGGTTGCGCGGCGACACCCCGCCGGGCTCCTGACCCGGTCCGCCGCGCGGCGGACCGCGCCGGTTGCCGGAATGTTCCGCCGCGCGGTGCCATCTCGCCATCTCGCCGGCCGGTGCCGTCTCGCCGGGGCGCCGGCCGGGTCAGCCCGGCGCGCTGCCCGCCCCCGTCCCGTCGCCGCGGTGCGGAGGGCGCGCGCCGGTCATCCCGCGGCCGCCGCGAAGAGGGCGTGCATCGCGCACCGCAGCTCCCCGGTGCCGCTCACGGGCTCGGGGAAGTCGAAGCGGGCGTCGAACGTACGGCCTCCCCCGGTGGTGCAGCGCAGCCGCAGCCCGAAGCGGTCGAGGGCCAGCGGTACCGCGTCCCGTACCGCGTCCCGCCCCGCGGTGCCGGCGGAGCCGCCGTGCTCCGCGAGGAGGCCGGCCAGCCCGCGCACCTGGTCGCCGTGTGCCGAGTGCAGATGCTGCAGCAGCTCCGCCTCGTGCGGTGCGACGGGGTCGGGCTCGGCCGCCCCGAGGTCCGCGGGTTCGGCACATCCCGCACCCCACAGGTCGTCCACCGAGACCGCGCCAGTCTCCAGCCGGACGAGCATCCAGGCGGGACGGTCCGCCTCGGCATCGTGCCCCGGGGAGTGCTCCGGGTGCCGCTCGGCGAGCAGCCGCTCGCAGTGCGCACGGTCCTCATCGCACACGGTGGCGAGCCGGCCGGCCAGCCGGGCCCGGCCCCGGATCCGCTGCCGCACCGCGACGGGGGCGACATCGGTGATCTCCATCACGCAGCCGAGGCCGCCGTCCGGGGCGCAGGCGGCGGCCCGTGCCGTGGGAGAATCCCATGGCACAAGGAGAACGACGTCCCCCTCGGGAGTGACGGTGCGTGCGGCGGGTTCCCAGGAGCCGGGACCGTGGTCGCGAGCACCCGGCAGCGTGAGGGATACTGAGGCGTTGTTCTCAACGAGGGTTCGTACGCGCTCGGCTTCGGTGGGCTGCCGGGCGCCTTCCCTGGGACGCGGCTGACCTTGTTCATCGTCGTCGCAAGCGGGCACCGATTCCGTCGAGTCGTCCGAACTGCGATGCGCACTGGGCAGGGGGATCCCATGCGGTCGAGACATTACGTCCTCCTCGAATAAGGTAAGGCTCACCTAACTTACATGGAGGTAGGTTCCCCGTGAACCAGTCGCGACCCAAGGTCAAGAAGTCGCGTGCACTCGGCATCGCCCTGACGCCGAAGGCCGTCAAGTACTTCGAGGCTCGCCCCTACCCGCCGGGTGAGCACGGCCGCGGCCGCAAGCAGAACTCGGACTACAAGGTCCGTCTGCTCGAGAAGCAGCGCCTTCGCGCGCAGTACGACGTCTCCGAACGCCAGCTGGTCCGCGCCTACGAGCGCGCCAGCAAGGTGCAGGGCAAGACCGGTGAGGCCCTGATCATCGAGCTCGAGCGCCGTCTCGACGCCCTGGTGCTCCGCTCCGGTATCGCCCGTACGATCTACCAGGCCCGTCAGATGGTCGTCCACGGCCACGTCGAGGTCAACGGGAACAAGGTCGACAAGCCCTCGTTCCGGGTCCGTCCGGACGACGTCGTCACGGTCCGCGAGCGCTCGCGTGACAAGCACCCGTTCCAGGTCGCCCGCGAGGGTGGCTACGCGCCCGACGGTGAGACCCCGCGCTACCTGCAGGTCAACCTCAAGGCGCTCGCCTTCCGCCTGGACCGGGAGCCGAACCGCAAGGAGATCCCGGTGATCTGCGACGAGCAGCTCGTCGTCGAGTACTACGCCCGCTGAGCCGGCGGCAGTAGCACCGGCCTTCGCGCCCCGGCCCGCCGCCCTCCCGCCCTCACGGGTGGGGGAGCGGCGGGCTCTCGCGTTCCGCGCCCGAGCCCGCCGCGGCCACGGAGCGTGGGGGCGGGGAGCGGCCCGTAGAATCCCCGCAACTCCCGCTGTGCGGTCACTGATCCGTTACGGGGGCCGACCCCGGGCGCGATAGGGTCGGACGAGGACTCTCGTGGGGACCTTCCGTGGTGACCCCCGACGATCCCCGACGATCCCCGACAAGCAGAGAGCGGTGCAGCGTGACCGGTGGAGAGGTTGCCGGGATCCTGGTGGCCGTGTTCTGGGCGATCCTGGTCTCCTTCCTCGCCGTGGTGCTGGTGAGGCTGGCCCAGACGCTCAGGGCGACCACCCGGCTGATGGCGGAGGTGACCGAGCAGGCCGTTCCCCTGCTGGCCGACGCGTCGGCCACCGTCCGCTCCGCGCAGACCCAGCTCGACCGGGTCGAGGCCATCGCCTCCGACGTCCAGGAGGTCACCTCCAACGCGTCGGCGCTCTCCGGCACGGTCGCCTCGACGTTCGGCGGCCCGCTCGTGAAGGTCGCGGCGTTCGGCTACGGCGTGCGCCGCGCGATGAGCCGGGACGGCCGCGACAGCCGGGACGGCCGGGACAGCCGCGACAGGGACGGCACACCGCCCGCGCAGGTGAGGCGCAGGATCGTCGTCGGCCGCACCGTGCCGGCCGCCAGGCGCCGGAAGCAGAAGGACTGAGACCCGATGTTCCGTCGTGCGTTCTGGTTCACCGCCGGCGCCGCCGCCGGCGTGTGGGCCACCACCAAGGTCAACCGCAAGCTCAGGCAGCTGACCCCGGAGAGCCTCGCCGCCCAGGCGGCGAACAGGGCGATCGAGACCGGGCACCGCCTCAAGGACTTCGCCCTCGACGTCCGGGCCGGGATGGCCCAGCGCGAGGCCGAGCTCGGTGAGGCGCTGGGTATCGACTCCACCGCCGACCGGGCACTGCCCGCGCAGCGCCGCCGGGCCGCCCTGGAAAACCGCAAGCACGACAAGAAGCACTACGGGATGCTTGACGAGAAGCCCCCGTACGACCGGAATGAGGACCACTGATGGAGTCGGCTGAAATCCGCCGCCGCTGGCTGAGCTTCTTCGAGGAGCGCGGGCACACCGTCGTGCCTTCGGCGTCGCTCATCGCGGACGACCCGACTCTGCTGCTGGTCAACGCGGGCATGGTCCCCTTCAAGCCGTACTTCCTCGGTGAGACCAAGCCGCCCGCCCCCCGCGCCACCAGCGTGCAGAAGTGCGTCCGCACCCCCGACATCGAAGAGGTGGGCAAGACCACCCGCCACGGCACCTTCTTCCAGATGTGCGGCAACTTCTCCTTCGGCGACTACTTCAAGGAAGGAGCCATCACCTACGCCTGGGAGTTGCTGACCTCGCCGCAGGACAAGGGCGGTTACGGCCTCGATCCCGAGAAGCTCTGGATCACGGTCTACCTCGACGACGACGAGGCCGAGCGCATCTGGCGCGAGGTCGTCGGCGTCCCCGCCGAGCGCATCCAGCGCCTGGGCAAGAAGGACAACTTCTGGTCCATGGGCGTCCCCGGACCGTGCGGCCCCTGCTCGGAGATCAACTACGACCGCGGCCCCGAGTTCGGACCCGAGGGCGGCCCGGCCGTCAACGACGAGCGCTACGTGGAGATCTGGAACCTGGTCTTCATGCAGTACGAGCGCGGCGAGGGCTCCGGCAAGGAGGACTTCGAGATCGTCGGCGACCTGCCGAGCAAGAACATCGACACCGGTCTCGGCCTCGAACGCCTCGCCATGATCCTCCAGGGCGTGCGGAACATGTACGAGACGGACACCCTGCGGGTCGTCATCGACAAGGCCACGGAACTCACCGGCGTCCGCTACGGCGACAGCCATGAGTCGGACGTGTCCCTCCGGGTGGTCGCCGACCACGTCCGTACGTCCGTGATGCTCATCGGCGACGGCGTCACCCCCGGCAACGAGGGCCGCGGCTACGTCCTGCGCCGCATCATGCGCCGCGCCATCCGCAACATGCGGCTCCTCGGCGCCACCGGCCCGGTCGTCGCCGCGCTGGTCGACGTGGTGATCAAGACCATGGGCCAGCAGTACCCGGAGCTGGAGACCGACCGCAAGCGTGTCGAGTCCGTCGCGCTCGCCGAGGAGGCCCGCTTCCTCAAGACGCTCAACGCCGGTACCAATGTGCTGGACGGCGCCGTCACCGAGGCCCGGACGGCCGGCTCGACCGTCCTCTCCGGCGACAAGGCGTTCCTGCTCCACGACACCTGGGGCTTCCCGATCGACCTGACCCTCGAGATGGCCGCCGAACAGGGCCTGACCGTGGACGAGGACGGCTTCCGCAGGCTGATGAAGGAGCAGCGGGAGCGCGCCAAGGCCGACGCCAAGGCCAAGAAGACCGGCCACGCCGATCTGTCGTCGTACCGCGAGGTCGCCGACTCCTCCGGTGCGACCGAGTTCACCGGCTACACGCACACCGAGGGCGAGTCGACCGTCGTCGGCCTCCTCGTCGACGGTGTGCCCTCGCCGGCCGCCTCCGAGGGCGACGAGGTCGAGGTCGTGCTCGACCGCACCCCCTTCTACGCCGAGGGCGGCGGCCAGCTCGCCGACCAGGGCCGGATCAGGCTCGACAGCGGCGCGGTGATCGAGGTCCGCGATGTCCAGCAGCCGGTTCCGGGCGTCTCCGTGCACAAGGGCTCGGTGCAGGTGGGCGAGGTGACCGTGGGCGCTTCCGCCCACGCCGCCATCGACGTCCGGCGTCGCCGGGCCATCGCCCGCGCCCACAGCGCCACCCACCTCACCCACCAGGCGCTGCGGGACGCCCTCGGCCCGACGGCCGCCCAGGCCGGCTCCGAGAACTCCCCGGGCCGCTTCCGCTTCGACTTCGGTTCGCCGTCCGCCGTCCCCGGCACCGTGCTGACCGACGTCGAGCAGCGGATCAACGAGGTGCTGGCCCGTGAACTCGACGTCCAGGCGGAGGTCATGGGCATCGACGAGGCCCGGAAGCAGGGCGCCATCGCCGAGTTCGGCGAGAAGTACGGCGAGCGCGTCCGGGTCGTCACCATCGGCGACTTCTCCAAGGAGCTGTGCGGCGGCACGCATGTGCACAACACCTCGCAGCTGGGTCTGGTGAAGCTGCTCGGCGAGTCCTCGATCGGTTCCGGCGTGCGCCGCATCGAGGCTCTCGTCGGCGTCGACGCCTACCGTTTCCTCGCCAAGGAGCACACGGTCGTCGCCCAGCTCCAGGAGCTGGTCAAGGGGCGCTCGGAGGAGCTCCCCGAGAAGATCGCCACCATGCTCGGCAAGCTGAAGGACGCCGAGAAGGAGATCGAGAAGTTCCGCGCCGAGAAGGTCCTCCAGGCCGCCGCCGGTCTGGCCGAGGGCGCCAGGGACGTCCGAGGCACGGCGCTGGTCACCGGCCAGGTCCCGGACGGTACGTCCGCCGACGACCTGCGCAAGCTGGTCCTCGACGTCCGCGGCCGGCTGCAGCGCCTGCCGGGGGCCGGCGACCGCCCCGCGGTCGTGGCGCTGTTCACCACGGCCAACGGGCGTCCGCTCACCGTCATCGCCACCAACGAGGCCGCCCGCGAGCGCGGGCTCAAGGCCGGTGAGCTGGTCCGTGCCGCCGCCAAGGCCCTCGGTGGCGGCGGTGGCGGCAAGCCGGACGTCGCCCAGGGCGGCGGCCAGAACCCGGAGGCGATCGGCGACGCCATCGACGCCGTCGAGCGCCTGGTCACCGAGACGGCCTGATGCGCAGAGGACGCCGTCTCTCGATCGACGTCGGGGACGCCCGGATCGGGGTCGCCTCGTGCGACCCCGACGGGGTCCTCGCCACCCCGGTCGAGACCGTGCCGGGCCGGGACGTCCCGGCCGCCCACCGGCGGCTGCGGCAGCTGGTCGAGGAGTACGAGCCGATCGAGGTGGTCGTGGGCCTGCCCCGTTCGCTGAGCGGTGGCGAGGGTCCCGCGGCGGCCAAGGTCCGTGCCTTCGCGCAGGACCTCGCCCGCGGTATCCATCCGGTGCCCGTGCGACTGGTCGACGAGAGGATGACCACGGTCACGGCCGGCCAGGGGCTCCGCGCCTCGGGCGTGAAGTCCAGAAAGGGCCGGTCCGTCATCGACCAGGCCGCGGCGGTCGTCATCCTTCAGAACGCGCTGGAGGCCGAACGGACCTCGGGGGATCCCCCGGGCGAGGGCGTCGAAGTGGTCATCTGATCGCGATACGGTAACGTTCCGCGCGATGCGGCGGTGTTCGAACAGCCGCCGCACAACGTAGAGGCGGAGCGTCCGGCGCCCGTCTCGCGGCTCTAGGGGATCGATGACTGAATATGGCCGGGGCCCCGGCTCCGAACCGTGGCACCCCGAGGATCCCCTGTACGGGGACCAGGGGTGGAGAGGGCAGCAGGGCGGCGCCGGCCCCGCGTCCTACGGCGGCCGGCCGCAGCAGCAGTTCCCGCAGCAGCCGCAGGACCAGGCCCCCCAGGGGAGCGGTCGGCACCAGACCGGTCATCAGCAGCAGTACGGGCAGGACCAGTACGGCCAGGATCAGCAGCAGTACGGGCAGGACCAGTACGGCCAGGATCAGAATCAGCACGGGCAGGACCGGTACGGCCGGGATCAGAATCAGTACGGCCGGGATCAGGACCGGGATCCGTACGGCCGGGATCCGTACGGCCTGGATCAGAATCAGTACGGGCAGCAGTCGTACGCCCAGCAGCAGTACGGTTCGGGGCAGTACGACACCGGGCAGTACAGTCCGCAGGACTACGGCGGCCGGCCGTACGACCCCGCCTGGGACGGGGGCGGGCAGCCCGTGATGCCGTACGACCCCGGGCCGGCTCCCTACGGCGGAGGCGGCGACTACTACGGCACCGCCGACGCCTACCCGCCGCCGCAGCCTCCCGGGCACCGCGCCGAGCCGCAGCCCGGGGGAGAGCGGCCTTCCCCGGCGGACGACGACCCGCCATCCGGCGGGCGGGAGGAGGAGCACCCGTTCTTCACGGGTGACGACCGCGGCGGCGGCGAAGGTGACGACGAGCCCGACAAGACGCCCCGGCGCGGCGGTGACGGCCGCAGCGGGGCCAAGAAAAAGAAGAAGAGCCGCAACGGCTTCGCCTGCCTGTTCGTCGCCCTGGTCCTGGTCGGTGGCGCCGGCGGCGCGGTCTACGTCGGATACCAGTTCTGGCGGGGCCAGTTCGGTGAGGCCCCCGACTTCGACGGCCCCGGCAGCGGGAGCGTGCAGGTCGAGATCCCGCTGGGCGCCAGCGGTACGGACATCGGCGGCGCGCTCAAGAAGGCCGGGGTGGTCAAGAGCGTCGACGCCTTCGTCTCCGCACAGAACGACCATCCCGGCGGCACCAGGATCCAGGACGGCGTCTACACCCTGAAGAAGGGGATGTCGGCCGAGGAAGCCGTCAAGGCGATGCTCGACCCGAACAACCGCAACGCCCTCAGCATCGCCGAGGGCGCGCGGAACGCGGCGATCTACGAGCTGATCGACAAGCGCCTCGAACTCGACCCCGGCACGACGAAGTCCGTCGCCCGCAAGGAGGCCAAGAACCTCGGACTCCCCGTGTGGGCCCAGAACCACGAGAACGTCAAGGACCCGCTGGAGGGATTCCTCTACCCGGCCACCTACCCGGTCGCGCCCGGCTCCAGGCCGGAGACCATCCTCAAGGCCATGGTCGCCCGGGCCAACCAGGAGTACGGGAAGATCGACCTCGAGGCCAAGGCGAAGCAGCTCAAGCTGAAGAACGCCTGGGAACTGATCACCGTGGCCAGTCTGGTGCAGGCCGAGGGCAAGAACGAGGACGACTACCGGAAGATGGCCGAGGTCGTCTACAACCGTCTGAAGCCCACCAACACCGAGACCAACCAGCTCCTGCAGTTCGACTCGGCCTTCAACTACCTCAAGGGCCAGAGCAAGATCGACATCAGTGAGCGGGAGATCAACAGCAACCAGGACCCGTACAACACGTACACCCAGAAGGGGCTGCCGCCCGGTCCCATCGGCAACCCCGACCTGACGGCGCTGAACGCCTCGATCACCCCGACCTCGGACGGCTGGCTGTACTTCGTCGCGACGGACGGCAAGGAGAAGACCGAGTACGCCAGGACGCACGCGGACTTCGAGAAGCTGAAGGAAAAGTTCAATGGAACGCGTGGCAGCAACTGACCGGCGCCGGGCGGCGGTCCTGGGTTCCCCCATCGCCCACTCGCTCTCCCCGGTGCTCCACCGGGCCGCCTACGCGGCGCTCGGTCTGACGGGCTGGTCCTACGACCGGTTCGAGGTGACGGAGGCGGACCTGTCGGGCTTCCTCCGGGGACTGGACGCGAGCTGGGCCGGGCTGTCGCTGACCATGCCGCTGAAGCGGGCGGTCATCCCGCTGCTCGACGGGATCAGCGACACCGCCGCCGCCGTCGAGGCCGTCAACACGGTCGTCATCGGCGACGACGGCCGGCGCACCGGCGACAACACCGACATCCCCGGGATGGTCGGCGCCCTGCACGAGCGCGGGGTGGCAGAGGTCGACCACGCGGCCGTCCTGGGGGCGGGTGCCACCGCCTCCTCGGCGCTCGCCGCGCTCGGCCGGATCTGCACCGGACCCGTCACCGCGTATGTGCGCAGCCGGGCCCGTGCCGAGGAGATGCGGGGCTGGGGCGAACGGCTCGGTGTGGAGGTGCACACCGCCGACTGGGCGGAGGCGGCGCACGCCTTCGATGCCCCGCTGGTCGTGTCCACCACCCCGGCGGGGGCGACGGACTTCCTGGTCCCGTACGTCCCGGAGCGCCCCGGCACCCTCTTCGACGTGCTCTACGACCCCTGGCCCACTCCGCTGGCCGCGGCGTGGACCGAACAGGGCGGCTCCGTGGTCGGCGGACTCGACCTGCTCGTGCACCAGGCCGTCTTCCAGGTCGAGCTGATGACCGGACACTCCCCGGCCCCGCTGGCCGCGATGCGCGCCGCCGGCGAGGAAGCCCTCGCCGGGCGCTGATCCCGGGCCGCGCCACGCCCCCGGACCCCCGGCCGGTCCCCGTCCCGTCGTCCGCCTTCTGGACCACTGGCCTGATCCACCGCGCGGACATGGGAGGATCGGGGTATGCGGCCCGGGCCGCACCGCTCCCGGCCATCACAGGACGGGTGTGACTCCGGCAGTCGGAGGAGTGCCCCCGAGGCCGCGTTGTCGCAGACCAGGCGCGAGCGTGAGGAGCACCGTTGAGCAGGTTGCGTTGGCTGACCGCGGGGGAGTCGCACGGACCCGCACTGGTGGCGACGCTGGAGGGACTTCCCGCCGGCGTCCCGGTCAGCACGGAGATGGTGGCGGACCACCTTGGACGGCGGCGCCTGGGGTACGGACGCGGTGCCCGGATGAAGTTCGAGCGCGACGAGGTCACCTTCCTCGGCGGTGTGCGCCACGGGCTCACCCTGGGCTCCCCGATCGCGATCATGGTGGGCAACACCGAGTGGCCCAAGTGGGAGCAGGTCATGGCCGCCGACCCGGTGGACCCGGCCGTACTCGGCGAACTGGCCCGCAACGCCCCGCTGACCAGGCCCCGGCCGGGCCACGCCGACCTCGCGGGAATGCAGAAGTACGGCTTCGACGAGGCCCGCCCGATCCTGGAGCGCGCGAGCGCCCGGGAGACCGCGGCCCGGGTCGCCCTCGGGGCCGTCGCCCGCTCCTACCTCAAGGAGACCGCGGGCATCGAGATCGTCTCGCATGTGATCGAACTCGCCGCCGCCAAGGCCCCGCACGGGGTCTACCCGACCCCGGCCGACGTCGACAGGCTCGACGCCGACCCGGTGCGCTGCCTGGACGCCGACGCGTCGAAGGCGATGGTCGCGGAGATCGACCAGGCCCACAAGGACGGCGACACCCTCGGCGGTGTCGTCGAGGTGCTCGCCTACGGCGTCCCCGTCGGCCTCGGCTCGCACGTCCACTGGGACCGTCGCCTCGACGCCCGGCTCGCCGCCGCGCTGATGGGCATCCAGGCGATCAAGGGCGTCGAGGTCGGCGACGGCTTCGAACTGGCCCGGGTGCCCGGTTCCAAGGCCCATGACGAGATCGTCCGCACCGAGGACGGCATCCGCCGTTCCTCCGGCCGCTCCGGCGGCACCGAGGGCGGTCTGACCACGGGCGAGCTGCTGCGTGTGCGTGCCGCGATGAAGCCGATCGCGACCGTGCCGCGCGCGCTGATGACCGTCGACGTCAGCACCGGCGAGACCGCCGCCGCACACCACCAGCGCTCCGACGTCTGCGCCGTACCGGCCGCCGGCATCGTCGCCGAGGCGATGGTGGCGCTGGTGCTGGCGGACGCCGTCGCGGAGAAGTTCGGCGGTGACAGCGTCCCCGAGACCCGCCGCAACGTGCGGTCGTACCTCGAGAACCTGGCCATCCGGTGAGCGAGGCACCCGAGCCCGCACCCCCGCGGTCCACGGCGGACTCCCGCGGGGCCGGCGGGCGGGCCCCGGGCGGGCCGATGGTCGTGCTGATCGGGCCGATGGGCGTCGGCAAGTCCACGGTCGGCGCCCTGCTGGCCGAGCGCCTCGGCACCGGCTACCGCGACACCGACGCGGACATCGTGGCGGCCGAGGGCCGGGAGATCTCGGACATCTTCGTCGAGGACGGCGAACCGCGCTTCCGCGAGCTGGAGCGCGAGGCCGTCCGCGCTGCCGTCGCCGAGCACACGGGTGTGCTCGCCCTCGGCGGCGGCGCGATCCTCGACCGGGGGACCCGCGAGCTGCTGTCCGGGCTGCCGGTCGCGTACCTCTCGATGGACGTCGAGGAGGCCGTCCGCCGCGTCGGGCTGAACACCGCCCGCCCGCTGCTGGCCGTCAATCCGCGCCGCCAGTGGCGCGAGCTGATGGAGGCCCGCCGGCACCTCTACACCGAAGCCGCCCGGGTCGTCGTCGCCACCGACGGCCGCACGCCCGAAGAGGTCGCCCAGGCGGTCCTCGACGCACTCGAATGGAAGGACGCATGACCGAGCAGGCAGTCACCCGCATCCAGGTCGGCGGCACCGCGGGCACGGACCCGTACGAGGTGCTCGTCGGACGCAGTCTGCTGGGCGAACTCCCCGGACTGGTCGGGCCCGGGGCCAAGCGCGTCGCCGTCGTCCACCCCGAGGCCCTCGCCGAGACCGGCGACGAGATCCGGCGGGACCTCTCCCGGCAGGGGTACGAGGCCGTCGCCATCCAGGTGCCCAACGCCGAGGAGGCCAAGACCGCCGAGGTCGCGGCGTACTGCTGGAAGGCCCTCGGCCAGACCGGCTTCACCCGCACCGACGTCATCGTCGGTGTCGGCGGCGGTGCCACGACCGACCTCGCCGGGTTCGTCGCCGCGAGCTGGCTGCGCGGAGTGCGCTGGATCGCCGTGCCCACCACGGTCCTCGCCATGGTGGACGCGGCCGTGGGCGGCAAGACCGGCATCAACACCGCCGAGGGCAAGAACCTCGTGGGCGCCTTCCATCCGCCCGCCGGGGTGATCTGCGACCTCGGCGCGCTGGACTCCCTGCCCGTGCACGACTACGTCAGCGGCCTGGCCGAGATCATCAAGGCCGGCTTCATCGCGGACCCGGCCATCCTGGAGCTGATCGAGGCCGACCCGGAGGGGGCCCGCACCCCCGCGGGGCCCCACACGGCGGAGCTGGTCCAGCGCTCGATCCGGGTCAAGGCGGACGTCGTCTCCAGCGATCTCAAGGAGTCCGGCCTGCGGGAGATCCTCAACTACGGGCACACGCTGGCGCACGCCATCGAGAAGAACGAGCGCTACAAGTGGCGGCACGGCGCCGCGGTCTCCGTCGGCATGGTCTTCGCGGCCGAACTCGGCCGTCTCGCGGGACGGCTGGACGACGCGACCGCGGACCGGCACCGGGCCGTGCTGGAGTCGGTCGGGCTGCCGCTCACCTACCGCGGGGACCAGTGGCCGAGGCTGCTGGAGACCATGCGGGTCGACAAGAAGTCCCGCGGTGACCTGCTGCGCTTCATCGTGCTCGACGGTCTGGCCAAGCCCACCGTGCTGGAGGGTCCGGACCCGGCCGTGCTGCTCGCCGCGTTCGGCGAGGTGTCCGCGTGAGCCGCCGGGTGCTCGTCCTGAACGGCCCGAACCTGGGGCGCCTCGGCTCCCGGGAGCCGGACGTCTACGGTTCCACCTCCTACGCGGCGCTGTCCGACACCTGCCGGACGCTGGGCAAGGAACTCGGCTTCGAGGTCGACGTACGGGAGACCAACGACGAGGGGGAGATGATCCGCTGGCTGCACGAGGCCGCCGACGGATCGATCCCGGTCGTGATCAACCCCGGTGCGTTCACGCACTACTCGTACGGCATGCGTGACGCGGCGGCCCAGCGGACCGCCCCGCTCATCGAGGTGCACATCTCGAACCCGTACGCCCGCGAGGAGTTCCGCCACACGTCGGTGATCGCGGCCGTCGCCTCCGGAACCGTCGCCGGGTTCGGCATCGGCTCCTACCGGCTGGCCCTGCGCGCGCTGGCCGAGGAACTCCGCGGCTGAAACCCGTCCGTCCCGGGTACTTCGCGGCCTCCCCGGCCGCTCCCTCAGGAGCGGCCGGGGAGGGTACCGTTCGGTACGGACGGTCCAACTCCCGTCCGACCAGCGTGAAGTCGTACGAGACGGAGTGGCACCGGATGCATCACACAGGGGGAGCCCCGCTGCCTCCCCACGGTCCGGGACGGGTCCCGGAGCCCGGGCACGGCCCGGCGGCCGGATGGGAACGGCAGGCCCGGCACCCCGTCCCCCGCCCCCGCAGGGGCCGCCCGCCCGGGGGCGGAGCGGCCCGGTACCGCAGCAGGCTCCGATGCCGCACTCCCCGCACTCCCCGCACTCCTCGGAGACCGCGGGACACCGTCCCCTGCCGTCGGGCGGGCCGGCTCCGGCACCCCCGCCGCCTCCGTCCGCGGGCACCGGCACCGGCACCGGGGCCGCCACGCCCGCCGGGAACGGCACCGGGACCGCCACGCTCGCCGTGCTGCTGATCGGACCGGCGGGCGCGGGCAAGACGACCGTCGCCCGCCACTGGGCGCGGCGCCGCCCCGTACCCACCGCCCACATCAGCCTCGACGACGTCCGGGAATGGGTCTGCTCCGGCTTCGCCGACCCCCAGACCGGCTGGAACGACCAGTCGGAGACCCAGTACCGCCTGGCCCGCCGCACCTGCGGCTTCGCCGCCCGCAACTTCCTGGCCAACGGAATCTCCTGCATCCTCGACGACGCCGTCTTCCCCGACCGCCCCGTCGTCGGGCTCGGCGGGTGGAAGCGCCACGTGGGGCCCGGACTGCTGCCCGTGGTGCTCCTGCCCGGCCTGGAGGTCGTCCTGGAGCGCAACGCCGAGCGCAGCGGCAACCGCCGGCTCTCGGACGAGGAGGTCGCCGGCATCCACGGCCGCATGGCCGGCTGGTACGGCTCCGGTCTCCCGATCATCGACAACTCCCGGTGCGACGTCGAGACCACCGCGCGCGTTCTGGACGACGTGCTGGCGCGCGCGCTGAAGAGCCCCCGGCCTGGTAGGCGCGGTGCGCGCCGCGGGCGCCGTGCACCGCGCCCCGGTCTGCCCGGACCGGGCCCCGGCGCCCCGGCGGCTCCCCGGGGCGCGGAGCGGAGGGAGCGGGCCGAGGCGGCTTCCCGCGGGGGAGGCGCACCCCCGGAAGGACCCCGCACGGACGCTTTCAACCGGCCGGATCGGCTCCGCCCTCTTAGGCTCGTGCCATGTCCGAGGTGTTCGCCGTCCGCCGCAGCCGGCTGCGCGACCGTTGTGTCGCGGCCGGGAGCGCCGCGGCCCTGATCTCCCGGCCTGCCAACGTCCGATACCTCGCAGGCGGCGCCCCACCGGGTGCCGTGCTGCTCCTGGGCCCGGCGGGTGACTCCGCCGACGAACTGCTGTGCCCCACCGCGCCCACCGGTGACCCCGTCGACGGGCGCCTGGACGAGCAGCTGCGGCTGACCGTCATGCCGGTACACGGTGACGACCCCGCCGTCGCGGCCGCGGAGAGCGCCGCGGGATCCGGCGCGGACGTTCTCGCCGTCGAGGAGAACCACCTCACCGTCGCCCGCCACCGCGTGCTGCGCACCGTCGCCCCCGGGCTGCGGCTGAGCGATCTCGACGGCGCCGTCGAACAGCAGCGGATGGTGAAGGACGAGGACGAGATCGCCTGCCTGCGGATCGCGGCCGAGATCACCGACCAGGCACTCGGCGAACTGCTGGAATCCATCCTCGTCGGCCGCACCGAGCGCCATCTCGCCCTCGAGCTGGAACGCCGGCTCGTCGACCACGGTGCCGACGGCCCGGCCTTCCCCACCTCCGTGGCCACCGGCCCGAACGCCGGGCGCCGCCGCCACCGGCCCTCGGACCGGCGCGTCGAGGAGGGGGACTTCCTCTCCGTCTGCCTCGGTGCCAACTACCGCGGCTACCGCTGCGAGATCGGCCGCACCTTCGTCATCGGCACCACTCCCGCGGACTGGCAGATCGAGCTGTACGACCTCGTCTTCGCCGCTCAGCGGGCCGGCCGCGAGGCTCTTCTGCCCGGCGCCGGGTACCGGGACGTGGACCGTGTGGCCCGTCACCTGCTCGACTCGGCGGGCTACGGCGAGGGACTCGCGCCGCTCACCGGTCACGGTGTAGGACTGGAAATCGACGAGGACCCGCAGCTGGCACCTGCCGCCATGGGTAAACTGGACGCTTGTGTGCCGGTCACCGTCGAACCGGGGGTCCACCTCCCGGGCCGGGGCGGGGTCCGGATCGATGACACGCTCGTCGTGCGCCAGGAGGCGGACGGCGGACCCGAGCTACTCACCATCACGACCAAGGAGCTGCTCGCGCTCTAGCTCCGCTCGCAGCGCGCACCTTCGCTTCTCCCCGGTCGTCCACCAGCGTCAGTCCAGGAGATTCCGCAACCGTGGCCACCACGAACGACCTCAAGAACGGCATGGTGCTCAAGCTCGACAACGACCAGCTGTGGTCCGTCGTCGAGTTCCAGCACGTCAAGCCCGGCAAGGGCCCGGCCTTCGTGCGCACCAAGCTCAAGAACGTGCTCTCCGGCAAGATCGTCGACAAGACCTTCAACGCCGGCGTGAAGGTCGAGACGGCCACCGTCGACCGCCGCGACATGCAGTTCTCGTACATGGACGGCGAGTACTTCGTCTTCATGGACATGCAGACGTACGACCAGCTGCACGTCGCCCGCAACGCCGTCGGCGACGCCGCGAACTTCCTCATCGAGGGCTTCACCGCCACCGTCGCCCAGCACGAGGGCGAGGTGCTCTACGTCGAGCTCCCGGCCGCCGTCGAGCTCGTCATCCAGGAGACGGAGCCGGGCGTGCAGGGCGACCGCTCCACGGGCGGCACCAAGCCCGCCACCCTGGAGACCGGCTACACCATCCAGGTCCCGCTCTTCATCACCACAGGTGAGAAGATCAAGGTCGACACCCGTTCCGGTGACTACCTCGGCCGGGTGAACAGCTAACCGTGGCCGCCCGCAACAAGGCCCGCAAGCGTGCTTTCCAGATCCTCTTCGAGGCCGACCAGCGCGGGGCGTCCGTGCAGCAGGTCCTCGCGGACTGGATCCGGCACTCGCGGTCCGACGACCGCCAGCCTCCGGTCAGCGAGTACACGATGGAGCTGGTCGAGGGCTACGCGGAGCACGCCGACCGGATCGACGAGCTGATCGGCACCCACGCGGTCGGCTGGACGCTCGACCGGATGCCCGTGGTGGACCGCAACATCGTGCGGCTCGCCGCCTACGAACTGGTCTGGGTGGACGGCACCCCGGACGCCGTGGTGATCGACGAGGCGGTGCAGCTCGCCAAGGAGTTCTCCACCGACGACTCGCCGTCCTTCGTGAACGGCCTGCTGGGACGTTTCAAGGACCTGAAGCCGACCCTCCGCGACGCGTAGGCCGCGTGGGCCGGGCGTGAGCCCGGTGGGCCCGCAGCACCCGCCCCCGGTGCTGCGGGCCTTCGCCGTTCCCGGGCGGGCCGGCACAGCCGCCACGGAGATGCGCCCCGCCGCGCTGGGCACGGCGCGCCGGGAGGAACCCTCGCGCGGGAGGTCCCCCGGGAGCATGCGCGGCGGCGGCCGGCGGTGAGGGTGGCGGCAGCACGCCGCCGGGCCGTGGAAGGCAGCCCCTCCCACGGCCCGGCGGCAACGTTTCTGCTGTCGGTGCGGCCTCAGCCCTCTTCGTGGGCGACTGCACGGCGCGCGTCCGCGTCCAGCACGCCCCAGCTGATCAGCTGCTCGGTGAGCACCGACGGCGACTGGTCGTAGATGACGGCGAGCGTGCGCAGGTCGTCCTGCCGGATCGAGAGCACCTTGCCGTTGTAGTCACCGCGCTGGCTCTGGATGGTCGCCGCGTAACGCTGCAGCGGCCCGGCCTTCTCGGCGGGGACATGGGCAAGGCGCTCGAGGTCGAGCACGAGCTTCGGCGGCGGCTCGGCGGCACCGCCCGGCGTGGTGCCGGGAAGGAGCTCCTGCACCGGTACACCGTAGAAGTCCGCCAGCTCGGCGAGGCGCTGCACGGTCACGGCGCGGTCTCCGCGCTCGTACGACCCGACGACGACGGCCTTCCAGCGGCCCTGGGACTTCTCCTCCACCCCGTGGAGCGAGAGCCCCTGCTGGGTACGGATGGCGCGGAGCTTGGCCCCGAGCTGTTTTGCGTATTCGCTGGACATATAGCTCCCCGGACGCTGATCACGTGCGGCTCGGCCGCGCGGTTGGTCACTCACTGTGAAGGTTACGCAGCGTTACTTGGGTGCGTCAAGCCGAATGGTCCGTACGCCCCTCCCGCGGGGGGTGGTACGGAGGCTCCCGCCAGCCCTGGTACGGTGGACGGCGCAAGATCCGACGTCCTTTAAGGTCCGTCCCGTGAGGCGGAGAAGGAGGTCCGTTTCGTATGGACGCAGACGTTTCCGATGCCGCACGCCCCGTTCTCGAGGGCCCCGACATCGCGCGGGTACTGACCCGCATCGCCCATGAGATCGTCGAGCGCGCCAAGGGCGCCGACGACGTGGTGCTCCTCGGCATCCCGACCCGCGGGGTCTTCCTGGCCGACCGGCTCGCCGCCAAGCTCGCCGGGATCACCGGCCGCACCATCCCCGTCGGCTCGCTCGACATCACCATGTACCGGGACGACCTGCGGCTCCGTCCCGCCCGCGCCCTCGCGCGCACGGACATCCCGGCCGACGGGATCGACGGCCGCCTGGTCGTCCTCGTCGACGACGTGCTCTTCTCCGGGCGCACCATCCGCGCCGCCCTGGACGCGCTGAACGACATCGGCCGGCCGCGCGCCGTCCAGCTCGCGGTCCTGGTGGACCGCGGCCACCGCGAGCTGCCCATCCGCGCCGACTACGTCGGCAAGAACCTCCCGACGTCGCTGCGGGAGACGGTCAGGGTCCAGCTCGACGAGGAGGACGGCCGCGACGCCGTGCTGCTCGGCGAGCGGCGAGAGGCGGGCGTTCCCGCGGCCGAGGGCCGCCGGAACGAGACCGCCCGGTCCGGCGAGCGATAGCGGCCCCGTACGGCCCCGACCCGCCCTACGGGCAGCGCTCGCGCGCCCGCATGCCCGCACATCTCCACACCCCGGAGCACACCCAGATGAAGCGTCACCTCATCTCGGCCGCCGACCTCACCCGTGACGACGCCGTCCTGATCCTCGACACCGCCGAGGAGATGGCCAGGGTCGCCGACCGGCCGATCAAGAAGCTGCCCACCCTGCGGGGCCGGACCGTCGTCAACCTCTTCTTCGAGGACTCGACCAGGACCCGCATCTCCTTCGAGGCCGCCGAGAAGCGGCTGTCCGCGGACGTCATCAACTTCGCAGCGAAGGGCTCGTCCGTCTCCAAGGGCGAGTCGCTCAAGGACACCGCGCAGACCCTGGAGGCGATGGGCGTGGACGCCGTCGTCATCCGGCACGGCGCCTCCGGCGCCCCCTACCGGCTCGCCACCTCCGGCTGGATCGACGCCGCGGTCGTCAACGCCGGTGACGGCACCCACCAGCATCCGACCCAGGCGCTGCTCGACGCCTTCACCATGCGCCGCCGCCTGGTCGGGCGGGACGCCGGAGTCGGGCGGGACCTGGCGGGCAGGCGGATCACGATCGTCGGGGACATCCTGCACAGCCGTGTCGCCCGCTCGAACGTGGACCTGCTGCACACCCTCGGCGCCGACGTCACCCTGGTCGCACCGCCCACCCTGCTGCCGGTCGGTGTGGGGCACTGGCCCTGCGAGGTCTCGTACGACCTGGACGCCGCGCTGCCGAAGAGCGACGCGGTGATGATGCTGCGGGTGCAGCGCGAGCGGATGAACGCGGCCTTCTTCCCGACCGAGCGCGAGTACGCGCGACGCTACGGCCTCGA
The DNA here is from genome assembly GCA_003725745.1 of Streptomyces sp. I6. Classification (GTDB taxonomy): domain Bacteria; phylum Actinomycetota; class Actinomycetes; order Streptomycetales; family Streptomycetaceae; genus Streptomyces. The sequence goes on along the minus strand of RHDP01000001.1, from coordinate 786,177 downwards.
CGGGGACCGCATGGCGAAGATGCCCGAGCACGCCATCGTGATGCACCCCGGCCCCATGGTCCGCGGTATGGAGATCACCGCCGAGGTCGCCGACTCCGACCGCTGCACCGCCGTCGAACAGGTCGCAGGCGGCGTGCACACGCGTATGGCGGTCCTCTATCTGCTTCTCGGCGGCAACGAGCCCGCCGTCACCCACGCTCGTACCGAGGAGACGAAGTAACCATGAGCGAGACCGACAAGACACTGATCCGCGGCGCGAAGGTGCTGGGCGGCGAGGTGCGGGACGTACTGATCGACGGCGAGACCATCGTCGAGGTCGGCACCGGGATCGAGGCCGGCGGCGCCACCGTCGTCGAGGCCGCGGGCAGGATCCTGCTGCCCGGCCTGGTCGACCTGCACACCCACCTGCGGGAGCCCGGCCGTGAGGACTCCGAGACCGTCCTCACCGGCACCCGCGCGGCCGCGAGCGGCGGCTACACCGCCGTGTTCGCCATGGCCAACACCTTCCCCGTGGCCGACACCGCCGGAGTCGTCGAGCAGGTGTGGCGGCTGGGCAGGGAGCACGGCTACTGCGACGTCCAGCCGATCGGCGCCGTCACCGTCGGCCTGGAGGGCAGGAAGCTCGCCGAACTCGGCGCCATGCACGACTCCGCCGCGGCCGTCACCGTCTTCTCCGACGACGGCAAGTGCGTCGACGACGCCGTGATCATGCGCCGGGCGCTGGAGTACGTGAAGGCGTTCGGCGGCGTCGTCGCGCAGCACGCGCAGGAGCCCCGGCTCACCGAGGGCGCCCAGATGAACGAGGGCGTCGTCTCCGCCGAACTGGGCCTCGGCGGCTGGCCCGCCGTCGCCGAGGAGTCGGTCATCGCCCGTGACGTGCTGCTGGCCGAGCACGTCGGCTCGCGCGTCCACATCTGCCATCTGTCGACCGCCGGCTCCGTCGCGATCGTCCGCTGGGCCAAGTCCCGCGGCATCGACGTCACCGCCGAGGTCACCCCGCACCATCTGCTCCTCACCGACGAACTGGTCCGCACGTACGACCCGGTCTACAAGGTCAACCCGCCGCTGCGCACCGAGCGCGACGTGATGGCGCTGCGCGAGGCCCTGGCCGACGGCACGATCGACATCGTCGCCACCGACCACGCCCCGCACCCGCACGAGGACAAGGACTGCGAGTGGGCCGCGGCCGCGATGGGCATGGTCGGCCTGGAGACCGCGCTGTCCGTCGTCCAGCACACGATGGTCGACACCGGGCTGCTGACCTGGGAGGGCGTCGCCGACCGGATGTCCTCCACGCCGGCCCGGATCGGCCGTGCCGAGGGCCACGGGCGGCCCGTCTCGGCAGGTGAGCCCGCCAACCTCACCCTGCTCGATCCGGCATACCGTGGAACCGTGGACCCCGCGGGCTTCGCCTCCCGCAGCCGCAACACCCCCTACGAGGGCCGCGAGCTGCCGGGGCGCGTCACCCACACGTTCCTGCGGGGCCGCGCGACGCTCATGGACGGGAAGCTGGCGTGACGACACCACTGATTCTTCAGGCGGCCGGAGAGGCCGAGCGGAAGTCGGCGGAGGTGACCGACTGGGCCGCACGGCTCGGCTGGGTCGCCGGGCTCCTGCTCTTCATCGCCCTCGTCTACTGGCTGATGCGCCAGGGCTGGAAGTGGCGGGGCGAACTCCAGTCCGGGCTGCCCGAGCTTCCGGTGGCCCCCGAGGACGCCGGTGAGGCGAGGCTCCGGCTCAGCGGCCGCTACCACGGCTCCACGACCGCCGGGCAGTGGCTCGACCGGATCGTCGCCCGGGGCCTGGGCAACCGCAGCCGCGCCGAGCTGACGCTCACCGACGCCGGAATCGACGTCGTACGCCCCGGGGCGGCCGACTTCTTCATCCCGGCCGGGGCCCTGCGCGGGGCCCGCCTGGACAAGGGCATCGCCGGGAAGGTGCTCACCGAGGGCGGTCTGCTGATCGTCACCTGGGAGCACGGCGACCGGCTGATCGACTCCGGTTTCCGCTCCGACCGGGCGGCCGGGCACACCGCCTGGGTCGAGGCCGTCGACTCCATGACCAAGAACGACACGACGGAAGGCGCCGCACGATGACGACCTCCACCAGGGGAACCCGCGTTCCCGCCGTACTCGTCCTGGAGGACGGCCGGACCTTCCGCGGCCGTGCCTACGGGGCCGTGGGGCAGACCTTCGGCGAGGCCGTGTTCTCCACCGGGATGACCGGCTACCAGGAGACCCTCACCGACCCCTCGTACCACCGCCAGGTCGTGGTGATGACCGCCCCGCACGTCGGCAACACCGGCGTCAACGACGAGGACCCCGAGTCGCGGCGCATCTGGGTGTCCGGCTATGTCGTGCGCGACCCCGCCCGCGTCCCCTCCAACTGGCGCTCCCGCCGCTCCCTCGACGAGGAGCTCGCGGCCCAGGGCGTCGTCGGCATCAGCGGTGTCGACACCCGCGCCCTCACCCGCCATCTGCGCGAGCGGGGCGCGATGCGCGTCGGGATCTTCTCCGGCAACGCGCTGCCCGACGAGGGCACGATGCTCGCCGAGGTCCGCCAGGCGCCCGAGATGAAGGGCGCCGACCTGGCGGCGGAGGTGGCCACGAAGGAGGCGTACGTCGTCCCCGCGATCGGCCCCGGCGGCGAAGCCGTACCGGTCGGCACGGCGAGGTTCACCGTCGCCGCGGTCGACCTCGGCATCAAGGGCATGACCCCCCACCGCATGGCCGAGCGCGGCATCGAGGTGCACGTCCTGCCCGCCACCGCGACGGTCGAGGAGGTGTACGCCGTCGGCCCCGACGGCGTGTTCTTCTCCAACGGCCCCGGTGACCCGGCCACCGCCGACCACGCCGTCTCGGTGATGCGGGGCGTGCTGGAGCGCGGGACGCCGCTGTTCGGGATCTGCTTCGGCAACCAGATCCTGGGCCGGGCGCTGGGCTTCGGCACCTACAAGCTCAAGTACGGCCACCGGGGCATCAACCAGCCCGTGCAGGACCGTACGACCGGCAAGGTCGAGGTCACCGCGCACAACCACGGCTTCGCCGTGGACGCCCCGCTCGACGAGGTCTCCGACACCCCCTACGGCCGCGCCGAGGTCTCCCACGTCTGCCTCAACGACGACGTGGTGGAGGGCCTCCGGCTGCTCGACCGGCCGGCCTTCAGCGTCCAGTACCACCCCGAGGCGGCCGCGGGCCCGCACGACGCCGCGTACCTGTTCGACCGCTTCGTCTCCCTGATGGAGGGCCAGCGTGCCTAAGCGCACCGATATCCAGTCCGTCCTGGTCATCGGCTCCGGCCCGATCGTCATCGGTCAGGCAGCCGAGTTCGACTACTCCGGCACCCAGGCCTGCCGGGTCCTCAAGTCCGAGGGCCTGCGCGTCGTCCTGGTGAACTCCAACCCGGCGACGATCATGACCGATCCGGAGATCGCCGACGCCACGTACGTGGAGCCGATCACCCCGAGTACGTCGAGAAGATCATCGCCAAGGAGCGCCCCGACGCGCTCCTGCCCACCCTCGGCGGCCAGACCGCGCTGAACACGGCGATCTCCCTCCACGAGGCGGGGACGCTGGAGAAGTACGGCGTCGAGCTGATCGGGGCCAACGTCGAGGCGATCAACAAGGGCGAGGACCGCGACCTGTTCAAGGAGGTCGTCGCGGCCGTCAACCGCAAGATCGGCCACGGCGAGTCCGCCCGCTCGGTGATCTGCCACTCCATGGACGACGTCCTCCAGGGCGTCGAGACCCTCGGCGGCTACCCCGTGGTCGTCCGCCCCTCCTTCACCATGGGCGGCGCCGGCTCCGGCTTCGCCCACGACGAGGACGAGCTGCGGCGCATCGCGGGCCAGGGCCTGACCCTGTCGCCCACCACCGAGGTGCTCCTCGAGGAGTCCATCCTCGGCTGGAAGGAGTACGAGCTGGAGCTGATGCGCGACAAGAACGACAACGTCGTGGTCGTCTGCTCCATCGAGAACTTCGACCCCATGGGCGTGCACACCGGCGACTCGATCACGGTCGCACCCGCGATGACGCTGACCGACCGCGAGTACCAGGTCCTGCGCGACATCGGTATCGCCGTCATCCGCGAGGTGGGCGTCGACACCGGCGGCTGCAACATCCAGTTCGCCGTCGACCCCGAGGACGGCCGGGTCATCGTCATCGAGATGAACCCGCGGGTGTCCCGCTCCTCCGCCCTGGCCTCCAAGGCCACCGGATTCCCGATCGCGAAGATCGCGGCGCGGCTCGCCGTGGGCTACACCCTCGATGAGATCCCCAACGACATCACGGAGCAGACGCCGGCCTCCTTCGAGCCGACGCTCGACTATGTGGTCGTCAAGGCCCCGCGCTTCGCCTTCGAGAAGTTCCCCTCCGCGGACAGTACGCTCACCACGACCATGAAGTCCGTGGGCGAGGCCATGGCCATCGGCCGCAACTTCACCGAGGCCCTGCAGAAGGCGCTGCGCTCGCTGGAGAAGAAGGGCAGCCAGTTCGACTTCACCGGCGAGCCCGGCGACAAGGACGAGTTGCTGCGCGAGGCGGGCCGTCCCACCGACGGCCGGATCAACACCGTGATGGCGGCCATCCGCGCCGGAGCCACCCGGCGGGAGGTCTTCGAGGCGTCGAGGATCGACCCGTGGTTCGTCGACCAGCTCTTCCTGATCAAGGAGATCGCCGACGACCTGGCCGACGCGGAGAAGCTCGACCCCGACCTGCTGGCCGAGGCCAAGCGCCACGGCTTCTCGGACGCCCAGATCGCCGGAATCCGCGGTCTGCGCGAGGACGTCGTCCGCGAGGTGCGCCACGCCCTGGGCATCCGCCCGGTCTACAAGACGGTCGACACCTGCGCCGCCGAGTTCGCCGCGAGGACCCCGTACTTCTACTCGTCCTACGACGAGGAGTCCGAGGTCGCCCCGCGGGAGAAGCCCGCGGTGATCATCCTGGGCTCCGGCCCGAACCGCATCGGCCAGGGAATCGAGTTCGACTACTCCTGCGTCCACGCGTCGTTCGCGCTGAGCGGCGCCGGCTACGAGACCGTCATGGTCAACTGCAACCCCGAGACGGTCTCCACCGACTACGACACCTCCGACCGGCTGTACTTCGAGCCGCTCACCCTGGAGGACGTCCTGGAGATCGTGCACGCCGAGCAGCAGGCGGGACCGGTCGCCGGTGTCGTCGTCCAGCTCGGCGGGCAGACCCCGCTCGGCCTCTCCCAGGCGCTGAAGGACAACGGCGTCCCGATCGTCGGCACGCCCCCGAGGCCATCCACGCCGCCGAGGACCGCGGCGCCTTCGGGCGGGTGCTCGCCGACGCCGGGCTGCCGGCGCCCAAGCACGGCACCGCGACGACCTTCGCCGAGGCCAAGTCCATCGCCGACGAGATCGGCTACCCGGTGCTCGTACGCCCCTCGTACGTGCTCGGCGGCCGCGGTATGGAGATCGTCTACGACGAGGCCCGGCTCCAGGCGTACATCTCCGAGTCCACCGAGATCGGCCCCGACCGGCCGGTCCTCGTCGACCGCTTCCTCGACGACGCCATCGAGATCGACGTGGACGCCCTCTACGACGGCTCCGAGCTCTATCTCGGCGGAGTGATGGAGCACATCGAGGAGGCCGGCATCCACTCCGGCGACTCCGCCTGCGCCCTGCCCCCCATCACCCTCGGCGGCTTCGACGTCAAGCGGCTGCGGGCGTCGACCGAGGCCATCGCCCGCGGCGTCGGGGTACGCGGACTGATCAACATCCAGTTCGCGATGGCCGGCGACATCCTGTACGTGCTGGAGGCCAACCCGCGCGCCTCCCGCACCGTGCCGTTCACCTCCAAGGCGACCGCCGTGCCGCTGGCCAAGGCCGCCGCGCGGATCTCGCTGGGCGCCACCATCGCCGAACTGCGCGAGGAGGGCCTGCTGCCGGCCCGGGGCGACGGGGGCACCCTCCCGCTGGACGCCCCGATCTCCGTCAAGGAGGCCGTGATGCCGTGGAGCCGCTTCCGCGACATCCACGGGCGCGGCGTCGACACGGTCCTCGGCCCGGAGATGCGCTCCACCGGCGAGGTCATGGGCATCGACAGCGTCTTCGGCACCGCGTACGCCAAGTCGCAGGCCGGGGCCTACGGTCCGCTGCCCACCAAGGGCCGCGCGTTCATCTCCGTCGCCAACCGGGACAAGCGCTCGATGATCTTCCCGGCCCGGGAGCTGGTCGCGCACGGCTTCGAACTGCTCGCCACCTCCGGCACCGCCGAGGTGCTCAGGCGCAACGGCATCCACGCCACCGTCGTGCGCAAGCAGTCCGAGGGCGAGGGCCCCGACGGCGAGAGGACCATCGTCCAGCTCATCCACGACGGCCAGGTCGACCTCATCGTCAACACGCCCTACGGCACGGGTGGCCGTCTCGACGGCTACGACATCCGCACCGCGGCCGTGGCCCGCGGTGTGCCCTGCCTGACCACCGTCCAGGCGCTCGCCGCCGCGGTCCAGGGCATCGACGCGCTCAACCTCGGCGGGGTGGGCGTCCGCTCGCTCCAGGAACACGCGGAACAGCTGATCGCGGCCCGCGACTAGCAGCCCACGAGGGGACACCGAACCGGTGTCCCCCTCTTCGTGAGGACACCCCGTCCTCGTGAGGACACACAGGACACCACTGAGATGTACAAGCTCTTCTTCAACCTGGTCTTCCGGCGGATGGACCCGGAGGAGGCCCACCACCTCGCCTTCCGGTTGATCCGGCTCGCCGTCCGCGTGCCGGTGCTGCGCACGCTCGCCGCCGCCGCGCTCGCGCCCCGCCGCGAGGAACTGCGCACCGAGGCCCTCGGCCTGCGGATGCACGGCCCCTTCGGCCTCGCCGCGGGCTTCGACAAGAACGCCGTCGCCATCGACGGCATGTCCATGCTCGGCTTCGACCATGTCGAGATCGGCACCGTCACGGCGCAGCCCCAGCCGGGCAACCCCCGCAAGAGGCTCTTCCGCCTGGTGCCGGACCGGGCGCTGATCAACCGCATGGGCTTCAACAACGACGGCTCCGCCGCCGTCGCCGCCCGGCTCGCCGCCCGCCGGGAGATCTTCCGCACGGTCGTCGGCGTCAACATCGGCAAGACCAGGGCCGTCCCCGAGGAGGAGGCCGTCGCCGACTACGTGACCTCCACCGAGCGGCTCGCCGCCCACGCGGACTACCTCGTGGTCAACGTCAGCTCGCCGAACACTCCGGGCCTGCGGAACCTTCAGGCCGCACAGGCGCTGCGCCCCCTGCTCCGCGCCGTGCGCGAGGCCGCCGACCGCACGGTCACCGGGCGCCGCGTCCCGCTCCTGGTCAAGATCGCCCCGGACCTCGCCGACGAGGACGTGGACGCCGTCGCCGACCTCGCCGTCGAGCTGGGTCTGGACGGCATCATCGCCACCAACACCACCATCGCCCGCGACGGCCTCGGCCTGAGGTCCGACCCGGAGCTGGTGGGGGAGACCGGCGGGCTGTCCGGCGCACCCGTCAAGGAGCGCTCCCTGGAGGTGCTGCGCCGCCTGTACGCCCGCGTCGGCGACCGCATCACGCTGGTGGGCGTCGGCGGCATCGAGAACGCCGAGGACGCCTGGCGGCGCATCCTGGCCGGCGCGACCCTCGTCCAGGGCTACAGCGCCTTCGTCTACGAGGGCCCGCTCTACGCCAGGGCCGTCCACAAGGGCCTGGCCGCACGGCTCGCGGCGAGCCCCTACGCCACCCTCGCCGAGGCCGTCGGCGCCGAGACCCGAAAGGCAGCCACCGCATGAGTTCACCGCAACCCTTCGGAGCCCGGCTGCGCCGGGCCATGGACACCCGCGGTCCGCTCTGCGTCGGTATCGACCCGCACGCCTCGCTGCTGACCGCCTGGGGGCTGGAGGACGACGTCAACGGCCTGGAGCGGTTCACCCGTACCGTGGTCGAGGCGCTCGCCGACCGGGTCGCCGTCCTCAAGCCGCAGTCCGCGTTCTTCGAGCGCTTCGGTTCCCGGGGCGTCGCGGTGCTGGAGCAGGCCGTGGCCGAGGCCCGGGCCGCCGGAGCGCTGGTCCTGATGGACGCCAAGCGCGGCGACATCGGCTCCACCATGGGCGCCTACGCGGAGGCGTTCCTCCGTAAGGACTCGCCGCTGTTCTCCGACGCCGTGACGGTCTCGCCGTACCTCGGCTTCGGGTCGCTGCGCCCGGCGCTCGACCAGGCCGTCCTCAGCGGCTGCGGGGTCTTCGTCCTCGCCCTCACCTCCAATCCGGAGGGCGCCGAGGTCCAGCGCGCCACGGCGTCCGGCGGGGGATCGCTCGCCCAGCTCATGCTGAACCACATGGCCGACGAGAACGCCGGGGCGGACCCGATGGGCCCGGTCGGCGCGGTGGTCGGCGCCACGCTCGGAGCCGCGGGAGTGGACCTGGACATCAACGGCCCGCTCCTCGCGCCGGGCATCGGCGCCCAGGGCGCGACCCCGGCCGACCTGCCGGGTGTCTTCGGCGGCGCCGTGCGCAACGTCGTGCCGAGCGTGAGCCGCGGCGTCCTGCGGCACGGCCCGGACAGGGCCGCCCTGCGCGAGGCCGCCGAGCGCTTCGCCGAGGAGATCCGGGTGGCGGTCGGCGCAGCATAGCCGCGGTGCGGCGCGCCCGGGCCGCTTCGGGGCGGCCGCAGGCCCGCGGCGGGCCTGTCGCGGGCCCCTCGCCGGGCCCGCCGCCGTGTCCGTTCCGGCGTTGCGATGGGGCAGCCGGGGCGGAATCCGGCCCTCCGGGGGGTGCGCCCGGGTCGCTCGGCAGGGCGCTCATCTGCGCCTTCGACCGACGCTTTCTTGACAGATGGAGGGTCCATATGTCTGGAATATCCAAGTCGGCCGATGCTGACCAGGACTTTTCCGCTGTTCTCGCTGACTGGAGCGGTCCAGGCCGCTAGTCTCCGTCGAGAGTCAGCGATGCAACGGCCACTGCGTTGTTCGTTGCTCGCCTGGTGTGGGCCGACTAGGTTCCTCACCGGTCCGTATCCGACAGTTCGACATCCGAGGTGACGTAGGCGTGGCTCTTCCGCCCCTTACCCCTGAACAGCGCGCAGCCGCGCTCGAAAAGGCCGCCGCGGCTCGCCGGGAGCGGGCCGAGGTCAAGAATCGACTCAAGCACTCCGGCGCCTCCCTCCACGAGGTCATCAAGCAGGGCCAGGAGAACAACGTCATCGGCAAGATGAAGGTCTCCGCCCTGCTCGAGTCGCTCCCCGGCGTCGGCAAGGTCCGTGCCAAGCAGATCATGGAGCGACTGGGCATCTCCGAGAGCCGCCGCGTGCGGGGTCTCGGCTCGAACCAGATCGCGTCGCTCGAGCGTGAGTTCGGCGGCGGCCCCGCCTGACGTTCCCGGGCACTCCCGGGAACCTGGATAATCGCTGCATGGCAGCAGAGGTACGTCCGCGGCTGACCGTGCTCTCCGGCCCCTCCGGGGTCGGCAAGAGCACGGTCGTCGCCCATATGCGCAAGGTCCACCCCGAGGTCTGGCTCTCGGTGTCGGCCACCACCCGGAAGCCGCGCCCCGGAGAGCGCCACGGTGTCCAGTACTTCTTCGTCGGCGACGAGGAGTTCGACAAGCTGGTCGCCAACGGCGAACTCCTGGAATGGGCAGAGTTCGCGGGCAATCGCTACGGCACTCCGCGCCGGGCGGTCCAGGAGCGCCTGGAGGCCGGGGAGCCGGTGCTCCTCGAGATCGACCTCCAGGGCGCGCGCCAGGTCAAGGAGTCCATGCCGGACTCCCAGCTGGTCTTCCTGGCCCCGCCGAGCTGGGACGAACTGGTCCGCCGCCTCACCGGCCGCGGCACCGAGGCCCCCGACGTCATCGAGCGGCGCCTGGCGGCCGCGAAGGTCGAGCTGGCGGCGGAGCCGGAGTTCGACAGCACCCTGGTGAACACCTCCGTCGAGGACGTCGCTCGTGAGCTGCTAGCCTTGATGGAAGTTGTCTGATCTTTCTGATCTCCCCGTAGTTTCTTCGGAAGGCTAGAGCGTGTCCTCTTCCATCACCGCGCCCGAGGGCATCATCAACCCGCCGATCGACGAGCTGCTCGAGGCGACCGACTCGAAGTACAGCCTGGTGATCTACGCCGCCAAGCGCGCGCGTCAGATCAACGCGTACTACTCGCAGCTCGGTGAGGGGCTCCTCGAGTACGTCGGTCCGCTGGTGGACACCCACGTGCACGAGAAGCCGCTGTCGATCGCCCTGCGTGAGATCAACGCGGGCCTGCTGACCTCCGAGGCCGTCGAGGGCCCGGCCCAGTAGGACCCCGTCCCGGGGCGCTCCGCGAGCGGTCCCGGGCGGCATGCGGCACTGTCACCACAGGCCCGGCGGAGCACCCGCCGGGCCTGTGGTGTGTCATAGAGGCGATACGTGTCGTGATCGGTGGGGTGGCGGGAGAGGCAGTGGACAAGCCGAGGGTCGTTCTGGGTATCAGCGGCGGTATCGCCGCCTACAAGGCGTGCGAGCTGCTGCGGCGGCTGACCGAGTCCGGGCACGACGTCCGGGTCGTGCCCACCGCCTCCGCGCTCCGGTTCGTCGGTACCGCGACCTGGTCCGCCCTGTCGGGGCACCCGGTCTCCACCGAGGTCTGGACGGACGTCCACGAGGTCCCGCACGTGCGGATCGGGCAGGACGCCGACCTCGTGGTCGTCGCCCCCGCCACCGCCGACACGCTCGCCAGGGCGGCCCACGGCCTCGCCGACGACCTGCTGACCAACACCCTGCTCACCGCCCGCTGCCCGGTCGTCTTCGCGCCCGCGATGCACACCGAGATGTGGGAGCACCCCGCGACCCAGGACAACGTGGCGGCGCTGCGCCGCCGCGGGGCCGTGGTCATCGACCCCGCCGTCGGCCGGCTCACCGGCGCCGACACGGGCAAGGGCCGGCTGCCCGATCCCGGTGAGATCTTCGAGGTCTGCCGCCGGGTGCTGGCCCGGGGGGCGGCGGCCCCCGACCTCACCGGCCGTCATGTGGTGGTCAGCGCCGGCGGTACCCGAGAGCCCCTCGACCCGGTCAGGTACCTGGGGAACCGTTCCTCCGGAAAGCAGGGCTACGCGCTCGCCCGTACCGCCGCGGCCCGCGGGGCGCGGGTGACGCTGATCGAAGCCAACACCGGCATGGCCGACCCGGCCGGCGTCGACGTCGTCCACGTCGGCACCGCGCTGCAACTGCGCGAGGCCGTGCTGAAGGCCGCCCCCGGCGCCGACGTGGTCGTGATGGCCGCCGCGGTGGCCGACTTCCGCCCGGCGGTGTACGCCGAGGGGAAGATCAAGAAGAGGGACGGGCAGGAGCCGGCTCCGATCGCCCTGGTCCGCAACCCGGACATCCTCGCCGAGGTCTCCGGGGTGCGGCCCCGCCCGGGGCAGCTGGTGGTGGGTTTCGCCGCCGAGACCGACGACGTGCTCGCCAACGGCCGCGAGAAGCTCCGCCGCAAGGGCTGCGACCTGCTGGTCGTCAACGAGGTGGGGGAGCACAGGACGTTCGGCTCCGAGGAGAACGAGGCCGTGGTCCTGGCCGCGGACGGGGGTGAGACGCCGGTTCCGCACGGCCCCAAGGAAGGACTGGCGGACACGGTCTGGGACCTGGTCGCGGCCCGGCTCGGCTGACACCTCCGGTGGGGCCGTCCGCCGCCCGGCACCCGCGTCCCCGAGCGGGATGAGGGGCGGCACCCGTGCGTACGGCCCGGGCCCGGCGGACACGCCGGGTCCGGGGAATCCGGAATGAATTTCCCGCACCGCGCGAAGGTCCCGACAAATCCGCCGAAAACCGACCTTTCGGCTGCGTCTCGCCGCCGCCGGCGGCCAGGTGGCGGGTGATTCGGCCCACGGTTGGCCGACCGGGGAGCGAGACGCTGGTCCGGCCGAGGGGAGTGCCCGATAAACTGTGCCCCGGAACGGCGTAGGGCGCAGCCCCCTGCCGGTCCACCAATGATCAGCCAGCAGCCGCTGCAACCACAGGGAGCGTTGTGTCCCGTCGCCTGTTCACCTCGGAGTCCGTGACCGAGGGTCATCCGGACAAGATCGCTGACCAGATCAGTGACACCATTCTCGATGCGCTGTTGCGGGAGGACCCGTCTTCGCGGGTTGCCGTGGAGACGTTGATCACTACTGGCCTGGTGCATGTTGCGGGTGAGGTGACGACGAAGGCGTGGGCGGATATTCCCACGTTGGTGCGGGGGAGGGTCCTGGAGATCGGCTATGACTCTTCGAAGAAGGGTTTCGACGGTGCTTCGTGTGGTGTGTCGGTGTCCATCGGTGCGCAGTCGCCGGATATCGCGCAGGGTGTGGACACGGCGTATGAGAACCGGGTCGAGGGTGATGAGGACGAGCTGGATCGGCAGGGTGCGGGCGATCAGGGGTTGATGTTCGGGTATGCGTGTGATGAGACGCCGGAGTTGATGCCGCTGCCGATCCATCTGGCGCACCGGTTGTCCCGGCGGTTGTCGGAGGTGCGGAAGAACGGGACGATTCCGTATCTGCGTCCGGACGGCAAGACTCAGGTGACGATCGAGTACGACGGTGACAAGGCGGTGCGTCTGGACACGGTGGTGGTGTCCTCGCAGCATGCTTCGGATATCGACTTGGACTCGTTGCTGGCGCCGGACATCCGTGAGTTCGTGGTGGAGTTCGTGCTGGGGCAGTTGGTGGAGGACGGCATCAAGCTGGACACCGAGGGCTACCGTCTGCTGGTGAATCCGACGGGTCGGTTCGAGATCGGCGGGCCGATGGGCGATGCGGGTCTGACCGGCAGGAAGATCATCATCGATACCTATGGTGGTATGGCGCGTCATGGGGGTGGGGCGTTCTCGGGGAAGGACCCGTCGAAGGTGGACCGCTCGGCTGCCTATGCGATGCGCTGGGTGGCGAAGAACGTCGTGGCGGCGGGTCTGGCCTCGCGCTGCGAGGTCCAGGTCGCGTACGCGATCGGCAAGGCCGAGCCGGTCGGTCTGTTCGTCGAGACCTTCGGTACCGCCGCGGTCGACGTGGAGAAGATCGAGAACGCCATCGGGGAGGTCTTCGACCTCCGCCCCGCCGCGATCATCCGCGACCTCGACCTCCTGCGGCCCATCTACGCCCAAACCGCCGCCTACGGCCACTTCGGCCGCGAACTCCCCGACTTCACCTGGGAACGCACCGACCGTATCGACGCCCTCCGCGCCGCCGCCGGCCTCGCGTAACCCCGCGGCCGCCCGACGCGAGGACCAGGGCCGCCCAGGAGCGGTTTCCAGGGGTCGTCGTGACACACGGTCGTGTTGATCAGGCCGTGACCAGTTCGCGCAGGCGCCCGGCCGGGTTTCCCGGCCGGGCGTTCTGCGTGACCGGCCATTGGGCCGAGAGGTCGTCCCGGGCCGCGAGAGGTCCGGGGCCCTGCCCGTCGGCCGTGCGCCGCCCCGCGTGCGCCGACCGCGGTTCCCCGCAGCCGTCCGGCGCACGACGAGGGCGGAGAGCGCGAGATCCGCTCACCGGCCCTCGTCATGCGCCGTGATCCCCCGCCGCCCCGCGCTCGCTGTTCGCCGCCCCGCGTGGGCCGTTCGCCGTTCGGAGTCCGCAGGCCGAGCCGTTCCGCGTTCGCGGCCCGAGCTGCCGCGCGTTCGCCGTTCGCGGCCGGTGCCGTTCCCCGTCCGGCGGCCGCACCTGACCGGGACGGTGTTCCGCGGGCCCCGGCACTGTCGGTGCCGTCTGGTAGGAATGTGGCTGTGAGCAGCGCCGACGAAGCCTCCGAGCGGTCCGGGGACGGTTCGCCGGAGCAGCTTGCGCTCATCCGGGAGACCGTACGCAAGGCCGCCAAGCCGCGGGCCAAGCCGCGTACCTGGCGGGGGGCCGCCCTCGCCGGGGAGCGGCCGGTTGCCCGGGTCGTGGTGAACAAGGGCGTACTCCACCTCGACCAGTACTTCGACTACGCGGTGCCCGAGGAGCTGGACGAGGACGCACAGCCCGGGGTGCGGGTCCGTGTGCGTTTCGGCGCCGGGTCCCACCAGGTCCGGGAGGGCCGCCGGGAAGGCGGCCGGCTGATCGACGGGTTCATCGTCGAGCGACGGGCCGACTCCGACTATGCGGGCCCGCTCGCGGCCCTCGCGGGAGTGGTCTCGCCCGAGCCCGTGCTCAGCCCCGGACTGCTCGGCCTGGCCAGGGCGGTCGCGGACCGGTACGCGGGCAGCCTCGCCGACGTGCTCCAGCTCGCCGTGCCGCCCAGGAGCGCACGCGCGGAGTCCCGGCCGTCGCCTCCTCCGCTGCCGTCCCCGGCGCCGCCGGAGCCGCGCACCTGGACCCGGTACGAGCAGGGACCGGCCTTTCTGAACGCCCTGGCGGACGGGGGCGCGCCGAGAGCCGTATGGACGGCACTGCCGGGACCGCAGTGGGCAGACGAGCTCGCCGGGGCCGTCGCCGCGACGCTCGCGTCCGGCAGGGGCGCCCTGGTCGTCGTCCCGGACGGGCGTGCCGTGGCCCGGGTGGACGCGGCCCTGACCGGACTCCTCGGCGCGGGACGCCATGCCGTCCTCACCGCGGAAGCCGGACCCGAGAAGCGGTACGGGCAGTGGCTCTCCGTAAGGCGCGGCTCGGTGCGGGCGGTGGTAGGGACGCGCGCGGCGATGTTCGCGCCGGTCCGGGACCCGGGGCTGGTCGCGATATGGGACGACGGTGACTCCAGCCACAGCGAGCAGCACGCGCCGCTGCCGCACGCGCGCGAAGTGCTGCTGCTGCGCGCCGCGCGCGAGCACTGCGGATTCCTGCTGGGCGGCGTGAGCTGCACGGTGGAGGCCGCCCAGCTCGTCGAGACCGGCTGGGCACGGCCGCTGGCCGCGGACCGGGAGCAGGTGCGCCGTGCCGCGCCGCTGATCCGCACGGTCGGCGACGGTGATCTCGCCCGCGACGAGGCGGCACGGGCCGCCCGGCTGCCGACGCTCGCGTGGCAGACCGTACGTGAGGGTCTCCGGACGGGGCCGGTGCTGGTGCAGGTTCCCCGACGCGGCTACGTACCGAGGCTGGCCTGCGAGCGCTGCCGGGCGCCCGCGCGCTGCGGCCACTGCGCGGGTCCGCTGGAGGCCCCGCGGGAGCAGGACCTCGGATGCGGCTGGTGCGGGCGGGACGCCGCCGGCTGGCACTGCGCCGCGTGCGGCGGATCGCGGCTGCGCGCCCGGATCGTGGGGGCCCGGCGCACGGCGGAGGAGCTGGGACGGGCGTTTCCCGCCGTGCCCGTGCGGACGTCCGGGCGGGACCATGTGCTGGACTCCGTACCCGGCCGTCCCGCGCTGGTGGTCAGCACACCGGGTGCCGAACCGGTGGCCGAGGGCGGCTACGCGGCGGCGCTGCTGCTCGACGGCTGGGCCATGCTCGGGCGGCCCGACCTGCGGGCGGGGGAAGAGGCGCTGCGGCGCTGGACGGGTGCTGCCTCGCTGGTGCGCAGCCAGGCGGAGGGCGGCACGGTCGTCGTGGTCGCCGAGCCCACACTGCGTCCGGTCCAGGCCCTGGTGCGATGGGATCCGGCCGGCCACGCCCGGCGCGAGCTGGCGGAGCGCGCCGAGCTGGGATTCCCGCCGGTATCGCGGATGGCCTCGGTGACCGGGCGAGCGGAGTCGGTGGCGGACTTCCTGGCCACGGCGTCGCTGCCCGACGACGCCGAGGTGCTCGGGCCGGTACCCCTTCCGCCGCCCCCTCCGGGGCGACCGCGCCGGCCGGGTGACCCTCCCGGGGCACCCCGGGGGGGACGCGGACCGGGGGAGCGGTGGGAGCGCGCCCTGCTGCGCGTACCGCCCGGCAGCGGCGCCGCACTCGCCGCCGCGCTGAAGTCGGCCCAGGCCGCGAGGCTCGCACGGGGCGGGGGCGGCGATCCGGTACGGATCCGGGTGGACCCGCCGGACATCGGCTGACATCCGGGACGGCGCGGGGCGGAGTGGCCGAATGAGCGGTGGGACGGGCCGGGAAGGCGCCGCCCGGCCGGTGCGGGGCCGCGGTGTACGAACCGTCCTCCCGACCGCCCCGAGGGCACGTCCGGTGGTGCCGGAGCCGCCGCGGGCCGTCCCGGCACGGACGCACCGCCCGCGGCGGCCCCGAGCGGGAGTGACCGGTGGCGTTCCGCGGCGGTGCCTCACCCGCTCGGGTGCGCGTGGAGCGCACCGCCGCCGGTTTCCCGGCCGCCTTCGAAGCGCGGCACCGCACCGCCGCGGTGCAGCCTGCGCGGAACGCGGCCGGGGTCCGGCCCCCGCGCGCCACCGCCCCGGCACACGGTGAGCCGGTGCCGGGGCGGTGGGGGAAGGTTCAGCCGTTGCGCGGGCCGGGGAAGGCGCTGTGGCGGACCTCGTCGCGGAGCGGGTGGCCGCCGGGCCCCGGCTGCGGCGGCATCGATCGAGCGGCCGGCACCGCGGGGGCGACGGGCATCGTGCGGGTCGCACCCGGCTCCGGCTCCGCGGGCAGGGCGGTGGGCTGCGGCGTCGCCCGCCGTGATCCGTAACGGCGGTGCACCGCCTGCTTGGTGACGCCCAGTGCCGAGCCCACCGCATCCCACGAGAAGCCCAGCGATCGGTCGAAGTCGACCGCGGCGGTCACCAACGTCTCGACGCTGTCCCGCAGTTCCTGGGCCAGGCGGACGGTCGGGGCGGGGGCGCGGCCGTAGACGACGAAGCCCGTGGACGGGCCCGAGCGACGCGGACGGTAGACGTTCCCCAGCTGGGCCGTGAGCGTGCGCAGAGCGTCCACCTGCCGGCGGACCCGCTCGATGTCCCGTACCAACAGATGCAGACTTGCCCGGGCTTGGGCGTCGTGGGTTGCGTGGTCGGCCATGAACAAGCCTCTCGAACCGGCGTTGAAAACGGTCGGGCCGCACCGGCGGCCCGCTTCGGTCAATCTCTCTTGACAACGCGCCACCAGGTGATCTGGTCACGCTCCGCAGGTGCGTACGCACATGCGCGGGGCGCGCGACAGTCCGCGCGCCCCCTGCCCGACCGCCCCATAGACTGGTGCGTCGCGCGATCGCCCCGGTACACAGAGCGAGGTATTACCAGTGAAACTTGTCTTCGCAGGCACCCCCGAGGTCGCCGTACCCGCCCTGGACGCCCTGATCGCCTCCGGCAGGCACGAGGTGGCGGCGGTCGTCACCCGCCCCGACGCCCCCGCGGGCCGCGGCCGCCGCCTGGTGGCCAGCCCGGTCGCCCAGCGGGCGCACGAGGCCGGGATCGAGGTCCTGAAGCCCGCGCGGCCGCGGGACGGGGAGTTCCTCGCCCGGCTCCGCGAGATCGCACCGGACTGCTGCCCCGTGGTCGCCTACGGCGCGCTGCTCCCCAAGGAGGCGCTGGAGATCCCGTCCCGCGGCTGGGTCAATCTGCACTTCTCGCTGCTGCCCGCCTGGCGCGGCGCCGCCCCGGTGCAGCACGCGATCCTCGCGGGCGACGAGATGACCGGAGCCTCCACGTTCCAGATCGAGGAGGGGCTGGACTCCGGCCCGGTCTACGGAGTGATCACCGAGCGTGTGCGGCCGACGGACACCAGCGGCGACCTGCTCACCCGGCTCGCCTTCGCGGGAGCCGGGCTGCTGTCCGCCACCATGGACGGGATCGAGGACGGCTCCCTGGAGGCCGTGCCGCAGCCCCCGACGGGGTCACCCTGGCACCGAAGATCACCGTCGAGGACGCGCACGTGGACTGGCGCACCCCGGCCCTCCGCATCGACCGCCTCGTCCGCGGCTGCACTCCCGCGCCCGGCGCGTGGACGCTGTTCCGCGGCGAGCGCCTCAAGCTGGTCAACGTACAGCCGCTGCCGGACCGTGCGGAGCTGGCACCCGGGGAACTCTCGGTGGGCAAGAACCACGTGCACGCCGGGACCGGTTCGCACGCCGTCGAACTCCACTGGGTCCAGCCGCAGGGCAAGAAGCCGATGCGGGCCGCCGACTGGGCGCGCGGTGTGCGGATCGCCCCGGGGGAGACGCTCGGCTCCTGAACGCCGGCCGCGCCCGCGGGCCCGCGGGCGGTGGGGACGGGTCGGGGCGCCCGGCCGGCCGTCGTAGGCTGAAGGGGTTCGACCTTTCCGGAACGCGGAGCACCTTTGAGCCAGCAGAGCCGTCGCCGTCCCTCCCAGCCCTACCGACCCCCGAAGAAGGATCCCGTGCGGATCCTCGCCTTCGACGCACTGCGGGCGGTGGACGAGCGCGACGCCTACGCCAACCTCGTCCTGCCCCCGCTGCTGCGCAGGGCCCGTGAGCAGGGCGACTTCGACAACCGGGACGCGGCGCTCGCCACCGAGCTGGTGTACGGCACGCTCCGCCGGCAGGGCACCTACGACGCGATCATCGCCGAGTGCGTCGACCGGCCGCTGCGCGAGGTCGACCCGCCCGTCCTCGACGTGCTGTCGCTCGGCGCGCACCAGTTGCTGGGCACGCGCATCCCCACCCACGCCGCGGTGTCCGCGAGCGTCGAGCTGGCCCGGGTCGTCCTCGGCGACGGCCGGGCCAAGTTCGTGAACGCGGTGCTGCGCCGGATCTCCCGGCACGACCTCGACGGCTGGCTGGAGCGGGTCGCGCCGCCCTACGACGAGGACCCCGAGGACCATCTCGCCGTCGTCCACTCGCACCCCCGCTGGGTCGTCTCGGCCCTGTGGGACGCGCTGGGCGGCGGCCGGGCCGGGATCGAGGACCTGCTGGAGGCCGACAACGAGCGGCCCGAGGTGACGCTGGTCGCCAGGCCGGGCCGCTCCTCCACCGGCGAGCTGCTCGATCTGCTGGGCGAGGAGGGCGGACTGCCCGGACGCTGGTCGCCGTACGCCGTGCGGCTCTCCGAGGGCGGGGAGCCGGGCGCCCTCGGTCCCGTACGGGAGGGACGCGCGGGAGTGCAGGACGAGGGCAGCCAGCTCGTCGCGCTCGCCCTCGCGGGAGCGCCGCTGGCCGGCCCGGACGAGCGCTGGCTGGACGGGTGCGCGGGGCCCGGCGGAAAGGCGGCCCTGCTGGGCGCGCTGGCCGCCGAGCGCGGTGCCGCCCTGGTCGCGGCCGAGAAGCAGCCGCACCGGGCCCGTCTCGTCGAGCGGGCCCTGGCGGGCAATCCCGGCCCGTACCAGGTGGTGACCGCGGACGGCACCCGCCCGGCCTGGCGACCGGGCGCCTTCGACCGCGCCCTCGTCGACGTGCCGTGCACCGGCCTGGGCGCGCTCCGCCGCCGGCCCGAGGCACGCTGGCGCCGCCGCCCCGAGGACCTGGACGGATTCGCCCCCCTCCAGCGGGCCCTGCTTCGCGAGGCGCTGGAGTCGGTCCGGGTCGGCGGCGTGGTCGGATACGCCACGTGCTCGCCGCATCCCGCCGAGACCCGCGCGGTCGTCGACGACGTGCTCGGGGAGCACGGGCCGATCCGGGCCGAGTGGGTCGACGCCCGCCCCTGATGCCGGGGGTACCCGCCCTGGGCGACGGCCCGGACGTCCAGCTGTGGCCGCACCTCCACGGCACGGACGCCATGTATCTGGCACTGCTGCGGCGCACGGCCTGACGGCGCGGTGCGGGCGCCGTGCAGGTTCCCCGTCTCGCGGCCGCATCTCACGAACCGTGGCCACTCGGCGGCCGCGGTCGAGACTGCACAGGTCGGAGACCGTCGTCTGGTCTTGCGGAACGTGTCGGATCCCTGCTCGCCCCCTCGCCCCCTTGGGCCCCGAGCGGCTGTCCGCGTTCACCCGGAGGCCGGTCAGGGCGGCCTTCGGCGGTCGAAATCCGGATGCGTGTCCGCCGGTGCGCACTCGTATACTCGTGCGACCTCACGAGGGAGGGGTGGAGCCGTGAAGCTTGCCGAGGCACTGGCAGAACGTGCGGAGGCGGCGCGCCGCGTGGAACAACTGCGCGCGCGCGTCGTCGGCAGTGCGCGGTACCAGGAAGGCGAGACACCCTCCGAGGACGCAGCTCGGCTGCTGACCGAGGCCGGTGAGGTGCTGGACTCGCTGGAAGCGTTGATCCGGCGGATCAACCGCACCAACGCCTCGGTGGAGATGGGCCCGGAGGGCACGCTCACCGACGCCCTGGCGCGCCGGGATGTCCTGCGGTTGCGTCACTCGGTGGTCACCGCGGCGGCGGACGCGGCAGCGGGTACCGGCGATCGGGGATACGGCAGGCAGCTTCGGTCCGAGCTGATGATGCTCTCCGCTCTACCGGTCGCAGACCTACGCGCCCAGGCGGATGCGCTGGCCCGGGAGATCCGCGAGGTCGATGTGCGGATCCAGCGTACGAACTGGGAGGTCGATCTGCTGGACTGAGTGGTCCGGCAGGCTGGGAACGATGTGGAGCAGGTAGCAGCTTCGGAAGCGTGCACACACCGAGGGCCGGCGGTTCTCCGGCCCACTTGTGGCAGCGTGAAGAGCAACGCGGGGTTCGACTCCCCATCACAGGGCAGCTCAGCACGGCCCACAGGTAACAGTGCACATTGCACGGCACATCACCACGTGCAGGTCCAGGCGGCGAGGGCGGGTTCGGGGCTTTCCACATCGCAGGCCATGGGGGACGGCTGTCGCCGACGGGTACCGCTGGTGGCCCTCGGTGCTGCTCCTGCGTGTGCGGGCCGTTGGGGAACGCCGGTCACCGGCGGTCGCGAGAGACCTGGCGGCCGCGCACACCGGCAGCGGTCCCGCCACACGCCGGGCGCCGTGCGACGGGACGGAGACCGGCCTCCGTGACCACCCCCGGGGGTCTGGTCACGGCCGTGGGACCGAGCGGCTGGGCACGGTACGAGTCGCCGCGAGGAGCGGCCACGGCATCGCCGTGGACACGGGAAACGAGAATCCACCCGCCGCTCCGGGGGCTCCGGACCCGGGAGCCGTGTGCCTCCCGTGCCGGCGGACCGCGTGACCTCGGCCGGGCGGCGGCCCGGCCGGAAGCGTCCGGCGGCCCGGACGGCGCCGGACGGGGACCATCGGAAGGGAAGCACCGGACGGTGCTGAATGCCCGATTCGTGGTGACTGGGGTGCCCGGCGGAGCGGGCGGCGCCGAGGAAAGGGCGGCTTCCTCCGGTTCCGGGGCCGAGAAGTGCGCGGGAGCATGGCAGTCTTGGCACATGGCCCAGATCAACCCCAGCATCCTGTCCGCCGACTTCGCCCGGCTCGCCGAGGAGGCGAAGGCCGTCGAAGGCGCCGACTGGCTCCACGTCGATGTCATGGACAACCACTTCGTGCCCAATCTGACGCTGGGCGTGCCGGTCGTCGAGTCGCTGAGCCGGGCGACGGACACCCCGCTGGACTGCCATCTCATGATGGAGGACCCGGACCGCTGGGCCCCGCAGTACGTGGAGGCCGGCGCGGGGTCCGTCACCTTCCACGCGGAGGCCGCCGCGGCACCGGTGCGGCTCGCGCGGGAGATCCGGGCCAAGGGCGCGCGCGCCGCCATGGCGCTCAAGCCCGCCACCCCCGTCGAGCCGTACGAGGACCTGCTCCCCGAGCTCGACATGCTGCTGGTCATGACCGTGGAGCCGGGCTTCGGCGGCCAGGCGTTCCTCGACATCATGCTCCCCAAGATCCGCCGTACCAGGGAGCTCATCAACAAGCACGGCCTGGAGCTGTGGCTCCAGGTCGACGGCGGCGTCTCCGAGTCCACGATCGAGCGATGCGCCGAGGCGGGCGCCGACGTGTTCGTGGCCGGATCCGCGGTCTACGGGGCCGAGGACCCGGCGCAGGCCGTCCGGACCCTGCGCGAGCAGGCCGACCGGACGATCGCGTCGGCACCCTGGGCGTGCAACCACTGAGCCACGGCTCGGTGAACGGAGCCCTACCGGGCTGATCACCAACACCCGGATCTGTCAGGATGGCGGTTCCGGAGTGTGAACAGCAGTGAGGAGAACGCGGTGTCTGCTATGTCGGCGGGACGGTCGGCCCTGCGGATGGGACCCGCGGAGCTGGTGCAGGCGGCGGCGATGGCCCGGCGCTTCTATCTCGAGGGCAAGTCCAAGATCCAGATCGCGGAGGAGTTCGGCGTCAGCCGCTTCAAGGTGGCCCGGGTCCTGGAGACCGCGCTCGAGCGCGACCTCGTGCGGATCGAGATCCGCGTCCCGGCCGAACTGGACGCGGAGCGCTCCGACGCGCTCCGCGCCCGCTACGGACTGCGGCACGCGGTCGTCGTGGAGTCGCCGTCCGAGGGCGTGGACGAGTCGCCCGACCCGGAGAACCTCGGGGAGGTCGCGGCGGATCTCCTCGGTGAGCTGGTCACCGAGGGGGACGTGCTGGGGCTGGCCTGGGGCCGCTCCACGATCCATATGGCGGCCGCGCTCGACCGGCTGCCGCCCTGCACGGTCGTCCAGCTCACGGGGGTGTACGACGCCGGGACCGCGGAGCGCGGCTCGGTGGAGGCGGTGCGGCGTGCCGCGCAGGTGTCCGGCGGGGAGGCGCACCCGATCTACGCGCCGATGCTGCTGCCGGACCCGGCCACGGCCGCCGCGCTGCGGAACCAGACGGGCATCGCCCGGGCCTTCGAGTACTTCGACAAGGTCACGGTCGCCTGTGTCTCGATCGGCTCGTGGGAGCCCGGTATCTCGACGGTGCACGACATGCTGAGTGACGAGGAGCGGGCGCACTACGCCTCGCTCGGCGTCGCGGCCGAGATGTCCGCCCACCTGTTCGACGCCGACGGCAGACGCGTCGGCCGCGACCTCGGCGAACGCTGCATCACCGTCGAGGCCGACCGGCTGCGCCGCATTCCCGAGGTGGTCGCCATCGCCGGGGGCCAGCGCAAGGCGGCGGCGATCGGGGCGGTGCTCCGGTCCGGTCTGGTGACCAGCCTGGTGACGGACACGTCGGCGGCGGACTACCTCCTCACGGAGTCCCGCCCCGCGCCGCGCCCGGCACTGGAGCGGGCCGACCCGGACCACTGACCGCCGGCGCGGATCGGGCCCGGCTGCCGTGCGCGGTCACGGCGGGGGCCCGGCGGGAGCCGGGCCGTTGTCCCGGGCCGGCTCCCGGGGCCGTGTTCCGGGCCGGGTGTGGGGAAGCACCCACTGGCGGCCCGCGGAGGCCGCGACTGCGGGCCGGTCGGCGCGGTCGACGACTGCGCCGGGCCGGGGCCCGTGCGGGCGAACCGCCGGCGGCCGGTCGCGCGTGCCCGCCGATGCAGGGGCCGGCCGTGCCGGCGTCGTCCATCCGGGCGGACGCCGGCGGGGAATGCGGAACGTATCGGCCGCACGGGTGGCGGCACGTGCCAGGGCCCCTCGGCAGGACGGGCCGGGAACTCACGGCGGGAACGGCCGGGCGGCGCGGGAGCACCCCCGTCCCGGGCGACGTCGGTGCCGCCCGCCCGGACTGGAGCGACGCCGAGGGCTCCTCGGGCGGGCTGAGTGTGGGTCTCCGCGTCGAGCCCGGCCGGCCCGGGATCCCGCTGCGCCCGCCCACGCGACCTCGCCCGCCGCGCCCGCCGCCCCCGTCACCGCGCTGCACGGGCGTTCCCTTCCCACGCCGGGCGCTCCTCACCGGCTTCGCCGCCCGTGCGTGACAGCATCGGCGGCATGCTGAACCGGTCCTCGCGGCTCCTGCTCGTGCTGCTCTCGGCCCTCACCGCCCTGCTGCTGACCGGCTGCCCGGGCGGCGGCGCCGGTACCGGGCACAGCCCCGCCGCCTCGGTACCCGCCGCCCTCGCCACCGTCCGCACCTTCGACCTGCCGCGGGAGGCACGCCGAACCCTGCGGCTGATCGACGACGGCGGCCCCTTCCCGTACCGGAAGGACGGCAGTGCCTTCGGCAACCTCGAGGGGATGCTGCCCGACCGGGAGCGGGGCTACTACCGGGAGTACACCGTGCCCACGCCGGGCGAGCGCGACCGCGGCGCACGCCGCATCGTCACGGGCCGGGAGGGGGAGGTCTACTACACCGACGACCACTACCAGACGTTCAGGGTGGTACTCCGATGAGAAACGGTCCCCTCGCCGCACTGTTCGGCGCCACCCCGGGGCGGAACATCACCGTGCTCGACCTCCACGGCGTCACCGACAAGCAGACCTTCATGGAGCGCTGCGCCGCCGGCCTCGGTCTCCCGGCCTGGTTCGGCCGGAACTGGGACGCCCTCGCCGACTGCCTCACCGACCTCCCCGGTGAGGAGGGCACCCTCGTCCTCGTCCGCCGGTGGCAGGAGTACGCCGCCGCGCAGCCCGGGGAATGGCGGCTGGCCCAGGAAGTCTTCGGCCACGCAGTCGACACCATGCCCGGGCAGCTCGCCGTACTGCTCGACCTTGGAGGATCCGACGAGAGGGCGTCCGGCGGTCCTGGATGATCGGCCCGCGCGGTTCACGGCCCCGCACATGGGAGAATGAAGTACGTGCGATTTCTCCCGGGCGAGTGTCCGGGACCCCTCCGATCCGACTGGGATGTTCAGCACGTGCGTTTCCTCAACGACATCAAGCCGCCGTACGACCTGACGTACGACGACGTGTTCATGGTGCCCAGCCGCTCGGCCGTGGGCTCCCGGCAGGGCGTCGACCTCGCCTCCCCCGACGGCACGGGGACCACCATCCCGCTGGTCGTCGCCAACATGACCGCCATCGCGGGCCGCCGGATGGCCGAGACCGTGGCCCGCCGCGGTGGGCTGGTCGTCATCCCGCAGGACATCCCGATCGACGTCGTCACCGACGTCATCACCTGGGTGAAGACGCGCCATCTCGTGCTCGACACGCCCATCGTGCTCACCCCGCACCAGACCGTCGCCGACGCGCTGTCGCTGCTGCACAAGCGCGCCCACGGGGCGGGGGTCGTCGTCGACGAGGAGCAGCGCCCCGTCGGCGTGGTCACCGAGCACGACCTGTCCGGCGTGGACCGCTTCACCCAGCTCGCCGAGGTGATGTCGAAGGACCTGCTGCTCGTCGACGCGGACATCGACCCGCGCGAGGCGTTCACCAGGCTCGACGGTGCCAACCGCAAGCTCGCCCCCGCCGTGGACGGGGACGGCCGGCTCGCCGGCATCCTGACCCGCAAGGGCGCGCTGCGCGCCACCCTGTACACGCCGGCCACCGACGCGAACGGCAGGCTGCGCATCGCCGCCGCCGTCGGAATCAACGGCGATGTGGCGGGCAAGGCCAAGCAACTCCTCGACGCCGGCGTGGACACGCTCGTCGTCGACACCGCGCACGGCCACCAGGAGTCGATGATCGCGGCGATCAGGGCGGTCCGCGCGCTGGACCCGGGGGTGCCGATCGCCGCGGGCAACATCGTCGCCGCCGAGGGCGTCCGGGACCTCGTCGAGGCCGGCGCGGACATCGTCAAGGTGGGAGTGGGCCCCGGCGCCATGTGCACCACCCGCATGATGACCGGTGTGGGCAGGCCGCAGTTCTCCGCCGTCCTGGAGTGCGCCGCGGAGGCCAGGAAGTACGGCAAGCACGTGTGGGCCGACGGCGGCGTCCGCCACCCGCGCGATGTCGCCATGGCGCTGGCCGCCGGTGCCTCCAACGTGATGGTGGGGTCCTGGTTCGCCGGCACCTACGAGTCTCCGGGCGACCTCCAGCAGACCGCCGACGGCCGGCTCTACAAGGAGTCCTTCGGCATGGCCTCCGCGCGTGCCGTCCGCAACCGGACGAGCGAGGAGTCGGCGTACGACAGGGGCCGCAAGGCGCTGTTCGAGGAGGGCATCTCCACCTCGCGCATGTTCCTCGACCCGGCCCGGCCCGGCGTCGAGGACCTGATCGACTCGATCATCGCGGGCGTCCGCTCGTCCTGCACCTACGCGGGCGCGGGCTCCCTGGAGGAGTTCGCCGAGAGGGCGATCGTCGGCATCCAGAGCGCCGCCGGCTACGCGGAGGGCAAGCCGCTGCACGCCAGCTGGAACTGACGGACGCGGTCCGACCGGCCCGTCCGGTCGCGCATCGCACACCACCGGCCGCGGCCCCGGGGAGCGTCCCCCGGGGCCGCGGCCGGTCTGCTCGCCGGAAGGCCGGCTCCGAGGAGCCCCCTCAGGGGCCGCGGCCGGTCTCCTCGAAGGGCCGGGCGGCTTCCGGTGGCGGGCGTTCGGCCCGGGCACGGCCGCGCGCCGCTCATGGAGCCGGGCGCGGGGAAGTCCGGTGCGTCGTGTCCGCGGGGACGTCCACCGCGTCCACCGCGTCCACCGCGCCCGTGGCTGCCGGGGAGGCGGCGAAGCCGTACCTGCCCACGGCTCCGGCCACCGCCGCGGCGATCCGGGCGTGGCCCCTGTCGTTCGGATGCAGGCCGTCCGCCAGGTCGTCGGCCGCGAGCAGACCCGCACCGGGCAGCAGGGCCAGCCGGGTGTCACCGGAGGCGGCGAGGTCCCGGGCCGCCTCCTCCATCGCCGTCCGGAGGTCCCGCAGCGTCGCACCCAGCGCGTTGCGCGTCGTCTCGGCGTCCGGGCGCAGGACGGGCGAGACCACCAGCAGGGGCACCTCCGGATGCCCCTGCCGGACGAGGGAGACGAAGGCACGGGTCGTCTCGTACAGCAGGGGGCGGAGCAGGGCACGCCCGACCAGCAGTTGGTGCCGAAGGCCAGGGTCAGCAGGTCGGCGGGGAGCGAGGCGAGCTGCTGCGCGGTCGCGAGGTCGCCCCGGGCCGAGCCGGCGTAGCCGAGGTTGACGCAGTCCAGGCCGAGGGCCCGGCCGGCGGCCGACGGCCAGGCGTGCGCGGGCCGGGTGGACCACCAGCCCTCGGTGATCGAGTCGCCGTGGACCAGCCAGCGGGGCCGTCGCGGCGCGGGGACCACCCGGCCGCCCACCCCGCGCACCCCGAGGACCACCGGCGCCTGGGACTCGGGAGGGTGGACGGTGAACGGCCCCGGTCCGGGCGGCAGGGGGATGGTGACCACCGCCTCCTCCGCCGGCTCGGTGAACGACTCGGCCGCACAGCGGCCGCCGTGCCACAGCGCGAAGCAGTGCGCCAGGTCGCGCAGCGCGTCGGTGGGGCGGGGCACCCTGGCCCGGTAGCGCAGTTCGACCGCCCGGGCGCCGTCGGGGGCCGTGAACTCCAGCCGTACGCCGACGGGGAGCGCGGCGCGTTCCCTGGTGTCCCACGGCAGCCGGGCCAGATCGCCGGGATCGGCCCGCACCGGTCGCCCGGCGTCGAGCCAGGCCACCCCGCGCAGGAACGGTCCGGGGTTGAGCCAGTTCGGGTCCGGCGTCATGGCGCCTCCGTCCGTCGGGTGCGGGATCGTGTGCGGGACCCGACTCCTACCCGCGCGGGACGAAGGGTGTGCGCCGTCCGGTCACTGCCGGTGCGGTCCGTGTCCGCCGGGTGCGCCCGTCGGTGGCCGCGGACGGTGATCGCCGCCTCGCCGCTGCCCCTGCGGCCCCGCGGCCCGCGGCCCGCGGCCCGTTGCCGTCGGCCGTCAAGCGCCCGTGACGGCGCCGGCGGCCGGCCCCGGACCCGGTCCGCCGCGCCGCGCAGGACGCGGCATTACCGGCGGCAGCATTGCGCGGCCAGTTGCGGATCGCGTAGCTTCTGCCCTACCCGGCGGTAGTACCCCCGCTGGCCGTACGTCCCGAACGTCCAGGGGGGAGCCCATGCGCCGGCGACTGCGCCCTCCCACGATCCGCGGCCGGATCGTGGGCCTCACCCTGGTGCCCGCCGTGGCGCTGCTGGCGCTGTGGAGCTTCGCCATGGTGTCCGTGACGGGGGATCTGCGGGCCCTGATCCGGCTCCAGAGCGTGTACGAGACGTTCGGCACCCCGGTCGACACGGCCGTCGGGCAGATCCAGATCGAACGCCGGCTCGCGGCCGCCTATCTGGGCGCGGGCGAGCGCAACGCCGGGGCGGCCGACGCCGCCGCGCTGCTGGCCCAGCAGCGTTCGACCGACCGGGCCGTGCAGGCCATGCTCGACGCCGTCGGCGACCAGGACCGGCGAGAGGACCTCACCGGCCGGCAGCGGGAGTCCCTGGACGCGATGGTCCGGGCCGCCTCGGGGCTCGAGGACCTGCGGGACCGGGTGGTCGAGCGCCGGCTGTCCTGGGGCCAGGCCGTGGAGGCCTACACGGTGATCGTCGAGCCGACCTTCGACGTCCAGTCCCAGCTCACCGCGTTGCAGGCCGGACAGCTCGCTCGCGAGGCGCAGGTCGTGGTGGAGCTGGTGCGCGTGCGGGAGTTCGTCTCCCGCGAGGACGCCCTCGTCGCAGGGGCACGGGCCGCCGGGGTCGTCACCGACACCCAGTACGACGCGCTCACCGCGGCCATCGAGGACCGGCGCGTCTTCCACCGCACCTACGTCCCCGCTCTGCCGCCCGATTCCCGGAAGCTCTTCACCGACTTCCAGCGGGGCGCCGAGTACCGGGCGCTGACCGAGGGAGAGGACGCGCTGCTGCGGGCCGGTGCGGAGAAGGCGGGCCGGGCCGTGGCGGACGCGTCGTGGCGGACCACCACGGACCGCGCGGTGCGTCGGTACATGCTGCTGTGCACCGAGTCGGCCCTGAACGCGGCCGAGCGCGGACGCGCCTTCGCCTACCGCGAGATGGTCGAGGCGGCCGTCGTCGGACTCGCCGGTCTCGCCGCCGCCGGTCTCTCCGTGTGGCTGTCGGTGAGCGCCGGCCGGCGGATCGCGGGACGGCTCGAGGAGCTGCGGGACGCGGCGGACGTCCTCGCCACCCGGCGGCTGCCCGAGGTGATGGAACGGCTCGGCGCGGGCGAGGACGTCGACCCGGCCGCCGCGGCGCCGCCGCTGGACTTCGCCGACGGGGACGGTGCACCCGACGAGATCGCCCAGGTGGGAACGGCCCTCAACGCGGCGCGCCGGGCGGCCGTCGAAGCGGCGGTGAAGCAGGCCACCCTGCGGCGCGGCGTCTTCGCCGTGCTGCTGAACATCGCACGGCGGAACCAGGCGCTGGTGCACCGGCAGGCGAAGCTCGTCGACACCCTGGAGCGGCGGACGACGGACCCCGACACGCTCGGTGAGCTCTTCCGGATCGACCATCTGACGACCCGGATGCGGCGCCACGCCGAGGGCCTGATCATCCTCTCCGGCGCGGCGCCCGGACGGCGGTGGCGCACGCCGGTGCCGCTCGTGGACGTGGTGGCGGCAGCGGTCGGCGAGATCGAGGACTACACCCGGATCGTGGTGCCCCCGATGCCCGCGGTGCGCGTCGGCGCGGACGCCGTGGCGGACGTGGTGCATCTGGTCGCCGAGCTGGTCGAGAACGCCGCCGCCTTCTCCCCGCCGCACACCCAGGTGACGATGCGTACGAGTGAGGCCCGCAACGGCTTCGTGCTGGAGATCGACGACCGCGGCCTCGGCCTGGACGGCGACGAACTCGCCCAGGCCCACCGCACCCTGTCGCGGCCGGGTGACTTCGACCCGGTCCAGGACGATCGTCTCGGCCTGTACATCGTGGGCCGTCTCGCCGCCCGGCACCGCATCACCGTCACCCTCACCCGCTCCCCCTACGGGGGGACCACCGCGGTGGTGCTGCTGCCGAACGCGATCATCACCCCGGCGGACCCGAACCCGGTTCCGAACCCGGACCCGAAGCCGGTTCCGAACCCGGACCCGAAGCCGGTTCCGAAGCCGAACCCGAAGCCGGCCCCGGCCCCGGCCCCGGACCCGAAGCCGGTCCGGATACCGGCCCCGTCCTCCGCCCCGGACGGGGAGCGCGAGGCGGCCGCCGCGGGCCGGGCGGTGCTCCCCGCGGCAGAGGAGCCGAGGACCGTCCGCGCAACCGCCTCCGGAGCGGAACGGACCCCCGAGGAGCCCGCACCGCTCTCCGGCCCGCCGCAGTGGGACGAACCCGCTCAGCCGGGGGCCGGGGCGGGCCCCGCACCCCGGCCCGGTGGTGCAGAGCCGTCCGCGGACACCGCGGTGCCTCGGCCCCTGCCCACCCGGATCCGGCAGGCGTCCCTCGCCGCGCCGCTGCGTGAGCCACCTCCCGGACCGGGCCAGGACGAGTCCGGACCGGTGGACCGGGAGGTCAGTGCCGAGGAGATGCGGGCCGTCTTCGGGGCCTTCCAGCGAGGACTCGAGCGGGGACGAAGTGGCGAGCCGGGCAAGCACGGATGGAGCGGCGAGCCGGGCGGTAGCGGTCGGCGCGAGGGCGGCCGCAGCGAGAGCCGACGGGCCGGGGGCCATCCGCCCGGGAGCGTGCCGGGGGACCGGCCGGGGACCACGAACGACGAAGGGACGCGCGATGATGGCTGAGCCGTACGACAGAGAGGCCGGGCGTACCGCCGCGAGCGGACTCGGCTGGCTGCTCGACGACCTGCTGGAGCGGACCGACCACGTCCGGCAGGCCGTCCTGCTCACCGCGGACGGCCTGGTCACCTGCGCCTCCCGGGGCATGCCGCAGCGGGACGCGGAGCATCTCGCCGCCGTGTGCGCGGGCTTCCACAGCCTCGCCGGCGAGGCCGGCTCCCGATTCGCGGCCGGGAAGATCCGCCAGACGATGGTCATGCTGGACGACGCCTATCTCTTCATCACCCCGGCCGGCGGCGGCAGCCGCCTCGCGGTGCTCAGCGGCGCCGAGACCGACGTCGGGCAGCTCGCCCACGAGATGGCGCTGCTCGTGAAGCGCGTCGGCCGGCACATGACGGTCCCCGAGAGGGCGGCGGACGAGGCACCCGACGCGTAGTCCCGTGAACGATCACTGGTACGAGGACGAGACCGGGCCGATGGTGCGGCCGTACACCGTCACCCGTGGCCGGACCCGTCCCGCAGCAGAGCACCACATCGGCCTGATGTCGCAGGTCAAGGCCGTCGAAACGGACAAGCCGGACCCTCGGCTCGACCATGCCCGCACCGCACTGCTGGAGCTGGTGCGCCGGGAACCCCGGCCGGTCGCCGAGGTCGCGGCGGACGCCGACATGCCCCTCGCGGTCGTCCGGGTCCTCCTCGCCGACCTCGCCGAGTCGGGTCTGGTGCGGGTCTCCGAGCCGCCCGCGCCCCGGGGCGGGCACGACCCGTCCCTGCTGAGGGAGATAGCCGACCGCCTGCGTGAGATCTGAACACCTTTGCGCGACGGTGCAACGTTCTTCCGCGGTCGACCCCAGCACGCAACGATCATTCGCAGGTGCGCAAAGCTCATGCATTACGGTCGGGAACGTCCACCTCGTAGGGTCCTGCCTGTACGTGGAGTGGCGGGGACCGCCTGCTCGGCGATCCCCCGCGCTCCGGGCTGCCCTCAGCCGCGCCCGCGCCGGGCCGCCGTGGTCGCCGCCTCACCGCCAGCAGCGACAGGCAGCGATAAGGAGCCTCCCCAGTGTTGGACCACGGCGCAGCGCCCCCCGTCACTCCCCAGAGGGACCCCGGGGGCCCCGCCCAGGGCCTCGGCAGCCGTCTGATGCGGCGCAAGCCGGTCGAGCAGCTCGTCGCCGAGGGCGGCCAGGGCGAGGGCGGCACGCTCCGCCGCTCGCTCACCATGTGGCAGCTGACCATGATCAGCGTCGGTGCCACTCTCGGTACCGGCATCTTCGTCGTGCTCGGGGAGGCCACCCCGCTGGCCGGCCCGGCCGTCGCGATCTCCTTCGTCGTCGCCGGGCTGACCGCCCTGTTCTCTGCCCTGTCGTACGCCGAGCTCGCCGGCTCCGTCCCGGTGTCCGGCTCGTCGTACTCGTACTCGTACGCCACGATGGGCGAACTGGTCGCCTGGGTCTGCGGCTGGTGCCTGGTGCTGGAGTACGGCGTCTCCGTCGCGGCCGTCGCCGTCGGCTGGGGCGAGTACCTCAACGAACTGCTCGACGGCACGATCGGGGTGACGATCCCGGACGCCGTCTCCGCTCCGGTCGGCGAGGGCGGGTTCATCAACCTCCCCGCGCTCGTCGTCGTGCTGCTCGCCATGGTCTTCCTGATGGGCGGTGCCAAGGAGAGCGCACGGGTCAACACCGTCATGGTCGCCGTCAAGATCGTGACGCTGCTGCTCTTCATCGGCATCGGCTTCCTGGGCATCAAGGCCGGCAACTACGCCCCGCTCGCCCCGCTCGGCGTCACCGGCATCAGCGCCGCCGCGGCCACGCTCTTCTTCTCGTACATCGGCTTCGACGCCGCCTCCACCGCCGGTGAGGAGGCGAAGAACCCGAAGAAGGACCTCCCGCGGGCGATCATGCTGTCGCTGCTGATCGTCACGGTGCTCTACTGCCTCGTCGCCCTGGTCGCCGTCGGCGCCATGCCGTGGCAGGACTTCGAGGGCACCGAGGCGACGCTCGCCCAGATCATGAAGGACGTCACGGGCCAGAGCTTCTGGGGTGTGGTGCTCGCCGCCGGTGCCGTCGTCGCGATCGCCAGCGTCGTCTTCGCCGTGCTGTACGGACAGACCCGCATCCTGTTCGCGATGTCCCGCGACGGCCTGGTCCCCAAGGTCTTCGCCAAGGTGAACGAGAAGACCGGAGCCCCGCGGGCCAACACCGTGATCGTCTCGCTGTTCTGCGGTGTCCTGGCGGCCTTCATCCCGCTCGGCGAACTGGCGAACGCCACGAGCATCGGCACCCTCTTCGCCTTCGCCCTGGTCAACGTCGCCGTGGTCATCCTCCGGTGGAAGCGCCCGGACATGGACCGCACCTTCAAGGTGATGCTCTTCCCGGTCACCCCGATCCTGGGCTTCCTCTTCTGCGCCTACATGATGCTCAGCCTCCCGGGTGTCACCTGGGTGTGGTTCGCTGGCTGGATGGCGGCCGGGCTCGTGTTCTACTTCCTGTACGGCCTTCGCCGCTCCCGGATGGCAACAGCAGAGAAGTGATCCACCCCCCGTGCGACTGAACGATCTCGACGAACGCATCGTCCACGCCCTCGCCGAGGACGCCCGCCGTTCCTACGCCGACATCGGTTCGCTCGTCGGCCTGTCCGCGCCCGCCGTCAAGCGGCGCGTGGACAGGCTCCGGGCGGACGGGGTCATCACCGGCTTCACGGTCCGCGTCGACCCGGGCGCGATGGGCTGGGAGACCGAGGGCTTCATCGAGATCCACGCACGCAGCAACACCTCGCCCGAGACCATCAAGCGCGGCCTCGAGCGGTACCCGGAAGTGGCGTCCGCGTCCACCGTCACCGGTGAGGCGGACGCGATCGTCCAGGTCTTCGCCTCGGACATGCGCCACTTCGAGCGTGTCCTGGAACGGATCGCCGGCGAGCCCTTCGTGGAGCGGACCAAGTCGGTCCTGGTGCTGTCGCCCCTGCTCAGGCGGTTCTCCTCGGGGGCACCGGCCTGATCCTCGGGGGCACCGGCCCGATCTCCGGGTCAGCGGCCCGACCCGCTGGCAGGCATGCCCCGCCGGTGCCGCACCCCCCGCCGGTGCCGCCTCCCGCGCCGGTGCCGCCTCCCGCGCCGGTGCCGCCTCCCGCGCCGGGAGACGGCCGCCGCCGGGAAGCGCAGGGGGCCGAGTGCCGTGGTGCAACGAATCACCGATGCACCCCGGATGCACGCAACGGATCGAGTCTCCGAACGCAACGGTCCCGCCTTGTCCCGGTGGTTGGCCGGAACGTACGGTTTCTGACGTCTCCCCGACACCTCACCCACTCCTTCCGAGGTAGGTCCATGCCGCCGCTGCGCACAGCCCTGCTCCAGAGCTCCGGGACCCCCGGCGACATCGCGAAGAACCTCGAGATCC
Organism: Streptomyces sp. I6; assembly: GCA_003725745.1. Taxonomy (GTDB): domain Bacteria; phylum Actinomycetota; class Actinomycetes; order Streptomycetales; family Streptomycetaceae; genus Streptomyces. The sequence continues at coordinate 752,751 of RHDP01000001.1, read as the reverse complement.
TCGACACCCACGCGGCCCGGGCCGCCGCCGAGGGTGCCGGCCTGCTCGTCGCACCGGAGATGTTCCTCACCGGGTACGCGATCGGCGCCGACGTGCACCGCCTCGCCGAGACCGCCGACGGCGCCTCTGCCCGGGCCGTCGCCGCGATCGCCGCCCGCCACGGGATCGCCGTCGCCTACGGCTACCCGGAGCGCGGCACCGGCGGCGACTCGGGGGCCGTGTACAACGCGGCGCAGCTGGTCGGTCCCGGTGGCGCGCGCCTCGCGAACTACCGCAAGACCCACCTCTTCGGCTGCTTCGAGAAGGAGTGGTTCACCCCCGGCGACGAGCCGGTCGTCCAGGCCGAACTCGGCGGCCTCCGGGTCGGGCTGCTGATCTGCTACGACGTCGAGTTCCCGGAGAACGTCCGCGCCCACGCCCTGGCGGACACGGACCTGCTGGTGGTGCCGACCGCGCTGATGAACCCCTTCCGGTTCGTCGCCGAGAAGCTCCTCCCGGTCCGCGCCTTCGAGGGCCAGATGTACGTGGCGTACGCCAACCGCACCGGCCTCGAAGGCGAGTTCGACTTCGCCGGGCTGAGCTGCCTCGCCGGCCCCGACGGCATCGTCCGGGCCCGCGCCGGCCACGGAGAGGAGCTGGTGGCCGGCGACGCCGACCCGGATCTGCTGGCGGCCTCCCGCGCCGACAACCCCTATCTGCGCGACCGCCGCCCCGGCCTGTACGGGCCGCTCGCACGCTGAGACCTCCCGCCCCGCCACACCAGGAGCAACACCCATGACGTCCACGGTGCCCACCTCCGTCCCGCACACCGGCGCGCAGCCGCCCATCACCATGTTCGGGCCGGACTTCCCCTACGCCTACGACGACTTCCTCGCGCACCCGGCGGGCCTGGGACAGATACCCGCGACCGAGCACGGCACGGAGGTCGCGGTCATCGGCGGCGGCCTCTCCGGCATCGTCGCCGCGTACGAGCTGATGAAGATGGGACTCAAGCCGGTCGTCTACGAGGCGGACCAGATCGGCGGCCGGCTGCGCACGGTGGGCTTCGAGGGCTGCGACCCGTCGCTCACCGCCGAGATGGGCGCCATGCGCTTCCCGCCCTCCTCGACCGCGCTGCAGCACTACATCGACCTGGTGGGGCTGGAGACCCGGCCCTTCCCCAACCCGCTCGCCGAGGCCACCCCTCGACCGTCGTCGACCTCAAGGGCGAGTCGCACTACGCGCAGACGATCGACGACCTGCCGCAGGTGTACCGCGACGTCGCGAAGGCCTGGAACGACTGCCTGGAGGAGGGCGCGGACTTCTCCGACATGAACCGCGCCATGCGCGAGCGCGACGTCCCGCGGATCCGCGAGATCTGGGCGAAGCTCGTAGAGAAGCTCGACAACCAGACCTTCTACGGCTTCCTCTGCGACTCCGAGGCCTTCAGGTCCTTCCGGCACCGCGAGATCTTCGGCCAGGTCGGCTTCGGCACCGGCGGCTGGGACACCGACTTCCCCAACTCCATCCTGGAGATCCTCCGCGTCGTCTACACCGAGGCCGACGACCACCACCGCGGCATCGTCGGCGGCTCCCAGCAGCTGCCGCTGCGCCTCTGGGAGCGCACGCCGGAGAAGATCACGCACTGGGCGTACGGCACCTCGCTCGCCACGCTGCACGCGGGCGGGGAGCCCCGGCCCGCCGTGACCCGGCTGCACCGCACCGCGGGCAACCGCATCACCGTCACGGACGCCTCCGGCGACATCCGCACCTACCAGGCGGCGATCTTCACCGCGCAGTCCTGGATGCTGCTCTCCAAGATCGCCTGCGACGACTCGCTGTTCCCCATCGACCACTGGACGGCGATGGAGCGCACGCACTACATGGAGTCGTCCAAGCTGTTCGTGCCGGTGGACCGGCCGTTCTGGCTGGACAAGGACGAGCAGACCGGCCGCGACGTCATGTCGATGACGCTCACCGACCGGATGACGCGCGGCACCTATCTGCTGGACGACGGCCCGGACAAGCCCGCCGTCATCTGCCTCTCCTACACCTGGTGCGACGACAGCCTGAAGTGGCTGCCACTGTCGGCGAGCGAGCGCATGGAGGTCATGCTGAAGTCGCTCGGCGAGATCTATCCGAAGGTCGACATCCGCAAGCACGTCATCGGCAACCCGGTGACCGTGTCCTGGGAGGACGAGCCCTACTTCATGGGCGCGTTCAAGGCCAACCTGCCGGGCCACTACCGCTACCAGCGGCGGCTGTTCACCCATTTCATGCAGGACCGGCTGCCCGAGGGCAAGCGCGGCATCTTCCTCGCCGGCGACGACATCTCGTGGACGGCGGGCTGGGCCGAGGGCGCGGTGCAGACGGCGCTCAACGCCGTGTGGGGCGTGATGCACCACCTCGGCGGCGCCACCGACGCCACCAACCCGGGCCCGGGTGACGTCTTCGACGAGATCGCCCCGGTGGAGCTTCCCGAGGACTGAGGGGGCATTCGGGGAGGCCGCCCTCGGGCAACCCCCGACTCCCCGACGGCCGGCGGTGAGGGAGGTGACGTGGCTTCCACGATGCTCCTGCCCGCCCCGGTCCGGGACCCGCACCCGCGGGTCCTCCTGAACGCACCCCCGCCGCCGACCGCGATCCGGCCGGCCCCGGGAGGTCACCTCAGCCGCCGCCGGCCAGGAACCCCGGCCGGCGGCGGCCCCGTCCGCACGCCGGGGCCGGATCCCCGGTCCGGTCCTGTCCTGCGGCGCGGCGGAGTGAGCAGGCGGCGTCCGACCGGGCCCGGTCCGGTCCTGCCCGTCAGCGCAGCGGAGTGAGCAGGCAGCGTCCGACCAGGCCCACCCCGGCGTCCAGCCGTTCCGTGAACTCCGCAGCGAGCGCGGGGAGTCCGCGTAGCCCCCAGAGCAGCCGCGCCGCCGACCAGGCGCCGTCGCGGGCCCGCTCCAGGCTCCACGAGCCGAGCAGATGGGTGAGCGGATCGGCGATCTCCAGCAGATCGGGGCCGGGCATCAGATCCTCGCGGATGCGCTCCTCCAGCATCGTGAGGATCTCACCCACGCGGTCGAAGTCCCCTTCGAGGTCCGTCGGCCGGCAGTCGAGCGTACGGCAGGTGTCCACGACCGCCAGCCCGAGGTCGTGCCCGATGTGCGCATTGATCCCGGCCAGCGCGAACTGCAGCGGGCGTACCCCGGGATGACGGCGGAGCTGGAACAGCGGACGCCAGCAGGCCGGCGCCCGGCCGCCCGCGGTCACCGTGTCCACTGCCGCCAGGTAGCGCTCGGCGAAGAGAACCTGCAGGGTGACGGCCGACCTGCGGTCGGGGAACTCGCCCCGGTCGATGCGCCGGCCCAGTTCCTCCGTGACGGCCAGGTACACGCGGTTGAACACCGCGATCCCGTCGTCCACCGGCCAGCCGGAGCGGAACGCCCGCATCCGGGCCAGCACCGTGCCGACCGGCGCACGGTGCGCCTCGCCGCCCGCCGCGTACTGTGCGATCTTCGCCATGGGGGCAGCGTCCCAGGCATAGGCTCGGACACGCACCGCCCGGCGGCAGGTGTCCCCGGAACGGGGGAACGCCACGGACGCGGCGGCCAGGGGGAGGGGAGTACAGCGCATGCCAGTCGTACGCGATCGGTGCCGGGCGGAACGGAACGGGCGGCGCCTCGCGGCCGGCCGCGGCGTCATGACCACGGCGGCCTCCGCGGTGGTGGCGCTGGGAGCCGTCGCCGGACTGATGTCGGCCGTCGGAGGCGGCGGCGAGGACGACACGGCGCGGCCCGAGGTGAGGAGTTCGCCCGTGACCGTCCCGCTGCCCGCCCGCCCGAGCCACCCGCCGTCCGTGCCGGCGGAACCGGCGGAACCGCCCGGGCCGCCGCCTTCTCCCGAGCGGTCGGCGGCTCCCGCCCCCGCGTCGCCGGCGAGCCGCCCGGCACCGCGCACCGAACCGCCGGACGCCGCCGGCCGGCTTCACCTCCATCCGCGGTCCCAGGTCCTGGACTGGGTGCGCAAGCACCGTGACGACCCCCGCAGGCCGCTGATCGAGTCACGGATCGCCGCGCACCCCGCCGCGGTCTGGTTTCCGGAGCACGACCCCGGCCGGATCAGGGGCGAGGTACGGGCGGTGACCGCGGCCGCGGCCGCGGCGGGCCGGGTGCCGGTGCTGGTGCCGTACGCGATCCCGGACCGGGACTGCGGCGGCGCCTCCCAGGGCGGCGCGCCGGATCTGGCCGCGTACGACGCCTGGACGAGGGAGTTCGCCGCCGGCCTCGGCGGCGAACCGGTCGTCGTGATCCTCGAACCCGACTCGATCGCGCTCTCGGGCTGTCTGTCCGACGGCCTCCGGGCGGCCCGCTACGCCTCGCTGGCCCGGGCGGCGCGCACCATGAAGGCGGCCAACCCGCGGGCGAGGGTGTACTTCGACGCCGGCCACTCGGGGTGGCACCCGGCGGCGAAGCAGGCGGCCGAACTGCGTGCCGCGGGCGCCGCCACGAGCGGCGACGGCATCTTCACCAACGTCTCCAACTTCCACCGCACCGGCGACGAGGCGCGCTACGCACGCCGGGTGCTGGAGGCCCTCGGCGGGCCCCCGGGACTGGGCGCCGTCATCGACACCAGTCGCAACGGCAACGGTGCGCCGGAGCAGGGCGCCTGGTGCGATCCGCCCGGCCGCGCCCTCGGCCGCACCCCGACCACCGAGACGGGGGAGGCCCGGATCGACGCCTACCTGTGGATCAAGCTGCCCGGGGAGTCGGACGGGTGCAGGGGCGCCGCGGGCACCTTCACCCCGGACTACGCCTACGACCTGGCGACCGGCTGACGGCCGGCCTCGCCCTCGTCGTACGCGGAGGTGCCCGCGTCCAGCAGCGGTTGCTGCGGCTTCATATGGGCGGGGGCGAAGGCGCGCAGCACGTGGTAGCCGGTGATGACGACGATGGTGCCGAGGGCGATACCGCCGAGTTCGAAGTTGTCGGTGAACTTCAGGCTGACGCCGCCGACGCCGATGATGACGCCCGCTGCCGCCGGGACGAGGTTCAGCGGATTGCGCAGGTCCACCTTGGCGTTGATCCAGATCTGCGCGCCGAGCAGGCCGATCATTCCGTACAGGATGACCGTGATGCCGCCGAGCACGCCCCCCGGGATGGCGGCGACGACCGCACCGAACTTCGGGCAGAGGCCGAAGAGCAGCGCGAAGAGCGCGGCTGCCCAGTAGGCGGCCGTCGAGTACACCCGGGTGGCGGCCATGACGCCGATGTTCTCCGAGTACGTGGTGTTCGGCGGTCCGCCCACCGCGCTGGAGAGCATCGACGCGGCGCCGTCGGCGGCGATGGCCGTGCCCAGCTTGTCGTCGAGCGGATCCCCGATCATCTCGCCCACGGCCTTCACATGGCCGGCGTTCTCCGCGATCAGGGCGATGACGACGGGCAGCGCCACCAGGATCGCCGACCACTCGAACGCTGGGGCGTGGAAGCCGGGGAGCCCGATCCACTCGGCCTTCCCGACGCCCGACAGGTCGAGCCGCCAGTGGTCGACGGCCTCGGCGCCGCCCACCGGAGAGTGGATCTTCCCGAGGACCCGGTCGAGGAGCCAGGAGACGCCGTACCCGAAGACCAGCCCCAGGAAGATCGCGACGCGTGACCAGAAGCCGCGCAGGCACACCACGGCCAGCCCGGTGAACAGCATGGTGAGCAGGGCGGTCCACTGGTCCTGCGGCCAGTACACCGCGGCCGTGACGGGTGCCAGGTTGAATCCGATGAGCATGACCACGGCGCCGGTGACGATCGGAGGCATCGCGGCGTGGATGATCCGGGCGCCGAAGCGCCGCACGGCGAGGCCCGCGAGGAAGAGCACCACGCCGACCACGAGGATCGCGCCGGTGATGGTGGCGCTGTCGCCGCCGGTGGCCCGGATGGTCGCGGCCACGCCCACGAACGACAGCGAGCAGCCCAGATAGCTCGGTATCCGGCCGCGGGTCGCGAGCAGGAAGATCATGGTCGCGACCCCGGACATCATGATGGCCAGGTTGGGGTCCAGGCCCATCAGCACCGGTGCCACGAACGAGGCCCCGAACATGGCCACCACGTGCTGGGCGCCGAGGCCCGCCGTACGCGGCCACGAAAGGCGCTCGTCGGGCCGTACGACCGCTCCCGGAGCGGGGGTTCGTCCGTCGCCGTGCAGGTTCCAGCGCACGCCGAGGTTCATGCGGGCTCCAGGTGAGAGGGGCGGTGATCGGCGCCCATCGTACGAGGCCGTGGGAGTCCCGACTCCTCCCGCCGGGGCGGTCCGTGGTGCCCTCCGGGCGCCGCCGCCCGCCGCGAAGTCCCTGGGCCGCGCGCGGAAGTCAGGGTCCTCGGCCCGCCGCGAAGCCCTAGGCCCGGAGGTCCGGCGCCGGCGCCGGACGCTCCCCGCCGGGCGACCCGTGCGATCCGTGCGATCCGTGCGACTCGGGTGACCCGGGTGCATCAGGTGCACCGGGCGTCGCCCCCGGTCGCTGCCCGCAGCACTCCAGCCCCCAGAACCAGCCCGGACGCGAGTACCGTCACCAGCCCGAACGACACCACCAGCGAGGTCAGATCGGCGATCCCGCCGATCGCGGAGGGGGCGATCAGCCCGGAGGTGTAGGTGATCGTCGCCACGCCCGCGATCGACAGGCTCGGGTTGGTCCCGCTGCGCCCGGCCGCCGCGAACGCCAGCGGCACCACCACGGCGACACCGAGGCCGATGCAGCCGAATCCCGCCATCGCGGCCGCCGGGTGGGGCGCCAGGACCACCAGTACCCCTCCGGCGGTCGCCAGCACTCCGCCGGCGCGGACCGTGCCGACCGGGCCGAACCGGTCCACGACGCGGTCGCCGGCCAGCCGCGCCACCGCCATGGTCAGCACGAACGCCGTGGTGGACGCGGCGGCGAGGCCCGCGGAGGTGCCCAGTACGTCCCGCAGGTACACCGCCGACCAGTCCAGGCTCGCGCCCTCGGCGAACACCCCGCAGAAGCCGATCGCGCCGATGGCCAGCGCGGACTTCGGCGGCAGCGCGAACCGCGGCGGTTTCTCGTCCGCGGAGCCGCGCAGGTCGAGCACGCCGTGGCAGGCCAGCAGCCCGGCCGCGGTCAGCACGGCGGACGCGAGCAGATGGTGGAGCCGCGCGTCGGTGCCGAGATGCGCGGCGACCGTGCCGGCCGCCGAGCCCAGGAGCGCGCCCACACTCCACATCCCGTGCAGGCCGGACATGATCGAGCGGTTCAGCCGGTTCTCCACCTCGACCCCGAGGGCGTTCATGGCGACGTCGGACATCCCGGCGGTGGCGCCGTACACGAACAGTGCTGCGCACAGCGTCTGTACGTTGGGGGCGAGCGCCGGCAGGACCAGGGACAGCGTCCACAGCGAGAGCAGCCCCCGCAGGGCCGCGCGCGCCCCGTACCGATGGCTGACCGCTCCGGCGAGGGGCATCGCGAGGGAGGCGCCGACGGCGGGGAAGGCGAGGGCCAGCCCCAGCTGGCCGGCACTGACGCCCGCGTGGTCCTGGATCCAGGGGATCCGGGTGGCGAAGCTGCCGGTCACGGCGCCGTGCACACAGAAGACGGCGGCGACGGCCCGGCGCGCCCCGCTCAGCCGTCGCCTGTCGTAGGCGGTCTCCGTCGGCATCGAGCCGCCCTCCCCGGGAGTCGTGGTGTCCGCGTAAACTATCAGGAACCCTGCCTGATAAATAGCGCCAGCCGGCAGGGATCTGGAAGGATTCCGGCATGCCCGCATCCCCGAGCACCGCCCGGGCCATCAACGACCGGCTCGCGCTCCGACTGCTCCAGCAGGAGGGCCCGTTGACGGCGGGTCAGCTGAAGACCCTCACCGGACTCTCCCGGCCCTCCGTCGCTGACCTGGTGGAACGGCTCCAGGAATCCGGTCTGATCCGGGTCGTCGGAGAGGCCGGCGAACAGCGCCGCGGACCCAACGCCCGGCTGTACGGCATCGTCGCCGACCGCGCCCATCTCGCGGCGCTCGACGTGCGCACCCAGGGCCTCACCGTCGTGGTCGCCGACCTGCTGGGCGCCACGCTGGCCGAGGCGACGCTGCCCATCGGCGGAGGCACCGGCACCGAACCGGCCGTCGAGCAGGCCGCGGCCCTGCTGGAGCGAACCGCCCGGGAGGCCGGTGCCACGAGTCTGCACAGCGTCGGCATAGGAGCGCCCGGACTGATCGAGCCGGTCACCGGGGAGCTGCGCGACTCCACCGCGCTGCCCGCCTGGCACCGCGGACTCGTCGCCGCCCTCCAGCAGCGCCTTCCGGGGACCGTGCTCGTGGAGAACGAGACCAATCTGGCCGCCGTCGCCGAGCAGCGTCTCGGCGCCGCCCGCGGCCTGGACGACTTCGTGCTGCTCTGGCTCGGCCAGGGGTCGGCGCCGCCGTCGTCCTCGGCGGTGCGCTGCGGCGGGGCGCGTCGGGCGGCGCCGGAGAGATCGGTTTCCTGCCGGTGCCCGGAACCGGCGGGCTGCCGTCCGCGACCGGCTGCGAGGCCGGGTTCCACGCGCTGGCGGGTGCGGCCGCGGTCCGGGAGCTGGCCGTGCTCCACGGCATCGGGGGTGAGGCCGGCGAGTCGCTGCGGGCCGAGGAGGCGGTACGGGCCGCGGCGGCGGGGGAGTGCCCCGGGGGCGGGGCGACGCCTTCCTCGACGCCCTCGCCGGGCAGCTGGCCGTCGGGGCCGCCGCCGTCGCCGCCGTGCTGGACCCCGGCTGCGTGGTGCTCGGCGGGGAGATCGGGTACGCCGGCGGCGCGGCGCTCGCCACCCGGGTGGAGGCGCGGCTGGCGGTCCTGTCGCCGCTGCGCACCGGGATCCGGCCGACGGGACTGGGCGGCGAGGCCGTGCTGCGGGGCGCGCTGCTCGCGGCGCGGGACGCGGCGCAGGCCGATCTCTTCGCGCCCCCGCCCTGACTTCGGGCCTCGATCCCGGACGGCCGCGCGGTGCCACCGGACGAGGAGCGCGCGGTCCGCCGGACGGCGCGGCGCACGGGTGCCCGAGGAGCCCCCCGGCGCGCAGACCCGGCCTCCCCCGCGCGGATGACCGCCCGGGTTCCGCCTCTGCCCCTGGCGGCTCCCGTGACCGGCCTCCCCCGCGCGGATGACCGCCCGGCCGCCACCCCGGCCGCCACCGCCCGAAGGCCCCGGCCGGGCCGGCGGTCTGCGCATCGGCAGGCGGCGGACGCGGTCCGTTTCCACGGGGCGCCCGCCGGCCGGGTCCGCCTGCGGCCGGGGCCGCTGTGAGCCAGCACACACGAGATCACCCGTTCGGCCCACGGGCGCTCATGGCACACTGGGCCTGTATCAGCAGCAGCGCACTCCGGGGTCGGTGTAATTCCGAACCGGCGGTTACAGTCCGCGACCCGTCCGCAGCCAGCGGCCGGTTGACCAGGTGAAATTCCTGGACCGACGGTGAAAGTCCGGATGGGAGGCAGTGCGCGGCGGGCGGCCCTCGCGGTCCGCCGGCCGTAGCGGCTGATCGTTCTCGAGGGGTATCCCCGGGGGCGATCGGGACCGTGGACGCCGGTGTTTCCCGAGGTGTTGCTCCGCTTCTCTGTCGACATCGACAGCCCCGGAGTCCGTGCCCGAAGAGGCAGGAGGACCCGGTGGCCACCGCAGCCGACACGCACGCCATGCGCCGAGCCGTCGCGCTCGCCGCCCGCGGTCTTGGCTCCACCAGCCCCAACCCGGTCGTCGGCTGCGTCATCACCGACACGTCCGGGCGCCGCGTCGGCGAGGGCTTCCACCAGCGGGCCGGGGGCCCCACGCGGAGATCCACGCCCTCCGGGAAGCGGGCGAGCACGCCCGCGGCGGCACCGCGTACGTCACCCTCGAGCCCTGCAACCACACCGGTCGCACCGGCCCCTGCGCCCAGGCCCTGACCGAGGCCGGTATCGCCCGGGTCGTGTACGCGGTCGCCGATCCCAACCCGCAGGCCACCGGGGGTGCCGGCACCCTGCGCGCGGCCGGCGTCCGGGTCGAGCAGGGGCTCCTCGAGGCGGAGGCGGCGGCGGGCAACACCGCCTGGCTCACCTCCGTGCGCCTGGGCCGCCCCTACGTCGTCTGGAAGTACGCCGCCACCCTCGACGGCCGGATCGCCGCCGCCGACGGGTCCAGTCGCTGGATCAGCTCCCCGAGTCCCGGGCCGACGTCCACCGGCTGCGCGCCGAGGCCGACGCGGTGATCGTCGGCTCCGGTACCGCCCGCACCGACGACCCCCATCTCGCGGTCCGCGGCGTCGACGGCGCCACCCAGCCGCTGCGGGTCGTGCTCGACACCGAGGCCCGCACCGTGCGGCCGGGCGCGCGCGTCCTTGACGACGCCGCTCCCACCCTCGTCGCCGTCGCCGAGGACGCCGAGACCGGCCTCCCCGGCGTACTCCGGCTCCCCCGGACCGGCCGCGGCCTGTCCGTCCCCGCCCTCCTCGAAGCGCTGTACGCGCGCGGGGTCCGGTCCGCGCTCCTCGAGGGCGGACCCACCCTCGCCGGGTCCTTCGTCGCCGCGGGCGCCGTCGACCGGGTCGTCGGCTACCTCGCCCCCGTACTCCTCGGCGCGGGGCCCACGGCCCTCGCCGAAGCCGGAATCACCACCATCACCGAGGCGTTGCGGCTCGACGTGGCTGAGTCGGTGCGTCTCGGCCCCGATCTGCGCATCACCGCCACCGTCCCCAAGGGAGCCTGACAGTGTTCACCGGAATCGTCGAAGAGCTGGGGGAGGTCACCGCTGTGGAGAACCTCGGCGACGCCTCCCGCTTCCGACTGCGCGGCCCCGTCGTCACCGAGGGGGCCAAGCACGGCGACTCCATCGCCGTCAACGGCGTCTGCCTCACCGTCGTGGAGACCGTCGGCGGCGAGTTCACCGCCGATGTCATGGCCGAGACCCTGAAGCGCTCCAGCCTCGGCGCGCTCGTCCCCGGCTCCCCGGTCAACCTGGAGCGGCCGATGGTCGCCGACGGGCGCTTCGGAGGGCACATCGTCCAGGGGCACGTCGACGGCACGGGCGCGATCGTCGAGCGGACCCCTCCGAGCACTGGGAGGTGGTCCGGGTCTCCCTCCCGGCGGAACTCTCCCGGTACGTCGTGGAGAAGGGCTCCATCACGGTCGACGGAGTCAGCCTCACCGTCGTCGACGCGGGCCGCGACCACTTCACCGTCAGCCTGATCCCCACCACCCTCGCGCTGACCACGCTCGGTACCAAGCAGCCCGGCGACCCGGTCAACCTCGAGGTCGACATCATCGCCAAGTACATCGAGCGGATGCTCGGCGAGCGCTCCGGCCGCGCGGGGGAGGCCGCCGAGTGAGCGTCGTCGACTGGCTGAACTCCGAGGCGTTCACCGCCTTCGGCCAGCACATCAAGTGGTCCGACATGACGGGCAACGTGATCGGGCTGACCGCCCTCGCCCTCGGCTGGCGCCGCTCGATATGGACCTGGCCCGCCCAGTTCCTGTCCGGCCTCATCCTCTTCGCCGCGTTCGCCCCCCATCTCACCGGCAGCGCCGGCAAGCAGGTGGTCGTGATGGCCGTGGCCGGCTGGGGCTGGTGGCAGTGGAACCGGGGCCGGGAGCAGGCCCAGGACGGCTCCATCGCCGTCCGCTTCGCCACCTGGCCCGAGCGCGGCCTCATGCTCGCCGTGGCCGCGCTCGGCACCGTCGCCGTCGCGCTGCTCTTCACGGCCTACCCCACGCTGTCGTGGGACCCCTGGCCGGACGCCTACATCTTCGTCGGCACCCTCGTCGCCATGTACGCCCAGGCCCGCGGCATGGTCGAGTTCTGGTTCGCCTGGCTCCTGGTCGACATCGTCGGTGTGCCGCTGAACTTCGCCAACGGCTACGCGTTCTCCGGTTTCGTCTACGTCATCTACGGCGCGCTCGTCCTGTGGGGCATGCGCGACTGGTGGCTCCGGTCCCGTACGACCCCTGCTCTGGAAGGAGCGGCAGCATGAGCGCCCGTACGTCTCCCACGACCGTCCTGCCGGACCCGGCGGGTCCGCTCGCCCCGTCGCCGTGGTTCCCGGCCGGCGGCGGGGAGGACCTCCGCCTCGATCCCGTCGAGCAGGCCGTCCGCGACATCGCCGCCGGCCGGCCGGTCGTGGTCGTCGACGACGAGGACCGCGAGAACGAGGGCGACCTCGTCATCGCCGCCGAGAAGGCGACGCCCGACATCGTCGCGTTCATGATGAGCGAGTGCCGCGGACTGATCTGCGCGCCCATGGAGGGCGAGGAGCTGGAGCGCCTCGCGCTGCCGCAGATGGTGGCGCACAACACCGAGTCGATGAGTACGGCCTTCACCGTCTCCGTCGACGCCGGGCCCGCGCACGGCGTGACCACCGGCATCTCGGCCGCCGACCGCGCCACCACCCTGCGGCTGCTGGCCGGCGGCACGGCCGACGCGGCCGACTTCGTCCGCCCCGGCCATGTCTTCCCGCTGCGCGCACGGCCTGGCGGCGTCCTGGTGCGTCCCGGCCACACCGAGGCCGCCGTGGACCTCGCCCGGCTGGCCGGACTGCGCCCCGCCGGGGCGATCGTCGAGATCGCCGGCGAGGACGGCGTGATGCTGCGGCTGCCCGAGCTGGTCCCGTTCGCCCGCAAGCACGGGCTCACGATCATCTCCATCGAGGACCTGATCGCGTACCGCCGCGGCACGGAGCCGGCCGTCCGCCGTGGCACGGAGCCGGCCGCCCGCCTCGGCACGGAGCCGGCCGTCCGCCGCGAGGCCGAGGTCGTCCTGCCCACCGCGCACGGCGCGTTCACGGCCTACGGATACCGATCCACCGCGGACGGCGTCGAGCACGTCGCGCTCGTCCACGGCGACATCGGCGACGGCGAGGACGTCCTGGTCCGCGTCCACTCCGAGTGCCTGACCGGCGACATCTTCCACTCGCTGCGCTGCGACTGCGGCCCCCAGCTGCGGGAGTCCATGGAGCGCGTCACCGAGGAGGGCCGCGGCGTCGTCGTCTACCTCCGCGGCCACGAGGGCCGGGGCATCGGACTGCTCTCCAAGCTCCGCGCGTACGAGCTGCAGGAACGCGGCAGGGACACGCTGGACGCCAACCTCGAGCTGGGGCTGCCCGCCGACGCCCGGGACTACGCCGCCGGCGCCCGGATCCTGGACGACCTCGGGGTACGCAGCCTCCGGCTGATGACCAACAACCCCGACAAGACCGCCGCCCTGGTGCGGTACGGCCTGGCGGTCCTCGACCGCGTGGCCATGCCCGTGCAGGCCGGCGAGCACAACCTGACGTATCTGCGCACCAAGCGCGACCGCATGGGGCACGACCTGCCCTGGCTCGACCCCGTGCCGGCGTCGACCTGCGGCAGCCAGTAAGCAGCTGCAACCGGCAAGTACAGGTCTGCGACAACCAGCAGGAACCAGGAACGAGGAGACACGTGAGCGGCAAGGGCGCACCCGAACTGTCCGTACGCAACTGCGGAGACCTCCGCGTGGCCGTCATCGCGGCCCAGTGGCACGAGAAGATCATGGACGGGCTCGTCGACGGCGCCCTGCGCGCCCTGCACGAGCTGGGCATCGACGAGCCGACCCTGCTGCGGGTCCCCGGCAGCTTCGAGCTCCCCGTGGTCGCCAAGGTGCTGGCCGGACGCGGCTACGACGCCGTGGTGGCGCTCGGCGTCGTCATCCGCGGCGGCACGCCCCACTTCGACTACGTGTGCCAGGGCGTCACCGAGGGCCTTACCCGGGTCTCCGTCGACACCGGCGTCCCCGTCGGCTTCGGCGTGCTCACCTGCGACACCGAGGAGCAGGCGCTCGACCGGGCCGGTCTGGAGGGTTCCAGCGAGGACAAGGGGCACGAGGCGGTCACCGCCGCCGTGGCCACCGCGGCGACGCTGCGGTCGGTATCCGAACCCTGGCGCTGAGGAGAGACCACTTCCGCGTAGGGTGGGACCACCATGTCCAAGAAGACGTTCGAGGAGCTCTTCGCCGAGCTCCAGCACAAGGCCGCCAACGGCGACCCCGCGACCTCCCGCACCGCCGAGCTGGTGGACAAGGGCGTCCATGCCATCGGCAAGAAGATCGTCGAGGAGGCGGCCGAAGTGTGGATGGCCGCCGAGTACGAGGGCGGGGAAGCCGCCGCCGAGGAGATCTCGCAGCTGCTGTACCACGTCCAGGTGATGATGGTCGCACGCGGGATCAGTCTCGACGACGTCTACGCCCATCTCTGAGGCACACTCGTCCCGTACCACCGCCGAACCCGTACCCCGATACACCCGCACACCCCTACGCAAGCACCCACGCACCCGAAGGAAGCCCGTCTCATGCTGCGCATCGCCGTCCCCAACAAGGGTTCACTCTCCGGACCTGCGGGGAGATGCTCCATGAGGCGGGCTATCTCCAGCGCAAGGACTCCAAGGAACTCGTGCTCGTCGACCCGAGAACGAGGTCGAGTTCTTCTACCTGCGCCCCCGGGACATCGCGATCTACGTCAGCTCGGGCCGCCTCGACATCGGTATCACCGGACGGGACCTGCTCCTGGACTCCGGAGCCAGTGCCGAGGAGATCCTCCAGCTCGGCTTCGCCCGCTCCACGTTCCGCTACGCCACCAAGCCCGGCACGGCCTCCGGCGTCGAGGAGTTCGGCGGGCTCACGATCGCCACCTCGTACGAGGGCATCGTCGCCAAGCACCTCGCGGACAAGGGCATCGACGCCTCCGTCGTCCACCTCGACGGGGCCGTGGAGACCGCGATCGAACTGGGAGTCGCCCAGGTCATCGCCGATGTCGTGGAGACGGGCACCAGCCTGCGCAACGCCGGCCTCGGCGTCGTCGGCGAGCCGATCATCACCTCCGAAGCCGTCGTCATCCGCCGCACCGGCGCCGATCCGGACGACCCGAAGGTGCAGCGGTTCCTCCGCCGCCTCCAGGGCGTCCTGGTCGCCCGCTCCTACGTGATGATGGACTACGACTGCCGGGTCGAGCACCTGGAGCAGGCCGTCGCCCTCACCCCGGGCCTGGAGTCCCCGACCGTCTCCCCCCTCCACCACGAGGGCTGGGTGGCCGTCCGGGCGATGGTCCCGGCCAGGGAGGCGCAGCGGATCATGGACGACCTCTACCACCTCGGCGCCCGCGCGATCCTGACGACCGCGATCCACGCCTGCCGCCTCTGAGGCCCGGGACGGCACGGAGCATGTACATGGACCAGCAGGGGCTGCCCGCGCTCCCGGTGACCTTCAGGCCCACCCGCACCCGGGCGGTCCTGCTGTCCGTCGGGACCGTGATGTTCGCGGTGATCACCGCCGTCGCCGTCGCGCTGGAGCGGCTCAGCCCGGGGGAGCGGGTCAGCTTCATCCTCACCGCGGTGCTGTTCTTCGCGGTGCTGGCGCTGCTCAGCCGCCCCAGGATCGTCGCCGACGAACGGGGCGTCACCGTCGTCAACCTCACCCGGACGCGGAGGCTGGAGTGGGCGGAGATCGTCCGCGTCAACCTCCGTCCGGGTGACCCCTGGGTGTTCCTCGATCTGAGTGACGGCACCAGCCTTCCGGCTCTCGGGATCCAGCCCGGAATCGCCCGCCACCACGCCATCCGGGACGCCCGCGCCCTGCGCCTGCTCGCCGAATCGCGAGGCACCGGCACGGACGACCGCTGAGTCCCCTGCCCTCGGGGCGGACTCGTGATTACTCTTGCCCCGGAGGCGCCGGGCGCGCCTCCGCCTCACACCGGTGGGCCGGCCACGGCCCGTGAGGCACCCCCTGCGACCCGAGGAGTGACCCTCTCCGGCAATGGACGGATCGTCCGGTAGTACCTGCGCCGCCCCTCCCGGGAGGCGGCGGCATGATCATCCCGCTACTGCTGCTGTTCGCGGCATTCCTGCTCATCCTCGCCAACGGCTTCTTCGTGGCCGCCGAGTTCGGCCTGGTCACCGTGGAGCGCGCGGACGCGGAACGCGCGGCCGCCGAGGGCGACCGCCGCGCCGGGACCGTCGTCCGGGCCCTGCGCGAGCTGTCGTTCCAGCTCTCCGGCACCCAGCTCGGCATCACCCTCACCTCCCTCGTCGTCGGCATGCTGGCCGAACCCGCACTCGCCCGGCTGCTCGGCGGGCCGCTCACCGCCGCCGGGATCCCCGGCGCGGCCGTCCCGGGCGTCGCCGTCGTGATCGGCATGCTGCTCGCCTCCGCCGTGCAGATGGTGGTCGGCGAACTCGTCCCGAAGAACTGGGCCGTGTCGAGGCCGCTGCAGGTCGCCCGGTTCGTGGCCGGCCCGCAGTACCGCTTCTCGGCGGTGTTCCGGCCCGTGATCGCCCTCCTCAACGCCGTGGCCAACCACCTCGTACGCGCGTTCGGCGTGGAGCCCGCCGAGGAGCTGGCCTCCGCCCGTACCCCCGGCGAACTGGTCTCCCTGGCCCGTCACTCGGCCCGGGCCGGCGCCCTGGAGGAGGACACGGCGGACCTGTTCGTCAGGACCCTGTCGCTCGGCGGGCTCACCGCCCAGCATGTGATGACCCCCGGGTGAAGATGAGCGCGCTGCACTCCGACGCGACCGCGGCGGACGTCCTCAACCTCACCCGTGGCACCGGTCTCTCCCGGTTCCCGGTCTACCGGGACCGCATCGACGAGATCGTCGGAATGGTCCATCTGAAGAACGCGCTCACCGTGCCCGCCCATGAGCGGATGCGTACCCCGGTCGGCCGTATCGCCGTGCCCCCGCTGCTGGTTCCCGGGACCCTGCCGGTGCGGCAGCTGCTCCGGCGCCTGCGCAGCGAGCAGCCGATCGCCGTCGTCGTCGACGAGTACGGCGGTACCGCCGGGGTCGTCACCCTGGAGGACATCGTCGAGGAGATCGTCGGCGAGGTCCTCGACGAGCACGACGCCGAGGCCGACGGCCGGCCCGAGCTGGCCCCGGCGCCGCCCGAGGACGGCAGACCGGCCTGGGAGGCGGACGGCAGCTGCCGCGTCCTCACCCTGCGGCGGATAGGACTGGACGTACCCGACGGCCCGTACGAGACCGTCGCCGGCCTCGTCGCCGACCTGCTCGGCCGGATCCCGGCGCCCGGCGACCGCGCGGAGCTGCCGGGCTGGCGGCTCTCGGTCCGCCAGGTCGACCGGTACCGCGCCGAACGGGTCAGGCTGGTCCGCACGGCGGGCGCCTCCCAGGCCATGGCGGAGGCCGTCCGGTGAGCGTCCTCCACCTGCTGTTCGCGCTGCTCCTGGTGCTCGCCAACGGCTTCTTCGTCGGCGCGGAGTTCGCGCTCGTGTCGGTACGCCGCAGCCAGGTGGAGCCGCTCGCCGCCCAGGGCTCGTCCCGGGCCCGGCAGGTCCTGCACGGGCTGGAGAACCTCCCGCAGATGATGGCCGCGGCCCAGTTCGGCATCACCGTCTGCTCACTGACCCTGGGAGCCGTCGCCGAGCCGACCGTGGCGCACCTGCTGGAGCCGGTGTTCCACGCCCTGCGCGTGCCCGAGGGGCTGGTCCACCCGCTCGGTTACGTGATCGCCCTCGCCGCCGTCGTCTTCCTCCATCTCGTGGTCGGCGAGATGCTGCCGAAGAACCTGGCGATGGCCGCCCCGGAGAAGACCGCGCTCTGGCTCAGCCCCGCGCTGGTCGGCTTCGCCCGGCTGTGCCGCCCGGTGACCGCTGCGCTCGGCGCCTGCTCCCGGCTGGTACTCGGGCTCTTCCGGGTCGAGCCGAAGGACGAGGTCGAAGCCGTCTTCACCAGCGACCAGCTGGGCCGGCTGGTCGAGGACGCCGGCCAGGCCGGACTCCTCGACGCGGAGGAGCAGGAACGCCTCGAAGACGCCCTGGAGCTGGGCAGCCGCCCCGTGACGGACGTCCTGATCGCGCGCTCCTGTCTGGTCACGGTGCCGCCCTCGGTGACCCCGGGGGAGATCGAGGCGCTGACCGTCCGCACCGGCTACTCCCGGTTCCCCGTGCGCGGTGAGGGAGGCGACCGGTTCATGGGCTACCTCCACGTCAAGGACGTACTGGAGCTGGAGGACGGCGAGCGGGCCGTGCCGCAGCACGTCTGGCGCCCCATGGCCACGCTGCGGTCGGAGCTGCCGCTCGACGACGCGCTCACCGTGATGCGCCGGGCGGCCACCCATCTGGCCCAGGTCGCTGACGCCTCGGGACGCGTCCTGGGCCTCGTCGCCCTGGAGGACGTCCTCGAGATGCTGGTGGGCGAGGTGCGCGACCCGGCCCACCACCCGCTGCCACCGGTCGCGGTGCCCGCACGGGGCCCCTCCCGCACGGCTGCCCGCCGAGGCGGTCTGATGACCGATCCGCCGCACCAGCAGGACGTGCGCTCGCACCAGCCGAGCCCGAGCGGAGTCTGAGGCCGAGCCTCGCGGCAGCGCAGCCCGCGGTCCCGGTACCGTGCCGGGCCCCTGCCTCCCGGCGGGGCCCGGCACCGGCAGGGCGGTTCCGGGTGCGGTCCGCGGTGTCCGCGGACCCGCGGGGCTCACAGTCCGCCGAAGTCCTGCTGGCCGCGGTCCCGCGGGCCCCGGCCCGAGAGCACCTCTCCGTACGCCTGCATCAGATCGGGCAGCCGCAGCGTCGCCAGGTCCTCCCGCGTCGGTGTGCCCGGGTACCCCGAGAGCCGCAGGTCCCGGTAGGCGCAGCTCTTCTCGTAGAGCGTGCGCAGAAAGCGGCCGTTGCCCAGCTCGTCGATCCAGCCCTGGTCCACCACATGGCCGCTGATCGACCGCAGCTCGTCCACTGCCTCCTCGTCCCACACGTCGCCGTTCGCCGCCGCCAGCACCTCGCCGATCGCGGTCAGCTCCAGCGGCCGGTACGAGGGGAAGTCGACCCGGGTGGTGAACCGCGAGGAAAGCCCCGGGTTGGTGGCGAGCAGCCGGTCCATGCCCTCCGGATAGCCGGCGAGGATGACCACCAGATGGTCCCGGTTGTCCTCCGCCCGCTTCAGCAGCACCTGCAGCGCCTCGTCGCCGTACGCGTCGCCCTTGCTGTAGCCGGTGTTGGAGAGCGCGTACGCCTCGTCCACGAACAGCACGCCGCCGAGCGCCGAGTCGATCAGCTCGTTGGCCTTCACCGCGGTCTGCCCGAGGAACTCCCCCACCAGGTCGGAGCGCTGCGCCTCGACCAGATGGTCGCCGCCCAGCAGCCCGAGCGCGTAGAAGACCCGGCCGAGGATGCGGGCCACGGTCGTCTTCCCCGTGCCGGAGGGGCCGGAGAAGACGAAGTGCCGCTTCGGGGCTGGACGGGCAGGCCCTGCCCGGCCCGCAGCCTGGCCATGTTCAGCTGTGCGGAGAGCGCCTTCACCTGACGCTTCACCGGCTCCAGGCCCACCATCCGCTCCAGCTCCGCGAGCGCTTCCGCGAGCAGCACCGGATCGGTGGGCCCGGACGGGAACCGGGGCGCCGCACGGGACGGGTTTCCCGCCTCCTCGCGCGCCCGGTCGGCCGGGCCCGCGGCGGCCGGGACCGGCGCCCCCGGCGGCGGCTGGGGCTCTCCGGCGTAGCGCGGTTCGGGTACGAAGGGAGGTTCCCCCTCGGACGGCGGGGGGTCCGCCGCTTCCTGACCCATCCCCGCTCCCGCGCCGGCCAGCGAGACGGCGGCCAGTCCCGCGGCCTCGTCCGTCCCGTCGAGGCCGTCGTAGTCGTTGATCGCGGCGAGCCGCGCCGAGGTGTCCATGAACGCCGGATCCACCCGGTGCACGGCCCGGTACAGCGGCAGTGCGGCAGCGCTGCGGCCGGTGCCCTCATGGGCCCGGGCCAGCCAGTAGCGGAGTTCCTTGCGCTGGGGCTGCTCGCTGCGGCAGCGCATCAGCGCGGCGGCCAGCATCGGCTCCGCCTGCCCGTACATCTCCAGCCGCACCCGGGCCATACCGGCGAACAGGCCGGCCTCGATACCGAGCAGCGGATCGTCGACGAGCGGCTCGGTGTGCCGCACCAGCTGATCCCAGTCCTTGACCAGGTAGGACCGGCACGCGTGCAGGAACCGCACCTGCGGGTCGGCGTCGACCGGCGGCAGCCCGGCCAGCGCCCGGTCCAGCTCCGGCACATGACGGCCGTCGAGCCAGTGCGAGGCGTGCGCGAGCAGGAGGTCGCGCGGGCTCTCCAGCACGGGCTGCACCCACCAGCCGAGCCAGTACCAGGAGTTCAGCGTGCGGCGGTGCCGGACCCGCTGCTCGCCGAAGCGCTCCCGGCTCCGGTACATCCGCAGCAGCGCGGTGGTGGTGTCCGCACGCAGGGCGTGCAGTCCGAGCCAGCCGTCGGCCATCCCGGGGTCGATCCGCACCGCGGTCCTGAACTCCTCCTCCGCCTGCGGGTACGCGCCCATGGTGTAGGCGTCCACGCCGCGCACCCAGGCGAGGTCGGCCGGGGCCGGTGAGCCCTGCGCGCCGATGTCCATCCGGTCCCCCACATACCTGCCCCCGTGCTGTCCGCCGGGCGGATGCCCGGCGGAGCGTGCCGAACCACCGTGTCGTGGACGGGAATTGACCGCACCGGAGTGCATGGTACCCGGGCATGGGGGGGCTGATTAAGGGCGCGCGGGCACGGGGTGGACGGTCACCCTGGGTGAGCGAGGAGTGCCGGAAGGGTGCCGCGAGAAGGCGCCGGGGGGCAGAACGAAGCCCCCGATCACGGGGAACAACCGGGGGCTTCGCGTCCGGGCGGCTCTGAAAAGCCGCACATTGAGAACGTAAGACCTGTAAGGGCCCTGGGTCAAGCAGAGTTGGCGCACCCGGCAGGGTGGATTCCGGGCCGCTCGGTACGCCGGTCAGGCCTGGTGACACTGAGTGAGGTAGTGGTTCGCCCCCGCTGTCGCGCCCGGCCCTGGCAGCCACTCGTACCCCTCGGGTGACTCGCGTATCAGGGTGTCGGCGAAGGGCCGCGAGGGATCGTCCGCGAAGTGCCGGCTCTCGGCCGCCGTCCAGGCGTCCCAGAAGCCTGCGAGCTCCGGCCCGTCCCGGCGCCGGCCCCGCATCCACGACCCCGCGGGTCCCGCTCCATCCACAGCAGCCCGGCCAGATGGGGCCGCAGCGCGCGGCGGCCCGCGCCCACGCCCTCGACGAGGACGAGCGGCGCGGCGGGCAGACCGCGCGGAGGCCCGAAGCGGCGCAGCTCCCAGTCGTACGGGTGGTAGAGGGCGCCGTGCCCCCGGGACCACGGACCGATCACCTGCCCGAGCAGGCGGCCGGTCCAGGAGAAGAGTTCGTCGTGGGTCGCGAGGTCGTCGAGGCGGAGCACCGGCGCCCCGCCGAGGGCCTCGGCGAGCAGGCCCGCGAAGGTGCTCTTGCCGGAGCCCGCGTGGCCGTCCACGGCGACCAGCCGGACCGGACCGCAGGACGGCGGCAGCGCGCGCAGTGCGGTGGCGGCACGATCGAGTGGCAGGGGCGGCCCATGGGGATCACCCTAACGGGGGTACGCGGACCTGCCGGCGGGCCGCCGCGGGTCATGCCACTGGTCGAGACCGGTGCCGGTGGTGCCGACGCGCCGCGCGTCCCTGGCGGAAGTCGTCCGGGACCGGGGATAGTCGGCCCGGCGACGCGCCCCCGAGAACGCTCCCGGAGGTCCCATGACCACCCCTGCCTCGCGCAGAACCGTACTGACCGCGGCACTCGCGGCCGCGGCTGGCGCAAGCCCGCCGTCCTCCGCCGCCCCCGCGGCGGCGGCCCCGCCGTCCGCAGCCCGGCCGCGTCCCCTCGTGGACAACCGCTTCTGGAACTCCGGCGCGGACTGGCGCGGCGGCGAGGGGGCGGGCACCCTCATCGCCTCGGGCGACCGGCCCGCGCTGGTCATCGGCACCCCCGCGGGCCGTACGCGGTACACGGACCCCCACACCGGCCGTACCGCCGACTGGGAGTACGCGAGGTGGACCTCGCCGGAGCACCGCCCCCGGGTGGCCGCGACCGAGGTCATCGCCTCCTGGAACGCCCGCACACCCGCCGGGACGTGGCTGCAGATCGAGCTGTCCGGCACCTACGACGACGGAGGCACCACCCCGTGGTTCGTCATGGGCCGCTGGGCGGCGGGCGACGCGGATGTCCGGCGCACCTCCGTGGACGGCCAGAGCGACGGCAGGAGCCGCGTGTGGACCGACACCCTCTCCGTGGGCCCGTCGAGTGGACTGCGGCTGGTCGCGTACCGGCTCCGCCTGACGCTCCACCGGCGGCCGGGGACGGCGCTCACACCGAGCGTGTGGCGCGTCGGAGCCATGGCCTCGGACATCCCGGACCGCTTCACGGTGCCGGCCTCCACGCCCCGGGTCACCCGTGAGCTGGTGGTGCCGCGCTACTCGCAGAACATCCACATCGGCCGGTACCCCGAGTACGACAACGGCGGTGAGGCCTGGTGCAGCCCCACCTCCTCGCAGATGGTCGTCGAGTACTGGGGCCGCGGGCCGACGCCTGAGGACCTGGCCTGGGTGGACCCCGACTTCGCCGATCCCCAGGTCTGCCACGCGGCCCGCCACACCTACGACCACCGGTACGAGGGCTGCGGGAACTGGCCGTTCAACGCCGCGTACGCGGCCTCGTACCACGACATGAACGCCGTGGTCACCAGGCTGGAGTCGCTCGACCGGCTGGAGTCGCTCGTCGAGGCGGGCATCCCGGCCGTCACCTCCCAGTCGTTCCTGGAGCGGGAGCTGACCGGGGCCGGCTACGGGACCTCCGGCCATCTGATGACGGTGGTCGGCTTCACCCCCGGCGGGGACGTGATCGCGAACGATCCGGCCTCACCCGCCAACGACGCCGTCCGCCGGGTGTACCGGCGGGCGGAGTGGGAGACGATCTGGCTCCGCACCAAGCGGTACGACGCGGGTGGGAAGGTGGCGTCCGGCACAGGCGGGGTCTGCTACCTCTTCTGGCCCGAGCGCCCGACGGCCGCCCAGCGCAAGGCCCTCGCCGCCCTCGGCATCGGCTGACGCGCAGCCGCCGTGGCGGGCGGCCGTGACCGGTGTCACTGACCGGGGACGGCGCGGCCGGCACTGTGGTCGGGGCAGGTCCCCAAGCACCTCCCGGCAGGGCGGGGCGGGACCTACCGGGGGGCGACCGGAAACCACCAGGACGACCGAGCGAGCCGCCATGACCACGACCACCGCCGCCACCGCCTCCGTCGCGCGGGCCCGCACCGGGGGCCCCGGGGACGACGGCCCCGAGATCGTCGAACACGTCCTGGGGTGGCTCCTCGTGGTGGTGCTCGCGATGCTCGTCACCCAGGCCGGGCTCCTCTGACGCCGGCACGCGTCCGCGCGTGCGGTACGGGAGGCCCCCGCCGGCCTCGCGCTCGACGGGTGTGTCCTCGTGTCCGACCGTCCGTCCGACCGACCGACCGACCGTGCGTGCGTGCGGTGGCGGGAGGTGGGTCCCGCGCCCCCGGCCGTCCCCGGTCCGGCCGGTCGAGGCGACCGGGCCCCGGTCATCCCCCGGTCCGGCCGGTCGAGGCGACCGGGCCCCGGCCGTCCCCGCCCGGCCTCCGGAAGCATGTGCCGCGAGGCACTGCCCACCGCACCGCGCCACCCTCGCGGCGGTCGCGGGGAGGCCATCGTTCCGAGGGTGCGCCGCCCCGGCCCACATCCGCGGTGCCCGTGCCCGTGCCCACATCCGCGGCGCCCGTGCCCGCGGCGCCCGTGCCCGTGCCCAGCCCGCGCCGTTCACCGGGTGCACCGGCCGAAAGGTCCCGCCGCGCGATCCTCCTGCCCGCCGGTGCTCGCGCCGCCGGCCTGGTGGTTCCGGATGCCCGCGGTGCGCCCGGAGCGGCCGAGGGGCGTGGCTTCCGCCCGTGACGGACGCCGTCCGATGGGGCATACTCAAGCCGCCACACAGCCGCTGGTCAGCCACTTCCGTGATCCGGGAGGGCAGCATCGGCGCACCAGTGACGTCCGGCGGCGCCGCTCAACCCTTGGCGTGCGGCCGCCGCAGCGCCCGACAGGGAGGAGAGCGCCGCCATGCCCGACCGCGCCCCGCAGCCGGTGGACCGCACACTGCCCACCGAGGAGGCCAGGGATCTGATCGCCCTGGTCCGTGAGATCGTCCAGCGGGAGATCGCTCCACGCGCGGCCGAGGAGGAGGAAGCAGGCCGCTTCCCGCGCGAAGTGTTCTCCCTGCTCTCCGAGTCGGGACTGCTCGGTCTCCCCTACGGCTCCGAGTACGGCGGGGGCGACCAGCCCTACGAGGTCTATCTGCAGGTCCTCGAGGAACTGGCCGGGGCCCGCCTCACCGTGGGCCTCGGCGTCAGCGTCCACTCCCTCGCCTGCCACGCGCTCGCCGGCTACGGGACCAAGGAGCAGCGTGCCGAGCACCTCGCCGCGATGCTCGGCGGGGGTTTGCTCGGCGCGTACTGCCTCTCCGAGCCGTCGTCCGGCTCGGACGCGGCCTCGCTGCGCACCAAGGCCGAGCGCGACGGCGACGACTGGGTCATCACCGGGACCAAGGCATGGATCACCCACGGCGGGATCGCCGACTTCTACACCGTGCTGGCCCGGACCGGGGGCGAAGGCGCCCGCGGCATCTCGGCGTTCCTGGTGCCGGGCGACGCGGAGGGACTGAGCGCGGCCGCGCCCGAGAAGAAGATGGGCATGAAGGGCTCGCCCACCGCTCAGCTCCACTTCGACGGTGTGCGCGTTCCCGACTCCCGCAGGATCGGCGACGAGGGGCAGGGTTTCGCGATCGCGCTCTCCGCCCTCGACTCGGGGCGCCTCGGCATCGCCGCCTGTGCGATCGGCGTGGCGCAGGCCGCCCTCGACGAGTCCCTCTCCTATGCCACCGGCAGGCGGCAGTTCGGCCGCCCCATCGCCGACTTCCAGGGCCTGCGCTTCATGCTCGCCGACATGGCCACGAAGGTCGAGGCGGGGCGTGCGCTCTACCTCGCCGCCGCGCGGCTGCGCGACCGGGGGCTGCCGTTCTCGAAGGAGGCGGCGATGGCCAAGCTGTTCTGCACCGACACGGCGATGCAGGTGGCCACGGACGCCGTGCAGGTCCTCGGCGGTTACGGCTACACCGCGGACTTCCCCGTGGAGCGGCTGATGCGCGAGGCGAAGGTGCTGCAGATCGTCGAGGGCACCAACCAGATCCAGCGGATGGTCATCGCCCGTCACCTGGCCGGGCCGGAGTCCCGCTGATCCAGCCGGTTCTGCCGGTCCACACCGGCGCCGCCGTGAGCCGGTTCCACTCATGGTCACGGCGGCCCGGCAGGGTCCGTCCCGCACCGGCCCAACGGTGCAGCAGATCGCGGTAGATCGGCGGATCCGGCGGGTGCGGAACCGATTCTTCCTGACGTGGCGTCATCAGCGGGCGGCGGCCCCGGCCGCCCTCGGGGTGCTGCGCGGTCATGCCCGTCCCAACGGCGCCCGGCCGTGCGGAGTCACCCCCGGTCCCGCTCGCGCACCGGTTCGCCCTGTCACCGTGGTGCGCGGGCGCGCCGTGCACCACGCGTCCGCGATCCGGCGCCGCCGGTTCGTGCGGTGCGTGGACGAGCCCGCCGGCGCCCCGAAGGAGGCGGACGGGTGGCCCGCGTCCGTGACATGCCGTCACAAGGCCGCCGGGCGGCCGCGGACGACGGCCGGACGAGGCCGTTCCCGTACCACGGCAGCACTGCCGTCGCGGCACGGGGGAACCCGCGAGGGGCGGAGGGCTCAGGCGGCCCGCCGCATCGGGGGCACCTTCAGGGGCCGTGAGCCCGGGCCGCCGACGTGCGAGAAGGGCTGCGTCCGCCAGTCCAGTCCCTGAGGGAGCGTCAGCAGCAGTGCGGTGTCCTGCTCCTGCACCTCGAGCGTGTCGTCGGCCGGGCGGGCGTCCGCCGCGGCCCGTCCCGTCCCCGCGCAGACCGCGAGCACGAACGGGTTCCACGGCGTGGGGCACAGCGCGTGCTCGGGGAGCACATGCTCGTCCGCGAGCAGCGCGATCGGCTGCGCGCAGTCCGGGCAGACGACCCGGTACATCTCGAAGGTGTCGTGGGAGTCGAGCTCGTCGTCCTCGTGAGGTGCGACGGAATCGACAGGCTCCGGTTCGTGGCGTCCGGTGCGCTTCACACTCTGCATGGAAGATCTCCCCCTCGGGTGGGCCGACCAGGCACTTGCGGCCTCGACCACACCAAGCACTTCCCGTCCGGCCCCCGGGGTAACCGCGCGGCCCCGGCGGACACCGCCCCTCGACTGTGGCGTTCGTCACATGCCTGCCGCAGGTGCCCGGGCAAGGGGGCGGCCGACTGTGCCGGAACGTTCCGGGGGCAATAGGTTGACCTGCATGGAGGAGCTGGATCGTCAGATCGTCGAGTTGCTCGTCAGGGACGGGCGCATGAGCTACACCGATCTGGGCAGGGCCACGGGCCTGTCCACCTCGGCGGTGCACCAGCGGGTGCGCCGGCTCGAGCAGCGGGGCGTCATCCGGGGGTATGCCGCCGTCGTCGACCCCGAGGAGGTCGGCCTGCCCCTCACCGCGTTCATCTCGGTGAAACCCTTCGACCCGAGCGCCCCCGACGACATCGCCGAGCGGCTGGCGGGCGTGCCCGAGATCGAGGCCTGCCACAGCGTCGCCGGCGACGAGAACTACATCCTCAAGGTCCGCGTCGGAACCCCGCTCGAGCTGGAGGAGCTGCTCGGCCAGATCCGTACGCTGGCCGGCGTCTCCACCCGCACGACCGTGGTGCTCTCCACCCCGTACGAGGCACGGCCGCCGCGAATCTAGGCTGTTCCCATGAGTCAGAGCGCGCCCCAGGCCGAACACCGCACCGTGCTGCTGCGCGGTGGGGAAGTCCACAGCCCGCCGACCCCTTCGCCACCGCGATGGTCGTCGAGCACGGGCACGTCGCCTGGGTGGGTTCCGAGGGCGCCGCGGACGCCTTCACCTCGGGCGTGGACGAGGTGGTCGACCTCGAGGGCGCCCTTGTCACCCCGGCCTTCGTGGACGCGCACGTCCACACCACCGCGACGGGCCTCGCACTCACCGGACTCGACCTCTCCACCGCCGCCTCGCTCGCCGAGGCGGCGGAACGCGTCCGGGCGTACGCCGGGGCGCGGCCCGCCGACCGCATCCTCATCGGGCACGGCTGGGACGCCGCCCGCTGGCCCGAGCAGCGGCCGCTCGGCAGGGAGGAGCTGGACGGGCTCACCGGAGGCCGCCCCCTCTACCTCACCCGCATCGATGTCCACTCCGCCCTGGTCACCACCGCGATGCTCGACCTCGTGCCCGCGGTCCGGGACATGACAGGCTTCCGCGACGGCGAGCCGCTCACCGGCGCGGCGCACCACGCCGTGCGCTCCGCCGCGTACTCCTCGGTCTCGCCCGGGCAGCGGACCGAGGCCCAGCGGGCCGCCCTGCGGCACGCCGCGTCGCTCGGCATCGGAACCGTCCACGAGTGCGGCGGGCCCGACATCTCCTCCGAGGGCGACTTCACCGGACTCCTCGGGACGGCTGCCGACGGGCCGGGGCCGCGGGTCGTGGGGTACTGGGCCGACACGGACGTGGAGCGGGCCCGTGCCCTCGGAGCCGCCGGCGCGGCCGGAGACCTCTTCGCCGACGGCTCGCTGGGCTCGCACACCGCCTGCCTGAGCGAGCCGTACGCCGACGCCGCGCACGCGGGTGCCGCCCATCTCGACGCGGCCGCCGTCGCCGCGCATGTCACCGCGTGCACCGAGGCCGGGCTCCAGGCCGGCTTCCACGCCATCGGCGACCGCGCGATCGGCAACGTCGTCTCGGGTCTGGAGGCCGCCGCGAGCGCTCTCGGCCTGGCCCGCGTCCGGGCCGCCCGCCACCGGGTCGAGCACGCCGAGATGCTCACCCCGGAAACGGTCGCCGCGTTCGCCGAGTTCGGCCTGACCGCCTCGGTGCAGCCCGCTTTCGACGCGGCCTGGGGCGGCGACACCGGGATGTACGCCCGGCGCCTGGGCATCGAGCGGGCCCGCACCCTCAATCCGTACGCCGCCCTGCTGCGCGCCGGGGTCCCGCTCGCCTTCGGCTCGGACAGCCCGGTCACCCCGGTGGATCCATGGGGCACCGTCAGGGCCGCCGCCTTCCACCGCACCCCCGAGCACCGGATCTCCGTGCGCGCCGCCTTCACCGCGCACACCCGGGGTGGCTGGCGTGCCGTCGGCCGCGACGACGGGGGCGTGCTGGTGCCCGGAGCGCCCGCGGACTACGCGGTCTGGCGCACCGGCGGCCTCGTGGTCCAGGCACCGGACGACCGGGTCGCCCGCTGGTCCACCGACCCCCGCTCCGGCACCCCCGGCCTGCCCGATCTCACTCCCGGAAACCCCCTTCCGGAGTGCCTGCGGACCGTGGTCCGCGGGCGAACGGTCTACGTGCGGCCGGGCGAGTGACATCGGGACGGAGCGTGCCGGCGTACGCCGCCGCGCGGGTTCCTCCACGACCTGCGGATCTTCTTCGCTGATCGGTCGAATCGGTCAATCGCCGCAGATCGCACCACTGTTGACAGGCGGCGCCCGTCGGCCGGTAGGTTCGGCCGGGTCCACCGAAGGACCACCGACCGGCCGGCCTCCACGCAGTCGTCGAACGCCGCTGGGCCAGGGGGTGGGGCGCCGCACCGGCCCCCGCCACTGGGAGCCAGGTCCAGCGCCCGCGCCTCGGGGCGAGGGACGGCCGCTGCCGGTGGGGGTCCCCCTGCTCCGACGGAGCCCGGGGGAGGGTGCGACCCGGGTGGGGCCCGGCGTTCAGTAGACAACGGCTCTCGGCCGACCCGCAGCCAGCGGATCCCGGGCCGGCCCGAAGGACGCCGGGCCCGACCCTTCGGCCCCGCACCGTGCCGTCGTCGTTCCGTCCGCGGTGCTCGCTATGGTGGGTCTCTGCGTACGGACGTTAAGGGGCAGCATGAACGACGGCGGTCAGCGGCGATACGGCCCGCTCGGCAGAGCCTTGGTGATCATTCCGACCTACAACGAGGCGGAGAACATCGAGCCGATCGTCTCCCGGGTGCGTGCCGCCGTGCCGGAGGCCGACGTCCTGGTCGCCGACGACAACAGCCCCGACGGGACGGGGAAGATCGCCGACGAGCTCGCGGCCCAGGACGGTCAGGTCCACGTCCTGCACCGCAAGGGCAAGGAGGGCCTCGGCGCCGCCTACCTCGCCGGCTTCCGCTGGGGCATCGACCGCGGCTACGGCGTCCTGGTCGAGATGGACGCCGACGGCTCCCACCAGCCGGAGGAGCTGCCCCGGCTCCTCACCGCGCTCAAGGGCGCCGACCTCGTGCTCGGCTCCCGGTGGGTGCCCGGCGGGCGGGTCGTGAACTGGCCCAAGTCCCGTGAGTTCCTCTCGCGCGGCGGCAGCACCTACTCGCGGCTGCTGCTCGGCGTGCCGATCCGCGACGTCACGGGCGGCTTCCGCGCCTTCCGCAAGGAGGCCCTGGAAGGGCTGGGGCTGGACGGTGTGGCCTCGCAGGGCTACTGCTTCCAGGTGGACCTCGCACGGCGGGCCGTGGAGGCCGGATTCCACGTGGTGGAGGTGCCGATCACCTTCGTGGAGCGCGAGCTTGGCGACTCGAAGATGAGCCGCGACATCGTCGTCGAAGCCCTGTGGCGGGTCACGGCCTGGGGCGTCGGCGCCCGGGCAGGCAAGGTCATCGGGCGCAGGCCGTTCTGACCCCGGCACCCGGCCCCGCCCCGGCCCCGCCCCGGACCGGGCACCGCCGCCGGGGCGAGCGGGTGCGCCCTGGCGGGGGACGGACCGGACCGCGGGCGGCCGGGCCCGGCAGGACCGGGCCGGCGCCGCCGCCGCGTCGCGAGGCCCCTCCCCGCCCGGCCGGTGGCCCGGCGCATACGCCACTCCGGCCGGCACCCAGGCACACTGGGGCATGACGACCGGCGCAACGACACCGACCGCCCCGAGGCGCGCACGCGCCCGCACCTTCCTCCCCCTCGGCATCGCAGCGTGGCTGGTGCTGGAGATCTGGCTGCTCACCGTCGTGGCCGGTGCCGCGGGCGGGCTGACCGTCTTCGCGCTGCTCGTCGCCGGCGGGCTGCTCGGCGCCGTGGTGATCAAGCGAGCCGGCCGCCGCGCCTTCCGCAGCCTGTCGGAGACCCTTCAGCGGCAGCAGTCCGGCACCGCGCCGGCCGAGGACCGACCGGGCAAGGGAAACGGCTTCCTGATGCTCGGCGGACTGCTCCTCATGCTGCCCGGCCTGATCTCGGACGCGGCGGGACTGCTGCTGCTGGTGCCCCCGGTCCGTACCGCTCTCGGCCGGAGGGCCGAGCGGTCACTCGAGCGCCGTATGCGGCGTGCGGCCCCCGGCTCCCTCGGCGACGCCTTCCAGCAGGCCCGTATGCGCCGTCCGGACGGCAAGGTCGTGCAGGGTGAGGTCGTCCGCGAGGACGTTCCCGGCGGGTCCCACCCCGAGCCGGGCCCGCGTCCGCCGCTGACCTCCTGACGCGGGGCTGTTCCGTTGTCCCCGGTGGATCAGCGCGCGGCGTCGGATGCGGTGCGTCGCACGGCGGAAGGCCGTCCCCGTTCGGGGCGTATTCGGGCGATCCGACAGCGCGGCGAGGTGCGGTAGCTGTCGTCGTGCGCCCGCCGGGATTGCGGGACGGGCCTCGTGCCTCCCGGCGCTCCCGGGCCCTCGCGGCCCCGGCGGCGCGCCACTCGGCCGGTTCACCCCCGGCCCGCACCGTCCCGCGGGGTGGCGCGGGCAGGACCCGGGGCCGGGCCGGTGCCGCCCGGATCCGCCCGCACCCCGGCACGACCGCCGGGCACTGCACGGCGGAGCGCACACGCAGGAGCCGCGGGTTGCGGCACACCTGGGTGTGCCGCAACCCGCGGCTCCTGCACTCTGTGCGAGTGGGTGGTGCGTCCCTACGCGGACTTACGGCTGTCGCGCGGGTGCACCGCGATGTTCATGGCCCGGAGCGGAGGACGGCCAGCCGCTCGGCCAGCACCTCCTCGAGCTCCTCCCGCGTGCGCCGCTCCATGAGCATGTCCCAGTGCGTACGCGCGGGCTTCCCCTTCTTCTCCTCGGGGCCGTCCCCGTCCACCAGGAGTGCCTGGGCGCCGCACGCCTTGCACTCCCACTCCGGCGGAATCTCCGCCTCGACCGAGAACGGCATCTCGAAACGATGTCCGTTCTGGCATGCGTACTCCACCGCCTGGCGCGGGGCCAGATCGATGCCGCGGTCGGTCTCGTAGCTGGTCACCACGAGGCGCGTGCCGCGAAGAGCTCGCTCACTCATGAATCGTGCCTCCCGGGCTTGTCGCCCACAGGACAGGTGTCGCTGTCGTCGTCATCCGGTCAACGTCCGGTCGGCGGTGAAGATTCCCGTTGCCGGTCATGCGTCGTCGCCCGTCGTGCCGCTGCTTTTCCAGGGTTTGGGTACCCACCAGTGCCCGGTTTGTCACATCTGGCAGAAAGTGTCACCCAGCGTTTGGAGCTTTTCAGCGCGCAGTAACGGTCCGCCTGGCAGGCCAAAGGCGTACACTACCGGCCCTTCCCTTCAACGTCTAAATCCGGTCCGGAACCGGGTTCCCCGCCTCGGCGATCGCACGCCTCACCGGAACGCGGGCCAGCAGCACGAACCCCAGTGCGAAGAAGATCACCAAGGAGATGATGGCGGACCGGTAGCTGCCCGTGAGCTGGAACGCCAGGCCGAACACGAGCGGCCCCAGCCAGCTCAGCCCCCGGTCGCTCATCTCGTACGCGGAGAAGTACTCCGCCTCCTTGCCCCGCGGGACGAGGTGCGAGTACAGCGACCGGGACAGCGCCTGGCTGCCGCCCAGCACCAGGCCGATCGCCGCGGCCAGCGCGTAGAACCACAGCGGCGTCCGCGGCGGCAGGAGGTAGCCGGCGGCGAGGATCAGCGTCCACACGGCGAGCGAGCCGAGGATCGTGCGTTTGGCCCCGTGGGAGCGGGCCAGCCGGCCCATGCCCAGCGCGCCCGCCACCGCCAGCACCTGGACCAGCAGCACCGCCGTGATCAGGGTGGTCTGGTCGAGGCCCAGCTCCTCGGAGCCGTACACCGACGCCTGGGAGATCACCGTCTGCACCCCGTCGTTGTAGACGAGGTAGGCGAGCAGGAAGGACAGTGTCAGCGGATGGCGCCGCATGTCCTTGAGGGTCGCCACCAGTTGGCGCCACCCCGCCCCGACCGCGCCCGCGCCGAGAGCGGGCGCCGCGTCCCCGGCGGTACGCCGGTCCCGCAGCCGGCGCAGCGGCACGAGCGCGAAGGCCCCCACCACACCCCTGCCGAGGCGAGGCAGACGCGGACCGCCTCCGACTCGGTGAGCCCGAAGGACTCGTGGCCGGTGTAGAGCACCAGGTTGAGCACGAGGACCAGCGCCCCCGAGGTGTAGCCGAACGCCCAGCCGCGCGAGGAGACCGTGTCCCGTTCCTCCGGCCCGGCGATCTGCGGCAGAAACGCGTTGTACAGGACCATCGAGACCGAGAGCGAGGCGTTGGCGACGATCAGCAGGAAGGCGCCGAGCAGATAGCGGTCCCCGTCGAGGAAGAACATGCCCGCCGTCGCCGTGGCCCCCAGGTAGGCGGCGGCGGCCAGGAGCGGCTTCTTGCGGCCCGTGCGGTCGGCGACCGCGCCCACCAGGGGCATCGCCAGCACCGCCACCACCACCGAGACCGACACCGCGTACGGGAACACCGCACCGGCGCGGATCGGTACGCCGAGCGGGTGGACGAAACCGGTGGAGTCCGCGGCGGACTTCGCCACCGCGGTGAGATAGGGGCCGAGGAAGACCGTCAGCACGCTCGTCGAGTAGACGGAGCACGCGAAGTCGTAGAAGTACCAGCCGCGCTGCTCGCGCCGGCGGTCGGCGTCGTCCGTCCCGGTGGTCCCGTCCGCGGTGTCGGCAGTCATGATCCGCCCCCTCACTCGTCCCCGTGGGGGAGACGCGCGACGCTCAGACCCAGGCACCCCGGTCGGTCATCACCGTACGCAGCATCTCCAGATGATCGGTCATGATGCCATCCACTCCCAGGTCCAGGAGAGTGGCCGTACGGTCCGGATCGTTCACGGTCCACACGTGCACCTGGAGCCCGCGTGCGTGGGCCTCGCGCACGAACCGGCGGTCCACCACGGGCACGCCGCCCTGCGACCGGGGCACCTGCGCGCACACCGCCCCCGGGCGGACCGCGGCGGGGATGCCGAGCGAGCGCAGCCGCAGCCCGATCACCCCGCGCATGCCGTACGACGTCGCGAGCCTCGGGCCGGCGAGCCGGTACGCACGCGAGACCCGGCTCTCCGAGAACGAGCCGACGCACACCCGGTCCCAGGCGTTCGCGCGCCGCACGAGGTCGACGAGCGGCTCGAGCGCCCCCTCCGCCTTGATGTCGACGTTCCAGCGGGCCGCCGGGAACTCGTCCAGGAGGTCCTCGAAGAGGGGGAGGGGCTCCCTCCCGGCCACCCGGGCCTTCTCGACCTCGGTCCACGGCAGCCGGTCGATCCGGCCGCGCGCGTCGGTCACCCGGTCCAGGGTCGGGTCGTGGAACGCGACGAGCCTGCCGTCCGCGGTGGCGTGCACGTCCGTCTCGAAGTAGCGGTAGCCGAGACCGGCGGCGCGCCGGAACGCCGCCGCCGTGTTCTCCAGGCCGTCCGCCGTGCCGCCGCGGTGGGCGAAGGGTATGGGGGCGGGGTGGTCGAGATAGGGATGCCTCGGGCGCGCTGCGGAAGTCACGAACGCAGTATCACCCGTGCGGGTGAAGATCCGGCGACGACCGTGCTTCCTTCCCCGGCCTGCGGGACGGCGAACACCCGCAGGAACAGCTGCGCCAGCGGGCCGATGGACAGCGCGTAGACGACCGTGGCCGCCCCCACCGTGCCGCCGAGGGCGAACCCGGTCGCCACGACCGCCACCTCGATCGCGGTGCGGACCAGCCGGATGGACCGGCCGGTCAGCCGGTGCAACCCCGTCATCAGCCCGTCGCGCGGACCGGGGCCGAAGCGGGCCGAGATGTAGAGGCCGGTGGCCATCCCGTTGAGGACGATCCCGGCCGCCGTCACCGCGATCCGGGCGCCCAGCCCGTCCACGGCGGGTACGGCGGCGAGGGTGCCGTCCATCGCGATGCCGATGACGAAGACGTTGGAGACCGTGCCCAGTCCGGGCCGCTGGCGCATCGGCACCCACAGCAGCAGCACCGCCGCGCCGACGATGATCGAGACGACGCCGATGGTGAGGCCCGTCCGCTCGGCCAGGCCCTGGTGCAGCACCCCCCAGGGCTCGAGGCCGAGGCCGCCGCGGACCAGGAGGGCGGAGCTGGCCCCGTAGAGCGCCAGACCGATGTAGAGCTGCAACAGCCTGCGGGACAGGCGCCTGCCCCGCAGACCGGACGTGATGGACAAGGTTCTGCCCCCGATGGTGGAAGTGGACTGATGCATGACACCCTGTGGCAGGGATATACATGCCAGCCATGGCCAATCCGAGGAAGGTGGACTGACTTTCATGGCTCAGTGGACTTCGGCCGTGGGGGCGCCCGCACTGGCCCGGCAACTGCAGGCGCAGCAGCCGAGCCCGGCGGGCCCCGGTACCCGCAGGCCGCCCGCCTACCGTGCCCTCGCGGACGGCATCCGGCTGCTCGTCCTGGAGGGCCGGGTCCCGGTCGCCGCCCGGCTGCCCGCCGAGCGCGAGCTGGCGGTGGCCCTGGCCGTCAGCCGTACGACCGTGGCCGCCGCATACGAAGCCCTGCGGAACGAGGGCTTCCTCGAGTCCCGCAGAGGTGCCGGCAGCTGGACGGCCGTACCCGCGGGCAATCCGCTGCCCGCACGCGGCCTCGAACCGCTGCCTCCGGAATCCCTCGGCTCCATGATCGACCTCGGCTGCGCCGCGCTCCCGGCCCCGGAGCCCTGGCTGACCCGCGGCATCCGGGGCGCGCTCGAGGAGCTTCCGCCGTACGCGCACACCCACGGCGACTACCCGGCGGGCCTGCCCGCCCTGCGCCAGATGCTCGCTGACCGGTACACCCGGCGCGGCATCCCCACGATGCCCGAGCAGATCATGGTCACCACCGGCGCCATGGGCGCCATCGACGCGATCTGCCACCTCTTCGCCGGGCGGGGGGAGCGCATCGCCGTGGAGTCGCCCTCCTACGCCAACATCCTCCAGCTGATGCGCGAGGCCGGTGCCCGGCTGGTGCCGGTCGCCATGGCCGAGGGGCTGCGGGCTGGGACCTGCCCCGCTGGCGGCAGGTGCTGCGCGATGCGGCGCCCCGCCTCGCCTATGTCGTCGCCGACTTCCACAACCCCACCGGGGCGCTCGCCGACGAGGACCAGAGGCGGCAGCTCGTCGACGCGGCCCGCTCGGCGGGCACCGTGCTCGTCGTGGACGAGACGATGTCCGAACTCCGCCTCGACGACGGAACCGAGATGCCCCGGCCCGTCTGCGCCTTCGACCCCGCGGGTGCGACGGTCCTGACCGTCGGCTCGGCCAGCAAGGCATTCTGGGCGGGCATGCGGATCGGCTGGGTCCGGGCCGCCCCGGACGTGATCCGCTCCCTCGTCGCCGCGCGTGCCTACGCCGACCTGGGCACCCCGGTCCTGGAACAGCTGGGTGTCGACTGGCTGATGCGGACCGGTGGCTGGGACGAGGCGGTGGCCCTGCGGCGTGAGCAGGCGCGGCGGAACCGCGACGAGATGGTGGCGGCGCTCCACCGGGAGCTGCCGGACTGGGAGTTCGAGATCCCGCACGGCGGCCTCACGTTGTGGGTCCGCGCGGGCGGTCTGTCCGGATCCCGGCTCGCGGAGGTCGGTGAACGCGTGGGCGTACGCGTCCCCTCCGGGCCGCGGTTCGGTGTGGACGGGGCGTTCGAGGGGTACGTCCGGCTGCCCTTCACCGTGGGCGGACCGGTCGCCGAGGAGGCGGCGGCCCGGCTGGCGGCGGCGGCCCGGCTGGTCAGGACGGGCGTGACCACGGGCACCGAGGCGCCGAGGACGTTCGTGGCGTGAGGGCCGGGGGAGCCGCGCGTCGCGACCCGGCTCCCCGGAAACCGCCGAGCCGGGTCGGGCCCTTCTCCGGTATCGGTGCCGAAGCGGTGCGCGTGCGGGGCCGGTCTCTCCCCCGGCGCCGGCGCCGGCGCCGGTCGCGGTAGCGGTGCGGGTGCGGTGGCGGTGCGGGTGCGGTGGCGGTGTTTGTGCGGTGCGGTGTCCGTGCCGGCGTTCTGCCCGGTGCCGGTGCCGGTGCCGGTGCCGGTGCCGGTGCCGGCACCGGACGGGTGTGGTGGCGGTGGCGGTGTGCGCGCGGGGCGGGCCCTTCTCCGGTATCGGTAGCGAGGCGGTGCGCGTGCGGTTCAGCCCTCCGCCGGCACCGGTGCCGAGGCGGTCCGGGCGGCCGGGCTCCCCGCCGGCTCCGGCAACGGTCCGGTGACGGCCGTCTCGCGCGCCGGACCGGCCGGGACCTCCACACGCGGCCCGGTGAGCGCCGTGTCTGCGGCCGGACCCGCGGACCCGCCCGCACGCTCCCCGGCCCGGCGGTCCTCCGGCACTTCCGGCACGTCCGTCCCAACGGCGTTCTGCCGCTCCGGGAGCAGGTCCCGCACGGCCTGGCGGTGGGCCTCGCTCGCCGCCTCGTCGTACGGGTCGGGCGTCGCGGGGACCTGGAGCCTGAGCACCGCTCCCGTCCCCATCCGGACATAGCCCCGGCCCGGCGGCACGTCGGCGGTGGGGGTCGTGTGCGGGGGCGCGCCGAGCACGCTCCTCACCTGCTCCGGGGTGGCCGGTCCGAGCACGAGCCGGGCACGGGTGTGGGTGCGCACCGTCTCGTCCAGGAACTCGGCGCTGTCGAACTGGTCGGCGACGACCACGGTCACCTGCGCGGCCCGGCCGTGCCTCAGCGGGACCTGCAGCAGCTGCTGGGGGTCGGGTCTGCCCTCCGCGGCCGCGACATGGCTGAGGACGCTGGGTCCGTCCACGAGGATGCACAGCGGGCGCCGGACGTCCTCGGGGCGGGGTGGCCGGCCTGCCGGGCCCGGTTGGCGGAGATGAGGCGGCGCTCCGTCTCATGGGCCGCCCATTCCAGGCCGGCCAGTGCCCCGGCGAGTCCGCACTCGACGGCGAGTACGCCGGCGCGGCCCGTCAGACAGGCGTACTCGCCGGTGCCGCTGCCCTCGACGACCAGGACGTCTCCGTACGGCAGCGTCTGCAGGGCCAGGGAGCGCAGCAGGGACGTCGTGCCGCTGCCGGGGTGGCCGACGGCCAGCAGATGCGGCTCCGTGGAGCGCGGTCCGGTGCGCCACACCACCGGCGGCGCGTCCCTCGTCGCGTCGCCGTCGAGGACGGGCATGGTGCGGCGGACGGCGTCCGGGTCCGTGAAGCCGAGGACCAGTTCACCGGGAGAGGTCACGAAGCGCTGGGCGGCGATGGTGGTCGGGAGCGGAGGCAGGACGCTCATCAGCAGCTGGTTGGCCTCCTCCTCCCAGACGAAGAGGTACTCGCGGCCGCGGCCCGACTTGGCGTGCAGCAGCTGCTCGATCCGGGCGCGGGCCTCGGTCTCGCCGTCGGGGAAGTACGGAGGGTACTTCACCCGCAGTCGGGTCAGCCGCCCGTCGCCGTCGAACTCGTGGTCGCTGAACGCCTTCGCCCACTCCCCGCCGTGGGCGAAGAGCGGACTGGGATCCTCCGGGACGGAGAAGTACGGCACCAGCGCGTCATGGAGCGCCTGGAGCCGCGCGATCTGCGACTCGTCGGGGCCGGTGCGCACCGGGACGCGCTCGCGTCCCTTCCAGGCCGCCACCCCCATCAGGCCGATCAGCCCGAGCAGCGGCCCGTACGGGACGAGCGCGACCGCCAGGACGCAGACCGCCGCCAGGAACAGCCCGGGGCCACGCCGGTCCTTGGGCGTGTCGGCCCACTTGCGCAGTCCGGCGGCGGCCAGCAGCCTCAGCCCGCGGCTGATCGTGATGAGCGGATGGAGGACGTCGGTGGCGTTGTCGGCGGCGGTCCGCGCGAGCTCGCGGCTGCGAGCGATCCGGTCGTTGCCGCTGATCGGAATGCGGGGGAGTGGTCGCCGGGCCACGTGCTTCTCCTGCTCCTCGAGTGGTGGGGAGGGGTACGGGGAGGTCAGAACTTGATCCCGCCCAGGAGGCTGGCCAGGCTCGCTCCTCCTGCGGTGATGCTCGGGGCGATGGCCGTGCCCGCCAGGTAGAAGCCGAAGAGTGCGGAGACCAGTGCGTGCGAGGCCTTCAGTCCGTCCTTCTTGAAGAACAGGAAGACGATGATGCCCAGCAGCACGACGCCTGAGATGGACAGAATCATGAGCGGTTCTCCTGGTTGAGGGGACAGTCACCATGAGTCCTTCCATCCTCACAGGAGGTATCTATACGACAAAAGGTGCATCCGGGTGAATGCTCGCTCTTTTCACTGGATCGGTGGATGGCGGATCGTTGCCGATCGGGTGTGGATCTCCGTGGCGCCATTCGGTGCGGCCCTCGCCAGGTGCCCCGGCGGCTCTCGCCGGATGCCCCGGCCGTCTTCGCGGGGACGCGGAGTGATGAGCTCCGCAGGTCGCAGTACCCTGTCGGTTCGCCCGTGCGACCTCACTCCGCTCTCCGAAGCGGCAGGTCAAGCCCCTGCCCGGAGGCCGGGGCGCGCCGGGCGCCGCTTTCGTCGTCGCAGTGAAAGGAAGTCCTTCGGATGAGTGATGCTCCGGATCCCGAGGTGGTCGAGCTGGCCTCCAAGGTCTTCGACCTGGCGCGGCGGGGGGACACCGAGGCGCTCGCCGCCTACGTCGACGCCGGCGTCCCGCCGAACCTCACCAACGACAAGGGCGACTCGCTCGTCATGCTCGCCGCCTACCACGGCCACGCCGGCGCGGTGACCGCCCTCCTGGACCGCGGAGCCGACGCGGACCGCCCCAACGACCGCGGCCAGACCCCCCTCGCCGGTGCCGTCTTCAAGGGCGAGGACGATGTGGTCCTGGCCCTGCTGGACGGCGGAGCCGACCCGGCTGCGGGAACCCCGTCCGCGGTGGATACCGCGCGGATGTTTGGGAAGACAGACCTTCTGGAGCTGTTCGGCGCCCGGTGAACGGGAGTTGAACGCAAGGGGGGAGCAGTCGCCCGAAATGTGGTCGCGGCGACGAAATGGCTGGGTCATCATGACGTCGGGCCTGCTGAGGACCACCGACGAGAGGCAGAGGAAGATGGTTTACAACAAGCGGAAGACCACGGGCAGCCGATCATGTTGCCGCGCGGCCTAGGCGAACACACCCCCGGTTGCGTCGACAGCTTGATGTGAGGCACTTTCCCATGTTCGAACCCGTCATAGCGCCGAGCGGCACCCTGCTCGGCCTGCTGCAGAGGGGCCGCGGCGACGGCACGCTGCACGCGCTCGCCGCGCCGCGTGCCGACGCGCTCGCGGCTCTCAACCAGTGCGTGCTCCACGACCCCCGCCACGACTGGCAGGTGGAGAACCGCTCCCTCTACTACGCCCGCCTCTTCCTGGACCTGGGCGGCGGTCTCGAGGACGTCGAGGCCCACCTCTTCGGCCCCGGGGACGACCTGGACACCGACGACACCCGGACCGGGCTCGCGCTCTCCGTGCTCGGGCACCTGGCCTCGTACGGACGCGACGACGCCCTCGTACTGCTCCGCAGGTACGCGGCGACCGGCGCCAACTGGGCCTGGGCCCTCGACGAGCTCGCCCTGCGCGACGACGACGCGGGGCTCCGCTCACTCGCGGGAGCCGTGCTCGGCCGCTTCCCCGCCACCCCGGAGGGCGATGCCGAACTGGCCGCCGCCGTACGCGACGCCTTCGAGCCGAGGCCGTGGCGGCTCTGGGCCGAGGACCGCCGGGAGTCGGTCGGCGCCCGGGTGCGTGCCGCCCGCGACAGCGGCTCCTTCGACCGCTGGCAGCGCCAGATGCGCCCCACGGGGCCACGCCCCGGCTGGAGCGTCCAGTCCGTCTTCGACTGGGCCCGGCAGGGAGCCGACGGCGGCAGTGCGCTGCACGTGCCCGCGGCGCGCTGCCTCGGTGCCGTAGCCGGCCCGGACGACCGGCCGCTGATTCTGGAGACCGCACGCAGCGGGCCCGACGGTGCACGCTGTGCGGCCCTGCACTACCTGGTGGAGGCACGGGATCCCGCCGTCCTCGATCTCATCGAGGCCGCGGCGGCCGACCCCTCCCGCACCGTCGCCGATGCCGCCGTCGCCGCGTTCGAGCGGATGTGCGGCGAGGCCGCCGTCGACCGGGCGCGCGGCTGGGTGCACCGACCCGACGCGCTGGGCGCCTCCGCCGCGGGCGTCCTCGCCTGCCGCGGCGGAGGCCAGGACGGCGAACTCGTCCTCGGCGCACTCCGCGAGACCGTCCGCGCCGACGGGCCGGACGCCCCTCGGCTGTGGGCCCTGGTCGACGGTGCCGGACGACTCGGCATCGGCTGCGCGGCACCCGTGCTGCGCCACGTCTACCGCGAGACCAGCTCCTCCCAGTTGCGCGGCCGCACGGCCCGCGCCCTGGCCGCCACCGATCCCTCCTTCGCGACCGGCTTCGCCGTCGAGTGCCTGTGGGACTGCGAGGAGACGACGAGAGAGGTCGCCGCCCTGCACGCCGAGACGCGTGACGCCCGCGTCGCCGAACGCCTCCGCAGGCTCGCCGCCGATCCGGCGGAGGAGGCCGAGGTTCAGACGGCCGTCCGCAGCCGCATCGTGCCGGAGGCCCCTCCCCTCTGAGGCCCCCTCCGCCTCTGCGGTGATCCGTCGGCGGACCGCCGCAGACTCGCCGCGGGTCGCCTGCTCGCCGGTCCGGGTCCGCGCCTGCGGAGGTGCGCGGACCGCGTGGGTACCCGCGGATCCGCGGAGGGCGCCGGGGCCTGCGAAACGCCGGGCTGTCCTGGCGCCCGCGGGAGCAGCAGGACCGTGCCGGTGCCCGCGGGAGCAGAGGGACCGTGCCGGTGCCCGCGGATGTACGGAGCGTGTCGCTGCCGCGCGTGTGCGGACCGCGTCGGCGCTCCATCGGCGTGCCCGGTGGACTCGGGACGAACCGGGAGGGCGGCCGCGTCCGGGTGGCCTGCCCGGTGGCACGGGTCACGGCGCCGTCGGTCGCGTGCGCCGCCACCGCCACCGCCGCCCGGCCCGGGGCGGTCGGTCGGTCGGTCGGAGCACGGTGGGCGACGGGCGAGACCGGCGGTATGGGCCACCACGGGCCAGGCACGACGAGCCAGGGCGCGGCGGGGCAGGGCGCGGCGGTATGGGGCACGGAGGGGCAGGCCCGGTGGCACCCACGCCGGGGCGGGGCCAAACGCTCATGGGACGTTCGACGCGCGGAAAGATCCACGTTGGCCGCGCCACTCCCGGCGCGACGAGAACACGAGTATGCGTGTCGTCATCGTCACCGAATCCTTCCCGCCAGACGTCAACGGTGTGGCGCACTGCGCCCTGCAGACCGCCCGGCATCTCGCCGTGCGCGGCCACGACCCCCTCGTCATCGCCCCGGCGGTGGCCGGAACGGACACCGACGCCCCCTGCCCCGTGGTGCGCGTGCCGTCCCTGCCCCTGCCCGGCTACCCCCAGGTCCGGGTGGCCCTGCCCAGTCGGCGGCTGGCCGCCGCGCTCACCGCGCACCGGGCCGACGTCGTCCACCTGGCCAGCCCGTTCGTCCTCGGCGTGCGCGGCATGGGCGTCGCGGCGAAGCTCGGGCTGCCCGCCGTCGCCGTCTACCAGACCGACCTCGCCGGATACGCCCGTACGTACATGGGCGCCGGGGAGAGCACGGCCTGGCGGCGCATCCGCGCCGTGCACACCGCCGCCGACCGGACCCTGGCGCCGTCCAGCGCCGCGGTCCGCGACCTGGAGGAGCACGGCGTTCCGAGGGTACGGCTGTGGCCGCGCGGGGTCGACACCGAACGGTTCCGGCCGGAGCTGAGCGACGAGTCGCTGCGGCGCGCGCTCGCCCCGGAAGGCGAGGCGCTCGTCGGCTACGTCGGGCGGCTCGCGCCCGAGAAGTGCGTCGAGCTGCTCTCCGGGGTCTGCGCGCTGCCCGGCGCCAAGGTCGTCGTGGTGGGCGACGGGCCCAGCGGCGCCACACTGCGGAACTCCCTGCCGGGCGCCGTGTTCCTCGGCCGGCGCACCGGCGGCGACCTGGCCAGGATCTTCGCCTCGCTCGACGTGTTCGCGCACACCGGACCGTACGAGACCTTCTGCCAGACCGTTCAGGAGGCCATGGCCAGCGGTCTGCCGGTCGTCGCGCCCGCGGCCGGCGGCCCGCTGGACCTCGTCGACCACGGCCGGACCGGGCTGCTCGTGCCGCCGCACGACACGGGCGCGGTGCGGGACGCGGTGGCGGCCCTCGTGGCCGACCCGGCGCGCCGCAAGGCGTACGGCCGGGCCGGCCGGGCCACCGTGGAGGGCCGGACCTGGGCCGCCGCCGGCGACCGGCTCCTGGACCACTACGCGGAGGTGCTCCGCGCGCGCACGGCGGTGGCGGCATGAGCGGGGAAGACGGCGGGAGCGGGGCGTACGGTGTGGTCCGCGCCGGGCACGCGCACCACACGGAGAGAACCCGCCATGCGGGCGGCGAGGGCGGGCTGCGGATCGTCAGGCTCGCCAACTTCGTGACGCCGTCCTCCGGCGGGCTGCGCACCGCGCTGCGCGAGCTGGGGCGCGGTTACCGGGCCGCGGGCCACGAGCCGGTACTCGTCGTTCCGGGCGACGCCGCGAGCGACGAACACACCGATCAGGGACGGGTCGTCACCGTGCCCGGGCCCGAGCTGCCGGGAA
Source organism: Streptomyces sp. I6 (assembly GCA_003725745.1). GTDB lineage: Bacteria > Actinomycetota > Actinomycetes > Streptomycetales > Streptomycetaceae > Streptomyces. The sequence continues at coordinate 710,205 of RHDP01000001.1, read as the reverse complement.
CCGGGGGTACCGGGTCCTCACCGGCCGGACCCGGCTGCGCGAGCTGCTCGACGAACTGGCTCCCGACCGGCTGGAGGTCTCCGACCGCACCACGCTGCGGTGGACCGGGGAGTGGGCGCGGCGCCGTCGCATCCCCTCGGTCATGGTGTCCCACGAGACAGCCGACGGTGTGCTGCGCACCTGGAGCGTCCCCGGCGCACTCGCCGAGCGCACCGCGGACCGGCTGAACCGGCGCAGCGCCTGGTCCTACTCGCGGATCGTGTGCACCACGGAGTGGGCCGAGCGCGAGTTCGTCCGGATCGGGGCCCGGAACGTGGTGCGCGCGCCCCTCGGGGTCGCACTCGACCGCTGCCGGCCGGGTCGCCGCAGCCGGGTGCTGCGCGCCCGCTACGCGGAGGGCGCCGACGTCCTGCTGATGCTCTGCTCGCGCCTCTCCGTGGAGAAGCGCCCGGCCATGGCCCTGGACGCCCTCGCCCGGCTGCGCGGGAGAGGGGTACGGGCGGCCCTCGTGGTCGCGGGGAGGGCCCGCTGCGCGCAGGGCTGGTCCGGCGGGCACGCGCGGAGCGGCTGCCGGTGCACTTCCTCGGCCACGTCGTCGACCGCGAGGCACTGGCGGACCTCCAGGCCGCGGCGGACATCTGCCTGGCACCCGGCCCCGCCGAGACGTTCGGGCTCTCCGCGCTGGAGGCGCTCGCCTGCGGCACACCGGTCGTGGCCAGCGCGTCCTCGGCCCTGCCCGAGATCGTCGGGGACGCGGGTGCCGCGGCGTACGACAGACCGGAAGCCTTCGCGGACGCGGTCCGGGAACTCCTCGCCCGTCCCGAGGGCCCGCGCCGGGCCGCCGCCCGCGCCCGGGCCGAACTCTTCGGCTGGGACCGCGCGGTCGCGGCCTTCCTCGCCGCCCACGACGCCCCCGTCTCGATCCCGGGCCGCCCGGAGGCCGCGGCATGACCACGGGGCTGGTCCGGCCGCTCGACGACGCGGCGACGGGTGCCGCGGGTGCCACGGACGTCTGCGGCCGGGGAGAGGCCGTGGCGGGCGGTGAGGCGGCGGAGGCTGCCGCGCACGGTCGGGGCGGGGCGGGTGCCGAGCCGGTGGTTCCCGTGGGTTCCGGGGGCGTGGCGGAGGGCGAGGCGGCGGAGCCTGCCGCGCTCCGGCGTCGAGGGCCGACCGTCGAGGAGGGCCCCTCGCGGTGTCCTCGAAACGGAACCGGCGCGGAGGTGTCCCCGACCGGAGCGGCCCGCCCGGCTCGTTGCGAAGACGAGTACGGGCACGGAGACGGAGACGGAGAGGTGCACGGGCACGGAGACGGAGACGGAGAGGTGCACGGGCACGGAGACGGACACGGGCACGGGCACGGGCACGGAGAGGGGTACGGGAACGGAGACGGAGACGGAGAGGTGCACGGGCACGGAGACGGAGACGGAGAGGTGCACGGGCACGGAGACGGGCACGGGAACGGAGACGGAGACAGGCACGGGAACGGAGACGGGCACGGGCGCGCGGGCGGCGGCACGGACGCGGTCCGGGCGCGGCCGCCTGCGGCTCCCCGGGCTGCCGGGGTGCCCGTGCCACCCGCGCCCGCGGGCACGGCGGCCGTGCGGGTGCCGCGCTTCGCCGCCCTCGGAGACTCGCTCACCGAAGGCGTCGGCGACCGCGTCGACGGGGCGTGGCGCGGCTGGGCCGGGCTGCTGGCGCCGGGTCTCGGGCCGGCGCGGCAGCCGGCGGAGTTCCGCAACTTCGCGGTCGGCGGTGCGCTCGCCCGCGACGTGCACGAGATCCAGACCCCTGCCGCGCTGGCGTACGCGCCCGACCTCGCCTCCGTGATCGTCGGTGTGAACGACACCCTCCGGCACAGCTTCGACATCCGGGACCTGGCGGTTCGCCTCGACAGGGTCTGCGCCGCGCTCAGCGGAAGCGGCAGCAGGCTGCTGACGGCCTGCCTCCCGGACCCGGGCGCGATGCTCGCGCTCCCCGCACCGCTCGCCCGCCCGCTCGCGCGCCGGCAGCGCGCCGTGAACGCGGTCGTCCACGCGCTCTCCGAGCGGTACGCCGCCGTCCATCTGCATGCCGCCGACGCCTGCTGGGTCGAGGACCGCACCCTGTGGAGCGCCGACCGGCTCCATCCCGGCGAGCGGGGCCACCGGGCGATCGCCCGGCAGTTCCACGCACTGCTGACCGCCGAGGGGCTCGCCCACGGCGCCGCGCCCGGCGGCGAGCCCGAGCAGCCCGTGCCCGGCCGCACGGCCAGGGCCGTGTGGCTCGCCACGGCCGGCACCGGCTGGGTCGCCCGCCGGTGCACCGACCTCCTGCCCCAGCTGCTGGGCCTCGCCGGAGCCGAGGTGCGGCACTGGGCCCGTGGCACCAGCGCCCGCCTCGACCACCTCGCCGAAAACGCCCTCTCCGCCGCGCTCGCCTCGCTGTCCCCCGGCCCGCCGCTTGCCAGAATGGGGGAATGAGCGGGCGCTGGGAGTTCTGGATCGACCGTGGCGGGACGTTCACCGACATCGTGGGAAGACGGCCCGACGGGCGGCTCGTCACCCGCAAACTGCTGTCCCACAACCCCGAGCACTACGCGGACGCGGCCGTCGCGGGTATCCGGCTGCTCCTCGGTCTCGGACCGGGGGAGCCCGTGCCGGCGGACCGTGTCGACGTCGTCAAGATGGGTACGACCGTCGCGACCAACGCGCTGCTGGAGCGCCGGGGCGAGCCGACCGTCCTCCTGGTCACGGAGGGCTTCCGGGACGCGCTGCGCATCGCCTACCAGAACCGCCCCCGGCTGTTCGACCGCCGCATCGTGCTTCCCGAGGCCGTCTACGACCGCGTCATCGAGGTCCCCGAACGGGTCGGCGCCCGCGGCGAGGTGGTCCGGCCGCTGGATCTCGCGCCGGTGCGGGAGGAACTGCGGCGGGCCCGCCGGGACGGGTTCGCGAGCGCGGCGGTCGTGTTCATGCACGGCTACCGCCACCCGGACCACGAGTCGGCCGTCGCCGGCGCCGCGCGTGACCTCGGTTTCACCCAGGTGAGCTGCTCGCACGAGGTCAGCCCGCTCATCAAGCTGGTACCCCGCGGCGACACGACCGTCGTGGACGCGTATCTCTCGCCTATCCTCCGCCGCTACGTCGACGAGGTCGCGAAGGAACTCCGTGCCGTGCGCCTGATGTTCATGCAGTCCAACGGCGGGCTGCGCGAGGCCGCCCACTTCCGGGGGAAGGACGCCGTGCTGTCCGGGCCCGCCGGAGGTGTGGTCGGCATGGCCCGCACCTCCGAGCAGGCGGGCTTCCGGCGGGTGATCGGCTTCGACATGGGCGGGACGTCGACCGATGTGTCCCACTACGCCGGAGAGTTCGAACGGGAGCCGGGCACCCAGGTCGCGGGCGTGCGGATGCGCGCGCCGATGATGAACATCCACACCGTCGCCGCCGGCGGTGGCTCGATCCTCCACTTCGACGGCCGGCGCTACCGTGTCGGCCCCGACTCGGCGGGCGCCGTGCCGGGCCCCGCCTGCTACCGGCGCGGCGGCCCGCTCACCGTCACCGACGCCAACGTGATGCTCGGCAGGATCCGGCCGCGGCACTTCCCCGCCGTCTTCGGCCCGGACGGCGACCTGCCGCTCGACTCCGGTGCCGTACGGGCCGGCTTCGAGCGGCTGGCCGAGGAGGTGCGCGAGGCCACGGGCACCGCACGCAGCCCGGAGCAGGTCGCGGCGGGCTTCCTGGAGATCGCGGTCCGCAACATGGCCAACGCCGTCAGGAAGATCTCCGTCCAGCGGGGGCACGACGTGACCCGCTACGCCCTGACCTGCTTCGGCGGCGCCGGCGGGCAGCACGCCTGCGCGGTCGCCGACGCACTCGGCATCAACACCGTGATCGTGCCCCCGCTCGCCGGAGTGCTCTCCGCCTACGGCATCGGCCTGGCCGACGCCACCGCCATGCGCGAGCAGTCGGTGGAGGCGGAGCTGGGCGAGGACACCCTGATCCGGGTGCGGGAACTCTGCGGCGAACTGGCCGCACGCACCCGGGCGGAGCTGCGGGACGACGCCGTTCCCGACGAGTCGATCGGCACCCGTGCGCGTGTGCTCGTCCGCTACGCAGGTACGGACTCCGCGCTGCCCGTGCCCCTCGGTACGGAGGCCGCCATACGCGAGGCGTTCACCGCGGCCCACCGGGCACGGTACGCCTTCACCATGGACAAGCCGCTGGTCGTGGAGGCGGTGTCGGTCGAGGCCGTCGGCACGGCCGGGCCCCACGGGACCGTCGTCGTCGACGAGGCGACCGGCGGTGCCGGCCCGCGGCCGGGGGAGACCGCGGGGATGTTCCTGGACGGCCGGCGCGTCGACGCCCCGCTGCTGCGCCGCGAGGACCTCTCACCCGGGGACGCCGTCGAAGGGCCCGCGATCGTCGCCGAGGCCGACGCCACTACGGTGGTGGACCCCGGCTGGCGGGCCGCCGTCGGCGAGGGAGGGCATCTGGTGCTCACCCGGGTGCGGCCGCGGCCCGGCCGTACCGCCGTCGGCACGGACGTCGACCCCGTGCTGCTGGAGGTCTTCAGCAACCTCTTCATGGCGATCGCCGAGCAGATGGGCGTGCGGCTGGAGAACACCGCCCACTCGGTCAACATCAAGGAGCGGCTCGACTTCTCGTGCGCCCTCTTCGACGCCGAGGGCAACCTCATCGCCAACGCGCCCCACATCCCGGTGCACCTGGGCTCGATGGGCGAGTCCATCAAGGAGGTGCTGCGGCGCAACGCCGGGGAGCTCCGGCCCGGCGACGTGTACGCCGTCAACGACCCCTACCACGGGGGCACCCATCTGCCGGATGTCACGGTCGTGACCCCGGTCTTCGACGAGGACGGCCACCGGCTCCGCTTCCTGGTGGCCTCGCGGGGGCACCACGCCGAGATCGGCGGGATCACCCCGGGCTCGATGCCCGCGTTCAGCCGCACCATCGACGAGGAGGGGGTGCTCTTCGACAACTGGCTGCTCGTCAGGGACGGGCGGCTGCGCGAGGCCGAGACCCGGGAACTGCTCACCGGCGCCCGCCACCCGTCCCGCGACCCCGACACCAACCTCGCCGACCTGCGGGCCCAGATCGCCGCCAACGAGAAGGGCATCAGTGAACTGGGCCGGATGGTGGAGGAGTTCGGACTCGACGTGGTACAGGCCTACATGGGGCATGTGCGCGACAACGCCGAGGAGTCCGTGCGCCGCATCGTCGCCGGGCTCGGTGACGGCTCCTACCGCTACGAGACGGACAGCGGCGCCGTCATCGAGGTCGCGCTGACGGTGGACCGCCGGGCCCGCGGTGCCGTCATCGACTTCACCGGCACCTCCGGGCAGCAGCCGGGCAACGCCAACGCCCCCAGGGCGGTGGTGACGGCCGCCGTGCTGTATGTCTTCCGCACCCTGGTCGCCGACGACATCCCGCTCAACAGCGGCTGTCTGGAACCGCTGGACGTACGCGTCCCGGACGGCTCGATGCTCGCCCCGGCCTACCCCGCGGCGACGGTCGCGGGGAACGTCGAGACGTCGCAGGCGGTGACCGGCGCGCTGTACGCGGCGCTCGGAGTGCAGGCCGAGGGCTCCGGCACCATGAACAACGTCACCTTCGGCAACGACCGCGTCCAGTACTACGAGACCGTGGCGAGCGGTTCCGGCGCGGGCGACGGGTTCCCCGGCGCCGATGCCGTGCAGACGCACATGACCAACTCGCGGCTCACCGACCCCGAGGTGCTGGAGTGGCGCTTCCCGGTACGGGTGGACGCCTTCTCGGTACGCGGCTCGAGCGGCGGAGCGGGCCGCTGGCGGGGCGGATGCGGTGCCGTGCGCCGCATCCGCTTCCTGGAGCCGATGACCGTCGCGCTGCTGACCGGCCACCGGCGGGTGAGGCCCTACGGGATGGCCGGCGGCGAGCCGGGGGCGCCGGGGTCGAATGCCGTCGAGCGCGCGGACGGGACGGTCGAGCGTCTGCGCGGAGTCGACTCGGTGGAGGTCGGTCCCGGCGACGTCCTGGTCGTACGGACACCGGGCGGCGGTGGCTACGGGCGCCCGGCGCGCCGCCCCCGCGGGGCCCGGCCCACTGACCCCGCGGCCGACGGGCTTACTGACCCCGCGGCCGACCGGCTTACTGACCCCGCGGCCGGCCGCGGTGCCGGCACCCGGGCTGCCGCTACCGGGCCCGAACGAACCGCACAGGTGTGCCGGGCGCCGCCTGGGCCGCCGCCGCGAGGTCGCCCTCGCGGACTACGGCCACCACCGGATAGCCGCCGGTGGTGGGGTGGTCGGCGAGAAACACCACGGGCCTGCCGTCCGGCGGGACCTGCACCGCGCCCAGCACCATGCCCTCGCTGGGCAGTTCGCCGTGCACGGACCGCTCCAGCGCGGGCCCCTCCGTACGCAGCCCGATGCGGTTGCCGGCCGCCGACACCCGGTAGCCGCCGGTGACCAGGGTCCGGCGGGCCTCCGCGGTGAACCAGTCGTGACGCGGGCCGAGCCGCACCCGCAGCACCAGCTCGGACGGCGGAGCGGGCCAGGGCGATCCGTCCACCCGGGCGGCCGGGCCGGCGGGGCTGCCCAGCGGGAGGACATCGCCGTCGGAGAGCGGCGCGGGCCCCAGACCGGAGAGCAGGTCCGTCGAGCGGCTGCCCAGCACCGGCTCGGGCACGACGCCCCCGGCGAATCCCACATAGCTCCGCACGCCGCGGACCGCCGCGCCGACCTCCAGCAGCTCCCCGGCCGCGACCCGTACCGGCGCCCCCCAGGCCACGGGACGTCCCCCCGCCCGCACCGGGCACGGTGCGCCGCCGACCGCCACGGTCACCTCACGGCGCGGCAGTATCGCGCAGCCGGTGAGCGTGGTCTCCAGCGCCGCCGCGTGCTCCTCGTTGCCCACGAGACGGTTGACGAGCCGCAGCGCGGACGGAGCCAGCGCCCCGGAACGCGGTACGCCGAGGTGCGCGTACCCGGGACGGCCGAGGTCCTGAACGGTCGTCAGCGCCCCGGCCCGCACCACGAGCAGGGCCGGGCCGGTCACGGGCCGGCCTTCGCGCAGGGCACGAACCGCACCCGGGCACCGGGGGTGAGCAGCGCGGCGGGCTCCCTCGCGGGGTCCCACAGCACCGCGTCGCCCGTCCCTATCAGCTGCCAGCCGCCGGGCGAGGAACGCGGGTACACGCCCGTGTACGTCCCCGCCAGGGCGACGGCCCCGGCGGGCACCGCCGTCCGCGGTGTGGCCCGTCGCGGCACCGCGAACTCCTCGCCGAGCCCGGTGAGATAGGCGAAGCCCGGGGCGAAGCCGCAGAAGGCGACCCGGAACTCGGCCGCGGAGTGCACGGCGGCGACGTCCGCCGGCGAGACACCCCACAGCGCGGCGACCTCCGCGAGGTCCGGGCCGTCGTAGCGTACGGGTATCTCCGTCACGGTCCGGCTGCCCGCGGTGAGCGGAGGGATGGACCACCGGGGGAGTTCGACGGCCAGCCGATGCGGTTCCTCCACGCCGTCGATGAGGACGGTCCGCGCCGCCGGGACGATCTCCCGCACCGGGGCAGCGTGCCCGCGGCGCGACGGCGCAGCAGCTCGGCGTGGAGGGCCCCGGCCTCCTCGGCGCCGGCGAGTTCCACCAGCAGCGCCCGCTCGCCGACGGGCAGCAGTCTCATACGAACGCCTCCACCCGGACGCCCGACTCCTCCAGCCGCCCCCGTACCCGCCGGGCGAGGCCGACCGCGCCCGCGGTGTCGCCGTGCAGGCAGAGCGAGCGTGCCCGGACCCCGACGGTCCGGCCGCAGTGCGAGGTGACGACCCCGAACCGGGCCAGGGACACGGAGCGTTCGACCACGGCCCCGGCGTCGGTGAGTACGGCGCCTTCCCGCCCCCGGGGCACGAGGGTGCCGTCCGCCTCGTACGCCCGGTCCGCGAACGCCTCGGTGACGACCGGAAGTCCGGCCTTCGCGGCCGTGGCGTGGAGCGCCGAGCCGGGAAGGCCCAGCAGTGGCAGCCGCTCGCCGGTCATCATCACCCCCTCGACCACGGCCTCGGCCTGCCGCTCGTCGTGGACGACGCGGTTGTAGAGCGCCCCGTGCGGTTTGACGTACGCCACGCGCGTACCGGCGGCGCGCGCGAACACCTCCAGCGCACCGATCTGGTAGGCCACCTCGGCGGCCAGCTCGTCCGCCGGGACGTCCATGGGGCGGCGGCCGAAGCCGGCCAGGTCGCGGTAGGAGACCTGGGCGCCGATCCGTACGCCCCGCTCGGCCGCCAGGGCGCACACCCGGCGCATGGTTACCGCGTCACCGGCGTGGAAGCCGCAGGCCACATTGGCGCTGGTGACCACGGAGAGCAGTTCCTCGTCGTCGGTCAGACGCCACCGGCCGAAGCCCTCGCCGAGGTCGGCGTTGAGGTCGATCGAGGCCCAGGTCATCGGGGCGGCTCCTTTCGGGCGGGCTCTCGGCCGCCGCGGGTCTTCGGCGGTACCGGCGCGAGACGACGGGCCGGCCCCCGGCAGGCCGGTAACCCGGCGCGCCGAAGACCGGGTGCCGAAGACCGGGTGCCGAAGACCGGGTGCCGAAGACCGGGCGTCGCCGAGCGCGCCGCCGAAGGCCCGGACAGCGCCGCGGCCCGGGCGGCACCGAGGTCGGGCGGCGCCGAGGTCGGGCGAACGCCCCCCGCTCCTGCGGCACTTCGGCCCGCTCGGGCGGGGGCTTCGGCGGTGCCCGCCGGCATCTCGTGGAGCGGGCGGGGGCGGGGCCGAGTGGTGGTGCCGGGTGACGCACCGGTCCTGCGGTGTGACGCTCGGCATACCGTAGAGGATTGTTCAACGATCCGACAAGGGTCTTGTCGGACCGGGTGGGACGGTCCGTGCTTCTACGATGGCTGCCGGCAGCAGCCGTCCGGTACCCGGCAGCCGGGTACCGGACGGCGGGGCGTCGGGGCGTCGGGGTGCCGGGGTGCCGGGGGCGAGCGGAGCAGGGGGTGTTGTGGGAACGACGGGGTCCGGGCCCGGCGGGCTGGCCGGCGACCGCCGGCTGCTGGGGCGCACCAGCACGGCGGAGCGGGTCGCGGACATACTGCGGACCCGGATCGCCGACGGATTCTTCCCGCCGGGGGCCCGGCTGTCGGAGGAGGGCATCGGTGGGGCGCTCGGCGTCTCGCGCAACACGCTGCGCGAGGCCTTCCGGCTGCTGACGCACGAGCGGCTGCTGGTGCACGAGCTCAACCGCGGGGTCTTCGTCCGGGTCCTCACGGTGGAGGACGTCGAGGACATCTACCGCACCCGCCGGCTGGTCGAGTGCGCCGTCGTCCGCGGTCTCGGCGAACCGCCCTTCGCGCTCGGCGGGCTCCTTTCCGCGGTGCTCGGCGGTGAGCGGTCGGCGCGGGAGCGCCACTGGCCGGGCGTGGCCACCGCCGACATCCACTTCCACCGCGAACTGGTCGCGCTCGCCGGCAGCGCCCGCACCGGTGAGCTGATGCGCGGCGTCCTGGCCGAACTCCGCCTCGCCTTCCACATGGTGGACGACCCCCGGGATCTCCACGAGCCGTATCTCATACGAAACCGGGAGATACTGGAAGCGCTTGAGGCGGGCAGGTGCGACGCGGCCGAGCGGCTCCTCGCCGGCTACCTCGACGATTCCCGCGCGGCGCTCGTCGAGGTGTACGGCGGGCTGGTGCCGGACGGGGAAGCGGCCGGGCGCTGAACGCCCGGACGGTCGCGCCGATCGCGGGGAGCCGCGCCGAGAGCGGGGTTTCTGCGCCGTTTCGACCGGTGTCGGTGCGAGGACCTAGTCTGTGCACCGTGACTTCGCCTGCCTCGACGGAATCCGTTCCGCCCCAGCTCAGCGCGGGGCCGCGCCCCGCGCAGGGCCCGGCCGCCGACGAAGGGCTCGCGCGGCGGCTCCGCGCGCTCGCGTGCACCGCGCCGCTGCACGACCTGGACGCCCGCAAGGCGAACCTCGCGGGCGAGTACTCGGTCTACGCGATGGCGGAGGTCGCCCTCGCGGCCATCGACCTCGTCACGCTCAACATGGACTTCGACACCGGCGCCGACCACGAGCAGATAGTGGCCAGGCTGCTGCCGCGCATCGCGGCCCAGGCCCGCGGCGCCCGGCCGCCGAGCACGAGCGAGTGGCGCGCTGGGTGCTGGAGAACCTGATCAACGTCGGTAGCGTCGACCGCGGTTTCCGCGCGGTGTACGGCACTTTCGGCCCGGACGGCGCGTATGTCCGGCGGGACTACGACTTCAAGCTCATCGAGGAGGTCCCCGGCTACGGCGGGAGCGTCTATCTGCGCACCACGGACGAGGCGGTGAACGTCCTCGTCGGCGCCCTCGACACCGACGTCACCAGCGCGCAGATCGCCGCCGAGGTGAAGCTGGAGGTGCTGATCAGCCGAGGCCGGCTCGCCGACGCCCAGCTCGCGGCCGAGCAGGCCCGCTACCGGACCGTGCAGTACGCGGAGACACTGCGCAGGACCCTCGAGGCCACCCGGCGCGATGTGCGCGCCGTCGACTGGCTCCACGCCGTGCCCGACATGATCGCCGAGGCGCTCGACCACGTCGCCGACCGCTACCGCCACGAGAACGCGATCCTCACCAACATCCGCAAGGCGCGGGACGAGGCGGAGGACCCCGAGCACAAGCGCCGGGCAGCGGAGCTGGTCGACATCGTCAAGGACTGCATCCGCCGTCACACCCAGCTGCAGTCCCGGCTGCTGGAGGCAGGCCCGCTCTTCCGCGCCGAGCAGGACCGCCAGGCGTTCGCGGCGCCGGCCGCCCGCTCCGGGGTCGATCTGTACGGCCACCTCGTCGCACCGCTGCTGCCCCTGCCCGTCGAACAGGCCATCAGAGTCACCGACGCGTACTTCTCACGGGGCACGGGACCGCGCACCCCGGTGTCGGTCCGCGTCGCGGACCTCGTCGACATGCTGCTCAGCCCGCCCGCGGAGCGCGAGCACCTGGGCGCCGAGCTGCCCGAGCCCGATCTGATCGCGACCCCGGACGACAGCCGCTTCAGCGAGGAACAGCTGGCGAGGGCCATGGAGCTGCTCGACCTGGAGCACGACGCACCGCGCCGGCTCTCCGGTCTCCTCGCCGACGCCCGCCGCCTCGATCCGGACCTGCCCTATCTCGTCGCCCTCCTCGCCGTTCACGCGGCCAGCCCTCCGGTCGGCACGGCCTACCGCCAGGGCGAGGAGCGGCTGCTGTTCGCCGTCGACGACGGCGCCGAGCTGGACGATCCCGAGTTCGGCGGCGCCGACCTGATCGTGGGCACCGCCGTGCTGGACGCGGCAGGCATGGCCGCCGACCGCGCGGAGGCGGCGTGACGCCGCGGCCGGGATCCGGTGCCCACGCGCTGCCGGGCCCGCACATCCGGCGCCCCCCGGGGGCAGCCGCCCGGGCCGCCCGCACGGCGCGCCCGGGAACCACCCGCCGCCGCGCACACGATCCGCACCACCGCGCAGCAGTGCCGCACCACCGCACAGAGGAGCACCAGCCGTGAGCGACCAGCACGCAGAGCACGCCGGGCCCCTGCGTGAGGCGGACGTGCCGCTCGGGCCGCCGTCCGGGCCGATCTCCGGGGCGATGCCCGCCGCCACCGGCCCCACCCCCGCAGACGCGGCCGACGCCGCGCGGCTCGTCTCCTTCGGGCTGCAGCCCAAACTGCCGCCCTCCCGCGACGCCGAGTACGCCGAACTGCTGCGGCGCTATCGCGAGGAGCCCGCCTTCGCCCGTCTCGCCGACGCCGTCGCCACCGGTCTCGGCCTGGTCGTCCTCGAGGTCTCGCCCCGTGCCGGGATGGCCGTGGCCGCCGCCGAGGACTCGGTCTTCGCCGTCCGCATGGGCGACTACGCCCGGCGCGCCTCCGCCGACTCGGCCGACCGGTTCCTCCACGGCCTCGCCCATCTCGCCGTCGCGGCACTGGCGTTCCCCCGCCCCGAGGACCTCGCCGACGACGGCTACATCGGCCGGATCACCGTCAACGGCGTCGACGCCTTCGTGCGGCAGGCCTGCCGCCGTCTGGAGGAGCGCGCCGAGGAGCACGGGGAGAACACCGACCCCGCCTCCGACTCGCCGGGCCTCGAAGCCGCATGGCGCATCTACGCGCGGCGCAGCGCCACCGGAGCGACCAAGGACGCCCGCCGACTCGCCGGCTCCACCACCGGCATCATCGCCAAGGCGGTCGCCTTCCTCACCGACTCCGGTTTCCTCCAGCGCACCGGTGACGACTCCGGCGGCGCCTACCGGACGACCGCCCGCTACCAGCTTCAGGTCCGCGACATGGCGGGCACTGCCGCCCTGGCGGAACTGCTGGAACTCGGCGTCGTCCCGGTCACCGACGGTTCCGCCACGCTGCTGCCGGCGCCGGACGCCGACGACCTGGAGCTGGCGGCCGACGCCGGCCTCCCCTTCCACTCCTGACCTGCGGGCGGGGACACCCCGCCCGCAGGCCGTACCCCGCCCGCCCCCCGACCACCCCCACGCACCCCCACGATCACCCCCGCCCCCGACTACGCCGAGAACGACGAGAGTCCGCCGCCATGTACGAGCTGTCCCGGGTACGCCTCTACTCCATCGGGCCCGCCGGTGCGCGCTATGCCGACACCGTGCTGGACCTGCGCGGAGTCGGCGCGCCCGTGCCCGACCCGGCCCCGACGCAGGCCGAGTTCTTCGAGGAGGAGCCGGTCGGTCCGCCCCGCCGCCCGGCACCCGCGGGCGTGCTCTTCCTGGAGAACGGCGGCGGCAAGTCCGTCCTCCTCAAGCTGATCTTCTCGGTGATGCTGCCCGGTCACCGGAACACCCTCGGCGGCGCCAGCTCCGGGGTGCTGCGCAAGTTCCTGCTCGCCGACGACTGCGGCCATGTCGCCCTGGAGTGGCAGCACACCCTCACCGGTGAGCTGGTGGTGGTCGGCAAGGCCAGCGAGTGGCGCGGCCGCCAGGTCTCCAACGACCCCCGGAAGTTCGCCGAGGCCTGGTACTCCTTCCGGCCCGGGCCCGGCCTCAGCCTGGACTCGCTGCCCGTGGCCGAGTCCACCCCCGTCCGCCCGCCCGTCGAGGGCGCCTCCGGTGCCCGCGGCCGCCGTCGCACCATGAAGGGCTTCCGCGACGCCATCACCGAGGCGGGCAAGGCGTACCCCCATCTCGAGGTGTACTGGGAGGAGATCCACGACCGCTGGAACGAGCACCTCGGCGACCTCGGCCTGGACCCCGAACTCTTCCGGTACCAGCGGGAGATGAACGCGGACGAGGGAGAGGCCGCCGGCCTGTTCGCGGTCAAGAAGGACTCCGACTTCACGGATCTGCTGCTGCGCGCCGTCACCGACACCCGCGACACCGACGGGCTCGCCGACCTCGTCAGCGGATTCGGCGGCAAACTGGGCCGCCGCGCCGAACTCATTGCCGAACGGGACTTCACCGCGGGCTCCGCCGACCTCCTCGGCCGCATCGTGGAGGCAGCCGGTGCCCGGGCCAGGGCGCGCGACATCCACCTCGGGCCGAGCGCCGCACCCGTACGCTCGCGCGCCGGCTGTCCGCCAGGGCGGGAGAGGAGCGCGCCCGCGCCGCCGAACTCGCCCGGCAGGTCACCGCCGCAGCGCACACCGTCACCGAGGCGGAGCGGTCCCGCGGCCACAGCTCCCTCATCGCGTCCGAACTGGCCTACCGGCACGCCTCCCTGGCCCTCACCGCCGCTGAGCGGGCCGCCGCCGCCCAGCGGCGCGAACTGACCGACGCCCGCACCCTCTCCTCCGCCTGGCAGGCCGCCGAGGCGGTGCTCCGCCACCGCGCCGCCGCGGACCGCTCCGCGCGCGTGGCCGCCGCCATCCGCGACGCCGAGCGGGACGCCGCACCGGCGCTGGCGGCCCGCGCGAGGGCCGCCGCCGACCTCGTGCGCGCCCTGCACTCCGCCGCCGACGACGGCGAGCGCCTGGCCAACGAGGAGGAGGAGCGCTCCGCCGCCCTCCAGGAGACCGGCGAGGCCGCCCACCGCGATGCCACCGCCGCCGCCACCGACGCACAGCGGGCGCGCAGCGAGGCCGGCCATCTGCGCCAGCGCCTCGCCGAGGTCGAACAGGAGACCGCGGAGGCCGTCCGCGCCGGCTGGCTCGACGACACCGCTGCCGACGCCGATCCCGCACGGGCCGCCCTCGCCGCCAGCGACGCCGAGAAGACCGCCGTCGCCGCCTGGGACGCGGCACGCGAGGCCGCCCGCTCGGCCGCGGATCGCGCCCGCGACACCGCCGCCGCCGAGACCCGGGCCGAACTGGCCGCGGCCCGTGCCGCGGACGCCGCCCAGGCGGCCGCCCATGCCCACGAGGCCGAGCGGCTCGCAGCGGCCTCCATCGCCGAGTCCGATCGCCTCGTCGCACTCCTGAGCCTGCCGGCGCCCGCCGACCCGGCGGAGGTCCCGGGGCCCCGCCGCGAGCCGTCCCCGGAACCGGACGGACCCGCCCCGGCCGGCACCCGGGCGACGCTTCCGGCCCAGGCGGCCGGCTCCGGCGGCGACCGGGCCGATGCCGGTGCCGAGCGGACCGCCGGTGCCGAGCGCCCCGGTGGCGTGGGGCGTGATCAGGACGCCGACGGCCCCCTCACCGCGGAGGAGTTCGACCGCTGCGCCGACGCGCTGCGCGAGCTGCTCGACCAGGGCGTCGCGGCCGCCGAGCGCCAGCTGTTCGACCTGAGGACCGCGGCCGCGGACGACTCCCGCATCCTCGGAGCCCTCGGCGACGGCGGTCTGCTGCCCCCGGCCCCGACGTCCTCGCGACCGTCGAGTTCCTCGGCGAGCACGGCATCCCCGCACTGCCCGGCTGGCGCTACCTCGCCCAGGCCGTCGCCCCGGCCGACCACGCCGCGGTGCTCGCCGCACGGCCGGAGCTGGTCGACGGTGTGGTGATCACCGACCCCGTGTCGTACGCCCGTGCCCGCGAGGTGCTGACCGGAGCGGCCCTGCTGCCGCGTTCCGCCGTCGCCGTCGGTACCGCGGCCGCGCTGCTCGCCCCCGTGCCGGACCCGGCAGCCGGGACGGACACCGGCGTGTTCCTCGTGCCGCCGAACCCGGCCATGCACGACGAGCACGCCGCGGACGAGGAACGCCAGGCCCTCCGGACCCGGGCCGCGGCGCGGGACGAGGTGATCAGGACGCTCGCCGCCCGGCTGTCGGGTGATCGGGCCCTCGCCGCCCGCATCGGCTCCTGGCGCGCCGACTGCCCGCCCGGCATGCTCACCGAGCTCGCCCGGGCCGCGCACACCGCCCGGGAGGCGGCCGAGGCGGCCGAGGCGGCGCTCGCCGAGGCCCGCACCGCCCGGGCCGAGGCCGAGGAGGCCGCCGCCGACAGCGCCCGGGTGCGTGACGAGCGGCAGGACGCGGCCCAGCGGGCCCGCCGCGCCGCCGACGCCCTCGCCGGGCTGGCCTTCCGGCTCCGCGAGCGCGCCGGCTGGCAGGCCCGCCTCCGCGAACTCGCCGACGAGGCGGCCGAGTCCGACGCCCGCGCCGCCTCCTGTCTGGAACGGGCGAGAGCCGCGGACCAGGACCGCCGTGCCGCCCAGCGCGCCGCGGACGACGCCCGGCGCACCGCACGCGCCCTCCGCGCCGAGCGCGCCGAGATCGCGGGCGCCCCCGAGCGGCTGCCCGAGCCCGACGAGACCCCCGGCACCCCGCGGCCCTCGCTGCCGGCCCTGAGGGAGGCCTACCGCGCCGCGTCACAGCTGTACGAGAAGGTCGGCGTCGGCGCCGACCTCCGTGCCGAACAGGCCCGCGCCGAGAGCGACGAGAGCGCCGCACTCGCCGAACTCGACCGGCTCACCAACAAGGTCCGCACGCGCGCCGCCCAGTTGCTGGAGGGTACCGACGGCGCGGACGGCCCCTCCCGTCAGGCCGCCGCGGCCCGCGCCGAGGCACAGGTGCAGATGCTGGAGACCCGCGCCTCCGAGGCCAGCGAGAAGCTGGGCCGGCTGCGCGGCGAGGCCGAGCGCCTCGCACCCGCCGACGGCGACGCTCACACCGGACTCCCCGGGGAACTGGAGCCCTCGGACGCCCAGCACGCCCAGGTGCTGCTGCGGACCGCCACCGGCGAACTGGCCGCCCGTACCGAGGCGCTGGACACCGCCCGTGCGAGACACGCCGAACTGCTGCGCGCCCACCGGACCGCCGAGGACGCGGCGAGCGGCTTCGACGAGACGGCGGCCCTCCTGCGCGACCTGCTCAGGGACCACTTTGACGAGGACCGGGAGGAGCCCGGGCCGTACCCGGGGGTCTCGACGAAGCCAGGCACTCGGCCGCCGAGGCCCGCCGCTCCCTGCGCGGCTGCGCGGCCGATCTGTCCGCCGCCGAGTCGGCCCTGCGCGAGACGAGCGACGTGCTGGTGCGGCACGCCAACTCCACCCGCTACGAGGCGGTGCGTACCCCGGCCCGTCTGCAGATCCGCGAGCTGCCGGCGTCCGCACTGCCGGAGCACGCGGCGCGCTGGGCCGAGGCGTTCGCGCCGCGGCTGCGGGTCCTGACCGACGAACTGGCCCAGCTGGAGCGCAACCGCGACTCCATCGTGGACCGCCTGCGCGGACTGGTGGAGTCCGCCCTCACCACGCTCCGCTCCGCGCAGCGGCTCTCCCGGCTGCCCGAGGGGCTGGGGGAGTGGTCGGGGCAGGAGTTCCTGCGGATCCGCTTCGAGGAGCCCGACCAGGCGACGCTCACCGAGCGGCTCGGTGAGGTCATCGACGAGGCCACCCGCGCCGCGGTGCGGAAGAACTCCGACCTGAGCCGGGACGGCATGTCCCTGCTGCTGCGCGGCGTCCGGGCGGCCCTCGAACCGAAGGGCGTGGCCGTGGAGATCCTCAAGCCGGACGCGGTGCTGCGCGCCGAGCGGGTACCGGTCGGTCAGATGGGCGACGTCTTCTCCGGGGGCCAGTTGCTCACCGCGGCCATCGCGCTCTACTGCACCATGGCCGCGCTGCGCAGCAACGACCGGGGCCGGGACAAGCACCGGCATGCCGGGACGCTGTTCCTGGACAACCCCATCGGCCGGGCCAACGCCACCTATCTGCTGGAGCTCCAGCGCGCCGTGTCACACGCCCTGGGAGTCCAGCTGCTCTACACCACGGGCCTGTTCGACACGACCGCCCTCGCGGAGTTCCCGCTGGTCATCAGGCTCCGCAATGACGCGGACCTGCGGGCGGGCCTGAAGTACATCAGTGTCGAGGAGCATCTGCGTCCCGGCCTGCCCCAGCAGCGCACCGACGGCGAGACCGTGCACGGGGAGATCAGCGCGACGAGGATGTTCCGGCGCACCGCGGACGAGCCGTCTCCGGCGCCTGCACCCGGTGAGAGCGGGGCCACGCCCCTCCCCGAGGCCGAAGGCGCCGACCCGGGCACCCGGCCGGGGTCCGGCTCCTCCGGCGCGCCGCAGGAGTAGCCCGGGCACCCGCCGAGTCGGCCGGGTCGCAGGTCCAGGCCGGGGCATCCGGCTCGCAGGCCCCAGCCCGGGCAGGCTCAGGCCTGTGACAGTCTCCCCGCGCCCCTCCGCCGTATCCGTGCCGACTCGCGCGCCTCGGCGCGGGCCGTCCGCCGCGCCTGCCGCCGCTCACGCCGCAGCCGGCGCGCCGTGCTGCTCGGGACCGAGACGACGCCGTACCGCTGGTTCCACACCTGGCGCGTCACCCACACGTCCAGTACCGCCCAGGTCGCGCCGACCGTGCTCGCCACGCTGCTCAGGACCATGGGGAACGCCAGCCACGATCCCGTCAGCGTGAAGAAGAAGGCCATCAACGCCTGGGTCATGGTCACCGCCGCCACGATCACGGCACGCACGGCCGCCGTGCGCACCGGGTCGGGCAGCCGCCGCCGTCCCACCGGCTCCTCGACCCAGAGTCCCCGCGGCACTTCCGTCTCGTCCGCCGTCGCCATGGTCTGTGCTCCGTCCCCGTGAATGTCCTGCTGCGCGGTTGGCTACCCGCTTCCGGTACGCGCACGCCGGCGCGTCCGCAGGCGGCTTCCCCCGCATCTCCCGTTCAACTCCCGTTCCCCGTACACAAGGACGAACGGACGTCACGGAAGATTCCCCGGGAGCAAGGATTTCCGGCCATACGTCCGTGAAGTGTTTGTGTCGTCCCCCCGGTGCCATCGGCCGCGATCCCGAGCGCCAAGTCCGCGAATACCGGGACAACTGCTGATCAACGGCCCGACGTCCGGCCGAAAAACGTCCGGACGAGTCTTCGAGTTGTCACTCCGTCAGTAGTAGGCTCGCGCCGTTTGCTGACGCAGGGAGACCGGATCTGGGGCAACTCGGCACCTCTCACGACAGACGGCGGCACCACGCACCAAGCGGACATCACCACCCGCGCACCGTCCGCGCGGGTCGAGCTGGGGAGGCCATGCGCTTTCGCGGGAAGTCCATCCGCCGGAAGATCGTGGCGCTGCTGCTCGTGCCGCTCCTCTCCCTGACCGCGCTGTGGGGGTTCGCGACCGCACTGACCGGTCACGAGGCCAAGCAACTGCTGGACGCCGGCTACATCTTCGAGAAGGTCGGCCTCCCCTCGAGGACACCGTCCGGGGCATCCAGAAGGAACGCCGCCAGACCCTCGTGTACCTGGCCGACCCCCGCGCCGCCGACTCCCTGGTGGCCCTGCGCGGCCAGCGGACCCAGACCGACCGGGCGGTGGCCGAAATCCGCGCCAGCGCACAGGACTCCGACGTCAGGAGCTCGCTCAGCCCTGATGCGTCCCGGCGCCTCGACCGGCTCCTCGAGGCGCTCGACGGCCTCGGCTCCCTGCGCCGGAACGTGGAGCAGAACGCCGTCAGCCGCGGCCAGGCACTGGAGTTCTACAACCGCCTGGTCGACCCCTGCTACGGCTTCCTCGCCTCTCTGAGCGGCCTGGAGAGCGTCGAACTGGAGAGGCAGGGACGGGCCCTGGTCGGAGTGGTGCGCGCCCGCGAACTCCTCTCCCGCGAGGACGCCCTCGTGACCTCGTCGCTGGTCGCGGGCAAGGTCACCGCGCGGGAGATCCGCGCGGTGACCGATCTCGTCGCCAACCGCAGGCTCCTGTACGAGGTCAACCTCGAGGTGCTGCCCGCTTCCGAGCGCGAGATCGTCGAGCGGTACTGGAGCAGCCACGACACCCAGCCCCTGCGGGAGACCGAGGAGAGACTGCTCGCCGAGGGCGCCACGGACGAGCCGCGCGTCGTGGGCACCGACCGGTGGCAGCAGCTGGTCGGGCCCGTCCTGGAGGATCTGGCCCGCCAGTCCAGCGAGGCGGGCGACCGCTACCGGGACCGCGTGGAGCCCGCCGCGTACGGGGTGCTCGCCAAGGCGGGCATCGCCGGAGTCCTCGGCTTCCTGGCCCTTCTCGTCTCCGTCGTCGTCTCCGTGCGCATCGGCCGCGACCTGGTGCGTGCACTGTCCCGGCTGCGCAAGGAGGCCCACGAGGTCTCCGGCGTCCGCCTCCCCAGCGTGATGCGCCGGCTCGCCGCGGGGGAGAGCGTCGACGTGGAGACCGAGGCGCCGCACCTCGAGTACGGCAAGGACGAGATCGGCCAGGTCGGCCAGGCGCTCAACACCCTCCAGAGGGCCGCCGTCGAGGCCGCCGTCAAGCAGGCCGACATGCGCCGCGGGGTCTCCGAGGTCTTCGTGAACCTCGCGCGCCGCAACCAGGTCCTGCTCCACCGCCAGCTCACCCTCCTCGACACGATGGAACGCCGCACCGAGGACGCGGAGGAACTGGCGGACCTGTTCCGGCTCGACCACCTCACTACCCGGATGCGCAGGCACGCGGAGGGACTGGTGATCCTCTCGGGTTCCGCCCCCTCCCGGCAGTGGCGCAAGCCGATCCAGCTCATGGACGTCGTACGGGCCGCCGTCGCCGAGGTCGAGGACTACGAGCGGATCGAGGTCCGGCGGCTGGCGCGCGTCGGCGTGGCCGGTCCCGCGGTCTCGGACCTCACCCACCTCATCGCCGAACTGCTGGAGAACGCCACCGTGTTCTCGCCTCCGCACACCGGTGTGCAGGTGCACGGCGAGAGGGTCGCCAACGGCTTCACCCTGGAGATCCACGACCGGGGCCTCGGGATGGCCCCCGAGGCGCTGCTCGACGCCAACCTGCGGCTGGCGGAGACCCCGGAGTTCGAACTCTCCGACACCGACAGGCTCGGCCTCTTCGTCGTCAGCCGGCTCGCACAGCGGCAGAACGTGCGCGTCTCCCTGCAGCAGTCGCCGTACGGAGGGACCACCGCGGTCGTCTTCGTCCCGGCGGCCCTGCTCACCGACGCCCCGACTCCGAGGGCACCGGTTTCCGCCTCGACCGCAAGCGCTCCCCGGGAGCCCCGGACGGCTCCCGCCGCCACGTTGGGGCCGACCGTTCCCGCCGCCACGTCGCTGAGGCCGACCGCCTCGAGGCCCTCTCGCAGATCCCGGCCGCCCTCACGGGCCCGGCGGTGCTCGACGGCCCCGTGGAACTCGAGGCTCCCGTAGGCAGTCTGGGGTTCGATGACCGGCCGGCTCTCGGCGGCCGGGCCCGCCGCACCGGCATGGCCGAACCGATCGGCGCCGCCACGGCCGGCATCGAGGACATGGAGAACATCGAGGACATGGAGAACATCGGGGGCATCGGGAACGTCAGGAGCATCGAGAACGCCGAGAACGCCGAGAACGCCCCGGACACCGAGAGCGGGCGCCGCGGGCTGTTCCGGACCCGGGACTTCCCGCGCACGCCGGACGTGCAGCACCAGCAGGCCTCCGACCAGGCGCCGGAACGCCCCGGGAGGAACGGCCGGCCGGCGTCCGTGCGCCCGGTCTCCCTGCCGCGCCGCAAGCCGCCGAAGCTGGTCGCGGACAACGGCCGCCGCCTCGACGGACGGGGCCGCCCGCACCCCCTGCCCGGACCCCTCGGGGAGGAGCCGGAACCCCCGGCACCAGGCCGGACCGCACGGAAGAGGCCCTGCCCTCCGGTCCGGTGCGGCTCCCGCCGCGAAGCGAACCCGCCCGCCGCAGCGGTGGTCCCGGGCGGCCCGGTGGCACGTCCCGGCCGGCGGACGACGCAAACGCCGGCGGCCCGCCGAGCGCCGCCCGGCCGGCCCGCGGCCCCTCGGGACCGACGGCCGGAGGGCTGCCCCGCCGGGTCCGCCAGGCCAGCCTCGCACCGCAGTTACGCGAGGCCGCCGGGGCCCGCGCCGCCGGTGAGGCCGGCGCGGCGGAGGGCGTCCGGGACTTCGAACGTGACGCGGAACAGGTCCGCGACCGCATGGCCTCGCTGCAACACGGCTGGCAGCGCGGGCGCCGCCAGAACGCCGGGGACGGCAGCCGCCCCGGCGAGACAGCACCAGGAACGACACCGGAGGGGACGGTCGATGACCGCACCGAACGCCGCAGCACCCGACGCGGCCGAGGACGGGGAGCTCAACTGGCTCCTCGACGAACTGGTCGGGCGGGTCGGCTCCATTCGCAAGGCCCTCGTCCTCTCCGGTGACGGCCTGGCCACCGGCGCTTCCAAGGACCTCACCCGGGAGGACGGGGAGCACCTGGCCGCCGTGGCGTCCGGGTTCCACAGCCTTGCCAAGGGCGTGGGCCGCCACTTCGAAGCGGGCCGGGTACGCCAGACCGTCGTCGAGCTCGAGGACGCCTTCCTCTTCGTCACCGCCGCGGGCGACGGCAGCTGCCTGGCCGTGCTGTCCGACGCCGACTCGGACGTCGGGCTGGTCGCCTACGAGATGACCCTGATGGTCAAGCGCGTCGGAGCCCACCTCGCGACGGCACCCCGGGCCGGGCTGTCCGCAGGAGGGTGAGTGGACGGGCCATGACTGACGGCAGACAGCAGGTCCGGCAAGCTCCCCGGTGGTTCGACGACGAAGCCGGTCCGGTCGTCCGTCCGTACGCGATGACCCGTGGCCGGACCGCCAGTACCACGCAGCACCGGCTCGACCTGATCGCGCTCGTCGTGCCGGAACCGGCGGGCCACGACCCCGGCCGGGACCAGACCCTCTCCCCGGAGCACGTGGAGATCGTCGAACGCTGCGGCACCACCCCCCGGTCGATCGCCGAACTCGCCGCCGGCCTGGACCTCCCCGTCGGGGTGATCCGGGTCCTCGTGGGCGACCTCGTCGACGACGCGCTGGTCCATGTGACCCGTCCCGTTCCGCCGGCCGAGCTGCCGGACGTCAGCATTCTCCGCGAGGTGATCGATGGTCTTCGGGCGCTCTAGCCGACGGGAGACGCCGGTGGAGCCGGTGACACTGAAGATCCTCGTGGCCGGCGGCTTCGGGGTCGGCAAGACCACCCTCGTGGGCGCGGTCAGCGAGATCAAGCCGCTGCGCACCGAGGAGGCCCTCAGCGAGGCCGGCCGGCCCGTGGACGACCTCGAAGGGGTGGAGTCCAAGAGCACGACGACCGTCGCGATGGACTTCGGCCGGATCACGCTGCGCGAGGACCTCGTCCTCTACCTCTTCGGTACTCCCGGCCAGGACCGGTTCTGGTTCCTCTGGGACGAGCTGGCGCAGGGCGCCCTCGGCGCGGTGGTGCTCGCCGACACCCGCCGCCTGGAGGACTCCTTCGCGCCGATCGACTACTTCGAGCGGCGCGGTATCCCGTTCACCGTGGGGGTCAACCGCTTCGAGGGCGCCGACGAGTATCCCGAGGAGACCGTGCGGGCGGCCCTCGACCTCGACCCCGAGGTACCGCTCCTCATGTGCGACGCCCGCGAGCGGGAGTCGGTCAAGTCGGTACTGGTGGCGGTCGTGGAGCACGCCCTGGTGCGGTCCACCAGGGAGCGGGAGCCCGCGGCGCCCTGATCCGTGCCCGCCCGGCACCTGCCCCTCGGGCACGGCGCGGTCCGTACCCGGCGCCGAGGGGGAACGGGTGGAGACCGGGCGTTCCGCCGGGCCACGAGCCCGGTCCGGGGGCGGCCACCCGGTGTCCGGCCCGGGGCGGGCGTGCCGCGGACCGGGACCGCTCACCTGACCGCGACCACCGCCGAGCCGTGGCCGAACAGCCCCTGGTTCGCGGTCATACCGGCGCGTGCCCCGGACACCTGGCGTTCGCCCGCGGTTCCCCGAAGCTGCCAGGTCAGTTCGCACACCTGGGCGATGGCCTGGGCCGGTACGGCTTCCCCGAACGAGGCCAGCCCGCCGCTGGCGTTGACCGGGATCCGGCCGCCCAGGGCGGTCGCCCCCGCGCGCAGCAGCCCGGCGCCCTCACCCGGCCGGCACAGCCCCAGGTCCTCGTACCACTGCAACTCCATTGCGGTGGACAGGTCGTACACCTCGGCGAGCGACAGGTCCTCCGGTCCGAGCGCGGCCTCCTCGTACGCGGCGCGGGCGATCGACTCCCGGAAGCCCAGGGCCGGCGGCTCGACGGCGACCGCCGAGTCGGTGGCGATGTCCGGGAGCCCGGGCTCGGTGCCGGGGTAGACGGGGGTGACCGTGGAGACCGCGCGGATGCGGACCGGATCGCCGGCGCCGTGCCGGCGGGCGTACTCCATGCTCGACAGCACCAGCGCGGCGCCGCCGTCGGATGTGGCGCAGACGTCCAGGAGACGCAGCGGGTCGGCGACGACGGGGGACGCCGCGACCTGCCCGGCGCTCACGGCGGTGCGGTAGCGGGCGTACGGGTTGAGCGCCCCGGCCGCCGCGTTCTTGACCTTGACCCGGGCGAAGTCGTCCAGGGTGTCACCGTGGAGGGCCATCCGGCGGCGTGCGTACAGGGCGAAGTAGGCCGGATTGGTCGCGCCGAGCAGCCGGAAGCGCAGCCAGTCCGGGTCGTCGGGCCGGTCGCCGCCGGCGGGTGCGAAGAACCCCTTGGGCGCGGAGTCGGCGCCGACGACCAGCACCACGTCGGCGATGCCCGCCAGGATCTGGGCCCGTGCGGTGTCGACGGCCTGCGCCCCCGAGGCGCAGGCCGCGTACACACTGGTGACGCGTGCGCCCTGCCAGCCCAGTGCCTGAGCGAAGGTCGCACCCGCGACATGGCCGGGATAGCCGCAGCGGACGGTCTCGGCACCGACCACTGACCGGACGTCCTGCCAGCCGATACCGGCGTCCGCGAGCGCGGCACCGGCGGCCGCCGTCCCGTACCCGATGAAACTCCGGCCCCACTTGCCCCACGGGTGCATGCCCGCGCCGAGCACCGCGACCTCGTTCAACGCTCCTCCTCCACCGGGCGCCAGTGCCAGGTCGTCCACGATGTGCCGGCGTCCTCGGAGAGGATCCCGGGCACCACCTCGACCTCCGCGCCGACGCTCAGGTCCGCGACCGTCACACCCGGGGCGGCCTGGCCGAGCACCACCATCCGCTCGGCCTCGAGTTCGACGGCGAGGAGGGTGTACGGCTCCCACGGGGTATCCGGGTCCGAGACGTACGGCGCCGGCGGGCGGTAGCGGCCGTCCGTGTACGACCACACGCGCCCCCGCTTGGACAACGGCACCTCCGTCAGGGCCCCGCCCGCGCACGCGGGGTTGCGGCAGAGCGAGTCCTCGCGCGGGAAGAAGACCGCCGAGCAGGCGCCGCAGCGGGTGCCCAGCAGCCGGAACCCCTCCTCGTCGTCCGCCTCGGTGAACCAGCCCGCCACCACCGGTCTGCGTACCCGCGTCAAGGCCCCTCCCGGACGTCCGCACCCGAAGAACTGACGATACGTCAGAACTGGTGCCAGTGTGCCACGCGCGGGACACGGGCACGACCCGGCGCGACGTCCGATCGCGCACACCCCGGCCCGCCCGGACGCCCGTGTGCGCGGCAACCCCTGTGCACCGGCCCGTTCACCGACCGGTCCCCCGGCACGGTCGCCCGCACCCTCGACGCCACCGGCGCCGGTACGGGCGCGGCCTCGCGAAGGTCTCCCACCGGTTCCCCTCCCTCACGTCCGACGACCTCCACCGGCCGCAGCGCGCCGTGGACCGCTTCGTGCACTGGGCCCGGGATCTCGCGGACGAGCGGATGACGAAGGAGCTCTCCCCACGCGTCGACAAGAATTGAATCCTCCCCTCCCTGAGGGGAGGGGGTTCGTGGCTCAGGCCGCCTCTGGGAGCAGCGTTCCGGGAGGTCTTACGCCCTCAGCACCAGCCGGGTTGAGACCGGCCCGGACCAGCATCACGCGTGCGGAGTTCTTGTCCCGGGGGACACGGCTCCGCACGTGGTGCAGGTGTAGGTACGTTCCGGGAGAGGACGTGCATGCTTGGCTCTCGTCATGCAGTGCGCGCAGTCCATGGTGGTGTGCGCGGGATGTACGAGGCGGATGTCCCGTGCGTGCTTGCGGCCCATCTCGATCAGGGCCGTCTTCGTGGCGCCGATCGCCGCGTCAGCGGCCTTGCGGGCCATGGTGGTGCGGCTGAGGAACTTCGGCCGGAAGTCCTCGACGGCGGTCGAGTCGTGGTCGCGGACCGCGGACCGCGGACTTGGCCCACTTGCGGGCGGTGTCCTGACGTTGCCGGGCGACCTTCTTGTTCAGCTTCGCGGTCTGCTTCCGGGCTTGCCGGTAGCCTTTGGAGGCGGCTTGTCCGCGTGCGGGCTTACGGCGGGCCATCATCCGCTGGTAGGGGGCGAGGCGCTGCGCAGCGTTCTTTCCGTGCTCGGCGTGGGGGAGGGCGTGGGCGTCGGACGTGGTGGTGGCCGTCTCCTTGACGCCCCGGTCCACACCGAGCACGGCGCCCGTTGCCGGGAGCGGCTGTGTTTTGGTGGCGAGGACGAACGACGCGTACCAGTGCCCCCAAGGAGTCCTGGTGGATCCGCACCGAGGTGGGTGCGGCGGGCAGTTCGCGGGACCAGGGGACCGTCAGGGCGATCCCGCCCGCGACGTGCAGGCGGCCGTCCTTCAACCGGAACCCGCGCGTCGTGTAGTTCAGGGCCGGCAGCGCGTCACGCTTCCGCTTGGTGCGGGGCATCCCGGCGCGCTGCCGGAGCGGCAGCCGCGCCTTGATGTCCTTGAGTGCCTTGGCGCGGGACTTGGCGAAGTCGCGGATGGTCTGCTGCTGCGGCACCGACGCGCCCTCACGCAGCCACGACATGGCGTCGCGGGCCTCGGTCAGCATCTCGTCGAGCTGGGCCGGGCCGCACGTCGTCTTCTCAGCCGCCCCCTGGTCCGCGGCGTGGACCTTGCGGGACATGGCCACGCACTCGTTCCACACCCACCGACAGCGCGCCCACTCGGTTTCAAGGCCGGTGCGGGCGGTCGACGACACGCGAAGCCGGTAGGTGTACCGGGCATGCCCGGCGCCCTCCGACATCTGCAGTGTCGTCATGCCACCATTCTGCCACTACGATCGAGGGCGTGGATCAAGAAGTGCGCATCACGCTCAGGCTGCCCGCCGACCTGCACGAGTGGCTGGCCTCTCAGGCCAAGTCCGCCCGCAGGTCCCTCAACTCCGAGATCCTGCACCGGCTTGAGGTCGGGCGCGGCAACCACTCGGCAGACGACCAATCGCCCTGGCGGCGATTGCTCTTTCCCTGCCCTGCTCCACAGGTATCCGATTCCTCCCCGGCCTGAAGGCCGGGGCACCCTCGGAGGTTCCAGGTGACTCTTCGCGGACGGGTACATCGCCGAGAAGTCCGGTCGCGGCCGCGGCAGCACCGTCGACCGCACCGTCGTCCCCGCTCCCGGCCGCGAGGACCCGCCCTTACGTACCCGGTGAACCCCCTGGCCCCCTGCTGCGCCCCGCGGCCGGAGCGCGTTCCGGACAACTCCGCCGACACGGGTGCCGGGTACGACTGATTCGGCACGCTCTCGCACACCGGCGACCCCCGCATCCAGGGCGCCCGGCGCGCCAACCGGCAGTTGCTCGAGAGCACCCTCGCGGGCGCCGGTTTCGTCGATCCGCCCGAGGAGTGGCGGCACTTCACCCGCCGACCGGAACCCTTCCCCACCGCATACCTCGACTTCCCGGTGTCCCGGGCGGGCGGCGGCCCCTCCACGGCGCCCCGAGGGATTGACTCAGCGCACGGAAGGCGGAAGCACCCGGCGGAAGAGGCGGCTCCGCGCCCGCGGCCCGAGCCCGGCCCGACGGGCCCACGCCGTCGCCGCTGCCCCGCCTCGCTGCTCCGGTGAGCGCCGCGACCGGACCCACGGTGCCCCAGGCGGCCCCCGCCCCGGCGGCGCGGACCGCGGAGCCCGTCGTCGCGTAGAGTCGGCATGTGACCGAGCCCCGCGAAACCACGCCCGGTACCGGCGCCGGAGCCGCCCGCCCGCCCGCGCACCGGACGCCCGTCCGGGACTCCCACTGCTCCGGCTGCGGGGCTCCGTACCACGGTCCGGCCGGCTGGCCGAGGAGCTGTGCCGGCTGCGGTGACATCGCCTACCGCAACCCCCTCCCCGTGGCCGTCGCCCTGCTCCCCGTCACCGGCCCGCGCACCACCGGACTCGTCGTCATCACCCGCACCATCGAACCCCAGCGCGGCCGGGTCGCCCTGCCCGGCGGGTTCATCGACCACGCCGAGGACTGGAAGCACGCCGTCGTCCGCGAGCTGAAGGAGGAGACCGGCATCGACGCCGCGCACCGGGACGTCCGGCTCGCGGACGCCCTCAGCTCGCCCGGCGGACACCTGCTGCTCTTCGGCCTGCTCCCGCACCGTCCCGTGGACGACCTCCCGCCCTCGGCCCCGACCGGCGAGACGGAGGGCTGGCACGTTCTGCACGAGCCGGCCGAACTCGCCTTCCCGCTGCACACCGAGGCGGTACGGAACTGGTTCGCCGGCCGCTACGGCTGAGTCCTTCCGGGCGGGCGGGCCGCCACCCCGCCGCGCACCCGCACCGCACGCTCCGGCCGCACCGCTCCGGCGTCGGACACCCGCTCCACCACGACCCGGCCGTCCACCAGCCGTGAGGCGTACCGCTCCACCACGGGCCGCGCCCCCGGGGAGCCGTCCTCGACCACCGCGCCGCCGCCGCTGCGCCCAGGCGCCGGTGCCCACACCTCCAGTTCGATCCGGCCGCCCTCGGCACGCACCGGAATCACCGAACCCGCCCGCGCGAGCACCGGGATCCGTGACAGCGGGGCCTCCAGCAGGACCTGCCCGGGGCCCTCGTGCGCCCGGCCGGACACCGTGTCGTACCAGAGCCCCCGCGGCAGCCGCACCG
This sequence comes from Streptomyces sp. I6, assembly GCA_003725745.1. GTDB lineage: Bacteria > Actinomycetota > Actinomycetes > Streptomycetales > Streptomycetaceae > Streptomyces. The sequence goes on along the minus strand of RHDP01000001.1, from coordinate 682,178 downwards.
CACGCCGGTCCGCCCCGCGCTCCAGCACCGGCGCCACCAGCAGCGCGTCACCCAGCAGGAACGCGTCCTCGCAGTCGCGCAGCGCCCGGTCACCCGGCGCCTCCCACCACAGCGGCCGCACATACGGAGCCCCGGTCAGCCGCGCCTGATGCGCCAGGGACACGAAGTACGGGCGCAGCCGCTCCCGTTCGAGCAGCGCCGCCCTGGCGTGCCCGAGGACCTGCGGACCGAACTCCCACGGCTCCCTGCGCCCCGCGCCGATCGCCGCGTGCGTACGGAACAGCGGCAGATACGCACCCAGCTGGAACCAGCGCAGGAACAGCTCGGGCGACGGGCTCCCGTCGAACCCGCCCACGTCCGGACCCGAGTAGGGCACCCCGCACAGCCCCAGCCCCAGGACCAGCGACAGCGAGGCCCGCAGCCCCGGCCAGCCGGTCGCCACATCACCGGACCAGGTCCCGCCGTACCGCTGCATGCCCACCCAGCCGGAGCGGGAGAACAGGAACGGCCGCTCCCGCGGACGCAGCCTCCGCAGTGCCTCGTAGCCCGCCCGCGCCATCGCCAGGCCGTACACGTTGTGGGCCTCACGGTGGTCGCCGCCCCGGCCCTCCAGGCGGTGCCGGGCCGAGCGGGGCAGCGTCATATCGCCGAACGGGGCGAACGACACCGGCTCGTTCATGTCGTGCCACACCCCGGAGAAGCCCTGCGCCAGCCGCTCCTCGTACAGCCCTCCCCACCAGGCGCGGACCTCCGGATCGGTGAAGTCCGGATACACGCACGCCCCGGGCCACACCTCACCGCGCACCTCGCGGCCCCGCCCGTCCCGGACGAACGCACCGGCCGCGGCGCCCGCGTCGTACACCGCGTTGCCGGGCTCCGCCTTCACCGCCGGATCCACGATCGAGACGAGCCGCACCCCCTCCGCCCGGAGATCCTCCGCCAGCCGGGGCAGATCGGGGAAACGCTCCGCGTCGACGGTGAAGACCCGGTGGCCGTCGTAGTGGTCGATGTCCAGGTGCAGCGCCGACAGCGGCAGGCCGCGCTCCCGGTAGCCCGCCACCACCCTGCGCACCTCGCGCTCGCTGCCGAAGCCCCAGCGCGCGTGCTGCGGGCCCAGTGCCCACGACGGCGGCGGCACGGGCGCGCCCGTGAGCCCCGTCCACCCGCGCAGCACCCGGGCGGGTGTGCCCACGACCACCCAGCAGCGCAGCGGCCCGCCGGCCATCCGGACCTCGCTCGTGCCCGGCCGGTCGTGCCCCGACCCCGCCCCCTCCTCTCCCTCGCGCAGGGTGACCCGCCCCTCCCACGAGTTGTCCAGGAACGCCAGATGGGTACCCGCGTCCGCGACCACCAACTGCACCGGCATCGTGATGTACAGCGGATCGTCGCCCGGACCGAAGCTCCCGCGCGGATCGGTGTTCCACAACCGGTAGGTGCCGTCCCTCAGGCGCGGTCCCGACGCCCGGCCGCCGAGGCCGAAGAACCGGGCGTCGGCGGGCACCTCACTGCGCTGAAGCCAGCGGGCGGGGCCGCCGCAGGCCGGTTCCCACCAGCGCGGGGGCAGATCCCTGCGCAGGACCACCCCGCCGGGTGTCCGGATCTCGACCCCGCCGTGCCGGGACACCGCGACCGTGACCCGCTCCGAGACGATCCGCCAGCCGCCGGCCTTGTCCGGCTCCAGCTCCGCCCGCGGGTCCGGCCGCGGAGGCGCGCCGTCCAGCGCGTAGGACGGCTCGGGCCCCGCACCGTCCCAGCCCCAGAAGACGACTCCGGCGGCCGCCACCGCCACCCGGAGCTCCGAACGGGCGAAGCGGACGGTCCCGCCGCCGGGCGAGGGCTCGGCCCCGGTCACGGTGCCCGGCACCCGCGCCAGCTCCCGGCCCCTCGGCGGCAGCCCCCAGGCGTCCGTACGCCTCCGGCGCCACGCCGAACGCGCCGCGCGCAGCCCCCGCACCGTCCCGAAGACCTTCACCGCGCGCGCCAGATCACGACCGTCCATGCCGCTCACCCTGCCATCAGCCGAGGCCGGGGCGGGGCCGGTTCAACTGTCGTTCACCCACGGTACGAGGACCCGCTCATCGCGGCGCAAGGCCCCATCACCCATGGTGAGAGCACACAATCAGCCACTCAGGCATGGGTGGGGAACCCTGGTGCGGAAGACGATCACATGGCATCGTCCCTGTCATCCGTGCGGGGGCACACCCCGCCCCGCGCGGACACACACGTGACCACGTGCCGACCGAGTGCCGACCTCGCACCCCGCCGCACAGCCGCCCGGGAGCCGCCCCATGACCTCAGCAGCGAACCCCGCCCCCCTCTGGCAGCCGGACGCCGACCGCATCGCGGCGGCCCGGATCACCCGCTTCCAGGCCTGGGCCGCCGACCGCCACGGCGCACCCGCCGAGGGTGGTTACCCGGCGCTGCACCGCTGGTCCGTCGACCGGCTGGAGACCTTCTGGCAGGCGGTCGCCGACTGGTTCGACGTACGGTTCTCCACCCCCGGCGAGTGCGTCCTCGCCGACCGCGGCATGCCCGGGGCCCAGTGGTTCCCCGGCGCCACCCTCAACTACGCCGAACACGCCCTCCGCACCGCCGAGGATCCCGCCCGCGCCCATGAGCCGGCCCTCATCCACCTGGACGAGACACACGACCCGGCTCCCGTCAGCTGGAGCGAACTGCGCCGCCAGGTCGGATCACTCGCCGCCGAACTCCGCGCCCTCGGCGTACGCCCCGGCGACCGCGTCAGCGGCTATTTGCCCAACATCCCGCAGGCCGTGACGGCCCTCCTCGCCACCGCCGCCGTCGGCGCCACCTGGACCTCGTGCGCGCCCGACTTCGGCGCCCGCAGCGTCCTCGACCGCTTCCAGCAGGTGGAGCCGGTCGTCCTGTTCACCGTCGACGGCTACCGATACGGCGGCAAGGAGCACGACCGCACCGACGTGGTCGCCGAACTCCGCCGCGAACTGCCCACCCTGCGCGCCGTCGTCCACATCCCGCTGCTGGGCTCCCCGGCCCCCGAAGGCGCCCTGGAGTGGTCCGCGCTCACCGCAGGCGACGCCGAGCCCGTCTTCGAGCAGGTTCCCTTCGCCCACCCGCTGTGGGTCCTCTACTCCTCCGGCACGACCGGACTGCCCAAGGCGATCGTCCAGTCCCAGGGCGGCATCCTGCTGGAGCACTTCAAACAACTCGGACTGCACTGCGACCTCGGCCCCGGGGACCGCTTCTTCTGGTACACGTCCACCGGCTGGATGATGTGGAACTTCCTCGTCTCCGGACTGCTCACCGGCACCACCGTGGTGCTCTACGACGGCAGCCCCGGCCACCCGGACACCGGCGCCCAGTGGGCGATCGCCGAGCGCACCGGGACCACCCTCTTCGGCACCTCCGCCGCCTACGTCATGGCCTGCCGGAAGGCCGGCGTGCACCCCGCGCGCGACCATGACCTCTCCACGGTCCGCTGCGTCGCCACCACCGGCTCCCCGCTGCCGCCCGACGGCTTCCGCTGGCTGCACGACGAGGTCCGCGAGGACCTGTGGATCGCGTCCGTCAGCGGTGGCACGGACGTCTGCAGCTGCTTCGCGGGCGCCGTGCCGACCCTGCCCGTCCACATCGGCGAACTCCAGGCCGCCTGCCTCGGCACCGACCTGCAGTCCTGGGACCCGCACGGCAAGCCCGTCATCGGCGAGGTCGGCGAACTCGTCGTCACCAACCCCATGCCGTCCATGCCGATCCGCTTCTGGAACGACCCCGACGGCAGCCGCTACCGCGACAGCTACTTCGAGATGTTCCCCGGCGTCTGGCGGCACGGCGACTGGATCACGATCACCGACCACGGCTCCGTCGTCATCCACGGCAGATCGGACTCCACCCTCAACCGCCAGGGCGTCCGCATGGGCTCCGCCGACATCTACGAAGTCGTGGAACGACTCCCCGAGATCAAGGAATCACTGGTCATCGGTCTCGAGGAACCGGACGGCGGCTACTGGATGCCGCTCTTCGTCCACCTCGCACCGGGCGCCGCCCTCGACGACGACCTGCGCTCCCGGATCAAGCGGACCATCCGCGAACAGCTCTCACCACGCCACGTCCCGGACGAGATCATCGAGGTCCCCGCCGTCCCGCACACCCTCACCGGCAAGCGCATCGAGGTCCCGGTCAAGCGCCTCCTCCAGGGGACCGCCCTGACCAGTGCGGTGAACCCCGGCTCGGTGGACGACCTCGACCTGCTGCGCTTCTACGAGGACCTGGCGCGCGAGCGCGCCGCCGGGCGCGGCTGAACCCGAGCCGCTCGGCGTCCCCCTCCCCGTCACGGAACCGCACTGTCAGTGCCCATGGTTACGGTGAGTGAGCACCGGGCAACACCGCCCGAGCGACCAGGGGGGCTCCATGCAGCACGGAAAGCACGACGCGAACGCCCGCACCACGAAGCGCGGCAGGGACGGCGCGCACCGCACACAGGACGGCCCGGACCGCACCGCGGCGCACCCCCGCTCCGGGCAGCACGAGCACGCGCGGGGACGCGTCCGGGCCGGGGGCGACCGGCGGGAGCGCCACCGGGCGCTGCGCCGCGACGTACCCGCCGTCGTCGGGCTCCTCGTCGACGACGAGGACTTCGCCGCCATGCGCCGGTACCCGACGTTCGCCTTCGACGACCATCCCGACTACCTCCGCCACGCGGAAGGCCTGCTCAAAGCACTCGCCGCCCAGTTCGGGCACACCACCGTCGCCCTCTTCGACCCGGAGGAGTTCGCTCACTACTGCCGGGAGGCCGGGCTCGACCCCGATTCCTCCGCGAGCCGCAGCCGCTACACCGCGGAGGCAGCCGCCACCGGCCCGACCGTCGCGTACACCGGCCAGCCGCTGGACGAACTCGTCCCGCTGCTCCTCAACCGCACGGCCCGGCACGCCACATGGGAGTACGCCACCTCCCTGCTCGGCACCCCGGGCAGCGGACCGGACCGCGGGGAGGACCCGGGCCGTCCGGCGTTCGAGCGTGCGTCAGGGCTTCTGGCCGGCCTGCTCGACGGCGCCGGCCCCGGGACCCACCACCTCGTCTGCAGCGTGCCGGCCGGGGAGCAACTCCTGGCGGTCCTCCACACCACACGCCCCGCCGGCGCGCCGGCCGTCCTCGACTCCCTCGAGGCCGCCGAGTTCACCACGGTCCTGGCGGTCGGCGTCGCCCTCGAGAGTCCGGGTGGGGTCGTCCTCAGGACTTCCCGGCCCGGCACCCCCGACCGGCTCCGCGGCTGGCGGCTCCACGGCGGCCGGCTGCTCGCGCTCACCGAGGCCGAGGTCTTCAGCGCCTACTGCACGGACGCGGACACCGGGGAGCCGCTCTCCCCGGAACCGGGCGTCGAGTACCGCGCGGGTTTCGACGTGGGTGCCGAGCACCCCTAGGCCTGTCCACCGGCGCCCCCGGGCGCGGGCATCCCCGGAGGAGGGACACCGGCTCGGCGCACGGGGGCGGCGGAGAAACCGTGGACGGAACAGGGCTCCCCGCCGCACGGCGGGAAGCCCCTCCATCGGCCGGCCGGCGGTCACTCCCCGGACAGCACCGCCTGGGCGGCACGCCGCGCCTCGTCGGCGGAGTCCGCTGCCCGCGCCGCGGCGGCGGCACGCTCGCACTGGGCCAGTGTGTGCTTCGCCAGCGTCGCCCGTACATACGGGATGGACGCCGCGCCCATCGAAAGGGAGGTGACCCCCAGGCCCGTCAGCACACACGCGAGCAGCGGATCCGCCGCGGCCTCACCGCACACGCCGCAGCCCTTCCCCTCGGCCGCGGCCGCCTCGGCGGACAGCGCCACCAGGTCGAGCAGAGCGGGCTGCCAGGGGTCCTGGAGCCGGGACACCGCACCCACCTGGCGGTCGGCGGCGAAGGTGTACTGCGCCAGGTCGTTCGTGCCCAGCGACAGGAACTCGACCTCCTGCAGCACCGACCGCGCCCGCAGGGCCGCGGACGGGATCTCGACCATCGCGCCGTACTTCGCGTTCAGCCCGGCCTCGCGGCACGCCTGGGCGAACGCCCTGGCGTCCGCCCGGTCGGCCACCATCGGCGCCATGACCTCCAGGTACACGGGCAGCCCCTCGGCGGCCTTCGACAGCGCGGTGAGCTGCGTGCGCAGCACCTCGGGGTGGTCGAGCAGCGCCCGCAGTCCCCGCACGCCCAGTGCCGGGTTCGGCTCGTCGGCAGGAGTCAGGAAGTCGAGCGGCTTGTCCGCGCCGGCGTCCAGCACCCGCACGACCACCCGTCCCTCGGGGAACGCCTCCAGCACCTTCCGGTACGCCTCGACCTGCCGGGCCTCCGAAGGCGCCTGCTTGCCGTCGTCGAGGAAGAGGAACTCGGTGCGGAACAGACCGACGCCCTCGGCACCGGCTTCCACGGCGGCCGGCACGTCTCCGGGGCCGCCGACGTTCGCCAGCAGCGGCACCTTGTGGCCGTCCGAGGTCGCACCCGGACCGGTTGACGCGGCCAGTGCGGCCTTCCGCTCGGCCGCAGCCTCGGTGAGACGCCCTCGCCGCTCGTCGCTCGGCTCCACGAAGACCTCGCCGGTGCTGCCGTCCACCGCGACCACCGTTCCCTCGCCCAGTTCGCAGGCTCCCGGGAGCGCGACCACGGCCGGCACCCCGAGAGCCCGGGCCAGGATCGCGCTGTGGCTGGTCGGGCCGCCCTCCTCGGTGACGAACCCGAGCACCAGCGCCGGGTCGAGCAGTGCCGTGTCCGCGGGAGCGAGGTCCCGCGCGATCAGTACATAGGGCTCGTCGCTGTCCGGCACGCCCGGCATCGGGACCCCGAGGAGCCGCGCCACGATGCGGTTCCGGACATCGTCCAGGTCGGCCACCCGGCCGGCCAGGTACTCACCGGCACCCGCCAGCAGCGCCCGGTAGGCCGCGAAGGCGTCGTAGACGGCACGCTCGGCCGTGCTCCCGACGGCGATCCGGCGCTCGACATCCGCCATCAGCTCCGGGTCCCGTGCCATCATGGCCTGTGCCTCGAGCACGTGCTGTGCCTCACCGCCGGCCAGATTGCCGCGCGCGACGAGATCGGCCGCCACGGCGTCGACCGCGTGCCGGGCGCGCCCCTGCTCGCGCTCCGCGTCCCCCGCGGGTATCTGCTTGGCCGGCGGCTCCAGCACCGCCGTGCCCATGTGCCGAACCTCGCCGACCGCCACACCGTGGCT
>RHDP01000001.1:0-670000 GCA_003725745.1 Streptomyces sp. I6 | reverse complement strand
AGTCTTGCACTCTGAGCTGGGTGTGGCCGCAGAGACCAGCGAGAAGCGACTGTTTACTAAAAACACAGGTCCGTGCGAAGCCGTAAGGCGATGTATACGGACTGACGCCTGCCCGGTGCTGGAACGTTAAGGGGACCGGTTAGCTCCATTTCGGTGGGGCGAAGCTGAGAACTTAAGCGCCAGTAAACGGCGGTGGTAACTATAACCATCCTAAGGTAGCGAAATTCCTTGTCGGGTAAGTTCCGACCTGCACGAATGGCGTAACGACTTCTCGACTGTCTCAACCATAGGCCCGGTGAAATTGCACTACGAGTAAAGATGCTCGTTTCGCGCAGCAGGACGGAAAGACCCCGGGACCTTTACTACAGTTTGATATTGGTGTTCGGTTCGGCTTGTGTAGGATAGGTGGGAGACTGTGAAGCTTGGACGCCAGTTCAGGTGGAGTCGTCGTTGAAATACCACTCTGGTCGTGCTGGATGTCTAACCTGGGTCCGTGATCCGGATCAGGGACAGTGTCTGATGGGTAGTTTAACTGGGGCGGTTGCCTCCTAAAGGGTAACGGAGGCGCCCAAAGGTTCCCTCAGCCTGGTTGGTAATCAGGTGTTGAGTGTAAGTGCACAAGGGAGCTTGACTGTGAGACCGACGGGTCGAGCAGGGACGAAAGTCGGGACTAGTGATCCGGCGGTGGCTTGTGGAAGCGCCGTCGCTCAACGGATAAAAGGTACCCCGGGGATAACAGGCTGATCTTCCCCAAGAGTCCATATCGACGGGATGGTTTGGCACCTCGATGTCGGCTCGTCGCATCCTGGGGCTGGAGTCGGTCCCAAGGGTTGGGCTGTTCGCCCATTAAAGCGGTACGCGAGCTGGGTTTAGAACGTCGTGAGACAGTTCGGTCCCTATCCGCTGTGCGCGTAGGAGTCTTGAGAAGGGCTGTCCCTAGTACGAGAGGACCGGGACGGACGAACCTCTGGTGTGCCAGTTGTCCTGCCAAGGGCATGGCTGGTTGGCTACGTTCGGGAGGGATAACCGCTGAAAGCATCTAAGCGGGAAGCCTGCTTCGAGATGAGGGCTCCCACCCACTTGATGGGGTAAGGCTCCCAGTAGACGACTGGGTTGATAGGCCGGATATGGAAGCCAGGTGACTGGTGGAGTTGACCGGTACTAATAGGCCGAGGGCTTGTCCTCAGTTGCTCGCGTCCACTGTGTTAGTTCTGAAGTAACGAACATGCTGCTACTGTGGTGGTGGGCTGGTTCGATATTTTCATAGAGTTTCGGTGGTCATAGCGTTAGGGAAACGCCCGGTTACATTTCGAACCCGGAAGCTAAGCCTTTCAGCGCCGATGGTACTGCAGGGGGGACCCTGTGGGAGAGTAGGACACTGCCGAACGATTGTTGAGGGGAAGCCCCGGGCCTTGCGGCCCGGGGCTTTTCCGCGTTCCGGGCGGGCTGCCGTACATGATCGACCGTTACCCCTGCGTACACGGCTCTTCCCGCTGAAGGTAAGGTCAGGGGGCATCGTTGGTACGTTCGGCAGGAGGCTCCGGGTGGAGGTCCAGGAGACCCGTGTTCAGACCGACCGGGTACTCACCATCCCCAACATCCTCAGCATGGCTCGCCTGCTCGGAGTCCCGCTGTTCCTGTGGCTGATCCTCCTGCCCGAGTTCGGCGGACCGAGGGCCGACGGCTGGGCGCTTCTCGTGCTCGCGCTGAGCGGCGTCAGCGACTATCTGGACGGGAAGCTCGCCCGTCGATGGAACCAGATCAGCAGCCTTGGTCGGATCCTCGACCCCGCGGCGGACCGTCTCTACATCCTTTCCACCCTCGTGGGCCTGACCTGGCGGGGCATCCTGCCCCTTTGGTTGACCGTCGCACTTCTGGCCCGGGATCTGATGCTGCTCGTGATGGTGGGAATCCTGCGCCGGCACGGCTATCCGCCTCCCCAGGTGAACTTTCTCGGCAAGGCGGCTACCTTCAACTTGATGTATGCGTTCCCGCTCCTGCTGCTCAGCGACGGAGACGGGTGGCTCGCGTCACTCGCCAAAGTTTTCGGATGGGCGTTCGCAGGATGGGGTACAACTCTGTATTGGTGGGCAGGGATCCTCTATGTGGTCCAGGTCCGCCGACTCGTCAAGGCTGACGCCGTGGCCGATTGAGCCGTACGCACGTATCCGTGCAGAGTCCCACCGGTCCGCATGAGAACTGGAGAGGGGCCTGCCCGGACGGGTGAAGTCGGCTGGACCGTCGTCTCTTCAAGGAGGACGCTTCCGACATGAAGGCCGTCGTGATGGCTGGTGGCGAAGGAACACGACTTCGCCCCATGACCTCGAGCATGCCCAAGCCACTGCTGCCGGTGGTCAACAGGCCGATCATGGAGCATGTGCTGCGCCTGCTCAAGCGGCACGGGCTCACTGAGACGGTCGTGACCGTCCAGTTCCTCGCCTCCCTCGTCAAGAACTACTTCGGCGACGGGGAAGAACTGGGGATGGAACTCACCTACGCGCACGAGGAGAAGCCACTCGGTACCGCGGGCAGTGTGAAAAACGCGGAAGAGGCGCTGAAGGACGATGCGTTTCTCGTCATTTCCGGAGACGCGCTCACCGACTTCGACCTGTCCGACCTCGTGAGGTTCCACAAAGAGAAGGGCGCACTCGTCACGGTGTGCCTGACCCGGGTGCCGAATCCTCTCGAATTCGGCATCACGATCGTGGACGAGCAGGGAAAGGTCGAACGTTTCCTGGAGAAGCCCACCTGGGGCCAGGTCTTCTCGGACACCGTGAACACCGGCATCTACGTGATGGAGCCGGAGGTCTTCGACTACGTCGAAGCCGATGTCTCCGTCGACTGGTCCGGCGACGTCTTCCCGCAGCTGATGAAGGAAGGCAAGCCGATCTACGGCTATATCGCCGAGGGCTACTGGGAGGACGTCGGTACACACGAGAGCTATGTGAAGGCTCAGGCCGACGTACTCGAGGGCAAGGTCGACGTGGAGGTCGACGGCTTCGAGATCTCGCCCGGTGTCTGGGTCGCCGAGGGTGCGGAGGTCCATCCGGACGCCGAGCTGAGGGGCCCCCTCTACGTCGGTGACTACGCCAAGGTCGAAGCGGGCGCGGAGATCCGTGAGCACACCGTGGTCGGGTCCAACGTGGTCGTGAAATCGGGTGCGTTCCTGCACCGGGCCGTCGTCCACGACAACGTGTACGTCGGGCCGCACAGCAATCTGCGCGGCTGCGTCGTCGGAAAGAACACCGACATCATGCGCGCCGTGCGGATCGAGGACGGCGCGGTCATCGGTGACGAGTGCCTGATCGGCGAGGAGTCCATCGTCCAGGGCAACGTCCGGATCTATCCGTTCAAGACGATCGAGGCCGGGGCCTTCGTCAACACCTCGGTGATCTGGGAGTCGCGCGGTCAGGCGCATCTGTTCGGGGCCCGCGGTGTCTCGGGAATCCTCAACGTCGAGATCACGCCGGAACTGGCCGTGAGGCTCGCGGGGGCGTACGCCACCACCCTCAAGAAGGGAGCGACGGTCACCACGGCCCGTGACCACTCCCGGGGCGCGCGCGCCCTGAAACGGGCGGTGATCTCCGCGCTCCAGGCCAGTGCCATCGACGTACGGGACCTGGAGAACGTGCCGCTGCCGGTCGCCCGGCAGCAGACGGCCCGAGGCAGCGCCGGCGGCATCATGATCCGGACCTCCCCCGGTGTCCCGGACTCGGTCGACATCATGTTCCTCGACGAACGCGGTGCTGACCTGTCGCAGGGCGGCCAGCGGAAGCTCGACCGCGTGTACGCGCGCCAGGAGTACCGGCGTGCCTTCCCGGGAGAGGTCGGAGACCTCTTCTTCCCGGCGAGCATCTACGACTCGTACACAGGCTCGCTGCTGCGCAACGTCGACACCACCGGGATCGCGGAGGCCGGGCTCAAGGTCGTCATCGACGCGTCGAACGGCAGCGCCGGTCTCGTGCTGCCGAGCCTGCTCGGCAGGCTCGGCGTGGACGCGCTGACGATCAACCCCGGGCTCGACGAGTCCCGGCCGACCGAGACGCTCGAGCAGCGCCGTCAGGGGCTGGTGCGGCTCGGCGAGATCGTGGCGTCCGCGCGTGCCGCCTTCGGTGTTCGCTTCGACCCCGTCGGCGAGCGGCTGTCGTTCGTCGACGAGCGCGGCCGGATCGTGGAGGACGACCGGGCGCTTCTCGTCATGCTCGACCTCGTGGCCGCGGAACGCCGCAGCGGCAAGGTGGCGATGCCGGTGACGACGACCCGCATCGCCGAGCAGGTCGCCGCCTACCACGGCACCCAGGTGGAGTGGACGACCACGTCCCCCGACGATCTCACCCGGGTCTGCCGCGAGGAGTCGACCATCTTCGGCGGCGACGGCCGTGGCGGCTTCATCATCCCGGAGTTCAGCAGCGTCTTCGACGGACCGGCTGCGTTCGTCCGGCTGCTCGGCCTGGTGGCCCGCACCCAGCTCACACTGAGCCAGATCGACGCCCGCATCCCGCGGGCCCATGTGCTCCGCAAGGACATCGCGACGCCGTGGGCGGTCAAGGGCCTCGTGATGCGCCGGGTCGTCGAGGCCGCCGGCGACCGCTCGGTGGACACCACCGACGGTGTCCGCGTGGTGGAGGCGGACGGCCGCTGGGTGCTGGTGCTGCCCGACCCGTCCGAGGCCGTCACCCATCTGTGGGCCGAGGGCCCCGACGACGCATCAGCCCAGGCGCTCCTGGACGAGTGGTCCGGGGTCGTGGAAAGCGCAGGTGACGCGGCCGAGCAGTGAGGACGCCGGTGAACTGACCACGGTGCGCCGGGAAGCGGTACGGTCCGCTTCCCGGCGCGACCGTGGGGCCATTCGGCGGTAGCGGTCGCGACGTGCGACGATGTGCGGCATGCCGCAGCAGCCCCCCGATCCGAGGACCGTCTCGCCGCCGCGTCCCGACGCGTCCATGTCGCTGCTGAACAACGTCATGGACCACAGTCTCGACGACGGCTACGCGGAGGCGGCTGCTCGCAGGGAGGCGGAGGGCGGGGCGCTGCCCCAGACCCTGAGGGCCAAGCTGTGGCTCGCGGCCGGGCTGGTGCTGGCGGCTCTGGTGGTCACGCTCGGAGCGGCTCAGGCGCGGATATCGGCACCCGTCGTGGCGAAGGAACGTGAAGAACTCATCGACCGCATCGAGGCCGAGACCGCGGCCGCTGACGAACTGGAGCAGAACGTCGACCGGCTTCGGGGGAGGTCGGCGAGCGGCAGCGCAGGGCGCTCCAGCACCGGGGCGGGGACCAGGAATCCCTCGTGGCCCTGCTCTCCGGCGCGACCGAGGTGACCGGGCGGGGGTCAAGCTCGTCGTCGACGACGCCAGGGGCAGCGAGGCGGACGGCGGCGGCCCGCGGGAGGGCGGCGGATTCTCCGACACCGGCCGGGTCCGCGACCGGGACATGCAGCGAGTCGTCAACGGACTCTGGGAGTCCGGCGCGGAGGCCGTCGCGATCAACGGGCAGCGGCTGACGAGCCTGTCCGCGATCAGGGCCGCCGGTGACGCCATACTCGTCGACAACAAGCCGCTGGTGCCGCCGTACACGGTGCTCGCCGTCGGGGACGGCCAGAAGCTGAGCACCGCCTTCCAGGACAGCGCGGACGGCCGGTACCTCCACGCGCTGCAGGAGAACTTCGGGATCCGGAGCAGCATCTCCGCCCAGGAGCAGGTGCGTCTGCCGGCCGCACCGAGCCTGATCGTACGTACCGCACAGCCGAGGACCGCCGGTGGAACCGGTCAGGGCACGGCAGAGACAGGGAAGGGCACATCGTGATCGCCGTACTGGGCCTGGTCTTGGGAGTCGTGGCGGGACTGCTGCTCCGCCCCGAGGTGCCGGCAGTGGTCGAGCCCTACCTCCCGATCGCCGTCGTCGCGGCTCTCGACGCGGTGTTCGGCGGCCTGCGGGCCATGCTCGACGGGATCTTCGTCGACAAGGTCTTCGTGGTCTCGTTCCTGTCGAACGTCGTCGTCGCCGCTCTGATCGTCTTCCTCGGCGACAAGCTGGGCGTCGGGGCACAGCTGTCCACGGGAGTGGTGGTGGTCCTCGGCATCCGGATCTTCTCCAACGCGGCCGCGATCCGCCGCCATGTGTTCCGGGCGTGAGGCCGATGAGCGACAACGACAGGACCCTGCGTGAATCGCCCGGCTCCCAGGACGGGACGCCGGGTACGGCTGACGACCCGACGCCCGATGTGACGGCGCCACGGCGGCCGGAAGAGCCGCTGCCCGCAGTGCACGCCGCCGGGCCCGGAGGCCTGCCCACCGGGCCGGGCCGGCTTCCCGCCCCGGCCGAGGCGACGCCCGCCGGAGCCGGGAAGGGCGGCGCGCGGCCCGCGGCCCCGGGAACCGACGGGCGGGAAGGAGCTGAAGGGGCCGAGGCGGCGAAGGAGCCGAAGGGCGGCGACGGCCGCGGCACGGAAGCTTCCGCCGAGGAGGCGCCCCCGGCGGTGCCGTCCGGCGGCAAGCCGCAGCTGACGGGCCGGCAGCGGCTGGTGGCAGGGCTGTGGCCGCCCCGCTTCTCCCGCGCCCAACTCGTCGTGGCCCTGCTGCTGTTCGTCCTGGGCCTCGGTCTGGCGATCCAGGTCCGGTCGACGAGCGACAGCAGCGCCCTGCGCGGCGCGCGCCAGGAGGATCTCGTGCGGATCCTCGATGAACTGGATGACCGCACCAAGCGTCTGGAAGATGAGAAGCAGCGGCTCGAGGAGCAGCGGACCGAGCTGGAGACCAGCTCGGACCAGGCCGAAGAGGCGCGCAGGCAGACGCAGGAGAAGGAGCGGCAGCTGGGCATCCTCGCCGGTACCGTGGCGGCAGAGGGCCCGGGTATCACGCTGAATATCAGCGACGGGGCCGGGGCGGTCGAGTCGGACATGCTGCTCGACGCGATCCAGGAACTCCGTGCCGCGGGGGCCGAGGCGATCCAGGTCAACGGAGTGAGGGTCGTCGCGGACTCCTACTTCTCCGACGGCGCCGGCTCCATCCAGGTGGACGGGAAGAAGATCGGCGCTCCGTACCGGTTCAGGGTCATCGGCAGGCCGCAGGACCTCGAGCCTGCGCTGAACATCCCCGGTGGAGTGGTGCAGACCTTGGAGAAGGAGCAGGCCACCGTCACGGTGACCCGCTCGGAGAAGATCGTCGTGGATGCCTTGCGACCCCTGGAGCAGCCTGACTACGCTCGGTCGTCCTCCCGGTGAGCCGTGGCCGTGCTGGGGAGGCCGGAGATGGACAAGGGGTTGCGGGGGTCGGCGCATCGTAAGAGTGCTACGTGGTGGAAACTGTCCGGAGGGTACGGACGTTGTGAGGGTGTCCGGGTCGGCGGGTTTTTTCATTCAGGGTTCCTGCCCCACGGGCGGGTCTGTTTCGGTCAAGGGGAATCGCCCGTGAAGTTGTTTGGGAAGTTGTTCGGCAAGAGCGCACGCGAGGAGGGCGGCACCGCCCGTCATCGCGCACCGCGCCACGGCCAGGAGACGGAGCAGAGCGGCGAGCGCCCGCTCTTCCGGGACGAGATCGCCGGTGGTGACATTCCCGGCGGTCAGGGCGCGTCTGCTGTTGACCCTGCCGGTCCCGGCCGCATAGGTTTCGGGGAACCGTCAACCTCAAGTACGGGTGGAGGGTTTGCGCCCGACCCGTATGCATCCCATGCCCCCGCGGGGCAGCCGCGGCAGGAGGACCCGTCCATGCCGGTGTGTACGCGATGCGGCAACCGCAACGCCGAGACCAGCCGCTTCTGCTCCAACTGCGGCGCGCCGCTGCGGTCCGGAGTTCCGGCGGAACGTGCTTCGGAGACGACCTCGACGATCTCCATCTCGGGGATCGAGGCATACGAGGCGGAGGCCACGGGGCAGACGCCCCTCCCCTCGCTCTCGCCGGAGGCCCAGGCGGCCGTCGAAGCCCTCCCACTCGGCTCGGCCCTGCTCGTGGTGCGGCGCGGGCCCAACGCGGGAAGCCGCTTCCTCCTCGACAGCGAACTGACGACGGCGGGCCGCCACCCCCAGAGCGATATCTTCCTGGACGACTTCACCGTCTCACGCCGTCATGTGGAGTTCCGCAGGGCGGCCGACGGCACCTTCACCGTCACGGACGTCGGCAGTCTCAACGGCACATACGTCAACCGCGAGCCGATCGACTCGGTCGTCCTGGCGAGCGGTGACGAAGTACAGATCGGCAAGTACCGGCTGGTCTTCTACGGGAACCAGCGGAGCATCTGACTCAGGGGCGTCCATGCGGCGAACTCCGGCGGGCGGTGCCGGCCACGGCACCGCCGGCGGCGACCGGCTGGTCAGCATCGGCTCGGTGCTGAACCGGCTGCGGGAAGAGTTTCCCGAGGTCACCATCTCCAAGATCCGCTTCCTGGAGGCCGAGGGGCTCGTCGAGCCGCAGCGCACACCGTCCGGCTACCGCAAGTTCAGTCCCGGCGACGTCGAGCGGCTCGCCCGGGTTCTGCGTATGCAGCGGGACCACTACCTGCCGCTGAAGGTCATCCGCGAGCACCTCGACGCCCTGGCGCGCGGAGAACGGCCCCCGCTCCCGTCCCAGGGCGGATCGACGGGATCCTCCGGCGAGGCGGCCGAGTCCCTCCCCGAGGGGCCCACGGCGGCGCGCGTCGGGCGGGCGGAGCTGCTCGCCGCCGCGGAAGTGACCGAGGAGAAGCTCGGAGAGTGGGAGGCCTACGGCCTGATCACCCCTTCGGCGGACTCCTCCTACGAGGCCGAGTCCGTGACGGTGGCCAGACTGATCGCCGACCTGGGCAGATTCGGTCTGGAGCCGAGGCATCTGCGGGCGATGAAGGCCGCCGCCGACCGCGACGCGGGTCTGGTCGAACAAGTGGTCGCACCGCTGCGCCGGCACCGCAATCCGCAGACCAGAGCGCATGCCGAGGCGACCACGAGGGAGCTGGCGGCGCTCTCCGTCAGGCTGCACTCGGTGCTGGTGCAGACGGCGCTGGGGGTACGTCTGCCCTGAGGGAGGGGCGGGCTCGGGCCGGTCTCGGCCGAACCCGACTACCCAAACCTGCCGGGCACGTCCTAGGGTTGCTGTGTGAACGAGCTCGACGTTGTGGGTGTCCGGGTGGAAATGCCCTCCAACCAGCCGATCGTGCTCCTGCGCGAAGTGGGAGGCGATCGGTATCTCCCCATCTGGATCGGACCGGGTGAGGCGACCGCGATCGCCTTCGCGCAGCAGGGGATGGCGCCGGCCAGGCCGCTCACCCACGACCTGTTCAAGGACGTGCTGGAGGCCGTCGGGCAGGAGCTCACCGAGGTGCGGATCACCGACCTGCGGGAGGGCGTCTTCTACGCGGAGCTGGTCTTCGCCAGCGGTGTGGAGGTCAGCGCCAGGCCGTCCGACGCCATAGCGCTGGCGCTGCGTACCGGTACGCCGATCTACGGCAGCGACGGCGTGCTGGACGACGCCGGTATCGCGATCCCCGACGAGCAGGAGGACGAGGTCGAGAAGTTCCGCGAGTTCCTCGACCAGATCTCGCCGGAGGACTTCGGCTCCAGCAGCCAGTGATCCGCGGACAGCCGGTGGCCCGCGGGCCGGTTCCGCGATCCGTTCGGACGGGCGATGTCCGGTCCGGACGGCGGGCCTGGCCGAGGCGGCTCTCCGTGGGGCATTCGGCCACCTTTTCCCCGAAACGGGGCACGCGAAACCACTCTCAGGGTGATTATCACTCGGCGTGCCGAGTGTGGCGATCGTTGACGCGCCCCGGACGACTCCCTACCGTCGAGAAGGCAGGTCAAGGACGGAGGTCGGCGTGAGAAGCAGCGGCGACGGTACGGCAGCGGGTTCTCACGGGCGCGGTCCCGCGGAGGGCCTGACGTATTCGCTTCACGACGGTGCGCAAGCCGACGCGACGCCCGAGACCGTGGGGTACCGGGGGCCTACCGCGTGCGCGGCGGCGGGGATCACCTACCGGCAGCTCGACTACTGGGCGCGGACCGGTCTGGTCGAACCCAGCGTGCGGCCCGCCCACGGATCGGGCTCCCAGCGGCTCTACAGCTTTCGGGACGTCGTCGTCCTCAAGATCGTCAAGCGGTTCCTGGACACGGGGGTCGCCCTGCAGAACATCCGGGCGGCGGTGCGGCATCTGCGCGCACGGGGCTTCGCGGACCTCGAGCGGATGACCCTGATGAGTGACGGCGCGACCGTGTACGAGTGCTCGTCGCCGGACGAGGTCGTGGACCTCCTCCAGGGCGGGCAGGGCGTGTTCGGGATCGCCGTCGGCGTGGTGTGGCGGGACGTCGAGGCGGCACTCTCACAGCTGCACGGGGAGCGTGTCGACACCGGTGAGACTCTGATCGGCCACGATCCGGGCGACGAGCTGGCCAGGCGCCGCCGCGAACGCGCCGGCTGAACCTTCCGACCGGCTCGTACGCGTGTGCGGGCGATTGTCGGTGCGGTAGGGCAGCATCGAAGCCGTGAGACCCGCGCCCACCATCCTGCATCTGGACATGGATGCGTTCTTCGCCGCGGCGGAGCAGGCGGCGAAACCGAGTCTGCGCGGAAAGCCGGTCGTCGTCGGTGGTCTGGGGCCGCGCGGGGTGGTCGCCACCGCCTCGTACGAGGCCCGGAGGTTCGGTGTGCACTCCGCGATGCCCATGGCGCAGGCGCGCCGGCTGTGCCCCAACGCCGCGTACCTGGTGCCGCGCTTCCCGCTCTACCGGATGGTCAGCGACCAGGTGATGAATTTGCTCGGCCTGCTCTCGCCGCTGGTGGAGCCGCTGAGCCTGGACGAGGCCTTCGTGGACCTGGAGGCGGGCGGGGCGGCCGATGACTCCCGCACCGCCCGGGAGGCCGGTGAGCGGCTGCGCAGGGACATCCTGACGGTCACCGGGCTGACGGGTTCGGTGGGACTGGCACCCTCCAAGATGCTGGCGAAGATCGCCTCAGAGCAGGCCAAACCCGACGGGCTGGTGCTGATCGAGCCGGGCACCGAGCGGGACCTGCTGGGGCCGATGCCGGTGCGGACACTGCCGGGGGTGGGTCCGGCGACGGGGGAGCATCTGCGACGGGCGGGCATGACCACGGTGGCGGATCTGGCCGGGGCGGGCGAGGACGAGCTCGTCAGGCTGCTGGGGAGGGCGCACGGAGGTGCGATCTTCCGGATGGCGATGGGCCGGGACGACCGCCCGGTGGTCGCCGAGCGGGACGCCAAGTCCGTCTCGGTGGAGGACACCTTCGACGTGGACCTGCACGACCGGGTCCGCATCCGGACCGAGGTGGAGCGGCTCGCGGACCGCTGCGTGCGCCGGCTGCGCGCCTCCGGGCACTCGGGGCGGACGATCGTGCTGAAGGTGCGGCGGTTCGACTTCTCGACGCTCACCAGGTCGGAGACGCTGCGCGGGCCCACCGACGACCCCGCGGTGGTGCGGGAGGCGGCGGCCCGGCTCCTGGAGGCGGTGGACACCACGGGCGGGGTGCGGCTGCTCGGTGTGGGGGTGAGCGGCCTCGCCGACTACACGCAGGAGGACCTCTTCGCACAGGCCGCGGTGGGGGACCGGCACGAGGAGGGCCCTGAGGCGGCCCCGCCCCGGCAGCCGCCGCCGGTGCAGGAGCGGCCGCCGGCCGGGGAGATCCGGCCGGCGGCCGAACGGCACTGGGCCGCCGGCCAGGACGTACGGCATGCCGACCACGGCGCCGGATGGGTGCAGGGAAGCGGCCTCGGGAGGGTCACCGTGCGCTTCGAGGAACCGTGGTCGGCCCTGCCGGGCCGGGTGCGGACGTTCGCCGTGGACGACCCCCGTCTGGAGCCTTCGGATCCGCTGCCGCTGGTGCGGCCGCCGGAGGGTCAGTCGTCGTGGCCCGCGAGCCGCCCGAGGCCCCGGTCCCCGGAGGATCCGGTGCCCGAGCCGGGGCCGTCCGCCTCGTCGCCGGGGGGCGGTGGGGCGGTGGGCCGCTCCGGAGGTGTCGGCAGGTCGAGACCGTAGTGGTGGTACAGCTGCAGCTCCTGCTCGGGGGAGAGATGGCGGCCGACCCCGAAGTCGGGCGCATCCTTGATCAGCGAGCGTTCGAAGGGTATGTGGAGGCCGTCGCCCTCCAGCTCGCTGGGCTCGAGGGGGACGAAGGCGTCCCGGCTGAACAGCCCGGTGCGTACGGCCGCCCATTCGGGCACGCCCGTCGCGTCGTCGAGGTACACCTCGTCCACGGTCCCGATCCTGGTGCCGTTTCGGTCGAACGCCTTGCGGCCGATCAGGCTGCGCGGATCGATGTCGGTCTGCACGGTCCCTCCAACAGGTCGCACGGGTTCGCTGAACACTACGAAAGTGCACATCCTGGGCGTCGTCCACTCGGAGTGCCGGGTGAGGCCGCGCTGGTACGCTGGCAGCGGCTGCTGACCCCGTGCGGGAGAGTGCCCCGGTGAAAGCCGGAGCCGCCGAAGGAGCAAATCCTCCCCGGAATCTCTCAGGCCCCTGTACCGCACGGACGAGGTCACTCTGGAAAGCAGGGCGGGCGTCGGACGGCATCCGCTCTCACCGACGGTGAAAGCCGGCGCGCCCGCGGGCGCGCCGGTGAAGCTCTCAGGTTGAGATGACAGAGGGGGAGGCCGTCCGGGCACCCGCGCCGTGGTGCCCCTCGCAGGTCGTCACGACCAGGAGGCCTCCGCAATGACCGCCAACCGCATTCCGCTCTCCCGACTGGAGAGAGGCACCCCCTTCGAGCAGCGCCACATCGGCCCCGACACCGAGGCCCAGGCGAAGATGCTGGCGCAGGTCGGCTACGGCTCGCTGGACGAGCTGACCGCCGCCGCCGTGCCGGACGTGATCAAGAGCACCGAGGCCCTGGGGCTGCCCGGCGCGCGCACCGAGGCCGAGGTGCTCGCCGAGCTGCGCGGCCTCGCCGACCGCAACCAGGTGCTCGCCCCGATGATCGGCCTCGGCTACTACGGGACCTTCACCCCGCCGGTCGTCCTGCGGAACGTGATGGAGAACCCGGCCTGGTACACCGCGTACACGCCGTACCAGCCGGAGATCTCGCAGGGCCGTCTGGAGGCGCTGCTGAACTTCCAGACCATGGTCGCCGACCTGACCGGACTGCCCACCTCCGGCGCCTCGCTGCTCGACGAGGGCACCGCCGCCGCGGAGGCCGTGGCGCTGTCCCGGCGCGTCGGCAAGGTCAAGAACGGCGTCTACCTGGTCGACGCCGACGCGCTGCCGCAGACCATCGCCGTGATCGAGACCCGGGCCGAGCCGGCCGGCGTCGAGGTCGTCGTGGCCGACCTCGACGGCGGCATCCCCGCGGAGATCGCCGGGCGCGGCGTCTTCGGCGTCCTGCTCCAGTACCCCGGCGCCTCCGGTGCCGTACGCGACATCAAGCCCGTCATCGACCAGGCGCACGAGCTCGGCGCGATCGTCACCGTCGCCGCCGACCTGCTCGCGCTGACCCTGCTCACCTCGCCCGGTGAACTCGGCGCGGACATCGCCGTCGGCACCACCCAGCGCTTCGGCGTCCCCATGGGGTTCGGCGGCCCGCACGCCGGCTACATGGCCGTCCAGGAGAAGCACGCCCGCAGCCTGCCCGGCCGGCTGGTCGGGGTGTCCCTCGACGCCGACGGCAACAAGGCGTACCGCCTCGCGCTGCAGACCCGCGAGCAGCACATCCGCCGCGAGAAGGCCACCAGCAACATCTGCACCGCCCAGGTGCTCCTCGCCGTCATGGCCGGGATGTACGCCGTCTACCACGGCCCCGAGGGCCTGCGGACGATCGCCCGCCGCACCCACCGCTACGCCGCGATCCTCGCCGAGGGGCTGCGCGCCGGGGGCGTCGGGCTGGTGCACGGCACGTTCTTCGACACGCTGACCGCCCGCGTCCCGGGCAAGGCGGCCGAGGTCGTGGCCGCGGCCCGCGAGGGCGGTGTCAACCTGCGCCTCGTCGACTCCGACCATGTGTCCATCGCCTGCGACGAGACCACCCTGCGGGCCCAGGTGTCCGCAGTCTGGGCGGCCTTCGGTGTCGAGGGCGACGTCGAGGCGCTCGACGCGACCGCCGAGGACGCCCTGCCGGCGGCGCTGCTGCGCGAGGACGACTACCTCACCCACCCGGTCTTCCACGCGCACCGCTCCGAGACCGCGATGCTCCGCTACCTGCGCCGGCTGGCCGACCGCGACTACGCGCTGGACCGGGGCATGATCCCGCTCGGCTCCTGCACGATGAAGCTGAACGCGACCACCGAGATGGAGCCGGTCACCTGGCCGGAGTTCGCCCAGATCCACCCCTTCGCCCCCGTGGAGCAGGCCGAGGGCTATCTGACCCTGATCCACGAGCTGGAGGAGCGCCTCGCCGAGGTCACCGGCTACGACAGGGTCTCCCTCCAGCCGAACGCCGGATCCCAGGGCGAGCTGGCCGGTCTCCTCGCCGTGCGCGCGTACCACCGCGCCAACGGCGACGAGCAGCGCACCGTCTGCCTCATCCCGTCCTCCGCGCACGGCACCAACGCCGCCAGCGCGGTGATGGCCGGTATGAGGGTCGTCGTCGTGAAGACCGCCGACGACGGCGAGATCGACGTCGAGGACCTGCGAGCCAAGATCGAGCGGCACCGCGGCGAGCTGGCCGTCCTCATGATCACGTACCCGTCGACGCACGGCGTCTTCGAGGAGCACGTCGCCGACATCTGCGCCCGGGTGCACGAGGCCGGCGGTCAGGTGTACGTCGACGGCGCCAACCTGAACGCGCTGGTCGGACTCGCGAAGCCCGGTGAGTTCGGCGGCGACGTGTCGCACCTCAACCTGCACAAGACGTTCTGCATCCCGCACGGCGGCGGCGGCCCCGGTGTCGGCCCGGTGGCCGTCCGCGCGCACCTCGCGCCGTATCTGCCGAACCACCCCCTCCAGCCCACCGCCGGGCCGGAGACGGGCGTCGGCCCGATCTCGGCGGCCCCCTGGGGCTCCGCGGGCATCCTGCCGATCTCCTGGGCGTACGTGAGGCTCATGGGCGGTGAGGGTCTGAAGCGCGCCACCCAGGTCGCGGTGCTCGCGGCGAACTACATCGCCAAGCGCCTGGAGCCGCACTACCCGGTGCTGTACACCGGCCCGGCCGGCCTGGTAGCGCACGAGTGCATCGTCGACCTGCGGCCGCTGTCGAAGACGACCGGGGTGAGTGTCGACGACATCGCCAAGCGCCTCATCGACTACGGCTTCCATGCGCCGACGATGTCGTTCCCGGTGGCCGGCACGCTGATGATCGAGCCCACCGAGAGCGAGGACCTGACCGAGATCGACCGGTTCTGCGACGCGATGATCGCCATCCGTGCCGAGATCGAGAAGATCGCCTCGGGCGAGTGGCCCGCCGAGGACAACCCGCTGCGGAACGCCCCGCACACCGCGGCCGTGCTCGGCGGCGGCTGGGAGCACGCCTACAGCCGGGAGGAGGCCGTCTTCCCGGCCGGAGTCCAGGCGGCGGACAAGTACTGGCCGCCGGTGCGGCGGATCGACGGAGCCTTCGGCGACCGCAATCTGGTCTGCTCCTGCCCGCCGCTGGACGAGTACGAGGGCTAGCCCCAAGGCCGTTCAGTTTGCGGATGGGTGGGGTTGTCCAGGGTCCGTAAGCTGCGGTTTCGCGGACATGAGGAGCGGAGCCCCGGTAGAACTGGCAGTCGACCAAGACAAGCCGTTCACAAGGACCGGAGGCTCCGCTGTCCGGACAGTGTGCCATCACTCGTGTCGTCACGGTGGCCGGAGGCCGGTTCGCACCCGGTCATCTCGGTGAACTCACCCAGTGCATCCCTTCGAAATGGTCGACGAGGCATTGAAGGCCACGGGCAGGGTCCAGGAGCGGCTGCGGGACCTGCCATCCCGGGTGGTCGTCTACCTGCTGCTGGCCGGGTGCCTGTTCCCGGAGGTCGGATACCTCGGGGTCTGGCGCAAGCTCACCGGCGCTCTGGCCGGTCTGCCACTGGCCGCGCCGTCGGCAAGCGCGCTGGCCCAGGCCCGCCGCCGTATCGGCGCCACACCGCTGAAATGGCTGTTCGACCTGCTGAAAGGCCCGGTGGCCGGGCCACGGACACCGGGAGCATGGTGGCGCGGTCTGCTGGTGATCGCGCTCGACGGCACCACCCTGACGGTCCCCGACACCCCTGCCGTCCTGACCCGGTTCACCAAGCAGGCGGGCAACCACGGCGGGACCGGCTACCCGCAGGTCCGCCTGCTGACCCTGGTCGCCTGCGGCACCCGCACCCTCATCGACGCGGTCTTCGGACCCACCACATCGGGTGAGACCACCCACGCCCCGCGCCTGCTGCCCAGCCTGCGGCCGGGGATGATCCTGCTGGCCGACCGCAACTTCGCCGCCCAGGGGCTGATCAACGACATCGCGGCCACCGGGGCCGAGGTCCTCGTCCGGCTCAAGAACGGCCGCCGGATGCCGATCCTGGCCCGCTACCGGGACGGCTCCTACCTCTCCGCCCTCGGCCCGGTACCCGTGCGCGTCGTCGACTGCGAGATCACCATCACCACCACCGCCGGGAAACACACCGGCCTCTACCGGCTCGCCACCACTCTGCTCGACCACCACCGCCACCCCGCCGGTGAACTGGCCATGCTCTACCACCAGCGCTGGGAGATCGAAACCGCCTACCTGGAACTGAAATCGACCATCCTCGGCGGCCGGGTCCTGCGCGCCCGCACCCCCGAGGGCATCGACCAGGAGATCTACGCCCTGCTGGTGGTCCACCAGCTGCTGCGGACCGCCATGGCGGACGCCACCAGCACCCAGCCCGGCACCGACCCGGACCGGGCCGGCTTCTCCATCGCCTGGCAGGCCGCCCGCGACCAGCTCGTCCTGGCCGCGGGCGTCATCGCCGACACCGCCATCGACCTGACCGGCACCATCGGTCGGCACGTCCTGGCCAGCCTGCTGCCCCAGCGGCGGCTACGGGTCAGCCCCGCATCGTCAAACGCGCCATCTCCAAGTACCAGGCCCGAGGCCCCCGCATCGACCGGACCAGCTACAAGGCCACCACTGGCATCGAGATCCTCGCAGCCGCAGGCCCTTGACGACACGACCCAGCCGCAAACTTCACGGCCTTGGGGCTAGCCCTACCGGCGGGCCCCGGCGGGGCCCGCACTCGCGCCGCCTTCGGCCGCAGGCGGGGACATCCCGCCCCGCCTCGCAGGGGCGTGCACCGGACGACGCTCGCCGCACGTTCCGCGGCCGGTACCGGCCGCGGAACGTGCCACCGGGGCGGCGGAAACGCGTGAGGGCCGGCTCGGAGACAACCTCCGAGCCGGCCCTCTGTGCTTCCGCGCCGGCGCACCGGCGTGGACCAGGCACCACCCCGCGGCGGCCCCGGTGGCCCTGCCGGACGGGCGGGCGGGCGGCGGGCTCAGGCCGCCGTCACGATGCGCACCGGCCGGTGCGGAGCGATGACCTGCCCGTCCGGGAGCAGTTCGCCCGTGTCCTCGAAGAGCACCACGCCGTTGCACAGCAGGCTCCAGCCCTGCTCCGGATGGTGTGCCGCGAGGCGGGCGGCCTCCCGGTCGGCGGAGTCTGCTGTCGGGCACGGTGGCTGGTGCTGGCACATGGGTGGGTTCTTTCGCTGCGATGTGGTGAGTGTCCTGCGGCTTGATGCGGTGCTCATGGCCGCCCCCGTATCTGTCCGTCGTCGATCCCAGTGTTGCCCCACGGGCGTCGATTCCGCAGGGATTTCACGGCAGCTCGTCCTACCGGTTAATGACGTGTCACCCCGGCGGGCGGTTCAGCTCGGCCGCACCGTCCCTTCGGATGGTTTGCTCTGGCCGGAGCGGGCTAGTCCATCAGGGTCATGAACATGCCCCGTGACAC
Source organism: Streptomyces sp. I6 (assembly GCA_003725745.1). GTDB lineage: Bacteria > Actinomycetota > Actinomycetes > Streptomycetales > Streptomycetaceae > Streptomyces. The sequence goes on along the minus strand of RHDP01000001.1, from coordinate 652,199 downwards.
CGCGTCACGGGGCATCGGCGTTCGGTGGCTCGGCTCAGGCGGGGAATCCGAGCAGCGGGACGGGTGTGACCCTCGAGGTCATCACCGGCAGCAGGTCGGCGACCCGGTGCGGTCGGTGGGCGGCGATGCCCGGGGGTGCGGGAGCGAGCGGTACGAGCAGGTCGGCGGGGCCGGTTTGCCCTTCGCCGGGTCCGCCTCGCGGTCGCCGCGCAGCCAGAGCGTGAGCATGTACAGCTCGGGGACGGAGAGCAGCCGCGGCTGGTAGTCGCCGGGGAGCGTCTCGGCCTGTTGCAGGGCCAGTTCCGTCGACGTGAGGTACGGGCCCTCGAAGAAGTGCGAGAAGGCCCAGCCGTCGGGGGTCAGCATGGTGTCCGCCGCGGCGATGGCGCGGTCACCGCAGCGGATCAGGAACCGCCACCCCGCCAGCCTGGTGCGCGGCCTGCGGTCGCCCTGCGGCACCACCTGGTCCAGGACGTGTACGGGAAGCGGGAGTTCGGCGGTCACCGGTTGCTGGGCGGAACGGAGGGAAGGGGTGGTCGCCTCGCGTACCGCGGAGGGGATCCGAGGGCCGTGAGGACACTGCGCAGCGCGGGCGCGGGAGCCGGGGGACATGCAGCGGCATGGTGGGTCGCCTCTCACTCAAGAGACAGGGTGATGCGGGGGAGGGCACGGGCGGCTGTGTCGGCGTGGGCCTGAGGGGCCGGATTTCCGTGGCCGGGTGCCGACTTTCTGCCTCGTTCGCGTGAGTTTATACGACGCGCGTTCACCCGGTGTTTCTGCTAGCTGCTCCCGGTATTGCGGTCAAGGTTGAATCCGGCCTTTTCCCGGCGGAGTTCCAGGAGGAAATACGTGAACGCCCCTCCGTCACCTGGTGTGTTACCCCGGGAGTGCAAGGCCGAATCTCGTCGGAGTTTTTCACCACATGCTCGGAACTGGTAAATGCGCACTGCGTCATGCCGACGGAATGTGCCGCGCGGGCGCCGCACCAGACTAGCGGTCCACCGGTCCCGAGCGGGACGTTACGGATCTCTTCATCTGGGCATTATCGTCCGTGACACGAGCAGCCCGGCCGCGGACTGCCCACTCGAGGAGGGACCCTTCGATGGGGGAGAAGATCGTGGCAGGCGGGTTCGACCTGTCCGATCGGCAAAGGTACCGGAGAAAGCTCCAGCAGTGCCTGGCGGGACTGGGGAGACTCCTGGCGGAGAAGAGGTTCGACCGCCCCGGAATCTGGTGGGACTGGAGATCGAGCTGAATCTCGCGGGCTCCGACGGCCTGCCCCGGATGATGAATGCCGAGGTGCTCGACCGGATTGCCAGCCGTGATTTCCAGACCGAGCTCGGAATGTTCAACCTGGAGGTCAACATAGCGCCGCACCGGCTCGGAGGACGGGTTCTCGACCAGCTCGCGGAGGAGCTGCGCACTGGTCTTGGATATGCCCATCGCAAGGCCGCCGAGGTCGACGCCGGAATCGTGATGATCGGAATCCTGCCGACTCTCGACGCCGGTGACCTGGTCTCCGCGAACCTGTCGGACGTCGACCGCTACGTCCTCCTCAACGACCAGATCGTCGCCGCCCGCGGGGAGGACTTCACCCTCGACATAGAAGGGGTGGAGCATCTCAGCTGCACCTCGTCCTCGATCGCGCCGGAGGCGGCCTGCACGTCGGTGCAACTGCACCTCCAGGTGACCCCGGGACGGTTCGCCCGGGTGTGGAACGCGGCCCAGGCCGTGGCGGCGGTCCAGATCGCCGTCGGGGCGAACTCCCCGTTCCTCTTCGGCAAGGAGCTCTGGCGCGAGTCCCGGCCGCCGCTGTTCCAGCAGGCCACGGACACCCGGCCGCCCGAACTCCAGGCCCAGGGCGTGCGGCCCAGGACCTGGTTCGGTGAGCGATGGGTGGACTCCGCCTACGAGCTCTTCGAGGAGAACCTGCGGTACTTCCCGGCCCTCCTGCCGATCTGCGACGACGAGGAACCGCTGCGGGTGCTCGACGACGGCGGAGTGCCCCGGCTGCAGGAACTCGTCCTGCACAACGGCACGGTCTACCGCTGGAACCGGCCCGTCTACGGCCTCGCGGACGGGGTGCCCCATCTGCGCGTCGAGAACCGCGTGCTCCCCGCCGGCCCCACCGTCACCGACGTCGTGGCCAACGCGGCCTTCTACTACGGGCTCGTGCGGGCGCTCGCCGAGGAGCCGCGGCCGCTGTGGACCCGGATGCCGTTCGAGACCGCCGCCGCGAACTTCGAGAACGCCTGCCGGTACGGGATCGAGGCCGAGCTGGAGTGGCCCCGCCCCGGCCGGGGCGGCGGACTCACCCGTCTTCCCGCGGTCAAGCTCGTACGGGACGAGTTGCTGCCGCTCGCCGCGGCGGGGCTGGAGTCCTGGAACCTGGAACCCGCGGACCGCGACTTCTACCTGGGCGTCATCGAGGGCCGCTGCCGGCGCCGGGTGAACGGCGCGTCATGGCAGGTCGACGCGTTCCACAGGGCACTGGACAGCGGACTCGACCGGCGGGCCGCCCTCGCCGCGGTCACCCGCCGCTACAGCGTGCTGATGCACGCGGACGAGCCCGTGCACACCTGGCCGCCCGGGCCGGGGACTGACCGCTCCGCGCCGGTCCCCGGTTTCGACCCCGGCCCTGCGGTCGGGCAAGCTGTGACGGCGGGACCGAGGCGAGCGGGAGGCAGTGTGCGGGCTGAGGCGGGACGGGTGTCGGGACCGGTACCCGGAGGAGGGCTGCCGCGCGGGATCCTGCGGTCCGAGACCCTGATCGTCCTGGCGCTCTCGCTGGGCGCCAGCGCGGTGTCGTCGCTCATCAGCTTCACCGGGGCGCTGACCAAGCCCGGCGGTCTCAGGGACCAGGCCGCTAACCTCAACAGCTCCTACGCGCCGGGCCGGCCGTGGCTCGACCTGGCCTGGCAGCTGTTCGGGATCGCGACGGCGCTGGTACCGGTCCTCCTCGTCGCCCATCTGCTGCTGAGGGAGGGCGCGGGCGGGCTGAGGGCCATCGGCTTCGACCGCACCAGGCCGTGGCCCGACCTGCGGCGCGGCGCGCTGCTGGCGGCGGGCATCGGCAGTACGGGACTGGCGTTCTACCTGCTGGTGAGGGCCTCGGGTGCCAACCTCACGGTGGTCCCGGAGTCGCTTCCCGACGTCTGGTGGAAGTACCCCGTCCTCGTTCTCTCCGCGGTGCAGAACTCCGTGGTCGAGGAGGTCATCGTCGTCGGCTATCTGCTGCGCAGACTGGACCAGCTGGGCTGGAGCCCGCTGGGCGCCCTCGCCGCCAGCTCGGTGCTCCGCGGCTCGTACCACCTCTACCAGGGCATCGGCGGCTTCGTCGGCAACATGGTGATGGGCGTGGTCTTCGTCCTGCTGTACCGGCGCTGGGGGCGGGTGGGGCCCCTGGTGGCCGCACACGCGTTCCTCGACATCGTGGCCTTCGTGGGCTACGGGCTGCTGGCGGGGAAGGTCGGCTGGCTCCCCACGGCATGAGCAGTGGCCCGGCGGGTGCCGAGGGGCGTGCGGAATCCGCACGCCCCCTCGGCACCGGTGCCGCCCGTAGCAGCCGGCGCCCGGGCGGGCCGGCGCCGGCCGCCGCGTCCCGGTCAGGGGCCGGCGAGCAGTTCGCCGTCGACGACGGTCACCGCTCCGCCGGTGAGCAGGACGCGGTCGCCGCGCAGTGCCGTCCGCACCAGCCCGGAGCGCGCGGAGGCCTGAAGTCCGGTCAGCTCCGGGCGCCCCAGCCGCGACGACCAGAACGGCGCGAGGGCGGTGTGCGCGCTGCCGGTGACGGGATCCTCGTCGATGCCGACGTTCGGGAAGAAGCAGCGCGAGACGTAGTCGTACCCGCTGCCCGGCTCGGTGGCCGCCGCCGTGGCGATGATCCCGCGCTGCGAGTGCGCGGCGAGGGCCCGGATGTCGGGTCGCAGACGGCGCACGACTGCCTCGTCGGCGAGCTCGACCAGCAGATCGCCGACGTGGTCGGAGGTGTCCAGGACCGAGAGCGGAGCGGCTCCGAGTGCCTCGGCGATGCCGTCCGGCGTGTCCACCTCGGCCAGTGTCGACGCCGGGAAGTCCAGAGTGATCGCACCGTCCTCCTGCGCGGTGGCCGTGAGGAGCCCGCAGCGGGCGGCGAAGCGCACGGTGCCGCTCGTGGTGCCGGTGCTGTGGAGGACGTGCGCCGTGGCGAGGGTCGCATGCCCGCACATGTCGACCTCGGTGGCCGGTGTGAACCAGCGCAGTGCCCAGTCCGCCTCGCCGCCGGCGGGCAGTGGGTGGGCGAAAGCCGTCTCCGACAGGTTCATCTCGGTCGCCACCTGCTGGAGCCAGCCGTCGTCGGGAAAGGCGCCGCTGCCGAGCAGCAGCACCCCGGCGGGATTGCCCGCGAAGGGGCGGTCGGTGAAGGCGTCCACGATTCGAATCCGCATGGCGCCGACCGTAGGGGCCGGCGGGGCCGCGGGCCAAGGCCAATCGCGGGAATCTGGACCGGCCGACTCTTGCCAGGCGACGTATTCCGATATATCGTCGAAGCATCGCGACGGATCAACGATGGAAGGAGCGTAGCGATGCGTTCACATGGACACGGCTTCGGATCGGGACCCGGGGAGAGCCACTGCGGGCCCGGCCATCGAGGCCGGGGCGAGTACGAGGGGCGACGGGCCGCCTTCGGTCCGTTCGGGCCCGCGTTCGGCGGGCCCCCGTGGGGTGGCGGCCGCGGCCGCGGCCGGGGGAGGGCGCGCCGCGGTGATGTGCGTGCCTCGATCCTGGCCCTGCTGAAGGACCGCCCGATGCACGGGTACGAGATGATCCAGGAGATCGGCGAACGCAGCGGCGGGGCCTGGCGGCCCAGTCCCGGCTCGGTCTATCCCACACTTCAGATGCTGGAGGACGAGGGGCTGATCGCCAGCGAGAGCGACGGCGGCAAGAAGCTCTTCACACTCACCGACGCCGGGCGCGCCGAGGTCGAGTCGGCCTCCGACGCTCCCTGGGAGGAAGCGGGCCGCGGGATCGACTGGGACTCCGTGAACGAGATACGGCAGGCCGGAGTCGGGCTCATGGAGGCCTTCGGCCAGGTCTGGAAGACGGGTAGTGCGGACCAGCGGCAGAAGGCGATCTCGGTGATCGGTGAGGCGCGCAAGAAGCTGTACCTGATCCTGGCCGACGAGGACTGACGGCGCCCGGCACGGCCGCGGGCGGGCATCCGCCGGTCACCGTCGCGCCACCGTTCGGACGGCGACACGGGCGTCCGGACGGTGGCGCCGGTGACGGGTCCCGGCCGCCCCGGGCACCTCGGGAGGCTTGCAACCGGTATCGGCCGCTTCGGGCGCGGCCGATGCGGGGTGCGGTCCCGAAGGGGACGCGCCCGGTGGAATAGCCAGGCTCCACAAGGGCGATGGTGGACGACTGCAGCGCGGTCGCGCCGGGGCAGGGGCGGTGTGGCCGGTCACCCGGACCTCGCTGTCCCGGGCGTGGTCGCGGGAACCTCGGCCGGCGGGTCGTCGGCGGGTCGTCGGCGGGTTCGCCCGGGCTCTGCAGGCCGCGGCGGTGGAGGACTCCGGCGAGTCCTGCCGGGAAACCCGCGGACCTCGGCCGGCCGGTCGACCGGGCTGGAGCCCGTGGCCGCGGGCGCCTGGGCAAGGGGCGGTGACGAGCCGCGGCGCGCGGCTCGCCCGCGTGCCGGCGGGGTCGATCCACCGGCCGAAGTCGCCCCCGGCGAAAGCGACTTCAGGGCCCTGGAAGCCGCACCGGACGTGGCCCGTCCCCGCAACTCCGGCCGACCGGATCGGTGAACCGTCTCAACAGGTGTCACGGATGTGACGCTCCTGACGCGGGCTGCCATGATGTGCCGATGCACGCGTCTCGGGAAAGGAACGCCGGCCTGGCACTGGCCTTGGCCTCGGCGTTCGCCTTCGGTGGTTCCGGTGTGGCGGCGAAGCCGCTCATCGAGGCAGGGCTCGACCCCCTGCACATGGTGTGGATCCGGGTGGCCGGTGCCGCCCTCGTCCTGCTTCCGGTCGCCTGGCGCCACCGTGACCTGCTGATACGCAAGCCCGCGCTGCTCGTCGGCTTCGGGATGCTCGCGGTCGCCGGTGTCCAGGCCTGCTACTTCGCCGCGATCTCCCGCATTCCCGTGGGCGTGGCCCTGCTCATCGAGTATCTGGGCCCCGCTCTCCTCCTCCTCTGGGTCCGCTTCGTCCAGCGCCGGCCGGTCACCCGCGCAGCCGCCGTCGGTGTCGTCCTCGCGGTCGGCGGACTCGCCTGCGTCGTCGAGGTCTGGTCCGGACTCGGCTTCGACCCGATCGGGGTGCTGCTGGCGCTCGGGGCTGCCTGCTGCCAGGTCGGCTACTTCGTCCTGGCCGGCCAGGGCGCCGACGGCGACGACGCGGCCGACCCGCTCGGCGTCATCGCGTACGGACTGCTCATCGGCGCACTCGTACTCACCGCGGTCGCCCGGCCCTGGGAGGCGGACTGGCAGGTGCTCGGCGGCGGCGCGGCCGTGGCCGGAACCGTCGTCCCCGCGGTTCTGCTGGTCGGCTGGATCGTCCTGGTCGCCACCGTCGTCGCCTATGTCACCGGCGTCGTGGCCGTCCGCAGGCTCTCGCCCCAGGTCGCCGGAGTCGTCGCGTGCCTGGAGGCCGTGATCGCGACGGTGCTGGCCTGGGTGCTGCTCCGCGAGCATCTCTCCGCACCCCAGATCGTCGGTGGTGCCGTGGTGCTCGTCGGCGCGTTCATCGCCCAGTCGTCCACGCCGAAGGCCGCGTCCGGGCCGGTGGCCGCGTCCACGCCTAAGGCCGCGTCCGGGCCGGTGGCGGGCGGTGCCGGCATCGTGACCGGGGCCGCCGAGGGCGACTTGGCGGCCGAGCGGGCGACCGTCTAGGGTGGCGATCATGCATTCGACCGTTCTGCCGCCGCCCGCCGCGTAGCGCGGGCGGTTCTCCGCCGACGAAGACCGGGTCCGGGGTGTTGGTGTCCCCCGGACGGTTCGTCGCTGCCCGCGCGTGGAGTCCAGCGGCCGACCGACCGTCTTCCGGCCCGTCGTGGGACGCGTTCCCCACCCCTCGAGGGACGGGCCTCCGGGATCGATCCCCGGACACCCAGCACGGAGTACCCACGTGTCGAATCCTTCATCGGCTGCCGTCGCCGGCCTGCCCGTCGGGCGCAGCCTGTTCTATCTCGTCGTGGCCGGTGTGGCCTGGGGGACCGCAGGGGCGGCCGCCTCACTGGTCTTCGAGGCCAGTGACCTGGGCCCGCTCGCCCTGTCCTTCTGGCGCTGCCTGGGCGGGCTGCTGCTGCTCGCGGGAGCGCTCGCGCTGCGCGGGCGCCGGGCGGCGCGGACCGGCTCCGCCGTCGTGGCCAGGCCCGAGCCGCGCCGCCGCAAGCAGCTGCGCATCCTCGCCACCGGCACCTGTCTGACCGTCTTTCAGAGCGCCTACTTCGCCGCCGTCGAGCAGACCGGCCTGGCGGTGGGCACGGTCGTCACCCTGGGCGCCGGTCCCGTACTCATCGCCCTCGGCGCCAGGTTCACCCTGGGGAGCGGCTCGGGCGCGGCGGTCTCTCCGCCGTCGCCGGAGCGCTGACCGGACTCGCGGTGCTGGTCCTGGGCGGCGGGGGCGGCACGGTACGGCCGCTGGGCGTGCTGCTCGCGCTCGTCTCGGCGGCGGGCTACGCGGCCGTCACCCTGATCACCCGCCGGCTGGGCCGTGACGGGGCCGGCCCCGATCCCCTGTCCACGACCATGTGGACCTTCGTCGTCGGTGCCGTGGGGCTGCTGCCGCTGGCCCTCGCGGAGGGGCTGATGCCGCACACCGCCGAGCCGCTGCGGGTGCTGGGCCTGCTGGTGTACGTCGCCGCGGTGCCGACGGCGCTCGCCTACGCGCTGTACTTCGCGGGTGCGGCGGTCGTCCGTGCCGCGACGGTTTCGGTGATCATGCTTCTGGAGCCGGTGAGTGCGGCGGTCCTGGCGGTGGCCGCGCTGGACGAACGGCTGACGTCGGCGACGGTGGCGGGGACCGTCCTGCTCCTGGCGGCCGTCGCCGGGCTGGCCTGGCAGGAGGCCCGCCCGGCGGCCGGGCGCGGCGCCGTGGACGCGCTCACCTGATCCGGTCCCGCCGTTCTCCGTTCGCCGCTTGCCGTTTGCCGTTTGCCGTTTGCCGTTCGCCGGGCTCAGGGCTCCGTGACCGCGGTCACGGGTCGCGGGTCACGGCCGGATCGCGATCCGTCGCGGTCCGGCCGGTCCCGGGGTTCGGCGCTACGGCGCGGAGAGGTACGCGGGCAGCGGCACCGACGGTGCCAGGTCGTCCGCGGGGACCGGTGCGCCGTAGCCCCGTACCAGCGGGACGACTCCGGTCCAGTACGGAAGCGCCAGATCCTCTGGGTCGTCGGACGGACCGCCCGTGCGGACCTTGGCGGAGACCTCGTCCAGATCCAGCCGGAGTACGGCGGTCGCGGCGAGTTCCTTCGCGTTGGCGGGGCGCGAGTCGGCGGATCGCCCGGGGACGACATGGTCGACCAGGGAGTCGAGCGCGGTGCGCTTCTCCTCCGGGTCGGTGACCTGGCGCGCGGTCCCGTGGACCACGACCGACCGGTAGTTGACGGAGTGGTGGAACGCCGAGCGGGCCAGGACCAGGCCGTCGACATGGGTGACGGTCAGGCAGACCTCCAGGCCCGGGCCCGCCTGGCCCGCCTGACCCGCGTGGCCGGCCATGCGCAGGGGACGGGATCCGGTCGAGCCGTGCACATACAGCGTGTCGCCGACGCGGCCGTAGAGCGTCGGCAGGACGACGGGCGCCCCGTCGCGGACGAAACCGAGATGGCAGACGGAGGTCTCGTCGAGGATCGCGTGCACCAATGCGCGGTCGTGGGAAGCGCGCTCCCGCGCCCGGGTGGGGACGGTCCGGTCGGTGGCCCGGTAGGAGGGCGGCGCCTGCGGCGGTGTCATTGCACATCTCCATTGCACTAGTGCATAATGTTGTTTGTGCTAGTAGAGTATGCCATCGAGGGCCGTGGTGCATCGGAGATCGCGGCCAGCATCGAGCGCGGCGTCGCCTCGGGGGACCTCCCGCCCGGCCGGCTGCTGCCGCCCATGAGGAAGCTGGCGGCTTCGCTGGGGTCAACCCGAACACCGTCGCCGCCGCGTACCGGACCCTGCGTGAGCGCGGCGTGATCGAGACGGCCGGCCGCAACGGGAGCCGGGTGAGGGAACGGCCGGCCAGCACGGCCCGCGGGTCGCTCGTCATCGACGCCCCGCCCGGTGTGCGGCAGATCTCCGAGGGCAACCCGGACACGGCCCTGCTGCCCCCGCTCCACGACGCCTTCGCGGCAGCGGCACGTCACCATGACGCACGGCCGGTGCTCTACGGGCAGGCCCCCGTCGACCCCGAGCTGGCGCGGCTCGCCCGGGCCTCACTGGACTCGGACGGTGTGCCGGACGGCCCGGTCGCCGTCACCTCCGGGTCGCTCGACGCCGTGGAGCGCGTGCTCCACGCCCATCTGCGCCCCGGGGACGCGGTGGCCGTGGAGGACCCCGCCTGGGCGAGTCTGCTGGACCTCGTCCCGGCACTCGGACTGCGGCCGGTTCCGGTCCCCGTCGACGACGACGGCCCGCGCCGCGAAGGCGTGGAACGGGCACTCGAAAGCGGGGCCAGGGCCCTGATCGTGACCGACCGGGCCCAGAACCCCACGGGTGCGGTGGTCTCCGCGTCGCGCGCCCGCGAACTCCGCGACGTGCTCGGCCGGTACCCCCGGACCCTGCTCGTCGAGGACGACCACGGCTACGCCATCGTCGGCGCCCCGCTCCATCCTCTCGCCGGTGCCACGGACCACTGGGTGCTCGTACGGTCGGTCGCCAAGGCGTACGGTCCCGACCTCAGGCTGGCCGTGCTCACCGGGGACCGGGTCACCCTCGACCGGGTCCAGGGGAGGCAGACGCTCGGTCCCGGCTGGGTGAGCCGGCTGACCCAGCGTGCCGTCGTGGAGCTGTGGACCTCCGGGGCCGTCGACCCGGTGGCCGTGGCAGCCGCCTACGGGGACCGGCGCGACGCGCTGCTGGGAGCACTGGCCGAGCGCGGTGTCGGGGCGCACGGTCGCAGCGGGATGAATGTGTGGGTGCCCGTGGCCGACGAGACGGGAACGGTGGCCCGCCTGCTCCACGCCGGCTGGGCCGTCGCGCCGGGGGCCCGCTTCCGCATCTCGTCGCCACCGGCCGTACGGCTGACGGTGTCGGGCCTGACGGCCCATGACATCGGCGTGCTCGCCGACGCGGTGGCCCGGGCGGCCGCGCCCGTACAGCCGCGCAGTCACGGCTGAGCGGTGCGGTCGCGGACGGCCTTCGCCGCGCCCCGGGTTCGCCGCGCCCGCCGGTCGGGCGAACGGCGGGCGCGGTGGGGGTGGGGTGGGCCGGATGCGGACGCTGCGCACATGCGGACCCGCGCGCTGCGCCCCGACCTGCGGCGGTGTCGGTCAGGTCGGACGACGGCCTCCGCCGGTCTGCGGCCGTACGGTCAGGTCGGGCTCGGGCTCGGGCTCGGACGCGTTCGCGGTCGTGCGGTCGCGTCCGGGACGGCCTCCGCCGGTCTGCGGCCGTACGGTCAGGTCGGGCGGACGCTTCCGCCGGACCGCGTCCGCACGGTCACGGCCGCCCGTTACGCGCCCGGGGCCACCCGATGCCCTTCCCCGCCGGTGCCGGCCCGGGCCTGCCCTGGGTGAGCGCGGCGCCCACCAGGACGATCAGGGCGCCCACCAGGGTGTTCCAGCCCAGCCGCTCGCCGAGCAGTGAGACTCCCGCGGCGGTGGCGATGACCGGGATGAAGTACGTCACCATGGTCGCTGTCGTGGGTCCGACCTCGGCCACCAGCCCGTACTGCACCAGCATGGCGACCCCGGTGCCCAGGGCGCCCAGCGCGATCACCGCGAGCAGCGGAACCACCGGGATCGAGTTCGGCAGGCTCGTGAACAGTGGTGTCACCACCGCCAGCTGGAGGGTCGCCAGTGTCAGCTGCGCCCCGGTCAGGGACAGGTGGGAGGAGGGCGAGCCCGCGAGCGTACGGCGGACGTATATCCAGCCGACCGCATAGCTCAGGGAGGCGAGCAGGGCCATCGCCGTCCCGCCCGCGTCGAGCCCGGAGAAGCCCTGCCAGGCGCCCAAGACGGTGAGCACGCCCAGGAACCCGATGCCCAGACCGGCGACACGGCGGCGGGTGGGCCGGTCCTCGGACAGTGCCACCAGCGACAGCACCATGCCCCACAGCGGGGACGTGGCGTTGCAGATCCCGGCCAGGGTCGACGGGATGGTCAGCTCCGCATAGGCGAAGAGCGAGAACGGCAGCGCGTTGAGGAAGAACGCCGCGACGGTCAGATGCGCCCAGGTGCGCGCTCCGCGGGGCAGCCGCTCCCGCCGTACCGCCATCGCGGCGGCGAGCACCGCCGTACCGAAGAACAGCCGGCCGAAGGTGACCTGGAACGGGGCGTAGCCCTCCGTGCCGACCTTGATGAGCAGAAAGCTGAAACCCCAGATCAGGGCGAGCGCGGCGAACCTCAGGCGCCAGTCGACGGCAGGGCGCCCGCGGCCGGTGGAGGGCGGGGGCGCCGGGGAGAGGCGGGTGCGGAGGGTGCGGAGGGTGCCGAGGGTGAGGGCACGGATCCCGTGGCGGGGTCCGTGGGCGACGGCGGCGTGACGGTGGTCATGGGCTCCACCCTGGGGCCTATGTCCTCTTAGAACAAGCGAGACTTCTTTCAGTCATCCGATTAGCATTGCTTACATGTTGAATCTGGAGCGCCTGCGTACCCTGGACGCCCTGGCCCGGCACGGTTCCGTCAGTGCGGCCGCCGACGGGCTGCATGTCACGACGTCTGCCGTGTCGCAGCAAATGGCCAAGCTGGAGCGGGAGGTGGGCCAGCAGCTGCTGGCCCGGAACGGGCGCGGGGTCCGGCTCACGGACGCCGGGCGCCTCCTCGCCGACCACGCCGCCCGGATCCTGTCGCAGGTCGAGCTCGCCCAGGCGGACATCGAGGCCCAGCGGGGCCGGGCCGTCGGCGAGGTGCGGCTCGGGGCGTTCCCGACGGCCGCCCGGGGGCTCTTCCCCGCAGCGCTCACGGCCCTCCGCGCCGACCACCCCGACCTGCGGGTGCGCACCAGTGAACTGGAGCCCGAGTGCGCCCTGCGCGAGGTGCTCCGGGGCGATCTCGACCTGGCGGTGGCGCTGGACTGGAGCAACAAGCGGCTCCCCGTCCCGGGCGGGCTGGCGCGCGAACCGCTGCTCGACGACGCCGCCGACGTGGCCATGCCCGCGGACCACCCGCTCGCCGGGCGTGCGCACGTGGACCTGGAGGACTTCGCCGACGACGACTGGGTCTCCTGGCCCGAGGGCGAGTTCTGCTACGAGTGGCTGGTGTTCACCCTCCGCGCCAAGGGCATCGAACCCCGTATCGTCCATCTCGCCGGCGAACACCACACCCAGCTGGCCCTGATCGCGGCGGGTCTCGGCGTCTGTGTGACACCGAGGCTGGGCCGGGGCCGGTCCCCGACGGGGTCAGCCTCGTCCCGGTGCGCCAGAAGGTGCGCCGGCACATCTACGCGGTCTGGCGTACGGACGCGGACCGCCGGCCCTCGATCCGCGCGGCGCTGGCGGCGCTGCGTTCGGCCGCGGCACCGCTCTGACGCCCGCCGGGTGCGTGCCGTCCGGCCCCGTGGCCGCGCGTGCCGGTGGCGGGGCAGAGCCCACGTCCGGGCCGCCCGGCAGACGGCGGCCCCCCACCGCCGCCACCGACCCAACCGGCATCGTCCGCCCCACCGGCCTCACCCAGTACGTTCCACCTCACCGAGCACGTCCGCTCCGCTGGCGCTGTCGGTCCCACCGGTACTGGCCGACCCACCGGCCCGGCGCCGTCCCGGACGCCGGGACGGCGCCGGGTCTCATCGCTCGGCCAGCTTGCGGAAGTCCCAGGACACGACCGCCTCCGGCGTCAGCCGCAGCCACCCGTGCCGGCCGTCGTGCGGCATCGAGTCCAGGCCGAAGTTCTTCCGGGCGAAGAGCCGTTCGGGTTCGTCGAGTTCCGGGCAGGGTGTCCCGGTCCGGGGGCCTCGCCCACGAAGACCGCGTTCCCGGAGAGTTCCACCCCGCGCAGATCGCCGTACTCCTCCCCGGCGTCCACCACCACCGCGATCCGCGGATCCCGGCGCAGCTCGGACCACCGCCGGCTGCGGGTGATCGAGTACAGCCACAGCGAGGTGCCGTCCCACGCGAACCACAGGGCGCTGACATGGGGCGCGCCATCGGGCGAGACCGTGGCGACCCGGCAGGTGCGCTGCTCCGTGAGGAAGGCGTCCACCTCGGCGGGTGACATCATGATGCGCCTGCCCCGGCGCTGTGCGGCGGCCATCGGCGCCCCTTCCCGCGAGCCGGCGTCCACCGGCAGCCGACTGATGTGGTGTCAGAAATCATGAGCGCTCTTCCGCAGCGACGCAATGCCCGTTACCGTCGCGCGCCCGGTCACCCGGACCGTCCGGGGCCCCGCGGCCGCCCGCTGCCCGCCGCCGGACGGGTGCCCGGGGACCGGGCCAACAGGTACAGGAGGGTGAAGCGAATGCCCCGTCACGAACAGCTGGCCAGCCAGCTCGATCCGTCCGGCACGGTGTTGCTCACCGTCGAATGCCAGCAGGGCGTCGTCGGCCGGGACAGCGCCCTCCCGGAACTGGCGGCACAGGCGAGGTCCTCGGGAGCCCTCGAGAACATCGCGCGGCTCGTGGAGGTGGCCCACGCAGCTGGGGTGCAGGTGATACACGCGGTGGCGGAGCGGCGTCCCGACGGGCGCGGGGCCGGCAGCAACGCCCCTCTGCTCCGGGCAGTCGCGCGGCTGCCGGTGCAGCAGCACTCGGGCAGCAGGGCGGTGCGCGTCGCCGAACCCATCGAGGTCGCGGACGAGGACATCGTGGTGCGCCGGCTGCACGGCCTGTCCCCGATCGCCGGCACGGAGGTGGACGCGCTGCTGCGCGGTCTGGGCTGCCGCACGCTGGTCGTCACCGGCGTCTCGGCCAACGTGGCGATACCGAACGCCGTCTTCGACGCGGTCAACCTCGGCTACACCGCGGTCGTTCCCGCGGACGCGATCGCGGGGTGCCCCCCGAGTACACCCCCGCGATGATCAGGAACACGCTGGCTCTCGTCTCCACCGTCACCACCACCGACGAGGTGCTCGCGTGCTGGAGGGCGCCGCGCCGGGCCGCACGCACCTGAGCGGCGCGGCCCGACCGGGCGCCCGCTGTCAGGCGAGCCTGATCGAGTCGCCCTCTACGACGATCTCCGCGGGGGGCAGCGGCGCGGTGGCCGGGCCGCTCTTCACGCTGCCGTCGCCGGCGTCGAAGTTGCTGTTGTGGCAGGGGCAGTTGATCAGGCCGTCGGCGACGGCCTTGACCGCGCAGCCCTGGTGGGTGCACTTCGACGAGAAGGCCTTGAACTCACCCGCCGTCGGCTGCGTCACCACGATGTCGCCGATCACCTTGCCGCCGCCCTCCGGGATGTCGGCGACGCTGGCGATGACCTGGCCGCCGCCCCCGCCCGTCGTGCCGCCGGTCGAACCGCCCGTCGAACCTCCGGTGGAGCCGGCGGTCGTGCCGCCGTCCGCGGGATTCGCCGTCCCGCTGTCCGCCCCCTCCGAGCCGCCGCACGCCGTCAGCGCCGCGGCGAGTCCCGCGCCGCCTGCGGCGGTGAAGACGGTACGACGCGCCACCGCGGTGCGCGACGGTCCCTGCGTTCCGGTCATGCCGCTCCCTTTCCACATCGGCCCTCGTACCGGGCCGCTCGTGATGTTCTACGGGACCGGGCCGCCGGTCGTTCACCGGGCACGCCGGAACACCGCGAAGTGACCCCGGGTGCCGCTCTCCGGCGTCCGAGCGCCATGCCACGTCGCGCTTCTGCTTCGGCGCGGTCCGCTCCCGGGTGCCGTCAGGGCCGACGGCTCCGGTCCGCTCGTCGCGGAGGCGTCCCCCTCGGGGCGCCGACCGGCGGCAGCGCGGCGACTCGGCGGCCGCCGCGGCCGGACGCACCCTTCGTCGCCGGCATGCCGGATCGGCGGGTCGCTCCCGCGCACCCGTTCCCCGGCGGCCCGAGCGGGCCGCGGGACGCCTGGGCCGGGTGCGGACGCGACACCGACGGTGCCGCGCGGACGTGGCACCGCGGTCCTGTGCGTGGCGGGCCGAGCTACCGCCCGCGGGTCGGGAGCGTCCGCCTCCGGCGGCTGCACCGCGGATCACGCCGGCTGCATACGGCCGGGTCCGGGCGGCCCCGGCCGGTGTCTCCACCCTCAACCCGCCGTTGCCCGGTCCGGACGGACGCGGTGCGGGAGGCCGAGGCGGGCCGGCCACGTTCGGCGCCAAGTGCAGGCCGGCGATCACCCTCGGTTACTATGCTCACTTCATGCCGGAAGCTGGCAGCAAGGGGCGCGGCACCATCGACGGTCTGCTTGGGGAGCGGGGAGACCGGCCCGCCGGCCGAAACTCCCCAGATTCTCCCCAGCGCCGTTGACCCGTGGTTCCTGCCTCTACGCCCCGGAGGAGTCGTCCATGGATTATAAGGATGAAGAGATGGGGAGTCTGGGAAAGTGTTGGAAGAGGTCGTAGCGACCCGCTATGTCACGCCTTTGCGTGAGGGTGGTTCGCTCCCCGGCATCGTCGAGGCCGACGATCTCGGTACGTACGTCATGAAGTTCACAGGGGCCGGACAGGGGCGCAAGACCCTGGTGGCCGAGGTCGTCTGCGGGCAGCTGGGGCGCAGGCTCGGGCTGCGCGTCCCCGAGCTGGTCCGGATGCAGCTCGACCCGGTCATCGGTCTCTCCGAGCCCGACCAGGAGGTTCAGGAACTGCTCAAGGCCAGCGGCGGGCTGAATCTCGGGATGGACTTCCTGCCCGGCTCGATCGGCTTCGACCCGCTGGCCTACTCGGTGGACTCCGGTGAGGCGGGGCGCGTCGTCTGGTTCGACGCGCTGATCAACAACGTGGACCGCTCCTGGCGGAACCCCAACATGCTGGTGTGGCACGGCGACCTGTGGCTCATCGACCACGGTGCCACCATGATCTGGCACCACAACTGGCCGGGTGCCGCGGCCTCCGCCGCGAAGCCCTACGACGCCTCCGACCACGCCCTGGCGCCGTTCCGGCCCGACATCGCGGGCGCGGCCGCCGCACTGGCCCCGCTGGTCACCCGCGAGCTGCTGACCGAGGTGGCCGCAAAGGTGCCCGACGAATGGCTCGTGGACGAGTCCGGATTCGGCTCCACCGACGAGGTCCGCCGCGCCTATGTGGAGGCCCTGCTGCCGCGGGCGGCCACGATCCATGAGCGCATCACCCTGAACCCACCCTCCCGGCCCCGGCCGTCCCAGGCTCCGGGCTGGCTCACCGGGGCCGCCGGCTCCTGGCCGCACCCCGCCGGGAACAGCGAGCAGGACGGCGGCCGATGACCGGGCAGGGCCTTGGGCGGGACGTCTTCGAGTACGCGCTGCTGCGCGTCGTCCCGCGCGTCGACCGCGGCGAGTGCTTCAACGCGGGCGTGGTGGTCTACTGCCGCGCCCGGTCCTTCGTGGCCGCCCGCACCCATCTGGACGAGGCCAAGCTGAGGGTGCTGGACCCGCGGGCCGACGTCACCGGTGTGCGGGCGGCGCTGCGCGCCGTGGAGGGGTCTGCCGCGGCGGGGGCGAGGCCGGGCAGGCGGCTCGGGACGACGCGGGACGGCGCTTCCGCTGGCTGATCGCCCCCCGCTCCACCGTGGTGCAGCCCGGTCCCGTCCACACCGGGCTGACCGCCGATCCGGAGGCGGAGGTCGAGCGGCTGCTGGACGCCCTGGTGCGCTGAGCGGTCCCGTCGGCGGCGGCGCGTGATCGCGGGCACCCGAGTGTGCCGTTGACACCGGGTGTCGGGGCTTCTAGCGTCTCGTCTGCTGAAGGTACTAAGCGGTCGCTCACCTACTGCGGGGAGTCGACGGGCCGTGCCGGGCGAGCCGTGTTCACCGGGCGAGCCGCATCCAAGGGATCCGAGGGCGAGGAGAACCAACCATGTCCAGCAACGAGCAGCGCGTCGCGATCGTGACGGGGGCGGCGCGCGGCATCGGCGCCGCCACCGCCGTGCGCCTGGCGGCCGAGGGCCGTGCCGTGGCCGTACTCGACCTCGACGAGGCGGCGTGCAAGGACACCGTCGAGAAGATCACCTCCATGGGCGGCAGGGCGATCGCCGTCGGCTGCGACGTCTCGGACTCCGCCCAGGTGGAGGCGGCCGTGGAGCGGGTCGCCGCCGAGCTCGGCGCGCCGACCGTCCTCGTCAACAACGCGGGTGTGCTCCGCGACAACCTGCTGTTCAAGATGAGCGAGTCCGACTGGGACATCGTGATGAACGTGCACCTCAAGGGCGCGTTCCTGATGGCCAAGGCATGCCAGAAGCACATGGTCGACGCCGGCTTCGGGCGCATCGTCTCCCTCTCCTCCAGCTCCGCGCTGGGCAACCGGGGCCAGGCGAACTACTCCGCGGTCAAGGCCGGTCTCCAGGGCTTCACCAAGACGCTCGCCAAGGAACTCGGCAAGTTCGGCGTCACCGCCAACGCCGTCGCGCCCGGATTCATCGTCACGGAGATGACCGCGCAGACCGCCGCCCGGGTCGGCATGGGCTTCGAGGAGTTCCAGGCGGCGGCCGCCACGCAGATCCCCGTCCAGCGGGTCGGCCGCCCGGAGGACGTCGCCAACGCCATCGCGTTCTTCACCGGGGACGACGCCGGATTCGTCTCGGGCCAGGTCATGTACGTGGCCGGCGGCCCGCTCAACTGAACCGGAGGCGACTGGGATGACTGCACAGGAACGAGAGCTTCCGCCGCTGTCCGGCAAGGTGGCCCTGGTGACGGGCGGGAGCCGCGGCATCGGCTACGGCGTCGCCGAGGCACTGGTGGCCCGCGGCGACCGGGTGTGCATCACCGGCCGCGGTGAGGACGCGCTGAAGGAGGCCGTGGAGAGCCTCGGCGCCGACCGGGTGATCGCCGTCGCGGGCAAGGCCCACGACGAGGCGCACCAGGCCGTCGCCGTCGAGCGGGTGATGGAGGCGTTCGGGCGGGTCGACTTCCTCGTGAACAACGCCGGCACCAACCCGGTCTTCGGGCCCATCGCCGAGCTGGACCTCGGCGTCGCCCGCAAGGTCTACGAGACGAACGTGATCTCGGCGCTCGGGTTCGCCCAGCAGACCTGGAAGGCATGGCAGAAGGAGCACGGCGGTGCGATCGTGAACATCGCGTCCATCGCGGGGCTCTCCGCGTCCCCGTTCATCGGGGCGTACGGTATGAGCAAGGCGGCCATGGTCAATCTGACCCTCCAGCTGGCGCACGAGTTCGCGCCGGCCGTGCGGGTCAACGCCATCGCCCCTGCCGTGATCAAGACCAGGTTCGCCGAGGCGCTGTACGAGGGCCGGGAGGCCGAGGCCGCGGCCGTCTACCCGATGGCCCGGCTCGGCGTCCCCGCGGACATCGGCGGTGCCGCCGCCTTCCTCACGTCCGGCGAATCGGACTGGATCACGGGGCAGACACTCGTGGTCGACGGCGGTATTTTCCTCAAAGCCGGAGTCCACTGAGTCGATTTTCTCCTGAATGGCTCAGAATCGCCTCAAGTGCCCCACCGGACCACCCCGTTGTCCCGGTGGGGCGCTGCGGTATTGTTCGCCGACCCATGGCTGAACGAGGAGCGTGCACGTGTTCAACCGGACGATGCTGCGGGCGGCCGCAGCCCTTGCGTCCATGTCCCTGGTGACGGGATGCAGTCTGTTTTCGGACGATGATTCCGATGGGGCGCAGTCCATAGTGGTCGGCACGACGAGTGCGCCCAGCACACTCGACCCGGCCGCCGCCTGGGACAGCTCGTGGGAGCTGTACCGGAATGTCTTCCAGACGCTCCTCAGCTTCCCCACGGCGAGCACCGCCCCCAGCCGGACGCCGCGGAGCAGTGCAAGTTCACCGACCCCACGAACACCGAGCTGCGGTGCACCCTCCGCGAGGGGCTGACCTTCTCCAACGGGCACACGCTGGACGCGAGCGCGGTCAAGCACTCGATCGACCGCATCCGCACCATCGATGTGAACGGCGGCCCCAACGGACTGCTCGGCTCGCTGAAGGAGATACGCACCGAGGGGCCGCGCACCGTCACCTTCGAGCTCTCCAAGCCGGACGCCACGTTCCCGTTCGTGCTCGCCACCCCCGCGATGGCCCTGGTCGACCCGGCCGAGTACCCCGCCGACAAGTTGCGGGAGGACGGCGGGCTCACCGGCTCGGGCCCCTTCACCCTGGAGTCGTACAAGGAGGGCGAACGGGCCGAACTCAAGAAGAACGCCCGCTACAACGGCTTCGCCGACCGCAAGAACGACGCCGTCACCATTCGCTACTTCAAGCGGTCCGAAGCCATGGTGGCCGCGCTCAAGAACAGGGAGATCGACGCCACCTACCTGGGGCTGACCGCGGAGGAGGTGGTCGACCTCCAGGAGAAGAAGGAGGCGAACGAGGGCCTCCAGATCGTGGAGAGCCCCGGTGTCGACATCCGGTACCTGGTCTTCAACCCCAAGGACCCCTCCGTCCGCGAGGTCGAGGTCCGCCAGGCGATCGCCCAGCTGATCGACCGGGGCGAGCTGATCAACAAGGTGTACCGGGGCACGGCCGAGCCGCTGTACTCCATGGTCCCCAAGGGCATCGCCGGCCACGCGACCAGTTTCTTCGACAAGTACGGCGACCCCAGCGCCGCGAAGGCGCGGGACATCCTCGAGGAGGCGGGCGTCGAGACGCCGGTCAAGCTCGACCTGTGGTTCACCACCGACCGCTACGGCTCGGCCACCGCCGCCGAGTTCGCCGAGATCAAGCGGCAGCTGGAGCAGTCCGGGCTGTTCGACGTCACGATCCAGGGCAAGCCCTGGAAGGACTTCCAGGAGGGCTACCAGAAGGGCAGCTACCCCGTCTTCGGGCGAGGCTGGTTCCCCGACTTCCCGGACCCCGACAACTTCATCGCGCCCTTCGTCGGCAAGGAGAACGTGCTCGGGACGCCCTACGACAGCCCCGAGATCACCCAGCAGCTGCTGCCGCAGACCCGCCAGCTGAGCGACCGGGGAGCGGTGTCCAAGAAGTTCGAGCGGGCCCAGGCGATCCTGGTCGAGGACGTGCGGCTGCTCCCGCTGTGGCAGGGCAAGATCTACATCGCGTCCCGTGAGGAGATCGCGGGCACCGAGCGCGCTCTCGACCCGCAGATGATCATGCAGCTGTGGTCGCTGCACCGGCAGACCAGCTGGTAGCGGCGGGCCGTCCGCCCGTCCGCCCCTGGCGACGCAGGCGTTGTCAGTGGCCGACGGTAGGTTCGGTGTCCGGTAACTGATCGCACACCGGAGGTTGTTGACGTGACCGACACCGACATGCTGCCCGCGTCGTGGCGCGGCGTCCTCGGCGAGGAGCTCCAGAAGCCGTACTTCAAGGAGCTCGTGGACTTCGTCGAGGACGAGCGCGCCAGGGGGCCGGTGTACCCGCCGCGCGAAGAGGTCTTCGCGGCGCTGGACGCCACGCCCTACGACCGGGTGAAGGTGCTGGTCCTCGGGCAGGACCCGTACCACGGGGAAGGGCAGGGGCACGGTCTGTGCTTCTCGGTGCGTCCCGGCGTCAGGGTCCCGCCCTCGCTGCGGAACATCTACAAGGAGATGGCGGAGGAACTCGGTCTGCCGGTACCTGACAACGGCTATCTGATGCCGTGGGCCGAGCAGGGCGTGCTGCTGCTCAACGCGGTGCTGACGGTACGTGCCGGCGAGGCGAACTCGCACAAGGGCAGGGGCTGGGAGAAGTTCACCGACGCGGTGATCCGCGCGGTCGCCTCACGGCCGGACCCGGCGGTCTTCGTGCTCTGGGGCAACTACGCCCAGAAGAAGCTGCCGCTGATCGACGAGTCGCGCCATGTCGTGGTGAAGGGCGCGCACCCCTCGCCGCTGTCCGCGAAGCGCTTCTTCGGGTCGCGCCCGTTCACCCGGATCAACGCGGCGGTGGCCGAGCAGGGCCACGAGGCCATCGACTGGCGCATCCCCGACCTCGGCTGACGGCTGGCGCACCTGGCTGACAGGCTCGGGCCGCCGCCCGAGCCTGTGCCGGATCGCCGCCGGTGACGGCTAGCGTCAGAACGACGGGTCGAGGTGCTGGAGGGCCGCAGTGGTGGAGCAGCAGGGGGCGTCGGGCGACGCGGTCACGACCAGGATCGGGCAGGCGATCATGCTGCTCCACGGCGGGGACCGCGAGGAGGCGCGCAACCGGTTCTCCGCGCTGTGGGAGCAGCTGGGGCAGGACGGCGATCCTCTGCACCGCTGCACGCTCGCCCACTATCTGGCGGACACCCAGGACGATCCCGGCGACGAGCTCGCCTGGGACCTCAGGGCCCTCGCGGCCGCCGATGCGCTCGGCCAGGAGCGGCCGGAGCGGCCGGGGTCCGCGGTGACCGCCCGCGGGCTCTATCCGTCGCTCCATCTCAATCTGGCCGCCGACTATCTGAAGCTCCACCGCCCCGAGGCCGCCAGGGCCCATCTCGACCGTGCCAGGGCGGCCTCTGCGGCCCTCGGGGACGACGGCTACGGCAACGGGGTGCGCGCGGCCATCGACCGGCTGGACCGCCGCCTGTCGGACCTCTGAGGAGCGGCCCCGCCGGGCGGCCGGGACTCACGGCCCGAGCATGCCGCCGACCAGCTCGGCGCAGCCCCTCCTCAGCTCCTCCCTGCCCGGTACGGAGGCGTGGTAGGAACCGGCGGCGCAGGAGAACATCAGCCCTTCGCACCAGGCCACCAGTGAGAGCGCGTGCCGCTCCGGTTCCGCCGATCCCGCACCGGCCATCAGCGCCACCAGCGGCTCGCGGAACGCGGCCCCCGCCCGGTCGTAGAAGACCCGCAGCTGAGGGCGGCGGGTGGCCTCGAGGGCCAGCTCGTAGCGGCAGACCAGCAGCCGGCGGTGATCGGTCAGATAGCGGTGCAGGGTGAGGGCGAGCGCGTCGATCAGCTCTTCCGCGCCACCCCGCGGGGAGGGCAACCGCGCGGGTGTGAGCACCCGGGCCTCGCGCTCGGCCAGCCGGCGCACGGCGGTCTCCAGAAGTGCCTGCCGGGTGCGGGCGTGGTTGGAGGTCGATCCCTGCGGGAGTCCGGCCCGCTCGTCCACCGCCCGGTGGGTCAGCCCGCGCATGCCGCGTTCGGCGAGGAGGTCCAGTGCGGCGTCGGCGATCAGTTCGGCGCGCGGGGCGGACGGGCGGGCGGCTGCGGGAGGCGCGGTCATGGGGACAACCTACCTCCGCCACTACATCTGTAGTAGCGTGCTGCTCCCACTACGGGTGTAGTGACAGGAGGAGCCATGGTCCGGTCCCCGAGCCACCGACCGCCCCGAGCCGTCGTCGCCGGAGGCGGCATCGGCGGACTCACCGCCGCCGTCGCGCTGCACCAGCGGGGATGGGAGGTCACCGTGCTGGAACGCGCCGGCAGCCTCGCCCCCGTGGGCGCCGGCATCGCCCTCGCGCCCAACGCCCAGCGCGCGCTGGACGTCGTCGGCCTCGGCGACCGGGTCAGGGAACTCTCCGCCTGGCAGGGCGACGGCGGGCTGCGCGACCCCGCCGGGCGCTGGCTCGGCCGCACCGGCAGCGACGCCGCACGGCAGCGGTTCGGCGGCCCGCTGGTTCTGCTGCACCGGGCGACCCTCGTCGGCATCCTGTCCGCCGCCCTGCCCGCCGGGACCGTACGGACCGGTGCCCCCGCGGCACTCGCGGACACCGGGGACGGCCACCGCCCCGCCGTCGTGACCGCACCGGGCGGCGACCTCGAGGCCGACCTGGTCGTGGCGGCCGACGGAGTCGGCTCGGTGATGCGGCGGGCGGTGTTCCCCGACCACCCCGGCCCCCGGTACTCCGGCTTCACCACCTGGCGGGTCGTCGTCCCCGCCCCGAACCGCTTCTTCACCCCGCACGAGACCTGGGGCCGCCGCGCCCTGTGGGGTACCCACCCGCTCAAGGACGGCCGTGTCTACGCCTACGCGGCGGCCGTCACCCCCGCCGGCGGTCACGCCGCCGACGACGAGAGAGCCGAACTGCTGCGCCGCTTCGGCGACTGGCACGACCCCGTCCCGGCGATCATCGAGGCCGCCGAACCCGGCGGTGTGCTCCGCCACGACGTCCACCACATGGCCGAGCCGCTGCCCGCCTATCACCACGGCCGCGTCGCGCTGCTCGGCGACGCGGCCCACGCCATGCAGCCCACCCTCGGCCAGGGCGGCAACCAGGCCGTCGAGGACGCGATCGTCCTCGCCCACCACGTCGGCGGCGGGGGCGACGTCGCTGGGCGGCTCCCCGCGTACACCCGGGATCGGCTGCCGCGCACCACGGCCGTCGTGCGCCAGGCCACCAGGACGGGCCGCATGGCGCTGCTCGGCGGAGCCGGCGCCGTGGCCGTGCGCAACGCCCTCATCAGGGGCGCCTCCCGGCTGGGACCCGGCATCGTCCTGCGCGGCTTCGACGGTATCGCCGACTGGCGGCCCCCCGGGCGGACGTATGCTGCCGGGGCGGAGCGCACGTCGCCGCCGACGGCGCCGCGCTGACGCGGACAGAAGAGGGTCGCACCGGGGAGGTCCGGATGAAGGTCGGCTGCATCGGGCTCGGGGACATCGCGCAGAAGGGCTATCTGCCGGTCCTCACCACCCGGCCGGGCCTCGAACTGCATCTGCAGACCCGGACCGCGGCCACCCTCGACCGGGTCGCCGCGGCCCACCGCATCCCCGGCCGCCAGTGCCACACCACCCTGGACTCCCTTCTCGCCGCCGGGCTCGACGCCGCGTTCGTCCACGCCCCGACCGGCGCCCACCCGGGGATCGTCGCCCGGCTGCTGGAGGCCGGAGTCCCCACCTACGTGGACAAGCCCCTCGCCTACGAACTCGACGACTCGCAGCGGCTGGTGGAACTCTCCGAGCGGACGGGCACGCGTCTCGCGGTCGGCTTCAACCGCCGCTTCGCCCCCGCGTACGCGCAGTGCCTGGAGCACCCCCGCGATCTGATCCTGATGCGCAAGAACCGCGTCGGCCTCCCGAGGACCCCCGCACCCTGGTGCTCGACGACTTCATCCACGTCGTCGACACCCTGCGCTTCCTGCTTCCCGGACCCGTCGAGCACACCGCCGTGCGGGCCCGCGTCCGCGGCGGGCTCATGCACCACGTGGTCCTCCAGCTGTCGGGGGACGGGTTCACCGCCGTCGGCATGATGAACCGGCTGAGCGGATCCGCCGAGGAGATCCTCGAGGTCTCCGGCAAGGACACCAAGCGCGAGGTCCTCAACCTCGCGGAGGTCGTCGACCACAAGGGCCAGCCGTCGGTGCGGCGACGGGGCGACTGGGTACCGGTCGCCCGGCAGCGCGGCATCGAGCAGGCAGTGCTGGCCTTCCTCGACGCCGTCCGCGCGGACGCCCCGCTCAGCGCCCGGGACGCGCTGGCCACCCATGAGTTGTGCGAGAGGGTGGTGCGGGAGGCGTTGGAGCAGGCCTCCTGAGGGCACGCAGGCCCTCGGCCCCGCAGAACACCGCCAGCACCGCCAGCGCGCCGTACACCGCCCAGTCCCCGAACCGGACATACGGCGTGGTGCCCTGCGCGAGCGGGATCTCGTAGACGGCCGCGGTGCTCTCGTCCGTACCCAGCCGCGGCCCCAGCGGCTCCCCGTCCGGCCCGTGCACCGCGCTCACACCCGTCAGCGTGGCGTGCACCATCGGCCGGCCCGACTCCGCGGCTCTCAGCGCCGCCAGCGAGGCGTGCTGCGCCGGAGCCCAGCTGTCCTGGAACGTGGAGGTCGCGGACTGCGCCACGAGAAGCCCGGCGCCGTTCCTCACCAGGCTTCGGCTCATGTCGGGGAACGCCGACTCGAAGCACACCAGCGGCCCCACCCGCAGCCCCGCCCGGCCCTCGTCGGCCGGCAGCTCCATCACGACCTGGCGGTCGCCCCGCATCCGGTCCTCGCCCGCGGCCTCGCCGACCGACGTGACCCAGCCGAGTACGGTGCGGAACGGGACGTACTCGCCGAAGGGGACCAGCCGCATCTTGTCGTAGCGGTCCCCGGTCGGACCGCCGGGACCCACCAGCACACTGCTCTTGAAGATGCCCGGCCGGTCGGAGCGCCGCGCGTCCACGTTCACCAGCAGATCGGCCCCCACCTCCCGCGACAGAGCGCCGAGCCGTGCCGCCAGGTCGCGCCGCGCCGCCAGGTCCGCGCCGACACTGCTCTCGCCCCACACCACGAGGTCCGGCCGCTGCCCCGCCAGCTGCCGGGTCAGCTCCTCACTCAGGGCGAACCGCCGCTCCGCCCCGCCCAGGCCGTTGACGACCCCCGGCTGGACGACCGCGACCCGGACCACCCCGCCCGTCCGGTCCGGCCTCGGCACCCACAGCCACACCGCGCCCACGGCCAGGGCGCCCGCGCACAGGGCCGCGACCGCGGGAATCCGCGCCGGGGGCACGGCCACCAGCACGGCCACCGCGGTGTTCACCGCCACCACCAGCAGAGTCACCAGCCACACCCCGCCCAGCGAGGCCAGCCGAAGCGCCGGCGGGACCTGCCACTGGCTCGCGCCCAGCAGCCCCCACGGGCCGCCCAGCCCCTCCCAGGACCGGATCAGCTCGATCGCCAGCCAGCCCGAGGGGACAACGGCGATCGCCACCGCCGCCCGCCCGGCGCGGGGGCGGCCGCCCAGCGCCCTGTGGACCAGCAGCCCCCACGGGGCCCACAGCAGTCCGAGCAGGGCCGCCAGGACGACGATGAAGACATGCAGGTTCGGCATCAGCCAGTGGTGCACGGCGATCATGAAGCCGGTACCGCCGAGCCAGCCGTCCAGCGCGGCCCGGCGGGCCGAGGGCGCGGTACGCACGAGCAGCAGCCACGGTACGAGCGCGACGAACGCGAACCACCAGAGCCCGGGGTCGGGGAACGCGAGCGCGGGCAGCGCGCCCGCCGCCACCGCGGCCGCACCCCGCCACCACGGCGACGACAGCAGCCGCCCCGGCTGCTCCCGCCGGCCCACCGGAATCCGCATGCGGCGCCTCCACGAGAGCGGTGTCTGCCTCCAGTGTGGAGGAGCGGCCCGGGCCGGGACAGGCCGCGTCGATCATTCGGCCGCGCGGAGGAGCGCGGACCGCCGCCACTTCTCGTGGACGGCGACCGAGCGCAGCCGCCAGCCGTCGTCCCCGCGCGCCAGGCCGAACGCGTACCGGCCGCCGGCCAGGAAGCCGTCGCCCGACTCCGGCTGCATCGGGCTGACGTAGTCCGCCTGCACGTCCGCCCGGTCTCCCGGGTACCCGTCGGCGTCCCGCAGCCGCACCCGCCGGTTCACGATCAGGTGCTGGCGCACGGGGAACAACCGCATCGTCTCCGCGAGCCAGTCCGCCACCTCGGCGGCTGGCCCCTCGACACCACCGGCACCGCGGTAGTCGGCGCGCCCGTCGTGGGTGAACAGCGCCCGGTAGGCGGGCCAGTCGCCGTCGTCCACGGCAAGCGCGTACCGGGTGACCACCTCGTCGACGGCCAGCCGGTCCATCACGGTCGCGAGATCCACACGCTGCGTCATCGGCCAAGTGTCGGGCAGCGGGCCCGCCGCGCCAAGAGGACAGTCCCGTTCAGCGCCAAGAGGACGGTCCCGTTCAGCGCCTGGGGGCGGGACCGGTTCGCCGCGGCGCACCGCCCCCGGAGCGCGCGCGGCCGGACGGTCGGCGCGGGCGGCCGACCGCAGCTGCCAGGGGACGCTCGTCACCATCACCCCGGGCGTGAACAGCAGCCGGCTCTTCAGCCACAGCGCGGACTGGTTGTGCAGCAGGTTCTCCCACCAGTGGCCCACGACGTACTCGGGGATGAACACGGAGACGACGTCCCTCGGGCTCTCCCGCCGGATCGAGCGCACATACGCCAGCGCCGGTTTGGTGATCTCCCGGTAGGGGGAGTCGAGGATCTTCAGCGGCACGTCGATCCCGGCCTCCTCCCATTCCCGACGGAGTTCCCGGGCGGCGTCCCGGTCGACGGCCACGGTCACCGCCTCCAGCCGGTCGGGGCGGGTGGCCCGGGCGTACGCCAGTGCCCGGAGCGTCGCCTTGTGCAGCTGCGAGACCAGGACCACGGTGATGACCCGGGAGGGCGGCGC
This sequence comes from Streptomyces sp. I6, assembly GCA_003725745.1. Lineage (GTDB taxonomy): Bacteria > Actinomycetota > Actinomycetes > Streptomycetales > Streptomycetaceae > Streptomyces. The sequence goes on along the minus strand of RHDP01000001.1, from coordinate 625,033 downwards.
GAGCTCCCTGCGCGGGTCGGTGACGGCCAGCTCGGCGGACGTGGCGTCGTAGTGCCTGCGGATGCTCCGCATCGCCGCCCACAGCACCGCGGCCGCGAGCACCGCCAGCCAGGCGCCCTCGGTGAACTTGGTGACCAGCACGATCACCAGGACGAGCGCGGTGATGGCCGCTCCGGTCCCGTTGACGATCCGCGAGGTGCGATGACGGCGGCGCAGCACCGGGTCCGCCTCGGTGCGCAGTTCGCGGGTCCAGTGCCGGACCATGCCGCTCTGGCAGAGCGTGAACGAGGTGAACACCCCGAGGATGTAGAGGTGGATGAGGCTCGTCACGTTCGCCCCGTACGCCCACAGCAGCGTCCCGGCGACGACGGCGAGCGCCAGGATGCCGTTGGAGAAGGCGAGCCGGTCACCCCGGTTGTGCAGCTGGCGGGGCAGGTAGCGGTGCTGCGCGAGGATCGAGGCGAGCAGGGGGAAGCCGTTGAACGCCGTGTTGGCGGCGAGGATCAGGACGAGGGCGGTGGCGGCCTGGATGTAGAAGAAGCCGAAACCGCTCTCCCCGCCGAACACGGCGGCGGCCAGTTGCGCGATGACGGTGCGCTGCGTGTAGTTCTCGCAGTCGGGGAGTCCCGTCAGCCGGCAGGCGTCGTCGGCGACGCGGACGTCGGCGACGACCGCCAGCGCGGTGACGCCGGCGAACATCGCGACGGCGAGGAGTCCCATCACGGCCAGGGTGGCCGCCGCGTTGCGCGGCTTCGGCTTGCGGAAGGCCGGCACCCCGTTCGAGATCGCCTCGACACCGGTGAGCGCCGTGCAGCCGCTGGAGAAGGCCCGCAGCACCAGCATCACCAGGGCGAGGCCGACGAGGTCCGCCTCCGCGGGGTCCGGCTCGATCCCGTACCGCGCGGTCGCCGCCACCGGGGGATCGCCCAGGACCCAGCGCAGCAGTCCCGTCCCGCACATCAGCAGCACGCCGGAGACGAACAGATACGTCGGCGCGGCGAAGGCCCGGCCGGACTCGCGCACCCCGCGCAGATTGGCGGCGGTCAGCAGGCCGACGAAGACCAGCGCCATCGGCACCCGGTGCTCGGCCAGCGCGGGCACCGCCGAGATGATGTTGTCCACTCCGGAGGCCACCGACACGGCCACCGTCATCACATAGTCGACCAGCAGCGCCGCGGCGACCACGAGACCGGCCGAGGGCCCCAGGTTGGCCGAGGCGACCTCGTAGGAGCCGCCGCCGCTCGGGTAGGCGTGCACCACCTGGCGGTACGACAGCACCACGACGACCATCAGGAACACCACCGCGGCCGCGATCCACGGGGTGAAGTGCAGATAGGCCAGCCCGCCCAGGGTGAGGACCAGCAGGATCTCCTGCGTCGCGTAGGCCACCGAGGAGAGGGGGTCGGAGGCGAAGATCGGCAGCGCCAGCCGCTTCGGCAGCAGCGTCTCGCCGAGGTCCTCGCTCCGCAGCGCCCGGCCCAGGACCAGCCGCTTGAGGAACGCCGTCACGTGGGGCACGGCGTGAGGCTATGCGCGGGACCCCGCGCCGTCGCGCGCCGCCGCGCCGAGGCAGGCGGCGCGGCGGGACGCGGTGGGCCGACCGGGGGACCGACGGGGCGCGCGAGCCGCAGCGCCGGGGCGGGATGCCGGAGCCGGAGCGGGATGTCGGGGCGGGAGCGGGAGGTCCGGGGCGTCCCGGAGATCCCGCCGGACGTCAGCCCGCGGACTCTCCCGCGTGCGGGCTCAGCACGATCCGCTGGGCCAGAACCCTGGCCAACTCGATTCCGTCCGCCGTACGCAGTGACTCCATCAGCCGGAGTGAGTCATGCTGGGACAAGGCCATCGTGTCACCTCTCCCAACGAGCCTCTCTATTCGGAGACTTGTGCGATAGTCGCCTCCTGGCCAGGGGCTATGCAGTGATCGCTGCTACACCACTCAGCGGCACACCATCTGCCTCCTCCGGGCGGGCGACCATCTCCTCCTGGCCGAGCCGGGCTTCGTCGCGGAACCGCGCGGTGACCCGGAGGCGTACGAGTCGGGCGCCGTCCGACCCCGGAGGCGGTGGTCCACCGGGCATGCGGTCGTGTCCCGCGTCGTGCATTCGGCGGGACGCCATCGGGCATGCACGGAACCGCCCCGGACTCGTACGGAACCGCTGGTAGGGGAGCGGCCCGCAGAGACCTCTCCCGGTGGGGAACCGGCCGCGCGCGGCCCGCGTGCGGCCGCCGGCCGTCCAGCGTTCCGGGCGATTTACGGAAGGTGAGCAACACTCGCCTCAGTGTCACGCTCCGTGGAAGGGGTCCGGCCACACCCTGCGAGGCAGGGGGGTTGTGGTGCACGGATGTCCCTCAGCCCTCGCGTGTCCACCGGGGTATCCGTGAGTTACACACCCGTTGCGTGGTGCCCGGCCACCATCCCCGACGTGATCCAGGTCGCAGTCTTATCAGCCGAACCATGGCGTGGGTGGATCGGGCACCGTATCGGCCGGCAAGCCGGTGTCCGGAGCACCTAGGCATGCCGCCCACCCGGCACGCACCGTGGGGAACACAGGCCCCAGAGGCACCGCCGAGAGGGAAGGTACAGGGATGAGTTCCGCTGCTGCTCTTCATACGGAAACCCGCTTATCGGATGAGCAGCACCGCCTGCCGCTCGACGTCTCCGGAGTCGAGGACATCGTTCTCGGGGAACTGGGATCGCGCCTGTTCCTCTCCCTGCCCCGCAGTGACCAGCGGCGGCGGGGCATGCACTACCTCCAGGCGCTGATCGCGGCCGAGGGCCGCAAGTCGATCCGGAACATCGCCGCTGTCCTCGGCGGCAGCGCGACCGAGCAGAGCCTGCACCACTTTGTGGCCAGCTCCACCTGGGGGTGGAATCCGGTCCGCCGCGCCCTGGCCGAGCATGTGGTGCGCGTCGCACCACCGCAGGCGTGGGTCGTCCGTTCCATGGTCATCCCGAAGGCCGGTGAGAACTCGGTCGGGGTGGAGCGGCAGCTCCTTCCGTATACGGGCCAGGTGCTCAACGCCCAGTACGCGGTGGGCGTATGGGCCGCCTCCGAGACCGGCAGCTTTCCCGTCAACTGGCGGCTGCACCTCTCGGACGCCTGGCTGAAGGACGGCGCCCGCCGTCTGCAGGCATCGATACCGGACACCGTGGCATCGGAGTCGCTCGCCGACTGCGCCCACGAGGCGTACCTGGGCATGATGCGGTCCTGGGGGCTGCCGGACCGACCGGTGGTGCTCGACGGGTACGCCACCGACGCGGCGGACGCGGCGGCCACCGTGCGCTCGTACCACGCGGCGGGCGTGCAGGTGCTGGCCCGGGTGCCGGGCAACACCCGGCTGGAGGTCACCGACCCGCTGCTGCGGGGCCGCAGCGGTACATCGACGGCGCACCAGATCATGGCAGCCGCCCGGGACCTGCGCCGGCCGGTGGCCTGGCGCGCCCACCGGCCCGGCCGACCGGCCCGCAGGAGCCTGGTCGCGGCGGTCCGGACCCAGATGCCCAGCCCCGTTCGGGTGGCGCGCCGACGGGGGGACCTGGTGCTGCTCGGGGTGAGCGAGCACGGGCGGGGCTGGCCCGGTGAGCTGTGGCTGACCAACATGACGGACACCCCGGCCGCCGAACTCCTGCGGCTCACCAGGCTCGTGGACCGGGTGGACCATGACTTCCGCGAGGTCGCCGAGCGCGTGGGCATCCGTGACTACACGGGCCGCTCCTTCGCCGGCTGGCACCGGCACGTCACCCTCGCCTCGGCCGCACACACCGTGGTCGCCCTCAGCCGGGTGGGCGACGAGGTCCGCGCCCTGCGCTGAGGGCGGCACGGTCCGGACGGCAGGCCCTCCGGCTCACTCCCCGTCGGCGCCGGTGCGGTGGCCGCCGGCGAGTGGGTCCAGCCCCATCAGAGCCGACCTCATCCGCCGCAGTTTCAGGGCAAGTTGAACCTCCAGGGCACGGTCGGGCCGGTGCCAGCCCTCGCCCAGCAGCTCACTGACCCGTTCCAGCCGGCGCGCGACCGTGTTGGGGTGCACATGAAGGGCCTTGGCCGCGTGGGTGGGCGAGCCGGAGGCGTGGAAGAAGGCCTCCAGCGTGTCGGTGAGCTGGGTGAGCCGCTGGTCGTCGTAGCGGGCCACCGGGCCGATCACCGACTCGATGAAGCCGTCCACGTCGTGGCCGTCGGAGACCAGCAGCCCGAGGAAGCCCAGCTCGGAGGCGGCGGCCGACCGGCCGGAGAGCCCCAGCGCACCCATCACCTCCAGGCAGCGCAGTGCCTCCAGATAGCTGCGGTGGATGGGCCCGCGCCGGACACAGGGCCGGCCGCGCTGACCGTGACCAGGTGCCGGAGCAGCGGGGACAGGTCGTTGTGCACCTCGCGGGCGACCTCCGCCGCGTCGGTGCCGGGGAGCAGTAAGATCACCCGGCCCCCTGCTCCGACTTGAGCCCGTCGTTGCGGTGAGCGTAGGAGGAGGCCCAGATCATCGCCTTGCGCCGGGCGTCGCCGACCGGGCTGGCCACCACGACGACGTACGACTCCTCCAGCGCGACACCCAGCTTGCGGGCCCGCCGGTCCAACTCCCGGGTGGGACGGGTGCGGTTGACCAGGTCGTCCAGGAAACCGTCGCGGGCCTGGCTCTCCATCACGATGCAGCAGTTCTGCCGGAGCAGCTGGACGGCGGTGGCCTGCGCCACCAGGCCCAGCAGCCGGACGCCCGAGTCCCGCAGGGGCCGCTCGGTGCGCAGCAGCACCGCGCCCAGGTTCTCCTCGCCCATCAGGACCGGGGCCGCCCACAGGCTGTTCTTGACCCGGACCGCCTTGCCCGCGGCGTGGGCGTCCATCATCGCCCGGGGGATCATCAGCTCGTCGTCGGGCTGCGCCCCGGCGGTGGAGGCCAGCACGGTGCCGTCGCCCCCGCAGACGGTCAGGGTGCCCCCGAGGCCGTCGGCCGCCGCCTCGGCCAGGTTCTGCAGGTCGCACCCGGAGAGGACCTGGGACATCAGGAACTCATGGAGGTCACCGACCTCCTGCCACTGGCGGTGGCTGGTCTCGGCCTCCTCGGTGCGCTTCTGGAGCATCTCCACCTCGGCTGCGGTCCGGTCCATCAGCCGGGCCTTCTCGATGACGGCCCCGCGAGATCGCCCAGCGAACTCATCAGGGACACCTCGTCCGCCGAGAAGTGGCGCGGCTCGCGATCCGCGACGTGCAGCACGCCGTACGGGCCGCTGCCGTGGCTGAGCGGGACCGCCATGATGCCGCGCAGCTCCTCGGCCCGCACCATCTCGTCCAGCCGCTCGTGGTGGGGGAACCGGGCGTCGTCGAGATAGTCCGCGCTCCAGAAGGGCGCTGAGGTGGTCAGGACGTCGCTGCTGCCGGCGCCGTGCGGGATCCGCATCCCCACATGGAACGACGAGACGTGCCCGTCGCTCGCCTCGACCCGGGCCGTTCCCTTCTCCGAAGTGAGCAGGGTGATGTAGGAGATGTCCGCGCCGAGCAGCATCCGGGCCCGGCGGGTGACCACCTTGAGCAGGGTCTTCAGGTCGTTCGGAGCCGACAGCTCGCGGGCGGTGTCCACCAGGGCCAACAGACTGGCCTCGCGCTGCTGGCGGCGGTCGAGCTGGGAGTAGATGTGCAGGCCGAGTTTGCGGGCGTTCTCCAGGCGGTCCAGCTGCGGACCGGACATTCCCGACGAACGGGCCCGGGTCAGGAGCGATTCGAATCGGTCGGGCGGTGCGTCGGAGGCCAGCAGCTCCAATATGGCCACAGCGTCGACGTTCGCCCCGGCTTCGTTTCTTAACACGTGATCCCCGTCGTGCGGCCCGGCCGAATCTCTGGTCAGCGGGCCGGTGGAGCCCACGCGGTCGCGTCGCCACTCCGCCACCGGCACCGCTTGGAAGCGTAATATGCCTTGATCTTCAGGGGAGGTGGTCCGGGCACCGTAGAAACGGCTAGGGCGGTAGGGAGCGCACTTTTCGCTGTGTCGGGCGGCGGTGCACAAGGTGGCCCGACACCCGTGCGGAGCGTGCGTCAGGGGCCGGAGCAGCGTTCAGCGACGGAAACGGACGGGAAGGTGAACATCTTCCGTCCGTTCCCACCGCGGGTGCGTCGGGCTCGCGGCCGCCCCACGACCATGCCGGCGGCCCTGGGACCGACCGCGACCGTGAGCCCGGCTGTGAGCGCGACCGCGAGGAGGCTCAGAGGTCGAGGAGCACGAGCTCCTGGCGCGAGCCCACACCCAGCTTCGGGTACGCCTTGTAGAGGTGGTGCTCCACGGTGCGCGGGCTCAGGAACAGCTGCGCGGCGATCTCCCGGCTGCTGCTGCCGTCCTTGGCGAGCCGCACGACCTGCAGTTCCTGCGGGGTCAGCCGGTCGATCAGGTTGTCCGCCAGCATCCGTGCCGTCACCAGGTGGTCCCCGGACGCCTGGAGCTCGGCCCGGGCCCGGCGCATCCAGGGCTCCGCCTGGAGTCGCTCGAAGGTGGTCAGCGCCGAACACAGCATCTCCCGGGCTTCGTTGCGCCGGCGGGCCCGGCGCAGCCACTCCCGTAGAGCAGCTCGGTACGGGCGCGCTCGAAGGGGCGACCCCCTTCTCGTGCAGGTGCAGCGCCTGGGCGTAGTGCTCCGGCTGGTCGGTGAGGAGCGCCTTGCACCGCAGGACCACCGCCTGCGCCCAGGGCGTGGTGGTGGCGGAGGTCCGGGCCCCGGCGCGGGCCCAGTCCTCGAAGTGGCGCAGCGCCTCCTCGGCGCGCTCCGGCTGCCCGAGCCGCACCGCCGCCTCCACCTGGTCGGCGGCGGTGGACAGGGAGAGCCAGATGTACCGGTCGGGGCCGGGCGGCGGCGGGGTCAGCCGGTTCAGGGCCGAGTCGAAGTCGCCGAGTCCCAGGTCGAGCAGGACGCCCGCACAGTCCACCCCGGTGCACAGCGCCCCGGGGGTGTCCTCGGCCAGTTCCCGTACCCGCTGGGCGTCCCCTTCGATGGCCGCGATCCGCGCGCGCACCGCCGCCAGCCGGGCCAGCCGCTGGCGCATCCCGGTGTCCCGGGCGATCTCCTCCGCCTCCGTCACCGTCGCCTCGGCGTCCCGGTGGCGGCCCGCCAGGACCTGGTTCTGGGCCAGGACGTCGAGGGCGTACGGGAGTTCACCGATGAACCCCTGGGAGCGGCACCACCGCACCTCCGTCGAGGCCAGGTCCAGCGCCGCCTCGTCGTCACCGAGGATCGTGCCGCAATTGAGCGCCAGCATCCGAACGGCCTGCTCGTCCACGTCCCGAGTGTCGGGAGCGTCGAGCCGCTGCTCCAGGAACCGGGCGAGCAGCGGCAGTCCGTGCTCGGCGTCGTCCTCGCAGAGCCGCCCCAGCCCCTCCACCAGCGGGTCCGTGCAGCCGCCCGCCGCGAGCCGGGCCCCGGCGGCGCTCACGGTGTCCCCGTCACCGGCCAGCCAGCCGTAGGCAGCGGCCGTACGGAGCATGCCGGAGGTCTGGGGGTGGCGGTGTCCCCCACACGGGCCAGCAGCCCGTGGGCGGCCTCGGCCTGGTCGCCCAGCTCGAAGACGACGGCCGCGCGCACCAGGGCGATCGTGGCCCCGACGGCCGGGTCGTCGTGGAGCGGGTCGGCCTCCTCGGCCAGCCGGTCCGCCTGTGCGGCATGGCCGCCGGCGAGCGCGAGCGCGGCCGACTCGGTCAGCCAGGCGGCCCGCTGCTCCTGGTCCGTGGCGATGCGGGCGGCGTGCCGGAAGAGGCCGGAGGCCGCCGCGTACGCCGTACGGCCCCGGGCACGCCCGGCAGCTTCGGCCAGCTCCAGCGCCACGTCCTGGTCGGGTGCGGTGGTGATCGCCAGCAGATGGCGGGCCCGGCAGTCCGGGTCGACGGCGGCTTCGGCCAGGGCCCGGTGCACCGCGATCCGGCGGGCGAGCACGGAACCCTGGTACGTCGCGGAGGCGATCAGCGGGTGCCGGAAGGTGACCGTGCCGTCCATGACGTACATCAGCCCGGACCGCTCGGCCTCCTCCAGATCGCCGAGGTCCACGCCCAGCAGCTCCGAGGCGCGCAGCAGCAGGGGCAGGTCGCCGCGCGCCTCGGCGGCTGCGATGAGCATCATCAGCCGGGTGCGCTCGGGCAGTTTGCCGATCTGTGACCGAAAGGCCGAGAACACGCGGTCCGCGACGGGCAGCGGGGCGTGCTGGTGCGGCTGGTCACGCCGCGCGGAGTCGAACTCGATGAGGGCGAGCGGGTTGCCCCCGGATTCGGTGATGATCTGGGAGCGCAGGGCGGGGGCCCGGCCCCGGTCGGCCAGCAGCCGCGAGGAGTCCTCGAAGCCCAGCCGGGCCAGCCGCAGCTCGGGGATGCCCGGAGCGGAGAAACCGTCGTCCCGGCTGGCCAGCACCATCGCCACACCCTCGGCGGCCAGCCGACGGGCGGCGAAGAGCAGGGCCTCCGCGGTGGCCTGGTCAAGCCACTGGGCGTCGTCGACCAGACAGAGTACGGGGCCGTCCTCGGCGAGATCCGCCAGGACGGTGAGGACCGCCAGACCGGTCAGGAAGCGGTCGGGGCCGCGCTGCTCGGCCCCGTTGCCCAGGACCGCCCGCAGGGCCGCCGCCTGCGGCTCGGGGAGGGCGTCCAGGCGCCCCTGCACGGGCCACAGCAACTGGACGAGGCCCCCGAAGGCCAGATCCGCTTCCGGCTCGATGCCGGTGACCCGTAAGGTACGCAGCTCTCGTCCGCCGTCCCCGTGCTCGGGGTCCGGCCGGGCCGCGGTCGCGGCGAGCCAGTCGAGCAGTGCCGTCTTGCCGATCCCCGCCTCGCCGCGTACCAGGAGCGCACCGCTGCACCCGGCACGTGCCGCGGCGACCAGTTGTGTCAGCCGCTCCTGTTCGATGGTTCGCCCGTACAGCATCGACGTCCCCCTCCACCCGCTACCAGACCCGCCCCATGCCATCGGTATACGGTCCCATGTTACTTACCCGTGAATACGTACCGGGATCAGTAGGGACTACGGATTCCGTGCTCGGAGGCCGCTCCTACCGTTGTGACCAGGATATCCCCCGATGATCACAACCCGATGGAGGAGAGCATGGAAGAGCTGTTCGCCCCCCTGCGCGTGGGCAAGATGACCCTGCCGAACCGCCTGGTGATGGCTCCGATGACCCGCAGCCGTTCCGTTGACCGTTCCGTGAACGCCCTGACCGCCGACTACTACGCCCAGCGCGCCGGGGCCGGGTTGATCATCACCGAGGGCACCCAGCCGAGCGTGATCGGCCAGGGCTACATCGACACCCCGGGGCTGCACTCCGCCGAGCAGGCCGAGGACTGGCGCCGGGTGACCGACGCGGTGCACGCCGCCGGCGGCCGGATCTTCGTCCAGCTCATGCACTCGGGCCGGGTCGGCCACTCCAGCCTCTACCCGGACGGTGCCCTACCGGTCGCACCCTCGCCCATCGCCACCGGCGGCCAGATGTACACCCCCGACGGCATGGTCGACCACCCCGTGCCGCGCGAAATGACCCTGGAGGACATCGCGCAGACCGTGGAGGACTTCGTCTCCGCCGCCAAGCACGCGGTGGACGCCGGGTTCGACGGGGTGGAGCTGCACGGCGCCAACGGCTACCTGATCCACCAGTTCCTGGCCGACGGCTCCAACCAGCGCACCGACGTCTACGGCGGTTCCGTGGAGAACCGGGTCCGTTTCGCCGACGAGGTCGCGCGGGCCGTCAGCGACGCCATCGGCCCCGAACGCGTGGGCATCCGCATCTCGCCCGGCTCCACCAGCGAGGGCATCAGCGAGAGCGACCCGGCCGAGCTGTACCGCACGTTGATCCGCACGCTGGCCCCGTACAACCTCGCCTACGTCCACATCATGGAGTTCGGCCACCGCGCGGTGACCGAGCTGGTCCGGGCCGAGTGGCCGGGCACGCTGATCCTCAACCCGCACAAGACCGGCACCGAGGCCTACGTGAGCCCGGAGATCGCGCTGGAGGTCCTCCAGGACGACCTCGCCGACGCGGTCAGCCTCGGCTCGCTCTGGCTCGCCAACCCCGACCTCCAGCGCCGCATCCGGGTCGGCGGCCCGTTCAACTCGCCGGACGCCGCCACCTTCTACGGCGGCGACCACCGCGGCTACACGGACTACCCGATGCTCGACGTCTGAGGGACGGCCGATACGACGCCGGTCGATACGACCCCGGCCGTACGACACGGAACCGAACACCCCCGAACCGAACGACCCCATACCGAACGACCCCGTGGCCGGGCGAGAGCCCGGCCACGTGACCGCTCGACCGTACGACGCCCGGCCCGCCGGGCGGTTCCGGTGCCGGGTCCCGCGCAGGCGGAACCGACGCCCCACACCTCACCCCTGGAGGAACCGTGAGTGAATCTCTCGCGGGTCCGGGCACCGCGCGCCCCGAGGGCGCGGACCACCCGGCACCCGACACCCCCCGCATCCCCACCTACTGGCTGGGGCTGATGGCCGGACCGCTCTCGTTCGGCATCGCCGGGCCGGCGCTGGTCCTGGACGACATCGCCCGCGACTTGTCCACCACCACCGGAACCGTCACCTGGGGCGTGACCGCCTTCGGCTGGGGCATCGCGGTGGGCACCCCCCTGATGACCGGGCTGCTGCGGCACCGTGGTGCGCGCGCCGCGCTCGCCGGCTGCGGGGCGCTGGTCCTGCTGGGGGCCCTCCTGGTCCTCGCCGTCCCGGCGCTCCCGGCCGTCATCATCGGCTGCGCGCTCCAGGCGCTCGGCACCGCCGGTCTCACCTCCATCGCGATGAGCCTGACGAACTCCGCCCGCTCCATGGGCTTCGTCACCGCCTCGCTGGCGGTGGTCGGCTCCACCGCGCCCCTGGTCGGTTCGCTGGTCAACGACGCGATCAACTGGCAGGCGACGCTCGCCCTGCCCGCGATCAGCCTGATCGGTCTGCTCGTCGTCATCGGACGGGTCTCAACCCGGCCGACCTCCACCGCCGCCTTCGACGGGCTGGGCGCGGTGCTGCTCACCGCCGTGGTCACGGCCCTGGTCTTCGTCCCGCACTACCCGGCGGTCGCCGGGGTGCTCTCGGTGCTGACGATCGCCGTCCTGGTGCGGCACCTGCGGGTCAAGCCGCAGGGGTTCGTCCCGGCGGCGGTGGTCCGCAGCCCCGTCTTCCTGATCTCCTCGGTGCTGGCCTTCCTCCTCGCGGCGGTCAACTTCGGGCTGATGTTCGCGGTGCCCAACTCCCTCTCGGACCACACCTCGTGGTCGAGCGGCACGATCGGCGGGGCCATGGTGTGGCCGCTGCTGCTCGGTGGCGCGCTCAGCTGGCTGGTGGTCGCGCTCTCGGCGAAGGTGGGCCGGCAGCCGGTCATCTTCACCCTGGTCGCCCTCAGCGCCGTCGGGGTGGTGCTGGCCTCGGTGAGCACCGTCGCGATCCTGCTGCTGCTCGCGCAGGCCCTCGCCTCGATCGCGGCCGCCTCCGGCCAGGGGGTCTTCGCGGTGCACTCCACCAAGGCGGTGCCCGACGAGGAGCGGCCCGCCGCCATCGGTCTGTTCAACCTCTGCTACCTGCTCGGCGCGGCCTTCGGGCCGGCGGTCGTCTCGCTCCTCTAGCCCGTCCGGTACGTCGGCGGGTACGGCGAGAGCCCCGGCACCTGGTGCCGGGGCTCTCCTGGTGTGCGGGGTGCGTCAGCAGGCGGCGGTGCTCTCCCCGCGGTGCAGGAACCCCGAGAGCAGCGAGACGTCCTCGTCGGTCAGGGTGAGACCGAACTTCTCCCGCAGGGCGGCCACCACCTCGTCCGGGGTGAGCACGGCGCGCTCGGTGCGCCCGTCGGGGTGGTCGGTGACCAGGACGTCGTTGCGCAGCCGGTACCGCACGGTCTCCGAACCGCGCTGTGCCACCAGCCGGTTGACGAACGGGGAGCCCGGCCTGGTGGAGCTGACGTAGTGCGCCGCCCGGTAGTCGACCTCGTACTGGCGCTCGGGCCGGAAGACGTAGAGGTCGCTCCAGCGCCCCTCGCCGTCCTGGGATCGCAGCACCCAGTGGCCGTCGTCCACGCCCAGCTCCCAGCTCCAGGCCCCCACGGTCGCGCGGGCTCCGTCGCGCAGCGGCATCGGCTCGATGAGCCCGGCGTAGCCGTAGCCGGGGTCGGCCAGCCACACCGTGTCCGGTTCGTCCGCCGTCCTGACCAGCAGGGAGGTGTGCGAGCGGAACCGGCGCCTGGTGTCTCCCTCCCGGATGCGGGAGAGCATCCGCATCACCGGGAAGCCGAGGCGGTCCAGCGCGGCGGCGAAGAGCAGGTTGGTCTCGTAGCAGTAACCGCCGCGTCCGGAGCGGACCAGTTTGCGCTCCAGTTCGGCGATGTCCAGCGAGACCGTCCGGCCGACCGCGATGTCGACGTTCTCGAAGGAGATGGTGCTCATATGGGCCCGGTGTACCTGCTGAAGGGTCTTCAGCGAGTTGTCCCGGGCCCCTTCGTAGCCGATCCGCCGCAGATAGGCGTCCAGATCGAGCCTCTCCGAGCCCCACTCGGGCGAGTGGTCGATATCGAACGTCGGTGCGATGGTGTACATCAGGTCGGCACTCCTTCCGGGGGCACGGACAGCATCGGGATGGGGGACATGTCAGGCCTCGACCCTGACCCCGTACTCGGTGACCCAGGCGTTGAACTCGACGAGCCGTTCCATCACCGCCCGCGTCCCCCAGAGTCCGCCGAGCCCGGCGTACGACTCCAGCGGCTTGTCCAGCAGCCGCTGGATGCCCTCGGCCGGCACCAGCTCCAGCACCGGTGATCCCTCGTGGAGCAGGGCGGCGACCTTGTCGCGCAGCGCCCGGACGTACTCGTGGTCCTGGGTGGAGGGGTACGGGCTCTTCTTCCGGGTCAGCACCGACTCCGGGAGCACGTCGGCGGCCGCGGCGCGCAGCAGGCTCTTCTCCCGGCCGTCGAAGGTCTTCATCTCCCACGGTACGTTGAAGACGTACTCCACGAGCCGGTGGTCGGTGAAGGGGACCCGGACCTCCAGGCTGGCGGCCATGCTGATCCGGTCCTTGCGGTCGAGCAGGAAGTTCTCCCAGCGGGAGATGTTGAGGTAGAGAAGCTCCCGCATCCGCTCCTCGCGGCCGGACTCGCCCTCCAGCCGGGGCACCTCGGCCAGTGCCTCGGCGTAGCGCGCCTTGACGTACTCCTCCAGGCCGAGCCGGTCCCAGAGGCCGATCTCCTTCATGGTGTCCAGGCCGCCGAGCCGCCGCCAGGCGTCGTACCAGGGGAAGGTGTCGCCCTCCACGGCCTCCTGGTCGAAGAACCAGTTGTAGCCGCCGAAGAGTTCGTCGGCGGTCTCCCCGGAGAGGGCGACGGTCACCTGGCGCTTCAGCGCGGTGCACAGGTGGAGCAGAGAGTGCTCCATGTCGCCGGTGGAGACGGGCAGGTCCTGGCAGCGCAGCACCCGGGAGCGGATGGACTCGTCCAGGACGTCCGCATTCTCCAGCTCGACGATGATGTGCTCGGCGCCGCACTTCTCGGCGACCTCGACCGCGTACGGGGTGTCGGGGTCCTGCCAGATGCCGTTGCCGGCGAAGGCCTCGTCGTTGCCCTTGAAGTCGATCGAGAACGCCTTGACGCGCTCGGTGCGCCCCTGGTCCCGGAAGGCCTTGGCGGCCAGGGCGGTCAGCGCGCTGGAGTCCAGTCCGCCGGAGAGCAGGGTGCCCACGGGAACGTCCGCGATCAGCTGGCGGCGGACGATGTCGTCCAGCAGCTCCCGGACCCGGGTGATGGTGGTGTCCAGGTCGTCGCCGTGCGGGTGGGCGGTCAGCTCCCAGTAGGTACGGACCGAGTGGCCGTCCCTGGTGAAGCGGACGACCGTGCCGGGGACCACCTCGTGCATGCCCTTGAAGACGGCGTGCCCGGGGGTGTTGATGATGGCGAAGATCTCGGCCAGACCCTCCCGGTCGACGACCGCCTCGGCCTCGGGGTGTGCCAGGATCGCCTTGGCCTCGGAGCCGAAGAGCACCCCGTCGCGGGTCGGGTAGTAGAAGAGCGGCTTGACGCCCATCCGGTCCCGAACCAGGAGGAGTTCCTCGGTGCGCGGGTCCCAGACGGCCAGTGCGTACATGCCGTTGAGCCGCTCCGCGAACTCCTGGCCCCACTGGAGGTAGGCGTGGAGCACCACCTCGGTGTCGCTGGAGGTGCGGAACTCGTGGCCGAGAGCGCTCAGCTCCTCCTTGAGTTCGACGAAGTTGTAGACCTCGCCGGTGTAGACGACGGTCGGCAGGCCGTCGTCCGGCGCGGTCACGTGCATCGGCTGCCGGCCGCCCTCCAGGTCGATGACCGAGAGCCGGCAGTGGCCGAGCGCCACGTGCGGGTCGGTCCACACCCCGTCGTCGTCCGGGCCCCGGCAGGCCATCGTGGCGGTCATGGCCTGGGCGGTGGCGCCCAGTCGGGAGAGATCACGGTCGTAGCCGACCCAGCCTGCGAGTCCACACATAGTGCCTCGGTTCCTTTCTCGTGTTCAGCCGTGTCAACAGCGCTGCGGGGAAGTGGGGCCGCGCATCAGGTACGGGGTACCCAGCCGGCCCGGTCCCAGTAGCGGAGCTGGTCCGCCTTGAAGGTGGTGGAGAGACGGGCGACGTCCGGGCCGCCGACCACCATCGTGGTGGGCCGCATGGGGGCGAACTCCGGCCACGCGGGGGCGTGCGGGGAGGCCGGGCGGCCGTCGCGGGCGAAGGAGGCGACCAGATCGATCAGGGTGTCGGAGACCTGGCGCTCCAGCGGGCCGTCGCCGTAGGCGGGCTCGTTGACGGGCAGCGCGTGCGAGCCGAAGAGGAACTTCGACGTGGCCTCGTGCGGGGTGCCGGAGTAGGGGGCGCGCACCGGGTGGGCGAACTCCATGAGGTACTGCGGGGAGCGGCCCTCGCGGGCGTGGCGCTCGGCCAGCCGGATGATCTGGTAGCGGAAGAGGCCGTCGCCCCAGATCTCGGTCCAGATCGACATCGGGTCCTGCGGCAGCCCGCCCCGGACGGCCGCCCTGCGGTAGAAGGCGACGGCCTGGTCCACGTCGCGGTAGCCGACCCGGGCGCCGCCCTTGCGCAGCACCATGAAGACCGCCTCGCGCAGCTCGGCGTCGTCGGTGGGGTGGGGGCCGGGGTAGGGGTAGCCGGGTCCGCCGGTGAAGAAGGAGCCCTCGGTCCGGGCGTATATCGGCATGACCGGTATCCGCGGGGTTGGCAGCTCGTGGTCGAAGCCGCGCATCCACTGCCCGTCGGGCACCGGCCCCCGGTACTCGCGCCAGCCGGTCACCGGCCGGTCGGCGGGGTCGCCGGAGTACAGCTCCTCCCAGGCGGCCTTGAGGTCCGGTCCCGGTACCGTGCGCAGTCCTGCGACTGTCGCACCGAGGCGGGAGGCGAGCAGCGCGTAGACCTCGCGCGACTCCCGGGGGGTGGTCGAACTGGCCGGGTTCCAGACGTGCTTGACGCTGATCGGCACCGCTCGTCTGATGACCCCGCGCAGCTGCGGCAGCAGGCTCAGCTGCCAGGTGCTCGATCCGCCGGCCGAGGTGCCGGCCAGGGTGATGTTGCCCGGGTCGCCGCCGAAGGCCGCCGCGTTGGCCTGGACCCAGTGCAGCAGCGCTGCCTGGTCTTGGAGCCCCCAGTTGGCGAACGACCGTGTGCGGGGGTCGGTGAACTCCTCGTGCAGCCCCCAGCCGAGCAGCCCCAGACGGTAGTTGAAGTTGATGACGACCATGTCGCCGCGCACGGCCGGCTTGGCGCCGTCGTAGTCGGGCTCGCTGCCCGCCCCGAGGAACCAGCCGCCGCCGTGGATGTAGACCACCACCGGGCGGCGCCCGGTGGTGCCCGGGGTCCAGACGTTGGCGTACAGACAGTCCTCGCTGCTGTCGGGCAGGTAGTCGGTCTGGAGAGCGGGCGCGCCGAAGGCGGTGGCGTCCCGCACCCCGTTCCACGGCTCGGCCGGACGAGGGGAGGCGAAGCGGAGCGGGCCCACCGGCGGGGCAGCGTAGGGGACACCGCGGAAGACGGTGACGTCGTCGAGGCGCTGACCGGCGATGCGGCCCTCGGTGGTGCGCACGACCACCGATCCGCTGCGGGGCCGGGACGCCCGGTGGGCGGGGGCGGCGGCAGCGGCTGGTCCCACCGGGCCGACGGCCGCCGCGGCGGCGGCCGCCGTGACGACGAACGTCCGCCGCGGGAGGCCGGAGCTGTTGCGTGATGTCATGACGGGAGATCTCCAGGGGCCTAGAGGGTGACGTGCCGGTCAGGGCCGGGATCCAGGGCCCCCGGCCGGGCGCCTCGCGGTGGTGCCGCGCCCGCGCGTCGCTTCGGGCGACGTGGAGCGCGGCGGTGCCTCGCGGCGCACCGCACCGGGTGCACGGGCCCGTCCGGCCCTGGTCGGCAAGGCACTCCCTCGCGCCGAAACGGGCGCAGAGCAGGGGTCGGGAGCGGGCTCATGGTGCAACGTTTCCGCCCTGGTGGCCCAGTTCGGCCCGGGTAGTCCGTCAGGTCCGGGCCGCTGGACGCGGGCAGACCTGATGGAATCCGCGTCACCTGACGAACTGCTGGCGCGTTGGTTGGCTCCTTACCGGATCCGGCCCAGGATCGGCAGCCGGACCAGGGCGGGACGGCCGCCCCCCTCCGACCCGCGGGCTCGGGTCACAACGGAACCGAGTGGCGCGGGACGTCCCGTACGCCGCCTCGTCGCCGGACGACGCCCGCGACGGGTTCGCCGACGCCGCACCGACTCACACCCGACAGCGAGCGTTCCCCGCTCGCTCCATGCGACCGTGGAGGCACCAGTGGACAACGTCGTGTCCGAGTTCCGAGTCAGGCCCGCGCTCCAGCAGCCGGAGTGGCCCGATGCCGAACACCTGGAGACCGTGCGCCGAGAGCTGAACGGCCGCCGGGCCCTCGTCCGGTTCGAGGACGTCCAGGCCTTACGGACGGTCCTCGCCCAGGTGGCCCGGGGCGAGGCCCAGGTGGTTCAGGCGGGCGACTGCGCCGAGGACCCCATGGAGTCCAGCGCGGGGTACGTCGCCCGCAAGGCGGCCGTGCTCGACCTGATGGCCGGGGCCATGAAGCTGGCCTCGCACCGCCCCGTCGTCCGGATCGGCCGCATCGCCGGCCAGTTCGCCAAGCCCCGCTCCAACCCGACCGAGCTGGTGAACGGGGTCGAACTCCCCGTCTACCGCGGCCACATGGTCAACAGTCCCGAACCGGCCCCCAAGGGCCGCATACCCGACCCGGCTCGGCTGCTGACCGGCTACGACGCGGCCGACGAGATGATGGGCCACCTCGGCTGGGACGGCGCCCCGCGCGAGCAGGCCCGCGCCATCGACCCCCTGGTGTGGACGAGCCACGAGGCGCTGCTGCTCGACTACGAGCTGCCGATGCTCCGCCGCGACGGATCGGGCGCCCTCTGGCTCTCCTCCACCCACCTGCCGTGGATCGGCGAACGCACCCGTTCGCTGGACGGGGCCCACGTGGAGCTGTTCGCCTCCATCGCCAACCCGGTGGCCTGCAAGGTCGGCCCCTCCATGACCGTGCCGGACCTGCTCACGCTCTGCGAGCGGCTGGACCCCACCCGCTCGCCCGGCCGCCTCACCCTCATCTCCCGGATGGGCGCGGACACCGTCGGGGAGCGGCTGCCCGCGCTGGTGACGGCCGTACGGGAGGCCGGGCACCCGGTGAGCTGGCTCTGCGACCCGATGCACGGCAACACGGTGACCACCGCCGAGGGGCTCAAGACCCGCTACCTGGACCAGATCGAGCGGGAGGTGCGGGGCTTCCTCACCGCCGTTCGCTGCGCCGGCGGCATCGCCGGGGCATCCACCTGGAGACCACTCCCGACGACGTGACCGAGTGCGTGCGCAACGAGACGCGGGCCCACCAGGTCGGGGAGAAGTACACCAGCTTCTGCGACCCCCGCCTCACCGCCTCCCAGGCGGTCTCGGTCATCGCCGCCTGGCGCGGCTGACCGGCGGGGCACCGGGCCCCGCCCCCGGCAGCACCCCGTGAGCACACCCGTACCACCGTCGTACGAAGGAGAGTTCAGGTGGAAGAGCACACAGCGCTGGTCACCGGCGCCGCCGGCGGTATCGGCGCGGCCGTGGTCCGGCTGCTCGCCGAGCAGGGCGCCACGGTGATCGCGGTCGACCGCGACGCCGCCCGGCTGGCAGAGGAGGTCGCCAAGCTCCGCACGGAGTCCCTCCAGGTGACGGACTTCCCGGCCGACGTGTCCGACAGTGCGGCGGTGGAGGCCATGGTCGAGGCCGCCGAGGAGCAGGTCGGCCCCATCGACCAGCTGGTCAACGCCGCCGGGGTACTGCGCCTGGGCCCGGTCAGCGACATCACCGACCAGGACTGGCGGGCCATGTTCGACGTCAACGTCACCGGGGTGCTGAACGTGGCGCGCGCGGTGGTCAACCGGATGATCCCGCGTGCCCGGGGCGCGATCGTCACCGTCACCTCCAACGCGGCCGTCACCCCCGGGCGGGGATGGCCGCCTACGCCGCCTCCAAGGCCGCCGCGACCCAGCTGATCAAGTCGCTCGGCCTGGAAGTCGCCCAGTACGGCATCCGGTGCAACACCGTGGCCCCCGGCTCCACCGACACCCCGATGCTCCGTTCCATGTGGCACGACCGCGAGGCCGAGCAGCACACCCTGGACGGCTCGCCCTCCGCGTACCGCGTCGGCATCCCGCTGCGCCGGATCGGCCGCCCCGACGACGTCGCGGAGGCGGTGGCGTTCCTGCTCTCCGACCGGGCCGCCCAGATCACCCTGCACGACCTGACCGTGGACGGCGGCGCCTCCCTGGGGCCTGACCTCAGGGCACCCCCGGGGCCTCCCGTTCGGATCAGGCCGGGCTCGTGCCCCGGCACGCACATCCGCGACGCCGTCGTCCATCACCGTCCTCCCCAAGCTCCCGGTCTCGCTTGAGCAGGGGACCCCGTCGCGTTGCCTCGATCCTCCGCCCCGCAGCCGCCCGCACCGGACCAGGCTCCCTGGTCCGGCCCGATCCGAACGAAAGCCCCGGGGCGGTGTCCGACGACCGGATCGGAACCACCCGCGAAAGGAAACAGGACCACCCATGGCCGGCATCGCCCCCATCCCGCCGTACCCGCTCCCCGAGCGCGGCGACCTTCCCGACAACACCGCCCGTTGGAGCATCGACCCCGACCGGGTCGTCCTGCTCGTCCACGACATGCAGCGCTACTTCCTCCAGCCGTTCGGCCCCGAGCTGCGCGACCCGCTGCTCGCCAACGCCGCCCGGCTGCGCGCCCACGCGCTGGAGGCCGGGATGCCGGTGGCGTACACCGCCCAGCCCGGCAGCATGACCCCCGAGGAGCGCGGGCTGCTCAAGGACTTCTGGGGGCCGGGCATGCGCGCCGAGGCGGCCGACCGTGAGGTCGTCGACGAGCTGACGCCCGCGCCCGGCTCCTGGATGCTGACCAAATGGCGCTACAGCGCCTTCTTCCGCACCGACCTGCTGGAGCGGATGCGCGCGGCCGGCCGGGACCAGCTCGTGATCTGCGGTGTGTACGGGCACGTCGGCATCCTGGCCACCGCCGTCGAGTCCTTCACCCAGGACATCGAGACCTTCCTGATCGCGGACGCAGTCGGGGACTTCTCCCCGGAGCGGCACCGGATGACCATGGAGTACGCCGCGCACCGCTGCGCCGTCGTGCTCACGACCAAAGAGGCGGTCGGCTGATGACGGATCTGCTCGGGCGGATACTCGGGGCCGACCCGCCGCCCTTCGCCCTGCTGTACCGCCCGGAGTCCACCGGCGAGGGCACGCTCGACGTGCTGGTCGGGGACGTGCGCGCGTACGACACCCTGTCCGACATCCCGCTCACCCCGGGCCCCCACGGCGAGGCCCGGCACGACGCCCTGGTCCTCGTCCCCTACCGGCAGATCTCCGAGCGCGGCTTCGTCGGCGCCGAGGACGGCTCCCCGCTGCTCGCGATGACCGTCACCGACCAGGAGGTCTGCACGGTCGCGGAGGCGCTGCGCCGCATCGCGGACACCGCGATCACGCTGACCGGCGGCGGCTTCGAGACCGACGACGAGACGTACGCCGAGACCGTGCGCCGGGTCGTCACCGACGACATCGGCACCGGCAAGGGCGCCAACTTCGTCATCAAGCGCTCCTACTCGGCCGACATCACGGGCTACACCCCCGGGGCCGCGCTCACCTTCTTCCGGCGGCTGCTGGAGCGGGAGTCGGGCGCCTACTGGACGTTCGTCGTCCACACCGGCGAGCGCACCTTCGTCGGCGCCACCCCCGAGCGGCATGTCAGCCTCACCCGCGGCCTCGCCGTGATGAACCCCATCAGCGGCACCTACCGGTACGCGCCGAGCGGCCCGAGCCTGCCCGCCATGATGGAGTTCCTCGCGGACCCCAAGGAGATCGACGAACTGTACATGGTCGTCGACGAGGAGCTGAAGATGATGTCCCGGATCTGCCCGGAGGGCGGGCGGGTCATCGGACCGTTCCTCAAGGAGATGGCACGGCTCGCCCACACCGAGTACTTCATCGAGGGGCACAGCGACCGCGACCCGCGCGACATCCTGCGCGAGACGATGTTCGCCCCGACCGTCACCGGCAGCCCGCTGGAGAGCGCCTGCCGGGTGATCAACCAGTACGAGCCCGAGGGGCGCGGCTACTACAGCGGGGTGGTGGCCCTGCTCGGCCGCGACGAGGAGGGGGGCCACGCCCTGGACTCCTCGATCCTCATCCGCACCGCCGACATCGACGCGGGCGGGCGGCTGCGGATCGGCGTCGGCGCCACCCTCGTACGCCACTCCGACCCGATGTCCGAGGCGGCCGAGACCCGGGCCAAGGTGGCCGGGCTGCTGGCGGCCCTGGAATCCGGCGGTCAGGGCCGGCTCTCCGCCAACCCCGAGGTCAGGGCCGCGCTGGCGGAACGCAACTCCTCGCTTGCGGACTTCTGGCTCGCCAACGCCGGGGACCGGCACGCCCCGGATCCCTATCTCGCCGGGCGGCGGGTGCTGGTGGTCGACGCCGAGGACACCTTCACCTCGATGATCGCCCAGCAACTCGGCGCCATCGGACTGTCGGTGACGGTGAGCCGGTTCGACGAGCCGTACGACCCGGAGGGCCACGACCTGATCGTCATGGGCCCGGGCCCCGGCGATCCGCGCGACCTCGCCCACCCGAAGATCGCCCATCTCGACGCGGCGGTCGTCCGGTTACTGGAGACCCGCACCCCGTTCCTCGCCGTCTGCCTCAGCCACCAGGTGCTGAGCAGACGGCTGGGGTTCCCGCTGGTCCGCCGCGAGGTGCCCAACCAGGGGGTGCAGCGCGAGATCGATCTCTTCGGCCGACGCGAGCGGGTGGGCTTCTACAACACCTTCGCCGCCGTCTGCGACGAGGCCAAGACCGACTGCCCGGGGATTGGGCCCGTCGAGGTGAGCCGGTCGCCCGAGACCGGCGAGGTGCACGGGCTGCGCGGCCCCTGGTTCGCCTCCACCCAGTTCCACGCGGAGTCGGTCCTCACCCGTGACGGGGTGCACATCACCCGTAACCTGCTGACCGAACTGCTGCGGCGCACCGAGGGAGCGGTCCGATGACGAGCGACGATCCGGTACTGGTCAACATCGATCACAGGGAGAGGGGCTGGCCGGTCGTCACGGTCTGGTCGGACATCGGCTGCCCCTGGGCGGCGCTGGCCCTGCACACCCTGCGGGCCACCTCCGCCCGGCTGGAACTGCCGGTCCTCATCGACCACCGGGCCTTCCCCCTGGAGCTGTTCAACCGCGAGCCCACGCCGAAGTTCATCGTGGACGTGGAGCTGTCGGCCATCGCCGCCCGCCGCCCCGAGGTGGGGTGGCGGCGCTGGTCGGCGCCGGACTGGGCCTACCCCTCCAGCATGCTGCCCGCCCTGGAGGCCGTCCAGGCCGCCAAGTCCCCGGCGGTGGGCGGACTGCGGGCCTCGGACGAGCTGGACATCGCGCTGCGCCGCGCCTTCTACACCGAGAGCCGCTCGGTGAGCGTGCACGCAGTGATCCTGGAGCTGGCCGAGGGGTGCGAGCACCTGGACGCGGACGCGCTGGCGAAGGCGCTGCGGGCGGGCGAGGGCCGGTTGGAGGTGTACGGCCAGTGGGACATCGCCCGGGGACCGCACGTGCAGGGCAGCCCGCACCTGTTCGCGCCGGGCGGGTACGCGCTGCACAACCCGGGGGTGACCTGCCGCTGGACGGACTCCCCGGAGAACGGCGGCTTCCCGCTCTTCGAGGCGTACGAGGACGGCTGGGCGGAGGAGCTGCTGCGTCGGCTGCACGGCGCGGGCTGAGCGGCGTGGACCGAACACGGGGCGTGCGGCGACGGTCCTCGGCCGCCGCCGCACCCCCCGTGTTCGGTCCGCCACGTTCAGCCCGCCCCGGCCTCGACGGGCATGAAGACAGGCCTCACGAGCGGGCGTCGCCCAGACGCGCCATCGGGCTTCCGCCGGCGACAGCGACGGCAGAGGTGCCCGCGGCAGCGGATACGGCCAGCGCTACTCCCGCCCCACCTCCCGGTCGACCAGGGCGCCCGCGGCCCCCGTGTAGCCGGCCGGGTCGCACAGCCGCTCCAGTTCCGCACCCGCCGGCAGCAGCTCCGCCGCCTGCGGGAGGGATGCCAGCACCTGGGCCAGTGAGCGGCGGCTCATCCGTACCTCGTCCGCCGCCTCGCCCAGCAGCCGCTTGGCCTGTGCACGGCCCAGGTGCGGGGCCAGATGGGCGGCGATCCGCTCGGTCACCACCTGGTCGCCCGTGAGCCCCAGGTTCTCCCGCATCCGGTCCGGGCGCACCTCCAGGCCCGCGCACAGTTCGACGGCCGTGTGCGCCGCCCCGGCGGTCAGCCGTAGGCACTCCCGCAGCGGGGACCACTCGGCGTGCCAGACGCCGGCCGACCGCTCGTCCTCGGAGACCAGGCACTGCGCCAAACCGGATGCCAGCAGCGGCACTTGGAGTGACGCGCTGCGGATGAGCGTGGCGAGCACCGGGTTGCGCTTGTGCGGCATGGCGGAGGAGGCCCCGCGCCCCGCCACCGACGGCTCGGCCACCTCGCCGACTTCGGTCCGGGTGAGCGACTGCACATCGATGGCGATCTTGCCGAGCGCGCCGGTGGTGAAGGCGAGAGCGGCACCCAGATCCGCGACGGGGGTCCGCAGGGAGTGCCAGGGCAGCGGCGGCCGGGCGAGCCCGGTCTCGGCGGCGAACCCGTCGAGCAGCAGTTCCAGATAGCCGTCGACGTCCACGGCGCGTGCGTCGCCGTCGACCCGTGCGTACTCCAGGTAGCCGGCGAGCGTTCCGGCCGCCCCGCCGAGCGAGACGGGCAGCCCGCCGTCGAGCACGGCGGTGATCCGCCGGTGGGCGTCGAGCAGCAGCCGCCGCCATCCGGCCGCCTTCAGCCCGAAGGTGGTCGGTACGGCCTGGAGGGCGAGGGTGCGGCCGGGCAGCACGGTGTCCCGGTGTTTCCGGGCCAGCCCCGCCAGCGACTCGGCCGCCGCGGCCAGGTCGGCCGCGATCAGCCCCAGGGTCCGGGCGGCGACGAGCATCGCCCCGGTGTCCAGGATGTCCTGGCTGGTCGAGCCGCGGTGGACGTACTCGGCGGCCTCCGGCGACACCTCCGCCACGGCCCGGGTCAGCGCGGCGACCAGGGAGACCACCGGGTTGGCCGTCTCCCGTGAGGCGACCGCGAGCGCGCGCAGGTCCAGCGCCTCCGCCCGCGCGATACGGGTGACGGCCTCGGCGGCCTCCTTCGGTACGGTGCCGATCCCGGCCTGGGCCCGGGTCAGCGCCGCTTCGGCGTCCAGCATGGCCTGCAGCCAGGCATCGTCGGCGGTCGCCGCCTCACCGGGCGTGCCCGCGCGCACCGGGGAGAGCAGCCCGGAGTCGATCCCGCGCCGGCCGGACGGGCCGCCGCCCCCGGCGCTCCGGCACCGGGGGCGGCGGCGCCGGGGCCCCGATGCCGGTGGCCCCGGCGCTCACACGATCACCCCGACGAGGCCCTCTTCCGGGGTCCGGGACTGCGCCGGCCAGGGGCGGTGGGCGACGGGGGCCACCGCCAGGGCCGCCCGGGCGATGGCGTCCGAGTCGCCGAGCGTCACCGAGTCGACGCCCGGCCGGATGCCCGCGGCCGTGACCCAGTGCACCGACTCGGTCGGCACGCCGTAGGCGAAGCGCCGGGGGTGCGCCTGCCCGTTGCCGTCCAGCAGCCGGTAGGGCCTCTCGGTGACGGCGAGCCCGCCGGTCTGGTAGCTGCTGCCCTGCGAGGCGGCCATGGAGTACGGCTGGGCCTGCCCGGTGTCCAGCAGATGGCGCATCAGCGGGTCGTCGGTGCGCCGCAGATCGGGCTCGGGCAGCCGGGCCTCGATCAGGACCGTGGAGTGGATCGGCGGCCCGGGGACATCGGTGGAGACCGCGACGAACTGCGGTGCGGCGGTGTCCACGGCGATCCTCGTGCCCGGCCCGGTCACCTCCAGCAGACCGCACTCGATGAGGGCGATCATCTCCTCGATGCGGGAGGCCGGCGGGCCGATGGAGAGGAAGGCGTTGAGCGGGGTGTACCAGCCCTCCAGCTCGTCCCGGTAGGAGTCACCGGCCAGTCCGCCGTGGTCGACCGCCAGCCGGATCTCGTTGCGCAGGTCGCGCAGCACGTCCAGCGCGGCCTTGACCGGACCGCTGACGTTGCCGCTGCGGGCGGCTTTCACGTCGGCGGCCAGGTACTCCAGCAGCCAGGACCGGAAGTTCTCCCGGCTGGTGAACTCCCGGCTCTCGTACGGCCTGGAGAGCCGATCCCAGGACCAGTGGTCCTCCGGCTGGATGCCGAACTCCGTGAGCAGCTGCACCCCGTCGTCGTCGGCCGGCCGCTTCAGGAAGCGCTCGGCCAGCTCCGCGCCGTCCGCCGCGCGGTCCCGGGCAGTGAGCAGGGTCTCGTAGTAGACGCTCTCCACCTCCCGGGAGATCAGCGGCCACAGATCGGTCTTGAACCGGATCCGCTGGCCGTCGGCGGAGCGGGCGCGCAGCTTCTCGATGTACTCCACGGTGAGCAGCCGGGGAAGTAGCGGCCGTAGGCGCCCTTCTGGTTCTCGCCGCGGGAGTGGTAGGGCACCCCGCGCCGGGAGAAGGCGTACATCTTCGGCTCGCGGCCCGAGGCGCGGTAGACGAGCCTGCCGTCCTCGCCGTGCTCGAACGTGCCACCCCGACCCGCGCTGAACAGGGCCATGTGGTCGAAGAAGTTGAGCCCCAGGCCGCGCAGCAGCACCGGCTGGCCGGGCTTGATGTCGCTGAGGTCCAGGTCGGCCGGGTTGGCCGGGGCCACGTAGGTGAGGTGGTGGATACGGGCGAGGCCCGCCGTCCGCGCCTCACGCGGGGTCAGCCGGGTCGGTAGGTGGCCCTGGGCCAGGATGACGGCGTCCAGTTCGTTGAGCCGGGTGCCGTCCTCCAGCCGGACGCCCTGGGTTCCTTCGGTGACCCCGTGCACATCGGCGATGGCCACCGCGCGGGAGCGGTGCACTTTGACCGCCACGTGCGCCGGGGCGCGGTCCACCACCTCCTGGAAGCAGCTGCGCAGGTAGCTGCCGTAGAAGGAGCGGGTGGGGTAGGAGTCCGGGCCGAGGAGGCGGGCCTCGGACAGCACCTCCTTCTCGGCCTCGCCGTGGCCCGCCTCGACCCGCGCGACCAGGTCGCGGGCCCACTCGTACAGGCTGGGCCCCGCCTCGATGGGGCCCTCCAGCCGGGCGCTGTCGTCGGTGAAGACAGTGATCTGCGAGGCCACCGTGTTCATCAGCAGGTGGCGGGACTGTTCGGGCCGCCAGACCGTGCCGGCCCCCGGCGGGGAGGGGTCCACCACATGGATGGTGACCCCGGCGTGGCCGGGGGTGGCCCGCTCGTTGGCGCAGAGCCGCTCGATCACCGACAGGCCGCGGGGACCGGCGCCCACGACACAGATCTCAAGGGGGGTTTGGTCATGGCAGTTCGCCGTTCCCGTTGGAGCCGGCCGCCAGCAGCCGGGCCAGTTCGAGTCGCTTGATCTTGGTGGTGGCGGTCTGTGGGAGGTCCTCCAGCTTCCACCGGACCGGGTCCGCCATCGGGGCAGACCGACCACGGCGTCCTTCCAGACCCGCTCGTCCAGCGGCTTGTCGTCGCGGGTGGAGACCACGGGGACGGGGCGGCCGTCGGGGCCGGGGATGATGATGACCTCGATCAGGTCCTCGATCCGGGCGAAGAGCTTGTCCTCGATCTCCAGGGTGGACCCCACGCCGGGGATCTCGTCGACCTCGCGGTCCAGCAGGTGCAGACAGCCCCACTTGGTGCGGTAGCCGACGTCGCCCATCCGCCACCAGCCGTCGTTGAGCTGCTTCTCCCACCGATGGTGCTCGCCGAGGTAGGTGACGATCCGGCCGTCGCTGCGGACCTCGATGAAGCCCGGCGAGGACTTCGTCGGCGGGCGGCCGTCGCGGCTGACCACTCGGACGTTGGTCATCCCGTGGAACGGCGAGCCGACGCAGCGGCCGTCCGCCTCGGTGCCGCGCTTGCGGGAGTACGTGCGGGCGGCGATCGGGCCGACCTCGCTCTGCCCGTACGCCTGGGCGAACAGGGGCAGCTTCCGCCGCGAGGCACCCAGCAGCGTGTGGACGGTGCGCGGGTGGATGGCGTCGAAGGTGGAGCTGAAGTACTTGACGTTGCTCAGCGGGCCGCGCGGGTCCTTCGCCAGCACCTCCCAGCGCAGGAAGGTGTTGGGGTGGGCCTCGATGAGTCCCGGCGGCACCTGCGAGAAGAGGTTGGCGACCGACTCCGGATCGTCGTCCTTCAGGATGATCAGCGGGTGGCCCTGGAGGATCGCGATAGGCATGGCGGTGAACATCCGTGAGTGCACGAACGATACGTGGACGGCGATCGGTTCGCGGCTGCGGACCGCCGAGACCACGGTGGCCTGGGGCGGTAGCGGGCCTGGAAGGTGTGGCCCGTGTGGACGGCCAGCTTCGGGGTGCCCGTGGTGCCCGAGGTGTGCGTGATCAGCGTCGGGTGGTCCGGCGGCATGGTGATCGGATCGACCCGTGCGGTGCCGGCGTACGAGGCCAGCGGGTGGCGCCCTCGAAGGTGCCGGAGGTGAGCAGGACCTTCTTGGCCGCCTCGAAGACCTCGGCCGGAAGGCTGTCGGTGAGCTTGGCCTCGTCGGTGACCAGGTAGGGTTCCTGAGCCCGGCGCACCAGCTCGACGACGGTCTCGCCGTCCAGCTTGGGGGAGAGCAGCACCGGCACGGCACCGATCCGCGCGGCGGCGCAGGCCATCAGCGAAATGTCGAAGCCGTCGGTCTTGTGGACGACGATCCGCTCACCGGTGCGGACCCCGGCGGCCCACAGCCGCGATGCCAGTTCGGCGACCAGCTCGGCCACCTCGGGCAGGGCCAGGCGCCGGCCCAGTTCGGGCGCGACGTCCAGGTCGTGGTCCAGGACCACCATGTTGCCGGGGTGCCGGGCGGCCGCCCGGTCGAAGAGCGTCCCGAGCCGGATGCCCTTGTTCCCTATTCGTTGCAGAAACATCTCGCCCACTCCGTTTCACGTACGCGGGAAGGAACCCGTCATGCGGATTCGATGACGTCCTTGATTCGCTTGAGGGTGTCGTCGAGGTCCCGCTCCAGCTTGGCGGTCCAGTCCGCGACGAATCGCTTACGAGCATCCTCGTCGAGTTCGGAGACGATCTTGTGGATTCCGGCGGTCGCCTTTCCCATGCGGAAATGGTGGACCAGCCGGCTGCCTTCGGCGAGCGGCTCGATGTCGAAGCCCCAGACGGATTCCTGGTCGTCCTGGGCGTGCGAGAGCATCATCCAGCGGAAGGTCACCCCCGGCTCGGCCGCCGTGACGCGGGCCTCGGTGTACCAGGTCCCGCGCACGAGCGGGGCCCAGGCCACGACCTCCTCGCTGCGGAGGTTCTCGCCGCGGAAGATCGTGCCCACTGCCGCGGGCTCTCCGCCGATCCATTCACCGCCCCGGCATTCGGGGCTCCATTCAGCGCTGCGCGGCAAATCGCTGACGACCGCGTAGACCTCTTTAGGGGTTGCGGAAACCACAATGTCCGCGCGCAGTTCGAACAGTGGAGAATTGTCGATGATTGATTCGCCCATAGGGAGAACTCTGGTAGTGCGCCGAACGCGGGTCAACGAATCCCGCGATGGTCCGTCAAGTCCTCTTCGGCGCGACTTCCGCTTCCACCCTGAGCAGGATCTTCCCGCGGACCTCGCCGCGCTCCAGACGGCCGTGCGCGTCGGCTGCGGCGCTCAGCGGCATCGACACCGTCGCCGGGGCAGCAGCTTCCCGGCGGCCAGCAGGGCGCCAATGGTCTGCGCCGCGGCGGCGAGTTCGGCGGTGGTGGCCTGGGAGATGGCGAAGCCCACGACGGAGCAGTCCTTGAGGTAGAGCGGTCCCGCGGGCAGCACCGGCCGGGTGGCGAGTCCGGCGAGCACCACCACCCGCCCGCGCCAGGCGAGCAGGTCGACGGCCGTCTCCAGGTCGTTGCGGGCCGAGGTGTCGATCCACACGTCGACCCCCTGGGGGCAGGCCGCTCTGATTCGTCCCACCACGTCGGGGTCGCGGTAGTCGATGACCTCGTCGGCGCCGAGGCCCCGGAGCCGTTCGATGTCCCGGGCCGAAGCGGTGGCGACGACCCGTGCCCCGCGTGTACGGCGAGGACGACGAGGGCGCTGCCCACGTTGCCGCCGCCGCCCAGGACGACGACGGTCTCACCGGCCTGCAGCCGGCCGTGCGGGTGCAGGGCCAGGTAGGCGGTGGCGGCGGGGTGCGCCAGGGCGACGGCGTCCTCGGGGTCTACTCCGTCGGGCAGCCGGTAGAGCCGGTCGGCGGGGACGGCGACGCGCTCGGCGGCGGCACCCTGCCGGCCCGCGTGGCCCATGCTGTTGCACCAGACGCGTTCGCCGACCTTGAAGCCGGTGCCGGGCGCGGCGGTGGCGACGGTGCCGGCCAGGTCGCGGCCGATCACGAAGGGGAAGGTCACGGGCGTACGCCAAGCCCCGGACCGGACGAAGGTGTCGACGTGGTTGACGGAGGCGACACTCACGTCGACCAGGACCTCGCCCGCCTGTGCCGCAGGCTGGGGAGTTCGCCGTACCGGATGGTGTCGGGGGAGCCGAGCTGTTCGATGTAAGCGGCGAGCATGGCGCCGGAGTCTGGCAGCGGCGGGCGGCCTCGTCACCACCTGGAAGGACTCTCTGTCAGGTCGGTTGATCCCGGGCCGTGCGGCCCGCGCGGCGCCTGCGCGCAGGCGCCCCGTCGGTGAAGTTCCCCGCGAACCGGACAGCGGGTGTCTACTCTGCCGGGACGAGGTTCTGCCTGGGCAAGGATCTCGTTTCGAGTGGGGTGACGTGCCCGTGGCCGGGGTGCCGACGGAGCCGGATGCGGTGGTACTCGACCTCGACGTAGCGGAAAACGCCGGCCCGGGCGGCCCCGCGGGTGCCGATGGTTTCCACGGCGATGTCACGGACGTCGCGGCGGACCGCGTTCTTCCAGCGTCCGATCGCGCGGATCGGACCTGCCAAAAGGTGGGCAAACCGGGCATGTAGCCCGACAATCCCCTCCGGCCGCGACTCAACCTGTGCAACCGTCAGCGCATCAGCACACGGTCACATCAACGACGGCTCAGCCCGATCGTCACCCCGGATGCGGTTGCAGAACCAGGCCGGACATGAACCTCGCCGACCCGCTCCATACTCCCCGCGGAAGGGCCCGCACTTCCGGGCCCCTCGCTATCGTCCCCTACTTTGCGGACGTACCCGTTACTTTGCGGACGCACCCGTCCTGGTGGGGCGTGTCCCACCTCCCCGGTGGGAGATGAGTGGGAGACAAGTGCGAGATGATCACGGCGTGCTGCCGCAGCCAGGCGCGGGGAAATGCCAGATCGCGCTACCTGTGCGGCCCTGGTTCAGCCGCCGGACTCTCCCGCGTGCGGGCTCAGCACATCGGTGCCGACCAGGACGAAGATCACGATACCGAGGATGATCCGGTACACGACGAAGGGCATGAAGCTCTTGGTCGTGATGAACTTCATGAACCAGGCGATGACCGCGTAGCCGACGGCGAAGGCGATGACCGTCGCGAAGACGGTCGGCCCCCAGGAGACGTGGCCCTCGCCCGCCTCCTTCAGCTCGAAGACGCCCGAGGCGAGCACGGCCGGGATCGCCAGCAGGAACGAGTAGCGGGCCGCCGCCTCGCGGGTGTAGCCCATCAGCAGACCGCCGCTGATGGTGGCGCCGGACCGGGAGACACCCGGGATCAGGGCCATGGCCTGGCACATGCCGTAGATCAGGCCGTCCTTGACGGACAGGTCCCGCAGCGACTTCCGCTCCCGCACGACCCGGTGCTTGCCGCCCGTCTCGTCGCGGGCCGCCAGGCGGTCCGCCACGCCGAGGACGATGCCCATGACGATGAGCATGGTGGCGGTCAGGCGCAGATCGCGGAACGGTCCCTCGATCTGGTCCTTGAGGGTGACGCCGAGCAGCCCGATCGGGATCGACCCGACGATCACCAGCCAGCCCATCTGGGCGTCGTGGTCCCGCCGCATCGCCTTGTCCGTCAGCGACCGGAACCAGGCGCTGACGATGCGGACGATGTCCTTGCGGAAGTAGATGAGTACCGCCGCCTCGGTGCCGATCTGGGTGATCGCGGTGAACGCCGCACCCGGGTCTTGCCAGCCGGCGAAGGCGGCCGTCAGCCGCAGATGCGCGCTGGAGGAGATGGGGAGGAACTCCGTCAGCCCCTGGACGAGCCCGAGGATGAGTGATTCGAACCACGACATGAAAGCTAAGCCGTCCAAGCACTGGTCAGGTCGGAACGTACGGTACGGGCCGCGATCATGCGCCCATCGCGTGGCAGCGTAGCGCCAGCGGGTTTCGGGCTGTCGGGCGGGTTGCCCCGGTGGCGGCGGCGCACGTTCCGTAGCCGTTCCGGAGCTGCACCGAGGCCGCCCCGAGGCGTCCCGGACCGCCCCTGGGCCGTCCCCGAGGCGCCCCGGACTGGCGCTGAGTCGTCTCCGAGTGGAGCCACGGCCCGGCCCCCGCCGCTCAGGAGCCGCGGGTGAGCCGGTGGCGCTTGCACCAGGCGACGGCGGCCCCGATCAGCGCCGAGACGGCGATAAAGCCCGCCGAGGCGAGGAAGACCGGCGACGTCGGCGACGCCGCGCTGCTCCCGGCGATGACATACGCCGCGGTGTTCGGGACCGAGCCGAGGCCGGTGCCCAGCAGGAAGGGGAGGTACCCCATCCGGGACACCGCCGCGCAGTAGTTGGAGGCGGCGAACGGGATGCCGGGGAACAGCCGCAGCGCGAGTACCGAGCGGAATCCGTGCCGGCTCAACTGGCCGTCAGCGGCCTTGAGCCAGCGTCCGCGCAGCAGCGGACGCAGTGCCTCCTGGCCCAGGTACCGCCCCAGGGTGAAGGAGAGCCCCGCGCCCAGCACGGTGCCGGCGATCGCCGCCGCCAGACCCGCGTGCGAGCCGAAGAGCGCGCCGGCCGCCAGGTTCAGCAGGGGGCGCGGGACGAAGGCCGCGGTGCACAGCCCGTACGCCAGGGCGAAGAGCGCCACCGCCGTGGCGCCGCCGACCTGCGGCGGCCAGCCCGCCGACAGCAGCCGCTGCGGCTCGTACACCACGACCGCCGACGCCGCGGACGCCAGGACGGCGACGAGCAGGGCCAGACGTGACCGGGGGAGAGGAGGACGCGGCCGGCGCGGAGAGCGAGGCCGTCGCGCGGCCCGGGGACGGGGTCGAGCATCCGGGGAGACTAACCGACCCTGCCATGTGATCGCCGTAAGGTGAGGCACATGACGCTCCCCGTACCGCGCAGCGCCCTGGCCGACACGGTGCTCGAACGGCTCACCGCGGTCTACCCGCCCGCGGCCGACCCGGTCCGGGCCGCGGAGGCCGCCGCGTACATGAAGGGCGTCGCGCCCTTCCTCGGGATCCGCACCCCGGAGCGCCGTGCGCTGTCCCGGACGGTCCTCGACGGCACACCGCCGCCCACGGAGGCCGACTGCACGGCGATCGCCCTGCGCTGCTGGGAGCTGCCCGAGCGGGAGTACCACCACTTCGCCGCCGACTACCTGAGGCGCCACGTCGGACGCTGCTCCTCCGGGTTCGTGCCGGTCGCCCACCGTCTGATCACCACCGTCTCCTGGTGGGACACCGTGGACCCCCTCGCCGCGCATGTCGTGGGCCCGCTCGTCGCCGCCGATCCCGGGCCGGCCCGCGTGATGGACCGCTGGATCGAGGACGACGACCTCTGGGTGGTACGGACGGCCCTGCTCCACCAGCTGCGCCGCAAGGAGACCACGGACGCGGAACGGCTCTTCCGGTACTGCCTTCGCCAGTCCGCACACCCGCACTTCTTCATCCGCAAGGCGATCGGCTGGAGCCTGCGCGAGTACGCCAGGACCGACCCTGAGGCCGTGCGGGGCTTCGTCGAGTCGGCCCGAGACCGGCTCGCGCCGCTGTCCGTGCGGGAAGCGCTGAAGCATCTCTGACGCAGGCCGTTCCCCGGCCCCGCGCCGACTCCGGCCCGCCGAAAACCACTCGACGTCCGCGCCCGCCGTCGGCGAGTATCGACGCATGTTCCGGCAGGCCTTCCCCGCAGCGCCGTCCGCAGTCGCGGACGCGCCGAAGGCTGCCCGCTTCCCCGCCTTCGCGGCCTCCCCGGCTCTCCGGGCCTTCACGAATTCCACGGGTTCCACGGGCGTCCCCGCGGGCCTCGTCGACGCAACGGCCGCGGCGGCCGCCGTCGAGGCTGCGCAGGCCGCCGTCGCCCCGGCTGCCGCAGCGGCGCTCGCCGGCGGCGCCCGAAGCTGACCCTCCCCGGATCGTCCGGCGGACCCCGCAGGGGAGGGTCGGTACGGCCCAGGGGTCCCCCTCCGCGAACGGAGTCACCTTACGAGTTCCGGGAAGGAACCGTCACAGCCATGCCCAAGACGGCATACGTGCGCACCAAGCCGCACCTCAACATCGGCACCATGGGCCATGTCGACCACGGGAAGACCACCCTGACCGCGGCCATCACCAAGGTCCTCAGCGAGCGCGGGACCGGCACCTTCGTGCCCTTCGACAGGATCGACCGCGCGCCCGAGGAGGCCGCCCGCGGCATCACCATCAACATCTCGCACGTCGAGTACGAGACCGACACCCGCCACTACGCCCACATCGACATGCCCGGGCACGCCGACTACGTCAAGAACATGGTCACCGGGGCCGCCCAGCTCGACGGGGCGATCCTCGTGGTCTCCGCGCTGGACGGGATCATGCCGCAGACCGCCGAGCACGTCCTGCTGGCCCGCCAGGTCGGCGTCGACCACATCGTCGTCGCCCTCAACAAGGCCGACGCGGGCGACCCCGAGCTGACCGACCTCGTCGAGCTGGAGGTGCGCGAACTGCTCACCGCGCACGGATACGGCGGGGACTCGGTGCCGGTCGTGCGGGTCTCCGGTCTCCGGGCCCTCGAGGGCGACCCCCGCTGGACGGCCGCCGTGGAGGCGCTGCTCGACGCCGTCGACACCTATGTGCCGATGCCGGTGCGCTACACGGACGCGGCGTTCCTGCTTCCGGTGGAGAACGTCCTCACCATCACCGGCCGGGGCACGGTCGTCACCGGAGCGGTCGAACGGGGCACCGTGCGCGTCGGCGACCGCGTGGAGCTGCTCGGGGCCGGCACGACCACGGTCGTCACCGGTCTGGAGACGTTCGGCAAGCCGATGGACTCCGCCGAGGCCGGGGACAACGTGGCCCTGCTGCTGCGGGGCGTGCCGCGCGACGCGGTCCGCCGCGGCCATGTGGTGGCCGCGCCCGGCAGTGTGACGCCGAGCCGCCGGTTCACCGCACAGGTGTATGTGCTCTCGGGCCGTGAGGGAGGGCGGACGACGGCGATCAGCACCGGCTACCGGCCGCAGTTCTACATCCGGACGGCGGATGTGGTCGGGGACGTGGACCTGGGCGGGACGGCGGTCGCCCGGCCCGGCGACACGGTCCACATGACCGTCGAACTGGGCCGGGACGTGCCGTTGGAGCCCGGGCTGGGCTTCGCGATCCGCGAGGGCGGCCGGACCGTGGGAGCGGGTACCGTCACCGCTCTGCTCTGAACCGGGGTTCCGCCGCCCGCCCACTGCGGGCGGCGGAACCGTCCCGTACACGTCACACTGCATCCATGGCGGACATGGATCACGCGGGCGCGGACATGGGAACGGACGGGGACGGGCCGTCAGGGCGCCGGGGAACCGCCCTGGTGCTCGGGGGCGGGGGGCTCGCCGGCATCGGCTGGGAGGTCGGCATCCTGCACGGCCTCGCCGAGGCCGGAGCGGACGTCTCCGGGGCCGATCTCATCGTCGGCACGTCGGCGGGATCCGTGGTCGGTGCCCAGCTCTCCTCGGGGCTGCTCACCCTTCCGGAGCTGTATGACCGTCAGCTCGCGGATCCCGAGGGCGAGGTACCCGCCGGAATGGGCCCCACCGTGCTCGCACGCTATGTCTGGGGGTGCTCCGTTCCCGTGACACCGAGGCGTACGGCGCGCGCATGGGACGGCTCGCGCTGTCCGCCCGCACCGAGCCGGAGGAGGCCCGCCGCGCCGTGTTCGCCGCACGGCTCCTCACCCACGAATGGCCCTCGGCGCGCCGCCTCGTCGTCACCGCGGTGGACGCCCTCACCGGGCAGCTCCGTGCGTTCGACCGGAGCAGCGGGGTGGGGCTGCTGGACGCCGTCGGCGCCAGTTGCGCCGTTCCCGGAGTCTGGCCGCCCGTCACCATCGGCGGGCGCCGCTTCATCGACGGCGGGGTGCGCTCGTCCACGAACGCGGACCTCGCGGCCGGATACGGCACGGTCGTCATCGTCGCGCCCATCTCGGTCGGTGGGGGACCCGTGCCGTCGGCCCGCGCCCAGGCGTCCCGGCTCGCCGCCGCCGGGGCCAGGGTCGTGCTGATCACCCCGGACCGCGCGGCCCGGAGGGCGTTCGGGCGCAACGTCCTCGATCCCGCGCGCCGGGCGCCCTCCGCCCGCGCCGGGCGCGCCCAGGCGGTAGCCCACGCGGACGCGGTACGGGCGGTACTGCCGGTCTGAGCCCGGGCGCCGCCGGATTCCGGACTCGGGAGCCTGGCTCGGGTTTCCGTCCCGCTCCCGTCACGGCTCCGGATCCCGTCCCGCCTCCCGCCCCGTCAAGGCCCCGCCCGGGCCCTGGGCCTCCCCGCCGTTCGCAGAGACGCCGGGGGGCGGACAATGGGCAGGGTGGACGAACCGATTCCCGTCGAGCGGGCCGTGGACCACGGAACCGCCAGACTGCTGCCGGACATCGACAGGCCCCGGGCCTGGCTGCTCACCGTGGAGGGAGCGCCGCAGTCCTACGTCGACCTGGACGACCCCACGCATCTGGAGTTCGAGTACGCCCGGCGCCTCGCCCACGTCCTCGACGCCACGGCGGAGGAGAGCGCACCGCTCGACGTCGTGCACCTCGGCGGCGGGGCCCTCACCCTGCCCCGCTACGTCGCCGCCACCCGCCCCGGCTCACGGCAGGACGTGGTGGAGGCGGACCGCGCGCTGCTGTCGCTCGTCGCCGAGCGGCTGCCGCTGCCGTCCGGCTCGGGGATAGCCGTGCACGCGGCGGACGCGCGCACGTGGCTGGAGCGGGCGCCCGAGGACTCGGCCGATGTCCTGATCGCCGATGTCTTCGGAGGCTCGCGCGTCCCGGCGCACCTCACCTCCCGGGAGTACGCCGGGGCCGCCGACCGTGCCCTCCGCCCCGGCGGCGTCTATGCGGCGAACCTCGCCGACAGCGCCCCGTTCGGCTTCCTCCGCTCACAACTGGCCACCTTCGCGGCCGTCTTCCGGGAGCTCGCCCTGATCGCCGAGCCGGGTGTGCTGCGCGGACGCCGCTTCGGCAACGCCGTTCTGCTGGCCTCGCACGCGGCGATCGACGTCGCCGGCCTGGCCCGCCGGACGGCGTCCGACGTCTTCCCGGCCCGGGTGGAGCACGGCGACGGCCTGCGGCGCTTCATCGGCGACGCCCGGCCCGTGGGCGACGAGGACGCGACCGGATCCCCCGAGCCGCCGGAGGGGTCGTTCGGCATCGGCTGACCGGAGCCGGGGCCGGAGCCGGGGCCGGGCCGCGGCCGGTCTGTGCGGCCGGGTCCCGCGCCCGGACGCCCCGAGAGGCCGGGACGGGCGCAGAATCACGGGGGTCAGGTCGTCTCCCGCGGCTGGAGTTCGGCCGCCGCTCCGGCGGCCGGGGCCGGCACGGGACCGTGCGCAGCCACCTGCCTCGTACGGCGCGTCAGATTCCGTACATCCGGGACCAGCAGCACCAGCGCCGTCACCACGACGATCAGCGCCGCGCAACCCCACAGTGCCGTCTCCCGGCCGAAGAGGCTCTCCGCGGGGCCGGCCAGGGCCGTCGACAGCGGCAGCATCGCGGTCGAACCGAACCAGTCGTACGCGGAGACCCTGGACAGCTTCTCCTCCGGGATCTCCTGGTGCAGCGCGGTCATCCAGGCCACCCCGAACACCTCGATCGCGACTCCGCTGACGAACATCACCGCGATCAGGGCGCCGATCTGCACCGGTACGGCGAGCGCCGCCGACGGCAGCGCCAGCGGGAACACGCACAGCGTGCCGACGAGCAGCATCCGCCGGGGCTTCCAGCGCATCATCAGCAGCGCCCCGACCAGGGTGCCGGCGCCGAACGCCGCGAGGGCCAGGCCCCACGGGCGGGCTCCGCCCAGCGACTCCTCGGCGACCAGCGGCCCGTACACGGCGTCGGCGGCACCGACGACCGCGACCACCACCGAGAACTGCGCCACGATCGACCACAGCCAGGGGCGGCCCGTGACCTCCTTCCAGCCGTCCCGCAG
The DNA here is from genome assembly GCA_003725745.1 of Streptomyces sp. I6. Classification (GTDB taxonomy): domain Bacteria; phylum Actinomycetota; class Actinomycetes; order Streptomycetales; family Streptomycetaceae; genus Streptomyces. Next base: position 588,170 of record RHDP01000001.1, on the reverse strand, counting down.
ATCGGCGAGCAGCCCGCCGCCCGGGAGCCGCGCCGGAATGTGACCGACGTCGAGGAACGCCCGGAGCGCACCGGCGACCGCGAAGGCGGCGGCATCGACGGCGAGCACCCAGCCGGGGCCGACGGCGGCGATCATGGCTCCGCCGAGCGCCGCGCCGCCGATGCCCGCCCCGTGCATCGCCATCCGGAAGAGCGCGAACGCCCGGCCGGCCTGCTCCCCGTCGACGCTGGAGATCAGCATGCCCTCGGCGGCGGGGTTGAAGAACGCCTGCCCGGTGCCGCAGAGCGCGGTGAGCAGCATCATCTGCCACAGTTGCGGATCGCCCGCCAGCACCAGCGCGGCGAAGGCGGCCTGGGACACGCAGTTGAGGGCGTTGGCGGCCACCATCACGCGGTGCCGCGGCAGCCGGTCGGCGATCGCCCCTCCGATGAGCAGGAAGAGCACCAGGGGGAGGGTGCGGGCAGCCGCGACGAGTCCGACGTCGCCGCCGTCGCCGCCGGACTCCAGCACCGCGAACGCCGCGGCGATCAGCGCGCCGTGCGAGCCCAGATTGGTGACGACCGCGGCGGCGGTCAGCAGCGTGTAGTTGCGGCCGGCCCATTCGGGACGGCGGCCGAGGAGCGGCGTACGGGTGTTCACTCCGGGACTATCGCCGCCGCCGTCCCCGCCTGCCAAACCGGTTTCGCCGCCGCCCCCGCCCGCCGGACCGGTTCAGGACGACGGGACCTCCGCCAGCCGCACGGTGCCCAGGATCCGCCGGATCGTCGCGTCCGGGATGTCGCCGTCGACGCCCTTGGCGGCGTAGAGGACCCAGGAGGCGAAGTCACCCTTGGCGTTCTTGGAGGAGAAGGCGATCGCCTTGCCGTCGCTGTCGCACCTGCCGTCCTTCTCCACCCCGACCGCGGTCGCCGTCGGGACATGGCCGCTGAGCCCCGACCCGGTCGTGTACGGCCGCGCCTCGGTGGTCTTGACCGTCCTGGGCACAGGCGAGCAACCATAGAGGTGCGGGTGCGCGGCGGTCCGTCCGCCCCTGACGAGGGGGATGGCCAAGTTGTGCTACTCATGGGTAACATCCGGTCCCATGAGTGCAGACCAGATGTCCGTGGGTGAGCTGCTCGCCGCCACGGTCCCGATGGCCAGGACCCTGAACCTGGAGTTCCTGGAGACCTCCCCCGAGCGCGCCGTCGTCCGGTTGCCGGACCAGGCCGACTTCCACAACCACGTGGGCGGGCCGCATGCCGGTGCGATGTTCACGCTGGCCGAGTCCGCCAGTGGCGCGATCGTGCTCGCCGCCTTCGGCGAGCAGCTGTCCCGGGCCGTTCCGCTCGCGGTGAAGGCCGAGATCGCCTACCGGAAGCTCGCCAAGGGCGTCGTCACCGCCACCGCGACCCTCGGGCGCCCCGCGGCGGAGGTCGTCGCGGAGCTGGACGCCGGGGGGCGCCCCGAGTTCCCCGTGGCCGTCCACATCACGCGTGAGTCCGACGACGCGGTGACCGGTGAGATGACGGTCGTCTGGACCCTGCGCCCGAACGGCTGACCCTCCCTCCGGGTGCCGGAACCCCGGAACGTCCCCGCGCCCACGACCGGGGGCGGCTCTCGCCCCGGAGGCGGGGTCTGCCCGGCGTGCGCCGCTGGGGGACGCACGCCGGGCAGACCGGGCTCGGCCACGGACGGGCCCGAGCGGTGCTTCACGGGCACGGGCAGGGACACGAGTACCCCGAGTACGGGACGGCGGGAGGCGCGAGTGCCGCCCCGTCGCGGCGCAGGTGACGCCCCGGCGGCCGGGCCGGCCGCGGCATCGCCTACGGTGCATAGGAGGGCGGCACGGCGGCCGGGGTGAGGAGAGGGCGATGGCGGAGCGTGAGCGGGCACTGGTCTCGGCGGTCGGCGGCAAGGCCCCGCGGATCTCACCGGAGGCGTTCACCGCGCCCACGTCCGTGGTGATCGGCGACGTCACCATGGCGGCCGGCGCGAGCGTCTGGTACCACACCGTGCTGCGCGCCGACTGCGGCCCGATCGTCCTCGGTGCCGACAGCAACATCCAGGACAACTGCACCGTCCACGTCGACCCCGGCTTCCCCGTGACCATCGGTGAACGCGTCTCCGTGGGCCACAACGCCGTGCTCCACGGCTGCACCGTGGAGGACGACGTCCTCGTCGGCATGGGTGCGACCGTCCTCAACGGCGCCCGCATCGGCGCCGGGTCCCTCGTGGCGGCGCAGGCACTCGTGCCGCAGGGCATGCGCGTGCCGCCGGGTTCCCTCGTCGCCGGCGTCCCGGCCAGGGTCAAGCGGGAGCTGACGGACGAGGAGCGCGAGGGCGTCAGACTCAACGCCGCGATGTACCTGGAGCTGGTGAAGAACCACCGGGCGGCGGCCGAGGGCTGACACACCGGCGGCCGGGCAGCCGGTCCGTTCGACTGGTGCGGCGGTGCGGCCGGCCCGCCCCCGGAGTGTCGGGCCGGGCGTCCGGACCGCGGGCGGCGGGGCCGTTCGGCGTGTGGTGCCCGCTGCGCCACAGGACGTTGCGCCGTCGCTACCGCCGGACTCGGGGATTTTGCTGGGCCGGCGATCCGGCCGGTCGGCGCCCGCACAGCCGGCCCGCGCCCGCACGGCCGGCCCCCGGTACTTCCCGCTCCATGCGGGTACCCGGCTGTGCGAACGCCCCCTGAGGACCCGGAAGGCGCAGTCATGACCACCCCGAAGAAACCGCACCCGGACGGTCCCGAACCGGTGCCGAGCGGCCCCGATCCCGTACCCCGCGATCCCCGGCCGTCCGCACCGTCGCCCGGCCCGGCCCCGCCCGTCGATCCCGAACCGGGCACCCGTCCGGCGCCCGAGCCGCCGGACTGATGCCCGGCCCCCGGGCGACCGTGTGCCGAGCGTCACCGATTGCGGACCCTGCGTGAGGAGTGCAAGGTGGATGTGCCAGTCCACCCCCCACAACGAAGGGACAACCGACATGGGCAAGGCAAAGGCCAAGGCGAAGCAGGCCAAGGGCAAGATGAAGGAATCCGCCGGCAAGGCCATGGGCGACCGCGGGATGCAGGCCGAGGGCCGTGGCGAGCAGATGGCGGGCAAGGCCCAGGAGGCCGCGCACGACGCCGGCGAGCGGATGAGGAAGTCCGGCCGCTGAGCCGGGCCCGCGCCGCTCATCCCCGGGGCGGCCGCACCGCACTCCGGTGCCGGTGCGGCCGCCCCGGTGCGTCCCCGCACGGGCGGTCGCCAACGGCGTCCCCGCCCGCCCCACCTCATTCCCCGTCCCGCCCCAGACCGCGGCGGACGCGGACCCTGACATCGTCGAGCCACCTGCGGCGCGTCAGGCGCTCGCGGGCGTGCCGGTCGAGCTCTTCGATGAGGCGCTCGGACCGCTTCTCGACGTCCAGCTCGTCGAGGATCCGGTCGGCCTCGGCCAGCAGTGCCCCGTGCAGTTGCCAGTTCCGCTGGTCCTCGCGGAGGTCGTCGAGGAGCATCGCGGCGACGCGGTCCCGGCAGGCGCGGCCCTCGGCGAGTTCCTCGGAGAGGCGGGCCTCGGCGTCCGCTCCGGCGACGGACATCTGGGTGGTGATCAGTGCGGTGAAGGCCCCGATGGCATCGGACAGATGACCGAACAGGTCCTGCAGCCCCTGGTCGCGGCAGGCGAGAAGATGATGCCGGTGGGCTGGGTCTTCGCCAGGTCGGTGAGCGTCCGGCAGGAGACCCGGAGGATCACCGCACAGATCTCCAGGGTGTCCAGTCCGGTCCTGAGCACGACCCGGGAGAGCTCCGGCTCCTTGACCCGTGGATTGAGCCGCAGGCTCTCCTCCGCCTGCCGCAGCGCGGCGTCCACCTGCACGATGTCGTGGTCGAGCCGGCGGGCCTCGTGCAGCCGGGCAGCCGCCCGTGCCACCGGGGTGTGCTCGCCCAGTTCCTCGGCGATGTGCGCCAGCAGGCCGCGCATCCGCCCCGACAGGTCGTTGATCGCCGCGCTGGCGTCGCTCACCCAGACGGGCGGTACGAAGAGGACGTTGAAGAGCAGTCCCACCACGGCACCGATCAGGGTCTCCAGGACCCGGTCCCAGGCCGTCTCCGTCACCTGCGTCACACCGAGGACGAGCATGGCGCTGATCGCCACTTCGGGCACGAACTCGCCGACCTTCACGAACCGCCCGATCACCAGCGAGGCGAGGATCACCAGCCCGAGGCTCCACCAGCTCAGTCCCACCAGGGCGCTGAAACCGATCGCGATCAGCACTCCGGCCACGACCGAGTTCACCCGCCGGATGCCGGTGGTGAGAGTCGAGTAGAGCGTGACCTGGACGACGAGCAGCGCCGTCAGCGGCGCGGTCAGGGGGACCGGTTCGGCGCTCAACCGGAGGGCGATGACATAGGAGACGACCGCTGCGGCGGTGGACCGCACCGTCTGGACGACTGCCGGCTCCCGATGACGCCGTACCAGATCACGCAAGGGTTCGCTGGTTGCTGCCACCCTGGTCCCTTCTCGTCGCGTCCGCGTCTCCCCGTCCCCTTCCCGGCCCTTCGTCTCCTCGTTCGCGCGTCCTCCCGTCCGGTTCGTCCATCTCCTTGTTCCCGCGTCCTCCCGTCCGGTTCGTCCGCCTCCTCGGCTCCCTCTTCGTCCTGCTCGTCGCGGGCACTCGGGTCCTTCCACCCCAGACTGCCGCCTGGGCCGCCCCTCGCAATTCCACCGGGCTTCCCCCGCGAATCCACGCGCCGCACGGCGTGGGGTGAAGGTCACAGCGCACCTCCCGGGTTGCCCGCATCCGGGCCCACTACCGTGGCCTGGTGCCGAAGAACCGAAACACGTTCCTCCCGCCGGCCTCCTGGTGGCGGCGTCTGGTGTCGCGGGCCGTGCACGCTGGCTGGCGCTGGGCGCGGGAGGCGGGTGCGGTGACCGCGGAGCGGCCCGGCCCGCTGCGCTTCCGCGCCATCGGTACCGGTACCCGGCTGGCGTTCCCGCAGGGAACGGTGTTCGGGGAGGCGTGGATCGAGCTCGGCGAGCACTGCGTCATCGCGGAGCAGGTGACGCTGACCGCGGGCATGATGCCCGGCCTCGACCTCGGACCCGACCCGATCCTCACCCTCGGCGACGGCGTGGTCCTCGGGCGCGGCAGCCACGTCATCGCCGACACAAGGGTGCGGATCGGCTCCGACACGTACTGCGGCCCGTACGTCTACATCACCTCGACCAACCACAGCTACGACGACCCGTGCACGCCGGTCGGGAAGCAGTGGCCGCGCGCCGAGCCCGTGGAGATCGGGCCCGGCTGCTGGCTGGGCACGGGCGCCGTGATCCTGCCGGGGGCCCGCCTCGGCCGCAACGTCGTGGTCGCGGCGGGGGCCGTCGTCCGCGGCGAGGTGCCCGACCACTCGGTGGTCGCCGGTGCGCCCGCAAGGGTGGTCCGCAGCTGGGACCCGGCCGAGGGCTGGCGGCCGCCGATGCGGACGCCCGCGCCGCTGCCGATCCCGGAGGGGGTGACACCGGAGCAACTGGTCGCCCTCGCCGACCTTGCCGATCTCGCCGACCTCGACGAACGCTGACCGGCCGATGGCCCGGCCGGACCGCGGACCGCGGACCGCGGACGGCGGTCAGCCCGTCGCCAGGAGGACCGTGCCGACGAGCGCCAGCCCGGCGCCGGCGGCCTGCACCGCGCGCAGCCGCTCCTTGAGCACGCCGCGCGCGGCCAGGGCGGTGACCACGGGGTAGAGCGAGGCGAGTACCGCCGCGATCGCCACCGGGCCCTGCTGTGCGGCAATGGAGTACGTGCCGTTGGCGGCGACGTCCGCCAGGCCGACGAAGGCGAGGGCCGGCAGCGAGCGGACGATCAGGCCCGGCCCGCCGTCCTCCGGGAGGGCGCGGCCGCCCCGCTTCACCGAGACGTACAGCGCCGCGCCGCCCACCAGGACGTTGGTGACGCGCTGCACGAACAGTGCCAGGAACAGGCCGGTGAGCGTGGTCGACGCCTCGGCGATGAGCGCCATCACGGAGCCGAAACCGAACGCGGCGAGCAGGGTCAGCAGGATCGCCTGGCGCTGCACGGGCGCGCCCCGCAGTTCCGGGCCGCCCGCGAGCAGTACGCCCGCGACGGCGACGCCGATGCCGGCGAACTGGAGCAGCCCGGGCCGCTCGCCGAGGAGCAGACCCACCGAGACGGGCACCACGACCCCGAGCGATCCCAGGGGGGAGACGACGCCCATGGGGCCGAGAGCCAGCGCCTTGTAGAAGCTCAGCATCGCCACCGGGCCGACGGCACCGGCCGCCACCGCGTACCAGAGCAGGGGCCCCGCCTCGCTCCACCCACCGGTGAGCGCGACGATCACGCCGAGGACGGCCACGGCGATCGTCTGCGAGACCACCACGACCGTCAACGCGGGGGTGCGTCGCGTCAGCAGTCCGCCGCCGAAGTCGGCCAGCCCCCACAGAAGGCTGGTGGCCAGGGCGAACAGGGCTGTCATCGATGCCTCGCAGTACAGTTCGGTGAACGATCGGGTGCACCACACCGTAGTACAGCCGGTTGAACTGGTCTATCAAAAATATTGGACGGAATGTGTCGGACCTCGAACAGCTCACGCAGTCGCTCGCCCGCAACCTGAAGCGCTGGCGCGGCGAGCGGGGTTTCACGCTCGACGCCCTCGCCGCCCGCTCGGGCGTCAGCCGCGGCATGATCATCCAGATCGAGCAGGCGCGCACCAATCCCAGCGTGGGCACCACGGTCAAACTCGCCGACGCCCTCGGAGTCAGCATCACCACGCTCCTCGACTACGACCAGGGACCGCAGGTCCAGCTCGTCCCGCGGGAGCAGGCCGTGCGCATGTGGTCCACCCCCGGCGGCAGCTCGAACACGCTGCTCGTCGGCGCCGAGGCCCGCGGCCCGCTGGAACTCTGGGCCTGGACGCTGGCGCCGGGCGAGGAGAGCGCCTCCGACCCCCACCCCGACGGCACCGTCGAACTCCTGCACGTCACGTCCGGGGAACTCACCCTCGTCGTCGAGGGGCAGCCGTACACGGTGCCGGCCGGAACCTCGGCCACCTACGAGGCGAACGTGCCGCACGTCTACCGCAACGCGGGAGCCGGGACGGTCGAGATGACCATGGCGGTCTCCATCCCTCCCGTCCGCTGAAGGGCCCGGCCGAGGGGCCCCGTCCGCTGAGGGGCCCGGTCCGGTGAACCCCGTCCGCTGAGGGGCCCGGTCCGGTGAACCCCGTCCGCTGTAGCGTGCCCGCCATGCGCGCACCCATCGGAGACTTCGACGACGCACGGCCGGCCCCGGAGTGCCTCGACCTCCTGGTCGCCCCGGTCGCCGACGCCGTAAGGGCCTGGAGCGGTGACGTCCCGGCCCGGTAGCCGCTGTACGTCGACACCGGCCCGGCCATCGCCGACACCGCCGTGCCCGTCGAGCACCACGGCGCCGGCCTCCTCTCCGCCTCGGCCAACTGCGTCGTGGTGGCCGGCAGGCGCGGCGGTGCGTCGACCCTTGCCGCGTGCCTGGTCCTGTTCAGGACCCGGGTCGACGTCAACGGCGTGGTGCGCAGGCAACTCGGCGCCCGCATGGCTTCGTTCGCCCCCATGGAGACCGCGACGGACGAGTCGGGCACGGAGTACGGCGGGGTCACCCCGATCGGCCTGCCCGCCGGCTGGCCCCTGCTCGTCGACTCCGCGGTCGTCGGCACCGAGTGGGTGCTCGTCGGCAGCGGCCGCCGCCGCGGCAAGCTGATCGTGCCCGGGAAGGTCTTCGCCGGGCTCCCCGGCGCCGTGGTGCCCGAAGGTCTCGGCACCGCCTGACCGCCTGACCGACCGACCGCCTGAAGGCGCCGGCGTTCGGCGGGGAGCGGAGCCGCGGCTTCCGCCCGTGTCGCCGGGCCGGACCTCGCCCGTGCGTGCTCCCGGCGGGGCGCCCCCGGGTGCCGGTGGTACCGCCGCGCCCGTGCTGCCGGTGGGGCCGCGCCCGTCCTCCTCGCGGGACGGCCTCAGTCGAGGAGCGGGATCTCGATCGCCGGGCAGCGGTCCATGACCATCTCGAGGCCCGCGGCGCGGGTCCGCTCGTACGCCTCCTCGTCGATGACGCCCAACTGGAACCACACGGCCCCGGCGCCCTTGGCCACGGCCTGGTCGGCGACCGCGCCGGCCAGGGCGCTGTTGACGAAGACGTCCACGACGTCGACGTCGAACGGAACGGCGTCGAGGGACGGATAGCCCTGCTCCCCGTGCACCCTCTCGGCCTTCGGGTGCACCGGTACGATGCGTTTGCCGTAGCGCTGGAGCACCTTCGCGACCCCGTAGGCGGCGCGTCGCTCGTTCGAGGAGAGGCCGACGATCGCCCACGTGTCGCCGAGATCGTTGAGGATCCTGCGGACGCTGTCCGTCTCGCTGTGCACGTGCTGCCTCCCTGGTCGTTCGCTCGCTGCGGCGCCGGTCTCCCGCTGCGGCGGTGGTCTCCCGCTGCGGCGGTGGTCTCCCGCTGCGGCGGTGGTCTCCCGCCGCAATGGGGAACGGCCGGCGGTCCCTCGGCATTCCCGGTGGACGCGGGGAGGCCGCCGACGGCCCCGTCCCGCACAGGGGCCCGCGCCCCGCGGCGGCCGTCCCCGCGAGCCGCGACGACCGCCCCCACCCTCTCGGTGCCCCGTTCCCGGGCGGGGCACCGACCCTCGCACCCCTCGCACCCCTCGCACCCCCGCACCCCTCGCACCCCCGCACCGGTTGGACGGACCGGGCGGACCGCGCGGCGGCATAGGGTGGCGGGATGCAGGAGCAGTACCGGACGGTCGCCCGCGAGGGCGTCCACGAGACCGAGATCAGCCGATCGCGCTTCGTCTGCGCGCTCGCCCCGGCCGCGACCGAGCGGGACGCGCAGGACTTCGTCGCGCGTGTCCGCCGGACGCACCCGACCGCCACCCACAACTGCTTCGCGTACGTCATCGGCGCCGACGCCGCCGTACAGAAGGCGAGCGACGACGGCGAGCCCGGAGGCACGGCCGGGGTGCCGATGCTTCAGATGCTGCTCCGCCGTGACATCCGCTATGCCGTCGCCGTGGTCAGTCGCTACTACGGCGGGGTGAAGCTCGGCGCGGGCGGGCTCATCCGCGCCTACGGCGGTGCCGTCGGCGAGGCCCTGGACGCGCTCGGCACCGTGACCCGGCAGCGCTTCCGGCTCGCCACCGTCACCGTCGGCCACCAGCGCGCCGGCAAGGTCGAGAACGATCTGCGCGCGACCGGCCGGGAGGTACGGGACGTGCGCTACGGGGAGTCGGTGGCGATCGAGATCGGCCTGCCGGACTCCGACGTGGACGCCTTCCGCGCCTGGCTCGCGGACACCACCGCGGGCACGGCCGGCCTGGAGCTCGGTGGCGAGGCGTACGGAGACGCCTGAAGAGCAGGACGGCCCGGCCCGGTCCGGTCCGAGGGGACCGCTCCCGGAATCGGGTGAAAACCGAGGCTCCGGGGGAAGCGGACGACCAACGGCGCTAACGTGGTCGATGCCGTCCGGTGGGCCCCGCGCCCGGGCCGGGCGCCGGCCTCCGGGCCGGGGAGGGGACACGATCAGGTCGGAGCCGTTTTCTTGAGATTTCTGCACACGTCGGACTGGCATTTGGGGCGTACGTTCCACAGGGTGAGCCTGCTCGGCGCACAGCAGGCGTTCCTCGACCACCTGGTCGCCACGGCGCACACACACGAGGTGGACGCCGTACTGGTGGCGGGGGACGTCTACGACAGGGCCGTACCACCCCTGGCCGCCGTGGAGTTGTTCGACGACGTGCTGCACCGGCTCGCAGACGCGGGTGTGCCCACCGTGATGATCTCCGGAAACCACGACTCGGCCCGCCGGCTCGGAGTGGCCTCCGGGCTGATCGAGCGCGCCGGGATCCATCTGCGTACCGACCCGGCGGGCTGCGCCACCCCGGTGGTGCTGCGGGACGGGCACGGCGACGTAGCGTTCTACGGGCTGCCGTATCTGGAACCCGCCCTCGTCCGGGACGAGTTCGGCACGGCCGCGGGCCACGAGGCGGTGCTCGGCGCGGCGATGGACCGGGTGCGCGCGGACCTCGCCGAGCGGGCGCCGGGCACCCGCTCCGTCGTCCTGGCACACGCCTTCGTCGCGGGCGGCGAACCGAGCGACAGCGAGCGGGACATCACCGTCGGCGGTGTCGCGGCCGTCCCCGCCGCGCTCTTCGACGGCGCCCAATACACGGCGCTCGGCCATCTGCATGGCTGCCAGACCGTCAGCGAGCGGGTTCGGTACTCCGGTTCCCCCCTCGCGTACTCCTTCTCCGAGACCCACCACCGCAAGACCATGTGGCTCGTGGAACTCGGCCCGGCCGGGGAGATCACCGCCGAGCGACTGGACTGCCCGGTGCCCCGGCCGCTCGCCCGCGTCGAGGGCCGGATCGAGGACCTCCTGGCCGACCCCGCGCTGGCACGCCACGAGGAGGCCTGGGTCGAGGCCACCCTCACCGACCCGGTACGGCCCGCCGACCCCATGGCGCGGCTCACCCGGCGCTTCCCGCACACCCTGAGTCTCGTCTTCGCCCCCGAGCGCACCGGCGGGGACGCGCCCGCCGGCTACGCGGAGCGGCTGCGCGACCGTGACGACCACCAGATCGCCGAGGACTTCGTGACCCATGTCCGCGGGGGCGGCAGCCCCGACGAACTCGAACGGGCCCTGCTCCGCGGCGCCTTCGACGACGTGCGGGTGGACACGGCCGTCCGCGAGGTGGCCGGGTGAGACTGCACCGGCTGGAGATCACCGCCTTCGGGCCCTTCGCCACACGGCAGCAGATCGACTTCGACACGCTGTCCGCCGCGGGTCTGTTCCTGCTGCACGGACCGACGGGTGCGGGCAAGACGTCCGTCCTCGACGCCGTCTGCTACGCCCTGTACGGCGCGGTGCCCGGCGCCCGGCAGAGTCCCGGCGCATCGCTGCGCAGCGACCACGCCCACGCCGGCACCCACACCGAGGTGTGCCTGGACCTGACCGTGGGCGGCCGCCGGCTGGAGGTCACCCGGCGCCCCGCACAGCCCCGCCCCAAGAAGAAGGGCACGGGCGTCACCGTCGAGAAGGCCCAGAGCCGGCTGCGGGAGTACGACGCGGCGCGCGGCGAATGGACCGCCCTCAGCCGCTCCCACCAGGAGATCGGCGACGAGATCGGGCAGCTCGTCGGCATGAGCCGGGAGCAGTTCTGCCAGGTCGTCCTGCTGCCCCAGGGCGATTTCGCGCGCTTTCTGCGGGCGGACGCGGAAGCACGCGGAAAGCTGCTCGGCCGGCTCTTCGACACCCGCCGGTTCGCCCTGGTCGAGGAACGCCTCGCCGAACTGCGCCGCGCCGCCGAGCAGCAGGTGCGGGACGGCGACGACCGGCTGCTGGCCCTCGCCCACCGAATGGGCCAGGCGGCCGGGAACGCGGCCGGCGACTGGCCCGCCCCCGCCCACCGGCCGGGAGACCCCGGCCTCGCCGACGCGGTGCTGCAGTGGGCCGCCGTGGCCCGGGCGGACGCCCGGGAATCCCTCGCCGTCGCCGCCTCGGCCCGGTCCGCGGCCCAGGCCCGCCAATCCGCCGCCCGGCGGGCCCTGGACGCGGAACGGGAACTGGCCGCACTGCAGCGGCGCCACGACGACGCCGTACGGCGGGCCGGTGAACTGGAGGAGCGGCGGCCCGCGATGGAACGCGCACGAGCACGCCTGGAGCAGGCCCGCCGGGCCGAACTGGTCGGCCCGGCGCTGCGGTTGCGCGAGGACGCCGAGCGGGAGCACGAGTCCGCCGACGCCGCCGCCGGGCGGGCCCGGGCCGCCCTCCCCGCGGCACTGGCGGACATGGGCGCGGAGCGGCTCTCCGAAGTGGAGCACGAGCTTCGGCGGGAACGGGGCGGCCTGGACGCCGCTCGCCGCGCCGAGCAGCGCAGCGCCGGCATCGCCCGCGAACGCGGGGAACTGGATCGCCAGGCCCGCCATGACGAAGGGGTCCTCCAGGAAGCCGAGGGCTGGCTCGCCGGCTGGGACCGGGTGCGCCGCTCGCTCCAGGACCGGATCGAGGCCGCGCAGGAGGCCGCGACCCGCGCCGAGCACCTCGCGGGACGGCTGGAACCGGCCCGCCGCCGGGTGGCCGCCGCCCGTGAACGCGACCGCCTCGCCGCCAGGGCCGATGCCGTCGAGGACGACCACCGCACCGCGCGCGAGCGGGCCGGCGCGGCCCGTGAGCGATGGCTCGACCTCAAGGAGCGCCGGCTCCTCGGCATCGCCGCCGAACTCGCCGCCGGGCTCGCCCCCGGCGAACCCTGTGCCGTCTGCGGCTCCACGGAGCACCCCGCACCGGCGAGGCCGGGGCAGGCCCATGTCGACCGCGCGGCGGAGGACGCGGCGTACGAGGAGTACGTCGCCGCCGACCGGGCCCGCGCCGAGGCCGAACGGCAACTGGCCGTTTTGCGGGGGGCGTTCACGGCCGCGAGGGAGGCGGCGCGCGAGGCGGCCCCGAGGGCCCGGGTGACGGCGCAGGCCCGCGGGCGGCGCTGTCCGCCGCGGAGGGCCGGGCATTCCGTCACCGTCCGCGGCGCCCGACGACCTGCGCGGCGGAGAGGCGGCGAACGGCTCCCGTGAGAGGACGGGCTCGGGCGCTCACGCTCAGTCGCCGGCCGGCGGCGGCGTGGACGTCCGGCCGGACACCGCGGCCGCCCCTGCCCCCACCGCGGCGGGGGGATCGCCCCGTGCCGTGGCCGTCGCCGGCCACGAAGGCGGCGGCACGGCGGACACCGCGCCCGCCGACCCCGCCGTCACGGCCCTGGAGGAGGTCGTGGCCCGGCTGGAGCGCGAGCACCGGCAAGCCCACGCGCTGGCGGCCGGGATGCACGACGCCCGCGAGGAACTGGACCGGGCCGAGCGGGAGTACGGCGAGCGGCTGTCGGCGCGGCAGGAGGCCGAACGGCGCGCCGTCGCGCGGACGTCGCGGCGGGAGGCCCTCGAGAGCGAGCAGACCGTGCTGGACGCGGAGGTGGCGCGGGCCGTCGGCGGCTGCGGAACCGTCGCCGAGCGGACCGCGCTGCTGGAGCGGCGCATCGCCCTGCTCCACGAGGCCGCGGAGGCCGTCCGCGCGGTGGACACCACGGCGCGCCGTCTGAAGGAGGCCGACGACCGGCTCTCCGACGCGGCGTTCCGGGCCGGATACGGCACCCCCGCCGACGCGGCCACCGCGCTGCTGGACGACGTCGGACAGCGCGACCTTCAGCGGCGGCTCGACGCCTGGCAGGCCGAGGAGGCGGCGGTGGCCGACCGCCTCGCCGAACCGGAACCCCGCGCCGCCGCCGCGCGGCCGCCCGCGAGGCCCGAGGCGGCGCTGCGCGTCTTCGACGCCGCCGACAGCGCACTGCGGGACGCGGTCTCGGCGCTCGGCTCCGCCCGGGAACGCTGTGCGGAACTCGACCGGCTGTCGCGTCTCGCCGCGGCCGAAGCACGCCGCCTCGGCCCGCTGCGCGACGAGTACGAGCGCGTCGCCCGGCTCGCCGGCCTCACCGCGGGCACCTCCGCCGACAACGAGCGCAGGATGCGCCTGGAGTCCTACGTCCTGGCGGGCCGGCTGGAACAGGTCGCCGCGGCGGCCACCGTACGGCTCCGGCGCATGTCCGCGGGCCGCTACACGCTGGTCCACTCCGACGCCCGTTCCGGCGGCAAGCGCTCCGGACTCGGTCTGCACGTCGTCGACGCGTGGACCGGCAAGGAGCGGGACACGGCGACGCTGTCCGGCGGGGAGACCTTCTTCGTCTCCCTCGCCCTCGCCCTGGGCCTCGCCGACGTCGTCACCGACGAGGCCGGCGGCGCGCGGCTGGACACCCTGTTCATCGACGAGGGCTTCGGCAGCCTCGACGACCAGACCCTCGACGAGGTGCTCGACGTCCTCGACTCGCTGCGGGAACGCGACCGCAGCGTGGGCATCGTCAGCCACGTCGCCGACCTGCGCCGACGGATCCCCGCCCGGCTCGAGGTCGTCAAGGAACGCGACGGTTCGGCCGTGCGGCTGCGGTCGGCCCCGGTCAGCGGCTGAGCGACCGCCGGGGGAGGGGCGAGGAGTACACGACGCTCGTCGTCACCGCGCCGAGTCCGCTGATCCGGCCCGAGATCTCCTCGAGACGGCTCATGGACCGGGCGGCGACCTTCAGCACGAAGCAGTCGTCGCCCGTGACATCTGCCCACCGCCCTCGTGCACGACCGGACCGAACGGCTGCTGGACAGATCGGTGCCGGTCGTCACCTACTGCTGGGGCCCGGGCTGCGACGGCGCCGCGCTGGCGCTCGCCGAACTCGGCTTCCGGGTCAAGGAGATGCCGGGCGGCTTCGAGTACTGGGTGCGCGAGGGGCTCGCGTACGAGACCTGGCAGGGCCCGCGGCACCGTGCCGCCGACCCGCTGACGGCACCCGTCGGAGCGGAGGACTGCGGCTGCTGACACGGACCGGGCCCCGGGCGGCCGAACGGCCCGGAACACGGCCGGCAGCCCGGGCGGCCCCCGGCCGGGACGGGCCCGCCGTGCCCCGCGGTCCTCAGCCGGTCGCGGCGGCACACCGCCGCGACCGTATGCCGTCGCGTGGCCGGACGGCACCGGCACCATCGCCTGCCTTGCGGCGCAGGAGGCCGAGCGGACCACGGGGCGGCTCGCCGAGCGGACCACGGGGCGGCTCGTCGAGCCGGGGGCGGCTTCCGCCGGTGACGAGCGGTGGGGCGGCGGTCATCCGGCGCCGCCGCACCACGGAATCCCGCGAGGTCCGGACGCACGGGCGGACCGCCCGGCGGCCCGGGCGTCCGGACCTCGCGGCACGACTCCCGCCGTCACAACCTCGACAGCTCGTCCACCAGGTCGTCCAGGCCCAGCGGCCCCTGCGACAGCGCCGCCATGTGCCACGCCTTCGCGTCGAAGGCGTCCCCGTGCGCCTCCCGGGCACGCTCCCTCCCCAGCAGCCAGGCCCGTTCTCCCAGCTTGTAGCCGATGGCCTGCGCGGGCATGGACAGATAGCGGGTCAGCTCGCTCTCGACGAAGTCGGCGGGACGTCCGCTGTGCCCGCCGAAGAACTCCTGCGCCAGCTCCGGCGTCCAGCGCTCGCCGGGGTGGAAGGGCGATTCCGCGGGGATCTCCAGTTCCAGGTGCATGCCGATGTCGACGATGACCCGGCAGGCACGCATCATCTGGGCGTCCAGATAGCCCAGCCTGCGCTCGGCGTCCGGCAGGAAGCCGAGTTCGTCCATGAGCCGCTCGGCGTACAGCGCCCAGCCCTCCGCGTTGGCGCTCACCCCGCCGACGGTCGCCTGGTAGCGCGACAGCCGGTCGGCGACGTGGACCCACTGCGCGATCTGCAGATGGTGCCCCGGTACGCCCTCGTGGTACCAGGTGGAGACCAGGTCGTACACCGGGAAGCGGGTCTCGCCCATGGTCGGCAGCCAGGTCCGGCCGGGGCGCGAGAAGTCCTCGGAGGGGCCCGTGTAGTAGGGAGCGGCCGCGCTGCCGGCGGGCGCGATCCGGGACTCCACCACCCGTACCCGGTCGGCGAGTTCGAAGTGCGTGCCGTCCAGGGCCTCGATGGCCTCGTCCATGAGCTTCTGCAGCCACTCGCGCACCTCCTCCACACCCTCGATGTGGGTGCCGTGCACGTCGAGGTGGGCCAGCGCCTCCCAGGGGCCCGCACCCGGAAGGATCTTGTCCGCCTCGGACTTCATCTCGCCGAGCAGCCGGTGGTACTCGGACCAGCCGTACGCGTAGGCCTCGTCGAGGTCGATGTCGGTGCCGTTGAAGAAGCGGACCCACCGGGCGTAGCGCTCGCGGCCCACCGTGTCGGGGGCACCCTCGATCCCGGGGGCGTACACCTCGCGCATCCAGTCACGCAGTGAGCGGAAGGCGGAGGTGGCGACCGCCGCGGCGCCGTCGAGTTCGGTGCGGAGCCCGTCCGGGCCGGCGGCGGCGAAGTCCTCGAACCAGCCGCGGCCGTCCGGCCCGTCCGTCCACTGGTCGAGCTGTGCGACGAAGGCGGCCGTGGCGCGCGGACCGGCGGGAAGCCCGCGCTCCAGCCCGAGGGCCAGCGAGGCGCGGTAGCCGGCGAGGGCGTCCGGCACCGCCCGCATGCGCTCGGCGACCGCCGTCCAGTCCTCCTTGGACGCCGTCGGCATCACGGTGAAGACGTTGCGCACGCTGTGTGCGGGGGACCGCAGGTTGCTGACGGTGCGAAGGCCCTCCTCGGCGTCGTGCACGGCGAGTTCGGCGGTGAGCCGTTCCCGCAGCAGACGGCCGCAGCGCCGTTCGGCGTCCGAGTCCGCGCCGGGCATCTTCTCGGCCTCGTCGAGCCGGACGAGCGTCGCGCGGGCGAGCTCGGCCACGGCCTCCCGGCCGGCCGGGGAGAAGTCGGGCAGGAAGCCCGCGCTCTCCGGGACTCCGAGGTAGGTACCGATGATCGGGTCGAGGGCGACGAGGGCGTCGACATAGGCGTCGGCGACCTGGCGGGGCAGCACGCTGCTCGGTGTCTCTGGCATGCGCTCATCCTGATACGCGTGGGTGGCCGGCGTCATCACCGGCCGATCGCGCCGGGCCCCGGTCGGCTGACAAATGAGCATGCCCGGCCGGGTCC
Source organism: Streptomyces sp. I6 (assembly GCA_003725745.1). GTDB lineage: Bacteria > Actinomycetota > Actinomycetes > Streptomycetales > Streptomycetaceae > Streptomyces. The sequence continues at coordinate 571,587 of RHDP01000001.1, read as the reverse complement.
TGAGCGGGCGGGAGGAGGGGGCCGCAGTCCCACTGCTGGAAGATCAGGCGGGTCTCCACACGGGCGACTTCACGCCGTGACGTGAACTCGTCCAGCACCAGCCGCTGCAGGTCCGCCGTGTCGGTCACGGCGACATGCACCAGATAGTCGTCGGGCCCCGTCAGATGGAAGAGCGCACGTGATTCCGGCAGGGCCCGGATCCGTTCGACGAACGGGCCGATCAGTTCCCTCCGGTGCGGACGGACCTGGACCATCAGGAGTGCCTCGAGCCCTCTTCCGAGTTTGGCCGGATCCAGTCGCAGCTGGTGCCCGAGGATGACCCCGCTGCGGCGCAGCCTGCTCACCCGGTCCAGGCATGTGGAGGGGCGACACCCACTTCGGCGGCCACCTCCCGGTAGGTGGTCCGGGCGTCGTTCTGCAGGATGCGCAGTATGTGAAGATCGACCGGGTCCAGAACGACAGATTCAGCCATGGCCCGAACGTAGCACGGAGTAACCACGCTACCGCCCGGTAATTGTCCAGAGTGCGCGCCATGGAATTCGCCCCCTCGAACGCCCCCGCACCCACCCGGGCGCTCGCCACCGAAGCCGTGCACGCCGGACGCGAGGACCTCGTGCAGCTCGGCCTGCACGCCGCGCCGATCGACCTGTCCACCACCTACCCCTCCTACGACGTGGAGGGGGAGGCGGCGCGCATCGACGCCTTCGCCTCCACCGGCGGGCGGCTGGACGGTCCGCCCGTCTACGCCCGGCTGGACAACCCGACGACGGCCCGCTTCGAGACCGCGCTGGCCCGGCTCGAGGGCACGGAGAGCGCGGTGGCCTTCGCCAGCGGGATGGCCGCCCTGACCGCGGTGCTGCTGGTCCGGGCCTCGATGGGGCTGCGCCATGTGGTGGCGGTCCGGCCGCTGTACGGGTGCAGCGACCACCTGCTGGACGGCGGACTGCTCGGCACTGAGGTGACCTGGACCGACCCGGCGGGCGTCGCCGCGGCGATCCGGCCCGACACCGGGCTCGTGATGGTCGAGAGCCCCGCAAACCCGACGCTGTCCGAGGCCGACATCGCCGCGCTCGCCCACTCCTGCGGATCGGTCCCGCTGCTCGTCGACAACACCTTCGCCACCCCGGTGCTCCAGCGGCCCGCCGAGCAGGGCGCCCGGCTCGTGCTGCACAGCGCGACCAAGTACCTCGGCGGCCACGGCGACGTGATGGGCGGCGTCGTCGCCTGCGACGAGGAGTTCGCCGCCGCGCTGCGGCAGGTGCGCTTCGCGACCGGAGGAGTGCTGCACCCGATGGCCGGCTATCTGCTGCTGCGGGGGCTGTCCACGCTGCCGGTTCGGGTCCGGGCCGCGTCGGCGACCGCCGCCGACCTCGCCCGCCGGCTCTCCGCCGACCCGCGCGTCGCCCGGGTCCACTATCCGTCGGTCGGCGGCGCGATGGTCTCCTTCGAGGTGTACGGGACCCGCGCGACGTGATCGCCGCCGTCCGGCTGATCACGCCCGCCGTCAGCCTCGGCAGCGTCGACACGCTGATTCAGCACCCGGCCTCCATCAGCCACCGGATCGTGGCCGAGGGGACCGGCGTGCCGCGGGCGTCAGCGACCGGCTGCTGCGGATGTCGGTCGGACTGGAGGACGTCGAGGACCTCTGGGCCGACCTGTGCGAGGCGCTCAGCGCTCGGCCCGGCCCGGCCGGGACCACTCGGGCGCAGGCTCCCGCTCCCGGGCAGTGCGCGCGGTGCGTCCTGCGGAAGCCGTGGGCGCACCGGAGCCGCGTTGAGGCGTGCGGTGATCACGAGGGTGCCCTCCTCGATCTGGTAGTCGAGCGGGAGGCCGAGCCCGCGCATGGCGGCGACCATGCCGGTGTTGGACGACTGGGTCACGGCGTAGACGTTCTCGCACCCCGCCTCGACGGCCAGCGCCACCAGCCGGCCCAGCAGCCCGGCGCCGATGCCGCGCCGCTGCCACTGGTCCTCGACGAGGAGCGCGACCTCGGTCTCGTCGCCGTCCCAGAGCAGATGGCCGAGGGCGACGATCCGGCCGGACGCCGTCTCCACGGCGAGGGTGCGGCCGAACCGGGGGCTGAGGAGATGGTTCAGATAGCGGTCCGCGTCGGCGACCGGCCCGTGGTAGCGCATCCGCAGGGTCCGGGCCGAGCAGCGGTCGTGCATCGCGCGGGCGGCGGCGACGTCGCCCTGGTCCGCGCGGCGGACGGTGATCTCGTTTCCCTCCGGGAGTGTCAGCACGTCCTGGGCGCGCGGGACGCGCGGGCCGAGGCGGGCGTCGAGCTCGACCAGGGCGCGGGCCCGGGCGAACTCGGTCGGGGTGAAGGGCGGATACGGGCGCTCGACCGTGATCGTGCCGCCGTTCGGGTCGCGCAGCCGGATCACCGTCTCGTCCAGCACGCCTTCCTCGGGGACCTGCTCGCCGCCCGGCCGGCCCCGAGGGTCTCGGCGGGCCGCGAGCGGATGGTGCACCGGCCCAGCAACTGCCGTATGGCCAAGGGGAGTTCTGCCGCATCCAGGGCGGTCCGGGTGGCGAGGCCAAGCAGCCTCGTCGGGGTGTCGACCAGGTCGTGGGCGTCGGCGCGTTCGATCCAGGTGCCGCCGCCGCCGGCGGACGAGACCGCCCGGGTGATCTCCTCGGCCTGGAGGGCGGCGGGTGCCCGCAGCAGGAACTCGTCGACGGTGCCGTCCGCCAGCGGGTGCGTCTGCAGCGTCAGGATGTCCACCCGGTGGCGTGCCAGGGCCCGCACAGGGCGGCGAGGCTGCCCGGCTCGTCCCGGACGGTCGACCGCATGCGCCACAGCGCGGTCTCGCGGGGAGCGGGCTCCCGCGCGCCGGCCGGGCCGGCGGCACCGGACGTGCCGGCGGTCCCGGAGCCGTCGGCTCCGGGACCGCCGGTATCGGCGGCCGGCGGGGCATGGCTGTGGCGGCGTGCCCACCAGGTGTGGAACGCGGCCGTGGCGACGAGCGTGAGTGCCGAGGCGACCAGCAGGTAGGGGCCGTCGGGGCCGTGCACGATCATGTTCGCGATGGCGTCGGCGACGGCGACGGCGGTGAACAGTGCGGCCAGTTCGACGAGGTCCCGCCGCCAGTGGTGGCGGCGGGTGCGCGTCGCGGAGTTCACATCGGTCATGGCGCCACTCTGGCCGAGTGGTGTTGCGTGATCACGAACGCTTTGTGACTGATGGGTTAAAGCAGATTCTTGCATGTTATGGTCCGCATTCTCCCGAGTTTGTCGTTGAAGGATCGCGGCGATGACGCAAGGCGGTCGGCAGCCGGCCCGCTCGGGCGATGTGCGGGGCGGAGCCGCCCCGCACGGCCGGCTCGTGGAGGCCGGCGGGCCTGCTCGAAGCGGGCCGCCCACGGGGCGGCCACGCGCCGCTCCACGCGGTCGGCGGCCGTGGAGGGTGTCTCCCTCCGTGCCCGCGGACGATCGCCGCCGGCGGGCGACTCCGTCCCGGGCACCGATCACGTCGCCGCGTGAGCACCGGTCGCGGAGGCCGATCGGGCCGTGTCCGCAGGCCGGTTGGGCTCGACCGTACCAAGGCCGACGGGCCCGGCAACGTCATGTCCCGGCCGACCTGCGCCGGGCCCGCGGCGGGCGGAACGCCCATCGCACAGGAAGACGGGGCCGTCGGCGCGGCTACCGCCCCGGCTCCCCGCCCCCGGCCCCTGGCCGCCGCCCTCGTCGCTCCGAGGTGCGGCTTCGGACCGCGGCGGCGTGCGGGGGCGTGCGGGGGCGTGCGGGGGCGTGCGGGGCGCCGGCTGAGTGCCGGGCACGGGTCGCGCGCCCGCATGGGCTGCCGACGGCCGGGAACTCGGCGGAAGTCCGCTGGCAGCCGGGGCGGCCGGACCTCTCGCGACGGTCTGGCGCTTCGCCGGGTGCAGCGTCCGGGCAGAACCACGGGCGTCGTACGACGCCGGCGCCCGGACCGACACCCCGCGCGGGCCGCGCGGTCCGGGACGCGCCTCTCCGGGCCCCACCGTGCCGGAAGGCGGTCGATCACATGGAGCCCCGCCGCGACACCACTCGTCGGCACCGGGGCGTACGGCGCGGCACGGGTCCTCGGCAACGCCCCGGCCGGCGGCGGGGTGGCGCTCGGTGTGCGGATGCCCGCACGGTGGCGGACCGCGCCCGCCCCGCGCGGGTCAGCGGCTGCCGTCCAGGATGACGCGGGCGACCAGCGCGGGATCGTCGTTCATCGGCACATGGCCGCAGCCGGGCAGCCGGACGAGCCGGGCACCGGGGATGGCCTGCTTGGCCCTGATGCCCTGGCGGCGCAGCAGCAGCCGGTCCCGGGCGCCCCACGCGACCGTGACGGGTACACCGGGCACGTCGGAGGTGAACAGCACCCCGCGGCCGGCGTCGAGCGTCTCACGGAAGCCCGTGGCGTCGCGCAGGGCGAGGGTCTCCGCCACGACCGCCTGCGGTGAACGGCGCCCGGGGCGGGCGTAGATGGTGCTCGTCAGCGCCGCCCGTCCGGCGGCGGTACGGGACAGCCTGCCGAGCACCGGCTCGGGCACCAGCCGGGCGCCGCGGCGCATGGCGAGCAGCGTCCCGAACGCGTACCTGCGCTCGGTCTCCGACCAGAACCCGGCGGGCGACAGGGCGGTGACGGACCGTACGAGCTTCTGCCGGCCGAGTTCCAGCGCCAGCAGCCCGCCGAGCGAGTTGCCGGCGACATGCGGCCGCTCGACGCCGAGCGCCTCGCACAGGGCGCCTAGCACGGGGACGACGGCGGGAAGCCCGTACGACATGCCGTGCGGCAGCGCGGGGGACGAGCCGAAACCGGGCAGGTCGATCGCGATCACCTCGCGTTCCGGCGCCAGCAGCGGAAGGACCGGCTCCCACGCCTGCCAGTGGTGGCCGATGCCGTGCAGCAGTAGCAGCGGCTCACCCGTGCCGCGACGCTCGTACGCGACCGACAGCGTGCGGGGACCGCCGGGGGAGTCGACCGTGAAAGAGACCCTCGAGACCATGCTGCCGCTCCTGACGATGACTTCATACACGCCTTGCCGGCAATAACTACCCTTCGGTAGCACCGGCGGGCAAGAGGGGCAGGGGCCGCGGTGCTGCCAACGCGTGCGGCGGAAGCACGCCTTGGGCCCGGTGAACAGCGCCTCTCCACCACACCGCCGTCATCCCGTGACCTCGCGCCGCGGCCCGGATGTGGCCGGCGACGCACCGGGAGCGTCTGGACATCGGCCCCGGCCGTGGGCTGGGATGGGCCTGTGGCAGGCGATACGGCGACCGAGGCCTTCGAGGCCCACCGCTCCGTGCTGACGGGGGTGGCCTACCGCATGCTCGGCCGCTTCGCCGACGCCGAGGACGTGGTGCAGGACGCCTGGGTCCGGTGGTCCGCCGAGGACCGCTCCGACGTCCGCGAGCCCCGCGGGTATCTCGTGCGCATCACCACCCGGCTCGCCATCGACCGGCTGCGGCAGGCGCAGTCGCGCCGTGAGTCCTACGTGGGGCCCTGGCTCCCCGAGCCCGTCGCCACCCGTTCCGGGCACACCGCCCCCGACTCCGCCGAGCGCGCCGAACTGGCGGAGTCCGTGTCCCTCGCCGTGCTCGTGGTACTGGAGTCCCTCTCCCCCTGGAGCGCGCGGTCTTCGTGCTGCGCGAGGCCTTCGGCTTCCCGTACGGGGAGATCGCCACCACCCTCGACCGCAGCGAGGCGGCCGTACGGCAGCTCGCCGGACGCGCCCGGCGCCACGTCGACGAGCGCAGACCGCGGTACGACGTCGACCCCGCCGCGCGCCGTGACCTGACCGAACGGTTCCTGGCCGCGGCGTCCGGCGGTGACCTCGACGCGCTGCTCCGACTGCTCGCCCCCGACGTCCGGCTCGTCGGCGACAGCGGCGGGAAGGCGAAGGCACCGCTGCGCGTCCTGCGATCCGCCGGCAAGGTCGGGCGGTTCCTGTGCGCGGTGGCCCAGCGGCCCCTCCCCGGCACCGAGTTCCGCGTCCTCGACGTCAACGGCGCGCCGGGCGTGCTGGTGCTGGCCGGCGGGAAGCCGGACAGCGTGGTCCAGATCGAGGTCAGGGGCGGACGCGTGGCCTGCGTGCACATCGTCCGCAACCCCGACAAGCTCACGGCCTTCACGGCCTTCACGGCCTTCACGGCGTAGCGGGTCGCGGCCGCGACCCGCCCGCGCCCCTCCGGTCGCGGTGCCCGCCGCGTCCCGCGGCGGCGGCCTTTCGTGCCGCCCTCCCCGCCCGCGGGTCCGGCCCGATCGCCCGGCGGCTCCGTGCGCACCCCACCGCGGGGCGCGTTGACCAGCGTGGTGTGCGTTCCCGCCGGGACCGCCCCACCACGGCGGGAACGACGCAGCGCTGCGGCAACGGCTGGTTCCCCTGCGTAACGGGCCCGGGATTGGTCTTGACCAAGGGTGGGGGTCGCCCTATGGTCGCAGGGATAGTGCAGGAACCTTTCATAAACAAGGGCGCGTAAATGCCGCCGGGGCCACGGCGATCGCGGAGGACAGGGTGGGGACCACGCAGCCGGCGACGGTGCCGGAGCCGAAGTACTGGCACCTGAAGACTGTGATCGGCGAAGCGCTCGACTCCGAGTTCGCGGTCGGCGAGATCCTGCCCAACGAGCGTGAACTCGCCGCCCGTTTCGGCGTGGCACGGGCCACCCTCCGCCAGGCCCTCGACCAACTCGAGCTGGAGGGCAGGCTCCAGCGCCGCCGCGGCGTCGGCACCACCGTCGCCCCGCCCCGTATGGGTGTGGACGTCTCCACCTCCCGAACGACTGGCCCGGCGCCGGCGGTGACGCCTGGCAGGCCGCCGACTGCGCCCTCGCGGCGCCGCCCGCGGCCGTAGCGCGCCTACTGGACACGGAGAGTGACGAGCGCGTGCACATCGTGCGCAGACTCCTCGGGACGCACGGCCGGCCGGTCGCCGCCGAACTCCTCTACGTCCCGGCCCCTCCGTACCCGACCTCTCCGCGATCGACGCCCCCTCCGGTGTGGCCCGCGCCCGACGGGTACTGCGTGAACTGCGGCGCCTGCCGCTCGACGGCCAGGACCGCGCCGTCGAACTCGGCTCCGCACGCGCCGACGACGCCAGGGAACTGGACCGCCTCCCCGGCGCGCCCGTACTCGTCGTCACCACCCGGTACTTCTCGGCGGGCCGCACCGCCGCCGCGTCCGTCGCGACCTACCGGGCGGACACCTGCCGGCTGACCTTCGGCGACGCGGGCGACCTCGAGGACCGGGGCCACAGCCGGCGCCGCGCCTCCTGACCGGTCCGCCCGGCACCCACCCGGACCCGGCGGAGGTCAGCCCCGGGCCGTCGCCGTCGACTCGACGGCGAACAGCTGCTCCTCCACATGGTCGAGCGCCAGCCGCAACGCCCCCGTCGCCACCGCCGCCTCGCCGAGCAGCGACAGCGCCACGCGGGGCGGCCGAAGGCAGTAGCGGGACAGTTCGTCCCGCAGCGGAGGGAGCACCCCGTCGAGCCCCGCAGCCCAGCCCCGATCACCACCAGTTCGGGGTCGAGCGCGAGCACCAGCGCCGCCACGTCGTGCACCAGCCGCTGGATGAACCGTTCGACCGCCGCGAGGGCCCGCTCGTCACCCACACGCGCCTCGGCGAACACCCTGGCGACCGCCCGCTCGTCCAGCGGGTGCAGCGGCTCGCCGGTCGTCGACAGCAGCGTCTCCGGTGTGGCCTCCCTGCCCAGCAGATGCAGCGCGCCGATCTCACCGGCCGCGCCGCCGTAGCCCGGTGCAACCGCCCGCCGATCAGGGACCCCGCCCCGGGGCTGAGCCCCGCGAGGACGAAGACGAGGTCGTCGGAGTCGCTCCCGGCACCCTTCCAGTGCTCGGCCACGGCCGCCGCGTTGGCGTCGTTCTCCACGAGCACCGGGCACTGGAACGACCGCCTCAGCCGCTCGCCCAGGGCCAGCCCGGTCCAGCCGGGCAGTGCCGTGCCCAGCCGTACCGTGCCGTCCGCCTCGACGATGCCCGGTGTGCCCACCCCGACCGCACGCAGGCTGGCCCTGGCCACCCCGGTCCTGCGCAGCACGTCGGCGACGACGCCGCGCGCCCGTTCGAGGCGGTCGTCGGCGCAGGCCGTCTCGGAGACCTCGCGCGAGCCGGTCCCGATGATCCGGCCGTCCAGACCCGACAGCAGCACGGCGACCCGGTGCGGCCCGATCTCCACGCCCAGCAGATGCCCGGCCTCGGCGCGGAACCGGAAGCGGCGCGCCGGCCGCCCCTGCCTGCGGGCCTCTCCCTCGTCGGGCCCCGCCTCCACCACCAGCCCCGATGCGACGAGGCCCTCCACGACCCCCTCGACGGTCGGCCGGGACAGACCCGTGATCCGGGTCAGATCGGTCAGTGTCGGGGAGCCGGATCCCCGCAGCGCCCGGAGCACCACCGCGGAGTTGATCCGCCGCAGCAGCGACGGGTCGCCTCCGGTCAGCCGCCCCACCGTGTGCCCTCCCAGCTCGTACACGTGTCTGGCGGATCGTACTCAATGGCGGAGGGGTGCTGCGAGCACCCGGAGCCGCGATCCCGCGATCCCGCGATCCCGCGATCCCGCGATCCCGCGATCCCGCGATTCCGGGGCTGCGGCTCCGCCGCGATCCTCGGGACGCGGCTCGGCCGTCACCAGCCACGGCTCCGCAGCGCTCTCCGAGCCGGGACACCGGGGGCGGGTGGTGCGACCGTCCCGGACCCGCGCGGGAGCGGGTGGTGCGACCGTCCCGGACCCGCGCGCGGTGAGCACCGCCGGTGGCGGGCGATCCATCGCCGGGTCACCTGACAGTCCGCCACATGTCAGTGGGGAAAGGTTTACTGAATGCATGACCACCGCACGGCACCTGGCGACCATCGAACTGCTGCGCTCCCGGCCGTTCCCCGTGCGGCCGGGCCGGTCGGAGGTGGGCGGCAGCGCTCCGGGCTACCACACGGCCGAGCTGAGCACGAGCGAGGAGTTCCGGGACGACCGATCGCACATGGAGGCCGTCGGGGAGCAGTTCGAAGCGGAGCGGGAGGCCCTTGCCGGCGTGCTCAGCACACGATGGGGCCCTCCCCAGGTCTTCAGCCTGGGCTCGATGCTCGCCCGATCCGTCGGGGAGGAGCACATACCCGAGCCCTGGGCCATGCTGAGCGCATCAGTGCCGGACGTCCACCTGTGGCGGGCCGACGGACGGTGGGTGGTGCTGGGGTCTCCAAGTGGGACACCGAACTGCCGTACCAGCTGCTGGCCGTCGTCACCGAGGTCGATCCGCCCTAGCCGCTCCGCCGACGGAGGCGATGCACGCCCCGCCCCGAGGGAAGGGCGGTGGCCGGGGCCGGACGCCGGCGGCGCCGTCAGGGCTCCCCCTCACACGGCCCCCGGACGCCCGCCCTCAGCGCGCCCGCTCCAGGCCCACCTTCAGGACGCCCACTCTCAGGCCCACCCTCAGGACGCCGACGCGGCAGCTCGCAGCCGCCCGTACTCCTCCGCCATGGTCTGGAGTGTCCAATGCGCGTTCAGCCCACTGGGGTTCGGCAGGGCCCAGATCCGGGTCTCGCCGATCGTGCCGGCCTGACGGCCGATGCGGGCTCCGCGATCGCCGAAGGCCGTGCGGTACGCCGTGACTCCCGCGACCGCCAGCCATCGGGGCCGATGGCGCTCCACCTTCTCCCTCAGGATCCGGCCGCCCTCACGGAGTTCCTCGTCGGTGAGTTCGTCGGCCCGCGCGGTGGCCCGGGCGGCGACGTTGGTGATGCCCAGACCGTGCGCCGGCAGTTCCTGCTGCTCGGACGGCTCCAGCTGACGCGGGGTGAAGCCCGACGCGTGCAGCACGGGCCAGAAGCGGTTCCCGGGCCGGGCGAAGTGGTATCCGGTGGCGGCGGACGTCAGCCCGGGATTGATACCGCAGAACAGGACGGACAGGCCGTCCGCGATCACATCGGGGACGAGGCGATCGCGGGCGGCCTCCAGCTCCGCGGCGGTGATGCGACGCATACGGGACGCGGCGCCGGTCAGAGGATGGAACCCGGCGTGTACGCGGCGGCCTCCGGATGCTGCTTGGCGATCTCCTCGATGCGGGCGACCACCGAGGCGACCTGGCCGCTCGCCGCACCGGTGAAGGACAGCTTGTCCGCCATCAGCGCGTCCAGCTGGGCCCGGTCCAGCGGCACGCGGTCGTCGGCGGCGAGCCTGTCCAGCAGCTCGTTGCGCTCGGCACCCTGCTCGCGCATGGCGAGGGCGGAGGCGACCGCGTTCTCCTTGATGGCCTCGTGGGCGACCTCGCGGCCGACGCCGGCCCGCACGGCGCCCATCAGCACCTTGGTGGTGGCCAGGAACGGCAGATAGCGGTCGAGTTCGCGGGCCACCACCGCGGGGAAGGCGCCGAACTCGTCGAGCACGGTCAGGAAGGTCTCCAGCAGACCGTCGAAGGCGAAGAACGCGTCCGGGAGGGCGACCCGGCGCACGACGGAGCAGGAGACATCGCCCTCGTTCCACTGGTCGCCCGCCAGCTCTCCGGTCATCGAGGCGTAGCCGCGCAGGACGACCATGAGGCCGTTGACACGCTCGCAGGAGCGGGTGTTCATCTTGTGCGGCATCGCGGAGGAGCCGACCTGGCCCGGCTTGAAGCCCTCGGTGACGAGTTCGTGCCCGGCCATCAGCCGGATCGTCTTCGCCACCGACGACGGCGCGGCGGCCAGCTGCACCAGCGCCGTGACCACGTCGTAGTCCAGCGACCGCGGGTAGACCTGACCCACGGAGGTGAAGGCATGGGCGAAGCCGAGATGGCCCGCGATGCGCTGCTCCAGCTCCTCGAGCTTCGCCGCGTCCCCGCCGAGGAGGTCCAGCATGTCCTGGGCGGTGCCGACCGGGCCCTTGATGCCGCGCAGCGGGTACCGCGCGAGGAGTTCCTCGACCCTGGCGTAGCCGACCAGCAGCTCGTCCGCCGCCGTCGCGAACCGCTTGCCCAGCGTCGTGGCCTGCGCCGCGACATTGTGGGAGCGGCCCGCCATCACCAGCTCGGCGTACTCGGCGGACAGCCTGCCGAGCCGTGCCAGCACGGCGACCGCACGGTCCCGCATCAGCTCGAGCGAGAGCCGGATCTGCAGCTGCTCGACGTTCTCGGTGAGGTCGCGGGACGTCATGCCCTTGTGTACGTGCTCGTGGCCGGCGAGGGCGTTGAACTCCTCGATCCGCGCCTTGACGTCGTGCCGGGTGACCTTCTCCCGTTCGGCGATCGACGTCAGGTCGACCTCGTCGAGGACCCGCTCGTAGTCGGCGAGGGCGGCGTCCGGCACCTCGATCCCCAGGTCCTGCTGTGCACGCAGCACCGCGAGCCAGAGCCGGCGCTCCAGCTTCACCTTGTGCTCGGGAGACCACAGCTCGGCGAGCTCCGCGGAGGCGTAGCGGCCGGCCAGGACGTTGGGGATGCGAGGCTTTGCAGTCACGTGGACCGATTCTACTGGCGGTTCACGCAGGCCGGTCCCCGCCCCTGTTTGTGGCTTGCTACGAGAGCCCCGGCGCGTGGCTGCCGTCCCGCGCGCTTGCGTCCGCGTCCCACGCCAGCAGCTCGGGCCGCTTGGGGCGCAGCCCGTCGCCCGACGAGCGGCCGGTGAGGCGCCGGCCGATCCACGGGGCCAGGTGCTCCCGGGCGAACCGGACGTCGGCGGTCCGCCGGGCCGTCCAGCCGAGGGGCACCGACGGGGGCAGGGGGGACCGCCAGTCGTCCTCGGGGGCCAGACCGAGTCCCTGCCAGACGGCTTCGGCGACCCTCCGGTGTCCCTCGGCCGTGAGATGCAGCCGGTCCACGTCCCACATGCGCTGGTCGCCGAGCGCCTCGGCCCCGTACAGGTCGACCACCAGCGCGCCGTGCCGGGCCGCCAGACCGTCGATGTGCTCGAACAGCGCCTCCATGCGGGGCCGGAAGCGTTCCATGACCGGGCCCCGCCGTCCCGGGCTGCGCATCAGCACCAGCCGGCGGCAGCTCGGCGCGAGGCGCTCCACGGCCTCCTCGAGCCGGTCCCGTACCCGCCCCAGGTCGCACCTGGGGCGCAGTGCGTCGTTGAGGCCGCCGACCATCGTCACCACGTCCGCCCGCATGGCGGCGGCGGGACCGACCTGCTCCTCGACGATCTGGCCGATGAGCTTGCCCCGGACCGCCAGGTTCGCGTACCGGAAGCCGGGGGAGCGGGTGGCCAGCCGGGCGGCGAGGAGATCTGCCCAGCCCGGTACGTGCCGTCGGGGAGCAGGTCCGACATGCCTTCGGTGAACGAGTCGCCTACCGCGACGAAACTGGTGTATGAGGCATTCATCTCCATGGCGGTGTGATCCTACCGCCCGGTAAGTCGCACCCCCTGCCGCGGCCCTGAGTCGCTGCGGCCGGCACTCCGGGCACTTCGGGCACTCCCGGCAGGCTCGCCCACGAGGTCCCACGAGGTCCCACGAGGTCCCGCGAGGTCCCGCGAGGTCCCGCGAGGTCCCGCGAGGTCCCGCGAGGTCCCACACCGGCACGGTCGCGGTCTCAGCGGGTCTGCCCGGGAGGGCCCACCAGGATGCGGAGCACGTCCTCCATGGTGACCAGGCCCGCCAGCTTCCCGTGCTCGTCGAGGACCGCCGCCAGATGGGTGCGGCTGCGCCGCATCGCGGTCAGTATGTCGTCGAGCGGCGTCCCGGCCCGCACCCGGGCGATCGGGCGCAGCGCCGAGACCGGGAACGGCATGTTGCGGGGCGCCTGGTCCAGGGCGTCCTTCACATGCAGGTAGCCGAGGATCCTGCGGGTGCTGTCGACGACCGGGAAGCGGGAGAACCCGGACTCCGACGCGAGCCCTTCCAGTTCCTCGGGCGTCGTGCCGACCTGCGCGTAGATCACGCGCTCCACGGGCGTCACCACGTCCACGACCGGGCGGCGGCCCAGTTCCAGGGCGTCCTGCAGCCGCCCGGCGGCCCGGTCGTCGAGCAGTCCCGCGGCTCCGGAGTCACTGACCATCCGGGCGAGCTCGTCGTCCGAGAAGCTGGCCGCGACCTCGTCCCTGGTCTCCACCCGCAGCAGTTTCAGCAGTGCGTTGGCGAAGGAGTTGATCGTGAAGATCACCGGCCGCAGAGCACGGGTGAGCCCGACGAGCGGAGGGCCGAGGAGCAGGGCGGCCCGGGTGGGCTCCGCCAGGGAGATGTTCTTGGGGACCATCTCGCCGACCAGCATGTGCAGATAGGTGGCCACCGAGAGGGCGATCACGAACGAGATCGGATGGATCAGCCCGTGGGGCACGCCGACGGCGTCGAGGACCGGCTCCAGCAGATGGGCGATGGCCGGTTCCGCGACCACCCCGAGCACCAGCGTGGAGAGAGTGATGCCGAGCTGGGCCGAGGCGAGCAGGGCCGAGACGTGTTCCAGACCCCACATCACGCTCCGGGCGCGCCGGTTCCCGGCATCCGCCCTGGGTTCGATCTGGCTGCGGCGCACGGAGATCATCGCGAATTCCGCGCCGACGAAGAAGGCGTTGGCGACCAGCATCAGAAAGCCGATGAGGAGCTGAACGGCGGTCATCGTGCACCCCTCTTCCGGCTGTGGCCCGTGGATCCGCCGGCATGCCCACACCGTCCGGGCCTCCCGCCGAGCCGTCTCGTTCCGCCGAGCCGTCCGGGTCCGCAAGGGAGCCGGTTTCCACCGAGTCGCCAGGTCCTCCCGCGTCTCCCGCGTCTCCCGCGTCTCCCGCGCCTTCCGCGCCTTCCGCGCCTTCCGGTCCTCCCGCGCCGACGACCCGGCCGGTGGAACCCGGGCCACCCGGGGTCCCGCCGGAGACGGTCCGGTCCCCGGTCCCGGCCGACCCGTCCGACGGGCCGCCTGATCGGTCCGCCGCACCTCCTGGTGTCCTCGCGCGGGAGTCCTCGGGCCCGCCGGGGCTCTCGGGACCGCTCCGGTGCCCTCGCCCGCCCGGCGCCCCGGGTTTGTCGGAGCGCCCGTACGCCTCGGCCCCCGCCTGTCGCCGCCCCTCGACCCGGCCGTCGCGGTCCGGCGCGTCCTCCGCTTCCCGCGGCTCATGCAGCAGGACCCGAGCCGCCCGCCGCCCCGAGGCGTCCACCACATCCAGCCGCCATCCGGCCAGTTCGACGGTGTCCCCCACGGCGGGGATCCGGCCCAGCCGCGTCGCGATCAGCCCGGCCAGCGTCTCGTACGGCCCTTCCGGTACCCGCAGCCCGATGACGTCGAGCTGGTCCATGCGGGCGGCACCGTCGGCCGACCACAGCGCGCGGCCGTCCGCGTCCTCACCCGCTCGGGCGAGATCCGGCGTCTCGTGCGGATCGTGCTCGTCCCGGACCTCGCCGACGACTTCCTCGACGATGTCCTCCAGGGTCACCACCCCGGCCGTACCGCCGTACTCGTCGATGACGACGGCCATGGTCCGTTTGCCCGACAGCTGGTCGAGCAGCCGGTCGACGGGAAGGGTGGCCGGTACCAGCAGCGGTTCGCGCATGAGTTCGGTGACCGGATGGCGGTGGCGGCGCTCGGCCGGAACGCTCAGGACGTCCTTGATGTGGGCGACCCCGACGACGGTGTCCAGACCGCCCCGGTACACGGGGAAGCGGGACAGTCCCGTGGCGCGTGCGGCGTTGGCGACGTCCTCCGCGGTGGCCTGCACGTCGAGGGAAGTGACCTGCACGCGCGGCGTCATCACGTTCTCCGCGGTCAGCTCGGCCAGCATCAGGGTCCGGACGAATATCTCCGCGGTGTCGGCCTCCAGCGCCCCCTCCCGCGCGGAGTGGCGGGCGAGGGCGACGAGCTCCTGCGGGCTGCGCGCCGAGGCCAGCTCCTCCGTGGGCTCCAGACCGAGTCGGCGCACGACCCGATTGGCGGTGTCGTTGAGATGGCGGATCAGCGGGCGGAAGACCGAGGAGAAGATCCGCTGGGGGTGGCGACCACTCTGGCGACCCCGAGCGGGCGCGAGATCGCCCAGTTCTTGGGCACCAGCTCGCCCACCACCATCAGGAACACCGTGGACAGTCCCGTGCCGATGACGAGGGCGAGTGGCGACGCGACGGACGGTGCGGCGCCCAGGGCCCTCAGCGGGCCGCTGATCAGCCTGGCGATGGACGGCTCGGCGAGCATGCCGACGACCAGGTTGGTGACCGTGATGCCGAGTTGGGCGCCGGAGAGGTGGAAGGTGAGTTCCCGCACCGCCTTCAGGGCGCTCGCGGCGCCGCGCTCACCCCGTTCCGCCGCTCGCTCGAGCTCGCTGCGCTCGACGGTGGTGAGGGAGAACTCGGCGGCGACGAATCCCCCGCAGGCGAGTGAGAGCAGCACCGCCAGGAGGAGCAGGAGCACTTCGGTCATGGGTCACCTCCGTCCCATCGTCGGCCAGGGCGCGGGGGATCGCGCGATGTCCGCCACCAGAGGCTCGCCCATGGGCCTGTGCTCACACCTTTCGCTGCACGGTTCGCTTCACGGGAGAGGAGCAAGCCCCTCCTGGCCCCGGAGCAGCCCCCTCCTGGTCCCGGAGCCGGCCCCTCCGGGCCCTGAGCCGGTACGGCATGTGGCCCTCCGCCGGTACGGCAGGCGGTGGACGGACCGGCCCGGGCGCGGTACGTCCGCCGCTCGCGAGGACCCGGTCTTCCCTCGTCCACCGGCCGGACGGGTGAGGCGGGCCGGACGGGTGGGAAGAGGGCGGCCACCGCGGCGCCCGCCACCCGCCCGCCGTGGCGCGATCGGCCGCCCGTCGCATGCCCTCGGCCACGTCCGTGCCTCCCCGCAGCCGCTCCACCGGCACGCCCTCGCGCGCCGCCGTTCCGACACGCGCTTTCCCGCAACCGGTCCGGCCATGCCCCTGGTGCGGCGGTTCGTCCGCCGCGTGGTTCCTCCGTCCGCCCGCCGTGCCCCGCCCCCTTGCCGGTGCTAGCGTCGCGCCGCTAGCTTGAAGGGGTGGCCAAGACACAGTTGAACGTGCGGGTGGACGAGAGCACCGCGGCGGCGGCGCGCCGGCGGGCGCAGCAGCGCGGGCTCAGCGTGAACCGGTACATCGAGGAACTCGTCAAGCAGGACGCGGGTGAGGCGGGGCGTGCCTTCGTCGAGGCGGCGGCCGACTTCATGAAGCAGTACGAGTCGGTGTTCGCCGAGGAGTTCGGCACCCCGGCCCCGGTCGCCGCCATGAGCCCGACGGGTGGCGGGGATGCGGGCCCGGGGGAGGCGCCACCGGTTCCGGGCGCCGCTCCCGGCGCAGCAAGTCCGCCGCGCAGGGCGAACGTTGAGCCTGTCGGTCGATCTCGCCTGGCTGCTCATGGTCGCCGAGCAGAAGACGCCCGGCGATCCGCAGGTCACCGACTGGGGTGCGCTGATCGCCGCGGTGAGCCGGCATGAGGCGGAGATCTTCGGAATGGCCGTGTACGACGACCCGTACACCCGCGCGGCGGCCTTGATGCAGGTACTTCTGCATGTTCCCGCCCTGGAGCACTCCAACGCGATGTTCGCGACGGCCGTCGCCTACGGCTACCTCGTCGCGAGCGGACTGCGGGTGGCGACGTCCGCCGAGAGCGTGCGTGATCTCGCCCGGCTGGTGAAGGAGGGCAAGACCGGAGTCCACGGGATCGCACGTGAGCTGCGCGGCTGGGTCCAGTGACCCGGTGGCACGGCGGCATCCGGCCCGGGCCGGCGGCTGGTGCGACGACGTGCCGACGGAGGCGTGCGGCAGCCGATCCGGAGACCCGGGCCGGGTCCGACCGCGTGCGGCCGGCCCGATGACCCGGGGCCCGGTCCGCTGCCGGACCGGCGGGCGACACACGGCCGGTCCGGTGCCGAACCCGCCGGAGGGGGCAGGCGGAGGCGTGCGCTGGCCGGTCCGGGCGGGAGGCTCAGCGCGCGTCCTCGTGCGGCCGGCGTGCGACCCCCAGCACACAGAAGGAGGTCGGAAGCCGGGGTCCCTTCCCGGGCACGCACAGTCTTCGGTACGTCCCCAGTTCGAAGCCGGCGGCCTCGATCGCGCCGAGCGTGTCCCGGGCCGTGTGGCAGCCGCCGAAGACGCGTGGCCACACGGTACGGTCCAGGGCCCGCTGCACCGTGGCCATCGGCCGGCCCGGGGCGGCCCCGTGCTCGAAGAACCGCAGTTCGCCGCCGGGGCGCAGCACGCGCTTGATCTCCGACAGCGCGCGCGGCACATCCCGGACGCTGCACAGCACCAGCGAGGCGACCGCCGCGTCGAAAGCCTCGCTCTTCACGGGCAGCGCCTCCGCCGCGCCCGGGACCACGTCGACCGGCACCTCCGCGTGCCTCGCGGCCGTGAACGCCAACTGCCGCAGCGTACGCTCCGGTTCCAGGGCGACGACCTCGGACACCGCTGCCGGGTAGTGGGTGAAGTTCAGCCCGTTCCCCGCGCCGATCTCGATCACGCGGCCCGAGAGGCCGTCCAGCAGCTCCCGGCGGTGCGCGACGACGCCCCTGACGTCGGCCGCCACGCTGAAGCGGGCGTAGAAGCGGGCGAACAGCGGATGGTGTACGGCGTCCCGGGGGACCTTGGAGCTGCACGACCGCATGGCTGGCCTCCTCCGGAGCACGACTCGGGCCGGTCCGCCGCGCGTACCGCCCCCGGCGGAGGGACGGCGGACAGAATGATTCTCCCCCCGGGCGCCCCTCCTCAGTCGACCCCTTCGGCGCGGGGCCCGGGCGCGGCCGGGACGGAAGCGCCTCCCAGGCCGCGGACGCAGCCCCAGCCGCCGGACGCAGCCGTGGGAACCCGCCCGCCGGCCGCCGGCGGAGCGGAACCCGTTCCCCTCCCGGTCCGGCAACACCTGGAAGCGGCCCGTAGGGCGCTCAGCGTACGGCCGGCCCGAACTCCGCCGCGAACGCCTCACCGTCCCAGGTCCCGCCGAGCGCGGGTGCCAGCCAGCTCGGCGCCGCGGCCCGGAAAACCTCGGGAGCCAGCGAGCCGGCCCCCTCGGGGACGGCCCCGAGCAGCGCCGCCCCGGCCGACTCCGGCAGATCGGCGAGATTGCAGCGGGCGGCGAGGTCCGGTGCCGCGGGCCAGCTGCCGACCACGATCCCCAGCGGCTCCAGGGAGCGGGAGCGCAGGGCTTCCGCGGTGAGCGCGGTGGAGTTGAGCGTGCCGAGCCCGGCGGGGGCCACCACCAGCACCGGCGCGCCCAGCAGGCGGGCGGCGTCCGCGAGGGTGCCGCCCTGGCCGTCGAGGCGTACGAGCAGCCCGCCCGCGCCCTCGACCAGTACCAGGTCGTGCTCCACCGCCAGCTTCACGGCCGTCTCGGCGACCTCGTGCGGTGCCACCGGCGCCATGCCCGCCCGCCGGGCGGCCGTCGCCGGGGCGAGCGGCTCGGGGTACCGGGCGAGCTCGGTCCCGGTGACGCCGGGGCCGGCCAGCCGCGCCGCCTCCCGGGCATCCCCCGGCTCGCCGTGCGAGAGCCCGGTCTGGGCGGGTTTCAGCACCGCCACGGTCCGTCCCCGCGCGGCGGCCGCGGCGGCGACGGCCGCGGTGACGACGGTCTTCCCGATCTCGGTACCGGTCCCGCTGACGACGATGACACCCATGGCGCTCCTTGCTGGTGATGGACGTGCGGGAGGGAAGGGCCCCGCGGACGCCCCCGGTTCAGCCTGCCGCGGCCGCGGCCCGGACCGCCCGCGTGATGCGTGCGAGATCCGCGTCGCCCGTGACGTACGGCGGCATGGTGTAGATCAGATCGCGGAAGGGCCGCAGCCACACGCCCTCGCGCACGGCGGCCTCGGTCGCCGCCGCCGTGTCCACCGGGTGGTCGAGCTGGACGACGCCGATACCGCCGAGCACGCGGACGTCCCGGACACCACCGGTGCCCGCCGCCTCCGCGAGACCTTCGCGGAGCCCGCTCTCCAGGCGCTTGACCTCCTGCTGCCAGTCCTGGGAGAGCAGCAGGCCGATCGACGCGCAGGCGACCGCGGCCGCCAGCGGATTGCCCATGAAGGTCGGTCCGTGGGCCAGCACGGGCACCTCGCCCTGCGAGATCCCCTCGGCCACCCTCCCCGTGCACAGCGTCGCCGCCATGGTCAGATAGCCGCCGGTCAGCGCCTTGCCGAGGCACATCACGTCGGGTGAGATCCCCGCGTGCTCAGCCGCGAAGAGCCTGCCGGTGCGCCCGAACCCGGTGGCGATCTCGTCGAAGACCAGCAGCACGCCGTGCTCGTCGCATGCCTCCCGCAGCACCCGCAGATAGGAGGGGGAGTGGAACTGCATCCCGCCCGCGCCCTGTACCACCGGTTCCACGATCACGGCGGCCAGCTCGTCCGCGTGCCGGGCGACGAGTTCGCGCAGATGGTCCCCGTACGCGGGGTCGTAGGGCAGGTCGTGGCCGGCCGGGGGCGCGTCGGCGAAGACCTGCCGGGGCAGCACGCCCGCCCACAGGTCGTGCATCCCGCCCTCGGGGTCGCACACCGACATGGGCTGCCAGGTGTCGCCGTGGTAGCCGCCGCGCCAGGTCAGCAGTCTGCGCTTGTCCGGACGGCCCGTCGAACGCCAGTACTGGAGGCACATCTTCACCGCGACCTCGACGGACACCGAGCCCGAGTCGCAGAGGAAGACGTGCTGAAGGGGTTCCGGAGTGATCTCGACGAGCCGGGTCGCGAGCCGTACGGCGGGCTCATGGGTGAGCCCGCCGAACATCACATGACTCATCCGCTCCAGCTGGCCGTGCGCGGCGGCGTTCAGCACGGGGTGGTTGTAGCCGTGGACCGCCGACCACCAGGAGGACATGCCGTCCACCAGTTCGGTGTGCCCGTGGACCGGTTCGGCGAGCCGCAGCCGCACTCCGGACGCGGACTCCACGACCAGCGGGTCCGTGCGCCCCGGCATGGGACCGTACGGATGCCAGACATGGGCCCGGTCCAGGGCCACCAGTTCGCGTGCGCCGGAGCTACGCATTGGGGGCGAGGCCGGTTCCCGCGCCGCGGCGGCGGACGGACACCAGATCGGGGCGCGCTCCGGGCGTGCCGGCCGCCTGCTGCCCGGTCTCCCCGGCGGTGTCGCCGCACGGGGCGCAGTCCCCGCCGCCGTGCGAACCGCAGCCGCCGGAGGCGGCGTCCGCACGGTGCGCCGGAAGGGTGGTGGTGTCCGCGCCCTCCACCTCGAAGCCCGCGTCCGCGATCATCTCCAGGTCCGCCTTGCCGGCCTGGCCCTCGCTGGTGAGGTAGTCGCCGAGGAAGATCGAGTTGACCAGGTGCAGTGCCAGCGGCTGCAGCGTGCGCAGATGGACCTCGCGGCCGCCCGCGAGGCGTACCTCCACGTCAGGGCAGACGAACCGCACCATGGCGAGGATGCGCAGCGCCCGCTGGGGCGTCAGATTCCACTCCTTCGCCAGGGGAGTGCCCTCGAACGGGATCAGAAAGTTCACCGGCACCGAGTCGGGGTCCAGCTCCCGCAGGGCGAACACCACGTCGACCAGGTCCTCGTCGCTCTCGCCCATGCCCGCGATCAGGCCCGAGCAGGCGGACAGCCCTGCCGCGTGCGCCTTCTGCACCGTGTCCACCCGGTCCGCGTACGTGTGGGTGGTCGTGATCTCCCCGTACGTCCCTCGGACGTGTTGAGGTTGTGGTTGTAGGCGTCCGCGCCGGCCTCGCGCAGCCGCTCGGCCTGGCCCTCGGAGAGCAGCCCCAGGCACGCGCACACCTCGACGCCCTCGTTCCGCTCCTTGATGGCCTCGATGGTCTTCGAGACGCGGTCGACGTCCCGGTCCGTCGGGCCGCGGCCGCTGGCGACCAGGCAGACCCGCTTCGCGCCGCCCGCGACCCCTGCGGCGGCGGCCTGGGACGCCTCGTCCGGCTTCAGCCAGGTGTACTTGAGGATCTCCGCCGTGGAACCGAGCCGCTGGGAACAGTACGAGCAGTCCTCGGGACAGAGCCCGGACTTCAGGTTGACCAGGTAGTTCAGTTTCACCCGCCGCCCGAACCACTGGCGGCGCACCTTTCCGGCCGAGGCCACCACATCGAGCAGATCGTCGTCGGAGGTCGCCAGCACGGCGAGCGCTTCTTCGCGGGTCGGCAGCTCACGCCGCAGGCCCTTGTCCACCAGCGTGTTCAGGAGGTCCATGGCGCAGATCCTCGCCTACCGGACACCCCCCGGCCAAGGAGGAACTCCACAACGGCCCCCGTTTGAGGTGTGTGTATGGCCACACTCTGCCCTCCGGCGTCCCCCGCTAGGGTCTGTTCGCTGCCTACAAAAGGACCGGACCATGCCCGCAGTGCCGCAGGATCCTTTCGACTGGACGGACGCTGCGGCGCGCCGCCGTGCGGACGCCGGCCTCGTCCGTGCGCTCCGCCCCCGCCCGGCGGAATCGGCTCTGCTCGACCTGGCGAGCAACGACTACCTGGGTCTCACCCGCAGGCCCGAGGTCACCGAGGCGGCCGCCTCGGCCGCCCGGCGCTGGGGCGCGGGGGCCACCGGATCCCGGCTGGTGACCGGAAGCACCGAACTGCACGCGGAACTGGAGCACGAACTGGCCCGGTTCTGCGGGTTCGAGTCCGCCCTGGTGTTCTCCTCCGGGTACGCGGCGAACCTCGCGGTGCTCACGGCGCTCAGCGCGCACGGGACCCTGATCGTCTCGGACGCCGGCAACCACGCCTCGATCGTGGACGGCTGCCGGCTGTCCCGGGCGGAGACCGCCGTGGTGGCGCACGCCGACCCGGAGGCCGTGGCCAAGACCCTCGACGCCCACCGCGGCAGACGCGCCCTGCTGGTGTCGGACTCGGTGTTCTCGGTGGACGGCGACGCCGCGCCGCTGGCGTCCTTCGCCGGGGTGTGCCGAGCCCACGGGGCCGCCCTGGTCGTGGACGACGCGCACGGCTTCGGCGTCCTCGGCGAGGGCGGCAGGGGGGCCCTGCAGGCGGCGGGCCTGGCGGGGGCCACGGGCGTCGTCGCCACGCTCACCCTGTCCAAGTCCCTGGGCAGCCAGGGCGGAGCGGTCCTCGGTCCGGCGCGGGTCATCGAGCATCTCGTCAACGCCGCCCGTACCTTCATCTTCGACACCGGACTCGCCCCGGCCGCGGTGGGCGCGGCTCTCGCGAGTCTGCGGCTGCTGCGCCGTGAGCCCGCCCTCGCGGACCGGGCCCGGAGCGTGGCGGGCATCCTGCACGCTCGGTTGACGGAGGCCGGACTGACCGCCGCCCGGCCGGACGCGGCCGTCGTCTCCGTGCAGGCCCCCTCACCGGAGGCGGCGGTGCGCTGGGCGGCGGACTGCCGTGCCGCCGGTCTCGCGGTGGGGTGCTTCCGCCCGCCGTCCGTGCCGGACGGCGTCTCACGGATCAGGCTCACCGCGCGCGCCGACCTCACCGATCGTCAGATCGGGGCGGCGGTGGCCACGGTCCTGGAGGCGGCACCGGGAGGGTGAGGCGGCCGCCGTCCCGGAGACGGCACCGGGAGGGGGCCGCGGCGAGAGCCGGCAGCCGACGGCCCACAGCCGGGACGCGGCGGGCCCGCGGTCCGGCGCCGCGGAGCGTCCAGTCCGCCGGGCGGGCCGGTCAGCGCGGCGGAGCGTCCAGCCCGCGGACGAATCCGGTCCAGGCGCCGGGGGAGAACACCAGGTGGCGCAGTCCGGGGTTCTTCGAGTCGCGTACGGCCAGGGCGCCGTCGGCGCACCGTGCGGTCTCCACGCAGTTGTTCATTCCGACACTGCGGCTGCTGCGCTGCCAGGACATGCCGGGCAGCGGGCGTACACGTGCGTCGTGAGCAGACATCGGGGGGTGCCTTCCCTAGGGCGTGTGGTGAAAGTCCCTCCTGCCCTGCGGGCGGACGGAGCCACTTTCGCAACACGCCCTACACGCCGTCACGGATCCCTGCGACGAGATCCAACGAGTCGGTCGGTGAGAGCGCATGCGCCTGCATCGTGCGGAAGGCGGCGCCGTACGTCTCGAGATCTTCCTTCCGTTCGAGGTAGAGACTACTCGTCAAGTGGTCGAGAACAACCACGTCTAGATCGGAAGTGTTCGGAAAGGAGAAGATAACGAAAGATCCGGTCAGTCCTACGTAACCACCCGTGGAGAAGGGCAGCACCTGGAGCCGCACATGCGGGAGTTGGGCCATCTCCAGCACCTGCCGCAGCTGACCCCGCATCACATCCCGGCCCCCTACCCGGCGCCGGAGGACCGCCTCGTCCAGTACGGCACCGAAGGTCAGCGGGCGTTCCGCCCTTAAGACGCGCTGGCGCGCGATGCGCACCTCGACCAGCGAGTCGACCGTCGCCGTCGGCACACCCTCCAGTGCGGAACGGGTCACCGCCCGCGCGTAGTCGGGCGTCTGGAGCAACCCGGGCACCACGGAGGTCTCCAGTGTGCGGACCGCGCTCGCCTGGGACTCCAGGCTGATGAAGTCCCGGTACTGCGGGGGAATCACCCGCGATACGCATGCCACCAGCCCCTTCCCCCGCCGTCCGCCGTGTCGGCCAGCGTTCCCAGCAGCTCGCGCAGCCGCTGGTCGGCCACTCCGTAGGCGTCCAGCAGCCGCGCGACATCGGCCGGTTTCACGCCGCTCGTTCCGGTCTCTATGCGGCTGACTTTCGACTGGTTCCAGCCCACCAGGAGTGCCGCCTCCCGGCTCGTGAGGCCGACGCCCAGCCGCAGACCCCGCAGCTCCTCCCCGAGCTTGCGCCGGCGTACCGCGGGACCCTGCCGCATGCCGTGTCTCCTCGTGTCTCCTCGTGCTCTCCTGCGACGGCCGCCGGGGCCGCCGGGGCCGCCGGGCCTGCCGGGCCGCCCGCCACGGGTGACCGGCCGGCGCGGTGTCAAGCGCCCAGTCTGAGCCCAAATACGCTCTCGAGTAGCAGAGTTCACCGCATTGAGCGACAGATATATGCATATCCTGGTGGATCCGCTCCCATGGGGGCGGCAACAGTGGCAGTCTGGCGCGAAGCGCAGTCCGAGGCTGTTCCGGCATCCAATCCGCTGTGTGCCGCGCTCCGGCAGCCCCGGTGGGAAAGGGACAGCTCACCATGGCAGACCTTCAGGAAGCCTCCGTCACACTGCCGAGCGATCCCGCCTCGGTATCCGCCGCGCGCAGATACGTCTCCGATGTCCTCGCCGAGTGGGGGCTGCCGGGGGAGGACGAAACCGCCGACGCGGTCCGTCTCATCGTCTCCGAACTCGCCACCAACGCCGTCCAGCACACCTTCGGGCTGTCCCCGACCTTCACCGTCGACGTCCGCCTCGAGCGCGATGAGCGCCTGTGCGTCGGAGTGACGGACAGCCATCCGCGCCGGCCCCAGCGCCTCCCCGCGGCCGTGCAGCAGGACAACGGCCGCGGCATGGTAATCATCCGCTGGCTCACCGCGGAACGGGGGGGCAGGCTTTACGTGGATCCCACGCCCGAGGGCGGCAAGACCGTCTGGATCGCCATGCCCTGGAGAGCGGCCGCCGCCGACCATCCACGGTGAGTGCCGAAGACCGGGAACGGGGGGCTGCCGGGCCGCGGGCCTGTCCCCCCTTCGCCGTCCGGGGAGGAACACCCCGCGGCCAGCGGGCCGGAGAGCCGAACGGGCGCCGGGACGGACCGTGCCCACCGTGCCCACCGTGCCCACCGTGCCCACCGTGCCCACACACCGGGTCCCCGTACCACGTGACTCCCGGGGCGACGTGACTCCCGGGGCGACGTGGCCCCGGGCGGGCGCGCCGGCCGGTGAGCCCGTGCGGCGCCTCGGGCCGGACGCGCGTGCCTCCCGGTCGGGAAGCGCCGGTGCCGTTCACCGGCCCGCCACCGGTGCGCCGCTCATGGAGCGCCGCGCTGCCGCCCACCGCACGGCCCGCGGCGGTCACCGTTCCCCGGCCGCGGATCGGGTTCCCGTCCCGGCACGGGGCACGACATGGCACGGCATCGCATGGCGCGGTGCTGCCTGGCGCGGCTCGTGGGCCGGCGTGGACGCTCAGCCGTGCCGGCCGCCCGTCCGGGGTGCTCTGGAGGTCGAGCGGCCGGGATCCGCACGCTCCGGGGCTGACGCCCATGATCGGCCCACGGCTGCATGGCTCCGCGGATCCACCGCTGCGGTGACGCCCGGCGGGACGTCACCGCAGTCCGGGGCGTCACCGCCGCCCGGTGCGCTCGGCGGCACCCGGGGCGGCGGCCGTACCGGCCCGGTTGTCCGGAGAACCGAGCTAGCGAACCCGTCCGTAACGGACGCTCTTGGACCAGATCTTGGTCAGTTTCACCACGGAACCGGTCTTGGGCGAGTGCCAGATCTTGCCCGCCCCGGCGTAGATCCCGACGTGGTACACGTATCCACGCGAGTGGAAGAACACCAGGTCACCGCGCTCGCGCTGAGAGGCGGAGATATGGCGGGTGCGGTTGTACTGCTGCTGGGCCGTGCGGGGCAGCTTCTTGCCCGCCTTCTTGTAGGCGTAGAGCGTGAGCCCCGAGCAGTCGAAGCGGTTCGGACCGGCGGCTCCGTACCTGTACGGGGCTCCCTTCTTCGACGCGGCGACCTTGAGAGCCTTCGTCGCGTGAGCCGATGCGGCGTGGGCCTCCGGAGCGCCGCCCGGCACGATCAGTGAGCCGCCGACGGCGGCGATCGTGAGTGCCGAGACGGCACCCGTCCGGGACAGCAGGGACGGGAGATGTGTCTGCGCAGTCATGCGCAACCCTTCGTCAGCCGCCTGTGAAGGATGACCTGTCGGGTTCGGACCGGCGAAGACGCCCGGCCGCGTAAGCGGCTTCACCCCGAGGACCCGCCACCGATCCGGCGGCCGGCCCGTACTGCTGGGTCCTCCACTCCTGCCGAAGCCCTCATGTCGACCAGGCATCCGGTGCGGCGGCAGGACTCGGCGTCCGCCCGGACCGCCCCGCCGCGGTGGCGGGGGCTTGTCGTCCCAGGGATCTTGACCCATGAACTGCCCGATTTCCGAGTCGAAACGACGATTTGTGAGGCTCCTCACCACTGATCTGTTCGAGTGGACAGAGCCGTTAGAGGGACCCGGCGTCCTCCGGTGATGAGCCCCGTACCTGCGGTGGAGCCGGTCGTTGGGCCGATCGGGCCATGCCGTCGCGCAACTTGCACCGCACGAAAGCCGAAGCCGCTCGTGGTCCGGATGGGCGACACCCGGTCGTACGCATCGCGGGCGCGCCGGAGGGCCCACGGCAGGGCGTATGCGGCGGGTCGTCAACTCGCGTCCTCCGGCGGCACGCTGATGCGCGATGCTCTGCGCTCCCCGCCCAACACCCGCAGCGCGCGGGCCAATGTGGCGGCGTGCAGCTCGCTCTCACCGCGCTGGTGCATGACCGTCAGAGCGTCGCGGAGTGCCGCGGCCCCGGCGACCAGCGCCTGTGCGGCGCGCAGAGCGCCATACGTGTGCGCCCCGCGTGCCGGGTTGATCCTCGCCGGCTGGTCGACCACTTCGAGATAGCTGTCGATGAACTCGCTCTCGGCGTGCGTCAGGGCGGGCAGCGGCGGCGGTTCGGGTGGCGGCACCGCCCCCTCACCGGCCGCCGGCGGAAGTCGGGGCGGACTTCCGGTTCTTGACGACGTGGTCGATCAGCCCGTACGCCCGGGCTCCCGCGGCGTCGAACACCGTGTCGCGCTCCAGGTCGGCGGCGACGCGCTGTACGCTCCGGCCGCAGTGGCGGGCGAGCGTGGCGGTGAGCTGCTCCCGCAGTCGCAGCAACTCCTGTGCCGCGAGGTCAAGATCGGTGGGCTGACCCTGCACCGGTTCCGGCAGTGAGGGCTGCCGGACGAGCACCCGGGCGCCGGTCAGCGCCGCGCGCTTGCCCGGGGCGCCCGCCGCCAGCAGCACGGCGGCGGTCGACGCGGCCTGGCCCAGACAGGTGGTGGCGATGTCGCACATCACCGTTTGCATGGTGTCGTAGACGGCCGACATGGCGCTGACCGGGCCGCCGGGCGAGTTGATGTAGAGCGCGATGTCCCGGTCCGGCGCGGCGTACTCCAGGTACAGCAACTGCGCGATGACGTCGTTGGCCGTGGTGTCGTCGACGGGTGTCCCGATGAGGACGATCCGCTCGGACAGCAGCTTGGAGTACGGATCGAGCGTGCGCCGGGCGACGCTCGTGTGTTCGGTGAACTCGGGCAGGACATGTCGGGCGGACGGATGGTTGACGGCGTACCTCTCCTCCGGTGGCCGCGGGGGCCAGGTCTGCGGTGTCTGCTGCGGCCTCCTGCAAAAATGTACAGGACGTACAGGCGGCTAGAATGAGGAGCATGGTCTACGAGATTCCGGTGACGCAAGCGCGAGCTGAACTCGCCGACCTGATCAACCGTGTCGTCTACGGTGGCGAGCGGGTCGTCGTGACGCGCCACGGGAAGCCGCTCGTGGCTCTGGTGTCCGCCGCCGACCTGGAGCGACTGGAGACCGCGGAGCACGCGCTGGGCGGCTCCGCGACCACCTCGGTGTCGTCGCCGGCCCCAGCCAGGCCGTCCGACGCCGGCGAACGCGGCCGCTTCGGCATCGCGGCCGAGCACCGGACTCCGGGCACGGGCGACGGCTCCTGATCCACACTCCCGGAAAGCGCCGAGGCGCCACCACGCCGGCCCGGCGGCCGCGAACCGGTTCCTCGCGCACCCGGGTGGCGCCGGCGGGGCGGTGGCAGCCGGTCGCCACGGGGTTCGTGCCGACGGCGTGCCGTCCCGCCCGAGCGGCGGAACGGCGGAGCCGCGCGCTTCCGTCCGCTCCAACGGGAAGGCGCGTGCCGCCGGGGCGCCGGGCCCGTTCAGACCCTCACCCGGCGTTCGCCCGCAGCCATCCGGCCGGTGCCGGTCCGGAGGGGCGCGTCGCGGCGAGTGCGGGGGACGGTGGTGCGGCGGCGGCCGCCGACCAGGACGGCGGTCAGGCCCGGGGCCGCCCCGTGCCAGGGCAGGGCCGGCCCGCCGGCGCCGTTGCCGCCGAAGTAGCGCCACCGACCGCAGCAGTGACCCGCCGGCGCCCGGCGGCAGGCACCGGCCGATCGGACCGGCCGGCTCCGGCAGCGGTTCCGGTGCGGTCGCCACGCCGGAGAACGGGTTGCCCAGCAGGACGACCAGCAGCGAGCCCAGGCCGATTCCGGCGGGTCCCAGAAGCGCCGCGAGAGCTGCGACGGCGGCACCCACGGCCAGGGCGGCCGGCGTGAGTGCTCCCGCCTCCGCCCACCAGCCGCCCGCCGGGACCCCGAGCCGGCTGGGCGTCTGCCGGGTCGCGGTGAGGCCCGTGAGCGCGGCAGCCCCGCTCGGCGCCACCACCGACCGGATGCCGCGCAGTCCGGGTCCGGTCACCATCGCACCCGCTGCCACCCCGGCCGGCGCCGGACGCCTGAAGATCACGTCGAGCCCGCGACAGTGACCGGTCCGGGTGGCAGGGTGCTGCTCGTCTAGTCACGCAGACCGCCCCCGGCGCACTTCGGCGCCGGGGGCGGTCTGCGTCCCGGGTACCGGGGGGTACCCAGCCGGCCGCCGGCGCCCGGGTGAAGGGCTGTCCCGTGTCGGGACACGCCCCGGCGCCAGCGGAGGGACGCTGACGGCCCGTGCGCGGGGCATCGCCCAGCAGGCCCTGTTCGGCGATGTGCGTGCCGAAGTGCTCGAGGACGGGCTTCGCGCGCTCATGTCCTTGCGGGTACCGGAGGCCAGTTAACGCGCCG
This sequence comes from Streptomyces sp. I6, assembly GCA_003725745.1. Lineage (GTDB taxonomy): Bacteria > Actinomycetota > Actinomycetes > Streptomycetales > Streptomycetaceae > Streptomyces. The sequence goes on along the minus strand of RHDP01000001.1, from coordinate 543,057 downwards.
GAAAAACTTCCGCCCTAACGTTCAGACCTCGGCGGCCGAAGGGCCGCGGAACGCCGGCGGACCCGCCGGCGTCCGGCATCGTCCGCCGCACCCGGTCCCGTCCGGGCAGGCCGACTGTGAGGTGGGGAACGTGCAACTGACGCCGCACGAGCAGGAACGGCTGCTCATCCATGTCGCCGCGGACGTCGCGGAGAAGCGCAGGGCACGCGGGGTGAGGCTCAACCACCCCGAGGCCGTGGCCCTCATCACCACCCACATCCTGGAAGGCGCGCGGGACGGGCGCACCGTCGCCGAACTCATGGCGTCCGGACGCAAGGTGCTCACCCGCGACGACGTCATGGACGGCATCCCCGAGATGATCCACGACGTCCAGGTGGAGGCGACGTTCCCCGACGGCACCAAGCTCGTCACCGTCCACGACCCGATCGTCTGAGGGGGGCGCGCCGATGATCCCCGGAGAGATCCTCCACGCCGAGGGGCCGGTCCGGCTGAACGAGGGCCGCGAGACCACCCGTCTCACGGTGCTCAACGCAGCCGACCGGCCCGTACAGGTCGGCTCCCACTACCACTTCGCCGAGGCCAACCCCGGGCTCGACTTCGACCGCGCCGCCGCGCGGGGCCTCCGGCTGGGCATCGCGGCGGGTACCGCCGTCCGGTTCGAACCCGGGATCCCGGTCGAGGTCGAACTCGTTCCGCTCGCCGGACTGCGCATCGTCGCGGGCCTGCGCGGGGAGACCGCCGGGCCGCTCGGCACCGGCGCGGGCGGAGCCCGGACGGAGCACGGAGGCTCCCGTGCCTGAGCTGACCCGCGCGGCGTACGCCGACCTCTTCGGTCCCACGACCGGCGACCGGATCCGCCTCGCCGACACCGAACTCCTCGTCGAGATCGAGGAGGACCGCTGCGGCGGCCCCGGACGCGCCGGCGACGAGGCGGTGTTCGGCGGTGGCAAGGTGATCCGCGAATCCATGGGCCAGTCGCGTACGACACGCGCCGAGGGCGCCCCGGACACGATCGTGACCGGCGCGGTGATCATCGACCACTGGGGAGTCGTCAAGGCGGACATCGGCATCCGCGACGGACGCATCACCGGTATCGGCAAGGCCGGCAATCCCGACACGATGGACGGGGTCCACCCGGAACTCGTCATCGGGCCGGAGACCGAGGTCATCGCGGGCAACGGGAAGATCGTCACGGCGGGCGCCGTGGACGCCCACGTCCACTTCATCTCGCCCACCGTCGTCGAGCAGGCCCTGACGTCCGGGATCACCACACTCGTCGGCGGGGGCACCGGGCCCGCCGAGGGGACCAAGGCCACCACGATCACCCCCGGCCCCTGGCACCTCGCCCGCATGTTCGAGGCACTCGAGTCCTTCCCCGTCAACATCGGGCTGCTGGGCAAGGGCAACACGACCTCCCGCGAAGGCATGTACTCCCAACTCCGCGGCGGCGCGCTCGGCTTCAAGATCCACGAGGACTGGGGAGCCACTCCGGCCGCCATCGACGCCTGCCTCGGTGTGTGCGAGGAGACCGGCGCACAGCTCGCCCTCCACACCGACACGCTCAACGAGGCCGGGTTCGTGGGCGACACCCTCGCGGCGATCGCGGGCCGGACGATCCACGCCTACCACACCGAGGGAGCGGGCGGAGGGCACGCACCGGACATCATCACCGTCGTCGCGGAGCCGTACGTCCTGCCCAGCTCCACCAACCCGACCCGGCCGCACACCGTCAACACCGTCGAGGAACACCTCGACATGCTGATGGTCTGCCACCACCTGAACCCGGCGGTTCCGGAGGACCTCGCCTTCGCCGAGTCCAGGATCAGGCCGTCGACGATCGCCGCCGAGGACGTCCTCCACGACATCGGCGCCATCTCCATCGTCTCGTCCGACTCCCAGGCCATGGGGCGCGTCGGCGAGGTCGTCCTGCGCACCTGGCAGACCGCGCACGCGATGAAGCTGCGCCGCGGTTCCCTCCCGGGCGACGGCCGGGCCGACAACCTCAGGGCCCGCCGGTACGTCGCCAAGTACACGATCAACCCCGCGGTGGCCCAGGGCATCGACCACGAGATCGGCTCGGTCGAGCCCGGGAAGCTCGCCGACCTGGTGCTGTGGGAGCCGGCGTTCTTCGGGGTGAAGCCCCGACTCGTCCTCAAGGGAGGCCAGATCGCCTACGCGCAGATGGGCGACGCGAACGCCTCCATCCCCACCCCCCAGCCCGTCCTGCCGCGCCCCATGTTCGGCGCGCTGGGCAGGGCCCCGGCGGCCAACTCGCTCAACTTCGTCTCCGGGGCGGCCGTCGAGGACGGCCTGCCCGGACGGCTCGGCCTGGGCAAGCGCTTCGTCCCGATCCGCAGCACCCGCGGCGTCACCAAGGCGGACATGAAGGAGAACGACGCCCTGCCCCGGGTCGAGGTCGACGCCGACACCTTCACGGTGACCATCGACGGCGATGCGGTGGAGCCCGCCCCGGCGCGCGAACTGCCCATGGCCCAGCGCTACTTCCTGTTCTGACCATGAGCGACGTCTTGGAGCCGCGGCGGGAGGCCCGGCGCGACGGCCAGGGTCCGCCCCGGCACCCCGGCCCGGACCGGGGTGCCGGGGCGACCGGGGACGGGCAGGCGGCCCCGGGGCCGCGCCGGGCGGAGGAGGCCGGCCCCCGGGCCGGTGCCCCGGCGAGAGCCGCGCTGCTCGTCCTCGCCGACGGGCGGTTCCCCGCGGGCGGACACGCCCACTCGGGCGGAGCCGAGGCGGCGGTGCGGGCAGGCCGGCTCGGCGACGCGCGGGACCTCGCCGCGTTCTGCCGGGGACGGCTGCACACCTCGGGACTCACCGCCGCCGGGCTGGCCGCCGCCGCCGCGCTCGGGCTGGACCCGCTCGCACTCGACGCGGCCGCCGACGCCCGCACCCCGTCGCCCGCACTGCGCGCGGCGGCCCGGAGACTCGGCCGGCAACTGATCAGAGCCGCGCGCGCAGCCTGGCCGTCACCGGAACTGGACGCCCTCGCCCGCGCCCTGCCGAAGGGGGCGCACCAGCCCGTCGTACTCGGGGTCACCGCCCGGTCCGCGGGCCTCGGCCCGAGGACGCCGCCCACTGCGCCGTGTACGAGGCGGTCGGCGGCCCCGCCACGGCCGCCGTGCGCCTGCTCGGCCTCGACCCCTTCGAGGCCACCGCCGTGCTCGCCCGGCTGGCTCCCGACCTGGACCGGGTCGCCGGGCAGGCGGTGGCCGCCGCCACCCAGGCCCTCGAACGGGGCACCGACGCCCTCCCCGCGGCCTCGGCCCCGCTGCTGGACATCGCCGCCGAGCAGCACGCCTCGTGGCCCGTACGGCTCTTCGCCTCCTAGAGCCGTGACCGGAGACGTCCACCCGCACGCGCTGCCCGGCCCGGCACCCCGCCGCGTCGTCGCACCACCCGAGGACGTCCGGTGCGAGGGTGGCCCTTCGCCGTGCGACGCACCGCACCGGTGCACCGCGCGCGTCCCGGCGAGCCCTCGCGGCCTCGGCCCCGGCCTCCCCGACAGCACCACGGGCCCGGACCGCGGGATCCCGGGCCACGCAACCCGGCCAGGCTCCTCCGGGTCAGGTACCTCCGAGCCACGTACCCCGGAGCCCACCGCCCCGTCACCCCACCACCGGCCGCCAGACGCCGGAACCACGCACCCCGGAGCAGCGCACGCTCCGCACCACCACCAGGGAGCCGCCCCATGCATCTCGGACACACACACGAACGCCCCGGCCCGGCGGCGGTGAGCGCCGACGCCGTACGCCCCGACGGCACCCGGCGCGCCCTGCGTGTCGGCCTCGGCGGGCCGGTCGGCTCCGGCAAGACCGCCACCGTCGCCGCGCTCTGCCGGACCCTGCGCGACCACCTGTCCATCGCCGTCGTCACCAACGACATCTACACCCGGGAGGACGCCGACTTCCTGCTGCGCAACGCCGTCCTGCCACCCGAGCGGATCCGGGCCGTCGAGACCGGCGCCTGCCCGCACACAGCGATCCGCGACGACATCTCCGCCAACCTCGAAGCCGTCGAGGACCTGGAGGACGCCGTCGGGCCACTGGACCTGATCCTCGTCGAGTCCGGCGGCGACAACCTCACCGCCACCTTCTCCAGGGGCCTCGTGGACGCGCAGATCTTCGTGATCGACGTGGCCGGGGGCGACGACATCCCGCGCAAGGGCGGACCCGGCGTCACCACCGCCGACCTCCTCGTCGTCAACAAGACCGATCTCGCCCCGTACGTCGGCTCCGACCTCGAGCGCATGGCCCGCGACGCCGGACGGCAGCGGGGCGGACGCCCCGTGGTGTTCACCTCGCTGACCGGCGCGGACGGTGTCCGTTCGGTCGCCGAGTGGGTGGGCGACCGGCTCCGCGCCTGGACCGCCGGGTGAGGGCCGGATGAGCGTCCGGGCCACGGCACGGGTCGTCGCCGAGCGCGACGGGCTCCCCGTGCTGCAGAGCGGTGGCCCGCTGGCCCTGCGCCGCACCCGCGCCGAAGGGCCGTACACACGGGTCACCGTCGTCGGCGCCATGAGCGCCCCGCTCGGCGGGGACCGGCTGGCGATCGAGGCCGAGGTGCGCGAGGGCACCCGGCTCCACATGGACTCCGCGGCGGCCACCGTGGCGCTGCCCGGACGCACCCGGACAGCGGCCGAGTACGACATCTCACTGGGCGTGGGGGAGGGCGCCGAACTGCGCTGGCTGCCCGAGCAGCTGATCTCGGCCCGTGGGAGCGAGCTGCGGATGCGCACGGGTGTCGAACTCGCCGCTACGGCGCGCCTGGTGCTGCGCGAGGAGCAGATCCTCGGCCGGCACGGCGAGGAGACCGGCACACTCGTCACGCGCCTGACCGTCCACCGCGCCGGGCGCCCCCTGCTGGACCAGGAACTCGCCTTCGGCCCGGGCGCGCCCGGCGGATGGGACGGCGGTGCCGTGCTCGGCGGGCACCGGGCGGTCGGTCAGCTCCTCGTGGTGGACCCCGGCTTCGGGGATCGGCCCCCGGAGCCGCGCCCGCTGGGCGAGACCGCGGCGCTCACCCCGCTCGCGGGCCCGGCACTCCTCGTCACCGCCGTCGCCCCCGATGCGCTGTGCCTGCGCCGGACGCTCGACGCCGCCCTGAGCGACGTCACCGGCGGCTGACCCGAGCGCGCGCCGCGCCGCGGCCCCCGTCGCACACGGCCGCCGTCGCCTCGGGGTGCCGTCGCACACGGCCGCCGCCGCCTCGCGGCCCCTGTCGTACGGGGTACCGGGCACGGGTCCGTCGCCTCGGGATGCCGGCGGCCCCGGAGCGCCGTCGCATGCCCGGACGCACCAGCCCGCCCGGGCACGTCAGAGCCTCAGCGCCGCAGCCGGGGGATCCGGCCGCCCTTCGGCCCGTCCGCCCGGGCGGCCTTCACCTTCACCGCGTACTCGTCCACGTACTGCTGTCCGGACAGGGCGAGGATCTCGTACATGATCTCGTCGGTCACGGCGCGCAGGACCGCCTTCTCGTTCTCCATCCCCGCGTAGCGGGAGAAGTCCAGCGGTTCGCCGAAGCGGATCGTCACCCGCTTGATCTTCGGCAGGACCTGCCCCGGCGGCTGGACTCGAAGGTCCCGACCATCGCGCAGGGTACGACCGGCACCCGCGCGGTGAGCGCCATGACCGCGACGCCGACCTTGCCCTTGTAGAGCCGGCCGTCGTGGGAGCGGGTGCCCTCCGGGTAGATGCCGAGCAACTCGCCCTTGGCCAGCACGCCGAGGCCCTCGCGGATCGCCGCCTGGCCCGCATCCTTGCCGGAACGGTCCACCGGGATCTGCCCGGCGCTGCGGAAGAAGGCGGCCGTCAGCCGCCCTTTCAGTCCCGGCCCGGTGAAGTACTCCGCCTTGGCGAGGAAGGTGATCCGCCGCTTCAGGATGGCCGGCATCAGGAAGTGGTCGGAGAACGACAGGTGGTTTCCGGCGACGATCGCCGCGCCGTCCGCCGGGATGTGCTCCAGCCCCTCGATCCTGGGCCGGAACAGCAGTCGCAGCAACGGGCCGAGGACGACGTACTTGAGCACGTAGTAGAACACGGTGTCGCTCCCAACTCTACCGTTCAGGCTCAGGGGCCGGGTGGGGCCGGATCACGGCGTGACTGCACCCGGCAGATCGATCCGCACGTCCGATCATCCGCCCTCGGCCCGGCCGGACGCCTGCCGGCTCCCTGCCCAGTTGTATGGCAGCGTTTCAGGTACCGCCATGGGTGGTCGGGGCACCTGGGCGCTGAGGTGACCGATCGTCGTCAGGCCGGTCCGCGGGCAAGGAGCCCCCGGCCCGTTCGCTCTCCCCGCCACCAGCCACCTCCACCACCCACTGCCACCACCCACTGCCACCGCGACCGACACTGCCACCGCTGACCGGGTCGGTGACGGGTGCCGACCCAGGGCGGACGGGGCGGCGCCGCACAGGCCGACGGCCCCGCGCGCCGGAACCCCCCTGCTCCGGGGGACCGCTGACGATCAGAGAACCGGGGACGCGGTACGGAATCCGGGGACGCGGTACGGGACCCTTGATGATCCACGGGCGGCGACGACCCGCGGGACCGGCCACGGCCCTCACGTGGGCTTCGACACCAGCATCCCCAGTGTGACGAGACCCAGCACGACCCAGGCGAACCACAGCCAGCCGTTGCTGCCGAGCGCCGCGGTGTAGGCCGTCACGACCACCAGGGACGCCACGGTCAGCACACCCATCGTCTTCGTGGAACCGGACATGCTCGCCCTCCTCCGGGCCGGCGCCGCGGCTGGACCCGCGGTCGGGGCCGTGCAGCCATCGTCACCCCTGACGAGGGGGGCGCGCTACTCTCCGGCCGGAGGTGCCGCGGTGGGAGGAGAGCCCCGCCCCGGCGAGTCGTCCCCGGAGGGGGACCGTGCTCAGCGGCTGCGTGCCTGGAGCGAGGCCAGATACGCGTTGTACGCCTCCAGCTCCTTGTCGCCGTCCCGGTCCGCGGCCCGGTCCTTGCGGACGGCCTGGCGCTGCTCGGAGCGGTACCACTGGAACACCAGGGCGATGAGCACCAGCACCGAAGGGATCTCGCTGAACGCCCAGGCGATGCCGCCCGCCGCGTTCTGGTCGGAGAGCGCGCTGATGCCGAGCGACGCGGGTGGATCGGCGTACGTCCGCACCATCGGCTCGGACGCCATCATCAGCGCGATGCCGAAGAACGCGTGGAAGGGCATGCCGGCGAAGAGCTCCAGCATCCGCATCACATAGCCGGGGCGGTGCGGGCCCGGGTCCACGCCCATGATCGGCCAGAAGAAGACCAGCCCGACGGCGAGGAAGTGCACCATCATCCCGATGTGCCCGGCCCTGGACCCCATGAGGAAGTCGAACAGGGGGGTGAAGTAGAGGCCGTACAGGCTCGCGATGAACATCGGGATCGTGAACGCGGGATGCGTGATGATCTTGATGTAGCGGCTGTGCAGCAGGGCCAGCAGCAGCTCGCGGGGGCCCGTGCGGCCGCGGCCCGCCGGGGGCAGGGCGCGCAGGGCCAGGGTCACCGGTGCGCCCAGCAGCAGCAGGATCGGCGACAGCATGCTGATCACCATGTGCTGGACCATGTGCACGCTAAAGATGACCATGCCGTAGTCGTTCAGGCCGGTGCACATCACCAGCGCGACGCTCAGCACACCCACGGTGAAGAAGACCGTCCGGCTCACCGGCCAGGCGTCCCCGCGCCGGAGCAGCCGCGCCACGCCCCAGGCGTAGAGCGCCAGTGCCAGCAGGCAGCCGGTCAGGAAGAACGGATCGACGGAGAGTTCCAGCCCCCTACCCAGCGTGAACGGCGGCAGGTCCATCTGCATTCCGTGCTCGCCGTGCCCGCTGTGATCCATCTGCGTACTCCTGGGACGTCCTGATTCGCGCTTGTTGTCCGGGCAAGACTAGAACCGCCCCCGGCCGCCGTTGCGACCGGGGGCGGTTCCACCGCCGGGAAGCCGTGGTCAGAGGACCGTCTCGGCCTCTTCGTACCGCTCCTGCGGGACCGTCTTCAGCGTCTCCACCGCCTGCGCCAGTGGCACCATCGTGATGTCCGTGCCGCGCAGCGCGGTCATCATGCCGAACTCGCCCCGGTGCGCCGCCTCGACCGCGTGCCAGCCGAACCGGGTGGCGAGGACGCGGTCGTACGCGGTCGGCGTGCCCCCGCGCTGGACGTGGCCGAGGATGACCGGCCGGGCCTCCTTGCCGAGCCGTTCCTCGAGCTCGACGGACAGCTGCCGGGCGACACCGGCGAAGCGCTCGTGGCCGTACACGTCCTTGCCGCCCTCGTCGAACTCCATGGAGCCCTCCCGCGGCTTGGCCCCCTCGGCGGCCACGACGATCGCGAACCGCTTGCCGGCCTCGAACCGGGCCCCGACCCGCCGGGTCAGCTCCTCGATGTCGAAGGGCCGCTCCGGCACGACGATGGCGTGCGCACCGGCGGCCATACCGGAGTGCAGGGCGATCCACCCGGTGTGCCGGCCCATGACCTCGACGATCAGCACCCGCTGGTGGGACTCGGCGGTGGTCTTCAGCCGGTCGAGGGCCTCGGTCGCGACGCCGACGGCGGTGTCGAAGCCGAAGGTGACGTCGGTCGAGGCGATGTCGTTGTCGATGGTCTTGGGCACGCCGACGATCGGCAGACCGGCCTGGGCCAGCAGGTTCGCGGCCTTCAGCGTCCCCTCGCCGCCGATCGGGATGATCGCGTCGAGGCCCAGCTCGGCGACGTGCCCCTTGGCCCGCTCGACGCCGTCGACCAGATGCGCGGGCTGCACCCGGGAGGAGCCGAGGATCGTGCCGCCGCGGGCGAGGATACCCGCCACGGCGTCGAGGTCGAGCTTGCGGTAGTCGGCCTCCAGCAGGCCCTTCCAGCCGTCGTGGAAGCCGATCACCTCGTCGCCGTGGTCGACGACGGCGCGGTGCACGACGGAGCGGATGACCGCGTTGAGCCCGGGGCAGTCGCCGCCGGAGGTGAGGACACCAATGCGCATAGCCCGAAAACCTTTGCAACGTGGGCCGACTCCCGGACCACGTCGTCCGGTTGGATCCCTGCCACCCTACCGGCGCGGGGCGGCGTGAGCCGAACCGGGCGTCCGAACAGTGGACACCGTGGCCCCGAACGACCCGGGTAGCCCCGAAGGCGCCCGCCCGGGGGCCGGTCTCGGGCGGGCCCGGGGAGGCGGGTCCGTGAGCCGGCGGTGCCTCCGGCGGCCGGTCTCTCAGGCGGGCTGGGTGGCGGTGGCGATGCGCTCGGCGCGCAGCGCCTCGTACCACCGGTCGTCGGTGGGCGGCAGCGCGTTCACGTCGAGCGCCAGCTTCAGCAGCAGATCCGCGATCTGCGGATTGCGGGCCATCACCGGCCCGTGCATGTACGTGCCGAAGACGGTGTCGTTGTACGCACCCTCGGTGCCGTCACCGGTGCCGTTGCCCTTGCCGAGGACGGTCCGCGCGAACGGACGCGCCGTCGGTCCGAGGTGGGTGATGCCCTGGTGGTTCTCGAAGCCGGTGAGCTGCGGCAGGCCCAGTCGCGGGTCGATGTCCGCCAGCACGTCGCCGACGCACCGCTCGCCCTCGCCGCGGGTGGAGACCACGTCGAGCAGGCCGAGGCCCGGCTCCCGCTCCCGAGGTCGTTGATGAACTCGTGGCCCAGGATCTGGTAGCCGGCGCAGACCGAGAAGATGATCGCGCCGTTGGAGGCGGCCCGGGCGAGCCCGCCGTCGCGGCGCAGCCGCTCGGCCGCCAGCCGCTGCGGCCGGTCCTCGCCGCCGCCGATCAGATAGACGTCGCCGGACGTCGGCACCGGCTGGTCGCTGCGGACGTCGACACGGGTGACGCCCAGGCCGCGCTGGCGTGCGCGGCGCTCCACGACCAGGGCGTTCCCCTGGTCACCGTACGTGCTGAGCAGGTCCGGGTAGACCCACACCAGGCGCAGGCTGCTGTCGCTCATGCTCGTGTTCCTCTGCGGTCAGTGCGGTCAGTGCGGTCAGTGCGGTCAGTGCGGCCGGCGGGGTCAGTTGCCGACGCGGCGGCGGACGTCCTGGAAGGCGGTGTAGTTGGCGATCAGCTCGATCCGCCCGGGAGGGGAGAGCCGCACCGCCTCGTCCATGTCCTCGGCGACGCGGAAGTCCAGTCCGGCGACCTCCAGACGTACGGCCAGGTCCAGCTTGCGGTCGCCGATCACGACGATCGGGTGCCCGGCGAGCCGGGTGTAGTCGACGTCCCAGAGCCAGGAGGTGTCGGTGCCGTCGGCGCCGCGCGCGTTGACGGAGAGGATCACCGGGGTGGGCGGCGGGTCGATCAGGGAGAACGTCTCCAGCCAGCCGGCCGGGTTCTTCGCTAGCAGCAGCCGCACGTCACGGCCGAGGAAGGACACGACGTCGTACCGGCCGGCCACGGCCTGTACCTGGTACATGCGCTCGAGGGCGACCTGCGGCGGGACGCCGAACACCGCGGCGACGGCGGCGGAGGTGGCGGCGTTGGCCTTGTTGGCGCGGCCCGGCAGCTGGAGGTGGATCGGCCAGGCCGACCCGTGCGGGTCGAGGACGTGGTCACCACTGAGGGCCCAGGTCACCGACGGCCGGCGGAACCCGCACTCGCCGCAGAACCACTCGTCCCCGGGCGCTGCATCACACCACCGCAGGCGGGACACGACCAGGCGTCGTCCTTCCACTCCTGGCCTGCGGCGACCCAGACGACATTGGGGGAGGAGGACGCGGCCCACACGATCAGGGGGTCGTCGGCGTTGGCGATCACGACGGCCTTGCTGCCGGACAGGCCCTCGCGCCACTTCTCGGCCAGCATCCGGGTCTCCGCCGCGCGGTCCAGCTGGTCGCGGGAGAGGTTGAGCAGGGCGATGGCCTTCGGCGTGGTGTCGCGGGCGACCCCGGCGAGGTACTTCTCGTCGACCTCGATCACGCCGAAGCGGGCGTCCGAGCCCCCCGCCAGCGCGGACGTGATTCCGGCCGGCATGTTCGCGCCGAGGGCGTTCGAGACGACCGGCCCGGCGGCACGCAGGGCCTCGGCGATCAGCCGGGTGGTGGTGGTCTTGCCGTTCGTCGCCGAAACCAGGATCACGTCCAGGTGCTGCGCGAGCCTGCTCAGCAGATCGGGGTCGAGTTTCAGGGCGACCCGACCGCCGATGACCGATCCGCTGCCGCGTCCCGCCGCGCGCGACACCGCCGCCGCTGCCTTGCCGGCCGTCACGGCCAGCTTGGCGCGCGGCGACAGCGGCTCTGCGTTGTCAGGGTGTCCTGCCATCGTCCTTGATCCTCCTTGCGTCGGTCGGGGCTCAGCCTATCGACCTCCGGGCGGCGGCCCGAACTGCGGCTCCGTCAGGAACCCGGAGGTCACCGGCGCGATGTGCGGAACGTACCCTTACGGCCATGCGAAACCGTCCGATCCCCGGCAGTTCCGGCCTCGTCCGGGCCATGAGCCTGTTCGGTGATCCGGTGCTGCACGCGCCGTGCGAACCCGTCACCGACTTCGGCCCCTCCCTCGGCCGGCTGATCGAGGACATGTACGCCACCATGTACGCGGCGAACGGCGTGGGCCTCGCCGCCAACCAGATCGGCGTGCCGCTGCGGGTGTTCGTCTACGACTGCCCCGACGACGAGGACGTCCGCCGCCTCGGTCACGTGGTCAACCCTCGGCTCGTCGCCGCCGGAGGTGTGGAGGTGCGCGGCCCGGAGGGTTGTCTGTCGCTGCCCGGCGTCGAGGCGGGGACGCCGCGGTACGACCACGCGGTGGTCGAGGGCGTCACACGCGACGGCGAGCCGGTGCGGGTGGAGGGCACGGGGTTCTTCGCGCGGTGCCTGCAGCACGAGTGCGACCACCTGGAGGGCGGGGTGTATGTGGACCGGCTCACCGGTCTGCGTCGCGCCCGTGCCCTGCGCGCCGTCCGCCGCGCCCCGTGGGGACGCCGGTAGCGACCCGTTCCGGACGGTACGGCCGGACCCGTGCCGGTGCCGCTGCCGGTGCGCGGCACCCGGGGAGCCGTGCTGCCCTCGGCGGCGGGAGGGGGTGCCTGGGCCTGTGCCGGTGATGTATGGGCCGCCGCGGGTGCCTGTGGTGCTGCTGGTGCCCGTGGTGTCAGAAGCCCGGGCTGCCCGGGCGGTCCTCGGCGACGGAGAGGCCACCCCAGAGCAGGTCCGCGAGACTGCGCACCAACTGCTCCCGCGAGCAGGGCCGTTCGCCGAGCCACCAGTCGCCGGCGCCGTGCATCATGCCGACGATGCCGTGGGCCCAGATCCGGGCCAGCTGGTCCCCGCCGGGGCCGAGGTCGACGCGTTCGGCGATCACCGTGCCCAGCTCCTCACCCAGTCTGCGCAGCAGCGGGGCCGTGTGCCTGCCGACGTCGAAGCCCTGCTCGGACTGGTGGGACTCCTCGGCGGGGTGCATCAGGAAGCGGTAGACCTGCGGCCTGGCCTCGATCGCGGCGAGGTAGGTGTCGAGGGTGTGCTCCACGCGCTCCCGCCGGTCGGAGCTGGCGTCGATCGCCCTGCGCAGGGCGGCCAGCAGTCCGTCGGTGTGACGCTTGGCGAGTGCCCGGTAGAGCCCGCTCTTGTCGCCGAAGTGCCGGTACAGGATGGGCTTGGTGATCCCCGCCTCGGCGGCGATCGCGTTCATGGAGGCCTGCGGGCCGTCCCGGAGTACCACGCGGTCGGCGGCCTCGAGCAGCTCACGCCGACGCCGGTCGGCCGAGCGCTGCTGGTCGGCCGAGCGCTGCTGGTCACCCTGCTGAGTGGTGGTGGTCTCCATGCTCTCTCCCCGCCCGTGCTGAATCCTGAGGCCTGCGCAACGTAACACTCCGCAGGCCTCGACCGCCGATCGAGCCGGTCACGGTTGACAGCGCCTACGCGCCAGTAACAGACTGTGGTTACCGGTAGTAACATGTGTGCTGTGCACATCAGGAGGGGACATGACCGAGTTCGCGCTCGATCTCAACGATGATCAGAAGCAGGTCCGCGCCTGGCTGCACGGCTTCGCCAGGGACGTGATCCGCCCGGCCGCCGCCGAGTGGGACGAGCGCGAGGAGACCCCTGGCCGGTCATCCAGGAGGCCGCCAAGGTCGGCATCTACTCCCTCGACTTCTACGCCCAGCAGTTCTTCGACCCCACCGGGCTCGGCATCCCGATGGCCGTGGAGGAGCTGTTCTGGGGCGATGCCGGTATCGCCCTCTCCATCGTCGGTACGGGCCTGGCCGCGGTCGGTGTCCTCGCCAACGGCACCGAGGAGCAGATCGGTACCTGGATCCCGCAGATGTACGGCGACACCGACGATGTGAAGGTCGCCGCCTTCTGCTCCTCCGAGCCCGACGCCGGCTCCGATGTCGGCGCGATGCGCACACGCGCGGTCTACGACGAGGCCAAGGACGAATGGGTGCTCAACGGCACCAAGACCTGGGCCACCAACGGCGGAATCGCCAACGTCCATGTCGTCGTGGCCGTCGTCGACCCCGACCTCGGCACCAAGGGCCACGCCTCCTTCATCGTGCCCCCGAACACCCCGGCCTCTCCCAGGGCCAGAAGTTCAAGAAGCACGGCATCCGCGCCTCGCACACCGCCGAGGTCGTCCTGGAGGACGTCCGCGTCCCCGGCTCCTGCCTGCTCGGCGGCAAGGAGAGGCTGGACGAGCGGCTCGCCCGCTCCCGCGAGCGGGCCCGGGCGGGCGGGGAGCGGATGAAGAACGCGGCCATGGCCACCTTCGAGGCCTCCCGCCCGGCCGTCGGCGCGATGGCGGTCGGCACCGCGCGGGCGGCGTACGACTACGCCCTCGAATACGCCAAGGAGCGGAAGCAGTTCGGCCGCCCCATCATCGACAACCAGGGTGTCGCCTTCCAGCTGGCGGACATGCGCACCCGGATCGACGCCGCCCGGCTGCTGGTCTGGCGCGCCTCCTGGATGGCGGTCAGCGGCAAGCCCTTCACCGCGGCCGAGGGCTCGATGTCCAAGCTCTTCGCCAGCGAGGTGGCCCAGAGGGTCACCGCCCAGGCCGTCCAGATCCTCGGCGGGAACGGCTTCACCCGTGAGTACCCCGTCGAGCGCATGCACCGGGACGCCGCCATCTACACGATCTTCGAAGGCACCAGCGAGATCCAGCGCCTGGTGATCGCCCGCACGCTCTCCGGCCTGCCCATCCGCTGACGCGAAGGCTCCCGCACGCGACGGGGCGCCGCCCGCTCGTCCGGGCCGGCGCCCCGTCGTGTCACCGGTCACACCGCGAGCTGCGCCTCGATCGCCGCGACGACCTCCACCGCCTCGGGCTCAGTCCGCGGCCGGAAGCGGGCGACCACCTCGCCCTGCGGGGAGACGAGGAACTTCTCGAAGTTCCACTGCACGTCACCGGCCTCCCCGTCGGCGTCCGGGAAGCGGGTCAGCTCGGCGTAGAGCGGATGCCGCTGGTCGCCGTTCACGTCCGACTTCTCCAGCAGCGGGAACGTGACCCCGTACGTGGCCGAGCAGAACGCGGCGATCTCCTCGGCGCTGCCCGGCTCCTGGCCCAGGAACTGGTTGCACGGCACCCCGAGCACCGTGAAACCCCGGTCCGCGTACGTCTTCTGCAGCCGTTCCAGCCCCTCGTACTGGGGTGTGAGACCGCAGCGGGAGGCGACGTTCACCACGAGCACGGCCTTGCCTCGGTGGTCGGCCAGCGATGCCTCCTCGCCGGACAGAGTGCGCAGAGGGATGTCATGGACGGACATCAGGGACTCCTTGGTACCTCGGATGTATGTGGTTCGTGTTCTTCGTGTAGCGTGCGCGCGTTCTGCCTCCGGTGACCCGAGCAGGACCGCGGATGAACGCGCCCACGCCCTCGGCCGCCCGGCCGGCGGGACGGCCCCTCCCGTCGGGGCGACCGCCGTCGGCGGGTCGTGCGGCCCCCCGTCTCACAGCCGGCCCACGGACGTGACGCGGACGACGGCCCGGCCCTCCTCGTCGGAGGCCGCCAGGTCGACCTCCGCGCTGATGCCCCAGTCGTGGTCGCCGTTCGGGTCGGCGAACGTCTGCCTGACCCGCCAGAGACCGTGCCTGAGGTCCTCCTCGATGGCGAGGAGTTTCGGCCCGCGCGCGTCCGGACCGGTGCCGAGGTCGTCGTACTCGTCCCAGTACCCGTCCATCGCCTCGCCCCAGGCGTCCTCGTCCCAGCCCGACTCGGCGTCCAGCCGGCCCAGTTCGTCGACGCGGTCGAGCGCCGCCAGCTCCACCCGGCGGAACATCGCGTTGCGGACCAGCACCCGGAAGGCGCGGGCGTTGGCGGTGACCGGCTTCACCTGGTCGGCCTTCTCCTGGGCCTCCTCCGCGGTCTCCACCTCGGGATTGGCCAGCTGCTCCCACTCGTCGAGGAGGCTGGAGTCGACCTGGCGGACCATTTCGCCCAGCCAGGCGATCAGATCCTGCAGGTCCTCGGTCTTCAGATCGTCCGGGACGGTGTGCTCGAGGGCCTTGTACGCGCTCGCCAGATAGCGCAGCACGATGCCCTCGGTGCGGGCCAGCTCGTAGAAGGACGTGAACTCCGTGAAGGAAAGGGCCCGTTCGTACATGTCCCGGATCACCGACTTGGGCGAGACCGGGTGGTCACCCACCCAGGGGTGCGACGTCCGGTAGGTGCCGTAGGCGTGCCAGAGCAGCTCCTCCAGAGGCTTCGGGTACGAGATCTCCTGGAGCCGCTCCATCCGCTCCTCGTACTCGACCCCGTCCGCCTTCATCGCGGCGACGGCCTCGCCCCGCGCCTTGTTCTCCTGCGCGGCGAGGATCTGCCGCGGGTCGTCGAGCGTCGACTCGACGACGGACACCATGTCCAGTGCGTACGACGGCGATTCGGGATCCAGCAGGTCGAACGCCGCGAGTGCGAAGGTGGACAGCGCCTGGTTGAGGGCGAAGTCCTGCTGGAAGTCGACGGTGAGCCGGACGATCCTGCCCTGGGCGTCGGGGGTGTCGAGGCGCTCGACGATGCCTCCGTCGAGCAGCGAGCGGTAGACGGCGATGGCCCGGCGGATGTGCCGGAGCTGCTGCTTGCGGGGCTCGTGGTTGTCCTCGAGCAGCTTGCGCATCGCCTCGAAGGCGTTGCCCGGGCGGGCGATCACCGACAGCAGCATGGCGTGGGTGACCTTGAAGCGGGAGGTGAGCGGCTCGGGGTCGGAGGCGATCAGTTTCTCGAAGGAGTTCTGCGTCCAGCCGACGAAGCCCTCGGGTGCCTTCTTGCGCACGACCTTGCGCTTCTTCTTCGGGTCGTCGCCGGCCTTGGCGAGGGCCTTCTCGTTCTCGACGACGTGGTCGGGCGCCTGGGCGACGACGAAGCCGGCGGTGTCGAAGCCGGCCCGGCCGGCCCGGCCCGCGATCTGGTGGAACTCCCGGGAGCGCAGCGTACGGACCCGGCTGCCGTCGTACTTGGTGAGGGCGGTGAACAGCACGGTGCGGATGGGGACGTTGACGCCCACGCCGAGGGTGTCCGTACCGCAGATCACCTTCAGCAGTCCGGCCTGCGCCAGCTTCTCCACGAGACGGCGGTACTTGGGCAGCATGCCGGCGTGATGCACGCCGATGCCGTGGCGGACGTACCGGGAGAGGTTCCGTCCGAACGTGGTGGTGAAGCGGAAGTTGCCGATCAGGTCGGCGATGCGGTCCTTCTCCTCGCGCGTGCACATGTTGATGCTCATCAGCGACTGCGCCCGCTCGACCGCCTGCGCCTGGGTGAAGTGCACGATGTAGACCGGCGCCTGCTTCGTCTCCAGCAGTTCGGTCAGCGTCTCCGTGATCGGGGTCGTGCGGTACTCGTAGGAGAGCGGCACGGGCCGGGTCGCCGAGCGCACGACGGCGGTCTCGCGGCCGGTGCGGCGGGTGAGGTCCTTCTCGAACATCGACACGTCGCCGAGCGTCGCCGACATCAGCACGAACTGCGCCTGGGGGAGTTCGAGGAGCGGGATCTGCCAGGCCCAGCCGCGGTCGGGTTCCGCGTAGAAGTGGAACTCGTCCATCACCACCTGGCCGATGTCGGCGTTCTTGCCGTCCCGCAGGGCGATCGACGCCAGTACCTCGGCGGTGCAGCAGATGACCGGCGCGTCCGCGTTCACCGACGCGTCGCCGGTGAGCATGCCGACGTTCTCCGTGCCGAAGAGCTTGCAGAGGTCGAAGAACTTCTCCGACACCAGGGCCTTGATCGGCGCGGTGTAGAACGTGACCTCGTCGCGGGCGAGGGCCGCGAAGTGCGCACCCGCGGCGACCAGGCTCTTTCCGGAGCCGGTCGGCGTGGAGAGGATCACGTTGGCCCCCGAGACCACCTCGATCAGCGCCTCCTCCTGGGCCGGGTAGAGGGAGATGCCCCGGTCCCCGGCCCATGATGTGAAGGCTTCGAAGAGGGCATCGGGGTCGGCGTCCGGCGGCAGCTGATCGATAAGGGTCACCCCACCATCTTGCCTGGCCCGCCGCCGGGACGGGGAACCGGCCGCCGGGAGGAAGATCGCCACCGGTAGCCTGTCCCCTCGATGCGGCGCGATGCGGCGCGATGCGGCTCGGGCCGACACGGCCCGGGCCATCGGGGCCCGGGTCAACAGGGCACGGGGACAACGGCAGATGGGGCGGGAACGAGCATGATGGGACCGGCGCACTCCCTGTCCGGGGCGGCCGCCTGGCTGGGGGTGGGGGCGGCGGCGGCCGCACTGGACCATCCGATGCCATGGCCCGTGCTGGTCGTCGGCGCGCTGATCTGCGCGGGCGCCGCGCTCGCGCCGGACCTCGACCACAAGGCGGCGACGATCTCCCGCGCCTTCGGGCCGTTCTCCCGCGGCCTGTGCGAAGTGGTCGACAAGCTCTCGTACGCGGTCTACAAGGCGACCAGGAAACCGGGGGACAAGCGCCGGACCGGCGGTCACCGCACGCTCACCCACACCTGGCTGTGGGCGGTGCTGATCGGAGGCGGCACCTCGCTGCTGGCGACGACCGGAGGGCGATGGGCGGTCCTCGCGATCCTCTTCGTCCATCTGGTGCTCGCCGTCGAGGGCCTGCTGTGGCGGGCCGCGCGGGTGTCCAGCGACGTCCTGGTGTGGCTGCTCGGGGCGACGAGCGCCTGGATCCTCGCCGGCATCCTCGACAAGCCGGGCAGCGGTGCCGAGTGGCTCTTCACCGGTCCCGGCCAGGAGTACCTGTGGCTGGGGCTCCCCGTCGTCCTCGGCGCCCTGGTGCACGACCTCGGGGACGCACTGACGGTCTCGGGCTGCCCCGTGCTCTGGCCCATACCGGTCGGCAACAAGCGCTGGCACCCCCTGGGGCCGCCCAAGGGGATGCGCTTCCGGGCCGGCAGCTGGGTCGAGCTGAAGGTCCTCATGCCGGCGTTCATGCTGCTCGGGGGAGTGGGAGCGGCGGCGGCCCTGAACGTCATCTGATCCGCCCTGTGCGCCGCCTGTGTGCGCCGCCCCTGTGCGGCGCCTCTGTACGGGTGCTCCGGCAGGGTGCTCCGGTACGGCACCCCGGTACGGTCGCGCCTCCCGCGGGGTGCTGCGCCCGGGCGAGGTCCCGGGCGAGGTCCCGGCGTCCGGCCCAGCAGCGGGTGCCGCCCCCCGTTCCCGCAGGTAGCGTCCTCGCCGTGAGCACACCGACACACGGTGACGAGGACGAGAGCGCCGGTGCGATCATCGGGCCCGATCGGCTGCTCGCCTTCGGTGACGCGGTCTTCGCCATCGCGATCACCCTGCTCGCCCTCGACATCACCGTGCCGGCCGACCTGGAGGCCCGCGACCTCGGCCGGGCGCTCCACCGGGCTCTCTCCGACATCGGCGCGTATCTGCTGAGCTTCGTCGTCATCGGAGTGCTGTGGATCAGCCAGCACACCCTTTTCCACCGCGTCGCCGGACTCGACTCCGCTCTGCTCCACCTCTATCTCGCGCTGCTCGCCGTCATCGCCGCGCTGCCCTTCCCGACCCGTCTGATCAGCGAGTACGCGGACACCTCGGCGGCGACGGCCGTGTACTCCGGGTCCATCGCCCTCGCCTCCGGACTGCTCGCCGCGATGTCACTGCGGCTGCTGCTCCGGCCCGAGCTGGCCACCCGGGCACGGAGCCCGGCCGGCTGCGCGTCTCCGTGTACGAGGGGCTGGTCATGGTGTTCGTCTTCGCCACCTCGGTGCCGCTGGCCTTCGCTTCGCCCGCAGCCGCGCAGCTCTGGTGGCTGGCCGCGATCCCCGCGCGTGCCTGGCTGTCCCGGCGGACCCGGAAGGCGCTGCCCCGGCGGACCCGGAAGAGCCCGCCCCGGACCTGAGGCGTGCGCGTCCCGCCGGGCCCCGCACGGCTCGTGGACCTGGGCGCGGGGCGTCGCGGCCTTCCTGCGCGAGGGCGACGGCGAACCCGCCGCGGACGTTCCGCCCGCACGTCCGGTCCTGCGACGCGCGACACGGAAGGCACCGGTCAGGGCTCCTGGCGGGCGGGCCCCGCCGCTCCGTCTATGAGCGCGGACAGCAGCATTCCCAGCGCCTCCCGCTGCTCGGTCGTCAGCGGCGCAAGGATGTCCTCGGCGGCGGCGCGCCGGGCACCGCGCAGCTCCCGCAGCGTGGAGCGTCCGAGATCGGTGAGTTCCACCCGCACCACCCGGCGGTTCGCCGGATCCGGAACCCGGCGGACCCGGCCGGCGCCCTCCAGCGCGTCGACCAGCGTGGTGACCGCACGCGGCACCACCTCCAGGCGGGCGGCCAGATCGGCCATCCGCGGTGCCGTCTCGTACTGGGCGACGACGCGCAGCAGCCGCGCCTGGGCGGGGGTGATGCCGACCGGCTGCAGATGCTGCCGCTGAACGCGGTGCAGTCGGCGCGTCAGCCGCAGCAGCTGCTCGGCGAGCACGCCGTCCGCGTCGGTGACGGGCCCTGGAGTGGTCATGTCCGGACGATATCAGGACCACACTCATGGTGAACATAGGTAATAATGAGCTATGCTCTTCGAGCTGTCCGGGCCCAGGCCCGCAGCTGCCCACGTCCCCACCCGCGGAGGGAGCCCATGCGCGAGCACGACGGTCCCTCCTGGACGCCTCCCGACCGGCCGCTGGACCCCGCGCGGCCCGCCCAGCCCGCCCAGGTGCGGCGCATCCTCCTGCTCTTCCGGCCCTACCGCGCACGGCTCGCCGTGGTGGGGCTGCTCGTCGGAGCTTCCTCGCTGGTCTCCGTCGCCTCGCCCTTCCTGCTGCGCGAGATCCTCGACACCGCGATCCCGCAGGGCCGCACGGGCCTGCTGACGCTGCTCGCCCTCGGAATGATCGCCGCCGCCGTGACGACCGGTGTCCTCGGCGTGCTGCAGACCCTGATCTCGACCACGGTCGGCCAGCGGGTGATGCACGACCTGCGCACCGGCGTCTACGCCCGGCTGCAACGCATGCCGCTCGCGTTCTTCACCCGGACGCGTACCGGTGAGGTCCAGTCCCGCATCGCCAACGACATCGGCGGCATGCAGGCGACCGTCACGTCCACGGCGACCTCCCTGGTCTCCAATGCGACGGCCGTCGTCGCCACGATCGTCGCGATGCTCGCGCTCGACTGGCGGCTCACCCTCGTCTCACTGGTGCTGCTGCCCGTGTTCGTGTGGATCAGCCGCCGCGTCGGGCGTGAGCGCAAGGCCGTCACCACCCAGCGGCAGAAGCAGATGGCGGCCATGGCCGCGACGGTCACCGAGTCGCTGTCGGTCAGTGGCATCCTCCTCGGCCGCACGATGGGCCGGGCCGACTCGCTCACCCGGTCCTTCGCCGAGGAGTCGGAGCGCCTCGTCGGCCTGGAGGTCCGCTCCAGCATGGCCGGGCGGTGGCGGATGGCCGTCATCGGGATCGTCATGGCCGCGATGCCCGCCTTCCTGTACTGGGCCGCCGGACTGGCCCTGCAGTCCGGCGGGTCCGCGATCTCGATCGGCACCCTCGTCGCCTTCGTCTCGCTGCAGCAGGGGCTGTTCCGTCCGGCGGTGAGCCTGCTCTCCACGGGCGTCCAGATACAGACCTCACTCGCCCTGTTCCAGCGGATCTTCGAGTATCTGGACCTGCGGGTGGACATCACCGAGCCGGAGCACCCGGTCCGGCTGGACCGGGTCGCCGGGGAGGTGCGGTTCGAGAAGGCCGGCTTCAGCTACGACGCCGGCGGCGGGCCGACGCTCGCCGACATCGGGATCACGGTCCCGGCCGGCAGCAGCCTCGCCGTGGTGGGGGCCACCGGCTCCGGGAAGTCCACCCTCAGCTATCTCGTGCCCCGGCTCTACGACGTCACCGAAGGCCGGGTCACACTCGACGGCGTCGACGTCCGCGACCTCGACTTCGACACCCTCTCCCGGGCCGTGGGCGTCGTCTCCCAGGAGACGTACCTCTTCCACGCGTCGGTCGCGGACAACCTGCGGTTCGCCAAACCGGACGCGTCCGACGACGAGGTGGAGGAGGCGGCGCGCGCGGCGCAGATCCACGACCACATCGCCTCGCTGCCCGACGGCTACGACACGCTGGTGGGCGAGCGGGGATACCGCTTCTCCGGAGGTGAGAAGCAGCGGCTCGCCATCGCCCGGACGATCCTGCGCGACCCGCCGGTGCTCATCCTGGACGAGGCCACGAGCGCGCTCGACACCCGCACGGAGCACGCCGTGCAGCGGGCCGTCGACGCACTCTCCGCCGGACGCACGACGATCACCATCGCCCACCGGCTCTCCACCGTGCGGGACGCCGACCAGATCGTGGTCCTCGAGAGGGGCCGGATCGCCGAGCGCGGGACCCACGAGGAGCTGATCGAGCGGAACGGGCGCTACGCCGCCCTGGTGCGCGGGGACGGCCGGTTGACGGTGGGCGGGGACGGTCGGTTGGCGCCGGTCGTGTCCTGAGCCGGGTGCCGGTGCGGTCGGGCTCGATCTCGGAGTCCGCCCCGGAGTCCGCCCCGGAGTCCGCCCCGGAGCCCACCCGGGCCGCCCTGCTCCTCGGCCGTCGTGCGTCACGGCCCACGGAAGTCCGCGCGCGGGTCCTCCCACGGGACCGTCTCCGCCGCCCGAGTGCAAGTACCACCGGCTGCACCCACGCTGAGGAGGTGCCAGGGCAGCCGGAGCGGAGACGTCGGCGGCGGCTCCGGGTGGCCGCGCGAGGAGTGGGGGCGCGTGCGAGTCGGGCTGCGGCACACGTGACCCTTTCGACGGCCGGTCAACGGTGTCGCGGCACCGGACGCGCCATCTTGCGGGGCGGGGCGGGAGTATGGGGGCATGCCCGAAGCCTTCACCACCCGCGTCCTCGACCTCACCACCGGCACGGCGGAGACCGTGACCGACCTGACCCGCGCCTGCGAGGAGTTCCTCGCGGACGCCGCCGGCGGCCGTGACGGTCTCCTGAACGTGTTCGTGCCCCACGCCACCGCGGGCATCGCACTGATCGAGACCGGCGCGGGCAGCGACAACGACCTGCTCTCCGCACTGCATGTGCTGCTTCCCGCGGACGACCGCTACCAGCACCGCCACGGCAGTCCGGGCCACGGCAGGGACCACGTCCTTCCCGCGCTGGTGCCGCCCCATGCCACCCTGCCGGTGGTCGGCGGAAGGCTGGAACTCGGCACCTGGCAGTCGGTCTGCCTGGTCGACACCAACAAGGACAATCCCGAGCGCCAGGTCCGCCTGTCGTTCCTCGGATAGCCCTGACGTGGCCAGGGCCGGAGGGCCGATACTCCGGCCGCACCTGACGGCCCCTGAGACGGGCGGTACCGGCTGCGACCCCCTGCGAGCGGGCGAGGGCCGCTTCCACCGCCGACAACCCGACCGCCGTCGACCGGCTCGTCCATCTGCCGAACCTCGGCTGACAGTGAGGATGGGACGTGGTGACGCTGCTGGTGGGTCTGACCCCTCGGCTGACTGACGTCTCGACTGTCCTGTTTGGGATTTGTCGGCCCGCCGGGCGTCACCACGCACGCGGCCGGACGGGCGTTTGTGACTTCATAGCGCCTCTGTGTGTCAAGCGACTGCAGCGAGTTGGGTCCGATGGTCGCGTTGCATGATCCGGTAAACCACGTTGGACAGCCGTCGCTTGAGAGCTCGGCGGGCCTCGGGCGGGGTCTTCCCCTCGGCGATCTTGCGGAGGTAGTAGTCCTGCCCGCGTCCGCCGTCGCGGATCTGGCAGACGGCGATCGTGTGCAGGACCGAGTTCAGCGCGCGGTTGCCGCCGGTGTTGAGTCGGTGGCGGACGTTGTTGCCGCTGGAGGCGTCCAGGGGCGCGGTGCCTGTGTAGCTGGCGAAGTGGTGCTCGGTGGGGAAGCGGGTGACGTCGCCGACGTGCCCGAGGACCTTGGCAGCCAGCACGGTTCCCAGGCCCGGCAGGCGGGTGAGCGTGGTGCGGGTGGCGGCCAGTGCCTCGCGCATCTGGATCTCGTTGTCCTTGACCAGTCGGTCCAGGCGTCGCAGGTCGGCCAGCAGGTCGCGGGCTATGTCGCGGCGGCAGTTGTCGGTGGCGGTGACGGGGCGGATGCCCTTCATCGCGGCGGCGGCCTTGTCGGCGGACAGACCGGTGGCCACGCCGCCGGGCAACAGGTCACGCAGGACGGCGTGCAGCCGGTTCAGGACGCGGGTGCGCTCGTGGACCAGGTCGTCGCGCCGCTCGGTCAGCAGCCGCAGGATCGTCGTCTGGTCCTCGGCGGTCACCTGCCGCAGGTCGGGGCGGAACAGGGCGACCTGGGCAACGTGGCGGGCGTCTGCCTCGTCGGTCTTGCGGTTGCCGCCGGTGGCCAGCAGCCGGGCCCTGGCGGAGAGCGTGGCCGGCACGTCGACCACGTCCTCGCCGGCGGCGGCCAGCTGCTGGGCGAGCGAGCGGCCAAGCCCGCCGGCGCCCTCGACGGCGAAGCGACGCTCGGGCCACTGCTCGCACCAGGCCATGAGCTGGCGGAGCGTACCGGCGTTGACGACGAACCGGCGCTTGGCCAGTTGGTGCCCCGAGGCGTCGACGGCGACGGCGGTGTGGGAGGACTTGTGCGGGTCGATACCGATCAGGATCACAGGCTGGCCTTGCACTCGACGGGAGCGGGGAGGGAGTGCGGTGGGCATCCTGACTTGAAGTCACCGTGCCGTCCTCATGCCTCTGTCGAGCCACACCGCGCGGGTGTCGGCCGGCGGCGGCACGCTATGAGAGAGCCAGCCCGTGGGCGGCAAGGAGCACTGCGGGCCCGTGCCGACCGACACCCTGGACGCTACGGCTGCAGACCGAGCGTCTGGGGTCGATTCAACAAGTCAGGAGCTTGGTCCAGAAGCCCCGTCACTGTCTTGTCCACCCGCCCGACCGGCGCGTGCCGCCCTCGGAACGGACACGCCACAAGGACGGACATGACCAGCATGACGCACGACGACCCGCAGATCACCGGCGGAGTCGACACCCACGGCCTGACCCACCACGCGGCCGTGATCGACACGGTCGGCCGGCACCTGGCCGACCGGGAGTTCCCCGCCACCATCCGCGGCTACCGCGACCTGCTGGACTGGATGCGCTCACACGGCACGCTGCTCGCGGTCGGGGTGGAGGGCACCGGCGCCTACGGCGCCGAACTCGCCCGGGTGCTGACCGCCGCGGGCGTCACGGTCATCGACGTGGACCGGCCGGACCGCAAGACGCGGCGGATGAAGGGCAAGTCCGACCCGATCGACGCCTACGCCGCCGCGACGGCCGTGCTCTCCGGACGCGCCACCGGCACACCGAAGAGCCGGGACGGCGTGGTCGAGGCCGTGCGTGTCCTGCGACTCGCCCGCCGCAGCGCGGTCAAGGCCCGCACCCAGGCGATGAACCAGATACGCGGCCTGCTCGTCTCCGCCCCCGCGATGCTGCGTGAACAGGTCACCGGTCTGGACCGGGCCGCACTGATACGCACACTCACCCGGCTGCGGCCCGGAGACGATCTGTCGCGGCCGCTGACGGCGACCCGGGCATCGCTGCGCCGCCTGGCCCGGCGTCACCAGGCACTTGACGCCGAGATCGCCGATCTCGATACCGAGATCGGCCCGCTGGTCAAGCAAGCCGCCCCGCAGCTGCTGGAGCTGTTCGGCGTCGGCCCCGAGACCGCCGGCCAGCTGCTGGCCTCGGCTGGGGACAACCCGGAGCGGATGCGGTCCGAGGGCGCGTTCGCCCACCTGGCGGGGGTCGCACCGGTCCCGGCCTCGTCCGGACGAACCCACCGCCACCGCCTCAACCGCGGTGGCGACAGGGCGGCGAACAACGCCCTGCACACCATCGTCCTCACCCGCATGCGCTTCGACGAACGCACCCGCGCCTACGTCGAACGCCGCACCAAGGAAGGGCTGAACAAGAAGGACATCATGCGCTGCCTCAAGCGATTCGTCGCCCGCGAGGTCTACCGCGCCCTGACCAGCACACCAACCGAACAAATCACTCAAACCGACCTGGCTCCAGCGGCTTGACAGCCATAGGAGCATCCTGCAGCTCCCCACTCGTCCGTACCGCCGCCATCGCGCCGACCGCGGACGTGGCGGCCCATGGCGCGAGCGTCCCGCCAGGACTTCCGGCGCCAGCCACCCCGTCCGGAGCGGGCGCGCGACCAGGTGGCACTAAACGGATGTGCGAATTGTCAGTCGCGCGTGATAGTCACTACCTCCACGAGGGAGGTGATCACTGGCCTCCCCGTGCGAGACACCAAGGGGTGGGGACAATGGCGTTGCTCCGTGATCGGGGCCTCACGCTGGGACGATGGACCGGCCGGCCCGGGGCGCGGCTGGAGAAGGACTCCGGCGATCCGGACGCGGGGCGGGTGCGCGAGGCGGCCGCCGCGGCCGACTGGGCAGCCGTGCGGGACCTGTTGGAAGGGCGGCCGGAGAGCCGGGACCGCACGGTGCTCTTGTGGGTCGTCGGCGACACGGCCGGCGTCGAGCGCTGGATCGGCGACGTGCTGAAGACGGAGCCCGAGTCGGCGCTGGCGCTGACCGTCGCGGGAATCCGCTACGTCAGGTGGGGCTGGGAGGCCCGGACCTCGGCGCGCGCGAAGGACGTCTCGCGCGAGCAGTTCGAGGTCTTCCACTCCCGGCTGCGCCAGGCCGAGGAGTGGCTGTACGAGGCTGCGGAGCTCGAGCCGGGCTGGACCTCGCCGTGGCACGTCCTCCAGGTCACCGGCCGGGGCCTGCAGGTCGGGCAGGTCACGGCCCGCCGCCGGTTCGAGGCGGCCGTGCGTCGGCACCCGTACCACCTGGGCGCGCACACACAGCAGTTGCAGCAGGTCTGCGAGAAGTGGGGCGGGTCGCACGAGGAGATGCACGCGTTCGCCCGTGAATCCGTGTTCAACGCTCCTGGCGGCACGCCGCTGGGCCGGCTGGTGCCGGACGCGCACATCGAGGAGTGGCTGTCGCTCGATTCGGGCCCCGACGCCGCGTACATGCGCCGACCCGAGGTGGTGGAGTCGCTGAGGCGCGCGGCGGACCACTCGTACCGGCATCCGGACTTCGTGCACGAGGGTTCCTCGCTGGGGCTGCTGAACAGTTTCGCGATGGCGTTCTCGCTGGCCGGGGACCGGGCCGGCGCGCGGGAGTGCTTCCAGGCCACACAGGGGCGCGTCACGGAGTCCCCGTGGCGGTACCTGAACGGCTCCGACCCCGTCGCCGCCTACCGCAAGCACCGCTCGGCCGCCGGGCGCTGACCCGCGGGGCGCGTACGCCGAGACGAGCGCCGCGCCCGCCCCTGCCTCCGTTCGCCCGTCTTTCCGCCCGTGCCGTTCGCCGACGCGGGCGCGCCAGTGAAGGATTCCGTCCGGTGTCTTCTTCCGAGACCGCCCACAGCTTCCAGGTCGACCTGCGCGGCCTGGTCGACCTGCTCTCCCACCACCTCTACTCGAGTCCCCGCGTCTATCTTCGCGAGCTGCTGCAGAACGCCGTGGACGCCATCACCGCCCGTCAGGCCGTCGCCCCGGATGCGCCCGGCACGATCACCGTGCGCACCGGTGACACGCTCACCGTCATGGACACCGGCATCGGACTGACCGAGGCCGACGTCCACCGTTTCCTCGCCACCATCGGCCGCAGCTCCAAGCGGACCGCCGAGGGCGCCCTGGACGGCGCCGGACTCGAGACCGCCCGAGGCGAGTTCATCGGCCAGTTCGGCATCGGTCTGCTGGCGTGCTTCGTCGTCGCTGACGAGATCACCGTGCTCAGCCGGTCCGCGGCCGACCCCGCGGCACCCGCAGTCGAGTGGCGCGGCCACTCCGACGGCCGGTACACGATCCGTACGCTGCCGTCCTCGGCCGTGCCGGAGCCGGGCACCACCGTGCGGCTCGTCCCCCGGGCCGACAACGCCGAGTGGACGAGCCCGCGGCGGGTCGCCGACCTGGCCCGGCACTACGGCAGCCTGCTGCGGTACGAGGTCACCGTCGTGGACCCCCTCGGCGAGAAGGAGCGGATCAACGACACGCCGCCGTGGGAGCAGCCCCACCGCTCCCCGCTCGCCCACCGCGAGGCGCTGACCGCGTACTGCCGGGACCGGTTCGACTTCACCCCGCTCGACAGCATCGAGCTGGACCTTCCGGCGGCCGGGCTCCGCGGTGTCGCGTACGTGCTGCCGACGGCCGTGAGCCCGGCGCAGCGCGCCGGTCACCGGGTGCACCTGAAGGGCATGCTGCTCACCGACCAGGCGCCCGAGCTGCTGCCGGACTGGGCGTTCTTCGTGCGGTGCGTGGTCGACACCACGAGCCTGCGACCGACGGCCTCGCGCGAGTCGCTGTACGAGGACGGCACGCTGTCCGCGGTACGGGACGCCCTGGGCGACCGCATCCGGGACTGGCTCACCGGGCTCGCGGCCAGCGACCCGGCGCTGCTGCACCGGTTCATCGACACCCACCACCTCGCGGTGAAGGCCCTGGCGCGCTACGACGACGAGCTGCTGCGGGTGGTGCTGCCGTGGCTGCCGTTCGAGACCACCGACGGCAACGTCACGCTGGAGGAGTTCGCCCGCACGCACCCGACGCTGCTGGTGACCCGCAGCGTGGAGGAGTTCCGGCAGGTCGCCCCGATCGCAGCGGCGGCCGGCCTGGGAGTGGTCAACGGCGGCTACACCTACGACCGCGATCTCGTGCACCGGCTGCCGGAGATCCGTCCCGGCACCTCCGTGAGCGACCTCGACCCGGCCACGGTCACCGCCCATCTGGACGCGGTGGACACGACGGCCGAACTGCGAGCGGCGGCGTTCCTGCTCGTCGCCCGGGAGACGATCGGCGTGCACGGCTGCGACGTCGTGCTGCGCGACTTCCAGCCGGTGACCGCCCCGGCCTTGCTGCTCGACAACCGGGAGGCGCGCCACGAGCGGACCCGGTCGAGCCTCGCCGCCGAGAGCGACGGTCTGTGGGCCGGCATCCTGGGCTCCCTGCGGCACGAGACGCCGCGCGCCCAGCTGGTCCTGAACCACCTCAACCCGCTGGTGCGCCAGGCGATCACGATCTCCGAGCGCGGTCTGGCCGTCACCACCGCCGAGGCGCTGTACGGGCAGGCCCTGCTGCTCAGCCGCCGTCCGCTGAAGGCGAGCGAGAGCGCCCTGCTGAACCGGGCCTTCATCGGCCTGCTCACCCACGCCATGCACAACCCCGGCACGGACGCGAACGGCTCCGGGCCCCGGAAGGACAACTGATGCTGGACACCCCCGAGGCCGTGATCGAGGCACTGCGTGAGAACCACGACCGCCCGCACGGTCCGCAGCGCACGGTCGCCGCCGAGGAACTCGCCGAAGCGGCCGGTCAGTTCGAGAAGCCGGACGTCCTGGTCACCGCTCTGCTGGAGCTCATGACGGCGTACGAGTTCACCGGCGAGTACCGCAAGTCACCGGTCGTCTTCGGCCGGCTGCTGAGGCTGTGGGACGAGTCTCCCGAGGAGTTCAGCGAGTGGGAGGCCCACCAGGTCTACTGGCGCTTCAAGTGGGTGGCGGCCTCGCTGCTCGACGTGCCCGAGGTACCGCTGACCTCGATCCGCGGCTGGATCGACGAGACACTGCGCCGGTACGAGAGGGCCGGGCACGGCATGCAGCCCGTGGCGGCGATGCGCTACCACGTCGCGGCCCACACGGGCGCGGGGGTTGCGGACGCGTACGACCTGTGGATCACCCGGCCGCGCACCGAGCTGAGCGACTGCGAGGCGTGCGAGACCCGGCACCTGGCCGCGTACCGGATGAACGCGGGCGACGACGCCGGGGCGCTCGACACGCTGCGGCCGGTCCTCGACGAGGCGATCGGCTGCACCGAGGAGCCGCAGGTGAGCCAGGCGCTGGCGCTCGGAGCGCTACTGCGCTCCGGCCGGCTCGACGAGGCCCGCTCGCACCACCTCACCGGCTACCGCCGGGTCCGCGGCAACACCGGCATGCAGGCCTGGGTCGGCCGGCACCTGGAGTTCTGCGTGCTGTCCCGCAACGAGGGGCGCGGCCTGGAGATCCTGGCCGAGAACCGGCCGCTGTTCGAGGCGACCGGCGCTCCGCTGGCCCATCTGGACTTCCTGACCGGCGTCGAGCTGCTGCTCGCCCGGATCGTCGAGGACGGGCACGCCGACACGGTCGTCGCGGGTCCGCCGGGACGGAGCTGGACGGCGGACGAACTGCTCGCGCACGTCCGCGCCGAGGCGGACCGGCTGACGGCCGCGTTCGACGCCCGCAACGGCACGACAGCGGTAGGGGACCGTCGCCGGGAGCGTCTGTCGCAGCGTCCGCTCCTCGACGCGCCGCTGCCGCTGGGCCTGAGGACGTCCGTCGCACGCCCGGCCACGGCTGCGCCGGTGACGGCTCCCGCCACCGCGGCTCCCGCCGTCGCGATCCCCGAGGACTTCGTGACCCTGGTACGCGAGGCACGGCGGATGGCGAGCGCGGGTCACCCCGGGGACGCCCGGCTGTGGACCCGGATCGCGGAGCGTCTGGCCGACGGCAGCGCGGTGCACGACGACGTGCTCGGCCCGCGGGAGCTGCTGCGGGCGGAACTCGCCGAGCAGCGGGCGGGCGAGCTGACGATGGCGGAACGCCACGAAGAGGCCACCGTGGAGGCGCGCCGGGCCGCGGAGCTTTACGAGCGGCTCGGCATGCCGTGGCAGGCGCTGTCCACGCGGGCCCGTGCCCTCGCATGGATGAACCCGCCGGCCGACGGGGGAGCCGAGCAGGGCGGGGGAGCCGAGCAAGCCGGGGACGCCGAGCAGGCCGGGGGAGCCGAGCGGCTGGACTCCGACGGGATCCGGGACGCCCTTGACGAACTCCTCCGCGAGGCCGAACAACTGTGCACCGAGGTTCCGTTCACCGGCGAGGCCCTCGGGGCGGCGGAGGCGGCGGCCTGCGACGACCTGGAGCAGGAGCGCAAGCTGGCGTACCTCACGGTGTGCTACGCGCGCACCTACGCGGCCTACCAGGAGCTGGGCCGGGGTGGTCCGGAGGCCTCCCCAGGCGCCCTCGAGCGCTTCGAGCGGTGCGTCCGGGCCCTGCACACCGAGGCTGAGCGGCTGTCCGTCCCTCACCAGCTCGCCAACGCACGGCAGTTCGTCGCGGACCTGGCCGGCCGCCACGGCGACCTCGTGCGCGCCGAGGAGTCTCTGCGCGCCGCGCTGAAGGACCTGGAGGCCGCCGGCCGGCCGTGGCGCTGTCCGCGCCCGCGCGCCCTGCTCGCCCAGATCCTGATGGCACGGGAGCGACCGCGGGAGGCGGTGGAGCTGCTGCACGAGGCGATCGCGGACGCGGTGCGGTACGACGACGCGGACTTCCCCATGGCGCCGACGTACGCGATGCTCGGCCACGCGGTCTCGCACCTGGGCGACCACGCGGCGGCCGTGCGCCACCTGTCGGAGGCGGCCGCACGGTTCGACCAGTCCGGAGCGTCCGAGGAGGCGGCGGACGTGCGGCTGCAACTGGTCGACGTCCTGATGCGGACGGGTCAGCATGCCGACGCGGTCGCGGTCCTGGAGTCGCTGGTCGCCGAGGAGGCGGCGGCCGCGCTCGACGAGCGGATGGTCGCCCAGGCCCGGCTCATGCTGGCGCGCGGATTGCGGGAACTCGAGGAGTTCCTGCCGTCGGCCGAGGAGTTCCTGCGGCTGGCGGACGCCGTCTCCGGCTGGGAGGACGACGCCCCCATCCAGACCATGGTGACCGCCGACACGGCCATCGCGCTGGCTCTGGCGGACCGCTGGGACGCGGCGGGCACGGCCTACGAGCGGGCCTTGGCGGTGCACGCGCAGGCGCCGAACCCGTCCCTGCTCAGGCACATGATGTGCGAGTTCGCGCGTCTGGTCATGAACGCGCAGGGCATGGAGGGCCTGGAGACGGCGCTGAGGCATCTCGCCGACGCGGACGCGCTGGCGGCATCCGTGCCGGAGGGCACGGAGGGCTTCGCGCCCTGGTTCGAGCGAGGCACCGTGCACTACCGCCGGGGCCGCGTCCTGGCGGAGGCGGAGCGTTTCGAGGAGGCCCTGGCCGAGCTGGAGGCGGCCGTCGCCGCCCACGAACAGGGGGGCGAGGAGGGCGAGTCGGCGCGTGCCGAGGCGGTCCGGATCGCCGCGCTGATCGAGGGTGGCGCGCTGCGCCGGTTCGAGGAAGCCATCGCCCGGCTGACGACGGCGGTGGCGCGCTGCCAGAAGGCCGGCCTCGCGGAGGCCGGGCAGATCCTCGACGCGCTGCGGCAGGACTACGTGTCGCGGCTGGCGGAGAGCCGCTGAGTGGCGTCGCGCCGACCGCCCCGGGCCCGGCGGTGCGCTACCGCCGGGCCCCGGGGGCGGTCGCGGCCGATGGCAGAGCCCGCGGACGACCATGACGGAGGCCGTCCCGGTTCGGTCCCGAGGGCCGCGCCGCGGGGTCACCGGAGTCACCGCGGCGCAGGTCCGCCGGGTGGCGGAGCTGCTGTGGGGACGGGTGCCCGCAGGTCGTCTGCCGACGTGTCACTAGGGCCGCAGTCAGGCAGCGTTCGCCCCGTCGCGACGCCCGGCACGGCAGGCTCGGCGAATCGCCGCGTTGCCGAATCAACCGAATCAACCGAATCAACGAATCACCGAGTAAGCCCACGACGAGGCCGATCCGGCGCCTTGCGATGCACCCACCGGACGCCGCTCCTTGACGGGCGAACCCTGCCTGACGTGTCACCAAGGCGCCGCGGTCGAGCGTGCCCGGGACGAGGACGGACGGCGCCGTTGCCAGGAGGACGATCCCGCCCACGATGTTGCGGGAGCCCACGCGCAGGTGGGCGATGATGGCGCCGACGGAGTAGAGGATGAGACCGCAGGCGGCGAGCGTACCGAGGGCCGGCACGGCGAGCCCGGCCGGCAGCCCCAGGGTGCCCGCCGCCAGCAACGCGCCCAGGACCGGCACGTACGTCCGGGGGATGCCCTTCATGTCGGCCTGGGTCCTGGGGTAGTCGTGGCCGGTGAGGTACGTGACGGCGGCGGCACCGTCGAAGAGCACGCCCAGGAGGGTGACCGTGACGAGGGCGGTGTGCACGTTCCCTCCGAGCCGTACCGGGCCCGTCTGCGGGACCCGGCACCTCTCAGCTGCTGGCCGACCATGCTATTGCGTCGCGCAGTCGGTGCCGGGGCGCCTGCTGCGCAGCGGTGATCATAGGCGTCGTCTCATGCGAGAGAGAACCGGTTTGCGGAGTCGTCCCCTGTGGAGTGCCGGTCAGCCGGCACCGTGCGGTGGTGGTCGATCGCGTGGTGCCGCCGCGGGCCGCGCGCCGTCAGCGGTCGCCGCCGTGGAAGACGCAACCGACCTCGGCACCGCTGCCCATGCTGACGACCCCTGCGGCCGGATCGGTGCTTCCCCGTACGAAGCCTCCGGCGTAACCGTCGTCGCCGGCCCCGCGTCCGCTCACGTAGATGCCCCAGTTGAGGAAGAGTTCCCGCACGCCGCCGGCGTCGGCGGGAAACGGCTCGGCGGCGGGGCGTACCCGGTGCTGGAGCACATAGGGGCCGTCCATGGCCGAGGCGACCTTGTTCTCCCACTCCGCCGCGTCCGCCTCCCAGCCGGCGGTGATCCCGTTGCCGCCGTGCAGCAGGGTCGGCTTCAGGATCAGCTCCTGCCGGTGGGCCAGGGCGTAGGAGAGCATGCCGACCCGGGCGCCGCCGGGGTCCGTGGTGCGTGGGCGCACGTACCGCGTCCAGGGCAGAAGCCGGTCGATGCAGGCCAGTTCGGCGGCGTCGAACAGGTCGCGGTGCAGTTCGTCGGAGAGCATCGCCAAGGTGCCCTTGTTTCCGTACAGTTCGGCGTCCAGCCGGCTGAACAGGCCCACTCTTCCCTGCTCGACGGCGACCAGCAGCGGCTCCAGCAGGGCCGCCGTGGCGGGGTCGGTGAGGTCCTCGGCGAGGAAGTACCGGAAGACGACGTCGACGGCGCGGCCCAAGACGGTGGGACGGCCGCCGGGGTAGCGGAGTTCGCCGAGGTCGCAGGCGATCCCCTCGACGCCGTGGTCGGCCAGCTTCGCCGCGAACACCCTCAGCCTGGGCCCCACGACGGCGAAGTTCTCCGCAGTGTCGACCACGGCGACGACGGGCGCCCGATCGGTGGGGAGGACCGGGGCGCACTCGGCGTACATGGTCCGCACCATGCAGCCCAGGGTGTCCCGGTAGCGGAGGCCGTGCTGCCGTACGAACTCCTCCAGTGGCGGGTACGCCAGCATCGCCCGGTTGATGTCCGCGTTCTCGAAGCCGCCGAGTGCGCTGGTGATGTTGAACTCGAGGAGTCTGAAGCCCGTGCCGTCGTGGTAGAGGTCGGCCCGCCCCAGGGGGAGGAGCGCCCCGGTCCGGGCGCTGCGGGTGATCAGCGCCGACTGCCGGGGATCCAGCCCTACCGCCGCGGCCAGTGCGGTGACGCTTCCCCCGAACACCCGCTCCGGCAGCGAGCGCAGCAGCCCGTAGGCCGTGTGGAGGTCGTCCACGACGGTGCGGCGCTCCGTCTCGCCGAGGAAGGCGGGGCCGCTCAGGAACCGGTCCCGGTACGCCAGCGTGAGTGCGGCCGACTCCCGGGCGGCGGCCGTGGGACGGCCGGGGGGCGCATGCCGCGCGAGCTGCTCCCGGTAGGCGTGGCCCAGCCGCGACCTGGGTGGCTGGGGCAGGCTGCTGGTCGTCACTGCATGTCCTTTCCGGAGCGGACCGTGTGCGGGGTGGGGCGCTGCGGCGGCGCCGTGGGCCGGGCGGGTGCCGGGCTCAGACCTCGCCCGTCGGCCGCGGAGTCTGCTCGGCGCTCTGTTCGGTGTTCCGTTCGGTGTTCTGTTCGGCGCGGGTGATCCACCGGCGGCGGGCGCCCGCGAGGAGCGCCGCCGCGACGACCGCCATGACCACCGCGCCGGCGCCGAACACGGCGCGGGTGCCGACCTCGGCGGCCAGGATGC
The DNA here is from genome assembly GCA_003725745.1 of Streptomyces sp. I6. Lineage (GTDB taxonomy): Bacteria > Actinomycetota > Actinomycetes > Streptomycetales > Streptomycetaceae > Streptomyces. Next base: position 508,784 of record RHDP01000001.1, on the reverse strand, counting down.
CGCCGGCCGCCGCACCGACGGGCAGTCCGCCCCAGGCGACCAGCCGGTACACGCTGTTGGCCCGGCCGAGCAGGTGCTGCGGCACCAGGGTCTGCCGCAGGACGACCACGACGACGTTCCATGTCACCGTCCCGCACGCGAAGATCGCGAGGGCCGCGCCGGCCGCGTACGCCGACGACGCTGCTGCCAGCACCGTCTCGCTCGTGGCGATCAGGGCGGCGGTGGCGACCAGCGCGCCCTCCCTGCCGAGGCGTTGCGTCAGCGCGGGGGCGAACCGTGAGGCGAGAACGGCTCCCACGGCCTGGCAGGCGAGCAGGACGCCGTACCCGAAGGGGCCCAGGTGGAGCACCCTCCCGCTGTGCACCACGAGCACGGCGAGCATCGCGCTCCCGGCGAGGTTGATCAGACAGGACACCAGGGCGAGGCTGCGCAGCAGGTGGTGCCCGTACAGCCATCTGGCGCCCGCCAGCATCTGCGACAGCACGCCGGTCCGGTCCGTGCCCGACTCGACCGGCCGGGTGCGGCGGATGCGGCTGAGCAGTACCGCGGAGCACAGGAAGGTGGCCGCGTCCACGCCGAACGGCAGGGCCATCGCCACACCGAACAGCAGCGCGCCGATCAGCGGGCCGACGAAGCCGGCGCCGGCCTCCTGTGCGGCCATGATGCGGGCGTTGGCGGTGGCGAGCCCGTCCTTCGGGGTGATGAAGGGGACGAGTACCTGGGCGGCGTTGCGGCAGAGGACCTCGCCGGTGCCGAGCAGGAACATGCACACGTAGAGCAGCGGCAACCCGCCCCAGCCGCCGAGGATCCCGGCGGTGAGCACCGCGAGCAGGGCGGCCCGGGCGAGGTCGACGCGCACCATCATCGCCCGGATGTCGAGGCGGTCGACGAGCAGCCCTGCCGGGATGCCGAACAGGATGAACGGCGCGGTGAAGGCGACCGAGGCCGCACCGATCAGCCGGGGGTCGTCGGTCAGCCGGCTCGCCAGCAGGGGGGCGGCGGCGATGGTGGCCCCGTCGCCGAGTGAGGACACGGCGGCGGAGCACCACAGCCAGGGGAAGTCCCGTCCCAGCCGCGGGCGCTGCGAGCCGGTGGAGTCGGTCGTCGACGCGCTCATGACACCGTGTGGCAGCGCAGCCGGCAGTCCATCGTCTCCCCCTCGGATATGCCGCCCCGTCGTCGCTCGCCGAGCCCCCTGCGGTCGGCGCACGGAGCTGCCGAGAATAGTCGGCGTCCGCGGCGGCGTCGAGGGCAAGATCAGATCCGCTGTCCGCCGTCCGCGGGAGACGTCGCGCCCAGCCGGCGGGAGAGGGGCGGACCCGCCGCCCGGGAGGCCGGGTGAACCCGCCGGGCACCTCCGAGGATGATCAAATCCCGTGCTCCTGAAGGGGGTTGTGTCCTGCGTTCTTCTGGTATGTTCGCCGCCGCCGGGCGCTGAGCCGGTGGCCGGCAACGGGCATGCGTGGGAGGGCATGCCGGCAACGGGCATGCATGGGAGGGCATGCCGTCAACGGGGCCATGCACACACTGCGCCAGGACCCCTGACTCGTGCCCGGGGCCGATGCTGACGGTCCGCGGCCGAGCGGTCCTGGCTTCCTCGTCCTCCGGTCGCGAACCACGCGTCGTCACACGGTGCGGAACGGACGGCCGGGGGAGGCTCCCGGGTGCCCGCCGCCAGGGCTGCCACCGCGAGCCGCGTGCACATCGAAGGTGAGGACAACGTCCATGGTGTTCAGGGGAACCAGCGAACCGGATGCGGCGAGACGTGCGACCGGCACCCGCCGTTGCCTCTCGGGTCGTCCGCCGACCTGCCACCGCATGCCACACGGAGGCATACGGTGAGCCTCACGGCGGGCCTGACGACAGCCCAACCGGATGTCGTCGAACCGGTGACGGTCGCCGTCATCGGCACCGGAGCCATCGGCCGTGATCTGGTCAGCAAGATCGACCGGTCGCCCGCCCTGGACTGCCGGCTGGTCGCCGGACGCAATCCCGAGTCGGCGGGCCTGCGGTACGCGGAGAGCCTCGGCTATGCCACCTCGGCCGCCGGCATCGAGGCCGTACTCGCTGCGGCCCGCCCGTTCGACGTCGTCTTCGACGCCACCAGCGCCGCAGCCCACCGGGACCACTGGCCGCTGCTGGAGCCGCTCGGAACGCTGGTGATCGACCTGACGCCCAGCAAGATCGGCCGGATGGTCGCGCCCACGGTGACCGGGGTGTCGGCAGCGACCGGACGCAACGTCAACCTGATCAGCTGCGGCGGACAGGCGTCCATCCCGGTCGTGCACGCGCTCGCGGCCCGCTTCCCGGTGACGTACCTCGAGGTCGTCTCGACCGTCGCCAGCGATGTAGCGGGCCGTGCGACCAGGCTGAACCTCGACGAGTACGTGGCGACCACCGGTCACGCCGTGACGGCGTTCTCCGGCGTGGCCGACGTCAAGGCGATCCTCAACATCAGCCCGGCGGTACCGCCGGCGACCTTCCGTACGGCCGTCCACGCCCGCATGGCCGGCGCCGACCCCGCGGCGGTGCGCGCGGTGGCCGACCGGGCGGCCGAGGAGGTGCGGTCCTTCGCCCCCGGCTACGAGGTCACCGCCTGCACCGCGGTCGGCGACCGGGTGACGATCACCCTCCAGGTCATGGCGCACAGCGACGTCCTGCCGCCGTACGCCGGCAACCTCGACATCATCAACTCCGCCGCCGTCCTGGTCGCCGAGCAGTACGCGGCCCGGCCGGAGCGCATGTCCCGGACAGGGGTGGCCTCATGACACGGGTGGTGATCCACGACCCCACGCTGCGGGACGGCCAGCACGCGGTCCGCCACCAGCTCGGGCCGGCCGCGCTGCGCCGCTACGCGGAGGCGGCGGACGCGGCGCGGATCCCGGTGGTGGAGGTCGGCCACGGCAACGGACTGGGCGCCTCGTCGCTTCAGGTCGGGCAGGCCGCGGCGGGGGACGACGAGATGCTGTCGACCGTCCGGGAGGCGCTGCGCCACAGCCGGATGGGTACCTTCATGCTGCCGGGCTGGGGTACCTCCGACGACCTGCGGCGGGCGATCGCCCACGGGGTCGACGTCTTCCGCGTCGGCGTGCACGCCACGGAGACCTCGCTGGCCGAGCGCCATCTGGGCTTTCTGCGGGACGCCGGCGCGGAGGCCCACTGCGTACTGATGATGAGTCATATGGCCTCCCCCGGCGAGCTGGCCGAGCAGGCCGCGCGGGCCGTCGGGTACGGGGCCCAGGCCGTGGGGATCATGGACTCCGCCGGCCACTTCCTGCCTCCGGACGTCACCGCGCGGATCGGCGCGATCGCCGAGGCGGTCGGCACCACCCCGGTCATCTTCCACGGGCACAACAACCTCGGCATGGCCGTCGCCAACTCGGTGGCCGCGGCCGAGGCCGGCGCCCTGATCATCGACGGCTGCGCCCGCGGCTTCGGCGCCGGGGCGGGCAACACCCAGCTCGAGGTGCTGGTCCCGGTGCTGGAGCGGAGCGGGTTCGCCACCGGCATCGATCTGTACGCGCTGCTGGACGCCGCCGACCTCGCCGAGCGGGAACTCATGCCCGCACCTCCGGTGACCGCGTCGATGAGCATCGTCAGCGGCCTGGCCGGGGTGTTCTCCGGATTCAAGCACCGGGTCGTCGAACTCTCCGCGGCCGCCGGGGTGGACCCGCGTGACGTCTTCTTCGAACTCGGCCGGCGGCAGGCCGTCGCCGGTCAGGAGGACCTGATCGTGGACGTGGTGGCGGAGCTGAGCGGCCGCGGGACCGGCGGCTGACGGGCGAGTCAACCGGCTTTTCGACAAAGGGGAGGACAGACGACATGGCAGTACCGGACGCTGTGCCCGGGTCGAGGGGGACGGCGGGTGTGGAGGTCACCCGCATGTCGTTCGACGCGTTCACGGCCGTCGGCCCCCGGGGGCTGTTCAAGGCCGACCGGCCCGTGGTGATCAAACTGCCGAGCAGTGTGCAGGGACTCGGCAGGGACGAAGTGGCGGCGCGCCTGGCCGAGATGACCGTCACCCTGTTCACCGAGCCCGGCGACAAGAACCACCCGGGCCGCTGGGAGACACGGGACATCAAGCTCCGCGAGTTCTTCGCCGACGAGCGGCACCTGAACAGCCCGGACACCTGGCACCGGGTGGTGTCCAACATCCGCAGCAGCCCGGCCGACGTGAACGCCGTCATCGGCTTCGACGCGGGCGAGCTCTTCGGCTACGGCGACTCCCTCTACGCGGCGAACCTGTGGATCAGCCACCGCGGGGTGTTCACCAAGAACCACTTCGACGAGTTCGAGAACTTCAACATCGCGCTCGAGGGCCGCAAGCGGTTCATCGTCGCTCCCCCCGGTGTGCGGGCCTACTACCCGAGGTCGGTACTGCGCGGGTTCGGCGACAAGTCCCGGGTGGTCGACCTCGACGACGTCGACCTGGAGCGCTACCCGAGGCTGGCCGCCAAGCTCGCCCAGCGCCGCGACTTCGTCCTGGAGCCGGGCCACATGCTCTACCTGCCGCTCGGCTGGTGGCACCAGGCCGAGTCGCTGGACGACATCAACATCAACGTCAACTTCTGGCTCAAGTCCAAGAAGATCCTCCACCGGCCGCACGTGCTCGGCGTCGCGCTGTACACGTACGCCTACCGGAGGTTCAAGGGCGTCTACAGCTACCAGCCCACCGAGGTGAACTCCAGATGAGCGAGCGCAAGACCATCACCCCCACCCACCGGTACCGCGACAACGACAGGCTCATCGGGATCGGCAACACCTTCTGGAACATGTCCTACGAGCACGGGGTCGCCGGCATCGTCGGCGACCTCGAGGACGGCGTGTTCCACATGCCCGACGGGCACGAGTTCGTCAACTTCACGGTCTGCTCCTACCTGGACCTCGACACCCACCCCAGGGTCATCGACGGCGCGGTCGCCTCGCTGCGCCGCTTCGGCGTGCTGGACCACTGCATCCCGCGCACCCGCGTCCAGACGCCGGTGCTGCTGGAGCTGGAGGAGTCGCTGGGCGAGCTGTTCGGCGCCATGGTGATCAGCGCCATCTCCACCGCGGCGGCCAGCACCGGGCTGCTGCCGCTGGTCGCTTCGGGCCACCTCGGCAACGGCACCCGGCCGCTGATGGTCTTCGACAAGAACGCCCATGTCTCGATGGCCAACGCCAAACCGAGCTGCGCCGACGAGACCGAGGTGGTGACCTGCCGCCACCACGACCTCGACTTCCTCAAGGACATGTGCCGCAGCTACGAGCGGGTCTGCTACGTGGTGGACGGCTCGGACAGCCTCGGCGGCTACGCGCCCGTCGACGAGCTCGCCGAACTCCAGGAGAAGTACAACCTGCTGGTCTTCTACGACGACTCGCACTCGCTGTCCGCGTACGGTGAGCGCGGCATCGGCTACGTCCGCTTGCACTCTCCGGTGCTCGACGAGCGCACCATCACCGTGGCGACCCTGAGCAAGGGCTTCGGCGCCGGCGGCACGGCGATCCTGCTCGACGGGTACGCCCAGGACACCCGGCGGCTCATCGAACGGTTCGCCGGCCCGCTGGGCTACTCGCAGAAGATGAACGCCGCCGCGGTCGGCGCGGCGCTCGCCTCGGCCGAGATCCACCGCACCGACGAACTCACTCGGCTGCAGGGGCGCCTGCGGTCCCGCATCGCGCTGTTCGACTCGCTGGTGGCGACCGCCCAGTCCGGCAGCAGCTACCCGATCCGGGTGGTGCCGATGAGCGACGAGACGGTCGTCGACGCCGCCAAGCAGGTCTTCGCGGCCGGGTTCTACACCTCGCCGGTGTTCTTCCCGATCGTCGCCCGCGGCACCGCCGGTCTGCGGGTCATGCTGCGGGCCGGCCAGACCGAGGAGCAGATCACGCGGCTCTGCTCGGCCCTGGTCGAGGCCGGGGCGCTCCCCGCGGCCCCGCTGCCCGAGCCGGTGTCCCGGTGACCGGCGCGGTGCGGGCGATCCCGCGCAGCATCCTGTACACGCCCGCGCTGTCCCTGGAACGCGTGGTGAAGGCCTGGTCGTACGACGCGGACGTCCACCTCGTCGACCTCGAGGACTCCGTACCGCCCGCGGACAAGCCGGCCGCCCGCGCGGTCTGCCGGGCCGCACTGGAGAAGTCGGCGCGCCCGGCGAACGTCGCCGTACGCGTCAACGAACTCGGCAGCCTCGCGGCCGTGCACGACGTGCTGATGCTGACCGACAGCCCGGTGCCGCCAGGCATCGTCGTGATGACGATGGTGAACTCGGCCGCCGAGGTCGACCTGCTGCGCCGGATCCTGGCGTCGGCGGACGCGCACCCGGAGATCTATGTGACGGTGGAGACGGTCGAGGCGGTCACCGGCATCGACGCCATCGCGCGTGCCGCCGACGGCCTGGTGCTCGGCTCGGCCGACCTGGCCGCCACGATCGGCGTCGAGATCACCTGGGAGGCCATGCTGGCCGCCCGGCAGGCGATGGCGATGGCCTGCGCCCGGCACGGCACGGCGTGCGTCGACACCGCCAATTTCCGGCTCGCCGAGCCGGCCGCCCTCGCCGAGGAGACGACCCGGGTGCGGGCACTCGGCTTCCACGGCAAGGCGACGGTGCACCCGGGCGAACTCGACGTGATCAACCGCATCCTGCGGCCCCGGCCCGACGAACTGGCACGGGCGCGCCGGGTGGCGGAGGCCGTGACGGCGGCCGACGGCGGGATAGCCGTCCTGGACGGCAACATGGTCGGCCCGCCGTTCGCCCGGCTGGCGCGCACCACGGCGGCCCGCGGGGAGGCCTGGACGGACCGGTTCGGCGGCGACGGCGGAACCGCATGACCGCACCGGTGATGATCCACGCCGCCGACATGTCCGGCACCCGGCGGATGACCCGGGTCATCGACGTGCTCGGCGAGATGTTCGCCGACCTGGCCGCCGGCCGGACCCGGTCCCCGGCCCGCACCGTCGTCGACCACGGCGACCGGCGCGTCCTGCTGGTCAGCCCCGCCGTCTGGGAACGGCGCGGCGTGGGCAGCGTCAAGGTCACCACGCTCACCCCGGACAACCCGGCACGCGGACTGCCGCTGATCCACGGCATCGTCGCGCTCACCGACCTGGAGACGGGCCAGATCATCGCCCTGCTGGACGGCGCCGAGCTCACCGCCGTCCGCACCGGAGCGGTCACCGCCCTGGCGACCCGCCGGTGCACTCCCGACGACACCGACACCATGGCGGTGATCGGCGCGGGGGTGCAGGCGCGTGCCCTGATCCGGGCGACGGCCGCGGTACGCCCGATCCGCACCGTCCGGATCCACTCGCGCACCCGTGCCGGGGCCGACCGGCTCGCCGACTGGGTCCAGGACGGCGCACCCCGCCCGATCCGCGCCGTGGTCTGCGACAACGCGCGGGACGCCGTCGCCGACGCGCCGATCGTCTGCACCGCCACCTCGACGTCCGACGGGACGCCCGTGGTGGAGGCGGACTGGGTGGCCCCCGGCGCGCATGTGAACGTGATCGGCGGAACCCACCCGGACGCCGTCGAACTCGACCCGGCCCTGCTGGCCGGTGCCATGACGGTCGTCGAGGACCGGACCGCGGCGCTGGACGGCGCGGGCGAGGTCCGGGCCGCCGTGGCCGGCGGGCTGATCCGGGCCGAGGACCTGCACGAGCTGGGCCGGCTGGTGAGCGGCGGGGCCGACCCCGGCGGCCGGACCTCGGTCCTGCGCACGGTCGGCATGGCCGTGGAGGACACCGCGGCCGCGCTGGCGCTGTTCGAGCCGCGCCGTGCCGCCGGACGGGGAACGGGAGGACCGCCCGCCGTTCCGCCACCAGGGGAGGGAGTGCCGGATGGACACGTATGAGGATCTCGGTACGGCGAACGGGCACCCGTGGTTCGGCCGCCACCGGCTGCGGCCCGCCGCCCCGGCGGACACGATCCGGCAGCTGCTGCGGCACGAACTCCGGGACACCGGCTGGCCGTACCAGCGGCTCCTCCCCGCGGCCCCGATGGCGATTCCGCGCGCGTCCTACGCCGAGATCTTCCGGGCGGGCGCCGCCCTGGTCGAACTGCTGCGCCGGACCGCCCTGGAGACCGGAGCCACCACCGCCGAGCGGCTGGCTGCCTACGGCATGCCCGCCACCGAGAACCGGCTGTGGATGCGCGACCCGTTCGTCGAGGAGCGGTACGCCGACTGCGTGGTCCGCCCGGATCTGGTCATCGGCCCGGACGGGCCCCGCTTCCTGGAGTTCAACGTCAGCGGGGCGCTCGGCGGGGTGGTGGAGACGCAGAGCCGGCTTGCGGTGTGGCGCCGGCTCCACGCCGACGAGGACGGCCGGACCCCGTTCCGTTCGCCCAGCCCGTTCGCCGTGCGCGCCGAGATGTTCCGTTCGCTGAGCGCCGAGCTGGCGCTGGCACCGCGGGTGGCCGTCGTCGGCAGCGCCCGGGTGACGGGCGTGGAGCGGCGGTACTTCGAGAGGGAGGCCGACTACTGCAACGCCCACGGCCTGACCGCGCGCTTCTTCGAGCCGGAGGAGCTGCACCAGGCGTGGGACTGCGCCCCGCGGCTGCGCCATCCGCTCGGACTGCGGAACTTCACCATCCCGGACTGGCTGGAGGCGGGCCTCGACACCGCGCCGGTCCAGGACGCGCTGGACAACGGCTGCCTGCTGGTGGGCACCCAGACGTCGACCTTCCTGCACAGCAAGCTCACCATGGGCCTGCTGTCGGAGGGGCGGCCCTGGATGACCGGGGCCGAACGCGACCTGGTCGAGACGTACCTGCCGTGGACGCGGGTCCTCTCGGAGCGGAAGACCGACCGCGAGGGCCGGCGGGTGGACCTGCTCCCGTTCGTGCTGGGGAACCGGAACCGGCTGGTGCTCAAGGCCGGCCTCGGGGAGAGCGGGAAGCAGGTGGTGATCGGCCGTGAGGTGGACCAGGCCGGGTGGGAGTCCGCGGTCGCCGACGCCGTCGGCGTCGGCAGCGTGGTGCAGGACTTCGTGGAGCCGCAGACCTGCCGGGTCGCCCTGATCGCCGACGGCTCCGACGAGCCGCACGACGCCGAGGTCGCCCCGGTGCTGGGTCCCCTGCTGTTCGGCGGTCGCCCGGCCGGGATGTTCTGCCGGTTCTACGGCGACGGCTCCGCCGGCATCGTCAGCGTCCGGGCCGGGACCAGCAGCTCCGACAACGTGATGGTGGTGATCTGACGGCAGCCGCTCACGCACCGCCCGCGTTCCGGCGCGGCGACCGCGCCTCCCGCCGATCCCGTTCGCGCCGATCCCGTTCGCGCCGACCCCGTTCAGCGACATCACCGGAAGTGGACCGCATGGCCCTGCGTCATATCAAGGACAACGAGTACGCCGAGGAGCACGGCGGGGACTACGAGGACTTCGAGCCCGGCATGGTGATCCGGCACTGGCCGGGCCGCACCCTCTCCGAGGCCGACAACACCTGGCTGACCCTGCTCACGATGAACCAGCATCCGCTCCACTTCGACCGGCACTACGGCACCGGCGCCGAGTACGGCAAGGTCCTGGTGAACAGCGGCATCACGCTGTGCCTGGTCGGCGGGATGACCGTACAGGCGCTGTCGGCGCGGGCGGTGGCCAACCTGGGCTGGGACAGGGTTCGCCTGAAGAGTCCCGTCTTCGTCGGCGACACCCTCTATGCGACGAGCCGGATCCTCGGCAAGCGGCTGTCCCGGTCCCGGCCGGGGCAGGGCATCATCACGGTGGAGACGACGGGCACGAAGGCGACGGGGGAGACCGTCATCGTCTTCGAGCGTTCCTTCATGGTCCGCTGCCGCGAGGAGGCGAACCCCGCAGAAGGCGGGTGACGCGGCGGCGCGGCCGGTCTTCGCGACGGTCCGTCCGGCGCCACCGCCCTGAATGATCGTCAGTTATCCACAGGGGGCCCGAATGGTCGGTCGGTCTGACAGGATGGCCGGCATGACGAGCGAGAACCAACCCAAGGCCGGCCACCGCGGCACTCCCACCAGCACCGAGTTCCGCGAGTTCATGGCCTCCGGATGGGCTACCGACGACCGTTCGCCCACACCCCGTGCCGAGGTCGCCGACCACGCCGCCCGCAGACGGGCGGCGCTGTCCCTGCGGTTCCCCGGCGAGCGGCTCGTCATCCCCGGTGGCGGCCTGAAGGTGCGCAGCAACGACACCGACTACACCTTCCGTCCGCACACCGCTTTCGCCCACCTGTCCGGGCTCGGCGCACACGCCGAGCCCGACAGCGTCCTGGTGCTGCATCCCGGTCCGGAGGGCGGCCACCACGCCGTCCTGTACTTCCGGCCGCCGGCCCCGCGGGACACCGAGGAGTTCTACACCGACTCCCGGTACGGGGAGTTCTGGGTCGGCTCCCGGCCCGCCGTCGCCGACGTCGAGTCGCAACTCGGCCTGACCGCCCGCCATATCGACTCGCTCGCCGACGATCTGGCCAAGGACGACGCCGCCGCCCGGCTGCGCGTGGTCCGATCGGCCGATCCGCAGCTCGCCGGGCTGGTGGACACCACCCGCGCCCAGTCGGGCACGTCCCTGTCCGTGGAGCAGCAGGAGGACGCCGACGAGGAACTGGCCCGCCATCTGTCCGGGATGCGGATCGTCAAGGACGAGTGGGAGATCGGCGAGATGCGCAAGGCGATCGCCGCCACCCACGAGGGCTTCGAGGCGGTCATCGCCACCCTGCCGGAGGCCGTGCGCAAGGGGCGCGGCGAGCGGTGGGTGGAGGGATGTTCGGCCTCTACGCCCGCCACCGGGGCAACGGCGTCGGATACGAGTCGATCTGCGCTTCCGGTGACCACGCCAACACCATCCACTGGACGAGGAACAGCGGCGGGGTCCGGGACGGCGACCTGATCCTGATCGACGCGGGGATCGAGGTCGACTCCCTGTTCACCGCCGACATCACCCGCACCCTCCCGGTGAACGGCCGCTTCACCGACGTGCAGCGCAGGATCTACGACGCGGTCCACGAGGCGCAGCGGGCAGGCATGGCGGCGGTGCGGCCCGGCAACAGGTTCAGCGACGTCCACGCCGCCGCGAACGAGGTCATCGCACGCCGCCTGCACGAGTGGGGGCTGCTGCCCGACGGGGTCACGCTCGAGCAGACCCTCGATCCGGAGCACGGGGGCTGGCACCGCCGCTGGATGGTCCACGGGACCTCCCACCACCTGGGCATGGACGTGCACGACTGCCAGCTGCTGCTGCGCGAGGACTACATGGACGGCGAGTTGAAGCCGGGGATGGTCCTCACGGTCGAGCCGGGCCTGTACTTCAAGGCGGACGATCTGCTGGCACCGGAGGAGTTCCGCGGGATCGGGGTGCGCATCGAGGACGACGTGCTGGTGACCGAGGACGGCTGCGAGAACCTGTCCGCCGCGATGCCGAGCGGTTCGCGTGAAGTGGAGGAGTGGATGGCGCGGGTGTCGGATGCGGCAGGAGACCGAAGCACGCGGTAGTGGCCCGGCGCACGGCCGGGCGATGGCCCCCTCCGGGACCGGCCGGTCGTCCGGCGGGCGCGACGCCCCGCCCTGTCCGCGGGCGGGCGGCCGGCCCGGGTCAGCGCGCCGTGCGGGCGGCCCGGCCGATGGACTCCACCAGCGGCAGCATCCGGTGCGGCACGCGTTCGCGCAGTGCCATCTCCGTCCGGGTCCGGACGACGCCCGGAAGACTGATCAGACGCTGGACCACATCCTCCAGATGACCGTTGTCCCGGGCGACCACCCTGGTCAGCAGGTCCCCGCCGCCCGTGATGGAGAACGCCTCGACGATCTCCGGCACCTCGGCCAGCGCGTGGCCCACCTCGTCGAGACGCCCCTGTGTGACCTCGATATGGACGAACGCCAGCACCGGGTGACCGAGTGCGGAGGGGGACAGCACCGGGCCGGTACCCGTGATCACGCCGGCTCGCTCCAGCCGGTCGATCCTGGCCTGGAGGGTGCCGCGCGCGATGCCGAGGAGGCGGGCGTACTCCCGTACGCTGGTGCGCGGCTGATCGATCATCAGCCGCAGGATGCGGGTGTCGAGCTCGTCCACCGCCATGGCCGTCGGCCTCCCTGCAGCCCGCCGTTTCTTCCCGTCGACTGTACCAATGGCCCAGTCGACGGGCGGGCAGGGATCCCGCCGGGCAACCGCCTCCGGCGAGTCCACTGCCCCGCCGCACGACCGCCTTCCGCCCCGGGCCGTCGCCCTCCGGCCGGCGGAACGCCGTGAGGCGGCAGACGGCACCACCGCCCGGGACCGCCCCGAGGTGGTGCCGCCCGCCGGAAGCCTGACGCCAGCCGCCCCGGCCGCGGGTGCACGGCGGCCAGGGAGCCCGGGACCGCCGACGGTGCGGCGCACGGCGGGCCCGGGCGCCCCGGGCACCCGGCGCGGGCCGATCCGCTCCCCCTGAAGGGCTCGAGGGCTCGAGTCGAGGGCTCACCGGGCGGTTCCGGCGTGGTCCCTCAGGTCTCCTCCTCCAGCCGGATGACGGCCTTGAGGTCCTCGTGCGCCTTGCCGCCCTGCTCCCGGTGGGCTTCGAGGATCGCGGCGGCGATGGCGTCCAGTTTCCGCTGGAGCGCGCGCTCGCCGCGGAGTTCCGAGTTCTTCAGCAGCGCCAGGAGCATCAGGGTGACGGCGGTCATGCACTCGCCGGCGAAGATCTTCCACTTCAGGGAGACGTCCGCGAAGTGCACCGCGACGACGGTGAGCACCAGGAGCAGGCAGAAACCGAAGAAGACCGGTGAACTGGTGAAGTTCGAGGCCTTCTCCGCCAGTCGTTCGAAGGTGCCCGGGGTGGGCCCGCCGCGGTCGGCGGGATGCTCCGTCGTCATCGGTCACTGTCTCCTTCCGGGCCGCTCGGGACGCCGGCGACGCCCCTCGGCTCGGCCTCTGGTCCGTGGTGCACCCGTGCCGGTGGTCCTCCGCGTGGCGGCCGGGGCGCGGATCGCCGCCCTCGGCCCTCCGCGACCGGGCGTCGCGGCCGGGACGGGACCGGTGCGCGTCCGGCGGCGGGTTAGTCTCCGCGTTGCCGCGGTACCCGTAGAGCATGCCCGACGACATCCCCGGAAGCGCGCGGCGCGAGACGGAGCTCGAGCGCGCGGACCGCAACTTCGTCGAACTGCTCCAGGAGCTGCGGGTCGTCCAGACCGGGGTGCAGATCCTCTTCGCCTTCCTGCTGACACTCGCGTTCCAGGCCCGCTTCCCGGCGCTCGACCCGTTCCAGCGCGGAACCTACGTGACCACGCTGATACTCGCCGTGATCGCCGCGGCCCTCTTCACCGCGCCGGCCGCGGTCCACCGCGCGCTGTTCCGCCGGGGCGCGAAGCGGGAGATCGTATCGGTCTCGTCGCGGCTCGCCGGCATCGGCCTCACGGTGCTCTCGCTGGCCCTGACCTCCGCCGTGCTGCTCGTCGTCGACGTCGTGTACGGAACGCCGGCGGGGACCGCCGCCGCCGCGCTGACGCTGCTCGTCTGCACCGGGCTGTGGTGGCTGCTGCCGACGCTCATGGGCCGGCGCGCCACCGGAGAGGGCGCCAAGGGCGGTGGAGCGGCGGGATACGAGGACGGCGCGCCGCCGCCGGCGGGCGGACCCGGTGGCTGACCCGGTTCCCCCGGCTGGACCGTTGGCCCGCCGGGCCTGGAGTCCGGTGCTTCGCGAATGAGCCAATGGCCCACCAGATCGACGCCGATTTGAGCCAGTGGGGCATGAGGTGCTCTCATGGACCCGTCGATGGCGCTGCGGACTCCGCGGCGCCATTTTCATGCCGGCGCGTCGATGCACGTCGACCGGCACGTCGGTGCACGTCGAAAGGGGCGGGAAGCAGTGCTGAAGAGGGTGTTCGCGGCTCCGGACCCGGGGCTGCTGCGACTGCGCAGCGCCGCGCGGGCCGTCCTCGGCATCGGGGTGGCCGTGGCCGGATGCGCGCTCACGGGCCACCCGCTCACCGCGGTCATGACGGGCGGGCTCGCAGCGCTTCTGGCCCTCTTCACCGTCACCGACCCGAGGATCCGGGACCAGGCCGTCACCACCGCCCTGCTGCCCGTGGTGGGCCTTCCGGTGCTGGCCCTCGCGACCGGCCTGCACGCCGCCCCGGGGGCGCGCGACGCGGCCTTCGTGGCCGTCGCCGGCGCCGCGGTGTACGCGCGGCGCCGGGGCCCGCGCGGGCACGCCCTCGGGGTCTTCGCGTTCATGACCTTCTTCGTGACGCAGTTCCTGCGTGCGGTGCCCGCACAGCTCCCGGAACTCTGCTCCTCCGTCGTCCTGGGCGTCCTGGCAGCCTCCGCCGTCCGCTTCGGCGCCTGGTGCTTCGAACGCCGCCTGCCGCCGCCCGCCGCGCCCGTGCTGCCGGGAGGGACGGGGCTGGCCCGGACGACCACCCGGCAGGCCGTCCAGGTGACCGTCGCCGGGACATTCGCCCTCGCCGCCGGCCAGCTGCTCTCCGACGAGCGCTGGTACTGGGCCGTGGGTGCCGCCTGGTGGATCTTCGTCAACACCAGCGCACGCGGAGAGACCCTGGTCAGGGGCTTTCGCAGGCTTCTCGGCACCGTCCTCGGCATCGCGGCCGGCCTGGTCGTCGCCGTACCCCTCCAGGGCGCGCTGCTCCGACGACCGTCCTGGCCCTGGCGTGCGTCTTCGGGATCTTCTACAGCGCCCCGGTCTCGTACAGCTGGATGATGTTCGCGGTGACGCTGCTGGTCTCGCTGCTGTACGGGCTGCTCGGGGCGCTGGGGCCCGCGCTGCTCGCGCTGCGCCTCGCCGAGACGGCGGTCGGCGCCCTGGGCGCGGCGCTGGCGGTGGCGTTCGTGCTGCCCGTCACGACCCACTCGGTGACCGACGCCTGGATCCGGCTGGCGGTGCGCTGCGTCCACGAGTGCACCACGACCGCGATGCGCAGGCTGGCGGGAGACGAGACCGCCGACCCGGCGCCGCGGGCCGCCGAACTGGAGCAGTTGCTCGGCCGGGTCCGGATGTCCCTGGCGCCCCTGGTCCACCCGCTCAGCCCGCTGCGCGCACGAAAGGCCCGGGCCCGGCAGGTCCTCGCCCTGCTTGACGACTGCGCCCGGGAGGTACGCGGCCTGGCAGCCGTCGCGGCGGACCCGTACGCCTCCCACGACGCCCGGCTGGCCGCGGCCTGCTGGCGGGTCGAGGCCGCCGTGCACGCGCTGGAGCCGGAGTCCGGGCCCGGCCGTGCGCCCGCTCCCGCCGGGCCGGGCGCGGCCCCGCGGCACCCGGGCGCCGAGGCCGCGCTCTCGCACCTCGACGGTCTGGAACGGGCCCTCTCCGGACTCGCCACGCCGCTGCGCAGCTCCCCCGCGCGCCGCTCACCGCCGTCTGAACGCGCCCGGGGCGCTCATCCGTGCGCGGTGCCCCGGCGGTCCGGTGCGACCGGCCGCCGGCCGCCGGCTGCACGGGGGTGCCGGGTCACCGGCCACCGGCCCCGCACCGTACGAGGCGCTCGCGCGGACCGCGGACCGCGGACCGCGGCTCCTGGCCCTGGCCCTGACCCTGGACCCGGGCCCGACCCCGACCCCGGGCCCGCGACCGGCGGCCCGGCGCACCGAGCACGGCTGTGAGCCGGCCCGCCCGCGCTGGCACCGGCGCGCGTCTGGACGCACGCCGGTACACGGCGGGTCCACGTGCGCCGGGCGGCGGCTCCCGGCCGGGCACGTGCATCTGGCATTCACAGGGTGGATCAGGACCGGTTCGGGGTAGATCGGGCGGCATCCACAACGCCTTCACACACCGGGGTGCGCACCATGCGGAAGTTCCTTCGTAGAGCCGCCGTACGCGAGTTCCGCCCGCCGGATCCCCAGCCGGCCGGGGCACAGCTCATCCGAACGGAGCCCGTGGCTCCGCCGGGGCAGTGCCCGGTCAGCCGTTCCGGGCCCGGCGGAACGGTCCGGGTGCGGCCCGCGCCGGCGGCCGACCTGGGGCAACTACGGCAGGAAGCCGAGGAGTTCCTGCGGCTGTACCACCGGGAGGAGCGCGGGGCGGGCGACCCGACGGCCCGGATAGCCGCCGTGCACGCCGAGATAGACGCCACCGGAACGTACCGCCACACCGCGGAGGAACTCGCCCATGGGGCCCGCGTCGCCTGGCGCAACAGCAACCGCTGCATCGGCCGCCTCTACTGGCGCTCCCTGCGGGTGAGGGACCGCCGCGACGTGCGCGACGCCGAGACCGTCGCCACGGAGGCCGCCGCCCATCTCCGCGAGGCGACCAACGGCGGCCGGATCCGGCCCGTCATCACGGTCTTCGCCCCCGACGCCCCGGCCGCCCCGGCCCGCGCATCTGGAACGAGCAGCTGGTCCGGTACGCGGGCTATGCCGGCGACGGCGGCCGGTGCACCGGCGACCCGCGCAACGCCGGGCTCACCGCGTACGCGACGGGCCTCGGCTGGCCGGGCGGTCCCGGTACGCCGTTCGACGTACTGCCGCTGGTGCTGCAGGGCAGCGACGACAAGCCCCGCTGGTTCGAACTGCCGGACGACGCCGTGCACGAGGTGTTCCTGCGCCACCCGGAGGACGACTGGTTCGCGGCCCTCGGGCTGCGCTGGCACGCGGTGCCCGCCATCTCCAACATGTGCCTGGAGATCGGCGGCATCTGCTATCCGGCGGCTCCCTTCAACGGCTGGTACATGGGCACCGAGATCGGCGCCCGCAACCTCGCCGACACCGACCGGTACGACCTGCTCCCGGTCGTCGCCGCGCGGCTGGGCCTCGACACCTCCACCGACCGGACCCTCTGGAAGGACCGGGCGCTGGTCGAACTCAACCGGGCCGTGCTGCACTCCTTCGACAGCGCCGGTGTGACCGTCACCGACCACCACACGGAGTCGCGCCGCTTCCTCGCCCACCTGGAGCAGGAAGCGGGGCGGGGGCGCCGGGTGGGGGCCGACTGGTCCTGGATCGTGCCGCCGATCTCCGGAGCCGCGACCCCCGTCTTCCACCGCACCTACGACACCGTGCAGGCACGCCCTCAGTTCGTGCACCACCCGGAGGCGCTCGCCCGGGCCCGCGGGGAGGAGGCGGTGCCGGGGCGGCTCCCGTACCCGGCCCGGTCTAGCCGGTCAGCCGGGAGCCGCAAGCCGGGGACGGCACCGGCGCTCCCGCCCGGGCCGTACCGCCGTACCGCCGTCCACCGGGCAGCGGACGCGAGACGCGAGCGGCACAGGGGCGCGGCGGACGGCGCGGCGGCAGCGAGGCCCCGGGGGCGCGGGAACGGGGTACCCGCGTCCATCGGGCCGTTCCCACCCGGGCCCGCGGCCCGGGGCCGTCGCGGCCGGGCCGGATCCGGCGGCGAACCGTCAGCGCCCCGGCCGCCGGGGCGCTGACGGGTCCGCGGCGCGCGGCACCGAGGCCGCCGCCGTGCGCCCGGCCGTCACCATCCCGGGCCGGTCCCGCGCCGTACGCCCCGACGGTGGAAGGAGCGGACGAGGCTTCGTGCGGGCCGGTCTCCCCACGCCGCCCGTCCCCCACCGGTCTCCCCGCGCCGGTCGTCCCGCGGCGGTCTGCCCGCGCCGGGTCGTCCCGTGCCGTGCTCCGCATCCGCGAGGCGCCCGCGCCGGGCTCCCCTTCCCGGGTTCCGGCGCCGGGCCCCGCCGCCCCGTACGGAGCGGTGTCCGTCAGCGCGACTGGGCGCCCTGCGGCTGGGGTGAGATGCCCAGCGTGGTCGTGTACTGCGACAGCACCAGCTTGCCGATCGTGGGGTAGGCGCCCAGCGGTTCGGCGGCGGGGCAGCCCGCCTCGGCGGCAGCGGCCGCGAGCAGGCCCTCGGGCAGCTCCGGACCGACCAGGTAGGGGCCAGGGCGAGCTGGGAGGAGCCGGAGGCGCGCAGTTCCTCCGCCGTCGCCGCGATGGCGCCGTCCTGGTCCAGCGCGGCCGCCATGACCGGGACGGCGAGCCGGGCCGCCAGCAGCATCCCGGTGATCCCGGCGGCCTGGACCGCCTCCTCGCCGCCGACCGTGGCCAGGACGATGCCGTCCGCCGCGGTGGCGACCGTGAACAGCCGGGCCCGGTCCGCGCGGGCCAGCCCCGCCTCGGACAGCCTCACATGAAGGGCCTCCGCGAGGAGCGGGTGGGGGCCGAGGGCGTCGGTCAGCTCCGCCGTCGCCCGGCTGTCCAGGACGGCCTGGCGGATCCGGCGGATCAGGGCGCCGTCCGGGCCCGCGAGCAGCGGCACCACGACGGAGGCCGGGCCCTCGGGCTCGGCGACCTCGCGGCCGGCCGCCTTCGCCAGCTCGTGGCGCTCCTCGCGCAGCGCGGCGGAACCGGTCAGCACGCTCCCCAGCGTGGGGTACTCGGCGTCGTCGCCGTCGACGTAGCCGATGGCGGCCTCGAGGCCGGGCAGCTCGGAACGGGCGATGCTGACGACTTCCTCCGCGAGCCCGCGTATCGCGGACGACGGGGTGCCGGGCACGGCGAGGACGAGGGTCGGCGCGCCCTCGGGTGCCACCACGGGCTCCGGGCGGCGGTGCCGCCCGGGCTGGCGGGGTCGCGGCATTCGTACGGGCAGGCCGGATGCGGGCCCAGTGGGGGAACTCATGTCGCCGCATGCTACTGGTTTCGTCGTCGTGCCTGCTCAGGGAGGGGTGGTCGAGTGCCGTCTGTCCGTGTTTACCCGATGAGTTCGTTAACGGTTGCCTGTACCGGTCTGGCTGGTAAGGGTGGTTGTCAGTACGAGCAGTCGCGGATCCCGCGGCAGCCTCAGCGTCCCGCCGGCGAGCGCGGCCGCGACGGTCAGTGAACCGGCGAGCGGATCTCCCGCCGCCGACACCGGCCTGGCGTGCGGGAGTTCCCGGGCGAGGGCGTCCCGCAGTGGTGCGAGGAGCGGATCGCCCATCCTGAACAGCCCTCCGGTGAGGGCGACGTGGCAGTCACCGGCCCAAGCGGGCGGACAGACGGCGGCGGCCGCCGCCGCGATGTGCTCCGCCGCCTCGGAGAGGATACGCGCGGCGACCGGGTCGTCGGCGCAGCGGGCGACCTCGGGGCGAACGAGGCCAGCACGGCGGGCCGGTCGGTTCGCGGGTAGAGCAGCCCGGGGAGCGACGAGGCCGGGCCGAAGGCGTCCTCCAGCCGCTCCAGCAGCGCCGGGAGCCCCCCGCGCGCCCGTCGTGGGCCCGAAGCGCCGCCTCCAGCCCCGCCCGCCCGATCCAGGCGCCCGATCCGCAGTCCCCGAGGAGATGGCCCCAGCCGTCGGCACGGCGCCAGCTCACCAGGTCCGTACCGGTCGCGATCATCCCCGTGCCGGCGGCGACGACCACGCCGGGCCGCTGGCCGAGCGCGCCCGCGTACGCGGTGACCGCGTCCGCGGCGAGCGCCACCTGTCCCACGCCCAGCGCATGCGACAGTGCGCCGGGCAGCACGGCCCGCACATCGTCCCCGAGGGTCGCCATCCCCGCGGCCCCGACCGCGGCGGCGACGGGCACCGCCACCCCGGCCCGCCGCAGCAGTTCCCGCGCCGTCGGGAGCAACTGCTCCAGCAGATGGGCCGCTTCGATCCCGGAGCCGCCCGTGCGGACCGGTTCCCCGGACGCCGCGCTCAGCGAGGACGACGGGTCGGCGGCGGGGGCGAGGGCCACACGCAGACCGGAGCCCCCGGAGTCGACCCCAGGACCCAGCCGCCCGCGCCGCCGCCGGTCATGGGAGGCGCCAGTCCACCGGTTGCGCACCCTGGCGGACGAGCAGTTCGTTCGCCCTGCTGAACGGCCGGGAGCCGAAGAAGCCCCGGTCGGCCGACATGGGGGAGGGGTGCGCCGACTCGATCGCCGGCAGGCCGCCGAGGAGCGGCCGCAGATTGCGCGCGTCGCGCCCCCACAGGACCGACACGAGCGGTGTGCCGCGGGCGACGAGGGCGCGGATGGCCTGCTCGGTGACCTCCTCCCACCCCTTGCCGCGGTGGGCGGCGGGTTTGCGGGGCGCGGTCGTCAGTGCCCTGTTGAGCAGCAGCACTCCCTGCCGGGTCCATGGCGTCAGATCGCCGTTCGAGGGCCGGGGCAGCCCGAGGTCCGTGTGCATCTCCCGGAAGATGTTCTCCAGGCTGCCCGGCAGCGGCCGCACGTCGGCCGCCACCGAGAAGCTCAGCCCCACGGCGTGCCCCGGCGTCGGATAGGGGTCCTGACCGACGATCAGAACGCGCACCTCCTCGAACGGCTGCTGGAAGGCGCGCAGCACGTGCGCGCCCGCCGGCAGGTACGTCCGCCCCGCGGCGACCTCCGCGCGGAGGAAGTCGCCCATCGCGGCGATGCGTTCGGCCACGGGTTCCAGGGCGTCGGCCCACCCCGAATCGACGATGTCCTTCAATGGTCGTGCTGCCACGGGCGCCACTCTACTGGCCGCGCGGGGCGCCTCCTCACCCGACCGCCGCGGCTCGGACACAGAGCACGTCCGGCAGGTGGGAGGCCAGCCGCTGCCAGCTGTCGCCGTCGTCCGCGCTCGCGTAGAGCTCGCCGTTCCGGTTGCCGAAGTAGATCCCGGCGGGGTCGGCGCCGTCGGTGCACATCGCGTCCCGCAGCACGGTGCCGTAGTGGTCCCCGTCGGGCAGCCCTCGCGACAGCGGCTCCCATGTCGCCCCCGCGTCGGCCGTCCGGTACACCCGGCAGCGCCGCCCGGCGGGCACCCGGTCGGCGTCGGCGTTGATCGGGAAGACATAGGCGACGCCTGGGCGGTGCGGGTGGGCGACGACGGCGAAGCCGAAATCGGACGGCAGGCCCGCGCCGATGTCCGTCCAGGTGGCGCCCCCGTCGTCGCTCCGGTACACCCCCCAGTGGTTCTGGAGGTAGAGCCGGTCGGGATCGCCGGCGTCCTGGGCGATCTTGTGTACGCACTGGCCGAACTCCGGGTTCGGGTCGGGCAGGAAGACGGCCGAGACCCCGTCGTTCGACGGGCTCCAGGCGGCTCCTCCGTCCAGGCTGCGGAAGACCCCGGCCGCGGAGACCGCCACGGTCACCCGGTGGGGGTCCCGGTGGTCGGTGACCACGGTGTGCACGGCCTCCCCGCCGCCGCCCGGCATCCACTTCGGGCGGGTGGGGTGCTCCCACAGCGGCCGGACGAGTTCGAACGTCTCCCCGGCGTCCTCCGAGCGGAACAGCGCCGCGGGCTCCGTCCCCGCGTAGACCACGCCGGGAGCCGCGGGGCCGGCCGGATGGAGCTGCCAGACCCGCTCCAGGGAGACCCCGGTGTCCTTGGGGAACTTCACCGCGGGCACGGCCGGTTCCGCCCAGGTCGCTCCGAGGTCGTCGGAGTGGAACACCGAGGGGCCCCAGTGCGCGCTGTCCCCGCCGGCCAGCAGTCGCGGCACGGCGCCGCGGCGTGTGTCGATCCCGACGGAGTACACGGCCTGGGCGTTGAAGTGGGGGCCGTCCAGCTCCCACCGTCCGTCTCTCCGGCGCCCCAGGAAGAGCCCCTTGCGCGTGCCTACCGCCAGCAGAACGTCGGTCATCGACGACACCTCCAGGACGCCGTTGTCGCGGACAGGGGCCAGTCTGCACCCACCCACTGACAGCGGCCCCCGGAGTCGGCGTATCCGCAGGTGGGACCGGCCGTGCCCGGCTCCGGCGCGCTCCGTGCCCGGTTGCGCCGACGCCGACGCCGACGCCCGGCGCCCGGCCGCGAGCCTGCCGGCCCGCGGCCGCGCGCCGGGCGCGGGCTCAGGCCGAGCGGTGGTACTGCTCCGGGATCCGGACCGTCCCGCCGAGCTCCCGCGCGGCACTTCGGGCCCACGAGGGGCTGCGCAGCAGTTCCCGGCCGAGGAGCACGGCGTCGGCCTCGCCGTTCGCGAGGACCTTCTCGGCCTGCGCCGGGTCGGTGATGAGCCCGACCGCGGCCACCGGCAGCTCCGTCTCGTTCCTGACCCGGGCCGCGAACGGCACCTGGTAGCCGGGGCCCGCCGGGATGCGCACCCGCGCCGCGTTGCCGCCGGATGAGACGTCGAGCAGGTCCACGCCGTGCTCCCGCAGCAGGGCCGCGAAGCGGACGGTGTCGTCGGCGGTCCAGCCGTTCTCCTCGAGCCAGTCGGTCGCGGAGATCCGGAAGAACAGGGGAAGCTCCTGCGGCCACACCGCCCGTACCGCGTCGACGACCTCCAGCGCGAACCGGGTGCGGTTCCCGAACGAGCCGCCGTAGGCGTCGGTGCGGTGGTTGCTGTGCGGGGAGAGGAACTCGCCGATCAGATAGCCGTGCGTGCCGTGCACCTCCACGACCTCGAAGCCCGCGTCCAGTGCCCGTCGTGCGGCCTCGGCGAACCGGCCCGGGAGCGCGGCTATCTGATCGGTGGTCAGCTCGTCGGGCACCGGGTGCCCCTCGTCGAACGGGACCGCGCTCGGTGCGACCGGCTGCCAGCCGTGGGCCTCGGGGCCCACCGGCGCGCCGCCCGTCCAGGGCCGGTCCGTGCTGGCCTTGCGGCCCGCGTGGGCGATCTGGATGCCGGGGACGGTGCCCTGGTCCTTGAGGAAGCGGGTGATCCTGCGGAAGGCGTCGGCCTGGGTGTCGTTCCAGATGCCGAGGTCGTGCGGGCTGATCCGGCCCTCGGGGACGACCGCGGTCGCCTCGACCAGGATCAGGCCGGTGCCGCCGGCGGCGCGCGCGGCGTAGTGGGCGAAGTGCCAGTCGGTGGGGACGCCGGCGTCCGGTCCGGTGGCCTCGGCGCTGTACTGGCACATCGGGGCCATCCACACGCGGTTCGGGATCGTCACGGACCGCAGGGTGTACGGCTCGAACAGTGCGCTCACGGGGGGCTCCATTCACGGCGGGTCGGAGAAGACCCTCGTACGATACCCCTCGTAGTACGGCGATTGTCAAACTACGATGCCGGTCGTATGGGCCGTGGGCCGCCTTCGGTGCCGGGAGCGTCGTGGGGTGGCTGCCGGGGCTGCCGGGTCAGCCGGTGGGGCCCGTGCAGCCGTCGAGCGGGTCGAGGTCCAGGTCGGCGCCGTCGAGCTTGGCGGTCAGCGCGGACAGGCGCTCCTGCAGGTCGCCGATCCCCTCCAGGGAGAGCCCGGTGGCCGCGGCGATCCTGCGTGGCACGAGGCGGGCCCGCTCCCGCAGGGCGGCGCCCTCGGCCGTCGGGCGCACGGTGACCGACCGCTCGTCCTCGGTGCTGCGCCGGCGCTCCACGAGGCCGACCGCCTCCAGGCGCTTGAGCAGCGGCGACAGGGTGCCGGAGTCCAGCCGGAGGCGGGCGCCGATCGTCTTCACCGGCAGCTCGCCGTGCTCCCAGAGCACCAGCATCACGAGGTACTGGGGGTAGGTGAGGCCGAGGTCCTTCAGGGCCGCCCGGTACACGCTGTTGAAGGCCCGCGAGGCCGCGTGCAGCGAGAAGCAGATCTGGCGGTCGAGGCGCAGGGCCTCGTCCGCCGCGGCGTCCGGTGTCGTCTTCATGGGGTCAGGGTACCTTCCTCGAGGCAATTGAGTTGTGTGCAATTAAATTGTGTGCTCTAGTTGATGCGTACGGCCCGCCGCACGGGCCCGGCCACGACCAAGGGATGGTTTTCCATGAACGCGCTGTACACCGCCGCCGCCACCGCGAACGGCCGCGACGGGCGCGCCGTCAGCTCCGACGGCCGGCTGGACCTGCCGCTCGCCGCCCCCGCCGCCCTGGGCGGCAGCGGCGAGGGCACCAACCCGGAGCAGCTGTTCGCGGCCGGGTACGCGGCCTGCTTCGCGAGCGCGCTCGGCCTCGTCGGCCGCCAGGCGAAGGTCGACACCGGGGAGATCTCGGTGACCGCCGAGGTGGGCATCGGCAAGGAAGAGGACGGCGGATTCGGGCTCGCCGTGGTGCTGCGGGTCGAGCTGCCCGCGTCGCTCGAGGGCGGTACCGGCGAGCGGCTGGTGGAGCAGGCGCACCAGGTCTGCCCGTACTCCCGGGCCACCCGCGGCAACATCCCCGTCGAGCTGGTCGTCGAGTAGCCCGCCCGGCCGGGCGGTGCACGGCCGTGGCGCACCGGGCCGGACCGGACGCCACGGCCGAGCACCGCCGGGCCGCCCCCGGCGAGTCGGCGCACGGGGCCGCCGGGGCCCTGTGCGGCCCGTCGACTACGGCGGTCTTCGTACAATGGAAGCCCCAGCCGAAGTGGAGCCTTCGTGACCACCGCCGCAAGCCCCCGCGAACTCGCCCACCCCGCGCGTGACGAGATCCGGCTCGAGGACGTGCTGCACGCGCTCTCCGACCCGGTGCGGCTGCGGGTGGTGACCGAACTGGCGTCCGCCCGGACCGAGCTGTCCTGCTCGTACTTCGATCTGCCCGTGACCAAGTCCACCTCGACGCACCACTTCCGTGTGCTGCGGGAGAGCGGCGTGATCCGGCAGGCCTACCGCGGTACGGCGAAGCTGAACGGGGTACGCCGCGACGATCTGGACGCGCTCTTCCCCGGCCTCCTCGACAGCGTCCTGACCGCCGCCGCCGGCGAGGCGGCCCGCCGCGGCACCGGCTGACCGCGCCTCCCCGTGCCCGCCCGGTCACGGGGCGCCGCGCCCGGGGACGCTACGCCGCGGGCAGTTGCGGAGCCATGTCGACGCCGGCCGCGCGCAGCAGCCCCTCCCAGTCGGCGATCTTCACCGATCGGCGCCCCAGCGACCGGCCCAGCGCGCGCTCGGCCTCCTCGATCGCCAGCCAGCCCGGCCACTCCACGGGGCGCTGTCCCCAGTCCCTGAGCACATCGAGCGGTTCGTCCGGCAGCGGTCGCGCCGACAGGGCGGGCGCGTCCTCGAGGACCGAGGCCACCGTCTCCTTGGCGCAGGGCCTGTTGGTGCCGATCACCCCGGTGGGGCCGCGCTTGATCCAGCCCGCGACGTACTCGCCGGCGGACGGCGTACCGTCCCGCAGCACCCGGCCGGCACGGTGCGGCACCGTGCCCCGCGCGGCGTCGAACGGCAGCCCTTCCAGGGGCACACCGCGATAGCCGACCGCCCGCAGCACCAACTGGGCCTCGATCTCCTCGTACGTACCCGTACCGCGCAGCCCGCCCGAGCCGTCCGGTACCGTCCGCTCGAAGCGCACCGCGGCGACCCGCCCGTCCTCACCGAGCAACTCCGCCGGGCGCAGGAAGAAGCGAAGCCGGATGTCCCGCGCCCGCACGCCCGTGGCGTCCTCGCCGGCCGCCGCCCAGCCGCGCACCACATCGAGGTTGCGCCGGTTGACCGCCGGCAGCCCCGACGCGTCGGTGTACCCCGGGTCCAGGGCGAGGTCGGCCGGTTCGACCCGGACGGAGGCGTCCGGCAGCGAGCCCAGCTCGCGCAGCTCCTTCGTGGTGAACTTGGCCTGGGACGGGCCCCGTCTGCCCACCATGTGCACCTCGCGCACCCGGCTGCCGGCCAGGGCGCCCAGCGCGTCGTGCGGTACGTCGGTCGGCCGCAGCTCGGCGGCGCCCCGCGCCAGGATCCGGGTGACGTCGACGGCGACGTTGCCCACCCCGATGACCACCGCCGACCGGGCACCGAGGGTGAACGCGCTGCCCGCGGCGTCCGGGTGGGCGCTGTACCAGGACACGAAGTCGGTGGCCGAGCAGCTCCCCGGCAGGTCCTCCCCGGGAATCCCCATCCTGCGGTCCTTCGCGGCCCCGACGCAGTAGACGACCGCGTGGTAGAGCCGCAGCAGGCGCTCCGGTGTCAGGCCGTGCGCGCCCACCTCGACATGGCCGGCGAAGCCGATCCGTTCGTCCTCCAGGACCGCCCGCAGGGTGTTCTGCAGGGACTTGATCTTCTCGTGGTCGGGCGCGACTCCGTACCGCACCAGCCCGTAGGGGCACGGGAGCCGGTCCAGGACGTCCACGCGGACATCCGGTACGAGGGACTGCTGGACGAGGGCCTGAGCGGTGTACACCCCGCTCGGCCCGGATCCGACGACGGCGACTCGAAGCACGGCTGCGCTCCTTCCGCAGGGTGCTTTCCAGCATGGCACCGGGGAAGCCGCCCGGTAAGCCTCACATGGCGCGCATACGGCTGATCTCGGCCGTCTGCTGAGCGATCACGTCATTGGCCATCTCGCCCACCTGGACGTTGTTCCCTTCGGACAGCACGGCGGCCCCCATCGTCAGCGCGCCCTGGTGATGAGTGATCATCAGCTTGAGGAACAGCTCGTCGAAGGCCGTGCCCTCGGCGGCACGCAGCCGCGCCAGCTGCTCGCCGGTCGCCATGCCGGGCATCGCGCCGTGGTCGTGGGCCGCGTGACCGCCCGTCGTCTCCCCCTTGCCGTGCCGCTTCAGCCAGCCCCGCATCGCCCCGATCTCCGGCTGCTGCGCGGCCTTGATGCGTTCGGCGAGGCGTTTCACCGGGGTGCCCGCGGCCCGGTCCGGGACGAGTGCCGTCATCTCCAGCGCCTGCCGGTGATGGACGATCATCATCTGGACGTACATGACGTCCGCCGCGTTCGGGCTGTCGTCCGGCAGTTCCTTCGCGGCCTGCTCGGGCGAGAGCGTCCTGGCGGGTTCGCCCGGCTTCCCGGGGGCCACGACCGCGGCGCCGCGGTCCCCGTCGGCCTTCGGCTGGCCGGACCCGGACCCCGACTCGCAGGCTCCCAGGGCGAGTACGGCCACCACGGCGGCCGTGACGACTTTCACCGCGTCTCTGCTGCCATCTGTTGATGTGGGCATGCCTAGGACGATACTGCCGAGGCAGTACATCGCTGAACCACTGAACCAGGAGGGGAAAAGGTGACCCCGTTGCACACCACCAGCGTGCGGCGCAGACGCCTGGGCGTGGCGGCAGCCGCGGCAGGGCTGCTGGCCACACTTCTGACGGCCGGACCCGCGGCCGCCACACCCGACCCCGGAGACGCCCCGGCCGAGAGGAAGGTCTCGTCCGAACAGGCGGCGGCCGCCGAGGCCTTGACGAAGAGCGGCGGGATACCCGCTGTGGACGAGGTCGTCCACAGCGACAACATCCGCCACCTCGCCAACGTCCCGAAGGACGCGCTCCCGGGCACCAACTCCGACCTCGCCTTCCAGGGAAGGTACGCGTTCGCCGGCAACTACGACGGCTTCCGCATCTTCGACATCCGCAACCCGCGCGACCCCAAGACCGTCGCCCAGGTCCTGTGCCCCGGCTCCCAGAACGACATCTCGGTCTCCGGGGACCTGCTCTTCCTCTCCACCGACTCCTCCCGCAGCGACGACTCCTGCGCCAGCACCAGCCGGCCGGCCACGGAGAAGTCCTCGTGGGAGGGCATCAAGGTCTTCGACATCAGCGACAAGCGCAACCCGAGGTACGTCGCCGCCGTCGAGACCGCGTGCGGCTCGCACACCCACACCCTGGTGCCCGAGCGGCGCAACGTGTACGTGTACGTGTCGTCGTACTCGCCGAACGCGATGTTCCCCGACTGCCAGCCGCCGCACGACGGAATCTCCGTCGTCAAGGTGCCGCGCAACGCCCCGGAGAAGGCCGCGGTCGTCGGCTTCCCGGTGCTGTTCCCGGGCGAGGGCCCGGACGGCGGCGGCAATCCCGGCGGACCCACGAACCCGGGCGTCTCCAAGACGACCGGCTGCCACGACATCACCGTGCTGCCCTCCAGGGACCTCGCGGCCGGGGCGTGCATGGGCGACGGCATCCTGTTCGACATCCGCGACCCCGAGCGGCCGAAGGTCATCGACCAGGTCCAGGACAACGTCAACTTCGCGTTCTGGCACTCCGCGACGTTCAACCAGGACGCCCGCAAGGTCGTCTTCACCGACGAGCTCGGCGGCGGCGGCGGCGCCACCTGCAACCCGGAGACGGGCCCGAACCGCGGGGCCGACGGCATCTACGACATCGTCGGCAAGGGCGACAAGCGCAAGCTGGTCTTCCGCGGCTACTACAAGATCGACCGGCACCAGGCCCCCACCGAGAACTGCGTGGCCCACAACGGCTCGCTGATCCCGGTGAAGGGCCGCGACATCATGGTCCAGGCCTGGTACCAGGGCGGCGTGTCGGTGTGGGAGTTCACCGACTCCACCAGGCCCAGGGAGATCGCCTACTTCGAACGGGGCCCGCTCTCCACCGACACGGCGGCCACGGGCGGCTCCTGGTCCGCGTACTACTACAACGGCCACATCTACTCGAACGACATCACCAAGGGCCTCGACGTGCTGAAGCTCGACGACCGGCGTACCGACCCCGCCAAGCGCGTCCGGATGCACGAACTCAACGTGCAGACCCAGCCGGACTACTTCGACCGCTCCGGCGACTGACCGCACTGCCGCGGTGCCGCCCCGGCGGGCGGCACCGCCTCCCCGGCGGGCGGCCGCGCCCGCCGGCCCGGTGACACCGCCTCACGGGCCGCCCCGTTGGCGGACCGGCCCGCACCTCCGTGCGAGGTCCCTCCGGGCGCTTCCCCGCCCGGAGGGAAGCCGAGCTGCCAGTCCAGCCCGTACCGCTGGAACAGCTCCGCACGCAGCCGGGTGCGCGGCATCGGCGCGCCCGGCAGCGCCACCGCGAAGACCGCGCCCATCAGCAGCGCGCGCAGCAGCGGGTAGTCGGCGTCCACGTCGGGGGACCCGTACCGCTCGACGGTGTCGCGCAGCAGAGAAGCCAGGCGCTGCTGCTCGGGGCACTGGACGAACCCCTCGGCCTGCAGGATGCCCGCCATGTGCGCGCGCATCAGCACCGGACGGTCCACCGCGAGACCCAGGACCGCGTCGATCGCGCGGGCCAGCCGCTCCCGCCCGTCGGCGGTGCGCGGCTCACGCTCCAGCGCCTCCTCCAGCGTGCGGTGCATCAGCCGGTGCACGGCCGACTGGAACAGCTGGCGCTTGCCGGGGAAGTAGTACGAGACCAGTCCGCGGGCCGAGCCGGCCCGGTCGGCGATGTCCCCCAGCGTCGTCGCCTCGTAGCCGCGCTCCCCGACCAGTTCCACCGTCGCCTGGAGCAGGCGTTCGCGGGAACGCCGACGGAGCTCTTCATTGACCGATGCGCTCCGCGGGGACATGCTTGACTCCTGCGTTGACTGGCTCGGAGCCAATATACTCAGCGCGGGTCCGCTGCGAGGCGCTGGTGCGCCTGGTCAGCGGGCTGGACCGGACGGACCGGGCGACGCGGGGGATCGCCCGGCCCGTCCCGTTCCGCCTGGGCGCGTGCGGATCACGCGAGCCGGGGGGGCGGCTTCCACGCCGGCTGCCCGGCCCCGGCCGTCCCGGTTCACGCCGCCAGGAGCCCGAGTACCGGACGAAGCCCCTCGGGCCGCTCCTCGACCGGCAGATGGTCCACGAAGTGCACCGCGCAGCCCAGCCGAGCCGCCCCGCCGTCCGCGTGGCGGTCGTCGCCGACCATCAGGACGTCCCGGGGCTCCTGCCCCAGCGCCTCGCAGCCCGCCCGGAACAGCCGCGCGTCCGGCTTCTGCACCCCGTGGCGGTAGGACAGCACATACGCGTCCACGTACCCGTCCAGCCCGTGTGCCCGGAACACCGGCCGCGGGTCCCAGCCGATGTTGCTGACCACGGCCACGCCGGTACCGAGCCGCCGCAGCTCGCCGAGCACCTCCGCGGCGTCCGGGTACGGCCGCCATGCGGAGGGGGCCTTGTGCCGCTCGTAGAGGGCGTCGTAGAGCCGGGGGTCCGGCAGCTCCACGCGGCGGGCGAGGCCCACATAGGCGTCCCGGTGCCGACGGCCGTCCTGATCGCGCGTCCACCACAGATCGGCCAGTGCCTCCGGGATCAGCTCGGGTGTGGAGCCGCCGGGCAGCGCCCCGGCCGCGTCCAGCTCGCGCGCGTAGCGCTCGAACGCGTCCTCGCCGACGGAGATCCCCGTCTCGTCGAGGGCGGCCCGCAGCCAGTCCGTGACGGACTCGATCCGGAAGAGTGTTCCCGAGAAGTCGAAGAGCACGCCTTTGATCGCCATGCGGCGATCCTCCCGGCGCCGGGGGCCTGGTTCAAGGGTGTGGCGTTCCCCTCCGGGTGTCAGCGCCCCCGGCGCACTGCCAGCCGCTGGTACGAGCCGGCGGCCGCCGCCACCAGGCACGCCCCCAGCAGCCAGCCGGCGAGGACGTCCGTGAACCAGTGCAGACCCAGATAGAGCCTGGTGAAGCCCACGCCCAGCACCGAGACCACCGCCAGCAGGGCCGCCGTCCGACGCAGCCCGGCCCCGGCCCCGGCACGTGTCAGCAGCCACAGGAGCAGCCCGCAGGTCACGGCGGCCGTCATCGCGTGGCCGGACGGGAAGGCGGCGTAGTGGGCGGAGTCCACCGGGTCCGCCCAGACCGGGCGCGGCCGCCCCACCAGGGCCTTGAGGGCCTGCTGCACGGCCGAGCCCAGCAGGCTCGCCGCCGCGACCCACAGGGCCAGCAGGCCCTCGCCCCGCCGCAGCAGGACGAGGACCGCCGAGACCACCAGGGCGCGCATCGTCCAGGGGTCCCACACCCAGTCGCTGAGGACCCGGTTCACCTGGGTGAACCCCGGATCCGCCCGCGCGGACTCGTGCAGCGCGGTCGCGATCGAACGGTCGACCGACACCAGAGGGGCCCAGCCGACGGACACGGTCACCAGCAGGAGCACGGCGAACAGGGCGGTCAGCGCGGCGGCACGCGCCCAGGGGGCCGGAATCCGCGACTCCGGGGAGAGGTGGTGCGTGATGCGAGTGGGGTGGGGGACGCATGGGCAGGATCCTGCCCCCGATCCGCCTCGCTAGTTACGTCAAAGCGCTCAGACCCGGCACGAATGCCACCAGCAGCGGTACGACGGGCACCAGGGCCGCGGCCGCGGTCAGCCGCAGCCGCCTGCCCGCCGTGAGCCGGGGCACCGGGGCCAGCAGCCGGTTGACCCGGTGGTGGAGCTGGGTGTCGGGGCGGAACGGGGGCCGAAGACTCCGCGGTGCTCGTTCAGTTCGACCAGCGCCAGGGCGATCGTGAGCCGGCCGAACCGGCGCGAGGCGACGTCGTCGGCGGCGAGTTCGACCAGCCGGTGCATCTCGTCGCGGAACGCGGCGAACACCGGGACCTGGGGAAACCGTTGGCGAGCGCCGCCGAGCAGTGCAGCAGCCAGTCGTGGCGGGCTTTGGCGTGACCCTGCTCATGGGCGAGCACCGCGTCGAGCTGGCGGCCCTTCAGGCGCCGAAGGGCCGCCGTCGTGACGACCAGCTGGGGTGCGGCCCCGGGCAGCCACCACGCGTCGGGCCGCTCGCCCTCCAGCACCACCACCGGATCGTCACCCGGGTCCTCCCCGGGCAACAGGGGGGCGCGTACGAGGAGTTCCGCCCTGCGCCGCTTGCGCCGGACGTGCGCCCGGTGGATCTCCCGGGTGAGCATCGCGCCGCTCCACAGTCCCGCGCACGCCAGGGCGACGGCCAGCACGGCGGACCACGGACCGCCCGCACCCAGCGCGTACGCCTCGACGACGGCACTCGGCGCGGGCGCGAAGACCGGGCCCCGCACCGCCTGCCAGGCGGCCGCCGCGCTGATGGTCATGGAGAGCCAGAAGCTCAGCAGTACCGCCGCCACCACGCACTGCCACACCCACAGGGCCACCACCGGCTCGCGCTCCGGCCACTCGGCCCGCGACATCAGCCGCGGCGCGACGACGGCGGCCAGTGCGCCGAGCGACAGCAGCGCGAGGGAGACCATCATGGGCACCAGGGTATGAGCGCCGCGCTACCCGCGGGTACGGCTTCACCCGGCAAGTGACGTACGCCACGGCGCGCGCCGCGGGCCGGCGGGGAGGCACCCGCGGTCCGCGGCGGGCCCGGCGGCCCGGATCAGGGCCGGTGGCGCAGCGGGTGGTCCTCGGGCACCTCCACCACCGCGATCCGCACCCCGTCCGGATCGGTCAGCCACATCTCGACGAGTCCCCAGGGCTCGCGCCGCGGCGGTCTGTCGACGGCGGCTCCGTGCGACAGCACATGGCCGTAGGCGGCCTTGGCGTCCGACACCTGGAGCCACAGCGAGAGGCCGGGGGCCGGCGGGGTGCCGGAGCGTCCGGAGATCTCCAGGAAGCCGCCGCCGAGGAAGTAGACCGTGCCCCGGTCGGGCCCGGTGCCGAACTCGCGGTAGATCTGGAGGCCCAGGACGTCCTCGTAGAACCGCCTGGACCGCTCGGGATCGGTCGGCCGCAGCAGGATGCGGCTGCTCAGCACGTGCATCATGGCCACCACGGTAGACCGCCGGAGCGTCGCGCTAAGGTCGGGCGTGGACGGCCCGCCCGCGGCCGACCGCCGCCGACCGGCGCAGTCCGGCGCAGTCCGGCGCCGTGTGCGTCCGCCGCGCCGCCGCCGGACCGCGAGGAGAGCCGCCGCCGGACGGCGAAGAGCAGAACGGAGACCCGCCCTATGGAGACCGCCCCGCCCCGGGACCCGGTGCAGCTGTCCTACCGCGACGCGACCCCTTCCGATGTGCCCGCCCTGGTCGATCTGGTCGAGTCGGCCTACCGCGGGGACTCCAGCCGGGCCGGCTGGACCACCGAGGCGGACATCCTGGACGGGCAGCGCACCGACGCGGAGGGCGTGCGCCAGGTGATCGCGACCTCCGGCAGCAGGCTCCTCACGGTGCGGCGCGGCGACGAGCTCGTGGCCTGCTGCCAGCTCGAACACCGGGGAGACGCCGCCTACTTCGGTATGTTCGCCGTGCGGCCGGGGCTCCAGGGCGGCGGGCTCGGGCGGCGGGTGCTCGCCGAGGCCGAGCGCGTCGTGCGGGAGGACTGGGGCGTCACGGAGATGCACATGACGGTGATCTCGGTACGCGAGGAGCTGATCGCCTGGTACGAGCGGCGCGGGTACCGCCGTACGGGACGGATGACACCGTTCCCGTACGGCGACGAGCGCTTCGGGCTTCCGCGCCGAGACGATCTGCGGTTCGAACTGCTGGTGAAGGACCTGGAGGCCGGGGCGCCGGGCCGCTGACCTCCCGGCCGGGACCCTGGGCTGCTGGGCTGCTGGGCTGCTGGGCTGCTGGGCTGCTGGGACGGTGGGCCGGTGGGCCGGTGGGCCGGGCCGGCGGCCGGGGTCCCGGGGCGCCGCGCCGTCAGGCGGTGAAGCGGCCGGTGCGCCGGATCTCGGGGAAGTCGGTGGTCGCGCCGTCGAGTTCGAGCGCGCGCACCAGCCGCAGATGGTCCTGTGTGTTGACGACCCACCCGATGACTCTGAGCCCCTCGTCGTGGGCGTGTTCCACGGTCTCCAGGGTCAGCCGGCGGATGTTCAGCGCCAGCGCGGGAGCGCCGACGGCCTGGGCGCGCTCGACGATGTCACTGCCCCAGCGGCTGGCGACGAGGGCCGTGCGCACTCCCGGCACCAGCGTGTTGATCTCCCTCACGGCGTCGTCCTGGAACGACGTGACCTCGATCCGGTCCACCAGCTCGCGCTTGACCATGACGTCCGCGAGCACCCGTGCCACGGCCGCGTCCTTGATCTCGACCTGGAGCGGCAGGCCCACCGCGTCCAGCACCTCCTCGAAGACCGGGATGCGCTCGCCCTGACCGGCGTCCAGCTCCCGCAGCTCCGCGAGGGTCTTCTCGGCGATCGGCCCGGTGCCGTCGGTCGTGCGGTCCACGTCGGCGTCGTGCATGACGACCAGCGCGCCGTCCTTGCTGAGATGGAGATCCAGTTCGATCGCGTCCATCCCCGCCCGCTCCGCCCGGACGAAGGAACGCAGGGTGTTCTCCGGTTCGACACCCATGACCCCGCGATGACCGATGGTGAGGAAACTCAAGATCTTCTCGCTTCCGTCGATGTGTCGGGCTCGGGCCGTTCTTGTTCGCGGCTCCCGCGCGGTGGCCGCCGCCCCGCGCGGCCCACGCGGTGGCTCCTGACGCCGCGCGGCACGGCCGCAGCCTAGTGGCCTCCGCCACGGCCGTACCCGGTCGTGCATGAGGTCCAGGGCTTGGGGAAGGCGCTTTTCCGGCCCTGCGGCCCGTCGCCGGCTCACTCGGGCGTGGGCGAGTCCCCCGGGTCTTGACGGCGCCGGGGGCGCCTCCCGGGACGGCCCCGGCCCTGGGGCGCCCCTGCCTGGATCGCCGCAGCCATCGTCCCGTATGGCCTAGGTCACAGAAAAATCTTCGGTGATCATGGGGTGGGGCAGGATAATTTCCCAAGGTTCCCCTTGTGCGGGAGAACCGGGCATAGATACGGTGTCTTGACGCGAGGTTCTCCCGTGGAGGAAGTGACATGACGGAAACTCTTGTGCAGAACGCTGCGGCGGACGCGGCGACGGCCACGGCGGTGGTCGAGCATCCTGCGTGGCAGACGCTCAAGGACGCCGTCGAGGAGATCAGGCCCTGGCAGTCCAAGGACGGCTCCATCGACTTCGGCGCCGAGGGCGCCCCGGTGCCCGCCGCCGCCGAGTACGCGATCGAGCGTGTGACCGCCGCCGTGGAGGAACTCTCCCCGCTGCTTCCGCGCGACGCCGCGTACCACCGCGCGCTCGTCGCCGATCTCCGCAAGTGGGCCGACGGCGGCTTCGGCGTGCCGGACTTCCTCGACTCGCTGCTGGCCTTCCAGCCCGCCGCCGACCGCGTGGACGGCCTCCAGCACCTGGTGGTCTTCCCCATGTACACGCAGAACGGCAACCCGGACCGCAACCTCGAGGCCGTGGTCCTGCGCATGGTCTGGCCCGACTGGCTGGCGGAGCTGGAGGCGACCCGCTACGACAACCCGCTCTTCTGCGGGATCACCTTCGAGGACTTCACCGCCGGCTACGACACCAACTCGGCCGTGCTGTTCCCGGAGACCATAGCCGTGCGCGAGGCCCCCGAGCGGTTCAGCTGGGGCGGCATCTTCTGCGACCGTGAGGCCGCCCGCTTCCGCCGGGTGACCGAGGCCGCGGTGGACATCCTCTCCATCGACCTCCCCGAGGACGTGGCCTCCATGGTCCACGACCAGGAGCGCTGCGAGCAGGCCTTCGTCCTGTGGGACATGATCCACGACCGCACCCACAGCCACGGCGACCTGCCGTTCGACCCCTTCATGATCAAGCAGCGCCAGCCGTTCTGGATGTACGGCCTGGAGGAGCTGCGCTGCGACCTGACCGCCTTCAAGGAGGCGGTGAAGCTGGAGGCCGAGGGCAACGCGCACGGCCGCGACGTCCAGTACGCGGTGCTGTTCGACCGGATGTTCCGCTTCCCCGTCACCGGCGACCGGGTGCGCAACTACGACGGCCTCGGCGGCCAGCTGCTCTTCGCCTACCTCCACAAGCACGACGTCGTGCGCTGGACGGACAACACGCTGAGGATCGACTGGGAGCGGGCCCCGCGGGTCACCAACCAGCTCTGCGCCGAGATCGAGAAGCTGTACCGCGACGGCATCGACCGCCCGAAGCTCGTCCACTGGTTCAAGGCCTACGAGCTGGTCTCCACCTACCTCGCCCCGCACCCGGGCTCCCGCTGGGCGAAGGGCCCCGACGCCCTGGACCTGAGCCAGCCGCCGCGCAAGCTCGTGGACGACGTGCTTCCCGACGAGTTTCCGCTCAGCATGTTCTTTGAGGCGCTCTCCAAGAAGCTGAAGGGCGTGATCGCCTCCACCCAGGGCATCACGGCCCGGTCCGCCGAGCGAGTCGCCGCATGAGCCCTCGGACGGAGGAGACCAGCACGATGAATGTGAACAGCAACGGAGCCCTCGACGGTGCGGTGATCGCGGTCGCCGGAGCGGCCGGACCGGCGGGCCGCGCCGCCCTGCTCCGCCTCGCCGAGGCGGGCGCGATCGTCGTGGCGTCGGACGCGGACACCGAACGGCTCGCCCAGGCTGTCGACGAGGCGCGGTACGCGCACGGCGGGGCGACCGTCACCGGCGACACCGTCGACCTGCTCGACCCGTCCGCCACCCGCGAGTGGGCCGCCCAGACCGAGAAGGAGTTCGGCCGCGTCGACGGCCTGGTCCACCTGGTCGGCGGCTGGCGCGGCTGCGCCACCTTCGGTGAGACGGACCTCGGCGACTGGCAGCTGCTCGAGAAGCTGCTGATCCGCACGGTGCAGAACACCTCCCTCGCGTTCCACGAGACGCTCAAGCGCAGCGACAAGGGCCGCTACGTGCTGGTCAGCCAGTCCGGGGCGGCGAAGCCCACCGAGGGCAACGCCGCCTACGCGGCCGCCAAGGCGGCGGCGGAGGCCTGGACCCTGGCGCTCGCGGACTCGTTCAGGAAGGCCGGGGGCGAGGACGGCCCGCGTGCCGCGGCTGCCATCCTGGTCATCAAGGCGCTCGTGCACGACGCGATGCGCGCCGAGCGCCCGAACGCCAAGTTCGCGGGCTTCACGGACGTCAAGGAACTGGCCGAGGCCATTGCCGGAGTCTGGGACCGGCCCGCCCCGGAAGTGAATGGACAGCGCCTGTGGCTGACCCCCGAGCCGTGATCCCCACGAGGACCGACGCCCGACGGCACCACGACCCCGGCGTACAGGGCTTCGCCAGCGACAACTACGCGGGCGCCCACCCGGAGGTCCTGGCCGCCCTCGCCCTGGCCAACGGCGGCCACCAGGTCGCCTACGGGGAGGACGCCTACACGGACCACCTCCAGCGGATCATGCACAGCCACTTCGGCTCCGGTGCCGAGGCGTTCCCCGTCTTCAACGGCACCGGCGCCAACGTCACCGCCCTGCAGGCCCTCACCGACCGGTGGGGCGCGGTCGTCTGCGCCGAGACCGCCCACATCAACGTGGACGAGGGCGGGGCTCCTGAGCGGATGGCCGGGCTGAAGCTGCTGACCGTGCCGACCCCGGACGGCAAGCTCACCCCCGAGCTGATCGACCGCCAGGCATGGGGCTGGGAGGACGAGCACCGCGCCATGCCGCAGGTCGTCTCGATCACCCAGAACACCGAACTGGGCACGGTCTACACGGTGGACGAGGTCCGTGCGATCGTCGACCACGCCCACGGTCTCGGGATGAAGGTCCACCTCGACGGCGCGCGGATAGCCAACGCGGCGGCGTCGCTGGACGTGCCGATGCGGGCGTTCACCAATGCCGTCGGCGTGGACGTCATCTCCTACGGCGGGACCAAGAACGGCATGATGTTCGGCGAGGCGGTCATCGTGCTCAACCCCGACGCCGTCAGCCATATGAAGCATCTGCGCAAGATGTCGATGCAGCTCGCCTCCAAGATGCGCTTCGTCTCCGTGCAACTGGAGGCGCTGCTGGCCAAGGACCTGTGGCTGCGCAACGCCCGGCACGCCAACGCCATGGCCCAGCGGCTCGCCGAGGGCGTCCGGGCGGTGGACGGGGTGGAGATCCTCTACCCGGTCCAGGCGAACGCGGTCTTCGCCCGGCTCCCGCACGAGGTGAGCCGCCGGTTGCAGAAGCGTTTCCGCTTCTACTTCTGGGACGAGGCGGCCGGGGACGTCCGCTGGATGTGCTCGTTCGACACGGCCGAGGACGACGTGGACGCCTTCGTCCTCGCGCTCAAGGAGGAGATGGCGCGCTGACGGTCCCCGCGGAGGCCGTCCCGGTGCCCGGTCCGCCGGTGCCTCGCGGCGCCGCCCGTACGCCGCCTCCGCGAACGGGGCGGGCCGTCCGGTCCGCCGGCGCCCGCGGAGCCGCCGCCGTCGTCGTGGCATGACGGCGCGACCGGCCGGGAGGCTCACGCCTCCCGGCCGGTCGCACTGCTGCGTCCGCCCGCCGTCGAGGGCGCACGGACACCTCCCCCGGCCGCCGGTGAAACCCCCGTATGCCTTCTTCGTGTAGGGGCGTCAGGGTCCGCGTATGACGTGATGATGGCTGCATGGACGTCAACGAGGTGCTGCTGCCCGGGGTGGGGATGCGCTACGAGTTCGCCAACCGCGAGGGGGACCGGATGTGCGTCGTCGCCCGCCGGTCGGGCGACTTCGAGCTGATGGTCTACGAGGGCGCGGATCCGGACGAGGCGCGGGTCGTGTTCCGGCTCACCGGCGAGGAGGCCGACACCCTCGCCGAGATCCTGGGCGCGCCGCGTATCGCCGAGCGCTTCGCCGACCTGACCAAGGAGGTGCCCGGGCTCAGTGCCGGGCAGGTCGAGGTGCGTCCGGCCGGGCCCTTCGCCGGCCGTCCGCTGGGGGAGACCAGGGCCCGCACCCGGACCGGGGCGTCGATCGTGGCGGTCGTGCGCGGCGAGGAGGTGATCCCCTCCCCGGGGCCGGGGAACTGCTGCGGGCCGGGGACGTGCTGGTGGTGATCGGGACCCGCGACGGTATTTCCGCGGTGGAACAGATCATCCAGGGCTGAGCCGTGAACGTCTCGGTCGCCCTGATGCTGGAGCTGGGCGCCATCCTCGCCGCGCTGAGCGTGCTCGGGGCGCTGGCCCGGCGTTTCGCGCTCTCGCCGATCCCGCTGTACCTCCTGGCGGGGCTGGCGCTGGGCGAAGGGGGCATCGCCCCGGTTCCCGCCGCCGGCCCCTTCGTGGAGACCGGGGCGGGCATCGGGGTGGTACTGCTGCTGCTGGTGCTGGGCCTCGAGTTCACGGTGCCGGAGTTCGCCGTCAGTCTGCGCCGCCATATGCCCAGCGCGGTGGTGGACCTGGTGCTGAACGCGACCCCCGGGGCCGTTGCCGGATGGCTGCTCGGGCTGGACGCGAGTGGGATTCTGGCCCTCGCCGGCGTCACGTACATCTCCTCCTCGGGTATCGTCGCCCGGCTGCTGGGCGATCTGCGCCGGCTGGGCAACCGGGAGACCCCTGCCGTGCTGTCGGTGCTGGTCCTGGAGGACTTCGCGATGGCGGGGTTCCTGCCGCTGCTCTCCGTCGTCGCCGCCGGGGGCACCTGGCGGCAGGCCCTGCTGGGCGTGCTGCTGGCGCTGGGCGCGGTGCTCGCCGCGTTCACCGTGTCGTACTGGTGGGGCCACCGTCTGGGGCGTGTGCTGCTGCATCTGCGCCCGGACCCGGAGCAGCTGCTGCTGCGGGTGCTCGGTGTGACGCTGGTCGTCGCGGCCCTCGCCGAGGCCGTCCATGTCTCCGCGGCCGTCGGCGCCTTCCTCGTCGGGCTGTCCCTCACCGGTGAGGCGGCCGAGCGGGCGCGCCAGGTGCTGAGCCCGCTGCGGGACCTGTTCGCCGCCGTCTTCTTCCTCGCCATCGGTCTGGCCATCAGCCCCCCGGCGCTGCTGCCGGTGCTTCCCGCCGCCCTGCTGCTGGCGGTGGTCACGGCGCTGACCAAGGTGGTGACCGGCTGGTACGCGGCGAGGCGCGAGGGCGTGGGGCCCCGGGGCCGGTTGCGGGCCGGCACCGCGCTCATCGCGCGCGGCGAGTTCTCCATCGTCATGATCGGTCTGGTCGGCGTGCGGCAGGACAGGCTCGGCGCCCTGGTGGCCGCCTACGTCCTGCTGCTCGCCGTCGCCGGACCCGTGATCACCCGTTTCGCCGGTGCCCGCCCGGTTCCCGGAGCGGGGGCGGGGGCGGGGCGTCAGGGCGGCACCCCCGTCGCCGGGCCCGCGTGACAGGGATCGTCTTGGGGCCAGGCCTCAGAGCGGCTGGTGACGCAGACGCTTGTCGGCGGCGACGACGAGGGCGGTGAGCGCGGCGACGCCCAGAATGCGCAGCCATGCCCCGCCGCTGATGGGCGCGGTGCCGAAGAGGCGGTTCATCGCCGGCAGGTAGGTGAGGGCGAGCTGCCCGGCGGTCTGCGTGATGACACCGGCGATGATCCACCGGTTGCCGAACAGCCCGAGCCGCCACGCGGAGCGGGTCAGGGAGCGGCAGCTGAGGAGAGAGAACAACTCGAACGTCCGGCGGCTTCGGACCGGAAGTGCAGTGCGTTGTACCATCCAGCGTCATATGCTGTATTGCGCTCCGGGGGCCCGAGGGCTCTCCCGTCCGCACGCAGCACCGTCGCAGCACTCCCAGGCAAGGACGCCGATGCCTCTCACGCTCACCGTGTCCGACGAGGTCCGCACTCTCGTCCCCGGCTTCACACCGCTCGTCGTCGAGGCCCGCGGCCTGGTCAACGGGCCCAGCAACGAGGCGAGTTCGGCGCTCCTCGACGAAGCTGCCCGCCGTCTGGCGGAGCGGCTCGACGGTCGTGCACCGCACGAGGACCCGCACATGGCGGCCTGGCGCGCCGCCTACACCGCCTTCGGGGCCAAGCCGTCCCGCACCCGCAACTCCGCCGAGGCGCTCGCCCGGCGCGCGCTGACCGGCGGCGGACTGCCCCGGATCAATCTGCTCGTCGACGCGTACAACGCGCTCAGCGTGGCCCGTCTGATCCCGGTCGGCGGCGAGGACCTGGACCGCGTCCAGGGGGAATGCGACTGGTACGCGCCACCGGCCGGGAGCCGTTCGTCACGGTGGCGGGGGGCGAGCAGTCCGTGGAGTGCCCCGACCCGGGCGAGGTCGTCTGGTGCGACGGGGAAGGCGTCACCTGCCGCCGCTGGAACTGGCGCCAGGGCCCCCGTACCCGGCTCACCGAGCACTCCGTCAACGGGCTCTTCCTGCTGGAGTCCCTGGCCCCGATGAGTTCCGAGGAACTCCGGGCGGCGGGCGCGGAACTCGCGGAGTCCCTGGAGAAACTCAGTCCCGGAGCCCGCATCACCCTCCGCACACCGGACTGACACAGGCGGTGGGGGTCAAGGAGCCCCCGTCCGGAGCCTGCTCCACCCCGCCGGCGCGGGCGGGGTCCCCACCCTCCGGTGAGGCCGCGGGGAGCCGCTCAGCGGGCCTCGCGGACCTCC
The DNA here is from genome assembly GCA_003725745.1 of Streptomyces sp. I6. Lineage (GTDB taxonomy): Bacteria > Actinomycetota > Actinomycetes > Streptomycetales > Streptomycetaceae > Streptomyces. The sequence continues at coordinate 468,323 of RHDP01000001.1, read as the reverse complement.
GCGGGAGTGGGGGCCGTGCCCCCGAGGTGAGCGGGCACCCACCAGGTGTCGGAGGCGTCCTTGGGGCGCACCGGATAGGCGCGCTGCGCCGACTCCAGCAGCTCCTGGACGCGCTCGCGCAGCCGGCGTGTGATCGCCCCGGCGTACTGGTCGGCCGGCGCCTCCATGGCTTCGCCGACACGGATCGTCACCGGGATGTGGCTGCGCCGGAGGTTCTTCGGCCGGCCCTTGGTCCACAGCCGCTGCGTGCCCCACAGGGCCATCGGGACGAGCGGCACACCGGCCTCCTGGGCGAGCCGTGCCGCGCCGGACTTGAAGCCCTTCAGCGTGAACGACTGGGAGATCGTGGCCTCGGGAAAGACACCGATCACCTCACCCGCGCGCAGTGAGTCCAGCGCGTGGGCGTACGCCTCCTCGCCCTGGCGGCGGTCCACGGGGATGTGCTTCATGCCCCGCATCAGCGGACCCGAGACCCGGTGCCGGAAGACCGACTCCTTCGCCATGAAGCGCACCAGGCGCTTCTGCGGCAGCGCGGCCAGGCCGGAGAAGATGAAGTCCAGGTAGCCGATGTGATTGCTCACCAGCACCGCGCCGCCGGAGCGGGGGATGTTCTCCGAACCCTGGCAGTCGATCTTCAGGTCGAGCGCCTTGAACATCGAGAGTGCGGCGCCGATGACCGGCCGGTAGACGAGCTCTGCCATGTCGGGAGAGGCCCTTCCTTCTGTGTCCTGGGGAGGGTTCTCCCAGCGGAGGTTACGCAGCCGTAGGTATTCGGCATTGGGCAGATCGTGCCCCATGTGCGACGCGACGGCCAGTCCTCGGCGCGTCGTGCGGCGAGATTCTCGTCACGTCGTGTCACCTGTCACGCACTCCGGCCGGCCGGCCCCCGGTGTCCGCCGCCCGGTCCCTCCCGGCTCGCCGGGGAGCCGGGGCGGCAGGTGTCTCCGGCTCGCTCCGCGGTACGGGAACGCCGCGGTGGGCAACGCCGCCGGTGCGCGCCGCCGACGGCCCGCATGTCCACGACCCTGCGGACGGCCACGGCCCCGCGGACGGCTACACCGGGTTCCAGCGTGTGCAGCGGGCCGGCGAGGTCCGGCGGGTTCCGGCAAGGTCCGGCGAGGGGGAGTCGAACCGCGTCCTGCCGGTTGAGGGGGCCCAGGGCTCGGCGGCCGTCGCGGTACGGGGCGCGCGCCTGGCCGGAAGCCGTCGGGCCCCTGGGTCCGGCGCACCGGGAATCATCGCGGCCCCGGGAACGCTGGAGGGAGGCGACGACGGGACTCGTGGTGCGCGCGTGACGGTCCTCGCGGTGGCGCGGGCCGGCGGATCGACGCACGGGCTGACGGGAGCAGGGGCCATGGTGAGCGAACGGCACGAGGAGCACGAGGGACACGAGAAGCACGAGGGACACGAGGGGCACGAGGAGTACGAGGAGCGGCGGCTCGGCGCTGCCGAACTGGGCGCTGAGCTGGGGGAGAGGGCGACGCTCGTCCAGTTCTCCAGTGCCTTCTGCCAGCCGTGCCGGGCCACGCGACGCACACTCGCGGAGGTCGCGGGCATGGTCGACGGCGTCGCCCATGTCGAGATCGACGCCGAGGGACGGCTCGGGCTCGTCCGCGAACTGGACGTCCTGCGCACCCCAACCGTGCTGGTGCTCGACGCCCGGGGCCGGATCGTACGCAGGGCGTCGGGCCGGCCGCGCCGGGCGGACGTCATCGCGGCCCTCGGGGCGGCGGTACGGCGCGGCGAGGAGGGCGCAGAGGAGGGCGCCGAGGCGGTCGCCGAGAAGAGGCGCCCAGGAGAGGGGTGGCGACCGCCGGGTGACGGTCCGTGACGCAGCTCCCATCCGTTCGGACCCACTTGACTGCGCACACCCGCAATCGTCAGTCTGACGATGTGCCGACAGAACCCCTTCCCACCGGCCGGAGGCCGCACCGGGACTCCCCGCCTGCCCCAGGCGCGAGCGCTCGCCGCCCGGGTGTCTGAGTCGCGCCGACCCCGACCGATCCCCTCGCGGAAGGACCCCTCCATGGCGGCCAGGCCCGGCCTCGGCACCCCTCGACTCGCCTCCCCCGACCTGCTGCGCTCCGTGTTCCGGCGCCACGCCGCGGGAGTGGCGGTCATCACCGCGCAGGGCGACCGCCCCGTGGGCTTCACCGCCACCTCGCTCAGCTCCGTCGCGGCCGAGCCCCCGCTGCTGTCGTTCGGTATCGGCACCGCCTCCTCCAGCTGGCGGGTCGTCGCCGACACCGACCATGTCGGGGTGCACATACTCGCCGAGGACCAGCGCGACCTGGCCGCCGCGTTCGCCCGCAGGGGCGCCGACCGCTTCGCCCCGCCGACCCGCTGGCGCACCGGGCCCGAAGGGGTTCCGCTCCTGGACGGCGTGCTGGCGTGGCTGGTCTGCCGGGTGGTGGCCCGGGTGCCGGCGGGTGACCACCGCGTCGTGATCGCCGAGGCGGTCGCCGGCGACCCGGAGGGGACCGGTCGCCCCCTGCTGTACCACCAGGGCCGCTTCAACGCGTTGAGGGACTGAGGAATCCCGGTTACACAGCGTTGGCAAGGTCACAGTTCCAAGCGCTTGCTCACCGGGTACGCAGTGGGTGTACTGGCGAGTAATATTTCGTTCGGAGCGCCGGTCGCCCCGACCGGAAAACCCCGCCTTCAGGCGCCTATGCTGCCTGCACAAGGCAGCTCGGTAATTGACGATGCAGTAGGAGAGCCGGCGTGAGCTTGAGGATCGTTGTCTGTGTGAAGTACGTGCCCGACGCCACCGGCGACCGGCACTTCGCCGATGACCTGACAGTCGACCGCGACGATGTCGACGGCCTGCTGTCGGAGCTCGACGAGTACGCGGTCGAGCAGGCGCTGCAGATCGCCGAGGAGGCGGACGACGCCGAGATCACCGTGCTGACCGTCGGTCCCGAGGACGCCAAGGACGCGCTGCGCAAGGCGCTGTCCATGGGTGCGGACAAGGCCGTCCACGTCGAGGACGACGACCTGCACGGCACCGACGTGATGGGCACGTCGCTGGTCCTGGCCAAGGCGATCGAGAAGACCGGCTACGACCTGGTCCTGTGCGGCATGGCCTCGACCGACGGCGTCATGGGCGTCCTTCCGGCGGTCCTCGCCGAGCGGCTCGGCGTTCCGCAGGCGACCCTGCTGTCCGAGGTCTCCGTCGAGGACGGCACCGTCACGGGCCGCCGGGACGGCGACACCGCGTCGGAGCGGCTGGAGGCGTCCCTGCCGGCGGTCGTGTCCGTGACGGACCAGTCGGGCGAGGCACGCTACCCGTCCTTCAAGGGCATCATGGCCGCGAAGAAGAAGCCGGTGGAGTCGCTGGACCTGTCCGACCTCGGCATCGAGGCGGAGGAGGTCGGCCTGGAGGGAGCCTGGACCGCGGTGGACTCCGCGGCCGAGCGCCCGGCCCGCACCGCGGGCACGATCGTCAAGGACGAGGGCGAGGGCGGCAGGCAGCTCGCGGAGTACCTCGCGAGCCAGAAGTTCATCTGAGCTCCGGTCATCACCCCCACCGCCCCGCACACTTCGCAAGCAGGAGAGAAGAAGTCCCATGGCTGAAGTTCTCGTCTACGTCGACCACGTGGACGGCGCCGTCCGCAAGCCCACCCTGGAGCTGCTGACGCTGGCCCGCCGCATCGGCGAGCCGATCGCCGTCGCGCTCGGTTCCGGCGCCGAGGCCACCGCCGCCACCCTCGCCGAGCACGGCGCGGTGAAGGTCCTGACCGCCGACGCGCCCGAGTTCGCCGACTACCTGGTCGTACCGAAGGTGGACGCGCTGCAGGCCGCGTACGAGGCGGTGTCCGCCGGCGGCTCCCTGGCCGCGGTGCTGGTGCCGTCCTCCGCCGAGGGCAAGGAGGTCGCGGCCCGTCTCGCGGTCCGCATCGGCTCCGGCATCATCACCGACGCGGTCGACCTGGAGGCCGGCGACGGGGGTCCGGTGGCCACGCAGTCCGCGTTCGCCGCCGCCTTCACCACCAAGTCCCGCGTCTCCAAGGGCACCCCGGTCATCACGGTGAAGCCGAACTCGGCCCCCGTGGAGGCCGCCCCGGCCGCCGGCGCCGTCGAGGCGCTGAACGTCGCCTTCGGTGACAAGGCGACCGGCACCAAGGTCGTCTCCCGCACCCCGCGCGAGTCGACCGGCCGCCCCGAGCTGACCGAGGCCGCGATCGTGGTCTCCGGCGGCCGCGGCGTCAACGGCGCCGAGAACTTCTCGGTGATCGAGGCGCTCGCCGACTCGCTCGGCGCCGCCGTCGGCGCCTCCCGCGCCGCCGTGGACGCGGGCTGGTACCCGCACTCCAACCAGGTCGGCCAGACCGGCAAGAGCGTCTCGCCGCAGCTGTACATCGCCTCCGGCATCTCCGGCGCGATCCAGCACCGGGCCGGTATGCAGACCTCCAAGACCATCGTGGCGGTCAACAAGGACCCCGAGGCCCCGATCTTCGACCTGGTCGACTACGGCGTGGTCGGCGACCTCTTCGAGGTCGTCCCGCAGCTGACCGACGAGATCAAGGCCCGCAAGGGCTGAGTCCGGCAGGACGCCCGTCCGGGGCCGCACGGTGAACCCACCGCGCGGCCCCGCGGCGTTCCGGGAGACCATTGACGCAGGTCAGTCACCCCGATAGCTTCACCATACGGATTTTTCATTCCGCAAGACGGAATGGAGTGAGTGTGAAGGGTGCCGGAATGGGTCAGCAGGAGAAGGTGTCGACGAGCCTTGCCGGTGCGGTCGGCGAGAGCATCAGCGCCTCCCTCGTACCGGTGGACGCCGAACTCGCCCGCCGGTACCCGGGAGACCCCGGCACCCGCCAGCCCGTCCACACCGTCTATGTGCCCGGCGACGCCTTCGACGCCGGAACGATCCGCTCCTGGGGCGACCAGGCGCTCGCCTCGCTGGACAAGCACGCCCCGGACGCGGCGACCCTCGCCCGGGTGCTCGGGCTCTCCGGCGACCTCGCGGAGGCCGTCTACACGCGGGTACGGGCCAAGCTGGAACGCGAGCCCGTGGAGGACCTCCGCGTCGACTTCGAGGACGGCTACCACGGCCACGACGAGGACGCCGACGCCGCCCGTGCCGCCCGGCTGGTCGCCGAGGCGCACGCCCGGGGCACCGCGCCGCCGTACACCGGCATCCGCATGAAGTGCATGGAGGCCGCCGTGCGCGACCGCGGCATCCGCACCACCGACGTCTTCCTGACCGGCCTGACGGAGCACGGCGGACTGCCCGGCGGCCTCGTCCTCACCCTCCCGAAGGTCACCTACCCGGAGCAGGTCACGGCGTTCGTCCGGCTGCTCGAGGCCTTCGAGAAGGCCCATGGGCTCGACACGGGACGGATCGGGTTCGAGATCCAGGTCGAGACCAGCCAGGCCATTCTCGCCGCCGACGGCACCGCGACCGTCGCCCGCATGATCGACGCAGCCGGGGGCCGCGCCACCGGGCTGCACTACGGCACGTTCGACTACAGCGCCTGCCTCGGCGTCAGCGCCGCCCACCAGGCCAGCGACCACCCCGCCGCCGACCACGCCAAGGCCGTCATGCAGGTCGCCGCCGCCGGTACCGGCGTACGCGTCTCGGACGGCTCCACCAACGTGCTGCCGGTCGGCGGCACCGACCAGGTGCACCAGGCCTGGCGGCTCCACTACGGTCTCACGCGCCGCGCCCTGGCCCGTGCCTACTACCAGGGCTGGGACATGCACCCCGGGCACCTCCCGACCCGCTACGCGGCCGTGTTCGCGTTCTACCGCGAGGGTTTGGAGGCCGCTGCCGCGCGCCTCGCCGCCTACGTGGCACGGACCGAGGGCGACATCATGGACGAGCCCGCCACGGCGAAGGCGCTCAGCGGCTACCTGCTGCGCGGACTGGACTGCGGCGCGCTCGACGACGCCGAGGTCGCGCGCCTCACCGGCCTCACCCGGACCGAACTCGACGCCTTCGCCCGGCCGCGCCGCGGCGATCTGACGGCAACCGCCCGGTAGCCCCGGGGCCGTTCACCGCCGCCGCCGCGCGTTAGGGATGCGGGGACGCCCGGCGCGCCGCCCGCGGTTCAGGCGCCGGGCGGAGGCACTTCGCCCGAACCGCGGGCGAGGAGCCTGGTCGTCAACTCCACCCGTGTCGGCGCCTCGGACACCCCGTCCAGCCGGCGGAACAGCCGCTCCGCGGCGGTGCGGCCCAGTGCGGCGGCGTCCTGGGCGATCACCGTGATGCCGAGCAGATCGGCGAGTTCGATGTCGTCGAACCCGACGAGAGCGATCGGGGCATCCCGCCCCGCCAGCAGCCGTACCGCCGTGACCGTCACCCGGTTGTTGCCCGCGAAGAGGGCGGTCACCGGCTCGGTGCCGGACAGCATCGCCTCCGTCGCCGCCCTCACCCGCGCGGGGTCCGTCGAGCCCAGGGACACCCAGCGCTCGTCCACCGGCAGCCCCGCGTCCGCCATCGCGGCCCGGTAGCCGCGCAGCCGCTCCGCCGCGGTGTGGATGCGCGGCTGGTCGCCGATGAACCCGATGCTCCGGTGACCGTGGGCTATCAGATGCGCAACGCCCTCCCGGGCACCGCCGTAGCTGTCGGTGAGCACGGCGTCCGCGTCGATCCGGCCGGCGGGCCGGTCTACGAACACCGTCGCCACGCCCGCCTTGATCTCGGGTTCGAGATAGCGGTGGTCGTGACCGGCGGGGATCACGATGAGGCCGTCCACCCGGCGGGCGCACAGCGCGAGCACCAACTCCTGCTCGCGGTCGGGGTCCTCCGCGCTGGACCCGTTGATCAGCAGTGCTCCGTGCGCCCTCGCGACCTCCTCCACGGCTCGGCTCAGCGGCCCGTAGAAGGGGTCGGCCAGATCCTCCAGGACCAGTCCGATCGAGGCGGTACGGCCCTTGCGCAGGACGCGTGCGCTGTCGTTGCGGCGGAACCCCAGTGCCTCGATGGCCTCCTGCACCCGGCGCTCGGTGTCCGGGGTGACGCCGGGCTCGCCGTTCACCACCCGCGAGACCGTCTTCAGCCCCACTCCGGCACGCGCGGCCACGTCCTTCATGGTGGGCCGGTTGCCGTAGCGGGTCTCGTTGCGGCGGGCGAACTCGGCCACGATGCGCAGTCCAATCGTCGTCGGGAGTGCCCGTCCGGGCCACCTGTCGGGTGTCGCGTGCGCCCGTTTCGGGGCTGTGCGAGGCTGTGGCGTCGAGCATAGAGCCTGGACAACGTTGTCATAGACAGGGAGACTGGTCGTACAAGCCGCTCATCCAGTCCCCGGGAGATCCACACCGATGCATATCGACCTCGTCGCCGCGCTCGACATCGGCGGAACCAAGATCGCCGGTGCGCTGGTGGACGGCAGCGGCAGGATTCTGGTCAGGGCCCAGCGGCCGACGCCGGCGCGTGAGGACGGGGAGACGGTGATGCGCGCGGTCACGGCGGTCCTCGGTGAACTCTGCGGCTCGCCCCTCTGGCTCCACGTCGCCGCGGTGGGCATCGGCAGCGCGGGCCCGGTGGACGCCTCAGCGGGCACCGTCAGCCCGGTCAACGTCCCCGGCTGGCGGGAATTCCCGCTGGTGGACCGGGTGCGGGCGGCTACCGGCGGACTGCCGGTGGAACTGGTCGGGGACGGTGTCGCCATGACCGCGGCCGAACACTGGCAGGGTGCCGCCCGCGGGTACGACAACGCCCTGTGCATGGTCGTGTCCACCGGCGTCGGCGGCGGGCTGGTACTCGGCGGCAGGCTGCACCCGGGGCCGACCGGGAACGCCGGTCACATCGGCCATATCAGTGTGGATCTCGACGGGGACCTCTGCCCGTGCGGGGCGCGCGGCTGCGTGGAGCGGATCGCGAGCGGCCCCAACATCGCCCGGCGGGCCCTGGAGCACGGCTGGCGCCCCGGCGAGGACGGAGACGCCACCGCGGCCGCCGTGGCCGCGGCCGCCGCGGCGGGCGATCCGGTCGCCGTCGCCTCCTTCGAGCGCGCGGCGCAGGCGCTGGCCGCGGGAATCGCCGCCACCGCCACGCTCGTCGAGATCCGCATCGCCGTGATCGGCGGGGGAGTGGCGGGCGCGGGCGAGGTCCTCTTCGCCCCGTTGCGCCGGTCCCTGCGCGACTACGCCAGGCTCTCGTTCGTCCAGGATCTCGCCGTCGCTCCGGCCCTGACGGGTACCGACGCGGGTCTGCTCGGCGCGGCCGCGGCGGTGGCGCCCGGTCTTCGGGGCGAGGCCGCGGCCACCGCGGCGGGTTGAGAGCCACCGGCGCGCGGGCGCCGGGCCGTGTGCACCGAAGCGGCGCCCCGGTCCTGTGTTCTGGTGGTCCCGGTCCCGGTCCCGGTCCTGTGAGTACGCGGCGGTGCTGTGCCGGATGAACGCTCCGGCAACAGCACCCGGCGCAGGCGGGACCTGCCGGATCAGTCCCCGCCGCCGTTCTGCGGCTTGCCCTTCCCGGGACCGCCGTTGTCGTCGTCCTGGTCCTGGTCCTGGGCCAGAGGCACGGAGACGTCGACCACCTGGACGGGGAACTCCCGGCCGACTCCCGTGGCATCACCGGTCAGCGGGTCCACCCGGTAGAAGGCGGTGGTGCCGCCGCTCGTCTGGAGCGAGGCGAAGCCCCGGTTGGCCGCCTTTGCCGAGGAGTGGATGTCGAATCCGGCGGGGAGGGAGGCGGCCACGCCCAGGTCGCCGGTGGACTCGAAGGAACCGCTGTTCGGCGGGGACACGATCCCGACCCGGTCGCCGATGGTGTCGATGACGAACAGGGTGGCGTCCGCGGACGGGCCCATGTCGTGGTTGGCGCAGGCCGCGCCGGTCGCCCCGAGCACGGTGAGAGGGGTGTCCACCTCCGTGTTCCCGTCCTCGACGTCGTGGCGGAGGTTCCGGCCCGTGTCACTGACGATCCGCCGCCGGTCGGCGGACACACTGAGGTCCACGCCGCAGTCGGGTGCCGGCGAGGGGGACCTCGAGCCGGTGGAGGAGGGCGGCCTGGGCGGTCTTGTCACCGATGGCGTACACGCCGCCCGCGTCGCCGACGCCGTACGGCCTGCCGTCCTGCCCCCGACAGTCGATGCCGACCAGCGGCGTGTCCTCCCGCAGTCCTGAGACGGCGCCCATCTCCGTGGTGTTCTGCGGTCGGTTGGCGCGGAACCGCACGAGCCTCTGGTCGCCGGTCAGACCCGTGACGGTCAGTCCGTCCCCTGGCCCTTTCCTCGTGTCCTTTTCCTCGTGCCCCTTTTCTCGTGAGCCGGTTCCCCGACTGCTCGGCCACCGCCGCTCAGGCCCGTGCGGCGCCCGGCTGCGCCGGGGCGGACCCGGATGCGCCCGCTCGGGCCGGCGGTCCGGTGTGTGCGCCGCCCGGGCACGGACGCAACCCGCAGCGAAAGACCTCCGCCAGGGGTTTCCCGGGCCGCTGCCTGCGGCATCACGGACATGGGCACGACACAAGGGGGTGCTCGCATGGCCTGTTACCCGGGTGCCACCACATACGCGTCGCAGCCCCTGCCGGACGGCCTCCCACCGGTCCGGCAGCCCTGTCACATCGCGTCCCGTGTTGCGTCGCCGGTCGCGGCTCGCGCACGGCCGCCGGGGACCTCACACCGTCGGTGCGGCGTCCGCCGTGCCGGAGTGCGGGCGGTGCGCGACTCCGGGGCCCGTGCCCCCGGACCGCCGGTGGCGGTGGCCCGTGTCCCCGGACCGCCGCAACCGGCCGCGGTGCGGGGAGCACAGCCCCCGGCAGCGCGCGCACCGGTACGCGCGTTCGTCGGCAGCGCAGCCGACGGCGCTCATGCCGTTGTCCCTTCGGGGGAGAGGAAGGAGGGCCCCCGATGGCCTGGTACCCGTTCGCCAGAAAGTTGGAGCTCCAACCGGAGAGTGACGGCCAGCCGGCGATCCGGCCGACACAGGTGATCTTGCACAGCATCGCCGCACCATGGAGTGTGGACCGGCTCTTCGAGTACTGGAAGTCCACCTCGCTCGAAAGCCACTTCGGCCTCGACTACGACGGCGACCTGGGGCAGTTCATCGGCACCGAGACCCGCGCCGACGCCAACGCCGGGGCCAACCGGCGCCCTGACGGGACGGGCGCCGTCTCGATCGAGACGGCGTCGAACACCAGGGCGTCGGACCCGTGGACCGGCAAACAGGTCGAGAAGCTGATCGCCCTCGGCAGCTGGCTGCACCACCGGCACGGCATTCCGCTGCGGGTCTGCCGCTCGGCCTCCGACCCCGGCTACGGCTACCACCGCCTGTTCGCCGACTGGTCGGTGTCCGGCACCGCGTGCCCGGGCGATGCCCGGGTGAGCCAGTTCAGGAACGTCGTCTTCCCCGGAATCGTCGCCCGTGCGACCGGACAGAGCCCACCCCTGGAGGACCCCGACATGCCGTCCATGATGAACGAGTCCAATGCCGTGGACGTCTCGCTCCGCTCCGGCGTCTGGACGGGCCTGGCCTTCACGGACGCCGTACTGCACTCCGGACCGCGGCGCCACTCGACCCTGGTCCATCTGCTGTTCGCCGACAGCACCCACAAGGAGGCGCGCATCGAGGGCCGCTTCTATCTGACGGACACCACCGGCGGCAACCCGTCCGCGTACCTCACCGTCACCGGGAAGGGGCCCGGCGGCCATCAGTTCCAGTGCAGCGCCGACGTGCCCGGGGGCCGTCATCTCCGGTTCGAGGTCAGGGCCACCACACCGGACGGGTCGTCGGTGCGGCTGCTCCACCGCGTGCTGTCGGGGCCGTACTGGGCCCTGTGATCCCGGGCGGACCGCCCGGCGGGACCGGAGCCCTGCTGGGGAATCACGACGAGGAACGCGTCGGAGTCCAGGTCCATCACGACCTCCGCCGGTAGGCCTTCGTCCCGGCGCGCCCGCGCGAACTCCTCGGCCGGCCAGCTCCCTCGCGGGCCACCTGCGGGAAATCTCTCCAGCACCGTTCGGCGCACCTCGCACCCCCTTGCTCGTCCCTGATCCCCAACGAACCTCCGTACGGATGTGTTACGGCCTGGTCGCACGGCGGGCGCGACGCATCCGGAGTGACGTTTCCGTGGCAGGGTGTTGCGGGCAGTCCACAGGGGGCTACGGAGGAGGGGGAACCGTGATCGTCTGGATCAACGGTGCGTTCAGCGCGGGCAAGACGACCACTGCTCGCGAGCTGATCGATCTGATCCCGAACAGCACGTTGTACGACCCCGAGGTGATCGGCGGTGCGATGCGGGCCCTGCTGCCGCAGAAGCGGCTCGCCGAAGTGACGGACCACCAGGACCTGCCGATCTGGCGCCGGCTGGTCGTGGACACCGCGGCCGCGCTGCTCGCCGAGGTCGGCGGGGTGCTGGTGGTCCCGATGACCCTGCTGAGGCAGGAGTACCGCGACGAGATCTTCGGTGGTCTCGCCGCGCGCCGGATCCCGGTCCGGCATGTTCTGCTCCGCACGGACGAAACGATCCTGCGCAACCGGATCGCCACCCGTGAGGACCTGGGCGTCCCCGGCGGGCGCCCCGGGGAGGCCGACGCCCGCGACCACGTCGAGCGCTACCGCACCGCCCTCGGCTGGCTGCTCGCCGACGCCCATGTCGTCGACAACTCCCGCCTCACACCGAGGGAGACGGCGAAGTCGGTGGCCGAGGCCGTCGACTCCGGCGCGGCCGCGGTCAGCGACATCGTGCAGACGGCGGAACCGACGGCCGAGACCCTCGCGGCCGGGGTCCTGCTCTTCGACGAAGAGGACCGGGTACTCCTCGTCGATCCCACCTACAAACCCGGCTGGGAGTTCCCCGGCGGGGTCGTGGAGTCCGGCGAGGCCCCGGCCCGCGCGGGCATCCGGGAGGTCGCCGAGGAGATAGGGATCGAACTCGACGCCGTACCGCGGCTGCTCGTCGTCGACTGGGAACCGCCCCGGCCACCCGGTTACGGAGGGCTCCGGCTGCTCTTCGACGGAGGACGGCTCACCGGCGACGACGCGGCCGCGCGGGTGAGCCTGCCGGGGGCCGAGCTGCGGGGCTGGCGCTTCGCCTCGGAGGAGGAGGCCGCCGGAATGCTGCCCCCCGTGCGCTACGAACGGCTGCGCTGGGCCCTGCGCGCCCGGGAGCGCGGCACGGTGCTCAATCTGGAGGCGGGTGTGCCCGTCGGCTGACTCCCGCCTCGGGGCCCGCCGTCGCCGGCCGCACCCTGACCGCGCCCTCACCGCACCCTGGCCGCGTGCCGGGGGCCCGCGCCCCGGTGGGCCTGTGCGGGCGGGCCCGCCGGGGCGCGACCGACCGGCTCACGGCGCCGCGCCGGTCGATCGCGCCGCCCGGGGCATGGCCCCGCACCGGCCGCGCTGCTCAGCACGGCGGCCGCGTCCTGCGTGAACGGCCGCCGTGCCCGAAGCACACCGTGGACGGTGCCGGGGAGGCCGGCCGCCGCACCGAGTCCACCAGCCGCTCGCGGTCCGGGTCGAAGACGCCCGGCGCCACCCGGCCCGCTCCCGCGGCCGCGTCCCCGGTGAACGGCACACCGTGGTACGGCAGATGGACCGCGATCGAGCCGTCCGCCCGCGACCGGGCATGACGCTCTCGGCGTGCCTCGCCGAGAGCGCGGAGCGGGGCCGGCGGCCGTTCCCGTCAAGCCCGGCGGGAACGCGCGTAGTTGACCAGGAAGTGCGCCTCGGCCACGGACAGCCGCTCCAGTTCCTCCGGTGAGACGCTCTCGTTGACGGCGTGGATGCGGGCGTCCGGCTCGCTCAGCCCGATCAGCAGGATCTCCGCCGACGGGTACAGCTCGGAGAGCGTGTTGCACAGCGGGATCGAACCGCCCATGCCGGCGGTCTGCATCTCCCGGCCGGGGTAGGCGATGCGCATGGCGTCCGCCATCGCGGTGTACGCGGGGCTGCCCGCATCGGCGAGGAACGGCTGGCCCTGGCCGACCTGCTCGACGCTCACCCGCGCGTTCCACGGCGTGTGCTTCTCGATGTGCGCGCAGAGCAGCTTCGTCGCCTCGGCGGCGTCCTGGCCGGGCGGTACCCGCAGGCTGATCTGTGCGCGGGCGCTCGCCGGCACGGACGGGGCGGCGCCCGCGACGGGGGAGCAGTCGATGCCGATCACCGTGACGGCGGGGCGCGCCCAGATCCGGTCGGCGACGGTGCCGCGGCCGATCAGGTCCACCCCGTCGAGGACCCTGGCGTCCTTGCGGAAGTCCGCCTCGGGGTACTGGAGTCCCTCCCAGGCGGCGTCGGCCTCCAGCCCCTCGATCACCGTCGCACCGTCCTCGGCGCGCAGCGAGTCCAGGACGCGGATCAGCGCCGCCAGGGCGTCGGGGGCGGCTCCGCCGAACTGCCCCGAGTGCAGATTGCCCTCCAGGGTGTCGATGGTGACCCGGACCATCGTCATGCCGCGCAGCGTCGCGGTGACGGTGGGCAGTCCCACCCGGAAGTTGCCGGCGTCGCCGATGACGATCGCGTCGGCGGCGAGTAGCTCCGGGTGCGCCTCGGCGTACCGTTCGAGGCCTCCGGTGCCCTGCTCCTCGGACCCCTCGACGATCACCTTGACGGAGACGGGGACGCCGCCGTTCGCCTCGAGGGCGCGCAACGCGAGCAGGTGCATGATGAAGCCGCCCTTGCAGTCGGCGGCACCGCGCCCGAACCAGCGGCCGTCGCGCTCCGTGAGCTCGAACGGCGGCGACACCCACGCCGACTCGTCGAGTTTCGGCTGCACGTCGTAGTGCGCGTACAGCAGCACGGTGGGAGCGCCCTCGGGGCCGGGGAGGAAGCCGTACACCGACTGCGAGCCGTCGGGGGTGCCGAGCAGCGCCACGTCCTGGAACCCCTCCGAGCGCAGCGCGTCCGCGACCCAGTTGGCGGCGGCCTCGCACTCGCTCTTGGGCGCCACCGCCGGGTCCGCCACCGACTCGAACGCCACCAGTTCCGCGAGCTCCGCCTTCGCGCGGGGCATCAGGGACGCGACGGTCTCGGAGATCGGATTCGCGGTCATGGGCACGCTCCTTGTGGGTGCGACGTTGTGTGTAGGGCGAAGGTACGGCGATCCTCCCACAGCAAAACGGGCGGAGGCAGCGCCGTAGGATGCCGTGGAGACCTTGGGCCGAGCGTCGGATCGGGAGCAGAAGCACATCGTGAGCAGCGAGAACGCAGATGCCGCCAGCGGGCGGGACCAGCCGGTGTGGGACGTCGTCGTGGTCGGCGCGGGGCCCGCGGGAGCGTCGGCGGCCTATGCGGCCGCGGTGACGGGCCGGCGGGTGCTCCTCCTGGAGAAGGCCGAACTCCCTCGCTACAAGACCTGCGGCGGCGGGATCATCGGTCCCTCGCGGGACGCGCTGCCGCCCGGTTTCGAACTACCCCTGAAGGACCGGGTGCACGCGGTCACGTTCTCGATGAACGGCAGGCTGGCCCGGACGCGGCGCTCACGGCGGATGCTGTTCGGGCTCGTCAACCGCCCCGAGTTCGACGCCGCCCTGGTGGAGCACGCCAAGAAGGCCGGCGCCGTCCTGCGCACCGGGGTCACCGTCGTCCGGGTCGAGCAGCACGGTCCGGCCGTGCCCGACCGCCGCACCGTCGCGGTCGTGCTCGCCGGCGGGGAGACCGTCCTCGCCCGCGCCGTGGTCGGGGCGGACGGCAGCGCGAGCCGCATAGGCGCACACGTCGGCGTGAAGATGGACCAGGTGGACCTCGGCCTGGAAGCCGAGATCCCGGTGCCCGCGACGGTCGCCGAGGACTGGGCGGGCCGGGTGCTCATCGACTGGGGCCCCATGCCCGGGAGTTACGGCTGGGTCTTCCCCAAGGGCGATGTGCTCACCGTCGGGGTGATCTCGGCCCGTGGCGAGGGCGCCGCGACCAAGCGCTATCTCGAGGACTTCATCGCGCGGCTGGGACTGGCCGGGTTCGAACCGGCCGTCTCCTCCGGGCATCTGACCCGCTGCCGCAGCGACGACTCCCCGTTGTCCCGTGGGCGGGTACTGGTCTGCGGTGACGCGGCGGGGATGCTGGAACCGTGGACCCGGGAGGGCATCTCCTTCGCACTGCGCTCGGGCCGGCTGGCCGGGGAGTGGGCGGTGCGGGTCGCGGAGGCCGGTGACGCCGTCGACGCGCGCCGCCAGGCGCTGAACTACGCCTTCGCGGTCAAGGCGGGGCTCGGGGTGGAGATGGGCGTCGGCAGTCGGATGCTCTCGGTCTTCGAGCGGCGCCCGGGGATCCTGCACGCCGCGATCACGGGATTCCGTCCGGCCTGGAAGGTGTTCACGGACATCACGCGCGGGGCCACGACACTGGCCGGCCTCGTGCGCACGCACGGGCTGGCCCGGCGCGCCCTGGAGGCCATGGACCGCCCTCGCCCCGTGCCGGCAGCGCAGGACGGCGCTGCTGACGCCGACGGCGGACAGGACGGGACGGGCGGGGTGCGGGCCGCGTCCTGAACACCGCGCGCGGTTGACCGTTCCCTGACCCGGGCCCGGTCACCCGCGGTACCGGTACACGGGTGACCGGGCCCGGGCCCGCCGCCGGTACCGGCGCGACCGCTCCACCGGATCACCGTCGGGTGGTGATCAGAAGAACCGGGTGATCGGGTGCGGCCGCCGGGATCTCCTCGTCGGAGGACCTGGCGGTCACACCGCCCGAACAGCTCGAAGGAGATCAGCCCGAAGAGTTGCGACCAGGCGGCGACCAGCGAGACCGCGAGCTGCGGCGGCAGCCCGGGAGGGCATCGTCCCGTCCGCCCGTGCCCGGAGCGGACCCCGGGACGACGGTGGAGCGCGGGAACGGGCCGGGCCCGACTCACCTGTTCCGGCCGCCTGACGTCCAGTGAGACCGCGAGCTGCGGCGGCAGCCCGGGAGGGCATCGTTCCGTCCGCCCGTGCCCGGAGCGGACCCCGGGACGACGGTGGAGCGCGGGAACGGGCCGGGCCCGACTCACCTGTTCCGGCCGCCTGACGTCCAGTGAGACCGTGAGCTGCGGCGGCAGCCCGGGAGGGCATCGTTCCGTCCGCCCGTGCCCGGAGCCGACCCCGGGACGACGGTGGAGCGCGGGAACGGGCCGGGCCCGACTCACCTGTTCCGGCCGCCTGACGTCCAGCGGCTACCCCTTACCGCCTGCCGTCTCCGGGGCCCGGCCCGACTCGTCGCCCCCACCTGCGAGCCGGTCCGGGGCCGGCCCGGCGCACCGGGCCGGACTCCCCGGTCCGCCTCGCGCGCGTGCCGCCGCAGTACCGTGACCACCCGGATCGGGAACACCAGCCCCGCGGCGGCCGCGGCCGCGAGGAGCAGCCCCTGCTCGACTGCGTACGGCATGGTGAACATCAGCTTCGGTCCCGCGACAGCCCCGAAGACCACGGCCGCCGCGAACGCCCCGCTGAACAGCGCGTAGCCGATCTCGACGGTCGTCTCGTCCCGCTGCGCCTGCGTACGTTTCCCCATACGCAGAGTGTCACCGGGCCGCGGTGGACCGGCAATCCCCGCCCACGCCGGCTGGTTGGGCCGTCCCGCCGCTTCCGGCCGCGCGCTGCACCGGTCGCCGCGCCGAAACGGCCCGGTCGCCTCCTGACGGGCCGTGTTCGGCCCGCCTCCGGGCTCCCCTGGAGGCCTCCCCGTGTGCGAGCCGCCACGCAGCCCGACGTGTGCCGAGCGCACGCGCGTGGAGCCGGCCGCGCGGTGCGACGAGCAGACGCGCGTCCGAGGTCATCCCGATGTCCACGGGTCCACGGGGCCACCAACCCTCGGGTCCACGGGGCCACCAACCCTCGGGTCCACGGGGCCACCAACCCTCGGGTCCACCTGCCCCGAGGCTCGCGGAAGCCGTCCCGGACCCGCGCTTCCGGCACCGCCGGGGCCGGGATCCTCAGGCCCAGGTGATCGCGGACGTCTCCCGCCACAGTCGGGCGACGTCCCCTTCCCCGTCCAGTGCCACGGCGCTCAGCGGAAGCCGGTTCCACAGCACGAGGTGGAGCCGTCCTGCCGGACCGCTCAGCTCACAGTCCGCCGGTCCCTCCGACGAGCGGTCGGCGCGCGGCGGTTCGGCTGACAGCCGCACGGTCCAGACGTCACCGGTGTCCGTGCTCCGCACCCGCAGCACCTTCGGCGCGCCCGTCCGCACGCGGCTCCCCCGGCGGCCGTGGAACGCGCACAGCAGCTCATCCACACCGTCGGCAGCCAGCCGTTGCGGTACGGGGCCCGGCTCGCCAAGCGCCGACTCCGCGTCCGCGCGGTGCACGGCCGTCTCATGGGTCTGGCGGCGCGCCCAGAACACCAGCGGGGAAGCCGCCGGCAGAAAGGTCCAGCAGTCGAGTCCGGCCGGGGCCTTGGAGAGTGCGTCCACCAGCAGCCCGTGTCCCTCCCGGAACCAGGTCAGCAGCGCCGCACCGTCGAGGTCGGGCTCGCCGGCGGCCGGACGGTACTCCGCGTGCCGCTCGGTCACGACGGCGGCCGCCCAGCGGTGCACCGTGCCGGTGTGGCGCAGCAGGTCCCTGATCCGCCATCCCGGGCAGGTGGGCACGACCGCGTCCGGCCCGGCCGAGGCGGCGGCTTCGGCCAGCAGGCGGCCCTCCTCATCCAGGTGCGCGATGAACTCGCTCGTCTCCATGGCGGGATTCTGCCGGAGACACGGGGACGGCGGTACGCCGCCGGGGAGTTCCGGCCGTGGGCGTCGGTCGGACCGGCAGCAGGACGGCAGACGGCGGGACGGCAGGCGACAGGAGACGGTGGGACGGCAGACGGCGGCACGGGAGGCCGTGGAAGCGGGGGCAGGGGACGGGAGTCGGGGGGACCGAGACAGCGGCACGGGGGCAGCGGGTCCGAGACAGGAGGACGGGAGACAGCGGGGCGGGGGCTCTCGGGCGCCGTGCGGCACACCCGGTGCCGTACGACTCGTGGTGGCCGGGCAACAGGACGGAGCGGGGCGAGCCCGGACGAGCACAGGGGCGGCAACGCGAGCAACCGCGGTGGCGGGCGGGGCGTGCCGGGGGCCCGGAGGCGAGCCCGCCGGCAGGCCGGCCCCGGACGGCTCGCCGCGATCCGCGGGACAGCCGCGTCAGCGGGACTCGGCCCGGCACCGCTCGTCGCGGGCGGCGCCGGCGGGCGCCCGCCGTGCCCCGGCCCGTTCCTCCGCGGGGTTCCCGTCCGCGGCCCCGCGGGCGGCGTAGCCGATCACCGCGGCCACGGCGGCGAGCGCGGCCACCGTCGTCAGGGCCACCGGCAGCGAGAACCAGTCGGCGAGGAAGCCGATGACGGGGGGCCCGAGCAGCATGCCGCCGTAGCCCAGCGTGGAGGCCGTCGCCACCCCGCGCGGTCCGGCGAGCGCGCCCGCCCGCGCCACCGCCACGGGGAAGATGTTCGCCAGCCCGAGTCCGGTCACGGCGAAGCCCAGCAGAGCGAGCCAGACCGTCGGCGCGAGGGAGCCGAGCAGCATGCCGGCGGCGGCGGTCGCCCCGCCCGCGACCAGGGTCCGGGTCTGCCCGAGCCGTTCCAGCATGGTCGTGCCGGAGAGCCGTCCGGCGGTCATCGCCAGCGCGAACACCGAGTACCCGGCCGCCGCAACGCCCGCGTGGGCCCCGAGGTCCTGCTCCAGGTGCAGCGCTCCCCAGTCGGCGAGCGCTCCCTCGCCGTAGGCGGTGCACAGGGCGATGACGCCGAAGACCACGACGAGCCGGCGCGTGCGGCCGGACAGGCGGGCCCGGCCGTCTTCGTGTCCGCCGGGGGACGCGGCCCGTTCGCTCCCGCGTCCTTCGGGGGCGAGGCCGGGCCGGCGCCGCCGTCGACGGGTGGAGAGGTGGGCCGCAGGAGGACCGGTCCGGCCGCGGCGGTGACGACGAGACCGGTCACCGTGAGGACGAGCAGGTGCGAGGCCGGGGAGAGGCCCGCGGCCAGTAGCCCGCCGAGGCCGGCCCCGAGCATGCCTCCCAGGCTGAAGGCCGCGTGGAAGCCGGGCATGACGGGCCGTCGCAGCGCCTCGACCAGGTCCACCGCGGCGCTGTTCATGGCGACGTTGATCCCGCCGTAGGCGGCACCGAACACCAGCAGCACCAGGCCCAGGGCCGGCGGGGAGTGCGTCTGCGCCGGCAGCGCGATGCCGACGGAGAGCAGGATCGCGGCCGCGACGGTCAGCGGACGGCTGCCGAAGCGCCCGCAGAGGCGTCCGGTGAGCGTCATCGTCACCACGGCTCCTGCGGACACGCCGAGGAGGGCGAGACCGAGGTCGCCGGCCGAGGCGCCGGTCTGCTCCTTGATGGCGGGGATGCGGACGACCCAGCCGGCGAAGAGGAAGCCGTCGAGGGCGAAGAAGACGGTGAGCGCGATCCGGAGGCGGGCGAGGGAGTGGGAAGGAGCGAGTTTGTTTAGTGGCGGCACAAAGTCAGGATAGGGGACGGGCGCCCTCCGGCCCAATCGCACCGGCACTGCGGCCCCGGGAGCCCGGGAGCCCGGGAGCCCGGGAGCCCGGGAGGGGGCGGCTCCGCCTCGTGTCGCGCGCGGCTCGCCGGGTGCGGGGAGCGGCGTGCCCGGGGTGCGCGGGGAGCGGCGTGCCCCGCGTGCGGGGAGCGGCGCCCGGCAGCGCCGGGAGAGCCCCCGCGCCGCCGCTGCGGGCGGCCCCCGCGGCGTCCCCCGGCCTGCGGGATCATGGGAGACTGCGCCCATGAACGGCAAGGCGACGAGCACCCGGACGCGGCTGGAGAGAGGCCGCGGCGCCCTCGGCCCCGCACTGGAACTGGTCCATACGGGGCGTGCGCCCACCCGGGCCGTGCTGACCGCCGAGTTGGGCGTCACCAGGGCCACGGCCGGTGCGGTCGCAGCCGAACTGGAAGCGCTCGGTCTCATCCGGGTGGACTCCCGCCCCGGGGCTGCCTCCGGCTCCCAGGGCCGCCCCTCCCACCGCCTCGCCGTGGACGAGAACGGGCCCGTCGCCCTCGCCGCCCAGGTGCACGCCGACGGATTCCGGGCCGCGCTGGTCGGACTCGGCGGCACGATCGCCGCGACCGCCCCCGGTTGCGTCACCGTCTCCGCCGATCCGGCTCAGGTGCTCGGCGACGTGGTCGAGGCGGGCGCGGCGCTGCTGAAGGAGTCCGGCCGCCGCTGTGTCGGCGCGGGACTCGCCGTGCCCTCGGCGGTCGCCGAACCCGACGGCACCGCTCTCAACCCGCTGCATCTCGCCTGGCCCGCGGGCGCTCAGGTCCGCGACATCTTCGCCGCGTGCGTGCAGGCGGCCGGTATCGCGGGGCCCGCCTTCACCGGCAACGACGTCAACCTCGCAGCCCTCGCCGAGCATCGGCACGGGGCCGGCCGCGGAGCCCGTCACCTCCTCTGTGTCGCCACCGGCCATCGCGGTGTCGGCGGTGCGCTCGTGCTCGACGGCAGACTGCACACGGGCAGCTCCGGCCTCGCGCTGGAGGTCGGCCATCTGACCGTCAACCCCGAGGGGCGCGCCTGCCATTGCGGCAGCCGCGGCTGCCTCGACGTGGAGGCCGACCCGCTCGCGTTCCTCACTGCGGCCGGCATCGACCCCGGCCCCGAGGTCTCACTGCTCCAGCAGGCCAGGGACCTGCTGCGCAAGGAGTACGACGACCCCGCGGTACGGGCGGCGGCCGAGGAGATCGTCGACCGGCTGGGCCTCGGGCTCGCGGGGCTTGTGAACATCCTCAATCCGGACCGCATCATCCTGGGCGGTCTGCACCGCGAACTGCTCGACGCCGATCCGGAGCGCCTGCGGGCGGTGGTCGCCGACCGCAGCCTGTGGGGCCGCAGCGGCAGTGTGCCCATCCTGCCGTGCACCCTCGACCACAACAGCCTGGTGGGTGCGGCGGAGCTGGCCTGGCAGCCGGTGCTGGACGATCCGCAGAGCGTGCTGGCGCAGCGTGTTCCGTGAACTCCCGTGATGGACGAGGCCCGTGTGCGGCCTGACGGCCCGGCGGCGGAGTGCGTCCGGGGTGTCCGCGACGCCACCCGTGCGGGCATCGCCTCGCCGGCAGCACCCGCGAAGCGGCGGACCGCCACCGGGCGAGCCGGCTGCGCGGCTGCCGGAGCGTGCCGGGTCTTGCGTACCCCGCCCCGGTCCCGGCCGACTGGTCGGAGACCCGTCCCACGCGGTCGCCCGTTCCCGGGTCGCCCGTTCCCGGGCTGCCCGCTCCCCGGCCGCCCGCACGGCATCACGCGGCTGAGGCCCTCGGCACACCGCGCGGGCCCGCCCGCCCGTCCGTCCGTCCCGGACTCCGGAACGGACGGACGGACAGGCGGGCCCGGGCGCCCGGGGCGTGCCCGATCAGGTCGCCACGGCGGCCCGTACCGGGGTGCGTTCCCGCGGCTCCGCCTCGACGACGGGGAAGGGGGTGGTGGCTTTGCCGAAGACGGTGTCGACCGCGTACGGCGGTGGCGCCGCGGGGGGCGGAAGGGCCGTCGGCAGTGTGAACCACACGGCCTTTCCCTCGTCACCCTTGGGCAGTACTCCCCAGCTCTCGCTGACGGCCTCGACCAGCGCGAGTCCACGGCCTGTGGTCTCGAGCGGTCCCGCGGATCCGAGCATCGGTATCCGGGGGTCGTGGTCGTGAACCGACACGGTGAGCCGGTCGAAGAGCAGCTCCATCTCCACGGTGCACAGCTTGTCGGGCTGTGCGTGCCGGTGGACGTTGGTCAGGAGCTCCGTGACGCCGAGAGCCGCCTGGTCGATCAAGCGATCGAGCTGCCAGTAGCGCAATTGCGCCGACACGATTCTGCGGATCTGACCGATCCGCGACGGAAGAGCCTGGAGCTCCACCGTGCAATGCCTGCTTGCCTCGCTGATCACGGCTGCGACTCCCCGAAATAGGTCCGGAAGAAGACGGAGGATCGGATCCAGCAGTTGGCTGCCGACTGCTGTCTGCGCCGGCGGAGCTGGGTCACAGTGTCACCGCCGGTGAACCCTGAGTGATGAATCAAGAGTGAACCCGGTGTGACGTGTGCGCAACTCCGCGCACACGCGGCGCAGGTGGGATGGTGTGGTGGATCAGCCGGGGTCGTCGCCGGCCTTGCGGAGCACCTCCAGGAGGCGGCCCGTCAGTGCCCTGTCGTCGCGTCCCCCGCCGGAGCCGCTCAGCGTCAGCCGGTAGCGGGTGCCGTTGACCGTGGCGACGGCGCTGTCGGAGCCCCCCGCGAACCAGGGCCTGCCGACCCGGACCGCCTGCACGGGTGCGCTGTCGATGACCCGTCCGTAGCTGGTCAGCAGGGCGAGTGTGCCGCCCTCGACCAGGACCTGCCCGGCCGTCGTGAGCGAGCGGGGCCACCGCTCGATCCGCACGCCCGTGGCGCTGAACTCCGGGTCCCGCACGGGTGCCGTGAAATCCGCCTCCGACATGGACGCCCCCTTCACGCCGTTCCTGCACCTCAGTCTGCACAGCCATCCGCACGGGCACCAGAGCGCTTCCCCGCCGCATCCACAAGCAACCCCTATAGAACCCCAAGTCAACGTTTGTGCAGGTGAGGGGCCTATTGTGGATTATGGGAAGTGCCGGCTGGAGAGTAAGGAGCGGGGCGCATGACCACCTATGAGGCGATGGCCACCGTCGATGTGGACCGCAGTGACCCCGAGTACCGGGCATGGCTCAAAGAAGCCGTACGGAAGGTCCAGGCCGATGCGAACCGCTCGGCCGACACCCATCTGCTGCGCTTCCCGCTGCCCGAGAGATGGGGCATCGACCTCTATCTCAAGGACGAGTCCACCCACCCGACCGGCAGCCTCAAGCACCGGCTGGCGCGATCGCTGTTCCTGTACGGGCTGTGCAACGGCTGGATCCGGCCGGGCAAGCCGGTCATCGAGGCCTCCAGCGGCTCGACCGCCGTCTCCGAGGCCTACTTCGCCAAGCTCATCGGGGTGCCCTTCGTCGCCGTGATGCCCCGCACCACCAGCCCGGAGAAGTGCCGCCTCATCGAATTCCACGGTGGCCAATGCCACTTCGTGGAGGACCCGCGGAAGATGTACGAGGAGTCGGCGACGCTCGCCGCCCGGACCGGCGGGCACTACATGGACCAGTTCACCTACGCCGAGCGGGCCACCGACTGGCGCGGCAACAACAACATCGCCGAATCGATCTACCAGCAGCTGAAGTTGGAGCGCTACCCCGAGCCCGCGTGGATCGTGGCCACCGCCGGTACGGGCGGTACCTCGGCGACCATCGCCCGCTACGTCCACTACATGCAGCACGACACCAGGGTCTGCGTCCCCGACCCGGAGAACTCCTGCTTCTTCGACGGCTGGACCCGGGGCGACGCGCTGGCCACGAGCGACTGCGGCTCCCGCATCGAGGGCATCGGGCGGCCCCGGATGGAGCCGAGCTTCGTGCCCGGAGCCATCGACCGGATGATGAAGGTGCCTGACGCGGCGAGTGTCGCGGCCGTACGGGCCCTGGAGAAGGCCATCGGCCGCAAGGCGGGCGGTTCCACCGGGACGGGGCTGTGGAGCGCGCTGAAGATCGTCGCAGAGATGGTGGCCGCGCGGGAGCAGGGGAGCGTCGTGACCCTGATCTGCGATCCGGGCGACCGCTACCTGGACAAGTACTACTCCGACGACTGGCTGGCGGAGCAGGGCCTCGACATCGCCCCGTACACCGCCGCCATCGAGCAGTTCCTGCGCACCGGAGTCTGGCCCGGCTGATCCTGGCCCGTCCGGCGACGCGGTTCGACGCACGGCGGGGCCTCCGGCCCGGCCGGTACCGGCCGGGATCCGGGCCCGCTTCTCCCGGTGCGGCGCACGAGGGGCCGGCCGGGGCTTCGGGGCCCCGCCGGCCCGCTGCGGGTTCGCCCCGCCCGCTGAGGGGCCGCCGGGCCCGCTTCCCCGGCCCGCTTCCCCGGCCCGCTTCCCCGGGCCGGGGCCCCCGCCGCTCGACGCGTCTACCCGCGCAGCCGCTACGCCGCCGGTGACCCGAGCCGACGGTCCAGACGGCGTACCGCGTCGCGGAAGGCCCGGCCCACGGCCGGCTTCGCGAGTCCCGTAAGGAGGCGCACCGGAGCGGTGCCGTCGATCGCCATCGTCCACCGCACCCGGGTCCCGGAGCCCGCGGGCGACAGCCGCCACTCCTCCAGCATCGCCCGGATGCCCGGGGCGTTGGTCCCGTCGATGCGGTAGGCGTAGCGTTCCCGGGGCTGGGCGCTCACGATCGTCTCCTGGAAGCGGGCACCGCCGCGCAGCCGGACCTCCCGGCCCCCGCCGCCCCGGGTCGGCCGGGCGGACGTGACGGCCGTGAACCAGCCGGGCCAGCCCTCGACGTCCTCCGCGAGAGCGCGGTACACGGCCGCGGGATCGGCCCGCACCTCCGCCGCGAACACGAGACGGACCGGTGCGGACTCGGCGAAGTCCAGCTCCACGGGCCTGAGTCGGTGAGCCATGAACCGTACCTCCGGGGAGAGTCGGAGCGGGTCGGACGGGTGCGTGGAGCCGTTGGATGGAGCGGGCAGGACGGGCGGTGTCGAGCCCTGGAAGGAGGGGGCAGGACGGGCGGTGTCGAGCCCTGGAAGGAGGCGGAGCCGCGGATGCGGAAGCGGCGGAGCGGGGCGCAGGACGCAGGGAGAGGGCGAGTGGGCGGACAGGGCGCTCGGACAGGGGCGTGCGGGACGGCGCCGGCCCGGCCGCCGGACGGTCATCGCGCGGGAGCTTGCGGACCGCGGCCCAGCAGACCGTCCACCGCGCGGCCGAAGACCCGCCGTCCGGCCCGCGCCAGTACCGGCCCTGCCGCGTCCGGAAGTCCCCGCACCCGCAGGTCCTCCGTCCAGGTCACCTCCGCCCCGGCCGGGGACTCCCGCACCACGATCTCCGCCCAGCCCAGCACGACCCGGCCGCGCTTCTCCAGCCGGCAGTACCCGGCACGCCCGCCCTCCGGCGGCTCCCAGCGCACGATCTCCATCGGATCGTCGAAACGGGCAGGGCCGACCCCCGTCCGGGCGACGAACAGGGTGCCTTCGGCGCTCGGCCCCTCCGTCACCACGGAGATGCGGGTCAGCGGCACCTGCGCGGCGTGCGCCGGCCAGTCGGTGAGCCGGCGCCATGCCTCCGCGACCGGCAGCGGTGTCGTCCGCACGACACGGAACACGGTCATACCTGGGCCTCCGGGGGTTCCGCCGGCTCACCGGCGACCACGAGGTTCGGCAGGTACTCGGTGATCGCCTCGCGCGCCCCGTCTGGCAGTCCGGCGTCCGTGACCAGTGTGTCCACCTCGTCCAGCCGGGCGAACGAACTGAGCCCGACCGTACCCCACTTGGTGTGGTCCGCCACGACCACCACCCGGCGGGCCGAGCGGACCAGCCGCCGATTGGTCTCGGCCTCCGCCAGATTGGGAGCCGACAACCCCGCCTCCACGGAGATGCCGTGGACCCCAGGAACAGCAGGTCGAAGTGGAGGGAGCGGATCGTTTGATCGGCGACCGGGCCCACCAGCGAGTCCGACGGAGTGCGTACACCTCCCGTGAGAACCACCGTGGGGGCGCCCGGACGCCCCTCCGCCGCCCCGCCCGGCCGCTGCGCCGTGTGGAACACGTCGGCCACCCGCACCGAGTTGGTCACCACCGTCAGGTCGGCGACGTCGACGAGACGGTGAGCGAGCGCGTACGTGGTCGTGCCGCCCGACAGGGCGATGGCGCTGCCCGGGACGACCATCGCCGCCGCCGCCCGGGCGATGTCCTCCTTGGCGCCCGGCTCGAGCGTCGACTTGGCCTCGAAACCGGGTTCGTAGGTGCTCGCCTCGGCGACCGGCACGGCACCCCCGTGCACCTTCTCCAGCACGCCCTGGCGGGCGAGGGCGTCCAGGTCGCGGCGGACGGTCATGTCGGAGACGTTCAGCCGGCGGGTGAGTTCATTGACGCGCACGCCGCCGCGCCGCCGCACCTCGTCGACGATCAGGGCGCGCCGCTGTTCCGCGAGGAGGTTCTGATTGTCGCTCACCGCTGGGGCCGGTCCTTCCGTCGTGCCGTCGAGATGCCACCGCTGTTCACCGAGGTTTCTCATCCTGCCACGGTGGGCGCGCCCCGGCGGAGGGGAGATTACGTGCAGGGGCGCGCGGCCGCGCGCCGTGGTCCGGGATTCGGGGCGCCGGGAGCCCTCCACCGCCTCGATCCCGCCGGCAGAAAGCGAGCCGCAGAAGTGTCCCCTGCCACATCAGGCCCCGTCCCGCAGCCCGGCGGGCCGGCCCTTGAGCTGCTGGTCCACGGCGTCGGCGGAGCCACCCCCCAGGGCATGCTCGGCGATCCCCGTACGGTGCGGGTCACCGGCGATGCGACCGCCGCCGTCTACCGGCGCGCCCAGGACGCCGGGGCCGACCTCCGCCCCGACCGCATGCACGGCCGCGAAGGGCCCGTCCGCGAGGCGTACTGCTGGTCCAACCTCACCTCGGGGGACGGGGCCAGGGCGTTGTGGCTGCTCCTGCTGCCGTTCATGGTCGTCAACCTGGCCCACTGGATGCGGCCCGCCACCACGGGCAGGACCAGGACCTCGCGGCTGTACGGGACGCTCGTCCGGCTGCTCGCCCTCAGCCTGACGGTGCTGTTCACCGCGGCGGCCTGCGAGGTCGCCCTCGATCTGACGGCCTGGCAGTGCGCGGGGTCCGCCCGCTGCTCCCAGGGCAGCTCCTGGATCGGCTTCCTCTCCGCCGCGAACGACGGCTGGTGGTCGCAGCCCGGCCGCCGGCTCTCCCTCGCCGCACTGGTGCCGGCCGCGCTGGTGGGACTGCTCTGGTACCTCTCCAACCGAACCTGGAGCGCCTACGAGGCCCAGCGCCCGCCGGACACCGCCATCGTGCCCGTGCCGCGGGCCACCGGTCCCGGAGGGAGCGAGGGCCCCGGGAACCGCGAGATCCGCGAGTCCGCCGGGAACCGCGAGTCCGCCGGGAACCGGGAGACCTCCCGCAGCCCCGGCAACCCGGGCAACCCGGGCAACCTAGGCAACTCCGCGGTCCCTGCGGCCCCCGCGGCGCACGCGGTCCCTGCAACCTCCGGAACCCCAACGCCCGGAACCCCAACGCCCGGAACCCCAACGCCCGGAACCCCAACGCCCGGAACCCCAACGCCCGGAACCCCCGGAACGCCCGGGCCCGGGGAGAACGGTCAGGACACCGAGAACCGTGGGGAGTTCCCCGCCACCGGAAACCGCCGGGACCCGGCAGCCACCGCGGACCCCCTCGCCGCCGGGGACGGCGAGCGCGGCGCCGGTGCCCCCGCCCGGGACACCGTCCGGCCCGCGCTCGGGCGGCCCGGCTTCTGGTACGGCCGCCGGCTGGTCGCCCGGCTGCGCGCCGCGCACACCGCCGCGGGGTTCCTGGTCATCGCGGCCGCCGTGGCCGGTGCTGCCGCGCGCCACGACCGGAGCGCCGGCGTCCGTGCGCTGGAGATCGCCGGGTGGCTCCTCGAAGGGGTACTGGTCCTGGCCGGTGCCCTCGTCGTCGCCGTCGTGCTCCGCCGCGGACGCAGCGAGGAGGTCCTCGACAACCGGATCGACCGAGCCGTCGTCAGCTGGCTCCCCTGCGTCTCGCTCGCCCTGCTCGCCGTGGCGACGGTGTACGCGTCCTGGTCGCGCCCCGGCTGGGCCTCGGAGGGCACGCTCCCCGGTGACGTCGCCTTCCGCGTCATCGCCGTCGCCCAGGGGGGCCTCGTCGTCGTGCTCGCCGTCGCCGCGGGCGTGCTGCACCTCCGCGTCCGGGACGCCCGCACCGCGATGCGCGGTCTGGGCGGACCGGCGGTCGCCCTGCTCGCCTGCGCGCTCGGGGGCGTGATGACGGGAGGTCTCGCCCAGCGGGTCGCCGACTGGCTCGACGGATCGGGCACCCCGGGGGAGGGGGGAGGCGCGATCCCCGGTCCGCCGGTGCTGCTCAGCTGGCAGGCGTCGGTGATCCCGGTCCTGCTGCTCCTGCTCCTGGTGCCGCTCTGCGTCCTCGGCGTCCGGACCCGGCGGACCGCGCGCGCCCTCGGCGACCGGGTCGAGCGGGACTACCCGGACGAGCGGCCCGACCCGGTGCGCACCCGCCGGATCGCGGGCATCCGCGCCCGTGCGGGTCTCACCGACGCCGCACCGGCCGTCATCGCCGTCCTGTGCCTCGCGACGCTACTGCTCGGCGCGGGCGCGGTCGCCGGGGCGTGGATCAGCGCGGAGGTGCCCGGCGAGGCCTTCGACAGGGCCCATCCGCTCGTCGAGTCCGCCGTCGACACCGCGCAGGCCCTCGGCTCCTGGCTGGTCGGACTGGGCTTCATCCTCTTCGTCACCTGGGGCCGGCGCGCCTACCGGGACGCCTCGGCCCGCCGCACCATCGGGATCCTCTGGGACGTCGGCACCTTCTGGCCCCGAGCGGCCCACCCCTTCGCACCGCCCTGCTATGCCGAGCGGGCCGTCCCCGACCTCACCTGGCGCATGGCGTCCTGGACGTCCACCACCGGCGGGCGGCTCGTGATCTCCGGTCACTCGCAGGGCAGTGTGCTGGCCGCGGCCGCGGTCTGGCAGCTGCCCGCGGCCACCCGCCGGCGCGTCGCCCTGCTCACCTTCGGTTCACCGCTCGAGCGGCTCTACGGCCGCTGGTTCCCCGCCTACTTCGGTGCCGAGCAGCTGCGCGGTCTGCATCGGGAACTGCACTGCTGGCGCAACCTCTGGCGGCACACCGATCCGATAGGCGGGCCGGTCCGGCTCCCGGCCGAGGACGGCAGGCCCGCGGTCGACCGGGAAGCGCTCAGGGACCCCGTGGTGTACGGGCGCACGGACACCCACCCCCTGCCGGCGCCCGTCCTCGGGCACTCCGACTACCAGGCCGACCCGGCGTTCGCCGAGGAACGCCGGGCCCTCCTGGAACGGCTGCCGCCCGCGCTGCCCCGCCAGCGCGACACCGGCGCCCGGCGTCAGGGGAGTTCGGGCAGGTCCTCCGGGTAGAGCAGCGACAGGTCGTCGGTGCTCGGCTCGGCGAGTTCGGACACCCGGCCCGCGTGCCGCTCGACCATCGACTCGAAGGTCTGGCGCGCGGTCCGGCCGTTGCCGAACGCCGGGCCCTTCGGCAGTGCCGTGAAGTACTTCCCCAGGGCCTCGGCGGTGCCCTCGGCCAGCCGGTACTCGTGCTCCTCGGCCTGCTGCTCGACGATCCGCAGCAGTTCGTCGGGCAGGTAGTCGCTGAAGGTGATGGTCCGTGAGAAACGCGAGGCGACACCGGGGTTGACCGAGAGGAACCGCTCCATCTCGTCGGTGTACCCGGCGACGATGACGACCACGGCGTCCCGGTGGTCCTCCATCAGCTTCACCAGCGTGTCGATGGCCTCCCGGCCGAAGTCCCGGCCGGAGTCCTCCGGCGAGAGGGCGTACGCCTCGTCGATGAACAGCACGCCGCCGCGGGCCCGTTCGAAGGCCTCCTGGGTGCGGATCGCGGTGGATCCGATGTGCTCGCCGACCAGGTCGACCCGGGACACCTCGACCAGATGGCCCCGCTCCAGAACGCCGAGGGACGCCAGGATCTCTCCGTACAGCCGCGCCACCGTCGTCTTGCCGGTGCCGGGGAGCCGGTGAAGACCAGATGGCGGCGGACCGAAGCGGCCTTCAGGCCCGCCTCCTGCCGGCGCCGGCCCACCTCGATCATGTTCGTGAGGGTCCGGACCTCGCGTTTGACGCTCTCCAGGCCCACCAGGGCGTCCAGTTCACCGAGGACCGCGTCCGACGTCCTGGCGGCGGGGGCGGCCGCGGGGGCGGTGGCGGCAAGCTCGGGCTCGGCGGTCCGCTGGCCGGGGATCACCGACAGCAGCCCGGGCGACTGGGTGGCGGTGGCCACCACCGGAGCCGTCGCGGGCGGCGCCGCCCGCACACCGCTCTCGTCGCTGGTGCAGTCCTCGACGGCGGTGCCGTCCTCGGGGTACTCGTAGCCGCCGCGTGCGCACCGCTCCGTGCGGCAGCGCGTCAGGGTCGCACGGCAGCCGTCCATGACGTGGAAGCCGTAGCCGCCGCTGCCGGAGACCCGGCAGTCGTGGAAGGTGCCCCGGCCCTCGGCGGAGACGTAGAAGCCGGCCTCGGCCGGCGAGGTCACCGTGCACCGCTCGATCGAGGGGTCCGCGCCCTTGGTGACGATGACGCCGGTCTGGGCGCCGTCGATGGTGCAGTTGCCGAGCGTGCCGCCGCTGCCGTGGTCGCGGAACCAGGCGCCGGTCGAGGCGTCCCGGATGCGGCAGTCGTCGAGCTGGGCCGTGGCCCCGTCGCTGACGGACACGGCCGTGTTCCGCACCTGGGTCAGATCGCTGTCGACCACGTCGGCACGCGAGCCGCGGTCCAGGACGAACAGGGCGTCCGGGACGTCGTGCACCCGGCAGGAGTCGAGCACCGCGGTCGCGCCGTCGCTGACCCAGACGGCCGGGTAGTCGCCCGTGCTGTCGTGGATCTCGCACTGGTTGGCGTCCACCCGTGTCCCCGGGTCCCACACCGAGAGGCCGTTGCGGCCGAACCGCCGCACCGTGGAGCGGGTGAGCGTGAGCACCGAACGCGACCTCAGGTCCACGGCGTTCTCCGGCACGTCGTGGATGTCGCAGTCGGCGAGGGTGAGCACCGCGTCCGTGTCGAGCGTGATGCCGTCGGAGGAGGTGCGGTGCACCCGTGAGTCCGTCAGATGGGCCGTCGCCCGGGACGTGACCTGCACGCCGGCGCCCTTGATCTCGTACACCTCGCAACCGAGCGCCTCCAGGGCGCTGTTCTCCCCGGTGACGCTCAGCCCGGAGCCGGAGGCGTGGTGCACCTGGCAGCGCTCCAGCCTCGGGTGCGCGCCGCCGCGCACCGACACCCCGGACTGCCCGGCGGCGACCACCTCGCAATCCTCGAACACCCCGCCGGCGCCGTCCAGTACGCCGATCCCGACGCCGGCGGGATTGTCCACCGTGCAGCGCCGCACCGTGGGGCGGGCCGCCCCGCGGACCTCGATGCCCGCCGCCGAGCGCGTCACGATCCGCAGATCGGTCAGCTCGGGGGTGCCGTCCTCGACGAGCAGCGCGGGTGCCGTGGCGTCCTGTCCCTCGACGTGCAGGTCCTGCACGGTCGCCGACGCGCGGACCGTCAGCGGCACCCCGTCCGAGGGGGCGATCCGCACCGAGCCGGCCGAGCCGTCCGTCCCGCGGAGCGTCACGGCACGCCGGAGTACGAGGTTCTCCCGGTAGGTGCCGGGCGAGACGGTGAGGACGTCGCCGTCGGCCGCCGCCTCCAGGGCCGCGGCGAGAGAGGCGTACTCACCCGTGCGGCGCCGCCACCGCGATGTGCCGGTGTGCGTCACCTGGACCGTGCCCTGTGCCATGGTGCTGATCTGCCCCCACCTCGTGCGTCGGTCGCGCCCGTGCCGCGCGTCGCACCACCGTAGCGTGCGGGGGAACCGGGGGTTGACCGGTCGGCGGCACGCGCCCGTGCGGCCGGGCCGGGACCGGCTCCCCGCGTCTCGCGGTCCGGGTTCCCCGTACCGCCGTGCTCAGGCCAGGACGCGCACCGGGTCGCCGACGCGGACGGTCCCGGTGTGCTCGGGCACCAGGTTCTGGCCGAATACCAGCCGGTCCCCGAAGCGGCGGTGCCGGGCCAGGGTGCGCAGCGGCTCCTTCCCTCGTGCCGCCGTGGCCTGGTCGGTGGTCGTGACGACGCAGCGGCCGCAGGGCTTGGCCACCCGGAAGGACACCTCGCCGACCGCGACGCGCTTCCAGCCGTCCTCGGCCCACGGGCCCGTGCCGTCCACGACCAGATTGGGACGGAAGCGGTTCATCGGCAGCGGGCCCTCGTCCGCGTGGTCGCCCTGGGCGATCAGCGAGTTGAGTGCGTCGAGCGAAGCTGTGGACGCGAGCAGCAGGGGGAAGCCGTCGGCGAACGACACGGTCTCGCCCGGCATTGCGTAGTCCGGGTCGACGGGGCGGCGGTACGCCGGGTCGTCGAGGTGCACCAGCCGGACCGGTGCGTCCAGGTATGCGCTGAACCACCGGTCGGAGGCGGTGCCCGCGGGCACCGCCTCCACCTTCTCCCCGAAGAGCTCCACGACGGTGGTGCCGGACGGCTCGGGCACCCCTGCGGTCAGCGGTGCCGTGCCGGGTGCGGTCAGCCGGACGGCGCCGTCCGCGAGCGGCGCCGCGGCGGCCAACGCCAGTCGCGGCTGCTGGCGTTGGGTGACGGCCCGGCCCGCCGCGTCCACGAGCATCCACCGGCGGTCGCCCGCGAGTCCCCAGGGCTCCACTGCGGCCTCGGCCGGTGTGTGGCCGCCGATGGACTTGACCGGGTGGACGTGGAGGGAGCGCAGCACGGGAGTCGCCATACGACCATCCTGCCAGGTGCCCCGCACCATCCGCCGGTCGCGGTGGTCAGGCCGGTCTCAGTAGCCACCGCCCTGGTAGGGCCGGTGGTACGGATCGTCGTAGGGTGCGGGCGTGGGCATCGGCCGCGGTGCCGCGGCCGGCCGCATCGCCTCGTACCCGCCCGCCATCGGGCGGGCCATGTGCTGCTGCTGCCCGCCCGGGTAGCCGCGCGGGCCGACGGGCTGCTGGGGGATGTACGGGGCAGCCGCCTGCTGCAGGGGCACCGGTTGCGGCGCGGGCTGCGGGTAGCCGTAGGCCGGGCCGGGCTGGGAGGGGGCCGCCGGGAGGGCGGGCAGGGCCGCGGACAGTGCCGGCAGGTGGCTGCTGCCGGTGTCGTACGCGGAGGGCACTCGGATCGGCGCGATCTGAGGCATGCCCCGCTCAGCGACCAGGGAGTCGTAGATCGGGGTGTCGGGGAAGGACGGCGCGGAGTGGTAACCGCCGCCGTAGGTGGAGCGGGGGGAGGTCATGGCACATAAGTTAAGCCCACGATGTGCTGGTTGGGGAACCCCTTGCGGTCCTCGCCAACAAGGCTGAACGCGCCGGTCGGACCGTCGCCGCCGTGGACCCCCGCAACACCTCCCGCTCGTGCCCGTCCTGCGGGCACACCGCGAAGGGGCACCGCGCCACCCGAGCGAAGTTCCCGTGCGCGGCGTGCGGGTTCGCGGCGAAGGCGGACCACGTCGGCTCGACGAACGTCCTCAACAGGGCCGGGCCGGCCCTCTGCGCGGCGGCACTGCCACCGGCACGGGAAGCCCGCGCGTTTCCCGTGGGTGGCGTCACCAGCTCTTCTTCCTCGGGGTTTCGCCTGGTCCTGTGGCCGGTCTGGCTGCGGCCGGCAATCAGGCCGCGCTTGTACGCGCCCTCCACATGGGGGAGGACGGCCGCCAGGACTGCGTCCCGGACTCGGTGGACGTCCGCCACGCCACCGCAGTAGACGTCGAGGCCGACGGCGCACTCGACGTCTCCCTTGAGACCGGGGCGCCATCTCTGCCTGGGCATGGGCCCCCGGTACCGGGGGCCCCGCCGGCCCGGGGGCCCCGGTCGGTGTTCGTACTGGTCGGGCGGCCGGAACCAAGGCGAAACGGATGCCCCCCGAGTCGCCGCCGGACGGGCGGAGACGCTGAACGCCTGTGGAGCGCCGGTAAGACGGGCACCCGTGCCCGCACGGCGCGGTGAAGCAGGAAGCCCCCGGAGGGGTCAGACGACCCGGGCCGGAATCCCTGGACTCCAACGGCTGTCCCGCAATCCCCGGCGGGAGCACGACGACAGCTGCTGCACCTCGCTGTGTTGTCGGATCGCCCGAATATGCCCAGTATGAGGACGACCCTCCGCCTTGCGACGCACCCCATCCGACGCCGTGCGCTGATCCGCCAGTGATGACGGGACAGCTCTTAGGCCAGGGAGCACGTCAACCTTGGTGAGCCCGATAGGAGGGTGTGTGACATGTTGCTCGGTGACCGGGATTCCCCAATCCGAGGGAAGACGGGCAAAACAGTCGCACCTCGGTGGCTGGATCGTGTAGAGAGCGAGCTGAGAAGGGGTTGCCCATGGGGCCCACCGGGTGGCCGGGCGGCACCGCGGCTACGTTGTCCGCACGCACTTGTCCGGGCACGAGGAAGATGGGGGCGAGGATGTCCATGCTCAAAGGAGCCAATGTTCCGGTACCCGCACCGAGCCTTCGGGTCGAGTTGGGCTGGAGTTCGGGAAACGGGATCCCGGACGTGGACGCGTCGGCGCTGCTGCTCGCCTCGGGGTCGGGAAGGGTCCGCTCCGACGCCGATTTCGTCTTCTACAACCAGCCGGCGCACGCCTCGGGCGCGGTGCGCCACGAGGGCAAGCACGCCGCGGACGGTGCCACGACCGACCGGATCGCGGTCGACCTGGGGCGCGTCGAGCCGGCCGTCGAGCGCATCGTGCTCGCCGCCTCGGCCGACGGAGGCAGCTTCGGGCAGGTCCCGGGACTGTACGTAAGGGTCCTGGACGCCGCGGCCGGCACCGAGATCGCTCGCTACGAGAGCCGGGACGCGACGGTCGAGACGGCCTTCGTCCTGGGCGAGCTCTACCGGCGCGACGGCGCCTGGAAGTTCCGGGCGGTGGGACAGGGGTACGACAGCGGGCTGGAGGGCCTCGCGACCGACTTCGGCATCACGGTCGACGAACCCCGGCAGACGGCCCCGCCCCCGGCACCCCCGCGCCCTCCACACCGGCGCCCCCGGCACCCCCCGCGCCGACGGCGCCCGTCACCGGGCCGGTACGCCTCACCAAGGTCACACTGACGAAGGAGGCGCCGACCGTCTCGCTCGCCAAGCAGGGCGGTACATCCGGCGTCATGCGGGTCAACCTCAACTGGGAGGTGCGCAAGCAGTTCAGGGGATGGGGGGCCAAGCTCGGCAAGGCCGTGGCGATGCACGCCGACCTCGACCTCGACCTGTGCGCACTCTTCGAACTCGCGGACGGCCGCAAGGGAGTCGTCCAGGCACTCGGCAACGCGTTCGGCGCACTCCACCAGCCCCCGTACATCCACCTCGACGGCGACGACCGCACCGGCGCGGTGGAGGCAGGCGAGAACCTCACCGTCAACCTCGACCACCGGGACGAACTCCGCCGCGTGGTCATCTTCGTCACCATCTACGAGGGCGCCCGCAGCTTCGCCGATCTGAACGCCACCGTCACCCTCCAGCCGCAGCACGGCGCCCCCGTGGAGTTCTCCCTGGACGAGTGCACCGTCCCGTCCACCGTCTGCGCCCTCGCGCTGATCACCAACCAGGGCGGCGACCTCGTCGTCCAGCGCGAGGCCCGCTACCTGGTGCCGGAACGCGGAGTGAGCCCCCAGCGCACCGTCGACCACGCCTACGGATGGGGCATGAACTGGACGCCCGGCAGGAAGTGAGCGAGGCGCCGGGCGTCAACGATCGGATGCGGCCTCCGGGCGGGGATACGTACGCCCCTTCCAGGCCGCACCCCGCCCCCGGCGGTGCCGCACGGCCGAATCCACCGTCATCAGCAGATAGAGCAGGGCGGTGAACGGCAGCAGCGGGGCGAGCCACAGCGTCTGCCGGTAGTAGCGGAGCATCGGGACGTACGTCGACGCCATCACCGCCCAGGCCAGCAGCCCCGCCCAGCCGGCCACCGCGGACCCCGGAACCACCGGGACCGCCGCGGCGTACACCGCGACGGGCGGCGCCAGATAGACCACCGCGAGACCGGCGACCGTCCCCGCCAGGAGCAGCGGACTGTACCGCAGCTGGGCGTAGGCGCTCCGGGACACCATCCGCCACAGATCCACCAGCCGCGGATAGGGGCGGACGCTGTCCACCCGCTCGGCGAGCCCCAGCCAGACCCGTCCGCCGGCCCGGCGCACCGCCCGTGCCACCGCGACGTCGTCGATCACCGCCTGCCGTACCGACTCCGGGATCCCGGCCCGTTCGGCCGCCTCCGTGCGCAGCAGCACACACCCGCCCGCGGCCGCCGTGGCCCGTGCGGGCTCCCGGTTGACCCAGCGGAACGGATAGAGCTGGGCGAAGAAGTACACGAACGCGGGTACGACCAGGCGCTCCCAGCCCGTCGCCACCCGCAGGCGCGCCATCTGCGACACCAGATCGAGGTCGTTCGTCTTCGCGGCCGCCACGAGTTCGCGCAGGCTGTCCGGCTCGTGCGCGATGTCGGCGTCGGTGAGCAGCAGATAGTCGGGGCCGAGGGTGCGGGCCAGGTCGATGCCGTGCCGCAGCGCCCACAGCTTGCCCGTCCACCCCGGCTCCGGATCGCCCGGCGAGGTCACGGTCAGCGGCAGCCCCTCGCCCTGCTCGCCCAGCTTGCGGGCCAGTTCGCCCGTGCCGTCCGTACTGCCGTCGTCGACGAGCACCACCGCCGCCCTGCCCGGATAGGTCTGCCGCAGCAGTGACGGCAGACTCTCCGGCAGCACGCCGGCCTCGTCCCTGGCCGGCACGACGATCACCACCGACGGCCAGTGCGCCGGCGCCGTCCGCCGCGGCAGCCGCTGGTCCGTGCGCCAGAAGAAGCCCTGCCCGAGCAGCAGCCACAGCCACGCGGCCAGGGAAGTCAGGGCGATCCACGCAAGGGGGCTCATTCGCCGCAGTCTGCACCACATCGCGGGGACCGCAAGGGCGGTCGGCTAGGGTGACCGGGTGAAGATCGCGCTCATGGACTCCGGAATCGGCCTCCTCGCGGCGGCCGCCGCGGTGCGCCGGCTGCGGCCCGACGCGCATCTCGTCCTCTCCTCCGACCCGGATGGCATGCCGTGGGGCCCGCGCACCCCGGAGGACGTCGCCGAGCGCGCCCTCACCGTCGCCGGGGCCGCGGCCGCACACCGCCCCGACGCGCTGATCGTCGCCTGCAACACCGCCTCCGTGCACGCCCTCCCCGCCCTGCGCGCCGCGCTGGAGCCCGGTCTGCCGGTCGTCGGGACGGTACCCGCGATCAAGCCCGCGGCCGCCGGTGGCGGCCGCGTCGCCATCTGGGCCACCCCGTCCACCACCGGCAGCCCCTACCAGCGCCGGCTGATAGCGGACTTCGCCGGCGGCGCCCAGGTCACCGAGGTGCCGTGCCCCGGCCTCGCCGACGCCGTCCAGTGGGCGGACGAGGCGGGGGTGGCCCGTGCCGTGGCCGCCGCCGCCGCACTCACCCCGTCGGACGTACGTGCCGTGGTCCTCGGCTGCACCCACTACGAACTCGTCGCCGGGCGGATCCGCGCGGCCGTGGCGGAGGGCCGCCCGGAAGGGCTCCCGCCGGTCGTGCTGCACGGCTCAGCCGTCGCCGTCGCCGCCCAGGCGCTGCGGCGCGCGGGTGCGCGCCCGGCGCCCTCGGCCGCACCGGACGGCGGGCTCACGGTGCTGCTCAGCGGACGTGAGTCGCAGCTTCCCGCGGAGGCCCGGGCGTATGCCGAGGGCAGGCTGCTCGACGCGGTGAAGCCGGTCACGCCCGCGCACTGAGCGGCGGCCCGCCCGCGGACCGGGCCGGCCAGCGGCGACCTGGGCGGAAGCACACCCGGGCACCCGACCTCCGGCTCCTGGGCCCTCCGTACCGGGCGATGCTCCCGAACCGGAAGGTGGGTACTGTGCGAGGCATGACGGACCACCCCCGTGACCAGGGGCAGGCCGGAGAACCACCGCCCGCCCTCTGGACCGGTCGCGCGACCAACCGCCTCCAGTGGGTGCTGGCCTCTGCCGGAGCGGCCTGCATGGCCCTCGGAATCGAACTCGCCGTCGACGAGCCGTGGACGTCCGGCATCGTGCCGCTGCTGATGTCGGTCATCGGCTGCGTCGCCGCCGGGCTGCTGATGCTCTTCGGAACCCTCGCCTTCGTCCATGTGGCGGTGAGGGTCGACAGGGACGCCATGGAGGTGCGCTGCGGCCACATGGGGGTGCCCCGCCGCAGGATCCCGCTCGACCAGGTCGTCCGCGCCGAGTTCGTCCCCAGTGTCACGCCCTGCCACTGGGGAGGCTGGGGGTGCCGCTGGCGCCCGGAGCAGGGCACCGCCGTCATCGTCCGCCGGGGCGAGGGCATCGCGCTCACCCTCGGCGACGGCCGTACCTTCACCGTCACGGTGGACGACGCCGAGACGGCGGTCCGGGTGATCCGCGACCACCTGCGGCCGGGGGCCACCACCGGGCGGGCCCCGGCCGCCTGACCCGCGGTGGGAACCGCTCCTCCCTGCCTTTCCGGTACGCCCCTGCCGCGTCCGCCGCCTCCTGCCGGGACGGCCCTTTTCCGCGCCGACCGGTGCACGCTTCGTCGGCCGCCCCTCACCGCCGCCGGGACGAGCCCCGGCCGGCTGCCGGGACGGACGAGCAGTGCCCGGATGCCGTGACATCCCCCACCGTGCACCGCCCCCCACCGTGCACCGCCCCCACCGCGCCCCGCGCCCCTGCCGTCCGCTTCCGGCCCCGCTTCCGGCGTTCGCCCCTTCCGTCGGCCGCAGCCTTCTCCCCGGTCGTCCGGCCCCCGCCGTCCGCCTCCGCCACCCGTACCGGGTCGTCCGTACCGGGCCACCCGCACCGGCCGTGCCGACGGGAGCGGGCCGTGCCGCCGTAGACTCCGGCACGTGAGCGCCACCATCACTCCCGCCGGCACCCGGCCGCCCGTGCCCGCCGCGTCCGACCGGGCCCGCCTGCTGCTGCGACGGCTCACCAGGCCCGCCGCGGCCGCGCTGTCCGGGGCCATGCTGTTCCTGAGCTTCCCGCCGCGCCCGCTGTGGTGGCTGGCACTCCCCGCTTTCGCCCTGCTCGGCTGGAGCCTCCACGGGCGCCGGGCACGGGCCGCGTTCGGGCTCGGCCACCTCGCCGGGCTCGGCTTCCTGCTGCCGCTGCTGGTCTGGACGGGGGAGGAGGTCGGGCCCGTACCGTGGCTGGCTCTGGCCGCCGTCGAGGCGCTCTTCGTCGCGGTGACCGGCGTCGGGATCGCCCTGGTGTCCCGGCTGCCGCTGTGGCCGGTGTGGGCGGCCGCGGTATGGGTCCTCGGCGAGGGGCTGCGCGCGCGGGTACCGTTCGGCGGCTTCCCCTGGGGCAAGATCGCCTTCGGGCAGGCGGAGGGCGTCTTCCTGCCGCTCGCCGCGGTGGGCGGCACCCCCGTGCTGGGCTTCGCGGTCGCGCTGTGCGGCTTCGGGCTGTACGAGACGGCCCGCCGCCTCCGCGAGTACCGGAGGACCGGCCGGCTCCCGCGCGGACCACTCGCCGCCGCCACCACCGCCGTCCTGCTCCCGGTCACCGCGGCCCTCGCCGCGCTGCCCCTCGTCGACGACTCCGCCGAGGACGGCACCGCGACCGTCGCGGCCATCCAGGGCAACGTGCCGAGGCTCGGCCTCGACTTCAACGCACAGCGCCGGGCCGTCCTCGACAACCACGCGGCCCGCACCGAGCAGCTCGCCGAGGACGTCGCCGCGGGCAGGGTGGCCAAGCCGGACTTCGTGCTGTGGCCGGAGAACTCCTCGGACCTCGACCCCTACCGCAACAGCGACGCACGGCTCGTGATCGACCGGGCCGTCGAGGCCGTCGGGGTGCCGACCGTGGTCGGGGCGGTCCTCACCCCCGAGACCGGACCGCTGCGCAACACCCTGATCGCATGGGAGCCCGGGAAGGGGCCGGTGGCCGCCTACGACAAGCGGCATGTGCAGCCGTTCGGCGAGTACATCCCCATGCGGCCGTTCGTCCGCCTCTTCAGCTCCGACGTGGACCGGGTCCGCCGCGACTTCGGCCCCGGGGACAAGGTGGGCGTCTTCGATCTGGCCGGTACCAGGGTGGGCCTCGCCACCTGCTACGAGGCGGCCTTCGACTGGGCCGTGCGGGACACCGTCACCCACGGCGGCCAGCTCATCTCGGTACCCAGCAACAACGCCACCTTCGGCCGCAGCGAGATGACCTACCAGCAGCTGGCGATGTCCCGGGTGCGGGCGGTCGAGCACAGCAGGGCCGTCGTGGTGCCGGTGACCAGCGGTGTCAGCGCGATCATCCGGCCCGACGGGACGGTCGCGCAGCAGACCCGGATGTTCACCCCGGACGCCCTGGTCGCCGAGGTGCCGCTGCGCTCCTCCCTGACCCCGGCGACCCGTATGGGCGCCGTGCCCGAGGGCGTGCTCGCCGCACTGGCCCTCGGCGCCCTGGGCTGGGTGGGCCGCACCCGTGCGAAGGAGCGCAGGGCCGCTGCCCGTTAGGGTCGGTCCATGGCCATCCCCGACTTCATCCGCGAGATCCGGACCACCGCCGGTCACCAGCTGCTCTTCCTGCCGGGGGTCAGCGCCGTGGTCTTCGACGACGACGGGCGGGTGCTCCTGGGACGACGTGCCGACACCGGCGGGTGGTCGATCATCGGGGCATCCCCGAGCCGGGAGAGCAGCCCGCGGCGGCGGCGGTGCGCGAGGTGTACGAGGAGACCGCCGTACGCTGCGTCGCCGAGCGCATCGTGCTCGTCCAGACGCTGACGCGGCCGGTGACCTACCCCAACGGCGACCGCTGCCAGTTCATGGACGTCTGCCTGCGCTGCCGGGCTGTGGGCGGTGAGGCACGTGTCCATGACGACGAGTCCCTGGAGGTGGGGTGGTTCCCCCTCGACACGCTGCCGGAACTCCAGGAGTTCGCCCTGTTCCGGATCAAGCAGGCGCTCAACGACGGCCCGACGTGGTTCGACACCACGGCCGCCTGATGAACTATGGCTGTTGACCATATCGGTCGGCGTCTTCGCTTTCCCTAGGGTGCGGAGCATGACCATGAACTCGGGTCCCGCCCCTCAGCCCGTCGCCTCCATCGGAAAGCCGTCCGTCGCCCTCGACCTCGGCGGCCGCACCGCCCTGGTCACCGGGGCCGCGGGCGGGATCGGGCGCGCCTGCGCGCTGCGGCTCGCGGCGGCCGGAGCGAAGGTCAGGGCCGTCGACCGGGACGGGAGCGGTCTGGAGGACCTCGCCGGGCAGTCCCGGGACCTCGGCCTCGCGGGCGCCGTGGAGCCCCTCACCCTGGACCTGACCGACCTCGGCGCAGCCGAGGACGCCGCCGCCGGCACCGACGTGCTGGTGAACAACGCGGGCCTGCAGCTCGTCCGCCCCATCGAGGAGTTCCCGCCGGACGTCTTCCACACCGTCCTCACCGTCATGCTGGAGGCCCCTTTCCGGCTGATCCGCGGCGCGCTCCCGCAGATGTACGCCAAGGGGTGGGGGCGCATCGTCAACCTGTCCTCCGTGCACGGGCTCCGCGCCTCGGCCTACAAGTCCGCCTATGTGGCCGCCAAACACGGGCTGGAAGGACTGTCCAAGACCGCGGCCCTCGAAGGCGCGGCCCATGGGGTCACCTCCAACTGTGTGAACCCCGGCTATGTGCGCACCCCCCTCGTCGAGAGGCAGATCGCGGACCAGGCCGCCGCCCACGGCATCCCGGAGGAGCGGGTCCTCAAGGAGGTCCTGCTGAAGCACTCCGCCCTGAAACGGCTCGTCGAACCGGAGGAGGTCGCCGAGGCCGTCGCCTACCTCTGCACCCCGCAGGCGTCCTTCGTCACCGGTGCGTCGCTCGCCCTGGACGGCGGCTGGACGGCGCACTGAGCCGGCCGGGCGGTGGATCCGCGAGCCGCGGGTGACGGGGTCGTCCACACGGGCCCCGTCGTCCACAGGGCTGGCGGGACCCCCGGCAGGGCAGGTATCCCTGTGACCATGTCCCACGAACAGGTCTCCTACCTGGAGCTCCTCGCGCGCGGCGCGCCCGCCGAGGCGTACGACCGGCCCGTGCTGCTGGCCCGGGCGGCCGGTGCCGGCCCCGAGGCGCTGTCGGGTCTGGAGCAGGCCAAGCAGCTCGCCCTGCGCGTCCGCGCCGAGCTCGAAGGCAGACGCCGCCGCGAGGCGGAGCTGTCCGCGCTCTTCGAGACCGCGCACGACCTGTCGGGGCTGCGCGACCTCGACGCGGTACTGCGGGCCATCGTGCAGCGCGCCCGCTCCCTCCTCGGCACGGAGGTCGCCTACCTCAGCCTCAACGACCCGGCGGCCGGAGACACCTATATGCGGGTCACCGAGGGCTCGGTGTCGGCCCGCTTCCAGCAGCTCCGGCTCGGCATGGGTGAGGGGCTCGGCGGACTGGTCGCCCAGACCGCCCGGCCGTACGTGACCGACGGCTACCTCGACGACGAACGCTTCCGGCACACCCGGGCCATCGACTCGGGCGTGCGGGACGAAGGACTCGTCGCGATCCTCGGCGTCCCGCTGATGCTGGGCAGCCAGGTGATCGGCGTGCTCTTCGCGGCCGACCGCCGCGCCCGGGTCTTCGAGCGGGAGCAGGTGGCGCTGCTCGCCTCCTTCGCCGCCCACGCGGCGGTCGCCATCGACACCGCCAATCTGCTCGCCGAGACGCGGAACGCACTGGCGGAGCTGGAGCGGGCGAACGCCATCATCCGCGACCACAGCGCCGTCATCGAGCGTGCCTCGGGCGTCCACGACCGGCTCACCGAACTGGTTCTGCACGGCGGCGGGGTCCAGGACGTCGCCGGGGCCGTGTCGCAGGTGCTCGACGGGACGGTGGAGTTCGCCGAACCGGACGCGCCCGCCCTGGCCGGCGTGGAGTTCTCCGGCGCCGACGGCCACGCCGTGCGGCACGCGGACGACTGGGTGGTCGCCGTGTCCGCCGGCGGGGAACTCCTCGGCGCGCTCGTGCTGCGCGGCCATCCCGCCCTGGACCCCGTCGACCGGCGCACTCTGGAGCGCGCCGCCATGGTCACCTCGCTGCTGCTGCTGGCCCGCCGCTCCGCCGGCGAGGCCGAGCAGCGGGTGCGCGGGGAACTGCTGGACGACCTGCTGGACTCACCCGGGCGCGACCCCCGCCTGCTGCGCGAGCGCGCCGCCCGGCTCCGGGCCGATCTGGACGCCCCGCACGTCGTGCTCGCCGCCCGGGTCGACGCCCAGGCGGCCGGCGGCGGCGACCGGGCCACCGCCGACCGCCAGCGCCTGTGGTCCGCGGCCTCGCATCTGGCGGCCACCCGCCACGGGCTGGCGGCGACCCGCGACGGAGGCACGGTGCTCCTGCTGCCGATGGGCCCCGACGGCAGCGCCCCCGAGCTGGCACGCCAGGCGGCGAGGCATCTCGGCGCCACCCTCCGCGAGCCCGTCACCGTCGGCGCCTCGGCGCCGGTCGCGGCACCGGCCGGAACCCCCGGCTCGGTCGCTGCGGCCTATGCGGAGGCGCGGCGCTGTGTGGAGGCCCTGAGGCTGCTGGGCCGCTCCGGGGAAGGCGCGGCGGCACCGGACCTGGGGTTCCTCGGGCTGCTGCTCGCCGACACCGGGGACATCGGGGGATTCGTCCAGCGCACCATCGGTCCTGTCGCCGACTACGACGAGCGCCGCGGCACGGACCTGGTGCGCACCCTCGACGCCTACTTCGCCAGCGGCATGAGCCCGGCCCGCACCAAGGACCACCTGCATGTCCACGTGAACACGGTCGCCCAGCGGCTGGAACGCATCGGCAGACTCCTGGGCGCGGACTGGCAGTCGCCGGCCCGCGCCCTGGAGATCCAGCTCGCGCTGCGGCTGCACGCGATATCGGGGGCTGTGGTGCGCTGAACGCCCGGCCCTGCGGGGAGTGGGGCGCCCGCTCCCCGCGGGGTGTGGGGCGCGCCCGCTCTCGGCAGGGTGTGGGGCGCGCCGGCCGCCCCCGGGCGGGTGCACCGGGCCCCGTCCGTGTGTGCAGCCCCGGCCGTAGTGCAGCC
Organism: Streptomyces sp. I6; assembly: GCA_003725745.1. Classification (GTDB taxonomy): domain Bacteria; phylum Actinomycetota; class Actinomycetes; order Streptomycetales; family Streptomycetaceae; genus Streptomyces. The sequence continues at coordinate 424,908 of RHDP01000001.1, read as the reverse complement.
CCGGTCGTCCGAGCCGCCCGCGCCCGCGGTGTTCCCGCGTCCGGACCTCCGCAGACCGTGCCCCACGGGCATCGCACCACGGACAGCCCCTACCGCACCGCCCGGGCACAGCCCCACCGACCACGCCCTTCGGCCATGTGCCCCGGGCACGGCACCGGGGAGGCGGGCGCACCCGTCAGGTGTGCCGACGCTTGCCCGTCGCCTCGTGCGCCGGGAGCCACGTCGACCGTCGGGCACGGTCCACGCGGCTCCGGAGGGGTGAAGGCGTGAAGGGATCAGGCGGAGGCCGGGGCGTCCGCGGTGCTCGACCCCCGGGCCCCCGGGCGGCGCCGTCGTCCCGGCGGCCCGCTCCGACGGAGGCGAGGTCGCGGTCACGGGTCTCACGGGCGCACGCCACGGCCACGACCGTGAGCAGCGCGGCAGCGATCACGTACAGCGCGATCGGCGTGGAGCTGCCGTACTCGGCGAGCAGCGCCGTGGCGATCAGCGGTGCGGGCGCCCCGGCCGCCACCGAGGAGAACTGGGCGCCGATGGAGGCGCCCGAGTACCGCATGCGCGTCGCGAACATCTCCGAGAAGAAGGCCGCCTGCGGGGCGTACATCGCGCCGTGCAGCACGAGCCCGACCGTGACGGCGAGCAGCAGGCTGCCGAAGGACCCGGTGTCGATGAGTGCGAAGAACGGGAACATCCACGCGCCCACACCCACCGCGCCGATCAGGTACACCGGCCGTCGGCCGAGCCGGTCGGACAGTGCGCCCCAGAACGGGATCACCGCGAAGTGCACGGCCGACGCGATCAGCACCGCGTTGAGGGCCGTCTGCTTACTCAGGCCGGCCGACGTGGTGGCATAGACGAGGATGAAGGCGGTGACCACGTAGTAGCTGATGTTCTCCGCCATCCTGGCGCCCATGGCGATCAGGATGTCCCGCCAGTGGTGCCGGAGCACGGCCACGAGCGGCATCTTCTCGACCTGGCCGGACTCCGCCTTGCGCTGCTCGGCCTGCGCCAGCGCCGCCTTGAACACCGGCGACTCGTCGACGGAGAGGCGAATCCACAGTCCGACGAACACCAGCACGCCGGACAGCAGGAACGGTATGCGCCAGCCCCATGACGTGAAGGCGCTCTCCGAGAGCACGGCGGTCAGCGCCGCCAGCACCCCCGTCGCCAGCAGCTGTCCCGCCGGGGCGCCCGTCTGCGGCCACGAGGCCCAGAAGCCGCGCCGACGCGCGTCGCCGTGCTCCGACACCAGCAGCACGGCTCCGCCCCACTCACCGCCGAGCGCGAACCCCTGGACCAGCCGCAGAACGGTCAGCAGCACCGGAGCGGCGCTCCCGATGGTGGCGTGCGTCGGCAGCAGACCGATCGCGAACGTCGCCCCGCCCATCAGCAGCAGGCTCAGCACCAGCAGCTTCTTGCGGCCGAGGCGGTCCCCGTAGTGCCCGAACACCAGCGCCCCGAGCGGCCGCGCGGCGAACCCGACCGCGTACGTCAGGAACGACAGCAGGGTTCCCACGAGCGGATCGGAATCCGGGAAGAACAGCTTGTTGAAGACCAGCGCCGCGGCTGATCCGTAGAGGAAGAAGTCGTACCACTCGATGGTCGTGCCGATGAGGCTCGCCGCGACGATGCGCCGCAGGTTCGAGGGCTCGGGTGGAGCGGTTGCCGAGGCGGCCATGAACACCACTTCCAGGCGTTGGCGGGGACGTATTCGTGTCGGCACAACGTAGAAAGCGGCACGTCACCATCACATATGGTGGGACACCATAGTTCTCCCTGTCGGAGTGCGCTAGCCCACCATGGAGGCGGTGCCGGGCTCTCGGCGAGTGCCTCGATGAGACCGCGCGAGGCGCAGTCGGACTCGCCTGGTATCGGTGTGTCGGGGAAGTGCCGGGGCGGCTCCGGTGGCCCGGCGGCCGCACCGCCCCTCATCGCCGGCGCCCCACCCCCGCACGGCCCTGCCGGGGCGGCTGCGGATCGCGGGGGACGGCAGCCGCCGCACCCCGCGCCGGGACCGCTACTCCTGGCCGGGGACCGCCATCTCACCCAGCGGCGACCAGTCGTCCTGCGGAACGGACATGTGGACGATGCGCGGCGTCGCGACCAGATGGGGCGGCAGCGTCTGCTGCGCCGCCCGGAAGTGCGCGGACCGTACATGCGCGCCCCCGGCCTCGTCGTCGCGGAAGGCTTCCACCAGCACGTACTCCGTCGGGTCCTCCACACTGCGGGACCAGTCGAACCACAGGCAACCGGGCTCGGCGCGCGTGGCCCGGGTGAAGTCGGCGGCGATCTCGGGCCAGCGGTCGGCGTGTTCGGGACGGACGCGGAACTTGGCGGTGATGAAGATCATGGGATTCCTTCGCTGATGTGTGTGTCGTGCCGTCCGCAGCGCGGCGGCGCGGCGCGGGGGACGGCCGGACCGGTGTGGAGCCCCACACGCGGCCTACGCCGCCGCCTACCACCGGCCGGGTGACAAGCCGTACCGTGGCGCGGAGTTCTTCCCCGGCCTTCCGCCCGCAGCCGCTCGGGCCCGCCGGGTCAAGATCGTACGGCCTCCGTCCGCCGCCGCCGGCCCTGGGACCCGCCGGCCCGCGAACCCGCCGGCCCGGGGACCCGGAAACGCGCCGAGAACGGAAACGTGTCGCGACGACCCCGGAACGGCATGACCACCCCGCGTTCCGCGGCGGCCCTCCGGACGGCCGCCGCGACCGTCGAACCTGCCCCGACGGCTGCCTGGGTCGTCCCTTCGAGCCTGGTCTGCTCGCCTGGCGCGGTTGCTGCCACGACCATCCCCCGACGGAGACGGAGACGGAGACGGAGACGGACACGGGGCCCGCGGAGGGCGCCGGGTGAGTCGCCGGAGTGGCGGATGGTCCGCCGGGCGGTTGGGGTTGGGGGCGGAGTCCGGGCGGGCCGGGTCCACATGGCGTTGCGGGCGCGGAGCCATCGCGCGCGGTCCCTCCGCCGGTGTCGATTCGGTGAGCGGTGATGTGCCCGGCCGGGGTGCGGAGAGCGGTGATTCCGGAAAGCGAATCCCAACGAGGGGGCCCGGTGTCCGCGCCGCGGACACCGGGCCGGGGACGGACCTGCCGCTCAGCGGTGAAAGGCGTCCTTGGTCTTTTCCTTTGCCTCGCGCATGTCGCCCTTCGACTGTTCGGCGCGGCCCTCGGCGGTCATCCGCTCGTTGCCGACGGCGCGTCCCACCGTCTCCTTCACCTTGCCCCTGGCCTGCTCGATCCGGGCCTGGTTCTTCTCGTCCGCGGCCATGACTCTCACTTCCCAAGAACTCGACAACGGGTGCACGGCGTCGAGTAACCGGAGCCCGCTCCGTCAAACCCCGGTACGCACGAGAAAAGACGACTGAGCCGGTCGACCACTCCTCAGGTGTGAATGCGCAGAGCCGGGGCAACCGTGGCTTCGGAGGTTGATAAACATGGTCCCCTTGCTTCTGGTTCTCATACTCGCCGCGCTTCTCTTCGGTGCCGGATTCGCTCTCGAAGCGCTCTGGTGGATCGCCGCGATCGTTCTCGTCGTATGGCTGCTCGGTTTCGTCATCCGGCCGGCCGGGCCCGGGGGCGGCCGAGGACGCTGGTACCGCTGGTAGGGCGGCTCCGGCCGCCGACCGCCCGGACGCGGGTGTCCCAGGAGGGCTTCTCCTGGGACACCCGCGTTTCCCATGCCGGGGTGTGCGCCTCGCGGGCTCCGGAGGTCAGGAACGGCGGCGCGGCCTGCCGGGCCGGGCACCCCGGCGCCCGGCAGGAGTACCGCCACGCCCGGTGGCCGCACCGCGCCTTCCGCCCGCCGCGGACGTGCCGCCGGCCGCCTCGCGCGCCGGGCGGCCGGCGCGCCGGGCCCCGTCCTTGGGCTGGTCCTTCGTCGTGCTCTTTGCCGTGCCCTCCGGCCGCTCGGCGGGGAGGGGCGCCGTCCCCGCGTGCTGTTGACGGTCCTCCCGCGGACGATGCCGATGAAGTCCTCCACCAGATCGGTGGTCCGGTCCTCGGGCCAGGACAGGGCGACGCCCGACCGAGGGGCGTCCGTCACCGGGCGGTAGGTGAGGTCCCTGCGGTGGTGCAGACGGGCGAGGGACTGCGGGACCACCAGCACACCCACCCCCGCGGCCACGAGTTCGATCGCGTCCGCCGTCGTCGCCGGCCGCTCGATCGCGGGACGGCCCGGCAGGCCCTGCCACGGGAGGGTGTCGTCCAGCGGTTGGAACACGACGTCGTCGGCCAGGTCCTCCAGGGAGACCTCGTCGACGGCAGCGATCGCGTGGTCCTTCGGTACGACGACGACCGTCGTCTCCGTGTAGAGCGGGATGGCGCTGAAGACGGTGCGGTCGACGGGCAGCCGCACCACACCCGCGTCGGCTCCCCCCTCGCGCAGCAGCCGCTGCGCCTCGGCGGCCGGTACCGCGACGAGGTCCAGAGGGGTGCCGGGCAGCCGCTCCTGCCAGATCCGCACCCATTTGCCGGGAGTCACGCCGGGGACGTAGGCGAGCCTGAACGAGGGGGGAGCTTCCGAGCCGGTCACCGCTCCAGGTTATCCGGCGTGGTCCGAGCCCGTGCACACGCTCGATATCCTGGAGCCATGACGTCGTACCACGGCACCCAGACCATGAAGCCCGCCACGGCGGCGAAGAAGCTGGGTGTGTACCTCGAAGCCACCCCTGCGGAGTTCCGGGAGGGCGCCGTCTCGCGGGACGAGTTCAACGCGCTCCAGGCCGACCCGCCCGAGTGGCTCCGCGAGCTGCGGCGCAACGGCCCGCACCCCCGGCCCGTCGTCGCGGCGAAGCTGGGCGTCTCCATCTCGGGCCTGGCCCGGGGCGGGGTCACCGAGGCCCTGACAACGGAGCAGATCGAGGCGCTGAAGCAGGAGAGTCCGGAGTGGCTCCGGCGGGAGCGCGCGACCCAGGCCGAGGTACGCAAGGAGACCGTGCGCCTCAAGGAGAGGCGCGCCGAGAAGGACGCCAGGGCCGAAGAGCGCTCCTGACGGGCGGCTGCGCGGGGCCGGACCGGACCGGAAAGACCGGCCCCTCTTCCGGCCCCGTCCGGTTTCCCTGGTCCAGTCCGTGTTCCCGGCCCGGTCTTTCGGGCTGTTTTCCCGGTCCGGTCCGTGTCCGGTCCGGTTTCCCTGCCCGGTCAGGTCCGGTTTCCCTGGTCCGGTCCGTGTTCGCGCCGGGTAGGGCACCAGCCGCGGTCTGCGGCCTTCCACCGGGCGTGCGTGCCGAGCACGTCCCCCCGGTGAACGAGACCGCCGTGCGGCGCCGGCACCCGGGCGCCGATGTGACCAGAGCATGACCGTGCCCGGGGCCCGTACGGGCCCCGGGGCACGGAACGGGCGGCGTGCGGTCAGCCGCGGCCGGCGCGGCGCCTGCGCGTCACCACGAGGATGCCGGCACCCGCCGCGACCGCGGCGGCAGCGGCGCCCGCGATCACCGGCGTGGCGCTGGAGCCACCGGTCTCCGCGAGGGGCGGCGTGCTCGGCGCCGGAGCGGGCGGGGCCTCGGAGCTAGGAGGCTCCGTGCTCGGCGGCTCCGTGCTGGGAGGCTCCGTGCTGGGAGGCTCCGTGCTGGGAGGCTCCGTGCTCGGGGGTTCCGTGCTGGGAGGCTCCGTGCTGGGCGGTTCGGTGCTGGGCGGTTCCGAGGGCTCCGGCTCCTGAGGAGGCTCGGAGGGCTCCGGGGTCTCGCAAACGGGCGCGGTCTTGGTCTCGTCGCGCGAGAAGCGTTCCCCGTCGCCTGCCTTCACCACAAGCCGCACCTGGAGCTCGGTCCTGTGCTCGGGCAGCTGCAGGGTCTTGCTGAACTCGCGCCCGAACTCCTGCGTGGGCAGCAGGTCCTTGCCGTCGGCAGTGATCGTCACCGTGTTGGTGACTCGGGAGCTGTACGCCTTGAGGTCGACGGTGACCTCCGAACACGTCACCGTCCAGACGGGCGTGTGGGCCGAGGCCGGAGCCGCGTTCAGGCCCACTCCGACCAGTCCGAAGGCAGCGCCCGCTATAAGAGCGCCCGAGCGCTTCCACGCACGGGTGGGTGCATTCATCAATCCTCCATGGATGTCCTGACACCTGGTCTGACGGCAGCGCACAGTACTCCTCCCGTACAGCACGGTTCACTCCACCCCCGGTAACGACTTGGTTCCCATCGCCCCGACGGGCACCGCCCGTTCAGGCGTGCGACTCCCCGGACCGGCGAGGGGCTGCCGCGGCGGTGGCAGGCAGGGTCCGGCCGCGCGGTGCGGCCGGAACCGGAGACCTGGTAGCGCCTGCGCACCAGCACCACTCCGCGGCCGCCGGGGAGGTAGGACCACTGCGCTCTGGCGGCGGGGTGCGAACGGGGTGAGCCTGGTACTGAGGACGGACCCCCGGTGCGAGAGGCGGCGTCATGGGCGGCCTGGTGGTGGTGGGAGTGGATGGATCGGCGTCCGCACTGGCCGCGGCGGAGGAGGCGGCCCGGGAGGCCCGGTTGCGCCGGGCCTCACTGCGGGTGGTGCACGCGTTCATCTGGGCCAGGATGAAGGTGTCGCTGGGCCCGCCGTCGTACGGGCCGCCCGAGGGCGGACTGCGCAACATGGCCGACCGACTCGTGGCCGAAGCGGTCCAGCGGGCCGCGGCCGCGGCACCTGAGGTGGAGGTCGGCTCCGCCGTGGTCCCGGGCGAGCCGCTGACCGTGCTCGGAGCGGAGTCCCAGGGGGCCGAACTCGTCGTGGTGGGTTCCCGCGGAACGGGCGGTTTCGTCGGGCTCCTGGTGGGGTCGACGGCCGTGCATCTGGCCGCGCACGGCCGATGTCCGGTGCTGGTGGTACGGGAGGCCCCCGGGACGGCGGTCCCGTGCTGGTGGGCGTCGACGGCTCTCCCGCGAGTGAGGCGGCGATCGACTTCGCCTTCGCGGAGGCCGCGCTGCGCGGATCGGGAGTCCTCGCCCTCCACGCCTGGACGTCATGGAACGCGCCGTTGCCTCCGCCTCAGGACTCCTCGAAGCCCTACGCCAACCCGCCGGGTGCGGCCGCCGGGACGGAGGAGCGACTGCTGGCCGCGGCACTGGCGGGCCGGCGGGAGAGGTACCCGGGCGTCCCGGTCGAGCACCGGGCGGTGCGCGGCGACACCCGGAAGGCCCTGATCAAGGCGAGTGGGTCGGCCCGGATCATGGTCGTCGGTGCCCGGGGGCGCGGGGGCTTCACCGGCCTGCTGCTGGGATCGGTGAGTCAGGCCATGCTCCATCACGCCCGCTGCCCCGTCGCCGTGGTGCGCGGAGTCGGCACCGGCACCTGAGGGCTCCCTTCCGCGCCCCGGGGCGCGTTCCTCCCCTGACCGGGCCCGGGCATCGACGGGGTAGCACCGGCGAGGTGCGTGCGTGGGCCGCCCCGCCGCGCCGGGCCGAAGAGTTGCCGATCGATCTGAACGCCCCCCGGCGGGCGTCCGTATGGAACTCAGCGGGTCCCCCACAGCCGTTCGCGTCCACGCGCGAACCGGCAGAGACGCACAGGAGTTCCATTGAGAAGAAGTTCACGCAGGCGCTCAACGGGCGGCAGGAGAGTAGTGGCGGCCTCGATCGCGCTCATGCTGGGCGGTGGCGGGCTGATCGCCGTCAACACCTATGCCTCGGCCGGCGAGGGGTGGGGGAAGTCGCAGAACCGGACTCTCGGAGCCGGTGCCTCGGCGTCCACCATCAAATGCCCCGAGGCCGCGAACGGGCTCTCGGAGGTGCCGGACGCGGCACGGCGCGAGGTCGACAGGGAACTGGCCGCGATGGACAGCCAGATCACGGAGGCCTACAAGCGCTTCGCCGAGCAGCGGGAGCAGGTCGCCCAGGACCCCGGGTTCGCCGAGAACGCGGTCCTCGGTCCGCTGAAAGACAAGCGGACGGCGAGCCTCGACCGTATCGCCACGGCGATCGGCCGTGCGGGCGATCGGCCCAAGGGCCTTGAGTCCATGGCGGCCTGCGAGTTGAAGCAGGACGAAGACGGCAACGGAGGCCAGGGCGGCGGCAACGACCAGGGTCAGGACGGTGGCGGCGGTCAGGACGGTGGCGGTCAGGGCGGTGGCAGCGGCGGTCAGGCGGGCAATGGCCCGGAGGAGTCGGACTTCGTCGACATCACGTCCGTCCAGCCGAACGCCGGCGACCCGCGCAACCGGCGCGGTGCCTCCCGTGGCGTCTTCACCACGAGTTGCGGGGTGAACGAGAACGGCAAGTTCAACCCGGACAACGTGATCGTCGCGCCCGGTGTCGCCAACGGCGCCCACCATATGCACGACTACGTGGGCAACCAGGCCAACGACGCGTTCGCCAGTGACGACGATCTCGCGGCGGGCGAGACGACCTGTGTGAACCAGGGCGACAGGTCGTCGTACTTCTGGCCGGTGCTGCGGCTGCAGAACGGGCAGCAGGAGGACGATGCCGACGCCGACGGCGGCGGCAAGGACCAGAACGTCGGCGAGATCCAGACGCCGTCGCAGGTCACCATGGACTTCGTGGGCAACCCGCGGTCCAAGGTGACGGCGATGCCGCGGCTCCTGCGGATCATCACCGGCGACGCCAAGGCGTTCGTCAACGGCGACGCGAACGCGAACGCCTCCTGGAGCTGCACCGGCTTCGAGAACCGCCAGCTGAAGGACAAGTACCCGATCTGCCCCGAAGGCAGCCAGGTGGTGCGCACGTTCAAGTTCCAGAGCTGCTGGGACGGCCAGAACACCGACAGCGCCAACCACCGCACCCATGTCGCCTTCGCCCAGGCCAACGGCGCCTGCCCCAGCGGCTTCCGCGCCATCCCGCAACTCGTGCAGCGCATCGTGTACGACGTGCCGCCGCCGGTCTTCGACGGGGCCAACCCGAGCGTCTTCGCGGTCGACTCCTTCCCCGAGCAGCTGCACAAGCCCATCACCGACCACGGCGACTTCATCAACGTCTTCGACGAAAACCTGATGGAGGAGCTCGTGAGCTGCATCAACGAGGGACGCGAGTGCGGTCCCGATGACGCCGGCGCGCCTCCCGCGGACGGCGGCGGCAACGGCGACGGCGGCAACGTCGACGGCGGCAACGGTGACGGGGGCGATGGGGAGAACCCCGGCGACCCGGCCCCGCCCAACGACGGCGCCACGGGCGGCCAGGAGGCTCCCGGTGCCCCCGGCGGGGACGGCGAGCCCGGTGCGGCCGCCGGTGCGGGCCAGGACGGTGCGGGCCAGGACTCGGGCCAGGACGGTGCGGGCCAGGACTCGGGCCAGGACGGTGCGGGCCAGGACTCGGGCCAGGACGGTGCGGGCCGGGACTCCGGCCAGAACGGATCCGGCGCAGGCGACAGTGGCTCCGCTGACAACGGCTCTGACGACAACGGCTCCGCTGACAACGGCTCCGCTGACAACGGCTCCGCTGACAACGGCTCCGCTGACAACGGCGCCGGAGACCCGAAGACGCCGGAAGGCGCTGGCGAGGTCAAGAACCCTGAGGTTCTCGCCAATTCGCCCGCCGGGTCGTCAACGGGTTCGTCCGACGGTTCGAACGACTCCGCGCAGACCGGTGCGGGCGACGGCGACCCCGCCGCCCAGCCCACCGAGGCAGCGGCGGAGAACGCCGCCGAGCCCAACGGCGGCGGCAGCCCTCTGGCAGGCAGCCAGGGTGGCGGACTCGCCGAGACCGGTGCGCAGCTGTGGCCGTCCGCGGCCGGGGCGGTACTGCTCGTGGCGGGTGTGCTGCTGCTGCGTACCCGACGCCCGCAGCGTGTGGCGGCCCGCCGCCGCTGACGCGGATCCTGCCCCAGGGCTGGCCGGCCTCCGTCCCGACGGGGGCCGGCCCGGCCGTGGTGAGCGCTTCGCGCCCCTCGGCCGGGCGGCGGCTCAGTGCGGGGGCCCCGGCACCGGATCGCTGGACGTGACGGTGAACAGGCCGCCGTCGGGGTCGCGAAGGCTCACCCAGTCGTCCGCAAGGGTCGGATCGGCCGGTGCGACGACCCGGCCGCCGAGCCCGACGGCCGTCCGTACGGCGAAGTCCACGTCCGGCACGTAGAAGTACACGTGCCAGCGGGGGCGGATGTGCGGGTCTGGCGCTTCTTCGACCGCGCCGCCGGTGATCCGGGCGACCATGTCGCCCTGGTGCCGCAGCACCACATGGTCGTCCTCGTAGGCCACCTGGCAGCAACCGGGCTGTGCGCAGGCCCAGTCCAGCACCTCGGCGTAGAAGATCGCCGCCTCGAAGGCGTCGCGGGTGCGCAGCTCCAGCCAGGCCGGGGCCTTGTCGGTGCCCATGCTCCAGTCGGGGATGGCCTTGCCCTGCCAGATGCCGAACACGGCGCCGTCGCGGTCCGCGGCCAGCGCTGCCCGGCCGGTGCCGAAGCTGAGCGGACCCACCGCCACCGTTGCGCTGCGCTCCTGGATCCGGGCCGCGGTCGTGTCCGCGTCGTCGACCGCGAAGTACGGTGTCCACGCCACCGCGACCGAGAGGCTGTCCGCGAGGGCTCCGACACCGGCGACCGGAGTGCCGTCGAGGAAGCCGACGGAGAACTCCTCGCCGAGCCGGGTGGGACGGAAGGCCCACCCGAGCACCTCGGAGTAGAACTCCTCCGCCGTCGGGAGATCACGAGCCATGAGGCTCACCCAGCACGGAGCGCCGAACAGCGCATGACTTGACGTAGACACGACAGCCGCCCATCTCCACGCCGCGCGCGTCTGGGCACGCGAGACTGGAACTTCCACGCTACTCCGCTCGTCCGGTGCCCGCCGTACCGCGTCACTCCCGGTGACCGGGAGCCGTGCGGGGGTGAGAGGGGCCCGGGGCTGCGCCGGTTCGCGGCGCGCGGGAGTACCCCGCAGCGGGCGGTAGGCCGACCGCGGTGCGGATCCCGTCGGCCGCGGCCACGCCCACCTCGGGGCCGGCACGGCATGGCGGACGGCGGGTACGCCACGTATCGACCCGGTGGCCGCGCGTGCTTTCGCCGCCCCTGGTAAGCCGCTGCCGCCAACCCCCGGGCCACCACCGGGCCAGGAACCCTTGGATCGGGCCATATCGGGCAGGCGGGGGAGATGACGGTCAACAGCCCCGACCCTGAACCGCGCCCCGCCCCCGGCCGGAAGGAGGAGGGCTCGGTACCGCCGGGCGGGACCACCCCGCCGGGCGGTCCGGGCCCATCCCCGGGCCGCTGTCCGCCCGGGAGCCGCGACAGCGCCCCGGTGCGCCCGCGAGGACCGGCGAAGGCCGCGACCGCCGTCGTCTGCGCACTCGTCCTGCCGGTCGCGGCCTTCCTCCTGGCCTACGCACTCGTGCTGATGCTCTGATGGTGCCGATGTCCGGCGACCCGCTGCCGGCCGCCCCCGGCGCGAGACGGTGCCCCGCCGGTCAGGGCGTCACCGTTCCGGCCGCCCGGCGGCCCCACCGCCGGTCCCGACTACGCGGCGGAATCCGGGGTACCCGTCGTACCCGTGAAGTCCCGCCGAACGGAGGGGAAATGGCGGTTCCCAGGACAGCGATGCTCGCCCTCGACTGCGCCGAGCCGGAGGCGCTCGCGGAGTTCTACGCGGCGCTGCTCGGCGCCGAGATACGGAGGACGTCAGATCCCGATCTCATCGAGGCCGTCGGCCGTGACGGTTCCGTGCTCGGCTTCCGGCGCGACCACGGCCTGGCGCCGCCGAGCTGGCCCCGCCCGGAGGACGCCCAGCAGGCCCATCTGCTGATCATGCTGCCCCCGGGCGACCTGGACGGCGCCGAGCGCGAGGCCGTGGGCCTCGGTGCCACGCCGATGGACGTGATCGGCCGGGGAACCCCGCGCGAGGCCCGGCTGATGTCCGATCCGGCCGGCCACTCCTTCCTGCTGCGGGCCCGGGAGTGAGCCCGTGGGCGGGGGCGCGGGACCGGGCGGCGTTCCGCGGCCACCGGGTACGCGCCGGGTGAACCCGTCCCTGTGGCGGATGTGCCGGGTGAGCCCGTCCGTGCCGCGGACCGCCCCTGGGCACGGCCCGGGCTCCCGCCGGCGGAAAGGCCGGTCGAGGGGCCGGTCGAGGGGCCGACAGCGGTCATCCGGGACGGGAGCGGCGCCTCCTCGGACCACTGCTTCGTCGCCCTGCGCACCCGCCGGTAAGACCACCGTCCCCCGGTGCGGCAGCGGTCACCGGCGGCGGACCCGCGGCTGGGCGGCGCGGGCGCGCCGCCTTCCCGGCTGTGCGCGTCCGGCGGGACGCCCGGCCCCGGCAGCCGGACGTCCGTTGGGCGGCCTCAGGCCGCCGTGCGGCACGCCTCGTCGCGGACGTCGTGCCCGCCCGGCTCCGCCCGCTCGTCCCGGGCGGGCCCGAGCAGCGCCCGGAGCTCCTGCTCCCCGAGCCCACCCCACACACCGAACCGCTCACGGGTCTCCAGAGCGTGACGGAGGCAGGCCCTGCGCACCGGGCACCCGCCGCACACCCGCTTGGCCTTCTTCTCGCGTTCGTCCCGCGCCTTCCCGCGCTCGTTGGCCGGATGGAAGAACAGGCTGCCGTCGGTGCCCCGGCACGCGGCGCGCAGTTGCCACTCCCAGTGATGGGGCGCGGTGCCGGGCAGGCGCGACACATCCGTCATCGGACGTCCTTTCCCTCGCTGTCGCCCCCGGGTACCCCGCGTTCCCCGCGCCAAGCGGAACGCCGGGCGCGGCGCGGGGCCGGGACCGCCCCGACCGCCGTCGGTATGCCACACCCGCTTGGGCGGCGCGGGCCGCGCGGCACACGGCCGACGGCCGCCCGTCCGCGGACGGGCGGCGGCTGACCCCGGCCGCAGCACGGCCTGGATCAGCCTTCCAGCAGGACGACTTCCAGCGTCCGGGGCCCGTGGACGCCCTCCACCCGGTCCAGCTCGATGTCGCTGGTCGCCGACGGCCCGCTGATCCAGGTGAGCGGACGCGTAGGGTCCAGCCGCTCCAGTGCCAGCGGCACGGAGTCGACGACCTGTCCGGGGACCCGCACCACGCAGATGTGATGGTCCGGCACCAGGGTGATCCGACGGCGGCCCTGCCCCGGGCCGCCGTCCAGTACGACCGTCCCGGTCTCCGCGACGGCGACCGCGCAACCGGTCAGCACGCTGTCCACGGCGTCCAGTTCGGCGGGCGTCGCCCTCGGATCGTCCGGGCACAGCCGGACGCCCGCCGCGACGGCTGTGGCAGGCCACCGCTCCGGCAGTCCTTCCGGCACCAGGAGCGTGCGGGCGCCCCGAGCCGCCAGCAGCCCGGCGACGAGTCCGGGCAGCAGGGCCGGGGACACCCGGTGCACCAGCGCCCGGTAGTCCGCGAGGTTCCGGGCCAGCAGGTCGGCGGCCTCGGCCGGGGTGCGTGCTCCGTCCCGACTGGGACGGCCCCCGGTGACCGGCGCGTCCTCGGGTCGCTCCTCGCGCGGTACGTCCGCCAGCGCCCGCCGCACCCGGCCGAGCACCGTGTCCCGGTCGCTCACTCCGGGCTCCCCCGGCCGCGCGTGCGCGCCCACCAGTCGCGGAACGACTCCGCCGGCACCTCCGGGAGCGCACGGGTCTCGGTCCATGCCCTCCCCGGCCCCGGCAGACGCCGCGGATGCAGCCGGCGGGTGCGGGAGGCGACGCGCTGGGCCGTGCGCAGCGCGGCCGGGTGGTCCAGCGTCCAGCGGGCCGCGCGCATCGCCGCGCGCTCCGCGGCGTGCCCTCGCGCCGGGCGGATGACGGTCTTCTTCCCGCCGCGGGTCACGATGCCGCCCTCGGCGACCCGCTCCCGCAGGTGGACCAGGACCTCGGGGATGTCGATGGCTACCGGGCACACCTCGTAGCAGGCACCGCACAGGGACGAGGCGAAGGGGAGCGAGGCGTCCAGCACGCTTTCCGTGCCGCGCAGTTGAGGTGTGAGGATCGCGCCGATCGGGCCGGGGTAGGGCGAGCCGTACGCGTGTCCGCCGGCCCGCTCGTACACCGGGCAGACGTTCAGGCAGGCCGAGCAGCGGATGCAGCGCAGCGCCTGCCGTCCCACGGTGTCGGCGAGTGTGTCGGTGCGGCCGTTGTCCAGCAGGACGAGATGGAAGGCGCGCGGGCCGTCGTCGTTGCCGTCGGCCGTCCCCGCCCGTGCCCCGGTGCCCGTTCCCGCCCGAGTCCCCGCCCGAGTCCCCGTCCACATACTGGTGTACGGGTTCATCCGCTCGGCTGTGGGGGAGCGCGGCAGGAGTTGGAGGAACACCGCCAGGTCCCGCCACGTCGGCACGACCTTCTCGATGCCGACCACCGAGATCAGTGTCTCCGGCAGCGTCAGGCACATCCGGCCGTTGCCCTCCGACTCGACCACCACCAGAGTGCCGGTCTCGGCGACCATGAAGTTGGCGCCCGAGATCGCGACCTTCGCGCGCAGGAACTTCTCCCGCAGATGCAGCCGGGCGGCCTCGGCCAGTTCGGCCGGGCTGTCGCCGAGGCCGTCCGGGGCGGGTCGGCCCCAGTCCGCCATCCGCGCACGGAAGACGTCGCGGATCTCGGCCCGGTTGCGGTGGATGGCCGGAACCAGGATGTGCGAGGGCAGGTCCTCGCCCAACTGCACGATCAGCTCGGCGAGGTCGGTCTCGCAGGCGGTGATGCCGGCGCGGGCCAGCGCCTCGTTGAGCCCGATCTCCTGGGTGGTCATGGACTTGACCTTGAGGACCTCCGTCTCGCCGGTGGCGCGGACGAGTCGGGTGACGATCCGGTTCGCCTCGGCCGCGTCCGCGGCCCAGTGCACGCTGCCGCCCGCGGCCGTCACGGCGGCCTCGGTCTGTACCAGGTAGTGGTCCAGATGACGCAGCGTACGATCCTTGATCGCGGCGGCCGTCGCGCGCAACCGCGGCCAGTCCGCGAGTTCCGCGACCGCCCTGGCCCGCTTGTCGCGGATGGTGTGCGTGGCGTGCCGCAGATTGCCGCGGAGGGTGCTGTCGCGGGTGGCCTCGGCCGCCGCCTCGGGGAACGCGGGCACTCCCGGATACGTACCGCTCATCGGACGTCCTCCTCCGTGCTCGCCAGGATCTCGGCGATATGGACCGGCCGCACCGGCGAGCCGAGCCGGGCGAGGGTGCCGCCGATGTGCATCAGGCACGAGTTGTCGACCATGCACACCGCCCCGGCGCCGGTGGCGCGGATGTGGCGTGCCTTGTCCGCGCCCATGGCCGCCGACACGGCGGCGTTCTTCACGGCGAAGGTCCCGCCGAAGCCGCAGCACTCCTCGGCGCCTTCGAGTTCCCTTAGCACCAGCCCGCCGACGTGCTCCAGCAGCCGGCGCGGCCGGTCGCCGAGCCCGAGCATCCGCAGGCCGTGGCACGTCGGATGGTAGGTGACGGTGTGCGGGTAGTACGCCCCGACGTCCGTCACCCCGAGCACGTCGACCAGGAACTCCGTCAGCTCGTACGTCCGCGGGACCGATGCCGCCGCCGCCTCGGCGAGTTCCCGGCCGCGCCCTTCGGCGGCGGCCCTGGCGCCGATCCGCGGGTGGTTGTCACGGACCATCGCCACGCACGAGGCGGACGGCGTGACGACGTGGTCGTAGCCGTCGAAGGCGGCGGCGTGGCGGCGTACGAGGGACTCCGCCTGGTGCCGGTAGCCGCTGTTGTACTGCGGCTGCCCGCAACACGTCTGCCCGGGTGGGAAGTCCACCTCCACGCCGAGGCGCTCCAGCAGCCGGACGACGGCCCGGCCGGTGCGCGGGAAGAGTGTGTCGTTGACGCATGTGACGAAGAGCGCTACCCGCATGGCCGTCCTTCCCGGCAACCGTCACCACCACACTATCCCCGCAGGTCCCGGCCGCGCGGCGGAACGGCAGCCGCCGGGCCGCCGGGTGCGCGTGTCGCTGGCGTTCGCTCGGCGCGGCCCGGGCCCTCGGCCGCGGGGGAAGAGGCAGGCGCCGGGCGGGGGATCGCCGACCGCGGGGCCGGCCCCCGGGCGCCGCCGCCCGGAGCGCAGCGCCGCGCCCCGCCCCGGTGGGTCGGGGACCTCTGCCGGGGCCGGGGCGGCAGCGGCCGGGGTCAGCCCCCGACGACGCCCGACTTGGCGATGCTGATCTTCGCCTGGGTGGCGCCGCTGCGCGAACCCAGGGACTCGATCCGCTTCACGACGTCCATGCCCTCGACGACCTCGCCGAACACGACGTGCTTGTTGTCCAGCCAGTCGGTGACGATGGTCGTGATGAAGAACTGCGAGCCGTTGGTGTTCGGGCCCGCGTTGGCCATGGACAGCTGGCCGGGCTTGGTGTGCTTGATCTGGAAGTTCTCGTCGGCGAACTTCTCGCCGTAGATGCTCTTGCCGCCCGTGCCGTTGCCGGCCGTGAAGTCGCCGCCCTGGAGCATGAAGTCGGGGATGACACGGTGGAAGCCGGAGCCCTCGTACCCGAAGCCGTGCTCACCGGTGGCCAGCTCGCGGAAGTTCCGCGCGGTCTTGGGGACCACGTCGTCGAACAGCGTGAAGACGATCCGCCCGGCGGGCTCGTCGTTGATGGTGATGTCGAAGAAAACGTCGTTACTCATGGGTCCCATGCTGTCATCCGCGCTCGTGCGCGGTCACACCAGACCCCTCAGGCCGGGCACGTCCCCGCGCCGGGCGCGGAGCGCGCGGCGCCATCGCCGACTCGCTCGTCTGTTCGCACATGCGGCACGATCCCGTGGCGCCGCCGTTCCGCTCACCCGTTCGCGTGGACGGCAGGTCCCGTGGCGCCGCCGGCCGCGAATCCGGTCCGATCGGTTGCGCAGGGTCAGCGCAGGGCGGATTCTGGACCTGACGAAGCCGGCCGGTGAGGGCGTCATGGACAACGCGAGAAGGGCGACCGAGGACGCCGACTTCCGCGGGCCGCTCGACGTCACGAGCGCCGCCACGTTCGTGCTCGACGAGCACGACGCCGTCATCGGCTGGAGCCCCGCGGCGCAGGAACTCCTCGGCTACCGGACGGACGAGATCATCGGACGTCCCGTCGCCGCGTTCCTGACGCCCGGCGGGGTTCCCGCGCCCGGCGCCGCACCGGACCCCCGGGCGGCAGCCGGCCGGGCCGCCGACGCGGCCGGCGGACCCCTGGTCCCGCCCTTCCCCGAGCATCATGTGCACGCCGCGGTCCACCGGGACGGCCACCGGATGCAGCTCGTCACCGCGGTCTGCCCGCTCTCCGGGACGGGGCGGGCGGAGCGCGTCGTCGTGGCGGCCGACCGGGACCGGCTGCGGGAATGGGAGTCCCGCCTCGCCATGCTCCAGGGGCTGGCCACCGAGTCGCCCCTGGGCTTCGCGATCTACGACACCGCCTTCCGTCTCGTCTGGTGCAACGCCGCCTCGGAGCGGGAGATCGGGCGCCCGCTCGCCCAGACCCGCGGCGAGCTGGCCCAGGAGCTCTACCCCAGGGGCAGGTTCGTGACCCCGGGCTACCCGGAGACGCTCCACGCCGTCATGCGCCGGGTGCTCGACACCGGGGAGCCGTTCCTCGATCTGCACTTCCGCGCGGAGCAGCCCAGCGACCCGGGCAGGGAACACGTGTGGTCCTGCTCGTACTACCGCCTGCAGGACGCCGACGGTCATGTCTTCGGCGTGTGCGAGGACGCCTTCGACATCTCCGACCGCTACGAGGCGCAGCGCCAGGTGAGTCTTCTGGTCGAGGCGGGCCGTACCGTCGGTACGACGCTGGACGTGCTCGTCACGGCCGGCGAACTCGCCGCGGTGGCCGTGCCGGAATTCGCCGACCGCGTCGACGTGGACCTGGCCCCGGCCGTACTGGCGGGCGAGATCCCGGGCGGCACGGGGCAGGGGGCGGCGGATCTGCTCCGTGCCGCATCCTCCCGCGCCGCGGCGGCCCCGGGCCCCGGGAGCGCGGACGGCACCGGGCCGGACGGGGGCGCCACCGGGGGACGGCTCCGCCCGCTGCCCGTCGCCTACGCCGAGGGCTCGCCACAGCACCGCAGCCTCGCCTCCGGCGGGCTCGTGCTGGAGGACGGCACCCTGGTCGTACCGCTGCGCGCCGGGGGCGGCGTGCTGGGGATCGCGACGTTCGTGCGCGACGGCCTGCGGGGCTTCTTCGACCACGGCGCGGTCGCCGTGGCGGACGAACTCGTCGCCCGCGCCGCGGTGTCCGTCGACAACGCCCGCCGCTACACCCGGGAGAGGGAGTCCGCGCTGGCCCTCCAGCGGCAGCTCCTGCCCCAGCACCTGCCGGCCAACTCGGCCGTCGAGCTGGCCCATCGGTATCTGCCCACGGACGACCTCAGCGGGGTCGGCGGCGACTGGTTCGACGTCATCCCGCTGTCCGGTGCGCGGGTCGGGCTGGTCGTCGGCGACGTGGTGGGGCACGGCCTGCACGCGGCGGCCACCATGGGCCGGCTGCGCACCACGGTCCGCGCGCTGGCGCCCCTGGACCTGCCGCCCGACGAACTCCTCAAGCGGCTCGACGACCTCGTCGGGCAGTCGGCCCAGGACAGCGCCGACGCCCTCGGCACGCTCACCGGCGACGACGACGTCGCGGCCGGAGCCACCTGCCTCTACGCCGTCTACGACCCCGTGTCGCGGCGCTGCACCATGGCGCGCGCCGGGCATCTGCCCCCGGCGGTCGTCGAGCCCGGTGGCCGCGTCAGATTCCCCGACCTGCCGGCCGGGCCCCCGCTGGGGCTCGGCGGCCTGCCCTTCGAGTGCCTCGAGGTCGAACTGCCCGTCGGCAGTCTGCTCGCGCTCTTCACGGACGGCCTCGTCGAGGCCCGGGACCGGGACATCGACAAGGGGCTGGACACCCTGGCACGGGTACTGGCCGAGGGCGCGGACTCGCTGGAGGACCTGTGCGACCGGGCCGTGTCCGAGCTGCTGCCCGACGGCACGACCAACGACGACACCGCGTTGCTACTGGTGCGGACCAGGGAGCTGGACGACCGCAGGGTGGCCGTCTGGAGCCTGCCGGCGGAGCCGGTCGCCGCTGGCCGCGCCCGCCGGCTGGTGGCCGCCCGGCTGCGCGACTGGGGGCTGGGCGAACTGGTCTTCACCACCGAGCTGATCGCCAGCGAACTCGTCACCAACGCGGTCCGGTACGCCGAAGGGCCGCTGCACCTGCGGCTCATCCACGACCGGACCCTGGTGTGCGAGGTCGCGGACGCCGGCCACACCGCACCTCATCTGCGGCACAGCGCCGACGACGACGAGGGCGGGCGCGGGCTGTTCATCATCGCCCAGCTCGTCCAGCGCTGGGGCACGAGGTACAGCCAGGACGGCAAGGCCATCTGGACGGAGCAGGCCCTTCCGGTCTCCTCCCGTTCCGGCTCCTCGCGCTCCTCCCGATCCCGCCCCGCGACGGGCGACGCGGCCGGCCGTGCGGAGGGGCCGGTTCTGGCGGCTTCCTGACGGGCCCTGGTGCTGTGCTCCGGGTTCCTCCCCGCCCGCCGCAACGCCTCACCCCTCCCCGCCGCGTTCCCCGCCGAGCAGGGACTCGAGCCCGTGACGGTGTTCCCCGAGTACCCGCTCGCCGACCGCCGACTCCGCGGGTGCCGCGAACACCCGGGGCCCTCGGGCCGTCGAGCGGCGCGCCGACACCGCCGCGGCGGTGTCGGCGGCCGTAAGCTCCGCGTTGATCGCCATGGCCGCCCGGACGCCGGACGCCGCCGCCACGGCCACGCCGGCCATGAGGTCGGCGACGTTGCCCGCCACCCACACCCCCTCCACTCCCGTCGCCCCCTGCGCGTCGGCCTCCACGTACCGGCCCACGCTCACGGGGTGCTCGACGGTCGTCACGCCGAGCCCGGACAGCACACCCCCGCGTGCCAGGAAGCGCGGGGCCACGGCCAGGGCCCTCAGCGGCACCCGCCGGCCCGACGCCAGGAGCACCCCGCTCAGCCGGTCGTCCTCGATCGCGAGTCCGGTCACCTCACCGTCGACCACGGCGACGCCCCGCGCCGCGAGCTGCTCCCACTGCTCCTCGTCCGGGTCGCCCGCCGTGTGCAGGAAGAGGGTCACGTCGGGCGTCCACTGCCGGAACAGCAGCGCCTGGTGCACCGCCTTGGGGCCGCTCGCGAGTACCCCGATCGGCTCGTCCCGTACCTCCCAGCCGTGGCAGTACGGGCAGTGCAGCACATCGCGGCCCCAGCGCTCGCGCAGTCCGGGAACCGCGGGCAGTTCGTCGATCAGGCCGGAGGCCACCAGCACGTGCCGCGCCCGGTGACGGCGGCCGCCCGCGGTCTCCACGACGATGCGGCCGCCGTCCCGGCGGGTGCCCGTCACCGTGTCCGGAACGATCAGCCCGCCGTACCGGCTGACCTCCTCGCGCCCGGCCCGCACCAGCTCTCCCGGCGGCATCCCCTCCCGGCCCAGCAGACCGTGGACACCGGCCGCGGGGGCGTTGCGCGGCTCGCCGGAGTCGAATACCAGTACGGTTCTCCTGGCCCGGGCCAGCGTCAGCGCGGCGGACAGCCCGGCGGCGCCGCCCCCCACCACCACGACGTCCGGTTCGGCGAGGTCCCGCTCGTCCGCCCCGCCCACCGCACCCGCCCCGCCTGCCGTGTCCGTGCTGTCCATGGCGTCCGTCCCGCCTGCTGTGTTCGTCCCGTCCATGGCGTCCGCCCCGTTCCTTCCGTCCGTCCCGTCCATGGCTCCACCCTGCGCCCGCCAGGACGTAATGGCAATGTTCCTTGCCGATTCGGCAAACAAGTCCGCCGTACGTCGTCCGCTGTCCGTCGTCCGGGTCCGGGGCCGTCCGGGCTCACGGCGGTATGAGCACGGCAACGCCGGTGACGTTCCCGGCCGCCAGGTCCGCCAGCGCCCGGTCCGCGTGCGGCATGGGGTACCGCACCGCCCGTACGGTGGGCCGCAGCCGCGCGGCCTCGGCGAGGTAGGCGCGGCCGTCCTCACGGGTGTTGGCCGCGACGCTGCGCAACGTGCGCTCCTGGAACAGGTGCCGTTCGTAGCCGAGCGGCGGCACGTCGGTCAGGTGGATGCCGGCGATCGCCAGCGTCCCGCCCCGGTCCAGGGCCTCGAGGGCCTTCGGTACCAGGCTTCCGGCAGGGGCGAACAGGATGGCCGAGTCCAGGAGGCACGGAGGGGCGTTCGGCCCGGCGGACGCGGCGCCCAGGTCCAGCGCAAGCCGCCGGGCCGCGGGCGAGCGGGTGACGACGTGGACCTCGGCGCCCCGGGCGAGGGCGAGCTGGGCGGTCAGATGCGCGGACGCACCGAAGCCGTACACCCCGAGGCGCCCGCCCCGGGGCAGTTCGGCGCGTTCCAGGGCCCGGTAGCCGATGATGCCGGCGCACAGCAGCGGGGCGGCGTCCTCGTCCGGCAGGCCCTCCGGCAGCCGGTACACGTACCGCGCGTCCACGAGCGTGTGCCCGGCGAAACCCCCGTGGAGGTCCCAGCCGGTGTAGCGCGAGGCCGGGCAGAAATTCTCCCGCCCCGCCCGGCACCAGCGGCACCGCCCGCAGGTACCGGCCAGCCAGGCCGCGCCCACCCGGTCGCCGGCCGCGAACCCGCCGGCGTGCGGTCCCGCCTCCAGCACCTCGCCGACGATCTCGTGGCCGGGGGTGCAGCCCGGCCGGCGGGGCGGCAGATCGCCCTCCGCCAGATGCAGATCGGTCCGGCAGACACCGCACGCGCGTACGCCCAGCAGCAGCTCGTACGGACCGGGTTCCGGAATCTCCCGCTCGACCGGGCGCAGCGGCCCCGAGGCGATCGGCGCGGGACGCTCGACCACCCAGGCGCGTGTCGTGCCGGAACTCGGGAGTGCCGTCATCGCTCTCCTGCCGCGACTCCTGCACATCGTATCGGCGAATCGGATGGGCCGGACGGGTGAGGACTTCCGGCGGGCCGCGCCGGCGGTTCTGCGGTGTATTCCTCGTGGCGTCCCACGCGCCGGTGACGCACATGCATGGCGGCGCCGCGACCGGGTAGCCAACGGCGCAGAAGCCTCACGCAGTGAAGGAGGTCGTTATGAAGCGAGCCAGGCAGCACGGGAAGCCCGTTCCCAGGGCCGAGGAAGAGCTCGACAGGGAAATCATGGACGTCGCGCCGGAGATGACCGGTCGCCGCCGTGCGCGCGGGGGCGCGGGAGACGTGCTCAGGACGAAGCCGCGCTCCGTGCAAGGTGCGCCCCCCGGCGGCCGGCTGCCGTAGACGGCCTTGTGGCGGCGGGTGGTCCGGCTCTGCCGCCGGGCCGCCCGCCGCTGCGTTCGTAACACCGGGCGGCGGCCGGCCGTCCGGCGCTTGCCCAGCGTGCCGGTTCGGCCGCACACGGTTAGGGTGATCGAAAGGTGCGTTCCGCGAAACGCGGGCCGGGACGCCGGCGGGCCGGCGGCCGGGCGGAGCCCCGTACTCCGGCCAGAACCGCCGCGTCCGGAAGCCGTCTTGCGTGCACACCTCCCCCGAACGGCTGCCGCCGTTCCCGATCCGGCCCGCCCGCGGCCGTCGGAAACCCGCACCGAATCGACAGGCAGGTGATCGCGTTGACCGGGTCGAGAAGAACGTCCGCGTACAAGGGCACGTCGTCCGAGGCGATCGTTCATCAGTACGACTTCCTGGGCGAGTTCTACCGGCTGACCCTCGGCCCCGAACTCGTCTACTCCTACGCCATGTGGGAGGACGGCGACACACTCGAATCGGCGCAGATCCGCAAGCTGGACTATCACGCCGAGGCCGCGCGGGCGACGGGCGCCGGCCGGGTGCTCGACGTCGGCTGCGGCTGGGGCAGCCTCATGCAGCGGCTGGTGGAGAACCACGGCGTGGGGCATGCCGTCGGGCTCACGATGAGTCCGGGCCAGGCGGCATGGATCCGGCAGCAGGGCTGGCCCAACTGCGAGATCCTGGCCGAGAACTGGTTCGACCACGAGCCGGACGCGCCGTACGACGCCATCATCGCGATCGAGGCGATCGAGCATTTCGCGGGCACCACCATGCTGCGGCGCAAGCGGGTCGCCAGCTACCGCACGTTCTTCGAGCGCTGCCACACCTGGCTGCGACCCGGTGGGCGGATCTCCCTCCAGGCCAACGCCTGGAACAGCGGTGGATGGTTCACGTCCCTGGTGCTCCCGCCGCGCCGGCCCGCCGGGCGCGACATGCACGGGCGCGCGAAGGTCCGCACGGCCCTGCAGGACGTCCGGGACGGCTTCGGCAACCTCCGCGAGGGCATGCACGCCTCCCGCAAGGTCTTCCCCGAGGTGTTCCTCCCGACCCGGAGTGAGCTCACCGAGGCGGCCCGCGGCCTGTTCCGGATTCCGGAGGTGCGCAGCGATCCCGACGACGGCGTGAAGACGGTGGCGACCTGGCTGGAGCGGGCGCAGGCCAACCGGGACAGAGGTGCGGAACTCATCGGCGAGGACGCGGTCGCCGACATCATCAGGGAGCAGCGCACGGCGCTGAAGTTCCTGCGCGAGCGCCGCTACACCGCACTGCGGATGGTCTTCCAGAAGATCTGACGGCCCTCGAGCCGGGCTGGGGCGACCCGGCCCACACGGGCGCCGCCCGCGCCTGCCGCCCGCGCCTGCCTCCTCGGCCACCCCGGCCGCCCTGGACAGAGTGATCCCCGAGCAGCGCAACCGGGAGGCCGCACCGGTGCCGGTGCTGTTGCCGGGGTGCTGTGTCGGGGCGCCGTTGCCGTTGCCGGGGCCCGCGGCCCTGGCAACGGCCGCCCTGGGCAGCGCATGCCGCTGCACCGGGGAGCGCCGTACGGCCGTGGGGCCGCAGCGCGGTCTGCTGCCGTCCGTGACCTGCGAGCGGCCCGCGCCGGAGCCTCGGCGCCTGTCCGCCGGCCGACCCGGGAGGGCGTGTCGGCGTGGACCGTTCCGACGCCGTTTCCGCTCTCTCGGCCCGTATCGCCCTGGTCGTCGGAGACGTGGCCGGTCACGGGCCGCGCGCCGCGGCCGTGAGGGGCGGCCGCGGTGCGCCGTACGGTCGCCGGCCGATCCCGGCCTGGAACCCGGGGAACTGCCGGTACAGCCGGGCGGCCTGGTCCTGCGGGTCGATCGCCGGTGAGCTGGTCACCGACCCCGGCCGCCAGGCGGGCGGTGCCGTGCGCCTCCGGCTCATCCGGACGGACACCCTGACCCGTGAGGACTCCGATCCGGCAGCACCCGGCCCAGGACGTGCCGGGCCCGGACGCCGGAGACGTGCCGGGCCCGGACCCCGGAGAAGGGGGGCGGACCGGGCCGCTACCTCGTCGCACAGCTCTCCCACCGCCGGGCCGCCGCTCCACCGGGGAGGGCGGGACGGTCCGGCCCCATCCGGGCAGTCCCTGCCCCTCGCCGGCCCCGGCCGCCGAGCGCGAGAGCGCGGCCGGCGGTTTCGCGCCGTCTGTGGGGCAGGCCACTGTCGAGAGGTGAGCCGCACCGAGATATCTTGATGTCGAGCAATGTTGCAGACGTGGAGAGCGGAGCACCCGGTGAGTGACTCGACCATCATCTACACACACACTGACGAGGCCCCGGCCCTGGCGACGTACTCGTTCCTGCCGGTGATCCAGGCGTACGCCTCGACGGCCGGAGTCGCCGTGGAGACCCGGGACATCTCGCTGGCGGGACGGATCATCTCCCAGTTCCCCGAGTACCTTCAGGAGGGCCAGCGCATCGACGACGCCCTCGCCGAACTCGGCGAACTGGCCAAGACCCCCGGCGCCAACATCATCAAGCTGCCCAACATCTCGGCGTCCATCCCGCAGCTGAAGGCGGCGGTCGCCGAACTCCAGGAACAGGGCTACGCGCTGCCGGCCTACCCTGACGACCCGAAGACCGACGAGGAGCGCGACATCCGCGCCCGCTACGACAAGGTCAAGGGCAGCGCCGTCAACCCCGTGCTGCGCGAGGGCAACTCCGACCGCAGGGCCCCCGCCTCGGTGAAGAACTACGCCAAGGCGCACCCGCACCGCATGGGTGCCTGGACCCCCGAGTCCAAGACCAACGTCGCGCACATGACGGGCGACGACTTCCGCTCGACCGAGAAGTCCACCGTCGTCGCCGAGGACGGCACCCTCCGCATCGAGCTCGCCGGCGACGACGGCAGCACCACCGTGCTGCGCGAGTCGGTCCCGGTGCTCGCCGGTGAGGTCGTGGACGCGTCCGTGATGCGGGTGGCCGTCCTGCGCGAGTTCCTCGGCGCGCAGGTCGCCCGCGCCAAGGCCGAGGGCGTGCTGTTCTCGGTCCACCTCAAGGCCACGATGATGAAGGTCTCCGACCCGATCATCTTCGGCCACGTGGTACGCGCCTTCTTCCCGAAGACCTTCGCCGAGCACGGCGAGGCCCTCGCCGCCGCCGGCCTGACCCCGAACGACGGCCTCGGCGGCATCCTCAAGGGCCTGGAGTCGCTTCCCCAGGGCGACGCCGTCAAGGCCTCCTTCGAGGCCGAGCTCGCCGAGGGCCCCGCCCTGGCGATGGTCGACTCCGACCGCGGCATCACCAACCTGCACGTGCCGAGCGACGTCATCGTCGACGCCTCCATGCCGGCGATGATCCGCACCTCCGGCCACATGTGGGGCCCGGACGGCCAGGAGGCGGACACCCTCGCCGTCATCCCGGACAGCAGCTACGCGGGCATCTACCAGGTCGTCATCGACGACTGCCGCGCCAACGGCGCCTTCGACCCGTCGACCATGGGCTCCGTCCCGAACGTCGGGCTGATGGCCCAGAAGGCCGAGGAGTACGGCAGCCACGACAAGACGTTCGAGATCCCGGCCACCGGCACCGTCCGCGTCGTCGACGCCGACGGCAACGCCGTGATCGAGCAGACGGTCAGCGCCGGCGACATCTTCCGCATGTGCCAGACCAAGGACGCGCCGATCAAGGACTGGGTGAAGCTCGCCGTCACCCGCGCCCGCGCCACCGGCGACCCGGCCGTCTTCTGGCTCGACGAGGGCCGCGCACACGACGCCCGGCTGATCGAGAAGGTCCGGCGGTACCTGGCCGAGCACGACACCCAGGGCCTGCGGATCGAGATCATGGCCCCGGTCGACGCGATCCGCTTCTCGCTGGAGCGCATCCGCCGCGGCGAGAACACCATCTCGGTCACCGGCAACGTGCTGCGCGACTACCTGACCGACCTGTTCCCGATCCTGGAGCTGGGCACCAGCGCCAAGATGCTCTCGGTCGTCCCGCTGATGAACGGCGGCGGACTGTTCGAGACCGGCGCCGGCGGCTCCGCGCCGAAGCACGTCCAGCAGCTCCTCAAGGAGAACTACCTCCGCTGGGACAGCCTCGGCGAGTTCCTGGCGCTCGCGGTCAGCTTCGAGCACCTCGCCGCCACGACGGGCAACGCCCGGGCCCGCATCCTGGCCGACACGCTCGACCGTGCCACCGGCACTTTCCTCAACGAGAACAAGTCGCCGAGCCGCCGCCTCGGCGGCATCGACAACCGCGGCAGCCACTTCTACCTGGCGCTGTACTGGGCGCAGGAGCTCGCGAGGCAGACCGACGACGCCCAGCTGGCGGAGGCGTTCGCCGGGCTCGCCAAGACGCTGACCGAGCAGGAGGGGGCGATCGTCGACGAGCTGATCGCCGTGCAGGGGTCACCGGCCGACATCGGCGGCTACTACCAGCCGGACGCGGCCAAGGCCTCGGCGGTCATGCGCCCGTCGCAGACCCTCAACCAGGCGCTCGCGACCCTCGGCTGAGCCCGTGGGTGCCGGGGCGTCCCCCGCGTGGGGGACGCCCCGGCACCCGCACCCCGCCAGGCCCGCTCCGCCCCCGTGCCCTCCGCCCGGCAGCGGTGCCCTGGCAGCGGCGCTCGGGGGCCGGCGCTCGGGGACCGGCATGGCCGCTCCTTCACCTCGGCGCCCGCCGCCCGTCCGGCGTCCGGCGCCCGTCCGGCGCGCGAACCCCGGACGGGGCGGCGCCGTTCGCGCGGCCCGGAAGCCGTCCCGCAGTCTCCCGCGTCCCTACCGCGGCCGCCGGTGCCCTTCCGCCGGTGGTGCCCTTCCGCCGGTGCCTTCCCCGGGGCCTTCGCCACCCCGCCGCAAGCGCGCTCCGCCCCGGCGGGCAGCCCGCTCAGCCGTTCCCCGCGGCCGCGTCGGCCTTGACCATGTCGGCGCACTTCTCGCCGATCATCATCGTGGTGATGCACGGATTGACCGTCGTGAGCAGCGGCATCACCGAGGCGTCGGCCACCCGCAGACCCCGCACGCCCTTGACCCGCAGACGCGCGTCGAGCGGGGACTCCGGATCGCCGTCGGCCCCCATGCGCACCGTTCCCGCCGGGTGGTACACGGTGTTGTGGGTGGCGCGCACATACGCGAACAGCTCGTCGTCGCTCGTGGTCCCGGGTCCTGGGGCGAGTTCGGCCCCGGCCCAGTCGGCCATCGGGGTCCGCGAGACGATGTCGCGCGCCAGCCGCAGCCCGTGGGTCATCACGCGGACGTCGTGCTCGTCCGTGAAGTAGCGGGGGTCGACCATCGGCTTGTCGCGGAAGTCCCGGCTGCGCAGCCGGACCGTCCCCCGCGAACGGGCCCGGGTCACGTTCGGCGTCAGCGTGAAGGCGTTGTCGGACGTGGGATAGCCCTGCCGGTAGGTGTTCATGTCGAAGGGCATGGAGCCGTAGTGGAACATCAGGTCCGGCCGGTCCAGGCCGGGCACGGTGTCCGCGAAGATGCCGATCTCCCACCACTGGGTGGAGGCGGTGACCATGGGCTGCTTCGCCTCCCACATGATCACTCCCTCGGGGTGGTCCTGCAGATGCGAGCCCACGCCGGGGGCGTCCACCCGTACGTCGACGCCGACGTCCCGCAGATGCCCGCCCGGGCCGATGCCCGACAGCATCAGCAGCTTGGGCGAGTCGATGGCCCCGCACGCCACGATCACCTCACCGCGGGCGGCCACCGCCGACGTGTGGACGGTGTCCGGCTCCAGGTACTCGACGCCCCCGCACCGGCCGTCGCCCGGGAACAGCAGCCGCCGCGCCCGTACCCCGGTCCGCACCTCCAGGTTCGGACGCTTGCCGAGCACCGGGTGCAGGTACGACACCGAGGCGGACGCGCGGGTCCCGTCCGGACGGGCGTTGATCTGGAACCAGCCGGCGCCCCGCACCACCGTCGTACCGGCGTTGAACGGGGTCGTCGGGATGCCCGCCTCCGCGCAGGCCTCCAGCAGCGCCCGCCCGCACGGGTCCCTCGGGGGACCGTCCGCAAGCGCACCGGGCCCGAGCGGCCGTGGTGGTCGCCGGGCGCGTCGTTGGTCTCCAGCCGCCGGTACAGCGGGAAGCAGTCCGCGGCGCTCCATCCGGTGCACCCGGCCGCGGCCCACTCGTCCAGATCCTCCGCGGGCGCCCAGAACGCGATGCAGGAGTTGTGCGACGAACAGCCGCCGAGGACTCTCGCGCGGGCATGGCGGAGGAAGCTGTTTCCGTTCACCTGCGGTTCGACCGGGTAGTCCCAGTCGTAGCCCGACTCCAGCAGGGCCATCCAGCGCTCCAGCACCAGGACGCTGTCGTCGCCCACGTCGGAGGGGCCGGCTTCCAGCAGGCACACGCTGACATCGGGGTCCTCGCTGAGCCGCGCGGCGACGACGGCGCCGGCCGTGCCGCCGCCCACGACCACATGGTCGAACTCCGGCGCGGACGTGGGTGAGGACATGGCATCTCCAGGTCGTCAGGGAGCCACCGGGGCACGACCGGACGAAAGCGGTCGTCCCCCCGGGCTCGTCGGGGAGCCGCCGGGGCACCGGTCGGCGCGTACTCGGGCGCGCGCTCGGCGAGCCCGCCCGTCTCGTGGACGCCGCGGGTTCAGGCGCTGGACGCCCGTCGGCACGCGCCCCGTCCGGGCGCGAGACGAGCCGCCGCCCTGGCCGCCGCCCGTAGCGGCGTCGGCACCCGCGGACGGCGGCCGCTGCCCGGCGACCCCGTCGGCAGGCGCACCGCAGCCCGCCGTCCTTGCGCCGGTGCGGACCGAGGGACGGGTTCCGCTCAGGGCCGCGGGGCCCGGCGCTCCCTCGTGCCGCACGGTGCCCTCCCCGTCCGCCGTCATGCGAACCACCGCTGCGGGCCCGGCGCGAGATTGCGCCAGATGTGCTTGGACTCGCGGTACTCGGCCAGCCCGGCCAGACCGAGTTCACGACCGAATCCGGACTGCTTCATACCGCCCCATTCCGCCTGCGGGACGTACGGATGGAAGTCGTTGATCCACACCGTGCCGGCCCGCATCCGCGCGGCCACCCGGTGGGCCCGCGCCGGATCCTGGGTCCAGACGGCACCCGCGAGACCGTAGACCGTGTCGTTGGCGAGGGCCAGCGCCTCCTCCTCGTCGCGGAACCGCTCCACGGTCAGCACCGGCCCGAACGACTCGTCACGCACCACCGTCATGTCCGGGGCGCACTCGTCCAGAACCGTCGGCCGGTAGTAGAAGCCGTCCGCGAGCCCCGGGTCGTCCGGCCGGGAGCCGCCGCAGCGCAGGACCGCGCCCTCGGCGAGGCCGGCCTCGACGTACGCCTCGACCTTCTCCAGGTGCCCGGCGGAGATCAGCGGACCCGCGCGGGCGTTCTCGTCGAACGGCCCGCCCAGTCTGATGGACTCCGCCAGTCGGACGAGCTCCGCGACGAACGCGTCATGCAGTTCCTCCTGCACGAGCAGCCGAGCCCCGGCCGAGCAGACCTGGCCGGAGTGGAGGAAGACGGCGGTCGCCGCGTAGTCCACCGCCGCCTCGAACGCGGCATCGGAGAACACCACGTTCGGGTTCTTGCCGCCGAGTTCCAGCGCCACCTTCTTCACCGTCGGCGCGGCGGCGGCCATGATGCGCCGGCCGGTTACCAGGCCACCGGTGAACGACACCATGTCGACCCTGGGGTCCTCGGTGAGCGGGGCGCCCACGACGGCGCCCGCGCCCAGGACCAGATTGGCGGCGCCGCCGGGCAGCCCCGCCTCGCTGAGCACCCGCATCAGCAGCACCGCTGTGTGCGGGGTGAGTTCACTCGGCTTTAGTACGAAGGTGTTGCCCGCGCCGAGTGCCGGAGCGACCTTCCAGGAGGTCTGCAGCAGCGGGTAGTTCCACGGGGTGATCAGCGAACAGACACCCACGGGCTCGTGGACCACCCGGCTGTCGACGTCCGGCCGGCCGGTGTCGACGACGCGGTCGTGACCGCCGGCCGCGACAAGACGGCCGAACCAGCGGAAGCACTCGGCGATGTCGTCCATGTCGTACACGCTCTCCACCAGCCGCTTGCCCGTGTCCAGCGACTCGGCGCGGGCGAACTCCGCCTTGTCGCGTTCGAGCAGGGCGGCGGTGCGCAGCAGCAGCTCACCGCGTTCGGCGGCCGGGGTGCGGGGCCAGGGCCCGCTGTCGTAGGCGTCGCGGGCGGCGGCGACGGCGGCCGCGGCGTCCTCCGGCCCGGCCTCGTCGACGGCCGCCACCAGTGTGCCGTCGGCGGGGCAGCGGATCTCCCGCTTCCGCCCGCCGGCCGCGGCGGTCCACCTACCGCCGATGAAGAGCTCGGGCATCTGGGGCCACCTCCGGGTGAGGACGGGCGGGCGTACCGGAGTGCTTTCCGGGTCGCGCGGTCCTTCACGTCTCTTCTGTTTCGAGGCTAGAGAGCCCGGGCCCGCTCTGCACCGCGAGCGGCGTCCGCGGTGCGCGACGCGTCACACGGAGTGCCCGTCCGTGCGCGCAGCGCGGGATTCCCCTGCCCGATCGTCCTCGGCCGCCCGGCCCGCCCGCCGGCTGCCCGCTCAGGCCGGCCGCCCGGTCCCTGCTCAAGATCGGCGTTGTCAGTGTGCGCCGCTAGGTTCTGTCGTGTCCCGCCGGGCCCAGCCGTCCGGCAGGGACATCCCGTGCTGTGCAAAGGAGATGGTGTGTTGTCCGACGGGGAGAACCGGGAGTCCCGGGAGAACTGGGAGAACTGGGAGAACTGGGAGCACTGGGAGAAGCGGAGCACGGCGCGTGTGGTGGCGCCCGCGCGGCCCCGAAAGCTCGCCAAGGTCCCGTTCGTCGAGCTGGCCGGGGGACGCCTGCAGGGCGTCGTGTCCAGCGGCTCGGACATCGAACGGGTCTATGTGTCGTCGGTCGAGGCCGGTACGTACGCGTTCGCCTGCAGCACCAACAACAACCGGCCCTGCGGCGGTGCGCGGGGCTCGTTCTGCAACCACATCCGGGCCTTGGTCGGCGAGGCGGTGCTGCAGTACGGCGCCGAGCGCGTCGCCCGCTCCCTGCGCGTCGACACGGGGGACGGGGAGCCGACGGCGGCCGGTGTCACCGCGGTGATGACCGGCGCCCGTCCCGCCCCGGCGGAGACGAGGACGGCGGCCACCGTCTTCAGCCGGTTCCTGCGCCATCTGGCCTATCTCGAACTCGCTCCGTCCACCGCACCGTTGCCCGAGATGCAGTGGTTCCCGCCGGCCGGGGCGGCGGCCTGATGCGCACCGCCCTGCTCACCGACCCCGTCGACGGCCTGGACGAGGCCCTGGCCGCGGTCGACGTCTTCGACCGCGCGCTCGTCGGCGGTCTGCTCAGGCCCCAGCCCGTCCAGGCCGAGGGGCTGACCAAACTCGCCGAAGCCGTGGCGGGCACACCGCTGGCCACCCGGGCCGCCGAGGCGGCCGGGAAGGCCGCGGCCGGAGCCGCGGCCGACGACGACTTCGTCCCACTGGCCGCCGCCCGTGCGGCGTTGCTCGGTTCCGTCCACGACGCCCTGGTGGCCCGGGTGGACGAGGCGACCGGCCGTTCGCGCGTCGAGGAGGCGGTGCCGGTGGTGCCCGCGGACAAGCGGACGGCGAACCTGCCGGCCGCCGCCCGCTCCTGGCTCTCGGACCTGGCGCGTGCCGGGTGGCAGGGCGTCGACCACGAGCTGGTCTCCGAAGCGGCCCGGGTGGTGTCCGCGATGCTTCCCGATCCGGCGCTGCGCCGGCCGGCGACGCTGCTGGACGGATTCGCCGCCGAGCTCGCCGCCTCCTGCCCGGTCGCCCCGACGGAACGGATCCCGGTGCGCCGCTGGGCCGACCTCTGGTCGCGGGCGCTGCTGCTGACCCTGCCCGGTGCCACCGAGGCGGCCGCGCCCGGCACCGCCACCGGCCGGCTGCTGCCGCTCGGCGTCGACGTGCACGAGCACGCGACGGCCGCACAGGCCCAGGTGCACGCGGTGCTCGAGCCCGCTGACGGCACCGCGCCCCGACTGGTGCGCGCGGCCGTCTCGGTGCCGAAGCCGGACACGGTCGTCGGGGCCGGCGTCTGGCAGCTGCTCCGTCCGCACATGGCCCTGCTGGCGGCCGTGGGCGAGGGCCGCGCGATGGAGCTGTCCGGGATGCCGGTCACCGCCGGGGGCGACCTGATCTGGGACGACGAACAGGCCCGCCCGGGCGGACCCGCCGACGCGTTCGCCACCGCCCGTGTCGTCCTGGCCGCGGCGACGGCCCCGGCAGCAGCGCCGCTGGACCGCCACCCGGCGCGCATCGCCGAGCCGGTGTTCCTGGAGGGCTACACGGTCCGGGAGGACGGCGGCGCACTGCGGTTCGAGGCGGCCGGGCACTCCGTGGCCGTCGACGCCGGCCGGGTTCCGGCCGCGGGGCCGCTCACGCCGGAGGCCGTCAGGGCGTCGGCCGCGTGCATAGGACTGCTCCGGTGGGACGCCGGTGTGTTCACGGTGCAGCCGCTCGCCGTCGAGACGACCGTGCGGAAGAAGACCGTGGCGGTGCACGCCGGGGGATGGGCGGGCGGCACGACCGACAAGACCGGCGTCAGGGCGGAGAAGGCCGCCACCGACGCCGTGAAGGTGCTGCGGGAACGGGCGGGGAGGCTGTTGCGCACATGACCGAGCACACGACCGGACCGGAGCGGACGGCCCCGCACCCGGAGGCCGACTCCCACGACAATCGCCGTCAGGTCCTGTACTGGCGCCTCCTCGCCCGCCTCTTCGACCGCGAGGAGCACACGGCGCTGGAAGC
The DNA here is from genome assembly GCA_003725745.1 of Streptomyces sp. I6. Lineage (GTDB taxonomy): Bacteria > Actinomycetota > Actinomycetes > Streptomycetales > Streptomycetaceae > Streptomyces. The sequence goes on along the minus strand of RHDP01000001.1, from coordinate 392,162 downwards.
GGCGAGCCTCGCCGTGATCGAGGACATCGGGCTGCCGCCCGCACTGCTGGACCCCGGGCTTCCGTCGACTCCGTCGTGCAGCGCCATCCGGAGCTGGCCGAGGAGTTCGACGGACTGATGGTGCCCCGGGCAGGCCATCCCCGCCCCGGGCCCGATGCCGTCCCGGACGCGGACTCCGGCCCCGAGTCGGACCCCCGCTTCGGACCCGATGCCCTCCCGGAAGCGGACCCCGGCCCCGAATCGGACCCCGTGGCGGACGTGGACCCCGGCCCCGAATCGGGCTCCGGCCCCGAATCGGGCTCCGGGCCCGAGCCGGGACGTGCGCCCCGGGGAGGGCTCGTACCCGATCACGGTTCCGCGACCCGAGGCGGGTCCGCACCCGAGGGGCAGGCCCAGGACGAGGGCGGCGCCGGCGGACGTGACCGCGCCGCCGAAGTACGCCGTGCCGCGCTGGTGTCGAAGGTGCTGCTCAACGTCTTCTCGTCCGGATCCGGCACGGTTACCGCCGGACAGCTCTCGCGCTGGCAGTCCGACGCGGGGTGGCTGGAACGCTCGCTCGGTTGCGCGCCTGGTGAGCTGCGCGGCGGCCGGTCCGGCGGCGGGGCCGGCGCCCCGGGCTACGGCCGGGGCGCGGCACCCGGCCCCGGCACGCTGATTCCGGCGATCGGCCCCGAACTCGGCGCCATCGAGGCCGACCTCGTGAGACGGATGCAGCTGCGGGAGGTCCTCGCCGACCCCCTGCTCGCGGCACAGCTCACCCCGAGCATGTCGCTGATCGAGCAACTGCTCCGGGACAAGGGCAATCTGTCCGGTGTCGCACTGGCCAATGCCAAGGCGCTGATCCGCCGATTCGTCGACGACGTCGCCGAGGTGCTGCGGACCCAGGTGGAGAAGGCCACGGCCGGTCCCCTGGACCGCTCCGTGCCGCCGAAGCGCGTCTTCCGGAACCTGGACCTGGACCGGACCATCTGGAAGAACCTCACCAACTGGAGCCCGGAGGAGGAGCGGTTGTACGTCGACCGCCTCCACTACCGGCACACCGTCCGCAAGACGACGCCGCAGCGGCTCATCGTGGTCGTGGACCAGTCCGGCTCGATGGTCGACTCGATGGTCAACTGCACCATCCTCGCTTCGATCTTCGCCGGGCTGCCGAAGGTCGACGTCCACCTGATCGCCTACGACACACAGGCCCTCGACCTCACGCCCTGGGTGCACGACCCCTTCGAGACGCTGCTGCGCACCAACCTCGGGGGCGGCACCGACGGCACGGCCGCCATGACGCTCGCCCAGCCGAAGATCGCCGAGCCACGGAGCAGCGTGGTGGTGTGGATCTCCGACTTCTACGAATGGCGGACCGAGCAGCTCTTCGAGTCCATGGCCGCCATCCACCGTTCCGGGGCGAAGTTCATCCCCGTCGGTTCGGTGACCAGCGCCGGCCGGGGCAGCGTCAACCCCTGGTTCCGGGAGCGCTTCAAGGACCTCGGCACACCGGTGATATCCGGGCATATCCGCAAGCTGGTCCACGAGCTCAAGTCGTTCCTCACCTGACGGCGGTCCGCGCTCCCCTGCGGTCGCAGGACCCGGCCACGGCACCCTGCCGCGAAGTCGCGTCACCACCGCCGTGCCCCGCGCCGTGACGGGGCCTTCGCTGCCCGCTCTCGGCGGGGCGACGCTTCCCCACCGGCCGTTTCCACCCCGTTCTCGCGCCACCCCGTTCTCGCGCCACCCCGTCTTCACGCTCACACGTTCTGAAAGGTTCCGACATGTCCGATCTGTTGCGCGCCCCCGCCGAGATCAAGTACGCCGAGGAGCTGGACTGGTTGGAGTCGATCGACGACAACCCCAAGCCCTTCTCCTGGCGGCTCTCCCCGAAGATGGTCCGGCTGTTCATCCTGGGTGCCGAGCGCTCCGACGGTCTCGACCGGCAGATCTCCCAGAAGTGGTTCGGTGACCGCAGCTTCGTCGAGCGCGCCATCGTCACCCTGGCCTCCGACCGCGGACTGCTGCTCATAGGCGACCCCGGCACCGGCAAGAGCTGGCTCGCCGAGCTGCTGTCCGCCGCCGTCTGCCGCAACTCCACCCTGGTGGTGCAGGGCACGGCCGGTACGACCGAGGACCACATCAAGTACTCGTGGAACGTGTCCATGGTGATCGCCAAGGGCCAGTCCCGCGAGTCGATGATCCCCTCACCGATCATGACGGCGATGGAGACCGGGGCGATCGGCCGCTTCGAGGAGCTGACCCGCTCCACCAGCGACGTCCAGGACGCCCTGATCTCCGTTCTCTCGGAGAAGTACGTCTCCGTCCCGGAGCTGGACGGCGACAACATCGTCTTCGCCAAGCCGGGCTTCTCGGTCATCGCCACCGCCAACAGCCGTGACCGGGGTGTCAACGACCTCTCCTCGGCACTCAAGCGGCGCTTCAACTTCGTGCGCATCCCCGTGGTGACGAACAAGAAGAGCGAGGCGGAGATCGTCCGCTTCCGCACCGAGGAACTGCTGCGCCGTCACCGGATCGAGCTGGACGTGCCGCCGACGATTTTGGACGTACTGCTCCAGAGCTTCGCCGATCTGCGCGCCTCCGCGGCGTCGGCAGGCAGCGACGACGAGAAGCTGGAGTCCGCGCTGTCCACCGCCGAGCAGATCGGCGTGCTCGAGGACGCGATCCTGCACGGAAACTTCTTCGGCGAGCGTGCGCTGACCGCCCGCACTCTCGCCTCCTCGCTCGTCGGATCGCTGGCCCGGCGCGAGCCGGAGGACCTGGCCATCCTCAACAAGTATCTGCACGGCGTCGTCGAGCCGCGCTGCAAGGAAGAGGGCGGCTCCTGGCCCGAGTTCCTGGAGGGCGGCCGCGAGGCGATCGCCACCCTGTCATGACCGCCGCCCAGGAGGGGACGTTCGCCGGGCTGCGGACACAACTGCAGGAAGCCGCGGCGGCCTTCGCCGGTGGTCCTGACGCCCTGGAGGGCATCCTGCTCGGCATCGTCGACGACGTGGACCGAGCGGTTCGGGAGCCCCTGGAGATCTTCCCGGTCTGCCATCACTCGCCGGCCTCGGCGCTGGCCATGGCGCGCAGGCTGCGGGAGAAGCAGCCGAAGGTGGTGTACCTGGAGCTGTGCGAGGACATGGCGCCGCTGCTCACCGAACTGCGCAACTGCCGGCTTCCGGTCGCGGTGCAGGCGTTCGCCACCGAGGTCGAGGGACTCCCCGCCGAGTGGTCGCCGCTGTCGGTGGTCGCACCCGTCACCGAGGCCTCGGCCGAGTACCAGGCGATCGCCTACGCACTGGACACCCCCGGTGTCGAACTCGTCCTCGTCGACCGGTCCTCCGACCAGATGTTCCAGTGGGAAGCGCGTGACACGCAGACCTCCGGACCTCCCGGGCCCTCCGGACCTCCCGGGCCCTCCGAACCGGCCGGGCCGGACGCACCGGCCGACGACGAGGCCGCACTGCACGGAGACGCGGTGGGCGTCGGCATCGGGGACCTGCGCCCCCGTTTCGCCGAACTGGAGGAGCACCTGCTGCGCCACGGACGGGTCCGGCACTGGTCGGAGTGGTGGCACCAGTACGTGGAACTGCCACTCGGCGACAGCGACCACGACACCTACCGGCAGGTCATGCTGCTGATCGGCAGCCTGTTCCGCCGCCTCGCCCCGGGCGACCCCCGGCGGGTGCGCGTGGACGAGGACCGTGAGCGCCATATGTGGACCCGGATGCGCGAGCACCTGGCCGCCACCGGCACCGACCCCGCCGACTGCCTGTACGTCTGCGGTGCGTTCCACGCGGCCAGCCGCGTCGCCGAGTTCGGAGTGGACGGGGCCGGCACCTTCGCGATCGGACCGCGGACCGCCACCACGTGGCAGCACGGGCTCATCCCGTCCAGCCACGCCGCGATCGAGGCGCAGTTCGGCCTCGAGCCCGGCTCGGTGTCCATCGCGGCGACGGTGTGGGCGAAGAACCTCAGGCGCACCCGCGTCGAGCCGTTCCGGCTCGCCGGACAGGCGGGCACGAAGAAGAGGGCGAAGCCCGCGGCGGCCGGGCCGGTTGCCGCGGACGCGTCGGTACCGGCCTCCGACAGGCTCTCCGGGTTTCTGCGGCGGCCGCCCGTCCTGGACCGGCTCGACGAGTCCGAACTGCTCGGCTGGTCGGTGGAGATCGTGCGAGCGGCGCGCCGCAACGGCTATCTCGCCTCCACCGCCGACGCCATCGCCGTGTTCGAGACCTCGATCCTGCTGGCCGGGATGCGGGACCGGGCCAAGCCCACCCCGTACGACTTCCAGGACGCGGCCGTCACCTGCATCGAGAAGGACTCCGTGCCGGGCCGGCGGGATGTGCGCCGTCTGGTCGAGATCATGATGGGCGGCGACCGGACGGGCCGGGTCGGCTACGACGCACTGCCGCCCCTGGCGCGCGATGTGCACGACCGGCTCGCGCCGCTGGGACTGAAGCTGCAGCAGCGCGGTGTGCGGCGGGCGTTGCTGGACATCGCCTCCCGGCCGGACCTGGAGAAGTGCTCCGATGTGCTGTGGATACTGAGATACCTGATGCCGCAGGGAGCCGCACGCCCGATCATGGGGGAGCGGCGGCTCGGCGAGCGGCCCGTCCAGGAGTCCTGGGACCTCGCACTGGGCACCCACCAGCGTGCGCTCATCGAACTCGGCTACGAGGGTGTCAGCATCGAGCAGGTCCTCGAACAGCGCCTGAGGCGCATCGCGTACGATCCGCGGGCGACGACGGCCGTCGTCCTCGAGGCCGTCGAGGACGCCGCTCTCCATCTGCGCAGCCGGCGTCTCGCCGACGAACTGGGCACCCGCGCGCTGGAGGTGCTGGCCACCGAGCGCAACGTCGACGGCGCCCCGGAGGTGCTGCGCCGGGTGCGTCGGCTGCTGGCGTACTACCGGACCAGCGAGCCCGCGCTGCCGCGGTGGATCCAGTCCTTCGTCAGGACGGGGTACGCGCACTACTGCACCCTGCTGCCGACGGCCTTCACCGACGAGGACGCGACGGTTCGCCAGGTCGCCGCGACGCTCGGGTTCCTGTTCGGGATGGAGGGCCTGGCACTGTCCCTGGGCTGCGACCGTACGCAACTGGAGCTGGCGGTCGCCCAGTCGCACCCCGGGGAACCGGCGAAGACGGCACTGCTCTGGGCGGCGCAGACCCGGCTCGGCGGCCTGTCCCGGGCGGAGCTGCGGGCGCGGTGCGACGCACTGCTCGGCAATCCCCTGGCCGTTCCGTCCTACCCGCGCTATCTCAGCGGTTTCCTGCACGCGCTGGAGCCGGTGCCCGCCCTGGCCGACTTCGTCGTGGAGGCGGTGTCTAACGCCTTCGCCCGGCTGCCGGACCCGGTGCTGCTGCCGTGGCTGCCGACCCTGATCGGGACCCTGCGGGCCGGCGGCGCGGAGCTGGCCCCTTGCTGATCCGCGAGGCCGGCCGGATCTTCCCCGCCCGGCTCGCGGCCCTCGACGCCTGGGTGCCGCCGTGGCACGGGGCGCCGGACCCGCGTGTGGTGGAGCCCGCCCCGCCGGGGAGCGGGGGCCGCGGGGCCGCGCTGCTCACCACCCACCCCGCCGCCTGCGACGCGGTCGCGGCGCTGCTCGGCTGCGACGACGCGTGGGGCGTGGCGGGCCCGGCACCGCGGGGTGTGGCGCTCGTCCACGCCCGTCCCGGCACGGCGACCGCGCTGGAGGCGCTGCTGGCCACGACCTGAGCCGGTGCCCGGCGCGCCCGGCCCGCCGCCCCCTGCGGAGCGGGCCCGGCGCGCGGGTCCGGCCTCGGTACCGGCGGGTCCGGCCTCGGTACCGGCGGGTGATGCGCGCCCACCGGGTCATGAGCTAGGTTAGGTGTGCCTTACCTAACCGGACGAGGGGTGTGGAATGACTGCTGACGACGTCTGCGCGGGCGAGCAGGCGAGCCCGGCCGAACGGGTGCGCACCGTGCTGGCCGCCGCCGAATCGTTCACGGCGATCACCGAGGGGCACACCTGCGACCTGGTCGGCGGCGGTCTGCACGGCGTCGGTGAGGACGGCAGACTGCTGCTGCGGCTGCCCGCCGACTGCCGCCTGGCCGGCGAGGTCGCGCTCGCGCCGCGCGGCACGCTCCCCGTCGTGCTCAAGTTCACCGACGTGGCGCCGGTCGCGGTCCGGGACCGGGTGCGCTCCCGCGTCACCATCGCCGGATGGCTGGCCCGGGCCGTGCCGGAAGGCGAGGAGTCCGGCACCGCCACGTTCCGGATGGTCACCGCGCACGTCGCCCTCGAGACCCCCGCCGGGCCGGTCACCGTAGGCCTCGACGAACTCGCCCTGGCCCGGCCGGACGTGCTCGCCCTCCACGAGGCCGCCATGCTCACCCACCTCGTCGACGACCACGCCGATGTGGTGGCCCTGTTCACCAGGCTGGTGGACCCGCGGCTGCTCCAGGGCGTGGTCCGGGTGTGGCCGCTGTCCATGGACCGCCGGGGGATCACCCTCCGCCTCGAGCACCCGCACAGCCACGAGGACGTCCTGCTGCGCTTCCCCGCCGCTGTGGACGAGCCAGGGCAGGCCGGAGACCGCGTCCGGGCGCTCCTGGCGGCGGCCCGCGCCTGCCGCCGGGGCAGCCGACTGCCGAGCCGGCCGTGACCGGCGGACACCCCGAGGGGTTCCCCGCCCACCGCGGCACGCGATCCGCCGTGGAGCACCCCGGGCGGACCGGCGAGGACCGGGCCGGGGAGCGGGAGCCCGCCCCCGACCTGGTCGGCGCGATCATCCGAGCGGCCCCCCGTGCGGCCGCCCTCTGCACCCCGCCGGAACCCCCGCGCCGTTCGGGGCTGTGACCGCACAGGCCATGGCTCGGGCCGCTGCGGCAGTACCCCCGGCCGACGCGCACCACCGCAACCGCACCGTCCAGACCCGCGAACTCCACCGCTGCCTGCGGGCGCAACGCCCGCGCACGCCGCGCCGGCGCCTCGCCGCACAACGGCGGGAGCGCGTACGTGTCGGCGGCGGCAAAGGCATCCGCCGGGGAGGACGCCCGCCTGCGAGGGCGGCCCGACCGAAATGTTCCCGGTCAACGCACCGGGTCGCCCCAAGGGCCGTCCGGCACCAGGGCGGCGAGAACGGACAGCAGCGTCGGCGGCTCGATTCGATCCGCCAACGTGCCCAGGTCGGACCGCGCGGCCCAGGCGTGTCCGTGGAGGCTGACCTGTTCGTCGGGCAGGAGGCCGGTTGGCCTCAACATCGGCCGCTCCTCGGCGAAATGAGCCACGAAGAAGTCCTCCGGCCCGACATGCCGCTTCCCGTTCCACCGAACGTCGCGCTCCACTGACACGGACCGGTCGCGGACGGCGGCGGGGTCCAGGCCGGTCTCCTCCGCCAGTTCTCGGCGAGCCGCGATCAGCGGTGTCTCGCCCGGTTCGACGCCGCCACCAGGCGGCTCCCAGAGCATCACACCGTCGAACGGATCACGCCAGTGGAGGAGGAGCAGGCGCTGAGCAGCATCCAGGCAGATCACCCGCACGGCGGGCCGATGTGTCGTCTCCACAGCCCTGACACTACGTGCCATGCCATGACCGTCGCGGCGAACGGCTGTGGCCGGAGCACGAGCGGGGAACGTAACCGACGGACGCCTGCCGGTGCGGCGCGAACGAGGGGCTCCGGGACGGCACCGGGCGGCGTCTGCGCCACCGCGCGGCACACGACGCCGGGAGCGCTTCGGGGATGACTCAGTGGCTGCTCTTCCGGGAATGCCCGGCCGATCACCACGGCCCCCGCACGACCGGATCGCGGGAAAGCCGGCGGATCTCCTCCAGCGGGAACGGGGACCGTCTGCCGAGGCGCCGGAACCTGTCGTTGAAGTCGGACATCACCTGGGCGATCGGGGCGTGCCGGGCGATGATCGCCGCGGCCACTTCCGGGATGCCCGTGGGGCGGCTGCCCGCCGCGAAGCCGCGCACCAGCGCACGACGGCTCTCCCGGTCCTCCCTCCGCAGCCCGTACAGTGCGGTGACCAGCCAGTTCACCAGATAGCAGGCCGTGTAGCAGCGGTCGTAGGCCCGATGCCGTTCGAAGAAGTCGGCCTCGGCACGTGACAGCTCGAAGCGGGAGGACATCGCGAGGCCGTAGTCCGCGAAGTAGAGGCGCCGGCCGTCGGTGAGGATGTTCTCGAAGTGGGCGTCGAAGTGAAGGAGTCCGCGGCTGTTCATGAACGAGGTGCCCGCTGCCAGCCCGCTTTCCACCATGGCACAGGCTCGGTTGGCGCTCTCGTCGCCCGCCCCGAACTGGGTCTCCAGCCACTGGTGCAGGTTCTGCGGGATGTACTCCAGGAACAGCGCGACGCTCGCCGAGGACTTCCGGAGAGCCTCGATCCGGCGGCGCACCCGCGATCCGCCGCCCCAATAGGCGACAGCGCGTTCGACGTCGGCCAGTTCCTCGGGTAGGGGCGTCGAATCCGGCAGCACCCTCCAGTGGTGCAGCAGCGGGAAGCCCTCGTGTTCCGCGGCGAGCACCCAGTCCGTCGTCATGGTGTGAGCGGCGAGTTCTCTCCAGGCTCCGAAACCCGGCCCGCCGATGGCGCCGACGCCGTACTGGCAGAAGACCGGCAGCTTGAACAGGTTCGCCGTGGAGCGGACATGGCCGGGCCGCAACTCCACGTCGGTGAGAGGCACCCGCTTCACGAAGACCGGGGTTCCGGCGACCTTCAGCAGAGCTGACTTCCCGCCGATGCCGGATCCGATCGGTACTGCCCCGTCCACGAGTTCGCGCAGCTCGCGATCGCTGCGCAGGGCCAGGGACGCGGAGACGTCACCGTGGGCGGTCAGACGCGCGTCGCGGGACATGTCAGGGGCCTCCACCGTTGCCTCCACCTGGGTGCCGACGTCGACCCGGGGTCGGGCCGGGGATTGGACCCGGAATCGGCTGCGCCGGTTCCGGCGAGCGCCGTGGCGCGCGGGTCCGCGGTGCCACCGCGGGCGGTTGCAGGAGTCCCAGGTCGGTCCGTGCCACAGGTGAGCGCCCCTCGGGTGCCTCCGCCGTCACCCGCCCCGGACGCCGTCACCCGCCCTGGACGCCGGAACCCGCCCTGGACGCCGTCACCGGCCCAGGAAATGGAACCCGGGCCGGGGATGCATGAGGAAGTCGTGGTGCGAGATGTTCCACGCGTAGGCGCCCGCGAGTGCGAACACCACCCGGTCCCCGGCCCGCAGGCCGGGCGCGGGCACCCCGCGGGCCAGCACGTCCTTCGGCGTGCACAGCTGCCCCGCCACGGTGACGCCGTCCCCCCGTGCCGTGGGGCGGGGCCAGCCGTGGGGCCAGTGGGCCACGGGCAGCACGGCACAGGGCTGGTCGTGGCCCTTCGTCGCCGGTGTGCGCAGATGGTGTGTTCCGCCGCGGACCACGGCGAAGTCCTCGCCGTGGCTCCGCTTGACGTCCAGCACCTCCGTGGCGTACCAGCCGCAGTACGCGGTCAGGGCACGCCCCGGTTCGATGCGCAGCCGCAGTTCCGGATGGGCCGCGACCAGGCGTGCCAGCCCGGCTCCGTAGCCGGCCCAGTCGAAGCGGGCGCCGGGGTCGGCGTAGTCGACGGCCATGCCGCCTCCGACGTTCACCTCGTGGAGCGGCACGCCGTAGCGGTCGAAGAGCCGTACGGCCCAGTCCACCACGGACTCGGCGACGGCGAGCTGGTCCGCCGCCCCGAGCCCGCTCGCGAGGTGGGCGTGGATCCCGCGCACCCGCAGTCCGGGGCAGGAGCCGCCGGTGAGGTGGCGCATCACCTCGCCGGCCTCGGAAGGATCCAGCCCGAACGGTGTCGGCCTGCCGCCCATGGACAGCGCACTGGTGTGCAACGCGCCGTCGGACAGCGGAAGGTTGAACCTCGGCAGCACCTCGACCGGCGGCCCGGACGCCGGCCGCTCTGCCGCGAGAGCGGCCAGTACCCGCAGCTCGTGGGCGCTCTCGACATGGAACCGCGCCACTCCGGCCGCCAGTGCCGCCGCCGTCTCCGCCGGTGTCTTCCCGGGACCGCCGAACGCCAGCGGACGCTCCGGTACGGCCTGTGCCACATGGGCCAGTTCGCCCCCGAGGACACCTCGAAGCCGTCCACGTACGGGGAAAGGGCCGTCAGGATCTCCGGTTCGGGATTGGCCTTGGCCGCGTAGTACAACTCGACCCGCTCCGGCAGCGCCCCGCGTATCGCGTCGGCGTGCTCCCGCAGCGCGCCCAGGTCGTACAGGTAGGCGGGGAGTTCCTCGGCCGGGAGGGAGAGGGCTCGCTCGCGCACGGCCGCGGTGACGGCGGGGGCGGTGGCGGCCGGCCCGGTGGCGGCCGTCGGGGAGTGGCTCATCGTGCGCTCCGTACGTCGTCGGTGCCCGCCGCCCCGGACAGGACGTCCTCGGCGAGCGGGGAGGGCAGCCGCACGTAGCGCGCGTCACGGTCGGCGGTGCGCGCCCAGCGGGTCAGCAGATTGGCCTTGGCCGGCAGCGGCGCGCCCGACAGGAGCGCGTCGAGGCGCGGCCGCCGCCCGTGCTCGTCGGCGTGGCGGCGGAGCGCGTCCCGGACCTCGGCCCACAGGGCGGCCTCCGTGCCGGGGTGCAGATCGGCCAGTGCGGCCAGCATCTCGGCCACGTGGTTCACCAGGAGGCAGTAGACCACCCGGTCCCACCCGCGCCCGGCGTCGTACGTCATGGGCCCCGCCACGTCCGGGGGCAGTGCGGCGAGCGCGGCGGCGTGCCGGTCCGGGAGCAGCTTGGTGCCCTCCAGGTCGCGGAACAGCACCTGGCGGGGCCGGCCCCCGCCGTCCACGCAGACGAGGACGTTCTGCAGATGCGGTTCCAGGACGAGGCCGTGGTCGAAGTACGCGGCGAGGACCGGAGGCACCAGCAGCGCGAGGTAGGCGCCCCACCAGGACAGGGCCGTGCGCGGGTCGGTGTCCGCGAGGAGCCGGGAGACGTGGGCGGGCCCGGTGGGGTACTCGTCGGCGACCGCCGCGGCGAGCAGCGGGGTGAGCCCGGGCCGCAGCCGCCTGCCGAGTCCTTCGCGGACGATCACCCCGAAGCCCTCCAGGAGCCCGCGCTCCGGCACTCCGTCCGGGCCGGGCAGGGCGAGGCTGCGGTACGCGGGTTCGCGCAGCATGTCGCTGCCGGGGAAGCGGGCGGTCAGTTCGGTGAGGACCGGCTCCAGCAGCCGGGTCAGCGCCACCGCGCCGGCGAGTTCGTACCCCGCGTTCTTGCGGACGCAGTTGGTGATGCGGACGTTGAGGCTGAACTTCAGGAAGGCGTCGCCGTCGAACAGGGTGCGCACGGAGGCCGTCGCCGCGAACGCCGCCGGGCCCGGGCCGAGGTCGAGCACCTCGCCGCGGCGGAGGGCGGTTCGCAGCCGGGGGTCGTCGCGCAGCAGCGCGTACTGCCAGGGATGCGCGGGCAGCAGCCGGTAGCCGTCCGGCGCGCTGCCCAGCCGGTCCAGCGCGGCACCGGAGCCCGGCTCCGCCGACTCCCCGGCGACCAGGTCCTCCCGCACCGCGAGCAGCCGCAGCGGGAACGAAGCGCCGGCCTCGGGGGCGTACGCCGCCCAGGTCGCGGTGTCCCCGCCGCGGGCCTTGGGCGTGGGGTGGAAGCGGTGCCCGAGGGCGAGGGACTGCTCCGACGCCAGATACGCGGCGGACCCGCCGGGCGGACCGGAGCCCCCGGCCGCAGGGCGCCGCGCGGCGAGTGCGGCGGCTACACCCCGGTGGCTGGAGGCGACCTGCTCCAGGAACTCGTCGTTGCGCACGCCCGTGCGCAGGGTCAGCTCCGCGTGGATGTGCTCGGCGAGCCGCCGCCAGCCGACCGGTGACCAGCCGCCCGGCGCCTCCTCGGTGACCGGGCCGGTGAACCGGTGGGCGCCGAGCAGCGAGGTACGGCGCAGCGCCACGCGCAGCAGCACCCCGCGGCGGGGCAGCCGCAGCAGCAGGTGCCCGTCGGCGACGGCGGTCTGGTGCCCTGGTCCGCACAGCTCGCGCAGCAGGCAGTTGAGGAGGGTGTGGGCCACCGCATCGCCGGCGGTGGGTGCGGCGGCCAGGGCCGACCGGTGTGCGGAAGGATGGGTGGAGGTCATCCCGGGTCACACTCCCCGCAGGAGGTAGTTGGGGCCGGTGGTGTAGTGCTTGTTGATGTCGGACGCTCCCGAACGTTCCTTGGCCAGCAGGGTTCCCGCGGTCACCATCGCCTTCACCGGCAGCGCCGGCGCGTCCAGCACCCGTGCCCGCAGCACGGCTCCCGGCTCGCCCGGCCCGGTCCCGAGCCGCTCCACCGCCTCGGCCAGCCGGTCGCGGACGAGCCGCAGCACCCGGTCCAGCGGGGCGCGGCCGTGCCGGGCGAGGCCGAAGGCGTAGGCCCCGGCGCACAGATGGACGGTGACGGTGGTGAAGAGGTCGGCGAGCGGGCCGTCGCCGCCAGTGAGGATGCGGGGGTCGTCGAAGTCGCCGGGCCCGGGTGCGCCGGTGCCCAGCGCGGCCCGCAGCCGTTCGCCGTTGATGCGCGGGCCGTCGTTGTCCTTGAGGAGCAGCCGCAGCCGGGGGCCGCGGCCGGCCGGGTCCAGCACCAGCGACACGTTCTGCTGGTGGGACTCCAGGGCGATGCCGTACCCGAACAGGGTGGCCTGGAAGTCCAGGAGCAGGGTGAGTACGGCGTCGAGCAGGGCGACCGGGTCGCCGCCGTGGAAGCGGTCGGCCAGGTGGTCGACGACCAGCCGCCCGCCGGGTGCCCGGGCGAGCAGGGCCGCCATGGGCACCACCACGCAGCCGTCGAGGCCCGCCGGTTGGCGGCGCAGCAGTACGGCCAGCAGTTCGTGTCCGGCGTGGGCGAAACGGGTCTCGTCGGCGTGCAGGACGGTGTCCCGGAACCGCGGTTCGCGGGCAGTCACGGCCTGCACCAGACGCTGCACGGCGGCTCCGTCGAAGAGGGTTCCCGGCTTGATGGTGCGCCGGTTGAGCCGGCCCAGGGTGGAGGTGGCCAGCGGCAGTTTCAGGTGGATCTCCGGCCGGCCGGCGAGGGCGACCGTCCGCATGGACAGGGTGGGGACGACGTCCAGGCGGGCCCGTGGCGCCGGGACGGCCCGGCCCTCGAGCCCCGCGGCGCGCACCGCCTCGCCGAGCGGGCCCGCCGCCGTGAGCGGGTGCACGGGCAGTGCGACATGGCTGGCGTCGAGGCCGGACAGCCCGAGGGCCGAGGGCGCCGGGCCGGCGAGCGGGCCCGCGGCGGTCACGGCGTCACGCGGCACGGCGAGCCACCGCAGCGGGAACCGGGGGTGGAACTCGGGCGCGTACGCCCGCAGCGCCGCGCCGCCGAGGCCGGACCTGCCGCGCGCGGTGGGGTAGACCGGGTGGTCCAGCCGGGCGGCGAGGGCGTCCAGCGCGAGCCCGCCCGGCAGCCCGGTCCAGTCTGCCGGATCGGCGCCGTGGCGCTCCGCGAGCGTCCGCAGCACCTCCTCCTCCGTGGCGTCGTGCAGCGTGACGGCGGCGAGGGCCTGCCGGCACTCCTCGGCGAAGGCGTCGAAGCCGGCGCGGTCCACCGGCGGGGCGAGGGAGCGGAGTTCGGCCAGGACCGTGTCGGCGTCCGTCAGCTCGGCCCCGTCGGGCTCCCGGCGCAGCAGCGGTTCCCTGGCCGCCCACGTGCACTGGAAGCCGTCCTCGCGCACGGGCAGCAGCAGCGCGCCGGTTCCGGGGGTCGCCAGCCGCAGCCAGGTCCCGTCCGGGTGCTCGACCGGGCGGCCGCGGCTGCGCAGCCCCGCCACGTCCTCGCGCAGCAGCGCGCTCAGCACCCGCAGCAGCAGTTCGGCACCGGCGTCCGCCGGGCCCGCTCTCCCGGCCCGGTCCGCCGGGCCCGCCGCGGGGACCGTCACGGGGTGATCTCCCAGTGCTGTGCGGCCAGGAACCGGGTCACGGCGCGGTCCACGGCCGACGCGTCGGTCCCGGTGGCCCGCACCACGCCGAGGAAGTCGCGGTTGGTGCGGTACACCGGGTGGCGTTCACCGATACCGCGCAGCGGCCGGTACGTCAGCTTCACCCCGTCCGCCTCCACTTCGCTCGCACCCGGTGCCGACGTCAGGGTCCCGGCCCGGTCCGCGCACGGGTAGTCGAGCCTGGCCGCGCCACCGGTCCGCGCCCCCAGTTCCGGGGGGAGCGGCTCACCGAGGTGGGTGCGCAGCACGTGCTCGAAGAGCGGTATGTCCAGCAGCCCGGCGAGCAGCAGGTCGCACTGGTCCCCGATGGCACGGTAGTTGACCTCGACGATCCGCGCGCGGCCCCGGTGCAGGGTGAACTCCGTGTGGCAGGCGCCGAATCCGACGCCGAGTGCGTCGAGCTGGTCGAGTACCTGCTTCTCGACGTGCGGCGGATGCCCGGGGACGTAGGTGAGCCGCTCCTCGACGAAGTACGGGGGTGGGGACAGTTCGGTGCGGAATCCCCCAGCACATGGCGTACCCGCCCGTCGCCGAGGGTCTCCAGGGTGAACAGCTCGCCGGGCAGGTACTCCTCGACCACCAGCGCGGCCCCCGGCCGCCGCGCCCGGATCTCCTCGCAGCGCCGCACCAGTTCGGCCGGGTCCCCGGCCATGACGACGTCCTCGCTGGCCACGCCCTCGCGCGGCTTCACCACACAGGGGTACGGGATCCCCGCGGCGACGGCCGCCGGGTCCTGCCCGGCGGCGAGTTCCACGGACCGCACGGTGTCCGCGCCCGCGGCGGCCAGCCGCCGGCGCATCTCGGCCTTGTCCTTCGTCCGCAGCGCGGCCCGCCAGTCCTTGGCGGGCCGCCCGAAGTAGTCCGCGGCGAGCGCCGCCTGCGTCTGCAGGTGGTCGCTGTTGGTGAAGACCGCCTCCGGGGTGCCGTGGGCGGACACCCGGGAGACCACGGCGCGGAAGTCGCGTACGTCGCACTCCAGTACCTCGACGTCCGGGTACACGGCGCGGTGCGCGGCGGGACGGTCGGTGAGCAGGGTGACGTCCAGCCCCAGCCGGCGGGCGGCCGGGAGGAATCCCTCGGTGACCGAGTCGGTCGGGTTCAGGGCAAGCAGGTACAACCGCATGAGGAGGTCACTCCGCGCTCGGATCCGGTGATCCGACGGTTCCGGATCACCCGGCGAGAGCCTAGGTTAGGCACACCTAACTCTGTCAATTCGCCGCGACACGGCCCCGGTTGGCTCCGGAGATCATCGCTGCGGTTAAGGTGAGCCTCGCCTTACCTCATTCGTGTCCGTTGTCGTGTCGAGGAGCGCCCGTGACCCCGGCTCCGGTGTACCCTCCCGCCCCCGCCGTGAGCAGCTCCGCCCTGACCGGCTCGGCGCTCCGCGGGCTCGCGGCGCTGTGCCCCGCACTCGAGGCGCGGTTCGCGGAGCCCGGTTCGCGGACCCCGCAGGGCTGGGCCGACGGCGCCGAACTGGCCGGCAGCCCCGCGTTCCTGGACGCCCTGCTCGCCGCCGAGACCCTGCGGACGGAGCACCGGCACGGCCGCACACCCCGTCCCGACGTCGCGGCCTCCCGTGCGCTGCACGACTACCTCTGGACCGTCGGCCTGCTGATGAGCGGCCCCTGGTGCTTGGAGCGCCGCGTCCCGCGGCTTCGGCCCCGGGACGTCCGCGTCAGCCTCACCACCGGGGCGTTCTCCGTCGTTCCGGGCGGCTTCGCCTGCCTCCCCGGCGATCCGGCCGCCGGGCTGCCGGGTGTACGGGTGCTGCCGCACGAGGAGGCCCTGCGTACGGAGCTGCGCTCCGGTTTCGCCGGCCATGTGCGCCCGCTGCTGACCGCGATCGCCCCGCGGGTCCGCCGGGGGCCCCGTGCGCTGTGGGGTATGGCGGGCGACGACCTCGTCTCCGGCGTCTGGTACCTCGGCCGGATGCTGGGGGAGGAGGAGCGGGGTGTGCGGGCCGCGTCCGAACTGCTGCCGGGGCCCGTCGCCCCGTTCCCCGGCGGCGCGGACTTCCGCCGCCTGGCGGGCCGCGAGGGCCGGACGTACCCGACCCGTACCCGAACCGGCTGCTGCCTGTACTACACGATCCGCCCGGCCGAGGCGTGCGGCACCTGCCCCCGGACGGGTGACACGGAGCGGCTGGGCCGGCTGGAGAACGACGCCTCCGGCTGAACCGGATTTCCCCCGGACGGGTGATGTGGAGCGGCTGCGCCGGCTGGAGGGCGACGGCCCCCGCTGAACCCGCCTTCCCGGGATGGCTTCCACGACACGCTTCTGATGGACGAGCTATGTGGCGACTTGTCCTATTCGCCACATAATTTGAGCTCATGACGAAACGACAGTTCATGTACCTCGGCTGTGTGGCTCTCATGGTGACCTCGGGCCTGGGCGTGGCGGCGCCGGCAGGCGCCCGCACCACCTACGACGTGGTCCCCGGTGAGTCGATCCAGCTCGCGGTCGACCGGGCCCGCCCCGGAGACACCATCGACATCGCCCCCGGCGTCTACCGGGAGAGCGTCCTCATCAGGAAGTCCGACCTGACGCTGCGCGGCGCCGGCGACCGGACCGTCCTCCTGCCGTCCACGGCCAAGGCGACACACGTCTGCGGCCTGGGCGGCAACGGCATCTGCGTCCTGGGCACCGACGCGAAGCCCGCCACCAACGTCCGGATCCACTCGCTGACGGTCTCGAAGTTCACGAAGAACGGCATCTGGGCGTCGCGCACCAACAAGCTGAGCATCCGTGAGGTCACCGCGGTGGCGAACGGCAACTGGGGCATCGCCCAGGAGCGGTCCCTGCGGTCCGAGATCCGGGGGAACGCGGCCCGTGACAACGCGGACGCGGGCATCTTCGTGTCGAACACCATCGACACCGAGGCCGGTGCCGTCAACACCCGGCGCACCGTGGTCATGGACAACCTGCTGGCCGGGAACCGCATCGGCGTCACCGTCCGCCGCCTGCGCAACCTGTATGTGAACAACAACGTCGTCACCGGCAACTGCGCCGGCATGTTCATCGTCGGCGACGAGGGCATCCCGCGGACGGGCGACCTGACCGTGCGCGGCAACCGCGTGCACCACAACAACAAGTCCTGCGCCAAGACCGCACGCCTTCCGAGGATCCAGGGCGCGGGCATCGTCCTCACCGGCGTCGAGGGCGCGACCATCGCCTCCAACGCCGTCTGGAGCAACGTCGGCACCTCCCCGTTCTCCGGCGGGATCGTGCTCTTCAAGAGCATCGTGGGCGCCCCCAACACCGGCAACATGATCCAGTCGAACATGCTGCTGGCCAACCGTCCCGCGGACCTCGCCAACCGGGACACCGGCACCGGCAACGTCTTCTCCGGCAACTACTGCCGCCTCGCCGAGAAGGCGGGGACGTGCGCATGACGACCGGCACGACCGGGGCGGCCGCGCACCCGACGGACACCGCCGGGAGCGCCGTCCGCACCGCGACCCCGCCGTCGATGCGGCTGAGGGAACTCGTCTTCGGCGCAGCCCTCGCCGCCTCGGTCCGCGCCGCCGCCCGGCTCGGCGTCGCCGACGCGCTGGGGAGTCCCCGGCCACCGCCGAGGAACTGGCGGAGTCCGTCGGGGCGGACCCCCGGGCCCTGCGGCGGATGATGCGGGCGCTGACCTGCTACGGCATCTTCGCCGAGCAGGCCGGCGGCACGTTCGCCCACACCGAGATGTCGCGGCTGCTGCGGGAGGACGACCCGCACAGCCTGAAGTACATCTCCCTGTGGTGCACCGAGCCGTGGACCTGGGACGCCTGGCCGCGCCTCGACGAGGCGGTCCGCACGGGCAGGAGCGTGTTCGACGGCCTGTACGGCAAGGGCTTCTTCGACTACCTCCACGAGGACGCGCACGAGTCCGCGCACGTCTTCAACCAGGCCATGACGACCTCCAGCATGCAGTCGGCGCTGGACGTGGCGGAACTGCTCGACCTCACGGGAGCGGCCACCGTCGCGGACATCGGCGGCGGCCAGGGCCACGTCCTGGCGAGCCTGCTGGAGAAGAACCCCGGCCTGCGGGGAACGCTGCTGGACCTGCCGCGCGTCGTGGCGGGGGCCGATCCCCGGCTGCGGGACGGCGGGTCCCTCGCCGACCGGGTCACCATCGTCCCCGGCGACTGCCGGGAGGCCATCCCCGTCGAGGCGGACGTCTACATCATCAAGAACATCCTGGAATGGGACGACGACAGCACGCGCAGGACCCTGCGCAACGTCGTCTCGGCCGCCCGTCCGGGGGCCAGGGTGGTGGTCATCGAGAACCTCGTCGACGACACCCCGTCGATGAAGTTCACCACCTCGATGGACCTCCTGCTGCTGCTGAACGTGGGCGGTGCGAAGCACACCCGGGAGAGCATGTCCGCCAGGATGGCGGACGCCGGCCTCGTCGTCGGCGACGTCCGTCCGGTCAACGCGTACCTCCACGCGTTCGACAGCGTCACACCCGGCGGCTGACCGCCGGGCCGCCTCCCCCTCGCCGGCTCCGCGTCCGCACGCGGAGCCGGCGAGCCGTGTCATCCCTTCGCCGCACGCTCCCAGCGGTAGAACTCGCGGGCCATGGCGTCCTTGGGGCTGCGCCAGGTCTTCGGGTCGTACGCGCTGACGTAGGCGGAGAGCCTGTCGCTGATGTCACGGAACTCGGGGTGGTCCGCCACCTTGGCCACCGCCGGCCCCGGCGGCCGGTCGGCTTCGATCAGATGGAGGTAGACATCGCCGAACTGGAAGAGGCTGCGCCGGGTCACCCCGACCAGGTCGGGCAGTTCGCCCCGGTCGGAGGCCTCGAACACCTCGGCGATGTCGGGGGCCGAGTCCGGTGCCATACGGGCGACGATGAGGGCGTGGTGCATCGAGGGGGTTCCCTTCCGTGGGCGGTCAGTCGGAGTGGACCGAGACCGGCGCGCCGTGCTCCCGGGCCCGCTGCTCGATCTTCTCCTTGATCAGGGCCATCTGGACCTTGGAGTTCCTGTTGATGTTGTCGGTCATCCAGTCGTCGTCGACCGGGGCGTCCGGCTTCATCGCGAAGTCCTGGGTCCAGTGCATGAGGACGCCGTCGGGCGTCCGGTCGTACTTCCAGCGGATGTCCATGTGCTGGAAGGGGCCCGTCTCCACCCGGCGGGCGCGGACGGTCCTCGCACCGGGGTCGACGACGCGCTCCGACACCCAGCTCCACACCGTGCCGTTCTCGTCCGGGTGCATGGTCAGCCGGAACCTCGTCCGGTTGCCCTCGCGCTCCAGGATCTCGACGGAGGCGTACTCGCTGAACAGCCGGGGCCAGTTCTCGATGTCGTTGGTGACCTCCCAGACGAGGTCCATGGGAGCGTTGATGACGATCTTGTTCTCGGTGTGCCCGGACACTTCAGGCTCCTGCCATGAGGGAGTTGTTGACGAGGTCGAGGAATTCGCGCGGGGTCTTGCAGCGGTCCGCGTCCTGGGGAGTGCGCGGCCGTAGCGGTTCTCGAGCTCCCCGACGATGCCGAGCAGGCCGAGGGAGTCGAGGCCGTACTCGTCGAACCGCGCCTCGGGGCGGCCGCCCATCTCCGCGGGGTCGACGGTGACGCCGGCGCCCTTCTTCATCAGGGCGGCCAGCTCTTCGATGGTCAGCTTTGAGATCTGCATGGTCATGAGGTCCTCCTTCTCAGGGTTCTTCACCGGGTGTTGGCGCCGTGCCGCAGCACGAGCGCCGCGTTCGAGCCCATGAGTCCCCGGCTCAGCACCAGGGCAGTGCGCAGCTCGGCAGGGCGCGGCCTGCCGGTGACCACCTCCAGTTCGTGGCACACGTCGAAGACGTTGGGCGTGGGCGGGACGACTCCTTCCTGCAGGGCGAGTACGGCGGCGGCCGTGTCCAGCACGGGCGCTCCGCAGTACGCCCGGCCCGTACCGGCCTTCGGCGCCGTCACCGGCACCCGGCGGCCGTGCGTCCCCAGCGCGTCGGCGAGCGCCAGGGCCTCGGCGCGGTCCGCGTCCGGGATGCCGAGCGCGTCCGCGAAGACGACGTCGACCTCCTCGGGCGCGCACCCGGCCTCCGCCAGGGCTCCCCGGATCGCCTGGGCCAGCCCCTCGCGCGACTCCTCCCACCGGGAGGCCCCGGTGAACGTCGCCGCGTGACCGGCCACGACGGCGCGGACCGGGGCGCCGCGGCGGCGGGCCGCCGACTCCGCCTCCACGACGAGCATGGCCCCGCCCTCCGCGGGCACGAAGCCGCTCGCGCCCGCGGTGAAGGGCCGGTAGGCCCGCTCCGGGTCCTCGCTCGTGCTGAGTTCCCGGTACCCGAGCTGGCAGACCAGCGAGTACGGCGCGAGCGGCGCCTCCGCCGCCCCGATCACGACCGCGTCCGTGCCCCGGCCGATGGCCCGGGCCGCGTGCGCGAGGGCGTCGAGACCGCCCGCCTCGTCACTGGCCACCACACCGCAGGGGCCCTTGAACCCGCCGCGGATGGAGATCTGACCGGTGCTCGCCGCGTAGAACCAGGCGATGGACTGGTACGGGCCCACATAGCGCGAGCCCTGTCCCCACAGCCGCTGCAGCTCCCGCTGGCCGAACTCGCCGCCGCCGGAACCGGCCGCCGTGACCACACCCACGGCGAACGGCGACTCGCCGTGGTCGCCCGCGGAGATCCGCGCGTCGGCCAGCGCCATGTCGGCCGCGGCCATCGCGAAGTGCGTGAACCGGTCGGTCTGGACGAGGTAGCGCTCCTCGACCAGGGATTCGGGGTCGAAGCCGCGGACTTCTCCCGCGACCCGGACCGGCATGTGGTCGCAGCCTTCACGCGTGATGTGGTCGAGGACGCTGACGCCCTCCCGGGTGGACTTCCAGAAGGCATCGGTACCGACCCCGTTGGGGCGACGACACCGATTCCGGTGACGACCGGTCGCCGGTCCTGCCGAGGACTCATGGTGTCCTCCCTCCTGGCCGGGTCAGGACCACGGCGGACTGGAACCCGCCGAATCCGCTGCCGACCGAGAGCACGTTGCGCAGCCTGAGGGCGCGCGCCGTGCGCGGCACATAGTCGAGATCGCACTCGGGTCGGGGGTCTCGTAGTTCGCCGTCGGCGGCACCACCTGGTGGGCCAGCGCCAGCACGCAGGCGACGACCTCGATCGCCCCGATCGCCCCGAGCGAGTGGCCCACCATCGACTTGATGGAACTCATCGGGACCTTGTACGCGTGGGACCCGAGCGACTGCTTCACGGCGGCCGTCTCGTGCCGGTCGTTCTGCTGCGTACCGGAACCGTGCGCGTTGACGTAGTCGATGTCCGACCCGTCGAGCCGCGCGTGGTCCAGGGCGCTGTCGATGGCCCGCGCCATCTCCAGACCCTCACGGGTGAGCCCCGTCATGTGGTACGCGTTGCCGAACGTGGCGTAGCCGCCGATCTCGCAGTACACCGTGGCACCGCGGGCCCGTGCGTGCTCGAGTTCCTCCAGGACGAGCACGGCTCCGCCCTCGCCCATGACGAACCCGTCGCGGCGCGCGTCGAAGGGGCGGGAGGCATGGGCCGGATCGTCGTTGTTGGGTGACGTGGCCTTGATCGCGTCGAAGCACGCCACGGTGATGGGGGAGATGGGCGAGTCCGAGGCGCCTGCGATGCAGACGTCGACCCTGCCCTCCTCTATCGCGTGGAAGGCGTACCCGATCGCGTCCAGGCCGGAGGTGCAGCCCGTGGACACGGTCTGCACCGGACCGTGGGCGCCCGTCTGCTCGGCGACCTCGGAGGCGAGGGCGCTGGGCGAGAACGCCCGGTGCAGATGCGGCTCCGCCTCGCTCGGATCCACGTCCCAGCGCCGGCCCGAACTGCTGACCTTCACGTAGTCGTGCTCCAGACGGGTGGTGCCGCCCACCGCGGTGCCGAGCGACACCCCGATCCGCCAGGGGTCCTCCTTCTCCGGGTCGAGACCGGCGTCCCGGAGCGCCTCGCGGGCGGCGACCATGGCGAACTGGACGTACCTGTCCGCACGCTGCACCTCCTCCGGGCCCAGGCCGTGCTCCTCCGGGTCGAAGTCGCACTCGGCTGCGATCCGCGAACGGAAGCCGGCCGGGTCGAAGAGGGTGATGCCCCGTGTCGCCGTGCGGCCGTCGGCCAGGAGGTCCCAGAACGCCGGTATCCCGACACCCCCCGGCGCGACTATGCCGACACCGGTGACCGCCACGCGCCGGGTCATGAAGCCGTCCCGGTGCGTTCCGGCGGCCGGTGGGCGGCCCCGGCCTCCGCTCCCGGCGTCTCCTCGGTGTCGACGTGGCCCAGCTCCGGCCGCGGGGCCAGCGGCCCGAGGTGGAAGACCATCCGGGCCTGCGTGCTGCCGACGTTGCGGAACCGGTGGCGGACGTAGGGCGGGATGAACAGCCCCTGGTCCGGCCGGATCGGCAGCGTCTCGTCGTCGAGGTCGACTTCCATCTCTCCGCACACGACGTACACGAACTCCTCGGAGTACGGGTGGTAGTGCTCGCCGATGCGGTCGCCGGGCTCGACGGTCGCCAGGCCCATGAAGCCGCTCGTGGCGCCCACCGCCGTGGGCGTGAGCATGGCGCGCAGGTCGCCGCCGCGTTTGGTGTTGTGCTGGGTCTCACTGAGGTCGACGATGCGATGGGGTGTGGTCATGACGGGTTCCTCCACGTGGCCGTGCGTGTGGCGCCGGCGTTTCGGGGTGTGCGCGTACCGGAGCGGCCGGTCGCACGGGTCAGGGGGCGTGGCGATCGGTGATCGGGCGCATATCGGCGGACGACAGCAGCTTGGACATGTCCTCCTCCGTCGCCGGGGCGTCGATGCCCAGCGCCTCGCTGTCCAGCAGGCGGGACAGCATGGCCGCCTTGCGCGGGCCGTGCGCCCCGATGACCTGCAGCGGCGCCGCGTCACCGGAACCGCGCACATCGACCAGGCGTACGACGATGTCGTCCCGCTGGAAGATCGTGCTGCTGTCGATCGGGGTCGACGGGTCGCCCGCCGCCGCCTCGTCCTGCCCGGCGAGCAGCCGCGCCAGCGCCATGCCGCAGCCGGGCTTGGCGGGGTAGTACAGCGCGTGCCGCTTGACGGCCTCGTCGTCGGTGCCCGCGGAGGCCAGGTGGTGCACCGCGGGAAGCGCCGCCCGGGTGAAGAACACCCGTGCGGAGTCCGGGTCGTTCAGGTCCCGGTCCTGCTCCAGGTACGGGTTGATGGCCTCCTCGACGGCCCGTACCTCGGGCTGCCGGGCCACATGGCGCAGCGCCGCCATCAGGTCGCCCTCCACCTCGACGGCCCGCACCACGCGGTTGCCGTGCATGAAGAGCGAGGTCCTGCGCAGCCGGGTGTGCTCGTCGACCTTGGACTGGGGCGAGCGGTAGCCCGCCAGGATGTCCGCCACGACCTTCTCGCTGCCCGGCCTCACCGTGAAGGTGAGGGCATGGCGCACCACGTTGTCACCCACTCGGGGAACGGCTGCAGCCCGCCGTGCGTCGCGTCGGCGGCCGGCGGGGTGTGCAGCCTGCCCGTCTCGCGCAGCACGCTGAAGCGCAGCGACCGGGTGTCCCGGACGCAGTTGTGGAGCGGCCGTACCGTCTCGACGTGCTCCTCGCTGTTCACCCAGGCGAGGAAGGGCGGCGCGCTCTCCCACTCGCTGGTGATCAGCCACTGCGAAGGGTTCTCGATCGACTGGCACAGCTGGTCGCTGATGTGGCCCGGCACCGAAGCGACCTGGTTGCGCATGTGCTCGTAGGCCTCCAGGAAGTTCTGCTGAGCGCCGTCATGAAGGTCCAGCAGCAGTACGACACGCAGCCTGGAGCCGTCAAAGGCCGACTGCGATATACGTTCCGAAAGCGTTGTCATGATGCACGCATCTCCTTCGAGACGGTGGGGCCGCCGCGTGCGGTGCACGAAGCCGGCTAGGGGTTTCAGGCTTCGATCCTGTGCCGGTACCACGGGTGGCGCGAGATGTGTGAACCAGGTGGGTGAACCGGGCGATCGAGCCCCTCCCGCCAGGGCATGGAAACCCCATTCCCCCTACCGGCGGCTGGAGCTGGAGCTACTGATGGAAGAACACATCGACGAGCGCGTACCGGTACTCATCGTGGGCGGCTCCCTGGTGGGGCTGTCCTCCTCGCTGTTCCTCGGCCGGCTCGGCGTCGGGCACATGCTGGTGGAGAGACACGCGGGCACATCGAGGCATCCACGCGGCCGGGGCAACAACGTCCGCACCATGGAACTGTTCCGGGTGGCGGGGGCCGAACCGCTCATCCACCAGGCCGCGTCGCTCCTCGCCGGCAACCACGGCATCTTCCAGACCCCCTCGCTCCACGGCGACGCCGGCGAGTGGCTGCTGAAGGAGATCGATCCCGGCAACGGGATCGCCCGCTTCAGCCCGTCCGGGTGGTGTGTGTGCAGCCAGAACGACCTCGAGCCGGTGCTGCTCGACTGCGCCCGCAAGCTCGGCGGCGACCTGCGCTACTCCACCGAGCTGGTGTCGTTCGAGCAGGACGGGGACGGCGTCACCGCCGTCGTGCGGGAGCGCGACTCCGGGCGGCGCAGGACCGTGCGCGCCGACTACCTCATCGCGGCCGACGGGCCCCGCAGCCCGATCCGCCGGCAGCTCGGCATCGGGCAGACGGGGCACGGGGACCTGTTCCACAACGTCAGCATCACGTTCCGCTCGCGCGGGCTCGCGGACGTCGTCGGCGACCGGCGCTTCATCGTCTGCTACCTCACCGCCGAGGGCGCGGACGGCGCCCTGCTGCCCGTGGACAACACCGAGAACTGGGTCTTCCACGCCCCCTGGCAGCCGGACACCGGCGAGACGCTGGAGGACTTCACCGACGAGCGCTGCGCCGACCACATCCGCCGGGCCGTCGGCGCCCCCGGCATCGACGTGGAGATCACCGGAAAGGCACCCTGGCACGCCGCCGAGCGGGTCGCGGAACGGTACGGCCTGGGCCGGGTCTTCCTCGCCGGGGACTCCGCCCACGAGATGTCACCCACCGGTGCCTTCGGCTCCAACACCGGCATCCAGGACGCCCACAACCTCGCCTGGAAGCTCGCCCTCGTCCTCGACGGCTCCGCCGGTCCCGGCCTGCTGTCCAGCTACGAGGCCGAGCGCCGGCCGGTGGCGGAGGCCACCAGCGAGCGCGCGTCGGCCCGGTCGGCGGAGCACAGCCATCCGGGCTACACCCCCGGCCCCGAGATGGTCGGCGGACGCCAGCGCGGCATGCTCACGGTCGCCATGGGCTACCGCTACCCGCGCGGTGCCGTCGTGGGCGCCGATCCCGGCATGGCGGTCGTACCCGATCGGATGGATCTCTCCGGGGACCCCGGCACCCGCGCCCCGCACATGTGGCTGCACCCGCACGACAGCAAGCGGACGGTGTCCACGCTCGACCTGTACGAGCGCAACTTCGTGCTGCTCACCGGCTCCGGTGGCACACCGTGGCACACGGCGGCCGCCAAGGTCGCCGAGAAGCTGTCCGTCACCCTGGACGCCTACCGGATCGGCACGGAACCGCACGCGGAACTCGTCCCCGAGTCGGGTGACTGGGCCGAGCTGCACGGCACGACGGACGAGGGAGCCGTGGTGGTGCGCCCCGACGGCTTCGTGGCCTGGCGGGCGCCCGGTGCGGTCCGCGACCCGGAGACGGTCCTGCTCGACGCCATGAAGGCCCTGCTCCACCGCGCCTGACCGGCACCCCTGCGCCCTCACGGCCGCCGCGGCGGCAGCCGGTGCAGTCCGACCTCGGTCAGCTGCCCGCGCGCCGCCACGGCGGTCATGTACGTGCAGTACGGCTGCCGGCGACGGTCCGTGGGCGATCCCGGGTTCAGCAGCCGCAGCCCGCCGTCGGCCACGGTGTCCCAGGGGATGTGGCTGTGGCCGAACACCAGGACGTCCAGCTCGGGGAACCGCTCCGCGCACCGCCGTTCGCGGCCCCGCGCGGGCCCCGTCTCGTGCACCACGCCGAAGCGCAGCCCGCCCAGTTCCGCGCGGGCCACCTCGGGCAGCCGCTCCCGCAGCGCCGGGCCGTCGTTGTTGCCGTACACCGCGACGAGCCGTCGTGCCCGTGCCTCCAGCAGATCAAGGGTGGCGGCGTCCACCCAGTCGCCCGCGTGGAGCACGGCGTCGGCACGCTCGATCTGTTCGAGCAGTTCGGCGGGCAGAAGCCGGGCCCGCCCGGGCACATGGGTGTCCGACGTCAACAGCAGCCTCACGGGCCCATTGTCCATGGGCCGGGTGCCGTACGCAGACGGCGGGCGGGCCCCGGCAGCGCTCGGGCCGGGCCTTCGGGGCGTCCCCGGTGGGCCTTCGGGAAAGGAACCGGCCGGGCTTCGGCAAAGGACCCGGCGGGGCTTCGGGCGGGGCGCATGGAGCCCGTGCACCGCGGGTAGCCGGTGCGGGCACTGACGGGCCGACACGGCTGGGAGAGGCGACCATGTGGCGCAGCGGCGGCGACGACACGACGGCGAAGAAGGCCGGCGCCCGGCCGGCACCGGAGGGGGCAGCGAGCGCGGAACCGAAGACGGAACCGGAAGCGCAACCGAAGGCGCAACCGAAGACCGCGCCGAGGACGGAACCGGGTACTGCGGGGACGGCGGCACCGGGAACGGCCCCGATGGCCCCCTTCCTGCGGGCGCTCGCCGTGCTCGCGGCGTTCGCGGCGACCGTCGCGTTCAGCGTGGTCCTCGCCCGGCTCACCCTGGAACCCTCGGCGGCGTCGGAGCCGCTGGCCCACAGCAACGTCCGGCCGGGTTCGTCCATCCGCGACTACCTGTCCCAGCCGGCGTTCCGCGACACGGTCAAACAGCTCGGCGGCAACATCCTGCTGGGCGTCCCGTTCGGTGTGCTGCTCCCGGTCCTGATGCCGAAGACCCGCGGGCTGCTGCGGGTGGTGCTGGCCACGGCCGCCGTCATGGTGCTGGTGGAACTCGTCCAGGGCGCGCTGGTCACCGGCCGGGCCTTCGACGTCGACGACGTCATCCTGAACACCACGGGCGCCGTGCTGGGCTACCTCCTCATCGGCCGCCGGCTGGGACGCGCCGTGCACCCGCGCCGCCGCCACTGGTGGCACCGCGGGCCCCGCGGTACGTCGGCCTCCGGCGCCTGACGCCCCGGTCATCCCCGCCCGGCCGCCGCCGGGCGGGGCGGTCCGATACTCGCCCGCTCGATCAGCCCGGGTACCGGCACCCGGACGGTCCGCGCGGGCGCTCCGTCGAGCAGGGCCACGAGTTCACCCGCCGCGCTGCGGCCGAAGGAGACCGTGTCCCGGGAGAGGGCCGCGAGCCACGGGTCGACCAGACGGCACAGGGCCGAGTCCTCCCAGGCGATGATCGACACGTCCTCGGGCACGGCACAGCCGAGACCCGTCGCCACGGCGACCCCGGCCACGGCCATCACGTCGTTGTCGTACACCAGAGCGGTCGGCGGCGCCTCGTCCGAGAGCACTCCGCGGGTGACGGCGGCGCCCTCCGCGTCCGAGTAGTCGGTGGCGACGGAACGGACCTCGGTCAGCCCCAGCCGCTCGGCCTGCGCCCGCAGCGAACGGATGCGCCGCTCGGTGTGGGCGAGACCGGGCAGCCCGGCGATGTGCACGATGCGCCGGTGCCCCAGCGCATGGAGCCTGCCGACGACGGAGGCCATCGCACCGGCGTCGTCCGCCCACAGGGTGGACAGCCCCGGGCCGCCCTCCTCGGGGGCGCCGCCGATCACCACGCCCGGCAGTCCCAGCTCGGCGAGCAGCGCCGGCCGCGGGTCGTCGGAGCGCGGGTCGACGACGAGGACGCCGTCCACCCGGTGCTCGGCCCACCAGCGGCGGTAGACCGCGCACTCGGCGTCCGGGTCCTCCACCACCTGGAAGAGCAGACCGAGATGGCGCTCGGACAGCACCTCCTGGATCCCGGAGATCAGCTGGAGGAAGAACGAGTCGACGCCGAGTGTCCCCGCGGGCCGTGCGACCACCAGTCCCACCGTCGCCGCGCCCTCGCCGGACAGTGCGCGGGCGGCGGCGCTCGGCCGCCAGCCCAGCTGGTCGGCGACCCGGCGCACCCGGTCGCGGGTGGCCTCGGAGACTCCCGGCCGGTCGTTGAGCGCGAAGGACACGGCGGTCTCGGAGACCCCCGCGCGGCGGGCGATGTCCTTGATCCGCGGCCGGCGGGCGGGGGACCGCCCCCGCTGCGACGCGTCCTCGGCGGACGGAGGATTCGCTGCCACCCGTGCTCCCTTCCCGGCCTCGGTCAGCCAGTGCACTAAAGCGCTTGAGTGGCTGCACTCTAAAGCGCATTAGCCGATCAGGCAACCCTCGTGTACGCGCCTTTGAGCTGCGGTGATGTGAGACAAGCGGAATTTTTTCGGCTCAGTGCATTGACTTTCTGCCGGAACGCCATGCAGGGTCTGCTCCCAGCGTCCGCGGCATCCCGTGCACCGGATGCAGCCCACGCCGGGCCGAGCAAAGGAGCCGATCCACCGTGCCTATCCCCGCCGTACCGCCCGCAGAACCGCCGCCACCGCCGCCGTCCTCGCCGCCGTCCTCCCGCTCAGCGCCTGCGGAGGCGCGTCCGGCGCCGGAGGCGAAGCGGACGCCTCCGGCAAGGTCGAGGGCAGCATCACCTTCCAGACCTGGAACCTGCGGGCCGGCTTCAAGCCCTACTTCACCGGTCTCATCGCCGACTTCGAGAAGAAGTACCCCGGCACCGAGGTGAAGTGGGTCGACCAGCCCGCCGAGGGCTACGCCGACAAGCTCAGCGCCGACGCCGCAGGCGGCACCCTCCCGGACGTCGTGAACGTGTCCCCGGACCTGCTCGCCCCGCTCGCCAAGGCCGGCCTCGCGCTCGACCTCGACCAGGCGGCCGCGAAGTACGAGAAGGAGTACCTGCCGGGTGCCTGGGCCGGCCACCGGGTCCCGGGTCTGGAGGGCACGTACGCCTTCCCGTGGTACCTCAACACGGGTCCGCTGTTCTACAACAAGCGCCTCTTCGAGGAGGCCGGGCTCGACCCGGAGAAGCCCCCCACGACGTACGACGAGCTCTTCGACCAGTCGCTGCGGATCGCCGAGAAGAGCAAGGGCGAGATCGCCACACTGGCCAACATCCCCACCATCGAGGACTTCGGCCGCTACGGCGTGCCGCTGATGAACGAGGAGGGCACGGCCTTCACCTTCAACGACGCCAAGGGGGTCGAACTCCTCACCAAGTACAAGGAGTTGTACGACGCCAAGGCGCTCGACCCGCAGGCGCTCACCGCGACGCCCGAATCGGCGGGCAAGAAGTTCCTCACCGAGGCGGTGGCGATGAACCCCGGCTCCGCGCTGGATCTGGAGAAGTTCCGGAAGCAGGCCCCGACGCTGTACGAGAACATCGGGATCACCGAGCAGATCAGCAACACCGGCAAGGACAACATGTACGTGATGGGCGTCATGGTGAACGCCCGGACCAAGCAGACGCCGGCCGCCGTCGCCTTCGCTCACTTCGTCACCGACGCGCAGCGCCAGATGGAGTTCGCCAAGCAGGTCGCCATCTTCCCGAGCACCGCGGGCTCCCTCGACGACCCGTACTTCACCAAGGAGGACGGTACCGACGCCACCAGGGTCCGGATCGCCGCCGCCAAGTCCCTGAAGACCGCGGTCAACTACACCCCGGTGCTGCTGAGCGAGCAGATGAAGACCGAGTTGCGCAATGCCGTCGCGAGGGCGCTCCAGGGCAAGGAGAGCCCCAAGGAAGCGCTTGACAACGCTGTCAATGCCTGCAACCGGCTGCTGAAGCAGAGCTGAGACCCGGACGAGCAAGGACCCGGCCATGACGACCCCCACCACCTCACCGGTTTCGACCCCCGGCAGGACGGCGAAGAGGCGCGCCCCCGGCGGCCGTCAGCCCGCCGGCCGCCCGCGGGGCGGAAGGAGCCGGATCAGACGGCAACTGGCCACGAGTCCCTGGCTGTTCGCGGCCCCGGGAATGCTGGTCGCCGGCGCGTTCAGCCTCTACCCGTTCCTCTCCACGGTGGCCAACTCCTTCACGGACCGACGGACGCTGCTGCCCGGCAGCTTCGTCGGACTGGACAACTACCGGGAGATGCTCGGCGACGAGATGTTCTGGATCGGCCTGCGCAACAGCACGCTGTACGTGCTCGGCGTCGTGCCCGCGCTGGTCATCCTGCCGCTGCTGCTGGCACTGCTCGTGGAGAAGCAGATCCCGGGCATCACGTTCTTCCGCTCCGCGTTCTACACCCCGGTCGTCGCCTCCATCGTGGTGGTCGGCCTGATCTGGGTGTGGCTGCTGGACGAACGCGGCCTGGTGAACTCGATGCTGGAGGTGGTGGGGGCCGGCCCGGTCGGCTTCCTCAGCGACCAGTGGCTGCTCCTGCTGAGCGCCATGACGGTCACGGTCTGGAAGGGCCTCGGCTACTACATGATCATCTATCTGGCCGCGCTGGGGAACGTCCCGCGCGAGCTCCACGAGGCGGCGTCCGTGGACGGCGCGGGAGCCGTACGCCGGTTCCTCACCGTCACGGTGCCCGCGGTCCGCTCCACCATGGTGCTGGTGGGGCCCTCTCCTCGGTGGCCGCCTTCAAGGTCTTCTCCGAGGTGTACCTGATGGCGGGCCCCGACGGAGGCCCCGCGGGCGAGGACACCACCCTCGTCATGCTCGTCCAGCGCACCGGCACCGGACTCTCCGGCCGGGTCGGCTACTCCGCGGCGATATCGGTGGTCGTCTTCGTCGTCACCGTCGCCCTGATGCTGCTGGTACTGCGCGCCGACCGCAAGGAGGACGCATGAGCCGGCTCAGGGACCGCGCGGATCGGCGGGAGGAAGGCGCGGATCGGCGGGAGGAAGGAGCGGCCGCCCCGGGCCGGCGCCGGAGCCGGGACACCGGCCGCGAGAGCGGCCGCCGGATGCCCGGATGGGAGATCGCGCTGAGGTACGCGCTGCTGCTGGCGGTCCTCGCGCTGACCGTCGGGCCGTTCCTGTGGCAGCTGTCCACCTCGCTCAAGGGGCCGCACGAGGACATCTACGCCTCCCCGCCGGCCTTCCTTCCCGAGCAGCCCACGTTCGACAACTACGTCCGCGTCGCCGAGACCATCCCGGTGTGGGACTACGCCCTCAACTCGCTCACCGTCGCGGTCGTCAACGTCGTGGCCAACTGCACGGGCGCCGCGCTCGCCGGCTACGCCCTCGCCCGGCTGCGCTACCGGGGCCGCAGGGCCGCCACGCTCGTGTTCATCCTGGCGATGCTCGTGCCCGTCGAGGGCATCATCATCGCCCTGTTCACGACCATGCGCGGGCTCGGACTCAACGACACCCTCGCCGGTGTGGTGCTGCCGATGTCGATCTCCGCGCTGAACGTGCTGCTGATGCGCAACGCCTTCCTCAACCTGCCCTACGAGGTCGAGGAGGCGGCGTTCGTCGACGGCGCGAACGTCTGGCAGCGGTTCGTCCGGGTCGCGCTGCCCTCGGTCAAGGGCACCCTGGCGGTCGTCGCCATCCTCTCCTTCATGGGCGCCTGGGACGACTTCCTCTGGCCGCTGATCGTGCTCAGCGACCCGCAGAACTTCACCCTCACCATCGGGCTCAACTACCTGCACGGCACCTTCGCCAACGACGATCGCCTCGTCGCGGCGGGCACGATCATCGCCGTACTGCCGCTGGTCGTCCTGTTCGCCTGCCTCCAGCGCTACTTCTTCCGCGGCGTGGGAGAGGGAGCCGTCAAGGGCTGATGCACCGTCAACACGACAGGCCCGCCGCAGCGGCGGACCTGCCCCGACCCTCCGAGGAGCCTCGGACGTCCATGTCCTCACGCGTGCGCTTCGGCGCCAACTACACCCCGAGCCGGGGATGGTTCCACCACTGGCTCGACTTCGACCTCGACGCCGTACGGGCCGACCTGGACTCCGTCGCGGCACTGGGTCTCGACCACGTCCGGGTCTTCCCGCTCTGGCCGGTCTTCCAGCCCAACCGCACCCTGATCCGCCCGCGGGCCGTGGAACAGCTCGTCCAGCTCGCCGACGCCGCCGCGGAGCGCGGGCTCGACGTCAACGTCGACGGACTGCAGGGGCACCTGTCGAGCTTCGACTTCCTGCCGTCGTGGACGCAGACCTGGCACCGCCGCAACATCTTCACGGACCCCGACGTGGTGGCGGGCCAGGCCGCGTATCTGCGCACCCTCGCCCAGGCCCTCGCCGACCGGCCCAACTTCATCGGCATGACCGTCGGCAACGAGGTCAACCAGTTCTCCGCCGGACCGCACCCCGACCCCGACCGGATCACACCGGCACAGGCGGAGCACTGGCTCGGCGTCCTGCTGGCCGCCTGCGAGGAGGGCGCGCCGGGCAGACTCCATCTGCACGCCGAGTACGACGCCGCCTGGTACCAGGACGACCAGCCGTTCACGCCCGTGCACTCGGCCCGGCTGGGCGCCGTCACCGCCGTGCACTCCTGGGTCTTCAACGGCACGGCGCAGCGCCACGGCCGCACCGGGACGGCGACCGAGCACCACGCCGCGTACCTCGTCGAACTCTCCAAGGCGTGGGCGGACGAGCCGCGCCGACCGGTGTGGCTGCAGGAGGTCGGCGCCCCCGCACCCCTGGTCCCCGCCGAGCACGCGGCCGCCTTCACCGAGGCGACCGTCGCCAACGTCCTCGACTGCGAGGACCTGTGGGGCGTCACCTGGTGGTGCTCGCACGACGTGTCGCGCTCGCTGGCGGACTTCCCCGAACTCGAGTACAGCCTGGGCCTGATGACCAGCGACCGGGAGGCCAAGCCGATCGGGCGGGCCATCGCCCGCATCGTCCGCGAGCAGCGGGAGCGCCCGCACCGGCCGGCCCCCCGGACCACGGCGCTCGTCGTCGACGCGGGCGACGAGGCCACCGCCCCGCGGCGCTCGGTCTGCGCGCCGGGCGGCGCCGTCTTCGAGGCCTTCGCCCGGCTCACCGCGGACGGGGTCCGGCCGGCCGCCGTCCTGGCCGGCCGGGCGGACGACCCCGGGCACCTCGCCGCCCGGGCATCACCGAGGTGGTCACCCCGGACGAGGTCCGATGACCTCCCCGACCACCGCCGACCGCCGCCGGCCGCCGGGAGCCGGGAGCCCCGCGCCGCTCCCGTGCCGCCCCCGGGGGCATCGGCCGACCCGGCCGCCCTCGGGCCCGGCCGGGCCCGACGCCCGGCCACGGGCCACGGGACCCCACCGGGCCCGGCCCTCCCCGTACCGCCCCCGATCGTCCGGCCCGCAGCGGAGAGACCGCTCCCGCACCGCACCGTCCCTCGTCAGCCACCGACACGGAGCACACCATGACCCAGCCCATCGCCCCCCGCCGCCGCAGCGTGGTCCTCGCAGGAGCGGCGGGTGCCGCGGCCGCCCTCCTCCCCCTGGGACGGGCCGCCGCCGCGCCGCTCGCCGGCAGCACCGCCGAGGCCGCAGCGACCGAGGACCTCCGGCCGTACGCCTCCTACTGGTTCCCCGACTCGCTGCCCGCCGGGACCCCAGGCGAGGGCGTCACCTGGCGCAGCCTCAGCACCTGGCGGGCCGAGGACGACCCGGACCTGCCCTTCAACACCGCGGCCGTGCCGCTGGCCCCGCGCTTCACACCCGTCCCGCCGAACCGCACGGCACGCACCGACCAGGCCCGCGTCCAGTCGCTGGTGTCCTTCGGGCACACCTCCGGCAACCCCTCCCAGGGCGCGCCGACCGCCGACCACTACGCACTGACGCACTGGGCGTACCTCGACGAACTCGTCTTCTGGGGCGGCTCGGCGGGGGAGGGCCTGATCCTGGCCCCGAACGCTCCCGTCGTGGACGCCGCCCACCGCCACGGCGTCCCCGTCCTCGGCACCGTGTTCCTGCCGCCCGTGCACTGGGGCGGCGACCTGCGGTGGACGCGCGACCTGGTGCAGCGCGACTCCCTGGGCCGCTTCCCCCTCGCCGCGAAGCTGGTCGAGGTCGCCACCGCCCACGGCTTCGACGGCTGGTTCGTCAACGCGGAGACGGAAGGCGGAGACGCGGCCCTCGGCGCCGATATGCTCGCCTTCGTGCGGGACCTCAAGGCCCGCGGCGAGTCCGCCGGGCTGCGCATCACCTGGTACGACGCGATGACGGTCAGCGGCACGGTGTCCTGGCAGGGCGCGCTCAACGAGCGCAACCAGGACTTCTTCCAGACCGCCGACTCGATGTTCGTGGACTTCCGCTGGACAGCGTCCCGGCTCGCGTCCTCCGCCACCCGCGCGGCCGCGCTCGATCGCAGCCGCTACGAGTTGTGGGCCGGGGTCGACGTCGAGGCGAACGGCTGGAACAAGGCCGTCGACTGGGACGCGATCATCCCCCGCGACCGGGACCACGTCGTCTCCTACGGCTTCTACCGCCCCGAGTGGACCCGCAACCACCTGCCCGCCGGCCGTACGCCGGGCCAGTTCCACGCCGCCGACGACCGGTTCTGGACGGGGCAGTCGCTCGACCCGTCCGTCCCGGACGGCGACAGCGGATGGCGCGCTCCGGCGACCGCCGTCGCCGACCGCTCCACCGTCACCGCACTGCCGTTCGCCACGTCCTTCAACACCGGACACGGACTGCGCTGGTACGAGGACGGCACCGTCACCTCCGGCACCGAGTGGAACCACCTCGGCCTCCAGGACCGGCTGCCGGGCCGCCGATGGGTCGTACGGACCGAAGGCCGCCGCCCGGCCGTCTCCTTCGACTTCGCCGACGCCTGGCGCGGCGGCAGCAGCGTCCTGGTCGCCGGCCCGCTCGACGCACCGGCGACGGTCGAGCTCTACGCGACCCGGCTGCCGCTCGGCCCCGGCACCGTCGTCGAGCTCGCCCACCGGGCGGACGAGGGCCCCGTCACCGTCGAACTCGCCGTCGCCACCCGGGAGCCGGACCAGCCCGGCGACCCGGTCCCGTACACCTACGTGCCCGCCGGGACCCTGCCCGGCGGCAGCGGCTGGACGACCGCGACCCTGCGGCTGAACGGCCTCTCGGGCGAGCTGCGCGGCCTCGGGGTCCGGCTCACCGGCGACGGCACCGTGGCCTACCGGCTCGGCGGACTGGCGGTGCGGACCGAAACGGAATCGCCCGCCTCCCCGGCCCAGCTCCTCGTCACCGGCAGCGCCACCACCGACGAGGGCACCGGGCTGCGGCTGCGCTGGACCGCGGCACCCGGCCCCGTACGCCACTATGAACTGCACCGCGTCCTCCCCGACGGCACCCGGCGCTTCCTCGGAGGCACCTGCCAGACCGCGTTCCACGTCCCCGGGCTGCGCCCGGAGCCGGGCGAACAGGCCCTGCGCATCGAGGTCCGCGCCGTCGGCGAGCTCTACACGGCCTCCGCGGCCGCCTCCGCCGTCCACCCCTGGTGACGGCCCGCACCCCCGCACCCCGACCCCTTACGGAGCAGAACCCCATGCATGACGACCGCAGCCTGGTCGAGGCCCGACTCAAGCGCGTCCTCGACGAGCGCATCCGCCCCGCCGTGTACTCCGCGTCCGTCCCGCTGGACGTGGCCGTGTGGAACGCCCCCGGCGAGCCCGTACCGGTGGCGGAGGGGCTGGCCGCCGACCCGTCGCCGATCACGGTCGGCACGAGATGGGGCGCGCCGTGGGGAACCAGCTGGTTCCGGGTCACCGGGACCGTCCCCGCGGCCTGGGCGGGCCGGACCGTCGAGGCGGTCCTCGACCTCGGCTTCGACGAGAACATGCCGGGGTTCCAGTGCGAAGGGCTCGTCTACCGGCCCGACGGCACCCCGGTGAAGGGGCTCAACCCGCGCAACCAGTGGGTCCGCATCGGGGCGCCCGTCGAGGGCGGCGAGGAGGTGCGGCTGCACGTCGAGGCGGCGTCCAACCCGGTCATCCTCGACTACCACCCCTTCCTCCCCACCCCGCTGGGCGACAAGGAGACCGCCGGTAGCGAGCCGCAGTACCGGCTGGCCCGGATGGACCTCGCCGTCTTCGAGGAGAGCGTCTGGCAGCTGGTGATGGACCTCGAGGTGCTGGGCGAGCTGATGGCGGAGCTCCCGGCCGACTCCGCCCGGCGCTTCGAGATCCTGCGGGCGGTGGACCGGGCCCTGGACGCCGTCGACCTCCAGGACGTCCCCGGCACGGCCGCCGCCGCCCGGAGCCGTCTGGAACAGGTGCTGGCCACTCCCGCCGAGCCCTCGGCGCACCGCATCAGCGCCGTCGGGCACGCCCACATCGACTCCGCCTGGCTGTGGCCGCTCCGGGAGACCGTACGCAAGGTCGCCCGCACCACCTCCAACATGACGGCCCTGCTGGAGGACGAACCGGACTTCGTCTTCGCCATGTCGCAGGCGCAGCAGTGGGCCTGGGTCAAGGAGCACCGGCCCGAGGTGTGGGCCAGGGTGAAGAAGGCCGTCGCCGACGGCCGGTTCGTGCCGGCGGGCGGCATGTGGGTGGAGTCCGACACCAACATGCCCGGCTCGGAGGCGATGGCCCGTCAGTTCGTGCACGGCAAGCGGTTCTTCCTGGACGAGTTCGGCATCGAGAACGACGAGGCCTGGCTCCCGGACACCTTCGGGTTCGCCGCGGGACTGCCCCAGATCATCAAGGCGGCCGGCTCCAAGTGGCTGCTCACCCAGAAGATCTCGTGGTCGCAGACGAACAAGTTCCCCCACCACACCTTCCGGTGGGAGGGCATCGACGGGACCCGGATCTTCACCCACTTCCCGCCGGTGGACACCTACAACTGCTCCATGAAGGGCGGCGAGATCGCCCACGCCGCGAGGAACTTCAAGGACAAGGGAGTCGCCAGGCACTCGCTGGCGCCGACCGGCTGGGGCGACGGAGGAGGCGGCACCACCCGGGAGATGGTCGCCAAGGCGGCCCGGATGCGGGACCTGGAGGGCGCGGCGACGGTGGTCTGGGAGACCCCGGAGGCGTTCTTCACCAAGGCCGAGGCCGAGTACGCCGATCCGCCGGTGTGGGTGGGGGAGCTGTACCTCGAACTGCACCGGGCGACGCTCACCAGCCAGGCGAAGACCAAGCAGGGCAACCGCCGCTCCGAGCACCTGCTGCGCGAGGCCGAGCTGTGGGCCGCGACGGCGGCGGTGCGGACCGGGTTCCGCTACCCGTACGAGCAGCTGGACCGGATCTGGAAGACGGTGCTGCTGCACCAGTTCCACGACATCCTCCCCGGCTCGTCCATCGCCTGGGTGCACCGCGAGGCCGAGAAGACGTACGCGGCGGTCGCCGACGAGCTGAACGCCGTCGTCGACGCCGCCCAGCGGGCACTCGCCGGGGACGGAACCGCCGAACTCGTCTTCAACTCGGCCCCGCACGCCCGGCACGGCGTCCCCGCGGGCGGCGCCGCCCGGCCGACCGGCGGCGGCGCGGCGCACCTGCGGCCGCGCGAGGGCGGCGGGTACGTCCTCGGCAACGGGCTGCTCAGGGTGGAGGTCGACGAGCGGGGCCTGGTCGTCTCGGCGTACGACATCGGCGCCGAACGCGAGGCGGTCGCGCCCGGTGCCGCCGCCAACCTGCTCCAGCTGCACCCCGACTTCCCGAACATGTGGGACGCCTGGGACGTGGACGAGTTCTACCGCAACACCGGCACGGACCTGGTGGAGGCCGACCTGGTGGAGCCCGCCGGAGAGGAGGAGAGCGCCGGCGCGGCCGCAGTGCGGATCGTGCGCTCCTTCGGGTCGTCCAGGGTGACCCAGGTGCTGTCGCTCGCCCCGGGCGCCAAGCGGCTCGACATCGACACCGAAGTCGACTGGCACGAGACCGAGAAGTTCCTCAAGCTGGCCTTCCCGCTCGACGTGCACGCCGAGCGCTACGCCTCCGAGACCCAGTTCGGCCACTTCCACCGGGCGACGCACACCAACACCAGCTGGGAGGCGGCCAAGTTCGAGGCCTGCAACCACCGCTTCGTCCACATCGGCGAGCCCGACTGGGGCGTCGCACTGGTCAACGACTCCACGTACGGCCACGACGTGACCCGCACCGTCCGTGCCGCCGACTCCGGGACGACGACCACGTTCCGGGCGTCCCTGCTGCGCGCCCCGCGCTTCCCCGATCCGCAGACCGACCAGGGCATCCACCGTTTCCGGCACGCTCTCGCACCGGGGGCGGCGATCGGCGACGCGGTACGCGAGGGGTACCGCGTGAACCTCCCGGAGCGGCGGGTGACGGGCGCGGACGCCGCCGTCGCACCGCTGGTGGAGGTGGACGACGACGCCGTGGTGGTGACCGCGGTCAAGCTCGCGGACGACGGAAGCGGCGATGTGGTGGTCCGCTTCCACGAGTCCCGGGGCGGGCGCGCCCGCGCGACGCTGACGGCGGGCTTCCCGCTGGCCGCAGCGGTCGCGACGGACCTGCTGGAGCGTCCGCTGGCCCAGGGCGGCGCGGTGGAGCGCACCGGTGACACGGTGTCCCTGTCCCTCCGCCCGTTCGAACTCGTGACGCTGCGGCTGACCAGGGCCTGAGTCGGGCCGGGACGGAGAGGGGCCCGGGACACAGGAGGCCCTGGGCGGACAGGGGGCCCAGGGCAGACAGGGGCGCAGCGGGGGAGGGGCCGGACCGGAGAGGGGGCGGCCGCGCACCGGCGGCCGCCGCCGCCCGGCCGGGAGAGCGGGTGGCGGCGGGGGTCGGGACGGCCCGCGGAACGGGGCGCCGCCGGTGGCACCGTGGTCGCCCGCGGTACGCCCGCCTCGCTCGCCTGACGCCCCGCGGTACGCCGGCCCCGGCCGCCCGACGCCCCGACGCCCCGGGGCGTCGGGCGGCCGGGGCCGGCGTACCACCGGCTCTCCCCGATGGCCTCCCCGACGCCTTCCCCGGTTGCCCCGAAGCGGTCGCCCGCCGTAGCCGCCCGGTGTTAGATAGGACCATGGCCGGACTGTTCGGCCGCCTCCGCTCGACGATGAGCACGCGCACCGTCGCCAGCCAGGTGTTCGTCCTGCAGGTGACGGTCGCTTTGCTGCTCGTCGCCGCTGCCGTCGCCGCGCTGCTTGTGCAGGCCCGGTCGGGCGGGGAGCGGGAGGCGCGCAACCGGTCGGTCGCCGTCGCCGAGACGTACGCGACCGCACCGGGCGTCAGGGAAGCGCTGCGCGGCTCCGACCCGAGCGCGGCACTGCAGGACATGACCGAGACCGCCAGGGCGTCCTCCGACGTCGACTTCCTCGTGGTGATGGCCCCGGACGGTACCCTGCACACGCACCCGGACCCCGAGATGATCGACAGCAAGTACCTCGGCACCATCGGACCGGCGGCGGCCGGCGGCAGGGTGACCGAGAACTTCGCCGGCATCCTCGGCCCCTCGATCCGCAGTGTCGCCCCCGTGACCGGCGAGGACGGCGAGGTGCTGGGGCTCGTGGCCGCCGGCATCACCGTCGAGCGGGCCGGCACGGCCGCCCAGGACCAGCTTCCCGTCCTGCTCGGTGCGGCCGCCTTCGCCATGGCCGTCGCCACCTCCGGGGCCGCACTGATCAGCAGGCGCCTGCGGCACCAGACCCACGGCCTGGGCCCCGCCGAGATGACCAGGATGTACGAGCACCGCGACGCGGTCCTGCACGCCGTGCGGGAGGGCGTGCTGATCGTCGACGAGGACGGCCGGCTGGTGCTCGTCAACGACGAGGCCCGACGCCTGCTCGCGCTGCCCCC
Organism: Streptomyces sp. I6; assembly: GCA_003725745.1. Lineage (GTDB taxonomy): Bacteria > Actinomycetota > Actinomycetes > Streptomycetales > Streptomycetaceae > Streptomyces. Next base: position 352,711 of record RHDP01000001.1, on the reverse strand, counting down.
GGACGCCCAGGGACGCCTCGTCCGCGACATCGCCATGGATCCCGAGATCGCCCGGATGCTGGAGTCCGGCCGCCCCGCCAGCGACGAGGTGCACGTCATCGAGCACCAGCTGGTCGCCGTGAACCAGCGCGCCATGGGCCCCCGCCGGACGGTTCGGGCCCCTGCTGCGGCACCGTCGCCACCCTGCGGGACACCACCGAACTCCGGGCCCTCAGCGGCCGTGCCGACACCGTGCAGGGCCGGCTGCGGCTCGTCTACGACGCCGGTATGCAGATCGGTACCACCCTCGACGTGGTCCGCACCTCGCAGGAGCTCGCCGACTTCGCCGTCCCCCGGTTCGCCGACTTCGTCACCGTGGACCTCTCCGACCCCGTGCTCAGCGGGGACGAGCCCGCGGAGTCCGGCACCGACATGCGCCGTATCGCCTTCACCGGCGTCAGGGCCGACACCCCGCTCTACCCCTCGGGCCGGCTGATCCACTTCGTCAGCACCACCCCCCAGGCCGTCGCGTACGCCAGGGGCAAGACCATCCTGGAGGCCGACCTGCCCGCCTTCTCCGGATGGCAGGAACAGGAACCGGCCCGCGCCCGCAGGCTCGTCGACTACGGCATCCACTCCATGATCTCCGTCCCGCTGCGCGCCCGCGGCGTGACGATGGGCGTCGCCACGTTCTGGCGCTCCGAGAAACCGGAGCCCTTCGACGGCGACGACGTGTCGCTCGCCGAGGAACTGGTCGCCCGCGCCGCGGTGAACATCGACAACGCCCGCCGCTACACCCGGGAGCACTCGATGGCGGTCGCCCTGCAGCGCAGCCTGCTGCCGCGGGTCCTGCCCGAGCAGACCGCCCTCGACGTGGCCTACCACTATCTGCCCGCCCAGGCCGGGCTCGGCGGCGTCGGCGGGGACTGGTTCGACGTGATCCCGCTCCCCGGCGCCCGGGTCGCCCTCGTCGTGGGGGACGTCGTCGGCCACGGTCTCCACGCCGCGGCGACCATGGGGCGGCTGCGCACCGCCGTCCACAACTTCGCGTCCCTGGACCTCCCGCCCGACGAACTGCTGTGGCACATGGACGAACTGGTCTCGCGCATCGACCAGGACGACGACACCGACGGCTCGGTCACCGCGCTCACCGGCGCCACCTGCCTGTATGCCATCTACGACCCCACCTCCCGCGTGTGCACCGTGGCCCGCGCCGGACATCTGGAGCCCGTCATCGTGCACCCCGACGGCGAGGTCGAGTTCCCGGGTGTCCCGGCCGGGCCGCCGCTGGGCCTCGGCGGGCTCCCCTTCGAGTCCGCCGAACTGCACCTCTCCGAGGGCAGCAGCCTGGTGCTCTACACGGACGGTCTCGTCGAGGACCGCCACCGGGACATCGACGAGGGCCTGGAACTGCTGCGCCGCACGCTCGCCCAGGCAGGCGGGACACCCGAGGAGACCTGCCGCGTGGTGCTGGAGGCACTGCTGCCGGAGCGGCCCCGCGACGACGTGGCCCTGGTCGTCGCCCGGACCCGGGTGCTGGAGGGGAACCGCTCCGTCACCTGGGACGTGCCGGCCGAGCCCGCCGCGGTCGCCCGGGTCCGCGCGGAGGCCGCCAGGGCGCTGGAGGGGTGGGGGCTGGCGGAGGAGGCCTTCACCACCGGGCTGATCCTCAGCGAGCTGGTCACCAACGCCATCCGCCACGCCGTCGGACCGATCGGGGTGCGGCTGATCCGCGACCGCTTCCTGATCTGCGAGGTGTCCGACGGCAGCAGCACCGCTCCCCATCTGCGCCGGGCCACGGCCAATGACGAGGGCGGCCGCGGACTGTTCCTCGTCTCCCAGTTCGCCGAGCGCTGGGGCACCCGCTACACGGGCAGCGGCAAGGTCATCTGGACGGAGCAGCCGCTGTCCTGGTAGACCCCCATGGGGCGGGCGTGCGGCCTTCCCCGGACCGCCGAAGGCACGGCCTTCTGGTCGGGTGCCCCGCCGGTGAGCGGCCCGCCGGGTCTGCGGTACGGGGACACCACCGGAGACCCTTGTGTTGTGCGAGCCGGTGCGCGGCATCGGCCGCCTGGCCCTCTTCGCGGCGCCGTTTCTCCCCGCCGGTGAGCGGCCCGCCGGGTCTGCGGTAGGGGACATCGCCGGAGCGGTCCGGCGGGCCCGTGGTACGCGCCGTGGCGGTGGTGCGGACGGGCGCGGACGATCCCCGCGCGGCATGCGCACGGCCGGGGACGGCGGACACGCCCCGGAGCGCGTCGTCGACCGGGACCGCCCGACCGGGACCGCCCGGCCGGGGCGGCGCCGTCCGTCGCCTCCAGGTCGATGACGCGGAGCCGGGAGACGGCGGGGGACCGGGCGCGTGGCGTACACGGCGCAGCGCGGTGGGGTACGCGGACGCTGCGGGCGACCGCCCCACCACCGCTCGCCGTTGCTCGCTCGCCGTCAGCCGTCAGCCCCGGTCCGGTCCGCCCCGGTCCGCCCCGGCCGCCGCGTCCCGGCCGCGTCGGCGGGCTCCGTGCCCCGCGCCGGCCCCCGGCTCAGCGAGCCCGGGGCAGCCGCTCGCGCGGCGCCAGCGGGATCTCCGCCCACACCTGCTTGCCTCCGCTGAGCGGCACCGCCCCCCACGACGCCGTCGAGGCCTCGACGATGAGCAGCCCGCGGCCTCCGGTCGCCTCCCAGTCCTGGTCTGCCGGTTTGACGGGGCTGCGGGGAGAGGCGTCGTTCACCGCGATCCGCAGGCGGTCGGCGGACAGCGTCAGATCGAGCCGCACCTCGCCCTGCGTGTGCGCGACGGCATTGGTGACCAGTTCGGACACGACCAGCAGGGCCCCGTCCAGCTCCTCCTCCACACCCCAGGAGCGCAGGGTCCGGGCCGTGAAGCGGCGGGCGTGCATCACGGCGTTGGGCAGCCGCCACACCGTCCAGTGGGTGCGCATCGGCCGCACCCGGGTGCCGTCGTAGCGGAGCAGCAGCAAGGCCACGTCGTCGTCGCGCCGGTTCACGCCCACGACCAGCTCGTCGGCCACCCGCCCGGCGTCGGAGGGGTCGGCCGCGGCGAGCGTGTCGCACACCCGGCGCACACCCTCCTCCATGGACAGGGTCGCCGACTCCACCAGACCGTCCGTCACCAGCGTCAGCAGGGTGCCGGGCACCAGACCCGCCTCCGTCATCGGGTACTCCTCGTCGGCGAGCACCCCCAGCGGGGGCCCGCCCTCGACCAGCAGCTCCTCTGTGCTGCCGTCGGGGTGGCGGATCACCGGATGCAGATGGCCGGCCCGCACCAGCCGGGCGATGCCCTCCTCCATGTCGAGGTCCACGTAGAGGCAGGTGGCGAACAGGTCGGTCTCCATGCCGACCAGCAGCCGGTTGGCGCGGGCCACCACCACGTCCGGCGGATGCCCCTCCACCGCGTACGCCCTGACGGCCGTGCGCATCTGCCCCATGATGGTCGCGGCGCCGGCGCTGTGCCCCTGCACATCCCCGATCACCAGGGCCACATGGCCGTCGCCGAGCGGGATCACGTCGTACCAGTCGCCCCCGACCTCGAGTCCCGCCGTGGCCGGGAGATAGCGGGCGACGGCCTCACCGCCGGGCAGCTCGGGCAGCTTCCTCGGCAGCAGGCTGCGCTGGAGCATGGTGGCGAGTTCGTGCCCGGCGTCCAGCGCGTGGGCCCGCATCAGGGCCTGCCCCACCAGGGCAGCGGCCGCGGTCAGCAGCGACCGCTCGTCCGGGTCGAACCGGTGCTCGGCGTCCCAGCCGACCAGGCACACCCCACCATGCGTCCGTCCGCGCGGAGCGGCAGCACCGCCAAGCCGCCGCGGCCGATCTCCGCCAGTGCCGGTTCGAGATCCGCGCCCGCCGGCCACAGGCTCACATGCCCCTCGCGCAACGCGCCTTCGAGGGTGGGCAGGTCGTGGATCGAGAGGTCCGGCCACTCGGAGCGCCATTCGGAGCGCCAGACCGCGGGCCAGGCGTCGGGTTCCGGCGGGTCCAGGATGGTGACCACCAGACGGTCGCCCTCCCGCTCGGCGACCGCGACCCGGCTCGCCCGCAGGGGACCGTGCAGCGCGGCCACCACCAGCCGGCTGACCTCCCGGATGGTGGTGGCCCCCGCCAGCCTGGCCGACAGCCGCTGCACCACCGATACCTCGTCGGCACTGGGCCGCAGGTACGCGGCGTCCGCCACCACGCCCAGCACCCGCTCCGGTGTCCCGTCGCCGTTCACCTCGACCCGGCAGCGCAGCCCCAGCCAGCGCAGCTCGCCACCGGGCCGGCGGATCCGGAACGCCAGCTGCTCGGTGGCGGCGGACATCCGCCCCGGCTCGACGATCTGCATCAGCGCCGGGATGTCGTCGGGGACCGCGCTGGCCAGCAGGGTCTCCACCCGCCCGTCGAACTCCTCCGGGGGGACGCCGAGCAGCTCCAGCACATACGCGTGTGCCTCCATGCGGCCGGTGCTCAGCTCCAGGATGAACGCGCCACCCCGCAGGGGTACGAGGGCGGCCTGCGCGAGCTGCGTCTGCGGCGGTGTGCGGCCCGGCACCCGGGCGGCGGCCGATTCCAGACCGGCGGCGACCTGGTCGGCGTAGAGCTCCAGCAGCGCCCGGCGGTCGGGGCTGAAGCCGTCGGGGACATCGCCCGCCACGATCAGGCAGCCCAGTTCGTTGGCGCCCCGCCCCAGCGGCAGCGCCCCGAGCGATATCCGGCCCGTGGTCTCCACTCCCTCCCCGCGGCGGCCGGGGAAGTGGTGGGGGTCGAGTTCCACGTACGCCGCCAGTTCCTTCGGGTCCAGCCACAGCGGGCGGCCCGCGCGGAAGGCCTCGGCGGCGGGGGAGTGGCCCTCCACGGCGATGATCGCCGGCAGGCCGTACAGCATCCCGCGGTCGCCGGTCAGCTCGGCGAGGTGGAGCTCGCGGCCCCCGCCGGCGAGGACGTAGACAGCGGCCAGCTCAGCCCCGCAGAACGCAAAGCGATGCCTGGTCACCGATTGTTCCGCCTCCTCGCGCGGGCAGCCGCCGAGGGCCGTCCTCCCTCCATGCTGTCCCGCCCGGGACCCTCCGGGCGAGTCAGGACGGAGGGCGGCGAACGCCCTCGGCCGCTCTGGTGTGCGTGGACCCTACCGGGCGGGGCCGTGCCGGATCACCTGTTCCGACCAGATGGTCTTGCCGTCTCCGGTGGTCCGGGTGCCCCACCGGTCACTGAGCTGCATGACGATGAACAGTCCACGGCCCCCTTCGTCCGTCTCGGTGGCATGGCGCATATGCGGTGAGGTGCTGCTGGCGTCCGAGACCTCGCAGATCAGCGAGCGGTCGAGGATCACCCGCAGCCTGATCGGGCCCTGCCCGTAGCGGATCGCGTTGGACAGCAGCTCGCTGACGATCAGTTCGGTGCCGGAGACGGCGTCCGGCATCTCCCAGGCCTGGAGCTGGTGCTCGATCAGCCGGCGGGCGGTGGAGACGACCGAGGCGTCCCGGGGCAGCGTCCAGCTGGTGACCCGGTCGGGGGGCAGGGCGCGGGTCCGGGCGAGCAGCAGCACCGCGTCCTCCCTCGGCAGTCGCGGCATCAGTTCGTAGACCGCCGAGTCGCAGAGCCGGGCGAGGGACTCGTCGGGCTGGGCGAGTATCCGGTCCAGCCGCGCGAGGGACGTCGCCCCGTCCCCGCCGCCGCAGTTCACCAGGCCGCTCGTGTAGAGCGCCAGCAGGGTGGACTCCGGAAGCACGGTGGCCGCGGACGGGTACCCGGCGCCCGCCGTGCCCAGCGGCGGCCCGCAGGGTATGTCGAAGTCCAGCGCCGAGCCGTCCGGCCCCAGCATCACGGGGAGCGGATGGCCGGCCCGGGCGGCGGTGCACACCCGGGACACCGGGTCGTAGACGACGCAGACGCAGGTGGCGAGGTGGTCGTGCGTCGTCTCGTCGCCCTGGCCGACGGGCGAACGGGTCCGGGTGAGGAACGCGGCCGTCTCGTCGAGCCGGCCGAGCAGTTCACCGGGCTCCAGGTCCTGCAGGGCGAGTGTCCGCAGGGCCGTGCGCAGCTGGCCCATGGTGGCGGCGGCCTCGATGCCGTGCCCGGCGACGTCGCCCACGACCAGGGCGGCCCTGGCGCCGGACAGCGGGATGACGTCGTACCAGTCGCCTCCGGCGCTCTCGGGGAGATACGCGCAGGCCGTGTCCACGGCGGTCAGCTCGGGCGGCCGCCCCGGCATCAGCCCCTGCTGCAGGGCCCTGGCCACGGTGCGCTCCCGGGCGAAACTGCATGCGTTGCCGAGGTGCAGGGCCGCCTTGGTCACCAGTTCCGCCGCCAGCGCGAGATCCGTGTCCCCGAACGGCTCGGGACGCGCGAAGCGGTACAGGGCCGCGACCCCCAGCACCGTCTCCCGCAGCGTCAGCGGCACCACCATGAGGGAGTGGACCCCGACGGACACGATGGGATCCCCGCGTGAGGGGTCAGCGCCCAGCCAGGCGTCGCCCGCGTCGACGCCGGTGATCAGACGCGGCGTCAGGTCGTTCAGTACCTGGGAGTACGGGGTGTGGGGGCCGAACGTGTTCAGTCCGCCCTTCGGCGGCCCCCGTTCATCGCCGAGGACGGACCGGAACGCGGCCCGGCGCAGTGGCGTGTCCGCGGGCACGGGACCGGGCTCCAGCGCCCGCCCCCGCAGCGCGTCGTCGAGGAGGTCCACCGCCGCCGCGTCGGCGAGCCCGGGGACGAGCACGTCCACGAGTTCCGCGGCCGTGCGGTACGCGTCGAGGCTGGTGCCGATGGACTCCCGGGCCGAGTTCAGCAGGGAGAGCCGCCCGAGGGCCGCCTCGCGTTCCGTGACGTCCTCGACGACGACCACCAGGCCGATCGGCTCGCCGCCGGCCCCCTCCAGCCGGAACAGCGAGACCGAGACCGTCATGTCCCGGTCGGGGTCGGCCGGGGGCCTGCCGCTGAACAGGCGGTCGCGGACGACCGCGCCCGTGCGGAGCGCCTCCTCCGCCAGCGCGACGACCGGTTCGTCCGTGAGGCCCGCGACGAGATCGGCCAGGGTCCTGCCCAGAATCCGCTCGGGAGGGACGCCGTGCACCCCGGGCGCGGCACTGTTGAAGCGGACGACCCGCAGCTCGGCGTCACACAGGAACAGGCCGAACGGTGCCTGTGTGAAGAGTGCGTCGAGGATGGCCGACTCCCGTCGCGCGTCGTCTCCGTCCACATACCAACGATCGCCCCTGACGAGCCGGGGGCAAGTCGGCGCGGCCCACGGCACCGGCACGGGGCCCGCGGCTGCCCGGGGCTCCGGGCCCGCGCCCCGGCAGCCGCGGCCGCCACTGCCGTACTCGCGCGCCCCGGGAGAGCCGCCCCCCGTGCCCCTCCGGCCGACCCGCGCGGGCGGCCGTCCCGGGCCTCACCTGAGCGGCCCTCCCCGGCTCGCGCCCCGCCACCCCCCGGGGTGTGCTGTGGTCAGCCCGCCGACAGCGGAGGAGTGCGCATGCCGGACGGAACCACCGGCTCCGAGGGCCGCGACCTGGAGCAGCTGCGGGCCCGGATCGCTGCCCTGGAGGCGCGGGAGCAGCCCCCGCCCCGGCCGCCGCGGCACCGGGCACGCTCGGCCCTCGCCGCGGTCCTGATCGTTCTCGGCTGCCTCCTCGCCCCGCTGAGCGCCGTCGCCACCTGGGCCGACAGCGAGGTGGGCGACACCGACCGCTATGTCGCCACCGTCGCCCCGCTCGCCTCCGACCCCGCCGTGCAGGCCGCCGTCGCGGCCCGGGTCACGGACGTCGTGATGGAGCACATCGACATCCCCAAGCTGCTGGAGGAGGTGGCCCCGGCCGACCGCCCCCGTCTGGACACCCTGATCGGCGGGATCGGCGGCGCCCTGGAGAACGCCGTCCGCAGCTTCGTCCAGGCACGCGTCCAGGACGTCGTCGCCTCCGACGTCTTCCGGAGGATCTGGACCGAGGCGAACCGGGAGATCCACGCCGCAGTGGTCAAGGCCCTCACCGGCAGCGGCGGCGGCGCCATCGTGCTCACCGACAACGCGGTCCAGATCGACCTCGCGCCCGTGATCGAGGAGGTCAAACAGGGGCTGGTGAACGAGGGGCTCGGCATCGCCGAGAACATCCCCGAGATCCACACCGACTTCACGGTCCTCCAGTCAGAGGACGTCGGCCGCGTCAAGACCGGGTTCCGGATGCTCCAGCTCGCGGGCACCTGGCTGCCGGTCGTGGGCGTGGTGCTGATCGCCGCCGGGGTGCTCCTGGCCGCCCACCGCCGGAAGGCCCTGGTGGCGGCCGCGCTCGGGGTCGCGGTCGCGACCGCGTTGCTGGGCGGGGGGCTGACGGTCTTCCGGCTGATCTATCTGGACTCCCTCCCCAGGGGGTGTCCCAGCCCGCGGCGGAGGCCGTGTTCGACGCGCTCGTCCGCTTCCTGCGCAGCACGATCCGCAACATCGTGATGCTCGGTGTCGTCGTCGCCCTCGCCGCCTGGCTCACGGGTCCGGGACGGTACGCGGGTCTCGTCCGGCAGCTGTGGACATCGGGGATCGCCGCCACCCGGACCACGGCGGACCGCGCGGGCCTGCGCACCGGCCCCGTGGGTCCCTGGGTCCGCCGGTACCGGACGTGGATCACCTGGGTGCTGGTCGCCGCCGCGGTGCTGGCGTACCTCTTCTGGACGTACCCCACCGCCTGGGTCGTCGTCGGGCTGGCCCTGGCGCTGCTCTTCGCGCTGGCCGTCGTGGAGTTCCTGGCCCAGGACACCGACGGGGCCCCGGGGCCGGCGGACCGGGAGCCCGCGGCAGGCGGCGGCCCGCCGGGCGCACCCCGCTCCCCGGGCACCCGCTGAGCCCCCGGCACCCTGCCTGCGCGGCCCGTCGCGGCCCGTCGCGGCCCGGGGGAGCCCGGTGGCGGCGCGTTGCGGACCGGGCGGTCCGCCCGGCGCCGGCCCGTCCGCCGTGTCTACGCTGGATCCATGCCCAGGGCGAACGAAGAGATCGAGGCGATCCTCCGGGAGTACGCCGATCTCATCGCCGTCACCGGCGGCGACGCCTTCCGGGCCCGCTCCTACGAGAAGGCAGCCCGCGCCGTCGGCGGCTGCCCCACCGATGTGGCGACCCTCGACCTCAAGGGCCTCCAGGAGATCCCCCACGTCGGCAGGTCCATCGCCGGCAAGATCGTGGAGTATCTGGCGTCCGGGCGGATGTCCGCCGTGGAGGAGCGGCGGCAGTCCATCCCGCCGGAGTCCGCGAGCTCGTCGCCATCCCCACCCTCGGGCCGAAGAAGGCCCTGGTCCTGTACGAGGAGCTGGGCATCTCGTCCGTGGACGAACTCCTCGACGCCGTCCACGAGGAGCGGCTGCGCGATCTGAAGGGCTTCGGCGAGAAGACGGAGGCGAACATCCTGCACGGCATCGCGCTCATGCAGAAGGCCGGCGGCCGGATCCTGCTCGACGCCGCGATGGACGCGGCCGAGCGGATCGTCGCCGAGATGTCACGCGTCGAGGGGTGCGAGAGGAGTGCCTACGCCGGATCGCTGCGCCGGATGCGCGAGACCATCGGGGACATCGACATCCTCGTCGCCTCGGACGCCTCGGCTCCCTTCATGGACGCGCTCGCCGCACTCCCGTACACCGCCGAGGTGATCGCGCACGGGGCGAAGAAGACGTCCATCCGCACGACCAAGGGGCTCCAGGTCGATCTGCGGGTGCTGCCGCCCGACTCCTGGGGAGCGGGACTGCAGTACTTCACCGGCTCCAAGGCGCACAACATCCGCACCCGCGAGATCGCCGTGCGCCGGGGGCTCAAGCTGTCCGAGTACGGCCTGTTCGACGCCGAGAGCGGCGAGCGGGTCGCCTCCTCCACGGAGGAGGAGATCTACGAACGCCTCGGCCTGCCCTGGATCCCCCCGACCCTGCGCGAGGACCGCGGCGAGATCGCCGCGGCGCTCCGCGGCGAACTGCCCGAGCCGGTCGCCGAGGACGACATCCGCGGCGATCTGCACACCCACACCGATCTCACCGACGGCCTGGCCCCGCTCGAGGAGATGGCCGCCGCGGCCGCGGCGCGCGGATACTCCTACTACGCGGTGACCGACCACGCCCCGGACCTCGCCATGCAGCGCATGACGGAGGAGAAGGCGCTCGCCCAGCGGCAGCGCGTCCGCGAACTCGACGGCACGCACCGGGGCATGAGACTGCTGCACGGCACCGAACTCAACATCGGCCCCGACGGGGACGTGGACTGGCCCGGTGACTTCCTCGCGGGCTTCGACATCTGCGTCGCCTCGATCCACTCCCACTTCAACCAGAGCCGGGAAGCGCTCACCCGGCGCCTCGTGCGGGCGTGCGAGAACCCCCACGTCTCCGTCATCGGCCACCCCACCACCCGCAGGCTCGGCAAACGGCCCCCCGTCGACGCCGACTTCGACGCCGTGTTCGCCGCCTGCGCCCGCACGGGCACCGCTCTGGAGATCAACGCCCATCCCGAGCGGCTCGACCTCGGCGACGAGGACATCCTGCGCGCCAAGCGCCACGGCGTGCGATTCGCCATCGACTCCGACGCCCACTCCACCACCCATCTGCCCTTCATGCGCTACGGGGTGGCGACGGCCCAGCGCGGCTGGCTCACCAAGGACGACGTCATCAACACCTGGCCGCTGACGAGGCTGAAGCGCTTTCTGCGCCCCTCGATCTGACCGTCCGGCCCGGTGTGCGGCCGTTCGATCCGACCGCCCGGCCCGGCGGCCTCTCGGGGTGACCGCCCGGCCCGCCGCGCCCCCGGCCCGCCGCGCCCCCGGCCCGGCCTTGCCCGCTCAGCACGGCCGGCGCCAGGCGTCCAACTCCAGCCGCTTGCGCATGGAGGACAGCCCGAGCCGCCGGGACTCGGCGCAGAAGTCCTCGTTGGCCAGTGCGTACTCGACGTGGAAGACGGCCTTCCCCGCCGCGATGAACGGGGTCAGCATCGCGCACTCGCCGTACTGGGCGCACTCCTCGTTGACCGCGAAGTCGAAGTCCCCGACCAGCTCCGCCACCTGGGGCAGATCGTTCTTCAGCCCGACGGACAGGCCGCGGTCATGGGCGATCCGGGCGATCATGCGGTTGTAGGCGAGTTGGTGGGCGGCGGTGAGGGGAATCCGGTGTCGTTGAGATAGGCGTCCAGCAGATCGGGTTCGACCGCGTCGAAGCCCTTGTCCCGGCACATGTCGAAGCGCCTCTCCATCAGTGGGCGCAGCACGTCCAGCCGGCGGATGTCGAGCCAGCGCTCGCCCTCCCAGCCGTTCGGCCGGCCGCGCACGGAGACCGGGAAGTCGCCCTGGTCGGGGCGGAAACGCTCCCAGGCGCCGGCGTTGATGTAGCAGATGACCCTGCGCCCGTCCCGGTGCAGCCGCGCGACGTCGCCGGCGCTGTTCTCGAAGCCGTCGATGTCGTACACGGGCACGTCCGCGGACGACGGGTCGGCGCGGCCGTCGAGCTGCCACTGCCACGCCGTGCCGGGCCGCGGCTGCCAGCGGGCTCCGTCCGGCTCCGGCGCACCGCCCGAGCAGCCCGCCATCAGCAGCACGGCCAGCACCAGGCACAGCCGGGGGACGCGGCGGCGGTTCACCGCACCTCCCCGTACAGTGCGGGCGGCGGTGAGCCCCAGGGGTTGGGCAGCGAGCCGGTGACCGCGCAGGACACCGCCGCCCCGCGTTCCGCGGCCGCCCGGGCGGCGACCCCGGCCAGCGCCGTCGGCACCTCGTACACCAGGTGGCAGAACCGCTCCGGCGGGTGGCGGGCCGTCCAGCGGGGCCGGGTGAAGGAGGAGAGATAGACCGGCCACGGGCCCTCGAACGTCACCAGCAGGTCCGCGATCCCGGCGTAGCCGGGTGCGGGGTGCACCCCGTGGTTGAGGACGACCGTGCCCGCGCCCCGCTGCCGCGCGGCGCGGACGAGCCGGCGGCAGCCGGGCAGCGCGGACCGGTCGGCCGGCACCTGGTCGAAGAAGCACCCGTCGGCGCCGTACCAGTCCCGGTGGCGGTCCAGATCGCCGGTCACCGCCGAGTCCGGCCGCATCCCGTAGTCCAGGTCGACGTAGCCGAGGACGAGTGTGCCGGCCGCCCGCAGCGCGCGGGTGGCGGAGGCGAAGGCGGGATCGGGCGCCGCCCCGGGACCGTCGCCCGGGTTGAGCACCACCCCGTAGACCCGTTCCCCCGCGGCCGTGACCAGCCGCCAGGCCTCGGGGTCCGCCGCGGGATGCACATAGAGGGGGACGAGCAGCGTCATGCCACCGGGTCCGCCTTCCCGGGGCACCGGTCGACGCCCACAGCGCGGCGAGGGAGTCCGCGAGGGTGAACCGCGGCTCCCAGCCCAGCGCGTCCCGCGCGGCCGTGATGTCCGAGCATTGCCAGGCCACGCCCGCGGAGCGGGACGACCCGACGCCGGCCTCCTCGATCCGGCCGCGGAACCCCGCCACGGCCACCAGTCCCCGCACCAGCTCCCGGATGGGAACCGCCCGGCCGCCGCCGATGTTGAGGATCCGCGGCAGCGGCCCGGCCGCGGTCGCCGCCGCGACCGCCCGGGCCAGGTCCCGTACGTCGACGAAGTCGCGATGGGCGGAGAGGTCGCCGAAGCGCACGACCGCGTCTTGGTCCCGGCCTGCCCGGTGCAGCCGCAGGGCGGTGCCGCCCGGCAGGCTCATCGGTGCGGCCCCCGGGCCGACCGGGTTGCCCACGCGCAGCACGACCGCGTCGAGGCCCGACGAGGCGACGGCCACGGTCCCGGCGAGCTTGGTGGCGCCGTACGAGGTCGCCGGCCGGGTCGGCGCGTCCTCCGTCACCGGTACGCCGGGCTCGCACGACCCGTACTCGGCGGCCGAACCGAGGTGCACCAGCCGGGCCGTCGGTGCGGCCCGGCGCAGCGCCGCGCAGAGCACGGCCGGGCCGCGCGCGTTGACCTCGGCATCGGTCACCGGGTCGGCGCCGAGCGACCCCGCGCAGTTGACCACCGCGTCGGGGGAGAGGTCCGAGAGGTTCTCGGCCAGCCGACCCGTGTCGGCGGTGGCGAGGTCCACCCGGAGGTCGGCGTCCGGGGACCGGCCGCCGCCGAACAGCCGCACGCTCCCCAGCGTGCTGAGCTGTGCGGCGACATGGCGGCCCAGGTACCCGGTGTGGCCCAGGACGAGGATGCGCATGGCGTGTTCAGGCTCCCTTGAGCAGCAGTGACTGGTGCGTGGTGAACTCGGCGTTGGCCCGGTCGTAGTCGTCCGGCCGGCCGATGTCCAGCCAGTAGCCGTCGAACTCGTAGGCCTGCGGCGGGTTCCCGGCCTTCAGCAGGTCGAGCACGAGTTCGTCGAAGCCGAGCGGCAGCCCGGCGGTGTAGCCGTCGAGCGTGTCCCGGGACAGCCCGTACACGCCCATCGAGACGCGGTAGTCCATGGACGGCTTCTCGGCGAAGCCGACCACCTTCCCGGCGTCCGTGGTGAGCACCCCGAAGTCGATGTGCACCTTCCGGGCGTATGTGGCGATGGTCAGCGCCGAACCGCTTGCCCGGTGCCGGCCCAGCACGTCGGCGAAGTCGAGGTCGGTGAGGATGTCCCCGTTCATCACCAGGAACGACTCCGGCAGCCGGTCCCGCATCGTCAGCAGGGGCCCCATGGTTCCCAGCGGGTTCTCCTCGGTCGCGTAGTCGATGCTCAGCCCCCATCGTGAACCGCTGCCGACGTAGGCGCGGATGATGTGGCCGAGATGCCCGACGGCGATGGTGCAGCTGGTGAAGCCGCTCGCCGCCAGCTGGCGCAGCACGATCTCCAGGATCGCGTGCCGGTCGCCGATCGGGACGAGCGGCTTGGGCAGCGCGGTGGTGTACGGGCGCAGCCGGATGCCCTTGCCTCCGGCGAGAATCACTGCGTGCACGGTAGCCCCCTGTGAGTGCGGTGGTCGGTGGTCCGCCGGTTCAGATGTTGTAGATGCCGGTCTTGTAGCGGGCGAGGTTGGCGGGATCGCGGAAGAACTCCACCGTCCTGGCCAGGCCCTGTTCCAGGTCGAGTGCCGGAGTCCAGCCGGTCGCCTCCCGCAGCCGGGTCGCGTCCGCGACCAGCCGCATCACCTCGGAGTCCGCGGGCCGGATGCGCTGTTCGTCCTCCCGGATGTCCAGGTCGGTGTCCATCACCTTTCCGATCAGCCCCACCAGGTCCCCGATGGAGATCTCGCCGCCGGTGCCGGCGTTGAGGGTGCGGCCCACGACCGCCTCGGCCGGTGCCGTGCCGACGGCCAGGAACGCCGCCGCCGTGTCCGTGACGTAGGTGAAGTCACGTGTGGGCCGGAGTCCGCCGAGGGTGATCGTGTGCTTCCCGGCGGCGATCTGCCCGATGACGGTCGGGATGACGGCGCGCATCGACTGGCGGGGGCCGAAGGTGTTGAAGGGCCGCAGGGTGACCACGGGCGTGCCGAAACTCGCGTGGTAGCTGTCCGCCAGCCGGTCCCCGCCGGCCTTCGAGGCCGCGTACGGGGACTGGGTGTTGATGGGGTGGTCCTCGGTGATGGGCACGGTCTGCGCGGTCCCGTACGTCTCGCTGGTGGAGGTGTGCACCAGCCGCGGGGTACCCAGCGCCCGTACGGCCTCCAGCACGTTGAGCGTGCCCGTGACGTTGGTGTCCACATAGCTGTGCGGGGCGCGGTAGGAGTAGGGGATCGCGATGAGCGCCGCCAGGTGGTAGACGGTGTCGGCTCCTTCGGCGAGCGCGCGTACCGAGCCGGGGTCGCGGACGTCGCCGAGCACGATCTCGACCTGGTCGAGGACGTCCTGCGGGAGGGTCTCCAGCCAGCCGTAGGAGGAGAAGGAGTTGTACTGCGCCATGGCGCGGACCCGGTGTCCCGAGGCGACGAGGGACTCGGTCAGATGGGAGCCGATGAAGCCCTCGGCTCCGGTGACGGCGGCAAGCGGTCCGGATGTCAACTGGTGTTCCTTTCGGACGGGTTCCGGTACGGATCGGTGTGGGTGTGGGTGCGGGGTGGTGGGTCGGTGGTGGCAGGTCGGTGGTCGCCCGGGAGGAGCGGTGGACGGGAGCGGTGGACGGGAGCGGTGGACGGGAGCGGTGGACGGGAAGGGCCGGGGAGTGGTGGGCGGGGCCCGCCTGCGGGGCGCGGGGCCGGGGCTTCGGCGCGGCGGTCGCCGCGGGTGGCACGGCCGGGCGGGCATCGGGGTCAGGAGTGCGCGGTGGGCCTGCCCAGGCACCGCAGGGCGCCGACGACGAGCACCCCTGCGGCGGTGCCGCAGCAGACCAGCGGCCAAGGTGTGCCGGGTGGGCCGCCGAGCAGGCTCACGGCGGCCACCCCGGCGGCCGCCGTGAGCGCCACCACGGCCGGGAACCAGGCCAGGCCGAACGCCTGGAGCAGCAGCGCGGTCCACAGCAGCGCGGCGAGGGCCAGCAGGGGAGCCGGTTCGGCGCCGGTGAGCAGCGCCGCCGGGAGGAGCGGCACCAGATAGCCGCCCAGACACAGCGCCAGCGTCCGGGCCGACCGCAGCCGGAACCCCGCCTCGTTCGCCGAGGCCCGCAGCGCCGCCACCGAGAGTCCCCGGTAGCGGTACAGCAGCCATTCCGCGGGGCCCATGCTGACGGTCAGCACGACGACGGCCCAGGGCTGGTGCCGGCCCACCGACACCACCAGCGTGCCCGCGGCCAGCCCGAACAGCCCGTACGGCACCGAGGCCGGCAGCGGCGGCCGGGTGGCACACCCCGCGGGCGCGCCGAGCATCCGCCGGATCTCGCGCCCGGCGGCGGCGACCGCCAGCACCACCGTCAGCACCGGCAGCGCGATCCGCGGCAGCGGACCCGGGTCCCACCACGGCAGCACCGCCGCGCCCGCGGCCAGCGGGGCGAGCGTGCCGAGCAGCAGCCGTTCCCGGCCACGGACCAGCAGCACCCCGGCCGCCGCGAGGTACAGCGACTGCCCCGCGCCGAACAGGGCGGCGGGCCCCGGCCCGGCCACCGCGAGAGCGGCCGCCGAGGCGAGCAGCGCGCCCGGGGGAGCACCCAGGAGCAGCGTCCGGCCCGTCTCGCGCGGCCCCGCCGCCAGCCGCAGATACGCCCGATGGCTGAGCGCCTGCCCCCACGCCCAGGACAGCAGGCCCGCGGCCACCAGGGCGTACACCCCCCGGGGCGAGTGCCACAGCCCGCCGGTGAGCAGGTAGGCCAGCCCCGGCAGGGCGAACAGCGCTCCGCGCAGGGCGCACCGGACATGGTCCGGCGCCCAGGGGTCCGGCCCGCGCGGGGCTCGGGGAAGCTGCGCGGCACCCGCCGGTACAGGTCGGCGGCGAGTGAGAACAGGCCGGGGTGCCCGTAGCGCTCCCGGATCTGCTCGCCCGTCAGGCCCTGGGACTCCAGCAGGGCCGCCACCTCGTAGGAATGCACCGCGGGACCGATGCGGTCGGCGAGTTCGGCGGCCAGGACGTCGACCGGGTCGTCCGCCGCCCTTCGCTGCCGGGGCAGGCGCAGCGACAGGGTGGTGTCGGGGGCGGCGAGCCGCAGGGCCAGCGTGTCGCCCTGCCCGCCGTCGGGTTCGAGAGCCATCGGCCCGCTCATCCGGCCACGCTCCCCAGGGCGGCCTCGTCGCTCAGGGGGGTGCCCCAGGGGTCGGCGAGCCGGGTCCCGCGCACGGACAGCTCCAGGTAGATGGCGCGGAAGGTGTCGATGGTCTGGCGGAGCGTGAACTGCTCGATCACCCGCAGCCTCGCCGCCTCGCCCATCGCCGCCCGGCGGGGGGATCGGCCAGCAGTTCCAGCGCGGCCGCCGCCATCGCCGCGGGATCGCGGGGCGGGACGACCAGCCCGGCGTCGCCGACCGCCTCCCGGACGCCGCCGACATCGGTGGAGACGGTGGCCCTGCCGCACGACATGGCCTCGATCAGCGTGAAGGGGAACCCCTCGCTGATGCTGGACAGCATCACGACGTTGCCCGCGGCGTACGCGTCCCTGATGTCGTCCACCCGGCCCTCGAAGGTGACGGCGTCGCCGTGGCCGAGCGACGCCGCGAGGGCCTCGCAGCGCTCCCGGTACGCCTCGCCGCCCCGCGGTGTGCCGCCGAACAGCCGCAGGACGGCCCCGGGAAGGGCCCCGCGGACCTCGGCGAACGCGCGGATCAGGGTCTCCAGGTCCTTGATGGGGTCGACGCGCCCGGCCCAGCTGAGCGTCGGGCGCTCCGGTTCCGGGCCGGCCGCCGGGAAGGCCGCCGGGTCCACTCCGTTGTAGACGGTGCGGATGAGGCGGGGGTCGGCGCCGCCCTGCTCCTCCCACAGCCGGTTGTAGCGGTTGCCCGGTGTGATCAGGGCCGCCCGGCGGTAGCTCTCCTCGGCCAGCAGCCGGAAGAAGCCGAGCAGCAGCGCCTTGACCGGCCAGCGGTACGGAGCGGTCCGGTAGCCGAGATAGCGCTCGCGCAGATAGACCCCGTGCTCGGTCAGCAGCAGCGGGACCCCGTGGAGTTCGAGGGCGGCCAGCCCCGGCAGCACCGCGACACCGCCGCTGACGGCGTGCGCCACTCCGCGCTCCGGCGGCCGGGCCGCGAGCGGCCGCAGGGCGTGCTCCAGCAGTGCGGTCGCGGTGACGGCGTCATGGAGGCTGGGCCGCGCCTCGCGGACGGTCAGACCGCGGCGGTTCCACACGGCGGTCAGGACGCGCAGGGCGCGGTCACCGCGCAGTGCCGGTCCGAGCGCCCCGTCCCGGGCGACGTGCGCCAGTTCGTACAGGGCGGGGGAGAAGCCGTCCTCGGCGGCCGGGTCGACCAGTGCCGTGAGGAACCGCTCGTACGCGGCCGTCAACCGGCGTTCACGCCGTCCGCGCGGTGGCGAACCGGACGGTGCGGGGCCCCACATGGGCACCGTGACCGGCTCGGCGACGTGCGGGGGCAGCTCCCATGCGACGGACTCCCGTCCGGTGCCGGTCACCGCGATGACGTCGAAGTCGATGTCGGGCATGCCGCGGACGAGCTGGTCGCACCAGACGCTCACTCCGCCGTGACTGTGCGGGTAGGTGCCTTCGGTGAGCAGGGTGACGCGAGCCGCGTCTCGGCGCGGCGCACGAGGCGATACGTGCATCGATGGGCTCCACGACAGGAGGGCGCGAGTCTGCGGCGGGTTCCGGCCGCCCCGCCGGGTGTCGTGACGGCGTGCGGCGTCCGGAACCCGCTCCCTCGCGGGGCGAGCTGGTGTGGCCGGGTGGTGTTCGGGTCAGCGCTCGGCGCCGGGGGCCGCTGGCCGTTCCGCGCCGGCCGGCACGGGGCCTTCCGGAGCGGGGGCCGTGGCCGGCGCGGGACCGGAGGGCGGGGCTCCCGCCGCGGGGGCCGACGGCAGTGACAGGGTCACGCCGTCCTGGCCTGGTCCGGAGGGCACGCTGCCGGAGACGGTGCCGGCGTACGGCTCGCCGAAGGCCGCCGGGCCGTCCTGGAGTACCCGGGTGGTGCCCGCCGGCATGGTGGCGCGGACCGCCGTACCGGGTGGAGCCGTGACGGTCACCGTGTCGCCGATCCGGTACGCCGTGACCTGCCCGGCCTCCACCGCGCCGTCCCACGCGGCCCGTTCGCGCAGCTCCTCCCCGGCCTCCTTCATCCGGGGGTTCACCAGCGGGGTGTCGTCCGCGTACAGCTCCGCGTACTGGTCGAGGATCCGGTCCAGGACCGGGTACGCGATGCGGTCCTCGGCGAGGTTCGACTGGTGGATGAAGTGCGGACGGGGGTCGTTGGCCAGGACGTGCCCCATGGCGATCCGCGCCTCGAGGGGGACGATGTGGTCCGCGTAGCCCGTCGCGGGGTCGAGCGGCGCGTCGAGACAGGTGGTCGTGGCCGAGTCCTCGCAGATGCCGCTGCCGCCCTGGGCCCGGCTGGTGTAGATCCAGTTGTACTCGTCGACCTGCTCCGCCTCGCGGCCCGCGTTGTAGAACACGTTCATCGGGTGGCGCGAGACGGTGAGCGCCGGCCCGACCCGGCGCTGCACCGGGTCGCGGGAGTTGTCCGAGGCGAGCCAGACGATGCCGTTGTCCGCGAGCGCCGGGGCGAGGTGCGGATTGTCCTCGGGCTGCTGCGGCAGCAGCTTGAGCCCGGAGTGCTCACCGGTGACCAGCTCGCCGCTGTCCAGCGGCAGTCCCGCGCGCTCCGCCCACTGCCGGTTGTCTGCGATCTGCCGGGATATCTCGTCCCGTCCGACGTAGCGGACGCCGCCGTCCGCGTTCACGGCGCACTTCCAGGGAACGACGCTGACGTCCTGCTCGCAGCCCAGATAGGGGTGGTCGTAGGTGTGGTTGATCCAGCGGAACGCCTCGCGCTCCTCGGTCAGCCGGTCCGCCAGCGGGTCGGCACCGTGTTCCTCGCGGTACTCCACGCTGCCGCCGCCGTTGTACGCGAGGTCGAGGGTGAAGTTGCGGGACCGCGACCACTCGACCGCGCGCGTGACGTCGCCGGGTGTCATCCGGATCGGGTTCGGTGTGCCCTGGCCGGGCTGGCAGTCGACGTCCCCCGGTGTGCAGTTGAGCTCGGTGTCCCAGCGGTCGTCGCTCGCGAAGACGTCGTCGACGTGGACCGAGAACCAGTTGCGTGAGGTGCCCAGCCGGATCTCCTGCGTCATCCAGTCGACGATCCCGCGGGCGAGCAGCCGGAACTGCTGCTGGTATTGGTTGGCCACGAAGGTGACCACCAGTTCGCGGCGGCCGTCGTGCCGGTACTCCCCGACGAGCGAGCCCCGGCCGGTCCCTCCGGGGAGCGGGGCGTCGACGTAGGTGGTGAAGTCGGCGCCCGCCCGCGGCCTGGACAGGAAGCCCCAGCTCTCGTCCACCGAAGGGTCGTTGTCCTCGAAGGTGAAGGCGCCGTCGAGATAGCCGAAGGGCCCGGCCTTGCCGGCCGCGGTCACCTGCGCGGTGATGCCGTCCACGGGCCCCGCGTACCCGCCGTTCACCGGGTACTCCAGGCCCGCCTGGGGCCGGGCGTAGGTGTACGCGTCGACCTGCGGGATCGCGTAGGTCCGCTCGTACGACGTCAGGGCGGCCATCTCCGGTGAACCGGCGGGGAACGGATTGTCGTTGGGCAGCACCACGGCCTGGTACTTCGCGCGGGGCCGGCCGTCGATCTCGTCCGCGAGGAAGGCGGCGTCGATGACGGGCCGCTCCGCGTCCGCGAGGTCGACCACGGTGTACGGGGTGCCCGCGCCGTCGAGTTCCGCGGCGATCGCGGCCGTGGCCGGGCCCCCGTCGGAGACCACGAGCACCCTCAGGTCGATTCTCGGTGCCGGTTCGGCCGCCCGTACCGGCGACGCCGGCAGTCCGCCGAGCGCGATGGCGAGTGCTCCCGCGGCGAGCGCGGTCGTGCGTAAGGTCCGCCGGACGCGGATCCGCTTCATGCGGTGGTGTCCCTCCCCCTGACCCCCGGCACAGCGGCGCGGTGGCTCCCCCCGGAACGCCGTGCCGCTGTGCCCTGTCCCGAGACATAGTGGAGGCTGCGTGTGGGTTCTGTGCGTCTACGGTGAAACTTGACGGAAAAGTACGGGTGCCCTGCGAGCCGAGCGGGAGCGGTCCGTATGTCGGGGAGCCCGGCGGGTACGGAGCCAGACGCTCGCAGCGGCCGGGGGAACGGACAAGGCGCCGGGTGAGGGGGACGAGCGTTTTCGGCCAGGAGCGCCGGTGATGCCGGTGATGCCGGCGGTGCCGTGGGTGCCGTGGGTGCCGCAGCGGCCGGGAGGCCGGAAGTGCCTGCGGTGCCGGGAAGGTGCTGGCGGTGCTGCTGGTGCTTCCCGTTCTTCTGGTGCTCATGGTGCTCGTGGTGCTCGTGGTGCTGCCGGTGCCGGTGCCTGGAATGTGCCGGCGGTGCGCCTGTGAGGTGCCGGGAGGTGGTCCGCGCATCCGGCGGGCGCCGCCGCCCGCCGGATGCGCGGACCACCGGCGGCCGCCGCCGGCGCGGGTGCGCCGGCGGCCGCCGGGGTGTTCCGGGGAGGCCGGGGTGCCCCACGGAGGTCGGGGCAGGCCCGGCAAGATGCCCCCGCTTCCGGCGCTGCCGTCATCCGGGTTCTCGGGTTTCCGGGTTTCCGGGGCACCGTGTCCGCCGGTCAGGAGTCGACCGGCTCCGCGGGCGCGCAGTCCACCCGGGTCTCCGGGAGGGTGTGGATGCCGTCCTTGCTGCGCTGCCCGTTCTCGTACTCGTAGTACAGGTACGAGTAGAAGCCGATGGTGCCGTTGCAGCCGGAGTCGGCGGCGACCTGGTACGTGAGCGTGACGGTCCGGGACGCGCCGGGGGCCAGCGGGATCTCGTAGTTGACGCCGAGCGCGGTCGAACCGGTGCCCGAGCACGCGGCGCCCTCGGCGGTGCAGGACACGAAGCTGTACTTGAGGTCCTTGCGCTGGGTCGTCGCCCAGGTCGGCTGGACCGACTGGTACACGAACCAGATGTCCGTGGACTGGTTGTTCGTCAGGGTCATCGTCAGCGACACGGCCGAGCCGGGGGTGGTCACCGGCTGGTCGACGGTGAAGGCCAGGTCCGGTGTGTCGGCGGCGGCGGGCTGCGCCGTGCCGAGGCAGACGAGGGCCGTGGCGAGGGCCGTGGCGAGGGCGGCCGACCGGCCGAGGCGTGTCAGGTGTGTGATGCGCATGGGCCGGGAGGCTAGAAGAGGGCCGGCGTCCGCGTCTGCCCCGCTCCGTGCGCTTCGCGCACCGCCCGGCCCGAAACCGCCGCGGCCGCGAGCGGGGCAGCGGGTCCGGGCCGCCGTCCGCCTGGGCGCATATGCGCCGGACATCGGCGGTGCCGGCGCACTCCGCATCCGGTCGCTCACCGTGTGCGGGGCGTCACGCAGCGGGAGCGCGACAATGGCCTGTTCCGCGTCGGGGACACCCCGCACCGCGCCCCGGTACCGGCGGGCCGGGGGCCCGCGGACGCCACCCGGCTCCCGGAGTGCGGACCGCCCGGAGCGGATGGACGATGAAGCCGACGAGCGGAGCCGCCGTGAGCGAGGAACCCTTCACCCCGGGCATGAGCAGCCGTGCGCTGGTCGAGCTGCACCACGTCGACAAGCACTTCGGTCCGCTGCACGTTCTCAGGGACGTCAATCTGACCGTGGAACGCGGTGAGGTGGTCGTCGTCATCGGCCCGTCCGGCGGAGGCAAGTCCACGCTCTGCCGCGCCGTCAACCGCCTGGAGACCATCGACTCCGGCGAGATCGCCATCGACGGCAGGCCGCTGCCCGCCGAAGGCAGGGAACTCGCCCGGCTGCGCGCCGACGTCGGCATGGTCTTCCAGTCCTTCAACCTCTTCGCGCACAAGACCGTCCTGCAGAACGTGACCCTCGGCCAGATCAAGGTCCGCGGAAAGGACCGGAAGAGCGCCGAGGAGCGGGCGCGCGGCCTCCTCGACCGGGTGGGCGTCGGCACCCAGGCGGACAAGTACCCCGCCCAGCTCTCCGGCGGGCAGCAGCAGCGGGTGGCGATCGCCAGGGCGCTCGCCATGGACCCCAAGATCATGCTGTTCGACGAGCCGACCTCCGCCCTCGACCCGGAGATGATCAACGAGGTGCTGGAGGTCATGCGGCAGCTCGCCGGGGACGGCATGACCATGGTGGTCGTCACCCATGAGATGGGATTCGCCCGTTCGGCCGCCAACCGCGTGGTGTTCATGGCCGACGGCAGGATCGTGGAGGAGACGACACCCGACCAGTTCTTCACCGCCCCCCGTACCGACCGCGCCAAGGACTTCCTCTCGAAGATCCTCCACCACTGACGCCCGGCGCCCGCGTCGCCCCGTGCGCCGCCCCGGGACCCCGCACCCTCCAGCGATCCCCAGGGATGATCACCATGAAGCCTCGCAAGGTCTCCGCCGCGGCCGCCGCGGCGCTCACGCTCGCACTCGCCGCCACGGCCTGCGGATCGGACGGCGGCGGATCGGACGACGGGAAGAAGATCACCGTCGGAATCAAGTTCGACCAGCCCGGCGTCGGCCTGAAGACGCCGGACGGCGACTACGAGGGGTTCGACGTCGACGTGGCCCGGTACGTGGCCCGGCAGCTCGGCTACGACCCCTCCGACATCGTCTTCAAGGAGGCCAAGAGCGCAGACCGCGAGACGCTGCTCCAGCGCGGCGACGTCGACTTCATCGCCGCCTCGTACTCGATCAACGACGAGCGCCGCAAGAAGGTCGACTTCGCCGGGCCGTACTTCCTCGCGCACCAGGACGTGCTGGTCCGCGCCGGCGACGACTCCATCAGGTCCCCGGCCGACCTGAACGACAGGAGACTCTGCTCGGTCACCGGCTCCACTTCGGCGCAGAACGTCAAGACCAAGCTCGCGCCACGGGCGCAGCTGCAGGAGTACGGCGGCTACTCCGAATGCCTGACCGGCCTGGAGAACGGGACGATCGACGCCGTGACCACCGACGACGCCATCCTCGCCGGCTATGCCGCACAGGACCAGTTCAAGGGCAGGTTCCGGCTGGGCGGCTTCAAACTGAGCGACGAGCTGTACGGGATCGGTGTGAAGAAGGGCGACACCGAACTCAGGAACGACATCAACGCGGCGCTGCGGAAGATGGTCCAGGAGAGCGCGTGGGAGAAGGCCGTCGAGGCCAACTTCGGACCGGCCGGCTACCAGAGCGAGCCCCCGCCGGGCATCGCCGCTCCCGTCGGCTGAGATCCCGCCGGGCATCGCCGCTCCCGTCGGCTGAGCCCCCGCCGGGCGTCGCCGCTCCCGTCGGCTGAGCCCCCGCCGGGCGTCGCCGCTCCCGTCGGTCGGGATCCCGTCGGCCGAGCCCGAGACCACCTCACAGAGGCGCAAACGTGTTCGACTTCCTTCAGGGGTACGACGTGCTGGGGGCGTTCTGGACGACCGTCCAGCTCACCGTCTGGTCCGCCGTCGGGTCCCTGCTCTGGGGCACCGTGCTGGCCGCGATGCGAGTCAGCCCGGTGCCCGTGATGCGCGGCTTCGGCACCTGGTACGTCAACGTGGTGCGGAACATCCCGCTCACCGTGATCATCGTCTTCACGTCACTGGGCCTGTTCCAGACCCTGGGCGTCAGCCTCGGCGCCGACACCTTCACCGTGATTAACTTCCGGCTCGCCGTGCTCGGACTTATCGCCTACACGTCCGCGTTCGTCTGCGAGGCACTGCGGTCCGGCATCAACACCGTGCCCCTGGGCCAGGTGGAGGCGGCCCGCGCCCTCGGGCTGAGCTTCACCCAGGTGCTCGGGCTGGTCGTCCTCCCCCAGGCGTTCCGCTCCGTGGTGGGCCCACTCGCGAACGTGCTGATCGCCCTCACCAAGAACACCACGGTGGCCGCGGCCATCGGTGTCCCCGAGGCCGCGCTGCTGATGCGGGAGATGATCGAGAACGAGGCCCAGCTCATCCTCATCTCGGCCGTCTTCGCCGCAGGTTTCATCGCCCTGACCCTCCCCACCGGCCTCTTCCTCGGCTGGGTCGGCAAGAAGGTGGCGGTGAGGCGATGAGTTCCGTCCTGTACGACAGCCCCGGGCCCCAGGCCAGGCGGCGCAACACCCTGTACACGCTGGGCTTTCTGCTCGTCCTCGCCGCCGTGGCCTGGTGGGTGTTCACGGGCCTCGCCGGGAAGGGGCAGCTGGAGTGGTCCAAATGGGCGCCGTTCTTCACCGACTCCCGGGTGTGGACGACCTTTCTCCTGCCGGGCCTGGAGAACACCCTGATCGCCGCGGCGCTCGCGCTGGTCATCGCGCTGCCGCTCGGCGCGGTCCTCGGCATCGCCCGGCTGTCGGACCACTGGTGGGTGCGCGGCGCGGCGGGCACGGTGGTGGAGTTCTTCCGCGCCATCCCCGTGCTGATCCTGATGCTGTTCGCCAACGCCGCCTACGCCGCGTTCTTCGACATCAGCCCCGACAGCCGGCCGCTGTACGCCGTGGTGACCGGTCTGGTGCTGTACAACGCCTCGGTGCTGGCCGAGGTCGTCCGGGCCGGCATCATGGCGCTCCCCGGGGACAGTCGGACGCGGCCAAGGCGATCGGCATGCGCAAGGGCCAGACGATGCGGTACGTGCTGCTGCCGCAGTCGGTGACGGCCATGCTCCCGGCGATCGTCAGCCAGATGGTGGTCATCGTGAAGGACACCGCCCTCGGGGGCGCGATGCTCGGCTTCTCCGAGCTGCTGGCGTCGGTCCGGCCGATGAGCGCCAACTACGGCGCGAACACCATCGCCAGCTTCACCGTCGTCGCCGTGATCTTCATCGTGCTGAACTTCGCGCTCACCTCGTTCGCCGCCCGGCTGGAGAGCCGGCTGCGGCGCGGCAGGAGGTCCACCGGCGCGGTGGTGACCGCGGACGCGGTCGAGGAACTGGCGACACCGGGCGAGCATGTCGGGCACAAGCCGGAGCCGCCCGCACGGCCCTGACTCGCCGTCCGTCGGTGTCGCTCGTACGGCCGTGGATCGTCGTCCGCCGGTGTCGCTCGTACGGCCGTGGATCGCCGTCCGTCGGTGTCGCTCGTACGGCCGTGGATCGCCGTCCGCCGGTGTCGCTCGTACGGCCCTGACTCGCCGTCCGCCGAGCCGCACCGCGCGGGCCGGAGGCGGGGCGTGCCGCCACCGCCGTACGGCCGCCGATCGGCGGTGCCTCCGCCGCCCGTGTGCCGGTCCCGCCCCGCCCCCGCCGCGCTCCGCCGCGTCGCGCGCCCAGGCGCCGGAACCTCCCCGCCCCGCCCGGGCAAGGCGACGCGCGACCGCGGCGGCCGCCCGAATCCCATCGGGGCTTCTTGCTGCTCCGGATGACCGCGGGGCGGTTGAGTGCCCGGTCGCCGTGCAACTCGTCAGGGACATGGCCGTCGGTGCATCTCATACGACCGTTCCACGGGAACCGGGCGACTCCTCGGGGAAGCCGGGCCGGGGTGGAGGCGGCCGGTGGCGCCTGCCCTCGCCCCTGACCGCCTTCGCCCTGGTCCTCGCCGCGCTGCCGCTGGCGCTGCTGGCGGCCGCCGCCTGGCTGGGCCGCCATGTGCGGCCCAGCGCCGACGAGTGGTGCTTCCTGCCCGTGGTGCGCGACCAGGGCATCGGCGGACTCATCGGGAAGTTCTACGTCACCGACAACGGCCGGGTCGGCAACGGCCTGCTCGTGGGCCTGTACGCCCGGTTCCCCGTGGCGGGCCACCAGTGGTACGCGGCCCTGAGCGCGCTGCTCGTCCTGGCCGTGCTCTGGGCCCTGGTGGCCCTCGTACTGCGCCGGGCCCGCCAGTCGCCCCCGCGCGGGCTCCCCCTGCTCGTCGCCGCGACGGCCACCGCCGTGTTCCTCCTCGCCACCCCCAACACCTACAAGACCCTCTACTGGCCGGCGGGGTCCGTCTCGCACACCGTGGCCCCGGTCCTGGCCTGCTCCGCCGTCCTCCCGGCGCTGGCGGCCGTGACGCGCCGGGGCCGCGCCGCCGCCCTGGCCGCGGCGGCGGTCGCCGGAGTCTTCACCGGCACCCTCTCCGAGGAGACCTCGGTCGTGGCACTCGTGGTGCTCGGGGGACTGCTGCTGCTCGGCCGCCGACTCGTCACCGACCGGGCCTGGCCCTTCCTGCGGACCTGGGCGCTGACCGGCGCCGTCGGGATCGTCGCCGGCACCGCCGTGCTCGTCACCTCGCCCGGATCCCGCCACCGGCGCGAACGCTTCGGCGCCGGCACCACCTCGATCCTGGCCCCCGACTCCCTGATCGCCGCGGCCCGTGGCTTCGCCGGGATCGTGGAGACCGTCCTGACGACCTGGCAGTACGGCGGAGTCGTCGCCGCCGGGGTCCTGCTCGGCCTGCTCGTCCGCCCCGCCCGCACCGGCACGGCCGTGCTGCGCCCCTGCCGCCCGCTGCCGCTCGCCTGCGCGGGCCTGCTCGCCGTCCTCGTCTCCGGCTATCTGTGCACCGTCATCACCTATCCGGTCTTCGGCCCGCGCGTCGTCACCGCCGCCCGGACCTGGAACGACTACCTGCTCCTGTACATCCTGGTGCTCGCGGGCCTCGGAGCACTGCTGGGCCGGGCGCTGCGCCGCCGCGCCGCCCGGTCGTGGACGGTGACGGCGGCCGCCACCGCGGCGGCACTCTGCGCCGCGTCCACCGCGGGACTGGCCCCACCGCTGCACCGACTGGGCCAGGACATGCGGGTGCGGGCCGGGCAGTGGGACCGCCAGGACGCGTCGCTGCGCGCGGCGGCCGCCCGCGGAGCCGAGGTGGCGCCGTACACCCCGACACCGGTCGCCGGGATGCTCGAACCGTTCCGCGGCGGGGGCCGCCTCCCCTGGCCCGCCCGGTGCGTCGCCGAGTACTACCGGCTGGACGCGGTCACTCGCTCGACGCGGGTTCCGTGACCGTCCGCGTCCGCCGGGCTCCGGACATGATCGCCCAGCGTGCGACCAGGAACGACAAGGGCGTGGCGAGGACCCCGGCGGCGATCGCCGCGAGATGCTCGTCCATGCCCAGCCGGGTCACGGCCAGATGGAGCAGCACCCCGCTGCCCACGAGACCGGCCGCACCCGACAGCGGGTAGCGCACGAACGCGCGCCACGTCGGCCGGGTACGGAGGGTGATGAAGGAGTTGAGCAGGAACGAGCCCGTCACTCCCACGCCGTAGGCCAGGGCGTGCGCGGCCAGGTACGGCAGCCACCTCAGCAGCAGCGCGTACACCCCGTAGTACACCCCGGTGTTGACCACCCCGACCAGTGCGAACACGGCGAACTGCCGCAGGCCGGCGGTGTTCACCGGCGGGACCGGGACCGCGCCGCGGCAGCCGCGGGGACGCCGTCCTGGTGGTGGGGCGTGCGGGAGTCGGTCTCGGCCACGACATAGTGCGGCCGCCGTTTCGCCTCGTGGTAGATCCGCCCGACGTACTCGCCGATCACGCCGAGGGTCGCGAGCTGGACGCCGCTCAGGCCGACGATGGCGGTGATGAGCGTCGCGTACCCCGGGGTGTCGACACCGTCGACCACCGCGTTCACGACGATCCACCCGGCGTAGCCCAGCGCGGAGAGGAACAGCCAGAGGCCGGTGTGGATCGCCAGGCGCAGCGGACGGGTGTTGAACGACAGCAGCCCGTCGATGCCGTAGTCCACCAGCCGGCGGCCGCCCCACTTGGAGCGGCCCGCGGCCCGTTCGGCGTTGCGGTACGCGAAGCCCGCGGTCGGGAAGCCGATCCAGGAGAAGAGCCCCTTGGAGAAGCGGTTGCTCTCCGGAAGCGACAGCACGGCATCGACGGCCCGGCGCGACAGCAGCCGGAAGTCGCCCTCCCCGTCGGCGACCTCCACGTCCATGAAGTGCCGCACCAGCCGGTAGTACGCGCGGCTCAGCGCGGAACGCAGCGCGCCCTCGCCCGCGCGGTCGCGCCGGGCGACGACCTGGTCGTAGCCGTTCCGGTGCAGCTCCAGCATGCGGGGCACCAGTTCGGGGGGATGCTGCAGATCGGCGTCCATCAGCACCACCGCCTCGCCCCGGGCCATCCGCATCCCGGCGAGCAGGGCGGCCTCCTTGCCGAAGTTGCGGCTGAAGGAGGTGTAGCGGACGCATGGGGAACCGGCCGCGAGCGCTTTCAGCCGGTCCGCCGTCCCGTCGCCGCTGCCGTCGTCGACGTAGCAGATCTCGAAGCGCACTCCGGTGGGCTCCAGCGCGGCGACGAGCGCCGAGTGGAAGGCGTCGATCACCTCGCTCTCGTCGAAGCAGGGGACGACGACCGTCAGCTGGGGGTGTGGCATCCCCCCAGTGGAACGCGGTCGGGGGCGGCAGGCCGCGGTACCTACTCCGCACGAGTGTGTCGGGGCAAACGGGCCCCGGCCTCCACGGGCTCCGTCGTTCCTCCATGGGAGGCGCAGCCGGTGTCGCGCACCGGGCGGCCGGGGCTACCGGCCGCTGGTGTCACGGGCCCGGCGTCCACGGCCACGGGCCGCGGATGTCCTGGGCCGGGCGTGCGGGCGTTCGGCCCGCGCCACGGTCCTGAGGAGACCGGCGGGCTCGGCCGGTCACCGTACCCCGCTCGTACGGCGACCGGCCGAGCCCGAACGGCCGCTCACTTGACCGAGCCGGCCATCACCCCCTGGACGAAGTGCCGCTGGAAGGCGAAGAACACCACCACCGGCACGATGAGCGACAGGAAGGCGCCCGGGGCCAGCACGTCGATGTTGCTGCCGAACTGCCGCACCTGGGACTGGAGGGCCACCGTGAGCGGCTGCGACGAGCTGTCCGCGAAGAGCAGTGCCACGAGCATGTCGTTCCACACCCACAGGAACTGGAAGATCGCCAGACTCGCGATCGCCGGACGGCCTACCGGCAGCACCAGCCGGGTGAAGATGCGCCACTCGCTGCCGCCGTCCATCCGCGCCGCCTCCAGCATCTCCCGGGGGATGTCCGCGAAGTAGTTGCGCAGGAGGAAGATCGCGAAGGGCAGCCCGTAGGCCACGTGGAAGAGCACCACACCCGGAATCGTGCCGAACAGCCCGAGCTGGCCGAAGAGCTTGGCGACCGGCAGCAGTCCCACCTGGACCGGCACCACCAGCAGTGCCACCACGAGCAGGAAGATCCAGTCCCGGCCCGGGAAATCCAGCCAGGCGAAGGCGTATCCGGCGAGCGCCGCCAGGACGATGACCAGGGCGGTCGCCGGCACCGAGATCAGCACGGTGTTCCAGAACGCCTGGGTGATCCCGGCGTTGCCCAGCAGCTCCGTGTAGTTGTCGAACGACAGCTGCCCGGGGCCGGCCAGGGCGGTCCACCAGCCGCTGCTCGCGTTGTCCTGGGCGGAGCGCAGCGAGGACAGCAGCAGACCCGCGAGCGGGGTGATCCAGACCAGGCCGACCACCACCAGGAGTGCCTGGACCGCGCCGTTGCCGAGCCAGCGGCCCAGCCGGTTGCCGGATCCGGCCCGTGCCGTCGCACTCGGGGCGGCCGGCTCCTTCACGGCGGCCGGGTCCTTCACGGCGGCCGCCCCGGCGGCCGGGCCGGTGCCGGTGCCGCTCGCGGGACCGGTGGCGGGATCGGTGGCGGCGCTCATGACTGGCTCCTGCGGAAGCGGCGGACGTTGAAGACCATGGCGGGGATCACCAGCAGCAGGAGCAGGACGCCGAGCGCGCTGCCGAGCCCCTGGTCGTTGCCGCCGCCGAAGGACACCAGCCACATCTGGGTCGCCAGTACCGTGGCGTCCTGCTGCACCGGCCCGGGCGCGATGATGTAGACGAGGTCGAAGACCTTCATCACGTTGATCACCAGCGTCACGAAGACCACGGTCAGGATCGGCGCGAGCAGCGGGACGGTGATCCTGCGGAAGACCTGCCACTCGTTGGCCCCGTCCATCCGGGCCGCCTCGAGCGCGTCGCGCGGCAGCGCGGACAGCCCCGCGCCGATCAGGACCATCGCGAACCCGGTCCAGATCCACAGGTACGCGCCGATGATGGCCGGGGT
The DNA here is from genome assembly GCA_003725745.1 of Streptomyces sp. I6. GTDB lineage: Bacteria > Actinomycetota > Actinomycetes > Streptomycetales > Streptomycetaceae > Streptomyces. The sequence goes on along the minus strand of RHDP01000001.1, from coordinate 322,403 downwards.
GACCAGCGCGGGCCCGAGCCAGGAGATCCCCTCGTAGGGCGGCGCGAAGTTCTCCGCGGGCAGCCGCACCGAGTAGGAGCCTGCCTCCAGGTCCCGGAAGGCGAAGGAGCCGTCCGCCGCGGTGGTGGCGGTGGCGGCGGTCCTGCCGTCCCGGACCGCCTCGACCGTCATCCCGGGCATCCCGCGCTCGGTCCGGTCGACCGTGCCCCGCTCACCGCCTCCGCCCGGGGTGAAGTCCAGGTAGACCACGCCGGACAGGACGCCGGCGTCCGTCTTCCCCGCCGCCCCGTACGCCGGGCGGGCGTCCTCGGGGAGGTCGGCGGGCTTCACCCCCACGAGCCCGAGTGCGAGGGTGTCCCCCGGTGAGGCGGACCCGGTCGTGATGTAGGACCCGTCGGGCGCCTTGGCCAGGCCCTCGCCGTCCCGGGCGCGTGCGGTCGGGTACGACGACGAGTCCGCGAAGACGTCGTGCACCCCGACCACGGCCGCGTTGAGCACGCCCTTGTCCGGGTCCTCCTCGTAGGCGAGGCGGAAGATGATGCCGGCGGCGAGGAAGGACACGGCCATCGGCATGAACAGCAGCAGCTTGAACGCCGTGGCCCAGCGGACCTTCTCCACCAGGACGGCCAGGACCAGCCCCAGTCCGGTGAGCAGCGTCGGCGCGACGACGACCCAGATGGCGCTGTTGCGCACGGCCGTGAGCGTGGCCGGGTCGCGGAACATCTCGGTGTAGTTGCCGGCGCCGACGAACCGGGTGCCGGAGGCGTCGAAGAGGCTGCGCCCCACCGAGAACAGCACCGGATAGACGACCAGGGCGCCGAGCAGCAGCAGCGCCGGCAGCACGAAGGCCAGGGCGACGAGACGCCGGCGCCGCCTGGCGCGGTGCCGCGGGTCGGCGGCCCGGGGCCGCCCCGCGGACGGGGCGGCGCCGGGTGTGGTGACTGCGGTCATGGTCCGTCAGCCCTTGTACGCCTTGGCCGCGGCGTCCTCGAGGCGGGCCGCGGTGGCCTTCGGGTCGGACGGGTCGCGCAGGAAGTCCTGCAGCAGCTTCCACTCGCCCGCGCCCTTGGTGCCGCCGAAGGCGGCGGGGGCCTGGTCGGACATGTCGAAGCGGACGGAGTCACCGGCGTCGATCAGCGATTCGGCCGTCTCGCGGGTGGTGTCGTCGCCGTAGGCGGCCAGGTCGAGCTTCTTGTTGGGGGAGAGGAAGCCGCCCGCCTCGGCCCAGACCGCCGCCGCCTCCGGGGTCGCCAGATACTCCAGGAACGCCATCGCGGCCTTCTGGTTCTTGCCGTCCTTGAGTACGACCGCCGCGTCGCCGCCGCTGACGACCGGCGCCTTGCCGCCGTCGACCGCGGGGAAGGGGAAGAAGTCGGCGTCCTCGCCGATCTTCTTGCCGAACTGGTCCTTGGCGACACCGGCGACGAAGTCGCCCTCGTAGACCATGCCCGCCTCGGGGTCGGGGCCGAAGACCTTCTCGACCGAGCCGGGGAAGTCGGTGGCGAGTGCGCCCTTCTGACCGCCGGCGACCAGCTCCTTGTCGGAGAACAGCTCGCCGAGGGTGGTGAGCGCGTTCACCACGCTGGGGTCGGTCCACTTCAGCGTGTGGGCGGCGAGCCGGTCGTACTTCTCCGGGCCGGCCTGGGAGAGGTAGATGTTCTCGAACCAGTCGGTGAGCGTCCAGCCGTCCTCACCGGCGACGGCGAAGGCGGGCAGGCCCGAGTCGGAGACGGCCCGGCCGGCCTTCAGCATGTCCGCGTACGTGGTGGGCGGTTTGACGCCCGCCTGGTCCAGCGCGTCCGGGCTGTACCAGACCGTCGACTTGTGGGCGGCCTTGAAGTACAGGCCGTACAGCGTCCCGTCCAGGCTGCCGTAGTTCTTCCACACCGGAGCGAAGTCGGCGTCGACGGACTTCTCGGCGGTCTTCGACAGCGGGGTGAGCCAGCCGCTCTTCGCGAACTGCTGGAGCACACCGACCTGCGGGACCATGACCACGTCGGGTGCGTTGCCGCCCTCGATCTTGCTGCCGACGACGGTGGAGACGTTGTCGCCGGTGGAGACGAACTGCGTCCTGGCCCCGGTCTTCTCGGTGAAGGCGTCCAGCACCTTCTGGAAGTTCTTCTGCTCGGCACCGGACCAGACGGCGGCGACCGTGATCGTCTGGCCGTCGAGGGACCCGCCGGCACCGTCGGCCGGGGTCACGGGGTCGCCGCCGCAGGCGGTCGCGCCGAGGGCGAGGGCCAGGGCGGTGCATCCGGCGAGCATCGTGCGTCGTGGGTTCATGGCAGGACTTCCTTTACCGGTCGGGGAAACGGGCGGAGCGTCGGAGGGCGTACGGAGTGGGTGCGGATCGGTGGGACGGGTGCGGCCGGGCGGGACGGGCGCGGCCGGGCGCGGGATCACTCGGTGGTCCCGTCGCCGATCCACCAGGCGGCGGTCGATCCCGGCAGCGCCCCGGCCGGGCAGGGGCCGCTGGCCAGCAGCGGTGCACCGGAGACGGGGGCCGGTACCGGGGCCGTGCCGAAGTTGACGGCACACACCAGCCCGTCCCCCCGGACGAAGGCGAGCACGTCGGGCGGGGAGTCGAGCCAGCGCAGGCTGCCCTCGCCGAGCTGCGGCAGACCGCGGCGCAGCTGGAGCCCGTCGCGGTAGAGGTGCCAGAACGAGCGGGTGTCGGCGAGCGCGCGGTCGGTGGCGTGCCGGGCGAACCAGCCGGGCTGCGGCAGCCACGGCTTGGCTCCCTCGGCGCCGGAGGTGAACCCGAACGGCGACGCGTGGCCGGACCACGGCAGCGGTACCCGGCATCCGTCGCGGATCCGCGCCCGGCTGCCGGTGCGGCGGAAGATCGGGTCGGTGAGCACCTCGTCGGGCAGATCCACGACCTCGGGCAGGCCCAGCTCCTCGCCCTGGTAGATGTAGGCGGCGCCGGGGAGCGCCAGCATCAGCAGCGCGGCGGCCCGGGCGCGGGCCGAACCGAGTCCGCTGGACTCGGTGCCGCACTCCCCGTACCGGGTCACGGTGCGGACCTGGTCGTGGTTGTTCAGCACCCAGGTGACGGTGGATCCGGTGCCCGCGATGTCCTGCATCGCCTCGGAGACGACCTTGCGGAACGCGGCGGCGTCCCAGGGCGCGCTCAGCAGGTCGAAGAAGAAGGCCTGGTGGAGCTCGTCCGGCCGGACGTAGCGGGCGTGCTCGCGCGCGGTCGGCACGGACACCTCGCCGACCAGCAGACGCTCCCGGCCGTCGCGGCCGGTGTACTCCTCGCACACCGACCGCCAGTGGCGCCACACGTCGTGCACCTCGGGCTGGTTCCAGGCGAGGGGGTTGACGGAGTCGCGGGTGCGCGCGTCGGCCTCCGGGTCGGGGGAGTCGGGCAGCTCCGGGTGCTTGAACAGGCCGGCGGCGACGTCGATGCGGAACCCGTCGACGCCCCGGTCCAGCCAGAAGCGCAGCACCTGCTCGAAGTGGGCGCCGGTCTCGGGGTTGCGCCAGTTCAGATCGGGCTGCTCGGGCGTGAACATGTGCAGGTACCACTGGCCGGGGCTGCCGTCCGCCTCGGTCACCCGGCTCCACGCCGGGCCGCCGAACATCGCGTGCCAGTTGTTGGGCGGTACGTCACCGCCGGGGCCGCGGCCCTCGGCGAAGTGGAACCGGGCGCGGGCCGCGCTTCCCGGGCCGGCGGCGAGGGCCTCGCGGAACCACGCGTGCTCGCTGGAGCAGTGGTTGGGGACGATGTCGAGCAGCACATTGATGCCGAGCCGGTGTGCGGCGGTGATCAGCAGCTCGAACTCGGCCAGGTCGCCGTACACCGGGTCCACGTCGCAGTAGTCGGCGACGTCGTAGCCGTGGTCGTGCTGCGGCGAGGGGTAGAAGGGGCTCAGCCATATGCCGTCGACGCCGAGCTTCTTCAGGTACGGCAGTCCGGCGCGCACCCCGGCGAGGTCGCCGATCCCGTCGCCCGTGCTGTCCAGGAAACTGCGGACGTACACCTGGTAGATCACCGCGTCGCGCCACCAGCGGTGCGGGAGGCGGTGCGGGAGGCCGTGGCCGGCCGTGGCTGTGAGCGTCACCCGTTGACCTGTTTCTCCGTGAAGGGTGCCCGCGACCAGAAGGTCAGCGGTTATGCATGCATGTTAGGTAGGGGTGCCGAGAAGGTGTCAACGGTCGTGCAGGAATGACAGAGCAGTTGGGGTTAATGTCGGAAATTTCCCTGCCATTCAAGGCCGGGATGATCTACTCCTGTTACCTAACGGGTAGGTAAGCGCAGGGAGTGGGGCCGGGGGGTCAGCCCCGGCGGGTGACCGCCGACAGCTCACGGGAGAGCCGGCGCACCGACTCGCCGGGTTCCCGGTGCTGCGCCATCACGTCGTGCACGACGGCCTGGACGACCAGGCTCACCTGCTCGTACCGCGCGCTCTTGGGCCGCGCCGCCGCGGACAGGACGCTGGCCCGCAGGGTGGGGAGATAGGGGAACCGCCGGATCAGTCCGGGATCCCGGTACAGCTCCGCCCGCACCGGCGGCAGCGCGCCCTCGGTGAGCACCTTGCGCTGCACGGGCGCGCTGGTGAGGTAGGCGATCAGGTCGCTCGCCGACTCCGGGTGCCTGGCGCGGGCGCTGACCGCGAGGTTGGACCCGCCGAGCACACTGGTCCCCGGCCCGTCGGGTCCGGGCAGCGGCACCGCGCCGAACTTACCCGCCACCCGCGAGTCCGCACCGGAGGCCCCGGCGTACGCGTAGGGCCAGTTGCGCAGGAAGAGCAGCCGGCCGTCCTGGAAGGCCTGCCGGGACTCCTCCTCCTTGTACGTCAGCGCCTCCCTGGGGATCCAGCCGTCGCGCACCCCGCGGGCGAGGAAGCCGAGACCGGTGCGGGCCTCCGGGGAGTCCACGGCGACCCGGCCGTCGTCGCCGAGGATGGAGCCCCCGGCCGAGTACACCGCCTCCGTCGCGTTGACGGTGAGGCCCTCGTACGGCAGGAACTGCCCGCGTAGCCGCCGAGCCCGTGCCGGGGCGCGAGCGTCCGCGCCTGGCGCTCCAGCTCCGCCCAGGTGCGCGGCGGGGTCTCGCCCGCACGGTCGAGGATGTCCTTGCGGTAGTAGAGCATTGCGGCGTTCGTGACGTACGGGACGGCGTACAGCCTTCCCTCGTACGTCGCCGTGTCGAGCACCGGCGGCAGGAAGCTGTCGACCGGGAACCGGCCCGCTTCCAGCGGGGCGATCCAGCCCGCGGCGGCGAACTCCGAGGTCCACGCCACGTCCATGTTGAGGATGTCGTACCGGCCGTCGCCGGAGCGCAGCCCCGTGGTCAGCTGCGCCCGGGTCTCGTCCGCGGAGTCCGGCAGCTCGACCAGCGTGACCCGCTCGTCCGGGTGGCCGCGGTTCCAGCCCTCCAGCAGCGGGCCGAGGTAGCCGGTGAGGTCGCCGGCGGTGGCCAGCGTCATCGGGCCGCGCCCGTCGCCCCGGGCCGCGCCCGTGTCCGGCCCGGCGCCCGCCGCGACATGACCCGCGAGCACCACGGCCGCGACCAGGAGCCCCCTACCGGCGGCACGTATCCACCGCATAGGTTCCTCCCGTGCACCGGCGCGGTCCTCGTCGACCGCGTCCAGGGCATGTATACCCGTTAGGCATGGGCGATACTAGGGCCCGTATCGGATGACGAGAGCGATCCGGGCCACACCGCGGGACGGCGGCGGACCGCCCTCGGCCGGCCGGCGGACAACAGGGAGGAGGGGAGCGCGCGTGCGTCTGCCCCTGCTGGCTCTGCTGTCCCGGGGGCCCGCGCACGGCTACGAGCTCAAGCAGGACCTTGAGCAACTGCTGGGCGCCGCGTACCCTCAGCCGAACGTCGGCCAGATCTATGTGACGCTCGGGCGCCTGGAGAAGTCGGGGCTGATCGAGGGCGAGGAGGTCGCCCAGTCCAGCCGGCCCAACAAGAAGATCTACCGCCTCACCGACGCCGGGACGGAGGCGCTGCGCGCCTGGTTCGAGGAGACGGCGGACGAGCCGCGGGTGCGGGACGAGTTCTTCATGAAGCTCGCCCTCGCCCCGAGGACCGGGCTCGCCGACCAGATCGCCCTCATCAACAAGCAGCGACGCGAGTACCTCAACACCATGCGCAACCTGTCGAAGCTGTCCGCGACCGAGGACCGGGACAACCGCATCGCCCAGCTGCTGATCGAGGGAGCCATGCTGCACCTGCAGGCCGACCTCGACTGGCTGGAGCGCTGCCAGGAGGAGCTGGAGGGGCTGGAATGAGCCGCACCGCCGACCCGGACGACACCTCCGGGGTCCCGCTCCTGCGCGCCGAGGGGCTCGTCAAGACCCACTACGGCGAGGGCGCCCCGGCCCATGCCGTCCGCGGGGTGGACCTGTCCGTACGCCACGGGGAGTTCGTCGCCGTCACGGGCCCCTCCGGGGCCGGCAAGTCGACCCTGCTGCACCTGCTCGGCGGGCTGCAGCGGCCCGACGGCGGAAGCATCCGGCTCGACGGCGAGTGCACCGACTCCTACAGCGAGGCCCGGTGGGCGACCGAGCGGCGGCGCCGGATCGGCATCGTCTTCCAGTTCTTCAACCTGGTGTCCAACCTCACGGTCGCCGACAACGTCGAACTGCCCGCCCTGCTGGCCGGCACCGGCGCCCGCCAGGCGCGGGCCGAACGCGAGAGGCTGCTGGCCGAGCTGGGGCTGGAGGGCAAGGCCCGCAGCATGCCGGGCGAGCTGTCGGGCGGTGAGCAGCAGCGGGTCGCGCTCGCCCGCGCCCTGGTCAACCACCCCCGGCTGCTGCTGGCCGACGAGCCGGCGGGCAGCCTCGACAGCAAGGGCACCCGCGAGGTCATGCGCCTGCTGTCCCGCTTCCACCAGCGCGGCCAGACCATCCTCCTCGTCACCCACGACGCGCGGCTCGCCAGCGCCGCCGACCGGGTCATCAGCTTCTTCGACGGCCGCATAGCCGACGACGCCGAACTGGGCGGCGCCCCCGCCCGGGGCACCGGACTGTCCGGCGTCCTCGAACTGAAGGACTGATCGTGCGGGCCACCCTGCGCTGGGCGCACGCCGATCTGCGCACCCACCGGGGCGAGGCGCTGTTCCTCGTCTCCGCCACCGCCGGAATCGTCGCGGCACTGCTGCTCGCGGCCGCGCTCTTCGGCTACGCCACCAACCCCTGGCAGCGGGTCTTCGCGCAGTCCCACGGAGCCCACGTCTGGATCAGCACGGGGCCCACCGCCGACCCCGGCCGGCTCGCCGCCCTCGACGGGGTGGAGGCCGTCTCCGGCCCCTACCCCACCTCCGCGGCGACCGTGGCCTCGCCCGGCGCCCGGGCGTCCGTGGAGCTCCGCGGCGCCGGGGCCGAACCGCCCGCCACCGGCCGCCCCCTGATCACCTCCGGCCGCTGGCTCACCCCCGCGACGCCGGACGGCGTCGTCCTGGAGAGCAGCCTGGCCCGCGCGCTCGTCGCCGGTCCCGGAGACAGCCTCACCCTCCCCGGGACCGACCGCACCCTCACCGTCGTCGGCATCGCCGAGAGCGCCGAACCGCGCTACCGGCCCGGCGAGCGCCCCGGCACCGTCTGGGCCCCGCCCGCCCGGGTGCGTGCCACCGGCGAGAGGCCCGGACAGGTCGTGGGCCTGCTGCTCACCGACCCCGAAGACACCGACTACGCCGTCCAGCGTGCCGTCACCGTGCTCGGCGCCGGGGCGGTCACCGACGTCTCCACCTGGAAGCAGGCCCGCTCGGAGGCCCAGGGGGACACCCGGCTGCTCGGCCAGGTCCTCGGCCTCTTCGGGCTGGGCGCGCTGCTCGCGGCCGCACTCGCCGTCTACGGCGCCATCAGCACCCGGGTCCGCGGCCACCTCAGGGACATCTCCGTCCTCAAGGCCATCGGCTTCACCCCCGGACAGGTGATGCGCGTCTTCCTGGTGCAGCACCTGGCCTTCGCCGTGCTCGGCGCCCTGGTCGCCACGGTGCTGATCGAGACCCTGGGCAGCGCCCTGCCCGGCCGGCTCGGCGAGGCGGTCGGTGTCTGGCAGGGGCTGCCGGGGCACACCGCCGCGCTGCCGGCCGTACCCGTCGCCGCGGTGCTGTTCATCGCAGCCACCACCGGCCTCGCCGCCTGGCGGGCCGGCCGGGTGCCACCGGTGCCCGTGCTCCCCGCGGGGAAGGCCCCGGGCGGCGGGCTGTCCGGCACCGCCCGGAGGGCTCTCGGGCTCGGGTTGCCCCCGGCCCTCGTCCTCGGCTGGCACCGGGCCTTCGCCCGCGGACCGCAGACCCCCGCCACCGTCGTCCGGCTGGCCCTGCCGCTGCTGCTGATCACCGTGGCGCTCAGCGCATGGACCACCATCGCGCGCTTCGACAGCGAACCGGAGCACCTGGGACTGCCCTCGGCCCTGACCGCCCGTGCGGGCGGCGGCCTCACCGACCGCGAGGCGGCGGCGCTCCTCGACGGCCACCCGCAGGTCGTGGCCGCCCACCCGGGCGTCGAGGCGGCGGCACTCGTGCCCGGCCAGACCGGCACGATCGCGCTGCGCGGCCTCGGCACCCGCGAGCGGCCGTACCCGTTCACCGTCGCCGAGGGCCGCACCGCCGACGGCCCCGACGAGGCGGTGGCCGGACAGGGCCTGCTCGATCTGCTCGGAGTCGAGGTAGGGGACTGGGTGCGGATGACCGTCGCGGGCCACCCCCAGGTCCTGCACATCGTGGGCCGCAGCATCGAACCGGAGAACGGCGGACGGACCATCTCCACCTCGCTCGACACCCTCCGCGAGAACGACCCCGCCCTGCGAGCGACCCTCTACCAGCTCGAGCTGCGGCCGGGAGCCGACCCGGCCGATGTGCGCGCCGAGCTGACCGAGGCGTCGCGGGGGCGGCTCGACATCCACGAGGTCACCAGCCCGGCCGACCGGCTCTCCACGATGCGGGGAGTCGTCGCCGGCCTCATCGCCGTGCTCGCCCTGATCGGTCTCACGGAGCTGTCGACGGCGATCGGCGGGAGTGTGCGGGACGGTGAGCGCGACCTGCTCGCCCTGAAGGCGATCGGTCTGTCGCCCCGGCAGATCACCGCGGTGACCGTGACCGCGGTCGGCTGCACCGCGCTGGCCGCCGCGGCGGCGGGTGCGGGTCTCGGGGTTCCCCTGGCGCGGTGGCTGATCGACACCGAAGGCCGCTCCAGCGGCATCGGCGCCGGCATCGCGCAGTCCCCGTCACCGCTCCACCTGGTGCTGCTCGCGGCCGCCGCGGTCCTGGGCGCGGTCGCGCTGGCGGTGCTGCCCGCCGCCCGCGCCGCGCGCCGCCGGCTGGTGGACACCCTCGGCGCGGTGGCCTGAGCCGCGCGCCTTCCGCAGCCGGCCGCCCCGCCCGGCGGTCCTCGGCCGCGGGAGCGGGCGCAGGCGGGAGACCGGCGCCTCCTTCCGGACCGACGTCTGGGCGTACGGGGCGAACCCCGGACCCGGCACCGACGCCGCCGTCCGCACCGCGCTGGGGCTCGACGCCATCCGCAGGCAGTACGTGCACGGCGTGCCGGACCCGAGTCCGGTGAGCCCGGACACCGAGCACGCCCCCCTCGTCTCCCGCGAGGGCAACGACGAGGTCCAGCTCGCGCCGCTCCGCGACTACCGCCCGCTCTATCCGCTGCCGCACGAGGTCCTGCGCACCAGCGGGCCGGAAGCGGCTCCCTGGCAGGCCACCGCACCGGTTCCCGCTCCGGCGGGGCGATGGCCGCGGCACCCTCAGAGCAGTTCGGTGTCGAAGACCCGCAACAGGGCCTCCTCGTCGGCCTCCCTGTCCGGTGTGCCACCCGGCAACGGCTGCTCGGCCCAGATGATCTTGCCTTCGGACGTGTACCGCGTGCCCCAGCGCTCGGACAGCTGGGCCACCAGGAACAGCCCGCGCCCGCCCTCGTCCGTCGTCGCGGCATACCGAAGGTGCGGCGAGGTACTGCTGCCGTCGGCGACCTCGCAGGTGAGGCCCTGGTCGTACAGCAGCCGCACCCGGATGGGCTGGATGCCGTAGCGGATCGCGTTCGTGAGCAGCTCGCTGAGGATCAGCTCGGTGCCGAACGCCATCTCCCCAAGCCCCCAGGCCGACAGCTTCGCGACGGCGGCCGCACGCATCCCGGCGACCGCGCTCGGATCGGACGGCACGTCCCACTCGGCCACCCGGTCCGGGCCGAGGGCGCGGGTACGGGCGATGAGCAGCGCCACGTCGTCCTTCGGGCGGGCCGGCAGCAGCGCCTCCAGGACCCCCGGCACATCTGCTCCGGTGTCCCGTCCGTGTGCGCGAGAGCACTGCGCAGCATCTCGATGCCGACGTCGATGTCGCGGCTGCGGTCCTCGATGAGCCCGTCCGTGTAGAACACGAGCCGGGTGCCCTCGGGGATCTCGAGCACCTCGCTCTCGAACGGCATGCCGCCGAGCCCGAGCGGCGGACCGGCGGGGAGTTCCGGGAACTCGACGCTGCCGTCCGGGCGGACCAGCGCCGGCAGCATATGCCCGGCCCGGGCCATCGTGCACTGCCGCGACACCGGGTCGTAGATCGCGTACAGGCAGGTGGCTCCGGTCATCGCCGGCCCGTCGGGACTGCCGCCGGGACCCATCTCGTCCTGGTCGATACGGCCGACCAGATCGTCGAGGTGGCCCAGGAGCTCGTCGGGGGGCAGATCGAGCGTGGAGAAGTTGTGCACCGCGGTCCGCAGCCGCCCCATCGTCGCCGCCGCGTGCAGCCCGTGCCCCACCACGTCGCCGACGACCAGGGCCACCCGGCTGCCCGGCAGCGGGATCACGTCGAACCAGTCGCCGCCCACCCCGGACTGGGCCGGCAGATAGCGGTGGGCCACCTCGACGGCGCTGTGCTCCGGCAGCACCCTCGGCAGCAGGCTGCGCTGGAGCGTCACGGCCAGGGCGTGCTCACGCGTGTACCGGCGGGCGTTGTCCACGGACACCGCGGCCCGGGCGACCAGCTCCTCGGCGAGGGACAGATCGTCGTCCTCGAAGGGGCCCGGCTTCTCCGAGCGCCAGAAGTTGGCGACTCCCAGGACGACACCGCGGGCCTGGAGCGGCACGGTGATGAGCGAGTGGATGCCGTACTCGACGATCGCCTTCGTCCGCTCGGGGTCCTGGGCGCGCCAGCCCAGCGCCCTGGACAGGTCCGGCACCACCTCGGCCCGCCCGGTACCCATCCCGCGCGCCTGCGGCGTGGAGGGCAGGAAGGCGATCTGCCTGCCGCGTTCGTAGAGCGGGTGGTCGTCGCGGATGCCGCTGACGGCGATGCGGCGCATGTCGCCCGCGGATCCGTTCGGCTCCTCCCCGTCGAGCACGGGGCGCGCGAGGTCGACGGTGACGTAGTCCGCGAAGGAGGGGACCGCGACCCCGGCCAGTTCCTCGGCCGTCCGGACCACGTCCAGCGTCGTGCCGATCCCCACTCCGGCGTCGTACAGCAGCTGGAGCCGCTTGCGCGCCACCTCGGCCCGGCCCGTGAGCGCCTGCAGCTCGGTGGAGTCGCGGATCGTCGCCACGGTGCCCAGCGGACCGCTGGGGCCGTCGGTGGAGCGCTGGTTGACCACCAGCAGCCGGTCCCCGGCCGTCAGCACCTCGTCCGTGGCCGGCTTTCCCGAGGCCAGCAGCCGGGCCGTCGAGGGCTCCAGACCGGCCAGCTCGCGCACGGGCCGCCCCTCGGAGTCGGGGCCCAGACCGAGCAGCCGGCGGGCCTCGTCGTTGGCGAGCAGGAGAGTGCCGTCCCCGCCGACGATCACGACGCCTTCCCGTACCGCGTGGAGGACGGCGTCATGATGCTCGTACATACGCGTCATCTCGACCGGGCCGAGCCCGCGGGTCTGGCGTTTCAGTCGCCTGGTGGCCATGGCCGTGCCCGCGGTCGCCAGGGCGAGACCGGCGGCTCCCGCACCGAGGATGACCGGCAGCTGACGGTTCACCGCGCCCGTCACGTTGCGGACGGTCAGACCCGCCGAGACCAGCGCCTCGACCTTGCCGTCCGGGCCGTTGACCGGCACGACCGCCTGGACCTCCTTGCCCAGCGGGCCGTCCACGCTCTCCAGCAGCACCTCGCCCCTCAGGGACGGTTCTATGGTGCCGACGAAGCGGTGCCCGATCCGCTCGGGCAGGGGATGGGTGTACCGGATCCCGTTGGTGTCCATGACCACGATGAAGTCGACGCCGGCACGCTTCCGCGCCTCCTCGGTGATCGGCTGGAGGACGGCGGCGGGGTCCGGCGACTGCAGGGCGGTGAGCAGGCCGGGGGAGTGGGCGAAGGCCTCGGCGACGGCGACGGACCGGTTGCGGGCCTCGCGGTCCGCGTCGTGCCGGGTCTGCAGGAACAGGGCGAGGATCGTCCCGAGGACGAGCAGGATGACGACCGCCACCTGGAGGACGAATACCTGCCCGGCGACGCTCTTGGGGCGTTTGCCGATCAGTTGCCGTACCGACACGCCCCGCAATCGGTCGACGGGCCTGATCACGCTGTCCTTTCTAGCACCGCTTGGCCCCATCGGGCCATACGCGTCCCACAAGGTGCGGCCGCCATGTCCCACCGGGCGCGGCTTCGGAGGTTCCGGCGGGAGGGACGGTTCAGCCGCAGGCGTAGGTGAACTCCGCCGACGCGTCGTGCCCGGACGGCGGGCTCAGGCGCAGCCAGGCACGGGCCCGGTAGGCGCCCTCGCCGTGGAACGTCCACAGCAGACGCAGCCTCGCCCGGTCCTGTCCGCGTGCCAGCCGCTCCGTCAGCTCCTCGGACGCGGTGCCGTCGTTGCGCACCCAGCGGTACGTCAGGGTGCCCGGCCTGCCGTCGGTGCGCACCACGGCCGTGACGACGGCGGTGCCGTCGCAGCCCGGCCCGGCCGGGTCGGTGTCCACCGTGACTCCCCGGACCGTGGGGCCGGGTCCGTAGCGCTGCCAGCCGAGAAGGAGGAGGACGGCGAGCAGGATGGCGGCCGCCGGGGCGTAGCGGCGCGGTCCGGGCGGCCGTGACGGTCCGGTGGCGTCCGGCTGCGCCGCGGCGCCGGGCAGCGTGCCCGAGCGCCATACGGCGGTCGTCCCGTCCCGCCGGTGCCTCTCCCTCGCGGCCGCCGTGACTCCGGGGCCGAAGCGCAGCACCGTGCCCTCGACCGCGTCCGGGGGTGTGTCGGGCAGCTCGGACCAGTGACTGGCGAGGACGGTGGCGCTGTAGTCCCCGTCCGGCGGTGGGCCGTGCCCCGCACCGCCGGGAGGCGGGGACGGGTCGCGGTAGGGCGGGGACGGGTCGCTGCTGGGGAGGTGTGGGCCGTTCATCCGATCGTGCACCTCCCGGTCAGGATCTCCTGGCGCGAGCCGCCGTTCCCGGCGCCGGGCGACGCGGTCGCCGTGAGCCGCCAGTAGCAGGCCCTGGAGTTCTGGAAGACGTGCTCGACGACGAGCGTGTACCGGGTCGCGCCGCTGCGCTCGATGCTGCCGGGGGCTCCGTCCGGGGTGCCCGGGCCGCCCTTGGCCGCGGCGGTCGCCCACTCCAGGGCGATGCGTACGGGCCCGGTGCCGTCCGTGACGACCTCGACGGTCGCCGAGGCGGTCTCCGTACCCGTCTGCCGCAGCGACCCGATCGACACGGACGTCACCGAGCCCGACGGCGGCTCCGGCGGCTCCGTTGGCTCCGTCGGCTTCGGTGCCGCCGGGGGGCCGGAGGTGCCCGGCGGGCCGTCGAGGGCCCGGTGGGCGGGACGGCGGGGCCGGACGGGCTGCCGGTCGCCGCGGGCGGCGCCGGGGACGGAGAGGCCGGGGGAAAGGCCGGGGAGGAGGGGAAGGCCGGGGAGAAGGGGGCCGTCGGGGAGGTGGAGGGCGGCGTGGCGGGCGACGCGGAGCCGGCGGTCGGCGACGGTGCGGCGGAGGCGGGGCCGTCGGCCGCGGCGGGTGCGGACGGCCCGCGCTGGTCGTGGCGACCGCCTCCGCCACCGGGCCCCCGGGACTCCCGCCGGCCGGCCGCGCCGCGATCACCAGCAGCAGCCCCAGGACGAGCGCGAGCGACGCGGCGAGGAGACCCTGCGGGTCCGGCCGGAGTCCGCCGAGCCGGTGGCCGCGCCCCAGCGAGGTGGACGCCCGCGCCGAGACCGAGACGGGCGGGGCGGCTGCCGACGGGAACAGCAGCGGCAGCAGCGCCGCCAGCGCCGCGAGTTCACCCCTGCCGCGCTCCTCCCAGTCGGGCCCGGCGGCCGCACACGCGACCGACTCCAGTTCCGCGACGAACGCCTCCGCGGTCTCCGGCCGCTCCTCCGGCGCCTTCGCCATCCCGCGCACGACCAGCGGGCGCAGCTCCGGCGGCACCCCCTCGACCGGTACGGGCGCGCTGGTGTGCTGGAGCGCGAGTTCCGCGAAGTTCTCGCCGGAGTACGGCTTGCGACCCGTGACGCACTCGAAGAACGTCGCCGTCGCCGCGTACACGTCGGCGGCGGGCGAGGCCGGCCCGCCGCTCCACTGCTCCGGTGCCATGTACGAGGGCGTGCCCGCGACCCCGGGTGTGCTGCCCCGCCCCGCGGCGATGCCGAAGTCGACGAGCTTCGACGAGCCGTCCGGCGCCACGAGCACGTTCTCCGGCTTGTAGTCGCGGTGCACGACCCCCGCCCGGTGCGCCGCCGCGAGCCCCAGCAGGGAACCCTTGAGCACCACGAGGGCCGGTGCGGCGCCGGTCGCCCCCTCCCTGGCCAGCAGGGCGCGCAGCGGTATGCCGTCGACCAGCTCCATGACGATGGCCGCGCCACCGGGGCACTCGACGTACTCGTACAGCCGGACCACGTGCGGGGTGTCCAGCCCGCTCAGCAGCCGCGCCTCCGCGCGGAAGGCGCGGACGAAGGCGGTGTCCCGGCGCAGCCGTTCGGCGAGGTACTTGACCGCGACCGGCGTGCCGGTGGCGTCGTGGACGGCGAGTACGACCCGTCCGCTGCCGCCCGAACCGAGTTCTCTGGACTCGGTGTATCCCGGGACCGTCCAAGCGTTCATCCCACCCCCTCGGCGGACGCGGCCGGAGTTCACGGCCGGCCGCGCGCGCCGTCCTCCCCACGACAGACACATGAACGGCACCGTCCGGTTCCCGCCGGCGCGGCCGGGGCCGGTGCGCTCATGCGCCGCCCGCGGCAGGCGCCCGCCCGGCGCGGCCGATCAGCGCGTGCAGCCGCTCGGCGGCGGCCCGGCCGAACGACGGGTCGTTGATGTGCGTGGGGAAGTCCACCGTCCTCACCGCGCTGCCCCGCAGGCCCTCCCGCAGCGCACCGAACAGGGCCGCGTCGGCGTCCGGGTCGTGGTACGGCCCGTCCGGCGCCCCGAGCGTCGACAGCCCGCGCAGCGGCACGCACACCACGGCCGGCCCCCTGGCGCCGCGCAGCTTCTCCGCGATGCCGCGGCCGAGTTCGGCGCACTCGGCCCCGGTCGTGCGGACCACGGTCACCGACGGGTTGTGCACCCGCACGTCGCGGTCCCGCAGCCGCTCCGGGACGGTGTGCGGAGGGCCGAACTTCACCATGTCGAGGGCCCCGAGGCCCACCACCTGGGGTGTGCCCCGGCGGCCCGCGGCGGTCAGCCGGCCGGGGCCCGCGGTCATGGTGCCGCCGAGCAGCTCGTCCGCCAGCTCACTGAGCGTCAGGTCCAGCACGCCCGCGAACAGCCCCTGTCCGGCCAGGGTTTCCAGGGTGCGGCCGCCCGTGCCGCTGGCGTGGAACACCAGCACCTCGTAGCCGAGGCCGGTCAGCCGCTCGCGTGCCGCGTCGACCCCGGGCGTCGTGACGCCCGCCATGCTCGCCGCCACCAGCGGCCTGCCGCCCGTCCCCAGCCGGTCCGGCCGGAGCGCCCGGGGGCTCGCGGCGAACCCCTTCGCCATTCCGGCCACGGCGTCGGCGGCGTTGGCCAGGACCGGGGCCGACACCGAGTTGACCCCGGCGATGTCGACGACGCTGTACATCATCGTGACGTCCGCGGATCCGACGTACGGTGCCACGTCGCCCGACGCCATCGAGGACACCATCAGCTTCGGCACGCCGAGGGGCAGTCCGCGCATGGCACGGGTCGCGATGGACGTCCCGCCGCTGCCGCCGAGCGCCAGCACCCCGTGCAGCCGCCCGGTCTCGTACAGCCGGAGCAGGGTGGCGGCCGCGCCCCGGGCCATCGCGGCGACGGCGGCGCCGCGGTCACCCTCGGCCCGCAGCCGCGCCAGGTCCGCGCCCGCCGAGCGGGCCACCTCCGACCGCGGCACGTCCGCGCGCAGCCGCGGCTCGCCGGTGACCCCCGCGTCGACGACCACCACCTCCAGACCGTGCCGCAGCAGCCGCTCCCGCAGCCACGCGTACTCGAGGCCTTTGGTGTCCAGGGTGCCGAGCAGGACGACGATCGCCATCCTGGTACTGTCCGCGCGTACCGGCGCAGCGGCAAGGGTGCGGAGGCGCCTCGCGGCCGCGTTCCCGCGACCGGGGCCGCACCCCCGCGGCGCCGGCCGGACCGGCTGTCCACCGTGGAGGTGTGCCATGTCGCGTAACCACCACTTCCACGTCGACCGCGGCGACCACTCGATCACCGTCAACGTCGGCCCGGCAGGACCGGGGGAATCGAGCTCCTGGTCGACGGCAAGGTGATCGCCTACCGGCGGGAGCACGGGACGGGCACGACGGTGCTCAACGGGCTGCTCCCCGACGACCCGGCCCGCGAGTTCGTCGTCCGGGTCCACCAGCCGCACCTGGTCCGGGTGAAACCCGGCTGCACCCTGGAGCTGGACGGTGTGGAGCTGCCCATGCCGGAGCGGTACTCCGCGTTCTGAGCGCCGCCGATCGGTCCCGCCGGGGGTCGCTTTCGAGTGACCCCCGCGGCTCCGTACCGGCTCCGGGGCCCCGCCGTGCCGGAGCATCGCAGTCGGCCGGACTCCCCGCCGGCCCTGGGGCGCGTCCGCGAAGTCCCGCCTGGCCCTCCGGGCAGGCGGCGCCGCCGTGCGGCACGGCCCAGCCGCCGGATCCGGTGGAAGGCCGTCATGCACATCCTCCTCGTCGCCAGTGCCTACAACAGCCTCACCCAGCGCGTCCACGCGGAGTTGAGGGACCGGGGCCACACCGTCGCCGTCGAGCGCACCCCGGACGGGGACGCCGTGCGCGAGGCGGTCCGGCGGCACGAGCCGGCCCTCGTGCTCGCGCCCCTGCTGAAGGCGGCCATCCCGGCCGACGTCTGGACCCGGCACACCTGCCTCGTCGTCCACCCCGGCCCGGTGGGCGACCGCGGCCCGTCGTCCCTGGACTACGCGGTCCAGGAGGACGCCGGGGTCTGGGGCGTGACCGTCCTGCAGGCCGACGGGGAGATGGACGCCGGAGACGTCTGGGCCACGGCGAACGTCGCCCTCCCGCCGCTCGCCAAGAGCGACCTCTACCGCGGCGAGGTCTCCGACGCCGCCGTCACCGCCGTCCTCCTCGCCGTCGACCGCTTCGCCTCAGGTACCCATGTGCCCCGGCCGCAGAGCGCCGGGGGCGGCCGGGTGTGCGCCAGACCGTACGTCCGCCAGGACTTCCGGCGGATCTCCTGGGAGGACGACTCCACCGAGACCGTGCTGCGCAAGCTGCGTGCCGCGGACTCCCGGCCGGGGGTGCTCGACGAGCTGCTCGACGGCGAGTGGTTCCTCCACGGCGGCCACCCGGAGGACCGGCTGCGCGGCCGCCCCGGCGAACTGCTGGCCACCAGGGCGGGCGCCCTGTGCCGGGCCACCGCGGACGGCGCCGTGTGGATCCCCGAGCTGCGTCCCCGCCGCGACGCCGGGGGGCGCTCCTTCAAGCTGCCCGCCACCCTGGCGCTCGGGCGGCGGCTGCCGCCGCTGCCCGATCTCCCCGCGCCCCTCGGCCTCGGCGACCGCCGCCGGACCTGGAGCGACATCCGCTACCGGGAGGAGGGGCCCGTCGGCGTGCTGTCGTTCTCCTTCCCCGGCGGCGCGATGAGCACGGAGCACTGCCGGCGGCTGCTCGACGCCTACCGGGTGGCCTGCTCCCGGCCCACCTCGGTGCTGGTGCTCGGGGCGGCCCGGGACTTCTTCTCCAACGGCATCCACCTCAACGTCATCGAGGCCGCCGCCGACCCCGCGGCCGAGTCCTGGGCCAACATCAACGCCATGGACGATCTCGTGGAGGCCGTGCTGACCACCACGGACCGGCTCGTCGTGGCCGCCGTGGGCGGCAACGCGGCCGCGGGCGGGGTGATGCTGGCGCTGGCCGCCGACGAGGTGTGGTGCCGCGCGGGAGCGGTCCTCAACCCCCACTACCGGCTCATGGGCCTGTACGGCTCGGAGTACTGGACGTACTCCCTGCCCCGCCGCGTGGGCGGTCCCATGGCCGAACGCCTCACCTCCCAGGCCCTGCCGCTGACCGCGACCGCGGCCCTCCGCCACGGTCTGGTGGAGCGGGTCGTCGAATGCGGTCCGGAGGAGTTCCCGGGCGAGGTCACCCGGATGGCGGCACGCCTCGCTCCCAATCCCTCCACCCAGTCCCGGATCGCGGCCAAGAAGGCCGCGCGGGAGCGCGACGAGGGCGTGCGGCCCCTGGCCGCGTACCGCGACGACGAGCTGGCCCGGATGCGGCGGACGTTCTCGGACCCGGCCGCGCCGTACCACCGGCTGCGGCGGGCCTTCGTACGGAAGGAGTCCGCGGGGGACACCCGCCCGGAGGAGGCCTCGGTGGCAGCGGCAACGGCCGCCTGTTAGCAAGGGACGAAAGCCTAGAACGGATCTTCTCTCGCATATCCCCAGGAGATGCCCCCATGGATGCAGGAACGCCGACCACGGTCGACGCCGCGGCCTCGTCCGGCGCGGCCACCGCCGAAGACAAGCCGATCCATATTCTCTGGATCAACGCCGGACTGAGCTGCGACGGGGACTCGGTCGCGCTGACCGCCGCCATGCAGCCGAGCATCGAGGAGATCGCCCTCGGTGCCCTGCCGGGACTGCCGAAGATCCAGGTCCACTGGCCGCTGATCGACTTCGAGTGCGGCCCGGTGGGCGGCGCCGACACCTTCATCGAGTGGTTCTTCAAGGCGGAGCGCGGGGAGATCGACCCCTATGTGCTGGTCGTCGAGGGCTCCGTGCCCAATGAGTCGATCAAGCAGGAGGGCTACTGGTGCGGCTTCGGCGACGATCCCGAGACCGGCCAGCCCATCACCACCAGCGAGTGGATCGACCGGCTGGCGCCCAACGCCCTCGCCGTGGTGGCGATCGGCACCTGCGCCACGTACGGCGGTATCCACGCCATGGCGGGCAACCCCACCGGTGCCATGGGCGTGCCCGACTACCTCGGCTGGGACTGGAAGTCCAAGGCGGGCATCCCCATCGTGTGCGTCCCGGGCTGCCCGATCCAGCCGGACAACTTCGCGGAGACCCTCACGTACCTGCTGTACCAGGCGGCCGGCTCCGCACCGATGATCCCGCTCGACGACAAGCTCCGCCCCACCTGGCTGTTCGGCCAGACCGTCCACGAGGGCTGCGACCGGGCGGGCTACTACGAGCAGGGCCAGTTCGCCGAGACGTACGACTCGCCCGAGTGCCTGGTGAAGATCGGCTGCTGGGGCCCGTCGTCAAGTGCAACGTGCCCAAGCGCGGCTGGATGAACGGGATCGGCGGATGCCCCAACGTGGGGGGCATCTGCATCGCCTGCACCATGCCCGGCTTCCCCGACAAGTTCATGCCGTTCATGGACGAGCCGCCCGGCGGAAAGCTCTCCAGCACGGCCAGCGGCGCCTACGGCGCCGTGATCCGCAGGCTCCGCGGCATCACCGCCAGGACCGTGGACAAGGAGCCCAGGTGGCGCCACACGGGCGACAGGATCACCACCGGCTACCGGCCCCCGTGGCCCATGTGACCCCGCTCCGGGGCCCCGGCACCCCTCCTGCTCGACGACGTGAAGACGTGAAGAAGGGCACCGCACACACGATGGCACCGAAGACACAAGCGGCCGGCGACGGCCTGGTGGAGATGTCCTGGGATCCGATCACCCGGATCGTGGGCAGTCTCGGGATCCACACCAAGATCGACTTCAAGCAGAAGCGGGTCGCCGAGTGCTACAGCACCTCGTCGGTCTTCCGCGGCTACAGCGTCTTCATGCGGGGCAAGGACCCGCGCGACGCGCACTTCATCACCAGCCGCATCTGCGGCATCTGCGGTGACAACCACGCCACGTGCTCGGTCTACACCCAGAACATGGCGTACGGGGTGAAGCCGCCGCACCTCGGAGAGTGGATCATCAACCTCGGTGAGTCCGCCGAGTACATGTTCGACCACAACATCTTCCAGGAGAACCTGGTCGGGGTCGACTACTGCGAGAAGATGGTCCGCGAGACCAACCCCGGCGTCCTCGAACTCGCCGAGCGCACCGAGGCCCCGCACGCCGCCGAGCACGGCTACCGCACCATCGCCGACATCATGCGCTCGCTCAACCCGCTGGAGGGCGAGTTCTACCGCGAGGCCCTCCAGGTCAGCCGCTACACCCGGGAGATGTTCTGCCTGATGGAGGGCCGCCATGTGCACCCCTCCACGCTCTACCCGGGCGGTGTGGGCACGGTAGCCTCCGTCCAGCTCTTCACGGACTACATGACCCGCCTGATGCGGTACGTGGAGTTCATGAAGCGGGTCGTACCGCTCCACGACGATCTGTTCGACTTCTTCTACGAGGCCCTGCCCGGCTACGAGGAGGTCGGCCGCCGGCGCGTGCTGCTCGGCTGCTGGGGCGCCCTGAACGACCCCGAGTACTGCGACTTCACCTACGCCAACATGACCGACTGGGGACGGAGGATGTTCGTCACCCCGGGCGTCGTCGTGGACGGCAAGCTGGTCACCAACGACCTCACGCAGATCAACCTCGGCATCCGGATCCTGCTCGGCAGCTCGTACTACGAGGACTGGGAGGGCCAGGAGCAGTTCGTCACCCACGACCCGCTCGGCAACCCGGTCGACCCGCGCCACCCGTGGAACCAGCACACCATCCCCGCCCCCAGAAGCGCGACTTCGCGGACAAGTACAGCTGGGTGATGTCCCCGCGCTGGTTCGACGGCAAGGACCACCTGCCGCTCGACACCGGCGGCGGCCCCATCGCCCGGCTCTGGTCCACCGCGCTCTCCGGCCTCGTCGACATCGGCTACGTCAAGGCCACCGGGCACAGCGTCGTCATCAACCTGCCGCGTTCGCTCACCAAGCCGGAGACCACCTTCGAGTGGAAGATCCCGCAGTGGAGCAACGCCCTGGAGCGCAACCGCGCCCGCACCTACTTCCAGGCGTACGCCGCCGCCGTCGCGCTGCACTTCGCGGAGAAGGGCCTCGAAGAGGTACGCGCCGGACGCAGCCAGACCTGGGAGAAGTTCGACGTGCCCGACGAGTCCATCGGCGTCGGATTCACCGAGGCCGTCCGGGGCGTCCTCTCCCACCACATGGTCATCAGGGACGGCAAGATCGCCAACTACCACCCGTACCCGCCGACCCCGTGGAACGCGAGCACCCGCGACACCTACGGCACCCCCGGCCCCTACGAGGACGC
The DNA here is from genome assembly GCA_003725745.1 of Streptomyces sp. I6. Lineage (GTDB taxonomy): Bacteria > Actinomycetota > Actinomycetes > Streptomycetales > Streptomycetaceae > Streptomyces. Next base: position 300,902 of record RHDP01000001.1, on the reverse strand, counting down.
GGTGCAGAACACGCCCATCTTCGAGGAGAACTCCCCGGAGGACTTCAAGGGCATCGACATCATGCGGGCCGTCCGCAGCTTCGACCCGTGCCTGCCCTGCGGCGTCCACATGTACGTCGGCGACGGCAGGACCGTGAAGTCGATGCACGTGCCCACCGGCCTGAGCGGCCTCGCCGGATGAGCCCGGTCACCGGCACGGTCAGTGCCGAGCGGGCGGGCCGGCGGGTCGAGGAGATCCTCGACCGGCTGGCCGCCGGCGGCGACGAGCAGGCGTGCACGGCCGCCGAGGAACTGGTCCGGGTCCTCATGGACTTCTACGGCGCCGCCCTGGCCAGGACCGTGGAACTGCTCGGCCGGCCCGGCGACGACGCGTCCGCCGCAGGACACCCCCCGGCGCCGCTCAACGGGCTGCTCGGCGACGAACTCGTCAGCAGCCTGCTGGTCCTGCACGATCTGCACCCCGAGGACGTGCCCACCCGGATCACCCGGGCGCTGCGCGGAGTCCGGCACTCCCTCGAATCGGCCGGCTTCGACGAGACCACCGGAGTCCTGCGGCTGCGCCTCACCGGCTCGACCGGATGCGGCTGCCCCAGCACCCGGGAGGTCGCCCGGCAGGCGGCCGTCGAGGCACTCGCCTGCTTCGCACCCGAGGTGACGGCCGTCGAACTGGAGCCGGTCACCCGTGAACCGGCCCTGCTGCAGATCGGCGCCGGACCGCCCGGCGGCGGTTCCGCCGCGGGCCGGGCACCGGCCACCGCGCGGTGAGCGCGCTCCCGACGGGTCCGGGGCGGCCGCGGACCGCCCCGGACCGACGCGGACTGCGCCGGTTCACGGCGCCCCGGCCGCCCCGCGAGGAACGCTGCGAACTCTGCGGCGCGGCGCTCCCCGACGTACCGCACCGGCACCTCGTGGACACCGAGAACCGGGCACTGGCCTGCGCCTGCGGTCCGTGCACCCAGCTCCTCGACCGGCCCGGCGCGTCCCGGGGCCGCTTCCGGGCCGTGCCCTCGCGCCACCTCACCGATCCCGGACACCGCATCGACGACACCACCTGGGAACTGCTGCGGATCCCCGTCGGCGTCGCCTTCTTCTTCCACAACTCCGCACTCGGACGGCCCGTCGCGCTCTACCCGAGCCCGGCCGGCGCCACCGAGAGCGAGCCGGACCCGTCCGCCTGGGAGACGGTGCTGTCCGCCACCGGGCTGGCCGGGATGCTCGAACCCGACGTGGAGGCCCTGCTGCTGCGCCGCTCCGGCGGCCGCACCGAGTGCCATCTGGTGCCGGTGGACACCACCTACGAACTCGTGGGCCGGATGCGGCTCACCTGGCAGGGCTTCGACGGCGGCCCCCGGGCCCGCGCCGAACTCGACGCCTTCTTCGACCGCGTACGACAGCGGGCCACACCGCTCCGGGGGAGCCGGGCATGACCGAATTCACCTTCCACTGCACGGACGTACGGGCCGACCCCTACGCCGCCGGCCCGACGCTCGTCTTCCGGCTGCGCATCACCGCCACCCCCGGGACCCGGGTCCACGCACTCGCCCTGCGCTGCCAGTTGCGCATCGAACCGGCCCGTCGCGGCTACGCCGACGCGGAAGCCGAGGGACTGAAGGACCTCTTCGGCGAACGCTCCCGCTGGGGCAGCTCCCTGCACCCGGTCCAGTTCGCGCAGGTCTCCCACATGGTGCCCGGCTTCACCGGAGAGACCGAGACCGAACTGCCCGTCCCCTGCACCTACGACATGGACGTCGCCGCGACCCGCTACGCCCGCGCCCTGTCCGAAGGCGAGGTGCCGCTGCTGATGCTCTTCTCCGGCACCGCGTTCACCGGCGCCGGCGGATTCCACGTCGAACCGGTTCCCTGGGACCGGGAGGCCGCGTTCCGGATGCCGGTGAAGGTCTGGCAGGAGATGCTCGACCAGCACTTCCCGGGCTGCGGGTGGATCAGGCTGCCCCGCGAGACCATGGACGCCCTCCTCGCCTTCCGCTCGCGGCGGGCCCTGCCCTCCTGGGAGTCCACGGTCGACGCCCTGCTCGACGCGTCCGGCGGGAGGACCGCCCCGTGAACGCCACCGCAGCCTTCGCCACCGCCGCCTTCGCCCCCGCGACCGAGGCCCGGCTCGCCACCGCCCGCCAGGTCGCCGACGCGGTCCTGTTCGAGGGCTATGTGCTGTACCCCTACCGGGCCTCGGCGGCCAAGAACCGGCTGCGCTGGCAGTTCGGGGTGCTCGTGCCGCCAGCGTGGAGCGCACGCTGCGGGGAGCACGCGCTCCAGCGCACCGAATGCCTGATGGAACCCCGGCCCGGCGCGAACCTCGCGGTGGAGGTCCGCTTCCTGCACGCCCGGCGGCGCACCGTCCAGCGGGCGGCCCCGGACGGCGGGTTCGCAACGGTCCCCGAACTCCGCCTGGACGACCGGGTCCTGGTCCCCTGGGACGAGGGCGTGGAGGAACGCGTCGAACTGACCGTGCCCGTCGCCGACCTGGCGGGCGACGGCGTCGACGTACCCTTCACCCGCCCGGCCCGTGAGGAGACCGAACCGGTCCTGGACGGCGAAGGACGCCCCCTCGGCCGCCTGCTGCGCCGCCGCGAGGAGATCAGCGGCGTCGTCCGGCTGTCCGCGGCCGGACTCGACGGCCCCTACCGGACGATGCGGCTCACGGCCGTCGTGGAGAACACCGGCGACCGGACGCCGGAACCCGGCGGGGACCGCGACGCGGCCCTGCCGCACTCACTGGTCGCCAGCCATCTGCTGCTCTGCCTCGACCGCGGCGCGTTCCTGTCCATGACCGACCCGCCGGAATGGGCCAGGGGTGCCGTCGCGGCCTGCCGCAACCTCCACACCTGGCCCGTACTCGCGGGAGAGCCCGGCCGAACGGACCTCGTACTGTCCTCACCGATCATCCTCGAGGACCACCCGGCCATCGCGCCGGAGAGCCCCGGTGCCCTGTACGACGCCACCGAGATCGACGAGATCCTCGCCCTGCGCACCGCGGCCCTCACCGACGAGGAGAAGCGCGAGGCCAGGGGCACCGACGAGCGTGCGGCCGCGGTCATCGAACTCGCCGACACCATGCCGGCGGAGGTCCTGGAGCGGCTGCACGGCGCCGTGCGCAGCCTGCGGGAGGCCACCGGCCCCGCGTCGCAGGGGGATCCCCCGCTCCGTCCGCCCCCTCCGACCACGGCACCGCCCGCCCCGACACCCCCTGGTGGGACCCGGGCGGCGACACCGGCGTCGACCCGGAGCACGACCGGGTGGTGGTGGACGGCGTCGCCGTCGGCGCGGGAAGCCGGGTCGTGCTGCGGCCCGGGCTGCGGCACAGCGACGCGCAGGACCTCTTCCTGCAGGGCCGCACCGCCCTGGTCGAGGCCGTGCTGCACGACGTGGACGGCGGTGTGCACATCGCGGTCACCGTAGAGGGCGACCCGGGCGCCGACATCCGCCGCGAACAGGGCCGGTTCCTCTACTTCCAGCCCGACGAGGTCGAACCCCTGGAGACAGCGTGAACGCGCCCGCGCAGGACGGCCCCCGGACCCTCGTCGCCGGCGCCGGCAACATCTTCCTCGGCGACGACGGCTTCGGCGTGGAGACCGTGCGCGCGCTGGCCGGGCGGCCGCTGCCGGACCACGTCGAGGTCGCGGACATCGGCATCCGCGGCGTCCACCTCGCCTACCGGCTGCTGGACGGCTACGACACCCTCGTCCTGGTCGACGCGACGGCGCGCGGCGGGGAACCCGGCACGCTCTACCTCGTCGAGCCGGACCCCGGCGGCGGCACCGGCGTCCCCACGGACACCGGCACGGACTCCGGCGCCCTCGACGGCCACGGGATGTCCCCCGACGCCGTACTCGCCCTGCTGGACACGCTCTGCGCCGGTACCGGCGCACAGCCGCCGCGGCGCATCCTCGTCGTCGGCTGCGAGCCCGCCTGCGTCGAGGAGGGGATCGGACTCAGCCCGCGGGTCGCCGCCGCCGTACCCGGAGCCGTTCGCATGATCACGGACCTGGTGCACCCGTCAGCCCCGGCACGAACCGGCATCACAGGAGGAGCACACCCATGATCAAGAAGGTCATCGGCGGAGCCGCAGCCGCCACCGCGGTCGTCGCGCTCGTGAGGGGACTCCTTCCGGACCTCAGACGCTATCTGCGCATCCGCAGGATGTGACCGCCCGCCCGGCCCGTCTGCCCCGCGGGATGCGGCCCGTCTGCCGTGAGCAGCCGGGGCCCGCGCTGCCCGGTGGACCCCCTCCGCCCGGCCACGCGGCCGCTGCACCGAACGGCGGACGCGACCGGGCGCCGTCGGCGCGCCGGTCGGACCGGCCCGGCGGGGGCCCCTGTAATGGGCGGGGCCGCGCCCGCCCGGGCGCGGCGGACCACCGCCCCGCAGGACGGAGACCGATGCACGAGATGTCCATCGCGCTCGCCGTCGTCGACCAGGTCGAGGAGGCGGCACGGTCGCACGGTGCCACCGGGGTGCGCACCGTACGCCTGCTGGTCGGTGAACTGGCCGGAGTGGTCCCCGACGCGCTCACCTTCTCCTTCGGGCTGGCCTGCGCCGGCACCGTCGTGGCAGGCGCCGGACTCGTCGTCGAGACCGTCCCGGCCCGGGCCCGCTGCGCCCCGTGCGGCGGCGAGTGGGCGGTGGGCATGCCGCCGCGGCTGGCCTGCCCGGTGTGCGACCGGGCCACCGCGGAGCTGGTCTCAGGCCGCGAGCTGCGGATCGCCGCCGTGGAGTGGCACGACGACCCCGCGGACCCCGGGGTTCGCGAACCGATCTCCCAGGAGGGCTGACGCATGTGCCGTGTTGTCGATCTGCAGCAGGCGGTGCTGGCCAAGAACGACGCGACGGCCGGCGTCCTGCGCGGGGAACTGGCCGCGCGCGGGACGACCGTCGTCAACGTGCTCTCCAGCCCCGGCAGCGGGAAGACCGCCCTGCTCGAGGCCGAACTCCTGCTCGCGCGGGAGCGGGGCGTCACCGCCGCAGCCCTCACGGCCGACCTCGCCACCGAGAACGACGCCATGCGCCTGGCCCGCTCCGGACTCCCCGTCAAGCAGGTGCTCACCGACGGGCTCTGCCACCTCGAGGCCGACATGCTCGCGGGACACCTCCGCAACTGGCCGGCCGAGGACACCCGGCTGATCTTCGTCGAGAACGTCGGCAACCTCGTCTGCCCCGCCTCCTACGACCTCGGCGAGGCTCTGAGGGTGGTGCTGGCCTCCGTCACCGAGGGCGAGGACAAGCCGCTGAAGTACCCGACGGCCTTCGGCCTCGCCCACCTCGTGATCGTCACCAAGACCGACATCGCGGAGGCCGTCGGCTTCGACGAGGCCGCCTTCCGGGCCAACGTCGAGCAGGTCAATCCGGGCGTGGACGTGGTCCTCACCTCCGCCCGCACCGGCGCCGGCGCGGGAGTGCTGCTCGACCGGGCCCTGGCCGCGGCGGAAGGCACCGCGGTCCACATGCCGGTGATGGCCCAGGCCCGGGCGTGACCACCTCCGCGCCGGGCCCGGCCGCCTCCCGGCCCGGGCTCGCCGCACCCGCGACGGTCCAGCGGCGGCGGGTCACCGTGCGGGGAGTCGTGCAGGGGGTGGGTTTCCGCCCGTTCCTCCACAGCCTCGCCACCGGGCTGGAGCTGACCGGCCATGTGACCAACACCGGTGACGGCGTCGTCGCCGAGGTCGAGGGCGCCCCGCTCGCGGTGGCCCGCTTCTGCGCCCGGATCGCCGAGGACGCCCCGCCGCTCGCGGTCGTCGAGTCCGTCCACGACCAGGAGGTGCCCGTCGCCGGCGGCAGCGGATTCCTCATCTTCGCCTCGGACCGGGACGGGCCCGTCCGCACCCTGGTCTCTCCGGACACCGCCACCTGCGGCGACTGCCTGCGGGAGCTCGCCGACCCGGCCGACCGGCGCCACCGGCACCCCTTCATCACCTGTACGCACTGCGGTCCGCGCTTCACCATCGTCACCGGCCTGCCCTACGACCGCGCACACACGACGATGGCCGGCTTCCCCATGTGCCCCGACTGCGCCCGGGAGTACGCCGACCCGGGCGACCGGCGCTTCCACGCCCAGCCCGTGGCCTGCCCCTCCTGCGGACCGCGGCTGCGGCTGATGGTGGCCCCCGCCGCCCCGGGGCTGCGCCCCGGCACGTGGTCGCGCCGGACCCCAACGACCGCAGCCTCGGCGGGCCGGTAGCCGCCGACCCGGTCCGGGAGGCCCGAGAGCTGCTGTCCGACGGGGCGATCCTCGCCGTGAAGGGCCTCGGCGGCTACCACCTCGCGTGCGACGCCGGCAACAAGGGCGCCGTGGCACTGCTGCGCCGCCGCAAGTCCCGCGGCGACAAGCCGTTCGCACTGATGGCCCGGGACATCGGGGACATCGGGCATCTGGTCCACCTCGGAGCCGAGGAGCGGGAACTGCTCACCGGCCCCGCGCGGCCGATCGTCCTGATGCGCCGCCGCGTACCGCCCGCGGACGCCCCGCCCGGAGTCCCGTGGCCGGCGGACGGGGTGGCACCCGGCAGCCCCGACCTCGGCGTGATGCTTCCGTACACACCGCTGCACCAGCTGCTGCTCGGCCTTCCCGGCGAGGAGCACACCGGTCCCCGGCTCCTCGTCATGACCAGCGGCAACGTGGCGGGGGAGCCGATCGTCACCGACGACGGGGACGCGCTGGAGCGGCTGGCGGACCTGGCCGACGCCTGGCTGCTGCACGACCGCCCCATCCATGTCCCCTGCGACGACTCGGTGGTGCGGGTCTGCGACGGGGAACTCCTGACCCTCCGCCGCTCCCGGGGACACGCCCCGCTGCCGGTCACCCTGCCGGTGCCGGTCCGGCCCGCCCTCGCGGTCGGCGGGGACCTGAAGAACACCTTCTGCCTGGGCCGGGACCGCAAGGCATGGCTGTCGGCGCACATCGGCGACATGGACGACCTCGCCACCCAGCACGCCTTCGCCCGCGCGGAGGAGCAGCTGGAGGCGATCACGGGAGTGCGGCCGGAGCTGCTCGCCGCCGACCGGCACCCCGGCTACCGCTCCGCCCGCTGGGCCGGACACGCCGCCGGCGGCCGGCCCGTCGTGCACGTCCAGCACCACCACGCGCACATCGCCTCCGCGATGGCCGAACACGGCCTCGACGGCGGCCGCCCCGTGATCGGCGTCGCCTTCGACGGCACCGGCTACGGGGACGACGGCGCCGTGTGGGGCGGCGAGTTCCTGCTCGCCGACTACGACGGCTTCCACCGCTTCGCGCACCTCGCCTACGTCCCCCTGCCCGGCGGTGACGCGGCCGTGCGGCTCCCCTACCGCATGGCCCTCGCCCATCTGCGCGCGGCCGGTATCGGCTGGAGCGGCGAGCTGCCGTGCACCGCCGCCTGCCCCGAGCAGGAACTCCCGCTGCTGCGAACGCAGTTGGAGCGGAATCTCAACTGCGTTCCCACCTCCAGCATGGGCCGCCTCTTCGACGCGGTCGCCTCCCTCGCGGGCGTGTGCCACGTCGCGGGCTACGAGGCGCAGGCCGCGATCGAACTCGAAGCGGCCGCCGTCCTGGCGGACGGCGGCTACGGGGAGCCGTACGCCTTCGGACTGCGTCCCGCGTGCGGCGGTCCCGCCGCCGCGATGACCGCCGACCCCGCCCCCGTCCTGGCGGCCGTCGCCGGCGACGTGCGCGCGGGCACCCCGGCGCCCGTGGTCGCGGCGCGCTTCCACGCCGCGGTGGCCGTGCTCGTCCGCAGGGTCTGCGCCCTGGCACGGGAGCGGCACGGGCTGCGGACCGCCGCGCTGACCGGCGGAGTGTTCGCCAACGCGGTGCTCTCCTCGGCGTGCGCCGCGGGCCTGCGGGACGACGGCTTCACCGTACTGCGGCACCACCGGATCCCGCCGAACGACGGGGGACTGGCGCTCGGCCAGCTGGTCGTGGCCGCCCGGGCCGCGGGAGACACGAGATGAACGAGCGGTACACGGCACGACAGCGAGGAGAGCGGCATGTGCCTGGCGGTACCCGGCAGGGTGCTGGACATCGAGGACCGGGACGGCACCCGTATGGCCACCGTCGACTTCGGCGGGGTGGTCAAGGAGGTGTGCCTGGAGTACCTGCCCGATCTCCGGGTCGGTGAGTACGCCGTCGTCCACGTGGGATTCGCGCTGCAGCGGCTGGACGAGGAGTCGGCCCGGCGGACCCTGGAGCTGTTCGAGAACCTCGGGCTGCTCCAGGAGGAGTTCGGCGACCCGGACGAGTCGGGCGGGCCCGAAGGGTTCGGCCCATCCCGCGAGGAGGCCCGGCGATGAAGTACATCGAGGAGTTCCAGGACCCGGCGCTGGCCGAGCGGCTGCTCGGCGAGATCCGGTCCGCCGTGACCCGGCCGTGGGCGCTGATGGAGGTGTGCGGGGGCAGACGCACACCATCATCCGGCACGGCATCGACCAGCTTCTCCCCGACGAGGTCGAACTGATCCACGGCCCCGGCTGCCCGGTCTGCGTCACCCCGCTGGAGGTCATCGACAAGGCCCTGGAGATCGCCTCCCGCCCCGGGGTGATCTTCTGCTCCTTCGGCGACATGCTCCGGGTGCCGGGGACCGGCCGCGACCTCTTCCAGGTGCGCGGCGAGGGCGGTGACGTACGGGTGGTGTACTCGCCGCTCGACGCGCTGCGCATCGCCCGGCAGAACCCCGGCCGTCAGGTGGTGTTCTTCGGTATCGGCTTCGAGACCACCGCGCCGCCCAACGCCATGACGGTCTATCAGGCCCGCAGGCTCGGCATCCCGAACTTCAGCCTGCTGGTGTCCCATGTGCGGGTGCCTCCCGCCATCGAGGCCATCATGCGGTCCCCGAACTGCCGGGTGCAGGGCTTCCTCGCCGCCGGACACGTGTGCAGTGTGATGGGCACCGGCGAGTACCCCGAACTCGCCGAGCGGCACCGGGTCCCCGTCGTGGTCACCGGCTTCGAGCCGCTGGACATCCTCGAGGGCGTGCGCCGCACCGTGCTGCAACTGGAGCGCGGCGAGCACTCCGTGGAGAACGCCTACCCCCGCGCCGTCCGGCCGGAGGGGAATCCGGCGGCCCGCGCGATGCTGGACGACGTCTTCGAGGTCACCGACCGCGCCTGGCGCGGTATCGGCATCATCCCCGACAGCGGCTGGCGGCTCTCTGCCCGGTACCGGGAGTACGACGCCGAGCACCGCTTCCAGGTCACCGGCATCGACACCCGCGAACCGGCGGCCTGCCGCAGCGGGGAGGTGCTGCAGGGCCTGCTGAAGCCCCACGAGTGCGAGGCGTTCGGCACCGACTGCACCCCGCGCTCGCCACTCGGGGCCACGATGGTCTCCAGCGAGGGAGCCTGCGCGGCCTACTACCTCTACCGGCGGCTGGACCTGCCGTCCGCCGCGTCCCGTCCCCGGGAGGGCAGCCCCGTTGTCTGAGACCACCGAAGCGCCGGACGTCCTCGCCTGGACGTGCCCCTTCCGCTGCGGGACCAGCCCCGGGTGGTGATGGGCCACGGCGGGGGCGGCGCCCTGTCCGCGGAACTGGTCCGCGACGTCTTCGCGCCCGCCTACGGCGGACCCGCGCTGTCCGCCATGGGCGACTCCGCGACGGTCGAACTCGGCGGCGCCCGGCTCGCGTTCACCACCGACTCCTTCGTGGTGCGCCCGCTGTTCTTCCCCGGCGGGAGCATCGGGCACCTCGCCGTCAACGGGACCGTCAACGACCTCGCCATGAGCGGAGCCCGCCCCGCGTACCTCTCCTGCGGGTTCATCCTCGAGGAGGGCGTCGAGACCGGGGTGGTGCGGCGGGTGGCCGAAGCACTCGGCGAGGCGGCCCGCGCCGCGGGAGTGGAGGTGGCGACCGGCGACACCAAGGTCGTCGAGGCGGGTCACGGCGACGGGATCTATATCAACACCTCCGGCATCGGACTGGTCCGGCCCGGGGTCGACCTGCGGCCGCAGCGCGTCGTGCCCGGTGACGTGGTGATCGTCAGCGGTCCGATCGGCGTCCACGGCGTGGCCGTCATGAGTGTGCGCGAGGGCCTGGAGTTCGGGGTCGAGATCGAGAGCGACTGCGCCGCCCTCGCCGGCCTCGTCGAGACCATGCTCGCGGTCACGGAGGACCTGCACGTCCTGCGCGACCCGACCCGCGGTGGACTGGCCGCCGCGCTCAACGAGATCGCCGCGGCCTCCGGCACCGGAGTCGTCGTCCGGGAGCGGGCCGTTCCGGTCCCGGCCCCGGTGGCGAACGCCTGCGCCGTGCTGGGGCTGGACCCGATGTACGTCGCCAACGAGGGCAAGCTCGTCGCCTTCGTCCCCCGGGAGCACGCCGACGCCGTGCTGGCGGCCATGCGCGCCCACCCGCTCGGACGGGAGGCGGCGGTGATCGGCGAGGCGGTGGCGGACCACCCCGGGATGGTGGTCGCCCGCACCGGGCTGGGAGGCACGCGCGTGGTCGACCTGCCGCTCGGCGAGCAACTGCCCCGCATCTGCTGACCACGGCGCACGGTGGCGGCGGTGCCCCGACGGGCCGTCACCCCGTACGCCGTCCGGCCGGTGCCCCGCCGGAGCCGGCGAGTGGCCCGGGCGGGGCGTCCCCGCACGGTCGGAACCACTCGCCGCTCCCGCGCCGGCGGCCGCCGCGCTGGTGCCGCATCAGCCGGCGTTCGCCCCGTCGCACCGGCCGGCACGGCAGGCTCGCCGCATGGCCGCATGGCCGCGTCGCCGCGTCGCCGAATCAACCGAGTAGGCCCGCGACGAGGCCGGTCCGGCGCCTTGCGCTGCCTCCCCTCGGCCCGGAGGGCCGGGGGAATCCCCATGCACCGGACGCCGCTCCCTGACGGGCAGACCCCGCCTGACGCGGCACCGGGACCGGATCCCCGGGCGCGTCGGCCCGGGGGCTCCCGTGCGCCGTTCAGTCGGCGGACTGCAGCGGGGTCGTCGGCCAGGCCAGGAGGCGGGCTCCCAGTACCGCCGTCTGCAGGACGTACCGCTGGTCGGGGTCGGTCGGGTCGTAGCCGGTGAGCTGGTGTATGCGGGCGATCCGGTAGCCGACGGTGCGGACCCCCAGTCCCAGCCGCCGCGCCGTGCCGGTGTTGCTGCAGCCGGTCGCGAAGTACGCGGCGAGCGTCTCCAGCAGTGTGTGCGGGCCTCCACGGGCCTGTTCGAGGCCCCCGAGAACGGTGCTCACCAGATCCGTGATCGCTGCGCGATCCCGCTCCAGCACCTGGAACACCAGGACGTCCGAGGCCCGCACCACGGAGGCGGTGAAGCCCAGCCGATGGGCCACGTCGAGGGCTCTGCTGGCCTCCTGGTAGGAGCGGACAATGCCGCTGGGGCCCGTTCCGGGCCTGCTCACGGCGATCCGGCACGGCCCTGCGACCGCACTTGCCGCCTGTCCGGCGAAGAACTCCGGAACCTGCGCCCCGAGCCCGACGCGACGCAGACCAGCAGGCCGTCCTTGGTGGTGATCAGCACCTGTTCCACCCCGAACCGTGTGGTGAGCGCGTCCTCGACGTACCGCGTCGTGGCGTCGCCCGCCTCGAAGCGCTCCCGGGCACGCCCGACGCTGACGGTGTGGGGTCCCACGAGCCGCAGGCCGAAGCGCTCGGCCCGCTCCGCCAGCCGGCCCAGCGGGGTGCGCCCCTCCAGAAGGTCGTCGACGAACTCGCGCCGGCTCGCCTCCTCCCGGCGGATCGCCGCCCGGTGGGCGGTTTCGTAGCCCTCGCTCAGGGCCACGGCCGACTCGCCGCTCGCCCGCAGAAACGCCTGTGCCAGGTCACGAAGCCCGGTGGGGTGGTCGTCGCCCTGGGGACACCGCAGGCCGGCCCAGACCCGGCGGGCACCGGTGAAGTACTCGTCGAGCACGGCGTGGAGCGTGGTGCCCCGGTCGGCCGCGGCGGCTCCCAGCTCCCGCAGGCCCTGGAGGGACGCGTCGGACAGCCGCCGTCCGCTCAGGGCCGTCTCGGCGAGGAGCCGGTAGTGGTGCTCCAGCGCGTCCCCGCCCCGGACCGCACCCGGCGGGCCGGTGTCGGGACGCTCCGCGGAGCGCGAGCCTCGGGGCTCTTCGCCCATCGACATACCGTCATTCTGCCGAAGGACGGCGGACCGCACAGTGCACGGCGGCCGCCCGCCCTCGCCCCGGCCCGTACGGCCGTCCGCGGGGCGTGCGCCCGGTGCCTGGCGAGGAGGGCCGCCGGCAGCAGACGGGCGCGTGAAGGCTGCGTCACCGTGCCAGTGCCTCAGCTCCCAGGCATGGGCCTGCCTGTTGACGGGCCCTCCTCGGGCGAGATTATTGCACAGTGCAAAATCAAACGCCAGGGGTGGGGTGCGGCGTCTCCCGGTATCGCCCGGCGGGGGTCCGGCTCCGGACCGCACCTCCTTGCGGCCGGCCCGCAACGGGCCGGAGTGCGTGTCCGGAGCCGGTGGGCGGCGCCGCGCCGCCGAGCGTCACGGCTGGACCCTCTCGCGCGCCTCACGGGCGAGCGGGTCCGCTCCTCCGGTGAGGCGGCGCCGCCCACCGCAGGATTGCACAGTGCAAAGGAATGATCCAGTACCACTGCGCCGGGGCCGCCGCATGGCCGCGCCTACTTCGAGGTCACGGCCTCCTCCACTTCGGCGAAGGTCGCGCTGTCGACCAGACCGGTGTCCTCCAGGACCTCCAGGTGGTCCAGCACGGTCTGGTTGGCCTGCCGGGCGTGGCGGCGGATGAGGTCGTTCTGCGAGGCCGCCCTGACCTCGCCGATGGTGGCGAAGATCTTTCCGTGGGACGCGCGCAGCAGGTTCGCGAAGATGCGGTCGAATTCGGCTCCCCGGGCGTTCTCCATCTGCTTGACCCAGCCCTGCTGCTCCGGCGTGGCCTGGTCGGGGATCGGGACGCCGAGGATCTCGGCGTCCTCGCGGACCAGCTGGTCGAGCTTGCTGTGCCCGTCCATCAGGTGCAGCCCGGCGCGCTTGACCGCTTCGCTGGACGCGTTCGTCTGCGCGAGCCGGCCCGCGGGGATCTCCCACAGGCCCGCCTGCCGGACCGCGACCAGGAAGGTCTTGTCCACCTCGGTCACCGGCTGGGGTCCGGACCGCTCCGCCTGGCCGCCCTGGGCCGCGCTGCCCTCGGCCTCCGTGCCGTGCCCGGCGTCGGAGGAGTGCCCGTACCCCTCGGTGCCGGACTGTCCGTAGCCGTTCTGCGCGGTGGTCCCGGCGGGTGTCTGCGAGGCCGAGGCCTCGTCGTCGCCTCCCCTCGTGACGATCAGGACGGTGGCGATGACGGCGCAGACGGCCAGGACCACCCCTATCGTCCTCGAGGTGGTGGATGCGGCTGCGCTTCGATTGGAACGCATGATGCCTCCCGGTCGGCATGGAGTACTTGCTCGTTCATGTCGCCCGGGAACTGTGGTACGGCGGCTGGCACGGCGCGCAGTCAGCAGTACGGATCAGGCGGCGGGCGCGTTCACCGGTGGCGGTGAGGCTTCCCGTGCCGCCGGCTCGGGCCCGGCGGATCCCCGCGTCATCCGCCGGACGCCCGCCTGCGGCCGTGGGGGCGGTGGCACGCCGGGTCGCACTCCAGCCGGACGAAGGGGATGAGCCGCCCCGCCTCGCGGTACCCCTCCGGCGTCCCGTCCGTGCTCAGACCCAGGTAGGCGCACAGGCGTGCGGCCGTGCGGGGGCGGCCCTCGGCGTAGCGTGCCATGATCCGGCCCCCGTCCTCCGCGGGAAGGAACCGGGCGTTCACGGCGTGGAAGCGTCTGCCGGACTGCACGGTGGCCTGCGGGGTGTGCTCGAGGTTGCGGTACCACTGGGCTTCGGGGCCGTACCCGGACGCGACCGTCCACGAGCACGGGGACGCCGTGTGCTCGACGACCTCGAGAACCACGGTGCGCGCGGCACCGGTCAGCCTTCCGGTGTGGATGAGCAGCAGCAGCCGTCCCCGAAGAGCGGGCCCAGGCCTATCCGGAACAGCTTGACGGGCAGGCGGGCGGCCCACCGCCGCCAGCCGGCCGGTGGAGCGGGGCGCCGGGGTCGGGGGGCGGAGTGGTTCACATGCACCTCCGGTTCAGGCGGCCGCGCCGTGGTGGCTGTCGGTTCGGTAACGAGACCTCCCCGAAATGCTTTGGGAGGGTAAGTTTTGCATAGGCTAAATCAAGCGTCGGTCCGCGGTGGTGCCGGATCCCTCGCTCGCAGCCGCCCGCACCGCCCCTCGCACACCGTGGGATCCCGCATGCCCGAAGCGACTCCGCGGCGCTCCGCCGTGCTGTCCGTCCTCCCGTACGGCGTCATGGCCGTCGTCACCGCCGTCGACGTGACGGCGGGCCCGTCCGTGGGGTTCCTCCCGCTCGTCTCCCTGGGCCCCGCCTTCGCCGGGCTGGTCGGAGGCTGGCGCCGGACGGCCCTGATCGGTGGACTCGCGATGCTGCTGTGTCTCACGCTCGGCCTGTACGACGGTCTGTTCGACAGCCGGAGGGGCTGGACGGCGCTGGCGTCCGTGGCGGGAGTGACCGTGGCCGGGCTGGTCGCCGCGGTGATGAGGCAGCGGCGGGAAGCCGAACTGGCCAGTGTCAGGTCGATCGCCGAGGTCGCCCAGCGGGTGCTGCTGAGACCGGTTCCGCGCAGCGCCGGGCCCCTGCGGGTGGCGGTCTCGTACACCTCCGCGGTCGCCGAAGCGCGCATCGGCGGCGACCTGTACGAGGTGGTGGCATCGCCCACCGGCGTGCGGGTGATCGTGGGGGACGTCCAGGGCAAGGGTCTGGACGCGGTGGAGACCGCCGCCCTCGTGCTCGGCGCGTTCCGGGAGGCCGCGCACGACGAGCCGGACCTGGCCGGTGTCGGTGCCAGACTCGAGCGGGTGGCCGACCGGGAGCTGCAGGGCGAGAAGTTCGTGACGGCCGTTCTGGCCGAGGTCGGGAACGACGGGATGGTGACACTGCTCAACTACGGCCATCCCGCACCCATGCTCCTGCGGCCGGACGGCCGGGTCGGCTTCGCGGAGCCACCGGTGCCCGCGCTGCCGCTGGGGCTCGGGCTGCACGGGGCGAAAGGCCCCGAGCCGTACCGGGCGGACTTCGCGCCGGGTGACCAGATCCTCCTGTACACGGACGGCGTCTCCGAGGCCCGCGACCCCGCGGACCGCTTCTATCCCCTCGGCGAGCGCGGCGACCTGCTCAAGGACCCCGACCCCGAGTCCGCCCTGCTGGCGCTGCGCGGCGACCTGGTCCAGCACGCCGCGGGGCCGCTGCACGACGACGCGGCCATGCTGCTGCTCCGCTACCACCCGGCGCATGTGATCGGCGGCACGGCCCCCGGGCGCCGGGCGTGGCCGGTACCACGACGGCAGAGGGTAGAAAAGGGCTATGACCGAACAAGGGCAACAGCACGTCGACGACGTCGACGCCGTGACGCGTGCGGTACTCACGGCGTCCAGGCTGCTGGTCGCCGTTTCCGCCCGCTCCCTGGCCGCTGTCGAGGACCGGGTGACGCTGCCGCAGTTCCGGCTCCTGGTGGTGCTCTCCATGCACGGACCGGCCAAGCTCGTGGTGCTCGCCGAGCGGCTCGGCGTCAACCCCTCCACGGCGATGCGCATGATCGACCGCCTGATCACGGCGGGCCTGGCGGACCGGCAGACGAACCCGGAGAACCGCCGGGAGACGGTGCTGCGACTCACGCCCGAGGGCCGCTCTCTCGTCGAGGACGTCACCGACCGGCGCCGGCGGGAGATCGCGACGATCGTGGAGAGGATGGCCGGCGACCAGCGCGCCGCGCTGGTCGGGGCGCTCACCGCCTTCAACGAGGCGGGGGCGAGCCGAACGCACCTGCCGCGGACAGCGCGATGTACCCCTTGGGCTGGGCCGACCGCTAGGCGTACCGCTCTGCGGGGCGGCACCGCCGGCGGTGCGCGCGGCCGGACGGGCGACCGAACCGGGCCGGCGCCGCGGTCCCGCACCGGCGCGCTCCCCGGCGCGGGGTGGAGCACGCCGAACGCCCCACCCGATCGCATGGCGCGTGCCCGGCGGCGGGGAAGGGGGCGCCGTCTCCTCCGAGGCGGCGGCCGGCTCGCCGCCCCGCCGGGGGAGGCCGGTGGTGATCGTTCCGTGTCCGCGCGCCGTGTCCGCGCCGTTCACCGATCGGGGAGCGCCCGCGTGGTAGTTGACTTGCGTGGAGTCCTCCGGAGATCGACAAGGCGCGTCCCTGGGCCGGCGGCTCGTCCGCCGGCTCCGCACGGCCGCGGGAGGCAGGCCGGGGGACGGGGGCGGCGAGCAGGAACTCATGGCCCGCTCCATGGGGTTCGCGGCGATGGGCTTCCTCACCCTGGTGCCGCTGCTGATCGTGCTCGCGGCGGCCGACCCGACACAGGCCGCCAGCTTCGCGCAGTGGCTCAGCAGGGCCCTGAGTGCTTCGGAGGAGGCCCGGCTCGAGATCCGGCAGCTGTTCGCGCCGCCGCGACGGGCCCTGCGGACCACGACGAGCTTCAGTCTGGCCGCACTCGCGGTCTTCGGGGTCACGTTCGCCGCGACGGTGCAGACCGGTTACGAGCGGGTGTGGGAGCTGGGTCCGGCGCGCAGGGACACGTCGTACGGACGCGTTCTGGGCGGCCAGGTGCTGTGGCTGTGTCTGCTGACCGGCTATCTGCTCCTTTTCACCAACACGCCTCTGCGGAGGCAGGACGTCGTCTCCACACCGCATGGGACCGCGGCCGCGATCGTGATCACCGTGCTGTTCCTGTGGGCCTCCCAGAAGATCGCCCTCGGTGGCAGGGTGGGGTGGACGGCGCTTCTGCCGGGTGCGTGCCTGACCGCCGCCGGACTGCTCGGGCTGCGTCTCTTCTCGCACTTCGTCTTCTCTCCCCTGATCGTGGTGAACGCCGTCGCCTACGGCCCGGTCGGAGCCGTGCTGGTCGTCCAGTCCTGGCTGGTCGCCGTGGGGTTCGTCGTCTACGGCGGCGCGCTCGCAGGCAGGATCCTGTACGAGGAGGGCTGGCGGTCCCGTTCGCCGGGGTGATCCGCGTCGGGTGCGGCACGCCGACCGCGGGCCGCGGCCTGGCGGCTGGGCGGTGCTGCCGGCGCCGGAGGGCTCGGCCCTGCACGTCTCGGGCCGGGCGCCGTCGGGGAGACCCGCGGTCTCCTGCCGCGGGCCGACGGGCGGACCGGCGGCCCGCCGCGGGGCCACGTCCTCCCGGGCGCGGGCGATGAGCGGGCACCGGAATCAACGACACGTAAAGATTGCCGGAGTCCGGCAATGCCGACAGGGCCGCCGACCTGTCAGAGTGAGCCCGGCGCAGGCGGTGGGAAGTGCTCACTGCCGGGCCCGGGCAAGCGCTGTGTGCCGGTGGCAGTGCGTACGGTGCGGCGGAGTGGTGAAGGGGAGTCATGGCCGTGTACCTGGAGTTCGTCCGGGCGGGTGCGGGTGCGGGTGCGGGTGCGGGTGCGGGTGCGGTTGCGGGTGTGGAGGCCGCGACGCCGAGGGGCCCGGTTCGCGCGGCTTATGTGCGCCACCTGGCGGGCCCCGAGGCCGGCGAGGCCCGGGAGGCGGCGCGGCCCCGCACCGGCGCCCGGCGGACACCGCGGCAGAAGCCGGGGAGCCGGCTTCCGCCCGCCGCGCTGAACGGCGCCGCCGAAAGCCGACCGCCCAGGGGGCGGTCGGAGGTTCCGGAGCCGCCGGACGGGGTCAGCGGCTCCGGAACCTCGACCACGCGTGCATACGAGGAGCGGAGGGGGTGCGGCGCGGGCGGACGCACGGGCAGCGCCCGGCCCGGTCGCGCGCGGTCCGCCCGGGCGGCGACGGACGGACGCGCGGGCCGTCGGCGGGGGCCACGGCAGCTGCCGCCGCCGCCCGGGCGGACCGGACCGCCGGCAGGCGGCACGCGGACCGCACCACCGGCAGGCGGCACGGGAGCGGCGCGGCCGCACCTTCCGCCGGGGCCCTTCGGGACGCGGGCCGGGTCCGCGCGGGCCGCTACCCGGCCGGGACCATGTGGTACGAGCGGACGACCGCGACAGTGCTGAGCGCCGCGAGTGCGAGACCCGCACCCAGCGAGTCCGCCAGCAGCTCGCGGTCGTGACCGGAGTCGACCGTCCCGCGCGGCGGCACCCGGCCCTGCGGGTCGTAGACGAGCCCGATCGGGTCGCCGGGTGCGGTCGTCGCGCCGCAGCCCCGCCAGATGCGCCCTGGTACGGGCGTGCCGTCGGGGTGCCGCACCGAGCAGTAGTGCCGCTCCGGTGCCTCGCCCTCCCCGGGCGCCACGGAGGTGACGACGGCGCTGCCGACCTCGCCGCCCCAGGCCAGCAGAACCTCGGTCGCGGCCCTGGGCGCGGAGACGGCCCAGCACACGCCGAGGACGGCGATGGGGCCCACGAGCGCCCTGCCCGCCCGGAGGAACAGGAGGAACACCACCAGGCCCAGCGCGACGACCATCCCGGCTTCGCCCGACCTGAGGACATCCGAGCCGAGGAGGGTGCCCGCGACTCCGGGCGCCGCCACGGCGGCCCAGCCCACGACACCCACCAGCACGCCCTCCGCCACCAGCCACCCGGGCGGCCGCCCGCGGTACGCGGCCGCACCCCACAGCGTTGCGCTGAGCGAGGGGGCGCGCCGAGGGGAGTCCAGCCGGCTTCTGTCCATGCTTGCATTATGCAAAGCCCCAGGAAGGTGCTGCGCCGCACCCCACCCCACTCCACTCCACCCCTACTCCACTCCACCCGTGGCCGGTAGCCGACCGGGCCATGCGCCGGGCCCCGGGTGGTGCCCCACTCCACGGCTCGCGCGGCCGGGCGGCGTGCGTTTCCGTTCGCACCGGTGCCGGCGTGGTGCACGCATGGCCCGGGTAGGGCCGGCGACCGGGTGTGCTCGCGTGCGTCCGCGTGCCCGTGCCGGTGCTCAGGAGCGGCGCCGGCTCTTGTCCATGCTCGCCATCGAGCGGTGGCCCGGCGGCCGCTCGGCCACTTCCGCCGGCTCGGTTATCCGCCCCTCCGGCGGGCGCGGGTCCTCGGAGGGTTCGGCGCGGGCCGGGTCGAGCACCTGGGCCCCGGCCGTGGCGTCCCCCGCCGGCCGGCTCGGCGTGGACCGGTCCAGGAAGCGCAGCAGCTCCACCGGGAACGGCAGGACGAGAGTGGAGTTCTTCTCGGCGGCGACGGCCACGACGGTCTGGAGGAGCCGCAGTTGCAGGGCCGCGGGCTGGTCGGCCATCGCGCCGGCGGCCTCGGCGAGCTTCTTGGAGGCCTGCAGCTCGGCATCGGCGTTGATGACACGGGCTCGGCGTTCGCGGTCGGCTTCCGCCTGCCGGGCCATCGAGCGCTTCATGGTCTCCGGCAGGGACACGTCCTTGATCTCCACGCGGTCGATGGTGACGCCCCACTCGACGGCGGGGCTGTCCATCATGAGTTCCAGGCCCTGGTTGAGCTTCTCGCGGTTGGAGAGCAGATCGTCGAGCTCGCTCTTGCCGAGAATCGAGCGCAGCGAGGTCTGGGCCATCTGGGAGACGGCGAAGCGGTAGTCCTCGACTCGGATGATCGCGTCGGCCGGGTCGACGACCCGGAAGTAGATGACGGCGTCGACGCGCACGGTGACGTTGTCCCGGGTGATGCCGTCCTGGGCGGGTACGGGCATCGTCACGATCTGCATGTTCACCTTGTGCATACGGTCGACCCCGGGGATGATCATGGTGAACCCCGGGGTGCGTACGCGTTCGCGCAGCCGGCCGAAGCGCAGGACCACCCCTCGCTCGTACTGTTTGACGATTCGGGCCGCAGCCGCCAGGTACAGCACGGCTCCGGAGCCCGCGAGGGCCAGCACGGTCAGGAGTTCCTGGGCCACGGCGGCCACCTCCTCCGGAACGAGGTTGTTCGGGGTTATGCCCGCTTTGTAATTCCTTTACCCGTGCGGGAGTTTCTCTTGCGGCTGAACGGTCCTCCGTGCCGGCCTCGACGGTGCGCAGGGCAGCGGCATCCCGGCCCTCCGGCGGGCCCTCGGGCGCGGTGCGGGCACGCCCCAGCCCCAACCGGCGGCCGTTCCGCCCGCCCGCCGGTTCCTTGCCGCGGGTCGGCAAGGAACCGGCGGCCGAGACGGCCTTCGCCACCCCGCGGGCAGCGGGTCCGGCCGGGGCGCACGGGTAATCGGTGAGTAGAGCCGGTGGAGAACCACCTGACGAGCGAGGGTGTGTGATGCCTTGCCCCGGACCCGGTCCGCTCCAGCGCTCGTCCGCGCCCTTCCGGAGGGTGTGGCATGAACTCCGGTAGGGACGACGGGCGCATCCTGGCGCACCTCGAACGGCGCCTCGCCCGGGACGACCCCGGCTGGCGGCGACCATGGACGCCCTCAACCGGCAGTTCACCGACGAACCACGGGAGCGATCCGCCGACGGGCCGGAGGCGGACCGGGGGACCGGACCCGCGGAACCCGAGAAGCGGCACAACGGGAGGATGACCGCTCTCACCCTGCTCGCCGTCACAGCGATCCTCGGCCTCTTCCTCACCGCACTTCTCAACGGCAGCCCGGAGAGGGCCGATCCGAACCCGGGACCCCGCGAGGGCCCGGCGCGGGAGTACCGACCCAGAGCGAGCCCCGCTTCGCGCCGGGGACACCGCCTCGCGGGCGCCGCCCGGGCACCGCGGCGGACGTCTGCCCACCCGTCCGGCTGCGAGCGGCCCCGGCCCGGGCGTGCAGGAGGCGGCCATGAACAACTCGCTCCGGATCGGACGCGTCTTCGGAGTGCCGCTCAGCGTCCACTGGACGGTGCCCCTGCTGGTCGTCCTCTTCGGGTACAGCCTGGGCAGCCAGACGCTCCCCGCCTGGCTCCCGGGGCGCTCGGCGACCGCCTACACCGTCGCCGGACTCGCCGGTGCCCTGCTGCTCCTCCTCAGCCTGCTCGCGCACGAGACCGCACACGCCCTCACCGCCCGGCGCAAGGGGATCCCGGTCCATGACGTCACCCTGTGGGCACTCGGCGGCGTGACCCGGATGGACAGGCCGTCCGCGCCGGGTGCGGCCTTCCTCGTCGCCGTGAGCGGGCCGCTCGCCAGCCTGGCCGTCGGGGGAGCGGCACTCGGTGCCGGGATGGGACTGGCCGCGGGACCGGGCTGGGCGGTTCCCACCGCCGTGCTGTTGTGGCTCGGCTGGGTCAACCTCCTCGTCGCCGTGTTCAACCTGCTGCCCGCGGCACCGCTGGACGGCGGCCGGGTGGTGCAGGCCCTGATGTGGTGGCGCACCGGAGACCGGGAGCGCGCCGAGCGGGCGGCCGGGCGCGGCGGGCAGATCCTCGGCATCCTGCTCGTCGCCCTCGGGTGGCTGGCCGTGCTGCGCGGTTCGTGGAGCGGGCTGTGGCTGGCCGTCCTCGGGTTCTTCGTCATCGTCGTCGCCAACGCCGAGCGGCGGCAGGCTTCCCTGGCCACGGCCCTGGGGGGCGTGCGTGCCGCCGACGTCATGGCCGGTCCCGTCGAGACGGCCCCCGACTGGATCACCGTGCAGCGCTACTTCGACGAACCCTCCGCTTCCCCCGCGCACGGTCACCACTCGGACGTGCCGCTGCTCGACTTCGAGGGCCGTCCCAGCGGCCTGCTCCAGGTGCCCAGGCTCTCCGCGATCCCGGTGGCCCGGCGGGAGACGCTGCGCCTGCGCGACGTGGCCGTCCCCCTGTCCCGGTGCACCACATGCGCACCGGACGACCTGCTGGAGAACGTCCTCAAGAACGTGCGGCCCCGGGGCGGCGGCCTGCCGATCCTCGTCATGGACGGCGGGCTCCTCGCCGGCATCGTCACCGCGGGGGACCTCGACCGCCTCGCCCAGCGCCGTACGCTGCGCGGCGACGGGACCGGTTGAACCGCCGGCCCGCTGAGGGCCCCGCCCCCACCCGGAGGACCCCGTCCCACCCGCTGGACGGTGGCGTCGGGAAGCCGCCGCCGGCAGCAGACCCCGGCCCACCACCCGCCCGGTACCGACTCCCCGAACAGGGGCCCCGCACCCCGTGTCCGGCCCCGGTGCGAGGTCGCGGGCAGGGCGGTCCGCGAGGGAGCGGCTCCGGCGCCCCGCGCGGCCCCGCGCGGGGAGAGGAGGAAAGCGCTCCCACCCGCACGGACCCCGACGTGCCCCCGCACACACCTGGGGCGGGCCGCGCCACCACGCAGCCGCAGGCGGCCGTCCGGGCACCCCGCGGCCTGCGTGCGGCGCACACCGCACCGCATCGCGCCGCCCGCGGCCTGCGCGGCGCACACCGCACCGCGTCCCCCTCGACTCCGTCGTGCCGAGCCGGACCGCGCCCGAGTGGCCGGGAGGCGGCCCGCCGGAGCAGCGCCGCGCGGGCGACAAGCCCGGGCCGCTGCGTCACACTCATCACGAGGACCCACTTCAACCCCCGCCCGTGCGAGGGGGCCTTCGTGCTGGACGTGCCGATCTGGCTGTGGGCGGCGTTCGCCGTCACGGTGGTGGTGTCGCTGGCCGTCGACCTGCTGGCGCACCGCGAGGCGCACGTCATCGGGTTCAGGGAAGCCGCCGTGTGGAGCGGCGTGTGGGTCGGCCTCGCCCTGCTCTTCGGCGGGGTCGTCTTCCTGGTGCTGGGCACGACGCCCAGCGTGGAGTACACGACCGCCTGGCTGCTGGAGAAGAGCCTCTCGGTCGACAACCTGTTCGTCTTCGCCCTGATCTTCGCCTACTTCAGGGTTCCCCGCGCCTACCAGCACCGGGTGCTGTTCTTCGGCGTCATCGGCGCCCTGGTGTTCCGGGGCCTCTTCCTCACCGCGGGCGTGGCCGTGGTCAGCCGGTTCACCGCGGTGCTGTACGCCTTCGCCGTGGTCCTCTTCTACAGCACCTACAAGATCCTCAAGGAGGAGGAGGACAGCTTCGACCCGGGCAGGAGCATCGCCGTGCGCCTGCTGCGCAGGGTCATGCCGGTGCGCGACGAGTACGCCGGGACGAGGTTCACCGTCAGGGAGGGGGACGGCGGGTGGCCACCCCGCTCCTCGCGGTCGTCGTGGCGATCGAGGCGGCCGACCTCATCTTCGCCGTGGACAGCGTGCCCGCCGTCCTCGCGATCAGCGACGACGCCTTCATCGTCTACACCAGCAACGCGTTCGCGATCCTCGGCCTGCGCGCCCTGTACTTCCTGCTCGCCGGGCTGCTGGACCGGTTCCACTACCTCGGCACGGGCCTCGCGCTGATCCTCTCCTTCATCGCCGTGAAGCTGATCCTGCAGGCGTCCCACGAACTGATCAGCAGCAGCATCCCGGAGATCCCGTCACCGGTGAGCCTGGCCGTGATCGCGGTGGTGCTGGCGGTGTCCGTCGTGCTGAGCCTGCGGCGCCCTCCTTCCCGCGGAACGGCCGGAGAGGAGGCGCCTTCCGCGCGGCGGGACGCACAGGACGGGAGCGACCCGCCGCAGGACGGCGGAGCCGCCCAGTCGTGAGGAGAACGCCGATCCCGCTTCGTGAGGAGAACGCCGACCGCGCGCACTATCGTTGGTTCATGGGCAGCATCGAGGACGCGACGACACCGCAGGGGGCGCGGGTGTGTCCCGTCTGCCGCCGCCCCGTGACCGCGGAGGTCCAGCGGCACAAGACGATGGGGCTCTATGTGCCCCGGTGGAAGCCCGGCCCCTGCCGGGAACCGTCCTGCCCGAGGTACGCCGACGGGCGACCGGGCCCGAGCGGCGGCGGGGTGGCACCGTTCCACTGACGCCGCGGCCGTGCCGGCCGCACCGCACCGCGCCCCGTCACTCCGCGGACGGCGGAAAGGCCGCGGTCCCGCACACCCGCCCGGCTCAGCCGGGGCGGTGGACGACGACGGCGTAGCTGCCGACCCCCATGAGCCGGTCCCCCGGTACCTTCCCCTCCGTGGTGAGAAGTGCCCGGAGGCTGCCGTCCTTCTCGTCGAAGTCGATGTCCTCGACTATTCCCATGCTCTCGCCGGCCTCCGTGAGGACGCGCTTGCCGAGCGGGTCGTGACTCTTGTGCGCCTCCTCCGCGGACTCCAGCTCCTTCTCGGGTTTCAGCCCCTCCGCCGAACGGACCGTCACGGCGTCCTCGCCGAAGGACTGGACGTTCTTCCACAGCATGACGTGGCCGTGGCGGCCGCGGGTCTTGAGGTGGAGGGAGGAGATGTGCGCCGGCGAAGGCGCGAGCGTGCAGGCGGCGATGGTCCCGAGCCGTTCCGCGGTCGACAGGGCGATCACGGTGCGGCCTTGGGTGGTGCTGAACAGCATCATGCCTCCTGCTCGAGTCGTCGCCGCAGGCCCTCGGCAGCGGCGGGGAGGCCGGCGGGGTCCCCGGCCGTGAAATCGGCCGTGCACGCCGGTACGACCATCATCTCCCCCGAGACGGACTTCGGTTTGATCACCGGCAGGAAGACCGTCTGCCCCGTCCGGGCGGTGGGGCCGACCTCGTACCCGATCACCTTGGGAGTCCCGGAGGTCTCGATGATCACGTCGGTGATCGTGCCCAGAGCGGTCCCTTCCTCGGTCATCACGCGGGCGCCGATCACGCTGCCCCCGCCCGGCGCCTCGATCCGCTCCCTCGCCGCCTCGTCGTCCTCCTCCAGCGAGTCCTCGTCCCGGATCATCACCGCGTCCGGGCCGAGTGCATGGACCTTCTTCCACAGCAGCGCGCGCTTGAGCGGGCCGGCGAGCAGTCCCTGGCCGCTGAGCGTGAAGCAGGTGATGGAGCCGCGCATCGGGTCGAAGACGACGTCCTTGATCCGGGCGACGTCCTCGCCCGCGAGCGTGACCACCGGCTCTTGGCCGATCTCCCGTGCGCGCAGATACGTGCTCATGTCCGTCCGCCCTTCCCGCCGCCCTGGGACCTGCGGCCGCCGGCGATGACACTGCCGCTGCGGCGCCGCGCCTGCAGGGCGACAACCGACGACGCCACCGCGGCCAGCACGGCGAGCGCGATGATCAGCCAGACCCACCAATCCATGGAAAGCACCTCCGGGCTCGTGGATCACGGCCCGCCGTGTTGCGGCGGTGCCGCGGTCCGCGTCTTCGTCGACTTGACGGCTGACGGCCGGGTTCGCGTCCGGCGCGGGCCGTTGGCGGCAGGCGGGCCCGTCTCGCGGGAGCCGGTCGCCGGCGGGTGACGCGGCCGCCTCTTCTCGCGTCCGCTGCCGACGGTTCCCCACCGCAGTCCCCGGTCGCCTCGCTACACGTGCTGACGGGTCGCCTGCGGTGCGCGCCAGACGCCGTGTTCGGCGCGCCGGCACACGGAGCACAGCACGCAGCGTGCCGGGATGCCGCCCGTCGTCTTCCGGAGCCCGGCGTCGCCGTGCACGGTCTGGATGCCGAGGTACAGGTGCTCACCGCACAGGCCCACACCGCACTCACGGCACACGGCGACGGCGGTCGTCCTGAGCTTCCGGGAGCGGCACTCGTGGCAGTCCATTTCAGCGCCTCCTTTCCTCGCGCCTCGGTGGCAGCGTCGGCTGCCCGAGAGGAGAGGCCTGCGGGAGTACTGTGCCGGGCGGGCCCCGTGCAGTCCCCGGAGTCCCTCACCAGGGGTCTACCCCCTGCCGTCCTGTCGATGATCTCACGTGTGCGCCGAGAAGGCCGTCTCGCCCGTGTGCACGTTGCCGCCGCTCGGCAGGATGCCCGTCCGGATACGGGCGAACCCACCGGGGGCCTCCCGGCCGCGCCCGCACCGGCCGCGCCCGCACCGGCCGCGCCCGCACCGGCCGCGCCCGCACCGGCCGCGCCCGTGCTGGCGGCGGCCCCTCGCGCGGTCCCGCTCCGCGCGCCGTCCGAACAGGCGCGCGGAGCGGGACGTCACAGCGCTCCGGAGCGGGACGTCACAGCGCCCTGAGGTAGTACATGGTGCGGAATCCGCCGCTGGTGGAGCAGTTCAGCGTGTTCTGCGTGTTGGTGTAGGTGAAGCCGGGCGGGACCGTGCAGGCCCACAGGCCCGTCTGGGGGGTGCGCAGGTAGTACATGGTGCGGAATCCGCCGCTGGCGGAGCAGTTCAGCGTGTTCTGCGTGTTGCTGTAGGTGTAGCCGGGCATGGTGGTGCAGGCCCACAGGCCGTCCGCCGGGGGCTGCACGTAGTACATGGTGCGGAATCCGCCGCTGGTGGAGCAGTTCAGCGTGTTCTGCGTGTTGGTGTACGTGTAGCCGGAAGGGATCGTGCACGACCAGAACCCGGCGGCTGACGATGCCGGCGCGGTCTCGGACGCGCTTGCGGCGGTGTGCGAAGGGAGCGCCGGTGCGGCGGACGCCGTGGTGGGGGCGAGGGCGACACCCGCCATGGCGAGGGCCGAGCCGGCGCCGACGAACAGGGACCGGAGTTTCGAGCGCAGCATGGGAAAGCACTCCTGTGTTGGTCATCCGACGGGCAGAACCAACGGGTGGGGGCCGACCGGAGTCTGGCCCGTGCTCCGGCCGCCGTAGCGCGCGCTGGGATGCTCGCAGCCGGATCCGCCACGGGCAAGCGCGTGCCCCGTCGTGCGTCGAAGATCGGACTTTGACCGGTCGGCCCTGACCTGCGGCTTGTCCGGAGACCTGGGACGAGACCCCGACCAGTGCCACTTTCCGTCTGTCCGAAAGGCCATGGAGGAGGGAGCCCGTCCGGAACGAGCAGGGGTGGTCTCCGGGGCGTTCGACGTGCCGGCGGACCAGCGCACTCCGCCCCGGCGGCCTGCACCGGCCTCCGCCCCGCCGGGCGCGTGCAGCCCGGGGCGGGCCCGGAGCGAGGTTCGCCGATTCCGCCTCCCCGGCCCCGTGCCCGCCCCGCGCCTCCCCGGCCCCGTGCCCGCCCTTCGCCCGCCCTTCGCTCCAGGCCCGGGGAGGGACACCCTGGCGGACGGCCGGGGCGTGAGGACCGATTGTGGGTATGTCTCCCTTCATGGAAGACCAGCACCCGGTGGAACGTGCCCAGGGCTACCTTCCCATCGCCGATCACGGCCTCGTCGGCGACGGCCGCACGTGTGCGCTGGTCGGCCGGGACGGCGCCGTGAGCTTTATGTGCGTACCGCGCTTCGACTCGCCTCCGCTGTTCGCCTCCCTCCTGGACCACCGCAGGGGCGGGACGCTGCTGCTGGCTCCGGCGCGGCTGCGAGCGAGCAGGCAGAGGTACCTGCCCGACACGGCCGTGCTCGTCACGGAGATGTGGGGGCCCGAAGGCGCCGCCGAACTGACCGACGCCTTCCTGCTCGAGCCGGGAGCGAGGCTCGAGGACGACGCGCGTGCCGGCCGCGGGGAGCTGCTGCGCCGGATGCGCGTCACACAGGGCGTCGCCGAACTGCGCTGTGAGCTGCGGCCCGGGCCCGGCCACACCGTCGAGCCGAGCGGCGACGGATGGGTCCTGCGGGGGCCGGACCGGGTTCCCGCCGCATGGTTCCACGCGTCCCGGCCCCTGCCGGGCCCCTCCGGCACGGTCGTGCTGGAGGCGGGGGACGAGCTGGTCGTGTCCCTGGTGTGGAACGGTGCGCGGCCGGCCGGTGACCCGGTGTCCCGAGCCCGCGAACACCTGGAGGCCACGGCCCGCGTCTGGCGCGGATGGGCCTCCCATGTGGTGACGGACGTGCCCCAGCCCGGCCTGGTACGGCGTTCGGCGATCACCCTGAAACTCCTGGACCACATGGAGAACGGAGCGATCATCGCCGCTGCGACGTCCTCCCTTCCCGAGTACCTCCGGGGATCCCGGAACTGGGACTACCGGTACGCCTGGATCAGGGACACCGCCTACGCGGTCTTCGCGCTCCGGCGCATCGGGCTGCCCATGGAGGCCAAGGGCTTCCTGAACTGGGCACTGAACGCGGCGAGCCGCAGCACACAGCCCCTGGTCCTCTACGACGTCGACGGGCTGCCACCGCCCGAAGAGGTGGAGGATCCGTACCTGGAGGGCTACCGGAGGTCCGCCCCGGTGCGCTGGGGCAACGCCGCTGCCCGGCAGGTGCAGCACGATGTGTACGGCGAACTGCTCGACTGCGCGTTCCAGTGGGCCGCGACGGGCGGCCGCCTCGACCAGGGACGGTGGGAGCACCTCGCCCTGCTCGCCGAACGCGCCCGTACCGCGTGGAGCCGGCCCGACCAGGGCATCTGGGAGGTCCGCACTCCGGGGAGGCCCTTCACCTACTCCGCCGCGATGTGCCAGGTCGCCCTCGACCGGGCGGCGCGCCTGGCCCGGCGGCTCGGTCTGCCCGGCGACGTCGAGGGGTGGCGGCGGGACGCCCGGGGTCTCGCCCACCGGGTCCTGGAGCAGGCATGGGACGACGAGGCGGGGGCCCTCACCGAGCATCTGGGCGGGGGCGGCCTGGACGCCTCGCTGCTCGCCCTCCCGCTCAGGCGAGTGGTGCCGGCCGACCATCCCCGGATGGCCGCCACCGCGCGTGCCGTCGCGGAGACCCTCGGCGCCGGCGGCGGACTGCTCTACCGCTACCTCCCGGGAGTCTCCCGGACGGCGTGGACGAGCCCGAAGGAGCCTTCCTCCTCTGCAGCTTCTGGATGGCGGACAACCTGGCCGGGCAGGGACGCGTCGACGAGGCCGCGGAGCTCTTCGAACAGCTGTGTTCCTACGCGAGCCCGCTCGGGCTGCTGCCCGAACAGATAGACCCGTCCGACGGTTCCTTCCTCGGCAACTTCCCGCAGGCGATCAGCCACGTCGGCCTGATGTCCACCGCGGTCGTCCTCGCCCGGGCGCAGCGCGGCGTACGTCCCGAGCTCTCCACACACGCCTGGTTCCGCGGGTGACCGGGCGCGCCCGCCGCGGGCCCCGAACGCACCTCACCCGGCGGGCCGGTCCGGCGTGAGGCCCGGCGTCGTGCGTCACATGAGCCGGCCGGGGCTTCGTGGCGGCGCGGGGCGCGGGCCCGGTGCGGTGCGGACAGCGGCGGCACCGCGCGGGCGCGCTGATTCCGGGGGCCGCCACAACCCGCTCGCCGGACACGGGTGTCACATGCCCGCAGCGGTCCTCCCGGTGTCGTCGGTGCGGTACGTGACCTGCGCCGAGACCGAGACCACCCCGTCCACGCTCCTGCACAGGCGCTCGATGATCGGGACCAGGCTCCGGACCTCGACGGATCCGTCCAGGGCGACCTGGCCCTCCCGGACATCGACCGCCACCGCCGAGGGCGCGAGGCCCAGAGTCTGCTGCAGCACATCACGGGTGATCTCGTCCCGGATGGCCTCGTCGCGGCGCAGGAAGACCCGCAGCAGGTCGCTCCGGCTGACGATGCCCCGGAGTCGGTCCGTCTCGTCCACGACGGGCAGCCGCTTGACGCCTTGCACCTCCATGAGGCGGGCCGCCTCGACGACGTTCCACTCCGGGCGTGCGCACACCGCGGGGGCCGACATCAGTTCCTCGGCCCTGATCCCCTCGGCCTTGGCCCTCTCCCACGCCTCCGGACGAGGGATCGGCATACGGCCGGAGGGGTCCTCCTGGTCCGCGGACTTGCGCAACAGGTCCGCCTCGGAGACCACGCCCATGGGGCGGTCCTGCTCGTCCACCACCGGCACGGCGGTGACGTCGTTGTCCGCCAGGAGCTTGACGATCTCCTTGAACGGCAGATCGCGCCGCGCCCGGACGACCTGCCGGGTCATGAGTTCTGCGACCGTTCGGTGCTGCATGTCACCCGTCCCTTCGAGCCTCGTGACGGTGGTCACGGTCATGTACCGGGAGTGGGGGACCCGGCCCGCCTGCGGGCGGGTGGTCCAGGCTCGCGCCCGGCCGTCTCGGAAGCGGTCCGACCGGCCCCGCGACGAGGGTCTTCCGGCCCGTGCGGCGGCCTGCCGCGAAGGGCACGTTGGATACAGGAACAGTCTGGGGAAACGGCGGCGACCATGCGAGCTCACCTCGGCGACCGACTCGTCATCCAGAGTCCCGCGACCGGCGCCACCAGGCGCGAGGGCGAGATCGTCGGGCTCCGTCACGAGGACGGAACACCCCCCTACGACGTGCGCTGGTCGGACACGGACGAGGTGACGCTGGTGTTCCCCGGGGCCGACGCCCGCGTCCGTCGCCTCGAGCATCCCGAACACCCACCGGGGGCCGCGCCACCGCTTTCCGGGCCGGGCACGGACGTGCCGGGCGCGGAGGCGGCGGGCGGCGGCGCGCCGGGCACGGCCGCGGGCGCGGTGCCCGGTGCACCCGGGCCGGGCGGGCCTCCCGGTCCCGGCGGCATCGGCGCGCGCCTGGCCGCCGCACGCGAGCGGCAGGGGCTCACCCGGGTCACCGTGGCCGGCCGTGCCGCCATGGCGCCGGAGTACCTGGCCTACCTCGAGGAACGCCCGGCCGACCCCGGGCCCGGGGCCCTCGCGCGTCTGGCCGGCGCTCTGGGCACGAGTGTGGAGGCGCTCCGCGGGGGTGGCACCGACCTGCCGCCGGGACAGGGCCGGGCCCTGCTCCGCCCCGGGCTGCGGGAACTCGGCACGGACGAATGCCGCGCCCGCCTCTCCACCCACGGGTGGGCCGCGTCGCCGTCACGACCCCGGACGGCCCGGCGGTCGTGCCGGTCAACTACGAAGTCATCGACGACCGGATCGCCTTCCGGTCCGCGCCCGGCTCGGTGCCCGCCGCCGCGGCGGGCACCGAGGTGGCGTTCGAGGTCGATCATCTGGACGAGACCGCAAGCCGGGGCTGGAGTGTCCTCGTCGTCGGTCCGGCGCGGCACGTCACGGAACCCGGCGCGGTGCGGCGGCTGGCCGAGGGTGCGCACACCCGGCCGTGGGCGGGCGGCGAGCGGGAGATGTGGGTGTCCATCCGGCCCCGGCGCATCACCGGCCGCCGTATCGACCCGGCCGGGGAGTGACCGGGCCCGTGCGGCCGGCCGGCCGCACGGCGGAGCGGCCAGGGCGGGACCGGACGGGGCCGGGGCGCGCAGGGCCGTATCCCCGCCGGTGCTCCGGAGCCGGGTGCGGACGCGCTGTGGCTGGATCCGTACCGCTTCCCGCGCTGTCCGAGTACGGGTTCCCGCTGCGGTACCGCGGCCACTGGGGTGTCGGGGTGCGGCTGCGGAGCGGACAACCGGAGGTCGCCGTACCCGAGTCGCGGGAGTCCCCGATCCGCGTGGTGCTGACCGACCAGGCCGTCACCGTCGCACCGGGCGAGACCTGCACGCTCGTGGTGCCGGCACGCTGATCCGGGCGGCGCCCGGAGCGGGGCGGCGGCTCGGGGCACGGTCCGCACCCGCGTGGCCCGGGCCGCCGCCCCGGCGTCCTGCCCCGGCGTCCTGCCCCGGCGTCCTGCCCCGGCGTCCTGCCCCAGCGTCCCGCCCCGGCGCCGCCTGGAACCGGCGCGGTAGACGTGGACCGCGCCGACGCGCCGACGGCCCTCGCGGCGGACCGGCCGCTCCTCTCGGGCGCCACCGGGTCCGCCGCCCAGTCCGCCGTGCGGAGGGCCCTCGCCGGGGCGTGGCCACGGGTGCCCGCCCCGGTGGTACGGGACCGGGCGCGAGCGCCCGACCCGGCGCCTCCTCAGAAGGGCATGCGGCTCCTCGCCTTGCGCCCCGCCGACCCGGACCGCCCGACCGCCCGCGAACTGCTGTGGAACGACCTGCTGAACAGCCGTCCGACGAGACCCGGGGCCTTCCCGCCCGCCCGGGCCCCGTCCCCAGCGCCCGCTGGGCGCCGTTCTGCGGGTGCCTGGACAGACGCGGCAGGAGAAACGCGAGGACGAGCAGCACCGCGCACACGGCGATGATTCCGGCGGCCATCATGATCTACTCCATTGGTCGGGTCCTCTCCGGTTGCCCCGGCGGGGCGGCAGGGAATGCGCCGGGCTGAGGGCCGCGAGACCGCGGCGGGATCCCGGCGGCCGCATCCGCCGGGATCCCGCCGACGCGCAGGCGCTGCGCACCCGGTCGCCGGGCCGCGCCGACGCGTCCCGTTCCCGGCGGCAGTCCGGGCGGTGCGAACCCGGTGACGCGGATGTGCCGTCCACGGCGGGTGGGCCGCCCATGCGACCACGGCGGGTGGCGGGTTTCCTCCACGACGGCATCGTCCTTCGGCGCTCGTGCGGACGGCGGTCAAGGGTCATGCCCCGCACCGCCCGCGGACGGCCCTCGTACGGGCGCCGCGCGCCGTCCTTGGCCGGGGCCCCGAAAGCGCCCGACGGATCGCCGTGCAGCGGCCCGTCCGGACGGGCCGGCCGGCGCCGCCCCGTTCACTCGGCGTGCTTGATCTCGATGTGCCGGGGTTCCGTCCTCTCCTCGCCCATCCCCACGCTCACCGTGAGCATGCCGTCCGTGTACTCGGCGCGGACGTCGCTCTCGTCGGCGCTCTTCGGCAGGGCGAGGGCACGGGTGAGGGATCCGTACCTGATCTCGCTGCGGTGCTTGTCCAGCTCGCGCTCGGTACGTTCCGCCTTGATGGTGAGGATGCCGTCCTCCACGGTCACGTCCAGATCCCGCACGTCGATGCCCGGGAGCTCCGCGCGGATGACGTACCTGCCGCCGTCCGTGTACTCCTCGATCCTCATGCTGTGCAGGTCGGCCATGCCCGGCATGCTGAACCGGGCGGGGAAGTCCTCGAACCAGTCCGGCAGGTCGGAGAACGGGAACCTCTGCTTGCGTGCGAGTACAGCCATGATCCGGCCTCCTCGGTCTCGCGGTTGTGACACGACCAGTGAACCGCCGCGCGCCCCCGCCCCCAGGGCCGAACAGCCCGTAGCGGGGCCCGATGGTCCCACCCGGCCACCGTCTCGATCACCCGCCTCCCGCGGTGAGCGGGGTCCGCCGTCCGGTCCGCCCGGGCGCCCGTCCGGACCGCCCCGGCCCGTGGCGGGGAGTCGGGCCGGAACAGGGGGCCACCGGCCCGGCGCACCGGCCGGCCCGGACCTGGGGGCCGTGCCACCGCGGGTGCTTCCCCGGAGATGACGGGAGAGGCCGGGGGCGCGGGGGAGCGGCGGTCCGCGGCCGACACGCCGCCGTGCACCGCGCATTCGGGATCCGCGGGACGTGGATGGCCTCTCCCGCCGCCGTGCCCGCCGTCGTGCCTGCCGTCGTGCCTGCCGACGGCCGCCGGCGCCGAGCCTGCCGACGCCCGGCTGCTCCGCCGGACGTGCCGTCGTCCGGCCTTCCCGGACCGCCCCGGCACGGAATCAGCCCGGGGTGCCGGACTCCGCTCGATGTCCAGCTCCAGGAAGTGGGCCGAGCACGAGATGCACTCCGCCCGCCCGGAGGCCGCGGGGGCTGGTCGCGGTGCCCGTCCTCCCCTTGCCCGGGCGGGGCCTTTCAGGCCCCCACCGGGCCCGGGCGGTTCTCGACCGGGCGGGGCTGACCGAAGTCCGCATCGTCGCCGGCGGCGGCCGCGACGAGTACGCCGTCGACGAACCGGTGCGCCACGGCGCGCCGATCGACCTGCACGCGGTCGGCACCGGGTCGGGACCGCCCCGACGCGCCCTGCCTCGACGCGGCCCACCAACTCGTCGAGTACGCCTGGGCGGCCCGTGATGAAGCTGTCCTCGGCGAAGGCCACCGCTCCCGCGCCCGAGCAGGTCAGGTGTTCCGCGGACCGGGCGGCCGGGACGTCATCGGGGTGCACGGGGAGGAACCGCCGAACGGCGGCGAGCCGCTGCTGCTGCGAACCGTGATGCGGGGCGGCCGCAGAACCGGGCCACCGGGCACCCTCGAAGCCGCCCGGGCCGGCTTCGAGGCCGACCCGGCGTCCCTGCCGGATGCGGCACCCCGCAACCGGGCGTGCGGCCGCCGCCTCCCGTGCCCTCCCCGCCGCGCCTGGCCGCCGTCACGGCGGCCAGGCGCGGCACGACATCGAGGCGTCGGCCAGACGGGCGTTCGGGCGCCGCGGAGCGGAGCCCGCCTGAGGTAGGAGGGGCGGTCGGCCCCGCCGGGGGACCGTTCGGCCTCTCGCGGTCGCCGCCGCGCGGTCGCATCGTGGAGAAGGGACCCCTGGGGAGCCGCGGAAGCGGAGGGAACAGGGGAAGCGGAGGGAAGCAGCGGAAGCGGAGAGGGAGGACGTTCCCGGTGGGCTCGGGCGGACTTCTCGGCCTGCCTGCGACGAACGTGGCCGCAGTCGCGGCCCGGAAGGAGGCGTACAGACATGACTCCCCTGTGACCGTGGGTGTCGACGGGTTTCCCGAGAGCCGGGCCGCCGCGGACTGGGCGGCGCGTGAGGCCGTGCTGAGAGAGGCGCCGCTGCGTCTGGTGCACGTCGAGGACTGGACGGGCGCGCCGTATGCGCCTGCCTTCGAGCGGTTGGAGAACACCGGCCCGGTGGGGGCCGAGGGACTGCGGCGCCGCGCGGACGCGGTGCTGGAGGAGGTGGCGGACGACGTACGCCGGCGCTACCCCGGCCTTCCGGTGTCGGCCCGCCGAATGCCGGGCAGGGCCGCCGCGGTCCTGTCGGTGCAGGCCGCCGACTCGCAGATGCTGGTTCTCGGGTCGCGCGGGCGCGGCCTGGTCGGGGGGTTCCTGCTCGGCTCCGTCGGCACCGCGACGGTCGGGCTCACGACCACTCCGGTCGTGCTGGTGCGCCCGCCGGGGGAGTCGGCCCCGCCGCCGGCGGCCCCGTACCGGGATGTCGTGGTGGGGTGGACGTCCGGGAGGACACCGACCCGCTGCTCGCCTTTGCCTTCGAAGAGGCCGCACGGCGGGGGTGCTCCGTCCGCGCCGTGCACGGATGGCCGCTGCCGTTCGCGTTCAGCTACGCGCCGCAGCTCGATCCCGGTGTCCGCCAGGAGGTGGCCGACAGCGTCGCCGAGGCGCTGAGCGAGCGGCTCCGCCCCTGGCGGGAGCGCTACCCGTCGGTCAAGTCCGAGGAGAGGGTCCTGGTCGGGGCCCCCGCCGAGCAGGTGCTGTACGAGGCCGCCGACGCCGATCTCGTGGCCGTCGGCCGCCGTATCCGGCGGCCTCCGGTCGGCGGGCATCTCGGGCACGTCGCCCACGCCGTACTCCACCACGCCACCGCTCCGGTGGCCGTCATCGCCCATGACTGACCGCCGACCCTGGAGCCCTTGATGACCGCAGAACCCCTCGAGGCGGCCGTCGTCACCTCCCTCGTCCGGGATGCCACGGCGGCACCGTCCGTGCACAACGCCCAGCCCTGGCGGTTCCGGTACCTCGGGGCCCGCTCCGCGATCCGGCTCTTCGGCGATCCGGAACGGGCCATGGCGAAGTCCGACCCGGACCACCGCGCACTGCACCTCGGGTGCGGCGCTGCACTGTTCAACCTGAGGGTGGCGGCCGCCTGTGCGGGGAGGGAGCCGTACACCGCGCTGCTCCCCGATCCGGCCGATCCGTGGCTGCTGGCGGAGGTGCGCCTGGACCGCCCGGTACGGCTGGACGACGACCTCGCCGCGCTCCACCCCGCGATTCACCGGCGCCGCACCAGTCGCTTCCCGTTCACCGGGGAGGACATCCCCACCGGTGTGCTGGACGGACTGCGGGCCGCCGCGCGGAAGGAGGGCGCACGGCTCCAAGTGCCCGGCGCCTGGCACGTCCAGGAGGTCCTTCACCTGCTCCACGACGCGGAGGGCCGCGAGTCGCTCGACCCGGAGGCACGGGAGGAGCTGCGGCGCTGGACCGGCATGGGCGGCGCGACCCCGCCGGGGGAGGGCATCCCCGCGAACGCCTTCGGCCCCCGGCAGCACGATGTCACCGCCCCGGTACGGGACTTCGCCACCGGCCGGACGGTGGCCGGGCGGGGCAGCGCCACGTTCGAGAAGCGCCCCCAGCTCGCCCTGCTGGGAACGACCCACGACGGCCCCGCCGACTGGCTCACGGCCGGACAGGCACTGCAACGCGTGCTGCTGCAGGCCACTCTGGACGGCCTGGTCACGTCCCTGACGTCGCAGGCCCTGGAATGGCCCGAGCTGCGCTGGGCCCTGCGCGACCCCGCCTCCTCGATGGGGCACGTACAGATGGTGATCCGTCTCGGGTACGGCCCGGAGGGCCCGAGGACGCCCCGCCGTCCGGTGGAGGACGTGCTGGAGATGGCCTGACGTCCTCTCCCGCTCGCGCGATGCCCGACGTCGTCTCCCGTGCGCGATGCCCGACGTCGTCTCCCGTGAAGGGGGCGAACGGAGCCGGTAGGCGAGAGCAGCACCGGCAGCAGCGGATGGCGTCCGCAGAATGGTGTAGCCGATCAAGGCACCGGAATCCGCAGTCGGGGACGGTGGCTGAGCTCGGTCGGGTGTTCAACTCGCCTCAGCAGGGCGCCTCGTGGACTGGCGCGTCTGCGGAGATCGTCAGGCGCCTCGTACCGGAACGCGTAAAGCTTGATCCCCTACACCACGACGCGGGACACGACCCGGCAGCGGCCCCCGCGCCGGTACCACGAGGCCGGGAACCGCCGCCGTGACGGCGCGGGTCCGGGTGCCTCCTGCGTCCCGCCCCGAGTGGCACCGGGCCCCGAGTGACGCCCGGCGAAGTGTCGACCGGCGGACCCGAGGGACGATGCGGCGGACGCGATGCCACCGGTCAGCGTCCCGCATCGGGTGACGCGGCGGACGCGATGCCACCGGTCAGCGGGGCGTGACCACCCCGGTACCACCGGGCCGCGCCGGAACCACCGCGTTGGCACCACTGCATCGGGGTCGCCCGCGACGCCCGCCGCACAGGCCGGCAGCCGTCCCCGTGCCACCTCTCACGGTCGGGCAGCACGGTCGTCGCGCCGGCTGTCCCGGGAGGGTCGTCGCGATCCGGGGTGCACTGTGCCGGCCCCTACGTACTGTGCCGGGCCCGCGCGCCGGTCGGGCCCGACGTGCTGTCCGGGCGAGCCGGTTCAGCCGTCCGGGGCGACGACTCTGCGTCCGGTGACGCGGGACGGCGCGAACTCGATCCACAGGTCGCGGGCACCTCCCGCCCACGGCGCCGTCGGGGCCAGTGCGGTCAGCCGGCGGATCGCGTCCTCGTCGGTGACGGCCCGTGCCCGCCCCACCGCGAGGACGCTCCAGCCCCTGCTGAAGGCGTCGTCGATACGGTCCACCTCGAAGGCGACCTCGCTTCCCGCAGCGAAGGACGGGACCTTGCCGAGTGAGGTACGGAAGGCGACGGAGGCTCCGTCGACGACATAGTTGACCGGCACCACCGCCGGCCCCTCGGGCGTGAGTACCCCGATCCGTCCGACACCGTGGCCGGCCATCAGGGTTCGGCACTCCGCCTCGTCCAGCTCGGCGAGTTCGGCACCCCGCAGGGCGGCGCCCGGCCCCGGCGGCTGGTCCGCCGTCCCCCCGGCCAGTTCGGCCACCGTCGTTTCCAGGGCGGCGGCGATCTGCCGCAGGGTGGCCGTGTCGGGTGCCGCGGGCCGCTCCTCCAGGTACCGGATGTAGCCGGCGGCGGCGCCGCTGCGCTCGGCCACGTCGTCCCGGCTCAGGCCGAGTTGCTCGCGTCGGGCCGCGAGCCGGCGACCGAGGTCGGTGCGCGAGTGCGACGGCGTCGCGGCTCCGGAGCCGTGCGCTGACGTGCTGGGCATCTTGGTACACCTCTCCTCATGGGCGGCTCGGGCACCACCGGCGGTCAGGCGCGGTCTCGCCTGGCGCGCCCGGGCCTAGCGGGGCGGCCTCGCGTGCCCCTGCAGCGGAGGGAGTCCCGCTGCCCGTCCGCGCGGGCCGGGACGATGCGTCCCGGCCGCGCCACCCCTCCTCGCCGCGGGTACCTCCACCGACAGGGTGTCCTGGGCGCAGCGTGCGGCGCTTGGGCCGGACGGCCCTGAGGCGGCCCCTGTCGGCCCATCCGGGAAGCGGCCCGTGCGTGTGACAGTGATCCCAGGTGACCGTGAACCCCGGTCCGCGGCGAACTGCCGGCAGCCGGCTCCTCTGCGAGGCACACCGTGACGCCTTCCGCCCCGTACTCCGTCGAGGACGTGATGACCAGGACCGTCGTCGCGGTCGCCCCGCACGCGCGGTTCAAGGACGTGGTGGCAGCGATGGGCCGGTGGCATGTGAGCGCGGTCCCGGTCGTCGACGACGGGAGGCGCGTGGTCGGGGTCGTGTCCGAGGCCGACCTCCTCCGGAGGGAGGAGCTCCGCGGCGCCGACCCGGCGCCCGTGGACCGGAACCGGAAGCTGCCGGGTAGCGCCGCGGGGGCCGGGGTCGTGAGGGCCGAGGACCTCATGACCGCTCCGCCGATCACGGTCCGCGCCGCGGCGACCCTGCCCCACGCCGCCCGCCTCATGGCCCGGCACCACGTGAAGCGTCTGCCCGTGGTGGACGGCCGCGGCGCACTGCTGGGCGTCGTCAGCCGGACGGACCTCCTCAAGGTCTTCCTCCGCCCCGACGAGGACATCGCGGGGGACGTCCAGGGCCTCGTCGACCGTCTCTTCGCGGGCTCCCTCCAGGGGATACGCGTCGCCGTCGCCGACGGGGTCGTCACGCTCGGCGGCACGGTCGGCGAGAGCGACCTCGCCTCCGTCGTCGGCCGGCTGGCCCAGGCGGTCGAGGGCGTCGTCGAGGTTCGCTGCGAGTTCGCCGGTCCAGCCGCGTCCCGGGCGGATTGCGAGTGCCGGGCGGATTACGGGTGCCGGGCCGACTCCGAGTCCAGCGCGGACCCCCAGACCCCTGCGGCCCCCGAGTCGCGGGCGGACCGGGCCGGCCCCTCCTGACGAGCCGTACGCCACGGCTCCCGACGCACTCCCGCGGGTACGTGCGACGGGGGCACGCGACCGATCACCGCGCGACGTGCCCGGGCTTCCGGGCCGCGGTGGGCGAGGAGGTCGTACCGACAGGCGGGGTCCGGTACGTGTACCCATCGCCTCGCCGCCGCCGCCGACGACGGGCGCGGGCTTGCCCAGGATGCCCTTGGGCTTGCCCGCGCCTGTCCACAGGGGGATCGTCCGAGGCTGCTGAGGCGTCACCGTGATCGGCACGGCGACCGTACGTCAGGAACTGCCCGTATCCCCGGTCGTTCCCTCACCGCCACCGCCACCGCCACCGCCACCGCCACCGCCACCGCCACCGCCACCGCCACCGCCACCGCCACCGCCACCGCCACCGCCACCACCGCCCCTGGTCCGGCTCGGTGTCGACTACGTCCTCGCCGTGGAGAGGAGATCGGAGACGGCGCCACGGCGCCACGGCGCCACGGCGCCACGGCGCCACGGCGCCACGGCGCCACGGCGCCACGAGGCCACGAGGCCACGGCGGCGCGGCTCGCACCCGAGGCGGCGCCGTTGCCGGGGCTGCTGCCGGCCATCGCGGAACTCATCGCCTTCCCCGTGACCGTGCTGTCCGGGGACACCGGACCCTGCACCGGCTCCTTCGTCCTGGACCAGGTCGGCGGCCGCTGCCTGACGGCGATCAGTAAGTGGGCCGCACCCCCGCGGCTGCCGCGCCGGGCATCGCAGCCAGCCTGCCAATACAGCATCCCGACGGACGTAAGCAGGGTTCTTCCGGGAAAGAACAGCTGAAGAAGTGAATAGGTCGTTAAACAGGTATTTCTGTGGGCAGTTCCTCTCTGGTCGGTTCACGAGAAGCGGCCGAAACACCGGTACCGCGAGGCCGGTCGACGGTCCTGCCGGTACCGATTGCTGAGAGGCGGATGCCCGTGAGCATGTTCCAGACCGGCAAACTCCAGCTGAGTTCCTCCCACCCCGTCGCCACCGTGGGCGGGGACACGTCCTCCTTCACGCAGGTCACCTTCCCGGCGGCGTTCCCCGACGGGTCCACGGTGGTGGTGGTCCCGTTCGTCCAGACCTTCAACGGTCCCGACACGCCCGGGCTGCGCATCGCCGACGTCACCACCGTCGGCTTCAAGATCCGCATCAACGAACTCCACGCCCACGGCAAGGTCACCGCGGACGGGACACACACCACCGAAACCGTCGGCTGGATCGCCGGCACCGTATGACCGAAACCGCACAGCGGACCCTCGTGTCGGGAGCTTCCGAGACGACGCCCTCGACGCCTCGTGTAAGGGCGGGAAACGCGTCGGCCGCAGCAGACCAGGCCGCTCCGGGACTGGAGACGGCGGCCGCGTGACGGCAGCCTCGCCGGCCGACGGGAATACGGCCACGGCGAGCACGAACGGCCGCCCGGCCCGGACCGAGCGGGTGCAGCAAGGCGGGCCGACCCTGGCGCAGGGAAGGGTTGGGGGCGGCCCGCTTCCGCCGCCTCACCGTGACCACCACGAGAACACCGCTGAGGACCTTGCTGCGGCGACCCGGACCACTCCGGGTCGCCGGTGGATGCCGATCGCCGTGAACTGGTGCAAACCGGGCGCGATTCCAGGATCTCCAGGGCACGCCCGGGTGGCTGAGGAGGTCGGTGAGGCGTCGGGCCGGGGCCAGGCCCCTCAGTGGTCCGGGGCGGCCTCGCCCAGTACGGCTGCCCTGCCGGCTTCCAGCCGTGCGACCGGGACGCGGAACGGCGAGCAGGAGACGTAGTCGAGCCCCGCCTCGTGGAAGAAGCGCACCGACGCCGGGTCGCCTCCGTGCTCCCCGCACACGCCGGTCTCCAGCCCGGGGCGTGCGGCACGCCCCTCGGTGACCGCGATCCGCACCAGTCGGCCCACCCCGTCGCGGTCGATCGTCTCGAACGGGGACGCCTGGAACACGCCGCGCTCCAGATAGGCGGGGAAGAACGCGCCCTCCACGTCGTCGCGTGAGAAACCCCATGTCGTCTGGGTCAGATCGTTCGTTCCGAACGAGAAGAACTCCGCCTCCCGGGCCAGTTCGCCCGCGGTCAGCGCGGCCCTCGGCAACTCGATCATCGTGCCGACCGGACACGCGACGTCCACGCCGCTCTCCGCGGAGACCGCCGCCAGCACTCGTGCCACCTCGTCCTGGACGAGGCGGAGTTCCTCCACCGCGGCCACGAGAGGGACCATGATCTCGGCGCGTGGCGTCCCGCCCGCGCGCGTACGCTCAGCGACCGCCTCGGCGACGGCACGCACCTGCATGGCGAGGAGCCCGGGTACGACCAGCCCCAGGCGGACGCCCCGCAGCCCGAGCATCGGGTTCGCCTCGTGCATGCGGGTGACGGCCGCGAGCAGGGCTGTGTCCCGCGGATCGGGCGGCTTTCCGGCGGCATCCCTCACCGCGGCGCGGACGGCCAGGTCCGTCGGGTCGGGCAGGAACTCGTGCAGCGGCGGGTCCAGCAGCCGGATGGTGACCGGGAGCCCGTCCATCGCCTCCAGGATGCCGGTGAAGTCGGCGCGCTGGAGCGGCAGGAGCGCGCCGAGCGCCGCCTTCCGCTCCGCGTCGCCGTTGGCGAGGATCACGGCCTCGACCAGCCGTCGCCGGTCACCGAGGAACATGTGCTCGGTGCGGCAGAGACCGATTCCCTCGGCCCCGTAGCGGCGCGCCCGGGCCGCGTCCTGCGGGGTGTCCGCGTTCGCCCGCACCCGCAGCCGCCGTGCCGCGTCGGCCTCCGCCATCAGTCGGTGGACGGGACGCACCGACTCCGGCACGGCCCCGTCTCGGGCGGACACGGCGCTGTCGAAGTAGCGCATGACGTCGGATTCGACCAGCGGCAGGGCTCCCAGCCGGACGACGCCCTCCGAGCCGTCGACGGACACGACCGCGCCCTCGCCGACGGTCGATCCGCCGGCGACGAGGCAGCGCGCTCGTACGTCCACGATCATGTCCTCCGCACCGCACACGCACACGGTGCCCATGCCTCGTGCGACCACCGCCGCGTGGCTGGTCCTGCCTCCGCGAGCCGTGAGCACGGCCTGGGCGGCGATCATGCCGGGCAGGTCCGCCGCCGTGGTCTCGTTCCGTACGAGTACCACCTTCTCCCCGGCGCCCGCCCTGCGCACCGCCTCCGCCGAGTCGAAGACGACCGCTCCCACGGCGGCTCCCGGGGAGGCGGGGACGCCCCTGACGAGGGCGTCGGACGCGCCGGTGGTGTCGAAGCGCGGGAACATGAGCTGCGCGAGCTGCTCACCCCCGACGCGGGTCAGGGCCCGACGGCTCGTGATCAGGCCTTCGTCGGCCATGTCCGAGGCCATGGTGAACGCCGCCTGGGCGGTGCGCTTCCCGACGCGGGTCTGCAGCATCCAGAGTCTGCCGCGTTCGATCGTGAACTCGACGTCGCACAGGTCGCGGTAGTGCCCCTCCAGCCGGTCCAGGTGCTGCCGGAGCTGTGCGAAGGACACCGGGTCCAGCTCGGCCAGTTCCCGGAGGGGCAGCGTGTTGCGCACCCCGGAGACGACGTCCTCGCCCTGGGCACTCGGCAGGTAGTCGCCGTACATCCCCGCACGGCCCGTCGCCGGGTCCCGGGTGAAGGCCACGCCGCTGCCCGAGTCCCGGCCCAGGTTGCCGAAGACCATGGTCTGCACGACGGCCGCGGTGCCCAGGTCGTCGGGGATGTGCTCGCGGTGCCGGTACAGCTTCGCGCGCTCGCCGTTCCAGGAGGCGAACACGGCCAGGACCGCCTGCCGCAACTGCTCCGCGGCGGGGTGCGGAAACCGGCGGCCCGTCCGCTCGGCGATCAGGTCCTTGAAGGACTCGACGATCCGGACGAGGTCGCAGACGTCCAGCCGGCTGTCGTCGGGGACATGATGCTGTTCCCGGACGCGGGCGAGCGTCTCCTCGAAGAGCGAGGCGTCCACTCCCATCACCGTGGTCCCGAACATCTGCACCAGTCGCCGGTACGAGTCCCAGGCGAACCGCTCCCGCCCGGACGTCGCGGCCAGCCCGAGCACCGAGTGGTCGTTGAGTCCGACGTCGAGGATGGTCTCCATCATTCCGGGCATCGAGACCCGGGCCCCGGACCTGACCGAGACGAGCAGCGGGTCGTCCGCCTGCCCGAGCCGCTTTCCGGCGGCCCGCTCCAGCGCCGAAAGGTGCTCGGCGAGCTGCCGCTCCAGCTCGGGAGGAGGCTCACCCGTCGTCAGGAAGACGCGGCATGCCTCGGTGGTGATGGTGAACCCCCTCGGCACGGGCAGTCCCAGGCGGGTCATCTCCGCGAGGTTGGCGCCCTTGCT
Source organism: Streptomyces sp. I6 (assembly GCA_003725745.1). Taxonomy (GTDB): domain Bacteria; phylum Actinomycetota; class Actinomycetes; order Streptomycetales; family Streptomycetaceae; genus Streptomyces. Next base: position 258,151 of record RHDP01000001.1, on the reverse strand, counting down.
GCCGAGGAGGTCCGCCATGCCGCGGCCGCCCTCGGTGAAGTCGTACACGTACTCGGTCATGCCGGCCTGCCTCCGCGATGACCAGCCGGCCTCCGCGTACGGCCGGCGGTGACTGGTTCCACTGTCACCGAACGCGGTCCGCGGGGGTGAGGGGCCGAACGTCCCTCCGCGGGGACGATCGGACCCGGCGGGGCGGAGTCCCGGACGGCGGCCGTGGCGGGGCGGCCGCACGGCGGCCGGGTCCCCGGGCCGCCACGGGCGGGGTACGGCTCCCTCAGACGCGGGCCAGGGGCGAGCGGTCGAGGACGATGATGCCGGCCACGGCCACGGCCGCGCCCAGCATCTGTACGGCCAGCGCCGCAGGGGACTGCGCCAGCCGTTCGCCGAAGACGGCGATGCCGATCAGCACGGCCCCGATCGGTTCCAGCGTGTCGATGATCGGCAGGCTGACGGCCAGCGAACCGGCCTGGTACGCGCTCTGCGACATGGTCAGGCCCAGCACGCCGACGAGGATCAGCGAGTACGGCTCCCAGGCGAGGAACGCGCCCGTGCCCTCGCTCTGGAACCTCTCCGCGGTGCTCTTGGTCAGGCTGTCGAGCAGCGCGAACAGCAGCGCGGCGCAGACGGCGAACAGGGCCGTCCTCGTCGTGCCGCGGCGCCGCAGGCCGACGGGAGCCAGGATGGCCACGGCGCCGCCGACGGCGGCGAGTACGGGCACCCAGTCGGCGATGTCCGGGACCGCCCCTTGGGCGGGCTCCGGCAGGACCGTCAGGAACAGCGCCACACCGCCCGCGGTGCACAGGATTCCCACGGCCTCCGCGCGGGTCAGGGGGACGCGGCGGCGGTAGGCGAGGAACGGGAGGGCGAAGACGAGGTCCGTGGCCGCGAGCGGCTGGACCAGCACCAGCGGGCCGGAGGCCAGGGCGAGACCCAGCAGCGCGAACGAGGAGACGACGAGCGCCATCCCGGCCAGCCACCGCGGACGGCGGACGAGCTCCAGCAGCAGCCGGGGCCGCAGGGAAGCCGCCGCGGGCGCCCCGCTCGCCGCCTGCTGCTGGAGTACCGATCCGACGCCGAAGGTGAGGGCGGAGAGCAGGGCGGCCGGCACCGCGACGGCGGTGTTCATGGCGCAAGCATCACGGCGGGGCGGTGCGGTGGGTGGCGGGACACGCCAGGGTCGCCCGAGGACGTCGCGGAGAGGGTGCGGAGGTTGCGGAGGTCGCGAAGGCCGCGTGCGGGCGGCGTGCCGCCCCCCGGGCCCCGGCGGGGTGTGCGCTCAGTCGTGGGCCACGACCGCCACGGGAGCCGTGCAGTGGCGGATCACCGCATGGGCGACGGGGCCGAGGCGCGCCCCGGCACGTGCGGTGCGCATCCGCCGGCCCACGACCACGAGGGCGGCGCCCGCGGCGGAGCGCAGCAGGCGGTCGGAGACCCCACCGACCGGCGTGAACTCGGCCACCTCGACCGAAGGGTACTTCTGCCGCCAGGGGGCGAGGACGTTCCTGAGCCCTCTCGCGATGTCCGGCAGCATCTCGCGCCGGGCCATGTCGAGGGCCAACGCGTCCCTCCCGAACGGCGGAAGCGACCAGCAGTGGACCGCCCGGAGGCGGCCACCGCGCAGCGCGGCCTCGCCGAAGGCGAAGTCGAGGGTGGCGTCGCACGTCTCGCGAACGTCCACACCGACGACCACGCTGCCAGCGGCGGCAGCGTGGTCGTCGGCAGCGCCGGACTCCCCGCGGATCCCCGGCCCCGGTCGGTGCTCCGGGCGCACGAGGACGACCGGACGGCCGGTCCTGACGATCGTCGCCAGCGCGACGGACCCGAGGAGGAAGCCCCGCACACTCCCCAGGCCGCGGGAGCCGAGCACCATCAGGTCGGCACCGGCCGCTTCGCGGGCCAGCACGGCCGCGGGCCTGCCGGTCAGCCGCTCCGCGCGGACCTCGAGACCCGGGTGCCTGCCGCGCAGCGCGTCCGCGGTGCCGGCCAGGAACTCCGCGCCCGGATCCCGCCCGCCCCGGCGCCGCCGGGCTCCGTGGCGGGGCGCGAGGGCGCCGGGCCGTCCGACACGAGCAGAAGGCGCAGCGCGACCTGCCGCAACCGCGCCTCACGGGCCGCCCACTCGGCCGCTGCGGCACTCTCGGCCGATCCGTCCAGACCGGCGGTCACGTGATGGGGCATCGGCGAGACTCCTCGGAGCGATGGCTGCCTGGCTGCCGCACCCTCAGCATCCCCCGCCCGCGGCGACGGCGGCAGAGTCCGGTCGGCCCACGGAAGGGCCGACCGGCCCGGGGCGCCGCTGCCGGCGCGGGGCGAGAATGTGACAGCGGGGGAGACCGAGCGAGGAAGCCGGCCATGAACGAGCGAGCAGGCCCCGCAGCCGGGGCGGAAGCGCGTCGTGCGGTACCCGGAAGGGCGGGCCGAACCGACCAGCCCCTGAGGGAGGACATGCTGCTCCGGTACCTCGGCGCCATGGCGGCGATGTCCGCCGCCCGGCGGGTGCCCCGAAGCCCCGCCGGACCGGGCCCCGCCGAACCCGGGTCCCGGCCCGGTCCCGGCGGACGGGCCACCGGTCGTCCGACGTGGAAGCAGAGCCGCTGCTGGTCCGGGACGTCATGGACGCCCCGGCCACATCGGTACCCCGGGACTCCGCCTTCGTGGCCATCGCCCGGACCCTCACCGACGCCGGGGTGGGCTCGCTGCCCGTGACCGGTCCGGACGGCCGGGTCATGGGTGTGGTGTCGGTGTCCGACCTGCTGGCGAAGGCCGCGGTCGAGGCGACCGGCCACCGGCCCGGTGCGCGCGGTTCCCTGACCCGCCGGCGCCTGAACGACCGCGCCCGCGCCTACACGGCGGAGGACCTGATGACGGCCCCCGCGATCACGGTGCTCCCCGAGGCCACCGCCGCCGAGGCCGCATGGCTGGCCGCGCTCTCCCGCCTGAAGCGGATGCCCGTCGCGGACGAGGAAGGCCACCTCGTCGGCGTCGTCCGCAGGGACACCCTGCTGGCGGCCCTCGTACGGGACGACGAGGGGATCCGGGAGGAGATCGAGTCCAGGATCCTCGCGGAGGAGTTCCCCGGCGCCGGGCCCGCGGTCGAGATCATCGTCCGGAACGGCACCGTGGACGTGTGGGGGCGCATGGCCCACGCCGACGCGCGACGGCTCCTCGAACGGATCGAAGGGCTCGCCGACGTCACCGAGGTCGTCGATCACCTGACGACGGTGTGACACGCGCCGGGCGGGCTCCGTCACGGGGATCCGCGCCGCCCGCCCCTCCCGGCGGCCCGGGACCCGGGCGCCTGTGCGGCCGGGCCTCGACGAACGTTGGGCGGGCCGTTCTCCCCACACGAGACGGGCTCGTCTCCCTCACACGGGACCGGGCATCCACCGGCAACCGGTGCGCGGCATGCCGCCGCCTCGCGGTCTCCCCGGCGCCGGTCCGTCGGCCGGCGCGCGGGTGCCGCTTCGGCGCGCACTTCCTCGGACAGGTGCCTTCACCGAGGTCGAGCGGGTGTCGCTTCGGCCGGGCGGGCCGGACGGTGCCCCGGTCGGCCGCGGAGGGAGGACCGGGTGGCGGGGACGGTCGGCTTCGGCTCTCCCCGCAGGCGGTTCAGCGGCGGGGTCGGCCCCGGCTCTCTCCGGCGCCGGTCCGTCGGCCGGCGCGCGGGCGTCGCTTCGGCGCGCACTTCCTCGGACAGGTGCCTTCACCGAGGTCGAGCGGGTGTCGCTTCGGCCGGGCGGGCCGGACGGTGCCCCGGTCGGCCGCGGAGGGAGGACCGGGTGGCGGGGTCGGCCCCGGCTCTCCCGCGGGCCGTTCAGCGGCCGCGCAGTACCTCCAGCGTGGCGCCCAGGTCGGCGGCACGGGCCGGTTGTGGGGCAGTCTGGCCAGCACCGCCGCCATGCCGCAGGTGCCGGTCAGGGCGGAGAGGACCAGCCCGCCCGCGATCGCGGCGGACACGAGCTGGAAGGCCGGGTGGACGAGGAGCCCGAGCAGGAGGCTGAGCAGGACGAGGGTGCCGGCGGTGAAACGGACCTGCCGCTCCATGCCCCAGGTGGCGCGTGCGGTCCCCTCGGGCGGCTCAGCTCGTTGCCGCCGGCCGCCCAGGCCGCCGTCCCCCGGAGAGCGTGGCGGCGCCGACACCGTTCTCGGCGAGGATCCTGCAGGCGTTCCCCGAGCGGGCGCCGGACGCGCAGACGACCAGGACGTCGCGGCGTGCTGCGGCGTGCCGGATGTCGGGGAGCGCGCGCCGGATCCGGTCGAGGGGATGTTGAGGGCGCCGGGCAGGTGGCCTCCCGCGAACTCGCCGGGTGTGCGTACGTCGATGACGGTCAGCTCGTGCAGGCGGGTGCGGGCCTCGTCGATACCGAGGGCGGTGGGTGTGGTCATGGCGGGTGTCATCCTTGGGTGTCGACGGTTCCCCCCAGGGGTTCTATATTACCCCTGGGGGTATTTCGTGAGGAGTTGCGGTGGAGCTTGATCTGGCGGGAGCCGAACTGAAGGCGGTCCTGAATCGGCTGCGCCGGGCGCAGGGCCAGATCTCCGGAGTGATCCGGATGATCGAGGAGGGCCGGGACTGCGAGGAGGTGGTCACCCAGCTGGCCGCCGCGTCCCGTGCGCTGGACCGGGCCGGTTTCGCGATCATCGCGACGGGGCTTCAGCAGTGCCTGACCGGCATCGAGGACGGCCAGGGGTCCGTTGAGGACCGCGACGAGATGCGCAGCCGGCTCGAGAAGCTCTTCCTGTCTCTGGCCTGACCGGTTCCGCCGGCGGCCGGCTCACACGATCACGTCGGCGAACATGAACGCGGCCACCGTGAGCAGCAGGACGGCGAAGATCTTCTGCAGTCGGGCGCCGGAGAGCCTCGCGGCGAGCCGTCTGCCGTCCCACGCGCCGAGGATCGCGGCCCCGGCGAAGGGCGCGACCAGCTCCCATCGCAGATCCCCGCCGGTTCCCGTGCGTGCGGTGAGCGCGACGAGGGAGTTGGCGGTGATGACGAGCAGGCTGGTGCCCACCGCCTGGCGCATCCGCAGCCCCAGCACGTTCACCAGCGCCGGCACGGCGAGGAAGCCCCCGCCCACTCCCAGCAGCCCGGTCACGGCGCCCAGGCCGGCCCCGGCCGCGGCCACCTCGCCGGGGCGGACCCGGGCCGGCCCCGAGGCCGCGGAGGGGCGGAGCATACGAAGGGCCGCGAGGGCGGCGACTGCCGCGAAGGCCGCGGTCAGTACCGCCTCGGGAAGCCGTGCGGCCCCGGTTCCGGCGAGGAAGGCGGGGACGACGCCCGCCGCGGCGAACAGCGCCCCGGTCCGCCACGCCAGACCGCCGTCACGCGCGTGCGCGTAGAGGGCGGTGGCGGATGTGGCGGCGACGATGACCAGGGCGGCCGTGGTGGCTGCCGCCGGGGTGAAACCGAGCAGGTAGACCAGCGCCGGTACGGCGAGGACGCCGCCACCACCACCGAGAGCCCCGAGTGCGAGGCCGACGACGGCTCCGGCCGCGAGGGCGAGGGCGAGCGGGCTCACTTCGTCCGGTCGCCGTTCCCGCGTTCGCCGACGACCGGGTGCCCGGCGGCGGCCCACGCGATCATGCCGCCCTCGACGTCCACCGCCCGCGCTCCGCGTCCGGCGAGGAGCTTCACCGCTTCCTCGGACCGCCGCCCGCTGCGGCAGATCACCAGCAGTGTCCGGCCGGCCGCTCCGGGCGGCAGGGCCCCTCCGGCGAGGAGCCGCGACAGCGGCAGATGCACGGCGTCCGGGGCGTGGCCGTCGTCCCACTCGGGCTGCTCGCGGACGTCCAGCAGTACGGCGTCGGGCCTGTCACCGCTGGTTTGCCGGAGGGCCGCGTCGACCGTGACGCGCGGCTGGTGCCGGCGGAAGAGGGACATCGCACTCCTTCCTGGGTTCGGGGGTGCGGCCGGGAGTCAGCCGGAGGTCAGGGGCAGGCCGGCGTCGCGGGCGGCGTCGAAGCCGTCGTCGACGGCGACCACCTCCCGGCCCGCGGCATCCAGCAGTGAGGCCGCGATGGCGGCCCGCATCCCGCCCGCGCAGTGCACCCACACCGTTCCGCCGGGGACCTCGCCGAGGCGGTCGTGCAGCTCGTGGACCGGGATGTGCACGGAGCCCTCGATCCAGCCGCCGGCGCGCTCGGAGTCGCGGCGCACGTCGAGGACGACCACGCGCCCGGCGCCCCGCTCGGCGAGTCCGGCGAAGGTGGACCGGGGGAACGAGGCGGCCTCCTCCCCTTGCGCAGCCACCGGCCGGGGCCTCCGGTGGCGGCGGCGGCCGGGCGGTCGATGCCCACCCGCACCAGTTCGCGCTGGGCGCCGGCCAGCTGCTCCGCCGACTCCGCGAGCAGGGTCACCGGCTTGCCCCACGGGATCATCCAGGCGAGGTACGTGGCGAGCTTGCCCTCGGCCTCGAAGTTGAACGAGCCGGCCACATGCCCCTCGGCGAACGCCACCCGGTTGCGCAGGTCCACGACCCACTCTCCGGCCGCGAGGCGCGCGGCGATCTCCTCGGCGCCGGCGGCGGCGGGCGGGGTCAGGTCCACCGGCGCGGGGCCCGCTGTGTTGGCCGGGCCCATGTGGGCGTAGTACGCGGGCACATCGTCCAGACCCGCCAGCAGGTCCGCGACGAAGGTGTCCACGTCGACGCCGAGCGCCGGGTTGCCGGCCCTCTGCTCGCCGATGGTGGTCGTGTCCCCCTCGGCCTGCGCCGAGGAGCAGAAGCTGCCGAAACCGTGTGTGGGCAGCACCGCCGTGGCGTCCGGCAGCTCGGCGGCCAGCCGGTGCGCCGAGGCGTGCTGCGCCCGGGCCAGCCGCTCGGTGAGCCGCGGCTCGACCAGGTCCGGCCGGCCGACCGTGCCGATGAGGAGGGAACCGCCGGTGAACGCGGCCACCGGCCGGTCCCCGTCGTGCAGCACATAGGAAGTGTGGTGCGGTGTGTGACCGGGCGTCGCCATCGCCCGCAGTGTCACTCCCGCGTCGATCTCGACCGCGTCGCCGTCGGACACCGCGACGCGTGCGAAGGAGACGTGCGCGCCCGCCGGTACCAGGTACGCGGCCCCGGCGACCCGGGCCAGCTGCAGGCCGCCGCTGACGTAGTCGTTGTGGATGTGGGTCTCCGCCACGTGGGAGATCCGCACACCTCGCCGGGCGGCCGCGGCGAGCACCCGGTCGATGTCGCGCGGTGGGTCCACGGCCACCGCGGTGTGCTCACCGCCTGCCAGGTAGCTGCGGTTGCCGAGACCTTCCAGCTCGATGGTGTCGACGAAGAACACGCGGATTACTCCCTTCGTACGGAAATTACCCCTGGGGTATTGAATCCACCGTAGCACTATTACCCCCGGGGTATATGGGCGGTCCCCGGTGCGGCCTCACCGCCTCTCGTGGATGCCGGCCGCGCCCGCCTCGGCGCGGCCGTGTGCGGGCGTTCGGCGCCCCGTCCGGGCCCGCCCGCCCGGCCCGCCCGCCCGGTGTGCTCGGTCCGCCCGCCCGGTGTGCCCGGTGTGGGCGTGGCCGTACGCGCGGGAGGGGGCCGGCGGTGAGTGAGAGGGAGTCGGCGGTGGGCATGAGGGGGCCGATCTTGCGGTGAGCAAATAGAATAAAAGTCGCATAATGGCCATTCAGTGCTGCAGCCGGACGTGATGTGCGGCGTATCGCAGAGGAGGCCCCATGGGTCGCGACGAGGATTTCGAACTGGTCTTCGCGGGAGGTGTCGCCTCGGCGACCGACGGCGAGGACGCGGTGGTCGTGCACCGCACCGAGCGCAAGGGCCCCGGCGGGCACCCGATCTACGCCGACGACACCGGCATCGTCCAGGCGGAGATCAGCGACCGCGGTGAGGTGCGGATGATCGCCAGCGGCGGGCACCAGCAGCCCGCGTCCGGCGTCGAGGCCAGGCCCGTGGTCCAGCCCTGACGGCGGCTTCACAGGGCCCGCCGGGCCGTGTCAGCAGCGCCCGCCGGCCCGGCGGGCGCTGCTGACGCCCGGCCTCCCGCCGCACTCCCACCCGCGAGTTCGCGGGGCTCCCGGTGGGACCGCCGGGCCGCCACGCACACCGGCTGCTGAGGTCCCCGAGCCCTCCGCAGCCGGTGTGCTCACCAGACCGGCTCCTCGTCGAACGTCATGACCACGTCCTCGGGCAGTTCGCCGCCCAGTACCAGCTCCGCCCAGATGATCTTCCCTCCGGTGACATAGCGCGTTCCCCAGCGCTGGGAGAACTGGGCCACCAGGAACAGCCCCCGGCCGCCCTCGTCCGTCGCGGCGGCGCGTCGCAGATGCGGAGAGGTGCTGCTGCCGTCGGACACCTCGACGACCAGCGTCCGGCCGAGCAGCAGCCGCACCCCGACCGGCTCCGCCCCGTACCGCATGGCGTTGGTGAGCAGTTCGCTGAGGACCAGCTCGGCGACGAAGACGGAGTCCCCCAGGCCCCACTCGGAGATGCGCCGGCCCGCCTCGGCCCGTACGCGGGACACGGCCGAGACGTCGAGCGGCACCTCCCACTCCGCGGTTCCGGCCCGGTCGAGCAGCCGTGTGCGGGCCACCAGCAGGGCGATGTCGTCGCTCGGCTGGTCGGGCAGCAGCGCGCTCATCACGGCCGAGCAGGTCTCCTCGGGCGTCGTCCCGGGCCGCGCGAGGGCGTCGCGGAGTCCCGCCAGCCCCTCGTCGATGTCCCGGTACCGGTCCTCGACCAGGCCGTCCGTGAAGAGGACGAGCCGGCTGCCCTCGGCGAGATCCAGCTCGGTCTCGTCGAACGGGTGTCCTCCCACGCCGAGCGGGGGTGACACGGGCAGCTCCGGAAAGACCACCCGGCCCCCGGGATCGACGATCGCCGGTGCCGGATGGCCGGCGTGGGCGATGGTGCAGCGCCCGCTCACCGAGTCGTAGATCGCGTACAGACAGGTCGCACCCGTCACCGGCGCCCGCTCGCTGTCGGCCCCCGGGGGCTGGTCCGCGTCGATGCGCAGCACCAGGTCGTCCAGGCGGGCCACCAGATCGGCGGGCGGCATGTCCAGGGACGAGAAGTTCAGCACCGCCGTGCGCAGCCGCCCCATCGTGGCCGCGGCGTGCATCCCGTGCCCCACCACGTCCCCGACCACCAGGGCGACCCGGAGCCCCGGCAGCGGGATGACGTCGAACCAGTCGCCGCCGACGCCGGCCTGCGCCGGCAGGTACCGCCACGCCACCTCCAGGGCGTCCTGTTCCGGAAGGTCGCGCGGCAGCAGACTCCGCTGCAGCGTCACGGCCATCGCGTGTTCGCGGGTGTACCGCCGGGCGTTGTCGATGGCCACGGCAGCGCGGGCCGCGAGTTCCTCCGCGAACGAGGTGTCGTCCTCGTCGAACCGCGGCGTGTCGCCGGACCGCCAGTAGTTGACCAGCCCGAGAACGACGCCCCGCGCCTGCAGCGGCACCGTGATCAGCGACCGGATGCCGTACTCGAGCGCCTGCCGCCGTCCTTCCGGGTCCTCGCTGCCCCAGGTCGCCGACGCGGCGAGGTCGGGTTCGAGCAGCGCCCGTCCGCTCTCCAGCGCCGTGCTCATCGGTGTGACGTTGATCCGGATGGCGTCCCCGACCGGCTGCAGCGGATGGTCGCCGGCGATGCCGCTGAGCGCCGTGCGCCGCATCGTGCCGAGGCCGGAGGGCTCGTCGCCGCGCAGCACCGGGTCGAGCAGCTCCACGGTGACGAAGTCCGCGAACCGGGGTACGGCCACGTCGGCCAGCTCCCGCGCGGTGCGGCGCACGTCCAGGGTGGTGCCGATCCGCACCCCGGCCTCGTACAGCAGCGTCAGCCGTTCCCTGGCCACCTCCGCCCGGCCCGACAGGGCGCGCAGTTCGGTGGTGTCGCGGAGGCTGGCGACCAGGCCCGTCACACCGCCGTACGGGCTCGTGGGCCGGGTGTTGACGGCGAGCAGCCGGTCCCCGGACAGGAACACCTCGTCGGAGACCTCCGTGCCGGACACCAGCAGACGGGTGATGCCCGGGCCGAGGCCCAGCTCGGCCACCGGCCGGCGGTCGGCGTCGGCCGGCAGCCCGAGCAGGCGCCGCGCCTCGTCGTTGGCGAGCAGCAGCCGGCCGTCCCCGCCGATGATCAGCACACCCTCGCGCACCGCGTGGAGGACGGCGTCGTGGTGCTCGTACATCCGGGTCATCTCGGCGGGGCCGAGTCCGTGGGTCTGGCGCCGAAGCCGCCGGCTGACCAGGGCCGCGCCGCCGGTGGCCAGCAGCAGCGCACCGGCGGCCGCGCCCAGCACGATGGGCAACTGCATGTGCAGCAGGTCGCCCACGTTCTGGACCTGGATGCCGGCGGCCACCAGGCCGACGACCCTCCGGCTGCCGTCCAGCACCGGGACGACGGCCCGGACCGCGTCCTGCGGCTCGCCCTCGAAGGTCTCGGTGAACGCCTCGCCGGCCTCCGCCCTGGAGATGTCGCCCTCCACACGCCGGCCGATCAGCTGCGGCTCGGGATCGGTGTACCGGACGCCGTCCTTGCTCAGTACCGAGATGAAGTCGACCCCGGCGCCCCGCTGGGCCTTGTCGGCCGAGGACTGCAGGGCGGCCCCCGGATCGGGGGATTCCAGGGCCGCGGCCGTGCCCGGGGCGTACGCGAACGCCTCGGCGGCGGCGAGGGAGCGGTTGCGGGCGTCCTCGTAGCTGTCGTAGCGCGCCTGCAGGGCCAGGGCGACGACTGCGGCGACCACCAGCAGGAGGATCACCAGGGCCTGCAGCAGGAACACCTGGGTGGCCAGGCTGTGCACACTGAGCAGGGACCGCAGACGCCGGCGCCACCCGGGGCGTTCGGGCCGGCCGGGCGTTCGCGCGCGGCGGGACGGCATCGCTGCCGTCAGCCAGGACCGGCGGGGACGTCCGATCATGTTCCCAGTTCTAGCACCGGGCCGCCCTCCCGGGCGACCGGTCGCGGTCCGGGACCGGCCGCGTGCGGCCGAGAGGCTCGGGCCGGGCCGCCTCGGGGAGTGCTGCGGGGCCGTTCCCGGGGAGTCCTGCCGGGCTGCCCCGGGGGCGCTGCCGGGCGCCCGGGAGACGCGGCGGGGCACCCGTTCGGCGGCACTCCGGGCTGCCCGCGTCGCACTTGGGGGTAGCGACGGCACATGCCCTTCAGATTCGGTGAGCCGGACGACGGCCGGACCGGCCGCTGGCTCGCACGGTTGCACCGGCGGGTGCGGACCTCCGTGGTCGGGCTCGCCTGGAACCGCGGACGCGAGATGGAACTGCTGCACCGCGCCATGGGGTTCGCCGCGCTCTGCTTCCTCACCCTGGTGCCGCTGCTGGTGGTCGTCGCGGCGGCCGACCCGGCGAGCGGAAAGGGCTTCGCCAGGTGGCTGATCCAGGGCCTCGGGGTGTCGGAGGTCTCGCAGGAGGAGGTGCAGGAACTCTTCGGCCTGCCGGGGGAGGCCCTGCAGCGGACCACGGCACTCGGCCTCGCCGCGCTCGCGGCCTTCGGGGTGACCTTCGGCTCCGCGGTGCAGACCGGCTACGAACGGGTGTGGGACCTGCCGACCGCGCGCTGGCACACCATGTGGCGGCATGTCGTCTGGCTGGCGGTACTGGTCGGGGTGCTGCTGCTGTTCGTCAGAACGCCCACCCCGCCCCGCGCCCCCGTGGTGGTGCAGGCGCTCATCCCCGCCGCCGACCTGGTCGGAGCCTTCCTGTTCTTCTGGTGGTCGCAGCGGCTGCTGCTCTGCGGCCGGCTGCGCTGGCGCGCGCTGGCCCCGGGGGCCGCCTTCACGGCCTTCGGGCTGCTCGGTCTGCGGGTGTTCTCGCAGTTCGTGTTCTCGCCCCTGATCGCCGCGAACGCGGTGACGTACGGGCCGATCGGGACGGTGCTGGTGGTGCAGTCCTGGCTGGTCGGCGTGGGGTTCGTGGTGTACGGAGGAGCGCTCGTGGGACGCCTGTACCACGAGCGCCTGGTCCGCCGCGGACTGGCGGCCGAGTCCCTCGCCCCGCCGGGTACCCGCTGATCGCGGGGCCCGGGCCGGCTGAGCCGGGGCTCGGGGAACCCGCCCCGGTGCCGGCGGGCGGTCTCCGAAGGCCGCGTTCCCCGGCCCGGGGCGTCCGTCCGGCCGGCCGCCGGGGCCCTGAGCGACCTCAGGCGGGGCCGGGTACCAGTCCGTCGGCGACGAGGCCCGCGAGTACGGCCTCGCTCAGGGTCTGCAGGGCCGACTGCGGGCGGACCATCACCGTGAACTCCTTGATGCGGCCGGTCCCGTCGTACTGCAGCAGATCGATTCCATGGATCTCCCTGCCGCCGACCGTCGCCCGGAACAGCAGGATCTCCGAGGGCGCCTCGCCGCCGTCCGCGCTGGTCTCGGCGGTGCCGTCGAACCTGCCGATGTAGCGGAAGTCCTCGAAGGTCCGCAGCAGCACGCCGAACAGCCCCAGGACCATCGGCCTTCCCTCGAAGGGGGTGAACTTCACGGGGCTGTAGAAGCGGACGTCCTCGGTGAACAGCTCATCCAGCGCGGACAGGTCGCGCTGCTCCACGGCGGCGCGGAAACGGTCGGTGGTCTCCATCGGGTTTCCCTTCGTCGGGCGACTGCGTGCCGAGCGGGTACTCGACTCGTACATGCTCAACAATATGAGTAGTCATCTTCTTGAATAAGTGGGTCGTTCATCAAGCGCCCCGGCGGTGCCGCACGTAGGATGAACGACGGGATTCGGTAGGCACAGATGCTCCGGAGAGGTCCATGACGCGCCGTCGTCCTCCGCGCTCGGCGAGCGCCGACGACCTCTTGACGACGCTCGGACTCCTCACGGCCAAGGCACGGCAGGGCGCGGAGCGCCAGCGCGCCCGGGTGGATCTCGCGGAAGCCCTCCAGCGGGAGATGCTGCCCGAGACCCTGCCCTCCGTGCCCGGGCTCCAGACCGCCGCGCGCTACACGCCTGCCCGTGACGGGCTCGACGTCGGCGGCGACTGGTACGACGGCTTCGTGATGGCCGACGGATCGCTGGGGTTCTCCATAGGGGATGTCCAGGGCCACGACGTCGAGGCCGCGGCGTTCATGGGGCAGGTCCGGATCGGGCTGCGGGCCGTGGCGCTGGCGGCCACCGATCCGGGGGAAGTCCTCGCGCGGGCGAACGACCTGCTGGTGTCCGTGGCCCGCGATCTCTTCGCCACCTGCAGCTTCCTCCGCTTCGACCCCGTGGAGTGGGTGGTGGAGAGCGCCCGCGCAGGCCACGTCCCCGGGGTCCGGGCCACGGCGGACGGCCGCTGCGAGACCGTGCAGGACCCCGGTGGCCTCCCGCTCGGCGTCGAACCGGGGGAGGTGTACCCGGTGACCAGGCGCAGGCTCACCGAGGCCGGGTCGTTCGTCCTGCTGACGGACGGGGTGATCGAGGGGCCCTCCGTACCGATCGAGACCGGACTCGCCAGGGTCATCAGGGTCGTGGGGGCCGGCGCGGCAGCGGCGGCCACCGCCGAGCAGCTGGCCGTCGAGGTGATGAAGGCGGCCGAGTTCACCAGCCACACCGACGACGCCGCGGTCCTCGTCCTCAGCCATGAGGCCGCGGCGGGCGTGCCGCTGCCGCCCTCGCCGCCCGCCTGATTCCGCCGCCCACCTGATCCGGCCGCCCACCTGATCCCGTCGTTCCGCTGATCCCGCCGCCCGGCCGATCCGGCGGGCCCCTCGGCGCGTGTCAGGGCGCGTCGGCACGCGGCGGCGTTGTGTGATGGCTGCCGTGGCCCGCAACCAGCTCCTCCGCCGCCCCCGCGCGGTCGTCCTCCTGACGCTCGGCGTCGCCGCCGCCTACTTCGCGGCGGGGCTCGTCGGGTTCACGCAGCAGCTGGTCGTGGAAGGGGCGGTCGTCACACCGCTCTGGCCGCCCACCGGTATCGCCCTGGCCTGCCTGCTCTGGTTCGGCCTGCGGGCCTGGCCGGGCGTCGTGCTCGGCGCGCTGCTCGTCATCCTGACCGTCAGCTCGTTCCCCGCCCACTCCTTCGGCATCCTCGCGGGCAACAGCATCGCTCCGCTCTGCGCGTATCTGATGCTGCGGCGGGTCGGATTCCGCACCGAGCTGGACCGGCTGCGGGACGGGCTGGCACTCGTGTTCCTGGGTGCGCTGGCCGGCATGCTGATCAGCGCCACGGTGGGGTCCGGGCTGCTGCTGCTGTCCGGCGACATCCATGCCGATGTGTTCTGGCCGATCTGGTCGGCCTGGTGGGCCGGCGACGCCATGGGCGTACTGGTGGTGACCCCCCTGCTGCTCGTCTGCCGTACGGTCCGGTGGCCCGGTGGCGCCTCCCCGGGGCGCTGGGCCGAGGCCGCCTGCCTGGTGGTGACGGTCGCGGTCGTGGCGTACACCGTCACCCGTTCGCTCGTCCCGCTGCTCTTCCTCGTCTTCCCGCTGCTGATGTGGGCCGCGCTGCGGTTCCAGCTGTCCGGGGCGGCCCCCTGCGCGCTGATCGTGTCCGTCATGGCGATCTCGGCCGCGACCGAGCAGCTGGGGCCCTTCGGCGGCCACGGGACGCTCGGAGTGATGAGCGTCCTCCAGGCCCTCAACGGTTCGGCGGCGCTGACCGGTCTGCTGCTCTCCGCCATCGTCACCGAGCAGATCACGGTCCGCCGCAAGATCGAGCTGGCCTGCGGTGAACTCGCCGAGCTGGTGGACCGGCTGGTGCCGGGCGGCGACACGGCCCACCGCCGGCCGGCGCCCCCGGGGGACCTCTGACGGCGGGGCGGGATCCGGGGCCGGTGTCCGCCGCCCGCGGCGCCGGAGCGGGTGGGCCGCGGCCGGGGTCCGGCCGGTACCGCGCGAGCGGCGGGCCGCCGCACGGAGCAGCGGCCGTCACCGCCGGCCGGCCGGCCGCCCCACACGGCGTCGGCCCCGTACCGCCGAGTGGAGAGCCCCGAGTGGAGAGCCGCCGCACGGTACGGCACGGCCCTGCCGCTTCGGCTCAGGCCCAGGGGGCGAAGCCCACCGCCCGGCCCGTATCGTCGCGCTGGACCTCCAGCATGCCCTCGACGGCCGAGCGGTCGATCGGCCCGTAGACGTGCGGGAACAGGGTGCCGGACGCGACCCCGGGCGGCGGTACGGGTGCCGCGGGCTCCAGCCGGACCGGCGCCAGCAGCCGGGTCTCGTCGATGAGCAGGGCCATCAGCGGGCCCGGTACATCGCGGTAGAAGGCGCTGGCGACCGCGAGCGTGGTCGCCTCGTCGGGCGAGCAGTGGACGAAGCCCTCGGCGGAGAGCGAAGCGGGCGCGTACGGCCGTTCCGGGATGGCGAGCCAGTCGTCGAGCGGAACCACATGCATGATCATGTGTCAGTTATAGCCCTGCGGGGACGCGCATCGGACGGGCCGGGGCCCGGCATCCGGGCATCCGGGCACTCGGCACCTGGGCGCCCGGGGCCCGGGCTCACGCCCGGACGACCCCCACCCCGGCCTCCGTGAACGCGGTCGCCGTACGGTCGGCGACGGCGGAGTCGGTGACGAGCGTGTCCACCCGCTCCGTAGCGCAGATACGGGCGAAGGCCCGCGCGCCCAGCTTGGTGGAGTCGGCCGCGACGACCACCCGCCGGGCCCGCTCGCACAGCAGCCGGTTGATCGCGGCCTCGTCCTCGTCGTGCGCCGCGGCGCCGTGCACCGCGTCGAAGGCGTTCACCCCGAGCACCGCGACGTCCAGGGTGATCTGGCCGAGCACCCCGTCGGCGAGCGGGCCGATCAGCTCGAACGACTGCGGACGGGCCACCCCGCCGGTGACCACGATCTTGAACTGGGGCCGGATCGCCAGTTCGTTGGCGATGTTGAGGGCGTTGGTGACGATGGTCAGGGCCGGGCTGCCCGAGGCCAGATCGGGCCGGGCGGCCAGGGCGCGGGCCACCTCGGTGGTCGTCGTGCCCCCGGTGAGGCCGACCGCCTCGCCCGGCGAGATCAGCGCGGCGACGGCGGCGCTGATGCGCTGCTTCTCCGCCGCGTGCCGCGACGCCTGGTAGCGCAGCGGCAGTTCGTACGACACGCCGTGCACGACCGCGCCGCCGCGGGTCCGGACGAGCATCTGCTGCTCGGCCAGCCGGTCGAAGTCGCGCCGGATCGTCGCGGCCGAGACGTCCAGTGCCGCCGCCGCCTCCTCGACGTCCAGCCGGCCCTGCTCCACCAGGAGTTCCAGCAGCGACTTCCAGCGGGCGTCGCGCGACATCCACCGCTCCCTTCCTCGAACGTACGTCGCGACCCTAGCCCGTGACCGGAAGGGTGCACCGGGCCGCAGCACCCCGCACGGCCTCTCGCTCCGCCGCCGCGTCACCCGCGTGCGTCCGGTGCGAGGGCGGTCCTCCGCCCGGGTGGCCCCGTCCCCGGGCTCCCCGGCGCCCGGAAAGGCCCCTCGCGCCGGACGCCACGGCCTCTCCCCCGGACCCGTCCTGCCACCGCACTCACGGGCACGAGGGCACCGTGTGCTTGAAGATGCTTGAAAACTCACGCTATGTTGCAAAAACACGCACACCTTCGAGGGAAGGAGTACGCATATGAGCCATGTCGCGCAGGAGCTGGCGAGCCAGCCGCAGTGCTGGAACCGGGCCGCGGAACTCGCCGCGGCCGAGCGAGGGGCGCTCCCGGCCGCCGGCGAGCGGGTGGCGTTCGTCGGCTGCGGCACCTCCCTGTTCATGGGCCAGGCGGCCGCGGCCCTGCGCGAGGGCGCGGGACAGGGCGAGTCGGACGCCTTCGCCGCCTCCGAGTTCCCCGTCGGCCGTTCCTACGACCGGGTCGTCGCCCTCACCCGTTCGGGCACCACCACCGAGGTGCTCGAACTCCTCGGCCGGCTGCGCGGACGCACCCGTACCACGGCGGTCACCGCGGACCCCGCCACGCCGGTCATGACCGCGGCAGACGAGACGGTGGTCCTCGACTTCGCCGACGAGAGGTCCGTGGTCCAGACGCGGTTCGCGACCACGGCCCTCACCCTGCTGCGCGCCCACTGGGGCCTGCACACCGGCGCCGTCCTCGACGACTGCGCGGAGGCGCTCGCCGAACCGCTGCCCGAACGGCTCACGACCTGCTCGCAGTTCACCTTCCTCGGCCGCGGCTGGACGGTGGGCCTGGCCAACGAGGCGGCGCTCAAGGTGCGCGAGGCGTCGGCGTCCTGGGCCGAGGCGTACCCGGCCATGGAGTACCGGCACGGCCCCATCAGCGTCACCACCCGCGGCACCGCCACCTGGATGATCGGCGACGCGCCCGCCGGGCTCGCCGACGAGGTCCGCGCCACCGGCGGGACGTGGGTCGCCGGCGGACTCGACCCGCTCGCCGAACTGGTCCGCGCCCAGCGGCTCGCGGTCGCCGTCGCCGCGGCACGCGGCCTGGACCCGGACAGCCCCCGCCACCTCACCCGTTCCGTGATCCTGTCCGGAGCCTGACCCGTGCCGCTCGCCGAAACCGGAGCACTCGTCGCCGCGGCCGCGGCCGGACGCCGTGCCGTCGCCGCCTTCAACATCATCACGCTGGAGCACGCCGAAGCCGTCGTCACCGGCGCGGAGAGCGCCGGTTCCCCGGTCGTCCTGCAGATCAGCGAGAACGCGGTGAAATACCGTCACGGCCGGGTCCGGCCGCTCGCCAGGGCCGCCGCCGAGGCGGCCGCGGAGGCCCGGGTGCCCGTCGCCCTCCACCTCGACCACGTCACGAGCGGCCGGCTGCTGCGCAAGGCGGCCGACGCCGGGTTCAGCTCCGTCATGTACGACGCCGCGCACCTGCCGTACGCGGAGAACCTCACCGCGACCCGGTCCGCCGCCGACTGGGCACACGCCAACGGACTCTGGATCGAGGCCGAACTGGGGGAGGTGGGCGGCAAGGGCGGAGCCCCGCCGCTGGACGCCCACGCACCCGGGGCCCGCACCGACCCCGAGGAGGCACGGGCGTTCGTCGAGGGGACCGGGGTCGACGCACTCGCGGTCGCCATCGGCAGCTCGCACGCCATGACCGCCCGTACCGCCACGCTCGACCACGCGCTGCTCGCCCGGCTCGCCGGGGCCCTGGCGGTACCGCTGGTGCTGCACGGCTCGTCCGGCGTACCGGACGGGGAGCTGACGGCCGCCGTCACCGGAGGCATCGCCAAGGTCAACATCGGCACGGCCCTGAACCTCGCCATGACCTCCGCCATCCGGGACTACCTGGCCGCGAACGCCGACGCCGTGGACTCGCGGAAGTACCTGTCCCTCGGGCGCCGCGCGATGGCCGAGACCGTCACCGCGCTGATCGGCGTCCTGCGCGACGCGGGGGAGCCCGCACCGGTCGGATAGCGGTCCTCCGGCCGGGCCGGCGGGCGCCGCACGGACCCAGGGCCCGCCCGGTGCACCGGCCCGGCGGTCACCGGTGCGGGTCCGGCCTCACGCCGTCGGCCGTCACCGGCCCCGCTCCCCACGGCGGGCGGCACGCTCTGCGGGCCGCCGAGGCGGGCGGTGCCGAGACCGGCGGCCAGCACGCCCACGGCCTACGGAGGCGCCTTCTCCCGGCACGGTCCTCGACGTCCGGGCCGGGCCAGCCGGGAGCGGAGGGCGCCGCGGCCCGGCAGAGGGAGCCCGGCAGAGGGAGGCCGACGGAGGGAGCCCGGCAGAGGGAGGCCGATGGAGGGAGCCGGGCCGACGGAGGGAGGCCGACGGAGTTTGAGGCCGACGGAGGGACGGCCGCGGAGCCGACCGGGCGGCCCGGGCAGCGGCCGCCCCGCCGGGCCCGCGAGGAGGCCGTGCCCAAGCGCGCGTCCGGGCCGTACGCGCCGGCCGCCCTCCCGGCCGCGGGGAGCGGCCGGCGGGCGCGTACGGCGGGTCCGGTGAAATCCGGAGCGCACGGCCACCGGAACGGCCCAACCACGCCCGGCCCCTCCCGGATTCACCGGGCGATCCGGGACACACTTTCCCCGCCACCCGTCCTCCGCCGGCGGCGCAGCGGGCCCGAGGGACAGGACGCCCGGTGCCACGCGAAAGCGCGAGCCGTCCGCCGCCGCACCGAACCGACAGGATCCCCATGCCCCTCATCACACGTCCGGCCCTCCGGCGGGGCGGCGCGCTCGCGCTCGCCTCCGCCGCGCTGCTGACCGGCTGCACCTCCTCCGGCGACCGTGAGAGTTCCGCCTCCCCGACCGGCAAACCGCTCGCCGGACCGGAGAAGGCCGGCGCCGGCATGGCCGTGCTCCGCGGCGACACGATCAGGAAGGCGCTCGTCACCGACTCCGAACTGCGCTCCTACCAGGCCCAGGAGATCAGCCCGCCCAGCACACGTCCCACCTCCGACCGGGAGGAGTGCCGGCCCCTCGCCGACATGACCGCTTCGGGTACGGCCCGCACCCCGGAGGCCGCCGACTTCGCCGCCCGCTCCTTCGTCTCCACGGCCACACCCGGCCTCACCACCACCGTCAGCCTCTTCTCCTACGAGGGCGATGACGCGAGGCGCACCTTTTCGGACGTCCGCAAGGCACTCGCCACCTGCGGCGCCGGCTTCACCACCACCGGCAACAGCGGCGGTTCCGCGGTGAAGTACGTGGCGGTGAAGGCCGAGGAAGCCCCCGAGGGCGGCGACGAGGCCGTGTCCTGGAGGATGACCGGCACCGCACAGGGTTCGTCGATGCCCATGCAGATCACCGCCGTCCGGCAAGGGCGCAACGTGGCGGTGTTCTTCACGCTCAACCTCCTGGACCCGAAGAAGGCCGACCTCCCCGAGGACCTGCACGGCCGTCAGACCGCCAAGCTGGCCAAGGCGATCGAGTCGGCCGGCACCTCCTGAGCCCGGCGCGACCGCCGCCCCCCCGGCATCCGCCGGCTGCCCCCGGGAGCCGGGGGCAGCCGGCCCTGGGAAGGGGCCCTGGGAAGCGGCCCCGCCGGACGGTGGACACCGCCCGGCGGGGCCGCTTCCGCCCTCGCGCATCCGGTTCACCCGTCCGGCACGTCCGGCACGTCCGGCACGTCCGGTCGGGCAGCCGGGTGGCGTCGGCGTCTCCTCTGTCAGTCCGGGCCCCCGATTCGTCCGGTCGGGCAGCCGGGCGGCGTGGGCGTCTCCTCCGTCAGACCACCGCGCCGTTGTCCTGTGCGGCGCGGCGGGAGGCGCCGGTGCGCGGGCGGCCCGCGCGGGTGGGCGCGGGCCGGCCCGCCTCGAGGAGCAGCGCCACCGGAACGGCCGTGAGCGCGGAGGAGTACGTGCCCACACACACCCCGACCAGCAGCGCGATCGCGAAGTCCGCGAGGGCACCGTCGCCGAGCACGGCCAGGGCGGCGAGGATGAACAGGGCTCCCGCGCCCGTGTTCACCGTGCGCGGCACCGTCTGCAGCACCGCCGCGTCCGCGAGGGCCGGCAGCGCACCGTGCGGCTCTCTCCGCCACAGCTCTCTGACCCGGTCGAACACCACGACCGAGTCGTTGACCGAGTAGCCGACGACCGTGAGCAGCGCCGCGAGGAATACGCCGTCCACCGGCCGGCCCAGCCAGGCGAACGCGCCGACCACGACGACCACGTCGTGCACCAGCGCCACCACGCAGCCCGTGGCGAACGTCCAGCGGAACCGCGCAGTCAGATAGGCCAGCTGCGCGACCACCGCGATGCCCAGGGCGATCATGGCGTTGCGCCGCAGTTCCTCGCCCATACTGGGGCCGATCAGCTCGTCGCGGACCTTGGTCGTGGTGCCTCCGCCCGGTCCGGCGAGCGCGTCGCCGATCGCCGCCGCCCCGTCGTCGTCGATGCCCGCGCCCCGTACCGAGACGTCCCGGCCGTCGGCGGTGGTGACCTCCGCGTCGGGGAAGCCCGCCTTCGCGACGGCCGATCGGGCCGTGTCGGCGTCCACCGTCCGAGCGGTGGCGTACTCGACCAGCCGGCCGCCGGTGAACTCGACCCCCAGGTTCAGCCCGCGCAGCAGGACGCCCGTGACGGCCACCGCGACCAGCACGGCCGACAGCACCAGCCAGCGCCGGGGGGTGCGCATGGGCCGCGGGCCGCGGCGGGTGAGGAACGTCCTGACCCGGCCCGGACCCCCCACGCCGCTGACGGTCCGGAACCGGTCCACGAACGGGAACCGCGCGGCCGCGTCGGTCAGCGCCCGCGCTACGACCAGCGCCGAGAACATCGAGACGACGACGCCGATCGCCAGTGTGACACCGAAGCCCTTCACCGGCCCCGAGCCCAGCAGGAAGAGCAGCCCCGCCGCGAGGAGCGTGGTCGCGTTCGCGTCGGCCACCGCGGTCCACGCCCTGCGGGAGGCCGTCGACATGGTGCTGCGCAGCGACCGGCGTGGCCGGCGGGGCCGGTTCGGGTACTCCTCCCTGGCCCGTTCGAGGACGAGCACGTTCGCGTCCACGGCCATGCCGATCGCGAGCACGAATCCGGCCAGTCCTGGCAGTGTCAGTGTGACGCCGAGGGCCACCAGGGCGGCGTACGAGACCACTCCGTAAGCGGCCAGCGCCGCGGCGGCCAGGGCGCCGAAGAGCCGGTAGACGAACGTGATGAACAGCGCCGTGAGCGACACCCCCACAGCCGCGGCCTCGGCACTCGCGCTGATCGCGGCCGCGCCGAGTGTCGGTCCCACGATCCGCTGATCGACGGTCTCCACCGGCACCGGCAGCGCGCCGCCCTTGATGAGCAGGGCCAGTTGCCTGGCCTCCGCAGCGTCGAACGCACCGGTGATCCGGGTGGCACCCGAGGCGATCCCGGAGCGGCAGCCGACCGACGGATCCACCTGCGGCGACGAGACCACCTTGTCGTCGAGCACGATCGCGACCCGGCGCCGGTCGTCCTGCACGGGGTGGCAGGCGGCCCGCCCGGTCAGTCCGGCCCAGTCGCGTGCCGCGTCCCCCCGGAAGTCCAGGGCCACATGCCAGCCCGTGCCCTGCTGGGGGTCGAACCGGGCCTCCGCGTCCTTCACGCCGGCCCCGGACAGCGCCGCGGCGCCGAGCGTGACCGGTCTGCCCTGTTCGTCGGGCAGTACCCGCCGCCCGGCCGTCCCCTCTTCGGGGGTGCCTCGACGGGATGGAAGGTCAGCTGGGCCGTGCGGCCGAGGACCTCGGCGGCATGGCGCGGGTCCTGGACGTCCGGCAGTTCCACGACGATGCGGTTCTCGCCGGAGCGGGCCAGGACCGGCTCCGCGACGCCCAGCGCGTCGATGCGCTGCCGCAGCACTTCGATGACGTGGTCGGTGGTGTCGGCGTCCGCCTTCACGGCGGCGGTGTCACGGGCCTCGAGCACCATACGGGTGCCGCCCTGGAGATCCAGACCGAGTCTGGGGGACTGGGTGAGTGCGACGAAGAGGGATGCGAGCAGTACGAGCACGGCGAGAACTGCCCGCACCGCGGTGGTGCGAGTCACAAGCTTCCTCCTGAGGGCGCCGGGCGCCCTCAGGAGGGGCACGCCGGCGGTGATGTGGGACGGGACCGGTGATCGGCCGTCCCCGGAGGCCCCCGCACATCGGGGAGTTCGGCACGGTGCGACGTCCGCACCACGTCGCGGGCGGACGCCGGCCGGACCGTGCCGTGCGTGGCGGGCTCGGGCGAGGCCGCGTCGGGCAGGCGCCCGCCGGGCGTCGGAGGGAGCGGCGACGGGCGCGCGCCGTGGGCTTCTTCTGCCGTCGTACGCAGTGGCCCGTCGTGGAGGTGCCGTGCGTTGTGCCGGTACCGCACGTCGGACCGCACGGGACGTGCAGTGTGCCGGAACGCGGTGGCCGCGTCCGGCGCGGATACGGGTACGGGTACGGGTACGTATACGGACACGGACACCGGCGCCGGCGTACCGCCGGCCGCCGCCGCGGCCGGTGAGGCACCGGCGAGGGACCCGAGGAGGGCGAAGAACACGGAGACGAGCAGGGTGACGAGGACGGCCGGCACACGCTGCGCACGCATGAACCGCCCCCTGTCGTCCGGCCCTTCCGCGCTCGCGGCGGCGAGGCGGGGCCGAGTTCACACTATGCGACAGACCGCCCCGAAAAGCCGTCGAGTTCCCGGAACCGTGATGGCGGAAAGTGACGGGAGTTGCACAACGGGCGTTCGAAGATTGGCTGGTTGACCGTAGGATCTGGATACCCCCGATCGCCGGGGGAGCCCCGTAGGCGATCTGGAAGGGACTCGTTCTGGCGTGGTCGCGTTATCCGGAAGCGTCGAGTCATGGTCGGGCTGCTGATCGCCGGGGGCGGCGGGGCCGCCGCCCTGGCGATGCTCATCTGGGCGTTGTCGCTGCGCCGCAGACTCGAGGCCGAGCAGCGGGCGCGGGCGGGCGCGGAACGGCTCGCGGCCGCGCGTGAGTCCGAGATCGCGCATCTCGCCGCCGTCAGGGCCCCCGCCATCGCCGAACGCACGCGCACCGGACGTCTGCTGGACGGAGTACCGGGCCCCGTCGGTTCGGACTCCGAGACGGGTGCGGATTTCGCCAGGGCCCTGGCCGCCGTCGTCACCGCCCTCGGCTCCGACGAGGCCGTACGCAGGGAGCGCGCCCTGCGGGACTCCGTGCGGTCCGCCCTCGAGTCCGTCGCCCGCACCGTGCACGCCATGGCGACCGCGCAGCAGGAGGCGCTGGACCGCGTCGAACGCTCCCTCGACGACCCCCGGCTGACGGCCGAGGTGATCAGGGCCGGTCACGCGGCCGCCCGGATGAACCGCAGGGCCCAGACCCTGCTCGTGCTGTGCGGGAGCTGGCCCGTGCGGCGGGAGCGGCGACCCGTGTCCCTCCACGACTGCGTCCACGGAGCCCGGTCGCGCATCGTGGAGTTCGGCCGTGTCGACGTGCACGGCGGTCAGACCCTGCATGTCGCGCCGCCCGCCGTCGAAGGGCTGGTGCACGTCATCGCCGAACTCCTCGAGAACGCCACGGTGTTCTCGCCGTCCGGTACCCCGGTCGCGGTCACCGTACGGGAGGTGGCCGCGGGGGCGGTCGTCGAGATCGACGACGCCGGCCTCGGCATGCCGCCCGACGTCCTCGCGCAGGCCGCGGCCCGGCTCCGGGACGAACCGGATCTGGCCCGGCTCGGCGCGGTGCCGCGCCTCGGGCTCGCCTGCGCGGGCCGATGGAGCCGTGAACTGGGCTTCAGCGTGGAGCTGACCGCCGCCTCCTCGTACGGCGGAACCCGGGCCGTGACGTTCGTACCCCACCGTTTGCTCACCGATCCGCCGTCCCGTCCGGCTCCGCTCCGCCACGAGCCGGCGGCGGGCCCGAGGGCACCGGGGCACGAGCCGTCGCGGCCGGCGGCCGGGGAGGGGGAGCCGCACCCCCAGCAGGACGGCCAGGGCCCGGCGGTCCAGGGGACGGCGGGCACCGGTCCGGTGTCCGGTTCTCCGGCACCCGGCCGGGCGCCGGTGTCCGGTTCTCCGGCACCCGGTTCCCCGGTATCCGGCTTTCCGGCACCCGGTGGCGGTCCGGCGCCCGCCGGCGGTCCCGCGCCCCCACCGGGCGGACTCCGCCGCCGCCGCGGCGGGCGCGGGGAGCCCGATGCCGCGGAGCCGGATCCCGAGCAGAGCAGCGGCGCGCCGTCCCCTCCGGACCCCGGCGGCTCCCGGCACCCCGAGACGCCCCCCGCGTCGGTCCCCGGCGCGGTGTCCGGGACACACCGGGGCCGGGCGCCCCTGGGGAGCGGTGTGCCCGCGCCCGACGAAGCCGGCCGCGAGGGAGGGCGACCGTGACCGGAGCCGTGACCGGAGCCGTGACCGGGCTGTTCCGGCGGGCACCCGCGACCCGGCGCCGCCCGCGGCGCCCCGGCGATCCGGGGCCTTTGACCCCCCGCCCGCGATGCCCTCCGTCGACCCCGGCCCGCGCCGCCCCGGCTCCCGCCGCCCTGTTCCGGGCCGACCGGCGGCGTCGGGCCTCCCGTCCGCCGCACCGCCGGTCGGCCGCGGTACCGGTGAGCAGCTCCCCGGTACCGATCCCGGCCGGTAGCGGCTCCGATCGCGCCCGCACGCCGTCCTGTCCAGCCCGTCCCGTCCGCGCCCGTCCGTCCGCGCCCGTCCGTCCACGCCACCGCGGAAGTCCTCGTGACCGGAACCCGCCGGTCACCACGGAGTCCTCGCCATCAGGGAGTCTCATGACCACCCCGCACGGCTACTCACCGCCGCCCTCCGGCTTCGGCGGACAGCGCCCCGCCGCAACCGCGCTGTACGGACCGCGCCTCGACGGCGACACGATGCCCGCGCTGTACGAGGAACTCCGCGGGGCCCACGGCCCGGTGGCACCCGTCACCGTCGCCCCGGGCATCGACGCCTGGCTCGTCCTGGGCCATCGCGAGCTGCTCCGGGTCGCCCGCGACGAACAGGACTTCTCCCACGACCCGCGCCGCTGGAGCCCGTTGCGCGACGGCCGTGTGCCGCCCGACTCGCCGATCCTGCCGTACGTCGGCTGGCGGCCCGCGCTGCTGTTCGCAGACGGCCAGCAGCACCGCCGGATGAGGACCGCCGTCTCCGACGCCCTCGCCCGCATCGACGGACACGAACTGCGACGGCGGGTGCGGTCCGCCGCCGAGGAGCTGATCGCGTCGTTCGCCGGCCGCGGCACTGCCGACCTGCTGCCCCACTACGCGCGCAGGCTCCCGCTGCTGGTCATCAGCGGACTGCTCGGGCTGGACGAACGACCCGGCAGGCGCCTCGTCCACGCGATCAGCCGGATGGGTGCCGCCACCTCGGACTCCGGCAGGGCGAGCCGGAGGATCAACGCGATCCTCCTCGCCCTGATCGAGGAGAAGCGGTCCCGCCCCGGTGACGACATCACCTCCGCCCTGCTGCACCACCCGGCGCGCCTCACCGACGAGGAAGTGCTGCACAACCTGCTGGTGATGTTCGTCGTCGGCCATCAGAGCACCGTCGACTGGATCGCCACGACCCTGCGCGTGCTGCTCGGCGATCCTGCGTTCCGCTCCTCGCCGACGAGCGGCCACCTCACCGCGGACGACGCACTCGACCTCGTCCTGTGGCGCTTCCCGCCGACGCAGAACCTCCCCGCCCGCTACGCCACCCGAGCCCTGCGTTTCGGCGGCCAGTCCATCCGGGCCGGCGACATGCTGATCCTCGGGCTCGCCGCCGCCAACGCCGACCCGGCGGTGCTGCCGCCGGGCGGGCCCGCCACCGGCAACCGCTCGCACCTCGCGTTCGGCGCGGGACCGCACACCTGCCCGGCCCAGGACCCGGCCCGGCTGATCACCCGTACCGCGGTGGACACCGTCCGGCGCCTGCTGCCCGACATGGAACTGGCCGTCGAGCAGTCGGAACTCGCCTGGGTGCCCTCGCCGTGGAGCAAGGGGCTCACCGCCCTCCCCGTCCGGTTCACCGGACCGCGGACGTCCCGCACCCCGCGGACGGACCGGGCCGGCACCGGCACCGACCGCCCCGGCCACCCGGCCGCCGCACAGACAGGAGAGGACCGTTGACCAGCTCACCGAGCAGCCCGCACCGGATGGACCCGGCCGGCGGCTGCCCGCACGCCGACAACGCCAGGCTGCTGGCCCGGGGCGCGGTGGCGCCCGTCGTCCTGCCCGGCGAGGTGCCGGGCATGGCCGTCCTGGGGCACGACGCTCTCAGGGAGTTCCTGGCGCACCCCGATGTCGCCAAGGGCGCGGAGCACTTCACCGCGCTGCGCGAGGGACGGATCGCCGACGGCTGGCCGCTGAAGACCTTCGCCACGGTACGGGGGATGACCACGGCCGACGGCGACGACCACCGCCGGCTCAGGTCGCTGGTGAGCAGGGC
Organism: Streptomyces sp. I6; assembly: GCA_003725745.1. GTDB lineage: Bacteria > Actinomycetota > Actinomycetes > Streptomycetales > Streptomycetaceae > Streptomyces. The sequence goes on along the minus strand of RHDP01000001.1, from coordinate 231,522 downwards.
GTTCACGGCACGCCGGGTCGCGGATCTGCGCCCCCGGATCGAGACGGTCACGGAGGAGCTGCTGGACGGACTCGGCCGGGTCGCGGCGGAGCACGGTGGCGTCGCCGATCTGCGCCGGCACGTCGCCATGCCGCTGCCCATGGGGGTCATCTGCGAACTGCTGGGTGTGGACGCCCGGCACCACGAGCGACTGCACCACCTGTCGAACGAGGTCGTCGCCACGGACATCGGCCCCGAGGAGGCGATGGCCGCCAACCGGGAGCTGGTCGACGTGCTGGCCGCCGTGGCCGCGGCCCGTGCGAAGCAGCCGGGCGACGACCTCACCAGCGCGCTGATCGCCGCCCGCGAGGAGGACGGCGACCGGCTCAGCGGGCATGAACTCATCGGCACCCTGCTGCTGATGATCGTCGCGGGCCACGAGACCACGCTGAACCTGATCACCAACGCGGTCCGTGCGCTCTGCACGCACCGGGATCAACTCGACCTGGTCCGCGCGGGCGACGCGACCTGGGCGGACGTCGTCGAGGAGACCCTGCGCTGGGACAGCCCCGTGAGCTACTTCCCGTTCCGCTACGCCACCCGGGACCTCACCCTGGACGGCACGGTCATCCCGAAGGGCACCCCGGTGCTCGCCGGATACTCCGCCGCCGGAAGGGATCCGGCCGTGCACGGACCTGACGCGGGCCGCTTCGACATCACCCGGGCGTCCGGCCCCCGCCACCTCTCCCTCGGCCACGGTGCGCACTACTGCCTCGGGGCGCCGCTCGCCCGGATGGAAGGGGCCATCGCCCTGGAGCGGCTGTTCACCCGTTTCCCCGGACTGGAACTGGCTGTTCCGGATCCGGAACTGCCCCGGCACGCCAGCTTCGTGGGGAACAGCGTCCGGGAGCTGCCCGTGCGCCCCGTTCCCTAGGCCGGGTCCGATGGCCAGGCCCCGGCCCGGGCCGAGGCCAGGCCCCCGGCCCGGAGCCGAGGCCAGGCCCCCGGCCCGGGGCCGAGGACCGGGGTCGCAAACCGCCCGTACGGACCGCGGCACACCGCGGCAGCACGTCACCCGTACCAATCAGGCCCACCGGCCCTGTCACGGGGCAGGCCGCAGGCTGGAGCAGGACCGAGCGCCGGAAACATGCCCGGGGCGAGCCCGAAGGCCACGGCTCCCGTGCCCTGCTTCCGGCGGTTCCCGTGCCCCGCCTCTTCCCCTCCCCTCAGCCGCCCGAGGCGGACGGCGAGTCGAGCCGCAGCCGCAACTGCTTCTCACCGTCCCCGGACACCGCGTGCTCAACCTCGACCGCGAAACCCGTGGTCATGGCCCGCGCCAGCCGGTCCACCGCCGCGTACGAGCCCGACAGCTCCGCTCCCACCGGCGCGTGGAGGGCCGTCGCCGCCACGGGGCCGGCCGTGTCGGGCGATGCCACGTCGTAGGTCGCCGACCAGATGGTGGGGTGCTCGCCCCGGCCCTCGTGGTGGGGGTGCTCCTCGGCGTCCCGGTCACAGGGGTAGGCCGCGAGCAGCGCGGCGAAGACGGCGTCGGCGTCCTCGGGCGCGCCGGTGAGCTGTACCGATACTTCCTCGTGCCTGTCGATGACGGCCATGGTGATCCGCGTCCTCTCTCGCGCAGGGACGTCCCCCTCCAAGGTCGCACTTCCCGGCCCGGACGGCACGCGGCCGGGTGGGGCATCGCACGGCCTCGGCGGGGCATCGCACGGCCGGAACGGGAGGGTGCGGCGCCGGAACGGAAGGGGCGCCGGGGCCGCGGCCGGAACGCGGGGCGCGTCGCCCGGACGCCGGGTGCCGCTACGGGGCGGTGCGCCATGCCCTGGCCGGACGCCGCGACCCGGCAGGAACACCTCCACGGCCGTGCCGCCCCGTACCGGAGGCGGCGGCCGGCGCCCCGAACGCCTGCGCGCACCCGGGCACCCGGGCAGGCGGTCCGCCGCCTCCGACTCCGCGACCGCGCACCGCTCAGCCCGAGCCCGGCAAGTCCCCCGTCCGCGCCCAGTGCAGCACGTCCTGCGCACCGCGGGTGTTGACCACACGAGACTCGGGCACCCCGCACTCCTCGGCGCGGGCGCAGCCGTTGAGCTGCCAGTCCAGCTGGCCCGGAGCGTGGGCGTCGCTGTCGATCGCGAAGAGCACGCCCGCCTCCACGGCGCGCCGCAGCAGCGGGCGCGGCGGATCGAGCCGGTCCGGGCGGCAGTTGATCTCCACCGCCGTGCCGGAATCGGCGCAGGCGGCGAACACCTCGTCCGCGTCGAACTCCGACTCCGGCCGCCCGCGGCCTCCGTCACGTCCCTGCAGCAGCCGCCCTGTGCAGTGCCCGAGGACGTCGACGAGCGGATCGGTCACCGCGGCGACCATCCGCCGGGTCATCGGCCGTGCCTCCATCCGGAGCCGGGAGTGCACGGACGCCACCACCACGTCCAGCCGGTCGAGCAGTTCCGGCTCCTGGTCGAGCGAGCCGTCCGGCAGGATGTCGCACTCGATGCCGGTGAGCAGCCGGAACGGCCTCCAGGTCCGGTTGAGTTCGGCGACCGCGTCCAACTGCTCACGCAGCCGCTCCGGGCTGAGCCCGCGTGCCACCGTGAGCCTGGGGGAGTGGTCGGTGAGCACGGCCCACTCGTGCCCGAGAGCGGCCGCCGCGCGCCCCATCGCCTCGATCGGGCTGCCGCCGTCGGACCAGTCCGAGTGCAGATGGCAGTCCCCGCGGAGCGCCGCGCGCAGCCGGGCCCCGGGAGCGTTCCCTCCGGTCCGCGCGCCCGCTTCCTCCTCCAGCCGCCGCAGATACGCCGGTACCTGACCGGCCAGGGCCTCCCTGACGACCTGAGCGGTCTTGGGTCCGAGACCCCGCACCGACTCCAGTGAGCCTGCCGCGGCCCGCTCGCCCACCTCGCGCTCGCCCAGGGCCGCGATCGCCGCCGACGCCGTGCGGAAGGCACGTACCCGGTACGCCGGGGCCGCGGACCGCTCGAGCAGGAAGGCGATCCGGTCCAAGGCCTCCAGCGGATCCACGGCCGGGTGCCCCCAGCCCGCGCCGGAGGAGCGGGACCCGGGCGCCGCCCCCGGGGCCGGGCGGGCGCCCGGCGGCCTGTCGTCGGCCGTCATCGCACCGCCCTTCCTCGCCGGTCCCGTCCCTCCCATGGTGCTCCCGCCGTACGTCAGGAGCGACCGACGAACTTCCGCGCGAGTCTGTCGCCCAGCCTCACCGCGGCCCGGTGCGACTCGATGGGGGTGACCTTGGAGTCCCGGAACAGGATGTACGTCACCCCGGAGTTGACGCCGCCGGTCGTCGGATCGGGGTCTATGCCCAGCGCCCGGGCGGTGGCGTGCGACGCCTCGCCGATGAGGTCGGTCGGGCCGACGTCGCCGACCACCGCGTAGACGACCCGGTCGCGGTAGATCACGGCGGCGACGGTGCCGCCGCGGATGCGCGAGTAGTTGTAGTCCCAGACCCGGCTGATCGCCGGTACGACGATGAACGGCAGGTCGGCGGAGTCCAGCGGGTATCCCTCGGAGTCCCAGTACGCGGTCTCGGGCTGCCAGTACTCGTCGGTGTCCGGGTTGCACTCCGGGCTGCCCAGGCCGTCGCAGTCGATGTCGAGGTCCGCCTTCCAGAAGACCACCGAGCTGGTGCCGCACACCGGTATGGACTCCTCCTGGTCCGCGTCGGAGCGGAACAGTCCGTCGGATATCCGTGTGCAGCTCCTGACCTTGGCGAGGAGTTCGCGCGCGGTCACGGAGCCCTCGTAGGAGGGACGGGCGGTGGCGGTGGCCGGCAGAGCGGCCGCGACGAGGAGTGCCGCGCCGGACAGGGCGACGGCCTTGGAGCAACGGGACACGGGCTGTTTCCTCCGGTTCGGGGCGCGGCCGCCTTCAGCGGCCGCCGCGTATGTGATGGGCGAGCCGCTCCAGGAAGATTCGCTGGCCCGGGACGAGCAGCTCCGCCGCGCGCTCCAGGGGGAACCAGCCGACCCGGTCGACCTCGGGGAACTCCGTCGGTACGCCGGACCGCGGCGGCCACTGCATCGTGAACGTGCCGGGCACCACCGCACGGGGGTCGAGGTCGCCCTCGACCGCCCAGACGGTGACGGACTTGCCGCCTCCCTGGCGGCTCTCACCGAGCGCGATGCGCTCGCCGTCCGGGGCGGGCAGCCCGAGCTCCTCCTCGAACTCCCGCCGCGCCGCCGCCTCCGGCCGCTCCTCCGGGCCGTACTCGCCCTTGGGAATCGACCACGCGCCCTCGTCCCTGGCGGCCCAATAGGGGCCTCCCATGTGCCCGATCAGCACCTCGAGATCCGCCGCGGTGCCCCGGAACAGCAGGAGCCCGGCGCTTCGCTTGCCCGACATGCTGCCGAGTCTGCGGGGGGCCCACGGCCGTCGCCATCGGACCGAAGGGGTGCCGGCAGCGGGTTGAACGGCCCCGGCCGGGCGCACCGCCGGTTCACTCCCGGGAGGGGCGGGCCGGACGGCGCACAGGTGCCCCGCCCAGGAGAGCGGAGGCGTCTAGCCCAGGAGAGTGTTCAGGTCGACGCTGTCGCCGGCCGGGGGAGTCGCCGTCGGGACCGGCTTGTCGTAGTCCGAGAAGTCCACGGTCGCCTTCGCCGCGCCGGTACCCGCCACCACCAGGCGCACCGGATGGGGTTCGCCCTCGGTGGCGACGTACAGAGTGATCGTCCGGCCTGCCAGACTGCCCGTCACCGGGATGGCGCCGACGCCGTCGACCTCCGTCTTCTCGCCCTTGGTGAGAGGGATGGCGCCGGTGGGGACGCCGGTGAGCCGGTCGACGAACGTGTCCAGGTCGCAGACCCAGGCCATGCCCCTGAGCAGGCCGATGTCGGTGGTGCCGCGCAGATAGCGGTCCCCGACGAGTTCCCTGATCGCTTCGCCGCCGCCGGGCACCTGGTTCTTCCAGAACGCCGCGTCCGGCTTCATCCACACCGTCTCACCGCGTTTGATGATCTCCACGGAGCCTTCGCCGCCCAAGCCCACCGTCCCGGCGCAGTTGCCCGAGCGGTCGAGGGCGAGGTCCAGCTCGTTCGGAGAGCCGGGCTCCCGCAGGTCGCCCTTGGTGGTGACGCGCACCGAGTCCGCGTCGAGCAGGGCCTCGCGGGCCTTCTCGGCGATCTGCCGGGCCGTGAGCGTCTCGATGTCGTCGCCCGCGTACGCGGTGCCGCCGGCCGCGAGGGCGACCGCGAGGAGAGCCGCGGACGGCGCCAGCGTCCAGGTCCGGTGGTGTGTGTTCACGATCGCCTCCCGGGAAGCGCGCCCGGTGGGTGGTCCGCCGTTCCCGAGCCTACGCCGAGGGGGCTCCCGTCGCCCGTTCGGGTGAGGCGCCGGAAGGGCTGAGGTGGCCGCGGGCGCGGGCCCGTGACACGGCCGGCGGTGGAGCGCCGACGCCCGGGACCGTCGCGTTGCGCCGCCGCCCCGGGCGCGGCAGGGTCGTAGGTGCGGCCGAAGGCCGAAGGAGGACACCGCCATGGCCATCGCCAGTGTGAATCCCGCGACCGGCGAAACGCTCAAGACCTTCGAAGCCAACGGCCCCGAGGAGATCGAGAGCCGCCTGGCCGCCGCCCACGCGACCTTCCGTACGTACCGCACGACGTCCTTCCCGGAGCGCTCCCGGTTCCTGAAGCGGGCCGCGGCGCTGCTGGAGGAGGACCGGGAGGACATCGCCCGCACCATGACGAGCGAGATGGGCAAGCCGCTGGTGGCGGCCAGGGCCGAGGCGGCCAAGTGCGTGAAGGCGATGCGCTGGTACGCCGACCACGCCGAGGAGCTGCTCGCCGACGAGCACCCGTCGGACGACGACGTGAAGGACTCGGGCGCCTCCGGCGTCACCGTCCGCTACCGCCCGCTGGGCGTGGTGCTCGCCGTGATGCCCTGGAACTTCCCGCTCTGGCAGGTCGTGCGGTTCGCGGCACCCGCGCTGATGGCGGGCAACACCGGACTGCTCAAGCACGCCTCGAACGTCCCGCAGACCGCTCTCTACCTGGGGGACCTCTTCCACCGGGCCGGCTTCCCCGACGGCTGCTTCCAGACCCTGCTGGTCGGTGCGGGGGCGATCGAGGGCGTGCTGCGCGATCCGCGGGTGGCCGCGGCGACGCTCACCGGCAGCGAGCCGGCGGGGCGCTCCGTCGCCTCGATCGCCGGCGACGAGGTCAAGAAGACCGTTCTGGAACTCGGCGGCAGCGACCCGTACGTGGTCATGCCGTCCGCCGACGTGGACCGGGCCGCGCGGGTCGCGGTCACCGCCCGGGTCCAGAACAACGGGCAGTCGTGCATCGCGGCCAAGCGCTTCATCGTCCACGAGGACGTCCACGACGCCTTCACCGAGCGCTTCACCGCACGGATGGAGGCGCTCGCCGTCGGCGATCCGATGGACGAGTCCACCGACGTCGGACCGCTGGCCACCGAGCAGGGCCGCGCCGACGTGGAGGAGCTGGTCGACGACGCCGTACGGCGCGGAGCGCGGGTGCTGTGCGGCGCGGGCCGCCCCGAAGGCCGGCCGGCCGGGTGGTACTACCTCCCGACGGTCCTCACGGGAGTCACCCCGAAGATGCGGATCCACCACGAGGAGGCCTTCGGCCCCGTCGCGACCGTCTACCGCGTCTCCGATCTCGACGAGGCCGTGGCGGTCGCCAACGACTCGCCCTTCGGGTTGAGTTCGAACGTCTGGACCAGGGAGGCGGGCGACATGGAGCGCTTCGTCCGGGACATGGAGGCGGGCGGGATCTTCTTCAACGGGATGACCGCCTCCCATCCGGCCATGCCCTTCGGCGGGGTGAAGCGGTCCGGCTACGGGCGTGAGCTGTCCGGCCACGGGATCAGGGAGTTCTGCAACATCACGACCGTCTGGACCGCCGCCTGAGGAGGGCGGCCTCGCCCGGGAGGCCCCGCCGTCCGCTCAGGGCCCGCCCGGTCTGGATGGATTCGCGGTGGTCGGGCCGTGGCGGCGGTCCGGGCCGAGGGGTCAGGGGTGAGCAGGCGGGGCTGAGGGGTCGGGGGTGAGCAGGTCGGGGGTGAGGGGTGAGGGCGCGGCTCAGCGGCAGCCGGCGAAGCCGTCGAGCGCGGCCAGCACCTCTTCGTCCGCCGCATCGCTGCCCAGGTGTCCCGCGTCGCCGACCGTCACCAGCCGGGCGTCCGGCCATCTTCGGCACAGCTCCCAGGCGGTGTCCGGAGGACTGGACAGATCGAGCCTGCCGTGCACCAGCACCCCGGGGATCCCGGTGAGCAGTGGCGCGTTCCGCAGCAGCACGCCCTCCTCCAGCCACGCCCCGTGCGCGAAGTAGTGCGAGGCGATCCGGACGAGCGCGATCCGGGCCGCCGAGGGGCGGTCGGAGTAGACCCCGGACGGGCCGTTGGGCTCCAGCGAGACGACGGCATCCTCCCAGGTGCACCAGTCCTGAGCGGCCTTCGCCCGTGTCCTCGGGTCCGGGTCGTTCATCCTGCGCGCGTACGCGGCGACCGGGTCGCCGTCCCGTCCGGCCTCCGGGACCCCGGCCAGGAAGCGGTCCCACTGCTCGGGGAAGAACCGCGCCACGCCGCGGTAGAGCCAGTCGATCTCCGAACGGCGGGTCGTCGTCACCCCGTTGACGACGATCTCCGACACCCGCTCCGGATGGCGCTGGGCGTAGGCGAGCAGCAGCGTCGATCCCCAGGAGCCCCCGTACAGCAGCCAGCGGTCGACGCCCAGGAGCTCCCGCAGGCGCTCCATGTCGGTTAGCAGGTGCCCGGTCGTGTTGGTCGCCAGGTCGGCGCGGGGGTCGCTCGCGTGCGGGGTGCTGCGGCCGCAGCCGCGCTGGTCGAACAGGACGACCCGGTAGCGCTCAGGGTCGAACCGGCGCCGGGCACCGGGTTTGCACCCCGCTCCCGGGCCACCGTGCACCACCAGGGCGGGCTTGCCCTCGGGATTGCCGCAGACCTCCCAGTACACGTGGTGGCCGTCGCCGGTGTCGAGCATGCCCTGCCGGTAGGGCTCGATGGGCGGGTACAGCGTGGGCATGACGGCTCCTCAGATCTCGAGTGGTGACGAGTGGTGACGAGTGGTGGCCCGCCCCGCACCGCACCGGGCGCGGGTCGCGCCGGCGCCCGGTGCGGGGCGCGCCCCGGTACGGCTCCGAGGGTGCGGGAGGCCCCGCCGGGGGCGATCCGGCCACGCTGGTGCCGCGTCAGGCAGCGTTCGGCCCGTCGCGACGCCCGGCACGGCGACTCGCTGCGTTGCCGAATCAACCGAGTAGGCCCACTACGAGGCCGATCCGGCGCCTTGCGGTACACCGCACCGGACGCCGCTCCTTGACGGGCAAACCCCGCCTGACGCCGCACAGGTTAAAGATCAAGCTAAGGGCTGTCCCGCAATCCCCAGCGGGCGCACGACGACAGCTGCTGCACCTCGCTGTGTTGTCGGATCGCCCGAATACGCCCGGTATGAGGACGGCCCTCCGCCTTGCGATGCACCCCGTCCGACGCCGCGCGCTGATCCGCCAGTGATGACGGGACAGCCCTTAGCTAAGCGCCGGATGCACCGCGTTCCCAGCGGATTTCCGGCCGGGCGAGGAGGGCGGCCGGGAGCGCCGTGCCCACCCGCCGCGGTGCCCTCGGAGCGGGCGACACGACCGGGACGCCGTCGCCGTCACCGCCGCGCGGGTGGGGAGCGTGCGAGGGGCGTACGGGCACGGGTGGCCGGTGGTTCGGGCCTCGCGCTCCGGGGTCACCGTGGTCGTGGCGGCGGTCGATCCGTACGGCTCCGGGTGCTCGACGTGCCGGGGTCGGGGCCGTGTTCGGCGGACGCCGTTCCGGTGGTGCCGGCGGTGCTCCGTGCCGCGGCGGGGTCGTCGTCACCGCCGGTCCGGTTTCGGGTGGCGATCAGGGACCAGCCGATGGAGACGGTGATCGTGGCGGCGATGACTCCCAGGGTGAGGGGGATGGGCAGCTTGCCGACGGGGGTCTCGGACAGGATCAGCTTGACCCCGGCGAAGGCGAGCAGCACCGCCAGGCCGTAGTGCAGGTACCGGAAGCGGCGCAGCAGTCCGGCGAGGCAGAAGTACAGGCTGCGCAGACCCAGGACGGCGAACGCGTTGGCGGTCCACACCAGGAAGGTGTTGGTGGTGATCGCCAGGATCGCGGCGACGGAGTCGACGGCGAAGACCAGGTCGGTGGCCTCGATCGCGACGAGGACCACGAACAGCAGGGTCGCTACCCGCCGGCCGTCGACGCGGGTGAAGAACCTGTCCCCGTGGAACCGGGCATCGGTCGGGACGACCTTCCGGACGAGGCGGACGACGGGGTTGCGGTCGGGGTGGACCTCCTCGTCCTTGGAGGCGGCCATCTTCCAGCCGGTCCAGATCAGGAACGCGCCGAAGAGGTAGGCGGTCCAGAAGAACACCCGCAGCAGTTCCGCGCCGACGAAGATGAACACCAGGCGGGCGGCCAGGGCTCCGATGACGCCCCAGAAGAGGACCTTGTGCTGGTAGGCGTCCGGTACGGCGAAGAAGGAGAAGACCAGCGCGAAGACGAAGACGTTGTCGACCGAGAGGGCCTTCTCGATCAGGTAGCCGGCGTAGTAGGTGGAAGCGACGGCGCCGTCCTGCCACGCGAGCAGGATGAGGCCGAAGCCGAGCCCGGCGGCGATCCAGACGCCGCTCCAGACGGCGGCCTCGCGGAAGCCGATCACGTGGTTGTCGCGGTGGGCGAGCAGGTCGACGGCGAGCATCACACCGATACCGAGGGTCACCGCGGCCCATACCCATAGCGGAACCGGGAACGACAGGTCGTTCATGACGGTCCGGCTTCCTCGTCGCGGCGGCGGTAGCGGCCCGGGAGGGGAGGACGCGTGGTGACCGGGCCGCTGCGGGGCGGATGGGCGGTCATGGTGCGGTGTGAAGCGCCCGGGGCGCCGGGGGACGGCGTGTACGGAGGGCCCGCCGCGCAGCGCGGCCGCCTCGATCAGGCTGCGGGCGTCCAGCCCCGCCGGGCCGTCGCGGGAGGCGAGTACCACCGGCGAGTGGTGGCGAGCGGCCAGGACGAGCAGCCCGGTCGCCGCCCGCAGTCTGCCGCCCGGTGCGTCAGGGCCGGGGTGGACGGCCGGGATGTATCCGACCCGGGCGCGGCCGACGCACGGCAGCACCCGGCCCAGTACCGCCCGCGCCGCCGCGCCGTCCGGCCGGGCGTCTTGCTCCGGGGTGGGGGAGTACGGCAGTACGGCGACGAGCAGCAGTGGCACACCGTGTGCGGCGGCCATGCGGGCGGCGGTGTCCGCGACGGCGACGTCGTCGAGACGGTCGGTGAGCACGGCGGTGACCGGCCGCGGAAGGGACGCGGGAAACGACGCGGGAAACGACGCGGGAGGGGACGGACGGCCCGGCGCGGGGGCACCGGGCGCCCGGTGGTGCGTCGGCGGGAGGTTCACGGCCATCACCCCTTCGGGGTAGGTGGTGCGACACCTCCAGGGTCACCCGAAAAGCTATGAGCGTCAATATTTACGCGAAAAAAATTTCGCTAATCTGACTTCAGGTAAGAGGGTAGGGTGGAGCCCATGAGCGCCTCCCCGGCCCGCGGTGGCACCTGGACGTTCCTGACCAACCACGCGCGCGTCCTGCTGTGCCTGGCCGGCGACCCCGAAGCCCGGCTGCGCGATGTCGCGGCCGCGATCGGCATCACCGAGCGTGCCGTCCAGCTCATCGTCGCCGACCTGGAGAGCGCCGGATACCTCACCCGGACCCGCGTCGGGCGCCGCAACCGCTACGCCATCGACGCCACCCTTGCGCTGCGCCACCCCCACGAGGCCGACCACCCCGTCGGCGATCTGCTGAACACCTTCCTCCACCGCGAGAACACCCAGGAGCCCCGGCCCGCGCCCTGAGGACCGGGAAGCGCCGCCGCAGCCGGCCGCCGTGGGAACCCGGCGCCCGGCCGGCTCAGCAGCCCGCCGTCTCAGCCCGCATCGGCGGTGCCGCGGGCGGCCGGACCACGGGGCCGAACAGCACCGCCCGTGCCACCCTCGGGGCGAACAGGGCGCTCAGGGGCGTGGTGAGCGTCAGCACGGAGCGGAACACCGGGCCGACGAGCGACGGATCGCCCCCGTACCGTCGCTGGACGCGGTCCAGGTACCAGCCGACCGGGCCGTCCGCGGCCCGGGAGGCGACGGCGTTCCCCACCGCCCCGGGCATGGCCCGGTCGGCACCCGCGGAGATGTCCCACGCCTGGCGCGAGGCGTCGAAGAGTGCCCGCTGCACCCGGAGGGTCGTCGGCCTGCGACGCGGGCAGGCCAGGGCGTCGCGCAGCGCCACGGCGCTCATCGCGGCGACCGACATGCCCTGCCCGTAGATCGGGTTGAAGGTGCACAGCGCGTCGCCGGTGGCGAGGAACCCGGCGGGCCGGCCCGGACGGTCGTATCTGCGCCGCAGGTTGGCCGTGGACCGGAAGCCGTACGCCGGTGTCCGCGGTTCGGCGGTGCGCAGCCACTCGTGCAGCAGGGGGTGGGGCAGGCGCGCGGCGAAGGCGGTGAACCCCGCGTCGTCCGTGGGCGGTTCCTGGCCGCGGAGACCCGCGAGCGCCACGAGGTGGCTGCCGTCCTCCAGCGGGAGCACCCCGCCCGCGTACGTCTGCGAGGGGTTCGGGTAGAACCAGTACGCCAGGGCCTCCGTGCCGAGATGGCCGCCGGCGTTGCGGTAGACGCGTGAGGCGTACGCCTGGCCGGTGTCGATGGTCTCCTCCTGCGGCGGCTCGGCGCCGAGGGCGGCCAGCCACCGCGGGGCGCGCGAGCCCCGCCCGGAGGCGTCCACGACCAGGTCGGCCGCGAGCGTCCGCTGCCGGTGTCCCGAAGTGCCGCCCCCGGTGCCGTTCGTGCCGCCGCGCTCCCGCAGCAGCACACCCCGCACCCGGAGGGCGTCGCCGGCGAGCCCGACCGCCTCTGCGGACTCCACGGTCCTGATCACCGGATCGGCCAGCACACGCCTGCGCACCAGGTGCTCGAGCTGGTCGCGGGAGCCGGTGTGGATATGGGTCGTCGGGGCCGTCCGCCGGATCCAGCCGCCGCTCCACGCCACCATGTCCTCGGGCATGCCCACGCGGGGTGCCCCGGCCGCCCGCAGCTCGGCCGTGAACCCGGGCAGCAGGGAGTCCAGCGCCAGCTGACCGCTCTCCAGCAGCACATGGGCGTGCCTGCTCTGCGGGACGCCGGGACGAGGCTCCGGGCCGTCCGGGATCCGGTCGCGCTCCACGACGGTCACCCGGTCGGCGTGGCCGGCCAGCACGTGGGCCGCGAGCAGGCCGGCGAGGCTCCCCCCGATCACGACGGCGTGCCGCCCGTCTCCGTGCGGCCGCCGGCCGCCTTCGTCGCGCGCGTGGTCCACCATGTCAGCCCCTCGTGGTCAGCGAGTCCTGCTACGGCCGACCAGTATCCCCGCGGCGGGGAGGAGGGTCCCGGGCAGTGAACCGCGGGTGCTCGATGTGGTAAGGAGTGCTGCGAGAGCAACTCCGTCCGCCCCCGGGGCGGGAGGACGTTCGCGACACGCCCCGGGGGTTTGACCGGGGACGGGTGGCACGGACGCGGCGGAGAACGCCTACCGCGGCCGAGGAGCCGGCGGCAGCCCCCCGATCTCCGCCAGCGCCTCCGTGAGCCAGCCGATCCAGAACCGCTCCAGCTCGATGCCGCCGCGCAGCACCACGTGCCGGAGACGGTCCCCGGCCGCGTCCCGCTCCGGCGGGAAGTGGCGCTTCTCGATGTCCTCGTACTCCGCCAACTGCCTGCGGTGCAGATCGAGATGGCGGCCCAGTTCCGCCTCCAGCCCCTCCGTGCCCACCACCGCCGCCGCGCGCAGCCGGAGCAGCAGCGCGTCCCGGACCGGTTTGGGGTCCTCGCTCCTGCCCACCCAGCCGGCCAGTTCCGCGCGGCCCGCGGGCAGTACCTCGTACTCCTTCCGCCTTCCCCTGGCCGGCTGGGCGGAGGGCAGGGCGCGGATCAGCCCCGCCTCCTCCAGTTTCCCCAGGTCGCGGTAGATCTGCTGGTGCGTCGCCGACCAGAAGTAGCCGATGGACCGGTCGAAGCGGCGGGTCAGCTCCAGGCCCGAGGACGGCTTCTCGAGCAGGGCGGTGAGGATCGCGTGCGGGAGGGACATGACCGGCATCCTAGGGAGGCGGGGTCAGATCTCGGCCGCCAGCCGGGTGCCCTGGTCGATGGCGCGCTTGGCGTCCAGCTCGGCGGCCACGTCGGCGCCGCCGATGAGGTGCACGGTGCGGCCCGCGGCGGCCAGCTCCTCGTACAGGCCGCGCCTCGGCTCCTGGCCGGTGCACAGCACCACCGTGTCCACGGGGATCGTCCTCGCCGTGCCGTCCACCGTGATGTGCAGGCCCTCGTCGTCGATCCGGTCGTACGCCGCCCCCGCGACCATCGTGACGCCCCGGTGCCTGAGCTCCGCGCGGTGGATCCAGCCCGTCGTCTTGCCGAGGCCCGCGCCGACCTTGGATGCCTTGCGCTGGAGGAGGTGCACGGTGCGCGGCGGCCTCGGCCGCTCCGGGGCCCGCAGCCCGCCCCGCTCGGCGTACCCGGTGTCCACACCCCACTGCCGGAAGTACGTCTCCGCATCGAGGCTCGCGCCCTCGCCGCCGTCGGTGAGGAACTCCGCCACGTCGAAGCCGATCCCGCCGGCGCCGACGACGGCCACCCGCTCACCGACCTCCGCGCCGTCGCGCAGCACGTCGAGGTAGCCGACGACGCTGGGGTGGTCGACGCCCTCGATGTCGGGGACGCGCGGCGTGACCCCGGTCGCGACCACGATCTCCTCGTACCCGGTCAGCAGCTCCGGTGTGGCGAAGGTCTCGAGCCGGACCTCCACCCCGCGCAGCTCCAGCTGGGTGCGGAAGTAGCGCAGTGTCTCCTCGAACTCCTCCTTGCCCGGGATGCGCTTGGCGATGTTGAGCTGCCCGCCGATCTCGTCGGCGGCGTCGAACAGCGTCACCGCGTGGCCGCGTTCGGCCGCCGCGACCGCGAACGCCAGGCCCGCCGGGCCGGCTCCGACGACCGCCAGGCGCTTGCGCAGCCGGGTGGGGGAGAGGACCAGCTCGGTCTCGTGGCAGGCCCGCGGGTTGACCAGGCAGGAGGTGATCCTGCCGCTGAAGGTGTGGTCCAGGCACGCCTGGTTGCAGCCGATGCAGGTGTTGATCGCCTCGGCGCGGTCCTCACGGGCCTTGGCGACGAAGTCGGGGTCGGCGAGGAAGGGCCGCGCCATGGACACCATGTCCGCGCGGCCCTCGGCGAGCACCCGCTCCGCGACCTCGGGCGTGTTGATCCGGTTGCTGGTGACCAGGGGTACGGACACGGCGCCCATGAGCTTCTCGGTCACCCAGGTGTACGCGGCGCGCGGCACGGAGGTCGCGATGGTCGGGATCCGCGCCTCGTGCCAGCCTATGCCGGTGTTGATGATGGTCGCGCCGGCCGCCTCGATCTCCTTGGCGAGCGCGACGACCTCGTCGAGCGAGGAGCCGCCGGGCACGAGGTCGAGCATCGACAGCCGGTAGACGATGATGAAGTCGTCGCCGACGTGCTCCCGGGTGCGGCGGACGATCTCGCGGGGGAAGCGCGTCCGGTTCGCGTAGGAGCCGCCCCAGCGGTCGTCCCGGTGGTTGGTGGCGCTCGCGATGAACTCGTTGACGAGGTAGCCCTCGGAGCCCATGATCTCGACGCCGTCGTACCCCGCCGCCTTGGCCAGCCCGGCCGCGCGGACATAGTCCTCGACGGTCTGCTCGACCTCCTCGTCGGTGAGGGCGTGGGGGACGAACGGGCTGATGGGGGCCTGCAGCGCGGTCGGCGCCACCAGCTCCCGGTGGTACGCGTAGCGGCCGAAGTGCAGGATCTGCATGGCGATCCGGCCGCCCTCCGCGTGCACCGCGCCGGTGATCGTGCGGTGCTGCGCGGCCTCCTCCTCGGTGGTGAGTTTGGCGCCGCCCTCGTACGGGCGCCCCGCGTCGTTGGGGGCGATGCCGCCGGTGACGATCAGCCCGACGCCTCCCCGGGCGCGCTCGGCGTAGAAGGCGGCCATGCGCTCGAAGCCGTTCTCGGCCTCCTCGAGACCGATGTGCATCGAGCCCATGAGCACCCGGTTCGGGAGTGTGGTGAAGCCGAGGTCGAGCGGGCTGAGCAGATGCGGGTACGGGGTCGGGGTCATCGGGGCGCCTCCTCGCGCGATAAGCGTCGCCCCCTTTTGTAGACGCCGGAGACCTCGTTATGCAACTAGTTGCACAACGAGGTCCGGGTGAGATGCGCTACGCCGGTACGGCCCAGCGGCCCAGTTCCTCCGGGGTCCGCGGGCCCGGACTGCCCGACTCCAGCAGCCCGTGGGCCCGCAGCACCTCCTCGGCCGCCATCGCCCACGGCCGCCGCAGCCGGGCCGCCTCCAGCAGCCCCCGGTCCGCGAGCAGCTCCGCGACCGGCCCGGTCCGCAGCCCGGCGGGGGACAGCACGGCCGCGTCGTCGGCCCAGCGCAGCGCCAGGTCCACGTCGTGCGTGGCCATCACCACGGTCGTGCCGGACTCCCGGAGCCGCTCCAGCACCGCCAGCAGCCTTTCCTGGCCGTGCGGGTCGAGCCCGGCCGTCGGCTCGTCCAGGACCAGTACCCGCGGCCGCATCGCCACCGCGCCCGCGATCGCGGCCCGTTTCCGCTGCCCGTACGACAGCAGATGCGTCGGCCGGTCCTCGAGCGCCGCGATGTCCAGCGCGTCGAGCGCCTCGGCGACCCGGGCCCGCACCTCCGCTACCGGCAGCCCCAGGTTCATCGGCCCGAACGACACGTCCTGGCCCACGGAGGCGGCGAACAGCTGGTCGTCGGGATCCTGCACGACCAGCTGCACGGTCGTCCGGAGCCGGGTGAGCCCTGCGCGGTCGTACCCCACCGGCTCGCCGTCCAGCAGCAGCCGCCCCGCCCCGCAGCGCAGTCCGCCGCTCAGCAGCCGCATCAGGGTCGTCTTTCCGCTCCCGTTGCGGCCCAGCAGCGCCAGGGACCTCCCGCCGGCCACGGCGAAGTCGACACCGCGCAGCACCGGCGGGCCGTCCGGGTAGGAGAACCCGGCGCCGGCCAGTTCCACCACGGGGACCGCGCCCCCGCGTGCGCTCGCGTCCACGGAGCCGCTCATAGCACGGACCTTTCCAGTACGAGGGTGAGGGCGACGAGTCCCGCGAGCAGCACCGCGGTCGCCGCCAGGAAGCGCACGGACACCGCCGCGGGCGGCACCAGGACCCGCAGCGTCCCGTCGTAGCCCCGCCCGGTGAGTCCCGTCTGCAGCCGCTGCGCCCGGTCGAAGGCGCGCACGAACGCCGTGGCGGCGAGCCCCGCCAGGGACCGCCAGGCCGCCGCCCGCGTGGTGTGGCCGAGCCGGGCGGCCTGCGCCCGGCGGACCCGGTGCACCGCGTCCAGCAGCAGGAACGCGATGCGGTACATCACCATGGCCACGTCCACGACCGGCCCCGGCACCCCTGCCCCGGCCAGCCGGGCAGCAGGTCGGACATCGGCGTGGTGAACGCGAACAGCAGCACCCCGAGCGAGGCCGCTGACGTCCGCAGCAGCAGCCGGACCGCGTGCAGGGGACCGTCGGGCGCGAGCGCCACGAAGCCGTCCGGGCCGCCCACCGCGAACAGCAGCGGAACCGCACCCGTGACGCAGAACCCCAGCGGGATGCGCCACGCCCGCCACAGCTGCCGAGGCGCCACCCCGGCGGGCCCGAGCAGTACCGCGACCGCGGCAGCGGCCACCAGGACGGCACCCGGCCACGGCGGCAGTGCGACGGCGCAGACCGTCAGCCCCAGGCCGAGCGCCGCCTTCTCGCCCGGATGGCGGCCGCGCCAGCGGCTGCTGTGCGCTGCCGCGTCGATCGGCAGCATCGGGGACTACGCGCCCGAGCCGGCGGAATCGGCCGCACCGGCGGCAGCCGTCCGGGCGTCCCGCGCGGCCGCCCCCGGGCTTCGCCCTGCCGGCGGCCCCTGCGCAGCCCGAAGTAGTACGCGAGGACACCCGCGCCCAGGGCGGCCTGGAGGGCGAACAGGGCCGACTCGACCTCCCCGGACGGCGGCTCGTACAACGGGGCGAACCAGGGCTCGTAGTCGGGGGCGATCTCGGTGATCGCGGTCTCCGCCTCCCCGTCGGCGCCGCTGAAGGGCTCCTCCTTGTGATCGCCCAGACCCAGCACGAGTGGCAGCACGGCCAGCGCGGCCACGATCGCCAGCAGCAGTGTGTTGATCTTCGCGTTGCGGCTCATCGGACCGCGGCCTCCTTCTTGTCCCCGCCCTGGAGGAGCACCCCGAGCCGGGTCAGCTCACCCTTGCTCGACTGCACCAGCAGCCGCATCACCAGGACGGTGAGCAGGCCCTCGCTGACAGCCAGCGGCACCTGGGTGACCGCGAAGATGCCACCGAACTTGGCCAGGGCACCCACCACACCGCTGCCCGGGTCGGGGAACGCCAGCGCCAGCTGGACGCTGGTGACGCAGTACGTGGACAGGTCGGCGGTGAACGCGCCGAAGAACACGGCCACCATCAGCGGCGCCCCGGACCGACGCAGCAGCGTGTACACCCCGAACCCGGCCCAGGGCCCGACGACCGCCAGCGAGAAGACGTTCGCGCCCAGCGTGGTCAGCCCCCGTGGGCCAGCAGCAGCGCCTGGAAGAGCAGGGTGATCGTGCCGAGCACCGCCATGATCGGCGGCCGGAACAGTATCGCGCCCAGTCCCGTGCCGGTCGGATGGGAGCAACTGCCCGTCACCGAAGGGATCTTGAGTGCGGACAGCACGAAGGTGAAGGCGCCGGACGCGCCGAGCAGCAGCGTGGACTCGGGGTTCGCCCTGACCTCACGGGTCAGCGCCCGTACGCCGTGGATCACGAAGGGGGCGGACGCGGCGGCCCAGGCGGCCGCGTGCACAGGGGGCAGATACCCCTCGGCTATATGCATGTGTAGGGAGACCTCTCCAGCACCTCGTGGATGGACAACGCGCCCTGGCCGGTCTCCTGGCTGACGGGTCATGCCGCCCGGGCTCCGCCTTCCCGGACACCGCGGTCTCCCGCGGCGGTCCAGTGGCTTCCTTGCGGAGAGAGCCGGACTTCCCGATCACAGTGGCGAGGGCCGCACCGGTACTCCACCGGTTTCCCGTTCACCAAGGCCCTGCGACACTAGTGTGTTGACCAGGTGCATCACAAGCCGCGTACGGATGCGTACGGTCACACCTTCCGGTAGCCGTACGCCTCTGCCGCCGCCGCCACCACCGCGTCCAGATCCGCTCCGGCGGCCGCGGTGACCACCGCCGCGACGGCCCCCTCGACGAACGGCGCGTCCACGAGCCTGGTCCCCTCCGGGAGTTCGCCGCCCTCGGCCAGCAGCGCCTTCACCGTCAGCACCGCGCTGCCGATGTCCACCAGCACGGCCACCCCCGCACCCCGGTCCACCTCGTGCGCGGCGCGGGCGGTCAGCTCCGGACTGGTGCCGAGGCCGCCGTCCGCGGTGCCGCCGGCCGCCGCCACCGGCACCCCGTCGCCGGCGCCGGCCAGCCTCCGGGCGAGATCGGCGACCGACGCGGCGACCTGCGCGCTGTGCGAGACGAGGACGATCCCGACCACACCGGTCATCGCGCGGCCTCCTCGAGGGTGCCGATCAGCAGGGCGGAGGACGCCGCCCCCGGATCCTGGTGCCCGATGCTGCGTTCGCCCAGATAGCTCGCGCGGCCCTTGCGGGCCAGCATCGGCACGGTCGCGGCCGCACCGTCCTTCGCGGCCTCGCGCGCGGCCGCGAAGGACTCGTCCAGCGCCGCCGCCGCCGGCTCCAGCACGTCCAGCATCGTCTTGTCCCCGGCCTTCGCGCCGCCGAGCTGGGCCACCGCCGCGATCCCGCGCGCAGCGCCTCGGCGAGCTGCGCCCGCGACACCTCGGCCTCGTCGCCGAGCGCCTTGCCGGCGCGCCGCAGCAGCGTCCCGTACAACGGCCCCGAAGCCCCGCCCACCGTCGAGATCAGCTGGCGCCCCGTCAGCATCAGTACGGCACCGGGGGTGTCCGGCGCGTCCCTCCCCAGCGCGGCCGTCACCGCCGTGAAACCCCGCTGCATGTTGGTCCCGTGGTCGGCGTCCCCGATCGCGGCGTCCAGTTCGGTGAGCCGCGCGGCCTCCCGGTCCACCGCCCGCGCGAGGGCGTTCATCCAGCGGAGGAAGAACTCCGCGTCGAGCACTGCGTCTCCGTCTCGTGGCACGTCGGCTCCCTTGTGCGCGTGGTCGCGGCCCGCGGACGCGGCACCGCCGTCGCCGGCCGGGCCGGGCATGGCTCAGCGGCCCCAGCGCAGCGCGGGCGTCTCCACGGGGGCGTCCCACAGCCGCAGGATCTCCTCGTCCGCCTCGCACAGTGTCACCGAGCAGCCGGCCATGTCGAGCGAGGTGACGTAGTTCCCGACCAGGGTCCGGGCCACCGGCACACCGCGCTCGGCGAGCACCCGGTGGACCTCCGCGCTGAACCCGTACAGCTCCAGCAGCGGTGTCGCGCCCATGCCGTTGACCAGCGCCAGCACCGGACTCGACGGCCGCAGGTCGTCGAGGACCGCCTCCACGGTGAAGTCCGCGATCTCGCGCGAGGTCATCATCGGCCGCCGTTCACGGCCGGGCTCGCCGTGGATGCCGATCCCCAACTCCAGCTCGCCGGACGGCAGGTCGAACGTCGGGGTGCCCTTGGCGGGGGTGGTGACGGCGCTGAGCGCGACACCGAAGCTGCGCGACCGCTCGTTGACCCGGCGGGCGACCGCCTCGACCCGCTCCAGCGGGGCGCCCTCCTCGGCCGCGGCGCCCGCGATCTTCTCCACGAAGAGCGTCGCGCCCGTACCGCGCCGGCCCGCCGTGTACAGGCTGTCCTGGACGGCCACGTCGTCGTTGACGAGCACCTTGGCCACCTGGACGCCCTCGTCCTCGGCGAGCTCCTGCGCCATGTCGAAGTTCAGCACGTCGCCGGTGTAGTTCTTCACCACGAAGAGCACACCCGCCCCGCTGTCCACCGCCGCCGCGGCCCGGGCCATCTGGTCCGGCACCGGGGACGTGAACACCTCGCCGGGGCACGCCGCCGAGAGCATCCCGACCCCACGAACCCGCCGTGCAGGGGCTCGTGCCCCGACCCGCCGCCGGACACCAGGCCCACCTTGCCCGCGACCGGGGCGTCCCCCGGACCACGACCCTGTGCTCCACGTCGACGTTCAGCCCGGGGTGCGCCGCGGCCAGGCCGCGCAGGCCGTCCGCGACCACCGTCTCGGGGACGTTGATGAGCATCCTCATGGGAACCTCCTGATGAGACTGGCGACGATCGCTCCGGACGGTGTCCTCTCAGGCGGGCCGTGGCGGAACGCACCGCACACCCTCTGCCAGTATCGGCGCAAACGGCCCGCCCGGCACCGCGCTCACCCGAACCCGCCGGCACGGTCGGCGGGTGCGGCCGGAGGTTCCGCGACGGACGGCCGACGGCAGACGGCCGTCCGCCGGAGCCGGGCGGCCGCGCGGCGGGCGGTCGGTAGCGCATCGCGGCCGCCCGGCGGGCGGGGTCAGTAGCGCAGGGTGCTGGCGATACCGCCCATCCCCGTCAGGGTGCCGTCCGGCACGAAGCGCACATCCGCCCCCGTGTCCAGGGACTTCTCCACGATCTCGTCCACGACGTCGACCACTGCGTCCAGGTCCCCCGGCTCGGCTGGCAGCAGGTGCTCGCCGGTGTCCCGCACGGTCTCCCGGTAGTTCTCCTCCACGGCCAGCAGCGCGACCCGGCCCGTCTGCACGTTCTGGCGGATCTCGTCCACCCCGGCGGCGAAGGCGCGCCTGCCCCTTGCCCGGTCCAGTTCATCGAGGACGCCCGAGACCTCCCGCTCGGCGCGTGCCTCGACGAACGGGCGCACCGCCTGCCAGACCGCGTCGGCGGAGGACCCGGCCACCCCGCCCCGCGGCACGTGGACGGCCTGGCCCTTGGCGGCCGTGCCGACGCCGTCGAGCAGGGCGAGCGCCGCGGGTTCGCCGGTCACGTACAGCGGCCGCGGGTCCGCCTTGAGGACCGAGGCGAGCGCCGTGTCGGCCTCCCGCAGGAAGTGCCGTGTCGCCTCGTCCCGGAACGTGCTCGGCACATCGCCGATCTGCTCCTGGCGCTCGGCGTCGAAGTTCTCGGCGCTGCGGGACATCGGGAACGGCCCGGTGCGCTCCTCGGTGACCCGGTCCGCCGTGCCGCTCCAGAGCGAGGCGCGGTCGGAGGCGACGGCGAGTACCCAGAACGGGCGCTCCGCGGCCTGCGCCGAGACGAGATTGCGGGTCAGGAAGGTGTCCGCAAGCACCACCCGCTCGGGCACGGGGCGGCCCAGCATCCAGACCTCGTGCTCGCCCGGAGCAGCGAAGACCACCAGTCCGTCCTCCGCGTGCCCCAGATCGATCTCGGCCAGCGCCCGGTCGAGCTGCTCGGACACATCGATCCGGGTCTCGCGGGTGACGGCGGGATCGGCCCTGAGCTGCTCCTTGGCCGCGGCCATCAGATTGCGCAGCCTGACCGGGTCCTGCGCGTTGTCCGGTTCGCGCCGGTGTGTGGGCATCAGGACCGACACCGCGGGATAGGGCCGCTGCCGGCGAAGCCGGGCCAGGTCGTCGGAACTGAGGGCTGGGTGCATCGGGACCACCCTTTCCGAGCACGTGTGCACTGGAGGGCGCCGGGCTGTCCGCACCGAAGTGCGACGAGCTGAAACCGACTCCTTGCACCATAAGTCCGATCGCCTGCGCGGGCACCAGGACCGGGACGGGACGCGACCGGTACGGCGGCCGCCCCCGGGTGCCGGCCGCCGTACCCGGGCGCGGGGTGTGGGGGTGCCGGGCGTCGCACCCGGGCACCCGGAATCCGGGTGCCCGGGTGCGACGCCCACGCGGGTGCGGGCAGCCGAGGCCGCACCACGCGGGTGCGGGCAGCCGATCAGCCCCAGGCCACGAGCCGGTCGGCGACCGTCCTCGACCGCGGGCCCATCAGGATCGTGTAGTGGTTGCAGTCCGGAACCGCCTCGGCCGTCAGCCGGGGCGCCCGGGCCGTCCAGTGCGCGACCAGTCCCGCGGACAGGATGCCGGGCTCCGCTCCCGTCATCCCGCGGGGCGCGTAGAGCAGCTTCGCGGGCAACGCGAGCCCGGTCAGGTCTTCGCCGAAGGCCGCACCGGAGGTGAGCAGCTCGCGGCCGTCCCTGCGGACCGGCCCTTCCTGGGCGCGTGAGCGCCGGGCGCCGGCGGGGCCCGTGATGTCGTAGCGGACGTACGACTCGATGTCGTCGTTCCACTCCGGTCCGAGGGCGGGATGGGCGCGGAAGAGATCGACGTACGCCTCGTCGGAGCGGAACGTCCTGGCCAGCCTGGCCAGTATCGGCCCCATCGAGGCGTCGAGCAGGGCGTCGGGGTCGGCTCCCTCCGCGACCGGGATCGGCAGTCCGCCGTCGACCAGCAGCAGCCGGTCGAAGAGTTCCGGACGGCGAGCCGCGGCCCGCAGCGCGACACACGCCCCATCGACTGGCCCGTGACCGCGACGGGCGCTCCGTCCCCCCAGCGCTCGGCCGCCGCGCACAGGTCGGACGCGTGGGCGTCCAGGCCGTAGGGTCCGGGGGCGTCCGCGCTGCCGCCCCGGCCCGGAGGTCGAGGGCGAACAGCGACCAGTCCGGGGGCAGATGCCGGGCGACCGCGCGGAAGGACATCCCGGACGCGGTGATACCGTGCGCCGCGACCGCCGTGCGCGGCCCTGAGCCGAACCGCAGCACGCGAAGCGTCGCACCGCCGACGGGTAGTTCGAGCTCGACGGGGTCGGTCATCCCGGGTTCCTCCTGAAGGGTCGTCATGTCGATGTGACGGAAGGCCCTGCGGCCATCGGTTCGCCGGATGGGCCCGCGGCCCGGCGGCGCCGTCGGTCACGGGACCATTCTGGACGCACCCGCGCGTCCGCGCTCGGAGTGGAGCCTCGACGACCGGTCGGCGCAGATCCGTCGGCTTCCGCGACCGTCCATCGGTTCGAGTGGCCAGTCCACCGGGCCACCGGGAAGGACGGCGTGGGGACACTGCCCCGCGAGACGATCGTCGACGTCCCGGAGGGCCGGCTGCGAGAGGACGTCCTCACCGGCCGCCACCCGGCGGGCAGTTGTCTGACACCGGAACGCGCACCGGCCGACGGCCACGGCGTCACCCGCACCACCCTCGGGCATGCCTTCGGCCGTCCCGTCCGGGCGGGACGGCCGGAGACCCGGCACGGAGCGGGCACCCGGCTACGCGACTTCGCCCGCTTCTGGGGCGCCGATCGCTGCCCGTGTGCGGGCGCCACGACGCGGGCCGGGTGCGTGGGATCCTCGAAGTGCACCGCGGAGTGGGTGCGTTGATCGCCGGCCGGTCCTCGAACCGCGGCCTGGCGGCGATCGCACCCGGCTACGCGACTTCGCCCGCTTCTGGGGCGCCGATCGCTGCCCGTGTGCGGGCGCCACGACGCGGGCCGGGTGCGTGGGATCCTCGAAGTGCACCGCGGAGTGGGTGCGTTGATCGCCGGCCGGTCCTCGAACCGCGGCCTGGCGGCGATCGCACCCGGCTCCGCCGCGGACCGGACCGGCAGGACGGCGCCCGGCGATGCGCGGGTACGCGCCATGCCAGGGATCCTCCTCGCGGCCGGGGCCCGGGAGGTCCTCACCGGCACTCCC
The DNA here is from genome assembly GCA_003725745.1 of Streptomyces sp. I6. Taxonomy (GTDB): domain Bacteria; phylum Actinomycetota; class Actinomycetes; order Streptomycetales; family Streptomycetaceae; genus Streptomyces. The sequence continues at coordinate 207,845 of RHDP01000001.1, read as the reverse complement.
CCGCGCCGCGAGACCGCGACCTCGCCGGACTCGACGCCGTCCGCGTTGGCGCGGGACCCCGGAAACCGTGTCGGTCCGCGTACCACCCCACCGGCACGGTCGCGGCGGGATGCGATCCGCGGAGCCTCCCGGCCGACGCCACCGGGCGGTTGCGGGGCGCGGTGGGCGTGCGGACCGCCGGCGCCTCCGTGCTGCCCTGCTGAACCGGGGCGGATCGGCAACTGAGCGGCATGTCCACCGCGCCGCCCGTCACCGATGCGCACGGGGAGCGGTGAGTGAGGGCCTGCTGCCTGCACGCCGCGGCCGCCGCGGTGTCCTCGACGGCACGGGAGCGGGTCCGGTGGCCCCGCCGGGCGCGGCGGCCACAGGTGTTCCTCCGCCGGACACGCGCGGCCCGCGGATCCCGGGCCCCGCCGTCCGGCGGCCCGGATGCCGTCGGGCCTGGACGGCGGGGCCCCTGCTCCCGGCCGGCCGGCACGTACGCGAGCGCATGCTGAAGGAGTACACCCGCGCACGCGAGACGCCGGGCCGCCGACGGCCGGGCGCCGCTCCGCCGGCGGCGCTCGCCTCGCGGAACCGCGCGAGGTCGCGCAGCGTGGATGACGGGGCCCGCGAGAAAGGTGGAAGGGCATGAGCACGAGCGATCCGGCTCCCCGCGTGGTCGTGGGCATCGACGGCTCGCCCTCGTCGTACGCCGCGCTGCGCTGGGCCGTCCGGCACGCCGGCCTGATCGGAGCGACGGTGGACGCGGTGGCCGCGTACGAGCTGCCGGGCGCGCACGGCTGGTCCGCCCCCGCGGTCGACACGGAGTTCGACGCCGGGGAGGCCAAACGCGGCCTCAAGGAGGAGGTGCGCAAGGTCCTCGGCGAGACGGGCGAGACCCGGGTTCACGAGCGGCTGGTGCACGGCAACCCGGCCGAGGCCCTGATGGCCGCCGCCGAGGGGCCGAACTCCTGGTGGTGGGCTCCCGGGGCCGCGGCGGGTTCGCCCGGATGCTCCTCGGCTCGGTGAGCCAGCAGGTCAGCCAGCATGCGCCCTGCCCCGTGGTGATCGTCCGCCCGGACGTGAGCGTGGGCGGCGCCGGCACGGGCTGAACTGCGGGGCCGGCCTCCCGGCACGCGGCCGCGGCCGGTCCGCGTTCCGTGCCGCCGGACGGGCGCCCGGTGACGTCGGGGCTGCCTGCGCAGGGGCCGCGGAGCGCGGCGACGCCCCCCGTCCGGCGGGCCCCGGTCCCGCTCGGCCGGAGTGTCAGACCGAGGCCCGGCCGTCGTCCCCGCGGTGCTCCCGTTCCCCGCCGTCGTCCCCGCGGTGCTCCTGTTCCCCTTCCCCGCCGTCGCCGGTGCCGTCCGGCTTCCGGGTAGGCCGTCCGGCGGGCAGTTGACGGGTGAACGGGAACGCCGCGAGCGTCACCCCGGACGCGGCGAGGATCGCCACCTTGAGGCTGCCGAGCTGCGCCTCGGCGTACGAGGACACCAGTGCGTCCACCTCGGCGGGGGGCAGCGCCGCCTGCTGGGCCGCGGCCCGCACCTGCTCGGTGCCCACGAAACCGACCCCCGCCTTGACGGCGATGCCGGTCTGCTCGCGGGCGGCGTCCGAGACACGGGGGTCGTCCTCGATCTGCGTGGTGAACACGCCCACCAGCGCGCCGATCAGAATGGAGCCCATCAGCGCGGTTCCCAGGGCGGATCCGAGGTTCTGGGCCGTGTACTGGAGACCTCCGACCTCGCTCCGGTCCTCCTCCCCGACGCCGGACTGCACCACATTGCCGAGCTGCGAGGCGAGGAGCCCCATGCCGAGGCCGAGCACGGCCATCGCCAGCGCGAACTGGACGTCGTCGAGCTGCGGCTCGATCGCGGCCAGCAGCCACAGCACCGCGGCGAACAGGATGAGCAGGCCGATCCGCACCACCGCCCTCGGGCCCGCGATCCTGCCGAGGAACGGCCCGCTCAGCGAGGCCACGAGCATGGTGGCCGAGACGGGCAGCAGCCTGACACCGGTCTGGAAGGCGTCGAAGCCGAGGACGATCTGCAGGTAGAGGGGGATGACGAAGAACAGGCCGAGCAGCACGAGGTTCTGGCACAGCAGCATGGCCAGCCCGGCGCGCAGCGACGGGATGCGGAACAGGGAGAACCGCACCAGCGGATCCCGGCCCCGCGCCTCCCGGCGGCGCTCCCACCCCCGGAACAGCGCGAGCGCGACCGCCCCCGCGGCGATGACGGCGAGTGTCGGTGCGAAGCCGAACACCGTGAACGGGGCGTTGCGCGGCCACACCCACCCCCATGAGCTGCTCTGCAGCACCCCCAGGACCACCAGGCCCAGGCCGACGGCCGACAGCGCTGCACCGGCCGTGTCGATGCGCACACGGGGCCCCGCGGCAGGACGGTCGTCGATCCAGCGGACGCAGCACAGCAGCGCGAGGACCACGACGACCTCGCCGGCGAAGACCAACCGCCACGTCAGATAGGTCGTCACCCACCCTCCGAGCAGTGGTCCCACCGCGATGCCGGCGCCGGCGAGTCCGCCGACGACGCCGTAGGCGACCGCGCGGTCGCGACCGCGGTAGGAGCCCGCCACGAGGGCGGCCAGCGCGGGCAGCACCAGCGCGGCCCCGACACCCTCGACGACCGACCAGCCGGCCGCCAGCACCCACAGCGCCGGGGCGACCGCCGTGATCGCGGAACCGACGCCGTAGACGGCCAGGCCCACCGCGAACGTACGGCGCCGCCCGAACGCGTCACCCAGCCGTCCGCCTGTGATCATGAAGGCGGCCATGACGAGGGCGTACAGGGTGATCACGGCCTGGATCGCCGTGACCTCCGTGTCGAAGTCCTCGACCAGACGGCTGATCGACACGTTCATCACCGAGGTGTCCAGCACCATCAGGAACTGGGCCGTCCCGAGGACGAGGAGAGCCCGCCACCGCCGCATGGGCGCACCTCCGGCAGTCGGCACGAGAGGGAGCGTCCAGCTCAGCGTCCCAGCCGCGGTGGAGGTGCGCGACCTCGGGTGGCGCCTGTCCCGGCAGGGACCTTGCCCGACTGCCCCGCCGTCCAGCCGTCCCGTCGTTCCGTCGTCCACCGTTCTGCCTCCCGTCGTCCCGTCGTCCCGTCGTCCCGTCGTCCCGTCGTCCCGTCGTCGTCCCGCCGCACGGTCGCGCGGGAGCCCGCGCGCGGGGGATCCTGGAACCCGGGCCGGCACTCGGACGACGGCGACGTCGACCCCCCCGGTACCGCGGCACCGGGGGCGGGCGGTAACGGCGGTGCGGCCGGCCCGTACGCGGGCGAGGAGGCACGCGATGACACGGACGCTGGAATGGAAGGTCCGCATGTACCTGTCCGAGGAGGACGGCACGACCAGGGCCAGGATGGTGCTGGACACCGGCACGGCGAAGCTCACCGGCCGGGGGACGGCACGCTGCAATCCGCAGGACGTGGACGTCCCCGAGATCGGCGACGAACTCGCGGCGAGCCGGGCCATGAGCGACCTCGCCCGCCAGTTGATGCGGGTGGCGGACCAGGACCTGGAGGCGGTGGGCGCCGGATCCGGGAACACGGTCCCGGCGCCTTACGGCTGGCCGTCGGCCTAGGTCCCGCAGGCCGGTGCGGGTGCCGGTGCGGGTGCCGGTTCCTCCGGTCCTCCCGGTGTCCTGACCGGGTGTGCCCTGGCGGTACCCGTCGCCCGGTGATTCCATGGAGGTGACGGAAAGGGCTTTTACAGAGGACGCGGAGAAACGGTCGGAACGTTCACCGCGCAATCAGGATCCACGAGAAGTGGATGGGCCCTTTCCGCCTTCCGTGTGCGCCGGGAGGCAGGCGGGAGAAGCGGCCCAGGGCCCGGCCCCAGCGGGCCCCCGCGGGCCGCTCGCCTCCGCCGGGCCCGTGGCAACGGCGCGTGGCGCGGCATGGCTGTCGGACTCCGGCGGAGGTGTCATGGGCGGCGAGGTCCGGAGAGAAGGGGGCCGGAGCGCGGGTGTCCCACGGCTGAGGCTGGACGAGCTGCTCGAAGAACTCCAGGTCCGCATCGACGAGGTGCGCGGCACCAGGGACAGGCTCAACGGCCTGCTGGAGGCCGTCCTCTCCGTGGGCCGGGGGCTGGATCTTTCGCAGGTGCTCCGCGAGATCGTGGAGGCGGCCGTCGTCCTCGTCGACGCCGAGTACGGGGCCCTCGGCGTGATCGGGGAGGACAAGAGCCTCGCGCGCTTCCTGCCCGTGGGCATCAGCGACGAACTGCGCGGCCGGATCGGGGACCTGCCTTCCGGACACGGCCTCCTCGGCGAGCTCATCCGGCATCCCGCACCGCTGCGGCTCGCCGAACTCGCCGATCACGAGGCGTCCTCCGGCTTTCCCGAGCACCATCCGCCGATGCACTCGTTCCTCGGTGTGCCCATCAGGGTCCGCGACGAGGTGTTCGGCAACCTCTATCTGACCGAGAAGCGCAGCGGGGCCTCCTTCGACGACGAGGACGAGGCGGTGCTGACGACGCTCGCCGTGGCGGCCGGGATCGCCATCGAGAACGCCCGGCTGTTCGAGGAGACCCGCTTTCGCGAGCAGTGGCTCGCCGCCAGCGCCGAGTGCACCAGCGCCCTGCTGTCCGGCGCCTCGGAGTCCGAGGTGCTGGAGATGATGCTCGACCGGGCACGCCGGATCTCCAGCGCCGACCTCGGGCTCGTCTACCTCACCGAGCCGGACGGGAACCTGTGCTGCGCCCATGCGCACGGCGAGGGTGCCGATCGCCACCTCGGCATGGTGCTGCCGCCCGGCGAGGGCACGCTCGCCAAGGCGGCCCTGGTGAGCGGGAGCGGCCTGATGACCACGCCCGACGTGGCCCGCGATCCCCGGGCCACCTACCTGCCGGAGCGCTGGAAGGGCTTCGGCCCCGCGATGGCGGTACTGGTGGGCGACCCGGAGAAACTGCGCGGCGTACTGATACTGGCCCGCAGCGCGGGCCGTACTCCGTTCGGCGACACCGAGACCGCCCCGGTGTCCGGGTTCGCCGGGCAGGCGGCCCTCGCCATGGAACTGGCCGACCGGCGCCGGGACGCCGAGCAGGTGAGCCTGCTCGCCGACCGCGACCGCATCGCCCGGGACCTTCACGATCTCGCCATCCAGCGGCTGTTCGCGACGGGGATGACGCTGCAGAGCGCCGAGCGCTTCGTGGACCATCCGGTGGCCGCGGAACGGCTGGAGCGCGCCATCGACGACCTGGACTCCACGATCAAGATCATTCGCTCGACGATCTTCGGACTCCGCGAACACGAGGCCCACGGGGCGCTGCCGGGCCTCAGGGCGCGTGCCGTACGGGCAGCCGAGCAGGCCACTCCGGCCCTCGGCTTCGCTCCGGCCCTGCGCATGGAAGGGCTCATCGACACCGAGGTGCCGCGCCGGGTCGCCGACGAGGCCGTCGCGGTGCTCGGCGAGGCCCTGTCCAACGTCGCCCGCCACGCCCGGGCGTCGAAGGCGGAGGTCACCATCGCCGCGCACGGCGGGCGGCTGTCCGTCACCGTGGCCGACGACGGCGTCGGCATCCCGCCGCACGGCCGCCGCAGCGGACTGCGCAACATGGCCGAACGCGCCGAGAGGCTGTCCGGCGAACTCGTCACCACCCGCGGCACCGCCGGCGGCACCCGGCTGGTCTGGTCCGTACCGCTGCCCGGGAACGGCTGAGGGCGCGAGCCGACCGCCGCCCGGGAGGCGGGCCGACCGCCCGGAGGGTGAGCCGACGGTCGGGAGCCGGGGCGGACGGTTCGGAGGGTGAGCCGACGGTCGGGAACCGGGCCGACCGCCCGGAGGGTGAGCCGGGGCGGACGGCGCGGAGAGGGAGCCGGCGGTCCGGAGGGCGAGCCGCCCCGACCCGCCGGTGACCGTGGGTGGCTCAGCCACGCGGTCCGTCGTGCTCGCGGGCCTGCGTGGCGATGACGGCGGCCTGGACGCGGCGCTCCACGCCGAGCTTGGACAGCAACCGCGAGATGTGGTTCTTGACCGTCTTCTCCGAGAGGTAGAGCCGTTTGCCGATCTGGCGGTTCGTCAGTCCCTCGCCGATCAGGTCGAGCACCTCGCGCTCCCGCTCCGAGAGCGCCGCGAGGCGCTCGTCCTCGGCCGGCTGAGCGTTCCCGGGGGCGCGGAGCGAGTGCATCAGCCGTGCCGTGGTGGAGGGATCCAGCATCGACTGCCCGGTCGCGACCGTCCGCACGGCGGAGATCAGGTCGGACCCCTTGATCTGCTTGAGCACATAACCCGCGGCACCGGCCATGATCGCGTCGAGCAGTGCGTCCTCGTCGTCGAAGGACGTCAGCATCAGACAGGCGAGTTCCGGGATGCGGGAGCGCAGTTCACGGCACACGGTGATGCCGTCGCCGTCGGGGAGCCGGACGTCCAGCACCGCCACGTGGGGGCGCAGCGCCGGGCCCCGGGCGAGGGCCTGTTCGGCGGTCGCGGCCTCGCCGACCACCGCCATGTCGGGTTCGGCGTCGAGCATGTCCTGCAGTCCGCGACGGACCACCTCGTGGTCGTCCAGGACGAACACCCTGATGGGCGCCTCCTCGGAGAAGACCGGTGCCTCGGACATCTGAGCCCTCCACGTCTGTCGTCGCGCCCCGTCACCTCGACGGGCGGACCCGGCGACGGGGCCGGACCCGTCCGCCGGTGGTCTGCCCCGCCGTCACTTCTTCCCCGTCCTGCGGCGCGCTTCTCCGTATGCCGTCCCCGGAACCCCGGGCGTACGGCCGGCGGGCACCCGGCCGGGCCGCCGTCGGCGGCTCCCGCCGGGGGTACGCGGCCGCTCGGCGTGTGCTCCCCGGCTCACCTGCGGAAGGGCCGTCCGGGCACCGACGGGGCACAGCCGCGGACGGCCTCCCGCCGCACGTGGTCGGCCAGGGACTCGACCATGTCGGCCAGCGTCGGGGACAGGCCGGCGCCGAGCGAGGAGTCGGCGCCCTGCACCGCGTACACCACCAGCCGGCCCGGCAGCCTGCCGAGCATCCTGGAGAGTTCCACGGCCTCGGCCAGCACCGGGTCGTCGACAGGGTCGTGCGGCTCCCCGCGTAGTGGCAGGGCGACCCCCTGCGCGTCGAACTCCCGGCGCACGACCCTGCCCGGCTCGCCGGGATACGCGTGCGCGCAGGTCACGACCACCGCCAGATCGGCGTCGTGCCAGAGTCCGACCAGTCGCGCGGGATGCCCGTTGCAGGTCTCGAGGCCGACCTCAGGGGGGAGGGGCCGCTCGACGGCGCGTTCCCGGAGTGCGTCGACGACGGCCCGGCCCACACCGTCGTCACGCCTGGAGTCGCTGCCCAGTCCGATGAGCGCGATACGGGTTCGGAGATCCATGGCGTGGCTCCTGTCCTGCTCCCACTACGCTGGCCTGCCCCGGGGCCGGCGCGCATGGGCCGAACGGCCCCATTGGCGGAACCAGACCGCCCCGTCCGGTCCGCCGAGGGCCGCCCGGACCTCGGCGGACCGGGGCGGTGGCCCCGCGCGTGGCGGGGCCACCGGAGCGGCGCCGCTACGGGGGTCCCTCTCCTTCCCGCCTGCCCGGCGTGACCACCGCCATGCCGTCGTCGCAGTCGCAGTCGCAGTCGCAGTCGAAATCGCAGTCGCCGGCGGTGCCGCTGTCGCCGGCGCCGCAACCACGTCTCAGTTAGCCAGCAGCGACTCCAGGACCGCCTCGTCCGGCGGGGTGGTTCCGGCCCGGTTCGCGGAGACGCACTCCGGGTCGAGGCGGAGCCGCGCCAGCTCCCTGCCCGCGACGCCCCAGGCGTGCCACGACGACCACCGCTCCCAGGCGAGCTGCGGGGGGTTGTACCAGCCGTCGCCGAGACCGGACAGCACCGGCCGGGCCTCGTCGAGATCCGGCCCGATCCGGTACACCAGCCCGCCGAAGACGGAGGCGAACACCTGCCCGCGGTGCACGGTCAGCTCGCCGTAGCTCGGCAGCCTCCCCGACCGCAGCACCGTGCGGGTCTCCAGGTCCATGGCGAACCAGGTGCCCGCCAGCCGCTTGTAGACGCCGTACAGCACCCCGTCGAGCACCTCGATGTGCTGCAGGCTCGCGTACCCCTCTATCGGCGCGACCTCCCACAGCACCTTGCGGCGGCACAGGTCGAAGGCGACGACCGTCGCGCTCGGCCGGGCCGGGGTCACGCTGCCGCCGCCCCAGGTGTCACCGGCGAGGTACACGATGCCGCTGCTCAGCCGGTCGTCCAGGGCCAGGGACATCACGCTCTGGTCCGTGATCACGTCGTGGTACACCGTCAGCCGCCGTCGCGTCCGGTCCGCCAGAGTCAGTGCGCCCTTGAGCCGTCCGGCCGGCGGGGCGGACGCGATGAGGAACCGGTCGATCGCCCGTGCGTACAGCATGTCCGTCGGCCGCTGCTGGTCGTTGTCGATGAACCCGAGCGACCGGACCTCGCCGCGGTCCGGGTCGAGCTCCAGCACCTCCGTGCTCGGATAGAGCGCCGCGTAGACGCGGTCGCCGGCCGTGCGCAGCTGCTTCGGTTCGCCGGACACCGGGATCCGCCGGCTGGTGCCCTGGGCGGGCCGGTGGGTCGTGATGGAGAAGTGGCCGCCGACGTGGACGGTCCCGCGCGGGCCCAGGGTCAGGGACTGCACCGGGTCCGGGCCCGCCATGGCCGTGTCGATCAGTTCCAGCGTGGTCGACCCGCCGCCGTCCGGGTCGAGCCACCACACCCGGCCGCTGCCCGCCCCGCCCAGCAGCCTGCCGTCCGGGAGCGGGAAGAGCGCCCGGTGCTCGTCCAGCGGCGTGGGCGCGGCGACCGGCACGAGGGCGTCGCCGTCGCGCCGGTAGACGGTGCCCGTCGGCCGTCCGACGCAGTACACCGTGCCGTCGCCGGCCGAGGTGATCGCGTCGACGAGACGCTCCGCGGCCGGTATCGGGATGACCCGCGCGTCGCTCCCGTCGGGCGCCAGGTCCACGATGGACCTGCCGAACCCGCCGACCACCCGTCCACCCCGGGCGAGTAGGCACGCGGCCCCGCCGTACGGTGCCGGTGTGATGGATCCCTTCGCGCCGGTGGCGCGGTCGTAGGCGACGATGTGGCCGCGCGGGAGGGTGCCCGCGTAGACATGGCGGTCGTCGGCGGCGATCGCGCGCACGTACTGCTCGCCGGGCATCGCGACACCCAGGTTGCGCAGCACACCGGTCGCCGGCGAGTACTCCCAGACCTCGCCGCGCGGATAGGTGCCCGCGTACACCGTTCCGTCCGGTGCGGTGGTCAGGCACCAGACGAAACCGCCCGACGGCCCGATGGTGCCGAGCCGGGTCACCGCACCGGTCGCCGGGTCGAAGCGGTAGAGGTCCGGGACGGGGTATGTGCCCACGTACACCTGCCCGCCGGAGACGGTCGCCGCCCAGCCGCCCTCGCCGCGCGTGAGCCGTACGGTCCTGGTGAGCCTCCCCGATCCGAGATCGATCTCGCCCAGAAGCGGCGGGTTCTGACCGCGTGCCACCACATAGGCGTGACCGCCCAGGACGGTCATCCCGACGATCGCCGCGGTGTACGTCGCTATGCCGTGCGCCGAGACCGCCGGACCCGAGCAGCGGCCGGCGGTACCGGCCGCGGCCGCTCCGCCCGCCGGTGCGACGGGGGCGCCGGTTCCTCGGGCCGTGCGGGCGAGAGCCGTGGCCGGGGTGAGTACGGGCCCCACCGCGGACGCCGCGACGAGCCCGGCTCCGGCATGCAGTAACCGTCTGCGTTCCATGCGAGCCTCCCAGGGGATGCGGACCGTTCCCTAGAGGATGACCAGCGGATTCTGAGGAAACACCTTGCCACGAGCGGATTCTGATGGAGTTTCAGCCACTCGCCGGAAAGGGGGCCCGGGGGACGGGCTGCCGGCAGTGGGTCCGGCAGCGGGGCCGGGGTGGAGCCGGGGCCCGGCGGAGGGGCGGGATGGGGCCGCTCCGGCGATCCGGGCCCCGCATGTCTCTTCCGAATTCCTGTAACGCGTTCTACTCTGTGCCGCCGCGGGGACGCACGCCGGCACGAGACGCCTGGAGGGACCGTGCACCTGGAGTACACACCGGCACAGAGGCGGTTGCGCGCAGAGTTGCGTGCCTACTTCGCCGGACTCGTCCCCGACAACGCCTACGCCCGCCACGTGGACCACACGGAGCGGAAGCGCTTCTACCGGGAGACGATCCGCCGGCTCGGTGCCGACGGCTGGCTGGGTGTCGGCTGGCCGCAGGAGTACGGCGGGCGCGGGCTGACGCCGATGGAGCAGTTCATCTTCTTCGACGAGGCGGCGCAGGCGGGTGTGCCGCTCCCGCTCATGGCGCTGAACACCGTCGGCCCGACGATCATGCAGTACGGCACCGACGAGCAGAAGGCGTACTTCCTGCCCCGGATCCTGTCCGGCGAGATCGATGTCGCGATCGGCTACAGCGAGCCGGGCGCCGGCACCGATCTCGCCGCGCTCAGGACCCGTGCCGTACGCGACGGCGACTCCTACGTCGTCAGCGGCCAGAAGATCTGGACCACCAACGGCGACACCGCCGACTGGGTGTGGCTCGCCGTCCGCACCGACCCGGACGCCCCGCCGCACAAGGGCATCACCATGCTGCTCGTGCCGACGTCCGACCCGGGGTACTCCTTCACGGTGATCAACACCCTCGCCTCCCACGACACCACGGTCGGCTACTACGAGAACGTCCGCGTGCCGGTGTCCCGCCGCGTGGGCGAGGAGAACCGGGGGTGGCGGCTGATCACCAATCAACTCAACCACGAGCGCGTCACTCTCGCCGCACACGGCACCATGGCCGTGCGCGCCCTCCACGACGTCCAGCGCTGGGCGGCGGGGACCAAGCTCGCCGACGGCCGGCGCGTCATCGACCTCGGCTGGGTGCGGGGGCGCCTCGCCCGTGCGCACACCCGGCTCGACGCGATGAAACTGCTCAACTGGCGGATGGTGGGCGAGGTACAGGACGGCACGCTCACCCCGCAGGACGCCTCGGCCGTGAAGGTGTACGGGTCCGAGGCCCGCCGTGACGCCTACGCGTGGCTGATGGAGGTCGTCGGGGCGGCGGGCCCGCTCAAGGAGGGCTCGGCCGGGGCCGTGCTCCACGGTGAGCTGGAGCGCGGCTACCGGTCCGCCGTGATCTTCACCTTCGGCGGCGGCAACAACGAGATCCAGCGCGAGATCATCTCCTGGATCGGCCTCGGGATGCCCGGGTACGGCGCTGAACACCGCCGCGGCGGGCGTGTCGAGCATGATCGCCGGGCACTCCGGCGCCGTCCCCCGCCTGCCGTGGTTGCCGCCCCTCATTCCCGTCGTCTCCCGGCGCCTCCCGTCACATCCCGCCGCTACCGCTCCGAGCGGCCCCCGTGGTCACGCACCCAGGACCGGTACCCCTCCACGGCGGTCGGCAGCGTGGGGAGGATCCGTTCCCCGCCGACCGACGCGGTCAGCCCGTAGCCGTCCGGCTCCGTGCGCAGGTCCTGCTTGACGCGTGCCAGGGCGAAGACGACGCCGCGGGCGGTCAGTTCCGCGTGGACGGCGTCCACCGAGTCCAGGGCCGTGATGTCGACCGTCACATTCGCCTCGGTGTCGAGCACGAACCACCGCACGGGGGTCTCTTGTTCGTCCACCGCGGCCAGCGCGCGGCGGCGGAAGTCCTCCGCGTTCGCGAAGAACACGGGTGAGTCGTAGCGGTAGACCGGCAGTCCCGGGACGACCCGGGCCTCCGCGTAGCCGTCCACACCGTGCATCCCCGCCATACCCGGCACCAGGCCCGGGACGGCGTCGTGCGGGCGGGCCACCCGGCTCAGCAGCTCGGCCACCGACAGGGCCACGGCCAGCAGCACGCCGTACAGGATGTCCAGGACGAGCACCCCGGCGAGGCAGCCGAGGGCGAGCAGCAGCTCCCGGCGGCGGAAGAACGCCAGCCGCCGGTAACCCTGGTTGGGCTCCGGACGCGGTTCGTCCTCGTCGGTGGCGAACGCCCGGGCCGTGAGGATGAAGTCGCTGTAGCCGACGAGCAGCACCCCACGGCAGGCAGCAGCAGCCGGGGGAGTGCGCCGGGGTCCGGCAGGGCGAAGCCGGGCAGGCCCGCCGGGACGTCCCCGACCACCGCGGCCCCGCGGCCCCGCGGCCCCGCGGCCCCGCGGGCCGGCAGGTCGAACGGCGCCGAGCCAGTGCGTCCCGCCCGCCGCGGCAGATACCCGCGGGCCCGTGGGGCGTCCGCCTGGGCCCCGCGGGGCGGTACCGGCACGCGCGCCGGAGGCGGCCCGGCGCCGCTACCGCGGGGGGACCACGACGACCGGGCATTCCGCACGGTGCAGTAGCCCGTGCACCACCCGTCCGAGTCTCGTGCCGGTGCCGGCATGACGATGCGACCGGCCGACGACGACGGCGAGAGCGGTGCGGGAGACCCTGACGAGTTCCTCCACCGGGTCGCCGCTCAGCACCTCCTCCTCGACCGCCACGCCGGGAGACCCGCCCGCGTGTTCGGCGACGATCCGTTCGAGCGGCCCGCGCCGCCGCTCAGCCGCCCGCTGCCGGCGGGCGAAGGGCAGCAGCGGTGGTTTGCTCACGCAGACCGCGCTCAGCGCGGCGCCGCGGAGGGCCGCCTCTTCGAAGGCGAACTCGACGGCGGGGGCCGCCGGAGAGTCCACGTCGACACCGGCGACCAGCCGCGGCTGCCGGGGCAGGGCGGTCCGCGGCTCCCGTACGACGACGACCGGGCACTGGGCGCGGGCGGCCAGGGGCACCACGACCGAACCGGCGCTGAGTACCTCCTTGAGGCGGCTGAGGCCGCGTGAGCCGACCACGACCGACTGCGCGTGGCGGGATCCCGCGGTCAACGCGGCGACGGGGCTGCCGTCGTAGATCTCCATGATCAGTTCCGGAGGGGCGTACTCGCCGTCGGCCCATGCCGCGGCCGACTCGAGCACCTGTCCGGCTTGTCTGCGCAGTGTCGTGCGCTCCGGTCCGGCGTCGAGGTTCCGGGTGTCCACGAGCCATGGCACGGCCACCACCAGCCGCAGGGGCAGGCCCCTGAGCCGGGCCTCCTCCGCCGCCCAGGAGACCGCCGCACGCGACCGGTCCCGAGGGTCCAGACCGACGATCACCTCGGGGTTCCGGGTGACGCCGCTCGCTGCTCCGTCGTTCATGGCTTCCTCCGGGATCCGGGGCCCTGCTCCGCGCGGCGCACGGAATTCCCTCCAGCGGTCCGGGCTCCCCCACGGCCCCGTCCGCCGGGGCCGGGGCGCCTCTTCCTCCCGGTCGGCCGGACCGCCTGGCGCCGATGACGCCCGCTCAGTCCTCCTGCCCCCAGTGTCCGCCGCGCGGGCCTGCGGCACGGAGGGAGGCGGCTTCGGCCGCAGCCGAACCACGGCCACCCGCTCCCGCTCCCGCCACCGCCGTCGCTCCGGCCCGAGCCTCCGCCCCCGCCTCCGCCCCCGCCTCCGCCCCCGCCTCGGCCACGGTTCCCCGGAACCGTCGCGAGGGCGACGCGGTGACGGGGCCGGCATCGGCCCGGGCGCGGCTCCGGGCGGAGCCCGGGCCTGCCGCCGGACCGCCCGCACGGCGTGCGGTCCGCACGGTGCGCCGGGGAGCGGCCCCGCGGGACCATTGGACCCCGCCGTGCGGACTGTTCGGCCCCTGCGGGGCCCGGTCCGCCGTTGTTGAATGGCGGTGTCGCATGCGCGGACGCCGCGGAGGACGCCCGGGGGGTGTGGTCCGCTCGACCGTCCCGCACTGCGGGCGCCGGCTCGACGGGAGTGGCGAACATGAAGCACAGCAAGGTCGGAAGCCTGATGGTGGGCGATGTCGTGACGGTCGTGCCGTCGACCCCGTTCAAGGAGGTCGCCAAGCGGCTCGCCGAGCACGACATCAGCGGCCTCCCGGTGCTCGACGAGGACGACCGGGTGGTCGGCGTCGTCTCCGAAACCGATCTTCTGGCCCGCCAGGCCGCCGCTGCGGGAAGCGGGCCGGCCGCCCCCGCATCCCGGGACGGTACCGGTGCCCTCCCCGGCGGCGACCGGGACACGCTCACCGCCGGGCGGCTGATGTCCTCTCCGGCGGTGACCGTGCACGCCGAGGAGACGATCGCCGAGGCCGCCCGGACCATGCTTCGGCGCGGCGTCGAGCGGATGCCCGTCGTCGACGAGGAGAACCGCCTGGTCGGCATCGTCACACGGCGCGATCTGCTGCAGGTGTTCCTCCGGCCGGACTCCGAGATCCGTCTGAAGGTGATCGAGGACGTGCTGGTGGCCGCGATGGGCCTGCCGCCCGACGCGATCGACGTCCATGTCGTCGACGGACGGGTCACCCTGGAAGGACGGCTGGAGGCGGCCCGCCAGGTCCCCGTCCTGGTGAAGCTGACGGAGCAGATGGACGGCGTGGTGTCGGTGAGCCAGCACCTCGCCGCGCCCTGCGACGGTTCCCCGCAGACCGGGCTGCCTTCGGGAGGGCGGCCGCACACCCCGGAACGGCGGGACGGCTAGGGGAGCCCGCCCGGGGCGGTGCCGGAAGCTGCGGAGCGCCGTGCCCCGGCACCCCGCACCCGGACGGGTGAGTGCCGGCAGCGGCGACCGGGCACAGTCGACGTATGAGGGGCGAAGCCGACCACGGGGACCCCGGTCTGTTCGGCCCCGCGTCGGTCACCTGGCAGATGCACGGCGACCCCATGATGTGGATCGCCGGGGTCCGTGCGCTCTACCTCCAGGCCCTGCACCCCCGCGCCGTACGCGGAGTCATGGTCAACAGCGATTTCCGCAAGGACGCCTGGGGCAGGCTGCTGCGCACGGCGAACTATGTCGGCACCATCTCCTACGGCACCACCGCCGACGCCGAGCGGGCGGGTTCGCGCGTCCGCAGGATCCACCGCCTCCTCGGCGTGGACGACCCGCACCTGCTGCTCTGGGTGCACTGCGCCGAGGTGGACTCGTACCTCGACGTCCTGCGACGCTCCGGGTTCCCCCTCAGCGGCGCGCAGGCGGACCGGTACATCGCCGAGCACCGGACGAGCGCCCGGCTCGTCGGGCTCGATCCCGCCGCCGTCCCCGCCGGCAGGGCGGCGCTCGCCGGCTACTTCGCCGGGGTACGGCCCGAGCTGGAAGCCGGCGCTGACGCCCGCGCCGTCGACGACTTCCTGCGCCGCCCGCCGGCACCCGCCGTGCTCGTCCCCGCGCGTGAACTGATCTGGCGCCGTGTCGCCGGGCTCGCGTACGACTCGCTGCCCCCGTACGCCCACGAACTCTACGGCCGGCCCGCCCCTCCACCGGCCCGCGTCACCCGGCGGCTCGCCGCCGCCGGGGCCGCCCTGCGCTGCGTCCCCCGCGCGTGCGCTGGCAGCTGCCGCCGGGTCACATCGTGAGGGCGATGGCGCGACTCGGGCCCGGCAGCAGGCCGGCGCCGTGCAAACTGCGCAGTCAGGCGGCCATACTGGACGGGCCGGGGAGGGCGCAGCGAAGCGACGGGGGCGACGGCACGCGATGGCGGACACCAGGCTGATCCAGGGCCGTTACCGGCTGCTCGAACTGATCGGCCGGGGCGGCATGGGCGAGGTGTGGCGGGCCCGCGACGAGTCACTGGGCAGACGGGTCGCGGTCAAGTGCCTCAAACCCCTCGGGCCGCAGCACGACCGGACGTTCACACGCGTCCTGCGGGAGCGTTTCCGCAGGGAGGCGCGGGTCGCCGCGGCCCTGCAGCACCGCGGGGTGACGGTCGTCCACGACTTCGGGGAGCACGAGGGCCTGCCCTACCTGGTGATGGAGCTGCTGGACGGCCGCAACCTCAGTCAGCTGATGGAGGACGGCAAGCAGCACCCGCTGCCGGTGCCCGACCTCGTCGACATCGCCGACCAGGTCGCCGACGCCCTCGCCTACACCCATGAACAGAACATCGTCCACCGGGACCTGAAGCCCGCCAACATCATGCGGCTCACCGACGGCACGGTGAAGATCTGCGACTTCGGCATCGCCCGGCTCGGCCACGACATCGGGTTCTCATCCCGTCTCACCGGTACGGGCATCGCCATGGGCACCCCCCACTACATGTCGCCCGAGCAGATCGCCGGGGGCCCCGTCGACCACCGCAGCGATCTGTACTCCCTGGGGTGCGTGCTGTACGAGATGGCCACCGGGGCGCCGCCCTTCGACCTCGGCGACGCCTGGTCCGTCCTCGTCGGCCACCGGGACACCGAACCCCTGCCGCTGCGCAGCCGCCGGCCGGAACTGCCCGGCTTCATCGAGGAGATCGTCCTCGGCCTGCTCGCCAAGACACCCGACGAGCGGCCCGCCGACGCCACGGACCTGCGCCGCAGGATCGGCGCCGGGCTCGCGGCGGCCACACCCGCAACCGGCACCGGGCCGCCGCCCGCGCATCCGCATCCGTACCCGCACGGCGGAGGAGACCCCGGGCTGCCCTTCTGGACCCGCGGCATGACCTCCGGCCACAAGGCCGTCACCGTGTCCGCGCTGCGCACCCCGCCGCCCGACTTCACGGCGGGCCTGACCGGCGAGTGGACCACCGGGGTGGATCCGCGCGGCCCCGCGCCCGTGAAGCTCCCCGGCCCGAACGGCCCACCCCGTCGCCCGAACTGCTGGCCGTCCTCACCGGCCGGCACAACGCGGGCCTCAGCCTCGGCCGGCTCGGCCGCTGGGAGGAGGCGGGCGAGGTGCACCGCGCGGTCGCCACCGAACGCGAGCACGCCCTCGGCCCCGACCATCCGGACACCCTCGCGAGCCGCTACGAGGTCGGTTTCACGCTCAGCAGGACCGGCCGGGAGGCCGACGCGCTCCGCGAGTTCGGCCGCGTCGCCGAGGGCCGTGAACGCGCCCTGGGCCCCGACCACCCGGAGACGCTGGCCGCCCGGCAGGAGATGGCGTACGTGCTCGGCCGGCTCGGCCGGCACTTCGAGGCGCACCAGGTGTACACCTCGGTGCTCGCCTCCCGCGAGCGCACCGCCGGGCCGGACCACCCCGACACCCTGCACTGCCGTCACAACCTGGCCTTCAACCTGAGCCGCCTCGGCCGGCTCGAGGACTCGTACCGCACCGCGGAGGAGGTCGCCGAGGCCCGCACCAGGGTGCTGGGCGCCGGGCATCCGGACACGCTCACCACCCGGTACGAGGTGGCCTATGCCCTCGGCCGGCTGGGTCGCTGGACCGAGGCACTGCGGACCTACCGGGACGTGGCGGCAGCCCGTGCGGGGGCGCTCGGCCCGGACCATCCGGACACCCTCGCCGCGCGCTACGAGATCGGGATCAGCCTCGGCCGGCTCGGACGGAGCGCCGAGGCGGTGGAGCAGTACCGGGAGCTGGTGGCCGACCGCGCCCGGGTCCACGGTGCCGCGGACCCGGAGACCCTGCGGGCCCGCCACGGGCTCGGGGTGAACCTGGGCCGGCTCGCCCGCTGGGAGGAGGCGCTGGCCGAGGCCCGCGACGTCTGCGCCGTCCGCGAGCGGGTCCTGGGCCCCGGGCATCCGGACACTCTCGTCAGCCTCCGGGAGGTCGCGGTCGGCCTGGGCTGGCTGGGCCGCTGGAGCGACGCGCTCGCCGTCTACCGGCAGGTGGCCGAGGCCCGTGAACGCGTGCTGGGTGCCGACCACCCCGATGCCCTGGCCAGCCGCAACGACCAGGCCCACTGCCTGGAGCAACTCGGGCGGGGCGGCGAGGCGGTGGAGCTGTACCGCCGAGTGGCGGCACTGCGCCGCCGGAGTGGGGCGGACCGGCCGCCGGCCACCGGGTCCTGAGGGGGTGCCGGGGTCCTGAGGGGGAGCCGGGCACGCTGCCCCGGGGGACCCCGGCCCACGGTCTCCCCGGTGCCCTCGGTTTCCCGGGACCCCCGGGCTCCCGGACCCCCGGGCTTCCGGACCCCCGGACCCCCGGTTTCCAAGGGCTCTCGGCTTCCCGGGCCGCGAATCCGGCAACAGGAGCCTCCGGGTCCGTATCCCCGCGTCGCGTCGGCCCCGCCGCGACCGCACACTGTGACCATGACCGATCCGGCCGAGGAGAGGCAACGCGGCCGAGCCGTGCGCAAGGAGGTGCCGCGATCCTCCCACGGCCTCTGGATCCCGGCCGCCGACCGGCCGGATCCGCTCGCGGTGCTGCAGGGCCAGGCGAGGACCCGTGAGCCGGACCTGGTGCCCGTCAGGTACGGGCGGATGGCCGTCTCGCCGTTCACCTATCTGCGCGGCGCTCCGGCCGTCATGGCCGCCGACCTCGTCGTCCAGCGGAACACCGGACTCCGCGTCCAGCTCTGCGGCGACGCCCATCTGCTCAACTTCGGGGTCTTCGCCTCGCCGGAACGCACCCTCCTGTTCGACCTGAACGACTTCGACGAGACCCTGCCCGGGCCCTTCGAATGGGACGTGAAACGCCTCGTCGCCAGCGTCGCCGTCGCCGCGCGGGACAACGGCCGGCCGGACGCGGAAGCCAGGCTGGCCGCACGGGCGGCGGCCGAGTCGTACCGGCTGTCCATGCGCCGCCTCGCCGGGCTCGGTGAACTCGAGGTCTGGTACGAGCGGATCACCGCCGGGGATCTGGTGCCCCTCGTGCGGGATCTGGAGCGGGCCCGCGTCGAGGCCCGGCTGGCCAAGGCTCGGCGCCGGACGAGTCTGCACGCGCTGGAGAAGCTCACCGAGGTCGTCGGGGGCAGCGCAGGATCGTACGGGACCCTCCGCTGCTCGAGCCCGTGGCGGGCCTCGACGCCGCGTCCGTACGGAAGATCCTCAGCGACTACCGCAGCACTCTGCCCGAGGACCGCAGGGTCCTGCTCGACCGGTACCGCTTCGTCGAGGCGGCCCGCAAGGTCGTCGGCGTCGGCAGCGTGGGGACGCGCTGCTTCGTCGCGCTGCTGACGGGCCGCGACGCCGAGGACCCGCTCTTCCTGCAGATCAAGGAGGCCCAGCGGTCCGTGCTGGAGCCGCATCTGCCGAAGTCCGCCTACCGTCACCAGGGCCAGCGGGTCGTCGCCGGCCAGCGTCTGCTCCAGGCGGCGAGCGACATCTTCCTGGGCTGGGTCAGCGGGCCGGGAGGCCGGCACTACTACTGGCGCCAGCTGCGGGACATGAAGGGCTCGGCGGACGTCGCGGCGATGTCGCCGGCGCTGCTGCGCGACTACGCCGCGCTCTGCGGCAGGGCGCTGGCCCGGGCCCACGCCCGATCCGGGGAGCGCATCGCGATCGCCGGGTACCTCGGCTCGTCGGACGGCTTCGACCGGGCCATGGGCGACTTCGCGCTGGCCTACGCGGACCGTACGGCCGAGGACCACCGGGTTCTGTGTGCGGCGATCAGGTCCGGGGCCGTGGAAGCGATCGAGGGAGTCTGACGCCGCGTCGTGCTCCCGGCCCGGTCTTCCGTGCCCGGCCCTGCCGGGTCCCTGCGCCTGGCGCTGCGCTGCGGGCGGGCGGGCGGACGCGTCACGCGTCCCGGTCCTCTGCGCGTCCCGGTCGTCCGCGCGGCTCCGAGCGGCCTCCGCGGCCCGGTCCCGATCGGCCCCTCCGCGGCCCGGGCTTCCCTTCCGCAGCCGGGACGGCCCCCGCGCCGCGGAACCGCCCCTGCCCCTGCCCGCCCCCGCCCCGTCCCCTGCCTCCCGTCTCGTGCCCACCGCCCCGACTCCCGCCCCGGGGACCTCCGCGATCCGGGACCGCAAACGTGACTCCGCTCTCTGGCCCCGTGCGATCATCGCGTGTTACGAAGAGGCATGTCTGCAGCCTCCTCCGAATCGTTCAGCCGGTCCGTCTACGACGCCGTCATCGTGGGCGGCGGTCACAACGGGCTGGTCGCCGCCGCCTATCTGGCCCGTGCGGGGCGCACCGTCCTGGTCCTGGAGCGACTCGGGAACACCGGGGGAGCGGCCGTCTCCACCCGCCCGTTCGCCGGGGTCGACGCACGGCTGTCCCGCTACTCGTACCTGGTGTCCCTGCTGCCCGCCGGCATCGTCCGCGACCTCGGGCTGTCGTTCTCGGTCCGCAAGCGCACCGTCTCCTCGTACACCCCCGTCGTGCGCGACGGCAGGGCCACCGGACTGCTCGTCGGCGGCGGCCGCACGCGCGAGTCGTTCGCGGCCCTCACCGGCTCCGAGCGCGAGTACGCGGCGTGGGAGGCGTTCTACGACAGGACCAGGCAGGTCGCCGAGCGGGTCTTCCCCACCCTGACGGAGCCGCTGCCGACCCGCCGGGAGCTGCGGGAGCGGGTCGGGGACGAGACGGCCTGGCGGATGCTGTTCGAGGAGCCCATCGGCGCCGCGATCGAGGAGGAGTTCACCGACGACCTGGTCCGCGGCGTCGTCCTGACCGATGCCCTGATCGGCACGTTCGCGGACGCCCACGACCCCTCGCTGGTGCAGAACCGCTGCTTCCTCTACCACGTCATCGGCGGCGGCACCGGCGACTGGGACGTGCCCGTCGGCGGGATGGGCGCGCTGACCGGCGCGCTCGCCGGGGCCGCCCGGTCCGCCGGTGCCGAGATCGTCACCGGCCACGAGGCGATCCGGATCGAGACCGACGGGGCGGCCGCCGAGGTCGTCTTCCGCACGGACGACCGCGAGGGCTCGGTCGCCGCCCGCAAGGTGCTGGTCAACGCCTCACCACAGGCCCTGTCCGCCCTTCTCGGCGAGCCCTCCCCGCCCCCGCGGAGGGCGCCCAGCTCAAGGTCAACATGCTGCTGCGCCGACTGCCCCGGCTGCGGGACCGCTCGGTCGACCCGCGGCAGGCGTTCTCCGGCACCTTCCACATCGCCGAGGGCTACGGCCAGCTCGCGGCGGCGTACGCGCAGGCCGCGGCGGGACGCCTGCCCGAGGCGCCGCCGTCGGAGATCTACTGCCACTCCCTGACGGACCCGTCCATCCTCGGCCCCGAACCGGCCGCCCAGGGTTACCACACCCTGACCCTCTTCGGACTCCACACACCCGCCCGGCTGTTCCGCGAGGCGCCGGACGCGACCCGTGACGCCCTGCTCAAGGCGACCCTCGCCGAACTCGACGCCCATCTGGAGGAGCCGGTCACCGACTGCCTGGCGCTCGACGAGGCGGGGCGTCCCTGCATCGAGGCCAAGACCCCGCTGGACCTGGAACACGAGCTGCGCCTGCCGGGCGGGCACATCTTCCACCGCGATCTCGCCTTCCCCTGGGCCGACGCCTCCACCGGCCGCTGGGGCGTGGAGACCGCCCACCCGAATGTGCTGCTGTGCGGGGCGGGAGCGGTGCGCGGCGGCGGTGTGAGCGGCATCCCCGGCCACAACGCGGCGATGGCGGTGCTGGGCCGTTGACCGTCCGCCGCCGGAGGCAGGCGGCCCCGATCCGTGCCACCCGTATGCCGCTCCGGGGTGATCAGAGCGCGGCCGTGGCCCGGCCGGAGGCAGCCGCCGCGTGGAAGGTGCGCCGGTAGGCGCCGGGCGAGACGCCGACGAGTTCACGCATGTGCTGCCGCAGCGAGTTGGCGCTGCCGAACCCGGCGCGGTCGGCCACCAGGTCGATCGGCAGATCGCTGGTCTCCAGCAGCTGCTTGGCGACCTCGACCCGCTGGGTGGTGAGCCACCGGCCGGGGGTGACTCCCGCCTCGTCGCGGAACCGCCGGGTGAACGTCCGCACGCTCATCCGCGCATGCGCGGCCAGTTCGCCCAGCGTCAGCGGGCGGTCCAGCCGTTCGAGTGCCCAGGCGCGGGTGGGTGCGGTGGTGGCCGTCGTGGGTTCGGGCACGGGCCGCTCGATGTACTGGGCCTGGCCGCCGTCGCGCCATGGCGGGACGATGCAGCGGCGGGCCACCTGATTGGCGAGCGCGCTGCCGTGGTCGCGTCGCACCAGGTGCAGGCACACGTCGACGCCGGCCGCAGCGCCGGCCGAGCTGAGCAGGTCGCCGTCGTCGACGAAGAGCACGTCCTCGTCGAACCGCACCCGCGGGAACAACCGCCGGAAGTGTTCCGCCTCCGCCCAGTGGGTCGTGGCGGGCCGGCCGTCGAGCAGTCCCGCAGCGGCGAGGACGAAGGCGCCCGTGCAGATCGACACCGTGCGGGTGCCCGGCCGGATCCGGGCGAGGGCCTCCGCGAGGGGCGCGGGCAGCAGCCCCTCCCCGGCGATGCTCCCGAGCCGGTGGGTCGGTGGGACGACGACGGTGTCGGCGCTCTCCAGCGCCTCGGGGCCGTGGGCCACGTCGATCGAGAAGCCCGCCTCGGTGCGGACGGGCCCGCCGTCCGGGGTGCAGACGACGACCTCGTACAGCGCCGCCCCGTCCGAGGACCGGGCGCTGTTGAAGATCCGCGCGGGGATGCCGAGTTCGAAGGTCATGACGCCGTCGAGGGCCAGGACCGCCACACGGTGGGGGTCGGGCCCGGGCGGTACGACACAGCCGCCGTGCACGTCCCACTCGTCGTTCGTCGCCCGCCGCACCGCCGTGCGGTCCGCGACGCGTCCCGTGTTCCGTTCCGAAGCGCCCATGGCCGGATTCTGTCACATCCTGGCCATCCGGCCAGTTCTGTGCGAGGCCGCCGGCATCGATGGTGGAGGCGTACCGAGAACGAGAACGGGAGAACCTCTCATGTACGACACCGGCACCACGATGCGCGCGATCAGTCCGGCCGCCTGGGGCGGACCGGAGGTGCTGCGCGAGGTGACGCTCGCCCGACCCGCCCCCGGCCCCACCGAGATCCTGGTGCGGGTGCACGCGGCCGGGGTCAACCCGGTCGACTGGAAGACGCGTGCCACCGGAGGCTTCGGCATGCACGGCGAGCCGCCGGTGCTCGGATACGACGTGTCCGGCGTCGTCGAGGCCGTGGGGCCGGGCGTCACCGTCCACCGTCCGGGCGACGAGGTGTTCGGCATGCCGGAGTTTCCGCGCCAGGCCGGCGGATACGCCGAGTACGTCACCGGCCCGGCCCGGCACTTCGTGCCCAAGCCCCCGGCCCTGAGCCATGTGGAGGCTGCCGCTTTGCCGCTGGCCGGCCTCACCGCCTGGCAGTCCCTCGTGGAGACCGCGGGTCTCGCCCCCGGCCGGCGGGTGCTCGTCCACGCGGCCGCGGGCGGTGTCGGCCATCTGGCCGTCCAGATCGCCGCGGCCCGCGGTGCGCACGTCATCGGCACCGCCCGCGAGGACAAGCACGCACTGCTGAAGGAACTCGGGGCGGACGAACTCGTCGACTACACCCGGCACGACTTCGCGGCGGTGCTCGGCGACGGGGCCGTCGACGTGGTCCTGGACTCGATCGGCGGCGACTACGGGCATCGGTCCCTGCGGGTGCTGCGCGAGGGCGGCACGCTCCTCACACTGCCCTCGCCCGACGATGTGCCCGCTTCGGAGGAGACCGCACCGAAGGGTATCCGCACGGGTTTCGTGCTCGTGGAGCCGGACTCCACCGGGATGCGCGCCCTCGCGTCGCTCGTGGTGGAGGGAAGGCTGCGTCCCGTCGTCGAGACCGTGCTGCCGCTGGCGCGCGCCGCCGACGCCCACCGGCTGGGCGAGACCGGACGCACCCGGGGAAAGATCGTGCTCACGGTCGTGGACGTCTGATGCGGGAACCACCCGCCGGAGCGGAACCCCCCGTTCCGTCTCCGTGGCCGTCGGTCCAGCGATCCCTTCGGCGTTCTCTCCCCCTGCGGGACGGCTGATCGTACGCGGCACGTGCGGGCCGCAGCCGGGTACGCACTCGCGGATCGCGGATCGCGGATCGCGGCCGGGTACGGGCTCCGGCCGCGCCCCGGCGCCGTGGCCGGCCGCCGCGGCGCCGGGGCGCGCCCGCGGACCGCGCCCGGGTCCCGCCCCGGAACCTCAGTCGGCGGAGCGGGTCCAGCCGGCCGCCTCGATCCGCGCCGCGTCGCCGGGCCGCGCCCCGTCGAAGAGCGTCCTGCCGCCGTCCGTGATCCGCAGGCCGTCCGCATACGCGCCGCGCCCGACGTACAGCCGGTCCGTCGTGTACCGCCAGCGCAGCCGGAGCGGCCGGCCGTGCCAGGCGGACAGTTCGGACTCGACGCCGTGCCAGACCCGGCCCGACCAGCCGGAGACCCGGCCCTCGGGGCGGGGTACCGCGCGCTCGCCCCGGCGCCGGGTCTCGAACGGCACGGCCTGCCAGGTCGCCCCGCCGTCGGCGGAGGCCTCCAGGCACACCCCGTCGGAGCCGGGTTCGGTGTCCCACCACAGGGAGCAGCGCAGCCGGGCGCGCCCGGTGGACGGGGTGACCTCGGGCAGCGCCAGCGTCGCGGTGGTGGCCGAGGCCATCCCGGAGAACCAGGCGGTGCGGCCGTGCGCGGGCCGTACCGGGACGGCGCGGGCGAGGTTGTCCGCGGCGGCGACGCGCGGTGCGCTGCCGGAGCGCCAGGTGCGCACCGGGTGCACCGAGTTGCCGAGGACGATCAGGAAGGAGTCCGTCGAGGGGTCCAGTACGAGACTGGTGCCGGTGAAACCCGTGTGTCCGGCGGTGCGGGGAGTGGCCATCGCCCCCATGTACCAGT
The DNA here is from genome assembly GCA_003725745.1 of Streptomyces sp. I6. Classification (GTDB taxonomy): domain Bacteria; phylum Actinomycetota; class Actinomycetes; order Streptomycetales; family Streptomycetaceae; genus Streptomyces. The sequence goes on along the minus strand of RHDP01000001.1, from coordinate 183,447 downwards.
GCTGGTACAACTCGAAGCCGAGCCCGTGCTCGTCGCCGGGGAACGCGGTGTTGAAGTCGGTGAACAGCAGTTCCACCGACTCCGGGGCGAGGACGCGGGCCCGGCCGTAGGCGCCGCCGTTGAGCAGGGTGCGCGCGAGCACCGCGAGGTCCCAGGCGCGGGAGAACACCCCGGCGTGCCCGGCGACCCCGCCGAACGCGTGGGCGTTCTCGTCGTGCACCTCGCCCCACACGAGTCCGCGGTCCAGGCCGGACCACGGCTGCCGGGCGTCCTCGGTCGCGGCGATCCCGGGCCGCCAGGAGGCGGGCGGGTTGAAGCGGGTGCGGTCCATCCCGAGCGGCGCGGTGACGTCCTCGCGGAGCAGGGTGTCCAGGCCCCGGCCGGTGATCTTCTCCAGGACCTGCTGAAGCGTGATCAGGTTCAGGTCGGAGTAGAGGTACCCGGTGCCCGGCGGGCTCGCGGGCGCCTCGTTCCACAGCCGCCGGAGCCGGTCCTCGTGCGTGGGCTCCTTGTAGAGGGGGATCCAGGCGCGCAACCCGGAGGTGTGGGTCAGCAGTTGGCGTACGGTGACGTCCTGCTTGCCCGCGGCCCCGAACTCCGGCAGGTAGGAGGCGACCTTCTCCTCCGGCCCCAGCGCGCCCCGCTCGATCTGCTGGACGGCGAGCAGGGACGTGAACAGCTTGGACACCGACGCCAGGTCGAACACGGTGTCCTCGGTCATGGGGATCTGCCGCTCCGGCGGGAGTTCCACGCCGGTGTCGGTCCTCTCGTCGTAGGACGAGTAGCGCACGGCCTTGCCGATCGGGTGGTGCAGGGCGACCGTGCCGCCGCGGCCGGCGAGCAGGACGGCTCCGGCGTACCAGGGGCGCCGCGGGGAGGGGGAGAGGAAGGCCTCGGCATCTGCGACCAGCCGGTCCAGAGGACCGGCGAGGAGCCCGGCCCGCCGAGGGGTACCGCGTCGCAGCGTGGTGCGCCGGTGCCCGCCGGTCCGGCCTGCGGCGGGTACCGCCGCGGCGGCTCCCGGGACGGGTCCGATCACCACAGCCGCTCCCAGTGCCAGCAGTCCACCGCCGAACCGGCGGCGGCTGATCCCTCCGCCTGCCGAGGCCTCCGTCATACCTCACCCTCCCTGAAGGAATCCTGCGGGCGGCCGTGCGACACGGGAAACTTTGTTGCCGGGTCCGGGGGGCGTCAAGTCCGCCGAAGGCGTCCGGCCCGCAAAGAATCTGACGCAGCATCAGGAAATCTCTTCCCTCGGCCGTTCCGCTGCGGCATCCTGCGCCCATGGAGACGGAGCTGAGCAAGAGACTGGGAGTCGAGCACGCCATCTTCGGCTTCACCCCGTTCCCCGCGGTCGCCGCCGCCATCAGCCGGGCCGGCGGCTTCGGCGTCCTGGGAGCGGTCCGCTACACCGCGCCCGGCGACCTCGCCCGGGACCTCGACTGGATGCAGGAGCACACCGGCGGCAGGCCGTACGGACTCGACGTCGTCATGCCGGCCGGGCGAGCCGAAGGCGCCACCGAGGCAGAAGTCGAAGCCATGATCCCCGAAGGGCACCGCCGTTTCGTCGAGGAGCTGCTCACCGCACACGGCGTACCCCCGCTGCCCGAGGGCGAGGCGTCCGGCTGGCGGATCACCGGATGGATGGAGCACGTCGCCCGCAGCCAGCTCGACGTCGCGTCCGACTACCCGATCCGTCTCCTCGCCAACGCCCTCGGCTCCCCGCCGGCCGACGTCGTCGCCCGGGCCCACGACCGCGGAGTGCTCGTCGCCGCGCTCGCGGGCAGCGCGGCGCACGCCCGCCGCCACGCCGAGGCAGGCATCGACGTCGTCGTCGCCCAGGGCTACGAGGCGGGCGGCCACACCGGCGAGATCGCCTCGATGGTGCTCACCCCGGAGGTCGTCGACGCCGTCGGCCCGCTGCCGGTGCTCGCCGCCGGCGGCATCGGCAGCGGCGAGCAGATCGCCGCCGGACTGGCCCTGGGGGCCCAGGGCGTCTGGCTCGGCTCGATCTGGCTCACCACCACCGAGGCCGACCTGCACTCCCGCGCCCTCACGGCGAAGCTGCTCGCCGCGGGCTCGGGCGACACCGTCCGCTCCCGCGCCCTCACCGGCAAACCCGCCCGTCAGCTCCGTACCGCGTGGACCGACGCCTGGGACGAACCCGGCGGACCCGGCGCCCTGCCCATGCCCCTCCAGGGACTCCTCGTCGCCGAGGCCGTCTCCCGCATCCAGAAGTGGGAGACCGGACCGCTCCTCGGCACCCCGGTCGGCCAGATCGTCGGCCGGATGACCTCGGAGCGGAGTGTCCAGCAGGTGTTCGACGACCTCACCCGCGGCTTCGAGCGCGCCGTGGACCGCGTCCAGCGCATCGCCGGAAGGAGTGGATCATGAGCGAGCGGGCTTCGGGAGCCCCGCGGCCGGACGCCCCCGGGGGCTTCTGGGCGCAGGCCACCGCCGATCCGGCACGGACGGTGCTGATCGCCCCCGGCGGCGAGGAGTGGACCGCCGGGCGGCTGCACGGCGACGCCAACCGCCTCGTGCACGGGCTGCGTGCCGCGGGGCTGCGACGGGGCGACGCCTTCGCCGTCGTCCTGCCCAACGGCGTCGAGTTCCTCACCGCGTACCTCGCCGCCACCCAGGCCGGCTTCTACCTGGTCCCGGTCAACCACCATCTCACCGGCCCGGAGATCGCCTGGATCGTCGCCGACTCCGGCGCCGAGGTGCTCATCGCGCACGCACGCTTCGGTGCCGCCGCGGCCGCGGCGGCCGACGAGGCGGGTCTGCCCGCGACCAGGCGCTACGCGGTAGGCGAGACGGACGGCTTCCGCCCGTACGCCGCACTCCTCGACGGGCAGCCCGCGGCACCGCCCGCCGACCGCACCCTCGGCTGGGTCATGAACTACACCTCCGGAACCACCGGCCGGCCCCGGGGCGTCCGCCGCCCCTGCCCGGCACACCGCCGGAGGAGACGCACCTCGGCGGGTTCCTCGGCATCTTCGGCATCAGGCCCTTCGACGGCAACGTCCACCTGGTGTGCTCGCCGATGTACCACACCGCCGTGCTCCAGTTCGCCGGAGCGTCACTGCACATCGGCCACCGGCTGGTGCTGATGGACAAGTGGGCGCCCGAGGAGATGCTGCGGCTCATCGACGCCCATGCCTGTACCCACACCCACATGGTCCCCACCCAGTTCCACCGGCTGCTCGCGCTGCCCGAGGAGGTCCGGGCCCGCTACGACGTCAGCTCCATGCGGCACGCCGTGCACGGCGCCGCGCCCTGCCCCGGCCAGGTGAAGCGGGCGATGATCGAATGGTGGGGGCACTGCGTCGAGGAGTACTACGCGGCCAGCGAGGGCGGAGGCGCCTTCGCCACGGCCGAGGACTGGCTGAAGAAGCCGGGCACGGTCGGCCGGGCCTGGCCCATCAGCGAACTCGCCGTCTTCGACGACGACGGCAACCGGCTGCCGCCCGGTGAGGTCGGCACCGTCTACATGAAGATGTCGACCGGCGGCTTCAGCTACCACAAGGACGAGGCCAAGACCCGCAAGAACCGCATCGGCGACTTCTTCACGGTCGGCGACCTCGGACTCCTGGACGAGGACGGCTACCTCTTCCTGCGCGACCGCAAGATCGACATGATCATCTCGGGCGGCGTCAACATCTATCCCGCCGAGATCGAGTCCGTGCTGCTCGGCCACCCCGCCGTCGCCGACGCCGCCGTGTTCGGCATCCCGCACGCCGACTGGGGCGAGGAGGTCAAGGCCGTCGTCGAGCCGGCCGAAGGCCACGCCCCCGGCCCCGAACTCTCCGCCGCGATCCTCGCCCACTGCGAGCGCCGCCTCGCCGGCTACAAACGGCCCAGAAGCGTGGACTTCGTCGGCGCCATGCCGCGCGACCCCAACGGCAAGCTGTACAAGCGCCGCCTGCGGGACCCGTACTGGGAGGGAAGGGACCGCCCGGTGTGACGGCGAGCCGGAGCCGGCGCGGCTGCCCGGGTGATCCGGGCGCCGCCCGTTCCGCGGGCCCGCGCCCCGTCCCCGCGCGAGCCGGCTGCCGGCCCATCGCCCTCGCGGGAACCTCCGGTTCGGGGCCCCGTCCCCGCGCGAGCGGACTGCCGCCGGGCCCTGCGGCGCCCCCGCCGGCCGCAAGCGACGTGTCTCACCGCCTCCATGGACGCACGGCAGCGGAAGCGGCCCCGGGAGCGATCGACGCCGACCCGTCTCCCCGGCGAACCGCGCGGCAGAAATCCGCCTCCCCTTGGGAGATGCTCCGTGGAGCGTGGACGTCCGCCACGCCGGTGTGTCCGCCGAGGCGTCAGGACAGGAGCACCTGCCGTGCCGTCTTGGCCAGTTCATAGCTGGTGTTCACCAGCGCATCCTCCACGGCACTCGCATAGAGCTGGCTGGGAATCGTCGGCTCCGGCCCGCTGACCCAGCGTCTCCATACGGTCGTGTGGCCCTTGTCCCCGTTGTACGCGGTGCACGTGATGTACACGATGTAGTAGTGGTTGGGGTTGTCGTCGACCTGCCAGTCGAACGTACAGTCCGTGGCGAGCCGTTCCATGGTCGCCTCGCTGCCGTCCACGAGGGTGGCGGCGAGTTCGGCGGTGCTGAACCCGGCGTGGGTGCGGGCCATCAGCGCGACTGGCCCGACCGCGTTCATGGCGAACCCGAGCTGGTCGATGGCGGCCTGGTCCGAGACGGTTCCGATCAGGGTCTCGGCCCGGACGGCACAGCTGGTCGTACTGAGGGCGAAGGCCTGCTTGGTGTCGGGACTCATCGACCCGATGTCGGCGTAGTTGAGTACGGCGGTCTTCGCACAGGCCCGGATCTCGGCCACGGCCACCGCGTCGATATGGGCGATGATCTCGGACTTGGCACCGTCGATGGCGCCGAGGATCTGTGTGGTCGCCTCCTCCAGCGTCATCCCGCCGTCGTCACTGTACTTCTTGTAGATCGAGTACGCCGTGCCGACGGCCTCGATGATCTGGCCCCAGGACGCGGCCTGCTCCGAGCCGGCGGGTGTCGACTCGCCGACGGTGCTGTGCCGGGGCCGATCCGGTGGGGCGGCCTGAGCCGCAGAGGCGCTCAGCGGTGCAACGACGGCAGCGGCCACCGCCGAGGCGGCGGCGCGCAGTAATGCGGATCTCATCGGACTGGTCCTCTTTCGTCGCAGCTGTTCCGTTCGGTCGTTCCGTTCGGTCGTTCCGTTCGGTCGTTCCGGTCGCCGCCCGTCGGGCTGCTTCACGGCGCACCGGGCGCTACGGCATTCGGTGCGGAAGCCATAGGCACTGCGGTGCCTCGCCGGGCTGCGGCACACCGGTCCGGCTGGAAAGCCGCGTCAGATCGTCCGGTACCCCGGGAACCCGGGGCCCGGACTCCGCCGAGCGGCCGGAGCCGACGGCCGTGCCCGTGGCCCCATCGTGCCAGTGCCGTTGAGGGCCGGTCATGATGGTTCAAGCCAGAATCGTCAGGGCTGTCGGGAGGAGCGGGTTCCGCCACCGCGAGGGCCGAGTCGGACAGCTGAGCTGCTCGGCGGCGTCCGCCGGGCAGGCATCCGACGCGGTGTGCCGGCCATGCCGACGATGGCTGGGAAGCGGATGCCGCCGGCCGTCAGGTCGGGGAACTCGACGGCCTTCCCGCGGCGTTCGGGATCGCGGATGCGGGTCGGTCTCCACCTCGCCTACGGCACCGCCATCGCCGGCGTCGGGCTGACCGTCCCGGCGACCGGTGCGCTCCTACCGGCCGGGCGGGAACTGCTGCGCCTGCTGGGTGTACGTGCCGGCCGGTGCCGCTTTCGGCCGGATCAGCTGCTCCAGACCGCGCAGGGTCTGCTCGGCCTCCTGGCGCACCTGGGCGGGCACATCACCGCGTTCGGTGACGAGCCGGTCGTAGATCGGCGCCTCCTGCCACACAGCCAACCAGCCCTTTCCCCATACGAGTTCCGCCCCGGTACCGGAGGCGGCTGCCGAGCTTAGTCGGTCCACGGCGCCGTCCCGAAACCGGCCCGTCGAAGCCGCCCGCCGGTTCCCCGGGGCCGCGCCGGGGCAACGCGCGGGCCGGCGTCGCCGGGCTGCGGAGCAGCGGTCGAGGTGTCGACCAGGTCCACGCAGCAGCCGCGGCCCCGGGAGACGCAAGGGTGCGGGGGTGGCGAGCCGGCGGCACTCGGCTGACTGCACCGGCTGGTCCGGGTCGGCGCGGATCACGGCGGTGTCCACGGATGCGCGGGGTGCCGGCGGCCCCGGGCTCAGCGCAGGTCGACGATCCGCTTGATCTTGCCGACGGACCGCTCCAGCGTCTCCGGATCGACCACCTCGACACCGACGGACACCCCGACGCCGTCCCTGACCGCCGCCGCGATCCCCCGTGCCGCGGCCGCCCGCTGCTCCGGAGAAAGGCCCTCGCGGGCCTCGGCCCGGATCGTGAGCGCGTCCAGCCGGCCGTCCCGCGTCAGGCGCAGCTGGAAGTGCGGGGCAAGCCCGGGCGTGCGGAGCACGATCTCCTCGATCTGGGTCGGGAAGAGGTTCACCCCACGCAGGATGATCATGTCGTCGCTGCGCCCGGTGACCTTCTCCATCCGCCGGAACACCCGCGCGGTCCCCGGCAGCAGCCTGGTCAGATCCCGTGTCCGGTACCGGATCACCGGCATGGCTTCCTTGGTGAGCGAGGTGAAGACCAGTTCGCCCGCCTCGCCGTCGGGCAGTACCTCGCCCGTGAGCGGATCCACCACCTCCGGATAGAAGTGGTCCTCCCAGACGTGCGGACCGTCCTTGGTCTCCACGCACTCCTGGGCCACGCCCGGCCCCATCACCTCCGACAGGCCGTAGATGTCGACAGCGTCGATCGCGAACCGCTCCTCGATCTCCCGGCGCATCTCCTCGGTCCACGGCTCCGCACCGAATATCCCGACCTTCAGTGAGGTGGACCGCGGATCGACGCCCTGCCGCTCGAACTCGTCCAGCAGGGTCAGCATGTACGACGGCGTCACCATGACGATCTCGGGCCGGAAGTCCTGGATCAGCTGCACCTGCCGGGCGGTCATCCCGCCGGACGCCGGGACGACCGTGCAACCGAGCCGCTCCGCCCCGTAGTGCGCGCCGAGTCCGCCCGTGAACAGGCCGTAGCCGTAGGCGACATGCACCTTGTGCCCCGGCCTGCCCCCGGCCGCGCGGATGGAGCGGGCCACCACGTCCGCCCAGGTGTCCAGGTCCCGGTCGGTGTAGCCGACCACCGTGGGACGCCCGGTCGTGCCGCTGGAGGCGTGGATGCGGCGCACCCGGGACTGCTCCACGGCGAACATCCCGAACGGGTAGTTGTCGCGCAGATCAGCCTTGGTCGTGAAGGGGAAGCGCGCCAGGTCCTCCAGGGAGCGGCAGTCCTCGGGCCGCAGCCCGGCCTCGTCGAACGACGTCCGGTAGAAGCCGACGTGGTCGTAGGCGTGACGCAGGGTCGTACGCAGCCGCTCCAGCTGCAGCGCCCGCAGCTCCTCGGGGCTGAGGCGCTCACCGGCGTCCAGCAGGTCCGCCGAACCCGCCGAACCCGCCGAACCCGCCGGGTCCTGCGGGTCCCTGAGGCCCTTGAGGCCCTTGGGGTCCTTGAGGTCCGTCCGATCCGCCATACGGATGACTCCCCTGTCACTCGCAAACCGGTCGACCGATCATTCGGTCGAGCTGTCCGGGATCAGTAATCCAGGCACCCGGCCGGGCGTCAAGACACCGGCAAGGCCCGGCCGTCGCCCCTGGCGCGCTCCTGCCGCCGCAGCCCCGAAGGCGTGAGGGAGACCGGCGCGTTCGACGCCGGCGGGACCCTCACCCGCGACGATCGCCGCGGGGCATCGTGTCGCGGACGGCGCACCGTTCGGTGCGGGCGCCGGGATGCCCGTCACCCGGCCGGGCGCCAGGACGCCGGCACCCGGTCGGTCTGCTCCCCGGGCGCAGTGCCTCCGGCGGGCGCCCGATCCGTTGGCGGGATCGCCGCCGCCCGGCGAGGATCACCGTATGCCGACCTTCCCCGCGCACGACGGCACGGTGCTCGCCTACCACGCCGAGGGCGAGGGCGAGCCGCTGCTCTGCCTGCCGGGCGGCCCCATGCGCGCCTCGGCGTACCTCGGTGATCTCGGCGGGCTGACCGCGGACCGCCGGCTCATCCGGCTCGACCTGCGCGGCACCGGCGACTCCGCGGTCCCCGACGACGACGGGACGTACCGCTGCGACCGGCTCGTCGACGACGTCGAGGCACTGCGCGAGCACTGCGGGCTCGACCGCGCCGACGTCCTCGCCCACTCGGCGGGAGCCAACCTCGCCCTGCTGTACGCGGCGGCGTGCCCCGCACGGGTGAACTCCCTGGTCCTCGTCACCCCCGGCACCCGCGCCCTCGGTATCGCGGCCACCGGGCAGGACTGGCGGGACGCGGTCGCACTGCGCCGCGGCGAGCCCTGGTACGAGGCCGGCCGGGCCGCCTGGGAGGCGTTCCTCGGCGGGGCGGAACTCGACGACCTCTGGCCGGACATCGTGCCCTTCATGTACGGCCGCTGGGACGCCGCCGCCCGGAAGCACGCCGCGGACGACGCGCACCAGACCAACCCGCACGCCCGCGGCGGCTACTACGCCGACGGCGCGTTCGACCCGGATGCCACCCGCCAGGCGCTCGCCGCGCTGGAGGCGCCCGTCCTCGTGATCGCCGGCGAGTACGACGGCGCTCCCACCCCGCCCGCGCGCGCGAGATCGCCGCCGTGTTCCCGCACGGGAGGGCGGCCGTGCAGCCCGGCGCCGGCCACTACCCGTGGCTGGACGACCCCGCCTCCTTCCGCCGCACCGTGGCCGACTTCCCGGGGGCCGTGGCCGACTTCCCGGGGACCGGGGGACGCCCGCCGTGAAGCTCCGCTGTCGGCCCGCTTAAGAAGATCTCGATGGACTGAACGCCCGACGCTCGGCAGATTGGTGCACATCACCCCACGCCGGGACGTCATGCCTGGTCAACCCCCTCGCCCCGCCTGGAGCCGCACCCATGAAGGCACTCGTCAAGCAGCACGCCGAGCCCGGGCTGTGGCTCCTGGACGTCCCCGAGCCCGAGTACGGCCCCGGCGATGTGCTGATCAAGGTCCTGCGCACCGGCATCTGCGGGACCGACCTCCATATCCGCTCCTGGGACGGCTGGGCCCGGCAGACGATCTCCACACCGCTCGTGGCCGGCCACGAGTTCGTCGGAGAGGTCGCCGCCGTCGGTGCCGACGTCGCGGACATCGCCGTCGGCGACCTGGTCAGCGGCGAGGGCCACCTCGTCTGCGGGAAGTGCCGGAACTGCCTCGCCGGCCGCCGCCACCTGTGCCGCAGCACGGTCGGGCTGGGCGTGGGCCGCGACGGCGCGTTCGCGGAGTACGTCTGCCTGCCCGCGTCGAACGTCTGGGTGCACCGCACCCGGGTCGACCTGGACGTCGCCGCGATCTTCGACCCCTTCGGCAACGCGGTCCACACCGCGCTGTCGTTCCCGCTCGTCGGCGAGGACGTCCTGATCACCGGAGCCGGCCCGATCGGCGTCATGGCGGCGGCCGTCGCCCGCCACGCGGGCGCCCGCAACGTCGTGGTCACCGATGTGAGCGAGCCACGGCTGCAGCTGGCCCGCAAGGCCGGAGCCACCCTCACCGTCAACGTCGCGGAGTCCGGCGTCGCCGAGGCGCAGCACACGCTCGGTCTCAGGGAGGGCTTCGACGTCGGCCTGGAGATGTCCGGCCGCCCCGAGGCCGTACGCGACATGATCGACAACATGACGCACGGCGGCCGGATCGCGATGCTGGGCCTGCCCGCGGAGGAGTTCGCCGTCGACTGGTCGAAGATCGTCACCTCGATGATCACGATCAAGGGCATCTACGGCCGCGAGATGTTCGAGACCTGGTACGCGATGACGGTGCTCCTGGAGGGCGGACTCGACCTCAGCCCCGTGATCACCGGCAGCTACGGCTACCAGGACTTCGACGCCGCCTTCGACGAGGCCGCCACCGCCCGCAGCGGCAAGATCATTCTCGACTGGACCGCCTGACCCCCCTCGACCCCGCGCACGCCGGGTCCCCGCAGCGCATCGCACCAGCCGCCATCAGCCACATCCCAAGGGAGCACCCCGCATGTACGCCTCCGTGCGCGACGACCTCCGCGCCACCCTCGACGAGATCCGCGCCGCCGGCCTCCACAAGCCCGAGCGGGTCATCGGCACCCCCCAGTCGGCCTCGGTGGCCGTCACCGCCGGCGGCGCCCCCGGTGAGGTGCTGAACTTCTGCGCCAACAACTACCTCGGGCTCGCCGACCACCCCGAGGTCGTCGCAGCCGGCAAGGAAGCCCTCGACCGCTGGGGCTACGGCATGGCCTCCGTCCGCTTCATCTGCGGCACCCAGGAGGTCCACAAGGAACTCGAGCGGCGCCTGTCCGCGTTCCTCGGCCAGGAGGACACGATCCTCTACTCCTCCTGCTTCGACGCCAACGGCGGTGTCTTCGAGACCCTCCTCGGCCCCGAGGACGCCGTGATCTCCGACGCCCTCAACCACGCCAGCATCATCGACGGCATCCGCCTTTCCAAGGCCGCCCGCTTCCGCTACGCCAACCGCGACATGGCCGAGCTGGAGGCAAGGCTCAAGGAGGCCACCGACGGCGGCGCCCGCCGCAAGCTGATCGTCACCGACGGTGTGTTCTCCATGGACGGCTACGTGGCGCCGCTGCCCGAGATCTGCGACCTGGCCGACCGGTACGACGCCATGGTCATGGTCGACGACTCGCACGCCGTCGGCTTCGTCGGCCCCGGCGGCCGCGGCACCCCCGAGCTGCACGGCGTCATGGACCGCGTCGACGTCATCACCGGAACCCTCGGCAAGGCCCTCGGCGGTGCCTCCGGCGGCTATGTCGCGGCCCGTGCCGAGATCGTCGAGCTGCTGCGCCAGCGCTCCCGCCCCTACCTCTTCTCGAACTCCCTCGCCCCGGTGATCGCCGCCGCCTCGCTCAAGGTCCTCGACCTGCTGGAGTCCGCAGGCGACCTGCGCGAGAAGCTCGCCGCGAACACCGCTCTCTTCCGCCGCCGGATGACAGAGGAGGGCTTCGAGATCCTCCCCGGCGACCACGCGATCGCCCCCGTCATGATCGGCGACGCCGCCGAGGCGGGCCGCATGGCGGAGCTGCTGCTGGAGCGCGGGGTCTACGTGATCGGCTTCTCGTACCCGGTCGTCCCCATGGGCCAGGCCCGCATCAGGGTCCAGCTCTCCGCCGCGCACTCCACCGAGGACGTGGAGCGGGCGGTGGCGGCGTTCGTGGACGCCCGGGCGACAATGGCAGGGTGATCGATCCTCGCAGGCTCCGCATTCTGCGCGCCGTGGCGGACCACCGTACGGTGACCGCCGCGGCCGCGGCGCTGTATCTGACCCCCTCGGCCGTCTCCCAGCAGCTCGCCGCGCTGGAGCAGGAGACCGGTCACACCCTGCTCATCCGCAGCGGCCGGGGCGTGACGCCGACTGCGGCCGGTGAGATCCTGCTCGGCCACGCCCACGCGGTCCTCTCCCAGCTGGAACGGGCGGAGGCGGAACTCGCCGCGTACGCGGGCGGCGCGGCGGGCGAGGTCACGGTGGCCTCCTTCGCCACCGGGATCGCGGAGGTGCTCGCCCCGGCGCTCGGACGGCTCGCCCTCGACCATCCCGGTATCCGGGTGCGCGTCCGTGACGCGGAGGGCGACGAGAGCCTGCCGATGGTCCTCGACGGGGAAGCCGACCTGGCCCTGGCCGTGGAGTACCGGGGCGCCCCGCGGGAGGACGACCTCCGCCTCGCCCGGGTCCCGCTGTACGCGGAACCCTTCGACGCGGTGCTGCACTGCGGCCACCCCCTCGCGGACGGCGGCGGGGTGGAGCTGGCGGCCCTCGCCGACAGCGACTGGATCGGCCCCTACCCCGGCAACCCCTGCCACGACGTCATGCTCCTGGCCTGCGAACTCGCCGGTTTCCAGCCCCGCCTCACGCATTCCTCCGACGACTTCCGGGCCGTGGTGGCCCTGGCCGGGGCGGGCGCCGGAGTGGCCCTCGTGCCCCGGTCGGCGCTGCGCGGCATGGAGCTGAAGGACACGGTCGTCCTCCCGGTCGCGGGCCCCGCCGCCACCCGGCGCGTCTTCGCGGCGGTCCGGCGCGGGGCGGAGAGCCATCCGCTGCTCAGCCCCGTCCTGGAGGCCCTGTCCGGGGCGGCGGCGGGTCTGACCACCGGCTGACGGGCGCGTGCGGGGTGGCCGCCCCGGTGCGGGGGCGGGTCTGGCCACGGGCTGACGGGCGCGGGGTGCCCGCCGTGGGGCGGTCACCGAACCCGGGCGGGCTGCCGCGGCCGGTACAGGTACGGCGTGGTCGTGGTCAGCGCGGTGAACCCCAGCCGTTCCAGGATCGGCCGGCTCGACGGCAGCGCGTCCACCTGGACGAAGCGGTGGCCCCGCTCGGCGGCGAGCCGCGCGCGCAGGGCCACCGAGGCCCGGTACAGACCGCGACCGCGCCACTGCGGTGCCGTGCCGCCGCCCCACAGGCCCGCGAAGTCCCGGCCGGGTGCCGACTCCAGTCGCGAGGAGCCCACCGGCTCCCCGCCCGCGGTCGCCACCACGGCCACCACCGTCCGCGGAGCCGACGCCAGCTGCGTCAGCAGGTGGTCCCGCAGCCTGGAGCTGTCGCGGGCGAACGCCCGCTCGTAGGCGCGTGCGGCGAGATCCACCCCGGCGGGGTCCGTCACCTCGCGGAGTTCCACGCCGGCGGGGAGCTCCACCCGCAGGTCCCGCAGTGCTTCGACGGGCGCCACCATCAGTATCTCGGCGGGCTCCGGTACGAATCCGGCAGCGAGCAGCCGGTCCGCCAGGTCGCCCGGCCGGTCGTGCCCGTAGAGCTTCCACTCGAACTCCCGGCCGAGGGAGGTGAAGTGGCGCACCTGCGCGGCGACGGCCCCGTCCGCCGTCGCCGCGTCCAAATCCGACCAGAGGACCCCGTCCCAGCCGCCCCGGTGCCCCGCGGTCTGCCGGACGACCCCGGCCACGTGCTCGATTCGCGCGCCCGGTCCGTCCGCCATCGCGCCCCGCCGCATCTGCCGGTCATACCGCGCGAGGACCTCGCCATGCTGTTCCATCCGGCCAGTGCAGCACCAGGGGCCGTAGCGGCAACGGGATATGCGCCGGGGCGGGCGAGCGGTGACCGCCGGCCGCGGCGGGCTCAGGCCCCCTGCACCAGCCGGTCCACCGCGGCCGTGCCGGAGGCGTACGGCAGTGCGTGCGCCGGTGCGTGCGCCGGTGCGTGCCCCGGTGCGGAACGGGCGGGCACGTGCACGGGCATGGGCATGGGACCGGGAGCCGGAACGGCGGGCACCAGGTGCTGGCCGGGAGGCAGGGCCGCGCCGGATGTCCCCTGCATCCCCTGCATCCCCGGCACCCCCTGCATCCCCGGCACCCCGGGCGTCGCGGGTATCGCGGGCGTGCCCGGTATCGCGGCTGCCGCGTACAGGGTCCGTTCCAGCCCGGCCACCAGCCGTTGCACATCCGCCTTCGGCCGCACCACGAGGCGCAGAAAGCTGCTGGAGCTGCCGATCTTGTTGCCGCACTCCCGCACCAGTACGCCGTGCTCCTCCAGCATCCGGTTCCGCAGCAAGGCGCCGTCGGCGCCCTCCGGGAGCCGTACGTACACGAAGTTTCCCTGGGACGGGTACACGGTGAGCCCGGGCAGCCGGCTCAGCTGCCAGATCATCTCCTGGCGGTCGCGCTGTACCAGCCGCAGGCTGTGCGCGTACTCCATCCGGTACTCCTTGAGCATGAACACCACCGTTTCGGCGAAGGAGTTGAGGTTCCACTTGGGCAGCGCCGCCCGCACCCGGCCGGCGAGGCCCGGGTTGGCGACGAGGTAGCCGAAACGCACCCCGTGAAGCCCGAAGTTCTTGCCCAGGCTCCTCAGCACCACCGTGTTGGGCCGCAGTACCGCGTCGGCGACGACGCTGGAGTCCGCCTCGGCGTCGGCGAACTCCAGGAACGACTCGTCCACGACCACCAGGTCCAGGTCCTGGAGCTGGTCGAGCAACGCGAGGACGCCGTGCCGCGGCAGCAGGCCTCCGTCCGGGTTGTTCGGATTGCAGATGACGGCGGTGCGGGAGCCGCGCGCGCGGATGAAGTCGACGAACGACGCCGGGTCGAGAGCGAATCCGCTGGACTCGGGCAGCGGGAACATGTCGACGCGCTTGCCCGTCTCCATCGGCTGGTCCGTCCACCGGCCGAAGGTCGGCACCGGCACGGCCAGCGACTCGCGCACCAGCAGATGGTCGATCCAGGTGATCAGTTCGGTGGAGCCGTTGCCCATGGCCACGGTCTGCGGGTTGAGACCCAGCACGGAGCACAGCTCCGCGGTGATGGTGTCGGCGCTGCTGGGGTAGTAGGTGAGGATGTCCCGCAGCCGGTCTCCCAGTTCGTCGAACATCTCCGGTGGGGGAAGTACGGGTTGCACGGGATGCAGAAGTCGGTGATCGGCTGCTGGTCGCCGGTGGCCCGGCTCAGCGCGGCGTACGACGGGCTGTGTGCCGTGGACGCGCGGAAGAGCTCGGTGACATTGCTGCCGGCTTCGGCCATGGGGGTCCTCCGGAGGTGGCTTGGTGCTCCCTGCCGGGGATTACGTACGACTGATCGGCCGTGCTCAACGGGATTGAGCCAGAGGGTGCCCGGGACGGGCCGGACGGGCGTCGTTCGGGACGGGCCAGGGGCGGTTCACCTCCGACCGGCGACGTGCCGACTGCCGCCCCGACCGCGGCTACAGATCCCGACGTCCGACGTCCGACGTCCGACGTCCGACGTCCGACGTCCGACGTCCGACGTCCGACGTCCGACGTCCGCCGTCCGCCGTCCGGCGCCCGGCGCGTGCGGGCAGTGGTGCCCGCGGCGGCCGGGCCGCCGGGCGGGAGCCTTCCGCGGTGTCCGCTCGCTCTGCTCCGTCCCGGTGTCGCCGGGGGCCGATGCGGCCTCCCGGGTGTCCGCCCGGTTCACTCCGCCCCGGTGCCGGTGCCGGTGCCGGTGCCGGTGCCGGGGTCGACGTCGGCGTCGGCGTCGGTGGCGGCCGAGGCGACCTCCCGGGCCCAGCGGTAGTCCGCCTTGCCGCTCGGTGAGCGCTGGATGACCGGCGCGAGGACGAGCTGCCGCGGGATCTTGTACCCCGCCAGCCGGCCCCGGCAGTGAGCCTGGACGGACTCGAGGTCCAGCGCGGCCGCCCCCGGGCGCAACTGCACGACCGCGGCCACATGGCTGCCCCACCTCGCGTCGGGTACCCCGGCGACCAGGGCGTCGTAGACGTCCGGATGGGCCTTGAGCGCCTGCTCGACCTCTTCCGGATAGACCTTCTCCCCACCGGTGTTGATGCACTGGGAGCCCCGCCCGAGCACCGTGACGACCCCTTCCCCGTCCACCGTGGCCATGTCGCCGAGCAGCACCCAGCGCTCGCCTCCCCTGCGGAAGAAGGTCTCGTCGGTCTTGGCCGGGTCGTTGTAGTAGCCGAGCGGCACATGGCCGCGCTGGGCGATGCGGCCCGGCTCGCCGGGCGCGACCGGCTGGTGCGTGACCGGGTCGACCACCTGCGTGCGGTGGTTGACCCGCAGCCGCAGTCCCTTGCCCGGACCGGAGTCGTCCGTGGCGGTGCCGTTGAAGCCGGACTCCGACGAGCCGAAGTTGTCCAGGAGCACCACGTGCGGCGCCAGCGCCCTGAACTGCTCCCGCACGGTCTCGGACATGATCGCGCCGGACGACGACACGCTGAACAGCGACGACAGGTCAGTGTCCTTCAGCGGGCCGTTCAGCGCGTCGACCAGCGGGCGCAGCATCGCGTCACCCACCAGCGACACGGACGTGACCCGCTCCCGCTCGATCGTGCGCAGTACCTCCTCGGGCGCGTACTTGCGGTGCAAGACCACCCGCTGGCCGAAACCGAAGCCGATGAACGCGGTGAGCGTCGAGGTGCCGTGCATCAGCGGGGGAGTGGGGAAGAAGGTGAGGCCGTCGCCGCCCGCCGCGACCCGCTCCGCCAGTTCCTCGGGCCGCCGCACGGGCTCACCGGTGGGCGCGCCGCCGCCGAGCCCGGCGAAGAAGAGGTCCTCCTGACGCCACATCACGCCCTTGGGCATCCCCGTCGTGCCGCCCGTGTAGATGATGAACCGGTCGTCCGCCGACCGCTCGCCGAAGCCGCGCTCCGGCGAGCCGGACGCCTCGGCGTCCGTGAACGCCGTGCAGTCCAGCGCCGGTGCGTCCCGCTCCGGTTCACCGACGCGCACGAGGTGCCGCAGCTTCTCGGTCCGCGGCAGCGCGGCCGCCACCCGGCCGGTGAACTCGGCGTCGAAGACCAGGGCCGCGAGGTCGGCGTCGCGGAAGAGGTAGACCAGCTCGCCCTCCACATAGCGGTAGTTCACATTGACGGGGACGATGCGCGCCTTGAGGCAGCCGAGCAGCGTCTGCAGGTACTCGACGCCGTTGTAGAGGTGCAGCCCGAGATGTTCCCCGGGCTTCAGCCCCGCGTCGGCGAGATGGTGGGCGATCCGGTTCGCCGCCGCGTCGAGCTGCGCGTAGCTGAGCATCCGCCTCGCGCCCGTGCCGGGGTGGTCGACGTAGCGGAGCGCCTCGCGGTCGGGCACCACGTCGACGACAGACTCGAAAAGGTCGGCAAGGTTGTACTCCACCGTTCCTCCTGACCCCGGCCGCACGGTGTCCGCCCCGGAGCGGTCATTAGAGCGCCGCCGTCCGCAACTGGGAAGGGGTATCGCCCATAAAATCTGACTGACTGTCAGAAAACTATTGAACTGCTCCGCCGGCTCCTGCAACCTGTTCTAGGTCTCAGGACGGGAGGACGGGAATGGCGGGTACGGAACACCTCACCGTGCGGCGCGAAGGCGCCACTCTGGTGCTCACGCTGAACAGACCCGAGGCCCGGAACGCACTGTCGCTGCCCATGCTGGTGGGGCTGTACGACGCGTGGCTGGAGGCCGACGCGGACGACGACGTCCGCTCGGTCGTGCTGACCGGCGCGGGCGGCTCGTTCTGCGCCGGGATGGACCTCAAGGCCCTCGCCGGGAACGGAATGGACGACGGAGGGTACCGGGACCGGCTCAAGGCCGACCCGGACCTCCACTGGAAGGCCATGCTCCGCCACCACCGCCCCCGCAAGCCGGTCGTCGCCGCGGTCGAGGGCCCCTGCGTCGCCGGCGGTACCGAGATCCTCCAGGGCACGGACATCCGCATCGCCGGCGAGAGCGCCGTGTTCGGGCTGTTCGAGGTCCGCCGGGGCCTGTTCCCGATCGGCGGCTCCACCGTGCGGCTCCCGCGCCAGATCCCGCGTACCCACGCCCTCGAGATGCTGCTCACGGGCCGCCCCTACACGGCCTCCGAGGCGGAGCGCATCGGCCTCGTCGGCAGCGTCGTTCCCGACGGCGCGGCTCTGGAGCGGGCCCTCGGCATCGCGGGGAGGATCAACGCCTGCGGGCCGCTCGCCGTGGAGGCGGTGAAGGCATCCGTGTACGAGACGGCCGAGATGACCGAGACCGAGGGGCTGGCCGCCGAACTGAGACGCGGCTGGCCGGTCTTCGACACCGCCGACGCCAAGGAGGGCGCCCGCGCCTTCGCCGAGAAGCGCGACCCGGAGTACCGCCGGGCCTGACCGCTCGGCCCGCCCGGTCGCCCCGGCGGGACCGCCCGGCCTCGCGGCACCACCGCCTCGCCGGCCCGCCCGGCGGGCACCACCCGGCGACGCCGCCGAGCGGGCAGATCCGGCCCGCCGCCCGGTGGCCCCGCGCGAGGGCACCACGGCACCAGGGGACCGGCAGCGACCCTCCCGCGCAAGGGCGGCGGGACACGCGGCGGAACACGCGCCTGAGCACAAGGCGGAACACGCGCCTGAGCACAAGGCGGAGCATCGCCTCAGCACAAGGCGGAGCATCGCCTCAGCACGCGGCAGAACATCCGGCAGCACAAGCGGCAGAAGGAGTCCCATGTCCGCCACCCCCGCGTCCGGGGCGCTCTCGTCACCGGAGGCGCCGCGCGCCCCGCTCGTCGTCGAGTTCCCCTTCACCCGCTCCCTGGGTCCCGTGCAGTCCGCCTTCCTCACGGGCCTGCGCGAACGCACCGTGCTCGGTGTCAGGACCACCGGCGGCCGGGTCCTCGTACCGCCGGTCGAGTACGACCCCGAGACCTCCGAGGAGATCGGCGACCTCGTCGAGGTGGGCACCACGGGCACCGTCACCACCTGGGCCTGGAACCCGGAACCGCGCCGCGGCCAGCCGCTCCGGACCCCTTCGCCTGGGTGCTGGTGAGACTCGACGGCGCCGACACCGGCCTCCTCCACGCCCTCGACGCCCCGGCCCCGGCGCCGTGCGCACCGGAATGCGCGTCCGCGTCCGGTGGGCTGCGGAGCGCGGCGGATCCATCACGGACATCGCCTGCTTCGAGCCGTACGGAGACGGCGCCGAAGGAGGCGTCGAAAGCGGTGACGAGCAGCGCGATGAGAACCCCGACGAGAACCGCGGCACGAGGAGCGGCACGAGGCGCGCGGAGCCCGCGACGCCGGGTGCCGAGAGGCGCGCGGCGACCGCACCACGCTCCCACAGCGGCGAGTTCGACGACCCCGTGACCGGTGTCGTCGCCCCGGCCCGGCTCGACTACACCTACACACCCGGCCGCGCCAGACCCGCTTCATCAGCGCCCTCGCCGAGCGCCGGACCACCGGCGAGCGCTGCCCCTCCTGCCGCAAGGTGTACGTACCGCCCCGCGGCGCCTGCCCGACCTGCGGCGTCGCCACCTCGGAACAGGTCGAGGTCGGTCCCCGCGGCACGGTCACCACGTTCTGCATCGTCAACATCAAGGCGAAGAACCTCGACATCGAAGTGCCCTACGTGTACGCGCACATCGCACTCGACGGCGCCGACCTGCCGCTCCACGGCCGCATCGCCGGCATCCCGTACGACCGGGTGCGCATGGGCCTGCGCGTCGAACCGGTGTGGACGCAAGGCGGCCGGCACCCCGACCACTACCGCCCCACCGGCGAACCCGACGCGGACTACGACACCTACCGGGAGCTGCTGTAGCCATGCGAGACGTCGCTATCGTCGCCTTCTCCCAGACCGACCACGTACGCAGCAGCGAGGAGGTCTCCGAGGTCGAGATGCTCATGCCCGTGCTCCACGACGTCCTCGGGCGGACCGGGCTGCGCACCGGGGACATCGGCTTCACCTGCTCCGGCTCCTGCGACTACCTGGCGGGCCGGGCGTTCTCCTTCACGATGGCCCTCGACGGAGTGGGCGCCTGGCCGCCCATCCCGGAGTCGCACGTGGAGATGGACGGTGCCTGGGCGCTCTACGAGGCATGGGTCAAGCTCCTCACCGGCGAGGCGGACACGGCCCTCGTCTACGCGTACGGCAAGTCCTCGCCCGGTTCCGTCCGGGATGTGCTGACCCGCCAGCTGGACCCGTACTACGTCGCGCCGCTGTGGCCCGACTCCATCGCCCTCGCCGCCCTCCAGGCCCAGGCGCTCATCGACTCGGGGGAGACGGACGAACCGGCCCTGGCCGCGATCGCGGAGCGCAGCAGGACCGCCGCCGGGGACAACCCGCACGCGCAGCTCCGCGGGCCCCGTCCGCAGGGCGGGTACGTCGTCCGGCCGCTGCGCACCGGCGACTGCCCGCCCGTCGGCGACGGAGCCGCCGCGGTGGTCCTCGCCGCCGGTGACAGGGCCCGGGAACTGTGCCCGCGCCCCGCCTGGATCCGCGGTATGGACCACCGCGTCGAACCGCACGCCCTCGGCGTGCGCGATCTCACCGACTCGCCGTCGACCCGCCTCGCCGCCGAACGCGCCGGAGTCTTCGAGCGGCCCGTGGACACCGCCGAACTGCACGCCCCGTTCACCTCCCAGGAGGTGGTGCTGCGCAGGGCGCTGCGCCTCGGCCGCTCCGTAGCGGTCAATCCCTCGGGAGGTGCGCTCGCCGCCAATCCCGTCATGGCGGCAGGTCTCATCCGCGTCGGTGAGGCCGCCGCGGCCGTCCACCGCGGCGCCTCCGACCGCGCCCTCGCCCATGCCACCTCCGGCCCCTGTCTGCAGCAGAACCTGGTCGCCGTCCTCGAAGGAGAACCGCATGCCCGCTAAGGAGCCGGTGGCCGTCGTCGGCGTCGGCCAGACCAAGCACGTCGCCGCCCGCCGCGATGTGTCGATCGCCGGACTGGTCCGCGAGGCCGCGCGCCGCGCCCTCGACGACGCCGGACTCGGCTGGGCCGACATCGACGCCGTCGTCATCGGCAAGGCCCCCGACTTCTTCGAGGGCGTGATGATGCCGGAGCTCTATCTGGCCGACGCCCTCGGCGCCGTCGGCAAGCCGCTGATGCGGGTGCACACGGCGGGATCGGTCGGAGGCTCCACGGCGCTGGTCGCCGCCGGTCTCGTGGCGGCCCGGGTCCACCGGACCGTGCTGACCCTCGCCTTCGAGAAGCAGTCCGAATCGAACGCGATGTGGGGCCTGTCGCTGCCCGTCCCGTTCCAGCAGCCGCTGCTCGCGGGCGCGGGCGGGTTCTTCGCCCCGCATGTGCGCGCCTACATCCGCCGCAGCGGCGCGCCCGGCACCGTCGGCTCCCTGGTCGCGTACAAGGACCGCCGCAACGCGCTGAGGAACCCGTACGCACATCTCCACGAGCACGACATCACCCTGGAGAAGGTGCAGTCCTCGCCGATGCTGTGGGACCCGATCCGGTATTCGGAGACCTGCCCGTCCTCCGACGGCGCCTGCGCGATGGTCCTCGCCGACCGGTCCGGGGCCTCCCGTGCGCCGCACCCTCCGGCCTGGGTGCACGGCGGCGCGATGCGCAGCGAACCGACGCTGTTCGCCGGCAAGGACTTCGTGTCGCCGCAGGCCGGCAAGGACTGCGCGGCGGACGTCTACCGGCAGGCGGGTATCACCGACCCGCGGCGCGAGATCGACGCCGTCGAGATGTACGTGCCCTTCTCCTGGTACGAGCCGATGTGGCTGGAGAACCTGGGCTTCGCGGCCGAGGGCGAGGGGTGGAAGCTCACCGAGTCCGGTGTGACGGAAATCGACGGCGAACTGCCGGTGAACCCGTCCGGAGGGGTGCTGTCCACCAACCCCATCGGCGCCTCCGGGATGATCCGGTTCGCCGAGGCGGCCCTCCAGGTACGGGGCCGGGCGGGCGCGCACCAGGTGGCGGGGGCACGGAAGGCCCTCGGCCATGCCTACGGCGGCGGCTCGCAGTTCTTCTCCATGTGGCTGGTCGGTGCCGAGCCGCCGGAGGCCTGAGCGCCGCGCCCGGGAGCGGCGCGCGCCGGCCCGGAGCGGAGACCCGACCGGGCGAGGAGACCGGCCCCGGAGCGGAGACCGGCCCCGGCGCGGCGTCCGGCTGTCGGGGAGTCCGGCCTGATTTCCGGCGGCGACTCCCGCCGCGGCGGCCTGTGCGCGACCGGCCCCGATCGCTACGCTGACCCCGGACGAAGAACCGGGAGGAGCAGGGACGTGGCCGACATCATCACCACAGAGCAGCCGCTTGCGGGTTGGGACAAGCCGGACCTCGACCTCAGCCAGGCGGACTGGCAGTCGGGGTCCCAGGGCGCGGGTGACGTGCAGATCGCCTTCGTCGAGGGCTTCATCGCCATGAGGAACGGCGGCCGCCCCGAAAGCCCGTCACTGATCTTCAGCCCGGCGGAATGGCGGGCCTTCGTCATGAACGCCCGGCACGGCGAGTTCGACCTCACCTGATCCGCGCCTCCGGCGGCGGCCCGGATGCGACACCGGATGGGCCGCCACCCCGGATATCGGCCTTCGAAGAGAAGGCACAAACCGCGAAAGCCTCCCTGGTTCCCAGGTCGATATCGCCCCGGGACGGGTTGCCCCGCCGCTGGAAACACAGAACCGTAGGCTGCGGATCATGACTCCAGAGCACGATCTCGGCCGTCTCCTGAGCGGCATGCGACCCGAACTCCACCCCGGCCGCTACGTCTTCACCACCGTCCCCGCGGCGGTACCGCCCGGCCTGGCCCCGTGGTCACCGTCACCGAGGACGAGGGCCTGACCCTCGTCGTACGCAGGGAGGAGGCCGACGGCGCCGGGCTGGCGTACGACTACGTCGCCGGACGGATCACCCTGCGCGTGCACTCCGCACTCGCCGCCGTAGGGCTCACCGCCGCCGTCGCCGCCGCCCTGGCCGACGCGGGCATCAGCTGCAATGTCGTCGCCGGTCACCACCACGACCATCTGTTCGTTCCGTACGAACGCGCGGACGAGGCCGTCGCCCTCCTGCAGGAGCTGGCGGAGCGCGCGGGCTGAGGCCACGGCGACGGCACGCCCGCCCGGTCGGCCCGCTGCGGCGTGTCGCGCGGGCCGAGGTCACCGCGCTCCGGCGTGTCGCGCGGGCGTGCGCCCGGTCAGCGGCACCGGCTCCCGGGCACGTACCATGTCGGCATGTCCTTCCTCCGCCGCCGCAGCGCCTCCACTCCCGCGGGCCCGGACTTCGACGTCCTGGCCATGGACCCGGGAGACTGGCCCGGCAACCTGGGAGCCGGGCTGCTTCCCGCGCCCGACGGCAGCTGCCAGGGCGTCTTCCTGCGCTACGACCTGTTCGGCGGCCGGGGCCCCGCGATGATCATCGGCAATCTGCCGGAGGGCTCGCCCGCCCGCGACGTCGCCGAGGGAGAGGCCCCCTTCGAGGTCGCCCAGCTGCTCGCGGCGCTGGAGGACGAGGAGGAGGTCACGGTCGTCGGCACCGAGGACGTCCCCGTCATGCAGGGCGACAACCTGCTCATCGTCCGCAGGATCAAACTCTCCCAGGACCGGATCTCCTGCGTGCAGTTCGACCGCAGCGACAACGTCCTCGTCACGATCGCGAGCTGGGACCGGCCGATCACCGACGACCTGTACGCGCTGCTGAAGCCTCTGCCCGCGGAACTCTTCCAGCAGGGCTGACCGACCCGCCCCGCCCGCCGCGGAGCACCGCACGCGGAGCACCGCACGCGGAGCGCATCCCGCCCGGGTGAGCCCGGCCCGGGGCGTACCGCCGCACCCCGCCCCGCCCGGTCCTTGCCCCGTCCGCCCATGCACGGACCCCGGCCCGGACGCGGGCACGGAAGACCGCACGCCCGTCCGGGCCGGGGCACCGCGTCGCGGCCCCGGCCCGGACGCGGCCAAACACCCCGATGCGCGGGTCAGAACCGCACGGCGCCCGCCGCCGCGCCCACGCCGGGGCGTGGTTCACCGGCACCCGTCCCCCCACGGGACCGGAGCAGACCGGCAAGGTCCGCCGCCGACATCCCCAGTGCCAGGGGCCCGTCGACACGCAGCGCCGACCCCGCGCCCGACCGCACGTCCTCCACTCCGTAACGGCGCGCCTTCCGGTGCCAGTTGAGAATGCCCGCGAGCCAGTCCTCCAGTTCCCGCACAAAGGCGTCCAGCGCCGCCCTGCCCCGCGAGTCCAGCGAGAACTGCTCGTGCAGCAGCGGGAGTTCGTGCTCCTTCACATGGAGGAACTGGCTCATCCGCGAGCGCATCAGATCGTCGACGATCCCCACCGCGGCCCGGTAGTCGCAACCGTAGAAGTTCTGCACCACCAGCAGCCCGTTGTGCACCTCCCCCTCGACCTCGATCTCCTTCTGGTACGAGAAGAAGTCGTTCATCAGACAGGCGTAGTCCGCAGCCGAGTTCTCCAGGCTGCGCATCGCCCCCGTCCCGTAGATCTCCGGCGGCAGCTCCCCCTCGTGCCGCAGCCGGCTCAGCATCATGGTGAGGTCCGAACCGAAGGTGCAGCGCCGCATCTCCAGATAGTCCACGGGGTCCGGCACCCGGTGCTGGGCCTGGTTGTGCAGCTCCCACAGCCAGCTCTCCAGCATCACATCCATCGCCCGCCGCAGCTCCGCCCGCGCCCCGGGGCCCATCGGCCCGGCCGTCCGCGCCCAGAGGTCGGCGAGGGACCGCTCCATCGGACTCACCGCGACCGCCGCGCCCGACGCCGGGTCGTCGAGCGGCATACAGGCCGCCAGCCGGTCCGTGCACGCCTTCGCCCCTGCGAGATCGCGGCGGCGGCCGAACACCAGCGGGTAGTAGTCGTCCCCGTACGTGCCCCACGTCAGCCACTCCGCACTCAGCTCCAGCTCCTCGGCAGTGGCGTCCGGGTCGATGCCCGCCGAACAGAGGGCAAAGTCGAAACCGGTGAGCATGGCCTCGTCCCAGACGTCCCCGAGCAACCCCATGCGCTCCGCCCAGGCGATCGACCGGCTCCGCGCCTCCTCGTGGTGCGGGCTGAGCGTCAGCGGGAACGGGCAGTCGAACTCGGGCAGCAGCGACGGCCCCGTCGCCTGGTGCGGGACATGCGTCAGAGCCCGCAGCCGGGCCGCCGCCGGCCTGCCGAACAGCGTCCTCACATCCAGGGCCGACGTCCCGAGCACTCCCTCGAACATCGACGGCCCCGCCACCGCGCCCTCGTTCATATAGCGGCTGGAACGCAGATGCCACTCATGACCACCGGACTGCCAGTCCTGCAGGCCCTTGGCATACGCGGCGACCGCCGCGCACTCCGCCGGATCCAGCCCGCGCTCGGCACACAGCGCCGGGACCTCCGTGAGCGCGGTGTTCTCGAACTGCTGCAACCGCGAGGTCAGCAGGTCGTTGACCGCATCCGCCGCCTCCTGGGTGGAGCAGCCGAGGAACTTCTCCAGCACCAGCACACCGTTGCTGTTCTCGCCCTCGTCACCGACCTCCCGCTCGTACGAGAACAGGTCGTTGCGCAGATGCACCGCGTCGGAGAACGCGTCCCTCAGCACCCGCATCGGCCGGGAACCGGCGACCCGCGCCGGGACCTCCGCGCCCGCCGCGAACTCGACGAGCCCCGCCGACCACGGCGCCCCACCGACCTTGCGGCGCATCTCGACGTACTCGACCGGATTGGCGATCCGGCCCCGGTCGATGTTGCGCAGCTCCCACAGCGACTCGTTGAGCAGATGCTCCGTGGCCTCGGCGAAACGGGCACGCCAGGCCGCCGACATGCCCGGTGCCGTCCGCCTCCACAGGTCGGCGAGCCCCGCCTCCACCTGGTTGGCCGGTTCGGGCACGTCCTGCCCCGGGTCCGGCGGCATGAACGCGGGCAACCGGTCGAGATACGCGCTGCCGCCCGAGATGTCACGCGGGCGCTTGTAGACCTCCAGGAAGTGGTCGTCGAAGAAGAACACCCACACGTACCAGTCCGTCACCAGCGAGAGCGTCTCCGCCGAACAGTCGGGATGGGTGTAGGCGCACAGCAGGGCGTAGTCGTGCGCCTCGAGGTCCTCGAGCTCCCAGACCCCCGAGCCCTCCAGCATCCCCATCCGGCGCGCCCACTCCCGCGTGTGCCGCCGAGCCGCGTCGACATGGGGATTGAGACGCGCCGGATGAGGTACGTAGAAGTCCGGCAGTTCGAAGGGCTGTGCCATACGTGCCCGGCCTTTCGGTGAGCGTCCGCGCGCGAGCCGCGCGGACCGGTGGGCGTACGGGCCAGCCCTACCCGTCGCCGCTCCGGGCCACGCGACCCCGGTGATCACCCGTCCGGATGAACCGGGGGCGCGCCGCCGCCCTGCCGTCCCGCCCCTACCGCCTGGTGACCAGCACATCGGCGGCCTTGACGAAGGCCACCCGGTGACCGAACTGGATCTCGTAGTACCGCTCTTCGCCGCGCACCACCGCGTGCTGCGACGCGTCGAACGTCGTCGCCCGGTAGTACTCGCCCGGCGTGCTGCCGGCGCTCACATACCTCTGCCCCGCGAGCAGCTTGTACGGCAGCGGCGTCACCGCCTGCACCGGCACACCCGGCGGGTACGCCGACGGCTCCGGATAGGCGCGCCCGTACACCGGAACCTCCGCCAGCCCCTCGCGCGGGGTGACGAGCACGGCCCGCGCGCCCACGGCGACCGGCCGGGTACGCGGGTTGTGGAACCACGCCTTCTGGCCCAGGTACCACACGGCCGTCCAGTCCCCCGGCGCTCCGCGACGGCGAAGCGCTGGCCCGTGGAGGCCCGCGCACCCGTGTCGTTGACGCCCGTCGTCGAGTCGCCGCCGTCCGGGCGCAGCCCGGCGTCCTTCACCAGCGGCGCCGACGCGTCCGGGGCGGTGTGCAGCCGGACCGCACCCGAACCGTGCGGCGCACAGCCGTCGCCCGCCTCGGCACAGCCCGTGTACACCGGCCGGTGCCGGTCGTATTCGGGACGGATCGTCACCGCGGCGGCGCCCGGCCCCGCGGTGGCGACGAACGGCCGCCCCAGCAGCGTGAAGTAGTGCGCCCAGTCCCAGAACGGACCCGGGTCGGTGTGCATGCCCGGGATGGTCGACGGCAGGGTGCCCGGTACGTTGTCATGGCCGATGATGTGCTGCCGGTCCAGCGGGACGCCGTACCGCCGGGCGAGATAGCGCACCAGCCGGGCGGAACTGCGGTACATCGCCTCCGTGTACCAGGCGTCGGGGCTGGCCAGGAAGCCCTCGTGCTCCAGCCCGATCGACTTGGCGTTGACGAACCAGTTGCCGGCGTGCCAGCCGACGTCCTTCAGCCTCAGATGCTGGGCGACATGCCCGTCCGAGGACCGCAGCGAGTAGTGCCAGGACACGTACTCCGGGTCCTGGACCAGCCGGAGGGTGGTGTCCCAGGTCGCCTCCGTGTCATGGATGACGATGTACTCGACCGACTGCGAAGCGGGCCTGTCCGCCTTGTCGTGGTTGCCGTAGTCACCCTCCCCGAACTCCTCGTACGGAGCGGGGATCCACTCGCAGGCCACCGTCACCGGACACTCCGTCAGCGTCCGGTCGGCGGTGCGCAGACCCAGCCGGGCCACGGCCGACCTGTCGGGACGCAGACCCTCGTCGGCCCGCAGCGACACCCGCTGGCCGCCGTCCGTGGTCCGGCTCTGCCCCGTGCGGATGACGTCGAACACGTCGTCGGCGTATGCCGTCGCGGTCGCCGTGTCATCGGCGCCCGAGAACCGGGCGACCGCCCCGTACCAGTCCGCCGCGCCGCCGCCCGGAGCCCGGCCCAGCTCCCGCCGGGCGTCCGCGAGCAGCGCCGCGCCACCCCGGATGTTCGCGGCCGGGTCGGTGCGCAACCGCTCGGCGGGGATGCCGGTGAGGTCCGCGGCACGCTCCAGGGTCCGCAGCCGGGCCGGCAGCGGGGCACGCTCCCCGAGAGAGTGGCCGCCGCCCGTCCGGGGAGCCCGGGCCGCGTCGCCGCGGGGGTCCTCCGTGCCGTGCGAATGGTGCGGCGCCTCGGCCAGGGCCGTCGCGGCATCCGTCAGATGCATCGGCCCGTAGCCGCCGGTGACGCTGGGGGCGCCGCCGTGCCCGTCCCAGCGCGACTGGAGATAGGAGACGCCGAGCAGCACGTTCTGCGGCACCCGGTACTCCGCGGCGGCGTCCGCGAAGGCGCGCTGGAGTCCGCCGGACGGCGCGGACTGCTCCGCGGTGGCGGACGGGCCGACGGAGGCCAGGGTCAGCAGCAGCGCCGCGACCACCGCCCCCCGCCTGCGAGCATGTCTCGGTCGTACGGGGACGGACGCCTGCAATGCAGCCTCCAGTGACGGATGGTGCCCGGGGACCCGTACAGGGGTAGCGGCTCCCGGACGATCCGTCAATGAGGCTCAGCGACACGGAAGTCCAGGTCAGTTCAGGTCAGTCCAAGTCGTCCAGGTGGGGGAAGGCGGGCCCGCGGCCCGCGGAGCGTCAGTGGAGTGGACCGACGATCATTGGCGGCGGGCCGCCGTGACTCGGCCTGCGGCGCCGGTTCCCACGCTCGCCCATCCCCGCGCACCCCGCCGGACCGCTTCGGACACGGCACCGCGGCCGGGCGGCCCCGATGCCGCACCGGCCGCCGCGACGGGGACACGTGGCTTCACCGGCGACACCGGACTCAGACCGGCGGCACGACCGCCACGGGGCAGGGCGCGTGGTGCAGCGCGGCATGGGCGACGGACCCGATCCGCGAACCGACGGGGGAACGGCGTGCCCGCCGGCCGACCACGAGCAGCCGCGCACGGGCGGTGGCGGACAGCAGCACCTGACCCGCGCTGCCGATCTCGACATGCTCCGTCACCGGCACCCCGGGGTAGCGCTCCCGCCAGGGCTTCAACGCCTCCGACAGCGCCTTGCGCTCGAACGGCTCAAGGCCCCGGCCTCGTCCGCGAGCCGCATCGAGGCCGGGCTGTAGGTGTAGAGGGTCGGCAGGCTCCACGCCCGCACGGCACGCACTCCCACTCCGTGTGCGGCAGCGGTCTCGAAAGCGAAACCGAGGACCGCGTCGCAGTCCTCCGGCGTGCCCTGCTGCCCCACCAGGATCTCGTCGCCCCCGCCGGGCTCGGGGACCGCGGCCCGGTCCTCCCCGGCGGGTGCGCGCACGGCGACGACGGGGCAGGCCGCGGAGGCGATCACCTGCTGGCCGTAGGAGCCGACGAGGAAACCGACGACCGCACCGTGCCCGCGCGAGCCCAGCACCAGCATCGTCGCGCGCTCGGCTTCCCCGACGAGCGCGGCCACCGCGGTGTCCGGAACCACCTCGGCGGACACCGGCACATCCGGGAAACGCCGGCTGATCTCCGACTCCGCCTCACGCAGCAGACTCTCGGCGGCCTGCGCCTGTGCCTCCCGGTCCTGCACGATCGGAACGTCGAGCGGCTGCCACAGCCATGCGTGCACCAGACGAAGAGGAAGCCCGCGGAGTGCCGCCTCGCGGGCCGCCCAGTACGCCGCTGCCCGGCTCTCCGGTGATCCGTCCACTCCTGCGGTGATGCATCGGGCCATGGGGTTGTGCCTCCGTCCGGGGTCCGGGCTCGACCATGCGGGCCGCCCTGTACGAATCGGTCCAGCCGAACCCGACCCTACAGGGGCGAACCGGCAGGCCCCGGATCCGGTCTCCGGACCGCCGGAACCGGTCGCGGTCCGCCGCGAGTTCCCCGGCGCCGGATACACCGCACCGCCGGCCGCGGTCGGTCCCCCGCGGCGGGCCGCCGGTCAGCCAAGCGGTGACAGGTGCTTCCGGCCCCGGCCCGGCGGGGTAGGGAGCCGGGTACCAGCCCGGGCAGGCCGCGTGGAGGAATGCGCCGGGAAGCCGCGCAGGGAAACCGCCGTGCAGGGAAACCGCGCAGGGAAACCGGGCAGGGAAACCGGGCAGGGAAACCGCCGTGCACCCGCGGCCCGGCAGACGACAGAGCGCTGTGCGTCCAGTGTGTCGGCACTGGGCGCACAGCGCTCTTCCCCCTCGCCGCGGTCAGCGCGTGCCGACCGCCGCGCGCACGGCCCGCCGTGCCAGCGCGCAGTCATCGTGCAGCCGCCGCAACAGCAGCCGCTGCTCCTCTCCGGAGGAGAGTCCGGTGTGCGGCGGCGGGACGGTGCCGGCCGGCGGCGCCTCCCGCATCGTCCGCTGCACCGCCGTCTCGTAGGTCCTGATCTCCCGCGTCAGCACCAGCATCAGGTTCACCAGGAAGGCGTCGCGCGCCGCCGGGCCCGACTGCTGGGCCAGCTGGCTGACCTGGCGCCGTGCCACCGGGGCGTCGCCCAGCACCGCCCACAGCGTCGCCAGGTCGTACCCCGGCAGATACCAGCCCGCGTGCTCCCAGTCCACGAGTACCGGGCCCGTCGGTGCGAGGAGGATGTTCGACAGCAGCGCGTCGCCGTGGCAGAACTGGCCCAGTCCGCCCTGCCGCCCACCGTGGTGCGCGAGCCCGTGCAGCAGCTTCTGCAGATCACCCAGATCGCGGTCGGTGAACAGACCGAGTTCGTGGTACCGGGCGAACCGTGACGCGTAGTCCAGCGGCGCGTCGAACATCCCGGCCGGCGGCCGCCATGAGTTCAGCCGGGCCACGGCCCCGAGCGCGGCACGGATGTCGGCGCGCGGCGGTGCCTCGGAGGGGTGCCGGGCGAGGGCGGCGGGGCGGCCGGGCATCCGCTCGACGACCAGCGTGCAGTTCTCCGGGTCCGCGGCGATGAGCCGGGGCACACGCACCGGTGGCCGGTGCCGGACGAACGCACGGTATGCCGCTATCTCGTGCCGGAACCGCTCCGCCCACGCCGGCGACTGGTCCAGTAAGCACTTGGCGACGGCCGTCATCCGCCCCGTCGCGCCGACGAGCAGCACCGAGCGACCGCTCCTGCGCAGCACCTGCACCGGATTGAACTCCGGGCAGATGCGGTGCACCGAGGCGATCGCCATGCGCAGCTGCGCGCCCTGCGGGCCGGACAGGTCGATTCTCCCGCTGAGCGGTTGACCGGCCGCCCCCGGCCACCGCCGGGTCCTGCCGGTCGTGGAGGGCTCGAGCAACGGCCCGCCGCCTGCCTGAAGGGTGCGCGGCCGGGGCGGGGCGGACACGGAGGACGATGCTGTGTACATGGGCGATACAGATCCCTTCGTGTGCCGACAACTCGCGTGCGCGGCCCTGCCCCGGAAGCCTTCGGCACCCTGGGGAATGCGTCTTGCTCCCGGGGCGGGGTGGCGCTTTCCTACCTGACACCCGCCCGCGGGTGGCACACCATGTGGCGGACCCTGGCGAACCCTGGCGAATAGTCGCGGTGCATCTGACAGGGGGTTACTGTCAACTCAGCCGAGAACCTGGGGGCTTGACGTGACCGGAGAACCCAACACCCGTCTCGCGGACCTGTTCGGCCTCGCCGGCTGGTCCAAGGGCGAGCTTGCGCGGCTCGTGAACCGGCAGGCGGCGGCCATGGGCCATCCGCAGCTGGCGACCGACACCTCGCGGGTCCGGCGTTGGATCGACATGGGGGAGTCCCCGCGCGATCCCGTGCCGAAGGTGCTGGCGGCTCTGTTCACCGAGCGACTCGGCCGTGTCGTGACCATCGAGGACCTCGGGTTCGTACGGCACGGGCGCACGCGCAAGCGGAGGGAGGCCGGCAGCGCCGGCCACCCCGACGGACTGCCCTGGGCACCCGAACGTACGGCGGCGGTCCTCACCGAATTCACGGGAATGGACCTCATGCTCAACCGACGCGGCTTGGTGGGCGCGGGCGCCGCGCTCGCCGCAGGCTCCGCACTCAGCAGCGCCATGTACGACTGGCTGCACACCGACCCCGCTCTCGCCACCCACGCCCCCCGTGTCCACGACCCCTGCACGCCGACCACGCCGGGTTCGACCGCTACGAGGCCGCCCCCATCGGGTCGCAGGAGATCGACGCCCTCGAGCGCTCCGTCGAGGTGTTCCGCGCCTGGGACGCCTCCCGTGGCGGCGGGCTCCAGCGCAAGGCCGTGGTGGGCCAGCTCAACGAGGTGGGCGGCATGCTCGCCTACCGCCATCCCGACCACCTCCAGCGCCGTCTGTGGGGTGTCGCCGCGAACCTCGCCGTACTCGCCGGCTGGATGTCCCACGACGTCGGCCTCGAACCCACCGCCCAGAAGTACTTCGTGATCGCCGCCCACGCGGCACGCGAGGGAGGCGACCGGCCCCGCGCCGGGGAGGCCCTCTCCAGGGCCGCCCGCCAGATGGTGCATCTGGGCCGGCCGGACGACGCCCTCGATCTGATGAAGCTCGCCAAGTCCGGCTCCGGCGAGGCGACCCTGCCCCGCACACGAGCGATGCTGCACACCATCGAAGCCTGGGCGCAGGCCTCCATGGGACGGGCTCAGGCCATGCGCCGGACCCTGGGCGAGGCGGAGGAGCTGTTCGTCTCCGACAAAAGTGATGTGCCGCCGCCGAGTTGGATGCAGATGTTCGACGAGGCGGACATGCACGGCATGCAGGCGCTCGCCTACCGCACCCTCGCCGAGCACGATCCGGCCGCCGCCGGCATCGCCCAACGCCATGCCAGGCAGGCGCTGGAGCTCAGGGACGGCGGTCGCCAGCGGTCGAAGATCTTCGACTACATCTCCATGGCGTCGGCGTGCTTCATCGCCGACGACCCGGAACAGGCGGACAGGTACGCCCGGCTGGCGCTGGTGTCGATGGGAGAGACCTCGTCGCACCGTACGTGGGACCGACTGCGGGAGATGTACCGCCTCACCGGTCAGTTCGCCGGCTATGCGAAGATCGAGGACCTGCGTGAGGAAATCCAGCACGCGCTGCCCAACAGCCCGTCCAGGAGTGCGCGGAGCGTCAGGATCTGAGCCGAGCCCGGAAACCGGCAGGCTCCTGCTGCCTGTTGCCTGTTGCCTGCTGCCTGCTGCCTGCTGCCTGCTGACGGATGGCGACTGGCAGATGGCGAAGGTCAGCTGACAGATATCAGCTGACAGCTGACAGATAGCGAAGAATGTCACGCCCCGGGCGTCTTCACGATTCTGGTGTCACCGCTGGCGCGGGCCGTGGCGGAGGGACGATGCCACTGAAGGAAGCGAAACAACGAAGACACCCACACCGTCCGCGTGCTGACGGGTGAACCGACCCGCCGTGCACCTGTCCCACACCTCTCAGGCGATCCTGGCCACCATCACCGAGGCGTCGTGCTGACGGTCGCCCATGTCGAACTCCTCGACGATCAGGCGCATGCAGTCCTGTGCGCTCCGTGCGACGGTGAGGCGGGGGCGAGGGCGAGTAGACGGTCGTGTCCGGTGCTGTCATGGGCGGCTCCCGTCCCCCTGGTCAGTCCGTCCGTGTGCAGAACCAGCACATCGCCGGGCAGCAGGGCAGTCCCGGCCTGCTCGTACACCCCTCCGGTCGTCGCGCCGAGCAGGACGCCGTCCGGCTGGGGCAGGGCACGCCCCGCCCCGCCGCGGAAGAGCAGTGGGGCAGGGTGTCCCGCCTGTGCCCACGAGAGCATCCGGGTCGCAGGGTCGTAGTGGCAGCACACGGTGCTGCCGAGTGCGGGCTGCGCAGAGGAGTCCAGCAGCGCGTTGAGATGGCCCATCAGCGGGCCGGGGGGGATGCCGGCCACGGCGAGCGCCCGCTGGGCCCCCATCAGCATCGCCATGGTGGAGGTCGCGGTGATCCCCTGACCGGTCAGATCGCCCACGCTCAACAGGGCCCGTCCTCCGGGCAGTTCCTGGGCGTCGAACCACTGGCTGCCGATGAGCGCCCCGCGTGGAGACGGGAGGTGGTGGCCTGCCAGGTCCAGTGCCGCCGGACCGTTCCCGGGGAGGCCGCGCACTCCGCGCCAGGGAGGGAGGACCGCTTCGTGCATCTCCATCGCCACACGGCGCTCGGTCCGGTCGATGTGCTGCTGTCGGGTGAGCAGGTCCTGGGATTCGCGTACCGCGCGCTGGGATCTCCGCAGTTCGCTGACGTCGCGGAGGACCGCCCACATCGAGGCGGTGCAGCCGTCGGCGTCGAGGACCGGTTCGCCCATCATATGGAGTGTGCGGACGCGTCCGTCGGCGCGGACGATGCGGAACTCGCCGTCGATCGGTTTTCCGTCGACCAGGCAGTCCGTCACCATCCCGGTGAGTAACGCCTGGTCCTCGGCGAACACCATGGAGGGCAGCTCGTCCAGGGTCATCGGGTCGCCGGCGGCGGGGCGTCCGAAGATCTGGTGCAGCTCCTCGGACCAACTGACCTCGTCCGTCAGCAGGTTCCACTCGGCGCTGCCCACCCGGCTGAGCAGAGAGTCCGGTCGCTGTGGCAGGTCCTCGTACCCGGCCTGCTGCTCCTCCCGGCCGGGCGGGCCGTCGGGCTCCCGCAGGGAGGAAGCCCCTCCTTGAGCTGGCCCAAGTGCGCACCGAGGTCGTCGAGCTGGTGGACCGCCAGGTCGCACAGGGCCCGCTGCCAGCGTCCCTGGGGGTCGTCCTCGTCCACCACGGCGTCCCGCCGGACCGCGTCCACGTCTCCACGCAGTCGCCGGGTCTGCGAGATCAGCTCGTCCACCGAGTCGCGCCGTGGAGGCTGCGGGGCTGGACGGTCCGCGAACAGGTGGGACGGCATGTCGTACTCCGATGCAGGCGCGGCATGGCCAGGTCTCAGCAAAAGACCGGTTACGACTGTTGCACAGGTACCGGGGGTGTGTAAGGGATTTGGCAACACTCGATACGGTGGTGCATCTGGCATATGTCAATGGCTCGCGGTGCGTCCGACCAGCCATGACGTCATTCCCTGTTACTCCTGAGCCCTCGTGAGGCGTGACTCCGTGATGTCCTGTTCGATGCTCTCCGGTGGCGCGGTCATCGGCGAACCGGGCTGAGGGGGCGGTCCGTTACGCGACACCACTCCGGCACCGGGGCTGGGACCGGGGCGTGACCGGGGCGTGACCGCAGGGTGTGGCCGAACGGTCGGGCACCGAGCACCGGCGCCGCTTCGGGAGGAGTCCGTGGCGGGCCGTCTCCGTTCGTCCCGGTCAGGCGCCGGACACGGCGGACGCGCGCCCGACGTCGATCACGATCCGCTCGGGCGGGTGGAGGCGCGTGGTCCGGTAGACCGGCTTGGACCCGAAGGCCGCCCTGAACGTGACGCAACCCTCGAGGACGGCCAGTGCGGCCCGGCGGCCGGAAAGCCGCCGGGCCGCCGGGCCGCCGGGCCGGGATCGTCCGTCAGGCGCCGCTCGCGCGGAGCATGCCCTCGCGGTCCACGATCTTCACTCGCTCTCGGCCCTCGGGCTCGCCCAGCGCGCGCTCGGCCGCGTCCAGCCGGTACCAGCCGTCCCACGTGGTGTAGCGGACGTTCCGGTCCCCGAGGAAGGCGACGACCGCCTCCGGGTCCGGCGCCGACGGTGTGTGCAGGCGGCCGTTGGCGTGGTCGTCGAGGAGGCTGGCGACGGTCTCGTTGGCGTCCCCCTTGGTGTGGCCGATGAGGCCGACCGGACCGCGCTTGATCCAGCCGGTGACGTAGGCCGACCGCAGATGCCGCCCCCCGGCCTCGATGACGCGGCCCGCCTCGTGCGGCACCGTGCCGCTGCCGAGGTCGAAGGGCAGCTTGGCGATCTCCTCGGAGAGGTAGCCGACCGCGCGGTACACCGCCTGCACGTCCCAGTCGCGGAACTCGCCCGTCCCGGCGACGTTCCCGGTGCCGTCGAGGGCCGTCCGCTCGGTGCGCAGCCCCGTCACCCTGCCGTCCTCGCCCACGACCTCGACCGGGGACTCGAAGAAGTGGAGGAACAGCTTGTGCGGCCGGTCGCCCACGTCGCGGATCGCCCAGTTCTCCAGCGTCTTGGCGACCATGTCCGCCTGCTTGCTGGCGCGGCGCGTGGCGATGGACCCCTCGTCGTAGTCGATGTCCTCGGGGTCGACGATGACCTCGATGCTGGGGGAGTGGTCCAGCTCGCGCAGTTCCATGGGGCTGAACTTCGCCTGCGCGGGGCCGCGGCGCCCGAACACGTGGACCTCGCGGGCCTTGTTCGCGGCCAGGCCCTCGTACACGTTCGGCGGGATCTCCGTCGGCAGCAGCTCGTCGGCGGTCTTGGCGAGGATGCGCGCCACGTCGAGAGCGACGTTGCCGACGCCGAGCACCGCCACCTTCTCGGCCCCAGCGGCCAGCTGCGCGCCACGTCCGGGTGGCCGTCGTACCAGGACACGAAGTCCGCCGCCCCGTACGAGCCGTCGAGGTCGATGCCGGGTATGCCCAGCGCCCGGTCGGCGTCGGCACCCGTGGAGAAGACGATCGCGTCGTAGAAGGCGCGCAGGTCGTCGAGGCCGATGTCACCGGGGTAGTCGACGTTGCCGAACACCCGGACCTGCGGCTTGTCGAGCACCTGGTGCAGGGCGGTGATGATGCCCTTGATCCGCGGGTGGTCGGGGGCCACGCCGTACCGGATCAGCCCGAAGGGGGCGGGCAGCCGCTCGAAGAGGTCGATGGACACGCCCGGGTCGGCGGCGGCCCCGGACTTGAGCAGGGCGTCGGCGGCGTAGATCCCCGCGGGTCCGGCTCCTACGACAGCTACCCGCAGGGGCGAGGCATGACGGATTCCCTTCGAACGGCGACGGCGGTCTCGCGGACACTCTCTCACCCGGATGACCAGGTCAGGTAAGGGGCCCTAATTTATGACCTCATAAGTCAGGCTTATGGGTTCCCTAAGGCGTGCGAGAGGGTTCCGTCGCGCGCGGCCCGGCCGGCGTGCGCCCCGGCACGGGTCGTGAGGGCCATGGACCGCGGAAGGGTGCGGGTGGGCCTCCCCGCCGAACGGCCGGCCTCGCCGCTGGAGTTCCGCCGCTGAAGCTTCGGCGCTGGAGCCCTGGGGCCTCCGGCGCCGAACGGTCCACGGGCTGCCCCGCGCCCCGCTTCGCGGCGGACCCGGATCCTCGGCTCTCAGGCGACCAGGGGCCGGTCGCGCGGGGCGATCGGCGACGGCAGCACGGTCGATCCCGAGAGATAGCGATCCGCCGCCGCCGCGGCCGCCCGTCCCTCCGCGATGGCCCAGACCACCAGGGACTGCCCGCGCCCCGCGTCGCCCGCGATGAACACGCCGTCCGCCGGCGTCTGCCCGGACGTGCGCTCCGGCCTGTCCGCCCGGTCGTACTCCCCGTCCGCCGGGGAGCCGCGTCCAGCGGAGACGTCCCGGCCGGACGGCCGGAACGGCGCCGCGGCGAAGGCACCGTCCCGGGCGAAGTTCCCCCGTTCGTCGACGGTCAGCCCCAGCTGCTCCATCAGCCCCGATCCCTGCTCCGGGCCGGAGAAGCCGAGGGCGATCAGCACGAGGTCCGCCGGAAGCGCCCGCTCCGTACCCGGCATCGGACTCCTCGCCGCCGGTTCCACCTCCGTCAGGCACAGCGCCCGTACCCGCCCCGAGGCATCGCCTTCGAAGTGCAGGGTCGCCGACGAGAAGACCCTGGGATCGATTCCCTCGCGGCCCCGGGCTTCCGCATGGGCATGGGAGATGCGGTACACCTTCGGATGTGTCACGGGCCAGGGCTGGGCATCCGGCCTCGTCTCTCCGGGCTCCGGATTGATGTCCAACTGCACCGCGGAGAGAGCGCCCTGACGCAGAACGGTGCCGAGGCAGTCGGAAGCGGTGTCGCCACCCCGACGATCACGGTGTGCCTGCCCTCGGCGCTCACCGGGGGTGCGGCGTAGTCGCCCTCCTGGACCCGGTTCGCGTAGGTCAGATAGTCCATGGCCTGGTGGATCCCGTCCAGCTCGCGGCCCGGCACCGGCAGCTCGCGCCGCTCGGTCGCGCCCACGGCCACGATCACCGCGTCATGGCGGCGCCTGAGTTCGGCGGCGTCCAGCTCCCCGCCGACGTCCACACCGGTCCGGAACTTGGTCCCCTCCTCCCGCATCTGCTCGATGCGGCGGTCGAGATGGTGCTTCTCCATCTTGAACTCGGGTATGCCGTAGCGGAGGAGCCCGCCCGGCCGGTCATCGCGCTCGTAGACCACCACGGTGTGGCCCGTGCGGGTCAGCTGCTGCGCCGCCGCCAGTCCCGCCGGACCGGACCCGATGACGGCGACGGTCTTGCCGCTCAGGCGCTGCGGCGGCTGCGGCGGTGTGTACCCCCGCTCCCACGCCTCGTCGGCGATGGTCTGCTCGACGTTCTTGATCGTCACCGGATCCGCGTTGATCGCCAGGACGCATGCGTCCTCGCAGGGCGCCGGGCAGAGCCTCCCGGTGAACTCGGGAAGTTGTTGGTCGCGTGCAGCCGTTCCGCCGCGGCGCGCCAGTCGCCGCGCGAGGCGTACGCGTTCCACTCCGGGATGAGATTGCCCAGTGGGCAGCCGCTGTGGCAGAACGGGATACCGCAGTCCATGCAGCGTTTGGCCTGCTCGGACACGAGCGGGAGCAGCGCCTGCCCCGCGTAGACCTCCCGCCAGTCGCCCAGGCGCTCCTCGACCGGGCGCGGTGGGACGGGCCGCCGGGGATGCTGAGGAAGCCGCGTGGGTCGGTCATGCGCCGCCTCCGTCGTCCATGGGCACTGCACTGCGGCGTTCCGACCAGCGTACGCCTGGTTCGTCCCCTCTTGTCAGGGTCTCGGTCGTGCTAGCGGTCTCCCGCTCGTGTCACGGTCCCGGAGTGTCCGGCATGCCGCCGCCTTCCCAGCCCCTCACCGCCGTGGCTTCCGTGGTTTCCGTGACCTCTGCTGCCTTCACGGCCTGCCGGGTCCCACGGGTCCCACGGGTCCCACGGGTCCTACGGGTCCCACGGTCCCACGGGCCGCGCGGCCTCCGCGGTCCCTGTCCGTGGCTCCAGCGGCCGCCGCGATCTCCGCGATCTCCGCGGCCTCCGCGATCTCCGTTACCTCTGTGGCCCAGATGACCCCGGTGCCCACTGTGCCCCTCCGTGATCCCTGTGTCCCTCATGCCCTCTGTGCCCTCTGCGACCCTGAGTCTGTGTCCTTCGTGACCTCTGCATCTCCGAGGCGGCCCGGGCGCCACCACGAGTGAGGCGGGTCGCCGCCCTCCCGGGCCCCGACCCACCGGTAGCGGGGCGAGGCCGAAACAGGCCTCGGGGTTCCCGTCACGCGGCGTGCTCTCCTTCACAGCGCCGCCGGGCAACGCCGGGGCGGCGGACACCGTATTGCTCGGTGAGATCCGCGTGCCGCGGGTGCGTGCGCGCGGGGCCCGACCGAGGAGCAGCCGCACATGAGCGCAGAGACACAGCCGCCCCGCTCGCGCCTCCGGCGGAGCGTGCCGCGCCGCCGCCTGATCGACTACCCGCGCCGGGGAAGACAGGGTCTCCGCCGCTGGCTGCCTTCCCGGAAGCTGCTGCTGGGCGGCTTCTCGACCGCCGTCGTCGCACTGCTGGCGCTCTTCGCCGCCGTCTACGCGTACGTCGACATCCCGAGCGAGAACGCGGCGGCGCGCCAGGAGGCCAACGTCTACTACTGGGCCGACGGCACCCAGATGGTCAGTGTGGGCGCGGTGAACCGGCAGAACGTGCCGCTGTCGCGCATCCCGGTCTCCGTCCGCAACGCCGCCATCGCGGCCGAGAACGCCCGATTCTACGAGGACTCCGGTGTGTCCCTATCCGGTCTCGCGCGAGCCGTCGCGAACATGGCCAGGGGCCAGGAGACCCAGGGCGGCTCCACCATCACCCAGCAGTACGTGAAGAACACCTATCTCTCGCAGGAGCAGACGCTGTCCCGCAAGGTGCAGGAGTTCTGCATCGCGCTCAAGCTCGACAGCCGCACCACCAAGGACGACATCCTCCAGGGGTACCTGAACACCAGCTGGTTCGGCCGCGGCGCCTATGGGATCCAGGCAGCCTCCGACGCCTACTACGGCATCGGTGCGGAGCAGCTGAACCCCAGTCAGGGTGCCTTCATGGCAGCACTGCTGAAGGGTGGGAACGACTACGACCCGGCGCTCGGCGCGGGCCATCGCGAGCGCGTACGGGAGCGATGGTCGTGGATCCTGGACCGCCAGGTCGAGCTGGGCATGATGAGTGCGGACGAGCGGGCCCGGTACACGGTCTTCCCGGCGCCCCGCGCCCAGTCCAAGTCCACCAATCTGAGCGGCCAGACCGGGTATCTCGTGGACATCGCCAAGCGGTACGTCAAGAAGCGGACGAACCTCACCGATGCCGACCTCGACCGGGGCGGGTACCGGATCCACACCACGTTCGACCGCGCGGCCGTCCGGCAGCTCGACCGCTCGGTCCGCGAGGTCCTCGAGCGGCACATCGACCCGAAGCGCCGTGCGGCGGACCGCCACGTCCAAGTGGGCGCGGCCTCCGTGCGGCCCGACGACGGCGCGATCGTCGCCGTCTACGGCGGGTCGGACGCCACCACGCACTTCACCAACAACGCCGACACCTCCGGGGTGCCCGCCGGATCGGTCTTCAAACCGTTCGTCCTCGCCGCCGCGCTCCAGCACGGCGCCGTGGCCGGTGACGGCGCCGTGCGGCCGGTGTCCACCGAGAGCGCCTTCGACGAGTCCGGCCGGCTGACCACCGGCCTCCCGCCGGTGCGGCAGGACGGCACCTTCGTGTCCCCGCTCGCCGGCACGCCCGGCACCCTGACCCTGCGCAGGGCGATGGCGGGCGGCTTCAGCGCCCCCTTCGAGCGCCTGGGGTCCGCCACCGGGCTGTCCAGGGTCGAGGACATGGCCGTGGGCGCCGGCATGCTCCGGAGCAGCATGGCGCCGCGTACCAGGGAGTTCCCGCTCGGCACCTCCTCACCCAGCGCCATC
Organism: Streptomyces sp. I6; assembly: GCA_003725745.1. Lineage (GTDB taxonomy): Bacteria > Actinomycetota > Actinomycetes > Streptomycetales > Streptomycetaceae > Streptomyces. The sequence continues at coordinate 143,465 of RHDP01000001.1, read as the reverse complement.
CGGGTGGCGGGCTCGTACGCGACCTTCGCGAGCGACGGCGTGCGGCACGAGCCGTACTCGGTCACCCGAGTGCTCCGGGGGACGAACCCGTCGCCGGCCTCGCACGGCCCGCGTCGCGGCGGGTCATGAACCCGGAGGTGGCCCTCGGCGTCACCTCCGTGCTCGAGGACACCGCCTTCGGCACCGCGGCAGCGCCCGCCGCGTCGGCCCTCGGTCCTTTCGCCGGGGCCGCCACGGGCCGGAGCGACACCCAGCGCGCAGCGTGGTTCGCCGGGTACACCGGGAACCTGTCCACGGCCGTGACGATGTTCCGTTCCCGGCCCGGCGAACCGCTGCTCCCCATGGCCGGAACGGGCGGCGAGGGAACGGTGCGCGGCAGCCTCTTCCCGGCGCAGATCTGGGCGGACTACATGACCTCGGACCCCTGCGGACGGTCGCGCCCGTGCCGGCCGCGGCCCCGGAGGCCGTCCCCACCGCGCCTTCACGGGGTAGCGGACCGGCCCCGGAGCCGCCCGGGGCGGGCAAGGCCCCATCCGGCGCAGCGGGTGCCGTCCGGGGCAACAGCCCGCGGTCGGTCCCCGGCGGCGGCCCTGTCGGGCGCAGGCGCCACCGACGCCGTACATGCCGTGGCCGCCGCCTTCACGGGTCGGCGGCACACCGGACTCCAGCCGCCCGCCTGGGCCCCTGCCCGGTGGTACGGGGCGGCCGGGGCCCGTGCGGTGCCCGCGACCAGGATCGGCCTGGTGCGGCGCGGTGGCCGTACCGGGCACGCCGACGGCCTCGACCGGCCGGTCCGTGCGGACCGGCCCGCTCCGGACCGGTGCACCGCCCGCCGAGCACGGGGACGGGCGGAGACGGTCCGGTACGGAGGCGGGAGCGCTCGCCGCGGTGCCCCGGGAGTGACGGGCCGAGACGCTGCCGTCGGCGGCCCGCAGAGGCGCTGGTGGCGGGGTGCCGAGGTGTCCATGGCCGCCCCGGATCCGCGGAAGGTCCGGGTCGCGGCCCACCTCCGGTGAAGCGTCGGGCGGTGTGCCGGAACACGCCCGGGACCCAGGGCCTGACAGCTTCAGGGACTCGCTGGGACGCACTGTCCGTGCGGATGGGAGAGGGTGCGTCCGCATCCCTGCGGTCCCCGGCGCGCGAGATCGTGTGATGACGTGGTTTTGGGGGCGTACGGGTGACGCGCACGGCGCGGAGGAACCGTCCCGCCACCAGGGAGCGCCCTCAATGGCGTCAGTGACGCAACCCTGGAGGCTTCCATGACCGCTGAGCCCCTTCTTTCGCTGTCGTCGGCGCTGCCGGAGGCGGCCGCCGAGCCCTGCCGGGTTCTCGGCGCGCGTGACATCGACGTGCTGTACCCCGCGACCGGGCCGTACCCCGCGACGGCGGGTGCCGAGGCCGACCTCCGGCCGCCCGTCGCGGAGCAGCGGCTGTCCATCCCGATCGCGGCACACGACCGGCGGCGACTGGACCTGCACTCGGCCCTGACCGCCAGCGGCGTCGCACCGCTGCCCGGCGACCTGGACGCGATCAACGTCCTCAGTACGCTCGACGACCGGACGGTGGAGTCCATCCTGCACTGGATCACCGTCCCCGGTCCGCGGCCGGCCTGAGCCGGTCGACCGGTCCGCGCCGGCCGACGGGCCGTATGGATCGGCCGCTCCGCGGCGGTCGACCGGCCCGCGGTGGAACGATCCGCTGCGGACCGCGCATGCGGTGGACCGGCCCGCGGTGGAACGTCCCGCTTCCGTGAAGGGCGGGCCCCGGGCCGACCGGGCGACCCGCCGCCCCGACCACCCCGGGAACTCGACCACCTCGGGAACCCCGGCCGCCCCGTTCGCCTCAGCGCGAACGCTCGGCGCCGGTGCGCGCCTCGACGGCCCGCAGCACCGCGACCATGTCGGACGGGCCGCGGCCGAGCGCCACGGTCTCCCCGAAGAGGGCGTGGCAGGCATCCAGCAGCGGTGACGCCAGCCCCGCGTTCCGCGCCGCCTCCGCGATCAACCGGTTGTTCTCGAGTACGTCCGCCGCCGCGGCCTGGGCCTCGAAGTCACGGCCCGGCAGTTTCGGCGCCTTGGCCCGGAGGACCGCGGCTGTCGGTTCGCGGCCTCGTACCGCTCTTCCTGCCACACCGCACGCGGTGGTACGCGGAACACGCTGCTGCGCAGCCCGCCCAGCAGAGCCGAAGCCTCCGCGTCCGCGCGCCGCCATCCCGTGTCCAGGAGTCCCAGCGGAATGTCCACGGCCACGACTCCCGCGTCTCCCGCTCCGTCACCGCCCGCTGCGCCTGCCAGCGGCGAGCGCAGGCTCCAGCCGGACCGCGCACCGTCGAACCGTCCGTCGCTCAGCGCCACCGAGACCCACCCTCCGGGAGACCCACTCTCCGGGAGACCCACCCTCCGGGACAGGCGTCGATGTCGAGGACCCTCACCGTGTCGCCCATGCCCAACAGCTTCCCGCCGACGGACCACCGCACCCCGGAAGCTCCGGGATTCGGAGCGACGCAATACGACGTACGGAGTGGACGGACGGCGACGGGCGGAACGCGGTGGACGGACGGCGACGGCCGGAGTCCCGGTGATCGCCCGATCCTCGCGGGCGCGTAGGCGATACTCCACCCGCCGGCACGGGATGAACGCTCCGGTCCGCCGCCCGCGCCGCCCGCGCCGCCCGCGCCGCCCGCGCCGCCCGCGCCGCCCGCGCCGCCCGCGCTGCCCGCGCTGCCCGCCGCCCGCGCGCGCTGCCCGCCGCCCGCGCGCGCTGCCCGCCGCCCGCGCGCGGCCGCATCGGCCGTAGCCCTGTCCGCATGCCGGCGGTACACGGCCGCCTGCCGGGGAGACAAGCCGTCCGAGTGGCATCCAAAACGGGCGGAATATTCGCCAACCACTTATCCGTCAGGGGTAGTTGAGCGCAGGGAACACCTTCCCTCACGGCGCCGGGGTCTGAGATCTTGCGTCCGTTCCGTTCATCGCACGCCCGGTGCGTGCCTCGGTGCGACCGGGCTTCCGGAGGATGCATTGCCTACCCCCTCATATCCAGCCGCCGTCTGAGACGTCCGCTCGTCGCGTGCGCCGCCGTCGGTGCGGCTCTGGTGGCCGCGCTCCCCGCGAGCGCCGCACAGGCCGCGCCCCAAGCGGCGAGCGCACCGGCCGCGTCGGCGGCGCCCGCCGCCCCGCAGGCCGTCTGGGCCGCCGGGACCCGCGCCTACCTGGTGATCACCGCGCCCGGTGACACCTCCGCCGTGCGCGGTGCCGTCACGGCCAACGGCGGGACGGTCTTCGCGCACTACGACGCCATCGGTGTGATCGTGGCCCACGCCACGTCCTCGTCCTTCGCTGGCACCATGCGCGGCGTCTCGGGCGTGCAGCAGGTCGGCGCGACCCGCACCTCGGACGTCCCCGCGGACGCGTACAACCCCGCGCTGCCCGCGGCGCCGTCCCAGTCGCCGACCAGCCTCACCGAGTCCAACCGCTGGGACATGACCCAGATCAAGGCGGACAAGGCGTGGGCCGTCAGCACCGGTTCCGCCTCGGTCAAGGTCGGTGTCCTCGACACCGGCGTCGACGACCTGCACCAGGACATCGCGCCCAACTTCAACGCGGCGGACTCGGTCTCCTGCGCCTACGGCCGGCCCGACACCCGCACCGGCGCCTGGCGCGACATCGGCGACCACGGCACGCATGTCGCGGGCACCATCGCCGCGGCCAGGAACGGCAAGGGCGTCGTCGGTGTCGCCCCCGGAGTGCGGATCTCCTCCGTCCGTATCGCCGAGCCCGACACCAGCATGTTCTTCGCCGAGAACACCATCTGCGGCTTCATGTGGGCCGGCGACCACGGCTTCCGGGTCACCAACAACAGCTACTACACCGATCCGTGGATGTTCAACTGCCCGGACAACGCCGACCAGGCCGCGATCATCGAGGGCGTGAAGCGCGCCCAGCAGTACGCGGAGGGCAAGGGCTCGCTCCAGGTCGCCGCCGCCGGCAACTCCAACTACGACCTGGCGAACAAGCGGACCGACAGGTCCAGCCCCAACGACTCGACGCCGGTGACCCGCACCATCACCAACGCCTGCATCGACATCCCGACGGAGCTGCCGGGCGTCGTCACGGTCGCCGCGACGGGGAACGGCAACGTCAAGGCGTCGTACTCCAACTACGGCCGTGACATCATCGACGTCGCCGCGCCGGGCGGTGACGGCGCGTACGGGGTGTACTCGACGCTCCCGGGCGGCAGGTACGGGAACATGAACGGCACGTCGATGGCCTCCCCGCACGTGGCGGGCGTCGCAGCCCTGATGGTGAGCACCGACCCGGCCGCGACCCCGGCCGAGCTGCGTGCCCGCCTCGCCGCGCAGGCCAACGACACCGCCTGCCCGTCCGACAGCCGCTGCACGGGTACGACCGCCAACAACGCCTTCTTCGGCGAGGGGCAGGTCGACGCGCTGAAGGCGGTCGGCGGCACGCCGCCCCCGGGCCGCTACTTCGAGAACACCGCCGACGTGGCCATCAACGACAACGCCACCGCCGAGTCGCCCATCACGGTCACCGGGCTCACCGGCAACGCGCCCGCCGCGCTCGTCGTCGGCGTGGACATCAAGCACACCTACCGCGGTGACCTGGTGCTGTCCCTCGTCGCTCCGGACGGGACGGTGTACCTGCTGGAGGACTTCCCGGACGGTGACAGTGCCGACAACGTCGTGAAGACGTACACGGTGAACGCCTCATCGGAGGTGGCCGCCGGCACCTGGAAGCTGCGTGTACGGGACTCGGCGGCCCAGGACACCGGCCGTATCGACGCCTGGAACCTGACCTTCTAGCGGAACGGAGCGGTCCGGCCGTGGTGACAAGGGCCCCGGGGAGTCGCACGCCAGTGCTCTCCGGGGCCTTCCGTACGTGCCGTACCCGCGTCCTGTAAGGGACGCACCGGCACGGTCATCGCGGGCGCCGGCTCCGCGCCGAGCCGGTCCCGGTCGCCGTCCCCGGTGTCCGGGACGACTCTTCGGGCCGTCCTCGCCCGGCCGCGGGAGCGGTTCACCGCGGTGCGGCGAGCCGCCCGCTCCGGGCGGATGCGGCCCCGGCCCCGTCCGAGCGGTGGGCCCACGGCCCGGGTCGGAGGCGGGACGGGTCGGCGCGCCGCCGGACGCGCGGGTGAGTCGCGTCTCATCCGCACCCCTCCACTTGCCTATGCAACGAGTTGCACACAAGGATCGGGGGCATGGCTCTCGAACACGCGATCCTCGTCTCCCTGCTGGAGCAACCAGGCTCCGGCTATGAGCTCGCGCGCCGGTTCGAGCGGTCCATCGGATACTTCTGGACCGCCACCCACCAGCAGATCTACCGCGTCCTCAGGCGTATGGAGGGCGACGGCCTGCTGCAGGTCCGCGAAGTGGCCCAGCAGGGCCGGCCGGACAAGAAGGAGTACTCGGTCGCCGCCCCCGGCCGCGCCGCCCTCTCTCGGTGGCTGCACGAGCCGGTCGAACCGGAGAGCATCCGCCACGAACTCGCCGTGAAGATCCGCGGTGCCGCCTTCGACGACCCGGCGGCGCTGGTCTCCGAGGTCGAGCGGCACCGCAAGGCCCACAGCGCCCGGCTCGAGCACTACCTCTCGGGGGAGCAGCGGGACTTCACCGGACCCGATGCGCCCCGGCCGCCGGACACCCGCCAGGAGCTCCAGCACGTCGTGCTGCGCGGAGGGATCGCCTACGAGCGGATGACCATCGCCTGGCTCGACGACGTCCTCTCCACCCTCCACCGGCTCGGCGCCGCACCTCCGGGTACCTGAACCGGGCAGCTCCGGGCACCTGGACCGGGCACCTGGCGGGCGGCCGTGCGGACGGCCCCGGCCGGTTCCGCCGCCCCCGGCCGCCCCGGCCACCCGGACCGCACCGCTCCACCCGTACCCGCCCGCCTCGTGGGACGGGCCCGGCCCGTGGCGAACCCGCCCCGAGTGCCCAGCCCCGCAGCGAACGGCCGTACACCCGTGACAGTCCGCAGCGAACCGCACCGCCCGCGCCCACCCGTCCGACCCCGACCTCCGGAAGGCGTATCCGATGGCCGACGAACTCCTGTTCAACCCCCGCACCTACGACCCCGCACACTTCGACCCCGAGACCCGCAGGCTGCTGCGCGCCACGGTCGACTGGTTCGAGTCCCGGGGCAAGCGCAGGCTGATCGAGGACTACCGCTCCCGCGTCTGGCTGGAGGACTTCCTCGCGTTCTCCGCCAAGGAGGGCCTGTTCGCCACCTTCCTGACGCCGGCAGCCGACGCCGCCCGACCGGACCAGCGCTGGGACACCGCGCGCATCGCCGCCCTCAACGAGATCTTCGGGTTCTACGGACTCGACTACTGGTACGCCTGGCAGGTCACCATCCTCGGCCTCGGGCCGGTGTGGCAGAGCGGCAACGCCGCCGCCCGCGCCCGCGCTGCCGAACTCCTATCCGAAGGACAGGTGTTCGCCTTCGGGCTCTCCGAGAAGAGCCACGGCGCCGACATCTACTCCACCGACATGCTGCTGGAACCCGACGGCGACGGCGGTTTCCGGGCGACCGGGTCCAAGTACTACATCGGCAACGGCAACGCCGCCGGCCTCGTCTCCGTCTTCGGCCGCCGCACCGACGTCGAGGGCCCGGACGGCTACGTCTTCTTCGCCGCCGACAGCCGCCACCCCGCGTACCGCCTGGTGAAGAACGTCGTCGACTCCTCCAAGTACGTCAGCGAGTTCAGGCTCGCGGACTACCCGGTGGCGCCCGACGACGTCCTCCACACCGGCCGTGCCGCCTTCGACGCCGCCCTCAACACCGTCAACGTCGGCAAGTTCAACCTCTGCACCGCCTCGATCGGCATCTGCGAGCACGCGATGTACGAGGCCGTCACCCACGCCCACAACCGCATCCTGTACGGCCGCCCCGTGACGGCGTTCCCCCACGTGCGGCGCGAACTGACCGACGCGTACGTACGCCTCGCCGGCATGAAGCTGTTCAGCGACCGCGCCGTCGACTACTTCCGCTCCGCAGGCCCGGACGACCGCCGCTATCTGCTCTTCAATCCGATGACCAAGATGAAGGTCACCACGGAGGGCGAGAAGGTCATCGACCTGATGTGGGACGTCATCGCCGCCAAGGGCTTCGAGAAGGACAACTACTTCGCGCAGGCCGCGGTCGAGATCCGGGGCCTGCCCAAGCTCGAGGGCACGGTCCACGTCAACCTCGCGCTGATCCTGAAGTTCATGCGCAACCACCTGCTGGATCCGGTGGCCTACCCCGAGGTGCCCGCCCGGCTCGACGCCGCCGACGACGAGTTCCTCTTCCGGCAGGGGCCTGCCCGGGGGCTCGGCTCCATCCGCTTCCACGACTGGCGGGCCGCCTTCGACGCCTACGCCGACGTACCCAACGTCGCCCGCTTCCGCGAACAGGCCGACGCCCTGTGCGTATTCGTCGGCACGGCCGCCCCCGACGAGGAGCAGAGCCGCGACCTGGACCTCCTGCTCGCCGTCGGTCAGCTGTTCGCCCTGGTGGTGCACGGCCAGCTGATCCTCGAGCAGGCCCGGCTCACCGGCCTGGACCAGGACGTGCTGGACGAGCTCTTCGCCGTCCTGGTCCGCGACTTCTCCGGGTACGCCGTCGAACTGCACGGCAAGGACTCGGCCACCGAGCGGCAGCAGAACTGGGCGCTGGGCGCCGTTCGCCGGCCCGTCGTCGACGAGGCCCGCTCGGCACGCGTCTGGGAGCGGGTCGAGGCGCTGTCCGGGGCGTACGAGATGGCGCCGTAAACCGAGGGGTCCGGCGGCCCGGCGGTCTGCGGTACTGCGGACGCCGGGCTGCCGCCACGGCCGGTATGGCCGTCGACCGCGCCCGGTGGCGCGACGCGGGACGCCGAGTGGCGCGGTTCCCGGGAGACCGGGCGGCGCGGTCTCCGGGACGCCGAGTGGGCGCGGTTCCCGGGAGACCGGGCGGGTGTCAGGCCGCGGGGGAGGGGGCCGCAGCGGTCCGCCGGGCGAGTACGTGCCCGCCGTAGAGGTCGTGGACCCAGTTGTTCTGGTAGATCGTCTCCAGGTACCGCTCGCCCAGGTCCGGCGCGATGGCCACCGCCGTCAGGTCGTCGTCCCCGTGTGCGGCGAGCCACTCCGTCGCACCGCTGACGACGGTGCCGGTGGAACCGCCGAAGAGGAATCCACGCCGGGCCAGCCGATGGCACACCCGGATGGTGTCGGCCTCGGGGACGTGGACGACCTCGTCCACATACGAGGTGTCCAGCAGCGGCGGACGGACGCTGGTGCCCAGTCCCGGAATCATCCGCCGGCCCGGGGTGCCGCCGAAGGTGACCGAGCCGACGCTGTCCACGGCAACGATGCGCACGGGGCGGTGCCACTCGCGGAAGTAGCGCGCGCACCCCATCAGCGTGCCGGTGGTGCCTGCGCCGACGAAGAGGACGTCCAGGTCGGGGAACTGCCGTGCGATGGCCGGTGCCGTCCTGCGGTAGTGGGCCATGCCGTTGTGCGGGTTCCTGTACTGGTTCAGCCATACGTGGCGGCCGTCCGACGCGCACAACGCCCGCACATGGTCGATGCGCGCCCCGAGGAAGCCGCCTTCGCCGGGTTCGGTGACGACGTGGACCTCGGCGCCCAGGGCCTCCATCAGCAGCCGGGTGGACAGATTGCAGCGCGAGTCCGTCACGCACAGGAACCGGTAGCCCCTGCTTGCGGCGATCATGCTCAGTGCCACGCCCAGATTCCCCGACGATGACTCGATCAGAATCGAGTCCGACCGCAGCAGACCTTCCCGCTCGGCGGCCTCGACCATCTCCGTGGCGGCCTTGAGCTTGATCGAGCCCGCGAAGTTGAAGCCCTCGCACTTCAGGAACAGCGGGTGCCCGGAAAACGACTCGAGGTCGACATAGAGATCGTCTTCGTTGAAGTCCTGGGGGGCGGATATGACCGGCACGTCGGCCTCCTGTCAGAGCGTGTGGCGAGAGGGTGAAAAGGTCGTCCGGATGGCGCCCGAACGCTCCTCCAGTACGCCTGCCGGGAAGGCCGTCCGTCATGCCACCGGAATTCGGGGCTTGACAGCGGAGAAGAATGCGCATAGTCGTGTGATGCTTTTCCTGTGCAGCTCAGGAGCGTGATCGGTTTCGATATCAGGAGTGTCGAGCGAGAGGTCGGCGATCCGCTATCCGAGATTGACCGTCGCGTCAAGTGGCGAATCCCAGTGGCAGGACACGACCGGTCCCATCTGGCCTACTGGAGAGTGTTCGGCCCCGGCGGAAAGGGCTATTCCCGATCCGCGGCCGCGATGGCCCGTAAAGGGCGATCCGGGAATGGTCGATTCCAAGGGATAGCAGCGACGCGACCGCGCAGATTGCAGGTATGCGACTCATGTGCTCGTGGTTCCGTGACCGGGACGGGGTAACGGCCTCGGCCTCCCCCGGCTCCCGCGACGGGCGCCGGTCCGGTTTCCGGCCGGAGCGGCTCGGCGGAGCCCCGGCCAGTGTGACGCAGCGTGATCCTGTGCCGGTCGCCGACGAAGTTCCCCCTAACGCACGGTGGCGCGGCAGCGCGGTCAGGGAAGGGGACCACAGGGTTCCCGGCACACAGCCGTACCCGACACCCGCACCACACCGTGGCGCCGGGTACGCCCGCTGGCGGCGACCGGCAATGCGACCCCGCTCCACACGACCTGAACAGCCGAGGAAAGACACGATGGACATGCAAACGGACACGAGCCGGGAGTTCTGGGGTGCGGTTTTGGCGGCGGGTGGTTGTACTGCTGTGCCGCGGTGGGTGGGGGCGGGGTCGGTGGCTGGTGCCGGGGAGTCCGGAACGTGTGTGGTGGGTGTTCCTGATGGGTTGGGGCGGGTGGCCGGGGAGTTGGGTGTGCCGGTGTCGTCGCTGTTTCTGGCGGCTCATGTGCGGGTGCTGGGGGTGTTGTCGGGTGAGGACGAGGTGGTGACGGGGTGGGTTCCGGTCGGGGTGGGCGGGCGTTGCCGTGCCGGGTGGGGGTCGGTGGTGCTGGTACGTGGCGGGGTCTGGTGGTGGAGGCGGATCGGGTGGCTTCGGGGGTGCTGGAGCATCGGGGGTTTCCGGTGGGGGAGCTGGCGCGGGAGTTGGGGTGTGCGGGGCCGTTGTTCGAGGTGGTCTTCGATGCTTTCGGTGGGGATGGCGGTGGGGGTGAGGCTTGGGGCGATGTGGGTGGGGACGTTGTGGGTGGGGACGTTGTGGGTGGTGGGGCGGTGTTGCGGTTGTCGGTGCTGGGTGGGGGTGGCGGTGTTGGCGGGGTGGGTGGTGCTGGTGGGGTGAGTGGTGTTGCTGGTGGGGTGGGTGGTGTTGCTGGTGGGGTGGGTGGTGTTGCTGGTGGGGTGGGTGGTGCTGGTGGGGGTGGGGTGGTGTTGGGGTTGCGGTATCGGGTGGATGTGTTGGATGGGGAGGCTGCGGGGCGGTTTGTGGGTTATCACCTGGCGGCGTTGGGGGAGATGGTGGCGGGTTTGGACGGGGGTTTGGGGTCGGTGGTGTCGGAGGGGAGGTGGCTTTCCAGGTGGAGGGGTTGGCGGGGCGGCGGCGGGAGTTGCCGGGGTTGCGGGTGCATGAGTTGTTCGAGGAGCGGGTGCGGGCGCATCCGGATGCGGTGGCGGTGGTGGATGGGGGGCGGGTGTGGACGTATGGGGAGTTGAACGGGCGGGCGAACCGGTTGGCGCGGGCGCTGCGGGTGCGTGGGGTGGAGGGGAGGGTGTGGTGGGGGTGGTGTTGGGGCGGAATGCGCATTGGTTGGCGTCGGTGCTGGCGGTGTTCAAGGCGGGTGGGGTGTATCTGCCGATCGAGCCGGGTTTCCCGGCGGGGCGGATCGCTGCGGTGCTGTCGCGGGCGGGGTGCCGGGTGGTGCTGAGTGAGGCGGGGAGTACGGGTTCGCTGGATCAGGCGCTGGCTGCGGCCGGTGCGGCCGGTGGTGGGGCGGGTTCGGCCGGTGGGGCCGGTGGGGCTGGTGGTGGTGCGGGTGGGGTGGTGCGGGTGTTGGTGGAGGAGGCGTATGCGGAGGGGCATGGGTCGGGTGATCTGGGTGTGCCGGTGGGGGCGGGGCAGTTGGCGTACATCTACTTCACGTCGGGTTCCACGGGGGAGCCGAAGGGTGCGATGTGTGAGCACGCGGGGCTGGTGAACCATCTGCTGGCGAAGATCGATGATCTGGGGATTGTGGAGGGCAGTGCGGTGGCGCAGGTCGCGCCGCAGTGTTTCGACATTTCGTTGTGGCAGTTGCTGGCGGGTCTGCTGGTGGGTGGGCGGACGGTGCTGGTGGAGCAGGACGCGGTGCTGGATGTGTCGCGGTTCGTGGACACGGTGGTCGGTGCCGGGGTGGATGTGGTGCAGGTGGTGCCGTCGTATCTGGAGGCGGTGGTGAGCGCGTTGGAGCACGCGCCGCGGGGGTTGGGCCGGGTGCGGTGTGTGTCGGTGACCGGGGAGGCGCTGAAGCGGGAGTTGGTGGAGCGGTGGTTCGCGGTGCAGCCGGGGATTCCTCTGGTGAACGCCTATGGGCTGACGGAGACCTGTGATGACACCAACCACGAGGTGATCACGGGGGTGGTGGAGCGGGTGCTGGTGGGGCGGCCGGTGGCCAATGTGCATGTGTATGTGGTGGATGAGGGGTTGCGGCCGGTGCCGCTGGGCGCGCCGGGGGAGATCGTGTTCTCCGGGGTGTGTGTGGGGCGGGGTTATGTCAATGATCCGGAGCGGACGGCGGCGGTGTTCGTGCCGGATCCGTTGCGGCCGGGTGAGCGGTTGTATCGCAGTGGGGATCGTGGGCGCTGGGATGTGTCGGGGCGGTTGGAGTTCCTGGGGCGGCGGGATGCGCAGGTGAAGATCCGCGGGTTCCGGATCGAGATCGGTGAGGTGGAGAACGCGCTGCTGGGTGTGGCGGGGGTGCGTGATGGTGCGGTGGTGCCGGTGGCGGGTCCGGCGGGCAAGCGGCTGGTGGCGTTCTACACCGCACCGGCGGAGCTGGGCAGCGGGGTGCTGGCGCAGGGGCTGGGGCGGGTGCTGCCGTCGTACATGGTGCCCTCGGTGTTCCACTGGCGGCCGGAGTTGCCGTTGACCGCGAACGGCAAGGTCGACAAGAAGGCGCTGACCGCGCTGGCCGGCACGTTGGAGACCACCGCCCCCACCGGCGGCGGTGGGCGCCAGGCGCCGGTGACCGCGGCCGAGCAGCGGCTGGCAGCGGCCTGGGCGGCCGTCCTCGGCGTCCCTCCGGAGCAGATCGGCCGCAACGACCACTTCTTCGACCGCGGCGGCACCTCACTGTCCGCGGTCAAACTCGCCATCGCCCTCGACCGCGCCATCACCCTCAAGGACGTCACCCGCCACCCCGTCCTCACCGACCTCGCCACACTCCTCAACCCCAACCCCAACACCAGCACCGGCACAGGCACAGGCACCAGCACCGGCACCGACACCGACACCGGCACCGACCACCAACCCACCCCGAACGCCCAGGACACCGAGGACACCCAGCGAACCACGGACGCAGAGCCGGCTGGCCCGGCACGGAACACCGCAGTAACGAAAGGAACCCCATCATGAGCTCCCCCGCCCCCACGACCCTGCCCGAGGCGACCGTTCAGCCCGGCAGGACGCCGATCCTCCCCGTCAACCCCCCTGACGACACATCGAGCTGGATCGCCGCGCACACCACCGCACTGCGCTCCCTCGTCGCCACGCACGGTGCGATCCTCATCCGGGGCCTGGGGCTGGGCGGCGCGGACCAGGCCGCCGCGGCTCTTCGGCAGCTCGCGGGCGGCGCGCTCATGCGGGACACCGAGGCCTTCGCCGCCCGGGAGACGTACGCGGACGGGGTGTACTCGTCGTCCGCGTGGCCGCCGAACCAGCCGATGTGTATGCACCATGAACTGAGCTACACCCTCGCGCCTCCCGGGATGATGATGTTCGTGTGCCTGACCGCTCCCGCGTCCGGCGGGGTGACCGGGGTGTCGGACGCCTCGGCCGTGCTGGAGGCGCTGCCCGCGGCGATGGTGGAGCGGTTCGAGCGGGAGGGCTGGCTCCTCACGCGCAGCTACAACGACGAGATCGGCGCCTCCTGGGCCGAGGCCTTCGGCACCGGCGACCGCGGCGCCGTCGAGGAGTACTGCCGCGCCAACGCCATCGACTTCGCCTGGCAGAGCGACGGCGGACTGCGCACCCGCCAGCACCGCAGCGCGGTCGTGCGCCACCCGGCGACCGGAGCGCGCTGCTGGTTCAACCAGATCGCCTTCCTCAACGAGTGGACCCTCGCCCCCGAGGTCCGCGAGTACCTCATCGACGTCTACGGCGAGGACGGCCTGCCGTTCAACACCCGCTACGGCAACGGCGACCCCGTCGGCGAGGACGTCGTCGCGACCCTCAACGAGGTCTACGAGGCCCACACGGCCCGCGAACCCTGGCAGCCCGGCGACCTGATGCTCGTCGACAACATCCGCACCGCCCACAGCCGCGAACCCTACGACGGCCCCCGCGAGATCCTCGTGGGTATGTCGGATCCGCAGCAGCTCTCCGGCACCCCGTCGGTGAGCGGACCGGCCGCACGATGAGCGCCGCGGCCCGCGGCACCCCCTCGGCCGCGACCGGTCCGGGGCACCCGCCCCACCGGTGACTCCGACCCCACTCGCCACCCGCTCCGCCCCCCGGGAGTCTCCCATGTCCCAGCCCACTGCAGTGCCACCGTTCGCCGTGATCTCCGGCGCCCAGGTGCAAACCGCCTTGCAGCATCGCGAGAAGCAGATCACCGACCTGGTCGAAGCCACCTACCGGCTGCATGCCATGGGTGACTCGGTGAATCCGCCCTCGTACTTCCTCCGGTTCCCCGACCGCCCCAACTCCCGGATCATCGCACTGCCGGCCTCCATCGGCGGACAGGTCCGTGTGGACGGCCTCAAGTGGATCTCCAGCTTCCCCGACAACGTCGCTGCGGGCATCCCCCGAGCGTCGGCCGTACTGATCCTCAACGACCACGACACCGGCTATCCGTTCGCCTGCCTGGAGAGCTCCATCATCAGTGCATCGAGAACCGCCGCGATGGCGGCCCTCGCCGCCGACCGGCTCGGCCGCGCCCGGCCCGAACGCCCGTCGCGGGTCGGGTTCTTCGGCACCGGCCTGATCGCCCGCTACATCCACACCTTCCTCGCCGGCACCGGCTGGTCCTTCGACGAGATCGGGGTGCACGACCTGTCGGCTGACAGCGCCGCCGGGTTCGCCGGCTATCTGAAGCAGACGGGCACCCCCGGCCGGGTCGCCGTCCACGACGGCCCCGAGGAACTCATCCGCTCCAGCGACATGGTCGTCTTCGCCACCATCGCCGCGAAACCACATGTCACCGACCCGTCCTGGCTCGGGCACAACCCGCTGGTGCTGCACGTCTCCCTGCGCGACCTCGCCCCGAGATCGTCCTCGCCTCGGCCAACTTCGTGGACGACGTCGAGCACTGCCTGAAGGCCGACACCTCGCCGCACCTGGCCGAACAGCTGACCGGAAACCGGAACTTCCTCACCGGTACCCTCGCCGACGTCATGTCCGGCGAGGCACAGGTGCCCGGTGACCGGCCGGTGGTGTTCTCGCCCTTCGGTCTCGGGGTCCTCGACCTGGCCGTCGGCAAGTATGTGTACGACGAGACGGTACGCGCCGGCCGACTGCACGTCATCGACGACTTCTTCCACGAACTGCGCCGCTACGGCTGAGGTCGCCGCCCCCGCGGTCCGCCCCGCCCTGCCGGCTCCGTGCACGGCGGGGTCCGCCGTGCACGGCCCTCGATCGCGGGGAGCCGAACGGGTGCCGGAGAGGTGCCGTCCGGGGCCGCCGGCATCCCGGGCCAGGACCATGCCGCGTAAGGAGTAATGGGCTGGCCCGGGCTGTTCGGCGTGTGAGGCTGGGAGGATTCTCCGGCCGGCCTCCCGCGGGACGACCTCGCCCGCGGCACGACGAAGGACCGCACCTCTCATGAGCCCCGCACCGAACACCACCGACGCGGTGCGCAGCCACCCGATGCCCCAGGGGCTCCCGCCGGTGCCGGTGCCGGTGCCGGTGCCCTCT
This sequence comes from Streptomyces sp. I6, assembly GCA_003725745.1. GTDB lineage: Bacteria > Actinomycetota > Actinomycetes > Streptomycetales > Streptomycetaceae > Streptomyces. Next base: position 128,404 of record RHDP01000001.1, on the reverse strand, counting down.
CCGGAGCCGGGAACCGGGGCCGGCCGCCCCCGCCCCGTCCCGGCCACCGGGCAGTCGTGATGGGCGGGCATCCGCCACCCGCCGGCACCGGCGGTGACGACGTGCCCGAACTCGGTCCGCTCGCCGAGCAGTTCCGTGACCTGGCGCTCGCCAGGGACCGGCTGGAGAGCCTGCTCGACGCGGTGCTCGCCATCAGCCGGGAGGTGGAGCTGCACTCGGTGCTGCACCGTGTCGTCACCACCGCCATGGACCTGGTGGGTGCCGGTTACGGAGCGCTGGGTGTGCTTCACGAGTCGGGCGGGCACCTGGAGCAGTTCATCACGGCCGGCCTGTCCGATCAGGAGCGCGCCGACCTGGCGGGCGTCGACTTCCCCACGGCCGTGGCGTCCTCGGCCATCTCATCCGCCACCCGCAGCCACTGCGCGCCGACGACATCGCCTCCCACCCCTCCTCGGCCGGCTTCCCGCCGGGCCATCCGCGCCTGCGGACCCTGCTCGGTGTCGCCATCAGCGTCCGGGGCGAGATCTACGGCGACCTCTACCTGTCCGAGCGGCGCGACGGACGGCCCTTCGACGCCCATGACGAGAACATCGTCGTCGCCCTGGCGTGCGCCGCCGGCATCGCGATCGAGAACGCCCGCCTCTTCGAGCAGGTCCGTGCCCGGGCCGAGCAGTTCCAGCGGCTGCTGCTGCCGCGCCTGTCCGATCTGAGCCCGTTCGAGGCCGCCGCCGTGTACCGTCCGGCCGCCGAACCCGACTCGGTCGGCGGTGACTGGTACGACGCCTTCCTGCTGCCCGACGGTGCCGTCTCGGTCGTCATCGGTGACGTGGCCGGCCACGATCTGCACGCGGCGGCGGCCATGGCCCAGACGCGCAACATGCTGCGCGCCCTCCTGTTCGACCGGCGCACCCCGCCCAGCGCCGTGCTCGCCCAGCTGGACCGCACCCTGCAGGCCATCACCGACAATCCCGTCACCACCACGAGCCTCGCCCGTATCGAGCCGCACGGATCCGGGTGGCGGTTGCACTGGAGTTCGGCGGGCCATCTCCCGCCGCTGCTGGTCACGCCCGGCAGGCAGGCGCGGTACCTGTACGCCGAGCCCGGAGTGCCCCTGGGCGTCGACGCCTCACTTCCCCGATCCGACCACACGCACCCGCTGCCCCCGGGCGCCACCGTGGTCTTCTTCACCGACGGGCTCGTCGAACATCCGGCCCACCCCATCGACCACAGCCTCCGGGACCTCGCCGAACTCGCCGCCGCCCATGCCGGGCTGCCCATGGAGGAGTACGTCACGACGCTGGCCGACAACCACCCCGGCGACGGTCACGACGACATCGCCCTTCTCGCCCTCCGTACGCCGCTCCTCCGTACGCCGTAGTCCGGCCGCAGCCCCGGGGCACGGGCAGCGAGCCGGACGGGAATCCGCGGTGCCGCCCTCCGCCCGGTCCTCGAGCGGGTTGCTTCCCGCGCCACGTGACCGGGTGCGCACCGCCCCGGCGTCGCGTGCCACGCTCCCCGGCAGGGGCCCCGGCAGACGTCCAGCGTGTCCCCAGGAGGGATCCCAGGCGAGTCCCCCAGGCGAGTCCCCCGGTAACCTGCCGGGGGTTCTTCGGGAGGTACGGCCGTCCGGGCGGTGGTGCTGCGACGCACATCGCAGCACCACCGCGATGCACGGTTCAGCCGGTCGGGGTCTGGTAGAGCCCGCGGCCCGCGCGGTGCGCACGGGAGGTGGCGACCAGCCGGTCGAGGGTGCTGCGCACGGTGTTGATGTTCCCCGCGCTGTCGTCACGGCCGAGGGCCCGGGCCACGTCCCGGGCCCGCAGGGCGGTTCCGGGGTGGCGGGACAGCACGGCGATCACCTGCTCCGTCAGCCCTCCGGACTCCGGGCCGCCCCGGCGGGAGCCACGCCGTCCGCCGTCTTCTTCGCCGTGCCCGCGGACTGCGTCCTCGCCTTCGACTTCACCGACCGGGCCGGTGCGGTGGGCGCCTTCTTCGCCGGGCGACGCCGGGAAGCGGTGGCGGGCTTCTTCGCCTTGGGCTTCGGGGCGGTGGTGCTCCTGCGGGACGTACGGGAGGTGCCGGAGCCGGTCACCGTGCCGACGCCGCTCACGGACCGGGCCTCTGCGGTCTCTCCCGCGGTCTCGTCGGCCGTGTCATCCGGTGTGGTGGCCTCGTCGGTGGCCTCGGTGCCGGAATCCTCCACGGCGATGTCCGCGGTGGGCTCCACGGGGGCCTCCTCCACTGCGGAGGCCTCGATGGCCGGCTCGGCGGCGCGCGGTGCCGGGACCACGGTCGCCGACAGCGCGCTGAGCGCCGCCAGGGCCGTGCGTACCGACTCCAGCCTGTCCGAGACCGCTGCGAGTTCCTTCTGCAGTGCGACCTGCTGCTGCTCCAGCTCAGGAAGCTCCGCCTGAAGCAGCGCAGTTGTCGCCTCGATGCTGTGCGTTGCGATGGGCGTCGATGTCATCGTGCTCTCCTGACGCGGCGGTGCCTGCTGCCGGTGGTGGGAATGGTGTGATGCAGGGTACGCCGTTTGCCCGGAGTTCGGGGCATGTGGTTCCCGCATCGCCTGTGCGTGCGGCACGAGGGCGAGTGCGTCGGGACCGGAATCCGCGGCGGACACCGCGGTGTTGTGGCGGTCCCCGCGGACCGGAGCCCGCCGGTGTGCCGGTGCGGAACGTCCGCGGTGCCGGTCCTGCCTTCGCAGCGCTGAGCCGAGCGCCGGGCTCGGGGAGGGGTGCGGCGGCGCCGGCCCCCGCTTCCTCCGGGGCCGCGCGGACAGCCCGGACGGGGGCCGGATGACGAAGGCCCCGTCGCCCGGCGCGACGACCGCAGCGGATGCGCCGGGGCGGGGCCGGGGCGGACGCCGGTTGCCCGGTGAGCCGGGCCTTGCCCTGTACCCAGGTCCGATGTGGCCGTCGGGCTGCCTTCCTATCGTCGAGTGCGTTGCGTCCGGACGAGGGCGTAGCCGAACAGGGAGGTAACGGTGGGTTTGAGGAGATGGCGGTCGGCCGCCGTGGCCGCGGTCGCGCTGGCCGCGACGGGCGTGCTGGCCACCCCGGGCGCGGCGCACGCCGACAACGGGGACGGCCTGACCGCGTGCAACTCGGGAGAGATCTGCTTCTGGCGCTACAGCGGCGCCGTGCTGTGGACCAAGCAGTTCTGGTACACGGCGAACCACGGCGGCTACACCTGGTGGGCCGGGCAGCCCACCGGCGTCCGGATGCAGGACGACGCGGTCGAGATCACCAACAGGGACACCCAGTGCGATGTCCGGGTCGGCAACCGCAGTCCGGCCACGGGGCTGTGGACGTGGCGGTACTTCCCCAACGACCACGTGCGCCGCGACCTCGGCGAGATCAGGAACGCCAACGACCGTCACGAGCGGGTCTGCTGACGACCCGGCCCGGAAGGGAGGAGAACCATGACCGTTCGCAACTTCCGCCCGGGGGCCGCGGCGGCCGCCCTCGCGGCCGTGGCCGCGGCACTCCTGCCGGCGACGGCGCACGCCGACAACGGGGACAACAAGCCCGGCTGCGCCCACGGGGAGATCTGCTTCTGGTACAGCGCCGGCGACACGTACCAGAAGCAGTTCTGGTACACGGCGAACCACGGCGGCAACAACTTCATGTACTACGACCAGTACAGCTACCGGGTCTCGAACGAGCCGGTGCAGGACAACGCGCTGCAGGTCACCAACCGTGACACCCAGTGCCGGATCCGGGTCGGCAACTACTCCGGCGGGCTGTGGACCTGGCGGGAGTTCCCCAACAACAACGCCCGGTACCACCTCGGCGACATCAACAACCGCAACGACCGTCACGAACGACTCTGCTAGCAGGGCCGGGGTCCGGTCGCCAGGCGGCCGGGCCCCGGGCCACCCGGCTCCACGGGAGACGCCGATGCGAGAACGAAGGACCCGAACGGCCCTCGGGGCCATGGCTGCCGCTGCGGTCCTCTCGGCCTGCGCGGCCGAGGCCGTCGAGGCCACCGACCTGGCCGCCGTCCCCACGGACAGGGTCGCCGACGAGATCTTCCGGGCCGGCGACATCGACCTGATCGAGTACGTCAGGAACCGGCTCACCGGCGACTGCATGGACCGGCAGGGCTACCCCCAGCTCAAACGGACCGGGCTGTCCCGGCAGTCCAAGCCCTTCGCCGACATGAACGTCCGGCCGCCGCTCTTCGCCACCCGCACCGACGAACAGGCGAAGCTGCTCGGGTTCGGCGAGCACCGGCGCCCCGAAGCCGCCAGTGTCCTCAGCTACGACCGGGGCTTCGACAAGCAGTTCGAGAGATGCCGGCACGCCGCGGGACGCAGACTGGGGCCGGACTTCTCCGAGATCCAGAAACAGAGCTACCAGCTCTACAACGACGTCGCCGACGAACGCGACGCACTGCTGAAGTCCCCCGAGGAGGCCGCCGTCACCGCGGCCGCCCTGCGGCCCATGCTCGCCTGCGTCGAGGCCGAGGGCTTCCGCCGGCACATCCCCGGTGCGCTGACGCTCGACAGCTTCGGGATCGGCGTGCCCATGGGCCGCCACGAGGGCACCGGACCCGCGGAGCCCAAGCGGGTTCCCGGAACCGTCGAGGTCCTCCCGGCCGTACCGGAGCGGCGCTATGTGCCGACGGCCGAGGAGTCACGGCTGGCCGTCGCGTCCGCCCGGTGCGCGCGGCAGACCGGGTTCGGGGAGAAGACCGCCGCCCAGCGGGCCCGCATCATGAAGAAGGCCGTCGCGGCGCACGAGTCCGAGATCGCCGGACTGCGGCCCAGAGTGGAGGAGTTGGCGAAGTCGGCGACGAAGCTGGCCGGGCCGTGAGCGTACCGGCCCTGATCACCGGGCGGCGCCGCGCGGCCCTGTCGGTCGCCGCGGCCGTCCTGGCCGCCGCCCTGGCCCTGGCCATCGGGATCCTGGTCGGGCCCTCGGTGCGGTCGCCCGCGCAGGCGGTCGCGGACGCCGCCCCACCCGCCTCCTCGCCGGTCACGGTCGCCGCCGAACGGCGGGTGCTGGCCGAGCCGGTCATCACCCGCGGCACCGTCCGGCCCGGCACCTCGGTCAAGGTCACCGCACCGGCCGGGCTGAGCGGCGACACGGCCGTCGTCACCCGCGTCGTCGTCCGGGCCGGGACACCGCTGGACGAGGGCACGGTCCTCGCCGAGGTGTCCGGCGCCCCGCTGTTCGGTCTCGTCCTGCCCTTCCCGCTCTACCGCGACATGGGCGGCGGCATGCGGGGCCCGGACGTCACCGCGGTGCAGACGGCGTTGCGGAGGCTCGGCACCGGCGTCCGGGCGACCGGAACGTTCGACGCGGCGACCGGCCGGGCGGTGGAGCGCCTCTACCGCTCCCGGGGCTATCCGCCGCCGCGCCAGGGCAAGAGCGCGATGCTGCCCAGGACCGGCATCGTCGCCCTCGACCGCGACGGGCGCACCGTCTCCGCCGTACGGGTCCGCGTCGGCAGTGTGCTGCGCGATCCCGCCCCCGTGCTGCTGGAGCTGGACACCGCCGAGGTGACGGTGCGTGCCACGGTGGACGCGGGACAGCGCGCGCTGGTGCGGACCGGCACCACCGCCGCGGTCGTCGACGAGAGCGGGGGAGCGGTCGCCCGGGCCGTCGTCCGCGCGGTGGCCGACCGGCCCGGCGCGGACGGCTACACGGTCACCCTGGCCTTCACCGGCGACGTGCTGCCGCCCGTGGAGGACCGCACCGTACTGGTGACCATCGACCCCGCGCGGAAGACCGGACCGGTGCTGGCCGTGCCGGTCGCCGCCGTGTACGCGCGCCCCGACACGGTCACGTTCGTGACCGTGGAGGGCGAGGGCCGCCGTCTCACCGATGTGGTGGTCGGCACCGGCAGGATCGCTGGAGGCTGGGTCCATGTGACACCGAAGGGGCCCGGTCTGGACGCCGGCACGCGCGTCGTCGTCGGCCGCTCGGGGGAGCCCACGGTGCGGGCGGGGAGGACGGGCCGTGACGCCGGTCGTGTCCCTGCGGTCGGCCGGCCGCAGCTACGGAGACGGGCAGGTCGTGCACGCCCTCCGGCCGACCGACCTGGTCGTTCGACGCGGTGACTACATCACCGTCACCGGGCCGTCCGGATCCGGCAAGTCCACCCTGCTCAACCTGGTCGGACTGCTCGACCGGCCCGACACCGGGACCTGCCATGTGCTCGGGCGGGACACGGCCGGACTGCCGGAGGCCGAGCGCGGCGCACTGCGCGCCGAGTTGTTCGGGTTCGTCTTCCAGGCCTTCCACCTGGTTCCCGGGCGCAGCGCGCTGGAGAACGTGGAACTCGGCATGCTCTACGGCCCCCTTCCCCCGGCGCGGCGCCGGGCGCTGGCCCGGGAGGCGATCGAACGGGTACGGCTGGCACACCGCGCCGACGCCGACCCGCGGACCCTGTCGGGCGGGGAGCGGCAGCGGGTCGCCCTGGCTCGCGCCGTGGCAGGGGCCCCGGTCCTCCTGCTCTGCGACGAGCCGACCGGCAACCTCGACGGCGCCAACACGCGCAACATCCTGGAACTGCTGCGACGGCTGCACGGCACGGGCATGACCCTCGTGGTCGTCACCCACGACCCGGACGTGGCCCGGCAGGGGACCCGGCGGCTGCGGGTCGACGACGGTACCGTGGCGGAGGAGGACTGATGTCCGGTGACCCGGCCCGGCCGGCACGGCGCCGGATTCGGGCGCGCGACCTGTTCACCGAAGCGGCCCTCTCCCTGCTGGCCCATGCCGGAAGGTCGGCGCTGACCGCCGCCGGCGTCGTGCTCGGCTGCGCCGCGCTGGTCGCCTCCATGGGTCTCTCCGCCACGCTGTCCCGCCAGGTCTCCGACTCCTTCGACATCGGGCGCGCCACCCAGGTGGTGGTGCGCCGGGCCGGTGACACCGGCGGGCCCGGCGCCGGGGCGGTGCCGCTGTGGCAGCGGCCGGCGGCGTTGGAACGGCTGCGGCGGCTGAACGGGGTGGACGCCGCGGGGGCCCGGATGACCCTGCCCGAACGTCCGCTCGCCCGCACGCTCCCCGGCGGGAAGCCCGGCGCCCGGGCGAGGATCGCCGGGGTGGACGCCGGCGCCCTCGCCGTGGTCGGACCCCGTCTGGTGCGCGGCCGGGCCTTCGACGCCTTCCGCGACCGGGCCGGCGCGCCCGTCGTGCTGCTCCCGGCCGGGCTCGCGCGGGCACTGGAGATCGACCGCGCCGGTGTCGCCGTCTTCGTCGACGACCGCCCGTTCACGGTGCTGGGCGTATTCGACGACGTCGCCCGGGAACCGGCCACCCTGGCCTCGGTGGTCATGCCCTTCCGCACGGCCCAGAGCCTCGCCGGTGGCTCCTCCGCAGCGCCGCCCGAGCGCGACGTGCTGGCCCGGGTGCGCCCCGGCGCGGCCCGGCCCATCGGCAACCAGGCCCCGCTCGCCCTGCTGCCGGAGGCCGCGGAGGGGCTGGAGTCGGCCGCCCCGCCCGACCCCCTCACACTGCGCCGCGAGGTCGAGGGCAGTGTCACCGCCCTGGTGCTCGTCGCGTCGCTGATCGCACTCGCGGTGGGCACCTTCTCCATCGCGACGGCGGCGACGGCCGGGATCGCGGCCCGCGCCGCCGAGATCGGCCTTCGGCGCGCCGTGGGTGCCCGGCCGGGCCATGTCTTCGTCCAACTGCTCGCCGAGACGACCCTGCTGGGGGCGGTCGGCGGCATCGTCGGCAGTGCGGTCGGCGTCGTCGCCGTCGTGGCCGTCGCCCTGGGCAACGGCTGGGCGCCGGTGCTCGACCTGCGGACCGCGGTGCTGGCCGCGGCAGGCGGAGCGGTGACCGGCCTCGTCGCCGGGCTGCTGCCGGGGTGGCGGGCGACACGGGTGCAGCCGGTGGTGGCGCTGCGGCGGTGAACCGGGGTGGGCCCTCACCTGCCGTCGGCCCGCCGGGCACCGCCGAGCCGGGCCATGGCCACCGCATGCGCACGGTCCCGGGCGCCGAGCTTCATCAGCAGGTTCGTCACATGATGCTTGACCGTGCGGACGCTGATCGCCAGGTCCTCGGCGATCTCGGCGTTCGGCGAGCCGAGGGCGATGTGCTCCAGGACCTGCCGTTCACGCGCCGTGAGGGACGCCGGGAGCGCGTAGGGGGCCGACGGCAACCGGCGCAGCAGCCGGGCCCCCACGGCGGGACTGACCCAGCGGTCCCCGGCACCGACGCTGACGATCGCGGTGACCAGTTCCCGGGACAGGGCGGGGCGCAGGACGACCCCGGCCACACCGGCGTGCCCCAGCTCGCCGAGTTCGGCGTCGGTCACGGAAGCCGGGGCCACCAGCACGGTCGTGGCGGCGAACCGCCCGGCGGCCGCCGCGCTGTCGGTGACCACGACAACCCGGGTTCGCGGCACGCCGGGTGGGTGTGACCCGCTGTGCCGCACCACCAGCGACCGGGTGGCCCGGAGAGCCGCCTCGATCTCGCGGGACACGAACCGGCCCGCGAGGTCCGTTCTGACGACCAGACGCGGGGAGCCGGGACGCGACGGGCGCCCGGCACGGGCGGGTGAGGTCAGCTCGCAGTAGTAGTACACGGATGTTCCCCCTTGGTCAGCCACGCTCCGCGCCGTCGTCGGCTCCAGGACTACCGGGCCGGTGTTGTTCGCGTTCGGCCCCCTGGTGCCGAACAAACAACTCCTGAAAAATCAGTTCCGCCGCGCAAGCCGCGGCCCGAGGGAACGACGGGCGGAGGAGTGCCGGTGCCGCGCAAGGAGACCCCGCTCGGCGGGGGAGACGGTCCGCTCCTGGAGTTCGCGGCGGGTCTGCGGCAGCTGCGGAGATCCGCCGGCAGCCCGCCGTACCGGAAGCTCGCGGAGCGGGCCCACTACTCGATCTCGACCCTCTCCTCGGCGGCGTCCGGTCTGCGCCTGCCGACACTGGCGGTGACGCTGGCGTACGTCAGCGCCTGCGGCGGCGACCCACAGGAGTGGGAGCGCCGCTGGCGGGAGACCGCGGGACGGCTCGGCGGGCAGCGGACCGGACCCGGTACGGCGCAGGAGACGCAGGCGCCCCCGCCGTACGCGGGCCTGCGCCCGTTCCGGGAGCAGGACGCGCAGTGGTTCTTCGGCCGGGAGCAGCTCGTGGAGGAACTGGTCGGACGGCTGGCGCGGCAGCGGTTCATCGTGCTGCTCGGAGCCTCGGGGTCGGGCAAGTCCTCGCTGCTGCGGGCCGGGCTGGCGCCGGCCCTGCGGCCGTCGGCGGCACCGGTGCTGCTGACCCCCGGGCCCCGGCCGCTGGAGGAGTGCGCGGTGCGGCTGGGCGCGCTGGCGGGACTCGCCCCGGGCGGGCTGTACCGGGAGCTGCGGGAGGACCCGGAGAACCTGGGCCGGGTGCTGCGGCAGACCGCCGCCCGCTCCGGCGGTCCCGGCGGCCCTGCCGTGCTGATCGTCGACCAGTTCGAGGAGATCTTCACCCTGTGTCAGGACGGCTGCGAGCGCGGCCGTTTCATCGAGGCGCTGGTCGCCGCCGCGGACCGGCCCGGCGGCTGCCGGGTGGTTCTCGGCGTGCGGGCCGACTTCTACGCCCACTGCACCCGCGACTCCGCGTTGGTGGAGGCGATGCGTGAGGCACAGGTACCGCTCGGGCCGATGAGCCCGGACGAACTGCGGCGGGCGGTGGTGAAACCGGCCCAGCGGGCGGGGCTCACCGTGGAGGGAGCGTTGCTGGCGACCCTCACGGCGCAGGCGCACGGCCGGGCCGGAGTCCTGCCGCTGCTGTCGCACGCCCTGCTGGAGACCTGGCACCGCCGACGCGGCAACCTGCTCACCCTCGCCGGTCTCGAAGCCGTCGGCGGGATCGAGGGCGCGCTGGTCAAGAGCGCGGAGGCGTTCTACACGTCCCTGGACGCCGAGCAGCGCGGCGCCGCCCGCCGCCTCCTGCTGCGGCTGACCGCACCCGGGGTCGGCACGGAGGACACCAAACGCCGCATGACCCACGGGGAACTGGAGAAGGACGCCGTCACCGTCGCCGTCGTGGAGCGGGCCGCCGCCGCCCGGCTGGTCAGCCTCGACGAGGACCGGATAGAGATCACGCACGAAACGCTGATCAGCAGCTGGCCCCGGTTGCGGGAGTGGCTTTCGGCCGACCGGGACCAGCGCCGCGCACATCACCGGCTGACCGAGGCCGCCGAGGTGTGGGCGGCCGCCGGAGAGGACGCCGGCGCCCTGTACCGGGGCGCGCGCCTCCAGGAGGCCCGCCGGCTGGCGGAAGCCGACGACGTCGGGCTCAGCGCCCGCGAGCAGGCCTTCCTCGGAGCGAGCATCGCCGCGGAAGCGGCCGAGATCCGGTCCGCCGCGCGCCGGACCCGGCGGCTGCGCGTCCTCCTGGCCACCCTGGGGCTGATGACGGTGCTCGCGACGGTGGCCACGGTGCTCTCCGTCCGGGCGAACCGGGAGATCACCCGGCAGCGCAACGACGCCGTCGCGCTGAACGCGGCCGCGGCGGCCACCCGCACGTACGCGGCCGACCCCGAAACCGCCGTACAACTCGCCCTCGCCGCCTACCGGCTGAGACCCCGGCGCACCACCCGAGACGCCCTGCTCAGTACGCTCATGACCACCTGGGCGGCGCACCGCGCGGAGGCCTACACGCTCGATGTGAGCGACGACGGCGCGCTGCTGGCCGTGGGGAGCCGTGACCACACCGTCAGCCTGTGGGACATCCGCGACCCGGGACGCCCCGTGCGGGCGGGAACGGTGACGGGCCACACGGAGGCGGTGCACGCCGTCGCCCTGAGCCCCGGGCGCCGGATCCTCGCCACGGCGGGCGCCGACCGGACCGTACGGCTGTGGGACGCCGCCAGGCCGGTGCGCCCCGCGGCGCTGTCCGTTCTGACCGGCCCGGGCGGCGGCGTCCACTCCGTGGCCTTCAGCCCGACGGCCGCCTGCTCGCCGGCGGCCACCGGGACGGCACGGTGAGCGTATGGGGCATCGGGAACACCCGCCGCCCGCAGCGCCGGGCGGCACTCGGCGGCCACACGGACACGGTCCGGTCAGTGGCCTTCAGCGCGGACGGACGGCTCCTGGCCACGACCGGCCAGGACGGGGCGGTCCGGATGTGGGACCTCGGCGGACCCGGCGGGCCTTCGCCGCGGGCCACCTGGAACGCCCATGAACTCGGTGTCTTCTGGGCGGAGTTCCACCCCAGTGGCCGCCTGCTCGCCACCGCGGGCGGCGGCCGGGAGGCGGTGAGGCTGTGGGACGTCGGCGACCCCGACCGGCCCCGCCGGGTGTCCGGGATCACCGGGCACAGCGACGTCGTCGGCCATCTCGCCTTCAGCCCGGACGGCCGCACGCTCGCCACCGCCAGTGACGACCGGTCGGTGGGGGTCTGGGACGTCGGAACGCCGGCTGCCCCCCGTGTCAAGGCCGTGCTCAGCGCCTACGCCACGGCCGTGATGGGGGTCCGCTACACCCCGGACGGCCGCACCCTGCTGACCGGTGTCTTCGACGGAACCGTCCGCCTGCTGCCGACCGATTTCGGGCGGTCCGTCGCACACGTCTGCGACGGCGGCCGCCCTTCCCTCACCCGGGGTGCCTGGCACCGCCACCTGCCCGGCGTCCCGTACCGGCCGCCCTGCGGGTGAGCGGTCGGCCGGGATCTCGCACGGGAACCGCCCGGCCCGCGGGACGGGCCCCACGGAACCGGTGTGCTCCACCCGCTCGCTCCACCCGCTCCGCGTCTCCCGGCCGCCCGGCCCCCGCGCCGCACCGGTCAGCTGCCCGCTCTCGTCCGAAGCGCCCGGGAGAGGGCCGGCGACGCGTACGGGCCCCGGCTCCGGTTCCCGCCGGCGGCCCGGACCGCGACCCCGTGACAGCGTCGCGGCAGGGCGCTGCCGGCCCGTGCTCCGACGACGCGGGAGACGTAACCGGAGGCCGAGAGGGCAGACGACAGCGCGACCGGCACGGCAGGGCGGAAGCCGGCAGCGTGCGCACCGCGGCGGCCGCGCGCCGCACGGCGTACGACGGCGCGCCGGGAACGGGTGTGTCCGCCGTCGGCACCGACATGCGCGCCGTGGCCGGATTCCTCGGCGGGATCGCGGCGGACCTCGGTGCCACCGCCGGCAGCGGGCCTGGTGGCGACGGTGCTCGCAGGGTCCTACGCGGCCGGCGCGGTACTGCTCGGGCCGCTGCTCGCCGTGCGGCCGCCGGGCCGGGTCCCGGCCGGACCCGCGGCGGCTTTCGCGGTGCTGAACGTCCTGGCCGCGCCGGCGCCGGAGTTCCCCCTGCCGCCGGCGGCACGGCTGGCGGCCGCGCTCGTCACCGACACGGCGGGGACCTGCCGGGGCGGCTCGGCGGCCGACCGCCGCGGTCCGGGGCGCGTGGTGGGGCCGGCCGCGGCAGTGACCGCCGCCGCGCCGGCCGTGCTCCGCACACGGCGGGGACGGCGGTGGCCGCGGCGGTGGAGCCGCCGCGACCTGCCCGTGCCTCACGGACGCCGTCGCTGTCCGGGCGAACCCGTGCACCCTGCGAACCTGCTGACCCGTGCCCCGGACCGGCCGCGGGCGCCCGGCACACACGCGGGGAATGCTCAGCGCGGTGCCTTGGCGCGGTCGAGGGCGGCGACGCCGACCGCGGCGAGGCCGATCTGGATGAGCCACTCGATCCAGTCGATGCCCTTGGTGTCCGCGACCCCGAGAGCCGCGGCGAACGCCGTGCCGATCAGTGCGGCGACGATACCGACGGCGATCGTCCACAGCACGCCGATGTGCTGACGCCCGGGCAGCACGAGCCGCCCGAGCACGCCGACGACGATGCCGATCACGATCGCGCTGAAGATGCCGGAGATTTCCATCACTGTCCCTTCCCGAAGGATCCCGCACTCCGTATGCCCCATATCGCCCCGCACACGCATGCCCCGGCCGCTCGCCCACCACCGCCCGGAGCACCGCCGCCCCCGCGCCCCCGCGCCCCCGCGCCCCTGCGCCCCCGCGGCCGGGGCCGAGGGCTTCCTCCGCCCGGGACACCAGCCGTGTGGACGGCGCCCCGGCGGCCGGTGCCCGCCGGGGAACCGGACCCGGGGTGCCGGCACCCCGGGTCCGGGCCGCGGCGGCCGGACGGATGAACGGGCACCGTCTCCGTGTTTCAGAATTGAATCCACGTCAGGCCGGAGGCGATTCTGTGCCGCATCCAGGAGCCGACGGCACAAGGCGAGGACCGCATGCTTTCCCTTCCCAAGTGGGGCGTGGTGGCGGCTACGGCACTGTCCGTGGCAGCCCTCGTCAGCCCCGTCTCCGCATCCGACGACCCGTCCGGCCGCCACCGCACCGCCGTACCCGACCGCGTCCAGGTCATCAGCCTCACGTCGACCGGTACCGGCACGACGATGGTCGACAACGGAACCCCCGGGCCCGGGCTCGGCGACCAGATCATCATCACCGCCGAACTGTTCCGCAACGGCAGGAGCTACGGCACCGAAGCCGCGGTGTGCACCCGAGTGGCCCCCACGACCACCCACTGCACGGGCACGTTTAGCCTTCCCCTCGGCCAGGTGACCTGGCAGCACCTGAAGACCACCCCCGTGGGCACCCCGCCGCGCGACTTCGACGTGGCCGTCACCGGTGGGACGGGTGCCTACCGGACCGTGCGAGGACACGCCCACATCGACCGCATCGCCCACGACGGCGGTGCCTTCACCCTGTTCCTCGTGCGCTGACCCGGCCCCCCGGCCGGCACCCCACCGTCCGGGCCGGCGCGGATCGTCCCACGGCCCGCCGCGGAGCCGCGGTCTCACCGGCCGTGCCGAAGGGTGCCGCCGTGCCACGGCGCGGGGGAGGAGCCGTCGGCCCACGCCGCGAGCGCGTCCCGATCCAGGCAGACGATCCCGCACTGCTCCGCGTACTCCGCCGCGGGACCGGTGAACTCCCCCGTGGTCACCACGGCGGCGATGTCGGCCTCGTGCACGGCGAAGCAGGTGCCGCCGAAGCGCTGCATGTCCTGCGACCCGACCTTGTTGACGGGCCCGTACCGCTTGCACTGGATGACCACACGGCGTCCGTCCGGAGCGAAGGCTCGCACATCGGCGCCCAGGTCCCCGCTGCCGCCCACCACTTCGACGTCCGTGCAGCCGTCGCGCTCGCAGAGCGCGGCGACGGCCAGTTCGAACGTCTCGGCGTCCATCGCCGCGAAGTCCTCGGCCGCCTCGCGCCTTTCCCCCACCTCGGGCCGCGCGGACTCCGTGACCGGCTGCGGCACCCCCGTCTCGTACGGTACGGAGAGGGGGCGCGGTGCGGCTTGCCGTCTCCCGCCGGCCCGCCGCAGGCCGAGGAGTGCGAAGAGCGTGCCGGCCAGCGCGACACCACCGAGCGCGCCGCCCACACCCGCCGCCCTCACGAGCGACTTGAGCATCAGACCACAGCCGCAGAGCACGGCCCCTGCCAGAGCGAACCACAGAATCGTCTGCCTCATGCTGAAGGCGGCTCGGTCGGCGGACCGCGGACGCCGGACGGGTATCGTCATGTGCGGCGAGCACCTCGATTCGTCATCGGACCATTTCCAAGATCGTCCCGATCTTCTCTGCCCCGTACCGGCTGCCTCTAACTGGCCCGCTCCTTCGCGGTGTTCACCGCCGTGGGCGAGTCCGCCTGCGTCCGCGGTCGCGGGGGCGGGCCGGGCCCCGGCCTTCCCGCGAACTCCGGCACCCCGGGCGCCCGGCGGACGGGGCGCGCCGGGGTCGGCATGGTGCAGGACCCCGTTCTCTCGGTTCTCTGCGCAGCATGGGGGCGGATCCGCGGATACACGGGCGACGGAACTCCCTCATCGCACGCGTGCCCACGCGTTCACTCCCGTTGCGATCTCCACGGGCGTTTGCCCCGTCGCCGATGGGCAAGCCCTGACACAGGGCAGGGGCAGGGGCAGGGGCAGGGGCAGGGGAGTGGAACACGGCCTGGCAGAGGAGGCCGGAGGCAGGGCAGGTGGGGGACGCGTACGCCGTTCGGCCATCGTGCCCCGGGACGGCGGGCCGTGCGGCGCGCACGGGCGAGGACCAGGGAACACACCGCATGCACACAGACGGTCCGCCGGGCGGAGCCTCCCGCGGCATCCGCGGCATCCGCGGCATCCGCGGCACCCGCGGCACCCGCAGGACCCGAGTCAGCGAGCGGATCGTGTGCGCCCTGCTCACCGCGTCCGCCGCCCTCACCGCCGTCGAGGTGCTCGCCCGGCCCTCGGCCCCCTGGTGGCCGTTCGTCTGGCAGAACGCCTGGACGCTCAGCGTCGCCGTGGTCGGCTGCTGGGCCGTGCTGCGCAGCACCGAGAAGGCCGACACCCGTACGGAGGGCCGCCCCGCCGCCCCACCCGGTCAGGGCCGCGCACCCCGGGACGGTGACGCGGCGTCCCCGCCCGGTGAACGGTGAGGCGGGGGCCCGGGCGCGCGACGGGTTCGGGCCGCGATTGACCACCCCTCGAAGTACTCGCCCATGTGAATAGTCAATTTCATGAGTATGCTGAGACCGGTTCGCCGGTCCGTACGGGACCTGGGCTCGAGGAGGGGGTTCGGATGGTGCTGCGGCCTGTCCTTCCGGGGAAGGTGGCCGGTTCCGCGGATCGCTTCGAGACCGCCGCGCGGGTCGTGCGGCTGACCGAACGCATGTCGGATGCCGCGGACGGCGCCGAGCGGTCGGACGCCGGCGACCGCGCGATCCCCGGCCACCGGCGGAGGGCGGGGCGTCCGTGAACGGTACCGAAGCGCACCGGCTCCGCTACGTCGCGCTGGGCGACAGCCAGACCGAGGGCCTCGGCGACGGCGACGACATCGCCGGACACCGGGGATGGGCCGACCGTCTCGCCGAGCACCTCGCGCGGCACAACCCCGGTCTGCGGTACGCGAACCTGGCCGTGCGGGGGCGCCTCGCGTCCCAGGTCCGCGCCGAGCAGCTCGCCCCGGCCCTCGCCCTCCGCCCCGACCTCGTCACCGTGGTCGCCGGAGTCAACGACCTGCTGCGCCCCCGGTTCGACGCCGATCAGGTCGCCGGCCACCTGGAGGCGATGTTCGCCGCGCTCACCGCGCAGGGGGCCCGCGTCGCGACCCTGACCTTTCCCGACATCACGCGCATCATCCCGATCGCCCGGCCGCTGGGCTCACGCGTCACCGCCCTGAACGACCGCATCCGCCACGCGGCCCGGTGTCATGGTGTGGTCCTCGCCGAGACCGGTCACCATCCCGTCGTCACCGACCCGCGGCTGTGGAGCCCGGACCGGCTCCACGCCGCGCCGCTCGGCCATCAGCGGATCGCCGCCGCCATGGCGCACGCCCTCGCGCTGCCCGGCAGCGACGACACCTGGAGCCACCCGCTGCCCCCTCCTGCCGCACCGCTCCCCACGGGCTGGCCGGCCGCGGTCGCGGAACTCCGCTGGACCGCCGCGTATCTCGGCCCCTGGCTGGGCAGAAGGCTGCGCGGCCGATCGTCGGGTGACGGGTGTACCGCCAAGCGCCCGCGCCTTCTCGCGGTGGAGACCCCACCCGAAGCCTCGGGAGGGCAACGGGAATGAGCCGGTACCCGCCCGGACTCCATGCGGCCCGGGACGGCGGAGTGCCGGGCCCCGACGGCCGTCCGTCGGGGCCCGTTCCGTTCGCCGCCCCCTCCCGGGGGTGTCCGTCGTGACGGGTCGGCTTCACAGGCCGAGGGAGATGGCCAGCCGGGTGAGTTCGGCGGTGGTGCTGATGTCGAGCTTGGCCCGGATCCGCCGGAGATAGGCGTCGACGGTGTGTGTGGACAGACCCATGTGGCGGGCGGTCTGCGCATAGGTGCGTCCTGCGGCGATATGGTGCAGGGTCTCGCGCTCACGGGGGGCCAGGGCGGGGGTTTCGGCGTCCGGGGTGGTGAGGGTGAGGCTCATGGGATTCCTCCGGTGAGATCGGCTCGGTCCTCACTGCTCACACCCTCGGAAGCAGCCTGGGCATTTGCCCGAAGAGTGCGTTTTGCCCTCTTTGTCACTAGATTGCGTGGCTGCTTTCACCGTGATGTCCGCCGACTGTCACAGGCGGGTCACAGCGGAATCCGGGGCGCTTCACGGGCCGAGGCGCGGGGGAGGGCGCCTATCCGGGCTCCTGGTGCGCCCGCGGAGCGGAGCGAGCGGGTCCCGGGTGTCGGCCCCGGGTGTCGGCCCCGGATGACGGCTCCGGATGCCGGCCCCGCACCCGTCCGGGGGCGCCCGGGCGTTCGCCGCCGCCGTCGGCGGGTAGGGCGATCAGATGAGCTATGTGAACCCTGGCGGGGAGTACACGCGCGACAGCCGCTACCTCGCGACGAGGATCACCGCCGACGGGCGCGACGGCTTCCCGGTGGAGGCGGGCCGCTACCGGCTGGTGGTGAGCCGCGCCTGCCCGTGGGCGAGCCGCGCGGTGATCGTGCGCAGGCTCCTCGGCCTGGAGCGGGCACTGCCCATGGCCGTAGCCGGGCCCACGCACGACGAGCGCAGCTGGACCTTCGACCTCGACCCGGGCGGGCGCGACCCGGTGCTCGGCATCGAGCGGCTCCAGGAGGCCTACCTGGCCCGGGACCCCGCCTACGACAGGGGTGTCACGGTCCCCGCGATCGTCGATGTGACCACCGGCAAGGTCGTGGCCAACGACTTCGCGCGGATCACGATCGACATGTCGCTCGAGTGGACTCCCCACCACCGCTCAGGAGCCCCGGCGCTGTATCCGCCCGCCCTGCGCGACGAGATCGACGCGGTGAACGAGGTCGTGTACCGGGATGTGAACAACGGGGTGTACCGCGCCGGGTTCGCCGGCTCGCAGAAGGCGTACGACGCCGCGCACGAACGTCTCTTCGCCCGCCTCGACCGGCTGTCGGACCGGCTCCGGGGGTCCCGCTACCTCGTCGGCGGCACGGTCACCGAGGCCGACGTACGGCTGTTCACCACCCTCGTGCGCTTCGACGCCGTCTACCACGGCCACTTCAAGTGCAACCGGCGCAAGCTCTCGGAGATGCCGGTGCTGTGGGCGTACGCGCGGGACCTCTTCCAGACGCCGGGCTTCGGTGACACGGTCGACTTCGACCACATCAAGCAGCACTACTACGTGGTGCATCGCGACATCAATCCGACCGGGATCGTGCCGGCCGGTCCGGACCTGTCGAACTGGCTCGAGCCGCACGACCGGGCGGCGCTGGGCGGCACGCCCTTCGGTCGCGGCACGCCACCCGGCCCGGTCGTGCCCGAGGAAGCGGTACCGGCCGCCCACAACCCTCTCGCCGCCTGAAGCCGGGGTCCCGGACCGGGCGAAAGTCCCCGGTCCCGGCTCCGGGGCCGCGGCGCATCCGCGGCGCATCCGCGGCGTCCACGGCGTCCGCGGGCGAGTCGGGAAGCGGACGGGTCCGCCGCCCCGCCGCAGGCCCGGGCGCCCATGAGCGCAGCGCTGCCCCGCGGCTTCGTCCAATCCTCCAGTCAATCCCGCACATGCCATGGGGAACGCATGAAAGGTTTGCAGGCAAGAGGGAGATGGTTCTACGGTAACGCATATGCAGTCCTACACCATCGGGCAGGCGGCGCGACTGCTCGGCGTCAGCCCCGACACCGCGCGCCGCTGGGCGGACGCCGGCCGGATCGCGACCCACCGCGACGACGGCGGGCGGCGTCTCGTCGACGGCCGCGACCTGGCGGCCTTCTCCATCGAACTCGCGCAGTCCGGCGGCGGGGACGACGACACCTCCCACACCTCCGTCCGCAACGCGTTCCCCGGCATCGTCACCGCCGTGAAACTCGGCGACGTCGCGGCACAGGTCGAGATCCAGGCAGGGCCGCACCGGCTGGTGTCGCTGCTGACCAGGGAGGCCGTCGAGGAACTGGGACTCGAGGTCGGCATGCGTGCCACCGCCCGTGTGAAGTCGACCAGCGTGCACATCGACCGCGTCTGAACCGAACCCACCCGCGGCGGCGCCGACGTCCCGCCGCGGCTCACCGCCACCCGTACGGACGGCCGTCGAGGAACCGTACAGACGGCCGCCGAGCCGGCCCCGTCCACCAGGAGCCCCAGCACCATGACGCCCAGCTTCACCCGGCGCCGCGCCACCGCCGCAGTCCTGGCGGTCGCCCTGACCGTGCCCCTCACCGCGTGCGGCGGCCGCACCGACCCCGCCGGCGGCGCCAAGGCAGCACCGGCCGCCTCCGGCCCGTCTGCGGCCGACCTCACCGTGCTGGCCGCCGCCTCCCTCACCGACGTGTTCCGCACCGCGGGACCGGCCTACGAGAAGTCCCACCCCGGCACGACGGTCACCTTCTCCTTCGCGGGGTCGCAGGAACTGGCCGCACAGGTCGGACAGGGCGCGCCCGCCGACGTGCTGGTCACCGCCGACACCCGGACGATGGACGGACTCAGCGCCGACACCGGAACCCCGGAGGTCATCGCGAGGAACCGGCTTGTGATCGCCACCGCCGAGGGCAACCCCGAGGGGATCGGCGGCCTTCGGGATCTGGCCGATCCCGGCCTGAAGGTCGTGCTCGCGGCACCCGAGGTCCCCGTGGGGCGCTACAGCAGGGAGATCCTCGACGCCCAGCGGATCACCGTGCGGCCGGTCTCCCAGGAGCCCAGCGTGCGCGCCGTGCTGAGCAAGGTCGAACTCGGCGAGGCCGACGCCGGGATCGTGTACGGAACCGACGCCGCCACCGCGCCGGACGAGGTCGACGCCGTCGAGATCCCCGACGCGCAGAACGCCGTCGCCGCGTACCCGGCCGCCACCCTGAAGTCCTCGAGGAACGCCGAGGCCGCCGCTGCGTTCGTGTCATGGCTCTCCTCGCCCGAGGCGCAGCGGATCCTCCGGGACGCCGGCTTCCAGCAGCCCTGATCCCCGGAGCCGTCGTCAGGCACCGCCCGGTCACGGGCCACGCAAGCCCCCGGCGCCGGCCCGCCCCGGCCCCCGCCTCCTCGTCCCAGGACCACCCCCATGCCACCACTCCGCCGCCGCACCGGCCGCAGCCCGCGCGCACCGCTCACCCTGGCGGTCCCCGCAATGATCGCCGTCGCCTTCCTGCTGCTGCCCCTGGCCGGCATCCTCGCCCGCACCCGGTGGGGCGAGCTCGCGGCCCATCTGACGGCCCCGGCCACGGTGGAGGCCCTGCGCCTCTCCCTCCTGGTCTCGTTCTGGGCGCTCGGCCTCTCCCTGCTGCTGGGAGTCCCGCTCGCGTGGCTCCTGGCCCGCGTGCCGTTCCGCGGCAAGGCGTTCGTACGCTCCCTGGTGCTGCTGCCCATGGTGCTGCCGCCGACCGTCGGCGGCGTCGCGCTGCTGCTCGCCTTCGGCCGGCGCGGTCTGCTCGGGCCCCGTCTGGAGGACTGGTTCGGCATCACACTGCCGTTCCACACCTCGGGTGCCGTCCTCGCGGCCACCTTCGTCGCGATGCCGTTCCTGGTGATCAGCCTGGAGGGGGCACTCGGCGGCCTGCGGCCGCGCTACGAGGAGACCGCGGCCTCCCTCGGCGCCTCGCCCCTGCGGGTGTTCTTCACCGTGACCATGCCCATGGCCGCCCCCGGGCTCATCGCGGGAGCCGCCCTGACCTGGGCTCGGGCCCTCGGCGAGTTCGGTGCCACCATCACCTTCGCCGGCAACCTTCCCGGCACCACGCAGACCCTGCCCCTCCAGGTGTACCTGCTCCTGCAGGAGGCGCCCGGGGCCGCCACCTCCGTCTCCCTGCTCCTGCTCGCCATCGCCATGCTGGTGCTCATCGCGCTCAGGGGCCGCTGGACCGGCACGCCCGCCGTCCGCGACCAGACCGTGCAGCCCGCCGCCGCGGCGGCCGAACCCGCCCCCACCGACCCCCCGAGGCCACCGCCCCCTCCCCGGCGGACCCCGGCGGGCGCTGGCCCCTGCGCGCCCACCTCACCGGCTTCAACCAGTTGACGCTCGAGGCGGAACCCGGCACCACCATCGCCGTCGTCGGCCCCAACGGCGCCGGCAAGACCACCCTCCTGCGCGCGCTCCTCGGCCTCACCGACCGCGCCCACGCCCGGCTCGCACTGGGCGGCGCGGACGTCACCGAACTCCCGCCCCACCACAGAGGCGTTGCCTGGGTCCCCCAGGACGGCGCCCTCTTCCCGCATCTCACGGCCCTCGCCAACACCGCCTACGGTCTCCGCGCCCACGGCACCCCCCGGACCGCGGCACGCCGCGAAGCCCAGCACTGGCTGGACCGGCTGGGCGTCGGGCACCTCGCACACCGCAGACCCGCGCAACTCTCCGGCGGCCAGGCCCAGCGCGTCGCCCTCGCCCGGGCCCTCGCCGCACGCCCCCGCGCCCTGCTGCTCGACGAACCCCTCGCGGCCCTCGACCAGACCACCCGCGCCCGCGTCCGGCACACCCTCCGCCACCACCTCGACGGCTTCGGCGGCGTCTGCCTCATCGTCACCCACGATCCCGTCGAGGCGGTCGCACTCGCCGACCGCGTCCTCGTGCTCGACGACGGCCGCGCACTGCAGGACGCGCCGCCGGCCGAGGTCACCCGCCACCCCCGCTCCCCATGGGTCGCCCGCATGCTCGGCCGCAACGCCTGGCCGGGCACCACCACTCCGCACGGGCTCCGGCTCTCCGGCGGCGGCACCCTCGTCGTCTCGGACCCCCTGCCGCCGGGCACCGACGCCCTCGCGATCATCGCCCCGGAGGCCGTCTCGGTACATGCGGAGCGCCCATCCGGAAGTCCCCGCAACGTGTGGCCGGGCATGGTCCGCGAGATCACCGCCAGCAGCAGTCGGCTCCGGGTCCTGATCACCTCGGACGACGCCCCCGACCTGGTGGCCGAGATCACCCCGCAGGCCGCCGCCGAACTCGGCCTCGCCGAGGGGGCGACGGTGTGGACCAGCGTCAAGGCCACCGAAACCACTCTGGTGCCGCGCTGACCCCCTGCCGTCCGGACCGTCCTCCCCTCCCCGGACTCCGCGAGGTGCGGAAGGCGGTGTGCCGCCGCTCGGACGCCGTGCCGATGCCTGCGCCGTGCCGACGCCTACTCCGCGTCGATACCGGTGATCACCGGTTGCCCGAGGGGCGCCTCCTCCTCGGGGATCCCCGCCGACCTGAGGGCGCCGGCGACCAGCTCGCGCGCCTTGGCCTCGGCGGACGCCTTGTCATGGGCCTCGACCTCCAGACGGAGGCTGAACGCGGGGGAGTCCGGATAGCGGGTCAGAATGTCGAGATCCTCGGCAGCGCCGAAATCGGTGGTGCGCGGGTCGGCGGGCCGGAGGGCCCGGACGAGCTCCGTACGGGCCGACGCGGGAAACTCCTTGAGGAACGTGCCGGGCACGGTGACAACGTAGACAGTCATGAACACGGCCTTCCCGGTCGCGCCCCGGCGCACGCCACCCTTCCCGGCCGCGCCCCGGCGCACGCCACCCTTCTCGCACGCGGCGCGGAGCGCGCCCCGGCCCCGGCGTGCACCCGCCTCCCGCGGGTAGCCGTCCCCCGCCGTTGCGCCCCGATGCCCCGGCACGCGGACGTCTCCTCGGCCCCCGCCCGCGGCCTCGCCCCGGGCGGGGGACGGCCGCCGTCGGCGCGGCCGGTCCGGTCCGCTGTTTCACCGGCCCGCCCGCCGGCCGCCCGCGCCCGTCGTGACCTCCTGTCCTTCCCCGGGGCAGGCGACCCGCGCCGCCGTACCGGCGGCTGCCGCCCCGGTACCGCACGGCGGCCCCGACGGCACACGCCGCCGGGCTCCGCCGCCCGGATCGGCCCGAGGAGCGGCCCGCGCGCCGTGCCGCCGGGTGGCTCATCGTGTGCGGGCGCCCTGTGACGGGGACGGAACCGGTGGCACCATGGCGGTACCCACCGGTCCACGACCGGCTCCACCTTCCCTGGGAGCGCACGTATGAACACCTGGCTCCCGCCACGGCACTTCGCCGCAGCGGCCGCGGCCGTGCTGGCCCTAACCGCGTGCGGCGGTACCGGCGGGTCCCCGAACGCATCGGGATCGACACCGGCAGCACCGGGAACACCCGCACCGTCATCTGCGACGTCAGCGCCCTCGGCCACGGCCTCGCCGACGCCCGGCACCCCGACGTCCCCGCAGACCCCGGCCGAGCCCGGCGCGACTCCCAACGGCACCCCACCGCTCGGCTCATGGAGCCTCCAGCCCGTCTGGCCCTTCAGCACGCTCGCCCAGGCCGAGGCATGGCAGCGCTCCTACCGGTCCGGCGGCCACCAGCCGTGGCACCTCGACCCCGGTCGGACCGCGCTGGCGTTCACCCGTGACTACCTCGGCTTCAGGGAGATCGACCGGGTCTCCTCCAGCAAGGTCAGCGGCCGGCACGCCCGTGTCGGCGTGGCACCGACGGGGTCGGAGGGCGGCACCGCCGCCGTGATCCACCTGGTGCGGTTCGGCACCGGCCCGGACGCCCCCTGGGAGGTCGTCGGCACCGATGACACGACGTTCTCCCTCACCGCACCCGCCTACGGTGCGCTCGTGCGTTCCCCCCTGACGGCCGGCGGCCGGATCACCGGAGTGGACGAGAGCATCCACGTACAGGTGCGCCAGCCGTCGTCCGAAGCGCCGTTGGGCACTTCCGCGTGCTGCACCCCCGCGGGCGGCGAGAACCAGCCCTGGTCCGTGACGGTCCCCTTCTCCGGGGCCCGGGACCCCGTGCTCACCGTGGTCGCGTCAACCGGAGGGCACGTCGCCGCCGTCGAGCGCTTCACGGTGACGGCGGTACGCACCCGCTGACCGTCCGGAGCGTCCGCCGCGCCTCCGCAGGGCGTGGGGGCACGGCACCGCCGCGGGCCGGAATCCGCCGACTCAACGGCATGCCGACTCAACGGCACGCCAACCCCACGGCGTCGGCGTGCCGTGGGGTTGGCGTGTTGTGGGTCGGCGCCGCGCTCAGGCTGCCCGGCGGCCGAACGGTGAAGCTCCTCCCGCGTGACCGTGAACGGCCGGTGCGGCGCACGCTCCGGGCTACGCTCGCCACGTCCCCGACCAGCCCGCACCACTCACGGAGCACACATGGCGTTCGAACCGGCCCGGCAGCCCCCGTATCCCGATGCCCTGCGACCGGACGCGGCGCCCGCCCCGCATCCGCTGCTCGCCCCGTTGACCGGGTTCCTCGGCACCTGGGCCGGGCAGGGGCGCGGCGGATACCCGACGCTCGACGGGGAGTTCACTTACCGGCAGGAGGCCGTCTTCAGCCACGACGGGCGGCCCTTCTTGCGCTACGAGGCGCGCGCGTGGCTGATCGACGAGCAGGGCGAACCGCTCAGGCCGGCCGCCCGGGAGAGCGGCTGGTGGCGGATGCAGTCCGGCGGGCGGGTGGAAGCCCTGATCAGCCAGCCCACCGGCATCGCCGAGATCCTGGCCGGCCGTGCGGACGACGGCGCCGTCGATCTGACCACCTGTCAGGTGGCGCTCACCCCCACGGCCAGGGAGGTCGCCGCCACCCGGCGCCGCTGGACCCTGACCGACGCCGCGACGATGGACTTCGTGCACGACCTCGCGGCGGCGGGCCTGCCGCTACAGCACCATCTCTCGGCGCGGCTGCGACGCACCGACCGCACCCGGGTGCCGTGACCCGGCGCGTACCCGCGCTCGGCGGCCCCGGTCAGGATCTGCGTGCCGTCAGGAGCAGGTACTCCCATTCCATGGCCATGCCGTCGGCTTCGCCGGTGAGCCGGGCGTGGTCGCGAACCAGTTCGGCCAGTTCGCGGTCCAGGGCCGCGACGCGTTCGGGGAGTCGGCGATGTTGCGGTAGACCGCGATCGTGGGCCCGTAGTTCTCCTTGAAGTAGTCGCGGAGTTCCGCGGGGGTCGTGAACCGGTCCACGCGGACGCTGGACCGGCGCGCCTCCACCGAGGCGACCCGCTCACCGAGCAGTGCCCGCACATGCTCCTCGTCGCCCCACAGCGGCGGGGGCTGCGCACCGGGTGGCGGTGGCGGAGCGTAGGGCTTCATCATGGCGAACATGCGGCCGACGAAGCTCTCGGGAGTCCAGTTGACCAGCCCGATCGTGCCTCCGGGCCGGCAGACCCGCAGCATCTCGTCCGCGCCGGCCTGGTGGTGCGGTGCGAACATGACCCCCACGCAGGACATGACGGTGTCGAAGGTGCCGTCGGCGAAGGGGAGTGCCTCCGCGTCCGCCTCGCGCCACTCGAGCTCCGCGCCGAGCCCCTCCGCGATCAGCCGGCCCGCGTCGAGGAGTTCCGGTGTCAGGTCCGATGCGACGACATCGGCCCCGGCCAGCGCTGCCGGGATGGCGGCGTTGCCGGTGCCGGCCGCCACGTCCAGCACCCGGCTCCCCGCGCCGATGCCGCAGGCGTCCACCAGCGCCGCGCCGAGGGACGGGATCAGCTCATCCGCCACCGCCGCGTAGTCGCCCAGAGCCCACATCGCCCGGTGCTTCGCCTTCACGGCCCGGTCGGTGCCGCTCGCGCCCGTCGCGTCGCCCATGACGCGCACCTCCCTCGCCATCCTGCCGCCGGGGCGCACGAGACGGCCCGCGGCCACGTCGTCCTTCCCCCATCATCCGCTGGGCAAGGCTTTCGCGCCGCACGGTGCGGGCGGGGACGCCGACGGGGTGGTACGACGTGGCCGGTGAGCCGTGGCCGGTGAGCCGTGGCCGGTGAGCCCTGAGCCGGGGTGTGGCGAACCGGTGCCGGCGACGCCGCACGGGAAGGCCTCAGCCGCCCGTGGTGGGTGACGGGCCCGGCCCCGTGCATTCCCTGAACTTCTCCGGTACCCGGGGTGGAGCGACGGTGCGACGGATCGACGGTGACGGCGCGGCGGTAGGCGACCCGGGCCCCGGCCGTCCCGGCCCTTGGCCGCGGGCGTGTCACCGGGCCGGAAACAGGGCCGGGGGTGCGCGCCGGGAAACGGGAAGCCTGCGCGCCCCTTCTCGGGCCCCTCGCCTCCTGCTTCGCGTCGCCTGCTACTCCGCGCCGACGGTGAACAGCATGTAGAGGAAGCCCGCCACGAGGTGCCCGGCCACGATGTAGGCGAACAGGCGGAGGACGAACCCCTTGGGGAACCGCCCGTCTCCGCGCTCGACGCCGGTCTTCTCACTCAGCATGATCGTCACCTTCGGAAGGGCTCGTGCGCCGGTCGGCACCGAGCGGAGTCGGATGGCTCCCGTCCCCCATGCACAGTTCGCTCGCGTGGCTCTGCAGCAGGGTGTGGACGAAGAGAAGGTCTGCGCCTCCCGGCGGCACGGCGGTGATCCGGTGAGGGGTGAGACTGTCGTAGTGTGCGGAATCGCCCTGGTCGAGTACGTACTCCTGGCCCCCGAGCGAGAGCCTGAGGCGGCCCTTGAGCACATAGAGCCACTCCTCGCCGGTGTGGACGCGGACCGGCTCGTGCCGGACCCCCGGGGGGACGTGCACGCGCAGCGCCTGCATCGCCCGCCGGGATCCGCCCGCCTGCCGGTACGTCCACCCGTCCGCCCCCACCGATCCCGCCGTCGAGGCCCTGATCACCGGGTTCCGCTCGGGGGACGTCTCCCCGAGCAGGTCGGAGACCGTGGTGCCATAGGCGCGGGCGAGGGTCAGCAAAACGGGCAGTGAGGGCTGCCGCTGCCCGGTCTCCAGCCGGGACAGGTGTGCCGAGGACAATCCGAGCCGCTCCGCGGCCGCCTCGACGGTGAGACCGCCGCGCTTGCGCAGGTCCCGCAGCTGTGACGCGACACTGGAGAGCGCGGCGCTCGTCTCCCCGGTCCCCGGCGCGGTGGTGTCTTCGGGCATGCCGCTATTGAGTCACAACGTTTCCCCATGGGCAAATTTCTTGCCTCAGAGGCAATTCCGTGCGGCCGCAGTTCGTGCCGCCGCAGTGCGTGCTGCCGTCGGCCGGACGGCACGTGACCGCGCTCCGACTCGGCGCCTCCGCGGCCCGTCATCCCTCACGGGCGCCAGAGGCCGTCGGTGAGGGCCGCGGGGTGCCGAGGCGCAGGGAGGCCGGCCCACCCGTCCTGGTTCCGGCGATCGTGGCGCCCCCGCCCAGGAGCGCGGGTGCGGCCAGCCGGTACGGGACGTCGCCGCCGGCGCGGAACGCGCGGTGGCGCGCTCACCGGTGCCGGCGTCAGGGGCCGGGAGGCCACGGGCGGTCCCCGAGCGGCTGCCCGCCCGGGGCCGCCTCCGCACGCAGTCGCTCGAAGGCGGTGGGAAACGGCCTCCGGGCGAGAAACGACCTGATCCGCCGGGCGCAGTCGACGGAACTGGCCGTGGTCGTGTCGCACTCCACGTCGTACGGACCGTACGCGTGGACCTGGCGCAGCTGGCGCGCCGCCAGGCCTGCCGGACGGTCACCGCGGGCCTGTTCGCGCCGTCGCAGTTCCTCGAGGGAGCACCGCACGCCGACCAGGACGACGTTGCGCGGTTCGAAGAGCCGCAGACAGTCCCGCAGGCGCCACTCCTCGCTCAGCACGTGGTCCACGACCACGTTGTTCCCGGCCGCAGCCATGCCGGCCACGGCCCGGTGGAACCCCTGCCAGGTGCGCCGGAGCACGAGCGGAAGCTCCTCCGGGGCGACTTCCCTCGGGGAACGCATCGCGTGGAAGGCGTCCACGGGCATGTGGAACCAGGGCTCGTCCAGGATCCGCAGCAGCTCTGCCGCGATGCTGGACTTGCCCGAACTGGATGTCCCGTTAAGGAAGATGATCTTCCCTGTCAGGGGCTCACCGGGGACGGTGCCCGGCCGGGGCCCATCGGGCGCGGTAGGGCGAGGGGACTCGGGCATGTTCGGCTCCTTCACTGAGGGGTGGTGACGTCCGCGTCCTCGCCGCTCCCGCGCCGTCCGCCAACGCCCCCTGTCGGCACGGCCGGCGAGCGGCGGCGTGCTCACGCTCGGCGTGCCCCGGACCTGCGGGGCGCCACCCACCCCGGCCGCAGGGCCGGGGTGGGTGGCGGCCGGTGCGGGCCTCAACGCCAGCCGAAACGGCGGTCCACCACCGCCGAGAACTCCTCGAGGGTCAGCACCGCGTCCCCGTTCTGGTCGGCCGCGTCGAACAGGGCCGAGGACGCGTCGGCGTCTCCCACGCCCCAGAACGGCAGATCTCCCGCCGCGGCCAGCTGCGGGCCCTTCGCCCGCAGGGCGATGATCACTTCCTCGCGGGTCAGTGTCCCGTTGTGGTCGAGATCGAGCGCTTCGAAGAGCTTGCGTGCCTTGTCGCTGACCATGTCGTCCCCGTCCCCCTTCACCTGCACCGATGGGCGGCGCGGCCGCCGCTCTCCCGATCAAACGCCGTTCGCGGCGTCCCGGTTCCACCGCCGCGGAACGCAGCCCGGACGCCGACTGCGGCCCGACCGTACGCGTGGAACGGCCGGACCGTACGGGTGGAACGGAACCGTACGCGTGGAACGGCCGGACGGTACGCCTGGAACGGCCGCCGGCGGTCAAGCCGGGGGCTCGGCCGTGCCCGTGACGGTAGGGGTACGGGGTACCGGGCCGGGCGCTCGGGTCCGCACGCGTACGGCAGTGGCCTCCGCCTGCCGCGAGGAGCTTAGACAACGCCGTTGCCGGACCGGGAGCCGGGCGCACAATGAGAGTGTGCCTGTGCACCGGACGCATGCCGTCGACCCTACGGGCGAGGATGCCGCCGTCCCGGCGACCGCCGAGCAGAGGAGCGGCCTGGGCGGCAACCTGTCCCTGCTCAGGAACCACAACGCCTCGCTGGTGCTCGATCTGCTGCGGACGGGTGGGGAGGCCGGGATCAGCCGTCCCGAGATCGCCGACTACACGGGCCTCACCCCGCAGGCGGTCAGCAAGATCACGGCTCGCCTCCGGGAGGCGGGGCTCCTGGCCGAGGCAGGCCGGCACGCGTCGACGGGGGGCAAGCCGCGTACGGCGCTGCGCCTGGAACCGTCGGCGGCGTACGCCGTGGGCGTGCAACTGGACCGGGACGAGATGACGGCGGTTCTGCTGGACCTGTCCGGTGCACGTGTCGCGACCCGGGCGGTGACCGCCGACCTCGGCGCGGGGCCCGACGTGGTGACCGGCCAGGTCGCGGGCCAGGTACGCGCCCTGGTCGCGCAGTCGCTGGGCGGAGGGGACCGGGGCGGCGCCGCCGACGCCTCTGCCGGTGGGTTTCCGGAGGCGGGCAAGCGGACCGCTGCGGCCCACCGGCCCGAGGCGCACGGGGGCCCGCAGGCGCCGGGCGGCGCGGGGGCGGCGCCGGTGCTGGGCGTGGGGGTCGCCATGCCGGGTCCCCTCGACCACCGTGCGGGCGTCCCGCTGCGGGTCACGGGCTATCCGGAATGGGACGGGTACCCGCTGCGCGACGAGCTGGCGAACCGGCTCGGTCTGCCGGTCGCGCTGGACAAGGACACCAATGCCGCAGCCCTCGGGATACTGCTGCAGGGAGAGAGCGGCTCCCTCGCCTATGTGCACATCGGTACCGGCATCGGCGCGGGGCTGGTGCTGGAGGGGGCCGTGTACCGGGGGGTGCGCACCGGGGCCGGTGAGTTCGGGCACCAGGTCCTCCAACTCGACGGGCCCGCCTGTGCCTGCGGCAAGCGGGGGTGCCTGGAGGCACTGTGCCTCGCCGCCATAGCCCGGGGCGACGTCGCCGATGCGGCACGCGTACTCGCCGTCGGGGTCACCAACCTCGCCGAACTGCTCGACATCGACCAGGTGCTCCTCGGTGGCCGGGCCGTCGCCGCGGCCGAGACGGAGTTCGTACGCGGGGTGCGGGCCGCGCTCCGGTCCCGCACGCGGGTGATGGTGGCGCCCGCGGGCGGCAGCGCCTACCGCATCGCCGAGGGCGCGGCGCAGCTCATCCTCGCGCCGGTGTTCGGGCGCGGTGAAGCGCGGGCCGGGCTGTACACGCGCTGAGCCCGGCCGCGCGTCGTTCGAGGGCCGTTCGCCCCGGGTGCCCGGCGCGACACCGCGGGCCGGGCACCCCGCGGGTCATCCGTGCCCGCCGCCCTCCTCCGGAGCGTCCGCGATGCCGGGGGCGCCCCAGAGGGGGAACCACCGGCCCAGCTCCTCCTCGATCGGCACGTCGTCCGCGAGCAGGCTCCTGACCTGCAGTTCCAGGGCATTGTCGCGCTTCTCGGCGGCCCCCGGGAGGGGCGCGAAAGGATAGAAGGTGCCCCGCTTGTAGAGGTACACCAGGGCGAGCACCCGCTGCGTCGCGGTGTTGCGGAATCCGACGAGCGAGCAGAGTAGGTGGGGGCCGAAACCAGCGTCCTGGAGCAGGGTGTTCACGGCGTGCAGGTCATTGACCAGTGAGGCAGTGTCGTCGGCCGGATGGCGGGACAGGAGCCAGGTGTACCCGTACGCGTCCCGGGTGAACTCCACGGGCGTACCGCCCCGGCCGGTGTCGGCGTCGAGGAGGTCGCGTACGTCGTCCTGGATCCTCGTGAAGGCCGCCCCCTCGACTCCGGCGAAGCACACCGAGCCGGACCCCGTGGGGGCGAAGCCGGCTCCCGCCTGGAGGGTGATCGCCGCCGAGGGCAGGCCGAAGAGCCGGTCGAGGTCGGGCCGTACCGGCTTGCTGCGGCCGAGGATGGCGTCGAGGAGTCCCATGGGTCGAGTCCTTGTCACTCGGACGAGGGCCGGGAGGGTGCCGGGCCGGTCACGGGCGGCCGAGCTGCAGCGAGATCCTGCCCAGCTGGTCCAGCCGCTGCTCCAGCGTCGGGTGGGAGGAGAGCAGCCTGCCGAGGCTCTCCTTGGAGGAGAACGCCGGGGCGAACCAGAACGCGTTGAACGGCTCCGCCTTCCGCAGGTCCCGCGTCGGGATCCTGGCCATCTGGCCCGTCACCTTGGTCAGCGCCGACGCGAGTGCCGACGGGCGGCCGGTCAGCAGTGCGGCGGCGCGGTCGGCGGACAGCTCCCGGTAGCGGGACAGCAGCCGGGTCAGCAGGAAGCTGATCACATAGACGGCGGCGCTCACCAGCGGGACCACCAGCACCGCCACGGCCGTGTTGACGTCGCGGCTGCCGCGGCTGAGCCCGCTGTAGAGCCAGACCCGCACCATCAGCCCCGCGAGTACGCCGAGGAAGGAGGCGATGGTCATCACCACGACGTCGCGGTGGGCGACGTGCGACAGTTCGTGTGCGATCACGCCCTCCAGTTCCTCCGGCTCCAGGCGGCGCAGGAGACCGGTGGTGGCGCAGACGAGGGCGGTCTTCTCGTTGCGGCCGGTGGCGAACGCGTTGGGCACGTCGCTGTCGGCTATGGCCACCCGGGGCTTGGGCATGTCGGCGAGGGCGCAGATCCGGTCCACGGCGCCGTGCAGCTCGGGTGCCTGCTCGGGGTGACCTCGCGCGCCCCCATGCTGTACGCGGCGATCCGGTCGCTGAACCAGAACTGCACGACGAACAGACCGCCGGCGATCACCAGGACGAGGAACCAGGAGTCGCGGAGGATGGCCAGCAGCACGCCGACGAAGACCACGTACAGCAGTCCGATCAGGAACATCGTCGTCACCATGCGGGTGGTCAGTCCCCGGTCGGGTGCATACCGCGAACGAGAACGGGATCCTGGCATCCGGCTCACACTCCAGTCTTCGTCCCACTGCTCACTACCGAGTATGCGCCGATGCGCCTGTTGTCCGGATAAGTGCTCTGCGGGGAGCCGGCTGGGTGTTCCGCGGGGAACCGGGCCGCAACGGGTGCCCGGCCGTTCCGGCGGGAGCCGGCGGTGGATGGTGGCCGGTGGTGGCCAGCGATGGTCTGTGGTGGGTGATGATGTTTTGCGGTGGTTTGCGTGACGGTTTGTGTTGGTCTGGGCGTGGTCTGCGGTGGCACCGGCCCTCGGTGGCGGGTCGCCCCGGCGGCGGGTCCGGGAGATGCCCGGGCGGCAGGTCGAAGAGAGGGTGCCCGGGCGGCCCGAGGCGCCGTCCCCTGGTCCGGATGGGGCGACTCCTCCTCCGGAGGGGTGGTCAACGGCATCAAAGATGGTTAGCCTTGCCTAAGTTGTCGTGCGGTTCCTGGGCACTTCTGAGCCGTATCCGGAGGGATGGGTGGGGAAGCCGGAGCTCCGGGGACGGGACGTCCTGCGGCAGTCCATCCGCGGCTGCCGCGCCTCCGTCGCGCTCGGCGTGCTCCTCGGGGCGTGCCATCAGGCCGGCGAGGCGCTCGTCCCCGTCCTCATCGGACTGGCCATCGATCGGGGAGTCGTCGAGGGGGACGCCGCTGGACTGACGCTGTGGCTCGGCGTACTCGCCGTCGTCTACGTCGGACTCTCCTACGGTTTCCGGTACGGCGCCCGCGCCGGCGAACGCGCCTCGCTCACCGCCGCCCACCGGCTCCGTGTCGCGCTCGTCGAACGCGTCCTCGCACCCGAAGGCGGGGCGGAGGAGGGCCGGCTGCCCGGCGAGCTGGCCGGCATCGCGACCGAGGACGCCAGAAGGGTCGGCGCCGTCGCCATGGCGGTGATCGTCGGCACCGGTGCGGCCGCGGGCCTCGCGGTGGGCGCGGTGGTCCTGCTCAGAGTGTCCGTCACCCTCGGTCTGCTCGTGCTGCTCGGGACCCCGCTGCTGCTGTGGCTGGGGCACCTGCTGAGCAGACCGCTGGAGCGGCGCAGTGAGACCGAGCAGGAGTGCGCGGCGCGCGCAGCGGGCGTCGCAGCGGACCTCGTGGCCGGTCTCCGCGTGCTGAAGGGCATCGGCGCCGAGCCCGCGGCCGCCGACCGCTACCGCGGCATCAGCCGCGACTCGCTGTCCGCGACCTTACGGGCGGCCCGCGCCGAGGCGTGGCAGAACGGGGTCGTGACCCTGCTCACCGGAGCCCTTGTCGCGCTCGTCGCGCTCGTCGGCGGCCGGCTGGCCGCCCGCGGCGACATCGGTATCGGCGAACTCGTGTCGTGCGTCGCACTGGCGCTCTTCCTCATCGGCCCGCTCTCCGAGTTCTCCTGGGTCAACGCGGAACTGGCCCAGGGCCGGGCGTCGGCCGCGCGCATCGCCGGGGTCCTCGGTGCCCGTCCCGCGGTGAGCACGGTGCCGCGACTCCCCGGCGCTCCCGTACGGCCGCTGCCCGTCGCGGGCCGCCTGCACCTGCGGAACCTCTCCCACGGTCCCCTGCGCGCGGTCGACCTCGACATCGCGGCGGGGGAGACCGTCGGCGTCGTCACCACGCGTCCCGCTGACGCCTCGGCACTGCTGCACTGCCTGGGCCGCCGGTCGGACCCCGAGCACGGTGCCGTCGAACTCGACGGAAGGGCCCTCACCATGCTGGACCTGTCGCAGGCGCGCGGTGCGATCCTCGTGGCCGAGCACGACGCGGACCTGTTCGAGGGCACGCTCCTGGAGAACGTCACCGCAGCCCCCGCCCCGGCCGGTGGACGCCGCACCGTGAGCCCGTCCGCCGCGATGGCCGCCTCGGGCACCGACGAGGTCGCCCGCTCCCTGCCCGACGGTGCCGCCACCCCGGTCACCGCACGCGGACGCTCGCTGTCCGGCGGTCAGCGGCAGCGCGTCGCCCTGGCCAGAGCCCTGGCCGCCGACGCCCCCGTGCTCGTCCTCCACGAGCCGTCCACCGCCGTCGACGCCGTTACCGAGATGCGGATGGCCGCCGGTATCAAGGAGATCCGCCGGGGCCGCACGACCGTGCTCGTCACCAGCAGCCCCGCACTGCTCGCCGTGACCGACCGGGTGGTCCTGCTGCAGGACGGCAAGGTCACGGCCACCGGCGACCACGGGCACCTGGCCGGCACCCATGCCGACTACCGAGCGGCGGTGCTGGCGTGACCGGACCCCGGGCCGACGGACCGGACGACCCCGGCCGCCCTGACGGCTTTGACGGACCGGACGACCCCGGCCGCCCTGA
This sequence comes from Streptomyces sp. I6, assembly GCA_003725745.1. Lineage (GTDB taxonomy): Bacteria > Actinomycetota > Actinomycetes > Streptomycetales > Streptomycetaceae > Streptomyces. Next base: position 94,730 of record RHDP01000001.1, on the reverse strand, counting down.
CGGCCCTGACGGACCCAACGGCCCTCCGCCCGGCGCGAGTCCGCTGCTTCCCGTCGCCACCCCGGCCCGTACCCGTGCCGCCGTCGCCCGGCTGCTGCGCCCGCAGCGCGCCCTGGCGGTCACCGCCTTCGCCGTCATGACCGCCGCCACCGCCGTGGGCCTGCTCGTTCAGCCGCTGCTGGGCCGGATCGTCGATCTCGCCGCCGGGCGCGGGCCGGCCGACGCCGTCACCCTCACCGCCGCGCTGCTCGTCGCCGTCGCCGTGGGCCAGGGGGCCGCCACCGGGCTCGGGCTCTCCCTGATCTCCCGGCTGGGCGAGACGACACTGGCCCGGCTGCGCGAGCGCTTCGTCGAGCGGGCCCTCGAACTGCCGCTCGACCGCGTCGAGAAGGCCGGCGCCGGGGACCTGACGGCCCGGGTCACCGCCGATGTGTCCCTGATCGCCGAAGCCGTGCGCAACGCCCTGCCCGAACTGGCCCGTTCGCTCCTCACCATCGTCCTCACCCTCGGGGCACTGGCCCTGCTCGACTGGCGGTTCCTGCTGGCCGCGCTGATCGCGGTGCCCGTCCAGGCGCTCACCGCGCGCTGGTACGTACGCCGCGCGGTGCCGCTCTACGCGGAGCAGCGCGTGGCGGGGAGCGCCCAGCAGCAGCAGCTGCTCGACACCATCGGCGGCGGATCCACCCTGCGCGCCTACCGCCTGGAGCGGGAGCACACCCGGCGCGTCGCCGACCGGTCCTGGTCCGTGGTCCGGTTGACCATGCGCGGGGTGCGGCTGGTGCTCGGCTTCTACAGCAGGCTGCACATCGCCGAGTACCTGGGTCTCGCCGCGGTTCTGGTCACCGGCTACTGGCTGGTCCGCCAGGGCGCGGCGTCCGTCGGCACGGCGACCGCGGCCGCCCTCTACTTCCACAGCCTCTTCACCCCGGTCAACGCGGCCCTGGTCCTGCTCGACGACGCCCAGTCGGCCCACGCGAGCCTGGCCCGGCTCGTCGGCGTCACCGACCGGCCCCCGCCTCGGGATCCGGTCCGCCGCCGGGTGGCCGGCGGCACCGAGGTCATCGTGCGGGGCGTGGGCCACGCCTACCGGCCGGGACATCCCGTGCTGCACGACATCGACCTGACGATCCGCCAGGGCGAACGGGTCGCGCTCGTCGGCCCGAGCGGAGCGGGCAAGACCACCCTGGCCAGGCTGATCGCCGGTATCCAGCCGCCGGCCACCGGCACGGTCCTGGTCGGAGGAGCCCCGCCCACGGAACTCGGCCCCGTGGCCGCGGGCGGCACGGTCGCCCTGATCACCCAGGAGACCCATGTGTTCGCGGGGCTCCTCGCCGACGACCTGAGGCTGGCCGGACCCGGCGCCACCGACGGTGAACTGCGCGCCGCGCTCGACCGCGTGGACGCCCTCGCCTGGGCGGAGGAACTTCCCGACGGCCTCGGCACCGTGGTCGGCGGCGGCGGGCACCGGCTCGACGGGGCGAAGACGCAGGCCCTCGCCCTCGCCCGGCTCGTCCTCGCCGACCCGCCGCTGGTGATCCTGGACGAGGCCACCGCCGAAGCGGGCAGCGCCGGAGCGCGCGCGCTCGAGAAGGCGGTGGCGCGCGCCGTGGACGGCCGGACGGCACTCGTCGTCGCCCACCGGCTCAGCCAGGCTGCGGCGGCCGACCGCATCGTCGTCATGGAGTCCGGGCGGATCGTCGAGTCCGGCACCCACGACGAACTGCGCGCCGCCCGGGGCCGCTACGCATCGCTGTGGGAGGCATGGTCGGAAGCGCGTGACACCGGCGCCTAGCGGACCCCGGCACGACCGGCCCGGCCCCCTACGACCGCCCAGACCCCACCTCCGCACCGCCACCCTCGCCCCGAGACCCCGCACCGCCGCTCCACCGGAGCCCGAACGAAGGAACGACCGATGCCCCGCTCCCGCAGAGTTCCACGCCTCTCCGCCGCGCTGGCCTCCGCCGTCATCCTGCTCGCCACCGCCGCGTGCGGCGGGGGCTCCGGCTCCGGCCCCGGCCCCGGCCCCGGTACCGGCGAATCCGCACCCGGGGCCGGTGCGTCCGGCGGCGGGGACGCCTTCCCGGTCACCATCGCGCACAAGTACGGCAGTACCACGATCACGTCCGAACCCGAGCGGATCGTCACCGTCGGCCTCACCGACCAGGACGCGGTGCTCGCCCTCGGCGAGGTCCCGGTCGGTACGACCGAGTGGCTCGGCGGCTACGAGGGCGCCATCGGACCCTGGGCACGGCCCGAACTGGGCGGCGGCCCGGCCCCGACCGTGCTCAAGGACACCGGGACCGGCCCCCAGGTGGAGCGGATCGCGGCTCTCAAGCCGGACCTGATCCTGGCGCTCTACGGCGGACTGACCAAGGAGCAGTACACGTCCCTGTCCGCGTTCGCCCCCGTGGTCGCGCAGCCGAAGGAGCACAACGACTACGGCATCCCCTGGCAGGAGCAGACGAGGACCGTGGGACGCGCGCTCGGCAAGGCGGACGAGGCGGCGAAGGCCGTCGAGTCCGTCGAGGCGGAGATCGCGGCCACCGCCCGGGAGCACCCCGGCTTCCGGGGCGCCACCGCCGTCGTGGCCACGCCGTACGAGGGCATCTTCGTCTTCGGCAGCCAGGACCCCCGCTCACGTGTCCTCACCGGCCTCGGATTCGCCGTACCCGACGGCCTGGACGCCGCGATCGGCGACCGGTTCGGGGCCGGCATCAGCAAGGAGCGCATCGACCTGCTCGACCAGGGAGCCGTCGTCTGGATCGTCGGCGACGTGGCGAAGGACACGCTGAAGCTGCACCGGGACGCCTCGTACCGGGACCTCGCGGTGGTGAAGGAGGGCCGCGAGGTCTTCATCGACGAGACCAGCGACTACGGTCACGCCACGTCCTTCGTGTCGGTGCTCAGCCTGCCGTACGTCATCGACCGGCTGGCTCCGCAGCTCGCGGCGGCCGTCGACGGCTCTCCCTCCACCGAGGTCCGGCAGCCCGCTTCCTGACACCGTTTGCGCACGTACGGGGCCGGCCGCGGTGGACTCCGCGGCCGGCCCCCGGTCCGCGTGTGTCCGCCGCGGCCCACACCGCCGCCCGTACGTCAGCCGCCCCGTACGTCAGCCGCCCGGTACCTCAGCCGCCCGGTACCCCAGCGCCCCGCACGTCAGCCGTCCATCGACTCGGCCAGGCTCCTGGGCCGCATGTCCGTCCAGTGGGTCTCGACGTAGTCCAGGCAGGACTGCCGGGAGGCGGGGCCGTGGACGGCCCGCCAGCCGGCCGGCACCGCCGTGAAGTCGGGCCACAGGCTGTGCTGGTTCTCGTCGTTGACGAGCACCCGGTAGACGCCGTCGGCGTCCTCGAACGGATTGGTCATGATCTGGTCTCCTCCTCCTGCCGTGGCCCTTGCTCCGGCACCACCATGCACGTCGCTGTCCCCGGTTCCGGCACCGCACACGTCCTCGTCGCGGTCCCGGCGCTACGCGTGTCCTTTCCGCTCGGCCCGGGCGATCAGCCCCTTCAGGGCCCGGAACCAGCTCTCGGCCAGGTCCTCGACGGTCTCGCGGGTCACCAGCCCGTCCAGATAGGACCAGTGGGCGGCCAGCACCGGCCCGTCCGCCCGGTCCTCGGCGACCACGTCGATGCCCAGGGCGTGGCCCTCCCGCATCGCGGGACCCGGGCCGATGCCGGCGTGCTCCTCCTCGGGGGCGTACGACCAGTCGGTCTCCTCCGGGACACCGAACCGGCCCAGGTAGTTGAACTCGATGCGCGGGGGCACGCGGCTCGCCAGGACCTCGCGTGTCCGGGGGTTGAGGTGGCGCAGCATCCCGTAGCCCAGCCCGCCAGCGGGAAGGGACGCCAGGTGTGCGCGGACGCGCCGTACGGCCTCCTCCGCCGCCGGACCGCCCGCCATCGCCTCGGCGGGATCGGCCGCCCCGATGTCGAGCCGGACCGGGAAGACGCCGGTGAACCAGCCCACCGTGCGCGACAGCCCGGCATCCTCGCCCATCAGATCCTCCTCCCGGCCGTGAGCCTCCAGATCGACCAGCACCGCCGCCCCGGGGTCGTCGCCGCGGCGGCGGCGGTGGTCCGCGAACGCCAGGGCGAGCCCCGCCAGCAGTACGTCGTCGACACCCGCCCGAAGGCGGCCGGCACCGCCGACAGCAGCGGCCCGGTCAGCTCCGGTGGCAGCCGCAGCTCCAGCTCGCGCAGGGCCGCGGTGGTGTCGCGGTCCGGATCCGGCTCGCGAAGCAGCGGGAACGGGTCCGCCCCGCCGTCCAGGACGGCCGTCCACAGCGGCAGTTCCGCCTCCCGGTCCGGGCACACGGCCAGCTCGGCCAGCAGCCGCGACCAGCGGGCGAAGGAGGTCTCCACGCGATCCAGCCGCACGGGCCGCCCGGCGGACACGTCCCGCCAGGCCGCTGCGAGATCCGGCAGCAGCACCCGCCACGACACACCGTCCACCACCAGATGGTGCGCCATCAGCAGCAGCCGGCCCGGCGCGCCGCCGGCGTCGAACCACACGGCCCGGACCATGTCTCCCGCGTCCGGGTCCAGCAGGGCCCGTGCCGCGTGGGCCTGCTCGCGGACGGTCTCGCCCAGAGCCCGCGCGCCGAGCGAGGAGACGTCCACCCGGTCGATCAGGTCCGCGGCGTCGACGGTGCCCGGCCGCGGCACATGGAGCGACCACTCGCCCGCGTCCCCGGGCGACGGCCGTACCAGGGTGGCCCGCAGCATGTCGTGCCGGTCCACGAGCGCCTGGAGCACGGCGGTGAGCCCGCGCCGGTCCAGCCCTGCCGGGGTGCGCACCAGCGCCGCCTGGTGATAGGTCGAGATCGGCCCGCCGAGTTCCCGCAGCCAGTGCATGACGGGGGTGAGGGGCACGCTGCCGGTGCCGTCGTCCTCGGCCGGCACGGCGGTGGCGGCGACGGTCTCGGCGACCGCGCCCAGACCCGCCGGCGTGCGGTGCCGGAAGACCTGCCGCGGGCTGATCCGCAGGCCGGCCGCCCGGGCCCGGCTGACGAGCTGCATCGCCACGATGCTGTCGCCGCCGAGGACGAAGAAGTCGTCGTCCGCAGCGGCCCGCTGAAGCCCCAGCACCTCGGCGAAGACCGCGCAGAGCGCCCTCTCCCGTTCGGTGGCCGGCGGACGGCCCGAGGACAGCGCGGAGAAGTCGGGGGCGGGCAGCGCGCTGCGGTCCAGCTTGCCGTTCGCCAGCTCCGGGAAGCGCTCCAACGGGACGACGGCCGCGGGGACCATGTGGTCCGGGAGGAGGGCCGCGAGATGGGCGCGCAGCGCCGCGGCGTCCGGCCGCTCGGCCCCGGTGGTGACGGCGTACGCCACCAGCAGCCGCCGCGCATCCTCCCGACGCACCGTCACCAGGGCCTGCCGCACGGCGGGATGCCGGGTCAGCGCGGACTCGATCTCGGCGGGCTCGATGCGGAAACCGCGGATCTTCACCTGCTGGTCGGCGCGCCCGAGGAAGTCGACGTGTCCGTCGCGGGTCCAGCGGGCGAGGTCGCCCGTGCGGTAGAGCCGGGAACCCGGCGGGCCGAACGGGTCCGCGACGAAGCGCTCCGCCGTCGGCCCCGGGCTGCCCAGATACCCGCGGGCGAGACCGCCCCCGGACAGGTACAGCTCACCCGGCACACCCGGCGGGACCGGTTGCAGCAGGCCGTCGAGCACATGGGCCCGGGTTCCCGCCACCGGCCGCCCGACGAGCGGGCGATCACTGTCACCGACCCGTGCCACCAGTGCGTCCACCGTCGACTCGGTCGGCCCGTACAGGTTGAACACCTCCGTCCCCCGCAGCGAGGCCAGCCGCCGCCAGAGCGCGGCGGGGACGGCCTCGCCGCCCACTCCGGCGACCGCCAGGGGACAGTCGCCGCCCCGCAGCAGCCCGCTCCCGGCCATCTGCGCGAAGAGGGAGGGGGTGACCTCCAGGAAGTCGAATCCGTGCCGGACGACCGCCGCGGCCAGCAGCTCGGGGTCACGCCGCACCTCCTCGGACACCACGTGCACGCAGTGCCCGTCGAGCAGCCACAGCTGGGGCTGCCAGGAGGCGTCGAAGAAGAACGGCCAGGCGTGGCCGGCCCGCAGATGCCTGCGGCCGGTCGCCGCGACCGCCGGTGCGTACAGCGTCTCGCGATGGCTGCGGAACAGATGCCCGAGGGACTCGTGGGTGACCACCACACCCTTGGGGCGGCCCGTGGAACCGGAGGTGTGGATGACGTACGCGGGGTGCCGCGGCCCCAGCGGAGCCGTCCGCTCGGCATCGGTGACGGGCGCCGCGTCCTGAGCCGCGATCCGGCTTGCCGTGCCCGCGTCGTCCAGTACCAGCGGGGCCGTTCCCGGCGGCAGCGCCCCGGCGAGGGCGGTGGTGGTGAGGGTGAGCACGGGCCGGGCGTCGGCCAGGATGCGCGCGGTGCGACCGGCCGGAGCGCCGGGGTCCAGCGGCACATACCCGGCACCGGACCTGTGGACCGCGAGGACCGCCTCCAGGAAACGCGCGGTGCGCGGCAGGGCCAGGGCCACCAGGCGCTCCGGTCCCGCGCCGTGCCCGATCAGCAGCCGGGCGAGGCGGCTGGACCGGGCGTCGAGCTCGGCGTAACTGAGTTCGACGCCGTCCGAGGCCACCGCGGGCGCGTCGGGCCAGGCGCGTACGCAGGCGTCGAAGAGCGCCGGAACCGTGGTCGGCTCGCCCTGCGGCGGGCGGCTGTGCCAACCGTCCGCCAGGCGGCGCCGCTCGTCCTCGCCGAGGATCCCGACCCGCCCCACGGTGACGCCGGGGTCCGCGGCCACGGCCCGCAGGATCCGGCGCAGCCGGCCGGCGAACGACCGGGCGGTGGCGTGGTCGAACAGATCGGTGCTGTACTCCAGCACACCGTCGACGCCGTCGCCGTCGGCGCGTTCGACGAAGTCGAAGGACAGATCGAACTTGGCCGACGCCTGCGCCACCTCCACCCTGCGGGACCGCGTCCCGAACAGCTCCGTCTCGTCCCCGGCGGACGCCAGGTACACCACCATCACCTGGAAGAGCGGGTGACGCGCCAGCGACCGCCGCGGATTGAGGACCTCCACCAGCCGTTCGAACGGCACGTCCTGGTGGTCGAAGGCGGACAGGTCGGTCTCCCGCACCCGGGCGAGCAGCTCCCGGAAGGCCGGGTCGCCGGAGGTGTCGATGCGCAGCACGAGGGTGTTGAGGAAGAAACCGACCAGGTCCTCCAGGGCCGCGTCGGTCCGCCCGGACACCGGGCTGCCGAGGGGGATGTCATGGCCCGCACCGAGCCTGGTGAGCAGGGTGGCCACCGCGGCCTGCAGCACCATGAACACGCTGACGCCGTGCTCGCGGGCCAGCCGGTGCAGGTCCGCGGCCAGTTCGGCGTCGAGTGAGAGGTCGGCCGCGCCGCCCCGGTGGCTCGCCTCCGGGGGACGGGTCCGGTCGGCGGGCAGCGCGATCTCCTCGGGTAGTCCGTCCAGCGCCTGCCGCCAGTAGGCGATCTGGCGGGCCGCGCGGCTGCCGGGGTCCCGCTCGTCGCCGAGGACCTCGCGCTGCCACAGCGTGTAGTCGGCGTACCGGAGCGGCAGCGGCGCCCAGCCGGGGGACCGGCCCGCGGCCCGCGCGGCGTAGGCGAGGGCCAGGTCGCGGTGCAGCGGGGCCTCCGACCACTCGTCGCCGGCGATGTGGTGGAGCAGCAGCAGCACCGCCCACTCCCGCTCGCCCGTGCGGAACACCCGGACGCGCAGCGGGGGCTCGCGGTCCAGCTCGAAGCCGTACGCGCCCGCCTCGGCCAGCCGGTCCGCGACCCGTTCCGGTGCGACGTCCTCCACCAAGAACGGGACACGGAGCGCGCGGGGGTCCAGGACCCGCTGGAAGGCCCGGCCGTCCTCCTCGGGGAAGACCGTGCGCAGCGTCTCGTGGCGCTCCGCGAGGTCGTGCACCGCGGCCCGCAGCGCCGCCACGTCCAGATCACCGGTCAGGGACCAGGCGGAGGGGATGTTGTACGTGGGGCTGGGGCCCTCGACCCGGTAGAGCACCCACAGGCGCTGCTGGGCCGAGGACAGCGGTAGCCGCTCGGGACGGGTCCGCACCGCGGGCGCCGGGCGGGCGCCGGGCGCGGCCGGCCCGCCCGCGGCGAGCCGTTCCGCGAGGCGCGCCGGCGTCGGCGCGTCGAACACCGTGCGCAGGGACACCTCGGCGCCCAGGGCGGTGCGGATCCGCGCCGCCAGCCGCATGGCCAGGAGGGAGTGGCCCCCCAGGGCGAAGAAGTCGTCGTCGACGCCCACATCGCGCACGTCGAGGACGGCGGCGAACGCCTCGCAGAGCAGGTCCTCGCGCGGTGACCGGAGCCGCCGCCCCGCGCCGGACCCGGTGAGGTCCGGCGCGGGGAGCGCCTTCTGGTCGAGCTTGCCGTTCACCGTGCGCGGGAGCGAAGCGACGGCGACGAAGGCCGCGGGCACCATGTGCGCGGGCAGCACGGAGGCGGCACGGGCACGCAGCCCGTCCGGGTCCGGCACGCGGTCCCCGGCGGGCAGGACGTAGGCCACCAGCCTGGGCACGCCCGGGCCGTCCTCGCGCACCACCACGGCCGCGGCGGCCACGTCCGGGTGCCCCGCGAGAGCCGACTCGATCTCGCCGGGCTCGATGCGGAACCCGCGCAGTTTGACCTGGCCGTCGGCACGCCCGAGGAACTCCAGCACACCGTCGGCGCGGCGCCTGACGAGGTCGCCCGTGCGGTACATCCGGCTGCCCGGTGTCCCGAACGGGTCCGCCGTGAACCGCTCGGCGGTCAGCCCCGGCCGGTTCAGGTAGCCGCGGGCCAGCCCCTCGCCCGCCAGGTACAGTTCGCCCGCCACCCCAGGCGGCAGCGGCCGCAGCGCCCGGTCCAGGACATGGGCGCGGACGTTGTCGAGCGGGGCGGCCCAGGGGCGGAGCCGTCCGGTCCGGGACCGTGCCGGCCGTAGGCGTCGACCGCGCACTCCGTGGGGCCGTACAGGTCGTGGGCCCGCACCCCGGGCAGTCCGCAGAGCCGTTCCCACAGCGGGGCCGGCGTCGCCTCCCCGCCGACCGCGATCACTCCGGGCACCGGGCTGCCGGGCGCGAGGAAGCCGTGGTGGATCAGCTCGCGCAGATAGGTCGGTGTGACGTCGAGGAAGTCGATGCGTTCCGCGGCGACATACGCCAGCAGCGCGGCCGGGTCCGCCATCACGGCCTCGTCGGCCACATGCAGTTCGTGTCCGGCGAGCAGCCAGAGCAGCGGCTCCCAGGAGCCGTCGAAGCTGAACGAGGCCGCGTGCACGGCCCGCAGGCCGGCGCGGCCCGCGGCCCGCTCGGCGGGGCCGATCAGGTCGTCGCGATGAGCCGCGAACAGGTTGCTCAGTCCCCGGTGGGTGCCCACGACGCCCTTGGGTGTGCCGGTGGAACCGGAGGTGAAGATGACATACGCGGCGCTCGACGGCGCCGGCCGGACCGGCACGCCCCCCTGCGGATCACCCGGATCGCCCGGATCGCCCCCGGCCGCGCGCTGTCCGTCGGCCGGCCGGGGTGCCGTACCGCCGTCCTTGTGTGTCCTGTCCGCCCTGTCCGCCCTGTCCGTCCCGCCTGCCGAAGGGGCTTCGTCGAGCAGGACCGGCCCGCAGCCGCCGGGCAGCCCGCGGGCCAGGTCGGCGGTGGACAGCACGCACAGCGCTCCCGCGTCCCGCAGCATGAACTCCAGCCGCGCCGCGGGATGCCCGGGGTCCAGCGGCAGATAGGCCGCGCCCGAGCGCAGCACGCCCAGGATTGCGGGCACCATCAGACGGCGGGGCAGCGCCAGCCCCACCACCGTCTCGGGGCCCGCGCCCCGCTCCGCCAGCAGCCGCGCCACCGCATCGGCCCGGCCGGCCAGTTCGCGGAAGGTGAGGCGTTCGCCGCCCGCGGCCAGGGCCGGCGCGCCGGGTGTCGTGCGGACCACGTCGTCGAGGATCTCCGGGACCGAGCGGCGCTCCAACGGCCGGTCGGTGGCGTTCCACCGAGCCGCGGCGGCCTCCTCCTCACCGGTGAGGACGCGCAGCGATCCGACCGTCCGCCAGGGATCGGCGCAGACCTGCTCCAGCAGGCCCACCAGCCGCCGGGCCAGCAGCGCGGCGGTCCCGGCGTCGGTCAGGTCGGCGGCGTACTCCAGCAGCAGCGTCATCTCCCGGCCCGGCCCGTGGTCGACCACGGTGAAGTCCAGGTCGAACTTGGCCGCGCCGGTGTCGGTGTCCAGCCACCGGGTGGGCAGCCCGAACAGGTCGGGATCGCCGTCCGGGCGGTGGTGGTAGCCGAGCATCACCTGGAACAGCGGGTTGCGATCGGCCAGCCGCGCCGGATTGACCGCCTCCACGACGCGGTCGAACGGCACGTCCTGGTGCTCGAACGCCGCCAGCGCCGCCTCCTTGACGCGTCCGAGCAGTTCCGCGAAGGACGGGTCCCCGGACACGTCGGTGCGCAGCACCAGCGTGTTGACGAAGAACCCGACGAGGTCGTCCAGGGCACTGTCGGTGCGGCCCGCGATCGGTGCGCCGAGCGGGATGTCGTCCCCCGCGCCCAGCCGGTGCAGCAGCGCTGCCGTCGCCGCCTGGAACAGCATGAACATACTGACCTGCCGGGTGGCCGCCAGTTCCCTGAGAGCCGCCGCCGACGCCTGGGGCAGCGCCGTCCGCACCACGGCGGACCGGCCCGTGGTGCGGGCCGCACCCGGCCGGTCCAGCGGCAGCGGGATCTCCTCGGGCATCCCGCGCAGCGTCCGCGCCCAGTGGGCGAGCTGACGCTCGCCGGCCTCGGCGAGCAGCCGCTCCTGCCACAGTGTGTAGTCGGCGTACTGGACCGGCAGCGCGGCCCACTCCGGCTCCCGGCCGGCGGCGCGGTCGGCGTACGCGCGGTTCAGATCGGCGAGGAACGGCCGGTCCGACCACTCGTCGGTGGCGATGTGGTGCAGCACCAGCGCCACCACGGTGTCCTCCGGCCCGAGCCGCAGGACGTCCGCACGCAGGGGCAGGTCGACGGCCAGGTCGAACGGGCGGCGCCGGGCCTCCCCGACGCGTGCGGCGAGCTCCTCCTCCGGGCAGTCGGCCGTACGGAACCCGGGCACGGCCTCGGCCGCGGGCACGATCCGCTGGTACGGCTCGCCGTCGACCGTCTCGAACCGGGTCCGCAGGGCCTCGTGACGGCCCATCACATCGGTCAGCGCGGTCCGCAGGGCGTCCAGGTCGAGGGGGCCGCGGATCCGGGACACCAGGGGAAGTTGTAGGCCACCCCGTCCCCGGTGATCCGCTCCACCAGCCACAGCCGCCGCTGCGCCGCGGAGAGGGGGATCCGCGCGGGCCGTCCGGCCGGTTCCGGTACGGGCCGGGCGGGCCGCCCGGGGCCCGCCCGCAGCGCCAGGGCCTCGGGTGTCGGGGCTTCGAACAGATCGCGGATCGCCAGCTCCGCGCCCAGCTCGGTGCGGGCCCTGCTGATCAGCCGGGTCGCCAGCAGGGAGTGGCCGCCGAGGCCGAAGAAGTCGTCCTCCGCGCCGGTGCGGGGCAGCCCCAGCACCTCGGCGAACAGGCGGCACAGCACCTCCTCGGCCGCTGTGCGCGGCCCGCGCCCCGCCGACAGCGCCACCGGCGGCCCGGCGTCCGGCAGCGCCCGCACGTCGAGCTTGCCGTTGGCGTTCATCGGCAGGGCCGGCAGCACCACGAAAGCGGCCGGGACCATATAGCCGGGCAGCCGCTGCCCCAGGTCCTCGCGCAGCCTGCGCACCAGCGCCCCGTTGCCGCGGTTCGCGGCCGGTGCGCTGGCGTAGGGGGCCGCGCCGCGGTCCGGACGCGGCCGGTGCAGCCCCGTCGTCCGCGAGCACCGGGCACCGCGGACGAACACGGCGTCGAAGAAGCCCGGTTCCTCCGACCAGGTCGTCAGCACCCGGTACCCGTGCGACTTCCCCAGCTCCCGCAGGCCGTCCGGTTCCACGCCGGTCCCGGCCGCCGGCGCGGGCGGGGTGCGCCCCGCCTCCACGGCCCGCAGCACGGCCAGGTCCCCGGCGGTCCGCGCGTCCGGCACCCGGCGCACCCGCAGCCGTTCCGGGGCGTGTTCCGCGGCGCCGAGGAGGGCCGCGAGCTCCCCCGGTCCCGTCCAGCCCAGTTCCGGCGCGTCCTCCAGCCCGACCGCACCGGCCGTGTCCTCGTACAGCACGACGTCGTACCGGTACCGCGTCAGCTCGTTGTGGTGCCGGCCGGCCTTGGTGCGCACCTCCGCACCGAGGCCGAGCGTGCTGAACCAGTCCGGGTCGACGAGGAGTTCCTTCTCCAGGGCGAGGCCCCGTTCGACCGCCCCGCGCAGCGCCCGGGGGTCGGCCCCGCGCCCGCCCGGGCCGCCTGCACACCGGCCTGGAAGACGCGCGCCTGGCGCAGATCGCGGACGTCGCCGAGGAACAGGGCACCGCCCGGGGCGAGCAGTGCCATGGCGCGGCGGACGACCGTGTGCAGATGGTCCAGGCTCGGGAAGTACTGGGCGACGGAGTTGATGACGACGGTGTCGAAGAAGCCCGCGGGCAGTCCGTCCGTCACCTCGGCGCTCCGGCAGCGCAGCTCGACCTTCCCCGACAGCCCCGGGTCGGCCGCGAGTTCCTCGCCGAGCTTGCGGATCACGGGCTCGGCGAAGTCCGTGGCCCAGTACGCCTCGGTGTCCGGGGCGAGCCGGGACAGCAGCAGCCCGGATCCGACGCCGATCTCCAGGACGCGCCGCGGCCCCAGCTCGCGGATGCTGCGCACGGTGGCCTCCCGCCATGCGCGCATGTGCTCCAGGGGGATCGGGTTCCCGTCGTAGGAGCTGTCCCAGCCGGCGAAGTCCTCGGTGGACAGGGCGGTGCCGATCTCGGCGTACTCGGCGGAGTAGATCTCCCGCCACTCGCCGACCTGCTCCCGCTCGGCCGCCCCACGGGCCTCGTCCCCGGCGTCCGCGGGCACGACGTACCCCACCAGCCGCCGGGTGCCCGGGGCGGACTCGTCGTCGCGTGCCACCACCGCCGCCCGGGCCACCTCGGGGTGCCGCGCCAGCACCGCCTCGATCTCGCCCGGTTCCACCCGGTGCCCGCGGATCTTGACCTGGTCGTCCGTGCGGCCGAGGAAGTCCAGGTTGCCGCGGGCCCGGCGGCGCACCAGGTCGCCCGTCCGGTACATCCGCTCCCCGGGCAGGCCGTACGGGTCGGCCACGAACCGCTCCGCGGTGAGCCCCGGCCGGGCGAGGTAGCCGCGGGCCAGCCCCGCGCCGGCGATGTACAGCTCGCCGGCCACCCCCTCCGGCACCGGCCGCAGCCAGGTGTCGAGGATCCGGGCGCGGGTGGCGCGGATCGGCCGGCCCACGGTCGGGGTCGCGCTGTCGTGCGTGCCGCCGCCGAGGGTGTTGATGGTGTACTCGGTGGGCCCGTACAGGTTGTATCCGTAGGTGCCCTCGGTGTCCCGCAGGACGGTCCACACCGCTTCGGTGACCGACTCCCCGCCGAGCAGCACCAGCGGCGGGCGATGACCCTCCAGCAGGCCCTCCTCGATGAGGAGGTGGGCGTACGTCGGCGTCACGTTGACGACGTCGACGCGGTGCTCCTCGCAGTAGGCCACCAGGGCGGTGGCGTCCCGCCGCAGCTCCTCGTCGCAGAGGTGCACCTCATGGCCCTCGACGAGCCACAGCAGCTCCTCCCAGGACATGTCGAACGCGAACGACACGGTGTGTGCGACGCGCAGCCGCCGCCCGCCGGCCGAGGCGACCGCCGGGGCGAAGATCTCCTTCCGGTGGTTGAGCTGCATGTTGGTCAGGCCGGCATAGGGGGTGACCACCCCCTTCGGCCGCCCCGTGGAGCCGGAGGTGTAGATCACGTACGCCGGGTGGTCCAGGCTGAACGACGTCCGTACGGCGGCACGGGACAGCCCGGCGAGTTCGGCGGCGACCGCCGGGTCGTCGAGCAGCACCCGGGGCGTGCCGTCCGGGAGGGGCCCGAGGGGGCTGGACGCCGCCTCCGTCGACAGCAGGAGCAGGGGGCGCGCGTCCGCCAGCATCAGGGACAGCCGTTCGGCGGGATGGTCCAGCTCCAGGGGGAGGTACGCCGCGCCGGTGCGCAGCACCGCGAACAGCGCCACCACCATGTCGATCGAGCGCGGCAGACCCAGCGCCACCACCCGCTCCGGACCTGCCCGCGGGCCTGGAGCAGCCGGGCCAGCCGGTTGCAGCGCGCGTCGAGTCCGGCGTACGTCAGCGACGCGGAACCGCAGACGAGGGCGGTGGCCTCCGGTGTCCGGGCCGCCTGCGCGGCCAGCATGTCGGCCACCGTCTCCCGCGGCACCCGCAGGCGGCTCCCCGCGTCCTCCCGCGCGAGGGCGACGGCCTCCCGGGGGAGCAGCGGATCCAGCGAGCCCACCGCTGCCGACGGGTCGGCCGCCAGCCGGCCGGCCAGCACCACGAAGCGGTCGAGCAGACGCCGCGCGTCGTCCCGGGCCAGCAGGTCCGGGCGGTGGGCGAGCGTGACGCGGATCCGCCGCCCCGGGGTGACGACCAGGGCGGCCGGGTAGTGGGTGGCGTCCACGTTGGCGACGGCGGTGGCACCGTGCCGGTCGCGCAGCGCGGCGAGCCGTGCGTCCGTGTCGGCGTTGCGCAGCACGAACAGGGTGTCGAACAGCCGGCGGTGGCCCGTCTCGGCCTGCAGCACGCCGAGTCCCAGATACTCGTACGGCATGAGGTCCAGCCGCTCGCGCTGGACGCGGCGCAGCAGGTCCACGACCGGCTCGCGCGGGTCGAACGCGATGCGCGCGGGGACGGTGTTGAGGAACATGCCCACGGCGCTCTCGATGTCCGGCACCTCGCTCGGCCGTCCCGCCACGGTGGTGCCGAACACGACGTCGGTGCGCCCGGTCGCGCTGGCGAGGACCAGCCCCCAGGCGGCGTTCAGCACGGTGTTGAGGGTCAGTCCGTGGCGGCGCGCGGTCTCCCGCAGCCGGTCGGCCGTCTCCGCGTCGAAGGCGGCGTCCAGCTGCTCCGGGACCATCGGGGCCGGTCCGCGCTCGTCACCGGCCGGGACCAGCAGGGTGGGCTCGTCGAGCCCGGTCAGCGCGGCCCGCCAGGCACCGGTCGCCCGGTCGTCGTCCTGCCGCTCCAGCCAGCTCAGGTAGTCGCGGTACGAGCCCGGCTCGCGCAGGTCCGCGGCGTCGCCCCCGCTCTCGTACAGGGCGAACAGCTCGTCCAGGAACAGCCACGCGGACCAGCCGTCCCACAGGATCAGATGGCGGCCGATCACGAGCCGGTCCCCTCGCCGGGCGCCCAGCCGCAGGACCAGCATCCGGAAAAGCGGCGGCCGGGACAGGCCGAAGCGCCGGGACCGCTCCCGGTCCATCAGCTCCCGCATCCGCCGGTCCTGTTCGCCCCGCGGGAGCCCCGACAGGTCCACCTCCCGCACCGGTACGTCGGCGTCGCGCACGATGAACTGCACCGGCCGCCGCTGCCCCTCGCTGGTGAAGCCCGCTCGCAGAACGGGGTTGCGGGCCAGCAGCGTCCGGATCGCGGCCCGCAACCGCCCGGTGTCCACCCCGCCCGCCAGGTCGAAGGACTCGTGGACCGTGTAGACGTCCAGGGCGCCGTCGTCGTAGGCCGCATGGAAGAACAGGCCCTCCTGCATCGGGGCCAGCGGCCACACGTCCTCGATCCGCCCCGGGGCGAGCCGCTCCACCCGCTGCCGTTCCCCGTCCGTCAGAACGAACGCGGACCCGGACCCGGACCCGGACCCGGACCCGGCCTCCGGCGCGGACGGCCACGCGGACCCGGTCTCCGACCCGGCCTCCGACCCGGTCTCCGACCCGGCCTCCGACCCGGTCTCCGACCCGGTCTCCGACGCGGTCTCCGACGCGGTCTCCGACGCGGACGCCGGCGCGGACACTGCCCCGGGCACCGGCGCCACGGCCTGTCGGCCGGAGGCGTCCACAGTGCCCGCCGCCGCGGCGAGCGCCCCGGGTGTGCGGTGCTCGAAGACGTCGCGCGGGCCGACCGCCAGACCCGCGCGGCGGGCCCGACCGGCGACGGCGATGGAGCTGATGCTGTCACCGCCCAGCAGGAAGAAGTCGTCGTCGACGCCGACGTCCGGAACGTCCAGCACCCCCGCGAAGATGTCCGTCAGTAGCCGCTCACGGGCGTCGCGGGGAGCCCTGGCGGGAGCCCGCACGGCACGCGGGGCGGGCAGCGCGGCCCGGTCCAGCTTGCCGCTCGGGGTGAGCGGCAGGGCGCCAAGGACCACCCAGGCACCGGGAACCATGGGGGAGGGCAGCGACTGCGCCAGCCCCGCGCGCAGTTCGGCCACCTGCGGCGCGCCGTCGCCCGGGACCGACGGCACCACGTACGCGGCCAGCGCGCCGTCCCGCACCGTCACGGCCGCCTGGCCCACGCCGGGCAGCCGCGTCAGCGCGGCCTCGATCTCGCCCGGCTCGATCCGGTTGCCGTGCAGTTTGACCTGCCGGTCGGTGCGGCCCAGGTACTCGAGCACGCCGTCCGGGCGGCGCCGCACGAGATCGCCGGTGCGGTACATCCGGCTGCCGGGCGGTCCGTAGGGGTCGGCGGTGAACCGCTCGGCCGTCGCCGCGGGCCGGGCGTGGTAGCCGAGGGCGAGCTGAACGCCGGTCAGGCAGAGCTCCCCCGGCACCCCGTCCGGAACCGGCCGCAGACACGCGTCCAGCACCCGCAGCCCGGTGTTCCACACCGGCCGTCCGATCGGCACGGCCGTGCCGCCGCCGCCCTCCCGTGGATCGAACGGGTGGTAGGTGACGTCCACCGCGGCCTCCGTGGGGCCGTACAGATTGTGCAGCGGCACCCCCGTCAGGGTGTGCCACCGGCGCGCGGTGGCGAGCGGCAGCGCCTCGCCGCTGCTCAGCACCCGGCGGAGCGAGGCCGACCAGCCCGGATCGCCGGTGATCTCGTCCGACCCGAGGAACGCCTCGAGCATCGACGGCACGAAGTGCATCGTGGTGACGGCCTGCTCCCTGACCAGTGCGGCGAGATACGCCGGGTCGCGGTGACCGTCCGGCCGGGCGAGGACGACGACGGCGCCTTCGATGAGCGGCCAGAAGAACTCCCACACCGACACGTCGAAACTGGACGGCGTCTTCTGCAGCACGCGGTCGTCGGCGCGCAGGCCGTAGGCGCCCTGCATCCACGCCAGCCGGTTGACGATCGCCCGGTGGGTGACGACCACGCCCTTCGGGCGCCCCGTGGAACCGGAGGTGTAGATGAGGTAGGCGGGATCGTCGGGACGGGCCGCGCGGCGCGGAGGGGGCACGGTGGCCGTCTCGTGCGCCTCCTGGTGTTCCGCGGTCGTCTCGTCCGGGTTCTGGTGTTCCGTGGCTGTCTTGTGCGCCTCCTGGTGTTCCGCGGCCGTCTCGTCCGCCTCCTCGTGTTCCGCGGAGTCGAGCAGCAGGACCGCCGCGCCCGCCCGGTCCGGCAGCCCGGCGGCGGTCCGGGCGACGGCGACCACCGTCGCCGCGCCGGAGTCGGTCAGCATGTGGGCCACCCGGTGCGCCGGGTACTCGGGGTCGAGCGGGAGATAGGCGGCGCCCGACTTCAATACACCGAGCAGGGCCACCATCAGCTCCACCGACCGGGGAACGGCGACCGCCACGAAGTCCCCGGGGCCGACGCCGCGGCTCCGCAGCCGGGCCGCCAGCGCCCCGGCGCGGGCGTCGAGGTCCGCGTAGCAGAGGCGCTGCTCGCCGAAGACCACCGCCGTCGCCCCCGGCGTCCGGGCAACCCGTGCCGCGAAAGCGGCGTCCAGCGTCGTCTCGGGGACGGCGTGCTCCGCACCGGCCGGATGGGCCCTCAGCGCCTCGTCGGGTGACAGCAGTTCGACGGACCCCGCCCGCCGGGCCGGGTCCGCCGCGAAGGCCTCGAGGACGCGTGCCAGCCGCTCGCCGAGCGCCCGTGCGGCGCCGGCGTCGAGCCGCTCCGCGTGGTGCTTGATCCGCAGGTCGAGGCGGGGGCCGGGCCGGGCCACCAGGGCGAGCGGATAGTGGACGGCGTCGTGGAACACGTCCCCGGTGATCCGGACACGGCCCGAGGGGTCGGCCGGCTCCACGGCGGCGGGGTAGTTCTCGACCACCAGCAGGGTGTCGAAGAGTTCGCCCCCGCCGGAGTGGCCCGCGAGCCGCTGGATCTCCGCGAGTCCGAGGTGCTGGTGGTCCAGCAGCCGTGCCTGCTCGTCCTGGAGCCGGGACAGCAGGCTCCCGAGGGACTCTCCCGGCGTCCAGCGCAGCCGGGTCGGCACGGTGTTGATGAAAAGGCCCACCATCGTGCCGATACCGTCGACCTCGCTGTCGCGGCCGGACACGGTGGTGCCGAAGACGACGTCGTCGCGGCCGGTGAGCCGGCCGATCAGCAGCCCCCAGGCGGCCTGCAGCACCGTTCCCAGGGTCACGCCGTGCTCGCGGGCCCGTTCGGCGAGACGCGCGGTGGTGCGCTCGGACAGCTCCACCCGGATGTGCGCGGGCCGCACCGGCCCGCCCCGGGGAGGGGTGTCCACCAGCCGGGTCGGCCCGTCGAGTCCGGCGAGCGCGGAGCGCCACGCCTCGCGGGCGGCGCCGCGGTCCTGCTCGCCGAGGCGGCGCAGGAAGGCACGGTACGGCGTGACCGGGGCGAGCGCGGGGGCGGACGTGCCGTAGCAGGCCATCAGCTCGCGGTGCAGCACGGGCAGCGACCACCCGTCCGCGACGATGTGATGGAACGTCAGTACCAGGCGGCTGCGTCGTTCGCCGAGGCGGACCAGGACGCAGCGCACCAGCGGTGGCGCCGCCAGGTCGAACGGGGCGCCGCGCTCCCGCGCGCACACCGCCTCGCCCAGTGCGTCACGCTCCGCGTCCCCCTGGGCCGAGAGGTCGACCTCCCGCCAGGGCAGCGCCGCGTCCCGGACGACGATCTGCACCGGAGTGCCGCCGGGACGCTGCCGGAACCCGGCGCGCAGCGGCGCGTGCCGGTCCAGCAGGTGCTGCGCCGCCCGGCGCAGCGCCGTCCCGTCGACCGGGCCGGACAGGTCGAGGACCTGCTGCACCACGTAGGCGTCGCCACCCGGCCCGCCGGTCAGCGCGTGGAAGAAGAAGCCCTGCTGCAACGGGGTCAGCGGGAGCACTTCCTCGATGTCCAGCGGATCCGCCCCTTGGACGGCGGCGAGTTCGGCGGCATCGAGCCCGCCGGGCAGCGGTGCCTGCGGGGAGCCGTCCGCACGCGAGCGGTCCACGGCCGCCTTCGCCAGCTCCTCCACCGTGCGGTGCCGGAACACCTCGCGCGGCGTCAGCCGCAGTCCCGCCTCCCGCGCCCCGATCAGCAGCCGGACGGCGGAGATGCTGTCACCGCCGAGCGCGAGGAAGTCGTCCTCCGCCGTGACCCGTTCCAGTCCGAGGACCTCGGCGAACAGCTGGGCGAGCAGCGTCTCGCGGGCGGTGCGCGGCGCCCGGCCGGAGCTCATCGCCGCAGGGTCCGGAACGGGCAGCGCCCGGACGTCGATCTTGCCGCTCGGGGTGACGGGCAGGGTGTGCACCGGGACGAAGGCCGCGGGCACCATGGGGTCCGGCAGCGACGCGCGGGCGTGTTCGCGCAGCGTCCTCATCAGGGCCGACGGGTCGCGGAAGGGCGCCGGACGGTTGGCCCGCGGATACGCCCCGGCCGTGCGGTACAGCCCGGCCGGGGGGCCGTCGAGGGCGAAGACCGCGTCGAACGCCCCGTCGTCGGCGCCGCCGTTCCAGGTGAGGGCCACGTGGTAGCCGTGTTCCGCGGCGGCGGCGTGGAAGTCCTCCGGGTCGGCTCCCGGACCTGCCGTGCCGCTCGCACCCTCCAGCCGCCGCAGATCCGCCAGGTCGTCCGCCAGGCGGGCGTTCGGCACAGCCGTGATCCGCAGGCGCCGCGGGCGCCGCGCCAGCAACCGGGCCACCCCGCCCGGTGCCGCGGCCGAGGCCCAGGTGGCCTCCCGCTCGCCGGATACGTCCGCCGTCCTCGCGCCGGGACGCAGCACCACGTCGTACCGGTAGCGGCTGAGTTCGTTGTGGAACCCGGCCCGCTTCATCCGGACCTCGGCGCCGAACCCGTCGAGCGCGGCGAAGTAGTCGGGGTCGAGCAGCAGTTCGCCCTCCCAGCGCACCGACCGCTCGACCGCGGTGCGCAGCGCCGTCTTGTCCGGGTCGCCGTCTCCGCGCAGGGACGCGCGACGTGTCTCGGCGGCCGCGCGCAGCGTGCGCAGCAGCCGCAGATTGCGCACGTCCCCGAGGAAGATCCGGCCGCCGGGGGCGAGCAGCGCCGACACCTTCCGCAGCACGTCCTCGAGGTATCCGGCGCTCGGGAAGTACTGCGCCACGGAGTTGAGCACGACCGTGTCGAAGCGGCCGGCGGGCAGCCCCCCGGTGTCGTGCGCGGGACGGGTCAGCAGCTCGACCCTGCCCGCGAGTCCGGGGTCGGCGCCGACGTGGGCGCGCAGCGCGGCGACCGCCTCCCGGGACACGTCGGTGGCCCAGTACGACGCGCAGCCCGGGGCGATCCGCGCCAGGACGAGACCGCTGCCGGCGCCGATCTCCAGGACCCGGCGGGCGGGGCCGGCCTCATGGATGCTCCGGACTGTCTCGTCGAGCCACTCCCGCATCTCCTCCACGGGGATGGGGCGGCCGTCGTACATGCTGTTCCAGCCGGCGAAGCCCTCGCGGAGTTCTTCCGGCCCGGCCGCCCGGTGGAGGAGGTCGTGCATCTCCCTCCACTCCTCGATTCCGGCGTACGGGTCGGCGTCAGGCGGCTGTTCGAGCGCGGGTACGACATAGGCGGCCAGCCGCCGGTCGCCTGGCCGGTCCTCCCGTGCGATCACCGTGACCTGGTCCACGGCGGGGTGGCCGCGCAGCACGGACTCGATCTCGCCGGGCTCGATCCGGAAGCCGCGGATCTTGACCTGTGTGTCGGCGCGGCCGAGGAACTCCAGCCTGCCGTCGCCCTTCCAGCGGACCAGGTCGCCCGTGCGGTAGAGCCGTTCGCCCGGTTCGCCGAAGGGGTCGGCGACGAACCGCTCGGCCGTCAGGGCGGGGCGGCCCAGATAGCCGCGCGCGAGGCCCGCGCCGCCGAGGTAGAGCTCACCCGTGACCCCGGCGGGAACCGGACGGAGGCAGCCGTCGAGCACATACGCCCGGGTTCCGGGTCGGGGACGCCGATCGGCACGATCGCCCCGGCCGGGATGTCCGGATCGCACAGCCCGAGCGTGGAGTTGGTGGTCGCCTCGGTCGGGCCGTACGCGTTGAACATCATGCGCCCGCGGGCGTAGCGGGACACCAGCTCCGGCGAGACCCGCTCCGTGCCCGCCAGCAGGGTCGCGGCCGGGGGCAGGTGCACATCGCCGGGCATGGCGGCGAGCAGCGCCGGCGGAAGGATCATGAAGGTGATGCCGTGGGCGTGCGCGTAGTCGGCGAGCGGGGCGCCGGGCACCCGCAGTTCGGCCGGTACGACGACGAGCCGCCCGCCGGAGAGCAGCCCGAGGCACAGGTCCCAGAAGGCGACGTCGAAACTCGGTGAGGCGAACTGCAGCACACGGCTGTGCGGGCCGATGCCGAACCGCTCGGACTGGGTGGCGACGAGCTTGGCCACACCGCTGTGCGCGAGGACGACGCCCTTGGGGCGGCCGGTGGAGCCGGAGGTGTAGACGACGGAGGCGGCGCCCAGGGCGGTGAGCGGGGCGCCCCGGTCGGCGTCGCCCGGGTCGTGCGCGGGCCGCCGGGCCAGCTCGGCGGCGGTGTCCGGTGTGCCGAGCGCCAGTACCGCCATCCCGTCCCGCCCGGGCAGGTCCCCGGCGGTCTCCGCGGTGGTGACCGTGCAGACCGGGGCGGAGTCGGCCAGCATGTAGGCGATGCGGTCCACCGGGTAGTCGCGGTCGACCGGCAGATAGGCGGCGCCGGACTTCAGCACCGCGACCTCGGCCACGATGAGGTCCGCGGAGCGCGGCAGAGCGAGCGCCACGATCCGCTCGGGGCCCGCCCCTCGGGCGATCAGCGCATGGGCGAGGCGGTTGGCCCGCTCGTCCAGTTCGGCGTACGTCAGCTCCTCGTCCCGAAGACCAGGGCGACGGCGCCGGGACGGCTGCGGACCTGCTCGGCGAACAGCTCGGGCCAGGTCGCCGCCGGCACCCCGTGCCCGGTGGCGTTCCAGTCGAGCACCACCCGCCGGTACTCGTCCTCGTCCATGAGCGCCAGGGATCCGACCGGCGCCTCCGGGCGTGCCACGGCGTCGGCGAGCAGGGTCCGGTAGTGGCCGAGTACGCGCTCCACGGCGGCGCCGTCGAACAGGGCGGTGGCGTAGGTGGCCCGAACCGAGCCCTCGCCCGCCTCCAGCAGCAGGTCGACGCGGTCCGGTAGGCCGTCGGCGGGCCGGGCGGCCGTGGCGAACGCCGTGCCGAAGAACGCCGCCTCCCCGTCGGGCCCCGGCAGCAGTTCGCCGGCGAGGAGGTCGAGAGGGACGCGATGGGTCTCCGCGTCCCGGCGCGCCTGCTCGACCCGGCTCTCCAACTCCCGGAACGAGGGCGCGTGTTCGAGGGAGACCCGCAGGGGCAGACCGTCGTGTCCCACGGTGAGGTCGGTGGCACCGCTGTAGCGGTGAAGAAGCGTCAGGAAAGCCGCCAGCAGCACGGAGTCGGGGGCGTCGGGCACGTGGGACAGGACGCGGGTCCGCCGCTCCGGCCCGGCAGCCGGCGCGTGCGGACGGTCCCGGGGGAGCGGGATCTCCTGCGGGAGCGGCGTCAGTAACCGCCGCCAGTAGGCCAGAACTTCCTCGGAACCGCACACCTCTTGCCGTCCCTCCCCAAGCGGGTGAGTCCCGGCACTGGGCCGGGGATCGCCGTCATACTAAGGTAAGGGTTACCTAATTCACAGGGTGCCTGCGGGCTTCCCCGAAGGGGCCGCCCCGGCCGCACTCGTCCTGCGGCCGACGCAGGCCCGACCGTGGAGGAAGGCGACGTGGGGACCTTGGCGGTCCGGGCGGCGAAACGCCCCCGCGCAGTACTGCTGCTCGCGCTGTCCGCGGGGGCGCTGCTGGCGCTGTGCGGCGCCTCGTTGGCGTCGGGCGCCCTCAGCGTCCCGCCCGGGCAGGTCTGGGACACCCTGTTCGGCGAGGCCCCCGACTCCCGCGTGGACAACGTGATCTGGTCCGTCCGGCTCCCGCGCACCGCCCTCGGGCTCGTGACCGGGGCCGCCCTGGGGCTGTCCGGGGCGCTCATGCAGGCACTGACCCGCAACCCGCTCGCGGACCCCGGCATCCTCGGCGTGAGCGCCGGCGCGGCCTTCGCCGTCGTGCTCTCCGCCGGAGTCCTCGGCCTCGGCTCCCTCCACGGCCACATCTGGTTCGCGTTCGCCGGCGCCCTGGCCGCGACCGTCCTCGTCCAACTGCTCGGCGGACTCGGCCGGTCCGGGTACACCCCCGTCAAACTCGCGCTGGCAGGCGTCGCCGTGACCTCCGTGCTCTTCTCCCTCACCAGCGCCGTGGCCCTGACCGACCCCGACGCCCTCAACCGCTACCGCTTCTGGTCGGCGGGCTCCCTCGCCGGCCAGGACGGTGACGTCCTGCTGCGGGTGCTGCCGTTCCTCGCGCTCGGCACCGTGCTCGCCCTCTCGTGCGCCCGCGGACTCAACGGCCTCGCCCTCGGCGACGACGTCGCCAGATCCCTGGGACTGGGGACCGGGACGCTGCGCGCCCGGGGTGTGGTGGCCGTCACCCTCCTCACCGGCGGTGCCGTCGCCGTCATCGGCCCCGTGGTCTTCGTCGGCCTCGTCGTACCGCATATCGCCCGCGTCCTCGCCCGGTACGCGGGCATCGGCCCCGACCACCGCTGGCTGCTGCCCCTGTCGGCGCTGCTCGCCCCTTGCCTGCTGCTGGCCGCGGACATCGCGGGCCGGCTGGTCGCCCGGCCGGTCGAGATCCAGGCGGGGGTCCTGGTCGCCTTCGTCGGCGGGCCCTTCTTCATCGCGACGGTACGCCGCCGACGACTCGCGGAGCTGTGACCCATGACGACCGAACTCGCCCCCGGGCACGGCGAACCCGGCCCCGGGCACGGCCGGGAACCCGTGCCCGGGGCACCGTCCCCGAGGCGTTCTCCCGGCAGGATCGCCTACCGGCTCGCCGTCCCGCCCGCCTCCGGGGTCCTCAGGCCCCGCACGCTGGGTGTCTGCGCGGTGCTGGCCGCCGCCGTATGCGCCGTGTTCCTGGCGGGCGTGTCCGCCGGCGAGGCCTCCCTCCCGCTCGCCGAGGTGCTGCGGGCGGTGGCCGGGGCGGGCGACCCGGAGACCCGGCTCATCGTCCACGAACTCCGCCTGCCCAGGGCCGTGGCAGGCCTGCTCGTCGGCATCGCCTTCGGCGTCTCGGGCGCGCTGCTCCAGACCATGACCCTCAACCCGCTGGCGAGTCCGGACATGATGGGCATCACCCAGGGTGCGGGTACCGCCGTGGTCGCCGGCCTCGTCCTCGGCTGGGACTTCGGCCCCGGCACGCAGTTCCTTGGACTGCTCGGCGCGCTCACCGCCGCGCTCGCGGTGTACGTGCTCGCATGGCGGCGGGGCACCACCGGCTACCGGATCGTCCTCGTCGGCGTCGGCGTCGCGTGGATCTGCACCAGCGCCACCGACTACCTCATGGCCCACGGCCGGCAGTTCGAGGCACAGGCGGCCCTGGGCTGGCTCGTCGGCAACCTCAACGCCCGCACCTGGCAGCAGATCGGCCCGCTCGCCCTCGCCCTGGCCGTGCTCCTGCCGGCGGCCCTGCTGCTCGGGCGGCAGCTGCGGACCCTCCAGCTGGGCGACGACCTCGCCCGGGGCCTCGGCGTCCGCGTACAGGCCGTGCGCATCGCCGTACTGGTCTGCTCCGTCGGGCTGGTGGCCTTCGGCACCGCGACCGCCGGCCCGGTGGCGTTCGTCGCGCTGGCCGCCCCGCAGATCGCCCAGCGGCTGGCGGGCACGCCCCTCCCACCGCCCGTCGCCTCCGGTCTGACGGGCGCCCTCGTCGTGCTGGTGTCCGATCTGGCCGCCCGGAAGCTGATCCCCGGCACCGAGCTTCCGGCCGGGATCGTCACCGGGGTGCTCGGCGCCCCGGTACTGCTGTGGCTGCTCGTCCGCGCCAACCGCACCGGTTCAGGAGGTTGAGGAACGTGTCATCGACATACGGGGACCGCCCGCGCGGTGCCGCACCGCCCGTACCGTCCCGGGAGCGGCCGGCCCGCGCCCCCGGACGGCGGAAGCGGGCCACCGGGCCGTACCGGGACGCCCCCGAACTGAGCGCGCGGAGGCTGCGGCTGGCCTACGACGACCGGATCGTCGTGGAGGACCTCGACGTGGCCATCCCCCCGGGACGCGTGACGGTGATCGTCGGCGCCAACGCCTGCGGCAAGTCGACCCTGCTGCGCGCCCTCGCCCGGCTGCTGAGGCCCCGGGCCGGTGCCGTACACCTGGACGGGCGCTCGGTGCACTCGATCCCGACCCGCGAGCTGGCCCGCCGACTGGGCATCCTGCCCCAGTCGCCCGTCGCTCCCGAGGGGCTGACCGTCATCGACCTCGTGGGACGCGGCCGGTCACCGCACCAGACCTGGTGGCGGCAGTGGTCGCCCGGCGACGAGCGGGCGGTGGACGACGCGCTGCGCGCCACGTCGATGGCGGACCTCGCCCACCGCGCCGTCGACGAGCTCTCCGGCGGACAGCGGCAGCGGGCCTGGATCGCGATGGCGGTCGCCCAGGGCACCCCCGTGCTGCTGCTGGACGAACCCACCACCTATCTGGACCTCGCACACCAGATCGATGTCCTGGACCTCGTCACCGATCTGAACCGGCAGCAGGGCAGGACGGTCGTCATGGTGCTGCACGACCTCAACCACGCCTGCCGCTACGCCGACCACATCATCGCCATGAAGGGCGGCCGTGTCGTGGGTGAGGGCGCGCCCGCCGAGGTCGTCACCGCCGCGATGGTGGAGGACGTCTTCGGTCTGCGCTGCGTCGTCGGCGGCGATCCCGTCAGCGGCGCCCCCATGGTGGTCCCGATCGGCCGGCACCACGTCCCGGAGCGCGGCGCCGGGGGCGCGCCCGTCCCGGACGCCGTCGGATGACGGCCCCGGCGCCACCTGCCGCCCCTCGGGGCCGCCTCCCGGGCTCGCGGGTCATGGACGGCCCGTCAGATATCCCCCCATGGTGCGGAAGTACTCCGGCGCGGCGAGTTCCAGGCCGTCCTCCGTCCGCACCCGCCGGACCACCAGTCCCGGGAGCCGGCCCGAGCGTGCCTCGGCGCCCGCGACGACGACGACCCCGTCCCCTTCGCGGATGAAGATCCGGCCGGGGGTGCCGCCGTAGCGCCCCCGTGATACTCGGGCGGACACGATCCTCAGGCGCCTGCCGCGGTGGTGGGTGAAGGCGTTGGGATACGGGTCGGACTGGGCCCGGACGAAGCGCTCGAGCGCGTCGGCGGGCCAGGTCCAGTCGATCCGGCTGTCCTCGGGGGAGCGTTTGTGGAAGAAGCTGGAGCGCGCCGTGTCCTGCGGCGTCCACACCGCCCTGCCCGAGGAGACCAGATCGAGCGAGTCGGCGACGAGCGGGCCGATCAGGTCCACCGTGCGGTGGAAGAGGTCCGTGGCGGTGTCGGCCGGGCCGACCGGCACCCGGCGCTGCAGCAGGATGTCGCCCATGTCCAGCTCGGCGTTCATGCGGTGGGCGGTGACCCCCACCTCCTTCTCCCCGTTGATGAGGGCCCAGATCAGCGGCGAGAAGCCGGCGTAGGCCGGCAGCAGGGAGTCGTGGATGTTGAGGGTGCCGTGCCGGGGCAGGTCGAAGATCTCCGGGGGGAGCCAGGTGCGCCAGTTGTTCGCCACGATGATGTCCGGTTCCGCCTCCCGGACGGCCCGGAGGAGTTCGGCGTCGTCGGGGCGGTTGCGCAGCAGCACGGGCACACCGTGCTTGTCGGCGAGACCGGCCACCGAGTCGCTCCAGATCCGCTCGTAGGCGTGCTCGCTCCGGGGGTGCGTGACGACCAGGGCGACCCCGTGCCCGGAGTCCAGCAGCGCCTGCAGCGTCCGGTGCCCCCACGTCTGGTAGCCGAACATGACGACCCGCATCTGAGCCCTCCTCAGCCATTGAAAGGTAAGGCT
Source organism: Streptomyces sp. I6 (assembly GCA_003725745.1). Classification (GTDB taxonomy): domain Bacteria; phylum Actinomycetota; class Actinomycetes; order Streptomycetales; family Streptomycetaceae; genus Streptomyces. Next base: position 67,591 of record RHDP01000001.1, on the reverse strand, counting down.
AACCTTATCTAACATGTGTCTGGTCGGGGGAGCCCGTGTTCCCGCTCCGGGGCACTGCGACCCCCCCTGGGGAGGCGATGACGCGGTGACGGCACTGCACGGCAACCCGGAACACATCCACGACGTCCTGGGCATCGGCTTCGGGCCGTCGAACCTGGCTCTCGCCATCGCCGTTCAGGAGCGAGCCGCGAGACGCCCCGGCGACCGGCTCCGCGCCCTGTTCCTGGAACGGCAGCCGGGGTTCGGCTGGCACCGGGGCATGCTCATCGACGACGCCACCATGCAGGTCTCCTTCCTCAAGGACCTGGTGACCCTGCGCGACCCGACCAGCGACTTCAGCTTCCTCGCCTATCTGCACGCGCGGGGCAGGCTCGTCGACTTCCTCAACCAGAAGTCGCTCTTCCCCCTGCGCATCGAGTTCCACGACTACTTCGAGTGGGCCGCGGCGCGCCTGGCTCACCTCGTCGAGTACTCCGCCGAGGTCGTCTCGGTGCGTCCGGTCGCCGAGGGCGGAGAGGTCCGCTGGTTCGACGTCGCCAGCCGCGACCCGGCGGACCCCGGGCGCACGGCCGTCCGCCGCACCCGCGCCCTCTGCGTGGCCACCGGCCTCGAACCGCGTCTGCCGCCCGGAACCATGCTGTCCGAACGCGTCTGGCACACCAGTGAGCTGCTGCCCCGGGTCGCCGAATTCCAGCGCTCCGGAGCCCCGGTGGACCGTGCCGTCGTCCTCGGTGCCGGCCAGAGTGCCGCGGAGGCGGTCGACCACCTCCACCGGAGCTTCCCCGGCGCCGAGATCTGCTCCGTGTTCGGCAAGTACGGCTACACCCCGGCAGATGACAGCCCGTTCGCCAACCGGATCTTCGACCCGGAGGCGGTCGACGTCTACTACGGTGCGCCCGCGGACGTGAAGCGCTCGCTGTTCGACTACCACCGCGGCACCAACTACTCGGTGGTGGACACGGACCTGATCGAGTCGCTGTCCCGGACGATGTACCGGGAGAAGGTGAAGGGCCGGCAGCGGCTGCGGATGATGAACGTCTCCCGCATCCGGGAGGTCGGGGCCCACGCGGACGGTGTCCGCCTGGCGGTCGAGTTCCTGCCCACCGGCGAACGCGAGGTGCTGGAGGCCGACCTGCTCGTCCACGCCACCGGCTACCGGTCACGTGGCCTGGGGGACGACCTGGGAGAGGTCGGCAAACTCTGCCTCAGGGACGAGGAGGACGCTCTCCGGGTCGGCCGCGACCACCGGGTGGAGACCGCGCCCGACGTGACGGCGGCGATCTACCTCCAGGGCGGTACCGAGCACACCCACGGTCTCGCCTCGACCCTGCTGTCGACCACGGCCGTCCGGGCCGGGGAGATCTGCGCCTCGCTCCTCGCGCACCGCGAGGCCGGCCCGGCCGGGGCGGGCTCCGGCGTCTGAGCGTTTGCGGCGCACGGGGCGCGGGGCGTACGGCGCGTGCCCGCAACGGCGCGCGCACTGCGTCCCGCTGCCGGGCCTGCGTGCCGCCGCGCGTGGGTGGTGTCGGCCCGGGCCGACACCACCCACGCACGGCCGTGCGGAGCAGGGGCCGCGGTGCGGGTGTCCAGGGCACCGGGGACGGACTGCTCGGGGCGGCTGCCCCGGATGCCGGGACCCGCGCCCCGGTGGTGTCGGGAGGCTCTGCGGCCCGCTCCCCGGCGGCCGGGGCCCGGGGTTCCGCGCCGTCCCGTCGCCCCGTGGCCGGGGCCCTGCGGGTCCGTCGGCCGGCTGCCCCGTGCTCTGCGTCCGGTGGCGGCGGTCGGTCGGTCAGGCGCCGGGGGCCGGGGTGAGGAGCCTGCCCATCGCGGCGAGGACCGACGGCTGCACCCGGTAGTAGACCCAGGTGCCGCGCCGCTCCGAGGTCAGCAGCCCGGCCTCCTTGAGCTTCTTCAGATGGTGGGAGACCGTCGGCTGGGACACCCCGACGTCGGAGATGTCGCACACGCACGCCTCCCCGCCCTCGTGCGAGGCGACCGAGGAGAACAGCCTCAGCCTGACCGGGTCGCCGAGTGCCTTGAACATGCGCGCGGCCGTCTCCGCCTCCTCGGCCGTCATCGGCCGCTCGGCCAGTGGCGGGCAGCACGGCACCGTGCCCTGTCCGGCGGGTTCGAGCAGCGGCAGCGCCTTGGTGTTCGACATAGGTCTATGTTGACACACGTCGAAACACGATCGGGTGCGGTCGCTGCCGCCCCCGCCGGGCGGTGAATGTGCGTGGCGGTCTCGCGCCGCGGCAGGGCGGAGTGCCGGTGCCCGCGCCGGTGCATGTGCATGTGCGGTGCCGGTGCGGTGCGGTGCCGGCCGTGTGCCGCGCGGCAGGCGGCCGGGGCGTGCGCCGCGGCCGGGGCGAGCCGGCCCGCCGGTGCCTGGGGCTGCCGCGCCCCTGTGCGGACGGTACCCGGAGTCGCGGATGGCGCCGGGCTGCCCACCCGCCGCCGGATGTCACCGCGCCCCCGCGACCCGGTTGTTTCGATACCTGCCTATGTTGACGTATGTCGAAACAGATGCCATGCTGACGGAGCAGTCCATCGACGGATATCGAAACAGAATCGGGGTCATCGTGAACCAGCCCAACGCCGCCCTGCCCATCGTGGTGATCGGGGCCGGCCCGATCGGTCTGGCCGCCGCCTCCCACCTCGTCGCACGCGGCCTCGAGCCGCTGGTCCTGGAGGCCGGAGACGGCGCCGGCAGCGCGGTGCGGGAGTGGAGCCATCTGCGGCTGTTCTCCACCTGGAGCGAAGTGGTCGACCCCGCCGCCGAGAAGCTCCTGGCCCCCACCGGCTGGGTGCGGCCGGACGGGGCCGGCTACCCCACCGGCAGCGACTGGGTGCAGCGGTACCTCCAGCCCCTGGCTGACGCCCTCGGCGACAGGGTCCGGTTCGGTACGCGCGTCACCGGTGTCTCCCGTCTCGGCCGCGACCGGGTCGTGGACGCCGACCGCGAGAGGCAGCCCTTCACCGTCCGGATCCTCAACACTGACGGCACCGAGGAGAGGATCACCGCCCGCGCGGTCGTCGACGCCTCCGGCACCTGGTCCACGCCCGGCCCCCTCGGCGGCGACGGCCTTCCGGCCCTCGGCGAGCGCACCGCAGCCGACCGCGTCTCCTACCGCGTGCCCGACCTGCGCGACGAAGCCCAGCGCGCCCGGTACGCGGGCAAGCGCACCGCCGTCATCGGCTCCGGCGCCTCCGCCTTCACCGCACTCGCCCTCCTGGCCGGACTCGCCGAGGACGCCCCGGACACCAAGGCGGTGTGGGTCCTGCGGCGCGGCCTCTCCGGCTCCACCTTCGGCGGCGGCGAATCCGACCAGCTCCCCGCCCGCGGTGCCCTCGGCCTTGCGGCGAAGGCGGCCGTCGACTCCGGAAAGGCCGACGCCGTCACCGGGTTCCGGGCCGTCGCGATCGAGACCCGCACCGGCACCGGCTCCGGCTCCGGCACCGGCACGGGGACCGACGGCGAGCGGCTGGTGATCGTCGCGGAGGACGGCCGACGACTGGACCCGGTCGACGAGGTCGTCGTCCTCACCGGGTTCCGCCCCGACCTGTCCTTCCTCGCCGAGCTGCGCCTCGGCCTCGACGAGCGCCTCCAGGCCCCCGTCGAGCTGGCACCCCTGATCGACCCGAACGTCCACTCCTGCGGAACCGTCTACCCCCACGGCGCTGGGCAGCTCGCGCACCCGGAGAAGGACGTCTACCTCGTCGGCATGAAGTCCTACGGCCGCGCCCCCACGTTCCTCGCCATGACCGGCTTCGAGCAGGTCCGCTCCGTCGCCGCCGCGCTGGCCGGCGACCACGAGGCCGCCGCACGCGTCGAGCTCACCCTCCCCGAGACGGGTGTCTGCGGCGGATCCGGCCTCTTCGACGAGCCCGGCGCCGCCCCGGCCGGCGAGGACGGCGGCTGCTGCGCCACCACCCCCGCAACCCTCCGGATCGGTGCCGGAGCCCCGGCCGGATCCGGTGGCTGCTGACACCGTCCCCCCAACCAGGCAGGGAGGCCCGATCATGTCCCGCCTGCAACTCGCCCTCCGCGTACCGGACCTGGCCGCGTCGGTCGCCTTCTACACCGGGTTCTTCGCCACCGGGCCCGACAAGATCCGCGACGGCTACGCGAACTTCGCCATCGCCGAGCCCCCGCTCAAGCTCGTCCTGACCGAGGGCGGCGAGGGCGAGGCGACCCGCATCGACCACCTCGGCGTCGAGGTCGACACCTCCGAAGCCGTCCGTGCCGCCACCGCCCGGCTGGGCGAGGCGGGCCTGGCCACCACCGAGGAGTACGACACGACCTGCTGCCACGCTCTCCAGGACAAGGTCTGGGTCCGCGGCCCCGGCCGGGAGCCCTGGGAGGTGTACGTCGTCAAGGCCGACGCCGGACCCCCGGCCGGGCAGCGGGGCGGCGCCTGCTGCTCCGGGCCGGCCGCCGCGGACGCCCGCGGCGCCGGCGGTCCGGACACCGAGGGCGCCTGCCACCCGCCCCGTGGGCCCGGCCTTCCCGGCGGAGGAGCGCCGCGACCGGACCGGGGACCGGCTGGCGGCTGACCGGGTGCGCCATGCACGGCCCCGCATGGCGCAGCCGCACGCCGGGGCCGTGGGACCCGGCCCGCCTGCCGAGCCGGATCCCACGCCGCCTCGCGCACGGGGCTGACCGGGGCCGCCCGAAGGCTGCGGGCAACGGCGGGGAGCACCCGAACCGGGCATGATGTGCGGGTGGACGAGGTGCTGATCAGCGACGAGGACCGCCGGCTTCTCGCACTCTGGGCCGCCGACTGCGCCGCGCGGGCGCTTCCGCTGTTCGAGGCGGAGGCACCCGGTGACTTCCGGCCGCGCGAGGCGATCGACGGCATCCGTGCCTTCGCGCGCGAGGGGGAGCGGACCCGGCTGCTGCGCACCCTCGCCTGGGCGGCTCACGCGGCCGCGCGCGACGCGGGCGACCCGGCGGCCGCGGCCGCCGCCCGCGCCGCGTGCTACGCGGCGGCGACCCCCTACCTCCACCCACTGGCCACCGCCCACCAGTCGAGGCACATCCTCGGACCCGCCGTCCAGCAGGCGCGGGCCTGCGAACTCGCGGCGGGCGACGACGCCGTGGCCGGCGACGAGGAGATCCGGTGGGCGATCGAGCACGCTCCCGCGGCAGTCCGGCGACTCGTGCAGCGGATGCCGGCTCGCAGCCCCGGTCGCAGCCGCCTGGACACGCTGTACCACCGACTCGACGCGGCCCTCCGTCTCTGATCGTCGAGGTGTCCGCGCCCTTCGGGCAACCGGCCTGCCTGCGGGCGTTCACCGGCCGGCCCGCCGGCGGGGCCCCCGGCGGGGACGAACGGCGGACGGGTCCGTCGTCCCCGGCGCAGCCGGGCGGCGAGTAGCACCGCTCCCGCCCGCCCCGGCTCCCCGCCCGCCCCGGCCGCGGCCGTCGGGCAGGACCGGCCGTGGCGCCGACCCGCCGCCGGTGGCACGGACGGAGCCGTCGCCGACGGCGGCGGGACCGCTCCTGGGTACGGCCGCCGCCGTTCCGGGTATCCGGTACGGCGGCGGTGAGTACGGGTGCTCAGGCCCCGGCCCCATCCCGGCCCCGACGATGAGGAGCAGCTTCGTCGAGACAGGGAGACCGCATGCTCAGCCGCCTCGCGGAGGTCCTGGTGCCGGCCGTCGGACGGCTCACCGTGACCACCGACACCCGTGCCGCCCTCGTCCCGGGCAGCATCGTCGCCGCCAACCACACCTCGCTCGCCGACCCGGCCGTCGTCCTCGCCGCCCTGCACCGCCTCGGCGCCGAACCGGTCGTCATGGCGGCCGCGGGTCTGTGGCGCATCCCCCTGCTGCGCCGCGCGCTGGCCCGCGGAGGCCACATACCCGTGCACCGCAACGACCGGCGCGCCGCCCGGTGCCTCGACCTCGCCGCGGCCGCGCTCGGCGAGGGACGGCTGGTCCTCGTCTACGGTGAAGGCGGACTCCCACTCCGCACGGACGCCGCCGAGTCCCCGCCGCTCGCCTTCCGCAGCGGCCTGGCCCGCCTCGCCGAGCGGACCGGAGCGCCGATCGTCCCCGTAGGCCAGGCAGGAGCCCGCCGCCTCGCCTCGGGGAGCGCCGCCAAGCAGATCGGCGGGCTGACCACCGCGCCGCTGCGCCGCCCGGCCCTCCACGTCCATGTCGGGACGCCGGTCCTGCTGAGCGGCGACCTGCCTGCCCGTACCACGCAGGCCCGCGCAGCGGTGACGGCCGCCTGGCGCACGGCCGCGGCCCGCGTCGGCGAGTCGCCCGCCTCCCGGCCGGGGAGACCTGCTCCGCCGCAGCACGGCGCACGGCGCTCGCCGGGCAGCGACACACCCGGCGGCCCCACCCGGCGGCGGTGACGTCGCCGTCCCGGCGGGCCGGCCGTCCCGGCGTGCCGTGCCCGACCGGACTGCCCGGCCGCCCGGCCCGATGAGCCGTGCGCGGCAGCACCCTCCGGCGCGCCGCGAACCCCGCACACCCGTACCGGTCATCCCGGCGGTGGCTCCTGCTCGGCCATGACGACGGCCGCCAGGTCCGAGCCGGCTCGGAGCAGGGCCACTCCTCGCGGCGATCCGGTCGAGACGGTGCCCCAGGAGGCGCCCGTCGCCCTGTGCGAAGCCCGCGAGAGCTACCACTTGGGACGGCTCGCGGCCACGGTCCGCAGCCTTGTGCACGGCGGCTGGGGACACCACCGCGTCACCCGGGACGCCGTGGCCTTCCTGATCGCGCACCAGGACACCGACGGGGCCTTCGGCTACCCGGCCTTCGACGACCTGGCGGCGCGCACGAGGGCGCGGTACTCCTGGACGCGCAGCGCCGCGGTCGCTCTCACCGCCGCGGAAGGGACCCGGTCGGCCGGCTGACGACCGGCCGGGGTGTGTGTAGCGGGCCGGACGGAGCGGGCGCAGCGCATCGCGGCCGCAGCTGCGGTGCCGTGGTGCCCGCCCGGTGCAGAGGCGCTCCCGGATCCCGGCGGCCGGCCGCCCGTACCGCGGTCCGCGGGTCCGCCCGCCGTGGCCGGGAAACGCGTGATCTGCCGGTGCCCCCCGAGCACCGGCAGATCGGTGTGCGCAGCCGTCAGAAGGTCAGGCCCCAGGAGTCGATGTAGCCGGTGTCGCCGGAGTAGACATCGGCCACCCGCAGCTTCCAGGTGCCGTTGGCCGCGACATCGGAGGCGTCGACGGTGTACGTGGTCAGCAGGTTCGCCGTGCTGTCGTTGGAGGAGTCCTTCAGCCGTGCGGACGAGCCGTCCGGCGCGATGATCTCGATGACCAGGTCACCGCGGTAGGGGTGCTTGATGTCCACGTCGATCTTCAGGCTCGACGGCGCGTTGCCGCTGCGGCCGGTCACCGTCACGGACGAGGTCACCCAGGAGCCGGTGTCCGGGATGCTGACGTCGGTGGTGTTGCGGAACACGTTCGAGCCCGTGGGCGTGGTGCCGCTGGAGCCGAGGGCGGCCCCCGCGTCGGCGAGGCCCGCACCGCAGCCACCGGAGCACGAGCCCGGCAGCGAACGGGCCTTGCTCTTGATCGTCGACTCGATCTGCGCGGGCGTCAGGGACGGGTTGGCGTCCACCATCAGCGCGGCGAGTCCGGCGATGTGCGGAGCGGCCATGCTGGTGCCCTGGTAGGCGGCGTAGCTCTCGCTGCCCACGCTGCGGGTGCCGGTGTTGAGGGTGGAGAGGATTCCGTTGGAGCTGCTCACCGGGGTCTCACCGCCGGGTGCGGTGATGTCCACGACGCTGCCGTAGTTGGAGTAGTAGGCGCGGTTGCCCTGGCGGTCGCTGGCGGCGACGGTGATGACGTTGCTGCAACTGGCCGGGTTGAAGTTGGCGGCGTTGGCGTTGTCGTTGCCCGCCGCCACGACGATCGTCGTTCCCCGGCCCACGGCGGAGTTGATCGCGCTCTGGGTGCCGGCGTCGCAGCCGCCCTCGCCGCCGAGGCTCATGTTGATGACGTCCGCGGGGTTCGCGTTGCTCGGCACGCCCTGCACGGAGCCCCCGGACGCCCAGGTGATGGCGTCGATGATGTCGGAGGTCATCCCGCCGCACTTGCCGAGCACGCGCACGGGCTGGATGGTCGCGTCGTAGGCGATGCCCGCCACGCCCTTGCCGTTGTTCGCGGCGGCGGCGATCGTGCCGGCGACATGCGTGCCGTGCCAGGAGTTGTTGGTGTTCTCCTCGGGCACGGGCAGGCCGTCCTCGTCCACCCCGCACTCGCCGCGGTTCATCCAGTCGCCGGGGTCGGCCGCGTTGCTGTCCCGGCCGCCGCCGTCCTGCGAGATGAACGGGTCGGAGATGAAGTCGTACCCGCTCACGATGTTGGCGGCGAGGTCCGAGTGCGCGACGTAACCGGTGTCGATCACGGAGACCTTGACGCCCTGTCCGGTGGCCTTGTCCCAGGCCGCGGGAACGTTCATGCCCGCGGTGCTCTCGAAGAGGTCCCACTGGCGGCCGTAGTCCGGGTCGTTGGGGGAGACGGCCGTGGCGTACATGCGGGTGTCCGGGACGACGTAGGCGACGTCGGGGTCGGCGCGGAAGGCCTCCATGACGTCGGCGGCATCGCCCTTGTCCAGCTTGCCGCCGAGGTCGAGCAGGGCGGCGCCGGTGCCGAGGCGGCGGTCGAAGCCGAGCGACTCCCCGGCCTTCTTCCCCTTGGTCTTGGCGTCCTTGTCCGCGGCGGAGTCCGATGCGGCCTCTGCCGCGCGGGACTTGTAGCCGACGATCAGCCTCTCGACGGGTGTGTCGGCGGCGGAGGAGGGCGTCGCCGGGGACGCGGCGGGTGCCGGGGACGGTGTGGCGGCGGCGGAGGTTGCGGCTCCCGTGGCGAGCAGTGCGGTGGCGGTCACCGCGAGCACGGATATACGAAAGGGTCTTGAACCGTTCAAGGTGCTGCCTTTCCGGTCTGTTTCCGGCTTGCCATGAACTGACTCAGTTCCGTTCGGTTCATGACAAGCCGCCCTGCGGCCGCATCAGGGTGGGGTGGGGGGCGGCCGGGTCGTGCGGAGGCCCCTCGGGAGGCCCCCGCACGCGGGTGCCAGCCGGCCGGCACGCGCATCGGGGAACGCCTCGCGGCGGATGCGCGGTTCGACCGGGCAAGCAGAACGGAACGTATGGCCGATAGTCCGCACGTGAACATCCGGGAGGCGGGTACTACGGATACGTGATTAACCCCTGAGCAGGTACGTGCCCGTCCGATTGATCACCCGGTGTGTGGGTTGCCTCGTCGCGCGACCGGTTCCCGCGGCGGGGTGCGGCAGGGAGAGGCGGCAGAGGAGCGGACGGGCACGTGCGGGAACGTGCGGGAACATGCAGGAACGGACGGGTGCGAGCGGGTGCAGACGGGTGCGAGCCTGTGTGGACGGGCACGGGCGGGAACAGGCGGGAACAGGCGGGCACGGACGGGAACGGACGGGAACGGGCGGGTGCGGACGGGTGCGGACGGGTGCGAGCGGAATCGGTCACTCCGTGCCGTCTGTGCCGACCGGAGCGCCGGTCATCCGCTCCGGCGCCTCCGGACCGGCTGGCTCCCGCCGCTCGGCGAGTTCCTGGCGCGAGGGCGTCCCCAGCTTCCGCATGGCGCGGGCGACATGCTGCTCGACCGTCCGCGGCGACAGATGCAGCGTCGCCGCGATCTCCTTGTTGGTGAGCCCGGCCGACGCGAGTTCGGCGACCTCCCGTTCGCGCGGGGAGAGCAGGCCGCCGTACGCGGGGCGCCCCGGCGGACGGCCTTCCTTGGCCGGCTGATGGCGGCGGAGTTCGGCGCGGGCGCGCGCGGCGTCCCACACCGCCCCCAACTCGGTGAACCGCGTGGCGCAGCCCGCCAGTTCGTCGGCGGCGCGGGAGGCGTCCACGACCGCCTCCCCCTGCCGCTCGGCCGCTGCCCGGCCGCCTGCCGCCACGGCCGCGAGCGTGCAGCGCGCCGCACCCTCGGCGGTCAGCGCCTGCGCGTAGGGACGCGGCGCGCGATCGAACACGGCCGCGGCCTCCCGGTACAGGGGTACGGCTTCCAGCGGGTGGCCTTCCACCTCGGCCAGCACCGCCCGGCCCCAGCTCAACGCGGCGGTCGCGGACGGCGCGTCGACCTCGGCCAGGCCGGACGACAGCTCCTCGAGCATGGCACGGGCGCCTTCCGCGTCACCCGCCCGGGCCACCGCCTCGACGGCCCAGGGGACCAGTTCCGCCGCCCACACCCACACGCCCTTCGCCGCGGCCTTCCTCCAGGCGCTCCTGGACTCCTCGGCCGCCGCGGTCACGTCCTGGCGGGCCAGCGCCAACCGGACCAGGGCGCCGGACGTGGCGGCGGCGAGCGGGGCGGCGGCGTGCTCGGCCGACGACGCGTCCGGGCCCGCCAGCCATGACAGCGAGGCGCCCCAGTCGCCCTGGGAGAGAGCGAGCATTCCGCGGACCATGCGGGCATCCGCACTGATGACCGGCATGTCGGCGGTCGCGGCGACGAACTCCTCGCAGCGCTCGGCCAGTCCGGTCCAGCGCCCGGTGAACCACTCCAGCAGCAGCCTCGCACCCAGGGCGGTGTGCTCGGTGTACGGGGCGCCGCTGCGGGCCGACAGCTCGAGCCCCTCGCGCAGCAGGTCCTCGGCCCCTTCGAAGTGGCCGAGCCACACCGCCGAATCGGCCGCGTTGCACAGCCCGCGGGCCGCGTGCCGGCGGATGCCGGGGTCAGGGTGGTCGGTGGGCAGCGACTTCAGCAGGTCCCAGCCCTCAGGGTCCCCGCAACTCATGGCCAGTCCGGCGCGGTTGGCCCGCACCGCCGTGCGGACGACCTCGTCCCCGCTGTCCTCCGCGGCCACCGCCGCACCCTCGAGCCAGGCGCGGTGGACGTCGATGGAGGAGCCCGGCCAGTACGGCATGGCGAGGGCCGACATGGCGCGGGCGGACAATCCGGGTCGTTCGCTGCGGAGTTCGGCGGCGGCCCGCTCCAACTCGGTCCAGCCGGTGCCGCCCATCCCGACCTGGTTGCACAGCAGCAGCCCGAGGTCGAGGCGGATCTCGCCGCGCAGCACGGCGGGAAGGCTCTCGTCCTCCACGATCTGCGACAGCACCTCGACGGTCTGATCCGAACGCAGCCCGTTGACAGCGATGTCAGCCAGCAGCGGCGCCAGCTCGGCCCGGGCGTCCCGGGGTATGTCGGGGGACGCGAGGGCCTGCTCCAGCAACGTGATGGCGTGCTGGTGGTCTCCGGCGCCGGTGGCCAGCGCGGCGGCCTGCTCCACGGCGCGCAGCCAGGCCCGCATCCGGCCGGCCTCCCGGCGGTGCCCCGCGAGCGCCGTCCACGGCACGGGCTGCCTGCGCACCAGCACGTCGGCGGCTCTCGCGTGCAGCTCCCGCCGTACGGGACCGGGCAGCACCCGCCGCACGGCGCGGGCCGCGAGCGGGACGAACAACCCGTACCGGCGGCCGGGGTACTCGGCGAGGACGGCCGCGTCGAGTGCCGCGACCAGCGCATCGTCGAGTGCCCGGCTCCGCCCGGCCCTGTCCGCGGGGCGCCCCCAGGCGGCCGGCGGGGCACCGCTCCCGCGGCGACCGCCAGCAGTTCCTCCCGCGTCGCCGGCTCGCCCAGCACCGCTGCGGCCCACACCACGGCCCTCTGCGAGGCGGGCAGCGAGGCCAACCGGCCCAGCGCCAGTTCGGCGAGGCGAACGGGCACACCCGCACCGTCGACGTCGGCGGCGGTGTACCGCGGCAGGTCGTTCTCCCGCAGCACCGCGAGCAGGTCGACGACCACCTGCGCGACCCCGCCGGACTGCGCGTGCAGCCGCTCCACGGCCTCCGGTGTGCAGCGCTCGCCGAGGGCGGTCGCCGCGGTCCGCTGCACCTGCTCGGTGGCCCAGGGGCTGACCCGGTGCTCGAGGACGAGCAGCTCTCGCGGATAGCGCACCGGCGGTGTGCCCAGCGGCAGTCCGGGCCGGGGCAGTTCCTCGGGGCGGTACAGCAGCACGGTGGCGTGCGGGGGCCGGGACCGCTCCAGCAGCCGGCGAAGTGCGCCGAGTTCGGCGGCGTCCGCCCGGTGCAGATCGTCCACCAGCAGCAGGACCGGCCCGTCACCCGCGAGTTCCGGTGCAGCGCGTTCCTCGCCGCAGACCCACGTCCTCACTTCGGCATGGGCGGCCTCGGGGAGAGCGGCGAGACGGCGCACGAGGTGGCTCTTCCCGGTACCGGCCGCTCCCGCCGCCAGAACGAGCACCGGCTCGGCGGTCTCCGATACGAGAGTCCGTCGCAGTCTGCCCTCCCAGACCGGCGTGCTCATGCTGCCTTCCCCCTCACTGTCGGTCGCCCCGCCGCTCCGGCCGTGGTGTCGCCCAAGTCTGCCCCATCGCCGGTGCGGACCGACCGGCCGGGATGCCGGCCGGCGGCGGGGCGGAACCCGAGCCCCGGCCGGTGCCGAACACGGCCGCCGAGGCGACGTGCCCCCGGGTGACCGGCGCGACGGGACGTACCGGTGCGGGCCCGCGGCATGGTTCCCAGAGGATTCTCATCCTGTTCCCAGCCCTGCCACAGGCAGGCGCACGATGCTCGACCACGACACAGCTCCCGGATACGGAGGAACGTTCCATGGTGACCAAGAGAGCTCGAGTGGGTCTTGCCGCCGCAGGAGTCGCGAGCATCGGACTGCTGTTCCCGGCGGTGGCCCTCGCGGAGGACGGCACGCCGGCCTCCGCGACGGACTCGGCCGCATCCTCCGGTGACACGGCCGATCCGCGGGAGGAACGGCGTGAGTCGCGCAAGGAGCGCATGGAGGAGCGCCAGGACGAGCTGGCGGCCGCCCTCGCGGAGGAACTCGGCGTGTCCGAGGACAAGGTGAAGGCGGCGCTGGAGAAGATCCGCGGCGAGAAGCAGCAGGAGCGCAAGGCAGAGCGCGAGGAGCGGCTCTCGGAACGCCTGGAGAAGGCGGTGTCGGAGGGGAAGCTCACCCAGGAGCAGGCGGACGCCGTCCTCGAGGCCGCGAAGGAGGGTGTGCTGCCCGGAGGCCGGGGCGGGGGACCGGGGCGCGCGCACGGCTGAGAACCGCACGTCCGCGGCCCGTGGACGCGGGGCCCTCCGCGTGGGCTGTGCCGCCGGCCGGGCGGCCGGTGGCACAGCCCGTGGTGCGGCCGCACAGCGGCGGAGGGGTCCTCGTCCGGCCCCTCCGCCGCTGTGCACCGGTCCGGGCCCCGGCGCGACCGTCATCCCCGGCGCCGTGCTCCTGATCCGCCTCTACGCGCACCCTCCTCGTACAGCACGGGGGATCCGGCGTCCCGGCCGGCCCGCGTTCGGCGACGAGCCGGAGCAGCATCGGTGACAGCACTCCCTCGAGGAACCGCGCGTCCTGTGTCGAGGGCGGATTGCCGTGGCGGGCCGATCACCCGGCAGTGCCGAGTGCCCGGGCTCGCCGGGCTTCTCCGGGGCGGGCCGGTCCGGAGAAGCCCGGACGCCGTGCTTCCCTGCGGCGCGGGTGTGTGACGCCGGATCGGCGACCGTCGCGAAGAACCGATCAGCCGACGTCCCAGAGGAAGCGGTGGGTGTGGATGCCGAAGTACGGGAAGGTGTCGACGCCCACCACCCCGTCGACGGGGCGGACGGCGTCGTTGACGAAGTCGAGCAGGTCGGACGGCCCGGGACTGACGACCTCGGCGAAGAGCGCGTACCGCCCGGCGGTGAGGACGGCGTAGACGACCTCCTCACGGGTCGACAGGGCGTCGGCGACGGCGCGCGGATCGCCGTCGACGAGGACGCCGAGCATGGCCATGGTCTGGCCGCCCATGGCCATGGGGTCGGTGACGCCCACGACCTGGACGACCCTCGTGTCGACGAGGCGCTGCAGCCGCTGCCGTGCGGCGGAGGGGGAGAGCCCCACCTTGGGGCCCAGGTCGGCGTAGGGGATGCGGCCGTCCGTCTGGAGTTCGCGGAGGATGGCGCGGTCGATGTCGTCCACGGGGGTCAGCCTGCCAGTTCGGCCAGTGCGCCGGCGAAGAGGGCGGTGTGGGTGTCGACGTCGGCCTCGGTGGTGGCGGGGCACATCAGCGCCATGTTGTGGAACGGCGTCATGAGGACGCCGCGGTTGGCCATCCACAGGTGCAGGAAGTCCTCGAGTTCCGGGTCGGATACGGCGGCGGACTCGGTGCCGGTGCGCGGCGCGGGCGAGCTGAAGCGGTACTCCGTGCGCGCGCCGAGGCGGCTGACCGACCAGGGCAGACCGTGCTTGTCGATGCCGCTCCGGACGCCCCGCTCGAAGCGGGCCGAGAGAGCGGACATGGCCGTGAAGGCGCTGTCGGTGAGTACGTGTTCCAGGGTGGCCCGCATGGCGGCGACGGACAGGGCGTTGCCGGCGAGGGTGCCGCCGACCCCGCCCATGTCGACGAGGTCGAGGTCGCCCCGGCGCAGCAGCCGGTCGGCGAGGTCGGCGGACAGGCCGTAGGCGCCGGCCGGGACGCCGCCGGCGATCGCCTTGCCGATGGTGAGGACGTCGGGTTCCAGGGCCCAGGCGGCGGTGGCGCCACCGGGTCCTGCGGAGAAGGTGTGGGTCTCGTCGTTGATGAGCAGCACGCCGTGTCTGCGGGTCAGCTCGCGGACGCCGGCGAGGTAGCCGGGCTCCGGCAGCACGATGCCGATGTTGGTGAGCGCGGGCTCCATGAGGACCGCTGCGACGTCCCCGTGTGCCAGTTCCCGCTCCAGCCCCTCCAGGTCGTTGAACTCGGCGGCACGGCTGGTCAGCGTCACCTCGCACGGAGCGCCGACGTTGCCGGGCCGGCTGGTGGCGCCGCGTCCGCCGGGACCGGTGACGACCAGGGACTCGTCGACGCTGCCGTGGTAGCAGTAGCTGTTGAAGAGGATCTTCCGGCGGCCGGTGACGGCCCGGGCGAGCCGGATGGCCCAGCGGTTGGCGTCCGTGGCGGTGAGGGAGAACGACCAGCGCGGCAGGCCGAAGCGGCGCGCGAGTTCGGCGCCCACCCACTCGGCGTCCTCGGTGGGCAGCATCGCCGTGGCGCCGCCCTGCTCGCGGAATCGGCGCTGTACGGCGTCGGCGACGGGGGCCGGGGAGTGGCCGGCCATGGCGCCGGTGTCGCCGAGGCAGAAGTCGATGTACTCATGGCCGTCGATGTCGGTCACCCGGGCGCCGCGGGCGCCGGCGAGATAGCGGGGGAAGGCGCTGGCGTTCTTGTTCATCCAGGTCATCGGCACCCGGCCGAAGAGGTGGTCGGCGGCCTCGTACGCGGCCTTCGAGCGCGGATTGCGGGCCGTCGCCTCGGCGGCCTCACGGGCGAGCAGTTCCCGAAGACGGGTGCGTGCGATGGGCATGGACATGAGTACGACCTCCTGTGTGACGTTTCCGGCCGACCATACAAACGATTCCGTCGCATTGCCAAGCTTCAACACATGAATCAATTGTCATGGCGATGGAATCGCTACCCGTCCCTGTCGGTGATGATGCTGAGGACCGGGGGCGGGGCCGGGCAGGGGTTGGAGGCCCGGGGGCCGGGGGTACCAGATGCCCGTCGAGGCTGTGCGCTCTCGGCGCGGTGTGCGAAGGCAGCCGCGGCGCCCGCGCCGTCCGGTGCGCGGATCCGGCCTCGCACGAAGGGGAACGCGACCGGGGCTCCGGCCGGCCGGTCGCGCACTCCTCCCGGCGGCGCAGCCCCGCCGGGGGCGGAGGTGACGCCCCTGCGGCCCATCCGTCTCATCCGCGCGAGGCGGAGCGACTACGGGTCGGCGGCTGGACTTCAGGGATACGCGTCCGTGCTCACGGCGGGTGGCCTGAGGGCCCCGGCCCCGGCAGCCCGGGCCCTGAGGAAGCGTCGCCGGTACCGCCACGTCGCCGGAGGGTGCGTCATGCCGCGTCGCCCTGTCGTGAAGCGCCTGATGAGCATCGCGGCGGTTGCCGTGGCGCTCGTGCTCGGACCCCACCCCGAAGTGCCGGGCCCGTCGGCCGCGCCCGCGCCCGACGGGCCCAGGGGAGTGGACACCAGCGCGTTCAACCACGGCGGCGGTGGTGAGCCCATCGACTGGGAGCGGGCCGCCGGCGGCAACGCCTTCGTCTTCATGAAGGCCACTCAGGGGACGCGGTACCGGGACCCGTGGTTCGCCGAGGACTTCGCCACGGCGTCCCGCACGTCCCTGCTCCGGGCCCCGTACCACTTCTTCGACGCGCGGGGCCCGCACGACGCCGCGGCCCAGGCCCGGCACTTCGCCCGTACGGCGCGCGCCGCCGGATACACCGGGCAGAAGCCGGGGGAACTGCCGCCGGTCGTCGATGTCGAGAGCACGTGGGTGAACGGCCGCGCGGTGTGCCCTCCCCACGCGGGCGCCCGCCAGATCGCCGCCCTGCTGAGGCACGTCGAGGCGGACTTCGGTGTCAGGCCGGTCGTGTACACGGACCACTCCTTCGTCGCCCTGTGCCTGGCCGGGGACGCCCGGGTCCTGAAGGGCTATCAGCTGTGGCTCCCGGGGTACGAGGAGGAACCGCGCGGTCTGCCCGGAACCGATCGGGAGTGGGCGTTCTGGCAGTACACCGACAGGGCGCGAGTGCCGGGAATCCCGGGTCCGGTCGACCGCAGCGTCTACCGCGGCAGCCTGCAGCAACTGCGCGCCATGGCCGGCATCACGTGCTTCAGCACGGCCGGCCGCACCCACGAGCAGATCATCGGCCACGCGGCGACCCGCCGGGTGCGGTTGTCCGCCTCGGTCCACACCCGCCTGGGCACCGCCGTCATCAACACCCCGGCCGAGAACGACACCGCACTCGGGAGCGTGGCCGACCTCGCCCGCTGACAGCGGTGCCGGGCGCCCGGTGGGCACCGGCCGTGAGCCGTGGCCGCGACCCGGGGCGCGTTCCGACCGCGCCGCGGCCGCATCCCGCGGGGTGAGACCTCAGCGCGGCAACGCCGCGACCGAGAGGCTGACGCACTACAGTCGCAGCTCGCCACCGGCCCGCGGAGGAGGGGTTGCAGAGCCGTGAAGTGGGGACGTGATCCCGGCTACGGTCCGGGGTTCGGGCTGTTCTGGACCTCCGTGGTCGTCTCGGGCCTCGGCAGCGGCATGCGCTACGTGGCGCTGCCCCTGCTCGCCGCCGACCTCACGTCGGACCCCCGCAAGGTCTCCCTGGTGTTCCTCGCCGGTCAACTGCCCTGGCCGCTCGTCATGCTGTCGGCCGGAGTGATCGCCGACCGGGTGGACCGGCGCCGTCTGATGTACACCGTGAACATGATCCGTGCCGCGGTGGCCGGCGCGCTGGCCGTCGCCGTCGCCCTGGGGGACGCGACGCTCCTCCTCCTCATGGCGGTCGCCGCGGCGCTGGACCTCGGCCAGAAGTTCTATTACGGAGCCTGGGGGGGATCGTGCCCGCCATCGTGCCGCCGGCCGGACGGGACCGGGGCAACGCGGCACTCAAGGGCGGATCCGTGGTGGCCGGGATGGTGGTCGGCAATCCCTTGGGCGCGGTGCTGTACGACGTCGACCCGGCGCTCCCGTTCACCTTCGACGCGTTGTCCTTCGCGGTCGCGGCCGCCCTGATCGGCCTGCTCAAGGGGAGTTTCCGGACGGCGACGGAGCCGGGCCCCCGCGCTCCGGCGGACGTCTACCGGCAGGCGGCCGCCGGGTTCGGCCTGCTGTGGCACCAGCTGCTGCTGCGCCGGATCGCCCTGCTGTCCGCGCTGTGCAATTTCGTCGGGGCGGCGCAGCTCGCGATCGGTGTCCTGTTCGTCAGGCACGACCTGGGCCTGAGCGCCAGCCTCTACGGCGCCCTGGCGGCGGCGTACGGGCTGGGCAGTCTGGTGGCGTCCCTGCTGGAGGGGCGACTGGTCTTCCTCCTGGGCAGGGGGCGGATCCTGTACGCGGCCATGGTCGCGGCCTCCGCCGCCGCGCTGGGCATCGGCCTGTCGGACTCCGGCTGGGTGGCGGGCTGCTTCACGGCCGTCTACGGGGCGTCGATGACCCTCTGGACGGTCACCGTGACGACGGTACGCCAGGACTGCGTGCCCCTGGAGTACATGGGGCGGGTGACCATGACGCACCGGACCCTCGTGCGCGCCGCGGCCACACTGGGAGCGGCAGCCGGAGGGCTCACCGCCCATGCGCTCGGTCTCCGCTCGGTCTTCCAGATCGGATCCGCTCTGCTGCTCGCCGGGGTGCTCGCGGGCGGCCGGGGGCTCCTGAAGGCTTCCGCCCCATGACGGCGCGTCGGTCCACCCGGCCGGGCCGCCCGACGCCGCGGACGCCGTTCGGGCGTGGGGCCGGCACCCGCCGCCCGCGACGGACCGCCCACCGCCCGTCCCGGTCCACCGCCGCGAAGGGCCTTGCCCTCGCCCACCCGGCTCCGCGGCCCCGGGCCGGTCGCCCCGGCCGGTGCCCCTGCCGTTGTGGCGGGAGAGACCGGCCGGGGGCGACGATGGAACGGCGGCCGGCGGCCGGCTCCCGGCGGGCCCCTCGGAAAGGAAGCGTGATGGCGAACACGCGCCCGTTCTTCGACGCCCACTTCCATGTGATCGACAGCCGCTTCCCGCTGATCGAGCAGGACGGCTACCTGCCGGGCGACTTCACGGTCAGGCAGTACCGGGAGCGCACCGCCGCGCTGGACGTCGCCGGCGGCGCGGTCGTCTCGGGATCGTTCCAGGGCTTCGACCAGACCTGCCTGCTGGACGCACTGTCGCAGCTGGGTCCCGGCTTCGTCGGTGTCACCCAGATCCCCCACGATCTTCCCGACGAGCAGGTCGCCCTTCTGGCCGAACGGGGTGTGCGCGGTGTGCGCTTCAACCTGCGCCGCGGTGGTTCCGCGCGGGTGGAGCACCTCGGCACCCTGGCACGCCGCATTCACGACGTGGCCGGCATGCACGTCGAGTTGTACGCCGACGCCCGCGACCTTCCCGAACTCGCCGGGATCCTGGCCGCACTGCCTGCGGTGAGCGTCGACCACCTGGGCCTGCACGCGGACGGCCTGCCGCAGCTGCTGGAGCTCGTCGAGCGAGGTGTCCGCGTGAAGGCCACCGGTTTCGGCAGGGTCGAACTCGATGTCCCCCAAGCGCTCCGCGCCGTGCTGGACGTCGACCCGACCGCCCTGATGGCCGGCACCGACCTGCCTTCCACCCGGGCCCGGCGCCCCTTCGCCGAGAGCGACCTCGAACTCGTGGCGGAGGTGGCCGAAGAGCACCTGGACGGCGTCATGTACGGCAACGCGGCGGCCTTCTACCGGGTGTGAGGCGGTACGCGGCCAACTCGGCCCGGCGTGCTGCCGGCCCGGGGCGCCGCCGCGGCGTAGGAGCTCTCGGCGGCGGGACGCGGAGGCGAGACGACTCCGGGAGGAACCGGAGCGCCGGAAGTACCCCGCCGGAACTCCACCGCCGGAGTGGCCGAGGCCGACGCACCCGGCCTTGCCCCGGACCGGCGGCAGGAGCGTTCGGCGGTGTCCCGGCCGGTCCGTTGGAACCGGCCGGAGCACATCGGCCCGCGGCGGGGCGACCGGGCCACGCCGCGCTGACACCGGTCACCGCCGCCGGGCCACGGGCCACGGGCCACGGGAACCTCGGCGGACTCGGGTCCGGTGCCGGACTCCGGTGCGGCCCCGATGGGGTGTGGTGGGGGTCACGGACCGGGGGGTTGAAGCTGGAGCCGTGTCCAGGATCTAGCGTCGGGACATGACCACAGCGATCCTGCCGGGAATATCCCGGTTCAGCACGGGAGCACTGGCGCGCGCCGGTGGTGTCTCGGTGGATGCCATCCGTTTCTACGAGCGAGAAGGGCTCCTCCCACCCGCGGAGAGGACCAGCGGCGACCACCGCCGGTATCCTCCTGAGGCGCTCGACCGGCTCGGCTTCATCCGCGTCGGTCAGCGCCTCGGCCTGAGGCTGGAGGAGATCAAGGAGCTGGCGGACGCCTGCGAGCGGACTCCGGACTGCCCGGTGGCCCACGCCGTCGAGCTGCTGCGCGGGCGCATCGCGCACGTGGAGCGGCAACTGGCGGAGCTCGCCGGGCTGCGCGACCGGCTGGTGCACGCCGTCGAGCGGATGGAGTCGCACCGGGACGGGGACGACTTCACCGCCGGCATGGTCTTCCATGCCTCCGGGACGGAGAACGCCGTATGACCGCGCGTCCGATCGCCGTGCCCCCGGCGCCCGCGGTCCGGGTGCTCTACCGTGCCGGCCTCACCGGGGCTCTGGTGACCTTCGCCTGCGCGGTGGCCTTTCAGGTCCTCTCTGCCGTACACACGGATGTGCATCTCCAGCCCACCGATGTGCCGCTGCCCGCCGACGCGTTCCTGCGGCCCCTCAACGACAGGCCGGAGGCCGTGCTGTTGTGGATGGCCTTCGACACCGTCTTCGTCATCGCGTACCTGACGACCTTCGCCGCGGCCAGGGCCCTGACCGTCTCCCGCACCCTCGGCGCGCTCAGCCTCGGCGCGATGGTCACGGCCGGCGCCCTGGACATGGTGGAGAACGCCGTGCTTGCCGTCCACGCGGCCCAGGCATGGGCGGTGGAACCGCTGACGACGGCGCCGACGACGACCCTGTACGTGATCGCTCAGCTCAAGACCGCCGCCGCCACCACGGGCATCGCCTTCCTCGCCCTGGCGCTTCCCGCGCACGACCGGATGCTGCGCGCCGCGATCGTGGCGGCGGGAACCTTCGTGCTGGTCACCGTGGCAGGCGTGGCCCTCCCCGAGCTGGCACCCGCGGAGGCGCTGCCGATCCTGCTGTTCGTGGGGTTGCTGGCGGGGGTCTTCACCCGCCGGCTGAAGGCCGGGCCGCTCCCGGATCCGGCCGCCCCGGCGGAGGCGGCGTAGACGCCCGGAAGCGTCTGGCCGTCCGTGCCTCGGGGCGGCCGGACGTCCTTTCCGCCGTCCCGGCCGGAGGGTCGCTCGGGGACCGGGCGGGATGAGCCGAACCCTGGCCCCGGGCATCCTCCGTACCGTGGAGGCACTGATCCACGGGTGCGCGAGGGCGTTCGAGAACCGGCTGGGGGCGTGGCGCGTCAGGGGTAGCGTGAACGTGACCGGGCCCGGTGCCGCTGAGCCGGCGGGTTCCCCGACAGGCCGGCGGCCCCGGGTTCCGCGACATCGCGGGTGGGGGACCGGGAGCGAGGCAGCGCGGCGAACGAGAGGTGCGAGAGTGGCGACGGGTTATCGGGTCCGGAGAGGTGGCGTACTCCCGCGTGTTGCGGCGCAGCGGGCACTGTGGACGTTCGTCATCGTCAACGTGGTGGTCGTCGAGGCGCTGTTCCTCACCGGCGGCACCGGCAAGAACGGGACTCTCACGACCGCCAAGTTCTTCGGCCTGCACGCCGCGTTGCTGATGCTGTTTCAGCTGCTGCTGGTGGCACGGCTGCCGTGGCTGGACCGCCGCATCGGCATGGACCGGTTGACGGTGTGGCACCGACGGGTCGGCTTCACCCTGCTGTGGACCGTCCTCACCCATGCCGCGCTGGTCGTGCTCGGATACGCGAGGCTGGACGGGGCGTCGATGCCGGCGACGCTCCTCGCGCTGAGCGGGGTGCCGGCTTCCCTGCTGGGCATACTCGCCGCGGCCGTCGTCGTCCTGGTCGCCGCGGTGTCCACCCGGTACCTGCGGCGGCGGCTGCGGTACGAGACCTGGCACGCCCTCCACCTGCTGCTGTACCTGGCCATCGGGCTGTCGTTCGTCCACCAGCTGCTGGAGACCACGACCTTCGGTGCGTCCGGGTTCGCGTGGTTCTACTGGTGGGCCCTGTGGCTGCTCGCCTTCGGTGCTCTGGTGTTCGGGCGGGTCGCGGTGCCGGTGTGGCGCAACGCCTACCACCGGTTCCGGGTCGCGGCGGTGGTGCCGGAGTCGGACACGGCGGTGTCGGTCTACGTCACCGGACGCCACCTCGACCGGCTGCCCGCTCGGGCCGGCCAGTTCTCCGTCTGGCGCTTTCCCGGGCATCACCACTGGTGGCTGGCGAACCCGTTCTCGCTCTCGGCGGCACCTGACGGCCGGTCGCTGCGCCTGACGGCGAGAGCGGTCGGCAGGACCAGCGCGGGCCTGCGGCACCTCGCCGTCGGGACCCGCGTCTTCATGGAAGGACCGTACGGAGCGTTCACCTCGCTGCACCGGACACGGCCGGGTGCCCTGCTGATCGCGGGCGGTGTGGGGATCACACCCATCCGGGCCCTGCTGGAGGAGCACACGGCCGGCGACGTCGTGGTGCTCTACCGGGTGCGCAGCGCCCAAGACGCCGTGCTGACGGGCGAGGTAAGGGAACTGCTCGCCGCCCGCGGAGGCCGGCTGCACCTGCTCACCGGCCGGACCGCTGCGGGGACCAGGCCGTTCGAGCCGGACCACCTCCGGGCCCTGGTCACCGACATCACTGAACGGGACGTGTATGTCTGCGGGCCGCCGGCCATGACCTCGGCCGTGCTCGGCGCACTGCGGACGCTGAAGGTACCCCACCGGCAGGTGCACGCCGAGAAGTTCAGCCTGGCCTGACGCCGGCTGTGGGAAGGCCGCCGGCCGGTGCCCCTTGGTGCGGGCCGGATCGCCTCGACGCCGTCGCCCCCGTCGCCCCCGGCGTGGCCGCCGTCGCCGGGCGCGCCGGATCGGGCAGGCCCGGGCCGAGGGCCGGCTCGTGGAGCCGCCTACCGGCAGCGGCGCCGTCCCGTGCGGTGGACACCCGGCTGCCGGTGGCCCGGCAGGGGCAAGCCCAGGCGCGCACACCAGGCCGTCGCGGGGGATCGGCCGCTCCGCCCGGGCGCGGACCCGTCTCGGGCCCGACGGCTCCCGCGGCGGTGCCGCGACGGCGACGGACAGGGGCGAGGCGCCCGCCGCGGGGGGCGGATGGCACCGGCGGCGGAGGAGGCGGTGGCCGTGCAGGGGTGCGTCGATCGCCCGCTGTCGGCATGCCGGTGCCGCTCGCTAGCCTGCCGGTATGTCAGATCGTGTCATCCCGGGCCGTGCGGGCGGCCTGATCACTTTGGGCGCAGCGGACGCTCTGTGGGCCGGCTTGACGAACGGCAGCGAAGTGCCGGCTGCTTCCGCGGCCTTCACCTCCCCGTCTGCCGATGCGCGGTCGGGGTACGTCCTGCTGGGCAGCCGTGTGGTGGCGACGGTGCAGGCGGGCGGCGGGCTGTGGAGTGTTCCGGAGGCCGAGGTGCGCCGGGCGGCAGCGGAACTGAACGCGGTGGCGATGGACCGCCGGGACCTGGTCCGCATCGGTCCGTTCCGCGGCGCACCGAAGCGGGAGCGCATGGATGGCCCGCCGCTGCGATGGCGCCCGCAGATCACCCGGGAACTGCGGGAGTCGGGCACCCTCGAGCGGACGGGACGGCATGAGGGCGGCCGGCCGCACCATCTGGCGGGGATCGACTGGCGGCGGGTACTCGTGGCACGAACCCGCGACCACACGGAGCGGACGTGGTGGCTGCCGCGCGCGGTGGTCAGGCTGCTGGACGCGGCCGAGCACGCCGAGGCGCGGTGGCTGCGAGCCGCACCGGGCCGCCGGGAAGCCTCGGCCGCCGGCGGCCGGCAGGCGACGAGCCCTCGGCACCCGACCGCTCCACCGCGCGCGTACGACGGGGAACTCCAAGGCCATGTCTACTCGGTACTCAGCAGGAAACCCGGCATCTCCCGCAAGGTGGCCGGGTGGAGGTGCGCCGTCTGCCGCACCGCACCCGCCGCCGTACTCGACCACTGCCATGAACACGGCTACGTCCGCGCCCCCGTCTGCCACTCCTGCAACACACAAGAACGTCCCGACCACCTGTACGGCAACGACATCCGCGTGGCCGACCACTACACCCCCCTCTTCCACACCCACACGGCCGACTGGCTCCGCCACTGGCACCGCTGCCCCGGCTGCCGAACCCGCACCACCCTCCCACTGCCGCACCTCGCCGCATGGACCGCCCGCATATCCTGCCGAGCACTGCGCCCGACCCACCGGGAACCCCGCGGCTCTCGCGCCCGCAGGCCCTGCGGTGTGCTGCGCGTGTCCTGGACGGGCAGTCAGAACACACCCCGTTCCTGCCTGCTCACTGTTGCCGTCGACTTCTGCCCTTCCGGTGAGCACCGTGTCCTGGCGCGAGTCCCCTACCGTGAAGCCGTCGAGCGGTTCGGCGCCTGGCTGGCCGAGACCGCTCCTGCCGTGGCCGCCGCGGCCGGGCCCGACAGCCTGGAGGGTCTGCCCACCCGGTTCCGGCCGGTCATCGCGGACGGCGGTGAGGACCTGGCGCTGTTCTGAGCGGCAGCGGGCGCTTTCCCCGGGCGCTTGCCGTCGTCCGGGACATCACCCGGCTGCCCGGCCCGGCCGCGGCGGCCGGGTTCGTCACCGCCGGGGTGCCGCCCCTCCTTCCAGGCGGAGAGCCGCCGCGGCGCCCGGCTTCGCACGGTTGCATGCCGCTTGCCGGGTCGCCTTCGGGAGCTTCCCGGCTGCCGACCGGAGGCTGCTCCGGAGCCGGGCACAGGGGTGAGGTCCCCGGCCTTCGACGCCTGGCCGCAGTGATCGCGCATGTGGCGGATCTCCGCCGCCCCTTCGCAAGGGCCCTGGCGGACTCGACGGGGGGCCGTCCGGGGCCATCTCGCTGTCCCCCCGGGTACGCAGCGTCCCCCCGGGTGCGCAGCGCCATCGGCACCGGGTGGAGGTCCAGCCCCTTCTCCGTCAGCCGGTACTGCTCGCCGGTCCGCCGGGCGTCCCGCCGTGCCCGCGCGCGGGGTTCCCCGCCTGGACGAGCACGCCGAGATGTACTGACGCTCTGACGTTTTGCGCCCAGACTGTCATTCTGTAGAGTGGAGGTACGACGGACCGCCGAGGTCCGCGCCAGAGGAAGGTTCGATCATGTCGAAGATCCTTTTTGTTGTGAGCGGGGCCCAGTCCTGGACCCTCAAGGACGGCACGCAGCACCCGACCGGCTACTGGGCCGAGGAGGTCGTGGCCCCGTTCGACGAGTTCACGGCAGCAGGGCACGAGATCACCGTCGCCACGCCGGGTGGCGTGACCCCGACCGTGGATCAGCGCAGCCTCGCCCCGGAGATGGCCGGCGGGCAGGAGAACGCCGACAGGTTCCGGCAGCGGCTCGCCGACATCGCCCAGCTGCGGAACCCGATCCGCATCGAGGACGTAACCCTGGACGACTACGCGGCTGTCTACTACCCCGGCGGCCACGGCCCGATGGAGGACCTGGCGGTGGACAAGGACTCCGCCCACCTGCTGGTGTCCGCCATGCGATCGGGTAAGCCCCTCGGCATCGTGTGCCACGGCCCGGCCGCCATGCTCCCCGCCGTCGACGAGCACGGCACCAACGTCTTCGCCGGCTTCCAGGTGACCGGCTTCACCAACGTCGAGGAGGAGCAGGCCGGTTTCGCCGACAAGGCCCCGTGGCTGCTCCAGGACCGTCTCACCGGGATCGGCGCGCACTTCCAGGAAGGCGACGCCTGGGCGCCGAACGTCGTCGTCGACCGCAACCTGGTCACCGGCCAGAACCCCGCGTCGTCCCTCGACGCTGCGCGGGAGCTGCTGAAGAAGCTGGGCTGAGACATGGACGCCGACCGGCTCTCCGAAGTCCTCGACGCGACGTACGCCTGCCTGGTCCGGCACGGAGTACGGCGTACCACGATGGACGACATCGCCTCCGCGATGGGAGTGTCCCGGTCGGCGGTCTACCAGTACGTCCGCAACAAGGACGACGCCTTCCGCAAGCTCGCCGAACGCCTCCACGCCCAGGCACTCCAGCGCGCCCGGCAGGCAGCAGCCCAGGACGCCCCCGACGCCCACCGCATCCGGGGCGTCCTGGCCGCCAAACACGACCTGGCCCTCCAACTCATCGGCGACTCACCCCACACCGCCGAACTCATGGACGCCAAAGCCCGGCTCTTCGCCGAAACCTGCTCCACCTTCACCACCGAGCTGCACGCCCTCCTCACCGACCTGTTCACCCAAGCCGGAACCACCGACCCCGCACGAGCCACCGAAGCAGCCGACATCTGCCTCGCCCTCGTCATCGGACTGGAAACCGCACCCGACAGCCGGCGCCTCCTCCCCCGCGCCACGGACGCCCTCATCACCGGCCTCCTCCAGCAGAACACCCGGCGTCCGCCCGCCGGAAGGGACGACCAGGGCGCCGAGCTCCCGGACGGCGCCCACCCGGGTGCAGCCGCCCGCTGACCGGACCGACCGGCGCCGCCGCGTCGGCACGCCCGGCGCTGAGCGCCGCACGCCCCTGACACGGAACCGTGCCAGGCCCGTGCGGCGTACCCGAACGCCCACCCCTCTCCACCCGCCCGTCGGCAGGGCCCCGTGCCAATGCCCGCCTGGAGCCGCTGCCATGAAGAATCCCACCGCCGTCCCCGACACCCTCACCGAGTCAGCCGCCCAGGCGCCCGGCCACCGCCGGCTCCCGAACGCCGCGTCCCTGGCCCTGCTGGCCTCGATCATCGTGTCCTTCCTGGCCGCGTCCAGCGCACCCACCCCGCTGTACGCCCACTACCAAGCCCAATGGGGATTCACACCGCTCACCACGACCGTGGTGTTCGGTGCCTACGCCATCGCCGTCCTTGCCGCACTGCTCGTGTTCGGGAGAATCTCCGACCACCTCGGACGGCGGCCCGTGCTGTGGGCGGCACTGGCCGGTCAGGCAGTCGCCATGCTCGTCTTCGCCGACGCCGGAAACGTGACGGCCCTGCTCGCCGCCCGGATCGTCCAGGGCCTGTCCACCGGCAGCGCGATGGCCGCCGTCGGCGCGGCCCTGGTGGACGTCGACCGGTCCAGGGGCACCCTCGCCAACGCGGTCGCCCCGCTCGCCGGCACCGCCACCGGCTCCCTGGCCTCCGCGCTGATCGTCCAGTACCTGCCCGCCCCCGGCCGCCTGGTCTACCTGCTGCTCCTCGCCGTCTTCGCGCTGCAAGCCGTGGGCGTACTCCTCCTGCCGGAGACCGTACGCCCCACACCGGGCGCACTCGCGTCCCTCGTGCCCCGGCCGGTGCTGCCTCGGCATCTTCTGCGCCCCGTCGCGATCACCGCTCCGGTGCTGCTCGCCGTCTGGGCACTGGCCGGCTTCCACGGCTCACTCGGGCCGGCCCTCACCACCCGCCTCGCACACTCCGACTCAGCCGTCTACCGCGGGCTGAGCCTGTTCACGCTCGCCGCCGCGGCCGCGGTCTCGGTCCTCCTGCTGCGCGGGCTGCCGGCCCTCGCCGTACTCCGTACCGCGGTCCTCGCCGTGATCACCGGGACGGCGGTGACCATCGCCTCGATCACCACAGGCTGGACGGCGGGATTCCTCATCGGCACCGCCGTCGCCGGAATCGGCTTCGGCGGTGGGCTCCACGGCGGCATCCGCATGGTCGTCCCCCTGGCGGCGTCCGGCGAGCGGGCGGGCGTCCTGTCCCTGCTGCACACCGTGTCCTACCTCGGCATGGGCATCCCCGCGGTGCTCGGCGGCGCGGCCGTCGTCCGCTCCGGCGACCTGCCCACCACGGCAGCCCGCTACGGTACCGCGGTCATCGCGCTGGCCGCCCTCGCCCTCGCGGGCCTCCTGGCCTACCGCCGTACCCTCGCACACCACACCGGCACGGCCACTGCGTCCCCGCCGGCCACCGGCACGGAACACTCCTGCATCGGCTGAAGCGCCCCACCCGGTCCTCCCGGCTCCCCTCCGTCGGGCTGACGCCGTCGGGGCCGGGCCGGGGCCGCACACGCTGCCCCCACGTCTGAGCGGTGCCGCCCCTACGCGGGAGCGGTGAGGGCCCCGGCGGGCCCGGGGTCCGTCACCACCGTCGTGGTGTTCTGCTGGAGGAGGCCGGTGATGAGGGCGTCCGTGGCGCGGGGGAGGAGGCGCCGGCTGTCGGGTGCGGTTTCCAGTCCGATGACGAGGGCGAGGCAGATGTCGGCTGCTTCGGTGGCTCGTGCGGGGTCGGTGGTTCCGGCTTGGGTGAACAGGTCGGTGAGGAGGGCGTGCAGCTCGGTGGTGAAGGTGGAGCAGGTTTCGGCGAAGAGCCGGGCTTTGGCGTCCATGAGTTCGGCGGTGTGGGGTGAGTCGCCGATGAGTTGGAGGGCCAGGTCGTGTTTGGCGGCCAGGACGCCCCGGATGCGGTGGGCGTCGGGGGCGTCCTGG
Source organism: Streptomyces sp. I6 (assembly GCA_003725745.1). Lineage (GTDB taxonomy): Bacteria > Actinomycetota > Actinomycetes > Streptomycetales > Streptomycetaceae > Streptomyces. The sequence continues at coordinate 39,539 of RHDP01000001.1, read as the reverse complement.
GCTGCTGCCTGCCGGGCGCGCTGGAGTGCCTGGGCGTGGAGGCGTTCGGCGAGCTTGCGGAAGGCGTCGTCCTTGTTGCGGACGTACTGGTAGACCGCCGACCGGGACACTCCCATCGCGGAGGCGATGTCGTCCATCGTGGTACGCCGTACTCCGTGCCGGACCAGGCAGGCGTACGTCGCGTCGAGGACTTCGGAGAGCCGGTCGGCGTCCATGTCTCAGCCCAGCTTCTTCAGCGGATCCCGCGGACGGGCGGTCGGCGCGTGGGAGGGCAGCGGTTCGCCGTTGCGGAACACGGCCACTCCCTTCTCTCCCTGAGTCGTCCCCGCCCCGATCGGACGACCGGGCGATCGCCGGGCCCGGTGGATCCCCGGCCGTCCACCGGCACGGGCGGTGCGGACGCTTGAGCCGGCATCACGGACCCCCTCGGACGGACTACCAGAGGGTACCAAAGGGCCGGGCTGCCTCCGGGAGCCTGTGGATCCTCCCGATGGCCCGGCACCGCACGGAGCCGCGGGAACCGGGACGCGAAGGGCGAGGCGCCTTCCCCGGGGTCGTGCGCGCTGCCGCCGGCCGTCCCCGCGCGGTCGGGCGACCGGCTACTTGTCACCGTCAGCCTGACATGTCAACCTAGCCATCGGTGACCGCGCCCCGCCGTGCTTGCGGCAGGAGCGCGGCGTGTCACGGGACGGGGCGAGGCCCCGCTGCTGCCGAAGGGCTCGGGTGATCGCGATGCGAAGTCTGACTGTGCTGGGTCCGCGGCGGGTCGAATGGAGAGACCTGCCGCCCGTCTCACTCCGTGAGGCCACGGACGCTCTCGTGCGCCCCGTCGCATCCGCCGTGTGCGACCTGGACCGCCATCTGGTGCACGCGAGCCCGCTCGAACCGCCCTACGCCCTGGGGCACGAGGCCGTCGGCGAGGTCGTGGACGTCGGCAGCGCCGTCAGCGGTCTGAAGCCGGGCGACCGGGTCGTCATCCCGTGCCACGTCAACTGCGGTGTGTGCGCGGAGTGCAGCCGGTCGATGCCGGGCGCGTGCAGCGCCGTCCCGCCCTTCGCGAGCTACGGCACCCCCGCGGGCGGCTCCTGGGGAGGGCTCTTCGACGAACTGGTCCGCGTGCCGTGGGCCGAGCACAGCCTCGTACCGCTGCCGCCCGGCCTGGACCCGGTGACGGCGGCGTCCTGTTCGGACAATCTGGTCGACGCCTACCGTACGGTCAGCCCCACGCTCCACGCCGATCCGGACGCCGCCGTACTGGTCGTCGGGGGACCCCCACGTTCGGACTGCTGACGGTCCTCGCCTGCACGGCACTCGGCAGCACCGCGGTGCACTACGTCGACCGCGATCCCCGCTCCGTGGAGCAGGCGGCCGCCCTGGGCGCCAGGGCGACGCTGATCGATTCCTACTCCGAGCGGATCCAGGGCCCCTACGACCTGACCGTGGACGCTTCGGCCCATCCGAAGGGACTGCGCTGCGCGCTGGTCTCCGCCCGGCCCGGAGGGACCTGCGTGTCCCGGTCGGTGTTCTTCGCCGAACCCGCGTTGCCCTACCTGGAGCTCTACTCCAGCGGAGTCACCTTCGTGACGGGGCCTCCGCACATCACCCCCTTCGCCCCCGAGGTCCTGCAGCTGATCGCCTCCGGGGCCCTCGACCCGAGCCCGCTCATCGCCGGGCCCTACAGCTACGACGACGCCCCCGATGTCCTGCTCGATCCTCCCGCGGGCAAGCCCGTGTTCGCCGGGAGCCGCCGATGACCGGCGCCGGCGGGCGCAAGCGGGCACGGCCCGGGGAAGGAGCGCGTCTGCGCACCGAACTCCTCGCCGCAGCGGAGCGGATCCTGGACGCCGAAGGGGAGGACGCGGTGACCGTACGCGGGGTCGCCGCCGCGGTGGGAGTCACCACGCCCTCGGTGTACCTGCACTTCGCGAGCAGACTCGAACTGCTGCACGCCGTGTGCCTGGGAGTCTGGGCCGAACTGGGCCGATCCATGAGCGAAGCCGCCTCCGGCGTCGACGACCCGTTCTCGGCACTCCATCGCCGCTGCGTCACCTACATCGCCTTCGGACTCGAGCACCCCCTGCGGTACCGCCTCGTCATGGACGGTCGGGCCACCGAGGCGAGCCGGCAGGTGGCCGCTGACTGCTTCCGCTACCTCGCCGAAGCGGTCGAGCCGTGTGTCACGTCCGGCGCTCTGCGCGGCGACGTCGCAGAGCTGACCCGCACCATCTGCGCCGGACTGCACGGATCGGTGGCCCTGATCGCACAGCAGCCGCCCGAGACATGGCCGCACGACCTGGACGCCTACGCCACGAACACCGCGTCCTCGGTGGCCTTCGGAGCCGCCGCACTCGGACGGCTGCCCGACCCGTCGGCCACCCCGGACAGCGACACCCTCGCGGAGCTCTTCACGACGCCGTCCGCGACCAGGACCGCCTCCGGACCATCGAGATCCTCGACCCCGTAGCGCTCCGCCGGGACGGCGTCAGGCCCGGCCGATCCGGCCGCAACGCCCGGCCCCACCGTGCCGGCGGTCGTCCGGGCACTGCCGGTGACTCCGTCCTCCTGCGTCCGGCCCCAGCGAAGGGGCGGAGACGGCCATCCTCGCCCGGCCGTACCGCTCGCCGGGGCCGGGCCGGGCCGGGGCCAGGCGCCCTCTTCACCGCGCCTCGGGTGAGGAGGATCTCGCCGAACGCTCGCGCCGCGCCAGGGACGCGGCCGACAGCGTGGTGGACACCGTCGGGCGCTTGGTCCGTTTCTGAGAGGAGGTTGGGCGCGAGGGACGGAGAGCGCCGCGAGCGCCCGCCGGTGACGAAGCCGCCGGGGGTCCTCGACGGCGACCCCGCCGTCGCCGAGGACCGCGACGGGGTGAGGAGCATGTCCTCCCCGCCGGTGATCGGACCGTCGACCGCGGAGAACCGCCCGATGACCTCGATCCCGGCCCGTACCGTCAGAGCGCCGATACCGTCCGCCTCGTGCGCGGAGCCGGGATCGCCCCGGGGACGCGATGGAGCGATGAGGCACCTCTGAGGACCCCTGCGGGGCTCGGACCGGCGTGTGCGGCGGGTGCGGCTCAGCGGACCGGGCGAGGTGCCGGTGCCCAGAGTCAGCGGGGGAACCGGCAGCGGTTCCGGGCCGTCCTCGTCGGTCGCGGCCCGGAACCGTTCCTCCGGGATCCGGGATCAGGCCGCCCGGACCTGATCCCGGACGGGGTGCCCGCGCGCCTCGGCGGACGCGGTGGGCGGCCCTACGGGAGCCCGGATCAGGCGATGAAGTCCCGCACCTTGGTGTAGTTGCTCGCGCTGTCGTTCATGTTGTTGTGGCTGATGCAGCCGACGGACACGTTCGTCGCGCCGTTCAGTTTCGCCGACGAGTCCGGGTTGATCAGGGCGTCGCACGTCGAGTACAGCGCCAGGTAGTTGACGCTGCCGGGGTCTCGTCACCGGAGTTCAGGGTCTTGAGGAAGCTGCTGCCGGCGACCATCTCCCAGCACGAGGTGTAGAAGGCGCACAGGACGCTGATGTCCGTGCCGTGGTTGACGCCGGCCACCGAGACGAAGTCGTCGACGTACGAGGTGCCGCCGTTGAACTTCACGTACCAGCGGGCGTTGATGGCTCCCATGGAATGGGTGACGATATCGACCTTCGCCGCGCCGGTCGCGGCGCGCACCTGGGCGACCTTGGCGGCGAGTTGGGACGCCGTGGTCTTGTTCGACTGCTTCCAGTCGTAGGACCAGGTGAACAGCTCCGAGGAGTCGTAGCCGTCGGCCTTGAACTTGCCCACCCAGGTGTTCCAGGTGCTGGCCGAGCTGCTCAGGCCGTGGACGAAGATGACCGGGTTGCGGGTGTCGGCCTGTGCGGGCGACGCCGCGAGGAGAGGAGTGATGGCGGCGGCCACGGCGCCGAGGGCCACGGTGCGAACGGAGCGCTTCATAGGGCTGTCTCCAGCGTTCGGCCACACCTCGCCCCGTGCGGGAGCGCGGTGTGGGTGGGGGATGGGGAAGAACACCGGCCGGTGGCGTCGGAAAAGGTGGCACAGGCCGACGGGTTACCGCTAGGTAGCCGAATGTTTCATTCAGATGACAACACTGAGCGTGAGGAATTTGGTGACGGCATGTCAGGGAAAAGTGGTATGCGATCCGGGCGCATGGAGCCCTGTCCGTCACGCCTCCCGGACAGGGCTGAGGACTCCGGACGGATACCGCTGGACGGTGCGACGGGTGCACCGGCGGTTGCATCCAGGGCTGTTCTGTACGGGTTCGATCTGATTCGGGGATCTGCTCCGGCGTCAGGGTGAGGCCCGCACGGACCAACGGCCACCGGCTGGTCTTCGAAGTGCCGAAGCCTGCAAGGAGACCGGCACGATGACCGCGCCCGGCCATGCGCGCCTGCACGCCCTCACCGAGGGCGACCTCGCCGCGGAGAGTCCGCCCGCACCCGTCCGAACCGCCCACCGCGGCGCCGGTCCGGCCCCTTGCGCAGTCGGGAACTGCGGTGCGGACGCGGGGCCCACCCGCTTCCCCGGGCGAGCCCCGCTTCCCCGGGCGAGCCCGGCTCCCGCGGGCACGGGGCGTGGTGAGTGCGACCCGGGTGTGACCGCCGTTGACCCGCACAGACACAGGCGCCGAAGAATCCATGGGCGCCGGAAGCGATTCTGCGGCAGTCTCGGAGCAACTTCATTTCAGGACGGACGCCGAGAGGTGGAGATCGTGACGGAAGCCATGGTCCGGGCGAACGAGACGACGGTGCCGGTGATGCCGTGCGCCTCGGTTGAGGAGACGCTGGAGTTCTACCAGGCGCTGGGGTTCGGCGTCGCCTACCGGCAGACCCGGCCCTACATCTACCTGGCGCTGGAATGGAGCGGCTTCGCGCTGCACTTCGGGGCGCCGCCCGAGAACATCGACCCGAGCCGGGAGGACGCCGGCACCTGCCTGGTCTTCGTCGACGCAATCGCGCCGTACCACGCGGAGCTCACCCGGGCCATGCGCGCCGCCTACGGCAAGATCCTCGCCAAGGGCAGGCCCCGCATCACCCGATTCCGGCCCGGGGCGAGCCGGTTCACCCTCGTTGACCCGTCCGGGAACTCGATCATCTTCATCCAGCGCGACGAGCCCGCGCAGCTGGAGTACGGCGGTTCGAAGAACCTCACCGGCCTGGCCAAGGCCCTGGACAACGCCCGGATCCTGTCCGAGTTCAAGAACGACGACCACGCCGCTCTCCGCGTTCTCACCACGGCTCTGCGCAGGCACGAGACCGGCTCCCCGCCCGTGGACGTGGCCCGCACGCTCGCCACCCTGATCGGGCTCGCGACCGCCCTGGACGATACCGGCGGCGTCGAGGAATGGCACCGCCGACTGACCGCCCTCGACCTCACCGACAGCGAACGCCGCCACGCCCTGGAGGGCCTGAGCAACGCCGAAGACCTCCGCATGCGGCGCACCGGGACGACGGAAGCACCGGCGGCGGACACGCCCTGACGTTCCCTCCTCACGAAGGGCGCTCCCCTGGGCGCGGACGGGAAGGCGCTCACCACGGCACACGTACTCCGGACTCCACGGCGGAACGGGCCCTGTCCAGCGGGTCGTCGGCGGTCTTCCCGGCCGTCTTGCCGGCAGGGCCCCTTCACCAGCGTGAGCCGCTCCTGCCGGGAGGCGGTCGCGGGGAGGAATCTGGGCCGGCGCCGCGGCGGGCCGGTGCCGCCGTCGCTGCGGGTACCGGGGCAGAGCGCGACGTCCCGGCCCTGGTGGGCAGTAGCCGGGGAGCCGGCCGATGTCCTCTGCGCCGTGTACGGCGCCGCGGACGCGCCGGGGATCGGCCTACCGGCCGCCGTCGTCGAGGTCCCCGGCCCAGGGTGAGCAAGCGGGCCGCGGACGGCCGGGGCCTGCGCCGAGCCGACGGCAGGGTGCTCAAGGGCCCCCGACACCGGCCCTCGACGCCATCGTCGAATGCCCGACGGCCGGGATTCACGTCGTGGCGGCGCCACCCGCCGCGCGGCGGAACCTTCTCGCGAGGCGATCGAACGCCACCGCGAGCTCGTCTCCGTCGATCACCTCGATGTCGACGTCGAGCTGAGCCATCCACAGTGCGAGCCGGTCCGGATCGTCGGCGCCCAGCTCGATACGGCACGTGGCCTCGTCGACCACCTCGATATCGACCGGGACGGGGATCCTCGCGGCGACCTTGGCGGCGGGAGCACGTACGCGTACCCGGGCGCGGTACTTCCAGGCCGCCTTGCTGACGCGTCCGACGACGTACTCGACGACATCGCCCTCCGGGATCACGCGCGGCCGGAACCGCGCACCCGTCGGTGTGCGCGCAACCATGCGGTCGACGCGGAAGACCCGCCAGTCATCACGGTCGAGATCCCACGCGAGCAGGTACCAGAGCGGCCCCCAGCTCACCAGACCTTGCGGTTCGACGTGGCGGGACCCTTCGCTGCCCTGGGGCTTCGTGTATCCGAACCGGAGCCGTTCGTGGCCGCGGATCGCGGCGGCCACTGCACCGAGAACCGAGAGATCGAGCGGCGGTTCAGCTCCCGGAACGACGCTCGTGGCCTCGCGTACCGCCTCGACGCGCCGACGCAGTCGCGAGGGCAGCACGTGCTCCAGCTTCGCGAGCGCGGTGAGCGATGTCTCTTCGACGCCGAGCCTTTGGGTCGCGACCGCACCCAGCCCGACCGCGACGGCGACGGCCTCGTCGTCGTCGAGCAGCAGTGGGGGCATCGCGGTCCCGGCCGCCAGCCGGTACCCGCCCGCGACGCCGGGGCGCGCGTCCACGGGATAGCCGAGCGACCGCAGCTTGCCGATGTCGGCGCGCACCGTCCTCGTGCTCACACCGAGCCGGCCGGCGAGTTCGGTACTCGTCCAGTCGCGTTTCAGCTGGAGCAATGACAGCAGTTCGAGCAGGCGGGCCGAGGTCTCCAACATGTTCTCCATCATCTCGGCAATTGCGGAAGCCGGCCTGCCGCATTGCCTGGGAACGTCGGTTGTCATGAACGAGAACAACGGACTCACACCGTTCCGCGTCGACATCCCGCAGGCCGACATCGAGGACCTGCGCAACCGGCTGGCACACACGCGCTGGCCCCTCCCCGTGCCGGGCCGAGACGATCGCACCGACTTCAGCCGCGGCATCCCGCTGGCGTACCTGAAGGAGCTCGCCGCGTACTGGCGCGACGGGTTCGACTGGCGTGCGCAGGAGGAGAAGCTCAACGAGTACGAACAGTTCACGACGGTCGTCGACGGCCAGACGTTCCACGTCGTCCACGTCCGATCGACGAACCCGGAGGCCGTCCCGCTGGTCCTGAACCACGGCTGGCCGAGCTCGTTCGTCGACTACCAGCGACTCATCCCGCTGCTGGCCGACGAGTTCCACGTGATCGTCCCCTCGTTGCCGGGCTTCGGCTTCTCCACCCCGCTGTCAGGGACCGGCTGGGAGCTGGCGCGGACGACGGAGGCCTACGCCGAGATCATGACGCGGCTCGGCTACGAGAGGTTCGCGGCCCACGGTACCGACATCGGTGCGGGGACCACCGGCCGCCTCGCGGCGCTCTTCCCGGAGCGCGTCATCGGCGCGCACATCGGCAGCGACCCCCGCTGGCTCGGGTTGCTCGGCGACAGGTTCCCCCGCCCCGACGGTCTGTCCGATGACGAGATCGCCCAGATCGAGGCAGTGCGCACCGAGGATGCGGCCGAGCGCGGGTATCTCGAGATGCAGAACCACCGTCCCGACACGATCGGCGCGGCGCTCACCGACTCGCCGGTCGGTCAGCTCGCCTGGATCGCCGAGAAGTTCAAGACCAGGGCCGGCGGGGCCTACCGGACGCCGGACGAGTCGGTCGACCGCGACCAGCTCCTCACCGGCATCAGCCTGTACTGGTTCACCCGCAGTGGCGCGTCGAGCGCGCAGTTCTACTACGAGTCCGAGCACTCCGGACTCGACCTGGTCATGGCACACGGCGTGCCGTCCGGATGGGCCGTGTTCGACACCCACCCGCTCATGCGCCGTGTGATAGACCCGGGGAAGACGATCGGCCACTGGAGCGAGTTCACCGAGGGCGGTCACTTCCCCGCGATGGAGGAGACGGAGCTGCTCGCGGACGACATCCGCACCTTCTTCCGCAGCATTTCCTGAGTTTCCTGAGTTTCCTGACTGTACGTCAGGGCTTGGAGGCCGGAGGATCTGCCGAACGAGCGGCTCTGGCCCGTAGCGGGTGGTGGCGCCGGGTAGTGGTCAGGGCAGGAGGATGCGGTGCCGGGGGAAGGTCGCGTCCGGCGCGTCCGTGCATCCGTCTCATGGTCCTCTCGGAGTGGGTGGTGGCGGCTTCGGTGCGAGCGGCCGGAGTTCGACGGCCGTGGTCCGGGGCGTTCAGACGCCGGAAGCGCCCCTTCCGCGCACCCCGCGTCGGTGAGGTGCAACGGCGTTCCACCCGCTTGCAGAGGGACGCGTGCACCGCGACGGGCGACACGACACCGCAAGGCGTGCCGACCGTGCCGACGGTATCCTGGATCAAGGAGCCGGCTCCTCGGAGAGGAGGCAGGTCCATGGGGGCTGTGCCAAGCACAGCGGTGGGCGTGGTGGGTGCCGGGCATCTGGGCTCCGCGATCGCCAATGCTCTCGTCCTGCGGGAGGTGACCCGCCGGGTGGTGCTGTACGACCGCGTGCTCGCGCGTGCCGAGGGCGAAGGCTGGGACATCGCGGACGCGGTGTCGCATCTACGGGAGCAGGACGTGAGGGTCACGGACGACCTGCGCCACCTGTCCGAGGTGGGCGTCGTGGTGGTGGCAGTGGGGCCCACCGTGGCCACCGGCCAGGACAGGCTTGAGCTGTTCGGCGTGAACGCCCCCATCATCAGGGACGTGGTGGCATCACTCGATGCGGTGGTGCCCGAGGCGGTCGTCGTCATCGTCAGCAATCCCGTCGAACTGCTGACCAGGGTCATGCTGGAGCACACGCACCGCCCACCGAATCTGGTGCTGGGCAGCGGGACGGTGAACGACACGGCTCGCCTCCGGTACGCGTTGGGACGGCGGATCGGCGTCGACCACGCCAACGTCCACGCCTATGTCATCGGGGAGCACGGACAGAGCGCGTTCGTCGTCTGGTCGTCGGCTCTCGTCGGCGGCGTCCCGGTCACGGCATTCCCTGCCGGCCACGGCGCCGGATGGGACGAGGTGAAGAAGGATCTGGAGTCCTTCACCCATTCCCGGGGAGCGGAGATCCACCGGCGGAAGGGCTATACGAGCTTCGGGACGGCTACGGCGGTCGCGGCGCTGGTGCAGTCGGTGGTACGGGACGAGAAGCACATCCTGCCTGTTTCGTGCCTGGCCGCGTCGGGCTACGGCCTTCCGCCCGGGACGGTCGTCTCCCTGCCCTGTGTGGTGGGGGCGTCAGGCGCTGAGCGGTGCCTCGTCCTCCCCTTGGACGAAACGGAATCAGCGCGCCTGAATTCCTCGTACGCCGGCCTCCAAGCCGCCTACGATCAGAAGCCGTTGTGAGCGCGCTGCGGCAAACCGGATCTCGATCGAAGCGTGCGGCGCACACGGGTGATCATTCGGGCGGAGATGCCGATGTGGTCGTGGGTATGAAGCAACGGCCCCCCGGTGGTGACTGGTCGTTGAGGCCGGTCACGGGCAAGGAGACCCGCTGTCGGAGGAGTCGACCATCCCTGCTGTGCTCGCTCCCGCCACGACCACCCCTGGGTGTAACTGCTCCGTGCACAGGTTCGGTTCGCTGTCCTGACGAGCGCAGTAGCGGGCGCGGTTGCGAATCGAGTGAACGATGCGCGTCCGGACGGCGGTTCGGGACCAGACCGTCTCGACCGCGTCGGGCAGCCCCTTCACCCGTCACGGACGAGCATCAGGGGGCGTCTCCAACTGTGCGTTTCTAGCCCGGTGAAGAACCCGGAGCCAGTGCTCGGCGCCCTCGCCGCCGTCGCCTGCCCGGATCCCGAGGACATCGCGGATGCCCTCGACGGTGACGGCCATGGCTACGTAGATGGGGCGGTCGGCTACCTTGCCATCGCGAATTCTCACGTTGACGGCATTCACGAAGGCGACGCGTTCACGAAGGCGACGCGTCAACGAAGGCGACGGGGCGGACGCGTACGAGCGGGCGGGCTCACCGAGATCGTGATCCAGTCCACCAACCCACTGGAGCGGATCAACCGCGAGACAACCCTCCGGCGTCGTCCAGGTACTCCCCGACGGCGACGCGCTCCTGCGGTCTGACGCGCAATGGATCACGAGACACGAGCCGAGGCCCGAGAACTCGGAACGAATCCGACCGGGACGGCTGGGATCCGGCGGTCCCGCAACTCTCCACCTGTCTGAGTGGCGGTCGTATCCATGGGTATCCCAACGTAGCCCGATGAAGGAGAGTTTGACCGGCACAGGCCGGTGGCATACACGATGTGCCGATACTTCCGCCGGGGCAAGCGGAGCCTCGGCGGGGGCCACTAGCAGAGGGGGTGGTCATGTCGGTCGATCCAGGCAGCATGACGCCAGACGAATACCAGGCGTTCAGCGACAAGATGCTCGCGGACGCGGAGGAGTTCTACGACCGCCAGGATGCCTTTCAGTCGCAGTCCGGCCCCGTCACGGACGCGGACACCGCCGCGGGCACCGATGTCCCGACGGCCGGCCACGACGACTCCGACGAGTCCGACTCCACCGACTACGACCCGTCAAACGACGTAGACGCCATGGACGATATGGACGACGACTTCTTCTGAGGTCCGGGGCTTCGCCACTTTCCCACCCACCGCGTGCCGCAGGCCCGACCGGGCTCGGTGCCGCCCGCACGGCTGCGGCATTGGCAAGGACTGGAGTCTCATGGCAGTGAAGACGATCGAGGAAGCGGACCGGAAGGCTCGAAACATCGTGCACGGCTGGTGCGCGGCGGCCACGGCCGTGAGCTGGGTGCCGGGCAGCACGTTCGTGCTCGGCATGGCGGACATGAAGATGGTGAACGACGTGGCCAAGGTCTACCGGGTGCAGTCGTTCAGTATCGAAGGAGTCAGTGCGGCCATCGGAGGGGCCGTGGCCGGGCGCGGCGCGTCGGAAGCCGCGCTGGTGTGGTTTCCCGTCGTGGGCTGGGGCATCAAGGCACTGATCGCGGGAGGGGTCACCAAAGCCGTCGGGGAGGTCGTGATCAGCTACATGCGGGAGCGTTCGCCACTCACCGCGTAGGACTGGCCGGTTCGGGTGCGGGGCGGTCGCCCCCGCACCCGAACCGGGGCGGGTGGTCCCGGTCCACTGATGGGTTCGGGCTGAGGCGATCACCGTGACATGGACACCCTGACCGTGGATCGTGCAGATCCGAGGGAAGGTGTTCTGCTGGGACGCACGTCTTCGTATCCGGCGGAGTTCAGGAACGACGCGGTCGCGTTGTACCGCGCGGCGGGCGGGAAGCGCAGGTACGCGGCGGTTGCGGTGGATGACGGGGTGACCGGCGAGACGCTGCCGAGCTGGGGCCGCCAGGCCGACGAGCACGCCGGCCGCGCTCACAGCCAGGGCGAGCAGAGCGCGGGGAGCCGGGATGAGGAACTGGCCCGGCTGCGCGCGGAGAACGGCCGACCGCGCCCTCTGACGCCTCAACTGTTCGGCCCGGGTGCGGCCCTGCGCGTCGGCTGTGAGGCAGGCATCGGTGAGGCCCTGCCGCCCGGCGGTTGCCTTCCCACTGCCGAAGCTTCCGTGCCCGGCGGCCGAGCACGAGGACGGAAGGCAAGTTCAACGATGCGCAGGCGCCTGTCTGCTGCCCCGTTGCGAGGCAGCAGACAGGCGCACGACCTCCCTGCCGACATCGTTGTCACGGTGCGGTCCCGTACGGGTGCGGACCTATGGGACGGGGAGGGCTCGCCGGGGAGCGGGGCGCGTGCGGGGACGCGCGGGTGGCCTACGGCGTGTAGACGGCGTCACTGCCGTACAGCTCCCTGGTGAACGCGGAGACGTCGGCGCTGCGATCGGTGCCGTCGAGGTCGTAGGTGAGATAGACACCGTAGCCCTCGGAGACGGTGCGGCGGGCGAGGTAGGCGGATGTGCTCGGCGAGGTGTGGCCGATCCAGACGGCCGCCGGCGACAACTGCGACTTGGGTAGTGCGACGCGGGGGACCCCCCAGGTGCCGTAGTACGGGTTCCAGGCGTAGTCGAACGTGGAGGAGATGTCGACGCCGCCATGGGACAGGCGCGAGGCTGCCGGGCCGATGTTGTAGAGGCTGATGATCTTGTCCGGCATGTTCGCTCGCAGTGCTGTCACCAGGTGCACGAACGAACTGTCGTTGGGCTGGGCCGTGCCGTTCTTGCCGTACTCGGCGTACTCGTCGTCGAAGTCGATGCCGTCGAGGCCGTACTGGGCCACCGCGTCCGACATCTCTTTCGCGAAAGCCGACGCCGCCTGCTGAGAGGTGAAGTTGGCGAACCCTGCACCCTGGTGGTTGCCGAGCACTGAGAGCACGACCTTGATGCCCTGCTGCTGCAGCGGCCGTATCTGCGTGGCTGCGTTGTCGAGGACGCGCTGCACGTTCTCGTTGAAATACAGGTACGCCGACTTCGTGCTCGTGTCGTAGTTGATGTTCGCCGCGAAGATCACGGCGACGTCGAAGACGTTGCCGCCGTCGGCGAGCGTGTACTTGCCGACGTTCAGGATGCTGTTGCTGTTCACCTCGACGTAGGCCACCGAGATCGGCCCCTGCTTGGCGGGAGCGGTGTCCGCCGCTGCTCCGGCCGTACCGAAGGTGAGGGCCGTGACGGCCGAGAGCGCGAGCGCGGCTGTCCGCACTCTGTTCCGTACATGATCGAACATTGTCGGTTGGTCTCCCATCGCTTGTCTGGCACCCGGTTCGTGCCGAAGCGCCGAATGGGCTCTCCGAAGCTCCGTTGCTGCATCCGGGTACCGGAAATCGTGCGTCAACTCTTCACCACTTCCCCATACGTGTCACTGCAATCTCCGTGCGCTGCACTTCAGTTGGCCGAAGTTGACCTTGCAGGCGACCGGGCGGCGGGAGCGGGAGCCTGGGCGGTGGCCGCTTGGGCGGGTACCGGCACCTCGTCAGGTCCACCCGCGGCCGTCATGGAAGTGACCAACACCCCCCTCGCCGGGTGGCAGGGAAAGGAGCCGGCCAATCGGCATGCCGTAGATCATTTACGGGACAGCAACCGGAGGAATGCCCTCCAGGTGGGCACACGCATGTCCGCCCTGGCCGGACCTCGCATTCGCGACTCCGGGCCGCCGAATCACGTCGAACCCGAGTCCGGCGGAGGTGCGCGGTCAGGACGCGCGCAAGAACTCGCCAAAGATGGCGAGAAAACAGTCGTCGCTGCGGTTCATCTTCGGTAGGGCTCCAGTCAAGAGTGAGCGGCTCTCCGAACAGGAGGGTCGCCGCAGTGATCGGGTTCCATGCGGCGCGCCCGGGGGCTGAATCCCTTGCGTTCATGGGGTGGTGGGCCTGCAGGATGGCTCGTGGGCCAGTGCCTGACGACGTGCTGCTCATTTTCGCCGACTGGATTTCCGGGCGGTTTCTTGGCGATTTCCCGACGGCGACGCCTCGGTAAAGAGGCGGTATGGGTGGTCTTGCCCGCCGGGCGGTCTTATGATCGGATGTGAAATGGCTTGATCAAATTTGGTCGATGAGGGAGAAAATGCACACCTCTTCGCGGTCGGTAATAGAGAGAAGAGAGAATGCGATTTCTGGCCCGGTTCGCCCGTGGGATCCCATTTCCCGAGCCGAGGTGCGCGGCCGGGAAAAGCAGCTGGCCCAGACCGGCGCGCAGTTGCGTCGAGTGGCGCGCGGTGGGCGCAGCGCGGTCCTCCTGGTGGAGGCGGCACCCGGCGCGGGGAAGACCCGCCTCCTGGCGGAAGCCGCCAAGCTCGCCGACGCCGACGGCTTCGTGGTCGTGGGCGGTGTCCCGGCCGGCTCCGACGCCGCGATCGAGGCGGCACGGACACGGCTTCGCCATGCCGGCCGCGCCCGTACGGTCGTCGTGCTCGACGATCTGCACCTGGCGAGCCTCCCCGCCCTGACGGCATTGTGCGACCTCGTGGTCGCACTCAAGGGGCTCCCGATCCTCTGGCTGATCGCCCTCAGCACGGACCGGGGCGACGCGCTGCACGAGCCGCTGAAGGACTGTCTCGGCACGCTCCGTGCCGGGCTTCCGGTGGAAGACGTACGGGAGCTGGGGCCCATCGAGGGCGAGGCGCTGGTGCATCTGGTCGCCGACTGCACCGGGGCCGCCCCCGACCCGGCCCTCCTCGCCCTGGCGGAGAGCGTCAACGACACGCCCCGTGCCGTGATCGAGCTCATGCGCGGGCTCGCGGACGACGACCTGTGCGTGGTCGACGGTACCTCCCGGCTGCAACTCGGCCCGCCCGGCGCCGCCCTCCTCGGGGGCGGTGTGCCCGCGCCGGTGCCGAAACGCTTCTCCGCGCTCATCCAGCAAGATCTCAGGTCACTCTCCGAGCCCACCCTGAAGGCGCTCAGGCTGGCCGCGGTGCTCGGATCGCCGTTCGCACCCGAGGACCTGTCGGCCCTGCTCGGCGAAGCACCCGTCGGCCTGCTCACGGCGGTGGACGAAGCGGTCGACCGGGGGCTGCTGGTCTGTGGTGAACACGACCTCGCCTTCAGGACCGAGCCGATCTGGCGTGTCCTGCTCGACTCCGTACCGCAACCGGTGTGCGCCCTGTTGCGCCGGCAGGCGGCGAAGATGCTGCTGCCGCGTCCCGGCGGCGTCGAACGCGCCGCCCTTCAACTGATCCACGTCGCCCAGCCCGGGAACGCGGAGGAGATCCGCGTCATCTCCGACGGCGCGCGGAAGCTGCTCGTCGCCGATCCGTCCACGGCGGCGTCGCTGGCGACCCGCTGCATGGAACTGCTGGCCCCCGGTCAGGCCGAACGCCTGCGTCTGGCGCGCACGGCGGTCGAGGCGTGCACCAAGGCGGGCCACCTGGAGCGGGCGATCACCCTGGCCAGGGCCGCGATCGACGACGCGGCGCCTCTGGCTCCCCCGTTACCTGCGGAGTTCGCAGAGGACGTGGCCGCGCTGAAGGCGTCGATGTCGACCGCGCTGCTGCTGCTCGGAAACGTGCAGTCGGCGCGTCGTGCCGCGGGCGACGCGCTGGCGGCGCGACGGGCCGGGGACCAGCACCGTGAAGCCGTGATCGCCCACCTCGCCGCCTCCTATCTGACCGGCGACGGTACCTCGATGGACCGTGCACAGCAGATCCTCGACGCCCCCGACCGCCACACACGGGCCGTGGTGGCCGGTGCGATGACCTTCCGCGCCTTCGGCCAGTGGCGCGAAGGCGAGGTGGGGGAGGCGGTGAGCACCCTGCGCGAGGCGGTCGCGCTCGACCGCACGAGCGAGGAGGGGCAGATGCTCGATCCTCGCTGGTTCCTGGCCTTCGCCCTCACCAGGACCGACGAGTACGAGCAGGCAGCGGCCGTCATCCGGAGTTCCGCCGAGACGAGCGCCCCGGAGACCGCGGCGCTGACCACCGCCGTCCCGGCCGTTCTCCGCGCCCAACTGCACCTCGCCCAGGGCCGACTGGACGAGGCCGAGGCGGAGGCCAGGACCGGTGTGGGCACCGGCGGCCGCCACATACCGATGCTCGCACCGCAGGCATGGCTGGTCCTGGCCTCCGTCGCGCTGCGCCGGGGGACGCTCACCCAGGCCGAGGACCACGTCAGGGCCCTGAAGAAGGACTTCCCCCAGCACGCCTCCAGCCCCTGGTGGGCGGCGCGCCTCCTGATGAACGCCCGACTGGCCGAGGCCCAGGCCGGCCCCCTTGCGGCGGCGGAGGTGCTCGCGGAGATCGGGGCTCAGGCAGGTTCGCTACGCGAAGCCGTCCTGGAGGACCCGGCCGCCGCGGCCTGGTGTGTGCGCTCCATGCTCGCAGCCGACCGGCCGGATCTCGTCGAGATGGTGATCGGCACGACCCAGGACGTCCTTGTCCGCAACCCTCGCCTCCCCTCGGTGCTCGCCACCGCTATGCACGCCCGGGCGCTCGCCGAGGCCGACCCCAAGGCCCTGGCCCGCGCCGGCCGGCTGCACCGCAACCCGTGGGCACAGGCCGCCGCGGCCGAGGACCACGCCGCTCTCCTGCTCGACCGCGGGGACCACGAGAACGCGATCAGCGAGTTGGACCGGGCCATGAGCGCCTACGGCGCACTCGGCGGCGAGCGGGACGCCGCCCGGGTCCGTGCCCGTCTGCGCGGGCTCGGGGTACGGCGCCGGCACTGGAAGCACGCCAAGCGGCCGGTCTCCGGCTGGGAGAGCCTCACCAAGACCGAGCGGAAGGTGGCCGAACTGGTGGCCGGCGGCCTCACCAACCAGCAGGCCGCCCGCCATCTGTTCATCTCCCCGCACACGGTGGGGTTCCATCTGCGGCAGATCTACCGCAAGCTGGGGATCCGGTCCCGCACGGCACTGATCCGTCTCAGGGCGTAGCGCTTCGCCGCGGGGCCGCGACAGCCGTCCGGTACGCAGGTGCGTGTCGCCGGGCGGCGGCGCCCCCGTGTGGCGGGGCGGCATCCGGTCCGTCGTGCGCGTTCGCTCCTCCTGCGGTCGACCGCGCTCGCTCCCTCCGCTTTCGACGGCGTTCGCTCCTCCTGCGGTCGACCGCGCTCGCTCCCTCCGCTTTCGACGGCGTTCGCTCCCTCCGCCTTCGACCGGGCTCGCGCCCAAGGGACCCCCGCTGCGGAGCAGCCGGTCGTCACGGCCCCGTTCCGCCGTCGGGCCTTCGTACCTCAGGGAGCTCCGCGCTTCTTCAGCGGCTCCCACCACTCGCGGTGGGTCGTGTACCACTCCACGGTCTCGGCCAGACCCTGGTCGAAGGGGGTCGACGGGGCGTACCCGAGTGCCCGCAACTTGGCGTCGGTCAAGGAGTAGCGGCGGTCATGGGCCTTGCGGTCAGGGACCCGCTCGATCATTCGCCGGTCGGCGCCCAGTGCGTCGAGCAGCCGGGCCGTGAGCTCCAGATTGGTCAGCTCGGCGGTGCCGGCGACATGGTAGACCTCACCGGGTTCCCCGCGGTCGGCGACCAGCCGAACGGCTCGGCAGTGGTCGGCCACATGGATCCAGTCGCGCACGTTGGTGCCGTCACCGTAGAGCGGGACGGCCAGGCCGTCGAGGAGGTTGGTGACGAAGAGCGGGACGACCTTCTCCGGGTACTGGTACGGCCCGTAGTTGTTGCCGCAGCGGGTGATGCTGACCGGCAGCCCGTGGGTGCGGGCGTAGGCGAGGGCGATCAGGTCGCCGCCGGCCTTGGAGGCGGCGTAGGGGGAGTTGGGGCTGAGCGGGGCGGTTTCGTCCCAGGACCCGCTGTCGATGCTGCCGTACACCTCGTCGGTGGAGACGTGGACGATTCTCGGGACGCCCGCGTCGAGGCAGGCCTGCATGAGGGTCTGTACGCCGAGGACGTTGCTGCGGACGAACTCCTCCGCGCCGGCTATCGACCGGTCCACGTGGGACTCGGCGGCGAAGTTGACGACGGCGTCGTGGCCGGGCACCACCTCGGCCATGAGCGCCGCGTCGCAGATGTCGCCGTGCACGAACGCGAGGCGGTCCTCTACGGGCGCCAGGCCGGCCGGGTTCCCGGCGTAGGTCAGCTTGTCGACGACGGTCAGCTCGTCCTCGTCGGCGAAGGACCGTACGAAGTGGGAGCCGATGAAGCCGGCACCGCCGGTCACGAGGATTCTCATGACGCCACCTGCACCTTGCTGTGGTCGCCGAGGACGAGGCGGTGGGCCCGCAGGACGCGGGGTGACGACGTCACCTCGACCTCGCGTCCGATCAGCGAGCGCTCCACGCGCCGCACCCCGGTGATGGACGCCCCGCGCAGCACGATGGAGTACTCGACCTCGCTGTCGACGACCGAGCAGCCGGTGTCGATGGAAGTGAACGGACCGATGTAGGAGTTGTGGATGCGTGCACCCGCCGCGACGACCGCGGGGCCGACGATCCGCGATCCCGTGACGGTCGCGCCCGCCTCGATCACCACCCGCCCGATCAGCTCGCTGGACTCGACCTCGCCCGAGCAGTCGGTCTCGACGCCGTCCAGGACCAGACGGTTGACCTCCAGCATGTCGGCGACGTTGCCGGTGTCCTTCCAGTAGCCGGAGACGGGCGTGGACTCCACCCGGCAGCCCGAGTCGATCAGCTCCTGGATCGCGTCCGTGATCTCCAACTCCCCCCGCCACGACGGCTTGAGACGGTCCACCGCGTCGTGCACCCGGGCGGTGAACATGTAGACGCCGACCAGCGCGAGGTCGCTCTTCGGGTGCTCCGGCTTCTCCTCCAGGCCGATCACCCGGCCGCTGTCGTCGAGTTCCACCACGCCGAACGCACGCGGGTCCGACACCCGGGTCAGCAGGATCTGGGCGTCCGGGCGGTTCGCCCGGAAGCGGTCCACGAGTGTGCCGATGCCGCCGACGATGAAGTTGTCGCCCAGGTACATCACGAAGTCGTCGTCGCCGAGGTAGTCCCGGGCGGTCCGTACGGCGTGGGCGAGCCCCAGCGGCGCCTCCTGCGGGAGGTAGGTGACGTCCAGACCGAAGCGCGAGCCGTCGCCGACCGCGGATTCGATCTCGGCGGCCGTGTCGCCGACGACGATGCCGACCTCGCGGACGCCCGCCAGGGCGATCGATTCGAGGCCGTAGAAGAGGACCGGCTTGTTGGCGACGGGCACGAGCTGTTTCGCCGACGTATGGGTGATCGGCCGCAGCCGGGAACCGGAGCCGCCGGCGAGCACGAGCGCCTTCATCGGCGCCCCGCCGGTACGTCGGCCGCAAAGGCAGGAGTCATCGTCTCCCCAACGTGTGTGGAAGGGCTGGTTGCCCGGGCCGCCCCCGGTGAGCGCCCGGTGGCCGGGCCTCGGGGCGGTCGGCTCGGGGCGGGGCGCCCCGTACGGGCGTCCCCCGCCTCCCGGCGTCGGGAGGTGGGAAGGGCGCGGGTGGGCACGTTGTCAGTTCAGTACGGCGGGCAGGGCGCTCAGCCGCCGGATCATCCACTCCGACTCCCACACTACGGCGTCCTCGCCGCTGAGGCGCGCCTTCGGGAAGCGCCGCAGGAACTCCCGTACGGCGATCTGTGCCTCCAGGCGGACCAACGAGGCGCCGATGCAGTAGTGCATGCCGAGGCCGAAGCTGAGGTGGCCGTGCCCGGCGCGTTCCGCCTCGAAGCTGTCGGCTCCCTCGCCCGGCTTCCGGTTCGCCGCCGCGATGCTGACCTGCACCGGGGCACCCCTGGGGATCAGATAGCCGCCGAGTTCGATGTCCTCGGTGGGGAAGCGCCACGTCGGGTGCGGGAACGGCGGGTGGACCCGGAGGGTCTCCTCGATCCAGCCCTTGACGTCCTCCTCGGACCGCGGCCGCTCCTCCGGAGGCCGGCGCAGCGCCTCGTACAGCGAGGCGGAGATCAGGCTCCCCGTCGTCTCGTAGCCAGTGATGATCATGCCCACGGTCCAGACGACGGCCTCGCCCTCGGTGACCGCGTCCGGCCCGTCCGCGGCGGCCAGGAAACCCGTGATCACACCCTCCCGCAGCGGGGCCGGGTCCTTGACCCAGCCCTCGACCGCCCCGAACAGCGCACCGACCGCCTCGCGGCGTGCGGGGTAGTCGGAGGAGTAGAGCATGACGTCGGTGATGCTCCGCAGCCGCCGCTCGGCTTCCAGGGGCAGGCCGAGCATCTCGGAGATGAAGGCCAGCGGGACCCGGTGGGTGTAGTCGGTGACCACGTCGACCCCGGCGGACCCCGCGGCCCGCGACTGCTCCAGCTCGGTGAGGAATCCACCGACCTTGACGCCGACCCGTTCCCCCCACTTCTCGGTGTTGCGCGGGCTCAGCACCGGCTGGTGCACCCGCCGGATCCGGGCATGGTCCGCGCCATCACTCATGATCATGGCGCGGGCGTACTCCGGGGGCGGCTGCGATCCCACCATCAGACCGGGCCGGCGCATGAACTCGGGGACCAGGGTGATGTCCTTGGCCATCTTGGGGTGGGCGAGAGCGGTCCGCACCAGCTCGGGGTCGCAGACGACCCAGGCGTGCTCGCCGAGGTAGGGGATGCGGACGACCGGCGCCACGCGCGCTGCGGCCAGCAGCTCCGGCATGCAGTCGAAGGGACCCGGGTCCACGGGCATGCTGGTCTCGGGGGCTTCCTTGAGGTCGGTCTTCGCAGTGTTCACCGTGTGATACCTCCTCCGGTGGGGATCTGGCCCTGGGAATCGGCCAGGGACTCGATGAGATCGGCGGCCCGCCGCGGGGCGTCGCAGCTCTGGTGCTCCCGGGCCAGTGCGCGTGCCCTCCGCCGGTGGCCGCCGTCGTTCAGCACGGTGGCCACCGCGTCCCGCAGGCCGGCGCTCGACACGGGCCGATCGAGGACCACACCGGCGCCGGCCCACTTGACCCGCGCGGCCACGTCGGGCTTCTCCTCCGAGCCCGGTACGACGACCAGGGGCACCCCCTGGGCGAGGGCCGCGTTGACGCCGTTGTAGCCGCCGTTGGTCACCATCACGTCCACGTGCGGCAGCAGATGGTGGTAGGGGATGAACCGCTCCAGCCGTACGTTGTCCGGAAGCGGCCGGAGCCGGTCCACGTCCAGGTCGGTCCCGGTGGTGACCACGAAGAGGACGTCCTGTTCGGCCAGGGCCCGCACGGCCGGCACGAGCATCCCCTCGACGTCGTTGGCGGTGGTGCCCTGGGTGATCAGCACCACCGGCCGGCCGCCCTGCAGGTCCTCCCACCAGGCGGGCGGGTCGAAGTCCTCCGGGGGCAGCCCGAGGAGGGGCCCCACGAAATGGGTGCCCCGGAGCAGGTCGCTGCGGGGGAACTCGAAGGACGGTACGGTGCCCAGCAGATAGAGCGCCGGCGGACGGGCGATGTTCTCCATGGCAGGGGTGTCCAGCCTCGGCAGGTCCACGGAGGCCCGGACCCGGTCGGCCTCCCGGCGCAGTTCCCGCATCACCACATGGTCCGAGACGAAGCGGAGCAGCGCGTTGCGTACCCGGCCGAGCCGGGACGAACTCGGCCCCAGCCCCCGGCCGAGCGGGGCGGTGTCCCTGCTGGCGAGGATGTAGACCGAATTGGCCAGCCAGGCCAGCGGGATGCCGGTGCGTTCGCTCGCGAAACAGGCGCCGTAGCACATGTCGTCGGCGAGGACGCAGTCGGCCGGGAACCGTTCGAGGACCGCCAGGAGGTCGTCCATCTGGCGGGGTGCGGTCCGGTAGAAGATGTCACGGACTCCGGTGGTGAAGTTGGCGAGTCCGGTCAGCCCGGCGTGGTGGGGGTAGGCCTCCTCGCGGCTCCTGCCGCCGAAGTCGACTTCGGGGTGCATGGGTTCGAAGTGCGCCCCGGCCTGCTCCACCTGCCGCTGGAAGGCCCGGCCGGTGTACCACCGCACCTCGTGGCCGCGCCGGACCAGTTCGCATGCGACCTCGAGCATGCTCACGACGTGTCCCTGTGCCGGTGTGGTAGCGATCAACACGCGCGTCAACATCGCCTCCTCAGGCGTCTCGCGTCACGGGTTTCGTCGGTGGCCCCAGGTACCCGCGGGGCCGGGGCCGACCGTCCTCGCACGCCAGCATCACCCTGCCGAAGGGCTGGATGGCGGCGGTGGGAAAACCCCGCGCACTCGCGCAGGATGGCGCCGCCGCGCCGCCCCGATCACGCCGACGGACGGCTCGTCGAACCACTCGTGCGCAGGTCTGCCGGGGATGCGGACACCACTCCGTCACCCGAAGAATTGCCGATGCGCAATCCCCGGCATCGCCCCTTCCGAAACACGGAAAGGCGCCGCGTTCATCCCACACAGCCCGGCCTTGGACTTCGCGTACTGGAGGAAACCCGTGACGGCACCCTTGCAGGACAGTGACGGTCCGGACGGCGCCATCGGTGGACCGAAGAAGGTGACCGTCATCGGCGCCGGCATCGCCGGTCTGGTGACGGCCTATGAACTGGAACGCCTCGGACATGACGTCCAGATCATCGAGGGAAGCCGCGAGGTGGGCGGCCGGATTCACACGCACCGCTTCGCCGGTGCCGCTGAGGCCGGGCCGTTCGCCGAGCTCGGCGCGATGCGCATCCCCGCCGGGCACCGGCTGACCATGCACTACATCGCCGAACTCGGCCTGCAGAACCAGGTCCGCGAGTTCCGGACGCTGTTCTCCGACGACGCCGCCTATCTGCCCGGTCCCACCGGATACCTTCGTGTGCGCGAGGCGCACGACACCCTGGTCGACGATTTCGCCGCCGGACTGCCGAGCGCGCACTACCGGCTGGACACCCTGCTGTTCGGGGCCTGGCTGGACGCCAGCATCAGGGCCATCGCACCCCGCCAGTTCTACGACGGGCTGCACAACGACATCGGCGTGGAACTGCTCGACCTCGTCGACCACATCGACCTGACGCCGTACCGGTGCGGTACCGCGCACAACAGGATCGACCTGCACGCCTTCTTCGCCGACCACCCACGGATACGGTCGTCCTGCCCGCTCCGGCTGGAGCGCTTCCTCGACGATGTGCTCGACGAGACCAGCTCCAGCATCGTGCGGCTGCGGGACGGCATGGACGCGCTGCCCCAGCGGCTCGCCGCACGGATCCGCGGCAGGATCTCGCTGGGCCAGGAGGTCGTGGGCATCGACGTGCGCGACGACGCAGTGGCCCTGCGGATCCGCCAGGGCGTCACGACGGTCACCAGGACCTGTGACTACGTGGTGTGCACCATTCCGTTCACCGTACTCCGGAGGATGCGGCTGACCGGCTTCGACCAGGACAAACTGGATATCGTCCACCAGACGAAGTACTGGCCGGCAACGAAGATCGCCTTCCACTGCCGCGAGGCCTTCTGGGAGAAGGACGGCATCAGCGGGGGCGCCTCCTTCACCGGCGGCCACGTCAGGCAGACGTACTACCCGCCCGCCGACGGCGACCCCGCGCTCGGCGCGGTGCTGCTCGCCAGCTACACCATCGGCCCGGACGCCGACGCCCTCGCCCGGCTCGGCGAGGCCGAGCGGAACGCCCTCGTCACCAGGGAACTCAGCGTGATGCACCCGGAGTTGCGCAGACCGGGCATGATCCTGGGCGTGGCGGGCCGGGCCTGGGGCGCACGCCGATGGTCCTGGGGAGCGGCCACGGTCCGATGGGGCCAGGAGGCCGCCCTCCGCGAGGCCGAACGTCGCGAGGCCGCCCGGCCGCAGCGGGGCCTCTTCTTCGCCGGCGAGCACTGCTCGTCGAAGCCCGCGTGGATCGAGGGCGCCATCGAGTCGGCGATCGACGCCGCGCACGAGATCGAGTGGTACGAGCCGCGTGCCAGGCGCGTGTTCGCCGCCTCCCGACCGAGCCGCTCGGACCGGTCGGCGTGAGCGTCTTCGACCTGCCCCGGCTGCACTTCTCCGGAACCGCCACGACCCATGCTCCCACCGGCGCCCGAAGCGGACTCGTCGACCTGGCCACCAACACGGCACTCACCGCCGACGGGCAGCCCTTCCCGCCCCACCGTCCACCGGGCGAGTACCACGACCACCTCGACCTGATCGGGCCGCGGTACGACGGCACCGGCCGTCCGGCGCCCGACGGCCCCTTCAGCGCGGCCAAGGGCGAGGACTTCGCCGGCAACGGGCACTTCGCCGTCGACGCGCGGATCGTCGGAGTCGAGTGCCGCGCGGGCGAGCTGGACACCGGGGACCCGGTGATCGGGCGCGCCGTCGACATGTGGGGGCACTACAACGAGTACCTCGGCACCACGGTCAACCGGGCACGGGTCTTCGACGTCGACCCGGCCTCCGACTGGACGACGACCCTCATGGTCGGACAGTTCTGCTTCGGGCGCGACGGCCGCTCCCACGACGTCGGCTACATGTCCACCGGCGCCGTCCACGGCTTCCACCCCCCGAGGTGGCACAACACCCACCACGTCCGGGACGTCGGGGAGCACTGGCTGGCCAAGCGGCTGCGCCGTTCCGTGGTCCACCAGTTCGTCGTGGCCGGGGACGGCGAACCGACCTGGCTCGACGAGGCCGCCGTCTCACCGGCCGTACGGCTCCTGCGGGACACGGTGGCCCGCGGGGAAGCGGGAGGGCTGGTCGTGCAGTTCTCGCTGAGCCATCCGTCCGCACCCGAGGTCCCCGACCGGCCCGGCCGCTGGCGGCTGCGCGGCACCATCGCTCCCTGGCGGCCGGGCGAGCCGCGCACCTACCCGGCGGGCCGTCTGCTCGTCCCGAGCCGCCCCGGGACCGGCGGGCCGCACAACCTCACCGTCGAGCTGACGGACGACCACGCCGTGCTCAACATGATCACCGCGATGCCCGCCTCCGGCCCGGTGCGGGACGGCCGGTCCGAGCCGGTGCCCCTCGACATCGGCGATCTCGAACTGCGGACGGCGGACAGCGGTCGACTGGTCGCCCGGGTGCCCCGGCAGAGCTATCTAGGGGAGACGTACGCCCTCGCCGGCGGCCTGGTGACGGTCCCCGTCGAGATGCCGGCGAGGGAGGCCGCCGAGGAGGCGCTGCACCTGGTCGGGACCGGGCCCGGCGGCCCCGTGGTGCACCTGCGCGAGAAGGAGGTCAACGTCCAGGCCGACGACGCGGCCCTCATCCTGGAGCACCCCCGGGACGCCGACGACGCGGACCACGACGTCGAGGTGCTGGTGCGGTCCTTCGTGCGGGGCCGTCCGGCCGCCGTCGGCGGGATCGGTGTGCGGCAGTTCTTCAACCCCCGTGCCCTGCCGCGTGACCCGGTCGCGGCGTCCCCCGGCGCGCGGTGCTCGGACGTCGACGTGGTCCGGGTGCGTGCCGGACGGCGGGACGGTGACGGCGGATGGTCGGGTACGTGTGTTCTGGGCACGGATGACGCGGGCCGGGGCTGGTTCACCCTGCGGGGCGCGGCGTCCGGGACGGCCCGGATCCTGCTGTCCACCGGCCCGGACGACCTGCCGTGCGACCCGGACCGGCCCGGCTCCGCCACGCTGGGCTACGACCACGACGACACGCTCGGCTACTGGCCCGGCGCCGGGTATCTGGCGGTGCGGGTGCTGCCCGACGACTGGCGGCTGGCCGGGACGGGCCAGGACGAGGTGACCTTCGAGCTGGTGTACGAAGAGGTCTTCGCGTTCTACGAGCACATGTACTCGTTCATGAAGGCGGAGGTCTTCAGCCTCGCGGACCGCTGCAAGGTCGAGACGTACGCCAAGCTGATCTGGCAGATGTGCGATCCGCTCAACAAGTCGAAGACCTACTACATGCCGCCCACCCGGGAGCTTTCCGAACCGAAGGCGCAGCTCCTGCTGAGGTTCCTCCGGTCCCAGCAGAAGCCCGACGAAGTCCTGTCGGCGGTGCGGGCCACCAGTCGCAGAAGCCGCAGGACCACCACCCGGGACCGACTGGTCAAGGTGCTGCGCGACGCCGCCGCGATCGAACTGGCCGTCATGCTCCAGTACCTGTACGCCGCCTACTCGGTGCCCACCCACGGCGCCGGCGCCGAGTACGTGCGGCGGGGACTGTGGACGCCCGGGCAGCTTCGACTCGCCTGCGGTGACGGCGGGGAGACCCTCGACGAGGGCATCCGCAGCATGCTGCTGGACATCGCCCGCGAGGAGATGATCCACTTCCTGCTCGTCAACAACATCCTCATGGCGGTGGGCGAACCGTTCCATGTGCCTCGCGTCGACTTCCGCACCGTCAACCACGAGCTGGCGGTCCCGCTGGACTTCTCCTTGGAGCGGCTGGGGCCCGGCAGCGTGGAGCGGTTCGTGCAGATCGAGCGTCCGGAGGGCCTTGTCGGGGAGGTACGGCGCGGCGACGGACCGGCGGCCCTGCCGCGTACGACGAACGGCACCCGTACGGGTCGCTGAGCGAGCTCTACGCGGACCTCAGGGAGGGACTGCAGAGCGTCCCGGACCTCTTCATGGTGGACCAGGGCAGGGGAGGCGGTGAGCACCACCTCTTCCTCCGGAAGTCCCTCAACCGGACGCACCCCGACTACCAGCTCGAAGTCGACGACCTCGCCAGCGCGTTGTTCGCCATCGACGTCATCACCGAGCAGGGGAGGGGGGTGTGCTCGGCCCGCGAGGCGGCGAGACCTCCCACTACCACGCGTTCCTGCGGATCTCCGAGCTGCTCCGCAGCGCGCCGACCGACGGGCCGCACCCGGGTGCCGAACGGTGGAACCCTGCCTACCCGGTCCTGCGGAACCCGACCCTCGGTGCGGGCGACCCGGCGATGGAGACGGTCACCGATGCCGCCGCCCGGGCGGTGATGAAGCTGTTCAACCGCGCCTACTTCATGGCGCTTCAGCTCATGGCCCAGCACTTCGGTGAGTGCCCCGACGCCGCCCTGCGGCGGTCCGACCTGATGAACGCGGCGATAGACATGATGACGGGCCTGATGCGCCCGCTGGCGGAACTGCTCGTCACCATGCCGTCGGGGCGCCGGGGCATGACCGCCGGACCGTCGTTCGAACTCCCCGAGGAGCCGATGGCCGTCTCCCGCCCCGACGTGGCCCGGCGCGGTATCGCCCGGCGCCTCGACGACCTCGCGGCGGAGTGCGGCAAACATCCCGTCGTGCCCGCGCGCGTCGGCGAGATGAGCGCGTTCTGGGCCGACCACTTCCGGCCGCCGGGCCGCTAGCGGCCGGCCCCCCTCCGGCCGTCCCGCGGCCGGAGGACGCCCCGACCACACCGCCGCACTGCCGACCGAAGGAGATCGCATGCCCCGCGCGACGCTGCCGCGGTTCGACCTCATGGGCTGGGACGGGGAGGACATCAGCAACCCGTACCCCGTGTACCGGCGCTACCGGGAGGCCGCGCCGGTCCATCGCACCGCATCGGGCACGGGCGGCCCGGACACCTTCTACCTCTTCACGTACGACGACGTCGTCCGCGTCCTGTCCGACCGGCGGTTCGGACGCAGCGCGCGCGTGGCGTCCGGCGACACCGGCACCCGCACGGCCCCCGTCCCGATCCCCGCCGAACACCGGGCCCTGCGGACCATCGTCGAGAACTGGCTGGTCTTCCTCGACCCGCCGCGCCACACCGAACTGCGCTCCCTGCTCAACACCCGGTTCTCGCCCTCGATCGTCACCGATCTCCGGCCACGCATCACCCGGCTCGCGCAGGAACTCGTCGAACGGCTGGGAGGGCACCGCGAGGCAGACCTCGTCGAGGGCTTCGCCGCGCCCTTCCCCGTCCTCGTCATCTCCGAACTGCTCGGCCTCCCCGAAAAGGACCGCGCATGGCTCCGCGCCGGCGCGGTCGCCCTCCAGGAGGCCAGCACCACCCGATCACGCGGCGCCGGCGGTTACGCCCGGGCCGAGGCGGCCTCCCGGGATTTCGCGCGCTACTTCCGGCAGCAGGTGGACCGGCGGAGCGGGGCGGCGGTGCCGACCTGCTCACCCTCCTCGTCCGGGCCCGGGACACCGGCGCACGGCTGAGTGTGGACGGGATCGTCGGGACGTGCGTCCATCTGCTCACCGCCGGACACGAGACCACCACCAACTTCCTGGCCAAGGCCGTGCTGGCCCTGCGGGCGCACCCCGAGATCCTGGCGGAGCTGCGTGCCACGCCCGAGGTGACGCCGCCCGCGGTCGAGGAACTGATGCGCTACGACCCACCGGTGCAGGCGGTGACGCGCTGGGCGTACGAGGACGCGCACCTCGGCGGGTACGACGTGCCGCGCGGCAGCCGCGTGGTGGCCCTGCTGGGCTCGGCGAACCGGGACCCCGCGCGCTTCCCGGACCCCGACGTCCCGGACGTCCACCGCGCCGCCGACCGGCACCTGGGCTTCGGCCTCGGAATCCACTACTGCCTGGGCGCCACGCTGGCCCGCGCCGAGGCCGAGATCGGCCTCAGGACCCTGCTCGACGAAATCCCCGGACTCGGCCGCGGCCGTCACCGGGTCGAGTACGCCGACGACCTGGTCTTCCACGGCCCGACCCGGCTGGTCCTCGACCTGTCCGACCTTCCGTGACCCGCAGCGCGGCATCGACGACGCACAACAGGAAGGCACAGCCATGACGCAGAAGTCCGACACCACCGCCGACTCGGTGGCCGAGGTGTACGGCCAGTTCTCCGACGCCGGAGCCACCACCGCCATGGGCGGCAACATCCACGTGGGCTACTGGGACGACGACCCCGGTGTTCCGCTCGCCGAGGCCACCGACCGTCTCACCGACCTGGTCGCCGACCGCCTCGACCTCCGGCCGGGCCGGCACCTGCTGGACGTGGGCTGCGGCATCGGGGTACCGGCCCTGCGCATCGCGGTGGCGCACGACGTGCACGTCACCGGCATCACCGTAAGCCGGCAGCAGGTCGCCGAGGCGGCGGAGCGGGCGGTGGGGGCCGGCCTCGGGGGCCGGGTCTCCTTCCGGCTGGCGGACGCCACTGATCTCCCCTTCCAGGACGGCTCCTTCGACGGTGCCTTCGCGATCGAGTCGCTGCTGCACATGACCGACCAGACCCGCGCGCTCAAGGAACTCCACCGAGTCGTCCGGCCGGGCGGCCGGCTCGCCGTCGCCGACCTGTGCCTGCGGCAGCCGTTCAGCGGTGACGACAGGGCGGTACTGGACGGGATGCTGCGCATGTACGAGATCGCCGGGATCAACACGCCCGACCAGCACCGCGCCCATCTGGCGGCAGCAGGCTGGGAACTGCTGGAGCTGACGGACATCGGTGAGCAGGTCCGCTCCAGCTACGGGCACGCCGCCGCGGCCTTCCGGGGCTCGCCGAGTCCCTCGACTCCGGCGCGGCGGAGCAGATGGCTGCGGCGGCCGACCTGATGGAGGACGTCGGGAGGCACCCGCACACCGGCTATGTCCTGATCACCGCGAAGCGGTCCTGACCGGCGAGGAGCCCTCGATGTCGACTCGGATCGTTCCACCGCCCGCCGTCCCGGCCGTACGCCCGCGCGAGGACGGCCGGTTGGCCGACCGCATCGCCCTGTCGGCCGCGACCGGGCGCGGGGCCCGGGTGCGGACCGAGGACGTGCGCGCCTGGCTGGCCGAGCGTCGCCGGGCCCACGTGTTCCACGTGGAGCGGATACCGTTCGCGGAGCTGGGCCAGTGGCGCTTCGAGCCGGGCACCGGCAATCTCGTGCACCGCAGCGGGCGGTTCTTCACCGTCGAGGGCATGCATGTGGTGGAGCTCGACGGGCCCTCCGGCGACGGCCCGTACCGGGAGTGGCAGCAGCCGGTCGTCAGACAGCCCGAAGTGGGCATCCTCGGGATCCTGGCCAAGGAGTTCGACGGGGTGCTGCACTTCCTGATGCAGGCCAAGATGGAGCCGGGCAACGCCAACCTGCTCCAGCTCTCCCCGACCGTGCAGGCCACCCGCAGCAACTATACCGGGGCCCACCGGGGTACGGACGTCACGCTCATCGACCACTTCTTCCGGCCCGACCCCGACCGCGTCGTCGTCGACGTCCTCCAGTCCGAACAGGGCTCGTGGTTCTACCGCAAGACCAACCGCAACATGATCGTGGAGACCGTCGGCGACGTCCCCGAGCTGGACGACTTCCGCTGGCTCACCCTCGGCCAGATCGCCGAGCTGCTGCACGAGGACGACATGGTCAACATGAACGCCAGGACCGTGCTGTCGTGCGTGCCGTACCGGGACACGTCCCCCGGCGCACTGCTGTCGGACGCACAACTCCTCTCCTGGTTCACGGGCGAGCGCTCCCGCCACGACGTGTGCGCCGAACGCATACCGCTCGCCGGCGTGCGCGGCTGGAAGCGCGGCGCCGAGGCCATCGAGCACGAGGCCGGGCGCTACTTCAGGGTCGTCGCCGTCTCCGTGCGGGCCGGCAACCGCGAAGTGGTCAGCTGGGACCAGCCGTTGGTCGAGCCCGTGGGGCTGGGGGTCGCCGCGTTCCTCGTGCGCGCGATCGACGGAGTACCCCATGTGCTGGTGCACGCCCGGGCCGAAGGCGGCTTCCTGGACACCGTCGAGCTGGCCCGACCGTCCAGTGCACACCCGGCAACTACACCCATCTGCCCCGGCGGACCGCCCGCCGTTCCTCGACGCCGTGCTCAACGCCCCGCCGTCGCACATCCACTACCAGGCCGTCCTCTCCGAGGAGGGCGGGCGCTTCCTCAACGCGAGGAGCCGGTACCTCGTCGTCGAAGCCGACGACGCCCCGCTCGACCCGCCCCCGCCTACACCTGGGCCACCCCGGCGCAGCTCAGGACCCTCACCCGGCACGGCCACTACCTGAACGTGGAGGCCCGCACGCTCCTGGCCTGCCTCAACGCCTCCGTGGCGCGGTCACGGGGAGGGGAGCGCCATGGAGGAGGGCACCGCTGACATCGAGAAGAGGAGCGCCGTGAAGCGCACACCCCTGGTCACCGTACTCGGTGCCTCCGGCTTCGTCGGATCGTCCGTCACCCGCGCCCTGGCGAGCCGCCGGATCCGGCTGCGGGCCGTTGCGCGCAGGCCGAGCGCACCCGCTCCGGGCCCGGCCGAGACCACCGTCGTCACCGCCGACCTCACCGACCGCCAGGCCCTCGCCGAGGCGGTCGCCGGCTCGGACGCGGTGATCCACCTGCTGCTGGGGGAGGGCGGCTGGCGGGCCGCCGAGAGCGACCCCGGGGCCGAGCGCGTCAACGTCGGGGTCATGCGGGACCTCGTCGACGTACTGCGGCCGGCCCCCGGTGAGGTGACGCCGCCGCTGGTCGTGTACGGCGGTGCCGCCTCCCAGGTCGGTGTGCCGCGGCGGGAGCCGCTCGACGGCACCGAACCCGACCGCCCCGAAACCGCCTACGACCGGCAGAAACTGGCCGCCGAGCAGCTCCTGCTGAAGGCCACGGCCGAGGGCCGGGTACGTGGCGTCAGCCTGCGTCTGCCCACGGTGTTCGGCGAGAGCGCGGCGCCCGGTGCGGGCGACCGGGGTGTCGTGTCCGCCATGGCGCGGCGGGCGCTCGACGGCCGGACGCTCACCATGTGGCACGACGGCACGGTGCGCCGCGACCTGGTCCACGTCGACGACGTCGCGGCGGCGTTCACGGCCGCCCTGAACCACCCGGACTCCCTGGTGGGCGGCCACTGGCTGATCGGCGCAGGCCGCGGCGACTCACTCGGCGACGTCTTTCGGCTCGTCGCCCGCACCGTGGCCGACGTACGGGGACGGCCCCCGGTCGACGTGGTGTCCGTCGAGCCACCCGCGCACGCCCCCGCGACGGACTTCCGCAGCGTGACCCTCGACTCCGCACCGTTCCGCGCGGCCACCGGCTGGCACCCCCGGATCCCGCTGCCCGAAGGAGTGCGCCGCACCGTGACCGCCCTGGCCCGCGAGCGGGACGACCCCCGGTGACGCACCCCCGACACCCACCTACCGCAGGCGCACCGCAGTGCGCCGCCGTTCTGGAAAGGCTGGAAGATGACGACGCGTGTATGGGACTACCTGGCGGAGTACGAGGCCGAGCGCCCGGACATCCTGGACGCCGTTGAGACGGTCTTCTCCTCGGGCCGGCTGGTGCTCGGCGCGAGCGTGCGCGGCTTCGAGGAGGAGTTCGCCGCCTACCACTCGGTGGGCCACTGCGTGGGCGTCGACAACGGGACGAACGCGATCAAGCTGGGACTGCAGGCCCTCGGCATCGGCCCCGGCGACGAGGTGATCACGGTGTCGAACACCGCGGCCCCCACCGTCGTCGCCATCGACTCTACCGGCGCCACTCCCGTCTTCGTCGACGTCCGCGAGGACGACTACCTCATGGACACCGACCAGGTCGGCGCGGCCGTCACCGCACGCACCCGGTGCCTCCTCCCCGTCCACCTGTACGGCCAGTGCGTGGACATGGGCCCGTTGGAGGAACTCGCCGCCCGGCACGGACTGGCCGTCCTGGAGGACTGCGCCCAAGCCCACGGCGCCCGGCAGGGCGGGACCGTGGCCGGCACCACCGGTGACGCCGCCGCCTTCTCCTTCTACCCGACCAAGGTACTCGGCGCCTACGGCGACGGCGGCGCCACGATCACCTCGGACCCCTCCGTGGCGAAACGACTGCGCCGACTGCGCTACTACGGCATGGACGAGCGCTACTACACCCTGGAGACCCCCGCCCACAACAGCCGCCTCGACGAGCTCCACGCCGAGATCCTCCGCCGCAAGCTGGGGCGGCTCGACACCTACATCGCCGGACGCCGGGCGGTCGCCCGGCGCTACGCCGACGGTCTCGCCGACACCGACCTCGTCCTGCCGCGCACCGTGCCCGGCAACGAGCACGTGTACTACGTGTACGTGGTCCGCCACCCCCGGCGCGACGACATCATCGAGCGACTCAAGGCGTACGACATCCACCTCAACATCAGCTATCCGTGGCCGGTGCACACCATGACCGGATTCGCCCACCTCGGATACGCCGAGGGGTCGCTCCCGGTCACCGAAGCGCTGGCCGGCGAGATCTTCTCGCTGCCGATGTACCCCTCACTCGCCCCCGACCTCCAGGACAAGGTCATCCATGCCGTGCGCGAGGTACTGGGGACGCTGTGACCCCCAGCCGCCCGCCGCGTTCCGCCGAGCCGACCACCGAGCCACGGGAGAAGATGTGAAAGCACGCGCACTCACCGTCGAGGGAGCCATCGAGTTCACCCCCCGTGTCTTCCCCGACGACCGGGGCGAGTTCATCTCGCCGTACCAGGAGCAGGCGTTCGTCGAGGCCCACGGCGCCCCGCTCTTCCCCGTCGCGCAGACCAACCACAGCGTGTCCCGGCGCGGCGTCGTACGCGGCATCCACTACACGGTGACGCCACCTGGTACCGCGAAGTACGTCCACTGCTCCCGCGGCAGTGCGCTGGACATCGTCGTCGACATCAGGGTCGGCTCACCCACGTTCGGCCGCTGGGACGCCGTGCTGATGGACCAGAGCGACCACCGGGCCAGCTTCATACCCGTGGGAGTGGGCCACGCGTTCCTGGCGCTGGAGGACGACACCGTCATGTCCTACATGCTCTCCGAGAGCTACGTCG
Organism: Streptomyces sp. I6; assembly: GCA_003725745.1. GTDB lineage: Bacteria > Actinomycetota > Actinomycetes > Streptomycetales > Streptomycetaceae > Streptomyces. The sequence continues at coordinate 6,604 of RHDP01000001.1, read as the reverse complement.
CCGAGAACGAACTCTCCCTCTCCGTCCTCGACCCGGCCCTCGCACTGCCGATCACCACGGACACCGAACCGATCCTCTCCGAGCGGGACCGCGCGGCGATCACCCTCGCCGAGGCGCAGCGGAACGGCCTGCTGCCGGACTACGCCCGCTGCCTGCGGATCGAGAGGGGGCTCGCGCCGGCGAGACCCGTGCCGTAACGCCTGCGCGACCACTCGAGGTTCGTGTACCCCGGGGCACCCGGGAGCGCACGGGTTGTCCGGCGCCCGCCCGCCCGCCCGCCCGTCCGCCCGGCCGTGGCGGACGCCCGTCCCCACGCGGACGAGTGGGTCCTGACCAGCGCTCCCGCCCGGTGGCCCGCCCACCTCAATGCCGTGGCCGGCCGGGCCGCGACCCGCCCGCCTGCTACCTGCACCTGCCAACCAGAGAGGCTGTCTCCATGACCGACCCCGTCCAGACCCTGCCCGAGCCGGAAGCCGTCGGCAAGCTGTACGACCGGCTGACGCTGAGCGCGATGAACGACGGAACCTTCAACCCCAACGTGCACATCGGCTACTGGGACACACCGGACTCCCAGACCACGATCGAGGAGGCGATGGACCGGCTCACCGACGTCTTCATCGAGCGGATGAGGGTGGACGACTCCTCCCACGTCCTCGACCTGGGCTGCGGGGTGGGCGGCCCCGGTCTGCGGGTCGTGACGCACACGGGAGCACGGGTCACCGGCATCAGCATCAGCGAGGAGCAGATCAAGACCGCGGCACGACTCGCGGCCGAGGCCGGGCTCACCGGCCGTGCCGTCTTCCGGCACGGCGACGCGATGCAACTCCCCTTCGAGGACGCGTCGTTCGACGCCGTGATGGCCCTCGAGTCCGTCTGCCACATGCCGGACCGGCAGCAGGTGTTCACCGAGGTGTGCCGGGTGCTCCGGCCCGGCGGCCGGATCGTCCTGACCGACGTGTTCGAACGTCACCCGCGAAAGGCGGTGCGGCACCCGGGCATCGACAAGTTCTGCCACGACCTGATGTCGACCACGGCGGACATCGACGACTACGTCGCGCTGCTCCACCGCTCCGGCCTGCGGCTGCGCGAGATCCTCGACGTCACCGAGCAGACCACGCTGCGCCTCGCCGACGAACTGGGGAAGCTGGCGGCCGTCGAGGACCGCCCCGTGGCCATGGACGAGGGCAACTTCGACTTCGGCGACGACGCCTTCAAGCCGTCCGACCTGGCGGGAGCCGACGACTTCGGCTGCCTCCTGGTCACTGCCGAACGCCCCTGACCGGGTGCGCGCGGGGAGGACGCACCCGCACACCCTCCCGCGCGGTCCGGACGGGCCGTGAGCCGAACGAGCAGGACGGATCGACGAGGAGAGGCAGGAACGAGATGACGGACGCCGGCGAGCGGACCGATGTGCTGATCGTGGGCGGCGGCCCGGTCGGGATGGCACTGGCGCTGGACCTGACGTACCGCGGGATCGACTGCATGGTCGTCGACGCCGGTGACGGACAGGTCCGGCATCCCAAGGTCAGCACGATCGGTCCGCGCTCGATGGAACTGTTCCGCCGCTGGGGCGTCGCGGACGCCGTCCGGGGGCGGGCTGGCCCGCCGACCACCCTCTGGACATCGCCTGGGTCACCAGGGTGGGCGGTCACGAAGTGTACCGGTACCGCCGCGGTACCGCCGCGAGCCGGCCGGCCTTCGTGCACACTCCCGAGCCCGACCAGATCTGTCCCGCACACTGGCTGAGCCCGGTGCTGTCGCAGGCGCTGGGCGTCCACCCGGACGGCCCGCTGCGGCTCCTCACCACCGTCGACCACGTGCTGCCGGCCGATGACCACGTCGACGCCGTCCTCACCGACCAGGCCACGGGTAGGACCGGCACCGTCCGGGCACGCTTCCTGGTCGCCTGCGACGGCGCCTCTTCCCCCATCCGCCGGGCCTGCGGCATCGAGGCACCGGGCCGTCACCGTACGCAGGTCTTCCGCAACGTCCTCTTCCGGGCCCCGAACTCAGGGAACGACTGGGCGACCGCGCCGCCCTGGTGTACTTCCTCATGCTGTCGTCCACGCTGCGCTTCCCCATGCGCTCACTGAACGGCAGCGACCTCTACAACCTGGTCGTGGGCGCGGACGGCGACGGCGGGGCCCGTGCCGACGCGCTGTCCCTCATCCACGATGCCCTCGCCTTCGACACGCCGGTGGAACTGCTCGGCGACAGCGAGTGGCACCTCACCCACCGGGTCGCCGACCGGTACCGGGCCGGGCGTGTCCTCCTCGCCGGCGACGCGGCGCACACCCTGTCGCCTTCGGGCGGCTTCGGGCTCAACACCGGCATCGCGGACGCCGCCGACCTGGGCTGGAAACTCGCCGCCACGCTGAACGGCTGGGCGGGTCGGCACCTGCTCGACACATACGACACCGAGCGCAGGCCGATCGCCCTGGAGAGCCTCAACGAGGCCAACACCAACCTGCAGCGCACCATGAGCAGGGAACTGCCGCCCGGATCCACCTGGACGGGCCCGAGGGCGAGCGGGCCCGCACCGAGATGGCGGGGCGGCTGGCGAGCAGCGGCGCGCGGCGGGAGTTCGACGCCCCGCAGATCCACTTCGGGCTGCGCTACCGCTCTCCGGCGATCGTCGACGACCCCGGCGTACCGATCCGCCACGGCCGGCCGGACGCCGACTGGCGGCCCGGCAGCGAGCCCGGCCACCGCGCCGCGCACGCGTGGTGGGAAGCCTCCACCTCCACGCTCGACCTGTTCGGCCAGGGCTTCGTGCTGCTCCGCTTCGCGGACCACGACGGCCTTCCGGCGTTCGAGCGCGCGTTCGCCGAACGGGGCGTACCGCTGACCGTGCACCAGGGCGGCGACCCGGAGATCGCCAAGCTGTACGAGCGCTCCTTCGTGTTGGTACGCCCCGACGGCCACGTGGCATGGCGTGGCGACGACCTCCCGGGGGACCCGGTGACCCTCGTCGACACGGTCCGGGGCAACCGGGGCGAGGCGGCGTCCGGCGAGGGGTGACCGCCGCCGGCAGGGCCGCGGCCAGGGCCTGCTCAACCGGGCCTGGTACAGGCACACCACCCTGTCGATGGCCACCGCCGAGCAGATCGACCATCAGCGCCGGGGCGAGAGCGACGGCCAGCAGCACCACCGCTGCGAACAGAACCGCCGGGTACCAGCCCTTCCGCCGCCTGGGGCGTGCGGCGTGTAGGTGCGCCACCCTGCCGGAGGGGCGGCCATCCCCGGTCGTGCGCCGATCGCCGTGCGCGGGCCGACGGTTCCCCTGGCGCATCGGCGGCACCCGTCACCGCATCGTGCAGGAACCGCTCCCACTCCTCGTCGGACATGGACGAGCCGTTCCGCTCCCCACCCGCGCCCGCACCGTGCTCCTCGCCTCTCAGTCTGCCGTGGCGCGCTCCCTCGGGCCGTGTCCGCATGATCACACAAAGCCGTCTGGGGCAGGGAGGAGGACGTGAGGCCGACGTGATGCCGGAGTGAGGGAGGCGTCCCTGATCGGCCGGCGCCCGTGCACTGCGGCGAAGTCGCTGATCTCCGACGGAGGAGATCGCTGTGATTGCGGCATTCAGGTGCTGCCGGTAGCGTTTTTCTGGTATGCCGGGACGCTTCGCCCGCGGCCCGGTCCCGCTCTTCGGTGATGACGACCGGGCAAGGTGGCGACTGTCCGGAGCGTTGAGCCCACGGCCTCTCCCGCGATGCACCTCATCTGACGCCGCGCACTGCTCTACCGTCGAGAGGCCCGAGAATTCTCCGCCCACGGGGCACCCTCCTCACACACGGTCACCTTCGGCGAAACAATGCCGGGGCGCGGTCTGTCGTCTATGGCGCAGGGAGACGGGGATGATCCGGATCGGTGGATGCAGGACGAGTCTTCTGGCGGCGTTCACCGCGACCCTGCTCATCGCTTCGATCGGTGTGACGACGGCAGACCCCCGGTTCCGGCTGATCCGGTGTTCCCTGGACTCGGTAACCCCGGATACGAGGTGGAATCGTATGACCTTGACTTTGTGTACCGTCCAGAAGAACCGAAGGTACCCGTCGAGGCGGAGGCGGTGATCACAGCGCGCTCTTCGGCCGAATTGCAGAAGTTCTCGCTGGACGCGCAGAAAATGCACGTGAAGTCCGTGGCGGTGGACGGGGAGGATGCCCGTTTCACCCTGGCGAAGAAGAAGCTGCAGATCTCTCCGGCTTCCTCGGTGGCGCCGAATCACGTGATGCGGATCAACGTCCGGTACGACGTGGACCCGCGTAGTTCCGGAGCCAGCGGCTGGGTGGACACGGGAAAGGGCTTCGCTCTCGCCCCGCAACCCGACAAGGCGCACACGGTTTTTCCGTGCAACGACGTTCCCTGGGACAAGGCGGACTTCACCTTCCGTGTCTCGATACCCGCGGCAGTGATGCCGTTGCCGTAGCCAGCGGACTTCCGCTGAAGAACCCCGAGACCCGTGGCGCGTACACGACGTACACCTACGGGACCGTGCATCCGGTGGCACCGGAACTCGTGCAGATCGCAGTCGGCCGGTATGAGACGGAGGAGATAGGCACGGTCGACGGGGTGCCTATCAGTCTCGTCCTGCCGAGGGATCCGCCGACCGGTTCGGCCAACTCGACATGGCCGTGGAGCAGATGAAGTGGGCAGTGGGAGAACTGGGGCCGTTTCCGCTGGAGGCGTATGGTCTGATGCCCCTCGACACGGACGAAGAGGTCCCGTTCGGGTTCCATGCCCTGGAAACGCACACGCTCACCGTCTACGATCCCTCCTATCTGTCGTCCACCCCAGTCGAGAGCGTCGCCCCGCATATGATGCACGAGCTCGTGCACTCATGGTTCGGCGGAAGTGTCACACCGAAGACCTGGGCGGACAACTGGATCAGTGAGGGCCACGCCAACTACTACGGCCTCACATACCGGTTCGCCCAGGGCTGGACCACCAACGACGGCAGGCACGGCTCCATGGAGTCGGTGATGGCGGACTTCTACCGGAGCGGTGACGTCTACCGTGCGCAGTACGGTCCGGTCGCCAGGCCCACGAAGGAATCGCTGTTCAGCGAGCAGGTCTACCGGGGAGGCCCCCTGGTGCTGTACGCACTGGAGCAGAAGGTCGGGAAGGCCAAGTTCAGGCAGATCGAACGGTCGTTCCTCACGGTGTACGAGGGCGGGTCCGCCAGTACGGACGACTACATCGCGCACGCCGATCGCATCGCTCCAGGGCAGGGAGTGAAGGGGTTTCTCGAGTCCTGGCTCAAGGGGACCGAGACGCCGCCTATGCCGAACCATCCGGACTGGAAGGCGACGCCGCCGCCGAACGGGCGGTAACGGGCGGTAACGGACGGTGACGGGCAGTGACGGGTGGTGGCGGAGGGAGACGGGCGGTGGCGGGGCGGTGGCGGGGAGCGTGAGGCGGACGCGATGTCCGGCGGACGGGATGAGGACGGATGATCCGCGGGTGCGGGTGCGGGTGCGGGTGCGGGTGCGGGTGCGGGCTCCGGGGCGATAGGGAAAGCGCGTCGATACGATTCCCCGCGCGGCATCCGCCGAAGTGCGTCTCCGGAACGGCCCGCATACGATTCCGCCATATCCAGGTCTCCTTCCTTGTGTTTCCCGGGCTCCGGAAATGCGTACTGGCGGAGCACGGCCGGTGCCGGCGTCGCCATGGGAGAGTGCATCATGCCGCGTCGTGCATCCGCCGGGCGCTCGGTGAGCGCCGTAGTGATTGCCGCAGTGCTGGTGACCGCCCCTTGTTCCGCCATATGGGTGACTTCCGGGACTTCGATCCCGCCGGGCCCCAGAGGGTGGACACCAGCGAGTTCAACCACGGGACGGTGATGAGCCCATCGACTGGGACGGGGTCGCGACCCGTAACTCCTTCGTCTTCATGAAGGCCACCCAAGGCACGCAGTACGAGGACCCGTGGTTTGCGAGGGACTTGGCGGGGCGTCTCGCACGAGTCTTTACCGGGCCCCCTACCACTTCTTCGACTCGCAATCCCCAGGGGACGCCGAGGCTCAGGCTGCACACTTCGTCCGTACGGCACGCGCCGCCGGCTACACGGGCGGAATCCGGGGGAACTGCCGCCAGTTCTCGATGCGGAGAGCGGGTGGAGGCACCACCGGCCCACCTGCCCGCCCGGTGTCGACGCCCGTCAACTCGCGATCTTTCTCCGTGCCGTCGAGGAGGCGTTCGGCGTCAAGCCGATCGTGTACACCGAGTATTCCTTTGTCGTCAGTTGTCTGGCGGGGAATGCCGCGGTTTTCAGGGGGCATCTGCAGTGGCTCGCAAGTTGGGGTGCCAAACCTCATCCACTTCCCGGAACGGATCAGACATGGACGTTCTGGCAGTACACCGATCAGGCGCAGACCCGGGCATTCCGGATGACGTCGACCGTAGTGTCTACCGCGGCACGCTGACGGAACTGCGTGCCCTGGCCGGTGTGACCGGAGTCGCCCGATCGGTCGCCGCTCCGCAAAGGATCGGTGAGCCCCTGCGTCGTACTCCGGTGCGAGATCCGACCGGCGGCCGGACGTTGCCAACCCGATCGATCGAAACGGACTCCCGAAGGGGCGACGAGCGGCAGTGAGGGATCGGG